>UCHD01000045.1 GCA_900472175.1 Hyphomicrobiales bacterium | reverse complement strand
AGCAGCCTGATCAGCAATCGCTTGGCAGCATTGGCATCGCGGCGGGCTTGGACGATCTCGTCGAGAACATAACCGTCCTGATCGACGGCACGCCACAGTCAGTGTTTCCTGCCTGCTATGGAAATCACGACCTCGTCCAGATGCCAGATATCCTCGCGCGACGGTTTCTTTCTTCGTAGCTGCTTGGCGTAAACCGAGCCGAATTTGCGGCCCCATCGCCGGATCGTTTCGTACGACACGACAATGCCGCGCTCCAACAGCATGTCCTCAACCATCCGCAGGCTCAAAGGGAACCGAAAATATAGCCGGACCGCACGAGCGATGACCTGCGGTGGTTCATGCAGCTTCGGTCGACTGCTCATCCCAACCCATTATCCGCCAACCGTTAGGCCGCAGACAACGTTATATACCGCATAAGACGCGCCAGCGTTGCAGAAGCGCAATTCGAGCTTCTAATGACGAATTGACGATGCGGTTCACCGATCCACGAGCGAAAGAACGACTTCGACCTCCTCGTCGAACATTCCGCCCGTGGGAGAAAAGCCGAGCTTTTCATAGAATGCCTGCGGGCCGGCTGGCCCAACGCCAAAGCTCGTATAAAGTTCGCTGCTTCCGCTTGACCGGAGGCGCGTAGCGAGCTTGGCGACCGCCTGCTTTCCGAAGCCGCGGTTCTGAAAAGGTCTGGCAATCATAAAGCGCCATAAATAGGGACCCGCGCAGTCGATCCCATCGTCCCAATCCGATCCTTCGTGCACCATAACAAAACCGATCAAATCATCATCCGCATAAATTCCACGGAACCAAGCCGATTCCGAGCAGAAACCTTCTGCGATCGACTGCCCATTGTCAGCGACAAATTCCCTCTGTTCTTCAGGCAGGGTCTCGCTCAATTCACAAATTTCCGAAACATTCGCAGACGTGACCCGTCGAAATGTTATCTCTGCATTGTCTACGGGAAGGGTCATATTAAAATCTCCTAAAGCATTGATAACAATAATGATTTTACTTGCTACCAGATGCTCGGGTGGAAATCAAGAAGAACAGGAGCAACCGCGTGCTGGGGGTTCCGTCAGGACTTCGGCTCTGTTGCAGAAATTGCGGTAGTGCTCGGAAGAGTGCCGAAGATTTTCAGTGGGACCATTGATCAGCGATTCCAAGTGGCGTCATTTTCAGGGTGAAGTGATTCTGGGGGCGGTGCGATGGTATTGCCGCTATGGCGTCAGCAATGATCTTGAACGATGACGGGTGACCACCTCAGCAGTGGGCGATGTCACGTTGTTTCATCAACGCCCGGACAAGGCGTCTGACTGTGGACTCAGGCGGTTGCTCGGGTCACGGCTTTCCACTGCGCCACTGCGCCACTGCGCCACTGCGCCACTGCGCGGATTCGGTGGATATGGGTGGCGAGGGCTGAGCGTTTTTGGTGCGGTGCGACGAAAAGATTTCGGACTACCGAAAAGACCGAGATGAAACGTTGCAAGCCGCCGGCAGATCGAAATCCCTGCATCAT
>UCHD01000044.1 GCA_900472175.1 Hyphomicrobiales bacterium | reverse complement strand
ATTCAGACTTTCTCGCACTGGCTTCTGCTGGCAGCGGAATTTCAGAAGCTCACGCGCGCCTTGCAGAGCAGCTGTCATTCCGAATTGATCCAGCGCTCCAGTCGATGAGCGACCTGCTTGCGCTGTCGGTCAGGACCAATCAGTGGGCGTCCATCCTCACTGATGTATCCGTGCCGAGCTTTGCTGGCCTCTATTCCAGCCAACTCGAGGTAGCGAGGATCAATGAAATTCGCGACGCCGCACTGGCGATTTCGCAGAGCTCTGGCGCCAGTGTCCACCTAAGCGCATCCTTGGGCCTGCACAGCGGTCTCTTCGGAGAATTCGAAACGACACGATTGAAGTTGTCAGCCTTTGCAGGTGCCGGCGACATTCATGGCTACGTCGCACCAAGCGCACTATCAGCTTATCAGAACCTGTTTGGTGAATGGCGGACGCGTCCCGATCTTCCCGAGCGCTTTTGGAGAGACCCCCAAATGCGTCGGCGGATGTACGAGGACGCTGACGTCGATACCGGGCTCGTGCAGGCGGAGCTTTCGATGGCACTCGACGTCGTGGTCGAAAGCGGGTTGACAGCTGGGTTGCGATCGAAGAGCGGGGCCATCGCGATCGTTTCGGTAGGGCGCGTCTCAATGTCAATCAGGTCGAGTGATACGCGTGTCGATGCTTATCAGGCGCTCGGAACTTTTGAGGAGGAATTGCGCGATTTTATCACGCGCAAACTCGCACAGAAGTTTGGCCAGAAGTGGTTCAAGCAACGCGTGAATGGCAACTTGGGCGGAAAGGCAACGGAGATCCGGGAAGCAGCGCTGCGACGTGGAGAGGGGCAGACGCCACTGATCAACTATCTTGATCTTGGTGACCTGAACGCAATCATTCTCGCAGGAAACAACTGGTCCGAAGTCTTCGAAAGCGTGTTTATCAACCGCGAAGAACTGAACCACGACATGCAGAAGCTGATCGCGTCCAGGCGTCCGACAGCACATTACCGCAAGCTGGATGGCGTTCGTCTGGTGGAGGCCATTTGCGTGATCGAACGGCTCACCAGCCAGATGAATGACGACGGGGCGTGGTTGAAGGCGCTTGAGGACGACGAGTAGTCTTGGTCCAGCGGACCGACGGTCAACATGTCACATTCTCCAATTCTACTGACGTCGAACTGACCTCTTGAAAAGCCTGGGCGCAGCAGATATATGTTCGTCATAGTCGAGAGCGCTGATCCGTCGGTGCGTTGAACGATTGTTTCACTCGGCTTACCGAATTCGAGCGGACCGCATGCGGTCCGCTTTTTCGTTTCAGGGGGATCCGTTGCATCTACTGTATCTGGACGAGTCAGGTCACTCACATGATCCAAGTTCGGAATTTTTTGTCCTTGCCGGATTCAGCATCTTTGAACGCCAAACGCATTGGCTGGAAGCTCAGATCGACCCGGTCGCGGCGCGGTTCAGTTCAACCAATCCTCGGGACATCGAGTTTCACGGAAATCCGATGCGGTCGGGAAATGGCGCCTGGAAAGGCGTGCCGCCGAACGACAGGGTTCAAGCTGTGGTCGACATCTTGTCGCTTTTAGCCGACAAGCAGCTACAACTGAAAGTATATGCGTGCGTTCTTGAGAAGAAGCTCTTTAGCCCCAATGAGATTTTGGCCCGCAGCTTCGAGGAAGTCGCTTCGTGCTTTGATGGATATCTGAAGACGCTTTACAAGAAAAAGAACCCACAGCGCGGACTCGTCATCCTCGACAAGAGCAGTTACGAGGAAAAAATTCAAACGTTGTCTCACGTCTTCAAGCATGTGGGACACGCCAATGGGCAGCTTCGGAATTTTGCGGAAGTGCCTCTCTTTCTGGATTCCAAGGCATCTCGCCTGATTCAGATGGCGGATTTGATCGCATACTGGATTTTTCGCCATTATCAATCAGGTGACCAGCGCGGTTATAACCTTATAAAGCCGTATTTTGCCCGGTATGGCGTCGGGCCGGTTTCCGGACTCCGTTGTCACGTTACCCAGGAAACCGATACCCGTCTCGCATCACTCCCTCTTCCCACGCATCCGTTTCCGATGGCAACGCCGAAACTCATCTCCACCAAGCCGGACCAAATCAGTATGTTTGAAGACTGACACCGCGTTGAACCGGTATTCACCGTATCCAGCAGCTCCGCTAAGCCATTTACTGAAAATTCCTACTCTTCACCTTCAGCGTATCGATATGAAGGTCATCTATGTAAATTTCGCGCGCCTTGACGCCCATCGGCGGCCGCTCGCGACTATCCGGACTGCCCGGTGAACCATGCGCGAACTCGTCGCCACGCCCTGTCGGCACCCTGAAATTGTCCCGCTCGCCGAGGCTCGCCAGATCGGTGGTCAGATCGAACATCCGTTGCGCCACCAGATGCACGACGCCCCCTTCCCGCTGGATCTCGCCGTTGATCGCCATCATTGAGGATCCAAGCACGATGCGGCGCTGCTTTTCGAACAGGCTTGGCCAGACGACGATATTGGCGACCCCTGTTTCATCCTCGATGGTCATGAACATCACGCCCTTGGCACTGCCGGGTTTCTGCCGCACAAGGACGAGGCCTGATGTCATCAGCCAGCGACCGTCGCGCGCCGATGTCGCCTCGGCGCAGGTGACGATGTTTCGGCGGGTGAGATCCTCGCGCAGGAAGCTGACCGGATGTGCACGCAGCGTCACACCGGTATGGCCATAGTCCTCGACGACATTGGCGCCTTCAGTCATCTGCCGAAGCATCACATCCGGTTCCTGCTGTTCGGCGATCACCGCCCGCTCGCGATCGGCGGCCGCAGCAAACAAAGGGAGTGGTTCGTCGCGCAAGGCTTTGATCGCCCAGAGTGCATCTCGTCTTTCAAGTTTGAGAGCAGGCCGAAAGGCATCGGCTTCGGCGAGCTTGACCAGGGAGGCCGACGACACGCCGGCGCGCCGCCACATGTCATCGATGGAAACGAAGAGCTCGTCGCCCCGCGCCACTGCGATTTTTGCTGCTTCCTGTTCAGGCAATCCCCGCACCAGACGCATTCCTAGACGCACCGCATGGCGGTCCGTCCCCTCGATCTCTTCCAGCGTGCAATCCCACCTCGATCGATTGATGCAGACCGGGCGGATCGCCACCCCGTGGGCTCGGGCATCCGTGACGATCTGAGCCGGAGCGTAGAACCCCATCGGTTGCGCGTTGATGAGGGCGGCACAGAACACATCCGGATAATGGCATTTCACATAGGAGGAGGCGTAGGCGATCAGAGCGAAGGAAGCGGCATGGCTCTCCGGAAAGCCATAGGAGCCAAAACCCTCGAGCTGCGAGAAGGTCTTTTCCGCGAACTCTTCCGTGTAGCCGTTTTTCACCATCCCCTGGACCAACTTGTCCTTGAACTTGCTGACCCCGCCGCTGAACTTGAAGGTCGCCATCGAGCGTCTGAGCGCATCGGCCTCGCCGGCGGTAAAGCCGGCACAGACGATCGCCACCTTCATGGCGCTCTCCTGAAACAACGGCACGCCCAGCGTCTTGCCAAGAACAGCCTCCAGTTCAGGCTTCGGATAGACGACCGCCTCCTTGCCCTCGCGCCGTCTCAGGTAAGGATGCACCATGTCACCCTGGATCGGACCGGGGCGAACGATCGCCACCTGGATGACCAGGTCGTAATAGGTCTGGGGTTTCAGCCGCGGCAGCATCGACATCTGCGCGCGGGATTCGATCTGGAACGTGCCGAGCGTGTCGGCTTTTCGGATCATCGCATATGTCGGCGGATCTTCCGGCTCGATGGTGGCAAGATCCAGCGTTATACCCTTGTGCTCCTGCAAAAGGGCAAACCCCTTGGCCATGCAGGTGAGCATTCCCAAGGCAAGCACATCGACCTTCATGAATTTGAGCGCCTCGATATCGTCCTTGTCCCATTCGATGGTCTGGCGATCTTCCATCCGGGCCTGTTCAATCGGCACCAGCTCATCGAGCCGGTCATTGGTCAGGACAAAACCGCCCGGATGCTGGCCCAGATGACGCGGAGCCCCCATCAACTGCTGCGCCAGCTCCAATGTCAGCCGCAGGCGGCGGTCGGACATGTTCATGTTCAGCTCGTTGACCTGCTTTTCGCCGACGCCCTCCTTGCTCCAGCCCCAGACGCCAGCAGACAGCGCCGTGATCATGTCTTCGGGCAGGCCGAGCACCTTGCCGACATCGCGAAGTGCACCCTTGGCGCGGTAGCGGGTGACGGTCGCGCAAAGGGCAGCCTTTTGACGGCCGTAGGTCTTGTAGATCCACTGGATCACCTCTTCGCGTCTGGCATGTTCGAAATCGACATCGATGTCAGGGGGCTCGTTTCGCTCTTCCGAGATAAAGCGCTCGAACAGCAGATCGTTCCCGGCAGGATCGATCGCCGTGATCCCAAGCACATAGCAAACGGCGGAATTGGCAGCACTGCCGCGACCCTGGCAGAGAATACCTTGAGATCGCGCAAAGCGGACGATGCTGTAAACCGTCAAGAAGTAGGGCGCGTAGTCGAGTTTGCGGATCAGGTCGAGTTCGTGATGGAGGGTCTTCACCACATCATCAGGCACCCCTTCGGGGTAGCGATCGCGCACGCCCTCCCAGGTGAATTTCTCTAGCGACTGCTGTGCCGTCAATCCGGGAATGATCGCTTCCTCGGGATATTGGTATGTCAACTCGCTCATGTCGAAGCGACAGCGATCAACAATTTCGCAAGCACGGGCGAGTGCTTCCGGGTAACGGCCGAATAGCCGGTGCATTTCTTCTGGCGGCTTTAAAACACGATCGGCGTGCCGTTCGCGCAGAAACCCGGCCCGGTCGATGGTCGTGCGATGGCGAATGCAGGTGATGACGTCCTGCAATTGCCGCCTGCCCGGCTCGTGAAACAGCACGTCATTGGTGACGACCGGTCGAACCTTCTGCCGGATCGCCAGGGTGTTGAGCTCGTGCAGCCGCAGTTGATCGTTCGGCCGCCGGCGAAGCGTCAGTGCCATATAGGCGCGGTCGCCAAAGATCTCCTTCATCTTGCGCAGCTGGACGGCGCATGCGTCATCGGCCTCGTCAGGGATCAGGATGGCGAGCAGACCGTCCGCATAAAGGGCCACATCCGTCAGATCGAAGATGCACTTGCCCTTGCCGCCCCGCTCCTTGCCGAGCGACAGAAGCCGACAGAGCCGCGAATAGGCGGCCCGGTCCGTCGGATAGATCAGGATCGACATGCCGTCTGTCAGATCGAGCCTGCAGCCAACGACCAGCCGCACACCGGTTTCCTTGGCCGCTTCCCAGGCCCGCACGATTCCAGCCAGGCTGTTGCGATCGACGATGCCGAGCGCCTCAATGCCGAGGGCTTTGGCAGTAGTGAACAACTCATCGCAACCTGACGCGCCGCGCAGGAAGGAAAAATGACTGGTAACCTGGAGCTCGGCGTAGCGCATCAGCCATAGATCCCGTGCAGAAACCATTTGGCCGTCCCGGTCGCGGGATCCACACCGTCACCGGAGCGGTAAACCCAGAAGCGATTGCCGTCCTCGTCCTCGACGGAATAGTAGTCCCTGACGGCTTCCATCTCGGAGGAACGAACCCACCACTCGCCAAACACTCGCTCCGGCCCGTCACCGCGCTTGATGCGGCGGCGTCTGCCGCGCCAGGTCATGGACGCTGGCGGATGGTCGGGTGTAACCGCAATCACCTCGATCCGTTCCGGGCGCGCCAGCATGCGGCTTGGCCGCGGCCAGCGGGTCGGCCAGGCTTGACCGAGTTTTGCGGCAATGGGGGAGACGCGCCCGACGTTGCGCTCGGGAACGTCGCTTTCAACCGGAGCCAGCCGGTACATGCGTTGGCCACGGTTTCCAAAACTGTCGAGCAGCGGTGTGACGTCGACGATGGTTTCTTCGACCAGCGAGGAGATGGACTGCTTCTCCTCGAACGGTTCGATCATCGTCGCGGCAAGAGACAGTTTCTCGATGCCGAAACCGGGATCAATGTTTTCGATGCTGGAACAGAGAAGCTTTGTCAGACGGGGGATATCGCGCACCGACTTTGCCGTGCCGGCACGCAGGGACTGCAAGGTGTTGTCGACGCGGTAGATGATCAGATCGGCGCGGCGAACGCCCTGCCCACGCATCTCCAAAGCGGCGCAGAGTTCGACCACCAGCTTGCCTATATATTTGGCGATGGTTTCGGCCGCACCGATCGGCTCAGAGAACGACCGGGTCACTTCGATCAGGTCCGCGGTGCGAATGGGGTCGATCGGTTCGACGACGCGCCCGAACATCTGATCGAGCCTGCGACCGACCTCCGGCCCAAAACGCAGAGCCAAAGGCGCCCGCGGCGTTGTGGAAAGCTCGCCGACGGTGCGAAAACCGAGTACCGCCAGACCGCTGACAATGTCGGAAGGCAGACGAAGACTGGAAATCGGCAGATCGACGACGGATTTGGCTGTCTCACCAACCGGGACGATGATCACCTCGCGCCGCGTGGCGCGGGCCATGGCGTGGGCGCTGCCCCAGGTATCGGCGATGGCGCCACGGGCGTGAAGACCATGTCCTCGCAGAGCGTTGACAAGACCAGTCAGCATCGGCAACTCACCGCCGCGCAGATGGTCGGCGCCCTCGGTGTCCATGACGATGCCGTCGGGGCTGTCCATCGCTACCACCGGCGTATATTGGCGCAGCATCCACAGCGCCAGGCGCTCGATCGACGATGCATCGCCGCGCGGGTCGGCATCGACGAGATGCAGGCCGGATATCATCGCCTGGGCTTTGGCGGCGGGCATGCCGATCCGGACGCCGGCCTTGAAGGCTGCGGGGTCGACTGCAGCCACAGCGCGTTTCGATCCACTGCGCGTAACAACCACGACCGGTGTTTCAGGCAAAATTCCGGGATCGGCGCGCCTGATCCTGTCCGTTGACAGCGTGGGGAGAAAGACTGATACGACCCGTGGCATCGCAGGCACCTATTTCAAATTCGGCGGCTTCTCCCGCCCTTGCTCTAATCAATTCCGCCAGCCACCGCGCCCGCCCGATGCCCGGCACGGGAAGCGGTTCGGAGGGAAGGACGCTGATACGCCACCGCGTCGTGGCAGCCGTGGGTTGACCGAAGTCTGCTGCCTCCATCGGGCGGCGCCATCGTCGAAGCGCAATGCCGATCGTTCCTGAAGCCTCCGCCGCCAGTTGCAGGCGCCGCGAAGCGGTCATCGGCAGTCGCACCAGCTCGGCGACCACGGCGCCAAGCCCGCCAAAACGCAGGCCCTCTTCGAAGTTTGTAAGCACATCCTCTTCCCGGTCGGCCTCGACATAGATCACTCGATCATGATGGAGGCCCGCCTGTGCCAGGGCCGGCGCAAACAGGTCGGGCCGTGTCAGGCACCAGAGCACGTCGCCCTTCGTGCGCGCCACGATGCCAGCGACAAACAGAGCGGCCGCTGCACCATGAACCGCGTCGGCGCCACCACCGGCCACTTCGTGCAAGGCGCCGCGGGCCAGCCCACCACCGGGTAGCTTGGCGTCGATCTCGGCAATTCCGAACGACAGCACCTCGCACTTGCGCGCAGTTCCGCCTTCAAGCCGCCGGATGCGGTCCTGAAGCTCGGAAATGACGGGGTTGGCGGCAGTGATTGGCATCGGTTTCCAACGTCAAGAGTGCATTTGCATAGCCCAAAAAAGCTGATATGTTCTGTTTTTGTTCTTTAAACGGCGATGAGTCAACGGGCAAGAATCGGGTGGACTGCAGCCAGCATCACGAGACGGCTGTTGTTCAATCGATTCATCAAGCAGATTCAATTCGATGCTGAATATGACGAAAATATCGTGGATGAGAAAATAGAAATATGCCCGGCCTGCTGACGCTTAGAGATTTCAAGGGACCGGTGATTACCGTCGAATGCAAACCGTGCGGGCAACAGGGCGAGCTTGATCGCAAGGCACTGGTGAAACAGTTTGGCGCCAGCATGCGTTTTGTGGATCTGCGCCGTCGCATGGCAATGGGTTGCGACAAGATGCACTGTTCTGACGGGCAGGATAGATGCGGGACGGGATTTCCCTGTTTGCTGGAGGCGGCCTTGGTTTTTGAGCCGCAAAAGCCCACGTGATCACTGGAGCTTTCAAAGCTTGATTGCGTTCCGAAAGGATCGGAAACTTCGCCTTGAGCCGCATTGGATAGGAGGACGGCAATGTGTAATCTCTATAATGTGACGACCACGCGCGACGCGGTTCTGCAGTTTACAAAGGCGTTCCGGGATCGAGCCGGCTGGAATGAAGCCTCCTTCGATGTTTATCCAGGCTATCAGGCGCCGATTGTCCGCGTCGCCGAGGACGGACAGCGCGAGGTTGCCCGAGCGACCTGGGGAATGCCGTCGCCGCCAGCTTATGTGAAAAATTACGATCCCGGCGTCACCAATATCCGCAATGTGAGTTCGCCGCACTGGCGGCGCTGGCTCGGGCCTACCAGCCGCTGCGTGGTTCCGTTCACGTCTTTTGCCGAACCGGATCCAGCCAGCAAAATCGAAGGCGGGCGCGTGCCGAACGCCTGGTTCGCTCGCAATGAGGATCGGCCGCTTATGTTTTTCGCGGGCTTTTGGACGCCATGGAAGGGCGTGCGCAAAGTCAGGGATGGCGAGCAGGAATACGAGCTGTTCGGATTTCTGACGACATCGCCGAACGAGGTCGTCTCTCCCATCCATGAAAAGGCTATGCCGTCGATTCTGACCACGCCTGAAGAGGTCGACACCTGGCTGACAGCACCGTGGGATGAAGCCCGCCACCTACAGCGTCCGCTCCCAGGCAATATGCTGGTGATCGTGCCCCCGCAGGCCAAACCGAAGCCGGACGAAGAAGGTCTGTTGCTGTGATCACCAGCACAGAGCATGACCAGGGCAGTCAAATACCTGTTCACGACATGCCGGCTTACCGTCTGGGAACTGACGGAATGGGTGTCGTGCAACCCGTGCGCAAAATCATCCATGTCGACATGGATGCCTTTTATGCCTCGGTCGAGCAGCGAGACAACCCGGCGCTACGTGGGCTACCATTGGCCGTCGGCGGATCGGCGGCACGCGGTGTTGTGGCAGCAGCGAGTTACGAGGCCAGAACCTTTGGTGTGCATTCCGCCATGCCGTCGGTCACGGCCAAACGGAAATGTCCGGATCTGATTTTTGTGCCGCCGCGCTTCGAGGTATATCGGCAGGTCTCGCAGCAGATCAGGGAGATTTTTGCAGAGTACACGCCGCTGATCGAGCCGCTGTCGCTTGACGAGGCCTATCTCGATGTGACCGAGAACCTGAAAGGTATGGACATCGCCACGGAAATCGCGCTGCAGATCAGAGCGAAGATCAAGGCGGTCACTGGCCTCAACGCCTCGGCCGGTATCTCCTACAACAAGTTCCTGGCCAAAATGGCGAGCGATCTGAACAAGCCGAATGGCCAGGCGGTCATTACGCCAAAGAACGGGCCGGGTTTTGTCGAGGCCCTCCCCGTCAAGAAATTCCATGGCGTGGGGCCGGCCACGGCCGAGCGAATGAAACGGCATGGCATAGAGACCGGGCTTGATCTTAAGTCGAAGTCGCTAGCGTTCCTTCAGCAGAACTTCGGGAAGTCCGGTCCTTATTTCTACGGCATTGCCCGTGGGATCGATCAACGCCGGGTGAGACCCGATCGCATTCGAAAGCCTGTTGGCGCCGAGGACACGTTCGTTGAGGACATCGGCGATCTCGATCTTGCCAAAGCCGAGTTGCGGCCACTGGCCGAGAAGGTCTGGCGCTATTGCGAGGCCCATGACATCACGGGAAAGACGATCACCGTCAAAATCAAATATTCAGATTTCAGTCAGGCGACACGCAGCAGGACCGTGTCGGAACCCGTGTCCGACGTCGACATGGTCTTGGAGAATGCTGAAACCCTGCTCGCCTCGGTGTTCCCGTTCAAACGTCCGGTGCGGCTCTTAGGGGTCACCCTGTCATCGCTCAACACCGAAGAGAGCGGGCAAGAGCCGCAGCTCGCGCTCGGGCTCTGATACCACAGTCCTGAAAACGAAAAAGCCTGCCGCGGGAGGAGGTGCGGCAGGCTTTCCGAAAAGAACCGAACAACGGCTGGGAGGAGGAGTGCCGCTGTTCCGACAGACGCCCCTTGGGAGGAGGAGTGGGCCGTCTGAATTCGAAGCTCTGCGGGAGGATGTGCATCGCTTCGATGACAACCAAGATATCCTTTCTCGCAGCACATGAAATAGACTTTGCTGCAGTGCAGCTATGCGGAAAATGCACAGCCTTTTAATTGACGAAAGAAATCTCCAACTCAGGGTTTCGTGGCAGGCCAGACACAGAAACGCCCGCGTCATCAGCGGGCGTATTGTCATTCAGGTTGGCTTGGAGATAGCCGTTTAGCGAGCGACCGACTGGCGGGCAACGCTGTGGATGTCGGCGCGATCGATGCCGAGGTCCTGCAGCTCATGCGAGCTCATGCGGCCAAGTTCGGTAACGGTCTGACGGTACTTGCGCCAGTTGTTGAAGGAGCGTGCTACGTTCATGATGATCCCCTTTCGTGAGGTCTCTTGACGTCAGCAACCTTGCTTCGGTTCCAACGTCGTTTCTGTGATTGGAATATAGGCTCTTGGACGCTCATCGATAAGGTATAAGGTCTCAGGTCGGCCATGCGTTCAAAGCATGGGTCCAATAGAAATGGGCTGAAGGGGGCTATCAGGCCCGGAACCGGTCGAAGGAGGTCAGCCGTTTGATTGGTGGATCGGCATCCGGATAGCCGTAGATTTCGGCCCTGAGATAGCGAAGCTCATCATCGAGAGCTTCTTCTCCAACTTCGATCCACCAGGACTTGGGTCGGCCATCGCTTCCGTCGGACCAATGATAGCCTCGCGCCTTCAGATGATCCTTCATGTCGAAGGGACTGTTTTCCGCAAAGATTCGGATACGCGATCTCTGGCTTGCTTCATAGAGTTCGGCGAAAGCTGTGGAAGCAGAGCCGTCCACCTCACGGGCCAGGACCTCCAAAAGTGCGAAACAATCATCGATAGCCCGATGACCATCATGGAAGTAGCCCGCCTGCCCGATCAGATATCCGAGCTTGGTGCCTTCATATCCCCGAGACGACCAGTCGACCTCTGATTTAGAGCAAGCCCAGGCCTTGCCGGAAAATAGGTGAGAAAACGCCTCGCAGAATGGCCGGTCGAAACCGGCATTGTGGGCGATCAGCAGATCCGCCGGTTCAATCAGTTCCCGCAACGCAACCATATCGATTGACTGCCCGGAGACCATCTCATCGGTTATACCGGTAAGTCTGGTAATATCGGAAGGAATTGAAACGCTCGGCTTCTGGAGCCCACCATAGACCCCGGTGACGTCACCGATGTTTCCTTTGACATCGAAGGTGAAAGCGATCACACCAATCTCGATGATCTCATCCTTGCGCGCATTGAGGCCCGTGGTCTCGGTGTCGAGCACAATACCTTTGAGGGGATACTCCGGGCGCGGGTTTGGCGCGACCGCGCGCGGCACCATTTTCGTGAGGATGCGGTAGCGGCCCGTCTCAGAGAGATGCCGAACCATGTCCTCTTCACTCATGGGGACGGCAGACTGTTCGGGCTTGGCTAATCTGGAGGCGGCACGCATGACCAAATCGTCGCGCGGAACCTGCTCCGAAAACATGTCAAACTGTTCTGCCATTCCTGTTGTCAAAGCCCCGCCGCCGATCTTCCACCTTCAAAACACGCCACGATGGGCAGATCAACCTTGTTGGTCGGAGTGCGAGATAAACTGGCTAGCAAGGTTTGCAATCGCGCAGTTTTACGCAGTGACAGCTTTTGGGTCGTTTCGCGGAAGCGTCCAAAACAAGAAAGGGCATACCAGCTGTAGCGGGCACCGCGAAAGCCGTTCGCCTCCCGCAAGACCGGTTTAAAGGGTTGCCGCAGGAGGGTCAGCCTAGCGACGGCAACGCCGGGATCCGGGATCGACAGCCCCCGGCGCGCGGGGCCGCTTCTCACATCCCAGAGCCGCCCCCTTAGCTCCATGATCAGAATTGTAGGCAATAGATCCCAAGCCCTGCAGCGATGAACCAGATTGGCAGCATCCACCAGGCACGGGGTTTGTTGGTTGGCGCTAAAAATGCCCGGTGCTGCATCGTCCGGCGCGGCGGCACCCAAACCGTAGAATGTACTGTTGGCTGAGCATATGTCGCGCGACGACAAAATGCGCCGTCGCTGGCGTCAGAGCGCCCGATATGCGATCGCCCCAGCGGCAGCGCCTCTGGGGTTCATCAGTGGACGATGACCGCCTCGATCCCGATCGGAAGGCCGATCCTGAAGAATTTATCGAATAGTATCGTCTTTCGAAATTGCCGGTCCATCATCGACATGGCTGGCACGTTCTGCGGCGAGTTCTCCAGGACGCCCAGCCAGGTCAGCGGGCGAACGAGATTATGTGCGATAAACCAACCTGCCTCGTGTCGGGGGCCGAGCGGTCCCCTTGCCGGGAAAAGCTCTACCGGGAGTGCCCATTCGGTATAATCGCCCAGCGTCACCCAGTCGCCCAATCGGGTCGAAACGATGCCCAGCATATGCCTAAGATCCCAGAACATTGCGGCAGCTTCGGGGGTAAGACTCTCCTGCAGCGGAGCGGCCAGCATCCATTCTGCGAGAACAGCCTGAAGCTCCCCGTGATTGCCGAGGATCGATCTGCCGCGCTTCGTAAGCAGGGCCCTGCCTTTGTAATGGCGGATGATACGAAGGTCCTGCAGCGCCCAATGCAGGATGGAGAGCGGAGGGAAATCCGGCTCGTTGAGAACCTTATTCACGGAATACAGGATTTGCGGTTCATACCCGGGCCACTGAAATTTATGTGCGGCCCATTCGACACATTTCCTATGAAAAGCGCCCAAGGATCGCGTCAGCAGAATACCGCCGTTTTGCTCGACATAGCCCAGAAGCCGCATGCCATTGGTGGCAAGTGGGCTAGCTGCCAGCTCATCCTGATGAAGAGCCGGAGACAAATACACAAAGGGGGAAAGCGTCGACGGGCGGAACATAATAAAGGATAGTGCCGGAATAAGTGCCCGCCGTCATCTGCCACGACATGATTTGATTTCGAACCGGTGGCCGGCCCCATCAAACCCAGGTCGCCTTGATGTTGGAGTGGACGGCCCCTGAACGGCATCGAAATGTGCCAGAATGAGCTGTTAAGATCTCAATCGAAGGGGCCGCCCGTGGACAAGATTATTCGTATTGGCATGGATACGTCAAAACATGTTTTTCAGTTGCATTGCGTGAATGCTGGAGAGAAGCCGGTCTTGCGTAAGAAAATGCGACGCAAGGAGATGATCGACTTCTTCACGACCTGCCCGCCAACTTTGGTCGCGATCGAGGCCTGTGGTGGTTCGCATCATTGGGCACGGCTGCTCGCCTCATTCGGACATGAGGTGAAAATGATCGCGCCACAACTTGCTAAGCCCTACGTCAAGCGGAACAAAAACGACGCGGCCGATGCGGAAGGGCTCTGCGAGGCAATGAGCCGCCCAACGATGCGGTTTGTTCCGCTTAAGACAGTTGATGAACAAGCGGCACTCATGCTGATCAGCGTCCGTACCCGTCTCATAGCCAACCGCACCCAACTCGCCAACGCAATCCGGGGCTACGCCAATGAGTTTGTTGTCTCCGCAGCCAAGGGGCTGGCACATATTCCTCTGCTGCTTGAAAGGATACAAACCGACGGGACTGTGCCAGAGCTCGCACAGGAATTGTTCATGAGCCAGGCCGAGGAATACGCTCAACTGGAGAAGAAGATTGCGGATGTGGAGGCCAAGGTAAAGGCATGGCAGCGTAACGACGAACGCAGCAAACGTCTCAACACCATTCCCGGCATTGGCCCAATCGGTTCGGCTCTTTTGATAATGAAGACACCCGCTCCGGAGCTCTTCAAATCTGGCCGCCAGTTCGCAGCTTGGGTAGGGTTGACGCCAAAAGATCACTCGACCGGCGGCAAGCTGCGGCTCGGTGGTATCACGCGAGCCGGCGATGAAGCTCTGCGGGCCGTCCTGGTGGCTGGAGCAACCGCTGTCATTCATCACGCGCGGCGATCTGGTAAGGCTTCTCGATGGTTGGCGGAACTGCTCAAGCGCAAGCCGCCTAAACTGGCAGCTGTCGCACTCGCTAACAAGATGGCGCGCGTAGCTTGGAAGCTCATGGTGTCTGGAGACACATACAGCGCGCAATCAGGACCAGCTTTGACGGGAGGCGCCGCATGAAGATTGGAGAGCAAGAACCCGGGACATCCTGATCTTCACCACGTGTTGGTGATACTACACTTGCAAGATAATAGCAGATGGTGTGATCGATCGATCCGGGACACAGGATACCCCGGGTATCCCATTGGCCCCTCAAGGCCGCCTTGATGTTTGGGACCTGTGTTGCGGAAACCATCTAGGCCAGCGTTCATGTGCGAACGCAACAACAGGCCGGACATATGGACGCAAGCGATCAGATCAAATTATCAAATATCTTGCGAGTCGGGGGCCGTCCACATATGGGATATGGACCTCTGTATGCTGATCCCCGCTAAGAACTGATTTGATTTACATTTCAATGCTGGCCGCTATAGCGCAAGTTGCGTCCGCTGGCACGATCGAACAGGTGGATGCGAGATGCATCAATCGTCAGCGGAAGCCTATCGCCGGGATTGAAAACTCCCCGTCCCCGATAGGAGACCGTCATTTTGCCTCCGGGATGATCTGCAAGAATCAGAGTTTCCGATCCCATCGGCTCCACGACCGATACAACCGGCGCAAAGTCACCGCTGCTGTCACTACCCGTGAAATCGATGTGTTCCGGGCGCACGCCATAGACAACGGCTTGCCCCTCCCGTGCTGAACCCGCGGCCTCGACCGTTATCGGCAACGCGAAGCCGCCGTTTGCTCTAAACATGACTATTGCGTCCTGCCGCTCTAACTTTCCATCAAAGAAGTTCATGGACGGCGAACCAATGAAGCCGGCGACGAAAAGGTTGGCGGGACTGTCGTAGAGATCGAGCGGTGTGCCGACCTGCTCAATGATGCCGCCGTTCATCACAACGATACGGTCCGCCATGGTCATGGCCTCGACCTGGTCATGGGTAACATAGATGCTGGTCGTGCGCAGTCGCTGGTGCAGAGCCTTGATCTCGGCGCGCATCTGCACCCGCAGCTTGGCGTCAAGGTTCGAGAGCGGCTCATCGAACAGAAACACCTTCGGATCGCGGACGATCGCACGGCCCATGGCAACACGTTGGCGCTGCCCGCCTGAAAGCTGCTTGGGATAGCGGTCCAATAACGTATCGAGGTTCAGCAAGGTCGCAGCCGCGCTGATCCTTTGGTCTGCTTCCGCTTTGGGCGCTTTTGCGAGCCGTAGTGAAAATCCCATATTTTCGGCGACGGTCATATGCGGATAAAGAGCATATGTCTGAAAGACCATGGCGATGTCCCGCTCTTTCGGGGCAATGCCGATCACGCTTTTTCCATCGATCCGGATATCGCCGCCGGTTGCCTGTTCGAGACCCGCCAGCATGCGTAGCAGCGTCGATTTTCCACATCCGGATGGCCCGACGAGAATGACGAATTCACCGTCCGCCACATCAAGGGAGACACCTTTCAGTACCTCATGGGCGCCGAACGCCTTGCGGGTTCCTTCAAAACTTACCGTTGCCATATGCCTGCCCCCGTCCGCGCTTCTATTTCCATTTACCGATCATCGTCAAAAAACAAAGACTGCCTTTTCCGTCTTGCGTTCGTCGAACAGCCGGAACGCCGTTTCCGCCTCGTCAAGCGGGAAGGTATGGGTTGCGAGTTTTTCCAGATCGATATTGCCGACGTCAACGATGCGCAGGATGTCCTCGTATTCGGCCACGCCGAAATACCAGGACCCCATCAGCGTCACCTGCTTGCGGATCAACTGATCGCTCGGCCGGATCGTGGCCTCAAGGCTCTCCCCGACGAAGGCGACCTTGGCGAAACGCGCAGCCGCGTCCAGCGCCATGTTCTGCGCCATGCCGTTGCCCGAGCAATCGATGGCCGCTGTCACGCCCTTTCCGCCGGAAAAGTCCATCAATTGCTCGAATGAAGTTCTGTTCATAGGGTCGAGAACCAGATCGGCGCCAAGGCTACGTGCGAAGTCCCGGCGCTCTTCGATCGGATCGAGGGCAACAACCTGTCCGCCCAATGCCTTTGCGGCAAGCACGCCCGCCGAGCCCATCGGGCCGAGCCCCCAGATCCCCACGGTCGAAAGACCGTCGATGCCGAGCTTTCGCGCCGCGCTGCAAAGCGTGCCGAAGGCGTCCGTGGAAATCGCGCCGGCGACGTAGGACATCGTGTCGGGCAGTCTCAGCAGATTGCGCTCCGGAACGGCGATATATTCCGCATTACCTCCATCGGCAGTGAAGCCGATACATTTCCATTCAAAGCAGAGATGAAAGTGGCCTGCGCGGCAATAGCTGCACACGCCGCAGCCAATGGCGAGATGGATGGCGACCCGGTCGTCCTTCTTGAACTGACGGACGGCCGAGCCTACCTCGACGATGATGCCGGATGGTTCATGACCCGTGACACAGCGCCCCGCTGCCTCGCCCCCGACCACGGCATTGCCGTAGTAGAGACTGAGATCGCTGCGGCATATGCAGGATGCCTTGACCTGGACCAGGACCTCGTCCTGCCGCGGCTTGGGCACTTCGACAGCGCGAATTTCGACGCGCTTGTTGCCGGGGAGAAAAACGGCTTTCATGGCGATACTCCAGTTGGGTAAGGTTTACTTCACGGCGCCGGCTGTCAGGCCGCGGACGAAAGAGCGTTGCAAAACAAGGAACAGCACGACGATCGGCGCAAAGGCGATGATGCCCGCAGCCGCGATCCCGCCGTAATCGACGCCGTAGCGCCCTTGCAGGGTTGCAGCGCCCACCGTCAGCGGCTTGAGGGTCTCGTCCTGGATCACGACCAGCGGCAGCAGGTATTCCTGCCAGGAAAACAGGAACGCGATCAATGCAAGCGACAGGAGGCCCGGTTTGACAATGGGAACAACCACTTTCGTAAAAGTCTCGAAAAGCGTTGCGCCGTCGATTGTTGCTGCCTCCAGAAGGTCGTCGGGCACGTCCTCCATCACGGTCCGCATCATGAAGATCGAGAAGGGAAGAAGAAGCGCTGCCTGGGGCAGGATAACGCCGATGCGCGTATTCAGAAGACCGAGCATCTGAAGGTCGCCGTACAGTGCCACGATCACCGAGGGAGCGGGGACGACAAGGCCTGCCAGAAACAGCCCGAACAGGATTTCCTTGCCGGGAAATTTCAGTTTTGCGAAGGCGAAGCCGGCCAGCGGCGCCGTCAGCATGACGAGCAGGGTCGAGCCGGTGCTGATCATCAGGCTGTTGACGAAAAACTGCGAAAAGCCGCTTTCGAACCAGACACGACGGAAGTTGCCGATATCGATGGGCCACGGCAGTGTGAGTGGCCCGGAAAACAGATCGGCCTCGCTGCGCAGCGATGCAAGCACGACGAGATAGACCGGAACCAGCGCATAAAGCGCGAAGAGCAGAAGCACGGCATGCTGGAAGACGCGGGATGTTCTGGTCATGACTGGCTCAGGATGCGGTAGCTCAATCCGCCGATAGTGAGCACGATGGCAAGCAGCACGACCGAAAGGGCCGCCGCGTAGCCAAAGTCGCCGACAAGGAAAAAGGTCTTATAGATATGCGTGGTCAGGACTTCGGTGTCGTAGCCCGGCCCGCCCTGCGTGGTCACCCAGACCAGATCGAAGAAGCGCATGGCTTCGATGGCCGCATAGAGACCAAGAAAGAGCGTGGTGCTTTTCAGGAGCGGCACAGTGATAAACCGAAACCGCTGTCCCCAGCCGGCCCCATCGAGCGAGGCCGCCTCGTAAAGCGAAGGGTCGATCGACTGGATGGCCGACAGATAGATCAGCACGCAGAAGCCGTAAAATGTCCAGGCACCGGCCGCATTGAGTGACAGGAGCGCCGAGCCGGATTCCGCGAGCCATGCGCCGCCCAGCGATCCGAGGCCGATCAGGTCGAGAACATAGTTCAAAAGGCCGAAGATGGGATTATAGATCCAACCCCAGATGATGCCGGCGACGACAAGCGGAATGGTGCGCGGCAAAAAGTAAAGCGCACTCATCAGCCGAATGGTGCGCGGCGACCGTTCGGCGAGAATGGAGGCAAGGACGAGGCCGATCATCAGCGGGAAACAGAGCGTCAGGACAGCCCAGATGGCATTGTGCCCGAGCGCCGTCCAGAAGACGCCGTCAGACGTCAGACGCTGATAATTCCCAAGGCCGCTGAAGGCCTTGATCGACCCGTTGTCCCAAGAAAACAGGCTGTAGGCTGCGACCTGCAGGATTGGCACCGCGACAAAAGCTACATAGAGCAGCAAGGCCGGCAGCACGAACAGCAGGGCTTGGCGGCTGTTGTACATGAACATGTCCCAAGGTTGGGGATGGCAGGGGAAAACCGCCACCATCCCATAAGGATCCGGGTGACGGGTTAAGGCACCCAGCGCTCGCCATTGGCAATTGCTGCCTGCCACGATGCCTGAATGGCCGCGAGGAAAGAGTCCGGCGTCTCGTCACCGCTCGCGAGCTTCTGCAATTCCGGATAGAGGACCTGAGTCACGCTTTCCGGCACGGTGGTGTGCAGGTCGTAGAAATTCGTATCCGGGGTTTTCAGGCCTTCCGCATAAAAATCCTTGACGACCGGCATTGTATTCCAGGCTTTCAGGTCTTCGGCCGTCGTGCCGATCGGAACAAGATAACCCTTCTCCACCCATGTCTTGCGGTTTTCCTTGGAGGTCAGGCAGTTGATGTAGCTGGCTGCGGCATCCTTGGCGGCATCGCTCGCCGCTGCGGAAACCTGCCACTGAGACCCTTCGCCCCACATCGTGCCGGGGGGGACGCCGTCGGAGATCGGTGGCAACATGAACACGCCGAGATCGAATTTGGCGCCCCGCGCCATGTCCTGCAATACCCACGTCCCGGTGATATTCATCGCGGCACGTCCGCCGAGGAAAAGCGCATTGGCCTCATCATAACCGATGCCGTTGAAGCCCTTGGGGAAATATCCATCCTTGCCCCATTGCTGGAAAGTCTCCGCAGCCAGCTTGAACTTGGGGTTCGTCCAGGGTTCCTCGCCGAAGAACACTTTTTCCTCTTCCGCCCGGCCGGCCGTCAGACCGAGAATCAGGCTCAGCGTGTTGGTAGCGGGCCAGCGGTCGCGATTGCCGAAGGCGATCGGGATCTTGCCGGCTTCCTTGATCTTGTCCACGACCGTCTTGAATTCGGCGTAGGTCTTGGGAACTTCGAGACCGAGTTCGGCAAACATCGCCTTGTTGTAGTAGACACCCATCAGGTCCTGTTCCATCGGAACGGCGTAGAGCTTGCCCTGATAGGAATTGCGGCCGCGATAGAAGGCGTTGACGTTGTCCCAGCCGTATTTGTCGTAATAACTGTTGAGTGGCGCCACTTTTCCGGTACGGGCATAACCCGCCAGAACCGATGCTGCCGGCCAAGTATAACCGAGGTCCGGTGTCTTGTCTGCGGAAACAGCGAGACGATAGCTCTCGCGTATGCCGATCGACGGAACCACGGTACGCTCGATGTTCACGTCCGGAAGTGCCGCCTCGCAGACCTTGATCAATTCCTCCATGGCCGGCCCCGCGGCCGTGATGCCGGCATTGGAAAACTGGTCCCATTGCACTACCGGCACTGGTTCCGCCATGGCGCCCGATGCTGTCGCCATCACCATGAGGGATAGTGTCGCCTGCAGTCGTCGCATATGTGTCTTGTTCGTCTTCATGTGGGTTTCCTCCTCCCGTTGATTGTCATTTCAGTGATTGTTATTTCAGGCTGGCTTCGACCGACTTCAGGTAGGAGAGCGCACTGCGCGCCACGCGATCGGGGTCGAAATTCCGGCCGCTGAAGCCTATTTCCATCGTCAGATATCCTTGGAAATCGATCTGTTTCAGCGCTGCCAGCACACCGGCCCAGTCGACCACGCCCTCGCCTGGCGGCAGACGGTCGATATCGGCAAAGTGGACATGGTCCAGATGCTCCGCCATCTCGTGCACATAGTCGGAACTGACCTCGTTGCGGTAGAGCGCGTGGTAGGTGTCGAACATCACCTTGACCGTGTCGGAGCCGACCTGCTCACGCAAGAGCAGCGCCTGACCGGGGGTGTCGATGAGATTGGAATCGGCCGATGTCGGCTCGATGCTGATGCCGACGCCCTTTTCCCGGGCATGGGCGGCAATTTCCCTGAGCGCCGCGAGGCTCCAGTCCCAGGCTTGCTGATAACCCGTACCGAAGGATCGCCATCCAGCGATGTAAAGCACGCGGTCTGCGCCGAGATCATGGGCGAGGTCTACCACCTCCTTGTAATGCGCGATCGTCGCCTTGCGCTCCTCCGGCAGGAGCGATGCCACGTTGTGGCCAGGTCCGCCGCCGGGGGCCGGCAGCAGGCTGACCGGCTTCAGATTGAGATCATCCATCAGAGATTTCAGGTCGCGGCGATGACTGGGCGAAAGATAGGCGGGCCATGCGTGTGGCGCCGCGCAGCCAATCTCAATGCCGTCATAACCGAAACCGGCGATGCGGCGGATCGTTTCCTCGATAGAATAGGACGGTACCCAACACGGAAAACTGGAATACGCCCAGGTGTTGAACGCGTATTTGAACGCCATTGATCTCACTCCTCTCGACACGACAGCGCGCTCACCCGGCTTCGCATGCGGCCCGATTCAAATTGCGCTCCCGGCGCAGACATGTTTGTTGAAGATTTACGGTGCCGGCTTTGGGCTCATTGGCCTCAGCGACACCATCTTCCTCCTGATCCCCGCACCTCCCGTGCGTCTGCTCTGAAGCAGTTTGGATGAGGTAAAGCTTAATCGATGCTGATCATCGCACCAGCCGGAGTTTTATCCATTCTGGATATTTTTGGGGACTCCCGGAGAGGAAGGATCAATAATGCCCTCTTTCCCGCATGATGGCATCTGCCCTGTTCTGAGCGCGGACCAACGCTGCCTCCATGGATTTCCATCCACTGAGCAAATCATGGACTTCCTCCCCCGCGATGGAAATGACGTCCGGAATACCGGCAATGGGCGGACGGGGCCACATGCGCAGATATCCTTTGGCGGCGTAGGCATCGATGGTGCCGATATAGGGCGAGATGGCCTGTACCTCCGGATCGCGGCTGACGCTCGCCCGCGAACTGGCGAGGCTCCCGTTCAGCAGGTAGAGCTTGACCGATTCCGCCGAGGTCAACGTCATCAGCGCCTTCCAGACGGACGGAATCCGTGCTGGCGCGACATTCGACGGAATGGACAGGGCATACCCGCCGACCGGAACGATCGGCCGCCCGTTAGGACCGGTCGGATGGGGCAGATAGCCGGTTTTGCGATAGGCCGGCGATTGCGGCACCGTTTCGTAGAGATGAGCGAGGAGCGAGTGGGAATAGGCCATTGCGGCATGGCCGTTGGCGTAGGTGCTCGCCCGCTCGTACCACGTCACGTCCAGAACGTTCGGCGGGGAAAATGCCATTAACTCCTGCATGTAGGCCGCGGTCTGCCGGGCCTCTTCGGACAGAAATGTCGGTCGTAGCTCTTCACCCTCGGCGCCGGCGACGTCGAAGCCGTCTTGAGTACGACGAAGGTCCACGATCGGCCGGCCGAAGGCTCCCATCATCATGATGAAGCTGTGCCCGAGCGCCGTCCCACGACCGCCGTTCCAGGTTATGCCGGAAACTCCCCGTTTCGGGTCGTGCAGTTTCCGCCCCGCTGCGATCACCTCATCCGACGTTCTCGGCGGGACGATCGCCCGTTCCGCCAGAAGATCCGTCCGATAGGCCAGAACCTCCCCCGTCGTCAGCACGGGAATGCCGAACTGCTGGCCATTATGACGCGAACTCGCCAGCGCATCGGCGTAGATATCGCTGCAATCCAAATTGTTTTCCTGAATCAGCTTGTCCAGGGGCAGGAGACGGCCGTGATGCGCCATCTCCCCGAACCAGGGCAAATCGCATGCGATGATGTCGTAGCGCGACTGCGACCGCCGACTGTTGCCGACGATTTCCTCTTGCAGGCGATCGATCCCCAGCGCGCGCGCCTCGACGGGGACGCCCAGAATGAGCTCGAATTGCCGCTTCAAAGCACTCATCGCCATGAACGTCGTGTCGGCATGGACGAGGATGCGCAGCCCCCTGCCCAGGGACAGGGTTTCCGTCAGGACCGCGGGCGGCGGGATGATGCCGGCGGGAACATCCAGCTTGGGACGGCGGCCGGCCGGCGTGCGCAGCGGTTCGGTCGCGGCGGTCGCCTCGCGCAGCAGCTTCTCGCCACGATGCGAGAAGGCATGCCAGCGGGAAATCAGGTCGCCGGACGGGTGGAGCGAGTACGACAGACCTGTGGCTGTGCGCGGACGTGTGACAATCAGGCCGCTTTCGAGCATGCCCTCGATCGCCCTCATCGCCGTTCCGTAGGACAGCCCGGATGACGCGACGAGAGCGGACTTGGTGACGGGCCTGCCTGAAATGTGGCTGCGCAAGAGATCGAGGACCATGCGCGTGTCCCGCTGCGTGACCCGCGATCCGAAGATCCGGGCGCTTTCGTCGTGAAGCGCGATGACGAAGTCGAGAAACTGGTTAAGGTTACGATTCTGGAGGCTGCCGCGCGCCTGTTCAACGGCAGTCTCGTAGGGGCCCTCCGGCGCGCCCTTGATCCTGGCCTTGGCTATGTTTTTCCGTTCCGTCACATCCGCTGCGCCTTTGGTACGATCAGGCGATACCAAGCATCATGTCATACTCGCGTCAATGTCGCACGACAGGGAACCAGGATGAACCGACGCCGCTCGCAATCGGTGCCTTGCGTCAATGCGCCTACTTGGTCCCGCTGAGCATCTGCAAATGGCGGATTTCGACGGGGCTGGAGAGCAGCCTGTCTATCGCGCTCAGGAGCGGCCGCAGATGGGGCATCGTCATATGAGCATCGAGGTCGGCCTGGCTGCGCCAGTTCTCGTAGAATACGAAGACGCAAGGGTCGTTCGCATCCACATGGAAGTCATAGTTGATGCAACCGGGTTCGGCGCGCGTCGGTGCCACCTGGGCCGCGAGGAGCGTTTGCAACTCCTCGCGCGTTCCGGGCTTCGCGATGACAGTACCGATAATCGTTACAGGGGACATGGCTCAGTTCCGCTTCTGCGACAGGGCAACGGCGAGGATGATGATTCCGCCGCGTGCGATGAGTTGCTGCGAGAATTCCAGCCCCATTAGGATCAGGCCGTTGTTGATCATGCCGATCATCAGGGCTCCGACGATGGTGCCGATGATCGTGCCCTTGCCGCCGAACAGGCTGGTTNNCGGCGGCAGCGATCACAGACAGTTCGTCCCCCTCGCCGAGTTGGAACCGGCCCGACTGGAGCCGCCCTGCATAGAGCATGCCGGCAAAGGCTGCGGCGGTCGAGGAGATCACGAGCACGCGGAACTTGATCGCCTTGGTGTCGATGCCGGAATAGCGTGCCGCCGTCTCGCCGCCGCCGGTCGCCAAGACGCGTCGACCGAAGCTGGTGCGGCGCAAGACGACGTGACCGATGGCGCCGAAGACGACCATCCAGAACAACAGGACCGGGACCTTCAAGAGCGATCCGCCGCCGAACAGCCAGGAATAGCCGGAGCTGAGGATCGGAACGGCAGCGGTGTTGGAAATCCACATCGCCACGCCCTTGGCGATCCCCATCATCGCCAGCGTCGTCAGAAACGACGGTATGCCAATGCGCGTCGTCAGCCAGCCGTTGAACATGCCGACGGCGATGCCCGTCGCAAGACCTGCGAACACACCGGCCATCGGCCCCGCCACCGCAATCGCCATGGCAACTGTAACCGTTGCGAGCCCTGCGACCGCGCCAACCGATAGATCGATCTCGCCGGCGGACAGCACGAAGGTCATAGCAATGGCCATGACGGCGATCATGGCTGTCTGGCGGACGATGTTGAGCAGGTTGTTGGGGTTGAGAAAGCCCTTGTCGGCCAAAGTCAGGGCGAAGATCACGAAGATCACCGCGAAGCCGATGTAGATGATGTATTGCCGCCAGTTGGCCTTGAAGCTCTCAGCGAGCGTTGGATTTGCGGTCGTCATGTCAAACCTTCTCCCCTGACTTCAGGGCGTCCTGAATTTCGATCTGCAGGCGTTGCTCGGCCGCCTGAAGACGGTGGGCCGTGTCGTGTGCATCGATAGCCGGATCATCGAGCCGGTCACGCGGGATATCGGCAAACATGCGGCCTTCCGACATGACCACGATGCGATCGCAGGCCGTCAGCAATTCACTGAGTTCTGAGGAAATGAAGACGATCGCCTTTCCGGCTGCAGCCAGATCGCGCACCAGCTTAATGATTTCGGATTTCGAACCGATGTCGATGCCAGCGGTCGGCTCGTCGAGGACCAGGATATCGGGATCGGTTGCGAGCCATTTGCCGATGACCACCTTCTGTTGGTTGCCACCCGAGAGCGTCGAGACCGCATGGTCGCGGCTCGCGGTCTTTACCGACAATCTCTTGATCATTCCGTCCGTAACGGACCTGACCCTTTCCGCATCGACGAAACCCGCCGCCGAAATGCTGTCGAGAACCGCAAGCGTCATGTTGGATGCGACGGAATGAGCAGGAATGATTCCTTGCGTTGCCCGCGCCTCCGGCACCAGCGCCACGCCGGCGGCGATCGCATCGCCGGGCTTGTGGATCGCCACAAGCTTGCCGTTGATCAGGATCTCGCCGGACTTTACCGGCTCGACCCCCGCGATCAGCCGCGCAAGCGCTGACCGGCCGGAGCCGAGCAGGCCCGCAAGGCCGACAACCTCGCCGCGATGGACCGCAAAGGATATGTTTTCTGGCTTGTACTTGCCCGAGACGTTGCGCAGCTCCAGCAGAACCTCGCCCTTGACGGCATTGCCGCGCGCTACATCGGAGAGGCCCTTTGAGCGCGTGCCGACGATGTGCTCGATCATCGTATCGATCGGTAACTCCGACAGAGGTGCCGTAATGACATGGGCACCGTCGCGCAGGATGGTCGCCCGGTCGCTGATGCGGGCGATCTCGTCCATCCTGTGCGAGACGTAGATGATGGCGACGCCTTTTGCCTTCAGCTTGCGCAGGAATGTGAACAGGCGATCGACGTCGCTGACGGCCAGAGCCGTCGAGGGCTCGTCGAGCACCAGCACACGGGCATCCTGCGAGATCGCCTTGACAATTTCGGTCAGTTGCTTCTGTCCGGCGCCGAGATCGCCAACCAGCGCTTTCGGATCGACATCGACCTCCAGCATCGCAAATAGTTCGGCCGCGCGCCGCTCCGCCGTCCGGTCATCGATCAGTCCCAGACCGCCCCTGGTTTCACGCGTCAGGAACACGTTCTGTGCTACGGTCAGCGTCGGGATTAGGCTCAATTCCTGGAAGTTCATAGCGATGCCGGCCGCGCGCGCCGCTTCGGGGCTGACATCCTCCAGCAGTTTCCCGCAAACGGTAATTGTGCCGGAGTCCGGCCTGTGGACGCCGTTGAGAACTTTGAGGATCGTCGATTTTCCTGCCCCGTTGCCGCCAAGCAGGGCGTGAACTTCGCCCTGCCTGATGTCGAGACTCACATCGTTCAAGGCCCGCACACCGCCAAAGCACTTGGAAATCCCTTTCATGCTGACTGCCAAGGGCACGCTGGCGGCTGTGGCCTCAGTGTTCATCTGCCCACGCGCTCCCACGCTCCGGTTTCTCCCGAGCGAATGAGGGCATCCGCGACCAGTTCCGTCAACAGACCGTCGTCGAAATTCGGCGATGGCTGTTTTCCGGTCTTGATGGCCGTGAAAAAATCGAAGCACTCGACAATCTTCGTCTCGGAATAGCCTATGCCCAGCGCCGGGATGGGCCAGAGGCCGTGACCATAGGGGTGCGCCGGACCGGTATAGACCGTGCGAAAGCCGCGGCTGTCGGCCGGATCGTCGGCAAACATCACCTGCAATTCGTCACGGCGCTCGTAATTGAAATGGATCGAGCCCTTGGTGCCGTGGATTTCCAGCGTGATGAAGTTGTTGCGGCCATAGGCGTTGCGTGTCGCCTCGAGGCTGCCGATGGCGCCGTTTTCGAAACGCAGCATGCTGATGACTTCATCATCCACATCCACTTCGCCGCGCTCGACGTCGCCGGAGGCCTTTTCGGATGCACCCAGCTTGTCGACGCCGCCCTGCTGCAGAGGCCGGGTCTTGTTATAGGTGGTGGTGATCGCATTCACCGTCTCGATCGGGCCGACAAGATAGTGGGCAAGATCGACGACATGGGTGGCGATATCGCCGACCGTGCCGGATCCGGCGATTTTCTTTTGGAAGCGCCAGGACAGCGGACCGTCCGGATCGGCGGACCAATCCTGCAGATAGGTGCCCCGGAAGTTGAGAATTTTGCCGATGCGGCCGTCCTCTATATATTTCTTGGCAAGCGCCACCGCCGGCGTGCGGCGATAGTTGAAGGCAACCATATGGATGACGCCGGCCTTCTTGACGGCGGCGGCCATGGCGCGCGCCTCCTCGACCGTGCGGGCGAGCGGCTTTTCGCAAATGATGTGCTTGCCGGCTTCGGCTGCGGCGATGGCGATTTCGGCGTGGACATTGTTGGGCGTGCAGATATCAACCACATCGATATCCGGCCGCGCAACGATTGCGCGCCAATCGCTCGACGCTTCCTCGAAGCCGTAGCGGTCGCGGGCGGTCTCCGCCATCGCGTCGGTCACGTCCACCACGACCTTGCGGTACGGAATGGCCGGCGCCGGCCAGAAGAACATCGGCATGGAAGCATAGGCCATGGCATGCGCCTTGCCCATGAAACCGCCACCGATCATGGCGACGTTCATCACTTTGGTCATCGTCTTTCTCCGTCAATGAAGGGGCGGGACTTGGCCCGGTCTGTTCTGAAAGGCTCTCCGGCCTTCAAGCGCGGGCGGCGCAAACGCCGCCCGCAAGAACACGGTTGGTAGTGCCGGAACAGGCTTACTGTCCGAGACTGGTTTTCACATTGGCCGTCGGTTCGGTGTTGTAGACGGCCTTCCAACCCTCGACCAAGGTTTCCTTGGTGACGGGAAGTGCCGGCAGGGCCACGAAAGCAGGCGCCTCCTTGCCGAGCAGACCGTAGCCCGCCAACAGCGCCTCGGTCACACCTTGCGAATAGGGACGCTGTGCGCCGAGACCCTTGATGAAGCCGCCCTGCGCCATGGAGATCGCGACGTTCTCGCCGAGATCGATGGTCGTGATGACGAGATCGTCGCGGCCGGCAACGCGAGCCGCCGAAATCACACCTTCGGCCGGCACGTCCCAGACGGCCCAGATGCCGTTCAGGTTGGGGTTGGAGGTCAGCATCGCGCTGGCCGCCTTGTCGGCATCACCCGAAAAGTCCGGACCGCCGATGCCCTGCTCCGCTACGATCTTGATGTCCGGATAGTCCGATGCGATCGTCGCCTTGAACGCGTCGTAGCGCTGCTTGGTGACAAAGAAGTCGGCTGCGTGGAAGACAAGACCTATCTCGCCCTTGCCGCCGAGGGCCTTGGCCATCAGATGGGCCGACGCAACACCATTGCCGTAATTGTCTGCCGAAACGGAGGATACGTATTCCTTGCCGGCCGTGAAACCCGCCGGAACATTGTCCATGAACACCAGCTTCACACCGGCATCCGCAGCCGCCTTGTAGGCCACAGCCGTTGCAACAGGATCGGTTGGGATCGAGACGATGATGCTGGGCTTCTGCGCCATGATGGTTTCGAGGTCGGCGACCTGTTTTTCGGGCTTGAAGCCGGCGTCGGTGACAGCGATCACCTTGATGCCCATGGCTGTGAACTGCGTCTGCAGCCCGTTGATCTGCGCCTGGCTCCAGTCATTGCCGCCGTAGTGCATGACGATCGCCGCGGTGGCGTTCATGCCCTTGATCTTTGCCAGTTCCTCGTCAGTCAACGTGACTGTGGACGCGGCTGCCGGCGCTTCGCCATTCGGTCCCTTTGACAGAACAGTTTCCTGCAGCTTGGCAAGAGCCGCATCCGGATCGGCGAAGGCCGGTGCGGCGATCGACAGGGTCAAGGCAAAGGCCGCGCTGGTTGCAAGCAGGGTTCGTCTGGTTATCATGTTTCTTCTCCTCCCAAGAAGTCGAGGCATCATTGCCTCGAAGATTGCTGGGCCGTAACGCCCATTTCAGGTCACCCAGGCCGTCAGGCCTGTTTCAGATAATCCATGCTGATGCGGGCGCCTTCGGCGGGATCGGACCATGCATCGAGTTCGGTGCAGACCCAGCCCTTGAATCCCGTCTCCCGTAGGGCGGCAAGGATGGGACCGGTCGGCACGTCGCCGCGATCGAGGGGCGTGAAAGCAAAGGGTTCCTTCTGGAAGCCCTTCAAGTGAACGTAGGAAATGCGCGACGCGTGATCGCGAATAAGCCGTGCCGGATCGCCGCCGGCGGCCGCGAGGTGCGCCGTGTCCGGGCAGAAATCGATCGACGTCAGGCCGAATATCCGGGCCACCGTGTCTGGCCCTTCGACGATCGTCGAAAGATGCGGATGATAATGGCCGCGCAGCCCACGGGCTTCGGCTATTGCCTTGACCTTGTCCAGGGCCGCGCCGAGCTTCACATAGTCCTCGTCGCGGATACCGTCGAAACGCTTGGCGCCTCCCCCGACGACCAGATGCGGCGCACCGAGTTCGGCGGCGCGGTCGGCGGCACGGGTAATCCGGGCCAGCTCTTCCGGCAGGATATCGTCGAAGATGAAATTGCCGCCGGCATAGGCGGCCACCAGCGTCAGGCCGGTTTTGGCGAGAAGGTTGCGAAGGTCGGCGGCGCTGTAGTCAAGCAGATTGCCATCGAACAGTTCAACGCCTTCATATCCTGCCGCGGCAATATCGTCGAAGGCGCGGTCCATGTCGCCGAATGTGCGATAGCTGAGCTCCGTAATCGAGGTCACGCCCTGCGCATTGCCACCAAGCATGCCCCAGCAATTGGCGTGATAAGCCAGCTTCCAATCCGACATTTTGAACTCCTCCGCTGCGGGCCGGATGGGTTCCCGCCCCGCCCGAAATCTCTGCGACACCGCCGCTCTCCGACTGCGACGTTATGAGTGTTTAATTTTGAAGTCAACATTATTTGAGCATAAGTCCTCAAACTTTTGCATATTTACGACATAAGTTAGCACTTGCCCCACACATGCAATCGATTTATCCAATGAAAAGGGCTGACGGCGCTGAATGACGAAGCCTCCAACGCGAACGCCGAAGGGAATACGGCAACATGCCCATTGCCTCGACATCCCGAATACGTGGAAAAGGCCGACCGACGACCCGCGACTCGGCTGCAGCGAGCCTTGGTGCGATCCTCAATCTTATCCGGTCGGGCAAGGCCACGACGCGACAGGAACTGGAACGGGAAAGCGAACTGGGGCGGGCTGCGGTGGCAGACCGCTTGGCAACCCTTTCGGAAATCGGGCTGATCGTCGAAAGCGAACTCGGCATTGCCAGTGGCGGACGGGCGCCGCGCCTCGTCCGGTTCAGGACGGATCTTGGCTGTATTCTCGTCGCGACGCTGGACCAGTCGGCTCTGGGTGTCGGCATCGCCGACCTTTCTGGCCGGCTCTTTACCGAGCACCACGAGGCCATTGATCTCGGTGCGGATGCCGCATCGACCTCGCAACGCATCTTGTCGCTGTTCGACTGGCTGATCGCCAAACACGCGCCGGATATGCCGGTGTGGGGGATTGCGGTTTCGGTCCCCGGCCCCGTCACCGAGGGCGACGAGATGCCGTTCATGGAACAGACGCCGTCCTTCCTGCCGGCGTGGGAAGGTTTTCCCTTCGTAGAAACCCTTGTCGATCGATTTGGCGCGCCGGTGTGGTTGCGCTCAAGCATCGAGACCATGACAATGGGCGAGCGCTTCGCCGGTGCAGGGCAAACCGCGCGCAACATGCTGATGATCAAGGTTGGAAAACGGATCGGCGCCGGGCTGATCTTCGACGGGCGGCTCTATCGTGGAGCACAGGGCGCTTCTGGCCTGATCGGCCAGATGCCGGTGCAGACCGGTGACCGTGCCTCGACGCTCGACGCCCTTGCCGGCAGCGACATGATCGCGCGCGAGGGGCTGGCGGCCGCGCAATCCGGCAAAAGCCCGTTGCTCGCCGATACGTTGCGCCGTGGTGGCGATGTCGGCGCGATCGAAGTCAGCCAGGCCGCACAATCCGGTGATCCGACCTCCATGGAGATCCTTGGGCTCAGCGGACGCATGATCGGCCATTCGGTCGCGATGCTCGCCAACATGCTCAACCCGGACCTGATCATTCTGTCCGGCACCATGGCCCAGACCAATGACCTCCTTCTCGCCGCCGTTCGTGAAACGGTCTATGGAGAGAGCCACCCCTTGGTGACACGCGACCTGATCATCGCGAAGTCGCAGATGGGCAGTTCAGCGGGCCTGGTGGGCGCGGCCATGGTGGTCGTGGAAAGTTTGTTCGAGCCGGGCTGCCTGAAAGACTGGATCGTGCAGGGCACGCCACTCGCCCACCCCGTGTTCCTGGCGCTGCGCAAGTCGTGCGCCGCACGCCGGGCAGGCATTGCTGGCGAGCAAGACCGAAAAGCGATTGTACCTTAATGCATTTCGCCCGAATGTGTCCTACGGTTTTGGGAAAGCCGGTTTCCAACCCATAAAGCTGTTGCCGACTTCCCATCAACAACGAGATCCATGCAATGACGATATCCGGATTGGGGCCACATGGGGAACGGGCAGCGCCTCCCGAACGCATCGCGCTGCTTGCCGATGACATTGCCGCCGCCCGTGCGGGGCGCTTTCGTGTTGCGATCGTCCTGCACACCATGGCCAGCGATTGGGCAAAACAACAAATTGCCGGCATCATGGCAACTTTCGGCGACTGCGAAACAGCCGTGATCGAGGTAGTCGATTGCGGCTTTGCTCCGGAAGCTCAGGTTGCCGCGCTCGATCGCTTGCGCGGCGAAAAACCGGACGCGATCATTTCCATCCCGGTTGCCAATTCCACCGTCGCCGATGCGCACCGGCGCGTTTCTCGGGCCGGCATCCGGCTGCTTCTCCTCGACAATGTCCCGACAGGCCTTCTTCCGGGCTCAGATTACGTCGCGCTGGTTTCGGCCGACAATTTTGGCCTCGGCACGATCGCGGCCGCGTTTCTGGCGAAACGGCTGGCTTACGGCGCTGCTGTAGGCGTGCTGTCCTACCATGCCGAATTCTTCGCCACCAATGAACGCGAAATCGCCTTCAACAAATGGATGCTGACGAACCGACCGGATATCCGGTTGGTCGTGCGCAAATTCGATAGCATTCAAACAGCCGGCTCAGATGCTTTAATGCTGATATCCGATCATGACGACCTCGCGGGCCTCTTCGTGGTCTGGGACACGCCTGCCATGGAAGTGGTCAAGGCGCTGGAACGGGCAGGCCGCCACCTGCCGGTGACGACGGTCGATCTCGGTCGCGAAGCCGCTATCAACCTCGCCTCGGATGGCATGATCTGCGGCATCGGTGCTCAGCAGCCCTATCTGCAGGGTGTCGCCGTGGCACAGACCTGTGTGCTGGCCCTTCTGGGAAAGCAGACACCGGACTGGGTCGCACTTCCAGGCCTTGCCGTATCCAGCGACAACGTTGTCGAGAGCTTCCAGAAAGTTTGGCGCAAACAGGCACCGCGGGAGGTCCTTGTCAGCGCCAAGCTTGTAAAGGATCACTCGGCTTCATGAATACTCCCCGGAACGCATCAGCCACCCGCTAATATCGATAGGCGACACCACCTAGTGCACCTTCGCGGGAATTTCAGCGCCAGGGGCGGACAAAATCCGGAAACTGACAAGAAGCTTTTCACGCCTTGAAGGGATGCGAACCTACGGCCCGTTTACCAAATCATGTCTAAGGTGTCAGTCTCACTGACTATTCAGCACGTTAGCCTGACGAGGATAGCCAGTTTGTGGCCGAGAACAGTCGTTTCCCCCTGATCTACTAAGTTTCACTTTTGCGACAACCGCATATGCATCGGTGTCCCGCGAGCATCCTTCTCACATCTGCTGGCAAGACCGTCAGTCGTATTCTGCTCGAAGCGCTTCCCATTCTTCAAGGAGGGCAGCGTATCGGTCTCGGAAGCTATCTTCCTCGTTTCCTGCAAGCGGATAGCGATCAATTGAGAAGGGTTCGCCACGGATAACGTCTAAAACCCGGATCTCCTCGTGAGGTACACCGAGTAGTGCTTGGCCCAACAGCCAAAGCCCGAGCCGCGCAGCCTGCTCGTCCAGAACAGGGGTCTCTGAGAAATAAGGGTAGACGTAATGCTCAACGCCACGACCATCGCGGGCGGACAAAATATTGTCGACCTTCACGACGGCATCGAGCCCCGGAAACGGAAACTGCGTCCCGAGCTGTCGCCCGGGCGCAAAGGGCGCGTTCGTCCACCGGCGCCTCTCGTCCCACCAAAGTAGGAAGCCATCCCGTAGCTGCGGATAGAGATTTTGCCGGCGGCCATTTCCAGCGATCCGCCCATCAGTCGCGGCGTGCAGATCGTGCATGCCGAAAACATGCCGCTTCGCGTCACTCCAGAAGGGCCCATAGAAATCCCCGCCGCCCTCGCCACCGTCATCCGCTGCTCTTGCACGATCCTCTCGAATGTCGGTCCGGAGCGCCGATCGGCGAGGACCTTCCTCCAGGAACATAATTTTGAGCAGTTTGCGAAGGTGTACGCGGCGCATCGACATCTCGACCTCCCGGAACATCAAGACTGAGTGACAACTAGTTCGGCGATCTTAGCGGCGACTTCCGCCATCGACTCTTCGGCAGTGCTCAACCCAGCTCGGGAGGCTAACAGTAGGCTGACCTGCTCAAGCTCTTCATAGGTTGTCCCGTGAACAACCGGGACGAGCCGCTCGCGCCTTAGAAGCGCTGACAGCTCTTTGTCTGCAATGCCTTCTGCCGGCAGACGGCGTAGCATAGCCGGGGTCACCAGAACGATACCAACTCGGGAATTTATCAAGCCCTTATCGATCGCCCGCATCATCGGCACGCCGAGGCCAAGATCCTTCTCGCTGAACCACACACGTACACCCCGCGCTTCGAGCAGGTCATGCAGTTCCTTGGCAGATCCCTGCCTGTCATCCCACGCATGACAAAGAAAAACGTCTCGAAGGTCAGGCTGCGACGCTGCTAAATTCTCGACATTTTCGCGAACAGGCGTGAGTGATTGCACTTGTTCGGGCGTATACAACACAGTCGAACCGGCTCCGGACCAACGCGGCTTTGCAGTACGGCGCCCCGACCCGCCACTACTGCTGCTTCGGCCGCTGCTGCTTCCTGACTGGAAGTATGAAGAAGTCGGGCCCGAGCTGTACGCGCGGCCATATCCCCTATAACTGCTATAGCGACCATAGCGGCTTCCGCAAGCAGGACAGTCGGCGGCCGCAGCGGCTGATCGATGGCCCTTTACTGGAGCGGTGCATCTAGCCATATCTTTCTTCTCCTTTGTCGATCCGCCAATTTGCGAATCCCCTCATAAAAAAGACCGCGTTCTGGGTGAACGCGGTCTTGGGTGCATCAGCCCTTTGGTGGGTAGGGATCGTTGCCATAACTGTCTCGTTCACGAATCTGACCGTTTCGGCCGTGGATCAACAGTTCAGACTGTTGGTTCTGCGCGATCGAACGAGCATGAGCCGTTGCTTCAGCTTGGGTAGAGTGAACCGCAGTGGCGCGGCTGTTCCCGGCACCCTGCACTGCCCAACCATTAGCATGCGGCACAACGTGTTGGTTCTTTCCTGACATCTTCTCACCTCCTTTCCGTCCCAATATGGACATTCCGTAAGATATGGTGAACGATCATGGTGTTGTCAACTGCGAACGCGTCGTTCATTTGACAGAACGGCGTTTTCCACATACTGGCTGCTTCCGCAGAGCATGTAAGGGAGATCAGAAATGTCATTAGCTTCGAAGCTCAAGGAGCTTCGGTTGAAGCGCGGAGAGTCGCTCCAACAGGTTGGCGATGCCGTATCAGTCTCGAAGGCTCATATTTGGGAACTGGAGAAGGGAACCAGTACCAATCCGGGACTGGAGCTTCTGAAGAAGCTCGCCGCTCATTTTAACGTGACCGTTCAGTACCTCGCCGAGGACGAAAAAGACGAGCACGACCCGTCCTCATTACAGTTTTTCCGCGAGTTCGGCGGCAAGCTTTCGGATAAGGATTGGGAGACGCTGCGAGTTGTCGCCGACCGCCTGAAGGATAAGGACTCAAAATGAACGACGATCTGATGATGGATCTCGCGGACTGTGCCGCACCCGAGTCCATCATCGCTTGCATCCTACGTCATCACCCGCACTGGACATCGCCGGTCCCAATCGAAGAGCTGGCCCGCTCCATTAACATTATCGACATTCTGGAGATGGAAACGGAGGAGTTCGAAGGCGGCCTCACCACCGATCCGGACAAACAGAAGGGGGTCATCCTCTATAAGGCCGGGACAAAGGGTGGGCGTCGACGCTTCACCATCGCTCACGAGATCGGACATTTCTTGATCCCGTGGCATAAGGGAGATCAGCGCTGTACGAAAAAGGACATGAGCGAGCGGCGGATCGAAACGCTTGTTCAGAAACAGGAAACAGAAGCCAACCGGTTCGCGGCCGGCATACTTATGCCGAGGCCATGGTTCGTTTCCGATATGCGCAAGCTGGGCGATGCCGACGTGGAGCACGTCAAAACGCTTGCTAGACAATACGGGACAAGCGTCGAGGCGACTGTTGCCCGGTATGTCGAGCTGACTGATGATTGCTGTGCGTTCGTATTCTCGAAAGACGGAATAATTCGATACACCAAGGCGACCAAGGATTTTCCATCTCTATCGGTTCGCCCGAAACATCATCTTCCAGAGCGAAGCCTATCCGGGCGATCCTCTGACCGCACACAGTCTGGTCCGTCCGAATGGACAGAAATTCAGGGAAGTGTCTGGCTAAACGGTGAAGGCCGTTCTCATTGCCCAAAATTGCTGGAGCAGACGCTGCTTCAACGGGAGGGGTACCAGCTCACGCTGCTTTTTATTGCTCCCGATGAAATTGAGGACGCGGAGGAGATCGAAGCCTTGGAAGAAAGTTGGACACCACGATTCCGCCGGTAAAATGACCCACTGCGGGATGGCGTTTGAGTCCGAACTCGGTTCCCGAGGTTATAGGTGCTGAGATGCCACGCGTGCAGCCATCTATAACAGATCTACTGATATTAAGGGAGCCGAACCCTTCGACCCTCGATCAAGGCCAACCTATCGAATTTTCTTCAAACGTTAACCGTTTGCATACTATTCGGTTGGAGCGGCATGGCCAAGCTCTTGAGCCTTTTTGCGTTGAGGCGAAGTCAAGGCCTTCCAAATACGATGAACACTACGTGTCGGCATCACACGTAGATCCGCAACGTAACTTTCTTTGTCTAGGCGAACTTTGAAAAACGACGGATCGTGATCGATTGCGTTAGCTTGCAATCGCCAGAACACCACGTTTGCGAATTTGGGCGTCAATGCCTTGTGAAGCTTGTAGTATTTGAGTGCGTTTGAAAGGATGTCGTTTGACTCTGCCAACGCCAATCGTTCCAACGCTCGCAGGCAACTTTCAAGGCGCATGAGCCGCACACGTTCAGCAAGTGCTGTGCGGGCCTCTTGCGCCGTAAGCTCTCGACCTCTATCAAAAATTGCGACCTGGAACTTGAGAATGCACTCAGAGCCAACGTCTAGCTGATTGCCGGTCTGACTGTTCTGGATTTTAAAATGGTACCGGAGCCCCTCCTGATCGCATAGCCGACAGGTTTCATGGGGAAGTTCATGATCAACGGTTTGTCCAGTAAAGTACCACTCGCGGAATGCGGCGGGCAATGTACCTGCAACGGAGAGCGGCAAGATATTTTCGGCAACTCGCTTCGGGAAGCCCTGCATTTGAGACCATCTCCAGCTTCGCGAGCAGGCGCAATAATCACCTCGAGAGCTTATCAGCTCGCCATGTTGTGAAGGCGCCGATCCTGTCCGATGCGGCTAATTGAAACATACGTAACTTATCCAGGATGACGGAACGAACAAAAAAAGAACATTCACTTTGACAAGTACTTTGGGTGATTGGTAATGTGGCCTACCAATGCTCCCGACGCAAGCACAGCTTGCTGCTATCTCGAATCCCAATATCCAAATTTGCAGGATGAGCTTATGGCAAAAGATAACTCGTTGTCGCTGGAATTCCGTAAATCGATCACCCAGCGGGTCGACGCCGGCTTAGTGGCTCGACCCAGTGAGATTGTAGACGAAGTTCTAAGGAGCAGGCCGCTATCGGGTACTCACGCTGAGTTTTACCGGGCATTCGCGAAGAAGCAACTCGTCGACATGGTCACGCAGATGCTAAAGCGGGTTGGAATGAGCGACGACCCTGCGCCACCCCAGATGGTTTTCCCGGGTCATTCGCGTTTGGTGAAGTCGTATCCGATTCGCAGGAATGGAGAGCGTGCGTTGGTGCCTTTGAGCCAATGTTCGGATCGAGAGCTGTCTGACCACATTTCACTGTTGCGGAAGCAGGCAAAAGGCTGCGACAACCACGCAGACGAACTAGAAGGCTACATCAAAAGCCGGCCTGTCTCCGGAGACAGTTCCAAAGGCGAACAGACAACTAATCTGCAACCCGCGTAATCGCCTGCCGGCTATTATTCTGTACATTAACCAGATTTGCGTAACGCATTCTATTGCACGAGGGAGGCCACCGACTAAGATCAGGCCGGGGGTTGAGGGAATTCTATGCAGTTGAGGTTACTCACGGCACTTGTGGTCTTTGTTGGATCATATTTACCGCTGGCGGTCATCTTGTTCTCTCAGAACATTGATTACCGAGCTCTGACGCGTGGATTTTGCTGGCCTCTCAAGGAAGGGATTTGCGAACTACCGCTGAAAGATGCTGGTTACTCCGTCGGCCTACTCGTGACTACCCTCATTTGCTTCGGTTTAACGGTGGTCGCTCTCGCCCTTGTCCGACCTACGCAGGATATAAATGTTCGAGAAGCCGAATATGTACCTACGGACCTAATGAACTATACTCTGCCTTATGTGGTATCCTTCATGGGAATCAACTACCAGGAAACAGACAAGTTCGTAGGCTTTTGCGTCTTTTTGAGCTGGATGTTTTGGATCACGCATAAGTCTGGTCAGGTGTTTCTCAATCCAATCTTAATTGCGCTCGGGTGGCGGCTCTATAACGTAACCTACAATTTCGCGGGCAGTGCCGATGTTCAAAAAGGTCGCGCGCTCGTGAAAGGTTACCTGGAGCCCGGCCGGTATCGCCAATGGCCAGTGCAAGATATTCAGATAATCAAACCGTAAGGACAACTATGACGATCCCCGCATCTCTCAGCAACTTTGACATCCATAATGCTGGGCTGACAGTGTGGCTATTCAAGAAATCTGGGGGCGGGGCGGGAACTGCTCCATCCTACACAGGTCGTTGGATTACGACTGAGGACAATCTTGTCCAGGCTTTGAAAACCTCGATTGAAGAGGCTAGAGGCCGGATCGAAGAAGCCCAGGAGTACGGGTTGCTAGCTCAGAATAACGAAGCGAGCGCGCTACTCATCGATACCGCCGAGACACATGCCGGATTGATCGTCACTCAATCCGCAAACCCTCTTTCGCAAAAGAAAATCAAGAATGAGAAAGAGATTATCAATACCGACTTTTTCGTAATTCGCCTCACCGTCAACGAAGACGTTCTTCATGTGGTCAGGCGGACAGATGGATCTTGGAAGACAAAGCAGAGAAAGGGAATTATCGATATCGGATTCCGTGACAACGCGCTGGAACTTGATACAACGCCAAGCTTTTCGCTTTCCAAATATGTCGATTTTTTCATTGCTGGCGACCGCATCATCATACCGCACAAAGCAAATTTTGAGTCAGTGCTAAGCTATCGTCAGGCCCACGCAACAGACTTCATTGAGCTGAAGGCAGAGGAGGAATTCGCTGCTATTTTCTCTGATCTTGCGCCCTTGACAGCATTTGTGGGTACCAACAAAATAAATCTTCGCCGCGTCTCCTCGATACGGCAAAAGGCGCACTATAAAAACGCGAGCTTTATGGCACTTCTCAAGCAGCATCATGCCGCCTACGGGTTAGCGATTCAATTTGATGCCAATGGATTGATAGTTTGCACCGCTGAGAATTGCCGGGATGTTATGACAGCACTATTAGACCACCGGCTTGCATCGGCATTTTCTGCAAACATTTACGACGTTCCCGATGCGACCAAAGTTTCCTAACTCAGGAGCTCACGTTTTCGTCAGTTCGCAATACCTGGCCATAAAGCGATCACGCGCAACCACCGGCGACATGAACTCCACACGAATATCCGCCTTTTGGATGCCCGATCCTGCTGCCCAGTAATCTGTACCAGCTGGCATAACTTGACTTTGCTCGGCCGCAAGAACTTGAAGATCGGCTTGTTTCACCGCTGGCTTTGAGGCTGAATCTAAACCGAAGCGGGCATATATAGCGGCCTCAACAGAAGCCTCGATCTCTTTGTACTGAGGTAAAAGGAGCTTTAGAGGGCGGGTGATATCTCCAAGAAATGCCTCCGCTGCATCATGCAAGAGCGCCTCAAGTTTGAACATGTCGACGGTGTCCGACACATGAATTGAGTGCTCAGCCACAGAATAAAAATGGCTGCACTGACCCGAATATCGACAAATGTTCGCCAATCCCTGTGCAATGTCGCAGATTGAGAACTCGCTATTCCAAGGGTCGAGAAGATCGAACCACTTTCCACTAGCAAGCATGATGCTCGGACCTGATTTCATCTTTATAGCAATTTGAGCGTTCATCATGATCTCACTTGAGCGAATCAGTTCAACACTGCTACCTATGGGTGATAGTTACGCACTGTTTGGGTAGGAGCAAGCGTTGAAAAAGATAGTCGTCCTTTCGGGCCCGATTGCTGTGGGCAAAACAGCATTTTCAGATGAACTGATGCGGCGCTACCCTTGCGAAAAGGTTTCCACGCGAAAATATATCCTTAGAGTTAAGGAAGTTCCGGGTGATCGGAAAGCCCTGCAGGACGCCGGGGCGGAATTGGATCGTGAAACGGGTGGCGCTTGGGTTTCGGACGCGGCGACAGACACCATTTTGCCTCCTTATAAAAAGTACCTTCTCATCGATTCAGCTCGCACTCTCGGGCAGGTAGAGTTTCTACGAGAACGCTTCGGCCGAGAAAACGTTCATCACATACATCTCACTGCACCGCGTGATGTCCTTGTTGAGCGCTTCGAAAAGCGTCCTACTCATCTGCGGGAAGCTCCGACCTATGATAAGGCGACGGCAGATCAGACCGAGTCTGAGGTGAACCGTCTATCAGACATCGCTGATGTCGTTGTCGCTACCGAAAAGTTTGACGTCAAATCTTGTGTGACCTTTTCGACGGCCGGCATTTTGTCGGTTGATGGTCCGGCTGGTTTCGTGGACTTGTTTGTGGGCGGCCAGTGGGGTAGCGAGGGAAAAGGCAATATTTGCGCATTGCTGGCCAAAGAGTATGACTTGCTGGTCCGGGTAGGCGGTCCGAACGCAGGCCATAAGGTGCAGGATCCCGAATACACTTACAGGCAGCTGCCATCCGGCACGGGCTCAAATCCCAGCGCGGATGTTTGTATTGCTGCAGGTTCGACGATCTCGCTGAAGCAACTCAGTCTCGAACTGGACGCCCATCCACGCCTCAAAGAAGCTGGTCTATTTATCGATCCGCAGGCGATGATTATCGAAGACGACGACATCGCTTTGGAAGAGAAGCTGCTTGATGGGATTTCCTCCACGAAACAAGGTGTTGGTGCGGCGGCAGCGCGAAAAATCATGGGCCGGGATGTTGATTTGTCCTGGGGGCCTAAAGTCCGGCTGGCCAGAGATATTCCAGAGCTTGCGAAGTACATCACCGACATCCGCGAGAAAGTGGAGTTAGCACTGACGGCAGGAAGAAGGGTTATGCTTGAAGGGACCCAGGGAACGGACCTCAGCATTCACCATGGCTCTTATCCGCACGTCACCTCGCGAGAGACCTCAGCGGCGGGGTGCCTGTCAGACGCTGGGATACCATTTACCCAACTGAGAAAGATCGTTGTCGTCGCGCGGACATATCCGATCCGCGTAGGGGGCGAGTCTGGCCCAATGGGAACCGTGGTTACGTTTGAAGAAATCGCCAAGCGGTCAGGCCTTGCCGTCGAGGCAATCAGCAAGACAGAGATCGGAAGTGTCTCTGGAAGACCGAGGAGAATGGCGGAATTTAACTGGGAGCAAATCAGAAGATCAGCCTATTGGAATGGCGCGACCGATATAGCCTTGACGTTTGTGGATTACCTTGGTGCCGACAATTCTGAGGCATCAAAATTTGGCGAGCTCAACCCGGCTAGCCGGAAATTCATTGAGGATATCGAGCGTGTATGTGGTCTGCCAGTCTCACTCATTTCCAAGGGCTTTGGTCGCGCAGGCTTGATTGATCAAAGGACTTGGAATGACTGAAGAAGAGTTGATTGCGACTTATCCTCGTTTGTATCACATGGCACATGATGATGCTTGGCCAGCAATCCAGCAGCACGGATTGCTGAGCGCGAGTGCGTTGCTCGACCTTTACGAGGTGTCAGGGAAAGCACGCTTCACGTTGGAGTCTGAGCGCAGACCGGAGTCGGTACCGCTGACGAAGGGAAATCTGCTTGGCGCCGTTATTCGAGATCAGAAGCCTATGCAGGACCATCTGCTGGCTCGTTGCCTGCAGGACGATTTGACGCCAAAAGACTGGTATGAACTTCTCAATTCCCGAAGCTTCTTTTGGCTGTCGGCATCTCGCGTCTGGGGACTTCTCAAAGCCCGGGCGTACAGGGACAAATCACAAACGGTCTTGACCATCGATTCCGCGGGATTAATTGCGTCGCACAGAGATCGGATTTGGCTGAGTCCATTGAACAGTGGATCAACTCTTTTTAACCCTCAACCACGAGGCAAAGAGACCTTCAAGAAAATTGAAGACTTTCCGTTCAAGGAACGATCCAAGCGGCCGAAGCAAAACAACGTCGTTGAACTGGTAGTGGATCACTCCGTTCCAGATGTAGCCGAGCACGTTTTAGCAGTCCACAAGGTTCGAGGGACTGAGATCATCGAAGAGATATGGAAAAGCGATCGGGCGGGCGACAACGATCATCCCTAGATCGTTGATTTCGCTTTCAGGCGTGCTGGATGCTTAGCCTTTCTTAGCAAATCCGCAACATGGCTCGTCAGGCCAACCTCGCCTAAGATCAGCAGGCCTTGATCGTCTTCAACGGATATCAATTTCTTCCGAAGGGCATCGAGCCCTTCGGCCACATCAAACTCGATCCAAGACGCGGCTTCGCCGGGAACCACCACATCGGCCTCAGAACCCGTAGCTCCGCAATGAAGCTGAACGATCCAGACTATATCGCCATCATGCACCCACTCGAAGCGAACTGGACCGAGCCGGTTGGATAGGACCTTGTAAGTAGCTTGGACGTTTTCGACAACGAATGTAGGAAGGTTTTCCGGTGGTTGATGGCCGAGCATAAAGAGGTCACCCTCGCCGCGTCGACCTTCGATGATGACATGCCCCTTAGGGCCCGCAACGGCAGCACCTGAGAATTTCGCCCGTACAGCAGCTTGGCACAAAACGGAACGAATGTTCTGCCCGTCCGGATCCTCCTCTTTGAGTAGGGTGAACGGATCGATCCAGCCTTTGACCGTCGTGTAGAGACCAGGCTGCGGCTCGCGCGGAGAGGTCCGCGTCCAAACCTCTGCTGAACCGGTTTCTCTGCCAAAGATGAAAGGCGCCGTCCGCCGAGCGATGACGGTGGTTTTGGGAACCGGAAGACCGAGGCTATCGGCAACTAGAAGGCCATATACCTTGTCGCCCAGATGCTGACTGAATCGATTTGGCCAGTGAACGGCAGCTGGCAAAAAATCTGAAACGTCTGGTTCGAACTCCCAAACAATAGTGTGCCGCTGATGATAACCTCTCTTCTTCGGGTGAACGCTAAATTCGACGCGAGCGTTCGGCGGAAAATTCAGGTCAGGGGAGAAACCATAAACCGTGTGGAGGATGCGCTCCCCCATATGCATGGGAAGCGAAGCAATCCCCGGCTTCTCGACACATCTCGGGGTATCATCCGGCGCAAATTCTATCAGTTGCCCCTGAAGCACGCCCGATACGCCGCCGTCATGGATATCGATGGTTTCATTGACAATCAGATGCAGGTTCTCTGTTGAAAGGCGCGAGATTATTTCCAGGACGCTTTCAACAGTTTCGAGCCCATAAACAAACTCACGGCTTCGAGGGCTACTGGGTTCATAGCTTCTCACGTTGACCATGTTGTCAGAGCTGGCGGCCAACAAAGCAGCGACGGCTTCCTTCACGTCAACAAACCTGTGGTTTTCAGGATATCCTGCGACGCGGCAATAACTCTGCGACATGTCCCCCTTGGACGACGGGCGAAAACTTACGAACTGCGCCACGTTTGCGGTTGCCGCGAGAGAATTTAGGACCTCGTCCTTGTGCAGAGCCATACCCACTACCTGTTTTTGACTGACGGCTGCTCTTAGCGAAAAAAAATTCATACTGAAACCGAGAATTCCATTTTACCGTGACATTGGCCGGTGGATAGCTTCGATATTTAAACCACCCCCCACGCCCGAAACCTCCCCCTCCCCGTTATCT
>UCHD01000026.1 GCA_900472175.1 Hyphomicrobiales bacterium | reverse complement strand
CGAGGCGGAAATCCACTTAGCAAAACGCCCGGAACTGCTCAGACAAGCCGAGCCACCTCTGTCTACATCCAAGCGCTTGGCGACGTTCTCGTAGTAGGTTGATGGGGCAATCGGCAAAAGCCTGCAGATCGGCTCGACCCCGAACACGCTACGATGTTCGTCAATGAACGAGATCATCGTTTGAAGGGGCGGTCGAGCTCCGCCATCGCGAAATAAGCAGACGCCTTGCGCAAATCTCGTTGGCCGGACGAAGCTCGCGGTTCTCCCGCTCAAGAGCCTTCATCTTCTCGGCCGCGTCGCCCGGCAAGCCTGCTCGTTTGCCGCTATCGACCTCGGTCTTCTTCGCCCATTCATGCAGCGTGGCTGGCGAGCAACCGGTCTTGCCCGCAATAGATGAAACGGCTGCCCACCGCGACGGGTGCTCTGCCTCGTGATCCAGCACCATACGGATGGCGTGTTGGCGGACTTCAGGTGAAAACTTGTTCGTTGTCTTGCTCATATCGGTTCCACTCTCTCAGAAGTTGGAGCCTCCGGCAAACCCGGTGCGGTTCAGATCGACGTTGATAAGCTGCCCGCCCTCATCACATCGGCGGATACCAACATGGCCAAGGCTACTCCCGATTGGTGCGGTTCGCGAATGCGAGAAAATTGGCAAGATAGGGCTTCAGTAAATCAGTCTCCCACGATGGTCGGGGCGGTGCCAAATGTTGAGAATTCACATTAAGAGTGGCAAGAGCAACAAGTATCTGAGTGTGTCCGGTGGCGTAAGTACGGTTTACAGCCCTTTGGCCGCTGCAAGTGGCGTCGCGTCCAGCGTCGTCGCTGCGCCGGTTCTATCTGCCGTTACCGCCGTTTACCATTCAGCGGCGAGTTCTGCCCCCAGTGGCGGCGCAGATGTTTCGAATGATGTGATTGCCGGCGCTACCAAAGCGCTGTCGCTGGGCAGCGCGGGATCGCCGATGCTTGATCGTGCCTCGCCGGGCAAGACGGCTATCCTTGAAGGCGGCAATGTCGCCACTATTCTGCCGAGCGAGACCACTTTCGTTGCCGACAGCACACAACCGCTCGCTTCGGGCATTCATGCTGACCCTGTCGCGTCCAAGGTCGTCCCATCTGCTGTTTTGGCCACTCCAGCCATCGCCGAAACTTCATTTGCGTCAGATGCCGCTCCTGCAGCTGCTAAAAATTCATTGGCGCGAGAAGCCACTGTAACCGCAGAGGCTGCTCCAGCCGCACCCTTGCTCAACAAGATCGCGCTCGAAAACCTGAAACAGGGAAATCCCCGTAGCGAGTGGGGTATCGTTGGCGACGGCGATGGAAATATCCAGGGATTTGCCACGGAAATCAGCACCAATGTCGGGCAAACTGTCAACTTCAAGATTGCGACCGATTCGACGCATTATCGTCTCGACATCTATCGTCTGGGCTACTATGGCGGTGATGGGGCCCGCAAGGTTGCCACCATCGACAAGTCGCTGACCACCGCGCAAATCCAGCCGCATCCAATCGTCGACATGTCGCTTGGGCTGATCGACTGCGGAAACTGGTCGGTCTCGGCAAGCTGGACAATACCGGCGGACGCCGTTTCAGGGGTCTACTTTGCCAAGCTGGTTCGCGAAGATGGGACTGCAGGTCAAAGCATGGTTCCCTTCATCGTTCGCGATGACGGCTCCACCAGCGATATTGTCTTCCAGACATCGGATACGACCTGGCAGGCTTACAACGCGTGGGGTGGTGCAAGCCTTTACTATGGCCAAGTTCCTGTCGATCCCAACAACATGATCGGCTATCTGCCGCCCAATTGCAGCTGCGGCCTGACAGCGATCGGCCGCGCCTCGGCCGTCAGCTACAATCGCCCGCTTATCACCAACAGCAGCCCGAGTGGTGGCACGCACGATTTCATTTTCGGTGCCGAACATTCCGCCATCCAATGGCTTGAGCAAAATGGCTATGACGTATCCTACATCAGCGGTGTTGATGCCACGCGCAACGGGAGCCAGTTGCTCAATCACAAGGCCTTTCTTTCGGTCGGTCATGACGAGTACTGGTCGGCTGAACAGCGCACCAACGTCGAAGCTGCACGCGATGCGGGTGTCAACCTGGCCTTCTGGAGTGGTAACGAAGTCTACTGGAAGGTTCGCTGGGAAAACAGCATCGATGGCAATGGTACGGCGTACCGAACCATGGTTTGCTACAAGGAGACATGGGGAACCAGCAGTGATCCGAGCAATATCGGCACAGGCACATGGCGCGACCCCCGCTATGCGGATCCGGGGCAGAAACCGGAAAACGCGCTGACGGGCACAATGTTCTCGGTGGACAGCTATCGCAGCGATGCAATCTCCATCCCTTACGATTATTCCAATCTTCGCTTCTGGCGAAACACGGACGTGGCGAACATTCTGCCGGGCCAAAGCTTTGAGCTTGTCAAAAATCTTCTCGGCTATGAATGGGATTCCGACGTGGAGAACGGTTTTAGGCCAGCCGGCCTGATCAATCTCTCGCTGTCGAGCATTTCGGTGGATACCTATCTTCGCGACTATGGCACCACGGTGGGGCCTGCAGAGGCGACGCATAGCCTGACCATGTACCGCGCGGAAAGCGGAGCACTCGTCTTCGGCGCCGGCACCGTCTTCTGGTCCTGGGGGTTGAACGCGGACCATGAAGGGGCTGCGACGCCGACCGACAAGAACGTGCAGCAGGCGATGATCAACATGTTCGCCGATATGGGCATCCAACCCACCACGATCGATGCCAGCCTGATCCTTGCGACGCAATCTCCCGATCAGATCAAGCCGGTCTCGACGATTACATCACCGATCATCGGTGCGAGTTTTGTCGAGGGGCAGCGCGTGACGATTACCGGCACGGCGCAGGATTCCGGCGGCGGCATTATCGCCGGCATCGAAGTTTCCACCGATGGGGGCCAGTCCTGGTTCAAGGCTACCGGGCGTGAAAACTGGAGCTACAATTGGGTCGTGCAGGCCAGCGGCACATATACGATCAAGTCGCGCGCCGTCGATGATAGTGTCAACCTTGAAACACCGTCAGCCGGCAAACAGGTCACGGTTTCCCTGCCCTCCACTTCCAACCTCTGGACGCTAGCATCAAAGCCGGCTGTCGAAACAGTTATAGACCGCGACGGCGTGGAATTGGGCGTCCGTTTTCAGTCCAGCACCAGTGGTGCTGTGGAAGGCGTCCGGTTCTTCAAGGGGTTCTACAATATTGGCGCCCACCAGGTCAGCCTCTGGAAAGCCGACGGAACGCTGCTTGCGACAGGTACGTCAACAGGAGAACCGCTCTCTGGCTGGCAGACGGTTACCTTTTCCAGCCCAATCCAGATCACGGCGGGGACAACCTATGTCGCCTCTTATCATACCAACGGCTACTACTCGTCGAGTTCGGGATATTTTAACTCCGCCTACACCAAAGGTCCCTTGAGCGTCAGCCAGAACGGCGGCGTCTATGCCTATGGCACCAATACGACCTTCCCCGGCAATAGTTTTGGCGGCACCAATTACTGGGTGGATGTCGTGTTCAACCCGTCAACGGTCAACACCGCGCCAAGCGCCGTCAACGATAATGGCTTCATCACCAGCCAAAACACTGCGTTGACGATTGGCACCTCGCTCGTGCTTGCCAACGATTCAGATCCGGACGGGGATACGCTTACCGTTACCGGTGCCAACGGCGCACTCAACGGGACGGTGAGTTTCAATGGCCAGACGAATGCCTTCACTTTCACGCCGACGGCCGGTTACACCGGGACTGCGAGCTTTTCCTACAGCATCGCCGATGGCCGTGGGGGAACTGCGTCGGCCACTGTCAATCTGACGGTCAAGCCACCATCGACCGCGACCAGCCTGTTCAGCCTGTCGGATACCCCGGCAATCACCTCCGGGACCGACGCAAGTTCCGTGGAACTCGGCATGAAGTTCACTGCGTCCACCGCTGGCACAATCACGGGCCTGCGCTACTACAAGGGGGCCCAGGATACGGGAACTCATACGGCGTCAATCTGGAGCAGCACTGGCACGCGGCTTGCCACCGCCACGTTCACCAACGAGACTGCGAGCGGCTGGCAAACCGTGGCTCTTGCGCAGCCGCTTACCATCACTGCCGGAACGACCTATGTGGCGAGCTATCATTCCAACGGCCGTTACGCGGTGACTGCAAACTACTTTACCGCAAGCCGTACCAATGGCGCTCTGACCGCACCCGCGAGCAGCACAAGCGGCGGTAATGGCGTCTATGCCTACGGGACCAGCAGTCTGTTTCCGACAGGGTCCTACAACGCAGCGAATTACTGGGTCGACGTGCTCTTTGAGCGGTCGGCGCAGAATGCAGCTCCGGTTGCAGTCAACGATCCAGGCCTTCCGGCAATCACCAATACGCCATTTACCATCCAGGCTTCCGCCTTGCTTGCCAATGACAGCGATCCCGACGGTGATCCGATTTCTCTTACGGGCGTCAGCGAGGGCGTCAACGGTTCGGTCACGTTCAACAGTCAGTCGAACACCGTGACGTTTACAGCGGCCAATAATTATACCGGACCGGCGAGCTTCAAATATTCTATTTCCGATGGGCGAGGCGGAACGGCAACAGCGACGGCTTCTCTCACTTTCAGCGCGCAAGGTGCGACCCAGAACCTGTTCAGTTCCAACGCCACGCCAACAGTTATCTCCGTAAACGACAACAATCCGGTCAACCTTGGCATGAAGTTTCAGGCCGATGCGGCGGGCTGGATATCCGCAATCCGTTTCTACAAGGGAGCATCCAATACGGGATCACATACCGGCTATCTTTGGAGTTCGACAGGAACCCTTCTTGCAAGCGCCACTTTTGCCGGCGAAAGCGCCAGTGGTTGGCAATCTGCCTCGCTCAGTCAGGAAGTCGCGATCCAGGCGAACACAACCTACGTCGTTTCCTACAGCAGCAACGGCAATTACTCCGCGACAGGCAACTTCTTCACCGCCGATGTGAACAACGGTAACCTGCATGCGCTTTCGTCCGCTCTCAGCGGCGGTAACGGCGTCTACGCCTATGGAGCAAGTGGTCTGTTCCCGGCCAGCAGCTTTAACAGCACGAACTATTATGTGGATGTGGCCTTCCGGCCGCAACTGGCCGCCTAGTAACGAAGGAACAGTGTCGGATGAACGGTGACAATCGGCTGCCGGTAACAGTGCTTGCAGGCTTTCTTGGTGCAGGAAAGACCACGATCCTCAACCATGTTCTGCGCAATCGCGATGGATTGCGAGTTGCAGTTCTGGTCAATGACATGAGCGAGATCAATATCGACGCAGACCTTGTTCGCGATGGCGGCGCTGATCTGTCTCGAACGCATGAGACATTGGTAGAGCTCACGAACGGCTGCATATGCTGTACCTTGCGCGACGACCTGCTTGGCGAGGTCCGCCGGCTTGCAGCGGAGGGCCGGTTCGACTACCTGCTGATCGAGGCAACGGGTATTGCCGAGCCCTTGCCGATCGCGGCGACATTCTCTTTCCGGGATGAAGCGGGAGCAGCGCTCTGTGACATCGCCCGGCTCGATACGATGGTTTCGGTTGTCGATGCCGTCAATCTGCTGGCAGACTATTCCAGCAACGATCTCCTGAGTGATCGCGGTGAAACGCGCGCCGAAGACGACAAGCGAACGCTTGTCGATCTTTTGGTCGAACAGATCGAATTCGCCGATGTCGTGATCATCAACAAGATATCCGAGGTAACGCGGGAGATGCGCGATGCCCTGCGCCGTATCGTTGCCGCGCTCAATCCCGATGCGCGGGTGATCGAAACGGACTTCGGTCATCTGCCATTGTCCGGCATCCTCGATACCGGCCTTTTCAGCGAGGCAAAATCGGCCCGGCATCCGCTTTGGCACAAGGAGCTTTACGGATGGGGAGACCATGTGCCCGAAACCGAAGAATACGGCATATCGAGTTTCGTCTATCGGGCTCGCCGGCCTTTCGATCCGTCCAAGCTGCAGGATTTCCTCGGCAGGTCATGGCCTGGCCTCATTCGGGCAAAAGGACATTTTTGGCTGGCCACCCGGCCTGACTGGATCGGTCTCCTTTCGATCGCCGGTGTGCAGCATCGTATCGGGTCGAAGGGCTTGTGGTGGGTAACCGTTCCCAAAGGGCAGTGGCCTCGTCATCCGCAATTCCTTGCGTTGCTGGAACGCAACTGGAGTGCCGTCTGGGGTGACCGCCGGCAGGAACTTGTCTTCATCGGTACCGGTGTCGCCGAACCAGCCATCCGCGCGGCACTCGATGATTGCCTGATTGGATCCGAAAATGGCTTTGATCCACGGCTCGCGCATGCCCTGCATGACCCTTTCCCGCCCTGGGAGCACGCACACGCCGCATGACAACCACGCCCCTCAATCCATGGAGACCACAATGAACAACGAGCTTTATGCCGATGGCATCGGTGAAATCACCGTTACCGGAACGATTGTGCGGATCGACCTGATGTCACTTTCACCGACCGAGCGCGATGCCAACAACAACCCGAGACCGGTGTTTCGCCAGCGGATCATCATGCCGGTGGATGCTTTCGCTAATGCCGTCGATCTCATGCAGAAGGCACTGGGCGGCTTGGTCGAGGCGGGTGCGGTTCGTCGTGTTGACGACATCGCTCAAGTTCCGCCCGGAGATGCGGTGCAACAGCCGGCGCTGTCGGCAAACGCTTCGCCGAATTTCAACTGATCGCGACACAGCTTTTGTTCAAGTGAGGCCATGAGTACAATTGCGCACACGAATATCCAGTGTTTGGCATTGGTCGGCCGCCATCATGGGGTTGATCTTTCGCCTGAAAGGCTCTTGCACGACTATGCGGTCGGCGAGCAAGCGGTACCCATGCGGCAACTCCTCCGCATGGCGAAGGACGCGGGTCTCAAGGCTAAAAACTTGCAGCTGACTTGGCGGTCCCTGTTTCAACTGGGTGACGGTTTTCCGGTGCTTGCCGAACTCGAAAATGGCAATTGGGTGGTCATCGCCGGCGCCGCAGGCAGCGGCGATGACGAGATGATCCGGGTTCTCGACCCGCTGGCACAGCGCCCGGAATTCATCCTTCTGAACCAGGAGCAATTTTCAAAACACTGGCGGGGATCGACAGTTCTGGTGAAGCGGAACTACCGTTCTTCCGACACCGACCGGCCATTCGGTTTTCGCTGGTTCGTGCCGGAAATCGTCCGTCAGCGCAGCCTGCTTCGCGATGTCGCGCTGGCTGCGTTCGTCTTGTACGGTCTCGGTCTTGCGACGCCCATCTTCTTCCAGCTTGTCATCGACAAGGTTCTCGTCCACCAAAGCTACGCGACACTCGCTGTTCTCACCATCGGCATCGGCATTGCTCTCGTCTTCGACGCGGTCTTCACCTTTCTGCGGCGATACTTGCTACTCTACGCCACCAACAAGATCGACATCAGGGTTGCGACGCGTACCTTCGGACACCTGCTCAATCTTCCGATCGCATTGTTCGAGCAGGCTCCGGCCGGCGTGCTGGTGAAACATATGCAACAGACGGGACGTATCCGCGAATTTTTGACGGGCCGGCTGTTCCTGACACTGCTTGACGCGCTTTCGCTGTTGATCTTCATACCGATCCTGGTCCTCTACAGCGTCAAGCTGACCTTTGTCGTGCTGGGTTTTGCCGCGCTCGTCGGTCTTGTGGTCATGGTGCTGGTAGGACCATTTCAACGGCGTCTCCAGGCTCTCTATCAAGCCGAAAGCGAGCGGCAGGCCCTCTTGGTCGAAACTGTCCACGGCATGCGCACCGTCAAGTCGCTGGCGCTTGAACCGCGCCAGCGCCAGGTCTGGGATGACCGTTCCGCGCAGGCGATTTCGGTGCGCTTTCGTGTCGACAAGATCTCGACCGTCGCACAGTCACTGACCGGGCTCCTGGAAAAACTGATGAGCGTTGCCATCATCGGTTTGGGCGCGCTCGACGTGTTTAGCGGTTCCATGACAATCGGTGCACTGGTTGCCTTCAACATGCTGGCCGGAAGAGTCTCGGGGCCACTCGTCCAGATCGTCACCATGGTGCACGAGTATCAGGAGGTGGCACTCTCTGTGCGCATGCTCGGCGAAATCATGAACCAGCGCCCTGAGCAGTTCGGACGTGCGCGGGGGATCAGGCCGCAGCTCAAGGGCCGCATCGAATTCGATAAAGTGACATTCCGCTACGGGCCGGATGGTGCACCGGCCCTCGATGACGTGTCGTTCACTGTTCCCGCTGGCTCGGTCTTCGGCATTGTCGGCAAAAGCGGATCCGGCAAGACGACGGTAACCCGCCTGATCCAGGGCTTGTACCAGAACCAGCAGGGGCTGGTCCGCATCGACGGCTATGATAGCCGGGAAATCGATCTGGTTCATCTGCGCTCCAGCATCGGCGTCGTGTTGCAGGACAATTTCCTTTTCCGCGGCTCGGTGCGCGAAAACATCGCTGCTGCAAAACCGGATGCAAGCATCGAGGAAATTATCGAGGTTGCCCGCATTGCCGGCGCCGAGGAGTTTATCGAGCGGCTGCCGCGCGGTTTCGAATCCATGCTGGAGGAAAACGCCTCGAACCTTTCCGGCGGTCAGAAGCAGCGCCTGGCCATCGCCCGCGCGCTGATCACCAATCCAAAATTGTTGATCCTCGACGAGGCTACCAGTGCACTCGATCCCGACAGCGAAGCAATCCTGCGGCAGAATTTGAGCAAGATCGCTGAGGGGCGCACGGTGATCATCGTGTCCCACCGTCTGTCCACGCTGGTCGATGCCGATGCGATCCTCGTGGTCGAACGCGGAAAGATCGCCGATATCGGTCGCCACGATCAGCTCGTCTCGCGCTGCATTACCTATCGCCACCTGTGGTCGCAGCAAACGAGGCAATCCGCATGAACGCGCGCGCCGAAAAACTCCATACGGACGTTTCTGTTCCTGTCGCCAAGCCGGGGACAGAAATCCTCGTCAAGCCGCCGCTGCCGCCGGCCTTTGCAGAATTCCAGTCCGACGCTGTGGAACTGGAGGAACGCGTCCCTCCAAGAATCGCCCGGATGACACTCTATGGCATCACGGCGTTGATCTGTGCTGCCGTCGTCTGGGCTTCCGTTTCAAAGATTGACGAGGTCGTGATCGCACCCGGAAAGCTGATCACTACCCGTCCAACCATCATCGTTCAACCGCTGGAAACCTCGATCATCCGGACAATCGACGTCACCACCGGCGAGATCGTCAAGGCCGGCCAGACGCTGGCGACGCTCGACGCGACATTCAGCCAGTCTGACGTCGATCAGCAGCGGACGAAATTTGCGGCTCTTGATGCGCAGGTCAAGCGGATCAACGCCGAGATCAGCGGCGCGGATTATACGAAGCTGGCGGGCGTTTCTCCCGACGAACAGTTGCAGATACAGCTTTTTGCCCAGCGCCACGCCTTCTACACAGCTCAATTGGAAAATTTCGATCAGCAGATCGCAGGTCAGGCTGCCGCGATCGACGCTGGCAAAAGCCAGCAGACGGTCCTCGCGACCCGCCGCGAAAACCTGATCCTGATCGAAAATGCCCGCGAGACACTTTACAAGAACGACACCGGTTCACTCGTGGCGTTCCTCGGATCGCGCGACGCGCGGCTTGATGTCGATGCGGATATCACCGCGCTGCAGGGCAAGTCGGCCGAGGCGGGACATTCTCTGGCTAAGCTCACAGCGGATCGGCAAGCGTTCATCGAGGACTTCCGGCGCGCATCGATGGAACAGCTTGTCGAACTGCGCAACCAGCGCGACACGGCCGGCGAAGAGCTTAAGAAGATGGAGTTGCGGCGTAACATGGTGACGTTGACGGCGCCGGAAGACGCCGTCGTGCTCGACCTTGCGCAACGCTCTGTCGGCTCTGTCGTGCGCGAAGCCGAACCAATCGTCACGCTCGTACCGCTGAATGTCCCGCTGGAAGCCGAGGTATCGATCAGTTCGCAGGATATCGGCCGGGTCGTTGCGGACAAGGAGGCGCGGGTCAAACTGGATGCATACCCCTTCCAGAAATACGGTACCGTCACCGGCACGGTCAGAACGATCAGCCGCGACGCCTTCCCCCCGCCCGAAAAAGCAGCCGGCGCCGGCCAGCCTGCCGTTCCATTCTTCAAGGCCCGGGTTCTGCTTGCCAGCACTCTTCTGCAAGCTCCCGGTGAACCCGTGCGATTGTTACCAGGCATGACTGTCTCGGCCGAGATCAAGGTTGGAAATCGAACAGTGATTTCCTATTTTCTCTATCCGCTCCTTCGCGGTCTCGACACGGCCATTCGCGAACCGTAAGGCGTAACTTAGCCTGGCTTTACGGGATTTCCATTGACTGGAACTCGCCAGGCCACTGCTGCGCCTTGGGCAAGAACGTGAGCCCACATTCGTAGGGACCATTATCGCGGCCCCGGCAACGGCCGGTTTAGTATCATGTCATAGTACTCTCAACCGACAACCATTTGGAACCATACATCGAGGATGAACTTGCTGCGTTTGATCGTGTCACGAAACACCAGAAGTTCCGGGCCGAGTTCAATGCGCTGGAGGCCTTCAAGCCCAGCGAAATTTTTGGGATAATTGAATCCAACCTCCGACAGTGCTGACTTGCTCAGCGGCGAAAGCAGCGCGCGAAGTGCGGACCGTGCGCCGTGGAGATTAGATGCTCCTTCCGGCATGAACGCGACCCACGGAACAGCGAGCACGTAGTCCTGGGGGGCTATGATCTCCATGCCCTCAAGCATACCGTTGCCGATAGGCAATGCGGAGAGCGGGACGTCGTACAAGATATCCAGTTCCCCGGCGCGGAGCGCCTCCATGAGGTCATCAGTGGTATCGTAGAGCCGCGCTTGCGCCCCGCCAAAGGCACGCACCAGCCGCCAATAAAGGGACCTCCGGATCGAATCCTGCGACGCCAGCAGATAGCTGACATCGTCAATGGCGATATTGACAATTCCGTGCAAACGCGATGGTTCCGTCTGATTGAATCCATATCCGCTGGAACATGCAGTTGGTTGTGCTATCTGGTGGCGAAGGTGGTTGCATATCGGGTTGTGTGTGCCCATCTGAAGCGGATCGGAGATTCGCTCAGGGTGGATTGGCCGGAAGGCATTACGTGAGCGCAATTGCTCAAAACGGGGATAGTTAGAGACCGATGGGGCCGCCTGCCAGAAAACTGCATATCGTTCACGTCATTTCGGAACTGCCTTCGCTGATAAAGCTATCTGTTCCCTTGGTCTTGGGGCTATCTGCCAGTTCCCTGATCGGCATTACCGATACGATCATGCTGGCGCCGCTTGGGACGGAGGTTCTGGCTATCGTCGCGCTGGTCATGGCAGTTCATATGCTGCTGACAGCAATGCTTTACGGTGTCATATCGGTCGCCGGTGTGTCGATGGCCAGTGGCTTTGGCGCGCGGGATGCCCGCATGGTCAGTTCGGCTGTCCGGCATGGCATGCTGATGGCGCTGATATCCGGGGCACTCGCGGCGGTGGTCATGTTGGCACTGATGCCGATCGTGCGGTTGATGGGCCTGCCGGAAGATCAGGCGCTGCTCTACTGGGTGCCGATGGCGCTGTTCATGCTGCCCTTCTCGGTCTTTCTCGTGCTGAAATCCCTGCTCGACGCCACAGACAGGCCCTGGCTGGCGGTCGGGTTTGCTTTCCTCGGCGTGGTGATCAACGTGCCGCTGAACTATCTCTTGATTTACGGGTTCGGCCCCATCCCGGCGCTGGGCATTCTCGGCTCGGGTCTTGCCAGTGTCCTGGCTGAGACGATCGCGCTTGCCGCCGCCTATTTCTATTGGCGCCGCGCGTTGGCGATGCGTCGCTTCCGGCTACGCGCTGTGGTATCGGGCAAGGGTATCTGGCAGCAGTTTTTGCAGGGGTTGCCACTTGGGATCAGTTATCTCGCCGAGGCGGGAGCGGTCGCGATGGCGACCTTCATTCTCGGCTGGTTCGGTGCGGGAGCGCTTGCAGCCAATCAGATCGTCAACTCGATTGGTACAACGCTTTATATGTTACCGCTTGGAATGGCGACTGCCGTTGCTATCCGTATCGCACAGGCAGACGGCTCGGGTCAGCCGGAACGGCTCCGGCCAATCGGAATGGCAACGTTCGGCTTCGTGGCGCTGTGGATGCTTGCGGCCATGATTGCGCTGATTTTTGCGGGCCGCTCAATCGCCGAAGCCCTTAGCGACGACACGCCCGTGATAGCGCTGGCATCCAGTATGTTTATCGTGGTCGCGCTGATGCAGGTGGTGGACGGATTGCAGTCTACCGGCCTCGGCGCGCTGCGCGGGCTGAACGACACCAAGTGGCCGTCGGCTATGTCTATCGTTTCATACTGGCTGCTGGCCCTACCCCTGGGCTATTTCCTGGCTTTCCATACTTCCGTCGGTCCCTTGGGCGTGTGGATTGGATTTGCAACCGGGCTTTCCCTGAGTGCTGTGGTACTCCCCGCAAGATTTTTCCGGCTGGTACGGGTACGGGAAAGCAATTCACGCGATGCCGCGGCAACGGCGGGTGAGGAGTTGCCACGATAGACGCACTTGCTTGAACACCGGGCCCTGCGATAGCACATGAATGACTACCGTTCGGGCGGGCGGCGGACATTTCGTTGCGGTCAATCCTTGTCGTTGAATATCTGGTAGAGAATGCCGAGCCCGCGCTGGCCATCGCGATTGCCGATGGAAGCCAATGCTTCGAAGACCCGCCGCGCATCGGCGTAGCGTTTCATCCGGAGATAGGCATACCCTCTCAGTGACAGCAGGTCGGTTCTTTCGGGGCCAAGTTGCTTCAATTGGTCAAGGACAAGCAAGGCCTCGCGGGCGCGGCCGGCATCAAAAGCGGCGACAGCTTTGTCGGCGAGGATCGCCTGTTGCAGTTCGAAAGCCCGTTTCCGGCTTTGCGGCGCCTTGATCGCAGAGACCGCAGCCTTGCTTGAGAGACCGGCGCGCAGATAGGCGAGGCTTTGGCCATACGCTGCATCCTCGCGTGTTTTTGCCGAGGAACCGAGCATGCCAACCTCGAAAGCCGCGGCCGCTTCCATCGGCCTGTTGCGCTCCATCAGGCACCAGCCGCGCGTCAAAGCGGCTTCAGGTGCCAGCGTTTGCGGATTGATCGTGGATTTGCAGCCGCGATCGACCGAAACGGTCCTGCGCGGCCGCGTAGCTGTGACCTGCTCTGACCGAGCGTAATCCGGCTCTCGGGAGGCCGCGATTGTCCGCTCCTGTTGCCTGACGACGACCGTTTCATTCACAACCGGCACCTGCCGCCTCGCCGTATCCGGCTCTTCGACTTCGCCGACCTTGGCAATACGCTCCGAGCGTCCCGCCCACAGGCGCTGGATTTCTGAGAGCCCCTTCAGGTCGTCCAGTTGCTGATAGGTGACCGCCAGCCCGTAAGCGGAGGGCTCATCATCGAGTTTCCAGCCGAGTGCGGTCCGGAACCATTGCAGGGCCGTTTGCGGTTGGTTCAGCGCGCGGGCATACCAGCCGAATTGCTGGGCGGTCGACGCATCGCGCGATTTGATCACCTCGGCAGCGATCCGCTTCAGGATATCGGCGGGGATAGCAACCGGCGGCTCAAGCGCCAGCAGGTTGGCCGTGGCGGCAAGGTAGACAGCCTTTGCGTCCTTGGAATCATCGCGCCAGCGATACATCGTGTCTTCTGCTGCAAGCTGATCGTTACGGTCTATCAGGGTCAGTGCCAGGCCTTGCGAGGCAGATGCCGTATCTTCCTTGTCACGCGCCTTGCGGAACCATTTTTCCGCGGCTTCCATGTCGGCACGCGGCAGGTAATACCAGCCGAGCAACAGCGCATCGGAGGCAAGGCCACCGGTCTCTGCAAGGCGCTCAACCCGCGAAAGATATTGCGGTGGGACGACGAGCTTTCCGTCAGCATTGGCTTCGGCGACAAACCGGCGCGCGAGATCGTCGCGGATGCTGTCGAACTCCATGGTACCGTCCGGCGCGGTCTTTTCCTTGGCGAGAAGATCCTCGACGCTCTTGGCGGGAAGAAGTGCGGCGGCCTTTTGCACCGTGGCAAGGCGCTCGGCAGCATTCTGGCAATTGTTCAGGATATAGGCATAGGCGTCGGTCGCGCGCTGCGCCTTGTCGGTATTGAAGAATGCCTCGGCGACGCGCCACAGGACATCGACCTCGCTGCAGGTGAGCAGGCTCGGCGTTTCCGAGCCGATCCGCACGACGGTTTCATACTGTTTCAAATCCGAGGCATTGACCAGCCGTGTGCGGGCTTCGGCAACTGTGAGCCGGTCAATCAGATCCGCCGGCGGTTTCCATGCGGGTTCCGCGACCTGGCGTTCGGCTATGGCCTTGCGGACTTCGGCATAACGGGCTTGCGCATAGAGATCCCACATCGTCTCCAGCTGCTTGTCCTCATTTTGAGGAACCGCCAATGGATCCTTCGGCGGTACCCAATCCGGGTAGAGCGCCTTCAGGCGGGAGATTTCCGCCTGCAGCCTTGCCGTATCGCCACGGCTGGCAAAATAGCGCAGCGCGCTTTCATCGACCGTCGCCGCCGTTGCAGCAGTTACCACCGTATCGAGGACCGGCCGGGCGGAGCGTTTGATTTCCCGGAACACCGGCGCACTAGCGCTCCTGTCCGGCTGCTGGGCAAGGCGCGGCGACAGCGTAACAGGTTCTTCCGCATCCATCAGCGAAAGCGAACGCATCGCATTTTTGATGTAGTCGGGCTTGTTCATCCCGACGACACCGATGGCGATGACCGCTGCTGACAATGCGATGAAGGTCGACTTCATGAGCACTCCCGCTGCTGAGCAGCTATAAATGATAGCCCCAACAAATGGAGCGTCGAAGGATAATAGCGGGTCGGCGCGAATTGCTTCAAATCTTCCGGCACGGCTGTCTTGTTCACCACACAGGCCAGAATATGGTTAATTATTTGATAACCCGGATCGGCAAGGTTGTCCTTGGGTAGACCTGAATCTATATCTATAGTTGTGTATATTCCGGTTGCACCGGATGTTCCCCGCATCAATCTCGTCAACAGGTCCCGGTCCGTTACCCCTCCCCGTGCGAGATAGAGCGGGATGCGCAGGGCGTTGTATCCGAACTCGGCAGGAAATCCGGTTGCCGGTCCCGGTGGCGATTTCAGGGATACCCAATCTGAGGAGAGCTGCTTCGGACCAAAACGCAATTCGCCGAGGAGCGCGATGCCGTCGGCCCGCAGCTTGGCCCAAACCGGCGACGGCGCCAGTTGATCCAGCACCGGAAAGGCTTCGAAAACCCAGTAGGAGGGGTTGATGACGGGGCCGTCATCACGGTCTTTGGCGGAAAATCCGTTGGCGGCCGGTAAAAGCAGCGTCCGCCCCGAATTTTGAATAACGGTTTTATCGAGAATGGCGCGGGCAATGCTGGTGCCATTCTTGATGTAGTCCGGCCGGTTCCACTGTTTTCCGGCGAGGCCGAGTGCATAGGCAATCAGGATGTCGCCATCCGTCGCATTGTTGATGTCGGTGACATGCGGTTTGCTGGCGGGGTTCCATTTCCAGGCGGCCAGGCCATCGCTGCGCAACAGCAGCTCGGTGCGCGTAAAAGACCAGATCAGTTCGAAATCCGCAGGGCTGTTTGCAAGCACGGACAGCAGCAGCCCATAGCCCTGCCCTTCGCTATGGCTGATATTGCCGTTGGCGTCATCAACGATACGGCCGCCAGGATCGAGAAATTTCGCCTTGTAGGCTTGCCAGGCCTCGGCGGCGATCAAGGGTTGCTGTGCGGACGCCGGAGTGCTCGCCAGACAGAAGCTGAACAGTCCTGCAAGGAAGGCCGCCAGCAGTTTTCCCCTCATTGCCGCCGTCCGAGATTGCCAAGCAATGCCGCGGTCGCCAATCCCAGTATCACGGCAAGAACGGCGAGCAGCACCGCATAGGACAGGATGTTCGTTGACAACCAGTTGGCGGCGATCAGGCGGTAATTGGAGAATGATCCGGCCTGCGTCGGTATGAACTGGAAGCTGTTCACCGGCACGGTCTGCACCGTCCGAGTGCCGGCCTCGTAGGTCGAAATACGCCCAGAAAGCTGTGCCCAGTTGGTGTGACCGCTGAGAGCCTGCATGCTGTCGCGCAGTTCCTTTCCTGTTGGCGCCGCCAGGACAGTCCACGTTCCCGTTCCGTCGGGACTAGATGACTGCGCCATCAGCAGCGATGCCGCGCTCGATGGCATGAAGCTGCTTTCAGATCTCGGTGCGAACCGTAGGGATGAGAGCGTGATATCGAAATTCTGCTTCAGCCACCCCTCAAGCGTGCTGATCGGGCCGCTGAACAACCCACCCTTCAATTTGTCTCGCCATTCGTTGTAGGCGGCTTGCGTATCGACACCCGCTGCTTGAGCGCCTGTATCCGGCCCCCATGTATTGCGGCTTGCCTCGGAGATGTTCATCTGCGTGAAAACCATCGGCGGCATTTGGGACAGGGAGCCGATGAACAATGCGCTTCTGTTGCCGATCAGTGCCGGGGATGCAATTGTTTCGACTGCAAGCGGATGGCCGGCGCCGGTGGCGAGCCTTCCGAGGAATGTCGCGGCCGCCGAAAGGGTATTGGCATCGACGCGATCCAGGAACAGCGGAACAGGATCAACGCTCCTGTTGTAAGGCGCTCCTGTTCCTGCCGTCGCCGCAAGATTGGGCAGTTGGCCGACGCGGGCAAAGTCCGGCATGTGGAATTCCGACGTATCGAACAGTGCAAAGCGCGGGCTGTCCGCGCCGGTTGTCCCGGGTGCACAGACCTTGTCGGCTTCAGTCTGCAAGATGGCTTCGATTGCAATCGTATTCACGCCCGGACGAAAATGACGCATCGTCACGTTGATCGGCAGATGACGCAGCAGGCCACCGCCCGACGAAGTGATCGGAACCGTGGAGGCGATGCTGTCATTGACATAGACGTCGATATGGCTGCCCGGCAGGACGGCCGCCGAATAGGCTGCGTCCAGCAGGATCACGGCTTCGCCGTAAGCGGAAGCATAAAAATCCGACGGAATACCGATGGTGAAATCCGTGCGGAATCGCCTGCCGGAGAATTCCTCCGTCTTCAGTCCCAGTTGCGAAAATTGAAGCCGGGTATCGGCAAACAGGAACGGCGCGTCCGGAGAGCGCCAGCGCTGCGTGGTAATCACGTCGCGGCGAACCGGGACGGCAATGTCGGTCGGCGCAACGATGCTTTCGATCGCACTCCGGATCGCCTCCCATGTCGGCCCGGTGATCACCAGGACCGGCAGTCCGGTTCTCGGGTCCTGGACAAAGCCGGCAACGGGCGCGGACGTAGCCCCATCCGGCAAGGCCGGAAACAGCGGCGAAAGCTCCGCGGGTGTGCCGACGAGGACAGTCATTTCGCCAGGGCCGGACGGCATCAGCTTGTTGGTGTCGAACGAGAAGGACTGGTTCGGCATGTCGGCTAGAACTGCCAGGCCTTGTGCAAGGCGCATCAATGGAACGGTCGAGCCGGGCTGTTCCAGTGCCGGCACGACAAAATTGAACCGGGTAAGGCCGCTTTCATCAACGCCGATGGCCCTGATATCGTCAAGGCTTTGCATCGTCAGTGGCGCGTTACCTGCAAAGCTGAGAAAGGTCTTTTCTGCGTCGATGTTCGACCAGAGCTCGTAGGTCGATTGAATGGAGCAGTCGGTACGGTGGCGCTGGTTGGAGCGCAGACGGATCAGGTTGGAGCCCGGCTTCAGCAGGTCCTTGGGAAGATTGAGACCGAGTTCCGAGATTGTTTCTGAGGAGCGGATGGGTTCCTCGGCAATCTTGGTATTGTTCACCTCGACCGTCAGGCGCGACGTTTCCGGTGCCACAAAAATCGAATTCTGATAGCCAAGGTTAAGTTTTGCGCCGGCAGCGGCTTGCTGAGGGGTGAGATAGACGGACCAGAGGCGATCTTCGAACTCGCCGGTCAGTCCAAGACTGCCTTCCGGCAAGATGTATCGCTGGAAGGGCACTGCTTCGACCGCTTCGGGAGCAGGTGCAACGGTTACCGGCTGGGAGCCTTGCGGATTTTCGCCCTGATCTGCCGGGGGTGTCGTGACGACCGGGCTATCCGAGGCGGGACGCTCGGGCGTCATGTCGAAGGGGAGCCCCTGGGCGTGGAGGGAGCCAGCCGGCAAAGCGAGCAGTGTGAGAGCGAGAATTACGGCCTTGGTCATTTTTTCGCTCCCGCAGCAGCCCGGGACTTGCCGTCTGCCCCACGATTGCTGAAGAAATAAGCGAGTCCCCGGCTGGTCTGATAGAAGGCCAGCCCAAAGAACCAGAGCGTACCCCGAAAGAGGCCCGGATTGCCGCGACGCGACAACTGGAATTCTGTCCATTGCTGGGAATTTGCAAAAATCAGATCGGCGACGAGACTGTGATCGCGCGCCGCTTCCGGCAGGTATTGGCAACCCATCGTGACGATGTCGCCATCGACCTGGCTGTTGCGAACGGCAACCGGAAGGATTTCTGCGGTCTCACGGCCATGGGGTGTGAAACGGATCAAGCCGCGCGTATCGACGGCGGGCGAGCCGATTGTCTTTGCGTAGACGTTGATGCGGGCGCCAAAGACCGAAACGTCATCGATCGTGGCCGGATACCATTGCTCGCCAAGGCCGAACTCACATCGGCGCGTGACCTTGACACGCCGGGTTGCGGACAACTCACCACGCTCGGACACGACGCCGAGCGCACATCCCGCCAGAACGAGGTTGAGCAGGTTCCAGCCGCCGACGACCAGCGTAACATCCGCCTTGTAGGGTTCGGTGTAGACACGGTAGATGGTGACCAGCAGGGCAAGCAGCAGCACCGCGAAGATGATGAAAAACGGGCGGCTGATTTCCGACAGCCGGCTGACCAGAACGGACTCGTCCTTTGCCGTCACCTTGAAGCTGGGCTTTCTCGGATTGACGATCGCCGAGACAACGGCCGGCAGCAGATGAACCGTCTGAACGTATTCATAGAGTTCCGAGATCCAGGGCCAACGGAATGATCCATACAGATAGTTCTGCATCATCAGGTTCACGAGCATGTAGGCAAGCGTATAGCCCAGGAACTCGCCGCCGGATGCGGTGAAGATTTCCAGATCGAAGAACAGGTAACAGAGCGGCGCAAACAGAAAGATCGTCCGCGGGAACGGAAACAGCCAGAACAATGTCGATGACATGTAGCAGAGCCGTTGCGGGATCGACAGGCCGCGCTTCAGCGGTGGGAACTTGAAGCGCAGGATCTGCATCATGCCCTGCGCCCAGCGGCTGCGCTGGCCGATGAAGCTGGCAAAGGTCGCGGGCTGCAGCCCGGCGATCAGCGGCCGGTCGACATAGACGCTGTTCCAGCCGCTGGCGTGAAGATCGATTGCCGTTTCGCAATCTTCCGTGATGCTGACGCCGCTGAAACCGCCGGTCTGGTCCAAGGCCTGACGGCGCAACACCGCAGCCGAGCCACAGAAGAACGAGGCATTCCACTTGTCGAGGCCGCGCTGGATGATGCCGTAGAACATCTCGTTCTCGCTCGGCATCTTTTCGAAGGTCTGCAGGTTGCGTTCGACAGGGTCGGGATTGAGAAAGAAGTGCGGGGTCTGAACAAGGAAGAGCTTTGGGTCGTCCTCGAAATAGCCGACCGTCTCCAAAAGGAAATCCCGGGCAGGCGCATGGTCGGCATCGAAGACGGCAATAAGCTCGCCCTGAGAATGCTGCATGCCGTTGTTCAGATTGCCGGCCTTGGCATGCTCGTTACGGTCGCGTGTCAGATACTTGACGTCAAGATCGGCGCAAAGCGTCTGCAACTCCTGATGCCGGGACTGGGCCGTCTGGCTCTCGAGAAGGTTTGCCGAGCTTCTCTTCTGCAGAGTGCCCCCATCGTCAAGCAGCCAGACCGTCAGCTTGTCGGCGGGGTAGTCCATGGCTTTTGCGGCGGCCAGCGTATTGGCCAGAAGATGCGCGTCTTCATTGTAGGTTGGCACGTAGACATCGACGCTTGGATATTTTCCCGCCGTCGCTGCGCGCGACGGGCGCGATGGCAGCGGCATGGCAACGACGAACAAGCTGAGCGCCAGCATCATCACGCTGTACATTTCAGCGAGATAAAGCAGGAAGGCTGGAATGAAGTTTTCAAGCTGGTTGACTGGCGGCAGCGTGCTGGTCGTGCGCCAGTAGACATAGCGCATCACGATCGCCGTGCCGAAGGCAAGTGCGGTGAGCCGCCAGGTTCCCTCCGCCTTGAGGATCTTCAGGGCTGCCATGAAAGTGACTACGGCGATGCTGGCGATCAACTGGGTCTGCAGATTGATCGGCAGAGTGACCAGCGCAATGACGCAGAGCGAAACAATGCCCCAGAAAAGAATGATACTCGTCTTGCGCATGATTGGTGCCCTTCAGGAGGCACCCGGTGACAGGCAGATGCCGCCGGAAGCCCTTAAAACGCCATGGTCAACTCAAACTGCAATCGGCAATTCGGATCATGCCGATGTTACTTGCATTGTCCGGCACCCGCTGACTGGTTCGCGCAATCGGGGGAAGGAACAACGATCCCCTTCATATCCCCTGTTGTTGGTAAAGGAATGGTTTCTACCGGTGTCGGTTGTTTGATCGGCTGGACTTTTTCTGTTGCCACAACGACTGGCCGCGGCCGCACGGCAGGGCGCACCGTATCGACTTCTGCTTCCGGCATCATGTTGTCGCGCACATCATTTCTATTGGGATAGATGGGATTTCCCGTTCGGCCCAACGTCGGGTCAACGCTGGGGGGCTCACCGTAGGGGTTCCAGCCTGCGGCGTTGAACGCACCACGGATCGTATAGCCGTACATGGTGCTCAGCAGTTTTTCTTCGCTGGCATTCTCCTCGCAGAGCCGCAGGCGAACCTGGATCGTGCCACGGTTCTGGAAAGCCGTTCTGGCATCCTCGGGGGAACGGATCTGCTGCCAGCCATAAAGGCAGGCATCACTGCCGCGGCCATGGCCATAGGCATAGCTGAAGGGGCCGTAATTGTTCTGCAGGTAGATCGGTGATTGCCTCAGCGCGATGCCGGGAAGCTCGCGGCGCATTTCCCTGGCGATCTCGCTTGCCTTCACGGAGGAATAACCAAGCGACCGCGTGCCTTCGAATTTCGATCCGACCGGCCCGTACAATTGTACGCGCATGACATTCTGACCCGGCGTCGACGCGGATGTAAACAGGAAGATATCCTGTTGGGTCGCATTTCTGAATGTGCGCTCGACAATGTTGACGATGGCCGGTCCGCCAGGGCCTGGCAGGGCAAATGCGGTCTCATTGGGCACTGTGGTTACAGTGTCGGACAACCTCACGCCTTCACGGGCACCACAGCCAGCAAGACCGAGCGTCACGACGATGCCGGCAAGCGTATATCGAATGGCTGGGGTTCGTGGAAAGGACAACATGCCTCCGTCAACTTCTCCGCAGATGGCATCCGGCCAGGCGCGGTTTCGAATCAGATCGGATCGAATCATCGCTTACTGATAAATCATGAGGCCAGATTCGGGAATCCCCATTTCCGACAGAGGACATTACGGGGTTGCCAGTCCTCTGCTGCAGCGGTGGGGTTAGGATGATTCTAGTTGAGAAAAACCCGCACGCTCGCGGCCCGGCCCGCCGCATCGATGACGGTCAACGTGGAGTAACCTGCACCGTCGGGTATCCACTGATTGACCCGGCGGCGTGATGTCTCTGGCAGAGGCTTGCCATTGGCAAGCCAGCGGAAAGGCGCCCTGCCCCCTTGCAGTTTGAGAACCAGCGGCATGGGCGTTCCGGCGGTATCGACGCCAAGTTCAACGCGTGCACCTTCCGGGGGATAGACGATCTGCGGCGCTGCCTCGCGGACCGTCGCCGAGACAAGACCGTTGGCGCTCAACGAAAACCGCCGCTGACTGATCGGCAATTCAGCCTGGGCAATGCGCACCGCACCGGCCGGAGCACGCGGCAGCGGCGTCATGGCGACACCGGATTTGGCAAAACCTTCGAACAGGATCGGGGCTGCGGTGCCGTAGCCGGTGAGGCCAGGCACGGCACCATTGTCTGGGCGACCGACCCAGACGCCGAGAACGTAACGGCCATCAAAGCCGACCGACCAGGCGTCGCGGTAGCCGTAGCTCGTTCCGGTCTTGTAAGCGATGCCGCGCTGGACGGCACCGGCCGGTGGCAGCACGCCGGACAGGATGTCGGCGATCTGCCATGTGGCAACGGGATTCAGAAGCGGCTCGTTTTCGATGGTGCCCGGTTGTTCGCGGATCCCGTCGCCGAGCCGGACCGGCTTGCCGCGATTGGCAAGAGCGGCGTAGAGTTGCACAAGATCCTTCAGATTGATCCCCAATCCACCAAGGCCAATGGCCAGACCGGGAGCCTCGTTCGGCGGCAGGATCGGCCGGACCTCGGCGCGGCGGAACCGCACCATCAACCGCGTCGGCCCGACGGAATCGAGCAGCCGGACAGCGGGAACATTGAGAGACAGTTGCAGCGCCTGACGGATGCTGACATCGCCCTGATAGGTCATGTCGAAATTGCGTGGCCGGTAGCCGAAGAAATCGGCTGGCCTGTCCTCGATGATGGTCTCCTGGGAAACCAATCCTTCCTCGAATGCGAGGCCATAGATGAAGGGCTTCAGCGTGGAACCCGGCGAGCGCGAGATGCGCGTCATGTCGATCCAGCCGGAGCGGCTGGCATCGAAGTAATCGGCGGAGCCCAGTTCTCCGACGATCTCGCCGGTGCGCGCGTCGGCCATGACCATGGCGATCGAGACTTTCGGGCCAAGCCGGGCAGCCGCTTCCTTGGCGACTGTTTCCAGACCCTTCTGGATCGTCCGGCGCAGCGTCGTTTGGTGCTGAACGACCTTCGGTTCCTTGCGCAATGCTGCTTCGGCAACATGGGCGGCAAAGGCCGGCAGTTGCAGGCGCCGGTTCGGGACCGCAACGGATGCGGCGCGCTCCGCCTCCCCTTCACCAATCACTGCGGACACGGCCAAACGTTCCAGCACCCGCTGGCGCGCCAATTCCGCCGCTTTCAGGTATCGATCCGGCCGCCGTTTTTCAGGCAGCTGCGGAAGGGCAACCAACAGGGCCGCCTCGGAGACGCTGAGACGTCGTGGCTCCTTGCCGAAATAGGCAAGACTGGCGGCGCGGATACCTTCGAGATTGCCGCCATAGGGCGCATGGGTGAGATAGAGATCGAGGATTTCGGCCTTGCTCAGGCGCCGCTCGATCTGTATGGCGCGGGCAAGCTGGCGAAATTTTGCTGCAAGGGAACGGCCTTCGCGTGGTTCGATGAGGCGCGCCACCTGCATCGACAGTGTCGAGGCGCCCGAGACGATCCGCCCATGGGTTGCGAACTGCCAGGCCGCGCGCATCATGGCCCATGGGTCGATACCCTTGTGCTCCCAGAAGCGTTGGTCCTCATAGGCGATCAGCATGCGGACGAACTGCGGATCGACGTCTTTTGCCGTCGTCTGCAAACGCCAGCGGCCTTCCGGCGAAGCAAAGGCGCGTAACAGCTGTCCATCCGCATCAAGCACTTCGGCAGATACCGTGCGGGCTGCTTCAAGCGGTGGCGGATAGGCGCGATCCGCCACGTCCAGTCCGAACATGATGGCGACGCACGCAAGTGCGGAGCCCAGCAGTGCGGCGCAGGTTTTCCATAGGAGCGACATTATTCGACCGCCTGAACCTCCATGCGCCCCATCGCGGAGCGCGCGGAGAATTGCGGCCGGTACATGTCTTCGATGCTGGCCGCCGGATGATCGTAGGTGCCGGGTGTGACGGCGCGGACGACATAGGCGACGGTGATCGTGCGGTTGTCACCGGCCGTCCGGTCGAAGGCTGCGACGAAACGGTCGCTGCGGAACTCCGTATGGGCGGCCTCGACTTCGCCGATCCATTCGAAGTTCGACAGTTTGGCGCTATCGACCAGCGTCGGATTGTCGATCTCGAAACCGGCCGGCAGAAGATCGGTGATCAGCACGCGCGACGGCCAAGTGTTGCTTTCCGTGGCGTTGATGACGACGACATAACGCTCGTTCTGCCTGGCTTCTGTGACATTCGCCTGTTCGCCGTCGAGCGTATAATAGGTACGCTCGATAGTGAAACCGTTGCCGCCGGCAGGCAGAGGGAATGCCGGCGCCGCAACCGTCGTCACGACGGCAGCCACCGGTTCGCTCGACCGGTTGGTGATCGTCACCGGCTGATCGAGGACTTCGTCACCGGTCAGCCGCGCCGCATAACCGCCGGTACGCGGCGTGCCATTGATGTCGAGATTGAGGTCGCTGTCGCCACCCTGGATAGCGCGGGCCGCCATCAGCGTCCACATCTGCTCCTGCGTGCTCGTATAGGACTTCTGCTCCCATTCGCGGGCAACGATCTTGGCAAGTTGCGGGATAATCGTCGGCACGGGCCGCGCTTCCGCGGCCAATGTCAGAACAGCAGCATCATCACGCAGAGCCGAGCCATAATCGGAGCGATCAAGGCTGGCATTGCTTGCCGTTGCAGTCGACATCTGCAGCGCATCTTCGAAAATGCTCTGCGAGCGCTGCGCATCGCCATAAAGGGCGAGAGCCGCGGCCAGATGCCCCTTCGACAGCGGCGTCGGGAATTCGGCGAGCTTGGTGTCGGCGTAGTACCGCAGATCGCTGATCGCCGCCTTGCGGTTACGGGCGAGCACGTAGAGAGAATAGGCAATTTCATTGCCCTGGCTCTTCATGTCGACATCGTAGCTCATCGCGTTCTGCAGATTGTCGAGCGCCTGAATCATCGCCTGGTCCGGCACCTGGTATTTCTGTTCGCGTGCCCGCGTCAGGAAGTCCGTGACGTAGGCGTCGAGCCAGAGATCGCCGGAACCGGGGCTCCAGAGGCCGAAGCTGCCGGTGGAGGACTGATAGGACAGAACCCGATAGATTGCTTCCTGGACGCGCTTCTGGACATCGGTATCCTCCGGCAGGCCGGACTGTTTGGCCAGTTCGCTGAGATAAAGCAGAGGTAGAGCCCGGCTCGTCGTCTGCTCGGCGCAGCCATAGGGGTAGCGGTCGAGCGATGTCAGTAGGGCTGGAATATCAAAGGCAGCGGAGCGGGTGACGCTGATGCTGACGGCCGATCCCTGCAGCATGCTTTCAGCCAACAGATCGCCATCAATTTTCAAGCTAGCATTCGGCTCGATGGTCAGCGGATGCCGGGTCGTCAACGGCAGGGCGGCAGGCCGCACCGGAACGGAAACCGATTGTTGCAGCGACAGGCCGTCGGCGCTGGTCAGCTCGATCGAGATCGCACCATCGCCCGGATGAACGCCGGAGAGCGGCAATGTCAGGTCGAACTTGCTACCCGGTTTGACGCTGAACGTCTGCTGCGCTTGCGCAGCATCGATCACAATGGAGGAACTGCTTGTCACATTGAGCTTCAGGTCGCCGGCCGGGCCGTCGGTATTGGCGATGTCGAGCCGAAGCTCTGCCTTGTCGCCGGGGGCCAGGAATTGCGGCATGCTCGCCGTGACCACGACCGGATCGCGGATGACGACATCGGTCGAAGCGTGGCCGACGCCGGCCTTCGACCAGGCAACAGCCATGACACGGGCCGTGCCGTTGAATTGCGGAATGTCGAAGCTGATGATCGCCTTGCCGTTTGCATCGAGCTGGACGGGGCCGGAGAAGAACGCCACCAGCTTCTCGGTCGGCGGCTTGCCCTGCAGCGCCATCTGGCCGCCATCGCCGCCGGTGCGCAGGCGTCCGGTCGCTCCGAGCGAGCCATCGATCAGCCGTCCATAGAGGTCGCGGATTTCAAGGCCGAGCTGGCGCTGGCCGAAATACCAGCCGTCCGGATCGGGCGCCTCGTAGCGGGTCAGGTTGAGAATGCCGACATCGACTGCGGCAACCGTAACATAGGCTTCGTCACCCACCCCTGCCCCGGTGACCTCGACCGGGATATTCAATGTCTGGCGTGGCATAGTCTTTTCCGGAAGATCAAGCTTGACGGATAGCTTGCGCTCTGCCGGATCGACGGCGAGCCATTTGATGCCGATGGAGCGCATCGGCATGCGGCTTTCCTGCGCATCGCCCGGGCGATAAAGCGTTGCGGTCACGTAGGCGCCAGCGCCGAAATCCTCGGTAATCGGAATATCGACTTCGCCACCTTCCGCAGCAATGCTCGCAGTTTGCGTCGCGATCAGCTTTTCCGAACCGATCGTGACCAGAACTTCGCCGGCAAAGCGCGGCGAGACGCGCAGCTTGGCTGTTTCGCCGATGGCGTAGTTTTGCTTGTCGAGCGCAACTTCCAGGCCATCCGGCGTTTCTGTCGAGCTGGCGGTGACGTACCAGCCGGAATCGAACTCGACGCTCGATGTCGGGCCATCGATATCGGCTGTCTCGACTTCGAGCCGGTAGCGGCCCCATCCTGCGGAGATGGCAATCTCGCCGCCATCCGTGGTGACATCCAGCTTGCCGGTCGAAATCTGCTTGGTCGAGGTCACAGGCTCGTATTTCCAGGCGGTGCCATCGCGGTACCATTGATAATCCTGCTCGACGCGCAGCAGTTTCCAGGAAAGGCCTGTCTTTTCCTGCTTGGCGCCGTTCTCATCGATAGCAATGACGTGGAATTTGCCGACGGCGTTTTCCGCAAGATCGCCTGAGAATTCCGGCTTGATGCCGATCATCGCGCCTGCAGGCTTGACCGGCAGTGTCAGGGAACGCTCGACGGCGCGGCCACCGGCTTCCTGAACGCGCACGGTAATGTTGGCGTTCAGCAGCTGGGTGGTCGAGGGAACGTCCGTCAACGTGACATCGAAAGTCGCCTTGCCATCTTCGTCGAGCGGCTCCAGCCCTTCGAGCGTCGTGCGGCTGTCTTCAGTTGCCTCCTCATCGGCAAGGCCGAAGAAGTATCCCTTGAAATCGGCGCTCTCGCGGGTCGGCTTCAGGCCGACTTCGCCTTCGAGTTCGAGGCCTGCCGCGGGGGCACCATAAAGGAAGCGGCCATCGATGGTGATCGGCGCTGGCGTATCGATCTCGATCTGCTTGACCGTGCTTGCCATATCGAACTCGACCCGGTCGGGCACGAAGTCATCGACCTGGAATTGCTTCTCGCTGATCGCCGTGCCCTTGGGGTCAGTGAAGATCTGAACGGTCCAGGTGCCGCGCATCGCGTTCGGCTGCAAGGGGAGATCCAGCGCATAACCGCCCGCCAGTCCGCCATCGCTGACAACGCGGCGATCCTCGACGCCATCCGGGCGCATGAAGATGAATGTCAGCGGCAGTTTCTCGATCGCCACCGAGGCGCTGTCGCGGGCGAGCGCCGAGACATGCACGGTCTCGCCGGCGCGATAAATGCCGCGTTCGGTCCAGGTCAGGACATCGATGGCGCCGGGAGCAGCGCGTCCGGTCACGCCACGATCCGACAAATCAAATCCGGCCCGGGTAAGGTCTAGAAAGACGAAGTCGTCGTCGCCGCTCTTGGCGGTAATGACCGCCGGGGTCATGGCGGCCGTGCCGCGCAGCAGGCCGGCGTCAAAGGTCGCGCGCCCATCGGCGTCGGTTGACGCAGTGCCTAGGATTTCATTGTTCTTGGCAAGCAGCGTCAATTCGATGCCAGCAATCTGCTTTGCCGATGCCAGCGACCGGGCGAACACCGAAAGACCATCGGTGCCGGAGTAAGTGGAAAGGCCGATATCCGAGATGACGAACCATTGTGTCGCCTGGCTGTCCCATTCGTTGGAAGCGCCCGTCGCCGAGACGGCCGTCAGGACATAAACCCCGGGCTTGCGCTGCGGCAGCGCTTCATCGACGGGGAAACTGGTGACGACTTCCTTGTTGAGATCGGTGGCGATATCGATCGACCCCTGCCAAACCACTTCGCCGTTTTCATCCTGAATGCGCTGGGCGCTGTAACCGTCGAGTTGGGTCAGGAATTGCGAGGCCGTCAGCAGCGAGGCGATATTGCGGTCACCGATGCGATAGAGCTTCAGGTTGGCGCTCGCGGTGTTGACCGAAACGATCGGAATGCCACGGCGGGCGGTTCCCGGCAGCACGAAGCTGTCGCCGGTAAAGCGGACCATTGCGGCGCGGTCGGGAATATAAACGTCGAGATTGACGTTGGCTTCCAGTGGCTCATCGACGGAAGACGGCAGGCCGGAGCGGAAGGCCACCTTGTATCTCTGCCCGTGAGTAAGGCCCTCGACGCAGATTTCGCTGCCCTTGGCTTCAACAGCCTTGGGCGTTGCACCGTCCAGGAGGACAAAAGGCGTGTAATCGACCCCCGCCTTGACCAGCGGTTCGGAAAACTGGATGCAGACCCGTGGCGTGGCACTGTCGGAATCGATCGTGTGTTCGGTGACGCGAAAACCCTGGCGGGTGCGCAAATCGGTATAGTCAGCACGCACGGACTTGGCCTCGACCAGTTCGAGGCTGGCCTTGTAGGCGCTGAGCGCAGCCCGGAAATTCTCGACGTTTTTCAGTGCGGTGGCGAGAACGGCCAGTGCCTCTGCCCGCGCCTGCGTGGTGCGCGACAGTTGATAGGCGTTAAGAGCTGCAAGCGATGCCTGCGTGGCGAAATCGGAATTGCCGAAAACGCGGTTGGCCGCCCGCGCAGCTTCGATCCACAGGGCGCCATCGTCAGGCGTAATGGACAGCGCGCCCTGAAAGGCCTTCAGCGCTGGACCGACATTGCCGGCCGTCAGTTCGCGGTAAGCTTCCGCCTTGCGGCCATTCAAACCGAGGGCATCCTGGTCCGCCAGCACCGAGAGATTTTCCTTGGTGGCGCGGGCGTCGGTCAGAAGCTGTTCCGTGACGAATGGCAGGGCCGGCGGCGCGCCGATATCCGGTTCGGCGGCAGCGGCATCGACGACCTTGCCGGCGACGGCACCAGCGAACGTGTTCAGCGTGTTATAGTCGGATTTGAGAAAGCACCATTTGACCTTGGGATTATAGGTGAAGGCGCGGCAGGACGAGTCCGCGACGCAGACCTTCTCGCAATCGGCAAGCGAGACGTTCTGTTCCGTGCGCAGGTCGAAGCCGAAATAATCGCCGTCCTGCGTGGTGACGATATGCCTGCCCGTCTCTGCCGCTTGAACTGCAGGTGAAAACGCAAGGATACTGAGAACAATCGCTGAAAACCGGATAAACGCGCGCATAGACAAAAGTCCTCCCCAACGCTGCCGTTTTGACCGGTTTACTCTTTAGGCTCGCCTTAAGCTTGTCAACCGGACACAGACAGCGGCTGTTCCATAGCCACTGCCCTGGTTAACGGTTGAACGTTACGATTTAATCGCGGCGACACGAATAAGAATGCCAATCCGGGCTTTGTCTTATCAGGACTGCGACACCTTGAGCGGTGGACGGTGGTCGCCGGCGATCGTCTCACCGAAGGGACCGGTATTGGCGCTGGCCTTGTGGGTCTTGACCGGATGATTGAGCGGCAGGTTGGGAAGCACGAGTTCGCCGAACCGGTAAGCCTCTTCCAGATGCGGATAGCCGGAGAAAATGAAGGTATCGATGCCGATCTGGCGGTACTCATCGATCCGCGCCTTGACCTGATCAGGATCGCCGACCAATGCAGTCCCTGCGCCGCCGCGAACCAGGCCGACACCGGCCCACAGGTTCGGGGCAATCTCCAGCTTGTCCTTGCGGCCGCCATGTAGCTTGCTCATCCGGCTCTGGCCGACGGAATCCATCCGCTCGAAAACCTTCTGGGCTGCTGCGATCGTATCGTCATCGACATATTTGATCAGCTCGTCGGCCGCGGTCCAGGCTTCCTTGGCGGTTTCGCGGACGATGACATGAAGGCGAATACCGAAGGTGACCTCCCTGCCCTCTGCTGCGGCAAGCGCCCGCACTTCCGCCACCTTCTTCTCGACATCCTCGGGTGGCTCGCCCCAGGTCAGGTATTTGTCGATCGTGCGGGCCGCAACTTGTTGGCCGACCCCAGATGAGCCGCCGAAATAGAGCGGCGGATGCGGCTCCTGGACGGGCTTGAACAGAAGTTTGGCGTCCTCGATGTCGAAATGTTTGGTCTTTGTGGTGACGTCCTCGCCGCGCAGAACAGCCTTGTAGATGTTGATGAACTCTTCAGTGACCTCGTAGCGTTCCTCATGCGAATAGTGGATGCCGTCGCCCTTGTTCTCGATCGGATCGCCGCCGGTGACGACGTTGATCAAGAGGCGGCCATTGGAGATCCGGTCAAGTGTTGCGGTCATGCGCGCGGCCAGCGTCGGGCTGAGCAGGCCGGGGCGCACCGCAACGAGATAGCGCAGCTTTTCCGTCAGAGGCGCCAAAGCCGAGGCGACGATCCAGCTATCCTCGCAGCTGCGGCCGGTCGGGACCAGCACACCGAAATAGCCGAGTGTGTCGGCCGCCTGTGCGACCTGTTTCAGATAGTTGAGATCGACATTGCGGCCGCCGATGGACGTGCCGAGATAGCGGCTGTCGCCATGGGTCGGCAGAAACCAGAGAACGTCGATCTTTTCCGGAACAGGGCTCATATGAAATTGTCTCCAGCGTATGCGGAATGGGTCCTCCCCTAGTTTTTCCGGTAACGCCGGTGATCGCAAAATTATAATATCTATAAATTTTATCGTGTATGGAAAATCCGTTCGCGTTTGCAGCCTTCTTGAGGCGTTACGCCCCGCGATAGGCTGCTTGCAGATCAAGGGCGGAAAAGGGATGCCGCGCACCTGCGGCCCGCCAACGCAATTCGACGGGATGATGGAGCAATTGCCGGGCTTATCAGCTCGCCTGTAGTTGTGGCAGTGACCGTGCGCCGATCAGCGTTGCTGCAGCATAGGTCTGGGTGACGATCTCCGGAACCAGATCGATATCAGGAAGTGAACCGAGACCAAGCGGACCAACAGCGAAGAGCCCGGCGGGCCGACCCTTCGGCGTCACCAGCTCCCCGGCCGGATTGACGGCGAGACCGAGGTCGAGCTCGTCCGTCGCTGCAAGGCCAGCCTCGAGGAGGTCGGCTACAACAGGATCCTTGAGGTCCGGCGACAGGCAGCGGCAATCGATCACTTCATCGGCGGCAAAATGGCTTTCCGCCGGCTGGCCCGCCCACCGGACGATAAGACCGTCTGCTGTGCGCTTGAGCGTGGTTCCGCGTCTCAGTTCGGTCATGCCACTGGCGAATTCGCGTTCCAGTCTTGCATGCACATCAGCCGGAAGCCGGTTGCGGTGACTGTCGTAGATGGCGCGCAGATGCCGGTTGAACTGCCGTTTTTCGCTGGGCGGGAGCGATGCCCAAAGGGTGCGGGCGCGTTTGCGCAGGCCGTTCATGGCTGCCTGCCAGCTCCAGCCGTTTTCTTCGGCCTCAGCGCAGGCCTCGCGCACAAAACGGACGATGTTGCGCAGTTGCGAGGGCATGGGCTGTGTCGGGAACACCGCGTCGGCTGGCATGCGGGTATGTGGCTGCGGCAGGAAACCACGGCGCGAGAGGATGGTGATATGGCCGGTAAAGCCGCCATCGCGCAGTTGCAGAACCTGATCGATAGCGCGCAAGCCATTGCCCATGACGACCACGTGCCGGCCCGGCGCTGGGCGTTCAGCCAGGAGGGCGTCCATATCCTGTTCAGTCGTTTCCAGCGGCGGCTTCAAACCATAGCCGGTTGCCAGGGCAACGGTGTCATAGATTGCCTCGCCTCCATCGGCGAGGCTGAGCGTGAACAGGCCGTCGTCGTTGCGGCGAATATGGGTGATGCCCTCGTTGGACATCTGCACGGTGACATCCGTCCTCTGCGCCAGCGCTTCGGAGAACCGCTGATAGACGTAATCGCTAAACGTCGCCTTCGGCACGAAGATCTGACCAAATCCGGGAATAGCAGCCGTCACCGCTTCACGAAAAGGAGCGTTTGCCTGTAGCCAGCGAGTGAAATCCTTCGGCTCGCCGGTCGAAACGGAAAGATCGCGGGCGCGGCTGTTGAGGATTTCGGTGGAGCGCGCCGTGGCCAGCGCCTGTCCGCCGCTGATGACCGGACGAGGATCGAACATCCGTAGCCGGAACGGCTGGTTGACCGTCTTCAACAGGGCGATCGCCATCATCAGGCCGGAAAAGCCGCGGCCGACTATGGCGATTTGCAGCGGTTGATCGCTTCGCGGACTGAAGGGCGACGAAAGGCCATGAACCGTCATATCATTTCCTCCCCGCATCATGCGGCTGGATGGTTGAACCTTGGCACCCCTACTCAAACGCCAGTTCATTAATATGCGGCATACTCTATGTAATTTATCATTTTAAACACGGAGAACCCATCCTATCAAGCCGTTTTCACGACCTGTCAAAACGCGATACGTTTCCATTACTTAACCTTAAGGCGCATGGAAAATGTCACCTCCGGCAGAACCGGAAGCAATCTCACAAGGCAAAAAACTCAGGGATCGGTACGGCCGGAACGCAGCTTCTCAAAGCGGCGAATGAAGGCGACGACATCACTGCCACTGCGCTGCAGCTGTCTCTTGCGTACCATGACGCACATGACCCGGGCCGCCGTCGAAAACGTCATCTCGTCCAGCGAACTGGCGCCGCTCCATGGCTTGGTCAGCCTTTCGGTAATGGCACTGACCATGTTGTTCGGCAGTATATCGGTGCAATCGCGCATATGAACGAAAACCGTCCCGATCGGCATCGGCTCGCCCAGATGGTAAACCACGGGAACGTCCGTTTCATTGGCCCAGTCGTCATACGCTTCGAGCGCATCGCGAAACAGCAGATGCAGCGTGATCGGGGCATGGCCTTCATGCAGTTCGGGTAAACGGTTGTTCATCTGCACATCCTCATCGTTGCAAACGGTGGTTGGTGCCGACAGAAATCGACCTGACGCACAAATGCGTGGGAGAACAGATTGTTCCCCCCGCTTTAAAATAAATGTGCAGGGTATCCTAAGGGTTGGCAGAGGACCTGATGTGCCGCAGGGCTCTTCGCTTTTTTGTCAGTGCAGACCGCCGACACCCAGCAGCCGGTCTACCGTGTCATGATCCGCCGCCAGGGCCTGCGGCGTACCGCTCCAGGCCACCCTGCCCCGCTCGAGAACGATGACCTGATCAGCAAAATCAAGAGCGCTCTGAATACGCTGCTCGACTAGCACGATGGTCATGTTGCCGGTGCTGGCAAGTTCGGAAAACGCTTTCATCAGCTCTTCGCAAATGACCGGTGCCAAGCCTTCGAGCGGCTCATCGAGCAGCAGCACCGAAGGACGGCCGAGAATGGTCCGGGCGGTGGACAGCATCTGTTGCTCACCGCCGGACAGTTGAGAGCCGAGATTGCCTTTTCGCTCGAAAAGCCGGGGAAACATCGCGTAGGCGTCCTGAAGATCGCTTTTCGGCCGGTCCTTGAGGCCCACGAACAGGTTTTCCTCGACGGTCAGCGTCGGAAAGATGCAACGCGTTTGCGGGACGTAGCCGAGTCCGGTGCGGGCGCGCAGCGCACTGGAAATGCCGGTGACGTCGGTTGCGCCGATGCGGATGCGTCCATCATAGCGTTTCGTCTGCCCGGCCAGCGTGGCAAGCAGTGTCGTCTTGCCCATGCCGTTCCTCCCGAGCAGGGCGAGACGCTGCCCGGCGGGAACCGAGAAGGAGACATTTTCCAGAACCCGGGTCGGACCATAGCCGGCCGACAGGTTTTCGACCTCAAACGGCGTGGCTGGCATTGGCATAGCTCCCGAGATAGGCCTCGCGCACGGCGGCGTCCTTGGTAACATCGGCGGGCGAACCGTCGAAGATGATGGTGCCGGCGGCCAGCACGATGACCCGTTTGGCAAAGCGGAAGACCAGATCCATGTCATGCTCGATCATCAGCACGGCAAGATCGGACGGCAGGTCGGCCAGCGCCTGCTCGATCCGCCCCGTATCGCTCTGCGGTACCCCTGCGGCCGGCTCGTCGAGCAACAGAACCTTCGGCTTGAGAGCCAGCGCCATGGCGATTTCGAGCAGGCGTTGCTGGCCATAGGCGATCTCGCTGACCTTGCGGTGCATGAGGTCATGCAGCCCGAGCTTGGCAAGCAGCGCGCTCGCCTCGTCCATGACGTCAGGCATGGAGAGAAAATTGCCGAACATCTTCCCGGCGCGCCCATCTCGCTGCAGGATGGCGAGCGCGATATGTTCGGCAGGCGTCATCTCCTGAAACAGTCGCGTCACCTGAAAGGAGCGAACCAGCCCGCGCCGGACGCGGCCGATCGCATCGATTTTCGTGACGGCCTCGCCGTTGAGACGGACCTCACCGGAATCCGGCCGCAGATTGCCGGTGACAAGATTGACGAAGGTTGTTTTTCCCGCTCCGTTCGGGCCGATCAAGGCCACCCGGTCACCTGGCGTCATAGAAAGTGAGACATCGTCGGTGACCGTCAGGCCGCTGAACGCCTTTTTCAGATTGAGAACCTCTAAGACCGCGCTCATATGTGTTTCTCCAGACGGCTGGCGATGAAACCGGCAGCGGTGCCGTAAAGTCCTTTCGGCGCAAACAGGACGACCGCGATCAGCAGAACACCAACCATCGTCAGCCAGTGGAAGGGATTGGCGGCCGAGACATAATCTTCGAACAGCATGAAAACGACCGTACCCATCAGCGCGCCGAACAGCGAGCCGGTGCCGCCGAGAACCAGCATAACCAGTGCTTCGGCCGATTGGGTGAAGGACAAGCTGTCGAGACCGACGACCTGCGTCGAGATCGCATTCAACGCACCGCCGACGCCCGCGACCGCGCCGGAAATGACGTACATCTTGATCAATGCGATCTTCGGCGAGGCGCCCATGGCCATGATGCGCAAGGGATCTTCCTTGATGCCGCGGCAAAGCATGCCGAATGGTGAGCGCACCAGAAAACGCAGCAAGACGAAGACGGCAAGCAGCAGAACGACACCGAAGACGTAGGCTGTCTGGCCCCAAAGGTCGAACTCGAACCTTCCGAATAACGGATCGGGTGAAATTCCGGACAGACCGTCGCTGCCGCCCGTCCATGATGAGGCTTTGTTGGCAAACTCATGGAAGAGATAGATCAGCGAAATCGACAGGACGAGCTGGGGTAATCCATGTGCCCGCAGGATGATCACGCCACAGATGAGACCTGCAAGTGCTCCACCAAGAATACCGGCAAGTGTCATCAGCAAGGGGCTGGTGATACCGTAATGCGCGGCAGCAATGCCAGCGGCATAGGCGCCGGAGCCGAACAGGGCGGCATGACCAAGGGTCGCGATGCCACAATAGCCGGTGACGAGATCGAGCGACAGGACCAGCAGCGCGATGGCGATAATCCGGGTTAGAAGTGCAAGATTGTCCGGAAACAGCAGGTAGCCGACCACCGCGACAATAATGATGGCACCGATGCCGATCAGGTCTCGGCCGATCGTGCGGGTTTGCCGGGTATTTGTCGCGGACGGTTCGTTGTTCATGATGAGCGCCATCCTAGCGTGCCCGTCCGGCAAGGCCACGCGGGAAAACGCAGATGATGGCGATGACCGCGAGGTAGAAGAAGAATTCGCCGAATTCCGGCATGAGATAGCGGCCGGTCGTATCGATGCCGCCGAGCACGAGGCAGGCCAGCAGCGCTCCGGGGATGGACCCGGCGCCCCCAACGGAGACGACGACCAGGAAGGTCACCATATAGCGCAGGGCGTAATAGGGTTCGACCGGCAGAAGTTCCGCCCCGAGCACGCCGCCGAACGCGGCAAGCCCGACGGCGACCGCGAAACTCACCGCATAGATGATTTCGGTGCGTACCCCAAGCGCTGCAGCCATCGAGGCATTGTCGACGGAGGCGCGCAGTTTGACGCCGAACGCCGTTTTTTCGATGGCGTACCAAAGTCCGCCGGCGACGGCGAGGCCGCAGATGATGGCAAACAGGCGGTGCACGGCAATTGAGCGGAAGCCGAGATCGGCCGAACCTTGCAGAAGGGGCGGCAGCGGGATGGTTTTCAGCGTTGGGCCGAAGACATAATTGGCGATGCCGATGATGCAGAAGGTGATGCCGATGGTCATCAAGACCTGCGTCAGTTCCGGTGCGCCGTAAATCCGCCGGTAGAGCAGCCGTTCGATCGGGATGGAAATGATGACGGTTCCGAAAACAGCGAGCAGGACTGCTGCAGCGTAACCGAGCCCCAGGTCTTGCGCCGCATAGGAGGCGATGTAGCCGCCGATCATGGCAAAGGCGCCATGGGCCAGATTGACGACACGCATCAGGCCCATGGTGACCGAAAGGCCGATCGAAATGACGAAGAGCACCATGCCATAGGCAAAAGCGTCAATGGCTATGCTGAAGACTGTCTGCATCGAGCAATTTCCATTCGAATATCTGCGGGAGATGGGAGAGCCCTCCCCTCCCCCGCATCGTAAAATCCAGGCAAAGTATCGGCGCGGGATTCAACAGGGCCACGCAGCCGATACGAGTTGCCGTTGCGTCAGCTACTTGATGGCCGCAAGCCCGGGGTCGCCCTGCTTTTCGAACGTCTGGATTTCCTTGTTGTAGTAGGAACCGTCATCGGCCTTGGTGACTTCGCGCAGATAGATGTTCTGCGTGATATGACGCGATTCCGGGTCGATCGAAACCGGGCCGCGCGGGCTGATCCAGGAGAGACCCTTGACCGCATCGACGGCTTTCTGTGCATCCTGTTCTCCGTCGGTCGCCTCGATCATCTTGTAGATGACATTCATGCCATCAAAGGCACCGACCGAGGGGAAGGAAAGTTCCGCAGGATTGCCGATCGCCTTGGAGGCCGCATCGACAAAGGCCTTGTTTTCCGGGGAATCGTGGGAAACCGCATAATGGAACGTTGTCTGGATGCCGAGAGCGGCATCACCAAGAGCCGGCAGGTCGGATTCCTGCGTCAGGTCGCCGGGCGCGAAAAACTTGATGCCCGCAGCTTTAAGACCGTTTTCATTGTAGGCCTTGACGAAACCGAGTGTCGTCGGGCCGGATGGCAGGAAGGCGAAAACGCCTTGCGCCCCGGAATCCTTGATGCGCTGCATGATCGGGCTGAAGTCGTTGGTGGACAGCGGCATGCGGATCGCCTCGACGACGGCCCCGCCCTCTTTCTCGAAGCCCGCCTTGAATGCGTTTTCTGCATCGATGCCCGGGCCGTAGTCGCTGACGATGGAGATAACCTTGGCAACGCCGGCGTCATGCGCGACCTTGGCGATCGGCGTGGAAGTCTGCCAGGTGGTGAATGAGGTGCGTACGACCAGCGGGCTCTTGGTGACGATTGCCGACGTCGCAGCATTCATGACGACCAGTGGCACGTTTGCCTGCTTGAGGATCGGCGTGACGGCCATCGCATCGGGGGTGAAGTAGAAGCCGGCGAGATATTGCACCTTTTCCTTGACCACCAGTTCCTGCGCCAGCGCCTTGGATTGCGCAGGGTCGGCTGCCGGGAGGTCACGGTAGATGATCTCGACCGTGTCGTCGCCGATCGTTGTTCCGTTCATTGCCATATAGGCGTCGATGCCGGCCTTGAAGTTCTTGCCCTGCAACGCAAATGGCCCGGAGAATGGGCCGACAACGCCGATCTTGATCGTGTCGGCATAGGCACCGCTACCCATGATGATGGCCGCGAACGCGGCGATGATGGCCCGTTTCATAATTCTCCTCCCTGAATGACCGGCGTGCTCCCAAAGAGCCGGCACATGATGACTGACAGAACAGCTGATCTCAGTTTGTCACGCAGAATGGTAATGTAAAATGAAATATCAAGCGGGATTTCATATGCATATGATTATGGATTGTGGGGATTTTCGCTCTGCGATGCCTTTCCTGGCTGCCGATTTCCGGTGGGGTGGCGGGATCAACGATCGCCAGATTTTGGCATTCGTCGCTGGGATAAGGCACGACGACGCGGTGTTTTTGTGAAGAATACAGTGTGAGTTGGAGTGAGTCGCGCCTGAGGCCCCTCCCCTTTCTTTGACCGGGCTATTGCCGCCTGCATAATTACACACATGAATCATTCGGCGAGTGGTTTTTCATTGCCGCCAATCGCAAGGTTGGGAACGCTTTGGATTCATGAATGAAATGCTTCACCGGAGGCTGCAGATTCAATTTCTCACCCGGTTGGCGTAACCGCCTGTTAACCAATAACTTCTTGCGCGAATCGTTCCTTTGCGTATCGTCACGGTTATCTCGCCCATTGGGCCATTTTACCGTGACGAAAGTTTTTGAACGTGAGCAATGCCATTCGAGCGACCAAGATTGAGCGGAAGACCGTCGACGAGACGATCGGAGATCATGCGGCAATCATCAGCTCGCAGCTCCAGGCGATCAGCGAAGCGCTGTTCCCGCCGACAGCCAACAAGACATTGCGCCGGTTCACCTCCGGTGAAGCAGCCCGCTTGATGGGCGTTTCGGATTCTACGCTGCGCAAGATGACGCTCGCTGGCGAAGGACCGCAGCCCGATCTCACCAGCAATGGCCGCCGGCTTTACACGTTGCGTCAGATCAATGAACTGCGCGAAAAGCTGGCGCAAACGGTGCGTGGCCGGGAGGCCTATAATTTCGTGCCACGCCGCGGCCCCGAAGATCATCTGCAGGTGATCGCCGTGACCAATTTCAAGGGCGGATCAGGCAAGACGACCACTTCGGTTCATCTCGCTCAGTATCTCGCCCTGCAGGGCTATCGCGTCCTTGCTGTCGACCTCGACCCGCAGGCAAGCCTTTCGGCCATGCTTGGCGTGTTGCCGGAAACGGACGTGAGGTCGAACGAGACGCTCTATGCGGCGATCCGCTATGACGATGAGAAGCGTCCCCTGTCGGAGGTCATCCGCAACACCTATTTTGATGGGCTCGACCTGGTGCCAGGCAATCTCGAACTGATGGAGTTCGAGCACACGACGCCGCGTGCTCTGACGACGGGCGCCCGGGACGCCGATGGAATTTTCTTCACGCGCGTTGCACGCGCCATCGATGAAGTCGCCGACAACTACGATGTCGTCGTTATCGATTGCCCGCCGCAATTGGGTTACCTGACATTGAGCGGGCTGTGCGCCGCCACCTCGATGGTAGTCACCGTTCATCCGCAGATGCTTGACGTCGCGTCGATGAGCCAGTTCCTTTTGATGACGCACGATCTGCTCGCTGTCGTTCGCGAGGCCGGTGGTGAACTGAAATACGATTTCATCCGGTACCTGTTGACGCGGTACGAACCGCAGGATGCGCCGCAGACCAAAGTTGCCGCCCTCCTCCGCAATCTGTTTGACGACCATGTGATGACCAATCCGATGGTAAAGTCGGCTGCCGTTTCGGATGCCGGTTTGACGAAGCAGACGCTTTATGAAATCGGCCGGGAAAATCTGACGCGCTCGACATACGACCGGGCGATGGAGGCGCTTGATTCCGTCAACGGCGAAGTCGAGTCCCTCGTCCGGCAGGCATGGGGGCGTTTGCCAAAATGACGCCAGTTCAAACATCAGCAGTAATTTGTTGGGAACTCCCAACGCCAGAGACCGGCCATGTGGCCGCGATGCTGCCCCCGATTTTTTCTGGCTGCCAGCCATTGTTGGGAACTCCCAACGATTTTTCTTTACGACTGAACGAAGGTGGTCCGCTGTGAGCAGAAAAGACACCGTCAACACGCTATTCATGCGAAAGCCAGAGAGTGCTGCACCGGTCGCTAGCGTCGAGAAAAATACAGACCGTGTCCGTAGCGGCGCTATCTCGGCTATGGGAGCATCGCTTCAAGAAATGACCGAGGGGGCTCGCAGTGCTGCGAAGCTACAGGAGCAACTGGCTTCTGGTTCGACGGTCATTGATCTCGACCCCGCATTGATTGACCACTCGTCGGTCAGTGACCGCATTTCCATAACGGTTGACCCCAATTTCGAGGCCTTAGTCGACAGCATGCGGGAAAACGGTCAGCAGGTTCCTATTCTTGTGCGGCCACAGACGACTTCGTCCGGCCGGTTTCAGGTTGCCTATGGCCGCCGGCGGCTTCGTGCGGCGGCCTTGCTTGGGCGGACAGTCCGGGCAATCGTCCAAACGCTGACGGACAACGAGCTTGTCATCGCGCAAGGTAAGGAGAACCTCGACAGGCAGGATCTCTCCTATATCGAAAAGGCGCAGTTTGCCCGCCGTCTCGAAGACAGCGGTTATGACCGCACGACGATCATGGCGGCGCTTTCGACGGACAAGGGTGACCTCAGCCGCTACATCTCTATCGCGCGCAGCATTCCGGAATATCTCGTCCAGGCAATTGGACCGGCGCCAAAAGCCGGCCGGGCACGCTGGGCCGCATTGGTGGATCGGGCGGAGCGCAAACAGCATATGCTGGAAGCACTGATCACCGATACGGACTTTCTTGCAGCAGACAGTGATGCACGTTTCAGCCGCGTTTTCGAAATGCTTGGAGCGGAACCTGTAAAACGCAAGCCGAAGGCGCAGGAATGGAGAAGTCCGCAAGGACGGAAGGCTGCGCGTATCGAGCGCGACGATATCCAGACCCGAATCGTTTTTGACGAACGGCAGGTTCCGGAGTTCGGCGGTTATCTCGCCGATCGCCTGGACGATCTCTACGCGGAATTTACGGCAAGCTTGAAGCAGGGGGGCCGACACTAGCTTAGGCCGGGCCTTTGCTGCGCAGAGGCCTTTAGATCAACCGCTATCGAAGGATAGGCACAAGGGAAAATTAGACAAAGAAAAAGGCCCCCGAAATCTATTCCGGAAGCCCTTCTCAACTGTTTGGCGACTGAGAGAATCACACTTCCTGGAATCGTAGTCAAGTCTCTTCATCGAGATAGACGTCATTTTGACGAGCCGGACAGCTTTGTTCTTGCGAAAGGCAGAGGCGATGGAAGGTGGAAGTGTGACGACGCCCTTTGGGCGGCGGCCGATGACGCTTGGCATGTTGGCAAACCAACTTGTTGCCAAGGATATCGAAGCCGGCAAAAGTATCGATAAGTGGAAACTCTACCGGGCGCTCTGTGAGGCGCGGCCGTTGATTGGCGTGACCGATCGCGCGCTGGCGGTGATGAGCGCGCTGCTCAGCTTTTATCCGAAGGATGAACTCTCCGAGACCAATGGGCTCGTCGTGTTCCCATCCAATGCGCAGCTTTCATTGCGATCGCACGGCATGACCGAACAGACGATCAGGCGTCATCTGGCGATCTTGGTCCAGGCAGGGCTGATTGTCCGCAAAGATAGCCCTAACGGCAAGCGCTATGTCCGCAGGGGTAGCACAGGCGCGATCGACGATGCGTTCGGGTTCTCTCTTGCACCATTGCTTGCTCGCGCTGATGAATTGGAGCTGCTGGCCGCACAGGTGGTCGCAGAACGTCTTGAGCTGCGGCGGTTGCGGGAACGGCTGACGCTCTGCCGGCGCGATGTTTCAAAGCTGATCGAAGCTGCGGTAGAGGAAGGCGCACACGGCAATTGGGAAATGGTCCTAATCCATTTTAGAGCGCTGGTAACGGCAGTTCCGCGCACGCCGACCGCGACAGAAGTCGCCGCAGCGCTGGGTGAAATGGAAATATTGCGTGAAGAGATCATCAACCAATTGGAAATGCAGCTTAAATCAAAGGATATGAGCGGCAATCCCTTCCAAAATGATCGGCACATACAGAATTCAAAACCCGAATCTACTCTTGAATTTGAACCTGCCAATGAAAAAAGGCAGGGCGAAATTTCGGAGCGAACCCATATGGCCCGGCAGGCACACGTAGCTCCGCAAGGGCGCGATCATCATTCCGGTCCGGCCAACGCCGTGCTTCGAACAGGTGAGGGGGGGCAAAATGATCCTGCAGTCACTGGCAGGGTGAAGGCTTTTCCGCTGGCTTTGGTGCTTCAGGCATGCCCTGAAATCATTCCCTATGGCTCCGGCGGGGCGATTTCGAACTGGCGTGACCTGATGGCGGCCGCTGTTGTTGTCCGGTCGATGCTTGGGGTGAGCCCGGACGCCTATCAGCAGGCCTGCGAGATCCTTGGCCCTGAAAATGCAGCGACCGTAATCGCCTGCATTCTGGAGCGGGCAGGGCACATCAATTCCGCCGGCGGCTATCTGAGAGACCTGACCCGACGGGCGGAAAAAGGCGAATTTGCCATCGGCCCGATGCTGATGTCGTTGGCGAGGGCGAATGGAAATTCTTTGAGAAAGGTCGGCTAGAAAGAGGTGATTAACCTTTATTTTCTATTGAAAAGGGGTGCCCCATTGCGCGTGAATTTTGAGTGAGCAGGTCCCTATGCGTCTTTCCCGAACCAATTTTGCAAACGGCTTCGATAACACCGGAGATCAGCCCGCAGATCCGGAAAATCAGCTGGGAAAATTAGAACCCCAGCGTCGGATCTATGGTGCACCCGCGGACGTGAAAACCGACGAAGGTCCCTATGAACCCGATACCGACGCAATGGCGGAGATCGAGGGGCGAGGCGAGGCACCCGTCTGGCAGAGCGCCTTTGTGCTTGGACCGAACGTGCGGTTTACCCGGACACCGGAGAGCGTCTATTCGAAGCGTCCGGCCGCCGATGTACGCAAGGAACCGGAAGTCCAAAATATTGATGTGCAAGCGGTCGCCGAGGTCGCGGAAGCAGCCGTCGTGACCGTAGAACTGCCGCCGGTCATCGAGCCTGTACCCGAAGAAGTGCCGGTTGTGTCCGGTATCCAGCTGCTTTCGCTGCGCTTGAGGCAGGAACTCGAAACGTCGCTGCATTTGCCGGTCGTCGCCGAACATGCGGACCTTGCCGATATTGATCTGGCGTGTTTCCCCGCTGAGCCGGAGACTGTCGCGGCAGAGACGACATATCCGGCTCTGAAACAAACCGGTTCCTTCCTGCATGTGTCCGACGAAGTGTTCTGGAACACCATGGATATGCAGGCCGATATCGATGCGCTGGCACCAACTGTGCGCTGGCAGCCACCGGAGGTTCGTTCGCCGTCCGGCTCGGTGACGGCGCTCTACCGCGAGATCGGGATCATGCCGACTGAGCGATATGTTGCGGCACCTGTCATCAGCAGACAGGTCCCCATCAAGACCCCGCTGCCGATCGTGGAGGAAAGCCAACCGGTTGTTTCCGAGGTTGTAAACCCCGTTGAGCCTGTGCGGGTGGCAAAACCGCAGGTGACCATGTCCCGGCCGATCCGGGCAGTGCGGCCGGATACATTCGTGGCCATCCCCGAAATGACGGCGGATGCCGGTGAATATGTCCTGCCGCCGGTGGATCTTCTGCAGGAACCGTCCGGCCAGGAAACGGCCGTGATTACCCAGGAAGCGCTGGAGCAAAGCGCCGGCCTGCTCGAAAGCGTGCTTGAGGATTTTGGCGTTCGCGGCGAGATCATCGATGTTCGCCCGGGGCCGGTGGTCACGCTTTATGAATTTGAACCGGCCCCCGGCGTGAAGTCATCACGCGTGATCGGCCTCGCCGATGATATCGCCCGGTCGATGTCGGCGCTATCGGCGCGTGTCGCCGTTGTGCCCGGCCGCAATGTCATCGGTATCGAGCTACCCAATCCGGTGCGGGAAACGGTGTATTTCCGCGAGCTGATCGAATCGGAAAACTATCAGGAAACGCGCTTCAAGCTGGCACTTTGCCTCGGCAAGACGATTGGCGGCGAACCTGTCATCGCCGAACTCGCCAAGATGCCGCACCTTCTGGTCGCCGGCACCACCGGTTCGGGTAAATCGGTGGCGATCAATACGATGATCCTGTCCTTGCTCTACCGGTTGAAGCCGGAAGAATGCCGCCTGATCATGGTTGATCCGAAGATGCTGGAACTATCGGTGTATGACGGCATCCCGCATCTGCTGACCCCGGTTGTCACCGACCCGAAAAAGGCGGTGATGGCGCTGAAATGGGCCGTGCGCGAAATGGAGGACCGTTACCGCAAGATGTCGCGGCTCGGTGTGCGCAATATCGATGGTTACAATGCACGGGCCGCAATGGCGCGTTCAAAGGGTGAAACCATCCTGTGCAGCGTGCAGACCGGGTTTGACCGCTCGACTGGCGAGGCGGTCTTCGAACAGGAGGAAATGGACCTCGCGCCGATGCCTTATATCGTCGTTATCGTCGATGAGATGGCCGACCTGATGATGGTTGCCGGCAAGGAGATTGAAGGGGCGATCCAGCGGCTTGCGCAGATGGCGCGTGCAGCCGGTATCCACCTGATCATGGCAACGCAGCGGCCGTCTGTCGATGTCATCACCGGCACGATTAAGGCCAACTTTCCGACCCGCATCTCGTTCCAGGTCACGTCCAAGATCGATAGCCGTACCATTCTCGGCGAACAAGGCGCCGAGCACCTGCTGGGGCAGGGGGATATGCTGCACATGGTGGGCGGCGGACGCATTGCCCGTGTCCACGGGCCATTCGTCTCTGACGAGGAGGTCGAAAAGGTCGTGGCGCACCTGAAGACGCAGGGACGCCCGGAATATCTGGGTACCGTGACTGAAGATGCCGAGGAAATCGACGATGCTGCCGAAGAAGACAGTGCTATCTTCGACAAGGGCGCAATGGCGGAAGAGGACGGCAACGATCTCTACGACAAGGCGGTCAAGATCGTGCTGCGCGACAAGAAATGCTCCACATCCTACATCCAGCGGCGCCTGCAGATCGGCTACAACAGGGCCGCATCCTTGGTGGAGCGGATGGAGCGGGAAGGGCTGGTCGGATCGGCAAATCATGTCGGCAAACGGACAATCCTGTCGGCCGGTCGCGAAACCGTGGAAATGCCCACCGGCGACGAGGAATAAACACAGCGCGGCGACGGCGGCCGGAGATACGGCATCTCCTGCCGCCGCTTTGCAAGCGGGACAGGGTTTCGTTTGTGGGGCTCCGCAGGGTTTACCGCTTGTGTGGTGCGCGGGTGATCCATGCGGCGCTTTCCAGCAATGAGTGACCCGCAGCCGGGTCGCCGCACGAGAGGGGACACAGTGAGGGGCAAAAATAGAACTGCACAGAAGGCCGTGGAGCGGGCTTCTGTGGCCGAAATTGGCGAAGGCGGTCATTTTCGGGAGAAAGCGTCCGCGAAATCGACGGCGAGAAACGCCGAAATGAGTTGTCCGCCGGTCAAACGCGAGCGAAACCAAGTGTTCCCGACAGCGCAAAGTAAGGAACGATAATGCAACATTATCGGACATAAAACGAGAAAGACATGGCGTGCGGTTATTGCATGTAGTGCTGGCATAATACGCACACTTGGCCTAGGATGCCGGTCATGGGGCGTTGTCACGTTGTTTGACTGAGGGTGCACGGAGCGTACTTGTTGGTATCAGACAGTTGCTCGGGTCACGGCTTTCCACTGCGCCATTGCGCGGATTCGGTGGATATGGGTGGCGAGGGCTGAGCGTTTCTGGTGCGGTGCGACGAAAAGATTTCGGACTACCGAAAAGACCGAGATGAAACGTTGCAAGCCGCCGGCAGATCGAAATCCCTGCATCATCCGTTCGCGTTTTCGAAGTGGCAGGTGAGAATTCTCCGCACGATTGTTCAGGCCCTTGTGCGAGCGATGTTCGACAGCGGACATCACGTCCCGTTTTGCCGCTCCATATGAGCGCAGTTTGTCGGTGACGATCCGCTTCGGTGCCAGGCCTTGCTTTTTCAGCAGCCTGATCAGCAATCG
>UCHD01000042.1 GCA_900472175.1 Hyphomicrobiales bacterium | reverse complement strand
ATTACTCGACGATGGAGGCTACGATGCCGGCGCCGACGGTACGGCCGCCTTCACGGATAGCGAAGCGCAGCTTTTCTTCCATGGCGATCGGAACGATCAGCTCGACGGCAACGGTGACGTTGTCGCCAGGCATAACCATTTCCGTGCCTTCCGGAAGCGACACGATGCCGGTCACGTCCGTCGTGCGGAAGTAGAACTGCGGACGGTAGTTGGTGAAGAACGGTGTATGACGGCCGCCTTCTTCCTTCGTCAGGATGTAGGCTTCTGCCATGAACTTCTTGTGCGGCTTGACCGAACCCGGCTTGCACAGGATCTGACCACGCTCGACGCCGTCACGGGTAACGCCGCGAACCAGGGCACCGATGTTGTCGCCAGCCTGGCCCTGATCGAGCAGCTTGCGGAACATTTCAACGCCGGTAACCGTCGTCTTCGAAGTGGCACGGATGCCGACGATTTCGACTTCTTCACCAACCTTGACGATACCACGCTCGACGCGGCCGGTCACAACCGTACCACGGCCCGAGATCGAGAACACGTCTTCGATCGGCATCAGGAACGGCAGGTTGATCGGACGCTCAGGCGTCGGGATGTAGGCGTCAACAGCAGCCATCAGCTCGCGGATCGCGTCTTCGCCGATCTTCTTGTCGGAATCTTCCAGAGCAGCAAGAGCCGAGCCCTTGATGATCGGGATATCGTCGCCCGGGAAGTCGTACATCGACAGGAGTTCGCGAACTTCCAGCTCAACGAGCTCGAGCAGTTCGGCGTCGTCAACCTGGTCGACCTTGTTGAGGAACACGACGATTGCCGGAACGCCAACCTGACGGGCAAGCAGGATGTGCTCGCGGGTCTGCGGCATCGGGCCGTCGGCAGCCGAGCAAACCAGGATCGCGCCGTCCATCTGCGCTGCACCGGTGATCATGTTCTTGACGTAGTCGGCGTGGCCGGGGCAGTCAACGTGGGCATAGTGACGGTTCGGCGTCTCATACTCGACGTGTGCCGTCGAGATGGTGATGCCGCGGGCCTTTTCTTCCGGTGCAGCGTCGATCTGGTCGTACGCCTTGAACTCGCCGAAATACTTCGTGATCGCGGCCGTCAGCGACGTCTTGCCATGGTCGACGTGGCCGATCGTGCCAATGTTAACGTGCGGCTTATTGCGCTCAAATTTGCTCTTTGCCAT
>UCHD01000027.1 GCA_900472175.1 Hyphomicrobiales bacterium | reverse complement strand
TGTCGGTCTCCTCGACGCAGTAGACGACTGGTCCACGCTGAAGCGCCACCCGACCGGCATCTTCGCTCGCAGCAGGATGCGCATAGAGGCGATCCACCGGCATATCGAAGGAAAGATGCACTTCGTCACCGTCCTGCCAATCCCTGGTAATCGCGGCATAGCCCTTGTTCGTGCAGGTGGCGAGTTCGACTTCCTCACCATTGACGGCAATGGAGGCGCCGCGGCACCAGCCGGGAATGCGCAGATGAACGGCAAAGCGGCTCGGCTTGTCCAGGTTGAGGGCAAGGCGCACGTCACCATTCCACGGATATTGCGTTTCCTGCTTCAAGCGCACGAACGTCTCTCCTACCATCAACTCGGCGGTGTTGGCGCCGTAGAGATGGACGGCAAGCTCGCCATCGCGCGACGAGTAGTAGTACTGGCCGAGAGAGGTTATGAAGCGGGCGATGTTCGTCGGGCAGCAAGGGCAGTAGTGCCACTTCCAACGGCGGTTCTGCCCATGGCTCTCGAGAACGTTCTCGTAGAAGTAATGTTCGCCATCGCGCGAGATGCCGGAGAGCGCCCCGTTAAACAGTACCGTTTCGAGCTTATCGGTAAACCTGCTGTCGAGGTCGGTTTGAGCCATGCGGTGGCTCCAGAAGCCGAGCGATATAGCTGCGCAGGTTTCTGCATAAGCTGTTTCGTTCGGCAGGTCGTATTCGCGGGTGAAGCCTTCGTTTGAGGCCGACGGGCCAAGGCCGCCCGTGACGTAAAGCTGCCGGCCGACAAGGTTGTCGAACAGACGGTCGCAAGCCTGCTTGAGCGTCGGGTCATCGTTTTCATAGGCCAGATCGGCCATGGCGGAGAAGAGATACATGGCACGCACGGCGTGGCCGACGACCTGCTCCTGTTCTCGCACCGGCGTATGCGCCTGGCTATAGGCGTAGGTCTGATACACGTAGTCGGCGGGATCTTCGCGGCGCTTACGCGCCTCCTCGTCAAAGTAGGACGGCATCACACCGCGCTCGTCGACGAAGTAGGTTGCGAGCTTTAGGTGCCTCGGGTCGCCCGTTACACGGTAGAGCTTCACGAGCGCAAGTTCGATCTCCTCGTGAGCATCGTATCCGGCAAGCTTGCCCGGCTCGCGGCCGAAAGTGTCGATGATATGATCGACGGCGCGGATCATGACATCAAGGAAACGGCGCTTGCCGGTTGCCTCATAATAGGCGACTGCACCTTCGAGAAGGTGCCCCATCGAGTACATTTCGTGGAGATCGCGCAGATTTGTCCAGCGCTTCTCCGGCTCGCGACGAATGAACCAGCTGTTGAGATAGCCATCTGCCATCTGCCCTTTCGCCAGCTGCTCGACGATTTCGTCGATCTTCGCCTCGACCTCAGGATTGGGATGGGCTTTCAGCGTGTAGCTTGCCGCTTCGATCCACTTGCCGAAGTCGGAATCGAAGAAGTGCTGCATGGAAAGTCCGCTCGGCTGGATCGGTCGGGCAAGCGGACCAGCCGGCTTGTCGAAATCGAGCACCTCGAGGAACCCCTCTTCGTCCAGCCGCATATGTTGCGTGGGAATGGTGACGTCGCGGACGGTCTGCGACCAGCTCTGCCAGAAGCCGCCAGTGAAATCGACACGCGCATGATCGGCAGGCACAAAGCGGCCGGCGCGCGTGGCCGGGTTGGTTGAGAATTTCTGAGACTGGGACATGGGAAACTCCTTCGCGGAAGGCCGCGTATTCACTTGACAGCGCCGGCGGTCAGGCCGCGCACGTAGTAGCGTTGCAACAAGAGGAAGAGGATGATGCAGGGAACCATGGTCACGGTAATCCCGGCTTGCAGCGCGCCCCAGTCGATGATCCCGTAGATGCCGGAGGAGACGTTTACCAGCATGATCGGCAGGGTGAACTTGTTTTGATCCGACAGGAAAATCAGGGCCGCGAGGAACTCGTTCCAAGAATTGAGGAAGGCAAACATCGCCACCGTTGCCACCCCCGGCAGCGCGATCGGCAGCATGATGCGCCGCAGGATCGTCCACTGCGAAGCGCCGTCGATACGTGCTGCCTCGATCAGTGCCTTCGGCACGGCATCGAAAGAATTGCGCATCATGAAGATCGAGAACGGCAGTTGGAAGGTGACGTAGATCAGCACCAGGCCAAACAGGTTGTTCTGCAGTCGCAACATCTTCAGAATCAGAAACAGCGGCGTCAGGATCGACTGGAACGGGATCATCATTGTCGCCATGACGACGACGAAGATCAAAGACTGGCCAGGGAACCGGAACTTGGCAAAGCCGTAGCCGGCCGGAACCGAGACCAGCACCGTCAGCACGATCGTGCCGAACGCCACCAGAATGGAGTTGCCAGCATAGACGTACCATCCGGCGCCGACATTTTCGAGGCGGCGATAGTTTTCAAGCGAAAACGCCTTTGAAAACAGGGCTGCCGGATTTGCCAGCGCATCTGCAGCGGGCTTGAACGAGTTGGCGAACGACCAGATGATCGGCATCAGGAAGAAGACGGCAAATAGGATCGAGACCGCTATGAATGCCCAGAATCCGAGCCGCTCGCCTGCCGGAATTGCCGACGAAGTGGGTTTTGGAGCGTTCATCAGCTTTCCTCCGGACGCTGGCGCATGAAGGTGAGTTGGATCGAGCTGATCGCCACGAGCACAACGAGAAGGGCAAACGACATCGCCGATCCGTAACCCAGCCGGTAAGAGGAGAAAGAAGCGAGATAGATCGAGAACACCGCCGAGATGGTGCTGTTCTCCGGCCCACCTTGGGTGATGATGAAGAATTGGTCGAATGCCAGCATCGAGGAGGTGACGTTGAGGACCAGCGCCAGCAGAAGGGAGTTGCGCATCAATGGCAGCGTGATCCTGCGGAAACGGCTCCAGACGCCGGCGCCATCGATCTTCGCCGCCTCGATTAGGTCTGCCGGAATTCCCTGCAGACCTGTGAGCAGAATGACCATCGTGAAGCCGGCCGTCTTCCAGACAACCATCAGGATGATGACGGCAAGCGCTGGCCAGAAGCTTTCAAGCGGTCGCGGCGCGCTATCGACCAGACCGCTGCCGAGGAGGAGCTGCGCAAAGACGCCGCTATCGGGATTAAGCAGCCACATCCAAAGCGTCGAAGCGGCGCCGAAACCAATGACGACTGGCATGAAGTAGATCGTTCGGAAGAACCCGGCCAGGCGAAGCGGCCGATCGACCAGCATTGCCAGGGGAAAGGCGACGATCATGATCGCCGCTGTCACAAGCACTGTGTAGAGCAAGGTGAACCCAAGTGAATGCCAAAGCTGACTATCACCCAGAAGCTCGATGTAATTGGCGAAACCGATGAACTTGGCACGGCCAAGCAACGGCCAATTGTAGAAGCTCATCCAGACCGTCATGATCAGCGGAATGATAAACAGGCCTGTGATGAACGCGATGCTCGGAAGCATGAAGATCAGGCCGAGCCAGCCTTTCGGCTCCGCTTCGTTCATTTGGACCGCGTCGGTGCGCGTATTCGCACCCTGAATAATCGACGCCATGGTCTGTCGTCCTTCTTCTAGGCGGGCTGGTCAGAAAGTTGTGATAGTGCGCGGGCAGGCTGGGAGAGGTGCCCGCCCGCGCAACCGCCGTGGCATGGCCACTACGGGTTTGTGCGTTCCAGGATGCGCGTAAAGTCTTCCTGCGCTTTTGAAATCGAACCATCGACTTCATCGCCGAAGATCGCACCCTGAATCAGATTGACGAAGGGGCCGGTTCTAGCAACGAACAGCTCGTCCGACGAGAAGGTATAGGGCGTGCGTGCCTTCGACAGAACATCATAGGCGACGAGGTTGCGCTGATCGAACTTGGTATAGGCCTCCTTCGCAAGGTCGGTGCGCGACGGCATGCCCGATTCCTGCGTAATGAAGACCTGCTCGTCCGGCTTCATGTAGAAGTCGATGAAGTCGAGCGCGACGCGCTTCTTTTCCTCGTCGATGCCCTTCATCAGCGCCAACGTATCGCCGCCCGCGAAGCTGGAAACCCCGCCCTTCGGGCCGGGGATTGGCGCGACCTGGAACTTGACGTCCGGAAACTTGCTGGTGAGCAGGTTGACGATGTAGGAGCCGGTCATGAGGATCCCGACCTTGCCGGAGGCGAAGGCTTCCAAGGCATTGTTGCCATTACCCGAACGCGAGGTTGGATGAATGGCACCCGCCTTCCACATATCGCGGTAGGCAGCAATCGTATCTCTCAGCGCCGGCGTATCAACCGTTGCTGTGCGACCGTCTTCGCTGAGAATGTCAGCGTCCGCCGCCCAGATGTGCGGAAGGAAGTCGTAGATGAGCCAGCTGCCGGAATTGGCAACAAAATAGAAGCCATAGGTTCCATCGCCGAGCGCTGCAATTTTCTTCGCGTCCTCGGCAATTTCCTCGAGCGAGGCAGGTGCCTTGGCTGGATCAAGGCCTGCTTTCTCAAAGAGATCGGTGTTGTAGGCGATGATGGAAGCGTCCGGAAGTGCGGGAACGCCATAGATCTTGCCGTCATAGGTGGCGAGGCGAATGTGCGAAGGGCTCATGGCCGCAGCTTCCGGGCGGCTCTTGACCCAATCGGAAATGTCCTCGAGGCCCTCGGCCGCGGCGAATGTCGGAAGATAGATCAGATCGAGCACGGCGCCATCTGGCGGGGCGCCACCGGCGATGGCAGCGCCGAGTTTCGGCACCATCTGTTCGGCCGTGATTTGCGTTACTACGATCTTGTCAGGGTGGGATGCGTTGTATCGCTCGGCAAGCGCCTGGAGCACTGCCCCGGAAGATGTGCGCACCCAAAGATTGACGTCGGTCGCATTTGCAAAAGTTGCGCTGGTCAGCAAGGAAAGCGCAGATATCATCAACTTATACTTGTGCATGGCAGTTCCCTTTTTTAATGCCACCGTCAACCTCCCGGTCGGCATGATCAAAACGTTATGCGACAAAATCGCCGCTGTCGACAGTCTGCATGCAAGAATCTGATAAAACCTTTTACCATCACGATTATTTCTGATAAAAGGTTTCAGCAACGGAATTCTAGGGGCAAAAGCTTGACTGACAGAGACACCCGGAGGCGTACGATCCATGACGTCGCAAAGGCAGCCCGCGTCAGCATTTCAACGGCATCCAACGCTCTGAACGGAACGGGCCGCACGAACGTTGAAACGAGAGAACGCGTCAAGCGAGTGGCAAAAGACATTGGCTTTCGGCCCAATGCGCTTGCACGCAGCCTGCTGACCAAACGCAGCCATGCGATCGGTATGCTCACCAACGATACATACGGACGACTGACGCTGCCGATGGCTGCGGGTGTTTCGGAAGTACTGGTCGACCAGGGTCTCTCAGTCTTCCTTTGCGCCACCAACAACGACCCTCGGCTCGCTCGCCTGCATCTGGAGGCACTGCTTGACCGACAGGTTGACGGTATCATTTTCACTGCGACCCGCTTAGACCTCCCGCCGCCAGTGGAGCTGACGAAGCTTCCTGTCCCAGTGGTCTATGTCTTTGCGGAGGGACCACCGGACAGCATCAGCTTCGTTCCCGACGATATCCATGGCGCAAGGCTCGCGGTAGAGCACCTCAAAAGCCTCAGCCGCTCGCGCATCCTTCATGTTACCGGTCCGCACGATTACCTTGCCGTACGTCGACGGGCCGAAGCCTATCGAGAGAGCGTCGGAAGCGGCGCGGAAATCCTCTATGGCGACTGGAGCGAGGAATGGGGTCACTCCGCAATCGACGAGGTGTTCGCCCGGAAAGGCCCCAGGCCCGATGCAATCTTCTGCGGAAACGACGAGATCGCCCGCGGCGTGATCGAAGCCCTGCGCGACATCGGAGTGAGGGTTCCAGAGGACGTGGCAGTCGTCGGCTTCGACAACTGGGAAGTCATTTCCAAGCAGACGCGCCCGCCGCTCACGACCATCGATATGCAATTGAAAGAACTCGGCCATCAGGCAGGCCTCGCCATCCTTGAACTCGCAAAGGGCGAGGAGGTCGCCCCCGGAACGAACAGATTGCCTTGCAGTCTGGTGGTGAGGCAGTCGTGCGGGAGCATGACTAGATAGCTGGCTGACTCACCCACAATGAAGACGTTTCATCCGCGGTGCGTCCGTTCAGATACACGCTTCGTCTGCTCCATGAGATACTCAAGCGCTTCGGGACGGACCAGCGGTTCAAGCGATAACCTGACCTGTGCGTGATACTCGTCCAGGAACAGTATCTCCGCCGCTGTTAGAGCGCCAAAATCAACCGGCCCAAGATCGATCGGCGCAAGCGTGAGCGACGAGAAACAGCAGAAACCTGCGGAGGCCTCAACGACCTCCACCTGGTTTTCGATGCGCAATCCGTACTGTCCTGCTTCGTAGTAACCTGGCTCGATCGTCATGATGTTGCCGGGGGCCAATCCGTACGGACTGGCGACCTTGGCGAGCCGGTGCGGATACTCGTGGACGAGCAGATTGTGGCCGACACCATGGCCGGTACCGTGATCGTAGTCGAGCCCCATGTCCCAAAGCGGCCGACGCGCGAAAGCGTCGAGCTGGTGTCCTTGCGTTCCGATCGGCATGCGAGCCATGATCAGCGATAGAAATCCCTTGAGTACCGCGGTGTATGTTCGACGGACTGCGGAATCAGCTGGCCCCAGCACCAGAGTTCGCGTCACGTCTGTCGTGCCGTTAAGGTATTGGCCGCCGGAATCGATGAGGTAGGGCCGGTCTGTTCCGATCGCCGCATCGGTCTGCACCGAAGCGTTGTAGTGACACATGGCGGCGTTGGCGCCTGCGGCGGAGATCGAGCGGAAGCTCGCCTCAAGAAAGCCAGGACGTTCGGCACGGAACCCGAGGAGCTTCACTTCCGCCTCGAGTTCGGTGATCGGCTTGCCCTCCGCCTGGCGCAGCGGCGCCTCGCGCACGACCCAGGCGAGGAAATTTGTCAACGCTGCCCCATCTTCCACGTGACACTCCCGGTATCCCTGCAGTTCCACCGGGTTCTTCATGGCCTTCAGCACGGTCAGCGGGCTCGATTTTCTGACGAAGCGCCCTCCTCCCTGCTCCACGGCCATGCGCGTGGCCACCGGCGCGAACATTGGGTCGATCATCACGGCGCTACCAGCAGAAGTAGCGGAGAGCCGCGCCAGAAAGGCTTGTGGCTCGGCGATCGTTACTCCGTCCACCTCGTACAGGGTCCTGTCATTGGCGAGCTTGCGATGATCGACGAACCACTCGGCGCTACCGTTCGAATTCAAGATCAGGAACGAATGCGGGACCGGGTTCATCGGAACGTCCGAGCCGCGAACGTTGAGCAGCCAGGCGATGTTGTCCGGCAGGGTCTCGACAAGGATATCGGCCCCGTCCTCCTTGACCTTTTCCGCCACCCTGCAGCGCTTGTCGAGAGACCTTTCCCCGGCGATGGAAGGGGGCATGGCCCGGACGGCACCGAGCGGCTTTGCGGGCCGATCGTTCCAGATCCCGTCGAAGAAGTCGTCACCCGATGGAACCAGATCTGAGCCGGCGAAGCGAAGAGCGGCGTCCAGCCGATCATGCAGATCGCTGTTGATGAGCATTGGATCAAAGCCAATGTGCCAATCCGACGACGCATTTTCCTTCAGGTAGAGGTCAATCGGCGCATCGTGCAGGTGACGCACCTCAAAGAGAGCGGGGTCGACTTCGTCCCGTACCTGAAGCTGATAGCGCCCATCGACGAAAATCACGGCCTTGTTCAGCAGGATCAGCGCAAGACCAGCCGATCCAGAGAAACCGGTAATGTATCGCAGGCAGTCGTCGCGTGGCGCACAAACCTCACTTTGATGGGCATCGGCGCGTGGGATCACGAGACCGGCGAGGCCAGCCCGGCGGAGTTCCGTCCGAAGCCGCTCTATACGTTGGGGAATGCGATTATCATACATGGGAATTCCTGCTTGTGCGTATCAGCCGAGCGGGCCGCCACGCTCCTTCACCATCGTCATCAGACGGGTGAGAACCGCGCCGGACTGGCGCACGCCGTCGTGCTCATATTCATTCGTAACCCAGGCCTCGACGTTCCCGACCCGGCGCGCGGTGCCGAGCGACAGCCCGGCATCCACGTACATGTCATCGAAGTAGATTGCAGCGGCAACAGGCACGTCGTTGGCCGAAAGACGCTCCACATCATAGAGACTGCTGTAGCTCTTGCGGGAGGCGAGCGCTTCGGCCCCGGCGCGGAAGGGGCGCAGCGAGCGGATTTCCTCGAACATCCATGGGTACATCATCTCACCTGTTAAATGCAGGGGGCGTTGGGTGTCGGCAAATGCAGGATGCTCGGCGCGAATCCGTTCCGCAGCCCAATCGATCGCACCTTCCCCCTGCCCGTAAATGCTCTCTTGCAGTACAGCAAACAGCGGATTGCCGTCGAATGACGTCAACGCCATGACAGACGCGAGAAAATGGTCCGACAGACGCTCTTCACGCGAATCGGAAAACGCTTCGTCCATCAGCCAATGGACGTTTTCGAAACCTGGCCCCATGCCGAAGTCGATGCCAATCGTCTGGAGGCGGCGAACGGTCAGCCGGTCGCCATCAGGCAGGATCACGTCATTGCTGGCGATGACATCGGCGATGCGACCGATGCGTTCCTTGTCGTGTGGATATCGGCTGTAGTAGCGCGCGTTCTTCTCTGCCACACGCGGATAGGTGAGGCGATAGACATCGTCCGCGGTCGCCTGCAGTCCCGACAATCCCCCCGTTACGTAGCACGCGGACAGCCCTGCGGGAGCCTTCGAGAGGTATGTCAGCGTGAGGAAGCCGCCATAGCTCTGACCGAGGGTTTCCCATTTCTTCCCGCCAAAGAGCGTCTTACGGATATGTTCGCAGTCGGCGACGATGCTATCGGCACGGAAGTAGCAGAGGTAGTCTGCGGCGGCTTCGCCGCTTTCGAACGAGTCCATGGTCGCGCTTTCGATGCGCGTGCTGCGACCGGTACCACGTTGATCGATCAGGATGACGCGGTGGGTCTTCAGCGCCTCGGCCAACCAGGACGGGCCACCGTTGGCCGGACGCGGGGACTTGCCGCCCGGGCCCCCTTGAAGGAAGGCGAGCAGAGGCAAGGTTTCGCCCCGGCGCACAGGGTCGCAGACCTCCCTGGCAAAGACCTCTATGGTCTCGCCTTCCGGCTTCGACCAGTTGAGCGGAACGGAAACCTGATGATCGCGGATGAACATTCCGGGGATGGTGTATTCGCCGATGGACACGTGCGTGATCCTTCTGTTGCTGTGGCTAGCTGACGCGCGGATCGAGAACGGCGTAGAGCAGGTCGACGATGATGTTCGTGATGACGATGAAGAAGCCCCCCAATAGCACCACACCGATGATGATCGGCCTGTCCTGGTTTTTCACCGCCTGCACAGCAAGCGCGCCCACGCCCTGCAGGCCATAGACCTGCTCGATGACGATAGCGCCGCCAAGCAACAGCGCGATATCGGCACCAAGCTGAGTGACGAGCGGTGTCAACGTGCTGCGAAGGCCATGCTTGAACAGCACCTTGCGCTCCGAAAGCCCTTTCGCCCTGGCAGTGCGGATATAGTCTTCGCCCATCACCTGCAACAGATGGCCGCGCGTCAGCCGGGCGTAGATCGCGGCCGTCACCAATGCCAGCGTCGTCCATGGCAGGAAGAGATACCAGGCCCAGATCAGCGGATCCTTCGTAAACGATTTGTAACCGCCGGCCGGGAACAGCGTGAAGCCGGCCTGCTTTGGCAGGAAGTACAGAACGTAGAGCGAAAGCATGCCCAGCACGAACGTCGGGAAACTCAGCCCGAGAAGGATGAACCCCTGCCCGACCCTGTCTCGGATGCTGCCGGGATGGCGTGCCGACATAATACCCACCGGAATGCCGATCACGAGCCAGAAGATCACACCACCGATCACCAGCGAAATGGTAGCCGGGATACGGTTGATGATCAGCTTCGTCACTGGTTGCTGGTTGCGATAGGAAAAGCCGAGGTCTCCTTGCAACGCCTTGCCGACGAAGCTCACATACTGTTCGTGGATTGGTCGGTCGAGTCCGAGATTGGTCCGGATTTGGACAAGCTGTGTCTCCGTCGCTTTGTCGCCGGCGATCATTCGGGCCGGATCCCCCGGAGCAACGAAGAACAGGAAGAAGACGAAGGCGCTTAGGACGACGAGGATGAGAGCGGCGAAACCCAGTCTTTTGAGAATGAAGTTGATCATGCCTTGTCGGCCTTCCTGACCTTTTTGACGAGGCGGATGGGGCGTGCCTTCGGATCGAGTGCATCGCGCAGTCCGTCGCCGAGAATGTTGAACGACAGAGTGGTCAGAAGCAGAGCCGTTCCGGGGAAGATCACCAGCCACCACGCCACGAGGTAGACGGAGTTCGCGGCTGCGTCGGCGAGCATGCCACCCCAACTCGGCGTGGGTGGAACGATGCCGAGGCCGAGGAACGAGAGGGTCGCCTCGAAAACGATGGCGCTCGGAATCATCATCGTCGTGTAGATGATAATGGGAACGCTCAGGTTCGGCAGAATGTCCCGAAGCATGATCGATACCGGTCCGGCACCGAGCGAGCGGCTGGCTTCGACGAACTCGCGTTTGCGAAGCGAGTTGACCTCCGCCCGAATGACGCGGCCCATCGTCGTCCAGCTGAAGAACACGATGACGCCCACGCTCAACCCAAGGCTCGGCCCGAAGACCGAGACCAGGGCGAGCGCGCAGAGTAGGAACGGCACGCTCATCACCAGATCCATGACCCGGCTCAAGACCGTGTCGGTGGCGCCGCCGACATAGCCGGCGATCATTCCGACCGTCAGCCCGATCAAAGCCGCTGCAAGAGAGGCGAGTACGCCAACCAGGAGTGAAATGCGCGCGCCGTAGGCTAGCCGCACCAGCACGTCTCGACCGAGATGGTCGGTTCCTAGAACAAATTCTGAATTGGGAACGACCGGCAGCCCCATTTCGCTCAGGCCGGTCGTGCGATACTGCTCGATCGCCGAGTGCCCCGTCGCGCCCTCGATCAACGGCGCACAGAGGGCAAACATTACCAGCAGGATGATGAAGCCCAGTGCGGCAAGACTTGCCCGGTCACGGGCGAGCCGGCGAAGTGTCAACTCAAGTGGCCCGCGCTGAACGACTGCGCCGGCCTGTGGAAAGCCTGTCTCGGTGTTCGTCGCGCTCACGCCGCCTCTCCCGGTATCGTTTTTATCAGCCGCCGCTCAGCCGTATCGCCTGACGCCCGCGGGTGCATTGATGCATCTATCAGGGTGCGGGTATAGGGATCGCGCGGTGAACGGTAGACCTCTTCGGCATTGGCCAATTCGACGATCCTGCCCTTGTTCATCACCGCAATGCGGTCGCAGACATGTCGCACCACAGAAAGATCGTGCGAAATGAACAGATAGGTCAGGTTCAGTTCTTTCTGCAGGCTGCGCATGAGGTTGAGCACCTGCGCCTGGATCGAGACATCAAGCGCGGAGACCGGCTCGTCAAAAATGATCAGATCCGGATTGAGCGCGAGCGCCCGGGCAATACCTATGCGCTGGCGTTGTCCACCCGAGAATTCTGCGGGAAATCGATTGTAATGCTCGGGATTGAGACCGACCGTCTCCATCAAGCGCTGGACGGCCTGTTTGCACTCTTTGCCGGAACAGATGTTGTGGATCCGGAAGGGGTCACCAATGATAGAACTGACGCGGCGGCGCGGATTGAGCGAGCCGAACGGATCCTGAAACACGAGTTGCACGCGCTTGCGCATCTCACGCCATTCCGCCGCATTCAGCGATGCGATTGAACGGCCGACCAGCGTGACGCTTCCTTCTGTAGCCGGAACAAGACCAGCCAGCACGCGGGCAAGCGTCGATTTCCCGCACCCCGACTCGCCGACCAGTCCCAGCGTTTCGCCCTTGAAGAGATCCAGGTCGATGCCTTGCAGCACATCGAGTTTCTTTCCACTACGGAAAAGACCGCCGGTGTTGTAGCTCAACCGCACATCGCGGGCGACGATGACGCGTTCGCGTTCGCCCCCCGCATTCGTTTCCGGCGCGGCGGCCACCTGGGACTTCACCGTTGCGGGGGTCGCCGGACCGCCTTCCAGCCAGCAGAGCGCTTGCGTCCCATCATCGAAGATGCGCAATGGCGGGCGACGGGATGCACAGATGTCCATGAAGTTGGAACATCGCGGGGCAAAGACACACCCGCTGGGCGGCTGCAGGAGGCTCGGTGGCCTTCCCTTGATGGGCACAAGATCGCTGCCGGGCGTATAATTTGCCGGTGACGAGTTCAAAAGACCGGCCGTGTAGGGATGCGCAGGCTCTCGAAACAATGTGCGGCTCGGACCAAGCTCCATCCGGTTGCCAGCGTACATCACCATGACGTCGTCGGCAATACTCGACAGCAGGCCGAGATCGTGGGTGATCATGATCACCGTGGTGCCGCGTTCCCGACGCATATCATTGATGAGGCCGATAATTTGTTTCTGAACGGTGACGTCGAGTGCCGTCGTCGGTTCGTCGGCGATGATCAGCGGCGGATTGAGGACCAGAGCCATGGCTATCATGACGCGCTGGCGCATGCCGCCGGAGAACTGATGTGGATAGCTGTCGAACCGCTCTTCCGGAGCGGGAATTCCGACGCGCCCGAGGATATCGATTGCCCGCTTCCTCGCATCCGCACGGCTCACGTTCTCGTGGGTGTGGATCATCTCGGTGATCTGCGAACCGATGGTGTAGTACGGATGGAGGCTAGAAAGAGGGTCCTGGAAGATCATGCCGATCTGAGCCCCACGGATTGCCCGCTTTTCCTTTTCCGTCAACTTCAGAAGATTCCTGCCCTGGAACAGAACTTCCCCGAAAATATCGGCATTCGGGAGCAGCCCCATGATCGCCTGCGTCAGCACGCTCTTGCCCGATCCCGATTCCCCGGCGATGCCGAAAAGTTCCCCTGCTTCGACCTTGAATGACACGTCGCGGGCAGCGTGGACGATGCCGTCTTCCGTCGGTATCCGGATGGAGACGTTGCGTGCGTCTAGGATCGCCATGGATGGGCTCCTTGTAGCAAAAATGCATCCGGTTCGGCGTCACGCCACGTGGGTTCAATCCCGCACCGGCTCAGCAATGAGAAAGGAGGCGATTTTCGCGCCTCCTCGGTTGGGACCGGGTTTTACGTCCCCCTATTGAGTCCAGCGGACGTTACTGGTCGAGCCAGACGTTCGTCCAGTCGCCCTGCGCGCTCAGTGCATAGGGAAGGAAGTTCTGCACAGCCTCACCGTGATAGATCACGATCATTTCCGAGACGTAGGGCACGACGGGAGAGTCGTTCATCACCATCTCGTCTACTTCGCTCCACAGCTTTGCCACCTCTTCAGGCGTCGTCGCATTGATCGCCTGTTGCGCGCGCTCGGTAGCGGCGTCGTTGTTGTAGTCGGTGTAGTTGTAGGTCTGGTGCGTGCCGTTAAACGTGAACTGGGGCTGGAAGACCGAGCGTGCTGCGCCGCCGGCCCAATCCGGCGACCAGCCGACCGGAGCGATGTCCCAATTGCCTTCCTTCGTGTTCAGCGGATTGGTCATGAACTTCGAGTAATAGTCGGCCGGGGTAACGGGCGTGAGCTCAATCTCGATCCCTGCCTTTTTCAGGCTTGCCTGAATCGTTTGGGCAATCGCCGGCTCGGCATTCTGGTTCCTGTAAGGCATCTTCAGCGTGATGCCATTCGGGAAGCCTGCCTCGGCAAGCAGGGCCTTGGCCTTTTCGGGATCTCCCTTCGCGCCTTCGCTGGGGTAGAGGTCGAATTCATGGAAGCCGAGCACTCCCGGGCCGAAAATGCCGTTCTGCGGCTTCGCCACTGTCGGCCCGCCCATCTGTTGCACGACGGCGGCCTTATCGATCGCATATTGCAGGGCCTGGCGGACGCGAAGATCCTTCAGGGCACCGGTGTTGTTAGCTGAGACGGTGTTGATGAAGATGAAGGCGGTACGACCGGACGAAATCGTCATCATCTTTTCGTCGCCGGCCGTCGTCAGCATTTGCAGTGTCGCCGGCGGGATGATGATGTCATAGGTCATATCGCCGTCACCTGCCTGCAGCTGCTGGATGGCCGCGTCCGGCTGAATGCCGAACGTGACTTCGACTTCGTCGACATAGGCCTTGCGCAGCGGATCGGATTCACTCTTCCAGGCAGGGTTGCGCACAAGCTGGAGGCGGCTGTCCGGAGTGTACTCACCCACAGTGTAAGGACCGCTTGCGATGAAATTGGCGCGGTACTCCGGCCCGTCCGGCATATAGTCGAGTACCTCGACAGGTGCGGGCCCCGCGGAAGCCAGGGACAGCATGTAGATGAAGTCGCCGGCGCGCTGCGTCAGGTTGATGACGATCGTCTTTTCGTCGGGCGACTGGATGCCCTCTATATCGTTGTTCTCGATGTAAGCCTTCATGGCCTCCACTGTGGGCTCGACCTTGGCAAATCCTTCACAGAACTTGGCCATGCCGGCAATCAGATCAACGTAGTATGTCAGAGCCGAGGAACCTAGGGCCGGATTGCACATACGCTCGACGCCCCGCTCGAAGTCCGCAGACGTGATTTGCCGCGGGCCGCTCGGGGCATTCCACATCGCACCGTCGCGCAACGTGAAGGTGTAGGTCAGGCCGTCATTGGTCGGCTGGGGCACCTCGGTTGCAAGGTCACCCTTCGGGCTGATGCGGGTAGCCTCGTCAGCGGAAGCTTCATAGCTGATCAGCTGACGCGTTACCGCACGAAGAAAATTGTTGGTCGTGACAAGACCGGCTGAGGTCGGATCGAAATGGTCGAGGTCCGCCGTTCCCAGGACACGCAGCGTTCCGCCGGTCTGCGGCTCGTCAGCCATAGCGAGCGATGAGCACGATGCGGCCAGCAACGCGGCAGCAAGGCGCAGTCCTGTCTTTTTCGAAAAGAGGCGCATGTCTCGTTCCCTTCCAAATATTTATTTTCATAAGGCACCCGTTCCTCGCGATGCCTTGCGTCATCATTTCCATCGATCTGCGGCTGTCAAGTTTTTTGTCGACAAGTTGCACACAAATAAAATATGCAGTGCTGACAGCCTCGCACAAGGAGACCGCACATGCCTCTTTCACGACCCGCCCCGATCAGCGACGCAGAACATCACATGCGGCTTCAGCTCTTGCGCGAGAACACGGAGGCATCCGGCGCTGCGGGTGTATTGCTTGGGTCGACGGAAAGCCTGCGCTATTTCACCGGCCTCGTCTGGCATCAGAGCGAAAGATTGCTCGGTGCGTTGGTGACCCCAACCACCTTGACCTACATCGTTCCCGGCTTCGAACGCAGCCGTGTCGAGAGCCTGCCGCATCTGACCGGCGACATCGCCACCTGGGACGAAGAGGAGAGTCCGGCAGCGCTTGTAGCATCGCTGCTGGGCCCCAACGGCCGGCTGGCGCTGGACGACGCACTGCCCCTTTTTACCTACCACGCTCTCTTGGCGAACCTCGGCGCTGAACGACTTGCAGATGGCGCGCGCCTGATCCGAGACATTCGAGTACGAAAGTCAGCAGCCGAGATAGCCATCATCCAGTACGCGATGGACCTGACACTTGAAGTGCAGAAGCGCGCCCATGCGATCATGACGCCTGGCATTCGCGCTTCCGAAGTGGTGCGCTATATCGACGAGCAGCACAAAGCACTGGGGGCAGCCGGCGGATCGACGTTTTGTATTGTCTCCTTCGGCGCTGCGACCGCGCTTCCGCATGGTGCCGACGGCGACCAGGTACTCGAGGAAGGGCAGGCGATCCTGGTAGATACCGGAGCGCGGATCGATGGTTACAATTCCGACCTGACGCGCTCCTATGTCCTCGGCGAACCGGACGCCGAATTCGCGCGGATTTGGTTGATAGAGCGGGAAGCGCAGCAGGCCGTTTTCGACGCTGCACGGATCGGCGCGCCCTGCCATAGCCTTGACGATGCGGCCCGCGCGGTACTCGTTCGCCACGGCCTCGGCCCCGACTATAAGCTTCCGGGCCTTCCCCATCGTGCGGGTCACGGCGTCGGCCTGGAAGGACACGAGGAACCCTACCTTGTGCGGGGCAATTCAACGCTCCTCGAACCGGGCATGTGCTTCTCCAATGAGCCGATGATCGTCGTTCCCGATCGGTTGGGTATCCGGCTGGAAGACCACATCTACATGACCGATGAAGGACCGCGATGGTTCACGCAGCCGGCAAAGGGTCCGACCGGGCCGTTCGCGTGAGGCCAACGCGACTACGCCGCCAGCACGAAAAAGAGGCGCTGCTATGCTGTCAGCCGAGTACACCGATGCGTTCAGTGAACACGAACGCTATCTGAACTTTGCCAGCTATGGGCCGCCGTCGAGACGCGTGCTGCAGGCCACGACGGATCTCAACGAAGAACTCGCGCGTGGCATAGCGGACGCCGGAGCGCTGCTGGGCGAACAGGAGAGGCGCGCCAAATCCGTTCTAAGTCGCCTTTCGGGCTTCCGGCCCGACGCTATCGCGCTTGTTCCCAATACGTCCACCGCGTTGCTTCAGCTCGCAATCGGCCTGCCGCAGGGCAGCACCGTACTTGCGGGAAATTTCGAGTTCCCCGCCAACGTCGTCCCTTGGGCTAACATCGCAACAACAGGACGCATCAGCTTTCGTGGCATGGGTGCGCTCGATGAACCGATCACGCCGGATCTCGTCGGGGCGAACCTGACGGCTGACGTCAACTGTGTTTCCGTCAGCGCCGTCGATTTCCGAACCGGCTTTCGAGCGGACCTTCCGGCGATCCGCGAAGTGGTCGGCGACCGACTGCTGATCGTGGATGCGATCCAGGGATTTGGTGTCATCGATTGCGACTGGAGCGCAGCTGACGTTCTCGTCGCGGGAGGGCAGAAATGGATGCGCGGAGGGATGGGAATAGGATTCATGGCCTTCTCCGATCGCGGGCTGGAGCGCATTTCCGCAATTGCCGGAAGTTGGGCCGGTGTTGAAGATGTTCTCGATTTCCATCGGACGAGCCATAAGCGCAAAAAGGCAGCGGCAGCTTTTGCTACCTCCAATCTGTCGCTGGTATCGATAGGAGCCTTTGCTCAAGCACTCGAACTGATTGAAGCTGCTGGAGTCGGCTCGGTCGAAACCGAGATTGCGGCACACCATGCATTCATGGAAGACCAGGCGAAAGCGACGGGAATTCAACTGCTGTCGCCGAAGGACCCGGCCTCCCGGGCAGGAATAGCCATTTTGCGCAGCCCTGTCGCACAGTTGACTTTGAAAACCGCGCTAGGCCAAGCGCAATTTGCGGTTACTCTGCACGATAACGACAGGATCCGCGTCTCAATGCACGCGACTACCCGCCAGCAGTCGATCACCGATCTTTTGACGTTACTGGCGCAACTTGGACGATGACATAGCACCGCAGGGAACTGTCAACGACACATGTGTTAAATGCAGAGCAAAAAAGCCGCCTGCGATCGCGGCTTCACCTGTTTTCCGACGCCGCAAAATCACGAACCGGGGATGCTCTTCGTAATCGGTCAGGCTCATCATGGTCGAACAGAAGAGCGAGGCTGAAGAGGAACCGCCCCTGCTCGACGCCATCGCCGACGATATGGGTACATTCTATTGCCGGCATGGGTCTCTATCCTTCATGTCAGAGGGAATCGCCTCGGCGTCGCTAAGCAGGCTGGAAACGCGGCATGCTAGCCAGAGACCGAGGAAAGATGGCGGGCAATCGCGGCATTGATCAGGGCCAGATCATCTGTGCCGAGGTCGAGCGTACCGGCCCGTGCGTTCTCCATAGCCTGAGCCGAACCCCGCGCACCACAAAGAGCGTAGGAAATCCCCGGCTGGGCGATCGTCCAGGCGATGACGATTTGCGCAATACTGGCCCTGTTTGCATTGGCAAGCGGCCGCAGCGCCTCGGCAAACTCGGCCATACGTTCACGGTTCTGCTTTGAAAAACGAGGGTTGTCCTTGCGCAGGTCGTCGCCCTTGAACTCGCGGTCCGGGCCGACAGTTCCCGACAGCAATCCCAGCGCCAGCGACGAATAGCTGAGTGCCGCGATATTGCTCCGCTTACAGATGGGCAGCAGCGTCTTTTCGATCTCCCGGTCCAGCATGCTGTAGCGTTCCTGGATCGCATCGACCGGGCCGATCGCGAGATAGGCCTTCAGGTCGTCCGGCGATGCGTTGCTGATGCCGATCGCCCGGATCTTTCCGGCCTGCTTGAGGTCGACAAGGGTCGCCATCGTCTCCTCGATCGGCGTCGTCGGGTCCTGCCAATGGGTAATGTAGAGGTCGACATGGTCGGTGCCGAGCCGACGCAAACTCTCGTCGATTTCATGGAGGATGCCGTCTCGGCCGAGATATCGATGAACCTTGTGGCCAAGCTCGTCGAAGAAATGATTGCCCTTGCCGTGGTGCCAGTTGAGGCCGCACTTGGTTGCGATCACCACCTCGTCCCGCCGGCCCTTGATTGCTCTACCAACCAATTCCTCGGCAAGACCGAGGCCGTAGCCCGGCGCGGTGTCGATGAGTGATACCCCGTTGTCGATCGAGGCCTGAATTGCGGCGATGGATTCCTTTTCATCGCTGCCACCCCACATCCAGCCACCCATTGCCCATGTTCCAAGGCCGATGGCGCTNNGCCAGGACATCGGTTCCGCCCATCGGGCGCAGTTGCTGTGTTGTCATCGTAAATCCCTCGTGGATAATCGAATGCTGATGGGCAGAACAGCCTAACCCTTGGCTGGCTTTTCTGTCCGTGTTCGCTTGCGGCTGTGCAGCAGATGGTCGAGCGCGACGGCGGCCAGCAGGATCATGCCGCGGATCGCGTCCTGCCAGTACACCGAGACATCCAGCAGGATGAGCGAACTGGAGACGACGGAGAGGAGCGCCATGCCGAGGATTGCCCCGAGGATCGTGCCCGACCCACCCTTGAGGCTCGCGCCGCCGATCACCGCCGCCGCGATGACGTTCAGTTCCATGCCCACGCCGAAAGTCGGCGTCGCCGCACCGAAGCGGGCCATATAGATGACGCCGGCAACACCCGACAGGGTCGAGCAGAGCACGATGCACCAGAACTTCACCCGATCCGTGCGAATGCCCGAGTAAGTGGCCGCCTTCTCGTTCGAGCCGGTATAGAAGACTTTTCGAAAGACGGTCGCTCTTCGAAGCAAGAAGTCGAAGATCAGGACGACGACCGCAAAGATGATGATCACGACCGGCAGCCCGTAGATGTTGCCTTGGCCGATGAACTTGAACGATGGCGGGAGCGAGAAGAGCGATAGCGGCGTGCCGCCGGTAATCGCGAGGCAAAGGCCCCGCACGATGACCATGGCGGCCAGCGAGACGATGAAGGAATGCAGGCCGATGCGGGTCACGCAGAGCGCCATCACGGCGCCGACCAGGCCGCTCGCCCCTATGCCGACGAGGCAGGCTATCCACGGATCGACGCCGGCAAGGAACAGATAGCCGCCGACGACCATGGCAAAACACACGACAGAACCGACGGACAAGTCGATCGCGCCGACGATCAGCAGGATCGTCATGCCGACGACGACGATGCCCTCGACCGAGAAGGACATGAGCATCGCCCGGAAATTGTTCCAGGTTAGGAAATAGGGAGATGCGAAACTCATCGCTATGCTCAACGCGGCGATGATCAGGATCAGGCCGAGTTCGCGCATGTTGCCGACGCTACCCCAACTGATCCAGCGGGGTTCGGACGATAGTGAGACGTCGAGTTTCTTGTCACTCATGGTGGCCATGGGCTTTCCTTTCGCCGGCAAGGCCGGATGCCAGATGCATGATATGTTCTTCGGTCAGATTTTCCCCCGACACCTCTCCAACCATCCGTCCTTCGTGGATTACCGCGACACGGTCGCACAGGCCGATCAGCTCCGGCAGCTCGGAGGAAATCGCGATGATGCCGGTCCCGGCGTTTGCGAGATCGCGCAGGATGCGGTGGATCTCCGCCTTGGCCCCGACATCGACGCCACGCGTCGGCTCGTCGAGGACGATGACCTTTGGCTTGACGGACAGCATCTTGGCGATCGCCACCTTCTGCTGGTTGCCGCCCGAAAGCGTGGAGACGGGGTCGGAGAGCGAGCCGCATTTGAGATTGAGGGATGCACCCAGCTTTCCGGCCTGGGCCTGCTCCTTGGTGCGGCTGAGAAGCCCGCCCAATTTGGATATGCGTGCGAGATCGAGCGCCGAGACGTTCTGGTCGATCGGTAGATCGACGAAGACGCCCGCGCCCTTGCGGTCTTCGGAGAGATAGACGATGCCGTTGGCAATGCTGTCGGAATAGGATTTTGGCGTGACGTCGCGGCCGTCAAGCAGCACGCGTCCGCTCTTCAGCGGGTTCAGCCCGCATATGCCGAGCGCTGTCTCGGTGCGGCCGGCGCCGATGAGCCCGGCTATGCCGAGAATCTCACCCTGCCGAAGTTCCATCGTGACATCGGCAAAGCGCTCTCCGTCGCCAAGCGCCTCGGTGGCGAGCACGATAGGCGCAGACGCGGAGCCGGGATTCTTCGGGGGATAGAGATCACCCATATGACGACCGACCATCCGGCGCACGATCTCCTCGGGACCCGTCTCCGCAACGTTTTCGGTGCAGATATATCTGCCGTCGCGCAGCACGGTGATGCGGTCGCAATTCGCAAAAATCTCGGCCATGCGGTGGCTGATATAGACGATCGAGATGCCGCGCGCCTTGAGGCTCGCCATGATCTCGAACAGCTTGGCGGCCTCGCGGCCGGTCAGTGCGGCCGTCGGCTCGTCGAGAATGAGGATCGAGCAATCGAGGCTCAATGCCTTGGCGATCTCGACGATCTGCTGCTCGGAGATGGAGAGCGTTCCGACCAGGGCTTCCGGGTCGATATCATGGGCGAGCGATGCGAGCACCTGTCGGGCTCGCCGCCTGACCTCCCCATAGTTCATGAGCAAGTTGCGCCGTCGGTTCGTGGCGGCCATGGAAATGTTCTCGGCAACCGAAACATCGGGGCAGAGCGCAATCTCCTGATGCACCAGTCCGATGCCCAGTTCCTGCGCTCTCTGAGGCGACACAATCTCGACGGGTCTGCCGTCCAGGCGGATTTCCCCTTTATCCGCGCGCAAGATGCCGTCGAAGATATTCATCAGCGTCGATTTTCCGGCGCCGTTCTCGCCCATCAGTGCATGAACCTCGCCCTTGCGCAGGGAAAAATTGACGCCATCCAATGCGCGCACCGGCCCAAACGCCTTGCTGATGCCGGTGGCTTCCAGTACAAAGGGCTGGGCCATTGACCGTCTCCTCCCTTTCGTTTTCCGGGATTGTCGCGATGGATCGGCTGGCGTCCTTCGGCGGACGCCGGCCGATCCGGGAGGACTTATTCCTCGATACCCTTCGTGCCGCGGCGCTTGAGATAGGCGTCCCAGCGGAAGCTGTCGGCATTGTCCTTGGTGACGACCGCGAGCCCATTGTCGACATAGGGTATGGCCATCGGATTGCGGCCTTCGGCCTTGTCCGCATTCATCGGGTCGATCATGTCCGGCGTGGCGGCAAGGAACAGCATGAGCATGCCCATGTAGCCCTGCATGCCCTGGTTCGGATTGATGGACGCAAACACCTCGCCTGCCTTGATCATGTCAAGGATTTTGCTGTTCACGTCGGCGCACATGACCTTGATCTTTCCCCCGAGCTCCTTTGCAGCCTGCGCCGCACCCAGTGCCGAGTTGGCTTCGGGCATGAAGATCGCACCCAGGTCCGGATGGGCCTGTGCCAAGGTGAGAAGCGCATTGTAGGCCTTCGTCGGGTCCTGGTTGGACGCCGCGCGGCCAACCAGCTTCATGTCCGGCCATTTCGTCTCCATGCGCGTCAGGAACGCTGCGATGCGCTTGTCGTGGTTGTCCTGCCCCGGATTTTCCAGAACGGCGAACTCGCCCTTGCCGCCCATGGCTTCGGCGATCGTATCTGCCGCCCATTCGCCTTCCTTGGTATTGTCGGACGTGATGTAGGAGACCCGCTTGGAGAGTGGTGAATCCGAAGCGAAGGTCACGACGGGAATGCCCATGTCATGAGCGCGATTGATCGGTTCGATGAACGGGTCCGAATTCATCGGCGCGAGAAAGATGCCCTTCGGATTTTTCGCGAGCACCTGATCGAACACCGCGATCTGCCGGTTGACGTCGTATTCGGGCGTGCCGGTGTAAACGGTCTTCACGCCAAGTTGTTGGCCCGCCTGCTTGAACATCTCGTAGACCGGGAACCAGTATTCGACGCCCGAAACGAAATCGATGAAGTAGTACGTATCGCCCTCTTCACCCTTGAAGGCCTTGGCTTGCTCCTGAGCGCTTGCGCCCGACACACCCAATACGGCCATCACCGTCAAAACGACGGCAGTCAAAATCCTCTTCATGCCAGTTCTCCTCCCAGGTTGCCGCATCCACCAAGACCACCTTGGATGTGATGCAAGCGAAAAAATATCGTCACGAATGGGCTCCCTCACCCGGCAACCAATGCACGATTGGTCGACCGCAAGGCGCTGTAGAGACCAAGATAGTGGGGCATGTATTTGCGGAATCCGGCGGCCGCGACGGGGTCGGGCTTGACCACCTCGCCAGTCCGGTGAACCCGCTCGCAGGCGTCGTCCAGGCTAGCGTAGAGACCAGTTCCAACACCCGCCAGCATCGCCGCCCCCAAGGCCGTCGCTTCCTCCAAAGGCGACGTTTCGATAGCCCGCCCAAGCACGTTGGCGCGGGTGCGCACGGCGTCCCTATTGCGGCCTCCTCCACCAACCAGGACCAGGCGATCGGCCCTGACCCCGCAGGCTTCGAGCGTCTGGACGATCGCCGAGTTCTGGAATGCCACGCCCTGAAAGATCGCCGCGAGTACGTCCGCCCTGGTATGGCTGCTCCTCAGTCCGATCAGCGCGCCGGCGGAACCGGGATCGAAATCGGGGCAGTTGGCGCCGGCGAGATGCGGCAGGAACAACAGTCCGTTGGGTCCCCCCTTAAAGGCGCGCGACTGGGTATCTTCCCAGTCCGCGCCCTTCTCGCCATTACCGAATTCGGCCTTGTACCAATCCAGTACTGCCCCGCCGATGGCGGCACCAAGGATCGAGTATTCACCCGGTGCGGCGTGGCACTCGTAGTTCAAACCCCGCCCGACCATGTCGAGCGACGGCTCGAATACGGATGTCGTCGCCTGCACAACGTCCCAGGTTCCCGCGACATTGACGATCGTGCCGGGCCGGTGGCCGCCGACGGGCAGGACGCCGCACAGGTAATCGTGCGCGCCCAGTATGACGGGGGTGCCTTCCGGCAGTCCGGTCGCAACCGAGGCTTCCCTGCTGACGCCACCGAGCACGGTTCCGCTCGGGTGTGGGTCACAAAGGAGGTTTTCGTCGATCCCGGCCGCCCTTGTTACCTCTGAGGACCAGCGTTTCTGGTGGGGGTCGAACAAAAGCGTGCTGCAGGCCATGCTGTAATCCGTCGCCAGCCGGCCGCACAGTTTGTAGTTGAAGTAGTCGCCTATCAGCACCCATTTATGAGCCTTGGCGAGAATTTCCGGCCGGTGCTCGGCCATCCATTGCAGGCGAAATGCCGTGTTGAAGGTATAGAGCTGGTTTCCGGTCGCCAGGAACTGGCGCCTCTCTCCAAACTTTGCTTCCCACGCTTCGAACTGGGGAACGGTCCGCCTGTCGTGCCAGCTGATGAACGGGTAGAGTTCGTTGCCCTCCCCATCGATTGGCAGGCCATCCATACCGAGGCAGGCGACAGCGATTCCTTCGATACGCCCGTCCGAGGGCATCCGGCTGACCGCTTCCTGGATCGCTTCGCGGCCGTTCTGCCAAATCCGTTCGTGCGGCCACACGATCTCGCCGGGCCTCGAAGGGTCCGGCAAGCTCTTTTCCGTGGGGCGCGAGGCAATGGCAAGCGGCGTCCCATCCAGTCCGTAAATCGCGGCTCGGATGCTACTAGAACCGAGATCGACGCCAAGCAGATAACGTGTCATGCCTCCCCTCCCCAAGACCTTCAGGCCGCAGCGCCATGGACGATCTGCCGGTAGCGCGCGACGGTCGCCCGCACGTCTTCCGCTTCGAAGATGTTTCGCCCGAACACCAGGCCCGACGCGCCGGCCTGTACGGCCTCGCCGGCAAAGCGGAACGCGACTTCAGGGTCGGCGGTTTTTGCACCGCCCGCGATCAGAAGGGGGACTGGGCACGTCTCGGCCAGGGCCGCGATGTTCTCGAGCGAGCCGGGATAATGCGCCTTTACGATGTCCGCGCCGAGTTCCGCCGCGATGCGGCAGTAGAGCGAGGCGATCTCGACGATCGAGCGGTCCTCCGGGTGCGCCCGTTCGCGCGCGCTCAGAGCCTCGACCATGAAGACCATGCCGAGCCGCTCGCATTCCCGCGCCAGCCGCGCATTGCGCGCGACTTCGGCCTTTTCGCGCTCCGGATCCGTGTAGCCGATGTAGAGGTAGGTCATTATGCCATCTGCGCCGGCTGCGAGAGCTTGCTCCACGGTGGCGAGTTCGACCGTCGCACCCTCGCTGTAGGGCAGCACAGAGCGTGTGTGGCTCTGGTAGTCCATGTGGACCATCAGGGCCGGCTTGTTCCTGCCGATAAAGGCATCTTCTAGCGCCGGTAGCATGCCCGGCGCGACCATGAGCCCGTCGACCGCCCGCATTTCCGTGCACGCTGTCTTCATCTCGGCCAGTGTTCGCATGCCGGGAATAGCGCCCATAATGACGCCGTGCGAATAGGCGACCATGAGCGCCTTGCCGCTTTGCGCATTGAAAAACCGCGCGAGCCGGATTTTCTTGCCCGTCCTGGAATCCATTTTTATTTTCCTGTTGTTGAAACAATCAGACGGCGTAGCCGAGCTTGCCGCGGTTCATGATGTTGTGCGGATCAAGCGCCTGCTTAACGAGGCTGTTCACGCCAAGCGCACTGCCAAGATCCTTTTCGATGTAAGGAAGCCGGGCCAAGCCCACGCCATGATGGTGCGAAACCGCAGCACCGCGCTCGAGGCAGACGCGCATCGATACGTCCCAGATTTCCTTCAGCCGCTGCTCGGCTTCCTTGGCATCGGCGGCAGAGCCGAGCAGGATCATGTAGAGCGACGTTCCCTGTGCATAGACGTGCGAGAAATGACCGAGCACTTCGTCGGCGAGCGGCGCCAGCGCCTTCTTCAGCGCATGATAGGTTCCCTCGATGGAATCCCAGAAATCGACGATCTCGATCGTTTCGGCGACGCCGCCGGGCCGGTTGAGTACCTTCTCGACACCGGAGAAATCGTAGCGACGGCCCATCCATGCCTCAACCGGAGCCGCACCGAGTTTCTTGCCCTGATGACGGGCGCATATTTCCAGCGCCGCACCATATTCCGCCTGGCCGCTCGCGCCCTCGAAGCCCAGAAACAGCACGCAGTTGTCGAAGGACGTGTCCTTCATCGCGTGACGTGCTTCGTCTTCGTCATAATAACGCACCAGGAACGGCAGCAGGCCTTCGCGGGTGATGCTGCGCAGAACCGCGACACCGGCTTCGACGGAGGTGAAGGAGACCGCTTCGAAAATCCGGTTGCGCGACAGGGGGAAGATCTTTGCCGTGACTTCGGTGACGATACCGAACGTGCCTTCGGACCCCAGAAACAGTTCTTTCGTATCGAGACCGATTGCGGCGCGCGGTGTCCGCTTCGTCTCGATCAGCGTGCCGTCGGGAAGCACTGCTTTGAGAGACACGACCAGATCCTCGATGCCGCCGTAGCGCGAGGAGAACTGGCCGGTGGCGCGCGTTGCGATCCAGCCGCCAATACTCGAACGATCGAGCGATTGCGGCGAATGGTTCAGCGTGTATCCCCTGGCGTTCAGTTCCGCCTCGAGGATGTCGCCGCGCTTGCCGGCCTGCGCCGTCACCATGAGGTTGGTCTCGTCGATCGAGACGGTCTGGTCCATGGCCGAAAGGTCGATGACGATGCCGCCGTACTGGGTCAGACACGCGCCCGTCACGGCGGATCCAAGTCCCCAGGGCGTAATCGGCGTCCGTGTCTCGCTCGCCCATTTCAGCGTAGCCGACACCTCATCCGCATCGCGGGGCGTGACTACCGCGTCCGGCTTGCAAGGCTGGAGCCCCTGCTGGCGCCATTTCACGGCGACGGGCCAGGCGTCATAGCTGTGCGCCGAAATATCGGCATCCGCCACCGAAACACGGTCGTCGGGTATAACCTTGGCCAGGTCATCGATTAACGCCATTGCTGAATCCTTTATTTGATTAGTGGAACGATAACGATTCTGTCGCGCAGCCCCGGCAGCGCGTCGGCCTCTTCGTCCGATAGCGGCTGGTCGACGATGATCCTGTCGAACTGATCGAGGTCTGCGACTTTGAAGAGAGCAGTTCGGCCGAATTTCGAACTGTCGGCCAGGAGATAGCGCTTGGCCGAGGCTCGCATCATTGCGCGCTTGATCGCGGTTATCTGCGGGTCCGGGTGATAGGCAGCGCCCGCGCCGATCGCCGAAGTCGAGGTGAAATAGGCATTGGCGGCAAGGCCGTGGATCGCCGCCTCACAAGCCACGCCCGTATAGGTATCGAACCGTCGCAGATATTCCCCGCCAAGGGCGATCAGGCGGACGCTCTCCACATCGGTGAGCCGCTTCATGATCGTCATGAAATTGGTGATCACCGTCAGTTCGCCGATCGACGCCAGCTCATCGACGAGCGGCAGCAGCGACGTCGCCTCGTCCAGGATGATCGACTGGCCGGGTTCGATGAACGACGCAGCAAACTTGCCGATCCGCTGCTTGGCGTCGACTGCATTCGCCAGCCGGAACGTAACATTGCTCTCGAACACGCTCGACGGCTGGGCCGTCGCGCCGTTACGAACCTTGCGCAGGATGCCCTGCCGCTCGAGATCGTCGAGATCGCGATGNNCGCTGGGCGCGTGTCAGGGTGGTTTCAGCTTCGGTCATGTCAGGCAATCCCCATGGCTATGGCGCAAGGCCCCGAAAGGCGAGAAGACTGCGCGATACCGCGCGAAAGCTCAATGTAACGTTGATAGCTCTCCCGGTTCTGTTTGATGCGTTCGGGCGACCAGCTGAGCTGTTCGGCAGCAATTTCCGCGACCCGATCGAGCGCGTTTGCGCCAAGACTGCTGTTGCGCCCGATCATGGTCCGCCGCACCAAGATATCCTCGAAGGTCGAAGCCCACTCTTCGCGAACGGCGAACACGATCTCCGCGCCGATCGCACCCGTTTCGGGGTCGATGACCTGCGTGAGGGCGCGGTCCTGCTTCGCCAGCGCTATCACATGATTCGCCCGGGAACCGTACAGCGCTTCGAGGCGCAGAAGGCTGCGCTGATCGAGGGAGATGTCCATGGTCTCCATGCCCGAAGGTCGCGTCATGGCACCTGGCAACAGCGTTGTCGCCGTTCTGCAAGCAATCTTTGGCGTGCCCAGTTTCTTCACGATCAGATCGACGGTCTCTTCCGCCAAGCTGCGGAACGTCGAAAGCTTGCCGCCGAGAATTGACAGGAGGCCAGCCATTGCAGGCGCGTGATCGTAAACAATGTGCCGGCGCGGTACCTTGGCTGACACGCCGCCCGCTCTCGGCAGGGGGCGAACGCCGGTATAGGTATAGAGCACATGCCGCATCGTGCCGTTGAAGGCCGGAAAGACATGCGTAAGTTCCGCGAGCAGATAATCGACTTCGGAATACGATGCAGAAACGTCGTCGATCGCCCCTGCAACCCTTTCATCAGTCGTCCCGACCAGGTAGAGCCCGTTCCAGGGCGTCACGATAATCGGCCGACGATCCTTCGACGCCTCGAAGAAAACGGAACCGTCCGGCGCACCTTCGAATGTCGTGATGACGATGAAAGTGCCTTTCGCCGGCCCGAGCAGCGACGAGGTTTTACCGGTAGCCGCCTGTAAAAATTCGTCCGCCCAAGCCCCCGTGGCATTCAGCACGATCGGCGCCAAAGCCACGCATTCTTCGCCCGCTTCATTTGCATACACAACGCCGACCACCCGGCCATTCACGACCGACAGGCTCTTGGCCGGGGTGTGGTTTTTGACCACGGCCCCATGAACGGCGGCGTCGATGACATTTTCAAGCGTTAGCCGCTCGGCATACTGCGCAAAGGCATCGAACATCACGGCAGCGCCTTGCAACCCGTCCGCCTTCAGGGACGGAACCCGGCGCAAAGCCTCGGCCTTGTTCAGATAGCGGTGGTGCACGGACCCGCGCGGCGACAATACGTCGAGGGCAAACAGCCCCAGGCGAACCATCCAGCCAGGCCGTCCGATGCCGGATCTGACCGGAATGATCAGGTCACGCCGCTTGACGAGGTGCGGTGCGATTTTCAGAAGTGTCGCCCGCTCTGCCAGCGCTTCCCGCACTAGCCCCACTTCGAACTGCTCCAGATAACGAAGCCCGCCATGGATCATGCGGCCATTCTTTCCCGAAGCACCACTGGCGAAGTCGTCGCGCTCAAGCAGAAGGACGCGCAGGCCGCGCATGGCCGCATCACGTGCGATTCCAGCGCCATTGATGCCTCCTCCTACAATGATGACGTCAAATTCCATCTTCGCCTCGTCGCGTCAATCAAACTTCCACTTTTGTTATTAACACAGTTTTTATAGTTACTCAATGCGAATATAACATCAACTATTGCGATATTGCACACCCCATATGTTGGCTGTGAACCACAGGGGCATTGCTTTGAGCCACATCCAGTCCGACAAGCCGCAGCAGACCGCTTATGTCGAATGCTACACGAACTGTCCGGCATGAATCGCTCGACCAATACATCAGCGAAAGGCCGCTGGATCTACGAGACCGAAGAGTGCGACGAGGTTCTCGATCCCGCCACCGGCCAGATCATCGGCCATCTGCCGCGCGCCACAAGCGCCGATCTCGAACGGGCTGTCAGCTCAGCACAGCGCGCCTTCGAAAGCTGGAAGAACCGCTCACCGCTCGACGTGGCCAGATCCTGCGCCGCTTCGCCGACCTCGCTCGAAGCCTTGCCGAGGAGATCGGCGAAATCCGCTTCGCTGCCGATCATGCCGACTGGCACTTGCAGCAGCTGGTGACGCGCGAGCCGGTCGGTGTCTGCATCGCCTTCACCCCCTGGAACTTCCCCTTCAGCCAGGCACTGCGCAAGGTGGTGGCAGCCTTGGCAAGTGGCTGCACCATCATCCTCAAAGGCCGGACTGCCGGATGGCTGCCTCAACATCGTCTGGGGCTCGTCCTCGCATTTTTCCGAAACGCTGCTGGCAGCACTGGAGGTGAAGAAGATCTCGTTCCCGTCTATAGCGTGATCTCGAAGATGGAGTTCTCGGTCAGCAAAGACCCGATGCCGTCAAAAGATCCCGGTTGGATCGTCACAGAATCAGTAAGTATCTTGTAACTGAGAGTCGGCAAGTTCATCTCAGCCGAATTATCCATCAACCGTTAAGCTGCTGATAACGTGACATCGCCCCCAAGTCGCTATCTCGTATTCAAGAGAGCCTCGGCAACGCTCTCGTCGCAAATCAAGACTTGGCAAAGTCCCGCGCGTATGGCTGCAAGAATGATAGCAGTCTTCTGCAGACCACCCGCCGCCAGCACTAGCTGGCGCGCCTTACGCAGTTCTTTGATTGCCGGGTTGATCACGCGACGCGCCAGGAAATGCTCGACAGCATTGCCCTGCGCGTCAAGATAATGCCCGCACACGTCACCAACCGCGCCCGCCTCAATCAGCGATAGGCGCGTCACTTCGTCGATAACGCCGTATTCGAGCGCCTTCGACTGTCCAGAGAGGTCAATCGCACTTAGAAGGCCGATGTCGAGCTGCGCTGCCATGGCAAGCACTGAGCGGACCGGTTCGCTATCAACAAGTGCATCGCGGAGCTCTGGGGATGAGGCGAACATCGGCGCCGTCACATAATGGCAGGCTGCGTTCAGGGCGCGAGCAACCGAGGCGGCATTGTCGTATGGATTGACGTTCGTGCTCTCGGCCAGTCCGCCGCACAAAAGCACGACCCGGTCTCCCGTGCCATTACGCCTTCCGAAATTCTGAGAAGCAGCATGGATGGTTCCGCCCCAGCTTATCCCGAGCATACCCCCAGATGGCAGGTTTTCCGAGACATATTGTCCGGCCGCCGCGCCGACCAGAGGCCTGGAATCGACACCGTCAATCGGTGATGGCACCACGATGGCGCGCCGCAGGTCGTATCTCTCCTGCAGCCCGCTTTCGAGATCGCCGCGGATCGCAGCCCGTTCTGGCAACGTAATTTGGACGAAACCTGATGTTCGTGCGGCGCCAAGGATGCGGTTCACTCGCTTGCGTGTGATGTCCAGATGACGGGCGATGGCATCCTGCGTCTGCCCTTCCTTGAAATAGTGCCAGCAGATCCTGGCCATCAAGGCTTCGTCGTCCGCCCCCGAAGGGTTTTGTTCGGTGGGATCGTCTTTCGTCATTAGTCTGCTCACTTCCTGAGAATACCACTTGGCACATATGTACCCATTTAGTCACAAATGTGTTGCAGTTTGATGATAGCCCGGTCCGGAAAGAACAACACTCATGGAATTCGTAATGACCGACACCACCTCCCAGCCCAAGAATATCCAGACGATCGATGTAAACGGCCGACGTTATCAATGGCCGCAACGGCCAGTGGTCGGCGTCTGCTTCGACGGCTGCGATCCGACCTACATCGCCGCCGCCAGTGCTGCGGGTGTCATCCCGACCATCGACAGGATGCGCAAGCAAGGCTTTTCCCAGCTGGCGCTTGCGGCGATGCCGACCTTCACCAACCCGAATAACGTTTCGATCGTCTGCGGCGTGCCGCCAAAGATTCACGGCGTGTCAGGCAACTTCTATCTTGATCGGGACACCGGCCAGGACGTGATGATGGTTGACGCGACGCCGATGCGTGCGCCGACCATCTTTTCGACCTTTTCCAAGGAAGGTGCGAAGGTCGCAGTCGTCACCGCCAAGGACAAGTTGCGCAAGGCACTCGGCAAGGACCTGCTCGGCATCGCCTTCTCCGCCGAGAAGGCCGGCGAAGCGACGGAAGCCGAGAACGGTATCGCAAACGTTGAGGAACTGGTCGGCCGCAAGGCACCGGATCAATATTCCGCCGACCTCTCGCTGTATGTGCTCGATGCCGGCATTCGGCTTCTGGAAACCGTGCGTCCCGACATCAGCTATCTTTCGCTGTCCGACTACGTACAGCACAGTCATGCGCCCGACGCGCCTGAAGCACTACAGTTCATGGCCGATGTCGATCAGCGGTTTTCTTGCATCCTGGCCTTGGGTGCAACGCTTGGCATCGTCGCCGACCATGGCATGAGCGACATGGCCGACGGCGACGGCGCGCCGCGTATCATCTATCTGGCGGATCGTCTCGAGGCTGAATTCGGCAGGGGAGCCTGCCGCGTCATCTGCCCGATTACTGACCCGTTCGTGCGCCATCACGGCGCGCTCGGCGGTTTCGTGCGCGTTCATATCCTCAAGAACGGCGTTTCGCGGGACGAGGTTCTCGCCTTCGTTCGCAGCATCGATGGCGTCGCGCTCGCCCTCGATCGCGAGGAGGCCTGCCTGACATTCCAGCTTCCCGAAGACCGCGAAGGCGATATCGCCGTGGTTTCCATCAAGAACGTGGCGCTCGGCGCGAGCCTTGCCGACCACGACCTTTCGCAGCTTTCCGGCGCGCGTCTGCGCTCCCATGGCGGTCTGACGGAACAGGTCGTTCCCTTCATCGTCTCCATCCCGATCGCGACGTCGCCCGCGCATACCTTGCGCAACTTTGACCTCTTCGCCGTCCTTTTGAACGAGGCCGTCTGATGCGCCGCGCCATCCTCGTCATCCTCGACGGCCTACGCCGCGACCTCATCTCTGTGGAAAAGACGCCGCATCTGCATGCCTTTGCCAAGAGAGCCACGCGATTTTCGTCTTACCGCACGGTGTTTCCCAGTTGCACACGCGTGGTGTCCGCGAGCATTGCCACCGGCTGTTATCCGGCCCGTCACGGGCTTGCGGGCAACACGATGGTCCTCACCGAAGAAGGCGCGCTGGTGCGCCACGATGCCGGCCGGCCAGAATTCCTGCAGCACAAGAGAACGGTCACCGGCCGCTCGTTGCATGTTCCGACGCTCGCCGAGCGTCTGAAGAACGTCGGCGGTGTAGTGGTCTTCAACAACGTTTCGCCGGGCGCCGCCTACGCCCACGATCCAGACGGCCACGGTCATGTCTACCATCGTGCGGGTTCGTTCGGCCCTGGGAGACTTCCCGTCCCGGATCACGACAAGCTGGTGATCGGGCTCGACACCGATGGCGATGGCGCGATGACAGCCCGCTTCATCGACTGCGTACTCACCACAGATAACGCCCCGGCACTCGGCGTCCTGTGGATGGGCGAACCGGACGCGACCCAGCACAATTTGGCCATGGGATCTCCGGAACACCTGGCCGTCCTGCGCCGTGCCGACGAAAATGCCGGACGGCTGATCGCTGCCGTCGACGCACGCCCCGACCGCGACGACATCCTGCTCCTGATTGGCTCCGACCATGGCCACCAGACGGTAACTTCTGTGGTCGATACGGAAGCGGAACTGGTTGCTGCCGGCCTGAAGGCAGACCTTTCCTCTGGCGACGTCGTCGTCGCCTCCAACGGCACGTCGATCCTGGTCTATGTGCATCCGGACGCGGCAGACCGCCTCTCTGCGCTCGATAGCTTCCTGCGCGCCCAGTCCTGGGCAGGACAGGTCTTTGCGGCTTCGGAGTTTGCCGCCATCGGCGTTCCCCATAAGGCAGGCCCCGCCTTCGCGGTGTCCATGCACGCCACCTCGGACCTCAATGCCTATGGCGTTCCTGGCATAAGCATCGCGGCAAAACGCGCCGGCGACAAGGATGATACGATCGGCGGCGGCCAGCACGGGGGTCTCGGCGCCTACGAGCAGATGCCGTTCCTGATGGCGGCGGGCATGGGGTTCCGACCCGGCGACGTGCGGGATGATGACGCCTGCGTCGTCGATCTTGCACCGACCATCCTTGCGCATCTGGGCATCGTAGCTGAACCGCTCGACGGACATGTCCTCCAGCGTGGATCGAGTGAGGGATAAGACATGGCAAACATTCATCTCGACACTATCGCAAAGGGTTACGGCGAGACGGCCGTGCTGAAAGGTGTCTCCATCGACATTCGCGACGGCGAGTTCTTGACGCTGATCGGCCCCTCCGGTTGCGGAAAATCGACGCTGCTGCGGATCATCGCAGGGCTGGAGACACAGGACAGCGGCAGCATCGCGGTCGACGGCGACATCATCGACGGCAAGCGCCCCAAGGAGCGCGATGTGGCGATGGTGTTTCAGTCCTACGCGCTCTATCCCCACTATACGATCTACGACAACATCGCGTTGCCACTTCGAACGCGGCGCCTCAGCAACGCGCAGAGGTTCCCGCTGCTGGGCTCGTTGGTGCCGGGCCGCCAGACCATCGAGGTGGGGATCCGCCAGGAGGTCGGCAACGTCGCGGAAATGCTCGGGATCAGCCACCTGCTCGACCGCAAGCCGGGGCAACTGTCCGGTGGCCAGCGTCAGAGGGTCGCACTTGGCCGGGCTATGGTCCGCCACCCGAAAATCTTCCTGATGGACGAGCCTCTGTCCAATCTCGACGCCAAGCTGCGGGTGCAAATGCGCGCCGAGATCGTCGATCTTCATCGCCGGCTCGGCGTCACTTTCGTCTACGTCACCCATGACCAGGCAGAAGCGATGACGATGTCGGACCGCGTTGCTGTGATGATCGGCGGAGACGTGTTGCAGATCGCACCTGCCGAAGAACTCTACCGCAATCCCGACGATATCCGCGTCGCCGAAATGATCGGCAGCCCGAAGATCAATGTGGTTGCGCGCAAGCACTGGCGGATCGGCGCTCCCCAATTTGCGCTACCGGACAGCCAGATTGCCTTCCGCCCGGAATCCGCGACCATCGCGGCGCCGTCCGGTGGCATGCTGGAAGGAAACGTCGCCGGTATCGAAAATCTTGGCGCGGACATTTTCGTCAAGGTCGAACTCGGCGACGCCGGCCCGATGGTTGTCCGGCGTGCGCCCGGCGAAAGGCGTCTGGAGATCGGCGAAAGCGTGTCCGTCATCACGGACGCCGCCCACATGCTGGTGTTCGATGCGGCCGGAAAGCGTGTACGGCCTGTGGAAAGGATTGCGGCATGAGCACAAAGACGGCTTCCGCCCGACCAGCAAAGCGGCTTGGACGCGAAGAACGTCTCGCCTATGGTGCGATCTTCCCCGCCACACTGCTGCTGATCGCGCTTTTGTTTGCGCCTGCACTCGCCGTGGCCGTCGTGGCCCTCACCGACTGGCAGTTGGGCGCGACTACCCTTCACTTCGTCGGACTGGAGAATTTCAAGGCGCTGTTTGCCGATCCGGTCTTCTGGACGGCGCTCAAGAACACTTTTCTCTATGTACTGATCGTGGTGCCGGGAACGGTGGTGCTTGGATTGATCGTGGCGCTGCTGATCGAAGCCAGTCCGAGGCTACGCGGCTTCTATCGGGCCGTGCATTTCCTGCCAGTCATGTCGACGATGTCGGCGATGGCGATCGTCTGGGGGACCATGCTGCACCCGACGATCGGGCTTGTGAACCGGGTGCTTGCATCGATCGGCATTGCCGGTCCCAACTGGCTGCGCGACGAGCAGACCGCCCTCTTGACGCTTGCCGTCATCGGTATCTGGCAGGGTTTCGGATTTGCTATGGTGCTGTTCGTATCGGGTCTCAAATCCATCCCGCAGGAACTCTACGACGCGGCGGCAATCGATGGTGCCGACAGCATTTTCGAGCGGCTGCGGACCGTCACCCTCCCCATGCTGGGACCAGTGATGATGTTCGTCATTGTGCTGACCGCCTGCCGGTGTTTCGAAGTGTTCGACAGCGTCAGCGTGCTAACCCAAGGCGGCCCCAACTACGCGTCCGAAGTGCTGCTTCATCGGCTCTACACAGAAAGCTTCAATTACCTGCGCACGGGATACGGCGCGGCGCTGACAGTCATTTACCTCACCATCATCGTCTGCCTGACGCTTGGCCAGACGCGTATCATGGAACGACGGGTACATTACACATGAGCAAGCTTTCCTCGATATCCCGTAAGGTCCCGCAGATCCTGCGGCACGGCATTCTTGCCTGCACGGGCCTGTTCGCCCTGCTGCCGTTCATCTGGATGGTCAGCTTGTCGCTGAAGCCCCAGGAAGACATCTTTGCCGCGGACTTCCACCTCTGGCCGAGCCAATTCTCCGGCGTGGAGAACTACACGGCCGCATTCGTTTCGGCACCGATGCTGCATTTCCTGGCCAACGGAATTTTCGTTTGCGCGGCAATCTTCCTGGTTCAGCTGATCGTCTGCGTGCCCTGCGCCTACGCTCTCGCCAAGCTGCGCTTCTGCGGCAAGGATACGCTGTTCGCAGCAGTGCTGGTGGGTATTCTGATCCCGCCGCAGGCTTTGGCGATCCCGCATTTCATCATGCTGTATCTGTTCGGCATCCTCAACACCTATGCCTCGTTGATCGTGCCATGGATGATCTCGGCCTTCGGCATCTTCCTGCTGCGCCAGTTCTTCCGCTCTATCCCGGACGAAACCCTGCAAGCTGCACGCCTCGACGGCCTGGGCGAATTCGAAATCATCTGGCGCATCATGCTGCCGATGAGCACACCGGCGATCGCAGCCTTTGGCATCTTCTCCGTCGTTGCCCATTGGAACGACCTGTTCTGGCCGCTGATCGCGGTTCGCGACCAGGAGATATCGACGCCCGCGCTCGGCATCCTGCTGTTCCGCGATGACGAGACGGGACAGTCGCTCGGACCTCTCATGGCCGGCTCGGTGATCATCGTCACTCCCCTTCTTCTGGCTTTTCTTGCCGCCCAGCGCCGCTTCATCGACGGCATGGCCAGCACGGCCGCGAAGTAACCATCCTCCCCTTCAATTCCAGGAGAACTCCATGCCTACCAAGATAACCAAGCTTCCCCGACTGCTCGCCGGCGCGCTCCTGCTCGCCTCCGCGGCCGTTACCCAGGCACATGCCGAAACCACGCTGGAAGTGCTTTACACGACGCCCGGCACGTTCAATTCGCTTCAGGAAGCACTCGCCAAGCGGTTCACGGAACTTCATCCCGATATCCGCATCAAATTCCGCAACCCGGTCAAAGGTTATGAGGAAGCAGCCCAGCAAATCCTGCGCGACAACGCCACCGGCAGCCTTCCCGACGTCGCCTTCAACGGCATCAACCAGATCGGCCTGTTCGTCGACCGCGGCATCGGCGCGCCGCTCGACGAATACATCAAGAAGGACGGCGGCCTTGACAAGCTCGGCTATTATCCGACGCTGGCAAAGCTCGGCACTTGGAAGGGTTACCAGTACGGCCTGACCTTCGCCGTCTCGACGCCCGTACTCTACGTCAACACCGACCTCGTCAAGGCTGGTGGCGGCAATGCAGATGCGCTGCCGAGAACCTGGCCTGAGCTGATCACGCTCGGCAAGTCGATCGAAAAAACGTCCAAGTCGCCGGTGACCGGCCTGTACTTCCAGTGGGAGCAGACCGGCAACTGGCTGTTCCAGACGCTCGTCACCAGCAAGAGCGGTCATATGACCAAGGCCGGCACCTGCAAGATAGGTTTCGACGACGCAGCGGGCATGTACGCCCTTCAGACTCTTGAATCCTTCGGCACCTCGAAGATGCCGAACCTGGCACTTGGCCAGGCCCGTCAGTCCTTCGTCTCCGGCACTTTGGGCATCCTGGCGGATTCAACCTCCTATGTCGCGGCGGCCGAAAAACAGATCAACGGTAAGTTTGGTTTCAAGACGATCCCGTGGCCGCTTGCCGATGAAAAAGGCCTTCTGCCAGCCGGCGGCAATGTCGCCATGGTGCTGAGCAAGGATCCTGAGCGTCAGGTTGCTGCCTGGAAATATGTCAAGTTCGTCACCGGCGCAGAAGGCCAGACGATGATGGCTAACTTGACCGGCTACATGCCGGGCAACCAGCAGGCTGTGGAAAAGCCGGAACTTCTTGGCAACTTCTACGCCTCCCATCCCAACCACATGACCAGCCTGAACCAGGTTCCGGTCCTAACGGAATGGACAGCGTTTCCCGGTGACAATTCGCTGAAGGTCATCGAGGTCGTCAAGGACCACACTGAAGCGCTGGTCACTGGCCGCGCTACAGCTGCAGCGACGATGTCTGCGCTGGTCAAGGACGTGAACGCTCTGATGCCGGCCGATTGCAAGTAGTTCAGCTCAAGATCTCCGACCGGGCAGAAAATGCCCGGCGGCACCCGGAAGCGGCCGCTCGACTACCTGCCTCGCGGGTTTCAAAATTCTGAGTGAGCAGCGCCCTCCGATTTCGCCTATGCGGCCTGCAGGCGTGCGATCTCATTCCACATTTGCATGGCTGAGGTTTCCAGTTCGCGGTGATGGTCGGATGGAATATCGTGGCGGGTCACACAAGACATTCACGCCCAACCTTTAATTGGGCGTCACATGACAGGTATCGACCACACGGCCATGAACCCATTTGGAAGCGACAATCCCGAAGTTGGGCACGTTGTCGAGCGGAAAGCCGAAGACCTCCGGCGGAGCATTCACATGCACCTTCTGAGAGCAGGGGATCGCCTGCCCTCCCGCGGCGGTTTGCCGTCGACTACCGCGTCAACCGGCATGATGTAGGCGGGCCATTGAGGCGTTGGTCCGGGGAGGCTTCATCACGACCCGGCACGGGAGCGGAATGTTCGTGCGTCGCCTCACACTCGATTACCGCATCAAGAGCCGCACACGCTGGTCGGACATGGTGCGCGGTAGAGGTGAGCGGGGTCGATATCCGACTGATCAACTTCGAGGAAAAACGGGGAGATCCTGCCATCTGGCGCAGCCTCTCATTGCAGCGGGGTGAGCAGATTTTCGAGTTTATGCTCTTGCGAGTGCTTGATGGCGTACCGCTTTGCCTCGCAGATCACACTCTTCCGGCCACCCGTTTCTCGGGTCTTGTCGCCTGGGTGAAAGACGTGCAGAGTATCAGCAATCTTTTTATGGATTACGGCATTGAGGACTATAAGCGCAGCGACACCCCGATGACGTGCCGCCTTCCGGAAAAAGAAGAGGTCCGGTTGCTTGGTGTACAGCGTGCCCAGCCGCTGATCGTTCTCGAAGGACGTAACATCGACAAAACCGGCCGGCCTTTGGAGATTAGCCGATCAAAATGGCCGGCTGATTGCATTTCCATGAAGATCTAATGCTGTGATTCAAGATGCTGGCTGGACTGAGGCCCGCACCAGATGGCGCGAGTGGCGCCGCGAGCTACGAGGCGAGGCGTTCTGCGTGCATTCGGTAATGCCATTGTTCAACGCCAGGCGCCGGCCTCCGAAGCCCATATTTGTCCCCCGGCGCTTTGACGTCTATAAAGCGGTGTCTCCGAGAGAGGTGCCTGTCACCACAACCGCCCGGTTGCTTCGTAGAACAGGATGCATCGATCAGCGTTGGCATCTTTATGGCGGCCAGCCTGCAAGCCTCCTCGACGCTGCAGAACGTGCCCTATCACGAATATCAGCATTCGATCTTCGATTGGAATCTCGCGTATACGCAGGGCGACATGGCCTCGGGCGACGGCAACTATCTGGTGCCTACGGGTGCCGGCCTCGGAGTAGAGCCAAACGAGGGCGTCTTTGAATTCGTAATCCGGCGTTAGCGGCGCTCGGTAAGCCGCGAAAAGCGGCGTTTCGATTGGTGTTGGGCACGTACGGGCGATGTCCCACTATATTGCCCATTTGGTGGCATCGGTTCTCCTCGACCGGCGAGCGACCCTATAGACCAGAGACAAGCATCCTTCGGCGCAGCCGAAGAGGCGGGGCTTCACTGCATATACCGGCCAATGCGCCCAACTAAACGCGGGAGTAAGACTCTACGAGGTTGCGTGATTTTCGATCCTTCGCCTTGAAGGGAATCGAACCACCGTTCCGCAACGATCGAAGAGCAAACTGTTGATCCAGATTGCTTCCTACCAAAATCCATGTGTGCACATGCCTACTCTTCGTCCGATTAGCCGAATGCCTTTCCCTCGCCATCGAATTTGTGCACCTTGTCGGTTTCCGGCGTTAGATAGACCATGTCGCCACGGGCGGCGTCGATTTCGCCGTTGGCCCGCACGTTGATCGTTCCATGATCGGTATGCACATGCAGGAACGTGTCTGAGCCAAGATGCTCGGCCGCACCCACCCTTCCCTGCCATTCACCTAAGGTCCCGGAGATGCCTATGTGTTCGGGTCGTACGCCGATAGTCGCCGCCTTGCGCTTGTCCGCAGCCTGCCCCTTGAGAAAATTCATCTTCGGCGAACCGATGAAGCCTGCGACGAAGAGGTTCCTCGGGTTTCGATAGAGCTCCAGCGGCGAGCCCACCTGCTCGATAGTGCCCGCATTGAGCACTACAATCCTGTCCGCCATCGTCATGGCCTCCACCTGGTCGTGGGTTACATAGATCATGGTTCTCTTCAAGTGCTGATGCAGTTCGGAAATCTCCAGCCGCATCGTGCTGCGCAGCTCGGCATCGAGGTTGGACAGTGGTTCGTCAAAGAGGAATGCGGCCGGCTGGCGGACGATCGCGCGGCCGATGGCGACACGCTGGCGCTGACCGCCGGAGAGCTGGCCCGGCCGGCGTTCCAGGTGATGGGTGAGATTTAGGACGCGCGCAGCATCCTTGACCTTCCTGTTGATGTCATCCGGGTTCTCGCCAGCCATCTTCAACGGAAAGGCGATATTCTGTGCCACCGTCATGTGCGGGTAGAGCGCGTAGGACTGGAAGACCATGGCGAGCTTGCGCCTGGCCGGAGCCTCAATGGTGACATCGCGGCCGTCGATCAGGATATTGCCACTTGTGGCGCTCTCGAGCCCGGCGATCAGGCGCAGAAGCGTGGACTTCCCGCAACCGGATGGTCCGACAAACACGACGAACTCCCCGTCGTCGATATCGAGATCGATGCTGGGGATGATCGTTACCGATCCAAAGGACTTGGTCAGATTGCGGAGCTGGATTTTACCCATTTTTCTCTTTCACTGTTTTATTTTCAGGATCGGCGGATGCGCGGGCGGCGCGGTTGCGGAATATCCGGCCGAACAACGCCGGGTTCCATCAACAAGGACCGGCTGGCCAAGGTCTCTCCACCATCGGCTAGAGCGGCAAGTCCATGATGGGGGCCGCTACAGCTCCCCCATCCCGGCGGTACTTCGAGACACTACTCCTCAACCGGTGCGGGTGACGCGCCAGAGGATGCTTTCGAAGTTGTTCATGATGAGATCGATGCCGACGACACCGAGTGCGCGTCCGGAAAGCTCAACTCCAGTGTCCTCAATGCGGTAAACTGCGTCTGCCTCAAGCCCCGGCAGCCGGATACGTGGCTTCGCTCCCATACGCGAGACGTGGGTTCGGAAAGCGAACAAAGCGGCCTCCGACTTGTCCTTTGCAACGTACATGAAGGCGCTATAGGGCGTCTCATGCGGCGAGAGGATACGGAACAGGTCACCGTTGGCGATCAAAGGGCGCAATATCTTGTAGCTCGCGATATGGCGTGCAGCCGTGTCACGCTGCTCTTCGCTCCACTCCAGAAGATTGCCTCCGATACCGAGCGCCCCGGCCATTGCGGCATGAAAGCGGTAGTCGAGCGAATAGTCGCCATTGTCGTGGTCGAGAAAGTCCCCCTTGATCCGGTCCGTCACCCAGGCAGCCATGGTGCCAGCCGGAAATAGCTGGCTGTAGCCTTCCTGAATCTCAAGGCGGGCCGGTGGCGTGGTGTTGTCGCTTATCCACGTCTGCTCGGTCAGCACCATCATGGCGAGATCGACGCGGCCGCCGCCGCCGGAACAACCTTCGAAGATGATATCCGGATGACGCCGGCGCAGTTCGCTCCAGACGCGATGGACACCTTCGACATATCGCACCCAAAGCTCGCGTTGATCACCGACGTGATCGGGCCATCCCGGCTCGCTGACGTTGCGGTTCATGTCCCATTTTACGAAATCGACAGCGGCATTGGTCAGAAGTGTATCAAGGACGTCGATGAGGTGGTCCTGGACGTCGAGCCGGCCAAGGTTCAAGATTAATTCGTTGCGCGAAAGCGTTCGCTCCCGCCGGGGAAAATGGATGATCCAATCCGGATGGGCGCGATAGAGCTCCGAATTCGGATTAACCATTTCTGGCTCGATCCAGAGCCCGAATTTCATGCCGAGATTGTGCACAGCGTCAATGAGTGGTGACAGGCCGTTCGGGAATTTTGCGGGATCAGGCCACCAGTCTCCAAGTCCGGCATCGTCGCCGCTGCGACCGGAAAACCAGCCATCGTCCAACACGAAAAGTTCGCAACCGATCGCGGCCGCTTGGCTAGCCAGCGCAATCTGCTTGTCTTCCTCGACCTTGAACGTTGTCGCACACCACGAATTATAGACGACCGGAGGCTGGTAGTGTCTGCGGGGAGCAACCTCCTCACGCACATAATCATGAAAGGCTCGGCTCATGGCCCCAAAACCAGCGGCGGTATAGCCAAAAATCGCACGTGGTGTGTCGAATATGCCGCCAGGCTGAAGATCCCAGGCAAAATCGTGGTCATTCAGCCCGAGATGGATCATCGACCGGTCGTCGCGCGTTCGCTCGGCTAGCATTTTCCAGTTGCCGCTCCAGTCCAGAGCACCGAACCAGACCTCGCCGTTCTCTTCCGAGGCGCGAAGACCCGGGACCTCTCGATCGACTGCGAAAAACGGCATACTGCGGTGGGATGTCGTCAGGCGGCGGCTTTCGCGCGCGAACGTGCCGAACGCCATTGGCTGACGAACCTTACCAAACTCATCCGCCCAGCGTCCGTTCAGCGAATTGAGCGCGAAGTCGCCGAGCTGCGGCAGATGGAAGGTTCCGGAAAACACGCGATCGAGCGTGATCGGACGTTCGCCTTCGTTGCGGATCGAGAGTGATCGCGAGAACAGTCCGAAGCGATCGAGGGTCCGATATTTCAGGGTAACACGGACACTCTGGGCCGTATCGATCAGATCAATGTCGATGCCATTGGTTACCGGCTCCGCCTTGTCGAAGCGCAGGACAAAACCACGCAGACTACCGTCTGCTGAAATGCCGTCGATCGTCCGCTCGTTCGAGTCGCCGGCTTCTCCCGTTGTTGCCTCCTGGGGAAGATTCTGCATCTCGTGCTCGAGTATTTGAAAAGCCGGCCGGGCCGCCTTTGGATAATCGGCGAGCCGAGGTAATTTCGGTCCCCAATGCGTATGTGTCAGGACACCCAGTGGTTCCACACCCAGTGCATAAGCGGCCCCGCCGCTCTCCAGAACCCAGTAATTATCACCACTCGTGATCGACACGAGGTCCTCCTTGTTGTTTTGCAGACGGAAGGGAGTTGGGCTATGCCGCAATCGAAAGCGGCGGCAATTAGCCCTTGGTCGCGCCCCCGGTGAGTCCGCGAATGAAATGTTTCTGGAAAAGCAGGTAGAAGGTGAGGACGGGCAGCGTCGCCAGGAACATCAAGGCGAAAACCGAGCCGAAATCACGCTGGTAGGTTCCGATCGAGCGGTAAATGCCGACTGTGATCGTATTGCCGGTTCCAGGTCCCAATATCAGCAGCGGCGTCAGGAAGTCGTTCCATATCCAGACGCCAAGGAAGATCAGCACACTGGCCGAGGCCGGGCGCATCAAGGGAAACACGATCTGCCAAAACGTTGTGAATTTGCTGGCGCCATCGAGCGCGGCCGCCTCTTCCAATTCCTTCGGTATCGATCGGACGAAGCCCATGAAGACGAGGACGGCAAATGGCAGATAGTAACCGACATTGACCAGGATTGCCCCTGGCAGGGTCGACATCAGTCCAATGGCACGCAGGACGCGTGTCAGAGGCACCATGATAACGGCCGGCGGGATCATCAGGCCGGTGAGCATGATCATAATCAGTATGCGACCCCACAAGGCTTCTGATCGCACGAGATAGTGAGCGGTCATCGCAGCCAGTACCGTGGTTATGACGATCGAGCTTCCGGTAAGAAGGACGGAATTCCCCAGGCCATGCCAGAACAGTCCGTCAGGCCGGGTCAAGACGCCGATAACATTGTCGAGTGTTGGCCGCAGAGGAAGGGCCAGTGGCGCACGTACCACCTCCTCGCTCGACTTGAAGACATTCACCACCGCAACATACAATGGCAGGAAAAAGATCGCTGTCAGGAACAGCGAGACGAACGGCCGCAGCCAGCTTCTCCGGTGCATCAGTATGTCACCTCGCGGCGTTGTAGAGCCCGTAACACCAGAGTGCTGGCAATCGCGATGATGATCAGCATCAACCCGGCCATCGCCGAAGCATAGCCGGCGCGCTGTTCCACGAATGCTGTTTCAACCACCTTGAAGGCTATCGTGGTCGTCGCGCCCGTACCCGGGCCGCCGTTGGTGAGGACCGCTATCTGGTCGTAGACCTTGAATGCGCTGATCATCAGCATCACTGTGTTGATGGTGAAAGAAGGCGCAAGCAGCGGCCAAGTAATGTAGCGGAAGCGCTGCCAGCCGACCGCACCATCGATTTCCGCCGCCTCGTCGATTTCCTTGGGAATGCCGGCGAGCCCGGCAAGATAGACGACGACGGCAAAGCCGAGCATCTGCCACACGATAATTCCCGACACGGAATAGAGGGCAATCGAGGGGTCCGACAGCCAGCCCGGTGGGTTCTGGATACCAAAGGAGCGCAGCGTGGTGTTGAGCAACCCATCGTCGACCAGAAGCGAGCGCCAGATCACCGAAACGACGACGGCCGACAGGATCACCGGGACAAAGAACACGCTGCGAAGCGCGCTGTAGAGCCTCGTTTCCAGCCGAAGCAAGAGGGCAATCGACACCCCAAGGATGTTGGTCCCGACGACGACGATCAGCGTGATGATGACGGTGTTGACCAATACCGCGTGGAAGGTCGAACTTCCAAGCAGCGTCAGGTAGTTGTCCAGTCCAACGAATAATGTCTGAGGCCGTGTTGCCCGTTCATTGGTCAAACCGATCCACATCGTCCAGAGGATCGGCGCAAAAACCACGGCGGCAAAAACCGTGACACCCGGGACGACGAAGATCGCGAAGTTGCCTGCGTCGTGCCAGGCACGCAAAATTCGCCGACGGTTCGAAACATTCTGAGACATTACATAAGAGCTTTCACGAACTGGCTTCCCCTCGAGCCTCACTATGAGGAGGCCGGGGGCGCGGAAGAAACCGACTTACTTCGTCAGCTCCGTGTATTTCTCGTCGAGGTAATCGACGAAGCCGTTCACATCGACGCGGCCATTGATAAGATCGGCAACCGCAGCGGCCACTTCCTTGGTGAAGCCCGAAGGCAATGCCGGTGTGCCTCCTTCCTCTCCAAAGGCCGTCGTCACGGTGCCGTGCTGCTGCGCGCTGGAATAGATTTCGAGCGTGGCGCCGTAGAGCGGCGGCAGATCGGCGGGAGGCCTATACCCTTTCAGCGAGACGAAAAGGGCGTCGAAGCGGGCGCCGCCATCGGCGTTCTGCTTGGAAAACTCGATGGCCCACTTCTTCGCCAAGGCCACGTCAGGAGCGCTAGAACTGACCGACAGCCCCCCGCCGGTATACGCGGCAACCACGAGTGAACCGTCATCGGTCGGCCATGGAAAGACGCCATACTCCGCCTGCTGCTCGGCATTCGGCGCGACAGCGAACCACGACCCCATGGGATACATCGCACCCTTGCCTCCAAGGAACGACGCCTGGGTTGCCGGATAGTCGTTGGAGAGAAGTACGGGGTCGACATATCCCTTGTCGACCACCTCCTTGAATTTTGTGACCGCCTTTACGAACAGCGGATCCTTGAATGTCGTCTCGCCCCGGGTGAGTTTTGCGAGCCATTGCTGGTCCTTGGCATAGACCTCGCTGCCGACCAGCGCCTTGAGCGAATAGAGATTGGCCCAAGTATCGGCGCCGCCGCCGCCGATATTGAAGGGCGTGATACCGGCCGCCTTTAGCTTATCCGCGGCTGCCAGCAATTCTTCCCAGGTCTTAGGTGGAGCGGTCACGCCGGCTTTTTCGAAATCAGCCTTGCGATAGTAAATGGTCGGAACCGTCTGGGTGTTGGTCGCAAGCTGGAATATTTTTCCGTCGAAACTGTTCGACGTCGGATTGACCCAATCGCTGAGCTCCTCCTTGGTGAACTCGGCCAACTTGCCGGTTTCAGCTAAGCCGTTGGGGCTGACGGCGATCATGATATCGGGAAGCTGGCCGGTCGAGTCGAGCTGACGTGCATAGGAGTCCCTGTCGGTCGTCGGCGAGACAAGCTTCTCGATTGTAACGCCTGGAACCTTGGCGGATGTCTGTGCGATGACCTTATCCCAATAAGCCGCTGTCAGATTAGGCGTTTCGAACGTCAGGAACTTTAATGTCACATCTGCGAAAGCCGTCGACGTCATCAGCATCGTCGACAATGCGACTGCCAATCCCGATAAAATGCGCTTCATGATTTCCTCCCCAAAAGCTGTAATGACCAATACTAATGAAACTTTCTTTTATAAGTCAAGTGGTCTAACATTAGGCATCGAAATTTGATAGCTAGGGTGCCATGCACACGCGATCTTCCATCCTCACCTCGACTGGCGGCGACCCTTCCGTCCTGCGTCGCCTCAATTTGCGCACCGTCCTGCAGATATTGCATGCAGGCGGCGTTCATACGATTAGCGCTCTGGCGGCATTGTCCGGCCTATCCCGGCCGACGACCAAACAAGCAGTGGATGACCTGTTGTCGGCCGGCTGGATTACACTCGCCATCCTACCGGAAGCCGATGAGCCCGCCATGGGCAGACCCGCGGCGCACTATGTCTTCCGCCCCGAAGCTGGATTGGTCCTTGGCATCGATCTGGGTGCGCACAAGATCCTGGTCATCCTGGCGGACCTGTCTGGACGCGAACTGGCGCGCAGCCGCCGCGCGGTACTGCCGGACATATCGCCCGATCACCGCTATGGGGTCATGATCGAGGCCATCAATGAAGCACTCGTCAGTGCTGGATATACCAGCAATGCTGTGGATATTGCGACCATTGCTACAGTCGGCAGCGTCGACGCAAGCGGCAAGGTTATTTACTGCAAGGCCATCAAAGATTGGGAAGGCCAGAATCCTGCGGCTTGGCTTCAGGAACAGCTGGGTATCGAAAGCGTCGGTACGAGCGATATGCCGATGTCGGCCTTGGCCGAGCATTGGCGTGGCGCCGCGCAATCAGCACAGGATGTCGTTTATCTTCACGCAGGCCGTCGACTTGGTGCGGCATGCCTCGTTAACGGCCGTCCCCTCGTCGGATTCCATTCCGCGGCTACGCAAATTGGTATGTGGCGTGGGCTGACCTGGAAGTTCGACTATGACGATCTGATGCACCTTACAGGTGACCCATCCGGTTCGGACGCCGCAGCCGAAAGGGTGTTTAAGGCCGCAGCGATCGGCGATATGCAGGCAAAGCAGCGAATTGAACAGTTCGCCGCCGACATGATTCAAGGCATAGCTCCGATCATCATCACCGTGGATCCCGAGATTCTGGTGATTGGCGGCGGCGTATCCGCCGCTGGCAATATTATAGCCGAACCTTTGCGTCGGAGGCTTCGGCTGGAGACTGATTTTCCGCCGCGTGTTGTGTGTTCGACGCTTGGCGACGAAGCCGTCGCGCTTGGAGCGATTCGTACAGCTCTTGATCTGGCCGAGGTAAAGTTATTCGCATGAACTCATGCAGCAAGCATAATATGGTCGACTCTGTTGCAATCAATCCATCTGGTTGAAATTGAACTGTAAAACTCGCCGGTTCCGATGAAGTAGTCAGCCTTTGGACCTGTAGCTCCTGGGCATAGTATCCTTGCAAACGGCAAGCTGTCCTACGGGCCTCGTCGCCAGCGGCGCCGTCGCCCTAGACTAGAGAGCCGTCTATCGACCTCAAAATAAGTCCGTTCGCGAGTCGATACCGCCAAGAATGAGGTCGATCCCGGTGAGGAAGTCGCTGCGGTCATCGTCGGCATGAAACTGCCCTGGATCACGGGCAAATCTGCTTATGCACCAGATCTCACATTTTGATCGATGCCCGGTTAACGTAACAGTGCCCATCGAGTCGCGAATTCGGCTCATAGTCTCCGCCGCTACCGCTACCCGAGACCAAGACATCCAAGTTACTTGAAGGAAGGCGATAAACCCAAATCAACAATGGCGATGTCCAGCAATCTGGCCATCGATGAATAGGCACCCTCGGGATCCCGCGCTCTGATCCGGTCCAACACCTCGCCGTGGTTTGCGAGCGACGCCCCTGGTTCGCGAGCCCGATGAATTGTCAGCCGGAACGAGTACGCAAGCGCCGTGCCTATGGTCGTAGACAATTGCTGGAACACGATATTCTTACTTGCCCGTAGCAGTGCTTTGTGAAAGTCGATATCAGCCTCGTTAAAGCGAGGAAAATCCAATTCGCCTTTGGCCGACGCCATCCGATCATAAGCATCTTGCGCGACGAGAATGTCTTCCGGCGCTGCTCGAAAAGCGGCAAACCGGGCGGCGGCTGGCTCAATAACCTGACGTGCTTCAATCAGGCTGAGCACAAAATCCGCCCTTGGCTCAAACTCCATGGACCAGGTTAGCAGATCTGTGTCCAACAGGTTCCATTCCGCACGAGGACGAATGACTGTCCCAGTGCGCGGTCGTGGCGCCAACATGCCTTTCCCACCGAGAACCTTTACCGCTTCGCGCACCGCGCTGCGACTGATCTGAAAACGATCACAGAGTTCGGGCTCGGGCGGCAGCATCGAACCGGGACGGAACTCCTGATTGAGTATGGCCATGGCCAATGCCTTGACGACCTGAAGATGGACGCGCGGCTTTAATTTGACGGGCGGCTCGCCGAGAGCTGTGGCAACATTGGGCTCGTCCCTAAACACTTCCGGCAACTGGTCTTCCTCTTCATGTAAAGCAGAGTATTTCTATCTACTGCGATGCGGGCAGGTTGACAAAAGCACGCTGTGTCGCAACTCGGCAGGCACGCATTCTGTGATTCCGTCTTGCCATTTTGAACCTACCAGTGATGGCATCGCTACTGGTTTGTTGCGGGCCATCTCCCGGTGTGTACCACACTTTTCGATAAAACATCAGATGAATTGTGGAAAATCTTATCTCGAATGCAAGGCGTTCCTTCAGGTAGAAGCAATAATAAGTACGCATTTTCAATGCAATAGTCTCATCCTTCCGAGAAAATCGCGGGAGACTGTGGCACCAGCTTGATCATCAGATGATATTGTGTATTGTTTGTCGACAAGATCGGAGTCATGCGAGGGAGCCGCAGGATGGAGAGAAGAGAAAAAATTGCGGGCTGGTTGTTTATCTTGCCAGCCTTCTTTGGTTTCCTGGTGTTTGCGTTCTTCCCACTAGCGCGGGGAATCTATTTAAGCTTCACGAGTTGGAGCATGCTGGGCCCGGCCAAGTATGTGGGACTGATCAACTACGAGCGGATGCTGTCGGACAGGCTCTTCTGGAGTTCGCTCTGGCGCACGGCGTACTACGTCGTGTTGGCTGTTCCGCTTCAGACTATCCTGGCGTTGATCCTCGCTGTGTTGCTCAACCGGCTGACGCGCTCGACGCTGGTCCGTTCTATCCTGATCATGCCCTATCTGGTGTCAGGAGTGGTGGCAGCGTTGCTTGGCGTGATACTGCTGCATCCATCGCTCGGATATCTGAACCTCTTGATGCAATCCATCGGCTTGCCGCGCCAGCCGTTCTTCGGTTCACCGGACCAGGCAATGCCGACCGTGGCATTGGTCAATATCTGGCGTGGCGTGGGTTACACATCCCTGTTCTTTTTTGCTGGGTTGCAGGCAATCCCCCGCAATCTCTATGAGGCCGCCGCCATCGATGGTGCTGGCGAGGTGACGCAGTTCTTCCGGATCACCGTTCCGCTGCTCCGCCCGATCATCGCCTTTGTGCTGGTGACTGGCGTGATCTCCAGTTTTCAAATTTTCGACACCATCGCGGTTACCACCGGTGGCGGGCCGGGCGACGCGACGCGCACCATCCTCTGGTATATTTACGAGCTTGCCTTCAATCGCTTGAACATGGGCTACGCGACGGCTTTGAGTGTCGCCGTCCTTATCTTGGTTACGTTAATCTCGGTGATCCAGTTGCGTGTGCTCCGCGCCGACCGGTCGGACCTGGCATGAGAGAGCTAATCCAAATGCGCAATCTGCTCCTGTTCCGTTCTCCTGGTCGTGTCATCGCCTGGATCGCATTGCTGATCTTTCTGTTGGTCAGTCTGTTCCCGATCCTGTGGATGCTGCTGTTGGCGCTTCGTCCGGGGGCCGAGCTCTTCAGCAACCCGGGAGGGCTGCTGCCAAAAAATCTCACTATCATCAATTTTGAGCGTGTACTGGGGCTCCTCAGCCTGGAGGAGAGCCAACAGGCCGGCGGTTCGGGCGCCTCTGTCAATTTCGTCGCCTATCTGACCAACACTGCCATCATGATGTTCGGCATGGTGTTCGGGCAGGTGGTGTTCTCCACACTTGCGGCCTATGCCTTTGCGCGGTTGAGATTTCCGGGCCAGAACGCGGTCTTTGCTGCCTTTCTCTGCGCTTTGATGGTGCCGGGCATTGTGACGATCATCCCCAATTACATCACCATTTGGCAGCTCGGCTGGCTCAACACTTTCCATGGCCTGATCGCGCCATTCTTCCTGTTTTCGCCAATCTCGATCTTCTTCATGCGGCAGTACTTCCTGTCCATGAGCCGGGAAATCGAGGAGGCCGCACGTGTCGATGGAGCCAGCGTGTTCACAAGCTTCTGGCGTATCACACTACCGATGGCCACACCGGGCGTTTCGACCTTGGTGATCTTCAACGCGCTGGCAGCCTGGAACGAATATCTCTGGCCGCTGCTCGCCGGTCGCAATGAGGCTACCCGTACCATCAATGTGGCGCTGGCGATCTTTCGGCAGCAAACACCGGGCGGCATTCCAGATTTCACCGGCCTTATGGCTGCCTCGGCCATCTCGATGCTGCCTATTTTTCTGCTTCTGGTCTTGCTCGGCCGGAAGATGCTCGACTCCCTCGGAGGTTTCTCTGGGCTGAAATAGCCCCGCGCGTTCTGTGGGTCACACCGTTCAATGAGGAGGAACGAATGACTGTAAAACGAAGCATATCAAAGATCATCACTGTGGGGCTCGCGCTTGCCTCGCTCTTGCCGCCGTCGGCTCTTGCGACAACGCAAATCCGTTACGGCATCTGGGACAGCGCGCAAATCCCTCCTTATCGGGCCTGCGCGGACCTGTTCCAGTCAGAGAATCCGGATATTAAAATCGTCATCGACCAGATCGGTTGGAACGACTACTGGACCACCCTGACCACACAGATGGTTACTGGGGAAGCCTATGATGTGTTCTGGAACCACGTCTCGCGTTTCCCCCAGCTCGCAGAGGAAGGACAGCTTGTTGATATCGGACCGTTGGTTGCCCGGGACAATGTAGACCTGTCCATCTATAGGCCAGTTAATCTGGTCGGCGAATGGGTCAGGGATGGCGCGCGCTATGGCATTCCCAAGGACGTCGGCATGGACGGGGTTTTCTACAATCCCGAAATGCTGGCCAAGGCGGGCATCGATAGCAAGGTTGCCGGTACATGGACATGGAATCCAAAGGATGGGGGAACTTTCGAGGCCACAATCGCTGCATTGACCATCGATCAGAACGGTAAGAACGGCCTTAGCCCCGATTTCGAGAAAACCAAGGTCGTCCAATATGGCTTCGCCACTGCGATGGTCGAATGGTCGGGTCAGTCGAGTTGGGCCGACTTGGCCGCCAGCACCGGCTTCAAGCTCCAGGACAAGCCTTTCGCCGGCAAGTTCAACTATGAAGACCCGCGCTTCCTAGCCACACTCGACTGGTGGAAGAGCATGATTGTCAAGGGCTATGCCCCTCCGCTCGAAGACCTTGCCAAAGGAGGGCTCGGCTCCGAAGCCCTGTTCCAGGCCGGCAAGGTTGCTGTTCTGCTCAATGGCAACTGGAACATCGAGACGCTGCGTCATGCGCCGTTCAAGCTTGCAATCGGCCGCCTGCCGGCAGGACCGGAGGGTATCCGCCCGATGGCCAATGGTCTGGCTGACAGTATCTACATCAACTCCCAGCACAAGGAAGAAGCCTGGAAGTGGATGAAGTTCCTTGCGAGCCCCGTCTGCGCAGAAATCGTTGGTAAGAGCGGCGTGGTGATCCCCGCCCAGCAAGGCCCGGCGCAGATGGTCGCCGATTTCTACAAGGCCCACGATCTCGACCTGGCCCCGTTCATTGAGCCACCAAGCGGCGGTTCGTTCACACCATATCCGATCGATTTCAAGGTTGCGGAAGTATCCGCCATCGTCGATCCGCTGCTTGAGGATTATGTCGGCGGCCGCATCGACGCTACAACCTTCCTGGAGCGCATCAAGGAAGTGAACGCCCTCTACAATTAAGTCTCATCGGGGGCGAGCATCGTCGCTTGCCCCATTATCCCACCTGCCCACGGCAATGTGCCGGAAATTTGGACGTTGAAGATGTTTATTCGTGACCTTGGAAACTATTGGCTCCTCGAATCCGGTGACAGTGCCTATGCTTTCGGCCTCGACGAGGCGGGCGTTCTGGCGCATTGCTACTGGGGCGCCAGGCTGCCCAACGCCAATGACTATCCGCGCCCGATTTCTCCTGACCGCTGGGACGCGTTCGAGCCTCCCGCGCATCGGACCAGCCACGAAATCGGCACCGGCGAACGCGGAGCCTATTCCGAGCGCACTATCGATATCACCTTCTCCAACCGCGAGCGCGGCTTTGCCCCCCGGTTCAAAAGCGCCAGCATCACTGGCGACACGCTCGACATCGTGTTGGTGGATGCCTTCCACCCCTTTGAAGCGCGGGTCCGCTACACCATCCTGGCCCCGAACCTGTTCGAACGCTCTATCAGTGTCACTAATACCGGATCGCAAGCCATCAAGCTTGAGCGACTTCTCAGCGCCAGCTTCAATCTTCCCGGCACGCGCCCCTATGCCATGACTCATTTGGACGGCCGCTGGGGCGATGAGTTCCGCATCAACCGCGAACCTTTCGTGCACGGCGCGATCGTGCGGGAAAGCCGCCGTATGACTACCTCAGTCGACGGCACACCCTTTTTTGCCATTGACCGGAACGAACCCGGCTATCAGGCCAGCGAGAGCGGTGGCGACGTCTGGTTCGGTGCCCTGCGCTGGAGCGGCAACTGGAAGCTGATCGCCGAACAGACCCGCAATGGCCACAGCCTTCTCCACATCGGCATCAACGACCACGATTTCGCATGGGACCTCACCGGCGGGGAAACCCTGACCACCCCCGGCGTCGTCTTCGGCTTCACCCGCGAAGGGTTCGGCGCCGCCAGCCGCCTATTCCATGATCTCGTCCGCGATCACATCTCTCCCCGTCCGGGATATTCTCCTCCCGTTATCTATAACTCCTGGTATGCGACCAAGTTCGACGTTGAGGAAAAGTCCCAGATTGCTTTGGCCGAGAGCGCGGCGCGCATGGGCGTCGAAATGTTTGTGGTTGACGATGGTTGGTTCGCCGGCCGCAAGACCGCCGAGGCGGGCCTGGGCGACTGGTGGCCAGATCCCGACAAATTTCCCGATGGCTTTGCTCGTCTGGCCGAGGCCGTCGGTAAGCTGGGCATGCAGTTTGGCGTCTGGATCGAACCCGAGATGGTCAATCCGAACTCTGCGCTCTACCGCAACCACCCCGATTGGATCATCCACTTTCCCAATCGCGACCGTACCTTGCTGCGACACCAGAGCATGTTGAACCTGGCGCGCCTCGACGTGCAGGATTATCTCATCACCATCTTCGACAAACTGCTGAGCGAAAATCCCATCGACTTCATCAAGTGGGACATGAACCGTAATGTCACCGAGCCGGGCTGGCCCGATGCCGAGCGCGAGCCACGCGAAATCTGGATCCGGTATGTCGAGGGGTTGTATAGGGTCTGGGGCGAACTACGGCGGCGGCACCCTAACGTCATCTGGGAAAACTGCTCGGGCGGCGGCGGCCGCGTCGATCTGGCGATGATGGCTCTGACCGAACAAAGTTGGGTCAGCGACAACACCGTTCCCAGGAGCCGCCTGCAGATACAGGAAGGATATTCCCAACTGTTTCCCGCCAGCACCATGGCGGCATGGGTTACCGATGAGGAGCGTAGCGACTTCAGCCTCGCCCTGCGCTTTCACGTTAGCATGATGGGCGCGCTCGGCGTCGGCGGCAATCTATTGGACTGGAGCGCGGATGAACAGGAGCAGGCACGTATCCACATCCAGGCCTATAAGGATATCCGCCATCTGATAGTCGGCGGGGATCTCTACCGGCTCCGCTCGGCGCACGCCCATGCCACGAGTGCGGCAGTTTATGTGGCCAAGGACAAGAGCGAAGCGGTGTTGTTCGTGTTCCGGGTTGGTGAAGCTCGCTGGGGCATGAGTCCCGCTATCTATATCGACGGCCTTGCCGACGAGAGTTTCTACACCATTGAGGGCATCGAAGGGCAACGAAGCGGCGCGGCCTGGCGCGAACTGGGCGCGGCTATTTCGCTAAACAACCTGGAAAGCACCGTGCGGCGGATTCGCCAGGTCGCCTGATGGAACACCGGTAGAAAGAGAACTGAGCCATGGCCACAATCACGTTGGACAGCATCAAGAAACACTACGGCAATGTCGCGATCATCCATGGGGTCGATCTGGATATCGGGGATGGCGAATTCGTCGCCTTGGTAGGGCCGTCTGGTTGCGGGAAATCGACACTTCTCCGGATGATCGCCGGGCTCGAGCCGATCACCGAAGGGGAGGTTTCGATCGGCGATGCCGTGGTTAACAACTTAACGCCACGTCAGCGCAACGTAGCGATGGTGTTTCAGTCCTATGCGCTCTACCCCCACATGACCGTCGCCGGCAACATGGCCTTCAACTTGGAACTTGCCGGCAATTCCAAAACCCAAATCGCTCAAAAGATCGCCGAAGCAGCGCGAATGCTCGGTCTCGAGGATCTGCTTGACCGAAAGCCAAGTCAGCTCTCCGGTGGGCAGCGGCAGCGTGTGGCGATGGGGCGTGCGGTGGTGCGCAATCCAGCGGTGTTCCTGTTTGACGAACCTTTGTCCAATCTCGATGCCAAGCTGCGAGTGCAGATGCGCGCCGAAATCAAAACTCTGCACCAGAAAGTACGCACCACCTCGATTTACGTGACTCACGATCAGATCGAAGCGATGACGTTGGCCGATCGGATCGTGGTGCTGAACAAGGGCAGGATTGAACAGCAGGGCAGCCCCCTGGAACTCTATCGCAATCCAGCGAACCTGTTCGTTGCCGGCTTTATTGGATCGCCCTCTATGAACGTACTCGATGCGGTCGCCCATCGAGACCCTAGCGGTTTGTTCGCCATCCTGGGGGATTATACGCGCGTGCCTCTGCCCGAAAATGTACGGCTTGCTGACCAGCAAGCAATCAAAATCGGTATTCGTCCAGAGCAGCTGGGGATTGCAGGGACAGGCGTTGAGCTTAAGGGCATTGTCCGCATGGTCGAACCTACCGGCGCACAAACTCACGTGACAATGGACTCGGCAGGAGGATCTGTGACGACCGTACTGGACGGCAATTCAACCATCCCCGCGATCGGCGAGGGTTTCATCGTGCGGTTGGCGGAACACGGCATACATCTTTTCGACGCCGAAACAGGCGCCCGGATCACAAGTTCTAGTTAGAACAGTTTCCTAGGCAGACTTGGGGACCCAATAGCACCCGGTGGTCCAGTCATTTGGCGGTAACGAAGCCCGAGACCACGTACGACAATCTCGCACGCGACTTTGGGGAGGGTTTCGTTCCCGGGTATCAAGCACCGTCTTGGGTGGATCGAGTCTTAGGTGCTTGCGAAAGGCGACGATGACTGCCTCTTCCTCAGGTGACAAGACCGTCGACTTCGGCTCCTTCGGCCCGGTCGCCAGATCGGCAACCGATGTCCGTTTCTTCCACTTGGCGACGGTCTTCTGGTTGATCCCGTAGCGCTTCGATGCTCTCAGGCTCTCTTGACTATTTTGTATTGCTCGACGGATTGCCTCTGTCGTCGTGGCGCTGCCGTGTAGATTTGTCCCATAGTGCATCCCTCCAAGCTTGGGAAAATTATGCACCATCAAAGTCCGGGATCAAATATCTAGACCCTTTCCATGCCGGGACTCTCGGACATCGACTTTTCTCCCGAACGTGTCGACATCACGCCGCGGGCGGTGGATCTATCTTGACCTATTTGCTCGACACCAATGTCGTCTCCGAACTGCGCAAGATCGGCGACGGCAAGGCCGACGCCAATGTGGTCGCGTGGGTCGGACGGGAAGATTCAGCATCTTTCTTCCTCTCGGCCATCTCAATCCTGGAACTGGAGCGTGGTATCCTTGGCGTGCAGCGGCGCGATGCCCGGCAAGGCGCCCGGCTGCGCACCTGGCTGGACAACCAGGGATCAGGACAAGAGCAGGCCCGAGCCGACATTGCCCGCAGACGCGAGCGATGGGAAGGCTTTGCGGCATCATCTCGATCCCGATCGTCTGGTCTTCATCGATGAGACCCGGATCAAGACCAATATGACGCCGATCAGAGGCTGGGGGCCGAAGGGCAAGCGTCTGCGCGCCTTTGCGCAGCATGGGCACTGGCGCAGGCTGTCCTTTCTGGGAGCCTTGCGCTGCGACCGGCTAACCGCCCCTTGTGTCTTCGATGGACCGATCAATGGCCAGTGCTTCATTGCCTATGTCGAGCAGCAACTTGTTCATGTTCTTAAACCCGGCGACATCGTCATCACGGACAATCTCGGCAGTCACAAAGCGGCGGCTGTACGCCAAGCCATCCAAGCGGCTGGCACGCGGCTCTGGTTCCTGCCGCCATATTCGCCAGACCTCAATCCGATCGAGCAGGCCTGCAAACCTCATATTTGTCCCCCGGCGCTTCGACGTCTATAAAGCGGTGTCTCCGAGAGAGATGCCGGTCACCACAACCGCCCGGTTGCTTCGTCGAACAGGTGGCGTTGTCCGGCCGGGGAAGAATCTTGATCGGTTGGTCGGGGCACGCGTTCAACATCTACATCCGGGCGACGCGGTCAAATCCTCTCTCGATAGCAGGTGTAATAAGTGTTGCATCCACGCCGGATAGATCCAGTGCACGTTTGTATTTCTGGGCAAGCGCCGCTTGGCCAACGATATAGATTTTTGGTTTGCCATCCTTCAGGGCTTCGGAAATCTCGGAGCCAATCATGAGACCTGCGAGATAATCAGTGATCTCCTCTGGGGCAAGTTGGTCGAAAAGCACCAGGCTGCGCGCCGAAAAAATCCGTGCAAGAACGCGTCCAGGAAAGGTACTGTCCTCAAATGCGGTCCGCACACCCCGGCAAAAGGCTTCCGGGCGCTCTTGGCAGCTCGGCGGGATAAGCCGGGAAACAAGCGAGTCCTTTTTGAGCAGATTGAGGATTTCGCCGGACATGTAGGTGGTGATAGCTGTAATGCGGCCGCCTTCCATCCTTACCCATTTGGCATGGGGGCCAGGCAGCACGAAGAGACCATCGGTTTCGGCAAGGCCGAAGAGTGACATTTCCTCGCCGCGCATAACGTCAGGCAGCGGTTTGGTCTGGGCAATGCCGGGTAGGAAGATCAGCGGCGGGAGGCCATCAACATGATGGACGATCGCTTGTGAGGCGAGATCTGCGGGGCCAGCCGGCACGGGCGCGAACGGGGTCTCGATCCACCCGTTGCGACTGGTCACCATTCCGGAAAACAGGATCCTGTCGGCCTTTTCTACCCAGTTGCCCAATTCTTCGCGCAAAGCGGCTTCGAATTCATCGTTCGAAACCCTCGTCGTCCCGCGATCAATCTTCTTTTCATCCAGTACGGTTTCTCCGTCGAGGAGAAATGCGTGGAAGGTGACAGACGTCCACTCGATAGCAATATACATCGGAATATTCCTAACTTTCAGTAGGCAGGTTTGACCGGAAACCAGTCCTTACGCTCGGTATCGAGATAGGCGCCGGCGATGCCGTCGACCCGATGTTTTTCGAGCTGTTCGATGTCGACATCGACGCCAAGGCCTGGGCCTTCCGGGACCAGGAACCGGCCGCCCTTCAGGATCGGTGCATTTGGGGAGATGTCGCCGCCCAGATAGGCGCGCTCCGTATCGATGGCGATCGACATATTGGGGAGCGAGGCGGCTAGATGGATGTAGGCAGATTGCGACAGTGACAGTTCGGCGCCGGAATGCAGCGTTACCGAAAGGCCGACCGATTCACAAATCGCCGCCGCCTTGATCGTTTGCCATAATCCGCCGGCCTCGTGCGGGTCGAGCAGCACGACATCGGCGGCACAGGCCCGCACGATATTGCCGACATCAGAGAGCGTATAGGCGCTTTCGTCGAGCGCGATCGGCACGACAGAGCGGGCGACAAGCGCTGCGTGACCGGCGAGATCGTCAAGTTCCAGCGGCTGTTCGACATAGGCGGGATCGAAGGCCTTAAGCTTTTCAAGCTGGCGCTTGGCGGTCGCGGGATTCCAGGCACCGTTGACGTCGAGCCTCAGCGGATGATCGCCGATCACCTTTCTGGACGTTTCGGCCAACGCTATGTCGCTCTTCTCGTCGAAGCCGATCTTGACCTTAAAGGTCGTGTAACCGACATCAAGGAACCGTTTCAGTCGTTCCGACAAACCCTTGGGATCGTTTGTAAACAGATAGGCCGCCGCTTCGACGTCGTTGCGCCAGCGTCCGCCCCACAGAGCATAAAGCGGCAGGCGTGCCTGTTTGCCGAGCGCATCCCACATGGCCATTTCCATAGCGCAGATCGCCATGACAGCCGCGCGCTTGTGATGGTAGAAACCGGCACCGAGCACATGCCGGTGGAATCGTTCGGCATCCGCGACCGGGTAGCCGAGTGCCAGCGGTGCAACAATGTCCGTGAACACGGCTGGCACGTTGGCAATCAGCGCGATCGTTTCGCCCCAGCCGATGATTCCTGCATCCGTTTCGATCCGGCAGATCAACCGGGTCGTGCCGATCCGACGGCCAGAACCCCACAGGATATTCTCGGTGAAGGGGATACGGATCAGCCAGTGATCCACTTTGGTAATGCGCACTATGTGTCCTCCATTAACGACCGGCTCAGTCGCCGCTGCAGTTTCGCTGTTGACATGGAACTTAGTTCCAAGATATCTCTCTTGGCAAGAGCGAAGCGGCATGCTGTGGCAGCAGCAGTAAAAAAAGCCGTTTGGGAGCAAGCATGATCAAGGTGCAATTGGAAACAATCGACAAGGATGCGGTGGGCGACACACCCGGCGTACCGGGCGTTCAGGCGCTGACACGCGGCATCCAGATCGTCGATGCCGTGGCTGCGGAATCACGCGGCCTGCGTTTCACAGAGCTGCTCGATCAAACGCAATTGCCAAAGGGAACGCTGCATCGTTTGCTGCAGGCGCTGGTGGACGAGCGCTTGCTGCACTTTGATACGCGAGACCAGGTCTACCGCCTGGCACCGCGGCTTTTTCAATGGGCTCACAAGGTCTGGGATAATTTCGACCTGCGCGGCGCCGCTGAACCGGAGTTGGCGCGGCTTCGCGACCTGACCGGCGAGGCGATCCGTCTGGGTGTCCTGGATGGTAACAGCATTCTTTACATCGATCAGCGGGAAGTGCCGCAGCCACTGCGCCTCAACAATGGCGTCGGCTCACGCGCTGCGTTTCATGCAAGCGGTCTCGGCAGGGCGATCCTGTCCCATCTGTCGCTTGAGAAGCGTCGTGCGCTGCTTGACGACGTCGAACTGGAGCGACTGACCCCAAACACGATCGTCAATCCTGAAGAATTCAGCCGCCAACTCGATCTCACCAAAGCGCGCGGCTACGCCGTCTCGGTGGACGAGCAGCATATCGGCATATCTTCGGTGGCAGCTCCAGTCCTCAATCATCGTGGCGAACCGATTGGCGCGATCGGCATCATCGCCCCATCATTCCGTCTTCCCGTCGATCGGCTACACGCATTCGGCCGCGACGTTATCGAGGCTGCGCGCCGAACATCCGGCAATTATGGAGAATTCGCTATGTCGCTTGCGATCAAGCCGCGCCCCCTTGGGCCTGACCGGGCCGACGTGCGCTGCGTCATTCCAGCAAGCGCCTTCTTGGGCGAGGGCCCACACTGGTCTCCAGAACACAAGAAGCTTTACTTCGTGGACATCCTGGCGCCGGCCGTCCACACCGGCGACCCGGTCAAAGGCACGTACACTTCCATGCAAGTGCCTGAACTGATCAGCTTCATCGTCCCGCGTTCGCGGGGTGGCTTCGTTGCTGCCATGCATGGCGAGATCCGTGGCATCGATCTATCGACCGGAGACATCACGACGCTTGCACGTCCCGAGGCCGATCGTCCGGGCAACCGCTTCAACGACGGTAAATGCGACCGCCAGGGGCGGCTTTGGGCCGGGACGCTTGCCATCGACACGACGCCGGACCAGGGCCGGCTCTGGCGGATCGATCCAGACGGGCGTGTGCGGGAAATGGATCGCGGTTTCCACGTCTCCAATGGGTTGGGCTGGAGCCCGGACGATCGCACCATGTATTTCACCGACACCAATCGGCAGACCATCTATGCCTATGATTTCGATATCGAAAGTGGCGAAGTTGCCAACCGGCGGCCGTTCATCGTGGTGCCCGAGGCGGAAGGCAAACCAGACGGAATGACCGTCGATGCGGAAGGGTTTCTCTGGATTGCCCATTGGGATGGCTGGTGCGTCACCCGTTACGATCCCGAGGGAAAGGTGGAGCGGGTCGTGCACCTTCCTGTGCCCCGTCCTACGAGTTGCGTCTTCGGCGGTCCCGATATGCAGACCCTGTTTGTCACCTCCGCACGTATCCGGCTGTCGGCCGCGCAACTTTCCGAAGCGCCGCTTTCCGGCAGCGTCTTCGCAATCGATACCGGCATCAAGGGCCAGGCTGCGCAGATGTTTGCGGGCTGAACGAGAAGACCTGGGAAGAGGAGCGCTGGGAAGAGCCAATGGCCAAGCTTGAACTGAAAGACATCCGTAAGTCCTTCGGATCCGCAGAAGTACTGAAGGGCATAGATCTGACGGTAGAGAACGGTGAATTCGTCGCTTTTGTGGGCCCGTCCGGTTGTGGGAAATCGACGCTGCTTCGCCTCATATGCGGCCTTGACGAAATCACCGCGGGTCAGATGGCAATCGACGGCGAACTGGTTAACGATGTGCCGCCCGCCAAACGGGGTATCGCCATGGTCTTCCAGTCCTATGCGCTTTATCCGCACATGACCGTGGCGGAAAACATGGGTTATGCGCTGAGACTTGCCGGCGCGCCGAAGGAAGACATTGCAGCACGCGTTATCAAGGCTGCCAGGAAACTGCGCATCGACGCCTATCTGGAACGCAAGCCGCGCCAGCTTTCCGGCGGCCAACGTCAGCGTGTCGCAATCGGTCGCGCCATTGTGCGAGAGCCGCGCATCTTTTTGTTCGACGAACCGCTATCCAATCTCGATGCTGCGCTGCGCGTCGAGATGCGCATCGAGATCGCCCGTATGAAGGAAATGCTCGGCACGACCATGGTCTACGTCACTCACGACCAAGTTGAGGCAATGACGCTCGCAGACAAGATCGTCGTGCTGAACGCCGGCCGGATAGAGCAAATCGGCTCACCGCTAGACCTCTACAACAAACCCACCAACCGTTTCGTGGCCGGCTTCATCGGCAGTCCGCAGATGAACTTCCTGAAGCTCAGCGCGAAGAAGGGCGAAGGTGCCTTCACCGTGCCAGGTGGCGAAGTCCGATTGCCGCGCGATCTCTCTTCGACGCCGGCCGAGATCGGCATTCGGCCGGAGCATTTGGAACTCGTCAATCGGGGTACGCCGGATTCGCTTGCCGGCACGGTGACGATTACCGAGCATCTCGGCAGTGACACCTATGCTTATGTGGCGCTGGAAGGCGCCGAAGAGATGCTGGTGGTCCGGCTTGCCGGCGACCGGGCGGTCAAGCGCAATGAGCCGATCGGCGTCCATGTCGATCCGGCAATGATCCATGTTTTTTCCGCTGATGGGCGTTCGATTGCCTCCGCCCGGCCCGTCGCTCTGGAGGCCGCATGACCATACATCCGGAACTCATCGAGAAGGTCCATGTTGAGGTGGCACGCTATCCGAGCCTTAACGGCAAGGGCGTGCTGATTACCGGCGGCGGCTCTGGCATTGGCGCTTCGCTCGTCGAACACTTTTGTGCTCAAGGGTGCAAGGTCGGCTTCCTCGAGCTCAATGCCGATGCTGCGGAAGAAACGGCGCAAACGGTCGGCAAGCAGACCGGAAACCGACCATTCTACCGTTTGGTCGACCTGCGTGACATCGATGCACTAAGGGTCGGTGTATCGGCGTTGCAGACCGAGATTGGGCCGATCCGCGTGCTGATCAACAACGCCGGCAACGACGATCGCAGGCCCATCGAAGACGTCACGCCGGAATATTGGGACGAGCGGCTCCAGACCAACCTGCGCCACCAGTTTTTCGCCGTCCAGGCCGTCGTGCCGGAAATGGTCTCGGGCGGCGGCGGCGCGATCATCAACATGGGATCGATTTCCTGGATGCGCGGTGCGGCAGGCCTGATCTTCTATACGACTGCGAAATCTGCAGTCGTGGGCATGACTAAGTCACTCGCGCGCGAGCTCGGCGAGCGCAACATCCGCGTCAATTCCATCGCGCCGGGCTGGGTGCTGACCGAGCGCCAGGTGGAGCGCGCCAAACGTGTCTACCAAGGTAAATTTTCCGAATACCTCGATGTCCAATGCCTCAAGGAGCACCTGCTGCCACCCGATATCGCTCGCATGGCACTTTTTTTGGCAGCGGACGATTCCCGCCTTGTCACGGCCCAGACATTCATCGTGGACGGGGGCGCCATTTAGCAGGTGGACGCGACGCTCGCGGCTCGCTCTTTTGCAGATTGAAACAGAGTTCCACAACCATCGTTCGGGAGGACATGATGAATACGTTTACCAGACTGGTCGGTACAGCCGCCGTCGCGCTTGCGCTCGGTTCGGGTGCGGTCAAGGCCGCCGACTTGAGTTACATGAGCTTCACCTACGCGGAAGAGCCAAACAAGGCTACGGTGCAGGCGACGCTGGACGACTTCACCAAGGCGGAAAAGCTCACAGTCGAGCCGCTCGGTTTTGCCTGGGGCGACATGCAGAAAAACATCTTCCTGCGCGCCCGCTCCAAGACGTTGCCGGATATCGCGCAGCTGTCCGAGCGCTGGCTGCCAACATTCGCCAGCCTCGACAGCCTCGTCGATCTGAATACCGTCTACGGCAAGGACAAGCTTGAAGCGGCCTTCGCTCCGGACGCGCTCGCCATGGGCAACATCGATGGCAAGCAACTTGCGCTCCCGCTTATCTCCGGCTCGATCGGCATGGTCGCCAACAAGGAAGTGCTGGCCAAAGCCGGCATTAACGAGCCCCCGAAAACGTTAGACGAGTTCAAGCAAGCGATGATTGCCGTGCGCGACAAGGTGCCCAACTCGGTGCCTTATACGATGGCCACCAAGAACAATGGCTCGATCCTGATCGATTTCATGGTCTGGAACTGGGTCCACGGCGGCCACATCATCGATGATGCCGGTAAGGTGGTGGTTGACAGCAAGGAAGGCCGCGATGCGCTCGGCTTCATGGTCGAGCTGATGAAGGAGCGCCTTGCTGCTGCGGAAATCGACCGCCCGGATTCGCGCCGCCTGCTCGCGCAGGGGGCTTCAGCCTTCTATCTCGACGCCCCGCAGACCCGCACCTTCCTGCGCGAATTTTCAGGCAGGGGTGAGGCATTCGACGTCAATGTGCTGCCGATGCCGACGCCCGTTCTGAAGGATGGCGACAAACCGGTTTCCGTCCAGTGGGGCCATCTGCTCGTACAATTCGCCGATGGCGGCAAAGCAAGCGCGACCGATCCGGCCGACAAATTCCTGGCCTACCTCACTTCAGATGCGGTTCAGACCACCTATACGCTGAAGATGAGCGCATTGCCGGCCACCAAGTCGGCCCGCGCAGCAGTTGCCAATGATGTCTATCTCAAGAACTGGTCTTCTGCGACAGGTGACGCTCGCCGCAATGAGGTCGGCATCTGGTCGAACGCCGCAGAACTCACCACCATCATCGGCGAGGAAGTGCAAGGCGCACTGCTCGGTCAGAAATCTGCCGACGAAGCCATCGCGTCCATGCAGGCCCGCCTGACGACCAGCATGGAAAAGGCCAAGAAGTCCGAATAGCCACTGCCCTCCCCCGGCCGTCGCCTAGGGCGG
>UCHD01000043.1 GCA_900472175.1 Hyphomicrobiales bacterium | reverse complement strand
CTAAGTGGATTTCCGCCTCGATTATGCCGCCACCATCATTGGTGCCGGCGCGTTGAAGTAGGCCTGATCCGGCGTCTGCCGGTCAAGCGATGAATGTGGGCGTCGGCTATTGTAAAAGGTCAGATATCGGCCAATGCCGACGCGAGCCTCGGACACGGTCTTGTAAGCGTGGAGATAGACTTCCTCGTATTTGATCGAACGCCAGAGCCGCTCGACGAAAACGTTGTCCCGCCACGCACCCTTGCCATCCATCGAGATGGCGATTTCCGCCTTCTTCAGCACCGCTGTGAAGTCCATCGAGGTGAACTGCGAGCCTTGGTCCGTATTGAATATGTCGGGTTTGCCATAACGGGCCAGCGCTTCCTCGACCGCTTCGATGCAAAAGTCCGCCTCCATCGTGATTGACAGCCGCCACGACAGAACCCTCCGGCTGAACCAGTCGACCACGGCGCAGAGATAGACGAAGCCGCGAGCCATCGGGACATAGGTTATGTCCATTGCCCAGACCTGGTTGGGTCGGGTGACCGCCAGCTTTCGCAAGAGGTAGGGATAGATTTTGTGACCAGGCGCTGGTTTGGAGGTGTTCGGGCGACGATAGATCGCCTCGATGCCCATCTTCTTCATCAGCGTAGCGACGTGAAGCCGCCCGGTATTCAGCCCTTCTCCTCTCAAAAGCCATTGCAACATTCGACTTCCCGCAAACGGGCAGTCGAGATGCAGTTGGTCGATCCGGCGCATCAAGGCAAGATCGCCGTCAGGCACTGGACGAGGCAGATAATAGACACTGCCACGGCTGAAGCCGAGAAGTTTGGCCTGGCGCACGACGGATAGCTTATGCTGGCGGTCGATCATTTTTTTCCGCCCAGCACTCCCGCCTTGCCGAGCGCTCCGGCTAAAAAATCGTTCTCCAGCGTCAGCTCCCCGATCTCAGCGCAAACGCAGTTTGTCGCCGGGCGTGAAGCGTTTTCACATCGACGGTCGGACCCGCCGGTTCCGCCTTCGCTTCATCA
>UCHD01000038.1 GCA_900472175.1 Hyphomicrobiales bacterium | reverse complement strand
TATGCCTCCGAGCGCATGGGGTGACCTTAGCCAGCTTGCCGTCGTTCTTCGCATCCCCGGACGCCCTATGCGTCCGGGGATGTTTCACATCTGGGGATGTGCCGTGCAACTCAAACCGGCGGCGCCATGTCGCGTTGTTCCATCGACGTCCGGACAACGCTCTTGTTCGTGAGCTCGGGCAGCTACGGGTTTCCATAGCGCGGCAGTGCTAAATCTAAGTGGCGGGTGTGAATAGCCCCTAGATTTGTAGACACCTTCTTTCCTAAATTGAGTCAAGAAGAGCATCATGAGCAAATCGGATTTCAGCGACGAGTTTAAGCGTGACGCGGTTCGTCAGATCACCGAACGGGGCTATCCGGTTTCGGAAGTTTCACAGCGGCTGGGTGTCAGCCAGCACTCGCTCTATGAGTGGAAGAAGAAGCTCTCTTCGCCCGGTGATCAGGACAGTGACCAGTCCGAGGAGATCAGGCAGCTCAAGAGGGAACTGGCGCGGGTCACCGAGGAGCGTGACATATTAAAAAAAGCGACCACGTATTTCGCCGGGGATGCAAAGTGAAGTATGCGTTCGTTGCCCAATATCAGCAGCGATTTTCGGTGCGAATGATGTGCCGCCTGTTCCGCATCCATCCCAGCGGGTTTTATGCCTGGCTTCGGATGCCCTTGAGCAAGCGTGCCTGTGAAGACAAGCGGCAGATTGATCTGCTCCAGACTGCTTGGGAGGAGAGCGGCAAGGTCTGCGGGTTTCGCAAGCTTCATGACGACCTGCTTGATCACGGCGAGACATGCTGCGCCCACCAGGTTGCCCGTCTGACGCGGATTGCCGGGATAAAGGCTCAGATCGGATACGAGCGCCGTCCTGGAATTTACGGCGGCAGGCCTTCGATTGTCATCGACAACACTCTGGACCGTCAATTCGACGTTGCAGCTCCGGACAGGGCGTGGGTCACGGACATCACCTACATCCGGACCAACGAAGGCTGCGCCTATCTCGCGGTGGTGATCGATCTCTATTCTCGCCGTGTCATCGGCTGGTCGATGCAGAGCCGTCAGACAACAGATTTCGTGCTGCAAGCTTTGCTGATGGCTGTCTGGAGGCGAAAGCTAAAGGAAAAGGTTCTGGGTGCATTCGGACCAAGGATCGCAATTCACCAGCATGGACTGGGCAGCGTTCCTGAAGCACCACAATCTGGTTCATTCGATGAGCCGACGGGATAACTGCCACGATAATGCGGCAGCAGAAAGCTTCTTCAATCTGTTGAAGCGAGAGCGGATACGGCGAAAGATCTATCGTTCCAGAGACGAAGCCAGGCAGGACGTGTTCGACTACATCGAGATGTTCTACAACCCGAAGCGAAACATGTCAGAAACGGGATACTGTCGCCCGTCGAGCTCGAAAAGCAGCAGAAAACGTAACCCCAGGGTGTCTACGAAACTCGGGGCTGTTCAGTCCGCAGATTACCGCAGCGGGTACCGTAAAGTTGAATGCCGTCGGCCATACATCTCACCTGCGCGATACAAAGGCGTGCAATACAACTCCAAATCTTCAAGCCGGCGACTCGAAATTTGAGGTAATGGCCAGGCTGACATCCCGGCGGGGAATATGCATTACGCTAACAGGTCCGGAGCTGCCAAGTTCAGTTGGATATATGCTGGTCGACATGTTTCCGTGTTTCCTGTTGCAGGCTCAATTCCACGCAAAGTTCTAGCGCCGCTATTCGAACAACTCGCGGTTATCTGCTTCGATCTGCGGCAGGTCGTTGAGAATTCCATTCAGATGCGCTCGCATGGCGTCGGCGGCGGCGTCCGCGTTCCTGGTATCGATGGCTGTCACGATCTTTTCGTGCTGCTCGATGAGAGTGTTCATAGAGGCCGGGTTGCGGAGCTGCAAATTGCAGACCCGGTCCATATGGGCTTTGATATCCGAGACTGCATTCCAGGCAAGGCCGCAGCCTGCACCCTCGGCAATGGCGATATGAAACTGCTCGTCCTCCCGGCGGAAGGCGTTGTGATCATGTTCTGTCATCGCCATCCTCTGCCGTTCGAGGATGCTGTCGATCTTTCGGCGCGTCCACGTATCAAAGCTTTCGCTGGCACGCCTGGCGACAGCCACTTCGATCGCCTCGCGCACGAAACGGGCCTCCATCATTTGGCGTGCCGAGATACGAACGACAACGGTGCCGCGATTGGGGCGGATTTCGACCAGCTTTGATTTTCCAAGCGCAATCAGTGCCTCGCGCACGGGCTGCCGGGACACGCCGAGACGGGAGGCGATTTCCTGTTCGGACAAGCGGGAGCCCGGCGCAAGTTCGAGACGGATGATCGCCTCGCGCAAATCACGCTCGACCTGAGCGGCCGTCGTCTCCCCGGTCTCGATCTTCAACGGATCAATCTTCAAAGTTTCAAGGTTCATGCTTTTCGCCACCGCGGTCTCGTTGACATTCGTTTTTAACCACCATACAGTACCATACAACTTGACGACAGCACAAGCGCGGCGCTCGAAACGCCAAGCCAGGATGGAGGAGCCGGGACGTGAAAATCCCGGTCAGTTGATGACGATACATTCCAATTTCATAAGCCCGGATTCTAGTGATCCGCGTCTGCAGAGTAAATCCCGCTACAAGATGCTTGTCGACGGCAAGTCTGTTGATGCGGCATCGGGAAAAACCATCGACCGTGTGAGCCCGGGCCATGCCGGCGTTGTCGTCGGCACCTGGCCGGAGGCTTCCGCCGATGATGTTCGTTTGGCGATTGCTGCTGCCCGCCGCGCCTTTGATAACGGTCCCTGGCCACGCATGTCTGGCGCCGAGCGCTCACGCCTCATGTTCAAGACGGCGGAACGCATTCTGGCCAATGTCGAAGAACTGGCCTTGATCGAAAGCCTTGAGGTTGGAAAACCTATCGCCCAGGCTCGCGGAGAAATCACCTTTTGCGCCGATCTCTGGTCCTATGCGGCCGGGCAGGCGCGTGCACTGGAAGGTCAGACGCACAACAATATCGGCGATAACCGTCTTGGCCTCGTGCTGCGGGAGCCGGTCGGTGTTGTCGGTATCATCACGCCCTGGAACTTTCCCTTCATCATCGCCTCCGAGCGTGTGCCGTGGGCGATCGGCGGTGGCTGCACGGTCGTTTTGAAGCCATCGGAATTTACATCCGGGACGTCGATCCGCATGGCCGAACTTGCCCGCGAGGCAGGTATTCCCGATGGCGTCTTCAATGTCGTCACGGGATATGGTGATCCGGCGGGCCAAGTCCTCGCCGAGGACCCGGGCACGGACATGATCGCCTTTACCGGTTCTGGCCGCGTCGGCGTCAAACTTGGCGAAATCGCCGCCCGCAGCGTCAAGCGCGTCGGTCTCGAGCTTGGCGGAAAGGGGCCACAGATCGTCTTTAACGATGCAGACCTAGAAGCGGCTGCCGATGGCATCGCCTACGGCGTCTATCACAATGCCGGCCAGTGCTGCATTTCCGGAAGTCGACTTCTCGTACAAGAGGGTATCCGCGACGCGCTGATGGAACGTCTGCTCGATATTTCCCGCAAGGTTACGTTCGGCGATCCGCTGAACGAACGAACGAAGATCGGTGCGATGATCTCGGAGGCGCATGCCGCCAAGGTGCACTCCTATGTCGAGGCAGGGCTGGCCGCCGGCGCCGAATTGCTGCTCGGCGGATCGCGGGCCGGCGAGGGTGCCGGGCTCTATTATGCGCCGACAATCTTTTCCGGTGTCACCAGCGACATGTCGATTGCCCGCGAGGAGATTTTCGGGCCAGTCCTGTCGGCCCTGACCTTCAAGACGGCCGATGAGGCTGTCGCGCTCGCAAACGCATCGGAATTCGGTCTTTCGGCCAGCGTCTGGTCCACCAATCTTGAAAACGCACTTCAGAGCATCCGCCGTATCCGGGCCGGGCGCTGCTGGATCAACAGCGTCATTGATGGCGCACCGGAACTGCCGATTGGCGGTTACAAGAAGAGTGGTCTCGGGCGGGAGCTCGGTCGCTACGGCTTTGATGAATATTCGCAGTTCAAGGGCATTCACGTGACCTTGGGCCGGCCGGATCCTTGGTTCGGGTGAGATTGCTCACCGGACACTGAGGCAGAGGAGGAAAATCTCGGCTGGCGCGATCTTTGGTCGGAGCCCGCCAGCCGAGACATGGGTCTTTCGACCCCGATTGCACATCCAAAGGGAGGATACGCAAAATGAAATTGACCAGACTGAAAACCGCAATGCTTGCGGCGTGCGCAGCTATGGCTTTCACAACGTCCGCCGTGGCGGCCGATGTCAAGGCGACGATGATCATCTACCTCGATCCGAGTGTCCAGTTCTTTAACCCCGTCGTGAAGGGCGCACAAGATGCTGCAGCACAGTTCGGCGTCGATCTCGACGTTCAGTATGCCAACAACGATCCGGTACGCCAGAACGACCTGATCGAAAGCGCCACCGCAAGCGGAGTCGATGGCATCGCCGTCGCCATCTCCTCGTCGGATGCCTTCGACGACAGCATCTGCAAGGCGGTCAAGGCCGGCATCATCGTCATCGGCTTCAACAACGACGATCTCGACGGTGCCAAGGGTAATTGCCGCCAAGCCTATGTCGGCATGGATGAATTTGCCTCGGGGTATGAGCTCGGTAATCGCATGGTCGAGCAGTTCGGCCTGAAGGAAGGCGACATGGTCTTCAATCCGCGCGAAATTCCGGAAGCCAGTTTCGCCGTCGCCCGTGGCGGCGGCATCGAGAAGGCGATGAAGGAGCATGGCATCAAGGTGGAGACGGTCAAGTCCGGCCTCGATCCGGCCGAAGCGCAGAACATTCTCGCTCAGTTCCTCATCGCCAACCCCAACACCAAGGCTCTGTTTGGCACAGGCTCAGTTACCTCGACCGTGGGAGCGGGCGCCATCAAGGACGCTGGTGTCAACATTCCGTTCGGCGGCTTCGACCTCGCGGTCGAGATCGTCAACGCGGTGGAATCAGGTGCCATGTTCGCGACGATGGACCAGCAGCCTTACCTGCAGGGCTACTATCCGATCGCCCAGATCGCGCTGGCGAAAAAGTACGGCCTGACCCCGACTGACGTCGACACCGGCCAGGGCGCTTTCCTCGACAAGTCGCGCATCTCGTCCGTCAAACCGCTGATCGGCAGCTACCGGTAAGCGAGACGGCTGAAGGCCTTCCGGCGACAAGCCGGAAGGTCACCGCGATCCCTGGAACAGAGTAACGACAGTGACCTACGCCATGACCGACAGTGCCGTGCCGAAATCGCGCACGAAAAAACAATCGCTGCTCAAGCAGATCATGACCATGCCGGCGGGAGCCATTCTCCTGGTTTTCGTCACGTTGCAGATCGTCTGCATCGCCGGCGCGCTGATCTATCCCGACAGCTTCCGCTATCTCTCGCCGCAGAACCTGACAATCCTGATGAAGGCCATTCCTGTCCTCGGCTGCCTGGCGCTGGGCGCTGGCGTGCTGATGATTGCCGGAGAGTTCGATCTGTCGATCGGCTCCGTCTACACCTTGACCGCCGTGCTGATGGCAAGCCTTGTCGATAGCGGCATGAGCGCTTTTCTTGCCGCGCCGCTCGGTATTCTCTTGGGCGTGATGATTGGTCTGCTCAATGGCGCGATCACGCTGCGCTTCGGCCTGCCATCCTTCATCGTCACGCTCGGTGGCCTGCTGTTCTGGCGCGGCGCCGTGCTGCTCTATAATGGCGCCGTGCAGGTGCGCTTCGATCCGGAGCCCGCGTTTACCAGTCTGTTTGCCGGAACGTTCCTGGGTATCAACGCCGCCTTCATCTGGATCGTTCTGTTCGTCATCGGCTTCTATCTGTTGATGCACCGCCATAAGTTCGGCAACCATGTGTTCGCCACCGGCGGCAATCCAGCCGCGGCAACGGCAATCGGTATCAACACCGATCGCGTCAAGATGATCGCCTTCGCCATCGCCGGCGGTATGGCAGCGGTCGCTGGCATCCTTGCCACGGCGCGTGTCGGCAGCGTCCAGCCGGGGCAGGGCGCCGGTCTTGAATTGCAGGCTATCGCGGCTTGCGTCATCGGCGGGCTTTCCCTTCGGGGCGGCCGTGGCTCGATCATCGGCATCTTTCTCGGCGTCATGCTGATCCACACCATCACCGACGTGCTTCTGCTCCTGCGCGCACCCGGCTTCTACCTCGACATGTTCATTGCAACCCTGATCGTCGTTGCTGCCGCCTTCAACCATCTTATCGAACGCCGGGGGGCTGCGTGATGTCCGCGTCCAATCTACTCGAACTGCACAATATCTCGAAAAGCTTCGGTGCACTGACGGCATTGCGGGATCTGAGCTTCCACGTTGGCCAAAGCGAAGTGGTTGGCCTTCTTGGCGACAACGGCGCCGGCAAGTCGACCACGGTCAATCTGATCTCTGGCATCCACAAACCGACCTCCGGGCATTTGAGCGTCGATGGGCAGAAGACACTGTTCACCTGCCGCTCCGATTCTGCCGATGCCGGTATCGAAACCATCTATCAGAACACTGCTCTGGTGGACTCGCTGTCGATCACCCGCAATATCTTCATGGGCCGCGAGCGCACCAACGCGTTCGGTTTCTTGAAGCAGGCGGAGATGCGCGACATCGCCATGGAAGTGCTTCAGAAAGCCGTCCACATTTCTGGAATCGATTCTCCCGACAAGCTGGTGGGCGATCTCTCCGGCGGGCAGAAACAGGCGGTCGCCATCGCCCGCGCCGTATTCTTCAAGCGGCGGGTACTTTTGCTCGACGAGCCCACCTCGGCTCTCTCCGTGCGAGAAACCGAGGCGCTGCTGGCTCAGGTTTTGAAGCTGAAGGCTGAAGGCGTCTCGAGCGTGCTGGTAACGCACAATCTCTATCACGCCTATCAGGTTTGCGACCGGTTCGTGATCATGAGCCATGGAACCAAGGTCTTCGACGTCAAGAAGGCCGATACGACGATCAGTCAGTTGACAGAATACGTCGTCCTCACCTGACAATCCCATCCAACGCCAAGAGGCAAATCTGTGACAATTTCCGTAAATGTGCGCCAGGTTGTTGGCCCCGAAGACGCTGCGAAGCGCGATACGAACGGCCTGCGCGACGGGTTCCTCATCGAGGGGCTGTTTTCCAAGGGCCGTATCAATCTCACTTACAGCCATCTTGACCGGATGATCGTCGGTGGTGTCGTCCCGACGGATAGAGACTTGAAGCTCGGCCAGGTTAAGGAAACCGGTACCGAGCAATTTCTCGAAAGGCGTGAGGCCGCGATCCTTAATATCGGTGGACGCGGTAGGGTTCTTGCCGGTAAAACCGAATATACCCTTGGTTTCCAGGAGGCGCTTTATGTCGGCATGGGAGAGGGGGATCTGACCTTCAGAAGCGATGATCCAACCAGACCGGCTGAATTTTATCTCCTGAGCGCACCTGCCCATCGCACCTGCCCGACCGTGCTCATCACGCTCGATATGGCCAAGAAGGTGCGGACCGGTTCCGCTGAGGAGGCCAATGCCCGCACGATCAACCAATATGTCCATCCGGATGTCTGCGAAAGCTGCCAGCTTCTGGTGGGGCTCACCATGTTCGAGCCGGGCTCGGTTTGGAATACGATGCCAGCGCATGTCCACGACCGGCGCATGGAGGTCTATCTCTATTTCGGCATGGAAGAATCGACGCGGATCTTCCATTTCATGGGTGAGCCGCATGAAACACGCCACCTCGTGCTGAAGAGCCATGATGCGGTGCTGTCGCCGGGGTGGTCTATCCACTCCGGTGCCGGCACCGGCCGTTATTCTTTCATCTGGGCGATGGCCGGCGACAATATGAGTTTTACCGACATGGACAAGGTACCGATGGACAGTCTGCGATGAGCCCCTTCGATCTTTCCGGCCGCTGCGCCATCGTTACCGGTGCCAATACCGGCATCGGTCAGGCGATTGCGGTCGGTCTTGCCGCGGCGGGGGCCGACATAATCGGGTTTGGCCGTTCGTCTATGACTGCGACGGCTGACCAAGTAACGGCAACGGGCCGCGTTTTCTATTCGCTTCAGGCCGATCTCTCGCAGATGGAGGAGGTACGTACCCTTATCGAGCGCGCCACCGCTCTGCGTCCGCGCCCGGATATCCTGGTCAACAATGCGGGGATTATTCGCCGGGCCGATACGATCGATTTCACCGAGGAGGATTGGGATGCCGTGATGGATACCAACCTGAAATCCGCATTCTTTCTCTGCCAGTCCTTCGCAAAAATGGCGATGGCGGAGCAGATACCCGCCAAGATCATTAACATCGCGTCGCTTTTGTCCTTCCAGGGTGGCATTCGGGTGCCATCCTACACGGCGGCGAAGAGCGGTCTGGCCGGACTGACACGGCTGATGGCCAATGAATGGGCGGCGCGTGGCATCAATGTCAACGCAATCGCACCCGGCTATGTTGAGACCAACAACACCACCGCGCTCAGGGCGGATACGGAGCGCAATGCCGATATCCTGAAACGCATTCCGGCCGGACGCTGGGCGCGGGCGGATGATATGGCGGGTGCTGCTGTTTTCCTCGCGTCGCATGCGTCGGACTACGTGCATGGTACGATCCTGCCCGTCGATGGCGGATGGCTGGCACGATAAAGGAGTTATGATGCCTGATTTCTATACCCTTCCCGAAGGCCTCACCTGGACGGAAACCTCGCCCGGCAACCGCCGGGCAGTTCTCTCGCACCGTCCCGAAATGATGTTGGTCGCCTTCAGCTTCGACAAGGGAGCAATTGGTGCGTTGCATTCGCACCCACATACACAGGTCAGCTACGTAGCCAAGGGGAGCTTCGAAGTAACCGTCGACGGTGTGACCACGACGCTACCGGCGGGCAGCAGCTTCATCGTCGCCCCCAATCTCATCCATGGCGTCGTTGCGCGTGAGGATGGGTTGCTGATTGATACGTTCACGCCGAGACGCGACGATTTTCTGTAACGCATTCTCAAATTCGGAAAATTGAGAATAAAAGCTCCACCCCGGGAGGTCCGATGTGGTCGGACCCGTATAGGCGCGGTTAGTTCCGCGGGTGGCAGGTTCTTTGTTGTGAAATGTTCGGATCTTCAAAAGCCCATGGCCGCCGGCGGCCACGGGCTCGCTTCAATTACCGAGTCGGGGCGCAGGAAGCTGCCGACGTTGTAGAGACCATCGGCTTGCATAGACTACGCCGCTAGCGGATAGTTCCAACTTTAGAATTGCTGGCGGTTTCTGTTTTTCGCCAGCACTCTTTCCGTCAGAGCTCCGTGAGCGCTCTTCAACGCGGCCTGCTCCTTTCACCAGATCTGAGCCCTTTCGAGCTTCGATTTTTCTCCTCCACAGCTGCACTTCTCACTAGCCCTTTTGCAGCTTCCTTGCCTTGCTTAGTCGGAGCTTGTTCGACACCCATTGGTACGTCGTCCTGGCTTACGCGCACGCCGTCGCTTTGATCCCGGCCAAACAGTCATCGGCGGGCCGCCAAACTCGTCCGTCACGCAGCCCCGTCCGCCACCGCGACATCTCCAACTGACCCGGCTGTGATCAGGTTTCGCAAACACAATCGAAGGCCGGATCAATACGATCCAGAAACCGTGACATCGTGTCGTTCCCTGTCTCCGGTTCGCTCCCAACCATGACGGCCACGGCGATTGCGATGAGCGAAGACGTCGGGTTGTGGGTCGATGCCCCGGCCCTGATATTCATCACAAGCGTCGGGCACAGGAAAAGCGCAAGCCGGATGACGCGGCGCCAATCGTGCGGAAGCAGGCCCCGGGCATCCAGCGCGCTCAAAAGAGGACGCCACATATTGTCGGCTTTCACGTCCAGCAACTTGCGTCGCACCGCGCTCAAATCCCAGTCGGTTTCCAGGAAAAGTGTTCCAGCCTCGTAGCGTGCAACTCCCGAATATCGTTTTTCGGCTTCAGCTGGATCGTAGAGCCACAACGGATGTGCGAAAATATTATGGAAGGTCGTCTTTACCTCAGCCAGAAGCGCCGACACGTTCTGTCCAGCAAAGGCCGGATCGAAATAGGACAGCTCCGCCCGGCCATCCGCCTCCGTGTACCAGACATTCGCATTGTGCGCATCGCCATGCGCGACAACGCCACCCGCGTCAGCAAGCTGGTCAGGTCTCAAGCGGACGCTCGCAAGGTCGAAGAGTTCTCCGAAGCTGTAACGATAGCGCTGGCCATTGATGACGATCCGGGCTTTCGAAAAAGTTTCCCAGTCAAGATCGACGCCTGGAAGAAGAAACTGTTGGCCGACATAGAAACTTTTGTAGCGCCCGCCCGGAATGGCGCCGGATTGCGGATCGGTGAGCCTGTCGTAGAACAGTCTATGAATCGGCTCGGCCGCCACCTCCTGCGGCGTTACGTCATGCAGGGTTTCCAGATAGACGGAAAGCACCCGGGCAGAAAGAGCCTGTTCTGCAGCGACGGCTTTCGATTCCGCCGCTGGGTCCGGCTGGAGATCCAGCGCCCGCAGCACATCGGAAAAGCGCGGATCGCTGCGCCGGCGGTAAATGAGGATCTGTTCGCCCGGCAGAACCGACATATAGAGCGGCTGATCAACAGGAAGCCCGGCACGCGCAAGAATGTCGGCGCGATAATATTCGCCGGACATCGCCTCTTCACCCTCTTCCTGATGAAATTTGAAGAAGAATGACTGGCCGCCGGCGTCGAAAAAGCCGTTGAGTGAATTCAGGCTGTACTGGTCGTGGTTGATGCGGATCTGCTCCACCTTCAGTGAAAACAGATCCAGAAGCAGGCCGGCCAGAAGTGCTGTTGCCGCCGGCTCATCGGTTCGCGCCATCCGGCGGATATCCGCTGTCCTGCTGTTGCTTTCGGTCATCTTCATCTTCCAGTCTCTGACGTTACTTCAACGATGACGGCGCATAGCGGCTGCCAAGGGAATACCGGTCCCCGGCATAGGTGAGCCGGTTAACCGTCGCGACTTTTTTGCCGGACCAGGTGCGGCGGTGAAGAAGCAGGCAGGGAGCCCCCTCTTCCAGCTTTAGCAGCCGTGCGGTTCCCGCATCCGCACCGATGGCGGAAATGACATGTTCCACTTCGGTCATCGGCGTCGAGCGCTGGAGATAGTCGTAAGTGGTCATGACGGCGAAGTCTTGCTGCTCGTAGTCCGGCACGAGTTCGGAATTGACGAAGCGTTCTTCCACCTGGACAGGGACGCCGCTGTCGAAATGGACGACAATCGAATGGGCAACGCGGATCTGCCTACCGGCTTCGAAGGCTGCCAGGAGTTCGATTTCCGGCCTTATAGTCTCGAGAAGAATGACCTCGGCCCGATGTTTTCCGCCACGCCCGCTGATCTCGTTGGCGATGTTGGCGACCTCGATCAGGGTCGATTGCGGTTTGGGTGGCGCGACGAATGTTCCCACCCCCTGGATGCGCAGAAGATAGCCCTCGGACGTCAATTCGCGCAGCGCCCTGTGAATGGTCATGCGCGAAACACCGAGTGCCGCCACCAGATCATGCTCGGATGGCAGCTTGCGGTTCTTGTCCCATTCTCCGCTGCCGATATGCGTAAGGACATAGTCCTTGACCTTCTCGTAGAGAGGGCTCGCATTGTCCGTCAGAGGCTTCGTCGCAACCGGCTTTGCGTCGGGGGATTGGCTCACGGGCGGTACTCGTCTTGCGTAAACCGAACGATCGTTTTGAGACCCGTTGCGTCCCCGTTGAGAAGGCGTTCATAGGCCTGCGGTATGGCATCCACCGCGATTTCCCGATCGATCAACTCGGCAAGGGCGGCCGACAGTCCAGGAAGCATGGCGACCGCTTCCGGCAACTCGCTGGTAAAGGCGTGACAGCCGACGAGTGCTATTTCGCGCTCGACGAGCAAGTTCGGGTCAAGCTCGATGCGGCCGTGCGTGATGCCGACCAACGTCAGTGAACCGCCGCCACCAAGAAGGGCGATAACCTGCCTCAGGACATCGATATGGCCCGTCGCATCGAGCGCGTAGCGTATCACCCGTCCAGAAAGCGCGTCGCGGAGAGATTCTGTGTCGAGAGTGACACTTGCGGCCGTGGCCACCCGCGCAACCAGCTCTGCGCGATCCGCGTTGCGGTCGCAGACAAGGATCGGGCCATCGTGTAGACGCGACAGCAGAAGAGCGGCAAGCCCTCCGATCGGGCCGCAGCCGATAACGAGAACTGGCTCGCCCGCCGGAACCGCCTGCCGGCGCACCGCATGCAGGGCAACAGCCAGCGGCTCGGCCATGGCCGCAATGGCGGGATCGAGGGCCGGATCATGTTTCACCAGCAACCGCGACGGCAATGCCACTTGCTCCGCGAAGCCACCGTCACAGATTTCTCCAACGAAGCCGAGATGATCGCAGATGTTCTGCCGGCCGCTTCGGCAGGCAGAGCATTCGCCGCACCAGAACCGGGAATCGGCAACGACGGTATCGCCGGCGCTGAACTCACGAACGCCAGCTCCGACCTCGGTCACCACGCCGGCAAACTCGTGGCCTGCAACCGAAGGCGATCGTGTGATCCACTGTCCAGTGCGAAAATTGTGAAGATCGGAGCCGCAGATGCCAGCGGCGGTAACAGCGACACGGACCCAGCCGGGCGAAAGCGTGCCGGGGATTTCGATATCCTCGACCCGAATATCGCCTGCAGCGTACAGCCTTGCCGCTTTCATCTTCACAGATAGTCCTTGCGAACATCAGAGACCGCATGCTCGTGCGAGGAAAAACCCTCGTAGCGGGCCAAGGTACGGGCGTGTCTTGCAAACTCCGGATAGGCCGATGCGGTGACATAACCGATCGACGAGCGCTTGACGAAATCGGCCACCGATAACGGCCCATAGGTACGTGCCCAGCGGCTTGTCGGCAGAACGGCGTTGGGTCCGAGACCGAAATTGCCGATCGAGACCGGCGTATGCGGTCCCATCAGGATTTCCGCGGCTTCCGTGATATGGCCTAGATGGGCGAAGGGATCGGCCGACAGGATTTCCAGATGTTCCGGCGCATAGTCGTTGATGAAGCGATAGCTTTCTTCAAGGGAGGACGTGAGCACGATGCCGCCACAGCGGCCGGTGAGCACCGCTTTCGAGAACGCGACCCGTTGCTCGGTCATACGGGCCCAGTGATCGGGCAAGGCGGCGAGAGCCTCGTCTGCGACCCGGCGGCTATGGGTAACGAGGTAGGCGGATGAATCCGGGCCGTGCTCGGCTTCGACCAGAAGGTCGAGCGCCGCAAGGCCCCCTTTCACCGTATCATCGGAAAAGATGACAGCCTCCGACGGGCCGGCAGGCAGGCCCGGATCGATGACGCCGGACAGAAGCCGCTTGGCCGCGACCACGAACGGGCTTCCCGGGCCAACGATCTTCAGCGCCGGCTTGATGGTCTGCGTGCCATAGGCGACAGCCGCCACAGCCTGTGCACCGCCCACCTTGTAGACGTTGGAGACACCGGCGAGACGCGCTGCAACCAACGTCGCGGCATCCACGGACCCATCCGGCGCCGGCGGCGTGACAATGGCAATCTCCGGCACACCGGCGACGACGGCGGGAACGGCCGTCATCATGGTCACCGAAGGGAATGCGCCCTTGCCGCGCGGAACGTAGAGTGCAACGGACCGGATCGGGGTGAAGCGATCGCCGGCATAGGCGCCGGGACGCATTTCCTTCAGCCACATCGGTTCCGGTTTCTGCACCTCGTGAAAGCGCCGGATATTGTCAATGCCGAACCGGATGGCCGCAATGACATCCTCTTCCACCAGATCGAAAGCGGCGTCGAATTCGGCTTCCGTCGCCTTGAGCCGGCTCTCGTCCAGCTCTGCCTTGTCCAGATCGCGCGCATAGCGCACCAGGGCTGCGTCGCCTTCGACGCGAACCGCTTCGATGATCGGCTTCACCGTTTCCATGAAGCCGGAGAGGTCGGTCTCCGAGCGGCGCAAGAGCGCTGCGCGGCTCGGCGCATCCAATGCGGAAAGATCGTGAAAGGAAACATCTGACATGGCTGTTTTTCCCGTTTCGCCGGCGCAACCCGCCGGCTTCTGCGTCATTTGGATTTGAGGAAGATTTCAAGACCGACGAGACGATCAAGCAGAACGATCGCCAGCGCCGCACAGGCGATGAAGACCACCGAGATCGCCGCAAGATCCGGCGTGATGATGGAACGGATGGAATTGTAAATCTGGACCGGCAAGGTGACGATACGCGCATCCGTCAGAAGCAGGCTCACCAGGAACTCATTCAGCGCCAGAATGAACATCAGCAGCGACCCGCTGATGACCCCGGGCATAACAGCGGGCATAGTTACGTGAAAGAAAGTGGAGAGCGGTGGCGCACCACAACTGGCGGCGGCGAGCTCAAGGTCGGGATCAAGGCTGGAGGCGCTCGCGGTTACGGCCCAGATCATGAACGGCAGGTTGATGACGCAGCAGGCAAGCCCAACCGGCCAGAGCTGGCCCAGAAGCCTCGCCTCACCGAAGATCAACATCAATCCGATGCCAGAACCGATGAGCGGGATGGTGAACGGCAGCAGAAGATAGATCTGCACCGACTTTTCCAAACGGATTGCGTATTTTGCAAGCGCGATACCAGCCAGTGTCCCCACCGGGATTGCGACGATCGTGCAGATGACCGACACATAAAGCGAACGCAGGAAAGCATCCCACAGATCCCGCGAGGTGGCGATCTTCTCATACCATTTGAGGGAAAAACCCTCTGGCGGAAAGGTGATGATGTTTCCGGACGTGAACGAGGCCCCAAGGATCACGATTGTCGGCGCCGACAGAAGAATGAGTACCGCGGCGACGAAAATCCAGAGAACGATGGTTTTGCTCAAGGGGGCGGTCATTGGCGCGCCCTCCCCATGGCCAGCGTGCCCGCACCGAACAGAGTGAAGACCAGCCCCACCAGCAGGGAGCCTGTGGCGACAAGCAGGAGCGCCAGCGTCGAGCCCAGTCCCTGATCCGACGTGCGGAAGAACTGATCGTAGATGGCGTTGGCGATAAAATCCTGGCTGCCGCCGCCGAGGATCGCGGGCATCGCGAAATCGGTGAGCGATAATGTCAGCACCACCAGTCCGGCACCAACCAGCCCAGGTCTGGCAAGCGGCAGCACCACGTGGCGGAAGGTACGGACCCAGTCGGCCCCAAGGGAGCCAGCAGCGGCTTCCAGCTCTTCCGGAATGGCGGTAAGCGCCGGAGCTAGCATCAAGACAGCGAAGGGTAGCATGTACTGAACAAGGCCGAAAAGCACAGCCCAGTAGTTGTAAAGAAGGCGGATCGGCGCGATGCCGACAAGACTAAGGGCCTCATTGACCATGCCCTGATTGCCCAGAATGATCAGCCAGCCATAGGCCCGCACAACCTGGCCGATGAAGAAGGGTAGAAACAGCGCGATCAGCAATAGCTTGCGGATGACCGGAGAGGACGTGCGCACCATAACATAGGCATAGGGAAAGGCGAGAATGAGGGTCACGGCCGTAACCATCAGCGACCCTGCGAGGCTGCGCCAGGCAACGACCGCAAACAGGCTTTCGGTGAAGGCCCGCCGGTAGTTCGCAAGCGTATAGGTTTCCGACATCAGGAACGTGCTCGTATCCAATGTCCGCAGGCTGGCATCGCCGATCTGCCAGAGACCCAGCACCAGAAGACCGACAAGCAGCAGTGCAGGTGCGAGCATCAGCCACGGTATTGCACGGCCGAAGCGCGCGGGCCAGACGAAGGCCGCGAAGGCTTCCAGTGCATCCATGATACGCCAGGTCAGGGGATAGGCAGATTTCGCCGCTCGCATGTCAGTCCTTGTTCGGTACCTGGGTCCGTGCTCCGGAGCGCTCCCTCATCCGGTCTGTTGGCCACTACCCTGCGTAAACAGAGAGAAGGACCGGGAAGCAAACACGCTCGCTCCCTCTCCCCACCGGGGAGAGGGAGCTATTAGGGCATCCGAGGGCTCAACCCTGCATGATGGCCTTGAACTTCGAGAACCACTCGCTTTCGTTTTCCACCTGCACCTTGGAGGAGATGCGGATCAGGTGTTTGAAAGCGTCTTCAGTGGTGGGATAGGAGGGATCGTCGACGAGATCGGCGGGCGGCTTGACGCCCGGCACAACGCCCGGCAGACCGAGCCCGTCAAGCCAGATCTGCTGGGCCTCGACCGTCAGCGAGTGGTTGATATACTCCTTCGCCCAGTAAAGCTCATTTGCAGGCAGGCCCTTCGGGATCCAGAGGCCATCCGTATCGAACTTGGCCCCTTCTTCCGGCACGACCCACTTGATATCGATGCCGTTTTTCTTGGCTTCGCGCGCATTGGTGGAAATCGTGCAGGCAGCGTCGATCTCGCCCTTCTGGAACCACGTGGTAAAATCCGGGTCTTCACCGAGCAGCGGCTGCTGTTCCTTCATCTTGGCGACGAAATCCCACGCTGGCTGCATGTTGGCCGGAATATCCTCAAGCTTGCCGCCGCCGGCGACCTGCGCAGGGAAATGGAAGCCGATGCCGTCATTGTAGAGTGCGATGCGGCCCTTGTACTTGGGATCAAGCAAGTCTTTCCAGGACTTCGGCGCACCGTTGGGAAAGGCATCCGGACGGTAGGCAAGGACATAGACATAACCGTAGGTGTTGACGATCGGATACCCGTCCAGACCCACCGGTTTGGCGAGATCGGTCGTACTCTTCAGGTTGGAAAGATCCGACAGATCCTCGGTAACGCCGCGCAGCGCCGATTTCGTGGCGTTGGTGGTCGTGTCCCAGTTGATGTGGATCGGTGGCACGCGGCCTTGGGCTACGGCTGCCCAAACCTTTGGCTGGATTTCGTTGTCTTCCGTCAGATCGTGGCGGACTGCGATGCCGGTCTTGGCGGTAAAACTATCGGAAACGCCGGCCTTCAGCGCGTCCACCCAGCTCCCGCCCCAGGCGCGAACGATCAACTCCTTCGGTTTTTCTGGCTCCTGCGCAAAAGCGCTGGACAAGCCCAGCGACGACAGGCCCGCAGCGCCGCCGATTGTGGCTGCGCCTTGCAGGAACCGGCGGCGGCGAAGCATCAAGGATGTCAGCTTATCTTCCCTCATAATCATTCTCCTCTGGTTGACCGGTTTTCCGGCTTACGGTTTGAATTCCAGGACATCGCTGGCGGCCCAGCCGAGATAAACGGCAGATCCGGCCTCCAGTTGGCTATGCGCAGACGGATCGTGATCGAAAACCCGCAGCAGCGCATCGCCAAGCGATGCGACCCGGACCTCGTAGACGACCCTCTCGCCCTCGAAAATGGCATCCACGACCACCCCTTCGACAATCGTGTCGGTCCCCGCCAACCCGGCACGGGTGGCAACAATGCGGATTTTTTCCGCCCGGATTGCCCGGCGTTCGCCGCCCTGCGCATCGAGGAAATTCGTAACGCCGATAAAATTGGCAACAAAAGCATTCGACGGGCTCCGATAGGTCTCGGCCGGCCGCGCCTTCTGCTGGATTTCTCCACCGTCCATGACAATGATCTCGTCCGACACGACCAATGCCTCCCGCTGGTCGTGTGTCACATTGATCGTGGTCACGCCGAGCTCGCGCTGGATGCGGCGGAACTCGAGCTGCATTTCCTCACGCAATTTGCGGTCGAGGGCTGCAAGCGGTTCGTCGAGCAAAAGCAGGTCCGGTTCGAACACCAATGCGCGGGCAATCGCGACACGCTGCTGCTGGCCGCCCGACAGTTCGTGCACCCGGCGCGCGCCGTAGCCGCCAAGACGCACCATATCCAGGTAACGTTCGACCCGCGCGGGGATGTCACGCGCATCATTGCGCCGCATTTTCAGAGGAAAGGCGACATTTTCCGCTGCAGTCATATGCGGAAACAAGGCCAGCTTCTGGAATACCATGCCGATCGACCGCCGATGCGGCGGCACAGCGCTGACGGCCGCGCCGTTAATGAAGATTTCGCCGCTTGTCGGACGCTGGAAACCCGCGATCAATCGCAGCAGCGTGGTCTTTCCTGAGCCGGAAGGCCCCAGAATCGTCAGGAACTTACCCGCCTCCAGATCGAACGACGCCGACCGGACGGCATGGACCCCGTCATAGACCATGTTCACCGCCTTGACGGATACGGCAACACCGGCCTCCTCCGATTTGGCTTTGATCGACGATCCGTTGAGTACAGCCGGCATCATGCTTTCCTTCAGCGGCGCTCCAGCCGCATGTAAAATGTCAGATCGAGGCAAGATAGCCACCGTCGATCGGTATGCAGTGCCCGGTCACATAGCGCGACGCGTCACTCGCAAGGAAGACGACGGCGCCCGCCACGTCTTCCATCTCGCCGAAACGGCGCTGCGGGATCTTTTCCAGCATCGCCTCCTGCCACGCTCCGTCCTGATAAAAGACATCGGTCATCGCCGTGCGAAAATAGCCGGGTGCAATGGCGTTGACGCGTATGCCCTGCTGCGCCCATTCGGCGGCCAGCGCATGGGTCATGCCCATCAGGCCGGCCTTGGACGAGCCGTAAGGCACTGCTGTGGGAACACCCACATAGGAGGTCAGCGAGCAGAGATTGACGATGGCGCCCCTTTGCCCGAGCGCAACCATGTTGCGCGCTGCTGCCTGCGCGCAAAAGAAAGCACCCTTCAGGTTTGTTGACACAATCCGCTCCCACAACGCCTCATCAACGCCGAGCGCAGGACGGATTTCTTCATAACCGGCATTGTTGATGAGGATATCAAGCCCGCCCAACGCGTGCGCGGCAGCATCGATGACAGAAGAGCAGGAATCGACGTCGCGGACGTCGTGCGCATAGGCAAAAGAGCGCTTCCCCATATTGCTGATACGCGCTCTTGTCTCCTCAAGACCCTTGACGTCACGCGCCGTGACTGCGACATCCGCCCCGGCAGATGCGAGCGCTTGGGCTATTGCCTGCCCGAGACCACGGCTTGCACCCGTCACAAGTGCTTTTCGCCCAGTCAGATCGAAGAGTGCCGGTACATTCATCGGGCGTGCCAGTGGTCCAATTGTTCTCTCTACCCCCTCATAGCATCACCTTTTTTTGAGGTTGTCTATACATATGTGTACAAATAATAAGCTCATCGATTACATGGGTAAAAATTAGTCAGCCTTGTATTGGCGACCGAAACCTTGAGGCCGTGCGACCTGGCGTCCTGTATTCCACGGCCTTCCTCTTTTTGGGTTATTCCACCGGTTGCCGTGCCTTCCGACGTGGGCGGTTCTGCGTGGTGTTCGATACGTTGTGTTCGTGGCTGGCACGCAGAACCAGTTCCGCACCGACAAGAATTTTCACCGGCGGCTGCGGTTCGGCGGCAGCGATCAGATCGTCGAGTACCGTTACCGCGAAATAACCGATCTTGCGTTTCGAGACATCGATCGTTGTTAGCCCTGGTTCCATAGTTGCGCTTTGCGGCAGGTTGTCGAAGCCGATGATCGACACCTCCTGCGGGATCGAGACGCCATGCTCACGCAGGGCGCGGATGAAGCCATACGCGATGATGTCGTTGGTGCAGAAATAGCATTCTGCAAGATCAAGCCCGGTGGAAAGCAGGGCGCGCGTTTCGAGATAGGCTCCCTCATATGTCGATTCTACGGAGAGAATATCGGCTTCGTTTGCTGACAGACCGAGCCTTGTCATACTCTTGAAAAAGGCCTCCCGGCGCAGGCGGAAGTTGGTTGTGTCGACATGCGAGGCGACGAAGCCGATGCGCTCGAAGCCCTGCATGCGAAAGCGAGACAGCGCCTTGTAAACCGCGTCCTCGTTGTTCATGTCGACGAAGTTGGCATCAAGCACGTCGTAGAACGTGTCGATGAAGACAGTGGGCAGGCCAAGCCCTTGAATGAGCCGGATATCGGCCTCCGTCAACTCGGTACCGAGCGCGATGACGCCGGATATCGGCGCGCCTGCCAACGATTCCGCCACCGCGCTGATCGGCTGCCCCTCGAAGCTCACGACTTCCAGCGTGTAATTGCGCCGGGTCGCTTCGGCCGACATGCCGTCTATATAGTCGGAGATGAAGATGCTGTGGTCGCGGTTGACGGTGTGGCCGTGCTTGGCGATCTTCAGGAAGCGCAGCGTCTCGCCCGGCTCGGTGGTGCTGCGTGCTGCGCGCGGCACGTAGTTGAGGCTGGCCACCGCCTCCAGCACCCGCGCCCGCGTCACGCCGGAGATCTCTCCCTTGCCGTTTAGCACGAGCGAGACCGTCGCGGGCGAGACGCCTGCAGCCTCCGCGATATCCCTGATGGTCAGTTTTCCCGGCTTCTTCATGCTCTGACAGGTTGCCTTTTTGCTGCGTCTGCGAACAAGTTTACTAAACAAATCAACTCATACTTGCGACATCTAAGGCAACAAGGGGCTGTTCGCAACTGATATTGACTGTAATTAAGGCTTGCCAGCGCGAATTTCCTTTGCTACCGTTTAGTGAAATTACTATTTGTTTAGTAAACAAAATGGGGGAAGCGATGCAAAAACCCGGCGGCCAGCTGACGATGTTGCTTGTCATAAACAGTGCTTTGCTTGTTGCAGGCGCGCTGATTTCCGGCGGCTCGTTCCTTTCCGTTTTCAATCTCCAGTCCATGGCAAGTCAGGTGCCGGAAATCGGCCTTCTGGCTATCGGTGTCATGCTGGCTATGTGCGCTGGTAATGGGGGTATCGATCTCTCCGGCATCGCGCTTGCCAATCTTTCGGGCGTGCTGTCGGCCGTGATCGTTTCGTCGTTTCTATCGACGGCGGACAGCGGAACGGCCTTCAGTCTCGCCTTCATCGCGGGCGCGCTTGTCATCGGCCTTGCCGGCGGCGTCATCAACGGTCTCCTCATCTCGCGACTGAACATCACGCCGATTCTCTGCACGCTCGGCACGCAGATGGCCTTCATGGGGCTTGCGGTCGTGGTTTCCGGCGGCAAGGCTGTGATGGTCGGCAGCCCTGCGCTGCTTTCCGGCATCGGCAACGACATGATTGCCGAAGTGCCGATCAGCTTCTTGATCTTCGTGCTGGCCGCCAGCGTCGTCGCCGCGCTGGTGAAGTTCACGCCCTTTGGGCTATGGCTGATGCTGATGGGCACCAACCCCAAGGCAGCAGTCTACGCGGGCTTTCCGAAAAATGGCGTGATCGTTGCCACTTACGCGATGTCAGGCGTGCTGTCTGGTATTGCCGGCATCATCGTCGCGGCACGCAACGTCAATGTGAAGTTCGACTACGGCAGCTCCTACCTGCTCATCGCCATCCTTATTGCCGTGATGGCCGGGGTGAAGCCCGAAGGCGGCTATGGGCGCGTCGTCTGTGTCGTCCTTAGCGCCATAGCCTTGCAGCTCATGTCAAGCCTGCTCAATTTCAGCGGCCTTTCCAACTTCGTCCGCGATTTCGCCTGGGGCGCGCTGCTGCTCACGTTTCTGGCCATCGGACGCTATGACATTGCCGGCTTCCTGTCGCCTGATCGCCGTTCGCAAAACCCTTCGGTGCCTGTCCCTCAAGCGCCGAAGTAAAGAAGGAGGGAAAATTCGTGGAGGAGAACATGAAGTCATTTTCGAAGAAGCTCTTGGCTGGAACCGCGGTCGCGACCGTAGTCTTGGTGGGGTCGATCGGCACGCTCGTCGCCCAGGAAAAGCCCGTCATCGCCACCGTGGTTAAGATCAGCGGCATTCCGTGGTTTGACCGCATGAACACTGGCGTGGTTGCCTATCAGGAAGCCAATCCCGATGTCGTTGCAACCCAAAGCGGCCCCGCAACCGCGGATTCTGCGCAGCAGCTGCAGATCGTTAACGACCTTGTCGCCAAGGGCGTCAACGCGCTTGCCGTCGTGCCGATGGATCCGGCCGTTCTTGAAGGCACGTTCCAGCGCGCCATGGAGCGCGGCATCATCGTCGTTACCCATGAGGCCGACAATCAGGTGAACACCAATGCTGATGTTGAGGCCTTCGACAATGCCGACTACGGCGCGGCGCTGAACGAGCGTCTGGCCGAATGCATGGGCAAAGAAGGCAAGTGGACCACCTTCGTCGGTTCGCTCGGCAGCCGCACACACTTACAGTGGGTCGGCGCAGGCGAAGAGAACGCCAAGAAATATGTCGGTATGGAACTTGTCGATCCGAACAACGAGTCCTTCGACGATGCCAACGGCACCTATGAAAAAGCCAAGGAAATCCTGCGCAAGCATCCGGATATCAAAGGCTTCCAGACCTCGGCCGGCAATGATGTCCTGGGCGTTGGCCGCGCCATCGACGAAGCGGGCTTGAGCGGGAAGGTATGCCTCGTTGGCACCGGCCTGCCGAACCCGTCTGCCGATCTTCTGGAATCCGGCGCCATTACTGCGATCGGCTTTTGGGATCCGCAGAAGGCTGGCATGGCAATGAACGCTGTCGCCAAGCTTCTGCTGGAGAAGAAGGAAGTTACCGCCGGCATGGATCTTGGCGTCGCAGGCTATAACAAGGTCTCGGTCAAACAGGGCGCCGGCAAGGGTCTGCTGATCCTCGGCAACGGCATGGTCCTCGCCGACAAGGCGACTTACAAGGAACATCTGTTCTAGTCCAGCAAACCGTCGGCCGGCCGGGGCACGCCTCCGGCCGGAACCGTCCGGCGTGAGGATGCGCCGGTCAGCATGAGGACAAATTCCGTGGTGGCACAAGCACACACTGCGCAGCAATCGGCGGCGCTTCTTGAACTTAAGAACATCCAGAAATGGTTCGGTGGCGTCCATGCGCTGCGCGGTATCGATCTGACGCTGCAACCGGGCGAAGCCTATCATCTTCTTGGTGAGAACGGCTGCGGTAAGAGCACTGTCATCAAGATCATGTCTGGCGCGCATCCGCCGACCTCAGGTGAGATCGTGCTTGACGGCGAGACTTTCGCATCGCTGACGCCAATCCAGTCGCTCGCCGCTGGTATCGAGACAGTCTACCAAGACCTGTCGCTGCTGCCCAATCTTACCGTTGCCGAGAATGTAGCGCTGAACGAGCAGCTGGTAAACGCCAACGGCCGGCTTGCCCGCCTCTTCGACCGCAAGCGGCTGAGGGAAACGGCCGCGCGGGCGCTTGCCGCCGTAAGCCTTCCCACCGACCGCGCCTTTCTGAACACCGTTGTTTCCGACCTACCTCTCGCGTCCCGCCAACTTGTCGCCATCGCACGGGCGATAGCAACCCGAGCAAAGCTCGTCATCATGGACGAGCCGACAACCTCGTTAACGCGCCGTGAAGTCGATAATCTGGTCCGCGTCGTCGAGCGTCTGCGCTCCGAAAACGTCGCCGTACTCTTCGTCACCCACAAGCTGGACGAGTGCTATCGCATCGGCGGACATGCCGTCGTCTTTCGCGACGGCCAGTGCGTGGCCCAAGGGCCTATCGAGAACTACACCAAGAAGGAGTTGGCGGAGTTGATGACCGGCCGGTCGATCGATGCGCAGCGCTATCGCACGGGTGAACCGTCTGGGGCCGTCCTCCTTGAGGTGGATCGTCTGGTCACCGATGGAGTCCGGGAGGCAAGCTTTTCCGTGAAGAGGGGCGAAATCCTCGGCATCACCGGCCTGGCCGACTCTGGCCGCAACGAACTCGCCATGGCCCTGACCGGCGTCGTGCCTGCGACCGGCGGCACCATGACGCTGGATAACAAAGTCATTTCCGTGCGCACGCCCGCCGGGGCAATCGAGCAGGGCATCGGCTATGTGCCTGAGGATCGGCTTGCCGAAGGTCTCTTCCTGGACAAATCGATCTTCGAAAACGAGATCGCGCTTATCGTTTCGCGTCTTGCCAATTCGTTTGGCATCGTCGACCGGGACAAGGGACGCGAAATTGCAGCCCACCTTTCCGAAGAAATGCGGCTCAACACCAAGAATCTCGATCTGCCGGCCGGGGCGCTTTCGGGTGGGAACCAGCAGCGCGTACTGATCGGCCGCTGGCTCAGCATCGCCCCAAGGCTGCTCGTGCTGCACGGACCGACAGTTGGTGTCGACGTCGGCTCAAAGGACACAATCTACCGCGTCATCCAGACACTCGCGGAATCGGGGATGGGCCTCATCCTTGTCAGCGACGACTTACCCGAACTCCTGCAGAACACGGATCGCATCCTCGTCATGAACAGCGGGCGCATCATCACAGAACTGGAAGCGGCGCAGGCAACCGAAGACCAGCTTTACAAAGCTATGCTGGCAACCACGACGGAGAATGTGCAATGAATGCCTCGCGAACCGATGAACTCGACAGCGCCGCGGGTCCGACGCGTTCTTTCAACTTCGGTGACCTTGTGCGCCGACGCCCCGAGACTATCACCTTGCTTCTGCTGGTGGCGATTTGCACGAGTGTCGCCATTGCCAATCCGGCATTTCTGCAGCCTTCGACGCTCATCGACATCGGCCGCGCCAGTGTGGTTATGGGGCTTTTTGCGCTTGGTGTCTTCATCATTCTGGCGGCGGGCGGTATCGATGTGTCGTTCACGGCGATCGCGGCCTTCGCCATGTATTCGATGACGGTCCTGGTGCAGAACTACCTGCCCAACTTGCCGATTGCCGCCGTCATCGTCATGGCAACGCTCGGCGGGGCGGCGCTGGGTATTGTCAATGGCCTGCTTGTTCATCACTTGAAGGTTCCCTCGCTGATCGTTACAATCGGCACGCAGTATCTCTTCCGCGGCTTCCTGCTTTCCTTTATCGGTACGGTGTGGATCATGTCGCTGCCGCCGCAGATGGGCGCTTTCGGCCGGATGCCGCTGTTCCAGATCGAAGCCGACAATGGCGCACTCATCACGCTACCGTTCTACTTTCTAGTCCTACCCGTTGCTGCGGGCCTCACCTGGTGGATACTCAACCGCACCCTAATGGGGCGAGCCATCTTCGCCGTCGGCGGAAATGCCGACATCGCTAGCCGTCTCGGCTACAGCCTGCGCACAGTTCACGTCTTCTTGTTCGGCTATGCGGGTGCACTCGCGGGTTTGGCCGGCATCATCCATGTCTGCGCCAACCGTCAGGCCAACCCCTTCGATCTGGTCGGCACGGAAATCAACGTGATCGCCGCCGTCGTGCTCGGTGGTGCGCGGATCACCGGCGGCACAGGCACGGTTCTAGGCACCATTCTTGGTGTGTTGTTGATCGTCGTCATCAACAGTGTCCTCGTCATGGTCGGTATTCCCAGTACCTGGCAGAGGCTTGTCGTCGGCAGCTTTATCCTGCTGGCCGCGGCCTTCTTCGTCACGCGCCAGCGCAGAAAATAATCATTCATTCCCGGAGAAAACCCATGAAGAAGTTCCTGAACGATCCTGTCAGTTTCGTCGACGAGATGCTGGAAGGCATCTACAAGGCCCATCCGGCCGTTACCTATACGGCCGGTGACCTGCGCTGCCTCGTGACGGCGAAAATCAATCCTGGTAAAGTTGGTATCGCCACCGGCGGCGGCTCCGGCCATCTGCCTACCTTCCTCGGCTTTGTTGGCGACGGCATGCTTGATGGTGCTGCGGTCGGCGGCGTTTTCCAGTCGCCCAGCGCCGAACAGATGTACCAGGTGACCAAGCATATCGATCAAGGGGCGGGTGTGCTTTACATCTACGGCAACTATACCGGCGATATCATCAATTTCGACATGGCGGCGGAACTGGCCGATCTCGACGGCATTGCGGTCAGGCAGGTCGTGGGCAATGACGACGTTGCCTCCTCTGTGGCTGGCGAGGAACATAAGCGCCGCGGCGTCGCTGGCATCTTCTTCATTTACAAAACCGCCGGCGCCGCTGCTGCTGAAGGCCTTTCGCTCGACGAGGTTACGCGTCTTGCCGATAAGGCTCGCCTGCGCACCCGCACTATGGGTGTTGCCCTTTCCAGCTGCGTCGTTCCGGAAATCGGCCACGCGACGTTCTCGATCGGCACGGACGAGATGGAAATCGGCATGGGCATTCACGGCGAGCCCGGGATCAGCCGCAAGAAACTGGCGCCGGCAGATGCGGTCGTCGACGAGATGATGGATCGAATTTTTGCGGAAACGGACTATAAGCAGGGCGACACCGTTGCCGTGCTGATGAACGGACTTGGCGGCACGCCGCTGGAAGAACTTTACATTCTCTTCCGCCGCGTCTCGCTTCGTCTCGAAGAGCTTGGCGTGACGGTCAAGCATGTCTGGATCGGCGAGTTCGCCACCTCCATGGAAATGGCGGGCGCCTCGATCTCGATCCTGCATCTCGACGAAGAACTGGACCGCCTCGTCGCCGCCCCGGCAAATACACCGTTCTTCAAGCACATCGCGGAGTGATGCCATGACGCTTCAAACATTGAACGCCGCGAACTTCATCGATCTCTTCAGGAGCTGGAGGATGCTTTTCGCCGAACAGCGTGAGTTCCTCATCGCGCTCGACGGCAAGGTAGGCGACAGTGACCTCGGCATTACTATGAGCAAGGCCTTCGCCGCGGCGGCGGAAGCACTAGAAGCGGAAGGGGAGGCCGTTGGAATCGCCAAGCTCCTGCGCACCGCCGGAGCAACCATAGCCCGCACGGCTCCGTCCACCATGGGCACGCTGACGGCCACCGGGTTCCTGCGCGCAAGTAAGGTGGCGGAAGGCAAGGAGGCGCTGGACGCCACCGGCGTGGCTGCATTCTGGCGGGCCTACCGCGATGGTATCGCCGAGCGCGGCAAGGCCAAGGTCGGCGACAAGACCCTGCTGGATGTGCTGGACCCGATCGCTGTGACGCTTGAGGCGCAGGCCGCCGCCGGCGCATCGCTTTCGGATGCCTTGAGCGCCGCGGCGAAAGCCGCCGAGGAGGCATTGGAGGCTACCAAATCCATGATGGCCCAGCATGGCAAGGCAGCAGCCTTCCAGGAAAAGACCATCGGCCTGCAGGACGCCGGCGCAACGGTCGGTGCTTACCTCATCCGCCGCATGGCAAACGTTGTCGAAGGCATATAGGTTCACCGATGCTTGGTGCACCAACGATACTGCTCGATCAAACGCATGTCGATTTAGTCAGAAACTGACCCACAGAACATGACAAAACACGTCTGCGTTGATCCTGGCGCCGGTTTTCTTCGAGAACCAAGTCAAACCGGCGCCAGGATACAGTCGCTACACCCTTACAGTTAGTCCACTATCTGTGGTCGCGTCTGTATCCTCAAGAGAGCTGGCTCGGGAAATCTGCACAGCGTGGATAAGTGGAAT
>UCHD01000032.1 GCA_900472175.1 Hyphomicrobiales bacterium | reverse complement strand
CGGCCGGACCCCGCACCCCAACAGGAACTGACCTTATGGCCGTGATCCAAAACAATGTCGGCGCCTATCCAGTCTCGCCGCACGCGAACCGTGGCGGACTGAAGGCGGGACAGAACCGCATCGGGTTGTTGCTGCTGCTACCGGCGGCGATCGCTTTTGCCGCGGTCATCCTCTATCCGTTCGTGTCGGCGCTCGGCCTATCGCTCTTCGAGTATACCGTCGAGATGATGGAGCCGCGCTATATTGGCTTTGAGAATTTTGCGAAAATCGCGAGCGATCCAGATGTCTGGACGGCGTTCTGGACGACGGCCATCTATGTCGTCCTGACCACGGCGGGGACGTTGGTCGCCGGCCTCGGTTGGGCACTGATCATGAACCAGCCCTTTGCCGGCCGTGGCGTGCTGCGTTCACTGTCCCTGTTGCCTTGGGTGCTGCCGTCGACGGTAAGCGCCTTCATATGGGGCTGGATCTTCAATTCGCGCTACGGCGTGCTAAACGCCTTTCTGATGGAGCTTGGTCTGATCGATTATCCGCACGCTTGGCTCTCGACGCCGGAAGGCGCGATGCTGGCGGTGGTTCTGACCAAGATCTGGCTGTCCATCCCGCTTTTCATGTCTTTCTTCCTCGCCGGCCTGCAGAGCCTCGACAAGGAACAGATCGATGCAGCCCGTGTCGATGGCGCCGGCAACTGGGCCGTCCTGCGCGACCATATCCTACCGCATTTGCGACCCGTGCTGATTATCGTTGTGGTGCTCGGCGTGATCGGCAACCTGCAGCAGTTCGACACGATCTACGCGCTGACTGGCGGCGGTCCGGTAAGGGCGACAACGGTGCTGTCGGTCGAAGTCTATCGACGGGCCTTCGAGCAGTGGGATATCGGCTTTGCGTCCGCTGTCGGCGTGCTGTGGGTCTGCTCGCTGCTGCCGCCCGCTTTCCTGTATCTGCGCATGCTGGTGAAAGGAAACTGAGATGTTCGACCTATCTGCAAAACGGGCCAAGATCGTCTTCTTCCTTGCCACTATCACTATCGGCCTGTTCCTGTTCTTTCCGCTCTATTGGCTGGTAATTTCTTCGTTGAAGGCCAATGCTGAACTTTATCAGGTGGTACCAACACCATTTCCGACGATGCCGAGTCTTGAACATTTCATTCGGGCACTCACCACCGGCAAATTGCCGATGTACCTGATGAATAGCCTGATCGCCTCCGGCTGCAGCGCTGCCCTGGTGACGCTGCTGGCGCTCTATGCGGGGTTCAGCTTTGCTAAGTACCGCTATATCGGCCGTCAACCCGTCATGCTCTTCATGCTGTCGGCGCAAATGTTTCCCTTCGGTCTGTTGCTCATCTCAATCTATCCGATGATGAGCGAGCTGAACCTGCTTGACACCCGACCGGGGCTGATCCTCAGCTACATTGTTTTTGCGCTGCCGGTTTCGACCTACATGCTTTACAGCTATTTTTCCCAAGTGCCCGACGAGTTGATCGACGCGGCCCGGGCCGATGGCGCGAGCGACTTGCGCATCTTCCACACGATCGTCATCCCAATATCCATCCCGCCGATCGTCACCGTCTTCCTCTATTCCTTCATGTGGTCATGGAACGACCTTCTCTATTCGATGACGCTGATCGTCTCGGAGGACAAGCGTACGATCGGTCCGGGCCTGCTTCTTACCTACCTCAACGAGGTCAATTCCGATTGGGGCGGCGCAATGGCGGCATCGCTGATCGCATCCGCCCCCATCGTCGTTGCCTTCATGTTCCTACAACGTTACTTCATTCAAGGCGTCACCGCCGGAGCAGTCAAATGATCAAGACACTAGCTGGAGCTTTCCCCGTCATTCCCACTCCGTTTCGTGACGACGGCTCGATCGACGAGGCGGATTTCCTGTCGATCATCGATTTCACGCTGGAAAGTCAGGTGGACGGCGTCGTCTACCCGGGCGTCGCCAGCGAGGTCGACACCCTTATGCCGGAAGAGCGCAAGCGTTTGGTGGAGCTGCTGGCCGAGCGCATCGACGGGCGTATTCCGATTATCATCGGCGCCAGCGATCCGGACGCGAAAGCAGCTGCCAGGCATGTGGCGCAGGCCGCGCAGATCGGAGCTGGCGCCGCCATGGTCATGGCACCTCTGTCGCTCGGCAACGATATTGCTGCGCAGACGGAATATTTCAAAGAAGTGGCGGCCAATGCCGGCGTTCCGATCATGCTGCAAAATCAGCCGAAGCCCATTGGCGCCGGGCTAACGCCGGAAGAGGTGGCGGCTGTCGCCAATGCGGTGCCGGAAATCCGCTATGTCAAGGAAGAGACAGCACCTTGCGGCCAGCACCTCACCCGCATCAAGGCTGCTGCCGACGGTTCGTTGGACGCGATCTTCGGAGGTGCCGGCGGGCGCTACGTCACTGACGAGTTGGCCAGGGGCGCGGCGGGCACGATGCCAGCGGCCGAACTGGCCGATATCCATGCTCAGATGATCCATGCGTGGCAGAGGGGCGATGTCGCCACCACGCGAAAACTCTACAACGTTTCGCTGCCGCTGTTGAACTTCCAGGCGATCTTCCGCATGCACATGACCAAGGAAGTCCTGCGCCGCCGTGGCGTCATCAAGAACACATACGTGCGCGGCAAGGGGCCGAAATTCGACGAAGGCGACCGAAGGGAATTGGCCTTGCTTCTGGCCGAGGCCGACCTGCCCTACACCAACCACAAGCCGAACTGAGCCCAGCTCCATGCCGAAAAACATCGTCGATTCAATCGTCTCGATCGAGACCTTCATCATCTCCATTCCACGCAAAGTACCCTATCTCGGTCCTTTGAAGGAAGGCGAGGCAATCAACGAGCGCGGTTATCTGATCCGCAAAGGTAACCGTACCATCTATCCTTCGACCGATATGACGCTGCTGATCAAGGTCACCGGTGAAAGCGGTAAGGTGGGCTGGGGCGAGTGCTACGGCATCGTCGCACCGGAGGCGACCAAGGCGATCATCGACGACGTGCTCGGTCCGGTCATTATCGGCCGCGATCCGGGAGATGCTGCGGTCATCCACGAGGACCTGTATGACCTGATGCGGGTGCGGGGCTTCTTCGGCGGATATTATCTCGACGCGCTAGCGGGCGTCGACATCGCTCTTTGGGATCTCGCCGGCAAGAACCTCTGCGTACCGATCTCTACGCTACTCGGAGGACGGCGGCATGACACAATCCGCGCATATGTCTCGGGTTTACCCAAGGCGACCCTAAAGGAACGATGCGACCTTGCCGTATACTGGGTCAATCAGGGGTACAAAGGTATCAAATTCGCGGCAGTGGTGTCCGAAGAAGATATTGTCAAGGAAATGGCGGCGCTGCGCGAAGCGGTGGGACCGGATATCGACCTGATGATCGATCTGCACTGGAAATTCGAGGCGGTCGAGGCGATCCGCATTATCCGTCGGTTGGAGCCCTACAATCTCTACTTTGCTGAAGCGCCGGTGCAGCCGGAGAATCTGGAAGGCCAGGCGCGCGTCGCAGCCGGGATTGGCGTGCCATTGGCGCTCGGCGAGGAGTTGCGGACCACCTACGAATATCGGCCGCGCTTCGAGAAGCGGGCGATGAGTATCGTCCAGCCAGAAATGGGCCATACCGGCATTACCGAATTTGTCCGCATTGGCCACATGGCGCAGGCTTTCCACATGAACATCATGCCGCATGCGTCGATCAGCGTTGGCATTTTCATGGCGGCCAGCCTGCAAGTCTCCTCGACGCTCCAGAACCTGCCCTATCACGAATACCAGCACTCGATCTTCGATCGGAACCTCGCCTATACGCAGGGCGACATGGCCTCGGGCGACGGAAACTATGTGGTGCCCACGGGAGCTGGACTCGGCGTAGAGCCAAACGAGGGCGTCTTTGAATTCGTAATCCAGCGTTAGCGGCACATAGACTCGGCTAATACCAATGAGCGTCAATCATGACCGACGCGCCCATTCTCGGTGACCGATCGACATAATCTTCCAGGGCTGATCGACGAGCTTGTTCCAGGCAGCGCAGCAATGCTCGACGATATCGTCGTAATCTTTGTAGATGCGGTTCGATAGCCAGTTGTCACGCATATATTGCCAGACGTTCTCGAACGAGAACGAACGATGCAAGGTTTCCGATCGCCGGGAATTCTGCAGCGCTTCATCTCGATCGCGCTTCGAAATCTCCTCGTCACCCCACGTCACAAACGATCCGCACTGGCCATCCAAGTTCATCGCATCCGCGCAATGGCGCACTGGAAGGCTGTCACCGATGCAGCTGCTTGATAGCAGGCAGACGCCGCCACTGCAGGCAACTATGAACGCTTTCGCGGCGTCCTTCACTCTCCGCTACGGACGAAGAAGAAATGCGGTCGTTGACGCGATAGCCTGCCTCGAAAACTGGTAATTCTCGGGGCGTCTGAGGTGCTCTGCGCTGAAATCGCTCCTGCATCATCCTCGATTGCATTTTACAGTTGGAGTTTGCGAGCCAACTACCGGCAGTTAGCATTTCCGCGCGCGCCTGCGGCAATGATGGACACTTTCCTGTTGTGACAACCCCGCCGTCTATGACGAGGCTCTGCCCCGTCAACATCCGGCTGGCCGAGGACGCAAGGAAGAGACATCCGCCAATGATATCCTCCGGTTGTAGCGCGTCCTTCAAGCATCGGGTATGGCCTGTCAAAACGCCTGGACACGCCCTTGGCGTTAGCCGCATTGCATTCGGCAATCGAGAACAGGAAACCTCCACCAGGCTGCATTCACCACACCGACCGCGGATGCCAAGGCAGATTCAACCGGTCGTCGCAACACCTGGAACAAGGAGGTTGCGATGCAGTCCAAAAATCGGCGCTCGGCTATCGATCACCAGAAGAATTTGAAACCCAACTTGCCCAGCAGGCGGCTTAGTTTGATACGCCTCGCTGGTCCAGCCCGAAGGGTTCACTCCAAACCCGGCTCAGTTCCACGTGGAAATCAACAGGCATAAACGCGAAAGCCCGGTTCGACTGGTGCGAGGACTTCCTGGATCGCCGAAGAACTGGCTACAATAACAGGCAGGCGTTGAGAGTTTGCCAAACAAATTTTGAACCATCCCGGTCGACCCACACCTGCAGTTCACGATGACATCATGGACCCCGTGCAGTCGGTCGTGTCGATGGTTGTAGTCGATGCAAAGCCCCGGGCCTAAGCAAGCCACACTGCCAGCATGATCTTAGCCGGCATCTTCGGCCAAATGCCGGTCACCGCGCCAGCCATCCTCCATCCACTGGAACTATCGCTCCGGTTACGTAGGACGCATGCGGACTGGCCAGAAACAAGATCGCGGTCGCCAGATCATCAGGAACGCCCCAGCGCCCAACAGGGATGCGTTCGAGAATTTGTCGTTGGCGCATGTTATCCGATCGTAGAGCGGCTGTGTTTTCGGTTTCCATATAGCCCGGCGCAATCGCGTTGACCGTGACACCGGATGCAGCCAACTCATTCGCCATCAGTTTGGTCAGTCCGGCCACAGCATGCTTGGAAGCCGTGTAGGCCGGCACGCGTATTCCGCCTTGGAAGGAAAGCAGCGATGCGATATTGATGATGCGCCCGTAGCGGCGCGAAACCATGCCGCGGGCAACGGCCTGGCTCAAAAAAACAGGCTCTTTTCGTTGACGTTCGCCACCACGTCCCAATCAGCCTCGGTATAATCGAGCAGCTCGGCGCGCCTGATGGTTCCCGCATTGTTGAGGAGAATGTCGACAGGCCCGGATTGCCCTTCGATATCGCCAACCAAAGTCCGAAAATCGTTGGGTTGCGAAAGATCAGCCTGAATGCCGACGAAGCGACGCCCAGCTGCCTCGATCAGCTGGCCTGTCTCCGGCATTGGTGAAGACCCGAGGCCGACGATGTCGGCACCGGCCTTTGCCAGGGTCAGAGCCATCGCCTGACCCAATCCTCCTCGGGCGCCCGTGACGAGTGCTGTCTTGCCGGACAGGCCGAACAGCTCCGCAATCACCGTCATCGCAGGCTCTCCATCGGCACGAAATCCATGTCAGCGAAGGACTGATTGTCGCCCGCCATCGCCCAAACGAAGGCATAGGAGCCCGTCCCGCTGCCGCTGTGGATCGACCATGGGGGCGAGATTACCGCTTGCTCGTTGCGAACGATGAGATGGCGTGTCGCCTGGGGGCGCCCCATAAGATGGACCACCATGCGGTCTTCCGGCATGGCGAAATAGAGATACGCTTCCATGCGCCGATCGTGAAGGTGCGCCGGCATGGTGTTCCAAACGCTTCCTGGCTCGAACTGCGTGATCCCGAGCATGAGCTGACAGGTGGGAAGCAGACCATCGTGTACATATTTGTAAATGGTGCGCTTGTTGGCGGCTTCGATGGTGCCGAGCGCTTGCGGCGAAGCTTCCTCCTGGGTGATCTTGCGGTTGGGGTGGCGAACGTGAGCTGGTGCCGAAACACCGTAGAGCCGTGGAGGATCAGCCTGGTTCGCCGCGGCAAATGACACGGCCTTCGCTCCCATTCCGACGTACAACGCCTCAAAAGGCGCAATAGCGTAGTCCTCTCCATCGGCAGTTATTCTCGCTGCCCCGCCCCCAAGGTTCACGACTGCCAACTCTCGACGCTCGAGAAAATCGGCTACGCCTGCCGACCTGGCCATATCATCGCTTAAGGCGAGCGCTTTGGCTTCGGGGCTGATACCAAGTAGTACCAGACGGTCATAGTGGCTATAGGTGGCGCGCATTTCGCCGGCAATGAAAAGATCCTCAACGAGGAAATGGCGGCGAAGGCCCTCGGTGTCGAGCGTCTCTGCCTGTTCGAAATGTATAGCTTGGCGGATGTCCATCTGTTTTCCTTGACTCCAATTGACGACCGGTTTCAGCAACCGGTCAGGCACTCGTATTTCTGCTCATAACTGTGACCGGCCGCCCCTTGGACTTGATCAGGGCTTCGAGCGCTGCCAGGTCTGGGGCTGGCGGCAGGCGCGTCAGCGTGTTCCGTCCGGCGGCCGGATCGGCGCTCGCAAAGACGGCAGCAAAAAGCGTGCTCGTCCCGGCGGAGATCTCGGCCGTCAACTGCGGCACCAGCGTCCTTGCGGCGATCAGATTGGTGTTCGGTTGCGCGACATGCGCCTTGCCGACGCGTGCAACGGACGAACCGAGATCAACAATGGCCGACAGGTCGTGCGCCGTCGTGACGACGGCCTTGCCACAGTCGTTTTCGAGTGTGTCGGCAAGCATGTCACTTCGGGCTATGGCAAAGCCGCCCTCCTTTGTCATGAAATCCCGCTCCGCCTGCACTCGATGCGCGCGGACATGGAAATAGCCATGCCAGTAGAGCCAGGTTTCGACCAAGATGTCGCCATTCGGCCGCCAGCGCGTGTAGAGCACGTCATCAGCGATCAATGCCTGATCATTGGCCTGGCGCACGCAAAACTGAAGACCATCGTCGCTGAAGCCGAGCATGCCGTCCAAAACGGCGTCAGCGAACCGGTTGGGGTCGCTTTCCACGCTGAATCCGTAGCGAGCCGAATAGACGAACTTGCTGTATTTCTCCGCACCGAAGCGAGCCCAGGTATTTTGCGGCCCCGTCTGCTGGCCGCCGGAAAGAGCTATGGCGTCGCCTGGAGGATTTTTGATGATCATACCTGTATGAACATGCACGGCGACATCGCTGCGAGGCGCGCAGTCCTCCTCTGCGGCACTCCAGAAAGGGTGTTGCTCCGGCAAGGCCAGCGGCAGAAACGCCTTCAGCGCCCAATACGGCGATTGCGGCGAGTTGTAGGTCTCACACATCAGCAAGTTTGGATAGGCATAACCAACCGGAAGGATCCCGTCCCGCGACGCCATCGGCTGCTTCGCCCACCATCGCAGGCTGCGCAAATAGAAGCCCTTGAGCTGCCCCCAAGGCAGAGCCTTCTCATCGGCAAATGCCATAGCTCCGAAGAAGCCGGCGATGGCGAAGCGATAAGTCATCGACCGGCCAAACGCCAATGCGGCACCGTCATCGGCGAACCAACGCACGAGGTCGCTGGCAATGAGCCGCGCACGCTCGCGGTATGCCACGGTGTATTTGCGGCCGTCGAGCACACAAAGAATGAGCCCGTAAAAGTGAAACGCGAACGGAATATAATGGTCGGCGCGGCGCGCATCGCCATCACTGTACCAGCCATCGCCGAAGTAAAAGGATTCGATTTCATCAATGTAGGTCTGATCCAACGCCCGATCATGATCTGCCCCGACGGCGCCCAGCCCCAAACTGATAAGAAGCCGGAAGAACTTCCAGTTGTTCTGGGAAAACGCGCAGGAATGACCGGATTTAAGATAGGCGACGACGTTCTGGCGTTGGCCTGCGTCAAGCGGCCCCCATAGCTTTTCCGGCACAAGACGCAACGCAAAACCGATGGCTGCAAGCTCGACGAGACGCTGGTTGCGATCGGTCGGCTCGCCCCAGTACTCGGGATGTTTCGGGTCTGTACCCGATGCCAAACCGCGTGCGATGGGCGTCCAGTCGATCCAGTCGGCTCCGCCCACCTGCGCTGGCACCAGCCCCCATAACAGGCGCGAAAAACCTTCCAGGTCCGCCGCCGCTTGGTCGAAATGTGCCGCAGTCGCGTCAAACCTCAGCCGCGCGCCGCCGGGCGAACGATAGACCTCCACGGGACCGCAAAGGGATTTTAATGCGCGCTCGACGTCTGCCCGCGTGCGCAATTCATTGCCCGACCACGGATGGAACAGGCTGTCGAGGTAAATGCCATCTGTCATTGACCATTCCTGTCTTGGGAAGGTTGAGGTGCGGCGCCGGGGGGCGCCGACCAGTACGAAGCACTAGCTCCTGACGATGTGGTTGTTGTGCGAACGTAAGGTAATCAGCCCTTGAGAATTCTGCCGCCTTCCGCAATCAACTGTTCAGCCGCCTCCGCAGGGGTCACCTGACCGAATGCCACTTTGTCGGCAAGCGGCCGGAAGGCACGTGTATCGAATTCGGAAGCCCCGACAGGCACTGGTGGAGGATAGGGACCGACACGATCGGCGATAGACGAGATATAGTCGACAGTCTGCTTCGACACTTCATCGATCAAAGGAACGACGGCGTTCTTGACGTCAACGTTGATAGGAACGCCACGCTCGACGCCAAGAATTTTGCCTGCGTCAAGGTCATTGATGAAGAAGTCGATGAACTTCGCAGCAAGCTCTGGGTTTTGGGATGTGCTTGCAATGCCGAAGTGGAGACCGGGCCTATAGAACAGGCCGGAAGGCCCTGACGGGCTCGTTAGAGGCAAAGTCGTAATACCAAGCGTATTTTTGACCGCCGCCTGATAACCGAGAAGCTGGTTCGAGAATGCGATGGCCATAACGGCCTTGCCGGTCGTCAGGGGGTTAGAATCGACCTGAAGCTGGTCCATTGACTGGACTTCGGCCGACACGCAGCCTCCGTTCTTCGCCAGGCTTTCCCAATAGCCATACCAATCCTTGGCGTCGTTCGCATCGAAGCCGATCTTGCCGTCCTCGCCGTACAATCGCTTGCCGCGCTGGTTCAAGAATGCATCGAACGCGTAAGTGTAGCGCGATGCATTGCCGACGGCCCAAACGTTCTTGCGGCCGATTGCCTTGGTCAACTCGACACAGAGTTTGGCGAAATCATCCCACGTCGTCGTCGCTCCCGGAGGATTGAGCGCGGCCGTTTTGAAGGCTTCAGTATCGTAGAACAATGCAAAGGCATTCAACGATAGCGGCATGCCCGCCACTTTGCCGTCAACCGTTCCCAGATCGAGAACCCCTGGCGCAAGCTTGTCGGTACGAATTGACTTGCCGAGAAAATCGTTCAGCGGGAGCGTTGCGTTGCGGCGCGCATAGTCGGCAAAACGGCCAGGCTCAAGCTGGAAAATGTCAGGGGCGTTGCCGCCGACAAGCATTGTCGTCAGTTTCGACCAGTAGTCGTTGCCGCCTACCTCGCCATTGATCTTGACGTCCGGATTGGCGGCCTCAAACAGCCTGGCGACGCTAAGGGTGCGCTCTGCCCGCGCGGGTGTACCCCACCAGAAGAGCCGCATGGTGGCGCTGTCGGCAAAAGCCGTTCGCAGCGGCAACTGTGAAAATGCCGCAGCGCCACTGAGTAGTAGGCCATTGCGTAGAAGTTCGCGTCTATTGATCATGGTTTCCTCCCGTTAATTTCCGTTTTGGTCTGCCTAGTCGGCCAGTCTGCGTCCTTCGGCATCGAAGAGATGGCAATGTTCTGGCGCAATGCTCACGTTCAGAGTTTCGCCTGTGCCAAGCAGTGTCTGGCCTTCCATCGCAACGATGAGGGTTTGTTTATCTGCCAGGCGTCCATAGACGATGGTCTGGCCTCCGAGGTGCTCGATATGGGTGATCGTCAACACGCCCAGATGGACGCTGCCTGCACCATTGACCTTGATATGTTCCGGGCGAACTCCGAGATTCAGCGTCGCCCCCGCTCCGGTCCTATCGACCAGAGGCACGACGACCTTCGCTCCAGCCAGGCTGATCACAACCCCGTCGTCACGGCGCTCGATCACCGACACGTCCAGAAAGTTCATTTTGGGCGAACCGATAAAGCCGGCGACAAAGCGGTTGACCGGCTTGTTGTAGATTTCCAGCGGTGTGCCGTGCTGCTCGATCTTGCCAGCACGCAGGACAACGATCCTGTCAGCCAGCGTCATCGCTTCGACCTGATCATGCGTGACATAGATCATGGTGGCGCCGATGTCGGCGTGGAGTTTCGCGATCTCGACGCGAGTCTGGACCCGAAGCTCGGCATCCAGATTGGACAGCGGCTCGTCGAAAAGGAAAATTTTCGGATCGCGCACAATCGCGCGACCGATAGCAACGCGTTGGCGCTGGCCGCCTGACAGCTGCTTTGGCTTGCGTTCAAGGAGCTGCGTGATCTGCAGGACTTCCGCGGCCTTACGCACGCGCTTGTCGATCTCGGGTTTCGGCATTCGCAACGTTTCAAGACCAAACGACATGTTCTTGTAGACGCTCATATGCGGATAGAGTGCGTAGGACTGAAAGACCATCGCGATGCCACGCTCGGAGGCAGCCTTTTCATTCATCCTTGCTCCGCCGATCGCCAGCTCGCCGCCGGAAATGGGTTCCAATCCGGCAATCATGCGCAGCAACGTGGACTTACCGCATCCGGATGGTCCGACGAAAACGACGAGCTCGCCGCTGCTGATCTGGAGGTCGACGCCGCGGATGACTTCGACTGCGCCGTAGCGCTTCTGGATTTGTTTCAAAGCGACCGTCGTCATGGAGCTCCCCTTTTTATTGGTTGTTCTGTGGTGTTTGTTCGTGCCGCTACCGCTTCATGCCCGTCGTCGCGATGCCTTCGATCAGAAGTCGCTGGAACAGAAGGAAGAGGATGAAGATCGGCAGTACCGTCAATGTCGACATGGCAAGCAGCGCGCCCCAATCCGATTGCGCCGTGGCGTCAACGAACGTTCGCAGACCGAGCTGAGCGGTGTATTTCTCGATGTCGTTCAGATAGATCAGCGGCGCGAAGAAATCGTCCCAGGTCCAGATGAAGGAGAAGACTGCCGCCGTCGCCATGACAGGCGTCGAAAGAGGCAGAATGACTTTGAGAAAAATGCGCAACGGCCCGGCACCGTCCATGATTGCCGCCTCGTCGAGTTCGCGCGGGATGCCACGGAAAAACTGCACCATCAGAAAGATGAAGAAGGCATCGATGGCGAAGAATTTCGGCACGACAAGCGGCATGATCGTGTTGACCCAGCCGAATTTGAGAAACATCAGATATTGCGGGATGAGCACTGCATGCTGCGGCATCATCAAGGTTCCGAGCATGAGAGCGAACCAGAACCCACGGCCTTTGAACTGCAAACGCGTGAAGGCATAAGCGGCCATCGAGCAGGAAATAAGATTACCTACCACGACCAGTACCGAGATCAGGAGCGAGTTGAGGAACATGTGCCCAAAACTTACGCTGAGGCCATTCCAGCCACGCCGGTAGGCATCGAGTGTAAACTCCTGCGGAATGAGCGATGTCGTCGCAAAGATCTCATTCTCGGGCTTGAAAGAGCTCGAGACCATCCATAACAGCGGATAGAGCATGATGAAACTTACGGCGGTTAGCAGGGCATAGATCAACGCTCGCTTCATCGGCGAGTGCTTATCTCCATCGGGCGTGGAATCTGCCTCGACGGCGCTCGGGAGGTGGGCAGTATCAGTCATCGTAGTGCACCCAATATTTGGCAGACATGAAGGACAGCGCTGTGAAAAAGGCGATAATAACCACCAGTACCCAGGCAAGAGCCGACGCGTATCCGAAGCGGAAGTTGGTGAAGGCTTCCTGGTAAAGGTAGAGCGTATAGAACAGCGTCGAGTCGATCGGGCCGCCGCTTCCATCACTGACGACAAAGGCCGAGGTGAAAGCCTTGAAAGCGTCAATCGTCAGAATCACCGCATTGAAAAAGATCACCGGCGTTAGCAACGGCAACGTGATCTTGATGAACTGACGGCGGCGGCTCGCGCCGTCGATGCTGGCGGCCTCGTACATGTCCGTAGGAATCTGGCGTAGACCGGCAAGAAAGATGATCATCGACGAGCCGAACTGCCAGGCCGCGAGCAAAACCAGAGTGTACAGCGAAGTCGAAGGATTTGAGATCCAGCTCGGGCCTTCGTAACCGAAAAGAGCCGATAGGACCTGGTTCAGCACGCCGTCGCCCGAAAAAACCTGCCGCCACAACACAGCGATTGCAACGCTGCCGCCGATCAAGGACGGAAGATAGAAAATTGCCCGGAAGATTGTGAGACCGCGCAGCCCCTTGTTCAGCGCCACGGCGATCGCCAGCGCGAAGACCAGCTTGAGCGGCACCGACAGCAAAACGAATGTAAAGGTGACTTTCATCGCAGTCCAGAAGCGAGGATCATCACTGGCAATCCGGACATAGTTCTCGGCACCGATCCATTTGGCTGACCCCATCAGGCCGAAATCGGTGAGCGAAAGATAAAATGACGACACTGCCGGCCCCAAGGTCAGCACAACAAACCCCAACAACCAGGGCAGCAAGAAGCCGTAACCACCCAACTGGCCACGCAGTCGCACGCTCAGCGGTGGCTTTGAATTCGATGCGTCCGCAATGGACATTGCCTCTACCTCCCTATTCGACGCCGGGAGCGCCACGAAGGACGCCTCAGACTGGATGTGAGAATGGAAACGAAAACATTCTCTGTCAAGAGTAATTTTCGCTATTGACGAAAATTACGTAATGAGTGAAAAGTTTTTATGTTTAGGAGCACGCACATGAAAATTGAAACCAGCAGCTACTTCGCCGCCTCTGCGCCGGCCGCCGTCACCTCTCACGTTGATCGCCACCAGGCAGCGCTCGTTCGCTGCATCGGAAAATTGCAAACCACCATGCCGATCATTGGCATTCGCAACCCGAAGATAGGCTTGGACGACAATGGTTGGGCTTACTGCGGCCCGTACGACTGGGTCGTGAGCTTTCACGCTGGACAGTTGTGGCTTGCGTTGCAGCTGACCGGAGACCCAACATTCCTTCACGCAGCCCGTGCCAGGCGCTCGGTATTTCGGAATATTCTGGCGCATCGCCGCGCTCAGGATCACGATCTTGGCTTTCAGTACTCTCTTAGCTGCGTGGCCGAATGGCTGATGACAGGCGAGAAAGAACCGCGCGCCCTGGCGCTAGATGCCGCCAATCTCTTGCTGGGCAGATATCGACCGGAGGGTCGCTATCTGCAGGCCTGGAACGCTCTGCCGACGCATGGCTCCATGCGCGCTGATTTCGCCAATGGCCGCATCATCGCCGATACGATGCAGAATCTAGCACTCCTGTATTGGGCCTATGGCGAAACCGGCCGGTCGGATTTTCGCGACGCCGCCGACGGCCACGCCGACACGAGCCTGAAACATCTGGTGCGTGCCGACGATACCAGCTTCCACACGTTTCTGTTCGACCCCGGTAATGGCCGCCCGCTGCGCGGTGAAACCCATCAAGGTTTTGCCGACGACTCCTGCTGGTCGCGCGGGCAAGCTTGGTTGATTCATGGCTTTGCACAATGCGCCCGCGTTACAGGTAGCGAGACCTATCTGGACGCTGCTCGCAAGCTTGCCGCAAAAGCCCAACAATTGATGGGCACCGAGGTGGTGCCCGCCTGGGACTACAATGTGCCTGATTCGCAGAATGCACCCCGCGACAGCTCGGCAGGCGCCATCATGGCCGCCGGCATCTACATGCTTGCCGACCAGTGCAGCTTCGATGAGGCTCAGCACTGGCGCGGCTTTGCAGACCGACTGATCGCCGGCCTGCTCGACACTTGCGACCTGACTTCCGATCCCGCCGCGCTCGGTCTTCTGGCCCATGGCGCGGCACATGTCGGATCGGGCTTCTCCGACACCATGCTTCCCTATGGAGACTACTATTTCATGGAAGCCTTGATGCGATCACTCGGGCATACGCAATTCTTCTGGTAAGCAGAGCGATAGTGCAGTTGCTGCGGCTCCCAAAGAGCACAAGAATCTGATGGAGTGGTATCTAATGACCGACGATCAACTCGCCACACTTACCCTTCGCGACATCGCCGACGCGGCCGGAGTTTCGGTCGCGTCTGTATCGAAGGTGTTGAACAATCGTGGCGGCGTCGGCGGAGAGAGCCGTAAGAAAATCCTCGCCCTCGCAGAAGAGCTTGGCTATCAGGGGCGTACTGCGCGATCGTTGCACAAGGCGGGCATCGGAAGCACCGCCTTGATCGTACCGGCAGAATACTATTCCGGGTCGCAGTTCTACGAGGATGTGATCCGTGGTGTATTGGACGAGGCGACGGTTCATTCACTGAAAGTCGATGTCCAGTTGTTGACGCTCGACGCCAGGCAGAGCGCCACGGAAATCGACGAGTATCTGCGCAGCGCAAAACCGAGCACGATCATCGCTGTCGGCCTGGACGACAGAGCCGCGATCGATCGCATAGCCGCAAGCGGCGTACCAACCGTCCTCATAAATGGCATGGATCGTTCGATGCGCATGGACAGCGTTCTACCCGACAACTGGTCGGCGGGTTGGCTTGCGACGCGTCGCCTGCTCGAAGCGGGACACCGGGAAATCGTGCATGTGACACTGCCGCAGCGATTGTCCATGCAGCGGCGGCTTGAGGGATTTCGCCTGGCTCTGGAGGAAGCAGGAATAACGTTCGATCCGGAAAAGCACGTGATTGATCTCGGTCAGATGGGCTTTCTTGAGACACAGGCGCAATTGGCCACGCGTCAAGCGCTCCAAAGCGGCCGGCTGGACCAAGCAACCGCGCTTTTCTGCAGCATGGACGTGGTTGCGTTGGGTGTCATGCAGGCGCTGCAAAGCCAGGGGCTCTCGATTCCGGACGACTATTCGATCATCGGGCTCGACGATGTGGCGATCGCCATGCACAGTCGGCCGCCACTGACCACGATCAGCATCGATCGTATCGAGCTTGGCCGGGTCGGCGTTCAACTCCTCATGAAAAGAATAGCCAGCTCCGACGAGAGCGTCGCGCGCGTCAACATGGGCGTCAAACTGATCGAGAGGGCGACCGTCGGTCCGCCGAGACAAGCCGTTACCGGCTGAGAGCACACTGTTGCGCCGGTGTCGGGGACGGTCTCAATCGCTTCACACCACGGGGCGATGTCGATGCCGTTCGAACTTTACGCGCTTTCAAACGGCCCACAGGAGCAGCGCAGGCTGAACATGGATCAAGGCGTCTGGCCGCAGCATTGCTCGTCAATCTCGTCGAACACATGCGTGCAAAAGGCGGCCATCTCACCTTCAACCCCGCCTCCCTTCACCAGTTCATCTCACGCAAAAAACGTTCGCCCTCATCATAAGGCTTCGACACAGCCCGCGCTGCAGCTCTGGAACTGATCCTCCACAGTTCCGCCGGGCAAAGGACACTCGACGCCAAGCTCTGCAGATTTTGCGACACAGCCGATGAAGGTGGGTTCAAACCCTGCCGGGGTTCCGATCATCATGTAAACAAAACCCGCGGCGAACAGTGCGCGTGGCCCGGGCGGCAAATTGCAACCGCCCGGGAATGCTGACGTAAGGTCATTCAACCAAAGCCGCACGCGGTTTGTATTGAATGAGCCTATTTTCCTCCCCAGGCGGCTGGATAATCCGGGAGAGCTTCGCAGCCACACATGGCGTGGTGCAGAGGCGGCATCTTATCGTTGATATAGGTATCGAGCGATTCCGCTGTGATCGCGGGCTGCGGCAGCACCCATTCCGGCCCTGGAATGGACTCACCCTTTAAGATCTTAACTGCAGCGATGATCGGGGTGCGCCATTGATACGTCGGATAGGTCGGGGCAGTCGCCTTCAGGCCGTCCGTTTTCCACTTCTGCAAGAAGTCCTGCTGATCCTCTCCGGTAATAACCGGCACTGGCAATCCGGCATCTTCGAACGCCTCGATCGCCGCCACGGCGGTCGCGCCCGCATCCATCCAGATTGCGTCAATGTTGCCGCGCTGCAGATAGTCCTCGACGATCGACTTCGTTTTGGCATTATCGCCCTCGGTGAATTCCTGCCCGAGAATCTTCAGCCCCTTCTCATCGAAGATGCGTTTGGCCGCAGATGCTCGAGTTTCGAGGACGTCAACGCCGGGGACGATACGAAGCATCAGCACGTTCGCACCCGCCGAAACATTGTTGGCGACGAATTCTCCGGCCTGGATGCCAAAGCCATAGCCACCGACCGGATGGATAAAGCTGATCGGGCATTTCGTCTGGACGCCACGGTCGAAGACGACGACGGGCAGCGTAGCGCACGCCTTCTCGACAGCCGGCGTCAAAGCAGCTGTGGTGTTTGGCGAGACGATCAGGATCGAGCATTTCCCACCGGCGATCAGGTCATCGATGTCGGCGATCTGCTTGTCGTCCGATCCTTCCGCATCAACGTGGATCAGCTCTTTAATCTCAGGGTGGAGTTTCACTTCCGCCTGCATATTGGTCCAGCCCGTCACACGCCAGGCGTTATTGACGCCGGCATTCGAGAAGCAGATCGTGTATGGGCCGTCCTTCTTGTATTTCGCAGTGTCGACCATTGCATCGCCGTAGTACTGAACCCAGGGCTCGCCTTCGGGGCCGTTCGCCTTGGCTGTGAGTTGTTCGCGCTGCTTGGCGAACTCGGCGGGATCGTCAAAGTTCAGTTGTTGGGCCTGTGCTGTGTGCGCAAGCAGAGCAATGGCCATCGTGGTCGTCAGAAATCTTCTCATGTCTTTCTCTCTCCCAAAAGTTAGATACTCGTCCTTCCCGCCGGCCCGCGAAGGCCGGCGAAACCCTCAGCGTCCGCCGGTGCGGTTGCGGCGGTAGGTCGCCAGCACAACCGCGGCAATCAAGATCAGCCCCTGCACCACGTCGCGGGTGGGCTTCGGCAGGCCGATGAAATTGAGCAGGGTAAAAATCGCCGCCAGCGTCAACGCGCCGGCAATCGACGCTGGCACCGATCCGCGCCCGCCAAGCAGCTGCGCGCCGCCGATAACCGTCGCGGTGATCGCCTGCAATTCGTAGCCGGTGCCCACATCGGTGGAGACCCCGGCAAAACCGCCCAGCAAAATACCCGCCGTCACCGCGCTCAGCGATGATATGACGAAGGCGAAAATCCGGATGCGTTCGACCGGAACGCCGGACATTTGCGCTGCGCGTGGATTATCGCCGACGGCATGCAGCAGCCGTCCGAGATTGGTGCGGTGCATGAGCCAGAAAAGCGCGAGGCCCACCACGACCAGCACGATCAGTGCCACCGGGAGGAACTGGATCAGCGGCATGCCTTTGATGTTGAAACGGCCGAAGAAGCGGAACGTGTCGGGCAGGTAGCCGCGCGGCGAACCGCTCGACCACATGAAGGCTGCACCGTTCAGCGTGATCATCATGCCGAGCGTAGCAATCAGCGAGGGAACGCGGAGGTAGCTGACCACGAGGCCGTTGATCAGGCCAACCGCCGCGCCGATAGCAAACATGACAAGGATCACCCACCACGTTGCGTCGTCATTGTTGTCGAGCAGCATGGAAGAGCCGACGACGGTCAGCGTTATCACCGACCCGACGGACAGATCGAACCCACCTGAAACGATGACGTAGATTTGGCCGGCCGCCAGGATTGCCAGAGGGGCCGCCCGCTTCAGAAAATTCATGTAGCCCGTCGGCTCCAGGAAATTTGGGTTTGACAGCGCGATTGCGCAGAGCAGGGCTGCGAGCACGAAATAGACCGGGTTGACCTGCGGCAACCGGCGCTTGCCCGCAAAAAGGTTCGTATCGGTCATCTTGACGGCTTTCTCGGTCATGCCACCATCCTTTTCGAGCGCACTGCGTAGAAGGCAACGGCTGCAACGATGATGACGCCGCGCATGACCTGCTTGGCAAACGCGTCGATGCCGGCGAGGTTGAAGATGGAATCGATCAGCGAGAAAATGACGACACCGGCCATCGTTCCCCAAATGCCACCTCTGCCACCCGACAGTACCGTGCCGCCAATGACGACCACTGCAATCGACTCCAGATCGTAGGCGCCTTCAGAGCCGATCCACGGAGACCCCGATTTCAGCCGGCTGGCGAGATAGAGCCCGGCAAGGGCGGCACAGAGGCTGCAGATGATATGCGCAGCGACAACCACGCGCGCAGTCTTGATACCTGCAGCGCGGGCCGTATCCCGGTTGCCACCGACCGAATAGATGTTCGAGCCGAAGCGGGTGAACCGCAGCAGCAGCCAGGCTAGCAAGACCAGCGCGATCAGCACCAGCAGGCTGAAAGGCAAGCCGAACACCTCTCCGTAGGCGAAGAACTGAAACTCGCTCGGCACAGAACCGGAGAAACTCGTGTAGAAGGAGGCGAGGCATCCCTGGATAACCAGGGACATGCCCAGCGTGGCGATCAGCGGATTGACCTCGAGCTTGGTAATCAACAGACCATTCAATGTTCCGACCAAAACACCGAGCGCCATCGAGGCAAGAATGGCAGGAACGATCATCGACGGCTCCCCATTCATGATCACGGAGGCGAGTACGGCGGAGGCAGAAATGAGGTGGGCGACGGACAGGTCGATGGAGGCGACAAGAATTGCAAAGGTCTGTCCGGCTGCGGTCATGCCGAGTGCGATCGACCGGTTCAGGATCGATATCGCCGCCTCAGGCGTCAGAAAGCGCGTCAATCCAAGCGAAAGTGCAATGGCGATGTAGATCGTCACGGCAGCAGCAAGAAGAAACGCCGGTGCTTGGCGCTCCATTCTTTCTCTGGCAAACGGCTGCGTTAAACTGGCTATGTTGATCATGCCGCCTCCGGCTTTGTTGCGGTCTCGCCGGTCGCAGCCAGCATGACCTGCGCTTCGGAAACGCCGCGCGCGAATTCGCCGGCTAGTTCACCGGAACGCATGACAAAAATCCGGTCGGCAGTACCGAGCACTTCCGGAAGATCGGAGGACACCATCATGATCGCTGCTCCCTTGCGCGCGAGGTCTCGCATCAGATGGTAGATGCCGGCTTTCGCGTTGACGTCGATACCGCGTGTCGGTTCGATGAAGATCAAAAGTTTGGGGTTCAGAGCCAGCCAGCGGGCGACGATTGCCTTCTGCTGGTTGCCACCCGACAGATTTTTGATTTCCTGCGCGTAGTCAGCAGCCCGCACGTCCACCTGTTCAAGCAGCCGGTTCATCTCCTGGTCTGAAACAAAGGAGGTCTTCCGGTCACTGCCGGCAACGGGGGAGAGGCCGCGCGCCGTCAACATGCCGTTGTCGGAAACGGACTGCATCAACACCAGCGCCTCGGCCTTCCGGTCGCCGGGCAAAAGGCCGATGCCAGCCCGAATGGCCTCACGCGGATTTCGGAACAAAGCCGGTCGGCCTGCAAGGCTGACTTCGCCATGGGTGAACGGCGATACCCCAAACAGCGCCATAGCAAGTGCCACGCGGCCAGCGCCCTGAAGACCTGCGAAACCCGCGATTTCGCCAGCGCGCAAGTCGAAGGAAATATCGTTCAGCCTGTCATTGCCCGCGCCCCGCACGGACAGCATCGTTGGACCGATTTCTTCTGGCACCGCAGCGGGCGCATAATAATCATCGATGTCGCGGCCGACCATCGCATGCACGATCACGTCCGGCGCCGGAACAGCATCGAAGCTGGCAGCAACCGCACCGTCCTTCAGTACAGTGACGCGATCGGCGAGCCGCGTTATCTCGCGCATTCGATGTGTGATGTAGATGATAGCGACGCCACTCTTCTTCAGGGTTTCGACCAGGGCAAACAGAACTTCGCATTCTGCGTCGTTGAGCGCCGCCGTTGGCTCATCCATGACGATGACTTTGGCGTTCAGCGAGACCGCCTTGGCGATTTCGACGAGCTGCTGGCTGGGAACATCGAGTTCGGAGACCACCGTGTCGGGCTTGAGGTGGTGGGTCGGCCCGAACAGGGCGATGACGCGGCGTGCTTCGCGATCCATGGCTTTCTGGTCAATGATGCCATAGCGGGTCGGTTCGCGGCCCAGAAAGATATTCTGTGCCACGGTGCGTTCCGGCAGCAGTGAAAATTCCTGATAGATGATCGATATACCGGCTCGCAGTGCATCCATCGGATGCTTGAAATGATGATCGACGCCGTTGATTGCGATGGTCCCTGCATCGGGGCGATAGACACCGGACAATACTTTCATCAGCGTCGACTTGCCTGCGCCATTCTCGCCTGCCAGTGCATGCACTTCTCCTGGCGCGCAGTCGAAACCGACATCGCGTAACGCCCTGACGCCTGTAAAACTCTTGGAGATTCCGCGCATCGCTATGGCTGGTCCCGACCCGCTCATGCTGCCCCCCATGTATGGCGAATGAAATTCGCGCTCTCTGAAAACAACGTTTCAAAATCCGGAAAAAGTGGCCGCCACACGCGCGTGGCAGCCGCGATCGCTGGCAATCCCGCTCCGAAAGCCTCAACGGTCAACCAGCCATCATAACCTGTCGCTTTCAGCGCGGAGAACATCGCTTTGAAATCGATGTGACCACGCCCTGGAATGCCCCGGTCGTTCTCCGACACGTGGAAAACGCCGATATCGCCACCAATGACCCCGATGGAGGATCGTGGGTCCTTCTCCTCGATATTGGCATGGAATGTGTCATACATGATCTTGAAGGCCGGATGATCGACCCTATCCACATAGGAGCGCGCCTGCTCCATTGTATTCAGGAAATATGTTTCGAAGCGATTGAGGTGCTCCAGACTGAGCGTTATGCCATTCGTGGCAGCGCGCTCGGCCAGGGCCCGATGCGCGTCTGCTCCACGATTCAACTCGTCTTCCGTCGGACCGTAGCCGGTGAAATGGCCGATCGGCGCATGGAAGGGCCCGCCCATGCTTTCCGCTGCGAGTGCGATGGCGCAGTCCAACGCCCAGTTCAGGTGTCTGATGCCATTTTCCCGGACCTCGACATCCCCACTGACCGGATTTGCCTCCGGTGACGGGATGATTGACGTCGACGACCTCGCCATGCCGATCGCATCCAGAGACTTGCCAAGGCGTTCATAGTGGCGAACGTCCCCCTTGAGCACCGGGATCTCGACACCGTCATAGCCGAGCTGGCGCAGCCGGCTCACATGAGGCAGATGTGCGTCTTCGACGAAATCCGTCAGGCAGAGAAGATTGATACCAAGTTTCATTGAATCACTCGATTGAGGTCGTTGCACAAGAATTGTCAGTGAGCGGCGATCCCAAGGTCCGCACACACCGACCGGATCCAGGCGAGCGATTTCTCGATCATCGGGCCGGAAGCGCCTTCGCATTCAAGACTGAGGACACCCGCATAGCCGCTCTCGTGCAGGAGGCCGAGGCAGGCCTTGATGTTATCGGCATTCACACCGTCACCAAGCGCGCAATGGCTGACCGCAATGCCTGTCTGCCCTCCCCGCGCCGCCTGCGCCAGCGAAGCCGACACGTCCTTAATGTGGACATGGCTGACTTTGCCAATAAACTGCTTGAGGAAGGCCACTGGATCCTGTCCGGCAATGTAGGTGTTGCCGGTATCCATGTTCATACGCAACCAGGGACTGGCGACGAAATCGAGCATTTGCTCCATGAATTCCGGTTTGGTGGTGAAGTGACCATGCGGCTCGATATTGACGATGATCTGGTGAGCTTCCGCCACCTCGACGATCGTTTCATAGCTGCGCTTCATTATGGATAGCGACTGCGCTTCGGTCAGTCCCTCAGGCATGTGCAGTCCATCGGTGGTATCGACGCAAGGGCTACCTGCCTGCGCGGCCCAGGCGATCGATTTCAACACGTAGGGAACCCCGCGCATCGGTCCGTCTTCACCCGAAAGAGGATAAGCCGCATCCACCTGGCTGAATTGAACACCATAGCGATCCATCTTGCGGCGCAGCAGTGCCGGATCCTCGTAGAGCGCCACATGCGGCTGATAACCGAGCCCATGGATCCAGCTGACCCCATCGATCAGGCCGCATTCTATGAAGTGAACATTATTGTCGCTTGCCCACTGCAAGCATTTTTCGAACGACCAGTACGCTGAATTAAACGCGTCCGTGTGGAACCCTATCCGCACCGGCAGATCCTCCCAATTTCTCCCCCATACCATTGACTTGCAACGGTAATCATTCAACACGTTATTTCGTGCTTGATGATGATGACAGCATTGCGCAATATCGGTAGATCCGCGTTCGATATGGCGCACTGGTAAATTTTGTACAAACCATGAAGGGGAAGTCGTGAGAAAACGGAATCCGAATGCGGCCGAGAGGCCGGCTGTTTTCCGCGAGCCTGGCGCTCTTCTCTACGCCGGCAATTGCCAGGACCTGCTGGAGGCATCCCGGGCCGGCATGGTCACATTGAATGCCTGGACACGGCGGGGCTATCCCGGGCTGGATCTCGGTTCTGCCCTGCCGCAAGTATGTTCGGTGGGCGGCTGGGATGCGACACAGCCGCAGGATTGGGGGCTGCGCGAGCATTGCAACGAGGGCGTCAAGATCGCCTACATTGCTCGCGGCGCGCTTACCGTCACAATGGACGGACAGCGACGCATCTTGACTGAAGGCCAGATGTTCGTCGTGCGCCCCTGGCAGCTGCACGCCCTTGGCGACCCTAATGTCGGCGCAAGCCAGATCGTCTGGGTGCTGCTCGACATGGGCGTTCGGCGGCCGCACGAGACATGGCTGTGGCCGGACTGGATCAGCTGGCCGGAGCGTGACCGCAAGCGGCTGACAGAACTTCTGTCCAAGAACGAGCAGATATCCTATGTCGCCGCACGCGACGTGGCTCGCAGTTTCATGGATATCGCCGACGTCGTCGCGACTGGGGACATCGAAGGCAGTGAGGCGCGGCTCGGGCTGCTCATATCGATGATGCTTTTGCAGTTCATGCAGATGCTGGAAACGCAGGCACCCGTTCTCGACCTTGCACTGGCTAGCTCGAAGCGAACGGTCAAAATCTTTCTCAAACGCCTTCGCCATGCGTTAGATGAAGAGTGGACGCTGGAAAACATGGCAGCCGAATGCAATCTTTCGCGTACCCAGTTTACACAGCACTGTCTGCTGCTGACGAACATGACGCCGGTACGGTTTTTGCAGATGATCCGCCTTGAGGCGGCTAGCGAAATGCTCGGGGCCGGTCAATCCACAGTGACGCAAATCGCCTATGATTGCGGCTTTTCGTCCAGTCAGTACTTCGCCACCTGCTATAAAAAGCGTTTCGGATTTTCACCTCTGGAAACACCACACAAACGCCGAGCGCTGGCTGATTATGCGAGTTCGTAGCCGAGGTGCCGTTTAGGGTCTAAAATCCGCCGCGCGGTATAAACCGGCAGCGCCAAGCGCTGCCGGTTCGTCCCATCAGCGCCGGATGAACAGTGCTACCACCGCACTCAGTGCGCTGGCCGCCGCGACAATCAGGAAGACCAGGGACGTATCGCCATGGGTATCCATGACGCCGCCGATCAAGGGCTCGCCTAATCCTGCGAACAGATAGGCAAAGAAGTTCATCACGCCGATCGCCGTTCCCGCCCGCTTGTGACCGACAAGGTCCGGGCAAAGCGCCCAGAATGACGACTGTGGCCCATAGACAAAGAAGCCGCACAGGAACAGCACAACGAGGCCCAAATACACCTCGGTCGTCGGGATTGTGTACATGTAGAGTGACGTGATTGCCGCAAGCGCCATGTAAAGGACGATCGCGATGTAGCGCTTGGAATTGAACAGGCGATCGGAAACCCAGCCGTTTGTCGCCGCCCCGATCGCCATGCCGACCGGAAGAGCCACACTGATCCACTTCGGATCGATCATCGCGGTGTCGGCACTGGCCTTTGCCCAGTTCGCTCCGAGAAAATGCACCGGCACCCAAACCAGGAGACCATACCTGGCTGCATTCTGGAACCCGATGGCTACGCCACCCACGAGCAGACGCCAGTTCTTGAGAACACCCTTGTAGCGCTCATAGGAGCTTTCATCATCGGCGACCTGGGCTGTGGCGGCGTCGTCGATCGCGTCGTCGTGGGGTGAACGGAAACCCAGATCTTCCGGCCGCTCACGGGCAACGAGATAGAAGGTTATGCCGCCGACCAGCAGCAGCAGAACGGGAATACGGAAGATCCACCGCCAATCCATCTGCAGATAGTGGACGACTATCAACGACGTGACGAACGAAAGTACCGAAGCCAGGCCCGCGGCGAAAACATAGCAGCCGAAGACCTTGCCACGCTCATGGCGGCCCCACCAGTTCGATAGCAAACGGCTCCCCGGCGCCCAGCCAAGGGCCTGGAGATAACCATTTGCCCCCCAAAGAATTCCGAGGCTGACGACACCGCCGGCAAAGCTCGTGGCCCAGTTCATCGCGCAGGACAGGATCGCCCCCGCACTCATGACACGCCGGCCACCGAATTTATCACCGAGATTGCCGTTGATCGCCTGGCCTATCGCGTAGCACCAAAGCATGGTTGCGCTGACCCAGCCGAGTGCTTCCTTCGAAACACCAAACTCCGCCTGAATCCCGGGTATGGCAAACCCGAACGTCTGACGCCCGGTGTAGAAGAAGAGATAGCAAAACATCGCCGCAAACAACATGCGCCATTGCGCGCGCCGAAATGCGGACGTGCCTGTCTCTGCCGTTGAAAAGCTTGTATTGACGTGCGTTACCTTGCTCATGATTCATGACCTCCCCAAGGTTTGTTTTCCTTCAGCGAAGGGCACCTACCTCCCAGCAGCAGCCCTTAGCGCTTCGTAGTGCATTGCAGTCGTCTCTCTGTTTTCCTTCGGTGTAGCGGGTGGTTCGGGGTTTCAGCCGTGCCAGGGCATGGACCAGGTGCGGACGTTGGTGAAGCTCTTCATCGCTTCGACGACGCCTTCCTTGTAACCGAGCCCCGAATCCTTGATCCCGCCGAACGGTGACATCTCGATGCGGTAACCCGGGACTTCCCAGACGTTGACGGTTCCAACCTCCAGCTCGGCGATGAACCGCGAGACATAGTCGAGCCGATTGGTGCAGACCCCCGATGACAGGCCATAGGCGGTGGAGTTCGAGATGCGAATAACTTCGGCAATATCGTCAGGGCAGCGGACAATCGGGATGACCGGACCAAAGGTCTCCTCATGCACGAGCTCGCAGTCGAAGGGCACATGATCAACGACAGCGGGAGAGAACAAAGCGCCGCGGCGCGGGGCGCCGTGGAGGACAACGGCGCCCCGGCTCTCCGCGTCCCGCACACGGTTCTCGAAGAGAACGGCGGAACGCTCGTTTATGACGGTGCCAACATCTGTCTGGGGATCCATCGGATCGCCGCACTTGAGCAGCTTTGCCTTCTGCGCAACGAGTTCGGCGAACGCGTCTGCGATGCTTTCGACGACAAGGATGCGCTTTACCGCTGTGCAGCGCTGACCGGAATTTTTGGTTGCGCCGGAGACAGCGAGGTCTGCAGCCTTGTCGAGATCGGCATCCTCCATGACGATCAGAGGATCATTTCCGCCCAGTTCGAGCACGATACGTTTGTAACCGGCGGTCGCCGCGATGTGTTTGCCGACACGAACCGAGCCGGTGAACGTTACGAGATCCGCATCCGGATCCGTGATCATCGAGTCGCCCATTGTCGACGGATTGCCCGTGACGACTGAAAGCATCTCTGGCGGCAGACCGGCCTCGTACAGGACATCGGCGAGTGCAAGGGCGGTAAGTGGTGTGAGTTCCGTTGGTTTGAGAACCAGCCGGTTGTTGGTTGCGATTGCCGGCGCGAGCTTGTGGCTCACCATATTGAGCGGATGGTTGAATGGCGTGATAGCGGAGATCACGCCAAGCAAAGGCAGCCGCGTGGTGAAGATCTTGCGCATCTTGCCGTTTGGCGAGATGTCGCAGGAATAGATCTCGCCGTCATCCTTGATCGTCAGCTGAGCGGCAAACGACCAGACATCATAAGCGCGGCTCGCCTCATAGAGTGAATCTTTCCAGCAGAGCCCCGACTCGGCGGTAATCAGCCGCGCGAAGTCTTCCCGGCGGTCACGCAGCAGTTCCGCCGTTCGCTGCAGAATAGTCTGCCGCTCGAAACGTGTCAGCGCAGGTTTGAATGCCCGAGCCTTGGCGAAGGCATCGCGAACGTGCTCGGCGCGGGCGGCCGGCACCGTGCCGACCACCGTGTTGTCGTAGGGGTTGAAAACCTCGATCTGCTCGTCGGTCTGGACCAGTTTGCCGCCAATACGCATGGCTTCGCGGCGCAAGACTGGCTTGACGTTGGTGTTCATGGGGTCACCGCACCAGATTGAGCGCGACATCGAAGACGTCGAAATTGCGCAGGATTCGATCGGCTGGTACCTCAATCTTCCGATTGGCGATCAGCGGCACCGTCTGTTCGGTCAAGCCTCCGTGGGATCGCAGCGGTTCCGTCAGCCCTGACAGGTCATGGCGGCTCTTCGCGGTTCCCAACACCTTGTGGCGGGACGAAAGAGCCACCACGTCGCCAATACGGTCAGCCGGCAGTTCAAAGCGCTCGCAAGCTTCCTCTGCGGAAATCGCAACATCTATCCCTTCGATCGTCTTCAGGATATCGATGATCTCGGCGCACTTTTCCTTGTCGGCGTAAATGGTGGCAAAGGAACCGAGCGCGCCGTGGTGCGCCACATAAGGATCGGTGATCGGCAGGATGACGCGGGTTGTCCCTGGCCCCAGACGCTCATCGAGGATCTCCTGAAGATACAAGACGTCCGGCTCGCCGTTTGGCAAGTGTTTGTCGTTCATGCCGTGGTCGGCTGTCATGACAAGCGTGCAGCCTGCAGCATCGAGCTGACCGACATACCGGTCGAACATTTCGTAGAAGTCGTTGGCGGTCTTGGAACCAGGTGCTGCCTTGTGCTGCACATAGTCCGTGGTCGAAAGATACATGATGTCCGGCCGAAAGGTCTTCAGCAACCTAACCCCTGCAGCAAAGACGAATTCGGAAAGATCGGCCGAATAAACCTCCGGAAGCGACCGACCAACGAAGCCGAGAACATTCACCATTCCGTTCTCGGCTATGTTGGCCAGGTTCGCCTTCTCCGAGGAGAAGGCGATTGCGGTTCCGGTCGAAAAATCGAGCCCCTTGCCCAGAAGCGTCCGCAGCTTGTCCTTGGCAGTCACCATCGCGACCTTGAGACCTGCCTTCTGGAATTCGGCAAGAATGGTCGGCGCACGCAGGAAACGTGCGTCGTTCATCATCACCTCTTCCCCCTTTTCCCGGTCGTAGAAATAGTTCCCGGCGATCCCGTGGACGGCCGGCGGCCGCCCGGTAATGATCGAGAGGTTGTTCGGGTTGGTGAAGCTCGGAATGACCGAGAGTGCCGTCGTATTTGCTCCGGTTTTCATCAGGCGATCGAGATTGGGTGCAAGCCCCTTCGCGATGGCCGCTTCGATGTAGCCAGGCTCCGAGCCGTCGATACAGATCACGACCACCGGTTTGTCGGGGCGTTTGTAGCTGCGGCCGTTGGCAACGATGTCCGCGCCGATGTGCACAAATGTGTTCATGAACTCTTCTCCAATGAAAGAACTCAAGGGGCAAAACGCCTCCATTTGGCGACTTTTCCTTGGGTTCGGGTGGTTTCTTGACCGGCATTGGCGCCGATCGGCAAAGTCTTCTCATCCGCCGGACAGGTTGTTGTTGTCCTTCGGTTCTCGAACCATTCTCCAATTCGTGACCCTGATGCCGCTCTTGGCTTCGGTCACAGAGTGGCGTTCGGCTCCCGGTTTCCCATTCTCCTGTAAGAGCGCAGTCCGGCGTTGCCGGGCTCGCTAAGAGATCATCAGGACAACCGAGATATCGTTGACGCGCCTTCTCTCAACGGGCGCGGCCTCTTTCATGCCACCTCCTTAAGCGGCGGTGGCGAGGATTGCTTCGCGGCTGCCAATGAAGTTGCGGCCGCGTTCGCCCAACAGCGCGTCGTTGATCGCACTGACCCAGTTTTCGTGTGTGACGCCGTAATCGGTCGCCCGCGTTGAGACCCCGAGATCGGCGAGGAATGCTTCAAGGTTGATCGCCCCTTTCTCCAGATCGTCTCCGAATATCTGTCGCAAAGCAGCGTCACAGGCGGTGTTCTTGCCGATCACGCTGCGCAAGATCGCCGGCAGGCTGAAGGAGCAGGCAATCCCGTGAACCGTGCCGTGATGAAGAGTGAGATAGTAGGACAGCGAATGGGCGAGCGCGGTCTTGGTGTTGGAGAATGCCAGCCCGGCAAACAGGCTCGCCCGTCCCATGCGCTCGCGCAAACCGATATCACCGAGGTTGCGCAAAAGCACCGGCAGGGTCGCGATGATCTCCCTGGCTGCAAAGACCGCATGGTTTGTCGAAACGGGATTGGCGTTGACGTTCCAGATGCTTTCGAGGGCGTGCGACAGTGCGTCCAAGCCGGTGCTGAGCGTCAGCGAATGCGGCACCTGAAGGGTAAGTTGTGGGTCGACGATCGAATGTTCGGGGTAGAGATTGGGCCGGGCGAGAGAGTATTTCTTTTTGTTTTCCGTATCCCAGACGGTTGCCCAGCAGGTAACCTCGCTGCCTGTTCCGGCTGTCGTCGGAACCGCGATAATGGGCACATTGAAAAGCGTATCCGCGTCCGCACGGCCTTCGAGGTAGGCCTGAACCCGTGCGAAGTCGTTGCCGGAAGCGGCAAGGACTTTTGCGGTATCGATGACGGAGCCACCACCGAGCGCGACGATAACTTCCGGCGTATTCTCGGAGGCGCCAAAAGAACGGCACGCGATCCGCAACCCTGCGAAACTTGGATTGGGCTCCACGTCGCGTACAACTACAGACGGTTTTCCAGCGCTCAGCGAGACCTGATCGACCAGGTGATCGAAGAACGGGTGATCATTGTAGGTCAGCAGGCAGTATTTTCGCCCCCTTATCTTCTCCTTGAGAGAACCGATCTCTCCCACCCCAAACGAAACATTGACGGGATTGATGTATTTCCAGGATTGTGACACGGCGAAAATCTCCCACAAGCTTTTTGTCTTGCCTATTGAAGCTTCGCGATTGCCATTTGTCCAATTGGTAGTTTATTGGATTTCCATATATAAAATCTATGGACGAAGGACCGAGTGCCATTCATAGTAAATGCGCCGACTTTGTCGGCTAACTCTTCTCGAACACGACATGTTGCTGCAGATGGCCATTGTTTTCACGCATCTTCGATCCTTTCATGCGGTCGCCGAACATCGGGGCTTTACGGCTGCCGCCAAGGCGCTACGCGTCAGTCAACCGACGGTGACGACGCAGGTGAAAGAGTTGGAGGAGCGCTACGGTGTCGAATTGTTCTTGCGGCAAGGCCGCCGTGTCGAGCTTTCGGAAACGGGGCGGTCGCTCTTCGAAATCAGTGCCCGGATCATAAAGCTTCACGAAGAAGCCGACGAGTTGCTTTCGAGCAGCGGACACCTGATGACCGGCCAATTGAAGATCGCAGCAGTCGGCCCGTTTCATGCCACCGAGATGGTAGCCCGGTTCCTTGCCGAATACCCCCTTTTCAACATCAAGATGCTGCTCGGCAACTCGGATCTAACGCTTTCGCGCATCATCGACCTTGAGGCGGACGTCGCCATTCTGGCGCATATCGTCGAAGATCCCCGCGTTCACTCAATCCCGTTCAGCACACATGAAGTTGTGGTCTTCGTCTGCTGCGACCACCCCTGGTATCAGCGCGATGAAATCAACATAGGCGAACTCATCGGACAACCGCTGATCCTGCGGGAAACGGGCTCCACTACTCGCCGAGCTCTTGAGGCCGCGGCCGAAAGCGCAAATATTGAGATCAATCCGTTTCTTGAGATCGGTAGCCGCGAAGGGGTTTGGAAAGCCGTGGAGCGCGGTCTCGGCATCGGCGTTGTCGCGGATTTCGAATTCGTCTCGCATCCGCGATTGAAGACCATTCGCATTGCGGACGTCGACGTGAAAACCGAGTATCGTCTCGCCTGCCTGCGCGAACGGCAGTGGTCGCGCAAGATCAAGGCCTTCTTTGCCGCGGTTCTTTAACGCTGCGCCCTTGCGGTTCACCTCGGTGCCGGTAAGCAACCCTCGCTTCGGCACGAAGTTTCATCAGCCAGTCCTGTTTGACGTGCGCCGCCGGCCGGCTTGAAGGCCAAACGGCGCACTTGCCTTCGGTCTTATAAATAAATGGGATTGGACCAGGCGAGTTTTCCATCGGCAGCCATGATCATGACACGGCACCAATCGCCGATAAATTTTTTCAACGGGAACTGCGCCGATGTCATCTCAGCGCCGGAGATGGCCTCGTTCTTCGATCCGCGGCCCACGACCATGATCTGGATTGCCGATGAGCACTCGATTTTCACCGTCTCGCCGTCGAGGGCGATGCTTTCAATCGTCGGCCCCTGTGTCGAATAGTAGTTACCCTCCTTCAGCGCCGCCAAAAGCGCCTCGGGTTCGTTGCGCTCTGCCCTTACCATTACCCAGCCGCCAAAAGCGTCACGGTTCTCGTCATCCTTTACGACCCAATGCGCGTCGTCGGCAGCCAAGGCATTGATCCGCCGTCCGGATTTAAGCAGGTCATCGAGGTAATAGGCACCGCCGCCCCGCGCCTGCCGAACCTGGCTGGTATGGTTATAAACCTCAACGGCATGCGCGCCGGGGATTGTCTCGGCGTCTGCGACCGTCAGCCCGTACCATTCCGGATGCGGGATTGCCACAAAAGCGCCCGCGTCGAGGCAGCGCTGAGCGATCTGCGGTCCGGTCTCATCAGGCATATTCGGTGCGAAATTCAGCGGGAGCCCGACTGCGAGCACGTGCCAGTGCTCGCCGCCTTCGGTGCCCATTGCGTGGCATTCCGCACCGAGGATAGTCGTAAAGCTGTTGGTTCGGTATGGCGTCGTGTCGGTGATCGGATAGTCGTAGTGATGGGTGAAGTGATCCGACAGGCAGATGAAGTCGTAGCCGCGCTCTCTGTAGCGCCTGCACACCTCGTCGGGGCTGATCATACCGTCGGAGCGCGTCGAGTGGGTGTGGAGATTGCCCTTGAAGAAGCTCCCCGGGGCGGAGAAGGCGTTAACTGACATGCTTGGAAGTCCTTTGCGCAGCGTGGGTGGAAGCACTTGTGAACGCCTCCAGAAGTTTACGGGTGTAGACAGAATTCGGGTTGGTCAAGATCGTCCCGGTGTCGGCGTAATCGCGAATCTCACCCTTTTCGAGGACGAGAATCTGATCCGACATGTCGGCAACGACCGGCAGATCGTGCGAAATGAACAGGTAGGCGGTGTTGTGCTCGTGCTGGAGCCGCTTCATCTGTTTCAGCACCTGGGCTTGAACGGTTACATCCAGCGCTGACGTGACCTCGTCGCACAGAACCAAGTCTGGCTTGCAGGCAAAGGCTCGGGCAATTGCCACACGTTGCTGCTGGCCTCCAGACAGCTGGCGTGGAGAACGTGTCAGAAGACCCGCGTTAAGATCGAGCTCTTCGAGCAGTTCAACAACCCGATCGCGACAGGCGGCGCGTGTCATCCCAAAGAACATTTGCAAGGGCCGGGAGACGATCTCCTCGACGGTGTGTTGCGGGTTTAGAGACGATGCGGGATCCTGGAAGATCATCTGGACACGCCGGCGGAGCTCACGACTGCGGTTGACAGCAAGACCCGAAAGCGGCTTGCCGTCGAAGATTATCTTGCCGCCGTTGCCATCAACCAGGCCGGCTACGAGGCTGGCAAGTGTCGACTTGCCGCTGCCTGATTCACCGACGATGCCGAGCGTCGAACCGGGAGATATCGATAGGGAGATATCGCTGAGCGTTGGCGGTGTCGCCGGACGCCGCAGGATGTGGTGAAGGAAGTTGGGACGACCGGCGCCATAGGTAAAGTCCAGATCGCGCAAAGTGAGCACCCGCGCCTCGCTCGCTACTTTCAACGGCTCAGGCCGCGCATCCGACTTCAGCTTGGGAATGGCCGAAATGAGGGCACGTGCGTATTCTGTCTTGGGATTGTTGAAAACCTCCCACGTCGGCCCGTCCTCGACAACCTTGCCCTTTTGCATGACGAGGACACGCTCGCACATGCGCGCAACGACATTGAGGTCGTGGCTGACGTAGACCAGCGTTGTTTTTGTGCGTTTCTGCAGCCGGCTGACGAGATCGAGAACGTTTGATTCCACCGTCTTGTCCAACGCAGTGGTCGGTTCGTCGAGCACGATCAATTCAGGTTCGGCAACCAGCGCCGCAGCGATGACCACCCGTTGCCGCTGGCCGCCCGAGAGCTGGTGCGGATAGCGGTCAAAGATCGTGGCCGGATCGGGAAGCTCCATGTCTGCCAGGACTTCCAACGCCTTGTTTTTGACCGACAGCGTGCCCGCTGCATTGTGCTGACGGATAAGCTCGGTCAGATGCTCTCCGATGGTGCGGTGCGGCGTCAGCGAGGAGAGAGGATTCTGGGGCACCATCGCGGCTTGTCCGCCGCGGAACTTGAGCAGCGGTGAGCCGCCCAGCCTGAAAATATCGGTGCCCGACACAATGATTGCGCCCTGCGCGATGCGGGCGCCCGGTCGGGTGTATGCGAGGAAGGCACGAGCAAGCGAAGACTTACCACAGCCGCTCTCGCCGACGATACCAAGCGTCGAGCCTTTCATGATGGAGAAGCTGACATCATCGACAGCTGCGAGCTCGGTGCCGGGGCCAGTCTTGTAGACAAGCTTTAGATTGCGAACATCGACGTGCGGGTTCTGGATCATGTCAGCCGAGCTCCGCCGTTGCGATACCGAAAGCGCGTGCAAAACCGTCAACCATGAAATTGACGCCGATGATCAGGCTGGACAGCATGACCGCCGGCAGAAGCAGGAACCATGGGTCTGTGAAAACGACGCCCATGGCTTCCTGGACCATAAGGCCCCAATCCGGTGTTGGCTGGCTGATACCGAGGCCGAGGAACGACAGGGCGCTGATGCGCAAGACCGCCGAGGAAACCCGAACGGCAAGTTCCACGCCCAATAAACTGATCAGGTTCGGAAAAATCTCGCGCATCAGAATGGCGAGGCGCGTTTCGCCACGAAGTTCCGCGGCGCGAACGAAGTCCAAGGTTGCCAGGCTGATGGTCTTGGCCCGGACGACGCGCACGACGCCCCAGGTATAGACGACAGCGACGACCGGGATCAGCGATACGATGTCTTTGCCCAGAGCCAACGTCAGGATGGCGATCAGGATAAGATCCGGAATAGCCATCATCGCGTCGACGATGCGCATGATGATTTCATCGGTACGTCCGCCCAGATAGCCGGCAATCATGCCCAGAACCGTACCGACCGCCAATGCTATGGTCACGCCAAGAAACGACACAAACAGGGCGATGCGGCCGCCCGCGATCATGCGGCTGAAGTAGTCTCGGCCGATCTGATCAGTGCCCATCAGAAATTCCCAGGATGGCCGCTGCAATGGGGCACCGACGAGTGCGCTGGTGTCATGGGGCGCGATCAGCGGCGCAAGCAGTGCGATCAAAAGATGCGATACCACCAAGATCACACCCAGCAGTGTCGCCGGTTCCGACAAGGCGCGGCGAAGGTGTGGTGATCGGAAGATTCCTCTAAAATGAGGCAGTCGTGCGGCGTGTGAAATGTCAGCCATTTTGAAACCTCGTGCGGACGCGTGGGTCCAGCGCCAGGATCGCCAGATCGGCGATCAGGTTGGCAACGATGACCGCGAGAGCCGCAAGGAAGGCGATCGCCTGAACCGTCGGTATTTCGCGTTGCGAGATCGCGCGCAGCAGTTCGCCACCGGCACCCGGGTATTTGAAGACCGCCTCGACCACAACTGAGCCGGAGAGCAGGCCGGCGACGAAAGTTGCCGTGCCGCTGAGCATCGGGATCATGGCCGACGGAAGGGCGTGCTTTATGCTGATGCGCCATGTCGGAATGCCGGCCAGTCGCGCGCGCTCGACATAGTCGCTGTTGAGGGCCTCCACCATGCCGGCACGCAACAGCCTGAACTGGTAGGCCGCCCCATGTACGCAGAGTGCGATTACAGGCAGGACGGCGGCCGCCAGAATGGTCAGTTTGGGCGCGTTGGTCGGGGCGAGGATCACCGCCGGCAAGAGGCCCAACCAGACGGCGAATACGATGACGAAGATATTGCTGACGACGAAGTCGGGCATCGAATAGGTAAAAAGCGTCGTCGTACTGATGGCGTTGTCCAGCCGTCCGCCGGGTTTGAGGCTGGCAACTACGCCGAGGGTGATGACGATCGCCAGCATGACGATCAAGGCCACCCCGGCGAGAATCGCCGAGTTGATCATCGGATGAAGGATACGGTCGACTACCGGCTCGCGCTTGATGATGGTCGAGCCGAAATCAAAGGTCATCAATCGCGTCCAGACCTCGAGGAATCGGACGGGTATGGAGCGGTCGAGCCCGAGATCCCGGCGCATGTCCTCGATCTGTCGAGCCGGCATGAACGCCAGTTCGTCTGCGGGAATTGTCGCTGTCAGCGCATCACCGGGCAGCACCTCGGTTCCCAGAAAGACGATGAGCGCCGTGAAGCTCAAGATGAAGAACGACATCAGCAAACGCCGGCCCATCATTTCAAGAATTTGTGTCAATGCAGTTCCCTCCCGATAGGCACAAGAGGCACACCGAGATGCGCCTCTTCAATTTCAGGATTCGATCCACAAATCGTCGAACCGGCTGCCCCAGTTCTGCGAATGCGACTTGATGTTCTTCACATCAGGCGCATGCGCCAGCATGTTGCGTCGTCCTCCCAGTACAATGGCGGGTGTATCCGACTGGGCGATGCGCTGGCATTCACGATACATCTCGACCCGCTTTTCGGCGCTCGGTTCTGCGATCGTCTCGGCGTAGAGCTTTTTGAACGCGTCGGCCTTGGCTCCCGTCCACGCCGCCGCTTCGCTGTCATTCGTGACAAGGCGCCCGAGATTGATGGCAGGATTGCGTGGACCGACGAGTGAGCGCGCAGGCCTGCCGAACGGCGCGTTGACCTGGACGGTGTACGCGCTGAAACCGTCGCAGGGCATTTCCCTGATCTCGACGTTGATCCCGGCTTTCTTGAGCGATTCTGCCACCACCGCCATGACGCGGGGCTCTTCCGGGAAGGAAGGGCAGAAGACGATTGTCGGAAGATCCAGCCCGCTTGGATGGCCCGCCTCGGCGAGAAGCTGTTTTGCCCGGTCAAGATCGTATGGCTTTTCCCGCGGCAGAAACTCGCGGTTCAAGCCTGACATCTGCGTGTCGTTTCCAACCCAGGAGCCGGGGTCGTTGTAGACGATCGTATTGATCGCGTCGCGGTCAATGCTGAGGCTGATCGCCTCGCGGATGCGCGGGTCGTTCCATACCAGATCAAGATTCTTGGGCAGGCTGATGAGGAACTGGTCGCCACCCTTGGACTTGTGGACCATGCCACCAGCGCTTTCATACTGGCCAGCGGTCGTTGGATCAATGTTGAAGACGGCGTTGAATTGGCCGGACCGAAACCCGTTGATGGCCGTCTGCGAATTGACGACATAGCCTTCCAGCTCATCGACGAAGGGGCGGCCCTTGAGCCAGTAATTCTCGTTTCGGACGGCCTGAAAGCCACGCCGGTTGTCGACCTGGACCAGCTTGAACGGGCCGGTGCCGATGCCGTCAGCCAAAATTACGCCTGAGGCGGCGGCCGGCGCGATGGCCAAGCGATACTCGGCCAGCGCATAGGGAAATTCCGCGTAGGGCGCATTCAGCGTGAACCGCAGACCGTATTTACCCTTGGCTTCGACCTTTTCGAACCATTTATTGAGGAAGGAGCTTCCCTTCAGGGCAATATGCTCATTGACGGAAGCGACGGCATCTTCAGCAGTCATTTCCTTGCCGTTGTGGAACATCACGCCTTCACGCAACTTGAAGTCCCATACCGTGAGCGTGTCGTCTGTCGGCCCCCAGCTCTCGGCCAGTTCGCCCTGCAGGTTGAAATCATGGTCAACCCAGAGCAGGCAGTTCCAGATCGAGCGAGTGAGCAGGTCGATCCAGAAATGCGGATGCCGGCCGTTGTCCGACGTGCCGACTGCCCAATTTGGATAGGTCTGCCCATAGACGAGCTTGCCACCTGTCTTCGGCGTTGCCCCCTCAGGCAGCGCGGCCCAGGCCGGCAGTTCGGCTGCATGGGCCATCGACAAGCCCATGAGCGAATAGGCGCCGAATGCAGAAGCGCCAAGGCCGACGAGCTGCAAGAAATCTCTCTTTGTTATGCTGTTCATGCTCTTACCTCCATCGACCACTTCTGCATGGTCCCAATGTTGCTTGGCCTGTTTGAAATAGACAAATCTTATATATCTATCGCTGCCATAGAGTGTCTGAATGGATTGGCACCGTTGTCTGGCCCTGCAATTCGGATGAACCGCCTCTACCAGGGTGTCGATGCCGTACGAGACTCTTCTGCTCATCGTCGTCGGTGCCTGAATGCTGGCGACCGATCTGCCGAAGGCCACGGGTGAGCTAATCGCCTCGGCAATGACAATCCCGTGACAATCGTACGCGATGCCGTGCTCTGATTGCGTTATGTCACAAGACATTCACGCCCAATCTCTAATTGGGCGACACATGACACATGTTGACCCTATGGCCACGAACCCACATCGGAAGGATGGTCCCGAAGACGGGCAGGTATTCGAGCGGATAGCCGAAGATCTTCGCCAGCGCATTCGTTCGCACGTTCTGATGGCCGGCGATCGCCTGCCCCCACAGCGGCAACTTGCCGCCGACTATTGCGCGAGCCGACATGATGTAAGGCTGGCCATCGAGACGCTCGTGCGGGAGGGCTTCGTCATGACACGGCATGGGAGCGGCATGTTCGTGCGCCGCCTGACACTCGACTACCGCATCAAGAGCCGTACGCGCTGGTCGGACATGGTGCGCGGTAGAGGTGAAAAGGTCGATATCCACCTGATCAACTTCGAGGAAAGGCGGGGCGACCCTGCAATCTGGCGCAGCCTTTCCCTGCAGCGGGGGGAGCGGGTCTTCGAATTTACGCTCTTGCGCGTGCTGGATGGCACGCCGATTTGCCTCGCACACCACACTCTCCCGACCGCCCGATTTCCCGGTCTTGCTGACAAGATAAACGACGTGCGCAGTATCAGCGGACTATTTATGGAATACGGTATTGAGGATTATAAGCGCAGTGACACCACGATGACCTGCCGCCTTCCGGAAAAGGAAGAGGTCCGACTGCTGTGCATACAGCGAGCGCAGCCGCTGATCGTTCTCGAAGGACGTAATATCGACAAGAACGGTCGGCCGCTGGAGATAAGCCGATCAAAGTGGCCAGCCGACTGTATTTCTGTGAAGATCTAGATTAGCACGATGCCACATCGTCGGTAGCCGACGTTCTGAGTTCAATTAACACCATATGATTGTTGGATTCGTCAGCGCGCGTCACGGTCGCCGAGGGAAAAGTTTCGCTGATATGTTGCGCTGATCAGCAGCTCTGCAGCCTCGGCTGCGCGTGTCTCATCGCGGGTCTCGATTGCATCGATGATCGCCTCGTGCATTTTTAACGAGTGCTGAAGGCCTCCAAACGTCTTCATGGTCTTTGGAATGCTGATGGTCAGCGCGGCGCGAATGACGGAAGACACTGGCAGGAGGAACCGGTTGTGAGCCGCCTGAAAGATCTGCAGATGGAAGCTGATATCGGCTTCGATTGCCGCCTCCGCCGTCGCATGCTGTTCGGCCATATGTGAGAAGGCGGCCCTGATCTGCCCATGTTCGGCGGCAGAGCCGCGACGTGCGGCAAGGCTTGCAGCCAGCGGCTCAACCGCCGAACGGATCTCGAATAATTCTTCTGCCAGCGCGGCCTGGTCATCGGCATCTCCCTGCCAGGCGAGAACGACAGGATCGAGCGTGTTCCAGAATTCCGGGGCTCTGACACGGGTGCCGAGGCGCGGTTTTGCTTCGATGAAGCCCTTGGTTGACAGTATTTTCAGCGCTTCCCGCAGCGTTGTCCTGCTGACCCGGAGATTAGCGAGGAATTCGGATTCTGTTGGTAGAATCTCGCCGACCTTGAGCTCGCCGAGCGTAATCCGCCGGCCGATCTCGCCAGCAATTTGCGCCGGCAACCCCCGGTCTCCGATTGCAAAGGTCTTCATCTACCATCCATTTCGAGTATTTTTCTCTGCACTTCATAGGGCAAGCGACGGTGACTTGCACGTGTCGCGTAGAAACAGACAGGAAGGCGGTTACTCCTCAAATGCACCAAGACCCTGAGCGTAGCGCTTTGTCATTGCAAGACCTGGTTCACTTGGGCGAAGCGCTGGTGCCCGGTCGAAGATCTGGATTCCCGCCCGCTCACCGAACAGGCGCTTGCCGTAGCAAAGCAGGTTCTCGATTCCTTGCATCGTAAAAACGACTGCCGGCAGCATCCGGCGATAGTCGTCTTCCGCCTGCTCTTCCCACCCGTCGCAGAAAAACTCGTAAACCCTGACAGCATAATCGATGCAATCGGGCGCGAGGATCAGTCCGCGACAACCCGCGCGTAGATTATCGGGCAATTCCAGCCCTGCCCTGCCGTTGAAGACCGGAAGGGCTCCATCCGTCACTTCGATGAGGGCTGCGATATCGACAACCGGCCCCTCTCCTTTTACAAGCTGGATATTCGGGTGCTGCTGAATGAGGTCGCGGATATCGGTGGCCGACAACCCGCGCCCCATCAAGGCAGGCGCATTCTGGATGGCGACCGGCAGGTCGGTCTGGTCCGCAACCCGGCCAAAGAACTGCATATATTCCCGCGCCGCGAACTGCCCGACCATTGGTGGCTGCAGGATCAGCCAGTCGGCGCCGGCACTGGCCGCATGGCGCGCCTGGCGAACCTGCTCCTCGACGGAAGACCCGAAGATTGTCAGCGCAACCGGCACGCGGCCGGCCGTATCCTCGACTGTCCAATCCATCACCGTCAGCCGCTCGTGTTCGCTCAGCTTGGAGACTTCGGTGGCAAGACCAAGCGCTGCCATGCCATGCACGCCGCTGGCAAGACAGAGCTTCACCTGCCGTCGCATGGCGTTGCGATCGAGTTTTTCGTCGCGATCGAACAGCGCATAGAGGATGGCATGGATGCCGTGCAGATCCTTCACCCGGAAATTGTTCACATCCGCCTCCTCAATGGCTGTCGCGTGGGACCGCATGACCGCGGCTGCCGACGAGGAAATCGAGATCGGCGCCGGTATCCGCCTGCATGACCCGCTCGACATAAAGGCCTTGATAACCTCCCACCATATCAGGCCGAGGTGCAGTCCATTTCGCCCGCCGCCTCTCCAGCTCAGCCTCATCGACGTCGAGGTGAAGCCTGCGGTTTTCGACATCGAGTTCGATAAAGTCACCGCTCTCGACCAGCGCCAGCACCCCGCCCACCGCCGCTTCCGGCGCGACATGCAGCACGACCGTGCCGAAAGCCGTGCCGGACATGCGGGCGTCGGAGATGCGGACCATGTCGCGCACGCCTTTTTTGAGCAGTTTCTGCGGTAGCGCCATGTTGCCGACTTCGGCCATGCCCGGATACCCCTTGGGGCCGCAGTTCTTCAAAACCATGATGCAGGTTTCATCGATATCGAGATCAGGGTCGTCAACAAGGCTCTTGTAGTGGTCGATCGTTTCGAAGACGACGGCCCGGCCACGATGCTGCATCAGGCTGGCGGTTGCGGCGGAAGGCTTCAGAATAGCGCCCTGCGGCGCAAGATTGCCTCGCAACACGGCGATGCCGCCTTGCTGGGTCAAAGCCTTTTCACGCGGCAGGATGACGTCCGGATTGTAGTTTTCCGCCGTCTCGATATTGGCGCCGACGCTCTTGCCTGTCACCGTCAAGCAGGTCAGATCGAGCATGTCGGCGATCTGCTTCATCACCACGGGCAGCCCCCCGGCATAACAGAAATCCTCCATCAGATGCGTACCCGACGGCATCAGGTTGAGGATGGTCGGTACGTCACGGCCGAAACGATCCCAGTCATCGAGCGTCAACTCCGTGCCGATCCGGCCGGCGATCGCAAGCAGATGCACGACGGCATTGGTCGAGCCGCCGATCGCCCCATTGACGCGGATGGCATTGGCAAAGGCTTGCCGGGTCAGGATCTGCGACGGGCGCAAGTCCTCGGCCACCATCTCGACGATCCGGCGGCCGGTCAGCCGCGCCAGCCGGGCGCGGTGCGCATCGACCGCTGGATAGGCCGCGTTTCCGGGAAGCGCCAGCCCGAGCGCCTCGGCCATCGACGCCATGGTAGAAGCTGTGCCCATCGTCATGCAATGACCGGGCGAACGCGACATAGCGCTTTCAGCCGCCATGAAATCTGTGGGTGACATGACCCCGGCGCGAACGTCCTCGGAGAATTTCCAGACGTCGGTGCCCGAGCCGATGGTGCGCCCCTTCAGCCGGCCGTTAAGCATCGGCCCGCCCGAAATGACGATCGAAGGCAGATCACAGGACGCCGCCCCCATGACCAGAGACGGCGTGGTCTTGTCGCAGCCGGCCATCAGCACGACACCGTCCATCGGGTTACCGCGAATGGCCTCTTCGACATCCATCGATGCCAGATTGCGGAACAGCATGGCCGTCGGTCGAAGATTCGACTCGCCGCAGGAGAAGACGGGAAACTCCAAAGGCAGGCCGCCGGCTTCCAGCACGCCGGCCTTGATCTGTTCGACCAGCCCGCGGAAATGAGCGTTGCACGGCGTCAGCTCGGAGAAGGTGTTACAGATGCCGATCACAGGGCGACCGTCGAAGACGTCATCCGGCAAGCCATTGTTCTTCATCCAGCTGCGATGAATGAAGGCATCCTTGTCCAATCCCCCAAACCAGTTTTGCGATCTCAGCTTCCGGGACATGGGCATTCCTCCAATTTATCCGCTTTCATGTTCTCATATAATCGGAGTTATTTCTCGTCAAGTTGCAGTGATGTGAAAATCGGATGGCAAAACCGCAGAATTTATCGGCACACTATCGCTGCCTCATAACTCTGGCCGCACACAAAATTGATCCTGGTGCCCACAAACAAAACGACCCGACCGCAGGCTTCTGCGGTCGGGTCGTTGCTAAATTCAAATCAGGAGTTGAGCGGCGATACCGCCCGATCAGACGGGGTGATGCAGGACGCTCAGGCCCCCGTCAATCGTCAGGCATGTGGCGTTCATGAAGGGGCACTCGTCGGAGATCATGAAGAGGGCCGCGAGCGCTATTTCATCGGCCGTGGCGATGCGTCCGCCGGGATGCAGCTTCATCGTCTCTGCCTCGGCAGCTATGGGATCGGGAAAGCTGTTCCAGTATTCGGTCGCCTTTTGCGTCAGCACATAGCCCGGCGCCAGTGCATTCACCCGCACACCCTTCGGCGCATATTCGATGCCGAGAGACTTGGTCATGCCCAGCAGCGCATGCTTGGCCACCGGATAGGGGAACGTGTGCGGAATGATGGTAAAGGCATGGGTCGAGGCGATATTAAGGATCACGCCGCCGCCCTGCCCGATCATACCCGGAAGAACGGACTTCGAGCAGTTCCACGCGCCTTTCAGGTTGATGTCGAAACAACGCTGCCATTCCGCGTCGCTGGTGTCCAACGGCTCATGGAAAACGTTGACGCCGGCATTGTTGATCAGCGCATTGATCGGGCCAATCTCGGTTGCTGCGCGCTCGACGGCCGCAGATATTGCTGCTGTATCGGTGATGTTGGCAACGACGTAACCGATGGTGGCACCACCGGCCTGCAGCGTCTTTGCTTCCGCCTCCAGCAAGCCCGCGTCGAGGTCGACGAGAAAAAGGCTCGCGCCTTCCCTGACACAGGCCCGGGCGATTGCAAGGCCGATGCCTTGCGCCGCTCCGGTGATCAATATCCGTTTGCCCTTGAGCCGGTCTGTCATCGCTTTAATCTCCCGCCATCACCACTCGGCAAAGCTGCCGTCTTCATGGCGCCAGATCGGATTGCGCCAGCGATGGCCTTCCTTGGCGCGCTCGATGACATAGGCTTCGTCAACCTCGATGCCGAGGCCCGGTCCCTGCGGGATCGATACGAAACCGTCGGCATATTGGAAGACTTCCTTGTTGGAGATATAGTCGAGGATATCGTTGCTCTTGTTGTAGTGGATTCCGAGGCTCTGTTCCTGGATGAAGGCATTGTAGCTGACGGCATCGATCTGCAGGCAGGCGGCAAGCGCAATCGGGCCGAGCGGGCAATGCGGTGCCAGCGCCACGTCATAGGCCTCCGCCATCGCCGCGATCTTGCGGCATTCGGTGATGCCGCCGGCATGAGAAAGATCCGGCTGGATGATGTCGACAAACCCGTCCGACAGAACCTGCTTGAAGTCCCAGCGCGAATAGAGCCGCTCCCCAAGCGCGATCGGCGTCGAGGTGTGATTGACGATATCGCGCAGGGCCTCCTTGTTTTCCGAAAGCACCGGCTCCTCGATGAACATCAGCTTGTAGGGATCGAGTTCCTTGGCCAGCACCTTGGCCATCGGTTTGTGGACGCGGCCGTGGAAATCGACGCCGATGCCGATGTACGGGCCGACCGCCTCGCGAATGGTGGCGATGGTCTGGACGGCCTTTTCGACCTTCTCCCAGCTGTCGACGATCTGCATCTCCTCGCAGCCGTTCAGCTTGATCGCCTTGAAGCCACGGGCAACCACATCGCGGGCATTGTTGGCAACATCAGCCGGACGATCACCACCGATCCAGGAATAGACCTTGATCTTGTCGCGGACCTGGCCGCCGAGCAGCGAATGGATCGGCTGGCCAAGCGCCTTGCCCTTGATATCCCAGAGCGCCTGGTCGATGCCTGAGATCGCGCTCATGTGCACGGCACCACCACGATAGAAACCGCCGCGATACATGACGTTCCAGTGATCTTCGATCAGGAACGGATCCTTGCCGATCAGGTAGTCTTCCAACTCGTGAACGGCGGCCTGCACCGTCAGAGCACGCCCCTCGACGACCGGCTCACCCCAGCCGACGATGCCTTCGTCTGTTTCGACTTTCAGAAACAGCCAGCGCGGCGGAACGATATAGGTGGTCAGTTTGGTGATCTTCATCAGCGAAGGTCCTGTGTCGAAGGAAAGTGTGGGTCCAATATTGTCTCGCGGTCGCCAAGACGCCCGTGAGCCGGACAGTTATGAAGAGGACTGCGGCGTATGTCTTTTTACGGCAACCGCAAGATCGCGGGCGGCAAGAGACAGCAGCTGCAAGGAGCAGTTTCTTGCCGCTGCCGTATCGCGCATGCGCAGCGCTTCCACCAGTTGCCGATGCACATCCAAGGCTTCGTCGCGTTTGTCTACCGCCTCGTTGGAAGCATGCAGCGAGAATTCCAGAGCCACCTGAATGATGCTCGCCAACTGCAGAAACACCTGATTGTGGCTGGCCTTCAGGAGGTTGGTATGAAAGGCGACGTCAGCCTTGGTGAAGCGTTCAATATCGCCGTCGGCGTCGCGCATCTCGTGCCAGGCGCGTTCGACATCGGCGATCTCCTGTACCGTCGCCCGTTCAGCCGCAAGTTCTGCCGCAGCAGGCTCGATCGCCCGGCGCGCTTCCAATATGCAGTTCAGGAGATCGAATTCGAATATCCTGGGCCCGATCCATTCCAGCACCTGCTGGTCGAGGATGTTCCACTCGTCCTTGCGGCAGACGACAGTGCCGACCCGCGAGCGGCCGCGCACCAAGCCCTTCGATTCGAGAATCTTCAGCGATTCACGGATGACCGTCCGGCTGACGCCGTAACGCTCGCACAGGTCGTTCTCTGTTGGAAGGAAATCGCCAGCCGAGAATATATCGGCGCAGATATCTGCGGCGATAGCCCGCGTTACGTTTTTCTGGACGCGCGGCCGCCGGACAGCTTTGTCGCCGGCTTCGTCCGCTGATCGTTCCTGTTGTCCTTCCACCGGCATCTCCATCCCCGTCGCCGCATGCTCAATGAGCCTTCGGCGATGCATATCGCAGTTTGAATTGCATGGCGACCGCTGCGAACGATCCGTCATGCTCATTCTCAATATCATACATAGATATTTTAATCATCATACAAAGGCAATTGACCAGTATGATGTTTCATCATACATAAATGAACACTGCAGGGAGCAGTTTGAACTAGGGAGAGAGACCATGCGCTTTTTAAAAGCAGCCATCCTGGCTGGCACCGTAGCCGTTTTCGCCGCCACGTCGGCTTTTGCTGCCGATGTGAAAATCGGTTTCATCGTCAAGCAGCCTGAAGAGCCGTGGTTTCAGGACGAATGGAAATTCGCCGACGAAGCTGCCAAGGAAAAGGGCTTCACGCTCGTCAAGATCGGCGCAGAAGACGGTGAAAAGCTCCAGTCGGCCATCGACAACCTCGGTGCGCAAGGCGCGCAGGGCTTCATCGTCTGCACTCCGGATGTCAAGCTGGGTCCTGGTATCGTCGCCAAGGCAGCGGCAAACGACCTGAAGATCATGACCGTCGACGACCGGCTGGTCAACGCCGATGGCAGCCCAATCGAAGACGTGCCGCATATGGGCATCTCCGCAACCAAGATCGGCGAAGCCGTTGGCCAGACGATCGTCGACGAAATCAAGAAGCGCGGCTGGAACATGAGCGAAGTCGGCGCGGTCCGCGTCTCCTACGATCAGTTGCCAACGGCCGTCGACCGTATCGAGGGGGCTCTTTCGGTGCTGAAAGCCAATGGCTTCCCGGAAGCCAATATCTTTGATGCCCCCCAGGCAAAAACCGATACGGAAGCAGCACTCAATGCGTCGACGGTTGTTCTCAACAAGAACGCCGGCATCAAGAAATGGGTTGCTGTTGGCCTCAATGACGAAGCCGTTCTCGGCGCCGTGCGCGCCACCGAAACCGTCGGCATTCCCGCTGACAGCATGATCGGTGTCGGCATCGGTGGTGCGGATTCGGCTATCAACGAATTCAAGAAGCCAACGGCAACCGGCTTTTTCGGCACCATCATCATCTCGCCGAAGCGCCACGGTTATGAAACAGCCCTGAACATGTACGACTGGATTGCCAATGGTAAAGAGCCGGAAAAGCTGATCCTGACGGCAGGCCAGGTCGCGCTGCGCGACAATTATGAAGCGGTACGCAAGGAACTCGGTATCGAGTAATCGTCGCATAGACGAAAAACGCCCGGCGGCGACAGCCGCCGGGCGCCCCGATACGGAGCGCCGCCGATGCAAGACTTTCTCGAATTCAAATCCATATCAAAGGGATATCCAGGCGTTCAGGCCCTGTCCGACGTTTCCTTTTCCGTCAGGAAAGGTGCCGTTCACGGCTTGATGGGCGAAAACGGCGCCGGAAAATCCACCCTGATCCGCATCCTGTCCGGCGATCAGGCTGCGGATACCGGCGAAATCCGCATCGCCGGCGAACAGCAGGTCTACAAGTCGGTCCGCGATGCCTTTCAGGCCGGTGTGATCGTCATCCATCAGGAACTGCAGCTGGTCGCCGAACTGACCGTTGCCGAGAACCTCTGGCTCGGCCGTTTCCCTGCCCGGGCCGGCGTGCTCGACCGGCGCAAGCTGATCGGTGTCGTGGCTGAAAAACTCACCGAGATGGGCATCGAAGTCGATCCGGCTGCCAAGGTCGCGTCACTGTCCATCGGCGAACGCCAGATGGTCGAGATTGCCAAGGCCGTCATGGTTGATGCGCGTGTCATCGCGCTCGACGAACCAACGTCATCCCTGTCTTCCCGGGAAAGCGAAATCCTGTTCTCGTTGATCGACCGGTTACGGGCAAACGGCACGGTCATTCTTTACGTCTCGCACCGTCTCGATGAAATCTTTCGCCTCTGCGACAGCCTGACGGTGCTGCGCGACGGCAAACTTGCCGCTCACCATCCGGATATTTCGCAGGTAACGCGCGATCAGATCATCGCCGAAATGGTCGGGCGCGAAATCGCCAACATCTGGGGATGGCGGGGTCGTCCCTTGGGTTCCACACGACTGCAGGTCGATAATCTCACTGGTCCCAAACTCCCCCATCCCATCAATTTCACGGTGCGGAAAGGCGAGATCCTCGGCTTTTTCGGGTTGATCGGCGCCGGGCGCAGTGAAATGGCGCGGCTCCTCTATGGCGCCGATACGAGGTCGCAGGGCACAGTCACGGTAGACGGGACAACGGTTACCGCCGATAGCCCTGCGCACTCGATCCGTGCCGGCGTCGTTTTGTGTCCGGAAGATCGCAAGCTGGACGGCATCATTCAGGGCCGCTCCATCGAAGAAAACATGGCGATTTCCTCGCGCCGACACTTTTCTCCCTTCGGTATCCTCAACCCGAAGAAGGAAGGCGAACTCGCAGAGACGTTCATCGCCAAGCTGCGCGTGCGCACGCCATCCCGCAAGCAGGACATCATCAACCTGTCCGGAGGCAACCAGCAAAAGGTGATCCTCGGCCGCTGGCTTTCCGAGCAGGGCGTCAAGGTTCTTTTGATCGACGAACCGACGCGCGGTATCGATGTCGGTGCCAAGTCGGAAATCTACGAAATCCTCTATGACCTCGCTGCACAGGGCATGGCAATCATCGTCATATCCAGCGAACTGCCGGAGATCATGGGGATCACCGACCGGATCGCCGTCATGTGCGAAGGCCGCACCGCCGCCGAGATCGAGCGCCCCGATTTCGACGAGCGGCGAATCCTTGCCGCCGCCCTCCCAGACATTTCGAATGCCAACGACCTCCCCATTCAACAGGTACAGAGCCGATGACATCATTGAAAAAACTTCTTCTCGGCGAACAGGGACTGGTCGTCATCTTCGCCCTCGCCTTCGCGATCGTTTCGCTGACGGTTCCCAACTTTCTGACCGAGCGCAACATGCTCGGCCTGCTGCAGTCGGTCGTCACCATCGGTATTGTCGCCTGCACCATGATGTTCTGCCTGGCGTCCCGCGACTTCGATCTTTCGGTCGGCTCGACGGTGGCCTTTTCCGGCATGATCGCGGTCATGGCCTCGAATGCCACCGGATCGATCGTTCTCGGTCTGCTTGCGGCGCTGGTTTGCGGCAGCTTTGTCGGCCTGGTCAACGGCGTTGTCATCGCCCGTTTCCGCATCAATGCGTTGATCACCACGCTGGCGACCATGCAGATCGTTCGCGGCCTGGCATTGATCTCGTCGGATGGCCGGGCCGTTGGCATCAACGATCCCGGCTTCTACCAACTGGCACTGTCGAAATTCCTCGGCGTGCCGACACCGATCTGGGTCATGGGCGTACTCTTCGTAACCTTCGGCTTTCTGCTGAACCGCACCGTTTTCGGCAAGAACACCCTGGCAATCGGCGGCAATCCGGAAGCTTCGCGGCTGGCCGGCGTCAATGTCGTCCGCATGCGCATCTGGATCTTCATGCTGCAGGGCCTGGTCTGTGGCATCGCCGGTGTGCTACTCGCGTCCCGCATCACTTCCGGCCAGCCGAATGCCGCGACTGGCCTTGAACTCTCGGTCATCTCGGCCTGCGTTCTCGGTGGGGTCTCGCTCGCCGGCGGCCGCGCAGCCATGGCCGGTGTCATTGTCGGCGTGCTGATCATGGGCATCGCGGAAAATGTCATGAACCTGCTGAACATCCAGGCCTTCTATCAATATGTGGTGCGCGGGTTGATCCTCCTGCTCGCGGTGCTTCTCGACAATCTGCGCTCGGTGGCCGCCGGACGGCGCGGGTAATCCGGGTATGAGCCAAGACATTCTGCATCTGCGGAATGGTGATCTCTCGGCAGAAGTGAGCCGCTTCGGCGGCTCGCTTTTGGCTGGAGCCTATCACGGAATACCGTTCCTGCGGCCAACGCCGACCGCCGGGCTCGCATCGCGCCGGTTTGGAGCGGAGGCAAGTTTTCCGCTGGTACCCTACGGCAACCGGATCGAGGCGAACGCCTTCGATTTCGCCGACAAGCATTTCTCGATGCAGCCCAACACTGCCGATCCTTATTGTCTGCATGGAGACGGCTGGCTCGTCGAGTGGGAAATCGTGTCGCAAAGCAGCTGTGAAGCGGTGCTGCGCTACATCCATCGTCAGAACCTGTCAAGCCCTTATGCCTATAACGTCATCCAGACGGTCCGGCTCGGTGGTGATGCTTTGACACTGGGGCTGACGATCACCAACACTTCCTGCGGCCCACTGCCGTTCGGACTGGGATTCCATCCATTCTTTCCGCGCACATCGAAAACCCGACTGAAGGCAGAGGCAAGGCGATTTTGGACCGAGCGTGGTGGGCACCTGCCGGATGCCCGAATGCCAATCCCGAAAAGCCTGGACTTTGCGGCACCTGCCCCCCTCCCTTCGCACTGGATCAACAATGCCTATGAAGGCTGGGACGCAGAGGCATGGATAGAATGGCCCGAACATGGCCTTGGCCTCATGCTTACAGCTGTAGGCCCGTTCGACTGCTTCATGATCTATTCGCCCGATGCGGTCGCTGACTTCTTCTGCTTCGAGCCCATGACGCATCTGCCCAATGCCCACAACATGCCGTCGGGCGGAGGATTGGTGACGCTGGAGTATGAACAGAGCCTCTCCTGTTGCATCGTTCTGCATCCGGTGGTGTTGCTGGCTGAAGGCTGAGTGATCGAGGCGCAGCCGCTGAGATGACGTTGGCAGAGGGGGATTTGATTTTAATGGACGGACTTCCCTGAAGCAGGAAGTCCATTTTGAAAAAGAGGTGCAATGTGACGGAGCAGATTACCGCCGATTTAAAACAGGATGATTCAGGCTTTAATCGTCCTACACCCTTGCCCATGTCGTTCCAAACCAACCGCGGCTATCGCATGGCGTTAGCCAAGTATGGCTTGGTGGCTGCATCGTCCCAACGCCCGCACTGCTTCCGGACAGAGGGCGACCATCCACGGCCCGCGATGTTGTGAGCTTGGGATTGTCGCGCTTTTTATGCGCAACACCTCGGACGTGACAGTTAGGATGATCGCCCGTCATGGCACTCAGCCGAACCGGTTATTCGCCTGGCGCAAGCTCGCCGCTCTGGGAGAACTGACCGCTACCAAATCGCAAGGGATCGCTCCCGCATCCGAATGGCGCGTTTATGCCATTCTCCGCGCCCGGGGTAATAACATGATGGACTTCACTCGCTATCCCGTCGCGACAACCCCACCGTCTATGACGAGGCTCTGACCCGTTAACATCCGGCTGGCCGAGGACGCAAGTAAGAGACAGTTCCGGTCGAAAAAGAAGTCACCGTGGAACAAAATCCCCTGTCCTTCGTTTCGCGCACGGAACGACAACGGGAGAAGCAAAATGCACCCGAACGAGATCAGCAATCCAACCGAAATTCAGTGGCAACCGGTAACCGTCAAGCTTCGCGGCGGTATCGAGAAGAAGGTATGCGGACCGCTTCAAGGCTTCGAAATTTTGAGCCGGCACATGGTCGGCCCGAGTAGCAACGTTTGCGCGAACGCCGCTCGGTGCTGTCGCCTGGCGATGGAACGGAAGATGACGCCGGAACAGGCTCGACAGGCTTTCATTGCCGCTGCGATGGATCAAGAGTTGCGCGCGAACTGAAGTCAGATTGATTTTCGGCAGGTCAGCAATGTTGCTTTCCGTCGAGAGCTTAGCATTGGCCGTGTGCCCCGACACATGGCATTGCTCGTAGTTCGTCCACCTTCTCTGCCGCCAATGGTGCACAGCACTTGTGGTTTTTAATTGAGTGGCTGAACGGGCCGGGTAAAATCTGTCCCCGAAAAACCGAAGATGGAGGATCAATGTGAGTCAGAAGAAAGAGCAAATTCAAGCCCTGTTCCTTTGGGAATCACCTGTTTACTTGAGGATCGGTCGCGGGATGTTGGAGACGGTCGAGGGGCCATACGAAGCCTTGGTCTACCTTTCAACCAGATGGCCGGCGGAGCGTGGTCCCTACTATGATCGAGCGAAGGCCGCGTGCAACGAAGTCGTGGAAGCGTATGGATCCGTGACGGAAGCGAGGGATGCATTTATCGCTGCCGCCATTGAAGTGCGTATCTTGGCATAAGGTCATAGCTCGCCCTTCGGCGCTGTGGCCGTGAGGGCGCGGGAGGCCGCGTAGAATAACTTCGGCGCATGCTATTTCGGATCGAAGATGATTGTGTCCGGGCCGGGATAGTTGCGGGCGAAATAGTCCGCAAAATCGCTCTCGGCTTTTGCATAAGCTTCGCTCTTGAAGGATGACAGCACTTTCAGAGAGGGCGCTGGGGCGCCAAAGGCATCTTTCAACCCTGCAGCAATGCGAGTGGTTTTTCGAATTGCCCCCTCTTGCGAAGCAAGAAAGACTGCCCGATATTTTACTGATGATATGGTTTCGCTGGGGAGTGGGAACATGTTGGACGTTCTCGATTCCGACGATCTCGAGAAATTGAGCCGTGCGATTGATGCTCGGTGCAGGGAGCTAAACATTTCTCCTGAAAGCACTGATGCGCAAATGGTCGCCAGCCAGCTCTTAGGTTTGTTCCAAAGCGGAGTAACGGACGAAGCCGAACTGACATCACGTCCTATTGCGCTGGAAACTTTCCAGCGGCAGCAATGATCAAACAGGGCGCTCAAAGTCGAAGATCCATTGAGACACCTCGACAATGAGTTCCGGCGCCCTATTGTTTGCTCATCATCGTTGCGGCAACGATGGCTGGGAGAGGCCTGCGCTCTCGTTCCTTGGGAGACGAGCGTATGAACCGCAGCTTGGTCCCTTATGAGAGGGACATGCAAATTATACACGATCCGATCACGAAATCCGTCCTCATCGATTTTCGAGGTACGGTAAAGGTGCTCGGCCCTTTCACCGATAAGATTGCGGCAATTAAAGCGGCCGAGGATTACTGCCGTTCTAAAGGTTGGGCGGGCTAAGTGTATCGTGGTGAGGGTTCTGTCGGCAGCGCGGGTAGAGATCATCAGACGTCCACCTCCCGCTCATACTGAGTGAGGGGTTGGTGGCCGATTAGTCTTTCAGATCGATGCTCGAAATCTGAATCAGTTGAGCGATTGTCACTTCCCGACCGTCTAAGAAAAGCAGCCCCGGGATATCCACAGTTTGCACCAGATGGCCATTTGTTCTCAAAGCGGTGATCGCCAACTGCAGCGGGTTGCGCTTTGCGTTCGGATATCTCAGTGGAACTATAGCCATCAATGTAAATCTCGTTTGAGGCTCCGTCTGTAGCAGATGAAGGCGACGATGCCAGCCCATCCAGTTCCACATGGTTGGCAGGAGCGGCTGGGGATGCTACCCCGGCCGGATGCGCGACATCTTTCTGAAAATCTTTATCGGCGTGTGTATCGTCCTCGCTTTTGTTCAAATAGCCCTCGCGGGATGGGCCTTTCTGACTAGCTGACGGCCCCCCACATTCGGATGGGGTGGTGGGGATACTCCCAACCTACCTCTAATGGCCGATAGGCGATTAGAGAGGCTAGGCGTATTGTCGCCGTACGACTTCCTCTTAATAGGAGTTCTGCAGTGGCCGATACCGACACAAGCAAGTGGGATTTCAGTGATGACGGGAAACTGAAGACAAGTCGGCTCGTTGAATGGGGCGTCGCTTCGGTATTGGAGCACCTTGTACTGCGCATTGGATACGTTCGTTCGTCTCGCGAGCACGAAATTTACAACACTCGGGACAAAGCGCCCCATCAAGTCCAAGTTGAAATTTCGGCTTCTGCTGCTAGGGCTTTGTCGGTCCAGCTGTCCAAATACGCCGATTGGATGGACATCAAACTTCCCAAGGAAATAGAGAGCAACGGGGTATAAGCAGGAACTCTTTGCTTTATTTAGCATCGGTCGAGCCCTCCGACTTGAAGGCGGCATTGATACCGGGCATCTCTTCGCCGAGACTTACAAAAGAATAGCTAGCTTTCAGCGGCTGATGAAAGCAGCCATGTGCTCGATAGCGAGTTTTAAAGCCGTTCGCAGCTGCCGGCAGGCGGCGTATGGGTCGCGCTCCATCTTGTTCATGTCGCCCGTTGGAACCATGGCGTCGAACGACCATCCGTCCATGTCACTGACCAGATCGCGTAGCCAGTCGGCGTGATTTGTGCTGCCGAAGAAAGCCCGGTCGCCTTCGTCCTGGATGTGGTCCACGACCTCCTGAAGCTTTTGGCGTGTATCGTCCATCAACACGATGACGGACCGGTATTTGCCCGCGAACAGGTTTCGATTAGCCTTCAGGCGCTCGATCTCTCCCGCCACATTAGGTTCGGGTGCGTTCCTCATCATCACATTCCAGACATCGAGGGCCGCTTCCGCTTTGTCGGCGTATTTCTTCCAATCGACCATCGAACCAGCCAACAGCATCTTGTTTGTCGGCAGCCGCACATTCACTTGGGGTGATGGGGGCAGCCTGTTCCCCATTGCGGGTAACCAAGTGAGCTGTCATTTTGAAGCAATGGATGACGATGCGCACAACTGGGACGCCTTTCGGAGCGGGAACCAACAGCACATCTCCTGCAGCGGTTTCTGGCACTCGAGGCTGGTCGGCTGCTCGAGCACTTCGGCTGCGAGGTCCGGATCTTCAATTCGGAAGGTCTGCCCTGCCTGACGCCGAACCGGTACACGCGCCGTAGCATATGGCGTTCAACGGGCCGCCGCCGCGTTTCGGCTAGAACTTCACCGCCAGTCGCGTGAGAATGCCGTGCTGGGTGGCGTCATGGGGCCGTAACAAGAACTGCTCGAAATCATACGGTAGACGTGAACGAAGGATGAATCTCAGGCTGCTTGCGCTATTGCCGTTGAAGTTCGCAGCGGTCTGAAGCCGCTGTCGGCGAAGCTTGGCGGTTCGTCCCACGTGTAGATGCCTGTCAAATTGATGTGTTCCCAACTCAACGGCGAAACATGCTTGAGCATATCATTGGGAATGATGCGGCGTTTCTCACGCAGGTGCTGCACGGCTCGGCTGAGGTAAACGGTGTTCCAGTGGACGATTGCGCTGACGACGAGATTGAGGCCGGACGAGCGAAACGCCTGACTTTCAAACGAACGATCACGAATTTCGCCGCGCTCGTGAAAAAAGACAGCCCGCTTGAGCTTGTGGGCAGCCTCACCCTTGTTCAATCCCGCTTGACAACGCCGCCGTAAAGCCGGGCTTGAATACCATTCAATCATGAACAGCGACCGCTCAAGACGCCCCAGCTCTCGCAGTGCCTTTGCGAGCTGGCTCGGATTGGGCGAGCCTGCCAGTTTCTTCAGGATTGCAGAGGGAGCAACCACCTTCATTTTAATCGAAACGGCCAAATGCAAGAGCTCATCCCAATGGGCCAGAATCAGATCGCTGTTGATGGGCGCTCCAATATGGCTCTCCAGTCCAGAATAGACATCCGGTTTCTCAAACGTATGGAATTTCCGATCGTTAAGATTACGCAGTCGAGGTGAGAACCGTTTGTCGAGCAGGGCGAACAACGCGAAGATGTGATCACTGGCGCCACCGGTATCGGTAAAATGCTCTTTGATGTCGAGTGCCGCCTCGTGATCGAACAGGCCGTCGAGCACGTAGGCTGCCTCGCTTTCAGTCGGACTGATCGGCAGGATGCTGAAATAACCATACTGATCGGAGAGATGGCTATAGAACTTGGTGCCGGGCTCGCTGCCGTAGTGCAGGTTGATGTCGGCGCGCTTGGCGGCACGGTCACTCGCACGGAAGAATTGGCCATCGGACGATGCCGTCGCGCCATTACCCCATAGCTGAGCGTGGGGATGGCGGGAATGGGCATCGGAAATAGAGGCCTGGGCTGTTCGATAGGTTTCAGCACGAGCATGAAACATCCGCATCCAGCTGATCTGGTGAGCGCTGATGCCCTTCGATGCTATTGCCATCCGCTTTGGCCCGAGATTGGTGCCATCGGCGAGAGCGCCGGCCAACATCGCTGATATATTGCGCGGTGGTTCGCCGGTGCGCACATGTGTGAATTGATCGGCGAACCTAGTCCATTCATGGACTTCTTTGAGCAGGTCCGGAACTTCAACGAGTGGATACATACCGCTCAATTCCCAGTTTAATTCCTCGGCCCCTGTGGGTACTTCGCTCGAGAGAGGTGTGACGAGCAGCTTGCCGCGTTCAAGGCGAACGCCGTCAAGTTTGCCGTTTCGGGCACGATGGGCGAGTTGCCTGAGATTGAAGTCGAGAACTTGGGCCGCCTCGGAAAGATAGGCTGCGCCATCAGACTGGACACCAAGGCCAAGATCGCCATCTCCCTTCAGCGTTCTAAATGCCGGCATCGGCATAAGGAGCTCATCCATGGGGCGGTACGATCGACTGCCTTCGACCCAAACGTCCGCTGAACGCAATCGATCCCGCAACACGGCCAAGGTTGCGATCTCGTAGAGACGGCGATCAGGCTTGTCCTGCCCAGAGATCAGCTTGCGCGTCTGCTCCCGCAGATGGCCGACTGGAAACCGCGCGGGCAGCGCGCGCCGCCCGTCCGTAGAAAGCAATTTCAGCATGTCGAGAGCAGCAAGCAGGGGATCATGCCGACGCGCCGAGCGAAATGCGAATGCTTGCAGGAACACGGGAGCATATTTGCGTACGCTGCCATAGCGCTCGACGGCCAACGAAAGCGGATCTGGATCAGCGTCCTCCACCATCGCCTCAACAAGAGGCTTTGCCTGCAGCAATTTGTACCATCCCACCTGCCGGTCGATGATGTCCAACGCATCCGCCCCTGTCTGGTCGGCGGCGACGAGAGCACGCAGCGTGTCCCGAAACAGCCGGAGCGCCTTTGCGGTTTCATGATGCGCGTCGGTGCGGCGCTGCTTTTTCCTGTTGTTTGCCTGAGAAAACAATCGCCCTATCAGTTTGCAGAACATTGTTACGGCATCATCGGTCAGCTTCTGTGTGAGCTTGATGAGCTGGGTGACGATAGTCGCCCGACGGCGCGCAACATTGAAATCGGCGACAAGCCAAGCCGGTGTAACGTCTCCTTCGCGAACCATCTGGTTCCAGCGTTCCGGATGAATCCGATTCTGAAGTTGGGGATCGATCTCCAAGGAGCGGATGAAGGCAAGCCTCTCCATCAATCCGATCAGGTTATCACCGCTTGGCGCATCGGGGGCAGACCTAATCCAATGAAAACGAGTGTGCTCAATCTCCGGATCCACCGACAGAAGATCGTCGAGATTGACCAAACGCACTTCGGGCAAGCCCGCCAACAGTGCCGCTTCTGCTCGGCGTCGGGCAATGGCACGTGCAGCAAGTCCCAGCCTTTCGATCACGTCCTCCGTAGGCAGCAAGACATTGCGCTCACGAAACGCTGCGACAATCGCGTTTATGATGGCAGTGCCCCTATCTGTTGCTGCGGCCACGTCAATGGCAGCCGACAGTGCCACCCGTCGATCCGCGGACGTCGGCGTTCGCATTCCCAGATAGGTCAGCAGGAAAGCGACATGCTCCATCCGTGTCGGTTCGCGGCGCGCATAAAGATGAAACTCGCGTGGTTCGATATCGAGTTGCCGCGCAATGAACTCGAGTGTTGCCAGCGGCAGGCTCTCTCCAGACATCAAAGTTCGCCCAGGATAGCGCATCAGGCAGAGTTGGACAGCGAAGCCGAGCTGGTTAGGCGCCCGGCGGCGGATCTGGATCTCGAGCAGATCGGAAGGGGACAGCGTGTAATGCCGGATCAAACTATCATCGTCGGTCGGCAGACCGAAAACCGCTCGTCTCTCGTGGCTTTTGAGCAGCTTTCTGCGACCCATCACTCATCTCCTGAAATCTTACGCTTTCAGTGACCATGAAAAAGGATCAAGAAGAATTGGCAAATGGAATCCGAGGACCGGATTTTTTCTCAAATGCAGGTTCTTCATACGTTCATGGCTACCGTATGATTTTGAACAGTTCTTGTTCCGGCCCCCTCTTGGATCGTTACGATG
>UCHD01000037.1 GCA_900472175.1 Hyphomicrobiales bacterium | reverse complement strand
TATTCTCCGGCCATGACCGACTTCATCTTCATGGTGCGCGACAGCTCTTACATGTTCGTCACCGGCCCCGACGTGGTGAAGACCGTCACCAACGAGATCGTCACGGCTGAAGAACTTGGCGGCGCCGGTACACACACGAAAAAGTCCTCGGTCGCCGATGCGGCTTATGAAAACGACATCGAGACGCTGGAGCAGGTCCGGCTGCTGTTCGATTTCTTACCCGCCAACAACCGCGAAAAGCCGCCGGTCCGCCCCTTCCACGACGATCCGGCCCGCCTCGAAAACCGGCTGGACACGCTGATCCCCGATAGCTCGGCCAAGCCCTACGACATGAAGGAGCTCATTCATGCGATCGCCGATGAAGGCGATTTCTTCGAGCTGCAGGAAGCCTTTGCCAAGAACATCATCACCGGCTTCATCCGGCTGGAAGGCCAAACGGTCGGCGTCGTCGCCAACCAGCCGATGGTGCTGGCCGGCTGCCTCGATATCGACTCATCGCGCAAGGCGGCCCGCTTCGTCCGCTTCTGCGATGCCTTCTCGATCCCGATCCTGACGCTGGTCGACGTGCCCGGCTTCTTGCCCGGCGTGGCCCAGGAATATGGCGGCGTCATCAAGCATGGCGCCAAGCTGCTGTTCGCCTATAGCCAGGCGACGGTGCCGATGGTGACCTTGATCACGCGAAAGGCCTATGGCGGCGCCTATGACGTCATGGCGTCGAAACATATCGGCGCTGACATCAACTATGCCTGGCCGACCGCCGAAATCGCCGTGATGGGCGCCAAAGGCGCGACCGAAATCCTCTACCGTTCCGAGCTCGGCGACGCCGACAAGATCGCCGCCCGGACGAAGGAATACGAGGAGCGTTTCGCCAACCCCTTCGTCGCCGCCGAACGCGGCTTCATCGACGAGGTGATCATGCCCCACTCATCGCGCCGCCGCATCGCCCGCGCCTTTGCTTCACTCAGGAACAAGCGCAAGGAACAACTATGGCGAAAACACGATACGATCCCGCTATAGTGTTGGCGCAATCCATCCTCTAACCAAACCGGGGATGACGAAAAAACAGCAAGATTGAATAGATCGAGAAGAAAATGATTTCGAAAATTCTCATTGCCAATCGTGGTGAAATCGCCTGCCGGGTGATCAAGACGGCGCGTAGGATGGGCATCAAGACGGTTGCGGTCTATTCGGACGCGGATGCCGGTGCGCTGCATGTCTCGATGGCCGACGAGGCCGTGCATATCGGGCCTTCGCCGTCGAACCAGTCCTATATCGTCATCGACAAGATCCTCGAGGCGATCAGGAAGACAGGCGCCGACGCGGTCCACCCCGGCTACGGTTTCCTCTCGGAGAACGCCGCCTTTGCACAGGCGCTGGAAAAGGCCGGCGTCGCCTTCGTCGGTCCGCCGGTCGGCGCCATCGAGGCGATGGGCGACAAGATCACCTCGAAAAAGTTGGCGGCTGAGGCCGGCGTTTCCACCGTACCCGGCCATATGGGCCTGATCGCCGATGCCGACGAGGCGGTGAAGATTTCATCGTCCATCGGCTATCCCGTGATGATCAAGGCATCGGCCGGCGGCGGCGGCAAGGGCATGCGCATCGCCTGGAACGATGCAGAAGCCCGCGAAGGCTTCCAGTCCTCGAAGAACGAGGCGAAGGCATCGTTCGGCGACGACCGCATCTTCATCGAAAAATTCGTGACCCAGCCGCGTCATATCGAAATCCAGGTGCTCGGCGACAAGTATGGCACCGTGCTTTACCTCGGCGAGCGCGAATGCTCGATCCAACGGCGAAACCAGAAGGTTATCGAGGAAGCCCCGTCACCGTTCCTCGACGCGGCCACTCGCCGCGCCATGGGCGAGCAGGCCGTGGCATTGTCCAAGGCGGTCGGATATCATTCGGCCGGAACCGTTGAGTTCATCGTCGATGGCGACCGCAACTTCTACTTCCTCGAAATGAACACCCGCCTGCAGGTCGAGCATCCCGTCACCGAACTGATCACCGGCATCGATCTAGTCGAGCAGATGATCCGTGTCGCATCCGGCGAAAAGCTGTCCTTCGGTCAAGATGATATCAAGCTCAACGGCTGGGCGATCGAAAGCCGCCTTTACGCGGAAGATCCCTATCGCAACTTCCTGCCGTCGATCGGCCGCCTCTCCCGCTACCGGCCACCGGCCGAGGGCAAGATGCCGGATGGCACCGTCGTGCGAAACGATACCGGCGTCTTCGAAGGCGGCGAGATCTCGATGTATTACGACCCGATGGTCGCAAAACTCTGCACCTGGGCACCAGACAGATTGACCGCCATCGACGCCATGTCGGCGGCCCTCGACAATTTCGAGGTCGAGGGCATCGGCCATAACCTGCCGTTCCTCTCGGCCGTCATGCAGCACGAGCGGTTCCGCTCCGGCAAGATCACCACGGCCTTCATCGCCGAGGAATTTCCGGACGGCTTCCACGGTGTCGAGCCGGACGCTGCATCCGCGCAGAAACTGGCCGCCGTGGCCACCCTCGTGCATCAGGCACTGCAGGAGCGGGCCGCGCAGATTTCCGGCACCATCGGCAATCACCGCCGGGTGATCGGCAAGGATTGGACCGTCACCTTGGCCGGGCAGGAGCATGCCGTAACGCTCGACACCTCCGCCGATGGCGCTTATGTCCGGCTGGCCGATGGCAGCGCTCTGACCGCTGCAGGCGACTGGACGCCGGGCCGCAGTCACGCCACCTTCCACATCGATGGAACCGCGATGGGCGTGAAGATCGATCTTTTGGGCACCGGCATCCGCCTGCGCTGGCGCGGCATCGATGTCACCACCCATGTGCGCAGCCCGCGTGTTGCCGAGCTGGCCCGGCTGATGCCGAAGAAGCTGCCGCCGGATACATCGAAAATGCTGCTCTGCCCGATGCCCGGCGTCATCACCACCGTGACGGTGACGCAGGGCGAAACCGTGGAAGCCGGCCAGGCGCTGGCAACGGTCGAGGCGATGAAGATGGAAAATATCCTGCGCGCCGAGCGCCGCGGCGTCGTCAAACGCGTGGCCGTGTCGGCGGGCGCCAGTCTCGCCGTGGACGAGCTGATTATGGAGTTCGAATAATGGCCGCGCCGAATGCCTCTTCTCCCCAACGGGGAGAAGAGGGCGTATGCCGCCGCCTTCGGCCCATATGCGATAGTCCTGCCCTCAAGCGGGGAATATCCCGAAGAGACAAACGGAGGTCCAGCCAACCGGGCTCTGGATCGTGTTGCCGAGCGGGCATATAAATCCCCGTCACCGTGAACAAAAACAACGGCTTCAGAGAAATCGAATGGTCTTTCATCCCCGCCCAGAGCATCCATGCCATACTCTGTCCATCCCGCCATCGGATACGCTGCCAGGCGTGGCAGTCAGGTGGGACCGGCGTTTGGTGCAAGGGGATGACGCAAATCCTGGCATCGGGGGTCTGCGGAAAATGCTCTCCCTCCGGCGACACGGGAGAAGCGGTGAGGCAACGGTCAAGCCATCCCGCTTCGGATGCCCGAAAGAGCGCGCCGGGCGTGCCTGTGCGGCATACAGGGTGGCAAACGGAATGGTTTCGCCGGATGCGCCAAAAGCCCGTCCGATTCCTCGGACTTTCCCCGGCATGGGGAAGAGGACATCGGAGGCACCGGCGGCGGCAGGGTGGAGTGTTGCCGATAAATTGGTTCGGCCGGGCTCCATCGGGTCAGACGAGCACCATTCTAGCGAGCCACCTCAGAGAGACCCAAGTCGCAGGCATAAACCGCTGAACGGGGTGCTGAAAGGTGCCATCTATTCTACTCTCTCGCGGCAGCTTCCAGCGCCCCGTCCGAGTGTCGTTGCAGCAGCCCCACGGCGCGGATCGCGCGCGTGGTTAAAGACGGTTGAGGCAGACTTCTACCTCCCCCTTGAGGGGGGAGGCCGCCGCAAAGCGGCGGGTGGGGGTGATGGTCAGGGACGTTTGAAGCGTCACCCCACCCCGGCACTGCGTGCCGACCCTCCCCCTCAAGGGGAGGGTGTACGTTCGATCGATGCAAGGAGACTTTCCCATGTCCGATAAAAACCCCCTCGCCGACTGGGCAGCCCTTGCCGAACGCGAGCTGAAAGCCTCGCCCGACGACCTCACCTGGCAGACGCCGGAGGGCATCGCCGTCAAGCCGCTTTATACCGGGGCTGACCTCGAATCCCTCGATCATCTCGGCTCGCTACCCGGCCTTGCGCCGTTCACCCGCGGCCCGCGCGCCACCATGTATGCGGGGCGCCCCTGGACGATCCGCCAATATGCCGGCTTCTCGACGGCGGAGGCCTCGAACGCGTTCTACCGCAAGGCGCTGGCAAGCGGCCAGCAAGGTGTCTCCGTCGCCTTCGATCTCGCCACCCATCGTGGCTACGATTCCGACCATCCGCGCGTCGTCGGCGATGTCGGCAAGGCCGGCGTGGCGATCGATTCCGTCGAGGACATGAAGATCCTGTTCGACGGCATTCCGCTCGAAAAGATCTCGGTGTCGATGACCATGAACGGCGCCGTCATCCCAATTCTTGCCTCCTTCATTGTCGCCGGTGAGGAACAGGGCGTGCCGCGGTCGCAGCTGTCCGGCACGATCCAGAACGACATCCTCAAGGAGTTCATGGTCCGCAACACCTATATCTATCCGCCCGAACCCTCGATGCGGATCGTTGCCGATATCATCGACTATACGGCGCGCGAAATGCCGAAGTTCAACTCCATCTCGATTTCCGGCTACCACATGCAGGAAGCGGGCGCGACGCTGGTACAGGAACTGGCCTTCACGCTCGCCGACGGCCGCGAATATGTCCGCGCCGCCATCGCCAAGGGATTGAGCGTCGACGAATTCGCCGGCCGCCTGTCGTTCTTCTTTGCCATCGGCATGAACTTCTTCATGGAGGCCGCGAAGCTCCGCGCCGCCCGCCTGCTCTGGACCCGCATCATGGAAGGCTTTCATCCGAAGAAGCAGTCCTCGCTGATGCTCAGGACCCATTGCCAGACATCCGGCGTGTCGCTGCAGGAACAGGACCCCTACAACAACATCATCCGCACCGCGTTTGAGGCAATGTCGGCGGTGCTCGGCGGCACCCAGTCGCTGCACACCAATTCCTTCGACGAGGCGATCGCGCTGCCGACGGAATTCTCCTCGCGCATTGCCCGCAATACCCAGCTGATCCTGCAGCACGAGACCGGCGTCACCAAGGTCGTCGATCCCTTGGCGGGGTCCTATTATGTCGAGAGCCTGACCGCCGAACTGGCAGACAAAGCGTGGGCCTTGATGGAAGAGGTCGAGGCTTTGGGCGGCATGACCAAGGCGGTGGCCGATGGCCTGCCCAAGCGGCTGATCGAACAGGCGGCTACCCGCCGCCAGGCCGCCGTCGATAAGGGCGAAGAAGTCATTGTCGGCGTCAACAAGTACCGGCTGGAGACCGAGGACGACCTCGACATTCTCGATATCGACAATGCCGCCGTGCGCACCGCGCAGATCAGGCGGATCGAGGAAACGCGCAAGCGGCGCGATACAGCCGAGGTGACAGCAGCGCTTGCGGCGCTGACGGCCGTTGCCCGTACCGGCGAAGGCAATATCCTCGAAGCCGCCGTAACGGCTGCCCGCGCCCGCGCCACTGTCGGCGAAATCTCCGATGCGATGCGCGTGGTGTTCGGCGATCATAGCGCCGTGCCCGAAGTGGTCAGCGACATCTACGGCAACGCCTACAAGGACGAGCCGGAACTGGCGACACTGTCCGCTCGGCTTTCCGGCTTCTCCAAATCGACCGGCCGCAAGCCGAAGATCATGGTCGCCAAGCTCGGCCAGGATGGCCATGACCGCGGCGCCAAGATCATCGCCTCGGCCTTTGGCGATATCGGCTTCGAGGTGCTCGCTGGTCCCTTGTTCCAGACGCCGGAGGAAGCGGCGGATATGGCGATCAGTGCCAAGGTGCATGTCATCGGCATGTCGTCGCTCGCCGCTGGTCACAAGACGCTGGCGCCGCAACTGATCGAAGCGCTGAAGGCCAAGGGTGCGGCGGATATCGTTGTCGTCGTCGGCGGCGTCGTACCGCGCCAGGATTACCAGTTCCTGCTCGACCACGGCGTCGCCGCCGTCTTCGGCCCGGGAACCAACGTCATGGAAGCAGGCCGCGCCGTGCTCGACCTGCTTGAAGGCCGGTTGCGCAATGCGTGACCGCCTTCTTCCAACCGGCGTCAATCAGGATGCAGATCCGCTAAAATTAGCCAACAGAACCCCTTGACGTGCACAACTGACACGAACGATACCGTAAATACGGATCAGCTCTCAGCGCAAATCGACATCTTTGCCTTTACGGGCCCCAAAAAAGTGCAAAAGGAATATCAGGACCGATGAGAGGTTTTTTCGAAGGGCTTGCGGAGTTTTCCGTGCTGCTCGCCATTCTTTACGCTGTAACTGTAGCGGTTTATTTCACGCTCGGTTACGGCATTACCTGGCTCAACAATCGCAATCCTGAGCGCCGCATCCAGAAGAACCGGCGAGGCGAAAAACGCAAGGCCGCTGAAATCCGCCTGAGCCTCGCCTCTATTCTCGTCACCTGCACGTCCGTGGCCATCGGCCTTTTCGCTCAATACAAGGGCTGGACCATGCAGCCCTGGGAGTTTAGCTGGTGGACTGCTGCCCCCCTGTTCCTCCTCTGCATGGTGCTGTTCGACGCCTGGTTCTATTTTGCGCACCGGCTGCTCCATACCAAGTATTTCTACAAGTACCATATCGAGCATCATCGCAGCGTAGCGCCGACTGTCTGGAGCAATGATTCCATCGGGCTTGTCGATACCGCGCTGTCGCAGGGATTTTATGCGGTGATCGTTTTCATCGTGCCGTTTTCGCCCGTGATCCTGTTGGCCAACCGGCTGTTCGACCAGATCAACGGCACCTTCGGCCACGCCGGCTTTGAATATTTCGCCTCAAGGACGGCCCGCCACCCCTCGCCCATGCTGTGCACAACCTATCACGATCAGCACCATGCGGAGTTCAAGTACAACTTCGCCAACTACTTCTCGTTCTGGGACCGTATGATGGGCACGATTTCTCCCGTTTACGATCGGAGGGTGGAGGTTTTTGAGAAGGACGCACCGCCACTGAGCCTGAAGCTGGATCGACAGGTCCCGGAGAAAAGCAAAGCCTAGTTTCGGGAGGAGACTTGGCTACTTTCCCGAGCCTGCTTTCCACTGCCGAAACACGATAACGTGATTATGGGGCGGCGCGTGAGCCCGCGGCAACGTGTTCAAAACCGAATGCCTACTCCAAAGATACAAGCCACCCCCTCCTCTTGGTGTGATGGGCGTTTAGGCCGGGAGAGAATATACTGGTTTCCTTGAATGACGAACTGATCGGGTGAAGTCAAAAAGGAGATTACAATGTCGTCACAGGAAGAACGGCAGGCGCAAGTCGATGGTGCGCGACGTCATTTTCTCGGTTTGGCTGGGGTGACGGGTGCGCGGGTTGCTGCACTGAGTGCCTTGGCGGCGACGACGATATTTCCAGCTTCGGTCGCCGAAGCAATGGGGAGACGTTGGTGGAAAAAGGGTGGCCATGGGAATGGAGGTAAAGATCGCGATCCCATGTGCTTTCTCTGCGGCACGGCCATCATGACAAAGGCCGGCGAAATCAGTATAGAGCGCCTGAAAATCGGTGATCTTGTGAAGACCGTGAATGGCAAGGACATGGCCGTCAAATGGATCGGCCGTCACGTGTACAAGAAGAACGGTGCCTCCTGGCCTTCAAGCGTGGTTCCCATCCGTGTCGCCCGGCATGCGATTGATCCTCAGACCCCGCACAGGGATCTCTACGTCTCTCCCGGCCACGCCCTGTTCATCGACGGCGTGCTCATCAGAGCGAAGGATCTCGTCAACGGCATCTCGATCACGCCTGCCCTCCCGGATGATCGGGAGATGATCGAATATTACCATATTGTGCTCGACACACACGAAGGAGTCCTCGCTGAGGGCGCTGCAGCAGAGACGCTCCTCCTCAAGGAGGGCAACCACGAGGCTTTCACCAACTTCGGTGAATTCGCTCGCAGGCATCCCGCCGGTAAAAAATCTGCCATGACACCTTTCGCACCCATCGTGGGACGGGATTCCGGCAGGGAGCACCTGAAGGCGCTGCTACCGGTCAGGGTTCGCCGGATGCTTCGGATACAGCAACCCGCTCGTGCGGCGCATGAAAGAATTGCGTTGCGAGCCGCGCAAATGATCGGCTGATATCTGACGGAACGATAGTCTGCTCGGGGGCAAGCTCCCCAAGGTCTATTGCGAAGGCACAGTCACGTCAAACGGCGTGGCGATCACAATGTGCGTTCCCCAGCCTTGCGCGCGACCGTCGTTGTTGAGAGACATGTGAGACGGCAGAAAATGGGCCGGCCCCGCGTCGGCCCATGCTCGCGTTCTCAGCCAACATCGGCCTTTCTCCAATCATTCAGTCAATGCTCCGGGCAATCGATCGTGACCATGATCGTAAAGACGGTCGCCATGCGCAAGAGGTTCCCGGCGTCATTCTCCACAACCATCCGCACAGCACAAGCGCGCGGGCCTCCGGAGAGAACCCGCTCGTCGTCCTGCCAGCCGTTAGGTCGTATCGGCAAACCGGGAGCTCACTGTTCGGAGAAGGCTCTGGACATGCTGTCGGTCACCGGCTTAGCGAGATAACTGAAGAAAGTCCGCTCAGATGTCTGGATCATCACTTCCACGGGCATGCCGGGTGTGGGAGAGAAACCTTGTACCCGAGCCAGTTCCAGCGGCGTAATATTGATGCGCGCAAGATAGACGTCGTGGAAGGCCATCCCCGGCTTGCTGTCCTGGAGTGCGTCCGCCGAAATATAGAAGACTTTACCTTTGAGGACCGGCGTTGTCCGCTGGTTGAGTGCGATCAAACGGAGCGTGGCGTCCTGCCCCAGCTTGACACTGTCGATGTCATTGCGAGGAATCTGCGCTTCAATGATCAACGGAACCCCGGCAGGCAGTATTTCGAGAATTGCCTTGCCGCTTTCGATGACGCCACCGGTTGTGTGGTAGTGGATGCGGACAACAGTCCCGGCAACGGGCGCATTGATGGTCGCGCGTTTCAGAACATTTTCGGCCTCGCGCAACTGTTCGCGAACCGTATCGCGCTCACTTTGGATCGATTGCAACTGCTCGAGAGCTTCCTCCTGATAGGCGCCTTCAGCTCTCAGGACTTCCTGCTGGCCCTTGACCATCTGGGCTTGCGTTTCCGCCACCTCGGCCTCGAGGCGTCCGACCTGTCCCTCAGCCTCGGCAATTGCCCTTTGTATGGCCTTGACCTCGTTTCCACGCACAAGCCCTTTGGTCATCAAGACTTTCTTGCTTTCAAGCTCGTCATTGAGCAGGTCCAGCTGCCGCATGGTCGCGCTACGCTGCCGCGTATATCCAATTTCGCGAAATTGCAGGGCTTTGGTGTTTTGCTCGAGCAGCGAGAGTTCGCTGGTGAGCTTATGCTGCTGGGCCTTGAAATTGAGTTGCTGGCTGACGAGGATCGACCAGACATCCTGATCGGCCCGATGTTCACTCAGCAGGCTTGTGATATCGAGAATGTCGTTGTTCTCGAATTGTGCCGTCAGCCGCGCCGCAGTCACATCCAATCTTATGCGCCGCAAAAACAGCTCGCGTTTTCTGGCCTGTGCCGCAGTCTCATCGAGCCGGACAAGTGGCTGGTTTTCGACAACTTGATCACCTTCGCTGACCAGAATCTCCTTGATGACCCCACCTTCCAGATGCTGCAGGATCTTGTTTTGGCCCGTGGCAACGAAACTGCCTTGCGCAATGACTGCTGCCGCCAGCGGGGCTGTGGACGCCCATACGCCGAAACCGCCGAAACACACGCCCAGGAGAACCAAGCCGACCGTCGTCTGCTTCCAAATCGATCTCGGAACGTCAGCATACCATTGTATATCGTGGACCTTAGCGATGTCAGGCATGGTGGCGCCTCCTACTGCAGTTGATGACCGAAGACTCCAGATTCTGTATTGATCCCCCGGGTTTCCAGCGCTTTCAGCACATCCGTGCGCATGCCGAACAGCGCCACCGTTCCGTTCACCAACAGCAGTATCTTGTCGACGTTCTTGAGAAGTGAGGGACGCTGGGTGATGGTTATCACGGTAATCTTTTGTTCCTTCGCATGCTCGAGCGCCCGGGCAAGTGCCGCGTCGCCCGCGCTGTCGAGATTTGAATTGGGCTCGTCCAGCACCACGAAATGGGGGTCGCCGAAAAACGCGCGGGCAAGCACGATACGTTGCTTCTGGCCGCCGGAAAGCGGCGAGCCGTCGGCTGCGACCACGGTCTCGTATCCATGCGGCAGGCTGGCAATCATCTCGTGAACGTCGGCCAGCATTGCTGCCCGGTAAACCTGCTCATCCTCGGCGTCGGTTCTCATCCGGGCAATATTGGCCTTGATGGTCCCGGGGAAGAGTTGCACGTCCTGCGGCAGGTAGCCGATATTTTCGCCGAACTGGCGCTGATCCCAGTTGCGCAGATCCATCAGGTCCAGCCGGACATTTCCGGAAGTCGGCAATATCGACCCCACCAACATCTTGCCCAGCGTCGTCTTTCCGGCACCGGAATTGCCGATCACCGCCAGGGAATCTCCCGGTTGCAAGGCAAATGAGATTCCATTGAGGACGACACGCTTCGTGCCCTGCGGCACGTAAAGCAGCCGTTCGACATCAAGGCGTCCTTCAGGCTTCGGCAGATAAAGGCGTTCAAAATTTAACGGCGAAGCCGTCAGCAATGCTGCTATCCGGCTATAGGCGGACCGTGACTGGCTGAATTGATTCCATCCCTCGATTGCGCCTTCGATCGGCGCGAGTGCGCGGCCAGCAATGATCGATGAGGCGATCACCATGCCGCCGGTCAATTCACCCTCAACCGAGAGATATGCTCCCCAACCCAGCATCGTTACCTGAGTTAAAAGCCGCGTACCCCTTGAAATCGCTGATATCGCAATATTTCTGTCCTGCGCAATGACCTGGGCCTTCAGGGAGGCTGCGGTATCCTTTCCCCAGATATGTACGGCTTCCGGTATCATCGCCAGCGCGTTGATGATCTGCGAGTTGCGCGTCATTGAGTCCAAATGAAGATTGGCCTTCACCTGGGCCACGTTTGCGTCCGCGAAGGGTGTCGCCGTCATGCGCTGGTTTATTTGGGTGAGAATCAACAGCAGGATGGCCGATGTCACGACGATAAAACCGAGATGCGGATGAATAAGGAACACAGCAAGGAGAAATACCGGCGCGATCGGCGCATCAAGAAATGACAGTAGCGTTCTGGAGACGAGAAACGATCGAACTTGCTGAAGGTCCCCCAACACCTGGTATTCCCGGCCATTGCCTTGTAGCGAAGCGCGGGCTGCCGCACTCAGGATCGGCGCCCCAAGTTGAGCGGCAACCTCGACGGCAGTGCGCATCAGCACGAAGCGCCGCAACGCGTCGAACATGGATTGCAGGATGATTGCGCCGACGATCACCACTGTCAGCATGATTAGCGTATCGATCGAGCGGCTTGTCAGGACCCGATCTGAAATCTGGAAAAGGTATATCGGTATCGCCAGGACGAGCACGTTGCTCGCGATCGTGAACAACATGACAATCATAAGGTTGTGCCGCACGGCATTGATGCCTGCCCTGAGGCTGGCATTAAAATCGACGGGGCCGAGACGCTTGTGGAACGTACCGCGTCCGCTGCCCGATCCCTTCCCGCCTCCTTCGGCATGCGGTTTCCCGGCCGGCGAAGGATCGATCAACACCGGCCCACTGTCGCCCTCAAGAATCTTCATGCCGCCGTCTGCCTTGGCCTGCGGAATATCGCGTGCCAACGGCTCAGCCGGCGGCTTGTCAACGGATTTTAACGTGGCGCGGATTGTGCCCTGATGTGGGGTAAATGTTTTGGTGATCGTGTGCGGGCGTTGTACCTGCAGATTTTCACTCTCGGACCGCCGGCTTGAGGTGCCGGTAGGGGGCGAGGCATTGGCCAGGCTTTCCTTCAGGCATTCTTCCACCGCCTGCTCAAGCTTGGCACATGCCGCCTCCATGTCTTCATAGGCACTCCGAGGCGGGTTTGTGCTTTCTGCTTTGACCTCCACCGGTCCAGCAGGAACGGCAAGGCGACTGCGAATATCAGACATGCATCCCCCTAATGTCCAAGCACGCTGTTAACCCCGTCATCGGGGTTCATATCGTGCTCTGCTGCGTATGGCGGGTGAGCCGTATCGGCCGTGTCCAGCATGGAATCATCGAGAAAAAGTACGGCCTCATTGACGAGCGCATCTGAATGATGACCGCCAAATTCCGGATGCTGCGATATCATCTCGGCCTGATAAAGGGTCTCCAGAGAATATTGATCACCGCCAACATAGGTCTTCCCGAAAGAATCGAGATCTGCGATGGCGGCACTGTTCACAAGCGTGTTGGAGCCCGTCGTGATGGACCATTCCGTCGTAAGATTCGGAGCCACGGCCTCCTTGGCGAGTGCAATTTGATCGCTATCGCCGAGAATGTTTGTCTGACGGATGTATTGAAGATTGAGGACATCGCCGGTGATGTACAGGACGCTCAGTCCGTTCAGGCCCGCGAACGCATCATCCGAACGCACGTCATCCGGAATGTTCGTTCCACCGTCAGCAAGTCCATTGGCAGCATCCAGGTAGTGTTGTGGCAGTACGTCGAACCGGTCCGGATTTCCGATATTGGTGATATGCGCCTGATTCCAGAGCAGATTTGCCGACGACGAAATTTCACCTTTTCCGGCCGTTTGAAAACTCGCATCCGCATCAATCACGTCATTGTCGAACAGGACGTTCGTCTGCCGGATGATGTTGGCGTCATAAAGCGAGCCGCCGACGACAATCAGGTCATAGGAAAAACCCAATTCGAAAATCGACACGTGGTTCACGCCGGTATTGTCTCCGCTCACGATGCTGGTCGTGACGCCGGACGATGAGAGAATGCCGATGTCGTTGTCACTCATGAAGGTAAACTGCTCAAGCCAGTTCACGATCATAAGGTCGCCTTTGACCTCGGTGATTGACCAGTATTTTGGATAGTGATCGAGGTCGACAGGATCTGCGTTCGGGTTCTTGGCGATATCCAAGCGCTCGAACGTGGCGATGTTGAACAATTCGTTGATGCCGGTGTTCGTTGGCAGCCCGATGGACGACGTGACTGCGTCGGTGTCCCACAAGGCATTGGTCTGGATAATCGCGTTCAGCTCGACATGGTCACCGACGACGGCGGTGACAGTCCCGCCGGTCCAGAAATTCTTCAAGAGAGCTTCGTTGACCAGCGTGTTTCCGCCACTTTGCAACTCGACCGAAGCCTTGATGGCAACGGTTCCGTTATCCATCCTCCAAACATTGGAGCCCGTGTCGTCCTCCGATGCTTCATCATCGAACGAGTGGTAATCCTCAAGCAGAGGCACTTCGGAAGCCAGCTGGCCGTTGACATAGATCCCTTCCATTGTCTCGCCGGCCGCAAAGATTTGCGCAGCGTGACTTGAAGACAATTCCGCGGCTTCAATCTGGAGAATGCTTGCCTTGATCAGCGTGATAATTTCATCGCCGGACCCGGGGCGTTCCAGATCGCCGAGCGGCGATAGCGACAAGACGGCTTCGGCACTGGCAAGCAGCCCGGAATTGTCGATGGCGTCAGGTGAAAAAGTGAGGTTGTGGCCGCCAACACTGAAGTAATCATTGTCGGAAAGGACGACGATCTGATTGATGTAATTAACGACCGAGCCGGGCGGCTCTAGTTCCGGATGCGTAAATTTCGTTGTCCAATGGGACAGACCCGCACCATACTTTGGCCAGTTGTACCAGGTGCTACCAGCGCCATTTTCATCGATGATGTGTGGCCGTTGCGTGTCCTGGAATTTCACCGGTCGCGAATAGGCATGCCAAGGCTCTGCCCTGGGGGAGCGATAGTCAAATCCGGGGTCGTAACCCAGCAGCTGATAAGGCGCCTCGAAATGGGGAACGATGGCCGGAAGCGGCTCCAACTCGGACGGGACAGGATTGAAGGAGAATTCCGGATAGATCTCTCTAAAGCGGGCGTCTTCGACGCTGACATGGAACACGCCAATGAAATGGGCAATCTCTTCGGTGATCTTATCAAACATGGTCACGGCCCCCGCTCCCTGCCAGTATCAACATGATAACGAAACGCCTGGCGGCATGAGAGGCTGCGCAGGAAACCTGCGCAGCCCGGATCGCGTGTTTCACAACGGATGAAGAGCGTTTTCGCCCTTATGAACCGTCGTGCGTATCTTCTCCGACAACAGAACTCGTCAGGTCGCCACCGACCACGGTCATATCGACCGCGTTTTGCTGAAGGTTTGCGCCCATCACGATTTCCTGGTTGAAGGCGCTTGTGTCGATGACAGCATCAGCGTGGGCGGAACTCGTACCGGTGACGAAACCATCATCACCATTGTCCGAGCCCCACGAACCGCCATCGCCGGCGCCGCCATAGCCCGTCGTGGCAGTGCCACCATCACCGCCAGCCCCGCCAGCCCCGCCATAGGACCAACCGCCGTAACCGTCACCGCCGATGCCGTCAGCCCAGGCGCCGCTCAAAGCCGCGCCGCCGTCTCCACCACCGGCTTGCGCCCAACCGCCGTAAGCGTCGCCGCTCGTGGCGCTGCCACTCATCGCGTCACCGCCGGTCCCGGCTGCGCCGTTGCCACCGTCGCCACCGGTGCCCGTACCACTTCCGTCGCCAGAACCGGTGCCAGTGCCGGAACCACTTGCGTCGCCACCGCGGCCACCGTTGCCGGCGTCTGTAGCAGCACCGCCCGTACCGCCTGCGCCGCCGGCTGGATCTCCAGCATCGCCGCCGGTATTCCCGGCACCATTGCCGCCGGTGTTGCTGCCGCCGCCATCACTGTCGACGATAACAGGGTTTATCAGGCCGAGAACGGCACCAATTCCGGTGTTGGCCGCACCGCCCGTGGCGTCTCCGCCGTCGCCGGCATCCGAAGCCGCGCCACCGTTGGCATTGCCGGTGTCTCCACCGTCGGCACCGTTGCCGGCCGTGTTGTCGCCACCGTTGCTGCCGTCACCGGCAAAGGCCAGTCCTGCACCAAGCCCGAGGCCGAGGCCCAAGCCGACACCAAGGCCTTCGCCGCCGTTTCCGCCGCGGCCACCGTCACCATTGCCGCCGTCGGCGCTACCGCTTGCAGCAGCGCCGCTGGCGCCAGAAGCACCGTTGGCGTGGCCACCTTCACTGGTTCCGCCTGCTGCCAGGCTGGCTGCGAGACCGCCGGTGCCGTCGCCAGCGAACCCGAAGCCACCGATGGAGCCACCACCGCTTGCGCCATTGCCGCCATCGGCATCGGCATGACTGCCGCCGCTGCCACCGGAGCCTCCGCCGTTGATGCCATCAGCCGCAGAAGCGGTTCCGCCATTGGCATTGTTGTTCAACGCGAACGTGCCGTCATTGCTGACCTGGGCATTGGCCAGACTGTCATTGTCCTGCATGTTGGCGACCTGGCTGATGACGTTGGCGACGTTGCCATCACCACCCATGGCGCTGTTGAGAATGTTGTCAAATTTGATGTTGAACATTCCATCGATGGAGCTTCCGCCACTGACATCAACGTCGGCGAAATCATCGTCCGATGGAAGGTAGCCATCCAGCCCAACATCAACCGTTACGCCGACGTCAACGGTCGTCGTATTGACGTTTTCGTTGACATTTTCGCTGGCGTTGAAATTGGCGTTGCCATTCAGGTTTCCGTTGCCATTCAAATTGCCGTTGCCGTTGAGATTGTAGTTCTCCGACTCGCTGCTCTGGCTTTGGTCCTGATCGCTGGTCTGATCCTGACCCTGTGTCTGATCCTGATCTTGGGTCTGATCCTGGTTCTGCTCTTGATTTTGTTCCTGGTCGTCGTCGTAGAATTTCAGATCATAGTTGTTTCTGAATTTGTCCGACATCGTCGTGTCCTTTGTCTCTGGATCCGCGACAGTTTGACCGTTAATCATCTTTTATACGGCCTTGACCTCGCAGAGGTTGAAATTGATCTCGTGATCGAAAAGCGGGCATGCATGGCAAGACCGCTCGCTGCTGCTTGCGTTGTCGTGATCTGTGTTTTCCTCCCGGGTTGGGTGAAAAGGCGCGCCGCTTCAAGGTATGCTCGCGCCCCGCAAGCGGCCCAAGAACTCAAGCCGCCACCGGTAGACTGTGCTCATTGTCCGGAGAAGGTAAGCCGCTAGTTAGAGCTAGATGGGTTGTGCCGGCTCTTCAGGACACGCGGATCGAGCGAGCTGAAGACAGACGCCGGATTTAGCTCAAGGGCATTACGGTCTGAAAATGCATGCCGACACGAGAAACACGGTTTCTGGTGACGGAGGGACTGTTTCGGCACTGCGATGCATGCAGCGTGGCACTTCCGCCGATACTGTGCCCCTGCATTTTTGAAGGTCCGCAGGAACGAGACTGCCGATATCCCGGCTACCTCATAGTGTGTAGCGGGCCTGCGCTTCGGCGCCTAAAGTTGGTGCACCGACGTGGTTTGCTCACGCTTTACGCCCCTTTTGTTCGCCTTTTCGACGCTCAACGCCTCTGACGTAGCTCATTCGATCTATTCCAAGTCGAGGCCCTTTAGGTTAGGCTTTTCTAAATAAAAGGGCGGAGACGACTCCGCGTTATCCTATCCGGGGGAGGCACTCTAAATGACGCACACAGCGCCTCGCGTGCAAGACGTCAGCGCAGATGGGGCGGCGTCCTTGGAGGCTATTTCCTATTTGCGTACACTTCTCTTTGTCGGTCCTCCCGACATCGTATCCGGCGCAATGACAGCGGCTATCGAGCGGGAGTTTCCGTGTTTGAGTGTGAAGCACGCCGCCAGCCTGAAATCCGCATTGGGTGAATTTGAAATACCTCTGCGGCTCCTCCTGGTTGATATGCACCTTGCTCATGAACTGAGCAATTGTGCTGGAGAGCTGCTCAAGCGGCACCCCTCCACCGCCTTGGTCATCGTGACTGACAGCGATCTGCGCGGCACGATTGGATGGCTTCCTGCCATCGATACCCGTCTGGTCCGGGGCGTCCTGCCTTTGAACGTTAGCCTCGACGTTTTGCTGTCCATGTTGAGGATCATCCTGCGCGGCGGGACATATTTTCCGTCAGCGACCAATCACGATCAATACAACGCCGCCTGGGAGGGCAGCGGCGCGCGCCCGTCCAATGGGGAAAAACTGCAGGCGGAGCGAGAAATCCAGAGTAAAACAATGGATCAACTGACAAAACGCGAGAACGAAATCCTGGCCAGGATGGCATTGGGCAACCCAAACAAGATTATCGCGGCGGCCTTGGGATTATCCGAGCATACGGTGAAAATTCACATCCATAACATCATCACCAAGCTCGGCGTCCACAATCGAACGGAAGCTGTCGCGCTTTGTTTTGAGCAAAAAGAAAAGGATGCCCGCGAAGTTTTCCCAGAAAGTCAGCCCCATTCGAGCGGCGATCCGGTGCCGGGCGGCGATGCGTAAATTCCAGGATATCCTGCTGCTGCTGGGGCAATTGAACTATACCTGGACAAACACCGAAAGCCTGCTGATCCACATGATCGCCGGGCTGGCCGTGTCGGACAAGGAAACGGCAATCGTCATCTTTCTGACGCTGAATACCCCGCGTGCGCGGATTGATCTCGTCGAGCGCCTGGCAAAGATGCAAAAAACCCCAGCCAGCTGCCGGAGAGAGATTCTGGAGGTGACGCGGCGCCTGTCGGAAGAGGCCAAACTCCGCAACAAATATAACCATTGTATCTATTCGTTTGATCCGGACAGCGGCCGCGGGCTCACACAGTCGATGCGGATTTTCGAGGGCAAGGACGACATAAAATACGGCAAGATCGAGCAGCTTGATGACGAGGAGATCAACCGGATCAAGGACAGCGTAAAGTCCTTGGTCGACATCAACCAGTGCTTCTGGAGAATTACCGAGAAATTTGGCTTCCCCAAATAAAGCGTGTCAAATCAAAGGCCTATTGACGAGCCGCGGCCAATCGTGGCGAGGCACTGAAGAGCATTGCCCGCGCCGGGTGGCTCTATTTCCGCTTCCCTCTCAGCCTGCGAACGGTCGAGGGCTTGCTGGCTGCCGGTGGGGTCTTGGTCTCGCATCAAACGGTCCGGCTTTGGGCGGAGAAATTCCGACGTGCCTTCGCCAACGAGATTTGTCGCCGCTTATCCGGTTGGTCGGCGACAAGTGGCACCCCGATGAACCCGTCCTTTCGATCCGTGGCAAGAAGCACTGGCTCGGCGCGCCCGGGTTATGGTCACCGATAAGCTTCGCGCCTACGATGCCGCAAAGCGGGACATCGGGCCGGATGTCGAGCATCGCTCACACAAGAGCTTGAACAATCGCGCGGAGAATTCCCATCAGCCGAATCCGCTCGAATGGCTATTTTTTTATCATAAATAAAGTCAGTCACTATTTTAGGCATTGCCAAGATTGCTGCGCTGCGGCATCTATGCGCAATGGCTCATTTGGACCTCACCATTCTTGTGATCGACGAGAACGCGATCCGCGCCTCGATCATCGAGGAAGGGTTGCGTGAGGCAGGACATGCAAAGGTCACGGTCGTTCATGAGGTCAACGGGATTGCCCGCATCATCGAGACGCTGCAACCGGACGTGATTGTCATCGATCTTGAAAATCCGAACCGTGACATGATGGAGCATCTCTTCCAGCTGACACGCACGATCGGCCGGCCAATCGCCATGTTCGTCGATCGATCGGACACCGCCTCCATCGAGGCGGCGGTCGATGCTGGCGTATCCGCCTATATTGTCGATGGCCTGAAGAAGGAACGGGTCAAGCCTATCCTGGATATGGCCGTCAGCCGCTTCAATGCGTTCAGCCGCCTGCGGCGGGAGCTTGCCGACGCGAAATCGGCGCTGGAGGAGCGCAAGGTCGTCGAGCGCGCCAAGGGTATCCTGATGAAGATGCGTGGCCTTTCCGAGGAGCAGGCGTTTGCGCTGCTGCGCCAGACCGCCATGAACGAAAAGAAGAAGATGGCCGACATCGCCCAGAGCGTCGTTACTGCGGCAGGGTTGCTGATGTGATGGCCCGGCATCTTCCGGCGGGAGGCATTGGAGTGAACATGATGACCAAGTTCAGAGCCCAAAACGGCGACAACGGCCTTGCTGCACCGGCACGATTGGCGAGCGAAGGTCCACGCACCCTGCGGGCCGGCTTCATCCCGCTGGTCGATGCCTCGGTGCTGATCGCAGCGTCAGAATTTGGCTTTGCGCGGAAGGAAGGCATCACCCTCGACCTGGTCAGGGATGTCTCCTGGGCGAATGTGCGCGACCGTCTCGCCTTCCGGCAGTTCGATATCGCCCATATGCTGTCGCCCATGCCGGTCGCCTCGATGCTGGGGTTGGGCTCCAATCCGTCGCCGACGATTACGCCGTTTTCGCTCGGCCGGGGCGGCAACGCGATTACCCTGTCGACCCGCCTCTATGCCCGCATGCGGCAGCAGGTTGATCTTGCCGAGACGGCGAGTGCGTTGGAAAATGCGCTGGCGCTGGCCAAGGTCATCTTCAGTATGAAGGCGCTCGGCGAGCCGCTGCCGACCTTCGGAGTCACCTATCCGTTTTCGTCGCACAATTACGAATTCCGCTTCTGGCTGGCGGCAGGCGGCATCGACCCGGACCGTGACGTCAAGCTTGTGGTCGTGCCGCCGCCGCTGACCTCGGATGCGCTGGCGGCTGGCGCCATTGACGGGTTCTGTGTCGGCGCACCCTGGAACATGGTCGCCTCCGAGCGCGGCATTGGCCGTATCGTTGCCGCCAAGCAGGACATCTGGCCGTCCGCGCCGGAAAAGGTCATTGGCATGCGGCCGGAATGGGCGGAGACCCATCCGGAGACCGTGTCGCGGCTGCTCGTCGCGCTGGATGCTGCGGCGCGCTGGTGCGATCAGCCGGACAATCACGGCGCGCTTTCTGAGGCGCTCGCTGACAGCCGCTATATCGCTGCACAGGTCGATATCATCCGCCGCGTGCTGGCCGGACAATTCAACCTTGATGATCAGGGCAACCGCCGCATCATCGAGAACTACTTCACCTTTCACGCCGGCTTTGCCAATTATCCCCGCCCAAGCCAGGCGCTCTGGCTTTACAGCCAGATGCTGCGCTGGGGCCAGACCGGCCTGTCGCAGCATGGCATGTCGGCCGCCGCTTCCGCCTACCGCCCGGACATCTACCGTACGGCCCTTGGCGAAAGTGCTGGCCCGCTGGATGCCGATGTGCGTATCGAAGGGGCCATGGATGGCGACCGCTTCATGGACGGGCAGGTTTTCGACCCGTCGCAGATGGCGGAATATGTCGCGCAATTTCCGGTGAAAACCGGTGCCGCGAACAGGCTTGCGGGTGAGGAAGCCTGACCGACGGCGTTTTGCGCTGCACAAAATTTCTGCCATGAACCTGACTGCATCCAAGCAAACGCTAATTTTTTTTGCATAAAGTCAGCCTGTTCAAAATTTGCACATTGCACTTTTGTTCGTGAAAACGCCTTCAATTTCAAAGAGCTAATGACTGGCGCCAAAACTGGCACGGGCTTTGCTTGATATAATTCGCTGCGGTCAATGGCGATCGCGGCAAGTCGAGCCCAAGCAGGCGCTCGCAGAGACATCGACGTCGCAAGGTTGTTGCAGTCCGGGGAATTTCTTCCCCGAAGACGCAATCTCCGAGCGGCGTTTTTTATTGCCAACTTTCCGGCCGGCTACAACAGAGGGAACTGTTCATGAAGACGATATCGAGCAACGGCATTACCCGTCGCGGCATCCTCAAGACGACCGCTACCGCAGCGCTGTTCGGCGCGATCAAGACGGCGTTCCCGTCCGGCGCATTTGCCGCGACCGCCGGGCCGGAAGTGACCGGCGTCAAGCTCGGCTATATCGCGCTGACGGATTCAGCGGCATTGATCATCGCCAAGGAAAAGGGCTTTTTCGAAAAGCACGGCCTTCCCGATGTCGATGTCGCCAAACAGGCCTCCTGGGGCGCGACCCGCGACAACCTGGTTCTCGGCGGCGCAGCCAATGGCATCGATGGCGCCCATATCCTCTCGCCGATGCCCTACCTGATGCAGACCGGCAAGGTGACGCAGAACAACGTCCCCGTGCCGATGGCAATCCTTGCGCGTCTCAACTGTGACGGCCAAGGGATTTCCGTTGCCAAGCAATATGCAGACACAGGCGTCCAGCTGGATGCCTCCAAACTCAAGGCCGCCTTCGAGAAAAAGAAGGCCGACGGCGGTGAAGTCAAGGTCGCGATGACTTTTCCGGGCGGCACGCATGATTTGTGGATCCGCTACTGGCTGGCTGCTGGCGGCATCGATCCCGACAAGGACGTCTCGACCATCGTCGTGCCGCCGCCCCAGATGGTGGCCAACATGAAGGTCGGCAACATGGATGCCTTCTGTGTCGGCGAACCGTGGAACGAGCAGCTGGTCAACCAGGGCATCGGCTTCACCGCTGCATCGACGGGCGAACTCTGGAAGGGGCATCCCGAAAAGGCGCTCGGGCTTCGCGCCGACTGGGTGGAGAAAAATCCGAACGCTGCCAAGGCGCTGATGATGGCCGTGATGGAAGCCCAGATGTGGTGCGAAAGCATGGACAACAAGGATGAGATGGCGGCGATCGTCGGCAAGCGCCAATGGTTCAACGTTCCGGTGAAGGACATCATCGGCCGCCTGAAAGGCGACATCAATTACGGCAATGGCCGCGTTGTCCAAGGCAGCGGCCTCCATATGAAATTCTGGACGAACGGCGCGTCTTATCCGTTCAAGAGCCATGACACCTGGTTCATGGCCGAGAACATCCGCTGGGGCAAGTTCGCCGCCGATACCGACATCAAGGCGCTGGTCGATCAGGTGAACCGCGAGGACATCTGGCGCGCTGCGGCAGCCGATCTCGGCGTCGCCGCCGCTGACATTCCGGCCACCACCTCGCGCGGCAAGGAAACCTTCTTCGACGGCAAGGTCTTCGATCCGGAACACCCCTCCGCCTATCTCGACAGCCTGTCGATCAAGGCAATGTCCTGATCCGAGCACTATCGACGCATCGATTTTGCGCCGGACTTCCTCTTTCCCTTCAGGAGATATTCCATGCCCGCACTGGCCCGCACGGAACACATCACACCGGCCGTATTGCCGAAAACAGGCGCAAGCGTCTTCGCCCTGCCGGCCCGGACGCCGTCAAGATTCAAGCCGAAGCAGATCGCGGTGGCGATCGCCCGCAACGTCGTGCCGCCACTGGTGGTGCTGGCCGTCATTCTGGTGATCTGGCAGGTTCTCTGTTCGGAGGCCGGCGCGACGCTGCCGCCGCCGTCTCAGGTCTGGCAGGAAAGCTACGACCTGATCGCCTATCCGTTCTTCAACTACGGATCGCAGGATATCGGGCTTGGCTGGCGGGTGCTGATCTCGCTGCAGCGCGTCGCCTACGGTTTCGGCCTTGCGGCTGTCACCGGCGTCCTGATCGGCGCGCTGATCGGTCAATCGGTCTGGGCGATGCGCGGCCTTGATCCGATCTTCCAGATCCTGCGCACGGTCCCCCCGCTCGCCTGGCTGCCGCTGTCGCTGGCCGCGTTCCAGGATTCGAACCCGTCTGCCATCTTCGTGATCTTCATCACCTCGATCTGGCCGGTGATCATCAACACCGCGGTCGGCGTTCGCAATATCCCGCAGGATTACCGCAACGTCGCCAAGGTGCTGTGCCTCAACCAGTTCGAGTTCTTTTTCAAAATCATGCTGCCGTCTGCGGCCCCTTACATCTTCACCGGGCTGCGCATCGGCATCGGCCTGTCCTGGCTCGCCATTGTTGCGGCGGAAATGCTCACCGGCGGCGTCGGCATCGGCTTCTTCATCTGGGATGCGTGGAACTCCTCACGCCTGCCCGACATCATCGTGGCGCTCGCCTATATCGGCGTCGTCGGCTTCATCCTCGACAAGCTGGTTTCAGCCGCCGGCTCCGTCATCACCCGCGGCGCATCCGCAAACTGAGGGCCCAGATCATGAGCGCCTATCTGAAACTCGACCATATCGACAAGTATTTCGACCGGGCGGGGAGCCGCGCCGAAGTGTTGAAAGGCATCAACCTGACGATTGCCAAGGGCGAATTCGTCTCGATCATCGGCCATTCCGGCTGCGGAAAATCGACCCTGCTCAACCTGATCGCCGGCCTGACGCCGGTCTCCTCCGGCGCAGTGCTCCTGGAGAACCGCGAGGTCAATGCGCCCGGCCCCGAACGCGCCGTCGTGTTCCAGAACCACAGCCTGCTTCCCTGGCTGACGGTCTATGAAAATGTCAATCTCGCTGTCTCCAAGGTTTTCGGCAGAAGCAAAAACAAGAGCGAACGTCACGACTGGGTGATGGCCAATCTCGACCTCGTGCAGATGGCGCATGCGAAGGACAAGCGGCCATCGGAGATTTCCGGCGGCATGAAGCAACGGGTCGGCATTGCCAGGGCACTCGCCATGGAGCCGAAGATCCTTTTGCTCGACGAACCCTTCGGTGCGCTTGATGCCCTGACGCGGGCACATCTGCAGGACGCGGTGATGGAAATCCACCTTCGTCTCGGCAACACCATGCTGATGATCACCCATGACGTCGACGAGGCCGTGCTGCTTTCTGACCGGATCGTGATGATGACCAACGGCCCGGCAGCCTGCATCGGTGAAGTGCTCGACGTGCCGATCACCCGCCCCAGAAACCGGATCGAACTGGCCTCGGACCGCACCTATCTCAAATGCCGCGAGGCGGTGCTGAAGTTCCTCTACGAACGCCACCGTTTCGTCGAAGCCGCGGAGTAATCGGCATGACCCAGAAACTCATCATCATCGGCAATGGCATGGCGCCCGGGCGCATGCTGGAGCACCTGTTTGAACAGGCCCCGGGCCAATACGAGGTCACGATCTTCAACGCCGAGCCCCGCGTCAATTATGACCGCATCATGCTGTCGCCGGTGCTATCCGGCGAGAAAACCTACGAACAGATCGTCATTCATGGCGACGGCTGGTACATCGAAAACGGTATCACCCTCTATAAGGGCCACAAGATCGTCGCCATCGATCGCGCCCGGAAAACCGTGACTTCCGATCATGGCGTGACGGAAAGTTACGACAAGCTGGTGATCGCCACCGGCTCGGTGCCCTTCATCATTCCGGTCCCCGGCAAGGATCTGCCCGGCGTCATCACCTATCGTGACATCGACGACGTTCAGGCCATGCTGCTGGCAGCCCAGTCGCGGGAAAAGGCCATCGTCATCGGCGGCGGCCTTCTCGGGCTGGAGGCGGCGGCCGGGCTCAATTCGCGCGGCATGGATGTCACCGTGCTGCATGTCATGCCGACGTTGATGGACCGGCAGCTCGATCCGGCGGCCGGCTACCTGTTGCAGCGCGCTTTCGAGGACCGCGGCATCAAGGTCATCACAAAGGCCAACACCAGGCAGATCGTCGGCACGAGCAAGGTCGAAGGCATCGAACTGGACGATGGCACGATCATCCCGGCAAGCCTTGTGGTCATGGCCGTCGGCATCCGTCCAAACGCGGCGATTGCCAAGGACGCGGGTCTTGCGGTTAACCGTGGCATCGTCGTCGATTCCGGCATGCAGACCTCGGATGGCGATATTCTGGCACTCGGCGAATGTGCCGAGGTTGACGGCATGGTCTACGGTCTCGTCGCTCCCCTTTACGATATGGCGCGCATCGCCGCATCGCATCTGGCCGGCGACCGCACACCCGTCTTCGTTCACTCGGATACACCGACGAAACTCAAGGTCACCGGCATCAACCTGTTCTCGCTCGGCGACTTTGCCGAAGGCGATGACCGCGAAGAGATCGTGCTGCGCGACGCAACAGCCGGCGTCTACAAGCGGCTGGTGCTGAAGGACAACCGCATCATCGGCACCGTGCTCTACGGCGAAACCGCCGATGGAGCCTGGTTCAACGACCTGAAGAAGAAAGCCACGGATATTTCCGAAATGCGCGAAACGCTCATTTTCGGCCAGGCCTACCAGGGAGGGTCGCCGCTGGACCCTACGGCGGCCGTTGCAGCCTTGCCGGATGATGCGGAAATCTGCGGCTGCAACGGCGTCTGCAAGGGCAAGATCACCGGGACGATAACGTCAAAGGGGCTGACCTCGCTCGACGAAGTCCGCGCTCACACCAAGGCCTCCGCCTCCTGCGGGTCCTGCACCGGCCTCGTCGAACAGCTGATGACCATCACGCTGGGCGCTGCCTACAATCCAAAGGCTGTGCAGCCGATGTGCGGCTGTACCGAGCTTGGCCATGACGACGTTCGCCGCCTGATCAAGGCCAAGGGCTTGAAGACCATTCCGGCGGTCATGCAGGAACTTGAATGGAAGACCTCCTGCGGCTGCGCCAAATGCCGCCCGGCGCTCAACTACTACCTCGTCTGCGACTGGCCGGACGAATATGCCGACGACTACCAGTCGCGGTTCATCAATGAACGTGTCCACGCCAACATCCAGAAGGACGGCACCTATTCGGTCGTGCCGCGCATGTGGGGCGGCGTTACCAATGCCGGCGAATTGCGGGCGATCGCCGATGTGGTCGACAAGTTCGAAATCCCGCTGGTCAAGGTCACCGGCGGCCAGCGCATCGATCTGCTCGGGATCGAGAAGGACGACCTGCCGGCCGTCTGGGCCGATCTCGGCAAGGCTGGCTTCATCTCCGGCCAGGCCTATGCCAAGGGCCTGCGCACGGTGAAAACCTGTGTCGGCTCCGACTGGTGCCGCTTCGGCACGCAGGATTCCACCGGCCTTGGCATCCGCATCGAAAAATTCATGTGGGGCTCCTGGACCCCAGCCAAGCTGAAGCTGGCCGTCTCGGGGTGTCCGCGAAACTGCGCCGAGGCGACCTGCAAGGATATCGGCGTCATCTGCGTGGATTCGGGCTTCGAGATCCATTTCGCCGGGGCCGCCGGTCTCGACATCAAGGGCACGGATGTTCTGGGTCTCGTCAAAACCGAGGACGAGGCGCTGCAATACATCGTTGCGCTCACCCAGATGTACCGCGAGCAGGGGCGTTATCTCGAGCGCATCTACAAATGGGCAAAACGCATCGGTCTGGACGAAATCCGCCGCCAGATCATGGGCGATGCGGACAAGCGCCAGGCCTATTACGAGCGTTTCGTCTTCTCCCAGAAATTCGCCCAAGTCGATCCCTGGTCGGAGCGCGTCTCCGGCAAGGACAAGCATGAGTTCCGGCCGATGGCGACGGTCGGCTATCCGGAGGCAGCGGAGTGATGGGCGTGGATATGAACTGGATCGCGATCGGCGACATTTCCGACATCCCGCTGCGCGGCGCGCGTTGCGTGAAGACACAACAGGGCAAGATCGCCGTGTTTCGCACGGCCGAAAATGAAGTTTTCGCCATCGAGGATCACTGCCCCCACAAGGGTGGACCGCTGAGCCAGGGCATTGTGCACGGCACAGCCGTCACCTGCCCGCTGCACAACTGGGTGATTTCGCTCGAAACCGGCAAGGCGCTCGGTGCCGACAACGGCGAAGTGCGGACGATCCCGGTGCGCAACGATAACGGAGCGCTCTCGATTGCGCTCGAAAGCCTGATGATGGCGGCGGAATGATGGGAAGCCAAACCTCACATTCGTGGAGAACTCACCCCCCTCTGTCCCTTCGGGACATCTCCCCCACAAGGGGGGAGATCATTCTTTTCCCCCGGCTGATTGAAGGAAAGAGACGCAAGAATTCGGCGGTCAATCTCCCCCCTTGTGGGGGAGATGTCCCGGAGGGACAGAGGGGGGGAGCACGCCGCGATCTCGAAACTCCGCCGCGGGGCACGCTTCATGTCCGCTGAAACCAAGACCACCTGCCCCTATTGCGGCGTCGGTTGCGGCGTCATCGCCAACGTCGATGGCACCGGCACGGTCAGCGTCAAGGGCGATCTGGATCATCCCGCCAATTTTGGCCGGCTCTGTTCCAAGGGGTCGGCGCTGGCCGAAACCATCGATCTCGACGGCCGGATCCTTCATCCGCAGATTGGCGGAGAACGCGCAAGCTGGGATGAAGCCCTCGATCTCGCGGCCTCCCGCTTTTCGCAAACCATCGCCGAGTACGGCCCGGATTCAGTCGCGTTCTATGTCTCCGGTCAGCTGCTGACCGAAGACTATTACGTCGCCAACAAGCTGATGAAGGGTTTTATCGGCTCGGCCAATATCGACACCAATTCGCGTCTCTGCATGTCCTCCTCCGTCGCCGGACACAAACGTGCCTTCGGCGCCGATACCGTTCCCGGCACCTACGAGGATATCGAGCTTGCCGATCTCGTCATCCTGACCGGTTCCAACCTCGCCTGGTGCCACCCGGTGATCTACCAGCGGCTGGCCGCCGCCAAGGCCGCCCGCCCCTCCATGAAGGTGGTCGTCATCGACCCGCGCCGCACGATGACGGCCGATATCGCCGACCTGCATCTGGCGATCCGTCCAGATGGCGACGTGGCGCTGTTCATGGGCCTTCTTGCCCACCTCGCCGGCACTGCCGCGATCGACCAGAATTATATCGGCACGCACACCAGCGGTTTCCCCGAGGCGTTCGCCGCCGCCTCGGCCCTTGATATCGCCGATCTGATGGAATTGACCGGATTGCCCTCCATGCAATTGCGCCAGTTCTTCCGGCTGTTCGAGGAAACGCAGAAAGTCGTCACCTGCTACAGCCAGGGTGTCAACCAGTCCGCGTCGGGCACCGACAAGGTCAACGCCATCATCAATTGCCATCTGGCCACCGGTCGTATCGGCCGACCCGGCATGGGGCCGTTCTCGCTGACAGGCCAGCCGAATGCCATGGGCGGGCGCGAGGTCGGCGGACTCGCCAACATGCTGGCCGCCCATATGGCGATCGAAAACCCGGATGATTGCGACCGCGTCCAGCGTTTCTGGCAATCACCCAATATTGCTCGCAAGCCTGGTCTCAAGGCTGTCGACATGTTCCGGGCGGTTGCCGATGGCCGGATCAAGGCGCTGTGGATCATGGCGACCAATCCGGTTGTCTCGATGCCGGACGCCGATGCAGTCGCAGCCGCGATCGCCGCCTGCCCGTTCGTCGTCGTGTCTGATGTCCTGCAGCAAACCGACACGACGCCATATGCGCATGTGCTTCTGCCATCGCTCGGCTGGGGGGAAAAGGACGGCACGGTGACCAATTCCGAGCGCCGCATTTCCCGTCAACGTGCCTTTCTCACGGCACCTGGCGAAGCGAAAGCTGATTGGTGGCAGATGACGGAAGTCGCGCGCCGCATGGGCTTTGGCCCCGCCTTTTCTGCAGAGTCAGCGCCAAAAATCTTTGCCGAGCATGCAGCACTTTCGGCCTTTGAAAATGATGGCAGCCGCGATTTCGATATCGGCGCCCATCGGCAGATCGATGTTGGCACCTATGATGCAATGTCCCCGTTTCAATGGCCGCAACAGGAAGGCGCAACGGCCCGGACCACACGGTTTTTCAGCGAAGGCGGCTTCTTTCATCCCGATCGCAAGGCGCGCTTTATTCCCGTTAGCGCCCCGGTCTCGGACCGGACCAATGCCGATTTTCCACTGACGCTCAATACCGGCCGTATCCGCGACCAGTGGCATACGATGACGCGGACCGGCAAAAGCGCCCGGCTTTCAGCCCATATCGCCGAGCCCTTCGCCGAAATACACCCGCGCGATGCCATGGAAATCGGTGTTGCCAGCGCCTCACTTGTCGAGATCGAAAGTCCCTACGGCAAGGCCGTGGTCCGCGCCCTTGTCACCGACCGGCAGGCGCGCGGCAGCCTGTTCGTGCCGATGCACTGGAACGATCAGTTTGCGGCCGCCGCACGGATCGATGCAGTCGTCGCACCCGTGACCGATCCTGTCTCCGGTCAGCCGGCATCCAAAAACGTCGCGGTCGCCGTCCGGCCGCGCAAGGTGGAAAGCTATGGCTTTGCGGTCTGCTTCAACAAGCCGCAAAATCTCGATGCCACTTACTGGGCCGTGGCAAAGGCCGATGGCGGTTGGCGGCTGGAGCTTGGCTTTGATGCGGCCCCCGCAAGCTGGGCCGACTGGTGCCGTCTGCACTTCGCCCTTCCCGGTCATATCGAGCCGCTCGGTTATGTCGACAGGCAATCGGGTGATCTGCGCCTCGCCTTTTTCGATGGTGACCGCCTGCTCGCCGCCTTCTTTCTCGCATCCCAGCCAGTCGCGGTTGCCCGCAATTGGGCGATCGAGCAACTCAGCGTCCCGCATACCGAACTCGCCAAGCGCTTCGCCGTCGTCGCGGGACGTCCGGGCGCAGGACGCATGGACCCGGGCGCGACCGTCTGTTCCTGCTTCGGCGTCGGCGTCAACCAGATCGTCGCGGCAGTGCGCAGCGGCTGCAGCGGCGTCGAGGCGGTCGGCAAGGAAACCAATGCAGGAACCAATTGCGGCTCGTGCCGCGCGGAAATCAGAGGGATCATCGATGGATGTCTTGCAGCTGCTGCCGAGTGAACAGGCCCTTCGCACCGCCCCCGCCCGCATGGCCCCGCTTGCCAAGTTGCCGGTGTTCTGGGCGCTGACCGGCAAACGCGCCGTCGTTGCCGGCGGATCGGACGCCGCCGCATGGAAGGCGGAACTGCTCGCGGCCTGTGGCGCCGAAGTTCATGTCTACGCCCAGGACCTGAGCGAGACATTTTCCAATCTTCTCCGCCAAGGGTCGCAATCCGGAGACGGCCGGTTCGTTCATCATGCCCATGACTGGCATGCCGAGGCCTTCGAGCAGGCGGCCATCGCGATCGCTGACTGTGAGGATGACGCCGCCGCTGCACGGTTCTTCGAAGCCGCCCAAAAGGCCGGCGTTCCCGTCAACGTTATCGACAAACCGCGCTATTGCCAGTTCCAGTTCGGAACGATCGTCAACCGCTCGCCTGTTGTCGTGGCGATCTCCACCGATGGCGCGGCTCCTATCCTCGCTCAGGCGATCCGGCGCCGGATAGAGACGCTGTTGCCGCCATCGCTGAAATCCTGGGGCGCACTGGCGTTGTCGATCCGCAAAAAAGTCAATGCAACATTGCGCTCGGGTCCAGCCAGAAGGGCCTTCTGGGAAGGTTTTGTTGATCGCGCCTTCGGACCGCCGCCGGCTGCTGATGATGAGATACAGCTATTCGCCGGGGCCGGGCACAGGTTACCCGCGTCACGTCCGGTGGTTGGTCGCGTGACCCTCGTCGGCGCTGGCCCCGGCGATGCGGAACTGCTGACCCTCAAGGCCGTTCGGGCACTCCAGGCCGCCGATGTGATCCTGTTTGACGATCTCGTCTCCGACGAGGTGCTGGAGTTGGCGCGGCGCGAGGCAAAGCGCATGCTGGTTGGCAAACGCGCGGGCCGGGTCAGCTGCAGGCAGGAAGACATCAATGCAACGATGTTGCAGTTGGCCAGAGCCGGTAAACATGTCGTGCGTTTGAAATCAGGTGACCCGGCGATTTTCGGGCGAGCCGGCGAGGAAATAGCATTCCTCGAAAAAGCGGGCATCCACGTCGATACCGTTCCGGGCATTACAGCCGCAAGTGCCATGGCCGCGCGCCTGGGCACTTCTCTCACCCACCGTGACCACGCCCAGACCGTCCGGTTCGTTACCGGCCATTCGCGCCACGGCGATCTTCCCGGCGATCTCGACTGGCAAGAACTCGCCGGACCCCGATCAACGACGGTCTTCTATATGGGCGGCCGGATGGCCCGGCGGATCCGCAGCCGCCTGCTGGCAGCCGGTATGAACGCCGCCACGCCGGTAGCCGTCGTCAGCGCGATCAGCCGTTACGATGAAGAGCGCTGGATTGGCCGTTTGGACGATCTTGCCACCGGCGTGGAGCATATCGGCATCGATCGGCCCATCCTGATCGGCATCGGCACAGTGTTTTCCGCCGCGAAACGGCGGCAGGAGGCGATTGACGCTCAGCACCAACCTGTCGGCAGTCCAGCACAGGCGGGTCGCGCATGATGCCCGCCGACCTGGTGACCGCCCTCTCCCTCAGCCTTGCCATCGCCTTCAGCTGGCGCCGGTTCAGCGAAATCTTCTCTCGATCGAACGATGCGGCTTTCCTGCGATCACCTGCAACAACGCTTGCGAGCGCCCTCAGCATCGCCTCCATTGGCCTGGCATTCAGCAACAATCAGATCAAAGCCGGCGTCCTCGTGGTGACAACCGGTCTTCTGCTGGCAATCCTTCTTCAAAGATCGGTTGCGCGTGACGCAATCCGATTAACAGTCGGCACATTCTGCCTGCTGACATATGTGCATCTTTCCGGACGGTTTTAGATGGCGCGAGTGACAGAAAGAACGGCGGAGCAAATCAGACCATTGTAACGATGGTGTTGATTTGCACTGATGCGATGGCTGCCCCTGGACCCACGAACCTGGCGGCGCATCCCGCTGATATTCAGCCTGCCGGCTATAGGATCATCAGTCCTACCACGCTCATGGAGGCAAGCGCGGCAATCGACAGGATACCCGCAAGCAATACCTTTCCCCCCGATGCAAACACAGTTCGCATGTTCACGGATAAGCCGAGGGCCGCCATGGACAGGATTGTCAGTACAGCCGAGCTTTGGTTTGCAAATTCTATTGCGCGTGGCGGCAGGATTCCGAAATTCCGCGCTGCCATTGCCGCAAAGAAGCCGACAATGAACCATGGCAGCAGATGCGTCACAGGCAACCGGTTCGGACCGCGGGTTCCGCTCACGCATCTGAGCAGAAGGACGACCGGGCCGAGCATCAGCACCCGTATCAATTTCACGACAGTGCCGATCTGCACACTGACAGCACTGACCGGTGCGGTCGCGGCCACGACCTGCGGCACCGCGTAAACCGTCATGCCCGCGAGGACGCCATATTGCCATTCACTGAAATGGGAGGCCGAGTACAGCGCAGGAAGAACCAGAACGACGACGATGCCGAGGGCCGCGGTGAACGCAATCGATGAGGCGACATCGTCGGAACGGGCACCGATTACCGGTGCGGCCGCAATGATGGCCGAGTTTCCGCAGATCGAGTTCCCGCAGGCAACGAGCGTGGACAGCCGATCGGACAATCCGAGAAGCCGGCAAATGCCATAGCTCACCAGGAGCGAGAGGCACACCAGAATTATCACCGCGGCAATCACCACCGGGCCGACATTGGCAATTGTTCGCGCATCTATCGTCGCGCCAAGCAGAACAATAGCGATCTCGAGAAGGGTTTTTCCTGAAAACGCGATGCCAGGCTGTAATGATGACGGAAGCCCCGCACATGTGTGAATGAGTGTGCCGAGGACGATTGCGAACACCAGACCATCGACCAGCTCGTAGCCGAGGACCAGGGTTTCCACCTTCCCGATTGCATGGGCCGTCAACGCGACGAGCGCGGCGGCGATTATTCCAGGACAGAATTCTATTGAATGGCGCAAGATTGGCATAAAAACCCCAAATGTTTCCATTTTGGAGCCTAGAATTTCAGGGAATTTCGATCTATCGAATAATATAGCATATTTCATTCGGCAGAATCGAATAAACAGTCATGACTTTCGAACAGCTCCGTATTTTCGTCGCCGTCGCTGAGCGCGAACATCTGACTCAGGCTGCTCTCGCCCTCCGGCTTACCCCGTCGGCCGTGAGCTCCGCGATCAAATCGCTGGAAACCTTTTATGGCATCCACCTTTTCGACAGGGTGGGCCGCGGCATCCAGCTCACCCGTGAAGGCAAACTGTTCCTGCAGGAGGCCAAAGGCACCCTTGCGAAGGTGAAGTCCGCCGAAGCGCTTCTCGCGGAACTGGGAAACCTCAAGACGGGCTCACTTGATATCCAGGCCAGCCAGACCATCGCAAATTACTGGTTGCCGCAGCGGCTGCTTGCATTCTCGCAAGCCTATCCCGGTATTGCGATCAATGTCGCGATCGGAAATACGGCCAGCGTCGCGGCAGCGGTTGTTGCGGGAGACGTCGAGTTCGGTTTCATCGAAGGATTTCTCGACGAGCCGGCGCTGGCATTGTCGCCGGTCGGAACTGACAAGCTGGTCATTGTTGCATCGGCCAGTCAAAAGCTTGCCGCCCAATGCGAACTGACGAGTCTGCGATGGATCATGAGGGAGCCGGGTTCCGGTACGCGCTCCGTTTTCGAACGCGCCTTGCGGGACATGGGAATTGACCCCATCAGGCTGGACGTGGCGCTGGTGCTACCCTCGAACGAGGCGCTGCTGACGGCCGTCATGTCCGGAAGCTATGTGACTGCCTTGTCGGAAAGCATTGTGAAGCCATTCATAGAAAACGGGCAGCTACAGGTGGTCGACCTCGATCTTCCGCTCAGGCGCTTTACGCTGCTCCGCCACAAGGAACGCCATCTCACCGCTCCCGCCAAAAAATTCGAGCCATACTGCCATATCTAAGCAGGAAGACCGACGCGAACCAGGTCACCCGGTATTTTTTTCAGCTCAAGCGCTTTCGGTCATAAAACAGGGCAATGTGCCGGACCTGAAACATGATGCAGGTCGCGGGTGGTTGTCTCGCGGGGCAGGATGGCCGAAACTGTGTCTCGCCACTCGTGCACCGGAATCTCATGCTGTTTGTCCCGTTCCCCTTCGTCGTTGCCATCCTGCTGCTCGTTCTTTTCGCCGCCACCGTGCATCAAGGCGATGACAGGCCGGCGAACCGGCCGTTTCTGGCACTCATTCTTGTCAGCACGCTCCTGTCGCTGCTCTCCGGATTGCGCTGGGGGTATGGCGTGCGCGGCGCCATCATGTTTCTCGCACCAGTGCTGGCTTCCACCGTGCCGCCGCTCGCCTATGCCGGCGTAACGGAACTGGTGCGCAGGAGCCGCACGCCGCCGCTGCGCCGTCTTGCTCTCCATGCTGTTCCGATGCTCGTCATCATCATGCTGCTGGCAACCAGGCGCGATGCCATCGACATAGCACTCGTACTGATCTTCCTCGTTTATGCGGTCGCCATCCTGCTGCTGATGCGATCCGGGACGGATTCCTTGCGTCTCGCACCCTTCGAGGAGGCGGTCCCCGCCTACCGCGCCATCCTCTTTGCCGCTTTAGCGCTGCTCTTGTCGGCCGCCATCGATGCCTTCGTATTTTTCGATCTGACCTGGATGCGCGGAGAACATTCTCCGCCGCTGATTGCCGCCGGCGGTCTTGTCTCGCTGATCATCCTGTCGATTGCCGCGGCGGCCGCAAGCCGCAGCCACACAACCGCCGAGACCGGGGACGCGGCCGTACCGTCTGAGACGAGTGGCGACAGGGAGATTTTGTCAGCCGTCGAGACGTTGATGGCGTCGAAACATGTCTACCGCGATGTCGATCTCAACCTCGACCGTCTTGCGCGCAAGCTTGGCATCCCGGCCCGGCAGATTTCCACGGCAATCAACCGGGCAACGGGCAAGAACGTCTCGCAGTATGTCAATGAGTACCGGATCGCAGAGGCCTGCACCTTGCTTGCCGAAACGGACAAACCCGTGACCGAGATCATGTTCGACGTGGGCTTCCAGACCAAGTCCAACTTCAATCGCGAATTCCGCCGCGTCACCGAGATGTCACCACTAGAATGGCGCGAGCACAAGGCTGCAAGGTCCCGAATCGCGATCGAGCACGACCCATAACGCGTTCCAGGTCGCGCTTTGCCTCCTGCCGGGGATGATGCCCGGCATGAACCCACATTTTGACATCGCCATCGAACAACAGCGAAAACGCGCCGAAGCGCTCAAGCCGCTTTCGCCCGAACTTGTCCCCCACAACGCTCAGCCTCCGAAGCCAGTGTTCCGGCGGCTCGTCCTTCCGGTTTGCCTTGCAGTACTGATTGCCGGGGCTGGCGCCAGCGCCCTCTTCTATCGGCCGGACGTGGTTCGCCGCATTGAAACCGCCCTGCCGGAGCCGGAACATGCCGCCGCCGGCCCTGTCGCGATGGTCCAGGCCGGTGGTGAACGGTCTGCCGTTCGTAATCCCGTCCCGGCCAGCCGTGAGATCACCAGCTCCGGCTTCGTCGTTGCGCCGAGCACGACGACGGTTTTCGCCAAATATGAGGGCAGGATCACGCAGATCGCCGTGGCGCCCGGCGATCCTGTCGTGAAGGGCCAGGCTCTCGTCCTGCTGGAGGATGCCGCGGCCGGTTTCGCGCTTGAAGAAGCGAGAGCCAAAAAAGTACAGGCCGAACTGGTCCTCACCGCCCGCGATATCGACTTGACCCAGGCCCGCACCCTGTTGAACCGGGCCGAAACCCTCGCCGCTCGCAATGCGACCCCAAAACAGGCGCTGGAAGACGCGCGCGCCGCCGCCGAACGGGCATCCAATGCCGTGGCGCAGGCGCGGCAGTCTTCCGCGAACGCCGACCTTGCCATCCGCATCGCCGGGGAACGCGTGGCGGAATTGACGGTTCGCGCACCCTTCGACAGCACCGTCACACGCCTTGACGCCCGCATCGGCGACACGGTGCTGGCGCGCATCGACAGTGTGCGCGAAAGCCAGAGCCTGCTCACGATCACCGATACCAAAGATCTCGTGATCGACGCCGATGTGGCGGAGACCTCCATCGCCCCACTCAAACCCGGCCTTCGTGGCCAGGCGGTGCTCGACGCTTTTCCCGATCAGCCATTCGCGGTCACGGTGCTGCGGCTGGCGCCCATCGCCTCGGCGGAAAAAGGCACCGTCGCGCTGCGCCTGTCGTTCACCGATCCGCCCAATGGCATCCGGCCTAACATGGCGGCCCGCATCCGCATCGCCCTTGAAGAAACAGGAGACCCGACGCAATGACCCAGGGTAATGAACCCTATATCGCGCTCAGCGGCATCAAAAAGGCATACCGCATCGGCGGCGAGATGATCCCGATCTTCAGTGGGCTCGATCTAACTATTCCGCGAGGCGATTTCGTTGCCGTCATGGGGCCGTCCGGGTCGGGCAAATCAACCCTGCTCAACATGTTGGCCGGCATCGACCGGCCGGATGGCGGAACGCTGCGCATCGGCACCAGCCATCTCGACCAGATGGGCGAAGCTGCCCGCGCCGCGTGGCGGGCGCACAACATGGGCATCGTCTTCCAGTTCTACAATCTGCTGCCGATGCTCACCGCCGCCGAGAATGTCGAGCTGCCACTCCTGCTGAAACCGCTTACGCGAAAAGAACGGCGCTTGCGCGTTGAAAGGGTTCTCGATCTCGTCGGCCTCAGTGGACGCGAAAAGCAATACCCCGCCCTGATGTCCGGCGGTCAGCAGCAACGCGTCGGCATCGCTCGCGCCATCGTCTCCGATCCGGGATTGCTTCTGTGCGACGAGCCAACTGGCGACCTCGACCGCAAGTCCGCCGACGAGGTTCTGGAGATGCTGCGCTTCCTCAATCGCCAGCTGGAAAAGACCATCATCATGGTGACCCACGATCCGCAGGCAGCGCTTTATGCCCGGCGTACGCTGCATCTCGACAAGGGTGACTTCATTGAGGAAAAGAGGGCTGCCTGATGACCTTTTTCGATCTTGCCCGGAAGAATGCCTGGCGAAAGCCGCTGCGCACGGTGCTGCTGATGATCTCGATCGCGGTCGCCTTCCTGATCTACGGACTGACCGCGAGCTTCCTCAACGGGACACAAGGGGCAGCTGGTGCGAGCGACGACCTTCTCGGCGTTACCAGCGCGAGCGGCCGCACGCAGCCACTGCCGATAGCGGCAATGTCACGGATCACAGCCGATTTGGATGTCGCGGCGGCTGGCTATGTCGCGCGATTGCGCGGTTTCGTCGATGTCGAGAAGAACTTCGTCGCCGTCAGCGCCGCCGATCCCGGCCTCCTGATGGCCGTCAACGGCAAGGAGCTCGGGCTGACACCCGCCTTGATCGACGCGATCGGGCAAGCCCGCGACAAGGTGCTGGTCGGCCGCGCCTTGGCCGAGGCGCAAGGCTGGATCGCCGGACAGCGCGTGACGGTTACCGCCTTCGACATGTCCAGGCAGGACGGTAGCCGTGACTGGCGCTTCGAGATCGCCGGTATCTTCGAGGGCGAAAACGCCGCCACCGACACTTATTTCATGATCGCCCGTTACGACTACGTGAATGCAGCCCGCGTCCGTGGCAAGGACACGGTCGATGCCTTTGTCGTGCGGCCCCGCGCAGGCGTTTCGCCGGGGGAACTTGCCGCCCGGATCGACACGCTCTTCTCCAACTCGGCGACGCCAACGCGCACCCAATCGGAAAGACAGTTCCTCGAAGCCTTTCTCCGCCAATATGCCGATATCGGCCTGATCGTGAACCTCGTCGTCGGCGCAGCCTTCGTCACGTTGCTGATGATCGTCGTCAACACCATGGTCTTTGCCGTGCGCGAACGCACGTTCGAGATCGGTGTGCTGAAGACGCTCGGCTTCTCGCGCCTCGACATCGTGGCGCTTATTCTGGGTGAAACCCTCTTCGTCTTTGCGGTGGGCGGCGGCATCGGCCTTGCCTTGGCGAAGCTCGCGGCGACGTTTGCCGGGCCTGCCCTCGGGCTGGTCTTTTCCACGCCGGTTCTCGTCAAGGCACTGGCGATCATCGCGGCCCTTGGCCTTGCGACCGGCGTGCTGCCGGCCTTCAACGCGATGCGGATCCCCATCATCACAGCCTTCAGAACGAGGTAATTTCCCATGCCGATATTCATGTCCACCCACAGCAGACAAGCGCTCGTGATGATCCGGACCAATCTGTCCAGCCTGCCGCGCCGCCGCGCAATTTCTGCCTCGATGGCACTCTCGGTCGCCCTGGTCGTCTGCGTGCTCGCAGGCTTCCTGTCCATGGCGAAAGGGTTTGAGACGGCGTTGGCAGGCGCCGGCTCACCCTCCGTTGCCGTCGTGCTTGGCGGCGGGACCAACCAGGAGGCGGGTTCGGATATCCCTGCCGCCGTCATTCGCACGCTCGACGCTATGACGGGCGATCTTGGCGTCATCCGCGATGCCGGTGGCAAGCTCCTCGCCTCCCGCGAAATCGTCGTGCCTGTCGATATGAGGCAGGTGACCGATGGTGCATCCCGCACGCTTGCACTCCGCGGCATGGATCTGGCCGGTCCGTCAATCCGCGACGGCGTTGCGCTTTCAGCGGGCCGCATCTTTGCGTCCGGCGCCCTCGAGATCGTCGTCGGAGACCGTCTCGCCGATGAATTCGGGCTCGGCCTGGGCGACGTGGTCCGAATTGGTGCGGTCGACTGGACAGTCGCCGGTCATTTTTCAGCTCATGGCAGTGCGTTCGAATCCGAGCTTTGGGCCGACCTCGATGCCGTGCGCTCTGCCTTCGACCGGCAAGGCCAGGTGCAGAGCCTGAAACTCCGCCTCACCGGGCCGGCCTCGCTGACGCTGTTGCAGGACACGCTGGCCACCATCACGCAGGTGCCGCTCGCCGCTGTCTCCGAGGCCGACCTCTATGCCGCACAATCGGGACGCACTGCCAGCCTCATCCGCCTGTTCGGCTGGCCATTGGCGCTGCTGATGGCCGTGGGTGCAGCGGCAGGGGCGCTCAACACGATGATGAGCTCCGTCTCAGACCGCACAGTCGAAATCGCTGCTGTCCGCGCACTGGGTTTCAGCCGCCTCTCGGCCTTTCTCGGCACGTGGATCGAAGCCATTGTGCTGGCGGCCGCAGGCGTCGCCGTTGGCCTCATCGCCTCGTGGCTGATCTTCAATGGCTGGCAGGCAAGCACCATTGGCGCCAACAATGTCCGCATGGCCTTCCAACTGGCCGTCACACCAGACGTCTTGCTGACATCGGGCCTGCTCGGCCTCGCCATCGGTATCCTCGGCGGCGCACTGCCGGCGATTGCCGCCATAAGGTTGCCGCTGACTGCGGCACTGCGCACACGGGGTTAGCGAAGCTCGCCTCATCGGCCGGGACGCAGGAGAGCCGGTCGCAGCCCTACTGTTTGCGTGGCCAGGTGTCTGCCAGGCGGTAGCCGGAAGGCCACGGATCGGCTGGGTCGAGCATGACCTGATGGGTGCCGGTCACCCAGGCACGGCCGGAAATTTCCGGCACGATGGCTTTTTGTCCTCCGACCATCGTTTCGCCGACAATCTGGCAGTCGAAATGCGATCCGATGATCGATTCACCACGGAACTTCTGCCCCAGCTTGATCTGGCCACGGGCGTAGAGCACCGCCAGCCGGGCCGAGCAGCCGGTGCCTGTCGGCGAGCGGTCGAGCTTGGCGGGTTGAATAACCACGGTGTTGCGCCCATGCAGCATGCCGTCGCGCTCCTCCACCGGAAGGGTCAGCTGGCAGAAGGATATATGGTTCCATTCCGGGTTTTCGGGATGGGAAAAACCGAGCTGCTCATTGGCGGCACGGGTAATCCTGATGCCGGTTTCGGCCAGTTCACGCGCCTCGTCGGGCGTGACTGAAAAACCGAGCGAACGCGCGTCGGCAATGACAAAGCTGTCGCCGCCATAGGCAGTATCGACGGTTAGCGTGCCAAGACCTTCCACTTCGAGCCTGGCATCGAGCCTGGCCGCGAAGGAAGGCACGTTGGTAACAGTAATGCGCTCAGCCTTGCCATTGCGGCAGGCGGCAACCACGTTGACCAAGCCGCCCGGCGCTTCCAGTACCATTCTGGTTTCCGGCTCCTGCATCGGCACGATGCCGGTATCGAGCAGGACGGTCGAGACGCAGATTGAGTTGGAACCGGACATCGGCGGCGTATCCTCCGGCTCCATGATGATGAAGCCCATCGTCGCGCGCGGATCCTTCGGCGGCACCAGCAGGTTGATGTGCCGGAAGACACCACCGCGCGGTTCGTTGAGCACGAAGTTGCGCAGCGTCTGGTCCTCGGCGATGAATTTCCGCTGTTCCCACAGGGTCTTGCCGGGTGGCGGCGCGACACCGCCGACGATGACGTCGCCAACCTCGCCCTCGGCATGGCAGGAAACGATGTGGATTACCTTGCTGCTGCGCATAGTGCTCTCCCTGAGAAAATCGCGATCCGGCCGCCATCTGCCCAAGAAGATTGTAGCGGGTAGCTGAGCCTGTGTCCCACTGTTAGAAAAATTGGATCCAATATACAATATCAAAAATGGATCGGCTGAGAATATCCGCTCCGTTGCCTGAATACCGAATTGCACCTATGACCCAAGGATGGGAACTGACACCGCGCGCCGCGCTTGAAACAACGGGATTTGAATTCATGAAACTTGCCGCCGTCGATGTCAGGCAGGCCGCGTCCGCAGCCGATATCGTCTATGACGCGCTGCGCAAGGCGATCATCGAGGGTGACCTCGCCGAAGGCCAGAACCTCAGGCAGGATCAGATTGCGCAGATGTTCAATACCAGCCGGATTCCCGTACGTGAGGCTCTGTCGCGGCTGGAGCAGCATGGGTTGATCACCACAGAGCGTTACAAAGGTGCCGTGGTCGCCGGGCTTTCGATCGAAGAGATCGACGAGATTTTCGAATTCCGCGCTTTCGTTGAGGCCGAGGTCATGCGGCTCGCGGTGCCAAATCTTGATCAGGACGCCCTGGCTGCTGCGCGCAAATACTGCGAGGAATTTGGGCTGGAGACCGAACCCGCGCGCTGGGGCGAGATCAACCGGAGTTTTCACTACAGCCTTTATGCAGCCTCCGGGCGCCCCTATTACTTGCAGATCGTTCGTACATCACTCGACAGGATCGATCGTTATCTGCGGGCGCAACTGACGCTGACGAATGGCGTGATGCGGGCCGATCGTGAGCATAAAGCAATTCTCGAGGCCTGCCTAAACGGCGATGCCGGCCTTGCGTCGCGGCTGACGCGGGATCACGTACTGGATGCCGGGCGGTCCCTTGTTGCCTTTCTGAAAGATCAGCGGGCCTGACGGCGGGCAACCCAGGCTGGACGGGTGCTTGCAAGGACTGGTTGAAGTCCGAAAAACGCATCATCACCAAGTTTGTTGCCGTCTTCGCCGATCATGCCTGCGGAAACGGTTGATCCTGCTGACAGGGAAAAGTATTCCTTTTGTCGACAAAGGATTGATGACATGACAGATATCGACACCAGCCCCATTCCCGAACGCAAGCGCGGCTCCGGCGTCAAGATGGTCTACGACCTCTTGCGCGACGAGATTCTCGACCTCGTGCTGCTGCCCGGCAGCCCGATCGACGAGGTGCAACTGGCCGAGCGCTTCAAGATGTCGCGCACGCCGATCCGCGAGGCTTTAGTGCGGCTCGCCGGCGAGGGCTTGATCGACACACTGCCCAACCGTTCGACGATGGTGGCAAATATCGATTTCCTCAACATGCACACCTTCTTCGATGCGCTTGTCTTGATGTACCGCGTCACGACGAAGCTGGCAGCGCAATATCACAGGCCGGAAGACCTGAAGGTGATTCGCGCACATCAGGCCGAATTCGCCGCTGCCGTGCAGGCGCAGGATGCGCTGGCAATGATCGCCACCAACGCCGCCTTCCACTCCGCCATCGCTGAAGCGGGGCGCAATGCGTATTTCACGGGATTGTTCAACCGGCTTCTGGACGAGGGGCGGCGGATGCTGAGGCTGTACTATCAGTCTTACGACGACCGGTTGCCGCAGCGTTTCGTCGAAGAGCACGATGATATTATCGCCGTCATTGCCAATCGCGACGTCGAGGAAGCCGACCGTCTGGCGAAATTGCACGCTGAGCAGATCGTGCATCAGATCCAGAAATTGTTTGCCCGGGAAGACAGGCTCGACGTGGCGCTCTGATCGATAAAATTCTTGTCGACAAATAATATACAACGTGCAATATGGCTCCAGAGGCACAGGATCGGGGCTGCAAAGGTGCGCGCCATTCTCTGCCCGTCCGGCAAAAGGAGTTTGTTATGACGGCCAAAATCTTTTCTGGCGTGATCCCCGCGCTGATGACCCCTTGCAAAGAAGACCGTACCCCGGACTTCGACGCCCTCGTGCGCAAGGGAAAAGAGTTGATTGCCCAGGGAATGTCGGCCGTTGTCTATTGCGGCTCGATGGGTGATTGGCCGCTTTTGACAGACGCGCAGCGCATGGAAGGCGTTGAGCGCCTGGTGAAGGCCGGCATTCCGGTTATCGTCGGCACCGGCGCCGTCAACAGTGCGCTGGCCGTCAAGCATGCCGCACATGCGCAGGCTGTTGGTGCCCAGGGCCTCATGGTCATTCCGCGGGTCTTGTCGCGCGGCTCGTCCGTCGTAGCACAGAAGGCGCATTTCAAGGCCATCCTCGCTGCAGCTCCGGACCTTCCGGCCGTTATCTACAACAGCCCCTACTACGGTTTTGCCACCCGCGCTGACCTGTTCTTCGCTCTGCGCGCCGAGCATCCTAACCTGATCGGCTTCAAGGAATTCGGTGGTGCGGCCGACATGCGTTACGCGGCCGAATACATCACCAGCCAGGAGGGTGTTTCGCTGATGATCGGCGTTGATACCGCTGTTTTCCACGGCTTCGTCAATTGCGGTGCAACTGGTGCCATCACCGGTATCGGTAACGTTCTCCCGAAGGAAGTCCTGCACCTCTGCAACCTGTCGCAGGCTGCCGCCGAAGGTGACGCCGATGCGCGTCTGCGCGCTCTTGAGCTGGAACAGGCGCTTGCCGTCCTGTCCTCGTTCGACGAAGGTGCAGACCTCGTTCTCTACTTCAAGCACATGATGGTGCTGAAGGGCGACAAGGAATACACGTTGCACTTCAACGCGACCGATGTGCTGACCGAAAGCCAGCGCGGCTATGTCGAGGCTCAGTTCAAGCTGTTCAACGGCTGGTATGCCGAATGGAGCAAGCTTCCCGGCGCCGTCCAGAAGTACAAGGGCTGAGCTGACGCTCTCCTGAATTGACGAAGGCCCTCTGAGTGATCAGAGGGCCTTCGCATTTGTGGGGCCTGCGGCGATTGCGCAGGCCGGTGACGGGATGCTGTTAGACAGCGTCCAATCCAAGCGCGTGCAGCCGGTCCAACTGCTCCATCTCGGAAGCGGTCAGGATGATGCCGCCGGTCTGCGATTTCGCGCGCGCGGCATAACGGCGCTGCGAGGGCAGGCGTGCGCCTTGGCCGACCATTGCCTCGAACAGAACCTCGGCCCGGGCAAACGGATTGCCTGGACGATCCCCACCAAAACCTTCGGGAGAAAACGCGATGATCAGCTCGCCATGGGCGGGCGCAAGGGCAGTCGAGCCAAGCGCATCCAGCACTTCCGGGCTGGTCAGGTCGCCGATCATGATGCCGGCCAGAAGCTCGATCATTGTGGAGATCGCCGATCCCTTGTGTTCACCGAACGGCAGCATTGCACCGGCAAGAGCCGCCTCCGGATCCGTGGTCGGCTGGCCGTCGGCATCGATCGCCCAGCCCTCCGGCAGAGTTTTTCCGGCCCGCCTATGCAGCTCGATCTCGCCGCGTGCCGCAACCGATGTCGCGAAGTCGAAGACATAAGGGGACTTGCCCGGGCGTGGCCAGCCAAAAGCCAACGGATTGGTGCCGAGCAACGGCTTGGTTCCACCGCTTGGTGCAACTGTCGCGTAACTCGGGCACATGACGATACCGGCCAGCCCAAGCTCCGTCAGCGCCTCGGCTTCCGGCCAAAGGGCGGAGAAGTGGGTGCAGTCATTGATGGCGAGGGCGGCAATGCCGCTGGANNGCCGCCCTTCGCATCAACCTTGACGACAGCAGACCGCTGCTGTGGTAGAAGTTCGGGCTTGGCGGTGGGATTGACCTTGCCGGCTTTGACAGTGCGCAGCGCGCCTTCGATCCGGTATATGCCGTGCGATTTGCAGGCGTCCCGCTCGCCGGCAACGATGACGCGGGTGATGGCCGCAGCTTGCAACGCGCTCAGCCCTGCCTTGATGAAGATGGCTTTTACGCGCTCCTCCAGATCGGCGATCGTCAGGGTGTGGGTGTCGCTCATGGTGTGCCCTCCTTTTTAGGCGCAGTAACATCTAAATGAGTTGATATCCTGCATACAAAAAGTATACAAGTTTACCAAACATAATCCGGCAATCAGCGCCGTTGCTGCTTGCCCGCGCGTTTGAGAAAAGGATCTGCCCATGCCCTTCATCCCCAGCGGAAAACACCTTGTCGCAGGCGAGTGGCTCGATGGAGCCGG
>UCHD01000047.1 GCA_900472175.1 Hyphomicrobiales bacterium | reverse complement strand
CTTCGACGCCGATCTGCTCGGCGGCGCCGTCGTTCTCGAAGGGCAAGCGCTTGAGGCGGATGCTGGAGACTGGAACGGCAGCCTCTACCGAACCAAGCCAGCGAGCCTGAAAGCCAAGGCGTTCAAGGCTATCCCGTATCACCTTTGGGCCAATCGCGAAGCGGGTGCCATGCTCGTCTGGCTGCAAGAAAAGTAGGAGGCCACGATGGCTCGTCTGCAATTGAAGAACGTCGTTAAATCCTACGGCATCTACGACGCCGTGCGCGGCATCAACCTGGAAATCGAAGACAACGAATTCGTTGTCTTCGTCGGTCCGTCGGGATGCGGCAAGTCGACAACACTGAGAATGATCGCCGGGCTGGAGCACATCACCGGCGGTGAAATCGTAATCGGCGATCAAGTCGTCAATCGCCTGGGCCCGGGCAAGCGTGACATTGCCATGGTGTTTCAGAACTATGCGCTCTATCCGCATATGTCGGTGCGGGAGAACATTTCCTTCTGCCTCGAACAGCAGAAGGTTCCCAGGGGCGAAATCGAGCAACGCATTTTGACGGCGGCCGAAACGCTGCATATCAAGGAACTTCTCGATCGACGTCCGGGGCAGCTCTCCGGCGGTCAACGCCAGCGTGTCGCGATGGGCCGGGCCATCGTCCGCAATCCCAAGGTCTTCCTCTTCGACGAGCCGCTGTCGAACCTCGACGCCAAACTTCGCGTCCAGATGCGCACCGAAATCAAGCGGCTGCATCAAGTGTTGCCGACCACCACCGTCTACGTCACACACGACCAGATCGAGGCGATGACGATGGCAGATCGAGTGGTTGTGATGAATGGCGGCATCATCGAACAGGCTGGTCCGCCGCAGGAGCTCTATCATCGCCCGGCCAGCCAGTTCGTAGCCGGCTTCATCGGTTCGCCGTCGATGAACTTTCTAGAGGCGACGCTGGTCGATCGCGGCGGTGCGCTTGTGGTAAGCCTTGCCGCCGGCACCACGCTTGCTGTCCCGGAGGAACGTGCCACGGACTATCGTCCTCATGTCGGCAAGGCGGTCGTTTTCGGCATCCGGCCAGAGTCGATCAGCAACCGCCAGGAACGTCCGGGCTTTGCCGAGATCCAGGCGAAGATCGACCTGGTCGAACCGCTCGGGCCCCAGACGATGGTATATTTTACTGTTGGCGATCGGGGCCTGTGCGCCTGTATCGATCCTGAGAGCAGTCCGAGGCCCAATTCAACGATGTCGCTGTCGTTTAACATGAACCAGATGCATCTGTTCGATCCGAAAACGGGCCGCTCGCTCGCAATGGTCTGATCGTCGCGTTGTTGGGGGTTTTTGGAGAACCTACTCCAAGTGAATTATGGCCGATCGCAGGGTAGGGGATCAGCCTGTTTCGCGCAAATGAGCGATAAAGAGTTCGGCTGGCGTTTTGTATCCGAGGTATTTGCGTGGCTTCGAATTCAATTGATTGCCACAAGCTGCTTCTGGCTGACAAGTGACAGGTCGGTATCGCCGGGTATGAAACGCCTGATGTGTTGATTTCCACGCGGAACTGAGCCGGGTTAGCGCATAAGGCTCAGTTCCGCGTGGAAATCAACACCCGAAGCTCCGATTTTGGCCATCTGACAGAACGTTGTGGGAACAAAGCGTCCCGCCAGGCGGTCAAGACCCCTAACGGCCAGACAAAGTTCGCACCGTTTGGGGTTCAACAAGCCAAGTCGAGCTGTCGCCGAGGCGCGGCTTATCGCTACGCGCCCGGATGCATCGAAAGCCAACAGGCGGATCGCCTATGTCGTAAAGGACTTTGCCTTGTGCAAACGACGCAAGGTATCTTCTGGCAAGCACCGCATCCTGGAACGATGTAGGCGCCTTCTTCATTCAGTGCGTTTGAGTGAGGACGAAACCATCTGCGCGGAGATCGAATCCGAGATCATTGAGTAATGTCTCGAGCATCACGCCCATCTGCCTCCCGAGACAAGCAGCTTATGAAAAGTTCCATAAATAGGCTTATGTGATACGTTATTGTAGCGGCATTTTAGAAATGCGACATATAGGCTAGTTAGAGACGCGACAATCGTCGCCTCTTGGGATGCTGGTCGAACGTCAGCATTGGGAAGCAAGATAAGCGACGTGCATCGTGGTCGAGGCCATCTGTGTTCGGAGTCGTCATGTCTTGTTTGATTGTTATGTCTCAGAAGGAATTGCATCGTCTTGAACTAATCCAGCAGATTCGGGCTCGGAGGCTGACTGTCGTCGAGGCGGCTGGGTTGCTCGGTCTCAGCCGCAGTCAGGTCCACCGTCTGTTGCAAGCCTATGACCTGGCCGGCGCCGATGGTCTTGTCTCGAAGAAACGCGGCCGTGCGAGCAACCGGCGTCACAGCGAGGACTTCCGCAACCTGGTGCTCGACTTGGTGCGTGAGCATTACGTGGATTTCGGACCGACCCTGGCCACCGAGAAGCTGCTCGAGCGCCACCGGATTGCGGTCAGCAAGGAGACGCTGCGTCATTGGATGATGGAAGCCGGCATCTGGGTGTCGCGCCGCGAACGCAAGAAGCGGGTTTTCCAGCCGCGCGGCCGGCGCGACTGCTTTGGCGAACTTGTGCAGATTGATGGGTCGCATCACTGGTGGTTTGAGAATCGCGGTCCCAAATGCGCCCTGCTCGTCTATATCGACGATGCCACCGGCAAGCTGTTGCATCTGCGCTTTGCCGGCTCGGAGAACACCTTCGACTATCTGCACGCGACGAAGGCTTACTTGCAGCAATGGGGCAAGCCGATCGCGTTCTACAGCGACAAGCATGGGGTTTTCCGCACCACCCATGCTTCGCAGCAGGACAGAACCAGCGGCCTGACACAATTCGGGCGGGCGCTTTATGAGCTCAACATCGACATCATCTGCGCCAATAGCCCGCAGGCCAAAGGGCGCGTTGAGCGTGCCAACCAGACGCTGCAGGATCGGCTGGTGAAGGAGTTACGGCTGCGTGGCATCGACACGATCGCGGCGGCCAATGCCTATGCGTCGGAATTCATGGCCGACTTCAATCGCCGCTTTGGCAAGGAGCCTCGCAATCCGAAGGACATGCATCGGTCGTTTGCCGCGCATGAGAACCTCGATCGCGCCATGTGCCGCAAGGAAGTGCGCAAGCTGTCACAGGCCCTGACGCTGCGCTATGACAAGGTGCTGTTCATCCTCGATCCGACGGATCTCGCCAAGACGCTCGCCGGTAACAAGGTCGTTGTCTGCGACTATCCCGATGGTCGCCTCGAGATCACCCACGAGGGGACGTCCCTGCCCTACAAAACCTTCGACACGCTGCGCTCGGTGCACCGCTCCGAGGTGGTTGAGAACAAGCGGCTTGATGACATGCTGGCCCTGGTGGCCGAGATGCAGGCCGGACGTGAGCAACAGCGCAGCCAGAGTGGACCACGCCGCACCGGTCAGACCGACCATATGTTCGGCATTCGCGACGGCAGTACAGCCAATGGCTACCAAAAGCGCGGCACCAAGCCTGGCAGGAGGACGGATTTTACCAATGATCCAGTGGTAATCGCCCGGCGACAGCAAGCCCTTGCGCAGTTGAAAGCGGCGGACTGATCGGGGTGTCAAAGCTAAAGTTTACTCTTCCAGCTGGAGCTATCCGCCACCGCCCGGCCTACGCAACCCCGACCAGCTCACCCGGGCGGCGGCTTACGTCTGTGTATCAGCAAATATAGAATCTTGCAAAATCAGTAATAACGAATAGGATGGTGCCGCGTCTCTAAATTGCTTACTTTGTCTCATCTTTAAATAGCTGTGACAGTTATTGTAGCCGCAAAGTTGAAGTGTCCTGTTTCTGCAAAGTTGGAATGTCACTCTCCCCGGGTTTTGATGACCTGGGAGATTGCAGATGGGATTGATAGCGATGAGCGAGCGTGACCTGCAGCGGATCGCGGTTTTGTCGAAGGTCGTTGACGGCCGGATGACCATGGTGTCAGCGGCGCATGTACTTGATCTGAGCGAGCGCCAGGTCCGTCGTCTTCTGGAACGTATCCGAACTGGTGGTGCGGCGTCGATCCGCCACAAGGCGATTGGGCGGTCGTCGAACAACCGGATCAGCGACGGTGTTCGAGATTATGCGGTGACGCTTGTTCGCGAGTTTTATGCGGACTTCGGACCGACATTAGCGACGGAGAAGCTAGCCGAACGCGATGGCTTGCATGTGTCACGCGAGACGTTGCGCAGCTGGATGGTCGATGCTGGACTGTGGCTGTCGCGCAAGCAGCGTCGGACGTTTCATCAGCCGCGATTGCGGCGCGAGGCCTATGGCGAGCTGGTGCAGATCGACGGCTCAGAGCATCGCTGGTTTGAGGATCGTGGGCCGCCGTGCTCGCTGCTGGTGTTCGTCGACGATGCGACCGGCAAGCTGATGCAGGTACGGTTTGTGCGTTCCGAGAGTGCCTTCACCTACTTCGAGGCACTGGCGCTCTATCTTGAGCGTCACGGTGCACCGATCGCCTTTTATTCGGACAAGCATTCGGTATTCCGGGTGGCGAAGAAAGATGCCAAGGGTGGCCAGGGCATGACCCAGTTCGGGCGGGCGCTTTGCGAGTTAAACATCGAGATCCTTTGTGCAAATTCGAGCCAGGCGAAGGGTCGTGTCGAGCGGATGAACCGGACGTTGCAGGACCGGTTGGTCAAGGAGCTGCGGCTTTCCGGCATCGACACCATGGAGGCCGGCAATACGTTCTTGCCGGACTTCGTGGAGGACTACAACGCGCGTTTTGCAATCGTCCCTGCCCGTTCGGAGGACCTGCATCGGCCACTGAATCTGGCGCCGGATCGGTTGACGGAGATCCTGTGCAAGCGTGAGCAGCGCTATGTGGGATCGCAGCTGACGTTTTCGTTTGAACGCAAGCGGATCATGCTGGCAGAGACCGAGGTGACGCGTGGTCTGGTCGGACGCTATGTCGAGACCTATGCCTATGCGGATGGTCGGCTGGACGTGCGTTGGAAGGGCTTTTCCCTGCCTTATCAGGTGTTCGACAAGGACCAGCGGGTGACACATGCAGCGATCACCGAGAATAAGCGGTTGGGTGATGTTTTGGCCTATATCAAGGAGCGCCAGGAGCAGCAGGACAAGCCGGTCGTGAAGAGCAACAGCGACAAGAATGGCTATGTCAAACGCGCCCGTGGGCCGGGCCGGCGGAAGGATTTCATGAACGATCCGGCGGTGATCGCGCGACGTGAAAAGGCCCTGCCGCGGCAGCAGGCTGCAGAGTGAGGTGTCTCAAAGCTCACATGAGGATTTCGGCGTCAAGATCCATCACTGTTTCATAGCCGCCTCCTTTCGATTTCGCATCGAATCCATGGTCTGAGCCACATTGCATGACGCGGCACGTTTCCGTCGCCGGTTCAAACTCACATACGGTCGCCGTTTTGTCCGGCAGCACCACTATCCCGCTTGCGTAGCGGCAAGGCTCAGGAGAACGGGACCAATCTAAAGCACGGCATTTGAAGCCAGACTTTGAGGCGGTTCGCTCACCTGGATCCGCCAGGATTGATCAGTCCTGGAAGATTTGTGTGTTCGGTTGGTGTAAAGCCGTCAGGCGGTCTTCATAACAGCCCCTTCGATGACAACACCTGCGGTGACAAACTTCCACAGCGCGATAAGGAGCTTGCGCGCTAGTGCCACAATCGCAGCTTTCTTTAAACGTCCACCGTTCGACTGGACCCGATCCACAAACCAACGGCTGAGCGCTGATGCTGGCTGATTGCGTAGCCATAGCCAAGACAGCTGGATCATCGTGGTGCGCAATCGGGGATTCCCTGCTTTTGAGACACCTTGTTCATGGTCAATCGTCCCGCTCATCCATGGGGTCGGTGTCAAACCTGCATAAGCCGCAATCTGCCGCCGATTATCAAAATGTCGGCACAGTGCTTCGGTCCAAAGAACGGCGGCAAACTCAGCGCCGACACCCTTTAAGGTAAGCAGCATTGCCGGCGCCGGTGCCTCAAACGCTAGCGGCTCGTTTACGGACAGGAGGGAATTGCGCTCGCTCTCAACCGCGGCGATTTGCTCAAGCAGCAACTCAAGACGATCGAGTTCTCGATTTATTTGAGTCTTGAGATGCCTCGGCAGGTCACGCCCGTCTCCGGTCTGGAGCTCCTCCAAGCATTTGCGGCGATCCTTGCGAAGCGGTTGATAGCCGCTGACGCCCTGGGCGAAGAGTAGACCCTTGACGCGATTAACATGCCTTACCCGCTCTGCAATCAACACTTTGCGTTCCCGGCAAATGCGACGACGGTCTTCATCCTCATGGGACGGCGCTCTGACCATTGCGCATACACGTGGCTCGCCCCGCTTAAATGCCAGCAGTGTTCGCGTCAGTGCCTCTCCATCAATCTTGTCGGTCTTAACACGCCGACGTCGACGAGAGGTCGCGATAGAAGCTGCATCAACAATGTAACTCTCAATCCCGTTCGCTTCCAAAATTCGATGTATCCAAAACCCATCCAATCCAGCCTCTTGGATCGTTACGATG
>UCHD01000031.1 GCA_900472175.1 Hyphomicrobiales bacterium | reverse complement strand
AGCCCGGTCAGGTCGGCGATAACAAGCATGGAGGCACCGGCCAGCCGCTCGGTCTCCGGCAGTTCTGCTCCCCGGCCATTGGCCATGACGAAGCGTCCACGTCCGCCGCGCTGCAAGGCGATCCGGTCGGGAAAGGCCTGCATCAAAAGAATGCCGGGTTGAACCGGATCGCTGGAATCCTTGCTTGCACTCAAGCCCCTTGCCATCCGCCGGGCCAGCCCCCGCGAAGCATCGGCCCGGTCGCCGCGCTCCGACTTGAACCGCCGCAACCGGTCCTCGAGATCGATGCTGTTGCCGCCGAGACCCTGCTCGGTCAAAACCACGGCCAGAAGAGATGCTTCATAGGCCTGGCCATCTTCCGCGGCTGAAACGGCCATGGCGGCAAGGCGCGGCGGCAACGCCAGCTGCCGGATCTGTTTGCCGCGCGCTGTCAGGGCACCATTGGCGTCGAGCGCACCGAGCTGAACAAGCAGCGCCTTTGCTTCCTGCCAGGTCGTTGCGGGCGGCGGGTCGAGAAAGGCAAGGCCGGATGGATCCGCAACGCCCCAATGGGCGAGATCGAGCACGAGGCCAGACAGATCGCTTGAGAGGATCTGAGGTGGGGTAAACGCAGGCAGCGCCGCTGTCTGTCCCTGATGCCAGAGACGGATGGCGATGCCTGGCTCCGTGCGTCCGGCGCGGCCCGCGCGCTGATCGGCCGACGCGCGGGACACCCGCACGGTCTCCAGCCGGGTGATACCGGTCGAAGCCTCGAAGGCGGGAAGCCGCTGCAGACCACTATCGATGACGATGCGCACGCCGTCGATGGTGATCGAGGTTTCGGCGATCGAGGTGGCAAGCACAATCTTGCGCGTTCCCGCTGCAGCCGGACGGATCGCTGCGTCCTGTTCTTTCTGGCTGAGATTGCCGAACAGCGGCGTGATAATGGTTTCCGCGCCAAACCGGCCAGCCAGCCGCTCGGCTGTGCGGGTGATTTCCGCCTGTCCCGGCAGGAAAGCCAGAATAGAGCCGGTGTCTTCGCGATGCGCCTCGGCGATGGCGCGCGTCACGGCATCTTCCACGCGTTCCGTCGATGGCCGTTCGCGATAACGAATCTCCACCGGAAAACTGCGCCCCTGGCTCTCGATCACAGGAGCTCCGTCCAGCAGCTGCGCCACCCGGCCGACATCCAGCGTCGCCGACATGACGATCAGTTTCAGATCATCCCGCAGTGCCTGTTGCACATCGAGTGCCAGCGCCAGCCCGAAATCCGCATCCAGCGAGCGCTCGTGAAATTCGTCGAACAACACCGCCGCAACACCAGGCAATTCCGGATCATCGAGCAGCATCCGGGCAAACACGCCTTCGGTCACCACTTCGATGCGGGTCTTCGCCGAAATCCGGCTGTCGAGCCGCATGCGGTAGCCGACCGTATCGCCAACACTTTCGCCAAGCAGGCTTGCCATGCGCCCGGCAGCGGCGCGGGCCGCCAGCCGGCGTGGTTCAAGCAGGATGATCCGGCCATCGCCGCGCCAGGGCTGGTCCAGCAGAAACAACGGCACAAGGGTCGTCTTGCCGGCGCCGGGTGGCGCCGACAGCACGACCGTCGGAGCCTGCACCAATGCTTCGCCGAGTGCTGGCAAAATGGCTTTGACGGGCAGATCGGGGAGTGCGTCGATCATGTTCATCGGCGGCTATCCTCGCCGATCACGATGACAGGTCCGCCAGCGGCGTCCGCGTCCGCCTGATCATGCGTGACCAGAACAACTGGCAGACCAGCGGATTTTGCGCGCGCGAAGATCAGTCTGCGGGTTTGCTGCCGCAGGTCGCTGTCAAGTTTCGAAAAGGGTTCGTCTAGCAGCAGCAAGCGCGGTGCCGATAGCATCACACGCTGCAGCGCCACCCGGGCTTTCTGCCCACCGGAGAGCGTGGCGGGATCCCGGTCGAAAAATCCCTCGAGCTCCACATCGATGAGTGCTTGCTCGACCATCCGCCGCCGCTGGTCACGCCGTGCGATCGAAGGTGTCAGTCCGAACAGGAGATTGCCACCAACCGAAAGATGCGGAAACAAAAGCGGGTCCTGGAACAGCATGCCACACCGGCGTTTTTCAGCGGCAATACCTGTCAGGTCGTCGCCATCGATCAGGATACGGCCGCAGCCGGTGAAAGCCCCGTCAAGAAAACCACCGATGTAAGCAAGCAGCGCCGATTTCCCTGCGCCGGATGGTCCCATCACAGTCAGGATTTCGCCGGGCTGGACATGGGTTGACAGAGACAGCAGCGTCCGGCCGTCAAGGGCGATGCAAATCGCGTCCAGGTGCAGGCCGTGTGTCGTGTCGGGTGTCATTCAAATCCTCATCGCGCGCCGGTCGCGGAATAGCAAGTGCGGCACCAGCGATGCAATCAGAAATCCGCCGAAGGGCACCAGCGTCTGCAAAAGCGCATAGACGCCGATCGCTCGCCGGTCACCGCCGGACGACAGGGCCACCGCCTCCGTGGTGATGGTGACGATCCGCCCGGCGCCGATCAGAAGCGTCGGCAGATAGAGCCCGGCGGATACCGCGAAACCGACGGCAAAGGCCGTCAGGCAGGCCCGCGTCAGCATCGGAAGGCGAATTTGCAGCAGGATCTGCAACGGCGATTTGCCGAGCCCTGCCGCCAGCGTTTCGTAACGCCGGTCGAGCGCCTGCCAGGGCTGTGACAGGGAGAGAACGACATAAGGCAGCACGAAAATCAGGTGCACGAATAGCAACAGCGGGAAGGACGCGGCAAACCCGAGCGTCACGCTGAGGATCTGCAGGCCGAAGACGAAGCAGAGTTGTGGCACGATCAGCGGCAGATAAAGCACGCTGCCCATGGCTTGGCCACTGCGATGACCGCCCTGCCACAGGAGACCGATGGCCAGCAGAAGGGCGATGGCCGCAGAACTGCTGGCAAGCGAGATCGTCATTGTGATCGCCACCCCGGCCTGCGGCAGGGCGCGCAACCACGGCTGAAGCGTAAAACTGTCCGGCAGCAGTGCGGGAAACGGCCAGAGACCGGCAACCGACCAGACGAGGAGCGTGGCAAGACCAAGGAAGACGAGGGCTGCCGACAGAGCCATGACGGCGCAGGCCGAGCGGCGCAACAGCCGGTCGTCGGCCTTGCGAACACCGGAACCGGACATCCGTCGCAGCAGCACGGATCCGACCTGCTCTAGGGCCAGCCACGTCACCATCGCCGCCGTCGTCAGCCCAAGCTGCAACAACGCCCCCGCCGATGCGAGGAACCGCATCCGCAGATCACTATCGGCCATCCATCCGGTAATGCGCACGGCAAGGGGTGCAGGCAGCGCCGGACCGAGGATCATCGCCACATCGACGACCGAGCTGGCATAGGCGACAACGGCAAAGACCGGCAGCCGGATCTGGCGGTAGAGAAGCGGCCAGACGCTGATCAGGAAACCCCGGGTGCGGCCATAGCCAAGGCTGGCCGACAGGTGCCGCGCCTGGAGGAGGGGCACCTGCGGCAGGGCCGCGAGCGTCACCAGAAACAGAAACGGCATTTCCTTGACAATCAGCCCCGCCATCATCGTCAATCCCAGTGGGTCTTGTGGCACCAGCCAGTCGGGCGGGCTGTCATAGCCGGTGAGACCGGGTGAGACGAGACGCATCGCCAGGCCGGAGGGTGCGACAAGGAAAACAAGGCCAAAGGCTGCGGCGGCATGCGGAATGGCGAGCAATGGCGAAACGAGGTGCTGGATGCGCGAAAACATCCGTGTTCCGGCATATCCGGCGGTAAACAGCATGACGACGGCGAGCGACAGGCCGGTGGTGATGATTGCGGTCGCAAAACTGATCAGCACCGAGCGCAGCAGGTGCGGCTGTGTTGCGAGTTCTGCAAAATGATCGAGAGTCAGATGGTTGCCGCCAAGTGCCGGCAACAGACCGAAGGCAGGTCCAACCGTCCCCGCAAGCCCGGCCAGGATCGGCAGGCCGATCATGACCAGTACGACACCCGACACGCTGAACCGGCAGCTCACGGTTTTGCCGTTGGCCAACGGCCGGCCAGGATTGTCCTCAGTTCGCCGCTCCATAACGCTTGATCCATTCGGCCTCGATGCGCGTCATCCAGTCGGGATGCGGTTCGGCCAGCGCCGGCCCCAGCTTGTCCGGCGGCAGTGTCGCGACACCCAGATCAAGTGCTGCAAACGCCGCCCTGTCTGCCTCCGGCAGCTTGCCCAAAGCCAGCACCGTCGGGTCCCCCCAGACTTTCGGGTCCTGTTTCCGCACCTGCGCTTCCGGCGACAAAAGGAAGTTGGCCAGCACCAGGGCACCGGCCTTGGCGTTGGCATTATAGGGAATGCCAACGAAATGTGTGTTGCCGAGCGTCCCTTTCGAAAACACGAAGGAGCGGACGCTATCCGGCAGTTCACCGGCGGCAATGCCGGCCGAAGCCTCCGCCGGGTTGAAGGCGAAGATGATGTCGAGTTCGCCATCGGCGAGCTTCTGCTTCATATCGGGATAGTTTTTTGGGAAGGCCTTGCCCTTGCGCCACAAGAGCGGATGCAATTGGTCGAGATAGGCAAACAGCGGCGCTACATCCGCATCGAACGTCACGTCATCGACCGGTTTCTGCAGCTTCGCCTTGTCGGCGATCAGTTCGCTCAGCACCTGCTTCAGAAACGACGAGCCGATGAAATCCGGCGGCTGCGGATAGGAAAACCGGCCGGGATGCGCTTGTGCAAAAGACAGCAGGTCCCTCGCCGAATCCGGCAGGTCTTTCCGTGCCGTGCGGGCTTCATCATAGAAGAACACCAGTTTTGCTGCCCCCCAGGGGCTTTCCAGCCCATCGGTCGGAATAGTAAAATCCGTCAGGGTGGTTGGCTGGTTGTCGATATCGACAAGGCCCCAGTTTGGCAGCTTCGTTGCCCAGCCCGGAGAAAACAGCAGGTCCTGGCGCTTCATCGCGGCAAAATTTTCGCCATTGATCCAGATGAGATCGACGGACCCGTGCTCATTTTTCCCGGCCGTCTTTTCGGCAAGCACCGTCGTTACCGCCTTGGTGGTATCGTCCAGCTTGACCTGCACGACCGTGACGCCGTAGCGCGTCTTCACCACATCACCGGCCCACTGGATATAGGCGTTGATATTGGCCGAGCCGCCCCAGGCATTGAAATACACAGTCTCGCCGCGAGCCTCGGCCAGCACCTGATCCCACTTGGCCGCATCGGTGGCCCCCGCCGGTCCGAGAGCCGTCAGCGCCAGCGGAGCCAAAAGCGCCATCCGTGTAAACATCCGCCGTGTCGACCTGATCATGCTTCCCCCGCCTGCGCCCGAAATGTGCGGCCCAAACTAAGCCAAGGCCGCGATCCGTCAACGCTGGCCGGGGTCAACCGCCATCACGATCCGGTGACGGGCGCTCAACCAGACCGTGACCGCTCAAAGGCAAGAACAGCACCCGCCAGATCTTCCAGCGCTGCGCCGACGGATTTGAACAGGGTGATTTCGTCCGGGCTGGTCCGGCCCGCATGACGGCCGCCGGTCAGCTCGGCCAGGTCCGCCCGAACGGAGCCTGCCGCAATGATCCCGGCCCGCAACGGCTGAACCAGGTCGCCGCCTTCGGTGAGCGCCCCGTCGCGGGTATCGACAAACAGCGTGGCGCGCTCGACGGCGCGGTCGTCGCTCTCGCGCATGCTGGGCTTGAAGGCGCCGACCAAATCTAGATGTGCCCCATCCTTCAGCCAGTCGCCGCGGATCAGTGGTTCGGATGAGAGGGTCGCACAGGAAATGATATCGGCCTGGCGCGCGCTGGCTTCTATATCAGCGGTGACGGAGACGGTGATACCGGGGAGATCGAGCTGTGCCGCCGTCGCGTCCGCCTTGCGGATATCGCGAGCCCAGATCGTCACCTCGGAAATCGGGCGGACCGAGGCATGCGCCTCGATCAGGTTCTGCGACAGCCGGCCGGCGCCAACCATCAACATGCGGCGCGCATCCTTTCTGGCGAGATAGGCTGCGGCAAGCGCCGAAGCGGCGGCCGTCCGGCGGGCGGTGAGTTCCGCACCATCGATGATCGCCAGAAGTTGGCCGGTCTTGCCGGATGAAAGCAGATAACTGCCATGGATGGCCGGCAGGTTCCGCGCGCTATTGCCTGGAAACACCGATACCATCTTGACGCCGATATAGCTGCCCGGCTGCCAGGCCGGCATCAGAAGCAGGGTGGCGGCATCTTCTCCTGGAACCGCCACATCATGATGATGACGCACAGGCATCTCACAGCCATCGCGAAACATTGTTCTCAGCGCCGTGATCAATTCGCCCCAGGGCAATTGCGCGCGCGTTTCGGCTTCATTCAAAACCAGCATCTGTCTCTCCCATGATAAAAGCCGGTGGACATTAGCAGGAGTTTTTAAGGGGGCCAAAGGACGGGATGTTTTGAGCTTGTGCGGGTTGGACATAAC
>UCHD01000030.1 GCA_900472175.1 Hyphomicrobiales bacterium | reverse complement strand
ACGTTCGCAGCCTCCTTGCGAGAGACCACGAGGCTTTCCGTGGAGCGCCAGCTCTGCCTCGCCGCAAACGTCTTGCGGTGTATCCGTGACAGAACCCCATGATCATGACACGGTTTTTCAGAGCGGGGATTTGCGGGGATGAAGATCCTAGGAAATAAAATGACCTGCTCGTAATTTACGAGCAGGTGCAAGATGTTGGCGCCGTCGATGGGTCCCCACTACGACGGAAATCTCCCACCATTTCCACGGTTGGATTATCGTTTGAGACTTAACGCCGTATTCTGGTGCGCCCTAATTGCGGATGCTAGCGCGCTACACGATGGGCCATACCGAGAGACCGCGGGGCCGTTTCTTTGAAGCCAAACTTTTCATAGAGCTTATTTGCGGGTACGTCCGCAATCAGGCTGACATAGGCTGACGTAGGAAGCTCGCTTTTCACATGCCCCATGATGGCTTTCATGATCGCCTTTCCAAGCCCGCGGCCCTGATGTTCAGGATGAACAGCAATATCGACGACCTGAAAGAAGCAGCCGCCATCCCCGATCAATCGTCCCATTCCGACTGCGCCCCCCTCGTGAAGCACCGATACGGCGTAAACCGTCCCCTGCAGGCCCTTATCCGCAGCCTCCTGCGAAAATGGACTGAGCCCCGCCACCGCACGAAGATGCAGATATTCCTCGGTGGAAGGGGTTCGAACCACGATTGAGTACGCAGACTGGTCCATTTGATATCTCCTGGTCGCCGTGTGGCGCCATTGTGCGTATCATCGCATCCGTCAGAAAACACCACTGCCAGAAGGCGGCCGGGGCTTTGCCCACAATCCGTTGTCGAAACGCGGCTTTGCAACGGACCGGGGCTGATTCCAAAGACATGTTAAAAGACACACAAAACCCGCCCGCAACTCTCTGTCGCGGGCGGGTTCAGCATTCCAACGATTTCGATCGGCGGCTGGCCCATGACCAGCCAGCAAACCTTAAACCAACCGGCTCTGCTCGACAGCAGCTTCAATGAAGCTGGCGAACAGCGGGTGCGGGTCAAGCGGCCGGCTTTTCAGTTCCGGATGGTACTGGACGCCGATGAACCATGGGTGATCAGGGTACTCGACGGTTTCCGGCAACACGCCGTCCGGTGACATGCCGGAGAATTCCAGGCCGCAGGCTTCGAGGCGATCCTTGTAATCGACATTCACTTCATAGCGATGACGATGACGCTCGGAAATATCGGTCGAGCCGTAGATATCGGCGATCTTGGTGCCCTTCTTGAGGCTGGCCTTATAAGCACCGAGACGCATGGTGCCGCCGAGATCGCCGGAGGCTGCGCGCTTCTCCAGCGCGTTGCCCTTGACCCATTCGGTCATCAGGCCGACGACCGGCTCTTCGGTCTTGCCGAATTCGGTCGAGGACGCCTTTTCGATGCCGGCGAGATTGCGGGCCGCTTCAACGACTGCCATCTGCATGCCGAAGCAGATGCCGAAATACGGCACCTTGCGCTCACGGGCAAAACGCACCGCCTGGATCTTGCCTTCGGAGCCGCGCTCGCCAAAACCGCCGGGCACGAGGATGCCGTTGACCTTCTCGAGATAGGGCGACGGATCTTCCTTTTCGAAGACCTCCGACTCGATCCACTCAAGCTTGACCTTGATCCGGTTGGCGATGCCGCCGTGATACAGCGCCTCGATCAGCGACTTGTAGGCATCTTTCAGGCCGGTGTACTTGCCAACGATGGCGATGGTCACCTCGCCTTCCGGCGTGCGGATGCGGTTGGCAACTTCGAGCCAGTTTTCGATGCGTGGCGCCGGTGCCGGCTCGATGCCGAAGGCGGCCAGGACCTCGTTGTCGAGGCCTTCCTTATGATAGGCGATCGGAACGTCATAGATCGACGCGACGTCCAGCGCCTGAATGACGGCGGACGGACGGACGTTGCAGAACAGCGACAGCTTGCGGCGCTCTGCCTCCGGGATTTCGCGGTCGGCGCGCACCAGCAGGATATCGGGGTGGATGCCGAGCGCCTGCAGTTCCTTGACGGAATGCTGGGTGGGCTTGGTCTTCAATTCGCCTGCAGCTGCGATGTAAGGCATCAGCGTCAGGTGGAGATAGATCGCGGTGCCGCGCGGAAGATCGTTCTTCAGCTGGCGGATCGCCTCCATGAACGGCATCGCTTCGATATCGCCGACGGTGCCGCCGATTTCGCAGATGACGAAATCGAACTCGTCATTGCCTTCGGTGACGAAATTCTTGATCTCGTTGGTGACGTGCGGAATGACCTGGACAGTGGCGCCGAGGTAATCGCCGCGGCGTTCCTTGTCGATGATGTTCTTGTAGATGCGGCCGGTGGTGATGTTGTCGGTCTTGGTCGCCGAGCGGCCGGTAAAGCGCTCATAGTGACCGAGATCGAGGTCCGTCTCCGCGCCGTCGTCGGTCACGAACACTTCGCCGTGCTGCGTCGGGCTCATGGTGCCCGGATCGACGTTGAGATAGGGGTCAAGTTTGCGAAGCCGCACCCGGTAACCCCGGGCCTGCAGCAACGCTCCGAGAGCAGCTGCGGCTATCCCTTTGCCAAGGGAAGAAACCACGCCGCCAGTGATGAATACATATCGCGCCATGGGCTTCACCGGATACCGTTTCAAAAATGATTCCGCCACCGAAAAATTCATCTTTCAGAATTTTTTCGTTCAAAAGGTTCGGGTGGCAAAATTCAAACAAAAGAAAACCGGCGGAAGACTGGCTTCCGCCGGCGATTATATCTGCCTTGGGCCTTACTGGCCGCTTGGGACTTCCGAACCGGATGTTGCCGGCTTTGTTTCGGTCGTCGCAGGTGTCTGCGTGGCAGGGGTCTGAGTCGTCGCCGGCGTCGTGGTCGCAGGCGTCTGGGTGGCGGCGCCGGACTGTGCGGGTGTCTGCGTCGGTGTCTGGGCAGGCGTCTCGCCAGCCGGCGGTGTCGTGCCGCCGCCGAGCGAATCAAGCACGCCGTTGCCGTTGTTGGTCGTGCCGGGGATGCGGTCGAGAACGTCGGTAGCGTTCGGCTGGTAACGGGCGAGAATGCCCATGCCGAGCGCCAGCACGAAGAACAAAGTTGCAAGGATCGCCGTGGTGCGGGTCAGCGCATTGGCGGTGCCACGTGCGGACATGAAGCCCGAGCCGCCGCCGATACCGAGGCCGCCGCCTTCGGAACGCTGAATGAGCACGACGCCGATCAGCGCCAGCACAACCATGAGATAGATGACAAGCAATACGGTCTGCATTTTGTCCAGTCCTGCCTTAGATCACGCCTCGCCCGGCTTCATGAGAAAGCCTGATCTGAAACGCGATCGAGTGATCGTCCGGCATGGGAGACGCATCGAAATTGCAACGCAAGTTTCTGCGTCCGCTCCAGGCGGCAAAGATTAGTGTTGCGGCTGCATATACCAAGCCACCGCGCATTAAAAGCCCCTACAGCGCCCCGCATCGAACATGACGCGCAAAAGCGCTGTAGAAGGTTGAGATGCGGCACAATTGCCGCGGCCGCTGTTCGGCGAACTTAAGCCGTCAATTCTTCATACGCCCGGTAGATGGCGAGGAAATCGTCGGCTTTCAAGCTTGCGCCGCCGATCAGCGCACCATCGACATTGGCAACGCCCATCAGTTCCCTGGCATTGCCCGGCTTGACGGAGCCGCCATAGAGGATGCGCATCTTTGCACCGGCCGGGCCAAAGCGTGCGACGAGCTCGGAGCGCTGGAAAGCATGGGCTTCCTCGACGTCAGCTGCCGTCGGGGTCAGGCCAGTGCCGATTGCCCAGACCGGTTCATAGGCAATCACGGTGTTTTCAGCAGTGGCGCTATCAGGAATCGAGCCTGCGAGCTGACGCTTCAGGACGTCCAGCGTCTGACCGCCCTTGCGCTCGTCGCCGGTCTCGCCGATGCAGATGATAGCAATCAAGTCGGCAGCATAGGCAGCCTCGGCCTTAGCGCGCACCAGAGCGTCGCTCTCCTTGTGATCGGTGCGGCGCTCGGAATGGCCGACGATGACATGGGTGCCGAAGCAATCGGCGATCATTTCGGCGGAGATGTCACCGGTATGGGCGCCGGAGACCTTTTCGTGGCAATCCTGTGCGCCGATCATAAGCGGACTGTCATCGCAGAGCGCCGTTGCCACATAGAGCAGCGTCGCGGGCGGGCAAATCAGCGTTTCGACCTTGTTCGACAGATTGCCCTTGACGCCTTCCGCCATCGCCTTGATCTGATCGAGCGACGCCCGCAGACCATTCATTTTCCAGTTTCCGGCAACAAGCGGTTTTACCTCGGGCGTCATGTCGTCTCCTTAAGGGCATTGTCCTTTTCCCGGCAAAGGCCCTAGCAAATAAGCCGGGCAAAGAAAAGCACGCCGCCAATGGGGATAGTCGTACTAAGGCCGGTTTTCCAAGTACCGGTATCGAAACCGTGAAGGCTGATCGGCTTGTCCGCACCGCGCGAAAGAGCGATGATTCGGCCAGTGCTTTTGACAGCCGGAGATCGGTGATGCTGCGCAACGGGCCGGATACGTTCGGGTGGGTGACCATTCTGCTTCACTGGACGATTGCCATCCTGATCGCCGGGTTGCTGGTGCTTGGCTATATCATGACCCGGCCGGATATCGACCCGATGCTGCAATTCGATCTTTTCCAATGGCACAAGTCCTTCGGGTTCACGGCCCTTGGCCTCTGCATCATCCGGGTCCTCTGGTGGTTGGCCAGCCGACATCCCGTGGCCGTTGCCGGGCTCTCGGTGCGGGAAAAATGGGCGAGTTTTGCCGTCCACATCCTGATTCTCTGCCTGACGCTGGCCGTGCCGTTCACCGGCTGGGCGCTCGCCTCGACCTCGACGCTGGACATCCCAAGCTTCTATTTCAATCTCGTCGTCATCCCGCATCTGCCGCTCGACAAATCCACCGTTGCCGAAACCTTGTGGACAACCGCCCACGCCATTCTCGCCTACGGCCTTGCAGCACTTGTGTTGCTGCATGCGGCGGCGGCCCTCCACCATCACTTCATCCGCCACGACGCGGTGCTTGTCCGCATGCTGCGCAGCCGCCGCAGCTAGGAATATTTCCGCTGCATCGTGCGTCTTACACGACGAAAACCGGGCAATTGGGAAGGACCATAAAAATGTCTGCGCATTCAATGGTAATCACCGCCGCATTGATGACACTTGCGGGTCTCGTGGCTCATCCGGCCTTGTCTCAAGCCAAGGCGCCGACGCTGGATGACGCGGCCGGCCGCTACGATATCGACGGATCGTCACAGATCAACTTCAAGGTCGGCCAGGTCGGCGGCGGCGGCATTTCCGGCAAATTCACCAAATTCTCCGGCACCTTCCAACTGGATCGCGGTGATATCGAAAAATCCGTGGTGGAATTTGCGCTCTTTCCGGAAACCGTTCAGACCGGCGAACCACGCATCGAGAACTTCCTGCGCTCCACCGCCGTGTTCGATACCGCGTCCTATCCGAAAATCGTCTTCCGCTCGACCAAGATTACCCGCACTGGCGAGGATACGGCGCAGATCGAAGGCAATCTCACGGCCAAGGGAACGACCCGAACCGAACATTTCGATGCGACGCTAACCAAATGGAACCGGCGGGTCATCGGCTTTCACATCCAGGGCGGCGTCTACCGCACCCGGTACGACATGTCGGTCGGAATCCCGATCTACTCGAACATCGTTGAGTTCGACATGATGGTGAACGGGCAAAAACACTAGTTTTTTTTGCAAGTCTCTCCGCGCCAATCTCCCCCAGACCGGCGGGCTGTTCCTGTGGGAACAGGCCCGCCGCCGCCGGTGGGTCAAGATGATCCCGACCGGTCATGCCCCGTTTGCGAATTGACGGTGGTTGAACGCACTTCTACTCTTTGCAAATATTGACCATTGTTCATTTATGTCTTGGCTGGGGATCCGGGGCGCCCACATGCGGTATGCTTTTGTCAAATCTCTGATTTTCAGTCTTGGCCTGCTGCCAGTCGCGGCTTCAGCGCAGGACGTCCTGACCACGGCAACACCGGATCTGCTGATCCGCTCGCTCAACCCGGCCCTGGCGCAGAAGGAGAAAACCCGGGGATTGAAAATCGTTGGCGCCAAGGATCTGGAAACAGTCAACAGCTATGGCGACAGGCTTTTGGCGACGGTCAATCTCGCGGTCAATTTTCACTTCGGTTCGGCTAAACTGACACCGCAGGCAGAGCGCCTTCTCGACACTGCCGGCACAGCGCTGCAATCCAGCGAGCTTGCTTCCTACCGGTTCCTGATCGGCGGCCATACGGATGCGGCCGGCACCGACGCTGACAATCTCGATCTCAGCCGGGCGCGGGCGGCATCAACGACGCGGTATCTGCTGACGCATTACAAGATAGATCCGAGACGGCTGGTTTTACGCGCATTTGGCGAAACCGCCCTGCTCTTTCCGGCTGATCCGGAAGACGGGCGCAATCGCCGGGTCGAAATTTCGACGCTCAAATAGTGCGCGGAGATTCGGCAGCTGCCAGCCTCATTTTGGAACGAGGCCATCCAGCAGGAAGTCGAGACCTTTCCTGAAAACGCCATCCCAATCGTTGTCCAGCAGCAGACGCGAGCGTTCGATTGTCGGGTAATGTTCGCTGAGACGCGTCAGTCGCTGCTGCCCGGCCGTCCTGTCCTCCTCCGAGAGGTCAAAGCTCGCCCGGGTGATGGTCGCGCCGATCACATAGTTCCAGAGCGACCATATCGCCGCGTTCAGATCCGCCTCGGAGACACCGGCTCTGGCCAGGGTCTTGCTCAGCAGCTCCAACCGGCCGAGGATGTTTACGCCAAGGGCTCGTTGCGGCAACAGCGACGCTGACCAGGGATGGCTCAGCATGCTGGTCCGCCAGTCTTCGAGCATATGAACGATTTCCGCGCGCCAATCTTCAGCCTTGCCCGTTGCCGACGATCCGCGATATTCGAGCACCGCGTTGAGGGCCAGATCAACGACTTCCTCCTTGTTCGCGACATGCCAATAGAGGCTCATGGCGCCTGCTCCGAGGCGATCAGCCAGCCGGCGCATCTTCAATCCGCCGATGCCCTCAGCATCCAGCAATTCTACCGCAGTGGCGACGATCCGCTCCAGGGAGAGAGACGGTTCGCTGCGCTCATCCGCAGGCTGGATCGACATATCTGTCTGTTGAGGCCGTTTGCTTTGCGCACCGCCATCTTTGCCTGCCATCCGTCGTCCTCACTGATCAGAATGCCGATGTAAGCCGACAATACAGCGCATGTCTATTCTGACGGATTGACTCGTACGTTGTACGATGTAATTTTATCGTACAACGTACGAGTCAGCTTGCAGTTCGTTAAAATTCAATCCTGCAGACGCGAGGGTACGTTGCTCGTGGTCCGCGCAACCAAGAGAAAATCATGTCACGCGCAATCAAGCATCTGCTTATCGGAGGGCTAATCATCATGACTGCGGGAATTTCGACTGTGGCGGCAGCAAACGACAGCGATCGCAGGCTCACCATCGTCAATCCTAAGAACCTCTACGACCCGACGCCAAATGGCTACAGCACGGCCGTGATCGTGCCGCGCGAAGGCCGGGTCGCCTATATTTCCGGACAGGGAGGCCAGGACAGCACGGGAGCCTTGTCGCCTGACTTTGCCGTTCAGGTTAAGCAGGCCTATGCGAATTTGCGCGCCGCTCTTGATGCGCTCGGTGCAAAGCCGGATCAGGTCGCAAAGCTCACGGTCTTCGTGGTCGATCACGACATGTCCAAGCTTGAGGTCTTGACCCGCAACGTCAAGGAGATGTTCGGCGAAACACTGCCGGCGCAGACGCTGATTCCGGTCCCCAAGCTTGCAATTGACCCCATGCTCTTTGAGGTCGAGGCCGTCGTTTTTCTTGACTAAGCACTTCTGACCGGTCGCTCGAACTGAAAATGAATCGGGCGCGCAGCTGTCAGCCGCGCGCCCGCAATGCAATTTCATTCCTGTCCCGGACGATCAGCCGAACTGGCTGCCGACGAAATCCTTGACGATGCGGATAATGCCGCGGCCAAGCAGGTCGTCGAGGGCGTCGCAAAGTTGATCGACATGCTGGCGTTCGCAGATCAGCGGCGGCAAGAGCCTGATGACGTTGCGGTTATACTCGGTGAAAGCCACCAGAGTATCGTAATCACGCAGCAGAAGCGCGCCGATGAAACCCGACAGCGAGCCCTTCAGCTTATCATCCAGCACGGCAACCACCGGCCGCAGCACGAGCGGCAGCGTCTGGCTGAAATCCTGGAACTCCAGCCCGATCATCAGGCCCTGCCCGCGCACGTCCTTGATGATCTTCGGATACTTGTCCTTCAACGCGGTCAGGCGTTCCAGCAGGTACTCGCCCTGCACGGCGGCATTCTCGATCAGGTCCTCGTCATAGAGGACGTTCAACGTCTCGATCGCCGTGATGGACGCCTCACCAATACCGCCGAACGTGGCATGGGCATGGATCATCGCCGTCTTCGGCGTACCATAGGCTTTCATGTAGATTTCGCGGCGAGCGATCATGGCAGCCATGGCCGTCTTGCCACCACCCAGCGACTTGGCGACCGCCGTGATATCCGGCACCACATTGGCGTATTCGAAGGCGAAGAAACGGCCGGACCGGCCGACGCCGCACTGCACTTCATCGGCCACCCAAATGACGCCGTGCTTGTTGCACAGTGCGCGAACCTCCTGCCAGAACTCCGGCGGTGCGATATTGATGCCGCCACCGCCCTGAATGGTTTCCAGTACGAGAACGCCGATCGTCGGATCGTTTTCGAAAGCGCGGCGGATCGCCTCGATGTCGCCGAACGGCACCTTGACGTTGTTGTCGAGCAGCTGGAAATCACCCCGATACAGCGGACCGTCAGTGATCGACAGAACGCCGCGTGTCTTGCCGTGGAACGAGTTCTCGGCATAGACGATACGTGGACGCTTCGGGCCGGCAACGCGTTCGGCAAGCTTGATGGCAGCTTCCATGGCCTCCGAGCCGGAGGAGCCGAGGAACACCATGTCGAGATCACCCGGCGCGATTTCGGCCAGATTCTTGGCGAGCGCCGCCGCATATTGCGACATGAAGGCGATAGCGATCTCGTGGCGGTTTTCGTCCTGGAACTGTTTTCGCGCAGCGATCAGGCGCTGGTGGTTGTGGCCGAGCGCCAGCGAACCGAAACCACCGAAGAAGTCGAGGATCTTCCGGCCGTTCTGATCGACGTAATACATGCCCTCGGCAGTTTCGATCTTGATCTTGTTGAAGCCGAGCAGCTTCATGAAGTGAAGCTGGCCCGGGTTCAGGTGATCCTTGAACAGGGTCGTCATATCGGCGACGCTCATGTCCTTGGCCTGTTCGACCGTCATCAGGTTGGGCTTCTTGATGCCGCCATCGAGGGCGGGGGCATCAACGGCGGCGCGGTGCGTTTTGTCGAGCATGGTCGTTGTTCCCTGGTTCATTCGGCCGGTACAGCGGCTGCGTGTGCGAAGGTCTTGCCGGCTTTCTTAGCGCGGTACTCGTCATAGGCGGCGATCAGCATCGCGCCGTCATTATACTCCGCCTTCCAGCCAAGCTCCTTCTTGAGCTTGCCGGTTTCGCGGATGCACATCTCGTCGGCGATCAGATACTGTTCCGGATCCATGATCGGCAGATTGGCGAAATCGAAGGCAGCCAGTGTTGCCTTCACAGCAAAGGCGGGCGTCGGCAACAGGAACGATTTCGAACCGGCATGAACAATCAGATCACCGAGCAGCTTCTTCACTGATGGCGGATTGTCGGAGCCGAGGTTGTAGGCTTCGTTCGGCACGCCGCCCTTCCACGCGAGACGGGCAGCTTCGGCGCAATCGAACACCGAGATGAACTGGTAGGGGTTCTTGCCCGAACCGATCATCGGCACCGGCAGGTTGGCGTCGATCAGCTTGAACAGCTTTTCCAGAATGCCGAGACGGCCAGGTCCGATAATGAGGCGCGGGCGAAAAATCGAGATGTTCATGCCCTGCTTGCGCCATTCAGCGGCGAGCTGCTCGGTTGCCCATTTCGACTTGCCGTATTCACCCAAGGGCTTGGCCGGATGGGCTTCGGTCTGTGGCGACATCACCGTGTGGCCGTAGATCATGTCGGTGGTAAACTGAACCATGCGGTTGGCGCCGGACTTTGCCGTCGCCTTCATGATGTTTTCAGCGCCGTAATAATTGACCGGCCAGAAGAACTGCCAGCGCTTGGAGCGCACCTGCAGCGGCGACAGCATCTTGGCGGCCATGTTGTAGACCATGTCGTCCGGGCCGATCTCGACCTTCATGACATCGTCGGCATTGGTGACATCGCAATGGACGAAACGGGCACGGGCGTAATGCGGCAGATCGGACTTGGCGATATCGGCAACGACCACCTCTTCACCGTCCTGGACGAGACGTTCTGCGAGGTGGCGGCCGACAAAGCCGTCACCGCCAAAAATGATGTGTTTCATGATGCACTCCCGATTTTTGCTGTTTTTGTGCCCGCCGCTTCAAGCGATGGCTGGTCCTCGTGCGAGGACATGCCAGACTGGGCAATGAGAATGGTTCCGACGCAGATGAAGCCGATGCCGGCGATACGCCAGGCGTTCAGATCCTCGTGGAAGACGAAATAGGCAAAGACGGCCACGGCCACATAGGCGAGGCTCAGAAATGGATAGGCGAAGGAGAGTTCCACCTTCGATAGTACGTAAAGATGCGACACCATCGAAATGACGAAAGTGGCCAGTCCGGCAAAGACCCAGGGGTTGAAAACCACCTGGAAAATACGGGCGATTAAAGTATCAGCCGTGAAGCTCAACGGACCAAGCGAAAGCATGCCCTGTTTTAGCATGACTTGTGCAGCAGCGTTGGTAATCACGGTGAAGAGAATGAATACGATATACTTCATGTCGATGTTCCCTGTTCTCGTCGCGATACCTACACGCAAGAGCGGTATATTCCGTGAAAATCGAGCGTTTATTTAATTCAAATTGTTCCTGTTCTCATTTTGGCATAGCCAAAGCCGTCCGCTTCCAGAAGTTCGAAACCATTGCCGGATCGCGCAATGCCTCCAGCTGCCGCCAGCGCGGGAACGAGAAATCAAAGGTTTGCGGGCTCATCCGGGCATCCTTGTAGGGATTGATGGCACCACCGGCCTCGACAACCATGGCGTCCAGCCGGTTGAGAAGCTTAAGGGTCTCTTCACCCTGATTGGCGAAATCCAGCGTCAGCGTAAAACCGGGTCTCGGGAAGGATAAAAGTCCACCGGAGATCTGCTCGCCAAACTTCTTCAGAACAGTGAGGAACGAGGCGTGGCCGGCCGCGCGGGCAGTCTCCAGCAGCCGTGCCGTCAGCTCAGGCGCATTCTCCGCCGGATAGACGCTCTGGTGCTGGTAAAGGCCTTTCGGGCCATACAGCCTATTCCAGTTGCCGATGGCATCCAGCGGATGGAAATAACCCGGCCATTTCACCGTCTTGACCGTTTCGCCCGGCTTTTCCTTGCGGAAATACAGCTTGTTGAATGCCTTCAGCGTCAGCGTGTTCAAGAGATTGAACGGCGGCGCAAACGGCACCGACAATCGTCTCGCCTTCGGCATGTCCGGAAATTCGCAGGAAGCATCGGCATGGTCGCCGGCCAGAAGCACACCCCTGCCCGCCCTTTTTCCGGTCGCCAACTGGTCGATCCAGGCGACGGAATATTCGTGTTCGCCATCGACGGTTTCGACCATGCCGAAATAATCGTCGAGACTGTCGAAGCGTATGGCGTGCTGCTGGATATGGGCGGATGGTACCTTCATCAGCTGCAGGTCCACCGACAGGATCAGCCCCGTCAGCCCCATGCCGGCGATGGTGGCAAAAAACAGATCGCGGTTTTCCGCTGCCGAACAGGTCAGCACCTCGCCGCTCGAGCGCAACAGTGTCAGGCGAAGGACATGTTTACCGAAGGTTCCGCGCGCGTGATGGTTCTTGCCGTGCACGTCGTTGGCAACGGCACCGGCAACGGTGACCGAAGCAGTTCCCGGCGTCACCGGCAGGAAGAACCGGTGCGGGATCGCTGTTTCGAGGATGGAGTGGAGCGTGACGCCGGCATCGCAGGAGATGATGCCGGTTCCGGGATCGAAACCGAGGATGCGGGTGCGCACCCGGCTCTCAATCAGCCTGCCCGCGTCATTATGGCAGCTGTCACCATAGGACCGGCCGTTGCCGAATGGCAGGAAGGCGCCAGGCGCCGCATCTTCGCGCAAGTTCTCGTAGGCATCGGGCGATACGGATTGCCGGGCGCGGCAGTCGATCCTGCCCCAGCTGTCAAATTCGGCAGGGGTCATGGCGTTCCCAAAGCACCAGCAAGCACGAGCGACGCACCGATCGCCATGGTGACGAGGCTGCGCCAGTCGCGCATGATGAACACGACCGGATCCTCATGCAGCATGCCGCGGCGGGCCAGCATCCAGATGCGCAGCAGCATGTAGAGCACAAGCGGGCAGAGCGGCCACAGCGCCCAGTCCAGCCTGTACATCTCCTGCATTTCCTTGCTGTGAATATAGAGCGCCAGAACCAGTGCCGAGGCGAACGCCGACGAGACACCGGCCTGCCCGACCATTTCGAAATCGACGGCCATATAGCCGCGTCCCGGCACCTGGTTGCCGTCACTGCCATCATATTCGTCGAGTTCGACGTAACGCTTGACCAGCGCCAGGCTGAGGAAAAAGAAGATCGAGAACGACAGGAGCCAGAAGGAAAGCTCCGTGCCGGTAGCAGCAGCACCGGCGATGATGCGAACCGTGTAGAGCCCGGCCAGCGTGAAGACATCGACCAAAAGCTTGCGCTTGAGCACGAATGTATAGGCGGTCGTCGCGAGGGCATAGAAACCCAGCACGACGGCGAAATCATAGGGAAGCAAAGCCGTCAGCGACAGCGAGGCAACCAGCAGGCACAGCGCCAACATCAGCCCCATCGGCACCGACATCTGGCCGCTCGCCAGCGGCCGGTTGCGCTTCTTCGGATGGCGCCGGTCGTTGGTGAGATCGGACAGATCGTTGACCACATAGACGGCAGAGGCAAGGAAACTGAAGGCGAAGAACGCCAGGACGACATTTACCACGGCATCCATATGCAAAATGTCGTGGTTGAGGATCATCGGCACGCCGATCAACACGTTCTTGGCCCATTGATGCACGCGGATCGATTTCAGGGCTGCAAAACGGGGCGTCTTGCCGAGATCGAGCCTTTCGGCATCATGCGCCCGGCGCCATTTTTCGGCGGCTGCATCCGGCGCCACGACAATCGCCTTGCGCGCTGCGTCAAACACCGGCACGTCATCGCGGCTGTTGCCCATATAGTCGAAACCGCCCTCGCCGAACTGCTCGATCAGTTTTTCCCGCTTGCGGCGGCTGGTGAGATTGATGTCCGTGGTGCTGTGGAGGACGGAGGAAAAAGCGCCGGTATGGGCTGCAACCCCAAGCGCGACGCTTTCGGCGGCACCGGTAACCAGAATGACTTGCCGCCCGGTCTCGCGCTCTCGCGCCAGACGCTTGAGCACCGCCTCGCGATAGGGCCAGTCGGCCGCCTGACGGCCGGAGCGCGCGGCTACCTCGTATTTCAGCCGTGCCTTGCCTTTCGACATCCAGACAAGGACTGCGAACAGCATCAACGGATTGCGCAAGAGAATGATCGCCACACCCTCCCAGAGCGTGTCGGCAGCAAGCAACGTGCCGTCAAGATCGACACACAGCGGAATATGCCGCGTTTCTGTTCGCGCATCCATAAGATCAAACCCCGATACAATATGCCCAGGACACTCCCATGTTCAGCTTTCGAAAGTGCAAACAGCGCTCGCCCTAAGGTTTCAAACTGCTCCGTTGGTTAATGAATCCCGGATATATTCGGTGTTTCAATCCAGCCCGATCCAGTTCAGTGCATCGCGCCAGTCCGTCATACGGACGGGGGTGCCGTGCGACCCTGTCTGGAAAAGGACAATGCGGGTGGGATAGTTCGCTTTCTTCAGCGAGCGGTAGAACGCGATCTGGCCGGACACGGGATAGACAGTATCGGCGCCGCCATGGCTGAAGAAGACTGGCAGCTTCTTCTTGTAGGCGGCACTCTTGCTGAAAGCCGGATCCGAGGGGCCTCCCATGATCATCATGCCCTTGAGTGCTGCAACCGCCTGCGGATTGCGGGTGATGCCCCAGCAGATGAAGCTGCCCATCGAGGCGCAGGAGAGCACGATCGGCCGGCCCGGCGATTGCTGCTGCGCATAGGCGATCAGTCCCGCAATATCGGCAACCCCGGCATCATCGAAGGACCGCATGCTCGGGGCATAGTAGACGCCGCCATTTTCGACAGCGAGGTTCTTCAGCCGGTTGAAATTGCCGCCGAACGACCAGTCATTGGCGCCGAGCCGCCGGTCGCCGCCGCGGCCATGGATGAAAATGACGGTGAAAGCCGCACCGCTCGGGTCACCGACCCGCAGGACATCCAACGGCCGGGTGGCCAGATCGAGCGTCTCGTTGGCCTGCGCACTCTTGATGCCGAGCGACACGTAAGCACGCCTTACCCGGCGTTCCGGCTCGGTGTCACGAGCGTGGATATCGCGCATCTTGTCATAATCGATAACGCGGTAATCGCCGCCATCCTCCGTTTCCAGCACCGTTCCATAGGAAAACAGCTCGTCCTTGAAGGGCTTCAGCGGCGCGGCCCTTGCCGGCAAAACCAGGGCGGCCATGACAATTGCGGCAAAAAGGGCGCGAAAGGTCAAATGAGCTGTGGACAGGTGCATCCGGAATGTTCCTCTTTTGATCCAAGCCTTGCCATTGGACCTTCCGCAAAGCAACAGTTGGGGCTATTGAAGGCACGATCGGCGTGTTGACGCGCGCGGCTGAGTGATTGGGCTGGCCTGGTCGCTCTCGCGCTGGGAATTTGACAGAATTCCAGCGATTCGTGCAGACATTCCTGACGGCTCAGTCCGAACCTTGGGCCGGGCCTGAAGCCGCTACCACGGAAAGACATCAAAACAGACTATGACCGACAGCAACGATCTCTTTTCAGCAATGCCCTTGGTACCGAAGCCTGCGACCGATCCCGTCGTGCCAAGCCCGGTTGCAGCAAAGCCCGCGGCCGCTCCGGTCGTCGAGCAGCCGAGCGGCGCCTCGACAGCGCTGAAGGCTGATACCGGCGATTACAACGCATCGGCGATCGAGGTACTGGAGGGACTGGAGCCGGTGCGCCGCCGTCCCGGCATGTATATCGGCGGCACCGACGAAAAGGCGCTGCATCATCTGTTTGCTGAAGTCATCGACAACTCGATGGACGAAGCCGTTGCCGGACACGCCAATTTCATCGATGTCCATCTCGACGCCGAAGGCTGCCTCTCCGTCACCGACAACGGCCGCGGTATCCCGGTCGAGAACCATCCGAAATTTCCGGGCAAATCGACGCTCGAAGTGATCATGACCATCCTGCACGCGGGCGGCAAGTTCGACAGCAAGGTCTATGAGACCTCCGGCGGTCTGCACGGCGTCGGCGTCTCGGTCGTCAACGCGTTGTCGGACATTCTCGAAGTCGAGGTTGCCCGTAACCGTAAACTCTATCGCCAGCGCTTTTCGCGCGGCATTCCGCAAGGCGGGATCGAGGAATTGGGCGACGTGCAGAACCGGCGCGGCACCAAGGTCAAATTCCATCCGGACCCGGACATCTTTGGATCGCACGCCAAGTTCGATCCCGCCCGGCTGTTCCGCATGGCGCGGTCGAAAGCCTATCTGTTCGGCGGCGTCGAAATCCGCTGGTCCTGCGATCCCTCGCTGATTGAAGGTACGGATACGCCGGACAAGGCGGTGTTCCACTTCCCCGGCGGCCTGAAGGATTATCTTCAGGCGACGATGGGCAAGGAATTCACCGTCACCCGCGAAATCTTTGCCGGCAAGACGGAAAAGACCGGTGGCCATGGCGCTCTCGAATGGGCTGTCACCTGGTATGGCGGCGACAGCATCGTGCATTCCTATTGCAACACCATTCCGACACCGGAAGGCGGCACGCATGAAGCCGGCTTCCGCATCGCGCTGACCAAGGGGCTGAAAGCCTATGCGGAACTGACGCAGAACAAGCGCGCGGCGATCGTCACCACCGAAGACGTGATGATCTCGGCCGCCGGCATGCTGTCGGTGTTCATCCGTGAGCCGGAATTCGTCGGCCAGACCAAGGACAAGCTGGCAACCGTCGAAGCGCAGCGCATCGTCGAGAACGCGCTTCGCGATCCCTTCGACCATTTTCTTGCCGATAACCCGCAAGAAGCCCACAAGCTGCTGGAATGGGTCATCGAACGCGCCGACGAACGGGTGCGTCGCCGCAAGGAAAAGGAAGTCACCCGCAAATCGGCGGTGCGCAAGCTGCGCCTGCCGGGCAAGCTTGCCGACTGCTCGCAGAATTCGGCCGAAGGGGCCGAACTGTTCATCGTCGAAGGCGATTCGGCTGGTGGCTCGGCAAAACAGGCGCGCAACCGCTCCAACCAGGCGATCCTGCCGTTGCGCGGCAAGATCCTCAACGTTGCCAGTGCCGGCCGCGAAAAACTCGGCGCCAACCAGCAGATCAGCGATCTCGTCCAGGCGCTCGGCTGCGGCACGCGCAGCAAGTATCGTGAAGAGGACCTGCGCTATGAACGCGTCATCGTCATGACCGATGCCGATGTCGATGGCGCCCATATCGCCTCGCTGCTGATCACGTTCTTTTATCAGGAAATGCCGGAACTCGTTCGCGGCGGACATCTCTATCTGGCCGTGCCGCCGCTTTACCGCATCACCCAAGGAGCAAAGACGCTCTATGCCCGCGACGACGCGCATCGGGTGGAACTGGTCGAGACGGAATTCAATGGCCGCGGCAAGATCGAGATCGGCCGCTTCAAGGGTCTTGGCGAAATGATGCCGGCGCAATTGAAGGAAACCACAATGGACCCTTCCAAGCGGACGCTCTTGAAGGTCGCCATCGACGAAGTGGATTTCGAAGGCACCCGCGAAGCCGTTGACAACCTGATGGGCACCAAGGCCGATGCCCGCTTCCGCTTCATCCAGGAACGTGCCGTGTTTGCCGACAACCTGGATATCTAGCTCAAGGCCTTCGCAGATCGATTCAACACATTGTGGAATTGATTCAGCTTTCCGCTCCAACTCACGGAGCGGAAACGGTTTTTCTTCGATCGGGCTGACTCTGCGTCAGGCAATTGCCTTTTCCATGAACAGGCTGAGCGGGTCCGGTTGATAGGAACCGAACGGTCCGATCTCGACATAGCCTGCGGTCTTGTAGAGACGAATTGCCTCCGGCTGATAGATGCCGGTCTCCAACCGGATCGCTGACAACCCGGCGCCGCGGCCATGGCCTTCGAGATGCTCGAGCAGCTTGCGGCCAATCTTCAGGCCACGCGCCTGCGGATCGACAAACATCCGCTTGATTTCGGCACTGCCATCGCCGGCATCCACGAGCGCACAACAGCCGACGACCTCTCCCTCATGGCGGGCGACGAAAAAGGAGACGGACGGTTTTTCCAGCGCCGAGACATCGACAAGGTGATTGCTTTCGGCCGGATAAAGTGACTGCGCATAGGCATCGGACTGGTCGAGCAGGTTGAGCACGCCCGGCTGACGCGGCGATTCTTTTTCAATGGTCAGAGTCACTTGGCCTTATTCCTTCACAGCTCGATTCATACCGTTCGCAGTCAACACTAAAAGCTCAGCGCTGAAAACGACAGACGGGAAATCTCGCCACACTCGACCACTGTCCCTCACCCAGCGCAAGCGGCGGAAACAAATTGTTTCCAAGCTTTTCCCACTTTGCCTTACTTCCGGAGCAAACAGACTTTTAGTTCAGCTAAATAAGAATCGCTTCCTACCGAACGACCTTCACCGAATTGGAGAAACATCCACGATGGTTCCTGCCCTGATCGTTATGACAATTCTCGGCTGCGACGATAGCGTCAACCAATGCCACTACGTTTCAACCGTCAGCGGCACGTGGCAGAGCATTGCCGTATGCGATGCGGAATCGCAAAAACAACTGCCGAAATTCTCCAATGCCAATTACCCGGTGATCGTCGCAGTCTGCGAAACATCCGGCAACACGATGGCCAATGCCAAGGATCCGGCCCCCGTTCCGGCAAACCCGGCGGCGCTCGATCAGGCACATGCGGTCGCGCCTGACGCCACACCAGTGCCGCCGATCGCCGAACAGAAGCAGCCAAGCCTGCCCCGACGCACACTAGCAATGGTTTCAGGGGCCTTGCCGGACGCATCGACACTACGCAACGCCGTCACCAAGCCCGTCCACTACATCGAGGACGGCTATTCCTGGGTGGCGCGGAAATTCACGAAATAAGGCGTCAGACCCGCCCGGCGGCAATCAGACTTTCCGCGCTGGCACGGATTGCCTCGTCCTCGGGACGGGGCGCCCAGCCCAGCACCCGCTTTGCCTTTTCGTTCGACACCCGCGCGTCCCGCCCGAGTTCACCGATGATCAGCTTCAGACCGGGATCAAAGCGGGAGGCTAGTCCCGCCAGCCAGGTGGGCAGAACGAATTTCGGCAATTTCTTTCCATAGGCCGGAAAATCCCGTTTCAGGACCCGGGCGATGTCCTTGATCGATAGGGCTTCTCCGGCAATGATGAAACGCTCGCCGGCTGCCGCCGGGACCGTCATGGCAAGAACATGCGCCTGTGCCGCATCGCGCACGTCGACAATGGGTACGCGGAAATCCGGCATGACAGGATAGCGGCCCTTCATCAGGTTTTGCACCACACCGACCGACGTGCCTGTCTCTGCGCCGAGGATGGGGCCGAGGATCATGCCCGGATTGACCACTACCAACTCCAGGCCGCTTTCGCGCGCAAACTCCCAGGCGGCGCGTTCGGCCAGCGTTTTCGACTTGTAGTAGGGCGTGGCCAACGGCCCGTTGACATCCGTCCAGCCGCTTTCCGTGAAAGGCGCCCTGCCGGGACCATAGCTGATAGCGCCGATCGAGGATGTCAAAACCACCCGCGTGACACCGGCATTCTTCGCCGCCCGCAGCACGCGCAACGTTCCCTCTCGGGCCGGCAGGATAAGCTCATCCTCATGGCTGGGAACGCGTGAGGGAAAGGGCGATGCAGCATGGATAACGTAATCGGCACCCGCAAAGGCGGCATCCCATCCGGCATCCGCCGTCAAATCCGCGGCAACGAAGGAGAGCTTTCCCTGCGCGGTAGCGTCAACGGAACGGATCGCCGCCTCGATGGGCTGCGCCTTTTTCATTGAGCGCAGGGTTCCGCGAACCTCGAAGCCAGCACACAGCAGGTGAGCGGCAATATGTCGGCCCAGGAAACCGCCTATGCCGGTCACTGCGACAAGTCTTGCCATATCGTTCGTCATCACCCCACCCACCTATGCTGCTCTGATATCCAAAAGCTACATGGTGGGTTTGGCATCCCGTGTCAAAGGCACATCGCCGGACACGCCGGAACAACTGCCTGAAAAATCAGGCCGCTTCGCGGGTGGCGAGTTGCGCATAGTCGCGGGCAGACTGGCGCTGCTCGGCAATCGTCAGCTTCTCGATCAGATCGGCAAGACCGCCGGATGCCTCCGAGGCATGGCTTTTACCGCGCAGCTTCGACAACAGGGCGCCGGAAATCGTGGTGGTGAGCCCCGGCGAACCAACCCGGTTTTCCTTGCGCCAGATCAGCACAGCCTCGGCAAACAGGGCGCTTACGTCGCGGCCAAGGCCCGCACTTTCGAACAGCGCCCGGATGGCGTGGATACGGCCATCCGACAGGATCGAGCGTACGCGTTTATCGGCGACATCGGACAGGTTGACGATGGCTGCAGCAAAAAAATCGATCTTGCCGGAACACAGGGCGTTCAAAAGGAAAGCCGGCGTCAGACGCCCCATTACCCTAAGATGTTCGACCAGATTGGGAATCTGGTCTGCTTGCGCCGCCCCGGCCATGCCGACGGCAGCCTTGTCGCAGGCTTCACGAGTGATCCGCTCGACACGGCGTTCGCCGACAGCCGCCTGCACGAGCCCGAACCCGGAAAGGGCCGCTCCGACTTTCTCGACCAGCGCATGGCGGGCGTCGGCTGGAAGATCGGCACGCTCAAGCAGCGTGTTGCGGATCGACCAGAGATGGCCGAGCCGGTCGCTCAGGCGCTTCAGCGTCCGGCAGGAAAACCGCGCATGCTCGTTTTCAAGCAGGATCAGAACTTCCTGCTCACCGCCGATTTCAGCGATGGCGGCAGCAACAGGCCGTGACATGGCCTGGCGGGCCGCAATGACGGCACGGGTTTCCGGCGTCCCCTTTGCTGCCAGATCGACGAGGTCCATATCGTTGAGCACGGGAGAACGCGAAATGACGGCATAGGCGGTTTCAGGCTGGTCTTCGGCAAGCGACAGGATGATGGTTCGGGGAATGCGCGCGCAATCTGCAATGGCTTCGGCGAGCGCAAGGCGGACTTTTGGGGAAGGATCATCAAGAAGAAAGGTCATCGCCATTTCGGCGGCATGCTCGTCGAGCGCATTCATTTCCGCTGCGACATAGGCACGGCCCAGCGCTTGCGCTGCTCGAACCCGATCGCCTGTTTTGGCGGTTTCGACCCAACGAAGAAATGCTTGAATGATCACCGACGCCTCACTACACACCAACCAGCCCAATCATGGTGCCGGTTACGTTAGCGATCAAAGGTTTAAGATTGGTTCACCATGTCCGTTAACCGCTTCGAAATCACGTTGCCGATGATGTGCACAACGCCGGATGCGCTGTCATCCCGGATTGATGCGCGTGAGGCTGCGACCGTGATCCTCGATATCCGCAAGGATTGGGAAACCGGAGCCGCGGCTGGCGAGGCGCAGGTTGCACTCAACCGGAGGCAATCGGCGGCGGGCGCAACGCTGTTTCGCGTTGGCAAGCCCGGCGATGAGGCTGGCCAGAGCGCGATCGAACAGTTGGTGGCATTGCGGCCGCATGGCTTTGCGCTTTCCGGCTGCGGCGGTGCCGCCGATATCCAGAAATTCGATGTCATGCTGCGGGTCGCGGAAGCCACCCACGGGATCGATGCGGGATCGATCGGACTGGTTGCCGAGCTTGGCGGGGATTTGGCGTTTCTTCTCTCGCAAGCTTCCCTGAAAGACGTGTCGCGCCGGCTGATAGCGATCATTTTCGACGGCGACGGCGTGACACAGGCGACGGCAAGCCAAACGTTCAACGCGGCGGCATCAAGGATGGGTGCACCGCTTCTCCTTGCCCGCGCCGCCGCCGTCATCAAGGCGAGGCAGGCCGGCATAGACTGTTATGAACTGCTGAAAGACGCGGATGGCGACCCGCGGATCACTCGCGACATCGCTCTTGCCGATGGTTTTTCCGGCGTTGTGGCGCGCAATGCCGCCCAGCTTGAGGCGCTGTCGCCGTCCTGAGCGATAGGCCCTAGCGCTTGGGGCGGAACATCTCAAAGACATCTCCGGCGTCGCAATAATCCATATAGCCCATGCGGCCGACCGGCCGGACCTTGGCCATGTCGAAACGGCCGTCGCGGATCGCCTCTTCGCGAATATGGATGCCGACAACCTGGCCGATGACCACATGGTTTTCAGACAACGTTCCGTCGAGCGCCTTCGGCCGGAAAATCTCCGTCACCTTGCATTCAAGGGCGGCGTAAGCTTCGGCAACGAAGGGCGCTTGGACAAACCGGCCTTCGATAGGCGTCAATCCGGCAAGCGCGAATTCGCTCTCACCATGTGGCACCGGAGCCGACGTAACGTTCATCGCTTCGCGGATGTCAAAGCTGACAAAATTGGCGGTGAACTCACGGGTTTCCTCGATGTTGTGGACCGAGTCCTTGCGGCCGGCCGAGGAGAACATCACCATTTTCGGCGCGTCGCTGATCGCATTGAAGAAGGAATAGGGCGCCAGATTGAGGCTGCCATCGGCAGACCTCGATCCGATCCAGCCGATCGGTCGCGGAGAAACGATGGCCTTGAAAGGATCGTGGGCAAGACCATGGGCGTTTTCCGCGGTCGCATAAAACATCAGGCGTCCTCGCCAACCCAGGTGACGATGTCAGCGAGTTCCGGCCGCGGGCGTTCCGTCGGCGGAACCTGCGGCGTGCCGATATGGATGAAGCCGGCAACCTTTTCACCGGGCTGAACGCCGAGCAGCGGATAGGCCTTTTCATCGAAGGCATACCATTCGGTCAGCCAGTTCGAGCAGAAGCCGAGCGCATTGGCAGCCATCAGCAGATTGAGGCAGACGGCGCCGGCCGACATCACTTGTTCCCATTCCGGCACCTTGAAATGCGGCGCTGCCTTGCTGACGACGGCAACGACGACAGGCGCGCGCGACAGGCGGGCGTTTTCCACCTTGATCATCTCTTCGGAAAGATCGGGCTTGGCTGCGAGCGCCATTTTTGCCAGTTCGGCACTGATACGCACCCGCTCCTCGCCGCGATAGACGATGAAACGCCAAGGCGCCAGCTTGCCGTGATCCGGCACGCGCGAGGCAAGCGTCAGCATCTCTTCGATCTCCGCCGTGCCCGGTCCCGGTCCGCCCATTTGAAAGGCCGGAATAGACCGGCGGGTTGTCAGATAATCGCGCAGGCTGATTTCAGTTTTCATCGCCGTCCATTTCCACTAGTTTGCCACCGCACGCCGCCATCAAGCAGGCAGCCACGAAATTGCCATATCGGCGTTTCAAGTGGAGCCACACACTCAGGATGTCAACCACCCCATGCGCATCAAGGCCGGTCATGTTCGCGCTGTCACCCTAGCGCTTGCTCTTGCAACAGTTGGCGCCCGTGCGCCGCAGGCGCAGGAGCTTGCCGACCCCTTCAAGGCCTTTCCGGCGATCTCCGCTCCATCCAAGAAGATGCCAAAGCTCAACAGCTTCAATCCCACCAACGCGGATGCCGCGACGCAAGGTCCGACCGCAAAGGACATCCAGCTGGAAGCGCATCTGACGGAAAAGGGCAATGCCGTCGAGCAGGGCCTGACTTGGCGCGTTTTCAATCCCATTCCTGGTTCAGACGGCAAGCTGCCGCTGGTGGCGACATCAGAAGGCGGCTCGGCCGCGTTCCAGCTCATTCCCGGCGAATATTTCGTCAATGTCGCCTTCGGCCGCGCCGGCGCGACGCGCAAGATCCGGGTGGCGGACGCTGGCCTCCCCGAAAAGCAGGTGCTGGTGCTGGATGCCGGCGGCGTCATGCTCAATGCCGTCTCCGGCAGCGACGTGCGTATCCCGCCGGGAGAACTGAGCTTTTCGATCTTTTCGGCTGATTCGAAGGAGGACGGCGAACGCGCGCTGGTGGTTGCCGACGTCAAGCCGAACACGGTGGTGCGGCTGAACACCGGTACCTATCATGTCGTTTCCAACTATGGCTCCGTCAATGCCGTCATCCGCGCCGATATCCAGGTCGAAGCCGGCAAACTAACGGAAGCAACGATCCAGCACCGCGCGGCCAAACTGACGCTGAAGCTTGTCTCCGAACCCGGCGGCGAAGCGATTGCCGATACGGCCTGGTCGATCCTGACCTCGTCGGGCGACGTCGTCAGCGAAAGCGTCGGTGCGTTCCCGACACTGGTGCTGGCCGAAGGCGGCTATTCGGCGGTCGCGCGCAACAACGAGAAAATTTTCCAGCGCGACTTTACCGTCAAGGCTGGTGTCAACACCGATGTCGAGGTCTTGCTGAACGACAAGGGCGTGCAGCCTGCCTCCGGTGCCACGGACGCGCAGGACTGAAGATTTAGGATGCAGCCCTGCTCAAAAACCGGCGGCGCGGCGGTGCCATGCAAAACACGCCGTCATAGATCCGCGTCAGGATGTCCTTGCGATCGACAATGGCGCTCAATTCTTCCCACGCAATCAACTGGCCAATGCGCGACGAGATCGTCGTGCCGGAAAGACGGCGGAATTCGCGGATCAACAGCGAGATGCGCAGCGTCATCGACACCTTGCTTGCCAGGTGAAACAGCCTGCCGTTCTGGCCTTCGAAATAGATCGGGATGACGCTTGCCTTGGCGGACTGGATGAGTTTTGCCGGAAACATCTTCCACGGCAGATCTTCAGCCCTGCCAAATCCCTTCCTTGCCGTGGCGACGCCGCCGGCCGGAAAGACGATCAGGGTGACGCCTTCCTTCAGCAGCCGCACCGCTTCGTGCCGCGTCTGCATGTTGATCGCCAGCGCTTCCTTGGTTTCCTCAAACGAGATCGGCAACGAATAGGGCGCCATTTCCGGCACCTTCAAAAGCTCGTTGTTGATCAGCACACGGAACGGGCGACCAAGCTGCTCGGCCAGCGACAGGACGGCAATGCCGTCGCCAATGCCGAAGGGATGATTGGCGACGATGACAACGGGGGTATCAGGCAGATGGCGCGGCGGCCACTCGCCCTGGATGCGGACGCGCACATTGATCAGATCCAGCATTTCCCCGAAAATCCGGTCGCTCTTGCCGACGATCGTATCGCGCCATTGCGTGTAGAGCCGGGCATAGCGATTGCGCCCGGCAAGCCCCTCCATGGAACGGATAAACCAACGCTTCAGCCGTCGATCGTTTTCGTTGGCGTAAGACAGCTCTTTGAACTGCACGTTTTTCCCCGCTCCAAGAAAGGTGCGCCGATAGGGCGCAACAGAGACATTCCGGTCTACCGGATGAAGCTTCAGCGGCAGGGTTTGTTCCCGCCGGCCAAGCGCAAACCGGATAATCTGCGAATGTTACAGTTTTCTGACAATAGACTGAAGGTGCGGTCCTACCGCACCTTCTTTATTAGATCATACACAACTTAGCGAATGATCAGGCGGAAGCCTTGCCCCGGCGCTCTGCCTTGCGCTTCACATCCGGCGGCGTTGCTTCAGAGACCAGCGAGGCGATAGCCTCGTCCAACGTCATTGGCGTCTGTGCCTGCGAGCCCAAGCGGCGGATATTCACCGTCCGCTCTTCGGCTTCGCGCATGCCGCAAACGATGATGACCGGAACCTTGGTCACCGAATGCTCACGGACCTTGTAGTTGATCTTCTCGTTGCGGAAGTCGGTCTCGACCTCGAGCCCGGCATCGCGCAGCAGTTCGGCAACTTCACGGCCGTAATCGTCGGCTTCCGAGGTGATCGTGGCGACAACGACCTGCAGCGGCGAGAGCCACAACGGGAAATGGCCGGCGAAGTTCTCGATCAGGATACCGAGGAAGCGTTCCATCGAGCCGCAGATGGCGCGGTGGATCATCACCGGCTGCGTCTTTTCCGAGTTGCTGTCGATATAAAAAGCACCGAAGCGTTCCGGCAGGTTGAAGTCGACCTGCGTCGTGCCGCACTGCCATTCACGGCCGATGGCGTCCTTCAGCGTGTATTCGAACTTCGGGCCATAGAAAGCGCCCTCGCCCGGCAGGATACCGGTCTTGATGCGGCCTTCCGACTGCGCCTCGATCGTCTTCAAGACGTCCATCATGACGCTTTCGGCGCGATCCCAGAGGGCATCGTCGCCGACGCGCTTTTCCGGGCGGGTCGACAGCTTGACCACGACTTCCTTGAACCCAAAATCCTGGTAGACCGACAGGATCAGGTCGTTGATGCGTAGGCATTCCGCTGCCATCTGCTCGTCGGTACAGAAGACGTGCGCATCATCTTGCGTAAAGCCGCGCACGCGCATCAGACCGTGAAGCGCGCCGGATGGCTCGTAGCGGTGGACGTTGCCGAACTCGGCCAGCCGGATCGGCAGTTCGCGATAGGATTTCAGGCCGTGCTTGAAGATCTGGATATGGCCGGGGCAGTTCATCGGCTTCAGGGCAAAGACGCGCTCGTCGTCGGTTTCGTCACCGGCGACCGTCACCTTGAACATGTTGTCACGATACCAGCCCCAGTGGCCGGAGGTTTCCCAGAGCGACTTGTCGAGCACCTGCGGCGCGTTGACTTCCTGGTATGTACCGGCCAGACGGCGGCGCATATAGGCAACCAGCGTCTGGAACACGCGCCAGCCCTTGCCGTGCCAGAAGACGACGCCTGGGCCTTCTTCCTGGAAATGGAACAGGTCCATTTCGCGGCCGAGGCGGCGGTGGTCGCGCTTTTCAGCTTCGGCCAGGATGTGCAGATACTGGTCGAGTTCTTCCTGCGTGCGCCAGGCCGTGCCGTAGATGCGCGTCAGCATCGGGTTGTTTGAGTCACCGCGCCAATAGGCACCGGCCACCCGCATCAGCTTGAAGGCGTTGCCGATCTGGCCGGTGGAGGCCATATGTGGGCCACGGCAGAGATCGAACCAGTCGCCCTGGTAATAAATCTTCAGGTCCTGATCGGCGGAGATCGCATCGACCAGCTCGACCTTGTAGGCTTCGCCCTTGTCGGCAAAGACCTGACGCGCCTTGTCGCGCGGCCAGATTTCCTTGGTAAACGGCTTGTTGCGCTGAATGATCTCCTTCATTCGCTTTTCGATCTTCGGCAGATCGTCGGGCGTGAAGGGCTCGTTCTTGGCAAAATCGTAATAGAAGCCGTTCTCGATCACCGGGCCGATGGTAACCTGCGTGCCGGGCCACAATTCCTGCACGGCTTCGGCCATCACGTGGGCCGTGTCGTGGCGGATCAGCTCCAGGGCGCGGGCGTCTTCGCGGGTGACGATCTCGAGCTTGCCGGTGACGACCGGATCGGACAGGTCGCGCAATTCGCCATCCAGCGCGATCGCGATGGCCTTCTTTACAAGCGACTTGGAAATCGATTCGGCAACTTCGCGGCCCGTCGTGCCAGCGGCATAACCGCGGACGGAACCATCGGGAAATGTGAGGGAAACAGCGTCAGACATGTTTTCTTCCTTGTCCAGTCCCGCCAACGAATGCGGGTGGTGTACGGTGAAGGCCGGCAAAGCCGGCGCGTGCGGTGCGCGGTATAGAGGGAAAACGGGGCGATTGGAAGAGGTGTGAACCCGGCGTCTGGTTTGGTGGGCACACGCCGCGACACCAGCCGGCAAAACAGATGTGCCCGATCACGCCAAAATTGACAGAGGCAATTACCTGACTTAAGTCAGATAATATGACCCATGATCCCATCTCCCGCGTTCGCCGCTTCAACCGTGCCGTCACCGCCGAAGTCGGCGCTCTCGACACATCGTTCCTTGGACGTGGCCGCCCACTGGGCGCCGCTCGTGTTCTCAATGCGATCGGCCAAGGACAATCCGAAATCGCAGTCATCCGCGACTACCTCAGCCTCGATTCGGGCTTGATGAGCCGTCTGCTGCGTGGCCTGGAAGACGAAGGCCTGATCGAGACGGTGCCGGATCAACAGGATGCGCGCCGCCGCGTCGCGCGATTGACCGATACCGGCCGCTCCGAATTCCAAGAATATGAAGCGCTGTCGAATGCCCAGGCGCAAACATTTTTGGCACGCCATGGCAGCCCGGAGGATCTTTTGCGCGCCATGGACATCGTCGCCAGTTCACTCAGGCGTGACCACATCGTGCTTGAGGAGAAGGACCCCCGGCATGAGGACGCCCTGTACTGTCTGGGCGAATATTACGGCGAACTCGCCCGCCGCTTCGACAACGGGTTCGATGTATCGCTGTCCCGCGATCCCGACGCCAAGGACATGATCCGTCAACGCGGGGTCTTCCTGGTCGCCATGTCGGATGGCCTGCCGGTCGGCTGCGTCGGGTTGAAAGGCAGCGGCGGCGACATCGCTGAGATCAAAAGGCTTTGGGTCGCACCTTCAGCGCGTGGCCTTGGGCTCGCCAAACGCCTGATGACATCGGCCGAGACGATTGCCCGTGACCTCACTATCAAAATCCTCCGTCTGGACACGAACAGCGCATTGCCGGAGGCAAAACAGCTTTATCGCGGCACCGGCTGGACCGAAATCGACCGTTTCAATGACGATCCGTACCCGGACGCATTCTTTGAGAAGCGCCTTTAGAGGGCGGCGCAGGACTGAAGGGAAACCGGGCATTGGATGATTGAGAATTAAGGGGCCGCTTTCGGCCCGTAATACGAGAAGCGGATGTCTGGGTTAGGGTACGGCTGTGATTGACGGTCCAAGATCAATACAGCTCAGGACCTAGCGTCGAAAAGTGATGTGGATGGTGCCACTCTCTGCCGGTTCCGACGTGACCGTGTAGTCGGCCTCCAGGCCCCGCAGATCGTCCCAGAGACGTATGCCGCGCCCCAGCAGAATCGGCACAATGGCAACATGCAGACGGTCGACAAGGCCGGCTTTGAGATAGTCGCGCACCAAGCTGGGGCCGCCGCCAATTCTGACATCCTTGCCGTTGGCAACGCTTGTGGCCTGCTGCAGCGCATCAACAGGGTTCGACTCTATAAAGTAGAACGTGGTGCCACCCGCCATTTCGATGGTGGGGCGAGGCTTGTGGGTCAGCACAAAGACCGGGCAGCGGAACGGCGGTTCGTCGCCCCACCACCCCTTCCAGTTCGGGTCATCAGGAAAGTTATGCAGGCCGAATTTACCGGCCCCCATAATTTCGGCGCCGATATTGTCGAAATAATCCTGCGCATACTTATCGTCTATGCCAGTGGTGCCTTTGCCGCTGACGTCCTTGAGCACGCGCTCCTGGAATGTCCTGGTCGCGACGTAGGCACCGACAAGGCGCATCCAGTCTTCACCAAATGGTTTTTCGGGGGTTTGATCAGTGGTTGTCGCGAAGCCATCAAGCGAAATGATAAGATCAACACGAACGGCCATTCGAATGCTCCTTCTGAAAGTTTGAAGCCGCCTCGATTTCTGGCGACCGTACACTAAGGTAATTACCTTTGTATTTTGCCTCAAATAGAAAGGCAAGTGCCTAATTATTATTGACCCACATCCTGATCCGTTCTAGCTGAGTTACATGCCTCACCATTCTGCCCCACTCGATCTTGCTTTTCACGCGCTCAGCGACCCGACCCGCCGCGCGGTGGTGTCGCGGCTGGTCGAGGGCGAGCTGCCGGTAACCGCACTGGCCGAGCCATTCGACATGGCACTGCCCTCCTTCGTCCAGCATCTCAAGGTACTGGAGGATTGCGGATTGATCGTCAGCGAGAAACGCGGGCGCAGCCGCTGGTGCCGCCTGGAGCGGGCGCGCTTTGCCGAGGCGGCAAACTGGATGGAAGCGGAGCGCCGACGCTGGGCCGAGCGGCTCGACCGGCTGGAAATTTATTTGGACAGGAGGGAAGAGAACAACGATGGAAAAGCTGTTTGAAACCTGGTCGCTCGACCGTGAGATCGTGCTGGTCAAGGTGCTGAAGCACCCGCGCCATAAGGTCTTCGCCGCTTGGATGGACCCGGAAGCGCTGGCGCAATGGTACGGTCCGGCTGGCCTGACTATCGAGAGCCACAACGCCGATATCCGCGAGGGCGGGGAATGGCGCTTCGACATGGTGGGCGTGTTCGAAGGCCAAAAGCAGCGCTTCGCCAATCTCATGCGCTTCTTGAAGGTCGTTCCGAACGAGTTGATCTTGGTGGACTATGGTACCCCGGACCCCAACGATCCGGAGCGCTTCTACATGACGATTACCTTCGATGAACAGACCGACGGCAAGACCGTGCTGACCATGCGCCAGCTTCACCCAAGCCGCGAACGTCGCCAAGTGGTCGTTGGTTTTGGCGCGGTGGAGTACGGGTTGCAGACGCTGGATAGCCTCGCTGCTTGGCTGGACGGTTGAACGCTGCTCATCTGGATGAGTCGGCAGTCGCCGCACCATAGTGTCCATAAACGACGGCTTTCACGAGTTTGCAGTTCAACCGCAAAAAATCCGACATTGGGGCAAGCGCGGACAATCGTGGATATGGAGAGGAATACCTGCCATTGGTGCTGAGCGCGCTCCACACAATGTGACACTCTTGCGAGCAGACCGGAGAGTGCCGCCGTGAATGCGCGGCCCCGCCGGAACAGCGGCAACGCGCCTGAAAATCCAACGCGCCGCCTCAGCCGAGCATGGCGCAAAGCCCGTTGACAGTGTTGGCGTTGCGCGTTGTGCCGATGCCGAGCTTTTTCGTGGTCAGATGCGACAGCAGTTTCGTCTCGCTCGGTTTGCCGGCGAAATCGATCCAGAGGTCGCCAGCAGCAAGGGTCAGCCGGATCTGCGGTTCGGCGATGCGCGCAAGCGGCGCCAGCGCGGCCGCGGCCAGCGGCTTGCGCATCACCCGCACCACGACATTGCCACCCTCGCCCTCAGTAAACGGGTTGTCCGTGGCAAGCCGCCTCCAGTCGCCAGCCGTGCGCACGATGATATCGACATGTTTGCCGAAGCGCGCACGAAAGGCGGTTTCCAACCGCTCCTCGATCACGCAAACCGGCGCATCCTCGGCCCCAAAAACCAGATTGCCGGTGGAAACCAGCGTGCGGGCGTCGGCAAAACCCGCGTCCTGCGCCATCGCCCTCAGATCGGCCATGACGACGCGGCGTCCGGGGCTAAGCACGATCGAATGAAGCAGCGCGACATAGGTTGCCACAGCCTCATTCCCCCGCCGGCCGCGGCAGGCGCCAGAGCCGCCAGGGCTCCCACCAGCGCGCCGCGATGCGGTCCGGCACCGGATCGAACCCGCTTGTGCCGCCGGGACCGCAGCGCATAAACCGGAACAACACCATCCATCCGCCCGGCCAGAAACCGTGGCGGGCGATGGCCTCATAGCCATATTCGGAACAGGTCGGGATATGGCGGCAGGAATTGCCGATGAAGCCGGAGAGCGTCAACTGATAGAGCCGGATGAAGGCCATGCCGAACAACCGTCCCGGCGTCTTGCGAAACGAGCCTGCATAGTTGCGGCCTGAATAGGGCCGCTTGGCCGCACCTTCCTCATGGTCCTGACATCCCGGCTTGCCGCACATCTCAGACGGCAGCCTTGACCGGGCGCGACGCTTCGATCTGGCTTATCGCATCGACGACGGCATCGAAGGTCAGCATAGTCGAAGCATGGCGGGCCTTGTAATCCTTGACCGGTTTCAGAAAGCGCATGTCCTCGAAACGGCCCGACGGCCCCTCGCCATCCGCTTTCAGCATCGCCAGCATGTCCTCACGCGCTTTTCGGATTTCGGCCGATGTCGCGCCGACGACATGGCGGGCCATGATCGAGGACGAGGCCTGCCCAAGAGCGCAGGCTTTGACCTCATGGGCGAAGTCAACAACGGTATCGCCGTCCATTTTCAGATAGACGCGGACCTTCGAGCCACACAGCTTGGAATGGGCGCTTGCTTCGGCATCGGGATCGGCAAGCGTGCCAATTTCCGGGATATTGCCGGCAAACTCCAAAATCCTGCTGTTATAGATTTCATCCATCATTCGGCGCGATCCGCTTGTTTTTGCGCGTTTTCAGGCAAACGGCGCATGATTTTCTATCGTATCTCAGAAAAAAACACAGTGTCTCCATCTGCGCCCCTTTCACATGCATCCCAGCATATTATATGCTATGTCGTGTGGGGGCGACAGGTTCGCAAGAGCGAACAGTCGCCTGTTGTTTGGGAAACCGTGCCGGATGATCCAGAGCCCTTAACCTCTGCAAATCAAAAAGCCCCGGAGCCCGCCGACGGAAACCAGGCCTGAACACATCAGGTCAATGGCCAGTGGCGAGTTGTCCGAAAAGATAAACGTCAAGTAGCACCTGTTACGCCAAGAGGCCATTATGGACGCCATAGTCAAGAATTTTCCTGCCGTGCCCGCCGCTGACGGCCGGCCGAGCCAGAAGGAAGCCGAGGACGCCGTGCGCGTTCTCCTGCGCTGGGCTGGAGACGATCCGGCACGCGAGGGGCTTCTCGACACCCCTGCCCGTGTTGCCAAGGCTTACAAGGAACTGTTTTCCGGTTATGATCTGGCTGCCGAGGATGTGCTTGGCCGTACGTTCGAAGAAGTCGGCGGCTACGACGATATCGTTCTCGTCAAGGACATTCCGTTCTTCTCGCATTGCGAACACCATATGGTTCCGATCATCGGCAAGGCGCATGTCGCTTATCTTCCGGCTGGCAAGGTGCTTGGCCTGTCGAAGATCGCCCGCGTCGTCGATATTTTTGGCCGTCGCCTGCAGACGCAGGAAACCATGACGGCGCAGATCGCCAAGGCGATCGACGACACGCTGCAGCCGCGCGGTGTCGCCGTGATGATCGAAGCCGAGCATATGTGCATGGCGATGCGTGGCGTCCAGAAGCAGGGCTCGACGACATTGACCACCACCTTTACCGGTGTTTTCAAGACCGAGCCCGCCGAACAGGCCCGTTTCATGACCATGCTGCGGGGCTTCAAGTAAGCTCCGTCAACCGGAGCTTTCCGATGACAATTGAATTTGCCTCCCCATCCACCGACAAGGCGGAACTGGAATCCGGTTCCACGTTCACGCCCCGATTCGACGCCAATGGCCTGATTACTGCCGTCGTTACCGACGCTGGCGACGGCACGTTGCTGATGGTCGCGCATATGAACGCCGAGGCTTTGGCGCTGACCATCGAGACCGGCATCGCCCACTATTACAGCCGCTCGCGCAAGAGCCTCTGGAAAAAGGGTGAAACGTCCGGTAACCTGCAAACAGTCGAAGAAATTCGCACCGACTGCGATCAGGATGCACTGTGGCTGAAAGTCCGTGTCGCTGGCCATGACGCAACCTGCCATACCGGCCGGCGCTCATGCTTTTATCGTGCCGTTGGCGCCAAGGATGGTGTCACGTCACTTAACATCATTGATACCGAAATTCATTTCCATCCGGACGACGTCTACGGCAAAAATTAATCATCTGACGCTTTTTGGCTCAGTTTTTTAAGGGATTCACGATTTCGCAACCAGACTGGGAGCGTAATCTCGACAAAGGATGCGTTCCGCCGGGAACACCTGCGCGGAACGGACCTCCTGTAGATTGAGTTCCTACGGCATGCGCTTGCAATGCAGTAAAGCGAGACGTGACGGCCTGTAACAGTGTGTTCTGCGGCATGGAGGTGCCGGATGTTGAACTGGACATTCAATCGCAGCGGTATCACCGCAGATGCTTCCGTGCCCGGCGGCCCTTCCCACGCTCTGAGCGCACCTCCCCCCGAACAGATTAAGCCTGCGAAATCGAAGATCGCGCTTGCGCTTGGCGGTGGTGCGGCCCGCGGCTGGGCGCATATCGGCGTCTTGAAAGCGCTGGACGAGGAAGGCATCGAAGTCGGCATGATTGCCGGCACGTCGATCGGCGCTTTGGTCGGCGGCTGTTATCTGGCTGGAAAACTCGACGAGCTTGAAACCTTCGCCCGCTCGCTGACCATGCGGCGCATTGCCGGACTGCTTGATTTCGCCATTGGCGGCGGCGGCCTGTTCGGTGGCCTGCGCCTGACCAAGCGCATGCAGGAGCATTTGCAGGACATGTCGATCGAAAATCTCGACCGGACCTTTGTCGCCGTCGCGACCGAAGTCAATTCCGGCCACGAAGTCTGGATCGGCCAGGGCTCGCTGATCACTGCGATCCGCGCCTCCTATGCGCTGCCGGGCATTTTCGAGCCGGTCAAATGCAACAATCGCACCCTGATGGACGGCGCGCTGGTCAACCCTGTTCCGGTGTCGGTCTGCCGCGCCCACGAGCAACAGCTGGTCGTTGCCGTCAACCTCAACTACGATCTCTATGGCCGCTCCGCCGTCATCAAGCACAATGCCGGAAGCCAGACGGCCGAGCAGCCACAGATGCAAAAACAGCCGGAAGGCCAGGCCGGGCGGCTGGGCATGACCAGCGTGATGGTCCAGGCTTTCAACATCATCCAGGACCGCATTTCCCGCGCACGGCTTGCCGGCGATCCACCGGATCTGGCGCTACATCCAAAACTCAACGATATCGGCCTGTCGGAATTCCACCGGGCCGGCGAGGCGATCGATCGCGGCTATCACGAGACCAAGTCCAAGCTCAGCGAGCTTCAACGGCTTCAGGACGTGATGCTGCGATAATTTCCGGCGTTGACACCCGGCACCTCTGCCGCGCGGCCCTCAAGGCAGCGCGGCTTTTTTCTGAATTTGTTCCACACCTCCGCGCAAGGTAAGCGGTGTTCCTAAGGCCGCGGCTTTGAGTTCGCGCTTTGCGGAGTGGCCGTAGGCAGTATCCTGCGCGCACCATGACTCTGCGGCTTGACGTGATCTTGAAAAACTCAACAATGAATAGGGCAGTAGCGCCCTACGACGAGCGGTCATATCGCATCGAGCCTATTGTATCGGAAATCACGAGTTGCGCGACAAGCCTTCATCCACAACTCCAGACGGAGGCCCTGTGTTCAAAAACGTGATTTTAGCGGTTTCTCTCCTCGCGAATTGTCTCCTCGCGTACATTATATTCAAGCCAGTGAGAGCGGCCACAAGCTCGGATCGGATGACCTGTGAGCAGGCGCGAAGCGATACTGATAACAAAAGGGCCGTGAGCAAGTATGCTGACGACCACAGCGCATCGTTTTCCAAGGTTCACGAGTTTCTGAGAAACAGCGATTATGAGCTGAAGAATGTCGCTGTTGGCGATGGCAAAGTGGCCTTCGTTTACACGTCCTCGGCCTTTTACCCATCTACTTGCGGTATCCACGTGCCGGGAATTGATGGCGGTATTGTCCGTATAGAAACGGAAATCGCTACGGACCCCAAAATTCGGTTAGTTTGGTAGGGCAAGCACGCGCCTTGTTCGAGACCGCCTCGCAGCCCATGGCGGGCGAAGCCGTCTCACTTGTCAGCGAGGCGGCTTCGTCCTGAGACAATTCCATATCCTCCGCCCCGAACAAGGCCTTTCGAATTCAGATTTTCAGTGCACCCATCGGAGTGGACAGATCAGGACCTAACCTGCGATGTAGGCCTTGATCTGTTCGGTCTCATGTTCGATCGCCCGAATGTGATGACGCACCGCATCGCCGATCGAGACGATGCCGACAAGGCGGCCGTTCTTTTCAACCGGAAGATGGCGGGAGCGCATGTTGTTCATGATTTCCATGATGTCGTTGATGGTCATCTCCTCGGTGCAACAATACACCTTCGCCCACATGACGGAGGATACCGGCTTGTCGAGGCATTCGGCGCCGAACTTGGCCATCGCAGCGACCACGTCGCGCTCCGTCAGGATACCGGCGATCTTGTCACCCGGTTTGACGATGATAACGGCACCGATACGATTTTCGCTGAGCAAAGCGACCGCCTGGCGCACTTTCGCCTGCGGATCGACCGTCACCACCTGACGGCCTTTTTCATTCAATATTGCCTTAACAGACATTCAAACCCTCCCGTTTCAGCGACCTGTATCTGACCGGGATATTGGCGAACCGCACAGCGCTCCTCGCGCTGCGGTTATGGACCAATTCGCAAGACAGATATCATTCCTGTCGCGTTATCTGCCCATTGGCAACGAACCGGGAACCGCGCGGCTCACTGCCTTCGGACGGGAATGGTGCGCTACAGACCGGCGAAAATCAAGCGTTCTCGATGAGATCACCGATCTTTCGAAAGGCCGCGACAGTCTTGCGACGATCAATGCCGGGGATCGAAAAGACCAAACAGCAGGAAGCCGAACAGGAAGCCGCCGATATGCGCTTCCCAGGCAATGCCCCCGGCCCCGCCAAAGGCAAAGACGCCAAGGCCGATCAGGAAATTTGTCAGGAACCAGATTCCGGTAAAGACCACGACCGAGCGGTTCGACAGCGCTTCGCCGACGGTCAGCCGGCGGTTGAGATGGGCAAATTGCCGGCTGATACGGCCACTGGGAGAAAAGACGAACCGCGCTGCAGCCCCCATCAGGCCGGCAACCACGCCGGAGGCGCCGACGACAAAGATCGTTTCGCCCCAATGGAAAGCCACATGCAGGGCGACCGCAGCAACGGCCGAAAGGCACCAGAAAAGCATGAAACGCGCCGGGCCGATCCGGCGGATAACCGGAGCGCCGAACGCCACCATCCAGAAGCCATTGAAGATCAGATGCTCCCAGGAACCATGCAGCAGCGAATATGTCAGGGGGCTCCAGAGCCAGGCCAGGGTCTGATCCGCCAACGGATGATCGTATCGCGCCGGCCAGAACGCGAAATTCAGGATCACCTCGCTATCGACGGCGGCAGACAGCAGGTAGGTGCGCACCACATGGATGATCACCAGCAGCGCCAGCATGGCGACAAGACCTGACGGCAGGTTGAACGCCGGTTCGCTGACCCGCGTTGCATTTGCCGTTTCGGTTTCCTGCGGCGGCGTCGCGCCGTCGGTTTGGTCTGTCATGCTGCTCACGGTTCCTTCCGCCGGCTCATCCTCAACCCGGCTCTCGCGCCTCGCTCTATACGATTCACGGCCGCGTCAAAAGCGGCGAGATGCGCGGCACGTGTTCGCACAACTTGCAGGCAGAGATCAAATCAAAAGGATTTGCGATAAAATGCCGGCGTGCCGATAAAAAAAGGCCGTCCAGTCAAAAAACTGAACGGCCGGTGAGCCCCCAAAAATTCCGAGCCCATAAGTTTGCGTGCCGAAGGCAACCCTTCGTGAAGTGATGCCCGTTGATGCCATCAGATCCGGGCGCTTTCAATCTAAACCAAACATTAACCTTAATATCGCGCTGGCACGGAAATCGCTCTGTCATTGCTGCGGGGCTCGTTTTCCCCGTCTGATGTGCCAAAGCGGCACAAATATGTGATGAATGGAATGAAAGCATGCGCAGCAAGGCCGCTATTGAGATCTACGCTTATTGGGACGAGCTACGGGGACACCGCGAGGTGCCGGCCCGCAGCCAGATCGAGCCTGCCCATATTCGCAATATCCTGGCCGATCTCTTCATCCTGGAAAAAACCGCGCGTGGCGACGTCCGCTTCCGGCTTGCTGGTACGCGCATCTGCTCCCTGTTTGCGCGCGAACTGCGCGGCACGGCATTCGACGCCCTGTGGCTTGCCGGACAAACCGGCCGCCTTGCCCAGATCGCTGATGATGTGATGACGCAGAAGGCGCCGGTCGTTCTCTCGGCATCCTCGCTTGCCGGCACCGCCGATCGCCTGCCAACCGAAATCATTCTTCTGCCGTTGCGGTCGCCGGATGGCGCCGTCGACCGGATCATCGGCGCCTTGGTGCCGTTGGCAAGGCCGCTTTGGCTGGAGGGTACTCCCGTCAATTATCTCGATCTTGACGGCATGCGCGTGCTCGACACCGAAAAGACCAACCTGTTCCTACAGAACCGGCCGGAAAGAAAGCCCCTGCCTGCGGCCACGCCGCACCTTGCCGATCATGGAATAGCCGGAGCAATCCGCCGTGTCCTTCATCTTCGGGTGTTCGAAGGCGGCCGGCAAGATTAACGCCGCAGCGCCTCAAGTCCCTTGAAAAAACCTTCTGTTAACCGGATCAGGTTAAAGCTGTGGCTTGGATGGACATCGCACAAGTGTGATCATGTATTCGTTTCAGCAATCGCAGACAGCCGGCCCGAAGCAGCACGACGAAGGCGCTTTCCAGCGTGTTTCGGTGAACCTGACCGGCCGCCTCATGCTTGCCAATCAGGACGAATTCGAGTGCACGGCCATCGACATGTCACCCGGTGACGTGCTGTTCACCTGCGATGCGCGGCCCCGAGCTGGCGAACGCATCATCGCCTATGTCGATCATGTCGGGCGGCTGGAAGGCACAGTTTCGCGCCTCGCCGAAAATGCCTTCGTCATCCAGATCAATGCCACCGACCGCAAGCGCGAAAAGCTGGCAGCACAGCTGACCTGGATTGCCAACAAGCACGAACTGGGCCTGCCGGAAGACCGGCGCCACGACCGCCTGGCTCCGCGCAAGACCCGCACGGAAATCACCCTGGAAGACGGCAGCAAATATGTCTGCCGCATCATCGACCTTTCGCTATCCGGCGCTGCCGTCGATATGGAGACGCGCCTACCGCTCGGCACCGCCCTTCTGCTTGGCAGCATGAAAGGCCGCGTCGTGCGTCATTTCCAGGAAGGCGTGGCGATCGAATTCCTCGGGATCCAGTCGCGCGAGGCTCTGCGCGAGTTTCTCTGACGCCGGGGCGCTTTCGCCTGAAAGCCATGATGGGCATTGCCGACCACCATGTTGCCGTCGCGGCACCAAACCGGGCTTCCCATCCATTTCCATTCCTCGACGATATCGGGATCGGCTTCGAGGATAGCCTTGCGGACACTGGCGAGCGCCACCCCCGCGCCAGTCGGCCAGATTGCCGATCAACGCGTCCATGTGTTCCGATGGCGTCATGGATTTCATGCCTCGACTTCAAGCTGGTTTCCCGCAGCGTCATTCTATCCACCCCCCCCGTCGGCAACGCAGCGCGGGATTTAGAGTTGAGCTTGGATTGCCGCCTTGTCGATAACCGGCCAGACACCCGCAATCGTCCCGCATCCAAACTCGCCTCACGTTCGATGCGACCCAATATGGTACAAATCCCAGTGCAGATCAGTGCCATTTTGGCGAAAGCCAAAATCCGGCCACGATTCTTTGTGCCAGAATAAAAAATAAATTTTCCGCCGTTTGCAGCAACTTCCCATCAAAATCCGCGATCGCGCTGGTAAATCAAACCTAAACCGGCGCTCATCCCTTCCCTCCCGGCACTCCGGAATTTCAAACCACGCGCGGGAAATCGCGGCCAGGAAACTGGCTTCAATGGGATAAATCGCGCGTTTACAGCACCATACATGGCTTCCAGCCCATTAACGGCAGGTGCGTCACTGCGAGAATAGTTCAAATTTTAAACGTATTTGGCTCAAATGTATTTCAATATTTATTCAAGTTTAGTTTGAGTTTTCTACTCATTTCAGTTTGTTTTGCACTTTATTTTACTTCCAATTTTCGCGAGCGATAAAAAACTCGATGTCATTGTCACTCCAGAACGGGGAGACAAGCATGACAACGAAGACATTCCTGAAGGCCGTCCTCATCGGCGCATTTCTTTCTGCAGCAGCGGTCCAATCGGCTTTTGCCCTGCCCGCAAACATGATCACCGGCGGCTCCACCAATCCGCCAGTCGGACATTATGAATTCTGCCGCAGCCTGCCGCAGGAATGCCGCGCCAACCCGGACAAGAAAGGACCCCTGGTCCTCACCCGTGAAGGCTGGAAGAAAATTCTCGAGGTCAACTACGACGTCAACGAATCCGTGGCGCCGCTGACCGACAAGGAAATCTACGGCGTCGAAGAATACTGGGCTTATCCCGACAAGGTCGGCGATTGCGAAGACTACGTGCTCCTGAAGCGCAAGCGTCTGATCCAGGCAGGTTTCTCGCCTTCGGACCTGTTGATCACCGTCGTGCTGCAGCCGAATGGCGAAGGCCATGCCGTGCTGACTGTGCGCACCGACCGCGGTGATTTCGTTCTCGACAACATGCGCAACAAGGTGCTGCTGTGGTCCGAGACCGAATACACCTACCTCAAGCGCCAGTCGGAACAGCATTCCGGACGCTGGGTCAAGCTTCAGGACGGCCGCACCGTCGCTGTCGGCAGCGTCAGCCAGTAAGGCGCCAGACATCCGCAACCCGGTCCAGGATGCCCGGGTTGCACAAAAAGGCTGCGGTCAGTCCCCATCCCCGTCCCCGACCGAGGCCTTGCTGGCCGGTTCCGCTGTCCCCGGAACCGGCCTTTTTCTTTGCCCGAAGGATAACCGGCTAACGCAGCGTCAACTCCAACAGACCAACGCACCGGATGACGACCAGACCATAACAGAAGGCCCAGCCGCTGCCGATCACCACACCGGCACTAAGACCTTTAAGCGACATCCGGCCATCCTGCGTGCGTAATCTCCACAAGGACCGGACGAACAGCGCAGGCCCGGCGAACAACGCCAAGAAAACCGCGAAGGCGCGAAAATTATCGGCGATGACGCCGTGCGCCGATGGCCAGTGACCCCGGCCGACCATGCGGCTTGCATCAAGCACGATGAACGAAACGCCGAAACCGGTCACGAGCGACAGAAAGAACAGTGTAAAATTCATCGAAAATTAACCATGTTGGCAGAGCTTTGCAGGCACAGTTTCAACCAGCAAGTTCTATGCCGCCCGCAGTGTTTCATTTCGGCACGGACTGCGGTTGACGCGAATACCCTTCATTGAGACAAGCAAAGCAGCGGGCCGCCAATGACAATCACCTCCGCAGGACAAGACGATCACGCACCGCTGATCTCGTTGCGTTTCTTGTACGGCGTGACCGCAGTGGCTGTCGGGTTTGCGGTGCTGACCGCCGGCATCAGCCTTGCCGGCCGCTGGTACGGCGAAAACCTGGCTCTGGCCGGCCACACGACGAGCATCGAGACCAACGACATCATCATCGGCCAGGATCACCTGCGGCTGCCGTCAAACGTTATCCGCTTCGAGCAGCAACGCGTTACCGGCCGTTCCGAGCGAGCCGATCTTTACCTCACCTGGCCGGGCCTGCAGGGGTATACCGACGAGACACGGGCGCTCTTCAACGACGTCAACCACCCGGATAAATTGATTTTCCTCGATATTTCCCAAAGCACGATGTCGCGCGACATGTCGGGACGGATCGAGCCTATCTACCAGCACCTGTTCAGCGGTGCGATCCTGCCCGGCCCTACCGGACTGGTGCGGCACGAAATGAAACAGAATTCCGGTTACGGCCAGGAAGTCTTCTATACCGCGAACCGTGACGGCGACACGCCCTATGCCGTACGCTGCATCCTGCCGGCGGCGCCCGCGCTGTCGACCAGCGCCGATTGCCAGCGCGATATTCACATCGGCCGCGATCTTGTTGTGCTTTACCGCTTTTCCAGCCAATTGCTGCCACAATGGCAAGCCATCGACAACGCCGTCGTGACCTATCTGAACGACAGACTGGTACCTCCCAATTCACCCAGGCTCTGAGCCCATGTCTCTTCGCGTGAAGCGGCAAGCCAGGGCGGCCTGTTTGAAAATGAAAAGAACACGACGGATTACTGAAACCAATCATTCATCATAAACCGATTGGTAACGCTATCCCGATAGAGTTTCGAGAACAGCCGTTTCTGAAGGCCACCCCGGACGGCATCTGTGAAAATAGAATTGAAGAGTAGTGTAGTGTCCAAATCCATATTCAACGGCTTCGCTCCAGACGCGCCCGCGCTATTTTTCAAGAAGGCCTGCCGGGTGCTACTGGTGTCGCTGGCTGCAACGTTTACGGCAATCCCCGTCGTCTCCGCCGCGCAATATGCGGGTATCGTGGTCGACGCGAAGACCGGCAAGGTGCTGTATAGCGAAGACGCCGATAGCCTGCGCTACCCGGCATCGCTGACGAAGATGATGACACTCTATTTGACCTTCGAGGCGCTGGAAGCCGGCAAGATCAACAAGAATACGCCCGTTCCGTTTTCGAAGAACGCATCGGCGGAGCCGCCGTCGAAACTTGGCGTACGCTCCGGCAATTCGATCACCGTCGAGCAGGCGATCCTTTCAATGGTCACACGCTCCGCCAATGATTCATCGACCGCGCTTGGAGAATTGCTCGGCGGCTCAGAAGACCGCTTTGCCCGGATCATGACCAACAAGGCCCGTGCGCTCGGCATGACCCGCACCACCTATCGCAACGCCAACGGCCTGCCGAACGAAGCGCAGATGACGACGGCACGCGATCAGGCCCGGCTTGGCATGGCGCTTCGCCAGCATTTTCCGCAGTATTATTCGTATTTCTCCACCCGCAGCTTCCGTTTCGGCAAGCAGACGATCGGCAACCACAACCGCCTGCTCGGCAACGTGCGTGGCGTCGACGGTATCAAGACCGGCTATACCCGGGCTTCAGGTTTCAACCTTGTGACCTCGGCACAGGCCGATGGCCGCAGCATCGTCGGCGTCGTCATGGGCGGCAAGTCCGGTGGTGCCCGTGACGCACAGATGCGCGCCCTCGTTGCCAAATACATGCCCAACGCCTCGCGCCGTGGCGGTGGCAATCTCGTTGCTGAAACCGCTGATGCGCCGACCATGCAGACGGCTCAGGCTGTTGCGCAGCCGGTCGAAACCGCTGTTGCCGCAACCGGTGGCAGCTTCAACCTGCCGAGCAACGGTCCGGTGCCGGATTTCCGCTACAGCGGCGAGACCACCAAGAGCATCGAAGTTGCCTATGCCGCACCGGTCAGGGCCAGCGCAAATCCGCTGCTAAACAAAAACGTTATGCCGAACACGCTGGAAGCACAGAGCCGCAAGCTCGCCAAGGCTGCACCGGTCCCGGCTGCCGATGTCGATAACCAGATCACCAATTCGGTTGCCAAGCCTGCTGCTGAAACAGCTGCCGCCGCAGACAACGTGCCGGCCGGCTGGGTGATCCAGATTGGCGCAACGCCAGACAAGAGCCAGGCGATGACCTTGCTTGAAAATGCCAAGGACAAAGGCGGCAAGGCTCTGCGCAGCGCAACCCCGTTCACGGTGGCATTCGCCAGCGGTGACAGCCAGCTTTACCGGGCACGCTTCGGCGGTTTCCCGGACCAGAACAAGGCCGTTTCCGCCTGCAAGACTTTGAAAAGCAAGGGCTTCGCCTGCTGGGCGAGCGCCCAGTAACGATATCACACAGTTTCGATCAGCGGCGTGTTGTGTTTACCGCTGATCCTCCTCGGATTTGGTTTTGCGTAACGAGGTTAGTTATGGGAATGAATGAGAATGGATCGGGCATGACGCCCGCACCGGACAAGAAGCGGAAATCACCGCGCTCCGGCCTGCACCCCTTGCACGAAGCCGCCATGCGGATCGCCGAGCTCGGCAGCCGCCCCCGGTCAAGGACCAAGGATCTGGTGACACTGCTTCTGACGCACGGCGCACGGGCATGGCGCTCGACACAGCCGGATGCACAGATCCACGTGCACGTGACGTCGCCATCGGGGCGTTATCCGATCCGGCTGCGGATCCGGTAAAACAGCGTAGAACAACGATCAAAGCCCGGCACCGCCGGGCTTTTCGCATTTTGACGTCAGCTTTCAGAGAAGGCCGAGTTCGGCCAGTTCACGGCGCAGTTCCAGCGGCAGTTCCGCGGTATCTGCACCCAGCGCTGCTAGATCGCGCGGCGCCTCGTTGTCCTGAAGATAGCGCCAGCCCTGAAATGCACGGCGCGGCTGATAGGCCGTTTCGACGACTTCCGGGCCGAGGATGAGATTGCAGCGGCCGATGCCCTCGCCGTCGGTGAAGGTTTCGATGCCGGTCAGCCGCTGGCGCGCCTGCACCTGCCCCTTGATCACCCAATAGAGCGATCCGCCCTCCAGCAGTTCCTCGACACGCTTCGGCACCATGCGCGTCGTGTGATAGGAATGCGGCTCAAGACCGGCGGCAACCGCCGTCTGTGCCTTGCGCGCCACCCAGTCACGAAGGTCGTCAATCGATTCTGCGCCAACGCAGAGCTTGATGAGATGCAAGGCCATGGCCGGAGTTGAACACCCGCAAAGCGGTGGCGGTCAAGCCTGTTCTGCCCCGCTCCACAGATCGGTGCCCATCAGCACTCGACAACGTTGACGGCAAGGCCGCCCGTCGACGTTTCCTTGTATTTATCGTGCATGTCGACACCGGTCTGGCGCATTGTCTCGATGCAGGCGTCGAGTGGCACGAAATGCTGGCCGTCGCCCTTGATCGCCAGCGACGCAGCCGTCACCGCCTTGACCGCGCCGAGCGCGTTGCGTTCGATGCAGGGCACCTGGACCAGTCCGGCGATCGGATCGCAGGTCATGCCGAGATGGTGCTCCAGCGCGATTTCCGCCGCATTCTCGATCTGCTCCGGGGTGCCGCCCATGACGGCGGCAAGGCCCGCTGCCGCCATCGCCGAGGCCGAACCGACCTCGCCCTGACAGCCAACCTCGGCACCGGAGATAGAGGCGTTAAACTTGATGATGCCGCCGATGGCAGCCGCCGTCAGCAGATAGTCGCGAATGCCGTGATGATCGGCATCCTCATGGAAATGCAGGTAGTAGCGGATCGTTGCAGGCACCACACCGGCAGCACCATTGGTCGGCGAGGTGACGACGCGGCCGCCAGCCGCATTTTCCTCGTTGACCGCCATGGCATAGACGCTCAGCCAGTCGTTGGCGAGCAAGGGATTGATCTTGTTGGAGCGCCATTCGTCCTGCAGCTTGTCATGGATCATCCCGGCGCGGCGGCGCACCTTCAGGCCGCCGGGAAGAATACCCGATCCCGTCAGGCCACGATCGATACAGCTTTTCATCGCAGCCCAGATTCGGTCGAGGCCTTCGTCGAGTTCTTCGGCGGGCATCGAACATTCCTCGTTCGCGCGCTTCATCTGGGCAATCGACAGGCCGGAATGCCGCGCCATGTCGAGCATCTGTTTTGCGGTCGAGAAGGGATAAGGAACTTTTACCCCGCCCGGCTTGGTCTTGCTGGCCTTCATGGCCTCCAGCTCGGTATCGGTGACGACGAAGCCACCGCCGATGGAGTAATAGACGCGCTTCAGCAGAAGACGGCCATCCTTGTCGAAGGCGGAGAAGGACATGCCGTTGGCATGACCGGGAAGCGGCACTTTCTTGTCGAAGAGAAGATCAGTCTTCGGCTGGAATTCATAAGACGGATGTCCGGCTGGCGTGATGCGCCCCGTGCGCTCGACTTCCTCGATGATCGGGTCCATCCGATCGGGATCGACACGATCCGGACGCTCGCCCATCAGCCCGAGGATCACCGCCCTGCCCGTTCCATGACCAATGCCGGTAAAGGCGAGCGAGCCGTGCAGGCTCGACTTGATCGAGGTGACGGCAGCATTGGCCGGGCGCGGCCAATCGCTCGACAGGATCAGGTCGAGAAAGCGATTGGCCGCCGACATCGGTCCCATCGTGTGCGAGCTGGAGGGGCCGATACCAATCTTGAAGACATCAAAAACCGAAAGAAACATGCGAACTCCGCCCCGGACTGCAGGACCGGACAAGATTGCCGGACCATGATCATTACATCGAAACTAGGCCATCCTGTGCCTGCCATCAGGCGATCAACCGACATCCACTCCCATGGGTGCGACACGAACGGGACGCGGCTGGCCGTAGCACGATTCCTCATCCTTAAGTCGCCATGCCCTGCTCCGGATTTCAAGGGGCTGGGTAAACTTTCGCGATGCCTTGCAATTTTAGCAAAGCATGCCAAAAACGAGGCATGACACTCACCGATTATATCGCACTGGCAATCTTTGCACTGCTGTGGACCAGCTATAACTGGGCCACGGATGGCAAGGTACACCTCAAGCGCATCTCGCTGACGCGCCTGATGATGGAAAACCGGCGGCGGTGGCTGATGAACTCCCTCAATCGCGACCTGAAGATGATCGATACCCAGATCGTCGCCGGGCTGCAGGCGGGGACCGCGTTCTTCGCCTCGACCACGATCTTTGCACTGGGCGGCTGCTTTGCGCTTCTGGGCGCCACCGATCAGGTCCAGGCGATCATGGGCGACCTGCCCTATGTCTTCCACGGCGGGCGCACCGCCTTCGAGCTGAAAGTCGGCGGCCTCGCATGCCTGTTTGCCTACGCTTTCTTCAAGTTCGCCTGGTCCTACCGCCTGTTCAACTACTGCTCCATTCTGGTCGGCGGCATTCCGATGATGTCCGACCTGATGCACGACCGTGCCGGCGCCGAGCGGGCGGCCGAACGGGCCGTCAAGATGAACATTCTGGCCGCCAAGCATTTCAATGCCGGGCTACGCAGCGTGTTTTTGTCGATCGGCTATCTCGGCTGGTTCGTCAGCCCGTATGTCTTCATTGCGCTGACGATCTTCGTCATTTTCGTCCTGGCCCGCCGCCAATTCTATTCGGAAGCGCGCGAAGCCCTTCTTGACGACACAAACCCCTGAAATCCTCGGAATGAATCGGTGAATCGTTGCGCCTCACGCAAGGTCGCCGCGGCATAATCCCATGATTGGAAAAGATAGAGCCATGCCTGTTAACAACGCAGTCATCGAGAACGGCGAAAGCACGGTGCCACCGGCAACCGCTGAAAAGCGCGGTCGGATCTGGGCGATCGATGCCTTGCGCGGCTTTGCCCTGATCGCCATGGCGACCTATCACTTCTCCTGGGACCTGGAATATTTCGGCTATCTCGATCCGGGAACGGTCGGCACCGGCGGCTTCAAGCTTTACGCACGGATGATCGCCAGCAGTTTCCTGTTTCTGGCGGGCATCGGCCTCGTGCTTGGCCATTACCCGGTCTTCAAGCCCCGCTCTTTTACTATCCGCTTTGCCAAGATCGCGGCTGCAGCGCTGATCATCACCATTGCCACCTGGTTTGCCTTCCCCGATGGCTTCATCTTCTTCGGCATCCTGCATGCGATTGCGGCAGCAAGCGTGATCGGCCTGCTTTTCCTGCGCCTGCCGGCCGTGGTGACGCTTGTGGCCGCCGCAGCCGCCTTTGCGGCACCGTTCTACCTGCGCTCACCCGTTTTCGACACGCCGGCGCTTTGGTGGGTCGGGCTATCGGAAACGCTGCCGCGTTCGAACGACTACGTTCCGTTGCTTCCCTGGCTGGCGCCGTTCCTTACCGGCATTGCGGCGGCACGCATTGCGCTCCGCTACGGGTGGTTCGAAAAACTTCGCAGCGATGGCAGCGCTCGGTGGAAAACGATCCTGACGGCGGCTGGCCGTCACAGCCTGATCATCTACCTTGTGCATCAGCCGCTATTGTTTGCGCTGGTCTATGCCTATTCGCTGGGCTTTCCGGCGGCCAAGCCCGATCCGGTCGAAACCTATCAAAACAATTGCGTTGCCTCCTGCAGCCTGCAGGAAAGTGCAGCGCTCTGCTTGACGTTCTGCGGCTGCACGCTCGACAAATTGATGGAGGAAAACCTCTTCGAGCCGCTGAACGAAGGTAAAATCGACGTCAAGACGGATGAGCGCATTGCGCGAATCGCCGGGCAATGCACCATGGAGTCACAACCTAAGGAATAGGATATGAACGCCTATCGCGCCAAGCCGCTGACCTATCCCTGGCCACCATTTCTTTATATGGCGGCCTTTGCGGGAGCGGTGGCCTTGGGGCGCATGGCGCCGATTTCCGTCATCCACGGCCATGGCTGGTTGCCCTGGCTTGCGGGCTCATTGCTGATCGCCATTGCCGTTTTCCTGGATGTCTGGGCGGTAAAGACCTTGATCGAACGGCGCACCGCGGTTCTGCCGCATCGCTGCTCGTCCTATCTCGTCACCTGCGGACCATTCTATTTCACCCGCAATCCGATCTATCTCGGCTACACCCTGATGATGGTCGGGTTTGGCTTGGTCACGCTCAATCCCTGGTTCTTCATCATGGCCAGCACTTCCGTTGCGGTGATGACGGTCTTTGCCATCCGCAACGAAGAGCGCCACCTGCTGTCCCGCTTCGGCTTCGAATTCGAGCGCTACTGCCGCGCCACCAGCCGGTGGATCTGAACCCACCGGCCTTCGCACTTTACAATCTTAGTTTCCAACCACACCCTTGTCGTCGCGCGTGATCACGATCAGCGACGGACGCGCCGGCATGCCATCGGCGAAATCCGGCCAGGCTGTCCCGGCGTCGGCAATCGCCGTTGCATCCTCATTGTCGGCCAAACGCAACTCGCCCGGATGCTGGATAGAGACAAACACATTCGTTCCATCCGGCGTGAATGTCGGCGAACAGCACTCCGAGCCGACCGGCGCGATATAGAACAGTTTTGGCAGCGCCCTGCCCGCACCCTCGGTGTCCATCACATACATCGAATCGGCAATGCCCTCCGGAGGCGGACCGTCGGTGGTGACCCACAGGCGGCCGGCCGGATCGACGCCGAGATTGTCCGGATCCGTGAACCAGCCCGACGCCGTTGTCGCGGGATTGAACATCGCCTCATCCTCGGGCTTGGCCGGATCGCCACAGAGGACGAACACGTCCCAGGTAAATGTGTCGGCCGCATGGTCCGGCTTGTCCGGCGCGCCGGGCGGTACGAGCTCGAGCAGGTGGCCGTGCGGGTTTGGCCCACGCGGATTAGCAATATTGACGGTTTCGCGCTCGTTACCCTTGCCTGCAGCCAGCCGGTCCTCGTTTTCGGTCATCGCCACATACAGCTTGCCGGTGCCGTGATGCGGCACAAAGCCTTCCGGCGCATCCATCGGCGTCGCCCCCACCAGATCGGCGGCGGCACGGGTGTTGAGCACAACATCGGCCTGGCTGGCGAAACCGGCCTCGGCCGTCAGTGGCCCCTGACCTGCCACCAGCGGCAGCCATGTCATCGTGCCGTCACTCGAGAATTTGGCGACGGAGAGCGTGCCATCGTCGAGCAAATTCTTGTTGGCGACCCGGTCGGACGGGTTCCATGCGTCGCGCGTGACGAAACGGTAGAGATATTCGAAATCGTCGTCATCGCCCATGAACACCACGACGCGGCCATCCGGCGCCACGGTCACCTGGGCGCCCTCATGCGTCATGCGGCCAAGAGACGTCCGCTTCACCGGTTTTGCTTCCGGATCGAACGGGTCGATCTCGACCACCCAGTCGAACCGCATCCATTCGTTCGGCTCTTCCTCGAACTTGAAGCGCGGCTCGACGCGGCTGACCGCATAAATGTCGTTCTCGTCTTCGTCCCAGCCCTGCCGTTCGACCAGTTCCTGATTGGGCAACGTCTTGTAATCGCCGGCAAAGACGTCCATCGCGCCTTCTTCGCCCGACAGCATCGTGCCCCAGGGCGTGATACCGCCGTTACAGTTTGAAATCGTTCCGAATACTATTCTGCCGGTCGGGTCCGCCTTGGTTTTCAGCCGGTCGTCGCCCGCGGCCGGACCGGAAATATCCATTTCCGTACCCATGTGGATGCGGCGATTGTGCTTGCTGTCGAGAACGATCGCCCAGTCCTTGCCTGTCTTTGCCACTTCGAAGACGCTGACCCCGAGGCAGCCCATCAAGGCGCGGATCTGGTTGTCGGTCAGTTTTTCACGGTAGTCCTCATCGGTCAGGCCCGAAAACATCAGGAACGGCGAGGCATATTCGTGGCTGACGACCATCAAGCCGCGATCCGACGCTGTCGAGCCCTGCGGTAGCGGCAGGAACTGGGTAAAGTCGTTGTTGTAGCCGAACTGGCGCTCCGCCGCCTTGCCGTCGAGGCTGGCAATGTCGAAGGCCGGACTATCGGGAAACAGCGCATCACCCCAGCGGGCAAGAATCTGGCGGCCATAACCCTCCGGCCAATGATCGGCGGTATCGCGGACGCGCTGCAATTCCCTGAACGTCACCGTGCTCTGGCTGGCCGCCTGGACGGGAGAAGCCGAGAAGCCTTGGTCCATGGCGGCGATCGCGGCCGAGCCGAACAGGCCCTTGAGCACGGTGCGGCGATTGACGCCTTCTGCAAGAATTTCACCATAGGAAGAGGAAAACGCGCGGCGTGGATTCGGCCGGGCGCGGGTTTTCTGGCGGTCTGACATATAAGCCTCCGATTTCTGTGACGAAGGCGATATTGCATGCAGCCGTGAACGTGCTGTGACGCCGGAAACAGAACCGGAAGACGGATAGCCCGGACGAAAGGTCGAAACGGCCGCTTACGTTCCGACGCCGATTTCAGCGAGGCGCGTCAGGCAGGCCTCTTCGACATTGTTCAACTCTTCCAGCGTTTCCTCGATGTCTTTGCGCTTCTGGTTGAGCTCGTCGCGCTTTTCCTCGACACGCTTCATCAGCAGACGTAGCTGACCGGCCTCGCCCGGCGGATCGCGGTAGACCTGGATGATTTCGCGGATTTCAGCGATGGTGAAGCCGATACGGCGGCCGCGCAGAATTTCCATGATCAAGTGACGGTCTGCCGACCGGAACAAACGTGTCCGGCCGCGCCGCTCCGGATGGATCAGGCCCTCGTCCTCGTAGAAGCGCAGCGTGCGGGTCGAAACTCCGAATTCCCGTGTCAGCTCCGTAATGGTATAATACTTGTTCACGCCTGCCTCGCCTGGAACCGCATTCCGGCACATCGGGCGCTGGGCGCTGCGACATGCAGTTGCGGTTGAAATATCGCTCCCGCCTGACTTGTGGCCGTCGCAATGTTAGCAGTCAGTTTGATTGACTTTGACGTAAAAGTCAAACTTTGGCACCGGCTTTAACCGACGTGAAACCACCATGTGGCGAGGCCGAGGAACGCGAAAAACCCGGTCACGTCTGTCACCGTCGTGACAAAAACTGCCGACGAGACAGCCGGGTCGGCACCGAACCGATCGAGCAGTAGCGGGATCATGATGCCGGCAAGCGCTGCGGCAATCATATTGATCAGCATCGCTGCAGCGATGATACCGCCGATATTGTAGTCTTGAAACCAGGCTCCCGCGACGATGCCGATCAGTATGCCGAACAGCATACCGTTGAGGAGGCCGACACCGGCCTCACGGCGGACGACGCGCCAGGCGTTGTGGATGTCGAGATCGCGGGTGGCGAGCGCCCGCACCGTCACGGTCATCGTCTGCGAGCCCGCATTGCCGCCCATGCCGGCAACAATCGGCATCAGGACGGCCAAAGCGACAATCTGCTGGATCGTCGCCTCGAACAGTCCGATCACCGACGCAGCCAGAAATGCCGTCAAGAGATTGACCATCAACCACGGCACGCGCGAGCGCGAGGTGCTGCCGATCGAATCGGACAGTTCTTCATCGCCGACGCCGCCGAGGCGCATCAAGTCTTCTTCGGCTTCTTCCTGGATAACGTCGACGACGTCGTCGATGGTCAAAACGCCGACCAGCCGGTTGTTCTCGTCGACCACGGCGGCGGACAGAAGGTCGTACTGCTCGAACAGCTGGGCCGCTTCTTCCTGGTCCATCTCGGCCGGCACCGGATGGTTGGTCTCGCGCATGATCGTCTCGATCTTGACCGAGCGCTTGGTGCGTAGCACACGGTCGAGATCGAGCGCGCCGAGCAGCTTGAAGGTCGGGTCGATGACGAAGATCTGGGTAAAGCTCTCGGGAAGATTTTCGTCCTCGCGCATGTAGTCGATGGTCTGGCCAACCGTCCAGAACGGTGGCACCGCAACGAATTCCGTCTGCATGCGGCGGCCGGCCGTGCTTTCCGGATAATCGAGAGAGCGTCTCAACCGCACCCGTTCGGTAAACGGCAGTTTCGACAGGATCTCTTCCTGGTCCTCCTGATCGAGGTCTTCCAGAATGTAGACGGCGTCATCGGAATCCATTTCGCCAAGGGCTGCGGCGATCTGCTCGTTGGGCAGGTGTTCGACGATATCCAGGCGGATCGCCTCATCGACCTCGGTCAGCGCCGAAAGATCGAAATCGTCGCCCAGAAGCGAAACCAGCGCCCGGCGCTGTTCCGGCTGGATGGCTTCCAGAAGGTCGCCCATTTCGGAGGCATGCAGGCGAGCAACGTGCTGGCGCAGATAGAGAAGGTCGCGGTCGGCAATGGCAGCGCCGACATGCATCAGATAGTCGGAGCGCACCGAGCCGTCTTCACCATAAATATCCGAGCCGTCATAGACATCGGCATCTAAGGGATTGCGGTCCTTGTCCTGGTCGCCGGTACTGCTCATGTGCCCGCCCTCGAAAGAATTGCAGCCATCCAAGACGCCGGCGCAAAACCGGACGGGAGCAGGACGGCGATGTCATAGACCGGTAGCCGCGGCGACCTCAAACAATAACCGCTTGTCTCTGCTAACCCAACCAACCCGGGAGGTCCACCACCCGATGCACCGGCAATCCGGTCCGGCCACCGTTTTTGGGCAAGCTGTTGCAAAATATTATGAAATGTTTAGCTCTGGCTAAGCAGTAACCATGGAGCCCACCCTTGTCCGTACGACCGATCCTGCGTTTTCCTGATCCGCGGCTCTCCGTTCCCGCAAGCCCGGTTATACACTTCGATGCCGAACTTGCAGCGCTGGCGGCAGACCTGCTCGACACCATGCGGGCAGCGCCCGGCATCGGCATCACGGCGCCCCATATCGGTATATCGCAACGCCTGACCGTGATTGAGCTCGATGCCCAGTCCGGCGCAAAAATCTACATCAATCCGGAAGTCATCTGGTCATCGACGGAAACGACGTCGCATGCCGAAGGCAGCGTCTCGATGCCGGGCATAAGCGATGACGTTACCCGGCCGAGCCAGGTGCGGGTCCGCTATCAAACGTTGCTTGGCGAGGTACAGGAAGAACAAGCAGACGGCCTGCTGTCCATCTGCCTCCAGCACGAAATCGATCAGCTCGACGGTATCTTCTGGCTTCAAAAACTGTCGCGCCTGAAACGCGACCGGGCGATCAAGCGCTTTGCCAAGCAGGAAAAAGTGGCTGATTCTTGAAAAGAAGGCTCATGCGTGCCGAAGCTTAGAGCGGGTGTCTGATTGAGGTCACGCTCCGGCTATGCCCTGGCGGCAATCAAGCATTGCGCGAAGCGAGATGGACGCACAGATACGCCACCCGATCCCAATATTCTATTTCAGGCTGGCGCCTTTTATTTAGCAGAGTATAAATTAAGGCGGAACCATAGGAGGAGGCCAGCAATGAGATGGGGCATGATAATGGTGGCAGCGGTACTGCTTGCCTCCTGCACTGCTGTGGAGGTTGAGCCGATCCCAGGCAGCATCACCTATAATGGCCAACCACGCACCAAATTGACGAAGGCGCCAGCCGGCAGCACGTTCAGTCACACCTTCCACGACCAGCGGGGCAACTACTGGAGCGAGACCTATCAGATACAGCCGGATCGCTCGCTCAAAATCATTTCAAGACGCAGAGCGGAAGATTTCAGACTGAATGATAATGGCGGATTGTGAAACGGACGAACGGCGGGGTCTTTGCTTTCCACCGCAGCCTCGTCTGTTTGTGAAGCGCGGATGGTGACGAAGCCTTCACATGCCAACTTGCGATAAGACAACAAAAAACCCGCCGAAGCGGGTTTTAGTTGGTGCGGTCGAGAAGACTCGAACTTCCACGGGTTGCCCCACAGCGACCTCAACGCTGCGCGTCTACCAATTCCGCCACGACCGCATCGTGGTAGATGTCGTCTTGCGGCGACGGGGCTGCATGTAGCAAAAGCATTTGGGGTGCACAAGGGCAGGATGACAGAAAATTGACGGCAACATCAACTATTTCAACAGGCGTTTTCACGGCCCCCTGAGAATGCTGGACTCTTGCCCTTCGGCGTACCATTTAGAAAAGCAAATCAACGGGATTGCTTTGACCATGCAGCGCGAAAATCTGGAAAAAACGTTCTTCGCAGCCGATGGCTGTCCGCCGGTGCGGTGGAGAATCGCGCCCTCACCAGTCGAATACGAAGACGCGATCGAGACGATGGAGCGCGAAGCTGCAGCAATTGCCGCCGGCGAAGCGGACGAACTCGTCTGGCTTGTCGAACATCCGCCGCTCTATACCGCCGGAACCAGTGCCGATACCGCCGATCTGATAACACCCGGCCGATTCCCGGTGTTTCAGACCGGCCGCGGCGGCGAATATACCTATCATGGTCCGGGCCAGCGCGTCGTCTACGTCATGCTCGACCTCAAGCGGCGCAAGCAGGACGTTCGCGCCTTTGTGGCGGCACTTGAGAGTCTGGTGATCGAAACGTTGGCCAGCATGAATGTCAGGGGCGAACGACGCGAGGACCGTGTCGGCGTCTGGGTCCGGCGTCCGGAACGCCCCCCCCTGCCCGACGGTTCGATGGCGGAAGACAAGATTGCCGCGATCGGCATTCGCCTGCGCCGGTGGGTGAGTTTTCACGGCCTGTCGCTGAACGTCGATCCTGATCTCGAGCATTTCGACGGCATCGTGCCCTGCGGCATTCGCGGTTATGGCGTCACCAGCCTGGTCGATCTTGGTCTGCCGGTGATGATGACCGATGTCGACATCAAGCTTCGTCAGGCATTCGAGGATATTTTCGGCCCCGCCATCAACGACGCTGGCTGTCCGCTATCGGATCAGGAAAACAACCGGTCCGTGGCGTAGACAATGGCATAGCCATGCAGAAGCACAGTGGAATAGAGCCCAAGACCACTGAGGATCCGCTGGCCGCTCGTCATCTCATCGAGACGATGGCGCGGCTTGACACCGCCGCTGCCCATCATGCTCAAGAGCGCAAACACCGCGAGCCCCGCAAGCAATGCCGGCGTTGACACGCCGATGCGCCAGCCGACGCCGGCAATAATCAGGGTGACGAGAAAACTTCCAGCCACCCGGCCGGCCGGTGAATGAAAAACCTGGCGCAGGACCTGACCGCCATCGAACCGGTTCATCGGCAGGAGGTTGAGCAGATTGAAAGCGCCAAGGATCAGCAGGAAAATCAGAACCGCCGTTCCCGACGCGAACACCTGATTGCCGGCTGCCTCGTGCAGAAGGATGGCGGCAGGAATGAGGAAAGCCGACATGCCCGCCCCCATCAGGGCGCAGGTGGCAACCTCGAAGAGCGAATTATAGGGCCTGCCGCCGATGGCGACGCCTCCGAGCAGCGGCACGAAGATCATCCGCACTGTCTTGTGACCGAAAGCGCGGTAAGCGGCCATGTGCCCCAATTCGTGCAGCACGATGACCACTGTCAGAAGTGCCGATAAAAGCAGGCCATTGCGGGTTAAACCAAAGAACGGCCACAGGATCAGGGTCGACAAGACCGCTAGGCCACATTGGACAAGCGGATGCTCGAACACGGCGCGCGCCGGTATGCTCTCACCGGTCTCAAGCCATTGCTGCAATGCCCTCACCTCGCGCCGCAAGGCAAAGAAGCGGAAGATCAGGAATGCCAGGCCACGGTAGCGGTCCGTCTGCTCGATGGTTAGGTGAACCAGGTCACCATCCTCGACGAGCCGGCGACGTTCGTGAAAATCCTTCCAGAACGTCGCATCCAGCGCACTATCCTCCAGCACGCGCGCATCATAGGCGGTGCCCGGCACCGTTTTGGTGATTTCCAGCAAACGGACGATCGGCTGGCCGTGCCGGTCAAGATGGGTATAGCTCTGCTCTACCCGGTCAGGCGCGACCGGCCGGCTGGTCAGAACGGAATGATGCCAGTCAGCCAGGCTCCCAAGTGGAAAAATGGCATTCCACAGCTTGGCCCGGTCTGCACGGTACGATCCACGTACACGCACCGTGCGCAATCCAAGCGGGACAGCCAGCAGGAGCCATAGCAGTCCGACATTGATGACAAGAAGCGCGATCGCCGGTGCATGCGTCGCCATATACGCTCTCCCATTGATGGTCAGCCGAACGCTAGCTGCAGAGGATGAACAAATCGTGCGGGAGGCCGGCTCCTGCCGGCTTCCCGCTCTTCAATCGCTATGCAGCGGCAACGCGGTCGCCGCTATGCAGCGGCAACGTGGTCGCTCGACAGGCCGGTCAGGATGCCGATCTGATCGAGCGCCCGGCGTTCACGGACTGTCAGCTGCCCGCCGCGCGAACGGGCAATCGCCCCCATAACCCGGGCAATCAGCAGGCCATCGGCTTTCTGCAGCCCATTTTGGCGGCTGCCGCGCAATTCCGCCCAGGCACCGGCATCCTCAGCCAGAGCCATACGGATCTGCTCCAGCGCAAAGATGGACAGGCTATCGGGAATCCGCTTGGAGATGTCGATGATGTGAAACAACAGGTCGAGTTCGATCCGCGAATCGACGATGCCGCGCGTCGAGATCATCGCAATCAGCCAATCGGCATTCCATTCGTCCATGGCGCCCTGCGGGTAGCAGGTGTGGACGATGAACTCGGTCAGGGCGTCGATGAAATAGCGATGCCATTCCGGGCATTTTTCGCTGCATGAACCGTTGATCGCCAGCAGGATGACCGCGTCTTGCGATGTGGCAATTCCCGGAACGAAAACATGGTCACGCAGAATGGCGATATCATCGACCGTCAAGCGCGTCTTCCCGGCGATCACACATGCCGGATAAGAAAGACGAAGTTCACCCATCTTTTCTCTCCCGTTTCATCATGAAACTGATGCAACCTACGGTGTAATCCGTTGCGAATCAGGAAAGAATGAGCGTTAGCAGAGGCTTGCCGGATTCAGTCAATTTTTACCATTAATCCGGCCCGCCGCTCACGCCAGATCATGAACAGGCCGGACCCAACAATGATCGCAATGCCCAGCCATTTCGACAGAGTTGGAAATTCGCCGAAAATCAGGAACCCCAGCGCCGTGCCGGTGATGATCTCCAAATAATGGAACGGCGCTAAAAGTGACACCGGCGCGGCCTGGAATGCCTTGACGACGAGAAGGTGGCCATAGCCGGAAATGATACCGAGCGCGATAACCAGAACCCAGCCGAGCGTCGAGTGCGGCAAGGACGGCACGAAATCCGCCGATCCCATGCTGTAGCCGACGGCGATGACAGCCATCATGAACAGCGAGCCGCCGATGCCGGCAATGGTCTGCATCGTCAAAGGCGTATCGGCATTGCCGACCACCCGGTTGAGCAGCAGATAACAGGCAAACAGGAAGGCGCAGAAAACCGGCATCAACGATTTCAGCCCGAAGATTTCGAAACTCGGCTGGATGACGATCATCGCTCCTCCAAAGCCAACAAAAATGGCGAGCCACCGCCGCCAGCCGACCTTTTCCCGCAGGATCAGGGCCGAAAGGCAGGTGAGGATGAACGGTTCGACGAAATAGATGGCGAAGACATCGGCCAGCGGCATGTATTTGACCGAAACGAAAAACAACAGTGCGGCACCGGCCAACAGCACGCCGCGCAAAAGGTTGAACCAGAGGCGCTTCGGCCTCAATGCCCGCAGGCCACCGGCCGACAGAAGCATCGGCAGGATCGAGACCAGTTGGAAGAAGAACCGGTAGAACGTCACCTGTGCTGGCGACATGCCCTGATAGACCGCCATATATTTGGCGATCGCATCCATGCAGGGCAGAATGATCATCGCCATCAGCATGATCGCCAGGCCTTGCATGACGGTATGGGTGGGCGTAGCGGCCGGGGATGTGGAAACGCTCAAGCTCTAAGTCCCATGTTCGGCGCCGTGCGGGATGGAACGCACAGAAGACGCTTTTGGCGGCATTTTTGACGTGGAGGGGTGTCCAATCTCACCGCAGAGCCTATAAATTGCAAGCTTGAAGTCTTCGACCGCATTCGCGGCCGCCCCGGAACTCGACCCATCCAAGCCCATAAGGCATAAAGGAGAGACCGATGCGTCTATCGACCGACACCGTTTTGACGATGATTCGCCAGCCAACCGACAATGACACGCTCGGAGGCCGCATCTGGCGGGCGCGCGACGCGATGAATCTTTCGACAAAGGACCTCGCCAACCAACTCGGCGTTCGCACCGATACGGTCGCCGCTTGGGAGCGCGACCGCTCTGAGCCGCGCACCAACCGGCTGTTCATGCTGGCGGGCGTGCTCGGCGTGGCCCCCGCCTGGCTGATCGCCGGCATCGGCGAAGCGCCGAAGGATGACCTTTCGAGCAGCGTATCGGGGCCCTTGCGCGATCAACTGGCGCAGGTGAAGAAACTGCACGAGCAGACAGGAAAGGCGATCTCCGCCCTTGAGATTGAGATCAACCGCGTCCTACAGGACATGTAATATTTCACGACCGATTCTCGGCCGATTCCGGCTTGAGCGCCACCAGCCACTCTGCGATTGTGGCGAGAATTCATTTCAGGGAGACAATACTCATGGACGTACGCGCCGCCGTTGCCGTGCAGGCAGGCAAGCCACTCGAAGTCATGACCGTTCAGCTCGACGGCCCGCGCGCCGGCGAAGTGCTGGTCGAGGTCAAGGCGACCGGCATCTGCCATACCGACGAATTCACCCTGTCGGGCGCCGATCCGGAAGGCCTGTTTCCGGCTATTCTTGGCCACGAGGGTGCAGGCATCGTCGTCGATGTCGGCCCGGGCGTCACCTCGCTGAAGAAGGGCGATCACGTCATTCCGCTCTACACGCCGGAATGCCGCGAGTGCTATTCCTGTCTGTCGCGCAAGACCAACCTGTGCACCTCGATCCGCTCAACCCAGGGACAGGGCCTGATGCCGGATGGCACGAGCCGCTTCTCGATCGGCAAGGACAAGATCTTCCACTATATGGGCTGCTCGACCTTCGCCAATTTCACGGTGCTGCCGGAGATCGCACTGGCCAAGGTCAACCCCGACGCGCCGTTCGACAAGATCTGCTATATCGGCTGCGGCGTCACCACCGGCATCGGCGCGGTCATCAACACGGCAAAGGTCGAGATCGGCTCGACGGCCATCGTCTTCGGACTCGGCGGCATTGGTCTCAACGTGCTGCAGGGCCTGCGCCTTGCCGGTGCCGACATGATCATCGGCGTCGATATCAACAATGACCGCAAGGCCTGGGGCGAAAAGTTCGGCATGACGCATTTCGTCAATCCGAAGGAAGTCGGCGATGATATCGTTCCCTATCTGGTCAACCTGACCAAACGCAACGGCGACACGATCGGCGGCGCGGACTACACGTTCGACTGCACCGGCAACACCAAGGTCATGCGCCAGGCACTGGAATCCTCGCATCGCGGCTGGGGCAAGTCGGTCATCATCGGCGTCGCCGGGGCCGGCCAGGAAATCTCCACCCGCCCGTTCCAGCTGGTCACCGGCCGCAACTGGATGGGTACTGCCTTTGGCGGCGCGCGCGGCCGCACCGACGTGCCGAAAATCGTCGAGTGGTACATGGAAGGCAAGATCCAGATCGACCCGATGATCACCCACACGATGCCGCTCGAAGACATCAACAAGGGCTTTGACCTGATGCACGCCGGCGAGAGCATCCGCAGCGTGGTGATCTACTAACGGGAACCCGAGGCTCCGGCACCGGTTTCCGCGTCGATGGGATCAACAGTTTCCAGGCGCCGCGTCTGTTTAGGACGCGGCGCCTGTCTTTTGGAAGGTATCTGTCCGTTGATATGGTTCTGGATTTCCAGCAGCCGGACGGCTATGCCTTCGCAAGGCAACGGCCGAAGAATGGCCGGGGCAGAAAGCATGAGGGGCGGAATGATCCGGCACAATCTTTACACGCTCTGTGTGCTCGTCGGCCTTACCGCCACTCCAGCGCTTGCCGATCCGGCCGGCACCTACGATGTCACCGGCGTCAATCCCGATGACGGGGGCGAATATCACGGTACCGTCACCGTCAGCCGCACGGGTGAAACCTATTCGGTGACCTGGACAATTGCCGGCACGCAATCAAACGGCGTCGGCATTGGTGGCAAAAGGGGCAGTAAGGAAACGACAGGGGTTGCCTCCGTGGATGACGATATGATCACCATCGGCTACGGTAACGAAAGCGGTTTCGGCATTTCGCAATATGATCTGCAGCCGGACGGTTCCTGGAAAGGCCGTTGGGCCTATGCGGATGGCGAGAAAGTGTCGACGGAAACCTGGACGCGCGCCGGCGCCGCCCGGTCGCTTGAGCTGCCGAAGACGCCAACCAGCGAAGCGATGAAACCGATGAGCAGCCCTGCGGCGCGGCCATGACAACAGTGAAGCGGTACGAACAGCCATGTCAGACCCAGCCCAGCCAACATCCACGATCTATGTCGATGCCGACGCCTGCCCGGTCAAGCCGGAGATCCTGAAGGTCGCCGAGCGTCACGGCCTGCCTGTCGTGCTGGTCGCGAATTCCGGTCTTCGCCCCTCCCGTGACCCGATGGTGCGCAACGTCATCGTCTCCTCCGGTTTTGACGCTGCCGACGACTGGATCGCCGAGCGCGCCCATGACGGCGACATCGTGATTACCGCCGATGTGCCGCTGGCCGGGCGCTGCGTTGCCGCTGGTGCGCAAGTGACTGGGCCAACGGGCCGTATTTTTGACAAGAGCAATATCGGCATGGCGACCGCCATGCGCGATCTCGGCGCGCATCTGCGCGAAACCGGCGAGAGCAAGGGCTACAATGCCGCCTTTTCGCCGCGCGACCGGTCGGCTTTCCTCGAAACGCTCGACCGGCTTTGCCGCCGCGTCAAACAACGCTGACATAGCGGGATCAGGCACCCTCATGAGCATGCAGGACAGGACAATCACGCATCGCCGCCATACGCCGTTTTATGCAGGCGGTATCTGTGCTGCGATCACGTTCGCCGCTTGCCTGTTTGCCAAGCCGGCTTTGGCGGTCAATCTGGCCGCAGTGGTCTTCTTCCTTGTCTATCTGCTGATGATCGCGTGGCGCCTTCCAAGGCTGACCGGCTCCTATCTCAAACACCATGCCGCCCGCACCGACGAACCGGCGATCATCATCTTTGCCGTAACGCTGGCGACAGCCGCGATTTCGCTGGTCTCGCTGTTTATGGCGCTGAATGCCGGCGGCAAGGAAACGATGCTTGATCTGGTGCTGGCATTTTCCTCCGTGACGCTCGGCTGGCTGACGATCCATACGATGGCGGCGATGCACTATGCCCATACCTACTGGATCCTGCAGACGGGCAAAAATGAAGGCGACAGCCGCGGTCTCGAGTTTCCGGGCACCAAGGATCCGGGCGGCTACGATTTCCTCTACTTCGCCTTCGTCATCGGCATGACGGCGCAAACCTCGGACATTGCAATCACCACGACAGCCATGCGCAAGATCAACCTTGTGCACGCGGTCGTCTCCTTCTTCTTCAATACGGTACTGGTGGCAGCTGCGGTCAACGCGGCGGTGTCGCTGGCATAATGCCGTTTCAGCCTCAAGGGAGCACAGCTTGAAAGTCCTTTCCCAGAACACCGCATTCGGCGGCATGCAGGGCGTGTTTGCGCACGATTCGCAGGCCTGCGGGGTCGAGATGACCTTTGCCGTCTATATCCCGCCACAGGCGATCACCACGCCCTGCCCGGTCGTCTGGTATCTCTCCGGCCTCACCTGCTCGCATGCCAACGTGATGGAAAAAGGCGAATATCGCCGTATGGCCGCCGAACTCGGCCTGATCATCGTTTGCCCCGACACCAGCCCGCGCGGTGGTGACGTTCCGGACGAGCTGACCAACTGGCAGATGGGCAAGGGTGCGGGCTTCTATCTCGACGCCACGCAGGCGCCCTGGGCCGAAAACTACCAGATGTACACCTATATCAACGAGGAACTGCCGGCCTTCGTCGCCCAGCATTTTCGCGCCGATATGAGCCGCCAGGGCATTTTCGGTCATTCGATGGGCGGCCACGGCGCCATGACCATCGCCCTGAAAAACCCTGACCGGTTCAAAAGCTGCTCGGCCTTCGCACCGATCGTCGAGCCTTCAACGGCCGACTGGTCGATCGGCGCTTTCGAAAAGTATCTTGGCGAGGACAAGGCAAGCTGGCGGCAGTATGACGCCTGCGCGCTGGTCAAAGATGGCGCGCGCTTCCCGGAGTTCCTGATCGATCAGGGCAAGGCCGACAACTTCCTGGAGAACGGCCTACGCCCCTGGCTGTTCGAAGAGGCCATCAAAGGAACGGATATCGGCCTGACGCTGCGCATGCACGAGCGGTACGACCATTCCTACTATTTCATCTCGACCTTCATGAACGATCATCTGAAATGGCATGCCGAGCGGCTGGCCTAAAGCCTAGCCAAGCGCATTGGAGAACCGTGCCGTCCCCACGGTGCGGTTCTTCTTTTTCAGGAGGCGGACTGGAAGCGCGGCGGCGCGGCCGTCTCGACGATGCGGATGCTGGATTCGCACTGGCCATGATGACCTTCCATATCGACGACCACATGCCAGTGGCCGGATTGCGGAATGACCAGTCGGATCGGCGACTTACGTGCGACACCGCCGACGAACTGGTGTTTCAGCGTTTCCGTATAGAGCTGGAAATTATTGGCAGTCATCAGCCTGACATTGGCGACGGCCGACAGGGTAATTTCGATGGTGACGCCCGCGCGCTGTTGCTTGAGGTCATAATGGGTGAAGCTGAACTTCAGTTTTGTCATTGTACGTCCGTTTGAAAACAGCTTTGCCAGAGGCAGGAATATTAGCGATCGCGTGTTAAAAATTGGTTTTGCGCGGCCGCTCGCTTCGGCGTAACCGGTGCGCCAAAACGGACAGCCATCTTTTCTGACATCGCGGTTTCGGCTATGGCATTTGCCATGACACATATCCTTCTCGTTGCCGCCGGCGGTGCGCTTGGTTCGGTCCTGCGCTATCTCGTCGGGTTTTGGACGCTGCGCAGCTTCGGCCCCTCATTTCCGTGGGGCACATTGACGGTCAACATTACCGGGTCCTTCCTGATCGGCGTCTTTGCGGAGGTGATTACCCGCAAATTGGGTGCGTCGGCGGAGATGCGCGTGTTCCTGATCACCGGCATTCTCGGCGGCTACACCACCTTTTCCGCCTTCTCTCTTGACGCGATCACCCTGTTTGAACGCGGCGAACCGGTCACCGCATTGATTTATGTGGCTTCCAGTGTGCTTCTTTCGGCTCTCGCAGTGTTTGCCGGGCTGGCCCTTATGCGCGCAATAGTCTAAAGGGACCTCTCAGAGCGCCATGCGTCCACTTGGGACCGGCCTGCTCTGTCATATCAGTTTGCGCACGGATTTCCGGCCGGCACCATTGCCGGGGCGCGATGGCAATTGGATGCAGGTAGAACACGATGGCGGGTATTGAACACAAGCAGGTCGAATCCGACGAAGCGGGCATGCGCCTCGATCGCTGGTTCAAGGTGCATTATCCGGGCCTCGGCTTCGGTCCGCTGCAGAAGCTTTTGCGGTCCGGCCAGGTACGTATCGATGGCGGCCGTGTCAAATCCGATACCCGCGTCCAGCCCGGCCAGGTCGTGCGCATTCCGCCGATGGATGTCGATCCGAAGACCAAGACAGGTCCGATCGCCGGCCGTGACCTGCGCCACGCCTCCGACCACGAACTTCTGTCGCGCATGCTCTTGCATGAAGATTCCAAGGTGATCGTCCTCAACAAGCCACCCGGTATCGCGGTTCAAGGCGGCTCGGGCATCAACCGTCACATCGACGACATGCTGGAAGCATGGACCAGCCCCAAGGGCGAAAAGCCGCGTCTGGTGCACCGACTCGACCGCGACACATCCGGTGTCCTGGTGATCGCCCGCACCCGTGGCGCAGCGCAGAAGCTGACGGCGGCGTTTCGTGAGCGCGATACCAAGAAAACCTACTGGGCGCTGGTTAAGGGCGTCCCGCGCAAGAAGGAAGACAAGATCTCCACCTGGCTCGTCAAGGAGCAGACGCCGGACGGCGACCGGATGCGGATCGCCAAGCATGGCGACGATGGCGCCGATCATGCGGTTTCCTACTACCGGATCATCGAGACCGCCGGTCAGAACCTGACCTGGCTGGAAATGGAGCCTTATACAGGCCGGACCCACCAGCTGCGTGTTCACGCCGCCCATATCGGTCACCCGATCATCGGCGATCCCAAATATTTCGCCGCCGAATTCAACTGGGCCTTCCCCGGTGGCGTTCAGAACAAGTTGCACCTGCATGCCCGGCGTATCGACATTCCCCATCCGGATGGCGGCCGCCTGGTCGTCACCGCACCGATGCCGCAGCATATGGTCCAGAGCTGGAACCTGATCGGCTTCGACATGGCCAGCGCCGAGGAAGCCGACGACTGATGAAACTCGCTCTTTTCGATTGTGACGGCACCCTGGTCGATAGCGCCGGGCTCATCCACGAAGTCATGGCGCGGACGTTCGAGGATTTTGGCCTTGAACGCATCTCGCTGGATGCCACCAAGAGCATCATCGGCCTGACGCTCGATATCGCCATTGCCCGGCTGATGCACCAGCCGCATGTGGATGATCGCGCCCAGGCGATGACGGCGCATTACAAGTCGATTTATGCCGGTGTCCGCACCGAGATGAATTTTCGCGAGCCCTTGTTCGACGGCATTGCGCCGCTGCTTGCAACCCTGATGGCCAAGGACGAACTGCTGCTGGGTGCCGTTACGGGAAAGTCACGGCGCGGACTTGATCAGATCTGTGCAAGCCACGGGTATCAAAAGACATTCTTCGTTTCTCGCACGGCCGACGACTGCCCGTCGAAACCGCATCCAGCCATGGTGACGGAATGCTGCAGCGAAGCCGGTATCGATGCCAAGGATACCGTCGTCATCGGCGATGCTATCTATGACATGCAGATGGCCAAGAGCGCCGGCGCATCCGCTATCGGCGTCGCCTGGGGTTATGCGTCGGTTCCTGAGCTGATCGAGGCCGGAGCGGACTACATTGCGCGCACCCCGCATGATATTCTGGACTGGATGGAGAGACATCATGCCTGATATTCGCGACGATCTGCATGACGCGCTGAGCGACCCCGATCCCGTGCGCCGCGCGCAGATACAGATGCACAAACCGCTGCCGAAGCGTTTCTATACGGCTGTCAGCACCGGCCCGGCTGAAGACGGCGGCCATGCCATTCTTCTCGACGGCCGCGCGGTCCGCACCCCGGCGAAACAATACCTGACCGTTCCGACACAGGCCGCAGCCAGCCTGCTGGCTGCCGAATGGGATGCGCAGAAAGAAGAAATCGACCCGGCGACCATGCCGGTTACCCGGCTTGCCAACACGGCGATCGATGGCGTCTCCAAGGATATTCGCGCCGTCTTCGACGACATTCTCAATTTTGCCGGGACCGATCTTCTTTGTTACCGGGCAAGCGAGCCTGAGGGCCTGGCCGCGCGTCAATCGGAACGCTGGGATCCCGTGATCCGCTGGGCGGCCGAGAATCTGGGTGCGCACTTCATCCTCATCGAAGGCATTGTGCATCAGGTGCAGCCGCGCGCCGCCATCAACGGTGTCGCCGAAGCGCTTCGCGCCTATGCCACGCCGCTCGGCCTTGCCTGCCTGCACACGATCACCACGCTGACCGGCTCTGCCCTGCTGGCTGTTGCCTTTGCCGAACAGCAGCTTTCAGGCGAAGAGGCCTGGGCGCTTGCCCATCTCGACGAGGATTGGCAGATCGAGCATTGGGGCACCGATGACGAAGCCTTCCAGCGCCGCGAAAACCGCTGGCGCGAAATGCAGGCGGCAACGGCGACGCTCGACGCCCTGCGCTGATTTCAGCGGCAACAGGTGAGAGATACCAAAACACCCCGTGCAGCGTTCTGCACGGGGTGTTTTCAATTCGACCTCTGAGTTTTCAGGCCGTCAGCTTCAGCCCGGCAATGCCGGCAATGATCAGGGCGATACAGCCGATGCGAACGGCCGTTGCGGGCTCGGCAAACAGCACGATGCCGAGGATCACCGTCCCGACCGTGCCGATGCCGGTCCAGACGGCATAGGCCGTGCCAAGCGGCAGCGTGCGCACGGCGATGCCGAGCAGAACGACGCTTGCCACCATGGAAGCACCGGTCAGCACCGTCGGCACGAGCTTGGTAAAACCGTCGGTATATTTCAGGCCGATCGCCCAACCGATTTCAAGAATTCCAGCGAGGAAAAGGATAGTCCAGGCCATGACTGACTCCGTCCAGGGGAGCGAGGCCGTCCTCGCGGATGTTCGGGTCCTGGCGATGATGCCGATCCCGTGCAGCCGTCTGCATAAACACTCTATGCCATCCTGGTTTAACCATGACAAGAGCACGCGGCGCGTGCCGGCTATACGCAGGCGGCAATCCGGTCTCTCCTGTGGTTTGCACTTGTGCGAATGAATTCGAACGGTGAAGATGGCGACGAAACAGGGAGTGTTCCGCAATGTTTGACCATGTCTCGATTGGCGTCAAAAACCTCGATCGTTCGCTTCGCTTCTATGACGCCATCCTGACGCCGCTCGGCTATGAGCGGTTGTCGAAGACGGACACGGTGATCGGATATGGTTCGGACCGGATCAGCCTGTGGATTGCGCAGGTCGAGACCCCCGTCCCCGCAGACCGAGGGTCTGGCCTGCATTTCTGCTTCATCGCCCCGGATACCGCTTCGGTCGATGCGTTCCACGCAGCCGGCATCGCCAACGGTGGCGAAGACAATGGGCCGCCGGGACTGCGGCCGGAATACAGCCAGTTTTATTACGCCGGCTTTCTCGTCGATCCCGATGGCTATCGCCTCGAGGCATTTTTCAAGCTGCCTGAGTGAGTAGACGTAGGCTGGAGCGGTAAGGAACGCGCAAGCCTATTCTTTTGCCGCGCGCTCCCGTTTCAGGCGGTGCCAGAACTCCAAACGTTTCAGCGTCTCACGCTCGAAGCCGCGTTCCTGCGGCTTGTAAAACCGCGTGTCCTTGCTGCGCAGCTCTTCCGGAAAGAACTCCTGGCCGGAATAGGCATCCGGATAATCGTGATCGTATTTGTAACCCTCGTGATAGCCGAGATCCTTCATCAGCTTGGTCGGGGCATTAAGAATGCTCTTCGGCGGCGGGATGGAGCCGGTCTGGCGGGCCATCTCGAGTGCCGCGTCGAACGACCGGTAACTGGCATTGGATTTTGGCGCGGTCGCCACATAGACGATCGCCTGGGCAATGAACAGCCGTCCTTCCGGCCAGCCGATGCGCTCGAAGGCCGTCCAGGCGGCAATCACCTGCGGCATCGCATTCGGGTCGGCCATGCCGACGTCTTCGCTGGCAGCGCAGGCGAGCCGCCGGAACAGCGTTGTCGGATCTTCGCCGGCATCGACCATTCTGGCGCCCCAATATAGCGCCGCATCGACATCGCTGCCGCGCAGGCTCTTGTGGAAGCAGCTCAGCAGATTGTAATGACCGTCCTGCGCCTTGTCATAGACGGGCATCCGCTTCTGCAGCGCCTTGGACAGACGCCCGATATCGAGGTCGCCCTCCTCCCCGATCGAGAGAACATCATCAGCCAGTCCCACCAGATATCGCCCGTCTCCATCGGCCATGTTGATCAACGAGGAGCGCGCATCTTCGGTCAACGGCAGCCGCTTTCCGACGAAGTTTTCAACCCGCGCCAGAAGCAGTTCGGACGAGGCGGCATCGAACGGATTGAGGGTGAAAACCTTAAGCCGCGACAGCAAGGCCGCAACCAGGCTGAAGCTCGGATTCTCCGTTGTCGCGCCGATCAGAATGACCGTACCGTTTTCCACATGCGGTAAAAGCGCATCCTGGGTGCTGCGGTTGAAGCGGTGAAGCTCGTCGATGAACAGAATGGTCTGCCGCCCGACGGTCCTGTTGTGTTTTGCGGTCTCGAATACCTTGCGAAGATCGGCAATGCCGGACATGACGGCGGAAAGCTGGACGAACTCCATCTTTGCGGAGGTCGCCACCAGCCGCGCAATCGTGGTCTTTCCGACGCCGGGCGGCCCCCAGAGAATGAAGGAGCCTACCGTGCCGCCCGGCAACAGCATGCGGGCGATAGGCCCGTTTTCGCCCAGGAGATGATCCTGGCCGATGACCTCTTCCAGAGTCTCGGGACGAAGAGTATCGGCCAACGGCCGCTGCGTCGCCTCATCGAACAATGTCATATCCAACTCCCCCATCCTGCTCCGGCCGGTCCTATGACGGCCAAAGCAAGATGCCTGTGCTCTCTGCTCCCGCTGAAAACGGCTAAATGACTACCGGAAGAACTGGCGGATGCGCTGGCCATCACGTTCGATCTCGACGCGCCACAGCGACGGATCATCCTTGGCAATGGTTTCAAGCGTCGCTGACTTGTCGATCGGCGTGCCGTTGACAGCGATGATGATGTCCTTCGGCCGGAAACCGACGCGGGCTGCCGGCGAGCCACGATTAATTTCGGTAATCACCACGCCTTTCGATGAGGCAGGCATCCGCAGCTCATCGGCGAGCCGCGGCGACAGATTACCAACCACGGCGCCTGCGAAGGGATTGCGGCCTTCGATCAGCCGCTCGTCGCGGGGTGATGTTTCCGGCGCCTCTGCAAGCGCGAGATCGATATCGCGGGTCTTGCCGTTGTCGCTGATCGTGACTTTGGCGACATGGCCGATACCGACGGTGGTGAGACGATAACCCAGAGCGTCCGGATGTTCGACCGCAATGCCGTTGACGGCAACGATCACCTGGCCGGGCTTGATGCCGGCCTTCTCCGCTGGACCGCCCTCGATAACGGACGTGACCAGCGCGCCGCGTGCCCGGTCGAGCCCGAGCGCATCGGCGACTTCCGAGGTTACGGGCTCAAAGCTTGCTCCGATGAACGGCCGGGTAAAGCTGCCATTGCCGCCCTCGGCCGAAGCGACGAAAACCTTGACCAGATTGGCCGGAATGGCAAAGCCGACGCCGTTGGAGCCGCCCCCGCGCGAAAAGATCGCGGTGTTGATGCCGATCAGTTGCCCGTTCATATCGATCAGGCCACCGCCCGAATTGCCCGGATTGATCGCCGCATCGGTCTGGATGAAGAAGCCGAAATCGCCAGAAATGACCTGATTGCGGGCAAGCGCCGAAACGATGCCGCTGGTCACCGTCTGGCCGACGCCGAAGGGATTGCCGATCGCCAAAACGAGATCGCCGACTTCGACAGCATCGGAATCACCCAGCGGCACGGTCTCGAACGGACCGTCGGCCTTGATTTTCAACACGGCGAGATCAAGCCGCTCGTCCTTGAGCATGACCGTGGTTTCGAATTCGCGGCCGTCGGCCAAGGCAATCTTGATGTTATCAGCATCGGTGATGACATGATAATTGGTGACGACGATGCCATTCTTGCCGACAATGACGCCGGAGCCGAGCGAGGACTGCTTTTCCGAGCGATTGGGCATGCGCTGGCCGAAGAATTGCTCAAAGAACGGATCATCGGCAAACGGCGACCGGCTCTGAACGGTCTTCTCAGCATAGACGTTGACGACCGCATTGGCCGTCTGTTTGACCAGCGGCGAGAACGACAGCTGCATCTCGATGCGGGATTGCGGAACAACCTTCGCATCCTGAGCGCTTACCGGGCCCGAAACGACGAGAGAAAGGAAGATGGCAGCAAGCGCCCGACAGCCAAAGATCATGAAACGGTCTCCAATGTTATCCTACGTTCAGATAGGATCTCGCCGGAAAAAAGGCAAACAGCAGCGGCACTTGTACCGGCCGAATTAGCGACCACTCACACTGCGTACACGAAAATGTGGCTTTCGCGGCTTTTTGGGATGGTGGAAAGTCCGCGAACTTCACTTGAGCATTCTCGCTGAAACACGTCAGGAATTTCGATGCCAGCCTATCGTCCCCCCATCATTGCCCCCTCGGAGATCACCCCGGAAAGCTGTTTCGTCAAACGACGGGCGTTCTTGGGTACTGCGGCCGGCGGCCTGATCGTTGCCGGAAGCGGCCTTTCCGCCCATGCCGCCGCCCTGACGGTGCGGCCCGGCGCCTATAAGGTCGATGAGGAGCTGACACCGGAAAAGGATGTGACCGGCTACAACAACTATTATGAGTTCGGCACGGGCAAGGCTGATCCGGCGGCAAACTCGGGATCGTTCAAGGCTACCCCCTGGACGATCAAGGTGGATGGCCTCGTTGGCAAGCCGAAGGAATTTGGCATCGAGGAGCTTCTGGCTTTTCCGTTGGAGGAACGCGTCTATCGCATGCGCTGCGTCGAAGCCTGGTCAATGGTCATTCCCTGGACCGGCATTCCGCTCAAAGCGTTGCTGGACAAGGTCGAGCCGCACGGCAGTGCCAAATATGTCGCGTTCGAAACGGTCGTCCGGCCGGAAGAGATGCCGGGGCAATCCGGTTTCTTCCAGCCGCTGCCATGGCCATACCGCGAAGGCTTGCGCCTTGATGAAGCCAATCACCCGCTGGCAATCCTCGCGCTCGGTGTCTATGGCAAGACCCTGCCGAACCAGAACGGCGCTCCCATCCGCCTCGTCGTTCCATGGAAATACGGGTTCAAGGGGATAAAATCGATCGTTCGCATCTCGCTGACGGAGACGCCGCCGCCATCCACCTGGAACCTCTCGGCGCCAGGCGAATACGGATTCTACGCCAATGTAAACCCCGCGGTCGATCATCCGCGCTGGAGCCAGGCATCGGAAAACCGCATCGGCGGCGGCGGCTTCTTCGGTTCCAACCGGCGGCCGACACTGCCGTTCAACGGGTATGCCGATGAAGTCGCAGGGCTTTATAGCGGCATGGACCTGACGGCGAATTTTTGACGATGGCGCGTCTCCCCTCCCTGCCAAGGCGGCTGTACGGACCTTCCGTCTGGGCTCTCTATGCCCTCGGGTTCGTTCCCGCGGCCTATGCCTTCTATCTTGGTACGACCGGGCAGCTGCCCGGCAATCCGGTCAAGGAGTTCGAACAGCTGCTCGGCATCTGGGCACTGCGGTTTCTGGTCGCGACGCTGGCGATCACACCGCTGCGTGATCTCTTGGGCGTCAACTGGCTGCGTTACCGGCGCGCCCTCGGTCTGCTTGCCTTCTACTACGTGCTGATGCACTTCCTCACCTATATGGTGCTCGACCAGGCGCTGAACGTCACCGCAATCGTCGCCGATATCATCAAGCGGCCGTTCATCACCATTGGCATGGCGGCACTCGTCATGCTGGTGCCGCTGGCGTTGACGTCGAACGCCTGGTCGATCCGCAGGCTCGGGCAACGCTGGACGAAACTGCATCGCCTTGCCTATGTCATCACAGCCGCAGGCGCCCTGCATTTCGCCATGTCCGTCAAGGTGGTCGGCCCGGAACAGGCGACCTATCTCGCACTCACCGCCCTGCTGCTTGGCTGGCGTGTGGTGCGCAAACCTTATCTGCGCCGCAAACGCCAGGCGGCACAGCCCACTGCAAGCGTGCGCACAGTCAGCGACGCACCGTAGCCGTAACCGGCGAAATCACGGCAGAACGCAAAAAAGCGGCCGGGTGGAAAACCACCCGGCCGCTTTTCTTGTATCAGGCACGATCCTGTCGGATCAGGCTGCGTCAGCAGCTTCTGCTTCAGCAGCAACGCGTGCGATGTCCTTGGCGCCCTTAGCCGAGGTGTCGCGATCGACGAATTCAATAACGGCCAGAGCCGCATTGTCGCCGTGACGGAAGCCAGCCTTCATGATGCGCAGGTAGCCGCCGTTGCGGGTTGCGTAACGTGTTGCGATGGCATCGAACAGCTTGCCGACGACAGCAACGTCGCGGATCTGCGAGATGGCCTGACGACGAGCATGCAGATCGCCGCGCTTGCCGAGCGTAACGAGCTTCTCGACGATCGGGCGGATTTCCTTTGCCTTCGGCAGGGTCGTGACGATCTGCTCATGTTCGATGAGCGAAGCAGCCATATTGGCAAACATTGCCTTGCGATGGCTTGCAGTTCTATTCAGCTTGCGGCCGGCTACACCATGGCGCATTGCTATTCTCCTTTAATTGCAGGTTCCCTTTTCAGTCTGGGCCTGCCGTTTCCTGGCACATGCAGACTTTTGCCTGCTGTTTGACGGGGAAAGGCAGTCAAAACCTGCCTTTTTTATTGTTAATACTGGTCTTCGTAGCGCTTGGCGAGATCTTCGATGTTCTCGGGCGGCCATGCCGGTACTTCCATACCGAGGTGCAGGCCCATGGAAGCGAGAACTTCCTTGATTTCGTTCAGCGACTTGCGGCCAAAGTTCGGAGTGCGAAGCATTTCGGCTTCGGTCTTCTGAATGAGGTCGCCGATATAGACGATGTTGTCGTTCTTCAGGCAGTTGGCCGAACGGACGGAAAGTTCCAGTTCGTCGACCTTCTTGAGCAGTGCCGGGTTGAACGCCAGTTCGGTAACGGCTTCTTCTTCGGCTTCCTTCTGCGGTTCGTCGAAGTTGACGAATACGCCGAGCTGGTCCTGAAGGATGCGGGCCGCGAAAGCGACTGCATCTTCACCGGTGACGGAACCATCGGTCTCGATCTGCATCGACAGCTTGTCGTAGTCGAGAACCTGGCCTTCACGGGTGTTTTCCACCTTGTAGGACACTTTCTTGACCGGCGAATACAGGCTGTCCACCGGGATGAGGCCGATCGGTGCGTCTTCCGAACGGTTGCGGTCAGCAGGAACGTAGCCCTTGCCGTTGTTGACGGTGAACTCCATGCGGATCTCGGCGCCCTCGTCGAGGGTGCAGATCACATGGTTCGGGTTGAGGATTTCGATATCGCCAACCGTCTGGATGTCACCGGCGGTAACAACGCCCGGACCCTGCTTGCGCACAACCATGCGCTTTGCGTCGTCGCCATCCATCTTGATGGCGATTTCCTTGATGTTCAGCACGATGTCCGTCACGTCTTCCCGGACACCCGGGATCGAGGAGAACTCGTGCAGGACGCCGTCGATCTGCACTGCGGTAACAGCAGCACCACGAAGCGACGACAGAAGAACGCGGCGAAGCGCGTTGCCGAGGGTGAGGCCAAAGCCACGCTCCAGCGGCTCAGCAACAAGGCTAACCTTGGTGCGGCCGGAGGACGAGAACTCAACCTTGTTCGGCTTGATCAGTTCCTGCCAGTTTTTCTGAATCATATGTTCTGCCTTCTGTTCGTTGCCACCATTCAATCGTGACAACCGAGCCTTGAAGCGCCGGAAGAGGTTGCCCCCTCACCGGCTTGATGAATGCGTAAACTTAAACGCGGCGCTTCTTGCGCGGACGGCAACCGTTGTGCGGGATCGGCGTGACGTCACGGATCGAGGTGATCATGAAGCCAGCAGCCTGAAGCGCGCGCAGAGCCGATTCACGGCCGGAACCCGGGCCGCAGACTTCGACTTCGAGCGTCTTCATGCCGTGTTCCTGGGCCTTCTTGGCCGCATCTTCAGCAGCCATCTGGGCTGCGAACGGGGTCGACTTACGCGAGCCCTTGAAGCCCTTCGAACCAGCCGAAGACCAGGCAATCGCGTTGCCCTGTGCGTCGGTGATAGTGATCATCGTGTTGTTGAACGACGAGTTGACGTGAGCAACGCCCGTGGAAATGTTTTTCCGCTCGCGACGGCGAACGCGTGTGGCTTCCTTGGCCATGGTATACCTTTCGTTGATCTCTGCACCGCCGTAGTACCAGCGGCTCCACCGGGCGGAGGATAACCCCTGCCCTGAATTCTCAAGATTGTGCGCAGACGGAAGAACCCAGCCTGCGCGGCGATATCGTCACTGCCGTAACACCAGCAGCTCCACCGGAGGGGCATGAAGCCACGCCCATCCGAAACTACAAAAAGAGGCCGGCGTCGAACGCCAGCCCCTGCATTCCCCATGTCGGGAAATTACTTCTTCTTACCAGCAATCGCCTTTGCCGGACCCTTGCGGGTGCGGGCATTGGTGTGCGTGCGCTGACCGCGAACAGGCAGCGAACGACGATGACGCAGACCGCGGTAGCAGCCCAGGTCCATCAGACGCTTGATGTTCATCGAGGTCTCGCGACGCAGGTCGCCTTCAACCTGATAATCGCGGTCGATTGTTTCGCGGATCTGAAGGATTTCAGCATCCGTCAGTTGGTGCACACGACGTTCAGCCGGGATACCGACCTTCTCGACGATTTCCTGTGCGAACTTCGCTCCGATCCCGTGAATGTAACGAAGCGCGATTACTACGCGCTTGCTCGTCGGGATGTTGACGCCAGCGATACGTGCCACGCCTGTTCTCCTTGCTTCCAGTTGCCATCCGGCAATAGGTGCTTCGTTATGCAGCCCTTTGAGAGGCCGACTGTGAAAGTTCTGTTCGGAACACGTCAAAAGAATCGCGCCCGGACTTCGTCTTTGAAATCCGCGCCGATCCCTAGCATGCTGCGAGTTAGCGCGGTCTTTGAAGGAATCGACCGCAAAAGTCAACTCCCCGGCAGTCCTTTTTCAAGAACTGCCTTTAGGCGTCTGCCGAAGCCGATGCCAGAATTGCGTTGATCTGGGAGGTGACGGTCTCGACCGGCGCCATTCCATCAACTGTCTTCAACTCGCCGGTAACAGCATAATGCTGCGACAGAGGCGCCGTCTTCTCGCGATACTCGACAAGACGCTTTTTGAACGCTTCCGGATTATCGTCGGAACGAACCGTACCGCCAGCGGCAATGGTTTCTGCTACGCGATTCTCGATGCGCCGTACAAGCGCATCTTCATCCACCTTCAATTCGATAACCGAATCAAGCCGAAGCCCCTTGCCTGCAAGCATCTTGCCAAGGGCAACAGCCTGCGGAACGGTGCGCGGATAGCCATCAAGGATGAAACCCTTGGCGCAATCGGGCGAATCGATCCGGTCGGATACGATTTCATTGACGATCTCGTCAGAAACGAGCTGGCCGGCATCCATGACAGCCTTGGCGCGTTTTCCGACTTCCGTCTGTGCCTGGACGGCGGCCCGCAGCATATCGCCTGTGGAAAGCTGCGGAATCCCGTATTTCTCCGTCAGAAGCTTGGCCTGTGTTCCCTTACCAGCACCCGGCGGTCCTAAAAATATTAGTCTCATCGGCCCCTCTTTCCTCCACGCAGCTTCGATTTCTTGATCAGCCCCTCATACTGCTGGGCAATCAGGTGACCCTGCACCTGTGCTACAGTATCAAGGGTAACGCTGACAACAATCAAAAGCGACGTACCACCAAGGTAGAACGGCACACCGGTCTGCGCGATCATGACTTCGGGCAGAATGCAGACGAACATCAGGTAGATCGCGCCGAGCACGGTGATGCGCGTCAACACGTAATCGATGTACTCAGCAGTGCGTTCACCCGGGCGAATACCGAGGATGAAGCCGCCGTGCTTTTTCAGATTGTCGGCCGTGTCCTTCGGATTGAAAACGATAGCCGTGTAGAAGAAGGCAAAGAACGCGATCATGCCGCCATAGAGCACCATGTAGAGCGGCTTGCCGTGACCGAGAGCAGCAACGATGGTCGTTGCCCAGGACGGCAGTGCAGCGCTGTTGGCAAAGCCTGCAAGCGTAGCCGGCAGCAGCAGCAGCGACGATGCAAAGATCGCAGGAATAACGCCGGCGGTGTTCAGCTTCAGCGGCAGGTGCGACGTGTCGCCCTGGAACATCTTGTTGCCGACTTGCCGCTTCGGATACTGGATCAGAAGCCGGCGCTGAGCGCGCTCGACGAAGACGATCAGCGCGATAACAGCAACAACCATGACGATGATGGCGAGGATCAGCGGCGTCGAAAGAGCGCCAGTGCGGCCCAGTTCGAGCGTACCGGCCAGAGCCGTCGGCAGATGCGCGACAATGCCGGCAAAGATGATCAGCGAGATACCGTTGCCGATGCCGCGCGACGTGATCTGCTCGCCGAGCCACATCAGGAACATTGTGCCGCCAAGCAGCGAAATGACGGTCGAGATCCGGAAGAACCAGCCTGCATCGACAACAAGGCCGTTACCGCTCTCAAGGCCGACCGCAATGCCATAGGCCTGCAGCGTGCCGAGCAGTACCGTGCCGTAGCGTGTGTACTGGTTGATGACCTTGCGGCCCTGCTCGCCTTCCTTCTTCAGCTGTTCCAGCGACGGAACCACGGAGGTCATCAGCTGAACGATGATGGAGGCGGAAATGTAAGGCATGATGCCGAGGGCGAAGATCGCCATGCGCTCGACGGCGCCGCCCGAAAACATGTTGAAAAGGCCGAGGATGCCACCGCTTTGCCCGGCAAACGCCTGTGCAAAAGCTTCCGGGTTCAGGCCTGGCAGCGGAATGTAGGTACCAAGGCGATACACCAGAAGCGCACCAAGGGTGAACCAGAGGCGGCGTTTCAGATCTTCGGCTTTTGCGAAAGTCGCAAAATTCAGGTTGGAGGCGAGCTGTTCCGCTGCAGAAGCCATGCAATTCTCCGCGTAACCAATGTTGGAACCCGCGGGGAAACCCGGTCAGCTCCGGTAGAGGTTATGTTCTGTGTGTGAAAACCGGCTTGGAAAGACTGCATCGAGCAATCGCACGCCTCACCTGGCTCCCGTTTTAATGTTGGCGACCGGTTTTGACCAGCCACGAATCCGTGAGGCTCTCATATGGGAGCAAAACCGCCCGGTGTGAAGCACCCCGGGCGGTTCATCAGCAACTAATTATTCAGCAGCGCCCGAAAGCAGCTTGATCGAACCGCCAGCCTTTTCGATCTTTTCGATCGCAGGCTTGGAAGCACCGGCAACTTCGATCGTTACCTTCGTCTTCAGTTCGCCATCGGCCAGAACGCGTACGCCGTCCTTGGCGCGGCGGATAACGCCGGCAGCCGTCAGAGCAGCAGCATCGACGGTCTTGGAAGCATCAAGCTTCTTGGCGTCGATTGCGGTCTGGATACGGCCGAGCGACACGACAACAAAATCCGAACGGAAGATGTTGTTGAAGCCGCGCTTCGGCAGACGGCGGTAGATTGGCATCTGGCCGCCTTCGAAGCCGTTGATGGCGACGCCGGAACGAGCCTTCTGACCCTTGACACCGCGGCCGGCAGTCTTGCCGGATCCGGAACCGATACCACGGCCGAGACGCTTGCGGTTCTTGGTCGAACCTTCGTTGTCTTTGATTTCATTCAGTTTCATGACGGTATCCCCCTCACTTCTCGTCGACGACGCGAACGAGATGCTGGACGGCCCGGATCATGCCGCGAACGGAAGGTGTATCTTCCAGAACGCTAACCCGGTGCATCTTGTTGAGACCGAGACCGATCAGCGTTGCGCGCTGTACGGCTGGGCGGCGAATGGGGCTGCCGATCTGTTCGACCGCAACCGTCTTCTTTGCAACTTCTTTCTTAGCCATTGTTCAGGCTCCCTTATTCTTCGGAAGCAACGCCGGCGGATACGCGGCGGCTCTGCAGAGTGGCAAACTTCATGCCGCGCTGAGCTGCGATATCCTTCGGGTGCATCTGGCTCTTCAGGGCGTCGAACGTGGCGCGAATCATGTTGTACGGGTTCGAAGAACCTGTCGACTTCGCAACAACGTCGTGCATGCCGAGCGTTTCGAAAACGGCGCGCATCGGACCACCGGCGATGATACCGGTACCGGCCTTGGCAGCACGCAGCAGAACCTTGCCTGCGCCGTGACGGCCATGAACGTCGTGATGAAGCGTACGGCCCGAGCGCAGCGGAACGAAGATCAGTTCGCGCTTGGCAGCTTCGGTGGCCTTGCGGATGGCTTCCGGCACTTCACGTGCCTTGCCATGACCGAAGCCAACGCGGCCCTTCTGGTCGCCGACGACGACGAGAGCAGCAAAGCCGAAACGACGGCCGCCCTTGACGACTTTTGCGACGCGATTGATTGCTACGAGCTTGTCAACGAATTCGCTGTCGCGCTCCTCGCGGTTCTGGCGATCGTCGCGAGAACCTCTTTTTTCTTGTGCCATTGTCCTTTTCCTTTTTCTTTTCCGGGTGCAATCGGCAGATTGACAAAAGTCGCTTCGGTTTCATTGAACCGAAGCGACCGGGTAGTATCCGTGCAATTTCAATAAGTCCAGACACGAATGCCTGGAAACTGCATCAGAAGTTCAGGCCACCCTCGCGGGCTGCCTCGGCGAGCGCCTTGACGCGGCCGTGATAGATGAAGGCGCCACGGTCAAAGACGACGTCCTTGACACCAGCCTTCGAGGCGCGCTCTGCGAGGAGCTTGCCAACGGCAGCAGCAGCTGCCGTGTCAGCACCCGTCTTAAGCGACGGACGCAGATCCGTGTCGAGTGTCGAGGCAGACGCAACGGTCTTGCCTGCAACATCATCGATAACCTGTGCGTAGATGTTCTTCGACGAGCGATGAACGGACAGGCGCAGACGGCCATTGGCCACTGCCTTGACTTGACGGCGCACGCGGCTGGCGCGGCGCACAAGTGTATCTTTCCTTGTAGCCATTTCGCGTGATCCTTACTTCTTCTTGCCTTCTTTGCGGACAATCCGCTCGCCAGCATACTTGACGCCCTTGCCCTTGTAGGGCTCGGGGCCACGGTATTCGCGGATTTCTGCCGCGACCTGGCCGACCTGCTGCTTGTTGATGCCGGTGACGACGATTTCCGTCGGCTTCGGCACAGCAATCGAGATGCCTTCAGGAGTCTGATAGACCACGTCATGGCTGAAACCGAGTGCCAGCTGCAGGTTCTTGCCCTGAAGCGACGCGCGGTAACCAACGCCGTTGATTTCGAGCTTGCGCTCGAAGCCGTCCTTGACGCCCTTGAAGATGTTTTCGATCATCGTGCGGGACATGCCCCACTTCGACCGAGCATCCTTGGACTGGTCAACCGGGGTCACCGACACCGCGTTGTCTTCCAGCTTTACGAGAACTTCGTCGTTCGCAACGAAGATGAGTTCGCCTTTCGGGCCCTTTGCAGTCACTGTCTGGCCATTAACCGTGGCTGTGACACCTGCAGGAACCTGAACGGGCTTTTTACCGATACGAGACATATTTCAAACCTGTCTGTCCGTTATGGAGATCACTGCTACCGTATTAGAATACGGAGCAGAGAACCTCGCCACCAACGTTCTGTTCGCGTGCCTGATGATCGGCCATCACACCCTTCGGAGTCGAAAGGATAGTGATACCGAGACCGTTCGCGACCTGCGGAATGGACTTGACCGAGACATAAACCCGGCGGCCCGGCTTCGATACGCGGCCGATCTCACGGATCACCGACGCACCTTCGTAGTACTTCAACTCGATATTCAGCTCAGCCTTGCCGTTGCCGAATTCGGTTTCCGAGTAACCGCGGATGTAGCCTTCAGCCTGAAGGACATCCAGAACGCGTGCGCGCAGCTTGGAAGCCGGCGTGGAAACGCTCGACTTGCGGCGGGAAGCACCGTTGCGGATACGTGTGAGCATATCGCCCAGCGGATCAGTCATTGCCATGTACCCGTCTCCTTACCAGCTCGACTTAACAATGCCCGGCACCTTGCCGAAATTGCCAAGTTCACGAAGCGCAATACGCGACATCTTGAGTTTGCGATAATATGCGCGCGGACGACCCGTTACTTCGCAACGATTGCGAACGCGGGTCTTGGAGCCGTCACGCGGGAGGCTGGCCAGCTTCAAAGTAGCCTTGAAACGCTCTTCGATCGGAAGAGACTGGTTCATGATGGTTGCCTTCAAGGCTGCGCGCTTGGACGCATCCTGGGCAACCGACTTACGGCGGCGATTGTTCTTTTCAATTGCGCTCGTCTTCGCCATTCAACTTAATCCTTCTGCTTGTCGTTACGGCTTACGTGCGAAACGGGAAGTTGAACTCTGTAAGCAGAGCGCGAGCTTCGTCGTCGTTCGTTGCCGTCGTGCAAACGATGATGTCCATGCCCCACATCTGATCAACCTTGTCGTAGTTGATCTCCGGGAACACAATGTGTTCCTTGACACCCATGGCGAAGTTGCCACGGCCGTCAAAGCTCTTCGGATTCAGGCCGCGGAAATCTCGAACGCGCGGAAGCGCGATGTTGATCAGGCGGTCCAGGAATTCGTACATGCGAACGCCGCGCAGGGTAACCTTTGCGCCGATCGGCATGCCTTCGCGCAGCTTGAAGCCGGCGATGGAGGTGCGGGCCTTGGTGACGACCGGCTTCTGGCCAGCAATCGCTGCGAGGTCTGCTGCAGCAACCGTCGGCTTCTTGGAATCAGCCGTCGATTCACCAACACCCATGTTGATAACGATCTTGTCGAGACGCGGGATCTGCATGACGTTTGCGTAGGAGAACTTCTCCTGCATCGCCTTCGAGATACGCTCGACATATTCCGTCTTCAGACGGGGCTCGTACTTCTTGGTGTCAGCCATCGATCGACACTCCCGAACGCTTTGCAACGCGAACCTTCTTGTCGCCATCGATCTGGAAACCGACGCGAGTCGGCTTGCCGTCCTTAGGATCGGCGATCGCGATGTTCGACAGGTGGATCGACGCTTCTTTGTTGATGATGCCGGCTTCCTGGCTCTGGGTCTGGCGCTGGTGACGCTTCACCATGTTAACGCCACGCACAACAGCCCGGTCTTCCTTAGGCAGAACCTGGAGAACTTCCCCAGAACGACCCTTGTCCTTGCCGGTCAATACGACGACCTTGTCGCCCTTGCGAATCTTTTGCATCTCAATCGCTCCTTACAGTACTTCTGGAGCCAGCGAGATGATCTTCATGTGGTTCTTGGCGCGAAGTTCGCGCGGAACCGGTCCGAAGATACGGGTGCCGATCGGCTCTTTCTTGTTGTCGATAAGAACAGCTGCGTTGTTATCGAACCGGATGACGCTGCCGTCCGGACGACGGATGTCCTTGGCTGTGCGAACCACAACCGCCTTCATCACATCACCCTTCTTGACGCGGCCGCGCGGAATAGCTTCCTTGATCGAAACGACGATAATGTCGCCGACCGAAGCGTACTTGCGCTTGGAACCGCCCAGCACCTTGATGCACATGACACGACGTGCGCCGGAATTATCCGCCACGTCGAGGTTTGTTTGCATCTGAATCATGTCAGGTCGCCTTCTTGTTGTGACCGGACCGGTTGGGCCAACCTCATCAGATTGAGGGCCCCCTGTTCCAGCTTCTAAATTTCTGTTCTCGCGCGGGATCGATCGTTGCCAGGGTGGTTTCCTAAACAGGACCTTCCGTGCGCTCAAAGCAAAAGAACGCCCGTAGACGAGCGTCCTTACGCTGCTTCATACAGATTTCCGCAGCCGACGCAAGGGCCGGATGCGAAAGTCTTAAGAATTAGGCCTGAACGGAAACCACTGTCCAGGTCTTATCCTTGGAGATCGGCGCGCATTCCTCGATGGAAACCTGGTCGCCGACCTTGTACTGGTTGTTCTCGTCATGCGCCTTGTACTTCTTGGACCGGCGAACGGTCTTCTGGAAGATCGGGTGCGCGAAACGACGCTCGACACGGACCACGACGGTCTTATCGTTCTTGTCGCTGACGACTGTGCCCTGCAGAATGCGTTTTGGCATATTCTTAGATCCTTAAGCCTTGGCTTCTGCCGCCTTCTGGCGGGCAATGGTTTTGACGCGCGCAATGTCCTTGCGGACTTCATTGATGCGCGACGACTTTTCGAGCTGGCCTGTGGCCTTCTGGAAGCGCAGGTTGAACTGCTCTTTCTTCAGCTTGGCAAGCTCTTCGTTGAGCTGATCGGCGCTGAGCGCGCGGACGGTATCGGCTTTCATGGGCTTTACTCCTTACTCTGCAATGCGCTGTACGAAGCGCGTCTTGACAGAGAGTTTCGCAGCACCAAGGCGAAGCGCCTCGCGGGCGAGTTCTTCGCTGACGCCGTCGATTTCGAACATCATTCGGCCGGGCTTGACCTTGCAAGCCCAATATTCAACCGAACCCTTACCTTTACCCATACGGACTTCGGTCGGCTTTGCCGTGACCGGTACGTCTGGGAATACGCGGATCCATACGCGGCCGGCACGTTTCATGTGACGGGTGATCGCGCGGCGGGCCGCTTCGATCTCGCGTGCGTTTACGCGGTTCGGCTCCTGAGACTTCAGGCCGAATTCACCGAAAGCAAGGTCGGAACCGCCCTTGGCAACGCCCTTGATGCGTCCCTTGAACTGCTTGCGGTACTTAGTGCGCTTTGGCTGCAACATTTTTTTAATTCTCCGATATTAGCTGCCAGGAACGACTGTTACGCGTTTTCGCGACGACGGTTGTTGCTGCTGGGGCCCTGGGCATCTGCCTCGGACGAACGACGCTCGGAAGCCATCGGATCGTGTTCGAGGATTTCGCCCTTGAAGATCCAGACCTTGATGCCGCAGATACCGAAAGCGGTCTTGGCTTCAGCCACACCGTAGTCGATGTCGGCGCGAAGCGTATGCAACGGCACGCGGCCTTCACGGTACCATTCGGTACGAGCGATTTCAGCACCGCCGAGACGGCCGCCGCAGGTGATCTTGATGCCTTCGGCGCCAAGACGCATTGCGGACTGAACGGCACGCTTCATCGCACGGCGGAAAGCCACGCGGCGTTCGAGCTGCTGAGCGATCGACTGAGCGACGAGCGTCGAGTCGACTTCCGGCTTGCGCACTTCAACGATGTTGAGGTGCGTTTCCGACTTGGTCATCTCGCCGATCTTCTTGCGCAGCTTTTCGATGTCTGCGCCCTTCTTGCCGATGATCAGGCCCGGGCGAGCCGAGTGGATCGTGACGCGGCACTTCTTGTGCGGACGCTCGATGACCACCTTGGCGATACCAGCCTGCTTCAGCTCTTCCATGACGTAGGCACGGATCTTCAGGTCTTCGTGAAGAAGCTGACCGTATTCTGCGTTGTCCGCGAACCAGCGGCTATCCCAGGTACGGTTGATGCCGAGGCGGAAGCCGACTGGATTGATCTTCTGACCCATTATGCGGCCTCCCCTTTAGCTTCGACTTCGCGAACAACGATCGTCAGATGCGCGAAAGGCTTTTCGATACGCGATGCACGGCCACGGCCACGAGCGTGGAAACGCTTCATGACAATGGACTTGCCAACGTAAGCTTCGGCAACGATCAGGCTGTCGACGTCGAGATCGTGGTTGTTTTCTGCGTTAGCGATCGCAGATTCCAGCGTCTTCTTGACAGTGTCCGAGATCCGCTTGCGCGAGAACTCGAGTTCGGCCAGAGCCCGGTCAACCTTCTTGCCGCGGATCATCGCAGCTACCAGGTTGAGCTTCTGGGGGCTGACGCGGATCGTGCGCGCGATTGCCTGCGCCTCGTTATCCTTCAGCCGGCGTTCGGCTTTTGCCTTGCCCATAATTACTTCCTCTTTGCCTTCTTGTCCGCACCGTGACCGTAATAGGTCCGGGTCGGAGAGAATTCACCGAACTTGTGACCGATCATGTCTTCGTTGACACTGACCGGAACATGCTTGCTGCCATTGTAGACGCCGAACGTGAGACCGACGAACTGCGGCAGGATCGTGGAGCGACGGCTCCACATCTTGATCACTTCGTTGCGGCCGCCTTCACGAACCTTCTCAGCCTTCTTGAGAAGATAGCCGTCAACAAACGGACCTTTCCATACTGAACGAGTCATTGGAGACTTCCTCTCTTACTTCTTACGCTGATGACGCGAGCGCATGATGAACTTGTCGGTCGACTTGTTCGAGCGCGTACGCTTGCCCTTGGTGGGCTTACCCCAAGGCGAAACCGGATGACGGCCACCCGAGGTGCGGCCTTCACCACCGCCGTGCGGGTGGTCAACAGGGTTCATGACGACGCCGCGAACATGCGGACGCTTGCCACGCCAAACCGAACGACCGGCCTTGCCGTCGTTGATGTTGCCGTGATCGGGGTTGGAAACTGCACCGACCGTTGCAAGGCAGGAGCCGTGCACCAGGCGCTGTTCGCCAGACGACAGGCGAAGGATCGCCATGCCCTGGTCGCGACCAACCAGCTGAACATAGGCGCCGGCGGAGCGAGCGATCTGACCGCCCTTGCCCGGCTTCATCTCGACGTTGTGAACGATCGAACCAACCGGCATGTACTGAAGCGGCATGGTGTTGCCTGGCTTCACGTCAACCTGCTTTTCCGAAGCGATCACCTTGTCGCCGGCAGCAAGACGCTGCGGAGCGATGATGTAGGCCTGTTCGCCGTCCGCATAGTTGATCAGCGCGATGAACGCCGTGCGGTTCGGGTCGTATTCGAGGCGTGCAACCGTGCCTTCAACGTCGAACTTGCGACGCTTGAAGTCGATCAGACGGTAGGTACGCTTGTGACCACCGCCCTGGAAACGCACGGTGATGCGGCCAGTGTTGTTACGTCCGCCCTTGGAAGACAGGCCTTCGGTCAGCGACTTGACCGGCTTGCCCTTGTGCAGGCCGGACCGGTCGACGATGACCAGCTGGCGCTGGCTCGGGGTGATCGGATTGAAACTTTTCAATGCCATTGTTCTATTCCTCAGAGTCCGGTGGAGACGTCGATGGTCTGACCGTCAGCGAGTGTGACGATTGCCTTCTTGACGTCCTTCTGCCGGCCCGCGAAACCGCGGAAGCGCTTCAGCTTGCCCTTGCGGACCAGCGTGTTCACAGCCGTGACCTTGACGCCGAACAGCGCTTCGATCGCAGCCTTGATTTCCGGCTTCGACGCGCCCTTGGCGACGTTGAAGATGATCTGGTTCTGTTCAGAAACCAGCGTCGACTTTTCGGTGATCGACGGAGCGAGGATCACATCGTAGTGGCGAAGGTCAGTCATTTGAACCGCTCCTCAAGAGCTTCAACTGCAGCCTTGGACAGGACGAGCTTGCCGCGGCGCAGAATGTCATAAACGTTGATGCCCTGCACCGGCAGAACGTCCACGTTCGGGATGTTCTGAGCTGCGAGCTTGAAATTGCTGTCGAGTTCGGCGCCGCCGATGAACAGCACGTTGGTCAGGCCGAGCGTTGCGAACGCGCCGGTCAGCACCTTCGTCTTGGCTTCAGCAGCAACCAGGCTGTCAACGATGATCAGCTCTTCGGCACGCAGCTTGGCCGACAGCGCATGACGCAGGCCGAGAGCACGAACCTTCTTGGGCAGGTCATGGGCGTGGCTGCGAACAACCGGGCCATGAGCCTTACCACCGCCGCGGAACTGCGGAGCACGAGCCGAATGGTGACGAGCGCGGCCCGTACCCTTCTGCTTGAACATCTTGGCGCCGGTGCGTGCGACTTCTGCACGGCCCTTGGCCTTATGCGTACCCTGCTGCTTCTTAGCAAGCTGCCAGCGAACGACGCGGGCAATGATATCTTCGCGCGGCTCAAGGCCGAAAATCGCGTCGGACAGGGAAACCTTACCGGCCTCTTTGCCCTCGAGTGTGGTGACGTTGAGATCCATGATCTGGCCCCCTTACTTGGCTGCGCGCACAGCGGCAGGACGCGGAGCGTCAGCCGGAGTGCCGGACTTGATGGCGTCGCGAACGACGATCCATGCGCCCTTGGAGCCGGGTACGGCGCCCTTGACGAGGATCAGACCGCGGTCTTCATCGGTGGAGACCACTTCCAGGTTCTGGGTGGTGATGCGTGTCTGACCCATGTGGCCAGCCATGCGCTTACCCTTCCAGACGCGGCCCGGATCCTGGTTGGAACCAGTCGAACCATGCGAACGGTGCGATACGGACACGCCGTGCGTTGCACGCAGACCGCCGAAGTTGTGGCGCTTGATCGCACCGGCAAAACCCTTACCGGCAGATGTACCGGTAACGTCGACCAGCTGGCCGGCGACGAAATGGTTTGCAGTGAGCTCAGCGCCGACATCGATCAGATTGTCCGACGAAACGCGGAACTCAACGACCTTGGCCTTCGGCTCTACATTGGCGGCAGCGAACTGACCACGCAACGGCTTGCTCGTGTTCTTGACCTTGGACTGGCCCGCACCGAGCTGAACTGCGGTGTAGCCATTCTTGTCTTCTGTGCGGTGGGCAACGACTTGTACGTTTTCCATCCGCAATACTGTAACTGGGATATGCTCACCAGCGTCGTTATAGACGCGGGTCATCCCAATCTTCTGTGCAATCACACCTGAACGCATTGGTTCATTCCTCTTAAGAGTTAGCGACGGAGTAAACCCCGCTGCATCTCTGGTTTAAGGTTTCCCTCAGATCATCCGCCCACTTGGCCGGGGAGATAAAAGGGTCGCCCGTTTTTGGAAGCCGTTGGACCGAGATCCACGTACCTTCCTTGTTTTTAAAGCTTGATTTCCACATCCACGCCGGCAGCGAGGTCGAGCTTCATCAGCGCGTCAACGGTCTGCGGAGTAGGATCGACGATATCGAGGAGACGCTTGTGGGTGCGCATCTCGAACTGTTCACGGCTCTTCTTGTCGACGTGAGGCGAGCGGTTGACAGTAAACTTTTCAATCCGGGTAGGAAGCGGCACCGGACCACGAACCGAAGCGCCTGTGCGCTTGGCCGTCGAAACGATTTCCCGCGTGGAGGCATCAAGAATCCGGTGATCAAACGCCTTGAGGCGGATACGGATATTCTGGCCGTTCATTCGAGTTATCCTTGTTGTTGTTAGCGAACGCCACATGAGGCAGTTCGTTAGTCGTTTCCGGGTGCTGATGCTTCAAAGAGCACAAAGAGCAAATCGCTCTCTGTCCGTTTCTGCAATTCGACCCGCCACATATACGGAATCGGCGTCCGACACAATGACCGAACGCCCACGAAAACACGTTTTTTCGCGCTTCCGTCAATTCGAGAGGCATACACCTTGAAGTGCAGGCTTCGACCAGCAAATATTCAAGGAAGCGGCGCTTGAATGCGCCGCTTCCCAACCGAGTAAATTACTCGACGATGGAGGCT
>UCHD01000029.1 GCA_900472175.1 Hyphomicrobiales bacterium | reverse complement strand
ATTCCACTTATCCACGCTGTTTAGATTTCCCGAGCCAGCTCTCTATCGCGAGGAAGGTCTTTGCATGCACAAGCGGAAGGCCAGGCATCGTGCTGTCGGCAAGCGTGCGCCGATCCTCGTCGAAGCAAAGGCCAATGCCCACTGGTCGCTAGTGGTGTGTTGATTGTTCGAGGATAATAACTGCACTCACACCTCAAATGCGATGATCTTTCACCGCTGCGATGGTTAGCGCTGCAATAGCCCAGAGAGCTAGGCACAGGAGAAATACTGCCACTGTAACCTGCCACGCACTCGGATAACTGGAGCTCTCCGCAGCGCCACCAATCACAATCGGAATGATGAATATCTGCTGCTTCAGGGTATCTTCTCGAGCTTGCTGGTACGTTGACATGGAAGCGCTATACAGCTTCTCATAATACATGATGTTGATTTTGAGCTTTTCGTAATCGACGAGCTTTTTCGCAATCGAACCATCGCTTGATGCCATACTCGTCATTCGAGATTCGATACTATCAATTTGCTGCTGCAGCGAATCGGACTGTTCTCGCTTCACCCTCAATGCAGGGGAATCTGCTGACACCTGGGTCAGCAATGCGCCGATTTCTGTTTCCAGCTGAATGCGTTTCAAAGTGAGCTCAGTGATCACCGTTCCCAAATTATCGGCATCCTGTACCGGATCAAGCGAGTTTTGCTGATTGCGGAACGTAAGCAATTGAGCTTGACTGTCCGCCAGAAGAGCGACGCTGCGTTTTAGATCTCCCTCCACGCGTGTCAACGTATCTTCGCGGCTGCGAAGACTGACACGGTTGACCAGATCCTCACTCAACACCATTAATTTCTGCGCGATGAGATAGGCATCCTTAGGGGAAAAAGCGCGCACCTTCAAAGTTATAATCCCAGATCGCGTGTCAAGCTCCGGAATGATCTTGCTTTCCCAATAGTCGTGCAGATCTTCAAGATGCAAATCAGAGCCCATCCTCGACATGTAGTCGATATCGTCACGAGCATAAATTGGCTCCAGAAACGCCCTTCCGCCAATGTCCTCAATAACGTTGTTGCTGCGGAGATACTCCAGTACCATGTAGGTCTCTTGACTGGTTGTCGAAACACCGCTGAATTGGGCAGCGAGCGCCGCAACGCCTGTCATGGACTTCTGCGACTTGACCCCTTGCTGGACGCTGAAACTTCCCTCACTCTCAAACTGAGGCGTAGCAAATGCGACAAGGTAGAACAGTGTGAGCACTGTAGGCAGCACTACGGCAATAAGAAATGTTGGAATAAGTCGAGTCGAGCGATCTGCGAAATCGCCAAGGCTGGCAACGCTGCCCAGTCCCATCATGTTGGGCGAAAAAACAATAGCCGATCTTTCGCTGACCAAGCCCGTTATTTCACGACTGAAATCTTCGGTGGTCAACCCTTCGTTTGCCGGCTTACGAACCGGCGTTTCCCTATTCCGTCTTGCCAAGATACTCAACATAGGCGCCTTCTATATATTAGAGGCAGCCGTTAGACTGCGCGGTTGTCCCGCACGAGGCGAGCTAGAGCGATGAGCGCGAAAGTAACGACGGCCGCAGTCGCTACGCCGATAATCCATAGAAGTCCACGGCGCGGGTAGGTGGAACTTTCCGGGAGAGTTGGCCGCATAAAGATACTCAAGTAGATTTCCTGCCGCTCTGCGCCGATACGAGCGTCTTCAAACGCCGCCGCTGCATCGGTGAACTCCTTACGTACCACATCCTGATCGACTTGGAGCCGTTCAAAGTCGGTCATGACGTCCGACAGAACCGTACCCCCGCCGATACCAGTCATCTTCGCCTTCTCGAGGTCAATCTGCTGTTTTAGGCTTGCTGTCTGTGTCTCGAGAACTCGAATCTTGATGGAATCCTTCGACAACGTGCCGAGAGACGACCTCGTGGCCTGCAACTTAGCCAATTCTAACTCCAAAGTGGAGACAAGAGTTGCCTGTCCTTTACTTTGTTCTCCGCTGTCCAAAACACCCGTCTTGTTGCGCAATTGAGCCATCTGTCCAGAGACTTGGGCCAATCTGTCTCTCGCCCGAGTGAGACGTTTTTGCGCGAGTTCCAGAACACTGACCTTGTTCTGTTCCGACAATGAATTGACCAGCATGCTTGCCCTCTTAATGACAGCATTCGAAATGCGGACGGCATCGCCGGGAGTAAACGCAGCAATCTTCATGGTGATCAGGCCGGTGCTGCTGTCTTCCGTTACAGACACCTTCCATTTCCAATAGCTGACCAGATCCTCAATTGGACTGTCCGCGTCGAAGCGCGAGAAAAAATCCCCGGGCCCTGAATACAATTTGCCGATATCCACATCACTTTGCAGGTCACGAACCATACCTTCGCTGCCAATATATTTGGCAAGAAGGGCCGCCTCCGACTTGGCTCCAGAAGCGCCACCTCCGAGAGAGGCAAGAATATCACCCATTGGAGTACTCAGCTGGCGGACGGCGAAGCGGCTTTCCACTTGGTACTGATCAGCAGAAAAAAACACGAGATAGAGGGTCAATGCAGCAACAGGAAAGACGAAGAAGACCGCCGTAATGGCCCGCAGAAGCAGTCCGAAGGGCCGATTATCGTCTCTTACTGCGAATCCGCCACGGCCGCCCGTTACATATTTTTCGTTTGCTGCTGCGATTGAGGCCTGAGCGAGAGCGTCCGAAATGCGTCGCGCCAATTCGCTTCGGGCCCCACCGGTTGTCACCGATCTCTTCACCGACAGCTCAGCACCTTCCACGCCGGACGCGGATTTATCCCTCAGACGAGGCTCGGACAAAGCCTCTTTTTCCTTCGTTGTCATCATCTATAACCCGGCCTATCGCCAATTCTCCGTCGCCCAAAGCGAACCAATATCCACGTGCCCAATTTTCGACGGATCAAGCTGTCATCAACAGCACTTACAACGCAAGCAAGCGCTTAAAATTTGACAAACTCATCTGCTTTCGCCCAAGACATGAATTACCACAGATTCCGGAGAACCCGACCTTGATGGTTAGCTTCCATAATGTGTTCAAATTTTACAGAACACCAGCAACGAGCAAGGTCATCCTCGATCATGTGTCGTTCGCCTTCCAACGCGGCTACAGCTACGGCATACTCGGAATTAACGGCGCAGGCAAATCGACACTGATGCGATTGATCGCGGGCACCGAAATCCCCAACTCCGGCAAAGTTCGGCGACATTGCAATGTGTCGTGGCCACTTGGCTTCGCGGGTAGCCTGCATCCCGACATGACCGCCCGAGAAAATGTTAGTTTTGTATCGAGAATATACGGGCAGGATGTCAAGCAAACCATAGAGTTTGTTCAGAATTTTGCTGAAATTGGACAATATATCGACGCGCCGATAAAAACATACTCGTCTGGAATGCTGCAACGAGTTGCTTTTGGGCTTTCAATGGCAGTTAATTTCGACTGCTACCTCATAGACGAAGTAATGGCCGTTGGAGATGCGCGATTTCAAACTCGATGCAGAGATGAATTTGAAAAACGCAGAGAAAGATCAGATCTAATCGTTATATCTCATGACATGAATACAATAAGATACTTCTGTGATCGCTGCCTAGTTCTTGAAAATGGGCGAATTCATCAGTACGAAGACGCCATCGAAGCGGTGGAGTTCTATAAAAGGCTCAATAGGTAAATCAATGCTGTTTTCTATAAACCTCACTCCACAGAATAGCATTGCGGGTTGGCTGGCACCTGACAACCCCACCCTTACACCAAAATTTAAGGTTGACGGCGACCTTGCCAGTTACATTTTAGAAGCCGATTGCATGCGGACTGACATCGTGAATGCTCACTTTCACGAAACCGGACTGGTTGGCTTTATTTTCGGCGAACATAACGCGCCCGGGATAACAACAAGCTCGGAAATAACCGTCACAGAGCTGTCTCAAAACAGAATTATTTTCAGAAAGACGAAATCAGCAAGGATAAAAAATACCCGGTTGTTTATCTTTAACAACCTCCCGATTCCATCAAAATTGATGCGACAACTCCTCGGAGAACAGTTCTCGGTTTCCTATCCTGCCATAGACGACTTTGGCATCGAAACAGCCTTGTCACTGCTGGGAAACGACTCCATGAGCTCAATTTTTTCGGAAGGTCGCCTTTCCATTCAAAATCACTTTCCACTGCTGAAGAAGTGGGGATACATCACATCCGCCTTAATCTCAGAGCCATTTTCAGAGCTGGCGAATAGGCTATTAACAGTCAAGGCGCTAGTGGAGAGTGATAGGATCGGCCTGCTTATGGCGCTACCGCCGGCCTTTAAATCGCTAAGTGATTGCGCAACCAAACTCGACAAGCTGGACGCAACCTCCATACACGCATTATTTGCATCATTAACGCCGGAGCAAAAGCTCGCGGTGGCAGATCCCCTCACCAGATATCTCGGCTGCGGGCAAAATGAAGAGCCCGAGCCCAGACATGTCAGCCAGGCCCTAAATCGCCTTTCCGAGCTGGATGCCGTAGGCCTGACTAGTAACTTCGAACTGTTTCGAGACACCTTAGAGCCATTGATACCCGGCCTCGACCTAGGCGAAGGACAATTTTCCGGATTCAAAGACGCCATAACTCTTGAAGAGCTGCTTCGGGATTCTCCGCAAGCCAATCGTATTCTTCGAAATGATATACGTCTCTACCATTATCTCGAAAAGTCTCTCAGTCTTTCCGTAGGAGACAACAGGTGAAAGAAGCAAATCCGACAAAGGACACTTTGTTTTTCTACGTCCCGGACGCATTGGCTTCTCAATGCAGGATTCTGGGAGCCATCATAATTCGTGATGTAAGGGCGAAAATGGCTGGCTCAATCGTGAGCTATGCTCGAGTTGCACTTTTCCCAATGATACATCTTATTTTCTTGATCACAATTTACAAGACACTGGGACGCACCGCGCTATTAGGTACCGACTCCGCGGTGTATTACGCAACAGGAATATTGCCTTTCGTGCTTTTCGTATACCCAATTAGATCCAATCTATCTGCGCTACTGGAAAACAAACAACTCCTGGTATTTCCGGTTGTTTTCCCCAACGATATTATATTTGCAAGAATTATACTTGAAGTTGTTAATTCATTCATTTCAATACTTTTTATATTTATAATTTTTCTATGTGTAGGGTTTGATGTGATTCCGAGAAATCCTTATGAAACACTGTCTGGGATTTTCGCGACCATTTTATTTACCAGCTCATTCTGCTTTGCCGCAGCCATTATTGCTTACCATCAACCAACTTCTATCCAGCTATGCGTGCTTATTGGAGTCGGATTCTATCTTTCCTCCGGCATGTTCTTTCTCCCGAGCCAAATGCCGCCACTTGCCCAACAAATCCTATATTTTAATCCGCTAGCTCACTGCGTAGAGTGGATTAGATCGGGTTACTATGAGACGTATAAAGAGGGATTGCTGGACAGACGGTATCTGATTGCTGTGTCCGTTTTTCTTTTGATGATCGGATTTGTCATGGAGCGCTCTCTACGAGGGAAAATTCAATGAAGTTCGGCTGCAATTGAAATAGTAATGACTGTGGTGTGAACCGCACCGGGCTCAGAGCTGGCTCGGGAAATCTGAACAACGGGGATAAGTGGAGTTTCTGCCTGACTTCGGCTTAGATGCCAGGAACAGGAGAGACCATGACGAGACGACCGCGCCGGAACCACAGCCCGGCTTTCAAGGCAAAGGTGGCGCTTGCCGCCATCCGAGGCGAACAGACGCTGGTGGAGTTCTCCCAGCAGTTCGACGTGCATGCCAATCAGATCAAGCAGTGGAAAGACCAGCTCCTTGAGGGTGCGACAGGCGTTTTCGGTGATGAAGCGAAGGCGGAAC
>UCHD01000033.1 GCA_900472175.1 Hyphomicrobiales bacterium | reverse complement strand
TATTCTCCGGCCATGACCGATTTCATCTTCATGGTGCGCGATTCATCCTACATGTTCGTCACCGGCCCCGACGTGGTGAAGACCGTCACCAACGAGATCGTCACGGCGGAAGAACTTGGCGGCGCCGGCACCCACACGAAGAAATCCTCGGTCGCCGATGCGGCCTATGAAAACGACATCGAGACGCTGGAGCAGGTCCGGCTGCTGTTTGATTTCTTACCCGCCAACAACCGCGAAAAGCCGCCGGTCCGCCCCTTCCATGACGATCCGGCCCGCCTCGANNGATTTCTTCGAGCTGCAGGAGGCCTTTGCCAAGAACATCATCACCGGCTTCATCCGGCTGGAAGGCCAAACTGTCGGCGTCGTCGCCAACCAGCCGATGGTGCTGGCCGGTTGCCTCGATATCGACAGTTCGCGCAAGGCCGCCCGTTTCGTGCGCTTCTGCGATGCCTTCTCGATCCCGCTTCTCACCCTTGTCGACGTTCCCGGCTTCCTGCCCGGCGTGGCGCAGGAATATGGCGGCGTCATCAAGCATGGCGCGAAGCTGCTGTTCGCCTATAGCCAGGCGACGGTGCCGATGGTGACCTTGATCACGCGAAAGGCCTATGGCGGCGCCTATGACGTCATGGCGTCGAAACATATCGGCGCCGACATCAACTATGCCTGGCCGACCGCCGAAATCGCCGTGATGGGCGCCAAGGGGGCAACGGAAATCCTCTACCGTTCCGAACTCGGCGACGCCGACAAGATCGCCGCCCGGACGAAGGAATACGAGGAGCGTTTCGCCAACCCCTTCGTCGCCGCCGAACGCGGTTTTATCGACGAGGTGATCATGCCCCACTCATCGCGCCGCCGCATCGCCCGCGCCTTTGCTTCGCTGCGTGGCAAACGCAAAGAGCAGCTGTGGCGCAAGCACGATACGATTCCGTTGTGAGGATTCCCGGTGCCCAAGGTTTTCGAATGGAAAGGCTGGCGCTTCGAATTCTATAGTCTTGATCGCTTCGAGCCACCGCACGTGCATATTCGTAAAGACCGGAAGGAAACAAAGATCTGGCTTGAACGTCTTGAAGTGGCACGCAACAAGCGTTGCACAGACAAGGAACTCAACGAGCTTCTCGATGTGGTAAAACATCACCAGCAAGCCTTTCTGGAGAAATGGAATGAGCACTTTGGAAATTGATGAGGATTTGCTCGAGCCGACGGCTGCCCATTGCACCGACACGGCACTCGTTGTGCAACTCGCAGACGGTGCAAGTTTGGTCACGCCGCTGTGGTGGTACCCTTCGCTTCTTGCTGCGTCTTCGGAACAGCGAAACAACATCGAACTTTCGCCCTATGGAGTTCATTGGCCAAGTCTAGACGAAGATTTGAGCATCGAAGGCATGCTGCGAGGCCGGAAGTATCCCGATGCAAAACCACCGGCGGAAGCCGCGGAGTGACAGAAGGAACCAATTCCCACTTCACGCTCGCTCCCGCACTCATGAATTCTTAGAGACAGGACCAATTCTCATGACCGAAAAATCCCCCGCCAACAATCTTCCCGCCGGCTACGAAGTTCCAAAAGTCTGGACCTGGGACAAGGCCAATGGCGGCGCGTTTGCCAGCATCAACCGGCCGATCGCCGGGCCGACGCATGAGAAGGTGCTGCCGGTTGGAAAACATCCGCTGCAGCTCTATTCGCTGGGCACGCCGAACGGCGTCAAAGTGACGATCATGCTCGAGGAACTGCTGGCGGCAGGGCACAAGGGTGCGGAATATGATGCCTGGCTGATCAAGATCGGCGATGGCGACCAGTTCGGTTCCGGCTTCGTCGGCGTCAATCCGAATTCGAAGATCCCGGCTTTGATGGACCATGCGCCAAAGGACGGCGGCGCGCCGGTGCGCACCTTCGAATCCGCCTCGATCATGGTCTATCTCGCCGAAAAATTCGGCGCATTCCTGCCCACTGATCTGCGCACCCGCACCGAGACATTCAACTGGCTGTTCTGGCAGATGGGCTCCGCCCCGTTCCTCGGGGGCGGTTTTGGCCATTTCTATGCCTACGCGCCGATGCACATCCAGTATGCGATCGACCGTTATGCCATGGAGGTGAAGCGCCAGCTCGACGTGCTCGACCGGCATCTGGCCGATCACCGGTTCATGGCAGGCACCGAGTACACGATTGCCGACATGGCCATCTGGCCGTGGTACGGTAATCTGGCACTCGGCCAGGCCTATGGCGATGCTGGCACCTTCCTCGATGTGCAGAGCTATAAAAACGTCCAGCGCTGGACGGCCGAAATTGCCGCCCGCCCGGCGGTCAAGCGCGGCCGCATGGTCAACCGCACGAGCGGCGATCCATCCGAACAATTGCATGAACGCCACGATGCCTCCGACTTCGATACGAAGACGCAGGACAAGATTGTAAAGGCGTAAGGAGAGACTAGCATGGCTAAACGGCCCGAGATGACAAAACACAGGGGCTTTCCCTCCGGCATGCCGGGCCATGGTCATCATTTCACCATCCGGCGGGCGAACGAGAAGGGGGTAACCCCGCTCAAGGCGCTGCAGCGCCTTGCCCGCCCAAACTCGATTGAGCAGAAGGTCGATGCTGCTTTCCTGCATGCGCTCTGGCACCATTTTGGCACCGAACCGTTCGAGCGCGGCAATCTGGACGCCGGACGGTTGAACCTCTTGTTCGGCCGCGAAGTGGTTCCCGCCGAAGACCCGTTCGACGTGGCGTCCTACGAAGCCTTGTTGCGGATCGACGAACGGGTCGGCCGCAAAAATTTCCCGGAAGCTTTCGAAGACGTGTTTGAGGTGTGATGCAATGGCCAAGACTTCTGAAATGCCCAAGCATCGCGGCTTTCCAGCCGGAATGCTTGGCACCCAATGGCAGTTCACCCTGCGCCGGGCCAACTCCAAGGTCACGCCCCTGAGCGCCTGGCCGCGGCACCGGACCATGGATCAGACGGTTGGACTTGCCGATATCGAATTCGTCCAAGCCCTCTTCCAATATTTTGGCACGGCGCCGTTCCAGCGTGGCAATCTCGATGGCGAACGGCTGTGCCGCCTGTTTGGCCGTGAACTGCTACCGGCGGAACGCGGTTTTGACCCGGCCTCCTATGAGGCATTGCTGAAGTTGAACGTGCCTCTCGCCCGCAAGAATTTCCCGCAGGCTTTCGAGGAAGAAAAAAAGGATGCGGGCGCGGCGCGCGTCAATGGGAAATCGCGCGACGATTAGCGTCGGCAAGCCGTTGAAGGTGTGGCCGCTGGATAAAGGAACGGCTGAATTGGCCGCAGCGCTCGAAGGGTTGATGTTTTTAATGGCACGCTGTTCTCGACCTCTTGAAAGAGAGGTTGTGGAATCTGAGGCAACGCCTACCCCAACAAGTCATCGCTGAAAAATTCTGCTTTCGATTTCAAGGAAATGACGCATTCTGTCTTCGTGCTCAGCTGATTCGCCTCTTGTGCCTGCGTTCAGGCCGGATTGAGAGCCGAACGACAACGCTAAATGATTTAGCCGGGGGGCAGGCGCAATGCAGAAGCGCGACGACGTCGAAAACTGGGCCGTTTACAGAGCACAACAAATCCTGATGCGCGAAGGTATGGACCTCGCTTTGTCGGCGCGCGATTTCGATAGCGGCGCGGTCAGAGCCAAGGGCAAGCTGTTGGCCATGGCGATCGCAGCGTCACTGGTGGAAGCATCCGCCGCCCGGGCGGAATGATCTGACAGAGCAGGCGCTGCCATCGGCGGTTACCCTGCCCGGTGACGCATTCTCCGGCCTGCCACCCCAAAATCTTGGAATTGCAAGCGCTTCCCAAGGTTCTACACTACCGGTGCAAACTGGGTGTGTTTCGAACGATAGGGTAAAGTAATGTCGTTTCTATCGGACATGGCCTTGAACCAGAATGACATCGAAGTGGTCTGCGGCGCCCTGGAAGAATGGTGCGAAGAAACCCGTACCCAACTCGACAGCGATGACGGCCGCGACGCCGCCACCGTGATGCTTGGTCTCTACAAGACCGGACACGGCACCAAGGGATTGATCCTCGAAGCGATGCGCCGGGTGAACGGCGCGTAAAGGCCGGGCAACTTGCAGGATGCAAGCCACCGTGGTCAGTTGACCGTCACGGGCTTGGAGCGCATGCGCGACACCGTTTCGCGCTCCGCCCGCTTGCAGCGCATCGGCGGCAGGTCGCGGTCCATCAGGTCCATGTCCTCCAGCACCATGTCGCCCATCTTCTTGAAGGCGCTGTCGAGCGCGCCGGCCCGGTGGGCCGAGCGGAGAAAACCTTTGAGGCTGCGGACGGGGTGATCAAGCGGCAGAGGCTCGTCCGGATAGACGTCGCTCGCCGCTACGATATGGCCGCTCGCGACCGCTGCCATCAGCGCGTCGAAATCGACGACATTGGCGCGGCTGAGCAGGATGAATGCCGCACCCGGCCGCGTGCTGGCAAAAGCCTTGGCGCCGAGGAAATGCTGGTTCTCGCTGGTGACCGCCGCGACGACGAAAATGAAATCGCTCTTTGTCAGCACATCCTCCAGGCTCGACGGCGTGACGCCGTTGTCGATCAGGATCGAGGCAGGCATCCAGGGATCGTAAACGCGGGTATTGGTGCGGAAACCGGAAAGCACGCGGTTCAGCGCCTTGCCGAGATCGCCGAAACCGATGATGCCAACATCGGCGCCGGACAAGAGCCGCGCCTTGGCATTGCCTTCGCCACCCCAGAGTTCACGGCCTTCCCGGAAATCCACGTCGGCATCGACAATGCCGCGGGCAATATTCAGCGCCATGGCAAGCCCCATCTCGGCGACCGGCTCGGCAAACACCTGACCCGTCGTCACCACATGGATGCCGCGGGCAAACAGCAGATCATAGGGCATGTTGTTGATCAGGTTGCTTTCGACATTGAGGATACAGCGAAGTTTTGGCATGCGTGCCAGCGTTTCGGCACTCAAGGGCGGCTGGCCGATGATGTAGCGGGCTTCGCCGAGAATATCGTCACCCAGCCCGGCGATGTTTTCCGGATCAGCCTCGACAATGCGATATTTGGCTTTCAGCTGCTGCAGTGCCGCCGGTGTGAAAATCAGATCAAGCGTGCGCGGTTCCGGCGCGCAGATGGCCAGGGGCCGTTGCGTTTCAGGCATGATAGCATCTCCCTCGCCAGGCATGGGAAAGGCCCGGCATTCCTCTTGGCCGAAGTTGTATTGATCAACGGCCATTTTGCAAGGCGGCTGGACAGGAGGCCTGCCTAATAATCAAGGCCGCGCAGCTGGCGTTCGATCGAGCGAGGCGTACCGGGAGACTGGAACACCGGACCGTTGCCCTGGCGGCAATTGTTGATGGTCCGGTAGCGCGGCGCAAAGGTTGGATGGCCCTCCCGCTCGACAACCGTCTGTTCGCAATAGATCCGCTTGGCATCGAAAGCCTCCTCCGGCGTCTTTACGCCGGGCAGATCGGTATAGACCTGGGCGAGTTCGACAGGTGCCGTGGACAGCGGTGCAGCAGCTGCCGGAACAGTGGTCAAAACCAGGGCGGTGGAGAGAAAAACAGTCTGCAGGGTCAACATCACCATTCCAACCGATGCCCGATGAATGCTGTAGGTCTCCTCCGGGCGTGAAGAGACGGTATCGCTTCCGGTGAAGTTGCGCTATAGCCCAACAACATGAACCAAAGCGCGGAACTTCGTCCGGCTGATGTGGGGTTTTCCATGGCAAATGCAATACGGCTTCACGAAGGCGACATTTCAGTTGAAGACGCTGCCCGCTACAAGGGCGCCATCGCCATCGACACCGAAACGCTCGGCCTTGTTCCGCGCCGCGACCGGCTTTGCCTGGTACAGCTTTCGCCCGGCGATGGTTCGGCCGACGTCATCCGGATCGCCAAGGGCCAGACGCAGGCACCGAACCTTGTCGCCATGCTGGAAGACCCGGCTCGCCAGAAGATCTTCCACTTCGGCCGCTTCGACATCGCCGTGCTGTTCCACACGTTTGGTGTGACCACGACGCCAGTCTTCTGCACCAAGATCGCCTCGCGGCTGACGCGGACCTATACGGACCGGCACGGCCTGAAGGACAATCTGAAGGAACTGCTCGAGGTCGACATTTCCAAGCAGCAGCAGTCGTCCGACTGGGCAGCCGAAAAACTTTCGCAGGCACAGCTGGAATATGCTGCATCCGACGTGCTGCATCTGCATGCACTGCGCGACAAGCTGACGGCACGGCTGATCCGCGATGGTCGTGCAGAGCATGCCGACGCCTGCTTCGCCTTCCTGCCGACACGCTCCAAGCTCGACTTGATGGGCTGGGAGGAAACCGACATTTTCGCGCACAGCTGATCCTGCTATCCGGCAGCCTCAACCCATGACCGCAGCCGCGTGGGCGTCCCGGCGCCGGCGTCGAAGGTTGACACCATCCTAATATAACGACCACGAAAATAGGTTAATCAGACATTAATGGTTGCCGGTTACTGTTCCACGATATCCCACGTTGCAGACCGCGCGGAGCAGCCATGATTACGCCTCTTCAATCCAGTGCCGGAACAGTTAGCACCACTTTGATGCAGTCGATGATCGACCAGGCGGAAGAGAGGCGCGTCGAGGACGAAAAGAAGGCGCGCAAGGAAACCAAAGAGGACGATATCCTCAAGGCGCGCATTTCGGCGAGCAAGAGCCATGCGGCGCTCAACGACAAGGTCAACGCCCATTTCTTCGGCGCCTTGAAGAGCGACGACAATCCGATGGCGGAATTGATTTCGCGCTTTCTCAACGTCTTGGGTGTGAGCCGGGACGAAGGCGAAACCGACACGGATTTCGGTACACGCGTTGGCGATACGCTGGCGCTGGTTTCGATGATCGGCAAAAGAGAAGCGAACGGAGGTATTCCCGGTCAACCGCGCGAGGTCACGCTGGCCCGGTTTCGGGTCTCGGTCGATGATATCGATGCCGTGCTGAACGGCACCGCAGAACAGCCGACCGAAATGACGAAGATGGCGGCCCGCTTCGTGACCCGCTATGGGCTCACGCAAAACGAGGGCGAAGACGACAAGGCCTACAGCAAGCGCATCGGCGAGGCGATGGCCGACGTGCGCAAGCCGATGCCAGCCAGCATCGAGGAACTCGAAAAGAAGACAGGTCTTCGGGATTTGGGCTTGACCGCCGCTCAGATGGTGGAAGCGATCAAGACCCCTCACGGGACTCAGGCGAAAGCCATCCAGGAAATTCTGGACGATACCGCACGCACCGACGGCACGTCGGCCGAGGATACGCAGGTCGCGATCCAACGATTGGAAGATATAGCCGATCCGAAATCCATCGAAGAACTGAAGCTGGAACGGACCCATCAGCCGGACCCGACCCGCGTCGAGAATGCCGAAACGCGCAAGGAGCGCGAAGAGGATATCCGCAAACTGGAAGCGGGTGAGAAGCTCGAGGACGTCCAGGATGTTCAGGACACGATCGAAAAGGTCAATGACGCCGTCCGCGACGCCCCCGGCAAGACGGATGTGCCGGCCGCTGACGGCAAGCCGGCTGCAGAGGTCGTCACAGCGGGCGATCTGCTTTTGACTTTGGCAGCGGGCGCCGAAATCGCGCAGATAGAAGAACAGGCGGAAACCACTGCAGCCAGCAACAGCACGGCTGGGCGGATCGATACAATCGATACGGAAGCGGGAACGACGGACACGTCCGAGGAAGCCAAGGAAGAGGCTGACGCGGCCGTTCTGCTCGCCCGGGCCGGTCCCGGAGAAGCAGCAGCACCGGTCGGAGAGGCAGCAGGCGGCATTTTGCCGGTCAGCCTCGATGAAAATGGCATTTACGAGATTCTCAAGCGCCAGGCCGAAGGGGCGAAGGCCGCCTGATTACGGCTTGCGCCTGACAATGCCGAGGCGCGCCATCACTTCCTTCGGGATGCCATAGCGCTGAACGGCATCGCGGTTTGAGCGCAGGCCACAGATTTCGCGCTGGATGAAGAACGCCCAGACGACATCGGCGGCATCGTTCAGCAACTGTTCCCGCCGTTCCGGCGCCGTTTGAGGATCGCTGAGTACGCTCAAGGCGGCGATCGCCTTTTCCACTTTCAACCCATGCCGGCCGAGCGCATCGGCCCGCTCCGACATCAGTTCGTATTCGAGCAGATTGAGGCCGGTATCCTTGCTGAAGGATGGCGACAGGGATTGCGGCGGACGAACCGTCATCGTCAGGACTCCACAGGTAGACCTAACCCAAGATGGAGCGCCACTGGCTACCAGGCAATAGGCTATTTTGCCCGGGCGCGTATCTCGTCAAAACTCCAGTCGCGGAGCAGGTCGCCATTTTTCCAGACGGTCTCCAGATGATTGCGGCGATCCCTGAGCTCGTCGAGACGCGCTGCTTCGAGGCCGCCAAGGCCGCTGACGACCGCCTGACGGCCCGCCTTCGACGCCTTGACGTTCATGGTCGCTGGCCGTTTGAAGACATCGTGCCACTTACCGGTTTCATCCAGCCGGGCATTGGTTTTCATCGCGAAAGAATAGGTGTCGCGATTGACCTTCTGCAACAGGCTGCCGCCCATGCCGAAGGCGATGTTTTCCGCAGAGAACCCGAATGCCTCCAGACGGCCCAAAATCTGGCTGATATCGGCATTGGAAATTCCATCGCCCTGAATAACCCGGACGGACTTGTCGAGCACCTTGTAGCCCTTGCCGTTCAACGCCGAGCCGAAATGATAATCGAGCTGCTTGATCACATGAACCGGCGTCTCTATCGGGTCGCCGCTGTCGGGCCGGATCACCACCGTGCCGCCGCTGGCCCTGACCTTTTCGCGCAACTGCTCACCCCAGATTTCCGAGACAGCATAGTTGATGTCGTAGCTATCCGACACAACGGCGAACATGCCACCACCGGCAAAGCGGTCGATCATGTTGGAATAGGCTTCCGTTTCCCGCTCGACACCCCAGGCGGTCATCGTCGAATGTTCGGAAGCGGGGATCGAGAATCCGGCCATTTCGGCGCCATAGTACCGCCGGGCATAGAGCACGCCGGTCATCGTGTCCGTGCCCATGAAATTGACGAGATGGGCCGCGCCGCCGATACCGGCCTGTTCCTGCGCGCCAACCCCGCGCGCGCCAAAATCGTGCAGCCGGAAGGGCAGGACGGCGTCCGGGTCGTCGCAGGTTTTCTCCAGGATTGGCCGGATGATCTGCTTGATCTTGCGGGCATTGCTGGCGACCGACGATGGATACCAGACGGCACGCAAAAGCGCGGTCTCGATGTAGGACGTCAGCCAGAAGCTGTCGGGATCGGTATTGACCACCTGCACCATCGGCACACCACGGCGCAGCAGAGTACCTTCGGGCAACGCCTGGATCTCAAGCGGCAGATAGCCGCCGAAATGATCGACGATGCGCATCCAGCCGGCGCGATGGAACGGCAGGCCGTGAGCAAGGACGATCGCTTCGGCCTCATCGACATCGGCGCGTGTAACCGGCTTGCCGAGATACTCCTTGAGGAACATCTGCAGCCCGAAAAACAGCACATCGGCCTGTTCGGGATTGCCGCGGGTTTCAATATACGCCGAAATGCCCCAGGTGCCGGGCGGGTATTGCAGGAAATGGCTGAATTTGTAGCTATCGGTGTTGAGGATCAGGTTGGTCAGGTTCATCGCATTCCCCCCGAAAGCAATTCCATGCGCGCCGCATAATCGACGACGGTAGCACGAGATGTACGCGAGCGATGAAAGGGCGGCAAGGGCAAAGCAGGCGCGTTTCCATCTCCAGCGGCCGCCTCCGGTATGGTTAATATTCTGTCAATCATTCCGCGCTAATATGGAGCCATACAATGCTCGGCCAGCTTGGTTCCGCAGCCGCAGCCGCAGTCTGGTCTGGCCGTGAATGAGCCGTCGGGCATGCGCATGAAGCGCCACCATCCCCCTGACATATGCCTTCCGGCATCCGGCACTTTCGTTGGCATGCCGAACAGATTTGGCCTCAACCCGAACGTGACGGAGATTGCGATGCTGATGCCCCTTCTCTCGGTCAAGACACCCGTCGCAGCAGCACAGGCGGCTGTCGCCATCGAAACGGTCGCGCCGCGAGAGCGGGCGCTACCGGTCCCGATGCCTGGCCGGATTTCGGGACATCAGTCGGAAGCAGTTTTGAAAATTCTGGAGACGCTGAACCGGCATCTGCTGGGAAGCGAGCCTCTGCCGAAGGACGCGCTGATCCGTTTGCTCGACACATTGTCGAAAATCCTGAAATTTCCGCCGCTGCCGCAGGAAACGCTGCGCGATTTCAGCAAGCGGCTGGCCGTCTTTATCGAAACACTGCCACCGGCGGCGCGGGCGGCCCTGGAAAAGCAACTCGGCCAGCGCAATCTGGCGATCGTCATCAAGATGCTCGCCGAGGTGTTGAAGACGCCCTCGCTCATCGAGTTGCCGCGCTTGCTGGAGAGACCCTTCCTGCCGCCCACCGCACCGCGCGCTGGCGGCACACAGCCGGACAGCAAGCCGCCGCAAAATACCGCCATACAGCAGGGACAGACGACAACTCCGGCCCGTCAGGCATCCGTGCTCAATCCGCAGACGATCGTCGCCGGCCCGGCAATCATTGCCGACCCCGGGCTGTTGCAGGCCGCCTTGAAAAAGGCCTTTGGCGGTGACGATACCGCTCCAGTCATCATTGCCTTCGAAGAAAGCATCGACGCGGGCACGGCGGCGGCGGCACCGCGCGCTGAGCAATCTGCAAAGGCCCAGACGGCGCGCGGCAGCGTCGCCCCCGCCGGCGCGCAACCGCAACATACCAGCAAGGCGAATTCGGAGACGATCCCGCTGCTGCGCGCCGCTGCTGCCTTCCTCGCCGCCGATCCCGAGGCCCTGCCTCTGGTCGCCACGATCGCATCCGGCATGGATGACCAGCTGAAAGCAGAGCTGGTGAAAGAACTGGAACTCGAGCTCTCCGGGCCGCAGGAAACATCCGAGCATAAGGAAGCATCGACCAGCTCTAACAGGCCCGAAGCCCATCGCGATGATTACCGCACGTCGGACGCTGAGCCAGAAACTCCGGCCAATGCGGCGACGTCAACCGCCAAAATGACCGTTGCCCGCAATCCCGACGAGGTCGATGGCTTCACGGGTCACGATCTTGGCGAGTGGGAATTGGAGATCGAGGCGCAGGATCAATCCTTCACCGGCGCCGATGATATCCCCTCGCCTTCGGCCGAAGCGGAGATTGATCGCCCAGAAAAGCGCCTTGCGCAGACGCTGAAGGCGCTGGTCGAGGCCAGCCTGCCGTTGCCCGGTGCTGAGACATCCGACCCGTTGTTTGCAACGCTTGCAGGCGACACGGCTGACATGAGCGCCGAAATCCTGTTTGCGCAGCTGGAAGCCTCCGAGAGTGCAGAAATGCTACCGGACCCATCGCTGCTCACCGGCGATATCGGCGATCCGATGGAGCTGGCGGGGCTTGAACCCGATGCCTGGAACACGATGCTGGATGGACCGGAGGAAAAGGCAGCGAGCCGCCAGATGCTGCCGCATTCGGCGACGGCGGAAGAGAATGCGCGTGAAGCCCTGACGCCGCGACTGCCCGACGCGGGCATTATCCGCGATGCAATCCCCTTCGCGATGATCCCCTATCTGCCGGCAAAGGCACAGGAGGCTCGCGCCATCGACGTGGAGGACGAGGAAAAACAGCCCTTTGCTGACGAAGAGGATCAGGGCCAGCAGGGCGAAGATGGTGGTCAGCCGGAGGGCCAGGGCGAGGATGCGCGCAGTGCGCAACAGGCCGATCTGGACGAGCACGAAAACGACGGCGACGCCGCCTATGATCTTTACCGCCGCATGGGCGGGTACGGTTGAACCCATCCGACACAGGAAACAGGACATGAAAAAGCCCGCGGAAATCGCTTTCCGCGGGCTTCTCTATTTCGACGCTAAGGCTTATTCGCCCGAACGGTTCTTCAGGGCTGCGCCCAGGATGTCGCCGAGCGAAGCGCCCGAGTCGGACGAACCGAACTGTGCGACGGCTTCCTTCTCTTCAGCGATTTCCAGAGCCTTGATCGACAGCATGACCTTGCGGTCCTTCTTGGAGAAGTTGGTGACGCGGGCGTCGACAACCTGACCAACGGAGAAACGCTCCGGACGCTGTTCGTCGCGGTCACGCGACAGATCGGCACGGCGGATGAACGAGGTGAGGTCTTCGTGGTTGACGAGCTTCACTTCGATGCCACCGTCGTTGACGGCCAGAACTTCGCACGAAACAACGGCGTTCTTGCGCAGGTCGCCGGAAGCAGCAGCGTCGCCGACTGCGTCCTTGCCGAGCTGCTTGATGCCGAGCGAGATGCGTTCCTTTTCGACGTCTACATCGAGAACGACGGCCTTGACCATGTCGCCCTTGTTGTATTCCTCGATGACCTGCTCGCCCGGACGGTTCCAGTCGAGATCCGACAGGTGCACCATGCCGTCGACGTCGCCGTCGAGACCGATGAACAGGCCGAATTCGGTCTTGTTCTTGACTTCGCCTTCAACTTCCGTGCCAGCCGGATGGCTGTGCGCGAATGCCTGCCACGGGTTCTCAAGCGTCTGCTTGAGGCCGAGCGAGATGCGGCGCTTGGTCGGGTCGACTTCGAGAACGACAACGTCGACTTCCTGCGTCGTGGACAGGATCTTGCCGGGATGTACGTTCTTCTTGGTCCAGGACATTTCGGAGATGTGGATCAGGCCTTCGATGCCCGGCTCCAGCTCTACGAATGCACCGTAGTCGGTGATGTTGGTGACGGTACCGGAGATCTTCTTGCCGACCGGGTACTTGGCACCGATGCCATCCCAAGGATCCGACTCGAGCTGCTTCATGCCGAGCGAGATGCGGTGGGTTTCCTGGTTGATACGGATGATCTGAACCTTGACCTGCTGGCCGATGTTCAGGATTTCCGACGGATGGTTGACGCGGCGCCATGCCATGTCGGTAACGTGCAGCAGGCCGTCGATGCCGCCGAGGTCAACGAACGCACCGTAATCGGTGATGTTCTTGACGACGCCGTCAACAACCTGGCCTTCTTCGAGGTTCTGGACGATTTCCGAACGCTGTTCAGCGCGCGACTCTTCGAGAACCGTACGGCGCGAAACGACGATGTTGCCACGGCGCTTGTCCATCTTGAGGATTTCGAAGGGCTGCGGGTTGTGCATCAGCGGAGTGACGTCGCGGATCGGACGGATGTCGACCTGCGAGCGCGGAAGGAAGGCAACGGCACCATCCAGATCGACGGTGAAACCACCCTTGACCTGGTTGAAGATGACGCCTTCGACGCGTTCGCCGGCTTCGAACTTGACTTCGAGGCGGACCCAGCTCTCTTCGCGGCGAGCCTTTTCGCGCGACAGAACAGCTTCGCCCATCGCATTTTCGATGCGCTCGACGTAAACTTCGACTTCATCGCCGACCTTCAGCGTGCCGTCCTTGGCCTTCGCGCCGAATTCCTTCAGAGCGATGCGGCCTTCGACCTTGAGGCCGACGTCAACGATTGCGACGTCCTTCTCGATAGCCGTTACAATACCCTTGGTGACGTAGCCTTCGGCAAGATCCTGCGTAGCAAAGGATTCCTGCAGCAACGCGGCAAAATCGTCGCGGGTGGGGTTAGCTTGAGACATGAATACTCCTGATGTGCCTTCATGGGGCACAGGCGCCGGGGGTTAGCGTTGACAAGTCCAAAAACCATCCGCTCCAATCATGAAGGAGCAAATCCGGCGCGGGGATGGTGGTTCGGACGATTACTTCAATGCGGCGTCAACAAACGTCTTCGCCGTTAAGAATGCGGCCTCTATACTCATTTCGGACGTATCTAGCAAGTGCGCATCTAAGGCCGGTCGCAGCGGGCTGTCGGCCCGCCCCATGTCACGCTCGTCACGCTTGACGATGTCGGCCAGGATCTCGAGAAAATCAGCTGGAATGCCGTTGCCGACGATCTCGTCGAACCGGCGCCGGGCGCGCACTTCGGCCGAGGCCGTGACATAGAGTTTCACCGGAGCATCCGGGCAGACGACGGTGCCGATATCGCGGCCATCAAGAACCGTGCCGGGCTGACGGAGCGAAAAGGCGCGCTGAGTCTCGACCAGCGCCTGGCGCACCAGCGGCATGACGGCGATCTTGGAGGCGGCCTCGCCGATCGAATGGGCCGACAGGACGCTGCGGTCGAGCCCGGCAAGCTCGACGTCGCGGGCCATCTGCTCGGCAACCCTCTCGTCGTCCAAAGGCAGGCCGGCATCCAGCAGAGCCTTGGCCGTGGCGCGGTAGGTCAGTCCGGTATCGAGATGATGGAAACCGTATTCCTCGGCAATGCGGCGGGACAATGTTCCCTTGCCCGCTGCCGCAGGTCCGTCGATGGCGATGATAAAGGTCATTTTAAGCTACCTGAAATAGATATGATCGTCGCGGCGAGCCGCCCGGCAACCCTGAAGTCTCACAGTATCGCTCTTTACGGCAAGCACTTTCCTGCGAGCGCCGCACATCCCGGCCACATCGCCCTCCATAACCAACGCTGGCGATTCGGCAAGCTTCGGCTCGGCTGGAGCGCGCTATCCGCGATATTGCATGCTGCGTAACGGCAAGTTGCAGAATGATCATCCTTCCTTCCAAAGAAAAGCGCAGCGGGTGCCTGGGCAAGTTAATCTTTGACAGATGCAGCCAAGACGACTATGGGGACCGGCTAATTCATTTCACCTTCAACGCCGGTATACCGGCAGATGCCGGTAATTCCGGCCATTCAAGAGGCTTTGACCGTGGCAAAAGCGGAACTTGGAACAAAACGCGCCGATCCGGAAACGGGCCGTAAATTCTACGACCTGAACAAGGATCCGATCGTTTCCCCCTACACCGGAAAATCCTATCCCCTGTCCTTCTTCGAAGAGACATCGGTCGCCAAGGTCATGGAAAAGGCCGCCGAAGAGGACGAGGTTCAGGAAGTCGACGCCGAGAACACCGAAGTCGAATTGGTCTCGCTCGAGGATGCCGACAGCGAAGCAGCCGGCGGCGACGATATTCCGGATCTGGGTGATGACGACGTTGAAATCGAAGGCGATGACGACGATACGTTCCTCGAAGCCGACGAAGACGATGAGGACGGCCTGTCCGACCTGATCGGCGTATCGGACGACGACGACGAGGTCTAATTTCGAGACCTGAATAACCGGATATCTCAGACTCTCGGCGACGGGAGTTTGAGACGGCCGGCGTTAGACTGAATAACGAATAATGAGCGAAGCGCCTTTGCGCTCCTCCTTCGGGCATCATCAGCCCCATCGCTTATATGCCGATACCGCCCCCCCAACGGCAAAGCGGATACTCCCCTTCTGACCTGAAACGCAAAGCATCCTTGACGCGGTTCCGCCGCATCAAAAGCTGTCGACATGTCGCGACATGGCAAGTGCGGGATTAACATCCCATCATTTTTTACAGGACAGGCGTAATCCGGGCGACCTCCGGTTGGCCGGTTACAGCGGCTGCCTCCCCCTCAAGCATCACCCCACCCGCAGCGCTGCGTAATGACCGCGTCCGGCGTGAAACAATGCCCGGCCGAACGGCAAATATCGCATCGCACGCGATCATCAACCGCTTGTTAGGACTTTGTTGACCATAATTCATGCCGGAGGCGGCGTTGAGCGCGGCCATTCCGAAGTGTTTGAGTAGTCAACTTCAGGCGAGGTTTGTTGTGTCAGCGTATGTACGGGACAAGAGTTCAGTCGGATATGTCATCAATCAGGCTGCAGCGCTGGTCTCCGGCACAGTAAACCACGCCACTCGGCTGGCCATGACGGCGCTCTTTACGCTGACCGCCATCCTCGGATCCGCGGTCACTGCGATGGCGGAGGATCGGGCGCTAAAACTGTATTTCACCCACACGGGCGAAAAAGCCACGATTACCTACAAGCGCAACGGACGGTTCGACCCGAAGGGAATGGACAAGATCAACCGGTTCCTGCGGGACTGGCGGCGCAACGAACCCGCCCGCATGGATCCCCGTCTGCTGGATCTGGTATGGGAAGTTTACGATCGCAGCGGTGCAAACGGTTATATCCACATCGTCTCCGCCTACCGGTCCCCGGCAACCAACAACATGCTGCGGTCCCGCTCGCGCAGCACCGGCGTCGCCAAAAACAGCCAGCATACGCTCGGCAAGGCCATGGATTTCTTTATTCCTGGCGTCAAGCTTTCGACAGTGCGTGCGCTTGCGATGCAGATGCAGGTCGGCGGCGTTGGGTATTACCCCACCTCGGGATCTCCGTTCGTCCACCTCGACGTCGGCAATGTCCGTGCCTGGCCGCGCATGTCCCGCAAGGAGCTGGCACGGATATTCCCGAACGGGCGCACGATGCACCTCGCAGCCGATGGCAGTTCGCTGCCTGGCTACACGCAAGCGGTGGCGGACTACAAAAAGCGCGTCAGCTCCACCTCGATCAAGATCGCCAGCACGGCGCGGCAGGACAAGAACGCCAAATCACCTGCGGAAGCGTCGCGTACGGATGGCGAACAGCGCGGCCTGCTGACAGCACTCCAGTCTGCCCCGCGAAGCAAGGCCCTCGACGCCCTTGCCATGCAGACAGCTCCCGGCGGCAACGCTGAAAAGCAACCATTCACCGATCTCTCCTCCTATGCCGTTCCCATACCGTCGATACGGCCAGCCATTCTGACCGCCAGCACTCCGCCGTTGGATACGATCGAGACGGCGGCGATCGGGCCGATCTCCGCACTTCCAGCGATTGAAACACCCATGACATTGCAGGGTTCTGGCGGATTTGAACCGCTCGCGACAGCGCACGCAACCTTGAAGGCACGGATGGAAATCATCGGGTCGCTGCCAATGACCGGATCCTGGAAACGGGGTGGAAACTTCGCAGCGATCTCCGGCAAGTCGCTGATGACGTGGGCGCTGCATACGCCCGGCGACGTTATCGGCATGAGAGCCCCACGCTTTTCAAAGCAAACGCTACAGGTAACAGCCGGCGAAATCATCCCGGCCACCGGCGCAGGAACCTTCAACACCGACCGCTTTGGGAGCAGGCCCGAAGGTTGATCGTCCTTGCGCTTCAAGACCATACGCAAGGTGCGGCGCATGTCCCTCAGCAGGGATACGTCCCTCGGGAACATCAGGACAATTCTGAGCAACCTTTTATGCGATGGAGATTGCTGCCTGGCGGCCCGCTGAAAGTCTGCCTCTAAACCTCACAAAATTCAAACAATTGGCATCCGCACCGGGTTTTCAACGACGTGCGGACGTTGGGCTCCCGGCTCACACAATAAAAACGCCACCCTTTGTCTTTTTCGGCTTGCCATCTGCAAAAAGCAGAAGTAATAAGCCGCCACCACCGAGCGAAATCGCTTCGGATGGTTCCCGGAAACCGGCTTTGCCGGACCCGTTATGGGGCTATAGCTCAGCTGGGAGAGCGCTTGCATGGCATGCAAGAGGTCAGCGGTTCGATCCCGCTTAGCTCCACCAAATTCTCTCCTTACCTTGGTAATATGGCACATAGCCCGATTTGCGCTGGTGTATTGCTATGCCAATTCATAGACAGCAACCAACCTCCTCTCCTCATCTTTCCCATTGACTGAACGCCGCCTCCGCGCTCCAACCGTTTCCACAGCAAACGGTAGCAGGAGCAGATCATGGACCTCGGTATCAAAGGCAAGCGGGCACTGGTTCTTGGCGGCAGCAAAGGGCTGGGGCGCGGGATTGCCGAGGCGCTGGCAGCCGAGGGGGCCATTGTCGCTTTGACAGGCCGCGACCAGGCGAAGGCGCAACAGAGTGCAGCGCAGATCGGTGATTCGGTCCGCGGGCTGGCGCTTGATCTCGCCAACCCTGATGCCATCGATCCGTTTCTCGACCGGCTCGTGGCCGATTTTGGAAAAATCGATATCCTGGTGCTCAACGGTGGCGGGCCGCCGCCAAGCTTGGCGGCCGAGATCGATCCGGCGTTCTGGCGCGCCCAGTTCGACACGATGGTTCTGGCCGGGATGCGGATCACCAACCGCTTGCTGCCCTCCATGCGGCAAAACGGCTGGGGGCGGATCATGGCCGTGGCTTCCACCAGCATCCGCGAGCCGATCCCGGGCCTGACCGCTTCCAACGCGCTGCGCAGCGCCGTTGCCGGCTGGCTGAAGACGCTGGCCGGGGAAGTGGCGGCGGAAGGCGTTACCGTCAACATGCTTCTCCCCGGGCGGCTGGCGACGGACCGGACGCTGAGCTTCGACCGGATGGATGCGGAAAGCGAAGGATTGAGCATCGAAACCGTTGCTGCGCGAAGCCAGTCGGATATTCCGCTCGGCCGCTATGGCACCCCGGCAGAGTTCGGTGCGGCGGCGGCGTTTCTTGCCAGCCAGCAGGCAGGCTACATCACTGGTGTGGCGCTGCCGATCGACGGCGGATTGAGCAAGGCGATGATCTAGGATTTATCGCCGCCCCTAGCGATGCGCGGCCCACGGCACAAACCAGCGTTCCAGCAGCCGCGCCAGAATCTCGAACAGAAACGCGATCGCCGCAATGACGATGATGCCGGCAATCACGATGTCGGTGACGAGGAATTGTGCTGCCGACTGGATCATGAAGCCGAGGCCGCGGCTTGCGGCCACCAGCTCGGCCGCCACCAGCGTCGACCAGCCGGCGCCGAGCGCGATGCGGGTACCGGTCAGGATCGACGGGATGGCGCTGGGCAGGATTACCTGCGCGAGGATCTGCAAACGGGTCGCGCCGAACGATCTGGCGGCGTTGATGAAATCGGCCGGCGCGGATTTAACCCCGGCAGCCGTCGACAGAATGATGGGCGGCAGCATGGCGAGCGCGATGACGGTGATCTTCGACGCCTCGCCGATACCGATCCAGATGATGATCAGTGGCAGATAGGCCAGCGGCGGCAGCGGCCGCAGGAATTCGACGATGGGATCGAGAATGCCCTTGCCGATCCGGCTGGTGCCGATGGCAAGACCGGCGGGAATACCGATGACGAGTGCGGCGGCAAGGGCTGCGAAAATACGCAGCAGGCTGGCAACCGTGTGCTGTGCCAGCGTCGAATCGACGAAGCCGTTGATCGCGACGGAATAGATCGCCTTCAAAACGATCAGAGGCGATGGCAGGAAAAGTGGCGACACCAGGCCATAGGCCGAGGTAAGGCTCCAGGCAGCAATGATGGCGGCGATGGTCGCCAGCGAGACCGGTAGAGTTCCCAGGCTGCGCTTCGGTTTCTGCGCTTCGATCACGGCAGGCGCAGCCGGGGCGACGGGCGCAATGGCGCCGATATTGATGGTCATGCCGCTTCCTCCTCGCTATCCGCATGGATGAGCCCGGTCAGGCCATCGTGAAGACGGCGGTATTCCGGTGATATCTTGATATCCTGCAGGGACTTTCCGCTGAGCAGCTGCTTGCCGAAGCTTGCCGGGATATCGGCGATGATCCGGCCGGGATTGGGCGCCAGCACAACGACGCGGGTGGCGAGCAGCATGGCTTCCTCGATACTGTGGGTGATCAAAAGCGCCCCGGTCTTGCTCTCCGACCAGACCTTGAGCAGGAATTGCTGCAGCCGGGTTCGGGTCAGCGCATCGAGTGCGCCGAGCGGCTCGTCGAGCAGCAGGAAGCGCGGCTCGGACGCCAAGGCCCGGGCAATGCCGACGCGCTGGCGCATGCCGCCCGACAATTCCCAGATGTTCTTTGTTCCCGCACTCTCCAGACCGACCTTTGCCAGCAACTCGTCGGCCCGGAGCCGCCGCTCCCCTTTGGCGACTCCGCGCAGCTTGAGCGGAAAGGCAACATTGTCACGGGCATTCAGCCAGGGATAGAGCGCATCGTCCTGGAAGACGACCGCACGATCGGCGGCCGGCCCGGTAATATCCGCGCCATCCACCGACACCCGGCCGGATGTGGGCTTGAGAAACCCTGCCGCAAGATTGAGCAGGCTGGTCTTGCCGGAACCGGAGCGGCCGATGACCGCGATGAATTCGTCCGACGCCAGATGCAGCGTCACACCATCCAGCACCAGCCGCGTCTCGCGGCTGTCGCGATCGGCGCGAAATGCCAGGGATACGGATTGCAACGACAGGACGCTCATGATCACACCGATGGTTTGTGGCGCTGGAACTTTCGTGAATTCCAGCGCCCGTTTCTTAAAGACCGGCCTTGGCGGCTTCGGTGACCCAGCGCGACGAAACGTAAGGCGCGTAATCCGACAGGACCGCCGGGATCTTGCCCTGCTCCAGCAGGAAGGCCGAGGTTTCCGCCACGGCCTTAACCGTGCCGCCACCGAGCAGATCCGCGCTGGCCTGCTCCTTGAGAGACGGGAAGTGATAGCCCTTCAGGAGAGCGGGAACTTCCTCGACCTTGGCGCCGGTCAGCTTGGCGATCTTTGCGGCTTCCGGCGATGCCGCGTTCCAGCTGTCCGGATTGGCAAGGTAGGATGCGTATGCCTTGCCGGTCACCTGAACGAAGCCGGCGACGATTTCCGGATGTTCTTCGGCGAATTTCTTGCTGACGATCCAGGCATCGAAAGTCGGGCCGCCCCATGAAGCGACATCTGCCGAGGTCGCCAGCACGCTGCCGGTTTTCTTCAGTTCGGACAGGACAGGATCCCAGACATAAGCGCCGTCGATATCGCCGCGTTCCCAGGCGGCGGCGATTTCCGGCGGCCGCAGATTGAGGATTTCGACCGACTTCGGATCGACCTTCCAGTGCTTCAGCGCGGTCAGCAGGCTGTAATGGGCGGTGGAGACGAAGGGCGTCGCGATCTTCTTGCCCGCGAGCCCTTCAGGCTTGTCGATGCCCTTGACGGCCAGCGCCTCCGCTTCCGAGATCAGGCCGACAACGAAGATCGTCTCGATCGGGATTTCGCGGCTGGCAGCGGCCGCCAGCGGCGAGGAGCCGACATAGCCGATATCGAGCGAGCCGGAGGCGATGGCGGCAATGACATCGGCGCCGCCATCGAATTTCTGCCAGTTGATCTTGGCGCCGGTCACCTTTTCATAGGTACCATCGGCCTGCGGTACGCGCGACGGCTCGACGATCGGCTGGTAACCGATATTGACGTTGACGTCGGCGGCGTAGGAAAAATTGCTCTGCGTCATGAAAGCGAGAACGGCTAAGCTGGCAGTTCCCAAAAGGCGGCGTCGATTGATTGTCATGTCCCTCTCCCGGCAATGGTTCAATGGCATTCCGCGCCGAAGGCTCCGGTGGAATGAGGTTTAATCATTGTAAAATTCATAGAATTTATAGAGATAAAAAATTCCTGGATTTGCGGTACTTTCGTAATGCGAATCTAAAATAGCGGACGACCTAGGTGTTTTCGCCGGAATGGCGCGAAGCCGTGAAAAGCGCTATCGAGAGGCAGGGGACGGCAACATGAAGACAATGCAGATTTACGCCTTCGACATGAACTGTGCCGGACACATCAATCATGGCCTGTGGACCCATCCGCGCGACCAGTCGATGCGCTACACCGATCTCGACTATTGGACGGACATGGCAACCACTGCCGAGCGCGGCAAGCTCGATGGGCTGTTCCTGGCGGATATTGTTGGGGTCTATGACGTCTACAAGGGTAGCCCTGCCCCGGTCATCGAAAGCGGCGCGCAGATCCCGGTCAACGATCCGCTCATCCCGATTTCAGCGATGGCGCATGTCACCAAACATCTGGGTTTCGGTGTCACCGTCAATACGACCTATGAGCCGCCGTTTCTGCTGGCGCGGCGCATGTCGACGCTGGACCACTTGACCAAGGGGCGGATCGGCTGGAACATCGTCACCGGCTATCTCGACAGCGCCGCCCGCGCCATGGGCATGGACCGCCAGCCGGAGCATGATGCCCGCTACGATGCGGCGGAAGAGTATCTCGAAATCCTCTACAAGCTCTGGGAAGGCAGCTGGGACGACGACGCGGTGCTGCGCGACAAGACGGGCCGGGTGTTTGCCGATCCCTCCAAGGTGCGGGCGGTCAGACACGAAGGCAACTACCACAGGATGGAGGGTATCCATCTCAGCGAGCCCTCGCCGCAACGCACGCCATTGCTGTTTCAGGCCGGTGCCTCGGCGCGAGGCCAGGATTTTGCCGGTAAACATGCGGAATGCGTCTTCATTGCCAGCGCCACCCCGCAGGCGGCCAAACCAATCGCCGAAGGCTTGCGCAGGAAAGCCGAAGAATTCGGCCGGGGCCGTGATGCCCTGCGCATCCTCAATCTGTTGACCGTCGTTGTCGGGCGGACGGAAAAGGAAGCGCAGGACAAGCTGGAAGACTATCGCCACCATGCCAGCGTCGAGGCCTCGCTGGCGCATTATTCCAGCTCCATCGGTATCGATCTGTCAAAATACGGGCTGGACGAACCCATCGAACAATTGACCACCAATGCCAACCAGTCGGCCCTTGCAGCAATCACCAAACAGGCGGCAGAACCGGTGACAGTCCGGCAGATCACCGGACAGATGGTGCTGGGCAGCCGGATAAAGCCTGTTGTCGGCGCACCGGAGCAGATTGCCGATCATTTACAGATGTGGATCAAGGAAGCCGGCATCGACGGCTTCAACCTCGCCCGGACGGTAGCGCCGGAAAGTCTCAGGGATTTCGTCGATCTGGTCGTGCCGGTTTTGCAGGAGCGCGGCCTGTTCAAGGCGGATTATGCTGAGGGACCGCTGCGGCAGAAACTGTTTGGCGGCGAAAATGGGAGGTTGACCGCCTCCCATCCCGCCGCCGCTTTCAGACACAACAGAACTTAGCCGGCTATTTGTGATCGAGCCTGGCGACAAGGCGGTCGCCGAGCCACTGGATGCCGCAGACGAGAACGATCAGAACGATCACCACGGCGATCATCACCGTCGTCTCGAAACGCTGGTAGCCATAGCGGATGGCGAGATCGCCGAGACCACCAGCCCCGATAGCCCCGGCCATCGCGGAAGCGCCAACCAGTGTGACCAGCGTGACAGTGAAGCCCGCAACGATACCCGGCATCGCCTCCGGCACCAGCACTTCGCGGATGATCGTCCAGCGATTGCCGCCCATGGCGCGCACCGCATCGATCAGGCCGCGATCGACCTCCCGCAATGACACCTCGGCGATGCGGGCATAATAGGGGGTCGCGGCAATCGCCAGCGGCACGATCGCCGCCCAGGTGCCAAGCGCCGTTCCGACGATCAGCCGCGTCACCGGGATCAGCGCAACGAGCAGGATGATGAAGGGCACGGAGCGAAAACCGTTGACGATGGCACCGAGCACGCTGTTCAGCCATGGATTTTCGGCAATGCCACCACGGGCTGTGGCGACGAGCGCTAGTCCCAGCGGCAGGCCCGCAACCAGCGAGATGATGCCGGAGGCACCGGTCATCAGGATGGTTTCCCAGAGAGAACGGACAAGCAGTTCAAGCATGATTGGCGTCATAACCAAGCACCTCCACCCGCGCGCCGCGGGCTTTTAGAAATGTCTGTACCTTTTCCGGCAGCGAAGCGTCGCGCGCGGGAACGGCAATGAAGAAACGAGCCACCGGCTGGTCCTGGATATGATCGATCCCGCCATGCACGAGCCGGAACGATTGCGGCAGCGCTTGCGACAGATCGGCGAACAACGCTCCCTGCGCGGCAGGACCTGCCATGTCGATGCTGAGGATCTGTTCGGCTCCGGCGACTTGTGACAGACGCGCGGCCATGTGTTCGGGCAGCTGCGGGCGGATGCCGCTGAGCAGGCGCTGGGTGATCGGGGCCTGCGGATTGGCAAAGACCGACCAGACCTGACCTTCCTCGACGATGCGCCCGGCATCGATGACGGCGACGCGATCAGCGACGCTGCGCACCACTTCCATCTCGTGGGTAATCAGCAGGATGGTCAGGCCGAGTTTCTGATTGATGTCCTTCAACAGCGCCAGGATCGAACGGGTCGTTTCCGGATCAAGCGCCGAAGTCGCTTCGTCGGACAGCAAAAGTGCCGGACGGGCGGCGAGAGCGCGGGCGATGCCGACGCGCTGCTTCTGACCGCCGGAGAGCGACGACGGATAGGCCTTAGCCTTGTCGGACAGCCCGACGAGGTCAAGCAGTTCGGCGGCGCGCTTCAGACGCTCGGCCTTGCCGAGGCCTTCGATCTTCAATGGCAGCGCCACATTTTCCTCGACCGTCTTTGCCGACAGGAGATTGAAATGCTGGAAAATCATGCCGATGCGCCGGCGCAGCGGCTGCAGGTCCTTTTCGCTCAGGCCGGTAATGTTGCGGCCCTCGATATGGATTTCACCGCTATCGGCCTGTTCCAGCCCGTTCAGGCACCGGATCAGCGTCGATTTTCCGGCACCGCTGCGGCCGATAATGCCGAGGATTTCGCCCTTGCGTACCGTTAGCGACACGCCGTCCAAAGCGGGCGTCGCACCAAAGCGCCGCTTGACGTCCGTCAGCCGGACGACCTCTTCGGCCTGCGGCGTTGCCACGCTTGCAGGCGCGGAAACAACAGAATTCATGCCTTGTCCTTTTCGGTTTTCAGGCGTCTCTATAACGCCCAAGGCGGCCCTGGCAAATAAATGCCAGAGCCGCCCGGTTTTTGAGTACGCTCGACAGAGCGCCGGTATCGATCAATAGGCGCTGATGCCAGTGCCCTTGTAGACCTTGTCGAACTCGGCCTTGACGGTGTCGTTCTGGTAGGACGAGATCAGCGTCTTCACCCAGGCTTCGTTCTCAGTACCCGCCTTGACGGCAATGAAGTTGCGGTAAGGATTGTCGTTGACCGGTTCCTGGGCGATGCGGTCCTCCGCCGACAGGCCACTCTTCAGCGCCCAATCGGTGTTGACGACGGCGGCATCGAGATCTTCAATCGCACGGCCGACGACGCCAGCGTCCAGCTCCTTGATTTCGACCTTCTTCGGATTTTCAACGATATCGGCGATCGTCGCTAGGATGCCCGTGCCATCCTTGAGCTTGATGATGCCCTCGTTCTGCAACACGCGCAGCGCACGGCCTTCGTTCGACGGATCGTTCGGCACGCCAATCACGGCGCCTTCCGGCAGTTCGGCAATGGTCTTGAACTTCTTGGTGTAGAGACCAATCGGCCAGACGGCGGTAAAACCGGCATTGACGATGTGATAGCCGTGCTGCTGGATCTGGTTGTCGAGGTAAGGCTGATGCTGGAAGGCATTGGCATCGACTTCGCCGCGCTCGAGCGCTTCGTTCGGCTGGGTATAATCGTTGAACACGACGGTTTCGATCGTCAGCCCCTTCTTGGCGGCTTCGGCGGTGACAACGCGCCAGACGTCTTCGTCCTCGCCGCTGATGATACCGACCTTGATCGACTTGTCTTCGGCAAAGCTTGCGGACGGCGTGGCAAAGCCAGCGATTGCAGCGGCGGAAACGGCAAGAGCGGTCAGGGCCGCACGGCGCGAAAGGGTGTTGAGAAGAGTCTTTTTGGTCATTGTCTGTCCCGTCCTGTCAAATGAGGCATCATGCGCCCCGGGTGGCATGGTTATCGCAAAATCGTCCGCGCCGGGCGAAGCACGAACGCCTCTTATCGGCCGATGCGCGGGAAAACTCTTGCAGATGCCCGGCAATTTGCGGACACAAATTTCTATAAAAACCGTAGACTAATCAATCCGGCGGGTTCGATCCATCGTGGAGGCCGGGATTGCTTCCAAATGCGAACACTTCCATGTCAAATGGGCCCGACGCGACGATAGGAGGACAAGATGGCGGAATTGAAGACGAAAACGAGGCCGACCGGCGCCACCGCTGTTCTCGGCCGGCACGGGTTTCCGCAGGTCACATCCGCCACCGGCGGCGAAATCCAGATCGTCACCGGACCATCGCAGGCAGGCTTCAACCCGATTGACCTGCTTTATGCCTCACTTTCGGCCTGCCTGACGATGAGCGCCCGGATCGCTGCAAGCCAGATGGGCCTACTCGACCGCTTGACCGAAATCCGCGCCGACGTCAGTGGTGAAAAATCCACCGAGGGCCTGTCGCGCGTTGTGAGGTTCGATGTCGTCTTGACGATCCGGGGCGAAATTCACGCAGAAGCGCGGCATGCGATTGCGCGGTCCGCCGAAGAGGAAATCTGCACGGTCAGCAATACGCTGCGCGGCGGTGCGGATTTTTCGATGACAGTTCGGGACTAAAACCCGGTGATCACTCGGAGCCGGTGTTCACATCGGTTTTCAGCGAGAGTGTGCTCGCGTCTCCCTGCCAGACGGACGGTTCGTTGTGCCAGCGAAATGTCCCGGCCATGTCTGCCCTCCTCGTCGCCCATACACGCTTGCGATGACGGCAATCTACCCGTGGACGACGGACTGGCAAGCCCGGCTGCGGGATGGCATGTTATATCCGGCATTGGCAACGCGCGTGTGTTTGATTATGGATGCCGCCACGTAGGCATCGGGAACCGGCATGAAGCCGCGATGCGCGATGTCGTTCTGGAGTGTGTCATGAAAATCACGATGATCGGTGCGGGTTATGTCGGACTTGTCTCCGGCGTTTGTTTTGCCGATTTCGGCCATGACATCGGCCGGCCGGAATAACCAGCAATAGGTCCAGATCCACGGCGGACAAGACAGGCAAGGAGCCGGAATGCGCTATCTGATCACGGGAACGGCAGGGTTCATCGGGTTTCACCTGGCCAAGCGGCTGCTGGACGACGGACACTTCGTTACCGGCTTCGATGGTATGACGCCCTATTATGATGTCCGCCTGAAGGAACGGCGCCACGCCATCCTTTCCCGGTCCAACGGGTTCCGGCCCGTGATCGGCATGCTGGAAGACAAGGCAGCGCTGGACCAGGCGGCCGGGATCGGAGAACCCGACGTCATCGTTCATCTGGCCGCCCAGGCGGGCGTGCGCTACAGCCTCGAAAATCCGAAAGCCTATGTCGATTCCAACCTCATCGGCTCCTGGAATATCCTGGAGCTGGCGAAGGCCGTGCAACCGAAACATCTGCTGCTCGCCTCCACGTCCTCGATCTACGGCTCCAACGAGAAGATCCCATTTGCCGAGACCGACCGGGCCGACGAACCAATGACGCTCTATGCCGCCACCAAGAAGTCCGGCGAGCTGATGGCGCACAGCTATGCGCATCTCTACAAGGTGCCGACGACGGCGTTCCGCTTCTTCACGGTTTACGGTCCCTGGGGCCGCCCGGACATGGCACTGTTCAAGTTCGTCGACAGCATCCTCAATGGCCGGCCGATCGAAATCTATGGTGAAGGCCGGATGAGCCGCGACTTCACCTATATCGACGATCTCGTCGAAGGCATCGTCCGGCTGATGGGCGTTGTTCCGTCAGAGGAGAACCGCGTCGAAGAAATCGATACGCTGTCGCGCCACGCGCCCTTCCGGGTCGTCAATGTCGGCGGCGGGCAGCCGGTCGAGCTGATGCGGTTCGTCGAGACGGTTGAAGCCGCCGTCGGCCGCCCGGCCATCCGCTCGATGCTGCCGATGCAGCAGGGCGATGTTCCCCGCACCTTTGCGGCACCGGATCTCTTGAACAGCCTTACCGGCTTTACGCCGTCCATTTCGGTGGAGGAAGGCGTGCGCCGTTTCGTCGACTGGTATCGCGCCGAAATGGTGACGCCGGGGGCGCCAGATGATCCGCGGCATCGTTGATTTCCTGCGCGGCGGCGCTCCGGCACCATCGCCCAAACAAAGGCGGAAGCTCTTCTTCGATAAGGCTCCGGACCATATCTATGCGGTCGGCGACGTGCACGGCCATGACGATACGCTGGGCAGGCTGGAAGACCTGATCGTTGCCGATAGCGCCACGCGTGACGGCACGAAATGGCTGGTGATGCTGGGCGATTACGTCGACCGCGGACCGAAATCATCCGCCGTGCTCACCCGGCTGACCACCCGGCCCCTCGTTGGCATCCGCCGTGTCTGCCTTGCCGGCAATCACGAGGCGGTCATGCTCGATTTTCTGGGCAATCCGTCGGCCGAACACCACTGGCTGAGACTGGGCGGTCTCGAAACGCTACGCTCCTACGGATTGAACACGCTTCCGGCCGGACGCGAGGAACAGAACAAGCTGCTGCGGTCTCTCATTCCCGTCGCCCATGTCGCTTTTCTCGAATCGCTGCCATCGATGCTGCAGGTCCCCGGTTATTGCTTCGTGCATGCGGGCCTGAGAAAGGGCGTGGCACCCGCCGACCAGACAGATTCGGATCTGCTATGGTTGCGCCCTTCGGCATCCGGCAACAGCACGATCGATAACACCTTCGTCACCGTACACGGCCACACGCCGGTGGCGGACGTCGAGATCGGTGCCGGGCGGATCAATGTCGACACGGGCATCTACATGAGCGGGGTGCTGTCGGCCGTTCGCCTTTCCCGTCATGACCCGCCGGAAATCATCCAGACACGATAAACTGGGCCATTGGGGTAGGCACGTCAGATCAATCCGCGCGCTGCCAGATTGCGCATCAGGGCGGAAGGCCCGAACGTCCAGGGCGGGCATTCGGTCGAGAGCCGCACCGTATTGGTCAGCGATCCCAGTTCGGCATTCGAGATCGTCACGACGTCGCCGATCTTATGGGTAAAACCCTGCCCCGGCGCATCGCGGTCTTCGACCGGTGCAAACAACGTGCCCATGAACAGCATGAAGCCATCCGGATATTGGTGATGGCGGCCGATGGTCTGGGAAACCAGATCGAGTGGATCGCGGCTGATTTCCCGCATCGTGCTTGCGCCCTTCAGGACAAACCCGTCGGGACCGCTGATGGTCAACGACAGGTCGGCCTTGCGCACATCGTCGATCGAATAGGTGTTATCGAACAGGCGGATGAACGGACCGATGGCTGAGGAGGCATTGTTGTCCTTGGCCTTGCCGAGCAACAGGGCTGAACGGCCCTCGACATCGCGCAGGTTGACGTCGTTGCCGAGCGTCGCGCCCTTGACCCGGCCCTGGCTATCGACGGCCAGCACGATCTCCGGTTCGGGGTTGTTCCACTTCGAGATCGGATGCAGCCCGACCGACGCACCCCAACCGACCGAGGCCAGGACCTGCGCCTTGGAAAATACTTCCGCATCCGGACCGATGCCGACTTCCAGATATTGCGACCAGACGCCAACCTCGATCAGCGCCGCCTTCACCTTGGCCGCCTCCGGCGATCCCGCCTTCAGGTCGCGCAGGCTGTCGCCTATGATCGCTGTGACGCGCTCCCGCATGGTTTCGGCCAGAGCCGGATTTCCTGCAGCCTTTTCCTCGATGACCCGCTCGATCATCGACCGGGCGAAGGTGACACCGCACGCCTTGACGGCCTGCAGGTCGCACGGCGCAAGCAGATGGACGCTCGAGAGATCGCCGGCGGCCTCCACCGAGGCGGCCGTGATCGCTTCAAGGGCGGACAGCCGTTCGCCCTGACAGTCCGAGAGGAACCCGATGGGATCCTCCAGTTCCAGAAGGTCGCGCATCGTCGGCACGTCTTTCGACGTGATGTCGATGAGATCGCCACCGCGCAGGACCACCAGCGCCGGACCCGCGACATCCGGCCGCCAGACGCGCCCGACGAACGTTCCCGTTCCAAACACTTCGTTGACCGATGTCATGCCGCCCCTCCCGAACAAAAGTCACGGCCGCAAGATACAAGCCGCCGGATCGTGGGCAAGGGATGAAATGGAAAACGGCTCTGCTTGCGGGAAAGGAATGCCCCGAAATCTTTGCGAAGCGCCCAAAGAGTGTTCACCGCGACGGGGGATCGTTCTATCTAATTTTACTGATTTACTGATAGCACCTGTTTCAGCGAATAAGTGTGCCGAACCAACCGTTAGTCGGATGGGCACCAGCAGAGGGACGAGGGGCATGAGCTTTACGGAGACAACAACAACTTCCTGGTTTTCCAGGTTGAAAAGCGGGCTTGCCGGGCTTTTGATCGGCCCTATCCTGGTGATCGGGATGATCTGGCTTTTGTCGTGGAACGAAGGCCGCTCCGTCCAGACCTATCGCGCGCTGGTGGAAGGCGCCGGCATCGTCGTTTCGGTCGATAGCGGCACCGTCGATCCGGCCAATGACGGTAAGCTCATCCATGTGTCCGGTCCGGTCAAGCCGGACGGCACGCCCGAGGACCCGATGCTGGGTGTCTCGGCAGAAGGTGCGGCCGGCCTCAACCGGCAGGTCGAGATGTATCAGTGGATCGAAGACAGCAGCAGCGAGACGAAGAAGACGCTCGGCGGCGGCGAAGAAACCGTCACCACCTACAGCTACAAGAAGGAATGGCGCCCAGGCCCGGTCGATTCCTCCGATTTCAAGCAGAGCGACCAGCATCAGAACCCCGACATGCCGATCGAGGGTGACCGCTTCACGGTGGCAACGGCAACGCTCGGCGCCTTCACGGTGGATGGCAAGGCGGTCGCCGATCTCGGTACGGAAACGCCGGTCAAACTTTCGCCCGATGTCATCGGCCAGGTGACGGCGGCGATCGGCTCGGACAAGCCCGTCAATGCCAATGGCACGACGATCTACGTCTCGCAGAACCGCCAGAGCCCGGCCATCGGCGACCTGCGCATCAGTTTCAGCCGCAAGGACATCTCTGAAGCCAGCTTCGTCGGCGCCCAGAAGGGCACAAACGTCACCGGCTACAAGGCTTCCAACGGCCGCGAACTGTTTCTGAGTGCCGCCGGGAAGGTCGATGCGCCGCAAATGTTCGAGGCCGCCCAAAGCGAGAACACGCTGATCACCTGGCTCATTCGCGGCGGCGGACTGCTCGGCATGTTCATCGGCTTTGCCCTGATGCTGTCGATTCTCGGCATCATTGCCGACGTCATTCCGTTCGTCGGCTCGATCGTCGGCTTCGGTACCTCGGTCATCGCCATCATCCTGACGTTGATCCTCGGGCCTCTGGTCATCGCCATCGCCTGGATCGCTTACCGCCCGGTGCTGGCGATCGCCATCATCGCCGCCGGCATCCTGCTTGCTGCCGGACTGATCTACCTGCGGCGCAACAAGACGGCGGCCGTTCAAGCGCCGGTGACACTCGGCCGGGCCTGAAGGCGCCAGCAAACGGAAAGCCCGTAGCGGGTGAACTGCCACGGGCTTCTCTCAATCTGCATTTGGCCGAATTGGCCAAGTCAAGGTTTCGCTGCTAGGTTCGCCCTCCCCCGCGCACCCCCTTGGAAGAGACGATAGCAGGCCTCATGTTTCTCGCATCAAAACTGTTCTGGCTGCTTGCCCAGCCCCTGTCGCTGGTCTTCATTCTTCTGGTCCTGAGCTTTCTATTCGCAGCCATCGGCTGGCGGCGGCTGTACCGCTTCCTGTCTGGGCTTGCCGCAACCCTGCTTTTTCTGACCTTGTTTACGAGCGCCGGTGCCGTTCTGCTTCAGGGCCTGGAAGACCGCATTCCAAGACCCACCAGCCTGCCCGCAGACCTTTCCTGCATCATCATCCTGGGCGGATCCTTCGAGAACGAGGTGATCGCCAAGCGGGGCGGCATGGAATTCAACCAGGCGGCAGACCGGTTCGTCGAAGGATTGAGGCTCGCCCAGTCGCATCCGTCGGCGCGCATCCTGGTTTCGGGCGGCGACGGCTCATTCAGCGGGACATATGATGGCGATGCGCAGACATCCAAAACCTTCTTCACCACCTTCGGCATCGCCCCCGAACGGCTGATCCGCGAAGATCAGTCACGCACCACCTTCGAGAATGCGGCCAATACGAAACAGTTGCTGGAAGAAAACGGGTTGTCGAACTGCGCCCTCATCACCTCGGCGTTCCACATGCCGCGTTCGGTTGGCCTGTTCCGCAAGCTCGGCATCGACGTGACGCCGTGGCCAACCGACTATCGCACCAGCGGCGATGCCAGCCTTGGCCTCGATTTCAGCCAGCCCTCCCTGAACGCGCAACTGACGACAACGGCGATGCGTGAATGGACGGGCCTGCTTGCCTATTTCATCACCGGCCGCACCCACGTCCTGTTTCCGCAATAGGTGCCAACACCCGCCGTTGACGCGATCACCCCGTTGTGGTCCTTCTCGATTTTTTGACGGGCCTGATGTCTGGTGGAGGAAAAATGCCGATCCTGGAAATTCTCGACTATGCCGGCGTGGCGGTTTTCGCAGCGACAGGTGCGCTGGCCGCCTCGCGCAAGCAGCTGGATATCATCGGCTATATCTTCCTCGCCTCGGCCACCGGTATCGGCGGCGGCACGCTGCGCGATGTCATCCTCGGCGCAACACCGGTTTTCTGGGTTACCAATCCGATCTACCTAGTCGTCTGCGGCTGCATGGGCCTTCTGGTGTTCTTTTCGGCGCATATGATGGAATCGCGCTACAAGTTCCTCGTCTGGCTCGATGCCATCGGGCTTTCGGCCTATAGCGTGATGGGCGCAGCCAAGGGCTTGGCCGCAACCGGATCACCAATCGTGGCGCTGGTCACCGGCATGTTGACCGCGACCTCCGGCGGCATCTTGCGCGACCTGCTCGCAGGCGAACCCTCGGTCCTGCTGCGTCCAGAAATCTATGTGACCGCCGCACTGTCCGGCTCAGCCGTGTTCACGGCCGCGACCTGGCTTGGTGCATCGGTGCTGGTCGCATCGAGCCTGGGCGTCATAACCGCCTTTGCGGTGCGCGGCGGAGCGCTGAAATATGGCTGGACGCTGCCGACCGGCGATCCACGGCCCGGCCGTCATCCCGACGACGTGATGTAACGTCGTTGGCGACGTGAATTAGGGAAGATGTTTAGCCGCGCTTGCGGCGCAGACGGATGATGACGTCGACATGGGCGATTTCCATGCCTTCCGGAGGCTCCGGCAGGTTGCCGATCGTCAGGCTGTTCACCGGAATATCAAGCACCTCGTTATGACCTTCGACGAAGAAATGGTGATGGTCGGACACGTTGGTGTCGAAATAGGTCTTTGCGCTTTCAACCGCCAGAACCCGGATCATGCCGGCTTCGGTAAACTGGTGCAGCGTGTTGTAGACAGTCGCCAGCGACACCGGCACACCGGCGGTCACCGCTTCCTCGTGCAGCTCTTCCACCGTCAGGTGACGATCGCCTTTGGCAAAAATCAGGTCGGCAAGCGCCATGCGCTGGCGCGTCGGCCTGAGACCGGAGCGGCGCAGGCGTTCTTCCGAACAGATCTCGATGGCAGTCGTCATACGGACGGATCCAGATTTCCAAGCTATTGCAGAACACACTTACAGAGCCGATATAACTTTTGCCGAGAATGCTTTCAATAGTGAGCAAGCTCGCCCAAGGCATCAAGACGGTAAAAACCGCCTGATTCTTGGGGCAAAAGCCAATTATCTCTGGCTGTTGCAGCAGCCATCATGTATGCGACGGCGGAAATGGGCCTTGTGCTTGGCCAGACAGGAATACGCGAAACGACGCGCCCGGGTCATGCCGGAGCTTCAATTCGCGCCCATCTTGCTCTAAACCAAGTCAACCAAAAACGGATATAGCGGGGAAACCACAGTTCATGACGACCAGACAATCCAGCTTCAATTATGAAGAGATCCTGAAATGCGGTCGTGGCGAGCTGTTTGGCCCTGGCAATGCCCAGCTGCCCCTGCCGCCGATGCTGATGGTTCACCGCATCACCGACATCTCGGAAACCGGCGGCGCCTTCGACAAAGGCTACATCCGCGCGGAATACGACGTTAAGCCGGACGACTGGTATTTCCCCTGCCACTTCCAGGGCAATCCGATCATGCCGGGCTGCCTTGGCCTTGATGGCATGTGGCAGCTGACCGGCTTTTTCCTCGGCTGGCTCGGCGAGCCCGGCCGCGGCATGGCGCTGTCCACCGGCGAAGTGAAATTCAAGGGCATGATCCGCCCCGACACCAAGCTTCTCGAATACGGCATCGACTTCAAGCGCGTCATGCGCGGCCGCCTTGTGCTCGGCACCGCCGACGGCTGGCTGAAGGCCGATGGCGAAACCATCTATCAGGCAACCGATCTTCGCGTCGGTCTGTCGAAGGAAAAAGCTGCCTGAACAGCGGCATAGCCGCATTCAGCTAGATCAAAGAAGAGGTCATCCACATGAGACGGGTTGTTGTCACGGGTCTGGGCATTGTTTCCTCGATCGGAAACGACGCACAGGAAGTCACCACGTCGCTGCGTGAAGCAAAATCCGGCATTTCGTTTTCGAACGATTTTGCCGAGCACGGCTTCAAGTGCCAGGTCTGGGGTGCGCCCAATCTCGACACGACCGAGCTTGTCGACCGCCGCGCCGCACGCTTCCTGTCGCAGGGCGGCATGTGGAACCACGTTGCGATGAAGCAGGCGATTGCCGATTCGGGCCTTGAAGACAAGGATATCGGCGGCAACGAGCGCACCGGCATCATCATGGGTTCGGGCGGTCCGTCCACCCGCACGCTGATCGACGCGGCCGAAATCACCCTCAAGAACAACTCGCCCAAGCGCATCGGCCCGTTCGCCGTACCGAAGGCAATGTCCTCGACGGCATCGGCGACGCTCGCCACCTGGTTCAAGATCCACGGCGTCAACTACTCGATCTCGTCGGCCTGCTCGACCTCGGCGCATTGCATCGGCAACGCCATGGAAATGATCCAGTGGGGCAAGCAGGACGTAATGTTCGCCGGTGGTCACGAAGACCTCGACTGGACCATGTCGAACCTGTTCGACGCCATGGGCGCGATGTCCTCCAAGTATAACGATACGCCCTCGACCGCGTCGCGCGCCTACGACGTTTCGCGTGACGGCTTCGTCATCGCCGGTGGTGCAGGCGTTCTGGTTCTCGAAGAGCTGGAACATGCCAAGGCCCGCGGCGCCAAGATCTATGCGGAAATCACCGGTTATGGTGCAACGTCTGATGGCTACGACATGGTCGCTCCGTCGGGCGAAGGCGCCATCCGCTGCATGCGCCAGGCACTGGCGACGGTGAAGGGCGAAGTCGATTACGTCAACACGCACGGCACCTCGACGCCTGTTGGCGATTCCAAGGAAATCGGCGCAATCCGCGAAGTCTTCGGCAACAAGATCCCGCATATCCAGTCGACAAAGTCGCTGACCGGCCATTCGCTCGGCGCTGCCGGCGTGCAGGAATCGATCTACGGCCTCTTGATGATGCAGGCCGGTTTCATCGGCGAAAGCGCCCATATCACCGAACTTGATCCGGAATTCGACGGCGTGCCGATCGTGCGCAAGCGCATCGACAACGCCAAGATCGATACCGTCCTGTCGAACTCCTTCGGCTTCGGCGGCACCAATGCCACGCTCGTCTTCCAGCGCCACAACGGATAAATCCATGACCGGTATCATGAACGGAAAGCGCGGCCTCATCATGGGGGTCGCCAACAGCCACTCCATCGCATGGGGCATCGCACAGAAGCTGGCCGGCCAGGGTGCTGAACTCGCCTTCACCTACCAGGGCGAAGCGCTCGGCAAGCGCGTAAAGCCGCTCGCTGCCGAACTGAACTCCGACTTCGTCATCCCTTGCGACGTCGAGGACATCGCTTCGGTCGATGCGACCATTGATGCGATCAAGGAAAAGTGGGGCAAGCTCGATTTCGTCGTGCATGCCATCGGCTTCTCCGACAAGAATGAGCTGAAGGGCCTTTATGCCGACACCTCGCGCGAAAACTTTTCGCGCACGATGGTGATCTCCTGCTTCTCCTTCACGGAAATTGCAAAGCGCGCCGCCGAGCTGATGAACGACGGCGGTTCGATGCTGACGCTGACTTATGGCGGCTCCACCCGCATCATGCCGAATTACAACGTCATGGGCGTCGCGAAAGCCGCGCTGGAAGCGTCCGTGCGTTATCTTGCCGGTGACTATGGTCCGCGCGGCATCCGCGTCAACGCCATCTCCGCCGGCCCGATCCGCACACTCGCCGGTGCCGGTATTTCGGATGCGCGCGCCATGCTTTCCTGGCAACAGAAGAACGCGCCGCTCCGCCGCACCGTCACCATCGAGGATGTCGGCAACTCGGCGCTCTACCTTCTGTCTGACCTTTCGAGCGGCGTCACCGGCGAAATCCACTATGTGGACTCCGGCTACAACATCACTTCGATGCCGGCACTCGATACATTGGCAAAGGCGGACGCGGAGTAACATCCGGGCCGCCGCCCCTTACCGTGCCTCTTGAATTTTGCACCTGCACTTGCCAGTTCAGAGCGCGCAAACCTTCCAGATCCACGTTGAGGCAAAATTCGCATGAGCAATGCTGAAAAACCCGTCGAAAATCACGTTTTTGAGGCCGATGTCGCACGCCTGCTGCATCTCATGGTGCACTCGGTCTATTCCGACAAGGACGTGTTCCTCCGCGAACTGATCTCCAACGCTGCCGACGCCTGCGAAAAACTGCGCTACGAGGCCATCAGCGCGCCGGAACTGCTCACTGACGATCCGGCGCCGCGCATCACCCTGACGCTCGATGCGGACAACAACAGGCTCATCGTCGAAGACAATGGCATCGGCATGAGCCGGGACGATATGGTCGAGGCGCTTGGCACCATCGCCCGGTCCGGCACCCGCGCCTTCATGGAGCGCGTCGAGGCGGCAAAGGCCGGCGAAGGCGCACAGCTGATCGGCCAGTTCGGCGTCGGCTTCTATTCCGCCTTCATGGTCGCCGGCAAGGTCGACGTCGTCTCCCGTCACGCCGGCAGCGCCCATGCCTGGCTGTGGTCATCTGACGGCCAGGGCAGCTACACCGTCTCCGAGGCCGAACTGCCTGAGGCTCCGGCTCGCGGCACCCGCATCACGCTGCATCTTCTGGACGATGCCAAGAGCTATACGTCCAAATGGAGTGTCGAAAAGATCGTCAAGGACCAGTCTGGCCACGTGCCCGTCCCGATCGACCTGATCGAGAAGCCCGGCGCGGATGCTGAGCGCATCGGCGACGGCACGGCTCTGTGGACGAAATCCCGCAGCGAGATCACCAAGGAAGAATACGCCGATTTCTATCGCGGCGTTTCCGGCCAGTATGATGAACCCGCCTTGACCGTGCATTTCCGCGCCGAAGGCCGGCATGAATATACCGGCCTGGCCTTCGTACCGGAATCCAAACCGATGGACATGTTCGATCCTTCGGCCAAGGGCCGCATGAAGCTCTATGTCAAACGCATCTTCATCACCGACGATGCCGAACTTCTACCCCGTTACCTGCGCTTCGTGCGCGGCCTTGTCGATACGTCCGACCTGCCGCTCAACGTCTCGCGCGAGATGATCCAGGAAAGCCCGATCCTTGCCGCCATCCGCAAGGGCCTGACCAACCGCGTTCTGACCGCCATCGAAAAGCTGGCCGACAGCGACACGGAAGCCTTCGCCAAGCTCTGGGACGCTTTTGGCGCCGTCTTGAAGGAAGGCATCTACGACGATTTCGAACGCCGGGCGCAGCTGATCGCACTCGCGCGCTTCCGCACCACGGCGTCGGACGAGGCAACGCGCTCGCTTGCCGATTACGTCAAGGACATGAAGGACGCCCAGGCGGCGATCTACTACCTGACGGGCGACAATCTGGACCGGCTGAAAGCCTCGCCACAGCTCGAAGGGTTTCGCGCCCGCGGCATCGAGGTCCTGTTGCTGACCGATTCCGTCGACAGCTTCTGGGTGACGTCAGCACCCGATTTCGGGGGTAAGCCACTCAAGTCGATCACTCAAGGGGCCGCCGATCTGACCCAGGTCCCGACAACCGATGGCGAAACGCCAACCCCGCCGGAGACCTCCGAAGCCGTCACCGGTTTCATCGCCTTTGCCAAGACGGCACTTGGCGATACGGTATCGGACGTACGGGCATCCGACCGCCTGACCGAAAGCGCCGTCTGCCTGGTCGCACCGGAACAGGGTTACGACCGCCAGCTGGAAAAACTGCTGCAAGGTTCAGGCCGGCTGGACATGATCGCCAAGCCCATCCTCGAAATCAATCCGGGCCACGGCCTGATCTCGGCACTGGCCGCCAGTGGTAGCGATGAATTCCGCACCGATGCCGTCCAGCTGCTGCTCGACCAGGCCCGCGTCCTCGACGGCGACAAGCCGCAAGACCCGCGCGCCTTTGCCGAGCGCCTGTCGCGGTTGTTTGAACGGGCCTTGAAGGGCTAATACGGCAGATTGGGTGGGCCGTCAGGCGGCCCACCAGACGACGAGCAGAACGGCCAGCACCGCGATGGCGAAAACACCGAACAGCATCATCTGCTTGCGGGTGTTGCCGAGAACGGCGGTATCAACGGGCGGGCGGCCGGTCTGGAAGGCCAAGGGTACCTCCGAGGTCGCACTCTTGCCTTCGATGCTCTTGATATCCTTAACCATCGCCTCAGCGACACCCTCGGTAACGGGCGGGCGATATCCAGCGCTTGAAGTCATCGGCACACTCCATTTGCGCCTCAACATAGGCGCGTGGCTGCGAGAGCCTCAGCGTGTACCCGTTTCATCAAGAAAGCAATTGCAAAAGCAAGCGCTGCTCAGCGCTTGCCCCAGAGCACCTTGAAGCGTGCATTGCGGCAGGTTTCGCCCCATTCCTTGAAGGTCTCGGGCATCACCGTCTCATAGGGCAGGCCGCGATTGGCGACCAGCATCAGCCGTCCGCCGATCTTCAGCGCCTTGGCCGCCGCCTTGATCATCGCAGCGCCCAGCGCCGGATCGGCAGCCTGGGTTTCGTGGAACGGCGGGTTCATCACGATCAGGTCGTACTTGTCGCGGGTTTCTTCCGATGTCAGGTCCTGCCAGAAGAAGCGGGTCGGCACGTTCGGGCAATTGGCCTTCAGGTTTGCCCGCGCTGCTTCCAGCGAATGATAATCGGCCTCGAACAGGTCGATGCCCTTCAGGTTCGGCGCCTTCTCGGCCAGCATCACCGACAGATAGCCCCAACCGGCGCCGAAATCGGCGGCATGGCCCTTGAAATCGTCAGGCAGGCGCGAGGCCAGAAGTTCGGAACCGGCATCGATGCGCTCGTGCGAGAACATGCCAGGTGCCGCGTCAAAACGGCCTTCGACGCGAACCGGCTTCTTGGAGAATTTGGCAATCACGTCGCTGGCGTCTTCCGGACGGCCGAACCAGAAAGCGATGCCATGATACTTCGGCAGGCTGTCGCCACCCCAGCCGAGCTGGTTGACGCGCTTGCGCAGCGACTGGATGCCATCATCCTTGCCGCCGGCGACAACGATGAGACCACCGACCTTGACGCGCTTCAGCGCTTCAGCGATCCGGTCTTCGTTCTCGCCCTTGTGCTTGCCGCAGAGGATGAGGGCCGCATCATAGTCCTCGCCCTCGATCACCGGCGTCACGGATGCCCTGGCGGCCTCCAGAGCCTTGTACAGCGGCTTTGACGCCTGCACGGCGGCAATCGAGCCTGTAAACTCCGCCGGCAGCCGGTAGCCTGCCTCGGCACCGAGGAACAGCACACGCTCGCCTTCGCCGGGTGCGGGAACAACACCGGTCTCGAAAGGATGGAAAAGGGTCTTCAGCGTGTCGCGGCTCATGGTCGAGATCCTTGGGCTTGTCGGGAAAAATTGGAAAGCGGCTTCCAAAAGGACAAACGGTAACAAAGGGAATGAGGGTTGCCCGGTTCGGACCACTCTCACAGAAAATAAGAAAGGGCGCGGAACGATCCGCTCCGCGCCCGTAGTCGATTAACCGGCCGAACGCTTATTCAGCAGCTTCGCCTTCGCCCTTGGCGACTTCCTTGCCGGTTGCCTGGTCGACAACCTTCATGGAGAGGCGAACCTTGCCGCGCTCATCGAAGCCCATCAGCTTGACCCAGACCTTGTCGCCTTCCTTGACGACGTCGGAGGTCTTGGCAACGCGATCCGAAGCGAGCTGCGAGATGTGCACGAGGCCATCACGCGGACCGAAGAAGTTGACGAAAGCGCCGAAGTCGGCGGTCTTGACGACCGTGCCTTCGTAGATCTGCCCGACTTCCGGTTCGGCAACGATCGAGTGGATCCACTTGCGGGCCGCTTCGATTTCCTTGCCGGAGGACGAAGCGATCTTGATCGTGCCATCGTCTTCGATGTTGATCTTGGCGCCGGTCTTTTCGACGATTTCGCGGATGACCTTGCCGCCTGAACCGATGACTTCACGGATCTTGTCGACCGGGATGTTCATGACTTCGATGCGCGGAGCGAATTCGCCGAGCTGGCTGCGGCCTTCGGTGATGGCGTTGGCCATTTCGCCGAGGATGTGCTTGCGGCCGCCCTGTGCCTGCTCAAGCGCGACCTTCATGATCTCTTCGGTGATACCGGCGATCTTGATGTCCATCTGCAGCGAGGTGATGCCGTCAGCGGTACCGGCAACCTTGAAGTCCATGTCGCCGAGGTGATCTTCGTCGCCGAGAATGTCGGAGAGAACGGCGAAGCGTTCACCTTCGAGGATCAGGCCCATAGCGATACCGGCAACCGGCTTGGCCAAAGGAACGCCGGCATCCATCAGCGCGAGCGAAGTGCCGCAGACGGTTGCCATCGAGGACGAGCCGTTCGACTCGGTGATCTCAGAGACGACACGCAGCGTGTAGGGGAACTGCTCGGCAGCCGGCAGCATCGGGCGGATAGCGCGCCAGGCGAGCTTGCCATGACCGATTTCGCGGCGGCCCGGGGAGCCCATGCGGCCTGTTTCACCGACCGAGTAGGGCGGGAAGTTGTAGTGCAGCAGGAACTTTTCCTTGTACATACCGGTCAGGCTATCGACGTACTGTTCGTCTTCACCGGTGCCGAGCGTGGCAACGACGATCGCCTGCGTTTCACCGCGGGTGAACAGGGCCGAACCGTGGGTGCGCGGCAGGATGCCGACTTCCGAGACGATGGCGCGAACGGTCGACAGATCGCGGCCGTCAATACGGCTCTTGGTGTCGAGGATGTTCCAGCGAACGATCTTGGCCTGCAGGTGCTTGAAGACGGCACCGATGACTTCGTTCGTGTACTTCGGCTCAGAGCCTTCCGGGAAGAAGTGGGCCTTGACCTTTGCCTTGACGGCGTCGACGGCAGCGTAACGCTCAGCCTTCTGAGTGTTCTTGTAGGCGACGCGGAGTTCAGCTTCAGCGATCGAAAGCATTTCAGCTTCGAGCTCCGAATGATCTTCCGGCGTGAAATCGCGCGGTTCCTTAGCAGCCACTTCAGCGAGCTTGATGATCGCGTCGATGACCGGCTGGAAGCCCTTGTGGCCGAACATGACGGCGCCGAGCATGACGTCTTCGTTGAGTTCCTTGGCTTCCGATTCAACCATCAGGACGGCGTCCTGGGTACCGGCAACCACGAGGTCGAGGATCGACTCAGGCATTTCGTCGAGATGCGGGTTCAAGACGTACTGGCCGTTGACGTAGCCGACGCGTGCGCCGCCGACCGGGCCCATGAAGGGAACGCCGGAGATTGTCAGAGCAGCCGAAGCAGCAACCATCGACAGGATGTCCGGATCATTTTCCATGTCGTGCTGGATGACGGTAACGACGACCTGCGTGTCGTTCTTGTAGCCTTCCGGGAACAGCGGGCGGATCGGACGGTCGATCAGGCGGGAAACCAGCGTTTCCTTTTCCGACGGACGGCCTTCGCGCTTGAAGTAGCCACCCGGAATCTTGCCGGCGGCGTAGGTCTTTTCCTGGTAGTTGACGGTCAGCGGGAAGAAGTCCTGGCCCGGCTTCGGCGACTTGGCCGAAACGACGGTGGCGAGAACGACGGTTTCGCCATAGGTGGCGAGAACGGCGCCGTCAGCCTGACGGGCGATCTTGCCGGTTTCGAGCTTGAGCGGGCGGCCTGCCCATTCAATTTCGACTGTGTGGGTATCGAACATGTTTTGTCCTTCGTGTGCGGCAATGCCGCGCCGCAGCCAGTGTAGCGCGGGCGGCAGTGTTTTCGCTGATATGACACATCACGGGCAAGACAACGGGAGGCTTCCAAATCGGCTGGCGCTCGTTCCGTTCCCTCAAAGCCGGACGCTTCGGGTGCGTGGAAAACGCGCAAGCGCCGAAGCATCCTGCAATCCTGCCCCATGACAGGTCATCGGTTGTTTCCGCAGGACCGGCCCATCCGGCCTGCTGGGGTGTCCGCTTCCAGAGGCACCGCTTCGGCTTGTCTGGAGACGCAAACGCGGGATTTACCCCGCAAAAAACAAACCGGCGGGCCCCTTGTTGAAGGGTCCCGCCGGTGTAAGGCTTAGCGGCGAATGCCGAGAGCAGTAATCAGCTTGGTGTACCGTGCCTCTTCCTTGCCCTTGACATAGTCAAGGAGCGAACGGCGGGTGGAAACCATTGCCAGAAGGCCACGACGCGAGTGGTTGTCCTTCTTGTGACCCTTGAAGTGTTCGGTCAGGTTGTTGATCCGCTCGGTGAGGATCGCAACCTGGACTTCCGGGGAACCGGTGTCGCCTTCGACGATTGCGTATTCCTTGATAAGCGCAGCCTTGCGCTCTGCAGTGATCGACATCGTGTGATCCTTTCAATGTTTAGGATTTCGGGTCGCCAGCAGCCGGGATGTCGTCTAGCTGCGGCCATGAAGGCAAAAGTCCGCAGAGAGCGGGGTCTGATGCTGGCGCTGCCTATAAACCATCCGGCACTAAAAAGAAAGAGGGCGGATTAAAGGCACCGGACCGGCGTAGCGGCTGGTCATAGCGGCGGGCTGCGGGGGTGCATCGGCGCGGATTTTGTCGTGTCATCGGCCATCGTGCAATCAAGATAACTGGCAAACACCCAGCCACGCGCCTCCCCATCTGCCGTGACCTTTGCCCAGCGCTTGCCGCCAAGCGCCTGCTCCTCGACAACCACCACGGCAGTGCCGTTGCGCAGCGTGGAAAGCACAGGGCCTTGCGGGGCGGATCGCACGTTGAGAGGCGTTCCGGTGGGGTCCGCAACGATGCAACTTGCGGCAAGGGCTGCTGCCGGGCAGCCGGTCAACACCGCGACAAGGACAACAGCCGTCCTGATGACACTCCCAAGCATATCCCCTCCCCCGCGCGAAAAACCGCGCTCACACGAAACACCTACGAAGCCGAAAGATTGGCGTTCAGTTTCTCGTCTGCGATCTTGACGCGCCACTCGATGCCATCATCATGCATGATCCGCTCGAGCTTGGCATCGAGCGCCATGCCGAGCATGCGTTCCAGCACCATCGTGCCGAAGCCCTTGCGAACGCTTCCGGCCGTATCCGGGTCGATATCGGCACCCCTTTCCCGCCAGAGGATCAGAAACGTTCCATCGGTAACCGACCATTGCAGATCGATCGAGCCGCTGCTGTTGGCCAGCGCACCGTATTTCGTCGCATTGGTGGCCAGTTCGTGCAGCGCCATGCCTAGCGTCTGCGAGACCTGCGCATCCAGCCGGACGGGCGGACCCGACAGGCGAACCCGCTGCACGTCGTCGGGCGTAAAGGGCTGCAACTGGTTTTGCGCCAGTTCGTGAAAATCGACCCCCTGGGCCGCGTTGGCAATCATCAGGTCGGTTGAGCGGGCAAGACCGGCGATGCGCTTGCGGAAGGTTTCAGCAAAATCCACCCGGCTTTCGGCCGCATTGAGCGACTGATTGAGCATCGATTGGATCACGGTGAGCTGGTTTTTGGAGCGGTGCGCCACCTCGCGCATCAGGAAACGGATTTCATTTTCCGCCTTTCTGCGCGCCTGCGCTGCTTCCGCCAGAGCCGCCGATACGGTTTCGATCTCGGCAATCATGTGCTTGCGCGGGGCGATCGGCCGGCCGGCGCCCAGAAGATGTGCGTCCCGTGCCAGCATCTTGACGCCCTGCGCCAAAAGCCTGGCGATGGTGGCGGACCCGGCGATGGCAATGCCGGCGAACAGAAGTCCGCCCAGCGACAGCCACAGATACGACCAGAGTGCCGGCGCATCGACATCGGCGCTTTTCGCCCAGGCGATGATCTTCCAGCCGGTCAGCACCGAAAACTCGGTGACCGTGCGGTATTCCAACCCATCATGAATAGCGTTGCCGACGCCGACACGCAACGCCGGAACGATTTCCATGAAGAACGGCTTGCCGACGGCAAGCCCCGGATCCGACGAGGCGATCACGTTGCCTGCCGCATCCAGCAGGGCCGCATTCCAGCCAGGCGACAGCACATCACGGTTCACCGCCTTCGACATGCTTTCGGCGTTGCGCGTCAGCGTCAGGAGGTAGTCGCTGTTGCCGAGCGGCGTGGTGATCGGCAGATAGACGTTGAACACCCATTTCTGCGCCGTCTTGCCGAAGAAGACATTCGAGATGTAAGCCCCGCCGACGCGGAATGCCTCATCGACCGAGGCCGGATCGGATGCCTTGCCCAGCGGGCCGCCATAAGGCACCCGCGTATTGAAAAGCTGATTGTGGCCGCGATCGATCACCAGCAGGTTGGAGTCCGTGTCCGCCAGCGACGAGCGCGCACGATCATAGAACTCAGCAAGATTGGAACGGTCGTTAGGGCCTGCCGCGGCAAGCACCTTGAGGGTCGATAACATACTGTCGACCTCACGCTCGACCAGGCGCGTCACCGATCCCGTCGATGCCTTCAGCAGCGCCGTCACGACGCGCTCCTGCTCGTCGGTGCTGCGCTTCAGGATGATCATCGAAAACATGAAGGACGGGACGATGGCGACAAGCAGTAGCACCGTCAGATAGAATGCCAGCGGCCGCCGCAACCGGGCGCGCAAAAGCGCCCTCAAGGGAGCACGCTGCACAGTCCGTTTATCCAGTCCCTCACTCAAGCGTCCATCACCCACAAGTCCCATAGCCGAAGACCGGCAACTGGCCGGTTCCGGTTAACGCCGCTGCACCCGTGGGCCGCCCGAAGTCGCCGCGAATCCCGAACACAGACCGGAACATGCGCCAGCGACCAGAGGAAGGCAACCGATTCAGTGACGTGAAATATATGAGGCTATCGCAGTTTCAAGCGGTGACGAAAACGCGTTTCGGCCGGAATTCACCTTCGCCGATCTCACCGATAGCAACCAGCTTGCCGCGCGAGGTGGCATAGGCTTCTGGTTCTGCCGTAGGAGCATCGCGGCCGCGCAGGATGATCGGATTGCCCATTTTCAGGCGGTGGGCCTGATCTTCGGTAATGGCGATATGCGGCAGGTTCGACAGGGCTTCGCCGGTATCGATCAGGAAGGCATCGAGCGCTTCCAGGCGCTCCTCGTCGCTTTCGATCTTTTCCAGCGCCACCAGTTCAGCCAGCGTCACCATGGCTTCTTCCGCGAAAGGCGCCACGAAGCTGCGGCGCAGCGAAGCGATATGGCCGAAGCAACCGAGGTCACGGCCGAAATCGCGCGCCAGCGAGCGCACATAGGTGCCCTTGCCGCATTCGATCTCGAAATGCGCCAGATTCGGTGTGCAACCGAGCAGCGACAGGCGAAACACTTCGACTTCGCGAGCGGGAATATCGACGGTCTCGCCTTCGCGGGCCAGATCGTACGCGCGGTTCCCATCGATCTTGATCGCCGAGAACTGCGGCGGCACCTGGCTGATGACGCCGGTATATTTGGGCAGTAGAGCGCGGATGTCTTCTTCGGTCGGGCGGATATCCGATGACTGCGTCACCTCGCCTTCGAGATCGTCGGTGGAGCGCTCTTCCCCCCAGGCGACGGCGAATTCGTAGATCTTGCGGCCGTCCATGACATAGGGAACTGTCTTGGTCGCGTCCCCCAGCGCGATCGGCAGCATGCCCGATGCCAAAGGATCGAGCGTGCCGGCATGTCCGGCCTTCTGCGCCTTGAACAGCCACTTGATCTTCGACACGGCCTCGGTCGAGCCGAAATCCAGCGGCTTGTCGAGGATCAGCCAGCCGGAAATCGGGCGGCCCTTGGGCTTGCGGGGTTTTGACATGGTTCAGGCTCTTTTTTTGCGGAACGTCGCTGCAGTCTTGGCAACGCTGCCATCCGGCATTTTCTGGCTGTTGCCCTTCTCAAATCCCAAAGCGTAAAGCCGCTTGGCGATCAGGTATCCGGCAGCAATGGTGGCACCGTTGTCGATGCGGTAATCTTCGCCGAGACCTTCGACCAACAAGGGCTCGATGGCGCCGAGCGGTGGCTTTCCGGATGCGGCGGCTTCAAGCAACAGCTTCTCATTATAGGGCGAACCGACGATGGCTTCGAGCGCCTTCATCTCGCGGTCGCCATGGGCGATGTCCTTGCCGTGACGAAACGGCAGGCCGGACTCAACGATCATTTCGACAAGACGGACGGAATCGGCATTGTCGAACCGCGCAAGGCCGTTGCGATAGAATGTCTGGCGTTGCTCGAACGTCCAGGCATTGAGTTCGTCCAGAGTGATATGCCTAGCCATCACTGCTCGCCGTCTTCATCCTTCAGGTCGCGCAAGACTTCGGGAGACCGGAGAAGCTCATCGATCTTCTTGTAGTTATCGAAGCTGGTATCGTCCTTGAAGCGCACTTCCGGCATGTATTTCAGCTGACGGATATGCGGGGTCAGGCGGCCGCGGATATATTTGGCATGGCGGTTGAGCGCTTCGATGACATTGGAATGATCGGCAACGCCGAGCGGGGTCACGAAGGCCGTGGCAACGCGCAGGTCCGTCGACATGCGAACTTCGGAGATCGAGATCACCGTCGTTTCAAGCAGGGGGTCGCGCACTTCTCCGCGCTGCAAGACCTGTGTCAGGCCTGCACGTACCTGTTCGCCGACCCTCAGCATGCGCTGCGAGGGGGCAGAGGATGTCACTTTACTCATGGCTTTTCCGCTGTCTGGCGTTTCAAGGAACGCGACCAAGGCGGTCCAATGCTACTTTCAGGCCCAAAGGTCAAGGCTTTCCGGTGATTCGGCCCTTAGGAAAGACTGCCAAATCGGTTCGAAGCCCTCTTGAAAGCGCCGCCTCCGCGTGATCAACCTGACTGGAAAGAAGAAGCAGACGGAGAGATGATGCGGGTTCTGGCAGTGGAAAATATGAACCATTCCAGCCTTGGGCAGGTTGGGGTGGCGCTGCAGGAAGCAGGGGTTGAGATCGACTTGCGGCGGCCGTTTACCGGCGAGGCGCTCCCCGGCGATAGCCGCGAACATGATGCAATGGTGGTCTTCGGCGGCGAGCAGAGCGCGGTCGACGATCACATTCACCCCTACCTGTCCAGCCTTACCCGGCTGATGAAAACCTTCACTGATGACGGCAAGTCCGTACTCGGTATCTGCCTCGGCAGCCAGTTGCTCGCCCGCGCCCATGGCGGCGACAACCTTCTCGGCAAGACCAGAGAGTTCGGCTGGCATGGCGTCGAATTGACCAGCGACGGCAAACAGGATCCGGTGCTCAGCGCCGCAGGAGATGCCTTTACCAGTTTCGAATGGCACTCCGACAGTTTTACCCTGCCGCAAGACGCCGTTCATCTGGCCACCAATGCGGCAGTCGCCAACCAAGCCTTCCGCATCGGCCGCGCCGCCTATGGCATGCAGTTTCATTTCGAGGCAGGAACGCCCGTCGTCGAAGGCTGGAACCGGACCTTTGAACCGGTGATCAACGGGATCGATCCGGATTGGTTGCGGCGCTATCCGGAGCATGCCGCCAGGCACGCGCAACAAGCCGATGCCGCCGGATTGGCATTGGCACGTGCCTGGGTCGCAACGATCCAGCCCGCCAGCAACACCTTCAACAGCGTCCGGCCCGCCGCTGCCGCCAGCGCATGACACATAAACGTGTTCCCGTGATTGGCTGCAAAGGCCGATGGTCCTATCTATTAAACTGGACGCCGTTGTATAGAGCGCCCAGGAGGAGTTTGTCGGCCCAGGGCAAGCTTGAAACAGAGGAGCCAAGCATACGGATGAAGAAGCGTTTCGACAGGCAGGTCGGCCAAGCGGCACCCAACCATGCCCCCATTGCCGGATATCGCATTGTTGCCGCCGGTGTGCTGGCGATCACAGCGTCTCTGGCCGCCGCTGCCCCCGCAATGGCCGCCTATTGCAGCAGCACGCCGGAACCCGGGCTCGACTGGAGTGAATGCACCAAGAAGAACCTGATGCTGCCCTCCAGTGAACTCGAAGGCGCCAATCTCTCCGGTACCGATTTTTCGCTGACCGATCTCAGTGGCTCCAACCTGGCATCGGCCAATTTTGAAAAAGCCAACCTGGTGCGTGCGTGGCTGGCGGGCGCCAGGGCTGAAAAGGCCAACTTCTCCCGCGTCGAGGCCTATCGCTCGAGCTTTGCCAATATTGCCGCCAACGGCGCGTCATTTGCCGGCGCCGAACTGCAGCGCGCCGATTTCAGCGGCGCTGACCTGACCGGAGCCAATTTCGAAAAGGCGGAAGTCGGCCGAGTGATGTTCAAGGGCGCCGTTCTGACAGGCGCGCGTTTTGCGCTGGCCAATCTGTCGCGCGCCAATCTCAGTGGTGCGACCTTCGAAGGACCGCTGGATTTCGATCAGGCCTTCATGTTCCTCACCCATATCGAGGGGCTTGATCTCTCTGCCGCCAAGGGGCTTGAGCAGGCTCAGGTCGACCTGACCTGCGGCGACAAGGAAACGAAGCTGCCGGCGGGACTGACCACGCCCACCGGTTGGCCTTGCGCATCAGACTAAGCCGGCTAACGAACTACACATCCCGTTCTCTGGCCCGCGTCTCTTCGACCATCGGCCGCACTGGACAAGAAAGGCTTCTCCGCTAGACTATTGCCTGAATGCGGAGGAGTGAAACATGGGCAGATTGACGATCCCCCAGGAAGGCGGCTGCCGTTGCGGCCAGGTGCGGCTGAAGATCAGTGCGCCCCCGATCCTGACCATGGCCTGCCACTGCACCGGATGCCAGAAAATGTCCTCCAGCGCCTATTCGCTCAGCGCCGCCATTCCGGCCGAGGGTTTTGAAGTCACCGCCGGTGAGCCGGTGATTGGCGGCCTGCACGGCGCGTCCCGCCACTATTTCTGTCCACACTGCATGACCTGGATGTTCACCCGCCCGGAAGGCATGGACTGGTTCGTCAACCTGCGCCCGACCATGCTGGATGACACAAGCGGCTTTGCGCCCTTCATCGAGACCTTCACCAGCGAGAAGCTACCCTTCGCAGCCACTGGGGCTGTGCATTCCTACGAGACCTTTCCGCCGATGGAAGCCTATGAAGGGCTTGTGCAGGAGTTTGCCGAGCGATCAGCTGTCTAAAATCCCTGGAACAGAAAATCCGTGGCGGCGGTCATGGCGTCCGCGTGATTGGTAAGGTCGGCCACGGTCTCTCCAATTTCGCTGACGGCAACGCCCCCCATGAACTGGGTTGCCATCACGTAAGGACGGCCGCCAATTTCAAATTTTGGATTAAGCCGCGCGATCAGGCGAGAAATCTCTCCCGGGAGAAGCAGCGGCGCCACGTTTCGGGTTTGAAGATCGGACAAAATATCGGCTTGGAGGTCGAGCACCAGCGCGCCACCTTGCCTGAGACGATAGACGTGAAATCTCGCCATCAGAATTGACGATATTTCGCCAAAGGCAGGCCATGTTCCTCGACATATTTGTTGGATGCCGCAATCGCCTCGGCGTTTTCCAGCCGCCAGAGACGTTCCTGCTCGGCCTTGACCGCACGCCCGATGCCGTCTTCAGCTGCCCGCGAGAGATTGATCTTGAGATCACGCGCCTGCGAAACGAGGTCGCTATCGAGGGACAGGTTGGCAGATTTACGGGACGGCTGAGACATGATCCTCTCCATCGGATATGCGCCTAATGTATGCGCATACCCGATGGAATAAAAGTCTTACTCATCACCCATCTTCAGCGCTGCGATGAACGCTTCCTGCGGGATTTCCACCTTGCCGAACTGGCGCATGCGCTTCTTGCCGGCCTTCTGCTTGTCGAGCAGCTTGCGTTTACGAGAAGCGTCGCCGCCGTAGCATTTTGCCGTCACGTCCTTGCGCAATGCAGAGATGGTTTCGCGGGCGATCACGTTGCCGCCGATGGCGGCCTGGATCGGGATCTTGAACATGTGCTTTGGGATCAGCTCCTTGAGCTTCTCGCACATGTCGCGGCCGCGCTTTTCGGCTGCCATGCGGTGGACCATCATCGAAAGCGCATCGACCGGCTCGCCATTGACGAGGATCGACATCTTCACCAGATGGCCTTCCTGATGGCTGGTGATCGCATAGTCGAAAGAGGCATAACCCTTGGAAATCGACTTCAGCCGGTCATAGAAATCGAACACGACTTCGTTAAGCGGCAGATCATAGGTCAGCATCGCGCGGGTGCCGACATAGGTCAGCTCCACCTGGATGCCACGCCGGTCCTGGCAAAGCTTCAGGATGCCGCCGAGATAATCGTCCGGCGTCAGGATGGTGGCGCGAATCCATGGCTCGTGGATTTCGGCGATCTTGACGACATCCGGCATATCGGCCGGATTGTGCAGCTCGCGCTCGGTGCCATCGGTCATGAACAGCTTGTAGACGACAGACGGGGCGGTCGCGATCAGGTCAAGATCGAACTCGCGCTCGAGGCGCTCCTGGACGATTTCCAGATGCAAGAGGCCGAGGAAGCCGCAGCGGAAACCGAAACCGAGAGCGGCGGACGATTCCATTTCGAACGAGAACGACGCATCGTTGAGGCGCAGCTTGCCCATGGCGGCGCGCAGGTCCTCGAAATCGGCGGCATCGACGGGGAACAGGCCGCAGAACACCACCGGCTGGGCCGGCTTGAAGCCCGGCAGCATATGCGCGGTCGGGCGCTTGTCCTCAGTGATCGTATCGCCGACGCGGGTATCGGCCACTTCCTTGATAGAGGCAGTGATGAAGCCGATCTCACCCGGGCCGAGCGCATCGACATTGACCATCTTCGGGGTGATGACGCCGACGCGTTCCACCTGATACTTGGCATCGGTGCCCATCATGCGGATGGTCTGGCCCTTCTTCAGGACGCCATCGAGAATACGGACAAGAACGATGACGCCGAGATAGGTGTCATACCAGCTGTCGACCAGCAGCGCCTTCAGCGGCGCGGTTTCACCGCCTTCGCTCTTCGGTGCGGGCAGCTGATGCACGATTGCTTCGAGCACATCGGGAATACCGAGGCCGGTCTTGGCCGAGATCAGCACGGCCTGCGATGCGTCGATGCCGATGACTTCCTCGATCTGCTCGCGGATGCGGTCGGGTTCGGCGGCCGGCAGGTCGATCTTGTTGAGAACCGTGACCAGTTCGTGGTTGTTGTCGATCGCCTGATAGACGTTGGCAAGCGTCTGGGCTTCGACGCCCTGCGACGCGTCCACGACCAGCAACGAGCCTTCGCAAGCCGACAGCGAGCGCGAGACTTCGTAGGCGAAGTCGACATGGCCGGGGGTGTCGATCAGGTTCAGGACATAGGTCTCGCCGTTATTGGCGACGTAATGGAGGCGCACGGTCTGCGCCTTGATGGTGATGCCGCGTTCCTTCTCGATATCCATGTTATCGAGAACCTGCTCCGACATCTCGCGTGCGGCCAGGCCGCCGGTCGACTGGATCAACCGGTCGGCCAGCGTCGACTTGCCGTGGTCGATGTGGGCCACGATCGAGAAATTGCGGATATGTGACAGGGGCGTCTTTGAAGGTGTTGTGCTCATGGGCCGCATATAGCAGCGGTATCAACCGCCGCAAAGCGGGAAATGCAGGCTTTGTTCACTATAATTGCCGGATTTCGCCTGCAGCCGGATCGCCCTCGACCATCGCGCCCGCATTCGGCATCTGTGCGCTCTTCATCTCGAAATTTTCGCGCAGATGCGGCGGCACCGTTTCGCGGAATTTCAGCCGCACGGCGACGAAGGCAGCGTAGGCGAGTGCGGTGCCCAAGGCAGCATAGATGAAGGTCTTCGGCCCGAAGACCGGCGTCAGCAGCGTGATCGCCAACGGGATGATCGTGGCGGCGATCGACCAGCACATCAAAAGCGTCGAGGCGAGCGGCACGAAGTCGGCGGGCGCGGTGCGATCGTTGGCATGGGCATTGGCGATCGAATAGACGGTTTCGACCGCTCCGGCGAAAACGGCAAAGACCAGCATCAGCAGAATGAGGTTGGCGAACGAAACGGCGAGCGAGACGACGGCGGCAACCGAGATCAGCGCGCAGACCAGAATCATGACGATACGCCGATCGATCCGGTCCGACAGCACGCCCATCGGATACTGGATGAAGATCAGGCCGAACTGCATGACCAGCATCAACAGCGCGACATCGCCCTGACTGACCGAATTGGCGGCGGCATAGATCGGCGTAAAGCCCTGCACCGCCATCGAAAGGCCGCCGGAGGCAAGCACCCCGACGAAGGCAACCGGTGAATTGCGCCAGACCATCGGCACATCGACACTGACTTTTGCCGGCGGCGGCGGATTGGGCAGACGCGTCAGGCCGATCGGCAGGATCGCCATCGTGGTGAAGAAGATGGTGAGCAGCGGCGCCAGATTGCCATCCGCCGGGATCTGGCCAAACAGCCAGGCCCCGAGACCGATGGCGATGACATAGACCATGTAGAACACCGACATCGCCTTGCCGCGCCAGCTGTTGGCGCTAGCATGGTTGAGCCAGCTCAGCGAGATGATGAAATTGATATTGCCCGCCGCACCATAAACGCCGCGCGCAAACACCCAGAGCAGCGGATGGAAGCCGAGCGCGATCAGAAAAGCCGATAGCAACACCAGCGCCATCGAGCAGGAAAACGCCCGCGCATGACCGACCCTGCGGATCATAGGCCCGGCAACGACGCAGCCAGCGAGGCCGCCAAACGCAAGCGCCGTCACCGCCGCACCGGCAACCCAGGGCGGACTGTCCCCACGCGCCAACAGGAACGGCACATAGGCAAACATCATGCCGTTGCCGATACCGACGCAGGCCATGGAGGCAACGATGCTGGCAATCGAGAGCACGGATGCCCGTGACTGCTCCGGCCGGATTTCTTCTATCGCCGCCATTCACCCTCTCAAGCTTCACGGCAGCCGGCCCCCTCGCCGCCTGCGCAAGCATTCCCTAAGATATTGATCGCAAGACGCTTTCCTCAACGGGCCTGCAAGATACCACTCTATCCGGTCGCGTCCTCCTCGCATGTCGCCAAAACGGCATGGCGCGACTTTATTTCAAGGCGCCAGCATTTTCCGTTGACTCCACTATAAGAACAAACAATTCTCTCATAATGGAAAATTCAACAGGTTTCGAAACAGATATCGCCGAACGGATGAAAGCGTTGCGGCTGGCCCAATCGCTGACGCTGGATGATCTCGCCAGCCGTGCCGGCGTCAGCCGGGCAATGATCTCGCGGATCGAGCGCGGTGAGGCAAGCCCCACGGCGCAGCTTCTTGCCCGGCTATGCAGCGCATTGGGCACGACCCTGTCACGGTTTTTCGCCGACAGCGAAACCGCCGGCGATCCACTCTCGCGCCGGAACGGCCAGCGCGTCTGGCGCGATCCCGAGACCGGTTATCTGCGCCGCTCGGTCTCGCCGGATGGCACCGGTTCTCCGGTCGATATCGTCGAGGTCGAGTTCCCGCCGGGGGCGCGCGTCGTGTTCGAGCAACAACAGTTCGACGCCGGACTGACCCAGCATCTCTGGTTGCTCGAAGGCAAGCTCACCATGACCGCCGGCGAACAGACGCATGTGCTGGAGGCAGGCGACTGCCTGTTCATGCAGCTTGCCGAGGCCCATATCTTTCACAATCCGCATGGCACGCCTGCCCGCTACGCCATCATTCTCAACCGCAGCAAAGTCTGATCCCGATGTCCAACGTCACCGTCCGCACGCTTACGCCTTCCGAAACCGCTGCTGCCCTGCCGGAACTTGCCGAAATCCTATCCGATTGCGTCGAGGGCGGCGCTTCCGTCGGGTTCATGTCACCCTATACGCCGCAGGAGGCAATTCCCTATTGGGAAGGGGTGGCCAGGGCGGTCGCAGAGGGCAGCACAGTGCTGATCGTGGCGGAGACCGATGGGGAGATCCTAGGCACGGTCCAGCTCGGTATCGGCACGATGCCGAACCAGCCGCATCGCGCCGACCTGAAGAAACTGCTGGTCCATCGCAAGGCCCGCGGCCTTGGCCTGGCGCGCCTGCTGATGGACGCGGCCGACGCGGAAGCCCGCAGACATGGACGGCATGTTCTGGTGCTCGACACAGCAACCGGAAGCCCGGCGGAAAGCATTTACGAGAGGCTCGGCTGGCAGCGTGTCGGGGTCATTCCGCAATATGCTCTGATGCCGGATGGCAGCTATTGCGGCTCGACATTCTTCTACAAATCACTGCCTACGGATTGACCGGCGGCATACACGCAGATTCCACTTATCGTTGTCACCAAAAATGGCGCTATCACGCGGAGAAAACAGCGTTTTCCGCCGGCTCGGCCCATTCCGCATCCCTTATCTTCGTGTTAGCTGATTTTCAGCCGCAAGGCCGATAATCTTAAGGGGAACCCATGAAAACCATTCTTCAGCGGGCGGCAATCGCCGCGCTTTCCATTGCCATGCTTGCGGGCGGCATCTCCGTTGCTTCGGCAGCCGATGTCACCTTCGAAATGAAAAACAGCCACCCGAATGCCGTCGAAGTCGAGCTTTACAGCCAGGACCGTGACCATGTCTGGCCGGGCAACAATCAGGTTTACCTTCTGGACGACGGCGAGACCAAGCAAATCCCGCTGTCCTGCGACCAGGGCGAAAAGATCTGCTACGGCGCCTGGATTTCCGGCGACAAGTCGACCTATTGGGGCACAGGTCCGGACAATGCCGAAACCTGCACCGATTGCTGCTACACCTGCACGGGCGGCAGCACGGAAGAGATCGACCTGACCGAATAGCCAATATTGCGGGCGCCCACCTGGTGCGCCCGCCTATCTCGCGAGCGCTCAGCGCGGCATTTTAGCAAAACCCTTGACCAGGATCGGTCCGGTCGGCCGGCCCGTCGGGGAGCCACCTGCCTGTTCGATCGTGATCTCGTAAAGTTGCGCTTCCTTTGGCTGCGGCAGGACCGGGCCATCGAGGATCATGTCTTGTGACCGTGGAAGTAGACCCAGCGAGACGGGTCCCAGCTCCTGTGAGGGAAGCGTCCAGACCTGCATGGTGCGGCCTTCCGGGACCTCGAAATCAACAAGCGGCATCACACGTGCCGACGCATTGCCAAAATCCTCGACTATTGCCTGCGGCTCTCCTGCTCCGTCCAGAAGCACGGCAATGACACGCGGCTCTGGCTGCAACAACAGGCTCCAGCCGAGACCAACAGCCAGAAGCAGCGACGCTGCGATGCCCGACAGCGCGGCCAACCGCCATCCGGCAACGGGGTTGTCATTGGCCGTCCGGATCGCGGTCTGAGGATCGCCATCGCCTGCCGCCGCCACCACCGGCACTCCCGCCTTCGGGTCATCGAGCGTCGCAGCAATGCGTCCCCACAATCCTTCCGGCTCGTGACCCGGTTTTGCCAGAAGATCCAATGCCAGGAAACGATCCCGGCTTGCCGCGACTGCGGCGCGAAGCGATGAATCGGTTTCGATATCTGCTTCGACACGGGCGTAGTCGGCCGCATCGAGAAGCCCGAGCACATATTCGTCGGCCAGTTCGTCGATATCCCGTTTGCCGGCGCTCATGCCATGCACTCCCGAAGCGAGGCCAGACCGCGGCGAACCCAGGCCTTTGCGGTGCCAAGCGGCACCTTCAGCCGTCCCGCGATCTCGCCGTGGGTATAGCCGGATACATAGACCATCAGGATGCTGCGGCGCTTGGTTTCGTCGAGCCGCGACAGGCACTCGCGCAGCCTGTTCTGATTGTCGAGGTCAGCCCAGATATTCGCCGCATGATCCATGTGTTCGGCGTCGTGCAGGTCGGCCAGATTGTCCGGCTCGGTGAACTCCAGACGCTTGCCATCGCGCACAAGGTTGAGCGCCCGGTTGCGGGTGATCGCGTAAATCCAGCCGCGCGCTGATCCGCGATCCGGCGCATATTGCCCGGCCTTGGTCCAGATCTGGATGAATGCCTCCTGTACAACGTCTTCGGCCAGTTCGCGGCGGCGCAGGATGCGCTGGGCGACGGCAACGAGCCGCGCGCCTTCGAGCTCGAAGATCGTCCGCAGTGCATTACGATCGCCCTTTGCGCAACCGGCCAGTGCATCCGCCAGTTTCTCCTGATGTTCCTGCATTCCACTCCCACTGTTTCCCGCGCCCCGTTTCCGTTGCGCCCATCCCATCGAAGGCCTTTGCTTGAGTGCCAACATAGGCGTTTTACCCGGAAGGGCGCCCTATGGATGCATTCCACAAAAAAATAAAAATTTACAGGCTGCATCCGAAACCGGCCTCCCGTGTGTCTACCGGTTGGAAGGCGGCTGCAGATGGATCGCCTCCTGTGACGATGTCAGACAACAAGGAGACTTCCAATGAAGACCATGAAGACTGTTTTGATCGCTTCCGCGACCCTGCTTGCCAGCGGCGGCACTGTCTTGGCCGCGCCTGTTCTCGGCCTGACCGGTGAAAAGACCCTCGTGCTGTTCGACACGGCCAACCCGGCAGTAACCAAGACCATGGACGTTACCGGCGTCGATAGCCTCGTCGGCATCGATTTTCGCCCGTCCAACAAGACCGTGATCGGCGTAACGCCGGACATGCGGATCGTCAGCATCGACCTTGAGACGGGTGCGGCAACGGACGTAGCCAAAATGAACACCCCGCTTCCGATCGATGACGCGGCGGTCGTGGTCGACTTCAACCCGATGGCCGACCGGTTGCGCTTCATGACCGGCACGACCAATCACCGCGTTCATCCGGATACGGGCGAAGTCACCGTCGATGGCACGCTCGCCTTCGAGGAGGGCGACATGCACAAGGGTGAAACACCGAATATTGTCGCGGCGGCCTATATCAACTCGTACGGAAAGCCGGAAACGACCGGGATGTACAATATCGACGCGACGATCGGCGCCCTGATCAAGCAGACCAAGCCGAATGACGGCACGCTGGCAGCGATCGGCAAGCTCGGTATCGAGGGCGCGGCGCCTACCTTTGCCTTCGATATCCAGACCACGGAAGATGGCACAAACACGGCCTGGCTTGCCAATGGCACCAAGCTCTACACCGTCAACCTGGAAACGGGTGCGGCGACTGCGGCGGGCGAGATTACCGGCTCGGCCGGCGCGCTCCGCGACATTGCCGTTCTTTCAGCGATGTAACGATTGAAACACGGGCAGGTTGGCACTTTTGCCGGCCTGCCCGGCTCGCAAAACGAGGGATCACGGCAGCGCCAGCCCATAGCGGAAACACAAAGTTCATTTCCAAAAAGGCTTGCTCTTCATCTTCCTGCCGCAATCGGTAGTATGAAGCAGAGTAGATCTATTGGGGACCCGTGATTCCATGATGAAGAAAATCGCCGTACTGGCCATCGCCGCCATCTATCTTTCAGGCTGCACCACGACCGACCCGTATACCGGCGAGCAGAAGATGTCGAACACCGCCGGCGGCGCACTCATCGGCGCCGGACTGGGCGCCGCAACCGGCCTCCTGGTCGGTGGCAGCTCCGCCGGACGCCGCGATGCTGCTCTTGTCGGTGCCGGCATCGGCGCGCTCGGTGGCGGCCTGATCGGCAACTACATGGACAGCCAGGAATCCGAACTGCGCGCACAGTTGCAGAACACCGGCGTGTCGGTTACCCGCGTCGGCGACCGCATCGTTCTCAATATGCCTGAGAATATCACTTTCGCCACCGACCAGGACCAGATGAGCCCCCGGGCCTATCCGACGCTGAACTCGGTCGCTATCGTGCTGCGCAAGTTCAACAAGACGCTCGTCGATGTCGATGGCCATACGGATTCGACCGGCAGCGCCAGCTATAACCAGGGCCTCTCGGAGCGCCGCGCCATCTCGGTCGCCAACTATCTCGGTTCGCAGGGCGTCGACCAGCGCCGCATGTCGGCCGTCGGCTACGGCCCGGACCGGCCGATCGCATCGAACGGCAGCCCGGCCGGACGCGCGCAGAACCGCCGCGTCGAAATCTCGATCGCGCCGATCAAGCAAGGCTGATTTGAACGCATTGCCTACAAAACCGGCTGCTGCAAGGCGGCCGGTTTTTTTGTGCGCAAAAATCCCGTCACGCGCCGCATATTACCAAAGATGGACCACCGCGCGCGATCAGACCGGTCTGATCGCCATTGACGCACGGCATGCTGCAAACCTAAACTCGGCACTTGCGAATGTGAGCAGATTCAAATGCGCATCAACGCCGGACTCCTCTCTCACGCGCTGGACCAGGTCCAGGCTGCTGTTTTTGACCCCGCGCTATGGCTGCCGGCGATCGAGGCCATCAGCAGGGCGAGCGGCGCTCTGGGCGCCAACATCATGGAGCCATCCGGGCGGGGCACCTTCGGCGCGGCGCTCAGCACGGATGATCTCGGCGGGCTTCTGGAGGGATACGTCCGCGACGATTGGGGATCACGGGATTTTCGCGCGCATTTTCTGCGGCCGCTCCAGCGCACCGGCGTGCTGTATGAAGCCGATCTCGTCTCGCGGGAGCAGTTCGAGCACCATGAATACTATCAGTTCATGCGAAAGCACGGCGTTGGCGATTGCGTCCTGATAGACATCTCGACCGGCAAGGATGCCCTGTATTTCGTCCTCCAGAACAGTCTGGCGGATGATTCTCCGCAAACGTCGGACAGGCCGCATTTTCATGCCATCCGGACACGGCTGCAAACGGCCGTCCAGCTTGCCCGCCATGTCGATGCCAGCAAAATCGCAGGCATGGCGGCCGCCTTCCAGACCTCGAACATCGGCTGCATCTTCTTCGACCGCAAAGGCCTCGTCACGTTGACGAACGCGAAGGCCGATGCGCTAGTGCCGGAGAATTTCCGCATTTCGAGAGGCGAAATACGCGCCGCAGCAGCACAGGAAACGGCCCGCTTTCACAGGGAACTGCAGAAGGCGCTGCAAGCCCCCGGCCCCGGCGCCGAGCCATTGTCCGCCGTTCGGCTGTCACGCCCCGGCAAGCGGCCGCTTATCGTCCGTTTCGAACGGTTCAGCACGCCGCTTGCCGATCTATTCTCGCATTCCTGCGCCATGGCTCTGATCGAGGACCCGGAAGACGAGATACGGCGAAACCCAGACACGCTGATGGCACTGTTCGACCTGACGCCGGCAGAAACGAAGATCTCGCTGCTGGTCGCCAGCGGCATGAGCGCCGTGGATATCGCCAGCCAGCACGGCATCGGCTACGAAACGGTGAGAAGCCATATCCGTTCGATATTCCAGAAAACCGGCACCGGCCGCCAATCGGAACTCAGCGCCCTGTTCGGCAAAATCCGTCTTTAAAGAGGCTGTTTGCCGGCCGATTCCGGCGGATAGGTGTGCTCTTCGCCGTTGAAATCCGACACCGCATAGCAGCCGCCGCCGTTATCCTCGATGGTCGAGGCGCTGATCACCGCCTTGCCGTGGCCGCCTGGAATATCGAGAATATAGGCGGGCTGGCAGAGACCGGAGATGCGGCCGCGCAAGGAGGCGACCAGTGCCTGTCCCTCCTCGATCGTCAGGCGGAAATGGCTGGTGCCGGGCGCAAGATCGGGGTGATGCAGGTAATAGGGCTTGATGCGGTTTTCGACGAAGGCGCGCATCAGCGCGGCCAGCGTATCGGGATCGTCGTTGACGCCCTTCAGAAGCACCGACTGGCTGACCATGACGATGCCGCTATCGACCAGCCGGGCGCAGGCTGCCCGCGCCTCCGCTGTCAGTTCGCGCGGATGATTGGCATGCAGCGCCAGATAGGTGGTTTTGCCGCTGCCCTTGAGCGCTGCAATCAATGCTTCGTCGACACGTTCAGGTTCGACAACCGGCACGCGGGTATGAAACCGGACGATCTTCACGTGCGCGATCCCGGCCAGCCGCTCCATGATTGACGCCAGCCGGCGCGGCGACAGAACCAGCGGATCGCCGCCGGTGAGGATCACTTCCCAGATTTCCGGATGATCGGCAATATAGGCGAAAGCATTGTCCATCGCCTGCGATGCAAGCGTCCCAAGCCCCTGCGGCCCGACCATCTCGCGGCGGAAGCAGAACCGGCAATAGACCGGGCAGACATGCACGGCCTTCAAGAGCACACGGTCCGGATAGCGATGGACGATGCCTTCGACCGGACTATGGGCACCGTCGCCGATTGGGTCTTCGCGCTCCTCCGGCAAATGGACAAGCTCAGCCGTATCAGGAATGAACTGCCGGGCGATCGGATCGTTGGGATCATTCGGATCGATCAGGGCTGAGATCGCCGGCGTGACGGCCACGGCATAACGGGCGGCAACCGCATCCAGTCCATCGCGCCGGTAGGCGGACACCAGGCCAGCATCCTCAAGGTCATCGATCGTCTTTAAGGAACGAAGCGCTGTCACTTGCGGCCCTCGGTTTCCGCCACCGGCGCCCAGATCACCTGGTCGATCCGCGATGCGCCGGTTGCCAGCATCACCAGCCGGTCGAAGCCAAGCGCGCTGCCGCTGGCCTGCGGCATGATTTCAAGCGCCTTCAGAAAGTCTTCGTCCAGCGGGTAGGTTTCGCCGTAAACGCGCTGTTTTTCGGCCATTTCCAGTCCAAAACGGCGGCGCTGCTCGGCGGCATCCGTCAGTTCGCCGAAGGCATTGGCGAGTTCCACACCACAGGCATAAAGCTCGAACCGTTCGGCAACGCGCGGATTATGCGGTGTGGGCCGCGCCAGCGCGGCCTCGGCGACGGGATATTCATAGAGGATCGTCGCCCGGCCGAAGCCGAGATTGGGCTCGACCTTCTCGACGATCACCCGGCTGAACATGTCGGCCCAGGTATCATCATCAGCGACCCGCAGCCCGGCGGCGCGAAGGGTCCCGGCAAGGGCATCCCGGTCGGTTTCGCCGCTCCGGCCGATGGAGGAGAGAAGATCTACGCCGGCGAACCGCGCAAAAGCTTCGGCAACGGTGATCCGCTCCGGCTCGGCAAACGGATCGGCCTGCGCGCCACGATAGCTCAGCTGCTTTACCCCCACCGTTTCGGCTGCAAGCGCGAGTATCCCGGCACAGTCGCGCATCAGCGCATCATAGGTTTCGCCTGCTCGGTACCATTCCAGCATGGTGAATTCCGGATGGTGCAGCGGCCCGCGCTCGCGGTTGCGATAGACATGGGCGAAGCAGGCAATGCGCGGTTCCCCGGCAGAAAGCAGTTTTTTGCAGGCAAATTCCGGCGACGTGTGGAGATAAAGCGGCGCCGTGCTGCCATCGTGATGGATAGCCTGCGTTGCAAAGCCGTGCAGATGCGCCTCGTTGCCCGGCGAGACCTGCAGTGTCGCCGTATCGACCTCGACAAAATCGCGATCGGCGAAGAAACCACGCAATGCCGCCTGAATCCGGTTGCGGCCGATCAGGAAACCACGGCGGTCGGCATGGACATCAGGGGTCCACCAGGGAGAAGCAGCAGGCATGGACGTGTGGTTCCGTTTTCTCGGGCAGTCGATATTTCGCGGCAGTTGTACGGGTTTCTTCGAGCCTGATCCGCCGTCACACTGGCAATTTGCCCAAATATAGGATAGGTGCGGCCCGAAAACGCATTCTGGCGTCTGTGACGCGCATATTTCGTGCGCTCCTCTACGACGCATCCAGCTCAGTTACAAGGAAGACTTATGGTCAAGGTAATCGCCTCTTCAGTCCGCAAGGGCAATGTTCTCGAAGTCGATGGCAAGCTCTACGCCGTTCTGACCGCGCAGAACTTTCACCCCGGCAAGGGTACGCCCGTCACGCAGGTGGATATGCGCCGCATTTCCGATGGCGTGAAGGTCTCCGAGCGCTGGCGCACCACCGAGCAGGTCGAGCGCGCCTTCGTTGAAGATAGCGACCACACCTTCCTGTATGAAGATGGCGAAGGCTTCCACTTCATGAACCCGCAGACCTATGACCAGGTTGCCGTGTCGCCCGACGTTATCGGCGACGACAAGGCTTATCTCCAGGAAGGCATGGCTGTTCAGCTGAAGATGTATGAAGGCCAGGCGCTGGCCATGGAACTGCCAACCCGTATGACCCTCGAAATCACCGAGACGGAGCCGGTCGTCAAGGGCCAGACGGCATCGTCCTCCTACAAGCCGGCGATCCTGTCGAATGGCGTGCGCACCATGGTGCCGCCGCATATCGGCGTTGGCACCCGCGTCGTCATCCTGACCGAAGACGCATCCTACGTGGAACGCGCCAAGGATTGATCCTTGATATCTGGATTGTGAAAACGGGCGCGGCTTCAAACCCCGCCCGTTTTCGTTTCTGCGGCAAAGTTGCCGCTAATGCTTCAATTCCGGATAGGCGTCCGACACCTCGTCAACGCCTCTCAGCGTGCCGTCATACCCCTCAAGCGTGACACAAACGCTGGAATGAACATCCAGCACACCGTCGCGCCGTACTGCTATGCGTGATCCATTACTGCGCACCAGAACCGCATCACCCTTGAAGCCCTGCTTCAACAACCAATCGCGCGAAGCATTCAGGCGAATGCGCACTTGGCTGGCATCATCTTGCTCGCGCGCCACGATAAGCTCATAGGAAACCGGCTCGGAATGACCGTTGATTTCCAGCTTGCCCTGGCTACTGCCTTCGGCTGCGAATGTTAGCATTGTCGTTCTCCTTTGAACCCGGCCACTATCGTCGAACGGCGCGGCCGACCGCAATCAACAGGCAAGCGCCGACGAAGCCGATGACCAGATAGGCAAGCCATCCGGTGAAGCCCATGCCGGCAAAAGCGAGGATGGCATTCAGCACGACGGCACCGACGATGCCGAGAATGATGTTCATGAACACGCCCATATCGGATTTCATGAACTGTTCAGCCAGCCAGCCGGCAAAGCCGCCGATGATGATTGCGGCAATCCAGCCTACGCCATTGACGTCCATGTGTTTGCCCTCGCTTGAAAACAGAGTTTTTGCTGCAACCATAACGGATGAGTGGGCCATAAGTTCCTCGCCGTCAGGACGAAGCATCAAATGCCCTTATATTAACCCCCACAAATATGAATTTGCTGCGGCGACTGGCATTCGCTAGAGCCGGTCTGGGCGTGATCGGCACGGCCTGCGGGAGAATGACATCTTGGATCAGCGCACAGCAGCATCAGCCGATGGCAACGAAGGCCTCATTCCACCGGCAGCAACATCGCCCGGCACCGGCACCGCAGCTGCGCTCACCGGCGGACTGATGTGCCTTCTGTCAATGTCGAGCGTCCAGTTCGGCTCGGCGCTGTCGGCACCGTCAATCGCTGCCTATGGCCCATTCGGCACCACCTGGCTGCGATTGGCCTGGGCTGCCCTTCTGCTGCCCATCGTCGTGCGTCCACCGATCCTTCGCTATTCGCGGGCGCAGTGGCAGACGGCCGGATTGCTCGGCGCCAGCATGGCCGGAATGACGCTGTGTTTTTTCGCCGCCATCGAGCGCATCCCGCTCGGTCTCGCCGTCGCCATCGATTTTCTCGGGCCGCTCGCGGTTGCCACTTTCGCTTTCGGCCTCGGCTGGCGGCTGGTCTGGCCGTTGATCGCTGGTGCCGGCGTGCTTCTGCTCGCCCATGACGGCAATGGCTGGATCGGCGATTCCACCGGTATTTTCTTCGCCTTCGGGGCCGCCACAGGCTGGGGGCTTTACATCATCCTGATGAAGAAGGCCGGAAACGCCTTCGAAGGCCTGCAGGGTCTTTCGATGTCGCTGATCGTGGCGGCAATCGTCGCCACGCCTTTCGGGCTGCTCGACCTGCCACGCATGACGATGGAAGGTGTTGTCACCATCGCCGGACTTGCCCTGCTTGTACCGCTCATTCCCTATGCGCTGGAAATGATCGCGCTGCGCCGAATGAGCACGTCCTCCTTCGGCATTCTGATGAGCCTCGAGCCGGCGCTTGGCGCGCTTGCGGGCTTTTTGGTGCTCAGCCAGCCGATGACCGCCTTGCAGATCGTGGGAACAGTTCTCGTCGTTGCCGCCAGCGCCGGAGCCACTGCCACCGGCCGTTGAACCGCCTGCGAATTATTGCCGCGCTTTTTGAAAACCCGGTGATAGAGTGCTGCTTCGTAAGCGTCGCTTTTTCCATCGAGGTGTGCATGTTTCCACTATCGCATATGATGAAAGCTTTCATTCGCAAGGGCCAGCTGACCGTCATCGACGCCGATGGCAAACCGCATGTTTTCAAGGGTGAGCCCGGTCCGGAAGTGACCATGCGGCTATCCGACCGCAAGCTCTACCGCACCCTCGTCTTCAATTCCGAACTGGCCGCCGGCGAAGCCTATATGGATGGCACGCTGCGCTTCGAAGACGGTTCGACACTCCGCGATTTCCTGACGCTGTTTTCGATCAACCGGCTGTCGCTCGGCTCCTATCCGATCCAGAAGGCGCTGCGCGCCATCAAGATGCGCTTCCGCAAGCGCCAGCAGTCCAACGTCAAGGGCGAGGCCCAGCGCAACGTCGCCCATCACTACGATCTCGGCAACGACTTCTACAAACTCTTCCTCGACGAGCACATGCTCTATTCCTGCGCCTATTTCCGCGAACCGGACGAGACGCTGGAACAGGCGCAACGCAACAAGTTGAGACTGCTTGCTTCCAAGCTTTGCCTCCGGCCCGGCATGAAAGTGCTCGACATCGGTTGTGGCTGGGGAGATCTGGCGCTCTATCTGGCCCAGCTCGAAGATGTCGAAGTGCTGGGGGTGACGCTGTCCAAAGAACAGCAGGCGCTGGCGACACAACGCGCCAAGGATGCCGGACTGGACGGCCGCGTCCGCTTCGAACTGCGCGATTACCGCGAGGTCAACGAGACCTTCGACCGCATCGTCTCGGTCGGCATGTTCGAGCATGTCGGCGTCAGCCACTATGACGAATATTTCAAGAAGCTGAACGCGCTGATGCCCGACGACGGCATCGCCGTGCTGCATTCGATCGGCCATATGAGCCCGCCCGGCATGGCCAGCGCCTGGCTGCGCAAATATATCTTCCCCGGCGCCTATTCACCCGCCCTGTCCGAGGTTTTCGAGGTGGTGGAGCGCAACAGCCTGTGGGTCAGCGATCTTGAGTTCCTGCGCGTCCACTATGCGACGACGCTCAAGCATTGGGTCGAGCGCTTCGACAAGAACCGCGACAAGGTCGTCGAAATGTATGACGAGCGCTTTGCTCGCATGTGGGAATTCTATCTGGTCAGCTGCGAAATGATGTTCCGCACCGGCAGCCAGCTGGTCTTTCACATGCAGCTGTCGCGCTCGCGCGATGCCGCACCGATCGTGCGCGACTACATCACCGACCGGCAGAAGGCCTATATCATCCGTGAACAGACGCTCAATATCACCCTATGAGCGCCTGATCATCGTCCGCCTGCCACTGCAGCCGCTTGTAGTCGAAGCCGTATTCCAGCGTCGGCTTCACCACGGCGAAATAGGGCGAAAGATCGAAATCGCGCGGCGTGTAAAGCGAATGATGGCGGATATGCAGGATTTCAGCGCGCGAATAGGGCGACGTCGCCGATGCCCGGCCGGGTGCGCGGGTAATCTCCGGCAGGATCGGATAGCGGATCTGCTCAAAGGCCTGGGCGATCAGCGTCGAGCAGATGGCGCGGGTCGGATCACCAGACCCGAAAGCCAGCATCCGGCGGCGAAAGCGTACCGGAACCGGCGGTGTCGGCATGAAATAGCGCAGCATGTCGAGGATGTTCTTCATGTCGTATTTCAGACCAAGCCGCGAAATCATGAAGGATAGAACAGCATTGCGATCATCCGGCGTCAGCCCGACAGGCCGGCAGATGCGGGTGTTGTAGGTGCAGTATTTCCTGAGCGGCACCGCGACGCAGCCCTCGCCGAGATTGACCTCGATCAGTTGCGGACGGTCGATGATGGGTAACGTTGCCTGATCGAGCGTCAGCGGAATTTCGTCGCCGGCAAAGAACGCGGCATGCGACCAGGTCGATTGGGTAAGATATTTGATCGTGTTCGAAACCTTGTGATTGCCCTCGATCAGCAGGATATCGCCCGGCCGCAACGTCCGCGCCAGCGTTTCGGGGTCCGACGGCGTATAGGGTTCGTATCCCGACGTCCGTGCTGTCAACCTTCCTGCCATCGCCATGCCGATGCGATCGAGAAGCGTATCCTTGCTGGTGAGAAGCGGGTTCATGCGCAAGCGGCCTTCGTCCGGGCGTTCATCCTGCTGTTTATGTAGGAATTTATCCTGCCGCCTGTCGAGTCACAGTCTCCGGTTCGGGGTTGACCTTCGCGTGACGCGGCCTTAAATTTAGAATTATTCTAAACTAGGTTGATCGCATCATGTTTTCCCGTCTGTTTTCGCGCCCCAAGCGTTCGCTCTCCTCGCTGTCCGAACAGGAGGTTCTCGCACTCGCCATCTCGTCCGAAGAAGACGATAGCCGCATCTATTTTGCCTATGCCGATGCGCTGAAGGACAAATATCCGGAGTCCGCGAAAGTCTTCGAGGACATGGGAGAGGTGGAAAATACCCACAAGACCATGCTGATCGACATGCACCGCCGCCGGTTCGGCGAACGCATTCCCCTGATCCGGCGCGAACATGTCAGCGGCTTCCCGGCCCGCAAGCCGGACTGGCTGCGCCACAACCAGTCGCTCGACGCCATGCGGCGCGAGGCGGAAGAAATGGAAACGCAGGCCTACAATTTCTATGTCGAGGCGGGCAAGAACACGTCCGATGCGGCAACCCGGCAATTGCTCGGCGATCTGGCGCTGGCCGAGCAGGGTCATGAAGACATTGCCCGCCTGCTGACCGACAAGCATGTGCCGGAAGATACGCGCAAGAAGGAAGACGAGGCGGCGCACCGGCAGTTTCTGCTAACCTATGTGCAGCCCGGACTTGCCGGCCTGATGGATGGCTCGGTCTCGACGCTGGCGCCGATCTTCGCCGCCGCCTTTGCCACCCAGGATACCTGGCAGACCTTTCTAGTGGGCCTGTCCGCGTCGGTCGGTGCCGGCATATCCATGGGCTTTACCGAGGCCGCCCATGACGACGGCAAGCTCTCCGGGCGTGGCTCGCCGCTCAAGCGCGGTCTTGCCTGCGGCATCATGACGACGCTCGGCGGCCTCGGCCACGCTCTGCCCTATCTCATCCCACATTTCTGGACGGCCACGATCATTGCCGCCGTCATCGTCTTCTTCGAACTCTGGGTCATCGCCTTTATCCAGAACAAGTATATGGAAACGCCATTTTTGCGCGCGGCCTTCCAGGTGGTGCTGGGCGGCGGCCTGGTGCTGGCGGCGGGCGTGTTGATCGGTAACGCATGATTAAAACGTTTTGCCGCCCGGGGTTTTCCCTGTTACAGACATGAAGGCGTGAGCACCGTCTCATCGATTGAAAAAAGGAGTACGGGTTTCACGCGGCACCGCCCGCCTGGCGCCCCGAATTCTCCCAAATCTGAGGTGAAGCGATGGATAACATCGCCGATCACGGTATTCGCTTCGGGCGAATTGCCGCCATGCTCCCGGTCAAGGATATGGGCAAAGCCCACGACTTCTACGTCAATGTCCTCGGCTTCCGCAAAACCTTCGAAAACGGCAATCCGGTCGGCTTCATGATCCTCGCCCGGGATCAGGCCGAATTGCACCTCACCCTACAACCGGACCACAAAGCCGCAGCCTTCAACGTGGCGCATATGATGGTGGGGGATGTCGATACCCTGCATGCGATTTGCCAACGGCATGGATTGCGCATCATCAAAGCCCTCCAGAACAAGGACTATGGCCTGCGGGCCTTTGTCTTTGAGGATCCGGACGGCAATCGGATCGATGTCGGTCAGGTGCTACCAGTCAATCCGCGCTGATCAAATAGAAAGGGCGCGACCTGATCAGGTCGCGCCCTTTTCTAAAATCCACGCTCTGGCTGCGATCAGTTCCCGACCGAACCAACCAGCACTTCCGCGCCGTTCTCGATCGTCACCCAGCGGCCCGTATTGAATGAAGCCTGGCGCTTGAGGAAGCGATAGGGCGTCTTGCTCCAGAGCTTCACATCATTTTCGAGATTGTCGAGGATAAAGTCGCCCTGGGCGGTACGAACAGTCAGGACTGCATGGCCTTCGCCATCCGGCTTGCGGACAACGGTGATCAACAGGTCAGACGGAGAGAACCCTTTTTCCATCAGACGCTTGCGCTTCAGAAGAACGAAATCCTCGCAATCGCCCGCACCTTCCGGATAGGCCCAGACCTCGTCCTTGCCGAACAGGTCCATGTCGGTCATCGGGGTGATCTCGCTGTTGACCGCAAGATTGACCTCGCGGATGACCGACCAGCCGAAATCGGTGACGCGCGGGGCTACCGTCGATTTCGTCTTGACGTCGCATTCGGAGCGATGGCTCTGGCAGAATTCGTAGTGGCCGATTGGCTGCGAGGTGATGGCGCCCGTCTGCATCGACAGCGCGCTTGCCGATGGCGCCGGGATAGCAGCGCCTGCCGAAGCGAAAACAGCCGCAAGTGCCACGACCATTTTCCTGATGCCCATCAACTGCGCCATGCAAGTCCCCTGTGGCGCGGTCCCTTTCCGGACCAATCCGGAAAATCCCCGCGAAAGCTTGAAAACTACCGTCAGCTTTCGCGGTGAAACCCCGCCGCGCGCCGCTCTAATCGTTAACAAAGAGTTAACAGCGCGGCCGAAACGAAGTCAATCAGATGAATCGGGGATCGCCGGATATGGTTAAAATGCCCGGCAACACCTTTGGTCGTAGGGGTTTACGGCTTTCAGCCGGTGGACATGGCGGTTACAGCAGCCAGAATCCGCTCGATATCCTCCGGCCGTGACAGACGGTGATCACCGTCGCGGATCAGCGTCATCACCACATCGTCCGACGGCAGATGCTCCATCAGCTTCAGGGCGTGCTTATAGGGAACGTCGGGATCCTGCATGCCCTGCAGGATATGCACCGGGCAGCCGGTCTCGATGATGCCGGTCATGACCCGGTTCTTCCGTCCGTCCTCAATGAGCCGGGCGGTAAAAATGTTCGGATCCGGGCCGTACGGTGTCGGCTCCTCGAAATAGCCGCGTTCGGCCAGCGAAGCGCGTTCCGCATCTGAAAGGTTCGGCTCGATCAGGTCGCTGGTGAAATCAGGCGCAGGGGCAATCAGCACCAGACCGGCAATCTTTGCTCCTTCGCTGCGGGCGCGCAGCTCGGCGATCAGCCTGAGCGCCACCCAGCAGCCCATCGACGAGCCGACCAGAACCATGCGCTCCGGTTTCAGATGATCAATGACCGCGAGGCTCTCCTCCAGCCATCTGGAAATCGTCCCGTCGGTAAAGGCACCGCCCGAGGCGCCATGACCGGAATAGTCGAACCGGATGCAGGCAGCGCCGGATGCGGCCGCATGCCGCTCCAGCTCGACGGCCTTGGTGCCGGTCATGTCCGACCGGTAGCCGCCCAGCCAGACCAGGGTTGGCAGGCGATTGCCGTCCTTTGCCTTCAGGACGCGCATGGCGATACGGCGCGATTCGCTTCCCGTACCGACTTCGAGCATGTCCGGATCGGCGTTCGACATTGGCAGTGACATGCAATTTTCCTTACTTTTAAGCGCTTACCGCGGATTTTCTTTCTAAAACAGATTCTTCGAATGCCTGACAGGTGGTGATTTTCGTGAAGAGCTGTGTTATTGACTTTTCCGCAGCAATTTACACATGAAGACCAAGCGGCAGTTGAACGGCATTTTTGCCGGGACAAAGCGCTATTATCCGACATTGCATTCGTAACAGCTCGAGGAGAGTACGACCATTCGCAGACCGTTCAAAACGGACGCCCCAGTCAAAGACGGGCCCCGCTCTAACAAGGAAATCCGGTCCCTCCGGGTTCAGCTCATCGACGCCGAAGGTGTAAACCACGGCAGCGTTCCCACCGATCAGGCACTCCGCATGGCGGAAGAACTGGGCCTCGACCTCGTCGAGATCTCGCCGAACGCGGAACCGCCGGTGTGCAAGATCCTTGATCTGGGCAAACTGAAATACTCAACGCAGAAGAAGGCGGCCGAGGCGCGCAAGAAGCAGAAGATCATCGAGATCAAGGAGATCAAGATGCGTCCGAACATCGACACGCACGACTATGACGTCAAGATGCGCGCGATGAACCGCTTCTTCGAAGAAGGCGACAAGGTCAAGGTGACCCTGAAGTTCCGCGGCCGCGAAATGGCCCACCAGGAACTGGGCATGAAACTGCTCCTTCAGGTGAAGGAAGACACCACGGCAATCGCCAAGGTCGAAGCCGAGCCGAAGCTGGAAGGCCGCCAGATGATGATGGTTCTGGCTCCGCGCTAATCCCGCCCCGAACCACCGTTGATGAAGCCGCCGGATTGGCGGCTTTTTCATTGTAGTGACCGCAATCGGGAAATATCGGGCTGTTTCCGGAATCCCATTGCACTTTTCGGGCGCTTCGGTTACAAGCCCCCGTCCGAACGGTCCGGCAGGGCATGCCGTGGCCGTTCTTTACGCTGGAGATCAACCTCGTCAGTTGGTCTTAAAACCAAAAAGAATGGAGTAGCAAAATGCCCAAGATGAAGACGAAATCCTCGGCCAAGAAGCGGTTCAAGATCACCGCAACCGGCAAGGTAATGGCAGCTGCCGCAGGCAAGCGCCATGGCATGATCAAGCGGTCCAACAAGTTCATTCGCGATGCACGTGGCACCATGGTGCTGGCAGAGCCAGATGGCAAGAAGGTCATCAAGAACTACCTGCCCAACGGTCTCTAAGACGTCTGGCACTTTTGGATTTATAAGGAGATCATAACATGGCACGTGTAAAACGCGGCGTAGCAGCTCACGCCAAGCACAAGAAGACACTCAAGGCAGCCAAGGGCTTCTACGGCCGCCGCAAGAACACCATCCGCGCAGCCAAGGCTGCCGTGGATCGCTCGAAGGCTTTTGCCTATCGCGACCGCAAGGTCAACAAGCGCAACTTCCGCGCCCTCTGGATCCAGCGCATCAACGCTGCCGTTCGCGAACATGGCCTGACATACGGCCGTTTCATCGACGGTCTGGCGAAGGCTGGCATTGAAGTCGACCGCAAGGTTCTCTCCGACATGGCTATCCATGAGCCGGCAGCATTCGGCGCGCTCGTCGCTGCCGCCAAGAAGGCGCTTGAATACCTCAAGGACGCAGGCACCACCAACGAGTTTGAAAGCGCGGTTCGTTAAGACCAGCGCTTCCCAAGCCTTTTGGAATACGAATTGGGAAACCCGCGCTGGCACGGCTGGCGCGGGTTTTTCTTTGACCGATCACGGCAATGAACCGGGAAATGAACGATGTCCGATCTGGAAACCCTGAAAGACAATCTGCTGGCCGAAGTAACCGCTGCCGGTGACGAAGCCGCGATCGAAGCCGTGCGTGTCAACGCACTCGGCAAGAAAGGCTCGATCTCCGAGCTCCTGAAGACGCTCGGCACCATGACGCCGGAAGAGCGCCAGACCCGCGGCGCCGCCATCAACGCGCTGAAGACCGACGTCTTCGAAGCGATCGCCACCCGCAAATCGGCCCTCAAGGACGCAGCGATCGCCGAACGGCTGGCGCGCGAAACCGTCGATATCTCGCTGCCGGTGCGCTCCTCGCCCGCCGAGCGCGGCCGCATCCATCCGATCAGCCAGATCATCGACGAGATCACCGCGATCTTCGCCGATATGGGCTTCTCGATTGCCGAAGGTCCGGATATCGAGACCGACTATTATAACTTCACCGCGCTGAACTTCCCCGAAGGCCACCCGGCCCGAGAAATGCACGACACGTTCTTCTTCAATCCGGACGAGAAGGGCGAGCGCAAGGTTCTGCGCACACATACGTCGCCGGTGCAGATCCGTACGATGGAAGCGCAGAAGCCGCCGATCCGCATCATCATCCCAGGCAAGACCTACCGGCAGGATTCGGACGCCACCCATTCGCCGATGTTCCATCAGGTCGAAGGCCTGGTCGTCGATACCAAGTCGAACGTCGCCAACATGCGCTGGATTCTCGAAGAGTTCTGCAAGACCTTCTTCGAGGTCGATGACGTGACGATGCGCTTCCGTCCGTCCTTCTTCCCGTTCACCGAGCCGTCCTTCGAGGTCGATATCCAGTGCGACCGTTCCTCCGGCCCGATCGTCAAGTTCGGCGAAGGCACCGACTGGATGGAAATCCTCGGCTGCGGCATGGTGCACCCGAACGTTCTGCGCGCCGGCGGGCTTGATCCCGACGTCTACCAGGGCTTTGCCTGGGGCATGGGCCTCGACCGCATCGCCATGCTGAAATACGGCATGCCGGACCTCAGAAACTTCTTCGATGCCGACGTCCGCTGGATGAGCCATTACGGTTTTCGCCCGCTCGACATGCCGACACTGTTTGGCGGTTTGAGCGCGTAAGATCGTCGATTGAACAATTTCCGCCAGCACTTCCGAAACGAGGAAGCACCGGCAAGACATTAGGACACGAGTGAAATCATGAAATTCACACTCTCCTGGCTGAAAGACCATCTGGAAACGGATGCCACCCTTGAACAGATCTGCGAGCGCCTGACCTCGATCGGGCTCGAGGTCGAGGATGTCGATGACAAGGCCGCGTTCAAGCCCTTCGTCATTGCCAAGGTCGTCTCGGCCGAAAAGCATCCGCAGGCCGACAAGCTGAGGGTCCTGATGGTCGATACCGGCGCCGGCGCCCCGGTCCAGGTCGTCTGCGGCGCGCCGAATGCGCGTGCGGGCCTTATCGGCGCCTTTGCCGCGCCCGGCGCTTACGTCCCCGGCATCGATGTGACGCTCGCCGTCGGCACGATCCGCGGCGTCGAAAGCCATGGCATGATGTGCTCGGAAAAAGAGCTGCAGATGTCGGACAGCCATGACGGCATCATCGACTTGCCGCAAGATGCGCCGGTCGGCACCAGCTTTGCCGCCTATGCCGGGCTTGATGATCCGATCATCGAGATCAACCTGACGCCGAACCGTCCCGACTGCACGTCGATCTACGGTATTGCCCGCGATCTCGCCGCCTCCGGGCTCGGCACGCTGAAGGCAGCGGCGCAGCCCACCTTCAAGACCGAAGGCGAGACCACCACCAAGGTCAAGCTCGATCTTGGTGCAGACAGCCATCTCTGCCCGGGTTTTGCGCTTCGCCTCGTGCGCGGCGTCAAGAACGGCCCGAGCCCGAAATGGATGCAGCAACGCCTGCTCGCCATCGGCCTTCGCCCGATCAACGCGCTGGTCGACGTCACCAACTACATGACCTTCGACCAGGGCCGGCCGCTGCACGTCTTTGACGCCGCTAAGGTCAAGGGTAACCTGACTGTCCGGCGCGCCAATGAAGGCGACAAGGTTCTGGCGCTCGATACGCGCGAATACACTCTTTCGCCGGCTAACGTTGTCATCGCTGATGACGATGGCATCGAGTCGATCGGCGGCATCATGGGCGGCGAGCATTCCGGCTGCGATGAAAACACCATCGACGTGCTGATCGAATCCGCACTTTGGGACCCGATGAACATTGCTAAGAGCGGCCGTTCGCTGGGCATCATCACCGATGCCCGCTACCGTTTCGAGCGCGGTGTGGACCCGGAATATATGGTTCCAGGCCTTGAGCGCGCCACCCAGCTGGTTCTCGACATCTGCGGCGGCACGGCGGCCAAGACCGATGTGGTCGGTTATGCCGGCTACACGGCCAAGATCGTCGATTTTCCGGTCTCCGAGGTGAAGCGCCTGACGGGTCTTGAGGTCAGCGCGGAAGAGAGCATCTCGATCCTCACGGGCCTCGGCTTCGGCGTTGAAGGCTCCGGTGAGCGCGTCTCGGTTTCCGTCCCCTCCTGGCGTCCGGATGTCGATGGCAAGGCCGATCTCGTTGAAGAGGTCATGCGCATCCATGGCGTCGACAACATCAAGCCGCAGCCGATCGAAAGCATCGGCGCCGTCAACGGCAAGATCCTGACGACCCTGCAAATTCGCACCCGGCTTGCCAAGCGGGCGCTTGCCTCCCGCGGCATGCTCGAGGCCGTCACCTGGTCGTTCATCTCGAAGGCACAGGCCACCCTGTTCGGCGGCGGCGCGGAAAGCCTGTCGCTGGCAAACCCGATCGCCGCGGATATGTCCGACATGCGGCCGTCGCTGCTGCCCGGTCTGTTGACCGCCGCCCAGCGCAATGCCGACAAGGGCTTTGGCGACGTGGCGATCTTCGAAGTGTCCGGCACCTATGAAAACGATACTCCGGCCGGGCAGCGCCGCGTTGCCGGCGGTATTCGCCGCGGCACCGCCTCGCTTGCCGGTGCCGGCCGGTCCTGGTCGAATGCCGCCAAGGGCGGCGGCAAGCCGGTCGACGTCTTCGATGCCAAGGCCGATGCCATCGCCGTTCTCGAAGCCTGCGGCGTGCCGATGGGCAATGTCCAGTTCGAAGCCGGCGGCCCGTCCTGGTATCACCCCGGCCGCTCCGGCACGATCAAGCTCGGCCCGAAGATCGTTCTCGGCCATTTCGGCGAGTTCCATCCGAAGGTTCTGGAAGCGCTTGACGTTTCCGGCGCGCTCGCCGGTTTCGAAGTCTATGTCGATGCCATGCCCGAGCCGAAGAAGAAGGCCACCCGCACCAAGGCCGCGCTGGAGCTGTCCCCCTTCCAGGCCGTCAAGCGCGACTTCGCCTTCGTCGTCGACAAATCCGTCGAAGCCGGCGCGATCCTGAAAGCCGCATCGAGCGCCGACCGCAAACTGGTCACCGGCGTCAACGTCTTCGACATCTTTGAGGGCGCATCCGTCGGCGAAGGCAAGAAATCCGTCGCCATCGAAGTCGTCATCCAGCCGGCAGAGCGCACGCTGACCGACGAGGATTTCGAAGTTTTGACGGGCAAGATCATCGCCAATGTGACGAAAAACACCGGTGGCGTCCTGCGGGCGTAAAAGCGTTAGCACCGAGAGGGGCGATTTGCCCCTCTCGGTGGTTCAACGCGGACTGTCCGTGTTTGTGCGATGGACGCCGCGATTGGACCGCTTTGCGCCAATAGGAGACATGAACCGCTTCGAGGTTGGAGGCTGGAATGGGGCCGTCGGCGGAATGTTTGCTTCTAGGGCTGCGAACAAACAAACACTGCCGATCAATTACATATCGACTTGTTACTGACGGCCCCATCACTTGCATGCTGAACAGCTGGAAATGAACGCTCATCCACATGCGCTTGAGCACTACGAGTGTCAGTTGCACGTCTTCAAGAAATATACTGTGGTTGCGTGATCCGGGATGTTGGGTCGTTGCAGCAACAGTTCTATCCACTTGCCGTGGCTAGCACCCGAGCGGCATGGCTTTCCTTTCGGGCGATGAACTGTATAAGTTCAGCCTCATAGGTTGGCGGTACCGCGTCTTTCACCGATTTATGACTGCCTACAAGAGCCCACCATTCTGTGAGTTTTTGTGGAAGCGAGTCATTCAGTTTCGTTTCCGACACTCTATCGAAAACAGAAAAATACCGGAAAAGTGTTGCAAACACTGCGTCGACAAGGCCGAAAGCATCACCCGCGAAATATCTTTGCGGCTGAAAACGGTCATCGACAATCCGCAGTCGCTCCTCAAGCTCTCGCAACGAGATTGCTAAAGCGGATGCGTCGACATCGCGATAGATAATGCGGGCGACGATATTCAGCATGCCGTCCGCATAGGCCATCCAGGCTTCATGACAAGCGCGCGCCCAAGGATCGCTGGGCATCAGACCTCCCTCTGTCACCTGATCCAGATAACGGGCAATAACACTGGATTCGAATAGCCATTCGTCGCGCCCAGCCCAAAATACCGGCACCTGACGACCCGGCGATACATCGCCGAGCCACGCGGGTTTATTGTCGAGGTCGATATCGATCCGTTCAAAGTCAATGCCTGTTTCGATCATGACGATAACGACCCTTTGCACATAAGGGCACAATCTGTGCCCAACGATCTTGTAGGGTTCCAACGGCATGGCTCAACTGACCATGCAGTGGACATTAAGTTTGTTGCCGTCCAGATCGCGGAAATAGGCGGCGTAAAAGCCCTCGGCCCGAAATCCGGGCTTGCCTTCATCGACGCCTCCCAATTTCAAAGCCTTCTCATGCACCAGGTTAACCTGTGTCTGGCCGGATGCCGCGAGCGCAATCATTACGCCGTTGCCGACCGAGTATTCTTTTCCGTTTTCAGGGATGTGAATTGAGAAGGCAGCGCCGCCATTTTCGACTGCCCAGACGATGAAATCATCCATGCGCATCACCTGTTTGGCGCCGAGCTCCGCCAACAAGGCGTCATAGAAGCTTTCCGCGCGGGAAAGGTTGGCCGTGCCAAGCGAAGTGTATCCAATCATATCCATGTCCTTCATTGCCGTTGTCGATATGAGCCGAGGATATTTAGTTGCAGAAAAGATGGATATATGCATTTTTGAGATCTCATATTGCAAATTTGAAATTGAGTTGGCCAGAATTTGGACTGGAACCTCGTCAAAGTGTTTCTCGCGGTTTGCGAAACGGGCTCTCAGGTTCGTGCCGCCAAGCTTACCGGACTGAGCCATGCGACGGTCTTCCGGCACATTGCCCTGCTTGAAGAACAGACGGGCACGCGTTTGTTTGATCGTGTCAAAGGCCGGTTTGTGTTGACGGACGCGGGCAATGAAATGCGCGAGATAGGTCTTGGTATCGCCCGCTCTTTCGAGGCGATCGACCGGCGTGTAAGCGGCAGGGACGGAAATGCCGAGGGCATTGTGCGCCTTACCGCGCCGCGCAGTTTTGCCGACACCGTGTTGCCGCGTTATCTGATGAATTTCAGCGAGGCGCATCCCAACGTTCGGGTGGAACTTCTGGTTTCGAACCAGGAAATGAACATGTCCGACCGGGGCGCGGACGTCGCCTTGCGAGTCGCCCATAATCCGCCTGACCATCTTTGGGGGCGACGTGTTCTCAATATCGATTGGGCTGTCTACGCGGCCCCCTCCTACCTCGAGACCGCTGCGCGGCTGGACGGCCCATCCGATCTTTCACAACATGAATTGGCCACACCGGTAGGACAATTGCTGCGTCATCCGGCTTTTCGTGACGTGTTGAATGAAAAGCAGCCTGTCACGGCAATCGCCTGCGATGATCTCACCGCCATGGCGCGTCTGGCAGCGGAGGGCTGCGGTGTTGCGCTCTTGCCGGACGATTTGCGCCGTTCAGACCTGAAGCGGTGTTTCACCTATCACACGGCACCCGCGAACTCGCTCTGGGTGCTCACCCATCCAGACCTTCGGGGCGTACACAGAATATCGCTACTGATGGGATTTCTTGCCAAAGAGTTCGTTCGAGATCCCTATTGGAGGCGGACCGCTGAAAATCTCATCAGCGAATAAAAGATCTTCAAGTTCAGTGCAAAGCTGTCCTTTAGTTCCGCTGCAGCGAATTTCCGCTTTCAATCATGAACCTTGAACATCCGAAATGAAGGCGTAAAGCTGCCCCCCGAATTCGGCAGCTTATGACCGGTTTGGGCCGAACGCCGTCATGATGCAGATGCGCCGAAGGCGGTCATGTCACGGACGCGCCAAAGGCGGTCACCTTAGAAAATAAAGTAGTCGCCAGTTGAGAATGCTCAAAACCAATCCAGCCAGAGCGCCAAGCGGTGTGAATACCAATACCCCAATCGGGCCTGCGAGTTCATAGCCAAGCCAGCCACCGAGGATCAGTCCGATTGCGCTCAGAATGAGCGTGATTGCTTGGTGCAGTTTTCCCATTGCTCAAATCTAACCTTCGCAGATGTCAGGTTCAATGACCGGTTTGGGCCGAAAGGCGACAATCAGGCATTTCACGGCCTGCCCGCATTCTGTATTTTCGGCCACTGTTTCTATGCTGGCTGACTGAGTCAGCTGAGAGGACTTGTCCCTTTGCCCCGCCCGATGTAAATAACATCCGTCGCGAAAAGCGGCCGCTTCCCTTGATCCGCTCAGTAGCGGAGTAAACAGGTGGACGAATTGTCGTCCAGGTGGTCAAGCACACGCCATCCCTGCGCATTTTTGGCATGGATCGGCCAGCGTTTCCCATAAACCACACGCCTGATTTCCGTCAGGCCCTATCGCACGCATCGGCGCTGCTCGCGTCCGCATGCCTGCGTCGATCGGATTGCGCCATGAACAGGTCCCTGCTTGTCATTTTTACCGCCATTGTCCTCGATGCCATCGGCATCGGTCTCATCTTTCCCATTCTGCCCTCCCTGCTGCAGGAGGTGACCCATAGCCAGAACGTCGCGCCTTATATCGGCACGATGACCGCTCTTTATGCGGTGATGCAGTTTATCTTTGCCCCGGTGCTCGGTGCTCTCAGCGATCGTATCGGCCGCCGGCCCGTGCTGCTGATTTCGCTTGGCGGTGCGGCCATCAACTATCTCTTCCTGGCTTTCGCGTCCAACCTCTGGATGCTCTTCATCGGCCGCGCCATCGCCGGGCTTACCAGCGCCAACATCGCCGTCGCGATGGCCTATATCACCGACATCTCTGCCGAGGACCAACGCGCCCGGCGCTTTGGCCTGTTCAACGCCATGTTCGGCATCGGCTTCATCATTGGCCCCGTCCTCGGTGGCGTCCTTGGCGATCATTGGCTGCGGCTGCCGTTCATCGCGGCGGCGCTGCTCAATGGCTGCAATCTGCTTCTGGCCTACTTCGTCCTGCCGGAGTCCCGCACACCAACACGCCAAAAACTGGATCTGGGCGCACTCAATCCGCTGCGCCCCTTACGTTGGGTCTTCTCGATGAAAAGCGTGCTGCCGATCGTCTTCATCTTCTTCATCTTCAGCGCCACCGGCGAGGCCTATGGCACCTGCTGGGCGCTGTGGGGCAACGATGCCTTTCATTGGAACGGTCTTTGGATCGGTCTTTCGCTCGGCGCCTTCGGTGTCTGCCAGACGCTTGCCCAGGCATTCCTTCCCGGCCCCGCCGTCAAGCTCCTCGGCGAGCGGACAGCTATTCTGGCCGGGGTCGCCGGCACCTGCATTGCCCTCATCGTCATGGCGTTCGCCACGCAAAGCTGGATGATCTTCGCGATCATGCCGGTCTTTGCGCTGGGTGGCATTGGCGTTCCAGCACTGCAATCTCTTGCCACCCGGCAGGTTGACGAGCGCAGCCAGGGTCAGTTCCAGGGTGTGCTGGCGTCCGTTGTCAGCCTCGCCACGATCATCGCGCCGTTGGCCTTCTCAAGTGTCTACTTCGTCTTCCGCCAACACTGGCCCGGCGCGATCTGGCTATCGGTCGTTGCCGTCTACGCGATCGGCATGCTTTTGGTGCTTGGCCTGCGATTGAAGCCACCGGTAGCAAGGGCGCCGTAAGGCCGACGCCCTCCGCAACAGGTTGGAAGCAGATCTTGACGGGGATATGCGGCAGCCCATCAAGACGGACTGCGCACTGGAAAACGGGTGTAGTGGAAATTCATATCGCTGAAATGCTTGATGTTTCCAGCCCGACAGCATGTGCGGCCGAAGTCACGCCACCGAACCGCGCGTATTTTTCATCCCCGCAAATCCCCGCCTCCAAAACCTGTGTCATCATCA
>UCHD01000028.1 GCA_900472175.1 Hyphomicrobiales bacterium | reverse complement strand
GACACTCCAGGCATGCACAGTGTTTCGGCATGCAAATTTGACCCCCTTGGCGGGGTAATCGGCGTCCAATTTTGACCCCCCTTAGATTTCATCTGACCATCCGGCTTTTTGCGGCGGATGGAGCGGGAGTTGAAGCGAGTGGATACGATTGCGCGTGTTCGACGGGCCTTCCATGTGCAGGGCTGGTCGGTGAAGAAGATCGTCCGGGAACTGCATGTGTCGCGCAAAACGGTTCGCAAGATACTGCGCTCCGACGAGACCGATTTCAGCTATGAGCGAGAGCGGCAACCGCTACCAAGGATCGGAGCGTGGAAGGCCGAGATCGAGCGGTTTCTGACAGCCAACGAGGGCAAGCCGTCGCGTGAACGGCTGACACTGATCCGGATTTACGAGGAGGTCCGGGCGCTCGGTTACGATGGCAGTTATGACGCGATCCGGCGATATGCGAAGACCTGGGCGAAGAACCGGGGAGCCGTGACGGCGGAAGCTTATGTGCCGCTCTACTACGCGCCAGGTGAGGCTTACCAGTTCGACTGGAGCCACGAGATCATTCTGATCAACGGCGTGACGACGACCGTCAAGGTCGCCCATGTCCGGCTCTGCCACAGCCGGATGATGTTTGCGCGGGCCTATATGCGCGAGAGCCAGGAGATGGTCTTTGACGCCCATGACCGGGCCTTCGCGTTCTTTCGTGGCACCTGCACGCGCGGCATCTACGACAACTTGAAGACGGCGGTCGAAGCCGTATTCGTCGGCAAGGAGCGGCAATACAATCGCCGCTTCCTGCAGATGTGCAGCCACTATCTCGTTCAGCCGGTCGCCTGTACGCCTGCATCCGGATGGGAGAAGGGACAGGTCGAGAACTAGGTCGGCCTAGTGCGCGAACGCTTCTTCACCCCGCGTTTGCGCGTCAAAAGCCAGGAAGAGCTGAACGTTTGGCTGCTCGATAAGTGCATCGCCTACGCCAAGCCGATTGTGATTACGTCTCCGGAGTTCGATCTCCAGGCGATCCGCCAACGACAGCGAATAGTGTCGGATTAGGCTGTCCTCGTCGACTGGTATGTCGACAAGCTCCCGTCGATCTTGATCTTTGAGAAGCTTGCGCTTTGCCATCGCCCGACTCCATTCACGACCAATCTACGCTGAGCGTTGTCGAGTCGGGCCGGACAGAGAAATCAAAACTGGCGCATGTCGATGGCAATCCACAGAGATCGAATGCCCAAAATCCGAACTACGGCATTGTTCATGCTTCGTTCGGACTTATCGTACGATTTCGGACTGCTCTTGTTTTGACCCCTATATGAAGATTTTGGCAGAAAAACGCTCCAGAAATTCCTCCCAGCCAAGGGGACCAGCTGAGTTACCGTGCCGCGTAAAAGTACTCCCCGCAAACCATCGTGCTCATAGCGCTTCGCAAACATCTCCGCTACCGTTCCCCATAAATAAGGTAACCTACGCCAAGGGCATCACAGCAATTTGGAGGCTCTGAGCACCGATTGGCTTGGAATTGGGGCGGCGGAGTACGCATGAGCAGACCGAATTATCAGGATATTGCCCGTCTCGCGGGCGTTGGGACAGCGACTGTCGAACGCGTTCTGAACGGGCGAGGGGGCGTTCGTTCCGAACTTGTCGAAAAGGTGACACTTGCTGCGCGTACTTTGAAGTATCCACGCACGATACCAGACGCACACCACAAGTTGCTCCGTATTGAAGTGCTGATGGTCCGCCCGGAGACAACGTTCTACCGCAGACTTTCCCACGAGTTTGAGAGTATCGCGTCAACACTCGATCCTTTGGTCGTTGTTCAACGCAGCTTCACGGATGAGAAGAACCCCGACGAAATCGCGAAACGGATCCTGGCTGCTGACGTTCCACGGGCGGGCTTGATACTGGCCGTGCCCAACAGCCCCACCATCGGCGCTGCAGTGGATGCCGTTGTCAAACGCGGGACACCGGTGCTCCATGTGGTGACACGGGCATCCGAAACGCGGGGAGAATTTGTCGGCATCGATAACTACGCAGCCGGTCGTACCGCAGCCCACTTCATCTCCCGGATGACGACGCAGGCGGGGCCGGTGGTTGCGCTCTGCCATCCGATCTATCAGGTGCACCGGGAGCGTATGCGCGGTTTTTCTGACTATTTTGCCGAGCGTCGTGGCGCCGTCAGTTTTGAGTGGATCGGGTTCAGCCGGGACGAAGAGCAGTATAGCGAGGCATCCCTATCCTACGCTCTTGAGAAATATCCCGATCTTGCCGGTCTGTATAATGCAGGCGGCGCGAACTCCGCCTTGATCAAGGTGCTGGGCCGCCATCAGCGCGGCCGTGAGATTCTGTTCGTCGCTCACGAACTCACGGATTATACCCGCACGGCCTTACGCAACGGCATCGTCGACGTGGTCCTCGACCAGGCGCCCGAAGCGCAGGCACAGCGGGCGCTGGACTGGATCTTGTATCGGATCGGCTTGACGAAGATTAGGCCGGATCCCAACCCCATTCGTTTCATCACCATCACCGCAGAAGCTCTCTGATCTAATCTGATCAATGAAACCTTCGGCGTTTAGCCGCCCTCCTGCTACTTAAACGGCAGGGAGGAAGGCTTGGACGTTCGCTTTGAACAGCCGGCGAAAGCGTCCGCTCTCCTTCAATCAAAGCTTTGTGCGAGCACGTCAGACGTGCTCCGCCCCAGGGAGAACGCAATGGACGACCTTAAGTATGGAACGCGCAACAAGCGTGGCGACTGGGCGCCGAAGCAGCCGGTTCAGTATGCGCCGCTCTTCCAGTTCCCGACGCGGATTATGGCAATCCTGAAATGGCTGCCACATTATTTCTTCCCTTGGAACGTGATCTTCGCCGCCTCGGCATTGGCCTATTGGGCTTGGGTCATTCCGCCGATGGAAACCATGCGGACGCTCGGCTTTGGCTGGATCGCCTGGCTTTATGCCGTCAACACTGTCTGCGTTTTCCTGTTCTACGGCGCATTCGAGCTTCATCTCTACGTGCTGAAACGCCAGGAAACCCGCTTTAAATACAATGGCAAGTTCCCCGCCGAACAGAAAAACCAGGCGTTCTGGTTCGAAAACCAGAACAAAGACAACATTCTGCGCACGTTTCTGTCCGGTGTCGTCATCTGGACGGCAATCGAGGCTGGTATGCTCTGGGCCTATGCCAACGGTTACGCGCCCTGGCTGGCCTTTGCGGAGAATCCTTGGACACTGGCGCTTGTCGCACTCGTCGTGCCGATCATCCACGAATTCCACTTTTTCTGTGTGCACCGGCTGATCCACACGCCGTTGCTCTACAAGTGGGTGCATTCGGTCCACCATAACTCGGTCAATCCGTCTCCGTGGTCGTCGCTGTCGATGCACCCGGTCGAGCATCTGCTCTACTTCGGGACAGCGTTCTATCATCTGATCCTGCCGTCCAATCCCATCCTGATGCTGTATCAGCTGCATTATGCGGGTTTTGGCGCCATTCCTGGCCACGTGGGCTTCGACAAGGTCGAAGTCGGTGAAGACAAGCTGGTCGATAGCCATGCCTATGCGCATTACCTGCATCACAAGTACTTCGAAGTGAACTACGGCGACGCCCTTATTCCGCTCGATAAGTGGTTTGGCACCTGGCACGACGGCTCGCCAGAGGGCGAGGCTCAGATGCAGGAGCGCTACCGGAAGCGGAAAGAGAAACTGGCAGCCCGCAAGGCCCGTGCAGCGGCCGGGGAGGCTGCAGAATGAGCTGGGTTTCCGCATGCCAACTCGATGACATCGAACAGGAAGGCGCCATTCGCTTCGACCATGGTGGACGCACCTACGCGATCTATCGTGGACCTGATGATCGTGTCTATTGCACGGCCGGTCTTTGCACCCATGAGGCTATCCACCTTGCCGATGGCCTGGTGATGGATTTCGAGGTGGAATGTCCCAAGCATTCCGGCGCCTTCGATTATCGCACGGGCGAGGCCATCCGGCTGCCTGCCTGCGAAAATCTGAAAACCTATCCGGCCGAGGTGGTCGATGGAGAGGTTCGCGTGGCTCTGAACTAGGGCCGCCGAAACAACGGCCCGTCGGGCCTCCGGAATGCACTGGGCGGTCCGGCGCCTATTGGGAGGATAATATGAAATTTGCTTACGCGGCGGCCCTTGCGGTCTCCTTGATGGCGGGTACCGCCTCAGCCGAAATGATCGGCGTTTCCATGCAGAGCTTCGACAACAACTTCCAGACACTGTTGCGGGAAGGCTTGCAGGCCCGGGCCTTGGAGGTGAAGGGCACGGACGTACAAGTCGAGGATGCGCAGACCGACATCTCCAGGCAGCTTAGCCAAATCAACAACTTCATCGCTGCAGGCGTCGACGCCATCATTCTCACTCTGGCGGACGCCTCGGCAGCACCGGGTATCACCCAGGCGGCGCAAAAGGCCAACATTCCGCTGGTTTACCTCAATCTTGAGCCTGGCAATGTCGGGCAGCTTCCCGACAAGCAAGCCTATGTCGGGTCACGGGAAACGGATGCGGGAACGCAGGCCGCCCAGGCCGCATGCGGCCTTTTGAAGAAGACGGGCAAAGACAGCAACGCGCAGGTCTACATCCTGATGGGCGATCTCGCCCATCAGGCGTCGCGTGACCGCACGTCGTCTTTCAAGGACACGCTGGCTGCCGGTGACTGTAAGGGCGTCACGATAGCCGACGAACAGTCGGCCGCATGGACCCGCACCAACGCGATGGACATGACCACCAACTGGATCACGGCCGGCCAGCCGATCGATGTCGTCTACGCCAACAATGACGAAATGGCCTTGGGCGCAATTCAGGCGCTGAAGTCTGCCGGGGTTTCGATGGATGATGTGATCGTCATTGGCATCGATGCGACACAGGACGCTCTGGCTGCCATGGCGGCCGGTGACCTGGATGCCACGGTCTTCCAGAACGCCAAGGCTCAATCCGCAAGCGCCATCGATGCGGCGGTCGCGCTCGCAGGCGGAAAACCTGTCGAAAAACAGGTCATGGTTCCCTTCGAACTCGTCACGCCTGAGAACATGAAAGACTACGCCAAGCGCAACTGATCGCGATGACTGGCACATAAACCTATGTGCCAGTCCATTCTGGAGGAGGACCACCGTGGACGCTATCGTTATTGTCGGAGCAGGGGAATCGGGCACCAGAGCGGCTTTTGCGCTTCGGGAAGCTGGCTATGCCGGTACGGTCACGCTGGTTGGCGTTGAACCCCATTTGCCTTACGAACGCCCACCGCTGTCAAAGCCTGAAAACGGCGCTGTGACGCTGAAGGCGGTCTGCTCCGGAGAAGCTCTGCTCGGCGCCGGTATCATCTATTTGCAAGGAGTCGGAGCATCTAGCCTCGATGCCGCGCGCCGGTCACTCACCCTGAGCGATGGCCGGGTGCTGACTTACGATAAACTGCTTCTTGCGACAGGAGCGCGTCCACGAAAGCTTATGTGCCAAGGGGCCGAGCGCGCGCTTGACTTTCGCACATATGACGATGCGAAAGTCGTACTGGCCAGTGTGGACGCCAGCCGCAGCGTAGCGATCATTGGTGGCGGTTTGATCGGCATGGAACTGGCGGCCGTGCTGGGTGGCAAAGGGCTTGCAGTCAGCGTCATCGAGGCTGCTCCAAAGCCGCTCGGCCGGGCGGTGCCGTCTCACTTTGCCGCACGATTGCATAGCCGTCACATCGAGGAAGGCGTCCACTTCCATCTCGGCCAAGGCGTTTGCGAAATCCGCCAGAACACGGTTCTCCTGACTGACGGTACTTCGGTACCTGCGGACGTCGTTGTCGCAGCCATTGGTGTTCAGCCTGAGATTGCCCTGGCTGAAACCGCGGGCCTTGCGACCGGTAATGGGATCCTGACGGACGCTTTTCTCCGGACGAGTGATCCAGATATATTCGCGGCCGGTGATTGCGCGGCTGTCGAGCAATATGGTGGCGGCCATGTCCGCTTTGAGAGCTGGCGCAACGCCCGGGCGCAAGCCGAGACGGCTGCTCGCAACATGGCAGGAGCCGTTGAGCCTTTTGCAGCGATCCCCTGGTTCTGGTCCGATCAATATGATCTCGGCTTGCAGGTTGCCGGGCAGCCGCAGCAAGACCATCAGTGCGTGATGCGCGCGCTGCCAACCGGCGAGCTTGCGTTTTATCTCGATGACGGACGCCTGGTGGCAGCGGCTGGCCTCGGCCTTGGCAACAGTCTTGCCAAGGACATCAGGCTTTCTGAGATGCTGATTGCGGCGAGTGTGCGCCCCGATCCCGCCGTTCTGGCCGACCCGAGTGTCAATCTGAAGGCGCTGCTTAAAAATGCGAAGGCGGCGTGATGCAGAAGCTGCATATTTTCCAGTCGTTATGGGCGATGGAGCGGCGCCATACCGACGGCTTCGAACGAGATCTCGATGAGAATATGGCTTTGATCGTCGAGGCCGGTTTCGACGGCATCAGTGCCCACTATACAAACCGGCGGGATGTTGCCCGTCTCAACCAGGCGATCGAAGGCACTGGCCTGAAAATCGAGGGGGTGTGCTTTCCCCGGACAGTCGAAGACCTGATGCTGCCGTTGGAGCTTGCGGCGGATTACCCGGTCAGCCACCTCAACTTGCAGCCGGATATTCGTTTGCGCAGGGTTGAGGACTGCCTACCCTTGCTTGACGGGTGGATGCGGCTTGCAGACGATGCTGGCATCCCGGTGTTCATCGAAACGCATCGCGATCGCATGACCACCGATCTCTTCTTCACGCTTGATTTGCTGGATCAGCGCCCCGAATTGCCGCTGCTGGCAGACCTGTCGCATTTCCTGGTGGGGCGGGAGTTCGCCTTTCCGGTCGATGCGGAAAATCACGCTCTGATCAGCCGTATTCTCCAGAATGCCCGCGCATTTCACGGCCGGGTCGCATCACGCGAACAGGTCCAGATCGAGCTGTCGTTTCCACATCATCGCCCCTGGGTCGATCTCTTCCTTGGCTGGTGGTCGGAAGGTTTCCGGAGCTGGCGCTCCCGTTCCGCCGGTAACGCAGAACTGGCCTTTACCTGTGAGCTTGGGCCGAAGCCCTATGCGATCACAGGCCGCGACGGCAACGATACCACCGACAGATGGTCTGAAGCATTGCAGCTCAAGGATATGATCCGCGAGCTTTGGGCGGCAACGGCTTCCCCTGAAACACCACGCGAAACGGCTTGCGGAGATCTTTGCGTCTCCGCCCCTAAGGGACAATGAGGAATACTATGAAATCACGTGCTGCAGTCGCTTTCGCTCCGGGTAAGCCCCTGGAAATCGTTGAACTGGATGTAGCTCCGCCGCAGAAAGGGGAAGTTCTGGTTAGGATTACCCATACCGGGGTCTGCCACACCGATGCTTTCACACTCTCGGGGGCCGATCCGGAAGGCATTTTCCCGGTCGTTCTGGGTCATGAAGGCGCCGGTATTGTCGTGGAAATCGGGGAGGGCGTGACCAGCGTTCAGCCCGGAGACCACGTCATTCCGCTCTATACGGCCGAATGTCGCGAATGCCTGTTTTGCAAGTCGGGCAAAACCAATCTCTGCGTCGCGGTGCGGGCGACCCAGGGCAAGGGATTGATGCCGGATGGCACCACGCGCTTTTCCTACAAAGGTCAGCCGATTTATCACTACATGGGCTGCTCGACGTTTAGCGAATACACCGTGGTTGCCGAGGTCTCCCTGGCAAAGATCAATCCTGAGGCCAATCCTGAGCACGTCTGCCTGTTAGGCTGCGGCGTCACCACCGGCATCGGCGCCGTCCATAACACTGCCAAAGTGCAAAAGGGGGATAGCGTTGCCGTGTTCGGTCTAGGCGGCATCGGCCTTGCCGTCATCCAAGGCGCAAGGCAGGCGCAGGCAGGACGCATCATTGCCATTGATACCAACCCTTCGAAATTCGAGCTTGCCGGAAGCTTTGGCGCCACGGAGTGCATCAATCCGAAAGACCATGAAAAACCTATTCAGGACGTCATTGTCGAGATGACCGGATGGGGTGTCGATCATTCCTTTGAATGTATCGGCAATGTCAGCGTCATGCGTGCAGCCCTGGAATGCGCTCACCGGGGCTGGGGGCAGTCGGTCGTTGTCGGTGTTGCGGGCGCTGGCCAGGAAATCTCCACCCGGCCCTTTCAGCTTGTGACCGGACGCACTTGGAAAGGCACCGCATTCGGCGGAGTTAAAGGCCGCACCCAGCTGCCCTCAATGGTGGAAGACGCAATGAACGGAGGCATAGAGCTGGCAGCTTTCGTGACCCATACCATGGGCCTCGATGCCATCAATGACGCTTTCGATCTGATGCATGAGGGAAAATCTATCCGGTCCGTGATCCATTATTGATCACGGTTCACCGACCCTTTCCCTCACAAAGCGAATGGCCACTATCACCCTCCAAACGTGGTGGCCGAGGGAGAGGTGGCAGCGGCCGCCTCTCCCAACTATCCGCCCGGCACCGGAAAGCCATCACACAGACAGTCCGGACCGGAGTTTCAGGCCTCAGCAAAGGCAAGCCGGCGATCTGGTGTCAGCGCTGTCAAAGGAATGAAGCGCATCGCCTTCTAAAGCGAAGCGCCGATTTCAACCTTGTCGACCTCGATCCAGGTCTTCTCGTCAAACGAACGTGCCATGGCATGAACGGTTTTCTCGATACGCAAGCCCTGCTTGAAATCGATCGCTGAAAAAGGCTCACCCGCGATGGCGCGGATCAGCTCGTGGCACTCGATGATCTTCAAGTCATTGAAACCGAGACCATGGCCGGGTGCCGGGATAAATTGGCCGTAAGGTGCATGGGAAGGCGCTGTCAGGACCCGGCGGAAGCCCTGTTCGGTGGTGTTGCCGCCGGTCTGGTAGAGTTCGAACTCGTTCATGCGTTCCTGATCGTAGAGGATCGAACCCTTGGAGCCGTAAATCTGCAGAGCGATACGGCCTTTGCGGCCCCACGCGGCGCGGTTTGCCATCAGCACGGCTGAGATACCGTGCTCGAGCCGCATCAGGATACTGGCGCCGTCATGGTTTTCGACCGCCCGGCGGCCGCCATCCTTCAAGGGACGGTCGGCATAGGGCTTCGCCATATCGGTAACGACCGAACGGACATGGCCGAAAAGATACCAAAGCAGCGAGAGAGGATGCACGGCGAAATCGTCCAGCGCACCATATCCTGCCGAACGCTCGCTCTTCCAATAGAAGGGCGCTTCAGGGTCGGCCATGAAATCCTCGTCCATCTCGACACGGACGTGGTTGACGGCACCAATCGCGCCATCCTCGATCAGTGTCTTCATATGCCGAAGGATGGGATTCTGGATGTAGTTGTAGCCCATGATTGCAACTTTGCCAGAAGCCTCGACGGCTGTCAGCATGCGTTGCGCATCCGGAAATGTCGGCGACATCGGCTTTTCGCACCAGACATGTTTGCCGGCTTGAAGGGCCGCAATGGCCATCTCGGCATGGAACTGGTTCGGGGTGGTGACGGAGACGACATCGACATCCGGATCGTCTATAAGCCGGCGCCAGTCAGCCGTTGCCTTTTCAAAGCCGAATTCATCGGCACGCGAGGCGGCAAGTTCCGCATTGGCTTCCGCCAGATGCACCAGCCGTGGACGAGGCACATCGCCGAAGACTGTTTTTACTGCGTTCCAGGCGAGTGCGTGGCACTTGCCCATATATCCCGTACCGATCAAGCCGACGCCCAATGGTTTCATGACACTTATCCTCGCCAGCTATCCTGCAGTCCGTCAGACCGTCTTGCGCTTCTTCTGCCTGTAAACATCGACCACGACGGCAGCGACGATGATCATGCCTTTGACGATTTCCTGGTAGTAGGCGTCCACCCGCAGGAACGTGAAGCCGGAGGTCATCACACCGAGGATGACGGTGCCGATGACCGTGCCGGTGATCCGTCCGACGCCACCGGCAAGCGATGTGCCGCCGATGACCGTGGCTGCGATCGCATCCAGTTCGTACATCACCCCCATGCCGGCCTGTGCCGTTTGCGCACGGGCGGCGGTGACGACGCCGGCGAGACCAGCCAGCATGCCGGCAATGGCATAGACCTTGATCAGGTGTGCCTCGACATTGATGCCGGAGACGCGGGCGGCCTGAACATTGGCGCCGATCGCATAGGTGAACTTGCCATAGCGGGTGTAGCGCAAGGCAATATGGAAGATGAGGGCGACGACAAGGAAGACGATGACCGGCCAGATGCCCGTGCCGATGAAATTGAACTGGTCGGTCAGGCCGGAAACCGGCTGTCCCTTGGTGTACCATTTCGACAGACCACGTGCGGAGACCATCATGCCCAAGGTCGCAATGAACGGCGGAATCTTCGTCTTGGCGATCAGCCAGCCGTTGATCAGACCCGCAAGCAGGCCGATACAGAGCCCAAGGCCGATCGGGACGATGGCCGGAAGGTCGGTCAATGCCGGATAAAGTGCACGAGGCCATGTCGATGCCTGTGCGACGCTTGCAGCAATCATTGCCGTGACGCCGACAACGGAGCCGGAAGAAAGGTCAATGCCGCCGGTGATGATCACCTGCGTGACGCCGACTGCGATGATACCGATAACGGCCACCTGCAGGATCATGATCGTCAGACGCTGCGAGTTCATCAGGAAGCTTTGGCCGATGAAGATCCAGCCGAGGATCTCGTAAACCAACGCGATGCCGACCAGAACCAGGAAAATGTTGAATTCCGGCGGGATGCGCCGCTTGCTCGCGCTTGGCACTGCCGTGGCTGTCGAGGCTTCTATCTTGGTGTTCATGTCCTGTCCTCCCGGATGGTATTTTTAAAAGCGCGCCATCACTGCGCTGCAAGTTCCATGACCTTGACCTGGGTCGCTTCCGCCCGGTCGAGGAAACCCGTGACCCGGCCTTCATGCATCACCATGACGCGGTCGCTCATGCCCAGAACCTCCGGCATTTCCGACGAGATCATGATGACGGCGACGCCGTCGCGGGCGAGTTCCGTCACCAGACGGTGGATTTCCGCCTTGGCGCCGACATCGATGCCGCGTGTCGGCTCGTCGAGGATCAGGATGCGCGGGTTGGTCAACAGCCAGCGGCCGATCAGCGCCTTCTGCTGGTTGCCGCCTGAGAGGTTTTCGATACGCTCCTGCAGGTTTGGTGTTTTCACCCGCAGCTTGCGGGCCATCTCCTCGCATTTTGCCGACACGGCCTTCTGATCGACGAAGCCCATCTTGACGAACTTGTCTTGCAGCACCGCGATCTGCATGTTTTCCAGGATATCCAGGATAAGCAGGCAGCCGGTATCCTTGCGGTCTTCGGTCAGGAAAGCCATCCGGTTGCGGATCGCCTCTGTCGGCGAACTGATTGCGACAGGCTTGCCGTTGATTGCGATCGATCCCGAGCTCGCCGGCGTGACGCCGAACAACGTTTCCGCCACATTCGAGCGGCCGGAACCGACAAGGCCGGCAACGCCAAGGATCTCGCCGGCGCGTACATCGAACGAGACATCGTGGAAGACGTCCTTCAGGCAGAGGTCTTTAACCGACAGAACGACGTCACCGATCGGTACTTCTTCCTTCGGGAACATCTGGGTGATCTCGCGGCCGACCATCATCTTGATGATATCGTCGCGGGTCACGTCGGTAGAGGCATGTGTGCCGATATATTTGCCGTCGCGGAACACCGAGAACTCGTCGGCGATCTCGAACAGCTCGTTCATCTTGTGGGTGATGTAGACGATGCCGATGCCCTGGCTGCGCAGATCACGGATGATGGTGAAGAGGTGGGCGACTTCGCGCTCGGTCAGCGCCGAGGTCGGCTCATCCATGATCAACACGTCGGATTCGTAGGATACCGCCTTGGCGATCTCGACCATCTGGCGATTGGCGATGGAAAGATCGCGTACTTCCGCCTGCGGATCGAGGGCAATGTTCAGACGCTTGAAGAGGTCTGCGGTCTTGCGGTTCATTTCGCCATGATCGACGAACCCGAGCCGGGTGAGGGGCTCGCGCCGGATCCAGATATTCTCTGCTACGGTCATGAATGGCATCAGGTTAAGTTCCTGATGGATCATGGCTATGCCGTTTTCGAGCGCATCTAGCGGCGATTTCAGCCGGATATCGACGCCCTTGAATTTAACCTCGCCCTTGTCGGGCGTATAGATGCCGGCAAGGATTTTCATCAGCGTCGATTTGCCGGCGCCGTTTTCCCCCATCAGCGCATGCACGGTGCCGCGCTTCAGACGGAACGATACGTCATCCAGGGCCACAACGCCGGGAAACTCCTTGCGCACCCCTTCGACTGCAAGCAGATATTCGGCTTTTGGTACGGCGCCACTGGCGCGTACGGCTGCCATTGTTGTCGGACTGACCATTTTAATGATGCCTCCCTGTCGCCTATTTGGCTGGAACCTGCGCCCTCAGGCGGCAAGGTCACCTCACGGTCCGCTGGAGGCGCATCGCACCAACGTCAACGAAACCGGGCAATCCGGGGCGCGGATCAGCGCGCCCCGGTGTTCAGGTTCAGTTCTTTGCCTGATAGTCCTTGAGGTTGGCCGGTGTTACGAGTTCAAAAGGAATGTAGACCTTCTTTTCGACCGTTTCGCCGCGCGCAAACTTCAGAGCCGCATCAAGCGCACCCTTGCCCTGGCCAGCGGCGTTCTGGAATACGGTGACATCCAGATCACCCGCAGCCATGGCGGCAAGCGCGTCCTGTGTTGCATCGACGCCGCCGATCACGACCTTGTCCATCGGCCGGCCGGCAGCCTTCAGCGCCTGGATGGCGCCGATGGCCATTTCGTCATTGTTGGCGATAACAGCATCGAATTCCAGGCCAGCCGAAAGCCAGTTGGTCATCAAGTCTGCACCCTGCGTACGCGACCAGTTGGCGGTCTGCTCTTCAACGATGGTGATGCCCTTGCAGGCGTCGGTGGCGAGAACGTCATGGACGTCCTTGGTGCGCATGCGGGCTGCCTGGTTGGAGAGTTCGCCCATCATGACGACGGCCTTGCCCTTACCGCCGAGCAGCTTGCAGACTTCCTGGGTTTCGAGCGTGCCGGATTCGGCTTCGTTGGATGCAACGAAAGCCTGCTTTTCCGGGAGCGTGTCGATGTTGATCGGCTCGCGGTTGACGTAAACCAGCGGAATGCCGGCATCGGCTGCGATCTTCGACATGGCGGCAGTCGCGTCGGTGTCGACCGGGTTGACAACGATGGCATCGACGCCGGCTGCGATGAAGTTCTGGATCTGGCTCTGCTGCTTGGCAACGTCGTTCTGCGCGTCTTCAACCTGCAGCGTGACACCGTCGAGCGTCTTGGCATAGTCCTGCATGCCGTTGCGCAGAACGGTCAGGAAGTTGTCGTCGAACAGCGCCATCGAAACACCAACGGTTTCGGCATGTGCCGCAGTCGACATCATCGCAGCCAAGGCTGCGCCCATAATCATTTTCTTCATGTTGTAGTTCCTCCACAAAACGGTGACCGGCGACCACCCTCCACAAGCCGGAGGCACCCCATTCGCGGTGGCACCCAATTCCCGTAGGCTGCCTCTCCCGGGCAGCTCTGCGTCAAAACAGAATAAACAAACCGACAGTTTGTTAATACGGAATAACTATTCCATTTTATAATTCCATCGTCAAGGGCGTTCCAACTGACATTCGTGCAAAAATGCCGGATGGAACGCCCGTTCCGTCAGGCCGTGGCTTCAAGAAATGCCATGCTTTCGCGGATCGCCGCTCTGATATCGGCTGATTGATGCACATCGGGCGAAAAGGGCTCGAAAGAAAATGGCCCGGCATAGCTGCTTTCTCGAAGCGTCCGGATTTGGCCGGCATTGTCCAGGCGGTCATTGGCATCCACAAGAATGCGGTGCGGGTCGCGCATGCCGTCGACGGAAATGCCGGGATCGGCAACGCCGGAAATGTGAACCAGACCGGTCATTTCCGGGTGGAATTTTTCTTCCCCTGCTAAGTGATGGTGGAACGTGTCATGCACGATTTTGAACCGACTCCCACCTGAGACGGCCTGAATAGCCTCTACGGCTTCGGTTTTGGAACGCAACGAGCAGATTTCAAAGCCAAGCGGCTCGACGAGGCCGATGATACCGGCGTCTTCCAGCATTGGCTTCAGCGCGGTTAACGCCTGTCTCAGGTTGGCTTGGCGCTCGCCGTCGCCCTGACCACTGCCGTCGTTGAGCGGCACGAGAACCAGCGCCTCCGCTCCGCAATCGCGGGCATAAGTGATGAGTTCCTGTGCTTCGCGGGCGCGGTCGCCGTTCCATTGGTTGAACCGCTGCAGCGCGTTGATCGAAACGATGGTCAAGCTATGTTTTTCGGCGAGCGCCTTTATTTCGGCAGCCGGTGTACCGTCGATAATCGCGTTGCCGTCGAGATCATTGCGGATTTCAACCGCCGACATGCCGAGCGATTTTGCCAGAGCAAAAAATGCATCCGGCGACAAGGCCGGGGCAGTCATATGATTGAGCGCGAATGAAAGGGTCGTCATGGGTGCTGTTCCTCCTGCACATGAATTCGCGGGAAGGGGAAAGCCCACTCCCTGAGCGCGTGAGGATCATCAGCTTATTGAGACACAGTCAAAGCCGAAGCCGTTATCTGTCTCTCATTGGTGAAAGAATACAAAAGTCGCGTGAGAGAATACTCTCATTTCGAAGGCGGCCTGCTCAAATGTTTTCCGGGGTGAAAATATCGAACGGCAAAAATGTCTGGCCGGGAACGCCTCCGATGCCACGATCAATGGCGGCGATCATCTGCCCCACCAATTCCCGGGTTAGATGCGCGACAGGCGTTGCGACTGCCATGGTCACGAGATCTTCAGCCAGCGCCATCCTTGATTCCGGGGTCAGTTCATTCACAACGACCAGCAGCTTTCCTGCCATCTTTTCTTCGGCAAGGGCCGAGATCGCGCCCTCCATGCCGCCGCCGCATACATAGAACCCGATCAGGTCCGGATGGCGCTGCAACAGGTTGATCGTCGCCTCGTGCGTAATCTCCTCCGTATCGAGATTGACCATCGTTTCGAGAACCTCGAAATCAGGCGCATTCTCGCGAAAATACGAACGGAAACCGATTTCGCGCAATTCGTGACCATGAAACCGATGACTTCCGATGAATGTTGCAACCTTCCCCGGTTTCTTCGCGGCCTTGGCAATCATCCACGCGGCTGTGCGGCCGACGGTGCGATTATTGAGGCCAACATAACCCTCTCGTGCACCCGCGGCGAAGTCTGAAAGAAGTGAGAAAACCGGGATGCCTTTCTCCCTCAATTCCTCGATAGCCGCCGTGACCGCCGGATAGTCGGGGCTGACGAGGGCAATGGCCTGGTTGCGCGCGGCAACAGCTTTGAGCTTTTCCACCAAAGCTGCGGGCGTAGCACTCATGTTGAAATCGATCTGCGGGACAATGCGTACTCCGGGCGCCGAAAACGCCGCATTCTCGATCTCCTTAGCCATAGACTGATAGAAGTACTGGTTTGGCTTTTGCAGGATGAAGCCGAGCCGGTATTGCGGCAGGTCCTCGAAAACCCGTTGCCGCAGCAGGCTGACAGCATGGTAGCCGATCGATTTTGCCGCATCGTAAACCCGGCGCGCCGTCTCTTCCCTTACCTTGTGGCGGCCGTTCAATACCCGGTCGACGGTCGCGACGCTGACGCCCGCGGCCTGGGCAAGATCTGTAATGGTCGGACGCCCGCTCATAATCGCTCCTGATGAAAGACATCATTCAATCATGCGATGAATGATGTGTTTTGATAGAATACATCAAGGCTGCATTGAGCTGCATTCAAAGTCAACCTATCCTCTCATTCAACGACGAGAACCGGCGGCAAGCGGAGGAGGACAGAATGGACAAGACTGCGACGAAACGTGATTACAGCCTCCTCGGGCGTGATGCTCAGGCCGCCGTCGACAGCGGACTGGCAGCTGCGGAATGGTATCACACCGACATCCCGCGCAAGCAGATGAAAGAGCTGATGAAGCGCGAGGATGGTCCGGCCATCCGCGACACGGCAATCTGGCTTGGCAGCATGGTTATCACCGGTGCGCTTGGGGCCTATTTCTGGGGCTCCTGGTGGTGCGTGCCGTTCTTCCTGATCTACGGCGTGATGTACGGGTCGGCCTCGGATTCGCGCTGGCACGAATGCGGGCATGGCACGGCCTTCAAGACGCGCTGGATGAACGACGCAGTCTATCAGATCGCCTGTTTCATGATCATGCGCAATCCGGTGACATGGCGCTGGAGCCATACGCGGCACCACACCGATACGGTCATCGTCGGCCGCGATCCGGAAATTGCCGTCATGCGCCCGCCGGACCTGTTCCGGCTGGTCCTCAACTTCTTTGGCTTGCTCGATGCCAGCTACGCGATGATCGATATGGTCCGCAACGCGGCCGGCATTATCAGTGCTGCCGAAAAAACCTTCATTCCCGAACAGGAGCAGCCGCGCGTCATCCGCGTCGCTCGTATCTGGGCTCTGATCTATGCCGCCACGGTGGCAATGGCCATCTATCTCGGCTCGATATTGCCGCTGATGCTGATCGGCCTGCCACGGCTCTATGGCGCATGGCATCACGTGCTGACGGGGCTTCTGCAGCACGGCGGTCTTGCCGACAACGTCATTGATCATCGTCTCAACAGCCGCAGCGTCTACATGAATCCGTTCAGCCGGTTTGTGTATTGGAACATGAACTATCACGTTGAGCATCACATGTTCCCGATGGTGCCCTATCATGCGCTCCCGCAGCTGCATGACATGATCAAGCACGACCTGCCCGCCCCAAACAGATCCATGCTCGAAGGCTACCGCGAAATGATCCCGGCCTTTCTGCGGCAATTGAAGAATGAGGATTACTTTCTCAAGCGTGAATTGCCGCCGACCGCGAAGCCCTACCGTGAAGAGTTTCACGCCGAGCCAATTGCCGCCGAATAGAGCGGTGCCCGAAAACAGAACTGGATGGAGGAAACGATGAGCAATTGGGTGGAAGTCTGCGCAACCGATGAGATTGATGAAGAGGACGTCATCCGCTTCGATCATGACGGCAAAACATTTGCTGTGTACCGCAGTCCCGACGACCGGTTCTTTGCGACCGACGGGCTCTGCACGCATGAAAAGATCCATCTCGCCGATGGGCTGGTGATGGACGACATCATCGAATGTCCAAAGCACAATGGCCGCTTCAGCTACATGACCGGCGAAGCCAAGGGTGCCCCTGTCTGCGTCGATCTCAAGACCTACCCGGTCAAGGTCGAGGATGGCAGCGTCTTCATTTCTTTGGGCTAAGGGATAGGGTCATGACGCAGATCGTCATCATCGGCGCCGGGGAATGCGGCGCGAGGGCTGCCTTTGCCCTGCGGGAAAAGGGTTTTGCAGGGCAAATCATGCTTATCGGCGCAGAAGACCATCTTCCTTATGAGCGGCCGCCCCTCTCGAAGGATGGCTTGCTGCAAGGCCACGCCCCGAAACTGGTGTCGGAGGCCGAGCGTTATGAAGCTGCCGGCATCACTGTTTTGACCGGTATCAGCGCCGAAAGCATCGATCCTGCGGCGAAGGTGGTGCGGCTGTCTGACGGCCGCAGCCAGCCTTACGATCGGTTGCTTCTGACGACGGGTGCGCGCCCGCGCCCATTTCCCGGCCTGTCCGGTGCCTGTCAGCGCATCCGGACGCTGCGAACCCACGGCGATGCCGTCGCGATCCGCGCCGCGCTTCAGCCCGGCAGGCATCTCGCGATCATCGGCGGTGGATTCATCGGGCTGGAATTGGCTGCGGCCGCGCGCAAACTGGGCGCCCGCGTGACGCTGGTCGAAGGTCTGCCCCGTATCCTCAGCCGCGGTGTCCCTGAAGAGCTGGCCGCCGTGGTTGCGGAACGGCATAGGGCAGAGGGTGTAGAGATTCACTGCGGCGCAAAAATCCGGAGCTTGCAGGAAGACCGCGAGGGTGTGACGGTTCTTTTCGAGGATGACAGCACGCTTGATGCCGACCTGATTGTCGTCGGGATCGGGGCCATACCGAATGTTGAACTTGCCCGCGATGCCGGGCTTGCAATCGACAACGGTATCGCCGTCGATGCCCATTTGAGAACATCCGCGCCGGACATCTTTGCTGCCGGTGATTGTTGTTCTTTCCCGTTGGCACATTACGCAGGACGCCGGCTGCGGCTGGAGGCCTGGCGCAACGCGCAGGAACAGGGTCAGCTTGCTGCCGCCAATCTCCTGGGTGCAGACGAAGCTATCACCGCCGTCCCGTGGTTCTGGTCGGATCAATACGACCTGACACTGCAGATCGCTGGCATTGCAGATGGGGCGGCGCAGACTGTCCGGCGCGAGGTCGCCGATGGCGCCTTCATCCTCTTCCATCTCGACGCCGGCGGCCGCCTGATCGCCGCCAGCGGCATCGGCCCCGGCAACGCCGTCGCCCGCGATATCCGCCTGGCCGAGATGATGATTGCGGCCGGGATCCATCCTGATCCAGCAGCACTTGCTGCGCCGGCGATCAAACTGAAGACGCTGCTGGCGGCTTAAACGCAGCACATATCAACATAAACGAGCCACGGCAGCGTCTTTATCGCACGTGGCAAGGGAGAAACATGTCATGAGACACCGCCGCCCGACCGTCGCCGACCTTCTGTCGATAAAGGGAAAGCGTCAACTGAGCATGCTGCGCGTCGAAACACTGGATGAAGCGGATGCCGCGGAACGGGCAGGGATTGATCTCGTCTCCGTGCCGCCGTCACTGCTCGGCGCGGCTTTTCGAGAGGCGGCTCCTTCCGTCTTTGCGTTTCCCGGTCTGGAATATGGTGACCTTGTAACAGCGGATGAATATATCCGCGCCGCGTTCCAGGCATTGAAAGCGGGCGGCGATGCGGTTTATTGCGCAGCAGGTCTTCAGACCGTGCGCCGCATGCGAGACGAGGGTATTCCTGTCTGCGGCCATGTCGGGCTTATCCCTTCCAAGGCCACCTGGACCGGTGGTTTTCGCGCTGTTGGCAAGACATCTCTCAGTGCAGTGGAGATCTGGCGCCAGACTAAGGCACTCGAAGAGGCAGGGGCATTTGCGGCAGAGATCGAGGTCGTTCCGGGCGAAGTCGCAGCGGCGATCAGCGAACGCACATCCATGCTGATGCTGTCCATGGGCGCAGGCACCGGTTGCGATGCGCAATATCTGTTTGCCGACGATGTGCTCGGTGCCAACAAGGGGCATGTCCCCCGTCACGCAAAGGTCTATCGCAACTTTGCCGCTGAGTACGAGCGGCTGCAGCAAGAGCGGATCGCCGCCTTCTCCGAATATGTGGCCGATGTGAAATCCGGTGCCTATCCCGCCAAATCCCATCTGGTCGGCATCGAGCCGGGAGAGCTGGAAGCGTTCCTGCAGTCGATGACGTAGCGCTGCAGGCGCTCGTCCCGGCAGAAAACCCGCAATACCGCCCCGGCTTGAAACAATCAACGAAAGCAACATTGACAATGCGACACTACGTTCTGACCGTATCGT
>UCHD01000039.1 GCA_900472175.1 Hyphomicrobiales bacterium | reverse complement strand
CATGGGATCTAAAGCCGAAGGGTGTATCCATCACCCGCCCCGATCTGATCTTGCAACCGGTATCAGCCGGTCAGATCGGGGCTGACTGGTGTGCCGTGCCGCGACCTTGCGGACATTTCTACTTTGCAAACCGGCGGACATTCCAACCTGGCCGCCACAGTTATACCATTATGGTGCATTCTATTTCCAAGTGCGACATGCCAATGATTACAATGGCTTCACTTTGGAGATTTTGGCATGTCTCGATGCTACACGCAGATCACCCTCGCCGATCGCCGACGCCTGCATCAACTGGTGGCGGCAAAAGTTCCGATCAATGAGATGGCACGTCAGCTTGGCCGTCATCGCTCGACCATTTATCGCGAGATCAAGCGCAATACGTTTCACGACCGTGAACTGTCGGACTACGACGGATACTACAGCACTGTTGCTCACGGCATCTCCAGGGACCGGCGGCGCCGGTTGAGAAAGCTGCGGCGCCACCAGGGTTTGCGCGCAGAGATTATCCACCAGTTGGAGGCACGCTGGTCTCCGGAACAGATTGCTGGACGCCTGCTGTCGGACGGCCTCAGTCGTATTCGCGTGTGCAAGGAGACAATCTATCGCTTCATCTACAGCAAGGAAGATTATGAGCTGGGTCTCTATCAGTATTTACCTGAGGCCCGCCGCAAGCGTCGTCCAATGCGTTCCAGAAAGCCGCGCGACGGTGCGTTTCCGGCCACCCATCGGATATCCCAAAGGCCTGATTTTGTTGGAGATAGATCACGGTTCGGGCACTGGGACACGCTTGGTAGGTCCTGTCGTCAGTTGTTCCGACGCATTTGCTCCCCGGTGAGCGAAGTCCACCGCGAAGGCTCGCGTCGCCAAGGGTTTTCACAAACACATGAAGTGGCTTTTATTCTAGTTCCATATGTCGCGTCATGCAATCTCGGGTTGATTTTGTAGTGCATATAATAGTAACCGTCGAGGGACTCTTGTGATCTGTTCCACCTGAAGACCAAACGGAGTGAAAAAATGCAGCACTGGCTGGACAAGCTGACCGATCTTGCGGCGATACACGGCGACGAAAGCATCCTAATACAGGGCCTTTCCGACCTCACCCAACATTTTGGCTTCAACGGCTACGCCTATCTCCACATCCAGCACAAGCACAGCATCGCAGTCACCAATTATCATCGCGAGTGGCGGTCGACGTATTTCGAGACGAACTTCGATAAGCTCGATCCGGTCGTCAAACGCGCGAAATGCCGAAAGCAAGTTTTTGCGTGGTCCGGCGAACACGATCGCGCAAGGCAATCGAAGGAAGAGCGCGCCTTCTATGCGCATGCTGCCGATTTCGGCATCCGCTCCGGTGTAACCGTTCCGATCAAGACTGCCAACGGCTCGATGTCGATGTTCACTTTAGCTTCGGAAAGGCCAGCAATCGATCTCGACCGTGAGATAGACGCGGTCGCGGCCGCCGCTGCCGTCGGACAGCTCCATGCCCGCATCTCGTTCCTTCAAACCACTCCGACCGTGGAAGATGCCGCCTGGCTCGATCCTAAAGAGGCGACCTATCTCAGATGGATCGCCGTCGGCATGACGATGGAGGAGATTGCTGATGTGGAGGGCGTCAAATACAACAGCGTCCGTGTGAAGCTTCGCGAGGCTATGAAGCGCTTCGATGTCCGGAGCAAGGCCCATCTCACCGCGCTCGCAATTCGCAGAAAGCTGATGTGAGAGCGCCGGCGGCCGAGTTGCTCGCTAGGTGTGGTCCTGAAACCAGATCAGTTCATGGTAACCTTCGGGGTGTAGCCGAGGATGCTGATCAGGGAGCTTAATGCGCTCATCTGCGCATGCATCTCGATGCTGGCCTCAATGAAACAAAGATGCTGGGGACCGCCGGTTAATTCCCCTGACTTGTAGCCTTCCGGCAGTGCCTGGAACAGTTCGTCAGCCTTTTCGACTAAACGCCGGTGCGTTCGGATCGCGTCGACGGTAAGGTTCTCCAAGTCGGCGGGAGGTAGTCCCCGCGTTAGCCCCACCACTGGCCGGAGCTCCACTCCCTTGGACAAGATCACATCTTCCGATTCCATGTTTCCAACCCTGGTTTTGTCTGCGGTCCGCCCCCGCTGACGTTGAACCCTATGAACCCTAGCCGGGGGTTAGAATCCGAGATGAAACGGCCCTGAGACCTTTGGCACCGAAGCGCCTGGACATGAGTCACAGGCCCCCGGCCATAAGGTCAGAGGATTCCTGGCGCCATTTCGGTCAGCGCCAACCTTTCATCTCAGGATTCTAAGCCGCAACACAGCACGTACTGCGTCCCGGTCTTTATATGAGTCATTTCAACGAGATGCCAGCGGGGATTAGTGTCGCGAGCGTACAAATCTTCACATTCAAGAAGCATCAGACGCCAGGAATTCCGTTCCGATTAATATTTTCGAGCGTAGTCCAAGCACCTGAAACCGTTGCTGGGCAGTTGCTTTGGTTTGACCAACCCGACGGTAACGCCTACTTTTGATGAGCACCGATGCCGGACAGGTCGATCCTGATCCCTGCTTTGTTGGGATCAGATCCCGAAGCTTCGGCTGGCGTCTCGGACTTGGCTTCATCCTCCGGAAGGCCGGCTTCTGCGTCGGCGCCTTCGCGCCTAACCGGCCCCGGCTGCGCAAGCTTTACGTTACCAGGATCTTCCGCACGGAACACAGCCGTTCCTTCGAAGTATCCCGTCTGCCAGGCGATGATGGCGTCATCGAACACCTGCGGTAGAACATTTTTCTCGGTCGGATTGCCGTACCACTTGGTGACGATCCGATAGACCTTGGCGAAGAGTGCAGTGCCCATGAGCATGTTCTCGCAAGCATCGACCAGGTCCGGCTTCAGCTGGCCCGCCTCCAGGATGCCGAGACCAGCGGGATATTGTGTGATTCCGACGCGCACGGTATTGCGACCGAGGTTGTCTCGGATAAGCGCCAACGCCTCCTCCGCTGTCTTCGGCTTGGGCACGAGCACCACTCGGTTTCCGGAGCGAACCGTGACTGTCAAGGGATCCTGCGACCCCGCCTGCTCGATGAACTGTTCGACGATCGCCGGCTTCAGGCCGGGATCGCTGCATTCCTTGATGAGGGCGGCATCGACCATCGAAAACAATTCCTTATCTGTTGAAAGCCTTGACGACCGGCAGTCCGAACAGCTTTGCCCAGGCGATCACGCTTACGTTCTGAATGGCGACGATTGACGTTCCCGAGGTCCACCATCCATTACCCGTGGCGACGATTGCGGTGGGGGAATGCAGCACTGACTGCAGGACTGGCCAGAGGAGGAGTTGTTCGTAGCAGATCAACGCGGCGACCTTCTGGCTGTCGGTTTGCACAACCGGATTGCCGAAGAGGTTGGCGCGGGCTCCACCGCCCTGCCCGGTCCATGCCCGCCATGGCTCCCACATCGACACCGGGACCGGTATGCGTTGGCGATAGAGAATTCGTGCTTCACCAGCCGAAATCGCCACCATGACATTGTCGTATCCGCTCGGACCGATGATGGCCGCGCCGGCGATCACAGTTACCTCCGAGCCTTGCAAGCCTTGGCTCCAGAGCCTCGCGACGGTCGGCGTCCAGAACCCCAGTGCGCTTTCGGGAAGAACGATGAAACGGGTTTTCTCTCCCGCAGCCGCGCGCACCGTTGCAATCAGATCACGGTGATAGCCGAGCGAGCTGTCTCGTCCGAGTTTCTGACCCTGTTCGAGGTCGACGCCCTTCCATCCCTCGGGTAGATTCGGTGATGTCCACGTAGCGGCGGACCAGAGCCAGAACCCTCCCAGGGCGATGGCGTCAGCCGGCCAATATCGCGATGTCATCATCGCGAGGCCGGCTGTCATCGCGACCAGCCCCCACCATCCCCATCCCGGAAAGAGCACGCCTGCAGCGGTCAGGGGATGTGCCCAGCCGGTGATGCCGAGGGGCGGCAATCCCATGAGCATCGCCGCCGCCAGATAGCGCGCCGCCATTGCCATTACCATTCGACCTTCTCCCGGAGACTTCCTTTCCGGTTGCCCCTTCCAGAGCGCTGCATGAACGCCGACGAAGGAGAGCGAAGCAGCTGCCCAAAGCAGAAGCCCAGGCCAGAGATCGGGGGCATAGAAGTTGGAGACGCCCTGCGGCAACCCACGCGAGGCAGCCAGAAAATATCCGGCTGACACGAGCACCGCCGTCAGCCGTGACGGTGACATCGCCCACAGCGCCGGAAACAACACAGCGACCGGAAGGGTCAGCACATGACTGCTCCAGGCAATCCAGCCGCAAGCGACAGATACGGCGATGAGCAGGCAGGATCGCCGCCAATTATGGGTCGAAAGTGAGGACTGGCTGCGCCAGGCCGAGAAGGCCCGAGTCGGGAACCGGCCCGAAATACCGACTATCATAGGAGCTCACAAAGGATGAGTGAAGAAACAGATTTCCCGGCGGCACGATGCCGGTTTTGAACGGTGTGATCGGCTTGCCCTCCCCATCGCTCGCTCGAACGATCGATGAGGCAAGAGGCGTACCGTCTACAGTGACATTCGCGCCGATTTCGATGTGCTGTCCGGGAAGTGCCGCCACTGTCTTGATCAGCGGCGCAAAGCCACAGGGGCAGAGACCATGCCTGACATAGCCGCGGCGGCGTGCCTCCTCGAATGACGCGGTCGGCGGTGGGCAGATGAACACGAGATCGCCGGCCTCGACCGGACGCTGGAGGGCCACGATACGCCAAAGCCCAAGCGGCTCGCTCGGCGTCAGGTTCAATCGAAAGCCGCCGAAGTATGCGATTGCCACCAGAGCGGCGATCGCCCCGCCCGCGCCGGCCAGGAACAGGAGCCGCCGCCGACTCATTGCTTCATCACCGGTGTCTGGCGCTGGGCGAGACGCAAATCCTCCGCTTGCCGCAGGGTCTGGACGGTGCGCTCATGAGCGGCGAGCTGCTGGGACGCGCGCATGATCGGCCAGGCTTCCATCAGACGCTCCTTCTGCTCTGGCTGCATCCCTTCGGAGAGTTTGTCGAAGAGCTTTCCGGAGGGTTCGCGCGCGGAATTGGTGAGCAGCGTACGCTCGCCGAAGCGTTCGGTGACGGCCTGGTTGAACCCGTCAATCTCCAGCTTGGTTTCCCGATTGCTCAGTGCATAGGCCATGGCCGCCGGCAGATCGTTGCGGTCGATCGCATCACGCACGCGTTCCAGCACCACATGTGCTGCCGGCGAGAGCGCCGGGATGTCGATCGACACCCGCTGGCGCTGCGCCTGCTCGTCTGTGGAAAGCCGCTTTATGGCAGCTTCGCGCATCTGCAGATACTGCTCGAGATCGCGCTTCAGGGCCGGAACATTGAGGTCCGCAACGCGACGGTCCTCGCGCTCAGTCTTACCGGCAAGAATGCCGGTCTTGCCCTTCAGCGGTCCGATCGACGCCGGGGCGGTCGTCAGCGTCTGAAGCGCCAGTTTGGCCGTTTCCTTATCCACTAGCACCGCATCGAAGTTCATCGCCCTGAAGGCGGTTTCGGGGTCGGCGAATACGTAAGCAAAACGGGTAGAGACATCTTCCCATTGTTTCCTGAGGGCTGGATCGGTGTCGAGCTTGTTCTCTACCGTGTCGGCTATGGAACCGGGGAATGTCTTGATGCCTGCGACCATGGGAGCGGCCTCCTTCATCGTTTGGGTTTTTAAGGGGTGGTGCAGACCGAGGCGCCCAGCAAATATGGCAAGGCGCTGCCCGAGATCGACCAATCTTGTCTTCTGGCGCAGCGTCCAGTCGAGCCGGTCGCGCGCAATCGTGCGGGCCACCTGGACGATGTTGAGGCCGCGACTTTCAGCAAACCGCAGCGCCTCGCGGTAAAGCTTTCCGCGCTCATAATCGAGCGTGGTCTCCTTGGCATTCTTTCGGGAGAGTACCTTGGCCAGGCCGCCGTTAAAGGCGAAGGACCGGTGGCCGTAGTAAAGCTGCAGATCCTCGCGATGGCGGGTCATCGCCACATAGGTCAAATGCCGGTCCAGCGAGAGGCTTGCCAACACCTTCACGCGATCGACGGTCGCGCCTTGGCTTTTATGGATCGTGGTGGCGTAACCATGATCGAGATTGCTGTAGAAGCGTTGCTCGACGATGACCTGCCGGCGCTGATCACCCTCTCCGATGACAGCAACGATACTGTTCTGTGCGGCCTCAATGACATGAGCGATCATGCCGTTCTTGACGCCGAGTGATCCTTCGTTCTTCAGGAAGACGATCTGGTCGCCCACGTCGAACTGGCGAATGCCGTCAGCCGTTTTGAAGACATGACCCTCACCGACAATGCCGCGTTCAACGAGTTTTTTGCGGGCCAGAATGTTCAGCATCCGAACGTCACGACGCAGATGCGCGAGGATCAGCGTTTTCTTCGTCTGATCGTAATAGTGGTTCCAGTCACCGATCAGCCGCTCGACCGCCTCGGACTTAAGGTGCGTTCCCGTGATCCTCGTATTGGCCTCATAGGCGGTCAGCGCCTTTTCCACATTGCCCCGCGCCAGATCGAGTGACGCCTTGCGCATCCAGTCCTCGCGCTGGCGATAGATCGTCTCGAGTTCGGCATAACCTATGCGGTCGACGATGGCGCGGAAGGCAGCCCCCGCCTCGATCGGCTGGAGTTGTTCGGGATCGCCGACCATAACGATTTTTGCGCCTGCCCTGACGACGGTATCGACAAAGCCGGCCATCTGTTTTGAGGCGACCATACCTGCTTCGTCCATGACGAAGACTGTCTTGTCATTGAGAGCGTCACGACCACGGTTCCAGCGCAGCTCCCACGACGCGAGCGTGCGGCTCTGGATCCCGGCCTCCTTTTCCAGACCCTCCGCCGCCTTGCCGGCGAGCGCTCCGCCGACCACACGATATCCGGCCAGTTCCCACGCCTCGCGGGCAGCTTTCATCATCGTGGTCTTGCCGGCGCCAGCGCGTCCAACCACGGCCCCGATCCGGGCGGGACCGGCGATCCGCTCGAGCGCGGTTTTCTGCTCCTGCGACAACCGCTCATGCCGCCGGAACGTTGCGTCCAGAGCAGCTTTAGAGACAGCATGACCGTCCCGGTTCGACAGCCACAAAGCCTGTCGCACCATCGTCGCTTCCAGCCGGATCATCGCCCGGGTCGAATAACGGGCAGGCAGCTTCTCTCCGGTCGCAAACTCGATCGTGTCGCGCTGAAGCCGGAGAACCTCGGGGTTCAGGATGATGCGTAACATCAGTTGCTGGAAGACAGTCGGGTCATCGACATAACGATGCAGAACCTTGGCGACATCGCGCTCATCGAAGACGCTCTTCTCGCGGGTGATAAGATCAACCACAATGCCCGGATTGCGAAGAATACGGCGGGCATTTTCGCTCCGCCGCTCTTCGTTCAATTCGAGGCGCTCAAGCTCTGGCCGGACGCCCTGCTCCTGCGCCTTGCGCTCGATCGCCTTGGCGCCAACGCCGAGATGGATCGTCGGTTCGAGGTCGATACCCTGCTTCTCGTAGGAACGGCCGTCGATCTTGAGATCGATCCCGCCAAGCGCCAGGTGATGGTTCAGCCGCTCGAACCATCCATCGCGCAGGACGTTGAAGTCGTCCGTCGATCCGGCCCAGAGATCATAGAGGATTTTGCCGGACTTCGTGCGGACCGGCTGGCCATCCTCGCCATTGACTGCAACCTTCTTCGATCCGAACCCGTCCTCGGTCAGTGGGCGCAATGTGGTCATCAAGTGGATATGCGGATTGCCGGGATTGTCATGGTAGACCCAATCGGCAACCATACCCTTGGCGTGGATATGTTTTGCCACGAAGTCGCGAACTAACGCGATGTTCTGCTCCGGGGTGAGCTCCAGCGGAAGAGCGATTGTCAGGTCCCTGGCAAGCTGCGCATCGGAGCGCTTCTCGAACGCCTCGACCTTGTTCCAGAAGGCTTCGACCGCTCCCGAGACCGAGCGATCGGCGATCAGCACCCGAACCCATTTCGGAGCATCCGCAGGAAGGACAAACTCCTCATGAAGCAGACCCTGTTTGCGGGTGTAATCGATGGTCCGAGCCTCGCGCTCATATTCCATCTTCGCGCAGTGCCGGTAGGCCGCAGACAGCACCACGCTGCGGCCGCCGCCGCGGCTGACGATGCTGGCTGAGAAGTGGGCGATGGCCACGGCGTAAAACACTCCCGGTTCGAACCTCGTTCCCAAAGAGCAGACAGGTCGAGCGGCAACCCTACGACGGCCCTCCTGACTTCCTTGGCAGGGCCGTGGGCAAGCACGTCGCATCAGCGACGTATAATTGCGCCCTTGGATCCGCTCCTTCGGAACGGCGGGATCATCCTAAAAAGTGTCGGCTTTGCCGACGTGCAAATCTGCACATTCCTTCGGAAGTGCTTTTGAGGAAATTTTGCAGCGAGATAAACGCCGCAAGATTTCCAGGGAGATGCGACCGGAATGAAGAAACCATCATCGAAGATCAGGGAAGAAATCGCCAGATTGCAGGATCAGCTGAGACAAGCAGAAACACGCGAAGCCGAGCGCATCGGCCGGATCGCGCTGAAGGCCGGTCTCGGTGAGATCGAGATCGAGGAAACCGAGCTACAGGCTGCCTTCGAAGAGATCACCGGGCGGTTTCGCGGAGGTAAGGCGCCTTCGACCGGAAGAAAAAATGCCGGGGATGGCCGAACCGGCGGTGAACCGCCGGCGACAGTCGCGTCTGGCGCGCCTGCGGGCAGGCCTGGTGAGGCTTGAACGCATGGCCCGCACAATGACGGCTGACGCCCGAAAGAAAGACACGCGCGAAAAAATCGAACTCGGTGGCCTGATCGTCAAGGCAGGGCTGCGCTACGAGAAGCGGGCACTACTGCTCGGCCTGCTGATCGATGCCAGTCGTCGCCTCAAGGGGAACGATGCGGAGCAATCGCGCCTGACAGTGATAGGCACGGAGGCGTTCGCTCATGACGGCGAGTAGACTTTCCCTCGCCGCCATCCCTGCCACGATGATGATCGTCGTCGTGATTTTCATGCCGGGGATCGAACACTGGCTGGCCGCGCTCGGCAAGACGGCGCAGGCCAAGCTGATGCTCGGGCGGATCGGCCTCGCGCTGCCCTATGTGACCGCGGCTGCGATCGGCACGATCTTTCTGTTCGCGGCAAATGGCGCAGTGGGTATCAAGGCTGCAGGATGGGGCGTCGTCAGCGGAAATGGAGTGGCAATCCTCATTGCTCTCCTGCGCGAGAGCGTCCGCTTGGCCGGGATGGCTGGCGACATCCCGAAAGGTCAATCCGTGCTCGGGTATGCGGACCCCGCAACGCTACTTGGCGCATCGACAACATTCCTCGCCGGCGTCTTTGCACTGCGCGTCGCGATGAAGGGTAACGCAGCTTTTGCCAAAGCCGCACCGCGGCGGATCGTGGGAAAGCGAGCGGTGCATGGCGAGGCCGACTGGATGAAGGTGCAGGAGGCGGCAAAACTTTTCCCTGATCCCGGCGGCATCGTCGTCGGTGAGCGGTATCGTGTCGATCGCGATAGCGTTGCGGCGGTGTCGTTCCGCGCCGATGATCCGTCGACCTGGGGCGCTGGGGGCAAAAGCCCGCTCCTATGCTTCGATGGCTCCTTTGGCTCCTCGCATGGCATCGTCTTCGCCGGATCCGGCGGTTTCAAGACGACGTCGGTAACGGTCCCGACCGCGCTCAAGTGGGGTGGCGGTCTCGTCGTCCTCGACCCGTCGAGCGAGGTCGCGCCGATGGTATCAGAGCATCGCCGCAAGGCTGGCCGGAAGGTGATCATTCTCGATCCCTCGGCGTCAGGCGTCGGCTTCAACGCGCTCGACTGGATCGGGCGACATGGCAGTACGAAGGAAGAGGACATCGTCGCCGTCGCGACCTGGATCATGACCGACAATCCGCGCTCAGCGTCTGCCCGCGACGACTTCTTTCGGGCATCGGCGATGCAGCTTCTGACGGCCCTCATCGCCGACGTCTGCCTGTCCGGTCATACTGACGAGGAAGACCAGACGCTGCGCCGTGTGCGTAAGAACCTTTCGGAGCCGGAGCCGCAGCTGCGGGCGCGCCTGACCAAGATCTACGAACAGTCGGAATCGGACTTCGTGAAGGAGAACGTCTCGGTCTTCGTCAACATGACGCCGGAGACGTTTTCCGGGGTCTATGCCAATGCGGTGAAAGAAACCCACTGGCTGTCCTATCCGAACTACGCCGCCCTCGTCTCGGGCGACAGTTTCTCGACCGACGATCTTGCCGATGGCGGGACAGACATCTTTATTGCGCTCGATCTGAAGGTCCTCGAAGCCCATCCGGGGCTGGCACGCGTGGTTATCGGATCGTTGCTCAATGCCATCTACAATCGAAATGGCGATGTGAAAGGTCGCGCGCTCTTCCTGCTCGACGAGGTCGCCAGACTCGGCTATCTGCGCATCTTAGAAACCGCGCGCGACGCCGGGCGCAAATATGGCATCACGCTGACGATGGTCTTCCAGTCCATCGGCCAGATGCGCGAGGCCTATGGCGGGCGGGACGCGACGAGCAAATGGTTCGAATCCGCGTCTTGGATCTCGTTTGCCGCGATCAACGATCCTGATACTGCCGACTATATCTCGAAACGCTGCGGCGATACGACAGTCGAGGTCGACCAGACAAACCGCTCGTCAGGAATGAAGGGATCGTCGCGCTCACGCTCCCGGCAGATCAGCCGCCGGCCGCTGATCCTGCCGCATGAGGTGCTGCGCATGCGCGCCGACGAGCAGATCGTATTCACATCAGGCAATCCGCCGCTCAGATGCGGACGGGCCGTCTGGTTCCGACGCAAGGATATGAGCGCGTCCGTCGGGGAAAACCGGTTTCACAAGCAAATCACAGAAGGGGCGAAGAGCTATAAGGCCGCTCTGACGACAGATACTGAGGAGACATGACATTGAGATTTTTTACGGCAATTGCCAGCCTGTCGCCCTTAGCCATTGGCTTCCTCGCATCTGTTGCCTCAGCCCAGCCTTCAAGCAGTGCAAGCAGCGCGAACGAAGCCTTCTCTATCTGCGGAAGCGGGCACCGTATCACCTGCGTGGTGGATGGTGATACGTTCTGGTTTCGAGGCGACAAGATCCGGATAGCGGACATTGACACACCGGAGCTCAGCCCACCAAGATGCGAGCGCGAACGCGAGCTCGGACTTGCGGCAAAACAGCGTCTGTTTGACCTCCTCAATTCAGGTCCGCTCTCGTTCAAGACGACCGCCAGGGATGAAGATCGCTTCGGTCGCAAGCTCAGGATCGTCTATCGGGAGCGACGATCGGTCGGCGATATTCTCGTCGCCGAAGGCTTAGCTCGGAAGTGGGAAGGATCACGACGGAGCTGGTGCCAATGAAACGGATGCACAGATCAAAGTTGTGAATCGATGATGCCCGACCGATTCAAAACTCTCATTGGACGGCGGAATCCGAACGCGCGATTCTGCTGTCATGATCACGCAGCCCTACCACCTCTATATCGAGCGTATCGCGCCGGAAAAGAACATGGCGCGGTTCTACGCCCTTGCTGTTCAGCCGACATTGTTCGGCGAGGTCTCGCTTGTGCGCGCCTGGGGTCGAATTGGAACGCGCGGACAGCAGATGGTGCATCTGTTCGACAATGAGAGCCAGGCCATCAACCTGTTCCTCGACGTCCTTTGCGAGAAGCGCAAACGGGGTTATCGGCCAAAAGGACCTGTGGACATCCAGCGTATCTGATCCTCGCCCCCATCGCCACCGATGACAATCCGGTCAGAAGCTGACACGGATTTTATCTTTGTTAGAAGATGCGAGGAATCCCATGACCACCACCAATGAAATCGCCGACAAGATTGCAGCCGACAATGGCCTGACCAAGGTTCAGGCCAAGGGTATCGTTGAAACCGTGTTCCAGGCCATCGCCGATGCTGCAGGCTCCGACACTGAGACATCGATCCCCGCCTTCGGAAAATTCAAAGTGAAGGCATCGCCGGAGCGCGAGGGCCGCAATCCTGCGACCGGAGAAAAGATGACGATTGCTGCTTCGAAGAAGCTGACGTTTGCGCCTGCCAAGGCGCTCAAGGATGCACTGAACAAGTGACTCCGGTAGTGGAGTGCCCCGCCTTCCGGCGGGGCATCCAGTCTCAGTCCCGGTTCGACCGGGACCAGATGAGGGAGAGGCCTTCCTCGCCTTCGACCTCGATCAGCGTTGCGTAGATCGGAGCCGGGAAGCTCGGGTCGTCGAGTTTGACCGAGAGGTAGTCACGACCTTCGTTCGAGGTCTTCTTCCAGGCTGCGCCGAATTCCGTGGCTCCCGCGAGGATGCGGTAGTCGGGACCTTTCTCGGAAGTGCGCTCGACGGCGCGGATGGTTGCCTTGACGTTGAGGTTGAGGGTCTTGATGGTGCCGGAGAAGCCGTTGCCGGAAGCGGTGAAAGAGCCGATGGTTGCCATTGTCGTATTCCTTTTCGGTTGTTCGGGCCGCGTCCATCGCGGCCTCGATGGCAGTCGATAGGACCGGAGGCGATCGGCCCGCACCTGAAAGGCCGAAACGAAGAGGAGGACGGCCAAAGGAGAGGCTTTCTTGCCTCGCGAGGAATGGGCGCCAGCGCACAGGGGAAGAAAACGATCTGGCCGTTGCGGATGCCGATCGAGCCGAGCATCGCGAGGCGGTCTTTGGTCAGACATGCCCCATCGAGACCGCAGTGGACGTGCCAGAGGGCCGATCAAGGGGTACGGCATGGTATCATTTGGTGGTGACTGAAAGGAATAGGCGCATGCACCCGGCCAGTTGAACGACAGTGCTGAAGGCGATACCCGGGCAGGCGGAACGCCATGCTAAACGAAAACAACCTCTGTTGTGCTCGCACCACTAAGTGCTGGCTAAATAAGCTGCATGAGAAGGCCAACGCCTACGAGCCCCGCACATAGGACCAAACGGATCTGTGGCTTTGAGTCCACGACTTTCAGTGGTGGACACAATAGCGCCTGCCACATCGCCCCATCCCCAACGACGCAAATACGGCGCTTAAGTAGCCCTCTTTGGAGTTGGCAGCTTATTAACCTGCTTTCAATCAAGTTTGCTTAGTAGATCGCGGCTAACTGTCTTGGAACCTAGAATGACGTGAGATACCAGGCCCTTAACCTACGCAAATTTCAGTGCCTATGCCGACTGGGGGTAGTGGCTTGCAGCGTTAGTTTGCTCCTCAGAGGTGCAAATTTGTTCCCTGACTGGATACCCGGTGTATACGGTCGCGCAGATTTGGTCGGCTCTCTACTTGGCCTGCTGGCGTACCATTCTGGCGTTCTCTTGTTATTCAATAAGCGAGGGAAAATACCTTCGGTCAAATATTTTGCTGAAGCCGAAAAGGTGAGGCTTGCTGCGGTCTCGCGTTCCACTCTTAAGAAACTTCTGCTTTTGGATCGCTATCTCTGTCTCACAGGGACAGTAAATAAAAGGGATCGCGAGCGCAGGTTGCGCAGTTATGTGCGTGCGACTCGTACTATGCGAATTAATCCTTACGTAGGCGGCAGAGCAAAAGTTCGAAAGTCTATCGATGGCTTCGTTTACCTAGACCCTCCTGAATCGCTCCGCTTCCAACAACATGAGTTCATTCATATCTATCAAGAGATTGCTTACGGGGTCCTGTCGATGGAACGCGAGGGCCGGCTCTACTATTTCGATATTTGCCGCGTCGAAATAGAAGCAAATCTCCTTACCGATTTTTTCACGTCTGCTATTTGGCTTGTTGTTCTTTTTGGAGGCCCCTTATTTGCGATGTGCAGTGGCTCTTTTATCTTTCTGGCGGTTTAGTTCACTGCGAACTCTAGTCCAAACATCTATTTGAAATCGATTTTGCGGCGAAGACTAGGAAGCGGGGCCGAAGCCCCGCGATCGTCTTATTCGAATGCTGCCATCTGAACCGTTGCGGCCTTTTGATCGACGGAGTTGGCGGGCTGCTCGACCGTGCGCTCGTAAGGCTTCCAGGTCTCGCCGGTGATGTCCTGGTAGGCGGACACGGCGCCTTCGGCTGCCATGCGAAGCACGTGGGCCTGCAGGCCCATGTCGGCTGCGAACTCGCGCTTGCGCTGGGCGCGGCTGTCGAAACCGACAGGCCCGTCGAGGTCCTCGTCTCTGTTATCGTTGGAAAGCTTCGTGGTGAGATCACGGGCCTCCGTGACCGCGCGGCTGTAAAATTGCCCGGCGCCGTAGGCAGAGCCGACGAAGGATCCGACGATGCGCTGCATGTGGATCTGCATCGCCTTTTCGGCAAGGCCTTCCTTCAGAGCGTCCGCGCTTTCTATCAACTGGCCGCGGTGGAGATCGCAGATCCCGTCGCTATCGATGAGGGCAAGGCCGAAGCTTTCGGAGATGCGCAGTGCCTGGGCTGTGTCGGGGCAGGCGTGCCTGACCATTTCGAGTGTGGTGGCGCGTGGGGATTTTGCGGGACGGTTCTTCTGGGTGGAGCGGTTGAGCGGTGCCATGATCGGATCCTTTATGAGCGATGTTCCAGCAAAGCCCAGGGTGCCGGTTGTCGTCCGGCTCAGCCCCTCGGCTGCGGGCAAAAGGACATGGGCGTCAGCGGCCCGGCCCAAGGTCAGGGCATCGCCAGGCGGAGCGAGGATGGTTTGCGGCTGGTGCTGCCCGCACTTGCGGGCTGCGACAGATGCGGACCTGCCTTGCGACGAGGCGATGATCCTGCCGCAACGCGGCGTGGCACACGGCCTTTGACCGGGACGCGCCCATGTCAGACCGCAGCAAAACCGAGGTGCTGTGCCGGCCGACGATCTGGTCCACGGCAGCATGATGCAATCGCCATGGCGATCCGACCTTGGCACCGCCGCGTCACCTACTGAACGGACTGACAAATCACAGTCTCAGCATACTCCAGTGCAAGCCGTTTGCCCCGTGCCATGTCTTCCGCGCTTCGATCAACGCTTTATCGCACCCTCACCTTGGCCGGGCTTTCCGCTCTCACCCGGCTTCGTTGATATGCATGCAATAGTCGATGGTGGGCCACGCCGTGCCTTGCATTTCCACCGCGCCTTCGTCTGTCGTGTCAGCTCAGCCCGCCGGGAGCGATAATCCCGCTGCCGTGCCCAGATCCTGCGATAGAGCTCGGTGAAGTCGATCACCTGATTTCTGGGAGCGCTGCTGTCTGTGAATGCGACAGTCATAGCCTTGCCGCCCAGGTCACGAAGCTGGACGGACCGTCATATGGCCTTTGCTTCAGTGGATCGATGACGAAGCCATGCCGGCCGATCGTGTAGCCGGAGCGCGGAACCAGAAACCGCCGTTCGCCGGTCTCGCCCCGGATCCCACCCAGCGTCGCGACGCACTCGACAAAGCCAGGCTGGTGATCGGAATTGAGGGCCGCGATGACGACCCAGTCGTTGCGGTGGAGACTCTCGAATTCCTGCCTGTCCCGCATGTGAGATTGACCGCCGTTCAGTATTGCGCCCGTGACGCGCTCGTAGGCATCAGGGAAATAGTCGCGAAGCGTGCGATCGGCCAAGCGCCGCTCATAGGCAGTTAACAGTTGCGGGAAGGCATGGGCGACCTTTGCCCATTCACAATCCTCCTCGTAGAATCCGTCGTCATTACGATAGAGGGCATGGACGATGGCATTGGCATTCTCGGCGAGATGGAAACCACCATGGCTGGCGGTCGAATGCAGAACGATACCGTCGGCGAATTGCCGCGAGACCTGTGCCATGCCCCATGGCGTTGACGCTCCTGCTTGTATCGTCGGCCGGTCCAATGACCTTAGTTCAGCCTCATGCACCACTTTTTCTGTGGCCATGTCATCATGGATTTCCGCCATGACAAACTCCTTCTGATTGCTCGAAACAGAAACGCCGCCGGCATCAGCCAGCGGCGTCGGCTCAGATCCTGTTGCCTGGCGCTATTCGGCAGCTTCGCGGAAACCTTCGTCCGGCTCTTCCCCGGCGGAGGAATGGTCCACGATGTCACCACCGGAATGCTGATCTTCGAGCGTATCGGGATCCCCGTAGGCATCCTCCAAACCGCCATCGACGCCGATGTAGCGTCCAACCCACGACCGCACGTCATCAGTGGATGGCGCTAGCAACGCTGCCGGATGCACTAGCCGTCCGTCGGCAAAATGCTCGACCAGAGCCGCACGGATATCCTTCACCTTAATCCGACCGGGCACGCCCGCCGTTTCCGCGGTCGCCTCCAGCGCAGTGCGTGACAGGCATGAAAGGAAGTCCTCCGTCGCCATATTGGGTAGGAACTGATGAGCGCCGATGGCGTCGCCGACAATACGGGCGATCAGGCCGCTATCAGAACGATTGCGCCGGAGAGACAAAACTTCGACCAGCACCGAGCGTGCAGCCTGCAACAGTGTCTCGCGGTCGAAGGACAGCTTGCCGTCCTCGGCGATCAGCCGGGCAGCATGCGGGCCGCATTTCGCATGACCATAAGGATTGTCCGATGCACCGCTGGCAACCGTGACATTCGTGCCGGCAAAGGCCAGAATGAGCAGAGCCATCAGCGTATCGTCCTCGATCGGCGCACGGGCGAGCGCCTCGTGCAGGGCATCGGTTCGCAGATCACCGATCATGTCGAGACCCTTCTGGGTCACATCGGGCCGCGCCTTGGTTACCTCGACCTCCTCGACGAGTTTATCGACACCCTCGGCATCCTTGACCAGCTTGGGCTTCTTCACTTCGGGCATGCGGTAGGCAACCGACTGAACCGAGCCGTCGCGCGCGTTGATGTACCAGCCGGTCAGGTCGCCCTTGCCGGGCTTGCCGTAAACCTGTTGTGCCTTGGCCGGGAGCTTGGCCTGGCCGTATTCGTTGGCCTCTATGACCGATCCGCGCTTGGGCAGATTGTTGGTCAGCCACTCCTGCTGCGCCCCGAGAAACGCCTCGACATCCGTGGTGTAGCGACTGTCCTCGTCGGCGGGTGCAAACAGGTCCTCGACCCAGCTGATGCCATAGGCCAAAGCCAGATCGTCGCCGAAGCTTGCGTGCTTGGCGAGCATCCGGGTCGTGGTCAGCGCGCGGGCCACCTCCCACCACGAAACTTGCGGATCCTGCTTCTTCGGCTTGTACTTCTTCCACACCTCGGCCTGCTCGTCCTGGCCGGCGGCGGCGATCGTGCGCAGCTGCTGCTCGTTCGGCATATCACCACGCGCCATCTGGTCGAGCATGGCGGGCAGGATGTTGGCCAGAAGCCGCAGCTTGCGGATCTGGCGGCTCGGGAGTGCAAGCGCCATGGCGATCGACTCTTCGGTCCATCCGAGCGCTACCAGCCTTTCAATAGCGCGCCACTGGTCGACAGGGTTCAGCGGCTCGCGGGCGATGTTTTCCGCAAAGGACTGCATGGCGACGAGATCGTCGGATGGATCAGCCAGCAGCAGCGGGATTTCCATGAGATCCGCTGCAATCGCCTGGGCGGCGCGGCGGTGGCCGAAAACGATGATATAGCTGTTGCCGCCTTCCGGATCGAGTTTGACGATCGGTGGCTGAACCACACCGATGGCGCGGATCGATGCGCACAACAGCGCGTCGGACTGCGGTGAGGATTTTGACTGACGGGACCGGTCGGGATTGTCCTTCAGGCTGCGGGGATCGGCTGTAATCAACTGCATGGAAATGACCTCTTGAGCTTCGGGCGGACGGACTGTCCTTGCCTCCTCATCTTCTTTTCGAAGACATCTCCCGAACCGCAGGACGGGACGGCGGCTGCAATTGCGCCGGAGCAGACCTGGCTTGCGGGCGAGCGAGGCACACCTGCCTTGCGAGACGAGCTGGCCCGGTCTCGGCGACCGGCGCGATTGAGGGAACCGGCAGCCGTTGGACCATCCTTGCGAACCGGTTTCCTTCTCCTCCTTCTCCCCTCCTTTTTCGTCCCCTCCCCCATTCCCCTGTGTTGTCATACGATTTTAAGCAATTGCTGCTGAACTCTGGCCATGACAAAGCCGCCGCGCCAAAAATCCCAGCCGCTTTTGCGGGAGACGGATCTTCCGATCCGCTCGCGACCGCTTAAAGCCCGCGATCCGGCGCAACCGCAGCTCCCGTTCGACCCGATGCCGGATCGCATCGAGCCGTGCCTGGCGCTGTTGAAAGCAAAGCCGCCGTCGGGACCGGACTGGATCTACGAGATCAAATGGGACGGCTATCGCGTTGCGGTTCACATCGAACCAAACTCGGTGCGGATCATCACCCGTGGCGGTCATGACTGGACCGACAGGTTCCCGGCGATCGCCGCCGCTGCGCGCAAGCTTGGCGTCGGGACCGCCATTCTTGATGGGGAAGCCGTCGTGCTCGATGCCGAGGGCCGATCGGACTTCGGGGCGCTGCAGCGTTCACTTGGCGGGCGCGGGGGCAAGAAGTCATCTGAGGATGCGATCCTCTACGCTTTCGACCTGTTGTATTTCGATGGTCATGACCTGACGAAGATGGAGTTGTCCGGACGTCGTCACCTGCTGGAAGACCTGATCGGGCAGAGCGAGGGGACGATCCGCGTCTCGCAGGAGGTTGAAGCCGATGGCGCAACACTTCTGGCGGCCGCGCGCGAACACGGTCTGGAAGGCATCATCGCCAAGCACCGCGACAGCACCTACCGCTCGGGTCGGCTCGGCGACTGGCTGAAGATCAAATGCATCCAGAGCGAAAGCTTTGTGATTGTCGGATACGAGCCGTCCACCGCGGCGCGCGGTGGGATCGGCAGCCTGCTGCTGGCCGCCTACCAGGGTGCCGCGTTCGTCTATGTCGGTTCGGTCGGGACTGGCTTCAAAGAGAAAGAGGCCATCGAACTGCGCCGGATGCTGGACACGCTGAAGACCAAGCGTGCTCCGGTTGCCGTGGATAAGAAGGGGGTCGTTTTTGTTCAACCGACATTGATTGCCGAGATCGAATACCGCGCATGGACCGACGACGGCAAGTTGCGGCACGCCTCGTACAAGGGCCTGCGGGAACTGCAGGACAACGCGGCGATCTACAAACTCGGCGACTAGCTTTCCAAGGTCTCAAAACGAAAGGGCGCTCGACCCTTTCGGGGAGCGCCCTTTCCGACCCGGACAGTTTCAAACGCGCGGCAATCGCCACTGCAGGAAACCATCGAAACGGGTGATGACCGACAAATATGTATGGTCAGACCCCGTTTCAAGTGACGGCGAATATGCCGCTTTTTATGCGGCTTCCTGGCGACCCTCCTCTGGTTCATCGGCGGTTGCCGCAAGATCCCTTTCGATCTCGTCCAGATGGCTCAGTTTGAGTTCGAGTTCGGCTTCGAATGAGAAGCTCTCTCCCAAACGCGGCGTATAGGAGGCGAGACGTCGTTTCGCATCGACCAACCGAATGCGATGGTTTTCGCGCTCCTGTTCAAACCCGCCAAGCGCATGTTCGAGCCGGGAGATCGCGCCAATCGGCGTCGTGGTGACGGCCAGATCGATCTCGTAGTCGCCACCTGTGCGTTGAAGCAGGGTGTCGTAGCGGTAGCCGTCCTTGCCGAACCGTTCGCCATGGTATGCGAGATCGAAACCGCCGATCGTGGCGATGATGACCTCGTTTTCCTGCTGCAATTGAACCAGCGTCAGGATCTCCTTCATCAGCGCCCGACCGGCAAGCTTGCGCTCGTCGAATGTCTCACCACCCACCTGCATCGTAAAAGCATCCCCCACGGTTGGGATCAGCCGTTCGATGTCCTTTCCCACATCCTCGATCCGGCGGCTGGAGAACTCGATATCCCGTTCAGCATCGCGGATTTGCCGACGGATCGCGTGCTGGTCGTCGATATGCGCGGCCCGCAGGCGATCCAGGCGGGCGATCTCGGCCTCGAGCCCGGCCTTCTGCATCAGCCGCTCGTCGCCGGACGCGATCGCCTTCGCCATGGCGAACTGGTTCGCCTGCCCTTCACCCATGTCCTCAAGCCGTCGAACGCTGGTGTCGCCGGACAGGGCCGCCGCAATGAACCGAGTCTTTCGCTCGTTGTTCTGCCACATGGTAGCATCGAGGCTGCCGAGTGTCGCATAGGCGAAGACGTCGACCTCGTCATGCTGATTGCCCTGGCGAATGATCCGGCCCTCCCGCTGTTCGATCTGCGATGGGAGCCAAGGAACATCAAGATGATGTAGGGCTTTCAGCCGGGCCTGCACATTGACGCCGGTGCCCATGGTTTCCGACGAGCCGATGAGTACGCGGACCTTGCCGGCATTGAAGTCGTTGAACAGCCGCTGCTTGGCGTCCGACTTCTTGTAATCCTGCATGAAGGCGATTTCGAATGCCGGCACGCCAAGGCGGACGAGTTCATCCCTGATCCATCGGTAGGCAGAAAAACCGCGGGATGCCTCGACATTGATCGTGCCGAGATCGGAAAAGATCAACTGGCCGGCGCCCGGCCGGTCGAACGGCTTGCCGTCCTTGCTACGATACTCCGCCTCCCCCGTTTCCTTCCAGATCCGGTGAGCATTAGTGACCAGCGCATTCAGCTTGTTGGCAGCCTCGTTGCCCATCGCCTGATCGACGAGCCGCAGATCGATGGCGGCGTGGCGGCCATCGGTGATGACCGAGAGCAGGATGTCGTCGCCGGGCTTGGCCGGCCCGTCGCGCATCTCGATCGCCTTGATGCGGGCATCGAGCAGCTTCTGATAGGCTTTGAACGCAGGCGTCGGCTCTGCGGTGACGATCTGGCGCTTGCCGCCGGATACCTCGGGGACTTTCACATATGTTTTCAGATCGGCCGGCAGCACAACGTCGGCGAAGGATCGGAACATGGCAATGAGTTCCGGCACGTTGACGAACTGGCTGAAGCGCGTGACCGGCTTGTATTTGCCCGACGGCTGCAGTTCGAGTTCGGTCGAGGTATCGCCGAAGGTCGAGGCCCATGCGTCGAACTCGTGCAGACCACGTTCCGACAATGCTGCCGGATCCATCATCCTCTGCACGGAGAACATCTCGCCGAGCGTGTTGGTGATCGGCGTGCCCGACGCCAGCACCAGCGCCCTGCCCGGGTTCTTCGTCTCGATGAAACGGGATTTGACGAACAGGTCCCAAGCGCGCTGCGAGCCATTGGGATCGACACCGCGCAAAGTCGACATGTTGGTGGCGAACGACAACTTACGGAACTCCTGCGCCTCGTCGACGATGATCTGGTCGATCCCGAGCTCCGAGACGGTCAGCAGGTCGTCCTTGCGCGTTGCCAGCGCTTCGAGCCGTTCCTTGTGGCCCTCTTTCATGCGCTCGATGCGCTTGCGCGACAGCCGGTCGTCGCGTTCGACCTTGGTGAGCAGCTCCTCGTAAAGCTCCAGTTCATCCCGGATCATCTGTGCTTCAAAGACCGATGGCACGGATATGAACCGAAACGCCGAGTGGGTGATGATGATGGCGTCCCAGTTGGCGGTCGCGGCTCGGGACAGGAAGCGGTGGCGCTTTTCCTTGACGAAGTTGGTCTCGTCGGCGACCAGGATGCGGGCATTGGGATAGAGAGCGAGAAACTCGCGGGCGGCTTGAGCCAGGCAATGGCCGGGCACGACGAGCATCGCCTTGTTGATCAGGCCGAGCCGGCGCTGTTCCATGATGGCGGCAGCCATGGTCAGCGTCTTGCCGGCACCAACGGCATGAGCCAGATAGGTGCTACCTGCCGAAATAACCCGCCAGATCCCGCGTTTCTGGTGCCCATAAAGAGAAAAGGCGCCTGAGGCGCCCGGTAGTTGGAGATGATCGCCGTTGAAGGATCGCGGCGCGATGTTATTGAACGTGTCGTTATAGACCCGCGCCAGCCGGTCGGTGCGATCTGCATCTGACCAGATCCACGACTGGAATGAGGCCTTGATTTTGGCAAGCTTTTCCTTGGCCGCCTCCGTTTCCACCGTGTTCAGCACCCGACGCTCGCTCTCGCCGTCCCGAACCGTGTCAAAGATCTGCGGCACGGACGAGTTGAGAGCGTCGGATAAAAGCTGTCCGGCATGGCGGCGATGGGTGCCCCATTCGGTGGTGCCAGCGGCCGACCATTCCAGCTGCCGCGCATTGACCGTCCAGGTCGCCAGTTCCGGTAGGTGGTGGATGGAGATGTCAGCCTCCATGGTCTCCTTGACGAAGGCGACGACATCATCAGCCGGGATCCATGGCGCACCGAGGCGTGCGGTGATATCCGAGGGCCTGAGATCGGCGGGCTGGACGCGCTCCAGCGCCGCAACATTCCGCTGAAAGACCGGATCCAGGTCCGCCGCCGCCCGCGCGATTACCAGCTTCGACCGGACTGCACCGGACAGATAGGCATCGGCCGTCCGCCAGGAGCCGTCGGATGGATCGCGGAAGATCGCCTCGCCCACCTCGCCGATAACATCCTCAACATCGCGGTGCAGCAACTCGGCAATATGATCGGGATCGACATGTCCGCGTTCGTTGAGAACCACGGCGAGCGCATCTGTTGCCGAGGTGATCACGGGCGCGGGCGGCGGTGCGATGACCCGTTCGGTAAAGATCGGCCCGGGCTTGGCCGTGTTGCTCTCCAGATCATAGTCCTCGATCGAGGCGACCAGCCAGCAATCGGGATCGTCGAGGAACGGCGCGATATTTGGCCGGCGATGAACCTCCCTGACCTCGCCGGTTTCCGGATCTTCCGATGTCGACACGGAGGTGAAGTTGATCGGGCCGAACTCGCGCACAAAGCTCGACCAGGCGATACGCAGCGAGACCTGCGCCTGAGTCCACGGCTGATCGCGTTCCTGAAGCTTGAGAATGAGCCGGACCGCATCGCGGATCGGGATGAGCTTGCGGATAATGAGAGCGTGCTTGGCGAAGATGCCATCGCTGCTGCGGCCCTTCCTGACCTCGACCGGGACAGCGACGCCGTCCACCACCTGCATCAGCGCCGTGGCCTTGCCGATGAAATAGCTGCCTTCGCGAACCTTGGGATCATCCGGGCGCTCTGCCATGGCTTCCGCGACTTCGTCCTCAAGGGCGAAGTCGATTGTGGAAGCCTCACCGTCATAGATATCAGCTGGTAGCTGGCTGATCGCGGAGTTCAAGGCCGTTTCGAGGTCATTGTCAAAAGGAAGGCATGTATAGACTTCGCCGAATGGACCTGACGTGATCGCATGGCGGCCGAGCACCCTATTCGGATGATCGGCGAACCACCTGTTGATACGGACTCTGTCGCCCTCACCTTCCACCGACGCATCCGCAAGATCGAGCCAGCTATCGTCTCCAGCCGGCTCGTCGGCGCGGCGCTTCCGGAAGAAGAGGAGATCGACGACAACATCCGTGCCTGCGTCAGCGCGAAAGCTGCCTTCGGGAAGGCGGATCGCGCCAACGAGATCGGCCATGCCGGCGATGTGTTCACGGGCGCGGGCGTCAGCCTTGTCCATCGTGCCGGACGAGGTCACAAAGGCGGCAAGTCCGCCAGGCTTTAGCCGGTCGATGGACTTGGCGATGAAATAGTCATGCAGCCGCAAGCCGAGAGACCGGAAGGCCGGATCACTCTTCACCGTCCTGTCAGAAAACGGCGGGTTGCCGATCGCCAGATCGAAATGGTCGGGCAGGTCGGTGCGGGCGAAATCGCCGCAGACGATTCTGGCCCGCGGCTGCAGCAGCCGGACGATACGGGCGGTGACGGGATCGAGCTCAATGCCAGTGAAATGGCTCACCTTGGAGAGAGCATCTGGCATCAGCGCCGGAAACATGCCCGTGCCGATCCCCGGCTCGAGGATGCGTCCACCCTTGAATCCCATGCGGATCAAGCCCGACCAGATGGCACGAACGATAAATTCCGGCGTGAAGTGGGCATATTGGGTGCAGCGCGCCAGAGATGCGTAGTCCCCGGCCGCGACGGCACTTTCAAGATTGCCGCCGAGTTCTTCCCAGCCTTTGCGAAATGCGTCTTCGCCCGGACGCCGGAATATGCCGTTGGCCAGGTCCGACGCGCCGAAGCCGGTGAACTTGATCAATCTGGCCTGCTGGTCAGGACGAGCCGGTAGACCATGTCGTTCGATCTCGTTCGCCAGCAGGATGGCGGCGATATTGTCACGCGCACGGTCGCGCCAAGATTTTGCGAGACCGCGAGAACCCTCCAGCCGAAAATCGACCTTCGTCCGTATCTGCGGTGTGGGCTTCGGCTCTTTGCTGACCGGAGCGGCTGGCGCCGGTGTCGAGGGCCGGGGGTCGATATCGATATCAGTCCCGAAATCCGCTGCGAAACTCGCCATACCGAGATCGAAACCGGATGCGAGAGCTGTATTGCCGAACAGGTCGATGGTGAAAGGATCGTCATGCGCCATTGGAAAACTCCTGTGAGTGGGCGCGCCGAGACACACTCGCGGGAAGAAGCGGGTGTTATCGGGCTGCGGATGGTGGACGTTTGGAAATGAAGGCTGCCGTCAGGCAGCGATGGTTTCCGGCAAAAGACGGAGTTGCACGGGCAGCTTGGCGGCGATCTCCTCGTCGGTCAGATCGTCGAGCAGCTTCCAAATCTTCCCCTGAGCGGAGGGATAGACGAGCACGATCTGGCGTCTGCGCAGGTCAGCCGGAAAGCGACCGTCGGCATAACCACGAAAATCCGGACCAGTCGCACTCCAAATATGATCGAGCTTTTCCTGTCGGTTCATGGCGCGGACCGGACGGGATTCGCGAGCGATGATCTCGACACGCATCCGGTCAGGCGACTGACGATCGCCCAGGTCGCAATATCCGTGAAACCAGCGGGACCGATCATCGATCGCCAGGGCGAAGAAAACGCTGGTGACGCTGGCGGCCAGAAACTCGCGCATGGCGAACATGTCACCGCGGTAAAACAGCGGAGGCAGGATCTCGAACATGTGGTCGTGGTCGGCTTCGGATATCTCAAACCACTCGCCGACATATCGCGTGCCGTTCATCCTGTCATCGTCGAACGGCGACTGGCTATGGCGATTGAACAGGGCGTACATTTCGTGGCGGCTGGCCACACCTTCGAACACTTTACGGATGGTGGGAGGATTGAACATCGGCTGCTCCTTTTGGGGTTGAGGACCGAAGCGGAAGCCTGATCGACCTCTCTGTTCAGTCCTTTGATCACCCCTCCTCAGCCGGCGCCTCGCGGGCAGCGGGTCAAGGGCCGCCGTCAGGCGGGGGACAGCTTCACCCTTGATGCGCTGTCCGCGTATGCGGCAGCTCTCCTCTCTCCCTCATCTCCTTCAATTCCTCATTCCAATCCTCACTTCGGGGCCTCAGCCGCGAGAAATCGCAACCGGCGCTGTCCGCCATCTGGCGCAGGCGATCGGCAAAGACCTCACCCTGAACGTTGTTGTCGGTCGCTGCCACAAGCCACGCGCCCTCCCCGGACGCTAAGTTTGCCAACGCGAGCGCGGTTAGCGGCGACCACCCGCCGCCGGTGCTGACATAAAGCGTGTCGGATCTCGACTGCTCGATTGCGGTCAGGCTGAGCGCATCGATCGCCGCCTCTGTGACGCAGATCCGACGAGCGCCATCCATTCCAAACCGGAAGAGCGCCTTGGCGCCGCCGGTGGAAAACCCGCGCCAGTCCGGACCGCGCTCCTCCCAGCCGATGACGGCGCCAGCCCCATCGACATGCTTCGCCCACATCGAGCCGTAGGGTCCTTCGCGCAGAACGTCTGCCTCGATCGCTGCGGAGATGACTTGCCATGGCAGGGCGCGGCATTGATACAGATACCTCCAGGTCGCCGAAGCGCGCCATGGCCGTTTTCTATGGTTCCAGCGGTCAGCGACCGAAGCCCCGGTTTGCGTTTGACGAAGAGGCTTCTCCCAGGTCGCTGCGCTTGGCTGAAACGCGACCAGATCGCCGACAGCCGCCAGGGCTTCTGCAAAACCGATCCCATGGAGATAGCTTGCGAGCGCGAAAACATCGCCCTTGGCATCTGAACGAGCGTCGAACCAGCCTCTGTCGTCATGGATGACGATGATGATGTCGTCGTCGCGCCGGAATTTGACCGCCCGGCGCGTGCTCTCTTTCCTGTCTATCGCGAAACCGTCATGCTCAAGGACGGCTGCGCAGCCCACCCGGGCTCGCAGTTCCTCTATGTCATTCTTCTCCATTTCACTTCCTCTAGCTTTCCTGACTGTTCGGACTGGCAGCGCCCAGGCCGCGAAGATGGAAGCGTGCAAGGGCGCGGTTCACAATGTGCAGATCTGCCGGGCAAGCTCGCGGCGAAGCCTCCCTTGCGCGCGCATCAGCGCAAGCGGCACGCGCTCCCCCGAAGGGGTGATCGGCTCAATGAGCCGATCCGTAAGCAAAAGGGTCGTATTCGTTGATGATGGCGTCCTCATCGCCGTCATACTCGGCGGAAGGCATGACGCCGATCTCTCCATCTATTTCGAAGAGGGTGACCGGGACCATCAGGGTCCGGGCAAGATCAAATGCGTGGTTTTGTGCGAGGCTGAGATCCGACATATGAGGCTCCATCCGTTGGCGGGGCCGATCCCCGCTCGATGGCGCCCGTTCGATCCGGGCCTGGCCGCGGTCACCGCGCAGGCGCAGCCGGAGAGGTCGCAGGAACTGCGAACCCCCTGCGGGTTGACCGTCAAGGACGGGACTGGATTAGGGATGCCAGACAGATGAGCGGGGTTGGAAACGCCAATGGTTGGAGTCTGCAGCGGCTCTAGGCCTCGGATGACCAACCCACCCTCTGCCCCCGGAGGCGGATGGTTATAGTCTGCCAGCCGTACTGGTGCTGATACCTCATGTCGTCGCCAAACATCGTTGCGAAATAAATCATTGCCCGCGTCAGGCATGAGAGCCCGCAGGGTGAAGACTGTAGGCTTCAGCGCAGCCATCAGCCCGACCCGCAGGGGGATGACGCCATTCGCTGAATGAATTTCCACTCCCGGTTTCGACATATGCGTTGGTGAATTCGGTCTAAATCACTATATCTACCTAGGGTTTGAACTCGATTGGGCATCCTTTAATCAACAAGACGGTGTCGCATGGCGAATAAGAGTATTGCAGACATCGCAGCCGGTCTGGGCGGTGGTGCATTTGATAAAATGATGCGGGACATCACTGAATCGCCGACGCAAAAGCTTCTGGATGCTTATCGTACTCCTGATTTCGGAGCGCTCACCGGCATGCCCGCATCCCCAACACTGGGTGTACTGGACACATACCGCCAGTCCGAGACATTTAAGGCAATGGAAGCGCTTCGCGAAACGGCTGTTCTGGGCTCCAAATTCGCCGAACTGCAGTCGTCCCTGGACACGGCGCATAGCAGATTGTTTGGCGACCCAACTTGGCTTCGACTGCAAGAACAAATGTCCGGGATTAGGGAAAAGCTTGTTTCGGGTTCATCGGGCGGGCTGCTGGGCGGGGAGACAAAAAG
>UCHD01000036.1 GCA_900472175.1 Hyphomicrobiales bacterium | reverse complement strand
CGAGGCGGAAATCCACTTAGAAAAACGCCCGAATCTGTCCAGACAAACCGAGCCACCTCTCATCACCTATCTCTGCTCAGCATTGAGCAACTCCAAGGAACCCTAATAAACCCTAGCTTTCAGGGATCATTGGCAAAAATCGCTCAATAGTCTGCGCAATCAAAATATCCGGCCCAACGGCTTCAATATACTTTTCGTCAACATTACGCGACCAAACGAAATGAAACTCTTTAAAATATCGCGCCAACCACCAAGAGATCTGATGTGGGTAGTCCCCGACATCGAAAAACGAATTAGAAAAGGCGACTACTGTCTTATCGATTGGCGCATTCGGGTTTTGCCAAACAACATTAATGCCCTCATGCCCCCCGGAAGGCGGTAAATATCGGCGAATTTCTATTGGTTTATGTGTAGATAAAAGGGCTTCGTTGGGGATATCGAGTGTTTCTACCAGCCCCGGAAAACGACGCCCTAAGTCGCCGCGAAATATCCTAGTCCCCCCCATAACAACCGGGGGAAAGGGCTCAAGCCTCAACCTTGCCAAGATCATGTTGGCGACAGTTTCACAACCGCGGCAACTAAAATGCGAGTCTGTCTTTCTATAAAAACCGGGAAGATTTGAATGAGCTAAAATATCGGGCAGCATATCAAAGACATAGTCTAAATTTGATGTATAGGTTCTGATGTGCCTCAGGGAATAAGTAGGCGCATCAATCGGCAGAGGAAATAAATCCTTTAGGACTGTCGTTTTCTCCGGGATAATCACCTGTATGAACTGGGCAGAAAACTTGTCGGCAATTGATTTTCGACGTTTCAATGTCGATTGCCAGCGTTTGAAATGCTTCCTTTGAGATCCCGTCTCGTTGTATTGATTCAGGAGAAAATTTGTACCCTCAAATAAAAATAGGTGCCCCATTTTCCCTACAATAGTGGACGTATCCCTCGATATAGTTCCAACAGGGATTTCGAAATAAGAAGTACTGGTGTCAGTATTCTCTGGTACCGGTTCTGCCAGGCAAAGCTTCCAAGGTTCAAAGCCAATAGTTTTCTCCAAGCGGGAGATTAAGATATCTGGCGTCGCTACTGCGCCGACATACGACGCGATGCAATCCATCGCAGAACTTCTAAAGAAGCTGGCAACATCAATTGCGTTCCCCTTGTCGAGCAACGTTGAATTGATCGCAGAAAGCAGCCGCGGATCCACGTCACCGTCGCGCTCTAATTTTTCCGACGTGTAATCCTCACCAAGCTCGACAGCAACTATCCAAGCTGCTCCAAGGAGCAGCCTCAAAAATGTCTCAGGTCCGATACCATCAAAATAAAAGCCCTTTGCCTTTGGGTCGTTCGGGCGAATGTGCTGGCACAGCCTTATTCGAGGATTCTCTTGATCAACCAATATAGCCAGGATATCTGAATTTTGATTAGCCGAAAGCACCCAGCCACCAATTGCATCGTCTCTCGCGCTATCAAGAGAGCCTTGTATTACGACCTGAACGCCTTCTTCCACAGCTTGCTGCCTGCCCGATTAGAGTAAGTAGTCTACATTTGAACTTGAACAAATGTTAGTTATATGAATAGCGCTTTCGGCAAAGCGATATGCTGTCTTGGCAACGCGTCCCCAGGGTCGAAATCGACTGTTTAGAACCGTACAGGATCATCGAGGTTCCATCTCCTTCTTAAATAGGCTCAGTGCCCTGCCGATAGCTTGGTCCATGTTGTAGTATTTATAGTCACCCAACCGTCCGGCAAAGGTCACATTGGGTGCTTCGCGGGCGGCCAGTTCCGCGTATTTATTGTGAAGGTCCAGATTCTCATCGCGAGGAATCGGGTAATACGGCACGGTTTTCCCGGGGATGTGCGCAATCGGGTACTCGATCGCGACAGTTGTCACATCGGACCATTCCTGGGTCAGATATGACATTTCAGTAATACGAGTGAAATCTTCACTGATCGGATAATTCACCTGTCCCGCCGCTTGATGCCGCTTTTGGCTGTAGGTCTGGAAGTCAAATTCCAGGGAACGGTAAGGTAGTTCGCCTAACTCGAAATTGAAGTATTCATCGATCGCGCCGGTATAGAGAAGCCGGTCGTAGGTGATCTCCTCCGAGACATCGCGAAGATCAGTGTTCAACGATACGTCGATGCCATCCTGAGCAAATATTCTCTCGAACATCTTGGTGTAGCCGTGTTTCGGCATATTCTGGAACGCATCCTGGAAATACCGGTCGTCATAAGAAATATAGACCGGCACACGCGCTGTCACGGAGGGGGAGAGTTCTTCAGGCGACAGACCCCACTGCTTCGTCGTATAACCCAGGAAGACGTTTTTGTAGATAAAATCCGCCAGATCCCGTACTTCTTGCGAAGGGCTTTCCCGCATCTTCAGAATCGTCACCTTCTGATCCATGCCATAGGCATCGATCAGAATCTTGGTTAGTCGATCCGCCTCTGTCTTCGGAAAAAGGATATGCAATGATGTCAAGTTAAACGGGATCGGGATCAGGCGGCCGTTGATCGAGCCCAGCACTCTATGTTCATAGGGCAGCCAGTCGGTAAATTTCGACAGATAGTCAACGACGACTTGAGCATTGGTATGGAAGATATGTGGTCCATATTGATGAAATAGGACGCCAGCGTCGTTTCGTCTGTCATAGGCGTTTCCAGCAATATGATCTCTTCGATCGATTACTAGTGATCTCTTACCGCTCTGCGTCGCCAGACGCTCTGCAATAATCGCGCCAGTATAGCCAGCACCGACAATCAGCCAGTCGTAATGCTTCTTCATTTTCGAAATCTCCTGCCGATGGGCTTAACGAAACAGCTTTTTCGCCATTTTCCAGAGGCCCTTTGTCTCGCGCTTTATCGTCGCGCCCACTCTGTGCGAATGCAGATCCCGCGATAGTTGGTTCGCCAGCTGGTGTTCACGGTCCATCCCGTAATGGAGGGGCACGACAAGATTTCTCAACATTGGCCCCATATACCGCGGTCCATAATCCGCATAGGCGCGCAATATCCTCTGATGATTCTGATAGAAGCTGGTATTCCGGCTAAAGCCGGCATCCGTGTGTCTGTACCAGAAAAGCTCCTCCGGGCAGACATCCAGACGATAACCCGCCAGGCAGAAACGGGCAAGAATATCCCAGTCCTCCCAGGAAGTATGTCTTTCTGTCTGGAAACCACCAATGGCGTCAAAAGCCGACTTTCGCATAATGCTATTAGCATCCCCGAAGACATTCGCCACCATGCCGACCTCCATGGCCGGTCCAATCGGAAGATAGATATATTCAATTTTGGTATCGTCCTCAGGCCAGAATATGGTTTCTGCGAACGCTTTGTAGTTGCAAGTGACGACGTCGCCGCCAGTCATAAAGATAGCAGTAACAAACTCTTCTATCATCTCGGGCGTCGAGCAATTGTCGGCGTCACAGAAGATGAGATAATCCCCCTTCGCGTTGTCTGCAGCGAAATTACGTGCCGCGCCGATGCCACCATTGATCTTCGAAAGAAATACAAAGCGCGAGTCTGTCGATGTTTCCTTCATTTCCACAAACTTGTCCGCAGAAGCTTTGTCCGTGCTACCGTCGTTTACAATGATCACCTCAAAGTTGCTGTATGTTGAGGCGCTCAAGGCCTGGATCATGGGCTCGAGATATTGCCCGTAGTTATAGTAGGGTACGCAGATGCTCACGAACGGGGCCTCAGCTTCAACTTTCGCACGCGCTGACGCGCGCTTTCCAAGTTTGACGGGCTCATTGTGAATATCAAGCCACGCTGCGGCCGCCACTTGTGGATCGTATTTCCCGCCAGACGCGGGAATCTTTCCGGCCAGAACCTCCCTAAGCTTTGCGGCAAGGCCGCGTGTGTTCGGCACAAAGAGGCAATCTTCTGAAAGCAGTTCCGGAATTCCGCCAACATTCGAAGCAATAACCGGAATTCCGTGCATCTGGGCTTCAACTATAGTGTAGGGGTAGTTGTCCACGATGGAGGGAACGATCATCAGCGCCTTCTGGGCGCGAATGAAATCAATCGCCTGCATTGAGTCGAGATCAGTTCGTATAGCGAAGTTAAGACCCAGCGTCCTCATCGTTTCAGAGATGAAATGCGTGGCATCCCGTTGCAAACCAGCAAGCCATTCACTTTTACCTACGAAGACAATTTTGTTGATTTTCTTTAATTCTTCGTCGCTTAGGGACTCAACGGCGGAAAGAAAAAGCTCCAACCCTTTACGGGTTTCAAGCCGTCCAAAAAAAACCAGGACGCCTTCTTCAGGCACATAGGCAGGCTCCTGGAGCGCGTCACGATCGAAGCAGTTCCGCATTACACGTCGATCGGCAGTGAACTCCCATTTCTTGCCTTCGCAGTAATCGAACATGTATTGCGAAGGGCTGATAACGATGTCTGCAAATTGGCAGCAATAACGCTCGCACCACTCCAGTTTGGCATCAGGAACGGGCCAATGCACCCAGTGGCCCTTTCCTTCGTGTATCCACTCCGTGCTGGAGTGCATATCGACAGTCAAAGTTGTATTCTGGAAATATGGTGTGGTCTGCTTCGCCAGAATGCAATGAAGGCCGTTGGCTTGCCATTCCTGAAAGTGGATAAAGTCAAAGTCTTTATTCTTTAGAAATTGATAAACGACATAGGATCGCTTGATAAACCAGTCAGCATTGGAGGAGACCGGCTTTTCGACTTCGTTCAGATGGACAAAGCTGATCTTCCTCGCCCTGTAGAACTCCAACCAATGACTCTCATCTTGATGCTCGATCGGGCCCGTGAACAGAACCGTTACGTCATGAACGGCCGCTAACTCCAGCGCCAGATAGTAGGCGTGCGTACCAATTCCCCCATTATGAATAGGACCAATAATATCCGGTGTAACGATGCAGACACGTTTTTTCGCCAAAGTTTTACCATCTATAGGAGGGGTCATAGTGCTTCCAGATCCTGCTTGTGAATTTAGTTGGTGAGACGCTTGAATATTTTTTCCAGTGCTTGTGCGAACCTGCCCGACGGCGATCCCAACCTAACATAGATGCGATCGGCTATATCGCCGGCGATTTTTCCAGCGGGCGTTTTGAACGACTGGTATTCTTTTCCTGAAGCGACTTGGTACATAATCTCCATCACCGACATTAAGGCTTCAGGTTCAGACGCCCGGAAAGCACTCAGAAGCCGCCTTTGGTTCAAGTAAAGGCTGGTATTTCGACTGAAACCCTCATCCGTGTATCGATACCAGAACAATGACTTTGGTATGACTTCTATCGAAAATCCGAGTAACTTGGCACGCACCAGAAACTCCCAGTCTTCCCAAGAAGATTGCCGCTCCAGACCGAAGCCACCTAACGCATTGAAAGTCGTTTTTTTGATACAGAAGTTGGCGTCACCAAAGACATTTTCGGACCAACCCACCTCCAAAGCGGGCCCGGCCGGTGCATAAACGTGATGGATATCGCGCTCATCAACAGGTTGCTTATGCTGTTCGAATGCGTCAAAATAGCACGTCAATATGTCTGATGAGGATCTTTGCATGGCCTCAGCAAACGTCGTTAGCATCTCGGGCTTGGCTAGGTTATCTGAATCCATAAAAACAAGATACTCGCCTTCAGCCATGGCCGCTGCCGCATTTCTAGTCGCACCGACACCAGAGTTTCGCTGTCGCGCAAATCGGACATTTATCGCGTGCTGCCGGCTACGCAAATCGTCAAAGACATCACGTGCATGTTGGCTGGTACTGCCATCATCCACAACGACGACTTCGAAATTACGATAGGTCGATGCGTTCAGGCTCTCGATGAGTTTTGGAAGGTAATCTGGATAATTGTAATATGGAACACATATGGAGAGCAGAGGAAGTTCTACCGCGGTCGAAATGACACTTTCCGTTTTGTCTGATTTTTCCTCGCATTCGGTCATCGCAGACATCCAGCATTCTTTAACCGCCATTGCGTCATAGAGTAGATCTGTTGGAAGAGGCTCCCTATGAATCGCAGCCATTATTTTCTCCGCCAGAGAAGCGGGTGTCGGATCGAATAAATGATGATCACCCAGTATCTCCGGTATCCCGCCGACACGTGACGCATAGACCGGAAGCCCCAGGCTGGCCGCTTCAATTACCGAAAGCGGATAATTGTCAGCAATAGACGGGATAAATACCGTGGGCTTCTTGCTACTTAAAAATTGAAGTGCACCCGGACTGTCAAGCTGGTCGAGGATTTCGAAATTAAGCATCAATCGCGCCACTGCGTCAGCGATCACCTGGTTTGCAGGCAACATTCCAACTTTTCCTACAGACCCGACAAAATATATCTTTTTAATCTTGCTAAGCTCAACGCTCGGTAGCAATGCAAGCGCCTTGAGAAATACGTCCAGGCCTTTGCGGCTTTCCAGTCGACCAAAGAATGCCAGCACACCGGCTGCCGGTTCAATCGCATCAGCTGGCCGGTTCAATGTCTCGGCGCATACCGGTATCACGCGTCCGCGTTCTCCGATATCCCAACCATTCTCCCTAGCCCACGAAAGCATATATCGGGACGGACTAAAGATCATATCCGCGTACTGGGTCACGAATGCCTCCGCCCAGTTCGTCATAGCATCCTCAATCGGGCGCCGATACCAATGCAAGCCTCCTTCAGCGATCCAGCGCGTATTGGAATGAAGGGTAACGGTGATGCATGTATCCAAAAATTTTCCTAGGGTGCGCCGTGCCTGCAAAGTTTGCAGACCGTTACCCTGCCAATCCTGGAAATGAACTACGTCGAATGGAGTCTTCTCCAAGAATCGATACACATCATAGCTCCGCTGCTGGAGTGGCAGCGTGCGGACCGCATAATTACGCTGCACATTCCCCTGCAGCCATACAAATCGGATCCCCAATTTATCATAGAAACCGCGCCAATACGCAGCATTGGCATTGACCATTGGGCCTGTAAATAAAATCGTAACATCACGCCCGTTCGCTCGCAGCAAGCGAGCGAACCAGTAGCAATGGGTTCCAATACCTCCGTTGTTGATCGGCCCGATAATATCCGGAGTTACAATGCAATGCCTAACCATAATATCCCCGGACGAAGACGGGGGCGCCGACATTGGTAATCGCCCTCCGATCCGCGCTGTATCCCTTATAAATCAACGTCCCAAGGAAACATACTGATGGAAACCACTTTTCTTGGCTTCGCTCTCAGTCAGCAGGTTCCGCAAATCGACCATAACGGGCACAGCCATTGCATCCGCGATGTCCTTGAAGTCATATGTCTTGAACTCCATCCAATCCGTCAAGATCACCAAAACGTCGGCGCCTTCCGCGGCCTCCCTAGCGGATCCCGCTAATTTCACGCCACCTAGCAGCTTACTTGCTTCGTGAGGATTCGATGGATCGAAAGCCACAACTTCTGCGCCTCTTTCTTGAAGAGCCGGCAGTACGACAAGGCTAGTTGCCTCGCGCATATCATCTGTTTGGCCTTTGAAGGTGAGGCCCAATACCGCAATTTTCTTGCCTTTAACGTCGCCGCCAACAGAGTGTACGACCTTGGTGATCATCTCCGCCTTCCGACGGTTATTGGCATCGATAGCGGACGATACGATCAATGACTGGACGCCCGCGTCAGTCGCGGTCGAAAGCAAGGCGCGCGTATCTTTGGGGAAACAAGAGCCCCCCCAACCGGGGCCCGTATTCAAGAAAGCTGGTCCAATGCGACGATCAAGGCCGATGCCTCGCGCAACCTCCTCCACGTTCGCACCAACCGCTTCACACAAATTGGCCATCTCGTTAATAAAGCTTATCTTCACCGCAAGAAATGCATTAGCTGCGTATTTGATCAACTCGGCCGTCTGAATACCCGTGGTTACAAACGGGACATTACCGTGAAGCAGGAGAGGAGCATAAATCTGCTCCATAACGTCCTTCGCCTCGGGATCATCGACACCCACGACAATACGATCAGGCTCAAGAAAGTCTTTAATTGCGGCTCCCTCCCGAAGAAACTCAGGATTGGACGCGACGGCTATCCGCGCATCACCGGTCAGATTGGCTTGGGCGATCTGGTAAACTTCCGCGTTCGTACCAACCGGAACTGTCGATTTGGTAACGATTACCGTAAAGCCTGTAGCGGCTTTCGCGATTTCCGCAGCCGCCGCGTGAACATACCTGAGGTCAGCGCGATCGGAGCCTTGTTCAGTTGGCGTACCGACCGTTATGAAAACGGCATCACGATCTTTTACGCTCGCGGCGACGTCAGTACTGAACGACAGGCGTCCCGCCTCAACATTCCGTTTGACCAGTTCGTCAAGACCTGGTTCGTAGATCGGCATCTTGCCATCCAACAACATCTTTATCTTGCGTTCATCTTTATCAACGCAAATTACATTGTGCCCCAGCTCAGCGAAACACGCCCCGCTAACGAGACCTACGTAGCCAGTTCCAACCATAATAATGCGGACTTTCATGGACAATCCCTATTCCGGCGCCATTCATCATAATTTGGCGCACCTAGTAATAATGAGAGCCCATTATTTGAAGCTNNAGCTTCAAATAATGGGCTCTGTGACCGAAAGCAACCTTCAATTGTGATGTTGCTTAAACCAATCTGCCGCCGACTTGACAATCAAATTGATGTCCCTGCAGCACGGCGCCCACCCCAACAGTCTCTCGGCCTTGTCAGCCGAAGCGTAGAGTGCCGGCGGATCGCCTGCCCGGCGAGGCGCAAATTTTACCGGAACCGGCAAGCCTACCGCCATCTCTACAGCAGTCAACAGTTCCTTAACTGAGGTGCCTCGTCCTGTCGCCAAATTGAATGCACCACTCTCGCCACCCAAATTCAGGTATTCAATTGCGAGAACGTGGGCCTGTGCGAGGTCAGACACATGGATGTAATCCCGAATGGCCGTACCATCCGGCGTGTTGTAGTCCGTGCCAAAAACGCTAAATTCGCCGTTACGCAAGGCAGCAAATATCGCGAGGGGTATTGCATGCGTCTCAGGATCATGCCGTTCACCCAAGTCTCCGTCTGCATCGAGCCCTGCAGCATTGAAATAGCGCATAGCAGCCCATTTGAGCCCGTAAGCTCGACCGTAGTCACGAAGAGCGTGTTCTATGGCAAGCTTCGAAAAACCGTAGGGGTTAACCGGATTTTGCGGAGTCTCTTCGGTGATGGGAAGATCATCAACCTCACCATACGTCGCACAAGTCGAGGAGAAGATAATTTTGTCGGTGCCATTTCGCCTCATTGCTTCAAGCAAAGAAATCGAACCCACAATGTTATTGACGTAGTATTTGGCAGGATCTGTAACAGATTCCCCAACATACGCGTATGCAGCAAAATGCATCACGCATTCGGGACGGTAAGCCACAAATACCTCATCCAATCGCCCAGCATCAGCAAGATCCCCCCTCTCGAAGGGCCCCCACTTCACCGCATCCTCGTGCCCATAAACCAAATTATCAAATACAACCGGATTATATCCGGCTTTAAACAACGCCTTGCACGCATGGCTACCGATATAACCAGCACCGCCAACAACGAGAACATTTTTCATTGCCGCACACTATCCTCTGCCATACCGACAGGAGCGGGAATTCCAGATTCCGCTTCAAAATAAGCGATTGCTTTCTTGAGACCTTCACGAAGAGGGACCTTGGGAGACCACCCCAACAAAGATCCAGCAAGAGTAATATCCGGCCGCCGCTGTAACGGATCATCCTTTGGAAGAGGCCGATCAACAATCCCCGATTTGCTTCCCGTCATTTCCAGCACGATCTCAGCCAACTCGCGGACTGTAAATTCACCAGGATTACCTATATTAATCGGCCCAGTAATCGCAGCATCCGAGCGCATCAAGCAGAAAAACCCATCAACCAAATCATCCACGTAGCAAAAAGAACGCGTTTGCGAGCCGCCGCCATACAGCTCCAGCGAACGCCCCGCCAAGGCGCTTACAATGAAGTTCGAAACAACGCGGCCATCCTCGGGATCCATATTCGGACCGTAGGTGTTAAAGATTCGCACCACCTTAATCTCGACCCCATAATGCCGATGGTAGTCAAAGCAAAGCGTCTCCGCTGCGCGCTTACCTTCGTCATAACAAGCCCTGGGGCCAATCGCGTTCACGGCGCCGCGATACGATTCGCCTTGAGGATGAACCTCAGGATCCCCATAAATCTCACTGGTTGACGCCTGGAACACACGAGCACCGCATTGAACCGCAAGATCGAGAACGTTCTTCATCCCGATCACATTAATAAGCATAGTTCCGACCGGATCAGCTTGATAATGCGGCGGCGACGCCGGACACGCAAGATTCCAAATCTCTGCATAATTATCAAAAGGCAGAGGGTCGCGCACATCGGCTTCGACAAAGCGAAATTTCTCATTTGAAAGAAGCACATCGACATTCTTGCGGCGCCCCGTCTGAAGATTATCCAAGCAGATAACTGAATAACCTTGCGCCAACAAACGCCTGCAGACATGTGAACCAAGGAAGCCCGCACCGCCCGCCACTAATGCTTTCAATGCCTTATCCATAAAATGTCCTATCCAAATCGTCGGCTCATGTAGGAGAGACGGCTATGGAATGTCAACATACTCAACAAGATTGCTGCGTATCATTCACAATCGATTTGACTTGCCACTAACAATGTGACCTGAGCGCGGGACGCATTTTGCATCATTTTTTTATTTTGTCAGCCTCAGGATAATGGACGGGACGGCATCCGCGCCAGAGTTGCCTACGATGTGAAGCTCCCAGTGAGCATCCGTGGCGTTTTTTAGCCGCTGTTGAGCCATAGCGATGACTTCAAGCTGTGACCGCCCCGGCTTTGCCGGAGACCCCAACTTGTGAGAAGTAGGGTCTATGACAAGCAAGACGACTAACGAGTTCTCCCCTGAGGTCCGTGCCCGCACCGTTCGATGGTGACGGAGCATGAAGCAGAGCATCCTTCGCGGTGGGCGGCAGTATCTTCCATAGCCGCCAAGATTGGCTGCTCGGCGCAGACGCTCAATGAGTGGCTGAAGAAGGCCGAGGTGGACAACGGCAAGGGTGCAGGTTTGCCGAGTGATGTCGCGGAGAAGATGAAGGCTCTGGAACGTGAGAACCGCGAGCTTCGTCAGGCCAATGAGATTTTGCGCATGGCCTCTACATATTTTGCCCAGGCCCCTTGCCCGTCCACTGAAGCGATGATTTCCTTCATCGATGCACACCGCTCGGTACTCGGATCGAGCCGGTCTACAGACTGCCGCCGATTGCCCTGTCCACCTATTATGAAAGTCGAGATACGCCGGGTATTCAACGAGAACTTCCAGGTCTACGGCGTGCGCAAGGTCTGGCGACAGTTGCCGCGGGAGGGCGCGACATCGCCCGCTGCACTGTCGCTCGGCTTATGAGGGTAATGGGGCTGCAGGGCATCATTCGCGGCAAACCGATCCGCACGACTTTCAGCGATATGGCTGCTCCATGCCCACTCGGCCGGGTGAACCGGCACTTTTTTGCTCCAGCGCCAAACATGTTGTGGCTTTCAGATTTCACCTATGTGGCGACCTGGCAGGGCTTCGTCTATGTGGCCTTCGTCATTGATGCCTTCGCTCGCCGTATCATCGGTTGGCGGGCGAGCAGGACTGCTCATGCGGGCTTTGTGCTCAATGCCCTCGACCAAGCGCTTCGCGATCGGCGACCCGCCCATCGCGGTGGGTTGGTTCATCATTCCGACAGGGCGTGCAATATGTGTCGATCAAGTATTCCTAGCGGGTAGCTGAGGCGGGCATCGAGCCTTCTGTCGGGAGTGTTGGCGATTCCGACAAGAACGCTCTCGCCGAAACGATCAACGGTCTTTACAAGGCCGAGGTCATCCATCGACGAGGACCGTGCCGCAACTTCGAAGCTGTAGAGTTCGCCACGCTCGAATGGGTCGATTGGTTCAACAGCCGCCGCCTTCTGGAGCCCATCGGAAACATTCCGCCAGCCGCGCCCGAAGAACGATACTATGCCATGCTAGGCGTACCAGCATTGGCCGCGTAACTTAAACCAAACCGTTGCCGGTAAAGCCGAGACGGTTCAATGCTTGGAACTTCGCGCTTACGCATCGTCAACTGGCGGATGCGCAGACCGACCGTACCAAATTTACCCTTGACGCCATGGATTGCGGCGGCCTCCAATCAAACAGCGGTGTACAACACACGCCGATGCGGTATTCTGAGTGTTCGGCAAAGGCTAAAATAGAATCTCCGTCGAAGGTGTCTGCGATGGTGCTTCGATCGAAATGGTCAGCGCCCCTCAAAGCAATTTTAAACCGACAGACAACGATTGACCGGCTTCCGACGATGACAACTGATATAAATTGTGTAATTGGCTGAGCTAATTCTCATGCAAAGCAGCTTGGAGGTGTTGGGTTGGCCGCTGAGGGGCAAGCGAGAGATAACCGATATGAAATTCCATCTTGCCGCGGACTGGAGACAGAAGATTAAGCTTCTGCCGAATCCTGGGAGGATGTCGGTACATGATACATAGGGGACATAGTAGTTGTTAAATGAAAATGCAGCGTACTGGGACAAGTTTTATGGCGATCAACAGGGGCCAACGACCCCGTCCGACTTTGCACTCTTTGTTGCTCGGCAGTTTCCGCAGCTTGCATTTGTAGTCGATGTTGGATGCGGAAACGGCCGAGACAGCTCATTTTTTCTAGGGCTCGGAGTGCCCGTCCTTGCGGTTGATCAAAGCGAAGTCGCAATAGGCGCTCTACAGAAAAAACATGTTGGCGAAAATCTAGTTTCGTTCGCGGCGAATATTGAAAGTCCGGATCTCATCTTCAAAATAGATCGCTGGTTGAAATCTATAGAATCCAATTGTGAAGGAATTATATATGCAAGATTTTTTTTGCATGCTATCAATGATGAACAAGAGGATGCTTTCTTAGATGCTGTTTCTAAATGGGCAAAGATACACCCGATAACCATCTGTCTTGAATTCAGAACTCAGCACGACGCACAACGAACAAAAGTCACAGCGCATCATTATCGACGGTACATGGATCCTAAAGCCTTCTTATCGCGTGCGAATGCCGCAGGCTTGCGATCAACATATTTCGCCGAAGGCTTGGGTTTTGCGCGCTTAGGAGCCGACAATGCGCATGTTGCAAGAGTATTCCTTTCGTCGGAGACTGCGTGATGCAGAATATGGCGCAGGCCGATCCAATAAAACGCCACTTCACCAACGCGGTTAGTTTAATCAACGATTGGGCGCCGGGGTTGTACTTCGGTGCGAAAGACCGATTTTCGGTTGCCGTTGCTTTTGATAAGCCCTTGCGCTGGATTCGTATTGGTCTGCGCGCGGAACTCCCACTCCATTTGCCAAGGCTTGCTGTATATCGTGAAGATCTACAAATTAGTGTTGATCCGGCGAGGGTTGTAGCCAGTTCATATTATGATCACCGGGGGGAGGATCTCCATCAGCTGAATCTGCGCCGAGCCGCTGATATGCTTAGCAACACACCTGTCATCGGTATGCATACAGAGATCGAGCCTGAGCCTTGGATCGAAATTGATCTGGGCGAGGCCATGAGCAACATCTCACTTCGAGTTTGGAACCGCACCGATGAATGGGCTTGGCGCAACTGGGCGCTCATTGTGGCAGGTTCGGTAGATGCTGTTCGGTGGGAGCGGCATTATGATCATCTGGAGCTGGCAAAAAGCGTCGAGACCCTCTTTCGAAATGCCCGCCTGAACAATGAAGATCCGCTAGCCGTCGCAGTATACGCTTTCGTCGAAGAAGCGTGTTTTTCTTTCCTTAAAACGGGATCTATTGATGGCGATAGGCTTTTCTCTTTGGCGGGAAAATTTAATCTGCCATGGCATCAGTGTATTTCCAATCTCAACGAACTATTTTTCCGACGATTCGCGCGGGAGATTGGTGCTCATGGGTTGACGAAGACTTTTTTCTATTGGGAAGAAGAAGAAAAGCATTGGTATCTAAATGCTACGAATAACATAATATCGGTTATGCAGGAGTTCACGCCTGATGCCTGCCTCGGCTTTGGTGGAGTTCTATCTTATGTGCGTAGTGGGGAGCTGATACCACATGATGATGATCTCGACATTATCATCGCGGTGGAGAGTCAGGAATATCCAACTATTCCGCTAGCCTTGGCTGCCGTGGAAAAATTCCTAAGAGACCGTGGTTTTGATGTGTCCGGAGATTTTCCTTCGCACCGGTGGATTAAAATTGGAAACAACATCAATGTTGACGTTTTTGTTGGCTTAAAGGAGGGGGAGTTTGTTTCATTCTTTCCGGGGCCGAGGTGTTCTCTCAAGCTTGATGAGATTTTCCCTCCGATGAAAGTGTTCATGCACGATGTTCAAGTTTTAATTCCGTTAAATCCGTTTTCTTACCTTGAGAAGATATATGGAAAAAGTTGGCGTATACCTGATCGTGCATTTGAACATCGTTGGCATAAGGCTGATTTCAGTGATATAATCTGACCCCTGACATCATTGACCTTCCAATATATGCAGCTGAGCCTCGTGCACTGAACCCGAAGTTTGGACTGCCGGAAGCTAGAGTTTTCCCGTTCTGATTACGATGGCTAGCTCGTTTGCGCCACCGGGATTATGCAGGGCAATCGGGACGTTGTATCCGATCGCCAAGTGAGGGCGTTCTTCGTTGTCGTATCGTCGCCAAGTCTCCAACTTTTCGCGTGAATCCGCAAGTGGACTTGCTTCGGAAACGTGCAGAGGTTTTCTTGAGTTAAAAGGAAATCGGAAGTTGCTAAGATAACGCCATGGTCGAAACGTTCTTCAAGACGTTAAAATCAGAGCTTATCTGGAGGACCACTTCACCAATTGGCTTTAAGCCTAGCACCCCTGTGATGCATTCCAATCATCGGTAATCCCCCCGGCAAT
>UCHD01000025.1 GCA_900472175.1 Hyphomicrobiales bacterium | reverse complement strand
TCCGGCGGGCTTCTTGCGTTCATGGGCAAGACGCCAAAGCCAGCCGTGAATTCGATTCCGAAAGCCCAAAAACCTCCACACGCGGGACAAAGACGGGAAAGCTGAAGGCAACACCCTAACCCGTCGAGCACTCATACCGCACAATACCTGTCGGCCCGTCAACACCAGCAAGGCTCACGCCATAACCCCACAGATGCCGGATATGGCCAAGCGTTGCGTCGCGGCTCGCCTCCTCCAACAGGACACCGTCCTTGATTCGGTGCTGAAGCCGCAGCTGACGGTCGCCCAGAAGGTCGACGTCGACAACCTGGATGTCCTGGCTGTTGGCCCCAACATCGTAACTCCTCGCCAGCGCCTTGCGGATATCCCCATAACCCCGCTCGTTGTGGATCGACGCAACCTCGCAATATCGGTTGTCCGCCTCGTCCGTGAGCTGGAACAATCGGAATTTACGGATCAGCGCAGGGCTTAGATATTGCAGGATGAACGATTCATCCCGGTGATTGGCCCAGGCATCCAGCAACGTCTCGCGCCATTGGCCGCTGCCCGCGATATCGGGGAACCAGTCGCGGTCCTCGGATGTCGGCTGGTTACAGATGCGCTCGATGTCCTGCATCATGGCAAAACCCAGCGCATAGGGATTTATTCCGGAATAGCGCGGGTCGTCGAAATGCGGCTGGAAAACCACGCTGGAATGGCTGTGGAGCATTTCCAGTAGCGAGCCTTCGCTGAGCTTACCCTGGTCGAACAGCCTGTTCATGATGGTGTAATGCACGAAGGTGGCGCATCCCTCGTTCATCACTTTTGTTTGGCGCTGCGGATAGAAATACTGGGCGATCACCCGGACGATGCGCAGCAGCTCTCGCTGCCAGGGTTCCAGGATCAGGCTGTTTTTTTCGAGGAAGTACAGGAGGTTTTCCTCCGGAAGATTGAGCACCTTCTTGCGCTCCAGAGCGTCGCGCTCGGCTTCCTCCGGATCCGGGCGCTCGGTGGCGCGCGGCAGCGTGCGCCAGAGATCGCTATAGGTCTGTTCCTCGTATTCCAGCCGTTCGCGCGCCCGCTCCTGTTCTTTCTTTGAGGATAGACGCGGCGGCCGGCGGTAGCGGAACACGCCCTGGTCCATCAGCGCATGGGCAGAATCGAGAATGGCCTCGACGGCCGAAGTCCCATGTCTCTCTTCGCATTTGGCAATATATTTCTTGGAAAACTCCATATAGCCGAGGATGGCGCTGGCATCTGTCCATTGCTTGAACAGGTAGTTGTTCTTGAAGAAATGATTGTGGCCGAAGGCCGCATGGGCGGTCACCAGGGTCTGCATGGCCATGGTGTTTTCCTCCATCAGATAGGTGATGCAGGGATTGGAGTTGATCACCAGTTCGTAGGCCAGGCCGTGATGGCCCTTGCGATAGCCGTGCTCCTCGTAGACGAAGCGCTTTCCGAACGACCAGTGCTGGTACATTAGCGGCATGCCAACGGACGAGTAGGCGTCGAGCATCTGCTCCGAGGAGATGATCTCGAGCTGGTTGGGGTAGACGTCGAGCCCCAGTTCATCCAGCGCGATCGTCTCGATTGCGTCATAGGCGCGCGACAACGTCTTGAAGTTCCAGTCGGAACTGTGGAACAGCAGTTTTGCGCCTGCATTCTTTGCCATGCCGGGCTCCGTTCAGCTGCGAAATTGCAGGGTTGGCTGCCTGGCGAAGAGCTTTCGGAAGACAGGGTAGATGTCGGACGGGCGGGCGATCCGGGTCATCTGGAAATTCGGCCATTCGCCATCGACGGTGCGATAGGCGCGCCAGAGCGCGGTGCCATTGTCGGTCGAGCCGAAGATTTCGCTTTCGCGCTCGTCGATGATCTCGACATAGGCGTAATACTGGCAAAGCCGCATCAGTTCCGAGGTGAGAATCGAGGCACAGCGTTCCGAATCGCGGGAAGCATTGTCACCGTCGGAGGCCTGTGCGGCATAGATGTTCCATTCCTTTGCGGGGTAACGCTGCTGAATGATGCGCTGCATCTCCTCAAGCGCGGTGGAGACCACCGTGCCGCCGCTCTGGGTGCTGTAGAAGAATGTCTCTTCATCGACTTCGCCGGCCTCGTCGGTATGGCGGATGAAGACGATGTCGATCCGGTCGTAGCGGCGTTTCAGAAACAGATGCAGCAACACGAAGAAGCGCTTGGCGAGGTCCTTCTCCCGTTCGCCCATCGAACTGGAGACATCCATCAGGCAGAACATCACCGCATTGGCATTGGGCAGCGGCTGGCGCTCGAACCGGTTGAAACGGATATCGACGGGATCGACATAGGGAATGCGCCGCCGCCGCCGTTCGAGCAGATCGAGTTGCGCCCGCAAGGCTGCCAGATGCTGACGCTGAACGAGGTCGGGATCGACTTGCGCTGCGAGTTCCTCGATCTCCTGCGCCAAAGCCTCCAATGTCTTTCGTTTGGGGCGCTGCAGGGCGATGCGGCGTCCGTAGCTGTTGCGCATGGTGCGGCTGACATTGATGTTGGTCGGCGAACCGCTGGTAGCAAAGCCCGCGCGGCGCGGTTTGAAGGCGACGGCTTCCTTCAGGCTGAGCTTGACCATGTCGGGAAGTTCAAGATCTTCGAAAAACAGTTCGAGCACTTCCTCTCGCGACAGCAGGAACTGGAAGTCGTCTTCGTCCTCGCCTTTTCCGGCTGCCGATCCCGATCCGCCGCCGCCCTGCGGCTTGTCGATGCGATCTCCTGGCATGTAATCGCGGTTGCCAGGCAGCACATATTGCCGGTCGCCACTGCCGCGGGCAGGTTGGAAGGTCGGCTCGCTGGCGCCGCGTGCAGGCATCGGAACCACATGCCCCGAATCGACGTCGGCAATCCGGTCTGTCTTGACGCGGTCCTTGATGAAGCGTTTCAGCTCTTCGCGGGCCCGCTTCAGGAAACGCTGGCGGTTCCCAAGGCTCTTGTCCTTTGGGTTGAGACGGCGGTCGATGAAATTCGGCATTGGCTACCCCCAGACATCGATATGTTTCACCCCGCTTTGTTGACGCGCATGTACCATTCCACCAGCCTGCGCACCTGCCGCTCGGTATAGCCCCGCTCGATCATGCGATGGACGAATTCGGCATGTTGTTTCTCGCTGGCGCTGTCCTTCTTGGAGCCGAAACTGATGACCGGCAGCAAATCCTCCACCTGACCGAACATCTTCTTTTCGATCACTTCACGCAGCTTCTCATAACTCATCCAGGACGGATTGCGGCCATTGTTCTTGGCGCGGGCCCGCAGCGTGAACTTGACGACCTCGTTGCGGAAATCCTTCGGATTGGCTATGCCCGCCGGTTTTTCGATCTGCGACAATTCATTGTCGAGAATTGTCCGGTTGAGTATCTGCCCCGTGTCGGGATCCTTGAAATCCTGGTCCTCGAGCCAGGCGTCGGCATAGGCGATATAGCGGTCGAACAGGTTCTGGCCGTATTCGCTGTAGGATTCGAGATAGGCCTTCTGGATTTCATGGCCGATGAATTCGGCATAACGCGTGGCAAGTTCCGACTTGATGAAGTCGAGGTAGGCCGCCTCGGTTTCCTTGGGGAACTGCTCGCGCTTGATCGCCTGTTCGATGACATACATCAGATGCACCGGATCGGCAGCGATCTCCTTGCTGTCATAGTTGAAGGTCTCCGACAGGACCTTGAAGGCAAAGCGGGTGCTGACACCGTTCATGCCTTCGTCGACACCGGCGGCGTCGCGATATTCCTGCACGGATTTTGCCTTGGGATCGACGTCCTTCAGGTTCTCGCCGTCATAGACCCGCATCTTGGTATAAAGCGGTGAGTTTTCATGCGGGGTAAGCCGTGTCGAAACGGTAAAGCGGCTGAGGCTTTCCAGGACTTCCGGCGCGCAGGGGTTTTTGGCAAGCTCGCTTTCACGCAGCAGCTTGTCGTAGATCTGCCGCTCTTCGGTCACCCGCAGGCAATAGGGCACCTTGACCACCAGGATACGGTCGAGGAAGGCTTCGTTGTTGCGGTTGTTCTTGAATTGTAGCCATTCGGACTCGTTCGAATGGGCAACGACGATGCCCTGATAGGGGAAGGCGCCGAAATTTTCCGTACCGTTGTAATTGCCTTCCTGCGTCGCCGTCAGCAGCGGATGCAGCACCTTGATCGGCGCCTTGAACATTTCGACGAATTCGAGCAGGCCCTGTGTCGTCCGGTTCAAGCCGCCGCTGTAGGAATAGGCGTCGGGGTCGGCCTGGCTGAAATTTTCAAGCTGGCGGATATCGACCTTGCCAACCAGCGAGGAGACGTCCTGATTGTTTTCATCGCCGGGTTCGGTCTTGGCGATGCCGATCTGGCGCAGGCGTGATGGCATCAGCTTGACGACGCTGAATTTGGAAATGTCGCCACCCACCTCATCGAGGCGCTTGGTCGCCCAGGGAGAGATCATGCCGGTCAGGCGGCGCCTGGCAATGCCATATTTCTCTTCCAGGAGGTCGGCCATCTTTTCGGGGTGGAAGAGGCCGAGGGGCGATTCGAACACCGGGCTGATCTGGCCGCCGACCATCAACGTGTAGATCGGCCGCTGCTCCATCAGCTTCTTCAGCCTTTCGGCCAGCGAGGATTTGCCGCCACCGACGGGGCCGAGCAGGTACAAGATCTGCTTGCGCTCTTCCAGCCCCTGCGCGGCATAGCGGAAATAGCCGACGATCCGCTCGATCGTATCTTCCATTCCGTAGAAATCGGCGAATGTCGGATAAATCTTGATGGTTCGATTGGAGAAAATGCGGCCGAGGCGTTCGTCGGCGCTGGTTTCAATGAAGTTGGGCTCTCCAATGGCGGCGACCATGCGCTCCTGTGCGGTGGCGTACATGCTTTTGTCGTCGCGGCACGCGAACAGATATTCCTGGAGACTCATCTCCTCCTGCGCGGTGCTGGTATAAATCTCCGAAAAGAGATCGAAGACATCGGACTGGGTGTTCTGCATCATGCTCTCCCGCGGCCGGTTCGTTGAGACGGGATCGCTGCCTGACGGCTCGCTCAACGAGATGAACGTTCCTTGCTCTCGAAAGTTCCTTCAAATAATTGTTACTGCTCAGAATCTGATAACGAAGAGGGCCACCCCATCTGGGCGGGAACGACGGATCATGGATCCTTGCCGAAGGGTGCGCCGGCGATCGCGCAGCCTCGCTCAGACCCGAATCACCACCGTTGATGATCGTTCCGAATTCTTCCCGTTCAGCCTAACACAATAGTGCCGACAACCATCATCCCATCCGTGATCTTCACAACTTTCGGGGAGGTAAATTTATTCTCACACGCTGCCGGGTGTTTTTGGGCTGGTTACACCCGGATCATGCCGCAGCATTGCCGTCAGCACTCCAGCTTCCATCCGGCGTCTTCGACAATAGCGGCGTGGCGAAAACCCCGGCGGTCTTCTCCGGCCATCGGCTGTCCAAAGCGGTCAGCCGATCGACCCACCGGCGTGATTGCAGCATGGCCGCACCGATGGCCACCGGTTCGATGCCGGCGATTGCAAGGAGGGAGAGGCCGGCGACGATGGATGTGCCGCTGGAAATAACATCGTCGATGAGAACGGCGCGGCGGCTTTTCAGAAGTGGCAGCATGCGCGGATCGATATAGAGCCGTTTTGTCTGGTCTGGCGTGGTGATCGAGGACATCGGCACCGACAGATCGGCCTGGTACCAGAATTTGGGCGAGGTCCCGAGCGGAACATAACGGCTGTGGCCGAGCGCCCGCGCCACCGCGCTGGCAAGCGTCAGGCCAAGCGTCGGCAGACCGATGATGACGTCGGGCTGGAATGGCCGGAGTTTTTCGGCAAGCTGGGCGGCCAGCGCATCCTGGACGGCAAAGCTCGCCTGGTTGACGATCAGCGACGCCAATGCATGGGTCCCATCGGACAGAGGCCGGATTGGCAGCCGGATTTGACGTCCATCCGCCAGGGTTGCCGGATAAAAATCCCTGTGGGTCTTGTCCGTATCGAACGTGTTTGCGGGATGGATTTCCTGCCAGAAGTCATGCGGCTGCATGGCGTCTTCCTTCAAGTCAAACTGCGAGGGAGGTGTTCGGTTTTTTGTGGTTTTGCTCTATACCGGAAGAACGTCAAGGGGAAGTCTGTCGACCCCGACAACAGTGGACCACGCCACGATCCAAGGAATTGCCTGCCGATGCGCCTGCCCGAAATCCTGACTGCCGACCTGCCTTTCCTCACTGCGCTGCGCCGCGATCTGCATGCGCATCCCGAGCTTGGTTTCGAGGAAGAACGAACCAGCGCCATCGTTGCGGATCTGCTGGAGAAGGCCGGGGTCGCCGTGACACGCGGACTGGGCGGCACGGGCGTGGTCGGGACGCTCCAGATCGGCAATGGCACCCGCAGCATCGGTCTTCGTGCCGATATGGATGCACTGGCAATGCCGGAAACGGCGGAGCGTTCCTACAAATCCACTGTCAGCGGCAAGATGCACGCCTGTGGCCATGACGGCCACACGGCCCTGCTGCTGGGGGCTGCGCGCTATCTGGCGGAAACCCGCAATTTCTCCGGCACCGTGCATTTCATCTTCCAGCCGGCGGAAGAGGGCCGTGGCGGCGCCCGGCGCATGGTCGAGGACGGGTTGTTCAAGCAGTTTGCCTGCGACGCCGTTTATGGCCTGCACAATATGCCGGGCCTCGATACCGATGAAATGGCCGTGGTTGCCGGGCCGCAGCTTGCCTCCTCCGACAGCTGGCGCGTGACCTTCCGCGGGACCGGTACGCATGGCGCCAAGCCGCATCTGGGCAAGGACCCGATCACTGCTGCGGCGACCTTTCTTGCGTCTCTCCAGACGATTGTGGGCCGGGTCGTCGATCCGTTGCAGTCTGCCGTGGTCAGCGCCTGTTCTGTGCAGGCGGGCAATCCACAGGCGCTCAATGTCATTCCCGATATTGTCGAGATCGGCGGGACTGCGCGGGCCTATTCGCCCGAGGTGCGCGATCAGCTGGAAACAGAAATCGGCCGTCTGGCGAGCGGGACTGCAGCGATGTACGGCATTGCCGCTGATTATGGTTTCGAGCGCCGCATACCGCCTGTTGTCAACAATGCGGACGCAACAGAGCGTGCGTTGAAGGCGGCCGGCGCTGTCTTTGGCAGCAAACTTAGAACAACCTTTCCACCATCAACGGCTGGTGATGATTTTGCCTATTTCGCCGGTGAGGCTCCGGGCTGTTATGTCTGGCTTGGCAACGGTCCGGCGGTCGATGGCGCGCTGCACCACAACACCGCCTATGATTTCAACGATGAGGCGATCGGACCCGGCGTCGCTTTCTGGGCGACCCTGGTCGAGCAGGAACTGGCGCCCGCCTGAGCTTTTGGTTCCGGTTGATCATTTCAAGGTCGATAACGCGGCGAAGCGCAGTCTTCCGGCGTGAGGGATGCAGTGTGTCTTAGTCGGCAGCTCCCGTTCAATGGAAGTATCCAGCTTGGGGGCTTGGTAGTGTCGGACACCCAACGGGTGTTACGCGTGCCGTCGCCAGCCGTGCACCGCACGCGCGGCCCTTTGGTTCTGTCCATTCCTTCGGCTGGAGCCGGTGCGCCAAACGAAAGTTTCGATTAATCAACATGGGTGCTCGAACTGTAGGGCGATATGTATTTATTGCTCAACACTCTGGACATGATTGTTCACATTCAGTAGCGTTCGCCGACGTTTTGGAGGAGGGTATTTCGGGTGTTGGTTCTTTCCAGCCCGCCAGTGCTGTCATTCTGCGTGTTTCACCACGGCAGCTTGCTGCTTCATTGACCCCATGGCGCAAGCGTAGCCGGAGGCCCTGACATGACCCTGCCGATGACTGATCGCAAAATGCTGATTTCGGTTGAAGACCTGACGGTCAATTTTGGCGCCAACCGTGTGGTGGAAGACCTTTCCTTCTCCGTCGCGCCCGGCAAGACCGTGGCTGTTGTCGGTGAATCCGGTTCCGGTAAATCCGTTACGTCTCTGGCAGTCATGCGGCTTGCTGACATGATGGGGGCAACATTCTCGACAGGCCGAATCCTGTTTGGAGAAAAAGATCTGCTTCAAACCTCCCAGAAGGCGATGCGGCGCATTCGCGGCAAGGAGATCGCCATGATCTTCCAGGAGCCGATGACATCGCTGAACCCGGTTTTCACGATCGGCGAGCAGATCTGCGAAGTTCTTTTGCTGCACGAAGCGATGAACAAGCCTACGGCGATGGCGGAGGCGCAGCGGCTTCTGGATATGGTTCGCCTGCCGGATTCCGGGCAGCTTCTGAAGCGTTACCCGCACCAGCTTTCCGGTGGCATGCGCCAGCGCGTGATGATTGCCATGGCGCTGGCCTGCCGGCCGAAGCTGTTGATTGCCGACGAACCGACAACTGCGCTCGACGTGACGATCCAGGCGCAGATCCTCCACATCATGCGGGACCTGCAGCAGGAACTCGGCATGGGCATGATCTTCATCACGCATGACATGGGCGTCGTGGCCGAGATGGCTGACGATGTCGTCGTCATGTGGAAGGGCAAGAAGGTCGAGGAAGGCCCGGTTCGCGAGATATTCGCCAATCCGCAGCATCCCTATACCCGCACGCTTCTGGCGGCGGTACCGCGCCTTGGCAGCATGGCCGGGGAAGCGTTCCCCAAGCGTATGCCGGTGACAGTGCTGCGCGATGGAGCGCCCGTGGTTGTCGGCGAGGAGCGCGTGCAGGACACCGCCCGCTATGACGAAAAGCCGCTACTTTCGGTCAGGGACCTGTCTGTCAGCTTCGATATCCGCAAGTCCCTCTTCGGCAAGGTAACCCACCGTCTCAGCGCGGTATCCAAAGTCGGCTTTGACATCTATCCGGGCGAGACGCTGGCGCTTGTCGGCGAATCCGGTTCCGGAAAATCGACCATTGGCCGGACGATCCAGCAGTTGCAGACTGCTAAGGCAGGCGATATCGCGTTTAACGGCAAGCCGTTTTCATCGATGTCGCAGGCCGAACGTTTTCGCCTGCGTCAGGACGTTCAATATATCTTCCAGGACCCCTTTGCCTCGCTCGATCCGCGCAAGACCGTTGGTTTCTCGATCGCCGAACCGATCAACACACATGGCCTGATCCTAGGCACAAAGGCCGTGCGCCGGCGTGTTGACGAGCTGCTTGAGCGCGTCGGTCTGACATCGGCCCATGCGGATCGTTATCCGCACGAGTTTTCCGGCGGACAGCGCCAGCGCGTCTGTATCGCGCGGGCGCTGGCCTCCGAGCCCAAGCTGATCATCGCCGACGAGGCGCTGTCGGCGCTCGACGTGTCGATCCAGGCGCAAATCATAAACCTGTTCATGGATCTGCAGGCCGAGCGCGGTCTCGCCTATCTCTTCATCAGTCATGACATGGCGGTGGTCGAGGAGATCAGCCATCGCGTTGCGGTGCTCTACCTTGGTCAGATCATGGAAATGGGTAGCCGCCAGCAAGTGTTCGAGACACCGCAGCATGATTATACCCGCCGCCTTCTCTCGGCCGTTCCTGTCGCTGATCCCAACAGGGAGCGCAAAAGCACCCTGATCACCGGCGACATACCCAATCCGGTTCACCGCGTCGGCGATGAGCCCGCCATTCTCGTTCACGAGGAAATCGATCCGGGCCACTTCGTCGCAAAGGTGGCCTGATATCTGCGAAAAAACTGCAAGCAACTGAAGAGGAACAGCGATATGCAAACAATCAAACGGGGACTGACAACGACCTTTATGGCATTGGCCCTGTCGGCTACAGCCATTTATGCCGGCCCGGCTCTGGCTGCCGGTAAGATGACGATTTCGAGCCCGCAGGACCCCGGCAGCTGGGATCCGATCGACACCTTCCTGGTACAGTGGGCTGCCGTCTCGACCAATATCTTCGACGGCCTGACCTATCGTGGTCCCGATCTCAAGCTCGTGCCGGGCCTGGCTGAATCCTGGGAAGAGCTGGACGAAGGCAAGCGCATCCGCTTCAAGCTGCGCCAGAACGTCAAGTTCCATGATGGCGAAGCCTTCAATGCTGAGGCAGTGAAGTTCACCTTCGAACGTCTGCTTGGCGAAGAGGGTGCCAAGGGACCGCAGCGCTCCAACTATACCAGCATCGAAAGCGTTGACGTGATCGATGATTATACCGTCGACATGAAGCTGAAGACGCCCGATCCGGTTCTGCTGACCAAGCTTGCCGGTTATGGTGCAATGATCGTTCCGCCGAAATACATTCAGGAAAAGGGGGAGGACAATTTCAACCTTAATCCTGTCGGCACAGGCGCGTTCAAGTTCGTGTCCTACACACCCAAGGTCGATATCAAGCTTGCAGCCAACCCGGATTATTGGGGCGGCGCGCCGAAGCTTTCCGAACTGGAATATCGCTTCATCACCGAACCCGCGACGGCTGTTGCCGAGCTTCAGGCCGGCCGCGTCGATCTGGTCATCCCGCCGACCATTCCGATCGGCATGATACCGGTGATTGAAGGCGATGCGAACCTTGCTGTCGTCAGCGTTCCGGGTCCGACGGTCGATGCGCTGCGCTTCAACACACGCGACGGCATTACCGCCGATCCCAAGGTGCGCAAGGCGATCATCATGGCCGTCGATCGCGCAACCATCGTCCAGTCGATTCTTGCTGGTCAGGCTTCCGAGATCGTCAGCTTCCAGGGCGCGCTGTCCTTCGGCTATGATGCGGACCTGAAGGCTGTTGCCTATGATCCGGAAGGCGCAAAGGCGCTTCTCGCGGAAGCCGGCATCAAGCCGGGCACCCCCCTGCAGATCGATATCCGCGGCAATGATTCGACGATGAACGAGGTGGCGCAGGTCGTTGCCAGCTACCTGCAGATGGTCGGTATCACCGCGACGATCAAGCCTTACGAAACCAATGTCCTGATCAACGACATCATTCCGCAGGGCAAGACGGGCGCGATGTTCCAGCAAAAATGGGGCGGCTGGACGTTCGACTATGACAACACCGCCTATGCGATGTATCACTCCGGCGAAAAGTGGAACCCTTACGACAAGGACGAGACACTGGACAAGCTGCTGGAATCGCAGCGTCCGCTGACGGATCGCGCGGAGCGGGAAAAGATCCTCAAGGAAGTCGGCCGCTATGCCGCCGATCGCGCGCTGGAGCTGCCGCTCTATAACAGCAACGCCATCTACGGCATCAGCAAGCGGGTGAAGGGCTTCGTTGCTCCTTCGGATAACCGCCTGAAGCTGACCGACGTCACCGTCGAGTAATCTGAAGACCTCTGTGCCGCCCGGTTAGCGGGCGGCACGTTTTCCCTTACCTTTAAGGATCACGAACGTGGCCGGTTTCCTTATCAAACGATTGCTGCAGGCGATCTTTGTCGTCTTCGCCATCACGCTGGTGGTCTCTTTTGCCATCCGCCTGACCGGCGATCCTGCTCTGATGATGTTCCAGGGTGGTGGCAGCATGACGGAAGAGGACCTGATGCGCATCCGTGCGTCGCTGGGCACCGATCAGCCGTTCATCATGCAATATCTGAATTTCCTCAAGGGAATGGTGACGCTCGACTTCGGGCGCAGCTTTACCGGAGGAACCCCTGTCTCACTTCTGATCGGCAATGCGCTGCCGGCCACGCTGCTGCTTGCGTTCATCTCGATGTTCGTTTCGATCGCACTGTCCATACCGCTCGGCATCAAGGCTGCGACTGCCAAAGGCAAGGCCGCCGATCAGGCGATCCGCATCCTCTCGCTGGTCGGCCTTTCCTTCCCGAACTTCTGGCTTGCCACGATGCTGGTGCTGCTCTTTGCCGTGACACTTGGCTGGCTGCCGGCAAGCGGCATGTCGGGGTGGGCAAGTTACGTCATGCCGGCATTGACCATGGGCATCATCCTGACGGCAACCAACGTCCGGCTGGTGCGCACGTCGATGCTGGAAACCCTGAAATCGCAATATGTCATGGTGGCACGCGCCAAGGGACTCAGCGAAACGACGGTGCTCTACAAGCATGCACTGCGCAACTGCGCCATTCCGCTCATCACCTATTTCGGCTTGCAGTTTGGCGGCCTTCTCGGCGGCATTGTCGTCGTTGAGCGTGTCTTCAACTGGCCGGGCATGGGCACGCTTGCCTTCGACGCAGTTTCGGGCCGCGACTATCCTGTCCTGCAGGCCGTCATTACCGTCCTGTCGCTGATGATCGTCGGCGTCAATCTCCTGGTCGACATTGCCTACGGGCTCGTTGATCCGCGCATTCGTACGGAGTAATCGCCGATGGCCGCCAAAACCTCCCGCCTGTCGCGGTTCTACAGTCTTGAATTCATCCTTGGTGCGTCGCTGACGCTCATCATCTGCCTCGCGGTGTTGTTGTCCGACGTGCTGTTTCCCGGCGGCGCTGAAAAGATCAACCTGATCGCGCGCCTCACCAAGCCCTTCACCACGGCCGCCTATCCGCTGGGCACCGATCCGCTCGGCCGGGATGTGCTGGCGCGCGTGGTCGCCGGCGGCAAGATTTCGTTGCTGGTCGGCTTCACCTCGGTAATCGGCGCGGTGATCTTCGGCGTGCTGATGGGCCTGATTGCCGGCTACTATCGCGGCTTCTGGGACATGCTGGTGATGCGCTTTGCCGACCTGCAGCTCGCCATGCCGTTCATCCTGCTGGCGATCACGTTCATCGCCATCGTTGGCGGCAGCCTGACCAACACGATCATCCTGCTGATCGTTTCCCAATGGGTGCAATATGCGCGGGTGGTGCGCGGTTCGGTGCTGACGCTGCGTGAGCGGGAATTCATTCTCTCTGCCCGGGCGATCGGCGTCAAAGACTGGCGTATCATCTTTCAGCACCTGCTGCCGAACCTGATCGGGCCGGTCATCGTTCTGATGACCCTCAACGTCGCCAACAACATTCTTCTGGAAAGCAGCCTGACCTTCCTCGGGCTTGGCGTCGACCCAACCATCCCGAGCTGGGGCGGCATGCTGGCCGATGGCCGAACCTATCTCCAGACCGCCTGGTGGGTCAGCGTCTTCCCGGGCCTTGCGATCCTCCTGACCGTGCTTGGCCTGAACATTCTTGGCGACTGGCTGCGTGACAGCCTTGACCCGACCGGCAGAACTTCGAGGTAATCCGATGACCGTGATCTTGCAGAAATCCTTTGAGCGCACACTCGATCAGTTGGCGGCGCGCGCCGTCCCGGGCGACAGTTTCGAGGCCTGGACCTTCGACGACCGCGAGAGCCGCGCCGCGGCTGAGCGCGCGTTATCGGAAAGAGGCATCACCGCCCGCATTCGCAGCGCCTACAAGCCGTTGCTCGCCTTCTTTCGCGAAGAGGTTGATCTAAACGGCGTCGAGGCCATTGAAATCCGCTATCCAGTCCACCCAGCGGCATCTGACAACCGCTTCCGGCTGGAGACCTATCCGCTGGCTGCGCTGGTCGGCGAGGCAAAGATTGCCTTTGTTCCACGCACAGATGACGGGTTCTTCTATGAGGTGGTGCTGACGGGTGCCGACATCGAGCAATCCGTTACTGTTCTTGCGCCGAACCGGGTGCATCAGGATCGCACTGGGCAGACCAATCTCTCGCCAACCGGCTGGTTGCGCCGCGCTGGTGAAACGATCGGCGAACGGCTGGAAACGGACTATGAGGTGGTGTTCGAAACTGCCATATCCGCGATCGCTGATTATGACTGGGGCCAGGACGAACCCTATTTCGAAGAGCTGAACATCCGCATTGGTCATCCGTCCAGCGACGAGCCGCTGGCGATTGGCGATGAGGTGGTCAGCCTGCGCGAAGCGCTTCATGAGGACCTGTATTTTTCGCTTCTCGAATTTTTCCAGATGAAGTCCGGCCGGCCGTTGGGCGATCGGGGGTTGAGGCCCGGCATGATCGTGCCGGAAGTCGTGCAGGTAGAAGGTGCCATCACGCTCAGCATAACCACCCGCGCCTTGTCGACCGGTTTCCTCGACGGTGCAGCGCAGGCGATCGATACCGCCCACGAACCGCTGGCCGCTGGCCAAGTGGCGGTCCAGCTGGAGGCGATCGGCGGGAAGGGGTTTGATGCCCGCACCCGGTCCGGCCGCACGGTTTTCGCGCGCTATGTCGCCGGCAGCGATGCCGCGGTGATGATCAGCGGCGGTCAGCACCCAAATGAGACCACCGGCATCGTCGGCGCTTTGCGTGCCGCGGCCAAGCTTGCAGAGCGCAAGGGCGCGCATTTCACCATTTCGCCACTTGAGAATCCGGATGGTTATGCGGTGCACCAGCGCTTGCGCCGCGACAACCCGCGCCACATGCATCACGCCGCCCGCTACACCGCGCTCGGTGACGACCTCGAGTACCGCACATATGAAAATGCGGCCGGGCATGTGAACGAAAAGGAAATCCGCTTCAAGGCGCAGGATTTCAGCGGCGCGCAGTTGCATGTGAATCTGCACGGCTATCCCTCGCATGAGTGGACCCGGCCGCTATCGGGTTATGTGCCGCGTGGTTTTGCCGCCTGGACCCTGCCGAAAGGCTTTTTTCTGATCGTTCGCCATCATCCTGACTGGGAAAGCCAGTCGGAGGCGTTGCTCGACCGGGTGACGCGGCATCTCGGAGAGGTGCCCGGGCTACTGGCGTATAACGACAGGCAGATCGCACTTTATGAGATTCATGCCGGTGAAACCGGTTTCCGGATTATCAACGGTTTCCCCTGTCTCATTTCAGTCGATGATCGCCACACTGTGCCGATGACCCTGATCACCGAATATCCGGACGAAACCATCTACGGCGAAGAGTTCATTGCAGGTCATACGGCGCAGATGGAACTGGTCCTGTCCGCCTACGCAGCTTGGCAGGACATCGTCCCGGTCAGCTGATCGCGTCTAACGGTGAGACATGGCCGGACATGAGGCTGCTCATGCCCGGCCGGGATTGCGGCCGGGGGTTGGCGAGAACGGTCCCGACGGGTGACTACGCCTTGGTCAGGATCGGGCTTTCCATGAGCATGCCGGTTTCGACATCGGCAATGCCCCTGTCCGTTTGGTGCGGTCCGGCATTGCAGGCAAGTGTCGCTCCAAAGCAGGCCTTGAAGACCAGATAAGGCGGCTGCCAGTCGACGATATCGTCCATCGCGGCGCGAACATCCGCAAAATCCCTGGCGACATCGTTGAGCGGGGCATCGGAGACCAGGCCCGAAAGCGGCAGCGGCAGAATGGCCTTGACCACTCCGTTGGATGCGACGGCCATGCCGCCGCCAGCGGCGATCACCGCATTGGCGGCAAGCGCCATGTCTTCCGGATTACTGCCGAACACCGTGAGGTTATGGCTGTCATGGGAGACGGTATTGGCAAATGCGCCGCGCCATTCACCCCAGCCGCGTAGGAAACCGACGCGCGGCCGGCTGTCGCTGCGTCCGTGGCGATGCGCCACCGCAATCAGGGTCGTGCCCTCGGGCGGTACGACAAAACCATCCCGTACCTCTGCTTCCGCTTCGCCCCAACGGGTAAAGCGCGGTTGGTCGATTGTGGCGATCCGGACTTTGGTCTCGCTGGAAGCAACACGAAAATCATCGGCTGTCAGCGGCGATATCTTCATGGAATGCTCAAGCACCGATGGGTCGGACGCTGCGATATCTGCAAGCATCTCACCATCCCTGGCAACAACAATGCCATTGGCGATGACGAGGCGAGCGTTGAAGTCGCTGAGATTGTCGAACACGGCGATATCGGCGCGGCGTCCTGCAGCGACCAGACCAAGATCGGAACGCCCCAGTCGTTGCGCGGCATTGAGGGTGGCTGCCCGCAGTGCCCATTGCGGTTTCAGACCGTAGCGGATGAGGCGCCGCACAACATCGTCAAGGCCTCCGCCGTTGGCCAGATCGTCGGGAAAGACGTCGTCGGTGCAGAGGGTGAGCGTTTGCGGCAAATGGCCAAGCTGGTTCAGGGCCTCGACGAACTCCGGCAGCAGATGATCGTGGGAACCGCGCAACTCGATCGTCATACCGGCGCGCAGCTTTTCCATCAGATCGGTGGCTGATGTCAGCTCGTGGTCGGAGCTGACACCGGCGGCCATGAAGGCGGCAAGATCGCCACCTTTCAGGCCACGCGCGTGGCCGCAGATCAGTTTTTCCGAGGCAAGACCCGCCTGAACGATGGCGCTCATGCGCGGATCACGCTCGATCACGCCGCGCATGTTCATGACTTCGGCGATACCGCCGATTTCCGGCCAGGACAGCAGATCAGCAATCACGCCAGCATCAAAATCGGCGCCGTTCAATTCCAGTCCAGGAGCCGAGGGCACGCAGGATGGGGCAAGCAGGATCATGCGCAGCGGCGATGCGTTGGCGGTATCGGCGGCGAAACGCACTCCGGCAACGCCGTGGACGTTACCGAACTCGTGCGGATCCCAGACAATCGTTGTCACACCGCGGGCCAGGACAGCAGCGGCATACGTCGCGGGCGTCACCATCGAGCTTTCGATATGCATATGCGTGTCGATCAGGCCGGGCGAAATAAAACCGCCGGAGACGTCGATGATCTCCGCCGCGTCGGTTCTTGCTCCTGCCGGGTGGATACTGGCGATCAGCGGTCCGGCGAGGCCAATATCGGCCGCCCGCAACTCGCCGGTTACCATATCGACCAGAGTGCCGTTGATAATCAGGGTGTCGAACGGGGCGTCGCCGCGTGCCGCCGCAACGGCGCGGCTGCGCAGGCCAACGTCATTGAGGTCGGCAGGTTCGCGCGCTGCTGAGTTTGTCATTTGCTGGCCTCCCAGCGCAGTGCATCCAGAACAATGGCCTTGATCGTCTCTGCATCGCAATCGGCTGCGAATTCGGCATTGAAGGCACCATGGCTGGAGCGGGTTTCCACCACGGTACGGCCACGTGTCAACAAACCGGCAAGCTCCATATCGATCCGGGCAGGCTGGAAGGTCACGAGGTCGGGGCGGACAAAGGCAGCAGCGGCGGACGGATCATAGACCGCCATCGCCGGACGGCCGCGGCTGACACCGATATCGACGTACCCGGCGAGCATGTCGGCAAGCAGAGCTGCGTTGGTGCCGCCGGCCTGCCGCACTGGTTCGATATCTGCGGGAGCTGCCAAAACCTTGCGGCAGAAGTCGAGATCGACCATGCGCAGCGGCAGGCCATGCGACAAGACGATCGCGACGGCTTCCGGGTCGGCCAGCGCGTTGAACTCCGCCGATGCAGTGTGGTTGCCGCGTGACAGCCCACCGCCCATCCAGGTGAGTTCACCGATGCGGGCGGCGAGATCGGGCCGCGCCAGGGCAAGGGCGGCGATGTTGGTCAGCGGACCGAGCGCCAGGATGCGGCGCGGAGATGGGGTGTTTTCCAGCCAGCGGCAAAGTGCAGAGAAAGCATCGTTGTCCGCTACATCACCGGCATCCGGAAGCGTTAGTCCGGCAGTGGGAATACCGGTTTCGCCGAGAATTGCCTGCGCGGTCTCAAGCGCGCCCAGGACCGGCTGGTTGCGTCCGGCATGAATCGGGACCGTCCAGCCGAAAGCCTTGGCAGCACCTGCGGTATTGCGGCGAACCTGATCCAGTGGCGTATTGCCGAACACCAGCGATATGCCGTCGATGACAATGCCCGCATGCATCACCACCAGAATGGCGGCGATGTCGTCAAAGCCCATATCCGTATCGATCCAGACACCCATGATGACTTATCCGAAACGCTTGAGGAGGGCAGCACCTTCGACCGGCAGGTCGAACGCAACGGTGGCGCCAAGCGCATGGGCGGGCAAGGTCGCATCCACTTCCGTCTTGATGATGCCGAGCGGTGTTTCCAGCACATATTCGCGGGTGCCGCCCGCAAAGGAGACGCCGCGTACCGTGCCGGTCAATGGGCCGGAACCAAGGCAAACCGCGCGGGGCCGCCAGGCGAGACCCGCCACATCCGGGAGTTCTCTGGCGAGGGAGACAGCGCCATTTTCGGTGGTCAGCTTTCCATCCTGGACGGCGAAGATGTTTTCGAAGCCGACGAAATCGGCGACGAAGCTGGAGACCGGCTGATTGTAAATCTCTTCTGGCGTGCCGATCTGCTCGATCGCGCCATTCTTCATCACGACGATCCGGTCGGCGAGCGCCAGGGCCTCGACCTGATCGTGGGTGACGAAAATCATCGTTACGCCGCTTTCCTTCTGGACGCGCTGCAGTTCCGTGCGCATTTCGAGCCGCAGGCGGGCATCGAGATTGGAGAGCGGTTCGTCCAGCAGGAGCACTTTCGGTTCCATGACCATGGAGCGGGCAAGTGCCACGCGCTGCTGCTGGCCACCGGAAAGCTCCGGGGTCTTGCGGCTGGCGAAAGCTGAGAGGCCGACGGATTTGAGGCCGGCTGCCACTTTCGCCTCGAGTTCTTTCCCGGTCATGCCTTTCAGCTTCAAGCCGAAGGCGACGTTTTCAAACACCGTCAGATGCGGGAACAGCGCATAGGACTGGAACACCAGACCGACCGCCCGCTTGTTGGCGGCAACCCGGGTGATATCCGCGCCATCAAGGCTGATGCGTCCACCAACCGGCGTCATCAGGCCGGCGATCGAGCGCATCGTCGTGGTCTTGCCGCAGCCGGAGGGGCCGAGCAGCGCCAGCAATTCGCCCTTGCGGATCTCGAGATCGAGATCCTTGACGGCGATCGATTTGCCATAGGCGAGGGAGAGCTTGTCGAGGGTGAGGAAGGATGTGTCAGACATAGCGGGAGAACCCCAGAAAACGTTCGGCGAGGAAGACGATGCCGATGGAAAGGAAAGCGAGCAGCGAAGACAGGGCGGCGATCGATGGATCGAAGACGATCTCCATGTAGCCGAGCATGTCGATCGGCAGGGTGCGCACACCCGGTCCGGACAGGAACAGCGACACCGGAACCTGATTGAAGCTGGTGACGAAGCCGAGGATGAAGGCGGACAGGATACCGCCGCGGATGTTCGGAAGGACGACCCGGAAGAAAGCGCCAAGCCGCGACGAGCCGAGCAGAACCGCAGCCTCCTCGATATCCGAGCGCAGGTTGTTGAGGCTGGCTGAAACCACTCGCACAGCATAAGGCAGGATCAGTGCCGTATGGGCCAGGAACAGCGCCAGCGTGATCGACACACCGATGGGCACGACGAAATAGCGCAGGAGCGCGAGGCCGACGATGATGCCCGGCACGATGATCGGTGCCGACACAACGGTGCGCACCGTTTCCGACATCGGCAACTTGTAGCGTGACATCGCATAGGCGGCGGGTATGCCGAGCAGAAGCGCTGCAAAGGTACCGCCAATCGCCAGGAACATCGACATCACGAAGCTATCGCGAAAGCTCTCGACGGTGAAGACCTTGAGGATCCACTTGAATGAGAAACCCTGCGGCGGAAAGGCCAGCGTATCACCAGCCGAGAACGAGGCCGCGACGATGATCAGGAACGGGCCGATCAGGAAGATCAGCACCAGGAGCAGGGTGATCGGGGCGAACAGTCTCGGGGTCATCGCTTGTTCCTCGCCGTTGCGATCCGCTTCAGGAGAATATTGGCTGCAAAACTCATGACGATCAGGATGAAGGCGATGACGCTCGCCGAGACGAAATTGTTGGCGACGGTAACCTGCTGATACAGCAGCGTTTCCAGCATCAGCACCTTCGAGCCCCCAAGGATGGCAGGCGTGATATAGGCGGTCATCGAGCCGGTGAAGACCAGTGTTCCGCCGACCACCAGGCCTTCGCGGGTGAGCGGCAGGATGACTTTCCAGAACACCTGGAACCAGTTGGCACCGAGCACGCGGGCGGCGGGCACGACATCCTTCGGCAGGTTTTCCAGCGCGCTGATCAGCGATATCACCATCAAGGGCAGGAACAGCTGCAACAGGCCGATGAAGACGGCGGTTTCGCTGAAGAGGATACGGATTGGTTCGTCGCTGAGGCCAACGGCCATCAGCGCCTGGTTGACGATGCCGGTGCGGCCAAGGATGACGATCCAGGCATAGGTGCGGGCGACCGGCGAAATCATCAGCGGCAGCACGACAAGTCCGATCATCCGGCCCTTGGCGCCGGGCGGCAGGCTGACGATCGCAAAGGCCGTCGCGTAGCCGATCACGGCCGCGGCCACGGTGACAAGTGCGCCGAGCTTCAGTGTCCGTAGAAAGACCGTCCGGTTCAGCGGCTGCGAGAAGAAATCCGCATAGGCCGACAGGCTCCAGCTATCTGCCGACCGAAAGCCTTCCGACAGCAAGAGGATAACCGGCACGAGGAAGACCAGCCCCGCGAATATTGCGGCCGGCAGGGCGAGCGCCAATGCTTCTGCCCGGTTCTGGAACATGGTTCGTCGTCTCCAGCGTTGAGCACACTTGCGTGCCCGTCTTCAGATAATTTTTCCGGTGCGCCATCCCCTCTCCCCGTCAACAGGGAGAGGGGTGGGGTGAGACGCCGTGGCAGCGGCATCCCACGCTGGAACCGGTTCAGTCGGGACGCAGCCCGCGAACCGGAGTTCGCCCGCTGCGCCCCATGCCTTGGGAGGCATTGGTGTTGACCGGTTACTGGCCGACCTTAGCGTTCCATTCGGACAGCCACGCATCGCGGTTGTCGAGTGCCACGGCGGACGGGATCAGTTTCAGGCTGTTGGCCGTTTCTTCGCCATAGGTGAGGTTGCCCGCAACTTCGTCGGAAACCTTGGCTTCCTTGTTGGCCGGGCTATCGACCAGCTTTTCGGCGAGCTTCGTCTGGATTTCGGTGGAGAGCCAGAAATCCATGAACTCGAGTGCGAGATCCTGGTTCTTCGAGCCCTTGGTCAGGACCATGACGTTCATGCCGCCGGTCTGGCCTTCCTTCGGTGTCGCCCAGCCGAGTGGCAGGTCGAGCTTGGTGAAGGGAGCCCAGGAGAAGCGGCCGATCGGTGCCGCCCAGATTTCTTCCTGCTGCATCAGCTGTACCAACTGCGAGGATTTGACGTAGAAGGTGACGATATCGTCCTTCTTGGCGCCAACGGCTTCGATTGCGCCCTTGAGGTCCGGCGTGTCGGTGCCAAGCGCCTTGCCGAGCATGTAGAGGGCCGGCGGCCCCTGGTTGGTGGTGATGTTCGGGAAGGCGACATGACCGGCATATTCCGGCTTCAAGAGGTCAGCCCAGGACTCGATCTTCATTTTGTCGGTGCGGTAGACGATCGAGGTCGCGTAGAACGTATAGCCGACGCTCATGCCATCGCCATTCGGATCCTTGGCGATGTCGTAGAGCTTGCCGAAATTGCTGAGCTTGGTGTTGTCGATCTTCTCGATCAGGCCGTTGCGGTCGGCAGATAGCGCGTCGGCCATGGAAACTACGGCCATGTCGATGACCGGATTGGCCTTGTTGGCTTCGATCTTGGCGAGGCGCTCGACGCTGTTGCCGGTTTCAACCACCAGCTTGCAGCCGCATTTGGCTTCGAAGGGATCGTAGACGATCTCCTTGAACTCGTCCTGCGCGAAGGCATAGACGGAAATTGTCAGGGTCTTTTCCTGGGCATGGGCAGCGCCCATGGTGAGCATCAGCGCGGTGGCTGACGAAAAGAGCATTTTGTTCATCTGCGTTCTCCTTCTGGTGTTTTCTTGGCTCATGTTGTCTGGGCTTGCGGTGGTACCGGTCATGCACTGTGGATAGTCGGCGGTGGTGCGGATGTCTGCCGGACCACCAGCTGCATCGGCACGCTCGACCGTTCTGCTGCGACCGTTCCCGTCACTGTGCGGGCGATGCCGGAGCCTGATGCCGGATCGGCCTCGATGACACGGACGAGTGCGGCAATGGCAATGTCGGCGATCCCGGCCATATCCATCCGTACCGTTGTCAGGCCGGGCGTGACGACCGAGGACCAGACGAGATCGTCAAATCCGGTGACGCTGACATGTTCGGGCACGCCGATCCCGGCGCGCTGCAATTCCGTCAGGGCCCGGAGCGCCGGCAGATCGGAAACGGCGGCAAAGGCGGTGAAACCTTTCTCCACCTGTTCTGTTAGACCAAGAAGGCTTCCCTTGCCGTGCACCTGCTCGTGTTTTTCGATCCAGAAGACCTCGGCATGAGCGTCTGCAGGAAGGCGGGATTTCATGCCGCCGATACGATCGTTCTGCACATTCGAGGCCGGATTGTTGCCGATCAGCAGGAACTTGCGATGCCCAAGCGAAGCCAGGTGTTCAATGACCGTCTGGCCACCCTGCCAGTGATCCGCCGAAACCGTGTTGCCGGGGGTGGAAGGGCTGTCGATGACCGCCACGGGACAGCCGATATCGGCAATGCGGGTGCCGAGCCGTGGGACGATGACGATGCCGTCGACGTCGCGTTCGATCAGGCGGTTGATGGCGTCGGTCTGCAGGGCAACGTCGCTGCGGGAATCGGCGATCAAGACGCCATAGCCGGCCGTACTCGCCGCATGCTCGATCGCCTGGGCAATCTGCGGGAACAGCGGATTGGCGATGTTCGGAAGGACCAGTCCGAGAACGCCAGTGCGGCCAGTGCGTAGCGCGCGGCCGGTCAGGCTGGGCGTGTAGCCGAGTTTGGTGGCGGTGGCGCGGATTTTTTCTGCAAGCTCAGCCGAAACACGTCCCTTGCCCGACAGCGCGTTCGATACTGTTGCAGAGGACACGCCGAGTGTCGCGGCAATCTGGCTGAGGTTCGATCCTGTACGCGGGTTGGCCATGTGATCCAACAGGGATGATTAATCGATTAATCAATCCTGTTACAGCAATGTTCCCGTGTTGTCGATACGGTTTTGCTGCTTGATACAGGCTGAAAAGCACCTCTGGCGGGAGAATTGCGCCAACCGATCGATTTTGAAGGCGGAGGCCTTCGTTTCAGTATTTTTTCTTTTGAATGACCTTGTTGCCGCGCGGTCCTGTCTGCACCGGGGTGTTGCTGACATTTTCCTCCAGCAGCTTGCGCCAGCGGGCCAGCCGCTCTGCAGGCAGCGTGCCTGCCTTGATCGCCGCCTGGACGGCACAGCCCGGTTCGTGATCGTGGGTGCAGTCGCGAAACTTGCAGGACGGAGCAAGATCGGTGATTTCGGAGAACAGCGTGTCGATCCCGTCGGATACGTCGCTGACATGCAGGGTGCGCATTCCCGGTGTGTCGATCACCCAGCCACCGCCGGCAATGGCGTGCAACGACCGGGCGGTCGTGGTGTGACGGCCCTTGGCATCGCTCTCGCGGATGTCTCCGGTCTCCTGTGCTGCTTCGTGGCTGAGGCCCGCCAAGGTATTGACCAGGGTCGATTTGCCAACGCCGGACGATCCGACCAGGGCGACGGTCTGCCCGGCGCCGCACCATGGAGCGAGGACAGCCGCGGCATCGGCGGAGCGGCCGTTGACGACGATGACGCCCAGATCACGCTGCAGGCCTCTTGCCTCCTGCTCGAAAGGGCTTGCATCGTCGATCGTATCGGCCTTGGTCAGCACGATGACCGGGTTCGTTCCGGCCTGATTGGCCAGAGCCAGATAGCGCTCCAGCCGTGCCGGACTGAAGTCGGCATTGCAGGAGGTAACGATGAATAGGGTATCGACATTGGCGGCGGCAAGCTGATGGCCGTGCCGGCCTTCGGTCCGGCGCTGCAGCAATGTCCGGCGCTCCAGCCTGCGGACAAGCAGATGGGTGCGGGGGTCGGCCAGAATCCAGTCGCCGACGGCAAAGTCACCGGTATTGGTCTTGTGCGCCAGAGTGAGCCTGACCGGTCCTCCAGCAGACAGCGCGCTCAGCCGCGCACGGTGGACCTCGGCGATGCGCATCGGGATGAGGCTTGCCTCGGACCGCTCGATCTGGGAGGAAAAAAAATCGGACCAGCCATGGGACGCCAGAAAGGCTGCGTCTGCCCGCTCCGTCACGCAGCCGCTCCGCGGCACAGTGTCGTGTTCATGGATGACATCTCTCAAAACAAGTTCAGACGCTGATAACAGAAGCATCCGGATGGCGCCAATCGTTTCGCAGCAGCATTCTTTTCAATTTTGTCTGGGAAATGCCGTAAAGTTCCGCTAGGGACAGCGCATCCGGGCCGGTTCGGCCCTTTTCACTACGCATCGGCGACTATCGCAAGCGGGCGTTCCCATCCAATCCGGGGGCGCATATCGCTGGCTTTTCGCCATTTCTACCAAGGACAGAACATGATTTCGCACGAATTGACGCCGGTCCAGATCCGGGGGCTGAAACTCGCCAAGGAAGGAAACCTCTTTCCGCAGCCGGCCAAAAAATGGACGCATGAGAACGCAGCGGTCACCTACGCAAAGACCGACCGGTTCAAGGAGCGTCCGCAGAAGATCCGGTTCATGACGACGACGACCCTCAACGAACTCGAGGAGCTCGGTTTTCTCGAGCGCAGCCATCTCGACCACGATGTCGCCGTCGATCCGCGCGGTATCACGATGGCCGGCAAGATGTGGCTGATGGCCAACAAGTAACGTCGCCTGTTCCTGCCACGACTATTTCAAGCCCCGTTCTGCAAACCTGCAGGATGGGGCTTTTCCGTTTCATGCCTGGCCACGCTCAACAGTTCATTTGGCGCGCAACACCATGCTGCCGCTGGCAACACGGTTGGGCTACACGGAGCGGTTCTTGAAACTCAATACCTTGGCTCGCCGCCGGGCGCATAGGCGGTGGTCTGCTCGAACTTGAATTTGTAGCCGCAGCGGCAACGGATCATGTGGCGGCGCGGATTGCTCGAGGCAAATTCGGTTTCGAAGCCGCTGGGCAGGGCATCGATTTCAAATCCGCGCGTCTTGCGGCTGGGCGTATCGTCTTCCGACACCTCGGCAAAGCCTGCATTCCCGCATTGGGAACATTCCAGTTTCCGTGAGTAGCGATCTCGCGCAGCCATCTTCATTCCTTTGACAAGAGGTGGGTCATACCAAAACGGCGGCCGGATGGAAGGCCCGGCCGCATCTATTCGGCGTAATCAGGCGCGCTCTTCCCAGACCTTTGCCAGCTCGACGATTGTCTTGACCGCCCTTTCCATGTCCTGCCGGCTCACCCATTCGAGTGGTGAATGAAAAGCGTGGCCACCTGCGAAGATATTCGGGCAAGGCAAACCCATGAACGACAGGCGCGAACCATCCGTGCCACCGCGAATGCTGCCGCGCACCGGCTCCATGCCCGCCCGCCGGATGGCCTCGACGGCGTTGTCGACGATTTCCGGATGGCGATCGAGGATTGCCTTCATGTTGCGGTACTGCTGCTTGACCTCGAACGTATAGGAAGAGCCAGGATAATCCGGCATGACGTCCTTGACGATCGCTTCGATCATTGCCTCCTTGCTGGCGAGGCCTTCGTCGGTAAAGTCGCGGACGATCAGGCTGATCCTGGCCTTTTCCATCGCCCCCGTGACGCTAACGGGATGAACGAAACCGTCCCGGCCCTCGGTGGTTTCAGGCGCCAGATGCTTCGGCAGGCGGTCGATGATGGCGCCGGCGATCTTGATGGCGTTTTCCATCCTGCCCTTGGCAAAACCCGGATGGATGGCGACGCCCTGGATGGTGATCTCGACACCATCGGCGGAGAATGTTTCATCCTCGATATGGCCCGCCGTCTCGCCGTCCATCGTATAGGCGAATTGTGCGCCAAGCTTCTTCAGGTCGACCTTGTCGACCCCGCGGCCGATTTCTTCATCCACGGTGAAGAGGATTTTGATCGTACCGTGCTTGATATCCGGATTGGCGACAAGGAACTGCGCGGCCGTCATGATTTCGGCAATGCCGGCCTTGTCGTCGGCGCCGAGCAAGGTTGTGCCGTCCGTGGTGATGATGTCGTTGCCGGTCTGGTCGCGCAGCGCCGGGTGTTCGGCAACGCGGATGATCTGCTGCGGATCGCCCAGAAGCTGGATGTCGCCACCGGCATAGGCCCGGATCAGCTGCGGCTTGACGTTGGTGCCGGTAAAATCCGGGGCCGTGTCCATGTGCGAACAGAAGCAGATGACCGGTACCGGTTTGTCGATGTTCGACGGAATGGTCGCATAGATATAGCCGTGCTCGTCGAGATGCGCGTCCGAAAGTCCGATCGCCAGCAGTTCCTCGACCAGCAAACGGCCAAGGTTTTTCTGCTTTTCGGTGGAGGGTTGCGTTGCCGATTTGGCGTCCGACTGGGTGTCGATCACGACGTAGCGAAGGAAACGGTCGGTAACGGTGTCGGTCATGGCTCACTCCACTCCATCTGCGTCGATGCTCTTCTGTAGCCTTCACACTCTGCCGCGTGAAGGCATTTCCGGGAAAAACACCCTTCAAAAAGCTCCAAGCCGCCGTGTCGAAAACCTGCGACATTCCGCAAAACACGTGGCATAAGGGCGCCGCAACATTTCTTGGGCACCGCACAAATGATCCGTATCGAAAATATCAGCAAGCAGCTGAGCCACCGCATTCTCTTCATCGAGGCTTCCGCCGCGCTTAACAAGGGCGAGAAGATCGGCCTCGTTGGTCCGAATGGCGCCGGCAAGACGACCGTCTTCCGGATGATCACCGGCGAAGAGCAGCCCGACGAGGGGCAGGTGGCCGTCGAGAAGGGCGTCACCATCGGTTATTTCAACCAGGATGTCGGCGAGATGGAAGGCCGCAGCGCCGTTGCCGAAGTGATGGACGGTGCCGGTCCGGTCAGCATCGTTGCCGCCGAACTGCGCGAGCTCGAAGCTGCGATGGTCGATCCTGACCGGCTTGACGAGATGGACGCGATTATCGAGCGTTACGGCGAGGTGCAGGCGCGCTATGAGGAACTGGACGGCTACGCGCTGGACGGCCGGGCGCGCGAAGTCCTCTCGGGCCTGAGTTTCACGCAGGAAATGATGGACGGTGATGTCGGCAAGCTGTCCGGCGGCTGGAAGATGCGCGTGGCGCTCGCCCGCATCCTATTGATGCGCCCCGATGTCATGCTGCTCGACGAACCGAGCAACCATCTGGATCTGGAAAGCCTGATCTGGCTAGAGGAATTCCTGAAGAATTACGATGGCGCGCTGTTGATGACCTCGCATGACCGGGAGTTCATGAACCGGATCGTCACCAAGCTGATCGAGATCGACGGCGGCGGGTTGACGACCTACTCCGGCGATTACGAATTCTACGAGCAGCAGCGGGCGCTCAACGAAAAGCACCAGCTCGCCCAGTTCGAGCGGCAGCAGGCGATGCTTGCCAAGGAAATCAAGTTCATCGAGCGCTTCAAGGCGCGTGCCTCGCATGCAGCCCAGGTGCAGAGCCGGGTGAAGAAGCTCGACAAGATCGAACGGGTTGAGCCGCCGAAGCGCCGTCAGGTTGTCGCCTTCGAATTTCTGCCGGCGCCGCGCTCGGGCGAAGACGTCATCAACCTGAAGAATGTTCATAAAAGCTACGGCAGCCGCAGCATCTATGAAGGGCTGGACTTCATGGTCCGCCGCAAGGAACGCTGGTGCATCATGGGCATCAACGGTGCTGGAAAATCCACCCTCTTGAAACTGGTGACCGGCTCGACGGACCCGGACAAGGGAACGGTGGCGCTCGGTGCCAGCGTCAAGATGGGTTACTTCGCCCAGCACGCCATGGATCTGCTCGATGGTGAGCGCACCGTATTCGAAACGCTGGAGCACGAGTTTCCGCGCGCCGGGCAAGGCCCGCTCAGGGCGCTGGCTGGCTGTTTCGGGTTTTCCGGCGACGATGTCGAAAAGCGTTGCCGCGTTCTGTCGGGTGGCGAAAAGGCGCGGCTGGTCATGGCGATCATGCTGTTCGACCCGCCCAACCTGCTGGTGCTCGACGAACCGACCAACCACTTGGACCTCGACACCAAGGAAATGCTGATTCAGGCACTGTCCGAATACGAGGGCACGATGCTGTTCGTTTCCCACGACCGGCACTTCCTCGGTGCTTTGTCCAACCGGGTTCTGGAACTGACCCCGGATGGCATCCACGAATATGGCGGCGGCTACACGGAATACGTGGCGCGCACCGGCCATGAGGCTCCCGGCCTTCGGGGCTGATCCGGGGGCTTTCGGGTTCTTCTGTTCAGCTTCTTTCGAGCAGAAAGAATGTCGTCGGGCCAGACGCCGCGTCGTTGGAGAGCCGGAAGCTGTCTGGAGTTACCACCTGGCCGGCGGTCGTCGTGGCGACGCCGTTCAGGGTGACCGGCGTCAGCCGCCATTTGCCCTTGGCGAGCGTCAGCGACAGATCGACATAGCCCTTGCGGATCAAAACCGGCAGGCGGCCGAAAGCGGCGATCACTTTCTCCTCGTCGTCGCTGAACTGCATGTCCGTATTGTGCGCATCGGTTGCGTAGATGACGAGGAGCTTGCGGCTTTGCGCAATGCTCTCGGCATCATCCAGCACCGAGACCGCCAGCAGACCATCGCCGTCCGATGCCTCGACACGGACGCTGCCCAGATTGACGGGTTCCCGCAGCGTCGAAAATGCCATCGCTTCGGTTTTTGGTGTCATCACCCGCAATTGGCCCCGCAGGCGATCCAGCAGCAGTTCGCCGGTATCGCTTTCATAAAGGCCCGTCTTCAGATCGGTCTGGTTTTCCTTCGATAAAAGTCCGGTGACCTTTGCGGTATCGAGGATGGCTTGAGGATCGACGGACGAGCGGGGCTGGCCGACGCTCAAGCTGCCGGTTGCCGTTTTTGCCACGCCGATCGCGCCGACAAGGCCCAACTCGGTAAGCCGCTCCGGTTCGCGCGCCTGCATATCGTCGCTGAGATCCTCGGTACCACGCACAAGAAAAGGAAAGGTCAGTTTTGATGTGGCGACATCTCCGCGCCGGAACAGCAGTGCTGCCAGCGTTTCACCGGCGCGTGCGACCGGGTCGAGCGCGATGGCATAGGGCAGCATCGCTTTCTTGTGCGGGAAGGGCTCATTGTATTTCAGGATGATCGGGCCATGCGCATGGCGGCAGAGCATGTCCCAGCCCTGCTGTGCGGCATAGGCCGGCATCACCAGCCCGGCCTCGTAGCGATACCGGTTCCAGAAGAGATGGTCATATTCGCTGACGACGAATGGCTTGCCGAGCCAGCGGGCGGCGGCGATCAGGCGCATGTAATTGACGCTATCGTCAATCGAGCTTTTCTGCGTCATGGTCGCGCCGGGCGAATAGCTGCCGACCCAATCCTGATAGGTGTTCATCGTGATAACCGGCAGATCCTTGCGGCTCAACGTCGTCTGGATCGTCGGCCAGTTGTTGAAACTGCTGATCTCGCCCTTGTAGCCAAGGCCGCGTAGGGCATCCGACATACGGGCTGCGGCGGCTGTTTCGACTGAAACGAAGAAGGCCTGCAGGTCCTTGAGACGGGGAGAATCCTCGTAGCGCGACTTCGGAAGTTCGATCGAGGCGTCCTCCAAACTCTCACCTGGCTGAAGGTCTGGCCATACTTTCGAAAGAGTTCCGTTCGAACGGTAACGCTGTTTCAGCCAGCCGTTGAAAGGTTGCTTCAATCGGTCGTCGTAATGGGGCTTGCCCTCGCGCTCCCGCACGATGCTGTCGAATTCAATATTGTTTTCGTTGACGAGGATGACCAGTGCCAGCGCCGCGTCGTTGATCGGCGCGATGCCGGTATAGGGGTTGACGGATGTCAGGAACCGCCGCTGGAATTCCAGCCAGTGGTCGAATGCGTTGTCGTCGAAATAAAGCGCCAGCTTGAGGCCGCTCGACGGATCCCAGCGGTCGTCATGACCGCCATAGGCGCCGCGCCAGGAGGTCATGCCGTCGATGATCCAGTAGATGCCGTTTCGCTTCAGTGCGCCCAGCAGATAATGGATGCGATCGAGCGTATCGGGATCGAAATCGAAATCGCTGGTCCGGCCAGACATCAGCGACGCATCAACGAAGGTGAGCCGCGCGATATTGTAGCCGTGGCGCTTCAGTTGCAGGGCGTAGCGATCGGCATCGGCGTGATCGGGAAACCCACCTGAAGCGGGGCTCCATGCGAGGGAGGCACAGAGCAGCCGTGCTGGCGTGTCGGGCGCATCGGGCAGGGCAAGACGGCCGTCCTGCCGCGTTATCAATCGCCCACCTGCGCCTGCCACTCCGATGGCGTGGTTGGGTAGGAGCGTGGAAAAATCGAGCGGGCTGCCGGTGTCGATCTCCATCGACACCTCGCGCACGGGCAGCCATTCGCCGTCAGCGGCGTTGCAGGGGGCAGCAATGCCCAACGTCATCGCCAAGGCCATCGATGAAAGCAGCCTTTTCATGGCGGCCTGTTCCTTTCCGCGGATCGCTGAACGTCTCGACCGATCCTTCAGGGCCGCGACGGACCGTGCAGGATGTAGGATTTGGTCAGACCTGCGGCTTTCTCCCGGATCAGTTTTGCCTCCGGTGCATAGGCGCGAAACTCCCTCAGGGTCAGGATCTGAATTTCCTCGAAATATTCCCGGATGTGCTCTTCCGATGGTTTGGAAAGGAAACGCCACGGCGAGATCCTGACGGCATGGCGGGCGAGCGGGCGCGGCAGCCAGTGGAGTGCAGGGCAGAAGAAATGCGGCTCGATGGGGAATACGAAGGCTGGCGTCTGAATGAAATAGTAGTTCGAGACACGGTTGATCTCGCGCACGAGATTGGCGCGTTTGGCCGGTGGCACGTGCTCGATCACCGAATTGCACACCACCACGTCAAAGGATTTGTCCTCGAAGGGCAGGCGGTCCCCATCATAGACGATGACCTTGACGTCGCCGAATGAACCGGTGAACGAACGTGCCTGACCATCATCGCGGATATTGACCAGCGTCAGATCTTTGGGAACGTCGATAGGGTCCAGCTTTTCCCAGAAGTGCCGCGATCCACCGACGTCGCAGACCTTGAGCGAGGTAAAACTGGCGATGGTTTCGCGAAACAGGCCACCGCGCTTTCTCCGGAAATACTCCGACGAAGAGTGCACGATCCGGTCCCAAAGCGAAATATTCTTTTCTACAGTATCGTTGATCATGAAAGGAACTTTCTGAGAGGTTTGCGGCCCGGTTACGCCCGTCAGGCGGCCGTTCTCATCGGTTTATGAATGATGCGGCTTTCAATGGGGGCGGCAGGCGGGTGCCGCGGCCGCAGGAAACCCAAAGGCAACGCTGCGGCATGAAAGAACCAGGTGACGACGGTATAGAACCCCATGCGCAATCCGCGCTTGCGCAGGCTCATCACCGCTATGATGCCAGCAAGGACGGCGAGGACCAGACCGATTGCCAGCCCCTTATCAGGCAGGAGCAGCAACATCGCGAGCGAAAATGCCCACCAGCTATAAACTGCAGCCCAGAGTTTCAGCTCAGGAAGTTCGGCGAGCAGGCGTCCGAAATAGGGCTTGCCGACCGAGGCGCGCAGAAGCTCACCAACACCGAACAGATATTTGCTTTTCCAGCGCCGGACCAGAAGCCGGTAGGAATTGGATGTGTGGCCAAAATGACTGACAAAGCGCCTGTCCAGCCGGTGGAGCTGCCAGTTCTGGCTGCGCAGCCGCACCCCAAGATCGAATTCCTCGTGGCCATGCAGGTTGCGATCGGAGATATAGCCGACTTCTTCGATGGCGCGACGCCGATACAAACCGCCACCGTTCATCCGGTCGATATCGCCGACACGGTTTTCAGGGCCATTGCGCTGCACGCGGCGGGCATATTCGAGATTGGCAATCTGCATTTCCTCGACATGGCCGGTGACGCCGCCGACATGCGGATTCTCGGCCAGGAAGCGCAGCGCGTCCGGCAGGAATTCCGCGTCGAGGATCATGTCGCCGTCAAGCAGGCAGATGTGATCGAAGGCCGAATATTGGAAACCGAGCTGCGGCCCGATCCCACAGCTCGGTTGTGCGGGCGGAGTGATCTGCACGACGGTGACCGGATAGCCCGATGCGATCTCGACGGTACGATCTGTGGAGCCACTGTCGGCCACGATGACCTCGCCCCGGCCATCCGGGAGCCCGGCCAACGCGCTTTCGATGGTCGCAGCGATGCGCTTTTCCTCGTTCAGGGTCTTTATGATGATGGATACACCCATAATGACCTCCCTGTTTGAACGAGGCAACACCGGCGCGGCGGTGGATATGCCAGTGGTGTGCCCGTTGACGATATCGTCCGATAGCTTGAAATTCGGTTGATTGCGGTCGAGGGTCCTGCGGTTTTTCGGCTGACGCAGTATGGAACGGTACACCTGCGCCGTTCGTTCGCTCACCTTCTTCCAGCTGTAGTCCGTTTGGATTTGGTTTCTCAACTGCTCCGTTCCCGCCTCGTCAAAGGGGTTGGACAGTTTGCGCGCGAGTGCCGCAGCCAACGCATCGACATCGCCCACGGGAAAATAATCGGTGGGGGCAAGCTTGAATTCCCGATTGGCAACGATATCGCTGGCAAGAACCGGAAGGCCGTAGCTGAGAGCTTCCAGTAGCGCGATCGGCATTCCCTCGTGGCTCGACGGAAGCACGAAGAGCGATGCGTTACTATAGAGCTCCGCAAGGGCCGCCCCGGTCTGAAAGCCGGTCATGACGACGGAGGGCGTCTCAGCGGCCAGAGCCTTCACATAGGCCGAGTACTCGGTTTCATGATCGGCGCCGCCGACGATCACCAGCTTTTCGGGCCGGTTGGCCTTGGCGAAGGCGAGGATCAGATCGTGCTGGCGCTTTTCAGGAACAAGGCGGGCCATTATGACGATATATTCGCGGGGTGTCAGGCCGAACGCCTTGAGTGTGCCGGTCGACGTAATCTTCGGTTGTGTAGAAACGCCGTTCGGCACGAAATCGACGGCGACACCATATTCCTTGCGCATGGTGCGAACGATTTCCTGCGATATCGCGATGCGCCCGTTGGATGTGTACATCCCGAACGCTTCACCCATCTTGAGGATGCGCTTTGCAAGGCGGCCCCATTTCTGGCGCTCGTAATCGTAGCCGTGGTGGGTAATGACGACCTTGAGGCCGAAAAGACGGGCCAGCGGCGCGACCAGCGCCGGACCGACTGCATGGATATGCAACACGTCGGGTCTTTGACGTGCGGCAAAGAGAACGCCGGCAATGCTGTGCCCGATGGCCTCCAGGACCATTCTCTTCGGCGCCCATAGCGGAATGACCCGGATACCGTTCCAGACGCTTTCCGAGCCACCTGGCAGGTATCGGCGCCGGCCGACGACATCGACGTCCCAGCCCATCCGGACAAGCTCGGTGCCGATCATCTCGATGTGTTTTTCGACCCCGCCCTGGACGTTAGGAATGCCCCGGCTACCGAGCATCATGACGCGGGGGCGGGCAACGGCTTTCTCGAATGTTTCAGGGGGTTCGAAAAGCGAGGTTTCGCTCAGCGGAGGAACGGGTACAACCGTGATGCGCCCAGTTTGCGCGTCGCCCACAGTTTCCGGCGATATTTCGGGCCGTGCGTCCGCGCCCGCGTTCCGCACATTTTCGCTGATATCGTGCAGGCTGCGTTCAGCGTCGGCCTGTTCAGGCTCTCGTTGTGCCGTCCTGGAAGCGCGCGGCTCGTTGCTCATCGTTCCACATCCCTGGTTCCTTGGGATATGGTTTAGGCGCGAACGGCTGAAATCGCGGAAATATAACCGTTAAAATTGTAGGGATCGGCTGAAATTATGAGTTGAAAAGCCGAAAAGTGTATCAATTTGATTGCGCAATCGCACCGCCAGGGATCGGGAGAGACGCGCCGAGGCTGCTATAAAGTTCCGTCGTTCGCCGCAGGTAGGCCGCAGAGGAGAATTCGGTCGATATCCATTGCCGTGCTTTGCTGCCCATCTCGCGCCGTTCCTCTGGTGATCGTGCATTCATCGCTGAGAGTTCTGCCGCCAGGTTTTCGGCATCTCCAGGCATGGCCATCAACCCGGTTTCGCCTTCGAGGATCATTTCGGGAATGCCGCCAATCCTGGCGCCGATGACCGGCGTTTCGAGCGCATAGGCTTCGAGCACGCTGATGGGGGCGTTTTCGTACCACTCGGACGGCAGCACCAGAGCCTTGGCTTCACCGATCAACCGATGCAGCCCGTCTCCGGAAAGATAGCCGGCGAATACGACGTCTGCGTTTAGCGTCTCGGCCAACGCTTTCAGCGCAGCTTCCTCCGGCCCGGTTCCCGCGATCACAAGCTTCTGCTTCGATAGCGCGGCAGCGCGGATCAAGGTGTCAATGCCTTTCTCCGGCGCAAGGCGTCCGGCGAAAGCAAAGTAGTCGCCCTCGGCCCACTGCGTTTCGAAAGCGCCCACATCGACGAAATTGGGAATGTAGACCATCTTCTCCCGTGGCCAGCCCCACTCGACCAGCTTGTCGATGTAGAACCGGCTGGGGACGACGAGGCGGTCGAGATTGTTGCGGTACAGCCCGAGGCTGCGATGCAGCGCGGTTTCAGCCAGGACAACGGTGCTCAGCACCGTCGATCCCTTGATGCAGCGATGCACCAGCACATTATGGATACGGCCGCCCTTGCAGTCTTCGCAGACCTTGGCATCCCGCAGCATCTTGTAGGAGGGACAGGCAAGCTTGAGGTCGTGAACCGTCATGACCGTCGGGATGCCGGCCGATTTCAATGTTGAGAAGATCGCCGGCGAAAGGTGATGGTAGACGTTATGGGCATGCGCAATCGCGGGGTTGACCCGTTCGATCAGCCGCTTGATGTTGCGCTGTGCCTCGAAGGAATAGATGATGTTGGCGACCTGCTTGATCTTGTTCAGCGTGCCGGTTTCATGCCCGTATTCAATCTCCGAAACGAAATAGTCGGACCACGGGCTTGGCGGGTTCAGATCGTGCTGCATGGCAAAGGGAACGACATTCCAGCCGGCCTTTTCGAACATGGCGATATGATCGAGAAACACGGCCTCGGCGCCGCCTCTCCGGTAGAAGTAGTTATTGATCTTCAGCAATGTCGTCTTGCCGATTATCTGGTTGGCGATGGTCAAGGGTGGGCCTCCTTCCAGCCGAAGCACTGTACCGCCTCACAGACAGGGAGTATGTCGCACTGGCGTTCGCGGGCGTGCGACACCAGCCGCTCCAGCGTTTCTGGCCGGCAGCCGTAGGGCGTCGGAGTTGCAGCGATATCGTGGGTGAAGAAGATCAGCCAGCCCGGGTTGGCCGCAACATCGTCGATCCACCGCGTCAATCCTGCAGCGTGGTCTTCCGGCTGACGAATTTCAACGGCTTTCAGCATGAAAGGATCGACCGCTCCCCGGTTGATCGCTTCGCCGGCTGCCCGGCAGGTCGTGTAGCGTTTTTTCAAAACGCGCCGAAGGCGAGGTGACGCCGCATTGTAGGGGAACGCAAAGTTGCTGGGTTTACGGGAGATCCCGGCATCGGTCAGGAAGGCTTCGTTGCGGGCGAGGTCACGCGCAAATGTCCGGCTGCCGAGGGTGCTGACCTTGCGGTGAGAAAATGTGTGGCAGCCGATTTCGTGCCCTCGCGCAAACAGTTCGCGGCAGCCGTCGGCCGAGATCAAGCGCCGGTCCGGCTCAATACGTCCTTCCAGGCCGCCGGCGATGTAGAACGTGCCGCGTGCGCCGTATTTCTCCAGAATGGCGGCGCCGTTGGTCAGGGCCGTATCGGGAACGTCGTCGAAGGTGAAGGAAATGATCGGCCGCTCTGTCGCGATCGGCCGCCGTGTTCTGGCGAACTGCCAGACGAGCCGGTTGTTCACCCGGTCGGCGATATTGGTAAGCGTGGTGAAAATCTCAGGCATGGGCGGCCGGTCTTTCCGCGGGCGTAAAGCGCTCGTTCGTCAGCGTCGCTGACGATTGGAGGCGCAGGCCATACAGGCAATAGAGAAAAGTGAACCACAATAGATTGCCGCCTTCGAAAAACAGGCTTTCGAGGCCGGCGTTGAAAATGACATAGAGCCAGACCCGGATGAAAAGCCGCGTCAGGTGCGAATGTTCGATGGCTGGAGGCAAGCGCGAGATATCACGCAACGGCAGGAAGATAATCCAAAGCAGCGTCAGAAGGAGGCCGGGAATACCTGCCATCAGGGCGATATCGAGATAGGAATTGTGCCCGTTGGCGGCGGTGACGGCCCAGGTTTCGACCGCGCCGCCACCATAGACCAGCTCCTGCGTTTGCCAGAAGGCCTTGATGCCGTAGCCGGTGATCGGATTTTCGGCGAGTGCCGTGAAGGCAAAGCGCCAGATGTCGGCACGGTTGGTGAAGGTGGCGTCGATCCCAAGCGACGTGATGAAATCGCCGAGTGGCCGGAAGACGGCTGAACCGACGGCAAACAGATTGAATACGGCGATGCCGCCGACGGCGATGGGAATGCGCAGAAACCGCATGCGCTCAAACGCCCAGGCCAGGATCAGGATGGCGGGCAGCATGGCGCTGGAGGTTTTCCCCCCTGTGTGAACGAGGAAGAAGATGGAGAGCACGACGATGGCGATCCCGGCGAGCCGCGAAAAAGCATTCATGACGAACAGCCCGAAGAAGGTGGCGACCACCATGGCGGCGGCGGCGCTGTTCTTGTGCGGAAAATGGCCGCGCCACAGGCCTGCATTCATCGGTTCGCGCAGTTCCGATAGTTGATGGATCGACACGTCCGGTTTGAAGATGATGCCGTAATAGGCGGTCGCCAGCATGATCAGCGTACCGATCGCCAGCATCTTGGCGAATTGTTTCTCCGATGACGGCATCAGCAGGTAGATGCTGGCATTGATGGTCGCCATGACAGTCAGGATGACCGCTTTGATGCCAAGCATCGGATAGTTGGAAATCAGCGAGACGAACAGGAACCAGCCGAACATCGGCAGCAGCAGCGCGCGGGGCTGAAGGATTGTCGCCCGCAATGGGTGAAGCAAACCGTAGCAGAGCGTGCCGGCAAACAGGCTGAGCGATACGATCTGGTTCAGACGATTCGAATTGCCGGCGGACGGGTCGAGGACGCCCTCGCCGGTGAGATCGACGAACGGCGTCGTGGAAATCCAGAAGAACAGGAAGATCGCCATGAACAGGATTGGACCGGCGCTGATACCGCCGCTTCCAACACCGGCAGCAACCGGTCGTGCATGATTGTCCGGCGACGCGGTCTTCATGTCAGCCCGCACGCGGCTGTTCTTGGCGCAAGGCCCGCAGGATGCCAAACAGAAGGGCAAGCCCGACGCCGATTGCGATACCGGCAAACGCTCCTACGGCAAGCAGGATCAGGGTGCGCGGCGGCCAGCTGCGCGATTGCGGCGGCATTGCACGGGAAATCACCCGGATATTGGAGGTGTTGATCTGCTGCTGTTCGGTGATCTGCTGGGCGCGGGTCAGATGTGTTTCGTAAAGGGCCGCCTTGGCGCGTGCGTCGCGCTCCAGGTCCCGCAGTTCGACCTGGGAGTCGTTGTCCATGTAGACGGTCGTCTGCTGTTCGTTTGCCTTGCCCTGGAGGGCGGCGAGCGCCGACTTGGCCTGGTTCATGTCTCCCAACGCCGCATCGGCAATCCGCCGGGCTTCATTGTTGATGGATGCCTTCAAGGTCGCCAGATCGGAATTGGCCGCTGTGATCCGCGGGTGGCGGGTGCCGTAGGTAAGTTTCAGCGAGTTGAGTTGCAGCAGAGCCTGGTCGTAATCCTGCCGGAGCGACGTCATTGACGGTGAAACAAAAACCGATGCCGTGCCGGTCCGGCCTGTCGATATCGCTTCCTGCATCTGCTTGTAGCGCGTTTCCAGCTCGATATAGCGCTGTTGTGCCGTCAGGACCTGCGTGTTCAACTCGGCAACCAACTGCGAACTGACCAGCTCGCCATTCGAGGATTGCAGTCCCTTTTGGCGCTTGAACTCCTCCACCTTTGCTTCGGCGTCGGTGACGTTGCGGCGAAGCTCTTCCAGGCGATCATTGAGCGTTGTTGCAACCCTGCCGGCACTTTGCGCGGCGGATTCGAAGATTTCCTTTTCGAAAGCATCGACGATCGCGTCGGAGAGTGTCACCGATTTCTCCGGATTGTCGGTATAGACGCCAAGGGAAACGACGAATGAACGCTCTTCGCGCCGTGCTTCGACACGTTCGGAAAGCGCGCGGGTGGCGCCCAGCAACTTTGCCTGCTGGGTTTCGTCCTTGCTGGCGCTGGAGAAGAGTTCCTTGATGCCCCCAAGGAGACCGGGCTTTACGAATTCCGGGTCCTGCGTCAGGTTCATGCTGTCGATGACGCGGGTCAGAACATTGCGCGACGTCAGGATACGCAGTTTGCTTTCGACCTCGAGCAATTGCGAATCGCGCTGCGGATTGGAGCCGAACACATCGTCATTGACCACCTGAAGGTTGGATGGATCGATGACGAGATCGGTGTAGACGGTGTACCGCGGCTGGGCTGTCATCGCATAGATCAGTGCGGCGGCTACGCACAGGGCGGTTGCGCCGACGATCCAGAGGAGACCGTCCTTGAGCCAGAGGAGAATGTCGTCAGGACCGATGGCGCGAAGGGCCGCGACATAGCCCATGATCTGCCCCTTAACGGGCGTCGATGGCGCGTTGATCTGTTCGGCGATGGCCGCCTGTTGCCGGGTCGGAGAAAATGTCGCGCGGGCGGTCTCCGCCGCGGCCGAGGCATGGCGGGCGGGGTGGAAATCGTCTTCGTCGTCGGAAACCAGATCCAGCAGGGAACCGGCGCGCGGACGCGATCGAACGGCCGGTTCCGGGCGCTTCATCGCTTGCCGCAGATCCGGCTCCTTCGGCGTATACATCCGTTCTGCCTCCGCGGCGTGCTTCAAGCCCGTACAGACTATCGCCGTGCTCTAGGTGAACATCATGAATAGCCGCTTATGGTAAACCGGACGTTAAAATGCCGGGCGCGAGCACCCGCATACGGAGTAGTGCAGACTAGAAATCGTGCAGCAGCCGGCTCCAGCTTTCCGAGGCCAGGCCACCGGCATAAAACCCTTCGCCGATGGCCGCTTCCTTCAGGTCTGCGTGGCGCGTCACCAGGCAGAAATACCCGGTGTGCTTGTGGACCAGATGGCGTTGCCGCAGCACCGCCTGTGTCAGGAAGGGCTGCGCCATTCCTTGCGCGCTTGCATATCCCAGGTTGTCGAGATCCGCGAAAATTTGAGCGACCACGATCGCTTCCTGACGCTCGTGGCAAAAGATGTTCATGACCACGGCGTTGCGACTATTCGCGCCAAAATACAGATAGCAGCCGATGATCTTGCCCTGCGCATCCGCGATGCTGCGGCATTGAAGTTCGCCAAGCGAGGTATTCAGTTTCGCGGCAGCGACCAGCCAATCGAATTCCGGTTTGGAAAAGACCGGATGGACGGAGAAGCGCTCCATCATCACCTGGGCCTGTTCTATGAACTGCGTCAGCGAGATCGAGGTGCTGGTGACCCCGTCCTGTGAGGTGGCGGCGAAAGACGTCTTCGAGCGGCGCACGAGACGGTCCGCAATTCGGGCAAGCCCCTGAAGGGGTAGCTTGGCAAGCAGTTTCACCCTGCGGCGCGCCATGTCGAGCGCGGCTGCGGCCGGGCGGAATGTGCGGTGCCATTCGAGACTTTGAACAGGCAGGACCAGCCCGCCGCCGGCAACCCAGTGGTCGGCGCTGACGGGTGATGCGTTGTCGGTAAAGCAGAAATCCTGGCGTGCTGCGCGCAACATGCGGGCAAGGCGGGCAGCCCCGGCCGCGCCGGATTTTCCTTCGGCCATGAAGGCACACAGTACTCTAGCGGTTACCGGCCGGCCATGAACGATGAATTCCACCGGCATTGCCAGGATAGCGCTGTCGATCGTCGATGTCTCGTTCAGGTGGACGAGGCTGCCGACATCCGGCGTGTAGAGAGGGCTGCTGAAGAAAACCGTTTCGAGATAGCCAGCCAATTGACTGTCCGTCGCCTGGTTGTTCTTGCGGAAGGTCCGGGTGAACAGATCGGCGACCGCCGGAAGATCCGAGCGCTCCATTGCGCGAACCGCACCTGTAATGGGCCTCGATCGTCCCTCTCCGGAGGGCGAGGCGGAGAGTTCGGTGGGTTGTCTCAAAGCATTTTCCGCAGCGGGTGTCATGTCGCACTCTTTTATATCCGGCTCCATTACGCCAGTTTATTTACGGGATATCGGTCAATATTCTCTAATTGCATAAAGCGTAATTATATAAGAACTGCCCCGGCACTATTTTTTAGCTCATCCTTCTTCGCGTGCCGGAAGAAGACCGTCCAGGCGACGGCCACCATTGAAATCTCGATCACATAGAATGAAACGACAGTTCCCATCGGGGGGGCGTACCAGGTCGCCCAGGCGGCAAGGGCTGCGCCCAGAATGCTGCCAAGACCCATGACACTTGCGCGCGCTGCATGATATCCGGCGGCACCGAGGGCCTCGACGGCAATCGACCACATGCCAAGCGGTATGACGACCCAGCAGAGATTGCGGACGAAGGACACGAGCGTCAGATATTCGTGGCCGAACAGATACGGCAGCAACGGCGCCAGGAGGAATACGGTTGCCGCCGCTGCCAGGCTGATGCCTGTTGCAGCAAAAAGCACTTTGCGAATGCGATCCATCGCCTTGTGAAGACCATTGGCGGCTGCCCGTGCAGAGCCGGGATACATCAACCGGTTCAAGGCTTCGACGGAGAGATAGCTGCTTTCGAGAATCCGGCGGGCGACGCTGTAACTGGCAACGATTTCGGCCGTCGTGACAAGGCTCAGCGTCAAAAGGTCGGCATTCTGGCGGATCGCACGCAAAATGAAGGGAATGCTGAAATACATGCCGAGCGGCAGTTCTTCCCGAACGATCTCGTATTTGGGCCGACCCAGTTTTGCCAATGCCCGGATACAGAAGGCGGCAACCAGAACGTGGCAGGCAAATTGCCAGACTGCCCATTCGGCGACTGTCGAGACACCAAATGCAAGGCAGGCAAGCGCTGCAGTGATGGTGCGCGCAATCGCAAAGCCGACGACGGTCATGTTGGCCGAGACGAAATTGGAGTGACCGATGAAGATTTGCTCGGTCAGGACAATGATGCGTACGAAAATGATGTTGGTGATCAACATCAGCGTCATGTCGAGGAGGTTGAACGACGGATCGGGCGAAAGCGCGAAGAAGAACGGCAGGATAGCGACGCCGAGCAGGACGAGTGCTACGCCGCTGATGGCCGTCAGGATAATGTTGTGGCCGAGCATGACCGGGTACATCGTAGGATCGCGGGCGACCCGCCGGACCAGGCATTCCATGCCGCCGAGCCCGCAGAGATGAACGGCAATGTTGCAAACCGCGGTAACGGCGACGAAGACGCTGAACTCGTTGACGCCGAGTGAGCGGGCGAGAATGGCGAAGGTGAGCAACTGGGCGGCCGAACTCAAGATGAGGCTGCCGCCGGAGGCCATATAGGACATGACCATCGACAGAAGCGTCCGCTGCTTGGGCGCGTGAAAAGCGTCCGCTGTCACCGTTGATGTTCTCCTCTTGCAGTCAATGAGGTTCCGTTTGGGTGCAGCGGTAACAACCACGGCAAATTGAGCGGAAGCGTCAAAGTTGCAGGTGCGTCAATTTCATTAGATTTCCGGTTGTCCAACAATACGTTCATTCACTGCAAAGGTCGTTAATTTCACCGTGAATTTGCGCCTGAACCGGCCAAGAATTCATATTGAGGTTAACGCTTGCCATTGCTGAATTGATTTCAGTTTATGTTTACTTCGCTACGGTATTGATTGCAGAAGGTTTTGGGGATTGCAGGTTGGGGTTGCGCTGGTGATGGACAAGGCACGCGTTGAGGACCGGAACGGAGCGCCACTGCATCGTTTCATGGGAGTTGACCTGGAACTGGCTCCCGGTGTGCTCGTTCCAAGAGAGGAAACCGAGCTTCTGGGCCGCACGTCGATCGGCTTGATCGACGGAAAGGCCGAAAATCCACTGGTGATCGACATGTGTTGCGGTTCCGGCAACCTCGCCCTGGCAATTGCCACACACAGTCCTTCCGCCCAGCTCTGGGCATGCGATCTGACCGACGAGACTGTGAGCCTTGCGAAGCGAAATGCCGAACGCTGCGGGGTTTCCGATCGCTTAAGGGTTATCCAGGGCGACCTGTTTGGTGGCCTTTCGGGCGAGGACCTTGAGGGCAAGATCGATCTGATCGTCTGCAACCCTCCCTATATCTCCACCCAGCGCCTCGAAGGCGATAGCGCGCATCTTCTCGACAATGAGCCGCGCGAGGCTTTCGACGGTGGCCCCTACGGTATCTCCATCCATCAACGCCTTGTCCGTGATGCGCTGGCATTCCTGAAGCCTGGAGGCTGGCTTGCCTTCGAATTCGGTGAGGGGCAGCATCGCCAGGCCGCAGCACTGCTGGCGCGCGCGCGCGGTTATGAGCCTGCGGCTTTTGCCGAGGATGCGACTGGTCTTCCGCGTGTCGCTTTCGTCCAGAAACGGTCCGATGCTTGACGCGTCTGCACTGAGCCTGCCTGCAAAACCTTCTGCCGGAACCCGAAAAGCCGATGAGTGAAATCCGCGCGTTGCAAAGCTCCGATATCCCGGCCCTGGCAGGGATGTTTCAACGCGTCTTCCGCGATCCAAAGGCTCCGCCCGGCAAGGGTCTGGCAGACTATCTCCGGCATTTTTATCTCGATGCGCCAGGCCAGGACATTGGCATTACGTCGCTCGTCCATCTCAATGACGGCGGTGAGATGACCGGTTTCGTCGGCGCCACAGGTCTGCCGATGACGTTTCAGAGCAGGCAATTGCGCGCCGCGATTTGCGGTTCCCTTATGGTTGAGGGCCGGGACGCCGATCCGCTGGCGGGTGCGCGGCTGCTCAAGGCGTTTCTCGCCGGCCCGCAGGACCTGTCGTTCAGCGAGACGGCGAGCGAGGTGTCGGCCGCAATGTGGATGAAGCTGCGCGGGCTCTCCTTGCCGCAATACAGTCTCGACTGGCTGCGCATCATCCGGCCGGCCGGTTTCTTTACGGAACTCGGTATGAGTCGCATCAGCGCCGCCCGTTTCCTGCGGCCGCTGGCGCGCAAGACTGATGATGTCCTGCTTGGGCGCATGCGTTCAGACGATCTGCGGTGGTCCGGTATTCCGGCAACCTGGAACGGGCAGGGCAGCTTCAAGACAAGCGATGTGCCTGCTGACGATTTTGCCGAACTGTTTGTGCGACTGACAGCGCGGTACCTGTTGCGGCCTGATTTTTCCAGCGAGCAACTCGCCTACATTGTGCAGGATACAAAGCACGCAAGAGCGGAAGGCGAGGCCAATTTCTGCAAGGTCGAGGCGCGGACCGGTGCCGTAATTGGGGCTTTCGTCTATCACGGAGATGCAGGGCGTATCGGCAGGGTTCTGCAGATCCTGTCGATCCCCGGCCAGGAACGCCAGGTTATCGACTGCCTGATCGCGCATGCCGCAGCGCGAGGTCTCGTTGCGCTGCGCGGCCGTACCCAGCCGGCGCTTCTTGAAGCCATGCTCGGTCGCCGCATCTCCTTCACCCATATCGCCTCAAGTGTCATCCATGCCAAGGATCCCGAAATCCTTCAGGCCTTCCATAATGGCGAGGGGTTTTTCAACGGGCTGGCCGGTGAACATTGGAGCCGGCTGGCAGCGGGCGATATCGACTGACACGCTCGCCGCCGCTTATCCTGTCGCGGATTATTTCGGTGCGATCTCGCTGACCGGCTCGACCAGTTGCGGCGCAAGATGCAGGTAACGCGTCGCCTTGCGCTTGGCGGCGATGTCGGCCCAGACGCGCGACATCTGATCGGCGGTGAGGCCGGCGGCGGCGGCAACAGTTTCTGCTGGCAGATTATTGTTGAGGCCGTAGAGGCAGAGATCCATCCGGTCGTAGGGCAGGGAGAAGTAGAACTCCTCCTGCGTCTGCTGCAGCGAATAGGTGTCGGTTGTCGGCGGACGCTTGCAGATTTCCTCCGGCACACCGAGATAGGCGGCGAGCTGATAGACTTGGGTCTTGTAGAGATGGGCGATCGGCTTGACGTCGGCGGCGCCGTCGCCGTTCTTGACGAAGAAGCCCTGGTCATATTCCAGCCGGTTCGGTGTGCCGATGACGGCAAAGTTCAGCCGGTCGGCATGGAAATATTCAAGCTGCTTGCGGGTGCGCTGTTTCATGTTGGTGGCGGCGACGATGCCGAGATAGACGGATGGTGTCATCCGCAGCTTCGTCTGCTTGCCATCGGGATCCTGTACCACGAGGTAGGAGATGTTGTAGCCATCGCCTTCGAGTGCGCTGGAAATGACGATCTTCGAGGCCCAGGCGCTGGTGTATTCCGGAACCAGTTCACGGATGAAGGCGTCGCGACGATCGTAGCAGCCCATGGCCTGTAGTGACGGGCCGATATCTTCGACGACACTGTCAATGCCGAAGGTCTCGGCGATCTTGCGGCCGAGGCGCAGGCTTTCCGGATCGGAATCGTTTTCCGGCATGAACAGCGCATAGACGTTCTTGGCACCGACCGCGCGGGCGGCGAGGGCCGCGCAGACGCTGCTGTCGATGCCGCCCGAAAGACCAAGAACGAGGCCACGCTTGCGCAAGGGGCCACGCAGCTGTTCGCGCAGCGCTGCGACGATCTTGTCGGTTTCCTTGGCCGGGTCGAGGGCCAGCGTTGCTGCCGAGAATGCGGCGGTGGTTTCGGCATTGTGCATGTTCATTCGGCAGCCTCCAGTGTTTCTGCGGCGAGCCTGCGGCTGACCTTGCCGGTATCTGTCTTTGGCAGTTCGTTGCGGAACTCGATGAGACGCGGAACCATGAAGTCTTCCAGATGGGCGGCGCAATGCTTGATGATCTCGCGGTCCGTCAACGCCGGATCGGAGAGAACGACAATGGCTGCGATCGCTTGGCCAAGGACCGGATCAGGCAGGCCGATGACGACCGCTTCGGCGATGCCCGGATGGGCATGCAGCACCGTCTCGACTTCCTTCGGCGCAACTTTCTCGCCACGGGTCTTGATGATGTCGTCCTTGCGGCCGACGAAGTAGAGGAAGCCCTCCTCATCGGTGCGGAAGAGATCGCCGGTGTAGAGCACCTTTTCCCAAGGGTTGGGGCCGGGACGGAGCATCTTGCTGGTCGCCTCGTCATTGCGCCAATAACCCTGCATGACATGCGGACCGCGGATCACCAGCTCACCGGGGACGCCAGGTGCGACGCGTTGGCCGCTATCATCGACCACGAAAGCTTCGGTATTAGGGATGGCAATTCCGACAGATCCGGGGCGGCGGTCGAGTTCTGCCGGCGGCAGGTAGGTGCAGCGCTTGCATTCCGTCAGGCCGTACATCGAATAGACCGTCGCGCGCGGAAACAGTTCGCGCAGGCGGGCGATATGGGCCGGGGGCAGGGCAGCTGCGGTATTGGTGATGTAGCGCAGGCTCGGCAGGAAATCCGGCTCCAGATCGCGCATCTGCAGGATCATCGCCGCCATGGTCGGCACCAGCGGGAAGCCGGTGACGTTTTCTTCGCGGATACGATCGAAGATGGCCTGCGGGAAAGCGAATGAGGCTTCCAGCACGATGGTCGCACCTAGTTTGACGGCCATCAGCAGCTGGTAGAGGCCATAGTCAAAGGCCAGCGGCAGGACATTCAGGATGATGTCGTCAGCCGTATTTTCCAGATAGGTGGTGATAGAGCTTGCCGCTGCCTCGACATTTCGGTGCGTCATCATCACGCCCTTCGGGCGGCCGGTCGAGCCTGAGGTGTAGATCAGGAGCGCCAGATCGACGTCGATACCGTGATGTTTGACATCGGTTTCGGTGGCTACAAGACAGGCCTCGAAGTCAGCAATGCCGTCACCGGGGCCAGCGCCTCTGAATTTCGTCGATGCGACGAACAGCGGCCGTGGTTCGATCGCCCGCGCTTCAGAGACGATGGGCAGCAGTTTACCTTGGGTCAGAATACCTGCCGCCTCGCAGTTTCCAATCATGTAGGCGAGCTTGTCGGCCTTGGTCGATGGATTGACCGGCACCGCAGTGGCGCCAGCTTTCAGGATGGCAAAAAGCGAGACCGCTGCTTCCCAGCAATTGTTCATGAAGACGAGGATGCGGTCGCCGCGCACGATTCCGTCCGCGGCAAGCGACGAAGCCAGCCGTCCGGCTGCCGCGTCGAATTCCGCATAGGTAAAGCGCTTGTCGCCGGCCACCAACGCTGTCTTCGCGCCGTTCATGCGGGCGCTGTTCTGCAGAAACTCTTCGACGCGCATCGTCTGTCTCCCGTCGCCTGATCGTGTCAGGCCGACATCTTGTTGAGTGCGGGTTGCTGGGCGTGCTTGGCAACAAAGGCTGTGATGCGTGCCACGGAATCGAGATTGGCAGGCACGATATCTGCGTCGGCCATGACGAAACCGAACTGATCTTCGATGAAGGCGACGAGTTCGAGAACACCGGTGGAATCGATGACTTCGTTTTCGATCAGCGATGCCTCGTCTTGAAGGTCGTAGGACGTGTCGCCAAACAGGAAGTTCTCGATGATGAAGGCCTTGATGCTGTCCTTGATAGGTTGGGTCATATGTTTTTCCTCAGATAAAGATCAGGCCGCCTTGGTGCTAAGCGCCTTGGTGGCTGAAAATGTGTTTTGCCAGAGTTGGGTTGATAGGATGCCGACGAAGGCGACATTGTCGCGATAGCCGGAGGCCGGCTTGTCGCTGCATTTCTCGTAAAGCTTCGAAACCGCCTTCGGGTTGAAAAGGCCGGTATCGGTGATGCTGCGCTCGCTGAAGGCGTCGTGGACATAGTCCCGTTCGTTGGCGCCGACGAAGGATTGGCTGTCCGGTGCCCGGTAGGGCTGCTTGGTCCGGCGCCCGATGGTCTCCGGGAGAAGGTCCTTGGTCGCTTCCCGCAGGATATGTTTTTCGACCAGTCCCTTGAGTTTCATCTCGGGCGGCAAGCGGGTGGCGAATTCGACGAGGCGATGGTCGAGGAAGGGGAAACGCCCTTCGATGCCATGCGCCATCGCCATGCGGTCACCCTGGCTTGAGAGGATATAGCCCGGCAAGAGGAAACGGCTTTCGAGATATTGCGCCTGGTGCAACGGGTGCCAGCGGCCAAAGTCTTGCGGCAACCGCGAAACCATTTCTGCGGCGGCGTCATAGCCGCCAAGCGTCTGGCGCAGATCGCCTGAGAAGAACAGCTTGGCGGCGGCGGTCCCGCGCAAACGCGGCCGGTGCGAAAACAGCGGATCATCAGGGCTGTCGGCGCCGGCGCCGAAGAAGGCGGCGAGATATTCGGCCGATTGCTGCTTCAGCCCGGGCAGATAAGCGTAGAGCTTGCGGAACAGATGCGGCCTGATCCGCGAACCCGGCTGGCGGGCGCAGAAGCGGCGGACGCGAGCCTCCTTGAAGATATCATAGCCGGCAAATACCTCGTCGGCACCTTCGCCGGTCAGGACGACCTTCAGGCCCTTTTCACGAACAAGACCGGATAGTTGATAAAGCGGTGCCGGGGCGGTGCGCAGGATCGGGCGCTCGGTGAAGCGGATCACATCGGGAAACGCGCGAGCGATATCGCCGTCGCCGCAGGCAACTGCGTGATGATGCGTACCAAGAGCCTGCGCCATCTGGTGCTGGAAAGCACTCTCGTCATGTTCGGCACTTCCGAAGGTGACCGAAAACGTCGAGAGGCCGCCTGATGCCATGGGAGCGGCCAGTGCCGAGACGACCGAGGAATCGAGGCCGCCGGAGAGGTAGGAGCCGACCGGAACATCGGCTCGCATCCGGATCCGTGTCGCATCGGTCAGCAGGTCGCGCAGTTCTTCGGCGGCGGCGCGTTCGTCCGTGTTGTAGACGGCAGGCTCGCCCATATCCGTATATTGCATCTGCCAATAGGGCTTGATCGATATCCCGCTCTTCTCCGCAATCAGCAGATGCGCTGGCTCGAGTTCAAAGATGTCGCGAAAGGCGGTGCGGGGTGCAATCGGCGCCCAGAGCGTGAAGATCTGATCCAGCGCGAAGGGGTCCATCTCAGCGCGAACGCCCGGCACCTGCAGCAGGGCCTTTACTTCCGAGGCGAAATAGAGGGTTTTCCCGACCGTTGTATAGAAGAGCGGGCGGACACCCATCCGGTCGCGGGCAATGACCATGCGTTGCGTGGATGCGTCCCAGATCGCAAAGGCAAAATCGCCATTGAGCAGGGAGACGCAATCCAGCCCCATGCGTTCATAGAGATGTAGTATCACCTCAGTGTCGCTGCCGGTGCGGAACACATGGCCCTGCGCCTTCAGCGTCTCGCGCAGTTCGACATAGTTGAAAATCTCGCCGTTGAAGACGATGGTGAAATCGCCGCTGGAATGCGTCATCGGCTGCTGGCCGTCGCCCAGGCCGACGATTGAAAGGCGGGCATGGCCAAGTCCGACAGAGGGCACGGTAAAGATACCCTGCTCATCTGGCCCGCGGTGTGCAATCGCGGCAACCATGCGCTGCAGCAACGGCTGCGCATCATGGAGCGCGACGCCATCTCCGAAGTAACCGCCAAATCCACACATGCAGCAAAATCCCCGACTTGCCCTGAGAGGCCTGATAATGCCCGAAAAGCGTCCGCGATGTGTTAAACTGGGCCGCAATTCAGAAGTGAATTTCGATATTTCGTCTCAGGGTAAAAATTCATTTAAGAAGAATTTCGGCTTTTTACTAAAACTAAAAGTATTGCATGGAGTGATGGTTTTCTCTTCTCGGCTGTATTTTTATGCGCTTTCGCGGTTCTTTCAAGGCAACATTGGATCGCCGATTGGGCGCCGCCAATCCCAAGCTTATGCAATCTTTGGTGGATTTTCGCGAAAATCGGCACGGGCCTTCGCCAGCCGCGGTCGTGACGCATATGGTTACTCAATCGTGAATCGATGGCAGCCGTTATGCGATGGCTTAATCACGAGGCCGGCCTGCGGGTTTGGGTTGCAGGGGAACTGGGTAATCAACAAAAATGAATGTTGGTTTGGATGTGGCTGTTGCGGCCTTGCAGATCAAAACAACGGTCAGCAACGGCCAGAAGAAGCAGAAAACCAGGCCGGCTATGCGGTGCCCCGACCATTGGCCGCCGGTTCTTTCCCCCTCGATATAGGTCGGCACCAGATAGAGCAGGGTGGCGGCGCCATAAGCCAGTGCTGCGATCAGCAGGTTCGACATGATGCAGCGCTCCTCTTTGTTCTCCTCTACGTACAATCTGCGCGAAAGTTAGACGTAAGTCATTATCGGAATGAGGGATGTTAAGGGTTTCTTAACTTAAGGTAAATGTGGCTCTCTGGCACGTGGGAACGCGATCGTACCTGTTGTGATCGCTGGTCTTTGCAGTGGCGGTGATTTTGATCATCAGGCTAGCCGGATGATTGACAGATATTCACCCCTCGCCTTAGGTTAAGTCCAATATGTTGACTTAATGGTCAGATCAACGAAGTCTGGGGAGGCGTTCGTCATGGCTGAGATTGAAGTGCGGCGGTTCGTTGTGGTGTGGCCGGACAGGCTTGGGGGCAACGGCATTGCCGATGTGCCTTAAAGAGCGAAGGGTTTTGATGCCTTGATATGGCTTTCCGTGCCGCCATTGTTCAATGTGCAAGCACTCGTGCAATATTGCCGCAGCTTATCGAACCGGCGGCCGCATGGATTTGCAAGATACTGTGCCCGCACGTTCGGCCCATCCCCAACATAATGATACAGGGTTCACTATGGATTATCTGGTCAATCTTTCACTGGTCAAACCTGTCCCGGAACTCGATGCGCGCATGGAAAGGGCCGGTGTCACCATCCGCCGGGCGCTTGCGCCGGAATTTGAGCTGGTCACCGGTTGGGTGCGGGAAAAATTCGGATCCGGCTGGGCGAGCGAAATGGCGGTGTCCTTCGCCCGCCAGCCGCCGGCTTGTTTCCTGGCAACGCGGACGCAAAAACTGATCGGTTTTGCCTGCCATGAATCGATCGCCCGCGGGTTCTTCGGACCAACCGGGGTCGATGAAGCGGCGCGCGGCGAAGGCATCGGTCATGCCCTGCTTCTCGCCAGCCTGCTGGATTTGAAAGTGATGGGTTACGGCTACGCCATTATCGGCGATGTCGGCCCATCGGCCTTTTACGAGCGGACCGTGGGCGCAACGCCGATCCCGAATTCAAAGCCCGGCGTCTATGCCGGACTGCTTAACAGCGCCGATTGACAGTTCTCTGGAGGACATGATGACGATTGCGACCAAGATCAAATACCAGCTGGAAACCTTCTGGGTGCCAGTGGGGCAGGACGAAAATCCCGTCTATACACTGACCTTGACCAACAATACCGATCAGCCGCTTGCCGATTTCAAGCTTTGCGTGTCCGGTCCGGCGCGCATCGATCCTGAGGCGACCGTCGAAGGCGGCAGATTGTTGAAGCGGCTGTCGAACCATTCGGAGTTCGCGCCGCCGGAAGGTTTTGTGCTCAAGCCGGGCGAGACCTGGACCATCAAGGCGCATGGCATGAGCTATCATCCCAAGCATTGGACCGATGGTGCCAATGCCGGTTACGTCGTGCTCACCGACAACAATACGGTGCCGGTCAGCGTTGCCCCGACGCGGGCGAAGGGCGATAACGCAACACTGACGCGCGGTGCCGTTGTTTATCCGATTCCAAAGGTGGCGCCGGTGACGGTTTCCGTGGTGCCGTGGCCAAGCGCCGTCTCGGTCTCCGGCCGCTTGGCGCCGCCTGCCGGGCTTGCGCTGCAGGCTGAAGGCGGCGAGGCTGCTGCTGCTGCGCAGGCTTTCAAGGCGCTCGCGGACAGCCTGTTTCCCGTCGAAGGGATCGTCCGTCCTGTCGCGGAAGGCGGTTTACTGATTTCGTTTGTGTCGGCCGATGGGTTTGCGCCAGAGGCATATGGCCTCAAATTTTCCGCATCTGGCGTGACGGTATCGGCGACTGGGCGTGCCGGTTTCCTTTACGGGTTGATCACGCTGGGGCAGATCTTGCGTGGCGCACGGCTTCATCCCGAGACCTTCCTGTTTCCCGCGTCCGGCGAGATCACCGATGCGCCGGCGCTTGGCTGGCGCGGGGTGCATCTGGATGTCGCCCGGCAGTTTTATGCCACGGCGGAAATCGAACAGTTCCTGCGCATCATGGCCTGGAACAAGCTGAACCGCTTTCATTGGCATCTCTCCGACGATGAAGCGTGGCGTGTCGAGATCGACGCCTATCCGGCGTTGACGGAGATCGGCGCCTGGCGCGGCCATGGTTTGAAAATCCCACCGCTGCTGGGGTCCGGCCCACAGGTGACCGGCGGCTATTATACCAAGGCGGCCATCCGGCAGATCGTCGCCTTGGCCGGTGGGCTCGGCATCGAGGTGGTGCCCGAGATCGATGTGCCGGGCCATTGCTACGCCATGCAGCAAGCGATCCCCGAACTGCGCGATCCGCAGGAAAAGGGTAGCTATTTCTCTGTCCAAGGGTTCCCGGACAATTGCATCAATCCGGCGCGGGAAGAAACCTACCGGGTTCTCGAAACGATCTTCGATGAACTGATCGAACTGTTTCCATCGAAGATCATCCATATCGGCGCCGACGAAGTGCCGCTCGGCGCGTGGTCGGGCTCGCCGGAGGCGCTTGCCCGTCTGCGCGAGGTCAGCGGCGAGGCGATGGCGACCGCGCATGCCGCGCGGCTGAACGTTATCACCAACACGCACGGTGCTGACGAGATCGACGGATCGGGCGCAGCGGTGCTGCAGGCAGAGTTCCTGGCGCGTGTGCAGGCTTTCCTCGCCTCGCGCGGGTGCGTCACCGGCGGCTGGCAGGAAGCGGCGCACGGTAACGTCATCGACAAGGGGCGGTCGCTGCTGTTCGGCTGGCGGACGGTCGAGGCGTCTGCGGCCTTGGCGGGCGAGGGCTACGATATGGTCGTCTGCCCCGGCCAGGTTTATTACCTCGACATGGCCAATAGCCAGGCGTGGTCAGAGCCAGGCGCCAGTTGGGCCGGCTGGTCGGATCCGGAAAAGCTCTACACGTTCGATCCGATCGAAGGGTGGAATGACGAACAGAAGAAGCATCTGTCCGGCGTGCAATGCTGTATCTGGTCGGAACCGATGACTGATCGCGGCGTCTTCGACCGGCTGGTCTTTCCGCGCCTGTCGGCACTTGCCGAAACAGGCTGGACGTTGCCGGAGCGGAAGTCCTTTGCACGATTTGAAGCACTGGTCGGCCTGATGCCGATCCTCTACGGCATTTACGCGGAACATTGATCCAGACAGGAGCGCGGGCGGTGTCTGCACGCGCTCCTACCTCACGATTGCAAAAACGAATGTGGTCGGGTGTGAAAGAAATGGCGAAGTCACAAAATCAATTATAGGTTGTGTATTTGGGGGGTGTTGCGCCGCATTTTCGTTCCGCCTAATTACGCCCCGGGGATTGCAACAAGCGGCGGATTTGAGCAGTCAAACTTTCGAATAATATTGTTATATAACATAGTGTTGGATTTTCATTGGGTAGGAGGTTCAGTCTCCAGCACTGGCGGTATCGAGTACGTCAGGTGCTTAAAAATTGCCCGGTTTATTAATCATTCTTTTAACTATTATACCAATAGTTGTGTTGTGCATTCGAATATTCGAATATTCGAGCATGACGCTGATGCACAAGCCGGGAAGACCGGCATGACCTTTTTCCAAGAAGCCTGACCGGTTCGCCGGCGTCCTTTGGATGTCCGGCGATCGCCTGAGCCAGACTCAATGGCCATAAGAGATTTGAAAATCATTGACACTCGCGGCCCGGACCGGCCAGCGCGTGCACCTATTGTTGCGCCCAAGTGGCGCATGGAAAATGATCAGATGCCGAAGGAGGCGTTGTATGAGTAGGCTTTTCCCACGTTTTGGTGGCGACGCCGCAGCTGTTCTGGCTGCGATGCACAAGTCACAGGCGGTTATCGAATTCGATCTCAGCGGCAACATTCTCAGCGCGAACCCGAATTTCTGCGCGGCGCTGGGCTATGAACTGGCGGAAATCAAAGGCAAACACCACCGGATTTTCGTTGATCCAGCGGAAGCAAACAGTTTGGAGTATCGCGAATTCTGGGCGCGGCTCGGCCGCGGCGAGTTCGACCGGCAGCAATATAAGCGTATCACCAAAAGCGGCCGGGAGATCTGGATCGAGGCCTCGTACAACCCGGTTTCCCGTGGCGGCAAGCCTTACAAGGTGGTGAAGTTCGCAACCGATATCACCGTCGTCCGGCAGAAAGCCATGGAGGATTCCAGCAAGCTGAATGCCGTTTCCCGCTCGCAGGCGGTGATCGAGTTTACCCCGACCGGCGAAATCATCACTGCCAATGAAAACTTCTGCGGTGCGCTGGGATATCAACTGCAGGAAATTCAAGGCCGGCATCATCGGATGTTCTGCGATCCTGCCTATGTGCAGACGGAGGAGTACCGGCAGTTCTGGGAGCGGCTCGGCCGCGGCGAATTTACCGCCAATGAATTCCTCCGTTTCGGCAAAGGCGGCAAGGAAATCTGGATCCAGGCAGCCTATAACCCGATCGCTGATGACAAGGGTAAGGTCTACAAGGTCGTGAAGCTTGCGACAGATGTGACCGAGCGCATGGGCGCAGTCGGGATGCTGGCTAAGGCTCTGAAAAACCTGGCGGATGGCGACCTGACACAAAAACTCGACACCCCTTTCGTTCCGACGATGGAAAAGGTGCGTCACGATTTCAACGATGCCGTTGGCAAGCTTTGCTCGGCGATGCAATCGGTCGGTTCGAATGCGGAGGCCATTGCCGCCGGCTCGACAGAAATCCGGTCCGCAGCCGACGACCTGTCGAAGCGGACGGAGCAGCAGGCGGCTTCTGTCGAGGAAACGGCGGCTGCGCTTGAGCAGATCACCACGACCGTCGCGGATTCAAGCCGCAGGGCGGAAGAGGCCGGCAATCTCGTTGCAGCGACTCGCACGAATGCAGAGCGATCCGGTGCTGTGGTTCGCAACGCGATCACGGCGATGGGGGAGATCGAGAACTCGTCGCGCGAAATCTCCAACATCATTGGCGTCATCGACGATATCGCCTTCCAGACCAACTTGCTGGCCTTGAATGCCGGCGTGGAGGCTGCGCGTGCTGGCGATGCTGGCAAGGGGTTTGCGGTCGTCGCCCAGGAGGTGCGCGAACTGGCGCAACGCTCTGCCAAGGCGGCCAAGGAAATCAAGGCGCTGATCAACACGTCGGGCGAACAGGTGAAAAGCGGTGTTTCGCTGGTCGGCGAAACCGGCAAGGCGCTGGAAGAAATCGTCAAGCAGGTTCAGGAGATCAACACCAACGTCGTCGCCATCGTTGAAGGCGCACGGGAACAGGCAACGGGCCTGAAGGAGATCAACCACGCGGTCAACGCCATGGATCAGGGTACGCAACAGAACGCGGCGATGGTCGAGCAGTCGACCGCGGCCAGCCACAGTCTGGCCCGTGAGGCGGAAGCATTGTTCTCGTTGCTCGGTCAGTTCCGGGTCGGGCAACGGGCGAGTGCACCCCGGGCGGTGGATGCCGGGCATCATTCCCGGCCGGCCGCGTCGCCGGCGCGCAAGCTGGCTGGGCAGGTGATCCGCACCTTTTCCGGCAGTGCAGCGCCTGCGCAGGAGAACTGGGAAGAGTTTTAAACCACCAATCCCGGTTGATACGAAAACGGCGCCGCTGGTTGCGGCGCCGTTTTTTTTGAATTGCCCGACCGCCTATTCGGCGGCTTCAAGCCCGGGCAGGAGCGGCTGGGTATGCAGTTGCGTTACCGAGGCCGTTTCGTGAGGGACGGTATGTCCGCTCTTCTTCAATGGCCGGTTTCCGGTCATCGCACGCACCAGTGTGTAGAACACTGGCGTCAGGAACAGACCGAACAGCGTCACGCCGATCATGCCGGAGAATACCGCGACACCCATGGCGTGGCGCATTTCAGCACCGGCGCCGGTGGACATGACAAGCGGCACGACACCCATGATGAAGGCCATCGAGGTCATGAGGATCGGGCGCAGACGCAGGCGGCTGGCCTTGATGACGGCGTCGAACGGCGTCGCCCCCTCGAATTCAAGCTCTCGCGCAAATTCGACGATCAGGATAGCGTTCTTCGCCGATAGCCCCACCAGAACGATCAGACCGATCTGGGTGAAGACATTGTTGTCACCTGCTGTCAGCCAGACTCCGCCCAGTGCGGCCAGAAGCGCCATTGGGATGATCATGATGATCGACAGCGGCAACGTCAGGCTTTCGTACTGGGCCGCCAGCACCAGGAAGACCAGCAGGATTGACAGCGGGAAGATCAGGATACCGGTGTTGCCGGCAATAATCTCCTGATAGGTCAGTTCCGTCCATTCGAAGGTCACGCCTGCAGGCAGCGTTTCCGCCGCAATGCGCTCGACGGCGGCGCGGGCCTGGCCGGATGAATAGCCGGGTGCCGTATTGCCGTTGATATCGGCCGAAAGGAAGCCGTTATAGCGCATGGCGCGTTCCGGACCGGCACTCGAAGTGACGTTGAGCACGGCCGACAACGGGATCATTTCGCCTGAGTTGGAGCGGACTTCCAGCTTGCCGATGTCTTCCGCCTGAGCGCGGTAGTTTGCGTCGGCCTGCACACGCACGGAATAGGTTCGTCCGAACTTGTTGAAGTCGTTGACATAGACCGAGCCGAGATAGATCTGCAGGGTGTTGAAGATCTCCGTCAGCGGAACATTCAGCTGGCGGGCCTTTGCCCGATCGACGTCGGCATAGAGCTGCGGAACGTTGACCTGATAGCTGGAGAACATGCCGACCAGTTCAGGCGTTACGTAGGCCTTGGCCATGAAACCCTTAACGGCTGCGTCGAGCGCTTCGTAGCCAAGCCCCGCCTTGTCTTCCAGCTGCAGCTTGAAGCCACCGATGGCACCGAGACCCTGGACAGGCGGCGGTGGGAAAATGGCGCTGAAGGATTCCTGGATAACGCTGAGTTCCTGGTTCAACCGCCCGGCAATCGCACCGGCAGACAGGTCAGGCGTGGTGCGTTCCTCGAAAGGTTTCAGCGACAGGAAGACGATGCCGGCATTGGAGGAGTTGGTGAAGCCGTTGATCGATAGGCCTGGGAAGGCGATGGCGCTTTCGACGCCGGGAACCTTCAAGGAGATGTCGCTGATGCGGCGGATGACTTCTTCCGTGCGGTCGAGCGAAGCACCGTCCGGCAGCTGGGTGAAGCCGACCAGATACTGCTTGTCCTGCGGCGGTACGAAGCCGGGCGGGACCGCCTTGAAGAAGAACACGGTTGCGCCGACGAGCAGCAGATAGACGCCCATCATCAGCGTCTTGCGCGAAATCACGCCCCGGACGCCGGAGCTATAGGCCCGCGAGCCGCGCGAAAACACGGCGTTGAACCCGCGGAAGAACCAGCCAAACAGGAAGTCCATCACCCGGGTCAACCGGTCCTTCGGCGCATCATGGCCACGCAGAAGCAGGGCAGCAAGCGCCGGGGACAGCGTCAGCGAATTGAAGGCCGAGATGACGGTCGAAATGGCGATCGTCAGGGCGAACTGCTTGTAGAACTGGCCGGTCAGGCCGGAGATGAACGCGAGCGGCACGAAGACGGCGACCAGCACCAGCGCAATCGCGATGATCGGGCCAGAGACTTCGGTCATTGCCTTGTAGGTCGCTTCGCGCGGTGAAAGCCCGTCCTCGATGTTACGTTCGACGTTTTCGACGACGACGATCGCGTCATCGACGACGATACCGATGGCCAGAACGAGGCCAAAGAGACTGAGCGCATTGATCGAGAAGCCGAGCATCTGCATGACGGCGAAGGTGCCGATGATCGACACGGGAACGGCAATCAACGGAATGATCGAGGCGCGCCACGTCTGCAGGAAGATGATGACGACGATGACGACCAGCGCGATGGCTTCAAGCAGGGTGTGGATAACAGCCTCGATCGAGGCACGGACGAACTGGGTCGTGTCATAGACGATCTCGTAATCGACATCCTGCGGCATCGACGCCTTGATTTCTTCCATGGTGGTGCGGACCTGGTCGGCGATCTCGATCGCGTTCGAACCGGGAGCCTGGAAGACGGGGATGGCAACGGCCTGCTTGTTGTTGAGCAGCGAGCGCAGCGAATATTCGGCCGAGCCAAGCTCGATGCGCGAGACGTCGCGCAGGCGGGTGATTGCGCCGGTGGGGCTCGTCTTAATGATGATCTCGCCGAACTCTTCCTCGCTTTGCAGGCGTCCCTGCGCGTTCACCGACAATTGCAGGTCGACGCCCTGCGCGTTTGGCGATGAACCAATGACACCGGCAGCAGCCTGGACGTTCTGAGCGCGGATTTCATTGACAATATCCGAGGCGGACAGGCCGAGCTGGGCCATCTTTTGCGGGTCGAGCCAGATGCGCATCGAATAGTCGCCGGAGCCGAACAGCTGGACCTGGCCGACACCGTCGATACGGGCCAGCCTGTCCTTGACGTTGATCAGCGCATAGTTGCGCAGATAGGTCATGTCGTAGCGGCCTTCAGGGGAAGTCAGGTGCACCACCATCATCAGGTCCGGGGAGCTTTTGATGGTGGTGATGCCGAGGCGGCGCACCTCTTCCGGCAGGCGTGGCTCGGCTTGGCCGACGCGGTTCTGAACAAGCTGTTGCGCCTGGTCCGGGTCGGTGCCGAGCTTGAAGGTGACGGTCAGTGTCATCAAGCCGTCAGTGGTCGCCTGGCTGCTCATATAGAGCATGTCCTCGACGCCATTGATCGATTCCTCCAGTGGAGTCGCCACGGTCTCGGCGATGACTTTCGGGTTTGCGCCCGGGTAGTTGGCGCGAACGACGATCTGCGGCGGCACGACATCGGGATATTCCGAGATCGGCAGGATCGTCATTGCGATCAGGCCGCCCAGAAAGATGATGAAGGACAGAACGCCCGCGAAGACCGGGCGATCGATAAAGAACCTGGAGATATTCATGGCGAAATCCGCCCTTGTGCTAAAATGCCGGAGAAAGGCTTAATTGGTTATCGAGGCTTGCTGCTGGGGATCGACAGCCGGATTCATGGAGACCATTTCCGGTGCCACGAGCGCGCCGGGACGGATGCGTTGCAGGCCATTGACGACGATGCGCTCCTCAGCTTTCAACCCGGCCGTGACCACCCGCAGGCCATCGGACTTCATGCCGACCGTGATCTCGCGGTATTCCGTGGTGTTGTCCGGCTTGACGACCATGACGTATTTCTTGTTCTGGTCGGTGCCGATGGCCCGTTCATGGATCAGCACTGCATCTTCGGACTTTGCCTGACCCATGCTGAGCCGGGCAAACTGCCCCGGCATCAAGGCGCCATTGGCGTTGTCGAACACGGCGCGGACGCGGATCGTGCCGCTATCGGGATTGACGCTGTTATCGACGAGTTGCAGCTTGCCGCTGACGTCTGACGATCCGGCAACATCCATGCGGACCGGCACGCGGTCGATGAAATTGCGGGCGTTAACGCCTTCCGGCAGTTCGGCGAGAATACTGGAGACGATCCGCTCGTCGGCTTCGAAGCTGGCGTAAATCGGGCTCAGCGAGACCAGCCGGGTGAGAATCGGCGAAGAGGGACCGGCGGCAATCAGGTTGCCGGCGGTGATCTCGATCTTGCCAACCCGGCCGGTGATCGGCGCGCGGATTTCGGTATAGCCAAGATTGAGAGCTGCGGATTCGAGAACCGCGCGGGCCGCGCCGACATCGGCCTCGGCACTGGCCAAGCCGTTCTGACGCTGATCGACTTCGCTCTGCGACACGGCATTGGACGCCAGCAATTGATTGCCGCGCTTCAATTCGATGCGGGCAAGCGAAGCCCGCGCTTCGGCAGCCGTCACGCTTGCTTGCGCACGGGCGACTTCGGCCTGGTAGGGAGCGGGGTCGATGGTGACGAGCAGGTCACCCTTCTCAACGATCGCGCCTTCCTGGAAGTGGACCGACTGGATGGCGCCAGCGACGCGGGAGCGCAGTTCGACATGATCGACCGCTTCGAGGCGGCCAGAGAATTCGCTCCATTGGGTCACGGACTTTGCTTCGACCACCGCGACGGAGACGGGGATGGCGACGGGTGCTGCCGTGGAGGCATCGGCCGCATTGCCGCTGCCGGCGGGGCTGCCCAGGAGATCGAAATAGACAGTCGGCGCAATGGTCGCGACCGCGAGGACGAGGCCAGTGGTAAGAAGCTTGGCTCTGAAAGTTCCGAATGACATGGCGGTTATCCTGAATTTCTGCCCTCGGAGGAGGGCTGCCTTTTGTCCTTCGTGGGAGGCGGAGGATTTGGGCGAGGGTTGCATTGACGTTCAATACCGTTCGGTATAGAAATAAGTTCTGAAGCCGATCGATGTCAATCGAATTGTATACCGATCGGTATAAAAAAATTCGGGAGGGCCCACCCCATGGGACGGCCAAGAGAGTTCGATGTCGATGATGCCCTGGAAACGGCGATGGAGTTGTTCTGGCGAAAGGGCTACGAAGGCACGTCTCTGACGGATCTGACGGAAGGGATGGGCATTACCAAGCCGAGCCTCTATGGCGTTTTCGGCAACAAGGAAGGCCTCTTCCTCAAGGCTCTGGAGCGCTACGAGCGCACCAAGATGAACTTCTTCCATGAGGCGCTGAAGGAACCGAAGGCGCGCGATGTGGCCGAGAAGATCCTGAGGGGCTTTGCCGATTCCCAGACCGCGGAAACCGGTCCAAGCGGGTGTCTTGGCATCAATGGCGCGCTTGCCTGCAGTGAGGCGGCTGCCGAAATTCAGAAATGCCTGATCGAAAATCGCCAGCGTGGCGAGCGGGATCTGGGCCGGCGGTTCGAGCGCGCGGCGAGCGAAGGGGATTTGCCTGCTGGGCATGAACCTTATGATCTGGCCCGCTATATCATGACCATCTCGCAGGGAACCGCCATTCAGGCCGCATCCGGTGCGGATCGCTCTGCACTTTACCGCGTCATCGATATGGCGCTTCAGTTCTGGCCCGAAACCGTCGTCGCGCAAGGTTGACTCAATCGGTCGCCCAGGTTCCCTATACAACATAGGGAGCGTTTGGCTGATTCAGCTACTCGTCGCTCATCTTTCCGTTGCGTGATTCCAGACGATACCGGTTGCCGGGATAAACTAGCCGTGCAAAGGACACGGCCCGCTTCGATGACCATGTGCGGCGGCGAATCAGCAGGCAGGGTTCGGTGCGCAGGATGACCAGCAGCTTGCATTCCCATGGTTGTGGCATGGTGGCTTCGACAATATGTTCGGACCCGCTCAAGGGGGCTTCTGCTGTCAAATAGGCATTCGGCGTTTGCGCCGTAAAGTCCTGTTCCAGGTAGCCTGGCGCCGCTTCGGGGTTGACGAAGCGGTCTTCGATCTGGACCGGAACGCCGTTTTCGCTGTGGACGATCAGTGAATGAAACACCGGTGCGCCGATCGGTAGCCCGAGGGCATCGGCAACATCCGGCGCGGCAGTTTCCTGCGCTAAAACCACCACGGATGCCTGATGCGTATGGCCTCTCTCGTCGATCTCCTCGGCGATATTGCGGACTTCGAACAGTTCGGAGTAGCCTTTACGCTCGGCAACGAAAGAGCCGACCCCCTGGATGCGCACGAGCTCGCCCTCGCTCGCCAGTTCCCTCAAGGCCCGGTTGGCCGTCATCTTGCTGACGCCGAGTTCCGCAACCAGTTCGTTCTCCGATGGCACCCGGTGTTTTGGTGGCCATTCGCCGCTCTGGATGCGGTCAAGGATCATCTGCTTGACGCCGGCATAAAGCGGCCAGCCGTCGTTGTCGTTGGCGTCCCATTTTAACGGAGCTTTCGGGGTATTGCTTCGTTTCATATGCTCATTCCCTGGGCGGAATTAATTTTGCATTCAAATGCGGCCGCCTACTTGCATACCATAAAAATTAGCATATGGTACCATATACAACATGGATGTTCAGAGGCATTTTTTGCCGCGTTATCCATCAAGATATTTGTGAAGCCGGCGCAGATCGGCGGACGTTGTTGAAGATAAACCTCAGAGGAACGTGAACATGAACCTGTCAAAATTTCTGATGGCTGGCGCCGTCGCATTTGCAACGCTTTCCGCTCCGTTGGCGCAGGCCAAGGACTGGAAGACTGTAACCATTACGCTTGAAGGCGCCTATGCGCCCTGGAACCTCACCAATCCGGACGGCACGCTCGGCGGTTTCGAGCCGGAGCTGGCCAAGTATCTCTGCGAGCACATGAAGGTCGAGTGCACGCTGGTTGCTTCCGATTGGGACGGCATGATCCCGGCGCTCAATGCCGGCAAGTTCGATGTCATCATGGACGCTTTGTCGATCACCGAAGAGCGCAAGAAGATCATCGACTTCACCATCCCCTATGCCCATACGCACGCAGCCTTTGCGACGCTGAAGGATAGCCCGCTGGCCAATGCTGCCGGAACCGGAACGGTCATCAAGCTCGATCCGGGTGCGACCGGCGTCAAGGAAGTCGAGGCGATGAAGGCGGCGTTTGCCGGCAAGACCATCGGTATCCAGGCTGCGACCGTCTATTCCAAGTTCGTCTATGACAATTTCGGCGATATCGCCACGGTTCGCGAATACAAGACCGGCGCTGAGCGCGACCTCGATCTCGAGAGCGGCCGTATCGACCTGGTATTCGACGATGCCGTCTATCTGATCTCGGCATTCGAGAAGGCTAATGGTTCGCTCGGCTTCACCGGTCCTGAAATCGGCGGCACGATCTTCGGCAGCGGTGAAGGCCTTGGCATCCGTCAGGCCGATACCGATCTGCGCGACATGCTCAACAAGGCGATCGAGGCGGCACTTGCCGACGGCACGATCAAGACCTTGTCGATGAAGTGGTTCAAGACCGACGTTACTCCCTGATTTCAGGTTTTCCTGCCGCTTGCTATTTTGCTGGCGGCGGGCACACTTGCTGCGGTGGGCTGCTTTCTCACATGAGGCGCGGCCTTCCACATCCACTTGAAGATCGGGAAGCCGGCCTGGCCGGGAACGACGGGACGCCTGCGGCATGTCTTTACTTCAAATGATAGGATTTGGCCCCACCGGGTGGGGCGGACTGCTGCTCGTGGCAGCGTTGATGACACTGTGCGTCACGGGTGTCGCATTGGTGATCGGGGCTATTCTCGGCTCGCTGATTGCCTGGGCGAAGCTCTCGGGCAGCCGGATCCTGAAGGTGATCGGCGGAACCTACACCACCGTCTTCCGTGGTGTTCCCGAGTTGCTGATCATTTATCTCGTCTATTTCGGTGGATCGAGTGCGGTCACCGCCATCGGCACGGCGATGGGTTATGAGGGCTTTCTCGGCCTTCCGTCCTTTGCAGCCGGTGCGCTTGCCGTCGGCATCATCTCCGGTGCCTATCAGGCCGAGGTGTTTCGCGGTGCGTATCTGGCCATCCCCAAGGGGGAGCTGGAGGCGGCGCAGGCGATCGGCATGAACCGGGGCTTGCGCTTCCGCCGCATCATCGGGCCGCAGGTGTTCCGGTTCGCCATTCCGGGCATCGGCAATGTCTGGCAGCTCAGCCTCAAGGACTCGGCACTGGTTTCGGTGACCGGGCTTGCCGACCTGATGCGCACCAGTCAGGTCGCGGCCGGATCGACGCGGCAGCATTTCCTGTTCTTCATTGTCGGCGGCTGCCTCTATCTGGTCATGACCAGCTTCTCCGACCGGATTTTCAACAGTGCTGAAAAGCGCGCCAATCGCAGCATGCCGACCAGTGTCGGCCAGGCCTGATCAAGGAGACGCGCGATGGACATCGCCTTCATGTTCGAGACCATGAAAACGCTGCTGGCCGCTCTGCCGATGACGCTGGCGCTGTTTTCCCTTTCCGTCTTCTTTGGCGGCATCCTGGCGCTTCTGATCGTCTGGATGCGCGTCAGCGGCAATGCCGCAGCCCGCAACTTTGCCAAGGGCTACATCTTCATCTTTCGCGGCTCGCCGCTTCTGATCCAGATGTTCCTGATCTTCTACGGTCTCGGCCAGTTCGGTTTCATCCGCTACAGCTTCCTGTGGCCGGCGTTGCGCGAGCCCTTCGTTTGTGCCGTCCTGTCGCTGGCGCTTTGCACGGCCGGTTATTCGGCAGAAATCTTCCGCTTCGGCCTGCGTGCCATCCCGGCCAAGGAAATCGAGGCGGCGCGGTCCGTTGGCATGTCGGGCTTCCTTTTGACCCGCCGTATCTTGGCGCCGATCGCATTCCGCCACGCCCTGCCCGCTTACTCCACGGAAGTGGTGATGATGGTGAAATCGACGGCGCTTGCCAGCCTTGTCACCGTCTGGGAAGTGACCGGCGTCGCCCAACGGTTGATCTCGCAGACATACCGCACGATGGAAGTCTTCCTCTGTGCCGCCGCGATCTATCTCATTCTCAACTTCATCATCCTGCAGGCCATGGCGCTGCTTGAATACAAGCTGACCCCGCATCGCCGCGCGGCACCGCTTTTTCCGGTTCCGCAACGATGACTTCCGCGACCCTCAACCAGACTGGAACGACCATGGCAGGCACGACCCGGCTTTCCGTCCGCAATATCCGCAAGAGTTTTGGCACGCATGAAGTGTTGCGCGGCATCTCGCTCGAGGCTCGCGACGGCGACGTCATTTCACTGCTCGGCGCCAGTGGCTCGGGCAAATCGACCTTCCTGCGCTGTATCAATCTGTTGGAAATCGCCGATCACGGCGAGATTTCCGTCGATGGCGAACTGATTCAGATGCAGCAGCGGGGCGGCAAGAACGTGCCGGCGAACCGCAAGCAGGTGGACCGGATCCGTTCCGAACTCGGCATGGTTTTCCAGTCGTTCAATCTCTGGTCCCACATGACCATCCTCGAGAATGTCATCGAGGGGCCGGTGCATGTGCTGAAGCGCCCCCGCGCCGAATGTATCGCTGAAGCCGAAGCGCTCTTGGAAAAGGTCGGTATCGCGGAAAAGCGCCACGCCTATCCGGCGCATCTGTCCGGTGGCCAGCAGCAGCGCGCAGCGATCGCCCGCTCGCTGGCGATGAAACCGAAGGTCATGCTGTTTGACGAGCCGACCTCGGCGCTCGATCCGGAGTTGGTCGGCGAAGTGTTGCGTGTCATGCGCTCGCTGGCCGAAGAGGGCATGACCATGCTGGTCGTCACCCACGAAATGAGCTTTGCCCGAAACGTTTCCAACCGGGTGATCTTCATGAAGTCCGGCGAGATCGACAGTGACGGCGCGCCGGACGAATTGTTCGGTTCCGGCGGTTCGCCCAGCTTCCGCCAGTTTATCGGCAATTTCGGAGGCTGATCGTGCAGGACATCGTGCTTGAGAGCGCGCTCGACTGGCGCGCCGTGGCGGCGGTTGCGGGTGGCGCAACGCTTGCTCTTTCCAATGCTGCCAGACAGCGGGTTGAAACGGCCAGCCGCATCGTCTCGGCGATCGTCGAAAGCGGCGTGCGGGCATATGGGGTCAACACGGGTGTTGGCGCTCTCGCCGATACCGTGGTGGATCGCCCGTCGCAGAGCCGCTTGTCGCGCAATATCATCCTTAGCCACGCCTGTGGTGTCGGGCCGTTACTGGAGGCGCGCGAAGTCCGCGCGATCATCGCAGCCCAGATCGCCAATTTTTCTCATGGCCATTCGGGCGTGCGTCCCGCGATCGTTGAACTGCTGCAGGTGTTTCTGCGCAAAGACTGCATCCCGGAAGTGCCATCCAAAGGGTCGGCGGGATATCTCAGCCATAATGCGCATATCGCGCTGGCGCTGATCGGCGAGGGCAGGGCCCGGTTGAAGGGGAATCCGGTGACTGGTGCCGAGGCGTTGAAGACGCTTGGCGTTGCGCCACTTGTTTTGCAGGCGAAGGAAGGCCTGAGCCTCGTCAATGGCACGGCCTGCTCCATGGGGCTTGGAGCGGTCGCCTTACTGCGGGCGGAGCGGCTGCTGGATTGGGCCGACGCCATTGCCGCACTGACGATGGAAGCACTTGGCTGCCAGATGGTAGCCTTTGACGCTGATGTGCTCGCGCTTCGCAAGTCTCTGGGGATCGAGAAGGTCGGCAGGATCTTGCGCGAGCGGCTGGCTGGGAGCGGATTGATCGATGCCGCCAAGGGCGCGCGCACACAGGATGCCCTGAGCATACGTTCCGTCCCGCATGCCCATGGTGCCGGGCGGGATGTGTTCGATTTTGCAAGTGCCGTCATGAATCGGGAACTGGCGTCCGTCACCGACAATCCGGCTGTCTCGGGCACGCCGGAAGCACCGGTAGTGTCCTCCGAGGCACATGCCGTCGCCCCGGCGCTTGGCCAGGCTCTGGATAGCCTCGCCATCTCGATTGTCCAGATTTCGATGATGAGCGAGCGCCGGATCGACCGTCTCGTCAATCCGCTGGTCAGCGGCCTGCCCGCATTTCTTGCCGCCGATCCGGGTGCCGGTTCCGGCTTCATGATCGCGCAATATACGGCAGCGGCGCTTGCTGCGGAAAACCGGCGTCTTGGCGCCCCGGCCAGCCTTGATGGTGGCATTACGTCGGCATTGCAGGAGGACTTTCTCGGGCATCCGACGGCGGCCGCCAACAAGCTGCTCGCGGTCATCGACAATGCCGAACAGATATTCGGCATCGAGTTTGCCGCCGCCGCACAGGCACAGGATTTCAAATCCGGCGTTGCGCCGCGGGCTAAGGGAACCGATGTGCTCTATCGCCATATCCGCGCCGATGTGCCAACCTATGCCGACGACCGGCCGCTCGGCTGGGATTTGGAAAAGGCCCGCGATCTCCTGCGCAGGTCACCGCCTCCACACATCTGAAATTCCCGGAAGGATACTGCCATGACCGCCCATTTCGACGTTGCTGTTGTCGGCCTTGGCGCCATGGGGAGTGCCGCCATCGCGCATCTGGCAGCGCGCGGCGTCAAGGCAATCGGCATCGATGCCTACTATCCGGCCCATGCGCTGAGTTCGTCGCATGGCGATAGCCGTTTGATCCGGCTCGGCTATTTCGAGGATCCATCGTACGTGCCGCTGCTGCAGCGCGCCTATGCCAATTGGCGGGCGCTGGAAGCGCGGCTGCGCGAGGATATCCTCACGATCACCGGCGTCCTGCAGATCGGCAAGCCCGACAGCAAGATTGTCAGCGGTACGAAGAAGAGCTGCGCGCTGCACAACCTGCCGCTGGAAACGCTGGATCCAAACGAGATGCGCCGCCGTTTTCCGGTGTTTTCGCTGGATGGTGACGAGATTGCATTGCTCGACCCGCAGGGCGGCTATCTGCGGCCAGAAGCGGCGGTCATGGGGCATCTCAAGCTGGCCGCCGCCGACGGTGCGGTGTTGCATTTCGGCGAGAAGGTGACAGCGATCGAGCCGGGCGAGGGTGGCGTAGTCATCGTATCTGATACCGGACGTTACGCCGCCAGCAAGGTGATCGTGGCAACGGGCTCCTGGATCGGCGAACTGGTACCTGACTTGCGCGATCATGCAGTGCCGATCAAGCAGGTGGTCTCCTGGTACCAGCCGACGGATGGTTTCGTCACGATGCCGCAGCGCATGCCGGTGTTTATTCGCGACGAGGGCGAGAATGGCTCGTTCTTTGGTTTCCCAGCAATCGGCGTAGATGGTGTCAAGGTTGGCCGTCACGCGCATTTCCGCGAACCGATCGATCCGAACCAGCCCAATCCGGCTGTCAACGACAAGGATACGGATCTGCTCGACAGTTTCATCAAGCGCCGGCTGCCGTCCGCCGCCGGATTGCGCGTGCGCTCCACCACCTGCCGCTACACGATGCTGCCGAGCGAGGATTTCCTGCTCGACCTGTTGCCGGGTGATAATCGCATCGTCGTAGCATCGCCCTGCTCCGGCCACGGGTTCAAGTTCACCAGCGTCGTCGGCGAAATCCTGGCTGATTTGGCTCTGGATGGCGGCACCGATCTGCCGATTGGAGCGTTTTCGTTCGCGGCAATGGACCGATTTCTGGCAGCGCGGGCTGCATGAGCATGACCTACACACTTGAGCCTGCAGCCGAAACCTTCCTTGGCCTGCCCGCCGCAACGGAGCCCCAGCCAGGTTCCATTGCGATTTTTGGAGCGGAACACGGAACGACCTATCCCCATGCCATTCAAGACCTTTCAGGCGTGAGAGGTCCGGATGCAGTCCGCCGGGCGATCACGGAGGCATCCGTGCATGTCGACCATTGGGACTTCGATTTCGATGGGCCGTTGTTGAACGATGGCGCTTTGGATGTCGTGGACTTGGGCGACGTCGTTACTCGCCATAATGACAATGTCGGCAATCGAACGGCGATCGAGGCTGTCACGCGAAACATCCGGGCAGCGGGCGCCATCCCGCTTCTGATCGGTGGCGATGATTCCGCCGCCATTCCCTTCATGCGCGGTTTCTCGGATGCTGAAACGCTTCATATCCTGCAGATCGATGCCCATATCGACTGGCGCGACCGGATTGGCGATGAAACGCTCGGCTATTCCAGCACGATGCGGCGCGCCTCCGAGCTTCCGTTCGTGCGTTCCATGACCCAGGTCGGCCTTCGCGCCGTCGGCAGTGCGCGCCGCGAAGAGGTCGAGACGGCGAAACGCTGGGGTTCGCGGTTGGTTACGGTGCGCCAGGTTCGGGCAAACGGCGTTGTGGAGATCGCCGACGCCATTCCGCGTGATGGTGCATTGCTCATCCATATCGATGTCGATGCGCTGGACCCGTCGATCTGCCCGGGCGTCAACGCAATGTCACCCGGAGGTCTATGGCTTGAGGAAGTTACCGATCTCATCGCCTCGGCAATGACGGGCCGCACACTCGCTGGCTTTTCGATCGTCGAGTTTCAACCGAAGGCCGATGTCAACGGAATGACCGCGACTGTGGTCGGCCGCTTGATCTGCCACGTGCTGGGCAATCTGGCCCGTAAGAATGGCCGTTAAACGGAGCTGATGCGGATCAGATAAGCTTCAACCGGCATATCCGAGCTGATGCGGCAAGGGCCTTCGATGATGGCGCAGTCGAGCCGGGTCAGTTCCTCGGCGTGCTCAGCGCTGTCGATCCGCAGATTGCCAAGCGACAGAACCATCGTTACGCCGCCTTCGGCATCGAGAGGATGGTCGCCTTCAAACACGCGCCGCTCCACCTGATGTGTCCACTGCCCCCGGCGGGTCATCACGTTGAGATCGACGATGGTGCCAGATACCAGCCGTGCCGAGGTTGCTGCATCGGCCGGAAACGCGAGTGGTTCGGACGCCCGGGTCAATACGACTGGCTTTCGACCGGCAATATCCAGTTCCATACCTTCGCCCTCAAGGATCGACAGGGTGCGGTCTATACCGGGAAACACTGAAAACGGGCCATCGCTGGCAACTGTTGCCATGCTGACGCGCCAGCCGAACGCAGAGAGATCGGCCTCCGGCGGGAAAATAGCAATCTCGACAGTCTCACCGCCACCATTTTTCCACGGCATGCGGCGATGATTGGTGGCCTTCAGCACGTGAAGTTGGCTGGGAAAGGATGTCTGTTCGTCGCGCATTGTAAACCTCTATGGCGTGGACTAAGTTTAGTAGACTAAGTCCGAAGGAGGGCGATGATGGAAACGGTCAATATTCACGAGGCAAAGACGCATTTGTCACGCTTGATGGAGAAAGTGTCGAAGGGCGAGTCCTTCATCATTGCCAAGGCCGGCAAGCCGATTGGAAAGCTCGTGCCACTGGATGAAACCGAAATGCCGAAAAAACGCCGGATCGGTTTCATGAAGGGTGAAGTCATCGTGCCTGATAATTTCGATAGGATGATGGCCGATGAAATCGAAGAGATGTTTTATGGCAATCCCGACAAGTTCAAAGATCGATGAGATTTCTCCTCGATACACATATCCTGATCTGGGCGGCGGGCGATATCGATCTGCTGCCAGCTGACGTCAGGCTACTCATCGAAGATACGAGCAATGAGCTTCTGTTCAGTCCGGCCAGCATCTGGGAAACAGCGATCAAGCACGGCCTGGCACGTGATGACTTTCGCACCGATCCTTTCGTTCTGCGTTATCGTCTTCTCGAAAATGGATACATCGAATTGCCGATCAACAGCGAACACGCAATCGCAATTGCCGGGTTGCCGTTGCTTCACAAGGACCCCTTCGATCGCATCCTGATTGCTCAGGCGATTATCGAAGGGGTTCCTCTCATATCGGTTGACGATATGGTCCTGCGCTATCCCGGGCTTCCGAAATATCAGCTGACCTAAAACCTCAGTTGCCGAGAATACCCGGCAACCTCAGGCCCTTTTCCTTGGCGCAGTCGATGGCGATGTCGTAGCCCGCGTCGGCGTGGCGCATGACGCCGGTCGCCGGGTCGTTCCAGAGTACGCGCTCCAGACGGCGCGCCGCATCGTCGGTGCCGTCGGCGCAGATGACCACGCCCGAGTGCTGCGAAAAGCCCATGCCGACGCCGCCGCCGTGATGCAGCGACACCCAGGTGGCGCCGGATGCGGTGTTGAGCAGCGCGTTCAGGAGCGGCCAGTCGGAAACGGCGTCCGAGCCATCCTTCATCGCTTCGGTCTCGCGGTTCGGCGAGGCAACGGAGCCTGAATCGAGGTGGTCGCGGCCGATGACGACCGGGGCGGAGAGTTCGCCGTTCTTGACCATCTCGTTGAAGGCGAGGCCGAGGCGGTGGCGATCACCGAGGCCGACCCAGCAAATGCGCGCCGGCAGGCCCTGGAAGGCGATGCGCTCGGCGGCCATGTCGAGCCAGTTGTGCAGGTGCTTGTTGCCGGGGGTGAGTTCCTTCACCTTGGCGTCGGTCTTGCGGATATCTTCCGGATCGCCCGACAGGGCTGCCCAGCGGAAGGGACCGATACCACGGCAGAAGAGCGGTCGGATATAGGCCGGTACGAAGCCCGGGAAGGCGAAGGCGTTTTCGAGACCCTCGTCCTTGGCGACCTGGCGGATGTTGTTGCCGTAGTCGAAGGTCGGGATGCCCATGTCCTGGAAAGCGATCATTGCTTCGACATGTTCGCGCATCGAGGCGCGGGCAGCCTTTTCGACGGCCTTCGGATCGCTTTCGCGCTTTTCCTTCCACTGCGCCATCGTCCAGCCTTTCGGCAGATAGCCGTTGACCGGGTCGTGAGCCGAGGTCTGGTCGGTGACCATGTCAGGGCGGATGCCGCGGCGGACCATTTCCGGCAGGATTTCAGCGGTGTTGCCGAGCAGGCCGACGGATTTGACTTCGCCGTTCTTGGTCCAGCGATTGATCATCTCCATCGCTTCATCGAGCGTTTCGGCTTTTTCGTCGACATAGCGGGTGCGCAGGCGGAAATCGATCGAATCCGGGTTGCATTCGATGGCAAGGCAGCAGGCACCAGCCATGACGGCGGCGAGCGGCTGGGCGCCACCCATGCCGCCGAGACCACCGGTCAGCACCCATTTGCCTTTGAGGTTGTCGCCGTAATGCTGGCGTCCGGCTTCGACGAAGGTTTCGTAGGTGCCCTGAACGATGCCCTGCGTGCCGATATAGATCCACGAGCCGGCGGTCATCTGGCCGTACATGGCGAGACCCTTCCTATCCAGCTCATTGAAATGATCCCAGGTTGCCCAATGTGGCACCAGGTTGGAGTTGGCGATCAGGACGCGCGGCGCATCCTTATGGGTGCGGAACACGCCGACCGGCTTGCCCGACTGCACCATCAGCGTCTCGTCTTCGTTGAGGTCGCGCAGCGTTTCGACGATCTTGTCGAAATCCGCCCACGTGCGGGCGGCGCGGCCGATGCCGCCATAGACGACCAGCTCATGCGGATTCTCGGCCACTTCCGGATCGAGATTGTTCATCAGCATGCGAAGCGGCGCTTCGGTCATCCAGGATTTTGCCGTCAGTTCGGTGCCACGGGCGGCGCGGACGTCGCGGATATTGTGACGAGGATTGGTCATTTTGTTCCCCTTTTGGTGTGTGCCAATGTCAGCGCCGTTGTTTCGATGCGCGTTAGAATCTCTTTGAGGTGAATGCGAAGCTTGGCTGCCTTGGTCTCGTCATAGGCAAAGGGCGGGGCTTCGGTGCTCAGATGCGTCGACTGTGCCAACTCCATCTGGATCGTGTGAACGCCGTTTTCCTGATCACTATAATGACGGGTCGTCCATCCGCCCTTGAAGCGGCCGTTGAGGATGCTGGTATAGCCGTCGGCGTTCAGAACGACATCGACAGTAGCATCCTGAATGGCCGGATTGCACGTCTTGCCCATATCGGTGCCGACGTTGAAATCGGGCAATGTGCCTTCAAACAGGAACGGGATATCCGACCGGATCGAATGGCAATCATAGAGTACGGCGATGCCGTGGATCGCCTTCACCCGTTCGATTTCGGCCAAGAGTGCCGCATGATAGGGCGCGTGGAAATCGGCGAGGCGGGCGGCGATATCGGCTTCGGTCGGCTCTTCGCCGTCATTCCAGATTGCAACGCCGTCGAAGTCGGTTTCCGGAATAAGCCCGGTAGTGTTCTGGCCGGGATAAAGGCTGACGCCTTCCGGATCGCGGTTGGCATCGAGAACATAGCGATGGAAGGTGGCGCGAACCGTCGTTACATCCGGCAACAGGCCTTCATAGAGATGATGGATGTGCCAGTCGGTATCGGTCAGCAGCCGTCCGGTGTCGTTCAGTCGCTCCCAGATGGCGGGCGGGACATCGGTACCGGTATGCGGAAAGCCGAGAATGATCGGCGATGTGCCCTGCTTGACTTCAAAAACGCTCATGTCAGGCCTCCAAAACCGGGAGAATGCCAGTCGACACGGCGGCGTTCAGCGCGCCGGTGGCAATAAGGTCGCTGGCTGCCTTGAGGTCGGTTGCCATATAGCGATCGACGTCCAGCGTCGGGACGACCTTGCGGATTGCCGCGATGGCATTTGTCAGCTCCGGGCTGGTCACGAGCGGAGCGCGGAAGTCGATGCCTTGGGCGGCGGTCAGCGCCTCGATGCCGACGATGGCGAAGAGGTTGTCGGTCATCTGCAGCAGGCGGCGGGCACCGTGGCAGGCCATCGAGACATGGTCTTCCTGGTTGGCCGAGGTCGGTGTCGAATCGACCGAGGCCGGGTGCGACATCTGCTTGTTTTCCGACATCAGGGCTGCCGAGGTGACTTCGGCAATCATCAGGCCCGAGTTGAGGCCTGGCTTTTTAGCGAGGAACGCCGGCAGGCCGTAGGAGAGGGCCGGATCGACCAGAAGCGCAATACGGCGCTGCGAGATCGCGCCGATTTCGCAAATAGCAAGGGCAATCTGGTCAGCGGCGAAGGCCACCGGCTCGGCATGGAAATTGCCGCCTGAAACGACGGAATTGTCCGAGAGTACCAGCGGATTGTCGGTGACGGCGTTGGCTTCGATTTCAAGCGTGCGGGCAACCGAGCGCAAGAGATCAAGGCAGGCGCCGTCGACCTGCGGCTGGCAGCGGATGCAGTAGGGGTCCTGGACGCGCTCGTCGCCTTCGATGTGGCTTTCGCGGATGACCGAGCCCTTGAGCAGGCCGCGCAGGGCCGCAGCGGCGTCGATCTGGCCTTTGTGGCCGCGCAGCGTATGGATATCCGGATGGAACGGTGCCGACGAGCCCATGGCGGCGTCGGTCGAAAGCGCACCGGTAATCAGAGCGGACTGGGCGGCGCGGTGGGCGCGGAACAGGCCGGCGAGCGCCAGCGCAGTCGATGTCTGGGTGCCGTTGATCAGCGCCAGACCTTCCTTGGCGGCAAGGACGACCGGCGTCAGGCCGGCACGCTCAAGCGCGGTGCGGCCGTCCAGTCGTTCGCCGTTGAAGAAGGCTTCGCCTTCACCCATCATCACCGCTGCCATATGGGCGAGTGGTGCCAGATCGCCGGAAGCACCGACGGAGCCCTTTTCCGGGATGACCGGGATGACGCCATTTTCGAGCATGCCTTCGATCAGCCGGACGAGTTCGAGCCGGACACCGGAGGCGCCGCGGCCGAGCGAAACGAGCTTCAGCGCCATGATCAGCCGGACAACGTTTTCAGCCAGCGGCTGCCCGACGCCGCAGCAATGCGACAGGATCAGATTGCGCTGCAGGGTGGCGACATCGGCGGCATCGATCTTGATCGATGCGAGTTTACCGAAGCCGGTATTGATACCGTAGACCGGCGCGTTGCCAGCGGCGATCTCGGCGATGCGGGCGGCGGCCTTCTCGATGCCCTTGTCGAAGGACGGATCGAGACGGGCGGGCTCTCCGGTCCAGTAGATGGTTTCGAGGGTCGAAAGCGGGACGGAGCCCGGTTGCAGAATAAGGGTCATGTGCAGTCCTCACCAATGCACGGGTCTCCCAACCGCGTGCTTTAAAATCAATGTCCGTTGCGGACGCGTGCATGGAGCGGATTGAAGCCCATGCGATAGACGAGTTCGGCCGGTCGCTCGATGTTCCAGATGGCGAAATCGGCCCATTTTCCGGGTTCCAGAGTCCCCACTTCGTCGACGAGGCCGAGCGCTCTTGCTGCTTCGCGGGTCACGCCGGCGATGCACTCGGTGACCGTCATGCCAAACAGTGTCGCGGCCATGTTCATCGTCAAAAGCAGCGATGTCAGCGGCGAGGTGCCAGGATTGTTATCGGTGGCGATGGCCATCGCGACGCCTGCCTTGCGGAAAAGATCAATTGGCGGCTTCTTGGTTTCGCGGATGAAATAGAAGGCACCGGGCAGAATGACAGCGACGGTGCCGCTTTTTGCCATCGCCTCTGCCCCGGCTTCATCGGTATATTCAAGATGGTCGGCCGACAGCGCACCATACTCGGCCGCAAGTGCTGCGCCATGCAGGTTGGAGAGCTGATCGGCGTGCAGCTTGACCGGCAGGCCATGGGCCTTGGCTGCATCGAAGACCAGCCGCATCTCATCGGTCGAGAAGGCGATGCCTTCGCAGAAGCCATCAACCGCATCGGCCAGACCCTCGGCTGCAATGGCAGGCAGCATTTCGCCAACGACCTTGGCCACGTAACCGGCCTTGTCGCCCTTGAATTCCGGCGGCAACGCATGTGCACCAAGAAAGGTGGTGCGAACAGCCACGTCGCGTTCTTCACCAAGACGGCGCGCGGCGCGTAGCGCCTTGGCTTCGTTTTCGAGATCGAGACCGTAGCCGGATTTGATTTCGACGGTGGTCACACCTTCAGCCATCAAGGCGTCGAGACGGGGAAGCGACTGGGCGACAAGCTCATCTTCGCTCGCTTTACGTAGCGACCGGACCGAGGACACGATGCCGCCACCGGCACGGGCGACTTCTTCATAGGTTGCGCCTGCAAGCCGCATTTCGAATTCGTTGGCGCGGTCACCGGCATGAACCAGATGTGTGTGGCAGTCGATCAGGCCCGGCGTGATCCAGCGGCCGCCGCAATCGATGATCTCGGCGGCGCTTTCGATCGGGAAAGGCAGTTCTGCCGCATTACCAGCAAAAAGGATGCGGCCGTCCTGAGCCGCAATGACGCCGTCTTCAACAAGGCCAAGACCCGGCAGGGAAGGATTGAGCGTGGCAAGCCGTGCGTTTCGCCACAGGCGATCACAGGTGGTTCGCCGGGAGCTGTCTGGCGGCGATTTTATGGAAGACATGGTTTTCTAGCCTTTCCTTTTCGTACTATTATGTATAGACATAAAGAAAATGAGCGCAAGTGGTTTTTTTGAGAAACGCAGTCAGGAAGGGATGAGGCCTTGACCAGCATTCATGTGAAATCGGCTCTGACGCCGGCGGGATGGCAGAAGGATGTACGGCTGACGATCGAGGGCGGCCAGATTGCTACCGTCGAGGCGGGCACCGCGGTGCGAACGGGTGACGAGCGGCACGATATTCTTGTTCCGGGTATGTCGAACCTGCACAGCCATGCCTTCCAGCGCGGCATGGCTGGTCTTGCTGAGACGCGCGGCCCCGGCGCCGACAGCTTCTGGAGCTGGCGCAATGTCATGTACCGTTTCGCCCTGACGATGACGCCGGATCATGCCGAGGCCGTTGCCAGCCAGCTCTATATGGAAATGCTGGAGGCTGGCTTCTCGCGGGTCGGCGAGTTTCATTATCTGCATCATGATATTAATGGGCATGCCTATGCCGATATCTCCGAAATGGCGCAGCGCATCGCTTCGGCAGCTTCGCGCACAGGTATCGGCCTGACGCTGCTTCCTGTTTTCTACGCGCACTCGACCTTTGGCGGCGCGGCACCAAACGAGGGCCAACGCCGGTTCATCAATACGGTCGAGAGCTTCGAGCGGCTGCTGGATGGCTGCCGTTCTGCCGTCAAGAATCTGCCGGATGGCCGCGTTGGAGTTGCGCCGCATTCGCTGCGGGCGGTCACGCCGGATGAGCTTTCGGCCGTTGTCGCGATGGCAAAGGAGGGTCCTATCCACATTCATGTTGCCGAACAGGTCAAGGAAGTCGAGGACTGCATCGCATGGTCCGGCGCGAGGCCGGTCGAATGGTTGCTCGACAATGCCGGGCTCGATGGCCGCTGGTGCCTGATCCATGCCACTCACATGACCGACGACGAGACCCGCCGCATGGCCAAAAGCCAGGCGATTGCCGGCCTTTGCCCGATCACGGAGGCCAATCTCGGCGACGGCACCTTCAATGCGGTCGTGTTCGGCGAAGCGGGTGGCAAATTCGGCATCGGCTCGGATTCGAACGTGCTGATCGGCCTGCCGGACGAACTACGCCAGCTGGAATACTCGCAGCGTCTGGCGCATCGCTCACGCAATGTTTTGGCGGCCCCCGGTGAGTCGACCGGCCGCGCACTGTTTGATGGCGCGGTGGATGGCGGCGGTATCGCCATGGGCAGCCAAACCGGGATAGTCATTGGCAACCCGGCCGATTTCGTCAGCCTGCGGGCGCCGGATGGCGATCTCACGGAGGATGCGGCTCTGGATTCCTGGCTGTTTGCCAATGGCACGAAACCTGACACTGTCTGGGTGGCAGGCCGCAAGCAGGTCGAAGGCGGGCGTCATCACAAACGGGATGAAATATCGGCGAAATTCCGTGCCGTTATGCGTGAACTGTTGGCCTGAGCGGCGGGGTTCGCTACCACGTCTTTCCAGGCAAGCGGCGATACACAGTTGCTGCTAGTACCGAACCGGATGTGCGGAAGGTGAGACCTTGGTGAAATTGCAGGATATCGATCAGGCTGTTGATGGGCCGCTTGCCGAAAGTGTAGGCGACCTGTCTCTGCATCAGCGTATTCTCGGCGATATCGAGGATCGCATTCTCTCGGGCGAATGGCAGCCGGGCTTCCGCATTCCGTTCGAAGTGGATCTGGCCGAGCAATACAAATGTTCGCGGATGACCGTGAACAAGGCGCTGACGCAGCTGGCAAAGACCGGCTTGATCGAGCGGCGGCGCAAGTCGGGAAGTTATGTCACCCAGCCACGGGCGCAATCGGCCGTATTGGAAATTCGCGACATCAAGCTGGAAGTCCAGTCGCTTGGGCTAGCCTATGACTACCGGTTGCTGAGCAAGACCCGGCGCCGCAGCACGGCTGATGATAAAAACAGGCTCGACCTCAATGCCACGGCTTCGATTCTGGAGATAAACTGTACGCATTTCGGAGGTGCGAGGCCATTTTGCTTCGAGCAGCGCCTGATCAATCTGACGGCGGTACCGGATGCGGCGGCGGAGAGCTTTGAGGTTGAAGCTCCGGGGCCATGGCTCCTGAACCGTGTCCCCTGGAGTGCGGCCGAACATACGATCCGGGCCATCGCGGCCGATGAGACGATTGCGGCGGCCTTGGCAATCCCCAGTGGAACACCGTGTTTGATGGTCGAGCGGCGGACATGGAGCAACGGCTCCTATGTCACCCATGTGCGCCTCATCTATCCGGGCGAACGCCACGCGCTGATTGCCAACTTTACGCCATCGCAGCCGAAATAGACAAGGGCGGCGCCAGATCGCCAGCGCCGCCCTTCTCTTTCATCCTTACTTCTTTGGCTTTGCGCCAGAGAGCTTGGGTACTTCCTTGGATGTCGTTGCGGCGAACGGGGTGGCTGCCTTGGCTGCAACCTTGTCCTTCTTCGGCTTCCTGACTTCCTTGTTGCTTTTTACTTGTCCTTTGGCCATGGCGCTATCCTCCTGCAAAAATCAAAATCCGCGAATGGAATGCACGGCGGGCCGCCTGCGTCTTGCTTCACGAACACGACAAGCATGGACGATGCTTTGCGCTGAGACAATCGGAAAATTGGACGGAAAGTGCTGCTTTACGAGACAGTTGCTCTAACGTGCCGTTTTTGCATCCACGCCGAATTCAAGGCCCATCTCGATGAGTTCATCCCAGAGGCTTTCGGCGAAGCCGCGCAGCACAAGAAGCTCGAAGTTTTCTGGTCCCGTCCGGGAAATGAGCGCTGAAATATGACCGATCAGCGTCATTGCCGAATGGCCAACCGGGAAATTCGACAAAGCGAGATCGACCGCCGTACCCTTGGCAAGCACTGCCTCGACCGCTGCACCGCTGATACCGATCAGGACGCGGCCGTGGCCTTGATCGGAAATGGACGCCTTGCCATCCAGGACCGGTGTTTTGCCGAAAATCTCCGCGGCCGAAAGAGAGGCGTCACCGATGACGAACCATTGTCCAGGGCCATAGGCGCGCACGGCATGCGCGCTACCGTCGCCAATCCGGGGAATGAGGCCCGTCAGATCACCGCTGCCGCGCGCGGCCAGAACATGCAGGACATGCCCTTCCGGCAGGGCTGTCAGCGTGATCCGCTCGTTGGAGAATGCTGCGCCAAACGAGCCGGACTTGGCAGTGGCGAGGGCGGGGCGGTGGAGGAGCGCAAAATCAGCCATGGAGTTTTCCGTTTTCCGGATCGAAGAAGACCGGGCTGCAGAGCACGGCCTTGGTGTATTCGTTTTTCAGGTCGTTCCAGACGGTGACATGTTCGCCGTGGCGCTTCGGACCGTGCTTGACCAGGGCTAGCCCGATGGTCGAGCCGAGATTCGGCGAGTAGCAACTTGAAGAGACGTAACCTTGGTCATTGTCGAGCGATGGTGTGGCGCCATCCGCGAGGATATGCGAACCGGTCTTGAACGTGGTTGAAGGATCGAGCGGCTTGACGCCGACGAGCGAGAGCCGGTCATCCGCGGTCATGCCTTCGCGTGACAGCATCGCTTTGCCGATGAAGTCCGGCTTGGTTGTGGAGACCATCTTGGCAAAGCCGAGATCGGACGGGATGACCGTGCCGTTGATTTCGGAATGGGTGACATGGCCCTTCTCGATGCGCATGACGCCGAGCGCCTCGACCCCATAGGGGCAGATGCCGTGCGGCTTGCCGGCTTCCATGATCGCATCGGCAATCGCCTCGCCATAGCCGGCAGGAACCGCCAGTTCGTAGGCCAGTTCGCCGGAGAAGGAGATGCGGAACAGGCGGCCGGTCAGCTTGCCGCCGCAGAGTGACACCTCCTTGGCGCCGAGGAACGGGAAGGCTGCATCGGAAATATCCTCATCCACCAGTGTCTGCAGGATCAGGCGAGACTTCGGTCCGGCAACGGCAATCTGCGCCCATTGATCGGTCGAAGACGAGAACTGCACGTCGAGATCGGGCCATAGCGCCTGCGCGCAGAATTCCAGATGGTTCATGACGCCCGCCGCGTAAGCCGTGGTCGTCGTCATGAAGAAATGGGTTTCGCCAAGGCGGCTCGTCGTGCCGTCGTCGTAGATCATGCCATCTTCGCGCAACATCAGGCCGTAACGCGCCTTGCCGACCGGCAGCTTGAGGAAAGCGTTGCAATAGACCCGATTGAGGAATTCGGCGGCGTCCTTGCCGAAGATTTCGATTTTGCCGAGGGTCGAGACATCGCAGATGCCCGCATTCTTACGAATATTCAGCACTTCGCGATCGACGCTCTCGCGCCAGGTCGTTTCGCCTGATTTCGGGAACCAGGAGGAGCGATACCAGAGGCCGGTTTCGACGAAGACCGCGCCGTTCTTTTTGGCCCAGTCGTGCAGAGGCGATTTTCGCACCGGCTGGAAGTGCTTGCCCTTGGAGGCGCCGGTCAGCGCCCCAAAGGAGAGCGGCGTGTAGAAGGGGCGGAACGTTGTGGTGCCGACGTCTGCTGGAGAAACCTTGCGCGCTTCGGCAAGAATTCCGATGGCGTTGATGTTCGACAGCTTGCCCTGATCGGTCGCCATGCCGTTGGTGGTGTAGCGCTTGGCAAGCTCGACATGGCCATAGCCTTCGCTGACGGCCAGGCCCAGATCCTTCAGATGCACGTCGTTCTGGTAATCGACGAAGGCTTTGCCTTTCGATCCATGGATCCGCCAGAGCGGTTTCGAAACGGTTGCCGTGTCGGCTTTCGCTGCGAAAGCGGTCGTTGCATTCGAGAAGCCAAGGGATTGCAGGGCAGCCACCGCTTTTCCGGCACCATCTGCAAGGCAGGCTTCGACACTGCCGATGCCCGCAGCAGCACCGGCGATGGTCAGGCCCTCTTGCTTCTCCGGCGCAAGAAATGCGGCCTTGTCATCCGACCAGACCGGCTTTGCGCCGCGATGGCAGGCGAGGTGAATGATCGGGCTCCAGCCGCCGGACATGCCGAGTGCGTCTGCTTCGATGGTTTCGGTCCGGCCGCTGTTGAGGACGGTCACGCCCTTGAGGCTCTTGCCGCCATTGGCATCGACAACCACGGCGCCTGCGAGGATACGTGCCTTGCCGGACCATGTACGCGCTGCATCCTGGCGGCTGTCAACAATAGCTGCGATGTTCAAGCCGACGGCTTCCAGATCGGCGGCGGTCGCGTAACCGGAGGCGTCGTTGGTGAAGATGACTGTGCTTTTTCCGGGTGCGATGGCTTGGCGATTGAGATAGGAGCGCATGGCGCCCGCCATCATCACGCCGGGAATGTCGTTGCCGCCGAAAACCAGCGGACGCTCTTCCGCGCCGGAAGCGAGAATCGCCTGCTTGGCGGCGATGCGCCAGATGCGTTCGACCGGCTGGTTTGGGTTCACCGTGGCGGTGTTCTTCTGCACGCTTTCTACAGCGCCAAAAACATTGCCGTCATACCAGCCAAAGGCGGTGGTGCGGGAGAAGATACGGACATTGGGCATGTCCGTCAGTTCGGCAACAATATTTGCCAGCAGATCGGCAGTTGGTTTTCCGCCGACCGGTGCCGTTTCGGACAGAAGCGAACCGCCGGGCTCAAAGCCTTCATCGGCGAGAATGACACGGGTACCGGCCCGGCCTGCCGTCAGCGCAGCGGCGAGGCCGGCGGAGCCTGCACCAATCACCAGCAGGTCGCAATGCGCCCAGCATTTTTCGTAGGAATCGGGATCCGGCTGATAGGTGGCGCGTCCCAGGCCTGCCGCTTTGCGGATGATCGGCTCATAGACCTTTTCCCAGAAAGCCGCCGGCCACATGAAGGTCTTGTAGTAGAAGCCGGCGCCCAGAAAAGGCGAGAGCAGGCTGTTGACGGCGCCGAGATCGAAATCGACCGAGGGCCAGCGGTTCTGGCTTTTCGCCGTCAGGCCGCGATAGAGCTCAACCAGCGTGGCGCGGGTATTGGCTTCGGTACGCCCGCCTTCGCCGATCGTCACCAGGGCATTCGGTTCGGCGGCACCCGCGGTCAGGATACCGCGCGGACGGTGATATTTGAAACTGCGCCCGACAAGCTGGCGGCCATTGGCCAGCAACGCCGAGGCCAGCGTGTCACCAGCAAAACCCTGCATCGGTTTGCCGTCGAAGGTAAAATCGAGTGGCTTGGCGCGGTCGACGCGGCCGCCCTTGGGGAGACGATAGGAACTCATGCGGTCTCTCCCGGAGCGCTGGCATCGGTAACAGTATAGACCGCGTGGGTCATCGTATCGCGCTCGACAACCAGCCAACGGCGACAGCCGGAGGTGTGGTGCCAATGTTCTTTGTGACGGCCGCGCGGATTGTCACGCAGGTAGACATAGGCGTGCCAAGCATCCTCACCGGCATCGGGTGCCGGGCGAGTTATGCCGGCGTCGCCGCGGACGGTGAATTCTTCCTTGGGACGCGGCCCGCAATGGGGGCAGGCGATCAGGCTGGCCATGTGAAGTCCTCAATGCAGATTGGGTTGCGAGCCGACGCCCTTTTCATCGATCATCCGGCCGCGTGCGAACCGGTCGAGCCGGAAGGCGCGTCCTGTTTCATGCGGCTCGTTCCTGGCGATCAGATGGGCGTAGCAGAAGCCGGAGGCGGGCGTGGCCTTGAAGCCGCCGTAACACCAGCCGGCGTTCAGATAGAGATTATCGATATGGGTGCGGTCGATGATCGGCGAGCCGTCCATGCTCATGTCCATGACGCCACCCCAGGAGCGCAGCACCCGGACACGCGACAGGGCCGGGATCATCGCAACACCGGCCTCGGCGACATGCTCGACCGTCGCCAGATTGCCGCGCTGGGCATAGGAATTGTAGCCATCGATATCGCCGCCGAAGACCAGACCGCCCTTGTCGGACTGCGAGACATAGAAATGCCCGGCGCCAAAGGTGACGACATTGTCGATGAAGGGCTTCAGTCCCTCCGAGACGAAGGCCTGCAGCACGTGACTTTCGATTGGCAGCTTCATGTCGACCATATCAGCGACAGTGGTGGAGTTGCCGGCCGCTGCGAGTGCCAGTTTACCGCAGCCGATGAAGCCCTGGCTGGTCTCTACGCCCACGACACGGCCGTTTTCGCGGCGGATGCCGGTGACTTCGCAATTCTGGATGATATCGACGCCGCGCATATCCGCGCCACGGGCATAGCCCCAGGCAACAGCATCATGGCGCACGGTGCCGCCACGTTTTTGCATCAGCGCACCCTGGATCGGGAAGCGGGCATTGTCGAAATCGAGGAACGGCAGCATCTGGCGCACGGCGTTTCGATCGAGCAGGTCGGCATCGACGCCGTGCAGCCGCATTGCATTGCCGCGCCGGGTGTAGGCGTCGCGCTGGGCGTCTGAGTGAAAGAGATTGAGCACGCCGCGCTGCGAGACCATGGCGTTGAAGTTGAAATCCTGCTCCAGCCCTTCCCAGAGCTTCATCGACAGTTCGTAGAACGGGTTATTGCCCTGAAGCAGGTAGTTGGAACGGATGATCGTCGTGTTGCGGCCGACATTGCCGGAGCCGATATAGCCCTTTTCCAGTACCGCCACATTGGTGACGCCGAATTCCTTGGCGAGATAATACGCCGTTGCAAGGCCATGCCCGCCGCCGCCAATGATGATGACGTCATAGTGGTTTTTCGGAACCGGACTGCGCCATGCAGGCTTCCACCCCTTGTTGCCGCGCAGGGCGTTCAGAAAAACGGAAAAGGCAGAATAGCGCATGGCAAATGAATCCCGGTGAACCGCGCCGATCATGACAGGATTGCATCTGGGCACTTGCAGGAAAGAGACGTTTTCAGTCATAATTCGGACATGGTGACTGATGACCTGAAAAACGTTCAAAAGATCGGCTTTATCCTCATTCCGGGATTTGCGCTAATGTCCTATGCCTCGGCGGTCGAGCCGCTGCGTGCCGCAAACCTTTTGGCCGGCCGGGATATTTATGCGCTTTCGGCGCATGTTGCTGAAGGCAGCGCCGGCATGACCTCATCGGGCATTCCGGTTCCTGCAACGCTCCTGCCGTCACGGGGTTCGGGTTTCCATACTGTCTTTGTCTGCGCGGGCGGTACACCGGTTGACTGGGATGTGCCACCGGTGCTGGCCTGCCTGCGCCAGCTTGCCCGCGACGGCGTGCGCATCGGCGGGATTTCCGGCGGTCCATACCTGATGGCAGAAGCCGGCTTGCTGGAGGATCGGGATTTTACGATCCACTGGGAGCATGCCCCCGCATTGATGGAGGCCTTTCCGGCGCTTGCGCCACGTCAGGCGCGGTATGTGCTTGACGGCAACCGTATCACCTGCGGCGGCGGCGTAGCGCCGCTCGACATGATGCATGCACTCATCGCGGAGCGCATGGGATCGGATTTCGCCCGCCGGGTCAGCGACTGGTATCTGCACACCCACGTGGAAAGCTCCGGCGCGCCGCAGCGGGCATCGCTGGCAGAGCGCTACCGTGTCAATCACCCGGGTTTGCTCGCAGTGCTTGAAAAGATGGAAGCGACAATCGAGGCCCCGCTCGATCGCCAGACCATGGCGGCTTTGGCGGGCCTGTCGCCGCGTCATCTTGACCGGTTGTTCTCGAGCCAGATGGGATCGTCCTTTCTTCTGGAATACCGCAAGCTACGGCTCGATCATGCCCGCCGCCTGCTGCAACAGAGCCCGCTTTCGATCTCGGAAATCGCTTTTGCGACCGGATTTTCCAGCGCCGGTCATTTTTCCCGCAGCTACCGCGCCGCGTTCGGCGAGCCACCGCGATCCCAGAGGCAAATTAGTGGTACCGCAGTCCGTTGAGCGATATTCTTCCGGGTTGAGAAAATTTCACTCTCAGGATAGATTGATTGACTTGCAAGCAGGGGGCGAAACCGCATGGCGAAAAAGCAGCCAGTCACCGATATTGGCCGGATCACAGACGACGAGCATCCGGCTCTGAAGGCTGCTTTTCTGCAGGATCCGCACGCGCTGCGTGAGCCGAAGGAAAACAACCTCGAAATCGCGATCGGCCACGAGGTTCGCGCTTTCCGCAAGAAACTCGGCATCACCGTGACCGACCTTGCGACCGCCACCGGCATTTCGCTTGGCATGCTGTCGAAGATCGAGAATGGCAATATCTCGCCGTCGCTGACGACGCTGCAATCTCTTTCGCGGGCGCTTGGCGTCCCGGTCACCGCTTTCTTCCGCCGTTATGAGGAACCGCGCAACGCGGTGTTCGTCAAGGCCGGCGAAGGTGTCGAACTGGAGCGCCGGGGTACGCGGGCGGGGCATCAGTACAATCTGCTCGGTCATATCGACAACAACACAGCCGGCGTAGTGGTCGAGCCCTATCTGATCACGCTGACGGCAGATTCCGATACGTTCCCGGCTTTCCAGCATGAAGGCATGGAGTTTCTCTACATGCTGGTCGGTGAAGTGGTCTATCGCCATGGCGACCGGCTTTTTACCATGCAGCCCGGCGATAGCTTGTTTTTCGACGCCGACGCCCGCCACGGGCCGGAGGAGCTGGTGAAGTTGCCGATCCGCTATCTGTCGATCATTTCCTATCCGCAGACGCGCAGCAATATCTAAGCCTTTCATGCTCAAAAATATTGCCTGATAAGAAAATAACTTTCTTCTCAGTTGAAATTCAAAACGGCAGCTGATATCCATCTTTTCATCAACGAAACGAAGGATTGTCCCCATGTGCGGAATTGTCGGATTGTTTTTGAAGGACAAGAGCCTGGAGCCGCAATTGGGTGCCATGCTGTCCGATATGCTGGTCACCATGACCGACCGCGGACCGGATAGCGCGGGCATCGCCATTTACGGATCGCCCTCCAAGGGCCGGGCCAAAATCACTGTTCAATCATCGGACCCGAAGCAGGATTTCGCCGGTCTCGATGCGCTGCTGAAGCCTGTCGATTCCAGCATCTCCGTGGAGCTGAAAAGCACCCATGCGGTCATCGAAACCGACGCTGACAAGGCTTCGGCCGTGCGCGATCTGCTTTCCCAGGAACGGACCGGTATCCGTGTCATGGGCTCAGGCGACAGCGTCGAGATCTACAAGGAAGTCGGGTTGCCGAAGGACGTGGTGTCCCGCTTCGGTATTCGCCAGATGGCCGGCACGCATGGCATCGGCCATACCCGCATGGCAACGGAATCGGCCGTGACCACGCTCGGCGCTCATCCGTTCTCGACCGGCGCCGACCAGTGCCTGGTGCACAACGGCTCGCTTTCCAACCACAACAACCTGCGCCGCGAACTGGTGCGCGAAGGCATGACCTTCGAGACGCAGAACGATACCGAAGTCGCCGCCGCCTATCTGTCGGCCGAGATGGCCAAGGGCAAGGATCTGGGGCAGGCGCTGACCAGCGCGCTCGATGACCTCGATGGCTTCTTCACCTTCGTCGTCGGCACCAAGTCCGGCTTCGGGGTGGTGCGCGATCCGATCGCCTGCAAGCCGGCCGTGATGGCCGAAACGGACCAATATATCGCCTTCGGCTCGGAATACCGCGCGCTCGTCAACCTGCCGGGCATCGAAAATGCGCGCGTCTGGGAGCCGGAGCCGGCGACTGTCTATTTCTGGGATCATGAGAAGGCGGCCTAACCGTGGATGTCAGCGTCAAACGAGAAAGTCTGGAAGCAATGCGCGTATTCGACCTTGCCAAAACGCCGCTGCGCGAATTGAACAGCGCGCTGCACGCCATCGCCCCCGGTACCAATGATACGAATTTCGAGGTCGTCAATCCGCGCGGCAGCCATGCCGTCGCCGTCGGTATCGACCAGCCGGTCACCGTCGAGGTGCGCGGTAGCGTCGGCTACTATTGCGCCGGCATGAACGATGGCGGTACCGTGACCGTGCATGGGTCGGCCGGGCCTGGTGTCGCGGAAAACATGATGTCGGGAGCGGTCGTCATCGAGGGGGATGCCAGCCAGTATGCCGGTGCGACCGGTCGCGGCGGTCTGCTGGTCATCAAGGGCAATGCGGCGTCGCGCTGCGGCATCTCGATGAAGGGCATCGATATCGTCGTCCAGGGCAATATCGGCCACATGTCGGCCTTCATGGGCCAGTCGGGTCACCTCGTGGTGCTCGGCAATGCCGGTGATGCGCTCGGCGATTCCCTCTACGAGGCCAAGCTGTTCGTGCGCGGCGAGGTCAAGAGCCTCGGCGCCGACTGCATCCAGAAGGAAATGAAGCCAAAGCATCTGAAGCTGCTTGCCGAGCTTCTGGAAAGAGCCGGCATCACGGGTGTCGCGCCGGAAGAATTCAAGCGCTACGGCTCGGCCCGCACGCTCTACAACTTCAACATCGACAACGCTGATGCGTACTAAGGCAGGGACCCGTTCATGAGCTATCACAACCCCTATACCCCGCCGCGCAAGTCAGCGACCTTCGACGATTACACGCTCGCCGAAATCCGCCGTGCGGCGGCGACCGGCATCTATGATATCAGAGGCGCCGGCACCAAGCGCAAGGTTCCGCATTTCGACGACCTCCTGTTTCTCGGCGCTTCGATCTCGCGCTATCCGCTCGAAGGCTACCGCGAGAAATGCGACACCTCCGTCGTGCTCGGCGCGCGACATGCCAAGAAGCCGATCGTCCTGAAGACGCCGATCACCATTGCCGGCATGAGTTTTGGCGCGCTTTCGGGCAATGCCAAGGAAGCGCTCGGCCGCGGTGCCACCATCGCCGGGACATCGACAACCACCGGTGACGGCGGCATGACGGACGAGGAGCGGGGTCATTCGCAGACGCTGGTCTATCAGTATCTTCCGTCGCGCTACGGCATGAACCCGCGGGATCTGCGCCGCGCCGATGCGATCGAGATCGTCGTCGGCCAGGGCGCCAAGCCCGGTGGCGGCGGCATGCTGCTCGGCCAGAAGATTTCCGACCGCGTCGCCAACATGCGCAATCTGCCCAAGGGCATAGACCAGCGCTCTGCCTGCCGCCATCCCGACTGGACCGGCCCGGACGATCTCGAAATCAAGATCATGGAACTGCGTGAAATCACCGACTGGGAAAAGCCGATCTATGTGAAGGTCGGCGGTGCGCGTCCCTATTACGACACGGCGCTTGCCGTGAAGGCCGGTGCCGACGTCGTCGTGCTCGACGGCATGCAGGGCGGCACGGCGGCGACGCAGGACGTGTTCATCGAGAATGTCGGCATGCCAATCCTTGCCTGCATCCGCCCGGCCGTTCAGGCGCTTCAGGATCTCGGCATGCACCGCAAGGTTCAGCTGATCGTCTCGGGCGGTATCCGTTCCGGCGCAGACGTCGCCAAAGCCCTGGCGCTCGGCGCTGACGCGGTCGCAATCGGTACGGCTGCACTCGTTGCCATCGGCGATAATGATCCGCACTGGGAAGAGGAATACCAGAAGCTCGGAACAACGGCCGGTGCCTATGACGACTGGCACGAAGGCAAGGATCCGGCCGGCATCACGACGCAGGACCCGGAGCTTTCCAAGCGCCTCGATCCGGTCGCTGCCGGGCGCCGTCTCGCCAATTACCTCAAGGTGATGACGCTGGAGGCCCAGACCATCGCCAGGGCCTGCGGCAAGAACCATCTGCACAATCTGGAGCCGGAGGATCTTGTCGCACTGACGCTCGAGGCATCGGCCATGGCGCAGGTGCCGCTGGCAGGTACCAGCTGGATCCCAGGCAAGGGAGGCTTCTGACCCAAACATACCTTCGGCCGTTGCCCGATCTTAAAAGTCAGGCAGCGGCCTTTTTACGAAAAAGTGTCTGAATAATCCAAAGGGGAACGCAGTGACACTCGATCTTGCCAGCTTTGCCAAAGACCGTGGCATCAAATATTTCATGATCAGTTATACCGACCTGTTCGGTGGCCAGCGGGCGAAGCTCGTCCCGGCCGAGGCGATTGCCGACATGCAGAAGAATGGTGCGGGTTTTGCCGGGTTTGCCACCTGGCTCGACCTTACGCCCGCCCACCCAGACCTGTTTGCGCTTCCCGATCCGTCCTCGGTCATCCAGCTCCCCTGGAAGAAGGATGTGGCCTGGGTCGCCGCCGATTGCGTCATGGAAGACCAGCCGGTGGACCAGGCACCGCGCGTCATGCTGAAACGCCTGATCGCCGAAGCCGCCAAGGAGGGCCTTCGTGTCAAGACCGGCGTCGAGCCGGAATTCTTCCTGATTTCACCGGATGGCGGCAAGATTTCCGACGAGTTCGATAATGCCGAAAAGCCCTGCTACGACCAGCAGGCTATCATGCGCCGCTATGACGTGATTGCCGAAATCTGCGACTACATGCTTGAACTCGGCTGGAAGCCCTACCAGAACGACCATGAGGATGCGAACGGCCAGTTTGAGATGAACTGGGAATATGACGACGCTCTGCAGACTGCCGACAAGCATTCGTTCTTCAAGTTCATGGTCAAGACGATCGCCGAAAAACACGGCCTTCGCGCCACCTTCATGCCAAAGCCCTTCAAGGGGCTGACCGGTAATGGCTGCCACGCCCATATCTCCGTGTGGGATCTGGACGGCAAGACCAACGCCTTTGCCGACAAGGAAATGCCGTTCGGCCTGTCCGCCCAGGGCAGGACTTTCCTTGGTGGTATCATGAAGCACGCGTCGGCACTTGCCGCAGTCACCAATCCGACCGTCAATTCCTACAAGCGTATCAACGCGCCGCGCACCATTTCCGGTGCCACCTGGGCACCGAATACGGTGACATGGACGGGTAACAACCGCACGCACATGGTCCGCGTTCCAGGCCCTGGCCGGTTCGAATTGCGTCTGCCGGATGGCGCGGTCAACCCGTACCTTCTGCAGGCGATCATCATCGCAGCGGGCTTGAACGGTATCCGGAAGAATGCCGATCCGGGCCGCCATTGGGACATCGACATGTATAAGGAAGGCCACACCGTTACCGGCGCACCGCTCCTGCCGCTGAACCTGCTCGATGCACTCAGGGAATACGACAAGGACGAGGAGCTGAAGGCCGCGCTTGGCAAGAGTTTCTCCAGCGCCTACCTGAAGCTCAAGCATCAGGAGTGGAATGCCTACGCCTCGCATTTCACCGACTGGGAACGGCAGACGACGCTCGATATCTGAGCCTCAGGCCAAGTTCCAAGATCAGAAGAGACGGCATGGCCTGTTCCTGCTATCCGATGTCGCGAAACGGATGGACGGGCAGGCCAGCGCCGCGCTAGCTTCCGTTCCACGATGCTGGGCCGGGAGGGCCAGCCTAGACCCAAACCGAGAGACTGAGACCGATGAAGAGCTACGTTCTGACCGTATCGT
>UCHD01000003.1 GCA_900472175.1 Hyphomicrobiales bacterium | reverse complement strand
ATTGCCGGGGGGATTACCGAGGCGCTGTCGGTTCAATCCAGTTCAAAGCCTATTCCTCGTTTAATTTTTGGGAGATGACTTCGGTGGCCGGTTGGGAGTTGACCACAACCGCCGAGCTTTCGCTCGCTGACCTTGATATTGGTCTGCCACATATCGATCATTCCATGAAAAATCCTTCGTCGTCGATCGTCTTACGATCGTGTGTGCATGTTTGATCGGCATCAAGATCGAACGGGCGCAGATTTACGTCAATCGCAGATCGAAGGATGAGAAATTGCCGCGGGGAATTTTGAGGGTTGTGTTGCATCGGTGGGGGAAGGTAGCTCTTACGGGAGTTTCGCTTTTTGCAATATTGGCTGCGTCTGTGGCCGCGCAGGAAAAACAGCAAAATGGTCAGGCGGGCCGCCAGGCCAGAAACGCAAATGCTTCTGAAGGAGATGGGACGGCGCTGGAAACCATCGTTGTCACCGGGCGCTCGAACGGAGGGACGGTCCCCACAAGCACGATGGGACAGCTTCCTGCCCCTTATGCCGGCGGCGAGGTCGCGTCTGGCGCACGCCTCGGCATGCTGGGGAACCGGCCGGTTCTGAAGACACCTTTCAGCATCACGGCGCTGACGTCCAAGCTGATCCGTGATCAGCAGGCACAGACCGTGGCGGACCTGACGCTAAACGATCCGTCTGTGCGCCAGGATGCGCCGACTTTCAGCGAACGCGACTCGTTCTTCATCCGTGGTTTCTCGGTTACCAATCTCGACACGTTCTACGATGGTCTTCCATATATCGCCAACCCGCGGCGCAGCTTCCTCGAAGGTATCGAGCGCGTCGAAATCCTCAAAGGACCGACCGCGCTCGTCAATGGCGGCTTGGGCCGTGTCGGTGGTACCATCAATCTCGTGCCCAAGCGCGCAACTGACGAGCCGCTAACACGGGTGACGACAACCTACATGTCCGACTCCCAGCTCGGGACCCATCTTGACTTCGGCCGCCGCTTTGGGCCTCAGAAAGAATGGGGCGTTCGATTCAACGGCTCCTATCGCGGCGGCGATACCAGGCTTGATCACAATGAAACCGAAGTGGGCGTTGCAGCGCTCGGGCTGGACTATCGTGGCGACCGGGTTCGGGCCTCGCTCGATCTTAACGCTTCGAAACAGGATATCAACGCACCGACATCGCTCTTCAATGGCGCGGTTCCGGGCATCGAGATACCCGACGCACCGGACGGCCGTATCAATACTGCCAGCCCGTTCGAATATCATGACAGCACGCATCGCATGGTCGCCGGCCGCGTCGAGTTCGACATTCTCGACAATACGACGATCTATGCCGCAGGCGGTGCCAGCCGTTACCGGGAGGACTTCCTGACGTCTTCCTATACCATCCTCAATTCGAACGGCGATGCGACGGCAAGCCTTGCTATCCAGCCGCAACAGATCCGGGGATTTTCAGGTGAAGTCGGCCTGCGCTCGGAATTCGACACGGGACCGGTTGGCCACCAGCTGGCAATTGCGGTATCGCAAAGCCTCAACGAAAACTATCGCGGCAGTTTCCTCCCGCGCGACCTGGGCCTGCCCCCGGCCTATCCCACGAACATCTACAATCCCATCTACCTGCCGGGTGGTTCGGTCGGCACCAGCCGTTTCCCGCGTTCGGACAACCTCGTTCTCTTTGCCGACCTCCTGTCCACCAGCGTCGCAATCTCGGACACTCTCTCCTTCTTCGATGACCGGTTTCTGCTCACAGCCGGTGGCCGCTATCAGAATATTCGTTCCAGAGGATTTAACACGCGTCCCGGTAATCCGGCGTTTCCGGTGGGAGATATCAACTATTTCTACGAGAAAGATCGCTTCAGTCCGGCCGTTGCCGCTGTCGTCAACATCACAGACGACCTGGCGGTATATGCCAATTACGTGGAGGCCTTGACGGAAGGCCCGATTGCGCCAGCCACTGCATTGAACGCGAACGAGGTTTTCGCACCGTATGTTCACGACCAGAAGGAAATCGGCGCCAAGTATGATCTCGGTTCCTTCATGGTGACAGCTGCCTTGTTCGAGATTCGTCAGAAAGACGGCTATACCAACCCCGCGACAAATGTCTTTTCCGTTGATGGTTTGCAGGTCAATCGCGGCGTCGAACTTTCCGTTTTCGGTGAGCCTCTAAGTGGCGTTCGTATTCTGGGGGGGGTGACGTTCATGGATCCGAAGCTGGAGAGAACGGCCCGGGGTGCATTCGACGGTAACGAGGTTCCGGGCGTGCCGAAGACGGCGATCAGTCTCTACGGCGAGTATGACACGCCGTGGGTCGAAAGGTTGACGCTGACGGGCCGCGTCGTCTATGGCGGCAGCACTTATTACGATCGAGCCAACACGCAAAAGGTGGATGACTGGACGCGCGTCGATCTCGGTGCCCGCTATGTCTATGAGCGGGAAAACGGTAAGCCGATAGAGTTTCGTGCGAATGTCGCCAACGTCTTCAACGAAAACTATTGGGCTTCCTCGGCCCGAGGCTTCCTCTCCGGAGGAGCTCCGCGGACTTTGATGCTCTCCACCTCGTTTGATTTCTGAGGAAATAGAGCCGCAGGCAAGAGATTGATTGCTGCGACCGTCAATCCAAGAAAACTGACCGCGCTCATGAGCGCGGTCAGTTCGAGTCTATTCAGCCGGAGACCGGATTCTTTCCGCAGCCCGCTCTCGGTATTGCGATAGGCGATGTGCTTGCGATCCCCAGGCGCATGGCCGCATTCTGCGGGCAGGCATGATTGCGAAGACTAAGTGACCTGAAGCTTCGCGTAAAATTTGTTGCGGTGAGCCGTTTACGAACGGTCAGTGACACCAGAGCTCGAACGCGATTCTACGATCAGCAACATCGAACCTTGAAAAGACTTTGATGAGGACGAGCAAGCCAACCAACTCGGCTTGTATCTGTGCATCATCACAGATGCTGGAGGACAAGAGGTGTCCCGTCAATCTGTCTAATCTGCATGCGGTATCCAAAAACGGCCTCAAGATTGTCTTCCGTCAGAACTGTAGCCGGAGTGCCGTCGGCGATCACCCTGCCGTCACGCATTGCGACGATGCGATCCGCATATGTGGCAGCCTGATTGATGTCGTGCAGCACGATGATTGCGGTTCGCTGCCGCTCATCGGCGATTGTTCTGAGAGAACGCATCAGCTGGCGTGCATGGAACATGTCTAGGTTGTTCAACGGTTCATCGAGAAGCAGATAATCTGTACCCTGGCAAAACGTCATTGCCACCATCGCCCGCTGGCGCTGTCCGCCGGACAGTGTATCGATAAAGCGCTCTGCGAGAGCTTGCAGTTCGAATTGCTCCAGTGCCGCTTCGACAGCAGCGATATCCCCGGCACACGGGCGCCCCTGATGATGCGGGAAGCGGCCGAAGCCAACCAGCTGGCGTACAGTCAGGCGGCTGGCGATTGCACCACCTTGGCGCAAGATGGCGAGGCGCCGCGCGAGAATCCGGCTTGCCGTGCTATTGACCGGCAGGCTGTCAACCAGGATACGGCCGGTCTGGAGTGGCTGCAGCCGAGCAATCAGCGATAACAGTGTCGATTTACCGGCCCCATTCGGGCCGACTAACGCGGTGATGCCGCCCTTGCCAAGCGAAAGAGTAATGTCACTCAGGATTGGTACTTCACGATAGGACAGTGACACGTTTTCGATCTGGATCATTTTCGGCTCCCCAGTATGAGCAGGAGGAGAAAAGCGAGCCCCCCGGCAAATTCAATCACAACCCCGAGGGTGGAAGCACCGCCCAATCCATGCTGCGAAACGGTCTGCCCACCCACCAGCACAACTATCCCCATAAGGGCGGCAGCAGGCAGCAGCGTGGCGTGCCGCTGTGTCCCCATCAGCCGCTCCGCAAGTGCTGCAACCAACAGTCCGAAGAAGGCGACCGGCCCGACCAGGGCCGTTGAGACAGCCACGAGGACGGCGACGAGCATGAGAAGGCCAGCGGCGGCCTTAGTCCAATTGACGCCGAGCCCGATTGCCGTTTCGCGCCCCAACCCGATGACGTCAAGGACGTGACGTGCGCGCCAACAGAGGAGGGCTGCGCCAAATGTCACGATGGTACCGAGGACGGTAAGATCGGCGCGGAGTGTATTGAAGTTGGCAAAGCTCACGGTCTGCACGATGGCAAAGGCATTCGGATCAAGCAGTCGCGAAAGAAGTGCTGAGAGACTGCGAAAGAGAAGCCCAAGGGTAACCCCCATAAGCAGCATCAGGTTCATGTCCATCCGGTTTCGAAGCAGCGGCCATAGCAGGACCATCGCAAGTGCCACCATCAACAAAACTTCCACGCCGAACTTCACGCCAGTGTTGAGGCTCGCGTAGCCAAAGCCGCCCAGCAAGAAGACCAGAGCCGTCTGACCAAATAGGTAAAGCGCATCAAGCCCCATGATCGATGGCGTCAGGATGCGATTTGCCGTCACGGTCTGGAAGAGAACGGTGGAAATCGCAATAGAAACGGCGACCTGAACCAGGGCCAGAAGCTTCAGGCCGCGTAATTGCAAGATGAACGCAACATTGCCGCGCAGTCCAAGCGTCATGAAAGCGATTACGGCGGCAAGCGCAATGGCTGCCAGAAAGAGCAGGCGACGGTCAAGCATGGGTCGCCCGCGTGAACATCAGGCGCAGAAACAGGATGGCGCCGACGACACCCATGACCGTTGCGACCGGGATTTCGTAGGGGTAACGCAGCAGCCGCCCGAGCACATCGCATCCAAGCACCAGGGTCGCGCCGCTCAAGCCAACCCAGGGGATCGTTCCCCGCAGATTGTCACCCAGTATACGTGAGACGAGGTTGGGAACCACGAGGCCGACAAAGGGAATGATGCCGACGATCACCACCGTCAACGCTGAAATGGCGGACACAATGACGAGACCAAGTTGAAGCGTGCGCTGGTAGCTGAGACCGAGGCCGATACTGACATCACGGCCAAGGGAAAGCACGGTTAGCCTGTCTGCAACCCACCAGGCAATCGCAGCCATCAGGGCGGTGCCCCAGAGAAGTTCGTAACGTCCGCGAACGACACCGGAAAACTCGCCGTTGGTCCAGATGTCGATGAACTGCAGCAGTTCCGTCTGCCAGCCGACGAAGGTGACGACTGCACCGATGACACCACCGTAAACCAGGCCGAACAGCGGGACGAGATAGGGTTGGGCCGGAGGCAGGCGATGCGCAGTCATCATGAAGATCGAGGTGCCCAGCAGGGCCAGGATGCTTGCAAACAGGGTTTTCATTGCCAAGGAAGCGGCGGGAAACACGAGGGTCATGATCAGAATGCCAAGCGCAGCGCTTTGCGCAGTGCCGGCCGTCGACGGTTCGACAAACCGGTTGCGCACCAGCGCCTGCATGATGAGGCCGGCGATCGAAAGGGCCGCGCCGGTCAGAGCCGCGGCGACCGTCCTGGGCAGGCGGCTGGCGAAAAAGAGTTGCAGAGCGGCCGGATCGTGGATGGCCTGCCACGGCGAGAACTCCCCGGCGCCGATGAAAATGCTGAGGATCACAAGCATGACAAAGGCCGCGCAGGCGGCCAGCTTCGTCATCCATTTGCCGGAAGTACGAATGTCAGTCATTTCAACCCGGCATATGCCTTGGTGATGGCTGTAAACACCCGGCTCATCGCCTGAACGCCGCCGGCTGCAATATAGAAATCTCCGGCGGGCAGGTAGATGACCTGGCCCTTTTTCCAGGCGGTTGTGCTTGCGACCAGTTCGTTGTCCAACGTTGCCTTGGCGTTCTGGTCTTCCGCGCCGATCGCAGCGGCCCGATCAAGCACGAGCAGCCAATCAGGGTTGGCATTGGCGATGAATTCGAACGAGACGGCCTCGCCATGCGTAGCGGTCTCAACATCCGGCACAGCGGGCGGCAAATTGAGTGCCGAATGAACCCATCCGAACCGCGAGCCGGACCCATAGGCCGTGACCTTCGGCCCATTGGTCATGATAATCAGCGCCTTACCCTTGCCGGACACGGCAGCGCGGGCTTTATCGACGACAGCGTCAAGCGCCTTTGTTTGAACCTCGGCTTCCGCCGTTTTACCGAACAGTTCGCCATAGGCTGCCAGCCGCGTTTTGGCCTGCAAGAGAAGGTCGTCGCCATCCATGGTCATGTCGATCGTCGGTGCTACCTGCGACGCCGCTTCGACCTGTGTTGAAGAGCGGCCACCAACAATGATGAGATCGGGTTGCAATTCACTCAAAGCCTCAAGGTTCGGCTCGAAAATATCGCCGACGACGGCGGAGCCGTCCTTCAGGTGCGCCAGCTCCGGCAAGTAGAGATTGGACGGAAGGCCGTCGATCTTGACGCCGAGACTGGCCAGCGTATCGATGGCGGCGATGTCGAATACCGCGATTTTAGCAGGTGCCGCATCGATCGTCACCGTCCCCTTTGCGGTGTCTATGTCGGCAGCATGGGCCGCACACAAGTGGGCCAGCGTCAGAATTGCGGCGATTGATACGGTCTTCGTTTTCAGCATTGTCGTTTTCCTAAAAGTTCACTGTGCGCCGGGCCGGTTCACGCCCCTCGATGACCTGCCGGACCTGCCGCCGGTCGCGCCGCAGGATGTCGAGGCAATCATTGCCGAACCACTCCAGCGACGCCTCGATCTGGGGATCACTGGACACCTCGGAGAGAAAGCTGACGTAATCGACCGTGCCTTCAAACAGCGGCGTCATGCCGTCGCGGCGACCGGCAGCGGCATAGACATTGGCCGGTTCGAAGATTGACAGGTCGGACCGGTCGAGAATGTTCTTCAGATGATAGTGACGGATAAAGGGCTTCATCTCGCGGTGCGCACGGACCGGATCGTCACCGCCCTCCCAGATGTGCAGCGTATCGAAATTAATCGCGAAGAAGGGATGGTCGACCTCGCCGATGAGCCGCATGGTCGAGGCTGCGGTATCCGCCAGCGTCTGTGGATGGGTCTCGACCAGCAGATGAATGCCATAGCTGGCCGTTATGGCGCAGATATCGCGCAGGCGCTCGACAATCATCCGACGGTCCTCTGCCGGGGTAGAAAGGCTACCGCGATTTCCTGCAAACGTCCGGATTTTTGTTGCCCGCCAGCGGCGCGCCAATCGGCATAGATCAACGGTCTTGCGGCGCAGCGTTTCCGGATCCGCGTCGATCGGCAGGTAGTCGCTGATCATTGGTACCGATAGGCCGTAGTTATCCAGCCACTCGGCGTTGCGATCCGGCTGCGGGGCCAGATTGCGTGCATGCGCGCCCCAGAGCTCGATGCCCTGGAAATCGTTGGTCTGTGCCCATGCGGCAATCTCGCCCAGCGAGATCAGGTGGTGACGGAAGGTTATGGTGCAGAGCGATACTCTCATCCTGCAATCCTCTTCAGCAGTTGGACTTCGACAGGCGCCGGAACATTTTGTGCGCACCAGACGCCGGAGATCTCGGCCAGCTTGGCTTTCAGTTTCGTCTCCAGCCGATCGGCTTCGTCGAACCGTTCGAAGACGGGGACCGCAAGCGCGCGGTCGCCGGTCTGGGACAGTTTCATGCAGGCGTAATGCAGCGTCTTCAGCGATTGAACCAGCGCTTCGATCTCCTCGCACCAGGATTCAAAGTCTGCCGCCGGCAGCTTCAGCGCCCGCCAGAAGAAGGCGAAACCATGCTCGTAGGCATATTTGCGAATGGTGATCACGGGCAGTTCGCGCACAGCCGCCGTCAGCCCTGAAAGCACTACGCCGCTGGCTCCATCCAGATGTGCCTTGACGATCGCACGAACGGCATCAACGAGCGGATTCGTGTCGCCGATAAAGCAGGCCTCGAAGAAAGCTTGTAGATCTTCCGGTTCCGGTATCTTCGCCCCTGCCGTATCGAAGACGTAACCGCCGCCGACGGTGGGCTGCATGATGGCATGAATGACCTTGTCCCGCGCGATCTCGCCTTCCCAGCGATAATCGGGATCATGCACGAACCAGGTTTGCGGATCGCTTGTTTTCTGCAACATCAGATAATGCGGGAAGGGGTTCTGATTGAACTTGTTCTCGCGCTCCGGCAGGTGGAACATATCCAGCATGACCATGACGGACCCGGTCTCGCTGCGGTTTTCGACGAGGTCGAGCAGCGTGGCAAGGTTTTCGATCTTGGTCTTTTCAGCGTCGTACCATTCGCTGACCGTGACGCCATAAAGCCGCTCGAACCATTCGCGCAGGAACTCCTGGCTGATCTCCGGCGCGTGGTAGAGAAGCTCGAAACGATCACTGACGGCGAATTTTGCGTCCCAGACGCCGAAGTAGAATGGCCTGTGGTCGAGACCTCGGCGCTTCAGGCCGTCGCAGACGCAACTGACGAAGCAGTGAACCTTGATATCGTAATAGGCTTCTCCGTGCACGCCTTCGTCCGCTGTTCCGCCGGTGAGCGCGAACGCCGGCACGGCGATTGCGGTATCCTTCGGCTCATAAAGTGCGACCAGATCGGCGGCGGTTTCGATGTCCTGTTTGGCGATGGCCTCTTCCGGAACGGACAGGCCATACTCCAGCTCCAGATTGAGGAAAATCTGCAGGATCAACACGGAATCGAGATAGAGGTCCTCATTGAGGCGGGAGTGAAGGCCAAAGCCATCCAGATGCTGATGCATCATCTGCTCACTCAAAACCGTATAAATTGCGGTAAGGATTTCACTCTGCGTCATGATGCTACTCCGGAGATCCGCGCAGTAAATTCGCCCGCGGCATGGCGCGCCGCGACGTCACGGCGGCTGATCTTGCCGTTGGCCTGACGCGGGATCGCGTCGATCTGCAGGATGTCCATCGGCAATTGATGGCTGGCGAGATTGCCGGTGCACCACTCGCGCACGGCCTGTGGCGCGACCGCTTCCGATGCGCTGAACAAGAGCGCCACGCGCTCACCGGCAAACCGGTCGCCCTTGCGGAAGGCAACAGCATCCGTGACGGCCGGCATGGCCATGATCGCGTCTTCAACATCCTTCGGATAGACGTTGAGACCGGAGACATTGATCATGTCGTCCATGCGGGAGATGAAGACCAGCATGCCATCGTTCCTGATATAGCCGAGGTCGCTTGTATGGATGGTGAGGCCATCCACAGTCTTCACTGCGATCTCGCAGGCATCGTCAGTGCTCGTTCCCGTCTCGGCACGCAGATGCGGCAATACAAAGCCCATGTCCCCCGTTGCGGCGACGTTCGGATTGATGGCAATGCAACCGGATTCCGAGCAGCCATATTGCTGGAACATGTGCAGGCTTCGGGCACGGATCAGCGAGAACCAGGCGTCCGGCAATAGTGTTCCCGACGTCATGGTCGCATGGATCTGCTCACCGTCCGGCAGCAGGCGAGCCAAAGTGTGCAGGATCGCCGGGGACGAATAAAGCAGTGGGCGCTCGGTGTCGCGCAACACTTTCAGCAGATATTTCGGGTTGGCGGTATTGACGATCACCGGCGTCTGGCCGCGCTTCAGCGCCACGAGGATGCCGCAGATCAGTCCGTACGAATGGGTCGTTGGGCAGGCGACCACCGGGGTCATGTTCTCCGGCTCGCGGAACGTCCGCACGTAGCTTTCGATCTCCGCGTCGATCTCGTCCCAACTCCGCGCCACACATTTGGGCGCGCCAGTAGTGCCGGAACTCATCTGCAGCAACTGGCCTTTCGGCGAGCCGATCGCTGGAGCTTCAAGCGCTTCCGCCGTCAGACTGTTGTAGAACAGCCGGTCACACCCGGCACCAATCGCAAGCTTGCGGGCGGCGGCATAGGGTGTACCGGGATGGATCGGCAACACGCTCGCGCCGGCCTTGTGAATGGCGAAAAACAGTGCCAGCCAGTCGATGGTCTGAGTAAAGCACACCGCGTACCGGCCACCCTCGCGGGCCGAAAGCCCTGCCTGTTCTGCGAGGCGGCTCGTGGCTTGTTCGAAATGGGCATGGTCGTAAAGCCTGTCGTCGATCCGGATCATGGCTTTCTCCTTCGTTGCAACTGCTTCGAGGCCAAGGCGTTGGGTACCGTGTGGTGGTACTCAGGCTTCAGCGCGAGCAGCTTCCGCGTCATCAGGGATTCGGTGAGAATATGCGGCTGGTCGCAGCCAAGTAGCGCCAGCCGCCCGGCGGCGTCGTGCTCTTGCGCATAGATCGCAAGCAGGCTTTCGACCCTCTGCCAAAAACGGCTTTCCGGCAGCCCGTAGCAATGATCGAGAAGGTGAGAAATCTCGGCCAGATTGTAGACGAACAGCGTGTCCATCACCAGTTCGCGCAGCGAATCCAGATTGTCGGTCCAGTAATATTGATCCGGCTCCGCCTGGCCGTAGAGCGGATTCAGAGGCAGAAAATCCGGAGCCTTCTGCGGCTCGCGCAGATAAGCGGGGCAAAATTCCATACTGTCGTGAAAGTCACGCAGGATCAGCCGAACCGGCCAGCCGTCGCGGTGAACGAGCAGCATATTCTGCCCATGCGCTTCCACCGCGATGCCATGATGGATGAGCAGATGCCAGACGGGCAGGACAGAGATTTCGAGCAGCCTGTTGATCCACGGCATCAGGCCGAAGCGGCGGATCCAGTCGTCGGCAAATGGCTTCCCGTCCGTCTCCACCATCATCAGGGCATTGAAGGGAATGATTGCTTCGCCCAGCAATAGCGTGGCCTGAGCGTTCTCGCGCCAGATCGCACCAACATGGCCGGCAAGCGGTCCATCGGCATCGGCGATGATCCCGGCATATTCCTGCAGGATCGTCAGCGGATAGCGCTCATGAAAGAACACGTCGTCGACAGCGATGCCGCTGATCCAGCGCGAGATTGCCGGTGCCGTGCAGACCGAATGCGGCTCCAGCGTCCGCAGCGACGATGTGTTGACCATGTTCAGCGGCAGCTTGATGCTGGCCGCGAACGGTCGGTCCAGGTTCAAAAGCGAGCGTACCGACTGGGTCGCCGTGTAGCGGTCGCCCATCGGGCCGAGGCAATACGCTTCACCGGCAGAGATCCAGCCTGCAAACAGGGTTTCCGCGAGATTGCGCCATTGCCAGGGATGCAGCGGCACAAGTCCGAACGCGTCTGCCGGCAGGTCAAGTTGCGCCTGCATTGCCGTCAGTTGCGACCAGGTTTCCGGGCCAAGTTCGCTCTGCCAGAAAGCCGTTTCTCCTCCCGGTAGTGCGTGGCGAAGATGCTTGCGGTCAACCAGCAACCAAACCAGTTGAAAGGCCTTGCCGGTTTCCGGGCCATAGGCTGCGTGATCGGCGTTTGAAAATCCGGTCCTTGCCTTGTAGCAGGGATGATAGGGATGTCCCTCATCCAGGGCTCCCTCAAGGGCCGCAAAAGACATGGGACGGCGAGACCGGGGCGGGATGTTGCGCTCGTTCCACTCCGAAAAGGCAATCGTCTGCTTCAATTCGCCGAGAAGCTTGCCCCGGGAAATCCCCGTGCCGGGCAGGGCAGAGACAAACTGAGCCATTGAGACTTCGCCCCAAACTCCGTCGTCGCCTTGTGCCTCAATCGAACCCGCCGCCGGACGGACGCGGCCGAAAGGCCCCACCGTTCCAATGCAACGGTAGGAGCGGCCGCCAAGCGTCCAATGAAAATGCGTCCGGCCGTCCCGAACACTTCGATGCGTATCGACGACACCTTCGTAGAGAAGGGCCGCGACAAGCTGGCGCAACACCCGTTCGCCGGGCTGCCCTTTGAGATCAAGAGGCAATGGCATGACTTGTCCTTGCAACGGTCAGCGCAGCCGGCGCTCTCAAAGGATTTGGCACGGGACGGTACAGCGCCGGTGCATTACCGGATTGCAGTTCATCGACGTCGAATAGACGTGTCGTCAGGTTGGCTTTCGAGGCTATGGTCGGCAAATCGAGCACGTGCCGTGCGAAGTCACGACCGGCACCGCTCATGGAGACCGCGCAACGTTCGAGATGTGCACGCATCATCCGCAACAGCTGACCTTCGTCGCACAGCCCGTCGTGTCCCATGCGGCTGATGACCGAAAACACCTGGTTGACGATCAGGTAGTAGGCGAACCTGTCGCGGATTTCGGTTTCCGGGAAATACAGGGAGGCAATTGTCTCAGTCTCGGGGACGTGGCCGCAAAGCAGGCTGCGGTAACGTTCGGAGAGGTAGAATCCCTGATTGTCGCGATAGTAGCCGATCGTCGGGTAGCCGCTGGCGATATCGAGCAGGCTGTTTTGCTGATGGGCCTCCAAAGCTATCCCGTAATCGTCGTAGAGCCGGATCAACGGCTCGACGGCGCAACTGAGGTAATGCTGGAACCAGGCGAGGGCGACATCGGAAATCGGCTGTCGGTCACGGACGGCAATATTGCGAACCAGGCGCTCAAGCCGCGAAGGCTCGCCCGGAACGGGATCGGCCGTCAGGGCGGCAACAGTGATGACGCCTTGCCCCCTGCCGCCGACAAACGGGTTCTCGCGCAAGATCACTTCAAAACCGCTTTCGCTGCGGCCTGGCATAACCAGCGTGATGTAGGCTGGATCCTGGATGATCCGGAAATTTTTCGACCGCCGGGTAAAACCGATCCGATCAATCAGCTTGGCCATAGCAACGCCGGCTTCCAGCTCGTGGCGCCGGTTGAGGCGGATGGAATTGGTGATGCGCACCGGCAGAGAGAACTTCAACATCCAGTCTCCGCCGCCGTGATACACTGTCCGCACCGACGAGGTTGCCGTGTAGAGGGGACCGGCAGGTCCGAGATGGCGCAAGACGCCATCCCGCTGCATTGCCTGGACGTCCGGATCTAGCAGCAACGCTTCGGCCTGGAGCGGATGCATCGGCAGCAGATATTCGTCCGCTCCCAAGCCAACGGTTTCGCCAGGGGCCATGGCCAGCAAGCGGACGATGTCAGGAGCCGCTGCCGGCCGGGCCGAGGCATGCGCGACATGATCTCTCTTTGCTGCAAAATAGTGCAGCTTGAACTGGCCGCGCAGTTCCGGCGCATAACTTTCCTGCTGCCAGAAGGTCATGCCCTGCCGGCTCTTTGGCGTCGGATGCAGCCAGTGGCCGAACACCAGCGACTGCTCGGCTTCGATGAAATGATCTCCGAGAGCAGGGGCGGACAGCGCTTTCTCGATGAACAGGGCGGTTTGCTGGTAGCTTTCCAGCACCCGCATCAGCAGTTCCAGTTCGAAGCCGCGCAATGCATCGGCGTGGCCTTCGTCCATCTGACGATAGGCTTCGCGCACGAGACTGAAGAGTGCAGACATCAGTTCGAGCACCCGCCAGGTCGTATCGGACGCGCCCCTGGACCAGATGCGGCCAAAATGGCGCGGTCCGCACAGGGAGGAAGAGGTGACTTCCGCACGCAGGACGATCTCCTGTCCCGGCAACGACCATTCGATGCAGTCTGCCGACCCGAGCGGCGTCCTATGCAAGACTGGAACCCCGCAATTCACCTCGTGCAGGTAGCAGTTTGCGAAACTCTGGAAGGTCGCCATCTCAGCGATTTGCCTAGACGATTGCATTCTGTCGATCCTTGGCACGCGGCGCGCAATGCCGCGCAATGGCGTTGCATGCCGCGCAACGCATTGAATTTTCTTGTCGAACGGGGCTTGGGGTCTCAGCCAGTGGGTTGCCAGTCGAGCGGGCCGGTATTTTCCCGAAACGCGAACCTGAGAAGATGATCCTCGACGACCGATTTGGTATCGGCCAAGTTGGTCTCATCAGGAGACAGCACGCGGATGTGCAGCCCATCCGCCCGGGCTTGCAGATATCCGGTCCCGCACGAAAATTTGAGTTCGCCACGATCGTCCGTCTGGATGACATCAATCTTATGGGCGAAATGCTTGCAGAGCTGGGCCAGATATTTCTGGCCGTTTTCCGTTGCAAAATGGGTTTTCGCTTCTCGCATCAGCAACTCCTTTCTATCGACTTTGGGTACAGAGGGTGGGGTGACGTTTTCAGCGGTTCTTCCGCAGACATTCCGCTCCCGATTCTCATGGCGCTGTCCTGATCGCAGCATCAACCCATCAGAATGTCGCCTTTGCGGTCAGAATAAAGGCCCGGCCCTGCTCGTAGAGCGGGGTCACGGTGCCGAACTCCTGGCCGTAGGTGGCGCGATCCGAATAGGTCTCGTCGAAAATGTTCTTCAAATCTGCCCGGAACGTCAGGTTTGGCCGGGTTGACGGCTTGTATTCGACAAAGGCGTTGAAGACTTGATAGTCCTCGTACGGCTTGCTGCCGACCGCAACGTCATCGTAGTCGAGCGCGATTTCTGCATCGGCGCCAACGGTGACACCCCAATCCGAAAATGTATGGACGGCCTGCAGAGTGATAATCTCGCCGGCCGGGGCTGCCAGATAGGTTCCGAGGTCGGAATCGGCCGGCTGGCCGTCGATTTCAACATCGATATTGGCGTATTTCACCTTGAAGTAACCAGCACCCCAATTGTACCCGCCACCAATCTCAAACCCGCGCGAGCGGACGTCATGTGCTTCGATACCGCGGTCGATCCCGAATCGCGGCGACCGGGCGTCATCGAGCTTTGTCTGGAAGACGATGCCCTCTATCGTGAAATCGTTGTATTTCGCCTCAAGGCCGGCATTGTAGTTGTCTGCTGTTACCGGTTTCGGGCCGCTGCCGTAATCCCAGTTGGGATTCATGATGAAGTTTTCAGCCAGCGGGATGCCACCCCAGACATGCGAATACCCAGCCTTGGCGACCAGAAAACCCTCGATCAGATCATATTCACCCGAGGCATTGCCGCTGAAGCCGGAATTCGTCCATTTTTCACCGGTCGTTCCGGTAAAATGCTGATTATCGCCACGCCCGCCGAAGGACAGGCGCGTCCGCTCCCAGGGCTCCAGCCGTGCCTGTGCATAGACGCCGATGTTGCGGGACTTTTCGGTGCCGGGATCGAAAAGATCTTCCAGTTCCGCCTTGTCATTATAGAAATCGGCGCCGGCAACGACATTGCCGATGTCGAAGGAAAATTTGTTTTCGAACTTGCCGTTAAAACTTTCCGTCGTGCCGATGCCGTTATAGGGCGGAATGTTGAGCCGCGGCGGCAGGAAGACCGGTACTTCCAGTTCCGTCTTGCTGTAGGCCAGAACCACTTTCGGATCCCACCAACCCTCAGGCGTACTGTCGGTGTAGGTGAAGACCGTGTTCTGCCGGTCCAGCGCATAGTCGCGAACCCGTGGTTCCCACGGCGGACGGCCGTCGATGAAGCCCGCGTTGGCACGATAGGGCCGCGGCGCAGTGTCGCGAACACGCTCATGGCTGATCTCGATCCGGTCGCCGCTGTCGGCTTCGAAGCCGACCTTTCCAATTCCGCTCAGGATATCCGTGCTTGTCCCTTCAACGCTGTCACCATTACCGGCCTTGAAGTCATTGCCATTTCCGAAATTGAAATAACCGAGGAAATCCAGTCCCTCGTGGACACCATAGGCTGACAATCCCGTCGTGACGGTATCGCTGTTGAAATTGTAGCTCGACGTGACGAAACCGCCGAAACCATCACCATCGATCAGGTCGCGCGCATCCTTGGTTTCGTAGGCAATGGCGCCGCCCAGTGCGGCAGGGCCTGCGTCGGCTGGTGCGACGCCTGCGTCCACGCCGACAGCCTTCAAAAGTCCCGGGTCGATCAGGTTGGTGCCGCTGTGATGAAAAACCTTGTTGTTCTGGCGGCTGCCGTCGATGGTCACGGCCAGGTTGGTTTCTTCGATGCCGTGAACATAAACCTTCTGCGACATCGGTAGCGAACTGCCGACCGAGATGCCCGGTTCACCCGAAAACACGTCGGCAATACTCGCCGGGTTCTTCTGCTCAAGTTCCTCGGCGGAAATCTGGATCTCGCCAGCCCCAAGGGTACCACTGCCGCCGAAGACGGAGATCGGATCAAGCGTGGTTGCCCCGGTAACGGCAACTGTTCCGGTATCGCCGCTTGCCGAAGCAGTGTGGCCTATCACGGCCGTGGCGCCGGAAATCTGATAGGAGATGCCCGTGCCGGACAGCAGCTGCGCAAGTGCCTGCTGCGGATCAAGCGTGCCATTGACGGCATTCGAACGGACGCCGCGTGATGTGTCGGCAGCGAGCGTTACTTGCAGCCCAGACTGGCTGCCGAAAGCGTTGAGGGCGCTGGCGAGCGGCTGGGCGGGAATGGTGAACGTCCGGCTTTTGCCGGCGCGCGATGTCTTTTCCTGTGCAAAGGCAGGCTGTAGAGACCCCAGGGCAACGGACGAAAGTCCGACGACCGCCGTTGTAGCGAGCAAGCGCAATCCGATCGCACGGCCACGATCTGCTCTTGGCGCTGTCTTCTCATTGCAGTATTTTGGCGAACGCATCGTACTCTTGGCTCTGCTTTCCGCGCAGTGCCCCAGCATGCGCTTCCAACCAAAGACGAGCGGCTCCGGATTTTTTTTCATCAAATCCGAATTTTTCTTGATGTTTTTTGTCAGCTTAAAATCGGCTGAGCACGCGTCCGTACGGCGTTATCTGGCGGACCTTGCCTCCGAAGGGTTTGACCAACGCTTCAAGGGCGCTATCGGGATTTTTGAGATCGTAGAGGCCCGTCACCCTGCGGGCAGCAAGGGCGGGGTCCGGTATGCTGATCCAGGCATCATGGTAGCGTTGGAGACGTTCGGCGGCCGCGGCAACGGTGACGTCATCGACGAACATCCGCCCGGTTCTCCAGGCCGCGATATCTTCCGGCGCAATCTCATTGCGCATCACGGCCCCCGTCCGATGGTCGACCGCAGCCATTTGCCCTTGCGACAGTTCGAAATCTTCCTTGTGATCTGGTCCAGCGTAGGAGATGGCGACAGTTCCACGCGCAAGCTCCACCGTCGTTGTGTCATCCGCGAGCTGCACATCGAAGGCCGTCCCGAGGACTGCAACCTCAACGCCCCCGGCGCTTACCGTGAAGGGGCGGGCTGCATCGTGGGCGACGTCGAAAAAAGCCTCGCCGACAAGAAGCGTGACCCGGCGTGCGGACGCCGTGATCTCGGTGGATATCGCACTGTCTCCGCCCATCTCTATGACCGTTCCGTCCTCCAGTTTGAGGATACGGCTTTCGGCTGTCCGCGTGACATGATCCGCCTGCCATTGGATCAGAAGTGACGGCCCAGCCAGAAGAGCGAGCATACTGGCGGCAATCGTCAAAGTGGCACCCACAGCCCATGGTTTCCAGCGGCGGCGCGAGCGCAGAGCGGCGACAGAAGCGAAAGAATCCACTTTCCAAATATGCTCATAGACGGGCGGCACCTCGCCCAGCAGCGCCCATGTTTTTAACGCCTGCTCCCAGGCACGTTTATGCAGGGGTGATCTGGAGAGCCAAATCTCAAACCCCTGTTCGGTCTGCCGACAGTCGGGGCGCGCCTTGAGATCGAGAAACCAATCCATGGCTTCTTCCAATATTGCGGGGGGGATTGTCTCGTCCTCTGTCAAATTTCACCTGCAGTGCTGGGCTTGCGTCTCTCTGGACATTTCTATCCGAAGCATGCCGTCCCTTACAAAGACGAACTGCGGTCGATTTTTTTTCATATGCATTGCAGGTTTTCAGGATGCGTTGGCGGTGAGCATGGTCGCTACCCGCACCATGGCAGCGCGCACATGACGATGGGCGGTTGCGATGGAGATCCCCAAATGAGCCGCGATCTCCTCCAGGCTGTATCCACCGAACCGGTGCATCTCGAGCGCGATGCGGACATCGGCTGGCAAATCGTCCAGAACTAGGGATATTTGCCTTACCTCATCCGCAACAACAACGAGGTCTTCCGGCGTCGGCAACTCGTTCGGTATGGACCAGAACGGTGGTTCATTTTGTTTTTCCCGCATCTCGACTTTTTGGCGCTTCAGAGAGTCGAAGGAGAGATTGCGAACGATCTTGTAAAGATAAGCAAGTGTTTGCGCGGAGGTAACGGTGTTCATGTTCGCCGGTGAAAACCGCAAGAAAGCGTCGTGTACGATGTCTTCAGCCGCTTCCCTGGATCCGAGGATACGTGTGGCATAGGCAATTAATGCCGTTCGGTTGGCGATATAAACCTCGTGGCGCGCTTCCACATCGATCATGAGGCCAGCCCGCATACACTTGCGGCACCGTCATTCCATCGGTTCTCGTCTCGGCCTTTTATGCCCATGGTCCTATTCGTGTAAGCTCATTGTAAATCACGCAAGCGGGTGCCTTTACCACGAAGAAATATACCTGTCTGTAATTATCATGTTTATTCCGCGATTGACCAAGATACAAGCCGTGTTGCGGAATGGACGGAGAACACCAAAAGGTACGGCAAGCATTCGAGTAGTGTGCCGGGGGAAATTACCGCCTTTTGGAAGCCCCATGATGTGGCGCGGTAAGATCCAGTCCGCCGTCGAGTGCGCGAAAAGCAATTGAAGCATCGTCGTGCCCACTCATCGGCGAAGGGGCGATTCTCTTCCCGCTAAATGCCGCAATGACCCCGTAACCTGTAATCGCCCTATCGACCGCGGCGATACACGGCACCAAACACAAAACGGACGGTAAATAGGCCTGGATTACTGATAAACTGAACCTTGCCACCGTGAAGCTCAGCCGCCTTTTGCGCGAGATTCAGCCCAAGGCCAGCCCCTTGTGATTTCAGGTTGAGACGGTGGAATGGTTCGAGAACGCGAGAATGCTCCGAAACGGGAATCCCTTGTCCCTGGTCGATGACATCGATCCAGCCTTTGGCACTGACCTGCAGCGTGATCGTGCCCGCCCGGCCGCCATGATCAATCGCGTTGCGGATCAGATTGATCAGAGCAAGTTCGATCGCGTAAGGCTGGATGGCAAAACGGACCTGTGTACCATCGGGTTCAAAGACGAAATCGTAACCGGCATCGATTGCCATCGGCGCGAGATCCGTGGCAATTCTGCCGGCCAGATCATTCAGGTCCACCGTTTGAACCTGCTGCGAGATCTCACCGACGGCCTGCATATCCAGCAACTGGTGGGCAAGGCGCGAAAGCCGTTCGATGTCGCGCAGCAGATCGCGGCCTATGTCACTTTCCGGCAGAAGATCGGCGCGCGTGCGCACGATGGCGATCGGCGTCCTCAATTCATGCGCGGCATCCGCCAAAAACCGGCTCTGCCGCTGATAACCATCACCAAGCTTTCGAAGTGCCTCGTTGAAAGCGTCCACCAGCGGAACGATTTCCGTCGGGACGACAGTCGTATCGAGGCGCGCCGGCCGCTTCTCGAACTCTATGCTTCGGGCTTCGCTGGCAACGTCAACGAGGCCCGTGAGCGATTTTCCGATCGAAAAGGGCGTCACCAGCACCGTTGCCGCTCCGACGATGATCACGATCGGCAACAGACCACCGAGGATGACAAGCGCCGTTGCCGGTACGATGTTCAACCAGAAGAATTTTGTTGTGGTACTCTTTGCAACATCGACGTCAACATTTACCCAGATCTTGATTCCATCATTCTTGCTGTCGATGCGTTCTGTCGATCCTATGAATTGCAATCGCCCGATTGGCGTGTCCCTGTTGCCAACGGCGGCGTGGTTGCCGTTCCCCACATTGATGGTCGCACCGTCAATCGAATACGGAAATGGATCCGAGAACAGCGATTGCGGATACCCGCCATACTGAAACGTGACGCCCGCCGCATCCCTGACGACGAACCAAAGATCCGGATATGCTTCTTTTAACTCCTTGAATTCAGGTGACTCGATAACCCCGATGGAGCCGTCGGCCTGCCGGACGACCGTCTGGGCTACGGTCCGGATAATGGTATCATTCGAATTTTCGAGCTTGGGATCAAGCATCCAGATCCACGCGCTCAAAAGCACGACAAAAAGAAAGAGAAGGAATGCCTGCAGTACGATGAGCCGCCGGGTCAGGACCCATTTGAGTGAGCGCCGATTGTGTGCTGTCATGTTTTCACGCGCAGGAGATAACCGACGTTTCGAACCGCCCTGATTTCGACGGAAGCATCAAACGCACTGAATTTTCGCCGGACGCGCGATATATGGGAGTCGAGTGCGTTGGATTCGATTTCATCGTCGAGAGCGTAGACAGCCTCGACCAGGATCGCGCGCGTGACGATGCGATTTGCGCGCCGCATCAGTGCTTCGACGACAAGATATTCCCGCCGCGCCAGATCGAGCAGCCGATCGCCGATCGACACTTCATTGCTGCGTGGATCGAGTGTGAGGTTGCCGAGTGTGAAGCACGCATTCGATACTGTCGGCGATCGCCGCTGCAGAGCGCGCAGGCGCGCCAAAAGCTCTTCAATTGCGAACGGCTTGCCGAGATAGTCGTCAGCACCGCAATCAAGCCCCTCGACACGGTGCTGCACTCCCGCCAAGGCCGTCAGCATCAGGATTGGCGCCGTTACTTTCTGCCGGCGTAGGACGGGGATGAGATCCAATCCCTCGCCGTCGGGCAGGCGGCGATCGAACACTAGAATATCGTAGGTTCCAAATCGCGCCATCACGTCCGCATCCGCAAGCGTGCGAACGTGATCGACCAGGATATCGCGGCGCCCGAGCGCCGTTATCAAGGCCGTGGCGAGTTCAGGTTCGTCTTCGAGCAGCAGGATACGCAAAATGAGGGTCTCCGGGCAATACTGCCCATTGCTCAATGACTAGCGAAGATTGCACGTGGATTACAGGTCCGATCACGGATCAACGACAGATAGGATATCAATCCACGAACCAGCAGTGATAGACCAGAGCCATCGTCAGGAGACCGATCGCGCTGATGACAAAAGTTGTTTTGACGGAGACGGTGTAGATCAATATCCCCACCAACAACATTTCGGCCGGCAAAAAGATCACCAGAGTGGCATGGGCAAGCCCAAGCGCGGTGGACCGCAGGTGACGAGGTGCCCTCATCTGCGGCATGGCGGCATGAACCGGGCTGAGCAATCCGCCGGAAAGACCAGCAAGCAAGCCCGATGCCAGCAACATCAGTGGCGACATGTTGAACGCCAAGAGAGCGACCGAAGCCGACAGTCCAAGCAATGTGGCACCCGGGACATCGCTGGATGCGTGGCGCGGCTTCATGGTTGCAAGGATAATATTGATGACAATCATGCCGGCTGCGGCACCACTGAGGAAAAGACCGAGCGACTCGGCAGGCATGTCATCGATCGCCAGCGCTGCCGGAACAAGAAAAATCTGCATGGTGATAAAGAAACCGAGGGCAAAGCTGCCGCCAAACAACAGGTGCGGTGCGCGCAAGGCTTGTCTGAACCATCGGAAGCTCTCAAACGTGTCCTGAAGTCTCGGCGCGGTGGCAAGCCGGAAGCGTGGAAGACTGAGAAACAGGAAAATGAGCGCGGTCACGCTCAACGCTGCAATCGCCCACATCAGCCCAAGTACGCCAACGGTCGCGAGCAGCAAACCGACAATGACAGGCGCCCCGACAAGCACGGTGCTGTCAATGATATCGTCGATCACATTGGCTTGGTGGTTGGAAACCTTGGAAAGCCTGGCAATCTCCGGCAGTTTTGCCTCGACGGCGATCGTTGCGGGTCCTTCCAGAATGCCGCCGATTACTGCGAGCGTCAGAAACAGGTTGGGGGTCAAAAGATCGGTTGCATAAAGCGTTGCAACGGCAAGGGCCATCAGGGCGGCAAGATTGGAGGCCGACAAGGCGACGTCTCGGATACCGATCAATTCTGCGAGATAACCACCGACAACGAGCCCCATCAACAGAAGGGAGACGGTGACCGCGGCGATCGCCGTCGTCCACAGGATACTTCCGGAGATTTGATACATGACCCAGGGGTAGAGTACCGCGGCGAGTGCGTGCCCAAGGTTCATGGCCGCATTGCTGATCTGCAAGCCGATAAAGGGCCATTTGACAGCGATGGTTCTGAGCGATTGCAATAGGAGTTCCTTGCCTCTGTCTGTCTGCGGCTGGTGCCAGCGGGCAGTGCGCACGCTGGCACCAGGATCTGAGACAGCAGCGGACAGCCGCCCGCCCGAAAGGGAAGGCGGGGCCTGCTGGGATGGCGACTGAGTGTTTAAAAACGCAGGTTGAGACCCGCCTTGATGACATGGCTGTCGATGTCGGTCTTGCCCGTACCCGAGGCCGACCGCGTCTTCACATCCGGTGTGATGACATAGTTGTATTCCATCTTGGCAGACAGGCCGCCGGCAAAGGCATGTTCAAGGCCACCGCCCACAAGGTAGCCGCCCTTCCAATCGGAGTCTCTGCGAACGCCTTTGCCAGCCTCAAACTTGGTCATGGCGTAGCCTGCTGTGCCGTAGACGAGCGTTTTATCGAAGGCGACGCCAGCCTTCGCCTTGGCGCTCAGCCGCCACTTTTCGCCGATCGTGCCACCACGAACTTTCTGCTCGGCATCGCCGAGGTAGGAGCCTTCGACTTCAGCACCCAGGATGCCTGGCCCCACCTGGAAATTGTACCCGGCCTGCGCGCCTGCGGCGAGGCCCCGGCCATCGGAAAAGGGATTGGGCGAACGCGATGCCATGCCGCCATGAACACCGACATAGGCGCCGTCAAAGCTGAATGCAGGGGATGCCTGATAGGCTTGTGGCGTAAATGTCAGGTCGGCAGCCGTTGCACTTGCCGCCACACCGAGGCCGACAACAGAGACTGCTATTGAAAGGCATTTGATCATAAAAAACATGGGATCTCCATACCGGGAGCCAGGCTTGGGGCCAGCTCCTCGCACGCCGCAGAGAACCAATTCCAGGTCCCCGTCCTCAACAGTATTGTTCGGACGATGCCCAATTTACGTATCTACATTACGGATAGATTGCGGGGGGAAGTTTTCTGTCATTTCCTTCTGAAACGTATTTTGTGAAAGCCGTTCCATAGCGGACGCCCATGGATGGCAATCAGCCTTTGAGCGAGGGTAACAGGGGCTTGCCTGGGGTATACATTGCGCCGTTGACGGGATTGGCCGCCGGTTTCTGGCCGCATGTGTTCGCTCGACAATCAGCTTAAAAGGGCCTTAGGCGTCCAGGACGCCCACGAGAACCAGCAACGAAATCTTATCCCGGCGCCGTAAGGAGCCTCGCGCCACGTTGGGCAATGAAAAACGGGTGTCGAGATCTGAGTGTTTTCGATGCGGCGGGACGAAATGATTTCGCAGGGCTGAGAGGTGATGTCGCGTCGTCTGCCGCTTAATGGTTTATGAATAGTTCGGCTGACGAGGACTTTGCCAATCGTCGCGACAAGAACCAACGCTTCCCGCCACAGATCTCCGCCCGTACGGTCAGGCCATACCTCTGGTTCTCTTTGAGCCTGGGTTGGGAGAAGGAAATTTTGTTGGAGCGTGATATTGTCGTCATGAAACAACGTGACATTGGCCCGCGGCTCTTAATGGGCGTGAAATCTGCTGAACGGTGTAGACTATTCAGAGCATCTTTATGCTACCGTCTCTATTCTTTGTTCGCTAATATAAGTTTCGAGTGGGGGACGTTGCTCTGATGCGTGAACAACGGCATCCGCGGCAGATTGCGACAGTGGTTTCCGCTGACGCGGTCGGATTCTCCAAGCTCATGCATATCGATGAGGAGGAGGCGCTGCGGCTGTTCGACGAACGCCGCGCCCTGATCGTCGAGGCCGTTGAGCGGGCCGGCGGTAATACGTTCGGGGCGGCGGGTGACAGCATCATGGCCCTCTTTGGAAACGTTATCGTCGCGCTGCAGGCCGTGTTGCAGTTCCAGGCTGCGATCGATGCGGTCAATCGCGCGGTTGCACCTGACCGGAAGATGCCATTCCGGACGGGCATCAGCGCCGGCCAGGTCATCATTCGCGATGATGGGGTATTCGGCGATACGGTGAACATCGCCGCCCGGGTGCAGGAATTCTCGCCGCACGGTGGAACTGCACTGACCGAGGCCGCGCATTCGCAGCTTCAACAGCAGTTCAAACTGTCGTTCACAGATCTTGGTCCGTTTCAGCTGAAGAACATCTCCGTCCCCGTGCGGGTATTCATCTCGGGCACGGACGGTGGCAATTCCGCCCTGCCCATGCTTGTGGAGAGACAGAACGGGCAGGGAGGGCTCAAGGCGGAAGGCGATTTGCCGGCGCTGGCTGTACTGCCTTTCAAGAACCTGACCGGCGATCCACGTCTTGCCTACCTGTGCGATGGCATCGCCGACGACATTTTGACGGGCGTGGCCAACACACGTTCTGTTCCGGTCATATCGCGGGATTCGAGCTTCCAGTTCCGCGACCCCTCCCTCACGACCGCTGCAATCGGTCATCTGCTGGGCGCGCGCTATGTCGTGACAGGCGCGGTCTCCGGCGACGCGGCGCAGCTGTGCCTCAACGCGGCGCTTGCCGACAGTTCCAACTCCCGCGTCATCTGGACCGGCCGGTTTGAGCGCGCTTTCGAGGAGCTGCTGCGCTTGCAACGGGAGCTTGGCGGCGAGATCGTCGCACGCCTCGAAAACGAGTGTGACCGTGTCGAGCAAATCCGCACGTTCCAGGTGCCGCCGGAGGCGCTATCGGCCTGGCAGCTGGTGCGCCGGGGACGCTGGCACATGCGGCGGCGCTCTTCCGAGGATACCGAAAAAGCGCAAGCCTATTTCAGGCAGGCGTATGACGAGGATCCCAATTCCAGCGCCGCCCTGAACGAGCTGGCGTGGTGGCACCTCTGGAAATCCTGGCTGAATTTCGCCGACGGCGATGAATTGAAGATCGTCGCCAACTATGCCCGCCGTGCCGCGTTGATGGACAGTCTTGACGCCCGCTCTTACTGCTATCTCGGTTTCGTCGAAATTCTGGAAGCTCGACCGCATTCTGCCGTTGACCTTTTCCATCAGGCGATTGACATCAACCCGAGCTTTTCGCTTGCGCTGACGGGGCTTGGTAGCGCCAGGGGCCTGCTGCTCCAGACACGCGATGCCATTCACAACCTGAAGGAGGCGATCCGGCTCAGCCCCTTTGAACCCTATCTTTTCCACAATCTCGGCGAGCTTGCCGCCGCTCACACCATTGATGAAAACTGGCCGGCGGCAATCGAGGCGGCGGACCGCTCGTTGTCGCTTGCACCCAACTATTTCTACGCAAGTTATCTCAAGGCGGGCGCCTTGGCGCGCAACGAACATTTTGCAGAGGCGCGGCAGGAGGCAAATCTCTTCCGCACCCGTCATCCGGAATTTGAACGCCGGTGGATCGAATGGATTCCCTTCAAGGACCGTTCCGTCAATCAAAGCATGATCGAGAATTTCCAGCTGGCCGGTGAATAAAAGCGGGCAACTGTGACGCATTTCACAGAGGCAGCGCTACGCTAGGCCGATTGCTGAAACCATCAGGGTCAAAGAGGCAGCCATGGTTTTCAAATGCAGCCCGAAATATTTTGAGCGTCTGGCGCAGGCGCAGGCCGAACGCCCCATCACGGCTAAGGTCCCGCCGTTCGACTTACAGCGCATGCGGTCCAGCGGGTTGCTAGCGCGGGCGGTAGGCTACCTTATCGAGCATCCCGATTGGTGGCTTTCCGTGCTGCGAAGGGTTTGGCCGCGGGCGCGCTGCGGACGTTTCGTGCTCTTGACGCGCAATGCCGACGTTCGTGAGGTGCTGGAGCGCCAAGCCGATTTCGAGACACCCTACGGACCGGAAATGATGGAGTTCGCCGGTGGCGCCAATTTCATTCTCGGGATGAACGACGGCGAGGATTACCGGCGTCTGAAATCGGTCGTACTGAGCGCATTTCCACCAGCCGAAGTGGAAGAACGCGTACGGCCGATCGCGGCACGCCGCGCGCGCGAAATTGTCGATGGCGCCGGCACGAAGCTCAATGCGGCCTGGGATCTCTTCCGTATCGTTTCCTCGACAATTTGCCGCGAATATTATGGCATTACGGTAGACGACGAGGGAGAGTTTGCCGATTGGGCGATAGCGCTCAGCACGGTTTTCTTCGGCGACCCGGCCGCAGATGTTGTGGTGCGTGAGTTGGCGATCGCGGCGGCGCGAGAGATTGGCGCAGCGATAGACAGGTCAATCGATGCAGTCATCGCCGCCGGAACCTTGCAGGAGAGGCCGCTCGACCGGCTGGTCGGGGCAATGCAACAGGGACGCATCGGCCGGCCGGACATCCATGCCATCATGATGGGCATGATCACTGGTTTTGGACCCACCACCTTGCTCGGTGGCGGCAATTGTCTCGAGGTCGCGCTGTCGCGTGCCGAGGTTTTTAACGAGATGGAAGCAGCGGTTGCCGTGTCGGATAACAAGCGGCTGGATCTTGCCGTCGTCGAGGCCATGCGCTTCAAGCCGATCTGGATCAGCCCCTGGCGCTATGCGCGGCATGATCAGAGGATCGGAGGCGACCGTGGAAAGCCTTATACGATCAAAGGCGATACGGTGGTCTGGCCAGCCACGCGTTCGGCCATGTTTGACACGCGGGCGGTAGCCGATGCCTGGGATTTCCGGCCTCAGAGGCCAGACCATCAATCGCTGATTTTCGGTCACGGCATCCACAAGTGTATCGGTGCTCTGCTGGCGCGGGTGCAGACGGGCGAGTGCCTGCGTGCGCTGTTCTCAAAGCCCGGCTTCCGGCGCGCGGCGGGCAGGGCGGGGCGATTACAGCGGCTTGGTCCATACCCTGAAAAACTCATGGTGGAATTCGATCCCGCAAACCAGCAGTCGATGGTGACGGTCATCATGCCGGCAAAACAAGGCGTCGAGGTAGAAGCGGTCCGGGCACAGCTGGATGCACTCGGCAACCCCTGCACCGGTGATATGAAGATCGGGCTCGACAAGGCGGGCATTGTCCACTTCGCCAGCATGTCGCTCATCGACACCGGAGATGATGGGGCACCAAGTCACCATTTGCTCATGGAGATGAGCGGGGATGGCGACAAGAAAACCGTCTTGAAGGCGTTTGCGCAGGCGTCAGAACCACAATTGCGAAAAATCGTTGAAGGCGTTGCGCGCGAAGTCGTCGATGCAGATCTTGCCGCGTTCCTGGACCGATATTCGCAAAACGTCTCTCCCTATTTCGGCAGCCTCAACGGCCTCGTCTTCGGCGGCACGCCGGGCCACACGGTCGAGCGCATCCGGCGCGAGGCTTTGTTGGCGGCGCATGCGATGCGTATCGTCGAAAAGGTTTCCGCGAGGCCCGGCGGTGATGCTGCCCAGATCCTGACAGACGTGCGGAAAAAGCTGCGTGACAGGCGAAAATTCGACTGGGCGTTTGCCCCTGCCGCCAATGGGCTGGCTGAACAGCCGAAGGGCGTGTGGAGTGCTGTTCGCAAGACTGTGTTGGCAAAGCCATTCACCATCACGCTGGTTCTTGTCTACGCGCTGTGCTGGTACCTGACCTACCATCTCGTCTTTGGGGCAGGTGCGTCGTGGCCGGCCTTTCTTTTGCGGCTGGGTACAGCGCTCGTCTTGGCCGGCCTCGGCATCCTGACGACAATTTCTATTACCCTTACGCTCGCGATTGTCTGGCTTCGCCGTATCGAGGCGGCTTGCGAGCCTGCAACGGATTCGGTCTCGCCGGAGCGCCTGGAAGGGCTTCAGAAGGGCGAGGACCGTGAATTCCAGAACCATATGACAGCCGTGTCCGCCATCAAGGCGGGCCGTTTCCGCATGCTGTTGCTACGTCTCACTTTTTATCTGATCTCCATTTCCGCCACCCACATCTTCCGTCCGGGCTTTCTCTCGACGATCGGTACGATCCATTTCGCCCGCTGGGTTCGCATTCCCGGCACGAACCGGCTCGTCTTTCTGAGCAATTACGGCGGCAGCTGGGAGAGCTATCTTGAAGACTTCATCACCAAGGCATCCGCTGGGCTGACCGGTGTGTGGAGCAATACCGAAGGTTTCCCGTCGACGAAATTCCTGTTCTTCAACGGCGCGCGCGACGGCGACCGTTTCAAGCGCTGGGCCCGGACCCAGCAGGTTCCGACCGGCTTCTGGTACAGCGCCTATCCCCGGATTTCGACCGCGCATATCCGCACGAACGCGCTGATCAGGCAAGGTATCTGTTCGGCGCGGCTGAGTGAGGCGCGTGACTGGATAAGCCTGTTCTCGTCCACCGAGCGGCAGCCGCGCACGCGTCTCAATGCTGTGCAACGGCTGCTGCTGCCAGATGCGGCTCCGTCCGAAATAATCGAACAGGGCGAGATACAGTCGATCGTCTTCGGCCCGCTGGGGCGCCTCAGCCATGGCATGATGCTGGCATTTCGCGTGCCGGATGGTCTCGACCCGGCATCGCGCCGACGCTGGCTGGCCTATGTCACCGAAAAGCTGTCGTTCGGCGACACAGCGCCAGCGGAACGCGCCATGATGGCCTTCTTCGGACCCGATGGGCTTCGCCGGCTCGGCGTGGGGGCGGAAGGTGCAAGCGAGGCGGATGCGCTGGCGAGCTTTCCGCTCGCCTTTCGTCAGGGCATGGCGAACCCCTATCGAAGCCGGATCCTCGATGACTGGGGGCCGAACGACCCGGCCGGATGGTCCTGGGGCGCTGGTGGCAACCCTGTCGACGTGATCGTCAACTGCTATGCCGGCTCTGCGGAAACCGTGGCCGGCATGGTGCGCGAGATGGAAGCAGTTTCTCGCGAAGTTGGCGTCGTGCCCGTCCATCGCCTTGAACTGTCGGTCAAACCAGCCGGCTCTGAAGGCGACGGCAACAAGGGGCGTGATCATTTCGGTTTTCAGGATGGCATTTCCCAGCCGATCCTGCGTGGAAGCTGGCAAGATACCGGCAGCCCCGTGCATGCGATGCATCTGCTCAATCCGGGCGAATTCCTGTTCGGCTACCGCGACGAGCACGGTTTTTACCCGCCAGGCCCAACAGTTCCCGGACATACTGATCCGCTCGGCATCCTGCGTGCAATCGAAGTCGACGGTAGCATCACGGCGGCAAAATCCCGCTGGCACGATTTTGGGCGCAACGGGAGTTTCGTTGTCGTCCGCCAACTCCAGCAGCATGTCGAAGTCTTTGAAAATTACTGCCGTACCGCCGCCGAGAACGTCGGGAAATTGACAGGCGAAGCAGTATCGGCCGATTGGGTAGGCGCGCGGATTGTCGGGCGCTGGAAGGACGGTTCTTCGCTGATCAAGAGTCCGCACCGGCCCTCCGGCGACCCACCCGACAACCGCTTTACCTTTGGCGCCGAGGATCCGCAGGGATTGAGATGCCCGCTCGGCGCCCACGTGCGGCGCTCCAATCCGCGAGCCTCCCTGAACACGGACCTCGACACCGAGATCCGCATAACCAAGCGCCATCGCATCCTCCGCGTTGGCAGGACCTACGCAGCGACCGGCGCGGACGGTATGGCGGAAAAGGGACTGCTGTTCATGTGCGTCAACGCCAGCATCGAACGCCAGTACGAGTTTATCCAGCAGACCTGGATGGCCTCGGGCAGTTTTCACGGCCTGCGCGACGAGAAGGATCCGCTGATCGGCACTCAGAAGGTTGGCGCGGGGGGGAAACCGAGGGGCCGTTTCGCCTTGCCGCGCTGGGAAGGATCGCTTGCACTGCAGGGTATACCGTCGTTCATCACCACGCGGGGCGGCGGTTATTTCTTCCTGCCAAGCCGGGCAGCGCTGCGCTACATGCTTTCGCGGCTGGATGCTGCGGGCGGCGGCGCTTAGCGCGGTTCATTCTCTCTCTGTCAGCAACTGGCGAAGGCGAGGCCGGCTGACCAGCTTGATATGGCCGCGTTTGACTTCGATGAGGTTTCGGCTGCGCCAACTCGTCAAGAGTTTGTTAACGGACTCGCGCGTCGATCCGAGGAACTCGGCGACCTCGCTTTGCGAGATGGCAATCCAGCCGGAGGGGGCAGCCAATAGCTTGTCGAGCAGCAATAATCGCTTGGCTAGCCTGGCCTCGACATCGAGAAAGGCATGGTCGCCCAACGACTCACTGACCCAGCGGACTCTGTCGCACAGGAGGCGCAGCATGGAGCGTGCGAGCAGCGGACTTTCTTCGATGCGGTGCAGCAGTTCATTGCGGTCCAGCGAGACAATCACGCAATCGGTCCGGCATGTCGCCGTTGCCGTACGCACGCCGCCATCAAGCGCGCCAATCTCGCCGATGAGTGTCGGCGCCGTCTGCATGTTGGCGACGAGTTTCTGGCCATCGATCGAATAGATCGAGATTTCGATCGAGCCTTCGATCAACCCGTATACCCGATCAGATCTGTCTTCCTGCAGGAAGAGATGCTTGCCGGCCGGCACCCGGTCGGTGACGCAATTGTCAAACAGGAGATCGAAGAGGTCACGCCCGGAGGAGCTTTGGTCGTGGCCTTCAGCTGCCTCCCGGGATTGGCTTTGCTTGCTTTTGCTCGCACGCCGGGATATAGGCCGGTGGGAATCCAACCAGACAATCTTGTCGGCAACAAAACTCTTCCTACCCATGACGAAGGCCGCTTTCTGCTGAAGTTGCGTAAGCTTGCCAGACGATCCCCCCCTCCGACAAGGGAATATCTCTGATTCCTTATTTTAGAAAACATGTGTGAGGTGGCTCACAGTCCGGACATGCGATTCCGGGCATGGTCGCTTATCGATCGGCGATGGGAGACTTGGTCAATGCCGGGAGCGGGCGAACTCTACGTCATGAACCTCGGCGAGCCTGTCCTGCCGTTGCAGGATACGGTGATGGACAGCAAGGCGACAACGTTGCCGCTGCCCTTCATCGTCGATCCGCAGGAGACCCATTCGATCACGGGTATCCAGGTCACCGAAGCTGGGGCGCCTGATCCCGGATCCACAGAGTTTAGCGTTGTGGATTCGGGGGACGGTGATCGAGGCTGGCCATTCCCGGCCGGTATTATGACAGCCACAGGAGTTCAGCATCCAGCGCCGTGAAGAGGCCATACCTCCCAGCCGTCAGCACCGCCTTCTTCGACGTCGCTGATGCCGCGGACGCAAACGAGAATTCAATTCTCCACCGCGCCCGTCTGGCTATCGCGCCGTGCCCTATCTGGACCGGGCGGTGCTGGCAAGGCTGAAACATTTTCCTGGCACCGGCGTGGTGTTGCCGGCGTTGGCTCGGGGCAGATCGCGCCCTGGCTATACCTGCCCGACGATGCAAACACGGTCTTCACCAATCGGCAGCCACCATTCGCTTGGACGACGGCATCATCGACGAGATGCAGTTGACGCCAAAGGTACTGCGACCGTGATCCGGACGTTACAGTCCCGTTTTCCGACAATCTGATGACTGCCGCGAGCCACCGATACGCCTATCCCCATCCGCCTGTCACTCCACGATGCGGCCAACGTGTTGCGCGACCGCGCTCTCATGGGTGCCAACCGGATGCGCGTCACGACACACCGTTGCCACCCGATTAATTTATCGAGGTAGAGGTGGCTTGAAAGAAATGAACACGTGTGCAATGCTTTTCATATCGTCGGCCCCCATTGCCACGACGGCCGCTCCCGCTCCCGCTCCGTTGCCGTTGTTGCGCTCTTTCTGCACCTGACTGTGCCGCAGGAATTCCCAACGCTCGACGATGCGATAGCCTTTGTTCGCCTCAAGCGCGAGTTACCGGAAAACGAATGGTACAAGGCGCCTAAACCTGTTCTGGCCAATGCCGCCCGTCGGGCGGCCACCTGGATTGGCATGATTGACGCTGTCCAGTGAAGGAAGGGACAATCCCCAGACAACAGCTGGCTGTGAGGGGTCTAAAGATCCGACAGCAAAGCCGAGTGTCAATACAGCGCAGGCGGCGATGTCGTTCGACGTCACGAGATTTCGGACCCAAGAGCGTAGAGGATACCCCTCAGTTCAGCCAGTCCGCGCAGGCGGCCGATGGCCGGGTAGCCTGGTGTGACGACTTTGCTGAGATCGTCCAGCATGCGGTGGCCGTGGTCGGAGCGGAAGACGATCTTTTCGTCTGCCGTCCTCCGGCGATCCTCGGCAACCAGCTCCTTCAGCACTGCCAGCATATCGACATCGCCTTCGAGATGCGCGCTCTCATGGAACGTTCTGCCGTCGCCTTCGCGGGTCGTGGCGCGCAGGTGAGCGAAATGGATGCGGGATGCAAAACGGCGTACGATTGCCGGAAGATCATTGTCGGCGCGCACGCCAAGGCTGCCGGTGCAAAAGCACATGCCGTTGGCTGGCGAGGGTACCGCATCGAACAGGGCGGCGTAGTCGTCAGCGGTCGAGGCGATGCGCGGCAGGCCGAAAAGCGGGCGCGGTGGATCGTCCGGATGCAGGGTCAGTTTGACGCCCCGTGCTTCGGCCGCAGGTGTGACGGCTTCCAGGAACTCGATCAGATGCTGGCGAAAACGGTTTGCATCAATGCCGCTATAAGCGGCGAGCCGTTCGCGAAAGCCGGGCACGGTCATCGGTTCGGTGGTCGAGCCGGGCAGGGCGGAGGTGATGATGCGGGTGATTTCGGCCATCTCGGCTTCGGGCATCGCCTCGAACACGGTTTTGGCGCGCAGGCGGTCTTCTTCTGAATAATCGTTTTCAGCGCCGGGGCGCTTGAGGACGAACAGATCGAAGGCGGCGAAGCGCTCATGATCGAAGCGCATGGCGGTGGCGCCGGTGGGGGTGACGAAATCCAGTTCCGTGCGCGTCCAGTCGACCACCGGCATGAAATTGTAGCAGATGATCTTGATGCCGCAGGCAGCGACGGCCTCGAGGCTCGCAATCCATGCTTCGATTTCGGCCTTGGCCTTGGCCCCGGTGCGCTTGACGGCATCGGGGATGGGAATGCTCTCGACCACGGACCACGTGAGCGGCGAGCGTCCCGCAGGCGTGTTTTCGATCAAAGTCTGGCGCTCGCGGACTTCGCTTTCCGTCCAGGCACGGCCGATCGGTACCTGATGCAGCGCGGAGACGATATTGGTCGCCCCAGTCTGGCGCACATCGTCCAGCGTTACCGGTGCGTCCGGCCCAAACCATCTCCATCCCTGACGCATGCCTGCTTCTTCCTCCGGTTCATTCAGTTGTTGTTCAGCAAAAATAATCGGGGTGCATGACCCGCAATTCGGCAACGTCGGGAATGACGGCGCTCAAATGGTGCATCATCGCGGTTCGCGCGCTTTCGACGTCATGGGCGGCGATGGCATTGCGGATCGTCACATGTTCTTCGATCACGTTCTCCATGCGGCCGAGCGCCGGCAGGGTCAGACGCCGGGCACGGTCGATCTGGATTTTGACGGTTTTCAGAATGGCCCAGATGCCGGGATAGCCGGCAATACCGGCGATCGCCTCGTGAAAGGCTTCATCCTGTTCGTGAAACAGGGACGTTTCGTTATGGGCGGCATGGAGGCGCTGACGGGCGATGATGGCGTCCAGCTTGGCAATGTCGGCGAGGGTCGCAATCGCCGTTGCCGATTCCACCGTCGTTCCCTCCAGCGACTTGCGGATGACCACGGCCTCGGGAATGGCGGCGACCGGAACCAGCGACACGAAGGTGCCGGACTGGGGGAATATGTCGACAAGTCCGGCTTCCGCCAATCGCAGCAGCGCCTCGCGCACCGGTGTGCGGCTGACGCCGAATTCCTCGGCGATCTTTTTCTCCTGCAACGGCATGCCGGGCGGCATCTGCAGCGATGTGATCGCCAAATGCAGCCGCTCATAGATTGCCGAACCGGCCGTGACGCGCCGGAGCTTTGCAGTTGCCGGTTCTGCAAGGAAGGGCGCAACGGCCGTGTTTCGTGGCGATGATGGCATGAGGTTTCTCGAGGCGTTGACACTGTTGTGAATACTAGTATATCAGTTTGCTCACGTTGCCAAGACGTGAAGCGGGAGGAGCGACAAGGAATGGCATTGCACCCCGACAGGCTGTTTCCTGCCGATCCCGGTACGCGGGCAATCGCAAGGCAGCTTTACGAAACCGTTGCAGGACTGCCGATCGTGTCGCCGCATGGCCATACGGACCCGTCCTGGTATGCGGAAGACAAGCCGTTTCCAGACCCGGCAGCATTGTTCATTACCCCGGATCACTATGCGACGCGCATGCTCTATTCGCAGGGCGTGCGGCTGGAGGATCTGGGCGTCCCCCGGCGTGACGGGGCGGCGGTCGAGACGGACCCCCGCAAAATATGGCGGTTGTTTGCCGCGCATTTTCATCTTTTTGCCGGAACGCCGACGCGCAGCTGGTTCGAGCATTCGATGGAGACTGTGTTCGGGATCACCGAACGTCTGTCGCCAAAGACGGCAGACGCCTTGTTCGACCGGATCGAGGCGGCGATCCCGACGCCGGAGATGCGGCCGCGTGCCCTGTTTGATCGTTTTCGGATTGAAGTGATCGCCACGACGGACAGCGCTCTGGATGATCTTGAGCATCACGACGCCGTGCGCAATTCGGGATGGCATGGGCGGGTGGTGCCGACATACCGGCCGGATGCAGTGGTCGATCCGCAGGTGCTCGGATTTGCCGGAAACCTCGACCGATTTTTGGCGATGACCGGTGAGGCCGCGACGTGGTCAGGTTACCTGAATGCGCACCGGGCGCGGCGTGAATTCTTCAAACAACGCGGCGCAACGGCGACGGATCACGGTCATGCCACCGCGCGGACCGAGAATCTGTCTTCCGACGATGCGGCCCGGCTGTTTGATAAAGTGCTTGCCGGCAAGGCGGATGCTGGCGAAGCGGACGCCTTCCGTGGCCAGATGCTGACGGAAATGGCGCGGATGAGCAGGGATGACGGGCTGGTCATGCAGATCCATCCGGGCTCCTACCGCAACCACAATCCGTCGCTATTTGCGGATTTCGGTCCCGACAAGGGCGCGGATATTCCGCAGTCAACCAACTATGTGCAGGCGTTGAAGCCGCTGCTCGACGCTGTTGGTAACGACCCGGCGCTGACGGTGATCCTCTTCACGCTCGACGAAACGGCCTATTCGCGCGAACTGGCGCCACTTGCCGGCCATTATCCGGCCCTGAAGCTCGGACCCGCCTGGTGGTTCTTCGACAGTCCGGAAGGCATGCGCCGCTACCGCGAAACGGTGACCGAAACCGCCGGGTTCTACAATACGGTCGGCTTCAACGACGATACCCGCGCCTACCTGTCGATCCCGGCCCGCCACGACATGGCGCGGCGGGTGGACTGCGCCTATCTCGCCCGGCTCGTGACGGACCACCGCATCGATGAAGACGAGGCTTCCGGTCTGGCGCATGAACTCGCCTACGGGTTGGCAAAGAGGGCCTATCGACTGTGACCATCTGGCAGACGGGCGGCTGAGGAGGCGTCCGCTGCACAACAAGGGAGGAGAACGACATGAACGTTACACGCAGGACCTTTGTCGGCGGAGTTGCCGGCCTGACCGGCCTGGGGCTTCTGCCCGGCCGTCTTTTTGCGCAGCTGAAGGCGCCGGCAAGCCCCGTCACCATCACGGTGGTGGACGTTGCCGGTAATCTCGCCCTGACACAGGGCATGCTCGAGGCCTATGCGGCGGCAAAGCCGGAATGGGTCTCGAGCTTCGCCTTCACCAAGGCACCGGCACCGGAACTGCCGGCCAAGATCAAGGCGCAGCAGGCCGCCGGCAAGGTCGATATCGATCTCGTCCTGACGGGCACCGACGTGCTCGCGGCCGGTCTCGACCAGAGCCTCTGGGTCGATCTTGCCACCCATAAGGGCGACCTGCCCAATCTGGAGAGCATCCTTCTGCCGCAGGCGTTCAAGATGCAGGCGCTGGCCAAGGAGCAGGGTGTCGTCGTCACCTATTATCCATCCGGGCCGCTGATCGAATATATGCCGGACCGGGTTCCGACACCGCCGAAGACAGCGGCGGAACTGCTGGAATGGTCGAAGGCCAATCCGAAGAAGTTCATGTATGCCCGCCCGGCCAATTCCGGCCCCGGCCGCACGTTCCTGATGGGGCTTCCCTATATTCTCGGCGACAGCGATCCGCGCGATCCGGTCAAGGGCTGGACGAAGACCTGGGAATATCTGAAGGCTCTGGGTGAAAACGTCGAATATTACGGTACTGGCACGACCCAGACGATGAAGGAACTGGGCGAAGGCACCCGCGATATTGTCGTCTCGACAACGGGCTGGGATATCAACCCGCGCGCGCTCGGCATCGTTCCGGCCGAGGCCAAGGTCGGCAAGCTTGACGGTTTCCATTGGGTGACGGATGCGCATTACGCGGTCATTCCGAAGGGCGTTTCGGACGAGAAGGTTGCCGTTCTGCTCGACATCATCAACTTCATGCTGCAGCCGCAGCAGCAGGCCATCGCCTACGATCAGGGTTATTTCTACCCGGGCCCGGCGGTCAAGGACGTGACGATCGAGATGGCGCCGCAGGAAAGTCAGGATGCCATCAAGGAGTTCGGCCGCCCGGAATATGCCGATTGGATCGCCAACAATCCGCTGGAAGTGCCGCTTGAGCCGGCGCAGATCGTCGATGCGTTCCGTATCTGGGACGAACAGATCGGCGCATCCAAGGGCTAAGCCTGACAGAGCCTGAAACGGCGGCGGTTCTGCCGCCGTTTCAAACTGCCTATCGACGTGGAGGAAACGACCTTGAATTTGCCGGTTCAGAACGCAGCGGCGGTGCTTTCGCCCAAACAGTCGGCCCGCCTCGAGCTGGATGGCCTGCGCCGCTCGTTCGGTGCCTATACCGCGCTCGATGGCATCGATCTTGGTATCGAACCTGGCGAATTCATCGCGCTTCTCGGTCCGTCCGGGTGTGGCAAGTCGACGGCGCTGAATTGCGTGGCCGGGCTTCTTGCCCTGTCGGGCGGCGAAATAAGGCTCGGCGGCAATCGTATCGACCAACTGGAGCCGGAAAAGCGCGGTTTCGGCATGGTGTTCCAGAGCTACGCCCTGTTTCCCCATATGAGCGTGCGCCGCAATGTCGGGTTCGGGCTGACCATGCAGGGTGTTCGCGGTGCGGAAGCTGACCGGCGCATCGAGCAGGCCTTGGCGCTGGTCCGGCTGGAAAGCCAGATCGACAAGCTGCCGGGGCAGCTTTCCGGCGGACAACAGCAGCGCGTGGCGATTGCCCGCGCCATCGTCATCCGGCCGCCGGTCGTACTGATGGACGAGCCGCTGTCCAATCTCGATGCCAAGCTGAGGCTGGAGATGCGCGCTGAAATCCGCGGCATCCATGACCAGATCGGCTCGACAACAATTTACGTGACGCATGATCAGGACGAGGCGCTGTCGCTTGCCGACCGGATTGTCGTGATGAGCCAGGGGCGGATCATGCAGATCGGCTCGCCGCAGGATCTCTATCAGCGGCCCAATCATATCGACGTCGCCGATTTCATGGGTTTTCGCACGCGCATTGCCGGGCGGGTGATTGGCATATCTGGTGACGAAGCCCGCATCGAGGTGGCCGGGGCGCAGCTGACGGGCACGATGCGCGAGCCGCTTGCCGTTGGCGATCAGGCCGTGCTGTCGGTGCGGCCGGAGGATCTGATTGCCGTCGAGGATGGCAACGGCATGCCTGCCACGGTCGTCAACATGGAATATCGCGGCCGTGCCTTTTTCGGGCTGGCCAAGTCCGCCGATGGTTCCGACCTCTATTTTCGCGCCGAGCAGGCTCTGCCACGCGGTGCATCGGCAACCCTGCAACCAGCGCAAGGCCGGGCGCTATTGTTCAAGGGGAAGGGCGCATGAGCACGCCGTCGCTTCGCACTCGGCTTGCCGCGCGCGGTTTCGATGGCGCGACACTGCTGGTCCTGCCGGGGCTTGCAGTGATGCTCGGGCTGTTCATCTATCCGTTCTTCTACGGGCTTGCCGACTCGGTAATGCCGAAGGAGGGCGCCTGGTATGCCAACTATGTGACCTTCTTCAGCGATCCCTTCCAATATCGCACGATTGCATCGACCCTCTGGCTGGCGCTGCCGGTGACCATCGTCAATCTCGCCTTTGCCGTGCCGATTGCCTTCCGGGTCCGGCTGATGACGCGGCAACGGCTGTTGACGACGATCCTCGTCCTGCCGATCACGCTAGGCACGGTATTCGTTGCCGACGGACTTTTGACGTTTCTCGGGCCGCAAGGATGGTTCAACCGCGTGCTGGTGCTTGTCGGCTTGCTGGATGCACCGGTCAAGCTCACCAACAACTATTGGGGTGTGTTCGCCTCGCTGGTGATCACCGGTTTCCCCTTCGCTTTCCTGTTGACGCTGTCCTACGTGACCGGCATCGACCCGGCGATCGAGCAGGCGGCAGCAACGCTTGGTGCCAATGCCCGCCAGCGCTTCATGAAAGTGTTCCTGCCGCTTTTGGTGCCGGGGCTTGCGGTGACCTTCTGCCTGGCTTTCGTTCAGGCCTTCGCCGTCTTTCCCTCCGCCGTCCTGCTGGGTGCTCCGGCTGGCCCGACGCGGGTGATCTCTATTGCCGCCTATCAGGCCGCCTTCGAGCAATATGATCATTCGCTGGGAACAGCGATCGCCATGGTCATGGGTGCGGTGGAACTGGTCGTCGTGTTGATCGTGCTCGGCGCACGCTCGATGTTCTATCGCGGCCCGACCGGGGGGACAAAGGGATGATGACCATGACAAAGCCTGTGCCTCATCACGCATTTTTCCGGGAGATGCCGCTATGATCCGCGATCAGGGCCTCGTGTCGAAAATCTGGCGTTTTGCCGTCTGGGCAGTCGCCGGGCTGTTCATTGTCAATCTTATCGGCGTCATTGCGGCCGTAGTAGTGAATTCCTTTGCCACCCGTTGGCTCGGCACCTGGCTGCCAGTTGGCCTGACGACGAAGTGGTATTTCAGCGCCTGGAAGGAATTCCAGCTGTCGAGCGTCGTGTTCGTGACGTTCCAGATCGTCTTCACCGTGGTCCTCATCTCCGGAATCCTCGGCGTCACCACGGCTTACGCGCTGGCGCGGCGGGACTTTCCGGGCAAGCGTCTTGTCGTGTTGCTATTTCTGCTGCCCTTGCTCATTCCCCCGCTGACCTACGGCATTCCATTGGCAACGGTGCTCTACCAGATTGGCCTTGGCGGTTCCTTCTGGGGCGTCGTGCTGATCAATCTCGTGCCCTCGCTGCCCTTCGTCGTTCTGGTGATGATCCCGTTCATCGAGCAGATCGACCCGCGCATCGAGGCCGCGGCCCGTGTCTTTGGCGCAGGCACCGGCAGCCTGTTTCTGCGTATCCTGCTACCGCTTCTGCTGCCCGGCATGCTGGCGGCGCTGCTTCTGGTGCTGGTGCGGACAATCGCCATGTTCGAGCTGACCTTTCTGATTGCCGGGCCGACAAGCCAGACGCTGGTCGTTTCGCTCTACTACGCGGTCTTTGCCGCTGGTGTCCGCGCTGGGCAATCGATCGACGCCATGGCGGTGATCTATATGGTGACGACCCTGTTCTGGCTCATTCTGGCCCTGCAATTCGTCAACCCGTCGCAAATCGTCGCCCGCGCCAAACAACAGCCGGCCGAATGACATGACCAGACTTTCCAGACAGAGCCTCGCGTCCCTGCTGCCTGAAATCCGCAGACCCGGCTATGATGCAAGTGGTGTCTCCATCGGTATCGTCCATCTCGGCATCGGTGCCTTTCACCGCGCCCATCAGGCGGTCTATACCGACGACGTATTGGCGCGCGATCTCTCCTGGGGCATCTGTGGCGTCTCGCTGCGCAGTGCCGACACCCGCGACGCGCTTGGCCCTCAGGACGATCTATACACACTGAAGGTCCAGGACGGCAGCGGCGAGCAGTTGCGCGTCATCGCCAGCGTCGTCGAAACACTCGTCGCGCCGGAAAGTCCGGAAGCGGTTCTGGCCCGCATGGCGGATCCCGCTACGCGGATCGTTTCGCTGACGATCACGGAAAAGGGCTATTGCCATAATCCGGCAACCGGCGCACTGGATGAAAACCACCCAAGCGTCCTCCATGATCTGCAGAACCCTGGCCGTCCAAAATCGGCACCCGGCTTCATCGTCGAGGCGTTGGCCCAAAGGCGGTCGGCGAACGTGCCGCCGTTTACGTTGTTATCCTGCGACAACCTTCCGTCGAACGGCCATGTACTCAAGCGCGTTATTGTCCGCTTTGCGCAATTGCGCAGCAAGGAGTTGGGCGACTTCGTCCGCGGCGTTTCCGCGCCCTCGACGATGATCGATCGCATCGTGCCTGCCACGACGGATGCCGACCGCGAAGCGGTTGCCGCTGCACTTGGCATGACCGATGCCTGGCCGGTGGCCACCGAACCGTTCTCCCAATGGGTGATCGAGGATGACTTCCCGCTCGGCCGGCCGGCATGGGATACTGCAGGCGCCGTTTTCGTCACCGACGTTTCCGTCTACGAGAACATGAAGCTGCGGCTCCTGAACGGCAGCCATTCCACGCTCGCCTATCTCGGCGTCCTCGCGGGCGCCGAAACGGTGGCCGAGGCCATGGCGATCGATGGCATGCGGGACCTGATTGAAGGTCTGATGCGTGACGAAGCGAGCCCGACACTGCCGGTGCTGTCCGGGTTCGATCTTCCCGCCTATCGCCGCGACCTGATCGCCCGTTTCAACAATCCGGCCCTGCGCCACAAAACCATGCAAATTGCCATGGACGGCTCCCAAAAGCTTCCCCAACGGCTCCTGAACACGATCCGCGACAGGATCGCAGCCGGCCAACTTTATCCGGCGATGGCGCTCGGGGTTGCCGCATGGATCGGTTATGTCAGCCGGCGCGACCGGAATGGCGATATCATCAAGGTCAATGATCCACTCGCGGGCAGGATTGCATCGTGCCTGCAGGCGACGACATCGCCCGGCGAGCGTGTCGATGCCATGTTGGGCCTATCAGATGTCTTCGGTCAGGACTTGCCGCACAATGCGGCCTTTAGGAAAAGCTTGATCCAGTCCTTAAGTGCCATCGAAGTCGACGGTGCCTCCCACGCGGTTAAATCACACCGTGTCCTTTTTGATTTATAGGGGGCAGTGCACATCAAAACCTGCCCCGTAAAGCATTGGATCAATGCCCAACGTCCTGTTCCGAGAAAACATCTGGTAATCTGATTATCTCATCAACTTGCCGCCTAAATCCATTGACAGTGAGGTTATATCTTTCAATACTTGTTGTCAGACATCTTACAAAGATGTTTTGAAGAAACCTTGGGAGGGACCATGAACATTGTGACGAAGCTCCTGGCCGGTGTTGTGCTGCTGGCTGCCGCAAACTCCGCCTTTGCCGGCGAGACGCTTGATCGCGTTATGGAAAACAAGGCGATGGTCGTCGCGACCAACAGCAGCTGGCCGCCCCAAAGTTTCCTTGACGACAACAACGAAATGGTCGGTTTCGACATCGACGTTTCCCGCGAGATCGCCAAGCGTCTCGGCGTTGAGGTCAGCTTTCAGACGCCGGACTGGGCGACGCTGACCGGCGGCCGCTGGCAGGGCCGTTACGATCTCGGCGTCGGCTCCGTCACCCCAACCAAGGCCCGCGCCCAGGTCATCGATTTCGCCGGCATCTACTACTACAGCCCCTATGTCTACGTCGTTCACAAGGACAGCTCGGCCAAGTCCGTCGAAGATCTCAACGGCAAGGTTATCGGCGTCGAAACTGCGACAACCTCGGAAGACTTCATCAACCGCAAGCTTGAAATCGATGCGCCGGGCCTGCCGCCGGTCGAATACAAGCTGACGCCGGGCGAAGTCCGCACATTCGCTGACTCCATGCTGCCCTTCGATGATCTGCGCCTCGGTGCCGGTGTTCGTCTCGATGCGGTGATCGCGCCGGAGCAGACCGCAATGAACGCTATCAAGAATGGCTATCCGCTGCGGATCCTTGACGGCGGTTATGCGTTCCGCGAACCGCTGGTCGTCATCGGCGAGAAGGTTGATCCGGAATGGACTGCGAAAGTTGGCGGCATCATTGAGGAGATGAAGAAGGACGGCACGCTCGCCTCTCTGACTGCCAAATGGTACGGCAAGGACTACAGCGCCGACTGAGACGCACAAGCAACGCCGGGCTCAGGTTTATCCCGAACCCGGCATTGCCATTCCTGCCCGAAGCGAGCCCGACATGACCTATCCTGATACCTATTACCGCCGCACCATGGCCAATGGTGCCGAGCGGCCGACACTTTCCGGCAGCATCGACTGTGACACCCTGATCATTGGTGGTGGCCTTGCCGGCCTCACTACGGCTTTGCAGCTTGCACGCGCCGGCATTTCCGTTGTTGTGCTGGAGGCTGAAAGCGTCGGCTTCGGCGCATCCGGCCGCAATGGCGGCTTTGTCAGCCCGGGTTTCGCGACCGGCGGCGATGCGATTGCGCGCGCGGCAGGCTCCGATGCGGCTCATAAAATCCATCGCCTGTCGATCGAAGGCGTCGATTTTGTCCGCGACACGATCCGCGATCTCGATATCGCGGACGCGAAGCCGCAAGCTGGCATCATGAGTGTGTTGCGTTACGACGGCGGCGATGGCCTGAAGCAACATGCCGACGAGATGCGCCGGGAGTACGGCTACGACCTGGAATATTTTGGCACGGACGCAGTGCGTAGCCGGTTGAAATCCGAGCGTTACTTCCAGGCGCTGCGTGACCCGAAGGCCTTCCATATGCACCCGTTGAACTATCTGCGGGCGGTGGCAAAGGAGATCGAGCGCCTCGGCGGCCGCATCTATGAGAACTCTCCGGCAACGCGCTGCGATGTCGATGGTGCGGAAAAGCGCGCGGCGACATCTGGCGGCCAGGTGAAGGCCCGCCGCATCGTCTTCACGACCGGCGGCTACACCGGTTCGCTGATCGGCAAGTTGAGACGTTCGTACCTTCCGATTGCAACCTACGTCATGATCACCGAGGAAGCACCGGATCTCATCCGCGAAGCGATTACCACCCGCGACGCGATAGGCGACAACCGCCGGGCCGGCGACTATTATCGTTTGGTGGAGGACGGCAAGCGTATTCTCTGGGGCGGGCGCATCACGACCCGCGCCGCGTCCCCGGCAGCTCTCGCTCAGGAACTGCGCCGCGAAATGACCGGCACATATCCGCAGCTCAAAGAGCTGAAAACCGAACTCGCGTGGTCCGGCCTCATGTCCTATGCCCGCCATCTCATGCCCCAGATCGGCGAAATGCAGCCGGGCGTATGGCATTGTACCGCCTTTGGTGGCCACGGGCTTAACACGACCGCGATCGGCGGCAAGCTGATTGCGGAAGGGATTCTCGGCCAGTCGGACCGCTACAAACTGTTCAAGCCCTTCGGTCTCGTCTGGGCCGGTGGTGTCGCGGGGCTTGCCACAGCGCAGCTCACCTATTGGAAATTGCAGGCGCAGGACTGGTGGCGTGAACGCGCCGCCTGATCCTGCGGGGGGACATCGATGCTTGGAAGACTGATACTCACCTATCCCGCAACGGCGCGGCGTATCGGCGCCCTGTTCGTTCTTTTTCTCGTTGCAGCAGGCCTTTACTCGCTTGGCATCAGCTCTGCCTGGATCGGCAAGATCTTCCCATCGGCCGTCGACTGGCTGAAGGAAAACAAGCAGTTCGGCCGCGCCATATCGGCGATCGCGCTGGCTCTGATCGTCGCATTCAACTGGAAACTCTTGCAGCTCCTGCCGCGCCGCCAGCAGATCGTCGCCGTCTGGCTTGAACTCTTCGCACTGCTGATGCTGTTCTTCTATTCCTTCGACCTGTCGCTGCCGTTCATCGCCAAGAAGATCGGCTTCATGATCTCGCAGGGCGTGGTGACGACGCTCTACATTTCGGCGATCTCGATCGCGATCGCGACGGTGATCGCACTGGCGGGCGCCATTGCAAAGCTCTCGAAGAATGGTGTGATCTACGGTCTCGCCACCTTCTACACGTCGCTGTTTCGCGGCCTGCCGCTCCTGATGCAGATCTACATCATCTATCTCGGCCTGCCGCAGGTCGGCTATGTCATCGGGGCCGTGCCGGCCGGCATTCTGGCGCTTTCGCTCTGCTACGGCGCCTATATGACGGAAATCTTCCGCGCCGGGATCGAGAGCATTCATCGTGGGCAGACGGAGGGCGCGACTGCGCTCGGCCTTAGCCCGAACCAGACGATGTTCCTCGTCATCCTGCCGCAGGCAATGCGCGTCATCGTACCGCCCACAGGCAACCAGTTCATCGCAATGTTGAAGGATTCATCCCTGGTATCGGTCGTGGGTGTCTGGGAAATCATGTATCTTGCCCGTACACAGGGCCAGACGGAGTTCCGGCATATCGAAATGCTGATCACCGCCTCGATGATCTATTGGGTTCTTTCGATTGGGCTCGAATTTCTTCAGTCTCGCATAGAGGCTCATTTCGGCCGCTTTAATGCCCGCTGACGCCATGACGGTGGACATCGCGGCGATGCCGCAACGATACAATCTGAGAGCGGCATTGGTCGTTACGTGCGCTTTTGCGGCGTTCTCCGGCACGGATGCGCTGGTGAAACTTCTCGCACAGACTTTTCCCGTGCCGCAGGTGACTTTCATGATCACGGTAGCAGCGCTGCTGATCGTAATGGCCTCCGCCGTCCTTTCAGGTCGATCCAAGGCGCTTTGGCCTCGCCATCCCGGCCTCGCTTTCGTGCGCGCCGGTCTGCTCGCTGCCGATACCATCCTGATCTACTACGCTTTCGCCAAACTGCCGCTTTCGGAAGCTTACGTGCTTGCTTTTCTCGCGCCGGTTCTCGTCGCCATACTCGCATTCGTTTTTCTGGGTGAACGGCTGTCTCGCGTTGGCTGGATCGGTGTATTTCTCGGCTTTGCCGGGGTGATTGTGGCGCTTCGGCCGGGTGTCGCGCCGATGAATCTCGGCCATGCGGCGGCCGTGGGCTCCGCGCTGCTGTTCGCATTTTCGCTGGTCATCCTGCGCCGCGCGAAAACGACGGAATCCGACACGGCGCTGGTGTTCAGCGTTCTGGCCGTGCTTTCCGTGCTTTCGTTCGTCGTCGCTTTTGCAGGTGGTGGCGGCTTCGTGCCTGCGGAAACATCGGATCTCACGACGGTCGCCGCGGCCGGGCTTCTGCTTTTTGCGGGCCATGTCCTGCTCGTGCGCGCCTTCCGCATTGGCGATGCCTCGGTCATCGCCCCTTTCCAATATAGCCAGATCGTCTGGGGCTGTGTTTACGGCGCACTGTTATTTGGCGCCCCAATCGAAATTCATACGCTTGCCGGCGCTGCGATCATCATCGTGTCGGGCTGGCTGGTTCTGAAGTAAACGGAGAGAAATTCATGCCGCAACCGATGAACGACGAGATCAAACTTTCCGGCGTGCACAAATGGTACGGGCAATATCATGCCCTCGACGACATCAATCTTGACGTTGCCAAGAAGGAACGCATCGTTATCTGCGGGCCGTCGGGCTCTGGAAAATCGACGTTGATCCGCTGCATCAACAGGCTTGAAGCACATCAGCAAGGCCAGATCGTCGTCGGTGGCATCGAACTCACCGACAACGAGAAGAACATCGAGGAAGTGCGCCGCGAGGTCGGCATGGTCTTCCAGCACTTCAATCTCTTCCCGCATCTGACAATTGTGGAAAACTGTGTGCTTGCTCCGGTTTGGGTTCGCAAGATGGGCAAGGCCAAAGCGACCGAGATCGCCATGCACTTTCTTGAACGGGTACGTATTGCGGACCAGGCAAACAAGTATCCAGGGCAGCTTTCCGGTGGCCAGCAACAGCGTGTCGCCATCGCGCGGGCGCTTTGCATGAACCCGAAGATCATGCTGTTCGACGAGCCCACCTCGGCTCTGGACCCGGAAATGGTCAAGGAAGTACTGGATACGATGGTGTCGCTTGCCGAGGAAGGCATGACAATGATCTGTGTCACCCACGAAATGGGCTTTGCCCGTCAGGTTGCCGACCGGGTGATCTTCATGGATCAGGGCCGGGTGGTGGAAGAAGCCGCACCTGCCGAATTCTTCGACAATCCTCAGCATGAGCGCAGCCGGCTGTTTCTCAGCCAGATCTTGCATTGAGGCACGCATAATATCAGGCATCACCCGTTCTGGGGCGGGGTATGGACTTTTGCCAGTCTTTTCGGCTTTGCCTGCATCCTGACAGATGCCGCGACCATCAACAGGCGAGGAAACAATGTTTCCAACTCGGCCGTTGGGAAGGGCACTGCGGGCGAAGTGAGCCGATAGACTAAAGCGGTTGCGGTTCCTGCGGAAAGCCTCCGACATGGCCACATGTACGTGCGGCGCAATCACGGCCGGAGATGAGGCTTTCTTCGAGGCTGCCGCCGGGCACATACGCATGCAGGAAGCCGGCGATGAAACTGTCACCGGCACCGGTTGTGTCGATCACGTCGACAGGCGTGATGCCGGTTTCGGCATGGTCTTTGCCGTCAGTGGCCGCCGATCCATCGCCACCAAGCGTCACCACAGCGAGCTTTGCGCCATCGGCAAGGAATCCTTCCATCATCCTTCCAGCCCTTTCGTGATCTTCACCGGCCGAACCAAAGGCGATGTGAAGTTTGTCGACGCCGAGATGAGCCGCATCGTTGTTGACTGATACATCCTGCGAAACGCTGACGCCGGAACCGGTCACTCTGCGGCGGACTAGTCCCCCATCCGCGATCCAGCCGATATGGACGTGATCCATGCCGGCAAGAGCCGTAAAATCCCGCTCGCTCGGCAGGTAATCCCGGCAAACGCCGAATTCTTCGAAGGCGAAGATACGGTCGCCCGTCTTGGTATGTTCGATAATCGTATAGGCGGTTTCGCCAGGCCGCATTTGCAGGTGCTCGACGCGCACGCCGTTGGCGACCAACAAGCCGCGCGTGCGTTCACCATCGGTATCGCGGCCGACCGCGCCAAAATACCAGGCCTCATGACCGAGCGCGGCGAGCTGGACGGCGACATTGATGGCATTGCCGCCGATGAGCGACTGGCCAACGGGCGGCTGAAAACGATCGACGCAGTTGTCGCCGACGACGGCGAAGCGGAGACGGGACATGAAACCTCGAATAGTCATTCACAATGGCAGGGCACAATGGCAGGGCCGCGCGCATCGCTTTGATGCTCGCGGCCCCATGGAAGAGTTTCCGATACAGGAAACAACCGAAATCGCATCATGCGGATTGCTGCTCAGTAGGCAACCTTCTTGTAGTAGCGCCGCGTGGTGAGAGGGTGGTTTCGCATGACTTCGAGATGGGCGCTGATACGCTCCAGCACGGTTGCCAGCAGGATCGGAGAGATCAGGCCGCGGACTTCCGCAGAGATGCCCGGCAAGTCGAAATTGGCGGTGTCGAGGACGGTAAGCTTGTCGGTATAGTTCGGCGCGAAATTTTCGACGCGATCGGCCACCGGACGGCATTCGTCTTCACCCTTGAACAGGATGACACTGACGTTCTTTTCGACCAGCTCCAGCGTGCCGTGAAAGAAATCGGACGCATGGACCGGACGGGTACGGATCCACTGCATTTCCTCAAGGATGCACATGCCGTAGTAGAAGGCTTCTGGCCAGACGTTTCCGGCGCCAGTGACGATGTGGTAGTCCGAGCCGGCGAGGATCTTGGCGAAACCTTCCGCCTTGCCTTCATAAGCGCGCTTCACGTCCAGCAGCAACTTCGGCAGGCTTTGCAGCTGACCAACCAGCTGTTCGTAATTCTTGATCTCGCCGCGGTGCTTCATGATCGAGAGTGCGACGAACAGCGACTGCAGATAGAAGGATTCACAGGACGTATCGTCTTCGGCAAAATTGACGAACACATGGTCGCCCCCCTTGCCAAGCGGCGTTTCCTCATGGCCAACAAGCGTCAACACGGTTGCGCCGACTTCCTTGATCTTGGCAAGCAGCGCAACGCTTTCCTTCGTCGTGCCGGACAGCGACGGCATGACCACGATGGAATTTTTCGTGAGATTGGCCGAGCCAGCGATAAAGAGTTCGGCCGTCAGGTCGATGAAGGCCGGGAACCGCGACTTGCGCTGCAGCAGTTGATGCGCCGGCTGCATGAGGATGGCGGCCCCCCCGGTTCCCAGAAAGAAGACGTTTTCTGCTCCGGCAGCGAGGCAGCCCGCGATCACGTCGTCGAAGCGCTTTGCAAGTCCAGCAGCGCCGGATTGAATGCGCAGAAATCTCTCTTCGTCAAAATTCAGCATGGAAAACTCTCTGTTGTGATGATCATTGCCGATCGCCTCCAAGTCTTATCGGTTTCAGCAATGTTGTAAGACAACTGACATCTTGATCTGTTGGTGTCAAGCGGTCTGCTTACCTCTCTAATTAGCAATCCGTGAAGTTCCATTTCCTGTAAGCGCTTGTTCACTCTATCGCCATCACTTGACGTTTGTGTATTTGTCAGACAAGAGAATGAAACTGTTACAACCTGTGAGGAACGCCTTGGACGAACCCCTTCGCGATACGCGCACCCTGGTGATCCAACTTCGCGATCGCCTTGCCGACCTGATTCGCGACGAAGGTCTCCAGCCCGGCGACAAGCTGCCAACGGAAGCGCAGCTGACTGCCCGTTTCAAAATTTCACGCCCTGCTCTGCGCGAAGCGCTCAAGCTGCTTGAACAGGACGATCTCATCTTTGTCGAACATGGGCGGGGCCGTTTCGTCTCGGCAATTTCCGCGGTCCAGGTCGATCGGCCGATCACGGTGTTTGAAAGCGTCACCGACATGGCGCGTCAGTACGGTTATTCGCCGCAGAACAAGGTTTTGTCGATCTCCGAAGAGGCGCCGGACGCAACGGTCGCCAGGCAATTGCGACTGGAAACGGGGGAGCGCGTCATCCGCATCGAGCGCCTGCGGCTCGAGAACGATACGCCGATCATGTATTGCCTCGACTATGTGCCGCGTAGCATTATTTCCGCACGGCTCTACGACATCGACTGGAGCGGTTCACTGCTTTCCGTGCTCGAGCAATACAAGCAACGGCCGCGCATGTCGGCCGCATCCGTGACGGCTGTCATGCTGCCGGATGACGTCGTCGAGCGCAACGACCTGCGGGATTTCGGCCCGGCTCTGCTCATTACGGAAACCTGTTTCAGCGCGGCCGGCGTGCCTGTCAACTACGCCATCGACTACCATCGCGGCAGCCATTTTTCTTTCAGCCTCGTGCGCAAGTAGGCACCACCACGAAGCGTCGGCAGATTCGCCCCCGGAGGTGGCGACTCCCTTGCTTCTCCTTTAGGGGGGCAGGACAAGATCGGCGAGGGGCCGATTGCCAAATCTTTCGTACGACACGACGAAGCCTCAACCGATCATGTCCATCGAGTTGCTCGATAACCAATGACAGCAAATCGGCTGCCGGAATCGTGGCTAGAGGCCCACGGGCTGGACGAGATTGGCGATCACCCTGAAAGCTCCGGGCACGAGCTTGTCAAGTTGGTGGTGCAAAACGAGGCTCACGTGTGTATGCCGCCCTCGACCGATCTCGGCAGAGATCAGTGATCCTTGCAATGGGCTTTCACCGGGATCGCCCATTGATAGCAGCGGCTGATAGGCCTCGTTCCAGCGCGCTGCGAAATAAAGCCCGCGTTCCTTGTCCCATCCCTGCCAATCGCTGGCCTCAATCCGGTTCGGGCCGATCATCAGGGGGTGGTCCGGCCTCAGGACATCGATAACCGCTGCAGGATCGGTGACCCGCCAGCGCACCGAAGGCGTGCCAATCTCGATGCGAAGTGGCGGCGTCTCGTTCGGGTTCCAGCCATCCGACGGCCGGTGATAAAGCGTAACGAGATGCCCGCCATTCTCCACAAAACGATGCAGCCGCGGGGTGGCCGCTGCCAGATCCTTGCGGATACCGAAGGCGAAAATGCCGACAACGATTGTCGTGAACCCCGAGAGATCGCCAGCCAATGACGAGGCGTCGAGTTCGGTGACATCAATGCCCATGCGCTGCAACCACAGGCCGACACGATCAGCTCCGCCACCGACATAGCCCACCTTGGCGTTCTCGGGGAGCTTCAGATCGAGCGCTAGAATGCGCAAGGTCTCCGGTTCACGAAAAGCGGTCCGCCCGATGTGGGGATAGGCAATCGGTGTGACACGCATCGCAGGCCGGCTGTCGATGTTCGGTGCGAGAACAGTCAAACCGGGTGATATCGACGCTGGCGCAGTCACTTGGAAACCGCCTATCTGCCTATGCACCGACCAGCCATCTGGAACCGCGAACGTGATATTTGCCTCGGCGCCCTGCGCCTTCACAGTCCACTGCCGGAGCTTGGCATCAAACGGCGCAATGATGGCATTTGGCGACAATACCAAGGAATATGTCGGCACTATGGAAAGCGGTTCTTCAATATCGATGCGTGTCGTGACCGCTCTTCCCCCGACCTCGATAGAAATCTCCGCGAACGCACCGTCATTGCCGCCCATGCTTGACCATAATGGAGCGTATTGCGGGGACAGTGGGGCATCGGCGGCGACGGTCAAGTCAAAGACGACCTGGTCGTCAGCGCCTTGCTGCCGACGAGTAGCCGATACGCCCGCAGGCAGATGGAGATCGGCTTTCAGAGACGCACTGCTGGGAACGCCGCTAATATGCAGCGTCAATGAGCCTTGAGTGCCGGGCGACAACGTTGCCGGGCTGGCGACAGCCCTGACGGTGATGCCCTGTGTCGCAAAGATAGCGGCATCTATTTGCGAAAGCTTACGAGCGAACCGATGCCCATGCAGCTCCAGCAGAGATGCGCTGCTGGCTGCAATGGCTTCATCGATCGCGTAAGCAGCCTGACGTAGCGCATCAGCGATGCGGGAAAGGTCGGGGAAACTGCCGATGGCTTTGGCGATGCACGCATCGGCAATCGCCAGGGCATCAACAACGCTCTGCGGCACGTCTGCCTGATCGCCAAGCTGGGCAAGTGTGGTGGGCAGACCATCAGAAATGGAGGCTTCGTCTCCGACACCGGCCATGGCGTATCCGAGATGCAGCGGCCAGTCCTCGCGTGGCCGGTCGCGCCAGCGGCCCATGCCTTGAGAGGCGTGATAATAGCGCGACCATTCGCCGATATGATCGTAGCTTGCACCTGTCGCCGGCTCCAGGCCGGTTGTCTTGATCAGAAGCGTGGCGGGCGGCGGCGGCACCTCGTCATCATAGGTTTCGCCGCCGCCGGACCAGGCTGGTAGGTAGAATTTTGATACCGCCCACGGTTTCAAACCCTCCGACATATGTTCGGGAAAGGCTGCCGGATCGGCAGCCAGCCGAATGGCTGTCTCCGCCGCTCGCGTCATCGCACGGTGGTGGCCATGCTGGCCCGGTACGTCGAGAAATGTCGGCAGCACGATATCCGGCCGCTCCGTTCGATAGGCGCGCACCAGCCGCTCGACCATTCGCTCTTCGCCCCAACGGGCGAAGGTCTGGTCGCCGTCCTTTGAAAATCCGAAATCATGAATGGGGTCTTCAGGACCGTGCCCCAGCCAGTGGATATCCGCATCGAGCTCGCGCGCTGCCTCTTCCATTTCGCGGCTGCGTACGACGCCAAGCGCGCCAAGCCGTTCCGGGCCGATGGCGCTCTGGCCGCCTTCGCCGCGCGTGGAACACGCAACGATGATCCGCATGCCAAGCGCTAACCGAAGGTAAGCAAGCAGGCTATTATGCTCGTCGTCCGGATGAGCGCCGGTGTTCATGATGGTGACGCAGGAGTTCAGCCGGGACAGAGCCCGATGCAGGCCGATCAACGAAGGGTTCTGTTTCTGTCTCTCGATGCGCTCGCGATCGGTCAGCATGCCTTCTTCTCCCATCTCTTCATCTCTGGTCGCCATCGCCTTTGGTTCAGGCCACGTTCTCGGTCACGCCTGTTTGCGACGTTTCCATCTTCGGCGTCACAGCTTCGAAAAGCGGCAGCGCGGCAGCACCGAGCGCCGCCGTCAACTGGCCCGTCTGTCCGCGCATGACACGGGGCAGGGCACGTGTCCGGCGGCTCGCCACCGAGACGGGCAGCGCCTGCAGCGCGTCTATGATGTCGTCGATAACCGCATCCGGCAGCGCGCCCCCCAGAATGAGTGTCTCCGGATCGAGCACATTTTCGAGCATCGCGACCATGGGCGACAGATATTCCGCCGTCTCCGCAATCCATTCCCGGACGACCGGATTGCCCTCTCTGTGCATAACCTCGATGGCTTCGAAATCGGAATTCTCGAAGCCAGCTGCTGCGAGCTTTTCCTTTAGTGCGTAGACCGAGGCGTAGCGTTCCAGGCAACCGTTCTGGCCGCAGGCACAAGGGCGGCCGCGCGGAGCGACGACAACATGGCCGATTTCACCGGCATTGCCAAAGGCACCGCGAAACGGTGCGCCATCATGGATAAGCCCGAGCCCGACGCCGACGCCGAAATAGATCATGCCGAAATTCGAGATCGCCCGTCCGGCGCCGAACAAGCGTTCGCTAACGGCTGCCGCATTGGCATCGTTTTCGACGATGACCGTTTCCCCGCTGGCCGCGCTCAGAACAGCTGCCGCGTCGATCGATCCCCAGCCAGGCAGCGTGGTCGGACCGACGGAACTCATGCCATCGATTTCGAATGGGCCGGGCATGACGACGCCGATGCCCAGCAACTTCGACGGAAACTGCGCGCGAACGGCTTCAACCTGTCGCGCGAAAAACGGAACGATGTATTCCGGCCGGGTATCCAGCACGGCGACGATCGACCGCGAACGAACCTGTCCGGAGAGATCGAGGACGGTGGTCACCATGTGATCGGCCGCAATTTCGGTGCCGATGGTGACGGCCCCATCCGGATTGACTGCAAACTGGATGGGTGGCTGGCCACGGCCCGATCGCAGGCGGCCGATTTCCATCAGCAGTTCTTCGCCAACGAGTTCATCGACAATGTTGGCCACTGCCTGGGCCGTCAGTTGCGTGAGCTTGGCAATGTGCATGCGCCCGAGAGAGCCGTGCATCCGCACGACATCCAGCACGACGCGCCGGTTATGATCCCGGCTGCGTTCCGGATTTTTCCCGATCGCGATCTGTTGTTTGCCTGACTGCCGCGCCATGTCGACCACCTTTGCCTCTGCGACATAGGGATAGCCCCAGGGTGCGGCAGACCGCAATAGAATAATTAAACTAAATTATCTTATTGACAAAACGCATCGCCCGGATGAGCCTAGGGAGATCGCGAACCTGCGATTATGAAAAAGGGAAGGGTGGCCTTCGGGTCTTCGGAGATCCTCCCCGACAAGCAAATCGAAGCGCTGAGCAAAACATTGCAGGTAGCTTTGGGGAACCAGATGAGCACGAGCGGAATCACCACCGGCTCGGCATAAGGAGGATTACTATGCGTCGCGGAATTCTATTGGCCGGTCTTTTTACGGGTATTAGCGTCTTTGCCGTCAACAGTGCCCAGGCTGTTGAGATCGAATATTGGCAGTATGTCTACGAAACCCGCGTCAAGGCGATGGATCAGCTGATCGAGAATTTCGAGAAGGCCAATCCGGATATTACCGTCAAGCAGACAACATTCCCTTATGCCGACTACCAGACCCGCGTCGTTGCCGCCAACATGTCCGGCAGTGGCCCCGATGTAATGCAGCTTTTCTATGGCTGGCTTGACCAGTTCATCGCCGGCGGTCTCGTCCAGCCTTTGCCTGTAGATGCTTTTCCGCACGACAAGATCGAAAGCGAGTTCTTTCCGATCGTCTCTGCCATGAAGCGTGGCGACGACTATTATGGCCTGCCGACCGCCGTTCGTTCGCTGGCGCTGTTCTATAACAAGAAGCTATTCCAGGAAGCTGGCCTCGATCCGAAGAGCCCTCCGAAGACGGTCGATGAATTCGTTGCCGCCGCTGAAAAGACTGCGAAGCATGATGCCAATGGCAATATGACCGTGGCCGGCACAACGATGGATATGGCCGGGCAGGACCACCAGTGGTGGCGTGAGGTGTTGATCCGCCAGAACGGCGGCGAGCCGTATACGGCCGATTATTCCAAGGTAACGTACAACAACGATGCTGGCATCAAGGCGCTGAAGTTCTACACAGACCTGCAGACCGAACAGAAGGTTGGTGAGGTTGGCTTCATGGATGAAGGCCAGGCTGCTTTCCGCGCTGGCCGTGCGGCGATGACCATCGACGGCACCTTCCGTCTCGGCTCCTTCAAGAGCATCAAGGACTTCGAATGGGGTGTTACTGAACTGCCGACCAATGCCGCGGGCATACGTTCGAATTACGCCAGCTATTTTGCCAATGGCATCGGTGCCAAGGTGAGCGGCGAGAAGCTCGAAGCTTCGAAGAAGTTCCTTGCCTACATCTCTTCGCCGGAAGCCATGAAGGTCTGGCTGGATACGGTCGGCGAACTGCCAGCCCGCCGCTCTGCCGCTCTGACCGAGGCCAATCTGGCCGATCCGATCTATTCACCGTTCCTGAAGGCGCTGGATTACGCTCACACAACGCTGTTTGTCGACGAAGCCGCCCAGCGCCAGACGGCCATCGACATGGTCAATCGCGTGCTGCTGGAAAAGCAGTCTCCTGAGGACTCCATTGCTCAGGCTGCAACAGCCGAGCAGGAGATCATCGACGCTGCAAAGACCAAATAAGGGCAAGCCATGAGCTCCGCACCTGGAAATACGGATGGGACGGCCGCGCGCCGCCCCGCCGCATCCCTTTGGGATCGGCTATCCATGCGCCACAAGCGCCTCATTTGGGTCTGGACATTCCTGGCCCTGCCGATCCTGTTTTACTGCGTCATCCGGTTTTACCCGACACTGCAGGCCTTCTATCTGTCCTTCACCAACTGGAACCTGATGAAGCCGCCGAAATTCATCGGCTTTGCCAATTACGTGAAGCTCTACAATGATCCGCAATTCTGGAAGGTTTTTCGCAACACGTTCACCTATCTGATTATCGGCACGCCGGTCAGCTTGCTGATTTCCTTCGTGATCTCTTTCTATCTCGATCGGGTGCGCATTCTCCATGGGCTGATCAGGGCTCTCTATTTCCTGCCGTTTCTGACGACGGCTGCCGCTATGGCCTGGGTCTGGCGTTGGTTCTATCAACCGGCACCGATTGGCGTCATCAACGACGTGCTCGGCCTGATCGGACTGCCGCAGCAAGCCTTCATACGCTCCGTCGATCAGGCTTTGCCGTCAATCATGGTGACCTCGATCTGGGCCGGCCTCGGGTTTCAGATCATCATTTTCATGGCTGGTCTTCGCGCCATTCCCTCGACCTATTACGAGGCGGCGAAAATTGATGGATTAGGCGAATGGCCGATCCTGTGGAAAATCACGCTGCCGCTGCTAAAGCCCACCACCGTCTTTCTTGTCGTCTTTTCTTCGATCGGTTTCCTGCGCATTTTCGATCAGGTCTACAACATGACGACCAATGATCCGGGCGGCCCGCTCGGATCAACCAAACCGCTGGTGCTGATGATCTATCAGACGGCCTTTTCATCCTACAACATGGGCTATGCGGCAGCGCAAACTGTTGTGCTCTTTGCCATCCTGCTGGCTGTGTCACTTCTGCAGCTCTGGATACTGAGGGAACGCAAATGACGGCACTTGCCCAGAATACCGCGCCGCTCGCCAAAGCGAATATTCGCCCCGGCCGCATCATTGTCTGGACGCTGCTGTTCATTGGCGGCCTTGTGATGATCACGCCACTGCTGTTCATGTTCTCCACATCGCTGAAGACAGCAAGCCAAGTCTACGATTTGCGGCTGATCCCGGCCGCTCCGACACTGCAGAACTACATCACCGTGCTCTCCGATGGCCGGTTCATGCGTTGGTTCCTGAACTCCACCATCGTCGCCTGCACGGTAACATTGTCGAACGTATTCTTCGACAGTCTCGTCGGCTACACGCTTGCCAAATTTGCGTTTCGCGGCCGCCAGCTGATTTTTCTGGCGATCTTGTCGACGCTGATGATCCCGACGGAAATGCTGGTTATTCCCTGGTATCTGATGTCGAGCCAGCTCGGCTGGCTGGATAGCTACTGGGGCATCATGTTCCCTGGCATGATGACGGCTTTCGGCACCTTCCTGATGAAACAGTTTTTCGAAACGGTGCCGAACGACTTTCTGGAGGCCGCCCGTATCGATGGCCTCAACGAATTCCAGATCTGGTGGAAAGTGGCGATGCCGCTGGTTACTCCGGCTCTGTCTGCGCTGGCGATCTTCACCTTCCTTGGCAATTGGACAGCCTTTTTCTGGCCGCTGATCGTGGTGACCAGCCGTGAACTCTATACGCTACCGGTCGGGCTTTCGAGCTTTGCCGTCGAGCAATCCATTCAATGGGAAATGATCATGACCGGCGCGGCACTTGCCACTTTGCCGACGCTGCTCGTCTTCCTGGTGCTGCAGCGCTACATCGTGCGCGGCGTCATGCTGGCCGGTCTGAAAGGATAAGACAGTGCCCGAGAGCAATCCACGCCTGAACGACAAAAGCGTCTTTCCCGATCCGGTCTATAAGGAAACGGTGCTGCGTCCGCTTTTCGACGGCGCCAAGACCCATCATGTCGATGGTTTCCGGCGCATCGACCGTGCGCATCTGGTAATGCTGGTTGAAACCGGCATCCTCGACTGGACGCAGGCCTCCAAGATCGCCGCGGCGCTTGAGGCAATTGATCGCGAGGTTGATCCGGCCGGGCTCGTTTATACCGGCGAAGTCGAAGACTTCTTCTTCCTGATCGAAAAGGAGCTGAAAGCGCGTATCGGGGCCGATGTCGCGGGGCGCCTGCATACCGCGCGCTCGCGCAATGATATCGACCACACGCTGTTCAAGCTTGGCTTGAAGGCGCGTATCGATGCGCTGATGGTCAAGGCGCATACATTGCTCGCCACACTCATAGAAGCTGCTGATCGCGAGAAGGCGACCCTGATTGTCGCCTATACCCACGGCCAGCCGGCCCAGCCGACCACATTTGGTCACTATCTGTCAGCTGCAATCGAGGTGTTCATCCGCGACATCGAACGTTTGTCCGAAGCCCGCCGGATCGTCGATCTCAGCCCGATGGGGGCTGCTGCCATCACCACATCAGGCTTTCCGGTTGACCGGGCAAGAGTGGCCGAATTGCTCGGCTTTCGCGCAGCCTTGCAGAACTCATACAGCTGCATTGCCGCCGTCGATTATATCACCTCCACCTACAGCGCCATCGAACTGATGTTCCTGCATATGGGCCGGCTTATTCAGGATTTTCAGTTCTGGACGAGTTTCGAAGTTGGCCAGATCTATGTGCCGAATGCACTGGTACAGATCTCGTCGATCATGCCGCAGAAGCGTAATCCGGTGCCGATCGAGCATATGCGGCTTCTGGCCAGCCAGACGTTTGGCCGCGCCCGCACGATGCTCGATATCATGCACAACACGCCGTTCACCGATATGAACGACAGCGAAGGCGAAACACAGTCGGTTGGCTATGAGGCCTTCCACGCAGCCGGCCGGGTGTTGGATCTGATGGCCTCGTTCGTCGCTGCGATCCGGATCGATCCCGAGAAAGTCGCCATCAACATCCGCCGCTCCTGCATCACGATTACCGAGCTTGCGGATTCTCTGGTGCGGCTCGAAGGTCTCTCATTCCGTCAGGCACATGAGATCGCCGCGTCGGTGGCGCGCTCGGTCGTGGCCAGCGGTGGTGGCCTTGAACATGACGGTTACGCTCCGTTTTTGGCCGCATTCGAGGCTTTGACGGGCCGTAAGCCCTCAGTCGATATGGACCAGTTTGCCGAACTCGTCTCGCCGGAGCACTTCGTTGCAGTACGCACCCGTTTCGGCGGGCCTGCACCGGAGCCGATGGCGCAGGCGCTGCGCGCATATCGAAACAAGTCTTCCGCATTTGCCGCGGAAGCGCAGGTAAACGCTGCGCGGGAAGCCAAGGCATCCGTCGAACTCGATTTAAAATTCAAAGCATTGATGGGAGCAGCCTGATGGCAAACATAGAATTGCAGGGTCTGCTCAAACGCTATGGCAAGCTGGACGTCGTCCACGGCATCGATCTGACTATTGCCGATGGCGAATTCGTTGTTTTCGTCGGCCCGTCCGGCTGCGGCAAGTCGACGACGTTGCGGATGATCGCCGGACTAGAGGACATTTCGGGCGGAACGCTGCGTATCGGCGGCGAAGTCGTCAATGAGCGCGAACCCAAACAGCGCAACATCGCCATGGTGTTTCAGAACTATGCGATATACCCGCATATGAGCGTGCGGCAGAATATCGGTTTCGGGCTCTACACGTCGAAAATCTCCCAGGCCGAAAAAAACAAGCGAATCGACGAGACGGCCAATGTGCTCGGGTTGACCGACTATCTTTCCCGCAGGCCGGCCGCCCTTTCCGGCGGCCAGCGCCAGCGTGTTGCAATCGGCCGCGCCATGGTGCGTAACCCGTCCGCCTTCCTGTTTGACGAGCCGCTTTCCAATCTGGATGCACAATTGCGGGCACAGATGCGTATCGAGATCAAGCGCCTTCATCAAAGGCTCGGCACGACGATCGTCTATGTCACTCATGATCAGATCGAAGCGATGACCATGGCCGACCGGATCGTCGTGATGCGTGATGGCCATATCCTGCAGGCGGGGACACCGATGAATATCTACGAAAATCCCGTCGATGTGTTTACCGCCAAATTCATCGGCAGCCCGTCAATGAACCTCGTTACCGGGACCTGGACAGATGATGGCGCCCGCATCGGCTTGGAAGGGGCGCATCTGATCGGCGTCAGACCGCATGATCTCCTGGTCGGTGAGACGCAAGACGGCAGGTTCAATCTCACCGGTACGGTCACGGCAGTTGAACCGCTCGGCTCGGAAACCCTTGTGCATTTCGATACGGCCGGTACATCGGTCATTGCAACCGCCCCGGCAAAACTGCTACCGGCCGTTGGCAGCTCGGTCAGCGCCCATGCCAAACCCGGCTCGCTCTATCTTTTCGATGCCAAAACGGAAAAGGCCCTCGGCCGCCAATGACGCTTAAGAACGAGACAAGATCGGCCGTGCTCAGTATCGGCCGGATTTATTGCGACCTGATTTTCACCGGGTTGCAGGGCATGCCGGTGCTCGGCCGCGAGATTTTTGCTGAGAACATGGATATAGCGGCCGGCGGTGGCGCCTTTATCATGGCTGCCTATTGTGCGCATGCGGGCCGCAAGACGGCACTTCTTTCCCGCCTTGGCACCGACGCGTTGTCGATGGGCCTCGAAGGTCAGCTGGCAGCGAGCAATGTCGATCTGCGGTTCCTTGACCGCGCCGCCGAGGCCGGGCCACAGGTTACTGTCGCCATCATCAACGACCAGGAGCGGGCTTTTCTGTCGCGCCGCGCCGGTTCTGCGGAACCGGCGACGCTTTCAAACGCCCTCGAATGGCCCGAAGCGCGCCACATGCACATTGCCGAATTTGCGACACTTGTCGAAATTCCGGGGCTGGTTGCCGCCGCTAAGGCAAAGGGCCTTACCGTGTCGCTCGATCCGAGCTGGGACGAAACCCTGATCTTCGATAGGGATTTTCTGGCCAAATGCGAAGGTATCGACATCTTTTTGCCGAATGTCGAGGAGGCTGCAGCGATCACCGGCGAGACGGAGCCGTTAAAGGCACTGGACAGGCTTGCTAAGGTGTTCCCGATGATTGCGCTGAAAGCCGGTTCCGAGGGGGCATATCTCGCGAACCGTGGAAATGTGCTGCACCGTGGCGCAAAGCCCGTACAGGTGATCGACACCACGGGGGCGGGCGATGCCTTCAATGCCGGCTTTATCCATAGCTGGCTCGATGGACATGACGACGAGCACTGCCTCTGCGACGCCATCGCCATGGGTACTCTTGCCGTCCAAGCAGCAGGTGGCGCGACAATTTTGAAGGGTTAGGTCTGTTCTCGCCGCCATCGGCGATGACAACCTCATTGAGGTGTCATTTGACACCGGGCTTCCAGCTGCGCCTCATCGCATTTCTTGCAGCGTGCTGACTTGCTAATTCCGAATTTGCCGAGGCCTTGTTTTCTAAATTTGAAGCAAGAAGCTCGTCACGAGCAAATCGAATTTCAGCGAACAGGTTGAGCGCGCCTCAGTGTCAGACCACGGAGCGGAACTATCCCGTTGCCGAAGTTTCACAGCGGACGGTGCTATTCCTGCTTTGCCGGGTAAAAGCTGCGTTCATTCTCGACCCTGCAATTACCATTGCAAGTCTCTTCAATTCAGAACAAATCCTTGCAGATATCCGTAATGACAGCAAACAAACTTGCAGGGAACCGATGTCGATTTTGGAGCGCATCAAGACACACTCGGCAAAGCTGACCGAGTCCGATCAGAAACTGATCGCCATGTTCATTGAACATCGTGCTGAGGCAGCATTTCTCTCAGGTCCTCAGCTTGCTCAACGTGCCAACGTCCATGGTGTCGCAGCCGGATGTCTGATGTTTGGCGGGTTCCTGGCTTGGCTGGTCGTTTTAACCGCTGTTCCGGGCCGCCGTCTTCTCGGTCTTGCAGGAACATTGCCTTACATGATCCCCAGTTTCGCCGCGGCGCTGGCGTGGGGAACCTTGTTCCGAAATTCGAGACTGGGCGGTTCGGCCGGCTTTTTTGAAACGAATGGCTTTGCCATTCCAGATTGGCTGGCCTGAACGCAGCAACCTGACCAAGGCTCAAACGATGACAGTCGCCGCCATCGAAGAGAGGCTACCGGATCTTGTCGAGGCCAGGGACGTCGTCGAAAGCTTCCACAAAATGCTGCGCAGCAAGTCTAAAGATGATTTGGAAGCTTGGATCGATCGCGCGGCAAGAAGCCTGGTCGCGTCATTCGCCAACGGCGTCATCCGCGACCGGGCAGCGGTCCAGAATGCAATAACTTCGATGTGGTCGAACGGCCAGACTGAGGGCCAGATCACCAAGCTCAAACTCATCAAGCGGCAGATGTACGGCCGCGGAAAACTGGATCTGCTCGAAGCACGTATTGTCGGAGCGCCCTGATGTCATCGAGATTGCGTCAGACCCAAAATTGGACGCCGATATGGGGTCAGTTTTGGGTGCCGATTGACATCGTGGGAAACGTCGAATGGCAATGGATTCACGGAGAATATTGATTTCGAGGCGGCGCTCGACAAATTGCCTGAGGGCCATTTCGAAGGGCATTACGAAGGCCGGCGCTACGCAGTGGCTGTGCGCCGATCTAAGGATGGTCGACGCAATAGCCTGTTTGCGCGTGAGTTGGCCGGCACCGACTTTGTAAGTTTCAACCTCTATCGCTTAGCGCCCGGAAAATTGTCTCTCAAACCATGTGAAATGCCAGCCGATAAAGTCGTCGCATTTGTTCTGGGCTTCCGAGCTGGCGCCTGATCGGCCTTTGCCGGGATTCGAAGGCCACCGTACAGTTAAAGGCTTTGTTGCAAATTTTCGCTTCGGTTAGGAAGCGTTTAGTTTGGACCTTGCTCACCCTAGGGCGGCGCGGTTTCCGGATTGATGGCCCGGTCCTTTTTCCACTCCGACGAAAACATCGCGCGCAATTGGTTTCGCCTGTCTACGAGGTCCGCGACGGTATATTTGTCAAACACGGCGACGAAAGCTGCTGTCGCTTCAGTGAGAATTGGTGGAAGTGCGCAGGCCGGAGCGATGATGCACGAAGAGCAATCAAGCAAATCCGTCAGCGCCTCGGTATGTCTCAGCAGTTTCCCCAGATTGATCTCGTTGGCTGGGCGGGCCAAACGAAGACCTCCGCGTCTTCCTCTGATGGCCTTGACGAACCCCGCCGCGGCAAGATCTTGTACGACTTTCATAAGATGGTTTTGCGAGATATCGAAAACGCCGGCGATTTGCCGAATGGAAGAGAGTTCTCCGTCATGGGAGGCGAGGTGGATCATCACTCGCATGGCATAGTCGGTATAGCGTGTCAGCTTCATGGTCTGCCTGCGTCAAAACGCGCATTAAAGATGGATTTACATAGCATCTTTTTGGGCGCCTTAATAGATGCATATAGAATCCATCTTTAAGTAAGACCATGCCTGCGTTCAACAATGATGACATCCGGAAATTGCCGCGCCGCTTTTATCGCCGCGCGAGGGCGGACCAATTGCTAGGGGCGTTGCCGACGTCCTCCAGCCGCCGGAACAAGCAAACCCCTGTGGCGATGCGGGTGATGCGCCAGCAACGGCTTCATCTTGAATTTGCCGCCACCGTATCCTGACCATCGCATTCTTCGATGGCGATCCCCCGTTACTCTCTAAAAGCTTATGTAAAGGAGAAATCCATGCCGACCTCCCTCAGCCCATCCACCATTGAAATCGTTAAGGCAAGTGTGCCCGCTCTGGCGCAGCACGGAACAGCGATCACAAAAGGCATGTACGCCCGCCTCTTTCGCGACGAACATATCAAAGCACTCTTCAACCACTCCAACCAAGGGAAGGGTGGATCGCAGGCGAATGCTCTGGCTGCTGCGATCCTTGCTTATGCCCAGAATATTGAGAACCCATCAGTCCTGATGCCCGTGCTGGAACGGATTGCGCAAAAACATATTGGCTATCATATCCTTCCCGAGCATTATCCCTTTGTTGCCACTGCTCTTCTTGGGGCAATCGCGGATGTTCTCGGAGAGGCCGCCACACCCGAATTGATGACGGCTTGGGGCGAAGCCTACTGGTTTCTGGCAGACGTGCTGAAGGCGCGGGAGGCTGCTATCCGTGTTGAGATCGAAAACCGTCAGGGCGGTTGGAGCGGCTGGCGACCGTTCAAGATCGTTGAAAAGCATCGCGAAAGTGATGTCGTGACCTCTTTCGTCCTGCGGCCCGCAGACGGCGGGCCTGTCATCCCTCATCGGCCAGGCCAGTATCTGACGTTTTCTCTTCGTCTGCCCGGGGGGCAAGAGATCAAACGCAATTATTCGATCTCGTGCGGGCCAAATAACATATCCTATCGGATCTCAGTCAAACGGGAAGCGCTGGGGCAGGGGGGCTCCAAGTTTCTACACGACTCCGTTGTGGTGGGGGACATCTTGGAAGCGACACCGCCAGCAGGTGATTTTTTTCTGGCTGACGAACCAGACCGTCCGGTCGTGCTTCTGTCCGGTGGAGTGGGCTTGACCCCTATGGTAAGCATGATGGAGAAAATCGAAAGAATGCACCCTGATTTGCAGGTTCACTATGTGCATGGCGCGCTAAACAGCGCCACACATGCCATGGATTGCCACGTTCGTACGTTGGCCCAACGCCATGGCGGTATCTCTGTTCATACGTTCTATAGTGATCCACTGGTGGCCGACACCCTCGGTGTCAATCACGACCATCAGGGCTTCATCACTGCAGCCTGGTTGCGAAACAACGTCCCGTTCCACGATGCCGATTATTACCTCTGCGGGCCAAAGCCCTTTCTGAAAATCCTGGTCAGGGATCTGGCCCGCAGCGGCATTGACGCCTCGCGGATACATTTTGAAATTTTCGGGCCCACGGACGAACAGATGGCAGCCTGATTAAGACATCACAATCTGCCGTGGCGCTTTATGGTGACGGTCTCCCGCGCACTATAAGCATCGCGGCAGGCGGGCACACAGGTGCGAGAGGACAACGCTCCACCACGGTCGTGCTGTGGAGCGAAGTCCAGAGACGTCCCGGCTGACGGATAATGAAGACGACACCGGCGCCGGGCATCGCCGGATGTTTGCTCGCGCATCATCTGTTGTCTACGTCGCACAGGCAAACGCCTGCGAGCGTCCGCCGAGTCCCGTTCTGCCTTTGAGCGAACGTCTCCTGCAGGCGGAGGCGTTTGTCGCCAAACTCGGTATCAAGACCGTGTACTGTGGGTCAGAGGCCGTGGTAAAGTTGGCATCATGAACAGTGTTGCCACCTTGGCAAGCGCCGTCGCATGATTACGCAGCACCCAGCGGCCGGTAGAGGGGCGCATCTGGTTCGAAATGCGCTTCGGCGGACATTGGTAGCAACCGATCCGACCGCCGTGGCCAAACTCTGTCTAGGGAGAGGCATCCGTCGCGGATCGTGGCGTCTCCCTTTCTCGTTCGAAGTTCAGGTCCGAGCTGAACACGGACTTCTAATCGTGGAAAAGTCAGAGCAGGTTTTTCTCTGCCCCACGGCTTGACCTTCCCATGGTTGGAAGCTCCACATTCTTCTGTAGATCCAAGCAAGGAGAGTTCCAATGGGGCTGAGAATCGAAAACATGACCTGTGGCAGTTGCGCCAAGTCCGCTATCGAGGCGATCCAGTCCGTCGATCTCTGTGCCGGGATCGAAACCAATCCCGTTGCTTGAACCGTCAGGGTCGAGACGACCGCGAATACAGTGGCTGTTCGAAAAGTTCTCGAAGACGCCGGCTATCCGGCAACCGCGCGCTGAACAGGAGCGGCTTTCACGCGCCGCTCCGGGGCAAAAAAGAAAATCGGACAGGATTGAGCGGACTTGCCGTCGACTGTCAAACACCGAGAGGAAGAGGATCGATGCATCGGCGGACTTTTCTTGCGGGCCTTGCTGGCCTCGCCGTTGCCGAACCGGCAGCAGCTAAGATGAAGCACGATATGAGCGGCATGAGTGGCCACGGCAACACCATACCTTTGGCGGGCACCAACCCCGTTTTGCTGGAAGGGAAACCGCTGACGGCTTTGCCGCGCCTGGCAAACCAGTCGGCCGTGCCAAGCTTATTCAAGGCAGAGCTGGCAGCGGAGCCCGGTTTTATGCGGTTCGCCGAAGGGTTCGATACGCCGGTGCTGCTTTACAACGGCACCAATCCGGTGATCGAGGCCCGCGAAGGCGACAAGGTTGAGATCAGTTTCAAGAACGGCATTCCAGGCGAACCCACAACGATCCATTGGCATGGCATGCCCGTACCGGCCGACCAGGATGGCAATCCGGGCGACCCCGTAGCCCCGGGTGGCGAACGCATCTATGCGTTTGATCTGCCGGAAAGCAGCGCGGCGTCCTACTGGTTTCATCCCCATCCTCACGGGTTGACCGCCGAGCAAGTCTATCGCGGGCTCGCTGGCGTCTTTATCGTCAAGCCGAAAGATGACCCCATCCCGCCGGAATATGGTGACACGATCCTCATGCTGACCGATCTCAGGATCGCCGCTGACGGAACGATGCCGGAAAGTACGATGGCTGATCTGATGAACGGTCGTATCGGCGATCATGTGTTGGTCAACGGGCAGAAGAACCCGGCCATGGCAGCAGCACTTGGCGAAAAGCGCCGCTTCCGGCTCTACAACGCAACGAATGCCCGGTTCCTGCGGCTCCGATTCGAGAATGTCAGCATGACTGTCATCGGAACGGACGGTGGCCTGATCGAGGCGCCCGTCGCCGTCGACGAGTTGCTGCTTACGCCGGCCGAGCGCGTCGAATTGATTGTTTCCTTCGATAAACCTGGAGCTGCCAAGCTCACCACGCTCGATTACGAGCGCGGCTGGATGGGGCCGGGCAAGCCGGACGAGGCCGGCATGGTTCTTTTGACAGCCAACGTGTCGGAAGAGGCTGCGGCGGCGATGCCGCCCCTTCCGGCAAAGCTGCGTGCGATCGAACCTCTTGGCAGTCCGGTTGTGACCCGCCGGTTTGTGCTGACGGAATCCATGAGTGGGGACAATGACGGCACGTCGATGCAGGGCATGGATCACTCCGGCATGAACATGCCTTCCGGCAGCATGGGGATGAAGTTCCTGATCAATGGGGCCAGTTTCGAGATGAACCGTATCGACGAAGTTTCGAAGGCCGGACAGGTCGAACTTTGGGAAATCGTCAATGACGCTGATATGGATCATCCCTTCCATGTGCATGGAACGCAGTTTCAAATCGTCGAGCACGAGAAGGATGGAAAGGTCACCGCACCTTCCTATCGTGCGTGGAAGGATACTGTGAACGTCGTGGGCGGCGAGACGGTCCGGATACTACTACGCCAGGATTTACCTGGACCGCGCATGTATCACTGCCACATCCTTGAGCACGAACAGCTCGGCATGATGGGAATCGTCGATGTTAAAGCTTAGTTGTTAGCCCCAAGAGTTGCTGAGTCGGACCGAAACTCCGGTTGTACTGTCGAACATTCGCAGTCAAGCACCTGTGGTGCGAGGCCTCCAAGATATTCCGCCATAGGGCGAAGTTGTAAACGGCACGAAGTCTGCGAGGTGCTCACCGGGCTCCTCGTAGCGGCCTTAAGAGAAGCGTTTCACGATCGGACCCTTTCGCCGTGCGGTTCATTCACTTTTTCAATGTTAGCCTCACGGCTAATCTTCCTCCCTGGCCTGCTCCAGGATTCCTCGACTCGAAGTGAGCAAGCACATCCAGCTGCTACTTGGCTCCCAACAATTTTTCCGGGAAGTCACGAAATTGGCACAGTCAACAAGCCAACATGATGAGAAAAGGGTTCTCGAGCGATCCTGTTGATGCGGCAACACCTCTCCAGCCTCCTCAGAGAAACTTGCGAACTGTGCTCGCAACATGCACGAGCGAATTGTATCACGTAATGACGTATGAAAAGGGTTATGCTGATGCCTCGTTTGAAACGCGATCCCTCGGCGTTGAATGACGATGTCTATGACGGTCTGGCCGGCTTCCGCATGGCGATGCGGCGTTTCCTGGCGTTCAGCGAGGCCGCGCTTTCCGACGCTGGCGTCACCTCACAACAGTATCAGGCGCTCCTGATCGTCCGAACCGCAAAAAACCGTCAAGTCAGAATTCGCGATCTGGCAGACCAGATGCTGATGCACCACAACGGTGCGGTGCAACTCATAGACCGGATGTGTGCTGCGGCCCTTTCTGAGCGGATACCTGCAGAGGACGACAAACGTACCGTGATGATCATCTTGACGCCAAAGGGCGAGGGAGTTCTGGAAACCCTCGCGAAGGTTCATGTCGAGGGGATGCTGATAAACGAACCGCTTTTGGCGGAGTCCCTTTCGAGGCTTCGGCAGGTGATCGAGCTTGCCTGAGGCGGTCACCTTTATTTGACAATCGCGTGCTTGATGCTCCTCCGTTGATTTTATATNNATATAAAATCAACGGAGGAGAACAGCGGTGCAAAATGAGGAAAAAGGCTGGTCGCACTATCGTCCCACGAAAACCCTCTGGGCATGGTCGATCGTCGGTGCGTCGGCGTTAACGATGATCCTTGGGTTCACTTGGGGCGGGTGGGTAACCTCAGGCCGGGCCGACGTGATGCGCGGGATGGCGGTTCGCGATGCGAAGGCGGAGCTGGTAGCAGGCGTTTGCGTCCATAACTTTATCAGGGCAAGTGACGCGGAACAGAACCTCAAAACCCTGCAGGCAAAATCGTCATGGCAGCGCAACGACTTCATCAAGGAGGGCGGCTGGACGACGATTGCGGGTGTCGATGACGCCGTGACCAATGCCGCCGCCGCCTGTGTCGACCAGCTGGTCAAGATGAAGGAGCTTCCGCAGCCTTCCAATGATGTGGTGACCGACAGTTAAGATCCGGCTGGACGCAATGATGCGTCCGGCTGGCGCCAGGCCCGTCCGAAATGATTTCGGGCGGGCCACTTTGTTTGGCGATGCGTTTCGGGAGTGATATCGCCTTCACAACCTCCTGGTGAGCCGAGGGTGCGTGGTGGGTTAACGAAGTATTGTTTGAGCGCCGCATATCGTGTCGTACGAAACAATATGCCGATTAAGTTTTGACCCTAGCGTTGAGCGCCGACTTCAAAAGGCAACGTTTCACCGCGGAATGGTATGACCTCGGATAGACTATAGGTGGGTCGATAATCTCCAATTTGCACGAGGCGGTATGTTCCGGAGGCAATATCATCTGGGATCTGCCAGGTGACCTTTGCGCTGAGGCAACGGATACCGACACAGTCCCAGAACGGCAGCGCCTTCCACTGGATCTTCACACCCCAGCTGCCGCTGCGCTGGATCACCTGCCATTTCCCATCGGTGGTGCGCCGCTCGACCGCGGCAAAACTATCACCTCGGCGCAAGCGATTCATTGGATGCCCACTGACGAATTCGGCGCTGACGAAGCGACGCTTGTCTGAGACTTCTGCCGCTACCGCTGGATAGCTGGTCGCCGGTGAGGTGATTATGTTTCCCATCTGCTCGAACCACGGCACCCCGTCCCAACTCGTTGGACCAAGCAGCGTGTTTCCCGGGGTGTTGGCAATCTTGACGAGAACATCGTCAGGTCTGGAGGCGACAGTCGTCTTTGTCGGCGGGCCGTTGCCGATCAAAGTTGAGGCAAGCTGGTCGAGCGCCTGCGCCAGCGCCGGCAGGCTCCATTTCCCCCACGATGTATAGCCGCCTTCATATTGCTGGCTCTCATACTCCTCTGGGGTGACGATATAGCCTCCACCAGAGTGATCGTCCGAGGTATTCGGTGCTTCGCCGGCCCCATATCCGAGAACGAGCACGTCATCGAGATCGATTCCCAAAGTCTCAGCCATTTGGCGACGGATGCGATGGCCCGACATGACTGTCAATTCGAATGGCACGATCGCAAAATGCATCTTGCCAAGCTTGAAAACCTGCATGCTTACAGGACGTGGTTGTAGCGCCAAGATGGCTTCCTTCGGAGCCTGGCATTCTATCAGCTCATTCGTTGCCGGGACATTCACGAAACCGCCAAGGCCGGCCATCTCCAGCATTGTCCTGACCGGTTGAGATACGACGGATGGCCCGTTCAGTGCCCAGATGAGATAGCCGGCAGTACTGTCACTGTTGTCAGTTCCTTCGGCGGCAAACTCCGTGCCCAGATCCTCGGTGCTGCCTGCAGTGTGTGACGCACCCCAGGCAGGCGCGCAGGTCATTTCGTCCTTGCCGGCTGTGTATTTGGCGGCGACCCGGACATTTGCCAGTTCAGCCAGGCCTTGGCGGTAATTCAAGCCTTCCGTCCCGATGGCTGCACCATCATCGACCGGCAGTGCCGGTTTCTTGACCTGCGCGTAACCGTTGCGGTCGGCAGGGCTTGCAGCCTTTGCCGACAACAGCGTCATGGCCTGCCCGGCAAGAGCTTCGCCAACGGTCTTCATGCTCTCGAACGGGCCAAGTTCGCTGACACCGCGTAGGCACCCCCATTGATGTTTCGAACTTTCCGTTCGGTCATTGCAGCGGTCGAAATGAGTGTTGCTCGTTTGATCGCCCGCACTGGTCTGGGCAAATGCCGCAACGAAACGCTTGCCGTCCGTGTCTCTGCTCATCTCGTCTTCAATGCGATACGCAGCATAGCCGTAACTGTCGCTGGTAATATAGGTGAAGCCTTCGTCCACCATTGTTGTGGGATGCACACCAAAGAAGTTTAGGAGGCCCACCGGCTTGCCATCACGCCAAAAGGCAAGCTGCGTCATGAGCGGATCGATCTTTAGCGGCAACGCGCGTTTGTCGGTTTCCGTATTCAGGTCAAATGCCTGCTCGGACCTGTTGCGGGCGATTGTGGTAAGGTTCCCGCGGCTCACCGTGATTTCGCCCGGTGCCTTGTCATCGACAGCGGCATCCACCGCCTCGACAACCCCGTCTATGACGGCTTTCACAATCATCGGCTGGTCGGGATCGTGGGGTAGCGGTCCACCATGTGTGTGCGTACCCGTAAGCACGAAATTTTCCTCGGTGAAGCGGCTCGGATATTTCTTCTGAAGTTTCTGAAGCACCGCTTGCTTGATTGGGTCATCTCCGTTTGCCGATTCCACAACGACAAATATGAGCTCAGTCTTCAATTCCGGATCGGCGACAAGAAAAGCTCTGGCAAAAACGCTTGATTGCAAACCCTCGAAATGATTCGTGATGGCCCAGCCGGAGCTGACTGAATCCAATGCAACGACCGTCAGTTCGCCGACGCCGAGGCCAATTTCGTAGCGTCGCGCGGCTTGTGCAGCGTTTGGCGCTCCAATTGATATTGCCAAGACGACAACCTGGATCAGCAGGTGCCAAATCATCATTATCTTCCCTCCCATGGAAAAGCGACGAAGTTCAGTGCTAAAGGTGATTAGTAGTCATGTTCAGTAAAGATGACTGATTGTCATTTTGTCAATCGAGGATAATACGAAGAGTGGCGAATTATTCGCCCGCCCCAAGAAAGAACACGGCGCGTGCGACCACAGTCACGGCGCCCATGCTGGAGCACGGCATTGTCGTCTCCGGTCCGGTGCTGGGGCCGCCAATACGGCCGGTTACGTTCTCGACGAGATCGGTCTCGCCCCCACGATACCAAAGCCGCAAAACGATTGTTGGTTAGGCTGCTGAGGAAGCAAGGCGTAGCACCCAAGCGCCGTCTCTCCTGCACGTAGAACGCAATGGCAATATAACCTGACAATATGTCACCTATTGCAAAGTGATACATTGTCAGATTACCATGGGTCCGAGGAAACAATTACGTCGTGCAAAAGCACGCGAAAACCACGCTGGGAGGAGCAACTATGAAATGGACCATTCGGATTGCATGTATAATTCTTTTGGTGGGTGCCACCGCCAATTCCGCCCGTGCCGGGGGCTACGCTCTGGGCGGCGCGGAACTTGATATCCTTTACGAACCAGGCAATTTCAATTGGCGCGCGGGCGTTACCTATATCATCCCGCATCGCGAGACTATCCGCGGCACCCAGGCGGGAGAAAATACGGCAGCTTCCTTCTCCTATTTCTCAGGAGCCCTGAAGCTGAAGCTCTTTGAAGAATTGAGCTGCGCAGGTACGGTTTCCCAGCCATATGGCGGCTTTACAGAGGCGTCCATTCCCGCAGCCGATGGTACACTTGATGAGACCCTGCTTATCACTGAAACTGCCTTGACCTGCGCCGCCAAGATTGAGCTCGAAAAGGGAAACGCCTATCTGCTTGGAGGAGTATTCCAGGAGAGGCTTACGTATGATCTGACCCGGCAACTGGCTCCGGGTGCTCTGGCCGATGTGGAACTGGATGGCACAGCTTATGGCATCCGTGTCGGCGTGGCTTACGACATTCCTGAAATCGCCTTCAGGACTCAACTCATGTATCGATCGGGCACGTCCTACGGGGCCACTGGCAGTCTTACCGCTCCCGGTGATTTGATTGGCATGCCAGATCCGACAGTTACGGTTCCGGCGTATGGTGAGGGCGTGATACCTCAAAGCATCGAACTCCAGGCCCAAACAGGCATCGCCGCCGACTGGTTGGTCTTTGGCTCGGTGCTCTGGCAGAACTGGAGCGCGCTGGACAAGTTCAGTATCGAGAGCGAACTTTTCTCAGATACCTCGATTCACAATTGGCGCGATGGCTGGACGGCGACGCTCGGGGTTGGCCATGCGTTCACAGAACAGGCATCTGGCTTGATCGCGATGACCTTTGATCGCGGTACATCCACCGGATGGGAGCTTGGCAGCGGCGACGCGTGGATCGGGACCGTTGGCGGATCGATGAAAGACGCGTTGGGCGGAGAGCTGCGTGGCAGCTTGAGCGCGGCCTATCTTGCGCCTCTCGCCGAAACCGAAAATGGTGCAGACAATGCTGCGGCGGGCGCTGGTTGGGCTTACGCTCTTAGTCTATCGTACAATCTGAATTTCTAGACAATCTCCACGAACGGACTGCTGGTGCTCACGAGCTAGCATAGGCGACAATCGATTTCGCGCCCCTCCGGGAAGCGACTTCGGCACATGACGTCATAGTGCAGCGGCACCGTGAACAGGCGTAGCCACGGTTTTCAATCGACTTTGACTTGCCCAGCGCGATCGGGGGCGACTTGACGCTTTTCCCCGATCCCGTGCCAACAGTCGGAGGCTTTGGCGAGAAATCCGCTTGGCAACGAGTTGCTGGGACGGCGACGATGCCGTTACATCGATCGGCGGCGGCACCGCGCTCGGCAAGGGCAAAGCTGGTCGCCGATTGGCGTAAACGCCCGCACAACTTGAGAGAACTTTTGGTGTCGGATTAGCCGACGACGATAGGGTTCTGCTTGTGCTGGTAGAACGCTAAGATGAGGAGGCCGCTCAGCCAGTGTCTTGGCGTCCGGCTTGCACTTGCGCGGGGTCACCGCCGGGTTCTTTCGAAACGCGCCGCTTGATCTTGCCGCCGGTCAAAATTAAGTACATTTGATGGATAAGTTTCAGAACATCGCTGTGAAGACGAACGACTCCGGCGAAGCGGAGCCGCGCCGCCGGCCACAGCAGGCCCGTTCCAAGCAGAAAGTGGAGGCGATCCTTGAGGCCGCCACGATACTGATCGGAGAGAAGGGCATCGATGCGGTTTCGATGCGCGACATTGCGCGCGCGACCGAGATGCCTCTGTCGGTGATCTATCAGTATTTCCCCAACAAATCGGCTATCGTAGAGAAGCTCTTCGCGGCGTTGACAGCACAGTCCCGGGCGCGAACGGCCGCGATTGCAGCGACCATCAAGGAGCCGGCTGACTTTGTTGTCGCTACTGAACAGCTCTTGGATGGCTATTATGAGATGGTGCGCCGCCATCCGGCCATGGCGGACGTCATCAATGCAGTGCTTGCCGACAAGAAGCTGGGCCAACTGGATGTGCAGGACAGTCGCTGGCACGCCACCGTTCTCTACGGCTCCATAGAGCATTGGGTTCCACCCGCCAGACGCGACGAGTTCCAGAGGGTGATCTTTATGTTTAACCATTTGATCGGCGGCTTGATGCGGCTCTTGTTGAGTGTCGACGAACACCAGGCGCGGTGTATGCTTGACGATTACAAGATACTGATGCGCCGCCAGATTGCGGACATTTTCAAGTAGACGCCCTCACAGAAGCGTTGGCGCGTTCGGGCAGAACAAGAAACCATCTCCGCCCCACCTTAGTGCGCGCCTTGTAACAACGGGGATGAAGCAGGAGATCATGCAGCCGCAGTATTGGGTAATATCGGGCTACCCGCGGCTGCTTCGCCATTCCAAAACTGCAGTGATCCACCGCGCCAATCCTCCCCAGGGGGGACCGAGTTTCTCAAAGACGTTGACAAAGCCAATCTTGAGCACCGAGCGGGCGTGGCTAAAGCGCAGGAACCCGTCATATCCGTGATAACCGCCGGTTCCGCTTGGACCGACCCCGCCGAAAGCCATGCCGTCTTGGCCAGCATGGAGCAGGGTGCCATTCAGGGTTACGCCGCCCGAGATAGCGCCGTCCAGGATTCTGTCCAGCATATTGCGCTCCTTGCTGAAGGCATACAGCGCCAGCGGCCGATCGCGGCCGTTGATGAAGGCGAGCGCTTCCTCGATGGTCTTGTAGCCGATAACGGGCAGCACAGGCCCGAAAATCTCTTCACGCATCAGAACGCCGTCCGCTGGCGCGCCAATCACCACCGTCGGCGCGATTTTGCGCACCTCAGGCGCGCCCGGCATGGCCAAAACGGTCGCTCCTGCCGCCTGAGCCTCGGCAATGGCGGCGGCCAGCCGGTCGTAGTGGCGCTGCGAGACGATCGATGTGTAGTCGTCATTGCCGGCGATTTCCGGGTAGGACTTGCCGACGTGCGCGATCACCGCATGAGCGAAAGCTTCAACCTTGTGCTCCGGCACAAGCACATAGTCGGGCGCGATGCAGGTCTGACCAGCATTCAGGAACTTGCCGAAGGCGATACTTTCCGCAGCTCTTGTAACATCAAAGTCGTCGCACAGAATGACGGGCGATTTGCCGCCGAGTTCCAGCGTCACCGGCGTCAGGTTCGCTGCCGCTGTCTGCATTACAATACGGCCGACTGTCGTGGACCCGGTAAAGATCAGGTGATCGAACGGCAAGCCTGAAAACGCCTGAGCGACGTCCGGACCGCCGTTTATCACCGTCACCTCGGTCTCATCGAAAGTCTCGGCGATCGCCTGAGCCAGGAGCTCGGAAAGACGTGGTGTTAGCTCGGACGGCTTGATCATGGCGCGATTGCCAGCCGCGATGACGTCTATAAGCGGCCCGAGCGAAAGAAAAAGCGGGTAGTTCCACGGAGCAATAATGCCGATGACGCCGAGTGGTTCATGCCGGACCCACGCCTTCGCCGGCTGGAACGCGATATCGACATGGCGGCGTCGAGCCTTCATCCAGCGATGGAGATTCTTGCGAGCGTTGCGGGCGGCGCTCATCAGCAGCCCGATCTCTAGCATGCGTGTTTCATCCGCGGAGCGGTTGCCGAAATCTTCGGATATCGCCGTCGTGAAGGCGGCCTGATGGGTGAGGAGCATGCGCCGCAGTTTGTCGAGCGCGTGTTTGCGCTGCGCCAGCGTTGGCGCGGGACCACTGCGGGTCAGCGTGCGCTGCAACTCGAAACGACGGGCGATTTCGGCAAGCATCGTGTGCTGTGGCTCGGCCGTATGTGTATTCATCGCTGCATTCCCATGTACGAATAGCCGTTAAGTTGTTGCTGCGCCGTCCGGAGAAACCTTGGTTCCTCCAATATGCCTATCGATCTCGTGAGCCGGCACAGGCGAACAAGATGACGGCACGGACTGCGATCGCATCTTGTCATTCAACTGAAGGTCATGCTGCCGTCAACCATGCGGCGTATGTCCGGAGCACTCGAAAGCTGGCAGATCGCTGCAATGACTGAAAGCTCGGCCGGACGGTACTGCTGCACAGGGATATGCCCGAACCGATTTTGCTTCCTGTATCGCTCTCATGGCACGTTACCTTGTCCAAGACTGGCGTCGCAACCAGGCACGCGTTGAGACTGTCGACAGGGAATTTGACTTCCAGCCTCACCCGATCCGGGCGATACCGTCGCGAGTGCCTCATTGCATCGGCAAGGCGGCCCAGCGCTCAATGATCTCGCCTCCCGACATGACCGCAATAGATCCGAACTGTTGAAGCACGAACTCGCTTTGCGTCGGGCGCAAGAACGCGTAGTCGTCCACCTTCACGATAGCGGCATCAGACAGGGCGAAGAACTGCTGGTTGGTGGAATGCCCGAAGGTCGAATTGCTCGTCATGCCGCCGGGCCAGACAGGTTTGGCCATCCATTTCCCGCCGTAGACGAAGCAACCGCGGCGAGGAGTGAAGCCGACGCTGCGCAATAGGCGCCCGATCATCTGCGGCCCTGGCAGCTGCGCCTCACCCACCTTTAATACGGGAGTGGCGATGTATGCCGCCGGCGCGAGCTGATCCAGGCTTTGCACCTCGAAATCAGACGGTTTGAGAAACGCAGAACCCAGCGAGAGTTCATTGGCGCCGGCGTCAGCGTCATAGGTCAGCGCAGTTGTCGACCCGCCAAGGTTTAAGATGTCGCGCTGATCATCACGCAATAAGGCAACGAACTGGCGAAACAGACGCACGCTGTTGCGTTGCGCTAGAGCGGGCCCACCGAACAGCTTGGGTATATGCCCGATATGCGCTTCGTATGCCATGATCCCCTTGCATTGGAGGCGTGGCATCTTCGCCAGGCCAGCCATCGCGTTGGCCAACGCGCCGGCAGAGCGGAAGCCACCGCGGTGCAATCCGACATCCACCTCGAAGCAGAAGCGCAAGGCTCGGTTCAGCGATGATGCCAATGCACCATATTCGGCAAGCCGCTGCGGGGTGTCGATCAGCCACACAATCCGGTCCGTCTCGCTTTCCGCCCATTGCGTCAGCATCTGTCGCGCCAGATCGACCGGCATCGGTTTTCCAAGTAGCAGCTCGACGTCGGCAAAAGTCTCTAGAACCACGCGGCTGACCGGCGGGTGGAAGGTCATGATTCTTCGGGTTGAGAATCTGTCAACGATACGTTTTAGCAGCGGCACCGAAGGCAGCGATTTATCCACGAGACGCAAGTTCACGGTCGCCGGCATGCGGGCCTTAACCAGGTCAATATTGCGGTCCAGCCGATCGACATCAAGCACCAGCGTGGGCTGATAGATGTTCGCCTGGCGCAAGGCCTGGGCCATATGTCCGAAATACTCGCCGGCGCTCACAGATCGATTCCGAAAATCTTTGCAATGTACGGCGAAACGAAGCGATTTTCGGGATCGATGTCCCGGCGGATCGACTTGGCTTCCAGAAAGCGGGGATAGCTGGCCTGAAGATCCTTGGCGGCGAGACCATGCATCTTGCCCCAATGCGGGCGACCGCCATATTTGCGGAATATCGGCTCCATTGCGTTGAAGTAAGGCATCGGATCCGTGCCGGCTTGGTGATGAATGGCGATCGACGCCGTTTGACGCTTGTAGAACGGACTGAGCCACGCCTCGTCTGGCGAAACGACCCTGACTTCGATTGGGAAATAGACATCTGAGAAGCGCGTCTCCATCAGCGAGATCACCTCCGCAACGGCATTGGAGCCCTCCTCAATCGGAACGTGATACTCCATCTCATTGAAGCGCACCTTGCGCTCCGAAGGATAGACGGTCAGCCAATCGGCGACGTAGTCCTCACGGGGGATGCCGGCGAGCGCCTTTTTCAGAACAGCCCTGCGCAACCAAGGTGCCCACCCGGTCAGCCGCTGCACCTTGGCCAGCGTTGCCATCGTTTCATCATCTTCGTCGGGTGGACGCGGCACCGCGAGCTCATTGGAGAGATCGGAGGCGATGAACAACGCAATTCGAGAGAATGGGGCGTAGTAGAATTCGGCCGAACGATGTGACGTCATCATTGTGTGGAATTGGTCGAGCATTTCCTCGATCGACAACGTCCAGCGGCGACGGCGCAGCCGGTAGCTTGCGACATTGCGGAGCGTTACTTCAGTCACCGCTCCAAACGCACCCAGGCCGGGGATCACGGCAAGGAGATCATCCGCGTTCTTCTGGCGTGAGAACTCGCGAACCTCGCCCCGCCCATCGACGATCTGGATCGCTTCCAGCTGCGTGTGATAGGCACCGAGGGCCGCGCCGGAGCCGTGCGTCGCGGTTCCAAGCGCCCCGCCGAAAGCCTGCTTGTCGATGTCTCCCATGTTGGGAAACGCCTGTCCGATACTGTGCATCGCCTTTGCCATTTCGCCAATCTTCATTCCGGCGCCGGCAGTGACCGTCAACGCGTCCGCGTCGTGGGTGTGTATCCCGGAAAACTTGTCGAGCGAGATGATGGTGCCGTTGCTTTTGACCAGCGGCGTAAACGAATGACCGGTTCCAAGGATACGGACCGGCGCTGGGGCCGCGCAGATCACATCACCCAGTTCACCGACATCGGCAGGCTCGGACCGGAACCGCGGCGTCGAAGAGTGATAGCCAGACCAATTTTGCCAACGTACTGTCACAGGGCACCTCCGCCATGGCTACGGCACAGGACGGGAAACAACAAGAATGGAATCAAGCTGACGATGCCTATGATGATGATCTCATAGGTTTCAATGCGGGCCAACCCATCAAGATCAATCGTGCCGCCAGTAAACACTAGACCCGGCAACATCGACGGCAATGCAAGCACAAGCAGGCCGATCGAACCGAGCTGTAGAACGACCGGCACTTCCCGAGCCGAAAATAATCTGGCTAGCCAAGCCGCTGATGGTCGAGCCATTGATGTTTGCGGCGCCATGCCGATCTTCCTTGTTCAACTAAAAACATGACTAACTATCACTTTCTTGAGGTGACACACAGTCATGTTTTTTGTCAAGCTCAAAAGAGCAGCCATCGGTCCGCCGCGAGGGCGATGTCCCGTTGCTTGATCAGCGCCGGAGCGATGCGTTTGTCTGTGAACGCGGGCAGTTGCGGCGGCCAGCGTCGCTTTGTCTTCCCGTAGTCATTTCAGAACTCGCAGTGATTGTATCAGCAAATGCGGTGATGCGCTGAAGTGCGCCCATTGAGCCGCCGACGACATTTAGGAACGCTGTTGTGATCTCTTTCACGCGCCGTTGTGGAGATTCAGCTTGCCGATCTCTGTATTCACCATACAAAGGCCGATGAATCCGGTTGTATTCAAGTTGTGAAGTTTGCTGAAGAAATACATAATATTCTAATATAGAAGTGCTTAATGCGATCCATTACTTGTCTGAATAGTCCATTTCTGGGGTATTTTGCGTTTTTTGGCTACGTATAGTTGCGTATGCGCGCGTCGATCACTACGGTGATGTCAATCGATAATTTTAATCGGGTTGTATTGGCCGATGCGCGCTGGGGAGCGCGCGGAAAGCCTTTGGGGGCGAGTTTTTAAATGTATCAGTTTATTCCGCAGTGCGGCCGGGCAGGCCGCAGTTTCACTTCTGTGGCAATTTTTGCCGTTATGCTTTTTTTAACCTTTTTCGGCATGGCTGCGTCATCCGATGCCGCGCCCTCGACGGACGCAAATCTTTCCGCAATCGGTCTTTTGCAAGGTTCGCTGAGCCCGAGCTTTTCTGCGGGTACTTTGACCTACACGGTCTCCGTTCCGAATGGCGTGCCTGCAACCAAGGTATGGACCTATAAGTCTGCTGCGAATGCCACGGTAACGGTGAATGGAACGCCAGTGGCGGGCGATGGCTCGTCCGGTGTCATCAGTCTTCCTGTCGGTCTGACCACGATCCTCATTAAGGTGACGGCTGAAGACGGTATGACGACGCAGACCTATGAGGTGGCCTACAACCGCGCAGGCCCTCCGGCCAATGCCGATCTCAATAATCTAGTGCTGTCGAGCGGTTCGCTCAGTCCCTCCTTCAACTCAGGTACAGTGAGCTATGTGACGACGGTTGCCAATGCAGTTACGTCGGTTACCGTGACGCCGATTGTCGCGGACGCAACCTCCACGGTCAAGGTAAACGGCACTGGCGTAACGTCGGGCTCACCTTCCGGCCCGATCAGCCTTGTCGAAGGCAGCAACACCATCACCGCGGTGGTGACGGCCCAGGATGGTACGACCATTCGAGCGTATACAGTCACGGTCACGCGATCCGCACCGCCACCGCCCTCGTCGGATGCGAGCCTGCGGGCGATCGGTGTGACAAACGCCAGCCTCAGTTCCGCCTTTTCGCCCGGCACGACAAACTATACAGCCTTTGTCGCCAACAATATCCCATCCATGCGCGTGATCCCTTATGCATCCGAGGCGAATGCAACAATAACGGTGAACGGCAGCCCGGTGGTCTCCGGTGCGACGTCCGGCGCGATCAGTCTTGCCGTCGGCGCCACCCCCGTCACCATCTTGGTGACTGCCGCCGACGGCGTGACAACGCAGACCTATACCATCACCGTCAATCGAGCGTTGTCGTCGAATGCCGACCTGGCAGGCCTGACATTGTCAGGCGTGCCGCTCTCTCCGTCCTTTTCAGCCGGCACGGTAAGTTATACGGCCACTGTCGCCAATAGCGTGTCGTCGATCACGGCAATGCCAACAGTGATGGACCCGACGGCCACGGTCACCGTCAACGGCACACCGGTGACCTCGGGGGCAGCGTCCGGGACGATCAGCCTGGCAGTCGGCGCCAACACCATCACAACTGTGGTAACGGCGGCCGACGCGACAACAAAAACCTATACGGCGACAGTTACCCGTTCCGTGCCGCCGCCGGCATCGTCTGATGCGACACTTGTGGGGATCGGCCTTTCAAACAGCCGCCTCAGCCCTGCCTTCTCTTCCGGAACATTGTCCTATAATTCTACAGTCGCAAACAACATCCCCGCGATACGCGTCACGCCCTATGCGTCAGACGCCAATGCAACGATAACAGTGAACGGCATTCCGGTGGTCTCCGGTGCAATGTCCGGCGCGATCAATGTTGCCGTTGGCTCCAACCCCGTGACCATCCTGGTAACTGCCGAAGACGGCTTGACCACGAAGACCTATACGGTTGATATCAGCCGCGCGCCGTCTGCAAATGCCGACCTCGGATCCCTCTACTTATCGCGTGGTTCGCTCAGCCCGTCTTTTAACGTGGGCACGGCAAGCTACACAGCCTCCGTCCCCAACGGTACGTCAACGATCACGGTCACGCTGGCGACCGCCGACCCGACGGCCACGGTAACGATAAACGGTACGATTGTAACCTCAGGTTCCGCCTCTGCAGCCATACCTTTGATTGTCGGCAGCAATACGATCACGATCGTGACAACTGCCCAGGATGGCACGACGACCAAGACCTATACGGTGGCGGTCACGCGCTTGCTTGCGTCGAATGCCGACCTGTCAGGCCTGTCGTTGTCAAGCGGCACGCTTAGTCCATCCTTCGCTGCCGGAACGACAAGCTACACGGCGGCGGTCGCCAACGGCGTTGCATCGATCACCCTTACGCCAATGGTGGCGGATCCGGCTGCAATGGTGACCGTAAATGGTACAACGGTTACCTCCGGCTCTGCCTCAGGCGCAATCGCTCTGGCTGTCGGTGCCAATACGATCACGACGGTGGCGACGGCTCAGGACGGCACTACGGCCAAGACCTATACGGTCACGGTTACCCGTGCCGCACCCGTATCGTCGAATGCCGA
>UCHD01000024.1 GCA_900472175.1 Hyphomicrobiales bacterium | reverse complement strand
TCGGTAATCGCAAAGATACGCGAAACTGGAACGGTTATTGCATGAATTCTAATATACTGTTCTAGCCAGAGGAGAGTGTCATGAGTTCGGACATGTCGCATCGGTTTCCTGCTCTGTGGCTGCTGATGGGTGTTGGCGAACGATACAGGCTCGTCGAAACCGTTGATGAGGCGGCACAGGTGTTGGTTCAAAACTGGCCTCTTGATAACGGCAGCAGATATCTCGGCGCGCTGGCCGCCTGCCGCGATGCCCTTCTGGGTGTTGTTCCTGCAAACGCGGCGCGAGAAGCGCTGATGCGGGCAGCCGATGAGGCTCTCATCTCCTACATTTGTGTCGTTCAGGGAGGAGGTGGCTTCAATCTGTCGAAAAGTGGCAACCCCGGCCACCGCTCCAGGCTGAAGTATCGAGCCCGCTTCGGTTTCGGAACTTGGTGAAACCCGCCATTCAACGATCGCAGGGCCTATAAAGCCGCGCGAGGCTCCTAAAGCATTGGTCTGCAGTCAGTCTGGATGAAAAGATAGGGGCCATGCCGTTTGCCGCGGTGAAGCACTTTACCGGCAAAGCAAGCCGGCGTGGATCGCGGCAAGCGTGCGCAGGGAACGCCCGCCGCCCGCGCCAGAGGATTGTCCGCCACCGGTCACGGCGATCCCAGTTTTTCCAGCAAGGGGATGGGAAGACAGGCTCTCAATACCGCTTCGTCACCTTCAGCGACAACGATCTCTCCTTCTCGCCAGATGTCATAGTCCATCTCCAGGCGCATCCCGTCCCGTTCTAGCACCGCCCACGAATGCTCAAGGCCGCCGCCGATATCGACAGACCAGCCTTGTTCCCGCAGGGCAACAATGACCGCGTCCCATTCATCTCTCTGTATTCCAAGATAACGCGTTCGTTCCGGCACTTTCGTCATCATCCAAAGCACGTTGCCGCGATCGCTGTCGATAACGGTGTTGGTCCAATGTACCATGCTTTCCGTGTCGCGAGTGAGCGGAGGTATGTGGACGGCATGACCGTCAGCCCACATACCCAGTCGACCAGCAGAGAACCGCTTACAATTCAGGTGCTAGCGAAAGGCAAACAATGCGCATTCTATTCATTCTTGGCGCCCTCATCGTTGGAACGATCGCGGGTATTTACCTGTTCGGAGCGATCTGGCGAACCTCTGCTCCTGACGGTGCGGCGGCAATGATCGTTGGAGGGGGTACCCCGGTTGTCCTTGGAGCCCTGGCATTTCTCGGCACAAAGGCGGCCGATGGCCAGCGGCCAAGTCTTGGCAACGTACGAACATGGCTTGCCCTTCTGGGCATTGCGGCGGCGGCGGCCGGCCTTTTTGTACTTCTGATTATCGCGCTTTTTCTGGCGGTTCAGCGCGGATAGCCGAATTTCCCGACCCGAGCGCAAATCTGGCAATGCCGTTGTGTCCGCTTCGCTCTAGCCCATGCAAGATCCCTAAAATTGCGGAGAAGCGCCACAGAGCGGAGACGCCTTGCGCCAGAGCGTCGAAGCATGGCCGGAAATGCCCGTGCTGAAAGGTGTGTAGCGCCTTCGGAAACGGCAATTTTTGGCGTTGATTCAGCATTCAAACCCGGGACCGGATGATCGATAACGCACTATCAAGGCCCAACGCGGTCAAGCTCCTGCAAACCAGCAGAAGGCCCGCCCGGACAAGAATATCCGGCAGGCTTTTTTGTGGGGCAGGCGTGATCTTTGGGTGAAGTCTATTGCCGCTGCCTGGACACGTCTTGCAGGTAGGGCACGACATCGGCCGAACTGTCGGCCCGGTGGCGCAATTCGGTGGCGATTTGTTCCAGGGCGAGATCCAGGCAATAGACCGTCTGCTGCGCGTCAAGAACTGCCGCATTCTCCCGTGCAAAGACGATCAGCCGGGTTATGGCGTGAAACTCTTCGATCTCGCTATCGGTTGATGCGTTGATGTCGTTCAAGGCGATGGTTGCGTATGCTGCTGGCATAATCGACTCCGCAGTGATTTGCCATGATACTAATCGTAGCTGAAGCAAACTGCGCGTGACACAGGCGTGACACACTTTAAGATAGATCGCCGGGCTCCTTCGCCATGGGATGGTGTTTCCGCATTTCGTTCCAGAGGCTTGTGTGCTGGAACTGCCAGTCCGGCCTGGGTGCTGGTGACTTGGCGTCAAGCCGTGACATGACATCCAGCAGCGCAATCGCATCGGCGCGCTTGCGATTGACGTGGCAGGATTGCATGGCGTTTGCGATTGACGCGCTTCTCCCGTTCTCAAGCAAGGACGCGTGAACGAGGATCGATCGCCAGGTCCTGTCCTTGAAAAAAATGGCGCGCGCCACCTCTTCCAGATGGCTGGCCTCGACGGAAGAAATGCACTGCCTTTCGTGCAGCAGGCCGAGCGTCGCTTCAATATTGACCAGGGGCTCGCTGAGCGGCAGCCAGCCGAGTTCGGCGGGACCGTGAATTTGTGCGACATCCGAATCGTCGATGCGCATGCCGTCGCGGTACTCTTCGAAAATACCGCCGACACCGGTCATTCCGAAAGAATGACATTCCGCAGCGCGCAACGCACCCATGCTGGCAGCGCCAAGAACTCTTGTTCCAGCACTGAGGGCATAGAGGATTTCCTTGTGCCAGACTGGAGCGGTATATTCGAAACCCCCATCGACAAGGCCGATCACGGTCGCCCCTTTCTCCACGGCTCGAAAAATGTCGCCTTGGACGGCAGGTCCTCGAACACGGATATCGCCGGCATAGTCTTTCGCGTCCGGCAATGTCGGGCCGACATACAAAACCTTCATCCGAACGACCCCTTGGCGAGCGCGCGCTGGCCAAATCTTTGAGCGCGGCCTCCTTCGGGATTTTCCAGATGTGGGACAAGGATCTTTGCGACGGCAAACGGCCACGCAGGCGCGCTGAGCGGTACGGCAATGACCGGGCCCAATTCCAGGCGCCTGAGAGCATCAAGAGTTTCGCCGCTACTGCAGGCCGTCCGGCGCCCATCCCTGCATCCATGTGTTTTGGGTGCAACTGCTGGAACCGCCTTCAGCAGGTTTTCGGTTTCTTCCTGCAGCGGCCGTTTGTAGACCGGCGGATAGATATCGTCCCTGCTGCCGCTGATAAATGTCATGCGGGATTGTACCGCTTCGGTGATCGCGCGGATCATTGCTGTTTCCGCTGAGGGATGGGCTCCCGCGCCATAGTTCACATCGACGAATCGTGGCTTGCGGGCGCTCAGTATCTCGGCGGGAGCGATAAGCGCGTTGAACGACGGCATGCCGATATCGCTGGTCATTTCGAATACTCGCAACACAAAGCCGGCCGCTTCGATCAAAGCGACCACCGATGAAAGCTCCGGATGGCCGAGGGATCGCGGATCAATGCAGGATGATTGCCGGGACCCGGCGCTCGACACTTGCCATAAAACATAGGCATCCCGCTCGATCCGTTCGTTCAGTCCGTGAAAGAAGGCCTCTTCCAGGGTGTTTCCCGAAGCCAAGCCGTCGGATGATTGCCAATATCGGCAATCGATCAGCGTCCGGTCAAGGGTTACGGCATCAAGCGGTACATGGATACTGTCGCCGGTCATCAGATCGGTACCGGCAATCCAGGCGATACGATCGTCGCCCTGCACCGGGGGCCGGCCCGCGGCAATCAGGCATGTTAGCGTGTCGAACCGTTTCCCGGCGTTTGCAAGAGCGTTTGCGGAGGTATGAACGACGTCCGCATGCGGGTTTGCTGCAACCACCCGCTCCAGCGCCTCCATCACAGCCGATGTCCTTGCCGCGTCGTCGGTAAGGCCTTTTCCCTGAGCAACGACAATGGATTTTGCGTTCGGCGTATAGGCACACCAGACCGGAACGCCGATGCGATCCAGCCCGGTGTGACGGGCAACCCGCGTTATACCGAAGTCAGCAAGAAAGGGAGAGACGCGCGCGTATGTTGCGGCTGGAGAGCATGCCCTGTCACGCCCTCCCGTTTCGCCGGACGTCAAGCGTCGAAAAGCCCTGCTGATGCGGATGCAGCCGAGGAGACGGTAACGGCAAAGTCGACGTCCTTGATGACTGTGCCACCGGAAGCACGCAGCTGGCTTGCTGCGGCAAGTGAACCGCTGACCTTGGTAAGCTCCGTGACTGTTCCGGCATCGACGTCGGCCAGATAGAGCTTCTTGTCTCCCGGAAATCCGATCACCACGACTTTCGACATTTTATTCTCCTCGTTGTTGTTGTTTCAGTAGCCAGCCTTGATCAGGCCTTCGCGATACATTTCCTTCTGCCAGGCTTCCCGGATTGGCACAACGGCAAGCCATTTTTGCAGATCGAATTGCGGGTTGGCCTCGCGATCCTTGCGCCGGTAATATTGAGCGCGTTTCGTGTCGCCGAGCATTGCGCAGCTTGCGGCCAGCAGTCTGTGTGCGGAGGCCTGGTTGGACATGCTTTGAATTCGGGAAACGGCCTTGTCGAACGCGCCGACGAAGTAGCTGGCGCCCGCAGCACACCAGAAATACTCGTCTGGCCCAAGTGGGTTCAAAGAGATGGCGCGCTCGATTTTTTCCAAGCCCTCCATCGGGTGGGAGGCATGAATGAGCGCGTCGGCGTAGCTGTAGATTGCATCCGCGTAATGGGGGCTCAATTCCTCGGCACGGGCCAGCGCTTCGAGGCTCTCGTCCAGTGCGCCGAGATAGAGTTTTGCCATACCGAGTTCCTTGTACCCGTAGGCGATATCGGGATTGCTTTCGATTGCCGATCGCGCGCTTTGCTCGGCCTTTTGCAGCAGCTCGGGATCTCCCCTGGCCGTCAGAACCCATTCGATGGAGTATGTTTTGGCAAGACCGCTGAAGGCATGCGAGAAATCGGCATTGTGATTGAGTGCTTCCCGGAACGTCTTCCGGGCGCTTCGAACCGAAGGCAATGTTAGCCGGCTCATCTGCTGAACGCCCAGCAGATACTGTTGATACGCACCGGGATGAAACGCGTAGTCGCTGAGCGCGCCTTCGTTACGCTTGAGTTCGGCCAGAATTCGATCCTTCACGGTGTCCGCCAGGACTTTCCGGTGCGAAGACAGAAGTCCGTCCGTTATCATGAAGCGTTCGGCATAGATCACATGGTCCGATGGTACAAAGATGATCTGAATGAGGAGGCCGTCATGCGTTAGCTTCGTATCGATGACGTAGGATATGTCATGCTTGTCGAGCAGGAGAACCTTGTCATCGCTGGAGCGAATACGCTCAGCCGTGTAGGGCGCGACGATTGAGAGACTGCGCAGCGAACACAGGCCAATCGCGACGTCGTCGATCAAGGCGCTCGCCCTTGAAAAATCAAGGCCGGGAGACGGAGCGCCTGCCGGTGGCAGAAGCGCGACGCGGGGCAGTTTTGCTGCGCCGAAGGTCCATTCACTGTCGGAAGCGGCGCGTTGCTCAACGGCTGCAAAAAGGCCCCTTGGCTCAATCAGCCGTTCCGGGAGGGACAGTTGCGGCCCGGCCGAAAGCGTTCTGCGCACCACCTGATCGTCCGGCGAATGCTCCAGAATCAGGAACGCCGCCTGTCTGGCGGCCGAGGTTTCTACTCCTGCTGAACTGTTCGTTGATCGTTCCAGGAGTTTTTCGCGCATCAATTCCAGATAGGCGCGGCGCTGCGACGACAGCCATCGGCCGGCCAGACCTTCGGCTTCATCGAATTCGGATAGAAAAGGCCGGCTCATCAATTCGACAAGAGACGGCAACGACGTCTTTGCGTTCCCGATCGCGTCCGCGTCGCAGCCGAGCCGGCGGCGATCGAGGCGGAGGTCCGTCGGCGATATGGTCAGGACCGACCCAAGCGCAGCGTCGAGCCGTGAAATCAGCTTGCGCAGGTTTGTCAAGGCAAGGGCACGATCGTCGTTGCCCCACAACAGTTCGGCCGCTTCGCTGCGGCTGATTTCGGCGTGGGTGCCGGTCGCCAAATAGGCGACGAGGAACAACGCCTTGCGCGAAGAGCGGCACTCCTGGCCTGCAGCATCGAGCAGGCGTAACCTACCGAATGTCTGCAGAAACATGGGCATCACCGACGAACGAGGGAGGAAACGTCTTCCGCGTCAGCCGTTGGTGCACCGGCGTCATCGGCGTTCGCAAGTGCTTTCGTCAACGTGATGATGGACTGCCGAACCTGCCTGTTCTTGATGGATGTAAAAGCGCGGTTGAGCGACACGCCGTCCCGGGAAAGCAGGAATGTTCCGATCTCATCGACCTCCCTGACCAATCCATCCGGAACAACGGCGTCATTGTCCTCGAAAAAGTAGCCGATGGGAACGTTGAGGACCGATGCTGCGGCCTGGAGTTTGCTGGCACTGACGCGATTGGTGCCCTTTTCATACTTTTGAATTTGCTGGAAGGTGATGCCTAGGCGCTCGCCCAGTTTTTCCTGGCTCAATCCTAAAACCAGCCGCCGCGACCTCAGACGATTGCCGACATGAATATCGATTAGGTGAGGTTCGCTCTTTGCCAAGGTCCATTCTCCCGTAACTGCCGTGATTCCGATATGCGCTGGCAGTTCGCAGCATGCCAATTTTCATTAGAAATGCAACATTTACCGGCCCCGGGATATGGAGTTCCAGCTCGGTGGTAGCCTTTTCCTCAAAGGCTGTTGGATGGATGGCGAGCGCGGGAAGTGTCAGGCGGTGTTTGGCCGTACCGGGGATCGATCCCCTGCGGTCTCGTTGCCCATTTCAGACTGCTACTGAATGCCGTGTTGTGGCCGCCGTGAAATAGGTATCGAAGCGAGCGGCGATGAGGCGGACAAACGGCCGGCCTTTGGTTGTGATTTCAAACCCGTCATTGCGCCATTCGCACAGCGCATCGCTTTCCATGGCCGCGAGGCGTCTTGCCTGCATCATGACATCGCCAGCGATCGTGCCGAAGCGGCGTCGGGCTTCGTGGCTCGAAAAGCGGAAATCGCACATCAGTTTTTCGATGACCCAGCGGCGTACACGGTCGTCGTCAGACAGGGCAACGCCGCGCACGGTGGCAAAATCACCCTCTTCGATGCGGCGCATGTAATCGCCGGTCGCTGGTGTGTTCTGCAGGTAACCTTGTTCGAATTGGCTGATGGCCGAGGGGCCGAGCCCGATGATCGTATCGCAGCGATCGGCGGAATAGCCCTGGAAGTTGCGCCGGAGCAGTCCCTGTTGCGATGCCAGCGTCAGGGCGTCGGCGGGTAACGCAAAATGGTCGATGCCGATGGCCCGGTATCCGGCGTCCAGGGCCAGAGCCCGCACCGCTTCCGCCTGTGCGTAACGCTCCGCCCCGTCCGGCAGCCATTCGTCCTTGATCTGCGTCTGGTGTTTCTTCATCCATGGCACATGCGCATAACCGAACAGTGCCATGCGGTCGGGCTTGAGCTGAAGCGCCTGCCGCAGTGTCGCGCTGGCGCTTTCGACCGTCTGGTGTGGCAGGCCGTAGAGCAGGTCGAGATTGACCGATCCGATGCCACGGGCACGGGCGCCGTCAACGACATAGGCCGTCTGTTCAAAACTCTGCAGCCGGTTGATGGCTTTTTGCACACGCGGATCGAAATCCTGGATGCCGAGGCTTGCCCGGGTCATGCCGAATTCGGCGAGTGCATCGAGCCTTTCGTCATCCATGTCGTTGGGGTCGATCTCGATACTGATTTCCGCATCTTGCAAAACCTCGAAAGCGCCGCGAAGACGGCCGCCCAGCGCGATCAGGTCCTCCGGCCGCAGCATTGTCGGCGAGCCGCCGCCCAGATGAATGGCGCCGACCGGCACGCGCCCATCGAGCAGCCGGGCGACTGCCGCTATTTCCGCATGAAGGATTTGCAGATAGGCGCTGACCGGTTCGTAGCGCAGCGTCTGCTTGGTGTGGCAGGCGCAGAACCAGCACAGCCGGTCGCAGAAGGGGATATGCAGATAGAGCGATATGGGCTTTTCGGCGGGCAGAGCCGACATCCACTGCCGCGCGGTTTCTGACCCGACGCCGGCGTGAAAGTGCGGTGCGGTCGGATAGCTGGTGTAGCGCGGTACCTTGGCGTCGAGCATTGCTGCTGCTGGCAACATTGGTGGCTCCGATCTGAGCATCGTTCAGCGGCCAAGACCCCAAAGGACCGGCCTTCGCGGGCAACCTGTCCATATTCTCCGTTCGTCGCTTTGATCTGGATCAAGGCGCGTCTCTTCGCTTGCCCCGAGAAGGGGGCAGGGGACCGCTGCGCGCGGTTCGACATCTGATTGATGCGGGGACGACGAGATGAAATACGGATCGGCGATCATCGGCACCGGCATAGCGGCGTTTTTCGCGCTGCTTGCGGCCGGCCTGGCCAAGGACGAGCTGTTCGCAAGCCATATGGGAATTCTGGTGATCGTGCTGATCGGCGCGGTTGTCGTGCTGATGCGCCAGACATCGTTTGCGCCGCAGCCAGCGGTGGACATGTCAGCCTACATGGACGGCCCGATCCGCTATGGCGTCATCGCCACCGTGTTCTGGTGCGTCGTCGGCCTTCTGGTCGGCGTCGTCATCGCATTGCAGCTGGCCTATCCCGATCTCAACGTCGAGCCGTTCCTGTCCTTCGGGCGGGTCCGGCCGTTGCACACATCGGCCGTGGTCTTTGCCTTTGGGGGCAACGCGCTGATCGCAACGTCGTTCTATGTCGTCCAGCGCACCAGCCGCGCCCGCCTGTTCGGAGGCGATCTCGCCTGGTTCGTCTTCTGGGGCTATCAGTTGTTCATCGTCATGGCGGCGACCGGTTATCTTCTCGGCATCACTCAGGGCCGCGAATATGCGGAGCCGGAATGGTATGTCGATCTCTGGCTGACGATCGTCTGGGTCTGTTATCTCATCGTCTTCCTCGGCACGATCCTGCGCCGCAAGGAACCGCATATCTATGTGGCCAACTGGTTCTACCTGTCGTTCATCGTCACGGTGGCGATGCTGCACATCGTCAACAACTTGGCGGTTCCGGTCTCAATCACCGGCTCGAAGAGCTACTCGGCCTTTGCCGGCGTTCAGGACGCGCTGACCCAGTGGTGGTATGGCCACAACGCCGTCGGCTTCTTCCTGACCGCAGGCTTCCTTGGCATGATGTACTATTTCGTGCCGAAGCAGGCCAACCGGCCGGTCTACTCCTACCGCCTGTCGATCATCCATTTCTGGGCGCTGATCTTCCTCTACATCTGGGCCGGTCCGCACCACCTGCATTACACCGCTCTGCCGGATTGGGCACAGACGCTCGGCATGGTCTTTTCCATCATGCTGTGGATGCCTTCGTGGGGCGGCATGATCAACGGCCTGATGACGCTCTCGGGCGCCTGGGACAAGATCCGCACCGATCCGATCATCCGCATGATGGTTGCGGCCATCGCCTTCTATGGCATGTCGACCTTCGAAGGCCCGATGATGTCGATCAAGGCTGTCAATTCGCTCAGCCACTATACCGACTGGACCATCGGTCACGTCCATTCCGGCGCGCTTGGCTGGGTCGGCATGATCACCTTCGGTGCCATCTACTTCCTCGTGCCAAAACTGTGGAACCGCGAGCGGCTTTATTCGGTGCGCATGGTCACCTGGCACTTCTGGTTCGCAACACTCGGCCTCGTTGTCTACGCCGCCGTCATGTGGGTCTCGGGCATCCAGCAGGGCCTGATGTGGCGCGAATACGACCAGCAGGGCTTCCTCGTCTACTCCTTCGCCGAAACCGTCGAGGCGATGCACCTCTACTACGTCGTGCGTGCGCTGGGCGGCGCTCTCTACCTCATCGGCGGACTGATCATGGCGTGGAACGTCACGATGACCATCCTCGGATATCAGCGCGATGAACAGGAAATCGGCGGCGCCGTGCCAGCGCCCCAAGCGGCCGAATAAGGAAAGAAGACCATGGGTATCCTGGACAAACACGCGATCCTCGAGCGCAATGCGACGCTTCTGCTCATCGGCTCGTTTCTGGTCGTCACCGTCGGCGGCATCGTCGAGATCGCACCGCTGTTCTATCTCGAAAATACCATCGAGAAGGTAGAGGGTATGCGGCCATACTCGCCGCTGGAGCTTGCCGGCCGCAATATCTACATCCGCGAGGGCTGTTACGCCTGCCACAGCCAGATGATCCGGCCCTTCCGCGACGAGGTCGAGCGTTATGGGCATTACAGCCTGGCGGCGGAATCGATGTACGATCATCCGTTCCAGTGGGGCTCGAAGCGCACCGGGCCGGACCTTGCCCGTGTCGGCAACCGCTACTCGAACGAATGGCACGTTCAGCACCTGACAGAGCCGCGCGATGTCGTGCCGGAATCGATGATGCCGAGCTACGCCTTCCTGAAAAGCAAGCCGCTGCCGGTCAAGGATTTCGCCACGCATCTGAAGGCCAACGCCGCTGTCGGCGTGCCCTACAGCCAGGAGATGATCGACAATGCGGATGCCGATCTGCGCGCCCAGGCCGACCCGACGGTCGATACATCAGGCATCGAGAGCCGTTACCCGAAAGCCCGCATCGGCGATTTCGACGGCAATCCGCAGGCGATCACGGAAATGGATGCGCTGGTCGCCTACCTGCAGATGCTCGGCACGCTGGTGGACTTCAAGACCTACGACGAAGCAGGCAGTGACCGCTGAGGAGGGAAACCCGATGGAATATCAACAATTACGGACCTTCGCCGACAGCTGGGGCCTTCTGGCGATGGCGCTGTTCTTCGTCGGCACGCTGATCTTCGCGTTCCGCCCCGGTAGCCGGAAATCCGCCGATGAAGCCGCACAAATCCCGCTCAAGGATGACTGATATGCACGATCCTCATAAAGATCCTCATCTGGACGAGTTGTCGGGCGTATCGACGACCGGGCACGAGTGGGACGGCATCAAGGAACTCAACAATCCGCTGCCGCGCTGGTGGGTCGTGTCCTTCTACGCTTGTATCGTCTGGGCGCTGGTCTACACGGTCTTTTATCCGGCCTGGCCGTTGCTGACTTCGGCAACCACCGGCGTGCTTGGTTATTCGAGCCGTGCCGATGTGCGCTCCGAACTGGCCGCTGCCGAAGCGGCGCGCTCGGGCTATGTCGCGGCAATCAAGGCCGCCGACATGCAGCAGATTCTTGCCGACGAGACGTTGCGAACGGTTGCTACGGCCGCCGGCAGCGCCGCCTTCAAAGTCAACTGCATCCAGTGCCATGGATCGGGTGCGCAGGGTTCGAAAGGGTTTCCGAACCTCAATGATGATGATTGGCTCTGGGGTGGAACGCCGGAGCAGATTCTGACGACGATTGCCCATGGTGTTCGTGCGCCGGAAGACGCCGACACGCATGTCAGCGAAATGCCCGCCTTCGGCGACATTCTGAAACCCGACGAGATCGCGTCCGTCGCCACGTTCGTTGCCGATCTGTCGAACGGCACTGGCTTTCCGGAGGAAACGGCGCCCGGCGCGCAGATATTCGCCCAGAACTGTGCGAGCTGCCATGGCGATCGTGGCGAGGGTAATCAGGAAATGGGCGCCCCCAATCTCGCCGACAGCCTGTCGTTGCTGGTGGACGGCGAGGAGGCCATCGCAGCGCAAATCCGTGCGCCGAAACACGGCGTCATGCCTGCCTGGGGCGGGCGTCTTGGCGATGTCACAGTCAAGGAACTTGCGGCCTATGTCTATTCGCTCGGCGGCGGCAAATAGATTTCTCGCGTTACGGTCGCTTGACCTCGATCAAGGAGATTGGCGCCATCACGTGCCACTCTCCGGTTCAAAGACGAGTGGCCGGCCTTGCCGGCGTCATGCCCTTGAGGGCTGGAATGCTGGAAAAAATGGACATCGAAAGACTGGACGCCGAGGCGGTCAATTCGCAGAAGCGGCGACAGGTGCTTTATGCGCCGCGTAAAAAGATCTTCCCGAAGCGCGCCTCGGGAGGATTTCGCCGTTTCAAATGGCTGATCATGGCGATCACGCTCGGCATCTACTATCTGGTGCCCTGGCTGCGCTGGGACCGTGGCGGGTATGCACCGGATCAGGCCGTGCTGATCGATATCGCCAACCGGCGCTTCTATTTCTTCTTCATCGAAATCTGGCCGCAGGAGTTTTTCTACGTTGCCGGTCTGCTGGTCATGGCCGGTCTCGGCCTGTTCCTTTTGACCTCGACGGTCGGGCGCGCCTGGTGCGGCTATACGTGCCCGCAGACAGTCTGGGTCGACCTCTTTCTGGTCGTCGAGCGGGCGATCGAAGGCGATCGCAATGCGCGCATCAAGCTCGACAAGGAATCCTATTCGCCGCGCAAGCTGGTGTTGCGGACCACCAAACACGTCATCTGGCTGCTGATCGCGGTGGCCACCGGCGGGGCCTGGATCTTCTATTTTGCCGATGCACCGACACTGCTTGTCGATGTCTTCACCGGCCAGGCCGAAATCGTTGCCTACAGCACCATCGCGTTCCTGACAGCAACGACATACATCTTCGGCGGGCTGATGCGCGAGCAGGTCTGCACCTATATGTGCCCGTGGCCGCGCATCCAGGCGGCGATGCTCGACGAGGCGTCGCTGACGGTGACCTATAACGATTGGCGCGGCGAGCCGCGTTCGCGCCACGCCAAGAAATCGGCAGCGCAGGGCGCGGTGGTCGGCGATTGCGTCGATTGCAACGCCTGTGTCGCCGTCTGTCCGATGGGGATCGATATCCGCGACGGCCAGCAGCTGGAGTGCATCACCTGTGCGCTGTGCATCGACGCCTGTGACGGCGTGATGGACAAGCTCGGCCGGGAGCGCGGGCTGATCTCCTACACGACACTCAACGACTACAATGCCAACATGGCACTGGCGACGGCCGGAGGCACCCAGCCGATCGACCCGGCGCGCGTCCGCACACCGGACGGCAAGCTCGCGGCGACGCTGCGCCATATCAGTCTCGCCTCGTTCCTGCGGCTAAGAACGTTGCTCTACGCCGCACTCTGGTCGCTGGTCGGCATCGGCCTCGTTTATGCGCTGGTCACCCGCGACCGGCTCGACGTCAACGTCCTGCATGATCGTAATCCGCAATTCGTCATGTTGTCGGATGGATCGGTGCGCAATGGTTACACACTGAAAATCCTCAACATGATCGCCAAGCCGCGTGTGATGGCAGTGCGGATCGAGGGCTTGCCACAGAGTTCGGCGGCAATTGCCGGTATGGAGGCGCAGAGTGACGGCTCCTTCCTTGTGCCGGTCGAGCCGGATCGCTTGCGCAGCCTGAAGGTTTTTGTCACCCAGCCGCGCCACGTTGCTGACGAGCAGGTGCAGACCTTCCGGTTCGTGATCGAGGATACAGAAGGCCCCGAGACAAAAACCTACACGGCAACATTCCAGGCACCGGGAGGCTCGAAATGAAACTTCAATCCCGTGAATTTACCGGCCGGCATATGCTGATGATCATGCTCGCCTTCTTCGGGGTCATCATCGCCGTCAACTTTGTCATGGCGCGGTTTGCCGTGACCAGCTGGACCGGACTGGTGGTCGAGAATTCCTATGTCGCCAGCCAGCAGTTCAACGAAAAGATGATCGCGGTACGAGCCCAGAACGATCTCGGCTGGGTGCCGAAGCTCGACTTCGCCGCTGGGAAGATCACCTTCACGCTGGCCGACCGTATTGGCAATCCGGTGAAAATGACCGGTGGCAAAGCGACCTTCCAGCATCCGAGTTTCGAGGCGGCGGACTGGTCGGCGGCGCTGGTGCCGTCGGGAGACGGTCAGCTCAGCGCCTCCTCAGCGGTGTCTCCCGGCATCTGGGTCGTCAATGTCGAGGTCGACGGCGGCCTGGCCGTGCCCTACCGCCATAGCGAACGTGTTCTGATCAAGGATGGAAAACGCCAATGAGCTGCTGTGCCGTCGGCAATGCATCGATGCTCGAGTTGGAGGCGGAGCACCAGGCGATGCCGCCGGCGGATGAAATCCGCCTGCTCAGCCACGTGCTCGGCGACGGTTTGAGGCAGACCAATCTGTCCGTGCCGGATGTGCATTGCGCTGCCTGTATCGGCAAGATCGAGCGGGCACTGAGCAAGCTCGACGGCGTCGAGCATGCCCGCGTCAACCTCTCCACCCGGCGGGTTTCGATCCGCTGGCGAGATGGCGCTGTTCCGGATTTCTGTGGGGTGTTGTACCGGCTCGGTTATCCCGCACATCTGTTTTCCGAGCAGGACGGTGAAGGTGATCGCACCCGGTCCGAGCTGATCCGGGCGGTCGCTGTCTGCGGTTTTGCCACGGCGAACATCATGCTCTTGTCCGTCTCTGTCTGGTCGGGGGCCGAAGGTGCAACGCGCGATTTGTTCCACTGGATTTCGGCGCTGATTGCGCTGCCGGCGCTCCTGTTCGGCGGCGGCATCTTCTTTCGCTCGGCGGTATCGGCGCTCCGGCATGGCCGCACCAACATGGACGTGCCCATCGCGGTCGGCATCTCGCTTGCCTTTGGTATGAGCCTTTACGAGACGATCAACCACGGCCAGCATGCCTATTTCGATGCCGTCGCCTCGCTTCTGTTTTTCCTTTTGATCGGTCGCGTGCTCGATCACGTCATGCGCGAGAAGGCCCGCTCGGCCGTCAGCAGTCTCGTGCGGATGACCCCTGCTGGCGCGGTGGTTCTTGGACCGGATGGTAGCCGCGAATATATGCCGCTTGCGCGGATAGAGCCCGGAATGAAGGTGTTTATTGCTGCAGGGGATCGCATTCCAGTCGATGCCATCGTCCAGCAGGGTCTCTCCGAGCTCGATTGCTCACTGGTGACGGGCGAAAGCGACCCGCGTCCGGTAAAGGCCGGCGATACCATCAGCGCCGGTACGCTCAACCTGACAGGCCCGCTCACGATCGAAGTCACCGCCGCAGCAGAAGCATCGTTTCTCGCCGAAGTCATCCGGCTGATGGAAGCGGCCGAAGCTGGCCGTGGGCTTTACCGGCGCATCGCCGACCGGGCCGCGACCTATTATGCACCGGCGGTTCATTTGACCGCATTTCTCACAGGGATCGGCTGGCTGCTGGTCTCGGGCGATTGGCACAAGGCCATCACCATCGCGATTGCGGTTCTGATCATCACCTGCCCATGCGCCTTGGGGCTGGCTGTTCCGATCGTCCAGGTCGTTGCCGCGCGCCGGTTGTTCGAACGCGGCATCATGGTCAAGGACGGGTCGGCCATGGAGCGACTTGCCGAGGCGGATACCGCCGTATTCGACAAGACGGGAACTCTGACGCTGGGCCAATTGAGTCTTGCAAGCAGCGATGCGCGGGACGAGACGGCTCTTGCCGTCGCCGTCTCCCTGGCGGGATATTCAAGCCATCCCGCCTCACGCGCCATCTGGAAAACGCATCCCGGCCTTCATTATCCGGATGTCCGGGCTGACCGGGTCACCGAACATCCGGGGCTCGGGATCGAGGCGGCGATCGCGGGCAAGACCTATCGCCTCGGGCGCAGCCCATGGGCGGGAACGATCGAAACGGGCGCGGCGGGCACGACGACGGTGCTTTCGGAGGACGGGATCGTCATTGCCCGCTTCACCTTCCGCGACAAGCTTCGCCCGGATGCGGCTTCGACCATCGAGCACCTGCATCAGAGTGGCATGGCTGTCGAACTTCTTTCGGGGGACACACAGGCGGCGGTGCAGTCTGTTGCGAAAACCTTGAAGATCCAACGCTATTGCGCCGGGCTTTTACCCGCCGGCAAACTCGAACGCCTGCAGACACTGGCGCGGGAGGGCCGGCGGCCGCTGATGGTCGGGGACGGGCTCAACGACGCCCCGGCGCTTGCCGCAGCACATGTTTCCATGGCACCGGCGACGGCTGCGGACGTTGGCCGCAATGCCGCCGATTTCGTTTTCCTGCGCGATTCGCTAAGCGCCGTTACCGTGGCGCTGGACGTGTCGCGCGGGGCTGGCCGGTTGATCCGGCAGAATCTGGCGCTGGCAATCGGCTACAACGCTTTTGCCATCCCTATCGCGGTTTTTGGCTACGTGACGCCGCTCGTTGCCGCCATCGCCATGTCTGCATCCTCGCTGCTGGTGATCGGCAATGCCCTGCGTCTCAATGCCGGGGCGGACCATTTCGACGCGCCGTCATTATCGCCAGCCACCAACCCGGAGGGCCAGTTGCGATGAAATCGCTGATCTATCTCATGCCGGTTGCCATCTCGCTCGGATTGGCCGGGCTCGGCGCTTTCATCTGGTCGCTGAGGAGCGGCCAGTACGAGGACATGGACGGCGCGGCGCAGCGGATACTGCTTGATGACGAGCGCACACAGGAAGGAGAGGGCAACAGGTCGGCTTGATCGAGGTCAAGGCACCGGCGCGCGCGCGGATGTTTCATCCGGCAGAGGAAACAACGGGATGGGCAGATGTCAGCCGGGGAGGATCATCGATGGACAGCAATATGCCGGGTAGCGAACCAGTGACGGCGGGTAACGATCCGGCTATCGATCTTTTGGAATGCGCACTCAGGGATCAGGCTGTTCTGTGCGATGCACTGGAAAATGCGGCTGACCGTTTGCCGCACAAAGTCGTGCTGGGCGAGTGCCTGCATCTGCGCCGGGCGATCCCGCCGATCCTGACGGCCGTCCATCGGCTGGAAGAGGAGATCATCCTTCCTTTCATCAAGGAAAATCGGCGAATGCTGCCCGGACTACCGGAAATTCTGGATCAGGTGCGCTACGAGCAGATCGAAGAGGAATGCTATGCCGAAGAACTCTGTGATGCCTTGCGCGCCTATGGCACTGGCCTTGGCAAACCATCGCCGGAAACGCTGGGCTACATGTTGCGGGCCTATTTCGATTGCGCCAGGCGGCGCATCCGCTTTGATTGCACCGTCCTGATCCCGATGCTTTCGGCCACCCGCATCGCCCCTTGGCTGTCTAGCCGCAGCGTGCCTTCAGGCGCTTGAGGCTCGGGATCGTGATTTGCCGGTTGGCAACTACGGAAATTACCCCTTCGGTTCGCAACTTGGTGATTTGCCGCGATACCGTTTCGATCGTCAGGCCGAGAAACTCGGCAATGTCGATGCGCGATAAAGGCAGATCAAACTCGGCGGTGTCGTGTGCTTCGGTGCCGGTCGATGGGTCGATATGGCCAGCGATCAGATACAATAGGCTGGCGACCTTTTCGGCCGCGGTCTTCTGTCCAAGCGTGACCATCCAGTCCCGGGCTTCATCGAGCTCGCGCAAAACCTGAGCGAAAAGTCTCTGTTCCATCTGCGGATATTCGGCCACCAGCCGCTCGAAGGCGGCGCGCGGAACTTCGCAGAGTTCGACGTCAGACGCGGCTTCCGCCGTCACCGCATTCTCCCGGCCAAACAATCTGCCCAGGAAATCCGGCGCGAACTGCAGGCCGACGACCTGCTGGCGGCCGTTTTCGAGCACCTTGGTCAATTTAACGACGCCACGCATGACGTTGGCATAGGACTGAATCGGCGTTTCCTCACCGGCCAGCAGCTTGCCCGCTTCGTGGCGGGTCATGCGGGTGTGTTTTGCCATGGCAAGCAATTGCCCGGCATCAAGCGCGCCGCACAATCCCTTGTGACGCACTTCGCAGCTTCGACAGAGAATGGGCGCTTCGGAATTATGGATATCGATCCTGGCTGTTTCAGACAGTTTGGTTCCCCAATGCGTAGTCAATTGTGCAACTAGAACAGGCATAGCACATTCGCTTTGCCTTTGCCTCCGTGAAGTGGGTGAGCGTCACGGACCTTTCGTCGCGGGACGAGCCAGCGCGCTGATCGCCCGGCCGGATTTGTCACCGGGATTCTGGACAGAATTTAATTTTGGCGAGGGGCGCGTTGACACCGTGTTGCCCGGTTCGAGGTCATTGATAACCTCTGGTATTCGAATAATTCTGGTGTTTGAAAATGCGTTGTTGCCCAGTGAAGGAAAACAGCATGCGGTACCGGAATTCAATTCTCGTCGTCGCTGTTGCCGCTGCGGGCATTTTCCTGGCGCGCGCGGAACTCGGCCCGTATCTGCCGGGCTCGGCCGCACGCTTTCTGTCGATCGATTCCGCCGAAAGCAAGCCGAGCAGTGAGGCCGGCATGACGAAGGGTGCTGCGGGCCACGCGCGCGGCGCAGTGACCGTCAACGCCACGGCGGCAAAGGCTGGCGCCCTGCCGGTGAAGCGCAGTTCGCTCGGCACGATCGTTCCACTCGCCTCCACTGCTCTTTCCAGTCCACTGGCAGGCACCGTCGCACAAATCCTGGTCAAGGACGGTGCCGAAATCGCGGCCGGTACTTTGCTGGTGCAACTGGATGATCGCACCATCAATGCAAATATAGCCCGCGACACCGCCATGCTTGCCAAGGACCAGGCGGCACTCGACGAAGCCAATACAAACCTGAAGCGCGTCACGGCGCTGAGCAATGACGGCGCAGAAACCCGCCAGCAATATGATGATGCAGTCGCGGCCGCGAAGCAGGCGGAAGCGGCAATCGGCGTCGATAGTGCCACGCTGGCTGCCGACAAGGTGGCGCTGACGCAAACACAGGTGCGCGCACCCTTCGACGGTAAGCTCGGCGTGATCCTGTTGTCGCCCGGGGCCTATGTCGCGCCGGGTGAGGATATCGTCACGCTGACGCAGATGAAGCCGGTCTATGCGGAGTTCACGCTGCCGGAAACAGATCTGGCTCTCGCCCGTCAGGCGCTTGCAGACGGGCAATTGAATGTCAGTATTTCCCCCACCCTGTCGCAGGATAAAACGGCAGGAGAGACTGGACCGATCGTGTTCATCGACAATGCGGTCGATGCGCCCTCCGGCACGTTCAAGATGCGGGCGCGGCTTGATAATGCCAACGGGACATTCTGGCCGGGACAGTCGCTGCGTGTCACGGTCACCGCCGGAGAACAGAAAGACCTGGTCCTGGTGCCCACAGTCTCGGTGCAGCCGCAGAGCGACGGCGCCGTCTGCTACGTCATCAGAAAGGACAAGACCGTTGAGGTGCGCAAGGTGAAGGTCGCTTTCGCCGTGGGGGACACGACCGGTATCGCCGATGGCCTGAAGGAGGGCGAGATCGTCGTCACCGAAGGGCAGGCGGGGCTGGTGGAGGGAACACCGGTCGAAATCGTGTCGGCGCCGGTGGTAGCACCCGAAACGGTGGCTGAAAGCGGAGCCGGAGCGATCGAATGAACATCTCCGAAATCTTCATCCGGCGTCCCGTCGCGACCATCCTCCTGATCGTTGGTGTTCTGCTCGCAGGGGCTTCCGCCTACACCAACCTGCCTGTCGCCGCCCTGCCACAGGCTGATTTCCCGACCATCAATGTCACGGCACAGCTCGCCGGCGCTTCGCCGGATACGATGGCGAGTTCCGTCGCTACGCCGCTGATCAAGCAGTTCGAGACCATCGCCGGGATCGATACGATCAGTGCCAGTTCGTCGCTCGGCAACAGTCAGATCACCATCCAGTTCAATCTCTCTCGCGACATCGATGCCGCCGCCGCCGATGTGCAGGCGGCGATTGCCAGAGCCCAACGGCAGCTGCCGGACAACCTCACGGCGCCTCCCAGCTATCGCAAGGCCAATCCTGCCGATGCGCCGGTGCTGATCCTGGCCTTGACCGGCGACGGTGCCTCGTTGACGAAAATGGATGACGTCGCGGAGAACATCATTTCGCCGGAGCTCTCGACCATTTCCGGTGTTGCCCAGGCACAGGTGTTTGGCGCGAAGGCCTATGCGGTTCGGATCGAGGTCGATCCAAACAAGCTGGAAAGCCGCGGCCTTTCGCTGGATGGGCTGGCGGCGACGGTTGCCGCTGCCAACGATCAATCCCCCGTCGGCACCTTGCAAAACAAATCGCAGGCACTGACGGTGGATGTCGCGACCCAGCGCAGCGATGCCGAGGCGTTCAAAACACTGATCATCGCCCAGCCCGGCGGTCGCATCGTCCGGCTGGATGATGTCGCGGATGTCGTTGACAGCGTGGAGATCGTCAACCAAGGTAGCTGGCTTGACGGCAAGCCGGCCATCGCGCTGGCCGTGCAGCGCCAGCCCGGTGCCAACACCGTGGCAGTGGTCGATGCCATTCTGGCCAAGGTGCCGAACCTGCAGGCCAACCTCCCAGCCAACATGCATATCAACATCGTCAACGACGCCTCGGTGTCGATCCGCGCTGCGGTGGCTGATGTCGAGACGACGCTGATGATCACCATCGGTCTTGTCGTGCTGGTCATCTATCTGTTTTTGCGGCGCGTTTCGGCAACACTTATCCCGGCGCTCGCCGTGCCTTTGTCGCTGGTGGCGACACTGGGCGCGATGTATGCGCTCGGTTTTTCCATCGACAATATTTCGCTTCTCGGCCTGACCCTCTCGGTCGGCCTTGTAGTCGATGATGCCATCGTCATGCTGGAAAACATCGTCCGCAAGGTGGAAGAGGGCATGGCGCCGCTTGAGGCGGCGATCGAGGGCAGCCGCGAAGTCACTGGTACTATCATTTCGATGTCGATTTCGCTGGTCGCGGTCTTCCTGCCCATCCTGCTGATGGGCGGCATCGTCGGGCGCGTGCTCAACGAGTTCGGCGTCGTCGTCACATTGGCAATCCTGTCCTCGGCCACGGTGTCGCTGACCGTCACCCCGATGCTTGCGGCGCGACTTCCGCACCGGGATTCGCAGGAACCGCAGCGTCAAGGCTTGTTTGACAGGATCACAGTCGCCTACGGCCAGGCTATCGGCTGGTGCCTGAACCACCGCGCAATCGTCATGCTGGTGTTCGCCGCCACATTTGCCGCGTCCGGATGGATGTTCGTGAGCCTGCCGCGCAGCTTTTTCCCGTCCGAGGATATTGGTATCCTGACGATCTCGACGCAGGCCCGCCAGGATATCTCCTATCAGGCGATGAGCGCCTTGCAGGCCCGCGCCGCCGCCATTGTCTCTAGCGATCCATCCGTCGCGCATGTGACTTCGACGCTGGGTTCCGGGCCGGGGGGATCGGCGCTCAATGCCGGGTCGCTGCTCGTTCAGCTCAAACCGCGCAGTACGCGTCCGCCGCTTGATACGACCCTGCAGGCCCTGCGGCATTCGCTGTCGCAGATCGCCGGATTGAAAACCTTCATAACGCCTCAGCAGAGCCTGCGCTTTGGCGGGCGCAGCACGCAGAGCCTCTATCAGGTCGTTCTGCAATCGATCGATGCGGCCGCAGCACGGCAATGGTCGCAGACGCTAGGCGATGCCATGCGCGCAGACCCAGCCCATTTTGTTGATGTAGCCACCGACCTGCAGAACAACGCGCTTCAGGCGCATGTCATTGTCGATAACGACCGGGCAAACAGCCTTGGAATTTCGTCTCAGGCACTGCGTACGACACTGGAGGCTGCGTTCGGCAGCTACGTCGTCACGCAGATCCAGACCACCGGCAACAGCTATGACGTCATTATCGAATATGATCAGTCGCTGGACTGGAACGAGCAGTCCCTGTCGGCAATCCGGATCGCGTCCACGTCCGGCACACTCGTGCCGCTATCGAGCTTTGCGCGGGTAACGCGAAAAGCAGGGCCGGTCACCGTCAATCAGACGGGACAGCTGACGGCCGTCACCCTGTCTTTCAATCTGCCGAAAGGCGTATCGCTCGGGACGGCGACTGCACGTGTCGATGCGCTCAAGCAGCAGATCAATCTTCCTGCGACCGTCACGACAAACTATGCCGGCGCCGCCCAGATTTTCGAGCAGGCAAGCGGCAATACCGGGCTGTTGATCGGTGCGGCCGTGCTGATCATCTACGTGGTGCTCGGCGTCTTCTACGAAAGCTTCCTGCACCCGCTGACCATTCTCTCCGGCCTGCCGTCCGCGGCATTCGGAGCGCTACTCACCTTAAGGATTTTCGGCTTCGATCTGTCGATCATTGCGCTGGTCGGCTTGCTGATGCTGATCGGTATCGTCAAGAAGAATGCCATCATGATGATCGATGTGGCGCTGACATTGCAGCGCGACCAGCATCATGAAACGCACGAGGCCATCCATCTGGCAGCGGTGCGGCGTTTCCGGCCGATCATGATGACGACGTTTTGCGCTCTTCTCGGCGCGCTGCCGATCGCCATCGGAACCGGTGCCAGCTCGGAGCTGCGCCAACCTCTCGGGGTGGCGGTTGTCGGCGGGTTGCTGGTCAGTCAAGTGCTGACGCTGTTCATCACGCCGGTCATCTTCGTCGAGATCGAGCGGTTGTCCTCTTTTGTCCGGTCCTTCTGGTCCCGTAAATATACTGTCGTGCCTGCTCAATGAAGGTTCAGCGTGACGCCGGTAGCGGAGGGCCGACCCAATAGCAAATCAATCGCTTGGACCGCACCAGCCCGGCAGATGCCGTGCTGCCTTGGTCCGGGCAAGTTTGAGGGCGGTGATCTCGGCGTCTTTGAAATCCCGGTGCAGCAGTTTCACATCGATGCGGTTTCTGAGGAAATCCGCCCACATGAACTCGCTGAACGGCGTATTGTCCTTGGCGTAACCACCGGCACGGCGAACAGCGCCGGCCAGCGACCGGTAGGGATCGTCAGTGAGTCCGCCGATCGATTTGGGCAGGCTGTTATGCGGTTGCCGCTCGCCCGCCGCGTCGAAGGGGTAGCTCCAGCGATAGTGATCCATCACCGACCAGAATTCCGGTTTCGCGAGATCGCTGAGATCGGCAACGACGCTGGTCAGGACATGCGCTACGCCTTCTTCTTGCAAGGCCCTGACAAGATGATGGTGATCGATCAGATAGGCGTGGTTCTTCCAGCCGATAACGACCGGGACCATATGGCGGCCGAGAAAGTCCGGTCCGTCGTGACCGGCAATCTCACGCCATTCCAGCCGTTTACTGGCGACTTCGCGAAAGCCGACCGTCATTTGCGTTGGCCGCAGGCTTGCTATCGCCACGGGCTGCAGATGGGGTTCATAGGTTTGCGTCATGGGGCACCTCGGGTGCTGGATGCTTGGGTTAGGACGGCTGAAACAGCATTATCGACGCTGACGCTGCACCGGCCTGCAAGCTCAGGCGCTGCCGCCATGATCAGGTCGCGGGCCTGGTCATGCACGCGGGCATATTGCACCCGCTTGCTGGCGGCTCTCACTGCGGTGTCGAATTCCAGCAGCGCATCAAGTGCGGTGCTGTCCAGATCAAAACTTTCCTCGAGGCTGACGACGATGCACTTGTTACGGCTGTCGGCTCGAACGCGGCCGGCGATGGTGTTCAAAATGGCATCCGCATTGGCGAAGAACAAAGGTTGCGCCGGCCGCCAGACGGTGACCCCGGAAACCGGGAATGCGTCGGAATGGCGGGCGATATCGACAAAATCATGGCCCCCTGCGAGCCGTCCAAGACGCGCCACATAGGGCGATGCAAGGCGCTTGAGCAGTGCTGCCAGCGACAATGCGATCGCCACCAGCATGCCGTCGAGAACGCCGAACACCAGGACGCCGAGAGCCGCACCAAGTGCGATGTAACCGTCACGTTTCAGCCGCCACAGGCGCAACAGCGGCATGGGGTCGAGCGCATGGGTCAATGCCGCGACGACCACTGCCGCCAGGACCGGCTGGGGCAGGAGCGCGACCGGCGCGGCGGCAAAGGCAATCAGCAGTGCCAGCCCGAGTGCCGCAACGACCGCGGTCGCTCGGGTTTGGGCGCCGGCGGCCTCACTTGCAGCCCCGGCCGAGAACCCGGCTCCGACCGGCATGCCCTGAACGATGGCACTGGCGAGGTTTGAGAGACCAAGCGCGCCAAGCTCCCGGTTTGCCTCCACGATCTCATTATGGCGCAGCGAAAATGAACGGATGGTGCCCCAGGATTCGGCAAACAGGATGAGCACCAGCGGCAAGACGAAGGGCAGAAGAGCGATGATTTCCTTCCATTGATGCGACGAGAAATCGGGCCAGGCCGGCAGAACCGGGATAGTCCCGACAAGGGCAACGCTGTGACGGGAAAGATCGAAGACCACCGACGCGGCGATGCCAGCGCAGAGAACCAGAAACGCCCCGGGCAGAAATGGAACGCGGCGGAGTCCGATCAGCGCGGCAAGCGCCGTTAGACCGACAACGACGCTTGGCAGATGCCATTGCGGCACCGAAGAAACCAGGCCGGTAACCAGGTACAGCAGGTTGGAGGCGTTGATGGGGACACCGGCGAGAACCGGTATCTGACGCAGGATGATCGTGATCGCCAGCCCGAACGCGAAACCGCGCAGCACGGGCCGTGATATGAAGCCTGCCAGGTTTCCAAGCCGCACAATCGAAGCGATCAGGAAGAGGATGCCGACAAGAGCAACCAGGATCGTCGCAAGCACCGCCTTGTCGTCGGCCGAGCCCGGCATCGCGAGCAGTGTTGCTGCCAGAATGGCGGCCGAGGAAGAGGTTGGACTGACAATGGCAAACCGGCTCCGTCCAAGCAGCCCATAGGCAAGGCAACCGGCAATGGCAGCACAGATCGCCCGTTGTGGCGGCAGGCCGGCAATTCCGGCATAGGCGACGGCTTCGGGCAGCATCAATCCCGCGACCGACAGACCCGCAATCCAGTCTCCCTTGCGCATCGCGGCCGGGTTCTCCTCTGTTGTCACGGCAAGGATCGGTACCACGAGGTGCCTTGCATCAGGCTTTGCATGGCAACGGCTCGTCAAGTGTCGATCAGGGTCCGTTCAGTGTGATTATGGTGGTATCAGCCCGACAAGATACGATCGATTTCAGCGGTATTCATCAATGCGAGTGCCGCCGGACAACCCGTTGCCCGGCGTATTTTCCGAAATGACCTTGGAGGTTTCCGTTTCCGGAAATGCCGCCGGCCCATGGAGATGGCCCGGCGTTCGATGACGTCCGTATGCCAGCTCCGAACACGCGGCCTGTGCTGTACGTTCGGGGCCGGCTGCCGGTTATGCCATCCGGTGGATGTCGGTGCGAAGCTGCTGAGCCTGGTTCTGCAGGCCAATGTAGCGAGCTTCGGGTATTGCACCATTGTGGCGATCGGCCACGGCCATCGCTTCATGGCGTATCCATGCATCGTCGGCTCTCAGGTGCTGATATTCAGCGTTGGTGAGAAGACCGCGGGCCTTGTCGGCATTCATGGTGCGGTTGTCGGCCCGGAGTTCGGCAAGGATCGTATTGAGCCGCGACCGGTGGACGTAAACCGGTACATAGGCCGGAACAACGTAGGTTGGGTTGGCGGTGACGTCGGTCGTGATATCGTTGTCGCCCAGCATGGAGCGGTCACGGAACCCGTCGTGATGGTCATGGTCGCGGCCGGGGTCACCGTGAGGTCCGGCAAGAGCGACACCCATGGAAGCTGAAATGAAAATTGCGGAGATTGCTGCGGTTTTTGCAAAAGAGAACATTTGCGTTACCTCTAATATAGAGACGCTCCTGAAACGTCTCTTGATAGGAAGCCATCTTATAGTGTCGCGTCACGGCGCGATTGCCGCCGGCAATACATGACTTCGATCAGGAATATACTGCTCATGCTCTATAAGATCATGTTAAATTAAAGTAATATTCGGGTGCTCCTGCTTGCCACAATTCCGATCAATTGTGGGAGGGCTGCGGCCGGCTTTGCTGAAGACTCCTATGAGATTTTTATATCTCTGCCTGGCCGCGCGTCTCGAACGCTAATGCGGTTCGGGGCGATAGTCAGCGTGGAATTCAGGTCCCGGATCTTGCGTCGAGCATGATCGAACGGGGCCTCTTTCGCGTCGCTGCCCTTCTTTGAAGAGAAGGGAAAGATGAAATTCAACAAAAGGAGCCTGGATCGATGATGGATATTGTCTTGATCGGGATCGGCGTTTTGTTTTTCGCGCTGTCGTTTGCCTATGTCCGGGCCTGCGACCGTCTCTAATTCGAAGGATTAAGAGAAATGCTTGTCGATTATGTGCTCGGAGCCGGCGTGACCGTGTTTCTGCTTGCCTATCTGACCTACGCCCTCATTCGCCCTGAGCGCTTCTAACAACGCCAGGTTCGGAAAGTTATTGCCATGACACTCAACGGATGGATCCAGATCCTCATTTTCTGCGGGATCGTCATTTTACTCATCAAGCCGCTCGGCGCCTACATGACGCGCGTCTTCGGCGGTGAACGCACCTTGCTGTCGCCTCTTTTGGCTCCTGTCGAACGCGGCCTTTACCGGCTGTCCGGCACCAGCGAGAAGGAAGAGCAGCATTGGACGAGCTACGTGTTCTCCCTGCTCCTGTTCAATCTTGCCGGTTTTGCTGTTCTCTATGCGCTGCAGCGGTTCCAGGGCTTCCTGCCGTTCAACCCTGCGGGCATGACCGCTGTTGGGCCTGAGCTTTCGTTCAACACCGCCACCAGTTTCGTCGCCAACACCAACTGGCAGAACTACGGTGGCGAAAGCACGATGTCCTACCTGGTGCAGATGGCTGGTCTGACGGTGCAGAATTTCGCCTCTGCCGCCACCGGCATGGCCATTGCCGTTGCGCTCATCCGCGGTTTTGCGCGCGCTTCCGGCAAGTCGATCGGCAATTTCTGGGTCGATATGACCCGCGCCACGCTCTACATCCTTCTGCCGATCTGCATCCTGCTGACGATTGCCTATGTCTATCTCGGCGTACCGCAGACGCTCGGCGCCTACGTGACGGCAACGACGATCGAGGGTGCGCAGCAGACCATCGCGCTCGGCCCGGTCGCGTCGCAACTGGCGATCAAGATGCTCGGCACCAATGGTGGCGGCTTCTTCAATGCGAATTCCGCGCATCCCTTTGAAAATCCGGACGCGATCTCCAACCTCATCCAGATGGTGTCGATCTTCGCGATCGGCGCGGCCTTTACCAATGTTTTCGGCCGGATGGTCGGAAACCAGCGCCAGGGCTGGGCAATCTTCGCGACGATGGGCGTGCTCTTCCTCGCCGGTGTCGCGGCCACCTATTGGGCCGAAGCTGCAGGCAATCCGCTGGTCCATGCCATGGGCCTCGAAGGCGGCAACATGGAGGGCAAGGAAGTCCGGTTCGGCATCGTCCTGTCGTCGCTGTTCGCCGTTGTCACGACCGCTGCCTCCTGCGGTGCCGTCAACGCCATGCACGGCTCGTTCACGGCACTCGGCGGCCTGATCCCGCTGATCAACATGGAACTGGGTGAAGTTATCGTCGGCGGCGTCGGCGCCGGTTTCTACGGCATCCTGATGTTCGTTATCCTGACGGTGTTCGTCGCCGGCCTGATGGTGGGCCGCACGCCGGAATATCTCGGCAAGAAGATCGAGGCCAAGGAGGTCAAGATGGCCGTTCTCGCCATCCTCATCCTGCCGGCGACCATGCTCGGCTTCACCGCCGTCGCCGTCCTCCTGCCGACAGGCGTGGCCTCGATCGGAAATCCCGGACCGCATGGTTTCTCGGAAATCCTTTATGCCTACACCTCGGCAGCTGCCAACAATGGCTCGGCTTTCGGCGGTCTCACCGGCAACACGCCCTGGTACAACATCACGCTTGGCATCGCCATGCTGATGGGCCGCTTCCTGGTGATCATTCCGGCGCTGGCGATTGCCGGTTCGCTGGTGATGAAGAAGACGGTACCGGCTTCGGCAGGGACGTTCCCGACCCACGGCCCGCTCTTCGTCGGATTGCTCTGCGGCGTCATCCTGATCGTCGGCGGTCTCACCTTCTTCCCGGCGCTGGCGCTCGGGCCGATCGTCGAGCACTTGGCGATGATATCGGGTCAAACCTTCTAGGTGCCGTCATGAACCGCTTGTTCCAGCAAAAGTTCAGAAGGCTCCTCGACCCTCGCGACGGTGATCCGCCGCGAGCGGCACCCCCGCAGGCAACCAGCATCATCATCGCTTTCATGCTGGTCCTGCTGGTGATTGGCGGTCTTGCCCACGCTTTTACCGAATTGTTCCACGGCTGACGCGGTCACCGTGATGTCACACACAAAAGAAACTGGAGTTCTCTGATGAGCCAGTCCAAATCTGCGAGCCTGATGGACTCTCGCATCCTTATTCCGGCGATCGGTTCGGCTTTCGTCAAGCTTGATCCGCGCACGCTGGCCCGCAACCCGGTGATGTTCGTCGTCGCCGTCGTCTCGACATTGACGACCGTCCTGTTCCTGCGCGATCTCGTCACCGGAAGCGGCAAGCTCGGCTTTTCGCTGCAGCTCAATATCTGGCTGTGGTTCACGGTGCTGTTTGCCAATTTTGCCGAAGCTGTTGCCGAAGGCCGGGGCAAGGCGCAGGCGGAATCGCTGCGCAAGACCCGGACCGAGACGCAGGCCAAGCTTCTGACCGGAACAGATCTGAAGAGTTTCAAGATCGTCTCCGGCACCAGCCTCAAGGTCGGCGATATCGTCCTTGTCGAAGCTGGCGAGATCATCCCCTCCGATGGCGAGGTCATCGAAGGGGTCGCCTCCGTCAACGAAGCGGCAATCACCGGTGAATCCGCCCCCGTCATCCGTGAATCTGGCGGCGACCGCTCGGCCGTCACCGGCGGCACGCAGGTCCTGTCCGACTGGATCCGGGTGCGCATCAGCGCGGCTGCAGGCTCGACTTTCATCGACCGGATGATTTCGCTGGTCGAAGGCGCCGAGCGCCAGAAGACGCCGAACGAAATCGCCCTCAACATCCTTCTCGCCGGCATGACGCTGATCTTCGTTCTGGCCGTTGTGACGATCCCGAGCTTTGCCACCTATGCCGGCGGTTCCATTCCGGTCATCGTGCTTGTTGCCCTGTTCGTGACGCTGATCCCGACAACGATCGGCGCGCTTCTCTCGGCTATCGGTATTGCCGGCATGGACCGCCTGGTTCGCTTCAACGTACTCGCGATGTCCGGCCGCGCCGTCGAGGCCGCCGGCGATATCGATACGCTGCTGCTCGACAAGACCGGCACGATCACGCTCGGCAACCGCCAGGCAACCGAGCTTCGCCCGGTTTTGGGCGTGTCGCAGCAGGAACTTGCCGATGCGGCCCAACTGGCCTCGCTTGCCGATGAGACGCCGGAAGGCCGTTCCATCGTCGTGCTGGCCAAGGAGAAATATGGCATCCGCGCCCGGGACATGGCGCAGCTGCATGCGACCTTCGTGCCGTTTACCGCACAGAGCCGCATGAGCGGCGTCGACATCGAAGGCTCGTCGATCCGCAAGGGCGCTGTCGATGCGGTTCTGAGCTACGTTGCCAGCCAGAACACGGCGGCGCGCCCGGATACCGTCCGCGAGATCCAGTCGATTGCCGACGAGATCGCCAAGTCGGGCGGCACGCCACTCGCCGTCGTGCGCGATGGCCGCCTGATGGGCGTGGTGCACCTGAAGGATATCGTCAAGGGTGGCATCCGCGAGCGGTTCGCCGAACTGCGCCGCATGGGTATCCGCACGGTGATGATCACCGGCGACAACCCGATGACAGCCGCTGCCATCGCTGCCGAAGCCGGCGTCGATGATTTCCTTGCCCAGGCAACGCCGGAAAACAAACTGTCGCTGATCCGCGAGGAACAGGCCAAGGGCAAGCTCGTCGCCATGTGCGGCGACGGCACCAACGACGCCCCGGCGCTGGCGCAGGCCGATGTCGGCGTGGCGATGAACACCGGTACGGTCGCGGCCCGCGAAGCCGGCAACATGGTCGATCTGGATTCGGACCCGACCAAGCTGATCGAGATCGTCGAGATCGGCAAGCAGCTGCTGATGACCCGCGGTGCGCTGACGACGTTTTCGATCGCCAACGATATCGCCAAGTATTTCGCCATCATCCCGGCGATGTTCCTGGCCTTCTATCCGCAGCTTTCGGCGCTGAACGTCATGGGCCTTGCCTCGCCGCAAAGCGCCATCCTGTCGGCGATCATCTTCAACGCGCTGGTTATCGTCGCGCTGATCCCGTTGTCGCTCAAGGGCGTCACCTATCGCGCGGTCGGTGCCGGTGCACTTCTGTCGCGCAACCTGCTCATCTACGGCCTTGGCGGCGTCATCGTACCGTTCATTGGCATCAAGGCCATCGATATGGCCATCACTGCCCTTGGTCTTGTTTAAAGGAAGATCCCAATGCTGAAACAATTGCGGCCCGCGCTGGTCATGATCGTTGCAATCACCGTCATTACCGGCCTTGCCTATCCGCTCGGCATGACCGGCATTACCCAGGCCCTGTTCCCGCATCAGGCCAATGGCAGCCTGGTCGAAAAGGACGGCACCGTTGTCGGTTCTGCGCTGATCGGTCAGGTCTTTACCGGCGATATCTATTTCCACGGCCGCCCGTCGGCTGCCGGTGACGGCTACAATGCCGCTTCGTCCAGCGGCTCGAACCTCGGACCGACCAACCCGAAGCTGCTTGACCGGATCAAGGCAGATGCGGAAGCCCTCAAGGCCGCCAATCCCGGCGCTGCCGTGCCGATGGATCTGGTGACCGCCTCGGGTAGTGGCCTTGACCCGCACATTTCGCCGGAATCTGCCTATTTCCAGGTCCCGCGCGTTGCCAAGGCGCGCGGCATGGATGAAAGCAAGGTTCGCGCGCTGGTCGACCAGGCCGTCGAGGCACGCGAACTCGGTATTCTCGGCGAGCCGGCGGTCAACGTCTTGGCGCTGAACATGGCGCTTGATAAAGCTGTCTAGCCTTGTTTCGTCACGGTATCGCGCTTCGGCAATGAGGTGCGATACCGGTGGCAATTTGATTGATGGGATCCGTTCCAGATCCTGCGGGATTTTCAGGACGTGTCCGGTAAGGTCAAAAGCGGCATCCTGCCGCTTTTCGGCATTGATGAGGAAAGACGAGCGCGCATGCGGGACGATGTCCGTGACATGGATGGAAGACCATCTCCCGACGCCCTGTTGCAGCGGGCGGAGCAGGAGACACGCGGCCGCCTGAAGATCTTTCTGGGGGCTGCACCCGGTGTCGGCAAGACCTACGAAATGCTGACCTCCGGCCATGCCAAGCAAGCCGATGGCGTCGATGTCGTGATCGGCGTGGTCGAAACGCATGGCCGCAAGGAGACCCAGGCGCTGGCTGACGGTTTCGAAGTCATCGCGCGCATGCCGATCGACTACAAGGGCCGCCATCTTGAAGAAATGGATATCGATGCCATCCTTGCCCGCCGTCCAGGTCTCGTTCTGGTCGATGAACTGGCGCATACCAACGCACCCGGTAGCCGGCATCCAAAACGCTACATGGATGTGCAGGAGCTGCTGTCGCGCGGCATCGATGTTTATTCGACGCTGAATATCCAGCATGTCGAGAGCCTGAACGACGTCGTTGCCCAGATTACCCGCATTCGTGTGCGCGAAACCGTACCGGATTCGATCATCGACCGGGCTGACGATATTGAGATTATCGACCTGACGCCGGAAGACCTGATCAAACGTCTGCATGACGGCAAGGTCTATATCCCGAAGACGGCGCAGCGGGCGCTCGAAAACTATTTTTCGCCCGGAAACCTGACGGCGCTGCGCGAGCTTGCACTTCGCCAGACGGCGCAGCGAGTCGACGACCAGCTGCTGACGCATATGCAGGCGCATGCGATTTCCGGTCCCTGGGCGGCCGGTGACCGGGTACTGGTCTGCGTCGATGACGAGCCGCGCAGCGCGTCGTTGGTGCGTTATGCCGCCCGCCTGGCGGATCGCCTGCGCGCGCCCTTGGTGGCGCTGCATGTGGAAACGGCGCGGTCGATGCACCTGTCGGAGGCAGCCCGTGACCGCATCGCCGCGACCTTGCGGCTGGCGGAGCGGCTCGGCGCCGAAGCGCTGACCAGGCCGGGTTCCGACGAGGCCGAAGAGATCGTCCGTGTCGCAACGTCAAGCAACGTTACCCACATCATTGCCGGCACGCCAAAAACATCGGGATGGCGGGAATGGCTGCAGGGTTCGGTGACCAGCCGTCTGATACGCCGGGCCGGCAATATCAGCGTCCATGTCATCGCCGGTGACGACCGGGAAGGGGAATCCGTTGCAGCCGGCGTCAAGACCGCCCCGGCCCCTGTTCAATTCAAGCTGCGGCCCTATGCGCTGGCGACGCTTTATGCCGGTTGCGCGCTTGGTGCCGGTTTCCTGCTCGACCAATCGCTCGACGTGCGCAACATCGCGCTGGTCTTCCTGATGGCCGTTCTGACAACGGCGGTGACGGAGGGCCTGAAGCCGGCTCTCTATGCCAGCGTCGTCAGCGCCTTCTCGCTGAATTTCTTCTTCCTGCAGCCGCTCTATACGCTGGATATCAGCGATCCCGACAGCGTTGTCGCGTTCATTCTTTTCTTCATCGTCGCGGTCATTGCCAGCAACCTGACGGCCAGTGTGCAGCGGCAGGCGGCCGCCGCCCGTTTGCGGGCGCGCACCACGGAAGACCTTTATCTGTTCAGCAAGAAGCTGGCCGGCACGGGCACACTGGATGACGTACTCTGGGCAACCGCGTTCCAGCTCGCCTCGATGCTGAAGGTACGGGTGGTCTTGCTGCTGCCCGAAGACGGGACGATCGCGGTCAAGGCCGGCTATCCACCGGACGACACGTTGGGTGACGCCGATATCGCCGCCGCGCGCTGGGCCTGGGAGCACGATCGCGCCGCTGGGCGCGGCGCAGACACGCTGCCGGGCGCAAAACGCCTTTACGTGCCGTTGCGAACCGGCCGCGCCGCCGTTGGCGTCATCGGCCTCGACAATGACCGGCAGGGGCCGTTGCTCAGCCCCGAACAGCAACGGCTGCTGGATGCGCTCGCCGATCAGGCAGCACTCGCCATCGAGCGTGTGCAGCTCGTCGCCGATGTCGATAATGCACGGCTGGCGGAAGAGGCCGGGCGTCTGCGCTCGGCGCTGCTGACCTCGATTTCGCATGACCTGAAGACGCCGCTTGCCGCGATCATGGGAGCTGCGGGCACCTTGCGCGATTACCAGTCCGCGCTGCCGGAGGAAGACCGTATCGAGCTTTTGACCACGGTGACCGACGAATCCGAGCGTTTGAACCGGTTCATCGCCAATCTGCTCGACATGACCCGGATCGAATCCGGCGCCATGGAGCCGAACGCAGCCTTTCACTATACCGGCGATATCGTTGGCAGCGCGCTGCGCAGGGCGCGCAAGATTCTGGCCGGTCACACCGTCGATGTCGATGTTCCCACCGATCTGCCGATGATCAGGGTCGATCCGGTTCTGTTCGAGCAGGTGCTGTTCAACCTGCTCGACAATGCCGCCAAATATGCGCCCGAAGGATCGAAGATTGGCGTCCGGGCCGAGAGCAATGGCGAGCGGGTCCTTATCCGGATTTCCGATGAAGGACCGGGTATTCCACAAGGTGATCTGGAACGGGTCTTCGATACGTTCTACAGGGTGCGCAAGGGAGATCACGTGCGGGCAGGAACCGGACTTGGTCTCTCCATCTGCCGCGGTTTCGTCGAGGCAATGGGCGGCACGATTGCTGCGGAAAACCGTCTCGACCGCTCCGGCGCGATCTTTACCATCAGCCTGCCGCTGCTGCCGGATGCCCCCAATCTGAAGGACTTGAAATGACACTTTCCGCAGTCAAGATCCTGGTCGTTGACGACGAGCCGCCGATCCGGCGGCTGCTGCGGGTCGGACTGGCGACGCAGGACTATGACGTCAGCGAAGCCGGCAACGGCAAGGCGGCGCGTGAGAGTGTCAAGGCGGAACTGCCGGATTTGATCCTGCTCGATCTCGGGCTGCCGGACACGGGTGGCCACGATCTGCTGCAGGGCTGGCGGGAGGAAGGCCTGACGCTGCCGATCGTCATCCTGTCGAGCCGTACTGACGAGGCGGGGATCGTCAAAGCGCTGGAACTCGGGGCCGACGACTACGTGACAAAACCTTTCGGCATGAACGAACTGGTGGCGCGCATTCGCGTAGCACTGCGCCACCGGCTGCAGCAGCAGGGCGAAAAGCCGTTGTTCCAGACCGGCGGCCTGTCGGTCGATCTGGTCAAGCGCATCGTCAAGGTCGATGGCCGCGAAGTGAAGCTCTCGCCGAAGGAATACGATATCCTGCGCATGCTGGTGCAGCATGCCGGCAAGGTGCTGACGCACAAATTCCTGCTGAAGGAGGTCTGGGGCAATGCCGATGACGTGCAATATCTGCGCGTCTATGTGCGCCAGCTTCGCCAGAAGATCGAGCTGACGCCGGACCAGCCGCAATATATCACCACCGAAACCGGCGTCGGCTACCGCCTGCGCGAAGCCGACCTTTAGCCGGATCGGTCTACAGGCTGTTGCGATTCAGCCAGTTGCGCAGAACGGTGATGCCCTCCGGCACATGCAGGCGGCCGAAACCGACGCGCAGGCAGTTTGGCGGCACGGGCGTCAGTTCCGAGTGATAGACGCTGGAGGGCAGGAAGAACACGCCGGCTTCCTCGACCGCGCGCCGGGCAAATTCCTCGACGCCTTCCGGCCCCTTGTAGCGGATGAATGCAACGCAGCCGCCATCCGGTTCGCGCCAGTCGAACAGATGTGAAAAGTCGGCAAAGAATGTGTTCCACTCGGCGATGTTGCTGCGAACGATAGCACGTGTCCGGGCCAAGATCCTGTCGCGGTTCTTCAGCGCGATACGGGCCAGAACTTCCGAAGGGGCCGAATTGCAGATCGACAGGAAATGTTTGTAGCGCTCGCAGCGCGTCAGGAACTCTGCGTCCTTGCAGGCAAGCCAGCCGATCCTCAACCCTGGAAGCCCGTAGGCCTTCGACATGACGTTGAGTGAAATCCCACGCTCATAGGCATCGACAGCCTGCGGCAGGCGCAGCGCTTCATCCCTTTCGATCAGCCGGTAGACTTCATCGCTGAACAGCCAGATGCCATGCTTGCGGCAGATTTCGATCAGCGCGTCGAATGTCGTCTGCGGCAGGATCTTGCCGGTCGGGTTGTTGGGAAAATTGATCGAGATCAGCTTGGTGTTCGGCTGGATAGCGGCCTCAATCTTGCCGAGGTCGAGGTTCCAGTCATTGTCGATATCCAAGGCCACGCCCGTCACCGCGCAGATGCTCAGCGGCAAGGTTTCGGCCGCCTGATAGTTGGGCGTAATGACGATGGCATGATCATCCGGCGTCAAGAGCACCTTCATCGCGACATAGATCGCTTCCTCGGCGCCGGCAAAGCAGATCAGGTTTTCCGGTTGAACCGTGTCGTAGGTCCGCGCGATTTCCTGGCGCAGCACCGGTGCGCCAAAGGTTTCGGTGTAGCCAAGGCTGAGATTTTCGAAATCGGTGCGGTCTTCGTCGCTGGCCATCGCCAGAAGCTCCGGCAGGCGCATGCTCTCAGCATCCGAGGCCGTCATGTTATATTTGGCGGTGAACTCCCATTTCGACATGAACGTTTCGAGCACAAAATCGCGCATAGGCTTGGTCATCGCGGTTCTCCTTGAACGGCAGCGTCCTGTTTCTGGCGGATTGCGCCAAGGCGGTTGTAGATCGTCGCTCTCGACAGTTTCAGGATTTCGGCGACATAGGGAACAGCTTTGCGGATGGCAAAGACGCCGCGGGCGTCGAGTAGCGCAAGAAGGCTGTCCGTGTCGGAATTGGTCAGGCCCGCGAGACTGGTCCTGTGCGTCGCAAGAAATTCGCCAATCACGGAATTCACCGCTTCGCGCCAGTCATCCGCCATCAGCGCCGATGTCTTTTGCATTGGCGCTGCAACATTCATCATCGACTTCAACTGGTCGAAGATTCCGGCAAAGGCCTCGATATCGTGATTGATGCAAAGAAGGCCGATCGGCTTGCCCGCAGCATCACGCAGTACGGAAGTGATCGCCTTCAGCCTGCGGCCATCCCAGTTGGACTTGCCGTATGGGCCGATCACATCCGCATCCAGGGTCGAAACCAGTCCGGCCTCGTTGAGCGAACTGTCCCCCGGCCGGCGCCTGGAAAAGGCGTTGGCGAGGTGGAATATCAATCCCGTCTCGAGGTCATGCAGGACCGCTTCCACATGCGGGGAAAACAGCGTGGCGACGGCGTCGCAGACTGGGATGAAAGGAGTGAGCGGATGAGACATAAGGCCTTATCTGTCTATATTGACAATTTGTCAATATAGACAGATTGGACAACTATCGGCCAAACGACGATTTGCCGGAGTTGATCTGCCGTTGAAACTCCGGGTCGCGCTGCGACAGTTTCTTGTGCAGATGAACCATCATGCCGGCGGCAAATAGCGGGGTCAGCAGGTTGAGAAGCGGCACGGCCAGAAATGCCGCTAGCACAAGGCCGCTGAGGAAGACTGTGCCGGCATGTTTGGCGCGGAAAAGCCGGGCTTCCGCCGGGGAGCGATAACGCATAGCCGCAAACTCGAAGAATTCCCGGCCGAGCAGGTAGCCGTTGACCAGAAAGAAGGCGATCAAGTTGATGCCGGGGATCAGCAACAGAAAGAGAGCAACGATGTTGCCGACGATGATGACGCCGAGAAATTTCAGCGTGCCGGCAATCGCCTCTCCCAGCGGCAAAGCACGGCCCGGCGGTTCGTTCGGGTAATCGCGTTTTTCGACAACTTCCGCGACGTCATCAAGGAAGAAGCCAGCAATCAGCGCCGTTACCGGCGCAAGAAGCAATGCCAGCCCCAAGGCAAGACCGAGACTTGCAAAAATACCGACAACGAATGTCAGCCATCCCGCCCAGCCGGGCGTTCCCGGCAGTAATGCGTCAAGCCACGGCAAGGCAAGGTAGATGAACAGTTCGCGCAGGGCGAGCCACAGTCCTGCCAGCGCTAGCAGCGTCAGGCCCAGCACTTTCCAGAAGACCGAGCGCGTTTCCGGCGCGAAAAGATTGGCGAAGGAAAGCCGCGCCGCGTCGAGTATCATCCGGTATCTCCTTGAAGGCGTTCTCGCTGCCGTCTGGCATGTAGGCGGAGCAGGGCCTGTGGGCAAGGCCGCGCGGTTTGCTGCGTTGGAAAGCGGGATGGAAATCATGCGGATGATGCGGAATATGCTGCCAAATCCGCTGCTGCCCCGATATGGTGACAGAATCTGAGCAATGTGGAGTGATGAGACGATGGATGGAGTGGATACAAACAAGTCGGTAGCAGGCCTTTCGGTGCTGCTGCAGTCCGGCGCGCTCGATCCGGTAGAATTGGCAGAGGTGTCGCTGGCAAGGATAGCCGGCTATCAGGATCAGGCTGTCTTCACGGAGTTGCTGGGCGAGCGCGCCTTGACGGAGGCCAGGTTGTCCGCGCAACGCCTCCGCTCCGGACGGTCTCTGGGCTTGCTTGATGGCATTCCGGTCGCCTGGAAAGATCTGTTCGACACGAAGGGATCGGTAACGACCGCGGGATCCGCTGTGCTGGCCGATGCCGCGCCCGCATCCGCCGATGCTGCTGTCGTTACGTCGCTTGCCGGTGCGGGCATGGTCAGTATCGGCCGCACCAATCTCAGCGAATTCGCCTTTTCCGGCCTCGGCATCAACCCACATTATGGAACGGCCCATAACCCCGCATCGCGCGATGTGCCGCGCATCCCGGGTGGCTCGTCGGCCGGGTCCGGCGTTGCCGTGGCAGCCGGTCTGGTGCCGGTGGCGATCGGTACGGACACCGGCGGCTCGATCCGCATTCCTGCCGCGTTCAACGGCATTGTCGGCTACAAGGCGACGCGTGGCCGCTATTCCATGCAAGGCGTCTTCCCGCTGGCAAAGAGCCTCGATTCACTCGGCCCGCTCTGCCGCACCGTGCAGGACGCCATCTGGATCGATGCCGCCATGCACGGGCGCACCGTGCCGGATATCGGCCGGGCGGACTTGAGCGGCTTGAAGCTTGTCATCCCTGAAACGATCGTCTTCGACGATGCCGAGCCGGGTGTCGTCGCCGCATTCGAGGCTGCGGTTTTGCGGCTGGAGAAGGCCGGTGCCCGGGTCAAACGGCGGGCCTTCCCGATTTTTGCCGAGATTTTCGAGGTTACGGCGCGCCATGGCGCACTGGTCACGGCGGAAGCGTTCGCGCTCCACAAGGCGCGGCTGGAAGGGCCGGAGGCGGCCCGCATGGATCAGCGGGTTGTCGCCCGCACCCGGCTGGGCGAAAAGACCACGACGGCCGATTACATTGCCATCGCTGACGCCCGCCAGCGGTTGATCGCCGCTTTCACCGAAAGTCTGGAGCCTGGCGAGCTCGTCATCCATCCGACGCTGCCGCACGTGGCGCCGCCGATCGCGCCGTTGCTTGCCGATGACGATCTGTTCTTCAAGATCAATGGCCGGACATTGCGCAACACGTCCATCGGCAATTTCCTTGATGGCTGCGGTGTTTCGATTCCGTGCGGCACGGGCGATGCCGGCATGCCGGTCGGCTTTCTTCTCTCTGGCCTGCGCAACGGCGACGAGCATCTGCTCTCCGTGGCGCTTTCGGCCGAAGCCATCATCCGGGGCGGCGCATGATCGTCTGTTTCGATATCGGCGGCTCGGCCATCAAGGGTGCCGTTGCCCATGCGGCAGACCGGATCGAACCGCTCGAACGCCGCATCACGCCGCTCGATGATTTCAATGCCTTTGTCGGCACGCTTCGCGATGTCATTGCGGAAGCTGGCGAAACGCCTGACCGGATCGCCATATCGATCACCGGCGTCGTCGATCCCGAAACGCAGGCGATCAAGTGCGCCAATATTCCCTGCATCGACGGGCGCAAGCTTGGTGCGGAACTTTCCGCTTTGCTTGGACTGCCTGTGTTGATTGCCAATGACGCGGATTGTTTCGCGCTGGCTGAGGCGGGGGCCGGTGCCGGGCGTGGTTACCGGATCGTGCTTGGGGCGATTCTCGGCACCGGCGTGGGCGGTGGCCTGGTGGTTGATGGCCGGCTCATCAACGCGGAAGGCGGTTTTGCCGGCGAATGGGGCCATGGCCCGGCTGTCGCCTCAACGGCCGGCACGCCGCCCGTTGCCATCCCCATCTTTGATTGCGGCTGCGGCCAGCGGGGGTGCGTCGATACGATCGGCGGGGCCCGTGGCATGGAGCGTTTGCACCTGACCTTGCACGGCAAGGCCCTGGAAAGTCATGAGATCACCGCGCTCTGGCAGAACGGCGATGCGGAAGCCGCCCGCACCATCGATGTGCTCGTTGACCTCATCAGTTCGCCCCTGGCACTGACGGTCAATATCACCGGGGCGACGATCGTCCCGATCGGCGGCGGCCTGTCCAACGTGACGCCGCTGATCGCCGAGATCGACAAGGCCGTTCGCGGCCGGATTCTTAGAAAATTCGACCGCCCTCTGGTCGTGCCGGGCGAATGCCGGATCGAACCAGGCCTGATCGGCGCCGCCGTTCTTGGTCTCGCAGGAGAAGCATCATGACAAATATTCTTCTGGAAGTCTGCGTCGAGGATGCGGCCGGTCTGCAGGCAGCGGTCGATGGCGGCGCTGATCGCATCGAATTGTGCTCGGCTCTGTCGGTCGGCGGGCTTACGCCTTCGCCGGGCCTGATGGCTCTGGCGGGCAAAATGGATGTTCCCGTTTACGCGATGATCCGGCCAAGGCCCGGCGATTTTGTTTTCGATGCAGGCGACATGGATGTCATGCGCGTCGAAATCGAAGCGGCCCGGTCAGCAGGCCTCGCCGGTGTCGTTCTCGGCGCAAACCGCCCAGACGGGAGCCTGGATAGAGAAGCCCTGAGGACGCTAGCGAATCACGCGCATGGATTGGGACTGACATTGCATCGCGCCTTCGATCTCGTGCCGGATTTCGCACAGGCGGTTGAGATCGCGGTGGACCTTGGGTTCGAGCGAATCCTGACCTCGGGCGGGGCGAAAAGAGCGGCTGACGGCGTCGACGCACTGGCTGGAATTGTTGCGGCCGCAAAGGACCGCATCTCGATCATGCCCGGTTCGGGGGTGACGCTGGAGACGGTCGGCGGACTTCTGTCCCGTCTTCCGGTATCCGAGGTTCACTCGTCCTGTTCCGTGGAAAAGCCGGCTCACGATGCCCGGCTGGTGTCGCTCGGCTTTATTGCGCCCAGTGCAAAGCAGACGGATGAACGGTCCGTGCGGGCACTGAAGGCGCGGCTGACCACCGCGCCCTGATACGTCGGAATTCTATGCCTGGAAGACGCGTGTGCCGCCAATCCAGGTCGATGCCATGTCGAGGCCCTCTGTCAGAAGGACGAAATCCGCATCGAGGCCCGGCAACAGCCGGCCCTTGCGGGCGGCAATGCCTGCGGCATCCGCGGGATAGGCCGACGCCATGCGCAGCGCCTCATCGAGCGGCAGATCCAGTTTTTCATGGGCGAAACGCACGGAAGCGAGCATGTCGATATCGGCGCCGGCCAGCGTGCCATCGGCCAGCGTCAGGCGCCCGCCCTTGCGGAAGATCTCGCGGCCGTTCAGGAGGAAACTGGTCTGATCGGAGCCGATCGTCGACATCGCATCGGTGACGATGAAGATTCGGCCCGGGCCGTTCTTGGCGCGCAGCGCGATACCCATCGATACCGGATCAGCATGGAAACCATCGGCGATGATGCCGGCATGCAGGCTGCCAATATCGAGAGCCGCACCAACAACGCCTGGTTCGCGGTGGCCGAGCGGGCTCATCGCGTTGAACAGATGCGTTACTGTGCGGGCACCAGCCTTGGCATACTCGACAACGGTCTTGTAGCCGGCATCCGTATGGCCAAGGCTGACAATGATACCGGCTTTGGCCATCGCTGAAACCTGCGATGCGGTCGTGTTTTCAGGCGCGACCGTTACCATGATCGCATCAAAATCCCCGGCGCAGTCGAGCAGCGCGTCAAGATCGGCCTGATCCATCGGACGGATCAGGGCCGGATCATGGGCGCCTTTCCTGGCGACGGAAAGGTGCGGCCCTTCCAGATGCAGCCCCAAGAATCCGGGTACATTTTCCACCTTGGCCTGCCTGCCGCCCGCAATGGTGCGGGCACGGATTTCGAATGTGTCGGTGATCAGCGTCGGAAGCAGGGCGGTCGTGCCGAATTTTGCGTGGGCAGCGCAGATCGTCCGGATGGCATCGGCGTCCTGCCGGTCGTTCAGCATCACGCCACCGCCGCCATTCACCTGCAGATCGATAAAGCCGGGTACAAGCAACTGGCCATCGGCCGGGACAGTTTCTGTCCCGGCAGGCAAGTCGCTCTGCGGCAGGATGCCGGTGATCGTCCCGCCATCCAGCAGCAGAGCCTGGCCATCATGCCAGAACAGGCCGTCGAAAATCCGGGCTCCGGTGATAGCTTTTTGTGCGGTCATCGCGTTTCCGTTACCTTCTTGAGAGCGACGGGCGCGTCAGGATTGAGGCCACGCGAACGGGACCAGGATTCGACGAAGCCGTAGAACGGAATGATCAGGGCCAGCGCATCGGTAATCGGATGACCGGTCGCGATGAACGGAAGGGTCTTGGTTGCCTTGGCTTGCGAAGACGTGACGAAAGCCAGTGCGCCCTTGGCGCTCAGCCCATCGAGAATGCCGGCGACCGAGCCTTCCGCTGCGTCGCGTGCGGCAAGGCCGATAACCGGGAAGCGCTTTTCGACCAGCGCCACCGGCCCATGCAGCACTTCTGCCGCCGAATAGGCCTCTGCGTGCATGCCGGAGGTTTCCTTGAATTTCAGCGCTGCTTCGCTGGCAATGGCGAGCGCCGGGCCGCGACCAAGCACGAACAGCGATTCTGCATCACCAAGTTCGTCGGCGAGTGGCTGCCAGTCAAGCTTCACGGCCTTGGCAAACTGGGCGGGCAGATCGGCGACAGCGCGCTGCAGGTCAGCGTCCTGCGTCCACTCGCCGAGAACGGCGAGGCCAGCAACGATCGAATTGACATAGGACTTGGTTGCAGCGACAGCGATTTCCGGTCCGGCGAGAATATCGAGCGGATGGGTGCTGGCTTCGGAGATCGGCGAGGGCAGGGTGTTGGTCAGTGCGATCGTCACCGCGCCGGCCTTGGTTGCGGCCTCGGCCATCGCGACGATGTCCGGGCTCTTGCCCGATTGCGAGATGGCGATCGAGGCTGCGCCTTGAAGCTGCATCTTGGCGCCGTAGATCGAGGCGAGCGATGGGCCAAGCGAGGCAACGGGCCGCCCGGTCGAAAGCTCGATCGCATATTTCAGGAACAGTGCGGCGTGGTCGGATGAACCACGGGCGATCGTCACGAAAAACGCCGGGTCTTTCGCACGCAGCGCAGCGCCAGTTTCCTTGATCGCTGCCTTGGACTGTTCAAGAAGACGCGCTGCCGCTTCGGGGATTTCGTTGATTTCGCGCCGCATGTTGGTTTGCATGGTCATGTCTTTCTTATTTGGGCCGCTCTCAGGAATCCGACAAAGTCAGTTCGGCGACGAAATCATAGGCGTCGCCCCGATAGAGCGAGCGGGTGAATTCTACCACGCGGCCGGAGGCGAGGTAGGAAATGCGTTCGATGGACAGGCTGGCGGAACCGGCCGGAACGCCCAGCATCGCCGCATCCGGATCCTTCAGGCTGCAAGCGGAAATGCGCTGCACGGCGCGCACGGGCCGCGATTTGGTCTTGTCGAGCTCTGCATAGAGCGAGGTGCCGACGCGGATGGGATCCGGTAGGAATTCTGCGGAAACACTGGCCCGCTCGATGGCAAGCGGCATATCGTCGGCGATACGCAGACGGCCGAGCCGCGCGACAAGCGCATCGGCGGGTAGGCCAAGCGCCATCATCTCATCCGGCGACGGGTGATGCAGTCCACGTTCGATCCATTGCGCCGTGGTCACCAGCCCCCGGCGTGACATATCCTCGGTAAAGGATGTCAGGCGCGAAAGCGATTGCTGTACGCGGTGAACCGGCTTGACGACGAACGTGCCGGAACCGTGGCGGCGCACGAGCAGGCCGTCCCTGACCAGATCGTCGACGGCCTTGCGCACCGTCACGCGGCTGATACTGGCATAGTCGGCCAGATCCCGTTCCGGCGGCAAGGCATCGCCATGATTGAGCTTGCCCGATAAGATAGCGTCTTCGAGCGATTGCCGCAGCTTGAGATAAAGGGGGCCTGAGCCCCCGGCCTGCAGGCCGTCCAATGGCAATATGGCTTCGAGATGCTGGGTCATGCGGCAGATCCCGTCACAAACCGCTTGGCAGCCAGCGCCACCGAGCCGGTCAGGGCGTCTGCCTCCGGTTCGATGAACAAAGGCTGATGCCGTTCGGCAAGCCAAGGCCGATAGATCGGTGCCAGGCCGCCCAGCAGGCAGAGCTTGCGGCTACCCTGGGCCACCAGGGCATCCAGGGCCTCATCGACGGTTTGCGCACAGCTCTTGAGCAAGGCGATCGCAACGGGATCGTTACGGCCGGCATAGTCGAATATCTTCGGAGCAAAGCGGCCGAATTCGCCGGGTACCGCGGCCCGGGCAAATTCCACGGCCTCGCGTGGATCGTTGTTGAATTCGGCCATGACCGCATCCGTCAGCGGCGACGACGGATGAATCCGGTCGAAGGCAAGTACGCTTTCCTGCAGAAGCGCATGGCCAAGCCGGGCACCACTGCCGAGATCACCGATCTGGAAACCCCATCCGCCGATATAGCGGACCTGGTCGCCCTGGCGGGAGATATAGATCGAGCCGGTGCCAAGAATGGCAACCGCGCCGTCACTATCGCCGAGGGCGCCCTGCAGCGCAATCAGCCCATCGGATTCGATGTCGGCCTTGGCGAACGGCAGGCGTTCCTTCACATAATGCACGGCATCGCCGACATTGCTGCCGGCAACTCCGACCAGGGCGCAGGCCGAACTGATCTCCGCGGGAGCGATGCCTGCTTCCTCGAATGCAGCCGTAGCTGCGCTGACGATATGAATCAGGGCGTTATCGGGATCGGTCAGGATGTTGGCAGCGCCGCTTTTGCCGCGCCCGAGGATGCGCCCATCGGCGCCCGCTACAGCCGCGCGGCAGCTTGTGCCTCCGCCGTCGATTCCCAGAATGTAATGTGGCATGGATACCTCCGAGAAAAAGGATACCAAAAAAATACCATTTACCAAGGGGATTTTGGTCTTTAATTGGAATTATCGATTAACAATCTGAAATATATAAATTATTTTAGAAATCGACAATTTTCTTCAGTCACAAGATAATTTTTCCTAGACAATTGGTATTTTTTTGGCATTAATTTGCGAAGAGGGAGATAAGAGCATGCCGTCAGTGAAAACCGAGGAGCGTCACGACAAGGCGATGGGGTTGGATGTAATGCATCCGGCGCTTGCCTTGCGTCTGCTTGCGGCCGGCCAGCAGGCTGCAGCCAAAGCTGTTGATTCTGCTATCGAGTCCATCGCCGCTGCCGCGCAGATCGCTGCCGCTGCGCTCGCTGATGGCGGGCGCTTGGCCTATGCCGGTGCCGGCAGTTCAGGCCTTATGGCTATGACCGATGCGCTGGAATTGCCCGGTACCTATGGAATTGCGCTCGATAAGGTCGTGGTGCTTCTCGCCGGCGGTGCCGCGAGCCTCACCGATCTCGCCGGTGGATATGAAGACGATATGGAACTGGCGCGCAAGGATGTGCGCGATGCCGGTATTGGCGCGGGAGATTGTCTGATCTCGGTGTCGGCCAGCGGCTCGACCCCCTATGCGCTTGCGGCTGCTGACGAGGCTCGCGAGCGGGGTGCACGCGTCATTGCCATGGCCAACAATCCCGGCGCCTTGCTCTTCCAGAATGCTGAAGTCTCTATTCTGCTGCAGACGCCGCCTGAGGTCATCTCCGGATCGACCCGCATGGGGGCAGCCACCGCGCAGAAGATCGCCTTCAATATGTTTTCGACGCTTGTCGGTATTCAGCTCGGTCATGTCTACGATGGACACATGGTCAATCTGAAGGCTGACAATGCCAAGCTGCGAGGCCGTGCCATTCGCATCGTTTCCGATATTGCCGGGATCGGTGCCACGGAAGCCGGCCATTATCTGACGACATCTTCGGGTTCGGTAAAGATCGCCATCCTTCTTGCCGCTGGGGCAAAGGATGTGGCTGCTGCGGAAGTGGCGCTTATCGAAGCCGGTCAAAACTTGCGCCGCGCGTTGTCTGCTGTCGCGGCGCATTGAGTCCAAGGGTTTTAAAACCGCGCCAAAAATGGCGCACAATGAGGGAGAACGTAATGACCCGCACTACCTTGAAAGGCCTGCTGCTTGCATCCAGCATCCTCGGTTCCGCCGGGCTGGCGCATGCCGAAGACGTCACGCTGACGATCGAAAGCTGGCGCAACGACGACCTGGCCATCTGGCAGGAAAAGCTCATTCCGGCTTTCGAAGCCAAGCATCCGGGCATCAAGGTCGTTTTCGCGCCGACTGCCCCGACCGAATATAACGCAGCGCTGAACGCCAAGCTCGATGCCGGTTCGGCTGGTGACCTCGTCACATGCCGCCCGTTCGATGCCGCGCTCGAACTTTACAACAAGAAGCACCTGGCTGACCTGACCGGTCTGGCCGGCATGGAGAACTTCTCGCCGGTCGCCAAGTCCGCCTGGACGACGGACGACGGCTCGGCCGCTTTCTGCGTGCCGATGGCCTCGGTTATCCATGGTTTCATCTACAACAAGGAAGCCTTCGACAAGCTCGGCATTGCTGTTCCTGTAACGGAAGCCGACTTCTTCGCAGCGCTCGACAAGATCAAGGCTGACGGCACCTACATTCCGCTCGCCATGGGCACGAAGGATCTCTGGGAAGCCGCGACCATGGGCTACCAGAACATCGGTCCGACCTACTGGAAGGGCGAAGAAGGCCGCGCTGCCCTGATCAAGGGCGAGCAGAAGCTGACAGACGCCGATTGGGTCGAGCCCTACAAGGTTCTTGCCAAGTGGAAGGATTATCTCGGCGACGGCTTCGAAGCTCAGACCTATCCGGACAGCCAGAATCTCTTCACACTCGGCCGCGCTGCCATCTATCCGGCCGGCTCGTGGGAAATCGGCCTGTTCAACACGCAGGCCCAGTTCAAGATGGGTGCTTTCCCGCCGCCGGTTAAGGCTGCAGGCGACACTTGCTACATCTCCGACCACAACGACATCGGCGTTGGCCTGAATGCCAAGAGCGCGCATCCGGAAGAAGCCAAGAAGCTTCTCACCTGGATCGCTTCTCCTGAATTCGCCGACATCTATGCCAATTCGCTGCCAGGCTTCTTCAGCCTGAACTCGACACCGGTAAAGATGGCCGACCCGCTCGCACAGGAATTCGTCTCCTGGCGCGAAAAGTGCAAGCCGACCATCCGCTCGACCTACCAGATCCTGTCGCGTGGCACCCCGAACCTCGAGAACGAGACTTGGGTTGAATCGGCCAACGTCATCAACGGCACCGACACGCCGGAAGTTGCTGGCGAAAAGCTGCAGAAGGGCCTCGACAGCTGGTACAAGCCTGCCAAGTAAATCGGGTGTGGGCGCATAGCCCTCACCCAGACCCTCTCCCCGGATGCGGGGAGAGGGGACTCTCGAAGTTTGCAGCTTGTCCCTTCTGCGCGTTCACCGGCAGAAGGTGCCCGAGAAGGCGGATGAGGGGCTGCACTTGACGCGGGATGTCCTTGCAAAAAGCAAAGCGTCCAGCCAAAAACATGTAATCTGAAATCACATCCTGCCAGCGCCTTCGGGTTTGCTGGTGATGGCACGCGCCGCGGGGACCGGCAGCGCAGGCCTTGCCGCACATCGCGGCGATCGACGAAAAACGGGTCGGAGCGGCAGAAGCCATGAGCAGCGCCATATCGTCTGAGGACAGCATCCAAATTTCGGCGCGGCCGAGACGCTGGCATATCCTTGTTTTCCTGTTGCCGGCTTTCATCGTCTATTCCGCCGTGATGATCCTGCCGCTGATCGAAACGCTGCGCCTGTCGCTATTCAATACCGTCGACGGGCAATCCACGTTCGTCGGTCTCGCCAATTTCCAGGTCCTGTTCGGGGACGAGCGCTGGGCCGCCGATTTCTGGCGGGCGCTGAAGAACAACTTCATCTTCTTCACAATCCATATGCTGGTGCAGAATCCGCTCGGCATCGCGCTTGCCGCCATGCTGTCGATCCCCAAGCTCAGGCTTGCGGCGTTCTACCGGACGGCAATCTTCCTGCCGACGGTGCTGTCCTTCGTGATCGTCGGCTTCATCTGGAAGCTGATCCTGTCGCCGATCTGGGGTATCACGCCGTTTTTTATGGACCTCGTCGGCCTGAAGGCCTTCTTCGGACCGTGGCTTGGCAAGCCCGGCTCGGCGCTGATTACAGTCTCCTTGATTTCCGTTTGGCAGAATGTCGGCATTCCGATGATGCTGATCTATGCCGCCCTTCTGAATATCCCGGACGAAGTCATCGAAGCCGCCGAATGCGACGGCATCACCGGCTGGAGCCAGTTCTGGAAGATCAAGCTGCCGTTGATCCTGCCCGCCATCGGCATGGTCTCGATCCTGACCTTCGTCGGCAACTTCAATGCCTTCGACCTGATCTACACCGTGCAGGGCGCGCTTGCCGGACCGGACGGGGCGACCGACATTCTCGGAACGCTGCTCTACCGTACCTTCTTCGGCTTCCAGCTGCAGCTTGGTGACCGCTCGATGGGTGCCACCATCGCCACCGTGATGTTCCTGATCATCCTTGCCGGCGTCTCACTGTATCTGTTCGGCATCCAGCGGCGCGTTCGCCGCTATCAGTTCTAAGGGGAACGGATCATGTCAAAAGCACGCATGTCACCGCTGCGCTCCGGTTTTGTTCACCTGGCACTGGCCGCTTATACCGTCATCGCACTGTTTCCAGTCGTCCTGACGATCATGAATTCGCTGAAAGACAAGAACGCGATCTTCCGTACGCCGCTGGCTCTGCCGACGGCGGAGACGTTCAGCCTGATCGGTTATACGACAGTGCTGAAGCAGGGTGATTTCATCGGCTATTTCCAGAACAGCCTGATCGTCACGGTCGTTTCGATCTTCTTTGCGCTGCTGTTCGGCGCCATGGCGGCTTTTGCCCTGTCGGAATACCGGTTCCGAGGCAACACGCTGCTGGGGCTCTATCTCGCCATCGGCATCATGATTCCGATCCGGCTTGGCACTGTGGCCATCCTGCAGGGCATGGTCGCGGCCGGTCTGGTGAACACACTGACGGCACTGATCCTCGTCTATACCGCCCAAGGTCTGCCGCTCGCTATCTTTATCCTGTCGGAATTCATGCGCACGGTCTCTGATGACCTGAAGAACGCCGGCCGCATCGATGGCCTGTCGGAATATGCGATCTTCTTCCGGCTTGTCCTGCCGCTGGTCCGTCCCGCCATGGCAACCGTCGCTGTCTTCACGATGATCCCGATCTGGAACGACCTTTGGTTCCCGCTGATCCTCGCGCCCGGTGAAGCCACCAAGACCGTCACCCTCGGCTCGCAGGTGTTCATCGGCCAGTTCGTCACCAACTGGAACGCGGTTTTGGCGGCCCTGTCGCTGGCGATCTTCCCGGTCCTTATTCTCTACGTTATTTTCTCGCGGCAGCTGATCCGCGGCATTACCGCAGGAGCAGTCAAGTAATGAGCAAACCCGTTCGTGTCCTCGTCGCCGGTCTCGGCAATATGGGCCGCAGCCATGCGCTCGCCTATCACAACAATCCCGGCTTCGAGATCGTCGGCCTCGTCAATCGCTCCAAGCCCGTGCTGGCGCCGGAGCTTGGCGGCTATACGATCCATCCGGATTTTGCCACGGCTCTGGAAGAGCTGAAGCCCGATCTCTGCTCGATCTGTACCTATTCCGACAGCCACGCCGATTATGCCGTCATGGCCTTCGAAGCTGGCTGCGATGTCTTCATCGAAAAGCCGCTGGCAACGACGGTTGCCGATGCTGAACGCGTCGTGGCAGCAGCCAGGAAAGCGGGCAAGAAACTGGTGGTCGGGTATATCCTGCGCCACCATCCGTCTTGGATCCGGTTGATTTCCGAAGCCCGCAAACTCGGCGGTCCTTATGTGTTCCGCATGAACCTCAATCAGCAGTCCAGCGGTCCGACATGGATGACGCACAAGTCGCTGATGGAAACCACCCCGCCGATCGTCGATTGCGGCGTGCACTATGTTGATGTCATGTGCCAGATCACCGATGCCAAGGCCGTCGAAGTTCGCGGTATGGGCCTGCGCCTGTCCAATGAAATCGCCCCGTCGATGTACAATTATGGCCATCTGCAGGTGTTGTACGAGGATGGTTCGCTCGGTTGGTACGAAGCCGCGTGGGGGCCGATGATCTCGGAGACCGCCTTCTTCGTGAAGGACGTGATGTCGCCGAACGGGTCTGTTTCCATCGTCATGGATCCGAATGCCAAGTCCGACGATATCGACACGCACACCAAGACTGCGGTCATTCGCGTTCACAAGGCCGAAACCGGCGCGGACGGCAAGTTCGTTCGCAAGGACGAAGACCTGAAGATGGACGGCGAGCCGGGACATCAGGAGCTCTGCGATCTCGAGCAGGCCTATGTGTTGAAAGCCATCACCGAAAACATCGATCTCGAACGCCATATGGACGATGCGGTTCAGTCGCTGCGCATCTGCCTTGCGGCCGATGAGAGCGTGCGCACCGGCCAGCCGGTCAAACTTTAAAAGGGGCCTCACGTGGGATCACTTCAACTGAAATCCATCCGCAAGGCCTTCGGCAATCACGAAGTTCTGAAGGGCATCGACCTCGAAGTGAAGGACGGCGAGTTCGTCATCTTCGTTGGCCCGTCCGGCTGCGGCAAGTCGACCCTTCTGCGCGTCATCGCCGGTCTTGAGGATGCGACCTCCGGCAGTGTCCAGATCGATGGCCAGGAAGTGGTTACCACGCCACCGGCCAAGCGCGGCATCGCCATGGTGTTCCAGTCCTACGCGCTCTATCCGCACCTGACGGTCAAGGACAACATGGGCCTCGGCCTGAAGCAGATGGGCGCGCCGAAAGCGGAAGTCGATGCCAAGGTTGCCAAGGCATCCGCCATGCTGTCGCTGGAGCCCTATCTTGCCCGCCGCCCCGCCGAATTGTCCGGCGGTCAGCGCCAGCGCGTTGCCATCGGCCGTGCCATCGTGCGGGAGCCGAAGCTGTTCCTGTTCGACGAGCCGCTGTCCAATCTCGACGCGGCGCTGCGCGTCAATACGCGTCTTGAGATCGCCCGGCTGCACCGCAGCCTCAAGGCAACGATGATCTACGTGACGCACGACCAGGTCGAGGCGATGACGCTGGCCGACAAGATCGTCGTCCTCAATGCCGGTCAGATCGAGCAGATCGGTTCGCCGATGGAGCTTTATAACAAGCCGGCCAATACGTTCGTCGGCGGCTTCATCGGTTCGCCGCAGATGAATTTCATCGAGGCTGGCCGGCTTGGTGATACTGGGGCAAAGACCGTCGGTATCCGTCCTGAACATATCACCCTGTCGCGTGAGAGTGGTGACTGGAAGGGCAAGGTTATTCATGTCGAGCATCTCGGTGCCGACACAATCCTCTATCTTGAAACCGAGGTCACCGGCCTTTTGACGGTTCGCCTGTTTGGCGAGCACAAATACGATGTTGACGACACCGTCTATGCGAGCCCGGACAAGGCCGCGATGCACCGTTTCGGTGCCGACGACCGGGTTCTGCGCTGAATGACGCCTCCAATTGTTTCCGAACGGTGACGAAAGTTGTCGTTCGGTAACGTTTTATTGTGCGCCGCATCATCGGCTTGCGCTGCCCCGGGTTTTAACATACGTATCTGTTTGTATAATTGATGCGTTGGTCGTTCTGTCCCGGAATTTCTTCGTATCATATTGATTTTCATGAACTTCCAGCAGCAGCTGATCTCTTTGAAAAAGAGGATCGGCCGTGTGGCTGGACTTTGCGTATGGAACCAGAGATGCGGATGAACCGACCAATATTGGCTGCAACAGTGGCGGCCCTGGTGATTATTTCAGGCTGCCAGAAGGACGACAGCGAGAAGCAGGCGGCCCCGTCCTATCCGCCGCCGCAGGTCTCGGTGATTACAACGAAGACCGAATCGCTGCCGATCACCAACGACCTGCCGGGCCGCATCGCACCGACCCGCATTTCGGAAGTGCGTCCGCGCGCCACCGGCATCGTCATCGAACGCGTGTTCGAACAGGGCTCGCATGTGAACGCCGGCGACGTGCTGTACCGGATTGATCCGGCGCCCTTCAGGGTTCTGGTCGAGAGTGCCGAAGGCACGTTGCGCCGCGCAAAGGCGGTCCAGCTTCAGGCCAAGCAGGCGGCTGATCGCCAGGAGCAGTTGAAGAAATCCGGCGTCGCCACCGGTCAGAACTATGATGACGCGATCGCGCAGCTCGCACAGGCCGATGCCGACGTGGCCATCGCTGAGGCAGGTCTCGCAACCGCCCAGCTCAATCTGCAATATACCAATGTCACAGCGCCGATCAGCGGCCGTATCGGCCGCGCTCTGATCACCGAGGGTGCGCTGGTTAGCGCCAATGGCTCCGAAAACCTGGCGACAATCCAGCAGCTCGATCCTGTCTACGCCGACTTTACCCAGTCTGCGATGGATCTCATCCGCCTGCGCAAGGCGCTGCAGGACGGTGCTTTGGCCGGTGGGGGCAACGAAGCCAAGGTCAATCTGGTGATGGATGACGGCAGCGCCTATCCGCATGCCGGTAAGCTTTTGTTTTCGGAAGCAGCCGTCGATGAGACGACCGGCCAGGTTACGTTGCGGGGTGAATTCCCCAATCCGGACGGCGACCTGCTGCCCGGCATGTATGTGCGCGTAATCATCCAGCAGGGCGTCGAGAAGGATGCCATCGCTGTGCCGACTCAGGCCGTGCAGCGCGATACATCGGGCAATGCACAGGTCTATGTCGTCAAGGATGACAAGACGGCCGAACTGCGCACCGTCTCTGCCGGTCATGTTCTGGGCGATCAATGGATCATCCGCAATGGCTTGAAGGCCGGCGAGAAGGTGATCGTCGAAGGCTTCCAGAAGGTTCGCCCTGGCGCGCCCGTCGAGCCGGCGGACTGGAAAGTCGCTGATGCCCAGCCTGCCGGTGCAAAGCCAGCGGACGCGAAACCCGCTGCTGAGCAGCCCGGCACGGACGGCGCTGCCGCCAAGCCGGCGGAAGAGGCAAAGCCTGCCGAACAGGCGAAGTGAGGATCTGATCGATGCCTAGTTTCTTTATCGACCGGCCGATCTTTGCGTGGGTCGTCGCGCTTTTCATCATGATCTCCGGTATCATCGCGCTGCCGCTGCTGCCGATTTCGCAGTATCCGAACGTCGCGCCGCCGCAGATCTCCATCAACACCAGCTATCCCGGCGCGTCGTCGGAAGAGACCTACCAGAGTGTGACGCGGCTCATCGAAAATGAGCTGAACGGCATTGAGGGAATGCAGTATTTCTCGTCGACTTCCAGCGCTGCGGGCAGTGTGTCGATCAACGTGACCTTCGCTCCGGGTACCGATTCCGGCGATGCGTCGATCGACGTGCAGAACCGCGTTCGCCGCGTCGAGGCGCGTCTGCCCGATGCCGTGCGTCAGCAGGGCATCGAGGTCGAGGAAGCCGGCTCCGGCTTCCTGATGATCCTCGCGCTCACCTCCACCGACGGCTCCATGGATGCGGTTTCGCTCGGTGATTATCTCAGCCGCAACGTGCTCAATGAAATCCAGCGCGTCGAAGGCGTCGGCCGGGCGCAGATGTTTGCCACCGAGCGCGCCATGCGTATCTGGCTCGATCCGGACAAGATGCGCGGCTTCAACCTGACGGCCAGCGACATCAATGCCGCGATCACCGCACAGAACGCGCAGGTCGCATCCGGTAGTATCGGCGCGCAGCCGAACCCGATCACCCAGCAGATCAGCGCGCCTGTTCTGATCAAGGGCCAGCTCACCTCGGCTGAAGAGTTCGGCGCGATTATCCTGCGTGCCAATCTCAACGGTGCCACCGTTCGCCTGCGCGACGTTGCCCGCATCGAGATTGGCGGTCAGGACTACAGCTTCTCCACCCGCCTGAACGGCAAACCGTCCGCGGCTATCGGCGTGCAGCTGACGCCGACCGGCAACGCGCTGGCCACCTCCACGGCCATCAAGGCGCGTATGGACGAACTGGCAACGTTCTTCCCGGCAGGCGTTGAATACTCCGTGCCTTACGACACGTCGCCCTTCGTCGCGATCTCGATCGAAAAGGTTCTGCGCACACTGCTGGAAGCCGTGGCGCTGGTGTTCCTCGTGATGTTCCTGTTCCTGCAGAACATCCGCTACACCATCATTCCAACGCTCGTCGTTCCCGTTGCTCTGCTGGGGACATGCGCGGCCATGCTCGCCATGGGCTTCTCGATCAACGTTCTGACGATGTTCGGCATGGTGCTTGCCATCGGCATTCTCGTCGACGATGCGATCATCGTCGTCGAAAACGTCGAACGCATCATGTCCGAGGAAGGACTGACGCCGAAGGAAGCGACACGCAAGGCGATGAAGCAGATCACCGGTGCCGTCATCGGCATCACGCTGGTTCTGTCGGCCGTGTTCATTCCGATGGCCTTCTTCCCCGGCGCCGTTGGCGTCATCTACCAGCAGTTCTCGCTGACCATGGTGGTTTCCATCCTGTTCTCGGCACTGCTCGCCCTGACGCTGACGCCGGCCTTGTGCGCCAGCTTCCTGAAGCAGGTTCCAAAGGGCCACCATCACGCCAAGCGCGGCTTCTTCGGACTGTTCAACCGCGGCTTCGACAAGGCGTCGCATGGGTATAGCGGCTGGGTCGCCAGCATGGTCACGCGCACATGGCGCTTCATGCTGATCTATGTCGTTCTGCTGGGCGGGCTTGCCTATCTGTTCATGCAGCTGCCGTCGTCATTCCTTCCGGATGAAGACCAGGGTTTCGTGATCGTCAGCATGCAGCTGCCGTCGGAAGCAACCGGAAACCGTACCACAGAGGTTATCGAGCAGACGGAAGCCATCTTCAGCAAGGAACCGGCTGTCGAACGGATCATCGCCATCAGCGGTTTCTCGTTCTCCGGTACCGGTCAGAATGCCGGCCTCGCCTTCGTGACGCTGAAGGACTGGTCGGAACGTGGACCCAACGATGTTGCCTCGGTCATCGCCGGCCGGGCATCGGGCGCCATGTCCCAGATCAAGGATGCGATCAGCTTTGCGCTCTCGCCGCCGCCGATCCAGGGTCTCGGTACCTCCAATGGCTTCGAGTTCCGCCTGCAGGACCGTGGTGGTCAAGGGGCCGCGGCACTCGCCGCAGCGCGTGACCAGCTTCTCGGCCTTGCAGCGCAAAGCCAGGCCATCTCTGGTGTCCGTGTTGACGGCCTCCCGGATGCGGCGCAGGTCAACCTGCTGATCGATCGCGAAAAGGCCAACACGTTCGGTGTTACCTTTGCCGAGATCAATTCGACCATCTCGACCAACCTTGGCTCGTCCTATGTCAACGACTTCCCGAATGCGGGACGTCTGCAGCGTGTGACTGTGCAGGCCGACGAGAACCGGCGCATGCAGACGGCCGATCTTCTGAAGCTCAACGTGCGCAACAGCAATGATGGCATGGTGCCGCTGTCGGCCTTTGCCAGCATCGAGTGGACGAGCGGCCCGACGCAGACCGTTGGCTATAACGGCTATCCGTCGGTGCCGATCAGCGGTCAGGCCAGTGCAGGCTATTCCTCCGGTGAAGCCATCGCCGAAATGGAACGTCTGTTCAGCCAGCTGCCACCCGGCTTCGGCTATGAGTGGACAGGTCAGTCGCGTGAGGAAATCGCCTCGGGCACCCAGGCACCGCTTCTGGTGGCGCTGTCCTGCCTCCTGATCTTCCTGTGCCTTGCAGCGCTCTATGAAAGCTGGAGCATCCCGGTCGCGGTGATGATGGTGGTGCCGCTCGGCGTCATCGGCGCGGTTCTGGCGGTGACCCTGCGCGACATGCCGAACGACGTGTACTTCAAGGTTGGCCTGATCGCGATCATCGGACTATCGGCGAAGAACGCGATCCTGATCATCGAGTTCGCCAAGGAGCAGATGGAGGCCGGAAAGCCGTTGCTGGATGCCACCATCGAGGCGGCGCATCTGCGCTTCCGTCCGATCCTGATGACCTCGCTGGCCTTCACCGTCGGCGTTCTGCCGCTGGCGATTGCCACCGGCGCAAGCTCCGGCAGCCAGCGCGCCATCGGTACCGGCGTCATGGGCGGCATGATCTCGGCGACGGTTCTGGCGATCTTCTTCGTGCCGGTCTTCTTCGTGTTCATCATGAAACTGTTCAGGAGAACGACGTTGAAGCCGATCGGCGCGGATGCCGAAACGACGGCGACACCGGCAGAATAAGGGAGACGGCCCGCCGGAAGGCGGGCCTTTTCTGGCTGAGGAGGCGTTATGCGTAGAACAAAGGCCGAAGCGGAAGAGACCCGCAACAGCATTCTGAATGCTGCGGAACGGGTTTTCTTCGAGAAAGGCGTTTCCACTGCATCACTCGATGATGTCGCCAAGGCAGCCGGCGTGACGCGTGGTGCCATTTATTGGCATTTTTCCAACAAAACCGATTTGTTTCTCGAGCTCTACAACACCGTCAACCTGCCTCTGGAAGACATGATTACCCGCGAGGTCGAGCGGCCGGCGGCCGAGGTGCTTTGCTATATCGAGAAATCAGCTGGGCACTGGCTCGACGAACTGGCGGCGGACGAGCACCGCCAGCGCATTTTCACCATTCTCCTCCGCTGTGCCTATAGTGACGAACTGTTGCCGGTTCTGGAAAAACAGCAGGAAGTGGACGATCGCCACACGGTGATGCTCGACAATGCCTTTGCCAAGGCAAAGAGCGAAGGTTTTCTCAATGGAAACTGGACGCCGCAATCAGCCACCAAGGCACTGTGCTGGATGATGGAAGGTCTTTGCAGCGACTGGCTCCTCTTCGGCCGCCGTTTTGATCTGGCGTCGGAAGGCAAGGACGGGCTGAAACGTCTATTCGACAGCTTTCGCCAGACACCAGCAACCGCGGAAGCGCTGACCGCTTCCTGATCTATCCTGTTTCGCAGCCAGTTTGCAGGCGGCGTCAGGCTGATGTCGATTTGAACTTGCTCATCAGATAAGGCCCCGACAGAACCGGTGCATATTTTGCTGCCTCGCGCTCGTTCAGGCAGGCGTCCAGCACGGTAATCTCAGCGTCCCAGTTGGGCTGATGGAAAAAGGCGAGCGATTGCCGCCGCGCCATGCCACCATCCTCCGGCGATGGATTGACGACGCGGTGCAGCGTCGAAACCCAGCGGTCATTGGTCCAGCGCGCCATCAGGTCGCCGATATTGATGACGAAGGCACCGGGAACCGGCGGTACAGGCGTCCACTGGCCGTCCGGCGTCATCAGTTCCAGTCCCTTCGAACCCGCCTGCGGCAGGAGGATCGTCAGGCTGCCATAATCCGTATGCGCACCGGCGCGCAGCTGGCCGGGTTTCGGCGGCATGTGCTGCTCCGGATAATTCAGCGCGCGCAAAGCACTGATCGGCGTATCGATGAAGCCCTCGAAATAGCCTTCTGGCAGATCAAGCGCTACGGCAAAGAGCCGCATGACGCGGGCGGCGAGGTCTTCAAGCGATGCATAGTATGCTTTCCAAGCCTCGACGAAACCCTCGGGGCGCTCTGGCCAGATGGTCGCAGCGTAGCAGAAGGCCAGCGCTTCCGGATCGGTGATAGAGGCTGGCTGTTTCAGCGGTCCGCCGTTGAAGCTTTCTTTCAGGTCCGGCGGGCTGTCGATATCGCGTGACCTGGCCAAGGCCTCCAATTCCGGTCCGAGATAGCCGTAGGGATAACCCTTGTACGGTGCGCGGGCATTCTGTTTTTCCCCGGGCGCCAGATCGAAAAAGGCGTGCGCCTTGCCCCAGACGGCATCGATGACAGACTGCGGCACACCGTGATTGCGGATCGCCAGAAAGCCCGTTGTCCTGCAGATATCATCGACCTGTTTGCCCAATTCCCGTTTGGTGGCGGCATCCGCCTGTTCGAAGGCGCCGAGATCGAAGACCGGAAATTGTGACAGGGACATATCAATGACTCCAATGCGTTATGAGGATTTAAAAATCCATCATGCCGCCGGAAAGACGCGGTGCCAAGTCGCGGCTTCTTGCAGTCAGTGCGCTTCGTCCCAGTTATGCGGCGCGGGCGTCAACCTTCAGCGGCACCTTTGTGTCGAGCGCCGGCATTGCCGCATTCTCTATGACTGAGACGATCTGCGGGATCGCCGCTCGACAACGCCTTTGCCAAGGCAAAAAGCGCTGGCTTCCTGAATACCAGCTGGACGCCGCAATCAACAACCAATGTACTGCGCTTGATGATGGTGGGGCTTTACAGCGAAGTGGCTGCTGTTCGGCCGCCGCTTTGATCTGGCGGCCAAAGGCAGGGATGGGTTGAAACGGCTGTTCGGCAGTTTCCAGCCGAACCAATCGGGCGCGGCATACAGCGATGGGGCGGCGATTTGAGCTTCATCCAGGCTCAAGGCGTAATCCCATCGCGGTGCCGCTTTCCGTTCCGTCGATTGACTATTTCGTCGTGTAGCCGCCGTTCACGAGAATGGTCTGTCCTGTCATCCACCACCCATCCGAAACCATGAACCGGATGTAGGGGACGATATCCTCGATATCAGTCAGGCCGGTCTTGGAGAATGCCGAAAGTGCTGCGGCACTCTTGTGATAGGCGACCGCATCGGCACCTTCGGCCGGGTAGAAGAACGAGGTGTCCATTGGGCCAGGCCCGATCGCGGTGACTGAGATACCCCGTTCACCGAACTCCTTGGACGCTGCTCGGGTGAAGTGCTCCACCGGCGCCTTGGTGCCGGCATAAGCTGCGTAAAAGGGTGTGAACGCACCGAGCAGCGAGGTGACGAGCGTGCAAATCTTGCCATTGTCGTTGACGTGTTTTCCTGCCTCGCGGAGAAAGAAAAAGGCTGACTTGGCATTAACAGCACTCATCTCGTCATATTCGGTTTCCGATATCTCAATGATTGGCTTTTTCAGCACCTTGCCGACAGTATTGATGGCAATATCGGGCCGGCCGACGGCTACAACTACATCTGAAAACAGCCGCTCCATCGCCGGTGCGGTTGTCAGATCTGCCTGAAAGGCAACTCCTTTGGCCCCGGCCGCTCGGATGGCGGCTAGCGTTGCTTCCGCGTCCGCTTTGCTGGCCGCGCTATTGTAGTGGATTGCGATTGCCTTTGCGCCGCAGGTTGCAAGATCGCGGGCAATCAGCCCACCGAGGTTCTTGGCGCCACCAGCAATGATGACGGTCTTGCCTCTGATACTGCGGTCGGTCATGGCATGGTGTCCTTTGGTTGGTTGGATCGAATTCTGTACTCACTTTGGTATCTTCAGAATATCGTCTAGAAATGGATGATAAAGCGGACAATTCTGACATCACTTGTCAGAAATCGCTGACAATCGAGGGTATCGTGGATCGTATCGACCTCTTCCGCATCTTTGCCCGTGTCGTCGAGTGCTCGAGCTTTACCCGGGCTGCCGATACGTTGGGCCTGCCTCGCTCCTCGGTCTCCGCCGCGGTGCAGGAGCTGGAAAACCGGGTCGGCGCGCGTCTCATCCACCGCACCACCCGCAAAGTGGCGCCGACGCACGATGGTGCCGTCTTCTACGAGCACTGTGTGCGCCTCATCGATGACGTGATGGAAGCCGAAGGCTTGTTTCGCAGCACGGCGGTGTTGCCATCCGGAACGCTCAAGGTCGATGTTCCCGGCCGGATAGGGCGCTTGATCATTGCTCCGGCCCTGCCGGAGTTCCTGGGCAGTTTTCCAGATATGGACATCCATCTTGGTGTGACGGATCGGGCCGTCGATCTCGTCGAGGGAGGAGTCGATTGTGTCTTGCGCGTCGGTCCGCTCCGCGATTCCGGGATGATTGCTCGCCACGTCTGCGAACTGCCGCTGATCAATGTTGCCAGTCCTGCCTATCTGCAGCAGTACGGCATACCCGCCGCTCCGGGCGATCTCGGTATGCATTGGGCGGTGAATTATGCCTCGCCATCAACCGGTCGCGTCGATGACTGGGAGTGGATGGAGGCTGGCGCGGTGCGGAAGATACAGGTGCGCGGCCGCGTCACCGTTGATAGCGCCGAAGCTTATATTGCATGCTGCCTGGCGGGTTTGGGTCTCATCCAGATACCCGCCTATGACGTAAGGCAGCATATTGCAGCCGGTGATCTTGTCGAGATCATGCCCGGCTGGCGTGCTGAACCGATGCCGATGACGTTGCTCTGGCCGCACCGCCAGAACCTGTCACGCCGCCTGCAGGTTTTTGCCGATTGGCTTGAGGCACTGCTGAAGCGTGAACTTTTGCCCTGAGCGTTCCCTCAGTGCGCCTCATCCCAGTTATGCGCAGCCCGCGCATCGACCTTGAGCGGTACCTTCATGTCGAGCGCCGGCATTGCCGCGTTCTCCATGACCGAGACGATCAGCGGGATCGAACGTTCGACATCGGCATCCTCGACCTCGAAGATCAGTTCGTCATGCACCTGCAGCAGCATGCGGGCGCGCTGCGGTAGCCCAGCTTGCTCCAGCGCCGGCTCCATCTTCACCATGGCGCGGCGGATGATGTCGGCGGCCGAGCCCTGGATCGGTGCGTTGATCGCGGCGCGTTCGTTGAAGGCGCGGTGCGACGGGTTGGATGAGCGGATATCCGGATAATGCGCCCGGCGGCCGAAGATGGTTTCGACATAACCATTTTCCCGCGCAAACGCCTTGGTGCTTTCCATATAGTCCCGGATGCCCGGGAAGCGCTCAAAATACTTCTTGATGTAGTCGCCCGCTTCCGAGCGTTCGATCGAAAGCTGGTTAGCAAGGCCGAAGGCGGAGATGCCATAGATGATGCCGAAATTGATCGCCTTGGCACGCCGGCGGATTTCGCTCGGCATGCCCTCGACCGGCACACCGAACATTTCTGATGCCGTCATTGCATGAATGTCGATGCCATCGGAAAACGCCTGCTTCAGCTGCGGGATTTCGGCGACATGGGCAAGCACGCGCAGCTCGATCTGGCTGTAGTCGGCCGAAACCAGCTTGTGGCCCGGCGTCGAGATAAAGGCCGTGCGGATCTTGCGGCCTTCGGCGGTGCGCACCGGAATGTTCTGCAGGTTCGGGTCGGAGGACGAGAGGCGACCTGTGGTCGTTGCGGCCAGCGCATAGGACGTGTGGACGCGCTTCGTCTCCGGATGCACGAAACCAGGAAGTGCGTCGGTGTACGTGGATTTCAGCTTGGTCAGCTGCCGCCAGTCGACAATCTTGCGCGGGAGCTCATGGCCGTCGGCGGCGAGGTCTTCAAGCACCGAGGCCGAGGTCGACCATTGCCCGGTCTTGGTCTTGGCGCCGCCCGGCAGGCCAAGGCGGCCGAACAGGATATCGCCAAGCTGTTTCGGAGAGCCGATATTGAAGCTCTCGCCGACAAGCCCGTAGATTTCGTGTTCGAGGCCAGCCGCACCCTGCGCAAGCTCGCCCGATAGCCGCGACAGGATCTGCCGGTCGATGGTGATGCCGCGCTCTTCCATGCGAGCCAGAACCGGCACCAGCGGTCGCTCCAGACGCTCATAGACCGTGTTGAGGTTCTTGGCAGCCAGACGGGGCTTCAGCACCTGCCAGAGCCTGAGTGTGACATCGGCATCTTCGGCCGCATAGGCGGTTGCCTTGTCGATATCGACATAATCGAAACTGACAGAGGATTTGCCTGTGCCGGCAACATCCTTGTAGGGAATAGGTTGATGGCCGAGCCATTTTTCCGACAGCGAATCCATGCCGTGCGTACCGGCACCGGCGTCGACCACATAGGACATCAACATCGTATCGTCGAAGCTGACAATGCTGACGCCGTGGCGTTTCATCACCAGATAATCGTATTTGAGGTTCTGCGCGATCTTGAGGATCGACGGATCCTCCAGCAGGTCCTTCAACCGCTCGAGCGCGGCTTCGGCCGGAATCTGGCCCTCTGCGAGCTTCACGCCGTCACTGAACAGGTCATTGCCGCCGGTCTTGTGGAGAAGGGGTACATAGGCAGCGCGAATATCGGTGCCGGACGGGTTCTTGCTGTTATCGGCAATCGCCAGCGAGAAGCCGACGAGTTCGGCCTGCATCGCGTCGAGCGAGGTGGTTTCCGTGTCGAAGGCAACGAGGCCGGTTTCGCGGGCGGCAGCAATCCAGGCATCGAGCGTGGCGATATCGCGGATTGTGACATAGGTGCTGCGGTCGATCTTGGCCGAGGCAAACAGTTCGGCGCGGGTCTGCGCCAGGCTCTGCGGTGTCGCATCCGCCGGGCCTCCATCGGGAATAGCGGCCAGAGAGGTTGCCGCTTCCGCAGCGCTTCCAAGGGATGCTGATTTCGCAGAAGAAAGAGCGGATGGGGCCGCCGCCTCACCCTTGTCGAGATCCGGACCACGCGCCTGCGCGCCCCATTCGACCGGAACGGACGCTGGCTCGACGGCATCGGCATCCGTCTCGGTCGCAGCGGCGACGCGGCGGGTGAGCGTGGTGAATTCCATCGTCTTCAGGAAGGCAACGAGCTTTGGCCCGTCCTGTGCATGCAGTTCGAAATCGTCGAGCGGAACATCGATCGGCGTGTCGGTCTTCAGCATCACCAGCTGGCGCGAAAGCTTGGCCAGTTCGGTATTGGCGATGATGTTTTCGCGGCGTTTCTGCTGCTTGATCTCTCCGGCGCGGGCAAGCAGCGTGTCGAGATCGCCGAATTCCTCCAGAAGCTGGGCCGCCGTCTTCGGGCCAATGCCGGGAATGCCGGGCACGTTATCGGTGCTGTCGCCCGTCATCGCCTGCAGGTCGATCATCTTTTCGGGCGGCACGCCCCATTTCTCGATCACTTCCGGGATCGAGATCTGCTTGTCCTTCATGCTGTCGTACATCGACACATTGGTGGTGATGAGCTGCATCAGGTCCTTGTCGGAGGAGATGATCGTCACATCGGCGCCTTCCGCCTCTGCCATCCGCGCATAGGTGGCGATCAGGTCGTCGGCCTCATATCCTTCCTTTTCGATGCAGGGCAGGTTGAAGGCGCGTGTCGCATGCCGGATCAGCCCGAATTGCGGGATCAGGTCTTCCGGCGGCGCGCTGCGGTTTGCCTTGTACTGGTCATAGAGTTCGTTGCGGAACGTTTTTGACGAATAGTCGAAAATGACCGCGAAATGGGTCGGCGTCACACCGACGGACGTGTCGCGCGCATCGGTCAAAAGCTTCCACAGCATGTTGCAGAAACCCGAGACGGCATTGACCGGCAGGCCATCCGATTTGCGGTTGAGCGGCGGGATGGCGTGGAACGCCCGGAAAATGAACCCGGAGCCGTCGACGAGGAAGAGATGATCACCTTTTTTCATGGCGACAAGGGATAGCGCGGGCCGCGATGGCCGTCCATATTTCATTCCGGAGCGGCGCGGAATTTTACGCAGTTGACGGAGTGCTGTGAAGCGCCTGCCGGCTCTTATTGGGTATTGCAGTTGAAATCCGCGGCAGGGTTTTACGCCTGCCGCGGATTTTTCGTTAGGTGCGCTGCGAGTCCAGCTGCTCCTGATTGGTCACGACCTGCTGGGCGCGGGCGTAGCTCTCGATCAAAAGCTGATAGGCCGGGAAGATCTTGGTGTAGATTTCCGCCCAATCCTGCGCATCAGCGCGGTGCCATGTCTTCTGCAGCTCGGAGGCCACGGCAGCCATGTCCATCGGAACGACACCGGCCTGGACGACACGTGCAAGCGTGATTTCTTCGGCCATTTTCGAATAGGTGCCGGAGGCATCGATCACGGCAAAGACCTTGTAGCCGTCATGCACGGCTGCAATCGCTGGAAAGGCCATGCAGACGCTGGTAATGGTGCCTGCGATGATCAGCGTCTTGCGGCCCGTTGCCTTCACGGCTGCGACGAAATCGGCATTGTCCCAGGCGTTGATCTCGCCTTTGCGGGCGATGTAGGTGGCGTGTGGAGCGTTTGCATGGATTTCGGGAATGAGCGGGCCATTCGGACCCTGCGGCACGGAGGCCGTGGTGATCACCGGCATCTTGCTGAGCGTGGCCATCTTGGCGAGCGCCGCTGCGTGGTTACGCAGGACCGGCATCGGCATGTCGCCGATGGTCTGGAAAAGACCGCTCTGGTGGTCGATCAGCAGCATCACTGCGTCGTCGGCATCGATGACCGGTTTCTGGCCATTGAAGTTCGCGATGGTATTTGGCGTTGTCATTTGAGTATCCTTTCGGGGGTGTGGGTGGCTTCAAGCCTACCGCAGGGGTTAGTCGGCCTTGTCGTAGGAGAACTGGATACCGGCAGTTCCTCCGGTTTCGATGAACAGGTTCATGAAGGCAGGCACTGTGGCGGACCGCTGCCAGTCGCGCTGCAGTTCGCAGAACAACTGGGGCACGCTGATCATCTGGCCGCCTGCCTGCTCGATGCGGCGAAGGGCGGCCTCGTGCGCGGCGACCGATGTGCCGCCGACGGCATCAATCGGAACGTAGACCTCGTATCCTTCCCTGAGTGCATCGAGCGCCGGGAACGTCAGGCAGGCTTCGGTCCACAATGCAGTCATGATCAGCTTCTTGCGGCCGGTCTTTTCGACAGCCTGCCTGAATTCCACATCCTCCCACGAGTTGATGGTGGTGCGGTCATAGGTCGGATAGTCGCGCAGGACCTTTCCGACCTGCGAGATCGGCGGCTTGTTGAGGCCGGTCTTGACGTTGACGGTCGAGTGCACGATCGGCAGACCGTAGGCGACCGCAGCCTTGGCGGCGCCGGCGATGTTGTTGACGAGCAGTTGCCTGTCCATGGAGGCAATCGAGTTCACCTGCACGGGTTGATAATCGATAATGATGAAGGCGGAATTCTGCGGTGTAAGCAGATGATCGTTTGCGGGGTCGCGGATCTTTTCACTGGTCATAGCGTGTTTCCTTCCGTTCAATGCTCGCTGGTTTTCTGAAGGTGTTTGCCTTCACCGTCCCGGGTGCGAGCGGTTTTGCCCCGGGACACAAACGGAATCGCGTGGTCGCAGGCTCGAATTATGCTGCACCGATCGAGCCGAAGCGGCCGCTGCGGAAATCGGTCATCGCCTGCCTGATCTCGTCGGCGGTGTTCATGACGAAGGGCCCTTGCATCACAACCGGCTCGTCGATCGGCGTGCCGCCCAGAACCAGGACGGAGGCATCGCTGGACGCTTCCAGCGTGATGTCGCCGCCTGTTCTGTCCAGAAGGACGAATTGGGCCTCTCCGGCGGTCGCTGCATTGACGGTGACGGTACCTTTCAGCACGACAATGGCGGCAGTATACCCCTCTGGCAGAGAGAGCGCAGCGGTTCGGCCTGCGTGCAGCCGCACGTCCCAGAGATCGATCGGGGTGAAAGTCTGCGCCGGTCCGCGGTGATCACCGTAGGCGCCGGCGATCACCCGCAGGGAGCCAGCGCCGTCCGGCAGGTTCACCGATGGAATGTCGCGGTCGAGCAGGTTCTGATAGCCCGGCGCGGCATTCTTGTCCTTGGCCGGCAGGTTTACCCAGAGCTGCACCATCTCCAGCGTCCCGCCCTTGCGGGTGAAGGCCTCCGAGTGGAACTCTTCGTGCAGAATACCGGCAGCGGCCGTCATCCATTGTACGTCGCCCGGTCCGATGATGCCGCCGCTGCCGGTGGAGTCCCGATGCTCGACTTCGCCACGATAGACAATGGTTACGGTTTCGAAACCGCGGTGCGGATGGATCCCGACGCCGCGCGGCGTTTTCGCCGGTGCGAACTCTTCCGGCCCGGCATAGTCAAGCAGCAGGAAGGGGCTGACATGGTCTCCGTGCGTGGCATGTGAAAACAGCGAGCGTACTGGAAACCCGTCTCCGACCCAGTGCCGTGTGGGATTGCTGTAAACCCCGAGAACCTTTCTCATGATATTCTCCTTGTCGCTTTGCCGTTGAGGCGGCGTGTGAGGAGAAAATACTGCTGCAACACTGGTGGCGGTAGACCGGCGATTCGGGTTACTCTGTCCTAAAAATAGGACAATGACCGGCATGCAGGACCTCAACGACCTTCGCTTCTTTGTCGATGTGATCGAACAGGGCGGCTTTGCCGCCGCCGCTCGAAAGCTCGGCTTGCCAAGATCCAAGCTCAGCCGGCGCATAAGTCAGCTGGAGGATCGCCTCGGTGTCCGGCTGATCCAGCGGTCGACGCGGCAATTCGCCGTGACCGAAATCGGCCGCGAATACTACCGTCATTGCGTGGCGATGATGGTGGAGGCTGATGCGGCGCAAGAGGTGATCGACCGGACGCGATCCGAGCCGCAGGGCACGGTGCGTATCAGCTGTCCGTCTTCGGTGATCTACTTTCAGCTGGGTGAGATGATTGCCCGGTTCATGGCCGCGTATCCCAAGGTGGAGGTCCTGCTGGAAAGCACCAACCGTCGTGTCGACGTGATCCGCGAAGGGTTCGATCTCGCCATCCGCGTGCGGTTTCCGCCGCTCGATGACAGTGATCTGGTGATCCGCAAACTGGCGGGCAGTTCTCAGCGTCTGGTCGCCAGTCCGGCCCTCCTGCAAGGCTTGTCCCGTTCACCGGTTCCTGCCGACCTTGCCCTGCTGCCGAGCCTGGCCTGGGAGCCGGCCAAGCCCGAGCACGATTGGTGCCTCGAGGGTCCAAACGGTGCGTCCGCCATCGTCCGCCACAATCCGCGATTTGTAACGGAGGACATGATCGCTCTTCATTTTGCCGCTCTTCGCGGCGTCGGGGTCTGTCAGTTCCCGACCTTCATGATCCGGGACGACGTGCAGGCAGGCAGGCTTGTGGACATCCTTCCCGATTGGGCTCCGAGAGCGGGCATCATTCATGCAGCCTTTCCATCCAGGCGGGGACTGCTTCCCTCCGTACGTGCGCTTCTGGATTTTCTTGCGGATGAATATTCCAGCATCGACCGGCTCGAGGATTCTAGCGGACGGAAATGAAGAATGACGAGAATATTCAGGCCGTTGAAGCCGTCTTTTTCGACGGGTGAAAAGAGGGCTTTTGCAAAAGTGAGGACCCTCACGAAAACGTTACGAATTTGTAATGCGGCGATGGGGGACTGCTCCCTTGAAAAGCCACATTTGGCACCACAAATGATAACCAACGGCACCTGAACAAGCCGTCGTCTGGTCAAAGGCCTGTCCCCCGCCGAAGCTAGATGTAAGGACAAAGGCCTATCCCCCCCTCTCCGGGCCTTTGTCCAATTTATAACAAGAACCGCCGTGGCCCCGCCTCCGCCATGGCGGTTTTTGTTTCCGCTCCTGGCAAGCATCACATCAGTGTGAAAACGGATTGCCTGCCGGTCCATCGCTCGCAATGTAACTTGTGTTCCAGCTTGGGGAGAGGTACCCATAGGCATGGCCTTTGACCGTATGGATTCAGCAACATACCTGTCCAGCCTTCTGGCGAAAAGTTTCTCCCGCGCCCTGCAGGAGAGAGGCCAGAAACTCGGCTTTGCCCCTGGCCAGTTTCCAGTCCTGCTGGAACTGTGGAGCGAGGAGGGGTTGACCCAGAAACAGCTGCTCGACCGCCTCGATATCGAACAGGCAACGATGGCCAACACTCTGGCCCGGATGGAGCGGGACGGTTTGGTCCTGCGGAAAAAACATCCGACCGACAAACGCGCCCAGCAGATTTTCCTGACCGCCAAGGCAAGGGAAATGGAAGGAGAAGCGAAGGAAGCAGCACTCGCTGCCGATCAATCGTTGCTGTCCGGTTTTCGCCATTTCGAACGGGAACTCATGCTCGAATATATGCGCATGGCAATCGCCAATGGCGCGCAGAGCTGAGGCCATTCGCCGTTCCAGCATGGTGATGATCCATCGATCAAAATATTTTGCTTAAATCCGGCGCCAACTTTGTCTAGGTTCCGCCGCGATAACAAGGATTCGATCATGACAGCCACGGCCAGCATTCTCACCCGCGCGGATGATAATCTTCCGAAAAGCCTCGACCGGCTTTTCGATCTCGTTCGTATTCAGTCGATCTCCACCGATCCGGCTTACAAGGCGGAATGCCGCAAGGCGGCGGAATGGCTGGTCGCCGAGCTGACGTCCCTGGGTTTCGACGCGTCGGTGCGTGACACGCCCGGTCATCCGATGGTCGTTGCCCACCAGGCGGCCGGCAAGGCCGGTGCGCCGCACGTGCTGTTTTATGGCCATTACGATGTCCAGCCAGTCGATCCGCTCAACCTTTGGGACACGGCTCCGTTCGAGCCGTCGATCAAGGAGCTGGACGGCGGCCGCAAGGTCATCACCGGCCGTGGAACGGCTGACGACAAGGGCCAGCTCCTGACGTTTGTCGAAGCCTGCCGCGCCTTCAAGGAAGTGAACGGCTCCCTCCCTTGCGAAGTCACGATCCTGTTCGAGGGCGAGGAGGAATCCGGTTCACCATCGCTGAAGCCATTTCTGGAAGCCAACGCCGCCGAACTGAAGGCAGACTACGCGCTGGTCTGCGATACCAACATGTGGGACCGCGATACGCCGGCAATCTCGGCTGGTCTGCGCGGTCTTGTCGGCGAGGAAATCGTCATCACCGCCGCTGACCGCGATCTGCATTCCGGCTATTTCGGTGGTGCCGCCGCCAATCCGATCCATATCCTCTCGCAGATCCTCGCCGGTCTTCACGACGAGACTGGCCGCGTCACGCTGGACGGTTTCTATGAAGGTGTCGAGGAAACCCCGACGCAGATCAAGGCTGCCTGGGATACCCTGGGCATGACAACGGAAAAGTTCCTCGGCGAGATCGGTCTTTCGATCCCGTCCGGCGAAAAGGGCCGTTCGGTCATGGAATTGACGTGGGCCAGGCCGACGGCAGAAGTCAACGGCATCTGGGGCGGCTATACCGGCGAAGGCTTCAAGACCGTCATCGCTGCGCAGGCATCCGCCAAGGTTTCGTTCCGCCTCGTCGGCGCCCAGAACCCCGAAAAGGTCCGGGCGGCGTTTCGCGCCTATGTCGCCTCGAAAATCCCGGCCGATTGCTCGGTCGAATTCCACAAGCATGGCGGCTCGCCGGCAATTCAGCTTCCCTACGATTCTGCCTTGCTGAACACGGCCAAAACGGCCCTTTCCGACGAATGGCCGAAGCCGGCCGTCTTGATCGGCATGGGCGGCTCGATCCCGATCGTCGGCGATTTCCAGAAGATGCTCGGCATGGAATCGCTCCTCGTCGGCTTTGGTCTGTCGGACGACCGGATTCATTCGCCAAACGAGAAGTACGAGCTGCAGTCTTTCCACAAGGGCATCCGCTCCTGGATCCGGATTCTCGACGCCCTTGCTGCCTGAGCATTGCGGCTGTTAACGGTTAGCACCCTTGACCGGGCCGGTCGGGGGTGGTCTTTTCCTGCCGATGACATTTTGCCAGCTACAGATTTCAAGAATAATCGCCTCATGAAAATGGTCCGCAAACTTGCCTGGCCGGTGATCGGACTGGCCGCGATCGCATTTTCGCTTTACGGCCTCTATCACGAGCTTCACGGCCTTTCGGCCGCCGACTTCATGGATAGCCTGAAAGCCGTATCGCTGAAGAGCTGGCTGCTCGCCGCAGCCGCAACGCTTGCCGCCTATGCGGCGCTTGCCGCCTACGATCACCTGGCGCTTGAGCATCTCGGCCACAGGATTTCGCTCAGGTTCATCACCGTGTGCTCTTTTACGGCCTATGCGTTGTCGCATACGGTCGGAGCCTCGGTCTTTTCCGGTGCCGTCGTGCGCTACCGGGCCTATGGGTCGAAGGGGCTGACGGCCGGAGAAACCGGCATTCTGGTTGCCTTCTGCTCTTTCACATTCGCGCTCGGTACGCTGATGCTGGCAGCCGTCGTGCTGTTGATCGAACCGGAAATCACCACCCGTTTTGCCACGTTCCTGCCGATCGGTGCGTCCATTTCCACCGGACTGATCATTCTGGCGCTGATCGCGCTCTATGTCGTCGGCAGCCTCGTCGGGTTCCGGCCGCTGAAGACCCGCTGGTTCCGGCTGGAATATCCGAAACCGTCGCTGGCGCTACGCCAGTTGGTGATTGCGCCGGTCGAACTGATTGCCGCTGCCGCGATCATCTATTTCGCCCTGCCGGAGGCCGGAAATCCCGGCTACCTGGTCATTCTTGGGGTGTTTCTGGCCTCGTTCTCGGCGGCGCTCCTCTCGCATGCGCCTGGCGGTCTTGGCGTTCTGGAACTGGTGTTCATCGCGGCACTTCCTGAAATGGATCCGGCTGGCGTTCTTGCCGGGCTTGCCATCTTCCGCCTGTTCTACCTGATCGTGCCGTTCCTGATTGCGTTGACCGTCGTCGTCATTTTCGAACGTGGTCAGTTTGTTGCGGGACGCCGAGCCGAGATGGGTGAAAAGAACGGCGGTTGACCCTTTCCGCTTACCCTTATGACGGGGGATGGCAGACTTTCGGCAGTGCCTTTTCCAGCGGGCCTGCGACCTTCTCCAGCTCGGCGCTTTCGATCTGCAGCGGCGTGAAGGGCGGCTCCTGAATGGCGGCATTGACGATCCGGGTGACGTAACAACCAGCGAAGATCTTTTCCCTGCCACCTTTCTCCGTCGATTTGATCGCCACGGGAACCGGAGCGTAGATGCTGCCGGCGGCACCTTCCTGTGTCACCGGGCCGATCAGCACCTGCACATCCACAGTCTTTTCGTAGCCCTTTACGAACGTCTCGTAGCTATCGAACGGTTCACTGAAATAGCTGTAGGCGCGCGCATATTCGTGACGGTTGATGGCATTGTAGAGCGAGCGGACAAGAGCAGGACCGTCCGAGCGGTCGTCGGCGTAGGCCGCTTGGTCCTGGGCGCCCGCATAAAGGGCGGAGCCGGTCAGAGTAACGGCGGTCAGAAGGGAGATGAGGATGGTTTTCATCGGCACGGCTCCTGTTGTTCACAGTAAGCTTCAATGCGGATGCGGCGATTTAAAGGTACGGCGGCGTTTTCAGTTCAGCAAACCCGCGCGACCAAGGCTGAATGCCGGATAGACATGGTTCAGAAAAACAAAAAGGCCGGGAAAACCCGACCTTTCACAACACGCTTCAACACACCTGCCGGTACATCCGTGGTCAACCGCGGAAGCGCATTTCCCCGGCGCGGATTATCGCGCCAGATTTGATATTAAGCGGCCTGCAGGTTGTCTGCAGACATCTTGCCGGACTTGCGGTCCTTGACGAGCTCGAAGCTGATCTTCTGGCCGTCGTTGAGGCCGCGCATGCCAGCGCGTTCAACAGCAGAAATGTGGACGAAAACGTCCTGGCTGCCGTCGTCCGGCTGGATGAAGCCGAAGCCCTTTGTGGAATTAAACCATTTTACTGTGCCAGTGGCCATAACGATCCCTTTCTCTAGCAAATTATGTTGAACCATCCCGCAAACGTTACGGAAGGGCTTTTGTTCGAATCTGAAGGAAAGTTCGTCCGATTGCGCGCAAAGTCGCAAAAACCAAAGTCATCTAACAAATATCGACCAAAGCTCAGATAGTTTGCCGGGGTCCGCTAGTCAAGTTTTATTATTACCGTTTCGCCGGACGCCTTGTTTTCGTTGGGTTTTATAAGATGAGATTGGTGATAATCAGACGCCGTTTTTCGGTTCACCAGTAAAATTCGTCCATCGTGATCATCATCGGCGCAGAGCGCGGACCGTATTTTTGGTTCGCCTGGTTGATTTATCGGGTGGCCGCGTCATCTCCCGTTCATCACTGTTTTGAGTGGAGGACAAAAGATGCCGAAATTCCTGATCGCTGCCGTCTGCCTGACCCTGCTTACCCTCTCCGGGTGCGCCAACACGGTGCGCGGCATGAAGCAAGATGGCGTGCAGACCAGCAATGCGCTGGATAATGCGACCCATCGGATCGCACGCGCCAACACAAACTGATGGCCAATTTTACAGCACGATAAACTTGGGGGAAGGACTCCCGCTGCAGCAGCAAAAGAAAGGCCCCGGCAATGGGGCCTTTCAATCGTGAACGCTTGTTACCAGTACCGCCGACGTGGCGGCTCGGGCTCCTGGCGGGCAGCGGCGCCCAGCAAGAAGCCGATTGCACCGCCGATCAGCAGCGCAAGGGTCAATGCGCTTCCTGCTGCTGCCGGATGATCCCGTGCCGTCTGCGCAATGGCGCTGCCTTCCGCGCGTGCAACGCTTGCTGCTTTCCTCGCGACGGGTGCTGCGGCATCGATGACACCGGACGCCCGGTCGCGGACATCGCTGTAGGCCTGCGCGCCCTGGGCGCTGACGATCTTGGAAAGGCGCGCCACTTCGGCCCGCAGGGATTCAATCTCGCTATTGGTTGTTTCAGCCATTACTGGTTCTCCTGTTGCCGGTAGACAAACGGCTGCCCGGCAAAATGGTTCCCGGGAATGGAAAGCCTTCCGTGCGGCACGTCAATTCCGCTGTGCCGCACATGGAGTAACGAGGTTTTAAAGGCTCACACGCCGCGCGTGTTTGTCGGCGGCCTTTTTATCGCCGGCTGCCTGATCGAGGATGTCGCGGGCATCTTCGACAGATATCCGGTGTTTCTTTGCGAAAGAGATCGGTTCGTAAGGCTTGTCTGATGAGGTCGACATTGATGGTCTCCTTGGATCGTTATTCGAGGTCCCTGGAACGCTTAACGCCAGAAAGGCGACCTTCCCGTGGTGAAACGGTTAACAGAAGGGTAGCAGTCGGATCAGAGAATTAAGGACATGCTTGCCGCATGTTTCAAAAATCTGGTGCGCGGATTTGAGTTGGCCGCGCTGAAGCGATGGATTTGCTTCAGGCACCGCAGTGGGCACAGGACTACTACATGGCGATTCTTGCCGCATTCCGCAAGTGCGCTTGCGCATCTGTGATTTGGCGGCGGGTGATAGCGGGCAGTTAACGCCCCCTTAAATCGCCGCATTTACACTTCATCGCACGGGGCGAAATCGTGCGTTGCGGCGTGTATGCCGTCTGCGCTGCCCAAGACAAGCTGGAGCAGACCCACCCCGACATGGCAGGAAATCGAACTTCAGAGCAGAGGATAGAACCTTCCTTCGAGGGTGGACGCGGTCGTGATGACGGCGAACTGCGCATGAATGCCGGTGAGCGTGTCAGTGGCGGCGGCAGAAAATCCGCTGGGTCAAAACCTGCGGCCAAGAAGGCCAAGCCACGAAAGGATCGCGGGCGTGGCGGTTCGCGTGGCGGCGGCGGTGGTGGCCTGACGGGCCTGATCCGGTCACTGGTTTACTGGTGCGTCGTTCTTGGGATCTGGGGCGCCATCGGTGTCGGCGGCCTGGTGCTTTATTATGGGTCGCGCATGCCGAGCGCCACCACCTGGGCCATTCCGGACCGGCCGCCGAACGTCAAGATCCTGGCCGTTAGTGGCGATATCATCGCCAATCGCGGCGCAACGGGCGGCGAGGCACTATCGCTCGAAAACATGTCGCCCTACATTCCGCAGGCAGTCATTGCCATCGAGGACCGCCGTTTCTATTCGCATTTCGGTGTCGATCCGCTCGGCCTGGCGCGGGCCATGCTGACCAATGTCACCACCGGGCGCATGGTTCAGGGCGGCTCGACAATCACCCAGCAGCTGGCCAAGAATTTGTTCCTGTCGCCGGAGCGCACGCTTGAGCGCAAGGTGCAGGAAGTGCTGCTCTCCGTCTGGCTGGAGCAGAAATACACCAAGGACCAGATCCTTGCGATGTACCTGAACCGGGTGTTCTTCGGGTCCAACGCCTATGGTGTCGAAGCGGCCTCGCGGCGTTATTTCAACAAGTCCGCCCGGGATGTGAATTTGGGGGAGGCCGCGCTGCTCGCAGGGCTGCTCAAAGCACCGTCGCGCCTGTCGCCGGCGCGTGATCCAAAAGCTGCGGAAGAGCGGGCTCAGGTGGTCCTCGGCGCCATGCGTGAGGAAGGCTTCATCACCGACAGCGAGATCAAGACTGCGATGTCGCAGACGCCGACCAAGGCGAAGAGCTTTTGGTCCGGTGCGCAATATTATGTTGCCGACATGGTCATGGACCAGCTGCCGGGCATGGTCGGCGAAATCAGCCAGGATCTGATCGTCGATACGACGCTCGATCTCAATCTGGAAAAGAAGGCCGAGGAAACGCTGGCTGAAAGCCTCGACGCCTCCGGGCAGAAGCTGGATGTTTCGCAGGCAGCGCTGGTCTCGATCGATGGCACCGGCGCCATCCGCGCTTTGGTCGGTGGCCGTGACTATGCCGAAAGCCAGTTTGACCGCGCGGTCAAGGCGAGGCGCCAGCCGGGTTCGGCCTTCAAGCCCTTCGTCTATGCGGCCGCGATGGAAATCGGCCGCACGCCGATGTCGATCCGCAACGATGCACCGGTCCGGATCGGCAACTGGACGCCTGAGAATTACGATCAGAAATATCGCGGCGAGGTGTCGCTCGCCAATGCGCTGGCCAATTCGCTCAACACGATTGCCGCGCAGTTGGTGATGGAAGTAGGGCCGCAGAATGTCATCAAGCTGGCGCGCCGGCTCGGTATCGAGTCCGAAATGCAGTCCAATGCCTCGATCGCGCTTGGAACCTCCGAGGTCAGCCTGGTCGAGCTGACGTCGGCCTATGCGCCGTTCATGAACGGCGGCTTCAAGGCGACGCCGCATGTGATCCGGCGGATTTCGACTGCCGATGGCACTGTCCTCTATGAAAATACCTATGACAATCCGCCGCGCGTGCTCGATCCGGCTGTGGTCAGCGAGATGAACCAGATGATGGTCGGTGTGATCGATCATGGCACCGGCAAGGCTGCCCGGCTGAAGGGCTGGCAGGCGGCCGGCAAATCCGGCACGACGCAGTCGTTCCGTGATGCGCTGTTCGTCGGCTTCACCAGCAACCTGACCACCGGCGTCTGGTTCGGCAATGATGACGGCAAGTCGATGAAGAAGGTCACTGGCGGCGGCCTTCCGGCCAAGGCCTGGCATGATTTCATGACGGCGGCCCACGAGGGCCTGTCGCCTTCACCGGTCTTTGGTACGACCGGGATCCAGCCGACATTCGACGACAATCAGGCCGCGCCCGAAAGCGTTGGCGATGTTATCTCCGGAACGTTCGGCAATGGGGCGGCGGATGAATTTCCGCAAGCACCCGCCGCCAGCGGACAGACGGCTGGCGCGCAGGATTTCGATCAGCCGGCGCAGGCGGCAAATTCCGGGCTTACACCACCGGCCGATGTCGGCGAGACCACCGGTGCGACCCGCCGCACGACCCTGTTCGACATCCTGACCGGCGGTTGAACCGCAACCGCCGTTTCGTGCTCCTGACGATGGGGACTATGTATGACCGAGGCAATTTGAACAGTCGCTATCCCCAGGCGATGATAACGTTTTCCGGCTCGCTGGGGTGATCGATCCAGACACGAATCCGAGTTTTCGCGGACGGTACGCGTGAAACAGCGAATTGAGGGTTATTTGCATCAAATAAAATGATCTCGTTGTTGGGGGTGTTCAGAATGCCGTCGAAATCCGGATTTCTTGCCTCCGTGATCTCGGAGATTGGTCCGAACGTAACGTCCGTGTCCCCGTCGTTCCAATAGAGCGCGGGAATGAGAATGCAGTCTTTTGACGAAAGGACACCTCGCCTATCCATGTGCGTCGGAATATCGACATTTCGACGGCCTGCAACGTAAAAGCTCACATATTCCGGAGCGATCGACAGGTATTGCACGGTCATGGTGTCAAAATCTCCTTTTCGATAAAAGTCCACCTTGTGATTGACTGCACGACCAGCAATGTGGGTAAATTCGACTCGGTCTGCCTACTGTTTTTGGGATCTGATGGTCGCCAATAAAATGACCGCGCTTGGTTCCCGATGTCCTTATACCACACCAGTGGCATCCGTAGGTACGGCCGATGCGGTCGATTTCCGCCTGTTCACTCCTGGTCAGCCGCCTGTTGGTTGCTGGCGCCGCAATCCATTCCTTCGCATAGGGTCCGATGCCGGTCCGCGGCAGCCTCAACTGGAGTGCGCGGAGCATCGCCTCCTGTGCTACGGATTCATTGGCTCGTATCAGCCCCTCGACCGTCTCGTAGGCTTGCGGGGTGGGCCGCCAGTTCGGGTCACGTCTTTGAACTGCGCGTAGCGCTTCCCGCATACGGCCGATACTGACCGCCAGTCGCGCTTCCTGCCCGGGCGTGACGGGCTGCCATCTGTCGAGAATGCGGACTTGTCCCGCGCCACGAGGCCCGCGGCGGCTGACGCGGATCGGGCGGTTTTCGGAACCGTCTCCGGCCCATTGCCCGCCGTCAGGATTGCCGGCCGGCACCCGCGGCTGCTCGGGGCGAAAACCGGCCTTCCATTCTAACCATAAGGTCAGCGCTTGAATTTCAACGGCCATCGCCGCCTGCCGGTAGCTCAGTTGTGGCAGGCTCAGGTCTGCCGGTTCTGTCGAAATCATTGGCCACGCCATCCGCTTTCAATTCAGTCGGACAATTGTGCGTGGTGCAGAGGCGGCGGGGATAAATTCAGGCTGGAAAAAGGCCGGTGAAACGCCTATCTTCCGGTCAACCCAATGAACCTGCAATGATTTTTCCGCAGCAGACGATCATGTCGGTACCGTCATGGCTGCTGGATGTCCCCGCTGTTTTGAAGCGGGAACCGCAATCGGCTTGTAGAGAGGATTGCTGATTTCGGTAACGGCGCGCGATGCTTCGTCAAAAGGACGTTGATTTCCTCGGCTTCGTGGCGTCCTGATGCCTTGCAGTCCGAAACACTGGTCCTTATATACGGCCCATCACCGTAGCTATCGCTGCGAATATTCCACAGACCATCCCGTTAGGGGCTGTCGCATGAATGCCTGACCGGGTTCTGACAGTCCGCTGCAAGGAGAGAACGACATGGCTAAAGTAATCGGTATTGACTTGGGAACGACCAACTCCTGCGTCTCCGTCATGGACGGCAAGGACGCGAAGGTCATTGAGAATGCAGAAGGTGCACGCACCACCCCGTCGATCATCGCGTTCAACGATGATGGCGAGCGTCTGGCGGGCCAGCCGGCCAAGCGCCAGGCTGTCACCAATCCTGAAAACACGCTGTTTGCCGTCAAGCGCCTGATTGGCCGCCGTTACGACGACAAGCTCGTTGAAAAGGACAAGGCCCTCGTTCCGTACAAGATCGTCAAGGGCGACAACGGCGACGCATGGGTTGAAGCGCAGGGCAAGGGTTATTCCCCCTCGCAGATCTCCGCCATGATCCTTCAGAAGATGAAGGAAACCGCAGAATCCTATCTCGGTGAAAAGGTCACGCAGGCCGTCATCACCGTTCCGGCCTACTTCAACGACGCGCAGCGCCAGGCAACCAAGGATGCCGGCCGTATCGCTGGTCTCGAAGTGCTTCGTATCATCAACGAGCCGACCGCAGCAGCGCTCGCTTACGGCCTCGACAAGAAGGACGGCAAGACCATCGCCGTTTACGACTTGGGTGGTGGCACGTTCGATATCTCGGTTCTGGAAATCGGCGACGGCGTCTTCGAAGTGAAGTCGACCAACGGCGACACCTTCCTTGGCGGTGAAGACTTCGACATGCGTCTGGTCGAATACCTCGCAGCTGAGTTCAAGAAGGACCAGGGCATCGACCTGAAGAACGACAAGCTTGCTCTGCAGCGCCTCAAGGAAGCTGCCGAAAAGGCCAAGATCGAACTGTCCTCGTCGCAGCAGACCGAAATCAACCTGCCGTTCATCACGGCGGATGCCACCGGTCCGAAGCACCTGACCATGAAGCTGTCGCGCGCCAAGTTCGAAAGCCTGGTCGATGAGCTGGTTCAGCGCACCGTTGCACCGTGCAAGGCAGCCCTCAAGGATGCCGGCGTGACCGCAGCCGAGATCGACGAAGTCGTTCTGGTCGGCGGCATGAGCCGCATGCCGAAGGTACAGGAAGTCGTCAAGCAGCTGTTCGGCAAGGAGCCGCACAAGGGCGTCAACCCGGATGAAGTGGTCGCCATGGGCGCCGCCATCCAGGCCGGCGTTCTGCAGGGCGACGTCAAGGACGTTCTGCTGCTCGACGTGACCCCGCTGTCGCTCGGCATCGAAACGCTCGGTGGCGTGTTCACCCGCCTGATCGAACGCAACACGACGATCCCGACGAAGAAGTCGCAGACCTTCTCGACGGCCGAAGACAGCCAGAATGCCGTGACCATCCGCGTTTCGCAGGGCGAGCGCGAAATGGCTGCCGACAACAAGCTGCTTGGCCAGTTCGACCTGGTTGGCATCCCGCCGGCACCGCGTGGCGTTCCGCAGATCGAAGTCACCTTCGATATCGACGCCAACGGCATCGTGCAGGTTTCGGCCAAGGACAAGGGCACCGGCAAGGAACATCAGATCCGGATCCAGGCATCGGGCGGTTTGTCCGACGCGGATATCGAGAAGATGGTCAAGGATGCCGAAGCCAACGCCGAGAACGACAAGAAGCGCCGTGAAGGCGTTGAAGCGAAGAACCAGGCCGAAAGCCTGATTCACTCCTCGGAAAAGTCGCTGAAGGAATTCGGTGACAAGGTCACGGAAGCCGAACGCACCGCGATCTCCGATGCGATCGCTTCGCTGAAGACTGCTGTTGAAGCCTCCGAGCCGGATGCTGAAGACATCAAGACCAAGACCCAGACGCTTCTCGAAGCCTCGATGAAGCTTGGTCAGGCGATGTACGAATCGCAGCAGACCGAAGCGGCCAACGCCGATGCACAGGCTGATGCAGCCCGCGACGGTGACATCGTCGATGCCGACTATGAAGAAGTGAAGGACGAGGACGACCGCAAGAAGTCCGCATAATTCTTCTTCGAATACTTCTTGAAAAGCCCGGAGCCACACGCTCCGGGCTTTTCTGTTTTTGGCAACTAGCGTGCCACAACGGGGACCAATGGATAGCGTGATCAGGCATCGAAGTGGCGGGCCGGGCCGGGACCGGCGTTGCAGCACGACAAAAGCCAAAGATAAAGCAGCCTGATTCTGCGCTTTTCCGACAAAAAGCGGCCGGGATCGTGTATTGGCTATGGTATCGCGCTTGAAGGTTTACTAAATCCTGTTGCAAGGAAATTTGGCGACCGCCGGGCAGCCGGTTTTGACGCGCCTATTCAACAGGACAATCTGCAAGTATGAAACGTGATCTTTACGAAACGCTCGGCGTTGCGAAAACAGCAGACGAAAAAGAGCTCAAGAGCGCTTTCCGCAAACTCGCAATGAAGCATCACCCGGACAAGAACCCTGGCGATGCGGAAGCTGAAAAGACGTTCAAGGAGATCAGCCTCGCCTACGAGGTGCTCAAGGACCCGCAGAAGCGGTCAGCCTATGACCGTTATGGCCATGCGGCGTTCGAACAGGGCGGCATGGGCGGCGGTGGCGGCATGGGCGGTGGCGCCGGCGGTTTCTCCGATATCTTCGAAGACATCTTTGGCGAGATGATGGGCGGGGGGCGTCAGCGGCGCTCGTCCGGTGGCCGCGAGCGCGGTGCCGATCTGCGCTACAATATGGAAATCTCGCTGGAAGAGGCCTATGCCGGCAAAACGGCGCAGATCCGGGTTCCAACCTCGATCACCTGCGACGTCTGCACCGGTTCCGGCGCCAAGCCCGGCACCAAGCCGACAACCTGCGCCACCTGCCAGGGCTCCGGCCGTGTGCGTGCCGCCCAGGGCTTCTTCTCGATCGAGCGCACCTGCCCGACCTGTCAGGGCCGTGGTCAGACGATTGCCGATCCGTGCGGCAAGTGCCACGGCCAGGGCCGTATCACCGAAGAGCGTTCGCTCTCGGTCAATATCCCGGCCGGCATCGAGGACGGCACCCGTATCCGTCTCTCTGGTGAAGGCGAAGCCGGTCTTCGCGGCGGGCCTTCAGGCGATCTCTATATCTTCCTGTCGGTGAAGCCGCATGAGTTCTACCAGCGCGATGGCGCCGATCTCTATTGCAGCGTGCCGATCTCGATGACAACGGCGGCCCTTGGCGGCAAGTTCGACGTGGCGACGCTCGATAACACCAAGTCGCGCGTGTCCGTGCCGGAAGGCACGCAGGCGGGCAAGCAGTTCCGTCTCAAGGGCAAGGGCATGCCGGTGCTGCGCTCCAGCCAGGTGGGCGATCTCTATATCCAGATCCAGATCGAAACACCGCAGAAGCTCACCAAGCGCCAGCGCGAGCTTCTGAAGGAATTCGAGGAGCTTTCTTCCAAGGAAAACAACCCGGAATCGGCGGGCTTCTTCTCCCGCATGAAGGATTTCTTCGACATCGAGTAAGGGTCGTACCCGGCGGCTGGCCGAACGGATAATCGGCCATATATGTTAGCCGGGGGCAGTCATGCCTCCGGCTTTTTCGTATGTGGCCTGCGGCGCAGGCGCGACATATCCCAACGCGAAAGGTGCATCATGACCTATGAGCTCTATTATTGGGATGGCATCCCCGGCCGGGGCGAGTTCGTCCGCCTGGCGCTGGAACAGGCCGGTGCTGATTATGTCGACGTCGCCCGCAACGATGGCGGCATGGCCCGTATGATGGCGATGATGAAGACCAAGACGGCGGGTGTCACGCCTCTTGCTCCGCCCTTCCTGAAGGACGGAGATCTTGTTATCTCCCATGCCGCCAATATCCTGCTTTATCTCGGAAACCGGCTCGGACTTGCGCCTGAAGATGAGGCTGGGCGGATAACGGCGCATGGCCTGCAGCTTGGCATCACCGATTTTGTCGCTGAAATCCACGACACCCACCACCCGATCGGCGTGTCGCTCTATTACGAGGACCAGAAGGACGAAGCGTTGCGGCGCTCTGAGAACTTTCGTGAAGAGCGGCTACCGAAATTTCTTGGTTATTTCGAAAGGCAGCTCACGAAGAACAGGCAAGGTGAGGTCCATGCCCTCGGCGGCACACTCACCTATCTCGACCTGTCGCTGTTCCACCTCATCGAAGGCCTGCGCTATGCTTTTCCAGCCGAGATGGAGGCGGTGGAACCGGATTACCCGCTTCTCGTGGCACTCAACGCGCAAGTCCGCGAACTACCGCGGATCAAGACCTATATGGCTTCAGAACGCCGGCTTACCTTCAACGAGCAAGGTATCTTCCGCTATTATCCGGAGCTTGACCGGCAATAGGACCGGTCACTCCATGACCGCGCTATGATCGATCGCCGGTGGCGCCTTCGGTTTGCGCAGCAGGAAGACCAACGGCATCACTGCCAGCGACATGATCATCAAGAGCTTGAAGTCGTCCATATAGGCAATGATGGTCGCCTGTAGCGTGACGATACTGTCGAGCGAGGCGCGCCCGACGGCGGTCATCGGATCGAGCCCTGCAGCCGCCGGGGCCTGGAAGGCATGGTTGAACGGCGTCACATAGGTTGCGATCGATGCGTGGTTGATCTGGGTGTTTTCGATCAGCAGAGCCGAAACGACGGCAATACCGACGCTGGAACCGATATTGCGGGAGAGATTGTAGAGCCCGGTGCCGTCGCCGCGCATTTCTGCTGGCAGTGTCGCAAAGGCGATCGTGGTCAGCGGCACGAACAGGAAGCCCAGCCCTGCGCCCTGCACGAAGCCGACAGAGATGATTGTCCATTGCGAGACATTCGGCGTCCAGCCGATCATGTCGTACATCGCCCAGGCGGTGATCGCGAGGCCGGTGAACAGCAGGATACGCGTATCGACCTTGCCGATCAGGCGGCCGACGACGAACATGCAGACCATGGTACCCAGTCCGCGCGGCCCCATGACGATACCGGCGGTCACGACCGGATAGCCCATCAGCGATTGCAGGTATGGCGTCATCAGCGCCAGCGAGGCCAGATAGGTGACGCCGACGACGAAAATGAACAGCATGCTGACGGCAAAATTCTGGTCGAGAAACAAACGCGGATTGATGAAGGATTTTTCCGTGGTCAGCGTGTGAATGATCAGCAGATAGAAAGCGCTGGCGCAGACGATGGCCTCGATCAGGATTTCGCCAGAGGAAAACCAGTCGAGCTGGCCGCCACGGTCGAGGAAAAGCTGCAGCGAGGCGATGGCAAGGCTGAGCATGCCGAAGCCGAACCAGTCGAGCTTTGCCTGTGTATCCAGCTTGGTTTCCTTGACGAAAATGCTGATACCGGCAAAGGCCAGCGCACCGATCGGCACGTTGATATAGAACACCCAGCGCCAGCTGATGTTTTCCGTTAGCCAGCCGCCGATCACCGGCCCGAGCACCGGCCCGACCATGACCGAGACGCCGAACAGCGCCATCGCCGAGCCGCGCTCTTCGGTTGAATAGATGTCGAGCAGGATGCCTTGCGACAGAGGCACGAGCGCTGCGCCGAACAGGCCCTGCAGCAGCCGGAAACCGACGATCTGAGGCAGCGATTGCGCGAGGCCGCAAAGCACGGAAGCAAAGACGAAGCCGACGATCGCCACCAGCAGAACGCGCTTGCGGCCGAATTTCGCGGCCAGAAACCCGGAAGGCGGCGTCATGATCGCAGCCGCGACGATATAGGAGGTCAGCACCCAGTTGATCTGGTCGGCGCTTGCCGCCACGCTGCCTTGAATGTAGGGCAGCGCCACATTGGCAATGGTCGTATCCAATGCCTGCATGATTACCGCAAGGATGATGCAGGCCGTAATGGCGCCGCGATTGGCGACAGGCGCCGTTGCCGCAGAGGCGATGCTGCTCATGGCAGTTACTCTTGCGCGTGCGCGGTCGAAAGGCCGAGAAGCTTCTGGATCATGTCCGGCAGGCCACGGGCACGGCCGGTATCGACGGCAACCAGCGTGCTCATGCCGACGCGCAGCGGCGGTTTGCCGGCGGTGTCATCGATGGTGACGCGCATTGGAATACGCTGCACCACCTTCACCCAGTTGCCGGAGGTGTTTTGCGCCGGCAAAAGCGCGAAGCTGGCGCCGGAAGCCGGGCTGACACTGGCGACCTTGCCCTTCCACTCGACGCCCGGATAGGTATCGACCGTGATTGTCACCGGCTGGCCCGGCTTGACATAGGTCAGCTCGGTTTCCTTCGGATTGGCCGCGATCCACATGTTCTTGGTAGAAACCAGCGAGAAGGCCTGCTGGGCGGCCTCCAGATAGCTGCCGGGCTGCAAGGCGTTGACGTTGGTCACGACGCCGTCAAACGGTGCGCGCACCGTCGTGTCGTCCAACTGGCGCTGCGCATCATCCACGGCGGATTTGGCTTCGAGATAGAGCGGGTTCTGCTCCGTCGGCTGGTTGGCATCGCCGCCCAGCTGGGCCAGCGTCGTTTCGGCCTGTGCCTTGGCGACCGTCACTTTCTGCTTGGCGGCGTCCAGATCATGCTTGGCCTGGTCATAGGTCGCGTGCGAAGCGGCGGAATTGGAAATCAGCGTCTGCTGCCGGTCGAAGGCCGTCTGGTAATAGGGAATATCGGCCTCGACCTGGGCAATCTGCGCCAGCGTCTGGGCGTAGCTTGCCTTGAGGTTCAAAAGCTCATTGCGGGAAGCGGCAAGCTTGGCTTGGGCGCCTTCCAGCGCAATGCGGAACGAATCCGCCTTCAACTGGAACAGCACCTGTCCGGTCTTGACCTCTTCGTTCTCGTGCACGTTGACGGAGGCAACCGTACCGGCGACGTCTGTGGAAACGCCGACCATGTCTGCCTGCAGGTAGGCGTTGTCAGTTTCCATGATCTGGCCGCCGGTCACATAAAAATAGCCGCCGGCAACGAGCGCGACTGGCAGCAGTGCAAACAGGATCGGGCGTTTCAAGCTGCGGCGGCGGCGAACAACACCGGCGGCAGGGGCAGGATCGGCCGATGCCGGCGGCGCGGTGTTGATCTTTGCTTCGGCCGTCACGCTTTCGGATGTTTCAAGGGCGGTGACATTGGCATTGGCGGGTACGCGGAGGGAGTCAGCCATGGTGAGTTTCTTTATCGGCCGGCGCGCGGCAGGCCTGCAGGAGGTTGGATTTCATCAGGTCGAGAATGGCGACGAGCTTTTCACGGTCCTCGTCGGGTATGTCTTGCAAGGCTTCCGAGCGTGTCGCATCGCCGATGGCGCGCATGTCGGACAGCAGTCCGCGGGCGGGCTCGGTGGTGTAGAGAAGCGAGATACGGCGGTCTGTCTCATGCCGCCGACGCTCGACAAAACCGCGATCGACAAGCTTGTCGAGTACGCGCATCAAAGTAATCGGTTCCACTTCCAGAAGTTCAGCAAGGCCGCTCTGGTGGATGCCTTCGTTGCGCGCCAGATAAGCGATTGTCTGCCATTGCGAGCGCGTCAGGCCCATATGTTTCGCGCGTTGCTCGAAACGCTTGCGCAGAAGCCGGGCGACATCGTGAAGCAGAAAACCCAGCGTAGGGGTGAGATTCATGGAATATGTGCCACATCATTAGCATGTATAAGATAAGCAATCTTATTTGAGTATTCGCACCTGCGCAATTAGGCATGTGTGCGATGCGGCAATTTTTCTGTCACAGTTCGGTGATGCGCTGCGCCATCGCCTTCTGTTTGGTGCGCACTGATGTTCCGCCTTGCCATCGGTCTCCTCTCGGCTTAGCTCTCACCGGGACACGCAACCGGATTCCCTATGCCGCACAAGGTTTCTCTTTCCCGTCTGAAGCTCAGCGATTTTCGCAATTATGCGGGATTGTCGCTCGACCTCGACACCCGTCATGTGGTGCTGACCGGCGAGAACGGGGCGGGCAAGACCAACCTGATGGAAGCCGTCTCCTTCCTGTCGCCGGGGCGCGGGTTGCGCCGTGCCGCCTATGCGGATGTGGCGCGGGTCGGTGCCGACACCGGATTTTCAGTGTTTGCAGAACTGGAAGGCATGGATGGCCCGGTCGAGATCGGTACGGGAACGGCAGGCGCCGAGGAAGGCCAGGCACGCCGTCTGCGCCTGAACGGCACACCGGCAAAGACGGTGGATGAATTGCTCGATCATCTGCGCGTGCTCTGGTTGACGCCGTCGATGGACGGCCTGTTCACTGGCGGTTCGGGCGATCGCCGCCGCTTTCTCGATCGGCTCGTCCTGTCGCTCGATCCGGAGCATGGCCGCCGCGCCACCGATTATGAGCGGGCCATGCGCAGCCGCAACAAGCTTTTGTCCGAAGGGCGGCCCGACCCCGTTTGGTTGACAGGCCTTGAACGGCAGATGGCCGAGCTTGGGATCTCAATGGCCCTGGCGCGGCAGGAAATGCTCGGGCTTCTGGCCGGGCTGGTGGACCGCAACCATGAAGGCGGTGTCTTCCCGGCCGCCGATCTGGCGCTGTCCGGCTTTCTCGATGGCGAATGGCATCGCCCGGCTTTCGATCTGGAAGAGCAATATCTCGAGATGATGCGGGTTGGCCGTTACCGAGATGCGGCGGCCGGGCGTACGTTCGATGGTCCGCACCGCAGCGATCTGTTGATCCGTCACCGCGCCAAGAACATGGAAGCCGCGCGCTGCTCGACCGGCGAACAGAAAGCCCTTCTTGTCGGCCTGATCCTCGCGCATGCCCGTCTGGTCGGCAATATGACCGGCCATGCGCCGGTGCTGCTGCTCGATGAGATCGCTGCCCATCTTGACGAGGGCAGGCGGGCGGCGCTGTTCGATCTGGTCGATGATCTCGGCGGCCAGGCCTTCATGACCGGCACCGACCAGTCGATGTTTTCAGCTCTTGGCGAACGCGCGCGTTATCTCACCGTTGCCAACGGCACCGTTTCCGGGTGAGAGTTCGATATCATGAGCAAACAGCCTTTGAACTCTGAAGAAATCCAGCGCTATGCCCGCCATATCATCCTGCCGGAAATCGGCGGGGCCGGGCAGCAGACGCTGAAGGCGGCGCGTGTGCTGGTTATCGGCGCCGGTGGCCTTGGCGCGCCGGTGCTGCAATATCTCGCCGCCGCCGGTATCGGCACGCTGGGTATTGTCGATGACGATACGGTGTCGCTGTCCAACCTCCAGCGTCAGGTGATCCATGGAACGCCGGATATTGGCCGCGTGAAGGCCGATAGCGCCAAGGATGCGCTGCAACGGATCAATCCACATGTGGATGTGATCCAGCATGTGGAACGCCTTGAGGAGGCGAATGCGGGAGTCCTGTTTTCCGCCTATGATATCGTGGTGGATGGGTCCGATAATTTTGCCACGCGTTATCTCGCCGCCGATACGGCGGAGCGTCTCGAGATCACTCTGGTGACGGCTGCCGTCGGCCGCTTCGATGGTTCCTTGACGGTTCTCCAGCCTTGGAAAACTGCCTCTGATGGTCGCCGGAACCCGGGCTACCGCGATCTTTTTCCAGAACCGCCACCGCCAGGCGTCGTACCCTCCTGCGCCGAGGCCGGAATCGTTGGTGCGCTGACCGGTGTCCTCGGTACATTGCAGGCTATGGAGGTCATCAAGATCATCACCGGTGCCGGTGAACCGCTGATCGGCCGCCTCCTGATGTATGACGGGCTGGCGGCGCGCTTCGAGACCATCAAGTACAGCCGGAAAATGCGATGAACCTTCGGCCGATCGATGAAACGTTCGGTGATTGGCACGGGCTACTGGAGCTTATCCTTGCTTCCTTCGCCTATATGCAGCCCCACATCGATCCGCCGTCGTCTGCCCTGTTGCTGACGCTTCCGTCTCTGCAGGAAAAGGTAAGGCGTGAGAAGGGCTACGTCACGATCGAAAATGGCCGCTTGCTCGGTTGTATCTTTTGCAAGCCGGAGCCACCGGACTGTCTGTATATTGGCAAACTTGCCGTCGCGCCGGATGCACAGGGCAGGGGCATCGGCCGCTTTTTACTCCAGGCCGCCGAAACCTATGCCGCCGAATGCGGCCTTTCGTGTCTCCGCCTCGAAACGCGGATCGAGCTGGCGGAAAACCATCGCGCCTTTGGAAAATGGGGCTTCGTCCAAACTATGGAAGGCTGCCATCCCGGCTTTACCCGTCCAACCTTTGTCGAGATGCGCAAGACGCTCTGAGGGGATCAATCGCGGCCGGGCAGGACGCGATCCGGCGGGCGGTGCCCGTCGAAGAACGTGCGGATATTGATCACCACCTTGTCACCCATGTCGACACGTCCCTCGAGCGTTGCCGAACTCATATGCGGCAACAGCACGACCTTGCCTTCGCTGGCAAGTTTGACGAGCTTCGGGTTGACGGACGGTTCGTTTTCGAACACGTCGAGCCCGGCCCCGGCGATCTTGCCTTCGCGCAGGCATTTGATCAGCGCGACTTCATCGATAATGCCGCCGCGCGCCGTGTTGACGATGTAGCTGGTCGGCTGCATCAGCGCCAGCCGCCGTGCCGAAAGCAGGTGGTAGGTTGCGGGTGTCGACGGACAATTGACCGAGACGATATCGACGCGGGCGAGCATCTGGTCGAGGCTGTCCCAATAGGTCGCCTCCAGCTTTTCCTCGGTCTCGGTGCTGACGCGGTGGCGGTTGTGATAGTGGATCGACAGTCCGAAGGCCTTGGCGCGGCGGGCAACGGCGGTGCCGATCCGTCCCATGCCGACAATGCCGATACGCTTGCCGGAGATGCGGCGCCCGAGCATCCAGGTCGGTGACCAGCCGGCCCATTCCTCTTTCCTGTCGGTGAGTATTCGCGATCCTTCGGCCAGGCGGCGCGGCACGGCCAGAATGAGCGCCAACGCCATGTCGGCCGTATCTTCGGTCAGGACGTTCGGCGTGTTGGTAACGGTTATGCCATGGCGCGCGGCGGCATCGACGTCGATATGATCCACACCATTGGAAAAGCTGGCGATCAGTTTCAGCTGCGGTCCGGCCTGCTCGATCAGCGCCGCATCAATCCGGTCGGTAAGTGTTGGAACAAGCACATCGGCCCGCTTCACCGCTGCCACGAGTTCAGGCTGCGTGCGGGGTGTGTCATCAATGTTCAGCTCCGCGTCAAACAGTTCGCGCATGCGCGTCTCGACGACATCCGGCAGTTTGCGGGTGATGTAGACCTTGGGTTTTTTCTTCGCGGTCATTGCTGCCTGCTTCGCCTTGTTGACGGGTTTTTAACCAAGATGAGTGATCGTTCTCCCTGCAGTTCCATTTTCTACCAGACCCGGTGGGGAAGACAAACAAAACTCGAGATGTTCCCGGACGATTTGCGTGTCTTCAGCGGGGCCGGTCAGAGAAAAAACTGCAAGCATCTGAATTTTTTGGAAAATGGATTTCGTCATGCGTCAGTTCCTTTCCAGGCTCGCTTTCGTTGTCGCAGCCACCCTGTCATTTGCCGCCATCGAGGCGGCACCGGTCTTTGCCCAGGCGGCCAAGGGCGCCAGTGGCCTGCCTTTGCCGCGCTTCGTCAGCCTGAAGTCCAAGAGCGTCAATCTGCGCGTGGGCCCGAGTGTCGATTATGCGGTGGCCTGGCGTTATCTGAAGTCGGGCGTGCCGGTTGAAGTGACCCAGGAATATGACAACTGGCGCAAAATCCGCGATGCCGACGGCACGGAAGGCTGGGTCAACCAGGCGCTGCTTTCGGGTGACCGGACGGCGGTTGCAGCCCCGTGGATGCGCGGCAAAGGCGAGGGCGTGTTCGTCAACATGCGGCGCGATCCGCAGGCGGGCGGCGCCATCGTTGCCCGCATCGAGCCGGGCGTTGTCGTCCATGTCGGCGAGTGCAACGGCGAATGGTGCCGCGCCGAGGCGCAAGGCGCGGAAGGCTGGATTTCACAGGGTGAAATCTGGGGTGCCTATCCGGGCGAAGCTTTCAAGTAGGATTTTTGCTCCGGCAAGCCGGTCAGAGCAGACCGGCTTCCTTTGCGGCGGCGGACAGCGAGATCATCGGGCGGGGACCGACCTGCTCGATGACGATACCTGCCGCTAGGCTGCCGAGCTTGCCGCAATCGGCCAATGTCCGTCCCGTCGTGTAGCCGTGCAGGAAGCCGGCGGCATAGAGGTCGCCTGCACCTGTCGTATCGACAACGCGGCTAACTGTTGTTGCCTCGACCTTGACCCGCTCATCACCCTTGACGACGATCGAACCTTCTTCGCTCAACGTGACAGCAGCCAGCTTGCAATCCTTGGAGATCATGGCGAGCGCCTGTTCAAAGTCTTCCGTCTCGTATAGCGCCAGAGCTTCGGCCCGGTTGGCAAAGACGATGTCGACGGTGCCCGAACGCATCAGGTCGAGGAATTCCGCCCGGTAGCGATGAACGCAGAAACTGTCGGACAGCGTCATCGCCACTTCACGGCCATTCGCATGGGCAATGCGGGCGCATTCGCGGATCGCGTCCTTGGCCAGTGGCGGATCCCACAGATAGCCTTCGAAATAGGTGACGGCGGCTTCGGCAACCACGGACGGCTCGACGTCTTCCGGTCCAAGCTCGACGCAGGCGCCGAGATAGGTGTTCATCGAGCGCTCGCCATCCTCGGTGACGAAGATCATCGAGCGGGCGGTCGGTGGGAGATCGTCCAGCGGTCTGGTCTCGAAATGAACGCCCTGGGCGCGAATGTCATGGGTGAAGATTTCACCGAGCTGGTCGTTGGCAACCTTGCCGAAATAGGCCGCCCGGCCACCGAGGCTGGCGATGCCCGCTGCCGTGTTGCCGGCGCTGCCGCCGGAGGCTTCCAGAGCTGGCCCCATGCGCGAATAGAGCAGTTCCGCCCTGTCAGCGTCGATCAGGTTCATCGCGCTCTTGATAATGCCGTTATGGACAAGGAATGCGTCGTCGCAGCGCGCAATAATATCCACAATCGCATTGCCGATTGTGAGCACGTCGAATTTTGTCATCCGGAAACCGCCTGGATTATTGTGTCAGTCGGTGTCCGGTAATAGCGGATTTCCGGGACTTTGGAAGCGTAAAACGAAAAAGAGCACGCGCACGCAAATTTTTACTTGATATAGGAAATGTTCATTTCCTATATGGTGTTCATGGAAACGGTAGCAGAAACATTTCAGGACCAGCGACCACGGGGCCGTCCACGGGAGTTTAATACCGATGTTGCGCTTGAGCGCGCCATCGATGTCTTCTCGGCGCGTGGCTATCACGGAACGTCGATCGGCGATCTCGCCGATGCGATGCAGCTGACTCCCGGCAGTATCTATAAGGCCTTCAAAGATAAGCGCGGCATCCTGCTTGCCGCCTTCGACCGGTACCGGGTCCTGCGTAGCACGAAGCTCAAGGCTGCAATTGCACCTCACGCGCTTGGCAGGGACAAGATCAGGGCCGCACTGCAATTTTATGCCGAGGCCGCCTGTGGCGAACTTGGCCAGCGCGGCTGTCTCGTCATCGCAACGGCCGCGGAACTGGCGGCATCCGATCCGGTTGCTGCCGAGCGCGTCGATGTCGCGCATGCCACCAACGAGGCGGTGATGAGGGACTGCATTCTGCTTGGCCAGTCGGATGGATCGATACCCGCCGGCATTGATGCCGCCGATACGGCCCGTGCACTGCTCTGCCTGTTGCAAGGTATGCGCATCGTCGGGAAAACCGGCCGCAGCCGTGCTGAGATGACGGCAGTCGCCGATGTGGCGATGAAACTGCTCAGCTAACCTTTTTTGACACGGAATTGAGACGATCGTGACCCATATCGCAAGACCGGCAGATTTTGCTGCCGAGACCCCAGAATCCGAAGCCCCTGGATTGAAGCCCACTGAATTCAAGGCGGTGGAACCGCAGGCGATGTCATCGGGAATGATGTTCCTTCTGGCTGCCGCCTGCGGCCTGATTGCCGCCAATCTCTATTATGCACAGCCGCTGATCGGCCCGATCAGCGCCTCGCTTGGCCTGTCGCCCGGGGCCGCAGGCTTGATCGTCACGTTGACGCAGATCGGCTACGGCATCGGCCTTCTGTTGATCGTGCCGCTGGGCGACCTCTTTGAAAATCGCAAGCTGATCCTGTCGGTCATGGCGCTCGGAACGCTCGCCGTGGTCGGGGCGGGCCTCGCCTCGACGCCGCTGCCGTTTCTGGCCTCGGCGTTCTTTATAGGGCTTGGCTCCGTGGCCATTCAGATCATCGTGCCCTATGCGGCGCATATGGCGCCGGAGGCGCATCGCGGCCAGGCTGTCGGTAATGTCATGAGCGGCCTGATGGTCGGCATCATGCTGGCGCGGCCAGCCTCGAGCTTCATTGCCGAATTCCTGCCCTGGCATATGGTGTTCTTCATTTCGGCAGCGGCGCTGGTGGTGCTCTCCCTCGTTCTCGCCCGCGCCCTGCCGCCGCGCATTCCGCAGGCGGGTCTGAGCTATGGCGCCCTGCTTGCCTCGATGGGCCGGCTGGTCGCAACCACGCCGATCCTGCGCCGCCGCTCGCTCTATCACGCGTTCATGTTCGCCGCGTTCAGCCTGTTCTGGACAACAGCGCCTTTGCTGTTGTCGGGGCCGGAATTCGGCCTGTCGCAGGGGCAGATTGCGTTATTCGCGTTGGCCGGTGCTGCGGGTGCTATCGCCGCACCGATCAGCGGACGGCTTGCCGACAAGGGCTGGAGCTATGCTGCAACGCGCTTGTCGATGGTCTCTGTCGCCGCCGCCTTCCTCGTCACGCATATCGCTCCGGTGGGATCTGCGTGGGCGCTCGGCCTTCTCACCTTCGCCGCCGTTCTCCTCGATTTTGGTGTTGTTACCAATCTGGTTCTTGGCCAACGGGCCATCTTCGTGCTGGGTGCCGAATATCGCAGCCGCCTCAACGGGCTCTACATGGCCGCGTTCTTTGCCGGTGGCGCCGCCGGATCGGCGCTTGGCGGCTGGCTGTATGCGCAAGGCGGCTGGTGGGCCGCCTCGATGCTGGGTCTGGCGCTGCCGGTCTCGGCGCTCGCCTATTCTCTGAGCGAACGCAAGACGGCTTGATCCGGATCAGGCGGGTAGAATGGATGTTTCATAGTGTACCGCAAATTCCGCCGTCGGCGGGATCGGCTTGATCACATCGATCAGCACGCCGTTCGGATCAGCAGTGATGAAATGCCGTTGGCCGAAATCCTCATTGCGCAGTGTGAGGAGGATTGGCAGCCCCGCCGCCTGAAACTCCGTATAGAGTGCATCCGGATTCTCAACTTCGAAATTGAGGAGAAGCCCGGAAGCGGTGCCGCGTGATTTTTCAGGGATCGTCTGGTGGCTGCCGTCAAGAATGGCGAGTGTCACATGCTCGTTCTCTGTGGATTGGAGGTGAACGTACCAGTCGGTCGTAAACAGCGCTTTGAAGCCGAAATGCCGAACGTAGAACTCGGTGGTGCCCTGAACGTCGCGGGTCATTATGACGGGATAATAGCTGGTGATTTTCATCTCTTTTCCTCCGGGTGAAATTATCATACAGTCTGTATGTTTTTGTAAATAACATACATTCAGATTGTATGTAAAGGTGAAAAATGCGACGGACCAACAAGGAACGAACCGAAAGCATGCGCCTCGCCCTGATGGCGGCAGCGCGGCAGCTTTTTGTCGAGAAAGGCTACGCTGAGACGGCGACGCCTGACATCGCCAGTGCAGCCGGTGTGACACGCGGCGCGCTCTATCATCATTTCGAGGACAAGAAGGCGCTGTTTGCAGCCATCGTCGCAGACGAGGCGCGTCAGGTGGGGGCGGAGATCGAGGCCTCGGCCGCTGGCTTGAGCAATGCGCGCGACGCTCTCCTCACGGGTGCACGCGGTTATTTCGATGCAATGGCCGTGCCTGGCCGCACACGGCTTCTCCTGCTCGATGGGCCTGCCATTCTCGGCCTTCCCAACCTGCAGATCATCGATGCGGAGCATGTCGAGGCAAGCCTGAAGGCTGGCCTGGCAGATCTGTTTGCGGCCAACGGCAAGGACGTCACACTGCTTGACGCCTTCGCCCAGTTATTGTCCGCATCCTTCGACCGGGCGGCGCTGGCCATCGAAGCAGGCGGCAGGCGGGATCACTATGAGGCGGCGATCGCCGCCCTGATCGACGGCATTTCCATCAGATGATCTGAGCTGGCAGCTCGACCAGCGGTGCGGGCATCTCGCTGGTCTTTTCGGCGGACTTGCAGATATCGGCAATCACGCATCGCTGGCACTCCGGCTTGCGCGCCTTGCAGCAATAGCGCCCATGCAGGATCAGCCAGTGATGCGCATGGTAGAGATAGTGATCGGGGATGATCTGCATCAACTGGTGCTCAATCTCGTCCGGGGTCTTCCCCGGTGCCAGACAGAGCCGGTTGGCGATACGGAAGATATGCGTATCGACAGCCATGGTCGCCTGCCCGAAGGCCATGGAGAGAACCACATTGGCGGTCTTGCGGCCAACGCCGGGCAGGGTGATCAGTTCCTCGCGGGTGCGTGGCACTTCGCCGCCAAAATCCGCGATCAGTTTTTCGCTGAGCGCAATGACATTCTTTGCCTTGTTGCGGTAAAGCCCGATGGTCTTGATGTAGTCGCGAACCTGTTCCTCGCCGAGATCAACCATCTTTTCCGGCGTGTCGGCGATGGCAAAAAGCGCCCGCGTCGCCTTGTTCACCCCCGCGTCGGTCGCCTGCGCCGATAGCGCCACCGCAACGACCAGCGTGAATGGATTGACGTGTTCCAGCTCGCCCTTCGGCTCGGGCCGCTGGATCGAGAAACGCCGGAAAATCTCCTCGATCTCCGCCTTGCTGTAGATCGTTTTCGGCTTTGTCATGGCGCGGCCGGTTGTCGCGGATTTGGCTTTCGCCGGCTTGGCTGCTGATTTTGGCTTCACGTTTTTCATCCTGCATCTATAGTCATTCGCCATGAACGATGGCAACGCCGAGAGTGTCAGGGAAGAACAGCCGGTTTTCGCAGCCGAGCTGACACCATACCGTTCGCTCGGGATCAGGGGCTTCAAGGTGTTCCTGTTCATCGCCGCCCTGATGAGCCTCGTGCATATCTTCGTTTTCGTCGTCATCGGCGCCTGGCCGATCGTGTTTTTCTTCGGGCTGGATTTTCTGCTTCTGTTCGGTGCCTTCTGGCTGAACTACCGCTCCGCCCGCGCCCGCGAGGAAATCCGCGTGTCGCGCACCGATGTCTGCGTGCGTAAGTTCAATCCGGCAGGCCGCATGACCGAGCACCGGTTCAATCCCTTCTGGACGCGATTTAACATTTCGCGCCATCAGGAGATCGGCATCGTCTCGATGCAGCTCAGCGACCGGCAGCGAACTACCGATATTGGCTCCTTCCTTAACCGCGACGATCGCGAGACGTTTGCCACGGCTTTTTCCGGTGCGCTGGCGACGGTGAAACGCCGGTAGATCAAGAATCGGGTGGCGATACCCTGGTTGGAATGATTATCTCTGACATCAAGGAGATACGACCATGGACATCAAGACATCGAAGCCTACCGATATCACGCCGCATGGCAGCGATTACGAGACGGTCAGCCGTGTGGTCGAACTGCTGACCGAGAATTATCGCGATCAGCCATCTCTCGATGCCATTGCCAGCGATCTCGGCCAGTCGCCGACGCAGCTGCAGAAAACCTTTACGCGTTGGGCGGGCTTATCGCCCAAGGCCTTCCTTCAGGCCGTGACGCTCGATCACGCCAAGCGTCTGCTGCGTCAGGAAGAGCTGCCGCTTCTGGAAACCAGTTTCGAACTCGGCCTATCAGGCCCCTCGCGCCTGCACGACCTTTTCGTCACGCATGAGGCGATGTCGCCCGGCGAATGGAAGCTGCGCGGCGGTGGCCTGACGATCCGTTACGGATTCCATCCGTGCCCGTTCGGTGTGGCGCTGGTGATGGTCACCGATCGCGGCCTGGCCGGCCTGGCCTTCAATGATGCCGGCGATGAAAAAGCCAGCTTCGAAGATATGGCCAGCCGCTGGCCGAATGCACAGTTTATCGAGGATAGTGCGGCGACCGCCGGTTATGCGGCCCGCATTTTCGATGCCAGGGAATGGAATGCGGAGGAGCCGCTGCGCGTCGTGCTGATCGGCTCAGATTTTCAGATCCGCGTCTGGGAATCGCTGTTGAAAATCCCGATGGGCAAGGCCGTCACCTATTCCGACATCGCCTGCGATATCGGCCAGCCCACCGCCTCGCGCGCTGTCGGGGCCGCCGTCGGCCGCAACCCGATCTCGTTCGTGGTTCCCTGTCACCGGGCGCTCGGCAAAAGCGGCGCGTTGACCGGCTATCATTGGGGTCTTACCCGCAAGCGGGCGATGCTCGGCTGGGAGGCCGGCAAGGTCTGACATGAAAAGGGCCGCTTGCGCGGCCCAATTACCTGAAGATAGTCTAGCGCTCAATGAGCGCCGGACATGTCGCCGAGCACTTCCTTGGAAGCGACGGTGGAGTCTGCCTTCAGCTTGTAGACCATCGGCACGCCGGTCGCGAGATTGACCGAGAGGATCTGTTCGCGGTCCAGCCGGTCGAGAACCATCAGCAGCGAGCGCAGCGAATTGCCATGTGCGGCGACCAGAACCTTCTCGCCTGCCAGAACGCGCGGCAGGATGTCGGTCATGTAATAGGGCCAGACGCGGGCACCGGTGTCCTTCAGGCTTTCGCCGCCCGGCGGCGGGACGTCGTAGGAACGGCGCCAGATATGCACCTGTTCCTCGCCCCACTTGGCGCGGGCATCGTCCTTGTTCAGGCCGGAGAGATCGCCATAGTCGCGCTCGTTGAGCGCCTGGGCCTTGATGGTTTCCAGATCGGGCTGGCCGAGATTATCGAGGATAAGCTTCAGCGTGTGCTGGGCGCGCGTCAGCACCGATGTGAAGGCGACGTCGAACTTGATGCCGTAATCGGCAAGCGCCTTGCCACCGGCATTGGCTTCTTCGATGCCAAGCGGCGTCAGGTCGGGATCCTTCCAGCCGGTAAACAGGTTTTTCAGGTTCCAGTCGCTCTGGCCGTGACGCACAAGGACGAGGGTGCCGCTCATAGAAATTCCTCCGGGGAGTTTTAAGGGATCAGGACAGCCCGAGCACGTCGAGCATGGAATAGAAGCCGGGTTTTTGGGCACGCGCCCAGAGCGCGGCTGTGATAGCGCCACGGGCAAAGATCGCCCGGTCGGTCGCCGAATGGGACAATGTCACCTGCTCGCCTTCGCCGGCAAGGATGACGGAGTGTTCGCCGATGACGGAGCCGCCGCGCAGCGTGGCAAAGCCGATGGTTCCGGCAACCCGTGCTCCGGTATGGCCGTCGCGCACCCGCACGGAATGGTCTGCAAGCCCGATCTCGCGGCCCTTGGCAGCCGCTTCTCCGAGCAGCAAGGCTGTCCCCGAGGGCGCGTCCACCTTGTGCTTGTGGTGCATTTCCAGAATTTCGATGTCCCAGTTTTCCGGGCCAAGGGCGCGGGCTGCCTGTTCGGTGAGAACCCCGAGCAGATTGACACCCAGGCTCATATTGCCGGATTTGACGATGCGGGCATGGCGGGCGGCGGCCTTGAACTTTTCTTCGTCGTCTACCGAGCAGCCGGTGGTGCCGATGACATGGACGATGCGGGCCTGTGCTGCGAGACCGGCAAAATCCACGGAAGACGCAGGCGCGGTGAAGTCGAGCACGCCTTCCGCCTCGACAAAGGCTTCGAGCGGCTTGTCGGTGATCACGACACCGGTCGGTCCAAGTCCCGCGATCTCGCCGGCGTCGCGTCCGAGGAAGGCCGAGCCCGGCCGCTCGACGGCGGCAAACACGGTCGCGCCCGGCATGGCATGGATGGTGCGGATCAGTGTCTGGCCCATCCGTCCAGCGGCCCCGACCACCACGAGTTTCATGTCTGTCCCGCTCATGCCTGCCTCATTTCCTCAGATCAGTGTTTCGGCGTCGGCGATCGCTTCAGATTCCGCTGTGCCTTGCAGATTGTGCAAGCGAGCGTAGAGGCCGTCAGCGCGCTGTGCAAGCGCCTCATGGGTGCCTTCCTCGGCGACGATCCCGTCCTTCATGACGATGATCTTGTCGGCATTGACGACGGTCGACAGGCGGTGGGCGATCACCACAACGGTACGGCCACTCATGGCGTGATCGAGCGCCTTCTGCACGGCGGCTTCCGATTCGGTGTCAAGCGCCGATGTTGCTTCGTCGAGAAGCAAAATGGGGGCGTTTCGCACCAGTGCGCGGGCAATCGATAGCCTCTGGCGCTGGCCGCCGGAAAGCGTCACTCCGTTTTCGCCGACTGCCGTGTCATAGCCCTGCGGCTGCATGCGGATGAAATCATGCGCATAGGCCAGCTTTGCGGCTTCCTCGACCTCGGCGTCCGTGGCTTCAGGACGGCCGTAGCGGATATTGTCACGGATCGAGCCTTCGAACAGATAAGGCTGCTGCGAAACATAGGCGAGGCCGTTGCGCAGCGATTGCTTGGTAACATGGGCAATGTCCTGCCCGTCAATCAGGATCTCGCCGCCGGAAGGATCGTAGAACCGCGGAATGAGGCTGATGACCGTCGATTTGCCGGCGCCGGATGGCCCAACGAGCGCCGTTGTCTTGCCGCCTTCGGCGACGAAGCTGACACCCTTGAGGATATCGTCGCCATTGTTATAGGCGAAACGGACGTTCTTGAATTCGATCTTGGCTGCATCGATCGCCAGAGCGCGAGCGTCCGGCAGGTCGCGCTGATGCGGAACCATATCGAGGATTTCGTAGATCATCCGGGCGTTGACGACGGCGCGCTCAAGCGAGACCTGCAATCGTGCCAGGCGCCTCGCCGGATCATAGGCCATCAGCAGCGCCGTCACGAAGGCGAAGAAGGCGCCGGGCGGGACATTATCGTAGATAGACCGGAAGGCGGCATAGGCCAGCACGCTGGCAATCGCAAAACCGGCAAAGGTTTCCGTCATCGGTGCGGTGCGTTCGCTGAGGCGAGCAATCCTGTTGGCGCGGTTTTCCGCCCTGCTGATGATGGCCTCGACCTTGTTCCGCAGCTGTTCTTCCATCGTAAACGCCTTGACGATGGTGATGCCCTGGATGGTTTCCTGCATGGCGCCGAGTACGTGGCTGTTGATCTCGACCGATTCGCGCGTTGCCTGCCGCAGCCGGCGCGAGATGTAGCGAAGACCGATCAGCAAAGGCGGAGCAACGACGAAAACGATCAGCGTCAGCAACCAGTCCTTGCTGATCATCACGCCGATCAACGCCACCAATGTCAGAAAGTCGCGCGCCAGCGACGTCACCGTCATGTTGAGCACGTCGCGGATGCCGGAAACATTCTGGCTGATCTGGGCGGAAATGCGGGCCGAGCGGGTGTCGCTGAAATAGCCGACACTGAGCGCCATCAGGTGCGAATAGAGCCGGCGCTGGTAGCTGGCGACGATATTGTTGCCGATCTTCGACAGCGCGACCGCCTGGCCATATGTGGCAAAGCCGCGGAGCACGAAGGCGAGAAAGATTGCCCCGCAGATATAGAGCACGATGTCGGCCCGCTTGTTGGCGAAGGCCTCGTTGACGACCGATTCCATGATCCAGGCGGTAAAGGCGGTCGTACCGGCGACAAGAATCAGGCAGGCGATGGCGAAGCCATACCCGCGCAGGTGAGCGCGTCCGTTTTCGGCGATCACGCGCTTGAGCACGCTGGTAATGGTCTCGCGATCGATTGCGGGGAGCTTTGGTTTGGCTTGCTTCAAGCTGGTTTCCTTAAAACCCGGCGCGCCTATGAGGCGCCTTATTTCACCGCGCTCTATAGTCCCTTGATCCCCGTTTGGCGAGTCTGGGCCGCTGACGCAGCATCAAGTTCTCCAGCGCCGTCCCTCCATTGCCACACCGAAGCGCGACGGCGTGCGCGAATAGGCGGCAAGACCGGAAAGAGCCGCGGTCGGGTGGGTGACCACGAAAGTTGGGATGGTCTTGAGCAGTGCCGAATGGGGCGCTTTGTCTTCAAAGGCCAGGCGGAACTCCGGTTTCTTCAGTGCCGGCAGGATCTTTTGCGAAATACCACCGGCAAGGAAGACGCCGCCGCGCGCCATGAAAATCATCGCCATGTCACCGGCGACGCGGCCGAGATAGGTCGAAAACAGCGAGATGGTCTCTTCCGCCGCCGCATCGGTGCCGGCCAGTGCGTTGGTGGTCACAGCTGCGGGATCGGCAAGTTTTGGATCCCACGCCTTTGATTCGCAGACGGCGCGGTAGATGTTCATGATGCCGCGGCCGCAAAGCAACTGTTCCGCGGAAATGCGTCCTTCGATCGGCTCGAGGAAAGGCCAGATCTGATAGTCACGCTCGGAGCGTGGGCCGACATCTACGTGGCCGCCTTCGCCGGGAACCGGAAACCAGGTGTGCTGGGCGTGCACAAGGCCCGCGACGCCAAGGCCGGTGCCTGGCCCAAGCACGGCGCAGGAGGCGGATTCCAGGATGGAGCCGGGGCCGATCTGTTCCCGGCCCTCGTCGCCGATCGAAGCGATGGCAAGCGCCTGCGCCTCGAAATCGTTGATGATGATCACGTCTTCCAGCGACAGTGCCGTCAGCATGTCCTTTGGCTTGATCACCCAGCCGGCATTGGTGAGCGGGATCTCGTCGCCCTTGACCGGGCCTGCCACGGCGATGATTGCAGAACGCGGCTGAACTGAGGTCTTGTCGAGAATGCTGGTCTGCAGCGCTTCCTCGATGCTGGCATAGCTGGTCGTCGGAATGATCGGAAACAGTTTCGGCTCGGCAAAGGCGTCGATCAGCAGCGCGAACCGGGCATTGGTTCCGCCGATATCGCCGATCAGGATGGGAAAGGTGAGGCCGCTTTCGGTATCTGGGAGCATGGGCATGGAGAGTTCCATTATCATCGTGCAGACTAAGGCTGGGAAAAAGCTGTATCAGGGTTGGTTGAAGTCGATCAACCGTTCTGCCGTCGCCCGGTTCAGCGCCATCGGGATATCGTAGACGGTGGCAAGCCGCATCAGCGCCTTGACGTCGACATCATGCGGCATGGCGGTCAGGGGATCGACGAAGAAGATCAGCATCTGAACATCGCCAGTGGCGATCATCGCCCCGATCTGCTGGTCGCCGCCAAGCGGGCCGCTTTTCAGCCGGGTTACATCAAGGCTGGGACAGGCTTCCTGTACCCTGCCGCCGGTGGTGCCGGTGGCAACGATTTTCCATCCGGCAAAGACGGCTTCATTGGCCTGCGCAAACGCGGCCATGTCGTCCTTCTTCTGATCGTGCGCAATCAGCGCCACGCATTTCTGGCTGGCCATCACGGAACTCCCGGCATCACATCGACCAAGAAAAATCTCGAATTAAATCGATTTGATTTTCTCTACAGCACAGTTCGGCGCTTGAAAAGCACCGAACGTCACAGCGCCTCGCTGCTATTGCAGGCCAGGGCGGGCCACGGGGATAGGAATGTCGTTGTCAGGCAGATCGCTGTTACCGGCATGAATGGCCTGCTGGATCGCTGCATCGCCGGCCGTTGGCTGCGGCGCCACATAGGCCGAGCCGTATGTTGCCGTCTGTTCCGAGGCCGCGGGCGCTGCCAGCAACGCCGTGCAGGCTTTCGGCAGATCCGACAAGGTGGTGAAGCGCGGTTTCACGGGCTTTGCGTTCGGGTCTTTTTTCGGTGCAGCCCAGGGCTCCTTGGTAAACCACCAGGCAAGCGACTTGTCGCATCCGTCGCCGCTAGCGACCGGCGCCTGCGCCTTGCAACTCGGCGTACCCGGAGGGCAGAACATGCGAATATGGAAATGCTCGTCATGGCCATAGACCGGACGCACTTTGCCGAGCAGGTCGCGGTCGCCAGTCCATGTCTCGCACAGCTTCTTCTTGATCGCCGGATTGACGAAAACGCGCTCGACTTGCGGATAGCTCGCCGCCTGCATCACCAGCTTGGCATGGGTCGGTGTCCAGCGGTCTGAGTTGACAGTGAGGAACTTGCTCTTGTCGAGCATCGAGATGAACGGCATATCCTCGCGCGTCTGCGCGGAAAGCGACTGCGCAGGCTTGGGCTGAAACCAGATATCCGCATCGAGCCCGATCTGGTGGGAGGCGTGGCCGGTAATCATCGGCCCGCCGCGCGGCTGGGAAATATCGCCGATCAGGATACCTGAGCCCCAGCCGAGCCGAACCGCATCCTGCGAAAACTGCTCCAGCAGTTGGATCATCGCCGGATTGCCCCAGCGGCGGTTGCGCGACAGCCGCATCGCCTGCCAGGTCGGGCCGTCGGTCGGGATTGCCACGGCCCCGGCCATGCAGCCCTTGGCATAAAATCCGATCGGGTTTGCTGCCGCCTCGCTTGGAAGCTTTACCTTGCCGAAAATTTGCTTGGCTGGCGTATCATCAGATGCAATAGCACTGCCCGCGACAAGGCTCAGGCCCGTCAGCGCAACAAGCGCGACCGATGCCATCTGCCGAACATAAACCGCCTTCGTCGCTGCCATCTCTGCCGCCTGTTTTCCCATCAATGTTTCATGCTCCGCCTTTGCGTATAGGCCCGGCGCAGATTCGTCCGGCCATACTGACACGCCGTCTTTGTGTCAGCCTTGCGGAGACACACAACCGTGACCCAAAAAAGCAGCCCGATTTGAGGCAGCTTCTGTCAATTGCCTGCATTTTGCCTATTCTGTCGTGCAAGCAGCGAAAAAATGAAAACCGGAAGAGGCGAATTGGCATGAATTTCAGACGCGCACTGGCTTTGGCAGCGACCATCCTCCTGACAACCGGACCGGTGGTGGCGCAAGAGCCGGTCTGGCACGGCGGCATTTCCACCATCGGTGAACTGAAGCACAAGGACGGTTTTGCCCGCTTCGATTATGTCAATCCGGATGCGCCCAAGGGTGGCGAGCTGAAGCTCTCCGAGACCGGGACCTACGACACATTCAACCCCATTCTCTCCAAGGGCGAGGCGGCGTCCGGTGTTGCGTCGTTGGTCTTCGATACACTTTTGAAATCCGCTGAAGACGAGATCACCGCTTCCTACGGACTGCTCGCCGAGGGCGTCTCGTATCCGGACGATTTTTCCTCGGCCACGTTCCGGTTGCGTGCTGAAGCCAAATGGGCGGATGGCAAGCCGGTGACGCCGGAAGACGTTATCTTCTCCTTCGAGATGTCGAAGGAACATAACCCCCTTCTTTCCAACTATTATCGCCATGTGATCTCGGCCGAAAAGACCGGCGAGCGCGACGTGACCTTCCGCTTCGACGAGAAGAACAATCGCGAACTGCCGAACATTCTCGGCCAGTTTTCGATCGTGCCGAAACATTGGTGGGAGGGCGAGGATGCGAAGGGCAACAAGCGCGATATCAGCCGTACCACGCTGGAGCCGGTCATGGGCTCCGGGCCCTACAAGATCGCTTCGTTCGACGCGGGCAATTCGATCCGCTTCGAATTGCGTGACGACTATTGGGGCAAGAACCTGAACGTGAACGTTGGCCAAAACAATTTTGCCGCGATCACCTACACCTTCTTCGGCGACAGGACCATCGAGTTCGAGGCTGTCCGCGCCGGCAATGTCGATTTCTACCGGGACAACAGCTCCAGCCACTGGATGACGGCCTATGATTTTCCCGCCGTGAAGGATGGCCGCATCATTCGCGAGGAAATCGCAAATCCCCTGCGCGCCACCGGCATCATGCAGGCCTTCGTGCCAAACATGCGCCGCGAAAAATTCAAGGACCAGCGGGTGCGCGAGGCGTTGAACTACGCCTATGATTTTGAGGGTCTCAACCGCACTCTCGCCTATAACAGGCTCAATCGCATCGACAGCTATTTCTGGGGCACAGAGCTTGCCTCCTCAGGCTTGCCGGAGGGCCGCGAGAAAGAAATCCTGGAGGAGTTGAAGGATAAGGTTCCTGCCGCTGTTTTCACCACGCCCTACACCAATCCGGTGGCCGGCGATCCGCAGAAGGCGCGCGAGAACCTGCGCAAGGCCGTGATGCTCTTCAAGGAAGCGGGGTACGAGCTGAAGAACAGGAAGCTGGTGAACACAAAGACCGGAGAACCTTTCGGTATCGAGATTCTCCTGTCCAATGCAGCCCAGGAGCGCACCGTCCTGCCCTATATCAAGAGCTTGAATGATATCGGCATCGATGCCCGTATCCGCACGGTCGACGCCTCGCAATATACCAATCGCGTCAGAAGCTTCGACTATGACATGATCTACGGTATCTGGGCGCAGACGCTGGTGCCGGGCAATGAGCAGAGCGACTACTGGGGTTCGGCCTCTGTCGATCAACAGGGTTCAAGAAACTATGCGGGCATTGCCGATCCGGCGATCGACGAACTCATCCGCAGGATCATCTTCGCGCCCAACCGGGAAGAACTGGTGGCAACCACCCATGCGCTCGACCGTGTGCTGCTCGCCCATCATTATCTGGTACCGATGTTTTATTCCAAATCGGTGCAGGTCGCCTACTGGAACCACCTGACCCATCTGCCGGAGTTGCCCTATTACAGCTTGGGATTCCCGGATGTCTGGTGGTCGAAAAACGCGGCAAAATGAGCTGGGGGTTGCGCCGGATGGCTGGCTGGGCTCCATATAGCGATGACGAATCACCCCCGCCGTCCATCGGCGGGGCCTGCCGGTCCGCAAGCTATGCGCGGCGGCAAAACGGGAAGGGTTGGGCTTGACCGACTTGAAATCCACGCGGCGTGCGAAAGCACTTCCAGCAAAAGGGCGCAACGATTTTGCGTCCGCGATTGCACCGGCACAAAAAGACCGGCCGCAAATCCTGACGGGTAGCCGCTGATGGGTGCCTATATCCTGCGACGCCTTCTCTTGATGATCCCGACGATCGTCGGGATCATGGCGATTTCCTTCGCCGTCATCCAGTTCGCGCCCGGCGGGCCTGTCGAGCAGGTGATTTCCGATCTGACCGGCCAGCAGGGCGGTGACCGGTTGTCCGGGAGCAGTGGCGATCTCGGACAGTCGTTCTCCGATGATTCCTCGGGCCGCTACCGGGGTGCACAGGGGCTCGATCCGGAATTCATCAAGAAGCTGGAAAAGCAGTTCGGCTTCGACAAGCCTCCACTCGAGCGCTTCGGCGAGATGATGTGGAACTATATCCGTTTCGATTTCGGTGAGAGCTTCTTCCGCAACACGTCTGTGGTCGACCTGATCCTCGACAAGATGCCGGTATCGATCTCGCTCGGCCTGTGGATCCTTCTGTTTTCCTATGCGATTTCCATCCCGCTCGGCATCAAGAAGGCCATATCCGATGGCTCGACCTTCGATGTCTGGACATCGGGCATCATCATCGTCGGTTATGCGGTGCCGGGCTTCCTGTTCGGTATCCTGCTGATCGTTCTGTTCGCCGGCGGTTCGTTCCTCGACTGGTTCCCGTTGCGCGGTATCGTCTCGGATAATTTCGCGCAATTGAACTGGTGGCAGAAGATTCTCGACTATTTCTGGCACATGACCCTGCCGCTGATCACGTTGTTGATGTCGGCATTCGCGACGACGACGCTGCTCACCAAGAATTCCTTCATTGATGAGATCAAGAAGCAGTATGTCACGACCGCGCGGGCCAAGGGGCTTAACGAGCGCCAGGTTCTCTACGGCCATGTCTTCCGCAATGCCATGCTAATCATCATCGCCGGTTTCCCCGGTGCGTTCATCACCGCCTTCTTCACCGGCTCGCTTTTGACGGAATATATCTTCTCACTCGATGGCCTCGGGCGCCTCGGTTACGACGCCGTGGTCAAGCGCGATTATCCAATCGTCTTTGCAACCCTCTACATCTTCTCGCTGATGGGCCTGTTCGTTAGCCTGCTGTCGGACCTCGTCTATACCTGGGTCGATCCTCGCATCGATTTCGATAGGAGGGACGTCTGATGGCTGCTGACATCGTCTCCGCCGATACAACTCTTGCGACCGGCCGCACCGGCAGATTGTCGCCGGTCAATCGCCGCCGCTGGGATAATTTCAAGGCCAACCGCCGCGGTTTCTGGTCGTTCTGGATCTTCCTTGTCCTGTTCGGTCTGAGCCTCGGTGCCGAGTTCATCGCCAACGACAAGCCCATCCTTGTGTCCTACAAGGGCGAACTGCTGGTCCCGGCGCTGGTGCAATATCCGGAAGAGAAATTTCTAGGCGACATGGGGTTCTTGGCGATCACCGATTACGGCGCGCCGGAAATCTCTGACGAGATCAAGGCAAACGGCTGGATGATCTGGCCACCGATCCGCTATTCCTACCAGACGGCCAATTCCAACATTCCGCATTCGGCGCCCACCAAACCCTTCTGGCTGATGGACAAGGCCGAGCGCTGCTCCGGCTATCCGCTGGGCGAAAATGACCCTGGCTGCACGCTTGGCAATCTCAATTGGCTGGGCACGGACGATCAGGCGCGCGACGTCGCGGCGCGGATGATCTACGGCTTCCGCATCTCCGTGCTCTTCGGCCTGTGCCTGACTATTGCCTCCGCCATCGTCGGCGTCACCGCCGGCGCCGTGCAGGGCTATTTCGGCGGCTGGACGGATCTGCTGCTGCAGCGCTTCATCGAAATTTGGTCGTCGATGCCGGTGCTCTATATTCTCTTGATCATCGCCGCGATCCTGCCGCCGGGTTTCTTCATTCTGCTCGGCATCATGCTGCTGTTCTCGTGGGTCGGCTTTGTCGGTATCGTCCGGGCAGAATTCCTGCGGGCGCGAAATTTTGAATATGTCCGGGCCGCCCGGGCGCTTGGCGTCAACAACCGGACGATCATGTTCCGCCACCTCCTGCCCAATGCCATGGTGGCGACGCTGACCTTCCTGCCGTTCATTCTCTCCGGCTCGATCACGACACTGACCTCGCTCGATTTCCTCGGCTTCGGCATGCCGCCGGGCTCGGCGTCGCTTGGCGAACTGATCAGCCAGGGCAAGTCCAATCTGCAAGCGCCGTGGCTGGGGCTGACCGCCTTCGTGGTCATGTCGGTGATGCTATCGCTGCTGATCTTCATCGGCGAAGCCGCCCGCGATGCCTTCGATCCAAGGAAGACTTTCCGGTGAGCGCGACGATGACAGACACACTCCTTTCCGTGCGCAATCTCTCCGTCGCCTTCCATCAGGGCGGCAAGACGACGACGGCCGTTGATGGCGTTTCCTTCGACATCAAGCGCGGCGAAGTCGTCGCGCTGGTCGGTGAATCCGGCTCGGGAAAATCGGTCTCGGCCAATTCCATTCTCAAGCTCCTGCCTTATCCGGCAGCTAGCCACCCGAGCGGCGAAATCCTGTTCAACGGCAAGGACCTGATGACGGCCTCGGATACCGAACTGCGCAAAGTGCGCGGTAACGACATCACGATGATCTTCCAGGAGCCGATGACGTCGCTCAATCCGCTGCATTCGATCGAGCGGCAGATCGCTGAAATCCTCGACCTACATCAGGGCATTACCGGCGCGGCCGCTCGGACCCGCGTGCTGGAGCTGCTCAATCAGGTCGGCATCCGCGAACCGGAAAAGCGTCTTGCCGCCTATCCGCATGAACTGTCGGGCGGCCAGCGCCAGCGCGTGATGATTGCCATGGCGCTCGCCAACCGGCCGGAACTTCTGATCGCCGACGAGCCAACCACCGCACTGGATGTGACAGTGCAAGCGCAGATCCTTGAGCTTCTTAAAAAGCTCAAGGACGACCATGGCATGTCGATGCTGTTCATTACCCATGACCTCGGTATCGTCCGCAAGATCGCCGACCGGGTCTGCGTCATGACCAAGGGCAAGATTGTCGAAACCGGGCCGACGGCCGAGATCTTCGCCAATCCGCAGCATGCCTATACCCGGCACCTGCTGGCTTCAGAGCCGAAGGGCGTGCCTCCGGTCTCCGATACGTCGAAGCCGGTGGTGATGCAGGCTGAGGACATGAAGGTCTGGTTCCCGATCAAGGCCGGCTTCCTGCGCAAGGTCGTTGATCATGTGAAAGCTGTCGATGGCATCGACCTGACGCTGCGGGCCGGACAGACCCTCGGCATTGTCGGCGAATCCGGCTCAGGCAAGACAACACTTGGTCTCGCATTGACACGCCTCATTTCGTCCAAGGGCCGTGTCAGCTTTATCGGCAATGACATTGCCGGCTATTCGTTCAAACAGATGCGCCCGTTGCGCAACCGGATGCAAATCGTTTTCCAGGATCCCTTCGGGTCGCTCAGCCCCCGTATGGCCGTCAGCGATATCATCGCCGAGGGTCTGAAGGTGCATGAGCCGTCGCTTTCCGAAAAGGAACGCGATGCGCGGGTGGCTGCGTCGCTCGAAGAAGTCGGCCTCGATGCGGCAACCCGCTGGCGTTATCCGCATGAATTTTCCGGTGGCCAGCGCCAGCGCATCGCCATTGCCCGCGCCATGGTGCTGAAGCCGCAGTTCGTCATGCTCGACGAGCCGACCTCAGCTCTGGACATGAGCGTGCAGGCACAGGTGGTCGATCTCCTGCGCGATCTGCAGGCGAAGCATTCACTCGCTTATCTCTTCATCAGCCATGACCTCAAGGTCGTCCGCGCCCTTGCCAATGACATGATCGTCATGCGGCTTGGCAAGGTGGTCGAACAGGGGCCGTCCGAGCGCATCTTCACAGCGCCGCAGGAAGATTACACCAAGGCGCTGATGGCTGCCGCCTTCAACATGGAGGCGGTCGATGTGCCCGCCGTCCGCCAATAGAGACCGTTGTCATGTCCGCAAAAAGCCCCGTCATCGTCGATCTGAAGTTCATTCCGCGTGAAGTCGAGGACGGCCTGAAGGGCGCGTTTCCGGGGCGGGAGGTACTGAACCTCGCCGATCCCCGACATAAGGGCCGCGATCTCTCCGGCATCGATTACGCTGTCGTCTGGAAGTCCGACCCGGACCTGTTCTCCCGCGCACCGGATCTCAAGGTGGTGTTTTCCGGCGGCGCCGGCGTTGATCACGTCCTGACGCTGCCGGGCCTGCCGGATGTGCCGCTGGTCCGCTTCGTCGATCGCAGCCTGACGACGCGGATGAGCGAATGGGTCGTCATGAACTGCCTGATGCACCTGCGCCAGCACCGGGCCTACGAGGCGTGTGCCAAGGCGCATGTCTGGGAGGATCTCAGCCAGCCGGAAGCGGCCGATGTCACCGTCGGTGTCATGGGCCTTGGTGTCCTGGGGCAAGACGCCATCCGCAAACTCGGCGTCATGGGCTTCAAGACGATCGGCTGGTCGCGCTCGAAAAAGACAATCGATGGGGTTGAGACCTTCGATGGCGACGAACTGGACGCTTTCCTGGCCAGGACCGATTTCCTCGTCAGTCTGTTGCCTTTGACGGCAGAGACAAAAGGTATCCTGAACGCTGCGCTGTTTTCAAAGCTCAGCCGCAACGGACCTTTCGGTGTGCCGGTTGTGATCAATGGCGGCCGTGGCGGCAGCCAGGTCAGCGCCGATATCATCGCAGCGCTGCAGTCTGGCGTGCTGGGCGGCGCTTCGCTCGATGTGTTTGAGCAGGAGCCTTTGGACCGTGACAGCCCGTTCTGGGACATGGAAAACGTCTATGTCACGCCGCACGTGGCAGCATCCTCGGACGTCAAGGCGCTGTTTGTCCATGCCGAGCAGCAGATGGATCGCTTCGAAAGCGGCCTGCCGCTGGAACATCTGGTAGACCGCAAAGCCGGCTATTGATTTTTGCCGATCAGGGCCGGCGGAACCCCGTCGGCTTGTTGTAGAGCCAGCCGATCCGCTGGATCGATTCTTCAAGACCTTCATGCGAAACGGTCATCGTATGGCCGTTGGCATGCAGCAGCGTCTTGTCGTCTTCCATGATCGCCACATGGCCTTTCCAGAACACCAGATCGCCGCGAGTAAGTTCGCTGCGGTCGATTTCGGTGCCAAGGCCCTTGGCCTGCATGTCGGTGTCGCGCGGCGCATTCTTGCCCGCCATCATCATCGATAGCTGCACAAGGCCCGAGCAATCAATACCGAAGCCGGAGCGGCCGCCCCAGAGATAAGGCGTTTCGAGAAACCGCTCCGCGATTGTGACGTAGTCGCCGGACAGCGGCTGTCCCACCTCGGCGCAATGGTTGGCAATCACCGCCTGCCCGCCTTCCAGCAGGAAATAGCGCGTGCCGCGTGTCTCGCGCTCGTCGATAACGGCGATTCGGTTGCCCATCGACAGCGCCTGCACCGTCGGAAATTTCAGGTCCGGCCCGGAATAGATGAAGGTGCGCGGGGCAGTGATGATGTGGGTCAGGCTGCGGACCACCGGCGAAACCGCATAGTCCGGTATATAGCCGACATAGCCGTCGAAATCCGCCTTCACCCAGGCCCAACCGGCGCCGGTGTCGAGAACGCGGACGGTTTCCCCGAGCAGCAATTCGGTATCGGTGCCGCATTCCAGCTCCGGGCGCGCCCGCATCTGGACCACAGGCACGCAGATGAGGCCCGGCGAGCCACTGACATAGCTGGCGGCCTCGACGGTGCCACGCAGGCTTTCCTCGGCAAGGTCGGTACGGTAGGCGTTCAGGCGGCGGTCTGGAAGATCAAGCATGGTTTCTCAGATAGACAGTTTGCGTCCCTGATCAATGATCAGATCGCCAAGTTTTTCAAGATAAAGCGCACCTTCGACCGTGCGCTTGATGATTACGTTGCGTTTGTCGCGCTCGTCGCGGCTCCTCGTCACCAGTCCCAGATCGCCCATCGTATCGAGCGCGCGAGTGATGACGGGCTTGGTAACGCCCAGAATTCCGGCAAGCCCGCGCACGGTGTGCGGCGGCGGGACAAGATAGATATGCAGGAGAATGGAAATCTGCCGGAGCGTCAGGTCACGATTGTCGATCCGCACCTGTTCCAGCGAGACACTGTGCCAGAGGTTCAACGCCTGCGAAGCTGATAATTCTACCGGCATCGGCAGCCCTCGGTTCAATCAGCCGCTATTTTAGCGGCGAGACCGTTACGGAACCGTTTCCTTTCGCTGCAATGTTCAGATCTGCGCCAGCGCCTTTTCGACCCGCGCCAGATGTGCCGCGCGTTTTTCCGGCGTCACCCGGTCCATGTCGTGCAGCGAAATCATCCGGAACTTGACATCCTTGGCGCAGAAAGCCGCGATGCCGCGCTTCAACAGACGGCGCACCGGGTTGCCCATATAGAGCTTGACCACCCACCACGGTGAACCGGTCGTCGTCAGCGCCCAGAACAGCTTGATGTTGGTCAGGCGCGGTATGATCCGTCCGCCGGATTGGTCGTGATCGAAGGCAACACCGGGCGCAAAGATCCGGTCAAAGAAGCCCTTGAGGATGGCCGGAAAATTGAACCACCATTGCGGAAAGACCAGGATCAGACCATCGGCTGCCCTCAGCCGTGTAACGATGGCATCGACGGCGGAGGTATCATAGGGCGTGTCGAAGTAACCGCGCCGTTCATCCTCCGTTAGGCGAGGATCGAAATCCTCCCGATAGAGGTCGAGCAGATCGACGCTGTGCCCACCTTTCTCCAGCGAAGCCTTTGCGGTCGCCGCAACGCCTGCTGCAAAGCTGTCGGTCAGCGGATGGGCGAGGACGAGGAGAATGTGCATCCTAAAACAGGCTGCCCTGTTTCGGCGGTGCCACAGCCACCGGCTTTTCGGCACGTTTCTTTGCCGGCTGTGGCGGGGGTGTTGCACTCCCTTCGGTCGTTACTGCGTTAATCGACCCATCGGCAAATTCTATGGCGATCGTCTGGTTCAGGGACAGCGCTGCAGCACCCTTTACCGGCGCCCCGGTCTCGTCGCGCACCAGCGCATAGCCGCGTTTCAGCACATTGCGATAGGACAGCGATTGCAGGATACGGTCATGCGCGGTCACGGTGCTGCGCCGCCGCCGCAGGTCCGCCAGAAGCGCGCTGTCGGCCCGGCCCGAAAGGCCGGTGAGGCGATCCTGGGACCGGTGAATCTGGCTGAGCAAACGGGCAGGCAGGGTGCGGAGCGCCGCATCGGCGGACGATACCCGCGAGGTGGAGCGCTGCAGCAGGCGTTCGATGATCCGCTCGGCGCGGATCATTCGCTCGCCAAGCTTCTGCCGCCGTTCATTGATCCGGGTCGAGAGAACGTCGGGTCGCAGATGTGCGGCAATCCGCTCAAAGCTCCGCCGCTTGTTGGCGGTATTCATTTGCAATCCACGGCCCAGCCCTGCTGATGCCTCGTCAAAACGGCGGCGCGGCAGAGCCAGCAACTGGTCGAGTGAGGGCAAGGCCCGGGTGAGCGCCCGCACGCTCTGGCGGCGATTGTCCATCTGCCGCCCGACGGCGGATTTCAGCCGTGCGGACAGCGCCGAAACGGCAGCTTCCAGATCGGCCTTCACCGGCACGGCCATTTCCGCCGCCCCGGTCGGCGTCGGCGCGCGCTGGTCGCTGGCATAGTCGATCAAGGTCCAATCGGTCTCGTGGCCAACCGCTGAGATCAGCGGGATCTGCGAACCCGCCGCCGCCCGCACCACGGCCTCGTCGTTGAAGCTCCAGAGATCCTCAAGGCTGCCGCCGCCACGCGCAACGATCAGGAGATCGGGCCGGGCAATCGGCCCACCGGGGAGAAATGCATTGAAGCCTTCGATCGCCGCAGCCACCTCATTGCCGGAGCCTTCGCCCTGCACCCGCACCGGCCAGACGATGACATGCACAGGAAACCGGTCGGAGATGCGGTGAAGGATATCGCGGATGACAGCGCCGGTGGGTGAGGTGATGACGCCGATGACTTTCGGCATGTAGGGCAGCGGCCGCTTGCGCGCCGGATCGAACAATCCCTCGGCGCCGAGTTTGCGCTTGCGTTCCTCGATCAGCGCCATCAGCGCGCCGGCGCCTGCGGGCTCCAGCGTTTCGATGACGATCTGGTATTTGGAGGAGCCGGGGAACGTCGTGACCTTGCCGGTGGCGATCACTTCCATACCCTCTTCGGGCCGGAACTTCAGCCGGCTCATCGTGCCCTTCCAGATGACGGCATCGATGCGCGCCTTGTCGTCCTTCAGCGCGAAATAGGCATGGCCGGAGGAATGTGGGCCGCGATAACCGGAAATCTCACCCCGCACCCGCACCTGGTCGAAAGCCTGCTCGACCGTGCGCTTGATGGAGCCGGACAGTTCGGAGACCGAATATTCGGTGAGATTGGAGGGCGAATCGGATTCGAAGAACGAGCTCATTTTCCTATTTTGCCGCGCCCGGCAGCGGATAGCCAGTCTTTGACATCGATCTCAACAAAGCTTTCACCATACCTGCCGTTTCTCAGCCTCCAAGCTGGCCACATCAGCGCCGCCACGTTGAAATTTAAGGTAATTTTAGCCCCTGCGCCCCAGTGTGGCCGCATTGAGCTATAGGCGGAGGGTCGGATGATAGTCTTGACCGCATTTGCAATCGGATTGTTGGCGGCGGCCACGCGATCGCTGATCTGTTATGTGATGACACCCTGGTTGATCGTCGCTGCCTTTGCTCTGGCGGCGGTTTGTTCGTTGGGGAACGTGTCGCTGCTCGCACTGGTTCTGGCGATCCTGTCTTACAATGCAGGTGTCGTAGCGACCTTGCTGATGGCGCTGGTTGTGGAACTTCGCACCGAGGCATAGACCGCGCGGTCAGGACACGGCGGATGTAAACCCGCCGCGTTGCCATCGGTGGGTTTGCGTTTGTCGTGAAGCGGCTCAGACCGGCTCCCAACCATCCTTCTCGCTGGCGCGGTAGATGGCGTCGATTAATTTCTGGTTGTTGACCGAGCTTTCCAGCGTCACGACGTCTTCCTTCTCCCCCTTCGCCGCACGCGAAAAGGCTTCGGCCTCCAGCTTGTACTGGCGCGCATCCTGGAAGCGGAAAAGCTGCGACTGTGAATGGTTCTGGTTGGTCAATTCCAGTTCCTCAGCGCCGTAACGGTCGGCATTAAAGGGGGATTTGACCTCGATGAACCCCTTGTCGCCGTGGAAGACCATGATCTGGCGGGCGGCGAGCTGGGTGGAGATGTAGAAGCTCAGTTCAAAATCGCCGAAATCGGCGCGCACGCTCGAATAGATATCGGTGCCGAACTCCGGATCGCGGTCGGTGTTCGCCTGGACACGAAGCGGCTCCTTGCCCGTGGCGAAGCGGGTCGAGATCGTCGGGTAGACGCCGATATCCGGCAGTCCGCCGCCACCCAGTTCCGGCTTGTTGCGCATGTTGCCTGCATCACGGTTGTAGTAGGTGAAGGCACCCTGGACATGCCGCAACTTGCCGATCGCGCCTTCCGCCAGCAACGAGCGAACCTTGCGCCAGACCGGGCTGTAGGTGACCATATAGGCTTCCGAGACCAGCACCTTGTTGCGGTCACGGGCCTCGATCAGGGCATCGATTTCAGCGGCCTTCAGGGCGATCGGTTTTTCGCACAGCACATGTTTTCCGGCATTGGCAGCTTTGATCGTCCATTCGACATGCTGCGAGGTCGGCAGCGGAATGTAGACGGCGTCGATCAGGTCGGAGGCAAGCATGTCCTCGTAGGAGCCGAAGGCGTGCGGCACCGAAAAGCGGTCCGCCATCTCACGTGCCTTGGAAAGATCGCGGCTGGCGATTGCCGTCACGACGCAGTTTTCAGCGTCCTGAATGGCTGGAACTACGAGTTCACGGCCGATCTTGGCCGTCGATAGAATCCCGAAACGCAACATGATTTTGTCCTCTCCGTTTGGCGGCACAGTATCCCCGAGGTACGTGCCTATCAAGCTGCCCCGGCCGGAATAAAATTACGCTCTGTCCTGTAAAAGCGCTGTACCCGGGCTATGTCCTTGGTGCAGACTTCACGCCTCCCAAGCGATGATCCCAAACAATCTGGAGCGACCCCATGCAAAAGCGAACCCTTGGCCGCACGGGCCTGCCGATCGCGCCGCTGGTTTTCGGCGGCAATGTCTTCGGCTGGACCGCCGATGAAAAAACCTCCTTCCAATTGCTCGATGCCTTCTTAGATGCCGGCTTCAATGCGATCGATACCGCCGATGTCTATTCCTCCTGGGTGCCGGGCAACGCAGGTGGCGAATCTGAAACGATCATCGGCAAATGGCTGAAGGGCCGCGCCCGCGACGAAGCGGTCATCATTACCAAGGTCGGCTCCGAGATGGGGCCGGGCAAGAAGGGCCTTTCTGCGAAGTGGATCATGCAGGCGGTGGAGGACTCCCTTCGCCGGCTTCAGACTGATCATATCGATGTCTATCTCTCCCATTGGCCGGATGAGGAAACGCCGTATGAGGAAACGCTTGGTGCCTATGACAAGCTTCTGCAGCAGGGCAAGATTCGCCATGCGGGCGCTTCCAATCTGAATGCGGAGCAGCTGCGGGCAGCCCTCGATGTTTCCGCGGCAAAAAGCCTGCCGCGCTACGACGTCCTGCAGCCGGAATATAATCTTTACGACCGGCCCTCGTTCGACGGGCCGTTGCGCAATCTGTGCATCGCCGAGGATATCGGCGTGATCAGCTATTTTGGCCTGGCGCGGGGGTTCCTGTCGGGCAAGTACCGCTCGCACAAGGATCTCGAAGGATCGGCGCGCGGCAGCGGCGTCGGCAAATATCTCGACGGGCGCGGCATGCGCATCCTTGGCGCGCTTGATGAAGTGGCGGCCGATACCGGCAATACGCAGGCGGAAATCGCGCTTGCCTGGATCATGGCGCGCAAGGGCGTCACCGCCCCGATTGCCAGCGCCACCAACCTGAAGCAGCTGGAAAGCCTGACGAAATCGGCTTCGATAACGCTGTCGGATGAAGCGCTCCGGTTGTTGAATGAGGCAAGCCAGTGAGTGCAGATCCCGCTCCCGTGGGCAGATAGGCATGCTGAGCGGCTGCCGATGGTGGCTGGCGATGCGGCATCGGAACTGGGATGACGATTGAGATGCAGAGCACCGGGCGGGCAACCGAGGGTGAGTCACAAAATCACCTTCGGAACCTTCACCAGTTCCGGGAACCCCGCATAGGCGTCGGCATGGCTGCCGGAATGATTGGCCATGCCCGCTTTTGTCAGCAGACCGGCGGGTGCAACGTAGCTGCGGATGCGCCGGATGGGGCGCTCGTGCCACTGGACGTTGACGGCCCAGAGCTTTGGGAAGAAGCAGAGCGAGGCATAGGGCAGGTGATCATGGATCCACCAGGCGAGCGATTGCCAGCCGCCAAGGGTGGCGCGGCGGTCCCAGACCCAGGGGATGACGATGCAGGCGGTCGCCCCCATGCAACCTTCGGCGTCGCGCATGTCCCAGATATGGTCGGCGGCCGTTGCTGAATTGGTCGAGCAATTCAGCTTGTTGCGGTTGCCGAAATCGTTGACGGAACGTGACCGGTAGCCCGAGCGGATATGCAACCGCCCGAAGGTTCGTTGCAACGGCTCCAGAAGCTCTTCGCAGAGCCTTGTGCCAGCGGCGATCGCCAGTTCCGGATCGTCGGGAATGTTGGGCATGCCATAGAAATCGGCGATTTCCGAATGCAGGAAGTCGCGCAGGAAGAAATTTTCCGACAGCCGCGCCCGGCCCATGTCTTCCAGCGCTTTCATCGATCCCGGCTTTTTCATCGGATGCTCCTCGGTTTCATTCAGACTATGCCGCAGACAGGTGGCGTGCCACCCGTTTTCCGTGCGCCAAGGCCGGTACAATCCACCCTCTCGCCTTCATTCGACCGCGTCATCGTGATACCATTGGGCGGTCAGCAAGGGAGAGAAGCATGTCCGACGAGCAGGCAATAGGCGCGGTCGTTCACCTCTATGTCGATGGCATGGCGTTTTGCAACGAAGCGGCGCTGCGCAAGGCTTTCCATCCGGACGCCAAGATCATCGGCCATTATCAGGGTGCCGTCGAATGGATGTCCCGGGACGATTTCATCGCTGCCACGCTGGCCGAACCACCGGCTCCTCCCGGAACGCAGCCGCTGATGGATATCGAGATCACCGACATCGAGGGCGAAGCCGCCTTCGTCAAAGTTGCCGACGAGTTCGCCGGCATGCGGTTTAGCGATTACCTGTCGCTCCTGAAGATCGACGGCCGCTGGGTGATCGTCAACAAGCTGTTTCATCTGCACCGGTAGGGCTTTGGCCAAGGGGTGCTTGGGTCCCTTCCAGCACCTCAAGCCACGGGTGGAAAATCCCCGTGGGTTTGCTGGTCCGGTTTACTTGGCCGGGGCGCTGGAAAGTGCCGGTGACTAAGTAAGTATATGAC
>UCHD01000023.1 GCA_900472175.1 Hyphomicrobiales bacterium | reverse complement strand
GTCGTTGCGATCGACCAGTAAGCGGAGTTGTCGGCAGCGGAGCCAACCTTCAGGCCGGAAGAAATACGACCCTGGGTCGTTTCCATGTCCGAGCTGATGGAGCGCAGCGTCGAGAGTGCTGCCATTGCAGAAGAGTTTGTCAGGATGCTTGTCATTGGGGTTGTCCCTCTAGATACAAAATACAAGATTGGGGACATACCGGACTAAAATACTTACCGGTGATAACGGCTCGGCATCATGCCACTCGGTTCCTGTTTGCCAGAAAATCCAAATCCGTTATGTGAGGATAATGTCGCAGGCAAACGTTGCGATATGTTTAAATGCCCGGCGGATATGCGCACGTCACCGACGCTGAAAGCACGCGGCCGAAATCGCGAACCGTCAACAATTACACATAAAATTCAATGGCTTGTAAAAACACTCCGCGGCCAACGCGCCTCAAAAAAGAGACGAAACGTTAACCACGACAGCGGGATCAGCTGAAAGATCGCACCAGGCTGCCAACCAAAAGGTTCCAGCCGTCGATGAGGACGAAGAAGAGGATCTTGAAGGGCAATGAGATCGACGTCGGCGGCAGCATCATCATGCCCATCGCCATGGTGATGGTGGCGACGATCAGGTCGATCACCAGAAACGGCAGCATGATCAGGAAGCCGATTTCGAACCCGCGCCTGATTTCGGAAATCATGAAGGCCGGTACGACGGCACGCAGATCGACCCTGTCGCCGACGACGACGGTCTGCCCCTTTTCCTGGGCAATATCGATGAACAGTTGCAGATCCTTGTCACGGGTATTGGCGAGCATGAATTCGCGGAACGGTTCGGCAATGCGCGTCATCGCCTCCGTTTCGTTGATCTGGTTCTGCAGGAGCGGATTGACGCCGTTCTGCCAGGCCCGGTCGAAGGTCGGCGCCATGACATAGAAGGTCATGAACAGCGCAAGGCTGACCATGATCATGTTAGAGGGCGTGGTGGCAAGCCCCATGCCGGTGCGCAGGATCGCAAACGCGATGACGAAGCGGGGAAAGCTCGTCACCATGATGAGAATGCCGGGTGCGACCGACAGGACGGTCAAAAGGCCGAATGTGCGGATGATCCAGGACGCGACCGAGCCATCGATAGGCGTGTTGAGGATATCGGCGGGAAAGCCTTGCGCTCCCGCTATACCCGACATCGCCACCATGGCGGCTATGAATGCGATAGTCCGGATCATGAGCGAATCATTGAATAACAAATGTCCTGAAGATGACATTGGTTACGCGCCCTTCGGAGCGAAGGTCAACCCGTTCTTCAATGTCATCCTTGAGATATTGGAATCCGCGAGGCCCCTGGATCTGCTGCAGCGACACCGTTCTGAGATAGGCGGCAATGTCCTGGTGTATCTGCTCTGCCATCGCCACATCGGGGCTACCCTTGAAAAGAAGGGCGACTTCAAGCCGGATCCAGTTTTCGGTCGGATAGGCAAGATTGGTCGTGATCGCATCCAGCTGAACGACACCGTTGGCCTCAGTTGCGATTTTCGGCAAGCCTTCGTCCTTCTTGCCGGCCTCTCCCTCAGGCTTCTGACCGGCATTTTTCGAGGCGATCGCAGCCTTGGCCTCCTCGACGATCTTGGCTTCCTCAGCGCTCAACGGCTTGGGTGCGAGCATGCCGCCGACCAGCCAGCCGCCACCGCCGGCGATCAACGTCAGGACCGCAAGCGCCGCGATCATGATGACCGGCGATGACTTCTTGGGACCGCCATTGCCGAGATCGGCTTCTTCCATCTTCAAAATCCATCAAGAGTTGGCCGCTTGCGCGGCGCTGCCGTGCCGTCAGATCGGCGAGACGATATCCATGACCTGCTGCCCCCATGGCGGCTGCTGGACTTCGGTCAACCGGCCGCGTCCGCCATAGGAGATACGTGCTTCGGCGATTTTCTCGTAGGAAATCATGTTTTTCGCATCGACGTCGTAAGGTCTAACGATACCGGCGACATTGAGAATGCGGATTTCGTGGTTGACCCGGACCTCCTGGGAGCCGCTGATCAGCAAGTTGCCGTTTTCGAGTACGCCGGTGACGACAGCTGCCACGAGCAGTACTAGCTTTTCGGAGCGTTCCGTCGTCCCTTCGCCCTTGGTCTTGGTGTTCGAGCCATAATCGAGCCCGCCATTCCAACCAAAATCGCTCGTCTGAGACTTGCCATTGGCGCCGATTTTGAAACCGCTGTCATTGGTGCGGCTACGATCCGTCTTGTTATCGAACGAGGCCTTGTCGTCGATGCGGATATCGACTGTCAGGATATCGCCGACCTTGAGCGCGCGGGCATCCTTGAACAGAGCCGACTGATTATCGCTCCAGAGCGAATAACCATTCATCACCTGGCGCGGCTCCTTCGGATACATCGCCATCTGCGGCGTCTGCGCATATTGCAGCCCGCTGCCGATCGGGCTCATGGATGGGGCTCTGCCGATCTCGTTGAGTGTCTGGTTCTGGCAACCTGCCAGCATGCTGGCGGCGAGAAGAACCGAAATCGGATATCTCATGACGGTTCCTTCGATGTGTCAGGGTCTGTGGCACTGGAAATGACGTTGGTGACAACCGCTGCCTTCTCATTGCTCATTTCACTGAGAATAAGGCTCGACTGGCGCGGCGGAAGCGACATGATTATTGCCGCAGCGACCCCGGGATTGACGAGCTCCAGCTTGGCTGCCGCCGCATCCGCCTTCATCGTCTTGTAGATTCCCACGAGGCCTATCTGGGCTTGCTTGAGAAAATCGTTGCGGCGCTTCAACCAGTCTTCGTACTCGTCGCGGCGCTTCTCCAGCGTCGCAATCCGTTCGTCGACATCGGCCTGCAGTTTTTCAAGATCCTTTTTCTGCAACAGATAACGCTGGTCACGCGCCGCGTCGGCAATATTGGTGCAGAAGCGCTGAATCTCGTCACCATTGGCCGGGATAGCCACGGCCGGTGCGGCAACTTCCTGTGCAAAGGCTCCGGGCATGGCCAGCATGGTGCAACCGGCGGCGATCATCATCAGGCGGCGGCGCAAACTGCCGGAGGTGCTGAAAAGGTTATGTGTCATCATTGCAGGACGAGCTCCGCCTGGAGGGCACCCGCTGTCTTGATGCCCTGGAGAATAGAAATGATGCCGTCCGGTTTCACGCCGATACTATTCAAGCCGGATACCAGAGAGCGCAGGTTGGAGCCATTGAGGATCGCAACAGTCCCCCCCTCCTCGAACGCCTGAATCGTCGTATTCGGTTCAATCTCGGTGCGGCCGCGCGAGAACGGCTCCGGCTGCACGACGGTTGGTGTTTCAGTGACCTGAACCGTCAATGTTCCATAGCTGACGGCGACCTGGTTGATCCGCACGTCCTGCCCGATGACGATCGTGCCGGTTCGCTCATTGATGACCACGCGCGCCGGCACATCGGTCTCTACGACGAGGTTTTCGATATCGGCCATCAGCCGGGACAGATCGGCCATCTTCGGCTTGTCGATCACGACAGCCTGGGAATCGCGGGCCTCGGCAATGCTGCCGCCGAACTGGGTCTTGCCGTAGCGGTTGATGGCGGCGGCCATGCCGACCGCCGTCGAAAAGTCCGGATTTCTCAACTGCAGAACCAGATTGAAACCGTCCTTGAATTTGGCCGGCAGTTCGCGCTCGATGATCGCACCGTTTGGAACGCGGCCGGAGGTGGTAATCCCCTGCGTTACGGATGCGGCATCACCCTGCGCGCTGAAACCGGTCACGACGACGGATCCTTGCGCGACCGCATAGATCTGACCGTCGGCGCCGGAAAGGGAAGTCATGACCAGCGTGCCACCGCGAAGCGACGTGGAATCGCCCAGCGACCCGACCGTCACATCGATGCGGCTGCCGGGGCTGGCGAAGGGTGGCAGATTGGCGGTCACCAGGACCGCTGCGATATTCTTCGAACGGGATTCGTTATCCTGCGTCGAGATGCCGAGATTCTGCAGCATGGCGCGCAGCGATTGCGCCGTAAACGGCGCCGAACGCAGGCTGTCGCCCGTGCCTTGCAGCCCAACCACCAGACCATAGCCGATCAGTTGGTTTTCGCGGCCCGACTGCAGCGAGGCGATATCCTTGATGCGCGACGCAGCCTGTGCCGGGGCGATCGTCATCGAAAGAACGGCAGCGACTGCCAGGCACCATTTGCCGAAACGAAAGATCATTTTGCCACCACGTGAATTGTACCGTCGTCCATCACCGTTCCGGAGACGATGATGCCGGAATCGGTGTTGCGCACCCGGATCAGATCGCCGACTGCGGCATTCTCCAGCGGCGCGCCGCCGGCGGTGATCGTGAGAGGACCGTTGGTAAAGACGATGCGGACAGCCTTGCCGCGCTCGACCGCATAGGGTTCGCGCAATGCCGAGACGAGAATGACGCGTCCTTGCAGCAGGGTGCGGCTAGACACCTTGCCGGCCACCTGGTTTGTCGAGACCGCATAATCGCCGGTCAGGGCCGGATTGGTCACCTCGACCTCTTCCAAACGCTGCGCATCGATGAGTTCGCCGGGATAGATCGTCTGTGTCGGAATAACGGCCATGCGCCTTTCGGCGAACGCGGGCTCCGCAGAGAGAAGCCCTGCCGACACGATCCCGGCGACGACCAGTGCCCGCAGAAGGAAACCTTCGCGGGGAGTGGCAACTTTCAAGAGCGACACATTGGCAGTCCGGCGAAACGTCATGTTTGCCACCCCTCTTTTATCTCAGGTTCTTGCTGACCGTCGCAGCCATTTCGTCGGCGGCCTGGATGATCTTGGAGTTCATTTCATAGGCACGCTGCGCCGAGATGAGGTCAGTGATTTCCTTGACCGGATCGACGTTCGACGCTTCGAGGTATTTCTGCTTGATCTGGGCATAACCCGGATCAGCCGGAGTGCCGATGACAGGGTCGCCGGAAGCCGGCGTCTGCTTGAAGAGATTGTCGCCCTGTGGCTCAAGGCCTGCCTCGTTGACGAAGTTGGCGATCGTCAGCTGGCCGAGCACGGTCGGAATGGTGTCATTGCCGATGCGAACCGAGACTTCGCCTGACGTGCTGACGGTAACTTCGCTGGCGTTCTGCGGCACGGTGATTTCCGGCACGACCGTATAACCATCAATGGTGACGAGCTGACCATCAGCATTGGTGTTGAAGGCGCCGGCGCGGGTATAGGCCGTCTCGCCATCGGGCGTCTCGATCTGGAACCAGCCGCGGCCGATCAGTGCCATGTCCAGGCTGTTGCCCGTGCTGATCAGGCTGCCCTGCAGATGCAGGTTGCGGACGGCGGACGTCTGGACGCCGAGACCGATCATGGCACCTTCCGGAACGATCGCCTGGTTGGCACGGTTCGGCACACCCTGGGCGCGTTCGGTCTGATAGAGAAGGTCGGAGAACTCGGCCCGCGCGCGCTTGTAGCCGGTCGTGTTGATGTTCGCGATATTGTTCGCGATCACTTCCAGGTTCAGCTGCTGGGCATTCATGCCTGTCGCGGCGATCGAAAGAGCCTTCATTACATTTTTCCTTTAGATCGGCATGCGTGCGATTTCGAGATAGGCGCTGACGACCTTGTCCCGGATGGCGATGGCGGTTTGCAGCGACTGCTCGGCGCTCATGACGGAATCGATGACTTCGCGGGTATTGGCCTCGCCGCGGATGCCCTGGATCGAGTTGACTTCCGACTGCCGCAAGCCGTTGGTCATCTCGGTCGCCATATTGCCCATGACTTCGGCAAAGCTCTGCGATTTTCCGGCTGTGGCCGCACCACCGAGAATGCTCTGGGCGGACGAGGCTGATGACGTGGAAGTGACGTCCTTGACGGTCGAAATTGCCGCGCTGATGGTTTTGATTGCGTCGATCATTATTGCGAGGCCCTTAGAAGGTCGATAGTTGCGGAGATCAGGTCGCGTGCCTGCTTCGTGGTCTGGAGATTGGCCTCGTAGGAGCGATTGGCTTCTCGCATGTCGGCCATTTCAACCAGCACGTTGACATTCGGCATCTTGACCATGCCCTTGCTGTCGGCTGCCGGGTTGCCCGGATCGAATTCGACGGAGAAGTCGGAATCGTCGGTTCCAAGACGCTGGACCTCGACAGTCGATGCGCCGCTGGCGCGGTCGATTTCGGCTGCGAAACTGACCGTCTTGCGACGATAGGGGTCCGTGCCCGGCGCATCGCCGCTGGAGCGCGCATTGGCGATGTTTTCGGAAACGATGCGCAGGCGCGTCGATTCCGCTTCGAGACCGGAGGCCGAAACCTTAAGAGCTGAAACCAGAGGATCCATGGCCGTTATTTCCGTACCGTCATGAGCATCATCCGGTGAAACGCCTTTACGAGCCCGGCATTGAGCTCGTAGTCGCGCTTGATTTCACCGGTTTTCATCAATTCCTTCTCCAGCCGCACGCTGTTGCCCGACTGCTGGACCTCGACATCATCCAGCATGCTGGTTTCCGTCACCTGCGCGGCGCTGCTGCCATCGGTAAAGTGCGCTGGATTGGTGGACGCCATCTGAAAGCCGGTTTGCTGCATCACGCTTTCGAACGGCTTGACGTCCTTGGCTGCGTAATGCGGCGTGTTGGCATTGGCGATGTTCCCGGCGACGACGTTCTGGCGGACTGCCAGCCATTGCGCCTGCCGGGACGCGAGATCAAAAAGCTGTATAGGTTGCATCATGCGACTCCATGCTTGTTGCTGGAGAACCTAGGCACGCAATCTTGCGTGGGACTGAAGTGGATCGCGTATCGGAAATGCGGGGGATGCGGGCATCGCGAAGTGATGCTTTTTGGCACTGCGCCGGGCCTTGCGCCGCTGAACTGCCTCAAGCAGCTGACGCAGCGGGCAAAACAGCCCGGTCCATTTCCGGCCGAAGGAGGCGGAAAATTACAGATTATGTCCGATAATCGAGGTTCGCGGATCGTTTGGTCCGGTTGCCGGATCAGTCGGCCTGATAGACGTCGCCCTTGGAGGTGATCATCACCCAGCGCCCGTCGCGCTGTTCGAGTGTGGCAAGGCGGCTGTTATCGGGAAGTGCGGAGCCGATACGGACGATATACATGCCGCTGCTGTCTTCGATAAGCGCCCGGCCGTTGGCGACATGCATCAGCTTGAAGCCGGTAGCAGAGGGGAATGGTTGTTCCAGGTCTTCCTCGACGCCAGCCTTTTTCGGGCCATCGGCGTTCGGGACCGTCGCCGTTGTCAACTGATCGACGGCCGATTGCGTCTCCGCATCGCGCTCCATCATCGCTGTCGGAGACGCGGAACCGCCGGGGCCTTCGCGGCCAGGCACATCCCGCGTGTTGCCCTGCCAAAGTGCAGGCATCGAGAATTTGTCCTGATGCAGGAAAGCATACCAGGGAAAGAAGGTCGCAGCTGCGGCAAGCGCAACGCCCGTCACACCCAGCGCCTTATCGATCAGCGGCGTGCGTTCGCCACGCTTGCGCTGCGGCACGATTTCATCGGCGTCGTAATCAGTCATGGCTCATCACCTCCGCATGTTTCCGGCCTGCCCGGCAGTGGCTGCTGCCTTCAACGCGTTGGCGAGGTCGGTGAACGCATCGAAGGCCGGGCGTTCGCCGGGTGTCTGTTTCAGGATGTCGTAGATGACGGGGACCTGCTTGATCGCCATGTCCAGATCCGGATCGCTGCCCGGCCGGTAACCGCCGATCAACCGGAGATCGCGGGTCTCTTCAAAGCGGTGGATCAAGGACTTCAGCCGCCCGACAAGTTTTTCCTGATCCGGCGTCCAGGCTTTTCGCGCCAGGCGCGAGACGGAAGCAAGCGGATTGACCGGCGGATAGCGGCCTTCCTCGGCAAGGCTGCGGTCCATGACGATATGGCCGTCGAGAATACCGCGGGTCGAGTCGGCGATCGGGTCGTTGTGATTGTCGCCGTCAACAAGAATCGAGATGATCGCGGTGATCGTGCCCGCCCCTTCCGCACCCGGACCTGCCCGCTCCAGCAGCCGTGGCAGCTCGGTAAAGACCGACGCCGGATAGCCACGGGCAATCGGCGGCTCACCCGAGGCGGTGGCGACTTCGCGGATGGCATGGGCAAAACGGGTGACGCTGTCGACAATCAGAAGGACGTTGTCGCCTTGGTCGCGGTAGTGCTCGGCAATGGTCACGGCGGTCAGCGGCGCCATCTTGCGCAGCATCGGGCTTTCATCGCTGGTTGCGACCACGGCAACCGACTTGGACAGGTTTTCGCCGAGCGTATCCTCGATGAATTCACGCACTTCACGGCCACGTTCGCCGACCAGCGCAATGACGACCTTGTCGAACGCATCGGCACGCGCCAGCATCGACAGCAAGGTGGACTTGCCGACGCCCGAGCCGGCGAAAACACCGAGACGCTGGCCAAGGCAGAGTGGAGAAAAGATGTCGATTGCCCGCACACCGGTGCGGAATCCATGCTCGACCCGCTTGCGGGTCATCGACGGCGGCGCCGTGTTGGAGATCGGCCGGCGGATATCACCCTGCAGCAGGGGGCCGCGTCCATCGATCGGCTCGCCGAGCGAGTTGATCGTGCGGCCACACCAGCTTTCCGTCGGCGCAATGCGGAAGGCCCCCTTGCGGATCACCGTGTCATGAATGCCGATCGGATCACCCGGCTCGATCGGGCAGACAACCACCGTTTCCTGCTCGACCTTGACGACTTCGCCAAGATGGACGCCGGTTGAACTCTTGTGCGCAACAAAATCACCAAGGCGGACATGCCGGGAAAGGCCGGTGACGGTATAGTATCCCGCCGAAATCGACTGGACGTGGCCGCCTGGTGCGATCGAGAATTCCGGATTGGAATAGCGCCCGACGAGGCCGCCAAGCGCTGCAAGAGATGTCGACGAATTGCTGATCTGGATCTTGTCGTTCTGCATGCCGGTTCCTGCCGTCTGCCCGCAATGCCGGAAAAGCACCGGGGCGAGGCCTTAGTCCTGTCGAAAATCAGAAATGCTACTTGCTGCCGCCAAGCGTCTTGATCGCTTCACCCAGCGACGTTTCGCTATCGCGCATCAGAGCCGAGATGTTCTCGAAGGCGCGCGACACCATGATCAGCTGCGACATTTCCTGAACCGGGTTGACGTTGGATTCCTCGACATAACCCTGCATCACGCCGACATCGAAGCGATCGACGACCGGTTCCGCTGCAGAATTGGGGATCACGGCGCTGTTGTCGTGGCGGGAAAAACCGTTGGCGAAATTGGCTTCGTAAAGCCCGAGTGCGGCAACCTGGGTTCCATCCTGGTGAATGGCGCCGTCGGCACTTACCTTGATTTCGCTGGCTTGCGCACTGAGCTGGATCGGCGCGCCGCCCGCATCAAGCACAGGATATCCGCGCAGCGTGACCAGATCACCGGTTTCCGTCATGGTAAAGCGGCCGTCACGGGTCAGAGCCGTGCCGCCGGGCGTCGCAATCTGGAACCAGGCATCGCCCTTGATGGCGAAATCCAGCTGGTTGCCCGTCTGGGTCAGACCGCCATTGTTGGTGTTGAGGAATTCCTTGCCCTCGGAGACGAACGAAACCTTCGTCGGACGGGTGTCACCAAGGATCTGGTTGAATTTCACTTCCGTAGAGCGGAAGCCGACGGTGCTGGAATTGGCGACGTTGTCGGCCAGCGTGTTCATGCGTTTTTCAAGCGCCATCTGCGAAGAGACGGCAACATAGAGACCGGTCTGCATTTCAGCGTCCCCCGAGTTTCAGTGTATTGATGGAAAGGAGGAGATCGGAGGAAATGCCATAACCGCTGGACGAGCCAAAGACGGCAAGCGGGTCATAAGGGTCCGAAGAATTGTTGAGTTCCCAAAGAGCCGTGAAGCGTTCGAGCAGTTTCGAGAGCTTTGCCGGATCCTTGAAGTCCTTGATATCGATTGCCTTGTCGATGGCCGCCGCCTGCTTGTCGATATCGGCAGCGGCAAACTCGTCCGGCATCTGCAGCAGAGTGCGCGTGACCTGCGCCAGCGCGTCGTCGGCCAGCAAGCCGAAGGCGCTGGTGATGGTCGGCGCGGTGCGCTCGAAATAGAGGGCCAGGCGGACGCCGGCATTGTCTTCACCTGCCGTCTGCTCCAGCGTCTGGCGCATGTATTTGTCCGCGACGCCCTTCTGGGCCTTGTCAAAGGAGGTTGCCGCCGTGCCGTTGCGGGCAAAGTTCAGCGATTCCACCAGGCTCGAATACCGGCTGTCGGTGAGCTGCTTGGCAAACGCATCATCCTTATCGACGCCTTCCGTCAGAACCTTGCGCATGAACGCCTTGGCGTACCCCATGTCCTCAAGGCCGTGCGCCTTGATCGCGTAATTATAGAGCCGCGTATCGGCGAAGAAGTCGTCGACGGTTTTGACGTTGCCGATATTGGCGAGGTAATATTCGGTCTCGCGCGCCACATCCGGCTGCTCGGACACCCGCTCCAGCGACTTGCTGAGATTGCCTGCGATCATCTGGTAGCTGGTGTAAGTCGTCGTCACGACGTTTCCCCGTTCATCCATTTTAAAGACGCATTGCGCGCCGGTTGAACGGAAACCTGACGGTTGTTGCTTGCGCGAACCTGATTCCCTGCAAGGCCGGGAAAAGTGGCCAACAGCCAGCCTCACGCAAGGCTGGCGGCCTAACGATACCGTCGAAAATCCACCATTGCGGCAGGTATCGAAATGAACATCATCATCGGGCTCCTCTTGACATTGGGCTGTATCCTCGGCGGCTTCATTGCCATGGGCGGCCATATGGAGGTCCTGAATCAGCCCTTCGAGCTTGTCATCATCGGCGGCGCCGGTATCGGCGGCTACATCATGGCCAATTCGATGAAGGTGCTGAAGGATACCGGCAAGGCACTCGGCGAGGCCTTCACCCACAAGGTTCCGAAGGAACGCAATTATCTCGACACGCTGGGCGTTCTCTACAGCCTGATGCGCGACCTGCGCACCAAGTCGCGCAACGAGATCGAAAGCCACATCGACAACCCGGACGAATCCTCGATCTTCCAGTCGGCCCCGACCGTCCTGAAGAACAAGGAACTGACGGCCTTCATCTGTGACTACGTCCGCCTCATCATCATCGGCAACGCCCGCTCCCACGAGATCGAGGCGCTGATGGACGAGGAAATCAACACCATCACTCACGACAAGATGAAGCCGTATCACGCACTGACGACGATGAGCGACGCCTTCCCGGCCATCGGCATCGTCGCCGCCGTTCTCGGCGTCATCAAGGCGATGGGCGCCATCTCGGAATCGCCGGAAGTGCTCGGCGGCAAGATCGCAGCCGCCCTCGTCGGCACCATGCTCGGCATCTTCCTGTCCTACTGTATCGCCAGCCCGGTGATCGCCAACATCAAGGCCGTCCGTGACAAGCAGAACCGCCTCTACATCATCGTCAAGCAGACGCTGCTCGCCTACATGAACGGCTCGGTTCCCCAGGTTGCGCTCGAATACGGCCGCAAGACCATCTCCGCCTATGAGCGTCCTTCGATCGACGCGGTCGAGCAGGAAATGATGAACCCCGGTGGCGGCGGCGAAAGCAAGGCGGCCTGATCCGATGACCTCAGCGACCCAAAACAACGTCTACACCTTCGACCGCAAGCTGCTCGCCCGGATGACCGGCGCGCTCGGCGATACCAAGACGATCAGCAAGCTGTGCAGCGATCTCGGCCATGTCTTCGCCGAGTTCCTGCCCGACATTTTCCACAACGAGACCGGCCTCGACATCGAGATCGGCTATGCCGGCTTCGATACGGGTCTGAAGAGCGAATTGATCGCCAATCTCGGCAACGGTGTGGCACTGTGCGACACGTCGCTGCGCAACTGGTGCCCCGACTTCGTCATCAGCTGTGATAGTCCGGTGATCATCACGCTGATGGAAATCCTGCTTGGCGCACCGGCAAATGCCATCGAGGAGCCCAAGCCCAGGTCGCTCTCCAACATCGAGCTCGATGTTGCGACGATGATCTTCGAAAAGGTCGCCGACGTGCTGAAATCGGCAGTCACGGTTGCGGGCAGTTTCGAACCCGTGGTCGGGCGGCCTTACAATGCCAGCCAACGGCCGGCTCCGGATCCGGATGTCGCCGATGTCTACGCCGCCTGCATCAATGTGACGATGGGCCTTGGCCCCGTTCTTTCGACCTTCTCGATCATCGTGCCGCAGCAGACCCTGTTGAAAACGGCCGTTGTCTTCCCAAAAGGTGTTGGTCAGGGCCGCAAGGCCAAGAGCGCCTGGGGTGAACAGCTGGAGCAGCAGGTTCGCCGTTCGACGGTAAGCCTGGAAGCGCGCATCAAGCTGCAGAGCCTGACGCTGGACACTATCAGCCGCCTTCAACCCGGCGACGTCATTCCGTTCCAGGATGCCAAGGATGTGCGCGTCGAGATCAACGCCAACGGTCGCGATCTCTATATCTGCGAATTCGGGCGCGCTGGCACGAAATACACGGTGCGGATCAAGGATACCCACGGTTCGGAGAGCGACATTCTCCACCACCTGATGAGTTAAAAACCCCCTGCCTTACCCGGCAACATGGTTGGGGCAAGTTTCAACTGGAATAGTTTGCACATGGCACCGAAGAAAGCACCAATAGAAGACCAGGCGATCCTGAGCGGCGGCGATGCCGAGCTCGATCAGGCCATCGACGATCTGCGTGGCGTCCTGCAAAGCGATGCCACCGGGACCGGGCTGGACAATGATTTCGGCATGGATTTTGCCGCTGCACCCGCGACCGGCGAAACAGCCGATTTCAGCAGCACATTTTCGGCTGAAACCGACCTCGGCAGCTTCGGCGGCGATTTCGGCGCCAGCAACAGCTTCGCCGACCTGGACCAGGCCACAGCCGCGCCGGCTTTCGACGCCGGTTCGTTCGGCGGCGACACGTTCGACAACCAGCCCGCCGGCGAACCCGGCAGCGGCATGACCGCCAATCTCGACCTGATCATGGATATCCCGATCGATGTCCAGATTGTTCTCGGCACCAGCCGCATGCAGGTCTCCGGCCTGATGAACCTGACAGAAGGTGCGACGATCGCACTCGACCGCAGGATCGGCGAACCGGTGGAAATCGTTGTCAATGGCCGGGTCATCGGCCGCGGCGAAATCACGGTTCTCGATGAAGACGAAACGCGTTTCGGTGTAAAGCTCATCGAAATCAAGGGTACCAGTAAAGTTTGAACCCGGTTAGGGTCATGAGGATCAATCCATGATGGATTTCGACAATTTCGAGGCTTCAGCGCCCACAAGGCCACTCACCCAAATGGACAAGGCCGCTGCGGTTCTGCTTGCAATGGGCAAGCCCATTGCCGGCAAGTTGTTGAAATTCTTCACGCAGAGCGAATTGCAGGGCATTATCGCTTCCGCGCAGTCGCTCCGCTCGATCCCGCCCCATGAACTGGAGATCCTGGTGAACGAGTTCGAGGACCTGTTCACCGAAGGTGCCGGCCTGATGGACAATGCCAAGGCCATCGAAGGCATTCTCGAAGAGGGCCTGTCGCCAGACGAAGTCGATGGCTTGCTTGGCCGCCGTACCGCCTTTGCCGCCTATGAAGCCAATATCTGGGACCGCCTGCAGGATTCCGACCCGGCTTTCGTTGCCCAGAGTCTGGGCAAGGAGCATGCACAGACCATCGCCTATGTGCTGTCGATGATGCCATCGACCTTCGGTGCAAAGGTTCTGCTGCAGCTGCCGGAAGCCAGCCGCGCCGACATCATCAACCGTGCCGTCAACATGAAGGGCGTCAGCCCGAAAGCGGCGCAGATCATCGAGGCCCGCGTGGTCGAGATGATGCGCGAGATGGACGCCGAAAAGAACTCGATCGGCTCGATCAAGATCGCCGAAGTCATGAACGAACTGGAAAAGACCCAGGTCGACACGCTGCTGGCTTCGCTGGAATCGATCAGCACCGAATCGGTCAAGAAGGTTCGCCCGAAGATCTTCCTGTTCGACGACGTTCTCTACATGCCGCAGCGCAGCCGCGTGCAGCTGTTCAACGACGTGTCCGGCGACATCATCACCATGGCACTGCGTGGCTCCGGCATGGAACTGCGCGAATCGGTCCTCGCCTCGATCGGCGCACGTCAGCGCCGCATGATCGAATCGGACCTTGCGGCCGGCGACGTCGGTATCAATCCGCGCGATATCGCCATTGCCCGCCGCTCGATCACCCAGGAAGCCATTCGCCTGGCAGCCAGCGGCCAGATCGAACTGAAGGAAAAGGAAGCCGTGGCCGCCTGACCGGCCGCTTCACCGCCGGACTGATATCTGGAGCCCTTCAACCAAGCGCGGTTGGAGGGCTTTTTGCTGGGCGCCTGCCCGCGTCCGTCTACTTTCTGTGAAGCGTTGGTTTCCCGCGCATATCTTCCTTGCATGCCCTCCTGCCCCGGCTCACAACAGCTTTGACAGCAAACACTGCTGCAGCCAGATGCAAGAGGTCTTCATCCGATGTCGGACGATCAGGACAAAGACAGTAAAACAGAATCGCCAACCGAGAAGAAAATCACCGACGCGATGGAGAAGGGGAACACCCCATTCTCGCGCGAGGTCACCATGTTCGCCTCGGTTGTGGCCATCTATATCTTTGTCGTTTTCTTCCTGCCGCAGGGCTTCGCCGCCGTGGCCGAATCCCTCAAGGACATTTTCGAGCAGCCAGAAGCCTGGCAACTCAATACATCAACGGATGTGGTTGCGCTGATCTCGCACCTCTTCCGGACGGCCGGAACGTTGCTCATTCCATTTTTCGTGCTTCTCATCGTGTTCGGGATCGGGTCGTCCATCCTGCAGAACCTGCCAAGCCCGGTGCTTGACCGCGTCGCACCGAAGATGAACCGGATTTCACCCATCGGCGGGTTCAAGAGAATCTATGGAATTCAGGGTATCGTCGAATTCGCCAAGGCCTTTGCCAAGGTGGCAGTCGTCTCGCTGATCATCGTGCTCGTGCTGTGGAACGACTACTACGCCACACTCGATTCGATGTTTTCCGACCCGTTGACGATCTTTGCGACGATGTCGAAGGACTTCAACAAGATCATGATCGTCATCCTGATCTCCACGGCCGTCATTGCCATCGCCGATTTCTTCTGGACCCGGCACCACTGGTACACCGAGCTGATGATGACGAAACAGGAGGTCAAGGAAGAGCTGAAGCAATCCCAGGGTGACCCGATCATCCGTGCGCGGCTTCGCTCGATTGCCCGAGACAGGGCCCGCAGGCGCATGATTACCTCGGTTCCACGCGCCACGCTCGTCATTGCAAACCCGACGCACTATGCCGTTGCACTGCGTTATGTCCGCGAGGAAGGTGATGCGCCGGTGGTGGTTGCCAAGGGTCAGGACCTCGTCGCGCTGAAGATTCGCGAGATCGCTGAACAAAACGGCATCCCGGTTTTCGAGGACCCGCCCCTCGCACGCTCAATGTTTGCGCAAGTCTCGGTGGATAGTGTGATTCCACCGGTGTTTTATAAGGCAGTCGCCGAACTCATTCACCGGATCTATGCAACGCAGCCGAAACGGATGACGTGATCCCAATGAAAAAATGCGAATATTCGGAACAACGCGAAAAAATAGTAGCCGAAGCGATCCGTCCTGTAGCGACGGAATTGCGGTTGATCGATGCCGCCGACTTTATCGCGATGCTGCGTTTTGAATCGCATGGGAGCCTGGCGGACCTGGTGTCATCGGCCGCAGAACTCTATTTTCTGCCCGGTACCGTCAATTTCGGTATCGGCGGCAACTATTCCCTGGATTGGGGCACGGAGCCGGAGATTACCCTTGATCTTGAATTGAAGCCGGATGGCGTCACTGTCTATGCGCAGCTGGCTCTTGGCAAGAACACGGCCGGTCTCGAGATCAACCATATCGCATTCCAAAGCCCGTCCAGCGATCCGGACGAAAATACGGCGTTCCTGGCCCAGAGCCTGAACGCGGCGAAATTCGTCAAATCCTATCCGACCGCTCTTGCGAGCTGATCTTCGGATACCCGGCCATGATGGCCGAAAAATCCCTTTAGCTGATATAACCGAGACGAATGGCCTTGGCGATCGCCTGGATTCTGTTGACCGAATCCAGCTTGGTCGTTGCTGCCCCGAGATAGGCGTTGACGGTATGCACCGACAAGCCCATCTTCTCGGCGATTTCTTCGCTGATATAGCCGTCGCCGGCCATCTGCAGGCAGCCGATTTCGCGGTCGCTCAGCGATTCCGACGGCAGCATGCGGCGTTCGTCGGCGGCCAGAAGATCGGTCATGATCTGGCAGCTGCGGCCGTGCAGATCGATGATCATCTCGCTCGACAGATCGATGTAGCTCGCCATGAAAACGACATAGCCATTGCCCTGCGCACCGAGCCTGACCGGCAGGGCAATGCCGGAGTAAGGCAGGACGCGGCCGGCAAGACGCTGGGTAAAGCGCGCGAAATCCGGCGTTTCCGCCGCCTGGTGTTCACCCACACCATTCCACATCAGCGGCAACAGCGATGTGTCGAGATGCGCCAGCATCTGCTCGCCGTAGGCCGACAGCAGTTCATGCGCCATGGGCTCGGCATCGGCACCCCAGTTGTCGAGAGCGCAATTCAGCTTGCGTGATGCCGGCAGGCCGTTTCCATTCAGCCGCAGAACGGCAAAATTCTTGGCGTTGATCTGTTTCTGCAACGCTTGCAACCGCGCCACAAGCGTTGCCGCCTTTGACGCCCTTACCTGCAGCCTTCCGGCCTTGGCGTCATCGCCTGTGCGGGCATGCGGGAGGAAATAGGTCATGACCGCCTCCTAGACGAGATTGTTGCGAACGGCATAGGCGATGGCTTCCGAGCGGGTCTTCGTCGCCGTCTTGCGCATCACGCTGGTGATGTAATTGTTGATCGTGTTACGCGAGATACCGAGGATCACCGCGATCTCGTCGCTGGTCTTGCCTTCGGCGATCCAGAAGAGGCATTCGAGTTCACGCTCCGTCAGTTCGAAATCACGGTCGGTGCGACCGCCTCGCTCGCTGGTGAAGCTGGCGAAATAGCCGGTCAGCAGACCGACGTCTCGCAGACTTTCCTGCGAGAGAATGACGTCCTGCGGGAAGAGCAACATCAAGGACAGACGGGCGCGCCCGACATTGAAGGTAATCGAGCAATATTCGCGGCTGATGCCACGGCTGATGTCGATATCGTCCGGCAGGCTCATGAACGCCGGCTGCATCACCGACAGGCATTTCTCCATCTCGTTGGTCTTGGAATGGAGCTGCGACATCACCTTGCCGAGACGCTTGACGACATCGAACGGCCAGTCCGAACATACGACGAAATCCAGCCCCTCATTCTGGGACAAATCATAGCGCGCGAGGAGATAGTGGGTTGCTCCCACATAATCCGTCAGCGCCGCCAGTCCTCTGCTCAGATTGCCACGCTCGGCAAATTCGCCAAGCCTGCGAATGAGCTGCTCCTTGGAGGGAACCCGCCCAACGCCGCGCGGTGCCGACCCTGGCAATGGCCAAGCCGCAACCTCTGTCTGTAGAGCATTCATGACATCAACCCCCGCAATGGATTCGTCCGTGCTCAAAACCGCCTTCGCCGCCGCCGGCAATAGCATCGAAGCGTCCGCATTCTTCGACACAAGCGAATCAGTACGCGAATCACTACATAAAATGTACATCGCCCCTTGCGAAAAACTACTACCCCCTTATCGGGATTTACTTTTTGAGTAATCCATGAATCGATTCGCGGCGACGGGCGCAAAAAAACGAAACGCCATGGAAAGGTGAAAATAGACCACATTTTAACCGATTGTAATCATTTGCTTTTTTTCAACCGCGCATTATGGAAAACCATTTCACATCGCCATCACCGCGAGAGCGTGCGCCTAACAGCACCCCCAAAACGGCAAAGCAAATCATCGGCTTTTGAATCGCCGCCATTTTGTCAAGTTTTCATTTTTTTGTTTGTTTTTACTCCTGTTGCGAAATTACATCATCAACATTTGACGTTTAAATAGGAGAACAAAACAAAAACACAAGCAACAATGAGGATAAATCCTCCGCAATATTTCAATAAATCTGAATTACTACTGACATCCGGAATCAATACCTGCCGTGCCGCACACATAGCGGCAGGCAAACGCGATTTTCCCCAGAGAAAAATTAACGATTTGTTAAATATAACGAATCCCGAACCGCTCCGTTACATCGTTCGGGCACCCGCCGATTCTTGCAACCTTACCCTGAGGGGAAGGTAATACAGAAAACAGCTGAACTTCTAGCTTTTGGAGCAGGATCCCTCTTCCCGCCGCCGAGGCGGCGCCCAACAGCCCGGCGCGATTTCAAATGCACACTTGAGGAAAACTTCGCGCTGGCCCGTCATCCCAAGTTGAGCGGCCTGTTCTTCCATGCGAAAAACCCGCCGGCGAAGGCGGGTTCTAAAAGGATCATGTTCAAGACTGAGAAAGTGCCTGGTCTCAGGCTGCTTTTTCGGCGACCCATTTGCGCAGGATCTTTGCAGCACGCTCTTCGCTGATTTCGACCATTCGGGAGAGCCTCCGTTCCGGCCCCTCCTTGACCCGGCGGTTGAAGCCGCCTTCGCTGTCGTCGCCGAGGCTGAGCAGATCGTCGGTGCTGTCGAAGCCGAAGTCGGAACCGAAGCCTTCCATCAAAGCACCGCCGGCACCACTATTTGCGGCTGGCGAGAAATCCGGCAGTTCCAGGCCAACCGGCTCGTTGTCGTTGAGCGCAACGCCCGGACCTGTCAGACCCATCGAGCGGGCCAGCGGACGCATTCCCATCCACACCACCAGGAAGGCGACCAGAATGAAGGCGAGCGCATTGATGATGCCGCCGAGATTGCGGGTCAACGTTTCCATGATGCCGGGACCGGCAACCGCTTCGTCAAGCAACTGCGTGTTGACAAAATCCATGGCCGTCAGCGTGATCATGTCTCCGCGCGCCGGATCGAGACCAACGGCAGTTGCAACGATCTTCTGCATCTCCTGGATATAGGCATCGATCTTTGCCTGGTCCGCACCTTCGCCGACCATGGCGGCGACCCGGCCGCGGTTGACCACGACGGCGACGGAAAGCTTCTCCAGCGTATAGCTGTTCTTGACGGTGGCGACGGTCTTCGAGTTGATCTCGTAGTTGGTCTGCTCTTCCTTCTTCTCGGTCTGGTCGTTCGACTGAGGTCCGGTCGCGCCGCCGGTTGGAGCGGCCTGCGGAACGTTCTGCTGAACCGTCGCCGCATTGTCGGCCTGCTGCTGGCTGGACTTCTGCTGTTCCTTGGTCACCCGGGTCGAGCGCTCGACGCGCGATTCCGGATCGAAGACCGTTTCCTGGATCTGCTGGGTATCGGTGTTCAGCTTGGCGGTAACGCTGGACCGGAAGTTGTCCATGCCGAGGAAAGGCGTCAGGGCCTTGTCGATATTGTTTTCGATTTCGTTCTGGACGTTCTGGATGATGCCAAGCGACTGGTTCATCGCGCTGTTGGCAGGATCGTCACCGGAGGCCAGAAGCTGGCCGGTCGAATCGAGGATTGTGACGTCGTCAATGCCGAGGCCCGGAACCGACGAAGCCACCAGGTGGCGGATCGAGGCGGCGGCGTTGCGGCCGATATTGGCGCTGGCGCGGATCATTACCGAGGCCGTCGGGTTCTGCTCGGCTTTTCTGAAGCTGCCGCGGTCGGCCATGACGATGTGGACGCGGGCGGCGGAAATTCCGGAAATCTGCTGGATGGTGCGAGCGATCTCACCTTCAAGGGCGCGAACGCGGGTGACTTCCTGCATGAAGGAGGTGAGGCCAAGCGAACCGACATTGTCGAAGAGTTCGTAACCGGCATTGGCGCTGTTGGGCAGGCCACGTTCGGCCAGGTACAGACGGGCCTTGCCCGTCATGCCGACGGGAACCTGGATGCTCTTCCCGTCCGAACCGACTTCGAAATTGATGTTGGCTTCGGCAAGGGCAACACTGACCTGATTGAGGTCGCCGCTTTCCAACCCGACATAGAGTGTTTCGTAGGAAGGTTTGTTGACGTAAAGCCCGGCAGCGAGAACGATCCCGACTGCGATAACCCCGGCTGCAATCAGCGCGATGAGCTTACCCTGACCGAGACTGGCCAGGTTTTTCGTGACCGTCGAAAGTTGATCCAACAGATTCATTCTGTTTCCGCACCCAGTGGCGCATGTTCCGTTCAGACAACATCGCCTGGTGGAGTGAACATGCGCAGATCCAAACATTCGGGCTGCTGATGGATTTGACGCATGAAGCTTCGTCAAATCACGCGCAAATCTACCAGTCCCGATTGGCACACTAGAAAACGAAACTTGCGCGAACTTGTCTTGAAGACTCGCCTCTGGCCACAACCCCATCGGCAACGCAAAAACAAAACCACCGCCTGATGACGATTGTCGAGGCGGCGGCGAAAGGCGGTTGAAAGAGGTTATTATCGGCTAAAACGCCTCGAAATCTCCGGCTGCTTCGGTCAACGGCTGAGAATGGCCGTGACGCAGCATGCCGTTGCCGAGCGACTTCTGCATGTCGGCAAGCTTGACGAGATTGAGCGCCGTCGTGACGTCCACCAGCCAGGACTGCGGAATGGCGGCAGTGACGGTATCGATGAACTCGGCCAGCCCGCGTGTCTTCTGGACCGCCAGATCGATGCCCTGGAGCACCTTTATCCGGTCGGCCGATTGCAGCACCGCCTCGCCATGGATATCGCTCAGCATCGGTTCGATTCGCTCGATGAGATAGGCGACATCATAGAGCTCCGAGACGATGCGCATCATCACGTCCGGGAGCGCCTCATCGACGTGAGGCATATGGCTCTTCATTTCAGTCAGCATTTCACGCCCTCACGCTGGCAACTAAGACCATCCGGGACGACCCCCACCCGGACGGCTACGCTAAACACCTTGCCAAAGCACATCCCGGATGCTTCCGGGATGCCGCCCAAGCGCTAGAAAAATTCGATCGCGTTATCGACCGGCTTGGGAACCGGCCGTGGGCGCTGTTCCTGTGCAACTGCCTTCTGCGCTTCCACACCCGTCAGCGCATATTGCCGGGCGCGGCCACTGAGCGGCCAGTATTCGAGCTTGCGGCCATGATCGCCGCCGGTGCTCTCGCCGACCACCTGGATGCCTTCGTCCATCAGGAACTGGCGCGCGAACAGTGCATTCTGCTCGCCGACATTCGAGAAACGGGCGATCGTCTTCGCACCACCAAAGATCTTCGCCTCCAGCCGTTCGCGGCGGGCTCCTTTCTTCAGGAGCCCGTTGATCAGCAATTCCATCAGATGCACGCCGTAGCGCGTTGCATCGCCACCGGACGAAATGGCATCCGCCGAACCCGGAAGAAGGAAATGGTTCATACCACCGACACCCGCGACCGGATCGCGCATGCACGCCGCCACGCAGGAGCCGAGGATGGTCGAAAGCACGACATCTGGATCGTTGACCACCTTCCATTCGCCCTGGATGACATGCACACGCCTGGTCGCAGCCTCAGTGATCATTTCAATGCCCCAAAAACGGCTTCGATTGCAGCTTTCATCTTTTCGATCGTGAAAGGCTTGGCCAGAACGTTGTTGGCTCCGAGCGCCGCCGCCTTGGTGACCAGTGCGCGGTCGCCCTGGGCCGTCAGCATGATGAAGGCGGCCTTCTTGGTGGCCGGGTTGTTGCGCACGGCAGCAAGCAGGCCAAGACCGTCCATCTTCGGCATGTTGAAATCGGAGATCACCAGATGGTGAGGCTGTGCTGCCATGATCTTGGCACCCTGCTCGCCATCGCCGGCAACCGTGATCTGCTTGAAGCCGAGCTGCTGCAGAGCATCGCCCAACAACAGGCGGCTGGTGACCTGATCATCGACGATCAGAACTTTGATTTTTTCCGCTAGGGACATTTATTCGCTTCCTTCTCTTCGGGCCGCGGTGCTTTTCAGGACTTCTTCCCCGATTGAGCCGAGGGGGAGTTGTGTTTCGACGGCGCCCAGTTCGTAGGCAACCCTCGGCATTCCATAGACGACGCAGGTTTTTTCATTCTGACCGAATGTACGGGCACCTGCGTGGCGCATTTTCAACAGACCAGACGCACCATCGCGGCCCATCCCGGTCAAAATCACACCGACTGCATTGCGTCCGGCAAGTTCGGCTACGGAATCAAACAGCACATCCACGGACGGGCGGTGACCGTTGACCGGCTCGCGGTCCAGCAGGCGGCAGCTGGGTGATGTCGGGTTGACGACCTGCAGGTGGCGTTCGCCACCCGGGGCCAGATAGACCTTGCCGATTTCCAGCCGGGCGCCGTCCGTTGCTTCCGCCACCGTCGGCGCGCAGATGCGGTTGAGACGCTCGGCAAAACTCTTGGTGAAGGTGTGCGGCATATGCTGCGTGATCACCGTCGGCGGGCAATTGGCCGGGAATTTCTGCAGGACCGTGATCAGGGCTTCAACGCCACCGGTCGACGATCCAATCGCGACAATCTTGCGGCCGGCGCGGTAATCTGCGGCCGCATTGGCGTTGGCGGCACTTGGAGCCGCGACTTTGTTGCCGGAAATGATGAACTTACGCTGCGAGCGCGCGGCGGCCTTCACTTTTTCGGCGAGATCGCGGAACGGATGCGGATCGCCCGGCAGTGGCTTGCCGACGCAATCGAAGGCACCGATTTCCAGCGCAGCCAAGGATGCCTCCGCGCCGTTATGCGTCAACGTCGAGACCATGATCACCGGCATCGGGCGCAGGCGCATGATCTTTTCGAGGAATTCCAGCCCGTTCATATTGGGCATCTCGATATCGAGCGTGATGACGTCCGGGTCGAGATCCTTGATCGCCTGGCGCGCCTGCATGGCGTCGGCAGCTTGGCCAATGACCTGGATGTCCGGATCGCTGCTCAAAATAGCGGTTATCAGCCCACGCATGGTGGCGGAATCGTCAACGACGAGAACGCGCGCAGCACTCATGAGCGGCCTCCATGCGATTTGCCGGTGTAGCAGTAGGTGGTGATGCCGATATTGTCGAAGACCGACTTCGCGTCACCCGAGACCCGTTCGGAATGGCCGATATAGAGATGGCCCTTCGGGTTCAGCATGCCGGCAAAGCGCGACCAGATTTTCATCTGGGTCGGCTCGTCGAAATAGATCACGACGTTGCGGCAGAAGATCACGTCGAATTGGCCCTTGAACGGCCACTGCGCCATCAGGTTCAGTTCGTTGAAGGTGATCAGCTTCTTCACCCGGTCGTCCACCTGCCATTTCTGGCGGCCGTTGACGGAGGTTTCAGTGAACCATTGCTTGCGCATGGCCGGATTGACGGTCTCAAGGGCGGTGGCGTCATAGCTTCCGGCCCGGGCCAGCGCCAGGATCTTCGGATCGATATCGGTCGCAAGGATACGGAAATCATAGTCGGCCGCATTCGGCAGCATCGACAAGACCGTCAGCGCAATCGAATAGGGCTCCTGCCCGTCCGAGCAGGCGGCAGACCAGATACGCACCCGCCCGCCATTTTTGGCACGGGCAATCAGTTCCGGCAGGACATCGGACTTCAGGTGTTCGAAATGGTGGTTCTCGCGGAAGAAGCGGGTAAAATTCGTCGTCAGGTGCGAAAGCATGTCGCGGCGCTCGGCGGCACCTGCCGGCGACGAGACCAGCTGACAATATTCGCGAAACCCCTTCAGGCCGATGTTGCGGATATGCTTGGAAAGCCGCGAATAAACGAGCGAAGCCTTCGATTCATTGAGATAGATGCCGGCATCGGCGTAGATCATCGCAGCAATTTCGGAAAGGTCGCGGCGCGTCAGCGGATATTCTCCGCTCGCCAGGCACTCGTCCGGGGGCAGCTTGCTGTCAAAGGCGGCCGGCATGCTCATGCAGCTTCACTTTCGATATGAGGAAATACGGCTTCCAGCTCGATCAGGCAGATCATCCGCCCTTCAATCGCCAGAATGCCGCGGGCAAAAGTCCGCTCGAACTCGGACGTCATATCCGGCGTCGGCTGGATATCCTCGTCCTTGATCGTCAGGATGTCGGAGACTGCCTCGACGAGCAGGCCGACGACCCTGTTCTTGACCTGCGTCACGATGATGACGTGGCGCACTGTCGGCTCGGCTGGTTTCATGCCGAGGCGGGCCGACAGGTCGATGATCGGCAGAACAGCGCCCCGTAGATTGATGACGCCCAGCACGTATTGCGGCGCATGCGGCATCGGCGTTGCCGGTGCCCAGCCGCGGATTTCCCGCACGGACATGACGTTGACGCAGAATTCCTGATCGCCGATTCGAAAGGCGATGAGTTCGCGCTCTCCATTGGTCAGATTTTTTGCGAGAAGCGTCATAGTCCTTACCCTGCAGCAGCGAGCGATGTTTCGGTGTGGAGGGACTGGCCGCGCGATGCCGAAACGACGGCATCGACGTCCAGGATGAGCGCAACGCGGCCGTCACCGAGAATAGTGGCAGCGGCAATGCCGGGCACGTGGGTATAGTTAGCCTCGAGGCTCTTGATAACGACCTGGCGCTGGCCCTGGATGGCATCGACCATCAAAGCGCGCTGGCCGCCGCCTTCGGATTCCACCAGAAGCGCCACGCCTTCGACCGGATTGGCCTGGGTTGCGCGGAAATTCAGGATACGGCCGACATCGACCAGTGGGCAGAACGAGTTGCGGATCGAGATCAACCGCTGCGTCGCGCCGAAGGAATGGATCGCCGCCGCATCCGGCTGCAGCGTTTCGACGATCGCCGTCAGCGGCACGACCAGCGTCTGGCCGGCAACCGTGACGACCATGCCGTCAAGAACGGCCAGCGTCAGCGGCAGGCTCATGGTGAAGACCGAGCCGTGGCCCGGCTTCGACGAGATGTTGATGCGGCCGCCGAGTGCCTGGATGGATCGCTTGACCACGTCCATGCCGACACCACGTCCGGAAAGGTCGGAGACCTTGTCGGCAGTGGAAAAACCGGCGTGGAAGATCAGGTTGTCGATTTCTTCGTCCGACAGATTGGCGTCGGCCGCGATCAGATCGTTGTCGATCGCCTTCTGGCGCACCTTTTCGCGATTGATACCGGCGCCGTCGTCGGAAAGTTCGATGACGATACGGCCCGAGCGATGCTTGGCGGTCAGCTTGACGGTGCCTTCAGCATTCTTGCCGGCGGCAATGCGCTTTTCCGGCATTTCGAGGCCGTGATCGACCGCGTTGCGGATCATATGGGTCAGCGGTTCAGCCAGCTTGTCGATGACCGTCTTGTCAACTTCGGTGTTTTCGCCTTCGGTCACGAGGCGGACCGACTTGCCGGTGATATCGGCAATTTCGCGGACTGTACGGGCCATGCGCTGGAACACCGGCTTTACCGGCTGGGCGCGGATCGCCATGACCGAATCCTGGATCTCGCGGGTGAGCTGTTGCAGCTCTTCGAGACCCATGTTGATCGAGGACACGCCGTTCGAGTCATTTTCGATGACGCTCTGCGACAGCATGGCCTGGTTGATGACGAGTTCGCCGACAAGGTTGATCAGCCGGTCGACACGATCGAGATCGACGCGGATGGTCGGAGCGGCAGCGGATGCCTGCTGGGCATTGTTCTGGGCAGCCGCCGCAGCAGCGCCCTTGTCACTGGCAGCACCGCGCGACGCGCTGGCGGCCATCTGGACGACATTGGACGCGGCTTCGGCAGCAGCGACGGCTTCCTGCACGGCAGCGATCTGTTCTTCTTCCTCGACCACGCCAAGCGGTGCATCGAGTTCATCGTCAAGCGCAGACAGATCAAACGGTACCGGCTGCATCGGCAGGTCGTCACCGGTGGCTTCTGCAACGTCACCCGATTCCTGCGCCGTCACTTCGAGATCGCAATCCCACTCGGCGAATTCGAACACCGAACGCACGGCATCTTCGCCCTTGTCGGTCTTGATCGATACCTTCCAGGAGAAATAGGCAGCTTCCGGATCCATCTGATCCAGCGGCGGCAGGCTGTCCATATTGCAATGGATGCTCATCTCGCCAAGACGCGAGAGATCGCGCAGCAGCAGCGTTGCCTCGTTGCCCTTGGTATAGAGTTCCGATTTCGGCTTGAAGACGACGTCATAGGCCGGAAGATCGGCGGAGACGTCGTCGTCGCCGAAATCGTCGAAGGAGAAGGCGACCGGAACGAAACCGTCATCGCTGACAACGGGTGCCGGTGCGGCAGGCGCCGCAACCACTTTCGGGGTGGCCGCGACGGGAGCGGCTGCCGGCGGCGCCTCGCCCTTGGCCAATGCCTCAAGTTCACGGATCAGCTGCGCCGAACGGGCCTGATCGACACTGCCGCCGTCGCGGGCGACATTGGTGAGGTCGGCCAGCACATCTGCCGATTTCAGCATGACCTTCAGGACATCCTGGTTTGGTTCCAGCTTGTTGGAACGAACGCAATCAAGCGTGGTCTCGAACACGTGTGCGAAAGAGACCAGATCATCCAGCCCGAATGCTCCAGCACCACCCTTGATGGAGTGGACCGCACGGAAAACCGCGTTCACCGTTTCCGGATCGCGGTCGCCGTCATTGAGCCTCAGGAGACCGGATTCCAGTTCGGCGAGCTGCTCCTCGCATTCCTGAAAGAAAATCTCTTTGATTTCGTTCATATCCATGGCGGGAATCCTGGCGTTAGGCGGTTACGCGCTCGATTGCATCGATCAGCTTGGTCGGATCGAACGGCTTGACGATCCAACCGGTAGCACCTGCCTGGCGGGCACGGTTCTTCTTTTCCGCGTCGCTTTCGGTCGTCAGGACCAGGATCGGGATGGCCCGGAATTTCTCGTTCTTGCGCACACCTTCGATGAAGCCGAAGCCATCGAGACGCGGCATGTTGATGTCGGTGACGATGACATCCGGATTGGCATCTTCGAGGACTTCGAGGCCCTCGATACCGTCTTCAGCCTGGATCGTTTCAAAACCGGCATTGTTCAGGGTCACCAGGAGCATGTTCCGGATGGTTCTGGAATCGTCGACTGTGAGAACTTTCTTTTTCATGTCTCAAATCTCCTTTGCCATCAGGTGGTCGATATTGACCCCGATGAGCTGTGTCGTTTTCGTGAATGCGTCCGACACCTTGGCGAAGGTGAAAGACTGATTATCCTCTTCCCAGCTTTTTGCCCCAGCCATCAGGACCTGGACGCAGAGTGCCCCGACGCGCTCGACCGCGGATGCGTCGATCGCGAGCGGATTGCCGCGCAGAGCCATCAGCTTGCCGTGCAGCGCGTTGGCCTCGTTGAGGTCTAGGACCGGAGCGAGGCTCAAACTTTTCCGAGCGGCTTTCTTGGCTGCCATCTCTACTTTCCTTGTCTGGCTGAGAGTAATTTACACGGATGGTTCAACTGGTTTTCGGCGCGCCCGCGCGAACGCAGATGCTGTCCCGCAAAGATCGCCGGTCTCGGCAACGTGTGTTTGCAACGGCTCTGCATCAGCGCGCCCCCCCGGCAAGACGGCCCTGAAGACCATAGCCGTCATCGAAGCCGTCACTGTTTTCGCCGAAGATTTCGCTTGGCCGTCCGGCTGACGCAATCACCGCCGGGGTCGAATAGGACGGTGCAAAGGCGGTCTTCGGTGCCTGCCGCTGGACATGGAACTGGCGGATGGTCTGGCCGAGTTCGAGAATGACGCTGTGCAAGTCGTCGCAAGTTTCCTTGGCGCCCGCCGCCTGCTGGGCGCTCGCGCCGATTTCGGCGCCGATGCGGCCGAGATCGGATGTCGCGGCCTGAAGACCGGTGACCTGTTCGGCGGTTTCTTCGGCGATGCCGGCGATCGCATCATTGATGCCCCGCACCTGCTCGACGATATTGCTGATGGCATCCTGGGTACGGCCAACACGCTCGACACCCGCCTCGACCTGGGACTTGGTGCTCGATACCAGCTGCTTGATTTCACGGGCCGCATCACCAGAACGCTGCGCCAAGGCGCGCACTTCCTGGGCGACGACCGCAAAGCCGCGGCCGCTTTCGCCCGCACGCGCCGCCTCGATACCGGCATTCAGAGCCAGCAGGTTGGTCTGGAAGGCGATCTCATCGATGACACCGATGATCTGCCCGATTTTTTCGGCCGACGCTTCGATATCGGCCATCGCCGAAATGGCCTGTCCAGCAATCTCGCCGCTGTGTTCGGCCGACTGGCGCGTCACCGCGACGCTCTTTTCTGCCACCCGCGTCTGGGTGGCATTGTGCTTAACCCGGTCGACGATAGCGCCAAGCGACCGGACGGTCTCACCGAGCACATCCGACTGCTGTTGCGCAACCTCGGCAAAGTGTCCGGTCTGACCGGCAAGATCGCGCGACGATGTTTCGAGCGTGACGGTGCGGTCGGCAAGGCCGATGAATTCGTTCTGGATGGCGTCGAGCGCGCCATTCAGGCCCTGGGCCAACGGCTGGTATGCCGTGGCCACGTCTTCGGACGTGCGAACGGAGAGATCGCCGCGGCCAAGCGCCTGGGTGACATCGCCAAACAGAGCCAGTGCCTCGGCTTCGCCTGCCTTGCGCTGTTCGGCCAGCTGGCGTTGGTGGCTGTGGCGCTGCTCATTGAAGCGCAGGGAAACGGAAATCTCGGTATCGACGAACACGGTGCGGACGAGAGCAGCGACCAGGTCGGCAAGCTCCTGCCGGTTCGCCTTGCCGAGCGACAGCATCGATTTTGGCCAGAACTGCTCGATCATCGAACAGATCAGGCGTTCGAGCACAACCGAATGGCCAGCGATCTGCCAGCGCGGGTCAAGGCCCATCTTGCTTTCGGTATCCGACAGCACCTTGACGCGTTCGGCATAGAGGCTGTCGAAACGGGCGTCCGTCAGCACGCTCCAATGCGAGGACTGGAGATCATGCAGCCGGTCGATCTGGCGGTCGCTGGTGAAATGGCGTGCGGCATCCGGGAAGGTCTGGAGGCGCTGGAACAGGTCTCGCAACGCCAGTTCGACCTCTGCGCCGAGGGACTGGCGGTGCTTGCGCAAAACGTCGGTCTGGTCTTCATCAAGCCCGGCAAAACGCAAGCGCTCCAGCAGGCTGCCTGCCTGAGCTTTCCTCGTCTGATCTGGCGATGTTTCCTGCCTCACGCTTTTCCCCGGTCCGGTATCTCATCTCTGCAAACCGCGCGGCTTTCAGAGGTATCCTGTAGAAAATCAAACTCTTACCGCATGTCCGCATGCCATGAACGGCGCACGGCGCATCCACGCATCACCGGATGTTCCAAACGGGTGCGACCCAAGCGTGCCGTCTTGCAAGACGCCAAGTGGCGGCGGCTATTGCCGACTGGCCACGGCGATCGGCCGCTTCGTTCCCAAGAGATATCCGGTGAAAGTGCATACCGGATCAGAACCGGTTCGTCGGTACGGCGTCATGCCTTGCGGGGAAGTAGATTTTCCCACTCCAACGTGTCCGACCATGTTTATGGTTAATTCCTTGCTTGAAGGTTAACGGTTGATCGTCCGTATCTTCTTTCACTAAAATTGGCTGCATATTGCCGTCACGGGGCGCAACCGCCTGTGAAACGGGGGTTTGCGCGCCCTTGGAGAAACAACAGGTTTTCAATGGTAAAACTTGGGAGTTGATCTTGAGACACCCCGCCATTAACTACTGCCTATTCTGACCGGCACAAGCCATGCGCAAGCATAGCCGGCCAAGGTGAAGCGGCATCATGATGATGACGTAGAAGGAACGGGCAATGATTGTTCTGGGACTAAGCGCTACGCTTATCGCCACCCTTACACTGGCAGCAGTCTCCATCCTCCTCAATATCGAGGATGACAGCAAGGCTGTGAATGCTCGGATTTTCTAGGAAATAGTCAAACCATACGTCGGCCTGGCAGCATATACGTGTTGCAGGACATGACTATCGTTGCGTGTCCTTGGACACACGAAGTGCCGCGGACCTTGAAGGCTGCAGCTGCCGTTTTTCTTCCTTCGTTTTCCCACGGCTCCTTGAGCGCCAACGCTACAGCCGGTGAGACCCGCCCCAAAGGGCGGGCCGCAGGGTCATTCGGCTGGAGCGTATTGCGCGCCTGCCGGGATTTCGGCACGGCGCGGCAGTGTCAGGGCAACGATCAGCCCCAAAACAGTTCCGCCAGCGGCCAGATAGACGGCGAACCGGGTCCCCTCGATCAGCCCGGCCACGGCCGTTTGACCGGTCGCTTGGCCGACGCCATTGGCGACAGCAACCAGAATGGCGAGGCCGACGGCCAATCCAACCTGCAGGCTGGTCGACGCCATGCCCGATGCGACACCCTGCTCCTCCTGTGCAACTCCAGTTGCCGAGACGATCCACATGGCGGTCCAGACCATGCCTTGACCGACACCGAGCACTGCCATGCCCGGAACCAGGCCGATATAGCCCCACTCCGGCGAAATCCCGTAGGCGAAGGCAACCATGCCGGCGACGCTGAGAACCTGGCCGATCACCAGGCTGGTGCGAACGCCGGAGCCGGTTGCCATGCGCTCGCCCAGCTGCGTGCCGACGAAGATGGCAACAGCGGGAACGAGGAACGCAAGGCCAGTCCACAGAGCATCAAAGCCCAGCATGCCCTGGAAAAGGACCGTTTCGAAATAGGGCAATGCACCCAAGGTGGCGCCGAAGAACAGCGTCAGCAGCATGCCCGCCAGCGCATAGCGGTTGGACAACAGCCGCAACGGCATCAGCGGATCATCGCTGCGGGCTTCGATGACGAAGAAGGCCGCCAGCAGGATCAGACCGGCAACCAGAGCCAGCAGGATCGAAGACGACGCCCAACCAACTTCCGGCCCTTCAACGAGGACGTAAACCAGTAGCGTAATGCCGATGGTTGCCGTCAGCGCACCCGGAAGATCGAAGCTGCGATGCGAGCCCTGGCTGACATCACGCGGCATGACGATCAGGGCACCGGCGATGATGATGACAACGAGCGGCACGTTGACGTAAAACACGGCAGGCCAGCCATAGGCGCTGGTGAGAATGCCGCCGAGAAGAGCGCCGACGGTGAGGCCGGAAGCACCGGCACCGCCCCAGATCGCCAGGGCGCGATTGCGTTCGCGACCCTCGGCAAACAATGTGGTGACCAGAGACAGGGTTGCGGGAAACAGCAAGGCGCCGCCGACACCCTGGATGGCCCGGGCGATGATCATGGCGCTTGGACTTGCCGCCAACCCGCCGACCAGCGAGGATACCCCGTAAAGTGCGAGGGCAAAGATGAAGATCCGGCGGCGGCCGAGAAGATCGGCGGCACGGCCGCCCAGAAGCAGGAAGCCGCCAAAGGCGACACCATAGGCGCTGACTACCCATTGCAGGGTCTGGCGCGAGAACCCAAGTTGCGCGCCGATGTCAGGCAATGCGACGAAGACGATATTGTAGTCGACAGCGATGACGAGTTGGGCGAAAGCGAGCAGGAACAGTGTCCAGCCCAGCCGCCGGTGACCGCCGGTTGCGGGTGATGGTGACATGATGGATATCTCTTTGTTGCGGGAGCAAGGCTGCGCAGTCTTGATGATTTGATAGTACGGATAGAATCGTACAATTGTCAACGTGACGCAGTCGAAAAGTTTGACTGTACGCGAACTGTTTATTATCATCGCATGATGAACGACCATCATCCCACGCGTGAAGACCTTCGCCTGCCCGACATCCTTTTGGCTCTAGGAAACCCCATCCGGCTGGCCGCGGTCAAACAGATTGCGCTCGGCGAGTGTATCTGCAGCGATTTCGTCAGCGGCGTTTCGAAATCGACGATGACGCATCATTGGCGCGTGCTGCGCGAGGCCGGGGTCATCCGGCAGCGGCCGGAGGGCCGGGTCATCTATATGTCCTTGCGGCAGGATGACCTGGAGGCGCGGTTTCCGGGCCTCTTGTCAGCAATCTTCTGCGCCGACAACGGACCCGGAACGGCATAAGCGGCGCATGCGCCCCGGCGCCGTCTATAAAGACTGGACGTGTTTCATCCAGCTTGCCGCATAGGCAACATACGCTTCCGGAACAGCGCCCTCGAATTCCACCGTATGCGCCTGCGCCCGGCTGCCATCAACAAGGCACGCAGCCCCAAGGCTGGTCCCGGTGGCACTCTGGCTGCCGATCAGCACCGGTCTGCCGGTCGCGGCCTTCAGCATCCGAAGATAACTCGAATTGACCGCAAACGGCCCTTCGACCACGATCTCACCTTCAGCGCCGATCAGTTCGAGCGAACTGGCCGTCATCATCGCAAGATAGAAGGAAACAACGGCGAGCCGCTGCGGGCCTGTCAAGGAGGCCTCGTCGCAGGTCCAGCGTGCCTTGGCATGCGGGAAAGGCCCGGAACCTTCCGGCACCGACGGCAGAAGCATCCATTGGGCAGCCGCCACCTGCGCCTCTACCTCTTCGGACGCTGTGACGGCCGGACCGGGCATCAGCGTCGAGAATGCGCGCCCGCCCATGAACCGCGCCGATGGGACGGGATCTCCAAGCGCATTGACGTTGATCAGCGTGTCGCGCGCTTCGTCGAGCGCCACTTTCCTTGCGCCCATCGCCATCATTACCACCCAGGTTCCGGTGGAAACCACGGAGAAAGGTGCTGCCCGCGTCAGCACATGCGGAAGCAGCGAGGAGTTGGAATCGTGAATGCCGCAATAGACCGGCAGACCGATGGGTAGGCCGGTGTCTTTCGCCGCCTGCGGGGTCAATCCACCCAGAACATCGCTGGCGCGCCGAACGGGTGCAAACAGCAGACGCCAGCCGCGGGCGTCGACCATGCTCGAGAAATCAGCTTCATACGGATTCCAGAGATCGGTATGGCAGCCGAGCGACGTCAATTCCGTGGAGAGAACACCAGTCAGCCGGTAGGACCAATATTGCGCATAGGTCAGGATACTGACGACATTGGCAAACTGATCAGGAAACGTCTGTTCCTGCCAGTAGATCTGCGCACCGATGTTCAGACCTCCGGGCAGCCGGGCAGCGCCGGTTTCGGCAAAGGGCGGGCGCACCTTGTCGTAATCTGCAGCCAGCGTATCGGGGCCGGTGAATTCATAGTCGAGCAATGGTAGGGCGAGATCGCCGTTTTTGTCGAGCAGCACCGCTGTTGCGCCATGGGTGGTCACCGAGATCGCGTCGAACGGCGTCTCGGCATTCAGTGCGGCGAGACTTTCGGTGATGAAACGCCAGAGGCGCTCGACATCGAAATGCGGATAGAGACCTTCGGAAACGACGCCGTTTGCGGTCTTGCGCACCGCCGTTTCCTCGAACCGGTCGAGATCAACCAAGGCGACCTTGGCATTCGTCTTGCCGATATCGATGACGGCGACGGTTTTCATGGGATCACTTCATCTGGAAGACGGGAACAAGCGGGATGGCAACAGGCTCGTTATCGGCCTTCGTTTCCATGATGTCAGCCATATAGGCCCACCATTTCTGCATCACCGGATGTTTGGGCAGATCGCCCATCGTGTGGTCATCCCGCCGCCAGAGAACGCCGAACAGCAGGTTGGTCTCTTCATCTAGATGGATCGAGTAATCCGACACCCCGGCGTCCGTCAGCAACGCGGACAGTTCCGGCCAGATCCCGTCATGCCGGGCCTTGTATTCCTCGGCCATGCCCGGGTTAAGCCGCATGCGAAAAGCGTATTTTTCCATAATATCCTCAATGCGCCCGGCGGCGGCGGGCGCGTGACCACAGGATCGGCAATGCGATGACGGAAATCAACAGCACGCCGATGAAGATCGACATGACGATACCCGGTACATTGAGAAGCCCGAAGCCGAAGGTGACCATGCCCATGATGAAGGCGGCAAGCACGACGCCAGGAATGGTACCGGAGCCGCCGAGAATGCTGACACCGCCGAGCACCACCATCGTCACCACTTCCAATTCGACACCGAGCGCGATCGACGGACGCGTGGAGCCGAGGCGCGAGGTCAGGCAGATCGAGGCGATGCCGGCCATCAGGCCCGTCAGCAGGAACAGGATGAACTTGACGCGGCCGACCCGGACGCCGGAGAACAAGGCTGCCGTCTGGTTGTTGCCGATAGCATAGACGGCGCGGCCGAAATTGGTCTTGTGCAGCAACACGCTGTAAATAATCGCAAACAGCACGAATAAGGCGAATTCGAACGAGAAGACCCACCAGACATAGCCTTGACCGAAATAGGCGAAGCTGGCCGGATAGCCCGTATAGGCCTGATCGCCCAATATGATGAAGGACAGGCCGCGAAACAGGCTCATCGTGCCGATAGTCACCACGATCGATGGCAGGCCTAGACCGGTGATCAGCAGGCCGTTGACCGCACCGCAAAGCAGACCGGTGCCGAGACCGACGACGACAAGCATCGGCGTATCGGCGCCCATGGTGACGGCAAGCCCCATGGCGGTCGAGGACAAAGCGATGATCGAGGCGACGGACAGGTCGATCTCGCCGGAAATGATGACCAGCGCCATGGCGAAGGCGATCAGTGCCTTTTCGGTGAAATTGAACGTCGCGTCGGACAGGTTCCATGGATCGAGGAAGTAGGGCGAGGCGAAGGAATTGATCGCGAAAATCGCAATCGCCACCACCAGAAGCAGGCTCTCCCAGCTCTTCAGCGCCCGGTTGCCACGGCTCTGCAACCGATCCGGAATGATCCTTGGTGAAAGATTGAGCTCAGCCATCAGACCGCCTCCGCTTTCTTCAGAATGACACGGCCCTTGCGCTTTTCGGTGCGGGCGTTGACGGCAACAGCGATGATGATCACCGTTCCGGAAATCGCCAGCTGGGCAAAGGGCGAGATATTGATGACGGGCAGCGCATTCTTGATGACGCCGAGGAACAGGCTGCCGAGCACCGCACCGCCGACCGAGCCGATGCCACCGGCAATCGAGATACCGCCAATGACGCAGGCCGCAATGATATCAAGCTCAAAACCGGCGGCGATATCGACATAGGCGACCGCATAACGCGACACCCAGAGGTAGCCGGCGAGACCCGCCAGACCGCCGGACAGGCAATAGGCGAAGAAGCGCGTGCGGCCGACATCGATGCCGGTATAGACGGCGGCATGCGGATTACCGCCGACGGCAAAGAAGGCTCGCCCGACCGGCGTGCGCGTCATCAGGATATAGACGGCGGCGATTGCCAGAACCGAGAGCCAGGACAGAACCGGAAAGCCGATCAATGATGTGCGCGGCAGCGCCTTGAAGGCGTCGCTCATTTGGTGGGCGTTGATCCAGGCGCCCTTGCTCAGTAGAAAGATGGTGCCGCGAAAGATGGTGAGCGTTCCGAGCGTCACGACAATCGGCGGGATTTCCAGCTTCCAGACCAGCAGGCCATTGATCGAACCGAGGAGAGCGCCAAGGGCCACGACCACCAGAATGATCAGCGGAATCGGAATGCCTGGAAAGGCGGCATTGATCATGGCGGCGACCATGCCGCACAGCGCCAGATTGGCGGCCATCGACAGATCGATGCAGCGCGTCAGGATGACGGCCATCTGGCCGAGCGCCAGAATGATCAGGATCGAGGTGTCATTATAGACGCGCGCCAGATTGGCAGGCGCTACGAAACCCGGAAAGCGCAGGGTGATCGCGACGAGCAACGCGGCGATGGCGATAACCAGCAAGATTTCGCGGTTCTTGAGCAATTTTGCCATCACGCAGCCTCCCCGATGCCAGCGGCGGCCCGCACCAGCTTTTCAGCCGTCAGTTCAGCGCGTTCGAAACGCCCGGCAATGCGGCCCTCGCGCATGACGATGACGCGGTCGGCCATGCCCATGATTTCGGGAATTTCCGAGGAGACCATGATGACGCTCAACCCCTGCCCTGCCAGTTCGCTCATGAAGGCATGCACCGCAGCCTTGGAGCCGATATCGATGCCCTTTGTCGGTTCATCGAGGATGATCACTTTCGGCTGCGTCGCCAGCCATTTGGCGATCACCACCTTCTGCTGATTGCCGCCAGATAGCGTGCCGACATCCTGATCAAGCGAGGCGGCACGAAGATCGAGGCGCTGCGTGTATTCACGTGCCAAGGCAAACTCGTTGGCGAGCTTCAGGAACCCGGCCCGCGATGTCTTCTGCAGCGAGGGCAGCGTGACGTTCTGGAAGATCGGCAGGCCGATGATCGCCCCTTGGCGGCCGCGCTCCTCCGGTACGTAAACGATACCGGCCTCGATCGCTTCGGCGGGAGATCGGATGACCAGCACTTCGCCGTGAAGTTTGACCGCACCGGCAGACGGCCGAGTGATGCCGATCAGCGACTGCATGAATTCGGAACGCCCGGCCCCGATCAGGCCGTAGAAGCCGAGGATTTCACCCCGGCGCAGCTCGAAATTGATGTCTTCGAATTCCGTCGGGTGACGATAGCCCGACACAGTCAGAACCGGTTCGCCGATATCGACATCGACCTTCGGGAAGACCTGGCCGACATCGCGGCCAACCATCATCTTGACCAGCTGATCCTGGGTGACATCGGCCATCAGCCCCTCGCCGACCATGCCACCATCACGGAACACGGTGTAGCGGTCGGCAATGCGGAAGATCTCATCGAACTTGTGGCTGATGAAGAGGATCGCTTTGCCGTCCGCTTTTAGCCGGTCGATCAGTTCGTAAAGCTCGTGGATTTCCTTATGCGACAGGGCAGCCGTCGGCTCGTCCATGATGACGACGCTGGCATCGATCGACAGAGCGCGCGCAATCGCCACCATGTGCTTGTTGGCGATGCCGAGATCGCGCAACCGGATCGTCGGATCGATTTCGGCGCCGACGCGGGCGAGCAGATCACGGGCATTGTTATTGAGCTTGGTCCAGTCGATCAGTCCGAAACGGCCGCGCGGCGCATGACCGAGAAAGATGTTTTCAGCGACCGACAGTTCATCGAACAGCACGGTTTCCTGATGGATCGCGGTAACGCCGGCATGAGCCGCAGCCATGGCTGTCGGGAAATGAGTTTCTTCTCCGTCAACCCGGATCATGCCGCCATCCGGCTGATAGATGCCGGTGAGGATCTTGACGAGCGTCGATTTGCCCGCGCCGTTCTCACCGATCAGCGCCGTGACGGAGCCGGGATACAAGGCGAGCGAGACACCCGAGAGTGCTTTAACGCCCGGAAAGGACTTGGAAATGTCCTCAAGCGCGACAGCGGGTTTCATCCGCGATGTGGTCGTTTCCTGCAGCAAGAGGCAATCCACCGGTTGGGTTTGATGAGAATAGCGGGCTCGGTGTCCCTCTTCTCCCCTGCGGGGAGAAGGTGGCCCGAAGGGTCGGATGAGGGGGCCACGGCATTTTCAGAATTTGCCGCACCGCCCCCTCATCGCCTCGTTTCACTCGGCACTTCTCCCCGCTGGGGAGAAGAAGAACCCTCAGAAGATCTTGGCGAACTCTTCGACGTTCTTGGCATCGTAGACGAACGGGTCGGCCATGGCGCCTTCGTTGTTGTCGTCGAGCTTGACGGTGCCCATGCGGCCCATCTTCAGTTCGGCGCCCGGCTTTGCTTCCGCGCCACCGATCAGGTCATAGGCGATCATGGTGGCGGAATAGCCGAGGTCGATCGGGTTCCAGATGGCGAAGGACTTCGACGAACCGGCCTTGACGTGGCCAGCCATTTCCGAGGGAAGGCCGAGACCGGTGACGTTGATCTGGCCAACCTTGCCTGCGTCTTCAACGGCCTGGGCTGCAGCAACGATGCCGACGGAGGTCGGAGCGATGATCGCCTTCAGGTTCGGGTAGGACTGGATGAGGCCCTGCGTTTCGCGATAGGACTTGTCGGCAAGGTCATCACCGTAAACGGTGGCAACGACGTTGATGCCTTTATAGTTGCCCTGAACCTTCTTCATTTCCTCGATCCAGGTGTTCTGGTTGGTCGAGGTGGCCGTTGCAGAGAGAACGGCGACGTCACCGCCATCCGGCAGCTGGTCGGCGGCAAGCTTGATGATCATATTGCCGATCAACGGGCTGGACGACGGGTTCAGGTGCATCGAACGGCCGTCCTTGGCAACGCCTGAATCCCAGGAAATAACCTTGATGCCGCGGTCCATGGCCTTCTTCAGCGCCGGAACCAGGGCGTCGGTGTCGTTGGCGGACACGGCGATCGCATCGACCTTCTGGGCGATCAGCGAGTTGATGACTTCGATCTGGCCTTCGGCCGTCGTCGTCGTCGGGCCGGTGTAGATCACCTCGACATCGCCGAGTTCCTTGGCGGCTTCCTGCGCACCCTTGTTGGCGGCTTCAAAGAAGCCGATGCCGAGCGCCTTGACGACGAGGGCGATCTTCTTGTTTTCCGCATGCGCGGCGTTTGTCATCAGTACCAGCGAAACCGCTGTCGTGACCATCAATGCCTTGAAAATTTTCATGACGTTCTCCTCCCAGAGGCCGCGCGGTCACAATGATCGCGTTCATTCGGCCGTATGCTCTCAAAACTTTGCCAGCCGGCTTGAAGCCATCGGCGGTTCCCACTCCCCTCCTCCCGCCGGCCTTACGCCGACGAGGAAGCATTCTCTTCAACAATGCCGGACCGCGTATTGGCGATAACCAAGCCGACGCCTGCATCTTCGAGCATCTGGACATGCCGGTCCTCGATGCCCGAATCCGTGATCACCGTAGTAATGCGCTTCAGCCCGCAGAGAATGAGGCTGGAACGCTTGTGAAATTTCGACGAGTCGATCAGGACAACGAGTTCATCCGCCTGGTCGATCAGCTTCTGCTCCGCCTGGATGAGCAGCGGGTCGCCTTCCATCAGACCGAGCGGACCCAGCCCTTGCGCCCCCATGAACATGCGGCGCGCATAGAAATTGCGCGTCACGTCATTATCGAAGGGGCTTAGGATGATGTTCTGCTCGCGATAGATCGTGCCGCCCGACAGCATCACGGTATTCTTCGAGTGCTTGAGCAGGTGCTCGGCAATCGGGAAAGAGTTTGTAAAAACCTGCATCCGGCGATTGGCGAGGAAATGCACCATCTGGAATGTCGTGGTGCCGCCATTGATAATGATCGGCTCGCCATCCTGACAGAGCGCCACGGCTTCCTTGGCAATCGCCTGCTTCTGGCGGGCATGCAAGCCCTCGTTGACACTGAACGGACGGCCGGCAAGACCGACGAACTGCGGGGGATTGATCGCTTCAGCACCGCCGCGCACCCGGCGCAGACGTTTCTGCACATGCAGCGCTGCGATATCCCTGCGGATCGTCGCTTCAGAACTATCGGTCAGATCGACCAGTTCAGGCACGGTGATGACCGGCTTGTCCTGGACAGCTGACAGAATGATCCTGTGTCGCTCTTTCTCGTGCATTAGGCTCCTCCAATATTGTCTATGCTTCCATCACGACCGCGCATTGTCAATCACAAACAATCATATTTTTTCATTGTGCAGTGCAATATGATTGTTTTTGATCGTTTCTGATTGACATGCGGCTGATCTTTGTGTGATCTGATCGCAACGAATGCGCTTTTTACCCCGCGAAATCCAGCGGAACGGCGCGGAATTGACCGGGAGGAATGATCGATGCTCGACAAGCAACAAGGCTCGCGCCTTGCCAATCTCTGGGATGACGCCAAGGCAACCGCGATGAGCGAGCCGGAACGGCTTCTCTATCGTTCCAACCTGCTCGGTTCCGACAAGCGCATCACCAATTACGGCGGCGGCAACACCTCCGCCAAGGTCATGGAAAAAGACCCTCTCGGCGGCGGCACAGTCGAAGTTCTCTGGGTCAAGGGCTCCGGCGGCGACGTCGGCACCATCAAGATGGACGGTTTTTCGACACTCTATATGGAGAAGCTGGAGGCGCTGAAGGGCCTCTATCGTGGCCTCGAGCATGAAGACGAAATGGTCGGCTACCTGCCGCATTGCACCTTCAACCTCAATCCGCGCGCCGCTTCGATCGATACGCCGCTGCACGCCTATGTACCGAAGAAGCATGTCGATCACATGCACCCGGACGCGATCATCGCCATTGCCGCATCGAAGAACAGCCGGGAATTGACCCAGAAAATCTTTGGCGCCGATATCGGCTGGCTGCCCTGGAAGCGCCCCGGCTTTGAGCTTGGCCTTTGGCTTTCGAAATTCTGCGCTGAAAACCCGAACGCACGCGGCCTCATTCTTGAAAGCCATGGCCTCTTCACATGGGGCGACACCGCCAAGGAAGCCTACGAGACCACCGTCGAGATTATTAACAAGGCGATTGCGTGGTTCGAGACGGAAAACACGGTTCCGGCCTTCGGCGGCGCGGTCAAACCTGTTCTGCCAGCAGCCGACCGCCGTACCATCGCGCAAAAGCTGATGCCAGTCATTCGCGGCATGATCAGCGCCGACGAACGCAAGCTCGGCCATTTCGACGATAGCCAGGCCGTGCTTGATTTCGTCACATCGAAAAACCTCGAGCCGCTGGCGGCACTTGGCACGTCCTGCCCGGACCATTTCCTGCGCACCAAGATCTGCCCGCTGGTGATCGATTTCGATCCGGCCAATCCGGACATCGACAAGACCCTCGCTGGCCTTGAAGCCGCGATCGCCGAATACCGCGCCGGTTATGCCGCCTATTACGAACGCTGCAAGCGCAGCAACAGCCCTGCCATGCGCGACCCAAATGCGGTCGTCTATCTCATCCCCGGCGTTGGCATGATCACCTTTGCCAAGGACAAGGCAACGGCCCGTATTTCCGGCGAATTCTACGTCAACGCCATCAATGTCATGCGCGGCGCATCCGGCGTCTCGACCTATGTCGGCCTGCCGGAACAGGAAGCCTTCGATATCGAATACTGGCTGCTTGAGGAAGCCAAGCTTCAGCGCATGCCGAAGCCAAAAATGCTGGCGGGCAAGATCGCGCTGGTCACCGGCGGCGCCGGCGGCATCGGCAAGGCGACAGCCCACCGCCTGATGCAGGAAGGCGCCTGCGTCGTGCTTGCCGATATCGACGAGACCGCACTTGCCTCGGCGCTCGGCGAACTCGGCGGCCGCTACGGCAAGGATTTCGTCCGCGCTGTCACCATGAACGTCACCGATGAAGCCGCCGTCGAAAAGAGCTTTGCCGACACGCTTCTCGAATTTGGCGGTCTCGACATTCTCGTTTCCAATGCCGGTCTCGCCTCCTCCGCGCCGATCGAAGACACGACGCTTTCGCTGTGGAACAAGAACATGGACATTCTCGCCACCGGATATTTCCTGGTGTCGCGCGAAGCCTTCCGTATCTTCCGCAACCAGAAGGCCGGCGGCAATGTCGTCTTCGTCGCCTCCAAGAATGGCCTTGCCGCTTCCCCCGGCGCATCCGCCTATTGCACGGCGAAAGCCGCCGAGATTCATCTCGCCCGTTGCCTGGCGCTCGAAGGCGCATCCGCGCAGATCCGCGTCAATGTCGTCAACCCGGATGCCGTTCTGCGCGGCTCGAAGATCTGGAGCGGCGAGTGGAAGGAACAGCGCGCCGCCGTCTACAAGACGGACATGGAAGGGCTGGAGGCGATGTACCGCGAGCGGTCGATGCTGAAGCTCAGCGTCTTCCCTGAAGACATTGCCGAAGCGATCTACTTCCTCGCTTCCGACATGTCGGCCAAATCGACCGGCAACATCATCAATGTCGATGCGGGCAATGCCCAGTCGTTCACACGCTGATCCGGAGAACGACATGACACGGATGATCACACAAGACGTCATCGACGCCGACAATGCCGCGCGCCTTGCCGATCTGAAGGCCGACTATGACCATCTCGGGACGCAGCTGGCGCGCCGGGGCATCGATATCAGCACGATCAAAGCGAAAGTATCTGCTTACGGAGTGGCCGTTCCATCCTGGGGCGTTGGCACCGGTGGCACCCGCTTTGCCCGCTTTCCCGGCACCGGCGAACCACGCAATATCTTCGACAAGATCGAGGATTGCTCGGTCATCCAGCAACTGACCAAGGCGACGCCGACGGTCTCGCTGCATATCCCGTGGGACAAGGTCGACGACCTTGATGAGCTTAAGGAAAAGGGCAACGCACTGGGCCTCGGCTTCGACGCGATGAACTCCAACACCTTTTCCGATGCGGCCGATCAGACGCATTCTTACAAATTCGGCTCGCTCAGCCATGCCGATGCGGCAACCCGGCAGCAGGCCGTTGATCACAATCTCGAGTGTATCGCAATTGGCAAGGCGCTCGGCTCCAAGGCACTGACTGTGTGGGTAGGCGACGGCTCCAACTTCCCCGGCCAGAGCAATTTCACCAAGAGCTTCGAGCGTTATCTCGAGGCGATGAAGGCCATCTACAAGGGCCTGCCGGACGACTGGAAGATCTTTTCCGAACACAAGATGTTCGAACCCGCCTTCTATTCGACCGTCGTGCAGGACTGGGGCACCAACTACCTGATCGCCCAGGAACTCGGCCCCAAGGCACATTGCCTAGTCGATCTCGGCCATCATGCGCCGAACGTCAATATCGAGATGATCGTTGCCCGGCTGATCCAGTTCAAGAAGCTCGGCGGCTTCCACTTCAACGATTCGAAATATGGTGATGACGACCTGGATACAGGCTCGATCGATCCCTACCGGCTGTTCCTCGTCTTCAACGAACTGGTCGATGCGGAAACGCGCAAGGCAGACGGCTTTGCGCCGATGCACATGCTCGACCAGAGCCACAATGTCACCGACCCGATCGAGAGCCTGATGAACTCGGCGACCGAAGTCAGCCGTGCCTATGCGCAGGCACTGCTGGTCGATCGCAAGGCGCTTGAAGGCTATCAGGACGGCAACGACGCGCTGATGGCCACGGAAACGCTGAAGGCGGCGTTCCGCACGCATGTCGAGCCGATCCTGGCCATGTCCCGCTACGAGGCCGGCGGCGCCATCGCGCCGGTTGCCGCCTACCGGGCCAGCGGTTACCGCGCCAAGGTTTCCGGCGAACGGCCGGCATCAAAGAGTGGCGGCGGCGGCATCGTCTAAACTGTCCGTTGATCCAGCAAAAGCGCCCCTCATCCGCCCTAACAGGCACCTTCTCCCCGTCGAAACGGGGAGAAGGGACAAGCGGCAAACTCCGTCATCCCCTCTCCCCGCCCGCGGGGAGAGGGCTAGGGTGAGGGGCAGTCCGCTAATTTGCCGCTTGGGCGTTGGAATCGCCTATATTTTTGAAAACCTCCTCTTATCGCGAACCGGTTCCTGCACTAGTTTCTCTCCAAGATACAACGGAAAGGAACCATCCATGGGTATCGAGAGCATTGTTGTCTTTCTTATTGTCGGCGCCATTGCCGGCTGGCTGGCAGGCTTGATCGTTTCGGGTTTCGGCTTCGGCCTGATCGGGAATATTGTCATCGGCATTATCGGCGCGTTCATCGCCGGCACACTCTTTCCCTACCTCGGCGTCAGCATCGGTAGCGGCATCCTGGCTGCGATTATCCATTCGACCATCGGCGCCGTCATCCTTCTCGTGCTGATCCGTATCGTCAAACAAGCTTGACGCATCCTGGCATCGTGCCGGTTTGACCACCGGCACATCCACGGCCTTTCTTCGGGAGACATCATGTCCGACATCTATGATCCGCGGATCGAACAAGCGATTCAATCCTTCATCTCCGATCACCCCGGCATGCACACCCGCGACGAGGCGATCGCCGCGATCCTGATCAACTGGTTCACCAGCCATGGCTACCTGCCACACGATCAGGAAGGCATACGTCCGGAAAATCTTGACGCATCGAATGACGACTGAAAGATTACCCGCAGTCTATCGCCCGGGCCATCCGGGCGGCTCCCGTCAGAAAAGTTACGCCATCCGATGAGCATTTCTTCCGTCAAGACGTTCTTTGCCGAACACGCCCCCGATATCGCCGTCATCGAGCTTGCGCAAAGCACCGCCACCGTGGCACTTGCGGCCGAGGGCCATGGTGTCGAGCCAGCGCAGATCGCCAAGACGCTGGCCTTGCGAGTGGCAGATGAAGTGATCCTGATCGTCACGCGCGGCGATGCCCGGCTGGACAACAAGAAGTACAAGGCCCGGTTTTCGACCAAGGCTCGCATGCTCGGCTTCGATGAAGTCGAGGAAGAGACAGGCCATCCCATCGGCGGCGTCTGCCCCTTCGGCCTTGCCAAGCCGCACAAGGTTTATTGCGACATTTCACTCAGGGCCTACGAGGAAGTGGTACCCGCCGCTGGCGCTCCGCATGCAGCAGTGCGGATCAATCCGGAGCGGATGGCTCTGCTTTCGTCGGCGGAATGGATCGACGTTTCCGAGGTTTAGCCCGTTTTTGCCTTTGAATGAACACAAAGGTTTCCTTGAAGTTAACGTAAGGATGCGGTGGCGCTCCGACCGGAAGCGCCCGTTTCCGTTTGCACTTTCTGAAATGACGAGGAGTTGACGACGCAATGAACAGGCTTGTTTGCCCGCTCTTGCTGACAGCCGCGATTGCGGCGCCGGCAGCAGCCATGGATCAGTCACTGGTCAAGCAATTCGAAAAACTCGACCCACAGACCCGCCTGGAACAGCGATGCGACACCGAGGCGATGTGGAAGATCAGCGCCGACCAGTCGTCGTTCAAGCCCGACAAGGTGATTGCCTACACGTTCGCCGACCCGATCGTCGATGCCGATAATCTGAAGGCGCCGGGTGCCGTGTTTCGCAGCAAGGGCGAATGGTACAAGCTGAAATACAAATGTGCCACTGGGCCGGACCATATCGAGGTCCTGTCGTTCAACTACAAAATTGGCGACCTCATCCCGCATGACGAGTGGGACGCGCACTACCTTTATCCGTGAACCGCGCTTATCGGTGACGTTAGAGAACGATGTACAGGACCATGGCCGAGCCCAGCGAAAGGGCAGCCATGATGTTCAAGAGCGTCTTCATGATGTGATCCGTCATGCCGAACATCCTTTGCTCCGCAGGGAAACGTGAGACCCCTATGGCTCCCGGCCTGCAGTGATCTTCGCCCGCCTGACAACACCGTTGCCGATTGCGCCAAATCTTCCATCGCTCAACGAATCAGCAGCGTTGCGATCCATTTCGACGGAAGCTTCACTCAAGAATCTGCGCCAAAAGTGTTAAAATAACGCCACATCGGTCTGGTCAAAAAAATTGTTAACCATGATCCTGCGTCATGTCCCGCAGCCGGGCGCCCGGCCGGAGCACGCAACTGCAGCCACCGTGGCAGAGGCAGGCTTTTCAGGATCAAATGGTCGGGAGATGGCGGGGCTCAACGGCCCTCGGGGATCGGCGCAAATGTCTTCACCGCGCAGATGGCACTCGCATAGCGCAACTGTATCCGCAACAGCGGTGACAGGATTGTCCTTGAGGACAATCAGGACTTCGGCTTCTGTTCCTCACGGACAGCTTCGTCGTGGTACCAGTTGCTGTAGTCGACGGTCAGAACCTGTTTCGGGCGAATATCGGCGATCGTGGCAGACTGCTCGAAGCGGCGGCCAGCCAATTTCCGCCCACCGGCGGGGAACTCGAAAATCTTGGCCGTATCGGCCGGAGACATCATTGCCATTGTGCCTTTTCCTTTTTCACAGACCTCAGCGGGCTGCTTGCAGAGACCATAACAGAGTTGGGCGCGATTTGCGCGGATTGATTAAAAAAAAATCAATCCGCCTAAAAAATAGGCCATTTTTTAGGCATTCCGTTTTGCATGGGATTTTTGAGATAAATTTTGTGCGTGTGCACGCCAGTCAAATTGTCGCAACTTCTGCGTATTTTTTGAACAAACCTGGCCACACCGGTCCGGAACAGGCCCTGAAACGAAGTGAACAGTTCGAAATCGGCGGCGAAAAGCTCAAATTCGCCAGTGACTTCAACTTTTCTCGCCAGCCACGCGCCTGCCGCTACGCAGATCCCCCTTTTTTGCCCTTGAGAAGAAATGTGACCTCTTTTCTCGCGCCCATCTCAAACTGGCATGCCCCGTGCATATAGGTAGTCAGCCGTTGGCGGCGCGGCGTCATTGGACTTTTCCGGACGCTGTGCATCATCAACCCATGAGAGGTTAGAAATGACGAAATTTAAGCTCGAGTATATCTGGCTCGACGGATATACCCCGGTCCCGAACCTTCGCGGTAAGACACAGGTCAAGGAATTTGACGCATTTCCGGCGCTCGAGCAGCTGCCGCTCTGGGGCTTCGATGGTTCCTCGACGATGCAGGCTGAAGGCCGCTCGTCGGATTGCGTGCTGAAGCCGGTTGCAATCTATCCGGATCCGGCCCGCACCAACGGCGTGCTCGTCATGTGCGAAGTGATGATGCCGGATGGCGTCACCCCGCACGCTTCCAACAGCCGCGCTACCGTCATTGACGACGAAGGCACCTGGTTCGGCTTTGAGCAGGAATATTTCTTCTACAAGAACGGCCGCCCGCTCGGCTTCCCGGAAACCGGCTATCCGGCTCCGCAGGGTCCGTACTACACCGGCGTTGGTTATTCGAATGTTGGCGATATCGCCCGCACGATCGTCGAAGAGCATCTTGATCTTTGCCTCGCGGCCGGCATCAACCACGAAGGCATCAATGCCGAAGTGGCCAAGGGCCAGTGGGAATTCCAGATTTTCGGCAAGGGCTCCAAGCGCGCCGCAGATGAAATCTGGATGGCCCGCTACCTCCTGCAGCGCCTGACCGAAAAGTATGGCATCGACATCGAATACCATTGCAAGCCGCTCGGCGATACCGACTGGAACGGCTCGGGCATGCACGCCAACTTCTCGACCAAGTACATGCGCGAAGTCGGCGGCAAGGAGTACTTCGAAGCCCTGATGGCCGCCTTCGAAAAGAACCTTCTGGACCACATCGCCGTTTACGGCCCGGACAACGACAAGCGCCTGACCGGCAAGCACGAAACGGCGCCGTGGAACAAGTTCTCCTACGGTGTTGCTGATCGTGGCGCGTCGGTCCGTATCCCGCATTCCTTCGTCAACAACGGCTACAAGGGTTACCTGGAAGACCGCCGCCCGAACTCGCAAGGCTGCCCCTACCAGATCGCTTCGCAGATCCTGAAAACGATTGCCGAAGTTCCGACCGCAGGCAGCATTTCGGCCGCAGCTTAAGTTCAGTAGCAATACCGAATGGATTTTCATGGCGTCGCCCATTCAGGGTGGCGCCATTTCCATTTTTTACTGGGCAAAACTCGTGCAGAACCGGCGATCACGCTAGGGCCGCACCTCCTCGTGCTTCGAATACGATAGGCAACTTCCTACACTGGTATTCGCGCTTCACCGTGACTAAGTTTGTCGTTCAAAGTGCCGAAGACCACGACAGGGTGTATTCATGCAAGTTCCATCCAGCGCCGCTTCCAGCCTGCCTCGCGAGAGCGCTGACACGCCGCCGGGCGACAGCAGCAGCATCATCGACTGGCTGATGACCGAGACGCGCGACGAGCGTTTCATCGACAATATCTTCATTGAGATGTGCGCCAGGCTCAATCAGGCCGGAATACCGGTCTCTCGCGGCACGCTTCACTTCCGCATCCTTCACCCACAATGGCTGGGTGCGCGAATCCTGTGGCAGAGAGGCATGCAGGAAGCTGATATCCAGACCTTCGGTTTCGGCATCGAAGATAGCGACCGCTATCGCCACAGCCCCGTCAACGACATCCACAGCGGCGCAAAGGTGGTCCGCCAGCGCCTCGAACCGGCAGCCTCCGCCAACGCCCCACCCTATCCTCTTTATGATGAACTGCGCGCTGAAGGTCACACGGATTATATCGCCTGGCCACTCGAGCACACGTTGGGCAAGCACCACATCATTACTTTCGGCAGCGACAGACCGGGCGGCTTCACCGATGACGATATTGCGGTTCTTGCCGGCCTGCTGCCGGCCTTTGCGCTGGTCAGTGAAATCCGCCTGAAGAACCGCCTCGCCCGGACGCTGCTCGAGACTTATGTCGGCCCGCATGCAAGCGAGCAGATCCTTGCCGGTGCCACGACACGCGGCAGCGGAGTTACCGTCCGTGCTGCCATTCTGATCTGCGATCTGCGCGACTTTACCGGCATTTCCGACCTGTGGCCGCGCGACGATGTCATCGAGCTGCTCAACGGCTATTTCGACGCCATGGCCGAGCCGATCGAGAAACACGGCGGCGAGATTCTGAAATTCATGGGCGACGGCCTGCTGGCCATTTTCCCGCTCGACAAGGTCAGTGCGTGCGGCGACCTTCTTGCGGCGATCCGTGAAGCGCAGGCTGCGATGGCGGCACTGAACGAGGAAAATGTCAAAAAAGGCCATCAGGCACTTGGTTATGGCATCGGCGTACATGTCGGTGACGTGATGTATGGCAATATCGGCTCGCGCAGCCGCCTCGACTTCACTGTCATCGGCCCGACGGTCAACGTCGCCTCACGGCTCGAAAGCCTGACCAAGGAACTCAAGCGGCCGGTTCTACTGTCGCAGGCTTTTGCCGAAATGGCCAAGTGCCAGACCAACCTGGAAAATCTCGGCTCCTACACGTTAAGGGGCCTCAGCGAACCGATTGGGGTCTTTGCGTTCTAAGCACACAGCAGCGCGCCTATCTGTGCGGATAGACCGGTCCGGCGCCGAGCGGCTGGACGATTGCCCGCAGGCTGTCGTCACGAACATTGAAAACCCGGGGCAAAGCGACTGGCGCGACCGGCATGGTCAGCTTGCCTGCGACGACGTAGAGGAGGAACGAGCCGATCTGATAGGGAAAGATCACGTCGATTTCGGCAAAGGCGCGCACGAACAGCAGGGCGGAAACGCCGAACAGCACAAGCGGCTCGGAACTCTCCTTCTCGCTCAGCACTCTTTTCAAGTGACCGAGCAAACCGGCTAGCAGAAGCCCGGTCAACAGAACCAGACCGATCCCGCCCATCTCCACCATCGTCTCGATAAACGTATTGTGGAAATGAAATCCGCTGCGCGAGCCGATGAAGAACTCCTCCCACAGCCGCTCCGGTTCTGAAAAACCCTGTACCCAATAGGCCTGGTAACCGATGCCGATCACCGGCGATGCCATCGCCGCCTCGATGCCCTGCTGCCAGAGATAGGTCCGGCCCGTCAGGGTCGAATCCTTGCCGAAGATGCCGAGAATACTATCGACCGCACCGCCATAGACGGCGGCGATCACGGTGATGACACCGAAGACTGAGGCCGCGATGAACAGCAGCTTGCGGCTTTTCGGTGGCAGCATCGAAAAGACCCGCATACCGATGACGAGGCCGATCACGGCGGCCGTAGTCAGAACCGAGGTTGCCGATTGGGACGCATGCAGGCAATAGGCGGCAAGCAGGCCAACAACGCCGCAGACGGCAAGCCAGATACCGCGCTGCCCGAGGATGACTACCGCTGCGAAACTGAAGAATACCGCAAGCGACGCATAAAAACCGAGCTGGTTCTTGGAAGCGAAGGCACCGACAAAGCTGATGGTGCCATCCAGCGGATCGAAATGATAGACACCGAACAGCAGCGAGTAGACCAGCACGAGACCCGCGCCCGCCACCGAACCCAGCGTCAGCGTTCTGACATCAAGCACCCGCATGGCAATCAGCGCGCAGATGACATGGGTGAGATACTGGACGCCGGCCCGTGTGGTTGTGCCGGGCGCTGCCGACCAGAACACCGAGATGCAGGCAAAGATCGCGAAGGCGAAGATCCAGATATATTTGCGGTAGCTCCCCAGCACCCGGCGGTAATCGACCAGCACCAGGGGCAGCCAGACCGCATAATAAAGCAGGATCGAAACCTGGCCGAACCGCCCGGAATAGGCGAAGACAAAATACGAGACCATCAAGGCGAAAACCGCATAGAGGCGGTTCTCGCCCGGTTTTACCAGACTGGCCTTGGCGATTTTCATCCGCCCACCCTCATTGCGTGTTGAGCGTCGGTTCGACCTTCACGACATCACCGGGCTGTATCGGCGTTCCTTCGTTCGCCGCAATCGTCGTCGACTTTCCATCCTTCTGGCGAATAATGGAATAGTTGATATCGACCGTACGGCCTGGCTTGGGCGTCAGCGACGCATCAGCCGACTGAACCAATGCTTCCGTCATCAGATCACGGCTGGTGATCAGCTTCAGGGCCAGCGTGTCCAACTCGGCCTCGGTGTTCTGCAGTTCCTGGGCAAGCTGCGCATCCCAGTCGTTGCGCAGGTTGGTTTCGTCCTGGCTCGCCTGGCTGACAGCCTGCTTGGCCTTCAGCGAAGCGGTATCGATATCGAGCAAGGCGGCCTGAAGGTCAGCTGCGCGCTGCTCGACGGCAAGCTTGCGGGCACTGAGCGCCAGTCCCTTTTCCGCTAGAACATCGACACGCCCCTTGTCTTCGACAACAAGTTCCAGCTGCCGTGTCTGCGTGACCGACTTCTTGCCAAGCGCTTCGATTTCGCTTTGCAGCAGCGATTTGAGTTCGGCCAGCGCGGTCAGTTGCAGCTTCTGCCGCTTGTCGCGAGAGACCATCAGCGCCATCTCGCTTTCAAGAAGGTCAGGCGCCGCTGCGACGCCCTTCAACTCGGCGGGCAGGGTAATCTCGGTCTTCTCGGCGATTTCTGCCTGTAGCCGCGCGCGGCGAACCAGAAGCCGGTTCCGCTCGGTGATCTGCACCGACGAATCCCCCTGCGCGTTGATGAAATCGCGCGCAAACCGCTGGCCGTTTTCAGCCCGGCGCAGACCGCCACCCAGGCTGACTGCCTTGAGAACCGTCATCTCCGGCGCAAACGGATATTCGCCTGGTGTCTGGACTTCGCCAGCGAGGTAGATCGGCCGGTATTGTGCAAGCTCCACCGACGCGGACGGCCGGTCGGGAAGGCCGAACAGCTTTTGCAACTGCAAGCCGACTTCATCGGCAATTTCCGACGTGGTCTTGCCGGACGCCGGCACAGTGCCGAGGAAAGGCAGGGAGATGGCGCCGGAAGCACCGACCGTGTAGTCTCCGCTGACGGCAGACCAATCCCGGACGGCCCCTTCCGCCGTCTGCCATTCCGCCACGCGTATTCTCAGCTTATCCATGGCTCCGAGCGTATACTCGCCGGCAAAAGCGCCATGGATGCCGGAAACGCTGATGGCGATGGCGAGCGCGGAAAGACGCGCAACTCCCCGGACCTTGCGGCCGAGGGCTGGAAGTCCCTGGTGAAGACTTCTGTTCATGAAACTTCCTTACTTAACAACAAAGCCGATCCCGGCGTTATGACGGAAACGGCATATTCACGCTGGTGACTGTGACTCAGTAACTGCCCTTAGAAAGGCAGACAGCAGGAATTGTCTTGGCAACGATGACCACATCGTTGAACAGTGACCAGTTGGTCACATAATGCGTATCGAAGGCGATACGGGCGGCATAGGATACGTCGTTGCGGCCGCTCACCTGCCAGAGGCCAGTCAGACCGGGGCGCGACCTCAGATAGAAGACGGCGGAGTGTTCATAAAGCTCAAGTTCGTCTTCAACGACGGGACGTGGGCCGACGACACTCATTTCGCCGCGGATGATGTTGAGCAGCTGCGGCAGTTCATCGAGGCTCAGCTTGCGCAGAACACTGCCGACGACGGTAACACGCGGGTCATCCTGCAGCTTGCGGGTTGCCTGCCATTCCTCATAGGCCTTGGGATTTTTATGCAGATGGTCCTGCAAAATCTTGTCGGCGTCCGGCGCCATCGTCCGGAACTTGAGGCAATGGAAATAGCGGCCATTATGACCGACACGGCGGTGTCCATAAAACACCTTGCCGCCATCGGAAAACTTCACGAGCGCCATCAGCAACAGAAACAGCGGGCTGAAGACGATGAGCGCCATTGACGCGGCGAAGATATCGAAACCCCTTTTTGATATTCCCCCTATCGGCCGGTGTCCCCCGGATTCGATGGTCGTAAAATACGGCGAGTTTGCCGATCGAGTCGCAGACTTCATGGGAGAAAACTCCATTCGGGTTGGCGATTGGTCGGGTTCCCAGCGGGCCTGGGTATGATTGCATTTGGGAGTGTAGAGGGAGATTTTGATTTTTAAAGGCAGCTTTCGGGATGATGCCGCCGCACAAGTGAAATGCGGCCAAGTTAAAAATTGTGGCCGCTTTTTCCAATTCACAAAGCAATAGCTAATATACGTTCGGATATAGTGTAAATTCTGACAATCCGTGATTTTTCTTGAAAACTATAAGTTGTTTACGCTGATTATGCCTGTTGCGGACATAAACGTGGCGACTACGATATTTGAAAGCTTTCATTTGTCGTAAGGAATACGAAAATCATTTCCCTTTCGGTCAAAATATTGCAGTGCAGCATTATTTTTGCACTGCAATGCTGTATATTCGTATATGCTAATCTTGTAACAAAAGTTGATTAACAAGACGAACCAATTCACCACCAGGGGATAGGCGCCCGACAAATAGCGCCCCCTGATTGCATCGGACATGGCGACACATCCCTAAATGTGGCAAAATCCTGTTAACGGCACTTCCCGCGTCGAAATCCCGTACCATCTGGGGAAATTGGCCTTGTATCGCGCCAAAAACATTACGATTGCCGGGCAATCGATAGATGATTTTAAATGCAGGCTAAGAATTCTCACGTTAAATGACGTAAATGTAATGAAGCAGAATGCCTCCGAGCGATTGAAGCCGCAAAGCATGTTCGATATGTTAATGATCGCCTAAGAGGAGAAGGTGGACTTTTCAATGATGTTTGCAGATCAAGACATAATATTGAGGACGTTTTGATGTTTGCGCCGCGTGTTTTCATCAGCATGATCGGAGCGCTCGCCGTTTTTGCCATTGTGACCTTCATCCTGACAGGCTCTGCCTGGACGACGGCATGGCAGACGCTGGTTTGCGCGGTGCTTATTCAAGCAGGATATTTCATTGCCGTGCTGTTTCTGGTGGCCAAGGAAGGCCGGGACCGCCGCAACACTGCGCAACGTCAGTCGCCTGGGTCTGCCGCTTCCAGTGACGACAAGGACGCCAAAACGATCCGCGTGCCGAACAACCCTGGCCATTTCAATTCCTGAGTAGTCGCCTGAACCGTCGCTGCGCCTTCGCCGATGACGGCTGAGTTTCGCGTCTGCCTGCCCCTATTTCTTCGCATCTGCAACATCGCGCCTTGCCGCATGTCCAAACCCGACCTAGGTTCGGCCCGACAGCGATGAAGGAATGCGATCATGAAACCGAATGCAGACGTCTGCGTCATCATCGCCGCGAAGAACGCGGCCGAAACGATCGGGCGAGCCGTCATCTCGGCACTGAGAGAGCCTGAGACAGCCGAAGTCGTGGTCGTCGACGACGGTTCGACTGACGGCACTGGCGATGCCTCGCGAAAGGCGGACGATGGCAGTGGCCGGCTGACTATCGCCCGGTTCGAGGCCAACAGAGGGCCTGCCGCTGCCCGCAACCACGCCATTTCAATCTCGAAATCCCCAGTACTGGCGATCCTCGATGCCGATGATTTTTTCTTTCCCGGACGCTTGAGAAACCTCCTGGCTCAGACGGATTGGGATTTCATTGCCGACAACATCGCGTTTGTCGATGAGGCGGCGGCAGACGACGCCCAGCTTGCCGTTGAGGCCTTTCCCGCAGCCCCGCGTATTCTCACCCTCGGCGAGTTCATCAAGGGCAATATCTCCAAGCGCGGCGTCCGGCGGGGCGAGATCGGCTTCCTGAAACCGTTGATGCGGCGCGATTTTCTCGATACACACCGCCTCCGCTACCAGGAAAACCTGCGGCTGGGCGAGGATTACGATCTGTATGCCCGGGCGCTGACCAGGGGCGCGCGCTACAAGATCATCCATAGCTGTGGTTACGGTGCCGTTGTGCGCGGCGATTCCCTCAGCAGCAGCCACCGCACGGCCGACCTGAAGCGGCTTTATGAGGCCGACAGGTCAATTCTTGCCCAGAGCGATCTGCCGCCGCAGGCACGCGCACTGATTGCCCGCCACGAACATCACATCCGGGGTCGATACGAGCTTCGGGAATTTCTCGACATCAAGCGGCAATCCGGCTCAAGAGCCGCGTTGCTCCACGCGCTTGGCAATCCGGCGGCCATTCCGGCCATCGCCTCCGGGATTTTCGCCGACAAGACGGACCGTTTTCGCCGCCAGTCCGACGCGGCCCCGGTGGCGCTGGGCGGATCGGGCGGCTTGCGCTATCTGCTGCAACCGCCGTCCGCAGCCCGATAGGCTGTTGATGGCGGCCGCAATGGTGCCCGCGATCTAGAAATAGTCGCGGCGCACGCCAGCGATAACATCGAGAAAGCGCTCCTTGCGCTCCACAAGGGCGTGATCGGCACTCAGTTGCGGTGCGGCGCGCGCCGCTTGCCACAGCGACAGCGCCGAGGGGGCAGCCAGCAATTGCTTGGCAGCAACCCGCAATGAGGTCTGCTTGGGAGCTCGAACCGCAACCATGATGCTTTCATCGATCTGACGCTTGTTCGGATCATCGAGCGCCGGCTGGTGCGCATCGAAATCGACGCCCCAGAACTTCGCCCCCTTGATGATCGCCTCTGCCCGGCTCGACACCGGAACATGCCGCGGGCGATAGGTGACGCCGACGGTGTGGGCCCAATCGTTCCACTTGAAGCTGTTGATGCTGTTGGAGGTCGACACCGCCACCCAGGGAACGCGGAAAGCATCGGCAAGAATGGCGCCGTGCATCGATTCCGCAACGATCATTTCCGACTGGGCGATCTCGCGGATGACATCCTTAGCGTCGCCGCGCGGGTCGATATAGTGCAGGCCGACGATCTGGCAGATGCCTGGCCACATGCCGGCAATCGCCGATTCCCAATGCGGCACGAAGCTCTTCTTGTATTTCTTCGGCAGGCCTTTGAACTCGGGCATCTCGGCAACCATGACCGCCGGGTCGATGATCCCGAGCTTGGGATCGACGCCCACCTTCTGCGCCGTCAACGGCCCGCGGACGCAACGGACATCCCATTCCGCACTGTTGCTCATGTCCGGCAGGGCGCCGTAGCCAAAACCGCTGCCAAGCACCAGCTTGTGCCGCCCTTCCGGCAAGAGCGCGCGGTTCAGCACCGTGCCGACCCCGACGAGAAGTGTTTCGCGATGAACATCCCGGAATCCCGGGATCAGGAAATCCCAGAGCCACAGATTAAGATCGTCGCCGAAATTTCCGTGTGCGGATTCCCAGTAGTAAGGGTCCATGCCCGTCTCCTTCATGCGTTGCTCAGGGTACTTTTTGCGCGTGACAGGCAATGCCGTCACGCGCCTCAATGGCCGCAGCAAAAAATGCTGCACCTGCGAAGGCTATCGTGATAACTTGCCGACGGCAAGCTGAAGCGCGCTCTGCAGCAACTTCGGATCACGCCAGACCCAACGGGCCAGCAGATTGAACTGCGGCATCTTCCGCCGCTTGATCAGCCGGGCCTGGCTCCAGAGAGCCTGCCGACGCGCGGTATGCTTGTAGGAATGGATGGAGGCGATTTCCGCCGGCTTGCGGGAAAAGCGCCCTTCCAGCGTGTCGAGTGCAACCCAGGTATTGAACTGCTGCGACAGGAATTGCGGAGAATCGCTATCGATGCTGTGGAAGATGTTGATCCCCTCGCCCCGCACGGCACCCGGTTCGTTGCACAGGACGATGCGGCTGGCCGCGATGGCGCAGTCACAGAAGAACAGCACATCCTCTGCCGCCAGCCGCAACTCCGCTTCGAAGCGTACCGTCTCGAACAGCTTTCGTCCGATCACCATGCAGGACAGATGCAGGAAGCTCCAGTTGCGCAGCATCACCTGCGAAAACTCGGGCACTTCCAGAACCAGCGGTTTCTCGGAAAGCCGCGTGACCTTTTCGGTCTTTTCCAGTTCGGCCATGTCGAAATGATAATAGAAGGCATCACCGCCGGTAATCGACGCCCAATAGCAGTCGGCCGAAAAGCGGGTCATCGTCACCTGGGCATTCTGCAGGTGATCCGGTGTCCACAGGTCGTCGGAATCAAGGAACGCAACAAAATCGGTTTGCGCCGGGACGTTGTTAAGGCCCGTGTTGCGCGCGCCGCCCGGACCGGCATTCGGCTGCTTGATGACGCGGATGCGGGACCGCTGTTCATCGCTCAAGGCTTCAAGATCGGTTTCGATCGGGAATGGCGATTGGTCGTCGACGATGACGACATCGAAATCCTGGTAGGTCTGCGCGAAGACGGAGCCCAAGGCCCGTTGCAGAATTCCCGCCTGTTTCTGGTAGTACGGAATAACAACTGTAAACTTCGCCATCTTTTTGCCCCTGCGGTTTTCCTAGAAGGTGCTTCCTGGTTCCTCCCATCAGGCTGCGACTGCGTGTCTAGCGCGTCTCCTCTGTCCTTGATCCTCCCCATCGCCACACAGGATTTACGCCATGCCTCCTACAGTTAACGTCAAATCCGTCACGAGCAATGTCGGTTGGAGCATTTTATCCAAGACAAGCACATTCGGGCTTAAGTTTGTCACGGTGCCGATTTTGGCCCGTATTCTGACGCCGGAGGAGTTCGGCGCCGTCGCCGTGGCGCTGACCGTCGTGCAGTTCCTGGCCATGATCGGCGGAGCCGGACTGACCTCGGCGCTGGTGATCCAGCGCGAAGAAGAGATGGAAACGGTCCACTCCGTCTTCTGGGCAAATCTGGCGATTTCCTGCCTGATGGCGCTCGGCCTTTTCATCTGGGCGGACTTCTTTGCAGCCCTTCTCGGCGCGCCGGAAGCCGCCTACCTGCTGAAAATCATGAGCTTTCTCATTCCCATCCAGCTTGGCGGCGATGTCGCCTATTCGCTGCTGGCAAGACGGATGAATTTCAGCAAGGACGCGGTCTGGAGCATGATTTCCGAATCGCTCGGCGCCATCGTCGCGGTCGTTCTGGCACTTATGGGGTGGGGCGTCTGGGCCTTGATGGCGCAGCTGTTCGTCTCGGCGCTGGTGCGCCTCTGCGGTCTCTATGCGGTCTCGCATTACATGCCGCGCTTCGTCTTCCGCCCCCGGCGGGTTCTGGGTCTAAGCCGTTTCAGTCTCGGCATGATGGGTTCGGAAGTTGCTAACTTCATCACCTTCCAGTCGCCAATGGTGATCATCTCGCGTTATCTCGGCCTTGCAGACGCCGGTGCGTATTCGGCCGCCAACCGGTTTGCCAGCATTCCCAACCAGGTGGTCCTGTCTGCCGTCATGGGCGTTCTGTTTCCAGCGTTCAGCGGCATGATGGACGACAAGGAGCGGCGGTCGCAGGCACTGATGTTCTCGACGCAGGTAACGACGGTGCTGCTGGCGCCAATGATGTTTGGCCTCTGGGCACTGGCGGAACCGGCAATGCGGGTGCTGTTCGGCCCGCAATGGGCTTATGCCTGGCCGGTGCTTGGGCTACTGGCACTGTCCAAGGGTATCCTGACGCCCTGCAGCACGTTCATTCCTTATCTCAAGGGTGTCGGACATGGCCGGGCGTTGTTCTGGTCGGCGATCATCCGCGCCGTGGTAACCTGCGCCGCCGTGGCCTATGGCGCCAGCACGGGCAGCCTGATCGACGCGATGATCTGGCTTTGCATCGTCAATGCCGTCACGCTGATCGGTTATTCCTGGGCTGTATTCAAGGCGGATGGAACGCCGTTCTTCAAGGGCCTGTATATCAGCAGCCGCCCGATGCTGATGGCACTGGTGATGGCGCTGGCGGTCCGGTACCTGCTCGAGACTTTCGGTTTTCTGCTGCCGAACCCCATCCTGCAGATCATCGCCGGCGCTGCGATCGGTGGCCTGATCTATGCCGTGTTCGTGCTCTTGTCGGAACGGCCGCTACTCACCAAAATCTACCAGCTCGTCAAAAAAAGACGGGCCTGAAGCGAGGGCCAGGACACTCCGGCGTGAACTGTTGCAAAACACGCCGGAGGAGTTGCACGGACGCCTTATTTCGGAACAGACGGCCTGAGAGGATGGGGATTTCACAAACCGTGACGTGTGGAATTGTGCATTTTCGAAACTATTTTCTGCGTCCTCTGACCGCCGTCGTGGCGGACATATGATCATATTCTGATATTCTTCAACACCCTACCCCCACGCGTTTTTTTCGCGTCTCCAATCAAAATCCCGGCATTTTTTGCGACCGGATTTTCCACGCAGAAATCGCGTGCATTGCAGCATCGGCATGCGTTTTTCTGCTGCAGTGCCATATTTCTCGACACAGACTGCCCTATCTTCGAGATGCAGGTTCAAGCCTGCTCTGGTTGAAACGCCACTTCGGGGGAGGTGGCCCGACAGGGGATGTCGTCTTGGTTATCGACGCGAACATATCATCGCGGATCAATCTGATGCGCATCTTGCTCATCTCGGGAATTGTCTTCGTACACGTTCCTTTCGATCCGCAGACAAGTCCGTTCCTCGGCGCCAATGGCTTCGTCGACTGGATCAGGGTCTTTCTCGGCGACAGCCTGTTTCGCGTTGGCGTGCCCTGCCTCAGCGCTATTTCCGGATATCTCATGTTTCGCCATGGGCTGGACGCGTTCGACTATGGCAAGACCATCCGCTCCAAGGCACGCACGGTTCTGCTGCCATTCGTGATCTGGAGCCTTTCCTTTTTGGGGCTCGTTCTGCTGATACAGATGGGTGGCATCGGCTTTGGCTATCTCCCCGACACGATCAATGCGAGCCCCCGCGAACTGGCGACACTTGCCTTTGCGATCGAGGACCTGCCGGTCAATGTTCCGCTATACTTCCTGCGGGACCTACTCCTGTGCATCCTGCTTGCGCCAGTTCTCGGCATCCTGATCAAGCGCTATCCACTGACAGTGCTGGCGATTTTCTTTGCCTATGCCGTGCTGCCGGTCCCCAGCGGTATCTTCCTGAAGAAATCGATCCTGTTCGGCTTCAGCTGCGGCATCTATGCGAGCCTTCATCAGCTCGATATCCGCGCAGTCGACCGGCATGCGGCGATGATATCCGCGCTGTTTCTGACGGCAGCCGTGATGCTGGCGACAGCGCTTTACTGGACCGGGCCGGACTATCCGGTGTGGATCGACATGCTGCGCAGCCTGACGGCCATCTGCGGCATTGTCGGCTCCTGGGCGATTTCGGCGCTCCTGGTCCGTTCGAGCCTCGGAGAGCGGCTTTCCCGCTCCGAAGGCCTGAGTTTCTGGATATTCTGCGCCCATTACCCCTTGCTCGTCGCATTCTGGATGATCTGGAACCGCGCGTCGCATCCCGGCCTTTATCCGCTGTTCTACTTCGCAACGCCTGTTCTCGCCCTCGTCATCCTCATCATTTCGCACAATGTTGCGAAACGCCTGACGCCCACGCTGCACGCCGTCTTGACCGGCAGCCGCACGGGTGGTTCCCGCTCCGCATCACAGCACGTGCCGGAAAACGGGACAAACCAGAAGGGCTGGTCCGAACCCGCAAAGGAAAAAGCAACACGATGACCCAATCGACCTCAAGACTGCTTCTCGTCCTTTCAGCATTTTCCGCTGCCGTTCCGGCATCGGCCCTTGCGCAGGGCGCAAACGCAGGCGCCTCCTTCGTCGACAATTTCGACGGGATCAACCGCAAGATCTGGTACATTTCGGACGGCTGGGACAACGGCGCCCACCAGAACTGCACGTGGTCGAAGGACCAGGTTGCGGCCGAAAACGGCGTGCTCGAACTCACCTTCGAGGCGCGCAAAACCGGCAAGCGCGACTATGCCTGCGGCGAGATCCAGACCCACAAACGTTTTGGCTACGGCACCTATGAGGCGCGCATCAAGACGGCTGATGGTTCTGGATTGAACTCGGCTTTCTTCACCTATATCGGCCCGACCGACAAGAAGCCGCATGACGAGATCGATTTCGAGGTTCTGGGCAAGGATCCCGGCCAGGTCCAGGTTAACCAGTACATTTCGGCGAAGGGCGGCAATGAGAAGCTTGTCGATGTCGCAGGTGGCGCCAATGCCGGTTTCAACGACTATGCCTTCGTCTGGGAAAAGGACAGGCTGCGCTACTACCTGAACGGCAAGCTGGTGCAGGAGGTCACGGACCCCGCGAAGATCCCGGTCAACGACCAGAAGATTTTCTTCAGCCTCTGGGGGACCGATACCCTGAGCGACTGGATGGGCAAGTTCGACTACAAAGGCCCGGTAAAGATGCAGATCGACCGCGTGGCCTACACGGCTTCCGGCGAAAAATGCCTGTTTCCGAAATCCATCACCTGCACGCTCGATTGACGCTTATTAGCATTCGCAACATGAATGTTGCGATGCACAAAAAACTGAACTAAGCTCGGCGAAGGCTGAGCGGAGAACGGGAAGTTTTCATGCTGGATGTACTATACCTGGCACATGATGTGGCAGACCCCGCGATCAGGCGTAGAACCCTGATGCTTGCGGCGGGTGGTGCGAACGTGACGGTGGCGGGCTTCCGGCGCGGTGCAGATACGCCTGTGATTGATGGACATATCGAGCTCGGCATCACCCGGGACGGGCGGTTTGGCCAGCGGATTGCAGCCGTCTGCAAGGCGGCGCTGATGCTTAGCGGCAAGCTTCGCGGCGTCGGCAAACCGGGCGTCATCATCGCCCGGAACCTCGAAATGCTGGCGCTTGCCAATCGGGCAAACGCGCTTTTCGGCGGCGACGTGCCGATCGTTTACGAATGCCTCGATATCCATCGCCTTCTCCTGCGCAACGATCTTGCCGGCCGCGCATTACGCTCGGCGGAACATTATCTCGGGCGCAATGTCAGCCTGCTGGTCACCAGTTCGCCGGCGTTCATCGAGAATTATTTCCGGCCGGTCTCGCGCCTCAAGTCACCCACGCTGCTTCTGGAAAACCAGGTGATCGACCTGGATGGTACCGCCGGCATGCAGACCGCCCGGCCCCGCCCGCCGCAGCCCGGCGAGCCTTGGAAGATCGGCTGGTTCGGTGCCTTGCGATGCCGCAAATCGCTAAAACTGCTTGCAGAATTCACCCGTGCCATGGACGGAAAATTCGAAGTCGTGCTGCGCGGCCGTCCCGCCTATTCGGAATTCGACGATTTCGACGGTTTCGTTGACGACGAACCCTTCATGCACTTTCACGGCGCCTACAAGAACCCCGAGGATCTCGCCCGGATTTACGACGACGTCCAGTTTTCCTGGGGCATCGACTTCTTCGAGGAAGGCTTGAATTCCAGCTGGCTGTTGCCGAACCGGTTGTACGAGGGCTGCCGTTACAATGCCGTCCCGATTGCGATGCGCGGCACGGAAACGGCCCGCTTCATCAGCGCGAAACATATTGGCCTCGTCCTCGGCGATGCCGACAGCGCGGCGCTTGCGGCCCTGTTTGCCGATATGACCACGGAGCGCTATCTCGCCGAATTCGGCAAAGTGGCGGCCACGGGCGCACAGGCCTGGGTGCTTGACCGCGCCGATTGCCAGCGGCTGGTCAACCGGCTGGCGGCGCTGCGCACAAGCGACGCCCAAGCCGCGTCTCTCCACGAGCTCTCCCAAACGCACAGCAACAAGGGTGGACTGCTATGAACGCCGATGATCCCAAGCATGGCCGCAGCCTTATTGTCATTCCCTGCCTCAACGAGGCCAAATATATCGAAGCGCTGATCATCAAGCTTGGCGGCGCCATGCGCGATCTCGGCTCCGATCTTGTGGTGGTCGATGGTGGCAGCACCGACGGCACAGTCGAGATCGTCCAGCGGATTTCCACGGTCAATCCGAAAGTCCGATTGCTTGCCAATCCGAAGAAGATCCAGAGTGCCGCCATCAACCTCGCCGTCGGAACGCTCGGTGCGGACTATGAATACATGATCCGGATCGATGCACACGGCGAATATCCGGATGATTATTGCCAGCGCCTGATGGAAGACGCGCTTGTGACCGGCGCGGATTCCGTTGTTGTTGCAATGCAGACGGTGGGTTTCAGCACGTTCCAGAAAGCCACGGCCTATGCGCAGAATTCCAAGCTCGGCAATGGCGGATCCAAACACCGCACCGGTGCCACCGGTCACTGGGCGGATCACGGACATCACGCATTGATGCGGATTTCAGCGTTCCAGGCCGTCGGTGGCTATGACGAAATGTTCAGCCACAACGAGGACGCCGAGTTCGACTACCGTCTCAACAAGGCCGGTTACCGGATCTGGATGACCGACAAGACCAGCATGATCTATCATCCGCGCAGCACGGCGCGGGCGCTTTTCCGCCAGTATTTCGGCTATGGCCGCGGCCGGGCCAAGAATTTCCTCAAGCATCGCGCCATGCCGAGCATCCGGCAGATGCTGCCGCTTGCCGTCGCGCCTGTTGCGGTTGGTGCCCTGCTGGCGATCATCAATTGGGCTGCCGTCATTCCATTCGGCCTTTGGGCCGTCGCATGCCTTGGCTACGGCGTCTGGATGGCACTCGGGCAGAAGAACCCCTATGGCCCGCTCGCCGCCCTTTCCGCGATGGTGATGCATTTTGCCTGGTCGGCCGGCTTCTGGCGTGAACTCCTCGATTTCCGCAACCGCCGGGTCGCCTGATGAAGACAGCCATGGATTCCATCCGCATCGATATCGGCGTCTGCACCTACCGGCGCCCGGAACTTGAACAGACATTGCGCTCGCTGGACGGGGTTAGCGTTCCCGACGGCGCAACGATCCGGATCATCGTGGCGGATAATGACGCGACGCCCAGCGCGAAGGAACGAGTGGACGCCATGCGCGCCGCCGTTCGACACGAGATCGTTTACGTTCATTGCCCCTCGGCCAATATCTCGATCGCCCGCAATGCCTGCCTCGACAATGCCACGGGGGACTTCCTGGCGTTCATCGACGATGACGAGACGGCCAGCCCGGACTGGATCGTCCGGTTGATCGAAACGGCGACGTCAACCGCAGCGGATACAGTGCTCGGCCCGGTCAGGGCCATCTACGGCGCGGATGCACCGGGCTGGATGCAGCGCGGCGACTTTCACTCGACATTCCCGGTCTGGGTCGGCGATCGGATCATCACCGGTTACACCTGCAATGTCCTTCTGCGCCTAGCGGCGCCATCGCTTGCCGGGCGCCGTTTCAACCTGGCGCTTGGACGCAGCGGCGGCGAGGACACGGAGTTCTTTACCCACATGCACCGGATGGGCGGCGAGATAGCCTATGCGCCGGGGGCCTGGGTCGAGGAACCCGTGCCGGTCAAACGCGCCAGCTTTTCGTGGCTGGCAAAGCGGAAATTCCGCTTCGGCCAGACGCATGGCCGGCTGATCGGTGCTGGAGCGGGTGGCGTTGGCAAGGTGCGTGCGCTGGCGCTTGCGGGAGCCAAATGTGGGTTTTGCGCGCTGGCCAGCGTCCTGTTGTTTTTCTCGCCTGTTCGCCGCAACAGCTACATCCTGCGCGCCTGCCTGCATGCTGGCGCCGTCGTCGGACTTCTCGGCGTCAGGGAAATCGAGCAGTATGGTGCAGCCGAGGCAAGGCCATCGTGATGGAACAGCACCGCCCCGACGCGACATTCATCATCGCCGCTTTCAAGGCGGAGGAGACGATCGAGCGCGCCATCGACAGCGCACTGGCGCAAACCGGTGTCAACGTCGAGATTATCGTCATCGACGATTGTTCGCCCGATGACACGGCCGGGATTGTCGATGCCTATACAGATCCGCGCGTCCGGTTGATCCGGCTCGAACAGAATCGCGGCCCCGGCGGCGCCCGCAATGCGGGCCTTGCCGTTGCGCGCGGCGACTGGATCGTCATTCTGGATTCCGACGATGCGGTATCGCCCAGCCGGACTGCCCGGATGATCGCACGAGCCAAGGCCGCCAAGGCGGAGATCGTCGTCGACAATGTCGATGTCGTGCCGCTCGACGGCGAGATGAAGCGGATGTTCGACGGGGCCGACCTGGCAGCTCTGGAAACGCTGACGCTTCCGGCGTTCATCGGTTCGAACGTGCTGTTTCAGTCCGAGCATAACTACGGCTACATGAAACCGGTCTTTGAGCGCCGGTTCATCGAGGAACACGGCCTGCGCTTCGACGAAAGCCTGCCGATCGGCGAGGATTATCTGCTTTTGGCGTCCGCACTGGCAAAGGGCGGCCGCTGCGCCGTCGAACCATCCGCTGGCTACAGCTACTATATCCGCAACGGGTCGATCTCGCGCGTGCTGAAGCTGCATCAGGTCGATGCGATGCTGGCCGCCGATGCGGAGTTTCTGAAAAATCACCGGCTGGATGCGGCCTCGATGGCGGCACAGGAGCGGCGCCACCGCAGCATCGAGGATGCGCGGTCCTTCGTCCTCCTGGTCGACCAGATCAAGGCACGATCCCTGTCCGGCGCGGTTAGAACCGCGTGGAGAAATCCGGCGGCAATCCGGCATCTGCGGATGCCGATCGCCGTCAGACTGCGGCGCCTGGTGGCGCCGTTCACTGCAATTCGCCCTTTCGGTCCCCCGCCGGAAACGATGAATAGAACCACCCCGGGCAACCGCCCGCACAAGAGCAAAGGATAGTTCTATGGCTCCTATCAGACCCGTTCGCAAAGCCGTTATTCCCGTCGCCGGAAACGGCACGCGGTTTCTGCCCGCAACCAAGGTGATGCCAAAGGAGATGCTGACCATCGTCGACCGTCCCGTCGTGCAATATGCCGTCGAAGAAGCGATGCAGGCTGGCATCGAGCACATCGTGTTCGTCACCGGGCGCAACAAGCAGGCAATCGAAGATCATTTTGACGATGTGCCGGAACTGATCTCGTCGCTGACGCGCTCGGGCAAGGATGCCCAGCTTTCCGAACTGGCGCGCATGCTGCCGACGGCTGGGTCCGTCAGCTTCACCCGCCAGCAGGCGCCGCTTGGCCTTGGTCATGCTGTCTGGTGCGCCCGCGACCTGATCGGCGACGAGCCGTTCGCGCTGCTTTTGCCGGATATGATTTCCTATGGCGCGCGCGGCTGCATGGCCGGCCTGATGGACCTCTACAATGATGTCGGCGGCAACGTCGTCGCCGTCGAACAATGCGCCCTTGAGGACACCTCGAAATACGGCATCGTCGGCATGGGCGAAAAAACCCGGCATGGCTTCGAAGTCACGCAGATGGTCGAAAAGCCACCAGTCGCCGAGGCACCGTCCACCTACTACCTGAACGGCCGCTATATCCTCCAGCCGGAAATCTTCTCGATACTCGCCCATCAGCAGCGCGGCGCCGGCAACGAGATCCAGTTGACCGACGGCATGCTGCGCCTGTCGGCAGACCAATCGTTCCACGCCCATCCGTATGAAGGCCGGACCTTCGATTGCGGCTCCAAGCAGGGCTTCATCGAGGCCAATGTCGCCTTCGCGCTGGCGCGGGCCGATATCGGCAATCTGGTGTTTGAATCCGTCCGCGAGATGGTTCTGTCACACGAACAGACTATTCGCGCCGCCTGAAAACGCTGATTTACCAGCAGCTTGGTGCTGCTGGAAAATCTGGTCTCACCCCTGCCGCCTTTTGGGGTGAGAACCGACCACGCAAAAGCACCTGGAGACCCGACGGCCCATGAATCAAAGACCTCTTCCGTTGAACACGGTTCCATCGCTGCAGAGTGATGAGACCGACACGTTCATCGATCTGAACCGGCTGACCGCGATCGCGCTTCGCCGTTCAAGGGTCGTGGCCCTCTGCGTTCTTCTCTGCTTCATGCTTGGCGTGGCATATCTGGTGTTCGCGACCCCGGTCTACACCTCGCAGACGCAGATTCTGCTCGACGAAAACCTGTCCAAATATGCGGAAGAAGCTCCCTCGCCCCAGAGCGCCCAGCAGGCCGACACGCAGCTTTCAAGCGCGGTCGAGATCCTGAAATCCGGCGAACTGGCGTTGCGCGTAACCGACGCGGAAAACCTCGGCGAAAACGAGACCGTTCTCAATCCGCCGCAATCGCTGATGTCCATGGTGAAATCGGCAGTCAAATCCGTCACCGGCATCTTCGGCTCGCGGCCGGAAATTTCCGAAGCCGCGGCCCGCAATGGCAAGCGGGAAACGGCGGCGGCCTATATCCAGCAGGCGCTGACAGTCGAGCGCGTGGCGCGAAGCTCGGTCGTGGCGCTGTCCTACAAATCGACCGATCCGAAGTTGGCCGCCACCATAACCCGCGCCTATGCCAAAGCCTATCTGACCGATCAGCTGAATGCGAATTTCGACGCTACCGAGCGCGCTTCCGTGTGGCTGCAGGAACGCCTGACCGATCTTCGCCAGCGCGCCCAGGCCGCGTCCCTCGATGCGGAAAAGTTCAAGGCGGAAAACGGCCTGACCTCGACGCGCGGCGAACTGATGTCGGAACAACAGCTGTCCGACCTCAACAGCCAGCTGATCGTCGCGCAGGCCGACAGCGCCAGCGCCTCGGCCCGCTACAACCAGTTCCAATCCATCATCGACCAGGGCGCTGAAAACGCCGTGAACAATGCGACGATCTCCTCAAACCAGACCGACAATTCGGTCATACAGGATTTGCGGACACGTTATCTGGCAGTCAGCAAACGCGAGCAGGTCATCGTCCAGAATTTTTCGGCCGACCATCCGCAGGCAGTCGCTTTGAGGGCCGAGAAATCGGAACTCGCCGGCCAGATTTTCCGGGAACTGAAGCAGATCACCGGAAGCTACCGCAACGAATTCGAAGTCGCCAAATCCCGCGAAGCCTCCTTGCGCAAGAGCATCGAAGGCGTGGTCGGCAACAATTCCGAGGCCAACCGGTCGCTGGTCCAGCTACGCGAATTGGAACAGCGGGCGACAGCGCTGAAGACACTGTACGAATCCTATCTCGGCCGCTACGAAGAAGCGGCCCAGCAACGTTCATTCCCGATTGCGAAAGCCCGGATCATTTCGGATGCCGGGGTTCCCACCGCGCCATCCAGCCCGAAGCGGACAATGGTTCTCGGCCTCTCCATCGTGCTCGGTTTCATGCTGGGCGCCATCCTTGCCGGCCTTCAGGAGTTTCACGAGCGTTTCTTCCGCCTCGAGGAAGAGGTCCGTTCGATACTCGGCCACAAGTCTCTCGGCTACCTGCCGCTGATCGGGAAAAAGACCGTCAGCATGTGGAGCAAGACGCGTGAGCGGCTGTCAAAATCGGAACCTGAAAAACCCGACGCGGCTTCGGATGCCGACATGCCCTTGACGCGGATGACCCGAATTGCGGTCGATGCGCCACGGTCGGCCTTTGCCGAAACGCTGCGCAACGCCAAGCTTGCCAGCGACGTCATCCTGCAGGGCCGTCCCAACCGGGTGATCGGTGTCGTCTCGGCATTGCCGGGCGAAGGAAAATCGACCATAGCCGCGAATTTTGCCGGCCTGCTTGCAGCCAGCGGCAAACGCACGCTGCTGATCGACGCCGACATCCGTAACCCTGCGATCAGCCGGATGATTTCACCTGCACCGAAGACAGGTTTGGTGGAAGCAGTTCTTGGCGAAGAAGAGTGGACAGTCGGCTTGCGGGTCGATCCGCAGACCCGGCTTGCAATCCTGCCGATCGCGCCGCGCGAACACCTTTATCATACCAACGAACTGCTGGCCTCGCAGGGTATGGAAACCTTGATCGCCAATGCCCGCAAGAATTTCGACTATGTCATCGTCGACCTTGCGCCGCTGGCTCCCGTCATCGACGCCAAGGCATTCTCGCCGTTTGCCGACGGCTTCCTGATGGTGATCGAATGGGGCAAGACTCCGGCCCGGCTGGTGCGGGACGTCCTGAATTCCGATCCGCAATTCAACGCCAAGATTCTTGGCGTGATGCTCAACAAGACCGACATGGACGAGCTCGGAAAATACAGCGACTTCGGCGCGGCGGAAAAATACCGCAAGCACTATGAGAGCTACTATATCGAGCAGCCCTTGAAGGCCGGACGCTGAGGATTATCCTCAGCGCAGGCCCGGCTGGCGCTCCTTATCCAGCCCGAAGATCGCCACAAGCGCCATCAGAAAAACCACCGCGGCAATTGCCGCGGTACAGACCGCATAGACGATCAGGTATTCCAGCAGGCAGGGTAGAAACAGCAGCGCCCGGATGACGGCGGGCTGCGACCGCGCCCAGCCCCCCATACCGTTTCTCATGTAATGTTCGAAACGGTGCGTGACGCTCGACATGGCTGCTCGCTCCATCAATCTTTAGATAAAATTTACCAAAGATGATGGGTTCGCGCAACCGATGCTCCCCGCCTAACTCCGGCTGGAGAGCACTGTTTTCCGCATTCCGCGGGCCATAGCAGCCCTATTTGGCATCATGGAAAATGATCCCGGCCGTATGACGCATGCCGGAGCGAAGACGGCTGACGCCGTGGCGCAGATTGACCCGGTAATTGCCTTTCGTGCCCTGAACGGGCCGATTGTGGACCGCGAATGCAACGGCATCGCCCTGGCGCAGCGGCACGACCTCCACCCGGCTTTGCATGCGCGGGCGCTGTTCCGTCAAAACGAATTCGCCACCGGTGAAATCGTCTCCAGGCTCAGAAAGCAGGATCGCCACCTGGATGGGAAAGGCGAGGTCGCCGTAGAGGTCCTGATGCAGGCAATTGAAATCGCCCGTCACATATTGCAGCAACAGCGGCGTCGGCCGGGTCTGGCCGCCATCGTGGCACTGCTTCAGGAATACGGCATGTTCGGCCGGGTAGCGTTCGTCCATGCCCATGCGCTCGTTCCAGGCGTTGGCGACACCCGCAAGCCGCGGATAGAGCGCGGTGCGCAATGTCCCGATCAGGTCCGGCAACGGATATTTGAAGTAGCGGTATTCGCCCTTGCCGAATCCATGCCGGGCCATGTGAATATGGCTGCGGAAGTGTTTTTCCTCAGGATAGAGCCCGGCGATCTGCCGGCATTCCTCTGGCGACAGCAACTGGTTAAGCACTGTGCAGCCGAAACCGTTGAGGTCTTCGCCGAGATGATCCCAGTCATATCCGGCGATACGCGCGTCAGCGGACACCGGTACGTTTATCGAATGTGCATTCATGTCAAAGGCTCCATTGCTGCGACGGTGGATGCCTTGTTGAATGGCGGTTTGTGGCGCCGCCTGCCACCCGTTTCCTGCGCGGTCTCGCAGCGGCTGCAGAGAATCTGGTAAGAAGTAACTTACATTCCAACGATGCAGGCACCGCCGGTCAGCCCCGCACCTGCGGCGGTCAGAAGCAGTTTTTCTCCCGGCACGAACGGTCTGGCCTGATGGGCGAGCGACAGGGAAAGCGGGATCGTCGCGGCGGAAGAGTTGCCATATTCACCGATCGTGCAGGCGGTTTTTTCCGGCACGATGCCAAGATCGCTGCAGACCGCGTCGAAGATGCGGGCGTTGGCCTGATGCGGGATGAACCGATGAATATCCGCCGCCCCGAGCCCCGCATGATTGAGCGCCCGGCGCGCGCAATCGCTCATCATCCGGACCGCCTGCGCAAACATTTCCCGGCCATCGCGCATCGTCATCAGGCAATCCTGCGCAGCCATATCGGCAGCAAATGGACGACTGCTGCCGCCGGCCGGGATCGAGATCAGATCGTATCTGCTGCCGTCCGAGGCGAGATCGACACCCAGCAACCCCGCAGCATCATCGTCCGAAGGCGTCAGAACCACGGCACCGGCTGCGTCGGCAAACAGGACGGAACTTGCCCGCTCGGCTGGGTTGATGCGGCGGCTGAGAATATTGGCGGCAACCACCAATACCGGGCGCCCTTGTGCGCGAACGAAACCATCCGCCAGCGTCAAGGCATAGAGAAATCCGGAACAGGCCCCGGCGAGATCGATTGCACCGGACTGCGCCAATCCGAGATGATGGGCCAGAAGCGGGGCGGACGGTGGCAAAAGGTGATCTGGCGTTGAGGTGGCAAGCAGCGTCAGCGCGATATCGTCCCGAGCAATGCCCGCGTCCTCGATGGCCGCCTCCCCTGCCCTGGCCGCCAGACCCGACAGCGTGTCGCCGGGCTTGGCCCAATAGCGCGCCCTGATGCCGGTGCGACGTTCGATCCAGCCCGGTTCGAGACCGAGATTGCCCTCGATCTCGGCGTTTTCGACACGCCGTCCCGGGACGCTATGGCCGAAACCGGCAAGCCGGGACGAGCGGGCGCGCCTCACAGGCGGCCCGCCGCGAACCAAGCCGCCGCCTCGTCGATCGCATCATAGGCCCGGTCGAGATCCGCAGTAGTGACGCAATAGGGCGGCATCAGGTAGATAACATTGCCGAGCGGCCGGATTAGCAGTTTACGCTCGCGAAAGAAGGCTCTGAGCTTCGGGCCAACCTCTGAGAGATAGCCTCCGGCTGGGACTGTGAGATCAAGCGCGGTGATCGTCCCGATCTGGCGGACATTGCGAAAGCGTGGATCGGCAGCAAAGCGTGCCAACTTTTCCGCTTGCATGACCTCCAGCGCGCCGATGCGTTGCCGCACCGGTTCATCGTCCCAAACATTGAGATTGGCGACGGCGGCGGCGCAGGCAATCGGGTTGGCGGTGTAGGAACTGGAATGAAAAAATGTCTTCCGGCGGTCGGCCGAAAGATGCGCCTCAAAAATCTCGGCCGTGCACAAAGTAGCCGCCAAGGGCAGCGCGCCACCGGTCAAACCCTTGGAGGTGCACAGGATATCCGGCGCCACACCGGCCTGTTCGCAGGCAAAAACAGTGCCGGTGCGACCCCAACCGGTCATCACCTCATCGGCGATCAACAAAGTGCCGTGGCGTTCGGCGATCCGCTTCAGCTCGCTGAGAACCGAGGCGGAATAAGTGAGCATGCCGCCTGCCCCGAGGATGAGCGGCTCGATCAGCAAGGCCGCAACATCTCCTGTCGCACAGAACCGCTCGAAGGCATCCAGCGTCTCCTGTTCTTGGCTGGCCTTGGGAAACGGCAGGCGATCGACGCCGAACAGTATCGGCTCGTAGGCCGCATTGAAGACGCCGCGTTCCCCTGCCGACATCGTGCCGATCGTATCGCCGTGATAGCCGTGTTCCAGCACGCAAATGCGGCGGCGCGGAACGCCGGCATTGTGGAAGAAGCCGAGCGCCATTTTCAAGGCGACTTCGACGCAGGTCGATCCGCTGTCGGAATAGAACACATGCGAAAGCCCTTGCGAGGCGATCCGCAAAAGACCGCGCGCCAGCTCTTCGGCCGGTTCATGGGTGTACTCGGCGAAAATGATCTGGTCGTAGGTTTCGCATGCCGCCTGGATCGCCGCCGTGATCGCCGGGTGGCGGTGACCATGCGTGATCACCCACCAGGAAGATATGGCGTCGAGAATACGCGAGCCGCTGTCATCGATCAGGTATGCGCCGCCGGTCTCGACGATGCGCCGCATCGCCGGTTCGAGCGCATGCTGGGTGAAGGGGTGCCAAACCGGAGAACTCATGCCATTTTTTCCCGGAACGCGGAAAGTTGAAAGTTGTCGCGAAATGCCTGTTGCAAGACATCCGGTGTCACCGGATCGAGCCGCGGCAAACGACCGAGAACATGCACCTTTCCCATTGCAGCGATGATCCGCTGGGTTTCGGCCTGTTCATCGCCAATGAAGGCGACGCCGAAGACCGGAATGGCGCGGTTGCGCAATGCTTCCAACGACAGGAGCGTGTGATTGATCGTTCCGAGCCCCGTACGGGCGCAAAGAATGATGGGGATTTTCCAGCGCGCAAAGACATCGGCAAAGACGACCGTTTCTGTGAGCGGCACCAGCAGGCCGCCCGCACCCTCGATGACCAGAGGCGCGGCTGTCTCCGGTGGCGTGATCCGCTCCGGGTCGATCTCGACATCGTCCAGCCGGGCCGCAAGATGCGGCGAGGCCGGTGTTTGCAACCTGTAAGTCTCGGGCAGGATACGGTCCGGCGGCAGGCGGCCCATCCGATGGACAGCCTGACTGTCCGTCTCCTCATCCAGTCCCGATTGCACCGGTTTCCAATAACAACCGCCAAGTGCCGCCGCCAGTGCGGCGGAAAACACCGTCTTGCCGATGTCGGTATCGGTGCCTGTCACCACGAAACGCGTCATGGTTTTTCCTCTGTCATTATAGCTGCCAGCCGGGTGAACATGCGGCTTATCGTAGGCCGGTCGACATTCAGCGTGATGGCGATGCGCAGCCTTGCCGTGCCTTCCGGCACCGTTGGCGGCCGGATGGCGCGGATATCGAACCCTTCCGCCCTCATGCGCGCAGCAATCCGCACCGCCCGGCCGTTATCGCCGATCAGCACCGGCAGGATCTGCGATCCGCTGCCGGCGACGCCAAGTTTTGCGGTGAGTTCGGTGTTGGCAAAATTGCGTAAATCGTCGAAATCGGTGCGGCGCTGCGGCTCATCCACCAGCGCCCGCAAGGCTTCGCGAACCGCTGCCGCCATCAGCGGCGATGGCGCTGTCGAATAGATGAAACCGCGCGCCCGGTTGACCAGGTAATCGCAAAGTAGCGCGCTTGCGCCGAGCAGCGCACCGGAGACGCCGAGCGCCTTGCCGCAGGTGTGCAGCACGATGACATTGGACCGGTTTTCCAATTCGGCCGCAAAGCCGCGCCCATCGGGGCCGAAGACGCCGGTCGCGTGGGCCTCGTCGATTACCAGGAAACCGCCGTGCTTTTCGGCAAGGGCCGCGAGTTCCGTCAGCGGCGCACGATCGCCATCCATCGAATAAAGGCTTTCCACGGCGATCCACGGATGGCCGGTTCCGCCCTTTGCGCGCCATCGTTCGATCGCTTGCGCGAAGGATTCGACATCGTTGTGGATAGCGGCAACAGCCTGCGCCTTGCCGACCAAAATGCCTTCATGGGCGCTGGCATGTACCAGAGCGTCATAAACGACGAGATCACCCCGCTGCGGCAGAGTCGAAAAAAGTGCAGCGTTCGCGGCATAGCCGCTGCCAAAATAGAGCACGCGCTCGACTCCGAAGAAAGCGGACGCCTCAGCCTCCAGCCCTTCGTGCTCCGGGTGATTGCCGCGCAGCAGCCGGGAACCGCCAGCCCCCGTTGGAACGCCGCGCTGAAGGGCAGACGCAATCGCTTTCGCCAGCCGCGCCGATCCCGCAAGCGCCAGATAATCGTTCGAACTAAAATCAGCCCCGGCCTGCGGGACCAACATGCGCCGCCTGCCCTTCCGCTCCAGCCCCGCCAGAGTGGTTTCATAACGGGCAAGGCCCTGATCCATCATTCGCCCGGCCCCAGGTCCATCGGCTTCAGGCCAAGGCGGCGGAACAGGGCCGTGTCGTGATCCTCGCCCGGATTATCCGCCGTCAGCAGCGTATCGCCGGCAAAGATCGAGTTGGCACCGGCGAAGAAACAGAGCGCCTGCATCTCGTCGCTCATCTGCGTGCGCCCGGCCGACAGGCGCACATGCGAACGCGGCATCAGGATACGGGCAAGCGCGATGGAGCGGACGAATTCGATCGGATCGACCGGCTCGGCATTGGCAAGCCGCGAGCCGGGGATCGGGATCAGCATGTTGATTGGCACGCTTTCCGGTGGTTCCGGCAAATTGGCGAGCGTCACCAGCATGGAAATGCGATCGTCGGTCGTTTCTCCCATGCCGAGAATACCCCCAGCGCAGACCTTCATGCCGGCATCGCGGACATTCGCAAGAGTATCCAGCCGGTCGGCAAAGCTACGCGTGGTGATGATCTGCGGATAGAATTCTTCCGACGTGTCAATGTTGTGGTTGTAATAGTCGAGCCCTGCCTCGGCCAGCGTCCCAGCCTGCTGCGGCGACAGCATGCCAAGTGTCATGCAGGTTTCCAGACCAAGCGCCTTGACCCGCTCGACCATCGCCACCAGCGTTTCCATGTCGCGGTCCTTGGGGCTGCGCCAGGCGGCCCCCATGCAATAGCGGCTGGCCCCTTCGGCCTTGGCCTTGCTCGCTTCGGCCAGAACCTTTTCCACCATCATCAGCCGGGAGGCCTTCAGACCGGTCGGCGACCGCGCCGACTGGCTGCAGTACCCGCAATCTTCGGCGCATCCGCCTGTCTTGATCGACAGCAACCGGCTGATCTGCACTGCGTTAGGATCGAAGTTTTCTCTGTGAACCGATTGCGCCCGGAACAGCAGATCATTGAACGGAGAATTATAGATAATTTTTGCATCAACGAGAGAATGCCGCTCCGTTCCGGAGCTTTCATCGTGAGAATTTCCCTTTAAAAGACCCATTTCAATCGGAAAATCGGCAGAACTTTCGTTTCTCAGCATCATCCACCTAGCATGATAGATTAAAAATAATAATTATCTATAATTTATCCAAAGCCATGGAATCGCAACCGCCTTTTTAGTGCATGGCGTAAAAATTCCCGCAGTACGCGTCTCCATAATCCGGAGAGACGCACCGAAAGCAGTCAAAATCAGGAAAAAAGGAAGTGAAAAATAATTCTCAGCCGACGATGGCGAAGGCATCCCGCGTCGCACCGGAGGCATTGCGAACGGGCTTCTGCCCGATCCATTGCACGTGCCGTTCAAGGACGGGAGCGGCGTTCTCGATATTGCCCTGACGCAGAAAGGTCAGGATGGCGCGGTGATCATGATCGGTGCGCACTTCCCATTCCGACCGCCAACTGGCGAACAGGAACCGGGCACTGGCCGCATGCAGATCGCTGATCGCGGCCAGCAGCCGCGGCATGCCGCAGGGGGTCAGAATCAGCGTGTGAAAGCGGCGGTTTGCTTCTTCCCAGGAGCGGACATCGCGGGAATTGTCACCTGCGACCGTCGCTTCTTCGGCTTGATCGAGGATCGCAGGCGTCAGATGTGGTGCAGCGTGGCGAAGGGCTAAAACCTCAAGCGCAGCGCGCATCTGCGCCACTTCGCGCACTTCCTTCAGATCGAAGGACGCGACCCGCACGCCCCGGCGTGGCTCGCTGACCGCAAGCCCCTGCGCCTCCAGCCGCCGGAAAGCCTCGCGCACCGGCACATGACTGGTCCCGAACTCCTCGGCAATATGGTCCTGCCGCAGCTTCGTACCCGGGTCCAATTGTCCGGTGACGATTCTGTCGGCCAGGATGCGGCTGATGCGGCTGGCAATCGTGTCTTCGCTCGCTGAGGTCATGTTTTATAGATAATTTGCCGGGGCGGCGCTGTCGAGGGCGCGCTTGTAATCATTGGATATCTTCACAGTCTTGCGATGGGCCGAGAGCGGCGGCCGGATGATGCAGCGCGCAACGGCCCTTGACGCTCCGTCCAAAACTGTGCCTAGATTGGTGCATTCACCAGGGGGGTCCCGACAAGGGGCTGAGATTCTGCTGGCGCGAACGGTGGCTTTGCCACCCTCAAGCAGCGCAGTGACCCGTTGAACCTGATCCAGTTCATACTGGCGTAGGGACGGTGCAAGCGCTGCTCAGACTCGGATTCCGTTTGCGGATTCGCGTCAGCGTCTTTTCATCATTCCGGCTCTGATGACTGGGTCTCCAACTTTGGAGCCTCAACCATGACTATTGCCGCCAAGAACCTCACTCCCACCGTTACCACCGGCCCGCTGCCGGCCTCCCGCAAAGTGTATATTCCGGGCGAACTTTTTCCGGATATCCGGGTGCCGATGCGCGAAATTTCCGTACATCCGACCTCAGGCGAACCGCCTGTCTCCGTCTATGACCCCTCCGGCCCCTACACGGATCCGGCCCATCTCGTCTCCATCGATGCCGGCCTTCCCCGGCAGCGCCAGGCCTGGGTCACCGCCCGCGGCGATGTCGAGGCCTATGACGGCCGGCACGTCAAACCGGAGGACAACGGCTTTGCCACCGGCGAACGGCTGACACCGGAATTTCCGCTCCGCAACAATCCGTTGCGCGCCAAGGACGGCAAGGCCGTGACCCAGATCGCCTATGCCCGCGCCGGGATCATCACGCCGGAAATGGAATATATCGCCATCCGCGAAAACCTTGGCCGCAGGCCGCCGGAAGGTGTTTTGATCCGCGACGGCGAGAATTTCGGCGCCAGCATTCCCGATCACGTCACAGCCGAATTCGTCCGCCAGGAAATCGCCCGCGGCCGGGCCGTCATCCCGGCCAATATCAACCATCCGGAATCCGAACCGATGATCATCGGCCGGAATTTTCTGGTGAAGATCAACGCCAATATCGGCAATTCCGCCGTCACCTCTTCGATGGCCGAGGAAGTCGAAAAGATGGTCTGGGCGACGCGCTGGGGTGCGGATACGGTCATGGACCTGTCGACCGGCCGCAATATCCATAATATCCGCGAGTGGATCATCCGCAACTCGCCGGTCCCGATCGGCACCGTGCCGCTCTATCAGGCGCTGGAAAAGGTCAACGGCATCGCCGAGGACCTGAATTGGGAGGTTTATCGCGATACGCTGATCGAGCAGGCCGAGCAGGGCGTCGACTATTTCACCATCCATGCCGGCGTGCGGCTCGCCTATATCCCGCTCACCGTCAACCGCGTCACCGGCATCGTCTCACGCGGCGGCTCGATCATGGCCAAGTGGTGTCTTCATCACCACAAGGAAAGCTTTCTCTACGAGCATTTCGACGAAATCTGCGATATCGCCCGCGCTTATGACGTGACATTCTCGCTCGGCGACGGCCTGCGTCCCGGCTCGATTGCAGATGCCAATGATGCCGCACAATTTGCCGAACTGGAAACGTTGGGCGAACTGACCCAGATTGCCTGGGCGAAGGATTGCCAGGTGATGATCGAAGGCCCTGGCCATGTGCCGATGCACAAGATCAAGGAGAACATGGACAAGCAGTTGGAAGTCTGCGGCGAAGCGCCATTCTACACGCTTGGGCCGCTGACGACCGACATTGCCCCCGGCTATGACCACATCACCTCCGGCATTGGTGCCGCGATGATCGGCTGGTTCGGTACGGCGATGCTCTGCTATGTCACACCGAAAGAGCATCTCGGCCTGCCCGACCGCAACGACGTCAAGGTCGGCGTCATCACCTACAAGATCGCCGCCCACGCAGCCGACCTCGCCAAGGGACATCCGGCCGCGCAATTGCGTGACGACGCCTTGTCGCGCGCCCGCTTCGAGTTCCGCTGGGAAGATCAGTTCAACCTGTCGCTCGACCCGGAAACGGCGCGCTCCTTCCACGACGAGACCCTGCCGAAGGAAGCCCACAAGGTGGCGCATTTCTGCTCGATGTGCGGGCCGAAATTCTGCTCCATGCGGATTTCCCACGATATCCGCGCCGAGGCGCAGAAGGAGGGGCTTGAGGCGATGGCCGCAAAGTTCCAGGCGGGCGGCGCGCTCTATATGCCGCTTGGCCCGGATGGAACCGTCGTGCCAGCCGGAGAGTGACCATGCGTATCCTCGTCAAAGGGGCCGGCGTTGCCGGCCTCACGGTCGCCTGGCAACTCTACCGCCACGGATTCGAGGTCACCATCCTCGAACGCGCCGAAAGGATCGGCACCGGCGCGTCAGGCTTTGCCGGCGGTATGCTGGCCCCCTGGTGCGAGCGGGAAAGCGCGGATGAACCCGTGCTGACACTCGGCCGAGTGGCCGCCGACTGGTGGGAGGCTGCACTCCCCGGCCATGTGCAGCGTTGCGGCACGCTGGTCGTCGCGGGCAGCCGTGACACTGGCGAACTGGACCGTTTTGCCAGCCGTACCACCGGCTGGGAGTGGCTGGACGAAGCGGCGATTGCGGCACTGGAACCGGATCTCGCCGGCCGTTTCCGCAAGGCCCTGTTTTTCCGGCAGGAAGCCCATCTTGATCCACTGCAGGCATTGTCCGCGCTGACCGGAGCGCTGGAGGAAACGCGTATGCGTTTCCTGTTCGGCGCCGGGGGCGTCCCAGCGGAAGCCCATTATGACCGCACCGTCGATTGCACCGGCCCGGCACAGATCGGGTTGCTTCCGGATCTTCGCGGCGTGCGTGGAGAGATGCTCCTACTCGAAACCGGCGAGATAAGCCTTTCCCGCCCCATCCGCCTGCTGCATCCACGTCACCCGATCTATATCGTGCCGCGCGGAAAGAACCGTTTCATGGTCGGCGCGACCATGATCGAAAGCGATGATGCCGGCCCCATCACGGCCCGCTCGCTGATGGAATTGCTGAATACCGCGTATGCACTCCACCCCGCCTTTGGAGAGGCGCGGCTGACCGAGGCCGGCGCAGGCGTGCGTCCCGCCTATCCCGACAACCTGCCACGCGTGACCGAGGAGGGGCGCACCCTGCACGTGAATGGCCTTTACCGCCATGGCTACCTGCTGGCGCCCGCCATGGCTGGAGAGGTGGCACGGCGTCTGCTTGCAGAACAAAGACAACCCGAAAGGAAGGCGTCATGACTTTCATCATCAACGGCGAGGAACAGCAGGTTGCGGCGGTAACACTCGCCGATCTGCTGACCGCTCTCGATTACGAAGGCGAATGGCTGGCGACGGCCGTCAACGGTGAGCTTGTGCATCGCGAAGAGCGTAGTGGATTTTCGCTGGGTGAACGCGACCGGATCGAAATCCTGTCGCCCATGCAGGGGGGCTAATCATGTTAACGCTCTACGGAACCTCAGTGTCTTCACGCCTGCTGCTCGGCACTGCCCGCTACCCCTCACCCGCCATTCTCGCCGAAGCAGTTCGGGCATCGAGAACCGATATCGTCACGGTGTCGCTGCGCCGCGAAACGGTGGGCGGCAAGGCAGGCGGCGCCTTCTTCGAACTGATCCGCACGCTCGGCGTCCGGGTTCTGCCCAATACCGCCGGCTGCCACACTGTTTCCGAAGCAGTCCTGACCGCCAAGATGGCCCGCGACGTGTTTTCCACCGACTGGATCAAGCTTGAGGTGATCGGCAATCATGACACGTTGCAGCCAGACGTCTTCGCGCTGGTCGAGGCTGCCCGTATTCTCAGCGGCGAGGGTTTCAAGGTCTTTCCCTACACCACCGACGATCTTGTCGTTGCGGAACGTTTGCTGGAAGCCGGTTGCAACGTGCTGATGCCGTGGTGTGCGCCGATCGGCTCGGCGATGGGGCCGGTCAATCTGCCGGCCTTGCGCAGCATGCGGGCCAATTTTCCTGAGGTGCCGCTGATCGTCGATGCCGGTATCGGCCGGCCATCGCATGCCGCTACTGTCATGGAGCTTGGTTTCGATGCCGTGCTGTTGAACACAGCCGTTGCAGGGGCAGTTGACCCTGCTGCGATGGCCGCAGCGTTTACCGGCGCGATTGATGCGGGCCGCATAGCATTTCACGCCGGCATGCTGGAGCCGCGCGACATGGCCGTTCCCTCGACGCCCGTCATCGGCAAGGCGGTGTTTTCATGAAGCTTGATCCGTTCTACCTGATCGTTGACAGCGCCGACTGGATCGACCGGCTCGTGCCGCTCGGCGTCAAGCTGGTGCAGTTGCGAATGAAGGATTGCACCGATGCTGCGCTGCGGACCGCCATTCGCCGCGCTAAAACGGTCTGTGCCGCGCATGATTGCCAGTTGATCATCAACGACTATTGGCGCGTCGCAATTGAGGAAGGCTGCGATTTCGTCCACCTCGGCCAGGAGGATCTCGCCGAAGCCGATGTCGCCACCATTCGCGGCGCCGGGCTCAAGCTCGGGCTCTCCACCCATGATGCGACCGAACTGGAGACGGCGCTTGCGGCGGCGCCGGACTATGTGGCGCTCGGGCCGGTCTGGCCGACCATCCTGAAGAAGATGACATGGGCGCCGCAGGGGCTGGAGAAAGTGCGCGACTGGAAGACACGGATCGGCGCGCTGCCGCTGGTGGCGATCGGCGGGATTAATATCGACCGGATCGACGGCGTCTTTGCCCATGGCGCCGATAGCGCCGCTGTTGTCACCGACATCACCCTCAATGCCGATCCGGAAGGACGCGTGCGGGAATGGATCGCGTGCACGGCGCGTTTCCGGTGAGGACGCCGCGATGAACCACATGCCGCACGTGCTTGTCGTCGCGGGCTCGGATTCGTCCGGTGGCGCCGGGATCGTGCGTGATATCGAGACCTTGGCCGCCTTTGGCGTCAAGGCGTCGGTGGCGATCACCGCCGTCACCATCCAGACTCATCACGGCGTCGAGCACGTGGATGCCGTGGCGCCGGATCGGGTGGCGCAGCAGATGCGCGCCGCTCTGACGGCCAACCCTATCGCAGCGATCAAGATTGGAATGTTGGCGGCGTCAACGACAATTGTCGCTGTTGCGCGGGTGTTAGTTGACCATCCCGAAATCCCGGTGGTCCTTGATCCGGTGCTGGTCTCCACCTCCGGCCGCGCATTGCTAAGCCCAGACGCGACGGACGCCCTGCGCGATCTGTTCGGCTCCTGCACCCTGATCACCCCCAATCTGCCAGAGCTTTCGGCTCTAGCGGGGTCTATCCCAACCACCTCGACAGACAGCGTTTCCAATCAAGCGCAAACCCTTCTGAGGGCGGGTGCGCAGGCGGTTCTGGTCAAGGGAGGGCATGGCGACGGCGCGCAATCCACCGATATTCTCTTCCGGACGGGGCATGCTGACCAGTCCTTCGACGCGCCACGGCTTGCTGCGGCAATGCGCGGCACCGGTTGCATGCTGGCCAGTGCGATTGCCGCGCGCCTGGCCTTCGGCGACACGCTGTTCACCGCGATTGCCGGGGCAAAGGCCTTCGTGCACGCCAAGCTCCGCGAAACGTGAACAGCCATCACCCCGTGAATTTGCGATGATAGCCGGCAAACAAGCGCGGTGAACTGCCTCGCTCCATGCTGCTCTGCTAATCTTTCTTAGGGGTAGCGCCTCGGACGCGCTATATTTCGGAGGTGAAGACCGTGGTGGAGAGATTCGCGCCGATGCCGCATGACATGAACAGCAAGACCAATCACCGTACCGAGGCCGACGACGAGCAGCCATTTTTCGATCAACTCCGCATGATGCAGCGGGCCTTTGTCGCTTCGCCGGTTCGCAAGGCGATCATCTGGCTGGCGATCGGGATCGTCACGGTCATCCTGGCGACCGCCTTCGGGCAGATCATGCTGAACCGATGGTACAAACCCTTCTACGATACGCTCGAGCGGCGCGATCTCTCAGCCTTCCTGATGCAGTTCATCACCTTTGGCCAGATTGCCGGAACGCTTCTGGTTCTCAATGTGATGCAGACCTGGCTCAGCCAGTGGATCCGGATCAAGCTGAGGGAGGGCCTGACGCTCGACCTCATCGGCGAGTGGATGAAACCGGCCCGCGCCTTCCGGCTTGCCAATGCCGGCGCGATCGGCATCAATCCCGACCAGCGCGTGCATGAGGATGCCCGCCACCTTGCCGACCTGACGGCGGGCTTGACCATCGGCCTGTTCCAATCGGGCATTCTGCTTGCCAGTTTCGTCGGCGTGCTGTGGTCGCTGTCCGCCGGCTTCGTCTTCCATGTCGGCAGCTACGATCTCAATATCCCCGGCTACATGGTCTGGGCGGCGTTCCTCTATGCCGGCACCGCCGCGGCCCTCAGCTGGTTCGTCGGCCGCCCACTCGTCAAGATCAATGGCGATCACTACGCAAGGGAAGCCGCCCTGCGCTTCTCGCTGATGCGGGTCAACGAACATATCGAAGCCGTCTCCTTGTCATCAGGCGAGGCAAACGAAAAGCGCCGCCTGCAGCGCGATCTCGCCTCGGTGCTTGAGATCAGCAACAAGCTGATGATGGCACTGACCCGGCTGACATGGGTGACGGCCGGGTATGGCTGGGTCACGGTCGTTGCACCGATCGTTATCGCCGCCCCCGTCTATTTCAACGGCGATCTCAGCTTCGGCGGCTTGATGATGGCGGTCGGCGCATTCAATCAGGTCAATGCGTCACTGCGCTGGTTCGTCGACAATATCGACAGCATCGCCGACTGGCGGGCGACATTACTGCGCGTCGCCGCCTTCCGCTCTGCGATCCTGATGACCGATGAGCGGCACGAAAACGACAAGCGCATCGAATTTGCCAGGACGAACGGCCACCAGCTGACTATCGACCAGCTGGAAATCGCCCTGCCTTCCGGCTGCATCAAGCTGGCCGATCAGCATGTCGAGATCAAGCCCGGCGACCGCGTTCTCGTCACCAGCGATTCGGATGTGGAAAAGGCGCCGTTCTTCCGGTCTCTGGCCGGGCTCTGGCCGTGGGGCCATGGACGCATTGCCCTGCCCGATGGCGACGACATCGCCTTTGTGCCGCGAACACCCTACTTTCCCCCGGGAACGCTGGAAGAAGTTCTCAGCTATCCGGAAAACCCGGGCCGCTTCAAGAAAGCCGATCTGGTGTCGGTATTGTCCAAGGTCGGTTTGAGCAAACTGCAAAACAGCTTTGATCAGGACATGCGGACGAAACTGACGCTGAATGAAGTCGAAATCAGGCTTCTGGCCATTGCGCGGCTTGGGCTGCACAAACCGGCCTGGATCATCATCGACGAGGCGCTCGATACCCTGGACCGGGATGCCTACCAGCAGGTCCTGACCTTCATGGAGCAGGAACTGGATGACGCGGCCATCGTCAATATCGGCAGGGTGGCATCGGGTAACCGCTTCTTTACCCGCACGCTGCAACTCCAGAGCAGCCCCGCAGGCAAGGCGATTCGCCTGCTTAGGCCCAAAAGCCTTCGCGCGGATAATCCTGAACTGGCGGATTGAACAGGCGGAGTGACTGGCAGCGCAGGTCTACTGCCGCTTCCCCACCGAAGAGACGGCGGGGAAGCGGCATCGTTTAGTTGATGGCTGTCAGCGTTACCGACGTGCCGCCGGCCGCAAGATTGAGGCCGAGCTGGCCCGTCACGCTGATCGTCTGCAGGTGAATGGAACCCGAGGTGCCGCCCACGAGGACGTTTGCACCGATGCCTGCGCCGACCGTGGCTTCGACGCTTGCGCCCTGATAGAGGCCGCTGAGCGAACCCTGATGGTAACCCGCCGTCGGCGCAAGCACCGCCCAGACAAGCTTGCTGCGCGTGGTGAAGCCCAAATCGACACCCATCTTCCGGATAGCGCCGCTATAATGATCCGTACGCTCCTTGCCGACCGAGGAATGGAAAGTGCAATCGATTTCCTTGGCCGAGCCGAGCACATAACCGGCGCCGCCGCCGACTTCGCATTCGAGATAGCCGATCTTCACACCGCCACGCACGTCGCTCTCTTGATAGCTGGGGGCCGGCGCACCGCTTGCCAGATCGGCAGCCTGAGCGGCAATTGCGCCCGTCAGGGACAGGGTCGCGGCGGTGAGCGCCAAAGCGAGGGTTTTCTTCATCATTTTTCCTTCTCAAACCGGGGCCGCACATCGCACGCGGCCATTCAGCCGATAGATTCACAACAGTCATCGAATGTTGCAGCGATCCCGAGTGGGATGATAACGCAAGGACCAGCAAGAACGAGGATCGGTTGCAGATGACAGACGCTCAACTGTTCACCTCTTATTAGGACATTTCGAAGGCAGCCCCGGCCGCGCACCGGCGTACCCACAACATGCTGGCTGCCCGTCACCAAAATCACACAGTTTCAGGCCCTCCCCCGGAGGAAGCTGGCGCGCCCCCGGTATCAAAATGCCTTGTCTGCTGATGGCAAGACGATAGTCTCCCGCTGTGAAGAGGAAAATGCGGTTGCCGGTCGTCCAAAAAGGGGGCCGTTTCCGGTTCCGTGACACCTTGCAGAATGCCGCAAAAAGGACACGTAAAAAACCCCGCCAACACGGAAGCGGTGACGGGGCAGATCAAGCGTTCGAACGCTTATTCTTCGATGGTGTATTCGCCGAGTTCGCAGAGATCCTGGGTGTCGGTGGTGACGTCGAGATCATCACCCTGGAATTCGAAACGCATGTCGTACTTGCAGACGTTGCGGCCGTCGGCGATGGTGATTTCCATGGTTTCATTCGGACCAAGCGCCTGGCTGCCGAAGATATCGTCTTCCCACTTGTCGACGCCAACAGGCGAAGCGTGGAAATTGTTGAGTACCGATTTCGTGCCGTTCTTCAGCGTGAAGACCAGGTCTTCCGCATGAGAAACACTGGCGCTCAACAACACCGCAGCAGCGGCAACGGCGATTTTCATTCTCTGCATTTTCTACTCCCTAAAGCCCAATCGGCTGCTGGCTTTAGAGCGCACCAAATGTGAATGCGGCATGAATGAGGCAGAGGTGATGCCAGCAGCATTTACGCCGATGGTCAGCCCGATATCTGACATAACCTGCACCCTGCGCGGCGGCGAACTCTACGTGTGGAGCCATTCAATTTATTGTTTTTAAATGATAATTATCAGTATCCATCGACGCATCAACGGACTAGCGAACATTGTCCGCCAACAGAATAGGGTCCGGCACCGCCCGCAAGGCCAGCTCCGGCTGACAGAAATGGATAGAACACCACCAAATATGGCGCGCCCTATCCGCCATTTGCACCCGGCCAATCCCGCGCGAGACTGAACAGGGCATCTTCGCGATGTCCGGTTCCCAACTCCAAGGCTGAACGCGGATCGTCACACTCCACACGAAACGGCGTTCGTCCAGCGACTATGATGGCGACAATCAATTAGTTTGGGGGACCAAGTGAATGGTGCCCGGAGGCGGATTTGAACCACCGACACGCGGATTTTCAATCCGCTGCTCTACCAACTGAGCTATCCGGGCATCCTTGCCGTCAGGCAATGGTTCCGCTTGAAGAACCGTGGGGCGTTGGTTTCGCCCCGGAAGCGAGCGGGGTTATAACATCTTGTTCGGCGGTGTCCAGCACCAAATGACGTTTTTTCGACAGGAAAATGTCATTTGGTGCAAATAATTGAAAAACAACGGATATCCCGCGAAAATCCGGACGTTCTCAATCCTCGCCGTTGGCTTTTGATTCATCGTCGGCCACTGGAATGGCATAGGAGCCGGTCAGCCATCTGTTGAGATCGACGTTGCGGCAGCGGTCCGAGCAGAAGGGGTAGTGTTCGCGATGCGACGGGCGCTTGCACTCGGGGCAAGACACCGCCTTGCGCAGCGGCGCCACGTTGGAGGCGCCCTTGGCTTCGTCTGAGCTCATGGCCTTAGCCCTTCATCCAGCTGTCATGCACGTCATAACCTTCGCCTGAAAGCAGGCTGACGGTCTCATAGAGCGGCAAGCCGACGACATTGGTGTAGGAACCCACCAGCTTGACGACAAAGCTGCCGGCGATGCCCTGGATGCCATAGGCACCCGCCTTGCCGCGCCACTGACCAGACGCAAGATAACTGTCGATGTCGTGGCTGGAAAGGCGCTTGAAGCGAACCTTGGTATCGATGACCTTCTGGCGCACCGTCTTGTCCGGCGTGATCAGGCAGATCCCGGTATAAACCCGGTGGCTGCGGCCGGACAACAGATGCAGCGCGCTCGAGGCCTCGCTGACCAGTTCAGGCTTGCCCAGAATGCGACGGCCGACGGAGACGACAGTATCGGCGGCGAGGATATAGCTCCCCTCCCAGCCGGGTTCGCCTTTGATGGCGGCAAGTGCCGCTCCGGCTTTCTCGGCCGAAAGGCGCCATGCGAGCGATCGCGGATGCTCGGTGCGCTTCGGTGTCTCGTCGAGATCCATCGGCATCAAACGCGCCGGCTCGATGCCTGCCTGCGCAAGCAGTTCGACGCGCCGCGGCGAACCGGAGGCCAGGATCAGCTTGTGTGTCAATGCCATCGCAACAGGGCCATCGATCTCGAGTTTGCGGCCAAGGCCGCACTGCGCTTACTTGAAGCGATAAGTGATACGGCCCTTGGTCAGGTCGTAAGGCGTCATTTCAACAAGCACCTTGTCGCCAGCGAGAACGCGGATGCGGTTCTTGCGCATGCGGCCAGCCGTATGGGCAATGATTTCATGCTGGTTTTCGAGCTGGACGCGGAACGTTGCATTGGGAAGCAATTCGGTAACGACGCCCGGGAATTCGAGGACTTCTTCTTTCGCCATGTAGGGTATTTCTTTCTGTGCTTCGATAGAGGCGCGTGCCGCGCCCTTTAAAAATTTGGCGGAAACTACACAATCGCCGCGGTTTTGTGAACAGCAGCGGCTTCATTTTCCGGTTTGGTCAGCGCCCCTATGCCATCTTATCCGGCATTTGTCCAAGTAAACGATGCTTGAGCAGGCTGGCAATGTGATTTCGAACCTCGCGATAGGCCGAAACGATCTGTTCGCGGGTGCCGGTGGCCACCGTCGGATCCGGCGTTGGCCAGTAGACCACATCGATCGCCATCGACCGCGTCAGTTCCAGTGCCGCATGATGCGCTTCTGGCGCCAGCGTGACGATCAGATCGAAATAGTCATCTTCCAGTTCGTCCAGCGTATGCGGCTGGTGCCGTCCGGCCGTCAGCCCGATCTCCTCCAGAACCACATCGACGAAAGGATCACGTTCGCCGGGCCGCACTCCGGCCGAAGCGACATAGGTGCCCGGCGGCAACATCGCCTTTGCCAGCACTTCCGCCATCGGCGAACGGATCGCATTCATGCCGCACATGAACAGCACCGATCCCGGCGATTTGACGCTCCGCTGCGGCTCGGTGGGGGAAGCAGCGACCGTCACCGTCATCCCCGCCAGTAGAGCACACACACCAGCGTGAACAGACGCCGCGCCGTATCGAAATCGAGCTTGATCTTGCCCGAGAGCCTGTCCATGAGCGTCTGCGAGCCCTCATTGTGAATACCACGCCGCCCCATGTCGATCGCTTCGATCTGGCTTGGCGTCGAGGAACGGATCGCCTCGTAATAGCTTTCGCAGATCATGAAATAATCCTTCACGATCCGCCGGAACGGTGTCAGCGACAGGATATGGGTAGCAACCCCCGCGTCGGTCTCGGTGGTAATCGCGAAAACCAGCTTGGAATCGACCAGAGACAGTTTGAGCCGGTAGGGGCCGCCGATGTGGCCGGCCGGCTCGAAGAAATTCTCCTCGATCAGATCGAAGATCGCAACCGCCCGTTCATGCTCGACATCGGGCGTCGAGCGGCCGATGGTTTCGTCGAGCACGACATCGCAGAGGCGGTGGCTGGATGTCATCCCTCGCCCCCGAGATTGAGGCGGATGGCAACCGAGCGCGCATGAGCCTCAAGACCTTCGGAGCGGGCAAGCGCGATGGCGGCCGGTCCGAGATCACGCAACTGGTCGGCGCCAAGCCGCAGGATCGAGGTGCGCTTCATGTAGTCAAGCACGCCGAGGCCGGAGGAAAACCGGGCGGAGCGCGCGGTCGGCAGCACGTGGTTGGAGCCGCCGACATAATCGCCGATCACTTCCGGCGTATGGCGGCCGACGAAGATCGCACCGGCATTGCGGATTTTCGGGATCATCGCATCTGCGTCGGCAAGGGCAAGTTCGAGATGTTCGGCGGCAATCCGGTTGGCGAGCGGCACGGCCACGTCAAAATCAGGCACCAGGATGATGGCACCAAAATCACGCCAGCTGGCGCTCGCGGTTTCCGCTCGCGGCAGGGTGCGCAACTGGCGCTCGACTGCAGCCTCGACCGCCGCTGCAAAGGCTGCGTCATCGGTAATCAGGATCGACTGGGCGCCAACATCGTGTTCGGCCTGCGCCAGAAGATCGGCGGCAATCCAGTCGGGATCATTATCGCGGTCGGCGATCACAAGCACTTCCGAAGGGCCGGCGATCATGTCGATGCCGACAGCGCCAAACACCTGGCGCTTGGCGGCGGCGACATAGGCATTGCCCGGTCCCATGATCTTGGCGACCGGCGCAATGGTTGCCGTGCCATAGGCAAGGGCTGCAATCGCCTGGGCACCGCCGATACGGTAGATTTCCTCGACACCGGCCATGCGCGCGGCAGCCAGAACCGCCGGGTTGATCACGCCGCCATTGGCGGGGACGACCATGACGATGCGCTCGACACCCGCGACCTTGGCTGGCAGCGCATTCATCAGCACGGAGCTTGGATAGCTCGCCGTACCGCCCGGCACGTAGAGACCGACGGCATCGATCGCCGTCCAGCGCGAGCCGAGCCCAACGCCCATCGAATCCTCGTAAATATCGTCCTTGGGCCGCTGGCGGGCGTGATGTGCCTCGATGCGCACGGCAGCGACCTTGAGTGCGCCCAATACCTCGGATGGCACCGCATTGATCGCCGCATCGATCTCGTCAGCCGTTACCGCCATGCCGGTAACAGCGAAATCAAGACCGTCGAATTTTCTGGTATAATCTGCCAGCGCCGCATCACCGCGCAGGCGAACTTCGTCGATGATCGTCTTGACCACGGCGTTGACGTCTTCGGACACTTCCCGCTTGGTTGTCAGAAAGGCTGCGAATTCGGCTTCGAAGCCCGGGGTCAGATAGTCGAGACGGATAGCCAATGAAAACGTCCTTATGCGTGGTCGTCAGAAATGCGCGGCCCTCTCAGGCCGGTAAACAGAAAATCAAGCGCCGGCGGGATGGCGCGGCTTGAAACCGGTTTCCCATGCGCCGCCGGTATCTGCAAGCTGGACCTCGATACATTCCACATCGAGCATGATCGAGGCTTCACCGGACAGGATGAACTCGACGGTTCCGTCCGGCCCTTCGCCGTTCTGTTCGAACTGGATGGCCAGAAGCGACAGGACCTTCTCGTCATCCTTGCGGCTGAAACCGATGGAGCGGACGGCCGTGACGCGCTTGAAGGCGAGCAGGCTACGGCGGCGTTCGAACGACTTGCCGCGGCCCTCGGCCGTTTCCCAGACGAAGCGGTTGATGACCAGCGATAGTTGTTTGGAGCGCGGCGCATAATCGAGGCCGGAAACCTTGAAGACCGCGTCCTGCACATGGGCGGACACGATCTCCAGGTCTTCCTGATCCAGCGCCATCAGCTTCAAATCGTCCATGCCGTTCATCCCTTGCCTGCGCAGCCGGTGGCCGCCACCATCATGACAATGGACATAGGACGGCAGCACCGAATCCGCAACAGCGCGACCCGATGCCGGTGTCATATCAGTCACTGACGCGTTCCACCTGGGCGCCGCAATTGTTGAGCTTTTCTTCCAGTCGCTCAAAACCGCGATCGAGGTGATAGACGCGCGAAACCATAGTATCGCCTTCGGCCACCAGGCCGGCAATCACCAGCGACACGGATGCGCGCAGGTCCGTTGCCATGACCGGTGCGCCCTTCAGGCGTTCGACGCCTTCAATCTTTGCCGTCTGGCCGGAAAGCGTGATCTTGGCACCGAGACGGGCGAGTTCCTGGACGTGCATGAAACGGTTTTCAAAGATGGTCTCGGTGATATGCGAGGTGCCGGACGCCTTGGTCATCAGGCCCATGAACTGCGCCTGCAGGTCGGTCGGGAAGCCAGGGAACGGGTCAGTCACCACGTCCACCGGCTTGATGCCGCCGCCATTGCGTACGACGCGCAGGCCGCTTTCGGTCTCGGTGATTTCGGCACCGGCGCGGCGGATTGCTTCGATCGCCGTGTCCAAGAGTTTGGCATTGGTGCCTTCGAGCACGACATCACCGCCGGTCATGGCGACAGCCATGGCATAGGTGCCGGTCTCGATCCGGTCAGGCAGGACGCGGTGGCGTGCACCCGACAGTGAGGTGACGCCTTCGATGGTGATTGTCGATGTGCCAGCACCAGAAACCTTGGCGCCCATCGCATTGAGGCAGTTGGCGAGATCGACAACTTCCGGCTCGCGTGCGGCATTGCCGATCACCGTCGTGCCGTTGGCAAGCGTCGCCGCCATCATCATCACATGGGTAGCACCGACCGAAACCTTCGGAAAGACGTATCGCGCGCCGATCAGGCCGCCTTTCGGGGCCGTTGCATTGATATAGCCGCTGTCGATCTCAATTGTGGCGCCGAGCGCCGTCAGGCCTTCGATGAACAGGTCGACCGGCCGCGTACCGATGGCGCAGCCGCCCGGCAGCGAGACGCGGGCCTTGCCTTCACGGGCGAGAAGCGGCGCGATGACCCAGAAGCTGGCGCGCATCTTGGAGACCAGCTCGTAAGGAGCGGTCGTATCGACGATGTTGCGCGAGGTGAAATGGATGGTGCGCGAATAACCTTCGCCCTGGCGCTCGCGGCGGCCATTGACGGAAATGTCGGCGCCATGATTGCCGAGGATGCGGATCAGCTGCTCGACATCGGCCAGATGCGGCACGTTTTCGAGCGTCAGCGTGTCGTCGGTCAGAAGCGACGCGATCATGAGCGGCAGTGCGGCGTTCTTGGCGCCGGAAATCGGGATGATGCCGCGCAGCTCGTTGCCGCCGGTAATTCTGATGCGATCCATAGGGTACCTTACGGGCGCCGCCCGCCTTTCCTGATAGTCCGGACTTTAAGAGATTGGCGCCTCCATAAAGGAAGCACCGTGAAATGAGAAGCAAATTGAGCCGATGCCGGAAGCGCATCCATATGGACGCGGTAGCGGCACGGATAATGACTGGCGTTCGCAGCGATGCTTCATTGATCAGATGAGGCACCCGGCGTGTGGAAGTGATATTGCTGACCATCGCGACCCGCCCCCGGATCCGGTCGATGGTGTTGGCGCAATCTATTCCGCAGATTCGTCCGTTTTTGCGGCAGGCAGGCCGGATGTTTCATCGGCAGCCCCAGCGCGGCGCGCGCGCCCTTGCTGCTTTCGCCGCAAAAGATTGTCACGCAGCGTCTTTGCCGCCCGCTCGCGGCGCGCGTCGGCCTGCCGCTCGGCCTCGTGCCCCGGTTCAAGCTTGCCTGCTTCGGTTTTGGCAGATGCAGCAGGCATTGCAGCATGGTTGGATGTCTGATCGTTATTATCTTGCATGACCGCTCAGATACCGCAAAACCGGGCGGTCCGGAAGGGCGGCGTGTTTTTCAAGCCCGCCATCCAGTGAAAACTTCGATTTGCTGCTTGCGCTCCGCAACAAGCTATGGCAATAGGCCCTCGCTCGCGCCGGACAAACACTGATCCAGCGCACGATGCTGCTATAGCTCAGGGGTAGAGCACTCCCTTGGTAAGGGAGAGGCCGAGAGTTCAAATCTCTCTAGCAGCACCATTTTTCTCTCAATCCTTCAATACTACTTTGCCGAATAGGCGAAGAAGCCAATCCGCTTGAATACGTGGAACATTCCATGAGTTGCGCGGCTGAACCGTGAAAAGCCGTTTGCTTCGTTCTCATCTTTTCTTGTCGCGCGCTTGGCAAACAAGAGCCTGACGGGACGTGACCTCAATTTTTTAACGCGCCTCATTGTAGGAATGCCTCATGTAGGCGCTGATTGAGGAGACCGCCGTGAAATTGTTCGACTGGCTGACAGGCTATAAACCGGCGCCGAAGGACGTGGACCGTGAATCGGCGGCAGCACTTCGCAACAACCTCCTCGCCATCAATAGAAAGACTGCGCCGTTCATCATTCGTGACGGCAAGCCGGAAGGCGTCGATCTCGTCGCGGAATGGAAGATCGTTGACGCCCGCTGGTACGAATTATTTGCCAAGGCCGGGCTGCGAAAGGTGTTCAAGGTGTTGATGAAATTCAATGCTGCCAATTGCGAAGTCCGTGCTGTCGATCAGGAGTGGTCTGTCGAATGGCGCGCCGGCGTACCCACGCTTGCATTGAACGCTGATGCGTTTCGCGGCCGAAAGTGGGAGAAAAGCTTCGAGATGGCCTTCGCCTTCAAGGAGGATTTGTCCTACGGCAAGATTTACGAATATCGCTTCAATACCGCCGAAATAAAGACCCCTCTCATTGACGCCGCTCATCAAGCCGGCTGGGGTTGGAGAAGCGTCGCGTTCGGGAAATTGTAAGCCCGCTCCGAACCGGACCATCCCGGCCGTCCTCGATTTCGGCAAGGTTCGCGACAATCGCCTGTAGAAACAGGCGATCGACCGTCGTAGCGCCCCATTCTTTTCTTATCTTCGCCAATTTTTGTTACTTCAAACAAACGCAAACGTCCACTGCGAGCGTTCTCTTGACTTTGCCTCAAATTAGAACGTACAGTGAACAAACAGACTCTCGCTGGCTGCACAATCATTGTAATGCGAGCACAATTGCCCGGCAGCTTTAATCTTAGAGGTAAGACATGAGCCATGTTGATGAAGTTACGGCGCGGACGCAGGCAGTTCTGGCGCGATCAAGGGCGTTCAGAGAGCGTTCGCAGGCAATGCGGGAAGAGCACAAGGCTCTGATCGAGCGCGCATCGATCAAGTCCGGACAATTACACTTCGTGTTTCCGGCCTCAAATTCCCACACTGCGAAGCATTAAGAGAGACACAATCGATGGTGGACCGCCCCGGCGGGCACGACGTGAGAGAACCAGATCATCTTGATTGTGGTACCCTGGAAAAGAGGCAACCAAAAAGAGCGAAATGGATTGGCTCCGTCGCAGGAAAACGATTAAAAGAATTTTGCTGCTGGCCTGTGTTCGCGGCGGAGTACACGCCGCGGCGGCCAAGTAAACGATCGTAGACTATCTTGAATACCGGAACGGCCACACTACGTGCTTTTGACAAGCGTCTTTGGGGAGAAACTCCGATGAAATCTCTCATTCTCTTGGCCGCAGCCGCTTTGATGCTGGCCTCGTGCACAACGCCGGATGTGGAGCCGATCCCCGGCAGTATCACCTATGGCGGCCAGCCACGAACCAAGCTGACGAAATCGCCGATCGGCAGCGTCGTGCACAATTCGTTCCGCACGGTGACCGGCGTTGCCTATGAGACCTACATCATCCAGCCGGACCGCTCGCTGAAGCTGATCCGGCGTGAGATTCGCAGCGATTTTTTCGATCAGAACTAGCGGCTCCGCCGACGCGTCAGGCGGCAGCCGTCTTTGGTGATCGTGCCACCATCCGCGCATAGTCGATCGCCGACAGCATATTGACGTGGTTGGCTTTGCCGGTGCCGGCAATGTCGAAGGCCGTCCCGTGGTCGACGGACACCCGGTCGATCGGCAGGCCGAGTGAGACATTGACGGCGGTCTCGAAGGCAACGAGCTTGATCGGGATATGCCCCTGGTCGTGATACTGAGCGACGACAAGGTCGAAGGCGCCGCCATAGGCGCGGGCATAGACGGTATCGGCGGAAATCGGGCCAACGACATCTATACCCTTGGCCTGCGCCAGTTCGACAGCCGGCGCCAGGAATTTCGTGTCCTCATCGCCGAACAGGCCGCCCTCGCCGCAATGCGGATTGATGCCGGCGACGGCGATCCGTGCCTTGCGGCCGAGACGCAGGAAATGGCGATGCCCCGCCTCGATCGTCGCCAACACACGATCGACAGTCGCCCGTTCGATGGCGGTGCGCAGCGAGACGTGTGTCGAGACGTGGATGGTGTTCAGCCGCTCAGACGCCAAGAGCATGAAGGAGCTTTTTGACCCCGTCAGATGCGCGAGAAGGCCGGTATGGCCATCGAAATGATGGCCGGCAAGGTTCATCGCTTCCTTGTTGATCGGCGCCGTGACAATGCAATCGACCGCACCGGACATGGCCAGCTCAACCGCGCGCTTGATATAGCGCACCGACGCATCGCCGGCAACCGGGCTGACCTTGCCAATCGCAGGCAGGGTTCCATCGATCGCAACCTCATCGACGGCAATCGCACCTGCGGTGGGCGCTGCAGAGAAATGCAGTTCCGTTCCCGTCACTTTGTTGGCCCGCTCCAGCGCCTCGACATTGCCGACGACGACGAAGTTTGCCCTGTCGGCTTCCGGCAGTGACGCCAAAGCCTTGACGATGACTTCCGGACCGACACCCGCCGGGTCCCCCAGCGTGACGGCTACGCGTGATGTGGTCATGTTCAGTCCTCCGTGCGGCGCTCAGGCCATCCCTGCACTCCGGCACTGCCGTGGCAGGATTGTTCCAATCAGTAGGCGGTTCGATAGATCGAGAGAATGTCGTCGCGCGAAAGATCGCGCGGATTGTTATCGAGCAGGCGGCGAATGGCAAACGCGTCATCCGCCATGACGCCAAGATCAGTTTCCGGCACGCCCAAGGCCGAGAGCCGCATCTCGATACCCAGATCGGCGCAGAAACCGAACGCCGCATCAAAGACCGAGGCCTGGCCGGCAGCAGCCTTGAGATCAAGCGCTGCAACTACCTGCGCCGTCTTGTGGACGACTGCGGGCGCGTTGAACGCCAGCACATGTGGAAAGATCAAGGCATTGGCTGCGCCATGTGCAACATGCCAGCGCGTGCCGAGCGGATAGGCAAGCGCATGACCGCCAGCGGTATTGACCGGCCCAAGGCAAAAGCCGCCATAAAGCGAGGCAAGCGACAGACCGGCCCGAGCCTCAGCATCCGCGCCATCTGCAACCGCCCGGGCAAGATAACGCCCGACCAGACGCACGCCTTCGATCGCATAGAGATCGATTATCGGGTGGGCCTTGCGATTGGTGAAAGCCTCGACGCAATGGGCCATGGCATCGACGCCGGTCGCAGCTGTCGTCGCGGCTGGCACCGTGAAGGTCAGGCTGGGGTCGATGACGGCGATGTCAGCCAGCATGTGGATACTTTCGACCGCCAGCTTCGCCTGCGTTGCGGGATCGGTGACCAGGGCGCGAATACCGGCCTCGCTACCTGTACCGGATGTCGTCGGCACCTGCGCCAGTCCGGCCCGGCGGCGCTGCGCCACCTTGCCCGCGCCAACGACATCACGCAGTGTCTGACTGGAACCGGAAAGGACTGAGGCGAGCTTGGCCAGATCCATGGCGCTGCCGCCGCCAAAGCCGACGATCAGATCGGCCTGAGCGCCATCGGCAGCCGCCAACACCAGATCGAGATTGTCGGTATCCGGCTCCGGCTTTACCTGTGAAAAGACCGTGACATCTCCCGGCAGATCGAGAATGCCGACACGCGATGCGTTGAACGCATCCGACACGACGAGGATGCGCGCAAAGCCCTGGTTTTTCGCCCATTGTCCAAGCCTGCCTGCCACGCCGACGCCGAATTCGATGATATCCGGCCGGATGATCGTGATGGGGGCGCTCAAGCTGGTCATGGACATGTCCTCGTTGTTTTCGTCGCTCCATCCACCGGGGATCGCAACCAACATGTAAATTTGTTATCCAAAACAGGCTTTCTTGGCAAGAGCCAAGGTGCGTGGAAGCCGCTTTTTATCGCCTTTCGCACCCGCATCAGGCAACGCGAACACAGAGTACGAACTATCAACTTATTGTTTTTAATATATAATACTATGGTAAACCTGGTACCGACAGCCCCATTAAAGAAACAAGAGGACCGGCAGGCCGGGCGTTAAAATCGACACACCTGTTGTAAACAAGATTGCGATTTCCGCGCCTTTCGGCGCGGAAATCGCAAAACAAAACTCTATTTGTCAAAATCACCTTGGGCCGCGCTCGATTTCACGGCCACAAAGACCCGCAACTTCACGCCCGATGAAGGCAACCTCGCCCCTGCGGCGAGACCTTAGGAACCGTACCCAGGTTCCAGCCGCACATATTTGATCGCCCGGCGATAATAGGTGTAGGCGATGTGGAGCGCGCCATCCGGTCCCTCGATGATCGACGGGTAGGAATATTCGCGATTGAGAGCATCCTTCGAATTGTTGGTGAGGCAATAGCCATCACCGGCTTCCAGATGTCCCGGAGCACCAAAGGTCTCTCCGTCATCACCGGATAAGACGAGGCTCATTGGCGCGCGCGGCACGCCCCAGATCGCCTTTGGCCTGCCATCGACAGACGAACCAGCCCCTGCAGACACAGCCTGCACGCCCTCTTCCGCCTCGATCTCATCATAAAGAGAATGGCGCCGGTCGCTCGAGGTCAACGCATTGGAATGATTGCAGATAATTGCGATCCGCCCATCCTTGAGGGCAATGGCCTGGATCGATGAATTGTTGTTGGGCAACGCGGTTGGCGCCGGCGCACTCCAGGTCAGGCCATCATCGCTTGATGTGCTGCGCAGGATCTGCTCAGCAAAGCGGTTTCGGAAGAAGGCCACCATTTGCCCATCGCCACGCGGGACAATATTCATATGGACTGCGCCCACGCTGCCCGGCAGATCAACCATTTTCCAGCTCGCTCCGGCATCCTGCGAGAGCAGAACAGCAGCCGTGTCCGCATTACCGGTCCAGCGCTGGCCGGGCTCGCCAATGCAGCGGAACACCGGCAAGAGCCAGTCTCCGTTCCCGTTGACGATGACCGGCTGGCGCACGAATGTGCCGGGACTATCGCAGAGAATATCGACAGGGCCGAATGTGCGCCCGCCATCCTCGGAAATCCGCCGCTTGACGACGGCACCGTCCTGATTTCCCGACGTCTGCGACGTGAAGATCAGCCAGACTTTTCCATCCGGCGCCGTGAACACCAGCGGGTTCTGCTCGGATTTCTGCGGATCGTCCGACATCTTCTCCGGCGCCGACCATACAGCGGAACCGGCGGCCAGCCGCGACATGTAAATCGAAATATCGCCCATGCCTTCCATCGTGCCGCCAAACCAGACGCAGGTCAGCGTGCCATCTGCAAGGAATGCCAGGTTGGCGGCGTGGTTCTGTACGCAAGGCGACGGCAGGAAGGCATCGAAACGATGGCTTTCTACCGTATGAGAGACGATGGCGCCGTTCATAAGCGGCGGAATTTCCTCAGGCTTCAACCCGGAGCCCAATGTCATGAGGCGCTCCTCCTATGGTAATTGAGTGAATTTGACAGCGAGATCCGCCTGGTCGGCGGCGCCCAGCGCCATCAGCGGCGGTCGCGGCCGTGCCCAGGCGGAGTTGCCATTCTTCAGGCCGACCATCGCCTTGATCGTAGGGATCTGGACGTAAGAATTGGACAGCGAACGATAGGCATTGATGCGCGCCTGCGCCGTCTCGACCTCTTCAGCACGAGCCGGGTCGTTGGCATGATCGTAGACGGCCCGAAGGGAGTCTGCGACCAGATTGGAGGTTGCGGTGATGCAGCCTGCCCCACCGGCCTTGACCAGCGGCAAGAGCAGCGGATCAGCGCCAGCGAGCACGGAAAAGCCTGGAAATGCCGCCAGCAGCGCTTCCATATTGGCAAAGTCGCCGGCCGAATCCTTGATGCCGACGACGGTATCCGGGAAAGCCTCGATCAACCGGCCGATCAGTGGCAGGGTCAGCGGAATGCCGGAAACCTGGGGAATGTGATAGAGAACGACACGCAGCCGGTCGTCGGCGATCGTCTCGATGATCCGTGCATAGGCGGCAAACAACCCGTCGTCCGATACACCCTTGTAATAGAAGGGTGGCAGCATGACGACCCGGCTCACGCCATTGGACAACGCATGCCGCGTCAGCTCGATCGTCTCCGGAATGGCCGCTACGCCCGTCCCTGGCATCAACTGATCGCCGGATATCCCAGCCTTCAAGGCCGCCTCGAGAATATCGCGGCGCTCTGGGGACGAAAACGAATTGGCCTCGCCGGTCGTGCCGAGCAGCGCCACACCGTGGCAGCCCTCGCTCAGAAGCCGCTGACAATGGGCGGTGAACAGGCCGAGATCGGGCGTGTCATCGGCATTGAGCGGCGTCGTAGCGGCGCTATAGACGCCGGTGATCTTGTGAATCGTCATTTTCGCAAACTCCTCCCGCAGCCGTCCGGCCGTTTTGGCGCCGCCGCCCCTCGCTTTTTCTCCAATCATGACAACTTGTCAAGAAAAATTCTTCATTGAAAATTTCAACAGAAAATTATCCTATTGAAAAATATAAGTTTTATATGACTTCTTCTGACAGGCGTGAATATAACCAAGATTTAATGTTGACATATTTACAATAACGATCCAGTGTCCGGCCTCATCATGGCGCGGCAGACTGCCCCGAACCGGCAGAAGGAGGGCGCGATGACAGCATCTATTGGAGGATCAGATGTCTAATCAGAACAAGGAAGGCGGCTCGTCGCAGCCGCAGATGACGCGCCGCAACGCCTTGAAACTCGGCCTCGGCACCAGTGTGGCGCTTGGCCTGTTCGGCCTGAATGCCCGGATCGTCATGGCCCAGGAAGGCCAGGTGCTCAAGGTCGCAAACCCGGCCTTCAACCAGGATTGGTCGCCGTTGCGCGGCGGTGGCGTGCCGTATCGCTGGAATTCCGCCTGGTGGGCGTCACCGATGTATTTCGACTCGAAGGGAGAATTGCACCCTTACGTCTTTACAAGCTGGGAGCCGGATGCTGACAGTAAGACATGGACCTTCAAGATCGATCCGAAGGCCGTTTTCTCGGATGGCAGCAAGATCACCGCTGAAGACGTCAAGGGTTCCTGGAATGTCTCGGCCATGCCGAATACCAAGAACCAGCGCGCCGACCAGGTACTGAGCAAGGTCGCAGGCTATGCCGATGTCAGCGCCGGCAAGGCCAAGGAAATTTCAGGCATCGCGACGCCGGACGAAGGCACGGTTGTCGTGACCCTGTCGGAATCAGACCCGATCTTCTTCATGCGGCTCGGCAACCATATCGCGCCGATCACCAAGGCCTCGCAATCTCGAGGCGAAGATGGCGAGGAAATCACCGACTGGTACATGCCTGATAGCAGCGCCGTCTATTCCGGTCCCTTCAAGCTGACCAGCATCGATCTCGATGCCGGCAAACTGGTGTTCGAGCCCAACGAAAACTTCTTCGGTCCGAAGCCGAAGCTCGCCCGTATCGAGATCGACTCGATCGAAGACAACGTCACCGCGACATCGCTCCTGAAGTCCGGCGAATACAATGCCCATACGGAACTGGTCACCTCGACCATCATCCAGGACCTCGGCGCGAGCTTTGCCGAAGGCCCGTTGATCCCGACCAGCCAGCATTTCTGGTTCAACTCGGCGCGCGCGCCGATGGACGATCCGAAAGTCCGCCAGGCGCTGATCATGGCCGTCGACCGCGATGGCCTGATGAAGGCGTCCTTCCCGGATGGCCCGCACAAGAAAACCGACCAGGTCATCAATTCAGTCCCCGGCGCCGACAACTCCGGCTTCGAGCCTTATCCCTACGACCCGGAAGGCGCCAAGAAGCTGTTGGCCGAATCGAGCTATGGTGGCCCGGAACGTCTGCCCAAGCTGCTCTTCGTCGGCGTTTCCGGCCCCGCCATCGAGGCTGCCGCCCAGTTCATCGCCGAGCAATGGCGCCAGAACCTCGGCATCACCGCCGTCGATATGAAGCCGCAGCAGGATGCCTATGCAGGCCCCGACCAGAACGCGGTGCAGATCTTCCGCGACGACGTCGGCACCCGTGTTCCCGATGCCGTATCCTATCTTGCCGGTTCCATCGCCTCGACCTCGTCGAACGCGCAGAACAAGCTCGGCGGTTACAAGAACGACAAGGTCGACAGCCTGCTCGCCGAAGCCGCCACCAAGTCGGTGGACGATCCGCAGCGTGTTGCTCTGGCGCTCGAAGCCCAGAAGGCGTTCCGCGAAGACTGGAGCTTCATCCCTTGGTACGCGCAGGCGATGTCGCGCTGGGCGACCGACAAGGTCACCGGCATGGACAAGAACCTCGACTGGCAGGTTGTTGCCCCCTGGGACATTTCGGTCGCTGGCTAAGCGGCCGCGCTGACACCTTATTCTGTGCGGAGGCGGAAACCGTTTCCGCACAGATTGCGAATGCTGGAGTATGATTGCGGCGCTTGACCCCGCAGGGCAAAGCTCGAAGCTTCATCTTCTGAAACCAAGGGTGGGAGACTGCCATGCTGCGTTACATCGCGACCCGTTTCGTCGTCTGGATACCATCCGTCCTTCTTGTCATGCTCGGCGTCTATGCGCTGGCCTATTATGGTGCCGGTGACCCGATCAAGCTGATCTTCCTGCGGGCGCCCGGCGACGTTGCCTATAATCCCGAGCGCATCGAGGCGATCCGCGAAAGTGCGGGCCTCAACCGGCCGTTCCTCATCCAGTTCGGCAGCTATATCTGGAACCTGCTGCACGGCAATTTCGGCAATTCGCTGAGCTCCGGCCGTTCCGTCTGGGCGATGATTTCCGCGGCAGCACCTGTGTCTTTCAAGCTGGCGCTCTGTTCCGTCATCCTGACCGCTGTCGTTGCCATTCCTCTCGGGCTGATCGCAGCGCTCAATCAAAACACCCGCACCGACTATGCCATTCTCGGCTCAGCGCTGTTTCTCTGGGCAATCCCGGCCTATGTCGCAGGCCCGATGCTGATGGTCATGCTGATCATGATCCTGCCGGGCTCCGCCGTACCCTATGGCTGGGGCGGTGTTTTCGACGTGCGCATCCTTTTGCCGCTGCTCGTTCTTTCCTTCCAGCCGATCGCGCTGATCGTACGCCAGACCCGCGCTGCCGTGATTGAAGTTCTGTCGGAAGATTTCGTCCGTACTGCCCGGGCCAAGGGCGTGCCGGAAATGATGGTGGCACTGCGCCACATCCTGCGCCCGGTCCTGACGCCCGTTGTCACCCAGCTCGGCCTGATCATGATCACCATCGTCAACGGCGCCATCTTCGTCGAGCTGGTCTTCGGCCTGCCCGGTCTTGGCCGCCTCACCGTTCAGGCGCTGACCAATACCGATTATCCCGTCATCCTCGCCATCACGCTGATCGGCTCGTTCCTGGTGATGATCTCCAACCTGCTTGTCGACGTGCTCTACCCACTGCTCGACCCGCGCGCCAACGACACAAGAAGGAGCCGCTGACCATGTCCGTCGTTCCCATGCCCGGCACCGCCGCCGAAATCGAACCGCCCGTCAGCCTCTGGCGCGATGCCTGGCACCGACTGCGCCGCAACAAGCTTGCGGTCTTCGGTCTCGTGGTCGTCGTCATCCTTGCCTTCACCGCATTGTTCGGGCCGTACCTGACGCCCTACGACTTTCTGAGTCAAGACCTGAATTCGCGTAATCTGGCCCCCTCCTTGTCGCATCTGTTCGGCACCGACGACCTCGGCCGCGATGTCTTCAGCCGCGTTGTCTACGGTACACGCACAGCGTTCCTCGTCGCCATCGTCGTCACCTTCATTGCTGTGGTGATCGGCGTAACGCTCGGCGCCTTGGCGGGCTTCTTCGGCGGCTGGCTGGACCGGATCGTCATGTGGCTGACCGACATGACCATGTCGATCCCCAACCTTCTGCTCGTCGTCGTTATCAACGCCTCGCTGAAATCGCCAATCACAAGCTGGATGGAAAGCCGCTATCTGGCGACACTCAATCCGGTCTATCGCGAAACCATCTGGGTCGATTTCCTGCTGGTCTTCGGCTCGATGGCGCTGATCTCCTGGCCGCCCTATGCGCGTCTCGTCCGCGCCCAGGTTCTTTCCATCCGCTCGCGGCCTTATATCACCGCAGCCCAGGCGCTGGGGCTGACCAACCGCATCATCCTGATGCGCTATGTCGTGCCGAATGCGCTGGGTCCGCTGATCGTCGCCGTCAGCGCCGGTCTCGGCACCGCCATGGTTCTGGAAAGCGCCTTTTCGTTCCTCGGCGTCGGCGTCAACCCGCCGACCCCAAGCTGGGGCAACATGATCTCCGACGGCCTGCGCGTCTGGCAGCATTATCCGCATCTGCTGGCAGCACCTGCCGCCGTCCTCGGCCTTGCCTCCGTCGCGTTTTCATTCCTCGGCGACGGCCTCAATGATGCCCTCAATCCGCGCGGAGCGAAGTGATGATGATGGCCAGCAATATCCGTCCAGAACCGCCGGCTAAGACCGGCGAGCGCCTGCTCGACGTCAAGGGCCTGACCATCGAGATCGAGACACGTACCGGTCCCGCCACCATCGTGGACGGCATCGACCTGCATGTCGATAAGGGCGAGACGCTCGGCATCGTCGGCGAATCCGGCTGCGGCAAGAGCCTGACCATGCTCAGCATGATGCGGCTATTGCCCAACAAGATTAAAGTCACCAAGGGTGAAGCCAATTTCGCCGGGCGTGACCTGCAGAAAATGTCGAATTCGGACCTGCGAAAGGTGCGCGGCGGCGATGTCGGCTTCATCTTCCAGGATCCGATGACCTCGCTCAATCCGGTGATGCGCATCGGCCAACAGCTGGCCGAGCCGCTGATCTATCACCGCGGCATGTCGAAGGCGGAGGCGCGCAAGCGGGCTGGCGAACTCTTGAAGCTTGTCGGTATTCCCGGCGCAGAAGATCGTCTCGACGCCTATCCGCATGAACTCTCCGGCGGTATGCGCCAGCGCGTGATGATCGCCATCGGTCTTGCCTGCAATCCACAGCTCTTGATCGCTGACGAACCGACCACCGCGCTCGACGTGACGATCCAGGCGCAGATCGTCGATCTGGTCAAGGACCTGCGTGACAAGCTCGGCATGTCGGTGGTCTGGATCACCCATGATCTGGCGCTGATCGCCGGCCTGGTCGACCGCATCAACGTTCTCTATGCCGGCACCGTAGTCGAGGACGCGCCCGTCGATGCGTTGTTTGCCAACCCGAGCCACCCCTATACGCAAGGGCTGCTCGCCTCGATCCCGAAACTGTCCGACGAGCGCTCGACGCGCCTCAGTTCCATCGGCGGCACGCCGCCTGAACCCGGCCGCCGCCCAAAAGGCTGTCCGTTTGCGCCGCGCTGTCCGCTGGCGGAAGCGATCTGTCATGAGCGCGTCCCGTCGCTGGAAGGCCTTGGCCAGGACGGCGCCCACCGCGTCGCCTGCTTCGTCGCCCAAAGAAAACTGGAGGCCGCGTGATGGGTGCTCAGCCGCTGATGCGCATCGAAAATCTGGTCAAACACTTCCACGTCCGGCTCGGCGCGTTCGGGGAGCGGGCGGCCACCGTGCATGCGCTTGATGACGTCAATTTCGACATTCTCGAGGGCGAGACACTCAGCCTCGTCGGCGAATCCGGCTGCGGCAAGTCGACCACGGGTTTCACCCTGCTCAATCTGCACCGGGCCACCGAAGGCAAAGTGATTTATCAGGGCAAGAATATCGTTGAGCTCGACGAAAAGGCGATGCGGCCCTATCGGCGCCAATTGCAGATCGTCTTCCAGGACCCCTACTCGACGCTCAACCCGCGCATGACCATCGGCGAAGCCGTTGGCGAGCCGATCCTGTTTCACAAGCTGGCCACCAAGGCAGAACTGAAGGACCGGATCGCGACACTGCTTGCCGATGTCGGCCTGCCGCCACGCTTTGCCTCCCGCTATCCGCACGAACTGTCCGGTGGCCAGCGCCAGCGCGTGGCGATTGCCCGGGCGCTGGCCTGCCAGCCGAAATTCATCGTCTGCGACGAAGCGATCTCGGCGCTCGACGTTTCCGTGCAGGCGCAGATCATCAACCTGCTGCTCGACCTGCAGCAGAAATACGGGCTGACCTATCTGTTCATCGCCCACGATCTCGCCGTCGTCCGCCATATCAGCGACCGCGTCGGCGTCATGTATCTCGGGCGTCTTGCCGAACTGGCCACCCGCGAGGAATTGTTCGAGCACCCATTACACCCCTATACCAAGGCCCTTCTCTCAGCCGTACCGGAGGCCGATCCGGCGCATGAGCGCAGCCGCCAACGGCAGATCCTGCAGGGCGACGTGCCAAGCCCGCTATCCCCGCCATCCGGCTGCCGCTTCCACACTCGTTGCCCCATCGCTATGGAGATCTGTGGCAAGGTGGTGCCGGAATGGAGGGAGGCCCGCGCTGGCCATATGGTCGCCTGTCACGCCGTCACCGAGGGCCTGCCCGGATGACGCTGCAAGCCGCCATCATTGCCGACGACCTGACAGGCGCGCTCGATACCGGAACGCCCTTTGTCGAAGCCGGCCTGAAGGTGGCGGTGGCGATCGACATCGAAGCCGTGGCCGAAGCGCTGGCGCGCGATCCAGATGTGGTCGTCATCAACACCGCATCACGGGCGCTTTCGGCTGACGAAGCGGTGCGCAAGGTGCAGGCGGCTGTTTCCGCGCTGGGATCGGCCACCCCCTCCATTCTGTTCAAGAAGATTGATTCCCGGCTGAAGGGAAATGTCGCAGCGGAAAGCCTTGCGCTTGCGGAAGTTGCCTGCCGAAGCCGGATCGTCGTGGCGCCGGCCATTCCGGATCAGCAGCGTTTTACCATCGACGGCGCCGTGACCGGCCGGGGCGTCGAGACGCCACTGCCGATCCGCGGCCTCTTTCCAGCAAATGCGCTGACGCTCGATATTTATGACGCCGGCACCGATGCCGATCTGGATGATCTGGTTCGGCAAGCCAACTGGTCAACCGTGGTCGCCGTCGGCGCGCGTGGTCTTGGCAGTGCGTTTGCCCGTTCTTTGGCACGACCAGCTGCCGTTCGCGCGGCACTGCCAGTATCTGCCAAAACCCTGTTTGCCTTCGGATCGCGCGATCCCATTACCTCGGAGCAGATCGCACATCTAGCCGAACATCGGCAGCTTGCCGCCATTGCAGACGCGCCCGCCGGGGAACTGTCGCAGGAGGACCTCTGCGGGCTCCCGGCTGTGGCACGCTGCTCCGGCGCCCTGACTTCAAGCCCTGAACAGGTCGTTGCCCGTTTTGCCGACTGTATCCGGCATGCGGTTGAGAAAACCCGGCCGGACATGTTGATGATGGGCGGCGGCGACACGGCACTTGCAATCCTGAAAGCGCTTGGCGCCAGCGTGCTGATCCCCAATGGTGAGATCGAAGCGGGCATCCCGTGGTTTCAGATCGAAAGCGTGGACGGCCGGACAATCCGTTGTGCGGTCAAATCGGGGGGGTTTGGTACGATCGATTCTTTGCTAAAACTCGTACCCGAGAATCTGCTAAGTCAAACAACGTCCCCTCTGACAAGGATCGAAAAACAGGCGTGGTGAAGAAAATGGCGCAGGATGCCCCCGCAATCGAAGAGCCCGGCCCGAACGCCAAACCGGAGCGCGTCAAATCCGTGCGGCTGGTCGACCGCGTCTTCGATCAGCTGCGCGAACGCATCCGCTCCGGCAACTACCCGCCGGATTCCCGCCTGCCGGGCGAGCATGAACTGGCTTCGATCATGGGCGTTTCCCGCCCGATCGTGCGCGATGCACTGGGGCGTCTGCGCGAGGAAGGCATGGTCTACTCCCGGCAGGGCGCCGGCACCTTCGTCAGTGCGCAGGCCTCGCCTGCCACCCATCTTGCCTATTCACCGGTCAAGACCATCGCCGATATCCAACGCTGCTACGAGTTCCGCCTGACGATCGAGCCGGTCGCCGCCTTCTTTGCCGCCCAGCGGCGCGACGAAGCCGCCATCCAGAAGATCGCCGCCGCCCTTGCCGACCTGCGCGAGGCGACCAGCCACCAGCTGCACCGCACCGACGCCGACTTCGTGTTCCATCGCTGCGTCACCGAAGCCGCCAACAATCATTATTATACGGCCTCCATCGAAGCACTGAAACCGCATATCGCCGTCGGCATGCATCTGCACGGCCTGTCGCTGATGGGGCCGCGGCTTGGGCTGGAAAAAGTATTCGACGAGCATAACGCCATTTATCAGGCGATCGCCGATGGCCGCGCAGACGATGCGCAGAAGGCCATGCGCCTCCACCTCGAAGGCTCCCGCAACCGCCTGTTCGAAGACCGCGTGCTGGATCTATCTTTCTAAGCAGGGCTATCCACAGTCCGATCACAGCTTCACACCCGGCGGTCTGCGCGTTTCTAAACGCGCCGGAAACGTACGTGTTATTACGCGCTTATGCCAAGCAGACCAGGATCTTCCCGGCCCCCAGCGCTGAATAATCTTGAACAGTTTCACCTCTCTGATTGATCTGGACTTCGGCGCAACAGTTCTTGTAGATGGCCATCTTGATCCCTTCATGCACGGGAAAATAACCAATTTGAGAGGCGATACCCGAGTGGAGCTTCCTCCAATTCCGGAAAAAAAATGGTTCCCTCCCGCCGGGATGCCGCTCGGCGCGACATTTTTCGTTCGCCAGGCGTTTCCTTGGTTGCATCATCATTTCGAGCTGGCCGAAATGAGTACGACGCTTTCGCCAGGGATCAAGGGCATCGTGTCCTGGGGCGGACGCCTCCCGGCCAAGACGGCAATAGTGATTGCCTGCTTGCGCGGCCTGCCACACTGGAACCTGGAAGACGGTTTCTTGCGCTCCGTTGGACTGGGTAAAAGTGGATCTACCCCGCTGTCGATCATCGCCGACGATCTTGGCTTGCCGGTCGACGCGGGCATCGCCTCCCGCCTGGAATTCCTGATTGGCGATCCCACGCGTAAGCGAGATCCGGCTTGCGGCGAAACGATCCGCCAGCGTCTGGTCGAGCACAAACTCTCGAAATACAATCATCTGCCGCATAAAGCACCGAAAATAGACACCACCACACGACGACGGCTGCTGCTCGTCGATCAGGTAGTCGGCGACGTCTCGGTTGGGCGGGCGCTTGGAAGTGCTGCGTCCTTCGAGCAGATGCTGCTTGATGCGGTTGCAAGCGACGGCCAATGCCTGGTGCGGACCCATCCCGACGTCATGGCCGGCTATCGCAAAGGCTACCTGACGGAACTCGCCGCCAGAACGCCGGGCGTCATCTTCGTCGATGATCAGGTCTCTGTGGCCTCCATCCTCGACGTCGTGGACGAGGTCTGGACAGTCTCAAGCCAGTTCGGGCTGGACGCATTGCTGCGGGGCTTGCCGGTGCGCTGTTATGCGGTACCGTTTTATGCCGGATGGGGGCTCACGCAGGACACTGTCAGCCAGGCAGCAAAGGCGGCCATTGCTCAAAGACGCACGGCACGGCCAACTATCGACGAGCTTGTTGAAGTGGTCTTCTCAGTCTACCCATCCTATAGAGATCCGGCGACGTGGCAACCGATCCACGTCTTGCAGGCCATTGATCTGCTTGTCGAGGAGCTGGCATCCCGGTAACAGACAAGCCGCCCTGCAAACGGCTCTCCCTACGATGGATTGAATGCGAGCCCCGCCTCGGCTTGCAGAGACATACGCCCCACAATATGCGCCGTTGCTTGCGCTGCCGCGCGCCTCTTTTCCGGTTCATCGATCAGCGTCAAAAGCGTATTGCGCCACACTGCTGCATCGGGTGGGAGTCTGATCTCGCCGCTATCGTCTGCAGATCCATAGGCTTCAGAGACGGAAAATACTCCCGCTGCGCCTGCCCGCGCCACATCTATCCTTTTGGTTGCAGAACGGCAATCATTCACGCTTGAGGAGCCGAGTGGCACCAGCATGATGTCAATCCGCCGCGTCAAGGCTTCAGCAAGATACGCAGACCAAGACACCTGCTGACGAAGCAGCACACGTTCCATCCCCTGCCAAAGATGCGCGGTAGCCTTGCCGGCGAAAACCTCGAACCGCACGTTTGGCCGGGAGGCCAGGACTTCCTGGATCATCGGCTGAAGGAAGCGATGCTCATCCACATGAACAGTCGTTGCGTGATAGGCGATCAGCAATTCACGCTCCGGGCTGGAATTGTTCTGGTGCGGAACGCTCCACAGGCTTGCAGGGGGAGCAGGCGGCAGAACGCGGGCATTCGCGCTCTGGAGGCGCTCAGCGAGCCTCGGCGTCGAGGCCCATACAATATCGAGATGCCGATTGAGTCGCGGCAACGGCATAAGTCCCAACCAGAACAGGGTCAATCTGTAGCCGATGGCTGCTTCCCGGCCGGTTATGATGCCGGGAATATCATCGTCCAGAAACAGCCCGACTCCGGCAAGCTTTGAACTCTCCTGCTCGATCCATTTCAAGGCGGCGGTGGAAGCGTACCGACAGACAACGATGAAGGCACCATCCGCGTCGAGACTGCTGAAATCACGGCAGCCGATATCCACCATTTGGTGTGGAGGCATCCCAAGGGCTGCAAGGCGAGCGGCAAAATAGTAGTCGGATGTGGGGTTCGGATGACGTCCAAGGAGGAAAACGCGGCGAACAGGCTTGCGGGGACGGCCGGTCGCACCGACACGAAGCTGCGGCGTCGGCAAAGCCTGCGCAAAGATCCGTCTCAACCAGTTGTCACGCATTATTGCAGGCCCTTGCCTCGTTCATTGCCAGTGGCTGATATCAGCAGTTCGCTCGTCGTTGTCTTTGCAATAGAATGCACCCGTGCATGTGTCAAAGCGGGCGCAGTTCGAACTGCTCGGTTGCGGACAAGGCACTCGTGCTTAAAGTTGCAGGAACCTCCGGCTCTCCGGCTACGGCAATATTGCAGGACAGTCACCTGACGAATATCACTGTGCTTGATATCGAATCATTGTCCGTTGCTGACGGAAGCAAGTGGAGAATTGCCCATGCGTGTATTGGTGACTGGTGGTGCAGGCTTCATCGGGTCTGCTGTCGTCCGTTACCTCATTCTCGAAAAGGGATATGAGGTCCTCAACATCGACAAATTGACCTACGCGGGAACGCTGACTTCGCTGAAGGCGGTAGAGGAAAATCCGCGTTACAGGTTCCTCAAGGCGGATATTTGCGATGGGCGGGCCATTTCCGAAGCGATTGCGAGCTTCAAGCCAGGCCGTATCATGCATCTTGCAGCGGAAAGCCATGTCGATCGCTCGATCACCGGCGCCCGCGATTTCGTCGAAACCAATGTGCTTGGTACGTTCACCATGCTGGAATGCGCCCGTGCCTACTGGCAATCGCTCCCGGTGGCTGAAAAAGCAGCCTTTCGCTTCCTGCATGTATCGACGGACGAGGTTTACGGCTCGCTCGGAGACATCGGACTTTTTGAGGAAACCACGCCTTACGACCCGAGTTCGCCCTATTCTGCCTCCAAGGCTGCGTCCGACCATTTGGCCAAAGCCTGGACACGCACCTATGGCATGCCGATCGTGGTATCGAACTGCTCGAACAATTACGGCCCGTTCCATTTTCCCGAAAAACTTATTCCACTGATCATCATCAGCGCCCTCGAAAGCAAGCCGCTCCCGGTTTACGGTACCGGTGCCAATATCCGCGACTGGCTGTTCGTCGAGGACCATGCGCGCGCGCTGGATATCATTGCCCAGCGCGGCCGTATAGGCGAGACGTACAATGTCGGCGGACGCAACGAGCGCCGCAACATCGACGTGGTCAAGCGCATCTGCACGTTGATGAACGAACTGCACACTTCAGGCCGTCCGCACGAGAACCTGATTACCTACGTACAGGATCGTCCGGGACATGATGCGCGCTATGCCATCGATGCGACGAAGCTTGAAAACGAACTCGGCTGGAAAGCGCAGGAAAACTTCGATACGGGCATCGAAAAGACCGTGAAATGGTATCTCGAAAACGAATGGTGGTGGGGACCTTTGCGCAAGGGCTACGATGGCAGCCGCCTCGGCCTCTTGAAGTCCAACACATAAGATAGGTCGCTCTACAGCGAGCTCTCACTGTTGTATTCCAAGGGCCGGTAACGTGTCCACCGGCCCTTATATGGGCGTCAACCCGCCGCCTTGTTCGAGGACGATGACTGCAGGCTTGGTACTCTCGCGGAGAGATTGACCGGCGCAGCGCTGAGCGTCCAATCGGCTGCAGTCAGCGACAGGTTCCGATTGTAGAACGGCTGGAAACACTTCCCGCATGCATCGATCCGGTCTTCGTCACACTAGGCGGCCGCAAGAAACGGATCAGCGATGAGAGGCTGCATCAGATGTTCGATGGCCGTTTTTTCAAGGAGCATACCGGCGGGCAGCCGCATCCAATAGGCCGGCTCCTTCGTTTTCATCCCCCATGTAGACCCATCTTCGACCGGAATCTCGCGGACGCCTGGATAGGTTTGCTGTTCGACAGACCGGCGCGTTGACGCGGCTTGCGAAGCATCGGCTCCGACAGTCGTGACAAAGACAGGCGGTCCTACGTCGCGCGCCGACGGAACCGGCGAACCAGAGGGCGCTGTCTCCGCCATTGCCTTCATCCACTCCGCATAGGACGGCGCGTTGAGAGCGTCGCAAACCGGGCGAAGCGGTATTCGAAGCCCTTGACGTTACCGACGACAAGCAGCCGTAGCGCACGCAACGCTGCAAGCGGTGCATTTCGTGCAACAAGTGCTGCCAATCTGACGTAGAATATCCGGCGGACGCGAGTAATTGGCCACGCTCCCTTTGCGGGGGCAGGTAGATGTGGCTGAACCGAAAGCTTATGTAAGCTGACCGGCATCCACCCATAAAAATGCCCGCGCCCCTTATCATCGAGAAGTATGGGACGCGTGAGGAGGGCTGGAAACCGATCCTGCCTATGCAAGCAAACAGTTGCTACACGCCCCAGAACTCTATCCCGGTCGGCTAAATCGACGATGATCGGGTAGCCAGATCATGGCCGGCATCATCACCATCAAGAACAACAAAATGGTTGTTCGCGTGTATCATGTTGCAGCCCTTTGACCTTCCGTTGCCGCTCATTCCAATGTATTCGCTTCCCGTACAAGGCCGACGCTGACCGTGAAGCGTGTGTCCGGGTAGACGAGTGTCTGGCATAGAGGGATGCGCGCAGCAATCACGCATTGACAGGTTCTAAACTTAATCCAGCAAAACAGGGCATACCTATGTCGCCGAAAGTTATACTGATCAATCCGAAGCGCTTCGGCGATGATCGAGGATGGTTTTCCGAGGTTTACAGCACAAAGAAATTCTCGGACATCGGCATTTCCGATGAATTCGTGCAGGATAATCACTCGCTTTCAGTTCCCGCAGGAACCTTGAGGGGACTGCACTTCCAAACCCCTCCTTATAGTCAGGCAAAGCTCGTCCGGTGTATCCGTGGCAAGATATTCGATGTCGCCGTGGATGTTCGCCGCGGATCGCCGACCTATGGGAAATGGGTCGGGGTCGAACTGTCAGCGGAAAACGGCCGACAACTCTACATCCCAGTCGGTTTTGCGCACGGGTTTGTAACGCTCGAACCATCGACGGAAGTAACCTACAAAGTGACGAACTTCTACGCGCCGGCGAACGATCATGGTATTCTCTGGAGCGATCAACAGGTCAATATCGACTGGCCTCTACCGGCAGACGTTGAACCGCTTCTCAGCCCAAGGGATGAAAAACAACCGCTGATCTCTGCCTTTGACAGCCCGTTCGCCTATGACGGCGAGCCACTCGAACTCCTCGAAATCTAAGACGTAAGGACGCTGTATGCGAATCTAGTGGCCGGCGGAACCGGACAGGTCGGCAAAGCGCTTTCCCCGTTCACTTGGCCTGCATCGAGGATGGGCGCCCATCTCAACGACTGGATTCCCCACGACAAACTGGTCGAGTACGGGAAACTGTATTCCAAGACACCTTACGGCAAATACCTGCTGAGGCTGGCGGAGGATTGAGCCGCATAAGCCGGTTATCGGCCGGCGGAATAAAGGCGTCATGGTCACTTTTACCATGGCAAATTCTGGGGCTTGGCCGCAGCGCGTATCCGCGTCGCGGTAGTGCTTACGACTTGGGGTGAGACGCCTTGATGAGGCCTATTCCACCTTCCGGCCGCAAGCATGGATGTTGCGATCAGCAGGCATTCGGTAAACCGATACCGCCATCAGGCACGTACTTGGGGGATGCGCGCCTAAAGAATAATATTCTCGCACAAAACCGTATATGTGGCGTGTGATTCGCTACGTATCGCATCGCACATCACTTCTTCTCCATAACCCTTGTTACCGCAATCTTTCGATATCAGATTGCTTCAGGGCTACCGAGCCTAATTCTTCAAATCATTGATATTGGCCGCAAACGACGTCCCTTGAGCAATTGGCGCCACAGTCGAGCTGACGAGTGTCGAGAATTTCCTGACTTCGGCGAGCGACGAATTGGCAATGTAGATCAGGTCGCGGTTTTTGATTTTGAAGTTCTTCAGCACGAAGAAGCCGCTGGGGTCCTTCAAATCCACCTGATAGATCACGTTGACCGTGCCATCAGCATGCATGGAACGCGCATTCGGCGCGAAAGCGCGAACGCGTTCTAGTGGTTCCTGACGATAGACGAAAACGCCCTTGGCGTTTGCTCTTTCGTCATTGAGGCCACCCACCTTGGCCAACCCCTGGTTGAGGTATAATTGCGATTCATCAAACTGCAGGGAAGCATTGGCCATCGACGCGCCAAAAACAGTAAAGCTCCGAGGCTGCCTGATGAGTGTGACGATGTCGTTAGATTGGACGTAGATGTTCTCGCGTGGGTCCGAAATCAACTGTTCCATCGGAATGGTTTCGGTTTTCATGCCCCGCGTGATCTGCACGGCCAATTGATGCAATTCCATCCGCGGACCACCGGCCGTCGCGATGACATCGAGCAGGCGTTCGCCACCGGGCGTAAGCGGAATACGCCCGCTTGCCGCGACCTCACCGGTGATGGTAACAGTGTTCGAGTTATTCTTGATAACGTTGACGAGCACCTGAGGCTCAACAGCCATCCGGCTCAAAGCCTTCTCGATCGTGACCTTTACGTCTTCCGGGCTCTGGCCGGCAACCTTGATGCTCCCTGCGTAGGGAACCGATATCGTTCCATTCTCAGAGACAAGCTGGACGGGGATCTGGGCGTTCCCTTGCTGGCTGGAGCCGGCCGAGAACAGTCCATTTTCCGAGGCTTCCCATATCGACACGGTCACAGCGTCGCCGACGCCAATGCGCGAAGAGCTTTGCCGCCGCGCCGCGCCGAATGCGGCCGACAGAGGGCGCTCCTGCACGCGCGAAAGCGCATCTGCAACAGCCTGCGTTACAGGAATCAACACGTAAGGGGTTTCTGCAGCCTTGGCACCGGATTCAATGGTTCCAGCACTTGGTCCGGAACTTGGCAAACCGGTGCAGGACGACAACACCAGGATGGACGATGCGGCACCTGACAGGAATAAGTATCGGATAAAAGGTCGCATTCACTTCCACTTTCAACCTTGATCGCCAAGGTATCTCACAGGATTTCGCCAGCATGACTAGCTTAGCAGGGGCTGCCGATCAAGAGCGCATCCCGTCCCTTTCTGGATCAAAACTATGTCAGAGAGTTTAAGGAAATCACTTATGCTAATTGGCAACACTTATGCCGATATCCGGCGTATGAGAATGAGTTTTCACCTGAAACCGCGCATTCTCGCTGCGCCAACACCTTTTCGGCGGCCATGGAAATCTTCGGGCTTCCAGCGCCAGCTCTCTTGATATTTTCTTCGTCCAGCACGTCAGAAGTCGGTATCCTATGCGGATAGACTTCCTACTTCCAAAGGGCCTTGGCTCGCTCTTTGAGCCCAAAGATTCTGACAATCGCCAGAAAGCTGGCAACCACAACCCTACGAGGCAGAAAACAGGGAGCCGCCCCCAAAAAACACTCTTAAATTGACCTTGCTGATGATTTTTGAAATACCGTTATTACCATAGCACGCAAGACCTTCAATTCCGCATTAGAGACGCTATCACCCACGTCAACGGCAGAACATCGACACTCTTTTAATTGTCGACGGCCTTTCGGTAATAGCCTGCCATGAAGGTTACGATGTGTTTCTATAATTGACATTGGAGCGAGCGATGCCCTGTGCATGGCCACATATGGGGGTTGAAAGCCGGAAAACATGGGATAAAAGAGCAGCAATACAGCTGGCATTGAAGTCATGACGAGACGATCCGCAGACCTGGCGAAGAAGTTCCAATTGCTTTTTCGCGTATCAAGTGCAATCAGCAAGATAATTCACAGCAGCGTAGAGCGTTCGAGAAGATATGACAGTTGAAATCATAGGGCGCGCATGCCTCGCCCCGGGAGCGAATTCGCCGCAGGCGTTGTTTCGAATCTTGCGCCAGGGCAAATGCACGGTCACGCGTATTCCGTCCGACCGCTGGGACCTTGCACGCTTTTGGCATCCTGTCATCGGCAATCCGGGCAAGACCTATTCGTTCGCCGCCGGCGTGCTGGATAGCATCTATGATTTTGATCCAGCCGCCTTCGGCATGTCGCAGCGCGAAGCCATGCATATGGATCCGCAGCAGCGCGTCCTGTTGCAACTGGCTTGGCGCGCACTCGAAGATGCAAACATTGCCATCCCCTCGCTGCACGGCGAAAATGTCGGCGTCTATATCGGCGCCTCCAGCCTCGACCACGCCAACCTGACAGTCGAGGATCCGGCTGCGGCCGGCCCGTATTTCATGACGGGCAACACGCTTTCGATCGTGTCCAACCGTATTTCACACATTTTCGGGCTGAGCGGCCCGAGCATGACGGTCGACACCGCCTGTTCCTCGTCGCTGGTCGCGCTCGACCAGGCCATGCGCGCGCTGAACGACGGCGAAATCGACACGGCGATCGTTGGCGGCGTCAATGTGCTTGCTCATCCGCTTCCCTTTGTCGGTTTTGCGCAGGCACGCATGCTTTCGGCCGAAGGGCTCTGCCGCGCCTATGATAATGACGGGTCCGGCTATGTCCGGGCAGAAGGTGGTGTGGTCTTCATTCTGCGCCGTTCCGACAGAGCACGGCAGGAGAAAGACCGCAGCTACGCCAAGATCGTCGCGACCGGCGTCAATTCAGCCGGGCGCACCAATGGCATTTCGCTGCCGTCACGCGAAGCCCAGGCCAACCTGCTGCGCTCAATCTATGAGGGCAACAGCATCGATTCCAACCAGGTTGCCTTCGTTGAAGGCCATGGGACAGGAACCAAGGTTGGTGACCCCTCCGAAGTCTGGTCGATCGGCACGGTGATCGGCGCCAACCGGCGCGCGCCGGTACCAATCGGCTCGATCAAATCGAATATTGGCCATACCGAGCCGGCCTCCGGCCTGTTCGGCATGCTCAAGGCGGTCATGGCGCTTGAGAACAATTACCTGCCGGCATCGCTGCATTTCGAAACGCCGAACGAGAACATCGACTTCGATGGCTTGAATGTCCGCGTTACTGCCAACCCGATCGAACTGCTGCGCGGCAAGCGCGCGCGCCTTGCCGGCATCAACTCCTTCGGCTTCGGCGGCGCCAATGCCCATGTCGTCATCAGCGATCCGGATCCCGTTCAGGATGAGCGCAGCCGTAACGCCTCCGCTGGTCACGTCTTCATGGCAAGCGCCCATACCGTCGGCAGCCTCGAGGAATTGCTGAAGTCGTATAAGTCGACATTTGCCAAGACATCCAAGGATGAGGCACGGGCTGTCATCGCAGCGTCCGGCGCCAACCGCACGCAGATGCGCCATCGTTTTACCGCACGCAGCGACCACCCCGAAGACATCATCCGCGCGATTGCCAGTCATCTTGAAAAACCGGCATCCGATATCGGTGAAACCGGCGAAGCGGTAACGAAGGATGCCAAGGTTGCGTTCGTCTTTTCCGGCAACGGCTCCCAATGGGCCGGCATGGGTGTCGAGGCGTTCCGCGAAAACCTGCATTTCCGCCAGTGTTTCACCTCCGTCAGCGCGTTGTTCAAGTTCCATTCGGACATCGTGCTGACCGATCTGCTGACAGATCCGGATCTGGACAAGAAATTGTCCGACACGAAATTTGCCCAGCCGTTGCTGTTTGCGGTCCAGGCCGCACTGTCGGATTCGCTCGTTGCGATGGGCATCAAGCCGACAGCGGTTTTCGGCCATTCCGTCGGTGAAATCGCAGCCGCCTATGCCGCCGGCGCCCTTTCGCTCGTCGATGCCGTATCTATCGTTGCCAAGCGCTCACTGCACCAGGATCTCCTGGCCGGACAAGGCACCATGGCGGCGGCTATGCTTGGCGAAGACGCAGCGCTTGCCTTCGCCAAGGCGCGCGGCCTTGAACAGGTCTGCGTCGCAGCCATCAACGCCCATAATTCGGTAACGATTTCTGGCCCGGGAAACGAAGTTTCAGCCTTCCGCGACGCAGCGCGCAAAGCGAAAATCCCGGTTCAGATTCTCGACATCAACTATCCATTCCACCATCCGATCATCGACCGGGCAAAAAAAGCCTTTCTCGCCGATATCCCTGATATCGCACCGCGCAAGTCCGAGCTTGCCTATCTTTCGACGGTCACCGGCGAACGGATGGATGGCACGCAGTTGGATCCGGACTACTGGTGGAAGAACGTTCGCGAACCGGTTCGCTTCCAGGCAGCGACAGAAGCCGCTATCGAACTTGGCTGCAGCCTGTTCATCGAAATTTCGCCGCGCCCGATCCTGTCATCCTACCTCAAGGAGACGGTCAAACAGGCATCGATACCGGGCACCGTCGTTGCGACCTTGCTGCGCGATGCCGGCGAAAAGGGCCAGGACCCCATCTCGCGCGCCATGGCGCGCGCGATCGCCCACGGCGCCGCCTTCGACGAAGCGCGTCTGTTCGGCAAGCGCAACGCGTTCGTCCGCCTGCCGAACCTGCCTTTTGAATTGACCGAACTGCGCCCGGCATCGACGAGCGACGCCACAGACCTGTTCGGCCGCGGCTCCAAGACCCCGTATACGCTGGCAGGCTGGCGGGCCGATCTCAACAGCGGCAGCTGGAAGAACCATATTGACGCGCATCTGTTCCCCGATTTGGCGGAACATGTTGTCGACGGCAAGGCTATCCTGCCAGGCAGCGGTTTCATCGAGATCGCCATCTCGGCAGCGCAACAATATTATCAGACAGCAGACGTGGACATCACCAATCTGGAGATTGTCCGGCCGCTGGAACTGGCCGACAACCGGATGATGGAGCTCTCGACCATCCTGTCTCCGGAAACCGGCGATATTGAAATCCGTTCTCGCGAGCGCCTTTCGGAAGACGACTGGGCGGTGCACGCGGTGGCGAGAAGCCGCAAACCGATCCCCGCCGATCCGATCAATTTCAACAAAGCCTTTGCCGGCCTCGAAAAGACGGCGACCGTGACACCCGGAAAGGCCTATGAGACCGCACGCCAGTTTGGCCTGGATTACGGCCCACGCTTTCAATTGTTGGCCAAGGCTGTCTCCTACGGTGACCGTTTCATCGATGTCGAGTTGAAAGAGCCTGAGACAGCCGGCAATCCGTTTGTCTCCTACAGCCTCAACCCGATTTCCGTGGACGCGACGTTCCACGGATTGGTGGCGCTGTTCGACCGTTTCACCGGCGAGGCCGGCGGGGCACCCTATATTCCGGTACGCTTCGGTTCCGTGCGCCTGACGAATTCCGGTCTGACCGTAAGGCGGGCATTGGTCGAGATCGAGCGCATCAGCGCCAATTCGATCAAGGCGAAGTTCCATTTCTTCGGCAAGGGCGGCGAAATCATCGCGACATTCGATGATTGCCGCTTCCGTCGCACCTATCTGCGCCAGCACAAGACGCTGGACATGCTGTCGTTCCACTACGAGGCCGTACCATCCGATCGGGCCGCGCCGTTTGTGGCGCTTGGCCGTTCGCATGCGCTGTCTCTGCCGCTGCTGGCCACAACCGACGAAACCGGCATCGACAACACGACGCTTCTGTTCAACGCGGCCATCTACCGCGCCTGCCACGAAATCGCGCTCAAGCTTGGCAAAGGCACGGCCAAGGTTGATACACGGTCACTACCCGGCGATTTTGCCTTTCGCTGCTTCCTCGCCAATTGCCTGTACGTTCTCGAAGATGCCGGTTTGTGCGAACACAAGGCGGGCAGCTGGAAGATCGCGCCGGAGTTTTCGCTTCCGCCCGTCGGAGACATCCTCAAGGAACTCTATGGCGAGCGCTCTGAGCGCGCCGTGGAAACCGTGCTGATCAACAATTCCTACGCGGAAGCGCTTGACCGCATCGACAGCCTCTTTGCTTCGGAAATATCGGGCGACGACAGTGACGCGGCAACCAAGCCGCAGAACTTCATCAGCGACGCAACGCTCGACCACCAGACCGTTCACTCGGAATCCACGCGACAGCGCATGGGCCTGGTTCTCGCCGCGGTCGAAAAGGCACTGACCAGCGATGGGGGCAAATCTGACCTGCGGATCGTCGAGGCAGGCACCATCTCTGCTGGTTTCACCCGTAAGCTCGCGACGCTGGCGGCAAGGCACAATGCTAGCCTGATCGTTGTCGAACCGCGCGAAAATGCCCAGCGCAACCTGGAAATCGCCTTCGAAGACGATGCCCATGTTCGCGTTCTGAAAAAGGATGCGTTCGCAACACTCCCGCTGTTCGATCTTGTTGTCAGCGCCTCCGATACAATTTTCACGCTGATCGACGAAGACGGCGCCATCCGCAACGCATTGCGCGTTTGCCTGCGGGAAAACGGCGCGCTTATCGCCGCAACAAACGCTCCGACGGTATTCAGCGACTTTGCTTTTGGCTTGACCGAAGGCTGGTTTACCCGCACCCAGGCCGTCGAGTTTCCGATCGGCAAGCTGGCGACGGTTACGCAATGGCAAAAGGATCTGACCGATCTGGGCCTACGCAATATCCTGGTCGAAGACCGTGAACTCTCGCATGGAAACATCATCACCGTTGAGGCGCAAGGCGGCCAGTTTGCCGACGCCCAGGCGACTGATGCAGAGGCCGCAAACCCGGTTCTTGTTTTGCATGAAGGCACTGTGTCGAGCCTGAACAACGCGCTCCCTTCCGGAAAGGATGCCATTCTGGCACCGCTTGTTCAGGTTCAACTGACGGGCGATTTCGAGGCCGACAGGGACAAGATCGCCGACGCGATCGCGGCCCTGAACGAAAAGCCGGTGCGGGCAGTCTATCTGTCTGCAGCCACCGGTGCGGATCGCAGCCAGGATTCGGCCGCCCTGCAGAATCGCGTTCTGTCGCTCAGCGCGTTTGCCGAGGCATTGCGCCAGCATCATGCCCATGCGGAGCCAGCAGCCGATAAGCGCCCCCGCCTCGTGATCGCTGCTCCAGGTGGGGCGCCCGTGACCTTGGCGGCGCGGAAAAAGGATGTTTCCGGCTCAAGCGTCAACAGCGGTCTGTGGGCATTCGCCCGTGTGCTGCAGAACGAGTATGATTTCCTCGATATCCATTCGCTCGATTTCACCGGCCCCAAGGCCGGAGCCGGCAATCAGCTTGCTGCGGCGATTTCGATGCTCGGCGATACCGGCGGAAACCGCGAATGGCTGCTTGACGGAACAAGCGGTCTGCTTTCGGAAATCCGCGCCGTTCCCGGTCCCGTCGATCAGGGCCTGCGCCAGACAACCGGTTTCACAGCCGCGACCATCCGCCAGCGCGTCAGCTCGCAGGTCGGCAGTATTGCCTGGGAACAGTCCGAGATTCCGCAGGCAGGCCCGGACGATGTCGTCGTCGCTGTTGCCGCCACCGGCCTGAACTTCCGCGATGTGATGTGGGCCATGGGCCTGCTGCCGGAAGAGGCGTTGGAAGACGGCTTTGCCGGTGCGACGATCGGCATGGAGCTCTCGGGGCATGTGGTTGCCATCGGTAGCAACATCAAAGACCTGTCGGTCGGCGATGCCGTGATGGCAATTGCGTCTGCCGCATTCTCCACCCATGTGGTGGTTTCACGGTCTGGTGTCGCCAGGTTGCCGGAAACCGTCAGCCCTGTTGCGGCAGCAACCGTTCCGGTTGCCTTCCTCACGGCCTATTATGCGATGATCGAGCTTGGCCGCATTCGTGCCGGCGAAACGATCCTGATCCACGGTGCGGCCGGCGGCGTCGGCCTGGCGGCGCTGCAGGTCGCCAAGCTTGCCGGTGCCAAGGTTATTGCCACGGCGGGAACACGCGAAAAGCGCCGTTTCCTGAAAATGCTCGGCGCCGATCACGTGTTCGATTCGCGCTCGCTGGCATTCGTTAACGACATTCGGGGCGTAACGGGCGGCGAAGGCGTCGATCTGGTTCTGAATTCGCTGTTTGCCGAAGCCATGGAACAGAGCCTGTCGCTGGTAAAGCCGTTCGGCCGCTTCCTCGAACTGGGCAAGCGCGACTACTACGGTGACAGCAAGATCGGCCTTCGGCCGTTCCGCCGCAATATCAGCTATTTTGGTATCGATGCCGACCAGTTGCTGGTCAACGCACCGGATCTGACAAAGCGTATTTTCACCGAAATCGGCGCTTTGTTCGAAGAGGGCAAGCTTGTACCGCTGCCCTACCGTGCCTTTGGCTTCGATGAAATCGGCAACGCTTTCCGGCTGATGCAGAACGCAGGCCATATCGGCAAGATCGTCGTGCTGCCGCCTCTTGCAGGACGCGATGAAGTTTCCAACAAGCCTGCCGGCCGCATGTCGGTCGATAGTCACGGTGTACATCTGGTCGTTGGCGGTATTGGTGGGTTCGGTCTTGCCGCTGCCAACTGGCTGGTTGAAAAGGGCGCACGCAACATCGCGCTCGCTACCCGCCGCGGCATTGCCGATATCGAAACCCTTGAACTGATCAAGCGCTGGGAAAACTTGGGCGTCGCGGCGACCATTCATGCCTGCGACGTGACCGACGAGACCGCTGCCGACGCCCTGTTGAAGGCGCTTCGCCAGATTGGCCCCCTGAAGACCGTTGTTCATGCAGCCATGGTTCTTGATGATGCCCTGATCAACAATCTCGGCCGCGAGCGCAATCGTCCGGTTATCGACGTCAAGGCGCAAGGGGCGGCCGTTCTCGACCGGTTGACACGCGCCGATACGCTCGAACATTTCATCATGTTCTCATCGGCAACGACATTGGTCGGTAATCCGGGCCAGGCAAACTACGTGGCGGCCAATGGCTATCTCGAAGGCCTTGCCCGCGCACGCCGGCTAGAAGGTCTGCCGGGTCTCGCCATCGGTTTCGGTGCGATCGCCGACAAGGGATATCTGGCACAGAATACCGACGTCAACGATCTGCTGTCCAAGCGCATCGGCAAGACGGCCTTGAAGGCGCAATCCGCCCTCAATCAGGTCGAGAGCTACATCCGCTCCGACCCGGGTACGGTCGATGCCGCTGTTGCCATGGTTTCCGAGCTCGACTGGGCAGCGGCGCGCAATCTGCCAGTTGTCCGCAATGCTCTGTTCGAGGTCATTCTGCGGACGGCCGACCAGCATACGGCCGGCGGCGACGGCAAGAGCATGGATCTGGTGGCGATGATCGACGGAAAATCGCCGCAGGAGGCCGAGGATATCCTCTATGATCTGGTCGCCAGTGAAATCGCTGCGATCCTGCGCGTGTCGAAGGATACGATTTCGCGCAACAAGATCCTCAAGGAAATCGGCCTCGATAGCCTCATGGCCGTTGAACTGGGGATCAGCTTCCAGCAAAATACCGGCTTCGATATGCCGTTGAGTGGCGTTGCCGACAATACGACTGTTGGCGATGTCGCACGCAAGCTCTACGACAAGGTGAGCAAGCGCGATCACGGCAGCGACGAAGACAGCGAGCCAGCGGACAACAAGATCGTCAACGAACTCGCCCAGCGCCATACCGGCAACGGTACGGAGAAGGCAGTCAACCAATGAGCGAAAACGAGGAACGCAACACCGTTTCGAAGATGAACAGCAGCCTGAAGGAAAACCTTCTAGACAAGATGCGCAATGCGCATCAGTCCTCGGAGCGAAACCGCATGGCTCGTTCCGAACGCGACGTTCCTCCGCCGGTCCGGCGCAAGCAGACACGGTTCGAGGACCTGCCGGAATACAAGCAGGTCCAGACCCAGAAGGTTGCCAGCGAACAGCTGGGGATCGACAACCCGTTCTACCGGGCGCACCAGACTGCAGCCGGCGCCACGACAGTGATCGACGGACGCAAGCTGATCAACTTCGCATCCTATGACTATCTCGGTCTCAACCGGCATCCGCATGTTCTGGCCCAGGCCTGCGACACCATCGGCACCTTCGGCATCTCGGCATCCGCCAGCCGGCTCGTGGCGGGCGAACGCCCGGCCCATGCCGAACTGGAAGAGCGCATTGCCGCTTTCTATGGCGTCGAAGCGTCGGTCTGCTTCGTCAGCGGCTATCTGACCAATGTCGCGGCGATCAGTTGCCTGATGGGTCCAAAGGACCTCGTCGTGCATGACGAGTTCATTCACAACAGCGCACTTGCCGGCATCAAGCTCTCCGGCGCCACCCGCCGGCTGTTCAAGCACAATGACGCAAACGATCTGGAGCACGTGCTGCGCACAGTTGCGGGGGACTATCGCCGTATTCTGGTGATCGTCGAAGGCGTCTATTCGATGGATGGCGATATTGCCAACCTGCCGGCGATCATGAAGCTGAAGGCGGAATACGGCTTCTGGCTGATGGTCGACGAAGCGCATTCACTTGGCATTCTCGGCAAGCGCGGCAAAGGCACATTCGAACATTTTGGCATTGATCCACGCCAGGTGGACATCTGGATGGGAACGCTCTCCAAGACGACATCGAGCTGCGGCGGTTATATCGCTGGCAGCGGCGCTCTTGCAGCCGTGCTCAAGGCGACCGCCGGCGGCTTCGTCTACAGTGTCGGCCTTGCGCCGGTCCTCACCGCATCGGCCATTGCCAGCCTCGATATTCTGGAAGGCGAGCCGGAGCGCGTCGACGCCCTGAGGCGCAATGGCGCGCTGTTCCTGAAGCTCGCCCAGGAGGCTGGTCTGGATACGGGTCTGAGCGCGGGCTTTTCTGTGGTTCCTGTCCTGGTTGGCGATTCACTTCGGGCGGTGCAGTTGTCGAACGATCTTCTTGCCGCCGGCATCAACGCATTGCCGATCATTCATCCGGCAGTCCCGGAAGGCATGGCGCGTCTACGGTTTTTCATCACCAGCCAGCATACGGAAGAACAGATTCGCGAGACCGTGGCGATGACGGCTGAAAAGCTCAAGGATCTCACCGAGCGGAATTTCGGTCTCGCATCGATCGATGTTCAGCAGATGATGAAGATGCTCGCCTCCCAATAGCTCGTCTCCCGCAAAAGCAGGTCAACATCCATGAACCGAACCGATCTTGCGGCATGACTCATGTGATCATTACCGGCGGCTCAAGCGGTATCGGACTGGCGCTGGCACGCATCTATGCTGCCCGTGGCGCACGTATATCGCTGCTGGCACGCTCCCTGCCCGCGCTTGAAGCGGCCTGGAGTGAACTTGCAGAAGGCTGCGGCAAGGAAACGATCCGCATCGAAAGCGCCGATGTTGCCGACGAAGATCAGGCATTGGCGGCAATATCCAGATGCGAAAATGCCTTCGGCCCCTGTGACGTTCTGATCACCTCTGCCGGCATTGTCGAACCTGGGCGGTTCGAAGCGCTTTCATCGGCTGCCTTTCGTCAGCAAATTCAGACAAACCTGCTCGGCAGCGTTCACGCGGTGCGGGCTGTTTACGCGGCCATGAAGCAACGGCGCTCCGGCAGGATCATGCTGGTCTCTTCCGGCGCTGGCCTGATCGGCATCTACGGCTACACGGCCTATTGTGCCTCGAAATTCGCTCTGCATGGTTTCGCGGACGCCCTTCGTTCGGAAGCAAAGCCCCACGGTGTCAGCGTTTCCGTCTGTTTCCCGCCGGACACAGAGACGCCGCAGTTTACCCGCGAATTGGAACATCGGCCGCTGGAAGCAACGGTGATCATGGGGCGCGTTGCGCCCTGGACGTCCGCTGCTGTTGCGCACCGGATCGCACGCGCAATCGACAAAGGCCAATTCGAGGTGTTCTTCGGCTGGACGCTTTGGGCGCTGGGGCGTTTCGGCCCGGTGGTAAAGCCGGTTCTCAACTGGTGGTTCGACCGGGGTATTCAACGGATAAGCGGCCGGCGCTGAACAGTAGAGCCTGCTTGTATCCACCGCGATTTGGTTTTAAGTGTCGCTCAGTCGCGGTGGTGCAAAACGCATCGGCGGCCGGTGAAAGATCGAAGGTATTCGTTTGGCGTTGTCGTCGCTCCATATGCAGTACCATCCAGCGGTGCTGACCTTTCTTTGCTACGCGCTTGCCTGTGCCGTCATTCTCTACACGGACAAGTTTGCCTTGCCGGCGCGCGAACGCCGCAGGCACCGGCCACCGTTCAGCCGCCGGGGTGCCACGGTCGACATTCTGTCGCGGCTGCCGATCATTGCACTCGTGTTCGCAGGCTTCTTCTCGATCTCCTGGCGTCCCCTTTATGCCGGGGCCGGCACCATGAGCTTCTTCGTGATCTTCACCGGCATATCCCGGGCCAAATACCGGTTCATTCGCGAACCTCTCGTCTTTTCAGACATTGCCTTGGTCGCCGACGTCTTCAAGTACAAGACGATCTTCTACGCCAACTCGCTCAACATCGTGTTCTGGCTGGTCGCCTTCCTGTATGTTTTCGGTGTCTCCGCGCTGTACATGTATCTGGAGCCCAGCATCCTACCTGACAGCCACAAGCTGCTCTGGATCATTCTGATCATCCTGATCGCCGACCTGCCCTGGATTCTCCTGTTCTACGGCCCAGTAAACCGCCCAGTGGCTGATTTTGTGCAGCGGCTGGTCGGCAAGCCAAGCGTCAAGGTCAGCACCATCCGCTTTGGCACATTCGCGTCGGTCATCTTCCATTTCATCCTCTGGCTGGGGCGGCGGCGCGAAAAGATCGTTGCCGAGTTGCAGGAACGCTTTTTTGCCGCGGTCCAGGACCTGATCGGCCACGACGCCGACAACAAGGCGCCACTGGTCATTGTCTGGCAGTCGGAATCCTTCATCGACATGCGCCATTGCGGGGTAGAGGGCCTCGCAATGCCGACCATCGACCGGCTGCAGAAACTTGCGGTGCAATGGGGGCGTCTGGCCACGGTCTTCGAGGGCGGCTACACGCTACGCACCGAGTTCGCGGTGCTGAGTGGCCTTGTTCCCGACGATCTGCATGTCGATGCAAGCTATCCCTACCTGCGTGCCAGTCACTACACCAATGTGGTCTGGCCAACAAAGCTGAAGAATGCGGGTTGGGGCACGCATTTCATGCACCCGTATGACCGGACGTTCTTCCTTCGCCATAAGGCCATGCCGCAGCTCGGCTTCGAGAAGATGACCATGCTCGATGACTTCGGCCATGATTCCCTCCGCGATGGGCCTTATGTTTCGGATGAGACCCTGACCCGCAAAGTCATTGCCGCCGTGGAAGGCCAGACCGATGACAAGGGCAACTTCCTCTTTGTCGCATCGATGGCGAACCACGGACCGTGGGAGCCCAATCGCGTCGAAGGGATGGCCGACCCGGTCGAAATCTATCTTGAGATCCTCCAGCAATCCGACAAGGCGCTGGGCGAACTCGTCGACCATCTGAACGGGCTCGACCGTCCCGTCTGGCTGGTTTTCTATGGCGATCACGCGCCGCTGCTGAAATCCTTCGCCGACCCCTTCCCGGATCCCCGCACCGATTATTTCATCGTGCCCCTCGCCGCTGCACGCAAATCTCAGAATGCGCCGGCCGTTCCGCAGAACGAAGAGCCCTGGAAGCTGCTGGAAGCGATGCTGAAACATGCCAATCTGCACAGGGATGATCTGCGATAGTGCCAGTACCGTTCTTCCAGGACCTGTGACGATGGTCTCGCCAACTGCGCCGGAACGGCGCGTCTTCCTTTTCCTACAGGGGCCATCCTCGCCGATCTTTGGCAAGATCGCCGACCAGCTGAAGGCCAGGGGCCATCGCTGCCTACGGATCAACCTCAATCCGGGCGACCAAATCTTCTGGCGGCGCAAGGGCGCCTGCAATTACCGCGGCCGAGGCGGAAACGACTGGCGCGACTACGTCGCCTCCTTCATGGACCGGCATGCGGTTACCGATCTCATCCTGCTGGGAGAGGAGCGCCCCTACCATCTCCTTGCCATCAAGGCCGCCAAGGACCGTGACATAGCCGTATCGGTTATCGAAATGGGCTATCTGCGGCCGGATTGGTTGACGCTGGAACGCGACGGCATGTCGTCCAACTCGCACTTTCCCAACGATCCGCAGCAGATTGTCGATGCCGCCGGCACGCTTCCCGAGCCCGACTGGAAAAGACGTTACACACAGAGCTTTACGGCCGACGCTGGATACGACCTTCTCTACAATCTGCCGAATGTGTTCCTGGGGTTTCTCTTTCCGCATTATCGCCGCCACGCCCTGTTTCACCCGCTGGCGGAATATGCCGGGTGGGTCCTGCGGCTAGCGGGGAGCCGCAAAAGAGCACTGGAGGCATCTACGCTTGTTGAGCGTGTGCTTGCCGGCGGCACTCTGTTCTTTGTATTCCCATTGCAATTGCATACCGATTTTCAGCTGCGCTCACACTCGCCTTACAATGATCAACGCGAGGCGATCGTTGAGGTGATCACCTCGTTCGCCACGCATGCCTCGCGTGCCGCCCAACTGATTGTCAAAATACACCCTCTCGACAACGGGCTCATCCGTTGGCAGGCCCATGTCGAAGATCTGGCAAGCAGGCTTGGCATCGGCGGCCGCGTGCAGTTTCTCGATGGCGGCGACCTGAACGCATTACTGGAAAAAACCGCAGGTGTCGTCACGATCAACTCCACGGTTGGGCTCCATGCGTTACAACTAGGCAAACCCGTGAAGGTTCTCGGAACCGCCGTCTTCGACATTGCCGGTCTCAGTGATCAGACAGAGCTTGATCAGTTCTGGACAGCTCCGGTGAGCCCGCAAGAACCGCTGAGATCTGCCTTCTTCCGCCTGCTCGCAGCAGCCATCCAGGTGAGAGGGAATTTCTACTCGACCGCTGGGACAAATGGCGGTGCAGAGGCAATAGCACAAAGGCTACACGACCGCTCTGTCAACAAGCCCGGCGGATTTGTCGATCCGCCTCCGAGACAGAAGCCCGCCAAACGCACGGCAGGCCGCTTCTAACTGAGCGGTTCTGGCGCTTTTCTTCGTCTGCCAGACGCCGGCGCGCCATTCACGCGCTTCCAGATTCCATCAGTACCGGCTTACGCAACACCGGCGCGCAACAGGTCGTGGATATGGAGGATGCCGCTTGGAGCGCCGGTATCGTCCACCAGGAACAGCACCGTCACCTTCTGCGCTTGCATCAATTCCATGGCAGCACTTGCCAATAGGCTGCCTTTGATGACGCGTGGGTTATGCGACATGACGGTATCAACGGTCTCGAGTAGCAGATCCTGAGACATATGCCGGCGCAAGTCGCCATCGGTGATCACGCCGGCGAGCTTGCCCGCTGCATCGGTAATGCCGACGACGCCAAAGCCTTTCGACGACATCTGGATGACCGCATCGCCCATCGGGCTGCCGAGCGGCAAAAGCGGGACCGCATCGCCGGCATGCGCCAAATCCTGAACGAGAAGCAGCTGCGAACCGAGCTTGCCGCCGGGGTGGAATGTCTTGAAGTCCTGCGCGGAAAACCCGCGCCGCTCGAGAAGCGCGATCGCCAGGGCATCGCCGACGGCCAGCTGCAACATCGCCGAGGTGGTTGGCGCCAACCCATGCGGACAGGCTTCCTGCACCTTCGGCAACGTGATGGCGACACTGGAATTGCGTGCCAGCAGGCTTTCGGCATTGGATGTAAGCGAGACAACCGGAACATTGAAACGCTTGGCATAGGCCAGCATGTTTCCAAGTTCGACGGTTTCCCCCGACCAGGACAGGAGAATGAGCAAATCCTCGGACGTGATCATGCCGAGATCACCGTGGCTGGCTTCCGTCGGATGCACGAAATAAGCAGACGTTCCGGTCGATGCCATGGTCGCGGCGATCTTGCGGCCGATATGGCCACTCTTGCCAACACCGGAAACAACCACGCGACCACGGCCGCCTGCGATCAACTCGACCGCATCAACCAGGCTGCGTGCGAGCGCAGGATCGGCGGAAAACTGGGCCGCGAAGGCGTTGATACCGTCAACCGCGGTGGAAATCGATCGCCTCAACGATTCGATGACAATGCCCTCTTCAGGAGGATTCGTATCGACTTGCCTGAGACCCATGATTGCCACTCCAAAACCACAACGAGGCCTCCGGTTATAACCAGAGCCCTTTCAGATCAAACCAAAACAGCCGAATTGCGCTCTTTATTTGCTAAAATAGGCGAAACCTTCAAGTCTGGCCGCCGAACACGCTTGACCTCCAGGGTCAGCCAGCGCGCTGCTCGACGATCTCGTCTTCCCTGAGTATCGTCTGGCCGGGATTGCTGACAAAGGCTTCCAGCGTCATCGTATCGAGAATGTCGGCGATGGCATCGCGGACCGTCGTCATCGACCGGCGAACCTCACAGGTATCCGGATCGTTGCAATCATCACAGATTTCGTAAGCCGTGCGGCTGGCACAGCGGATCGGAGCCAGCGGACCGTCAAGGGTGCGCACGACCTGGCCGATACGAATTTCGGATGCGGGTCGCGACAGCGAATAACCGCCGCCAGGGCCTTTTTTCGAGCGCAGGATGCCGGCGTTTCGGAGTTCCAGCAAAATGGTATCGAGAAACTTCTTCGGGATATTGTTGCGGCTTGCAATCTCAGTGATGAAAGCGGTCTCACCCGGATCAAGCCGGGCCAGATCAACCAGCGCCTTCAATCCGTACTTTCCCTTTTTGGTCAGCATCGCAGTTCGCTCTTTTCGCAAGCAGGCACCAGAACAGCGCCTGCCGGCAGATTGCCATCACATGACCCGGCATACCACATGGGAAGCCGTGTCAATATACCGATTTAGTGAAAAGATGGCCAAACTGCGGTTTTCGCGCATATTTGTGGTTTATGCGACCGCATAGACCGCCGATGTGTCCGGAACGCGCAGTGCCGCTGGCCGAATGGTTTGCGCAGCCATCAACTGCCGCACTGCCACCCTTGCTTCATCGGCCGAGCGAAAGTGCCGCGAATCCAGATCCCAGACATGATATTTCACAGCGACGAACTTCAAACGGTCCGCGTCCGGGACCACGACACCGACGGCTTCACCGCCAAATTCGATAACCTGCTTGTTCATCAAACAATACTCCTTCCACGCCTCGGCGCGGACCATTCAAATCGTGCAACATTCAAGGAAAAGACTGCGTGGAATTCACATTCGCCAAAAGGTGCGAATGCAAAGGTCTTTCGTTGTGCGACAATGGGAATGCGTGCCTCGGAAAGCGGCGATGTGGGCATTGTCAGACATGGCTCTCTCCTTCGGCAAGGCCCGGCCGGATCTATCCGGGCGTGTTACAGGTCTCCACTCTGGCTCATGCCATCAGCGGATAATCACAAGATAGGGTAGACCACAAATTTAGTCAATTAAATTTAGGCCCCATTGAAAAATAATACTACTTCATTCGCCCTATCAACCAAATGCAGCAGCACTTGTTCACGAACGGCCATATCGTAGAATGAGAATCTACTTTCCCGGCTTCATCGACATTGTGTTCGCGGGTATCATATAGGCCCATCTTGGGACAAAAAAAGGGCAGCCGGAGCCGCCCTTTCGATTTTTTGATGTGAGAGCGGTCAGCTCTTGGCCAACTCGCTGCCCGGAGCGCGGGTTGATTCGCGATCCTTCCACCAGCGGCTGAGGAATAAGAGGATCGGGCCACCGATGTAGATCGACGAGGTTGTCGCCACGACAACGCCGAAGACCATCGGCCACGCGAACGGCTTTACCGGGTCGCCGCCCCAGATCGCCATCGGCAGCAGCGATGCGAGGATGGCAACCGAGGTAAAGATGCATCGCATCACCACCTGGTTGATCGACAGGTCGATCAGGTCGGTAAACGGCATCGTCTTGTACTTGCGCAGGTTTTCGCGCATTCGGTCGTAAACCACGACCTTGTCGTTGACGGAATAGCCGATCAGCGTCAGCACGGCGGCAATAGCCGTCAGGTTGAAGTCGATCTGTGTCAGCGCAAAGAACCCGATCATCTTGGTGATATCGAGGATCAGTGTCACGATTGCACCCACTGCGAAGTGCCACTCGAACCGCCACCAGATGTAGAACAGGATGGCCACCATCGCGAGTCCGACCGCAAGGAAGCCCGAGCGTGCCAGTTCCGCACTGATGGTCGGTCCAACCACCTCTGTACGCTCGAAAGCGGCACCAGGAATGGCTTCAGCAACGGCACCCTTGATGGCGTTCAGAGCAACTGTCTGCTCCGCTTCGCCGCCCGGCTGACGCTGGACGCGGATCAGAACTGCCTTGCCCTGATCGAAATCCTGCAGCGCCACTTCGCCGATATTCAGCTCCTCGAGCTTCGGCCGCAATGCGCCAAGGTCGAGCTGCGTCTGCGAGGTTGCCTCGACCTGGATACCACCGACGAAATCGATGCCGTAGTTCAGGCCGGGCGTGAAGAACAGCACGACAGAACTGGTCGACAGGAACGCCGACATGCCGATCGCAACGTAGCGGCCGCGCATGAAGGAGAAGGTCGGGATTGCAGGAACCTTGCCGAAGATCGAATGAATCTCGATCTTCTTCAGCTTCTGGCGCACGACCATCTGGTACATCATCAGGCGAACGACGGTGATCGAGGTGAACATGGAGATCACGATACCGATCATCATGGTGATGGCGAAGCCGCGAACCGGGCCGGTGCCGAACATGAACAGCAGGATGGTGCCGACTAGTGTCGTCACGTTGCCGTCGATGATGGTTGCGAACGCCTTGTTGAAGCCGACATCGAGCGCCTTCATCGCACCGGCGCCGCCTGCCGTTTCCTCTCGGATACGGGCATTGATCAGAATGTTGGCATCAACAGCCATACCGATACCAAGGATGATACCGGCGATACCGGGAAGTGTCAGTGTCGAGCCGAGCATGCCGAGCACGCCGATCGTCAGGATCGTGTGCAGGATGAGGCCGATATTGGCGATCACGCCCCAGGACGTGTAGAGCACCAGCATCATGACGACGACGGCGGCGAAACCGGCGAGACCGGTATAGACGCCCATGCGGATGGAGTCGGAACCGAGGTTCGGGCCAACGGAACGTTCTTCGATGATGGTCAGCGGTGCAGGCAGGGCGCCGGAGCGCAGCAGTGCAGAAAGAACGGTGGCTTCCTGGGCGGTGAAGTTACCGCTGATCTGGCCCTGGCCGCCCGGGATCGGTTCGTTGATGCGCGGCGCCGTCAGAACCTTGCCGTCAAGCACGATAGCGAAAGGCAGGCCGACATTGTCGCGGGTGATTTCCGCGAACTGACGGGCACCCTGGCTGTCGAAGGTAAAGGAAACGATCGGTTCGTTGGTCTGCTGGTTGAAGCCGGCCTTGGCGTCGGCGAGACGCTCGCCGGAAATCGCCACGCGGCTTTCGACGGCATATTTGGCGCCGTCATTAGTACCGGGCAGGATGTCGACACCGCGCGGCGGTGTCGTGGTGTTCGGATCGACCGTTGTGTCGACCATGTGGAAGCTCATCTGCGCGGTCGAACCAAGCAGTTGGCGCAGGCGTGTCGGGTCCTGCAGGCCCGGCAGCTGGACGAGAATACGGTCGGAACCGACGCGCTGGATCAACGGCTCGGCAACGCCGACCTGGTCGACGCGGCGGCGGATGATCTCAAGGCTCTGATCGACGGCAGCCGTCATGCGCTCGTTGAGGCCAGCCTCCGTCAGCTTGATAGTGATCGTATCATCAGCCGTCGTGACGTCGATATCGGAGGTTGCCGTACCGAAACCGAGCGTGCCCGCAGGCACAGCCAGTTCCTGGATTTTAGGCATCACCTTGTCGCGATCGGCCTGGTCGGGGATTTTGACAGCGATGGAATCACCGGCAATGCGGGCCGAGGATGTCGGCAACCGCTCGGTGCGAAGCGCACCGCGGATATCGTCGAGCAGCGTGTTGAGGCGTGCCTTACGCAGGCCAGCCGCATCGACTTCCAGAACCAGATGGGAACCGCCCTTCAGGTCAAGGCCGAGCGTAACCGGCTTGACCGGCAGGAAGGAAGCATATTGCTGCTGGACGGATGCCGGCAGAACGTTGGGCAGCGCCGCGAGTATCCCAAAGAGGGTAACCGCGACATAGGCCAGGACGGCCCATTTCGAAGTGCGCATGTTAAGGTTCCATTATAGCCCGCGCCCGTCCGGCAGAGCCTGGGACGGCGGGTGTGATGCGTCAAGGAAAGTTGCGCCGATGCGCAAAAGACTGCCCAGGGCAGTCTCAGGCGTAAAACGCCGGTGGTCCGCGAGCGCGGGTCGTATAACCCTTCACTCCCGTTATCGCAGCATGCAAAAGACCGGTAGACGACATGCTGCCGTAAGAGATCGACGCGACGAGAGCCGGCACAGGCAGCACAAATGGCCCCGGCCCGCCCGGCGAAGACTTGCCGTCTGTCCGATCAGCCAGAAAGCGCAGATCAGCAACGGGAAAAGCCCGCACGGCATGACGCGCAAGTGTCGTATCGGAGGTGCCGCCTTCCGGAACTGCGACGTTCCCGGCACTTGCCTCCGTCGAGAACCGCGACGAAAATCCTTGCGCCGAGGCGACGAACTGCATGGCAATGGCGGCCGCCAGAATCCACAGCACGGCAAAAAGCTTGCCTGCCTGGCTGCGATCGATCCTGTTGCCGTTCATGCCCATCAAGGACATCGTCCTTCCCGTTGGCGTGCTGTTTTCGCAGCAAATCGCCGAACTGCACGCCGATTCAGCGTACAAGCGGGCCTAAAAACCATCGCCCGCCACCAAAGTCAAATCTTACCATCAGCCGGACCTGATGAACATCCTCAATGCTGCCCCTTTCAGGCCGTGACGCCCGAAGTCCGCGTCTGGTGGATTTCGATCAGCGAGGGACCGCCCCTCTTGTTCGCTTCGACAAGCGCTGCGGTCAGGTCACCGGCCTTCGAAAGCCGCACGCCCGGCACGCCGTAGGCGCTGGCGGCGAGCAGGAAGTCCGGCGCCGATGGCTTCACCCCCTCCGGGGTAATGCCCGATTCGACCATGTAGGATTCGATTTCCTGGTAGCCGTCATTGTTCCAGACCAGGAAGATGACATTGGCGTTGATATCGGCGGCCGATCCCAGCTCCGCCAGCGAAAACTGGATGCCGCCATCGCCGACGAGGCAGATGACCGGCTTTTCCGGTTCGGCCACCGCCGCACCGACAGCGGCCGGTGGAGCATAACCCAATGCGCCGAAGCCGGTCGCCGAATTGAACCAGCTCCTGGCCCGCGGCGCATCGCAATAAAGATTGCCGGCATAGACGGCCTGGGTGCTGTCGCCAACGATCGTGGCATCGGGCAGCGCCTGGTAGATCGCGTCGATGACGGCAATTTCGGCGCGCATCTTTGCGGTCAACTCGGCCATGGCCGCCTTGCGCGTTGCCGCTGCCCGATCTGCAGCCCTTGCCGCCGGTTTCGCCGTAAGGAAGACGAGAATGCCTGATATCGCCGCCTTGGCGCCCGACAGGATCGACAAGGCGGCATGCGGCCCGCGCGCCAATTGGGCTGCGTCGATATCCGTGCGAATGAGATTACCGAGGATCGGAAAGCCGCCATCGGCATACATGTCATAGTCGGTCTGCCCCATCTCGGTACCGAGCGCAATGACCAGATCGGCATCGGAAATCAGCGAGCGGACAGCCTTGAGGCTGGGGCTTGCGGGCACCCGCAGCGGATGGCCGGCAAGCATGCCACGCGCATTGACGGTCATCACGACAGGCGCGCCGATCCGCTCGGCCAGTTCGCGGATTTCCGCTTCTGCCGTGATCGCGCCACCGCCGCAAAGGATCACCGGGCGCTGCGCATCACCGCAGAAAATAGCGGCTTTCTGCAGTGTTTCAGCGTCAGCTCGCGGACGGGTCGCCGCCGCTTTGCGGAGTGGCGGCGATGTGATGCGCGCCGTCATCACATCGGTCGGGATTTCGATATGCACTGGCCCCGGCCTGCCGGAGGTGAGGATCGCAAAGGCACGATCGATCACAGGCCCGAGATCGGCCGGATTGAGCAGGGTCTGCGAATAGAGTGCCAGCGTCTTGATCATGCCGTGCTGGTCGGGCAGTTCGTGCAGCAGCCCACGGCCATGGCCGAGCGAATCGCGGCGGTTGACGCCTGATATCACCAGCATCGGGATCGAATCCTGCCGCGCCTGCGCCATCGCCGTAATCGTGTTCGTCAATCCCGGCCCGGTGATGACCAGCGCCACGCCGGGCTTGCCGCTGACGCGGGCATAACCATCAGCCATGAAGCCGGCGCCCTGTTCGTGGCGCGGCGTCACGTGGCGGATTTTTGAAGCCGCAAGGCCGCGATAGAGTTCGACCGTATGCACACCCGGAATGCCGAACACGACTTCGACGCCGTTGGCTTCAAGCAGATCGACCAGTACCTCGCCGACGGTTTTCAGGGCTTCGCTCATGCGCGGCGCTCCTTTGGTGTCTGCAACCGGATCGCCAGCTTGGTAATCCGCTGGCAGGCTTCCTGGATGACCATGTCCGGCACGGTCAGGCTGACGCGCACGAAAGAGGTCGCCTCGTTGCCGAAGGATCCTCCAGGCATCACCGCAACATGTTCCTGTTCGAGAAGCATCCAGGCGAATGCCTCGCCGGTCAGGCCGGTGCCTGCAACATCGATCAGGGTGAACATCCCGGCTTCCGGCGGCAGCGGCACGATACCGGGCACATTCGACAGCCCCTCGACAATCAGGTCGGCCCGCGTCTTGTAGGACGCGCGCATGGCGGCTGACGTGCCGATTTCATGGGTCAGCGCATAGGCGGTCATGTCGGCGATGAAGGGCTGAACGCCGAACAGCATGGTTTCAGACACCGGCAGGAGACGGCTGGCGAATTCGGCGGGGCCAATCGCCCAGCCGCTGCGGAAACCCGGGGCGGCATGCGACTTGGAGATCGACGATACGACGATGGTGCGTTCGGCAAGGTCCGCATCGTCAAAGGGCGAAGCAAACGGACCGTCGAAGATCAGTTCCTCATAAACTTCGTCGCAGACGATCCAGAGATCGTGCTTGCGGCAGATGTCGCCGATCGCCTTGATCTCGTCGGCCGTCAGCACAGCGCCGGTCGGATTGTGTGGCGTGTTGAGCAGCAATACCCGGCATTTCGGCGTGATTGCCTTTTCAAGGTCGGCGGCCTGCATGTGAAAGCCATTCTCCGGCTTCAACGGCACGGTGACGCGGTGGGCACCGGTCGACTGGATGACCCCGTCATAGGTGGCATAGAGCGGATCGCCGACCAGCACGCCATCACCGGCCTCGACCAGGCCGAGCATGACGGCGAACAGCGCGGTCTGCGTGCCGGGGAAGCAAAGTACGTTTTCCGCTGTCACATCCGCGCGGCGCTTGGCGTAGCGGGCGGTCAGCGCATTGACCACCGAGGGCTCGCCGCGTCCGTTGGAATAGCGGTAGCGTCCGGCATTCATCGCCCGCTGTGCTTCGGCCAGCAGCGAGGCATCCGGCGGCATATCTGGCTCACCGATCGTCAGCTGGATGACCTCCGTGCCGCTTGCCTGCATCTGCCGTGCGCGGATGTGCAGCGCCCATTTTTCCGATCCGAGATCGGCCAGACGGTCGGTGATCGATGAATAGCGCATAGGAGCCTCCTGGCCTCAGTCAAAATATTGCGGCATCCCCGCCGAACGGCAATCCCAGCAGGGCTTCGCTCGACGACAATGCGATTGCCACAAGCTCGGCGTCTTCGAAAAGCTCGCCCGCAAGGCACGCCTCCAGCCACAGCCCGTCTATCATGCCATTGATGGCAATCGCATGGCGGCGGCAATCTGCTTCTCCCGATGGTTTGCCTTCCGCCCTCAGAAAATCACCGATCAAGCCCTGCAAATCATTGCGGAAACCGAGATAGCCTTCGCGGTGGATGGCGGCAAGCTCGGGATCCAGCCGGACCTGGCTGATGAACGACGCCCAGAGCGACAGGCTGCGGTCATTGGCAACCGGCGCCGTCAGGTTGAGCGTGATGAAACGCTTCAGCCGCGTTCCCGGATCGCCGGAAACATCGGATGCCTTGGCGGCAAAAGTGGCGAGCACCGAGCGATAGGCCTCCTCCACCATCTGGTCCTTGGACGCGAAATAATGCCGTACGAGACCGGCGGTGACGCCGGCCCGGATAGCGATCTGGCGGACGGTCGCACCGCGCAGGCCAAGCTCGGCGATCGTATCGAGGGTTGCCTCGATCAACTCCTGCCGCCGCTCCCCCTCCGGTGCGCGATGGAACGTCCGGCGGCTCATGCGGCCCGCCGCAGGACCGGCCGGGTCAGGCAGGTCGGGCCGCCTTCGCAGGCGATGCACAGCGCATCGGCCTCGAAAGTCTCGACCTTGCAGCCCGCCGCTTCCATCGCCGCCTTGGTCTTGGGGAACCCCGCGACCATGATGACTTCGTTCGGCCGGACCGGCAGAACGTTGAGGCTCAGGCCGTTGCTGGCATGAAACTCGTCGGCCGGCGCCTCGATCAGGGTGATGCCCCATTCCTTCAGGAGCTGGTAGAAAGAGGCTGGCAGGAGCGGCGCGAACACCAGCGCCAGATCGCGCGACAGCGGGCTCATCACCGACATCAGATGCAGGCAGGCTTCCTCGCCATGCCAGAGCGGCAGGTCATAACCCAGTACGGTGATGCCGTGCGGGGCGAGCATCTCCGTCAGCTGGGAGATGCCCTCCTCATTGGTGCGCACGCCGCGGCCAACGACTAGCGTCTCGGCGTCGAGCCAGATGCAGTCACCGCCCTCAACCGTTCCCGGAGCAACAATGCGGCCGAGGATCGGGATGCCGGCCGCCTTGTAAGCCGCTTCGTGCAGCGCCGTTTCTTTTTCGCGCAGCGGCTTTCCCATGCGCAGGAGGATAGCGCCATGATCGGACATCAGCGACGGATCATGGGTGAACATGGCATCGGCGAGACCGTCGCCCTTGTCCTCCAGCCAGAGGATTTCTGCTCCGGACTTTTCCACCAGCCGCGCAAATTCCGTATACTGGTGCACGGCCTTCTCGCCGTTAAAGGTGGGGCCATAGTGCCATTTCGCAGGGTCGGCAGCGGCAAGGCTGGCGCCCGGCCGGCGCATCAGCACGCGTGTCAGATTGGCCGACATTTCCTGCGAACCATAAGCCGTCATCGTCTACTCCTGTTGGAAAATCATTCATCTGGCGGGGCCGCCAAAAAAGCAGCGTCGAAATTATTATACGGTTGAATAATTTCTGCACAAGTGCCACGATGCGTTTCAGGGAACAGCGTGACAGGCAAAAAATGCCGCACGACAGACAAACAGGGGAACTGTTTCATGCGTTCAGATTTGGCGACCTGTCTCGACAGGACAGACTTTTCATGACGAAACCAGCCCAGGCGATTGCGGTTACAAACCTCCACAAACGTTTCGGGCCGCTCGAAGTGCTCAAGGGCGTTTCACTGACCGCGAATGAGGGCGATGTGATCGCCATCATCGGCGGCAGCGGTTCTGGGAAGTCGACCTTCCTACGCTGTATCAACATGCTGGAACTGCCGACATCCGGTTCGGTCACGGTGCATGGCGAAACGATCGCCATGAAGAAAGACGGTCACGGCGGCCTGATGCCCGCGGACCGCAAACAGGTGCAGCGCCTGCGCACCCAGCTCGGCATGGTGTTCCAGAGCTTCAATCTCTGGCAGCACATGACCATTCTCCAGAACGTCATCGAAGTCCCGATCCATGTGCTCGGCAAATCCATGGAAGAAGCGACAGCCACCGGCGAAGCGCTCTTGCGGCGCGTCGGTCTGTTCGAGAAACGCGATGCCTATCCGGCCTTCCTTTCCGGCGGCCAGCAGCAGCGGGCGGCGATCGCCCGGGCCCTGGCGATCCAGCCGCTGGTTATGCTGTTCGACGAGCCGACCTCGGCGCTTGATCCGCAACTCGTCGGCGAAGTGCTGACCGTCATCGGCGATCTTGCCAAGGAGAAGCGAACGATGATCCTCGTCACGCACGAGATGAAATTCGCCCGCAACGTCGCCAACCACATCGTCTTCCTCGCTGACGGCGTCATCGACGAACAGGGAACGCCGGACGAGATCTTTGGCAATCCGAAATCCGAACGCCTGAAAAAGTTCATCAGCTCTATCCACTGAAACTGAAAACAACGAAAACCAAAAAAGGGAAACAGCATGAAAAAGACGCTCAAGACCATCGCCTTGTCGCTCGCGCTCGGCATTGTTGCCGCCGGCGCCGTCGCCGCCGAACCCCTCAAGGTCGGCTTCGCGGCCGAGCCGTATCCGCCCTTCACCTCGCCCGATGCCTCGGGCAACTGGGAAGGCTGGGAAGTTGAATTCGAGAAGGCGATCTGCGCTGAGGCCAAGCTTGAATGCGTGATCACGCCCGTCGCCTGGGACGGCATCATTCCGGCGCTGACCTCGAAGAAGATCGACATGATCATCGGTTCGATGTCGATCACCGAGGAACGCCTGAAGACCATCGATTTCTCCGACAAGTACTACAACACTCCGACCGGCGTCATCGGCCCGAAAAGCGAAACCTTCGAAGCCACCCCGGAAGGCCTGAAGGGCAAGACGATCGGCGTTCAGGTTTCGACCATCCACCAAGTCTATGCCAACAAGTATTTCGGTGAAAACGGCGCGACCGTGAAGGAATATCAGACGCAGGACGAGGCCAACAACGACCTCGCCGCCGGCCGTCTCGACGCCGTCCAGGCCGACAGCATCGCGCTTGGTGCCTTCCTGAAAAGCGATCAGGGCAAGGAATGCTGCGACCTGAAGGGCATGGTCAAGGATGACCCGGCCATTCTCGGCGCTGGCGTCGGTATCGGCATCCGCAAGGGTGAGGACGAGCTGAAGGCCAAGCTGAATGCCGCCATCAAGGCGATCCGCGCCAACGGCACCTACGACACGTTCTCGAAGAAGTATTTCGACTTCGACGTTTACGGGCAGTGATGCGCTGACCGCCTGCGGAGGGTTACCCCCCCTCTGTCGGCAACGCCGACATCTCCCCCACAAGGGGG
>UCHD01000010.1 GCA_900472175.1 Hyphomicrobiales bacterium | reverse complement strand
AAAAGAATGATCTCCCCCCTTGTGGGGGAGATGTCACACAGTGACAGAGGGGGGTGCTGCGGCAAACGCGTCGCCCCTGGTAAAGAGGACCCATGGCCGATCCTGTATCCTTCATAAACTGGAGCCTTCTGGCGCTTGAACCGCCCGGCTGGGGTGGCGTGCTATTACGCGGCCTGCTGAATTCCATCCAGATCGCCATCGGCGGCTACGCATTTGGCCTGCTGCTCGGCATCGGCGGCGCATGCGGCAAGCTTTATGGCGGCCCCATCACCCGCGACCTGATGGAATGCTACACCACGATCGTGCGTGCCGTACCGGAACTGGTGCTGATCCTTCTTCTCTATTACGCAGGCACCGACGCCCTCAACTATGTCCTTGGTCTGGTGGGCATCGGTCAGGTCGATATCAGCGGGCTGGTCGCCGGCATCTTCGTCATCGGCGTGGTGCAGGGTGCCTATACGACCGAGGTGCTGCGCGGCGCGATCAAGGCCGTACCACCCGGACAGATCGAGGCGGCCCGCGCCTACGGCATGTCGCCCACTAAGGTGATGACGCGAGTAACCCTGCCCGCCATGCTGCCTTACGCCATTCCCGGCCTCTCCAATCTCTGGCTGATCGCCACCAAGGACACGGCCCTTCTGGCCGTCGTCGGCTTCTCCGAGCTGACGCTGGTCACCCGCCAGGCGGCCGGGTCGACCAAGGCCTACCTGCTGTTTTTCTGCGCCGCCGGCGCGCTCTACCTGATGCTGACGCTTGTCTCGGATTTCTTCATCAAAATCATCGAGCGCCGGGCGCGACGCGGCTTCGTGGAGCAATCATGAGCGACACGACGCCTCCCGACACGACCACGCATGCCATGGCGTTCACGCCGGAAGACCTGCCGACGGCAGAAAGTTTCTTCAAGCCGCATCGCATCGTGCTGCTGGCCATCGCCGCCGCGCTCGTCTTCTGCATCGTCTGGTTCATGCGCTGGGACTGGCTGCCGCAATACCTGCCGCGGCTCGGCTATGGCATCATGGTCACGCTGGCGATGCTGTTCAGCACGGCGATCCTCGGCTTTCTGCTGGCCGTACCGCTCGGCCTCGTGCAGGTGACCGGCCCATGGCCACTGAAGGCACTGGCGAAAGGGTTTTGCACCGTCATTCGCGGCACGCCGCTCTTGCTGCAGCTCTGGCTTCTCTATTATGGACTGGGCTCGCTGTTTCCGCAGTTTCCGGCCATTCGGCAATCCTTCCTCTGGCCATATCTGCGCGAATCCTGGCCCTACGGCGTTGCAGCGCTGACGATCTCATTTGCGGCTTATGAAGGCGAAGTCATGCGCGGAGCCTTTGCCGGCGTTCCGGCCGGGGAGATCGAGGCGGCGCGCGCCTATGGCATGAGCCGCTGGACCCTGTTTCGCCGCATCTGGCTGCCGCGCGCCATCCACCGGGCGCTGCCGACACTCAACGGTGAAACGGTGCTACAGTTGAAGGCAACGCCGCTGGTTGCGACCATCACCGTCATCGACGTCTATGCCGTCATTTCCAAGGTGCGGCAGGATACTTACATCACCTACGAACCGCTTCTGCTGCTGGCATTGATCTACATGTGCCTGACGGGCATTCTTGTCTTCGCCTTCCGTTATCTTGAAAATCGCATACCAACCCGTGGTGCCTGACATGACCTTGAATGTGAACCTGACCAACGCGATGCCGGAACTGGTGGCCATCCGCCACGATCTGCATGCCCATCCCGAACTGGGGCTCGAGGAGGTCCGCACCTCCAATTTCGTCGCCACGTGCCTTGAAGGCCTTGGCTATACCGTGACGCGGGGCCTCGCAAAGACTGGCCTTGTGGCAACGCTGAAGAACGGTACCAGCAATCGCTCGATCGGTATTCGTGCCGACATGGACGCGCTGCCGATCTTTGAAGAGACCGGGCTTGAATATGCCTCTAAAACCCCCGGCCTGATGCACGCTTGCGGTCATGACGGCCATACGACCATGTTGCTGGGCGCTGCCCGCGCCATTGCCGAACGCAAGAATTTCGACGGCACCGTGCATCTGATCTTCCAGCCAGCCGAAGAAAATTTCGGCGGCGCCAAGATCATGATCGACGAGGGCCTGTTCGACAAATTCCCCTGCGATGCCGTGTTTGCGCTTCACAACGAACCCGGCCTGCCCTTTGGCCAATTTGCTTTGCGGGAAGGCCCGATCATGGCTGCCGTCGATGAAGCGAAAATCACTGTTCACGGCCTTGGCGGACACGGTGCCGAACCGCAGGAAACCGCCGATCCGATCGTCTGCGGCGCATCGATCGTCATGGCGCTGCAATCGATCGTGTCGCGCAACATCCACCCGATGGACCCGACCGTTATCACCGTCGGCTCATTTCACAGCGGCTCGGCCAGCAACATCATTCCGGAACGTGCCGAAATCGTCGTCGGCATCCGATCGTTCGATCCGAAGGTGCGCGACGAACTGGAACGCCGCATCCGGCTGATCGCCGAAAATCAGGCGGCAAGCTATGGGATGACGGCAACGGTCGACTATAACCGCAGCTACGATGCCACGATCAACCACAAGGCTGAAACCGATTTCGTCCGCGATCTCGCAGTGCGCTTTGCCGGAGCAGACAAGGTTGTCGATCTCGAACGGGCCTTCATGGGCAGCGAAGACTTCGCCTATATGATCAAGGACCGGCCGGGCACCTATTTTTTCCTCGGCTCCAGCGTCACCGGAACTGAAAAATCGCTGCATCATCCCGGCTACAATTTCAACGATGACCTGCTGCCGATCGGCGCCGCCTTCTGGACCGAGCTGGCGGAAGCCTATCTCGCCCGGCCATAACCGGTCCAAAAGAAAAAGCCGCAGGAAGGGACATTCCTGCGGCAAGTCGGGACAGTGTAAGCAGTCGATCGCCAAGAGCGATCAGTCGAAAGATCGGGCCTGCACGCGACCGCAAGAATTTGACAAGTGGTGCAGGCCATCAGGATCGAAACCCGGCAAAGACACAGTTGGCATCGTGCAACAGGACCGTTCGGCAGGTTTCGTTCTTCGATACACCGACCATAGCCGCCAGGGTTTTCAGGCCGCTTAAAACGACTGTTAAAATTTTACGGATGTCGCATTTCAGGACGACCACCCTCAAGCTCCCCGACAACGGATGAAGAATCTGCGGCCTGAATCTGGCCGATGCAACTATGCCGCAGGTGGGCGATTGTCGCAGTGTGACATCATGGTTGCAACGATGTCATTGATTTTTTGCGGCATTGAGCCAGACTATGATCCCAAGGGTTCGGCGCCATGCTCATCCGCCACGGCCGGGGACAAACCGTGGCGAGCGGACAGGCCAAGAGACGGCAGCTAGACCCTCGAAAGGATTGTACCGTGTTCGAGAGTTTTGACGCGACGTTGCTCGCCCGTATCCAGTTTGCCTTCACGGTGTCGTTTCACATTATCTTCCCAGCCTTCTCCATCGGCCTTGCGAGTTTCCTCTGCGTGCTCGAGGCACTGTGGCTGTGGAAGAAGGATCAGGTCTACATGGACCTTTTCAATTTCTGGAAAACGATCTTTGCCGTCGCCTTCGGCATGGGCGTGGTTTCGGGCATCGTCATGTCCTACCAGTTCGGCACCAATTGGAGCGTCTTTTCCGACAAGGCAGGGCCTATCATCGGGCCGCTAATGGGCTATGAAGTGCTGACCGCGTTCTTCCTCGAAGCGGGTTTTCTCGGCGTCATGCTGTTCGGCTTGCACCGGGTCGGCCCAAAACTGCATTTCCTCGCCACCTTTATGGTCGCCTTCGGCACGCTGATCTCGGCCACCTGGATCCTCGCCGTGAACTCCTGGATGCAGACCCCGGCCGGCTTCGGCATGAACGAGGCCGGACAATTCATTCCGCTCGACTGGTGGAAGGTGGTTTTCAACCCGTCCTTCCCCTACCGGCTCGTGCACATGGTGCTGGCCGCCTACCTCACCACCGCCTTCGTCGTCGGCGGCGTCGGCGCTTGGCACCTCTTGAAGAACACTGCGCCCCGGCGTTCGCGCACCATGTTTTCGATGGCAATGTGGATGGCGACCATCGTCGCGCCGATCCAGATCATGGCTGGCGACTTCCACGGCCTCAACACGCTGGAACACCAGCCGGTCAAGGTCATGGCGATGGAAGGGCATTTCGACAGCCATCCCAACGGCGCGCCGCTGATCCTGTTCGGTATCCCGAACACGGCGGAAAAGCGCATCGACTACGCGATCGAAATCCCGAAATTCTCCAGCCTCATCCTCAAGCATGACCTCAACGCGCCGCTTGCGGGCCTCGACACCATCCCGGACAATCTCGAGCCGCCGGTCGCTGTCGTCTTCTGGTCCTTCCGTGTCATGGTCGGCATAGGCTTCGCCATGCTCGGCATCGGGCTGTGGAGCCTATGGTGTCGGTTCAGGGGCACGCTCGACAGCGCCGACTGGCTGCATCGGGCAGCTGTCCTGATGGGGCCCGCCGGTTTTGTCGCCGTGCTCGCCGGCTGGATCACCACCGAAGTCGGCCGCCAGCCCTATACGATCTATGGCCAACTGTTGACGGCGGACTCGATCTCGCCGGTCGCAGCGCCGGCCGTCGCCGCATCGCTGATCGCCTTCATTGTCGTCTACTTCTTCGTCTTCGGCTCCGGCACCTTCTATATCCTGCGGCTGATGAAGCGCCTGCCGCGCGATCCAATGCCGGATCTCGATGACGGGCCGATCAGAACCTCGGGCATCATGCCTGGACCTGCGACCGGACATACCCATGGGAGCACACATCATGGCCATTGATCTTCCCTTCATCTGGGCTGCCATCATCGCCTTTGCGGTACTCGCCTATGTCATCCTCGACGGCTTCGACCTTGGTATCGGCATCCTCTTCCCGTTCTTTCCGGAAAAACGCGACCGTGACGTGATGATGAACTCCGTCGCCCCGGTCTGGGACGGCAACGAGACCTGGCTCGTGCTCGGCGGCGGCGGGCTGATGGCGGTGTTTCCGCTGGCCTATTCCGTCATCCTGTCTGCTCTCTACGCGCCGATCATCGCCATGGTGCTAGGCCTCGTCTTCCGCGGTGTCGCCTTCGAATATCGCTGGCGCACCAAACGCGGCGAGTTCCTGTGGAACTGGGCCTTTGCCGGCGGCTCGACGGCCGCAGCCTTCACGCAAGGCGTGGCACTCGGCGCCCTCGTCCAGGGCATCCCGGTTGCCAACCGCGCCTATGCCGGCGCCTGGTGGGATTGGCTGACGCCATTTTCGATCGCCACCGGCTTTGCCGTGCTGGTCGGCTATGCCCTTCTCGGCTCGACCTGGCTGGTGATGAAGACCACCGGCGAGCTTGCCGAAAAAGCCCGCAGGATCGCGCTGCGGACCTGCTTCGTGACGATTGCGGCGATGGGCGTCGTCAGTCTTTGGACGCCGTTTCTCAGGCCACAATACCTGGAGCGCTGGTTCAGCTGGCCAACCGCGGTGTTCAGCATCATCGTACCGGCGCTGGTGCTCGGCTGCTTTGCGCTGCTTGTCATGGGCATCCGCAGCAAGCGTGATGTCCAGCCGTTCCTGGCCGCACTGGGGCTTTTCGTGCTCGGCTTTGCCGGCATCGGGATCAGCTTCTATCCCTATATGGTACCGCCAGCGGTAACCATCTGGGATGCGGCAGCGCCGGACTCGAGCCTGGCCTTCCTGTTGTGGGGGGCGGCCTTCCTCGTGCCGATCATCCTGATCTATAGCGGATATGCCTATTGGGTGTTCCGCGGCAAGATGGACCCGAAAGAGGGCTATCACTGATGCCGGACGAAAACAGCGTTTCGAAAAAGCTCCTGTGGTTCGTCGGCCTGTGGTTTCTGGGCGTGCTGACCGTCACCATCATCGGCTTTGCGATCAAACTCTCGCTCGGCGCATAACGCGCGGTGCATCCTGCCTCTCCATGCAAAGCTTCGCTCAAGTTTCCTGCGTTATCCCTAAACCACACGTCAGCAGGCAATGGCTTCCGCCGAGAGACAGGACCGCACCCTCCTCTTCGCAGAAGGTACTTGTCTGCTGATGTGACCATTTTCCGGATTGGCCACGGCAGTGATGGTCCGGCAAGGACCGCTGACGTCACGAGGCAAGCCATGACCAAACTCTCGATCTGCATTCCCGTGGAAACCGCCACGCAGGATGTGCTGCCGCTGGTGACGCTGCTGCTGGAAAAGCCCAGCGAGAATTTCGAGATCGTTATCGCAAAACCGGCAGATGTCGCGCTCCCAGGCGCCATTGCCGAACTTGCCGCCCGCGGTGCGCCGATCGTGATTGCCGATGTCGCCGCAGGCTCAACCCGCCAGCATCTCTGGCGCGCGGCCGCCTTGGCCGCCCGCGGCGACTGGGCAACGCTGGTCAATCCCGGCGACATGATCGAAAGCGACCTCGCAACCATGGTCGCCTTCCTTGAAACGACGTCGCCCAATGTCGATGCGCTCGCGTGGAATGCCTTCCAGATTGACCGCAACGCAGAACCCGGCAACTCGAGCTCGGTCGCCATTCCGGCCAGCTACCATATCGACACGCTCGACAAGACTGCCATGTTGAAGGCTTTCTTCTACTGGGAAAACAGCCTCGGCAGCCCGAAAATGCCGTATGGCTTCTATCATGCAGCCATTCGCCGGTCGCTGCTGGATGCGCTGTTGCAATTGCCGGAACCGCAGGACTGGTCGACACCTGTGCCGCAATATGAATGGGCGGCCAAGGTGCTTCTGTTTGCCAATGAACTGGCTTTCTGCGCCCGGCCAATGTCGGCCATCAATCTCGTGCCGTTTGCCGCACAGCCACCGCTTCATCCCTGGAATTTCCCATTCCATTCCGGCCTTGGCATTGCCGGCGCTGTGGCGGAGGTACAGTTTCACGTGCTGCGCGAACTCGACACGCCCTGGTCCGGTGGCGGCGAGGCTTTCGTGCGCGCGCTGATGATCGACTGCATGATGGAAACCAGCCGCGAGGCCTACAAGAACAAGGGCAACGCCTATTTCGCTGCGCTGAAAGAATTCGAAGGCGGCCATCTTGCGCCGTTCTTCCGCCCGGAATTCCACGAGGTACGGCCAAAGGATCACCGGCGTGGCCTGCACGATGGCGCGTTGCTGGTTGATCGCTTCCTCGCCGGCGCGCGCGACGCCACGGAATTCTACACGACGGTCAAGCTGATGATGGCACCGGTCGGGCTGATCTGTGGTGGGGCTCTGTACGACAAGGATACCAAAGCCGCATGAACCAGGCCGCGTCGAGAATCTCCTATACCAGACCCTCGATCACCGAGCTGGAAGTCGCCTATGCCGCCGACGCCGCTGCCAACGGCTGGGGCGAACGGTGCTACGACTATATCGTCCGCTTCGAGGACGGTTTTCGCAAACATCTCGGCGTCAGCCATGCGATCGCCACATCAAGTTGCACCGGTGCGATGCACATGGGCCTTGCAGCACTTGGCATCGGGAAAGGCGACGAGGTCATTCTCGCCGATACCAACTGGATTGCCACGGCGGCCCCCATCGTCCATCTCGGCGCCACGCCGGTCTTCGTCGATATCCTGCCTGACAGCTGGTGCATCGATCCGGCCGAAGTGGAGCGCCACATCACGCCAAAGACCAAGGCGATTATCGCCACCCATATCTACGGCAACCTCTGCGACATGGACCGCCTGCTGAATATCGGTCGCCGTCATGGTATCCCGGTCATAGAAGATGCCGCCGAGGCGATCGGTTCCGAATGGCACGGCCGCCGCGCCGGATCGATGGGTACGTTCGGAACCTTCTCCTTTCATGGCACCAAGACACTGACGACCGGCGAAGGCGGCATGTTCGTCACCAGCGACGATGCCCTGTTCGAGAAGGTGCTGACGCTCAGCAACCACGGCCGCGCCCGTAACCAGAAAAAGCAGTTCTGGCCGGACGATGTCGGCTTCAAATACAAGATGTCGAACATCCAGGCGGCCCTCGGTTGCGCCCAGCTTGAACGCATCGAGGGCCTGATTGCCCGCAAGCGCGACATCCTCGTACGTTATGCCGAGGCGCTGAAGGCCTATCAGAGCATCAGCCTCAACCCTGAAAGCAGCGGCACAATCAACGGCGCCTGGATGCCAACCGCCGTATTCGACCGCGATATCGGCATCACCCGCGAAATGCTGCAGCAGGCATTCAGCGCCGCCAATATTGACGCACGCGTGTTCTTCCATCCATTGACCAGCCTGCCAATGTTCCCGGAACGGCGCAGCAACCGGCATGCCTGGGATATCCCGGAACGCGCCATCAACCTGCCCAGCTATCACGATATGACCGAAGACGAGATCAGACGCGTGACCGAGGTCATCGTCAGCCTGATCGACAGCAGGGCAGCCGGCGAACCACACCTGGCGAAATCCGCCTGACCCAAGGGCGCATCGCTCGCCACATTCCTCACAAGCCATTTGAACGACAAGGCGCCACATCCCATGACAACCAAAGACGACCGCCAGGAATTCGAAGCGCACAAGAAGGAAATGTGCTTGGCACTTGGCCAGGACAATGATGCATTTCGCCAGTCCGTCGACACGCTCGTGGCTCTCGACCGCTATGATTACTCCTATCTCTGGTCGTTCCTCGGCGTGCCGATTATCCAGATGCCGGCCGACGTGATGGCAACGCAGGAAGTCATCTGGGCCACGCAGCCGGATGTCATCATCGAAACCGGCGTAGCCCGTGGCGGTTCGATGATCATGATGGCAGCGATGTTGAAGCTGATCGGCAAAGGCAAGGTTGTCGGCGTCGATATCGATATCCGCGCCCACAACCGGGAAGCCATCGAAACCCACCCGATGTCTTCCTTGATCGAGTTGATAGAGGGGCCCTCTACTGACGCTGAAACCCTTGCCAAAGTCCGTGCCGCGATTCCGCCCGGGGCCTCCGTGATGGTGGTTTTGGACAGCGACCATAGCCGTGACCACGTGCTGGACGAACTGCGGCATTACGGGCCGCTGGTCACCGAAGGGCAGTTCCTTGTGGTGGCGGATACCCTGCTCGGACGTACCGAAGCAGCCCAGACGCCAACGAAACGCTCCAAGATCTGGTACGCAGGCGACGAACCGCTTGCCGCACTGAACCTGTATCTGACTGAGACCAACCGCTTCGAACCCGATGCCGTTGTCAACGGAAAGCTCGTCCTGTCCAGTTCTCCCGGAGGTTATCTGCGATGTCTGCGCCCATGACATCCGGAACCGATCCGGCATCCAGCGACAGTTCGATCATTTTCCGGTCGCTGGAAGAGCGTGATTTTGAAACCTTGGCCGCGATCCGCAGACATACGCAGTTGCAAGCTCTTTTGCTGACGGTTCCAGATGCAACCGACGACGATGCGGTGCATCAATGGCTGGCCAGGCGCGTCGCGGATCGTGACGGAGCATTCCGCATCATTGCTGACGCAGCCAGCAATGATGCTCTTGGCTTCATGCAGATTGGTCAAATCCATAGACGCAACAAAACCGGTTACGGCGGCATCGCTCTGTCCGAGCGGTCTAGAGGACGGGGGTTCGGACAGACAACCCTTAGATTTCTTATCACTCTCGCCCACCAACAACTTGGCCTCACGAAGTTGCTTGCGGAAATTCGAGCGGACAATTTTGCATCCTTGCGCATGCATCTCGCGATGGGCTACCGGATCGTCGGCACACTGAGCGCGCACTTTTGCGACGCTGAGGGAAAAGCCCACGATGTTCTGCTCTGCGAGCGGCAACTGACAGATCAGATGCCATAACCGCCGGTCCCGCGCAGCATCATTCGCTGCGCGGCTGGACAAACTCTTGCCAGTTCACGGTTCCCGACCGGATAAATGTGCGCCCCTCCACGCCGCAGTTGGCAACGAGGTCAAGGGCCGTGACATAGGGCGTAAAATCCCCATGCAGTTGCGGATAAGGCGCCCGATCATAATTCATATATTCTACGGAAATTCCCTTTTTCTCAAACAGAGCGTGGTTCAAATAATTCCGTGCGCCGTGTCCAGTTACATAGACATCGCCTTTCAGATGTTCAACGATATCGCACACACGCTCACTGCTCGCACCTGGTACCGGGAGCGCCTGCGACGAGACAAAGCCGGGTTTATCCAGGTTGAAGTAACTGGCAAGCTCCAGCATCGACTGCCGCGATACATCCGCGACGGTCAAAGCACTCTGTGCGAAGACACGATCAACTAGCCTGATCATGTCCTCGCGAAACGGTGCCTTCAAATAGGCCTGCCGCAGGATTTCGCGATGTCTGCTGCGCCAGTCAGTACGCTCGTCAAGCATTACCTCGTCAATGCGTTGGCCGAAATGATAATCCCGCAACGGCAGCGTCATCCAACTGACGCCATTGGCGCCCTTCACCTGCACGCGGTTGCTGAAACTTCCTTTGGAATATTGCACATCGTCATAGTGAACGAAGACGTCGGCCAGCCGGATTTGCTCCAGCAGCCCAATCCATGGAAAATACATTGATTGTGAAATGACGACCGTCCGGCTCATAACAGTTCCGGTTTTCTTTCCAGTACGGCAATGACCTTTTCAGCCATCGATCCAGACAATGTCGAGTCCCGGCCGGTTCAGTGCCGGCTGGGCAGCGATTGCAGCGCGGGCCTTGAGCGGATTGAGACCGATGAAGACAACATCGAGATCATCGTCCAGGTTTGATGGTGCAAGAACCGGACGGCTGAGATGCACAGACCCTTGCAGCTTGGGGTTCTGGTCGAGGAAGATGCGGAAATCGACATCCGCCTCGATCCTGCTGCAGATCCAGCTACCGTAGAAACCGGAGCCGTAGACGGCGGCGCGCTTGCCGGCAAACTGCTTGGCGGCGCCATCAAGTCTGACTGTTGCCCGCTCCCAGAAGGTGCAGATTTCCTTGGCCGTCCGGACCGCGTCCGCGACTGCACCGCTATTCTCCACGACTGTCACCGCTTGTTCCGAGCGCGTGGCAACGATGAAAAATGCGCCGGGAAATGCGTCGCTGTCGATCGTTTGCAACTGAAAGCCGGAGGTTGCAAGGGCACGTTCAAGCGACGTTCTGCTGAAGTGATTGAGATGGTCAGCAACCGTCATGTCGCCAGGGTTCGCGGACGCGTCCGGCATGGACAGCAGCAAGCGGCCACCCGGCGCCATAAGCCTGTGAAGCGCTTTCAGGAAACCGACTGGATCTGCAACGTGCTCGATGACGAAATGGCTGATGATCGCCTGGAACCGGCCGGTCCACGTATCCGGCACCGTATAGCTTGCCTGGTCTTCGGACTTGACCCAGCCGCTCCATGACGCGGCATAGTCACGGCTGACGTCGAAAACATGCGGCTTCACGTCGGGCCGCGCGAGGCACATCTTGCGTAGCGTATCGGCTTTACCCGCACCGTAATCGAGAATTGACGCACCCGGCGCAATGTCGAGCAGGCGTAGCCCGATAGCGGCCTGATGATCAGTACGGTAAATCGGGGTTCCATCCGGAGAGACAGCAAAGATCTGATCGTGATCCTGCGAATTCAGGGAAATGCGATATGTGGTATCGTAAAATGACTCGATGTCGGGAAGATCGTCGCATTGCGCATGCCCGCATTCACCGCAAACGAACACGCGGGTTGGAACGTCGATGAAGCTCATCATCGACGTCAGCGCCGGAGCCGAGGCCTCATACGAGGCTACAGCAATCGGTGAGCGGCAAACACGGCATGACGTCATGCCGCAGTTCCCGAATCCGCGACCAGTTCAGGCAGGACCTTGCCGAAATCGACACCGGCCGCAAAGGAACCGCACCAGCCAATTCGAGTACCGAGCGGATCGGCAAAGTTGAAATAGCGAAACTGGATGCTCCAGCGCGGCATTGCCGATACGTTGTGGCCGCCTTGATGCATGGTCAGGAAGTCCATGAGGATGAGGTCGCCTGGCTGCGTCAGCGGCGCGACCTGTTCGTATTTTGCAAGGCGTGCATCGCAATTTTCCATGAACAACGCGTAGGCGCCGCTCTTTCCATGCCCAGCATCATCCTTGTAAACCGGGATGAGGCCTTCCGCATGCGAGCCTTCCGCGATCTGGACCGGCCCCATATCCGGGGTCACAGGCAGAAGCGGCGTCCAGAATACCACGCCATCCAAGCTGCGGAGCTGGCTTGGAAATTCCTGGTGCCACTGTGCCCGAAACTTTTCCTCACCCGGATTATCAATACGGATGCCGTAGCCGCCAGCCGCGATCCCCGGAACGGACCCTGGACGCAGATGCTGAAACACCGTCTGGTTCACCGCTTTGGTGACAATCTGCATGAAGGCGGGGATCTGCTTGACGGCATCATAAACCTCGCCACCCCAGGCGCGATTCTTGGCGATAAGCGCCGGATAGGCCTTGGTCATCGCGTCCCAGGACGTGTCCGTCGGCGCATCGACCTCGTACTTGCGGCAAAGCAGCTCAAGGATGACCCGGATACCTTCCTGGATCGGCGCCACGTCGCGCTGCACATCATAGAACTGCGGCAGCATCGTATAACCCTTGGCGGCGAAATCGTCCTTGGCCGAAGCCGGAATGATGACTTCATTCTGAATCATGTTTTGCATCCCTTTGATGTCAAAATACCCGCGAGCCCATTGGCTCGAGGCAGAGGCAATCCGGTCACCTAACCGCGGCCAGGCCGCATTTCCGTATTCGCCAACCGGCCGATACGATTATTAGGCAGCCCGGTAGTTTTCGCCCAAACTCAGTGTCAGCGTTTCTGGCGGAGCCAACATCTGCGCAACAAGATGATAAAGTTCAGCGGGTGTCCGAACGCCGCCAATCTCTTCGTCCATGAAGACTTGCTTGTCGGAAACGCCAACGAAGAACTCACCGACCGCCGGATCCACAAAATCCACCGGCTTGAAGTGTTTCAAATATTTTCCGCCATGCCATTTCGCAAAGACGGCACGATACCCTTCGATGGCATCATCATTGTCTTGCTGGGTTGCCATGAGGCTGCAGCTGTTGCCGCACGCTTCGGCAAAATTGGCCTCCCAGCCTTGCATGGGGCTGTAGCCATAGCGTGTCAGAAACCAATGCTGAACCTGCGCGATACAGGCTGTCAGCCCCAAGGTAGCGGGAAAAGGAAAATCCTGCATATGCACGTCGTCGTCGATATTACGCCCGGTTTCGCGCGTGAAGATCGCGAGCTGCTCCTTCACGTTATCGGCCGTCTTGATCTTCGCAGAATTACTTTGCGCGCAGGAGCCGAGAACCGAAAATGGCCGTCCCGAGTACACCATCTGCTTGGCGGTCACGAGAACTTTGCAGATATTCTCGAAGTCGACGACCGGATATTCGCAGTATTTTCCACCAAATTTCGCCTTGATCTGGTCCATTACATGCTTTGAAACCGCGCCGTGATAGAAACCGAAGGCCATGTTCGGGGTCGGTGCGCCACCCCTCCAGGAAAAGAAATCCTGATAGGCAGTTGCTCGAGGCACAGAGTACACGCCGGTATCGAGACTTGCTGCAACGTTACACCGTTGTGGCCGGTTTCCGGGCCAATTGAACGTTAGGCGGCTCCAGATAAGAACGTCCATGGCCGGCTGCTCGGCTTGCGAACGCCGGATCAGGTCGGCAACATCGGCATCGATGTAATCGTCATCGCCAATCATGCAGATGAATTCTCCGGTGGCCGCCTCAACGCTCCGGTCCCAATTCTCGACCATCGGCAAGACCCGGTCCACCGAAGGCAGGTATTTGACCCGCGGATCGGCAAGCAGCTCCTCCATGAACTCGTTCATAATCGATGCGTCATCGGAATTATCGGCGAAAACATATTCGACATCCATGCGCAGGTTCGTCAGCAGGCTTCTGATCGTTTCCTGGAAATAGCGCTGGCGGTTTCGCGAGGGCACACAAATCGTCAGTTTCGGCTGGGCGAACATGAAATTTCTCCGTTTGCCACAGACTAGCTGCGAAGGCTTTTGCGAGGCTTGCCCGCGACCCTTTGGCTCCATGCCGGTTTTCGGCTTTTCAGGAGGCCGATGGCTTGATAAGCAGCGTCGCATGCGGTCCTGCGATGCGGCAGAACCGTGCTGAAGACATCCGGAGATACCTATGCAGAAACGTCCGGCAGATTGTGCCTCGATGGCCGAAATCCGCGTCGAGATCGACCGGATCGATCAGGCCTTGATGGCGCTTTTCCAGGAGCGCTGGGGCTATATCGGCCGGGCTGCGGAGATCAAGAAACCCGCCGGCCTCAAGGCCGACATTCCCGCCCGCGTCGACGAAGTCCGGCGGAATGCCCGCCGCAGCGCCGCGACGGCTGGGCTTGACCCGGATTTCTACGAGGATATCTGGGCGCGCCTGATCCAGCATTCGATCGCGCACGAGCTGGATCTTCTCGGCGAAAGCGGCAAATAGCCGTAAGACGGCATTCAACCGATCTTGATGCCGGCCGTTTCGGCTGTCTTGGAGGGTGTATCAACCACGTCCTCGGGCAGAACGGCAACAGAGCCGTCTGCTACGGATACACCGTCAGCGTCGGCACTGCGGTCACGAACTTGCCACCCCAATCGCTGATATACGAAAGCTGCTGTCTGATTTCGGCTTGAAGGTTCCATGGCAGTATCACCACTCTTTCCGGTTTTTCGGCTTTGAGAAATTCTTCCGTAACGATCGGAATACGGCTGCCGGGAAGCCGGAGGCCCTGCTTGGCCGGGTTCTTGTCGACAACGAAGGACAAGAGATCGGGTTTGACGCCGGAGAAGTTGATCAGCGTATTGCCCTTGGCCGCAGCACCGTAGGCCGCGACTTTCAGACCCTGACGCCTGCTCTCGATCAGGAACTCCAGGAAACCGTCACGCACGGTTTGCGCCGCTTCCTGGAAATCCGTGTAAAAGGTGTCGCCCAGCATGCCGGCGGCGTGCTCTTCGGCGAGCATCGCTGCCACGGAGTTTGCGACCGGATATCTTCCGGTATTGCTGCGCTGCGCGAACACGCGCAGGCTACCGCCATGCCAGGGCGTCGTCTCCACATCGAAGACGGACAGACCGTTAGCTTCAAACACGCGGCTGACCGATGTCAGCGACAGATAGGAATAGTGTTCGTGATAGGCGGTGTCGAACTGCGCTTCGCGCACCATGTTGAGCAGGTGCGGAAACTCGAAGGTCGCGACACCGTTTGCCTTCAGCAGACGAGCGAAACCGGCGACGAAATCGTTGATGTCAGGCACATGGGCCAGCACGTTGTTGGCTGCCGTCAGATCCGCCGAACGGCCTTCCGCCGCAAGTTTTTCGCCGAGTTCCGCGCCGAAGAATTCCTCGACGATCTCGATGCCCTTCGCCCGCGCAGCCTTGGCCGTGCTGGCCGTCGGCTCGATGCCGAGGCAGCCGATGCCGCGCGCTTTGGCATATTGCAGCAGATAGCCGTCATTGGCCGCCACCTCGACGATATGCGAGGCTTCAGTCAGGCCGAAACGCGCCTGCATATCGGCGACATAGCGCTCGGCGTGATCAAGCCAGGAGGTCGAGAACGAACTGAAATAGGCATAGCTCGAGGAGAAGAATGTTTCGCGGTCGGCAAAATCCTCGGTCTGCACCAGACGGCATTCCCGGCAGCAGCGGATGACCAGCGGATACCAGAGTTCCGGCAGGTGCCGCTCATTGGCATTGACGTAGGAATTGGAGGGTGGCGCGGTCCCCAGATCGAGGAAGGGCACCATATGCGTCGATCCGCAGTGACGACATTTCATGCGGCTACTCCACGATAGTCCGGCGGCAGCAGGGGATGCGCCGCATCGCGCGGCGACAGGTTGATGACCGGCAGCGGCCAATCGATACCAAGGGCCGGATCCTGCGGATTGAGGCCGCCTTCGGCATCGGCGGCATAGGGCTGCGAATGGGCGTAGATCATCCGCACGTTGTCGGTCAGCGCCTGGAAGCCGTGAGCAAAACCCTTCGGAATCAGCAGCGAGCAGGCATTGTCTTCTGACAGTTCAACGGCGAAAGGCTGGAGAAACGTTAGCGAGCCCGCGCGGATATCGACGGCGACGTCGAGAACGCGGCCACGGGTGCAGGTAACGAGCTTGATCTCGGCATGCGGCGGGCGCTGGAAATGCATGCCACGCACCGTGCCCTTGTACAGCGTCCCGGTCTCGTTCAGCTGGGCGATGCGCCCCTGCCAGCCGAAGGCTGCAAGGCCCTCTTCGCAAAACAGCCGCGACAGAAACCCGCGGTCGTCCGACAGGGTTTTGCGGCTGATGACGCAAAGGCCCTCAAGTGGCGTTGCGCGGGCCGTAAACCGCACGCTCATCCGGCGGCCCGCAAAGGTTCGTCCTTGGCGGCACGCCCGGAAAAATCGCGGATATCGCCAAGGCAGAGGTCAAGTGCCGCCTGTCCCTGGCCTTGCGCCCGGTACCATTCCATCGTCCGCTTGACCGTTTCGGCGAGACGCCAGCGCGGCTGGTAACCAAGGTCGGCGCGTGCCCGGGCACTGTCGAGCACCAGATAACCCGCTTCGTGCGGCCCGTCCGTACCATCGCCCAGCGCCATCGCGCCGCCACCGAAGTGCCGCTCGGCCATCCTCAACACTGCACCCACAGATGCCGCTTCGCCGTGATCCGGCCCGAAATTGTAGCTCTCGATACCATCCGGCATCTGCCATAGGCGCTCGGCCAGCCCCATATAGCCGCCGAGCGGCTCGAGTACGTGCTGCCACGGGCGCACGGCACGTGGACGGCGCACCTCCAGTGTCTCGCCACCCTGCCAGGCCCGCACGGCATCGGGGATCAGCCGGTCTTCCGCCCAGTCGCCGCCGCCGATGACATTGCCGGCGCGCGCCGTCGCAAGGCCGATCTTGCGGGCGGCAAAGAACGAGGCACGATAGCTTGCCGCGACGATCTCGGCTGCTGCCTTGCTGGCGCTATAGGGATCATGGCCGCCGAGCGGATCGCTCTCCATGAAGGCAAGGCCCGTCTCGGCATTGTGGTAGACCTTGTCGGTCGTCACCACGACGATCGAGCGCACATCCTCCGACACCCGCAGGGCGTCGAGAAGGTTGGCAGTACCGATGACGTTGACGTCATAGGTCTCGGCCGGATTGCGATACCCGGCCCGCACCAGAGCCTGCGCCGCCAGATGGAAGACGATCTGCGGCTTGGTCTTCAGCACGTGATGCGTCACCGCATCACGGTCGCGGATATCGATGATGCCGGGGCCTTCCATGCTGCCGCCAAGCAATAGATGCAGCGAAGGGTCGGTCTGCGGCGCCAGCGACAGGCCCGACACCTCGGCGCCCAGTTCGCGCAGCCACAGCGTCAGCCAGCTGCCCTTGAAACCGGTATGCCCGGTGACGAGCACCCGTTTTCCGCGCCAGAATTCATATGTCATTGTCATCACCAGCTCTTCCAGGGTGGGGTGCCGCTCTGCCACAGGCTTTCCAGATGATTCTTGTCGCGCAACGTATCCATCGGCTGCCAGAAGCCGTCGTGGAAATACGCCTGCAACTCGCCTTCGCTGGCCAGTCCCATCAATGGCTCCCCTTCCCAACTTGAATGATCCGCCTCGATCCGGTCGATGACGCGGGGTGAAAGCACGAAGAAGCCGCCATTGATGAAGCCGCCCTCGCCTTCCGGTTTTTCGATGAAACCCTGAACCTCGGTGCCGTCCAGCTGCAGCGCGCCATAGCGCGCCGGCGGGCGCACGGCGGTCACCGTCGCCTGCTTGCCGTGGCTCTTGTGGAAGGCGATGGTCTTGCCGATATCGACATTGCTGACGCCGTCGCCATAGGTGAAGCAGAAGGCTTCTTCATCCTTGAGATAGGACGCGACGCGCTTGAGGCGGCCGCCGGTCATCGAATTTTCACCCGTATCGACCAGCGTGACGCGCCAGTTTTCGGCGCTCTGGCGATGAAATTCGATCGAGTTCTGCGACAGATCGAACGTGATGTCCGACATGTGCAGGCCGTAATTGGCGAAATATTCCTTGATCATGTAGCCTTTGAAACCACAGCAAATGATGAAGTCGCGCACGCCATGGGCGTAGTAAAGCTTCATGATGTGCCAGAGGATCGGCCGTCCGCCGATCTCGATCATCGGCTTTGGCCGCAGATGGGTTTCTTCGGCGATACGCGACCCGAGGCCACCGGCAAGAATGACAGCTTTCATCCGTCCCTCCGGCTAGGCGCAAAGACGATCGCAGGCGATACCGGCGATGACTTGGCGAGAGGAAGCAGAATTGCGGTTGACCGAGGATCGAGTAAGGCCGAGGCCGCGCAGCACCTTCGACGGCGGGGCCTCAGGCCTTACGGTCATACGGTTCTTTAGGCGCGAAAACTCGATCATGCTCCGGGTCCAGTCAGTCTATTCTGGCTGGTACCCTAGTGGGTGAAGCTGTCGTCAAACTGGAGAGGCGGCGCGCACCAAGAAAACCGCCCGCCCGGCTTCAGGCCGGACAGGCGCAAACACAGGGATATCAGTAGGAATTCTTGCGCATCAGATGCAGTTCCCAATCCAGCGCGCTGCGGATAATACCGTTCAGATCGTCGTATTGCGGCACCCAGCCGAGTTCCTGCTTGGCGAGCGCCGGGTTGGCGACGATCATCGCCGGGTCACCTGCGCGCCGCTCCGAGACGGTGACGGCAAAGTCCGTACCATGTACCTTGCGCACGGCATCCAGCACCTCAAGCACCGAGAAGCCATGACCGTAACCGCAATTGGCCGCCAGCGAGCTACCACCGGCGCGCATGCGCTGTAGGGCTTTCAAATGTGCCTGAACCAGATCCCAGACATGGATATAGTCGCGCACACAGGTTCCGTCCGGGGTCGGATAGTCGGTGCCGAAGACGCTCATCGACTGGCGTTTGCCAAGTGCTGTCGCGCAGGCGACCTTGATCAGATGCGTGGCGAGTTCGGACGACTGACCGCTCCGGCCCTTCGGATCGGCGCCGGCGACGTTGAAGTAGCGCAAGGCCGTATAGGTAAACGCATGCGCGGCAGCCGTGTCGCGCAACATGATTTCGGTCATCAGCTTCGATGAGCCGTAGGGCGATTCCGGCTTGAGGTTGACGCTTTCCGTCACCGGTTCCAGTACGTCGGGCGTGCCGTAGACCGCGGCCGTTGAGGAAAAGACGAAATAGGGAATACCCGCCTCAACCGCGCTGGCAATCAGGCTGCGGGATTTGACCGTGTTGTTTTCATAATACCCCAGCGGATCGGCGACCGATTCCGGTACGACGATCGAACCGGCGAAATGAATGATGGAATCGATTTCGTTATCGGCAAAAATCTGCCGCATCAGGGCCGCATCGGCGATATCGCCTTCATAGAAACGCGCTTCCGGCGCGATCGCCCAGCGGAAACCGGTCGATAGGCGATCGATGACGACAACCTGTTCGCCGGCGTCCAGCAACGCCCAGACCATGTGGCTGCCGATATAACCGCCGCCGCCCGTTACCAATACCGCCATTACCCTCTCCTGCGCTGTTCAAAGTGAGCGGGATAAAACCCGTTCACGGCGCGATTCACAAGGGTTATGTGCAGGAACAGGCGGTCAAAACAGGATTCAGAGCGCGGCGATGTAACCCGCCAGCCGTTCGGCTGCGATGGCGATCTGCCTGGAATCGCGCAGGAAACACGCGCGCATGAATAGCGAGCCGCCTTCGCCGAAGGCGGTGCCGGGCGCCAGTCCGACACCGGTCTTGTCGACGATATCGAGTGCTGCGCGCCGTGCATCGGTGACGCCATCGATCTTCAGGAAGGCATAGATAGCGCCGTCCGGCTTCAGCGTCTCAACCCGGTTGGTGGCGATCAGCGCATCGCAGAGCAGATCGCGCGACCGGGCCGCCTTGGCGACATTTTCCGCAACGAACGCATCGCCCTGATCAAGCGCCACGACGGCGCCTTGCTGGATGAACTGCGCCACGCCGGACGTCGAATACTGGATCAGGTTTTCCAGCACCTGGCCAACAGCCGGCGGCGCCACGATCCAGCCGGCCCGCCAGCCGGTCATCGACCAGTTCTTGGAGAAGGAATTGACGAACAGGATACGCTCGTCCTCTTCCATCACATCGAGGAAAGAGGGCGCGCGATCACCATTGTAGGAATAAAGCGCATAGATCTCGTCGGCGATGATCCACAGGCCATGTTTGCGGGCCAGTGCCAGGATTGCTCTCAAATCGTCATGCGTGGCTGTCCAGCCGGTGGGATTGGAGGGTGTGTTGACGAACAGCGCCCGCGTCTTTGCCGTGATCGCCGCCTCGAGCTTGCCGATGTCGAGCTGCCATTTCCCATCTTCGAAGTTCAGCGGCACGGCAATCGGACGAACGCCGGACAGTTCGGCGCTGGCGGCAAAGTTCGGCCACGCCGGGGTGAGGAAGACCATATCGTCGCCCGGCGAGGTCACGGCCTCGATGGCAAGTTTGATGGCCTGCATGCCGGATCCGGTCACATAGAAATTGTCCAATGACAAAGCCTTGCCGAAATGGCGCTGATAATAGCGCGACAAGGCTTCGCGCAGCTGCGGAATACCGCGCTGCCAGGTGTAGAAGGTTTCGCCGGCTTTCAGCGAATCCTGCGCCGCCTGCGAAATGAAATCCGGTGTCGGCAAGTCCCCCTCGCCGACCCAGAGCGGAATAAGCCCCTCGCGCCCGCGCGCATAATTCACCAGTTCGACGATGCCGCTTTCCGGTGCGGATAGGGACCGGGGGCTGAGGCTGGCAAGTATGGTCATCGGCGGGCTCCTGTTGGCCCGCCGCTTCTAGCCGTTTTTCACATCACGATCACGCGATATTCGGTGACGGATTTATCGATTTTGGTGATGTATCGGCGTCGGCCGGACATCGCCAAAACGCGTCTTAAACACGCTGTGTTTTCAACAGGTCGCGGATTTCGGTCAGAAGCTGGACGTCAACCGGCGGCGGTGCTGCCGGTTCGGCTTCCTTCTGCTTTTCCAGAGAAGCACGCATTTTGTTGACGCCTTTGACCATCAGGAAAATGATCCAGGCGAGGATCAGGAAGTTGATCACCACGGTCAGAAAGTTGCCATAGGCAAAGACAGCGCCCTGTTCGCGCGCTGCAGCCAGCGACGTTGCTGTCACTTTGGAGGAGAGCGGGAAGAAGAAGTTGGAGAAATCGAGGCCCCCGGTGATGGCGCCGATGACCGGCATGATGATGTCGCCGACCAGCGAATTGACGATCAGCGTGAACGCGCCGCCGATGATGATACCGACCGCGAGGTCCATGACATTGCCCCGGGCGATAAACGCCTTGAATTCATTCAGCATTACTCTCTCCTTGTTGCACCTTAAGCCAACTGCGAATGCCTGATTCTTACGCAGTGGAACGCACATCGGATGCTAAACGAAAACTAAATTATGTAAATCACAGGTAAAAATGACGGCACATGGGCAAATTGCAGCCTGATGGGAAAAGAGACGTCGTTTCTTTGACTTAAGGCTTAGGCCATCGCGATTTTCTTCCCAGCTGTCTTGTCCTATGCTCCAGGAGAGAGAAGGAGGAGACATGCTCTCGGGCTCGATCATTTTCGCTGCCGCCTTCGGCTACCTGCTGCTGCTGTTTGCAGTGGCAAGTTATGGCGATCGCAAGGCGTGGAAGACCGCCCCTGCCGGAAAGGGCAGGCCGCTGGTCTATGCCCTCAGCCTGGCGATCTACTGCACGTCGTGGACCTATTTCGGCGGTGTCGGCCTTGCTGCGGAGCGGGGTCTGGAATTCACCGGCATCTATATCGGCCCGATCCTGATGTTCACCATCGGCCTGCCGGTGATCCGCCGGATCATCGCACTGGCCAAGGCCGAGAAGCTGACTTCGGTTGCCGATTTCATTGCCGCACGCTACGGCAAGAACCCGATGGTCGCCGCTATCGTCGCGTTGATCTCGCTGATCGGCGCCATCCCCTATATCGCGCTGCAGCTCAAGGCCGTTTCAAGTTCGGTATCGGCGATGGTCGATACCAGCGGCTACGGCATCGGCTCCGGCCAGGACTTCATCGACCTGCCGCTGCTGGTGACGCTTTTCCTTGCCTGCTTCGCCATCGTTTTCGGCACGCGCCATACCGATGCGACCGAGCATCAGGACGGGCTGATCCTGGCGATCGCGATGGAATCGGTAGTCAAGCTGCTGGCGCTGGTCACGGCCGGTCTCTACGTGGTGTTCTTCCTGTTCGATGGTCCGAGCGACCTGTGGGCCAAAGCGCTTGCCAACCAGCAGGTAATGACGGCCCTGCATTACCAGACGCCGCTGCCCCGCTGGATTCTGCTCATCGTTCTTTCCGCCTTCGCGATCATCATGCTGCCCCGCCAGTTCCACGTCACCGTGGTCGAAAATCGCACCGAGAAGGATCTGCGCACCGCCGGCATCCTGTTTCCGATCTATCTGATTGCTATCAACCTGTTCGTCCTGCCAGTGGCGATCGCCGGAGTGTTGACCTTTGCCGGCAGCGGCGATGCCGATCTCTATCTGCTGACGCTGCCACTTGCCGCTAATATGCCGATGCTGACGATGATCACTTTCATCGGCGGCTTCTCTGCCGCAACCGCCATGGTCATTGTCGCCTCGGTGGCGCTGTCGATCATGATTTCCAACGATATCGTCATGCCGGTCTTCCTGAGACGCAACCTGATGGGCCGTGGCGGCTCGCAGGATGTGGCCGGCACGTTGCTCAATGTCCGGCGCACCGCGATCTTCGTGGTGCTACTGCTCGGTTACGCCTATTACCGCTCCGCCGACATGAGTTCCGGCCTTGCCTCGCTCGGCCTTCTCGCGTTCGCCGCCATCTCGCAGATGGCACCGGCCCTGTTCGGCGGGCTGGTCTGGCGGCAGGCCAATGCCCGTGGTGCCATCGCCGGCATGACGCTCGGCTTTTTCGTCTGGGCCTATCTGCTGTTCCTGCCGAGCCTTGGCGGACCGGACAATTCGCATGTTGCGGCAACCGTGCTCGGTTTCCTGTTCCCGTTTACCACCGTCTTCTCCAGCCCCGAGGCCGACCCGCTGGTCAATGCATCGGCACTCAGCCTGCTGGTCAACCTGATTGCTTATGTGGTCGGCTCCCTGACCCGGGCGCCAAAGCCGCTGGAGCGGCTGCAGGCAGGCGTTTTCATCCGCCGCAAATCACGCACCGAAAAGGCCTTTCGCGGCCGCAAGACCAAGATCACGGTGCTCGATCTGAAAACCACGATCGCCCGCTATCTCGGCGAGGAGCGGATGCAGCGTTCGTTCCAGACCTATGAGCGTCAATCGGGCCGCTGGCTGGAGGATCATCTACCGGCCGATATGGGGCTTATCCATTTTTCCGAACAGCTGCTCGGCAGCGCCATCGGCTCGTCTTCGGCCCGGCTTGTGCTGTCGCTGGTGCTGCAGCGGCTGGACGACACATCCTCTGACACCGCCTGGCTTCTCGACCAGGCATCGGAGGCCCTGCAATACAATCAGGACATGCTGCAAACAGCGCTGTCGCAGATGGACCAGGGCATCGCCGTCTTCGACAGTTCCAACAACCTGATCATCTGGAACCGCCGTTTCCGACAGTTGCTCGACCTACCGGAAACCGCCGGACAGGTCGGCTTTCCGCTGGCGGAGATCGTCTCGATGCTGACCCAGCGTGGCGATATCCGCAAGGAAGACGGCAAGCGCCTGGTCGCCGACTTCCTCACACTCGACAAACCCTTCCTGCTCGAACTTTCAGGCGGCGCGCGGATCATCGAGGTGCGTACCAATGCCATGCCCGATAAGGGCATCGTGACGACCTATACCGACATTAGCCAGCGCGTTGCGGCCGACATGGCGCTGAAGCAGGCGAACGAGACGCTGGAACTGCGCGTCGCCGAGCGCACCGGCGAGCTCACCCGCGTCAACAAGGAGGTGGCCGAGGCCCGCGCCGCCGCCGAGGAGGCCAATATCGGCAAGACGCGTTTCTTCGCCGCTGCCGGGCATGACATTCTGCAGCCGCTGAACGCCGCTCGCCTCTATTCGTCGTCGCTGGTCGAGCGTCTCGGAGAATCGGAAAACAGCGCGCTGGTGCAGAATATCGATTCCTCGCTGGAATCGGTCGAAACCATTCTTGGCGCCGTGCTCGATATCTCGCGGCTCGATACCGGCGCGATGAAGCCGCGCCTGCAATCCGTGCCGCTCAATGATCTGCTGCGTCGCATCGAAACCGATTTCGCGCCGGTCGCCCGCGCGGCAAATCTCAAGCTGACCGTCATGCCGACCTCGTTGACGGTGCGCACCGACCCCAATCTCCTGCGCCGCCTCGTGCAGAACCTCGTCTCCAACGCCATCAAATACACATTGACCGGCAAGGTTCTGGTTGGCGTGCGCCGCGAAGGCGGCGATGCCGTCATCCAGGTGCTGGATTCCGGCATCGGCATTCCGGCGTCGAAGTTCCGCACCGTCTTCAAGGAATTCGCCCGGCTCGACGAGGGCGCCAAGACTGCTGCAGGCCTCGGGCTCGGGCTGTCGATCGTCGACCGCATCTCGCGGGTTCTCAATCACAGCGTCGACCTGCAGTCCAAACCCGGCAAGGGAACGCGTTTTCGCGTCCGGATGCCGATCGATCGCGCCGCCGCCGGCAGTGCCAAGATCGCGCCTTCGGAACCCCTTCGTACCGCCGAACCGCTACACGGCCTGCGCGTACTCTGCATCGACAACGAGCCGCTGATCCTGGAGGGCATGAAGCTGCTTTTGGAAGGCTGGGGCTGCAACGTCGCAACCACGCCATCCCTCGACATCTGGCAGCAAGGCCTGACGGCCCACGACCTGCGCCCGGACGCAATCATTGCCGATTATCACCTGGACAACGGCACCGGCATCGACATGATCCGCGCCATCCGACTCTACTTCGGCACCGACATCCCGTCGCTATTGGTCACGGCCGACCGCTCCCCGGAAGTACGCGCCAGCGCCGAGCGCGACGGCATCACCCTGCAAAACAAGCCTGTCCGGCCCGCTTCGATGCGCGCCTGGCTGACGCAACTGTCGGTCTCGATGAAGGCGGCGGCGGAGTAGCAGATTTGCCTTGGGGACGGGAAACGCCGCCTGCCGTCAACAGATGTCAGCTCAAGCCGCCACGGCTGAAATCTTGCCCAGCTGGATGACCGCCTGCGTCCGGCTGTCGACATCGAGCTTCAAGAGAATGGCCGAGACATGCGCCTTGATCGTTGCCTCGGAGACGCCGAGTTCGTAGGCGATCTGCTTGTTGAGCAGGCCTTCGGCGAGCATGCCGAGCACGCGCGATTGCTGCGGGGTAAGCGTCTGCAACCGGTGCAGCAGGGCTGCCACTTCCGGCTCGTGCTCCATGCCGCGCTGGAAACCTGGCGGCGTGAAGATATCGCCGGCCATCACCGTATCGATTCCCTGGCGAATTTCATCGATCCCGGCAGATTTGGAGAGGAAGCCGGAAGCGCCGAGTTCGAGCGCGCGCTGGATGGTTGCCGGATCGTCATGGGCGGAAACGATCATCACCGGCAGGCTCTGGAATTCGGCCCGCAACGCAATCAGGCCGGAAAGGCCGCTGACACCCGGCATGGTCAGATCCAGCAGCATCAGATCCACGGATGCGTTGTCGATCACCGCCTGCCGTGCCGAGGTAAAATCGCCGGCCTCTATGATGGCCGGGTTGCCGGGCATGCCGCCCAGGGCCTGACGCATCGCGCCGCGAAACAGCGGGTGATCGTCCGCAATGATGATGGTCAATCCTGACGTCATGACGCTCCCTCCCAAGAGCCTGGCCGCAAGGCCCGTCACGGCGGAAAAATCCTCCAATTCGTCCGCTGTGCCGCCCAGATCCGGTCAGGTCTTCTGAGGCACATCCTCCGTCTTGTCAGACGGCGGCTTTTCCCCGCTTTCCAGATCTTTTACAATTCCCATGAAACCGCGCATCATTCTTTCCATGACGCCCATCGTCTGGTCAATCTCTTCCTTTGTCGGAAGTCTTGGTTTGACGCCCAAGGGGCCTTCGGATGCGGTCTTTTCCAGGGTTTCGACACGCTTGGTCAGCAAATCGAGCTCCAGTTCGAAGGCCGTGCGCTCGTCGGCGGCCATTCGACAGACGATGTCGCCGTTCTTTTCCTGGCAGAGCGAAACCTCGCCGGTCTGCGTATCCAGCCGCGCAATGCCGCTGTCGGTCTTCTGCATGGCATAGCGCCCAGGCGCCGGCTCCTGCGCCAAAGCGGCAAACGCCGCAAACACGCCACCAAGGGTGACCACCGGCATCAGCATCCTGTTCATTGCATTCTCCTTGCGGCCGACGTCGGCCAAAAATCCGGAATCAGCTCCGCTTGCCGGTGGACTTTCGCACAGGATTGCGGCAATCCCGCAAAACAGATCGTCCAACGTTCAGGAAATGGCGGCAATGAGCAGCACCATCTACAAAATCGTTCCGGCAACTCTCTGGCAGGATGCGCTGAAAAACGGCGAATTCAAGGGGGCGGCCATCGACCTAACGGACGGCTTTATCCATTTCTCTACCGCCGAACAGGCAAAGGAGACCGCCGCACTGCATTTCGCCGGCCAGGACGGCCTGCTGCTGGTCGCGATCGATGGCGAAAAGCTGGGCGAAAAGCTGGTCTATGAGACCTCGCGCGGTGGCGTCTTGTTTCCGCATCTCTACGCGCCCTTGCCGCTGACCGCCGTCATCTGGGAAAAGCGGCTGCCGCTCGATCCCGATGGCAACCACATTTTTCCGGAGCTTGACCAATGATCGATGTTTTCCAGTCGCTGGCCCGCCGTGGCCTTTTCCTGCTTGACCCGGAGGCGGCTCACGGTGTGTCGATCAAGGGACTGAAGACCGGTCTCGTTCCCGCCTGCGCCGCCCCGGCCGATCCCCGCCTGGTACAGACGGTCGCTGGTCTTTCCTTTGCCAATCCGATCGGTCTTGCGGCCGGGTACGACAAGAATGCTGAGGTGCCGGAAGCCTTGCTGAGGCTCGGTTTCGGCTTTACCGAGATCGGCACAGTTACGCCCAAGCCGCAGGCCGGCAATGACAAGCCGCGCATCTTCCGGCTGGTCGAGGACGAGGCGGTGATCAACCGACTCGGCTTCAACAATGAGGGCCATCAGGCAGCGCTCCAGCGACTCAAGACCTGTGATCGCAAGGCGATGATCGGCGTCAATATCGGTGCCAACAAGGATAGCGCCGACCGCATTGCCGATTACGTCACCGGCATCCGCACTTTCTACGGTGTCGCCCGCTATTTCACCGCCAACATTTCCTCACCGAACACACCGGGCCTGCGCGACCTGCAGGCGCGCGAAAGTCTTTCCGCCCTTCTTTCCGCCGTCCTTGCCGCCCGCGACGAGGAAGCCAAGAAGGCCGCCATCCGCGTTCCCGTCTTCCTGAAGATCGCGCCGGATCTGACCGAAGAGGGCATGGACGATATCGCCGCCGTGGCGCTGGAGCACAGCCTTGAAGGCCTGATCGTTTCCAACACGACATTGTCGCGCGATGGTCTCAAGGACCAACAGCAAGCCAAGGAAAGCGGCGGCCTTTCCGGCAAGCCGCTGTTTGAAAAATCAACCATCGTGCTCGCAAAAATGCGCAAGCGTGTTGGCCCCGATCTACCGATCATCGGCGTCGGCGGTGTTTCGTCCGCCGAAACGGCGGCGGAAAAGATCCGCGCCGGTGCCAATCTCGTCCAGCTCTATTCCTGCATGGTCTATGAAGGCCCGTCGCTGCCGGGCAAGATCGTGCGCGGCCTGTCGGCGCTGTGCGACCGCGAGAAGCTGAATTCGATCAGCGATATCCGTGGCAGCCGGACGGATTACTGGGCAGGCAAGAACGCCTAAGCCCAGAACGCCGGTTCGCGTCAGGCAGTCGAGAGCACCATGGCCCAATAAGGCCGGTTTCCAGACGCCGGATTGCGCATCACGGCCACACCGAGGCCGCTATAGTTCGGCCCCAGCATGTTTTCCAGATGCTTGGGTGAATTGAACCAGGCGGTATAGGCCCTTTCGGCGCTGTCCTGGCCAACGGCAATGTTTTCCGCCGCCGGCAGCGGCACGCCATCGCCCTTCATGCGCGCCAGGAAACTGTCGCCGATGCCGATCAGATGCGACATCTTTCCGGCCTTGGCCATGCGGGCTGCCTGCGACAGGGCTGCCTGCGCTGCCGCCGGGTCGCGTGCCAGCGGCTTCAGGCCCTTTTGCTTTCTCAGGTCGTTGATATAGCCGAGCGTCGCATCCGTCTGGTCGCTGCCATTGCCGCTCGGGGTAATCCTGGGCGTGCCGCAGCTGGCGATCGCACCAAGCGAAAGCAACGCACCGGCCCGAAGGAAATTGCGCCGGGAGGCCATAAAATTCTGATCGTGCATGTTACCGCCGGAAGCTGAGGACGCGTAGGATGATGAAGACCGGGATCACCACGGCCGCACCAAGCAACAGGTAATCGCCGACGCGGCCAAGGGCTGCGAAGCCGGAATGCCAGAGATCGAGGACGAAATCGCGGACAGTGTAGAGGATGCCATAGGGCGTCCAGCCGAACACGGCCATGACGAAACCGACAATGATCGAGACCACCAGCAGCTTGACGAGAACCCGAAGGGGCGAATCGCCTAGAAATCTATTCACTCCATCGGCCATGGCCCATGATTCTCCTGTTTTTCCTCACATAGGCCCCCGCAGCCCCTGCTGCAAGCCATCAACACTGCGCACGGCCCCGCCGTCAAATCGCCGCTTGCCATTTCTACACTTGCACGCGACAAGCGCATAAGGCCCCGCCATCGGCCGATGGCGCATAATCGAGACCCGGAACCATGACGCTCAACCAGCTTTCCTCCGGCGATCTCATTGCCGACCGCCGCGCCGAATATGCGCATATGCTTGCCGAAAGCGGCGATCATAAGGACGCGGCCGACCTGATGACCCAGGCGCTGGAACTGGTGCCCGACTGGGCGGCCGGCTGGTTCCGCCTCGCAGACTATGAGGAGAAATCCGGCCGCAAAGAGGCGGCAATCGCAGCCTTGCGCAAAGTTCTCGATCTCAACCCTGACGATATCTTCGGCGCAGGCCTGAAACTTTCCCTTCTCGGCGGGGCCGAGACGCCCGCTCAGCCATCGAGCCTTTACGTGGCGCAACTGTTCGACGACTACGCCGACCGCTTCGACAAGGCGCTGGTCGAAAAACTCGATTATAGCGTTCCGGAAAAACTGGCGGCGCTGATTACCGGCCACACCGGCGAAGCGCGGTTTGCCAATGTCATCGATCTCGGCTGCGGCACCGGCCTGTTCGGCGAGCGCATCCGGCACAAGACGGACCGGCTGGAAGGCTTTGATCTGTCGGCCAACATGCTGGCGAAGGCGGAAGTCAAAGGCAGCTACGACCACCTTGCCCAGGCTGATCTTTCGTTGTCTCCGCAAGCATCCGGGCTGTTTTCCGCAATGCCGGACCACCGCGCCGATCTCGTCAGCGCCGCCGACGTCCTGATGTATCTCGGAAACCTCGACAGCGTCTTCGTCATCGCGTCACAGCTCCTGAGCGGCAAGGGTCTGTTCGCCTTTTCGGTCGAGGATGCCGATGCGCAAGGCGATTTCATTTTGCGGCCGTCGCTGCGCTACGCCCATTCGCAAACCTATATCCAGAACCTTTGCAAGCGCTTTGGGCTCGAAATTCTTGCGATCAGCAAGACCACCATTCGCAATGATGGCGGCAAACCCGTGTTCGGCATTCTGTTCCTTACGCGCCAATCGGCTTGAGCGCAGTTTTGTTGCGAAGTTGAAATAGGTCAGCATTGCTTACATATTTTGCTTGATTGAAATGGGTAGAATCCCGATAATTGCTGCACTGCACACAGGCGCCGCGGTCGAAGGGATCGCCGGGGCACATGCACTTTCATTCCTTGTTGGTATCGCCGTTCGGGTTCGCCCGGCGCGCATCTGGCTGTTTTTGGAGATCGCGATATGAGCATCATCAGTGCCCTTGGCTTCTGGAACACCAGCGCGACGCGCCATACGCCGGTCGAGGATGTGCAGGGCATCTTTTCGGGTAGCCTGGTCGCAGCGCTTGGTCTCTACGTACTTGCCAGCGCCGGCCTTTTGACCGGCAGCACCGCCGGCGTCGCCTTCCTCTTGCATTATGCGCTCGGCATCAATTTCGGCCTTGCCTTCTTCGTGCTCAACCTGCCGTTCTTCTATCTGTCATGGAAGCGCCTCGGCATGGCCTTCACGGTGAAGACCTTTATCGCCATCGCCATCACCTCGCTTTTGACCAATGTGCAGAGCCAGGTGTTCCAGATCGCCAGCATTCATCCGGCCTGGGCGGCGCTGCTCGGCGGCCTGCTTCTGGGTTATGGTGTGCTGGCGCTCTATCGCCACCGTGCCAGTCTTGGCGGCGTTGGCATTCTCGGCATCTACATGCAGGAGCGTTTCGGCATCCGCGCCGGTCTCGTGCAGCTTGCCATCGATCTCTGCGTGCTTGCAGCAGCCTTCTTGGTCACCACGCCGCCGGTTGTGTTCTATTCGGTGCTTGGCGCCGTCGTGCTCAACCTGTTTTTGACCATCAACCACCGCGCCGACCGTTATATCGCTTTGTGATGACACCGGTCTCTCAGGCGGAGAGACCGGCCGAGCAAGGCAAGTTAGCGAGGGGCATGCAGGTTTTCAACGAACTTGCCGGCCACAGCATGGGCAGCACTGGCTGCCCCTCGCTTGACCTTTCCACGGTCTGCAGGTGGTGAGCGCGGGTGTCGATCCCGCACTCTGGCGCCGCATCCCTTCCGGGTGCGGCGCCATTTTTTTGTGTGCTCAGGCGGCCTTTGCCACCTTGTCGAGCGGATGCTGCGAACGGAAACCGACAGCCAGCCGGTTCCAGACGTTGATCGCACCGATCGCAACCGTGATGTCGGTGATTTCGGCTTCGGTGAAGTGTTCCTTCAGCGCATTGAAAACATCGTCTGGCGCGCCGGTCTGGGCGATGTTGGTGACGGCATCGACCCAGCCGAGCAGCGCGCGTTCGCGGGCATCGTATACCGGCGATTCACGCCAGACGCACAACAGGTTGATCCACTGCTCGCTCAAGCCATCATGACGCGATTCCTTGACGTGCATGTCGACGCAATAGGCGCAGCCGTTGATCTGCGAAGCGCGCAGCTTGATCAGGTGGATGAAGCGGCGCTCGAGATTGCTCTCCTGAACATATTGCTCCAGAGCAGCAACGGCCTTGTAGGCTGCGGGGGAAGCTTTGGCGAAGTTGAAACGAGGCTGCATGGTCTTCTCCTGTGGTGATGGCTCAGCGAGCCGTTTTGCGTTCGTGAATTTCAAGGAAGGCGCAGCCTCTTGCTGCGATCGATCCATCGTCGATTTCGGCCAGTTGCACGCCGAGATCGGCAATCGTGGTCTTGTCCAGTTCCGCCCTGTAGACGCGCTCCGCCCTCAGCATGGTGGCCGAGATATTGCAGGGCTTGGAAAAGAAATGATTGGCGACAGGATTTGGCCCCCGCTGGCGGATTTCGCCGCAGCGGAAGGCCGGCGCGGGACCTTCGACGGCAAGAACGATATCGAGCAGCGTGACCTTCTCCGCCGGCCTTGCCAGCCGGTAGCCGCCCTTCGGGCCGGGCACCGTATCGAGAATGCCCGCACCCGACAGCGACTGCAGATGCTTGAGCAGATAGCTGGTCGACACGCCATGAAACTCGGCGATTGCAGCGGCGGAAAGCACACCGCCTTCGGAAAGGCCCGACAGCATGGCGACGCTGTGAATAGCCTGCTCGACGCCCTCACCCATCTTCATCGCCTTACCTCCGCCTTCTATCGTGGATAATTTATATCCACGATTATTCCGGCCGTCAATGGGCGAAATTCATCACAAGGCTTGCGCCCGAAAAAACGCAGGATAGAAGGGCAGGATACGGACGACAGGAAACGACGACGATGATGGCAACACCTGCGAAATCTGCCTTTGCAGCACTGATGAACTCAAGCGCCGAGCGCCATTCGGTCGCCGATGACGCGCAGGGCGTGATCTCCGGCAGCATGCTGGCCGTGCTCGGCATCACTTTGTTCTCCAGCGCCGGACTTCTGACGGGCGGCACCCCCGGCATTGCCTTTCTTGTCCACTACGCAACGGGCTTCAGCTTCGGCGCTTGCTTCTTCGTCGTAAACCTGCCCTTTTACTATCTGGCCTTCCGCCGCATGGGGCTGGCTTTCACCGTCAAGACCTTCATCGCCGTCGCGCTGACTTCGGCCATGTCCGAGGTCCTGCCGCGCGCGCTGGGGATCACCCAGGTTGATCCGCTGATCGGCGCGCTGTTTGCGGGCCTTGTCGTTGGCGCCGGCCTGCTCGCACTGTTCCGCCACCGCGCCAGCCTTGGCGGCATCGGCATTCTGGCGCTTTATCTGCAGGATCGCTTCGGCTGGCGCGCCGGCCTGATCCAGCTCGGCTTCGATGGCGCCATCGTCGCCTGGTCGTTCTTCCTCGCCAGCCCCTATATTATCGCCTGCTCGATCGCCGGCGCCGTCGTCATGAACGTCACGCTGGCGATGAACCACCGCAAGGACCGCTATATCGCGATGTAGGGATGGAACGCGCCGCTACGCCCCTGAAGGCGCAACGGCCCGCAAGGCGGTTGCCACCACCGCATCGCCAAACTCCGGCGAGACCGGACGATGCCCGACCAGCAGCCGGAAGAAAACCGGCCCGTAGATCATGTCGAGCAGGGCTTCCAGATCGACCGGCGGGGTGATTTCGCCGCTTGCCAACGCCTGCTCGAGAATGGTGCGTCCGGCATTGCGGCTCGACAGGATCACCCGATTGCGGAACGCCTTGGTGAATTCGCTTTCCGGGTCTGCCGCCGCCAAAGCCATGGTGATCTGGCGCCCGCGTGTACTGGCAAAGGCGGTGACCAGCCCACGCATCTGCGCGCCAAGCGCGGCCTGCGCCGTCGCCCCGTTTGTTTCAGCCTGCGGCATCGGATTGACCAGCAACGCAGCCATCGCCAGCTCCTGCGCATTCGCCCAGGAGCGATAGATCGTCGGCTTGCCGACACCCGATCGCGCCGCCACCGCCTCGATGGTCAAACGGCCGAACCCGTCCGCCATCAGGATGTCATGGGCAGCCTCGAGCGCGCGCTTCTGTGCGGCCTCACTCGGCGGGCGTCCCCGTTTCTTCGGTATCATGTTTGCATCTTGACTCATATCATTACGATACGTAACGTTAATATACGACCCAGTCAAGGAGGAGCATCCGATGCCCGCTACCACCCGCAAAGTCAGCGTCTATTTCGTTGTCAAGAATGCCGCCCAGGCCATCGAGTTCTACAAACAGGCTTTTGGTGCCGAAGAACTCTTCCGCATGACCGACCCAACCGATGGCCGTATCGGCCATGCAGAATTGCAGTTTGGCGAAACCTTGATGATGCTCGCCGATGAATATCCCGATTTCGGCGCCCTGTCGCCGGACACGATCGGCGGATCGCCGGTGACGTTCCACGTCGACACCGGATCAACCGATGCCGCCGTGGCGCAGGCCGTTGCTGCCGGAGCGACGCTGCTGCGCCCAGCCGCCGATCAGAGCTTTGGCGAGCGCGTGGCGCAGGTGCTCGATCCCTACGGCCACCGCTGGATGCTGTCGCAGACCATCGAGCAGGTGACGCCGGAGGAAATGCAGAAGCGCTGGGACGCGGCGGTATCTGCCTGAACATTGCCGCATTGGGAAGACGCGAAACCTGTCGCCACCGGCGACCGCGATCGGACCGCTATCCGCGCATGCTGTCCGGCCCCGGATCCCCGCCTGCTGCCGCGATGGACATCCGGCGCAGGTAGTGGGTCCAGCCCTTTTCGTGGTTCGCACGCTCCTTCTCGTCCGGCAGGCCGCTATGGGTGAGACGCACCAGCGTGCCGCCGTCCTTCTCGATCAGGTCGATCTCGATCAACCCCGATCCGGGCGGTACCGTGTCATGTCCCTCCCAGCCGAAACTATAGGCGAGCCGGTGCACGGGTATCACTTCGGTAAACTGGCCGCGCGCCGTCTGCTTATCGTTCATGCTGAGAAGGTAGATGCCGCCGGCATGCGGCTCGACCGTTGCCGACGTCCCCATCCAGCGCAGGATCTTGTCGGGATCGGTCAGAAACGCAAACACCGTTGCCTGCGGCGCGGCAATCTGGATCTCGCTGCGAAGTGTTTCCGTCATCGGGATGTCCTTCCAGTTCCGGGTAGCGTGCATTCCAAGGGGTGCACTGTAGGCCAACGGGCATGCTGCGCAAGAAGCAAAATCTCGTGACAGCAGACCGGCACCACGGCATGATGTCGTCCATGCGCCTGCCGTCCGCTCTTTCCTTTCTGATCGACAAGGCGATCGACTTGCCGGATGGTGATGCGTTCCTGACCGCGCTCGCCGCAGCGTTGCTTGCCGACGGCGTGCCGCTTATCGGAGGCGCCCTCACCCAGTCCGCACCCCATCCGGTCATCGACCGGCGCATCTGGCTCTGGCGCGCCGATAGCGGACGGGTGATCGAGGCACTGGGCCTGACTGGAGCTCTCGGCCCTGTGCCTGGCAATCCTGAACCCAACCATATTGCCAGCAATTGGCTGACCAGCCTTGGCAGTCATAACATCCAGGAGGATCTCACCGCCGCCCCGGCCGGTGGCGCGATGCTGACCTGGGCGGCGAACCGGCCGTTCAGCGAAGCAGAATCCGAACTGCTGCGCGAAGTTGCCCGCTTTGCCGCAGCGCCGCTGGCCTTGCTCGCTGCCCGCTCGACGCTCTCTGCCCTGCTGACAACCTATCTCGGCCGGCGCAGCGCCGCTCAGGTTCTGGCTGGACGTTTGCGGCGCGAACCCGGCGAGACTATCCGGGCCGTGCTGCTGTTTGCCGACCTGCGCGGCTTTACCGAACTGTCGGAAACAACCGATGCGAAGGATGTGATTACCGCACTCGACGGATGGTTCGACCGCGTCGCCGGTGCCGTCCATGCCTTCGGCGGCGAGGTGCTGAAATTCATCGGTGACGGTATGCTGGCGATATTCCCGATCGGCGAGCGGGACGCTGCTGCCGCCTGTGATGCAGCTTTGCGCGCGGTGGCGTCGGCACGCGCCGGAATGGCCCATCTCGACATGCTCCGCGCAGCGCAAGGAGCGCCGCCGCTGGCGTTCGGGGTCGCGCTGCATCTCGGCGACATGCTCTGGGGCAATATCGGCACGGCCGACCGGTTGGATTTCACCGCCATCGGCCCTGCCGTCAATCTTGTCAGCCGGCTGGAAGGCCTATGCCGCCCGCTCGGGCATACGGTGCTAGTCTCCGGCGCTTTCGCGGCGGAAACGGCGCAACCGCTGACCCCGCTTGGCGAACATGCGCTGCGCGGCATCGCCACGCCCTGCGCAGTGTTTGCGCCGCAGCCGTGAATGGCAAGCACGAAGGCCGGCAGCCGGACGCATCACTGCCCGTCGTGTTTTTTTAGCTGGTCGATCGCATTCAACGCATCATAGGGAGACCAGCCAGCATCGACGGCAGCCTCCACCAGCCTGGTTTCCACTTCCTGTTCGAGCTTCTGATAGAGCGGCTCGAGTGCCTCCTGGACGGTCAGGATATGTTCATGCGGTGGAATGATCACTTTACCGGGTGCTGAAGACGGCATGCCCCTCTCCCTTTTGACTGCGCCTGTTTGATTTTGGCAGAATTATTCGAACGCTCGCCACGGGAGAAGGTTCCCTCGCAGCCGGGCAATTTTTCCATCGCAAAGCATGCCCTTCAAATCCACGGTATTTGATCTACATTTGTTCGCGTGAACCAGATCGATTCCATCCCGCGCGCCAAGACGCAAATTCTCCTGCCCCCACCCTTCCTGCGCTGGTTCGCAAACAAGGGCTGGCAGCCGCGTGCGCATCAGCTGGAGCTTCTCTCCCGCGTCCAGGGCGGCGAAAGCATGCTCCTGATCGCGCCGACCGGCGCCGGCAAGACGCTGGCCGGCTTCCTGCCGTCACTGGTGTCGCTGACGGAGCGCGGCAAAATCCCGCCGGGCTCCGCCTTCACCGGCATCCACACGCTCTATATCTCGCCATTGAAGGCGCTCGCCGTCGATATCGAACGCAACCTGATGAAGCCAGTCGGCGACATGGGCCTGCCGGTCCGCATCGAAAACCGCACGGGTGATACGCCCGCCGCCAAGCGCCAGCGCCAAAAACTCAATCCGCCGGATATCCTGCTGACGACGCCGGAGCAGGTGGCGCTGCTCCTGGCCAATGGCGAAGCCGAGCGCTTCTTCAAGGACCTGAAATATGTCGTGCTCGACGAGCTGCATTCGCTGGTCACCTCCAAGCGCGGCCATCTGCTTTCGCTCGGCCTTGCCCGCTTGCGCCAGCTGGCACCTACCATGCAAGCCATCGGCCTCTCCGCGACAGTTGCCGACCCGATGGACCTGCAGCGCTGGCTGGCGGCCCAGAGAGAGGGCGAAGACAATCATGCCGGGCTGATCACCGTGACCGGCGGCGCACGGCCGGAAATTTCGATCATGCGGACGGATGAACGAGTGCCGTGGGCCGGTCATTCGGCAGCCTATGCCATCGGCGATATCTACAAGGCGATCGGCGAGACCAGGACCACGCTACTGTTCGTCAATACCCGCAGCCAGGCCGAGCGTGTTTTTCAGGAACTCTGGACGATCAACGACGACAACCTGCCGATTGCGCTGCATCACGGCTCGCTCGATGTCGGCCAGCGGCGCAAGGTCGAGGCGGCAATGTCCGAGAACAAGCTGCGCGCCGTCGTCGCCACCTCGACGCTTGATCTCGGCATCGACTGGGGCGATGTCGACATGGTCATCCATGTCGGTGCCCCAAAGGGCGCGTCACGCCTTGCCCAGCGTATCGGCCGCGCCAATCACCGCATGGATGAGCCGAGCCGCGCCATCCTGGTGCCTGCTAACCGTTTCGAGGTGATGGAGTGTCAGGCTGCACTCGACGCCAACTATATCGGTGCGCAAGACACGCCCCCTGTCGGCAAGGGCGCGCTTGATGTGCTCGCCCAGCATGTGCTCGGCATGGCCTGTGCCGCTCCGTTCGATCCGCTGTCGCTTTACACCGAGATCACCAGCGCTGCGCCCTATGCGTATCTGAGCTGGGAAACCTTTGAACGCATCGTCGATTTCGTCGCCACCGGCGGCTATGCCCTGCGCGCCTATGAACGTTACGCCAAGATCCGCAAGACGCCCGAAGGTTTTTGGCGCGTGTCCAACCCGCTGATTGCCCAGCAATACCGCCTCAATGTCGGCACCATCATCGAATCGCCGATGCTCAACGTGCGCATGGTCAAGCACAACGCCCGCGGTTCCCTCGGCCGGGGCGGGATGGCGCTCGGCAAGGTCGAGGAATATTTCATCGAAATGCTGTCGCCGGGCGATACCTTCCTGTTTTCCGGCAAGGTGCTGCGCTTCGAGGGCATCCGCGAAAGCGAATGTCTGGTCAGCCAGGGTTACAAGCTGGACCCCAAGGTTCCCTCCTATAATGGCGGCAAGTTTCCGCTCTCCACCTACCTCGCCCAGCAAGTCCGCAAGATGCTCGCCGACCCCAGCCGCCACGCCACCCTGCCCGAACAGGTCCGCGACTGGCTGTCCCTGCAAAAAGACCTTTCGATGCTGCCGAAGGAAGACGAACTGCTGATCGAAACCTTTCCGCGCGGCAGCCGCCATTACATGGTGATCTACGCCTTCGAGGGCAGGCTCGCTCACCAGACCCTCGGCATGTTGCTCACCCGGCGGCTGGACCGCGCCGGGCTGAAACCGCTCGGTTTCGTCGCCACCGATTATTCACTGGCCATATGGGCGCTGGAGGATCTCGGCGAGGCTTTCACCTCCGGGCGACCGCGGCTTGCCGACCTGTTCGACGAGGATATGCTGGGCGATGATCTCGAAGCCTGGCTGAACGAGAGCTTTCTGCTGAAACGCACTTTCCGCAACTGTGCCGTCATTGCCGGCCTGATCGATCAGCGCCATCCCGGCAAGGAAAAGAGCGGGCGGCAGGTGACGGTGTCGGCCGATCTTATCTACGATGTGCTGCGCAGCCATGAGCCGGATCACATCCTGCTGAAGGCAACCCGCAACGATGCTTCGACTGGGCTTTTGGAAATCGAAAGGCTTGGCGATATGCTGTCACGAATCAAGGGGCATATCACCCATCGCCCGCTTGACCGCATCTCGCCGCTGGCCGTGCCGGTCATGCTCGAAATCGGCAAGGAAGCAGTCAATGGCGATGCGCAGGACTTTTTGCTCGCCGAAGCCGCCGACGAACTGTTTGCGGACGTGACGGCCACGGCATCGCCATAAAGCTTGACCAGACACTGAAAAACAACGCCGCGCCGGAAACCCAATGCACCGCATCGCCCATGCCATCTCTGCCCTTCCGGACAATCCGGCATTATCGGCGCGCATCGTCGTCAACGGCGTGATCGGCATCTGCGATCCGCTCGGCGGGCTCTATCTACCCGATCTCGACATTCTCGTCGTCTCCGACCTGCATCTGGAAAAGGGCTCGGCCTTTGCCCGCCGCGGCATGATGCTGCCACCCTATGATACGCTGGCAACGCTGCGCATCCTCGACGCGGTGATCTCGCGGCACAATCCGAAAACTGTCATCAGCCTCGGCGATAATTTTCACGACCGGGTCGGCTCGGCCCTGATGCCCGAGCAGTTTCGCAGCATGATCGAAACCATGGCGCGCGGCCGCGAATGGGTCTGGATCAACGGCAACCACGATCCCGACGGCGCCACCGCCCTGCCCGGCGCATCGATGGATGAGCTCACCCATTCCGGCCTGATCTTCCGCCACGAGCCGGCGCTCAACGCGACAGCAGGCGAAATCGCCGGCCATCTGCATCCGTCGGCCACCGTACGGCGGCGCGAAAAATACATGCGCCGCGCCTGCTTTGCCACCGATGGCCGCCGCCTGATCATGCCCGCCTTCGGCGTCACCACCGGCGGCCTTGATCTCCGTCATCAGGCCATGCGCGGCCTCTTCGACCACCAGACCCTCGTCGCCCACATGCTGGGTCGCGACCGGATTTATTCGGTGCGGTTTGCCAATTTGCTGGGCTAGGGCGCCGTTTTCTCCGTCTCATAGCGCAGAATAATCCCACCCGATGCCAGCGGCCGGGATTCCAGCAGTTTGAGCGGCTTGCGTTGGTCTGCAGGTTTGAACAGCGGCGTTCCTTTGCCGAGCAAAAACGGTACGACGCACAGCATGATCTCGTCGATCACATCGCTTTGCAAAAGCGAGGCGACGAGGTCGGCACTGCCGAAAATGTAGATATCCTTGTCCGTGGCCTGCTTCAGTCGCACGAGTTCGCCGGCAATGTCCTTGACGATGCGGGTGTTGTTCCAGTCCGGCTTCTCCAGCGTGTGCGAAGCGACGATCTTCGGAAGCGCGTTCATGTAGGCCTTGACCTCGGTGTCATCGTCTGTGGTCGTCCAATAGGCCTTCATGCCCTCATAGGTCACCCGGCCAAAGACCAACGCTTCGGCTTTCTTGCCGAACTCCCTGCTCAGCGCCTCGAGTTCCGGCCCCCAGGCCTGCATGTGAAAATCGAGATCCCATTTCTTCACCCCTTCGAAAAAGCCGTCGAGGGTGACGAGATTCCAGACAATGACCTTGCCCATATCAATCTCCTCCGAGCGGACCGATATTAGTCAAACAGATTGCAAAGCACAATCAGTCTTCAGGGCAGCGCTAGAAAGCGAGCGTCGCAGCTTCCCGAACCGGGTATCGCTCCACCCAACTACCTTTCCACCCGCCGAACGCAGTTCCAGTTTTTCCACCGGGTTTTGGGCAACCGGATCATAGGTCTGCGTCCTGGGCGGCGCCGTCAGCTTGGTGGCTCTGATCTACTGGGTGGCGACGCCGCCGCGCGGCAAAGATCTGCCGGTGCAGCCCTGCCAGGCCGGCTAGAACGCGTTGAATGTCAGCGTCGTCAGCGACCGGTTGATGCCCGGCACGGTGGCGATGTTGTCGTTGATGAACTTGCCGATATCCTGCTCTTCATCGACATAGACCTTGATCAGCAGGTCATAGTCGCCGCTGGTGGAATACATCTCCGAGACGATTTCCTTCTTGTAGATCACGTCGGCAACCTCGTAGGTCTTGCCGGGGGCGCATTGCAGCTGGACGAAAATCGGCTTCATGGCTCAGTCTCCTGATGTTTCGGTCGCAAATAGCCTGTTTTGCCGGCAAGGCAAAGCGGGATCCGGTCAGTCCCTGCGGAAGACGATGCTGGCCAGCCAGCCGGTGACGACAGCCAGAAGCACGGCCACCAGACCATAGAGGAACGGCTGCTGATGGGCGGCGGTGGTTATCGCCTGCTCCAGGCCGGTCTTGACGACCCGCAGTTCCAGCGCCTTGGCGGCAACAAAAAGACCGTCGCGGAACAGGTAGGCGCGCACGATATGCGATCCGTTCGGCACGTCGGCCGGCAGCCGTAGCGAGGCCTTGAAGAGGCTCGAGCTGATGAACTGCACGCCGCCGGGGTCGCGCTGGTAGATGCCGGTGGTTTCCCGCAGCCGCCGGAAGGCATCGCGGAATTCGGTGAGGTTGCTGCCATCACCGATAAAGCCGATCGGCGTCAGCGGCATGTGATCGACGCCGATGCCCATATTGTTCATGTCGCCGGGCGGCGCGATCGTCTCGATGTCGCGCGTGCTCGATAGGGAATAGGATTCAGGCACCTTTTCGAAGGTCATCGAATTGGTGTTGATCCAGATGCCGAAGACGCGCTCTTTCTTGCGCACCGTAGTGTTTTCCTTCGGTCCTTCCAGCGCCACGACAATATTGTATTTGCCCTGCGCCAGGAGCCCCGGATCGGCACCGTCGATGGCGCCGAAGATGGTCAGATCAGCACCGCGAAAATCCGAAGTGATGGCGATCTCGTCCGTGGAGATGCCGATATCCAGTTTTTCGGTAAAGTCGATCGGTTCCGCCTGCGCGACAAGCGGCGCGGCAAACAGCAGACCGGCAAGGAGGTATCGGGAAAACGTCCGCATCAGAAGCCGAGCCCCGCGGAGACGATCGAATAGACTTCCTTTGGCGGGATCACCAGTTCGATGGCAAGCCGGATGCCGACGGCGAGAACCAAAAGCGCCAAAAGCGCCCGCAACTGCTCGCCGCGCAACCTCTGCCCGACCCGTACGCCATATTGCGCGCCGATGACGCCGGCGATCATCAGGACGAAGGCCAGCACGATATCGACGGTATAGTTGGCCGATGCCTGGACGATGACGGTATAGGCCGACACGAAGATGATCTGGAACAGCGAGGTGCCGACGACGACATTGGTCGGGATGCGCAGCAGGTAGATCATCGCCGGCACCATGATGAAGCCGCCGCCGACGCCCATCACCGATGTCAGAATGCCAATGCAGAAGCCCAGCACGGCGATCGGGATGACGCTCAGATAGATCTTCGACTTCTTGAACCGCATCTTCAGCGGCAGGCGGTGGACCCAATTGTGGTGGCCCGGCCGCTTCAGCGTCACGGTTTCATTCTTGGCAGCGCGGCGCAGCGCGTTGATGCTTTCCCACAGCATCAACGAGCCGACGGTTCCGAGCAAAAGCACATAGGCGAGCGAAATCACCAGGTCGAGCTGGCCGATGCGGCGCAGCAACGCAAATATCCAGATACCGACCGTCGCGCCCGCCAGGCCGCCGCAGAGCAGCACGGTTCCGAGCTTGATATCGATCGTGCCGCGCCGGAAATGGGTGATGGCGCCCGAAATCGAGGAGGCAACGACCTGGTTTGCACCGGTGGCGACGGCAACGACTGGCGGGATATTGTAGAAGATCAACAGCGGCGTAATCAGGAAGCCACCGCCGACACCGAACATGCCGGACAGGAAGCCGACGGCCGCGCCCATTCCGAGAATGATGAAAATGTTCACCGACAACTCTGCGATGGGCAGATACACCGTCACGGCCAGACCTCTAAATATGCCAATAGCCCGCAAGGCGGGCGGAAAACATCAAAGTGGCAAGTGATTCACCACGGGAGATAAGGAATGGAACAGTCTTGAAAACCAATTGTTAAAATCGCGAATTCAACGTCGTTCCGTCATGCGCCCCGGGGTCAGGCCTGTCAACCTTTTGCAGGCTTTAACCCTAACCCGAAGCACGCTTCTGTGTCCCGCCGGTCTGCGGCATTATTGCGGCCGCAGGCGCCGTTTGCAGGCACGTCTGGCCAAATCGCACGCCTGTGCCCGAATAGGCACAGGATGTCTTAGCCGTTCCGCTTCAGCAGTTCCTTGACCAGCGCATCGGTGATCTGCCCGGTCGGCTCCTGGTTGATCGATTTCTGGAAGGCCTTGATCGCGGAAATGGTCTTCTGGCCCATCTCGCCATCCGGCTTGCCGGCGTCGAAGCCGTTATTGTTGAGGATCGCCTGGATGTTGCGCAGCGCCTTCTTCATGTCGACCGATGCGGTCTTGGTACCCTTGCCGACCCAGGTATCCGGGACGTCGACCGAATTGGCGCTGGGCTCGAGCGGTGTCTGTTTCCAGGCATCGAATTTCGCCTTGGCGCTTTTCAGCTGGTCGGGCTTCAAAGCCTTGCCGACTTCATCGCGCTTCTGCCCGGCATCGGCATCGCCGTCACGGGCGGCGATCGAAAACCACTTGTAGGATTCTTCGAGATCCTGGCTTACCCCGTTGCCGCGGGCATAGAGGATGGCGAGGTTGAACTGGCTGTCACGGATACCCCGGTCGGCAGCCATGGAAAACCACTTACCGGCACCGGTGAAATCCGGAGCGGCGCCGCCGCCACTTGCCAGCATGACGGCCAGATTGTGCATGGCGCTGGCATTGCCCTTTTCGGCAGCCTGTAGATAGAGCGCGCGCGCCTTCGTCAGGTCGCGGCCAACGCCGGTCCCCTTTTCGTAGAGGCTCGCCAGCCGGTACTGCGCAGGCGTGACACCGGCATCGGCAGCGCGCTGATACCATTTCGCCGCCTGGGCGAGATCTGCCTTGATGCCACGGCCTTCGGTATAGACGGCACCGATTTCGAACAGGGCCAGCGGGTCGCCCTTGCGGGCAGCTTCGGCCAGTGCCTCCGGCTTGATATCGGCGGGAACGGTCAGAGCGGCTTCGCCTGCGGCAGGCTGGGTAGCCGCCGTGCTGGCCTCGTCCTTTGCGGTTTCCGGCGCAGAGCCTTCGATGACCGGCGATAGCATCCGGGCATTGACGGTTCCGGTTTCCGGCATGGGCTGCGCAGCGTCCGGCAATTTCGCGTCCGGCTGCACGGTCTCGGAAGCCGACGTTTCCGGCGGCATCATTTGCTGAACGTGGCCCGATGTCTCCCCGGACGTCTGATCTTCGGGCTGCGGCTGCAACGTGCTGAGCGGCTCGACATCGTTATCCGCGGCTTCCGTCGCAGGCGCCACATTCGCGGCGACCGGTGTTTCGGCGGCAACCGGCGTTTCAACCTTCTGCTCGATGGCAGCCACAGGTGCCTCGACCGGTGCCTGTTCACCCCGGATCAGCGTATTGACCAGCGGATAGGACATGATCGCCAAGAGCACGGCGCCGACCGCCATCAGGATCGGACGGCGATGACGCGACAAAGCACCACCGATCGGCGAGGCACTGGCGCCGCCCTTGCCGCGGTTGATGGTGTCGACTTCTTCGGCGGCCTGTTGGGCGGCGCGGCGCGCAGCCGCAATGAAATCCGCCTTGTCCGTTTCGCTCGGCGGTGCATTGCGGCCGGTCTGGCCGGCGCGAACCCGCTCGAGGATTTTCTTCACATCAGGAACACCGGAACCCGGCTCCAGCAGCTGGTTGGCCACATCGGGCTCGATCGCGTCAGCCGCATCGATCGACGGCGTCGGGTCGATGACCTGACGCTCGACTGCAAGAAGGGGCTCCGTACGCTTACCGGTAAAACGCTTGGTCAGCCCGGCGAGCAGGCTGGGCTTGGTGGTGACCACCGGCGCTGTCTTGATATCGCTCTGGTGCACCGCCGCCTGCTCGGTGACGACGGCTACCGCTTCGGCCACCTCCTCACGCGATGGGTTGGCAGGCTCGGCCTCGTCGGCAAACCCGTGCATGTCGCGCTTCAGGTCTTCGTAACGGCGTCCAAAATCAGCTTCGGCGAAGGGATCGTCCTGCGTCTCGAAAACCGGTTGCTCGGCTCTGGGCATATGCGGCTGAGCGTCCCGCGTCCCGAAGGCGCGCGGTGCGTCCTGTTCCTGACCACGCTCTTCCAGCCGTTCCAGCTTTTCGGCGATGTGCACGAGGGTTTCGTGCAGCGCTTCGAACGTGCGCGCCGTGCGCTCCTCGCTCGAGCGGCTCATGTCTTCCAGAACCTTGAGATCGTCAGCAAGCGCCGAGATCGCGGCCATGTCCGTTCCGCCTGAAGCCGATTGCCCAACGCCGTTCTTCGAGTAGGCTTCCATCACCGCTTCAGCCGCCTGGCGGGCTGCCTCGATGATATATTCGTCGCTGGTCGCGAGATAATCCTCAAGCGCGCTCATCCGGCCTTCGAACTCGGCAGGAACAGCAGCCGGCGCCATGTCGCGCGGCTGGCTGACAAGGCTCGACAGGTTGGCGATCTGGTCCTGCAGGCTGCGCAGGATTTCGCTGTCGTCAAACGGCGCCGCCTGGGTTTCCTCAAGACGCGTGGCGATATCCGACAACCGGCCCTCGAGCCGGTCGAAACGGGCATCGCCCATATAGGACGTCGCCGGCATGTCCAGCTGGTCGATCCGGCGGGCGAGATCGTCGAGACGCTCGGCCAGCGCATCATTGACCGAACCTTGGTCGAGCGCATCGATCTTGCGGGAGATATCGGCGAGATATCCCGTCAGGTCCGGCTGGGCGGCAGCCTTCTGCGTGCGCTCCAGCATCTGCGACAACTGTTCGAGGCGCTCTTCGAGACGAACGGCGGCTTCTTCGTTGGCCAGTTCCTCGACCCGGGCAGCCAGGGCCTCGATGCGCGAACCGACGCCGTTGTCGCTCGGGCGCTGCAGGCTGTCGATCTGGCGCGAAAGGTCGGCAAGGCGGCCTTCGACGCGGGTCACGCCGGCACTGTCTGGGCCGTTAGCGCGGCCGCTGGCAACGATGGCGCGACTGATCTCATCGAGGCGTGCGTCGAGATCGGCAAATTGCGATGCCATCTGGCGGTCGTCCGGCTGCATGTGGCGGCCGATCATCTCGATCGCCTGCGCCACCGAAACCAGCTTGTCTTCCAGCGCGTGAATGGCGGGACTGCTGTTCATCGAACCGATCTGCGACTTGATCTCATCGAGCCGGTAGGCGAGCGCCACCAGTTCATCGTCACGGTTGGAGTCAAACGCATTCATCCGGTCTTCGACACCGGTCCAGCGCGCTTCCATGCGGTGTACGCTGTCTTCCCGGGCAAGACCGTCGATCATCACGCGCAGTTCGTCGAACTCGACCTTCAGCGCGTCGGCCTGCGACGGAGAAGCCTGGCGGCCGAGCTGGTTGATGCTGTCGGACAGGCGCTGCAGATCACCGCGGATATCCTCCGCCATTGTCTGGTCCTGGGCCGCATCTGCGGTGATGCCGCGGATTTCGGCGCGCAGCGTCGTCATCTCGCGCGACAGTCCGTCGGCGATATCCTTCTTCAATTCCTGGCGCAGGCCGACCAGCGCCTGGGCAATCTCGGCCATGGCCGGATCCGGGCGCTGCGGTTCGCTACGATACTGTTCCGAGCGCAACGGCTCGCTGCGAACAGGCTCCGGCCGCGCTGCGGGCTGCCGGGCGATGGTTTCCTGGCGCGGGCTCTGCCAGCGCTGTGGTTCCTGGCTGAGCGCTTCACGGCGGAAGGGGTCGCTGCGATAGGCCTCGCTGCGCAGTTGCTCGCTGAGCGGCGGGGCAACCGGCAGCTCGCGACGGGTCGGCAAGGCCGGCGCCTGATATGCAGGAACGCTGCGCTCATCATAGGCGCGTACGTCCGGGCGCGATTGTCCACGCTCCCTGATCGTGTCCCGCTCCCGCACGGGTTCACGTTCACGAACGGGTTCACGCTCCCGCGTTGCAGTCAGTGTGCGCTGCCGTTGCATGATCTCGGTAATCGGATCGGGAACAGCCACCGGCCCATCGCGCTCAGCGGGGACACGGCCCCGCTGATCACGCCCAGCCGTTCCCATCAACCCTTCGATGCGCGCTTCCAGGCCCTCGATCGTGCGGTTCAGCGCGTCGAGAGACGACCTGTCGCCATAGGACTGGGCGCCGGGACGTGGAGTGTTTGATCGCGATCCGTTCATCGTTCTTCGCCTCTTTCATCGGCCTTGATCGGAATCCGGGCTTCTGAAAGGCAAATCCCCGCCTTCCGGGAGTTCCGGTACCGATCCGGACAGAGCTGCAACGACGCGAAGACAAAACTATTGCAACTGTGACCATCTCAACACGCACTTTCACGAAACGTGGTAAATAACCCGTTAACCTGACTGAAAATTTTTTAACGATTTGGGCGCATGCTGACGTCGGGAGGCTTCCACAGGACAGTTTTGGCACATCCGGGCCGCGGGATCCCTCGATCGATCAAATTTTGATGCTCCGCAAACTTTGACGTTTACGCGCACGTCAAAGTTTTGTAGCATGATGGAAATCACATGGAGCGCTGCTGGAGAAGCCGCCCCGTGACACGGTTACAGGTGAGGAACACGAGACATGCCCAGCTACAAGGCCCCGGTCGAAGACACGCTTTTCATTCTCAACGACGTTCTCGGCATCGAGCGCTACAACAACCTGCCCGGCTTTGCAGACGCGACGCCCGACATGATCGAGGCAATCGTCGGCGAAGCAGCCAAGCTTGCCGAGGAAGTGATGTTTCCGGTCAACCTGTCCGGTGACCAGGAAGGCTGCAAGCGCAATGACGATGCGACGGTGACCACACCGAAGGGCTTCAAGCAGGCTTTCGACCAGTATCGCGAGGGCGGTTGGCTCGGCCTGTCGGTTCCTGAAGAATTTGGCGGCCAGGGCCTGCCCTATACGCTGCACACTGCGATCGGCGAATACATGTCGTCTGCCAACATGGCGCTGACCATGTATCCGGGCCTGACCCAGGGCGCCATCGCCGCCATCCTCGTCCACGGTACCGACGCGCAGAAGACAACCTATCTGCCGAAGATGGTTTCCGGCGAATGGACCGGTACCATGAACCTGACGGAACCGCATTGCGGCACCGATCTCGGCCTGCTCCGTTCCAAGGCCGTGCCGCAGGGTGATGGCTCCTACAAGATTTCCGGCCAGAAGATCTTCATCTCCGCCGGCGAACATGACATGTCGGACAATATCATCCATCTGGTGCTTGCCCGCATCGAAGGCGCACCGGAAGGGGTGAAAGGCATCTCGCTGTTCATCGTGCCGAAATTCCATGTCGAGGCCGATGGCGCGGTCGGCGCCCGCAACACCGTTTCCTGCGGCGCGATCGAGCACAAGATGGGCATCCACGGCAATTCGACCTGCGTGATGAACTATGACGACGCCGTCGGCTACCTCATCGGCACGGAGAACAAGGGCTTGAATGCCATGTTCGTGATGATGAACGAAGCTCGTCTCGGCGTTGGCCTGCAGGGCCTGTCGGTGGCCGAGGTCGCCTATCAGAACGCGGCGAACTATGCCCGTGACCGTATCCAGGGCCGCTCGCTCTCCGGCGCCAAGGCTCCGGACAAGAAGGCTGACCCGATCATCGTCCATCCGGACGTCCGCCGCACCCTGATGACCATCAGGGCTTTTAATGAAGCTGGCCGCGCTTTCACGCTCTGGACGGCGCTGAAATCCGATATCGCCCATCGCGGCGACAACGACGCGGACCGCCAGGCAGCCGACGACATCCTCGGCCTGATGACCCCGATCCTCAAGGGCGTGCTCACCGACAAGGGCTTCGATCACGCCGTCATGGCCCAGCAGATTTTTGGCGGCCATGGCTATATCGAAGAACACGGCATGAGCCAGTATGTCCGCGATGCCCGCATCGCGATGATCTACGAAGGCGCCAACGGTATCCAGGCGCTCGATCTCGTCGGACGCAAGCTGGCGCTGAACGGCGGCCGGGCGATCACGGCTTTGTTCAAGGAGATCGGTGATTTCTGCGAAGAAAACCGGTCCGACGAAAAGCTGGTGACCTACACCAAGGGCCTGAAGAAGGGCCTGAACGACCTGCAGGCGGCCACCATGTGGTTCATGGGCAATGCCATGGCCAAGCCCGACAATGCGGGTGCCGGTTCGACCGACTACATGCACCTCTTCGGCCTCGTCGTTCTCGGCTACATGTGGGCCAAGATCGCCAAGACGGCCGAGGAAAAGCTGGCCGAAGGTGCTGGCGACCGCGAGGCCTATCTGAAGAACAAGCTCATCACGGCAAAATTCTTCATGGAACGCATCATGCCGGAAACGGCACTGCGCAAAGCCCGCATCGAAACCGGCGCCGACACAATGATGGCACTGGATGCGGCAGCGTTTTGATTGAGCTTGCCTCTTCTCCCCATCGGGGAGAAGGTGGCCCGAAGGGCCGGATGAGGGGGCGCCGAAGGCGCCACGTATTTGGCTCCGGCTTCACCGGAGCCCCCTCATCGCCTCGCGTTGCTCGGCACTTCTCCCCGCTGGGGAGAAGAGGAAAACAACAGTTTCACGGCGCAAGGCCGACAGGGAGAAAACAATCATGACCGACGTCTTCATTTACGACCACGTGCGCACGCCGCGCGGCCGGGGCAAGAAGGATGGGGCGCTGCACGAAGTGCCGACGCCGCGTCTGGCCGCCAAGGTGCTGCAGGCGCTGCGCGACCGCAACGGGCTCGACACATCCACCGTTGACGACATCATCATGGGCTGCGTCGATCCGGTCTTCGAAGCCGGCGCCGTGATCCCCAAGGCCGCCGCGTTCGAGGCCGGCTATTCCAACAGGGCGCCGGGCATGCAGATCTCGCGCTTCTGCGCCTCGGGTCTCGACGCCGTCAATTTCGCGGCCGGCAAGATCGCCGCCGGTGCCGATGACATCGTCATTGCCGGTGGTGTGGAATCGATGTCGCGCGTCGGCATGGGCATGTCCGGCGGTGCCTGGTACATGGATCCGTCGGTCAATTTCCCCGGCTATTTTATGCCACAGGGCGTCTCCGCCGACCTGATCGCCACCAAATACGGCTTCTCCCGCGATGACGTCGACGCCTATGCCGTCGAAAGCCAGAAGCGCTCCGGCCATTCCTGGGACAACGGCTATTTCGACAAGTCGGTCATCCCCGTAAAGGACCAGAACGGCATTACCATCCTTGCCAAGGACGAGCACATGCGTCCGACGACGACGATGCAGAGCCTTGCCTCGCTCAACCCGTCGTTCCAGATGCCGGGCGAGATGGGCGGCTTCGAGGCCGTCGGCATCCAGGCGCATCCGGAAATCGAGCGCATCAACTACGTCCACCATGCCGGCAATTCCTCCGGCATCGTCGATGGCTCGGCCGCAATCCTCGTCGGCTCGAAGGCCGGTGGCGAGAGCATGGGCCTGAAGCCCCGCGCCCGTATCAAGCATTTCGCCAATATCGGCTCCGATCCGGCGCTGATGCTGACCGGCCCGGTCGATGTCACAGAAAAGCTGTTGAAGCGCGCCGGCATGACCATCGGCGATATCGACCTGTTCGAGCTCAACGAGGCCTTTGCCGCCGTCGTGCTCCGCTACATGCAAGCCTTCGACATTCCGCATGACAAGATCAACGTCAACGGCGGCGCGATCGCCATGGGCCATCCGCTCGGCGCCACCGGCGCGATGATCCTCGGCACAGTGCTCGACGAACTGGAACGCCGTGGCCTGCAGACCGCGCTGGTCACGCTGTGCATCGGCGCCGGCATGGGCACCGCCACCATCATCGAACGCGTCTGATCGGTCCGGGAGAAAAACAATGACCTATACCAATTTCACCATCGAAACCGACGCTGACGGCATTGCGCTGGTCACCTGGGACATGCCCGGCAAGTCGATGAACGTCTTCACCGTCGAGGTGATGAAGGAACTCGACGCCATCGTCGACCAGACTGTTGCCGACGAAGCCGTCAAGGGCGTCGTCTTTACCTCCGGTAAATCAACCTTCTCCGGCGGCGCCGATCTGTCGATGATCAAGGGCATGTTCACCTTCCAGGCCGAACAGAAGAAGATCGACCCGGACAACGCTGCGCAAAAGCTGTTCGAACTCACAGGCCAGATGACCGGCCTGTTCCGCAAGCTCGAAACCTCCGGCAAGCCGTGGGTCTCTGCCATCAACGGCACTTGCATGGGCGGCGCATTTGAATTGTCACTGGCTTGCCACGGCCGCGTTGCTGCCAACTCCAAGTCGGTCAAGCTCGCCCTTCCTGAAGTCAAGGTCGGCATCTTCCCGGGTGCGGGCGGCACGCAGCGCGTTCCGCGGCTCACAAACGCGCAGGACGCGCTGCAGATGATGACGACCGGTTCGTCGCTCACCCCGCAGCGCGCCAAGGCGATGGGCCTGATCCACGAGATCGCCGAGCCGGCCGAACTGATCAATGCCGCCAAGGCGATGATCAAGAATGGCCTGAAGCCCGTCCAGCCCTGGGATGAAAAGGGCTACAAGGTTCCGGGCGGCGGCATCTGGACACCGGCAGCGGCGCAGCTCTGGCCTGCCGCTTCCGCCATCCTGCGCCGCGAAACCTCCGGCAACTATCCGGGCGGCCTTGCCATCCTGAAATGCGTCTATGAAGGCCTGCAGGTTCCCTTCGATACGGGCCTGAAGATCGAGCAGCGTTATTTCACCGAAATCCTGCAGACCACCGAGGCCTTCTCGATGATCCGCTCGCTGTTCGTCTCGATGCAGGAACTCGGCAAGGGCGCCCGCCGCCCGGCCGGTATCCCGAAGGCGAACCTGAAGCAGATCGGCGTCGTCGGCGCCGGTTTCATGGGCGCATCGATAGCCTATGTCGCCGCGGCCGCAGGCATCGAAGTTACCCTGATCGATCGTGACATCGAGGCTGCCACCAAGGGCAAGGCTCATTCCGAAGGCTTGGTGAAGGATTCTATCGGTAAGGGACGGCTGACGCAGGACGAGGCGGCAGCGCTGCTTGCCCGCATCACCCCGTCGGCCGATTACAACGACCTGAAGGGCGTCAAGCTCGTGGTAGAGGCCGTGTTCGAGGACCGTCAGGTCAAGAAGGACGTCATCGAGAAGGTCGAGGCCGTGCTCTCCGAAGACGCCATCTTCGCCTCCAACACCTCGACCCTGCCGATCACCGGGCTTGCCAAGAACTCCAAGCGCCCGGCTCAGTTCATCGGCATCCATTTCTTCTCGCCGGTCGAAAAGATGATGCTGACGGAAGTCATCCTCGGCAAGGAAACCGGCGACGTGGCGCTTGCCACCGCGCTCGATTTCGTCGCCGCGATCAAGAAGACACCGATCGTCGTCAACGACACACGCGGCTTCTACGTCAACCGCTGCGTCTTCCGTTATATCCACGAAGCCTATGACATGCTGATTGAAGGCGTGCCGGCGGCGATGATCGAAAACGCCGCCAAGATGGCCGGCATGCCGGTCGGTCCGCTCTCGCTCAATGACGAAGTGGCGATCGATCTCTCCCAGAAGATCCTGAAAGCTTCGATCGCCGATCTCGGCGAAAGCTCTGTCGATCCGCGCCACATGACGCTGATCAACAAGCTGGTTGACGATCTCGACCGTCGCGGCCGCAAAAATGGCAAGGGCTTCTACGACTATCCGGCAAAGCCCGCCAAGAAGTCGCTGTGGCCCGGCCTCAAGGATCTCTTCCCGCAGAAGCCGGCCGAAAGCTTCGACGTCGAAACGATCAAGCAGCGCTTCCTCGTCACCATCTCCCTGGAAGCCGCCCGCACCATCGAAGAAGGCATCGTCACCGATCCGCGCGAAGCCGATGTCGGCTCGATCCTCGGCTTCGGCTTTGCCCCTTATACCGGCGGCACGCTGAGCTATATCGACGGCATGGGCGTGAAAACCTTCGTGGCCTTGTGCGAAAAGCTGGCCGCCTCCTATGGCGATCACTTCAAGCCGACACCGCTCTTGAAGGACATGGCCGCAAAGGGAGAAACCTTCTATGGCCGCTTCGATCCCTACGCGGCAGCCGCCAAGGCTGCGTGAGAAGGGCTGCCGGATATCCGGCAGCATCCAAGAAAATCAGATAGGCTCTGCGGGGCCTGTCTCACCATATGGCCTTCCTTGCAAACCACCTGCATATCGCGGCTGAACCGTCAGCACCTCGCACGCCGCATCTGGCATAACCCATTCCCGCTACCGATCCTTCCTCCATCAGTGGAGGAACCCGTCAGCAACACCGGAAACTAGGAAAAGCCCATCCCGAAAACCGCCCCGGCCAAATAGACCAAAACGCTTGCCAAAACTGGAGGGAGGACACAGCCGATAACGGCGGCCCCCAGAGTCGCATTGGGTGAGGCAGGCCAGTACCTTGCCTGGGAGAGGATGTAGGCGGGCGATCACTATGCGCTGCCAGCAAAACAGACGTACCCTATTCTGAGCTTTACGCAATACCAGCGCACGCTGAACATTATCAGCGGGATAGGTTTGTGCCACATGTGAGTTTGTGCATGACTTTTTGTATATGGAAAAAAGAGGCGGCTTAAACCGCCACCTCCGACCTATTCTTCGTTTTTTTCTTTGCCGAATAGCCCAAGATCACCGGCAATATTGTGTTCAGAGGCAGCTCTTTTTACCCTTAGAGGCCAAGCAAGTGCGATCTTTTCTCTCGAAATACCATTGAAATCCAGAAAAACACCAAGCACCGAGCGCGCATCATTAGACAAACTATCGAAGCTTGGTAAGTCGATCAATGATGAGGCACGTTCAAGCTCACGAGCTGCGTTAAACAGTGTCTCCGCTCTAGAGATTTTAGCTAGATAGTCTGCAATGAATTCTGCCGGTATGCGAGATGCTTCCTCATGAAAGCCAATCTCGATCTGCTTTGCGACAGCGTGACCACTTTCTGCATATTTTCTAGCCAAATTGACAGCAGCTTTTACCATTGGCAAGGAAGGCTGAAGCTCAGATTGACCAAACCGAATGGCATTTACGATTATACTCCGCCTCTCGTCTGGCGACCTAAAAGCCTGATCGGCTAGAACATAATCTAAACTTATCGCAGCGAATGCCGAGGTGAGATACATCAACCTTACTCCCAGCATTGCCTGATCGGATTTAGGTTGTGCGGCAATCGCTTGACCAGCAAAAAAAGCGGACGTGGCGAGATTCAGATTTGTCGATTGGACCCCGAACCCTGACACCAACGAAGCGCGGGATTCATGCAATGCGCTACGCCAATCACCCGAACGTCGGTTCTCATCGGTGGTGCGGACTGCTTCGTTTAGTACCTCTAGCGATTGTTGGCTCGACAGCTCTATCTTGTCACTTTGGCCGATTTTCGTAAGCGCTTCGCCATCTAATACTTGAAGGCTCAATCCTCGCCCTAGCCGCCGCATACTGGAACGCCCATCCGTCGTGGCGACGATTGCGCCTTCGACGCCAAGCGCGGCTTGGAGGCCCTTTGTCCAAATGATCCGCTCAGCGGCCTTAGGGGATCGCTTGTTCTTGATATCAACAATTATTCTTCGACGTGTCGATGCCGCAGGGCGTTCATAAAGCCACAAATCAACGTCGGTGACGTCCTCCCCGTCAATCTGATACGGTAAGCCTCGAACAACAAAGTAGCCCGCTTGCCAAAAATAGGCTTTCAGGCTCTCCTCCATGTCGTATCCTTTAGTGCCACGCTTTGGTCCGACCATTACAGCCCTCCTTTTTGGCGTAGCGCTTGAAGCACATCTTCTGTCATTCGCTTGCTTGGTGCGGTTTGCTTTCGACGAAACTCTGATCTAGATCGCTCTGGGCCGCTGTAGCCGGTCATTGATCCAGGAAGAACATTATTCAGCGAGTTCTGCGACGCAGCTTCCCCTGTTGTCAGCACAGCCAATGCCATCTGACCTACGTCCCTTTTCCGGAGCGTCATGAAATATCCGTAAGTCGGTGCCTTTTCGACTTTTAATACGCCTTGCATTTCCAATACGCGATAGTCTTCACCTATTGCAGTTGCAGGACCAACCCTATTCCCTGCAATGAGTTTATTTAGAAGAGCACGAATCATCTCAATTCGCCCTCTGCCCGAGCTGCTCTGAGTCATACCGTAGGTCAAGGCAGAAACGAGTATCTTGGCAAGATCAAACGCATCGTCTGCCATCGGGTCATTAAATTTATGAAAGGCGGCCGGCTTGGTCACAAACCCAAACTCTCCGGCAGGATTTGCAACATGATTCACGTCATACATTCCCGCAGCTTTCAGTTTTTCGAACAGTGGGACACTTAAAATTTCTTCGGCCCGAGCGACAGAAATGCACCCTTTACGGTTCATCTCTGTGTCAAGGCTGTTAACCTTTGATGTGTCAGCTTGTGAGAGAGAATCCAACACGCGCTTTACCTTGGTCAAATTATCTCGTTTAAATAAGTGACCATTGAAATATAACTTGTCCGTTCCTTGCCCCTCCGAATCGACAAAACCAATGGTCTCGGACGTTCTAAGGAAATCATCCGTCTTCGATGATTTTAGATTGAACTCATCGGAGATAAACTCCGCCGTTAGGGCATGATCCAATGGCGCAAGCGAGGTAACTTCAGCTAAAACGATTGCCGCGCGCTCTTCCGGCGTGGGGTTTTCAGCCTCAAAGAGGTCCGTTGCGTGCTGCACTGTGACCGCGCTCGTAAGGCCGATAACTTCGACATCCCCGCTTTTGCCAATATCGATTACACGCCTTTCTTTAAGCATGCCAAGTAGTGTCGGTACTTCCATTTTAGGGTTTAAACCAGCAGCGGCAGCGAGCGCATCAACCCGGTTCTTGTCCAGATTGGTTTGATCGCTCGCCGCAAATTGAGAGAGTAACACAGCTGCTTTTCCCGCAACTTCCAGCGCAGGAAACTGCGCTCCCCCTCCGATTGCTCCCGCAGTTTTCTGGCCGTGATGAACAACCCACGCGCCCTTGTTTGCCTTAGAAATTTCGTCGTACTTCCCTGACATATTTTCAATCACTCCCCACAACCGAAAAAAGGTAGGAAGTTAGAGCACTACTTTCAATAGATTAAATTCGGCAGTGCACTCGAGAAATTGAGTTTCGCGAAATCATGAAAAGTCGCGGCCTTGAATATAGTTCACCCCAACCCGGACCATCCCATGGACGCCCTCACCTCTCCCCACGCCTTCGCCACCCCAGCCGAATGGGACGCCTGGCTTGCCACTCACCGCGCCCAGTTCCCCGGCATCTGGCTACTGATCGCCAAGAAGAACGCCAAAAGGCCGCTAATCACCATCGGCGAGGCGCTGGATGTGGCGCTCTGCTACGGCTGGATCGACAGCCAGCGAAAGGGGTCTGACACCGAATCTTATTTGCAGCGCTATTCGCCCCGGCGGGGCAAAAGTCCGTGGTCGCGGTGAATGTCGACCGGGTGGTGGCGTTGACCGAGGCCGGGCGGATGCAGGCGGCGGGTCTTGCGGAGGTGGCGGCAGCCAAGGCAGACGGGCGCTGGGCGGTGGCCTATGAGCCGCAGCGCAAGGCCGGGCTACCAGAGGACTTGGTCGCAGCGATGAACGGCAATCCGAAAGCTGCCGCAGCGGTTGCAGCGCTCGACAGGATCGGCCAATACGCGCTGATCCTGCCGCTCTTGAAAGCCACCACGCCAAAAATCCGTCTGGCCCGTATCGAGAAAGCCGTGGCCCGGCTCAGCGGGAACAAATAAAGCCTGCCGCTGCCGCCAAATGCCGCTGCGCCCGGCATTTCTCACAAAAAATCATCCCTGTTCATCCCCGGCCTGAAAAATGCGGCCATACGTCTTCCCATCTCCGCCGCCGGAGTATTTCGCGAGGCGGTCGCGGGCAAGTGGAGGCAGGCGGACCGGATGAAAGGGAGTACATATAAAAACCGCCGGCAAAGCCGGCGGTCGAAGCTCTAAGTGACGATGGGTGCGGCGCTTAGGCCGCCATGCCCTGGATGGCCGAGACCTGCCAGTCGCCGCCGCGCTTGCGCAGGAACGTCCAAAGTTCGACGGTTTCCGTCAAGTTGTCCGGATCACCCTCGACGACGCGGCCGGTGGCGCGGTCGCGGGTGACGTCGATGCTCTCGTAGCGCATGGCGACGGTGGCATAGTCATCGCCGTCCTCATTCCAGGCTTCGGCGACATCGCCCTGCACCAGATGCACGTCGCTGACCTCGTTCTTCAGGCCCTTGGTGGCATTGTCGCTCAGCTCTTCGGCCAGCCACGACATTGCTTCCGGCGTCGTCAGCTTGCGCAGCGTGGCGTAATCTTCGGCCGCATAGGCAGCCTGAACCTGCTTCAGCATTCCCTCGAACTGGCCGAGATCCTCTTCGCCAACTCCGATTTCGTCGGTCGTATCATCGGCCATGCGCGGCTGAGCCGGACGGGATGCGCCCGTAGCAGCGGCACCGCCACCACCGATCGACGGGATCTTGAAGGACGGCATGCCCGAGCCAAAGCCGGAGCCCTGGCCCTGCGTGCCAAAACCCTGCATCGGCGAGGCGCTGGCGCCACGCGGTGCGTAGCCTGCCGGTGCTGCCGTCTGGCGATTGCGGAAGAAGCGGAGCGCCAGCATCACAGCGCCGCCGATCAGGGCGATCTGCAAGAGCATGCCGAGCATGCCGGCCATGCCGCCAAAGCCGTTGCCCATCATCATGCCGATCAGGCCACCGAGGGCGAGACCACCGAGCATGGAGCCTGCAAAGCCGCCGAAGAAGCCGCCCGGACGCTGGGCGCCGGGACGAGCCGCCTGACCCATGTTCTGCTGGCCGGCAGCACCGGGCGTCGTCGCCTGGCTCTGCGGGGTCATCGTGCGGTTGATCGGCGTCGCATCCGCCGGCGCCGTGCGGGTGACCGGAGGCTGGGAGAATGTGCGGGTACCGCGGCTGCCGAAGCTGCTGCCACCACGCCGCGCCTCGGCCAGATCGACCACCGTCAGCATCACCATGGAAGCGACCGCAACGGTCGCAAGAACGCGTCCAACTCTAAACATGAAACCCAATCCTGTTGTTTCTCCCGGCCCGCAAGCGCGCGCCTCTTGACAAACATATGGGGGCAATGGCTGGCGAATTGAAGGCTTTTGGGCCGCAGTTCACCGTAAAGCGGGCGTGGAAGACGGGTGAAATCGGAGAAAAAAGCGCCCACGATTATCCCCGCAGCTTGAAACAGAGGAAATAATGCCAAGGAAAAAGGCGGCACTCCCGCCGCCTCTACATGTTTGTTTTTGTTGGCGGCCTTAACCGATAAACGTGTCGTAAAGCAGCTTGAGATTGAGCACGACGATGATCGAGGCGACGATCCAGGCAAGGGCGGCGACATATTTCGGGATGACGAAAGTGCCCATCTTCTTTTTGTCGGAAACGAAGCGGACCAGCGGAATGACCGCGAAAGGCAGCTGCATCGACAGGATGACCTGGGAGAATACCAGGAGTTCCGCCGTACCCTTTTCACCATAGAGCCAGGTGACGACGACGACCGGAATGATGGCGATACCGCGGGTGATCAGGCGTCTCGCCCATTGCGGAATACGCAGCCGCAAAAACCCTTCCATGACGATCTGGCCAGCCAGCGTCGCCGTCACTGTCGAGTTGAGGCCGGAGGCGAGCAGCGCCACCGCAAACAGCGTCGAGGCAATGCCGAGGCCAAGCAGCGGCGACAGCAGTTCGTAGGCCTGGCCGATCTCGGCCACATCGGTGCGGCCATTGGCGTGGAAGACCGAGGCGGCAATGATCAGGATGGCGGCATTGATGAACAAAGCCAGCATCAGCGCGATCGTGCTGTCGGCCGTCGCCCATTTGATCGCATCACGTTTGCCCTCATCGGTGCGCTTGTAGTTGCGGGTCTGGACGATTGAGGAATGCAGGTAAAGATTGTGCGGCATGACGGTGGCGCCGATGATGCCGATGGCGATGTAGAGCATGGCCGGATTGGTGACGACCTCGCTCGACGGCAGGAAGCCGGAGAGAACGGCAGCAACCGGCGGCGCGGCAGCGGCGATTTGCACGAGGAAGCAGCCGGCAATGACGATCAGAAGAGCGATGACGAACGCCTCAAGATAGCGAAAGCCCTTGTTCATCAAAAGCAGAAGCAGGAAGGCATCCGCCGCGGTGATCAGCGCGCCGCCGATCAGCGGAATGCCGAACAGAAGCTGCAGCGCGATCGCCGTGCCGATCACTTCGGCGAGGTCACAGGCGATGATCGCCGCCTCGCAGGCAAGCCAGAGCATGAAATTGACCGGCCGGGAATAGGTGTCACGACAAGCCTGCGCCAGATCGCGGCCGGTGGCGATGCCAAGGCGGGCGGCGAGCGCCTGAAGGAGGATCGCCATCAGGTTGGAAAGCAGGATGACTGTCAACAGGGTATAGCCGAACTGCGACCCGCCGGCGATATCGGTCGCCCAGTTGCCGGGGTCCATGTAACCGACCGACACCATATAGCCCGGCCCCATGAAGGCAATCAGCCGCCGGACCCAGGTGCCGCCGGAGGGGACCGGGATGCTGGCATTGACCTCGGGAAGGCTTGGTCGCGCGTCCTGATCCGGACTGGAAAAGGTCCAGCTCTTCTGCGGCGGAAGAACGGCTTCGGAATTGGACATGCACGGTCTCCGGATACGGAATGGCTCTGTTATCCAAAAATATGCCAGGGCAAAACATTATGCAATAGGCTATATTTCATCGATTTTGCTTTTTTAAGGGATTAGAAAGACATGCGCGGCGGCGGTGTGGAAGACGGGATAAATCGTTATGAAAAATCCGAGCGCGTGTTATGAAACCTCAAAAGCATCGATGAAGAAACCTGAGAGGACATCGCCCCGTTGCCGCGCCGCCCTGTTCCCCGCACGGACCCGCTCCCAGATGCGGACATTCATTCCGAGGGTTTTAGGCAGACCCGCGAAGCGAGGCGTGGTGCGCTGATCGAGGATTATGTCGAGCTGATCGCCGATCTGATCGAGGATGGCAACGAGGCCCGCCAGGTGGATATCGCCGCCCGTCTGGGCGTGGCGCAGCCGACAGTTGCCAAGATGCTGGCAAGGCTTGCCGCCGAAGGGCTGGTGTCACGCAAACCCTACCGCGGCGTATTCCTGACCGAGGCCGGACAAAAGATGGCGCTGGAAAGCCGGGCGCGCCACCAGACAGTCGAAGCCTTTTTGCGTTGCCTCGGCGTCAGCCCGGAAACCGCCCGCATCGATGCCGAGGGTATCGAGCACCATGTCAGCGCCGAGACGCTGGAAGCCTTCCGCCGCTTCATCGAACGGAAAGCCTGATCTAGCCGGCCGTCAGCCGCCTGGCGAAACGTTCCCCAAGAATGATGATGATGCCGGCGGAAAAGATCAGCGCCGCGCCGACAAAAACCTGGGCTGCGGGGATATCGCCCCAGATCAGGAAGCCGAGCCCAAAAGCCCAGATCAGCGAGGAATATTCAAACGGCGCCAGCACCGAGACCGGCGCCCGCCGCATGCCCTCGAACAGCGCATATTGCGCGATACCGGCGATCAGCCCGGTTCCCACCATCAGGCCGACGTCGAGAAGGCTTGGCGGAACCCAGGTGACGATGACGGCAATGCCGGTGAACAGGATGAAGAAGCCGCTCGACAGCGTCATCTGCACCAGCGTCACCTCCTGCATCGCGGTCTTGCGCAAGAGCACCGTCGAAAACGCCCAGAACACGGCCGCTTGAAGCGCCAGCCAGACCGGCAGGGAGAGTTTCATGCCCGTCCCGAACGGATCGGTCGCCACCAGCACTCCGATGAAACCGACGATAACCGCGATCCAGCGCAGCGGTGGGACATCTTCCTTGAGGATCGGCACGGCAAGAATGGTGATCAGGATCGGCGCCGCATAGTAGAGCGTCGTGAGTTCGGCCAGCCCGAGATCGCGGGCGGCGGTATAGTAGGACAGCCAGGCGGCGAGCAGCAGCAGGTTGCGCAGGATCATCGGCTTGAGCACCGGCGAACGCAGCGAGCGGACAAGCAGCGGGCCGCGGCCGATGGCGGTACAGATCGCAAAGATCGTCACGCTGCGCACGAACAGAATCTGCCAGACGGGCAGCGCCACCACCAGCCATTTGACCGAAGCGTCCTGCAGCGTGAACAGGAAATAGGAAAAGATCGTCAGCAGAATGCCTGAAAGCACGGAGGTATTCACGGAGGGCTCCCGAAGGTGCTGCGCAAATCGCGCGCGCGATCTGTGATATCGCGAGGCCAGCGCACAAGGAAGAGGCACGACAGCGCGGTGTGTGGCGAAAAATGGGGGCGCAGCAAGAAATACCGATGGGTGATCGCGCTCTGGATGCGGAGCATCCGGCGTTTAGCTGACAGCCGCCCCAGTCAGAGCCCGATCACCGACAGCATCACGAACGTGGCGAACAGCACGAAATGGGTCATGCCCTCGATCGCATTGGTTTCGCCGTCATTGAGGTTGATGGCGGCCACGATCAGGGTGATTGTCACCATCACCGTCTGCACCGGCGTCATCGCCATGATGAAGGGCTGGCCGGTATAGAGCGCAATCGCCTCCATCACCGGCACCGTCAGGATGACGGTCGACAATGAAGCACCAAGTGCAATGTTGACGACTGCCTGCATGCGGTTGGCAAGCGCTGCCCGCATCGCCGTCATGATTTCCGGCGAGGCGGAAATGGCCGCAACGACGATCGCCGCCAGGACCGGCGGGGCACCAGTTCCCTTCAGGCCCGCCGTCAGCAGCCCTGACATGACTTCGGCCAGAGCGCCGATAATGACGACCCCGATAATCAGGATCGTTATGGACACAGCCACCGGTTCGGCCTCAGACGGGTGCTTTTCGCCGCCTTCGCGCTTGGGATAGCTGTAGCTGAAGAAGTAGCTGTGCACCCCAACCTGCATTTTCAGGAAGACCGCATAAAGCGTCACCATCGCCACGATGGTGAAGGCCGAATAGAGGTGCCATTTGGCCTCGGGAACGAATTCCGGCACGACCATCGAAATGCCCATCGCCGTCAGGATCATGACGCTGTAGGTGCGGCTGGAATCGTCGTTGTAGGATTGCTCGCCATGCTTGAGGCCGCCGAGCAGGGCCGCCAGCCCGAGAATGCCGTTGATATCGAGCATGACAGCCGAATAGATCGTGTCGCGCACCAGCGTTGGCGATATCTCCTCGCCGCTCATCATGATCGCCAGGATGATCACCTCGACCAGCACCGCCGACAAGGTCAGGATCATCGTACCATAGGGATCGCCGACCTTGGCAGCCAGCACTTCGGCATGATGGGCGACCCGTAATGAAGCGAGCACGATGGCAAAGACCAGAACGGCTGCACCGGCAAGAGCCGCCACCTGCCCGCTTTCCAGCAGCGCATGTTCGAGCAGGAAGCCGGCGGCAGCAAGAACCAGCGCCGCGCCCAGCAGAATTTCGGACTTCACGATCGAGAACAAATGCGGCGCCTCGCAACCAGAAGATACAGTCACCGGAGTATAGGCGGCGGACGGCGCATTTCAATCGGACGAGCACAAGAAGAGAGACAGGATTATTTTCCTTTCTCTCTTTACTGCACGCCGGATTTTGGCTAATCTTGGCACCGAAACCGCCAAGACGGCAAGAACTTAGAAAATAGCAAGAACACGAGAAAGCGTCACGCTTCACCGCCTGCAGGATGCGCAACGATGTTTTCACATGACCGGATCTGGAGTGCGATTGATGCGCTCGCCGAGCGGCATCAACTATCCCCTTCGGGCCTTGCCCGGCGGGCCGGGTTGGATCCGACCTCTTTCAACAAATCAAAGCGCCATTCCGCCGATGGCCGCGAGCGCTGGCCCTCGACGGAATCGATTGCCAAGGTGCTTGACGCGACCGGCTCGACGATCAACCAGTTCATGGACTTCCTGCGGCCGGGACCGCCTTCCAACGCCCTGCCGGACGGCGCCTTTCCGCCGCAGGCCGGTTCCATTCCGCTGCTCGGCTTTGCCCAGGCCGGAGCCGGCGGTTTCTTCGACGATGGCGGCTTTCCGGCAGGCCAGGGCTGGGACGTCGTCGAGTTTCCGGCAGCTCCCGGCGCCAAGGCCGGCGTCTATGCGCTGGAAATCCAGGGCGACAGCATGTTGCCGCTCTATCGCGACGGCGATGTGCTGATCGTCGAGCCGGGCGCGCAGGTCCGCCGCGGCGACCGTGTGGTGGTCAAGACCACCGAGGGCGAAGTGATGGCCAAGGTGCTGGTGCGCCAGACCCCACGCAACATCGAACTCCTGTCGCTCAACCCCGACCACCCCAACCGCACATTCGAACTCAGCGATGTCGAATGGATCGCCCGCATCATCTGGGCCAGCCAATAGGACAGTTTTCCTGATGAAGCGGCACCTGCTCACCATCGGCGGCGGCTTGGCCGGCATCGTCCTGACTGTCGCCCTACTGCTGACTGGCGCCTCGGTCATTCAGGGGCGGCAGGGCGCCGAGACCCAGGATTTTGCGCTCGAAACACCCGACATGGCCGATGTGCCCGATCTCGGTGGCGACGGGATGAATACCGAAGATGCTGGCGAGACCGTGCCTGCCGATCCGGCTTCCGGCGAGACCGCGCCGATGGGGACTGTAGGCGAAGGCCTGCCGCAAACACAGGGCCAACCCGTTCGCGATATAGCCCCGGAACAATTCGGCCTGCCGCAGGAAATCACCGCGCGCGCCTTGGAGCGCATCGAGCCACGTTTGCCGTTATCGCTGCCGGTTGCCAAGCCGGAAGCCGTTCCCGCTGTTCTGCGCCATCCGGTCGCACTCACGGCCGGTCTTATCCAATTCGGCGACCGGTTGCTGCAGCTGTACGGTATCCTGCCGCAAAAGGCGGATCGGGTCTGTGGCGAGGCGGGACAGGTATGGCCCTGCGGCACGGTGGCTAAAACCGCATTCCGCAATTTCCTGCGGGCGCGTGCGCTTTCCTGCACCGTGCCGAAAAACGGCTGGCAGGGAACGCTGACCGCCACCTGCAGTGTCAACAACACCGATCCGGCCGCTTGGCTCGCCGAAAGCGGCTGGGCGGACGCAACCGCGGGATCGCCGCTGGCCGGCAAGGTGGACGCTGCCCGCAAGGCCCGCCTTGGTTTTTTCGGAGATGACCCGAGAACGTTCGACACAACCGCGACGCCCCCGGCTGAAACAGCCCTGCCCGAGGATAGCGCCACTGACACGCCCGGTCAGGGCTTGTAGACGGCGGCGGCGGTCCATATCTGACAACACCGGCACAGCAACACGGATATCCCATGCCCAACACAATGAGCCATCATGAAGCCCTCATCTACGTCATGGTGATGATGTCGGCCGTTGATACCGCCATGACCGATGGCGAGCTGGAGCGCATCGGCAGGCTGACCAGCTTCCTGCCGGTGTTTGACGGTTTCGACCATGACCATCTGATGCATGCAGCGCGCGAATGCACCGCCCTTCTCGACGGCCCGGAGGGACTGGACATTGCGCTTGAGGTTGTGCGTGAAGCGCTTCCCGCGCGCCTCTACGACACGGCTTACGCGCTGGCCGTCGAGCTTGCCGCCGCCGATCATTCCATCGCCCAGGAGGAAATCCGGTTGCTGCAACTGCTGCGCGACCGGCTGGGGCTGGACAAGCTGACCTGTGCCGCGATCGAGCGTGGCGCCATGGCCCGTTTCCGCAGGTGAAGGAAGCGGATTTTCGCTTCACGCCAACGTGTGTTCCTCTTGATCGCACGCCCGTTAAAATAGCCGTCCACAGGACGAACCGGCAGGCGGCGATGGTGCGGGAATGACACTGGAGATATTTGGCATCGGCGAGCCCGTATTGCGCCTGACCGTCTTTGCTGCAATCTTCCTGCTGCTCGCCGTGCTGGAATTGGCTCACCCGCGGCTGGAGCGTCCGGAACTGATGCGGGCGCTCAAGGCGCAGCGCTGGTTTACCAACCTGTCTATCCTTATCCTGTCGTCGCTGATGCTGCGGATGATCTTTCCGGCGGCGGCAACCGGCGTTGCGCTATTTGCCAACGCGCATGGATACGGGCTTTTGCCGATGCTCGGCCTGCCACCGCTCGTCAGCGGTATCCTCGCCTTCGTCATTCTCGATTTCGCCATCTGGCTGGAGCACGTAATCTTCCACAAGGTTCCGCTGTTCTGGCGCATTCACCGGGTCCACCATGCCGATACCGGGCTGGACCTGACGACAGCATTGCGCTTCCATCCGCTGGAAATCCTGCTGTCGATCCTGTGGAAATCGGCGTTCATCCTGGCGATCGGTGCGCCTGCCGTCAGCGTTTTGATCTTCGAGATCGTGCTGAATGGGGCGGCGATGTTCAATCATGCCAATCTGAAACTTCCCGCGCGCGCCGACCGCCTGCTGCGCCACTTGGTCGTCACGCCGGACATGCACGCCATCCATCATTCCGCCGAGCCGGACGAAACCGATACCAATTATGGCTTCAATCTTTCCCTCTGGGACAGGATGTTTTCCACCTATCGCGAGCGCTCGAAACAGCCGCCGGAAGCTATGCGGATCGGGCTTACCCAGTATCGCAACCCCTCGCCTGCACGGCTCTTCTGGTCGCTGTTGCTGCCGTTTCGGAAGATGGATTGACAGGGTTTCAGTAAATGCCCGCCGGGAAATAACGCAGGTAGATTTCGTTCAGCCGGCCTTTGCGGGACAGTTCCAGCAACGCATGATCGATCGCCTGCGTCAGCGCTGAATCGCCCTTGCGGTTCATGATTGCCAAACCCTCACCCAGAAAGCGTTGTGAAAAATAGGCGCCCTCGATCAGAGCGCAGCAATTGGCCGCATCACTGCCAGCCGTCCAGAACGACAATTGCATGCCGTCGGAAAACACCGCAGCAACGCTCCCTTGTTTCAAGGCCGCCAGCATCGCCTCACGGCTTGGAAAGGACTGCGTCTCAAGCTGCGGAAAAAACGCCTTGAGCATCGCCTCGTGCGTGGTGCCTGACACGGTGCCAACCCGCTTGCCTGCCAGCGACGCCACAGAAAGAGCGTTTCCCATCGCCTGGCGGTTGGCCGCAAACCGGGCCGGGAGCTTCATGAATGCGCGCGAAAAGGCGAACCGTTGCCGCAGTTCCGAACTGGTGCCGATCCCGGCAATGACGGCCTCTCCCTGCCCGCCCTCGAGTGCCGGCTGCAACTCCGCGAAGGTCACGGCCTGGATCTGGCATTTGGCGTCGATTTCCAACTCATGGCAGATCTCGCGCACCAGATCGACATGGAAGCCGGCAAGCTTGCCTGACTGGTCGATGAAATTGAACGGCGGAAAATCCACCGTCGTGAGGAACCGCAGGCGCGCTAGGCCGCTGAGGTCCGGCTTTGCGATCCGCTCGCGCGCATCGAACAATAGCGGCAGATCATGAACGCCATCGGCCGCGCGTGACACGGCCGGAAAAGGTGCAACCAACAACACGCAAAGCGAGAAAATCCCGTAAAATTTTAGAGATGCACGGAAAGCGCGTAACATTATGATCATTCCCGGGACGAGATAGGGGTATTGCCGCGTAGCGCGGCAATGGGGTTTTCATGCGTCTGGAAGAATATCCGGACAATTCCGGAATGGCTACCGCGAATGAGCCACCGGCCGGGCGATCGCAGCCTGGTACCGTAGTAGGAGGATTCGCGCCCGCACTGAAGCAAGAGGGACGACTGCTGCTGCAAATGGGCATCGGCAAGCCCTCGATTGCGCGTGCCATGCAGCTTGCGCAGGCGCATGGCACGACCGTCGAGGACGAGCTGCTCGCTTCCGGCGAGATCGACGAAACCATCTATTTCGAGGCGCTGGCGGAAATGCTGGGGCTCGACTTCATGGCCGATATCGATCCCGGCCGGGTTCAGGACATCGAAGGGGTGGATACCCAGATCGCACGGCCGGAAATCCTGCGGGTCCATCATGCAAGCCGCCCGCCGGTGACAGTGATCGTTCCAACCCTTGACCGGTTGGCCGGGCTCGCAGCACTTTTACAGCGGACGCCGCTGCTGCGGTCATCGCTCGCCGTTTCGACACCGTCGGCGGTGCGCGATGCGGTCTGGCGGGCAGGCGCAAAGCGGCGGGTTTCGGCGGCAACGCGTGCGCTGTTTGAGGCCGCGCCGCTGCACAGTGCACGCATCACCTTCTGGGGCAAGCAGGGGTTTTATGCCGGCATCATGCTGTGCGCCTTGCTGGTGGCGGCCGCCACCGTGCCACTGATCAGCATGCTGATCCTGCATATCGTGCTGACCTTGTTCTTCCTTGCCAATTTTATGGTGCGGCTTTACGCGCTCGGCTGTGCCTTGCTTCGGGAAAGCAGGGACAACACGGCGCAACCAGCTCTCGCAGATGGCCCGCTGCCGGTCTATTCGGTGCTTGTCGCGCTCTACAGGGAAGAGAGCGTGGTGGCGCAGCTCATTCAGGCCCTTGACCGGCTGGACTGGCCGCGTTCGCGGCTCGATATCAAGCTGATCTGCGAGGAGGATGATGCTGCAACCATCGCCGCACTCAAGGCGCTACCGCTGGCGCGCGAATACGAGATCGTTCTGGTGCCGGTCCACATGCCGCGCACCAAGCCGAAAGCCTTGACCTATGCCCTGCCCGGCGTTCGCGGCCGCTATGTGACGGTTTACGATGCCGAAGACCGGCCACATCCCGGCCAGTTGCGTGAGGCTCATGCAGCCTTTGCGGCAGCGCCGCCGCATGTCATCTGCCTACAGGCACCGCTGATCATCACCAATGCCCGGCAATCCTGGTGGAGCGCCTTGTTTGCGCTGGAATATGCGGGCCTGTTTCGCGGGCTGCTGCCGATGTTGTCCCTGACCGGCCTGCCCTTGCCGCTCGGCGGCACTTCCAATCATTTTCGCACCACGGAGCTGAAACGGATCGGCGGTTGGGATCCCTATAACATGACAGAGGATGCCGATCTGGGGCTGCGGCTGCACCGCTTCGGTTACCGCTCGCGCATCATCTTCAAGCCGACGCTCGAGGAAGCACCTACAGAACGGTCCGTCTGGCTTGGCCAGCGCACACGCTGGTTCAAGGGCTGGTTGCAGACATGGCTGGTGCTAATGCGCCGGCCCGGGAAACTGGCGGACGAGATGGGCTGGCCGGCCTTTATCGTTTTCCAGATCTTGATTGCAGGCCTGCTGCTTTCCGCACTCAGCCACCCCTTTGTGGTCGGGTTTCTTGCCTATCTGACATGGCTGATGCTGGATGACAGCACGCTCACTGATAGCCGGCTGACGTTCTGGCTGTTCATCTGCGATATCGTCAACATCGCCGGCAGCTACGCCGTCTTCATCTCGCTTGGACGCAGCCGGATGACCGCCCGCGAGAAAAAGGCCGTTGGCTGGCGCTGGATTTTCGTACCGCTCTACTGGCTAGCCATCTCGCTTGCCGCATGGAAAGCCTTGCTGGAGCTACGGACCAACCCGTTTTCCTGGAACAAGACGCCGCATGTTCCGGTCCGTGACCAAGGGGAGAGTTGATGGCAACCGCCGTTTCGATGGCAAGCAAACCGCTTGAAAAACGTTCAGCTAGGAAGCTGTGGGATTGGTCGCAAAGCCCTGAGAAACAATGTGGAGCGGGTAGCGGGAATCGAACCCGCACGATCAGCTTGGGAAGCTGACAAGCTACCACTACATCATACCCGCCTTGCGCCCGAGGTTTCCACCAAGCACGGCCGCCTGTCAAGGCGGCAGCCGGCTTTGCGGGCGTCTATTTATTCCGAGCGGAAATGCTTGGAGAGTTTCAGGCCCTGCGCCTGGTAGTTGGATCCGAGGCCGAGGCCATAAAGGCCTTCGGGGCGCTCCATCATGTGTTCATAGACCAGGCGGCCGACGATCTGGCCGTGTTCGAGGATGAACGGCACTTCGTGGCTGCGGACCTCGAGCACGGCGCGACTGCCCTTGCCGCCGGCCGAAACATGGCCAAAGCCCGGATCAAAGAAACCGGCATAATGAACGCGGAATTCGCCGACTAGCGGATCGAACGGCGTCATTTCGGCGGCGTAGAGCGGCGGCACGTGCACAGCTTCACGCGAAACGAGGATATAGAACTCGTCGGGGTCAAGGATCAATTCGTCGCGGCCGCGGCTGTAGAGCGGCTCCCAGAAATCGAAGATGCCGTGCTCGGCCTTCTTGTCGACATCGACGACGGCGGTGTGATGCTTGCCGCGGTAGCCGATCAGGCCATCGACGCCGGTGCCCTTGAGATCGATCGACAGTGCAATACCGGCGCCCGACACATTCGGCTTGTCGCTGGCGACCAGAACGTCGCTTTCATGCAGCGCCATGACCTCCGTCTCGGTGAGCAGTGCATGGCCGATGCGGAAACGGATCTGCGACAGACGCGAGCCGCGCCGGGCGATGACCGGGAACGTGCGCGGGCTGATTTCCAGATAAAGCGGGCCGGAATACCCGGCCGGGATCTTGTCGAACTCCTGAGCCCGGTCTGTAATGACGCGGGTAAAGATATCGAGGCGGCCGGTCGAGCTTTTCGGATTGGCCGAGGCGGACATATCAGGCGAAAGGTCGAGACTTTCCATCAAAGGAACGATGTAGACGCAGCCGGTTTCCAGAACCGCGCCTTCGGAGAGATCGATGACGTGCAGTTTCAGCCGGTCGAGCTTGTCTGCCACCAGATGACCGGGGCCGGGCATGAAGCTGGCGCGGACGCGAAAGGCCTTGGACCCGAGGCGCAGATCGAGGCTGGCCGGCTGGATCTGGTCGACATCGAGCTTCGCCTCGCTTTTGAGCCGTCCCGCGTCAAACAGCGCAGCAATGGCGCGATCGGCTAGAATGCCTGTGGCTCTGGTCATTTCCATCGTCCTCTTTGCCGCAACCGGCACGTCATAACCCAAATTGTCCCTGTGACATATCTTGTTGTTCACGGGAATTGACGCAAGCGCGCCTTATCAGTAAATACTGACTTATCCCGTGGTGATTTGGCCGGTCGGCTTGCAGCCACGTTAAACAAATAGCTAAAAAGGCCGGGTTTGAAACCGGCTTGCTTTTTCGCGGCCGGTTTTTTTGTGTTGAAAGAGACGATCGATGAGCAAAAATTGGCGCCCCGCGACCCAGCTCGTTCACGGCGGCACGACCCGTTCAAACCATGGTGAAACCTCCGAAGCCATCTTCATGACGCAGGGCTTCGTCTATGACAGCTCGGAAGCGGCTGAAGCGCGCTTCAAGGGCGAGACGGACGGCTTCATCTATGCCCGTTATGGCAGCCCGACCAACGACATGTTCGAACAACGCATGTGCGCGCTGGAAGGCGCCGAGGATGCGCGCGCCACGGCATCGGGCATGGCTGCGGTTTCCGCCGCCATTCTCTGCCAGCTGAAGGCCGGCGATCATATCGTTGCAGCCCGCGCCCTGTTCGGCTCCTGCCGCTGGGTAGTGGAAACGCTAGCGCCGAAATACGGCATCGAATTCACGCTGATCGACGGCCGTTTCCTTGAAAACTGGGAAAAGGCCGTCAGGCCGAACACCAAGGTGTTCTTCCTGGAAAGCCCGACCAATCCGACACTGGAAGTGGTCGATATTGCTGGCGTCGCCAAGATTGCCAACCAGATCGGCGCCAAGGTCATCGTCGACAACGTCTTTGCGACGCCGCTGCTGCAGAAGCCGCTGGAACTGGGCGCTCATATCGTCGTCTACTCCGCCACCAAGCATATCGACGGCCAGGGCCGTTGCCTCGGCGGCGTGATCCTTTCCGACAAGGAATGGATCAGCGAACACCTGCAGGACTATTTCCGCCACACGGGGCCTGCTCTGTCGCCGTTCAATGCCTGGACGCTGCTGAAGGGCATCGAAACCCTGCCGCTGCGCGTGCGCCAGCAGAGCGAGAATGCCGCGCGCCTCGCCGACTTCCTGGCCGAACAGAAGCAAGTCGCCAAGGTGATCTATCCCGGCCGCAAGGACCATCCGCAGGCCGATATCATCGCCCGGCAGATGAAGGGCGGCTCGACGCTGGTTTGCTTCGAGATGAAGGGCGGCAAGGAAGCTGCGTTTGCATTGCAAAACGCGCTGGATGTCGTGCTGATCTCCAACAATCTCGGCGATAGCAAGAGCCTGATCACCCATCCGGCGACGACGACGCACAAGAACCTTTCCGATGAAGCCCGCGCGGAACTCGGCATTTCGCCCGGCACCGTGCGCTTCTCGGCCGGGATCGAGGACAGCGAAGACCTGATCGAGGATTTCGCCCGCGCGCTGAAGTCGGTTCAGGCCTGATTTTTTAGATTTTGTGAAACGCCCGCATCTCCCCATGCGGGCGTTTTTCTATGCCTGGCTTTCTCTTTTGAAGCTCGCCCGCGCCAGTACGATGCGCGAAAGCGCCGTATAGAAACAGACGAGCGCGAAGATCACCGCAATCTCGGAAAACCATTGCGGGAGCAGGCAAAAGGCCAGGAAGACCGCGATCGTTTCGGTCGCCTCGGCAAGCCCCGTGGTGAAGTAGAGCGACTTGGCACCGCGCGCGTCCGTCGACAGCCCTTGTTTTTCGGCCATGATGGAAAAGGCAAGGAAGCTGGCGCCGTTGACATAGAATGACAGGAGCAGAAGCCCGCCGGCAATGCCGTTCTCATAAGGATCGGCAAGGATGAAGGCGAACGGGATGAGGCCGTAGAAGGCGAAGTCGAGGACAATATCGAGAAAGCCGCCGAAGTCCGTCTTCTCCGTCGCCCGTGCCACGGCCCCATCCAGACCATCGCAGATGCGGCTGATCCCGATCAGAATGAAAGCCCAGACATAGGAATCGAGAACGATGGCGACCGCGGCGGCCAGGCCGATCAGAAATCCGGTGATCGTGACGGTATTCGCAGTGATACCCCGAGCAGCCAAAGCGCTACCTGCGCGATCCAGCCAAGGATCGAGCCGCCTCCTAAAGTGACCGTCCAGCATGCTGTGCCCTATCCTGACAGTTTACCCTGCGCGTTATTCTTGACGAAACCATCTTGCTGTAGAATATCGCCTATGGACTTGAAAAGGGTTTGCATATGTACCGCGCGCTGACACGCGACATCGAGGTGACCGTCGAGCCTTATTATCTGGAGGAGCAATCCGATCCGGATGACAGCCGCTATGTCTGGGGTTACCGGATCCTGATTTCGAACCTCTCCGACGAGACCGTGCGGCTGATGACGCGCTACTGGCATATCACCGACGAAAACGGCCAGGTTGATGAAGTCAACGGCCCGGGCGTGATTGGCGAGCAGCCGGTTCTCAATCCCGGCGATACCTATGAATATTCATCCGGCTGCCCGCTCGATACCCCATCAGGGGTGATGTTCGGCCACTATTCGATGGAAACCACGCACGGCGATACCTTCACCGTCGACATCCCCGCCTTCTCGCTGGACTCGCCCGGGCAGAACCGCACGCTGAACTGAAGACCGCAGCTTTTTACTGCGGCTTCACTTCCGTCGCTTCAAACCGGTAGGTCGTCGAGCAGAACTCGCAGGTGACCGAAACCAGTCCGTCTTCAGCCGCGTGATCGATATCGTCCTGGCTGAGGCTTGCCAGCACATCGCGCAATTTCTCGCGCGAACAGCTGCACTTGTCATAGACCGCCTGGGGCGGATAGACCTTGACGCCGCGCTCGTGGAACAGCCGGTAGAGCAGACGCTCGGTGCCGACGGTCGGATCGGTCAGTTCGTCGGCATCGATGGTCTGGACCATGATGCTGGCTTCATCCCACAAATCATCGACGGCAATAGCGCCGTTGCCGTCATCGCCGTCGCCACCGTGCAGATCCGCCTGGCGCATACGATCCGGCGCCTCCGGCAGGAATTGCGCGACCATGCCGCCAGCCCGCCAGCGATGGCGCGGCTTGCCGTTTTCATCACGGTCGAGCAGTTCGGCAACGCCAAGGCGCACCTTGGTCGGGATCTGTTCCGACTGGCGGAAATAGACGCCGGCGATTTCCTCCAGCGAGGCGCCGTCGAGCGGCACAATGCCCTGATAGCGCTGCATATGCGCACCCTGATCGATCGTGAACGCCAGAACGCCTTCGCCCAGCAGATGCTGCGGCTGGGTCAGGCCGTTCTCTTCGGCAATCTTCAAGGCCTCTTCATTGTAGCGGGCATAGGCGCGCACCCGGTCCGGCGTCGCAAAATCGGCGACGACCAGATCGACCGGACCATTGCTCTTGGTCTGGATGATCAGCTTGCCTTCGAATTTCAGCGAGGTGCCGAGAAGCACGGTCAGCACGACCGTTTCAGCGACGAGACGGGCAACCGGTAGCGGATAATTATGACGCTCGAGGATCGCATCCAGCATCGGGCCGAGCTGAACGGCACGGCCGCGCACATCAAGACCCTCCACCTGAAACGGCACGACATGATCGTCACCGGCGTAATCGAACTGGCCAAGGCCTACGTTTGCTTCCGTCATCACTCTGCTCCTAGCCCTCGGACGTCCGCCCGCCGTGAAGGCCGGGACGCTGTCCGATGCTTCTATTGATCCTGCACAGGCCAGTCTTGTCCAGATCGTTTCTGGAAAAACGGCCGTTCGCTCTGCCGCCTCCATGAAGGACGGCGGCGCGGATGGATGGATACTCTTGAATACGAACGACCGGCAAAGGAGGACACGCCCCCTGCCGGCCATCAGCTTGATGCATAGATCGTGTGCCACTGCCCGGTTTTCAATATCCCGGGCAAACGGCTAGAGAGCGCCAAGGCACCAGGCGAGAACAGACTTTTGCGCGTGCAGGCGGTTCTCGGCTTCATCAAACACCACCGACTGCTTGCCATCGATGACATCGTCCGTCACTTCCTCGCCACGATGGGCAGGCAGGCAGTGCATGAACAGTGCATCCTTGTCTGCCTTCGCCATCAGCTGGGCATTGACCTGGAAGGGCTGGAAGACATTGTGGCCGCGGGCGCGATGTTCCTGGTTCATCGAAACCCAAGTGTCGGTAACCACGCAATGGGCGCCGTCCACGGCCTGATCGGCATCATGGTAGAGCTTGATCTCGCCACCATTGTTGCGGGCCCAGTTGAGGATCTTGTCGTCAGGCTCGGAACCCAGCGGCACAGCCATGTTCATCCGGTAGCCGAACTGCGCCGAGCCTTCGATGAAGGAGTGCAGCACGTTGTTGCCATCGCCGGTCCAGGCAATCGTCTTGCCCTTTACCGGGCCTGCATGCTCCTCGAACGTCATGATGTCGGCCATGATCTGGCAGGGATGCGTCGCATCCGTCAGGCCGTTGATGACAGGCACGGTGGCGTGCTCGGCCAGCTCCAGCAGCCGGTTGTGATCAGTGGTGCGGATCATGATCGCATCAACATAACGCGACAGCACCTTGGCGGTATCGCCGATGGTTTCGGCGCGGCCAAGCTGCATTTCGGTGCCGGACAGGAACAGCGTCTCGCCGCCGAGCTGGCGCATGCCGACATCGAAGGACACGCGGGTGCGCGTCGAAGGCTTTTCGAAGATCATCGCCAGCATCTTGCCGGCCAGCGGCTTTTCAGCGGTGCCGGCCTTGGTGGCGGCCTTGCGGACGCGGGCGTCCTCGATGATCGACCGGAGGTCGGTTGTCGTCATGGCAGAAAGATCGAGAAAGTGTCTGGTACCGGCCATTCTATTCAAAGTCCTGTGTTTTTTCAGCGTGTCAGTGAAGCGTCGTTCAGGCCGATGCCTGTCGTCGCTCCGCTGTCAGCTGTTCGGCCGCGCGCTCGAGACGCGCCAGGCCTTCACGGGCTTCCTCGGCCGTCGTCACCAGCGGCGGCAGCAGGCGGATAACGTTTTCGCCCGCAGGTACCGCCAGCAGTCTTTCGGCACGAATGGCCTTCAGGAGATCGGCAGACGGCACCTTGGCCTTGATGCCGAGCATCAGGCCTTCGCCACGGACCTCCTCGATGACATCGGGAAAACGATCGGCGAGCGAGGCAAGCCCCTGACGGAAGACCAGCGAGACATCGCGGACGTGCTGGAGAAAATCGTCGGCCATGATGACATCCATCACGGCATTGCCGACGGCCATGGCCAGCGGATTGCCGCCATACGTCGAGCCATGGGTGCCGGCGACCATGCCGGAGGCGGCTTCTGCCGTGGCAAGGCAGGCGCCCAGCGGGAAACCGCCGCCGATGCCCTTGGCGACGGCCATGATGTCGGGCTCGATGCCGGACCATTCATAGGCAAACAGCTTTCCCGTGCGGCCGACGCCGGACTGGACTTCGTCCAAGATAAGCAGCAGGCCGTATTCGTCGCAGAGCGCACGCAGTTCCTGCAGGAATTCCTTCGAAACGGTGCGGATACCGCCCTCGCCCTGGATTGGCTCGATGAGGATCGCCGCGGTCTCTTCGCTGATGGCAGCCTTCAAGGCGCCCATATCGCCAAACGGCACCTGATAGAAACCCGGCGCCTTCGGGCCAAAACCTTCCAGATACTTCGCCTGCCCACCGGCAGCGATGGTCGCCAGTGTGCGGCCGTGGAACGCGCCTTCAAAGGTGATGACGTGGAACTTTTCGGGCTGGCCCTTGGCGAAATGATAGCGCCGCGCCGTCTTGATCGCGCATTCGAGCGCTTCAGCGCCGGAATTGGTAAAGAACACCTTGTCTGCAAACGTCGCTTCGGTCAGGCGGCGGCCGAGGCTTTCCTGGCCCGGAACCTCATAGAGGTTCGACAGATGCCAGACCTTGTCTGCCTGCTCTTTCAACGCCGACACGAGATGCGGATGCGCATGGCCAAGCGAATTGACCGCGACACCGGCGGCGAAATCCAGATAACGGGTGCCGTCCTCGGCGATCAGCCAGACGCCTTCGCCGCGCTCGAACCGCAACGGAGCGCGGGCATATGTGTCGTAAAGCGGCGTGGCATCGGCCATGGCGCATGTCTCCTTAAACCATCACGGCAATTGTATAATCAGCATCATCGACAAGGCTGTGACCAACCCATAAAAAATCAAAATGCCGCCTTGCGGCGGCAGGGGCACTATCTTCACTTCGCAGTGCGATGTCAACAAAAGCCCATGATTTCCGGCAATTCACGCGTATACAGAAGGCGCAAATTTTTTAGCCGGATACCCTTGCAAAAATGCCACGCATCGCAAGCAAGTTGGGGAAAACTCGGAAATCGATTCGGTGGGATTCCCCGGACTCTTGTCAGAGAGTCCGCCGGGCTCTACGTTAAGAAATAATTACTAGAACGCATGCGGCGGACCTAGTCACCAAAAGTGTTATCGCGTTTCAACCTCGGATGCCATCCGGGGTTCGGTGGAGGATTCGACCATCACCAACGCTGGGAATGGAGACAAGACCATGAACTGGACTGACGAGCGGGTCGAGAAACTCAAGAAATTGTGGGCCGAAGGCTTGAGCGCGAGCCAGATCGCTGCACAGCTCGGTGGCGTCAGCCGCAATGCCGTCATCGGCAAGGTTCATCGTCTCTGCCTGCCCGGCCGCGCAAAGGCCGGCGGCAGCACCGCCTCGACGGTCCGCGCCAAGCGCCCTGCCCCCGCTGCACCGCGCGCCCCGAACTACACAGCACCGCGCATGGCGACCCGCACAGTGACGCGGACCGCAGGTGCAACCGTCATGAAGGAAGAGGTCGAAATCGGCGCGATCGAAGATCAGGACGCAGCACCGGCCGGCAACAACGTTGTTATTCCGATGTCGCGCCGCCTGGTGCTGACCGAGCTTACCGACCGCACCTGCAAGTGGCCGATCGGCGATCCGATGAAGGACGAGTTCCACTTCTGCGGCAATGACTCCCCGGACACTTCGCCTTACTGCACGTTCCACGCCAAGCTGGCCTACCAGCCATCCGGCGAACGCCGCCGGGCACGCTAAGGCGAAATACAGTTCATGAAAAAGGGGCCAAACTGGCCCCTTTTTCCTTATCTAAGCAATATAGAAAACTCAGCTCTCCAGCGAGTAACCCGCGCCGCGCACCGTGCGGATCACGTCCAGCATGTTGGAAAAATTCAACGCCTTGCGCAGGCGGCCGACATGGACGTCCACCGTGCGTTCGTCGACATAGATGTCATGCCCCCAGACACCATCCAGAAGCTGCGAGCGCGAAAAGACGCGACCGGGCGAGGCCATGAAGAATTCCAGCAGGCGAAACTCGGTCGGTCCAAGACGAACTTCGCGGGTCTTGCGATGGACGCGATGGGTTTCGCGATCGAGTTCGATATCGCCGCATTTCAGCAGCGTTGACAGCACTTCAGGCTTGGCCCGGCGTAACATCGCCTTGACGCGCGCCATCAGTTCCGGCGTCGAGAACGGCTTGACGACGTAATCGTCAGCGCCGGTAGCAAGGCCGCGAACACGCTCGCTCTCTTCGCCTCGTGCCGTCAACATGATGATCGGCAGGCGTTCCGTTTCCGGGCGCTGGCGCAGGCGGCGGCACAGTTCGATGCCGGAAACGCCCGGCAGCATCCAATCGAGGATCAGGAGATCGGGAAGGCGTTCCTGCAGGCGCATTTCCGCCTCGTCGCCACGGTTGATCGTGTCGACTTCGAACCCTTCGGCCTCGAGATTGTATCGGAGGAGGACGCTCAGCGCCTCTTCGTCTTCAACAACGGCAATTCTTGGCAACATTCACTTTAGCTCCTTGGCGCCTGGCCCGTTGACCGAAGGCGTGCCGAGCGACTCCAGCGGCCGCTCGCGCAATCATTGCGTAAGAATTTACTTACTATACGGCGCGATCAATTGCCGATCGCACCGACCGTATTGGCGGTGTCGTCCTTCGGACGTTCACCAACGGGCTGCGCACCGGTCGCCATGTAATAGATGGTTTCGGCGATGTTGGTGGCATGGTCACCGATACGCTCGATATTCTTGGCGCAGAACAGAAGGTGCGTGCAGGGCGTGATGTTGCGCGGGTCTTCCATCATGTAGGTCAGGAGTTCGCGGAACAGCGACGTGTAGATCGCATCGATCTCGTTGTCGCGCTCGCGGATACTGTTGGCCTTTTCCGGCGAGCGGGAGGCGTAGACGTCGAGCACTTCCTTGAGCTGAACGAGCGCAAGCTCGGCCAGATGCTCCAGGCCACGGGCAAGCTGGCGCGGCAGGCTGGCATTGGCAACGGCGATGACGCGCTTGGCGTTGTTCTTGCCGAGGTCACCGACCCGTTCAAGATCGGCGGCAATGCGGATCGATCCCATGATTTCGCGCAGGTCGGCTGCCATCGGCTGGCGTTTCGCGATGGTGACAATGGCCTTTTCGCCGATCTGGCGCTCGGCCTCGTCGAGAATAGCGTCGTCGGAAATGACCTTCTGTGCAAGCGCCAGGTCGGAATTGACCAAGGCGCGTACGGATTCGGCCACCATCTGTTCGGCCAGACCGCCCATCTCGGAGATGCGCCGGGTCAGGTACTTCAGATCTTCGTCGTAGACGGAAGCAATGTGCGTAGACATGATTGTTTTTCCTTGCGATCACAATCCGGTTGCAAGACCGCCACCCTGCCCTCATGGGAGGGTGGCGAGAGATTCCTCAGCCGAAGCGGCCCATGATGTAGTCCTGGGTCCGCTGGTCATCCGGATTGGTGAACATCTTGTCGGTGTCATTTTCCTCGACGAGATTGCCGAGGTGGAACATGGCGGTGCGCTGCGACACGCGGGCGGCCTGCTGCATCGAGTGCGTAACGATGACGATCGTGTAGTTTGTCCGCAGTTCGTGGATCAGTTCCTCGACCTTGGCGGTCGCGATCGGGTCCAGCGCCGAGCACGGCTCGTCCATCAGGATGACTTCCGGGCTGACGGCAACGGCGCGGGCAATGCACAGGCGCTGCTGCTGACCACCGGAGAGGCCGGTGCCGGATTCGTGCAGGCGGTCCTTCACTTCGTTCCAGAGGCCGGCCTTCTGAAGGCTCGTCTCGACGATCTGATCGAGGTCAGCCTTGGTGCGGGCGAGGCCATGGATTTTCGGACCGTAGGTGACGTTCTCGTAGATAGACTTCGGGAACGGGTTAGGCTTCTGGAACACCATGCCGACGCGGGCGCGAAGTTCGACGACGTCGATGCTCGGATCGTAGATATCACCGTCATCGAGCGTGATCTTGCCGGTAACGCGGCAGCTGTCGATCGTATCGTTCATGCGGTTCAGCGTCCGCAGGAATGTCGACTTGCCGCAGCCCGACGGGCCGATCAGCGCGGTGACGGTGTTTTCGCGAACGTTGAGGTTCACATCGAAAAGCGCGCGCTTCTCGCCGTAATAAACCGAAACGTCCTTTCCGATCATCTTGAAGGGAACGGTGTTCATTTTCTGGTCCAGCGCCTTTTCAACTGCTGCTTCTGACATCATGTTCATGTTCTTACCTCACTACCAGCGACGCTCAAAGCGACGCCGCAACAGGATTGCGCCAAGGTTCATGACGACGAGGAAGATCAAGAGGATCATGATCGCACCCGAAGTCCGTTCGACAAATGCACGTTCGGCTTCGTTGGCCCACATGTAGATCTGGACCGGCAGAGCAGTGGACGGGTCCATCGGCGAGCCCGGATAGTCGACAACAAAGGCCACCATGCCGATCAGCAGCAACGGCGCGGTTTCGCCGAGCGCATGTGCCAGACCGATGATGGTGCCTGTCAGGACGCCCGGCATGGCGAGCGGCAGGACGTGATGGAAGATCGTCTGCATCTTGGAAGCACCGAGACCCAGGGCTGCCGAGCGGATCGACGGAGGAACCGCCTTCAGGGCTGCTCGGGTGGCGATGATGATCGTTGGAAGCGTCATCAGCGTCAGCACCAGGCCACCAACGACGGCAGCCGAGCGGGGCATGCCGGCGAAGTTGATGAAGATCGACAGGCCGAGCAGACCGTAGACGATGGACGGCACCGCCGCGAGGTTGTTGATGTTGACCTCGATCAGATCGGTGAGCCGGTTCTTCGGCGCGAACTCTTCGAGATAGATCGACGCGGCAACACCGATCGGAAGGGCAAGCACCAGGACGATCAGCATCATGTAGAGCGAACCAAGGGCTGCGACGCCGATACCCGACGCCTCAGGACGGCTCGATGCACCATAGGTGAACAGCCCGGTATTGAACTGCTTGGCCATGGCGCCGGTCTCGGACAGCGTCTTCATCCATTCGATCTGCTGATCCTTCACCTTGCGGTTGGCTTCAGCCACGGTCAGGTCGATCTGGCCCTTGTTGGCGCTATCGATATTGCCTTCCGCCAGAAGCGAAACAGTGGCGGTGGTACCGATGATCGCCGGATTGGCAACGACGAGATCGCGCAACTGTGTGCGGGCACTGGCCGAAACCATGTCCGTCGCCTGCTTGACGAGCGGCTTGTTGGCGGGATCGATGCCGAGGGCCTTTACCAGCGCGTCACGCACCAGCAGCGGATAATTCGCCGTCATCAACTTGGCGGGATTGGCGCCACGTTCGTTCTTCGGATCGATGATCTTTTCCGAAAACTCGATCGGCAGGGTGATCGCCGTCTGCTGGAAGGCCGTGTAGCCTTTGGAGACAACGGTCCACAACAGCACGAACAGAAAGAACAGGCCGATCAGGATAGCTATCAGGCCGTAAGCCTTGAAGCGGCGTTCGGCAGCGTAGCGCTTCTTGATACCGATATCGCGTCTTGCCTGCGCCGGGCGCACAAAGGTGGACTGTACGGAGGATGTCATGTCGGTCATTCGTACTGTTCCCGATACTTGCGCACGATGTAGAGTGCATAGATGTTGAGGCAAAGCGTGATGGCAAACAGGGTGATGCCAAGCGCAAAGGCAACCAGTGTCTGCGGCGAGTTGAACTCAAGGTCGCCCGTCAGCTGATTGACGATCTTGACGGTAACCGTGGTCATCGCTTCAAACGGATTGAGCTGCATGCGGGCGGCCACACCGGCAGCCAGCACCACGATCATGGTTTCACCGACAGCACGCGAGGCCGTCAGCAGCAAGGCACCGACGATGCCCGGAAGCGCTGCCGGCAGGATGACGCGCTTGATGGTTTCGGAGCGCGTGGCGCCAAGACCGAGCGAGCCGTCGCGCAGCGAGCGCGGTACCTGCGTGATGATATCGTCCGACAAGGAGGATACGAACGGGATCAGCATGATGCCCATGACGAGACCGGCTGTCAGAACGCTCTGTGCCTGGATGAAATTGACATAGTTGCCCGTCACCAGGCCGTTCAGCTGGGCGGAAATATCGCGCAGGAAAGGCCCGACGGTCACCAGCGCGAAGAAGCCGTAGACGATGGTCGGGATACCGGCGAGAATTTCCAAGAGCGGCTTGGCAATGCCACGCACGACGGGCTTTGCATATTCCGCCATGTAAATGGCCGCGAACAGGCCGACCGGCACTGCAAAGAGCATCGCGACAAGAGCGATGTAGAGCGTGCCGGCCAGAAGCGGCAGAAGACCGAACTGACCTTCCGTGCCGCCGCTACCGGCCGCCGAAAAGCGCGGGTCCCAGACCGTGCCGAAGAAGAAGGCGCTCGGGGATACCGACTGGAAGAAGCGGATAGCCTCCGACAGCATCGAGCCGACGATGCCGACCGTTGTCAGGATCGCGATCGAAGAGGCAACAAGGAGCGTGCCCAGCATGACCCGCTCGACGCGGTTTCTGGCCCGGAACGGCGCGCTGATACCGCGAATGGCGAAGACGGCCCCGGCAATAGCAATGATCAGCACGACTAGGCTCATTACCCACCGGCTGCCATCTCTCAGGGAATTATAGTGCTGTGCGGCTTCCACCATGTAGGGCTCGCCGGCATTTGCCATCGGCACACCCTTGGCGGCCAGAGCCTCCCGAAGGTTGCTGGAACCGCTGGTGACGGCCGCAAGCTCATCGCTGCTCAGCCGCTTCAGGCCGTTGGCGACCTGCATAACCTGACCGAGCATCAGCTCGGTGGTCGCAGCGCCCTGGCTTTTCACCGTATCCGGCAAGGCGGAGCGCACGGAATTTTCAATGAAGAACGGGCTGGCGAGAAGCCAGACGGCAAGAACGAACGCAGCCGGCAGGACCGCCCAGATGGCAACGTAGACGCCATGATAACCAGGAAGCGAATGCAGGGCGGAAAGCTTGCCTTTGGAGCTGGCCATCGCGCGCGCGCGTCCGGCAAAATATGCCGCAAGGCCAACGATCAAAATGATCAAAAGAATAAGAGAAGTGCTCATCGATATGTCCCCCCGGCTTTTCACTCATTGAAAGCCGGCAAATCCGCATACTCGGGATGCCCGGCACGGCAAAGCTGCCGTGCCGGTTTTTGCACTAAATTAGAGCATGTTACCGTCAGTGAAGGCCTTGCGGTCGGCTTCGCGCTCGGCATCCGGAGCCGGAACGAGACCGTAGGCAGCCAGCGGGCTGTCCGGGCCGACCATCTGGTCGTCGAGGAAGAATTCAACATATTCCTTCAGGCCCGGGATAACGCCGAGATGTGCCTTCTTGACGTAGAAGAACAGCGGGCGGGAAACCGGATATTCGCCCGAAGCGATCGTAGCGCCCGACGGAACGATGCCGCTGACGGTCGCAACCTTCAGCTTGTCAGCGTTGTTTTCATAGAAGGACAGGCCGAAAACGCCGATGCCGTTCTTGTTGGAAGCGATACGGGCCAGCGTTTCGGTGTAGTCGCCGTCGATATCGATCGCCAGACCATCCTTACGGACGGCGATGCACTTCTTGGCAGCTTCCTTTTCATCGGCAACGAGACCCTTGATGGCAACGTCAGCGCCAGCGTCCTTGCAGCCGTGAGCCAGCATCTTCTCGTCGAAGACTTCGCGCGTGCCGTGCTTTTCGCCCGGGATATAAGCAGCGATTTCTACGTCCGGCAGGTCCTTGTTGACTTCCGACCACTTCTTGTAAGGGTTGGCAACGAGCTTGCCGTCGATGACGAGTTCAGCTGCGAGCGCGAGGTAGAGGTCCTTCGGAACGAGCTTCAGGTCGGCATTGCCGCTGTCCGTTGCGAAGACGATGCCGTCATAACCGATCTTGACTTCCTGGACTTCGGTAACGCCGGCTGCCTTGCAGGTTTCCAGCTCGCTGTCCTTGATCTGGCGCGATGCATTGGCGATGTCGATCGTGTCCGGGCCAACGCCCTTGCAGAATTCCTTGAGGCCCGCACCGGTACCGCCGGATTCAACAACCGGGGTCTTGAAGTCAGGGAAGGTTTCGCCGAACGTTTCGGCAACAATCTTTGCATAAGGCAGAACGGTCGAGGAGCCGGCAACCTGGATCTGGTCGCGAGCAATGGCAACGCCTGCAAACGCGGCGGATGCAACCAGAGCTGCAACAGTAAGTTTCAAGGACTTCATCAAAATACTCCCGTAATGGGCTTGTGTGGGTGCGCTTTTCACCAGCGCTCGCTTTCGCCGTGTCGATCGGCCGCCCTAGTTAGCGCCCGATGCCCACACCTTTTATGTCAACTTGACGAAACATTTGTGACAGATCAATTGACTGAAATTATTGACTATTTTCTTAAAATGACATTTTAGGCGACAGGTTTGTGTCAAAACCTCACGGTAAAGACCGTACCCTTGCCGACTTCAGACTGAACCAGCAGCCTGGCTCGATGCCGGGTGAGGATATGCTTGACGATGGCAAGCCCGAGGCCAGTGCCTTTTTTCGACCGGCTGGCTTCGACATTCACCCGGTAGAATCGTTCTGTGATACGCGGAACGTGCTCGGCCGGAATGCCCGGTCCATGATCGCGAACGGAAACCTCTGCCGGCGCATCGCCTCCACCGGAGAGCGTGACCTCGACCTTTTTACCCTCCTGGCCGTATTTGCAGGCGTTTTCGATCAGGTTCTCAAAGACTTCCGTCAGCTCGTCCCGATCTCCCTGCACGATCACCGGATCATCCGGCACGATCAGTGAGATCTCGACGCCGACATCCTCGGCAAGTGGCGCCAGCGCATCGCGGACATGACCAAGCAGCGGCCCCAGGCTGATCGCCTCATCCGGCGCGATATGGGACTTGAGTTCCAGCCGCGACAAGGACAGGAGATCATCGACCAGCCTGCTCATCCGCGTCGCCTGCTCGTGCATGATGCCGAGAAACTTTTCGTGTGCCTTCTGGTCGTTGCGCGCAGGCCCTTGCAAAGTCTCGATAAAACCGCGCAACGAGGCCAGCGGCGTTCTCAGTTCATGGCTGGCATTGGCGACGAAATCGGAGCGCATCCGGTCGATCCGGCGCGCCTGGGAAATATCGCGGTAAGATAAGATGTAAAGCCGCCCATCAGCCCGTTGACCGATCTCGGCCGGCGCGACGCGAACGATATACACCGCCTCCGACGGCAGGCGTTCCGAATGCTCGATCTGGTTGACTTTGCCGGTCGCGATAGTCTCGCGAACCATATCAAGGATGCCCGGCGAACGGACGCGGGCCGACAGGTCGGTGTTGGCCGGAATGGTGCCAAAGGCCTTCTCCGCCGCCTGATTCTGCAACAGCACCGTTTCATCGGGCGCCACCACCAAAATCGGCGTGTCGAGCGCATTGAGGCCTGCCGCAAGCATGTCGAGGTCCGTGCCTTCAACCATAGACGGCGCAACGACCGGGACCGGCGGCTTCGGGTCGGCGGACCGGTTGAACAGGACGATCATCCAGACAAGCCAGAACAGCAGCACAGCTGCGGCATGAATCCCCGAAAAAACGAGACCTGCAGCGGCAGCAACGGACAGGCCGATGACCCATTTCTCCGACTTGGCTGTTTCCTTCAGTCGGTCCCAGACGTTGTTTGTATCTTCCAAGATTTTCTCACGTGCACGGTGCAATTGACCGGTGATAGCGGAGGTTCATGACATGATTTTCACGGCATGCTTGAATTCGCAATGCAATTGTGGCCTCCTCCCGTGAAATCGGCGGCCGGCCACAGCAACATCCAGCGAGGGCACATCATGATGGACATGCAAAAGAACAAGCCGGTCGAACTCGTGATCAACGGCAAGGAGCGGGTTTTCGACATCGACAATCCGAAGCTGCCAGACTGGATCGACGACAAGGCGCTGGCTTCCGGCGACTACCCTTACGAGAAGAAATTCGACAGCGACGAATATGACGACCTTCTGGAAAAGCTGCAGATCGAGTTGGTGAAGGTTCAGTTCTGGCTGCAGGCGACCGGCAAGCGTGTGGTCGCCCTGTTCGAGGGGCGCGATGCAGCCGGCAAGGGCGGCTCCATCTATGCCATCCGGTCTTATATCAATCCCCGCTCCGCCCGCGTCGTTGCCCTGCCCAAACCCACAGAGACGGAACAGGGACAGTGGTACTATCAGCGCTATATCTCGCATTTTCCGACGGCCGGTGAATTCGTGATGTTCGACCGCTCCTGGTACAACCGGGCCGGCGTCGAGCCGGTCATGGGCTTTTGCACGCCGGAGCAGCACAAGCAGTTCCTGAAACACACCCCACGGCTGGAGAAACTGATCACCGGCGACGACATCCATTTCTTCAAGTTCTGGCTGGATATCGGCCGGGAAATGCAACTGAAGCGGTTTCACGACCGCCGTCACGACCCGTTGAAAATCTGGAAGCTCTCGCCGATGGACATTGCGGCGCTGACCAAGTGGGACGACTACACCGAGGCGCGCGACACGATGCTGCGGGAAACGCATACCGACCATGCGCCGTGGGTCGTCGTTCGCGCCAACGACAAGAAACGTGCGCATCTCAACCTGATCCGTCACCTTCTGAATTCGGCCGATTACGACGGCAAGGACGAGAAGGCGATCGGCAAGATCGACGACAAGATTCTCGGCTTCGGCCACGGCTTTGTGAAATAGCCGCGGCGCTTACCCAAAAGCTTATTGGCCGGGAAGGACCCGCACCGCATAGACGCTGACGCTGTTGCCGGCACCCGTGACATCGCTGTTGATCAGGATATGTCCAGGTGAACTCGGCGCAAGGCTGCGATCGAACGTCACCTGGAACAGCATGTCGTTCTTTTCATCGTTCACCGTGAACCGGTGGCGGCCGCAATCACCGAGCGAGGAGAAATCGCATTCGACCGAGAACTGCGTCTGCTTGCCGGTATCGGCCTGGACGCTGAGGGCCACTGTCGATGTCTTGCCGGAAATCTGCTCGAGCACTGAAACAGGAATCTCGATCGACACATTGCCGTCGGCATCCGCCGTCGCCGAGGTGATCCGCAGGCGCTGGCCACGCTCGTCGCTGACCGGATCAGCCGCTGCACGGCTACCGGCCTTGACGTTGCTTGCATCAGCAGGCGTAAAGACTTCCACCCAATCGCCGGAAAAGCCCGCTTGCGCTCCAAGCGTCTTCAAACCGGCCGCACCGTCGAAATCCTCCGATTGCACAGTCGAGGGCGGATTGGCGACACTGGTATCGCGCTCCGCTGCCGTTTTCAAAAGCCCGCTGGTTTCAACCCACCACGCCCCCATCACCACCGCTGCAACCAGCGTGGTGATGACCATGACGAAGGAAAGAAAACTGCCGCGCTTGCGCCGCCGGGGCTTTGCTGCTGCTGCGTCAGCCTTTGCTGCCTTTGCAGCCTTGCCGCGTTTGCCGGCAGCCGGCTCGGCGACGGGCGCCGTTTCCGCAGCACGCGGTCCGTCGCGGCGCTCCGGACGCAGGCCCGCAAGGCCGCCATCGGCAACGGGGCTATCGGCCCGGTCTACATGCCGTTCGGATGGCATGTGGATATCGTGATCCAGCTCCGCCGATGGAACCGGCGCGCTGCGGGTCTCAATCTGGACCGGTGGCGGCACGGATGCCGCAGCTTTCAGGCTGGCGCGCTCCTCCAATTCGATGGCATGGATAACGCCTTCGAGCCGGTGGCGCTGCTGGGCGATCACGTCGGGATCGTGTACGTCCTGCTTTCTGAGGCCGGCTTCAAGCGCGTTGCGTGCCGATTGATAGATGCGCGCACGCGTTTCGGAATTCGCCCTCTCGGAGCGTTCCAGCGCCTGTCTGATAGCAGTTTCCAGTCCGCTCACTCTTTATCCTTTTTGGTGCGGGCATCAGCGGCCTTGCTTGGCATACCATCCGCATCGACATCCGAGGCGGATGGGCACTATCGCCCAGAAACCATGCGGGGCCAACGACAGCCCCTGCAATCAATCCATTCTGGCGGCCCGGCGTTGCCTAAAAAACCGGTACGCTTTTGAATGCGTTAACAATTGGGTAACGGTTGACGCTGCGATCTGCAAGCCTCGCGCGTCAAACGGACCGTCAGCGCCGGGGAAAACCCGGTGGTTTCGACCGGATCATAGGTCGCAGCCACGACAATCGGCCTTGCAAAACAGGCGCCCGCTGCTAAAGTTCTTACGTTTACGGAAACGTCAAATAGCAAACCGGGAGTGAACCTTGTCCTTGCCAGCCATTCTTAACGGCACGACGCGCCTGCCGGTCGTTGCAGCGCCGCTCTTCATCATCTCGCATCCGGCGCTGACGCTTGCCCAGTGCAAGGCTGGTGTCGTCGGCTCTTTCCCGGCTTTGAACGCGCGCCCGGAGGCACAGCTGGATGAGTGGCTCGCCGAGATTACCGAGGATCTCGGCGCTTACAATTCCCGCAACCCCGGAAAACCGGCAGCCCCTTTCGCGGTCAATCAGATCGTCCACAAATCCAACAAACGGCTCGAGCACGACCTGATGCTCTGCGTCAAATACAAGGTGCCGATCGTCATTTCCTCGCTTGGTGCTGTGCCGGAAGTCAATGCGGCCATCCATTCCTATGGTGGCATCGTGCTGCATGACGTGATCAACAATCGCCACGCCAACTCGGCCATCCGCAAGGGCGCCGACGGACTGATCGCGGTTGCGGCCGGTGCCGGCGGCCATGCAGGCACGCTCTCGCCCTTTGCCCTCATTCAGGAGATCCGCACCTGGTTTGACGGGCCACTGCTTTTGTCCGGCGCGATATCGACCGGCGGCGCGGTGCTCGCGGCGCAGGCGATGGGTGCCGACATGGCCTATATCGGCTCGCCGTTCATCGCCACGACCGAGGCGCGCGCCAGCGACGCTTACAAGCAGATGATCGTCGACAGCAGCGCCGGTGACATCGTCTATTCCAACTTCTTTACCGGCATTCACGGCAACTATCTCAAGCCGTCGATTGCCGCCGCCGGCATGGACCCCGAGCATCTGCCGGAAGCAGATCCTTCCAAGATGGATTTCGAGACGGCCACGTCCGGCGCCAAGGCCTGGAAAGACATCTGGGGCTGCGGCCAGGGCATCGGCGCAGTCAAAGAGATCGCTCCCACCGCCAATCTCGTCGACCGGCTGGCCCTGGAATATGCAGCGGCAAGACAAAAATTGGCGCTCTAGAAGGCGCCGATCCGGTTGTCCGGCGCTTTTTTCCTGTTCTCAAAACTGATGGCTTGAAATCCCGTCCGTTTGCAGGTATCAGCCCATCACACATCGTTTCGCGGCATCGCGCAACGCATGCTGGCCGCTTTAGCTCAGGTGGTAGAGCACATCATTCGTAATGATGGGGTCGCAGGTTCGAGTCCTGCAAGCGGCACCAACAATTTCAAATAGATACCATTATGTTTTAGATCGCGCAGGATCTGCTAGTAAGCACATAGTAAGCGCGAATATGGGAACTCCCGGGACATGAGTTATCCTCTGCCCGCTAACTCACGTCACATTCTCCGAGCAATTCCGGCCGGACATGGTTAGCCGGCAGCGGCGCAGCCGCGCTTTACTCCTCCACTTGGGTCAGGCAGCCCCCAACCTCTAAACCACCGCAACGATGCCCTTGCGGACAGAGCGCGATCTGAGTGATGCCACGGGAATTGGTTCGTTGACTGCAGCATCCCTTCGTGTTTGAGTTGTTAAATCAAGAGGAGCAACCAGCATGCGCATCGCGTCCGTCAGAATTCAGAACTTTCGATCATTTGACGACTGCTTCGTTGAACTTGACCGTTACACATCGCTGGTGGGACCTAACGGGGCTGGAAAATCCACGGTCCTTTGCGCGCTTAACATTTTCTTCCGCGAGACCGAGAATTCGTTGACGAACGTTAGTGATCTTGACGAGCAGGACTTCCACAACAGGAAAATCGACACCCCGATAGTGATCACAGTCACCTTTTCCGATTTGAATGATGTGGAAAAGACGACGTTTCGAGAGTACTTCCGGCACGATAAACTTGTAATCACCGCAAGTGCAACGTGGGACGCAGACCGGCGGTCAGCGACGGTGAAGCAGTTCGGCCAGCGGCTTGGGATGGAGGACTTTCGAGACTTCTTTAAGCTGGCGGGCGACGGCGCCGCCGCTGCCGATCTCAATGTTGAATATGAGCGCCTCCAGGGAATTTATCCAGATATTCCAAAGGCAACATCGAAAGACGCCAAGAGGACCGCGCTAGTTGAGTATGAGGGGAGCAATGTAGATAAGTGCGTTCTCATCCCGAGCGAAGACCAATTTTACGGCTTCAGTAAGGGCTCAAATCGACTGGCTCAGCACGTGCAATGGGTCTATGTGCCCGCCGTAAAGGATGCGACAAAAGAGGGTATCGAGGCGAAAAACACTGCGCTGGGGAAAATCCTAGCGCGGACTGTTCGCGCGAAGGTTAAGTTTGATGAAGAAATATCAAAGCTGCGTGAGGATACTCTTGCAGACTATCGCAAAATCCTAGCCGCCCAGCAGGCGGGACTGGACGACATCTCAAGAAGCTTGACTATCCGGCTTGGTCAGTGGGCGCACCCAAATGCCACCGCTCGACTCGAGTGGACTGAAGAGCTCAATAAGTCCGTACAGGTTATGGAGCCAATAGCTAAGCTCTTCGCTGGGGAAGGTTCTTTTGAAGGTGAGCTGGTGAGGTTTGGGCATGGCCTACAGAGGTCATATCTTCTAGCGCTATTGCAGGAATTGGTGACGGCCGACGATGCTGGTGCGCCTTTGCTAATCCTAGGATGCGAAGAGCCAGAACTCTATCAGCATCCGCCGCAAGCGCGCCACTTAGCCAGCGTTCTCCAAACGTTGGCAGAGGCAAATGCTCAGGTCGCTGTAACAACGCATAGTCCATACTTTGTGACCGGGCACTATTTCGAGCATGTTCGCATGATACGGCAGGATCGTGCTCAGAAGCGATCTACAGTGTCCCGCACGAGCTTCGACAGGATAGCAGGAGTATTGGGAACAGCGACCGGGAAAAAGATTGACCCCCCACAAGCGCAAGCTGCACGTTTACAACAAGCTCTTCAACCTCACATGAACGAGATGTTTTTCGCGAACAAGCTGGTGTTGGTCGAAGGGCTCGAAGATATCGCATATATCACCACGCAGCTTATGCTGACAGGTAAGTGGAGTGAATTGAGGCGCTACGGTTGTCAGATGATTGCCTGTAATGGGAAAAACCATATTCCAGAGGCACTGGCTATTGCTCAGGAATTCGCCATTCCGGCATTCGTAATCTTCGATGGCGACAGTAATGTCACGAACGGCAAATACAGACCCATGCATGAGGCTGAGAACACGGCTCTGCTTAAACTTTTGGGCGGCAAGCACGATGAGCCGTTCCCAAATAATCCAGTTTGGGGAGGGACCTATATTCAATGGGCCACGAACCTTGGAGACACCTTGAGGGGAGAGGTGAATACTGGCTTATGGGATGTTGCCTTCGGCAAGGCGACTGACGCCCTTGGCAAACCGGAGGGAAAATACGGAAAGAACTCCATTCACATCGGCCACCACCTGCAGGAGCTCCACACGTTGGGCGCTACCCCGCCGAGCCTCGTTCGCATGGCAGAGGCTGTTGTGACGTTCGCTGCCAGTTAAGTGCACGAAGGGCTCCCAATCGGGGATGCGAGTTGACAATCGACGCAACTCCTGATAGCATTATGGCATGTTAAGTTGCATTTCAGCTCTGGCTGCCACCTATGCCCGGCGGTCAAGCTAAGACCCTGTCCGAACCCGATACCCGGCGGCTATTGAAGGCCGCGAGCAATTCCCGACATCCTCATCGCAACAAGGTTATCGTGCTGCTCAGCATCCGCGCTGGTTTGCGAGCATCGGAGATTGCTCGCCTCGACTGGTCGATGGTCACGGATGGGCGTGGCCGGGTCGGGCGGCTGATCGAACTGCCTGGCCGGGTCGTCAAGTATGGCATGGCGCGGCGCGTGCCCGTTCACCCCGAGCTGCGGGCGGCGCTGGTCGCCCTCAAGCGGCTCACGCCCGCAAACCGCCATAGCGGCCCCGTGGTGGCAAGCGAGCGCCGGGGCACCTATGACAACGCCCCGGCCCAGCCGATGAAGCCCAAGGCCATCGTCAACTGGTTTGCCGCCACCTGCCGTGAGGCTGGCCTTGAGGGCTGTTCGTCGCATTCGGGCCGTCGCACCTTCGTTACGCGGGCGGCAAGGCTGGTGCACAAGGCCGGAGGTTCGCTGCGCGACGTGCAGCAGCTGGCCGGGCATCGCTCCATCGAAACCACTCAAGCCTACATTGACGGGGACGCCGACAGTCAGCGGCGACTGGTGCGAATGATGTAGCCCGCTTCCGAAGCCTCGCTTCATGGCCGGAACGCGCGGTCGCCGGTTGTGACAGTCATCGTTGATGACCGCGCGAAACCCGCAGTCCCCCCTCATCATCATGGAAGTGAACATCGTCGGAGGGCGAGGACGAAGTATGATTGGAAAACACCATGGGCAATAGAGTTTCACCCCCTGCCGCCGCCGCTACAAAGCTCACCGCCAGACAAAACATCCAGATCCTGAACGACAGGCTGCGCATTCAGGGAGCCGGCGGTCGTGTGGTCATGACCAGCGGCATAGCAGCCTTGGACGATGACACACGTACCAAGATCGTCAGCGCTATTCGGGAGTTCGACGCCTTCACCACGGACAATGACCCACATGGTGGAGATCGATGACCTCACGGTCATGTTCAAGATCGATTATTACGACCTGACCCTGTCAGCCCATTCCACCGACCCTGCCGACGCCACACAGACAGTCCGGGTACTGACTGTAATGCTGGCTGAGGAATATTGATGCCGCCCGCGCCGAAGGCCGCACTTCAGCTCGAAGACGGCGGCGCTATCGACGTAGAACGGATTGGCAATCGTCCAACGCGCCCGCGCCGTCAGGGAAATCTCGACGCCCTTTGCGGCATCTATGCGATCATCAACGCATTCACTCATGCCGCTCGCGACGAGCCGTTGCGCTACTTCCCCACCAAGCGCCTGTTCATGCACCTGATTGCGAAAGCCACGGACCGGCGCGGCGACACCAGCTTCATCGGCGATGGCTTGACCCACTCGGAGCTGAAACACCTCTGCAAGAAGGCCGTGCGGTTTCACGGCAAGCACGGATGCGAATTCAAGCTGATGGCGCCGAAAAGCCTTTTGTCGGATCGGCCCTATCCCAGGAATTCCGAGGAGGTTCATGGCCGGTCCGCTTGGTTTGCCGAGGCGTCGGAACAAGCGGCAAGCGCTGTCATTCTCGATATCAATAATCAATGGGTATCCCATTGGTCGGTGTTGACCGGCACGGCAGATCAGCGGCTTGCACTTTATGATAGCAACGGCATGAAGACCGCGGCATCGAGCGACGCCGAGCCCTTTTTGGTGATAACGAAGCCGCCGTGAAGGCGACGTATGTGGCGATTGAGCTTTCGTTATCCTAATCCAGTGACCGTTTGTTAGACCGGCGCTGATAGGCCGTGGCCACGATAAGTGCCGATCAACGGCATCTCAGAGCCGGCAAATTTTCGGAGTCGAACACCGTGGCCCAAATTATCCACCGCACCCCTGCAGACTGGGATTCCGTGAGTAAAGATACTCGTTTCGGAATCTATGTTGTTCAGTCTGATATGAACAAAAACTTCTATCGTGTGGGCTCAGTGGGGATCAACAGTGAAAACACACGACTTGTGAAGCGTCTGAAGCTTCACGCCTCCAAAGTCGGCCAAGGCAATTGGACCGTCGAGAACCGTCCTTGGAGCCTAGTTTGGGCTGCAGAGATACAATGCTCGGACGACATCCGTTATGGGGTTCTTGCCCTCGAATATGCACTCTTCGCGGAATTCGCGAAACATTTCAAAGCCGTTCAAACATCGGGCTTTCACGCTGCGGACCGCCATAGCGACGTGGTGCGAATCATTGAGCAGTTCAAACCCACTTTGGAGGCGATTGCGAATGCACAGTTCTAAGTTCCGACATATCAAATCCGAGCATCGCAACGAAAATCTGAAAGTAGGGCTTTCCTATGCAGTTTGAGATTACACCGGCCGAAGCAACCAGATTGCTTTTCTACCCCAATAATGGGTTCTACCTTGTATTCATGAAGACCGGTGATGTCCGCCCGGAGATCGCCGGTGGTGAGTGGATCGGCTTGGAGGATGACATGACCGAGGCTGACTACCGCTGCACAAGGCTTCGAAAGACCTACTCTGACGCGACGCCACACTATGCTCGTGTCCTCGACGGGACGATGACCCTTGTAGCTCCTATATACCCACTTGCTTAACCCAGGATCCGCGCAGCCAGATATCGAACGGCCTCATGAAAACAGCTGAAGCAGCTGCTGCGGATTTGTGTTTGCGATCTGGAGCGCCTGCAGCGATAGCTGCTGCTGGGTTTCCAGTGCCCGCAACCGGGTCGATGCTTCGTTCATGTCAGCATCGACCAACCGACCCACCCCCTTGTCGATGGTGCTGTGCAGCGCTCTCGTGAAGGCCCCTTGCAGTTCGATCCGCCGACTAAACGCGCCGAGGGCGGCCGCTGCATCAATCGCCTTGCCGAGCATGGTTTCGACGCCATAAAGGTAATCGTCGATGCTGTGTCCCGTTGCAGTGATGTCGATATCAAGTAGGTCGAAATCCGGGGTCGGGCCGATATTGTCGGTGACGTTGGTAATCTGGAACTGCGACCGGTGGCCAGCCGTTGGGAACACGGTCTGGTCAAGGGTCAGATCGACACCAATACCGGAGCCCGTCGCCGTTATGCCGGTTCCGCTGAGTGCATGATTGAGCACCGCCGCGAAATCCGGCCCGGCATTGACGATGCCATCACTGGTACCGAGGACGGCATCTACCATGGCGCGGTCGATGGTGATGGTTTTCGGTATTCCGCCCATCACGGTCAGATCGAAGGAAAATGCCACGTCGCGATGAAGTTGGAAGAACGACGAACCGTCGCTCATGTTCAGTGAGGCATAGCCACCGCTGATATCTAAGAACGGGGCATTCTCCAGACCACCGGCCGCCGAGCCCGGTAAAGACGATACAAGGTTGGATATATCGATATCTGCGTCAAGCGATCCGCTGGTTTCGAGCGAGGTGAATACCAGCCGGTTGCCTGCCTCTGGTCCGATACTGACACCGGTCACGCCAGCGTTCAGCATGGCTTGGTTCAGGATATCGGCCATCTGCGCTCGATTGCCGACCACGCCATCCGTTGTGCCGAGGCGGCTATCGACCAGCGCCTTGTCGACAACGACGCTATAGGTCGCACCCGAGGAATGGGAACCAGCATCGACGGTGATGTCGAAGGTTATCGTGTCTGAGGCTGAAAGCGTGACAGGAGCGAAGGTGTAGGATTCCCGGCCACGCAGCCCAAACCCGGTTGCGCCGTTGACACTTCGCAATCCGGCGATACCGCCGATTCCACGGACATCGGCCTGCAGCAGTCCGCCACCACCGATATTGAACAGACTGAGACCGATGACGTCGAGGTTCAGCATGCCCACCTCCATACCTCCCAATGCCGAGCGCGTGATGGCGGCGGGAAAGCTGATCGGTATTGACGGCAAGAACGTTAGGTCGCTTTCACCCGTGCTCAGCCAGTTGACGCCATTGAAGCTGGCAGAGGTCGCAATGCCCAAAGCCTGCTGCTTCAGTTGCTCCAGTTCCGACTGGATTTTCGCCTTATCGATGCCATCCTCTTTGGCGGCGACAAGCTTGGCCTTCACCTCGTTCAGGACATCGATGGTGGAGGACATGCCGCTATAGGCAACATCCACAAGAGCGGCACCAAGACCAAGGGCGTCGGTGACCGTCGAGATCGCCAGATTGTCGGAGCGCATGGAAGTCGAAATTGCCCAATAGGCGGCATTATCTGCGGCGACCTCGATCCTCAGACCGGAACTGACTTGGTTCTGTGTTGCGGCCATGGTCGCGTTGACCCCGCGTAGCGCCTGCAGGGCTTGTGTTGCGCCAATATTCGTCTGGATGCTGGTCATCAAATGGGTCGCTTTGCATATGGCGGGATTATCTTTGGCCTTGGCCAGCAGGAGTTCAGTGCCATACGCAAAACAGGAAGGCCGTCGCTGCTACACCAAGCGTCGGCGGCGGCATCATGCCGCCAAGCGCAACGGCCAAGACCGGCCGCCGCGGGGTCAGGAACACCTCAGTCTATTGTCGAATACCGAGACACACCTCAGACGCCATCAGGAAGCGATAGAGGTAATAACCGCCGGGATTGAAGGTCAGTCGTTCCTCGCTCAGCTCGACGCCGCTCGCGGTCAGCGTCGCCTGCAGCATCGCCATCTGGAGAGCCGTGGCATAGTTGGCGGTGCCTTTGATCGCTGCCTGAGTTCGGGTATCCTGGCACAGGAACTCGGTCGGCTGATAATCGTCTATAACCTGCGATCTCATGATTTTGGCATTGCCTTCAAACATTGTCTTGCAGGCGAGCGCGGAGGACTCTGGCGGGCACACGTAGTCGGGAAACGTTTGACCGGCGAAGCTTTGATCCGTGATCATGCGTTCAAGATCGATAAACGGTTTTCCCGGCATGGAGGGGTCATATTTGATCGGAACCCTGACGGTCGCATTGCTGAAGGCGATTGGAACAATGGTCACGTCGACTGCGGTATCAGTCGCTGGCTTGCTCGCGTTGACGGGGACGATTTGCGCTTCCCCGGCTGGCTGCTCCTCGGAGAGACCAAACCCGCTAGAATGGCCCCTTGCGGCAACCTGCGCCAGTTCCAGTTCAATCCACGGTTCCGATTGCTGATACAGAGTACTGATATGCTGGCAGGTGCCCGCCCGATCGTTCTTCAACTCACGCCCGGTCATCGCACCAACGGCTTCTAGAATGTTCGCGAAGACATCCGAGACCATCGGCTCCTCGCCGCCAAGCTGTGTTGCCGAGGTGGTGAGCCGTTCCGCGTCGAACCCGAGCCCGCATGCCGAATTGGCCGTCAACGTCAGCGCCAACACGTGGATCAAAGACTTTCGAAGCGCGAGGGACGGTTCTCCCCCGCGACCGCCGTTCGCGAAATAGCTGTCGTGGAATTCCTGTCTGATGACCTGCGCGCCGTGAGCCAGCTGATAGGCAGTGGCCGATACTGCCGGACTCGCTATCATCAGCAGTAGCGCGATCAACGGCACAGGTCTGACGGGATTCATGATGAGCCTCTAAATTCCTTAAATACATATTATAGTTGATAAACTAACGAAGTGTAAACTGCGATCCAGATCGCATGGATATGCGCAAACTGGTCGGTCGCAATTTTGCTCGCCTCAGGCGCGAGAAGGATTTGACGCAAGAGCAAATCGAAGAGCGTTCGGGTATCAGCCAGCAATACCTGAGCGGCCTTGAGCGCGGACAGCGAAATCCCACGGTTATCACTCTCTACGAACTGGCGCAGGCGCTCGGAGTTGACCATATTGAACTTGTAAGGCCGTCGGACGAAGACGCCAAAGGATGAGCTTCCGCAGGGCTTGCGGAGGGAAAACAGGAAGAAATTAAAAATAGTAGAAAACGCCAATGGCTACTTGTGGCCAAAAGCGGGGTGATTCCGATGCCCGTGTGCCCTGCTGAAGTGCTACAGCAAAAGATGGGATCCATCTCGCACTTTCGGGGTTTGATTGCCTTCACCTAGACGGTAGCTGCTCGCCTCCCTTCTATACTGTCGTACGACGGGCACGCGGGCGCACTGCTGACGCGGGGGTAGAGCTCGCTATGGAAACATCGAGCACGACAACGTCGATGACGGCCTTCAGCTCGTCCGGCATCCGTTCACCGATGGTCCTGCGCAGATCTTCCGGCGAGGTGATTGTCGGATCTACCCTTCCGGCAACTGTCTCACCTCCCCCAAACCAGAACACGAGATAGATGCCTTGCCCGGCCGCATCGGGGTGGCTGGCGTATCGGTCGTTGAGCTGCGCGGAGGCAGCTGAGAAAAGTTCGGGATGCCACTGACCTTTAACTTCCACAACGAGCAGAACCCTAGCGCCGGTAACAGTTGAGGTCGCAGTGAAATCGCAGCGGTTGCCGCCCGACATGTGGTGCTCAATCACGACTGACAGACCGAGCGCCGTCATGCGCCCGTTCAGCCGGTCCACGACGCGGTTACGGCCGGTATTCTCATCAACGTGCCTGCCGCCGTTGTAGAACGTGTCCAGCGGATCGGTTTCCGAACCTCTCAGCCACTTCTGCAGCTCGCCTAGTTCTTCTACGAGTAGCGCTCTCAGATCTTCCACGCTGGCGACTTGGTTGCGATCGAGCAGTCCGGAAATATCGGCCGGTGCTGGCGCTGTGAAGTCCTGTAGCGCAAACTGCCGAAGCGTCTCCGCACGCAGCGTCAAGAGCCGATCACGGAAATCACCAAACCGGTCATCCGCCAGCAGGCGTTCCAGCACAGGCAGTTTGTGAACCGGAACGTCATTGCCGATCTTCCAGACCACATCACTCAGGAAACGATACGCTCGCTCACCACGCGGCGAGCTTGTACCGTACGAGCTGGGAAGATGCACCCGGGGCCAGAAACTGATGAACGCGTCCAGAATCCGGTAAATTGCTTCTGCTGAAAGTGGCGGTATGCGCCCCTCGTCGCGCCTGCCGAACCATCCGATGCGCTCCTGTATAGACAGCAGCGAATTCCGATCGCGCCTAAGCTCGGTCCACGCGGTCTCCATCTGGGGTGTGTTGAAGAAGAAAGCGTTCAGTGCCCAGAAGCGATGTCGGCGAGCCGCGCGTTTGTCGCCCTCGGTGTTCTCACCGCTGTCCGCGACGGGATCTGCCAGCCGCTGATCAATCAGTTCGGTTAGCGCAGTTCTGTCAGCGTGTTCCGCTGCCATGTCGAAGAGGCTTTCCATCGCGTGCTGTGGCATCGAGGGATACTTGTGCAACCACGCTATTGGCGTGGCGCGCAGGAACGCATGAAAGACCTCTTTGCTCTTGAGCCAGTCGACATGTGTCGCCGTTTCTTCGGTCGAAACCAAAAACTGCTCGATGAATTCGGCGACGAAACGGGCCGCAACCGACTCGTCGGTGAAGATGGCGCGTTCAAGCGCGACATTGAAACGAAGCTCTTCTTCTTCGTCGTCTTGGAAGGTTGGCCAAGAACCCGCCTCTGTCCATGCCGCCTGCAGGATCGCGGGATCAAGTTCGGCCAGAGGCAAACCGTCGCGAAAACAGACGATACAGTGCGCCAGCAATATTTGAGCAATATGCCCGCCAGTACCTCCGGCAAGGTCGCTTAAAGATGGCAGCGGCTCTCTTAGATGCGGGATACAGTGGCGTAGTGCATTTATGGGCGTCTCGCCATAATCTGGATCCTCAGCGAGCTTTTGCGGTTCGAGTAAAAAGAGCTGCGCGAAATGCCAGACCCAGCCAGCATCCTCCCCCGCTGCGATCGCCTGCCGGTTTGCTAAGAAATGGGCCTGATTCTGCGCCTCGACTTCTGCCTCGCGCCGTTCATAGCGCCTGCGGCGCCAGCGGAACCCGAGTTCACGCTCATTATTCATAAGGCGGATTTGGCGCTCTCGCAGCCCCCATATCCTCATCAAGGCGGGATTCTGCTTGGCGTGACCTCGTTGAAGCGAACGCAGGGGATTGGCCCTATTGGATGGGTCATGAATGTTGTGCCGTGTCCAAACAGCGGTCCACGCCGCAATGTTCCCGACATCAAACGCTCTCTGAGCGATTTCCTCCATATCGCCACTCTGAAAGCGTATTCCGGAGTGAGTCGTGCTCATGAACAAGTGGCTGACAGCTTCTTGAGTGTCTGTGTCGGTGGACTGACCAGAAACTGCGAGCCATTGCACCGCCCGCCGGAGCTCATCGTCCTCGCTCAGGAGCTTTATGGAAGCGCTGCTGTCATCGGAGCGGTGGTGCTGAAAACGCAACGCCTTTATCCAGCCCCAAATGCGGGCAGGATCGTGCGGACCAAGTTCTACCCCAAAGTAGCGGTCCAGCAAAGCACCCACGATCTTGCTTACGCCAACGCGGCAATCGCAACTGTACGGGCGTCGAGGATTGCAGGTACAGGTGAGGCCATCCGTCAACTGACCGAGAGCATAACAGATCGTAGTAGGGTCGAGCTCATTTATAAGTTGTCTAACGAAGTAACGTGATCCGATGTCCGGATCGCGTTCTGTATCGAGCCGTTGATAGAACCCCGCAAGCTGCCTCAGGAGCTCCACGCACCTATCTCGGCCAATACGTTCTGCGCCGAGCCGCCGCATCGCGCGGGCGGCAAGCTCCAGAGATGTGATCGTGCCTTCGGCCTGCAACATGGCAACATCAGCTGCGGCATCGTCGGGGGCGACTTCGATCAGTTCGGCGAAGCTGGCCTTCCTCACCCCTCTATGAACGACTGTATTCAGAGCGAGTGTGCGCAGCTCCGACGAAAATTGAGACGATGCCTGAGACGACGAGATCAATTCGATGACTAGATCCCGCAGGGATGGGTTGTCAAAGGCAGGTGAGAGGATCGCGGCGACCTCGGCACGGATGTTTGGTGTAAAAAACTGTCCGACATTAAAGCGACGCCAGATATCGCTGCGGCGGAAATAAGGGTCTTCCCGAGAGACCTCATCCAGACGCGTGAGCAGCCTCCGCTTTGCCCTCGCCGTCAGCGCGGACGGATCGCCGTTGGCAAAAACCGCGTAGGGATCGAGGTCGACGAGCTCGAGTTGCATAGATTCGCTCGACAGCGCCGCCATCCAACCGACCATGCCTCTGAGTTCGGTACGCACGGAACCAGAAGGCGCGACGATCGAAAGTAGCCGGTGCCGGGACAGTCGGTCGGTGGCATCCTCAACGCGGCCCGCAAGATATCTCGCAGCACAGTATTCGGCGACAATTCGATGCACGGGCTCGTGTTTTTCCGGCGCGTCCGCCGGTTTCAGAAGGCGTGTATCAGTAAGGAACCGTCCATCCTCTGAAGTTAACGCAAATAGATAGGGGTAATCCCTATCGACCAGCCTCTCTACAGCACTCACGCCGGAGGCGCCGCACAACATGAGCTTGGCGAACATTTCTCCGCCAACAGCAACGATGCGGTCCAGCGGCGGACGGCCGACCGTCTGTACCTGCGAGTTAGCCTCATGTGCCAGTCGTCTGACCGCGTCAGAGAAGATCGTGGTCTTCGACGTGAATACGTGACCGCTTTCGACGTACGCTTCGCCGAAAAGCTGCAGGAACTGCGGATTGCCCAAAAGGCCGCCCAGCTCCATCCGCTGCGCCTCTTGGACAAACCGCTCAAAGTCCTCGCCCGAGAACTTAGCGCCAAATAGTAACCGCTGTTCCGCTGTGTTGAAGGGCTCCAGCCTGACGACCACGGGGTCAATGCCGAAGCAGTCCTTCACATATTGGGTTCGGCTGCTGTCCCATTCACTGGAACGTCCGGCAAATATGACCTTCTGACTCGCCACGTCGCTGGCTCGGACGATGATTGCGTCCATTGCTAGCTTGTCGATGCGGGCTACCTCGTCCATCGCGTCGATCACAAGGGCGAGCGGGCGACCAAGCTCACGATTTCGAAAAATACTCGCTCGGACCGGCACGACGCCGAGCAGCAAGGCCAGCCGACCGAGCAGTTCCGTCTTTCCAGCTCCAGGCTCAGCCAAGACGATAAAAACTGATCCTACCTCAAGCAGCTCTTGCTCGAGGTAGGTTTTATCCGCAACAGCTAGCTGCCTCGAAATATACGAAGTGCCTTCCATTCAACATGGTTATCAGGCAGTTAGCAGCTCGACCAGAACGGTCCAGTTGATGTCCCCAGCAAAGAGCATCTGTTTATGATGCAGAGGCAATTCTCTAATGACCGCAATTAGGCGCACAGCGGAGCTAGACAGGTGACAAAACTGGTAAAAGGGCAAGTCACGTCCGAGGAGCGGTGTCGGTCGGCCAATATCAGCAACATATACGCCACTCATTGCACTCATCAAAACGCCCATCCATGCCTCACGGCGCGTCAACCCGCTGCAATTCGTTTCTGTAACATCCCGCAATCGATCGCGAATTTCAGCCCGGCAGGAATAAGTCAGCTGGGCTCTTATCTCCGAACAGGGTGTCTTCCCGTTTCTTCTGCCATTTCTCTATGCGGCGCTCTATTTCACGCGTCGTAGTCGATTTGAAAGCGGCAAAGGTTTCACGGCCGGGCCCCAGAGCACTACTCCAGATATCGAAGCGAGCATCGACTATCTTGGCTAAGAGAACCGCCGCCTGCCAGAAATTCTCCTTCTCATTCGCCTCTATCATATTTTTATACCAGACCTTCGACCAAACGTTCCGTTCGTAAGCAGACTTCGCGGCGCGCTGAGCGGCACCGACAAATCCTGGAATGCCATCGAATCTCGCGATAATCGAAGCGGCGGAATTATTTGTGTCAGAATAGCCTGCTAAGGTAAGTGCAAGGCAGATGTCCGTGGGTTCGCCCTTCGAAATCAACTCATCGATTACGTCCCCTACGATATCACCTTTTCCGCTCAGAAAGGCTGCAAGCACCTCGCCGCTGATTTCCGAATCTTTCCTGCGCGTGTGAAGGCGCTTTTTGCAGACGGCTTCAATCGATGGCGCATCAGCGTTCTTCCACAATAGAAGTGCTTCGGTAGGAAGTTTGGCTGCGCCGCTAACCCGGTTGATAGTTGGCGTTAGGGTCGCGATCCTTTCTATAAGTGCCGTGGCTTCCGCTACGCCCAAGACTGCGGAGGCAATCGCAATTTCATAGGCAACATGATGCAGATGGCGCAGCTGAGTGTCGTTCGCCGCAATCAACATAGTCAACCAGCGTTTTCCTGCCTCCAGATTCACTTCCAATATAGCTTTCACGCCATCAAACGTTAGATCAGAAAGAATGAGCGTAGCTTCGGTGGCAGTTAGATCTGTGGAAAACTTTTTGAAGGCCAAACTCGCACGCTGCTGGCGCTCGTCGAACTGAGCGGCTGTTTCTCCTACGCGGTTCCATTGTGCCTCTTGATCTTGCGGAGGTGGGTCGCTGAGAGAAATGAGGGGAGGCCCTCGGTCAGTGTGTTTCGGCGTGGCGGTCGACATGTTGGGTAAACTTGGTGCTTCGGTATAGCCCAACGCCCTGAGGAGCGACGCTTCTACCCGCAAGGCTACAGCACTGGCGCCAGCCGGTCCAAGCTCGCTCGCGACAAAGCCAAAGTGGTCTAGATGCATCCGATCGAGAGCGTTCTCGATTGTAATGTGGCCTGCCTGAGCGGCTCTTAGAATAGCTGAAGAGCCGTACCAGAGTTCGAATGTATCTTTGTCCGACCTCAACGACCGCGCATCCCAGCCGCAATCCACGACTGCCTTTAGTAGAGTAAGGTCGTCCGAGAATGCTGCAACCCCCAGAGCTTGTCCGCGGACGAGGCCGTTTTTCGATTGACAAAGCTTCGCTACGAGCTGCAGCGCCCGGCCTGAGAGAACGGGTCTCGAGTATTGGACCGCGCCAAGGACAGCTGATTGAATGTTCGTGTTGCCGCTTTGCAATGCCCTTTCAAGGACCTGTTCGACCTTCGCTTCAGATGCCGGGCGAAGGGTCCGGAACGTGTTAAGGATCACCACTTCACCCTGGATATTGGCAATCGCGTCGAGCTGATCGTCCGGCGCCAGATGAGGAATTGCAAGCCAGACAGAATATTGTGCGGTCAGCCACTCGTCCTTTCCGTTCCGGCTGCTCACCTCATATGAGACGGTGCTTGACTGCCCGGCATGGAGAAAGCGCTTTACCTGTTCAGCCGTGAGTACCGAGCTATGCTCCACCAGTTGAATGATACCCTGCCGTCGCGGAAAGCCGTTCCGCGCCAACACATTGTCGGCGAATGCCCGGTGGGCGGTCGCGGCATCGGCCTCATGAAAGCGCACCACACCGCAACGGGCCATATTAAAGAAATGATCTTTTCCACTCTGCCCCATGTGATTTGCGAGTTCCGAGGGATCAATCTGGCGATACTGCGCCGCCGTCTCATCAACGTTGTCAGGTTTTGAGGAGTTTGGATCACAGGGGTCTGCAGCACAATATTTCTCACGTAGCGACCAGCCCGGTAGTCGTTCACGGTCGCGGGTCAACCACTCTGCCAGCTTTTCGGCTTCCTTGGCGTCGTCGACCGCTCCCGTTGCCCTTAGCACCTCAACACGGGCCCATTTTCCGACGCTGGAGGTTTTGTCGTCCTCTAACTGGGCCAATTCTTTCAGAAGCGCCGATCTCGTGTCCGACCAGTCGAGACGATTAAATCGGATGAGCTGCCTAAACTCCTTGTCAACAGCATGAAGTGCGGGTCCGTAAGCGTCTGAAAAACTCCACCGAACGAAGTGCGCTGCAAAATCTTGAAGCGGCCTTCCAGCGAGCAGATAGAAGGCGGTCCGGAGAAGTGTTTCAAAGTTCCAACTATCGGCCGCAATGAGGTTTGCGTCTACGAAAGCGCGCTCGTGCGCCGTAAGGTTGGCAACTGTCTTGTCGAGCACTTGGCTTCTTGTTTGGCGTTCTGCCGCGACTTCATCCGCAGGATCGCGGCCGGTGGTCTTGAACATCATTCGTTCGGGCGCAAGTGAATATAGCGAAAGCCAGTGCTTAATGTGTTCAGCGATCGCAGGCCACACTTGGGGGGTATCACGATGTGCAAGGAGTGCGTAAAGAAGCCAGTCGACATTCGGATAGTGACCGCTTGAGCAATGAACATTCTTCGTCGCGATGAGAAACGCCGATGGCGACGCTTTAACCAGAAGAGCGAAGGCGTCGGCCTCACCAGTTGGAAGATTCTGAAGCGATACGAAACACTCTATCAGTGCGGTCTTGACGTTTCCGCTGATCTCCCCCTCCAGGCAAGCTATTTGAGTTGCGAGGAATACGACAGCCGCTGTTTCATCGAGAGCGCCAATAGGTTCCAGAATCGTACCGAGATGATCTCGCGGGTCTCGATGATTGCGATGCTCCTTTTCAAGTGCGCTGATCAAGGCAAGCGCCAGACCAATGTTAAGTCCCTCGGGCTTGATCTCGTATTGTAACGAAGCTCCAGGCACCGGTGCGAAAAACCGGCAAGTAGCAACAGCGTGGAGCTCTTCCTTCGTAGTGGAATCAAAAAGTCGCAGGTCGTCCGCTTCTTGTTGCTGGATGCGTTTCAGCACCTCTTCTCCGAGTTTCTTCAGGAGTTCGGCAAACTCGATTCCGGACATAGAAACGGCACCATTGAACTGAGCCTTTCGTATGTGTTCGAAGATTAGCCGCCCCACGCTCAATTGACCGATGAGCTCGACATCCTTCACTTCGAGGAGATCCACTGCGATCCCAAGAATCCTTGGATTTCGAAGCGACTCCAGCACTGGTAAACTAACCTTCTCGGAATCGATGCCGCGGTGGACTAGAAGCGATTTCACGTCCGGGATCGTCCACAAATCGATAGGTACGAGTGTAATTTTTGAGATTAGCAAACGATGCAGTTGGGTCCAGTGAGCCGATCGCGTTGTGACCACAAGACAGCCTCCAATTAAGCGAAGTTCGGCTGCCGCCCAATCTAGCCATCTCGACCAGTCCGCTGAGCGCGGCTGGTTCAGGCCATCAACGACCAATGTCACGCGCACGTTGTCGGGGGTCGGGTTCGCACGCCATCCATTTAGTCTTCTGCGCCAACGCTCAACTGCCCGCTCGGACGGTTGCCATCCCGTTTGACGGATTAGCATTTGGATGAGGAAAGTTTCGAAGTCTTTTGTCGCCACCGGGCTCAGTAGATCATCTGCTGGGCAGACGACGAGTAGGGAACACGGAGCCAGCTCAAGCCACGTTTTCGCGCAAATCCACGACTTGCCGACCCCCTCCTCGCCGATCACCGCATAGAATTCGCTTTGGGGCCGTCCTTTGAACGCGTTCCGGATCGCAGATTGCTCCGGTCTAGTGACCGCCACTAGCCCTGTCGTGTCCAAAGGCGCAAGCGGTTGTCCAAACTCAGCGCGGGCTAATGCCCTGTTCGAGAAACGTTTTTCCATCCAGTTACGGTTGAGAGCTCTCGCATGCCCTAGCCCGACTTCCTCACTGGTAAGTGCTTGGCGAAGGCTTATGAGGCGAGCAGGCAGCTCAGCATGCGCGGCAAAATGATCTATGGCAGCAGAGGCGCCGGCTACCAGATGCGAATGCCCGGTCCGCGCCAGTCCACGGTCAATGAAACTCTTTGCATCGTCACCCGCAGCTACAGTCGCCAGCAGCAAAGCGCCCAAGTCGTTGTCTGACCAGTCGAGTGTGACGATCCCGATGCCATGAAGCGCAGCAAACTCTCGCGCGTCTTTCACGGTCTGTGCCGCCACCTCGCATGTCGCCCCTAAAACCCACAAGTCGACCTGACCGGCCTCATCTATCGCGAGATCAAATAGCTTAGCAGAAATCTCCTTTTTGTCTGGGCTTGTCTTGTAGCGCTTCCCCTCGAAATAGGTGGCCCCACCGTCAAAGGCCGAGTCACCGTCACGACCTCGTTGGGTCCCTGAGCTGGCAAGACGGTAGGTTTGGCCCGTTAGATGCCCCATAACCACAGACAGGAAACCTTCGAACCCATCTGAGCCCGAGTGGTACAGCTCTTGAAGAGCATTAAGGAGGTCTTCAGCGTGTTTCTTATCTTTTACGTCCATGACGACGACCATAAAACATTCCGAAGAAAAACAACAAATTGAAAGTAACTTTCCCCGGCTGAACGCTGCCAATCGTAAACGCCGTTTACCCCGGTCTTTACGCACGTGTTACTCCGCCGGATAATTCCACGGTAGAAGTTCTTCAATCTGCCTCTACTTGTGGCCGTTGACGATGACGGTGAGCGTGGTAGTCGGGTATGCGGATCTATGCCACGGCGTGCAACAGAGGTGACATGTGCCAAAACTGGTAAAAGGCCACCAGTTGCAGCTTCTGTCATTGAAAAACAAAAGGAACGCGGGCAGCTCGTGCAATCCACTTCTGCTTGGCGTCGAATATCTCTCGCAGCGATTTCTCAGAGTAAAATCCAGCCATTGCATTGCTCTGATTCACATTCGGCACCGCAATCAGGGAGACCGTCCGTTGGACGTGATTTCTATGTACTAGGTACCGTTATTGTCCCGCTTCTCGATAGCTGACAGCGCATTCGGCGGCAGCGACGCATAGACCTCATCTACGTGCTTGGGCTCGGATATCATCTTATCCGCGATGATGTTTACCAGCTTGAACAAGCTCTCCGCCGTTGCTCTATCATCCCTCAAATCAATGCTTCCGGGATGAACCGCATTGTTCCCGATCACACGAACGGCATCGAGCGCCTTCTGAATGCGGCTGTCCAAACCAGCCTTCACGAGAGCCGCTATGTCGGCGTTGATATTCTCGCCCGGCTGATCGAGATGCTTGCATAACTTCTGAATGCAAAGCCGGATGAGCGCAGCCGCACCACGGGGCGATAAATTCAGGATCGAGCTTGCCTCATGATAGTCACGCAGGATATCAACCGGCAAATCCGGATTGGCAGGCGGCGCCTCACCCTTCACCGGGAATATCAGCCTGTCGTAAATCCAGAACGAAAGATCATGGCATTCGTAGCATTGGGATACGTGGCAGTTCCGTACAAACGTCTTGTTATAATTTGTATCGTCCGTCTTCCATAGAAAAGGTCTGGGGTCCCTCATCCTTTCAATTAGGGATATTAGTCTGGCGCGCTTCTTCTCGTCTTCCACGCTTCCAAAGGAAAAATCACGTGCATCGTCAGGAGTGACCACGAATGGAAGCGCATTCTTCGTTGTTTGCTCTCCATAGACGAAATACCAATACTGCGTTGTGAGCACTCCGCAGTGAGGACAGTTGAATGCGGTCTCCGAAATGGATGGAGAGACATATTTCATTACTTCCTATCCTCGACCTCAAGACAAATGACGGCTCATTTCACGAGCGCATCTTCAATTGCCCAGCATTAACGCATGCATTGCGTTCTCCAATTCTGCAACTGACAGCGCGAACGTCACAAGACCCTTAGCGTTTGGATTGCTCGTGCTCCCCAACATATTCGCGCTGAAGGCTCAACTCCAAGGTAGACAAGCGCGGTGGGCGCTGCGCTCGGACGTTATCGACTACCCAGAGATAGCTGCTGGTTCCCTCCTAACGACGTCCATCATCCGTTGAAATCTACCAATTTAGATGATCAGTTGGACCGCAAGTTAACCAGTTTCTCGACTACGGCTTGAACAGAACGAAAAGCTACCGTATTTCTCGCTGCGACGCATAGGAAAGCCTTCGGGAGTCCCTCGCGTCAACATAGGACCCGGTCGGTAGGCTCTGGCTCACCGATTCAAGCGATAGAAAAGGCATCCGCAGGACAGCGCCTTTTCTCACATTGGTGCCTCACCGAGGCACCTTCCTCGTCCCTTTGGAGGTCGGTCCGATCAACAAACGAACGGCGCATTCGCGCTGATCGGTGTTGGTTGGATTCTCGCTGGGGGCTGATCAAAACTCCCCAAGCACGACCCCGGCCAACACCTCACCAGAGAGGACGTTGACCATGACTAAGAGACCATCCACGAAATACCGCCGCAAGCGGGCTCTCCACGATATTCTGGTAAAACTGAATAACCACATCAGCCAGCGCTTCGGAATTCCCGCCGTTGGCGGCGACGCTGATCTATCTCAGCTTGGCCCACGGCTGACGGAAGAGCCCCCGACGTTACTCACACCCGCGCAGACTGCCCAAATGCTCGGCGTGGCGCAGAAGACGTTGGCGAACTGGCGGGTAGCTGGAACCAGCGGCCTACCTCACATCTCTGTGGGAGGCAGGATTCGCTACCGCTCCTCAGACGTCAATAATTTTATAACCCGGTCCGCGAAGGCATCGACTTCGGATAACGGAGGCATCAACCGTGGCTAATCGCAACCCGTACACAGACCGAATTGGACGATCCCTCTACAATCACGAGCTTGACATTCGAGAGGCCGAAAAACGCTTCCATGAGACAAACACATTTTCACTCCAAGGCGCCATCGAGAAGCAAAATAACCATCGTGCGCTCCTATTAGTCAGCGGATTCGACGTCGAACGTGATGCCTTTCACGCCGGTTGGCCAACAATCGACTCCAAACGCTGCAGTGCCGGTTGCACCATTGAACAGCATTGGATGCGGCTCTTTGCGTTGGGTCCGCTTTTCGCAGCACTCCAACCCCTCGCATCCGGTATGGTGCACCTGACCTTCGCAAATCCGAAAGAACAGCGTCCCTCCGGTGAGTTAAGTCGGTTCAAGCTTGCTGGGTACAAGCGGAAGATCAATGGCATCTTAAGGGCGCTCCAGACTGACCGCCCCTCAATGGTTGCAGTCGGAATGGTTGAAATCTCTGCAACCCCGCTCCCTGACGGCAGCGTCGTCTACGAGCCGCACAATCACCTTCTTATCTATGGCGTACCCGAGGACATACTGCGTGCAGCATTTAAATCCATCCTGCTCCCAAATACCCTTGGCCATCCGATCAGGATCGATCCCGTCGGCTCGATTCCGGACCTCGGGTTGGCCCTCAGCTACATCTTCAAGTTCACTCCAGAGCTCCGCACGAAGTTCATCGGGAACGATGGATCTGAGAGGCCCGGAAGACCCAACCTTATGCGGGGTCCCGTTCTTGCTGAATGGCTGGCATGGCTGGCTGGCTACCGCGTAGCCGATCTGCTCATCAACATCGGCCTTCGGCCGGGTTTGATGCGTCAGATGCGATACCGCGAGGTGTTGGAGTTGATTCCAAGTTTGCTGAAAGAAAGCCGCAGAATGCCTCCTAGACTGCGTCGCGAGGGACTTTCGAATGGTCACCGGTGAAACTGCACGCCATCGCCTGCTCGATCAACGCTTGGCGCGACAAGGGCTGAGTAGTGAGCACTTCAAACACAGCCATTCTTCAGCAAACATCCGACAGCGAGATAAAATTATGGACACCGAAATTACAACATCACCATTCAGCCTCCGAATTATCGACGGCATTCAGCTCGACGGCGTCGAGGAACAACATGCGCTCATCATCGCCGACCGCGCGCAGAATGCCCAACTGCAAATCTGCGTAAAAGCGTCGTTGCTTTTCAAGCCCGAAGAGTGCCTCCGCTTAGTCGTCGATGCCGGATTCAACCAGACCTATGATCGGGCGCAATTCCTCAACGCCTTCAAAGTCGCTCTTGACAACAAGACGACCGGAAATGTCCGTGTCGCCAACCGCAACGGGTGGATCGGTAGGGAATATACCCATCAGGGCGCAGTTATATCCGCAAAACGTCGGCCGAGGACTCACATTGCGCAGAATCTCATAAAGCGAAGGTCAACGGCCCCCGCAACGCCAGACAACAGGCTGATCGATTATCTAAACAGAGCAGCGTACACCAGCGATCTTGTCGCCCTTAGTGTTATGGTCGCGTTCGTTGGGCCGCTTCTTCGCCCACTTGGGTCAAAGGAAGGAGCAATTCTGTATCTTCACGGGCAATCGCGTACGGGGAAAACGAGCCTCCTTACGTTGATTAATGCACTTTCCCATCCAAAGAACTCTCGCGAACTGTTGCCATTCAATTTCACGGAAAGGGCTCTTGAGGAGAAACTATACGCGGCGAACGACGGAATTCTGTGTGTCGATGAGGTAGGCACCTCATCTCCGGACGAGGTCAACAGGCAACTGGGTGAGTTTATCTACAAAGTGACCAATGGCCGAGGCCGCACGCGCTCCTCCGCAAGCTCAGTTAAAAGTGAGTTTCCCAATCTTACGTGGCGTGTGGTTGCTGTTGTGACCGGCGAGCCAGACTTGGCGACCCTCAGCAATCGCAAGCATGGGAGCGGGCAGGACGCACGTTTCTTACCAGTCAAGGTGCAAGATCGAGAATTGGGCGGAATTTTTGGTTCTTACGACAAGCAACTTGAGAATGATGGAAAAGATGAAATCGATCAGATGTCGCGCCTAATAAGCAATTATACCGGCGACCATCTCGCCCGTTGGATTCGGTATCTGGTATTACATAGGAAGAGCGTGCGCAAGACAGTTCGCAAACTCGTGAAAACGTATACCGACCGTCTGATAGTAGGCGAGAGTGACAGCCTCATTCGAAGCGCAGCCGAGAAATTCGCGTGGTTCGCGGCGTGCGGGGAAATGCTCATTGAAGCCAAGCTGTTCGGGTGGCGATCAGGCTTTCCCTTCGCTGTTGTTGAAAGGCTCTATCGCGCCTATCGATCAGCGGACGCTAGCAAGGCAGTAAACCAGGAGGCGCAACCTCTCCCAACGCGGGATTGTCCGCCCGTAACCCGCGCTCGACAGCGAATGACAGCATCGACGACAGCAATCCGAATGTGCGATTCGCAGAACCTTGCCCGCCAGTGACGCGTGCTCTACCTCGCGGCTTTGTTCGGACGTCCGCGACTGTTTTCCCTGCCGCGACATCGTTCACGAATTTCTGAATATGATGCCTTTGCAGTTCCTTCAGCCGGGCTTTACCAAGCAACGGGATGATGTGACGCTTTTGCAGACCCTTCTCATTGGAGATCGTGGTTTGCTTCTTGTGCGCTTTCGCCGCCTCCCAATATAGATCCACTAATTCACTGATGGTTATGTCCTGACGGCGCGACTTCTTCTCTTCATGCGGGTCAGTGCCAGCGGAAACCTGCCCCAGCAGCATCTTGGCTTCGATGCGAGCGCTGTCAGGCGACCAAGGCTGCCCATAGGCTCCAATGGTGTAGCGCTTCGCGCGCCCGTGAAGCCGTGTTTGCAAGACGAAAACCTTCCTGCCAGTTGGCGTCACTTTCACTCCGAAACCGGCGAGGTCATCGTCCCAAAAGAACGTATCCTTCTCCACCCCGGCCAACCCGTCTACCGTCTTCTTTGTGATCCGCATGCTTACCAACCTCAATCCAGTAAGCACATAGTAAGCAGAAAGTCGGGAAATGTCACCCCACAGCATGAGAGGAAGCGGGTCAACATCCGCTTAAACTATTGAACATACCACGCTTTTCTATACAATCGGGATTTGCGAAGATCTAGGCGTTTAACATTCGTAATGATGGGGTCGCAGGTTCGAGTCCTGCAAGCGGCACCAGTTTTCTACAAAAATATCACGAGAACAGGCCTTTACAAGGTTGCGCGGATTACCCTCGCTCCAAAATCTACCGTTCAAGGCGCGACAGGCGCGCTCCGTTCAGTTGGGCAACTGGTAATAAGGATCTTCCCTGTAGGTCGCGCCGACGTAGCAATTCGTCCCGAAGCATCGGGGGCTTCTGCGGTCTCCCGATTGAACGTAGAAAACGCGCGGACTGCGCCGATGATAATAGCTCGGCCCTTGTCTGACGTCGTAATAGCGCTGCTCTATCACCACCCGCTCGCGATAGGCGGTGGGCACAGGCGCATTGGTATAGAGATATCCGCTGTCATCGACGCAACCGGATAGGGACACGATCGAGACCCCGAGCGCACCGAGAATCATAACTAACTTGTGGCTCATGCTTCCTCCAGAATGGGGAGATGGCGCGACGTTGAAACAGGGCAAGTCCTTTTATCTGGGTATGTTTTCAGATTTCCGGCCGATCTGCAAATCCAATGACAGTGCGCGGACGCGGAACACGAAAATCACGCCGCAGGACTGTTCAAATCCTTAATCGAAGGTTAATGCGAAGCGTAGCAGCAAACCGGGATGTTCAAGCCCGGCGCAAGCGAGACAGCCTATCCTGCCCTCACTTCCGGCATGATGCCGGGCACTAGAGGACAATGATATGTCGAACATCATCGAATATTCAGGCGAACCCAGCGACGCGGCCATCGCGCTTTTTCTTCAGGACGACAACGGCGACAAGCTGACCGATATTCTGGTGGACGCACTCGACGAGGCCTTCCGGATTCTGAGCGATGACCTGGTTGGCGGATCATTGAACTAACGCAGCCCTAGCTCCAAAAAGCCGCACGACTCCCCGATGTCTTACAACAGGTGTAGGATCGGTGCGGCACGCATGGCGTCCTCGATCGCGCTTCGCCCGAAAACATGGTTAATTTTTTAACTATTTTCCGGCTATCAGCGGAACGGTTCGGCGAACTGGCCGTTGATGCGAAAAACCGGGAGGACCTGCGATGATCTTCAATCTTCTCAAGGCAAAGCGCGATGACGCTGACGATACCGGCACCTATGCCGACGGCGTTTTCGAACTGACAGCGCCCGAAATCAAGGCTACGCCGCGTCGTCTTCGTGGCCACACTGCCCATCAGCGCGACTATGGTAGCGACCGGACGATCGCACCTATTCCCGCCGGATTTGCCTGAAGCTTTCCGGCAGGAACATGTTGCACGCTTGCCGCAGCCTAGGCGCGCGTCTTCAGCTTCATGTGGCGGTTGACGTCCTTGTAGAGCAGGTAGCGGAATTTGCCGGGACCGCCAGCATAGCAGGCCTGCGGGCAGAAGGCGCGCAGCCACATATAATCGCCAGCCTCGACTTCGACCCAATCCTGATTGAGCCGGTAAACGGCCTTGCCTTCCAGCACATAGAGCCCGTGCTCCATCACATGGGTTTCGGCAAACGGAATGACGGCCCCCGGCTCGAACGTGACGATCGTCACATGCATGTCGTGACGCAGGTCATTGGGATCGACGAAGCGCGTCGTCGCCCACTTGCCTTCGGTGCCAGCCATTGGTGATGGCGCGATATCGGCTTCGTTGAGGAAAAGCGGCGTCGGGACATCGAGCCCCTCGACAAATTCATAGGCCTTGCGGACCCAGTGGAACCGCACCGTCTTGCCGCTGGTATTGCGCACCGACCATTTGCTTGCAGGCGGGATGAAGGCGTAACCGCCAGGGAGCATCTGATGCGCTTCGCCATTGAGCGTCACGGTCAGCTCGCCTTCGACGATGAACAGCACACCTTCAGCGCCATCGTCGAGTTCCGGCCGATCGCTACCGCCGCCGGGCGCGACTTCCATGATGTACTGCGAGAAGGTCTCGGCGAAACCCGAAAGCGGCCGCGACAGGATCCAGAGCCGGGTATCCTCCCAGAACGGCAGGAAGCTGGTGACGATATCCATCATCACGCCCTTGGGGATGATGGCATAGGCTTCGGTAAAGACGGCGCGGTCCGTCAACAGCTGGGTTTGCGCTGGCGCGCCGCCCTGCGGGGCATAATACGTGCGGTTCATCTGCTTCCCTGAACGTTTCGAATGGATCAGCCGTGATAGCGCGGGATGCCATCAGGCGCAGAGAACCATTAGCGCAACACGGCGTGCAGATCACGCGGCAATTCCCCCCAATCTGCGGATTCACTTTCGCGCAGGGGAAGGTAATCAGCCTGACGCGAATACCGGTTGGCGCAAGCAGAGCGACGCCGTCAGTCTGGTTTGATGATCGTGCCTGGTGGCGTTGAGGCCGTCACCTCGCGCAGCCATTCCCGCCAGATCGAGACGAGCAATGCCATCAGAACCGGGCCGACGAACAGGCCAAGAAAGCCCATCGTCTTGACGCCCCCGACAAGCCCGAAGAACGTTGGCAGGAAGGGCAGCTTGATGGGACCGCCGACCAGTCTTGGCCGAAGCGTCTTGTCGACGATGAACAGCTCGACCGTTCCCCAGACGAACAGGGCCGCGCCGGCCACGGGCGACCCGCTGGCAACGAGATAGATCGATACCAGCGTGAAACACAGCGGCGCGCCACCGGGCACGAGCGCCATGATGCCGGTGATGATACCGAGTGTAACCGGTGATGGAACGCCAGCCATCCAATAGGCGATCCCCAGCACGATGCCTTCACCGATGGCAATGACGCCCATGCCGGTCACGGTGGAACTGATGGTCAAGGGTACGATGCGCGAAACACGCTCCCAGCGCATCGGCAGGATCCGTTCGCCGAGGTGATCAAGCTGGCTGACGAGCTTTTCTCCGTCGCGATAGACGAAGAACAGCGTGATCAGCATGAACAGAAGCGTCAGCATCGATTGGAAGGCCGATGCGCCGACGACGAGCACGCCGCGATAGATGTTGCCGATATTGGACCCGCTGACCAGTTGCACCAGTTCGCCAAGCGCACCGGGATGGCCGACATATTTTGCCCATTGGACGCCCAGCCAGACGCCGACACCCGGAACCTGCGTCAGCCAGACCGGAACGGGTGCGCCGGCGGCATTGGTCTCGATCGTCCACACGGCCCAGTTATGGACCTCATCGACGGCATAGACGGCTGCAAGCGAGATCGGCGCGACAATGAAGGAGATCACCGCAATTATGGCAATCGTCGCCCCGATCGTCCGATTGCCGCCAATGGCGCCGAGAAGCCGGCGATAGATCGGCCAGCTTGCGAACCCAATGACAAGTGCCGCCAGCACCGGCACCAGAAACCCATGGAAGAAATAGACGCCGGCCAGAAGGACGAACACCAGAAGCCAGCGCGCAGCCGCAATCGGGCCGACCAGCGCCGAACGTTCATAGGCCGTACGGCCGAAAAGTCGCGGTTCCGACGGCAGGTCGTCCCGTTCACGATTGCTCAGTTGCAAAAAGCGTTCCTCCCAGTGTCATTCAAGATGACAGCAAAACCTATCGCTCGCCAGCGTGTTTCCGCTGTGTGCGCGAAACCCGTCGGCATGCGGCATAGGTAAGTATGACGACGTGGTCAACACAAGCGGATGACAAACGATTTTATTCGGGATGGATACAAGCTTGTTTCACCGAAAGCGCCGCCCTATCGGGTCGCCGCTTTCGACCGGTCGAGGAGAACCGACGACAGGAAAATGCCGATGCCTGCCACCGACATCATCGCCCCGACAAGGCCGGTCGATGTCCAGCCGTAACCGGCAGCAATGGAGAGACCGCCAAGCCAGGCCCCGAGTGCATTGGCGAGATTGAAGGCGGAATGGCTGGCTGCGGCCGCCAGGGTCTGCGCTTCGCCCGCGACGTCCATCAGCCGCATCTGGATACCCGGCACGACGGCGAAGCCACCGCCGATCAGCAGAACGTTGATCACCGCCATCCACGGCGTCGTCATGGTGAAATAGAACAGCACATAGGCGACAAGGTTGAAGACCAGCGCGATGCCGATCGCCGGCATCAGCTTCCAGTCGGCAAGACGCGAGCCGACGATATTGCCGAGGATCATGCCCGCGCCGAACACGGACAGCATGATCGGAACGGTCCCAAGCGATATGCCGGCAACTTCGGTCAGCGCCGGGGTGATATAGCTGAAAACCGCAAACATACCGCCGCAACCGATGGCGCAGACGCCCAGCGTCAACCAGACCTGGCTCTTGCCGAGAGCCCCCAGTTCCTTCAGTGGCGTGGCGGCCGGGTTGGCCTTGTCCTTCGGCACGAAAAGCCATGTCAGCACGATCGTCAACACACTGATGGCGCCGACAATAGCAAAGGCGGCGCGCCAGCCGAGCGCCTGACCAAACCAGGCCGCGAGTGGCGTACCGAGCAGGGTCGCAACCGTCAGGCCCATCATCACGCGGCCGATGGCGCGCGCTCGCTGGTGCGGGGCCGCCATGCCGGCGGCGACCAGGGCCGCGACGCCGAAAAAGGCGCCATGCGGCAGGCCGGCCAGAAACCGGGCCGCGACCAGAAGGCTGAAACTATCGGCCGCCGCACTGGCAAGGTTGCCAAGCGCAAACAGGCTCATCAATGCGAGCAGCACATTGTGCCTTGAAAACCGCGCGGCAAGCACTGCGATCAGCGGCGCGCCGACAACCACGCCGATCGCGTAGGAGCTGATGACGTGGCCGGCATAAGGAACCGAGACCGAAAGATCGCCCGCCACCTGTGGCAAAAGCCCCATGATCGCGAATTCACCGGTGCCGATGCCGAAGCCACCGACGGCCAAGGCCAATTCTGCACTGGACATTCCGCCCCAGCGGGCGGCCGGAATGGAAGGAAGAGCGTTGTCTGACATGGGAAGACCTGCCTGGAGCCGCATCGGCCCAAAGGAATTTCATTCTGAAATGGGAAACCCAGGCAGGATCGGGAGGAAAGCCTAGGCGCTATTGCAATGCAATATACCCTTTTATCCCTGCTCGCAAAGGGATTGATGCGGATGGAAGCCACGAAATCTGGCCACAGGCGCGGTGCTTATTGACGTTTACGTCAAGGTTATATAATCCGGAATGCTCTTGATGGAGCGCAACAAAAACTCCATCTTGAGTAGCGAAGGGTCTGGAGGGATTTTTCGTGCATGCGCGACAGGCTTGCCGGAGACATTTTCGGACAGGGTTGCGCATGGAAAAGGGAGTGACGATGCGCTTCTCTTTGAGCGCGGCGACGGATCGATGAGGGAGAGAGACGATGCCTGACACATTGATGCAGACCCCCGGTCCGCAAGCGGCCAAACCCTGGCTGCAATCCTACCCGCCCGGCATGCCGGCCGATATTGATCCCCTGCCCTACGCTTCGATTGGCGATCTGTTCGCACAATCCTGCAAGAAATATGCTGATCGCGCCGCCTTTACCTGCATGGGCAAGACCCTGACATTCGGCGACCTTGATACGCAGAGCCGGAAGATCGGTGCGTGGCTGCAATCGACCGGCCTTGCCAAGGGTGATCGTGTCGCCGTGATGATGCCGAACATCCTGCAGAACCCGGTCATCGTCTTCGGCATCCTGAGGGCCGGCTATACAGTCGTCAACGTCAACCCGCTCTACACGCCGCGCGAGCTGGAGCACCAGCTGAAGGATTCCGGCGCCAAGGCGATCTTCGTGCTGGAAAACTTCGCCCACACCGTCGAGCAGGTGGCGGCACGCACGGATCTGAAACACACGGTTGTCGCCACAATGGGCGATCTTCTCGGCCTCAAGGGCCTGATCGTCAACATCGTCGTGCGCAAGGTGAAGAAGCTGGTTCCCGCCTGGTCGTTGCCGGGACATCTGGCCTTCAAGGCTGTGCTGGCAAAGGGCGCCGGCCAGACGCTCAAGGCCGTCGATGTGAAGCCCGGCGATGTCGCCTTCCTGCAGTATACCGGCGGCACGACGGGTGTCTCCAAGGGCGCGACGCTCACCCATTCCAATCTTTTATCGAACATGTCGCAGATGGGGCTCTGGCTCGAAACAGCCTTCCTCGACAAGAAGCGCCCTGATCGGCTGGTGTTCCTCTGCGCGCTGCCGCTCTACCATATCTTCGCCTTGACGGTGAATTCGCTGATGGGGCTCAGCACCGGCGGCGAGAATATCCTGATCCCCAACCCGCGCGACATTCCGGCCTTCGTCAAGGAAATAGGAAAGTACAGGGTCAATATCTTCCCCGGCCTCAACACGCTGTTCAACGCCTTGATGAACAATGCCGAATTCCAAAAGCTGGATTTCTCGGACCTAGCGCTGACCTTCGGCGGCGGCATGGCTGTGCAGCGCCCGGTCGCGGAGCGCTGGGAAAAGATGACTGGGTCACCGATCAAGGAAGGTTACGGGCTCTCGGAAACCTCCCCGGTTGCGACCGCCAACCGGCTCGACGGTAGTGAATTTACCGGCACGATCGGCCTGCCGCTGCCGTCCACCGATGTCGAGATCCGCGACGAGGACGGCAATACGTTGCCACTCGGCGATATCGGCGAAATCTGCATCCGCGGGCCGCAGGTCATGGCCGGATACTGGCAGCGGCCGGATGAAACCGCCAAAGCCATCTCCGCCGACGGCTTCTTCCGTTCTGGCGATATCGGTTTCATGAACCCGGAAGGACTGGTCAAGATCGTCGACCGCAAGAAGGACATGATCCTGGTTTCCGGCTTCAACGTCTTCCCCAACGAGATCGAGGAAGTGGCGATGACGCTCGCCGGCATTCTCGAATGCGCCGCCATCGGCGTTCCCGATGAACATTCGGGCGAGGCTGTCAAACTGTTCGTCGTCAAGCGGGACCCGAACCTGACGGAAGCGGACGTCAAGGCGCATTGCGCCGCAAACCTGACCAACTACAAGCGGCCAAGATTTGTCGAGTTCCGCACCGAATTGCCGAAATCGAATGTCGGCAAGATCCTGCGCAAGGACCTGCGCGGATAAAGGCGGCCTTCTCTTGCCAGAGTGCCGTCAAACATCTATTTTAGCGGAGCGGTGACTGGAGCGCGAACTCCAGCCACCTTTGCTAGGCTCAGAAATTGACCCGCACGGTGATTAACCAGCTTGTGCGGGTTTTTCTTATGCCAAACGTGATGCTAAATGGCCGGAACCACATAGCTCACCTCCACATTCGAGGACAGGGCTGTGTCCTGCTACAGTCCGGAAAGCCCATCTGTCCGGATGCGCCAGCTGGTTTGGCAATACTGCTTTCGACCTCGAATGAGGCAAGCATACTGCAAACGCAATCACCCGCAACCATGAGGCGATATTCGTCGCTCCGGCAAAGAAAGTCGCACGGCTTTTTAGTCTTCGCATAAGGACAGGCTTGATTTGCCAAGGGCAAAGCGACTAGCTATCGCAACCCTTCCGCAACGCAAGGAACCTGCCATGAGCGCGCTTGTCGAACAGCTGAAATCCACCGTTTCCGACACCAAGGCAACAGACATCCGGGCTGCTTTCGCGAGCGATCCCAAGCGCTTCGCCAAATACAGCGTGACGCTTGACGACATGCTGTTCGATTATTCGAAATGCGCCGTCAACGACAAGGTGCTGGACGGGCTGGAAGCCATCGCCAAGGCTGCGAAAGTCGCCGAGAAGCGCGACGCGATGTTTGCAGGCGATATCATCAACATCACCGAAGGCCGCGCCGTACTGCACACCGCGCTGCGCAACCGTTCCAACACACCGGTCCTGGTCGATGGCAAGGATGTGATGCCCGACATCAACGCCGTGCTTGCCGCCATGGGCGTCTTTTCCGACGGCATCCGCTCGGGCACACTGAAGGGCGCCACCGGCAAGAAGATCACCGATGTCATCAATATCGGCATCGGCGGCTCGGACCTCGGCCCCGTCATGGCGACCCTGGCATTGGCGCCCAATCACGATGGCCCGCGCCTGCATTTCGTCTCCAATATCGATGGCGCGCACATCGCCGACACGCTGAAGCTGCTCGACGCGGAAACGTCGCTGTTCATCGTTGCATCCAAGACCTTCACCACCATTGAGACGATGACCAATGCCGCGACCGCGCGGGCGTTCATTGCCGAAAAGCTTGGCGAAAAGGCCGTCGGCCATCATTTCTGCGCCGTCTCCACGGCACTCGACAAGGTTGCCGCTTTCGGCATCGACGCGGACCGCATCTTCGGTTTCTGGGATTGGGTCGGCGGGCGCTATTCGATCTGGTCGGCGATCGGCCTGCCGCTGATGATCGCCATCGGCAAGGAGAATTTTGGCGAGTTCCTGGCCGGCGCGCACGCCATCGACAATCATTTCCGCACGGCGCCCTTGCGCGAAAACCTCCCGATGCTGCTCGGTCTTCTCGGCTTCTACCATCGCAACGTACTCGGTTACGCCACCCGCGCCATCCTGCCCTACGATCAGCGCCTGTCGCGTTTCCCGGCCTATCTGCAGCAGCTCGACATGGAATCAAACGGCAAGGGTGTGACGCTGGACGGAACATCGGTCGAGGGCAATTCCGGCCCGGTCGTCTGGGGCGAGCCCGGCACCAACGGTCAGCACGCCTTCTATCAGCTGATCCATCAGGGCACGAGCATCATCCCGGCCGAATTCATGATCGCCGCCAACGGCCATGAGCCAAACCTGCGCCACCAGCACCAGCTGTTGATGGCCAATTGCCTGGCACAGTCGGAAGCTCTGATGAAGGGGCGCACGCTGGAAGAAGCCAAGGCCCAGATGGCTTCGAAAGGTCAGGACAAGGACTTCATCGAGCGTATCGCGCCGCACCGTGTCTTTACCGGCAACCGTCCGTCGCTGACCCTCGTCTATGATGAGATGACGCCCTTCACCTTTGGCCGCCTGATTGCGCTCTACGAACACCGCGTTTTTGTTGAAGGCGCGCTGTTCAACATCAACTCCTTCGACCAATGGGGCGTCGAGCTCGGCAAGGAACTGGCGACAGGCCTGCTGCCGGTCGTCGAAGGCAAGGAAAGCGCTGCGGGTCATGACAGTTCGACGGCAGGCTTGGTTGCCGCTTTGCTGAAGGCAGCGAAGTAACGCTGAGCCGTACAACCGCGATGAATACAGGCTGAACATACAATTCAGCCTGTATTCGGACACAATGCGCTATCCCTGAACCTGCGTCCTCAAGCCGGAGAAATCTCCAGCGGCGCATGGGTTCGGGGCATAACGTGGAACACTATTTCTTCGATCTGCATTTCGGCAATGAACAGGTTGTCGATGAAGAAGGCGTCGATCATTTCGATGTCGGATCCGCCGTCTATTACGGCCAGAGGATTGCCGACAGGATCGGTCGCGATAGTGACTATCGCTCGCTCACCGTCCACGTACGCACCGATGAAGGCTCGGTGCTGGCTGTCGTCGCCGCCTCGGCTGGCCGCGGATACGAGCAACTGGCCTTGATGAGCAGATGACGAGCTGAGCCGCTGCCGCAGGTCGCATCATGTCCGGAACAGGTTTTCGCTCATGAACCTGACGAACGCCTGCACCTTTGGCGACAGATGCCGGCTGGACGGCCACAGAATGCTAAACTCGCCGACGTCCTCGATATAGTCGCCCAAAACCGGCACAAGCTTTCCCCCGGCGATCTGGGCGTGAACCGTGAAGAGCGGCAAACAGGCGAGGCCAAGTCCCTGCTCTGCCATGCTGACCAACGGCTCCAGCGTGCTCGCCATGGAGGACACAGGCACCTCCAATTTCCCCTGTTTGACATCATGCCTGAGCGGCCAGCGTTCGAGCTTCCCGGACGACGGGTATTTGTGGTGGAGGCAGAGATGTGCCGACAGATCCTGGGGCTTTTCGGGAATTCCGACGCGCGCCAGGTAGTCCTCCGTCCCGACAATACGATGAGAGAATTTACCGACGCTGCGCATCATCAGGCGGCTATCGCTTATGTCTCCTGTTCGAACGACAGCGTCGAAACCCTCTTCGATCACATCGACCAGACGATCCGTGAAATCGAGATCGATGGAGACCTCCGGGAACAGGCGCATGAACTTGGTGATTGCCGGCATGAACAGCATGCCGGCGAGTGGTAGACTGACGCGAAGACGGCCGCGCGGCGCGGCAAGCGTTTGCGACAATTCCTGCTCGGCGGCTTCTATTTCGGAGAAAATCCTGCGGCAGCGTTCGAGGAACATCGTGCCCTCTGCGGTGATCGCGATGCTGCGGGTACTGCGGTGAAACAGCCGGACGCCAAGCCTCTTCTCCAGACGGGCCATTGCCTTGCCAACAGCCGACGAGGAGATGCCGAGAACCTCGCCTGCTCCGACGAAGCTGCGGGTTTCCGCCACGATCACGAACACATTCAAGGAACCGATGGTTTCCACGGCGACGCTCCATTACGGACATCCATGTCCGCTATCAACGGAGCCATAACCCGTTTTTCCACGCATCGCCACGCATTAAGTCTCGATCCGGCGGCATTTTCCGCCCATCGTTTTGCGAATGGAGACAACGTGACTCACTCCCCAAAGGCCGAATTTCAACTCACTCCGCAGCCAACCGTGTTTGTCGTGAACGTCATCCACGCCCACCCGGGCAAACAGGATGAGGCATTCCGGATCATCCAGGACGTCGTGCACTATGTTGCCGAACGCAAGGCAGGTTTTCTCTGGAGCAACCTGTCGAAAAGCACCGACGGCAAGACCGTCGTCAACATCGAGGCAATCCACAGCGCCGACAATGTCGACGAGTTTTTCTCTGATCCGGTCTTCGTGGAGAAATTCAAGTCGCTGGACACCGTGTCGAAAAGCGAATTTCACATCTACAAGGTCGGAGATCTCGTCCTTCCCGCCTTGAGCACACAATAGGATCGGCACTGGCCGGGCGCAATTGCGCCCGGATCAACCAACCGCCACCACCCGATGAGGCCGCCCGTGGATATGCCGATCATCCGCCTGTCATCAGAGCATGATCAAACGGGTCAATTGCAGCCGTCACCTGATTCGAGGTCAGCCGGTGCTTCCCGGCAGGTGGCAAATCCCCGTCGAGGCGACCTATGGAAAAAACCGTTCTCGTTGTTACCGATGCCTGGCATCCGCAGGTCAATGGTGTTGTGCGTACGCTCGATGAGCTCGCCCGCTCCCTGAAAGAACAAGGCATCGCCATTCACTTCCTGACGCCGGAACGTTTTACCACCTTTCCGTTGCCCTTCTATCCCGACATCCGGCTGGCGCTGCCAACGCGCAAGCAGGTGGCGGGCGAAATAGACGCGGTGGCGCCCGACTACATCCATATCGCCACGGAAGGGCCACTTGGTCTCGTGGCACGCGGTATCTGCCTGCGCCGGGGCCTGCCGTTCACCACGAGCTATCACACCCGCTTTCCAGAGTTCGTCAGCGCCCGCCTGCCTATCCCCGAAAGTTGGAGCTATTGGTGGCTGCGCCAGTTTCACAATTCCGGTAATGGCATGATGGTCGCGACCGCGTCGCTCGGCACCGAAATGGCCGCGCACGGGTTTCACAATATCAAGCGCTGGACACGGGGTATCGATACGGCTTTGTTCGATCCGGCACGCCGTCAGGACCTGCCGTTTTCCCGCCCGATCTTCCTCAATGTCGGGCGGGTAGCGGTCGAGAAGAACCTGCCGGCCTTCCTCGATCTCGACCTGCCCGGGACCAAGATCGTCGTGGGCGACGGCCCGGACCTGGCCGCGTTGCGGCAGCGCTATCCGGATGTCTACTTCCTCGGCAAGCGCCTAGGAGCGGACCTGGCGACGCTTTACGCATCGGCTGACGTGTTCGTCTTTCCAAGCCGGGTCGATACATTTGGCAACGTCATCCTGGAAGCGCTCGCCAGCGGCTGCCCGGTTGCCGCCTTTCCGGTGACCGCACCAAAAGATATTCTGGGAGATGGCGGCGGCGCGCTCTCCACCGATCTGCGGGAGGCGGCGCTCGCGGCTTTGACACTGTCCCGGGAGGACGCACGGCAAAAAGCCCTGACGTTCAGCTGGAGCGAATGTGCCCGCCAGTTTCTGTCCAATCTCGCGGGCGTACCGCGCAGCGCTTTCGCCGGGCGCGGCCGCAAGCTCGGATCGGCGGCTTGACGCTGGATTAAAGCCCGATCTCGTAGCTCCACGGCGGGTTTGCCCCCGCCCGCGAAACGGTAACGGCGGCCGCCTTCGCACCCAGTGCCAAAGCGTCGCGGACGGCACTCTCGCTGAGATTCGCGACCTGTTCCTTCGTCAGGAGATTGTTCATCTTCAGCGACGCCAGGATGCCGGCATCGAACGTATCGCCGGCACCGACGGTATCGACGACCTCGACCTTTTCGCCTGGAACCGAGACCTTGCCGCGCACCGTATAACCATCGGCCCCATCCGCACCCTTGGTAATGACGACGAGTTTCGGGCCGCGCTTAAGCCATTTGGCCACCAGTTCGTCATGGCCGCCCTCTTCCCCGAACCAGTCGAGGTCCTCATCGGAGAATTTGACGATGTCGGACATCGCTGCCATGCGCAACATGCGGGCCTTGTGGGCTTCGGCATCCTTGATGAAACCGGGGCGGATGTTGGGATCGAAGGAAATCACCCGCTTCTGATGCTCGCGGGTCATCAACGCTTCGTAGGTCGATCCGCACGGTTCAGGGATCAGGCTGATGGCGCCGAAATGCAGCGCCTCGCAGAAATCGCCAAGCGCCGGAAGGTGATCCTTGGTGATCATCCGGCCTGCCGTATTTTCGTCGAAGAACGCATAGGTCGCCGAACCGTTGACCAGTTTGACGAACGCGACTGTCGTGTGCAGCGAAAGGGTTGCGCAGGGACCGAAATCGACATTGCTGGATTTCAGCGTCTCGCGCAGCATGTCGCCGAACATATCGTCGGAAAGACCGGTGAAGAAGCCGGTCGGGATGCCGAGACGCCCAAGAGCGATAGCCGTGTTGAAGATCGCACCGCCGGAATAGGGAGCAAACGCTGTTTCGCCCGCCGTCGTCTGACGTGGCAGCATGTCGATCAAGGCTTCCCCACAGCAAACGATCACGGCAACGTCCTCCCTATCCTGGATGTAATTTCAATCGATTTAAACCAAACTCCGCCGGATTTCCAGCGCCGTTTTCAAGCGGTCGCGAGTTCGCTGACACCACCGTTGCGGCCGGACCATTCGAGCGGCGCGTTGAGGAAGGCCTCGACCTCCGACAGCGTCTTTTCGTCGAACAATTTCTGCTGCTTGGCGACAGCCAGTACATCGCGCCAGGTAGCGATATTGTGCAGTGTCACACCCTTGTCCAACATCTCGGCGCGGGCTTTCGGGAAGATATCGTAGTAGAACAGAGCCATGCCGTGATCGACGACACCGCCAGCGGCGCGGATGGCATCGATGAACTTGAACATCGAGCCGCCGGCTGTCGTCAGGTCCTCGATGACGAGAACGCGGGCGCCTTCCGGCATATGGCCTTCGATCTGGGCATTGCGGCCATGGCCCTTGGGCGCCTTGCGGACATAGATCATTGGCAGCGCCAGGCGTTCGGCCAGCATCGCAGCGAAAGGGATGCCCGCCGTCTCGCCACCGGCAATGATATCGAATTTTTCGAAACCGGCTTCGCGCAGCACGGTTGCCGCAGCAAAATCCATCACGGCCGATCGAATGCGCGGATACGAGATCAGCTTGCGGCAATCGATATAGACCGGGCTCGCCATGCCGGAGGCCAGCTTGTAGGGCTTGTCGGCGCTGAAATGCACCGCCTTGATTTCCCAGAGCATCTTGGCGACGAGTTCGGCCATCACGGCCTTGTCGGGAAAGGATGTCTGGATCATCGGCGGGGCTCCTGCAGCTGGGGGATTTTATTACCCGCCGCATAGCAGGTCGGGCCGCGCAATGCCAGAGGTGGAGGGCGCGGCAGAGCCGCCGCGCCGCCAAAATCAGCCGTTCTGGCTCTCGCCCTGCTGCTGGCAGAAGGTGATGCGGTTGTTGAAGGGATCGATCACCTCGACCTCCAGCCCCCACGGTGCCTTTGTCACGCCGGGCTTCATGTAGCGGTAGTTCTTGGCCGCCAGTTCCGCCTGCAGCACCACGGCATCGCCGACGCGGACGAAGGCACGGGCGCCGGGGCTCGCGTCACCGGCGTGCTCGCTCAGATGCAGGATCATGTCTTCCCGGGTGACCTGGCAATAGAGCGGAAAATTGTCGCCGAAGCGGTGTTCCCAATCGAGTGTGAAGCCGAGAAAACCGCAATAGAACTCCATCGCCTTGGCGACATCGAAGATGCGGAAGATCGGGATCGGCGGCTGAATGCCGACATGGCCGTCCTGCCTTTGCGGCTTGTCTGCCGTGTCGATCTTTGCCGACAGGATATTCCATTGATCGTAGCCAAACTGACCGGCGACGATCTCAAGGGCTTCGCTGTGGGAAAGGTTTGTGTTGCGATTGGCAAAGGCTTGTTTCAGCACCTTTGCCATCAGTTTTGCATCGCGAAAATCGCGCATGGTTCATCCTCCGTCTGGCGGCAAACAGGACGATCAGTGCCCGCTCTGCTGACCCGTTCGCCATCAACGCCAAAAGGCAGGGATGAGAAGGTTTGGATGGATGCATTCACCATTCGTGCCAGGGCACTGCGGGGCGGCTGGCCGCATCCGGCCTGCCCCATTGTTAGGTGAAGTTTTTTCCCCGATCAAGCCCGCCGCTCGCCGATTTCGAACGGCAGTCTGTCACCCGGCCAACGTAGCGCGACACCGGCAACATCCGCCAGATTAATTCTTGGTAAGCTTTAGCTATATTAGAGAAAAAATCACGATCCAGACACAAACCGGGAGACATATCTGCAGTTGAGGCGGACGTTCAACGCGTCGCTGAACGCCTGATGCCCTCGTATCATGAGGTTATCCAATGAAGATGATCAATCTCGCCACCCTCGCCGCGCTTTCCCTTGCTCCCTTCATGCTGTCATCCGCCGCAAATGCCATGAGCATGACGGACTGCAGCGCCAAGTACAAAACGGCCCAGGCGGCCGGAGCGCTGAACGGAATGAAGTGGAACGATTTCCGCAAAGCACAATGTGGCAGCGATGCCGCCGCGACATCCATGACACCGGCTTCCACGAAAACGGCGGCCAAACCAGCCAAGATGAGTACCGACCAGGAACCATCGATGGCCAATACGGAGAATATGCCGGAACCGGCCAAGACCACGGCAAAGGCGCCAAAGGGCGTCGTCTTCCCGACCAAGGTCGATTCCAAATATTCGACCGAGACCGCAGGCAAGGCCCGCATGCACACCTGCCTCGATCAATACAAGGCCGACAAGGCCGACAATTCACTCAACGGCCTTGCCTGGATCCAGAAGGGCGGCGGCTTCTACAGCATCTGCAATTCGAAGCTCAAATCCTGACAGGACAACGCCTGTTTCCTGGAGGCGGGCTTTGGCCCACCTTCAGGAAACGGCCCAATGCAGCGGAAACATCGGATCGAACACCGTCACCGTACCTGCTTCCGTCTCGATCTTTTCCGGGAATGTCAGAGCTTCCGCCTGCTTGCGCAATGTGATCGTTTCCTCGTTGACCGGCAGACCATACCAGGCCGGGCCATTCAGCGAGGTGAAGGCCTCCAGCTTGTCCAGGGCATTTTCCTGCTCGAATACATGCGCAAGGCAGCTCATCGTGTTGATCGAGGTATAGATACCGGCACAGCCGCAGGCGCATTCCTTCAGCGGATCGACATGCGGCGCAGAATCCGTGCCGAGGAAGAAACGGCCATCGCCGGAGGTTGCCGCAGCCCGCAGCGCAAGGCGATGCAACTCGCGCTTGGCGACCGGGAGGCAATAATAATGCGGGCGGATACCGCCGACCAGAATGGCGTTGCGATTGATAATCAGATGATGGGTGGTGATCGAACCGGCGAGATTGCTCTTTGCCGACTTGATGTAGTCGATACCGTCCTTGGTGGTGACATGCTCCATCGTCACCTTGAGTTCCGGTAGGCGGGTGCGCAACGGCTCGAGCACGGTTTCGATGAAGACGGCCTCGCGGTCGAAAATATCGACTTCCGGCGTCGTCACCTCGCCATGCACACAAAGCGGCAGGCCGATCTTGGCCATCCGCTCCAGAACCGGCATGGCATTTTCAAAGTTGCGCACGCCGCCATGCGAATTGGTGGTCGCGCCGGCAGGATAGAGTTTGACGGCCTTGATCAGGCCGCTGGCATGACCAGCTTCGACGTCATCCGGGTTGGTTCCCTCGGTGAGATAAAGCGTCATCAGCGGCTCGAAACGGTCACCCTTCGGCAGTACTGCCATGATGCGTTCGCGATAGGCTATCGCATCGGCGGTGGTGACCACCGGCGGCACAAGATTGGGCATGATGATGGCGCGCGCGAAGTGGCGGCTGGTGTCGCCAATCACACCCTTGAGCATGCCGCCATCACGCAGATGCAGATGCCAGTCGTCAGGACGGCGGATCGTCAGTTCGGTGACGGACTGTGGGCTCATGGCGGTATCTCCAGACGCAATCGTGTGCGCATGGGTTCGGGCATGCGCTGACCGAAGGGTCCGATAGCATCATTGTGTGGCGAAAAACAATGATCGATTGCCGGGCATCAGGCCGTTTCGAAAATCTCGATGGCAATATCGGCCGGCCTCGAATTGTCGATGATCCGCTTGCCATTCGGCAGATCATTGCCGTAGAGCTTCCATTCAATGCCCGCGGCATCCAGCCCATAATGGACCCAGCGCTGCCGCAGCCGCTCTTCCAGAACGTCATAGGGTGGACCGACGAAGATCGACAGGTCGAACATGCCATCGAGCCGCGACCATGGTTTTTCATCGAGCAAGAGATAATTGCCTTCCGCCAGGATAATCCGCGTTTCAGGCGACACCGGCCGGGCCGACGCAATGGCGATTTCACGCGACCGGTCGAATACCGGCACGAGAACCTCTTCGTCCGCTTTTCGAACCGCCGAAACGATATCGATGAAGGCGCGCACATCGAAGGTCTCCGGCGCGCCTTTGCGCTTCAGCAGGCCGCGCTCTTCGAGAATGCCGTTGTCCATGTGAAAGCCGTCCATCGGCAACACGGCCGATTTTTCGCCCCGTCGCATCAACTCGTCGTGCAAGGCATCGGCCAGCGTCGACTTGCCGGCCCCGGGAGGGCCGGCAATGGCGACGATGAAGCGGGGCGATTTGTCCGCCTTTTCGACGATGCGATCCGCAATGGCGGCAAGCGTCATGGTCATGCGGCAGCGGCCTCCGGCGGAACCTTGGCGCCGGTCATGAAGGCGACGGCATCCGACATCGTATAGTCCTTCGGGTTGATGACGCAGAGGCGTTTGCCGAGCCGGTGGATGTGGATGCGGTCCGCCACCTCGAAGACATGCGGCATATTGTGCGAGATCAGCACGATCGGCAGGCCGCGCTTGCGCACGTCGAGGATCAGTTCCAGAACCTTGCGCGATTCCTTCACCCCAAGGGCCGCCGTCGGCTCATCGAGGATGATGACCTTGGAGCCGAAGGCTGCGGCGCGTGCCACCGCGACCCCCTGACGCTGGCCACCGGACAGGGTTTCCACCGCCTGATTGATGTTCTGGATGGTCATCAGCCCCAGTTCGCTCAATTTGTCGCGGGCGATCTTTTCCATCTTCGGCCGGTCGAGCATCCGGAACAGCGAGCCTATCGGGCCGCTCCTGCGGATTTCGCGGCCGAGGAACATGTTGTCGGCGATCGACAGAGCCGGCGACAGTGCAAGGTTCTGATAGACGGTCTCGATGCCAGCGGCGCGCGCCTCCATCGGATTGGAAAAGTGCACGACCTTTCCGTCAAGGCGGATTTCTCCCTCGTCGGGCCGGACGGCGCCTGAGATCGCCTTGATCAGCGAAGATTTTCCGGCGCCATTGTCGCCGATCACGGCGAGGATTTCGCCGGGATAGAGATCGAAATCGGAGTGATCGAGGGCCGTGACGCGGCCGTAGCGCTTGACGATACCGCGTGCAGTGAGAAGAGGTTCCATCAGCCGGCCACCTTTCTGATCCATTGATCGACCGCAACGGCCGAGATGATGAGGACACCGGTGAGACCGACTTTCCATTGCGGATCGGCACCGAGCATGTTGAGGCCCATCGACACGACGCCGACGATCAGCGCGCCAAACAGCGTTCCGAGGATGGAGCCACGGCCGCCGAACAGCGAGATACCGCCGATCACCGCCGCGGTGATGGCCTGCAGGTTGTAGTCGGTCACCGCCCAGGAGGGCGAGATAGAACCATTGCGGCCGATCGAGACCCAGGCGGCAAGTCCGGCAATCAGACCTGCCAGCGCATAGGTGCCGAGCAGGACGCGGTCGGTGCGGATACCGGAAAGTTTAGCGGCTTCAGGATCGTCACCGACGGCATAAAGGTGCCGCCCCCAGGCGGTGTGATTGAGCGCATACCAGAGTACCAGCACCAGCACGACCATCATGATCACCCCGAGCGTGAACACCGCCGAGCCGATCTTCAGACTGTACCCGAAGATTCCAAGGAAGGGCGCCGACGTCTCGATATCGGCCCGGCGAATGGTTTCGTTGGCGGAATAGATGTAGTTCGTCGCCGCAAAGATGCTCCATGTGCCGAGCGTGACGATGAAGGGGGGAAGTTTCACCCGGGCAACGAGGAAGCCGTTGATCAGGCCGCAAACGCCAGCGACGACAAAGCCGACGAGCACGGCGAGCGGCGCCGGCATGCCATAGGTGACCGCGCAGTTGCCCATGGCGACCGCGGACAGGACCATGATAACGCCGATCGACAGGTCGATACCGGCGGTCAGGATGACCAGCGTCTGCGCGGCGCCGAGAATACCGACGACGGCGATCTGCTGCAGGATCAAAGTCAGCGTTCCGGCCGTGAAGAACCGCTCGCCCTTCAAAACGCCGAATACGATGATGGATACAATCAGCACGATTGCCGGCACGGCAGCCGGTGTCGAATGCAGGAAATGCTGAACGCGCCGCAGAAGCGAACGATCTTCGAATGAAGCGACTGTTTTGTCGCTCTGATCCAGTGTTTTTTCGAATTCCTGGACGCTTGTCATGACAACGCCTCCCTCCCAAGAGACCGGCCTACCAACCGGTTGTTGAAAAGGGCGGCCTTGAAACCGCCCTTCCATATTGATTGTGTGCTTAAAGCCCTAGAGCATCAACCCCAGCACTTGTCCGTGCCGGTCTTGACGTCGATCGACTCGACGCCGGCGGCCGGCTTGTCGGTGACGAGTGCAACGCCCGTGTCGAAGAAGTCCTTGCCTGCAGTCGGCTGCGGCTTGGTGCCGTCCTTGGCGTACTGGGCAATCGCTTCGATGCCGAGCGAGGCCATCAGCAGCGGATATTGCTGTGATGTCGCGCCGATGACGCCTTCAGCCACCGACTTGACGCCCGGGCAACCGCCGTCGACGGAAACGATCAGAACGTCCTTTTCCTTGCCGACGGCCTTCAGCGCTTCATAGGCGCCAACTGCGGCCGGTTCGTTGATCGTGTGGATGACGTTGATGTCCGGGTCCTTCTGGAGAAGGTTTTCCATGGCGGTGCGGCCACCTTCTTCGTTGCCGTTGGTCACGTCATGGCCGACGATGCGCGGATCGTCCTCATCGCCAATCTTCGCCGGATCCTTCGGGTCAATGCCGAAGCCGATCATGAAGCCCTGGTCGCGCAGAACATCGACAGTCGGCTGCGAAGGAACGAGATCGAGGAAGCCGATCTTGGCATCCTTGGCCTTGTCGCCGAGCGTCGCGGCAGCCCAGGCGCCAATCAACTTGCCGGCCTGCAGGTTGTCCGTTGCAAAGGTTGCATCGGCCGAACCGGGCGGATCCAGCGGGGTGTCGAGAGCGATGACGAGAAGGCCGGCATCCTGCGCCTTCTTGACCTGGTCAACGATGGCCTTGGTGTCGGAAGCGGCAATCAGGATACCCTTGGCGCCATCGGCGATGCAGGATTCGATGGCGGCAACCTGGCTGTCATGGTCGCCATCGACCTTGCCGGCATAGGACTTCAGGTCAACACCCAGCTCCTTGGCCTTGGCTTCGGCGCCTTCCTTCATCTTGACGAAGAAGGGGTTGGTATCGGTCTTGGTAATCAGGCAAGCCGAAACACCGGCGGCCTGGGCAGGGGCTGCAAATACGACGCCAAGCGCCAGCGCGCCGAGAGCGGCGGAAACAATAGTCTTCTTCATGAAATCCTCCCAAGGATTGAAAAAAGGAACCGGCGAACCGGTCCGTCAGGCTTCGCCCACCGCAACATCTCCTCTGTGCGGGTGGCGCTTCCGGACACAAAACAAACATCAAAATGAAATGCTGTCAATAAATAAATCAAATTGAATTATTAAAAATCTGTGCCATTCTCTGCGCAGAAAATGTGCATGCGCTCCTCGTGGTTGCAGTGTACGCAAGAAACAAAATGCAAGGCGTGATCAGGAGGCCAGTCCGGAACAACCCAACCCGGATAGGAGATCGCGCTTTAGGGAGGTAACGGGCATGACATCACAAGCCGGTTCCGGCGGTGCATCGACCGTTCCGGACGTTTTCGATCCTGGCGGTGGCGCAAACCTGACCCGCGTCCGCGCCTATAACGAACGGCTGGTCATGTCGCTGGTACGCCGCCACGGCAGCCTGTCGAAGGCCGACATTGCCCGGCGTTCCGGCCTTTCGGCACAGACGGTGACGGTCATCATGCGGGCGCTGGAAAAAGACAACCTGTTGATGCGCGGCGAACCCGTGCGCGGCCGTGTCGGCCAGCCCTCGATCCCGATGCGGCTCAATCCGGATGCGGTCTATTCCTACGGCGTCAAGATCGGCCGGCGCAGCTGCGATCTCGTGCTGATGGATTTCGTCGGCAATATCCGCCTGCAGTTACATCAAGCCCATGCCTATCCGATGCCCGGCGACATCCTGTCTTTCATCACGGAGGGCATCCCGAAACTTGAAAAGATGCTGACTGCGGAGCAACGCGAACGCATCGCGGGCGTCGGCATCGCCACCCCCTTCCAGCTCTGGAGCTGGGCCGAGGAGACCGGCGCACCGCGCGAGGCGATGAACAGCTGGCGCGGTTTTGATCTGCGCGAAGAGGTGGCGGCCCGCACCCATCACCCCGTGCTGATGCAGAACGATGCCACCAGCGCCTGTGGTGCCGAACTGATCTTCGGGGTCGGCTCTTCCTATCCGGATTTCATCTATTTCTATATCGGCTCGTTCATCGGCGGCGGCATCGTCCTGAACTCGGCGTTGTTTTCCGGCCGCACCGGAACGGCCGGCGCCGTCGGCCCGCTGCAGGTTTCCGACAAGAACGGCAAGCCGCAGCAGCTGTTGAAAATAGCCTCGATATACGTGCTTGAAAATCTGCTGCGCGAGAGGGGCATAGACCCGAAGCCACTCTGGTATTCCGCCGATGAATGGATCGATTTCGGCGAACCGCTGGAAACGTGGATCCAGCTGACGGCCGCAGCACTGGCGCAGGCCATCGTCTCCTCCGCCTCGATCATCGATTTCGGCGCCGCCGTGATCGACGGAGGTTTTCCCGGCTGGGTGCGCGAGCGCATCGTCGCGGCAATCCGCAATGCAGCCGGGGAACTCGATCTCGAAGGCGTCATCCTGCCTGACATCATCGAAGGCGCCGTCGGCGCGCAGGCCCGCGCTATCGGCGGCGCCAGCCTGCCACTGTTTTCCCGTTACCTCATCGACACAAACGTTCTTTTCAAGGAAACACCCTGATGCTGAAAGGTCTGAACCCGCTTTTAAGCCCCGAGCTTTTAAGCACATTGCGCGCCATGGGCCATGGCGACGAAATTGCTCTGGTCGATGGCAACTATCCCGGCCTTGAACATGGCCGCCGGTTGATCCGGCTCGACGGGCATCATCTGATTCCGGTTCTCGACGCCATCCTCAGCGTCCTGCCGATCGACGATTTCGTACCGTCGGCAATTTTTCGCGCCACTGTGAAACAGGATCGCGACGCACTCGACCCCGTGCATCAGGACATTATCGACTGCTGCGCCAAATACGAACCCGACCGTGCAGTCACACCACTTCTCGGGCCGGAATTCTATCCAAGGGTTCGCGCGGCGCATACCGTCGTCCAGACCAGCGAACCGCGGCTTTACGGCAATGTCATTCTGCGCAAGGGCGTCATCTATCCCTGACGAGTATCCAGACACGAAAAAGCCCGCCGGTTTTCCCAACCGGCGGGCTTTTCTTTGTCAAGCAACCAGCAATCAGGCGCGCTTGGCGTCGACCGAAAGTGCACCGGCGCCGAAGGTGGCGACGAACAGGAAGCCGCCAGCCATGGCCAGGTTCTTCATGAAGTGGATGTCGTTGCCGGCAACCGAGAAGTCACCATGGCCGATGAACGCCGTGGCAACGCAGAAGAGTGCCAAGATATAGGCAGCCGGGCGAGTGAAGAGGCCGAGCAGGATGGCGAGGCCGCCAAGCAGTTCGACAGCCGTGACGATGATGGCCGTGACCATCGGGAGCGGCAGGCCCATACTGCCGAAATAGCCGGCAGTGCCGCCGAGTGCGGTGAGTTTGCCGTAGCCGGCAATGATGAAGAGGATCGACAGAAGGATACGCGCAACGAGGAGGACTGCATTCTGCGGCATTGGAGAAGCTCCGGTTTGGGGTCAAATTCAAGTTGACGACAGATTTATCAGCAATTCCAAATTCATCCAGCCCATGCGCCGGAGACAGATCGTTCACAATAAGTAGACGGCCCATGAAGATCGTCAACCGGTCATACCGTCACCCTTGTAACGCGTCATTGTGACAGCGAATCCGCCCGGCATCGCCAGCATATCCTTGGGCATTGCCGCTTCTATGGTGTTTTTTGTTGCAACACCGCGAAGACTGCGAGAAGAATTTCAGCGGGGAGCATTGAATTTGCGGACGGGGAGCAAATGAGCGAGATCAACAAGAGTCCAGCCTTCTGGCGTTCCTTTCCGATTTTCGAAGAATTCGACAAGGAAACGATATCCGCGATCGCAGCACTTGCAACCTATCGCAAATGGACGCCGGGAACGGTGATTTTCCAGCGCGGCGATGAAGGCAATTACATGATTGCCGTCCTGTCCGGCCGTATCAAGCTGTCACTGATCACGCCCCAGGGCCGCGAATTGCTGTTGCGTCATATCGAGGCCGGCGCCCTTTTCGGGGAGATGGCCATTCTCGATAACCAGCCACGTTCCGCCGACGCCACGGCGATCACCGCGACGGAAGGCTATGTCATCGGCAAAAAGGCCTTCCTAGACTTCATCACCCACACCCCGAATGCCGCCGAATCGATCATCCGCTATCTCTGCTCGCAGCTGCGCGACACGACGGACCGGCTGGAGACGATCGCGCTTTACGACCTGCACGCCCGCGTCGCGCGCTTTTTCCTCGCCACACTGAAACAAATCCACGGAACCGACTTGCCCGAAAGCGCCAATCTCCGCATCACGCTCAGCCAGTCCGACATTGCCGGAATACTCGGCGCCAGCCGCCCCAAGGTGAACCGGGCCATTCAGGCGCTCGAGGAAGACTCGGCCATCAAACGGGCCGACGGCGTCATCACCTGCCATATCGGCCGCCTGCAGAGGATCGCTGAACCGGAAGAGGAATAACCCATTGAAAAGTTTCCGCCTGCCACGGATCAGGCCGCTTTTCGCGGGGATGGCGGCGAGCCTTCTCGGCGCATTGCTGCTGTTCTTCTATGGTGAGCAGGCACTGGAGACCCAGCGCGAGCAGTTCTTCGATTCTCTCACCCAATGGGTTCCGGCGCCGCAATCGGCGGAGATCGTCGTCATCGATGTGGACCGCAAATCGATGCAGCAATTACCGGACAAGACCTGGGGCCGGACGGAAACCGCCGATCTTGTGTCACGCCTGTCCAAGGCCGGCGCCAGGGCCGTTGCCCTCGATTTCATCTTCAGTACGGCCTGCGATCCGGCAGAACCATCCAATGTCGCACTGACGCAGGCGATTTCCAGCGTGCCGGTCGTTCTCGGCTTCCTCATCGCCGATGGCGGGCCGGAACATCCGGCCCCCGTGCCGCCGGTTGCGGTCCGCAAGCCGGTCGCCATCCCCGATCTCTGGTTCATCAACGGTGCGGAAGCATCCTGCAGTTTCCTGCAAGCCGCATCGCACTCGGCAGCAGCGGCGTTCCTGGTCGGAGACGAGGATGCCCGCATCCGCCGGGTCCAGGCTTTCTCGATCATCGGCAATGACGCCTATCCGGCGCTGGGACTGGAAGCAGCACGTCTGGCCGCAGGCGGCCGCACGCCAATTCTGGGCGGGCAACCCGCATGGCTGAAGCTCGAGAGCCGGTTGATCGAACTGGACGAGGATGGCAGCCTGCGGTTTGCCGCAAGCCCGATTGCCGCCATCGAGGCACGCACCGTGTCGGCAGGCGATGTGCTGAGCGGCGCGGTTGCCGACGGTCGCTTCAAGGACAAGACGGTGCTGATCGGCAGCAGCCTGCCCAATCTCGGCGGCCTGCGCTCCACTGCCTCGATGCCGCTGGAGCCATCGGTGCAGATCCATGCCGACATCGCCAATGCCGTGCTGACCGGCTTCATTCCCGAGAGGCAGGCAAGGCTGCCCCTGTTCGAAGCCGCGCTGGCCCTGATCGGCGGGCTTTTGGTGGCGTTTGTCGCGACGCGCCTGCGGCCGGTTACCTCCGTTGCCCTCGGGCTTCTGGCCATCTCCGCCACGATCGGGGCGGCGGCGGCAATCTATGCCGGTTCCGCTCTGCTGGTCGATGCCGTCGGCATCAGCCTTGTTCTGATCTTCGTACTTGCCGTCACCAGCACGCTGCAATTCGCCCGTGTGCGGCGGGCGGAATCGACGGCACGCAGCAAATTCTCGCAATACCTGCCGCAATCCGTCGTCGCGCGATATATCGATAACCCGGATGACGACCGCGTCGCCGGAGAAGAACGTCCGGTGACCGCCCTGTTTACCGATATCGAGGGCTTTTCCACGCTATCCCAGAAGCTTCCGCCACGCGATCTCGTCACGCTGCTCGACATCTATTATGCCGAGGTCAACGGCCTCGTCGCCCGGTATGGAGGCATGGTCGACAAGGTGGTCGGCGATGCCGTGCATGCGTTCTTCAATGCGCCGGAGGACCTCGCCGACCACGTCAACAAGGCGATCGACTGCGCAGAAGCGATCCGGGCGCTGACGGAGGAAATGCGAAGGCGGCAGGGTTTTGCCGAACATCAATTCGGCCGCACCCGCATCGGCATAGAGACCGGTATTGCAGTGCTCGGCGAAGTCGGCGCCGGTGGCAAGCTCGACTATACCGCGCATGGCGACTGCATCAACCTTGCTGCCCGGCTTCAGGAGGCCAACAAATTTCTCGGCACCGCCATCTGCATCGGCCCGGAAGCCGCCGTCCAGAGCGGCCGCACACTGCGCTCGGTCGGCATGCACGAAATCCGGGGCTTTGGCGAAATGGAGCTTTTCACCAATGCAACCTGAGAACGCTCAGCGCTTTAGGCCGACACTGGCATAGGCCTCAACTATCCGGGCTTCCTTCCATTTCACAGTCTCGTTCGGCGCTTCGCCGGGCTTGGCGATTTCGATGCCCTCACCGGCACCGACCAGCCGCTGGACGCCGCCGGCATCGACAGACACCTGGCCATGCTCGACAAAAACGGCAAAGACGCCACGATTGGGTCCTGCGAAAAACTTCGTGCCGCGCACGCCGATCATGCCGAACGTGGTGCGCAGCGCCAGATCGATCTTCGGCAGGCCCTCCGGCCGGTCGAACACCATCTGGCCCATGCCGAGTTCCATCGTGCCGCCCTGGCCGGCGATAAAGCTGTCGAGCAGAAGCTCCGTCTTGCTCCCCAGCAGGATGCGCGTGTCGCCGACCAGCGCCAAGTCGGCAAAACTGTCGCTGCCGGTGGTGACGAAATCGTTGTCCATGATCTGGCCGCCGGCCATCAGCCCTGCTTGTTTTTCCGCCCGCTTGAGATCGACCTTGCCGCGCACGTCAGATGCCTTGCCGATCACCGTGCTGGCCTGCGTGGGGATTGCGGCGAGACCACCGGCGACCAAAGCGCAGCCGGCAATGAATGTCCGCCGTCCGATAAGGCCCTGCCGCAGCCGTTGAATGTCTGGCGTCATTGTCCCTGCTCCTTGTTCAAACGCCCGGTCTCCGGCGCGAGGTCAGCCACTACGGGTGGAAAACCCGCGCCCTCGGATGCCGCTCTTGTCCGGCGTTATCTCCATCCTCCTGCCAGATCGCCACGCGTGCTGTTTCCCGGGGAACAGCGTGGGCCTGCCCGCCCGATAAGGTGACACAAACACCAGGGAGAAAGCCATGAAAAACAGATCCAGCAAGCGCATTTCAGCCATCAACGCGATCCTGCTCACCGCCGTGAGCCTGCTTTCGATCGCCGCGATCGCCATTCCTTCCGCCCGTGCCGCCTCGGCACTGCTGCCGGCAGACCAATGCGACGCGGAAGCAGGCAGCGAACACGACCTGCAACGCAACCTGGCCTTTCGTCCCGTGGCGACAGACGATATCCGCATCGGCATCGCCCTTTCGGCTTGCCGCGAGGCCTACAACCAGGGAAGCGGACCCCGGCAGACCTTCGAACTTGCCCGGGTGCTCCATGCCGCGGGCCAGCAAGGACAGGCCATGGCGATGCTGGAAAAGGCGGCCAAAGGCAACCATGCGATCGCGATGGTGAATTATGCCGTGATGCTCGGTGAACGCGGCGACCATGTCGCGGAGTTTGCGCTTTACCAGAAGGCCGCCGCCACCGGAAACATCCTTGCCGCCTACAATCTCGGCGTCGCCTACCGCGACGGCATCGGCGCACCGGCCAATGGTGCGCTTGCCGCGCAATGGTTCGAGCGGGCATCTACCGCCAAGGATAATCTGGGCGCCTTCAATCTCGCCGTCATGCTGGACGAAGGCACGCAGATCCCGGAAGACAACGGCAAGGCGGCACAATTCTACAAACTCGCTGCCGATCGCGGCAATGTCGACGCCATGGTCAATCTCGGGCTGATGCTGGAAAGCGGTGAAGGCGTGACTGCCGACACTGTCGCCGCAGCTGCGATGTTCAGCAAGGCCGCCGAAAAGGGCGACGCCTTTGCGCAAACCAGGCTCATTCAGCCGGCAGCCGCCACCGCCGCTGCAACCGGCGTCGAGCCGAGCGAACAGGCAAGCCTGGCTATAGCAAAGGCGGGCCGGGTAAAGTGAAAACCGGAAATGCGGCGCCGAACCACGTTTTCAGGACGTAGGACCAGCCTGGAAACTGATCCATCCGCTGCCACCCCTGCGGCAATAGATTTTCGGGCGCACGATCAACACGATCAGTATGGCGTGCCTTACCAAGGGCGCTGCCTGGGCGGGCGCGGCTTGAAATATCTACCGATCGAATCGTCCCAATTATGTTGCTTGACGGTCGCTCCGCAGGCGCACACGGTGATGACGTTAATTAGCAAATTCTTCTTTAACGGAACACCGGTAATGACGAAGCTTATTGTATTCACCGACCTGCATATGGTCCCCGAGGGGAAATCAATTATCGGGCTTGATCCCTTCCAGCGGCTCGCCGCCGGTATCGACCACGTCAACCGCTACCACGCCGATGCGGACCGGGTCATTGTCATGGGCGATCTGGCCCACCGTGCCGACCGGCCTTCCTATGAGCGGCTGAAAGGTCTGCTGGACCGGCTGATCCCACCGCTTGCCATCACCATCGGCAACCATGACAACCGCGAAACCTTTCTCGATGTCTTTCCGGACGTTGCGACAGACGACGACGGTTTCGTCCAGCAGGTCATCGATTTTCCGGACTGCCGCGCCATCATTCTCGATACTCTGTTTGCCCCGCCTTATGACTACCCGCGCAGCCATGCCGGTTTCCTCTGCACCAAGCGGCTTGCCTGGCTCGACCGGCAGCTGGAGACCGCAGGCGACCTGCCGGTGCTGCTGTTCATGCACCATCCGCCGCACGCGACGGGCTTTACCGGCATGGACCTGATGCGGTTGATCAACGAGGTGGATTTCTACGACGTGGTCAAACGCCGGGACAATGTGCTGCACATTTTCGCCGGCCATGTGCACCGGACGATTTCGGGCTCCAGCCGCGGCATTCCGTTTTCGGTGTTCAAGAGCCCCGTCCACCAGCAGCCGATGCCCTTCGATGCGCCGGACCCTTCGCTCTCCGTCGACGAACCCGCGGCCTATGGCATCGCCGTGATGACCGACACCGGTATTCTGGTGTATACGGAGGACTATGAAATCGCGGTCAGGGAAGCGGTTGTGGCGTGATAATCCCTCCGATCTCAGCGCGATTGGCATCGCTTAAAATTCGAACTTCTCATTGCACCGAGAATTAGCACTCTCTTGATAGCCTTGATCGATAGGAGGCTACATGAGCAAGTTCACCATTACCGTCGCACTGTCGTCGGCAGCCGCATTTGTCGGTGCGGGCGGATGGTCGCTTCTTCCCCGTCATGAATATGATCCTCCCTGCCAAATCAAGGGTAATATAAGCATTCGGAGCGGCGAGCATATTTATCATGTGCCCGGTCAGGAATATTATCTGGCGACGAAGATTTCGCCCCAGTACGGTGAGCGCTACTTTTGTTCGGAAGCAGATGCGCGTGCTGCTGGGTGGCGCAAGGCAAGACGGTAGTTTTTAGTCGCTCCTGATGCGACTATCCCGCTCATAACGCAGAGACTTACATTTCAGCCGCCCCATTTCGTTCCTTTACAATTTCCGCTACCCTACCCCCATGACCATTGCCGTTCCCACCGATGATTTCGACTGCCAGAGTTGTGGCGCGTGCTGCAGCTATTCCGAAGACTGGCCACGTTTTTCACTGGAAACTGACGAGGAACTGGACCGTATCCCGGCAGAATATGTGTCTGCCGATCTCGGCGGCATGCGCTGCGAGGACAACCGCTGCTCGGCGCTCGACGGCAAGCTCGGCGTCCATGTCGGCTGCAAGATCTATGCCGTGCGCCCGATCGTTTGCCGCACCTGCATGCCGGGCGATGACGAATGTCTGATGGCCCGGCACAAGCTGTCACAGAAAGTGCTTCTCTGACACCCGATCATCCGGCTTGATCTGGATATCACCGCAGAGTGTACGGTATTAACAATCATAATCGGTGAAACATCCGCCGTAAGTCTCATTTTCCCGGATAGCTATCCGGAGCCGTCTACCCTATTTTGCGCCCATGAATTCCGGGCCACACTGCGTGTGCCTGATAGCTTCGAACAGGGACGATTTCGATGAGCCAGCCGCTGCCGCAAAACACTTCTAGTACCCCGACTGCTCCCTTTGCCGATTTCGCCCCACCCATTGCCGAACAGACCGCTCTGCGCCAGGCAATCACGGCCGCGTACCGCCGCCCAGAGACCGAATGCCTGCCGCCGCTGGTCACCGCCGCCACCCTGCCCGACGATATCCGCGCCCGCGCCAAGACCACGGCCCGCAAGCTGATCACCGCCCTGCGCGCCAAGCACAAAGGCTCCGGCGTCGAAGGTCTGGTGCATGAATATTCGCTGTCGAGCCAGGAAGGCGTGGCGCTGATGTGCCTGGCTGAGGCCTTGTTGCGCATTCCCGACACCGCAACCCGCGATGCGCTGATCCGCGACAAGATCGCCGATGGCGACTGGCGCTCGCATATCGGCGGCGGCCGCTCCCTGTTCGTCAATGCCGCAACCTGGGGTCTCGTCGTTACCGGCAAGCTGACCTCCACCGTCAACGATCGCAGCCTGTCGGCAGCGCTCACCCGCCTGATCGCACGCGCCGGTGAACCGGTAATCCGCCGTGGCGTCGATATGGCAATGCGGATGATGGGCGAGCAGTTCGTCACCGGTGAAACCATCGACGAGGCGCTGAAGCGCTCGCGGCCGCTGGAAGCCCGCGGCTTCCGCTATTCCTACGACATGCTCGGTGAAGCCGCGACGACAGCCGCCGACGCCACGCGCTATTATGCCGACTACGAAAACGCCATCCACGCCATCGGCAAGGCGTCCGCCGGCCGCGGCATCTATGAAGGCCCCGGCATCTCGATCAAGCTGTCGGCCCTGCATCCGCGCTACGTCCGCGCCCAGTCGGCCCGTGTCATGGGCGAACTGCTGCCAAAGGTGAAGGCGCTGGCGCTGATCGCCAAGAGCTACGATATCGGCCTCAACATCGATGCCGAGGAAGCAGACCGGCTGGAACTGTCGCTTGACCTGCTCGAAGCACTGCGCCTCGATCCGGCCCTGTCCGGCTGGAACGGTGTCGGCTTCGTTGTCCAGGCCTATGGCAAGCGCTGCCCGTTCGTGCTCGATTTCATCATCGATCTCGCCCGCCGCTCCGGACATCGGATGATGGTGCGCCTCGTCAAGGGCGCCTATTGGGATGCCGAGATCAAGCGCGCCCAGATCGACGGTCTCGAAGGCTTCCCGGTCTATACCCGCAAGATCTACACCGACGTCTCCTACATTGCCTGCGCCAGCAAGCTGCTCGCCGCCAAGGACGTGATCTTCCCCCAGTTCGCCACCCACAATGCTCAGTCTCTGGCAACGATCTATGAAATGGCCGGGCCTGACTTCAAGGTTGGCGATTATGAATTCCAGTGCCTGCACGGCATGGGCGAGCCGCTCTATGACGAAGTGGTCGGCAAGGCCAATCTCGACCGCCCGGCCCGCATCTATGCACCAGTCGGCACGCATGAGACGCTGCTTGCCTATCTTGTCCGCCGCCTGCTGGAAAACGGCGCCAACTCCTCCTTCGTCAACCGCATCGCCGATCCGGCCGTCTCGATCGACGAGCTGATTGCCGATCCCGTCGATACCGTCCGTGCCATGCCGGTCATGGGCGCCCAGCACGAGCAGATCAAGGCACCCGTCGATCTCTATACGGGCCGCAGCAATTCCGCCGGCTTCGACCTCTCCAACGAAACCTCGCTGTCGATGCTGTCGGAAGCGCTGAAGGCGAGCGCCGCGACCAGCTGGACGGCCGCGCCGCATCTGTGCGCCGAAACCGTGCGCGGTGAGAGCCGCCCGGTGCTCAATCCCGGCGATCACCGCGACATCGTCGGCTCCGTCATTGAAACAGCCGAGGACGATGCCCGCCGTGCCGTCGAGATCGCCCGTGCCGAAGGCGCCAAGTGGAGCACCGTCTCGCCCGCTGAGCGCGCCCAATGCCTGGTGCGCGCCGCCGACCTGATGCAGGCCCGCATGCCAACGCTGCTCGGCCTGATCGTCCGCGAAGCCGGAAAATCACTGCCCAACGCCATCGCCGAAGTCCGCGAAGCCATCGACTTCCTGCGCTACTATGCTGAACAGGCGACCCGTACGCTCGGCCCGGCGCATCAGGCGCTCGGCCCGATCGTCTGCATCAGCCCGTGGAACTTCCCGCTGGCCATCTTTGCCGGCCAGATCGCCGCAGCTCTGGTTGCCGGCAATCCGGTACTGGCCAAGCCCGCCGAAGAGACCCCTCTGATCGCCGCAGAAGGTGTTCGCATCCTGCATGAGGCAGGCATCCCTGCCGAGGCACTGCAGCTGCTTCCGGGCGACGGCCGCGTCGGGGCTGCCCTCGTCGGCGCGCCCAACATTGCCGGCGTGATGTTCACCGGCTCGACCGAAGTTGCCCGGCTGATCCAGGCCCAGCTTGCCGACCGCCTGTCCATTTCCGGCAAACCGATCCCGCTGATTGCCGAAACCGGCGGCCAGAACGCCATGATCGTCGATTCATCCGCCCTTGCCGAACAGGTCGTCGGCGACGTCATTGCCTCTGCCTTCGACAGTGCCGGCCAGCGTTGCTCGGCGCTGCGCGTGCTGTGCCTGCAGGACGATGTTGCCGATCGCGTGCTGACCATGCTGAAAGGCGCCCTGCACGAACTCGATATCGGCCGCACCGACCGCCTCGCCGTCGATGTCGGTCCCGTGATCACCGGGGAAGCCAAGGGCATTATCGAAAAGCATATCGCTGCCATGCGCGGTATCGGCGCCAAGGTCGAGCAGATCGCGTTGTCGCCGGCCACCGCACAAGGCACATTCGTGCCGCCGACGATCATCGAGCTGAAGCAGCTTTCCGACCTGAAGCGTGAAGTCTTCGGCCCGGTGCTGCACGTGCTGCGCTATGAGCGCGACGATCTCGACCGGCTGATCGATGATATCAACGCCACCGGTTATGGCCTGACCTTCGGTCTGCACACCCGCCTCGACGAGACGATTGCCCATGTCACCTCGCGCGTGAAGGCCGGCAATCTCTACGTCAACCGCAACATCATCGGCGCCGTCGTCGGTGTGCAGCCTTTTGGAGGCCGTGGCCTTTCCGGCACCGGCCCGAAGGCCGGCGGGCCGCTTTATCTCGGCCGCCTCGTCACCACGCCACCGGTGCCGCCGCAGCACAGCTCGGTGCACACGGATCCGGTCCTGCTCGATTTTGCCAAGTGGCTGGACAGCAAAGGCCTGAAGACACAGGCGCAGGATGCCCGCGAAACCGGCAGCCAATCGGCACTCGGCCTCACCACCGAGCTTGCCGGACCGGTCGGCGAGCGCAATCTGTATGCGCTGCATCCGCGTGGCCGCATTCTGCTTGTGCCAGAGACAGCCGATGGCCTTTACCGCCAGTTGGCCGCCGTCTTTGCCACCGGCAACGCCGCCGTGGTCGATACGGCATCCGGCCTCAAGGAAGCGCTGGCGTCGCTGCCTGCCACGGTGGCTGCCCGCGTCTCGTTCACCGCTGATTGGCGGATGGATGTGCCTTTTGCCGGTGCATTGATCGAAGGCGAAGCGGAGCGCATCCGAACGGTCAACAAGAAGATCGCCGCCCTTCCCGGCCCTCTGGTCCTCGTTCAGGCAGCCTCGACGGCCGAGCTTGCCAAAAACCCGGACGCCTATTGCCTCAACTGGCTGCTCGAAGAGGTCTCGACCAGCGTCAACACGGCGGCGGCTGGCGGCAACGCCAGCCTGATGTCGATCGGCTGATCGGGCGCTTCTTTCCCAGTTCCATCCCGGTCTTGGCCGGGATGGGCAGAAACCTTTCTCGCCTGTTGGCATCAAGGCTTTCGATGCGCTATCACCGCGCAAACGGAACCGGCGAATGTTTACGCTTCAGCGCATCGAGACCCAGACACAGGAAATCAAGAAAAGCCGTTTCCTGGCAATCTGCGGGCCCGTGGGCAACGAAGAAGAAGCACGCGACTTCATCACCCAGTATTCGGACCTGACGGCCAGCCACAATTGCTGGGCCTATCGCATCGGTCAGACTTATCGCTTCAGCGACGATGGCGAACCCAGCGGAACGGCGGGAAAACCCATCCTCCAGGCAATCGACGGTCAATCGCTGGACCACGTCGCCGCCATCGTCACCCGCTGGTTCGGCGGCACATTGCTCGGCAGCGGCGGGCTGATGCGCGCCTATGGCGGCACTGCGGCGATGTGCCTGCGGGCGGCGGAGAAAACCGAAGTCATCGAAACCGTGACGGGCAGCGCGGTCTGCGACTTTTCCGATCTCGCTCTCATCAAGGCGCGGCTGACAGCACTTGGCGTCACGATCAGCGCCGAAGCCTTTACCGGCACCGGAGCGGAACTGTCGTTGCAAATTCCCAGGGAGGCAGCCGAGACCGCTTCCGCCATCATCCTCGACCTTAGCCGTGGCCGCACGCTGTTGAAGCTCGGCGACTGACATTTTTGCCTGTGCCCCGGCTTGACCGGCGCGATCCCTGCCTATCTTTTTCCGCGACCGCATCGATTTTGCATTTCGGGCGTTTAACGATACCCATCAGGATACGCCCATGCGCACGGACCAATGGCTTTCCCTCCTTGTCATCGCCCTGATGATGGCCGCGTTCCTGTGGGGACGCTACAGATACGATGTCGTCGCTGCCGGATCGCTGCTGGTGGCCGTTGCCATTGGGATTGTCCCGGTCACCAAGGCGTTTTCCGGCTTTTCGGATGATATCGTCATCATCGTCGCCAGCGCCCTGGTGGTCAGCGCCGCCATATCCCGGTCCGGCATCATGGAAATTGCGCTGCGCCGCTTTTCTCCGGAACGGCGCGGGCCGCGCATACAGCTGCTTATTCTCGTTGCGATCGTCGCCGTGCTCTCGGCCTTCATCAAGAACATCGGAGCGCTGGCCATCATGATCCCCGTTGCGTTCCAGATGGCGCGGAAGTCGCGGGTTTCGCCATCGATGTTCCTGATGCCCATGGCCTTTGCCTCGCTTCTGGGCGGCCTGATGACGCAGATCGGCACCTCGCCGAATATCATCGTTTCGCGGGTGCGCGAGGAAATCACCGGCACGCCGTTCACGATGTTCGACTATACGCCGGTCGGAGCCGCCCTTACACTGGCCGGCATTGCTTTCCTCGCGGTCTTCTACAAGCTGCTGCCGGAACGAGTGAAGGAACAGGCTTCGCTTGACGAAGCGCTCCGGATCAAGAATTACACCACAGAAGCGCGTGTCACTGCGCAATCATCGGCAGCCGGACAATCCATCAGCTGGCTGCAGAAGCCGGCGCAGGGCGACGCCATGGTCACGGCCATCATCAGCAATGGCGACAGGAAGCGCTCGCCGCTGCCGGACACTGTGCTCAAGGAAGGCGACCTGTTAATCATCGAGGGCGAACAAGCCGCACTCGACCGCATCGTCAAGGAGGGCAAGCTCCAGCTCTCCGATCGCAAGCATGAAAAAGATACCATCAAGGACGTCGGCTCCGTCGAGGCTGTTGTCGGCGAACATTCGCAATTGATCGGGCTCAGCGCCAAGGATGTGTCGCTGTTTGAAAACACCGGTCTCAACCTTCTGGCCGTCAGCCGCCGCGACAAGCGCTTCAGCGAACGCCTCGGGGAAATCAAGATCCGCAACGGCGATGTGCTGGTGCTTCAAGGCGACCTTCGCCGCCTGCCGGACCTTTTGCGCGAATGGGGCTGCCTGCCGCTGGTCGAACGTGACCTGAAGCTTGGAAGCGTACGTAACAGCATCGTTCCAGTGCTGATCCTGATCGTCACGATGGGCGCAACAGCCTTTGGCGGCGTTCCCGTCGCCCACGCGTTTTTCGCCGCCGCATTTTTAATGGTGGTGTCCGGTTCACTGCCATTGAAAGACGTCTACGAACATCTGGACGCGCCGATCCTGATCATGCTCGCCGCCTTGATCCCGATCAGTGATTCCCTCAGAACCACCGGGACGACAGATATCATCGCCAGCCTTCTGTCCAAACTCGCGGCCATGCTGCCGCCCTCCGGTGCCCTGGCGCTCATTCTGGTGGCCGCCATGGCTGTGACACCATTCCTCAACAATGCGGCAACGGTGCTGGTCATGGCGCCGATTGCCGCGACCTTTGCGGAAAATCTCGGTTTCCGGCCGGATGCGTTCCTGATGGCGGTGGCGATCGGCGCCGGTTGTGATTTCCTCACCCCAATCGGACACCAGTGCAACACGCTGGTCATGGGACCTGGCGGCTATCGCTTCGGAGACTATGCCCGCCTTGGACTGCCGCTGTCGGCCATCGTCCTGGTCGTCAGCATTCCGATGCTGTTGCTGGTCTGGCCAATATAGATGCGGAAGACCGGAACCGGCCGCTTGGTTGCCTGTCACATCCGGCATAAGAATGTCTTTTAAAATAAGCTCCCCTCCTCCCGGCGGGATCACCAAGGCGGCATGACTGCCAAATGAGGAAATACGCGATGAAAAACAGAACATTGGGGCGCACCGGTGCTGCCATTTCCGAAATCGGCTTCGGCGCCTGGCAGATCGGTGGCGCCTGGGGCGACGTAACGGAAGAAGATGGCAAGCGCGCCTTGAACGCAGCCCTGGATGCCGGGGTCACGTTCGTCGACACGGCCGACGTCTATGGCGACGGCCGCTCGGAAAAGATCATCGCATCCGTGCTGAAGGAACGCGGCGGCGAAAAGCCCTTCGTTGCCACCAAGGCCGGCCGCCGGCTGAACCCGCACGTAGCCGACGGCTATACGGCCGCCAATATCGAAGCCTTCATCGATCGCAGCCTCACCAATCTCGGTGTCGAGACACTCGATCTCGTGCAGCTTCACTGCCCGCCGACGGAGGTGTTCTACCGGCCGGAAATGTTCGGCGCGCTCGATGCCCTGACCGTCAAAGGCAAGATCCGCAACTACGGCGTCTCCGTCTCCAATGTCGAGGAAGCGCTGAAGGCGATCGAATATCCGGGCGTCGCGACCATCCAGATCATCTACAACATCTTCCGCCAGCGCCCGCATGACCTGTTCTTCGAGCAGGCGCAGAAGAAAAATGTCGGCATCATCGTGCGCGTGCCGCTGGCGTCCGGCCTCTTGTCCGGCAAGATCACTGCCGATACCAAGTTTGCCGATGACGATCATCGCAAGTTCAACCGCAACGGCGAATTCTTCGATGTCGGCGAAACTTTTGCCGGTGTGCCGCTGGATGTGGCGCTCGAAGCCGTCGAGCAGGTGCGGCCGCTCGTGCCACAGGGCGCGTCGATGGCGCAGTTCGCGCTCGCCTGGATCCTCCAGAGCCCGGCCGTCTCCGTCGTCATCCCAGGAGCCCGCAACGAGGCACAGGCCAAGGCCAATGCCGCGGCAAGCGAACTCCCCGCCATCCCGGCCGAAACGCTGGCAGCCCTTGCCGAGGTCTATGAGCGCCTGATCAAGGTTCACGTTCACCAGAAATGGTAAAAGCCAATGCCGCGCCGGTCCTTCCGGCGCGGCACGCTTGTGCTGATTGGAGTTCTCCCAAGCAGGTTTTGGCAATCGCACCAGAGACGAAACAGTTTTTTCCGGCTATAGCGGCCCTGCCGGAACGTATGATCGCCCGGTCAGCAACGACACCGGAGAACACCATGGCGTTTGATCCCATCAAGGCACTTACCAACTATTCGGACGCAGAGTGCACGGTACAGTTCTTGATTGCCGGCGCTGCGGCCTCAGTCTTCCCGTCGCTGGAAGCAGCCGTAATCTTTGCCCGCGAAAACGGCGCCGGCTGGAAAGACGTCGAGATTACCGTGCATCTCGACCGCGAAGACATCGTCTATGCCACCGGAAAAACCCGCACACTGATCGAGGCCCTGCGAAAGAAGAGATAATCTAGATTTATAGGGCGCGCTGACGTGGCGACACGCTGCGGCGGCGTTTTGCCCTTGGGCGAAAACCAGCATGTCATTAGGATAAGTCATTGAAAAGAAATGGTGCACCCGGAACGATTCGAACGTCCGACCCTCAGATTCGTAGTCTGATGCTCTATCCAGCTGAGCTACGGGTGCTTCCTGCTGCGGCGTCAACCGCTTGCGTGGCGATCCTCTAAAACGTCCCACCGGGGAATGCAAGCGAATTTCGGCAGAAATTTTCATTTTTGATGAAATCTCCTGCTTATACCTTTGAAACTGTGGATAGATTTCGCACGCAAAGCCTTTCCACAGCGGCGTTTGACGCCTGTTGCAGAGGCCTTCAAAAAAATTACCGGTCAGTGACGGGCTTTTGAGCGGAAAGCGTCCAGCGGGACGGGACGGTCGGGAAGTTCGATCCTGAACAGCGTTCCCGGCGTCGGTTTTTCCACCAGCGCGATGGTGCCGCCATGGGCCAGCACCAGTTCACGGGCGATTGCAAGACCGAGACCCGTGCCGCCGGAGCGGGCGGAGCCCCTGAAGGCCGAAAACAGGTGTTCGCGCGCCTTGGGTGGCATGCCGGGGCCGGTATCATCGACGGAAATGCTGACGACGCTGCCGGTGCGCATCGCCGACACGCTGATGGTGCGGGCGATGCCGTTATCGGCATGATCGTTCATCAGCGCCTGCACCGCGTTTCGGCAGATATTGTGGACGACGCGAAACAGCTGTTCGCTGTCGGCATCCACCTGCAGGTCTTCCGGGATCTGGATACCGAATTCGATGCCGGCATTCGGGTCGATCGCCAGCATTTCGCCGACATCGCTCACCAGAGGCCGCAGCTTGACGAACCGGCGATGCGGCTCCGGCTCGGTGGTGCGGCCATAGGACAGAACCTCGGTCGTGTAGCCGACGGCCCGGTCGATAGTGCGCAGCAGCGTCGGCGCGAACCGTTTGACGATCGGATCGTCGACATCGGCGAGGCGGTCGGAGATCAGCTGCGCCGACGCGAGGATATTGCGCATGTCGTGATTGATCTTCGATACGGCAAGCCCGAGATCGGCAAGGTTCTTCTGCTGTTTCAACGTCTTCTGCAGCTGTTGCTGCATGGCCGACAGGTGCTGCCCGGCAATCGAAAGCTCGTCACGCCCTGCCGCCGGCTCCAGAACGCGGGCGGGATTGGACGGTTCGGCCGCGAATTCCTGCATGTTGGTGGTCATCCGGCGGATCGGCACGATCATCAGGCGGTTGATGGCGAGAAAGATCAGCGCTGCCGTAAACAGCGAGATGACCAGCGACAGGAAGAAGACATTGCGCGAATAGACCAGCATCGCCTTGCGCAGGCTGGCATCCTCCATCACCACTTCGATGATCGCAGCACTTTCGCCGATCGGCCCATAGATCCGCACCACCTTGTCGCCGCCGAACAGCAGCGTGTCGAAGGCGTCGCGGATAGCGGTGATCGGGGTCATCGCGGCGACGTCGTACTGGGCGTCAATTTCGGGCGGCATGTCCACCGCCGCGATCAGCCGCGATTCGTCCTTGCGCCGCAGCACGATCGCCTTGGTCCCGGTCGCCATCAGGGTTTCTTCCTGAACCGGGCGCGGCAGCTGCACACCCTGCAGGCCGTCGACGACGACACCGGCGGCCGCCGCCGTATTCAGCCGGTCTTCCATCCAGCGGATGCGCATATTGGCGACGGACGGCACGAAGATCAGGACTTCGGCAAGCATGACGAAGACGACCGTCAGAAACAGAAGCCTGCCGGAAAGGCCGCGAAAAAAACCAACGCGGACCGGCTGCCTCTCAAGGGCCGTGGTGTCTGTTGTCTCTGCCGTCATGCCGTCGAATTCCATCGTCTCAGCCGAAACGTCTGAGCAGTCGGATGATGGCCCGGACGAACGGCGTGCGTGTCAGGGGGGCATAATAGGCGATGACGGCGCGTTTTCCAATCTCTGCCATGGCCGGATAGGGCACGATGGCGTTGCGCACATGCGAGAGACGCTGGCCATTGGCAATGATGACCGACCAGGTGGCGATCATCTCGGCCGCTCCGGCCCCGGCAATGCCAACGCCGACAATCCGCCCGCGCCTGCCGGTAATGATCTTGATCAGGCCCGCAGTCCTGCGTTCCGCCTGGGCGCGGTCATTGTCCGCGTAGGACCAGCGAAGGACGTTCACCTGGCCGTAACGGGCGCGGGCTTCCTCTTCACTGAGCCCGGCGAACGCGATCTCCGGATCGGTGAACGTGGCACGCGGAACCATATCGCGGTTTTCCCGGCCCGGCAGGCGGAACAGGATTTCGCGCAGTACCAGCGAAGCGTGATAATTGGCGGCATGGGTGAATTGCAGCCCGCCTGCCGCGTCGCCGATCGCATAGACCCGGCGGTTGGTGGTTCGCAGGCGGCCGTCGACGGCGATACCGGCTTTCGTAACGGCAATGCCGGCGGCTTCGAGGCCCAGTCCCAAAGTATTGCCCGTCTTCCCGGCCGCAACCAGCAGGGCGCTGCCATCGATGGCAATCCGCCCACCCGGCGTTTCACAGTGCAGGCGAACGCCATTTGCCGTTTTTTCGGCCGACAGAACCCGGCTGTGCTCGACAATCTCGATGCCCTCGTCCCGCAGCCGCTCGAGCACGATGCCCGCCAGTTCCGGGTCCTCCTTGGCAAGCGCCCTGCCCGTATCGACGACCGTCACCCTCGCCCCCAGCCGCCTGTGCGCCTGCGCCATTTCCATCCCGACCGCTCCGGCACCGATGATGACGAGATGCTGTGGAAGGCTCTTGAGGTCGAACAGCGTTTCGTTGGTCAGGTAATCGATACCGGCAAGGCCGGGAACCGGCGGAATGAGCGGCGCGGCTCCCGTGGCGATAACGAAACGGCGCGCGCGGATAGTATAGCCTCCGGCGATAACGGCATCGCCGTCGATGAACCGCGCATCTGCCCTGATGACCGTCACGCCCATGGCCGTGAACCGCTCGGCCGAATCATTCGGCGCGATGGCATCGATCACCGAGCGGACATGCGCCTGCACCTTGTCGAAATCGATCAGCGGCTCACCGGCGATCACCCCGAACTCGGCTGCCTTGCGGACCGCATGCGCGTGCTTTGCCGCCGCGATCAGCGCCTTGGACGGCACGCAGCCAGTGTTCAGGCACTCGCCGCCCATCTGCCCGCGCTCGATCAGCACGACGGGGACGCCGAAGGCGGCCGCGCCTGCGGCAACGGAAAGACCCGCAGAGCCCGCGCCGATGATGCAGATATCGGGGGAAAGAACCGTTGCCACGCCGTCAGTCTTGTCCACGATCACCCGCCGCCTGCCGTTTTTCGCGAGCAAATTGCACCAGAAGCGGCAGGGCGGCAATGACGGCGAGCGCCATGAAGGCAACGGTCAGTTTTGGCGTTAGGAAATCGCCCAGTTGCAGGGGCCTGCCGTAGGCCGCTGCATCGCCGATGGCCTCCTCGAAGCCGCAGCCCAACCACGTGTAGACGAATGTGCCCGGAATGATGCCGACCACGGTGGCCAGCGCAAAGGTCCGCAGGCTGATGGCAAAGAAAGCGGGGGCGATGTTGACCACGAAGAACGGAAACACCGGCGCCAGACGCAGGATCAGCAGGTAACTGAAGGCATTGCGGCTGAAACCGGCCGAAAACCGGTTGAGAAACGGCCCCGCTCGCCGCCGTAGCGTATCGCCGAACACCGTACGTGCACCCGCAAACAGCAGGCAGGAACCGGCTGTGGCGGCGATTACCACGATGATCCCGCCAGGCAGCCAACCGAACAGGAAGCCGGCAAAGATCGTCAGCACCGATGCCGCGGGAACCGACAGCGCCACGATGGCAGCATAGACCGCGAAAAACAGCACCACCGCCCGCACCGGATGACGCGCCACCATATCGAGCAGCACCTCGCGCTGATCGGCCAGCCAGCCGAGCGTCAGATAACGGTGCCATCCCAGCCCATAGGCAAGGGCAAGGCCTGCCGCCAGCACGAAGAGCGGAGCGAGGCGCAGCACCAGCGGCTGCCCCGCAGGCTGGCCCTCGCCCGCCGTCACGCCCGGCTGCGGCCTTTTGTGATCATTGTGTTCCATCGCCCAGCATTAGAAGGAAAGCGCCGCTCGAACCAATAACGAATGATCGCGCTCAACAACGTCGCCGTGATCAGAATGCAAAATCCCGCGGCGAGACCGGCTCGCCGCGGGATTGCTGTTCACGTCCGATTACCGTCGAAAGATCAGAATTCTTCCCAATTGTCCTTCGACACTGCCGCACTGGCCGAGCCGCCACCGAAGGCACGGGCGACCGTGCCCATCATCTTGCGGGCAGGTGATGCCACCGGCCGGGTGTTTTCGCGAACCGGAGCGGCAACGACGCGCAACGGCGCGCTGTCGTCCAGCTTGAAGTGGGAGATCAGCCGCGCCAGGCTGTCGGCTTCGGCCGAAAGCTTGTGGGTGGCGGCATTGGCTTCCTCGACCATAGCAGCGTTCTGCTGGGTCACCTGGTCCATCTGGTTGACAGCGGTGCTGACTTCGCCAAGACCAGTCGACTGTTCGCGGGCGGCGGTGGCGATCGAATGGATGTGGTCGTTGATGCTCAACACCCGCGTTTCGATCCTGCCGAGAACCTCACCCGTTTCCTGCACCAGCTTGACGCCGGTTGCGACTTCCGAGCCGGACTTGGCGATCAAACCCTTGATGTCCTTGGCCGCACTTGCCGCACGCTGGGCGAGTTCGCGGACCTCCTGGGCAACGACGGCAAAACCCTTGCCGGCATCCCCTGCCCGTGCAGCCTCGACACCGGCGTTGAGTGCCAGAAGATTGGTCTGGAAGGCGATTTCATCGATCACATTGGTGATTTGGCCGATCTCGCTGGAGGCCTGCTCGATCCGGCCCATGGCATCGACGGCCTTGCGCACGACTTCGCCGGACTGGGCTGCACTCTGCTTGGCCTCGGTGACCATGACGGTCGCTTCCTGGGCGCGGTCGGTGGAGTTGCGGACCGCCGCGGTAATCTGTTCGAGGGCAGCCGAGGTCTCTTCGAGCGCTGCGGCCTGCTGTTCGGTGCGCTTCGACAGGTCGTCGGCTGCGGAGCGCAGCTCCGACGAATTGCCGTTGATCGAGTCCGTCGTGGTGCGAACTTCGCGCAGCGTGTTCTGCAGGGTCGACAGCGTGTCATTGACGTTCTGCTGCAACTCGGCAAAGGCGCCCTGGAACGTACCGTGCATGTTCTGCGTCAGATCGCCACCCGAAAGGCTGGCGATAACGCGGCGGGTCTCGTTGACACCGCTATTGACGCCATCGACAAGCTCGTTGAGGCTGGCGGCAAAGCGATTGAGATCGGCATTGCCGTAATCCTTGCTGATCCGCTGGGTAAAGTCGCCGGCAGCAGCGGCCGTGACCACAACGGCAATGCTCGACTGCAGATCGGCGCTCTTTTCGCGCAGCACGGTTTCCTGTGCATTCAATTCGCGTACGGCCAGGCCATTGCGCTTGAAGACTTCGACGGCAGCCGCCATTTCACCGATTTCATCCTTGCGTCCGGCAAAGGGTACGTTGGCATTCAGGTCACCATCAGCCAACTGCTTCATCGTGCCGGTCAATTGCAGGATCGGCTGGCTGAGCTGCTTGGTGCCGATATAGAAAGCGGTACCCGCGCCGATGATCAGACCGAAGCCGGCGGTCAGCAACACCATCAGGATCATCTGGCTTTCGATCGCGTTGACTTCGTTCTGGATCGTATCCAGTGCCGCGCGATCGGTATCGACGATGGCGTCGATTTCCGCCTGGAAGGCCTTGCGGTTGGCGCGATTGAGATCGTTGTTGCCCTGTTCGTTGGCGGCCTGCGGCGAGACTTCCTGGCTCAGACGGGCGGTTTCCGTGCGGAACGCCCGGAATTCGGCGGCGCGCTTGACGACGGCATCGAAGGCGGCAATTTCCTCGGCAGGCACGAGCGGCTTCCACTCGGCAAGGAGGGCATCGATCTTGTCGAGGTTTTTCACCAGGCCTTCAGCAAAGGGCTTCGATTTTTCCACCGTCGGCGCTGCGTAGATACCGCGCGCTTCCATGACCACGGCCGTTACCAGGCGGTTGAGGTGTTCGCCGTTCAGCGCGCGATCCGAGGCGTTGTCGAACTGGACGAGTCTTGCATTATATTGTGTGACCACTGTCAGCGCCATGCCGGTCACGGCCAGTGCGATCAGGCTCATCAAGCCGACGATGAGATAGATCTTGCCTCGAATTTTCATTTACGTGTCACTCCCCTGGGACCGGCAGCAGGCCATGAACGGCGCAGCTTACGGGTTCTTGTCTCAGGCGCGACACTAGAGCGGCGATGGTTAATGAAGCCCCTTATGAAACTCAACAATTCTACTGATCAGACCTTAGGGCTTTGTTTATTCAATTACATTATTATACACTAAATTTCAATCGTTAGTTGAATTAGACAAAAGATACATCATACGGCTGCTACCCGGCCGAAACGGGAAAACCCGCGCCGATTCCAGCTTTTCAGCCCCGGCAATTGACTTTCGCGGGCCTTTGCTCTTATAAGCCGCCCACGTCCGGACAAGTCCCCTTGCCCTGTGCAATGCCGTGTCCGGAACGTAACGCTCCCTTGCTAAGAAGCAAACCCAAGAAGGGCCGCACACCGCGGTATTAAAATAAATGACGAAGCGTACCTATCAACCGTCCAAGCTTGTTCGCAAGCGCCGTCACGGCTTCCGTGCACGTATCGCCACCAAGGGTGGCCGCAAGGTTATCGTTGCCCGCCGGGCACGTGGCCGTAAGCGTCTGTCGGCTTAAGGCCGTCTGGCGCGTGCCGCGTCTTCGCGCACTTACCTTCGCGAAACCTGCATGCGCGGCTTCACGGCGCCGGAGCATCCTTCAACCGTCTTTCGGGACGATGGATGCTCCAGCTCCAAGAAGGAGCGCGGGCGAATGACATCACCCAAGCCTAAATCAACTGCCGGGCGGCTGAAAAGCCGGCCGCAGTTTCTTGCTGTGCGCAAGGGAGAGCAGCGGAAGGGTCCGTTGTTTCTTCTGGAAGTTCTTGATCGCAGCGAACCGGATACCGGGCCGCGTGTCGGTTTTACCGTCACGAAGAAGCACGGCAATGCCGTCGAACGCAACCGGATGCGCCGGCGCCTGAAAGAGGCCGTGCGGCTTTCCGCCGGATTTGCAATGAAGCCCGGACATGACTATGTGATTGTCGCCAGACGCGACCTTTTGAACGCCCCCTTTAAGCGGATCGAAAAGACCCTCTGTGAGCGGATCGAAAGCAAGCAGAAATATTCACGGCCTCAACAGGCCGGCTCCAGGAAAGAATGATGGAAAAAAACCGCAACTACTTCGTGGCGATCGGGCTATCAGTGCTCATTCTGATTGCCTGGCAATTTCTCTATGTGAACCCGAAGATAGAGAAAGAACGGATTGCGGCGGAAGCCCATCAGAAGCTCACCCAGCAGACGCAGGCGGCTGGTACGCCTGCTGCCGTCCCGGGCCAGGCCCAGCCGGCCCAGGGCGCCGTCCCCGGCGCTGTTGAAACCCGCGATCAGGCGATCGCCAAATCGGCCCGTGTTTCCATCGACACGGCGGCGCTGATTGGTTCGATCAACCTGACCGGCGCACGCTTCGACGACCTGAAGCTCAAGGAATACCACGAGACCGTCGACGACAAGAGCCCGCTGATCACGCTGTTCAGCCCCTCCGACACGCCAGACGGCTACTTTACCGAGCTCGGCTATATCGGCAACGAAGCGACCGGCACCGTTCCTGGCCCGACGACCGTCTGGACAGTCAAGAGCGGCGATAAGCTGACGACCGCAACCCCTGTCGTCTTGACCTACACCAACGAGAAGGGCGTGGTTTTCACCCGCACGATCTCGATCGACGAACATTTCATGTTCCAGGTTGCCGATACCATCAACAATGGCAGCGGCGTTCCGGTGTCGCTGTCGACCTACGGCCGCGTCACCCGCTTCAACAAGCCGACCACGCCGAGCGTCTACGTTCTGCATGAAGGCTTTATCGGCGTTATCGGCGAGCACGGCCTGAACGAAATCGCCTACAGCAAGGTGGAGAACGACGTTCCGGTCAAGCACGAGAAGGCAACGACCGGCTGGCTCGGCATCACCGACAAGTACTGGGCAGCCGCCATCGTGCCGCCGCAGACACTGGCCTACGAATCCAAGTACGAGCACTTCACCGACGGCCGCCCGCGCTTCCAGGCTGATTACAAGCAGGATGCAGTTACCATCGCGCCCGGCCAGTCCACCGACCTGAAGACCCTCGTTTTTGCAGGCGCCAAGCAGGTTCCATTGGTTGACGGCTACGAGAAGTCCTACTCGATCCCGCAGTTCGACCTTCTGATCGACTGGGGCTGGTTCTACTTCATCACCAAGCCAATGTTCAAACTGATGGATTTCTTCTTCCGTTATTTTGGCAACTTCGGTGTCGCGATCCTTCTGACCACCATCGTCGTCAAGGGCCTGTTCTTCCCGCTTGCCTCGAAGCAGTACGCATCGATGGCGAACATGAAGAAGGTTCAGCCGAAGATGGAGGAACTGAAGAAGAAGCACGGCGACGACCGCATGGCGCTGCAGCAGGGCATGATGGCCCTCTACAAGGAAGAGAAGATCAACCCGATCGCCGGTTGCTGGCCGATCCTGTTGCAGATTCCGGTGTTCTTCGCGCTCTACAAGGTGATCTACGTCACCATCGAAATGCGCCATGCACCGTTCTTCGGCTGGATTCAGGACCTTTCCGCACCGGATCCGACCTCGCTGTTCAACCTGTTCGGCCTCCTGCCCTACGACGTACCGCATGCGCTGGTGATTGGCGTCTGGCCGTTGGTCATGGGTATCACCATGTTCCTGCAGATGCGCATGAACCCGACGCCGCCGGATCCGACCCAGGCGATGCTGTTCACCTGGATGCCGCTGGTCTTCACCTTCATGCTGGCAAGCTTCCCGGCCGGTCTGGTCATCTACTGGGCCTGGAACAACACGCTGTCGATCATGCAGCAGGCCTTCATCATGAAGCGTCAGGGTGCCAAGGTAGAGCTGTTCGACAATCTGAAGGGATTGTTCTCGAAGAAACCGAAACCGGCCAAATAGGCCGGAACAAGGCGAAAATCAAAAACCCCGGATCCACTGATCCGGGGTTTTTTCTTGGCGAAAAACTTGCGCTGTGGTCGCTAAACCATGCGCTGCATTTCCTCACCCAGCCACTTGCGGAATTTTCGGGTCATGCGGTTTTCATGGCGCTGGAAGACCACCCTGTAATGACCGAGATCGACTGGCCCGAAGCCCGGCAAGACCACCAGCCCGCCTGAGCGGATCTCGCGCTCCGTGAGGAACGCCGGCGCCAGAACCATGCCCAGACCGGCCGTGGCCGCATGCAGAGCCGTATCGTCGGTGTCGAACACATGCTGGATCTGTATGGCGCCGCTATCGAGGCCGAGCGTGCGGGTCCACAATGCCCAGTCCCAATTGCCCGCCGAGCATTGAAGGGCTGGCACCTTTCCAAGATCGCCGGTCCCGTCATACCCGACGGCCGCCAGCAGCGCCGGGGACGCGACTGGGCGGCTCATATCGGCGGCCAACCACTCTCCCTCGTCTGGGTTCGTACCGGCACGATGATAGGAAATCGCCAGGTCGCCGGACCCGAGGGAGATGTTGGAACCGGTTTTCGTCTCGACACGCACACGGGCGGCCGGATGCATCGCCTTGAACCGCTCCAGCGCCGGGATCAGCCAGCGAACGGCAAGCGAGACCGAGACGCGGACGACGATTTCGTTCTGGTCGCGGCTCAGTGCCTCTGCCGAACGGTCGATCGCAGCGATGGCGGCGGCGGCATCGTCGTGGAAGCGCCGCCCCGCATCCGTCAGGTCAAGAAAGTTGTGGCTCCGCTTGAACAGCGCCACGCCCAGTTCACCCTCCAGCTTCTTCAACTGATGACTGACGGCGCTCGGGGTAACGCCTATTTCTGCGGCGGCCTGGACGATACTGAGATGGCGGGCCGTCAGGACAAAAACCCGCACGGCATTGAGCGAGACGTTCCGCTTGTTCTGCATCGAAAATACTCATTCAGGGTTCAAAAATCGAATTTGCAATGCGGCAGGATCATTTGGCAAGAGTTTGAAGAGAAACCTTTGAAAGTTAAGGCCTTGCGGAAAAACCTGCTGAACTCGAATGCCGAAGCGATGATCTGGGTCGTACTCGGCACGGCGTTATTTTCCTTGATCTTTGCCTCGGGCAAGTTCGGGGGAGACAGCCTGTCCGTGGTGCAGATCCAGTTCCTGCGCTATGTCAGCGGCCTGGCAACGCTTCTGGCTGTGGTTGCCTTCAAGCGCGACAGCTTGCGCGTCTATCGCAGCGCCCGGCCGTTTTCCCATGCCATGCGCGCCGCGTTCGGTGTTTCCGGCGGCTTCGCGCTGATTTATGCCTCTGCGGCGATGCCGATTGTCGATGCAACGGCGCTTGGTCTTCTCTACGTGGTTTTCATCATCCCGCTGGCGGTTATCGTGCTCAAGGAAACGGTGACAAAGCAGCATATGGTCGGCATCACCCTCAGTTTTGCCGGTGCCGGTTTCATCATGATCTCGCGCGGCGCCTTCACCCAGTTCGAGCCCGCCTATCTCGTCCCCGCAGCGATTGCTGTTCTCGGTGCCGCGCTACTCGCCATCGAAGGGCTGATGATCCGTGTCCTCTCCCATGCCGACCGCCCGCTGACGGTCCTGCTCTATGTCAACGCCTTTGGCGTCCTGTTCCTGGCGATACCGGCGTTCTGGACATGGAAAGAAGCATCCCTCTCCGCCATGGTCCCGTTCCTGCTGCTCGGCCCGATCGCGGTGGCGGCACAATATTGCGTCGTGCGTGGCTACCGGCTTGCCTCGCTGGCGATCGTCGGTCCGGTCGATTATGCTTGGCTGGTCTTTGCCGCCGTCATCGGCTTCCTGTTCTTCAACGAAATTCCGACGACGGGCGTGATCGCCGGTGCGGCCATCATCGCCATTGGCGGTGTGATTCTTGCCGTGATAAAGCCCGAACCGGACAAAACCGCCGCCGAGATTCAATAGTTGCGTCACATAAGGCACACAGGAAGGTTTGCGACAGCACCCTGTCGCGGATACCAGCGCGCGCCGGACCGTTTGCTCCTACACTGCAACACCGCAACCGGATTCCCGCCATGTCGCAGCCCCTGCCGCAATCCGTAACCCCTGACCGGCAAAGCGCCACCCAGGGCGCAGCCTTGGTGCTCGGCTCCGCCATCGTCTGGAGTTTCGGCGGAACATTGGCGCGCTTCCTGTCGATCGAGGATGGCTGGACCATCGTCTTCTGGCGCTCGCTCTTTGCCGCCCTGTTCCTCATCGGCTTTATGTTGCTGCGCGACGGGCCGCGCGGAACCGTCTCGCTGTTTCGCAACATGGGCCTGCCGGGCATCGCGGTCGGCTTGTGTTTTGCCATCGCCTCGACCTCGTTCATCCTGGCGCTTGCCTATACCACCGTTGCCAACATCGTTCTCATTCAGGCCGGCGTGCCGCTGATTGCCGCGCTGATCAGCTGGATCGTCTTTCGCGAACGCGTCTCGCTCCTGACCTGGCTTGCCATCGCTGCCGTGATTTCCGGCGTGGCGATCATGGTCTCGGACTCCATGAATGGCGCGGTCTCGCCCGTGGGCGATGCGCTGGCCATCCTGATCGCCTTCGTCTTCGCGCTCGCCACCGTCATCACCCGCCGCTATGCCCATGTGCGCATGACACCGGCTGCCTGTTTCGGCACCATCGTCGCTGGCACGGTTGCGGCAATCATGGCCTCAGACCTCAGCGTCACGCTGCCGGAGCTCGGCATCCTCGTCACGTTCGGCGCGCTCAACTTCGGCCTTGGTCTGGCCTTCTTCGTCACCGGTGCGCGGCTGATCCCCTCGGCGCTCGCCGCCCTGCTCGGCACCGCCGAGACGATCCTGGCACCGCTCTGGGTCGCCCTGATCCACGGCGAGATCCCGAGCCTCAACACCATCCTCGGCGGCACGATCGTGCTAATCGCGCTGCTTTCCTATCTCAGCATCGAGATGTGGCGTCAGCGGCGCGCGGCTTTCTGAGCAAATTCGCGAAAATCGCGAGTTTTCTTGACATGGCGGCGCAAAACCGTGAAGTCCTGAACAAAAGCCAAGGACAGGATACCATGACAGACGCCACGCAGCAGGACGACAAGCCCCTTTTCGGGCGGCCATGGGTATTCATCCGCGGCGTGCCGTCAATGAAGTTCCTGCCGCCGGAGGGTCCGTTCGAGATCGCCTTTGCCGGCCGCTCCAATGTCGGCAAGTCGTCGCTGATCAATGGGCTGGTCGGCCAGAAGGGTCTTGCCCGTACGTCGAACACGCCGGGCCGCACCCAGGAGCTCAACTATTTCGTGCCGGATGGCTATTCCGGCCAGCCCGGCGACCTGCCGCCGATGGCGCTGGTCGACATGCCCGGCTACGGCTATGCGCAGGCGCCGAAGGAGCATGTCGATGCCTGGACCAAGCTGGTCTTCGACTATCTGCGCGGCCGCTCGACGCTGAAGCGCGTTTACGTCCTGATCGACAGCCGCCATGGCATCAAGAAGAATGACGAGGACGTCTTGAGCCTGCTCGACAAGGCGGCCGTCTCCTACCAGGTCGTGCTGACCAAGACCGACAAGATCAAGGACCCGGCGGTTCCGCGGCTGATCGCCGAAACGCTGGAAAAGATCAAGAAGCGGCCCGCGGCCTTCCCGGAGGTGCTTGCGACATCGTCCGAAAAGAACCTTGGTATGGAAGAACTGCGCGCCGCCATCCGGGTCGCGATCTCGACCTGACCCAGCCCCACACTAACGCGTGCAGCCGCGCAGTTTTGCGCGGCATGCTTTAAATGCATCTGTCACACTACCCCGGCATGAAATGTGCTCTATCTCCCCGCGCGGGGCGGCCTTCCGGCGACCTCCAATGCGTTGAGAGTTCAAGGAGAACACGACATGTCCGATCTGATTGTGGTGGGTTTTGACAGCACGGAAGAAGCCGACAAGGTGCTTCTGAAGCTGAATACGCTGAAGAAGGAATATCTGATCGACCTCGAGGATGCCGTCGTCGTGGTGCGCGACGAGACCGGCAAGGTTCACTTGAAGCAGAGCATGAACCTGACGGCCATCGGCGCGACATCGGGGCTTCTCAGCGGCTCGCTCTGGGGCGGCCTCGTCGGTCTGCTGTTCCTCAACCCGCTGGCCGGCTTTGCCATCGGTGGCGCGATCGGCGCCGGCACTGGCGCGCTGTCGGGGTCGCTGGCCGATTACGGCATCGATGACAATTTCATCAAGTCGCTCGGCGACACCATTCCCAACAATTCCTCGGCGCTGTTCGTTCTGGTGCGCAAGGTACAGCCGGAAAAGGTTCTGGCGGAGTTTCATGGCTTGCGCGGCAAGGTCTTGAAGACCTCGCTGTCGCCGGACCAGGAAGCCAAGCTTCAGGCAGCGCTGTCCGATTCCCAGCCTGCGGCTCCAGCAGCCCTTTAAACGGTCAGGCAGCCGATGCGGGCGTGAACGTCATTGCGAACCCGTTGATGCAATGACGCATGCCGGTCGGCTGCGGACCATCGTCAAAGATATGGCCGAGATGGCCGCCGCACCGCCTGCAGTGACATTCGGTGCGGGTCATGAACAGCGACGTGTCCTCACGCTTGCCGACAGCATCCGGAAGCGATTCCCAAAAACTCGGCCAGCCCGTGCCGCTGTCGTATTTCGCTTCCGACGAATAGACCGGCAGATCGCAGCCGGCACAGTGAAACGTGCCCTTGCGTTTCTCGGTGTTGAGCGCGCTGGTAAACGGCCGTTCGGTGTCTTCATGCCGCAGGATCTGGTACTGCTCGGCGGTCAGGATCGCTTTCCATTCCGCATCGGTCTTCATCACTTCGAACGTTTCGGCGGCAACGGCCTCGGGCCTGCCCCCGCGAAACGCCGCTGCAGCTGCAATGGCTACTCCGGAAAGAAGAAAAAAGCGTCGGCTTGTCATGATCGTCTCCCGTCTGCCTGATAGTGCCGGCAACACCTGAAAACTAATGCGGCGTTCGCCCGGGGGCAAAACAAATGCCAATCAATCCCGCGTGAGCAATCGCTTGTATACGAGACAAAAAGGCCACCGGCGACTGAAAAGCCGGTGGCCTTGAGGCCGGAGAGGTCTCCGGCCCGGAGCCGAAAATGCGTTGAGGATGCATCCGGCTCCCAAGCCACAAGGGCGTGGATCAGGATTTTGGCAGCAGCACCTTGTCGATCACATGGATGACACCGTTCGACTGCTTGACGTCAGCGATGGTGACGTGCGCGACCCCGCCGGTTTCGTCGGTCAGCGTGATCTTGCCGCCCTTGTCCTTGGCCTTCAGAATGCAGCCGCCGACAGTCTTGACGTCATGGGTGCCGCCATCATCCTTGACCATCTTGGCGATCGCCTTGGACATCGCGTCTGCCGCCACCACATGGCAGGTCAGAACCTTGGTCAGCATCGCCTTGTTTTCAGGCTTCAGAAGGGTTTCCACAGTGCCCTTAGGCAGGGCGGCAAAGGCTTCATTGGTCGGAGCAAAAACCGTGAACGGCCCCTTCCCCTCAAGCGTTTCGACGAGACCGGCAGCCTTGACGGCGGCGACCAGCGTCGTGTGATCCTTGGAGTTGACGGCATTTTCGACGATGTTCTTGTTGGCATACATCGGTGCGCCGCCGACCATCGGATTTTCAGCGTGCGCTGCAAATGCACCGGCGGCCAGTATCGAAGCGACGGTGACCGTGCGCAGCATGGACTTGAACATTTCTCTTCCTTCCTGTTGATCTCGCGGACCCGCGTTGCGGATCTCTCCCAAGTTTTGCTGGAATTCGTGTTCTCTGCGCAGAGGACAGAACAAGGTACGGAAGGTCGTCTGAAAGAGTTTCAGGAAAAATATGAACAATCCAAATAATTGATTTCATTTACCTCTTCGGGAAGCGCGTGCGGCGCAACGAAAAGGCCGCCCTCTTGCAAGGGCAGCCACTTGGTAATCAATTACTTACAATAAGCCGCTACGGCCGCCGCGTCTTGCCGACGGCAACGACCGGGCCAGTGGCCGTGCCTGTCGGCGAGCCGCCGAAAGGCTCGACACTGACGGCGAGCGTGACGCCTGCACCGAACTTCGAACGTAGCTCCGGCGGAATGATGATCTCGCCCTCGCCCGTCTGCGGCAGGATGCCCAGCGACTTGGCGGGGTTATCGCCTTCGATCAGCCAGAGTTCCAGCGATTTGGCCTCGGCCTGCTTTGCCGCCACCGGCGTGATCTTCAGGGCGCCGTTGCCGGCGTCGTATTGCGCCAGAAGATTGATCGTCGTGCTGGCATCGCCAGTCAGTTCGGCCACCAGCGGCTTCGTCTGACTGACAGGCGTCAGGATACCCGTGGCGAAGGTCGCAACCGTCACGAGACCCGCCACCGATGCCAACGTCAGCATGCGCCACAGGACCAGAGAATTCCAGACCCCCGTAGCAGCGACGGCCGGTTTGACCTGCGTTGCAAACAGGCGGCGCTCGACGGCGACCAGCACCTGCGGCGGTGGTGCGATCGGCTCATAGGCATCGTCGAAAGAGGTGAGGTTGCTCTGCCAGTGATTGACCATGGCAGCAAAGGCGCCATCGAGAACGATGCGCGCTTCGACCTTGCGGCGGTCGTCGGCAGACAGAACACCCAGAACATACTCGCCCGCAATCACCTGGTCGCGGCGGGAATCTCCGCTTTCGGGATTCTGTGTGGTCATCGCTCCATGCACTCTCTGAGTTTCAACAGACTGCGGCGCAGCCATGTTCGCATCGTATTCAGCGGCGTGCCGAAAAGGTCGGCCAGTTCCTGATAACTTAACCCTTCGACATAGGCCTTGCGCACGGCATCGGCGCGGTCTGCCTCGAGTTCATTCATGCAATTGTCGATCCGCCGGCCCTCCGCCGTATTGATGGCGGTTTTTTCCGGGTCCGGCGCAGAATCCGCCAGATCATAGGCCTCGTCAATCGTGTTTGCCACCGGCTTTCTTGCCCGCAGATGATCGATCGCATGATTGCGCGCAATTGCCGAAAGCCAGGACATCGGATTGGTGCCGCCGCTGGCAAAACGGTCTGCCCGCTGCCATATCTTGATGTAGATTTCCTGCAAGGCTTCTTCCGCTTCCGTCCGGTCTCTCAAAATACGGACGCAAATGGCGAAAAGTTTCGGACTGGTCTGCCTGTAGAGCGCGGAGAACGCGGCGCGATCCCTCAGCGAGATCCGGCCGATCAGCGTGGAGATGTCGTCTGTGGTCATTGATGCTCCGGTCCTCGTCCGTCAGCGGCGAACATAGGGCACTAATCCGAGGATAAAAAGGGGAGTTGCGGTAGATAAAAACGGTGCTACAGGCTGATGTCACACCGGCTTTATCTTTGCCACGGATCATTCCCTCCACCGGAAACTTGCGCTAAACAGCACCCGGCTAATTTCGAGGTATTTCCATGTCCGCATCAGAAAGCGAAATCCAGGCAAATCTTCTCGCCAAGGCGCTGCCCTATATGCAGCGCTACGAGAACAAGACCATCGTCGTCAAATATGGCGGCCACGCCATGGGCAATGCCGAGCTCGGCAAGGCCTTTGCCGCGGATATCGCGCTTTTGAAGCAGTCAGGTGTCAACCCGATTGTCGTTCATGGCGGCGGCCCGCAGATCGGCGCGATGCTGACCAAGATGGGCATCGAATCAAAGTTCGAAGGCGGCCTGCGCGTCACTGACCAAAAAACCGTCGAGATCGTCGAAATGGTTCTCGCCGGTTCGATCAACAAGGAAATCGTCGCGCTGATCAACCAGACCGGCGAATGGGCGATCGGCCTGTGCGGCAAGGACGGCAACATGGTCTTTGCCGAAAAGGCCAAGAAGACCATCAAGGATCCGGACAGCAATATCGAACGTGTTCTTGATCTCGGCTTTGTCGGCGAGATCGTCGAAGTCGATCGCACCCTTCTCGACCTGCTTGCCCGCTCGGAAATGATCCCGGTCATCGCCCCGGTCGCTCCCGGCCGCGACGGCGCCACCTACAACATCAACGCCGATACATTTGCCGGCGCCATTGCCGGCGCGCTGAATGCCACCCGCCTGTTGTTCCTCACCGATGTTCCGGGCGTCCTCGACAAGAAGGGCGAATTGATCAAGGAACTCTCGGTCGCCGAAGCGCACGCGCTGATCAAGGACGGCACGATTTCCGGCGGCATGATCCCGAAGGTCGAAACCTGCATCGAAGCGCTTTCCCGCGGCGTCGAAGGCGTCGTCATCCTCAACGGCAAGACGGCGCATTCGGTGTTGCTCGAGATCTTCACGGAACATGGTGCGGGAACGCTAATCGTTCCGTAAGGCTGGCCGCAACGGTTCTTCCTACCTCCGTCATTCCTGCTGTACTTGCCACAGGAATCCGGCCACGCGACATCCGTCGTGTGAAAAAAATCTTCCAGCGGCGCGGATGCGCCGCTACTGAATCCCCGCCACAGGTCCTTGGGTTAAACTCGAGGAGAAGATGACGGGAGAGTGAGATTGCCGCTCCAGAATCGTTAACCCCGCGAGCGGTGGGAAACCCAAGCCCTCAGCCCTGCTGATATACCTTTGCCGCCTCACCCTTCAGCCATTCGATCATCGCCCGGTACGGGCCCGGCCCATAGCTGATCCGCGCGATGCCCAGCGCCGCCAGCGCCTTTATCTCCATGCCCGGCCGCATCATCACATTCACCGGCAGCGCCACTGCTTCGCAGACCCGTCCGATCAGGTCCGGGTTCGATAATCCCGGCACGAAGAAGCCGCTGGCACCAGCGTCGGCATAGGCCGCCGCCCTCTCGATTGCCTCGTCAACCAATGGCGCATGCCGGACAGGATCGGAGAGCTTGAGGAACAGATCGGTACGGGCATTGATGAAGAAGGGAATGCCCTTTTCGTCGGCCTTTGCCCGGATCGCCTTGATCCGGGCGGCCTGTGCTTCGACCGTATGCAGCCCGCTGCCGCCAACCACCTGATCCTCGAAATTGATGCCGACAGCGCCGGTATCGATCACCCGGCCGACATTTTCAGCGGTCGTCCCAGCGTCTTCCGCATAGCCGCCCTCAAAATCGATCGACACCGGTAGATCAGTCGCAGCGATAATGCTGCGGGCGATATCGATGAGTTGCAGCATCGGGATTTGCTGGCCATCGCCATAACCGTTGGCATCGGCCACCGACCAGCTTCCGGTCGCCAGCGCCTTGGCGCCCGATGCCGCCACAGCCTTGGCCGTGCCCGCATCCCAGATGTTGTAGAGCACCACCGGATCGCCCTTGCGATGCAGGTTGGCGAACGCCTTTGCCTTGTCCGTCTGGTTCATCGTCTTTCCTCCGAAAACAATCCCGTTGGCCTCATCCTGCCTTCATGCCGCAAAAGCCACTGCTTGCGCCAGATGCCGCCGCCATATCCGGTCAGCGAGCCATCTGTACCAATGCAGCGATGACAGGGAATGACAATCGAAATCTGGTTGGCGCCATTGGCCTTGGCAACGGCCCGGACCGCCTTCATCGTATCCACGTCGCGCGCAATATCGCCATAGGATCGTGTCTCGCCCGGCGGAATGTCCTGCAGTCTCGCCCAGACCTGCCGCTCGAACGCCGTTCCGTTCAGGGCCAGCGGCGTCTTGAAGGCGCCCGGCTTGCCGGCGAAATAATCCGAAAGCTCGGTCTCGATCTGCGCGATCGGCGGTGTCTTTCCGGGCGCTACGGACGAGCGCGTGTTCCGCTTCAGTTTCTCCATCTCGGCCGGCAATCCCTTGCGGTCGTGAAATTCCAAGAGATGCAGCCGTGTCTCGTCGGCCACCGCGACCATCGGCCCAAGCGGCGTTTCCATCCAGTCGGCATAGAGCAGCGTCCGGCCCTGCGACATCGCCGGGGCTCCGCCGATCAGCCGCGCGAAGGCGGCGCGAAAGCCGCTTGGCGATTCGTAGCCCGCCTCGATCTGGGCGTCGATGACGCGGCCACCTTCGGCCAGATGCCGCGCTGCGGCACCCAGCCTGCGGTGCCGGGCGAGATCAAGGAACGTGATGCCGAGATGACGCTTGAAAGCGCGGCGCACGGTCGACGGATCATAGCCGCGCCGGATCAGATCGGTCTCCGTCCAGCGCCGCTCCGGATCGGCGTCGAGGGCCTGCATCAGGCCGTCGACGATTGCGTCCTTGCCACCCGCCGTTTCGAGTGGACGGCAGCGCAGGCAGGGCCGGAAACCCGCCTCCAGGCAGGTGCCGATCGAATCGGTGAAAATCGTGTTCTCGCGCCTGGGTTTTCGCGCCGGGCAAGAGAGGCGGCAGAAGATGCCGGTGGTCTTCACACAGACGAAGGCCGAACCTTCATAGTCGGTGCTGCGCGCCAGGAGCGCGTCGTAAAGGGTGTCTTCAGGGGGCAGATCAAACAGCATGATCCCTTCTACCATCGGACGATTCTGAGCGCCGCCGAAAATCGGGCGCGTATTTTTTAAAGAACCAGCAGCATCACCACGCCGAGCACGATCAGCAGGCAGCCGAGGACTTCCAGCTTGTTGATCCACTCGCGGAAGATGAAGACGGCGGAGGCAAAGGTGAACAGCATTTCCACCTGCGCCACCACCTTGACGATCGCCGCCTGCTGCAGCGTCATCGCCATGAACCAGCCGAACGATGCGGACGCGCCGGCAAAGCCGACCAGCAGGCCCGGCCGCCAGGCCTTGACCACCCGTTTCAACTCGTCCGGCTCGCGGATCAGTATCCAGACCAGCATCGTCACGGTCTGCAGCAGGATGACGAAACCGAGTGTAAAACTCGCCTGCATGACGAAATCCGGCGCGGGCAGGCTCGGCGCCAGCGCCAGCGATGCAGACCGGTAAGACACTGCCGACAGGCCGAAGAACGTGCCGGACAGAAGGCCGATTCCAGCTGTGCGGGTAAACACCGACGTCACCAGCGATGTGACGCTGAGCGGCGTGCGCGCCACCGAAATGATCATCACGCCGACGACGGAAATCGCGATCGCAACCAGCGTCCCCCGGCTTGCCGCCTCGCCGAGAAAGATCAGCGCAAACAGCGCCGCCTGTGCCGGTTCCGTGCGGGAATAGGCGGTTCCGACGGCAAAATTGCGGAAGGAAAACAGATGCACGAGCAGAAAGGTCGCGGCGATCTGCGACAGGCCGCCGATCACCGCCCAAAGGAAGAAATGCGCATCCGGAACCGGCAGCGGCCGGTCGAACCCGCGCCAGAGAATGGCGAGGTAGATCAGCGCGAACGGCACGCCGTAACCGAAGCGCACGAAGGTCGCCCCGGTCGTGCCCATCACGCCCTTCAGGTGTTTTTGCATGGCGGAGCGGATGTTCTGCAGGAAGGCAGCCGCGATGGTGATGACGATCCAGGTTTGCATGTGTGCGGGCTAGCATGCCCGGCGGCCGGAATCCATCACCGCGCATCGCGCAACCGGGCCATTGTCGCCTTTAGGCAACAAGACCGCTGGCGTTTTCGCAGCAAGTCTCAGGTCACGGACCTCCACCCTTGCACGGCGCATGCGGTTGGGTAGCGTCAGCGCAATTCAGACCAGGGACGCCGGATGCCAGATCTGCACTATGAAGAGCCATCGCTGGCGGAACTTTACGATCTCGACAGCGGCTGGTCGCTCGACCGGGATTTCTATCTGGCGCTGGCCGGCAAGGCGCCGCAGCGGGTCCTCGATCTCGGCTGCGGGACCGGGCTGCTCTGCGACGCCTATGCCGCGCTTGGCCATGTGGTCACCGGCGTAGACCCTGCCAGAGCCATGCTCGATATCGCCCGGCAAAAGCCCAACGGCGACCGGATCGATTGGGTGCAGGCCGCAGCCCAGCATTTCCGCTCGCCGGAACGGTTCGACCTGATCATCATGACCGGTCACGCCTTCCAGGTCTTTCTCGAAGACAGCGACGTGCTCGCCGTGCTGGCAACGATGCGCCGGCACCTTGCGCCGGGCGGCCTGATCGCCTTCGAGAGCCGCAACCCGGCAATCGACTGGCCCGCCCGCTGGAACCGGGATGCCGACCTTGCGGCCGAAGGACACTCCGTCCGCCAGTCACGCCGGGTTTCGCGCATGGCCAACAGGCGCATTGCGTTCGACACCCACTATGAACTGCCCGGCCGTACGCTCATTTCGTCCAGCGAACTGCTCTTCCTGTCGCGAACCGAGATCGAAGACCATCTGACCACATCCGGCCTGCGGGCAGAAGCCGTCTATGGCGGCTGGCTGTCGGAACCGTTCGACGAGGCCGTTTCCGAGGAAATCATCGTCATCGTCCGGGCGGCATGAACAGAGTGGCACATTTCCCATTTGCGTCCGCCGCGACCCATGGCATAACGCGCAAATGACACAGCTCGACCGCCTGCCGACCCAAGCCGATTTCGCCCATGTCACCGACTGGGTGTTCGATCTCGACAACACGCTTTATCCGCATCACGTCAATCTGTTCTCGCAGATCGACCGCAACATGACGGCGTATGTCGCGGCGCTTTTGACGCTGGATCCGGTTTCGGCCAAGGCGCTGCAGAAGGAATATTACCGCGATCACGGCACCACGCTGCAGGGGCTGATGATCCATCACGGCATCGACCCCAACGATTTCCTGCAAAAGGCGCATGCGATCGACTATTCCGTCGTTCCGGCCGATCCGGCGCTCGGCGAGGCGATCAAGGCGCTGCCGGGCCGCAAGTTCATCTTCACCAATGGCAGCGTCAAGCACGCTGAGATGACGGCCCGCGCTCTTGGTATCCTCGATCATTTCGACGATATCTTCGACATCGTCGCTGCCGAATACGTGCCGAAGCCCGCCGGCGATACCTATCACAAGTTCATGAGCCTGCACCGGGTCGATACCAGGCACGCCGCCATGTTCGAGGACCTGCCGCGCAACCTGATCGTGCCGAAGACGCTCGGCATGAAGACGGTTCTCCTGGTGCCGCGCAATTTCGAATACGAGTTTGCCGAATCCTGGGAAAAGACGGAGGATGGGTCCGCGCAGGTCGATTACGTCACAGAAGACTTGACCAGCTTCCTCAACCGGATTTTGTCCGAAGGCTGAGACCGGCCATCGGAACACAATTTTGACACGGAAAAACCCGTTTTCCGTCAATGACTTACATTACAAAACTTTAACTGGCCCTATCCGCCGGGATGTCTATCTTTTCCCATGAACCTGCTCATGGAAAGGACTTTGACATGCGGAAGAACACTCTAATCCTCGGCGCGGTCGCTGCCAGCATCGCCCTGACCGGCTTCGTCGCCCCCACCTTCGCCGCCCGGCAAAAGCCGACGCCGGAGCAGCGGGCCGAATGGATGATCAAGCGCTTCGATACCAATGGCGACAAAAAGGTCTCCCTGGACGAGATCAACGCGAAAACCGCCGAAGCCTTCAAGGCGTTCGATGCCGATGGCAATGGCCAGGTTACCCGTGACGAGATCAAGGCCAAGCGCACGGCCTTCCGCGAGGCCCGCAAGGAATGGCGGGCCGCCAAGGACAAGACCGGCGACGAAAAGACGGCGGCCATGGAAAAGCTTAAGGAAATGCGTCCTACCATGCTGCCCGGTATGCGGCACAAGGGTTTCAAGCGCACCGACACCGACAAGAACGGTTCGCTCAGCCTGACCGAAGTGACGGCGCGGGCGGACGCAATGTTCAAGCGCCGCGACACCAATGGCGACGGCGTCATCGACGCCTCGGATTTCACCAAGACCAAGAAAATCTGATTGCATGACCCCGGCCAACCCATTGGCCGGGGTCATCAGCTTGCAGCAACCTTTTATTGCGGCGCAAACCGGATGGCACGCCGGAAGAGCGGGTAGCTCCAATCCAGCACCAGCATCACCACCAGCGAGATCCCCACCAGCGGAAAGAGAATGCCGCCGATCGCGAGCAGCCCGATCAAGCCGCGAAACACCCTTCTGTCCGAGGGCATCGGCGGCACGCCGAGCGAGCCCTTCGGCCGGCGCTTCCACCACATCACTCCAGCCGAAACTGCCAGAAGCACGATGGTAATGCATGCCAGGAGCAGCACGAGTTGGTTGATGAGCCCGAATTCCTGCCCCATATGGACATTGATCCCCCATTCCAGCGCCCTGCCGAGCGGGCCGTAATCGGCATAGCTCATGTCGATCAGCGGCTTGCCACTATACTGATCAAGATGCACGACGCGCTGCTGCGAAACATCGTCGGGATAGACGGAGCCGGTATAGACGCCTTGCGGTTTCGCCGGAATGTTGACGGCATAGCCATGATGCAGACCGAGCCTGTCAAACGTGGCGACGGCCTGATCGAGCGTGATCGGCACGGCACCTTGTCCCGTCGATTGCGGCACCTGTGCCTGTTCCAGCGACCACGTCGTCTTGGCGATATGATCGAGATGTTCACCGGACATCGGCACCGCGGTGCGTACGCCGGCCGGATAGCCGAAATTGCTGCCGTTCGCCCATTCGTTGACCTTCTCGCCCCAGACGCCGGACCACGGCATGCCGGTCACGGCGAGGAAGACAATGAAGAAGCCGACGAAGATGCCGCTGACCGCATGGGTGTCGCGCCAGAATACCCGCCGTTTCGGCGTGCCGCGTACGCTCACAACCCCGCCTGTCTGGGTGCGCGGCCACCAGAGATAGATGCCGGTGGCGACCAGAAGTATCGACCACCCCGCCGCGATCTCGATCAGTGTCCGCGCGAAAGAGCCGAAATACTTCAGGCTGTGCAGGCTGCGGATGGTCCACATGATGGTACCGCGATCAGGCAACGCGCCCAGTACCTTTCCGTCATAGGGATTGACGTAAACCGCCATCCGGCCGGCAGCAGGCGTGCTGACGGTGATCTCGACGGAATCTGTCGAAGATGGCGGATCGGTATATTTGATCGCCGTGCCGGGATAGGCGGCCAGTGCCGCCGCGACCATCACTGAGGGGGCGGCCGTGGCGGAATTTTCCTGAACCTCGACCCGCTTCAGGTCCGCATAGACGAGACCATCGATCTCGTCGCGGAACAGGTAGAGCGCGCCGGTGACCGCCAGCGTGATCAGAAAGGGCAGAACCAGCAGGCCTGCATAGAAATGCCAGCGCCAGACGGCGCGGTAAAGATCGGACGGCGAACGCACCGCAACAGCTGCGTCCGCGCGGCCGATGGTGAAATCGGACATGGGGTTTCTCCAGATGAGCTTAGATAGCGGCCGCCGCCTCACGCGCGGCCGGGTTTCAAGATGTCATGCGGAGAAGGATGGCGGTGCTCTCGCCTCGGCGAAGAGGCTGCGTAAGACAACACGCGGAGTTGGCTTTGCGGCGACATAGATTTCAGCCGCGGCGCGAAGAACAGGCGTTGCGATGTCGATCGAACGGCTGGGCAAAACAGGCGTATAGCCTGCAGCAAGCTGACACAGCGTGGCGCACAGATCGTGCGCGGCCTTTGCAGGCCCACCGTCAGGCAAAGTCTGCTGCGGCCCGTCCTCATGCGCGATGCAAAGGATGTTGAAAGGATCGACGGCAGCACTTGCCATCGATCCATGCGCAACGCCGGAGAGAAGCCCCTGCATCAACAGCATGGCAGCGAACAGCACAGCAATCGCGCTGGCCGACACTCTATCTCTCAAGACAAGCCGCAGGGTTTTCATAACGGCTCATTGCCACAGCCGCGGCGCGCTGTCACTGCGACACAACGCCGGTTGTGGCCGACTGGAGAAGACAGGATCGCGATCGCTTTACCGCGCGCCGGAAGCCACCGGCACCGTCGCGGGATCGACCGTCTCGTAGAATTTCGAGATGATCTCCCAGGCTTCCTCTGCCGTTTCGACGAACTGAACGAGATCGAGATCGTTGGGCGCGATGGTGCCGAAATCGGCCAGCGCCTCGAAATTGATGACGCTGCGCCAGAATTTTTCGCCAAACAGGATCAGCGGCACCAGTGCCATGCGGCCCGTCTGCATCAGCGTGATCGTCTCGAACAGCTCATCGAACGTGCCGAAGCCACCCGGAAAAACCGTGACAGCCTTGGCACGCACGAGAAAATGCATCTTGCGGATGGCGAAGTAATGGAAATTGAATGACAGGTCCGGTGTCACATATTGATTTGGCGCCTGTTCGTGCGGAAGCACGATGTTCAACCCGATCGACGGCGCGCCGATATCGTCGGCGCCACGGTTGCCGGCTTCCATCACGCCCGGGCCGCCGCCTGTGGTCACCACATATTCCTTGTAGCCGGACTGGGCGGAATGCAGCGAGCAGAGCCGTGCGAATTTGCGCGCCTCCTCGTAGTAGACCGATGCAGCGGTCAGGTTTTTCCGCTGGGTCTCGTTCTTTGCTGCCCAGGCGTCACCGCCGGGCTCCGGAATACGGGCGCCGCCGAACATTACCACTGTCGAATTGATGCCGCGTTCGGCCATGATCATTTCAGGCTTCAGCAATTCAAGTTGCAGCCGCACAGGGCGCAGTTCTTCCCGGGCGAGGAAATCATCGTCCGTATAGGCGAGCCTGTAGGAGGGTGACATTGATTGCGGTGTCTGTGGAACGCCCGCCGCGCGCTGGCGCGTCTGCTGGCTATCGACCAGGGGATCCCAGACCCCATCCTTGCGCCGCAGATTCCGCTTCTTCATTCTTGCCATGTCAAACTTTCCTGCCGCAAACCGGCTGCAAATCATCGCTGCCGGATGCTCCTTTCAACATCCTGGTCGCTACGGATCAAATCACCCGTGCTCATTCCGGGACATACACCTTCATCCAGCCCCGACTGCAACCGAAAACCACTTCAATTTTTCGGGATCATGCTCTAGAGCAGGTTACGATAGACGCCGAAGTTTAAGGAATTCCGATGACGACCCATGATCTCGCCTCCCTGTCGCAGACCATCGACACCGCGTTCGACAACCGCGACAGCGTCACCATCAACACCAAGGGCGAGATCCGCGATGCGGTGGACACGGCTCTCAATCTGCTCGACGGCGGTAAGGTGCGCGTCGCTGAACGCGGCACTGATGGCAACTGGACCGTCAATCAATGGCTGAAAAAAGCCGTTCTCCTGTCATTCCGCTTGAACGACATGGAAGTGGTAAAGGGCGGCCCGGGCCAATCCACCTGGTGGGACAAGGTTCCGTCGAAATTTGAAGGCTGGGGCGAAAACCAGTTCCGCGACGCCGGCTTCCGCGCCGTGCCGAACGCGGTCGTTCGCCGCTCCGCCTATATCGCTCCCAACGCCATCCTGATGCCGTCCTTCGTCAATCTCGGCGCCTATGTCGGCGAAGGCACGATGGTCGACACATGGGCGACTGTCGGTTCCTGCGCCCAGATCGGCAAGCATGTGCATCTGTCCGGCGGCGTCGGCATTGGCGGCGTGTTGGAACCGATGCAGGCAGGCCCGACGATCATCGAGGACAATTGCTTCATCGGCGCCCGCTCGGAAGTGGTCGAAGGCTGCATCGTGCGCGAGGGCTCGGTGCTCGGCATGGGCGTGTTCATCGGCAAGTCGACCAAGATCGTCGACCGCGCCACCGGCGAAGTGACCTATGGCGAAGTGCCGCCCTATTCCGTCGTCGTCGCAGGCTCGATGGGTTCGGGTGCCGTGATGCCGAACGGCTTGGTTGCCCCGAACCTCTATTGCGCCGTCATCGTCAAGCGCGTCGATGAAAAGACCCGCTCGAAGACCGGCATCAACGAACTTCTGCGAGACTAACCACAATGCAAATGGAGGGGCAGCAGAGCATGTCCTGGCTGTTCTTCAGCCCCTCCGGCCGCGTCAGCCGCCTGCCCTATTTCCTCGGCTGGCTGTTCTGGGCCGCAATGAGCGGCTTCGTGCTGTCGCGTGTCTTCGCCCATCAGGGCAATGACATCCCGCTGGCGCTCTGGACTCTGATCCTCGTGGTCACTGCGCTTGTCTCTACCGCTTCGATTGCACTTTTGACCATCAAGCGGCTGCACGACATCGGCTATCCCGGCCATCTCGCCATCTGCCTGTTCATCCCCGTGCTCAGCCCCGTCCTCTTCCTCGCGCTCTGCCTGTGGCCGGGCACCGAGGGGCCAAACGACTACGGCCGCTGAACAGGAAAGAAGCCGGAAAAGTGCCGCCTATTGCTGCGGCATCTGGAAGGTGAAGCGCGTCTCTTCCGGTGACGATGTCACCTGAAGAAAGCCCCTATGCGCCTTGGCAATCTCCGAGGAAATATAAAGCCCGAGACCGAGGCCCTCCAGATTTGCCTTGGCCGAAGCGCGCACAAACGGCTTGAACAGGTCCTTGACCACCGCTTCCGGGATGGGTTCGCCGGTATTGCTCACCGTCAACTCGAAGCGGCCGCCTGAAATCGCCGAGCGTATCCGGATCGGCGCCTCCGGATCGCCATGCGTCAGCGCATTGGCCAGAAGATTGGACAACAGCTGCCCGACCCGGCCTTCGTCGCAGCGCACCATCGCCTCCGCCAGATCAGCCTCGATCCTCCGGCCCGGATTGGCCATTTTCAGTTCCGCGACCACCTGCTCCAGCACAGGCCGAAGCGGCACGCGGTCGGCCTGTTCGATCGAAATGCCGCCGCCCAATCGGCCACGGGCGAAATCGAGTACGTTGTCGATCAGGCCCGACATGCGCGAAATGCTGTTCTGCATCAGCGCAAGCACCGTCTTGCCCTTGTCATCCGCCACCGTACGCTGCAGCATCCGTGTGCCGGCGTCGAGCGAGGCGAGCGGATTGCGCAGGTCGTGACCGAGAACCGCGATGAACTGTTCACGCAGCTCGCTGCTCTGCCGCTCCTGATCCATCCGGTCATGGGCGTCGAGATGAAACGCGATCAGATTGGCAAACAGCTGAAACATGCCGACGATTTCGGGCGTGTTCAATGTGCGCGGCACCGTATCGATGGCGCAGAGCGTGCCGAAGAAGGAGCCGTCGGCCAGCGTGATCGGCATGGAGATATAGCTCTGCAAACCGTAATGCGCCGGCGTATGATGGCCGCAATACAGCGGATCCTCGGCCACGTTGTCGATGATGACAGGCTGGCGGTGATCGCGGATCTCGTTGCAGATCGTCGTCTCGATCTTCAATTCGCCACCGGGCTCCAGCCCGAAAGCCAGATTGTCCTGAACGCCACAGGCAATCCACCGGTCGGTGGTCACCCGCGCCACCGCTGCATAGCGCATCCCGGTCGTCCTGCAGACCACATCGAGAATGGTCGGCACGGCGCTGATCTGCGCGATAGCTTCAACGGCGGCAGCGGGGTTGTCGTTCAATGCAGTTCTTTCGAGATTGGGAATTCAAAACACGCTCCTCTTTCTCGGCGGAATGCAATTCAGATGCAAGCGTGATAATGGCAAGGGCGGCGCAAACGGCCGCCCTGCGGCATCATGCCTTTGCGTCGAATGGCTGTGGCCGACGGCCTGCCCCCTGCCGCTCCAGCATCCAGCCCGGATATTCCGGCGGCAGGGCGCTGACAGCTTCGAGCTTGGCCATGTCATCGGCATCGAGCCGGAGCTTCACCGCTTTCAGGTTTTCCTCCAGCTGCTCCACCCGCTTGGCGCCGATGATGACACTGGTGACGAAGGGCTTGGCGAGGATGAAGGCGAGCGCCACTTCGGCAACGCTGGCACCGTGTTTTTCCCCAACCTCGCGCATGGCGGCCACACAGGCCCAGGCCCGGTCCTTGTCGACCGGCGGAAAATCGAAATTCGCCCGGCGGCCCTCGCCATTGCCCGGTGCGCCCGGTCCATACTTGCCCGATAGCAGCCCGCCTGCGAGCGGCGACCAGACCATCAGACCCATCTTTTCCTCGGTCAGCAGCGGCACGATTTCGCGCTCCAGATCGCGGCCCGCGATCGAGTAATAGGCCTGCAGCGTCTCGAACCGGGCAAACCCCTTGCGCTCGGAAACACCCAATGCCTTGGCAATCCGCCAGGCCTGCCAGTTGGACATGCCGACATAACGAACCAGCCCGCCGGAGACCAGATCGTCCAGCGCCCTGAGCGTCTCGTCGATCGGTGTCACCGTGTCGGTGCCGTGGATCTGGTAGAGATCGATATGATCCATCTGCAGCCGGTCGAGGCTTTCTTCGACCGAATCCATGATATGGCCGCGCGAGGCACCGCGATCGTTCGGGCCGTTGCCCATCTGACCATAGACCTTGGTGGCGATCACCACGTCCTTGCGCTCGACGCCGAGATTGATCAGCGACTGCCCGAGCAGCCGTTCGGACTCCCCGGCCGAATAGACGTCGGCGGTATCAATAAAATTGACGCCGGCAGCCAGGGACCGTTCGACGATCCGGTCGGCCGCATCCTGGCCGACACCGGCGATGCCGCCCCAGAAGGCGCCTTCCGCCGATCCGAAGGTCATTGTTCCCAGGCAGATTTCCGAAACGAACAGGCCGGTATTGCCAAGCTGATTGTAACGCATGGTTAGCTCCATAGTTCTGTAAGGATAGCGGTGGAAGATCCCGGCCCTGCAGGCGGGGTTCTCATGGGAGATAGGACGCAATAGCCGTTCTGCCAGCGCGCCCACGGTTTTTCGAACGCTCTTGGTGCGTTCAAAACTGTTGTGCTATTCGGCCGCGACCTGCGTACGCAGCATCGAAACGTCGCGCAGCGGCGACTGGCCGTAGAAACGGGTATATTCCAGGCCGAACTGCGACGGGCTCTGGTAACCGACGGTATGCCCAGCCATGCCGGCATCCATATTGTCGACCAGCATCAGGCGGCGCGCTTCATAGAGCCGCAGCTGCTTCTGGTACTGCATCGGCGTCATCGCCGCCACCGCCTTGAAATGATGGTGCAGCGACGAAACGCTCATACCGCAATGATCGGCCAGCTCCTCGATCCGCAGCGGCCGCACGTAGTGTTCCCGCAGCCAGGCAATCGCCTTGGCCACCCGGTTTCCCGGACTGTCGACCGTGGCGATCTGGATCAGCCGCGGCCCGTATGGCCCTGTCAGCAGCCGATAGAGAATTTCCTGCTCGACAAGAGGTGCCACGCCCGCGATGTCGCTTGGAGTATCGAGGAGCCTCAGATATCTCAGCGTCGCATCCACAAGGGCTGGCGATGCCTTGTGGATGGCCAGGCCCCGCATGCCGTCTGCCGTCGCCGCAACAGGTGGAACCGCGATCCGCTGCAGCACTTCGCGCAGCCGGTCGGGATTGATCACCATGCCAAGCCCCAGATGTGGTGCCTGCGGGCTGGCGACGCTGACGCGCGAGACGACCGGCAGGTCGAACGACACCACGACACAATCGCCAGCCCCGTAATGATAGACATCCTGCCCGAGCGTCACGGTTTTCTGTCCTTGGGCAATGAGCGCGAAGGCCGGGCGGTGGGCCAGATGCACAGGGTCGGTTGGCGCGGTCTGGCGCCCCAAAAGCAGGTTGTCGATCGCCGTCGGAAACATCCCCGTCCCCGAGGTATGCCGCGCAATGATCTCAGCGATTTCACCGAAACGTTCTGTCTGGTTCTGCATGGAGGGGAAGCGATGTCCTGATTTTCGACTGAACCGACGCTACTGCGGAATTTCGGCGCTGGGAATGTCTCCTCCTCCACATTTGCAGGATCGCATAGAAATCTCGGAGTATCGTTGTAACGCCAAAGCCCTTGTCTGCCGCATGCTTGGCTCATCGGATCAACATGTCCGAAGAATCAAGGAAATTGCTATGACCAGATTGACCGGAAAAACCGCCGTCGTCACCGGCGTTGCCAATGGACCAGCGGCGCGGATCGCCGCCCGCCTTGCCGCCGAAGGTGCAGCCGTCATCATCAATGATGCCGCCGATAGCGAGGGTGCGTCCCGTCTTGCCGCAAAGATCGTCCGGGGTGGCGGCCGGGCTGTCGCCGTCGAAGGCGACGTGTCGAAATCTGAGGATGTGAAGCGCATCTTCCGGGCCACGATCGAGATTTTCGGCCGGCCTGATATCGTCGTCAACAATGCCAGTATTGTCCAGGCCGCCCCGCGGCAGACAGAGGCAGACCCCAACCGCATCTTTGCCGTCAATGTGTTCGGCACGTTCCTGATGTGCCAGGAGGCGGCCCGCCAGTTCGCCGGCAAGGGCGGTGTCATCATCAACATGAGCGCGGCGGCCAATGCCACACCGGCGGCCGGAACTCCGGATGCGGAAACGCTGGCCACCGTCAAGAGCGCCATCGACATGCTGACACTCGGCCTTGCCCGCGACTTCGCGGAGCGCGGCATCCGTGTCGTCTCGATCGATCCGGCGGGTTTCGACTCTGAAAACCTGTGCAGCCCCGACCTGCCCGAAAGGACCACGCGCCGCACGACAGCCGTGGCTTCACTGCGCCGCGGCCGTCTCCCCGGCGCCGGTACGCTTGCTGCTTCCGACGACATCGCCTTTATCCGCAACGACCTGGTGGCATCCACGGGCTGGCGCGGCTGGTAAAACGGTGCCGGCTGATAACGCAACCGCCTATGCTTTGGACGTCAGCCAGACGCCAACCAGTGTCACCGCCAGGCCGATAAACATGGTGACCGTCAGCGGTTCGGAGAACAAGGCCCAGGCCCACAGCATGGTCACGGGCGGGCTGAGATAGATCGCAGCACTCACCTGCGCCACGGGAAACAGGCGCAGGCTGGTATAGTAGACCGAATAGGCGGCAAAGGTCGCGATCAGCACCAGCCAAACCATGCCGATGGCAAAATTGGCAGTCATCGGCGGGGCGAGGTTCCCCTGCATCAGGGCACACACGGCAAAGAGGGCCGAGCCGGTCAGCGTCTGGACACACAGGCTCTGATGGACAGGCATATGCTGGGTGCGCCGCCGCCGGTAAAGAACGGATGCCAGCGCAAAGACCAGCATGGAGCCCACCGTCAGGGCATAGGCCCATAACGGAGCCGCGCCAAAACTCAGGCTGTCGAGCGAAACAAACAGGACCCCGGCCACCGCGATCGCCGTTCCCAGCCACTGCCGCGATGTCAGCCGTTCGCCGAGGACCGGTTGCGACAGGCATGCAATCGCCAGCGGCAAAAGGTCCGAAATGAGAGCGACGAGCCCCGTCGGAACGCGCTGCTCGATCGCCAGGGCAAAGCCGCCGAGGTACAGAAATACCGACATGACGCCGAAGGCCATCTGTTCGAGTACGCCGCGCCGCGTCATCCGCGGCCCGATCAACAGCGCGAATGGCAGGAGGATCACCCCTGACAGAAGGGTGCGCCAGAACAACACCAGCACGACGCTCGCCTCTTCGATGGCAAAGCGAATACCGACAAAGCCGGAACTCCAGCCGATGATCAGAAGTGTTGCCAGCAACGGCCAGAGGAAAGGACTTCGCTGAGGTTTTGGCCGGGAGAGAGCTTGGTCGGTCATGGAATACTCGCTGGGATATCGTTCCAGCCGAGCCATAGAGCAAACACGACGCGCCGGCACATGACAAATTTCGATTATGGCATGACACAATAGCCGTTTTTTGTAATGGAAACTTGCGAAAAACATTGGCAAGGCGCATGGTTCGCGAACATCACATCGCGAGTGTTGCCATGAACGAACTTAATAGCCGCAGACTTGAAATCGACGCCTTGCGCGTCTTGCTGGCTATTCGGCGTCATGGCGGGGTTACGCGTGCTGCAAAATCTTTGGGTCTCTCGCAATCGGCCGTGAGCCACAAGATCAAGCGGCTGGAAGGCAGCCTCGATTGTGATCTTCTCAGCCGCAAACCGGGCGCTGCGGTCTTTACGGCTGCCGGAGAGGATTTGCTCGATTATGCCGAGCGCATTCTCGGCCTTCACGATGAAGCGCTGCTCAGCCTGACGAAAACACCGCTGGCGGGGCGCATCGCGCTGGGACTGACCGAAGATACGACCTGCACCGATCTCGCCCGCATACTGGGGCGTTTTCGCCGCCTGCATCCGCATGTCGCGGTGCGCACCAAGGTCCGGATGAGTCTGGTCCTGCGGGCCATGCTGGAGCGGGGCGAGCTGGACGCCGCGATCATACAGATTTTCGCGCATGAGGTCCGCCCGACGGACGTCGTCCTTTTTCGCGAACAGCTGCACTGGGTCAAACATCCCGACGTCATTCTGCCGCCGGACGGTCCCATTCCGTTTCTGTCCTTCGACGACGAGTGCTTCTACCGGCAATGGGCCTTCGATATCGGCCAGGACGGCGATCTCTTTCTCGAGACGGTCTTTGAATGCTCAAGCGCTGCCGGGATTGTCGCTGCAGTCACATCGGCACTGGGCGTTGCGCTGCTCAGCGAACGCCATCTGCGCCCCGAGATGAGCATCGTCACCACCGCGCTACCCACACCTCCGGCCTTGGCCTACGTGGTCCGCCGTGCGCGCAAGTCCCGCAATCCCGCGCTGGACACGCTTGTCGCCGAAATCGAAACCGAAGTCAGCCGGCACGGCGGCCTGTCCCTGGCCAGCTGACGTACCAGCCCAGCCACGCCGCGCACCGCGTCTCAGCCGCGCCGCGCCGCTTCGATCACCGCGACATCGATCTTCTTCATGGTCATCATCGCATCGAAGGCCCGCTTTGCTTCGCCGCCGCCCGCCGCCATCGCTTCCATCAGGACGCGCGGCGTAATCTGCCAGGACACGCCCCACTTGTCCTTGCACCAGCCGCATTCGCTTTCCTGGCCACCATTGCCGACAATGGCATTCCAGTAACGGTCGGTTTCCTCCTGATCTTCCGTTGAAATCTGAAAGGAAAAGGCTTCGTCCTGCTTGAATGTGGGGCCGCCGTTCAAGCCGATACAGGCAACACCGGCAACCGTGAATTCAACGACCAGCACGTCCCCCTGCTTGCCGTCCGGGAAGTCTCCGGGCGCCCGCATCACGGCACCCACCGCGCTGTCGGGAAATGTCTCGGCGTAGAAACGGGCGGCGGCCTCGGCATCCTTGTCGTACCATAGGCAGATGGTATTCTTTGCCATCGCAGTGTCCTTTCGTTTTCCGGGTCCGGCCAGAAATAGAAGCCGGACACGGCTTTTCTAGCCTCGGCCGTTCAAAATACCTTCCGGAGCGCCGGCTGTCCGGCCGGGACCATTATGCGATGGCGATGATCTCCAGTTCCTGATCGCCCGCACCAACGACATCGCCAACGGCCTTGCCTCTCAGCAGCCGTGCCACCGGGGAGACATAGGAAATCGATCCGGCCTTGGGATCGGCCTCATCCTCGCCGACAATACGGTAGGTCTGCACACGCCCGTCACTGCGTGTGAAGGTCACCGTGCTGCCAAAGGCAACCGTGTCGGTCGACTCCGGCGCAGCAACGACCTCGGCCGTATGAACCCTTGCTGCAAAGTAGCGCGCATCGCGCATGGGGGTTGCCGTCTGCCGCCGCCGTTCATTGACATCCTCGATGACACTCGCGGCCTCATAGGCAGCGCGTGCTTGCTCAAGCTGCAGTTCCAGCGCTTTCAATCCGGCCGCCGTCACCCGGTTCGGGTGCGGGGAAATCGGACGGTCCGGCAGATGGGTTTCCGCAGCCGTTTCAGCACTGTCATCCTTGGCAAAAGCAACACTCAATTTCAAAACTCCATCTCGGTGCGGCGTTCTTGAGGCGCACGCGCAGTAGCCGCGTGTTTGTCAGAACCGCGTATCGGGTGGCAAGGGATGATCCACCAATCATCCACCATCGGTCGCCTGCGCTGGTTCAGGGTATCCCCGGCAGCAAGCTAGCATGAACCTGCCGGTTATTCTCACGTGCTACCGGTGGAATTTAGACATGACAATTCGGGCCGAACGCAACCGCCGCCCGCGAACACCTCATCATCGGGTATGTCCGCGGGGACGACGGAGGAAATATCCATCTCCCGGTCGCTAAAAAATCACCTCGCGTGAGCAGGGAAAAACGAGCATCTTCCCTTTAACGTCAAATACTTGTCGCCCAACCTCCCTTACGCCCGCGCACCCCAATCGCACCGAAAATCATCCCCGCAAATCCCCGCGATCAAAACCTGTGTCATCATCA
>UCHD01000016.1 GCA_900472175.1 Hyphomicrobiales bacterium | reverse complement strand
AGCCTCCATCGTCGAGTAATCGTCTATCGCACGAACTGATCAAAGAAGCCCCGCTGGTAACAGCGGGGCTTTTTGCATTTCAGGCCGAGCTTGTTGGCGGGAACATCGCGCCACGTCTGCCGGTGGCTGGACAGACTGTGGCATTTTCGGGACAGTTGCGCTGCGTACGCGCACAACCAGTGGAGCTTGAAAGATATGCGGGTTGAATAAATTAGCGGCTCCCATAGGTTCCGCCTCTGTCCCTTGCCGCGCCGATGCGCTGCGGACGGGCTGTTCAGGAAGGAAGCCCTCATCTATGAGATGCGGTGGCTTGACATGTCTCGATAGGAGAAAAAATGGCGGATAATGCGCGCGTTTTCATCGGTTTCGACAGCAAGGAAGTCGTCGCCTACCACGTCTTTTGCCAGAGCATTCTGGAAAAGAGTTCTATTCCCGTCGAGTTTTTGCCGATTTCGCTCAACAATCTCGGCGGTATCTTCACCCGCGAACGTAACCAGTTGCAATCGACGGAGTTTTCCTTCTCACGGTTCCTGGTGCCCTACCTCAGCAACTACGAGGGCTGGAGCCTGTTTGCCGATTGCGACATGCTGATGCGCACTGATATCGCCAAGCTCTGGGCGCTACGCGACGATCGCTATGCCGCCATGTGTGTCAAGCACGACTATACACCCAAGGTCGAGACGAAGTTCCTCGGTCAGACGCAAACGAAATACGAAAAGAAGAACTGGTCGAGCGTCATCCTGTTCAACAATGCCAAATGCCGTGCCTTGACCAAGGACTTCGTCAACGAGGCGACGGGTCTGCAACTGCATCAGTTCAAGTGGCTCGAATCGGAAGACTTGATCGGTGCTCTACCGCAGACATGGAACTGGCTGGTCAACGAATACGATTACAACGAGAAGGCCGATCTTGTTCACTACACTGATGGCGGGCCGTATTTCGAGGAATACAAGAACGACGACTATGCCGAGGAGTGGTTTGCAACACGCGAGCGCGTTCTCTCTGTCGCGCAGCGTTAAGCTCTCAACGTCCTAAAAATACGCCAGGAAGGCCTGCGGTTGACCCGCAGGTCTCAGTGGCCAAAACTCCTGAAGCGCCGGAAGAAGCCGCGGATGCGGCGCTCCAGCTTGGTTTTCGACCAAAGCTTCGCCATCTGTCGTTCCATGCCTGTATAGCGATTGGCCAGAACGTTGCTGGCCACGAGGGCGATGGTTGCCTCGCTGAATTCAGGAAACCGATGGTGGATTTGAGCGAACGTGCCGGCCGGCTCGCTGAGGCTGTCCTCGAAGCGGAGGATGCGGCCTTTCTTGACGAACAGTTGCAGCATGATCTGCTCGAAGGTCCAGTCGTGCCCGGTATACATGTTGAACTGTAGACCGGCGACGCCGGTGAACCCGCACAGACAGATGTTGGCACGCGGCGCCTTTTCGGCGAGCCATATGGCAAGTGCAAAGCCGGTCGTCGGGCTTCGGTCGACTGGATAGAGCGATCCGAACGTATGGTCGAAATCGAGTGTGTGCGGCACAAGTTCGCTGGTGCGGGGCTGTGAAGGGGCGGTTGCACCGTTGGCAGGGCTGCGTTCAGCGATGACGCCGATCTCTGCTTTCGGTCCATGCTTAAAGAGGCTGTAGGCCCTGTCGAAATGCTTTTGTGACTTGAGGAATTTTGTGCCGCCGGCAACAAGGCGGTGACACAGAACCGCATCGCGGCCGAAGGGCTCGGTAAGTACCTTGGCGCATCCGGTGAAGAATATGTAGAGCGTATTTTCCGGTAGGGTGCGCGTGATCTTCGTAATGTCGACGCTTTCACTGTTGGCGATCAGGGCGACCATCTCGTAACCAGACAGGATCGTTTCAAAATCTTCTGCTTGCATCGACATGTTCTGTGGCATCCAGGCTGATTGTTTGCGCAAAGAGATAAAGCACTGCATGCGTTCCGTCATCCCTTACCTCCAAGAAATGCGGTTGCAGCAGTGCAGGGTGCGGGGCATACCTGTGGCTACAGGCGTTCAATAGCCTTCACGGGCGGCGGTATGGAGAATGGGCATGCGCAAGAGAATTCTGTTTACCGGTGGTTCGGGCAAGGCTGGGCGGCATGCGGTGCCCTATCTCATCGAGGCTGGTTATGAGGTGCACAATGTCGATCTGACGCCACTGGAGAGCCCAGGGGTCACCAATCTGATCGCTGATATCACCGATAGCGGCCAGATGTTCAATGTCATGTCGATGCACCGGGATTTCCCCGATATGGAACAGGGGCAGGGGCCGCAGTCATTCGATGCGGTTGTGCATTTCGCCGCCGTGCCGCGCATCCTGATCAAGCCGGATAACGAAACTTTCCGCATCAATACGATGGGCACCTACAACGTCATCGAGGCGGCAGTGAAGCTCGGTATCCGCAAGATCATCATTGCCTCCAGCGAGACCACCTACGGCGTCTGCTTTGCCGAAGGTCATCGCGACTTTCATCAGTTCCCCCTGGATGAGGACTATGACGTTAATCCGATGGATTCCTACGGGCTGTCGAAGGTGGTGAACGAGAAGACGGCGCGTGCCTTTGCCGAACGCTCCGGGGCCGATATCTATGCGCTGAGGATCGGCAATGTCATCGAGCCGCACGAATACGCGCGATTCCCGGCCTATTTCGCCAATCCGGAAATCCGCAAACGCATCGCCTGGAGCTATATTGACGCCCGCGATCTCGGGCAGATCGTCAAGCTCTGCGTCGAGAAGGACGGGCTCGGTTTCCAGGTTTTCAATGCAGTCAATGATACGGTGTCGGCCAATACGCCGACGAAGGAACTGGCGGCCCGCTATTTTCCGAATGTCCCGTTTACGCGCGAAACCGGTGAGTTTGAAGGGCTGCTTTCCAACCGGAAGATCCGGGATGTGCTTGGCTTTCGGGAAGAGCATGACTGGCGCAAATATGTCGATATGTGAGTGGTGAATGCCAGGCCGGGGAAAAGTCGCCCGCTTGCGGATTTCTTTTCTTTTTTCGCGCAAAGGCGCTTGTCATTCCCGGTCAAACTGAATAATAACCCGCTGACTTCATGTGGCGCTTCGCTTTTTGCATCCAGCGCTGATGATCTAGGGGTATAGCTCAGTTGGTAGAGCGGCGGTCTCCAAAACCGCAGGTCGTAAGTTCGAGCCTTACTGCCCCTGCCATTCAATTCGGTACATATCAGGCCGCAGCGAGCTGGCAGACTATACAGGGAGAAGGCTTGCTTTTCCCGGCTAATTTCGCAAAAAGACCGTTGACCTCTTGTGATTTATAGAATCGGTCTTTATGTAGGGTTCAAACAGACACGCGGCGCGTGGGGCTGATCGTCAGCTTTACGGGCCGTTAAGGCGTGAGCATTCAATGGCATCCAAAACAAATCCATTTACGTTTCTGCAGCAGGTTCGTGCTGAGACGGCGAAAGTCACTTGGCCTTCACGGCGCGAGACGATGATCTCGACGCTGATGGTATTCGTCATGGTGTTCTTTGCGGCGATCTTCTTTTTTGCTGCGGACCAACTGATGGGCTGGCTGATTGGCCTTGTCCTGAATGCTGGCGTCTGAACGGTTGGGGATGAATATGGCAGCGCGTTGGTACATCGTTCACGCCTACTCGAATTTCGAGAAGAAGGTTGCTGAGTCGATCGAGGAAAAAGCCAAGCAGAAGGGGTTGAGCCATCTGTTTGAAAAGATTCTCGTTCCGACCGAGAAGGTCGTTGAGGTTCGTCGTGGCCGCAAGGTCGATGCCGAGCGCAAGTTTTTCCCGGGTTACGTGCTTGTGCGCGCCAACCTGACGGATGAGGCCTATCACCTCATCAAGAATACGCCCAAGGTTACAGGCTTCCTCGGTTCCGACAATAAGCCGGTTCCGATTCCTGATTTCGAAGCCGAGCGTATCCTCGGCCAGGTGCAGGATGGTGTTGATCGTCCGAAGCCTTCGATCTCCTTCGAGGTCGGCGAGCAGGTGCGCGTATCCGACGGTCCGTTTGCTTCGTTCAACGGTATCGTTCAGGACGTTGATGAGGAGCGTTCGCGTCTCAAGGTCGAAGTGTCCATCTTCGGCCGCGCAACGCCGGTTGATCTTGAGTACGCTCAGGTCGAAAAAGTCTGATTTCAGAATGCCGCAGCGCCGGAATTGTCTGGCTGCGCGGCATTCTTTTGTTTCCGGATGGTTTTATCCGGTAAAGGCGGGGCAACCCGCAATCCGCGTGGAAGGGTAAGGGTCTTAGCCGGATCCGGTTCCGCACCACGCAACCGCAGCCGCCGCGCTTTTCGAGCGTGGCATGAAGGGCCGGGAAACCGGCCAGAACATTTCCGGCTCCGATCTGCCATTGGCGGGGAGGGAGTTTGGAAAACCATAAAGGCAGAGAGATATGGCTAAGAAAGTTGCAGGCCAGCTCAAGCTTCAGGTCAAGGCAGGATCGGCAAACCCGTCCCCGCCAATCGGCCCGGCGCTTGGTCAGCGTGGCATTAACATCATGGAATTCTGCAAGTCGTTCAATGCGGCTACGCAGGAAATGGAAAAGGGCATGCCGATTCCGGTCGTCATCACCTATTACCAGGACAAGTCCTTCACTTTCGTCATGAAGCAGCCGCCAGTCAGCTACTTCCTGAAGAAGGAAGCAAAGCTCACCTCGGGTTCGAAGACCCCGGGCAAGGGCGCTGCTGCAGGCAAGCTCACCAAGGCTCAGATCAAGTCGATCGCCGAAGCCAAGATGAAGGACCTGAACGCAGCCGATATCGAAGGCGCAATGACCATGATCGAGGGCTCCGCCCGCGCCATGGGTCTGGAAGTGGTGGCGTAACATGGCAAAGCTTGCAAAGCGTGTACAGAAGACCCGCGAAGGCATCGACCCGACGAAGCTCGTTGCTCTGTCGGAAGCCATCACCCTGGTGAAGGCCCGTGCGATCGCAAAGTTCGACGAAACCATCGAAGTTGCGATGAACCTCGGTGTTGATCCGCGTCATGCCGACCAGATGGTCCGTGGCGTTGTCAACCTGCCGAACGGCACAGGCCGCGACGTTCGCGTTGCCGTGTTCGCACGTGGCGCCAAGGCTGATGAAGCCAAGGCTGCCGGCGCAGACATCGTCGGTGCGGAAGACCTGGTCGACATCGTTCAGGGCGGCAAGATCGATTTCGATCGCTGCATCGCCACTCCAGACATGATGCCGCTCGTCGGCCGTCTCGGCAAGGTACTCGGCCCGCGTGGCATGATGCCGAACCCGAAGGTCGGAACCGTCACCATGGATGTCGCCGGTGCTGTCAAGGCATCGAAGGGCGGCGCCGTTGAGTTCCGCGTCGAAAAGGCCGGTATCGTTCACGCTGGCATCGGCAAGGCATCGTTCGATGCTGCTGCTCTTGAAGAAAACATCCGCGCTTTCGCTGATGCGGTCATCAAGGCAAAGCCGGCTGGCGCCAAGGGCAACTACGTCAAGCGCGTCGCGATTTCCTCGACCATGGGTCCAGGCGTCAAGATCGACCCGTCGACGGTTAGCGCCGCTTAATCAGTTTATCCGGGCTTCGGTCCGGTCACAGATTTCCGGCCTTTCGGGGCCGGAAATTCCGGGATCAAACCCGGAACTCCTGTCCGAGATTGCAGGTGGTTATCCCTTAATCACTTCAGCCTGCATGAGATGGGTGAGTCCCGAATTTCATTTGACGCACGCAAGTGTGGAAATTCGGTTCGAACCTCGGCTTGCCTTGTGAACGCTGCGAAGCGTCCGCAGGGGACAGGATCCTCGAGCGTCGCCTGAGATCACTTTGATCTCGTGCGGCAAAGGCAAACCGACTGGGCTGTGTTTTACGGTCCAGTCAACTGGAGATAGGCAGTGGAAAGAGCGGAAAAACGCGAATTCGTCACGGAGCTGAACGAGTCCTTCAAGGGCGCCGGTTCGGTTGTCGTGGCCCACTATGCTGGTGTCACAGTCGCACAGATGAACGACTTCCGTTCGAAGATGCGCGCTGCTGGCGGCACCGTCAAAGTCGCGAAGAACCGCCTGGCCAAGATCGCCCTTCAGGGTACGGAGGCCGAAGGGATGTCCAATCTCTTCAAGGGTCAGACGCTGGTAGCATTCAGCGCCGACCCGATCACGGCTCCAAAGGTTCTCATGGATTTCGCCAAGACCAACGACAAGATCGTTGTTCTGGGTGGCGCCATGGGAGCAACGACGCTCAATGCGGAAGCAGTCAAGTCGCTTGCGACCCTGCCTTCGCTCGACGAACTGCGTGCAAAGCTGCTGGGCATGATCCAGACACCAGCTACCCGCATCGCAGGCGTTGTTGCAGCACCGGCAAGCCAGCTTGCCCGCGTGTTCGCAGCCTATGCCAAGAAGGACGAAGAAGCCGCATAAGGCGGTTTTTCGTTGTTATATCAAACCAAGTTCGAACCGAACAAAAGGAACTAAAAAATGGCTGATCTCGCAAAGATCGTAGACGACCTCTCCTCGCTGACCGTTCTGGAAGCTGCAGAACTGTCAAAGCTTCTTGAAGAAAAGTGGGGCGTTTCCGCTGCTGCTCCGGTAGCAGTTGCTGCTGCTGGCGGCGCTGGCGTTGCTGCTGCTGCTGAAGAAGAAAAGACTGAGTTCGACGTTATCCTCGCTGATGCCGGCGCAAACAAGATCAACGTCATCAAGGAAGTCCGCGCGATCACAGGTCTCGGCCTGAAGGAAGCCAAGGATCTCGTTGAAGCCGCTCCGAAGGCCCTCAAGGAAGGCGTTTCCAAGGCTGAAGCTGCTGATCTCAAGAAGAAGCTGGAAGAAGCTGGCGCCAAGGTTGACGTCAAGTAATTCTACTTGTTTTAAAGGAGGGGTGGCCATGAAAATGGCCGCCTCTCTTTGACCGCTTTCTGAACATATTACCCAAAAGCCCATTGAAAACGGCTTTTGGGTAATGGGTTCTTCAAGAGGATAGTCCCGAACCAGGAACAGCACAGCAATCCGCGCTGAGCGTTCTTGGGGGCTGGACGAGATTGAACAATCCATTGATTGACGGGGTCGACTGGCCATCGGTTCCCGTCCGTTGCAGGCCCGGATGCAAAATTTGAAGGAGCGACGATGGCTCAGACCCTTTCTTTCAATGGTCGTAGGCGCGTACGCAAGTTTTTTGGTAAAATTCCCGAAGTCGCAGAAATGCCGAACCTCATCGAGGTTCAGAAGGCATCCTACGATCAGTTCCTCATGGTCGACGAGCCGCAAGGCGGCCGTCCGGACGAGGGACTTCAGTCTGTTTTCAAGTCGGTTTTCCCGATCACCGATTTCTCCGGCGCTTCGATGCTCGAATTCGTGTCCTACGAGTTCGAACAGCCGAAGTTCGACGTCGAGGAATGCCGTCAGCGCGATCTGACCTACGCAGCGCCGCTCAAGGTGACGCTGCGCCTCATCGTGTTTGATATTGACGAGGATACGGGCGCCAAGTCGATCAAGGACATCAAGGAACAGAACGTTTACATGGGCGACATGCCGCTCATGACCAACAACGGTACGTTCATCGTCAACGGCACCGAGCGCGTCATCGTCTCCCAGATGCACCGTTCGCCGGGCGTGTTCTTCGACCACGACAAGGGCAAGAGCCACTCCTCGGGCAAGCTTCTGTTTGCTGCCCGCGTCATTCCGTATCGTGGCTCCTGGCTCGACATCGAATTCGATGCCAAGGACGTTGTGCACGCCCGTATCGACCGCCGCCGCAAGATTCCGGTGACGTCGCTGCTGATGGCGCTCGGCATGGACGGCGAGGAAATCCTCGATACGTTCTACACCAAGTCGCTCTACCAGCGTGACGGCAAGGGCTGGCGCATTCCGTTCCAGCCGGACGTCTTGAAGGGCCAGAAGGCCTTGTCCGACCTGATCGACGCCGACACCGGCGAAGTGGTCGTGGAATCCGGCAAGAAGCTGACCCCGCGTCTGTTGAAGCAGCTCACCGAAAAGGGCCTCAAGGCCATCAAGGCGACCGACGACGAACTCTACGGCAACTTCCTGGCCGAAGACCTCGTCAACATGTCGACCGGTGAGATCTTCCTCGAGGCCGGCGATGAAATCGACGAGAAGACGCTCGGCGTCATCCTCGGTGCTGGTTTCGACGAAATCCCGATCCTCGACATCGACCATATCAATGTCGGTGCCTACATCCGCAACACGCTTTCGGTCGACAAGAACGAAAACCGTCAGGATGCGCTGTTCGATATCTACCGCGTCATGCGTCCCGGCGAGCCGCCGACCATGGATTCAGCTGAAGCCATGTTCAACACGCTGTTCTTCGATGCGGAACGTTACGACCTGTCCGCCGTTGGCCGCGTGAAGATGAACATGCGTCTCGACGTGGATGCTGCCGATACGGTTCGTGTTCTGCGCAAGGAAGACATCCTGGCTGTTGTCCGGATGCTTGTGGACCTGCGTGACGGCAAGGGCGAAATCGACGACATCGACAACCTCGGCAACCGCCGTGTGCGTTCGGTCGGCGAATTGATGGAAAATCAGTATCGCCTCGGTCTGCTGCGCATGGAGCGTGCGATCAAGGAACGCATGTCGTCGATCGAAATCGACACTGTCATGCCGCAGGACCTGATCAACGCCAAGCCGGCTGCTGCCGCTGTTCGCGAGTTCTTCGGTTCCTCGCAGCTGTCGCAGTTCATGGACCAGGTCAACCCGCTGTCGGAAATCACCCACAAGCGCCGTCTTTCGGCTCTTGGACCGGGCGGTCTGACGCGCGAACGCGCCGGCTTCGAAGTCCGCGACGTTCACCCGACCCATTACGGCCGTATCTGCCCGATCGAAACGCCGGAAGGCCCGAACATTGGTCTGATCAACTCGCTGGCAACCTTTGCCCGCGTCAACAAGTATGGCTTCATCGAAAGCCCTTACCGCAAGATCGTTGACGGTAAGGTCACCAAGGATGTCGTCTACCTGTCGGCGATGGAAGAAGCCAAGTATCACGTGGCCCAGGCCAACTCCGAGCTCAACGACGACCAGTCGTTCGTTGAAGAATTCGTTGTTTGCCGTCACGCTGGCGACGTTATGCTCGCTCCGCGCGATGTCGTGAACCTGATGGACGTTTCGCCAAAGCAGCTCGTTTCTGTTGCTGCGGCGCTCATTCCGTTCCTGGAAAACGACGACGCCAACCGCGCGCTGATGGGCTCCAACATGCAGCGTCAGGCCGTGCCTCTGCTGCGTGCAGAAGCACCGTTCGTCGGTACCGGCATGGAGCCGATCGTGGCCCGCGACTCCGGCGCTGCCATTGCTGCCCGCCGTGGCGGCGTGGTCGACCAGGTCGACGCGACCCGTATCGTTATCCGTGCAACGGAAGATCTCCAGGCTGGCAAGTCCGGCGTTGATATCTACCGCCTGCAGAAGTTCCAGCGTTCCAACCAGAACACCTGCGTCAACCAGCGCCCGCTGGTCACCGTCGGTGACATCCTGAACAAGGGCGACATCATCGCTGACGGTCCGTCGACCGACCTCGGTGACCTGGCTCTCGGCCGCAACGCGCTCGTCGCGTTCATGCCGTGGAACGGCTACAACTACGAGGACTCGATCCTTCTGTCCGAGCGCATCGTTCGCGATGACGTGTTCACCTCCATCCACATCGAAGAATTCGAAGTGATGGCGCGTGACACCAAGCTCGGCCCGGAAGAAATCACCCGCGACATTCCGAACGTTTCGGAAGAAGCGCTGAAGAACCTCGACGAAGCCGGTATCGTCTACATCGGCGCCGAAGTGGCTCCTGGCGACATTCTGGTCGGCAAGATCACGCCGAAGGGCGAAAGCCCGATGACGCCGGAAGAAAAGCTTCTGCGCGCCATCTTCGGTGAAAAGGCGTCCGACGTCCGCGACACCTCCATGCGCATGCCTCCAGGCACCTTCGGCACCATCGTCGAAGTTCGCGTCTTCAACCGCCACGGCGTGGAAAAAGACGAACGTGCGATGGCGATCGAGCGGGAGGAGATCGAGCGTCTTGCCAAGGACCGCGACGACGAACAGGCGATCCTCGATCGCAACGTCTACTCGCGTCTCCTCGACATGCTGCGCGGTCAGGTCGCTGTTGCCGGCCCGAAGGGCTTCAAGAAGGGCACCGAACTTTCGAACGCCGTCATTTCCGAATATCCCCGCTCGCAGTGGTGGATGTTTGCGACGGAAGACGAAAAGGCTCAGGGCGAAGTCGAAGCTCTGCGTGGCCAGTACGACGAATCCAAGTCGCTGCTCGAGCATCGCTTCATGGACAAGGTCGAAAAGGTCCAGCGCGGTGACGAAATGCCTCCGGGCGTCATGAAGATGGTCAAGGTCTTCGTCGCTGTGAAGCGCAAGATCCAGCCAGGCGACAAGATGGCTGGCCGTCACGGCAACAAGGGTGTGGTTTCCCGCATCGTGCCGATCGAAGACATGCCGTTCCTGGAAGATGGCACGCATGTTGACGTCGTGCTCAACCCGCTGGGCGTGCCTTCGCGCATGAACGTTGGCCAGATCCTTGAAACCCATCTGGGTTGGGCCTGCGCCGGCATGGGCAAGCAGATCGGTCAGATGCTCGACGCCTACAAGGCGGGCGACAGCATCCAGCCGCTGCGCGACACCATTGACAGCGTCATTGGTTCCGGTCCGAAGGGCGAGCCGATCAAGGACTACGACGATGAATCCATCGTCCGTCTGGCTGAGCAGACTCGCCGCGGTGTCTCGATCGCAACGCCGGTCTTCGACGGTGCTGTCGAAGCCGACGTCAACGAGATGCTGGAACAGGCAGGCCTGAAGGTTTCGGGGCAGTCGACGCTGTATGATGGCCGTACCGGCGATCAGTTCGACCGTCAGGTAACGGTCGGCTACATCTACATGCTGAAGCTGAACCACCTTGTGGACGACAAGATCCACGCCCGTTCGATCGGTCCTTACTCGCTCGTCACCCAGCAGCCGCTCGGTGGTAAGGCGCAGTTCGGCGGTCAGCGCTTCGGGGAAATGGAAGTCTGGGCTCTGGAAGCTTACGGCGCCGCCTACACCCTGCAGGAAATGCTGACGGTGAAGTCCGACGACGTGGCCGGCCGTACCAAGGTCTACGAAGCGATCGTCCGCGGAGACGATACTTTCGAAGCCGGTATTCCGGAGAGCTTCAACGTTCTCGTCAAGGAAATGCGCTCGCTGGGTCTTTCTGTCGAACTGGAGAATTCCAAGCTCGACGAACTCACCACGGCGACGCAGCTGCCGGACGCGGCCGAGTAAGACATCAGGGTGCGTGCCGCTTTCCCAAGCGGCGCGCACCGTTTCCACCCGATCTCGCACTGGCGGGGCAGGGTAGGAAATACGGCCGCATTTGATGCGGTTTTATCCGTTTCGAGCAGGAGCCGGCGCCCGGGAATTGCCGCGCTCTCTGCCAAGCTCAGGGCGATAGCCCATAAAGGAGATAGGCATGAACCAAGAGGTCATGAACCTTTTCAATCCGCAGGTGCCTGCGCAGACCTTCGATTCCATCCGGATTTCGATTGCGTCGCCGGAGAAGATTCTCTCCTGGTCCTACGGTGAGATCAAGAAGCCGGAAACCATCAACTACCGTACGTTCAAGCCGGAACGTGACGGCCTGTTCTGCGCGCGCATCTTTGGCCCGATCAAGGACTATGAGTGCCTGTGCGGCAAGTACAAGCGCATGAAGTACAAGGGCATCATCTGCGAAAAGTGCGGCGTCGAAGTCACGCTGTCGCGCGTTCGCCGTGAGCGCATGGGGCATATCGAGCTTGCAGCTCCGGTCGCCCATATCTGGTTCCTGAAGTCCCTGCCGAGCCGCATCGCGACGCTGCTCGACATGACGCTGAAGGATATCGAGCGCGTTCTCTACTTCGAAAACTACATCGTCACCGAGCCGGGCCTGACTTCCCTCAAGGAAAATCAGCTTCTCTCGGAAGAAGAATACATGATCGCCGTCGACGAGTTCGGCGAAGATCAGTTCACGGCGATGATCGGTGCTGAAGCCATCTACGAGATGCTGGCCTCGATGAATCTCGAAAAGATCGCCGGCGATCTGCGTTCGGAAATGGCTGACACCACGTCCGAGCTGAAGCAGAAGAAGCTGATGAAGCGCCTGAAGATCGTCGAGAACTTCATGGAATCCGGCAACCGTCCGGAATGGATGATCATGAAGGTCGTTCCTGTCATCCCGCCGGACCTGCGTCCGCTGGTTCCGCTGGACGGCGGCCGTTTCGCGACGTCCGACCTGAACGACCTCTATCGCCGCGTCATCAACCGGAACAACCGGTTGAAGCGCCTGATCGAGCTGCGTGCGCCTGGCATCATCATCCGCAACGAAAAGCGCATGCTGCAGGAATCCGTTGACGCCCTGTTTGACAACGGCCGCCGCGGCCGCGTCATCACCGGTGCCAACAAGCGTCCGCTGAAGTCGCTGTCCGACATGCTCAAGGGCAAGCAGGGCCGCTTCCGTCAGAACCTGCTCGGCAAGCGCGTCGACTATTCCGGCCGTTCGGTTATCGTGACCGGCCCGGAACTGAAGCTGCATCAGTGCGGCCTGCCGAAGAAGATGGCGCTCGAACTGTTCAAGCCATTCATCTACGCCCGCCTCGACGCCAAGGGTTATTCCTCGACCGTCAAGCAGGCCAAGAAGCTGGTCGAAAAGGAAAAGCCGGAAGTTTGGGATATCCTCGACGAGGTTATCCGCGAGCATCCGGTTCTCCTGAACCGCGCACCGACGCTTCACCGCCTGGGCATCCAGGCCTTCGAACCGACGCTGGTTGAAGGCAAGGCTATCCAGCTGCATCCGCTCGTCTGCACGGCGTTCAACGCCGACTTCGACGGTGACCAGATGGCCGTTCACGTCCCGCTGTCGCTGGAAGCGCAGTTGGAAGCCCGCGTTCTGATGATGTCGACCAACAACATCCTGCACCCGGCAAACGGCGCGCCGATCATCGTTCCGTCGCAGGACATGGTTCTCGGCCTCTACTATCTGTCGATCCTGAACCAGAACGAGCCGGGCGAAGGCATGGCCTTCTCCGATCTCGGCGAACTGCATCACGCGCTTGAAACCAAGTCGGTGACGCTGCACGCCAAGATCCGTGGCCGCTTCAAGACCGTCGATGCCGAAGGCAAGCCGGTTTCGAAGATCTATGAAACCACGCCTGGCCGTATGCTCATCGGCGAACTTCTGCCGAAGAACGCCAACGTGCCGTTCGACGTCTGCAACCAGGAACTGACCAAGAAGAACATCTCCAAGATGATCGACACGGTCTACCGTCATTGCGGCCAGAAGGACACGGTCATTTTCTGCGACCGCATCATGCAGCTCGGCTTCGCCCATGCCTGCCGCGCCGGCATTTCGTTCGGCAAGGACGACATGGTCATTCCGGATACCAAGGCCAAGATCGTCGGTGACACCGAAAGCCTGGTGAAGGAATACGAACAGCAGTACAATGACGGCCTGATCACTCAGGGCGAAAAGTACAACAAGGTGGTCGACGCCTGGGGCAAGGCAACCGATAAGGTCGCCGAAGACATGATGGCCCGCATTAAGGCTGTTGAGTTCGACCCGGCAACCGGCCGCCAGAAGCCGATGAACGCCATCTACATGATGTCGCACTCGGGCGCCCGTGGTTCTCCGAACCAGATGCGTCAGCTGGGCGGCATGCGCGGCCTGATGGCCAAGCCGTCGGGTGAAATCATCGAGACGCCGATCATCTCGAACTTCAAGGAAGGCCTGACCGTTAACGAGTACTTCAACTCGACCCACGGTGCCCGTAAGGGTCTCGCAGACACCGCGTTGAAGACCGCGAACTCCGGTTACCTGACACGCCGTCTCGTCGACGTCGCGCAGGATTGCATCGTCAATTCGACGGATTGCGGTACCGAAACCGGCCTCACCATGACCGCCATCGTTGATGCCGGTCAGGTCGTTGCCTCTATCGGTGCCCGGGTTCTCGGCCGTACGGCGCTCGACAATATCGATCATCCGGTCACCGGCGATCGCATCGTCGACGCTGGCAAGATGATCCTCGAAGCCGATGTCGTCGAAATCGAAAAGGCTGGCATCCAGTCGATCCGTATTCGCTCGGCACTGACCTGCGAAATCCAGACCGGCGTCTGCGGCGTCTGCTACGGCCGTGACCTTGCCCGTGGTACCCCTGTCAACATGGGTGAAGCGGTCGGTGTTATCGCTGCTCAGTCGATCGGTGAACCGGGTACTCAGCTCACCATGCGTACGTTCCACCTTGGTGGCACGGCGACGGTTGTCGACAGCTCGTTCCTGGAAGCGTCGTACGAAGGTACGATCCAGATCAAGAACCGCAACATGCTGCGCAACTCGGAAAACGTTCTCGTCGCGATGGGCCGCAACATGGCGATCCAGATTCTCGACGAACGTGGTGTCGAACGGTCCTCGCAGCGTGTCGCTTACGGTTCGAAGATCTTTGTCGATGATGGTGACAAAGTGAAGCGCGGCCAGCGTCTGGCCGAGTGGGACCCCTACACACGCCCGATGATGACGGAAGTCGAAGGTACGGTTCATTTCGAAGATATCGTCGATGGTATCTCCGTTCTGGAAGCGACCGACGAAGCAACCGGCATCACCAAGCGTCAGGTTATCGATTGGCGTTCGACGCCACGCGGTATCGACCTGAAGCCGGCAATCGTCATCAAGGACAAGAACGGCGCAGTCATGAAGCTGTCGCGCGGTGGCGACGCCCGCTTCATGCTTTCGGTCGACGCCATTCTGTCGGTCGAGCCGGGCACCAAGGTCTCGCAGGGTGACGTGCTTGCACGTTCGCCGCTGGAAAGCGCCAAGACGAAGGACATCACCGGTGGTCTGCCGCGCGTTGCCGAACTCTTCGAAGCGCGCCGTCCGAAGGATCACGCGATCATCGCCGAAATCGATGGTACGATCCGCTTCGGCCGCGACTACAAGAACAAGCGCCGTGTGCTGATCGAGCCTGCGGAAGACGGTGTGGAGCCGGTCGAATACCTGATCCCGAAGGGCAAGCCCTTCCATCTTCAGGACGGCGACTATATCGAAAAGGGTGACTACATCCTCGACGGTAACCCGGCACCACACGACATCCTGGCGATCAAGGGCGTGGAGGCACTCGCTTCCTACCTGGTCAACGAAATCCAGGAAGTCTACCGTCTGCAGGGCGTTGTGATCAACGACAAGCACATCGAGGTGATCGTTCGCCAGATGCTGCAGAAGGTGGAAGTGACCGACGCCGGTGACTCGACCTATATCGTTGGCGACAGCGTCGACCGCATCGAACTGGAAGATGTCAACGATCAGTTGATCGAACAGGGCAAGAAGCCGGCTTACGGCGATCCGGTCCTGCTCGGCATCACCAAGGCATCGCTGCAGACGCCGTCGTTCATCTCGGCCGCTTCCTTCCAGGAAACGACCAAGGTGCTGACGGAAGCTGCGATCGCCGGCAAGACCGACGGCCTGCAGGGTCTGAAGGAAAACGTCATCGTCGGCCGCCTCATCCCGGCCGGTACAGGTGGCACGATGACCCAGATCCGCCGTATTGCGACCGCGCGCGACGAGATGATCCTCGAAGAGCGCCGCAAGGGAACGGGCGCCGACGCTGCAACGCCGATGCTGGCCGACATGGCAGCCAAGGAAGAAGCAGCAGCCGAATAAGGCTGAAAAGGCGAGGGCGGTTCTGCCGCCCTTGTCCGCCCATTGAAAAAGCCGCCCGGAGCGATCCGGGCGGCTTTTTGCATTCTCGCTATCGGCGTCCGCCGATGACACCCCGTTCGGTCAACCGAACTTGATGATCGCCACTTCGCCGGTGAGCGCGCCCTGGTAAGCCGAGGCGTGCGGCTCATCGTCCGGTGCGTCGGTGAGCGTGCCAATCTGGTCGAGATCGGCTTCGAGGAAACCTTCCTCGGCCAGTGCGTTCAAGGCTTCACGCACGGCGGTGTCATCGTCGGGTGCGCGCAGCATTACGTGGATATCCACGCCCTCTTTGTCGCCATCCTGCTCATACGCCTTGCCGATGATGATGAAGACCATCGGTCCGTCGAGGTTGTTGTCGTTGTCCGGCTTGGCAGTCATGGCTAATTCCTCTTTCGAAAGCTCTATCCAGTGACATTACAGTGTATCGCGGCAGCGCGCGCCGGAAAAAACACTGTTCCACGACGAAACGTCGAGACTTGGGGGAGGGCGATTCCCCTGGTTCTTGCTGAATTGCAGAATTGCTTTATGATTCTTTAAGTTGAACAGGACGCCTTGGCGATTCCGGTCAGTGAAGACCATGCCTGCCGTCGCCTGACGCGGCAAAGCCTTGTTTTGCAGGCATGACAGCCCTGCGCGGCCGGGAATATTTGTTAATTCCCCTTGACGGGACACCCCGAAATCAGTAAACCCCGCCGCATCGGAGCCTATGTGAGGCTGGCTGGTTCGGAACGTCATGTTCTGGAGTTCGCCTCAAACAAGGTTCGAAACGCACGCTGAAGACCAAAATGCTGGACGCAAGACGCTGAAATTCAAGCGTCCTCTGCTTTTTTGCGGGCCATCTGCTGAAAAGTGGATCGGTCCTTGTTTTGCGCATTTATAGCGTTCGAAACCGCCGGCGACGGCATTGATCCGCCCGCAAGGGTATTGAGACAGAATTGTAAGGGATGGTTATATGCCTACCGTAAACCAGCTGATCCGCAAGCCGCGTCAGGCACAGGTAAAGCGCAATAAGGTTCCTGCTCTGCAGGAAAACCCACAGAAGCGTGGCGTTTGCACACGCGTCTACACGACGACCCCGAAGAAGCCGAACTCGGCTCTGCGTAAGGTTGCCAAGATCCGTCTCACCAACGGCTTCGAAGTCATCGGCTACATTCCTGGCGAAGGTCACAACCTTCAGGAACACTCCGTCGTCATGATCCGCGGCGGCCGTGTAAAGGACTTGCCGGGCGTTCGTTACCACATCATTCGCGGCGTTCTCGATACCCAGGGTGTCAAGAACCGTAAGCAGCGCCGTTCGAAGTATGGTGCGAAGCGTCCGAAGTAATTCGGGTTCCACAATTTAAGGCGCTGCGCGAGGTTCTCCGCGTGTTAAGGCGTCCGTTCAAAGTTGAGAGACAAAAGTATGTCACGTCGTCATAGTGCAGAAAAGCGCGAGATCAATCCGGACCCGAAGTTCGGCGATCTGGTCGTCACCAAGTTCATGAATGCTATCATGCTTCATGGTAAGAAGTCGGTTGCCGAAAGCATCGTTTACGGTGCGTTCGATCTCGTTCAAGGCAAGCTGAAGCAGGAGCCGGTCACCGTGTTCCATTCCGCGCTCGACAATATCGCTCCGCACGTCGAAGTCCGTTCGCGTCGCGTTGGTGGTGCAACCTATCAGGTTCCGGTCGATGTTCGTCCTGAGCGCCGTCAGGCTCTTGCCATTCGCTGGCTGATCGCTGCTGCCCGCAAGCGCAACGAAACCACCATGATCGATCGCCTCTGCGGCGAACTCATGGATGCTGCGAACAACCGTGGTAGCGCCGTCAAGAAGCGCGAAGACACGCACAAGATGGCCGACGCCAACCGCGCATTCTCGCATTACCGCTGGTAATCGACGAACAATTTTCGAAAGGCAGTCATTATGGCTCGCGAATATAAAATCGAAGACTACCGCAATTTTGGTATCATGGCGCATATCGACGCCGGCAAGACCACGACGACCGAGCGGATTCTGTATTACACGGGCAAGTCGCACAAGATCGGCGAAGTCCATGATGGCGCTGCCACCATGGACTGGATGGAGCAGGAGCAGGAGCGCGGCATCACCATCACGTCCGCTGCCACCACGACCTTCTGGAAGGGCCGTGACGGCAAGATGCGCCGCTTCAACATCATCGACACCCCCGGCCACGTCGACTTCACCATTGAAGTTGAGCGTTCGCTGCGTGTTCTCGATGGTGCGATCGCCCTGCTCGACGCCAACGCCGGTGTAGAGCCGCAGACGGAAACCGTCTGGCGCCAGGCTGAAAAGTACAACGTCCCGCGGATGATCTTCTGCAACAAGATGGACAAGACCGGCGCCGATTTCTATCGCTCGGTTTCGATGATCAAGTCGCGCCTCGGCGCGATCCCGGTTGTCATGCAGCTGCCGATCGGCGCTGAAAGCGACTTCAAGGGTGTTATCGACCTGATCGAGATGAATGCTCTCGTTTGGCGCGATGAATCGCTCGGCGCCCAGTGGGACGTCGTCGAAATCCCGGACGACATGAAGGAAAAGGCTGCGGAATACCGCGAGCTCCTCATCGAGACCGTTGTCGATATCGACGAAGCTGCCATGGAAAACTACTTGAACGGCGTTATGCCCGACAACGATCAGATCCGTGCGCTGGTTCGCCGCGGCACCATCGACGTGAAGTTCCACCCGATGTTCTGCGGTACGGCCTTCAAGAACAAGGGCGTTCAGCCTTTGCTCGACGCCGTCTGCGATTACCTGCCGTCGCCGCTCGACATCCCGTCGATCAAGGGCATCGACGTCAAGACGGAAGCCGAAATCGAACGTCACCCGTCCGATGACGAGCCGCTTTCGATGCTCGCGTTCAAGATCATGAACGACCCCTTCGTCGGTTCGCTCACCTTCGCCCGTATCTATTCCGGCAAGCTCGAAAAGGGCACGTCGGTCATGAACACGGTCAAGGAAAAGCGCGAGCGCGTCGGCCGCATGCTGCAGATGCATTCCAACTCCCGTGAAGACATCGAAGAAGCCTTTGCTGGCGACATCGTTGCTCTCGCAGGTCTCAAGGACACCACCACCGGCGACACGCTCTGCGATCCGCTGAAGCAGGTTATCCTTGAGCGTATGGAATTCCCCGAGCCGGTTATCCAGATCGCCATCGAGCCGAAGACCAAGAATGACCAGGAAAAGATGGGCCTCGCGCTGAACCGCCTGGCTGCTGAAGATCCGTCGTTCCGCGTCAAGACGGACGAAGAATCCGGCCAGACGATCATCGCTGGCATGGGCGAACTCCACCTCGACATTCTCGTCGACCGTATGCGTCGCGAATTCAAGGTTGAAGCTACCGTTGGTGCGCCGCAGGTTGCTTACCGTGAATCGATCACGAAGAAGCACGAAGAAGACTACACGCACAAGAAGCAGTCCGGTGGTACCGGTCAGTTCGCGCGCGTCAAGATCATCTTCGAACCGAACGATGAAGGCGATGACTTCAAGTTCGAGTCCAAGATTGTTGGTGGTGCAATTCCGAAGGAATACATCCCCGGCGTTCAGAAGGGTATCGAAAGCGTTCTGTCTTCGGGTCCGCTGGCCGGCTTCCCGATGCTCGGCGTCAAGGCAACCCTGATCGACGGTGCATTCCACGATGTCGACTCCTCGGTTCTGGCGTTCGAAATCGCTTCGCGTGCCTGCTTCCGTGAAGCAGCCAAGAAGGCTGGTGCACAGCTGCTCGAGCCGATGATGAAGGTCGAAGTCGTGACGCCGGAAGATTACGTCGGTGACGTAATCGGCGATCTGAATTCGCGTCGCGGTCAGATCCAGGGTCAGGAAACGCGCGGCATCGCCGTCGTTATCAGCGCCAACGTACCGCTGGCCAACATGTTCAAGTACGTGGACAACCTGCGCTCGATGTCGCAGGGCCGTGCACAGTACACGATGACCTTCGACCACTATGCGCCGGTTCCTTCGAACGTGGCACAGGAAATCCAGGCGAAGTACTCCGGTCAGAAGTGACCGGAGCCTAACGCCAGCTGACAGAAACAAGAGAATTACCCTTCGGGGTTACAAAACGGAGAGCCGGAAATGGCAAAGAGCAAATTTGA
>UCHD01000034.1 GCA_900472175.1 Hyphomicrobiales bacterium | reverse complement strand
GCAGGGGTCAGCACCACGGCGGTGCCTCCCACGGAGATCGAATAGCTCGCCGAAGCCGAACCGCTGATCGCTGCCGCAGCCGTTACCGTGAAGTTCGACACACCAAACGCGCCAGCCGTTGGCGTGCCGGTAATTGCGCCCGTCGATGTATTAAGGTTCAGTCCTGCCGGAAGCGTACCACCCGTCACAGAGAAGCTAACCCCGCCCACGCCGCCGCCCGCTGAAATCGACGTATTCGAATAGGCCACGCCCACCGTGCCAGCTGTCAAGACCGTTCCCGTCGCCGGCGTCAGAACCACCGCGGTTCCCCCTACGGCAATCGTGTATCCTACGGAGGCCGAACCGGCCGTTGCCGCTGTGGCCGTCACCGTGAAATTCGCCGTACCGAAGGCTCCGGCGGTCGGGGTGCCAGTAATAGCGCCTGTCGATGCATTGATGCTCAGGCCAGCGGGAAGACCCCCTGCCGTCACGGCATAACTGATCGTTCCTACACCGCCGCTGGCCGAGATCGATGCATCTGAATAGGCTACTCCCACTGTGCCGCCCGTCAGAGCGCCGCTTGCCGGCGTCAGTATCACTGGCGGGGCGTTGATTTGCAGCGTGTAGTTGGCCGAGGCCGACCCGGTGATCGCAGCCGTTGCCGTGATCGTGAAATTCGCCGTACCGTACCCGGCTACCGTCGGCGTGCCGGTGATCGCGCCGGTCGTGGTATTCAAGGCAAGGCCATCCTGAAGCGCGCCGGCCGTCACGGCGTAGCTCATTGCGCCAACCCCGCCGCTCGCCGAGATCGACGTATTCGAATAGGAAACGCCAACCGTGCCGGTCGAAAATACGGTTCCGGTCGTCGGTGTCAGCACCACCGGTGGCGCCACAATTGTGATCGGATAGGTGGCTTGCTCCACGTTGCCGAACATCGACACTACCGCGACGTCGACGCTTGCGGTGCCAAGGGCGGCGGCCGTTGGCGTGCCTGTGATCTCGCCCGTTAGAGCGTCTATCGTCAGACCGTCCGGAAGTCTGCTTGCCGAGAAGGTAACCCTACCCAAGGGGGAACTCGCCGAGATCGACGTGTCCGTGTAGGCCGAACCGACAACGCCACCGGTCAATGCAGTGCCTGACGTCGGCGAGAGATTCAGTGGCGGCCCGAAGATCGTGATCTGATAGGCCTCTGCAACCGAGCCGCTTGTCGCGGCAGTCGCCGTAATGGTGAAATTGAACGGGCCGATAGCGGTCGGCGTGCCGTTGATTGCTCCGGTCGACGTGTTCACGGAGAGACCTGGCGGAAGCGCACCTGCCGTCAGAGCATAGGTGATGGTTCCCACGCCACCGGTCGCGGAAATGGCCGTCGAATAGGCGACACCCGCCGTGCCTGATGTTAATGGACCGCCGACCGGGGTCAGGACCATGGGTGGTGCGGTGATCGTGATCGAGTAGTTGGCGGCGGCCGACCCGGCGGTTGCGGCGGTTGCCGTCACCGTGAAGTTCGTCGTTCCAAGCGCCCCGGCTGTCGGCGTGCCCGTTATCGCACCGGTCGATGTGTTGAGGGTAAGCCCCGCCGGCACCGAACCGGACGTGACGGTATAGGTGATCGTTCCGACACCGCCCGTCGCCGAAATCGACGTGTTTGAATAGGAAGAGCCGACCACGCCGGCAGAAAGCGCTGTGCCGGTTGTCGGCGTCAACACCACGGGCGGTGCCGTGATCGTGATCGAATAACTGGCGGCGGCCGACCCGGTCGTTGCGGCCGTTGCCGCCACCGTGAAGTTCGCGGTTCCAAGTGCCCCGGCTGTCGGCGTGCCCGTTATCGCACCGGTCGATGTGTTGAGGGCAAGTCCCGCCGGCAACGAACCAGAGGTTACGGCATAGGTAATCGTCCCCACACCGCCAGTCGCCGAAATCGAAGTGCTCGAGTAGGACGAGCCGATCACGCCGGCGGTCAGGGCCGTGCCAGTCGTCGGCGTCAGCACCACGGGGGGCGCCGTCACCGTGATCGAATAGCTGGCGCTGGCCGCGCCGCTGGTCGCGGCCGTCGCCGTCACCGTGAAGTTCGCGGTTCCGACCGCGCCCACCGTGGGCGTGCCGGTGATCGCGCCGGTCGATGCATTGATGCTGAGGCCTGCCGGCAGCGCGCCGGCGGTCACCGCATAGCTGATCGCACCCGATCCCCCGCTCGCCGAGATCGATGCATTGGAGTAGGAGGTTCCCACCACGCCGACCGAAAGCGCCGTGCCGCTTGCCGGCGTCAGCGCCACCGGGGGGAAGGCATTGATGGTGATGGTCACGTCTTGCGCGATGAAGTGCACGCCGCCGGTCGAGATGGTGGTGCTGTCCTGGACCTTCAATTTGAAAGTCGAACTGCCGACCGCCGATGGTGTGCCGGACAGGAGACCGCTGCCTGAGAGACTTAAGCCCGGGGGCAGGCTGCCGCTGTCGCGGGTATAAGTGTAACCCGAGGTGCCGCCGCTTGCCGAAAACTGCACGCTGTAGGCCGTGCCAACGCCGCCGTCCGGCGGGCTGTCAGGCGTCACGTCGATGGCAGGCGCAGCGATGAGGATGCTGTAGGCCTTGTCGAGCGTATTGGCCGTCGGCGCTGTCGAATCGACAACGCGGACGGTAAAGTTGTAGGGACCCGAGCCGGTCGGCGTGCCGGAGATGACACCGGAGGAGGAAAGGGTAAGGCCGGGCGGCAGGTTGCTGCCCGCGACAAGCGAGTAGGTATAGGGGCCGGTTCCGCCGCCAGTGCTCAGCGCCTGATTATAGGACGTACCGATCGCAGGTGTTGCAACGCTTGAGGGCGTGACCGTCAGCGGGGAGGTCGACGGGTTGATCGTGATGTTGAATGTAATCGCTACTGCGAAGTCATCCTTGACGATGAACGTGTCGGATGTCGCTCCGTCACCATTGTTGGTGTAGATGAGCGCCGAAGTGTTTGCCGGTATTCCGAAGGTCAAGCTGCCGTGAGACGGCAGTACGTTGGCCGGCGAAATGAACCCGAAATCGGCACAGGTAAAGGTTGCCGTGCCGCCCGAGGTTACTGTTGCCGTCTGGGGGGAGGTGCAAGCCGCCTGAGCCGCCGTTGCAGGCCACAATACGATCAGCCAGATCAAGGACAGAAATGTCAGGAAAAACGTCGTGTTGGCGCGCTGCGCGCGCGAAACGCCTGACTTAACAAGCCATTGCTTATACATCGTCCCGCCCCTATGCACACAGAATACAGCGAGGAGGAAAACCTCATATCGCGGCCAGCCCGTTCTGCGCTTTCATTATTGACTGGCATGAAACACGCTGGAGCACAACCCTGCAGAGCAGCGCGCGATAAAATTCGCTTGCAAAAAGATTTGGTGCAGGCCTCTTCCCAAGGTGCCCGTTATAGGCGAAGGTGGATGCGAGGGTAGGTTTAAAGTCGTTAAATTGTTGATTGGGGGCAAGCGTGACCGAAGTATATCTCGGGCAGATCATGATGAGTGGGTTTGCGTTTGCACCGCGCAATTTCGCGCTCTGCAATGGCCAGCTTTTGGGAATCGCCCAGAATCAGGCCCTGTTCTCGTTGCTGGGAACATATTACGGTGGCAATGGCACAACCACTTTCGCCTTGCCGAATCTTCAGGGCCGTGCGCCGGTCTCCGCCGGCGCGTCAGCGGATCCTTCCTGGCAGCCTCCGCCTTACATGATCGGGGAGACCGGTGGCGTTGAAAACGTGACGCTGTTATCGACCCAGATGCCCACCCACACTCATCAGGGCAATGGAACCAACACCGATGGCAAGGTCCGCAACCCGACCGGTGCGCTCTTCGCGAAGAATTCCGTTCCCATCTATACGCAGACGCCAGGCACACAGGTGCCTCTGTCACCCCAAACGGTCACGCCGATGGGTGGCGGGCAGGCACATTCCAACATGCAGCCCTACAGCGTCATCAACTTCTGCATCGCGCTTTCGGGCGTTTTCCCGTCCCGCAGCTGAACCAACCGCCGGAGGTCAATGATGAGCACTCCCTACATCGGGGAAATACGCATGTTCGGTTTCCCCCGCGTGCCGGTCGGCTGGCAGCCCTGCGATGGTTCGCTGCTGGCAATAGCCGAATACGATGTCCTGTATAATTTGCTTGGCACCACATATGGCGGCGACGGCCAGTCGACGTTTGGCGTGCCCGATCTACGCGGCAGCGTACCTATGCACTGGGGCACTGGCCCGGGCCTGTCGCGGCATGTCGTCGGCGAGCGTGCCGGCACCGAGAGTGTCACCCTGATCACCACTCAGATGCCGCAGCATACGCACACATTCTTCGCGACGACGACGGCGGCCGATATCAAGACCGTCGAAACGACGTCAGAGCTCGGGGCGCTTGGCAGTGATACGCTGTATGCCACGGATGTCACGGGCCTGACCATCTTCAGCATGTCGCCGTCCTCGACGAAGGCCGCCGGCAACACACTACCGCACGACAACCTGATGCCGACGCTGGCGGTGCAATTCTGCATTTCGCTTTTCGGCATCTATCCGTCGCAAAGCTGATCCGAACTCCATTTCACGATAAGGGGATAAAAATGACAGAGCCTTTCATTGGTGAAATCCAGCTGTTCGGCTTCAACTTCGCACCACGCGGCTGGGCGCTCTGCAATGGCGCGACGCTTGCGATCCGGCAAAACACCGCGCTGTTTTCGCTGCTAGGCACGACCTATGGCGGGGACGGCATGACAACGTTCCAGCTGCCGAACTTCATGGGCCGCACCGCAAACAACCAGGGCACCGGGCCTGGTCTTACGCCGCGATTGGCCGGAGAGACCTATGGGGAAAACAGCCTGACGTTGAGTCTGCTGGAAATGCCGGCGCACGCGCACGCGTTCGGGCTTTATAATCAGGGCGACGTGGCGAAAAAGACGGGAACACCGTCCGTAGGCAACTCGTTGACGATACCCAGTCAAAGCTTGCCACTGTCCAGTGAGGGTCAGCCGGATGCGCAATTCGCCCCCAACATGCTTGGCCCGGCGGGAAACAGCCAGCCGCATGAAAACCGGCAACCCTATCTGGCGGTGAACTACTGCATCGCACTCGAGGGCGCGTTTCCGGCCTTCGGCTGATGCTCGTGCCCGGGATAGCGATGTTGCCCGATTTTCCGCTTCGGTCCATGCCTTTAGTCGCGACTGCGGCGGGGGTGGATTTGCGGCACGCCGCGTCGAACGATATGCCTTTCCTGATGGCACTCTATCGGTCGCTGCGGCTGGAGGAGTTTGCGGCGGTGCCTTGGCCACCGGAGCAAAAGAATGCCTTTTTTGATCAGCAGTTTGCGTTTCAGCACCGACACTATCTATCGGTTTTCCCCGATGCGCATTTTCTTGTCATCGATTGTGGTGGCGAGCCGATCGGCCGTCTTTATCTGGATGCCGGCACGGAGCGTTGGCAGATCATCGATATCGGGCTCCTGCCGGAGCGTCGCGGGCAAGGGATTGGGTCGGCAGTGTTGTCCGCCATCCAGCGGGAGGCCGCGCTTGCCGCCGTGGCCGTGGTCCTCAGCGTCGAGCACCACAACGTCCGGGCACAGGCACTCTACCGCCATCTCGGCTTTGACGCGGTACAGGATAGCGGATCGCATATCCAGATGGCATGGCCCTGCATCGATGGCTGCGCGTCTCAGACCTGATGAAACGTCAATTGAAGACAGCCTGGTAGACGATGCCGTCCTTGTCGCGGGCAACCGGGACCAGGAAGATATCCATGATGCCGAGTGATATGTTCTTCAGGCGGTAAATCTGTTGCGGCAGCACGATCGCCGAACCGCTGCGAAACAGCAAGGAAAACGGCGCTCGCCGCATCCCAGGGAGGATGTGCTGCGCACTTGGCCTTGCTTCCGAGAGGGTCAGCGGCACGGCGCTCTCACCAAGGGACAAATCAAACGCCTGACCGACGCAACCTGCAAAATGTTGAAGCGTCAGCAAATCCATGCGCAGTCTTCCTCCGTTGCCTCCGATCGGATCGATCTGGGTTCTTTCTACAACAGGAAGGCGAAAGACTAAAGACGTATAGCGATAAACTGTGCATTGGTGCAGGGATCAGTTTAAACGGATCCGGTCTATTGGTCTTTGATCGTAACCAGCTTAAATGATCCGCATACCATACCGCATCAGTGACCTGCCACTGAGAATTCCTCCAGAATGGATTAGAGTCCGGCCCATTGAGGACGGTTTTATGAAGAAGCAGAGATTCACGGAAGAGCAGATTATTTGGGTGTTGAAGGAGCAGGAGGCGGGCGTTAAGGCCGCTGATCTTTGCCGCAAGCACGGGATTTCCCAAGCGACCTTTTACAGCTGGCTACGGCGGCATGGAGGTGTCCGAGGCCAAGCGTCCATCTCTCGGATACCAGACCCCGGCGGACTATGCCGGAATCATCGCCGCAGCCGGATGAAACTTCAGTGGCAGGTCATCGTCTGACTGTCTTGAAGGGAAATGAACCACCGACCTTGGTATTTCCATTTCTGCAATGCGAAATTTTGAGTTGAAATCTGATTTTGGCCGGCAGGTACGGCTTGTTGGGGGCCGTCAGCACACTGTCTTCTTTTAGGGCAAGCGCGTAGAAAGCGGAAATTCAATTCTGTCGCAAAAGCCAGCTGTGGGATCAAAGCGCGCAGGGCGCACGCCGGCTGACTATCGATTCCCGTAAAAAGACTATCATCCAGCTTCGGGCTTCGCCATCTCATCGGTGATTTGGCGATTTGGTGTTGCCATGACCGGGAGCCAGAGCAACACGATGATCATCACCACGTCAGGCGAACGCGGGGGCCGTCACGCAGTGAGGTTCTGCTTGAAGAAGGATTCAAACTTTACGAAAGGAATGAGTTCGACCCTGTCGCAGAGATCGACATGGCCTGCTCCGGGAACGACCTACAGCTCCCTCGGACCCATCATCATCTTGTGGATGTCCTCGCTGAAGAAGCGGGAGTGCGCCGCTTCGCCTACCACCAATAGCACGGCTCGAGGCGCGAACCATTCCAGTTGATCAGACGGGAACGACTGCATCATCGCGGCAACGCTGTTCACGTGAATCAGGTTCGTGCCGCAAGGATGGGCATCGCGTGGGGTCCGGCAATAGTCGTAAACTCGATGGCGATCGGATCGGAATCAGCTGTGATCTCTTGTGCGACACCATCATTGCACTTCGTCTCGCCGCCGCGGCTTCGACCCACCGCTGACGAACCGCTGCATGAAGGCTCTTGCCGGCGCTGTTCCTCCGAAACAGAGCCGTGAAGCGCGTAACGGCCACCGCGGTCGATGTCATACACAACCACGGTGGCGACGGCCTTCATTCGAGGATCACCCTGTGCCGTGCCGAGCGCAAAGCCGCCGAAGGTAAAACGCCATCGACCAACTGCTCAGACTACAAACGACAGCACAAATGTCCAAAGGCAGACATAGACAAGAAGCGCAAAACTGAAAGCCAATGTCGTCCGCATGATGTCGGATTCCCGTCCGACCTGACCGACCGCCGCGGCGGCTATGGCGATGGATTGAGGTGAAATCAGTTTTGCCATTACTCCACCGCTGGTATTTGCGGCTACTAACAGGGATTCGCTGATCCCGATCTGAGTAGCCGTAACCGCTTGAAGTTGCGCAAACAGAGTATTGCTGTTGACAACCGACCCAGTGATAAACACCCCACACCAACCAATAAGCGGCGCAATGAGCGGGAATATCCGGCCAGTTTGAGCCAACCCGAGACCAATACTGGATGACGCCCCCGAAAAGTTGGCAATATAGGCGACGGCCATGACCAGAGAGATCATGATCAGCGGTTTCCACAGTTCACGAACGGTTACTTTAAGCTGGTTGAGCGCCTCTGACGGCGACAATTTGGGTGAGAGCAGAATAGTGATTACCACAGCGAGCAGGATGGCCGTTCCTGGTGCGCTAATCAGCGCGACGTTCCAGACAGCGGGTAAAGCATGGGCTGCAGGTGCGATGGGAGGCATTTCCTCGACCTGCATATGCAATAGCGGAATAGGCAGTTTCAATACAGTGGCTGCGAAGAGACCGTCACTCGCAAAAAGCCTCTTAAATTGCGGCAGACTCCACAACAAGATAACGCCGGTCAGAATGTAGAAGGGCGACCAGGCCTCGATCACCGCGCTGAGAGACCAGCGTTGAGCCGACACTGCAGGAGCGCCATCCTCCCGGTAAATCCGCTTCGGCTGCCAGAACTGCATGAATAAGGCCAGCGTCGCCATGGAGACCAGCGGTGCGACGATGTCGGTCAACTCTGGACCTAGGCAATACAATGTCAGAGTTTGGAGGGCGCTAAAGAGTATGCCAATCAGGAGCAGTACCGGCCACGTTTCGCGAACGCCACGAAAACCATCAAGCACGAGAATCAGCACCAGCGGGATGAACAGCGTCGATAGCTGAACGATGGCGATCATCATGACGGACATGTGCGCAAGATCGACCTCGCCCAGGTGTGCACCAACCAGAACGGGTATACCGATCGCACCATATGCCCCGGATGCAGCGTTTGCCAACAGGCAGAGCATTGCCGATTTGATTGGTTTGAAACCAAGTTCGACAAGCAATGCTGCGCAGATCGCGATGGGCACTCCGAAACCAGCTACCCCCTCCAGAAAGGCTCCAAAGCAGAACGCGATCAGGATCACCTGAATGCGCTGATCATCCGATATTGTTGCGATGCTTGCCCGGATGACGTCGAACTTACCGCTTTTCACCGCAAGCTTATAGAGCCAGACCGCCATCAGTACGATATAGCCGATGGGCCACAGGCCGCTGAGGATGCCGAAGATGGCCGCACCCAGTATTTTTCCCAACGGCATATCAATCACGACGAACGACAGGACGATCGATATGGCGAGTGTGCCGATGGCAGCGTTCAATCCCTTGAGTTTCAAGACCGTTAGAGCGAAAAGAAAGAACAGGATAGGAAATGCGGCGGCCAACGCCGAAAGATACGGGCTTTCCAACGGATCATATATTTGTTGCCACATCAGCTCTGTCCTCGCCTATCTGGTTCGAGAGCGGCCTTAAAAGGAAGTGTCACGCTTTTTTGACTGTGTTCGGACAATCCGTTCCACCCGCGAGGCAGCGCAGATTTTGAAATGTGACGTCGGCAATTTCACGCATAGCTTCGATTGTGAAAAAGCCCTGATGTCCCGTTACCAGCACATTGGGAAACGTCATCAACCGCTGAAAGACGTCGTCGGCGATGATGTCTGAGGACCGATCATGGAAGAAGAGCGCGCTCTCCTGCTCATAGACATCGATGCCAAGAGCACCCAGATGTCGCGATTTCAGAGCAAGAATGACTGCCTGCGTATCGATCAGTGCTCCACGCGAAGTATTGATCAGCATGGCGCCAGCTTTCATCAGGCCCAACGTCTCCCGATTGATCACGTGCCGGTTTTCTTCAAAAAGCGGGCAATGGAGCGTGACGATATCGGACCGCGACAGCAGCGTGGTCAGGTCTACCCTTTCGCCTAAAATTTCAAAATCTGGGGAGGCCACAGGATCGTATCCCAATACATGGCAACCAAACCCCTTCAGGATTCTTGCAGTAGCGCTGCCGATCTTGCCGGTGCCGATAATGCCAGCCGTCTTTCCACGAAGTGTCATGCCCAACAGGCCATCGAGCATGAAGTTGCCTTCCCGAACCCGGTTGTAGGCTCGGTGCGTGTGCCTGTTCAACGTCATGATCAGCGCTATCGTATGTTCCGCTACGGCCTCTGGTGAATAGGCGGGTACGCGCGCCACAAAGAAGCCAAGCCTTTCGGCCACATCGATGTCAACATTGTTGAAACCTGCGCACCGCAGAAGCACTGCTCTCACTCCGAGCTTGTTCAGAGCTTCGAGGACACCTGCATCGGCCATATCGTTGACGAAGATACATATGGCATCGCAGCCCTGTGCAAAGGCTGCCGTCTGCAATGACAGGCTGGCTTCCTGATAGATCAGGTCGAAGGGTACCGGCTCGCGCTGGTTTGCTTCCTCCAAAAAATTCCTATCGTACGGATGAGCACTGAAAACCGCTACCTTCATCTAGGTTCCTATCTTGAGTGGGCCCTCACCTGCCGGATGAACTCCAACCGATGCCTGCCATTCGACACCGATAGGGAGAAGGTACCCTTCGGCTGTGATAATAGTCCGATCGTGACGCACGTTAGGAAAAGTTGCCCTGTTCATCGTCCGCGGCCACCGCCTCCCCTGCCACCGCCACCCCGTATAACCGCACCTCCGCCGCCTCGGCCGCCGCCGCCGTGAAAGCCGCCATTGCCCCTGCTACCGCCTTGAAAACCGCCGCGGTCAAAGTTTTGGAAGTTTCCGCCGGTTTGCGGGGAGCGCCGGCCGTAGTTGCGGTTCAGTTCATATTGATTGCCGAACTGCCGGCCACTCCGGTCAAAATTAAGATGATCGGGGGCGCGCTGCTGATTGCGTCGCACCGCTGGACTGTCGTGCCGGTTCTGCGCACGTTGCGTCGCTTGCGGCCGCTTCGTGCCATCACGCTGTCTGGCATTCTGGCGATTTTCTCCATCCGGGCGCTGAACCGGTTGCCAGCCGTCGGGTGAGTGCTTCTGCCATTCGCCGTCCTGGCGGCGATAAACGCTGCCATCACGCCCGGCATAGACATCGCCGCCTTTGCTTCCGACAAGAAAACCCTTGTCGCCTTCCGTGTTGCGCCAGCGCAGGCCGCCCGCACTTCCCGTGGAACCGCCGCTGATGCGCGCGAATTCGCCGCCGTGCTTGACGGAGACACTTCCCCAGGAACCATAGACATTCTGGCCTCCTCGCGCGGCAAAAGCGTTGCCTGTGCGTGGATTATAGGCCGAAATGAAACCTCGCTGGCCGTTTGGACCGGCGACCGCACCGGCCCGAACATGGGTCCCTGTTCTCGGGTTGTATGCAGACCCAGCGACCAGGCCTCGTTCAGGCCCATAGGCATATCCGTAGCGCCCGAAAGTCCCGTAGGTGGGGTTGTAGTAGGCGCCCACTCCATAGCTGATCGGCGGTGGGTAAGGCGTCCAGTTGCCGTCGTGATCATCGTCCCAATAGGGCGGATAATACCAGCCTGATCCCCAAACGAGGGTATCCCAAGCCAGGTAGGCGCCGAGATAGCCGAGCGTGTACCCATACCAGACGGCGTCCGGTTCTGCTTCGTAAATGCGGACGTAAGTGGCGTTATAGACCGGCGACGACGGGGGGATCGTGTATATTTCTTCGGCCACTGCACGTGCGACCGCGAAAGGTCCGCTTGGCGCATCTCCAACAAACCAGATGCCGTCCTTCAGCACAAAGTACTTATCCGCGACTTTGATCACCTGTTCGTTCGCATTGATGGCATAGAACATCGACGTGCCTTTGATCGGCTCGAATACCGGTTCGCCGTTGTAGCTCACCTCCACCTTGACCGATCCATCGGTCAATACACGCGCCATTTTCGGAATACTGGCCTTCAGGCGCGCCTCCGCGCTTTCCGAGGTCCCCGGGATCGAAGCACGCACCGCCGAATACGACGTATCGTCCGGTATAGCGAGGAAGTCGGCGGGCAGTCGGGTTGACGCAAACGTCCACGCCCCCTCAAGCGACGCAGATGAAAACCATCGGCCGGAAAGAAGCGCATACCAGGTCTTGCTTGCCGTGTGATAGAAGATCGCACCCGTCGAATTCGAAGCCCATTCGAGACCTGTGCCCTCTACCGGTTCAAGGATTGGCTTCCCCTCGAAATTTATCAGTTCTGCTGGCTTATCCGAATAAAATACCGTTGGCACCGAATTCTCGGCGAAACGCACCGGCGGAAGTGCTGCTCTTGCGTCTTCCCAGTTCTTGTCGGCCGGCAGCTTGGAAACGAGATCCGGAACTGTGTCAGCCTCGACCCAGCCACGCTCCAGAGCGGTCGATGTTAGCCAGTTCTTCTCGTGCCGGAGATAGTAGGTGTTGGTTGCGTCAACCTTGAAAAGGTCCCAGTTTGTATTGACGACAAAGGAAAGCCCCTCCGCGCCTTTTACCGGGGCGAAAACCGGCTTGCCGTTGGTTTGAACCAGGACTGCCGGCGTTTCACTCGTGAAGATCGGCGGCGGATCCGCCTTGATGTCGGGGATGTTAGCCAGCCTCTTGTAATCCGCGATGCTCGCCGTCAGCCGCTCCTGCGAGACAACGATCGGTTCCGTTGGCATCAGGGTTCCGACCTGAAGCGTGAGGTCCGAAAGCTGCTTGCGGTCGAGCGTTGAAAAGTCCAAGCGCGTGGTCTTGATCTCACTCAACGTGACATTCCCGGTCTCATCGTCGGCGATCGTACTGGCGGTGACGCCGATGATGCCGTAGACCGGCTTTGCATCGGCGGAGAGCTTGAGTTCTGTGGCAATCAGTGCTTCGAGATGGCGGAAATCGGTCCATTCGGTTATCTGCGGCTGGAAGAGCGTGACCGTCGCCCCGGGTTGTGTGGTAAAGACCCTCGGCCACGCAGGCGCATCAGCTTCCGACTGGTTGAGGTATTTGCCGGCGACAAAACCACTCTCTCCGGAATAGCTCACCGCACACCAGGAAGCCTGGCTGTCGCACTCCTTGATATCGACTTCCTCACCCTGCTGAATGATCCGCATTGCGTTGAAGCCCGTGCCCGGACCCGTTCTGAAATTCACATTGGCGGTTAGAACCGCAGGATCTGCAAACGCTGAGGTCGAGAAAAACGAAGCAATCGTAAGATAGGCAAATATTCTACGCATGAGCTTACCCCCTAATCGAGCCACCAGCATTTACCGGGACCGCTGGCTTCAGTGTCTCGTTCGCACGGAACGGCAATAGTGTTTCGCTGGAGCACACTGGATGGTTCGGAAACGATGTCCGGCTCCCCCATGTCATAGCCTGCTTGATCAAAAATCGCGCTGGAAGCGGATGGTACCGCCGACCGCGCCGCCAGTTCCGCGCAGGCCATCAAATTCCGTGTAGTTTATTTCGGGTTGGAACTTAAGTCCTTCCACGACCGCGTAATCGACGTTGAAGGCCGCCGCAAAAGTTCCATCCTCCTCGTAGGCAGCCTGGGCGTTTATGGAAGCCTTCTCGCTGACCTTGACGGCAACACCACCCCACGCGGCCCAGTCCCCAAACCACGGACCATAATAGTTCAGCCCCCGCGTGCCGCCGGGACCTTTGTCATTGTCCCAATCCGACTGGTAGCCCCCCATCACCCAGGCGGAAAATGTGTCGTTGAACACCACGTCAAGCCTCAGTTTTCCGCCGAAAGCCTCAGCCTTCGTATCATAGCCGCCGATCGCCGCGATGCTGCCCCAGCTATCCGCATATTTGACGCCGCCCAGCACATGCGGAAAGTCGCTGCCGTCATAAGACGCAGAAGGCCCCGGCGCAAAACCAGTATCATAGGTACCCGCCCCTTCCTCAAGGCCGATCAGGGCCGAAAAGCCCTTATCGCCACCAAAGACGTAGCTGATCTGGTTGGTCCGATCTCCCGTATAGTCGATGACATCGTCGTTGATGATATTGCCTGCCGAATTCAACCAGATGTCAAACCGGGAGTCGCCGTAGCCGGCGCGCAACCCACCCAGCTGGATGAAGGCGGCGTTGAGATAGGTGTCCGTGTCGTTGATATTATTGGCGTCACTGCGCAGTTCAATAAAACTGATCAACGTACCGTATTCGGTGTCTGATTTCGCATCGAACGTCAGCGTGCCGCGGGTAAATGCGTCCCAACCATTGCTTTCGCCCGAATACGGGCTTTCGCCGTAGTTTGAATCGAAGCGGACATAACCACCGATTTTCAAACAGGTTTCCGTGCCCGGAATATAGAAATAGCCCACGCCATATGCGTCGCAGACCCGGACATATTCCATCGATTCCGGCTCTGTAGCGACGATTGCGTCAGCGGCGTTCGCCGCACTAGACACCGCAAACATTATTACGGCCGAGAAAAGGAAAGCTGTTCTGCGTATCATGGAACTTCTCCGAATGGCTAATGCTGCGCTCATGAGAGATGGCGGGTGGATAAGCCTGTTTGCACATCCTTGATTTCCTTCCCGCCCGGGTCTCCAGGAGGTACTGCCCAAGGCGGCCCGGCCTGCGGCAACGTGACGATACGCCAGCCCAGGAGTGTAAAGGCGATAGTCACCAGGGGGTTCAATATGTTGAAGAAACAGAAACCTGCGTAGCTTAGCGTCCCTACGCCAAGCGCAGAGGCCATATAGGCCCCACAACTGTTCCAGGGCACCAGCGGCGACGTAACAGTCGCGGTATCTCCTATCACTCGCGACAGCATGACCGGCGCAAGTCCGCGTTCGCGAAAGGCCTGCTGGAAAATGCGGCCTGGCAGGGCGATCGATATATATTGGTCGGACGTGATGACGTTGGAAAGTACGGCCGTCCCTGCCACTGTCGAGACAAGCCCGGCGCGGGACTTCGTACGGGCCACCAGAGGATCTATCAGCCGGTTAAGCAGGCCGGCATGTTCGACCACTGCGCCGAATGCGAGCGCGGTCACGATAAGCCAGACCGTATTCATCATGCTGGCCATGCCCCCGCGGCTGAGGATCACATCAATCGCCTTGTCGCCGGTTGTCACAGAATAGCCATTCGCAAGCGCCGCCCAGCTGCCTTTGAGAAGAGCCAAGCCCACCGGCAGGTTCGAATCTCCGGCAAAGGCAACGACCCGTGCTGGATCCTGGATGATACCCAGAAGTGCGCCTGCAAGAGCACCGGAGAAAATAGCAACGAAAGGTGAGACACGGCTTATCGACAGACCGAATACAAGGACCAATGGCAGGAACGACCAGAGCGATACGGTCGTCTTGCCTTCGATGGCGGTTAGCAGAGTCGATGGATCGAAATCGCCGGGTTTGCCCAGAAGTGCAAAGATCGCGATAGAGATGACGAGCGCGGTTACAGAGGTCCACAACGATTCCCGGATATGAGAATAGATGTCGGCGCCCGCTGTCGCCGCCGCCAGGTTCACGGTGTCCGAAAGCGGCGAGGCCTTGTCGCCGAAGTACGCGCCCGAAATAATAGCGCCGGCCGTGATCGCGGGGGACAGACCCATGTGGGTTGCAACCCCCATCAATCCAATGCCGATCGTACCGGCGACCGTCCACGAGCTGCCGATACCGAAGGCGACCACACCGCAGACAACGGCGGTCGTTGCATAGAAATAATTCGGGCTGAGAAGCTTCAGGCCGTAATATACCATCGACATGATCGTGCCGCTCAATGCCCATGCGCCGATGAGGGAGCCGACCGCCAGCAGGATGAGAATGGCAGGCAAACCCGTCGAAATCCCCTGTACAACCGCTTCCCGGATGCCGGACCACGACAAACCATTCTTGTAGGCAATGCCGGCAGCGATCAGGCCACTGAAAAGCAGGGCTATCTGATTAGGGCCAGACGAAGCTCCATCTCCAAACAATAAATAGGACAAAGCCAGAAGAACAATCAGCGAAACACAGGGCGTCAGCGCATCGAGCACCGTCGGTTGACGACATCCTGGATTCGCTGAAGCTCTCTGTTGTCCACTATCGTCCATCACGCCCCCTGTCGCCAGTTCTAGTGCCAGGTCGTCTCTGAAAAGCCGGAACTGATGATGGTCCCGCGTTCCCCTCGCACGATGGCTTCAATATCCGCCAGTGCTCCGATCGCAGCCTTCTTTCCCGGCCCACGGGCAAACTGGCAGGCAGCGTCAACCTTTGGCCCCATCGAACCCGCCGGAAATTTGTAATCTTGCAAACCTTCGGGGCTTGCTCGGTGGATTGCCCTTTGTTCCGGCTTGCCCCAATCCGTAAATACGGCGTCGGCATCTGTCGCCATGATGAACAGGTCGGCGTCCAACTCGCGTGCCAGAAGTTCGGAACAGAAATCCTTGTCGATGACGGCTTCAACGCCGATCAACGATCTCCCCTTGCCCTGCTCGTACATGGTGGGGATTCCCCCACCACCGGCGCAGATTACAATCGCTCCCTTTTCCAGCAGCCACTTTACCGGCCGGATTTCGAAAATTCGCTTGGGCATTGGCGACGGGACAACACGGCGCCACCGCTCGCCGTCCTGCTTGACGGCCCAGCCCTTTTCGGCGGCCAGCCGGTCAGCGTCAGCCTTCTCGTAAACCGGACCGACGAATTTGGTCGGATTTTTGAAACCCGGGTCGTCGCCATCAACTTCGACCATGGTCAACATGGTCGCAAAGGGCACCTCGAAGGGCAGCAGGTTGCCCAACTCCTGTTCAAGCATGTATCCGATCATGCCCTCTGTCTCGGCACCGAGAACGTCGAGCGGATAGGCTTCGTCCGGCTTGTAGGCCGCGCCCTGCAGCGCAAGCAGGCCGACTTGCGGCCCGTTGCCATGCGTGATGACCACCTGATGCTCGTGGGTGATCGGAGCGATGGCCTGAGCGGCGATCCGGATATTGCGCCGCTGGGCGTCAGCGGTCATCGGTTCTCCGCGTTTCAGCAACGCGTTTCCGCCGAGTGCAATGACGATGCGCATGGTCAATCCCCCAGCGTCGCAACGAGAAGGGCTTTGATCGTGTGCATGCGGTTTTCGGCCTGTTCGAAAGCTACATTGGCCTCGGATTCGAAAACCTCATCGGTGACTTCGAGGCCGTTTGAGATGCCGTAGTCCGCCTCGATCTGCTTGCCGAGGGTGGTTTCGGTGTCATGAAAGGCTGGCAGGCAATGCATGAACTTCACCTGCGAATTGCCGCTTGCCTTCATCAAGGCGGAATTGACCTGGTAGGGCATCAACAGCTTGATGCGTTCCTTCCAGACTTCCTTGGGTTCGCCCATCGACACCCACACGTCGGTATGAATAAAATCAACGCCCTTGACGGCTTCCTTGATATCATCGGTGATCGTCAGCCGGGCGCCGGACCGCTCGGCGAGGTCCTTGGCAATCTTCTGGTATTCATCGGCCGGCCAGAGTGACTTCGGACCGCAGATTCGCACATCCATGCCCATCAAGCAGCCGACGATCAGCAGCGAATGACCCATGTTCGATCGGGTGTCGCCGATATAGGCATATTTGATGTCCGAGATCGGTTTGTCGCTGTGCTCGCGCATCGTCATGACGTCGGCGAGCATCTGCGTCGGGTGATATTCGTCAGTCAGACCGTTGTAGACAGGTACGCCGGCATATTTCGCCAGGGTTTCGACCCCCTTCTGGGCCGAGCCGCGATATTCGATTGCGTCATACATGCGGCCAAGCACACGAGCAGTGTCCTTGAAGGATTCTTTATGGCCTATCTGCGAGCCGGCAGGATCGAGGTAGGTGACGTTGGCGCCCTGATCCGAGCAGGCAACCTCGAAGGAGCAGCGGGTACGGGTCGAGGTCTTTTCGAAGATCAGGCAGATTTCCTTGCCCTTCAGGTGCTGCTGTTCCGTGCGCGCATATTTGGCTCTCTTCAGATCGCGGGCGAGATCGAGCAAGTAGCGGAACTCCCGCGGCGTATAGTCTTGTACCGTCAATAGCGATCGGTTGCGAAGGTTGAGGCTCATGATGATGCTCCCAGTCGGTTGATTGATTGGTCTGTCGAAAATCGCCCCTAGGTCGGCTCGCGCCAGATCGGGCACGTCATGCAATGGCCGCCGCCGCGGCCGCGGCCGAGTTCTGAGCCACGTATGGTGATCACCTCGACGCCAGCCTTGCGCATCAGCGTGTTGGTATGGGTATTGCGGTCATAGCCAACGACAACGCCAGGCTCGAGTGCCACCACGTTGTTTCCGTCATCCCATTGCTCGCGTTCTGCTTCATAGGCATTGCCGCCGGTTGCGACAGTCCTGAGCTTCTCGAGACCAAGCGCCTCTGCGACCACCTCAAGCATGTGCTTTTTCTCAGGGTAAACCTCGAAGGTACCGTCGTCACCGGCGGGATGAATGCTGTAGCAGCGGATCTGGTCAACCACGTCGGCAAACAGTGTTACGAGATCACGATCAAGGAAGCTGAAGACTGTGTCGAGGTGCATCGCAGCCCGGCTCTTCGGCATTAGGCAACCGATGACGCGGGTGGCGGCCTTCGCCTTGAACAGTGCCTTCGCCACCTGGCCAACGGCCTGGTATGTCGTGCGCTCGCCCATGCCAATCAGCACCGTGCCATTACCGATCGGCATGACATCGCCACCTTCCATCGTCGCGTTCATGAAGCGCTCATCGCTATCGCCCCACCAGATTTTGAAATCGCCGCCCTTGAAGGAGGGATGGAATTTGTAGACCGCGCGCTGCAGCAATGTTTCCGGCTGACGCGCGGGCCAGAACATCGGATTGACAGTCACGCCGCCATAGATCCAGCAGGAAGGGTCACGTTGGAACAACGTGTTGGGAATGGGTGGAATAACGAATTCGGGCGCGCCCAGCGCCTCCAGCATCAGATCCTTGCCGCGCATCTCCGGCAGATCTGAAACGGCAATGCCGCCAATAAGATAAGCAGCGAGTTGCTTTGCCGGCAACTCGTCCAGCCAGGGGCGCATGGCCTCCGAAACCTGTGTACCCAAAACATTCGGCACAATCCGGCGGTCAAGCACGAAACTGCGTGCTTCCTTGTCGGCTAATGTGTCGGCAAGCAGGTCGTGCAACTCGAGTACCTCGACGCCACGCTCCTGCATCTTGAGCACAAAGTCATAGTGATCTTTTTGGGCCTCATGAACCCAGATCACGTCGTCGAAAAGCAGATCGTGGCAGTTCCCGGGGGTCAATCTCTGATGCGCGAGCGAGGGTCTGCAGACCATCACTGTTCTCAGCTTACCGACTTCCGAATGAACACCGAAATTGCGCATCGTAGCTCCTCCACTGCAAACAGTTCGAAAATGGTGAAATGGCGACTATCAGAGCGGACTGATGGCTCCGGTCCACATCAGGTAGACGGCAAGCACGGCCATCACCGCGATGCCGATCGCTATGAAAATCTCCTTGCCGATAAAAGCTGGCTCTCCGTGTTCCTTGCGGGCGCGGGCGTAAACGAGGATGCCGGGAGCAAAGAGTACGGCGCACATCAGCAAATAACTGAGGCCGGCGGCGTAGATGAGCCAGAGTCCGTAAAGCGTGGCGACGAGACCAATTATCATGTCTCGTCGGCGCCCCTTGTCTGCAGCACCATAGGTTTCCCCTGTCACCGCCAGCTTCAGCGCATAGGCGCCGGAGAACACATAGGGAGGCAGGATCGCAACTGAGGCAATGAAGTAAAAGAACTGGTAGGCGCTCTTCGAAAAGAAGCTCAGGATCAGGAAAACCTGGATCAGGATATTGGTCGCCCACAATGCATTGACCGGCGAACCGTTGGTATTTTCCTTCGCGAACCACTTTGGAAAGGTGCCATCACGGCCGCAGGTAAAGGGTATCTCTGCACAAAGCAGCGTCCAGGACAGAAATGCTCCACCCACCGAGATCATCAGACCCAGATTGACGAGCGAAGCCCCCCACCTCCCCACCAGCGGTTCCAGTACGCCAGCCATGGAGGGCACCTTCAAGCCAGCGAGTTCGGGTTGGGTCAGCACACCGGTCGATAGAAGCGAGACAAGAACATAGATGCCGAGTGCGCCGATAAAGCCGATCACCGTCGCACGGCCCACATCTGACCGTTTGGCCGCCCGGGCCGAATAGACACTTGCGCCTTCAATCCCAATAAACACCCAGAGCGTGACGAGCATGGTGCTTTTGACCTGGTGCATGATGCTGCCGAGCCCAGCAGCGTCCGCAGTGGTGCTGTTGCCCCAAAAGTTGAAGGTAAATTTGTCCCAGTTGAACGCGACAATGGCAATCAGTACGAACAGCATCAGTGGTACCAGCTTGGCGACCGTCGTAACGATGTTGATGAACGCCGCCTGTTTAATTCCGCTCAGCACAAGCATGTGAATCAACCACAGGCAAATCGAGGCGCCCAGAATCGAGATGAGATTATTGCCATCACCAAAAGCGGGAACAAAGAACGACAGGGCTGAAAAAATGGCCACCGCATAGGCGACATTGCCCAAAAAGGCGCTCAGCCAATACCCCCAAGCGCTGTTGAAGCCGATGAATGGACCAAAGCCAGCTTTGGCATAGGCATAGGGGCCAGCGTTGAGGTTCGGTTTACGGTTGGCGAGTGACTGATAAACGAGTGCCAGCATCAGCATTCCGACGCCTGTGATCAACCAGCCGATCAAGATTGCTGCAGGCGATGCCGCACGCGACATATCTGACGGTAGATTGAACACCCCGCCGCCAATCATCGAGCCCACAACAAGCGCGGTCAGCGGCAAAAGAGTAAGTTTATCGGAGGGTTGCTCCGTCACAATGACTTGATCGTGCGTAATTGCCATTACCTACCCCCGAGGTGTAGCCGTTGTGCTTGCGACAGATGGAGAGTAAGCGGTGTTGGTGTACGTTTGGACGTATGATACCGGAACATACTGCTACGTAACGCGTAACCCATGCTCCACGTCTTTCAGCGTGAGCGGAAATCATTTGGCGTCAAAACAATTTGCTGATGCGGATGAAGCCTGCCACAAGTCAATCCTCAGGCAGTGCGAGTCGGGGCTCATCCCCGCTATAGACCGTGTTGAGTGTTTAGGCGCAGGACTATGCCTAAACACATTTACGAGAAAATACGCCAATTAGCCGGGAAAACGACGTGGTTTCGACATCCAATCCAATCGGTTACTCTACAGGATGGGCGCGAGCTTCTTTCGTTTCCCGGCAAGATCATCGAATTTCAATATTGCGTGAGCCAAAAATTTTCATGATGCCGCCTTTGATCAGATGCCGGCATCGGATGACAAGGTAGATTGCCATCAGCAATCCGGCGGCAATGAGAGTAGCGTGCGCCGACTTATCTCGAAGTTCCCACATGAAGCTTTGCGCCCTGAAGCAGCTGGCATACTCCAAAGACAGAACGTTCCTGCACTGATCAAGCACCCATTCAAATTTGTCGGGCATAATCGGCTCCCATACGCTTGAAATACTGAATACTGGGATTTTTCTGCAATTCAGGCGTGTCCGCATCCCCCAAGTGGGGTAGATTTGCGACAGGTACCGCGCGTCGGAATGGTTGCGAGAGTTTTAGACGTTACTTGATTTTTCTTGCTGTGAAGCTCGCAGCGCCAACGGATGTCTCTCCGCGGCGGGCATGCGCCGCTAAGCGGTAGTCCAAGGCGTTGGAATTCCAGCCGGTCGATGAGGCCGCCTGAAAAGGGGATACCACGAGAGAGGACGCAGCAGTCGCGATAACGGGAAAGTGGGCCAAAGATCGTGTGCCAACGCGGCGGATGCCCGTATGCTGAACAATTCGGCTTCCCGGCTGAACCCTTTGTAAAACCGGGTATTGTTTACCGTAATATACGTCCTCAATCCCATCGCACCATGTAGATTCTTCCTGCCGCGACGCAGTTCGCTTCCGTGCGAAAACGAGGGTAAGAAGTTGACACGCAAGATTTTCTTCGCAGCGTTTGTATTCTCCGCAATCTGCTTTACTGCACCCGTGCCCGCACAGACTTTAAGTTACGCAGACGCGGTCACGAAACTTGCGGACGACTGCGGCTCTGACATCAAGAAGCTATGCAGGGGGCTGAACCTTGGTAGCGGTAGAATTGCTGCCTGCCTGCAGCAGAACGCGGGCCGAGTTTCGTCCAGTTGCAAAGGGACGATTGTCGATGTGTTCCAGTCGATCACGAAGCGCGAACATGCGCAGACGTCCTATGAACAGGTTTGTCAGCGGGACATGGCCAAGAGTTGCAGCGGTGTCGAGGGAGATGGTTTTATCCTGAGCTGCCTGATCAAGAAAAAACGGATCAGTAACGAATGCGGCCAGGTGCTTACCGACGCGGGATGGAGATAAAACGATGAGCCAGGCTCTTTTAAAAATTTTGGTTCTTGTTGTGGCCACCGTTGTGGCTCCAGCCGTTGCGTCAAGCCAGGACGTATCACAAGAAAGAATTGTCGAGGGGCTTGGCAAACTGACTTTGGCTGCTCCGGCGATCGACCTGGAAATTCTCCGGCAGGAGGCAATCGACGGGCGAGACAAACCAATGTCGGCGCTTCCTAACTGGAAGAAAATCGCCAAGCTACCTCAAATGATCGTCGAGATTAATTTCGAAAATGATTCCGTCGCCATCGAACCAAAGTCCTATCGCACGCTTGGGCTACTCGCCGATGCGTTGCATCATCCGAACTTGTGGGATTACAAATTCCTCGTTGTCGGCCACGCCAGCTCTACAGGTAATGAGAAACACAATCTCGAACTGAGCGACCAGCGGGCCGCCGCGATAAAGGAGGCGTTGGCGACCACATTTGCCGTCGGTCCGAAGCGCCTCTATTCCATCGGTGTGGGCGAGCACCTTCCTATCCCTGGGTCAGACAACGCTGCCTCAAGCAACAGGCGCGTACAACTGATCAATATCGGTGTTTTCAAGAAATAGATGTCGGCCGGAAGGAGACGCCTCACCTTAAATGCGCCGGTTACTAAACGCGCGCGAAGCATGCGTTTTGTGTACCTTCGGATCAAACCGTGGTTCTACATACGATTGCGCGGATTCAAGAAGCCTGGGTTAGTAAATCGTCATCGGGCGGCGAGCATCAGGCGTTATCGAAGATGTCTTTGACAGATTTACACCCCCTCATGGATTGATCCGAGGCGTCTCAGGTTCAGGTCAAAATTAAATCTACATCGCCACTCAGCGACAAGTCTTACTGTAGAAAACTATCGACAACAACGGGAAGACGAATGAATAAAATACTCGTGTCCACAATTTCGTCTGGAACAGTAAGTTCGTCGAAACAATTATTTCGTTTGTTTTAACTGTGGGGCGCTCAATGAATTACTCAACTCTATCGTACGCATCCGAGGAGGGCC
>UCHD01000007.1 GCA_900472175.1 Hyphomicrobiales bacterium | reverse complement strand
GGCGGGCGGGCAGCGCATTCTCGCCGCGGCGGAAATCACCCGCGCCGATGTCGAAGCGCATATGCCGCAAGCGATCGTCCAGGAAGACCAGACCTTTTTTGACCGGCCGAGCCGGCAGGTGCGGGCGCGGCGGGTGACGCGGCTTGGAGCGATCATTTTTGACGAGACGCCACTCAGCAAGCCAAAGGGCGAACCGGCCGCCCGCGCGCTTGCGGATGGCGTCCGCCAGCTTGGGCTTGCGGTTTTGCCACTCTCCAAGGAAGCCGCGCAATTGCGCGACCGCATCGGCTTTCTCTATCGCACGCTCGGCGAGCCCTGGCCGGATATGTCGGACGACAGTCTGCTGTCGCGGCTGGACGAGTGGTTCGTGCCTTTTCAGCGCGACACGCGCGGTATCGACGATATCAGCGCGGGCAGCCTTTCCGAAGGGCTGCAGTCGCTGGTGCCGCATGATATCGCCCGCGATCTTGCCCGCCTGGCCCCAACCCATTTCGAAGCACCGACCGGACAGCGCCATCCGATCCGCTACGATGGCGATGAGCCGGTTCTGTCGATCCGCGTTCAGGAACTGTTCGGGCTGAAGACGCATCCGTCGATTGGCGGCGGGCGATTGCCGCTGCTGCTGGAGCTGATCTCGCCGGGCCACAAGCCGATGCAGATGACGCGTGACCTGCCCGGTTTCTGGGCCGGGTCGTGGAAAGATGTGCGCGCCGACATGCGCGGCCGGTATCCGAAACATCCGTGGCCGGAAGACCCGGCAAATGCGCCGCCGACGACACGGGCAAAACCGCGTGGTACATGAGGCTTCGATAGCATTGACGACAGGAAACCGGATGATAGCGGCCGCACTCGACGGGGAAGAAACCACCACAAGCCGCGTGCTGCGATTGCAGACCATCGTTCGCCTGCGTTGGCTGGCGGTCGGCGGGCAATCGATCGCGGTGATGATCACCGCGTTCTGGCTACAGTTCCCTCTGCCGTTGATTGCCTGCTGCTCGCTGATCGCGCTGCTTGCCTGGGTGAATGCCTATCTCACCATTCGCTATCCGCCGACTCACCGGCTGCAGCCACCTGCCGCTTTTGCCTTGCTCGGTATCGATCTTGCCCAGCTGATGGCCCTTCTGTTCATCACCGGCGGGCTTGCCAATCCCTTTGCGCCGCTGGTCTGCGTTCCCGTCATTATCTCGTCCGCCTCGCAGCCGAAATGGCACAGCATCGCGCTGGCAAGCCTGGCCATTCTCGGCATTACCGCGCTTGCCTTCTCGCCCTTCCCCCTCCCCTGGTATCCCGGCGTTGTGCTGTTGATGCCGAAGGTCCTGACCGCCGGCATCTGGTTCGCCATCGTTGCGACCACGGCATTCGCGGCCTTCTACACTTATCGCGTCTCTCTGGAAGCCAGCGAGCTGTCGGAAGCACTAACCGCGACGGAACTGGTGCTGCAGCGGGAAAAGCACCTCTCACAGCTCGATGGCCTGGCCGCCGCCGCTGCCCACGAACTCGGAACGCCGTTGGCCACCATCAGCGTCGTCGCCAAGGAGATGGAGCGCGAACTAGGCAACGATCCGCGCTTCGGCGAGGATGTTCACCTGCTGCGCAGCCAGAGCGAACGTTGCCGTGATATTCTGCGGCGTCTGACGACCTTGTCTTCGGAGAACGAAGATCACATGCGCAACCTGCCGCTTTCCTCGCTGGTGGAGGAGGTGATGGCGCCGCATCGGGAGTTCGGCATCCAGATCAACCTCGTTGAACGCGGAGACCGTGCAGCCGAACCGGTCGGCAACCGCAATGCCGGTATTCTCTATGGGCTCGGCAATCTGCTGGAGAACGCCGTCGACTATGCCAAGAAGGAAGTGACGGTGACAGTCACCCATACGCCGTCTATCGTTTCAGTTGTGATCGAGGACGACGGCGATGGATATGCGCCGGATATCCTCAGCCGGATCGGCGAACCCTATGTCACCAAGCGCCAGAAGGACGACAGCGCCGGAGGCCTGGGCCTTGGCCTGTTTATCGCCAAGACGCTGCTGGAGCGATCGGGCGCCAAACTGACCTTCGAGAACCGCGGCCCCGAGAAGCCCGGCGCCCGTGTCAGCGTCGAATGGCCGCGCAGTCTGATGGATACAAAACTGTCAAAATGACTTTACGGCGTCCGGTAGCGGGAATAAGCGAACTTACATAGAGTGCACCAACAAGAGACTGCACCAAGGATTGCGACATGACGGAAAAACTTCCCGAACAGGCAGGTGCTGGACCGAGCGATGCTTCGTTGATCGGCGCTGACACGTCCCTTCTGATCGTCGATGACGACGCGCCCTTCCTGCGCCGTCTGGCCCGCGCCATGGAAACCCGTGGCTTTGCCGTCGATATCGCCGAATCGGTTGCCGAAGGGATCGCCAAGGCCAAGACTCGTCCGCCGAAATATGCGGTCGTCGATCTGCGGCTCGGCGACGGTAGCGGCCTCGACGTCATCGAAGCGATCCGCGCCCGGCGCGACGACACACGCATCATCATGCTGACCGGCTATGGCAATATCGCCACCGCCGTCAACGCGGTGAAGCTTGGGGCCGTCGACTATCTCGCCAAGCCTGCCGATGCCGACGATATCTTCGCAGCACTGGTGCAAAGGACCGGCGAGCGCGCCGAACCGCCGGAAAACCCGATGTCGGCCGACCGTGTGCGCTGGGAGCATATCCAGCGCGTCTATGAAATGTGCGAGCGCAATGTTTCCGAGACCGCCCGCCGGCTCAACATGCATCGCCGCACGCTGCAGCGTATCCTCGCCAAGCGCGCGCCGAAATAACGGCGCGTCTCAGCTTTCTGCGTCCAGCGAGCCTGAAACGATGTCGCGCATGTTCGGGTCGCCTGCCCTGTCCGCAGCCCATTCCGCCAGCATCAGCCGCTGGGCGGCGACGCGGGCGAAATTTGTGGTCACCGACTTGCGGGTCGGCGCTGGCAGCTTGTGTTCCGGCGCATCGCGGATCATCTCCGCGTCATAGCCATCCGACAGCAACAGCCCGCATTCCTCCGGAAAGATATCCAGCGGCACGCCGCTATGCGTGGCGAAATACAGCCGGTCGGAATGCATCCGGTAGTCCGGCCATTTACGGTCCACCCTGAAATCCTCGATCGACGTCTTGATTTCGACGATCCAGATCTCGCCCTTCGGCGAAATAGAAATCAGGTCGGCACGCCTGCCGCTGGCAAGCGTCAGTTCCGGCAGCACCGCATGGCGCATTTCATGCAAGTAACGCTGCACGCCCCGGCGCACCATGAGTGCGCGTTGCGACTGACGCCCGTCAATCAGAGGACTATCGTTGTGAATAGAAAGAATCGCCATTCATTAAACTCTCGCACGAGGCCGCTTTTGTTGCAAAAAAACAATCCGCCGGGAATTTGCACTGCCGCAAGAAAATGCCGCAACGCATTCCCTTGCAATCCAGCAGCAATCGCAAATAAACCATAATCACTGGTGGTCGAAACGGCCCAGATAGTCTTGCCTCATTTTAAGAGATTCCCATGCGCTTCCGCAATGCAGTTCTGCTGTGCAGCCTCGCGGCTACACTCGTCTTGGCCAGTTGCTCCACGGCGCCGATCGCTCCCATCGGCGAAAGAGTAGCAACCAACCAGATCTTCTCGGATGGCTACGGCCCGGTCGAAGATCACGGCTACGCCCTTCCGGCCATCCCGATCAACAAGGTCAACGAGCGTTTTCACCGCCAGATCGTCGACTATGCCACAGCTGAAAAGCCCGGCACGATCATCGTCAACACACCGAACCGCTTCCTCTATTTCGTACTGCCCGGCGGCAAGGCCGTTCGCTACGGGATCGGCGTCGGCAAGGCCGGTTTCGCATGGGAAGGCCGCGCCTATGTTGCTTGGAAGCAGGAATGGCCGACATGGCATCCGCCGAAGGAAATGGCCGTGCGCAAGCCGGACGTTGCCCAATATGTCGAAAACGGCATGGGCCCGGGCCTGCGCAACCCGCTCGGCGCGCGCGCCATGTACTTGTTCAACGACGAGGGCAAGGACACGCTGTTCCGCATCCACGGTTCGCCGGAATGGGCCTCGATCGGCACCGCCGCTTCGTCCGGTTGCATCCGCATGATCAACCAGGACATCATCGACCTCTATGCCCGCGTTCGTCCGGGCAAGAACACCCACGTCATCGTCCAGCAGTAAGTGCCGGTTCGAACGGTGTAGCGTTTTCAAATCCCCGGCTTGTCCGGGGATTTTTGTTTTTGACACAGTGATTCAGCTGCACACCCTGTTGCTGCAAAAAGACACCAATATTTCGAGGCCCTCCTCATTCCCCGAGGGAGATAAGAAGGGCCTGGAGCTAAGTGTCAGAATTGGGCGGGTTTCACGTGGAACAGAACGCCTTGCTAAGCAGCCTGGCTTGCCTTCAGTTCCAGGCGGCGGCGGTGCAGGACCGGTTCGGTGTAGCCGTTTGGCTGCTCGCGTCCCTTCAGGACCAGTTCGAGCGCCGCCTGGAATGCGATCGAGCCATCGAAATTACCGGCCATCGGCGTATAGGCTGCATCCCCGGCATTCTGGCCATCAACGACTGCAGCCATGCGCTTCATCGTCTCGACGATCTGCGCTTCGGTAACGACGCCATGGTGCAGCCAGTTGGCCATGTGCTGGGCGGAGATGCGCAGCGTGGCGCGGTCTTCCATCAGGCCGACATTGTTGATGTCAGGCACCTTGGAGCAGCCGACGCCCTGGTCAACCCAGCGCACGACGTAACCGAGAATGCCTTGCGCGTTGTTATCGAGTTCGCGCTGGATTTCGTCTGTCGTCCAGTTCGGCCGCGAGGCGACCGGAACCGAGAGAATGTCACTCAGTTTCGCCCGCGTCCGGCTCTTCAGGTCTGCCTGAACGGCTGAAACATCGACCTTGTGATAGTGCGTCGCATGCAGCGTCGCGGCCGTTGGCGAGGGAACCCAGGCGGTATTGGCGCCAGCCTTCGGATGAGCGATCTTCTGCTCCAGCATCGCAGCCATCAGGTCGGGCATCGCCCACATGCCCTTGCCGATCTGCGCATGCCCGGACAGGCCGCATTCGAGGCCGATATCAACGTTCCAGTTTTCATAGGCCGCGATCCATGCCGCCTGCTTCATATCACCCTTGCGGATCATCGGGCCCGCTTCCATCGAGGTGTGCATTTCGTCGCCGGTACGATCGAGGAAGCCGGTATTGATGAAGACGACGCGTTCCCTGGCAGCGCGAATGCATTCCTTGAGGTTGACCGTCGTGCGGCGTTCCTCGTCCATGATGCCCATTTTCATCGTATTCGCAGCCATGCCGAGCGCCTGCTCGACGCGGGCGAAGATTTCCGAGGCGAAAGCGACTTCTTCCGGACCGTGCATCTTCGGCTTGACGACATACATCGAGCCTTCGCGCGAATTCATCCGGCGGCCAGCCGGGCCAATATCATAGAGTGCGATCAGACCGGTGATCATGGCATCCATGATGCCTTCCGGAACCTCGTTGCCATCACGGTCAAGGATTGCCGGATTGGTCATCAGGTGACCGACATTGCGCACCAGCATCAGCGCGCGGCCCTTCAGCGAAATCTCGCCACCCTGCGGCGCCGTAAAGCCAAGATCCGCATTGAGCTTGCGGGTAAACGTCTTGCCGCCCTTTGTGACCTCTTCCTGCAGATCACCCTTCATCAGGCCCAGCCAGTTGCGATAGACGACGATCTTGTCTTCGGCATCGACGGCAGCAATCGAATCCTCGCAATCCATGATCGCCGTGATGGCCGATTCGAGGATGACATCGGAAATGTGGGCGCGATCGTCCTTGCCGGTTGGCGTCGAGGCGTCGATGACAATCTCGATATGCAGGTTGTTCTTCTTCAGAAGAACGTGTGACGGCGAGGCCTTTTCACCCCGATAGCCGGCAAACTGAGCGGCGTCCGCGAGTTTGACCGCGCCTGAGGCGGTCGAGATCGACAGGACTGCGCCATCGACGGTCAATGCCGTGACGTCACTCCAGCGGCCGGCCGACAGCGGTGCGCTGGCATCAAGAAAGCTGCGCGCCCAGGCGATGACCTTCTGGCCGCGGACCGGGTTGTAACCCCTGCCCTTTTCCGCGCCGCCATCCTCGGCAATTGCGTCGGTGCCGTAGAGCGCATCATAGAGTGAACCCCAGCGCGCGTTGGCGGCGTTCAGCGCATAGCGCGCATTCATGACGGGAACGACGAGTTGCGGCCCGGCAATGGTAGCGATCTCCGGGTCGACATTGCTGGTGGAAACCGTGAAATCCGGGCCTTCCGGCAGGAGATAACCGATCTCCTTCAGGAAGCCTTCGTAAACAGCCATATCGACCGGCGCGCCGTTCTGGCGATACCAGGTGTCGAGCTTTTGCTGCAACGCATCACGCTTGGCCAGCAGCTCGCGGTTTTTCGGCGCGAGATCATGGACGATCTGCGAAAAGGCCGCGAAGAACTGGTCCCCATTGACGCCGGTGCCGGGCAAGGCTTCCTTGACGAGGAATTCATGCAGATCCGCATCGATTCCCAACCCATTCTTTTCTATCCGGCCCATCGGCAACTCCATGAATTAACGCTTGAATTTGAGAGGCCGCAGTCTCTCACGGTTTCATTCCCTGTCAATCCAGCAAAAATGCGAAGAATTATTTCCAAATCAGAACAAATCAACCATGGGCCACACGCGGGCGGCCGCTGGCAGTGGCGGTGAACCGCGCCTCGATCAGCTTTCGGCTCCCCTCAGTTTCCGGAGCGTCGATCTCCTCGCGCATCACCAAGGCCGGCTCGTCTGCGCCGTTTGCCCGGGCCGATGCCAGGGCTGCGGCTTGCGCCCGATCGCGGGCGAACGCGAAAGACTGCTCCTGATCCAGGAACCGGCTGCTCGGACCGGCACCATTGACGATGAAGATACCCTCTTCCGGCGCCGTGACAAATACCGTAACCGAGGCCCGCACCTGGCCGACAATGGCGCCCACGGCATTGGCGACCCCGGCTTCGGGCGGGATGGACGATTCGGCGCCCAGCATCTCGGCGATTGCCGGATAATAGACCGGGGCGGACGCCCCAAGCCCGACCAGCGGGCGATCGAGCGACAGCGAAAATGCGACAATACCCGGCTCACGCTTCAACGCCCGGTCGACGGCAAGCGAAACAGTGGGATCGATGGCTGCACCGTCTTCCGCCAGGCAGGAAGAGAGAATGACTTCGGCGGATTGCCGGGTCAGGCGGGCGACGATCATTTCCGACAGCGCTTCCGCAGAAGAAGCGATCGGCTTGCCGGACCCATCCTTGATGCGGGCTGCAAGTTCCGCGCCCAGCCGGGCCGCCGTGGCGTTCCACTGGTTCTGCCGCCCCAGCACATGCATGGCATCGGATGGGGTGAAGCCGCAGATATGGACGAGGCCACGCGCCACCAGCTTGTCCAGCGTTGCTTTCTGCAAGGTGCTGGTCAAAAGGCTCTCCAGCGCCACGGGCACCGCGCCGATCCGTTCGTACAGAGCCGTTTCTTGCGGCTGCAGGCCGCTAGCCAGATGATCGGGAAGCCCGGTCCGCACGGCCAGGCGGCCATCGTGACGCCCGACGTGGGCCGTACGCAACTGGCGCTCGAGCACGGAAATAACCGCATCCTCATGCTCCACAGCCGCAAGGCTGAGCGGCAGGAAGCGGCGCGGGCCGAGATCGATCTTCGCCTGCAGGCCGCGATCGTTGATACGGATTTCCGAATCGCCGCCGAGGCCAAAGGTGCGCATCGCCACCGCCTCAACCATGGTGCGAAACCCGCCGACGACAGCGCCTTCGCCATCCAGACGGGGACGGCCCTGATCCAGCACCGCGACATCGGTGGTGGTACCGCCTATGTCGGAAACAACGGCATTGTCGAGGCCAGTCAGATGCCGGGCACCGACAAGGCTTGCAGCGGGGCCTGAGAGAATGGTTTCGATCGGCCGCAGCCGCGCCTCCGACGCCGATATCAGCGCGCCGTCGCCACGCACGACCATCATCGGTACATCGATGCCGCGGCTTTTCAGGAAACCTTCGCAGGCGTCAATCAAACGGTCGATCATCGAGACCAGGCGGGCATTGAGAAGGGTCGTCAGCGCCCGGCGGGGACCGCCAAGCTTGGAGGACAGCTCATGACTGCAGGTGACCGGCAGATGCGATACTTCGCGAATCCGGTCGCGCACGCGCTGTTCGTGAGCCGGATTCCGCACAGCGAAATAACCGGCCACAGCGAAGGACGCGACCTCTGTTGCAAGCTGCGGCAGGGCTTCATCAAGCAGTGTCATGTCGAGCAGCGTTTCGCCGCCATGGACATTATGGCCACCAGGCAGGAAGATCACCGGATCAGAGCCCAGCGCTTCCTGCAGGCCGTCGCGCTTCAGGTCTTCCGGGCCAAAACCGATCATCACCAGACCGGCGCGGCCGCCCTGCCCTTCGACCAGCGCGTTGGTCGCAAGCGTCGTGGACAGGGACACAAGGCTGATCGCCGATGCGGGCGCCCTTGCCTGTTCCAGCACGGCCTCGACGGCGCCGGAGATGCCGACCGAGAGATCGTGGCGCGTGGTCAGCGCCTTTGCCTTGGCGACGACGCCTTCGGTTTCACTGAAAAGAACCGCGTCGGTATAGGTTCCGCCGGTATCGATACCGAGGAGAAGATGATCAGTCACGAGAGCGTCCATTCGGGCAAGACCGGAAACCCGGCTTCAAAGGATATCGATGAGGTGATATGACATCTTTCAGCGAAAGGCCATTGCTTCGCCGACATCGGCAAGAGGCTGAGCGACGGGCAAACGAGGAGCTTCATGGCATGACCGGTTTTTCACCCATGCTGTGCCTAGTGCTTGCCATCACAGGCACCCTCTCGCTCCCCGCCTTCGCCCAAGAGGCGGATGACGAGGAGGAATACAAGCCGGTGCTTCCGGATGTTGCCATCTACAAGGCGATGCTGGATGCCAACAAGACGACCGGCTGGATCCAGTTCCGCAATTACGACGACAAGCAGCTGATCTATTTCACCGCGCTGCAGACCATGCATTGCCGGCTCTCGGAAATCCGCTACTCGGTCAATTCCGATACACTCGACAAGCGCTTTCCGCTTGGCAAATGCAATCCGCAGATTCCGTTCAACCTGCCCGACAGCAGTACCAACGAGTATATCTACATTTCGCTGCCGGCGGGAGAGGCGAAGACGCTCGCCATCCAGGCCGTGTGGGACGACGGCGCAGGCAGCGAGATCGTCGTCTACAAGCCCTGCGAGGGCGTTGGCGACGCAACCTGTGCGGCAATCAAGACGATCAAGCGGCCAAAGAAGCAGATGCAGGAGCCGGTGGCTTCCGATTCACCGATCCGCGCCGTGCAATCGGAAACACCGGGAAAAACCTTTAGCGCGCCGACACCTTCATCGGCAGCCCGCCCCTAGGCTGGGTGGTCAGCCGCTGCACCGGCCAAGGCTTTGTCTGCGGCGTCACATCGAACCGGAAGCGCTTCATCAGCACACCAAGCGCTATCACCGCTTCCTGCAAGGCAAACGTGGCGCCGATACAGATGCGCGGACCGGCCCCGAACGGCAGGTACTGGAATCGGTGCAGCTTGTCGCGATTTTCCGGCAGGAAACGCTCCGGCATGAAGGCGCGCGGCTTTTCCCAATAGAGTGCATGGCGATGCAGCGTCCAGGGCATGACCAGAACCGCGATGCCCTTGGGAATATCCACCCGCTCGCCATCGGGCGACGTCCAGGAATCGGCCTCGATGGCGGCGCGATTGATCGAGGGCGCCGGCGGATAGAGCCGCATCGCCTCTTCGAAGGAAGCACGGACATGCGGCATCAGGTCGAGCCAGTCGACCGGCTCGGCGCCGCTCGACAGCACGGTGTCGATCTCGGCTTCCATATTTGCGCGCACATGCGGGGAATTGGCGACGCAATAGAGCGTCCAGGCGAGCGCCCGCGCCGTGGTTTCATGGCCGGCACCAATGAAGGTCAGGATATTGTCGGCGATCTCGTCAGTCGAAAGGCCCTGCGGCCCCTCCAGTTGCAAAAGCAGCGTCAAAAAATCCTGCGGCGCCGCGCCCGGGTCCGCGCGCATCAATTGCCGCCGCTGATCCATGGTTTCCGCCACGATGCCCTGAAACTCGGCCATCACCTTCGCACCACCAATGCGGGTGAGGCGGGGAACCCATGATGGCGCCAGGAGAATATCCATAGGGTCGACACGGCCCATCCGGTGCAGCAACCGCTCGACGCTATCGGCAAAGCCCTCGGTCTCGGCGGCAATCTGCCCGGAAAACAGGGTTTCCGACAGGATCTGATAGGTCAGCTCTGTCATATCGGTGGCGATATTGACGGTTTCCCCGGCCGATGCCGCCTCGTCATATTTGGCGGCATATTCCTCGGTCTTCGACAGCATCTGCTTGGCAAAGCCGCGTGCGTGCCGGGGCGTGAACACCGGCGCCATGGCCTTGCGCGACCGCTTCCAGACCTCCCCTTCGGCCGTGAGCAGCCCGTCGCGCAGGATCGGCCGCAGGATGAGGCGGCGAACCTTGGACATCTCATAATTCGAGGCATTCTCGACGAGGATATAGCGGATCAGATTCGGATCGTTGACGATCAGGGTGCGCTGGGTAACGAATTTCGTATTGATCCATGGCAGCGTGTAGGAGGGCTCTCCCCACAGTTCCAGCGGATTGCGCATGACCGTGCGGATGATCTGCAGACGCGACGGCGGCACCGTGCGCGGGATTGGCGCGGGTGGTTCGAACGGTTCGGGTCTCATATCCATGAAGATACTTTCCATGCGCCGCCAAGCATGCACGGCGGCAATCGCGCATCTTTACATGAAGATAAGGCGATTTCAGGAAAGTTAAAGCAGCGACTTCAGGTCCGCGAGCTTATCGTTGACCAGCCAGCCGTAATAGTTTTCCTCCGGCCACTGCACCGCACCGCCCTTGTTCTTCGCGGCAAGAGCCGCTGCGCGCTGGTCGGGATTGCCGACGTTGTAGAGGGTCGAGGTGATGCCGGGATTATCGGAAATATCCATGCCGGCGATCGACTTGTAGGCGTCGATCGAATGGCGGATCGAGGCGGCCATGTAGGCAAGCGACTGATCCGGATCCATGATGGCCTTGTAGACGCCCGCCGCATCGTTTTCGTCGAGACGGTCATAGCCGGACACGCGCGACACCATGTCGGTCAGCATCAGGGCCGTCAGCGGATTGATCTGGCCAAGGCCGAAGGTCTGGCCAGCGAAGAACGGCTGGAAGAACACTGCGCTGAAGCGATTGTTCGGATAGGACGTGCCGCCGACCGTATTGCCGCGGAACTGGCTGTCCCAGACGCTTTCGCGGCAGGTCCACAGCGCATAGGAGCTTTTCTTGCCTTCGCATTTGGAAAATTCCGGACGCGCCACGAATTGCGCTACCGTTTCGCCCTCATAGCCAAAGCGGAAACTGTCACCGGCATAGGCGGCAGCCTTGACGTAGTAGGACTGCAGCCGGTCGTAGGCGTCGACATTATAGGTATGCTCGCCGACGATGGCGCCGATCATGTGGATCGGGTCGATACCATAGGCGCGCGCCGTCGATTTGATCTTGCCCATCAGCTTGCCGTCATTGGCCAGCAGATTGCGCACCTTGTCGTACTTGGCATCGAAGGACGTCTTGCCAGCCTTGGTCCGCCGCACAGACGCGCCCGGGACGCCCGGCTGTTCCTGATACCGGTTGCCCTCAGGCACCACACGAATGCCGTCCGCCATGGCGGGGCCGGTAACGGCAATCATTGCCGCGACGAGAAGCATGTGAAGGATGGGGCGCACGCTCTGTTTCCTGTGAAGCAATCTTGACGTTCCGGATGCGCCGGGACGCATGTGGCAAAATCGTGCCGGAATTGTGCCCGGCACCGGCGGAAGCCTTATCGCGTATGGATATCACAAACAACAAGGGCACCTGCCATTATAGCAAGTGCCCCAATCGTTAACAAACGTCCGTTGCAAATTTACAGAATGTAACGCGACAGGTCCGTATTGGCGGCGAGATCGCCGACATGCTTCTGGACATAATCGGCATCGATCTTCAGCGCTTCGCCGGACTTGTCCGGTGCCGCGTAGGAGATTTCGTCGAGAACCCGCTCCATCACCGTCTGCAGGCGGCGCGCGCCGATGTTTTCGACGCTGGTGTTGAGCTTGACCGCAACATCGGCCAGCGCATCCAGCGCGTCTTCGGTGAAGTCCAGATCGACACCTTCGGTTTCCAGAAGCGCCTTGTACTGGCGGATCAGGCTGACCTCGGTTTCCGTCAGGATGCGGCGGAAGTCTTCCTTGGTCAGCGCCTTCAATTCGACGCGGATCGGCAGGCGGCCCTGCAGTTCCGGCAGAAGATCCGACGGCTTGGCGACATGGAAGGCGCCGGATGCGATGAACAGGATATGGTCGGTTTTCACCGGGCCATACTTGGTTGCAACCGTCGTGCCTTCGACCAGCGGCAGCAAATCGCGCTGCACGCCTTCACGTGAAACACCGGCGCCCATGCCGCCATCGCGGGCAGCGATCTTGTCGATCTCGTCGAGGAAGACGATGCCGTCATTCTCCGCCGAACGTACCGCTTCGCGCTGGATCTCCTCATTGTCGAGCAGCTTGTCGGATTCGTCGTTGATCAGGATGCCGTAGCTCTCCTTGACCGTGGTGCGAACCTTCTTGGTGCGTTGGCCCATCGCCTTGCCGAACATTTCCGACAGATTGAGAACGCCGATATTGGCACCGGGCATGCCGGGAATTTCGAAGCCGCCGCCCGGCGTTGCCGTATCAGCGATCTCGATGTCGATTTCCTTGTCGTCCAGCTCATTGGCCCTGAGCTTCTTGCGGAAGCTGTCGCGGGTGGCGGGCGAGGAGGTCGCGCCGACCAAGGCATCAAGTACGCGCTCTTCGGCATTCAGATGCGCCTTGGCCTTGACGTCGGCGCGCTTCTTTTCGCGCACCAGGCCGATGCCGACTTCGACGAGGTCACGGATGATCTGCTCGACATCACGGCCGACATAGCCGACTTCGGTGAATTTCGTTGCCTCGACCTTGATGAAGGGCGCGCCGGCGAGCTTGGCCAGACGGCGGGAAATCTCCGTCTTGCCGACGCCGGTCGGGCCGATCATCAGGATATTCTTCGGCATGACTTCATCGCGCAGCTCATCCGAGAGCTGTTGGCGGCGCCAGCGGTTGCGCAAGGCGATGGCGACGGCGCGCTTGGCGTCGTGCTGACCGATAATGAACCGGTCGAGCTCCGACACGATTTCGCGGGGGGAAAATGTGGTCATGATCTTCTTTCAAAAATACGCCGGTTACGCGGGACTGCGTCGCGATTACGCGGCATCGAGCTTTTCGACGATGATGTTGCCGTTGGTGTAGACGCAGATATCGCTGGCGATTTCCATCGACCGGCGTGCGATCTCTTCGGCGCTTTTATCGGTATCCATCAGCGCGCGGGCCGCCGCGAAGGCGTAGTTGCCGCCCGAGCCGATGGCGATCGTGCCGTGTTCCGGCTCAAGCACATCGCCATTGCCGGTGATGGCGAGGGTGATGTTCTTGTCGGCGACGAGCATCATCGCTTCGAGATTGCGCAGATACTTGTTGGTGCGCCAGTCCTTGGCAAGCTCGACGGCGGCGCGCATCAACTGATCCGGATACTGCTCGAGTTTGGATTCGAGCCGCTCCAGCAGCGTGAAGGCATCGGCCGTTGCACCGGCAAACCCGGCGATCACGTCGCCCTTGCCCAGACGGCGAACCTTGCGGGCATTGCCCTTCATCACGGTCTGGCCGAGGCTCACCTGGCCATCACCGGCCATCACCACTTGTCCGCCCTTGCGGACGGTAATAATCGTTGTCATGAAACCACCCTGCCCGGCTTGCGGGCTTTTCGAAGAGCCGTACATCGGCCCTGTTGAAACCTATGTAAGAGCGCTTTTGCCGATTGCAAATAGCCCGCATCGCGCTCCCATGCTCCGCCTCGATCCGGCACCATTTCGCGCTTGCGAGAATCATGGCGGCAGTTCTGGATATTTCCCCCACCGCCTGATAAGGAGCGGCTCTATTACATTCGGGAGAACCTGATGGCCGACAAGCAAGTGAGCCGCACCGGCAGCGTTTCGCGCAAGACCAACGAAACCTCGGTGACCGTGTCCGTCAATATCGACGGCACCGGAACGTCGCGTATTGCGACCGGTGTCGGCTTTTTCGACCATATGCTGGAACAGCTCTCCCGCCATTCGCTGATCGACATGGATATCGTTGCCGAGGGCGACCGTCATGTGGACGATCACCATACCGTGGAAGACACCGGCATCGCCATCGGCCAGGCCCTTTCCAAGGCACTGGGCGACCGCCGCGGCATTACCCGCTACGCCTCGCTCGACCTTGCCATGGACGAAACGATGACCCGTGCGGCCGTCGATGTCTCCGGCCGTCCGTTCCTCGTCTGGAATGTGGATTTCTCGGCACCGAAGATCGGCACGTTCGATACCGAACTGGTGCGTGAATTCTTCCAGGCGCTGGCCCAGCACGGCGGCATCACGCTGCATGTGCAGAACATCTATGGCGCCAACAACCATCATATCTCCGAAACCTGCTTCAAGGCCGTTGCCCGCGTGCTTCGCACGGCAACAGAGATCGATCCGCGCCAGGCAGGCCGCGTTCCCTCGACCAAGGGAACGCTGGTCTAACCGGCCCAGTTTGAAAGTTGGCTGATATGGCCTCCTATCTGGTTCTGACACCTCCCGGCGCACCGCGAACTGACGTGGACGCCCGATTCATCGCCGACAAGTTTTCCTGGATTGCCTTCGTCTTCCCGGCGATCTGGCTTCTGTTCCAGCGCCAATGGGTGGCAGGCATTGCTGTCGCCATCCTGCAGGGGCTGGTTGCCTTCGCGACCCCGGAGCCGAGCCTGGCCGGTTTCCTGATTGAGCTGGCCTTGCGCCTGCTGATCGCGCTTGAAGGTCCAGCCTTTGTTGCCCGTCGGCTGGAAGCTGCGGGCTGGACATTGCAATCGGTCATCACCGCCGATGACCTGCCGACCGCCGAAATGATCTACGACCACACAACGGCGGAAACCGCCGATGCCGCCGATACCTGGCAGCCGCCGGTCTTGCCGGCCGCTACGACGGCAGCCACGGGCGGCAATCGCGCCGCTGTCGGCCTTTTTGAGAATTATGGAGAACGCTGATGCGCGTTGCGATCATCGATTATGGATCCGGCAATCTGCGCTCGGCCACCAAAGCCTTCGAACGGGCCGCACGTGAAGCGGGCATCGACGCCACGATCGAGTTGACCGACAAGGCCGATCGCGTTGCCAGTGCCGACCGGATCGTGCTGCCCGGCGTTGGCGCCTATGCCGACTGCCGCCGCGGCCTCGATGCCGTCGATGGCATGCGCGAAGCACTGGCGCACGCCGTCGAGCAATCCGCCCGTCCGTTTCTCGGCATCTGCGTCGGCATGCAGCTGATGTCGGCGCGCGGCCTGGAAAAGACCACCACGCAGGGGCTTGGATGGATCAAGGGCGACGTCGTCGAAATCGTTCCCTCCGATCCGTCACTGAAGATCCCGCAGATCGGCTGGAATACGCTGACACTCAGGAAGCCGCATGCGCTGTTTGACGGCATCACCACCGGCGAGGACGGATTGCACGCCTATTTCGTCCATTCCTACCATCTGGCGGTCGAAAACTCGGACGACCTGATTGCCACCACGGCCTATGGCGGCACGGTGACGGCGTTTGTTGCCCGGGACAACACGGCAGGCGCCCAGTTCCATCCGGAAAAGAGCCAGACGCTCGGCCTCGCCCTCATTTCGAATTTTCTGCGCTGGAAGCCCTGACATGATCCTTTTTCCCGCTATCGACCTTAAAGACGGCCAGTGCGTGCGCCTCAAGCTTGGCGACATGGAACAGGCGACCGTCTACAATCCCGACCCCGGCGCACAGGCCAAGGCCTTCGAGGACCAAGGCTTTGAATGGCTCCACGTAGTCGATCTGAACGGCGCTTTTGCCGGTGAGACCGTCAACGGCGCCGCCGTCGACGCAATCCTGAAATCCACGAAGAACCCGCTGCAACTCGGTGGCGGCATCCGCACGCTCGATCATATCGAAAACTGGCTGTCGCGCGGCCTTGCTCGCGTCATTCTCGGCACTGTCGCCGTGCGCGATCCGGCGCTGGTGATCGAAGCCTGTAAAAAATTCCCCGGCAAGGTCGCCGTCGGTATCGATGCCAAGGGTGGCAAGGTCGCGGTCGAGGGCTGGGCTGAAGCCTCCGAACTCGGTGTGATCGAACTGGCCCGCAAATTCGAAGGGGCCGGTGTTTCGGCGATCATCTACACCGATATCGACCGCGACGGCATCCTGACCGGGATCAACTGGGAGTCGACGCTGGAACTGGCCGACGCCGTTTCCATCCCGGTGATTGCCTCGGGTGGTCTCGCCTCCATGGACGATATCCGCCGCATGGTTCAGCCGGATGCGGCAAAGCTCGAAGGCGCGATCTCCGGCCGGGCGCTCTATGACGGGCGTATCGATCCGGCCGAAGCGCTGGCGCTCATCCAGAGTGCGAAAGGAAAAGCGGCATGACCCTCAAAGCCCGCGTCATCCCCTGTCTCGACGTCAAGGACGGCCGTGTCGTCAAGGGCGTCAGCTTCCTTGACCTGATCGATGCCGGCGATCCCGTCGAATCGGCCAAGGCCTATGATGCCGCCGGTGCAGACGAACTCTGTTTCCTCGATATCACCGCCTCCTCCGACAACCGCGATACGATCTTCGATGTTGTGGCCCGCACTGCCGATCATTGCTTCATGCCGCTGACCGTCGGCGGTGGTGTGCGTAGCGTCGCCGATATCCGCAAGCTTCTGCTGGCCGGAGCAGACAAGGTGTCGATCAACTCCGCTGCTGTCAGCAATCCGGATTTCGTCGCTGAGGCGGCCGACAAGTTCGGCAACCAGTGCATCGTTGTCTCGATCGACTCCAAGAAAGTCTCGAAGCCTGGCGAGGAAGACCGCTGGGAGATCTTCACCCATGGTGGCCGCAATGCAACCGGCATCGATGCCGTGACGTTTGCGGAAAAGATGGTCAAGCTTGGCGCCGGTGAACTGCTTTTGACCTCGATGGACCGCGACGGCTCCAAGGCCGGTTACGATATCGCGCTAACCCGGACAATTGCTGACCGTGTGTCCGTGCCGGTCATCGCGTCCGGCGGCGTCGGCACGCTCGATCATATGGTCGAGGGCATTCGCGACGGTCATGCGACCGCGGTTCTGGCGGCGTCGATCTTCCATTTCGGCACCTATAGCATCGGCGAAACCAAGCGCTATATGGCAGAGCATGGCATTGCCATGCGGCTCGATTGAGCTTCAGGACAAAGACAGATGAGCAATTTCAGCCTTTCCGATCTTGAAGCAATCGTCGCCACGCGGGCAAAAGCGTCCCCCGACGAATCCTGGACCGCCAAACTCGTTGCCCATGGGCAGGCGAAGGCCGCCAAGAAGCTTGGCGAGGAGGCCGTCGAAACCGTGATCGCGGCGATTTCCAATGACCGGACCAACCTGATCGCCGAAAGTGCCGATCTGGTCTATCATCTGATGGTCGTATTGAAAATTGCTGATATTCCGTTGCAGGATGTGATGGATGAGCTTGACCGGCGCACCAGCCAGTCGGGCCTCCAGGAAAAGGCAAGCCGGTAGACGTCATGACCATCGCCGCAAAAGACATCGCGCCGGCCGATATTCCGGATCATTTCGACAACAAGGACTATTCGCCCTACCGGTTCTTTTCGGCCGAGGAATGGTCGCATTTCCGGGCAGACACGCCGCTGACCCTGTCCGCCGATGAGGTCCAGCGGCTGCGCTCGCTGAACGACCCGATCGATCTCAGCGAAGTCCGGCGCATCTATCTGTCGCTGTCCCGTCTTCTGTCGACTCACGTGGAATCCTCGCAAAAGCTGTTTGCCCAGCGCCAGGCTTTCCTCAGCATGTCGAACGATGCCAAGACGCCGTTTGTGATCGGCATCGCCGGCTCCGTTGCCGTCGGCAAATCGACGACGGCGCGTATTCTGGCCGAGCTTCTGTCGCGCTGGCCATCGAGCCCGAAGGTCGATCTGGTGACGACGGACGGTTTTCTCTATCCCAACGCGACGCTGCTGCGGGAAAACATGATGGACCGCAAGGGCTTTCCGGAAAGCTACGATATTGGCGCGCTGCTGCGCTTCCTGTCAGCGATCAAGGCCGGGCAGCCGAATGTCCACGCGCCGAGCTATTCCCATCTCAGCTATGACGTCCTGCCCGACCAATTCCAGGTGGTGGACCGTCCCGACATCCTGATTTTCGAGGGCATCAACGTCCTGCAGTCGCGCAATCTGCCCGCCGACGGCAAGATCGTGCCGATGGTGTCGGATTTCTTCGATTTCTCGATCTATATCGACGCCGAGGAAAGCCTGATCCACACCTGGTACGTTAATCGCTTCATGCGGCTGCGCCAGACCGCTTTCCGCAATCCGGATTCGTTCTTCAAGCGTTATGCGCAGGTGAGCGAGGAGGAAGCCCTGACGATCGCCGAGGGGCTTTGGCAGAACATCAACCTGAAGAACCTGCGCCAGAACATCCTGCCGACACGGCCGCGCGCTGACCTTATTCTTCAAAAAGGCCCAAATCACCTGACCGAGACAGTGGCGTTGCGCAAACTCTGACGCTCACAATGTGACGCGGCGGAGCGTCAGATTGATGCGGCCGCCGTTTTTCAGCAATGTCGAGGTGTTGGGGTAGATCTTGTCGACGCCGTGAAAGGCGAGACGCCCCTCGCCGCCCAGCACGACGACATCGCCGCTCGCTAGCTTGAACGACAGCGTTCCGCCGCTACGCTCAGTGCCGCCGACGCGGAAAAGGCAGCTGTCTCCCAGCGAAATCGACACGACCGGCGTTTCCAAGTCTTTTTCATCGCGATCCTGGTGAAGGCCCATACGGGCGTCGTCGGCATAAAAATTGACGAGACAGGCCTCCGGCTCTTTCGAGGTGCCGGACACCGTGCGCCAGATATCGAGCAACACATCCGGCATTGCCGGCCATGGTTTGCCGGTGACCGGATGGTGCGGCTGGTAGCGATAGCCGCGTTCCTTGTCCGTCACCCAGCCGAGCGAGCCGCAATTGGTCATGCGCACGGACATCGGCTTGCCGGTGCGGGGCATGGCCGGAACGAACAGTGGGGCTTCCGCCACGACGGTCCGGATGCTCTCGACCAGAGCTTCCTGTTTTTCCCGGTCGAGAAAATCCGGAATGTGCTGGATACCCTGGGGCAGCGCCTTCATCGGAAACCTATTCCAGCCCGAGCAAGGCAGCGGGAACGCCGTAACGCTGCTGCCAGTCGGCGTAACCGACATCGGTCGGGCCGACCATATGGTCGATCAGGTTCCAGCGCCCGGCTTGAAAGCCCATGAGTGCATAGACCGTCAGGCCGTCCATCATGTCGGTATCCCCGGCAAAACCGGTTTGCTCCGGATCGATCACGCCACCGCCCGGCCGCTGTGGCTCCACCTGCACAAAGGCCCAGTTCGGCGTGACCCGGATGGTGGTGACCACAAATTCGACCGGGCCGCGCATCTCCGCCTCGACCGCCGGGCGCAGGGTATCCATGATTGCGGCCCGTTCTGCCGATCCCTTGGCGGGCTCGCGAAACGTCAACGCCAGCGCAGGCCCGCTGAATATCGCTGCCGCGGCAGCCAGCAAAACCAGCAGAACTGCGCTGAGCCTTTTCATCAAGCTTAATCCAGGGCCGGAATGCGCAGGACCTGGCCGGGATAGATCTTGTCCGGATGGGTCAGCATCGGCTTGTTGGCTTCGAAGATGACGGTATTCTTCACACCCTTGCCCTTGCCATACTGCGATTCGGCGATCTTCCAGAGGTTGTCGCCCTTCTTCACCGTGTAGAACACCGGCTCCTTGGCCGGTGCGGGTGCAGCGGCGCCATCGGCGACCTTCAGTTCTGCCGCTTCCACCTTCGAGATACCCAGCGTGTTACCGACGGCAACGACGGCCTTCTCAAAGGCGGACTGGTCCTTCACCACGCCAGTCAGCACGATCTTGTCGCCCTCGACCGCGACATTGACCTTGTCGGTGCCGAGATCGTGGGAGGCCAATTCCTTCTTCACCGCTTCGACATCCGGCGCATCGTCATCGCCGCCGATGCCGAGCTTCTTGCCGGCATTCTTGATAAAGCTGAACAGACCCATGGCGCATCTCCTTTTGCGGGTTTCTTCAACCCTAACAGAGTGCAGTGATGGGAAAAAAACAAGGCCCGGATGAAAATTGCCGCGATCAATCGTTTTCCGGGCGGCCGCGCATCTTCTTGACTTCGCCCCGCCCGGTCTTTTCCTTCAGCCGCCGTTCGATCGAACCCTTGGTCGGTTTGGTTTTCCGGCGCGGCGGCGGTGGTGGCTCGGCGGCCTTGAGGATCAGCTCCTTCAGCCGCTCGCGCGCATCCTCGCGGTTGCGCTCCTGACTGCGAAATCGACTGGCCTCGATCATCAGCACGCCATCCTTGGAGACCTTGCGGCCGGCGAGCTTGATGGCGTTGTCGCGCACCCGCTCCGGCAAGGCCGGCGAAGCGGCGATGCCGTAGAACAGCTGAACTGCGGTCGAGACCTTGTTGACGTTCTGTCCGCCCGGCCCACCCGCCAGCACGAATTGCTCCGTCAGCTCCCAGCCGGCGATCACAATGCGGTCGTTGATGTAAAGCGGATCGCTGGCCATGTGGTTTTCATCCTTCCATCGCTCTATCTCACAGGAAACAGGCGTTGAAAACGCGCGAACCGGCAGGCAATGCAAAAACCCGGCACTTTCGTGCCGGGTTTCACGTGAATCATCGTCTGCAACCCTCTGTGAGGGCTGATTTATTCGGCCGCGAGCTTCACGCCGGGTGCGGCATCGCGAACGCTGCCATCGACATGGCTTTCGAACTTGGCGAAGTTGGCAACGAACATATCGACCAGCTTGCGGGCCTGCGCGTCATAGGCAACGCCGTCACTCCAGGTGGAGCGCGGATCAAGGATGCTGGTATCGACGCCCGGTACCGCAACCGGCACGGCAAAGCCGAAATTGCTGTCGGTGCGGAATTCGGCCGAGGCCAGCGAACCATCCAGCGCTGCAGCGAGCAGCGCCCGCGTTGCCTTGATCGGCATGCGATGTCCCGTGCCATGCGCGCCACCGGTCCAGCCGGTGTTGACCAGCCAGCAATTGACGCCGTGTTCGGCGATCAGAGCCTTGAGCAGATTGCCATATTCCGACGGATGACGCGGCATGAACGGTGCGCCAAAGCAGGTCGAGAACGTTGCTTCCGGCTCAGTCACACCCTTTTCCGTGCCGGCAACCTTGGCGGTGTAGCCGGAGAGGAAGTGATACATGGCCTGATCAGGCGTCAGACGGGCGATCGGCGGCATGACGCCGAAAGCATCGGCCGTCAGCATGATGATCGTGCCCGGATGCCCCGCCGTGCCGCTCTTGCTGGCATTCGGAATAAAGTCCAGCGGATAGGCGCAGCGGGTGTTTTCGGTCAGCGAACCGTCGTTGAAATCCGGCTTGCGGTTTTCATCGAGAATGACGTTTTCAAGCACTGTGCCGAAACGGCGGGTGGTCTCGAAGATTTCCGGCTCGGCTTCCGCTGACAGACGAATGGTCTTGGCGTAGCAGCCACCTTCGAAATTGAAGATGCCATGCTCGCCCCAGCCATGTTCGTCATCACCGATCAGCGTGCGCTTCGGATCGGCCGACAGCGTCGTCTTGCCAGTACCCGAAAGGCCAAAGAATACGGCTGCGTCGCCATCCGGGCCGACATTGGCCGAGCAATGCATCGGCATCACGCGCTTGGCCGGCAACAGGTAGTTGAGCATGGTGAAGACGGCCTTCTTCATCTCGCCGGCATAAGACGTGCCGCCGATCAGAATGATGCCCTTGGTGAAGTTGCAGGCAATCACGGTTTCGGTCCGGCAACCGTGACGGGCAGGATTGCCCTTGAAGTCCGGCAGGTCGATGATCGTCAACTGCGGAACGAAGGCGGCAAGCGATGCCTTTTCCGGACGGATCAGAAGATTGCGGATGAACAGCGAATGCCAGGCGAACTCGGTGATGACGCGTGTCGGCAAGGCGTTTTCCGCATCGGCGCCGCCAATCAGATCCTGCGCATAGAGCGACTTGCCCTTGGCATGATCGAGCATGTCCTGATGCAGGACGGCGAAGTGCTCCGGCGACATCGCATTGTTATTGTCCCACCAGATCTGGTCGGTGGTGTTTTCATCGCGAACGACGAATTTATCTTTCGGCGAACGGCCGGTGTGCTGGCCTGTCAAGGCGCGAACGGCACCATCCGCGGTCAGCTGCGCTTCACTACGGCGCAGGATTTCCTCATAGAGTTCAGCAGTGCCAAAGTTGTACCGAACCATGTCCAGGTTGGTGAAACCGATTGATTCCAGCCCAAGGGATGGGTTGCGAATGCCGAGTTCCTTCATGGTCCAGCTTTCCTCCGTGGTTTGCCGACAGAACATTGAATGTTAGCAACCATAAAAGGATGGAGCCAAAAAGACAAGATTGCTGTCGTAAAAAATACAATGATTTCAGTATATTAATCGATTTAAAAGAAAATATCGCTTTTTTAATCGGTTGAATCGCGCCTTTTCAGACATCCTTTTTTTGCCGGAAACACCCTCTCGGCATCAGGCTCGTAGCTTTTGCATTTTACTTCGCCACAATTTGTTCCACCTTTATACTCATGAAACGCGTCTTACCGCAGCAGAGCCCGGACAACCGGGCTGGCCTCGGAGGCGCAGCGAAATGGTGGAGCCCTATACGATGCAGACGATTGCACTTGTCGATGACGACCGGAATATCCTGACCTCGGTGTCGATTGCACTGGAGGCGGAAGGCTACAAGGTCGAAACCTATACCGACGGTGCCTCGGCGCTTGACGGTCTGCTTGCCCGGCCGCCGCAGCTCGCCATCTTCGATATCAAGATGCCACGCATGGACGGCATGGAGCTTCTGCGCCGCCTGCGCCAGAAATCCGATATTCCGGTGATCTTCCTGACCTCCAAAGATGAGGAGATCGATGAACTGTTCGGCCTGAAGATGGGCGCCGACGATTTCATCACCAAACCGTTCTCGCAGCGACTGCTGGTTGAACGCGTCAAGGCGATCCTGCGCCGCTCGGCCAACCGCGAAGCGGCGGCTGCCGCGAGCACTGGCAGCGGCGCGGCCAAGAGTGCAGCGGATATCCAGGCCCGCTCACTGGAGCGCGGCCAGCTGTCGATGGACCAGGAACGCCATACCTGCACCTGGAAGAACGAGCCCGTCACACTGACGGTCACCGAATTCCTGATCCTGCATTCGCTGGCGCAACGCCCCGGCGTGGTCAAGAGCCGCGATTCCTTGATGGACGCCGCCTATGACGAGCAGGTCTATGTTGACGACCGTACCATCGACAGCCACATCAAGCGGCTGCGCAAGAAGTTCAAGATGGTCGATAACGACTTCGATATGATCGAGACGCTTTACGGCGTCGGTTATCGCTTCCGCGAATCGGCCTGAGCCAGACCTTACCTTCCTACCACGCCGGGCATCGCCGCGATGCGCAAGTCTGGCGTGGTCAAGGGCTGCGCTGTATGATAGGGCTCCGCGCCAAAGCGAGAGACAAGGCCGTATTCTCCATTCTGCCCTTGGGCGGACGGCAGCCAGGCCTGCCATTGCGGCGGCAGAAAAGCCGCATTTGATATACAGGAGCCGCGAAAGCGGGAGTTGAAGGCTTGGTCGAAGTCTTGCGCAATATCGATATGGATGACAGCGAGACACGGGCGGCCGCCGGCCGCAAGTGGGCGCATCCGTTCACGCTGATTCGCCGTATCTTCGGCAATGCCGTCTTTTCCAGCCTGACGCGCCGCATCCTGTTCTTCAACCTCGTCGCGCTGCTCGTCCTCGGCGGCGGCATCATGTATCTGAACCAGTTTCGCGAAGGACTGACCGAAGCGCGCGTTGAAAGCCTGTTGACGCAAGGCGAAATCATCGCCGGCGCAATCGCTGCATCCGCCTCCGTCGATACCAACTCGATCACCATCGATCCCGAGAAGCTGCTGGAGCTGCAGGCAGGCCAAAGCATCACGCCGCTACCCAGCGACGAGGATCTCGAATTCCCGATCAACCAGGAACGGATTGCCCCGGTATTGCGGCGGCTGATATCGCCGACCCGCACCCGTGCCCGCCTGTTTGATGCCGACGCCGACCTTCTGCTGGATTCCCGCCATCTCTATACCGGCGGTCAAGTGCTGCGTTTCGACCTGCCGCCGATCGACCCGGAGCCTGTGACATGGTCCGAACGGCTGAACGCCTGGTTCAACCGTGTGCTGCAACCCGGCAACATGCCGCTCTACAAGGAACCGCCGGGCGGCAACGGCGCTGTCTATCCCGAAGTCATGAATGCGCTGACCGGCGTTCGCGGCGCCGTGGTGCGTGTCACGGAAAAGGGCGAACTGATCGTCTCCGTTGCCGTGCCCGTCCAGCGGTTCCGCGCGGTTCTCGGTGTGCTGCTCCTGTCAACGCAGGCCGGCGATATCGACAAGATCGTCCATGCCGAGCGGCTAGCGATCATTCGCGTCTTCGGCGTCGCCGCCCTCGTCAACGTCATCCTGTCGCTGCTGCTGTCGAGCACTATTGCCAACCCCTTGCGCCGCCTGTCGGCCGCTGCCATCCGCGTGCGGCGGGGTGGCGCCAAGGAGCGTGAGGAAATTCCGGATTTTTCGTCGCGTCAGGACGAAATCGGCAACCTGTCCGTTGCGCTGCGCGAAATGACGACGGCGCTCTACGACCGTATCGCCGCAATCGAGAATTTTGCCGCCGACGTCAGCCATGAACTAAAGAACCCGCTGACTTCGCTACGCAGCGCCGTCGAGACGCTGCCGCTCGCCCGTACCGACGATTCCAAGAAACGGCTGATGGACGTCATCCAGCATGACGTGCGCCGTCTTGACCGGTTGATCAGCGATATTTCCGATGCTTCGAGGCTCGATGCCGAGCTTGCCCGCAGCGACGCCAAGGCCGTCGACCTTGAAAAGCTGCTCGGTGGCCTTGTCGATATTTCCCGGCAGATCCGCAGCGGCAAGAAAGCCGTCGAGCTGAGCTTCGTCGTCGAGCGCAAGGACAATCCGAAGGCGCGTTTCGATGTGGGCGGTTACGAACTGCGCATCGGCCAGATCATCACCAACCTGATCGAAAATGCCCGGTCGTTTGTTCCGGAGCAGGGTGGACGCATCGTCCTGCGCCTGACCCGGACCCGCAGCCGTTGCATCATCTATGTCGAGGATAACGGCCCGGGCATCCAGGCCGAAGACATCGACCGCATTTTCGAACGCTTCTACACGGACCGGCCCGACGGCGAGGATTTTGGCCAGAATTCGGGCCTTGGCCTTTCCATCTCCCGCCAGATCGCCGAAGCCCATGGCGGCTCGCTGAAAGCCGAGAACATGATGGACGCGACCGGCAAGATTACCGGTGCCCGCTTCATCCTTTCCCTTCCGATCGAGAACCACGCGTGACCAGCGCGGCGGTCAATGTTCACGCGACTGCCGTGGTGCTTGGAAGCCAGGGATTCCTGTTTGTCGGTCCATCCGGTAGCGGCAAGACCACGCTGGCGCTCTCCTGCCTGACGGCGGCGCGAAATGCCGGGCTGTTTGCCGCCCTCGTTTCGGATGATCAGGTGCTGATTTCAGTGCGCAACGGATGCGTCATCGCCGGCCGTCCCGCCTCGATCGCCGGCCTGGCGGAGATCCGTGGCGCTGGGATTGTTACTATAGAGACGATACCGGCCGCGGTGATCGATTGTGCCATTCTGCCGGTCAAATCGCCATTTGAACCCCGTTTACCCCCGGAAAATGAGAGGTTTTCTTTGCCGTCCGGTGATTTTTTGCCTTTGCATCGCCTTCCCCTGGCCGAAGGCTTGAATTCCTTTGAGATTTTACGGCGGATTTTACCTCAAAATGCCGATTTTCAAGGACATTGATGCCGTTTAAAGCAGCATTTCCGGATTTTTAACTTGCCATTCGGCTTTTCCTTGCCAAGATGGCCGCCCTAAAGGTGGACGAAATTGCTGCATTGCGATATCTGACCCTCCTTATAGATTTGCAGATGCAGTTGGAGCGAAGACACCATGATCGGACTTGTGCTTGTCACACACGGCAAGCTGGCTGAAGAGTTTCGTCATGCACTGGAGCATGTCGTTGGTCCGCAAAAGTCAATCGAGACTGTCTGCATCGGCCCCGAGGATGATATGGACCAGCGCCGGCAGGATATCCTGCACGCTGTTCTTGCAGCCGATGAAGGCAATGGCGTTATTATCCTTACAGATATGTTTGGCGGCACACCGTCCAACCTGGCAATCTCGGTCATGCAGAGCGGCACCGTTGAAGTCATTGCCGGTGTCAATCTTCCCATGCTGATCAAACTGGCCGGTGTCCGAGGCGAAAGCGATATGGACAAGGCACTCGTCGAAGCGTCCGAAGCAGGCAGGAAATACATCAATGTCGCAAGCCGTGTCCTCAGTGGAAAATAACGGGACACCGGTCATGACCCTCTCCCGCGACCTTCTGATCGTCAACAAGCGTGGCCTGCATGCCCGCGCCTCTGCCAAGTTCGTCCAGACGGTCGAAGGCTATGATGCCGAGATCCACGTCTCCAAGGACGGCATGACCGTCGGTGGCACCTCGATCATGGGCCTGATGATGCTGGCCGCCAGCACCGGCTGTTCGGTCTCTGTCACCTCCAGCGGCCGTCAGGCACAAGAAGCGCTCGATGCACTCGACGCCCTGGTCGCCGACAAGTTCGGCGAAGAAATCTAGCCTCGGGCGGGACCACATAAAGACATAAAGACTTCTTTATGTCCTGTTGCTCCTTTTCGCGTTTCCTGATAATTGAGGGACAAACTTCCTGCAGACTGCGGGAAGTGCCGAATTCTAGTGCGCCTTGCCCGGCCCTGCCAAAACGTCAGGACTTCGTGTATGGCACCAGCCCGGAGACTCTCATGAGCACGAAAAACGACTACGTTGTTGCAGATATCGGCCTTGCCGATTTCGGCCGCAAGGAAATCATCATTGCCGAAACGGAAATGCCGGGCCTGATGGCCTGCCGCGAGGAATTCGGCACGTCCAAGCCGCTGAAGGGCGCCCGCATCACCGGTTCGCTGCACATGACCATCCAGACGGCCGTGCTGATCGAGACGCTGGTAGCGCTCGGCGCGGAAGTTCGCTGGGCTTCCTGCAACATCTTCTCGACGCAGGACCATGCTGCCGCTGCGATTGCCGCAACCGGCGTTCCGGTTTTCGCCATCAAGGGTGAAAGCCTGGAAGACTACTGGACCTACACCGACCAGATCTTCCAGTGGGCCGATGGTGGCGTTTCCAACATGATCCTCGATGACGGCGGCGATGCCACCATGTACATCCTGCTCGGCGCCCGCGCAGAAGCCGGTGAGGACGTTCTCTCGAAGCCGGAGTCGGAAGAGGAAGAAATCCTCGTTGCCCAGATCAAGAAGCGCCTTGCCGCTTCGCCGGGCTGGTTCACCAAGCAGCGCGACGCCATCCAGGGTGTGACCGAAGAAACCACAACGGGCGTCAACCGTCTCTACCAGCTGCATGCCAAGGGCCTGCTGCCCTTCCCGGCGATCAACGTTAACGATTCGGTTACCAAGTCGAAGTTCGACAACAAGTATGGCTGCAAGGAATCGCTGGTTGACGGCATCCGCCGCGGCACCGACGTGATGATGGCCGGCAAGGTTGCCGTCGTCTGCGGTTACGGCGACGTCGGCAAGGGTTCTGCCGCATCGCTGCTTGGCGCCGGCGCCCGCGTCAAGGTCACGGAAGTCGATCCGATCTGCGCCCTGCAGGCCGCCATGGACGGTTTTGAAGTCGTTCAGCTCGAAGACGTTGTGTCCTCGGCTGATATCTTCATCACCACGACCGGCAACAAGGACGTCATCCGCATGGACCACATGCGTGAGATGAAGGACATGGCGATCGTTGGAAACATTGGCCATTTCGACAATGAAATCCAGGTTTCCGCGCTGCGCAACCTGAAATGGACCAACATCAAGCCACAGGTCGACCTGATCGAGTTCCCGAAGGGCAACCGCATGATCCTTCTGTCGGAAGGCCGCCTGCTCAACCTGGGCAACGCCACCGGTCATCCGTCCTTCGTCATGTCGGCTTCGTTCACCAACCAGACACTGGCCCAGATCGAGCTGTTCACCAAGGGCGATCAGTATGAAAAGGGTGTCCACATCCTGCCGAAGCACCTCGACGAGAAGGTCGCACGCCTTCACCTCGCCAAGCTCGGCGCCAAGCTGACCGAACTTTCGGAAGAGCAGGCAGGCTATATCGGCGTGAAGCCGCAAGGCCCGTTCAAGGCTGAACACTACCGCTACTAGTCCTTACCCGGATAATCCACAACATATAGAGGCCGCGATCTTGACAAGAGATCGCGGCCTCTTTTTTTGCTCCGCCCTTCCCGAGGATTCCCCGAAGGCGTATGTTTTTGGCACATGATTCGTGACGAAGATGCGGAACAGACGCGTCACGGATGGGGTGTCTTGTCGTTGAGGCGGCAAACAGACGAAGACATGCCGGACTGCAATCGGAATTGAACGAGGCCTGCCTTGGCGGGATTTCGATTTAGCACTGCGTGGCGATTTGCAACCGGACCAAAGAGCTTTGAACGTACGCCGCCGAAAGGCCGGGGCACGCTTCAAAGTATTGAATACACAGATGATCACGTGATTCGGACTTTCCGGCGCATTGATTAAATGTGGTACAAACGGGGAAGCACGCCATGGAAACAGGTCCTTTGAAACGCGCCGGCGGCCGGATTCCGTCCCTGTTGCGCCGGTTCATGGCAAGCTCGACGCTCGTGGCTTGCGCCGGCCCCGCCTCTGCGGCAGCCGAGGGTACTGCAAAAGCCAACCTTTTCGGCTCGTCCGAAGTCGTCACCTTCTCCGTGCTGATCGGTGTCATTTCTGCCGCCATGCTCTCGGCCATCTGGCTGATCCGCCAGCGCGGCAATATGGAGACCGACAACCGCGAGCTGAACACGGCGCTTGCCGATGCCAATCACCGGATTTCCCGTTTCCAGGCGCTGATTGCCGACAAGAACCGCCGCATTGTCGTCTGGGAAGGCCAGTCGAACAAACCCGAATTTCTTGGCCAGCTGCCGGCCGAAACCGGTGCGCCGCAGGATGACCGCGATTTCCTCGCCTTTGGCCGCTGGATCAGATCCCAGTCGGCGTCGGATCTGGAGAAAGCCATCGAACGGCTGCGCTCCAATGCCGAAAGTTTCGATCTCATCGTTGAAACCAGCCGCAGCGAAATCATCGAGGCACAGGGCCGCGTTTCCGGCGGCCGGGCCTTCGTCCGGTTCGTGGCACTGAACAACCTTCGGGCCGAGCTTGCGGAAGTGAAGATGGAACGCGACCGCCTGCATGGCGCTCTGTCCAACCTGAATACGCTGCTCGATGCCATCGATCTACCGGTCTGGCAGCGTGGGCAGGATGGCGCGCTTCTCTGGGTCAACGAGGCGTATGCCGAAGCCGTTGAAGCCGCAGATCCCTCCGCCGCCATCAAGGAAAGCCGCGAGCTTCTGGCAACCGTTGCCCGCGAGAAGATCCGCGTCATCAGCACCTATGATTCGCCCTATCGCGAAAAGGTCTCCACCGTCGTGCGCGGAAACCGGACGTTCTTTGATGTGGTGGACGCCAAGAGCACCAGCGGATCGGCGGGCATGGCGATCAACGTCTCCGACGTCGAGGCCGTCCGCGAGGAACTCAACCGCACCCTGAAGAGCCATGCCGAAACGCTCGATCATCTGGCGACGCCCGTGGCGATCTTCGACGGCAGCCAGCAGCTGCAATTCTACAATCAGGCATTCCAGCGCCTGTGGGACCTTGACATGGGTTTCCTCGAGCGCAAGCCGGGCAATGGCGAAATCCTCGACCGGTTGCGCGCCGCCGGCAAGCTGCCGGAGCAGCTGAACTGGAAACAGTGGAAGGATGGGGCGCTCGCCGTCTATCAGGCGATCGAGACGCAATCCGACCTCTGGCACCTGCCCAATGGCCAGACCCTGCGTGTGTTCGCAACGGCCCGTCCGCAAGGCGGCGCAACCTGGGTGTTTGAAAACCTCACCGAAAAGGTCGATCTCGAAACCCGCTACAACACGCTTGTCCAGGTTCAGGGCGAGACCATCGACCACCTGTCGGAAGGCGTCGCCGTGTTCGGCCCGGACGGCCGCATCAAGCTGTCCAACCCGGCTTTTCGTGCACTTTGGGGCGTCAGCGAGATCGAGGCAAAGCCCGGCACGCATATCCGCGCCATCGAGCTGGCCTGCGCGCCATCCTACGACCAGCCGGATGGCTGGAAGCGGTTTTCGCATCTCATCACCAGCTTTGACGACGAGCGCCCGTCCTGCCAGGGCATTCTGGAGCTGCGCACCGGCCTGATCCTCGATTTCGCCGTCATCCCGCTGCCCAACGCCCAGACCATGCTGACCTTCGTCAACATCACCGACAGCGCAAGGGTCGAGCGCGCGCTGACCGAAAAGAACGACGCGCTGCGGATGGCGGACCATTTGAAGAACGATTTCGTCCAGCACGTGTCCTATGAACTGCGCTCGCCGCTGACCAATATCATCGGCTTTGCCGATCTCTTGAAAACGCCCACCTTCGGATCACTGACGGAACGGCAGGCGGAATACGTCGATCACATTTCCACCTCGTCCTCGCTGCTTTTGACGATCGTCAACGATATCCTCGATCTGGCAACCGTCGATGCGGGTATCGTCGAGCTCGACCTGTCGGAAATCAACCTGACCGATTTTCTCGACGAAGTGTCGCTGCAGATGGCCGACAGGCTGCAGGAAAGCGCCGTCACCCTGCAGATCGATACACCGGATATGCTGGGCCTGTTCGTTGCCGATCATCAACGGCTGAAGCAGATCCTCATCAAGCTTTTGACCAATGCCGCCAACTTTGCACCTGATGGCAGCACGGTCAGCCTGAAGTGCCGCCGTGAGGGCAGCGATTTCGTCTTCAGCGTCACCGACAGTGGCGCCGGCATTCCGCAGGATGTGCTCGACACCGTGTTCAAGCGGTTCGAAAGCCATGGACAGCACGGCGGCGCCGGCCTTGGCCTGTCGATCGTCGAAAGCTTCGTCAGCCTGCATCATGGCACCGTGTCGATTCGCAGCCGCGAAGGCGAAGGCACGGAGGTAACCTGCCGTATCCCGTCCGGCGAGCTGCCGCAGATCGCTGCGGCGGAATAATGCAGGTGATCGAGCTCATCCTCAAGGACGAGGCAGCCACGATCGAGTTCGGCGAAGACCTGGCATTGGCCTTGAAGGCCGGTGATTGTCTCGCGCTATCCGGCGATCTTGGTGCGGGCAAGTCGACACTGGCACGCGCCTTCTTGCGCGCCATGGCCGATGACGCCGAGCTGGAGGTTCCGAGCCCGACCTTCACGCTGGTGCAAAGCTACGACCTTCGTATTCCCGTTTCGCATTTCGATCTCTACCGGCTGGCCGACGTTTCCGAGCTCGACGAGCTGGGTTTCGACGAGGCCCTGTCCGAGGGTATCTGCCTGGTGGAATGGCCGGAAAATGCGCTGGCGGCGCTGCCGAAATCACGGCTGACCGCCACGTTTTCTCATCTTGGCGACGGACGCACCGTCACGATCACCGGCGAAGCCGCCGCCCTTGCGCGAATTGAACGTAGCCTTGCCATCCGCGCTTTTCTCAAACAGCAGGGGCTTGGCGATGCCAAGCGCCGGCATCTGAGCGGCGACGCTTCCGCACGTGCCTATGAACGCATTCTTATGCCCGGCGAACCCATCCGTATCCTGATGGACTCGGCCCGGCACAAGCCCGGTCCCATCCTTCAGGACGGCAAATATTATCAGCAGCTCGCCCATATCGCCGAAGATGTCATCCCTTTCGTCGCCGTTGCCCACGATATTCGGACCAAGGGCTTTTGCGCGCCGGATATCTACGAGGCCGATCTCGATGCCGGCATCCTGCTGATTGAAGACCTCGGCAGTGAGGGTATTCTCGACGCCGAGGGACAACCGATTGCCGAGCGTTATCTGGAAAGCGTCCGCGTGCTGGCGCATCTGCATGCGCAGCCGGTGACACGGGATATTTCCCTCGGCGCTGTCACCCACCATATCCCCGATTTCGACCGCACGGCGATGAAGATCGAGACGAGCCTGCTGCTCGACTGGTACCTGCCCTGGAAACGCGGCGAAAAGGCTTCCGATGCCGAGCGTCATGGTTATTTCGCTGTCTGGGATCAACTGATCGACCTGCTGGCTTCATCGGAAAAGAAGCTGCTGCTGCGCGATTTCCATTCGCCCAACATTATCTGGCGCGGCGAACGCGCAGGTTTTGAGCGGATTGGCATCATCGATTTCCAGGATTCGATGATCGGTCCGACAGCTTATGACGTCGCCTCGATCTCGCAGGATGCCCGCGTCACCATCGAGCCAGAGCTGCGCGATGCGATGCTGTCGCTCTATTGCTCCGAACGCCACGCTCTCGGCTCGTTCGATGAAGCGACATTCCGGCGCGACTGGCATCTCATGTCGGCGCAGCGCAATTGCAAGCTCGTGGGCATCTGGGTGCGACTGATGCAGCGCGACGGCAAGCCCGTCTACATGAAGCACATGCCGCGGACATTTTCCTATCTCGAAGTGGCGCTTCAGCATGAAGCGCTCGCACCCTTGCGCGATTGGTGCATAAAGGCTGGAATCCTTTAAGCCGAATCAGCGGCTGAAGCTTCAGCGGAATGCGTGCGCCCATGTCCATCATCGAAAACGCCATGGTGCTTGCCGCGGGACTTGGAACCCGCCTGCGCCCCATTACCGATACCATGCCAAAGCCGCTGGTTCCGATCGCAGGCAAGCCGATGATCGATTATGTGCTCGACCTGCTGGAGGCAGCGGGCGTGACGACGGCAGCGGTCAACGTCCATCATTTCGCCGACCGTATGGAAGCGCATCTGGCTGAGCGGGGCCGGCCAAACATCGTCATCTCCGATGAACGGGCGGCGCTGATGAACTCCGGTGGCGGGTTGGCAAAGGGATTGAAGCTTCTACCGGAAGGGCCGGTTCTGGTGATGAACGCCGACCTGTTCTGGGTTGGAGAAAAGCCGGGTGAGCCTTCCAATCTCGAACGGCTCGCATCCTTCTTCAATCCCGAAACGATGGACATGGCGCTGCTTTGCGTGCGCAACGAAGATACGACCGGACACAATGGCAAGCTGGATTTCTCGCTGGATCACGAAGGGCGACTGTCGCGCTACAAGGACGGCATGGATAATCCCGTCGTCTATGCCGGCGCCATCGCACTGCACAGCCGCCTTTTCACTGACGCCCCGGATGACGCCTTCAACCTCAATATCTATTTCGACCGAGCAATCGCCCGGAACCGGCTTTCCGGCATCGTTCTCGATGGTCACTGGCTAACCGTCGGCACGCCCGAGGCGATCGGCCAGGCCGAAGCCGCGATCCGCCAGTTTGCAACAGGAGCCTGATGACGTGACGGACGCGGTCTCCAACGTCTTCACCATTCCGCCCGGCCTTCCCTTCCTGAAGACCGTTGTCGAGAAGCTGTGTTCCGGCGAACTGGTTCCGGGTTTCCGCTACGACACGGCCGACCCGCTGTCGCTTGCTGGCGTCACCATTTTCGTGCCGACCCGGCGCTCGGCCCGCGTGCTGCGCTCTGAACTGGTGGATTGCCTTGGTGGGCGCTCGGCGATCCTGCCAATGATCCGGGCGCTCGGCGAAACCGATGATGACAGCGGCTTCTTCGATGCCGAAATCCCGGCGATCCTCGATCTCGCACCACCCTTGCCCAACATTGCGCGGCTCATCGAGCTCGGCTGTCTCATTCTTGCCTGGCGAAATCAGCTGCCGAAGGCGGTACTCGACGTGCATGCGGAAAGCCCGCTGATCGCACCCGCAAGCCCCGCCGATGCCATCTGGCTGGCGCGCAATCTTTCCGAGATCATCGACGCGATGGAGACGGAAGAGCTGGATTGGGACGCGCTCGACAAACTCGATGACGCTGACCATGCGCTCTGGTGGCAGTTGACACTGGCATTCCTGAAAATTGCCAGCACCTATTGGCCAGCACGGCTGGAGGAACTGAAGCAGTCCTCTCCCGCCCGTCACCGAAATGCCATTCTGGAAGCCGAGGCTCAGCGCATTGCCAGCGGCAAGGTGACCGGCCCGATCATCATTGCCGGCTCCACCGGCTCGATCCCGGCAACCGCCAAGCTGATCGCTGCTGTCCAGAAACTTCCCAACGGCACCATCGTCCTTCCCGGCCTCGACCAGACGATGAGTGACACCGAGTGGATGATGATCGCGCCGGAAACCGGGACGCTGACAGGCAGGCCGGATCCGGCCAGCCGCAGCCATCCGCAATACGGATTCTTCCGCCTGCTGAAGCTCATGGAGGTTTCGCGTCAGGACGTATCGGTTCTTGGCAACTCGGAGCCTGATCTCGATTACCGGGCTGAGCTGATCTCCCATGCCCTTTTGCCGGTGCAGGCGACCAGCGGCTGGACGGCTCTACGCGGTGATATCGATCCCATCCGGCTAACCGCTGCGTTCTCCGATGCGGCGCTGATCGAAACGGCCAATGAGCGTGAGGAGGCAACGGCTATCGCAATAGCCTTGCGGCTTGCGCTGCATGGCAACGATGACAGCCAGGCGGCGCTGATCACGCCAGACCGCGATCTGGCCCGTCGCGTGGCCACTGAGCTGATGCGCTTCGGGATCGAGGCCGACGATTCCGCCGGCACGCCACTCTCGTCCACCGGACCAGGCAGCCTGACCCGTCTGCTGCTTGAAGCAGCGTTGCGGCCGGGCGACCCGGTATCGATTGTGGCACTCCTCAAACATCCGCTCGCCCGTTTCGGCCTCTCGGCCGAGGCGATGAACGCTGCCGCCACGACGCTGGAGCTGATGGCGCTGCGCGGCGGCACTGGCAGCGCCGATATTTCGGAGCTGGAAACCCTTCTCGATCAGACGCTGCAGCACGAAATCGGCAAGAAACACCTGCCGGAATGGCGCGGCCAGATCGATGACGAGGCCATCGAACAGGCCCGCGATCTGGCCCGGCGCATTGCCGCGGCAACCGAGCCGTTGGCGGGGACCCTGGTGCGCCATCACAGAAGCGGCAGGGGGCTGACGGCAGCCTTGCCGCTGTCGCAATGGGCCGAAAAAACCGGGGTTGCTCTCGAAGCCGTTGCCGTCGATGAACAGGGCAGTCTCGCCGGGCTGTGGTCAGGTGAAGCCGGCGAAGCACTGGCAACACAGTTGCGCTCCGTCATCGAGACAGAAGGCCAGCTGACGGCAGACGGGCCGCAATGGAGCGATATTGTCGAGGCCTTGTCGGCAAGCGAATCGATCAAGCCGCGCTCGATGCGTCATCCGCGTGTGTTCATTTTCGGCGCACTCGAATCCCGTCTGCAAAGCGTCGATCTGGTTGTTCTCGGCGGCATGAACGAAGGCACCTGGCCCGGCCAGACGGCGAACGATCCCTTCCTGTCACGCACCATGAAAACATCAATGGGGCTTGAACCGCCGGAACGGCGGATTGGCCAGCTGGCCCACGATTTCCAGATGGCTTGCGGCACGCGCAAGCTCATTCTGACCCGTGCCATGCGCAAGGGTGCCACCCCGACCGTCGCCTCCCGCTGGCTGCAGCGGCTTCTCGCGGTCGGCGGCAAGCCGTTTGCGGCAACGCTTCGGGACAACGGGCGGGATTATCAGCAATGGGCCGGAATGCTCGATCAGGGTGTGACCCAGCCGCTGGCCAAACGGCCGGAACCGAAACCATTGCCAGAGCACCAGCCGCGCAGCTATTCCTTCAGCGAAGTGAGCCGGCTACGGCGCGACCCCTATGCCGTCTATGCGCGGCGCATCCTGCGCCTGCAGCCGATTGATCCATTCAACCGCGATCCGGGTGCTGCCGAACGCGGCACGCTGTATCACAAGATCGTCGAGCGGTTCGTGCGCGCGAAACTGGATGCCGCCTCGCCACAAGCGCAAGACGAAATGAGCCGGATTCTCAACGAGGCTTTTGACGAGCAGGCTCTGCCAGCCCATATCGACATCGTCTGGCGCCCGCGCTTTGCCGCTGTCGGCAAGGCTTTCATCGACTGGGAAATCAGCCGCCAGGCCGATATCCGCAACAGTTTTACCGAACTCTACGCATCGATGGAGCTTGCTGTGTCCGGCATCAAGCTGACCGGTATCGCCGACCGGATCGACATTCTCGGCGATGGCAGCGCTGTGATCGTCGATTACAAGACCGGATCGAACCCCTCGCCCAACGAGGCTCGTGCCTTGCTGGATCCACAGTTGGCCCTGGAGGCGGCGGCGCTGAAGGCCGGTGCCTTCCAGAAGACAGGGGCAAAACATCCGCATTCGCTGCTTTACGTCCGCTTGAAACCCGGCGAACGATTTGCCGTTCAGGAGGTCAACAACGAGCATGCCAAGGAGCGCGCCAATGTCGAGAACAAGTCGGCCGAGCAATTGGCCGAGGATTCGCTGAAGGAGCTGACCGGGCTTCTGGCTGCCCTGATGAGCGGCAAATATGGCTTCGCCTCCCGCCTGATCGTCCAGAAGGAGCGCGATTACGGCGGCGAATACGACCATCTGGCCCGCGTTGCCGAATGGACAACGGCGGAAGGCGAGGATGACAGCAATGAAGGATGACGATTTCGGCCCGCTCGAGCCGACGCCGCAGGCCTGGCTTGACTGGACCTCGGCCAAGCAGGCGCTCGCTTCCGACCCCGCCCGCTCCGCCTGGGTGTCGGCCAATGCCGGCTCGGGCAAGACGCATGTGCTGACGCAGCGCGTTATCCGGCTTCTACTGTCCGGCTGCCGGCCCTCGGCGATCCTCTGCCTGACCTATACCAAGGCCGCCGCATCGGAAATGTCGAACCGGGTGTTCGAACGGCTGGCCGAATGGGTGACACTGGATGATGACGCCCTGGACGACAGGATCGCGGCGATCGAGGGCGAGCGCCCGGACCTTCTGAAACGCCAGGAAGCCCGCCGCCTGTTTGCGCGCGCATTGGAAACACCCGGCGGCCTGAAAATCCAGACGATCCACGCCTTCTGCGAAGCGCTGCTGCATCAATTTCCACTGGAAGCGAATGTCGCCGGTCATTTCTCGGTCCTGGACGACCGCGCCTCCGCCACACTGCTGGCCGATGCACGGCGGGCGCTGCTGACGGCCACCGCAAGCGAGGACGACCACGAGCTCACCGAAGCCTTTGCCTCGGTGCTTGACCTTGCCGACGATACCGGGCTGGAAAAACTGCTGTCGGCGATCGTTGCACAACGCACGCCGATCCAGCTGTTTCTCCATGACGCCGCCAGCAAGGGCGGCATCGATCCGGCGCTTCGCCTGGCTCTGGACCTTGGACCTGATGAAACAACGCAAACGGCATTAGCCGGATTCTGGCCCTTGAAGGGACTGAACGGCGCAGCGCTCGAACGCTATATCAGCATGGCGCTGTCAGCCGGCGGCACCAAGGTTACGGATTTTGCCGATGGCCTGCGCACAGCCGCCAAACTCATCGAGCCGCTGCAACGCTACAACGCGCTGAAGGACCTGTTCTTCACCAAGTCCGGAAAACCGAGGGCCGATTCGACGTTCCTGTCCAAGGGAATGCGCGACAAGGCGCCGGATCTGGAGAACATTGTCAATGCTGCCCGCGATCATATCATCGCAGCCATCGACAGGCTCAACCTGATTGCGATGTTCGAGGCGACCAAGGCCGCACTGGTGCTCGCCGACCGGCTGAACAACGACTATGAGGACATCAAGAAAAGCCGCAGTCAGCTGGATTTCGATGACCTAATCAACCGCACGGCGATGCTTTTGTCGCGTGGCGATGTCAGCCGCTGGATTCACTACAAGCTCGACCAGGGCATCGACCATATCCTCGTCGATGAGGCGCAGGATACCAGCCCGGTACAATGGACGATCATCCAGTCGCTCGCCGAGGACTTCTTCTCCGGCGAAACGGCGCGCGGCGGCAACCGGACGATGTTTGCTGTCGGCGACGAGAAGCAGTCGATCTACTCGTTCCAAGGCGCCCGGCCGGAGCGGTTTTCCAACGAGAGTATCGAGACCGAGCGGCGGGTCCGTGACGGCGGCAAAGCCTTCAGCCCGATCCGGCTGCAGCTCTCCTTCCGTTCGACCGAAGATGTGCTCTCGGCCGTCGATACCGTGTTTGAAAATCCGGTCCATGCCCGCGGCCTCAGCGCCCGCAATGATGCCGTCGTGCATGCGTCCAACCGGATCGGCCACCCCGGCCTCGTGGAAGTCTGGGACGCAATCGCGCCGGCCGATAGCATTCAGGAAGACGACTGGACAGCAGCCTTCGACGCAACGCCCGAAGATGCACCGGCCAATATTCTGGCGCAGCGCATTGCCGCTGTGCTTGCCGACTGGATCGGCCGGGAAACGGTGATCGAGAAAGGCGTCAAACGGCCGATGCAGCCGGGCGACATTATCGTTCTCGTGCGCAAGCGCGACGCGTTCGTCAACGCGCTAACGCGCGCTTTGAAGACCCGGCAGAATATTCCCGTGGCCGGTGCCGACCGGTTGGTGCTGACCAACCATATCGCCGTGCAGGACCTGATGGCGCTCGGCCGTTTCGTGCTGTTGCCACAGGATGACCTGTCGCTGGCTGCCGTGTTGAAAAGCCCGCTGTTCAACCTTGGCGAAGACGATATCGCCGCATTGGCGGTCGCAAGGCCGCCAACCGTCAGCGTCTGGAAAAACCTTCTGGATTCCGGCGCCGACGAGGCGAGCGGTTATCATCCCGCCCTGCAGAAGCTGCAGCGCTACAGGGCTCTATCGCGCACCCTGCCCGTTCATGATTTTTACGCCCAGATTCTGGGTCAGGACGGTGGACGCGCCGCCTACCTTGGACGGCTCGGCAGCGAGGTCAGCGACATCCTCGACGAGTTCTTGACCTTTGCCCTCGACCACGAAAAGAACGGCCTTCCCGGCCTGCAGGCTTTCATTTCCGGCCTGGAAATGGAAGCGCCGACGGTCAAGCGCGAGCAGGACAAGGAGCGCAACGAGGTCCGCATCATGACCGTCCATGCCGCCAAAGGCCTGGAAGCGCCGGTCGTCTTTCTGGTCGATGGCGGCGGCAAGGCCTTTAATTCACAACACGTCTCCGGTCTCCGGATGATCAAGCCGGACGATCATCCGGGCACATTGCCGCTGCCCGTCTGGCGGCCGCCGGGCGCTACATCAAATGCGCTGGTGGATGCGGACACTGACCGGCTGAAAACCGCCGCCGAGGAGGAATACCGGCGGCTGCTCTATGTGGGCATGACGCGCGCCGCCGACCGGCTGATCGTTTGCGGCTATCAGGGCAAACGCGACAATCCCGAAAGTTGGCATGCGATGGTGACCGCCAGCCTGTCCGCCGACGAGCGCGGCCGCAGTGCGCCGATGACATTTGCCGCCAGCGATCAGGAGTGGACCGGTTATCGCTGGCAGGTTTCCACGTCTGGCCGTGATCTGCAAATGCAGGAACAGGACGGGGAAACCGTTGAGGTTCAACGCGTCGGCCTGCCGCCGGCGCTGTTGCAGCCGTTGCCGCCGCAAAAGCATCTGCCGCGACCTCTTAGCCCTTCTGGCGCAGGTGCGGTGATCGATGAGGAGGATAGCGGAGTTGTCGTCGGCTCTGCCCTGTTCTCGCAAAAGCCCGGCGCCGATACGTCACTGCTGCGCGGAGCGATCCTGCACCGGTTCCTGCAGGTGCTGCCGTCGATCGCACCGGAAGAACGGCGGGACGCCGCCGAACGTTATCTGCTTCGCTCGGTTCCGCGCTGGTCGGCACCGCAACGGCAGGCTTTGACCGAATCGGTACTGAAGGTCATCAACCATCCGGAACTCGCCGCGCTGTTTTCCGAAGGCAGCCGGGCGGAGGTGTCCGTGATGGGCACACTCAAGCTCGGTGCCAGGGATTTTGCCGTGTCGGGCCGGATCGACCGGCTGGCGGTATCGGCAAACACCGTCATCATTGCCGATTTCAAGACCAATCGCGAGATTCCCGCCTCCGCTGAAGCCATCCCTTTCGTTTACCGCGCCCAGCTGGCCATTTATCGCGCGCTGCTGCAGCCGCTCTATCCTGATCACAACATTCAATGTGCTCTGATTTATACCGGAGGTCCCACCGTTCTCGCGCTGCCGGAGGCGATGCTGGACAGGAGCCTTGTGGACCTCGCGACAAAGTGAGATAGGAATGGGATTGAAAAGCTGACGCTCAACCATCACATGATGGGTAACCGTTCGAAGAACGCCGATTTCGAAACCAAGGAGCAGCCTATGGCTACCGTAAAAGTCGATACTTCCAATTTTCAGGACGAAGTCCTGAACTCCGTCGAGCCTGTCATCGTTGATTTCTGGGCCGAATGGTGTGGCCCGTGCAAGATGATCGCTCCGAGCCTGGAAGAAATTTCTGTTGAACTGGCCGGCAAGGTCAAGGTTGCCAAGGTCAACATCGACGAGAACCCGGAAATCGCCGCCCAGTATGGCGTTCGCTCGATCCCGACTCTCGCCATGTTCAAGGCCGGCGAAGTTGCCGACATCAAGGTTGGCGCTGCACCGAAGACGGCACTGACATCGTGGATTTCCACCGCTGCTGCGTAAGTGAAATTCCAAGTGGAAACAAAAAGCCCGGGAAACCGGGCTTTTTTCGTTTATCAGATCATTCAGCGCCGGTTGCAGGTTCCAGCAATGGAACGTGTGGCGCGGCGGTTTTCGGCAGCAGGCCTGTCAGACGGGGATCATCGTGGACCTCGACCATCAGCTTGTAAGGCTTGAAGCCGGAGCGTTGATAGAAGCCGACAGCGGCCGGATGATCGAATGTGCAGGTGTGCAGCCAGAACCGCTCGATCGGGTGCGCCCAGGCCTTGGCGATTGCCAGGTTCATCAGGAAGCGGCCTGTTCCCTTACCAATCGCATCTTTGACTATGCCGAAATAAACCACTTCGCATTCGCCGGAGACGCGAAAATCGAGTTCGAGCAGGCCGACATCACGGTCGCCGTCGCGCAACGTATAGGTTTCCATCGACGGATTGGCGAGAATACCGCGCACCGCGTCATCGCCGACGCCGAGCATCGACCCCCACAGCCAATCCTCACCGACCTCGCGAAACAGGCGGCGGTAAATATCAAGGTTCTGCGGGCCGAGGCGTACCAGGGTGAGTGACAGGTCCGGCTGCGCCGCCGTTTCCGCCGGACGCTGCCGCATCTCCAGAAATGTCACCACATTGGCAACCTTGCCAGCCGGAACAGGGGAATAGCCCTCTGGCAGTTCAGGATTATCGTCGTGCATTGATTTTCTCTGTTCAGACATTCGGATGGAGTGCTGCAGCGCAATTATTTCGGCGGCGTGCCGTTGTCGGCCAGAACGTCGCCAACCAGATAGAGCGAACCGCCGATCAGGATGCGGGGCGCGGCCGGGTCGTCGTTGAACATCGCCGTGATGGCGCCAAGCGCTTCAGCCACCGTCGACATCGCGCTTGCCTCGAACCCGGCGGAAGCCGCATCGTCGGCGAGCGCCACTGCGTCTATTCCGGCGTCCGAGCCCCGAATCGGCACGGTAAAGACCTGTTCGGCAAGGCCTTTGAAGGCCTGGAAGTATCCGACCGGATCCTTGGTATTGATCATGCCGATGATCATGAACAGCGGCCGCGGGTCACGCTCTTCCAGATTGGCCATGGTTTCGGCGATAACCTGACCGGCGCCGGGATTGTGCCCACCATCGACCCAGATTTCCGACCCCTCCGGCGCCAGACGCGCCAGATTGCCTTCGGTCAAACGCTGCAGGCGGCCCGGCCATTCAACGGTGGTCAAACCTTTATCGATGACAGCATCGGAGATGTCGAACCCGGCTGCCTTGACGGCGCGGATAGCCGCAGCGGCATTGGCATATTGATGACGGCCCGGCAGGCGCGGCACCGGCAGGTCGGCCAGGCCGAATTCATCCTGATAGACCAGACGTCCGAATTCCTCATGGGCCATAAAGTCCTGCCCATAGACCGAGAGGGGGCATTTCAGCCGCTCCGCAATGGAGATCAGCACATCACGCGCGGTATCTTCTTCCTGATGACCGATCACCACCGGGCAGCCCCGCTTCATGATCCCGGCTTTTTCAGCGGCAATCAATTCAACCCGATCACCGAGATAGGCCTGATGATCGAGCGAGATCGGCATGATCACGGAAACGGCTGGGGCCTTAATGACATTGGTGGCGTCGAAACGTCCGCCGAGGCCAACCTCGATGATGACGACATCGGCCGGATGCTCGGCAAACAATACGAAGGTGACGGCCGTCAAGATTTCGAAAACGGTGATTTTCTGTCCGGCATTGGCTTCGCCGACACGGCGAACGGCATCCGCCAGAACGGCATCGCTGACCAGCGCGCCGCGTTCGCCTTTTTTGCCGAGGCGATAACGCTCATGCCAATTGACCAGATGCGGAGATGTATGGACATGGACGCTAAGGCCAGCGGCCTCAAGGATGGCACGGGAAAAGGCCGTGACCGACCCCTTGCCATTGGTACCGGCGACATGAATGACCGGCGGTAGCCTGTCCTGTGGATTGCCGAGCACATCGAGAAGCCGGGTGATCCGGTCAAGGGAAAGATCGAAGCCCTTCGGATGAAGCGCCAGCAGCTTGTCGATTTCCTGCCCAGCCTCAGAGACCTGTACCGCCGTCATCACCGCTCCTCCAACTGCCGCTGGAGCGCCGGGCGCGCATTCAAGCGCGCCCAAGACGCGCCAATCTCAAATGATTTAAATAGCTTGCGGGCGACCGGTCAATCCCGACCGCCCTACGCGTGGCAACTCAGGCGCTGGCTGCCATTGGAATGGCGGCAAGCGCTGCACTGCCGTTGAGCTTTGCAGCATCCACCGGCTTCTTCGTCAGGATTTTCAGCACGCGAGCCAGCGTGTCCGGAATATCGTGACGCTTCACCACCATGTCGATCATGCCGTGTTCCATCAGGTATTCCGATGTCTGGAAACCTTCCGGCAGCTTTTCACGAATGGTCTGCTCGATGACGCGCTTGCCGGCAAAGCAGATTTCGGCACCCGGCTCGGCCAGATGCAGATCACCCAGCATGGCATAGGATGCCGTGACGCCACCCGTGGTCGGGTTTGTGAGCACGACGATATAGGGAAGGCCGGCTTCCTTCAGCATCTGCACTGCAACGGTCGTGCGCGGCAGCTGCATCAGCGATAGGATGCCTTCCTGCATGCGCGCGCCACCCGAAGCCGGGAAGATCACCAGCGGGCATTTTTCGGCAATGGCCTTTTCGAAGGCCTTGACGATCGCTTCCCCGGCAGCCATGCCGAGCGAGCCGCCCATGAAATTGAATTCATGCACGACGCCAACCAGCTTGACACCACGGCAGCGGCCGACACCGGCAACGATCGTGTCTTCAAGATCGGTCTTGATGCGGCTATCGCGCAGGCGATCGACATATTTCTTCGAGTCGCGGAACTTCAGCGGGTCCTGCGCCACCTTCGGCTGCGGCAGGGCCTCGTAGACGCCGTCATCGAACAGGTCCTTCAACCGCGCCTTGGCCGGCATCTTCATATGGAAGCCGGAGGCGGGGATGACCCATTTGTTTTCCTCGAGATCGCGGTGAAACACCATCTCGCCGGTTTCCGGGCATTTGATCCAGAGATTTTCCGGAACTTCCCGGCGGCCGAGCATCGAGTTGATCTTCGGTCGAACGTAATTTGTGATCCAGTTCAAATCCAAACTCCTGAATAGTCAAAACCGGTCGTGGCCCAGAATATGGGCATTTATTCGGCCGCGACAAGTTTCGCGGAACGAACGCCGGCTGCGAGGCCACGAACCAGCGTTTCCACGCCCGGCACCGTTGCCCCTGTTGATTGTCCGTCCCCGGTCAGGCTGGACGCCACCTGGTTGACGATGGCGGTACCGACAACGACACCATCCGCCGACGCGCCAATAGCACGCGCATGTTCAGCCGTCTTGACGCCAAAGCCAACGCAGACCGGAAGTTTCGTATGGCCCTTGATCCGCTGCACGGCGCCGCCGATGAGGGCGGGATCCGGCAGGGCCGAGCCGGTGATACCGTTCATCGAGACATAATAGACGAAACCGGAGGTATTTTCGAGAACCTTCGGCAACCGCTTGTCGTCGGTGGTCGGCGTCGCCAGGCGAATGAAGTTGATATTCTTCTTCAAAGCTGGGATGCACAGCTCGTCATCCATTTCCGGCGGCAGATCGACGACGATCAGGCCGTCGATACCGGCTTCCAGTGCGTCATCGAGGAAACGATCGACGCCGTGGATATAGATCGGGTTGTAGTACCCCATCAGAACGATCGGCGTGTCCTTGTCGTCGGCGCGGAAACGGCGGGCGATTTCCAGCGTCTTGACCAGCGTCTGGCCGCCCTTCAGGGCGCGCTGACCGGCCAGCTGGATTGCCGGACCGTCGGCCATCGGATCAGAAAAGGGCATGCCGAGCTCGATGATATCGGAACCGGCCGACGGCAGCGCCTTCATGATCGCCAGTGACGTCTCGAAATCCGGATCGCCTGCCATGAAATAGGTGACCAGCGCCGGCCGGCCTTCGGCTGCCAGATCGGCAAATCGTTTGTCCATGCGTGCGGTCATGCTGTTACAGCCCCATTCCAAGCAGTTTGCCGACAGTGAAGATATCCTTGTCGCCACGGCCGGAGAGGTTCATCAGGATGATCTCGTCCTTGCCCATTTTGGGCGCGCGCTTGATCACTTCGGCGATCGCGTGGCTTGGTTCCAGCGCCGGGATGATGCCTTCGAGACGCGTCAGCGTCTGGAAGGCTTCCAGCGCCTCGTGATCCATGATCGGCACATATTCGACGCGGCCGATATCGGCGAGCCAGGAATGTTCCGGGCCGATGCCGGGATAATCGAGACCGGCCGAAATCGAATGACCTTCCTTGATCTGGCCGTCGCTGTCCTGCAGCAGGTAGGTACGGTTTCCATGCAGCACGCCCGGCGATCCCGCTGTGATCGATGCACAATGCTCGTCGCCGTCCAGCCCCTTGCCACCGGCTTCGACGCCGACGATCTTGACGGATTCATCGTCCAGGAACGGATGGAAAATGCCGATCGCATTCGATCCGCCGCCGACGGCAGCAATGACCAGATCGGGAAGACGGCCTTCGGCTTCCAGCATCTGCTGCTTGGCCTCGATGCCGATCACCGACTGGAAGTCGCGGACCATTTCCGGATAGGGATGCGGACCGGCCGCGGTGCCGATCAAATAATAGGTGTCATCGACATTGGTGACCCAGTCGCGCAGCGCCTCGTTCATCGCGTCCTTCAACGTACCGGAACCAGCCGTTACCGGCTTGACCTCGGCACCGAGAAGCTTCATGCGGAAGACGTTCGGCGCCTGACGCTCGACATCGGTGGCGCCCATATAGACGACGCACGGAAGGCCGAAGCGGGCGGCAACGGTGGCAGAGGCCACACCGTGCTGGCCAGCACCGGTTTCGGCGATGATGCGGGTCTTGCCCATGCGCTTGGCAAGCAGGATCTGGCCGATGCAATTGTTGATCTTGTGCGAACCGGTGTGGTTCAGCTCTTCGCGCTTGAAATAGATCTTGGCGCCGCCAAGCTCGGCCGTCAGGCGCTCAGCAAAATAAAGCGGGCTGGGGCGGCCGATATAATGCGCGCCGAGATGCTTCAGCTCAGCCTGGAATTCCGGATCGGTCTTGGCCTTGTTCCATTCGTCCTGCAGGTCGAGGATCAAGGGCATCAGGGTTTCGGCAACGAAACGGCCGCCGAAAATGCCGAAGCGGCCATCCTCGTCGGGTCCGGTCTTGAACGAATTCAGGTTTGGCGTCTCGTTCACTTGCTTCTCCCTGCCGATGCTCCGGCCATATCCGCTTCCGCGCGGGCGATGGCATCGAAAAATTCTTCCATGCGGCCCAGATCCTTCACACCCGGCGCGCTTTCGACACCGGAGGACGTATCAATGGCCTTGGCGCCCGTCAGCGCCAGGGCTTCACCGATATTCTCCGCGTTCAAGCCACCGGAAAGCATGTAATCGACGCTTGCGTCAAGCGTATCGAGGAGCTTCCAGTCGAAAGACACACCGTTGCCACCCGGCAGATCGGAGCCTTTCGGCGGCTTGGCGTCGAACAGAAAGCGATCGGCAATCCCTATATAGGGTTCGATACGCTTCAGATCATCAGCATCGCGAATGGACAGCGCCTTGATGACCGGCAATCCGTAGACAGCCTTGACGTTCAGGACGCGCTCGGGACTTTCGTTGCCGTGAAGCTGGAGCATGTCCGGCGACAGCGCCGAGATGATCTCGTCGAGATCGTCATTATCGGCATCGACGGTGACGGCGACGATCTTCGCCTTGCCACGAATGCGCTCAGCCAGCCGGCCGGCATCATCAGGCTCGATATTGCGGGGACTCTTCGGAAAGAAGATGAAACCCGTATAGCCCGCACCGAGCGCCACGGCCCGATCCACGGCCTCTTCAGTCTTCAGTCCGCAAATTTTGACTTCCGTTTTCATGCACAGCGAACTGACATGAAATGCCGCCGGAGTCGAGCTTAAAACCGACAATTGCGGGCTTCCGCGAACACGTAGATGACAAGGCTACACTAAAATGATATCATATATCGATATATAGGATGCTGCCGATGAGAACTTTGATCGACATTACCGAGCTTCAAGTACAGGCACTTGAAGAAATCGCACGTAAGGAGAAGCTGTCGCGGGCGGCTGTGATCCGGGCGGCGGTCGACGATTACATTCAGCGCCGGCGCCGTGTTGAGATCGACGATGCATTCGGGCTCTGGGGAGACGGCGGCATAGACGGGCTATCCTACCAGGAGAAAGTTCGTAGCGAATGGTAAGAGCGCTGTTCGATACCAACATCTTGATCGACTATCTCAACGGTATTCCGCAAGCGCGCGATGAACTTGCTCTTTATGAAGACAGCGCCATCAGCATCATCTCGTGGATGGAAGTCATGGCCGGAGCGAGTGAAGAGACGCAAACCGGAACCCGTGCATTTCTCAACGGTTTTGCCTTGATCGGGCTGACCGCACCAATTGCCGATCTCGCGGTAACGTTGCGGCGAAAAAGGCGCATCAAACTGCCGGATGCGATCATCGAGGCCTCGGCCTCGGCCCACGACATGCTGCTGATCACCCGCAACACCAAAGATTTTGCAGCCGGTTCTCCCTTCGTGCGCATCCCCTATACGCTTTAGCCGTTGTATGGCCGATATGGCTTCCTATATCCGGAGCAGACACTCGGAGACCATCATGCGCCTGCTGCTTGCCTTCATACTGCCCTGGCTTCAGTTTTTCACCATCGGCCGGCCGATTGCGGGCGTTGTCTGCCTGATCCTGCAGATTACGCTGATCGGCTGGATTCCGGCCGCGATCTGGTCGGTCTATGCGCTCAGCCAATACAAGACCGACGAGAAGATCAGGGAAGCGCTGGGCAGCCAGTACCGGCGCTAAGGCCACACGGGCTCAATCGAAGTCGATTGCGTGTAACATGGTGCCGTTGCGCTTCAGCCAGCGCTTGGCATCGTCCATCGCCGGGCAGAGTTCCTCGCACAGATCCCAGAAATCCGGCCCGTGGTTCATCTCGCGCAGATGCGAGACTTCATGGGCGGCGAGATAGTCGATCACTTTCGGCGGCGCCATGACGATGCGCCAGGAAAAGCTCAGGGCACCGTCTGCAGCACAGGAGCCCCAGCGGCTACGGGTATCCTTGAAGCTCAGCGATTTCACCTTGCGGCCGACCATCCGGGCGTAAACCGACACCAGACGCTCCAGATCCTTGCGGGCTTCCTTCTTCAGGAAATCCGCAATCCGGCGGCGCAGGTGCTCCTCGGCACCGCTGACGAGCAAAACCGGCTCGTCATCGATGATCACCGCCTCGGTCAGGCCCCGCAGCTTGCCGGTCCGCTCGATCCGGTGGGCAACGCCGCGCAGAAGAATCGTACCGCCCTCCTCAAGAACACTTTCGCCGGAAAACCGGGCAAGCTTAGTCATCAGCCATCCCTGATGGCGATCGAGAAAAGCGTTAATTTCGCGTTCCGGCAACCCGGCCGGAATGGTCATCTTCAAGGCACGGCCACCCGGCTCGATACGCAAGGTCATCCGTGTTGCCCGGGCATTCTGACGAATGGTCAACGGCATCACCTTGCCTGCAACATCAATCGTCCGCGTCACCGGTGGTGGCGGGGATTTGGGCTGACGCGGCTTTCGAAGCAGGGAGAACATGAGTGTCTTGATAACCGATTCGCTTGAAGGACGCATGATCCCGAACAAACGGGATCTCAGAAAGGAAAAACCGGCACCTTTTGGGGATGCCGGTTTTGTTTATCTCACTGAATGCTGGATCAGTTCGCCGGAAAACCCGGGACCGAGCCTGAGCCGCCGGAATTGCGATCGCGCATGAAGCGGTCGAACTCTTCCTGATCCTTGGCGCGGCGAAGTTCGCGGACATATTCGTCGAACTGTTCGCGCATCTCGTCGAGCTTGCGGCGCTCCTCGTCGAGGCGGGAAAGCTCGGCATCGCGCCAGTCGTCGAAGGCGACATTGCCGGTGCCGAAGTTCGGGCGGCCATAACGCTGGCTCTTCCGCTTGAAGGACGAGCAGAAGCCGTCAACGCTGTTGTTGGCATCTCTTTTGAAGCCCTTCAGCCGTTCGCCGAACAGGATATAGGCAAGCATGGCAAGCCCAAGCGGCCAGAAAATCACGAAACCGAGCACCATCATGGCAATGGTCGCTGGCGTCCAGTCAGGACGGATCAATGCAGATTGGTTCATGTTCAGAAGTCCTCGCTAAAAGTGGGCCTCTCCTTGGGGCCCGCTTATTACGAGATGGGAAGAGGCCCAGCGGTGTGCAAGACAATTGTCCGCAAAATCCGGCAAGCCTCTGATATCGATCCATGAAATCGATATGTTGTGCACTCAGGCGGTCTTTCCGCCCTTGATCACCCGGCGTACCGGCTTGGCGTTGCGGGCATGTTCGCGCTGGAACGCGTTGATGCGCGGTGCGATTTCGCGGCGGAAACGCGAGCCGTTGAAAACACCATAATGGCCGACATCCGGCTGCATATAGTGCAGGCGCATATTGCCGGGGATATTGGTACAGATCGTCTGTGCCGCCTGCGTCTGACCGACGCCGGAAATATCGTCGTTCTCGCCTTCAACCGTCAGGAGCGCCACCTTGCGGATCGCCGTCGTATCCACCCGCTGGCCCCGATGCATCATCTCGCCCTTCGGCAGCGCATGGCGCATGAAGACGGTTTCGACGGTCTGCAGGTAGAACTCCGCCGTCAGATCCATCACCGCCATGTATTCGTCGTAGAAATCGCGATGCTTTTCGGCAGCGTCACCATCATTCTTGACGAGATGTTCGAAGAAATCCTTGGTGGCCGTCAGGTGGCGATCAAGATTCATCGACATGAAGCCGGACAACTGCAGGAAGCCCGGATAGACCGGACGCATGAAACCTGCCTGTGGAAACGGCACCGGCATCACCACATTATCGCGGAACCACTTGAGTGGCTTGTCTTTCGCAAGCTGATTGACCGCTGTCGGGTTGATGCGCGTATCGATCGGCCCACCCATCAGCGTCATCGAAGACGGCGACAGCGGATCGTCATTGGCTTCCATCAAGGCAACTGCCGCCAGAACCGGCACCGCCGGCTGACAGACGGCGATAACATGCGTGTCAGGCCCGAGGAAATGCAGCATCTGGATGACGTAGTCGATGTAATCATCGAGATCGAACGTACCTTCGGTCAACGGCACCGTGCGGGCATCGATCCAGTCGGTGATGTAGATATCCGATTGGGGCAACAGCGCCTCGACAGTGCCGCGCAGCAGCGTCGCATAATGGCCGGACATCGGCGCGACGATCAGAACCTTGGGATCGGATGCCCTGCTCTTTGGTAACGCGCGCTGGAAATGGATGAGATTGCAGAACGGCTCGCGCCAGACGATGCGCTCCTGGACCGCAACCGGCACACCATCGACAACGGTTTCGGGCAGGCCGAATTCCGGCTTGCCGTAACGGCGGGTCGTGCGTTCGAAAACTTCGAGACCGGCAGCGGCCGCCCTGCCCATATAGGTATGTGAAATGGGATTGAGTGGATTGGCATAGGCCAGCCGCATGGCGTCGGCCGCAGCGCGCCAGGGGGCCATCATTGCATGGTTGAGTTCGTAAAGCTGGTAGAACATTGGAAGCGTTCTCCTTGTTACCGTAAACGACAACGCCGCTCCCAACCGGACGCAACCTTGCATTCTTCGTGTTCGTGTCCGCAAGCGAGGCCGACACTAGCACTTTTCTTGTGCGACGCAATAAATATGCCGCAACGCCTCTATGACAAGGCCCAGCCTGCCACAGAGGGTTTGATAGTAAGTAAAGGTGCTTGCCCGAGACTATCGGCGCGGGAGACCGCACGGCTCAGCCATTCCGGCTAAGGGGAAACCTTGACCACGGCTTTGATCAGTCCGGCCTTTTCATGCGCCCAGCGTGGCAGGTCGGTGACGACGGCGTCCAGAGTTGTCCGATGTGTGATCAGCGAGGAGACCGGAACATGCCCGGCGCGGATGGAGGCCGCCACATGCTCGAAATCCTGCCGGGTGGCATTGCGGCTGCCGACCAGCATCATTTCCCGCTTGTGAAATTCGGGATCGGAGAAGCGGATATCGTCCTTCACGACACTGACGAAAACCAGGCAGCCGCCATGGGCAACGAACGAGAAGGATTTCTCCATCGAACCGCCAAAGCCAGTGGCGTCGAAGACAACATCGAAACCGTCGCCACCCGTTGCCGATAACACTGCGTCCAAAGCGCCATCCCCGGCCAATATTCCTTCCGCAAAACCCAACCGTTCTTCGGCCATCTGCAAACGCTCGGCGCTGGCATCGAGCAGTGTCACCTGATGGCCGGCGATGCGGGAGAAGAGCGCAGTCCCAAGACCGATCGGGCCTGCGCCGATGACCAGAGCCCTCGATCCCGCAGGCGCCAGCGAGCGGCGAACGGCATGGGCACCGATGGCCAGGAACTCGACAGTTGCCGCCGCCTCCAGAGAAAGATCGCCGGCCGGATAGAGATTGGTTTCGGGGACGAGGATTTCCTCGCACAGTGCGCCGTCGGTATGCACGCCCAGAACCTTGATGGCGGTGCAGCAATTCGGCTTGTCCTTGCGGCAGGCGACGCAGGTTCCGCACGAGAGATAGGGATTGACGATGACGGCCGCGCCCGGCGTCAGCGAAACTCCTTCGCCGGATTCGATCACCGTTGCCGAGATTTCATGCCCCATGATCCGGGGATATTCGAGATAGGGATGTTTGCCCTCGAAAATATGATAGTCGGTGCCGCAGATGCCGACATGGCTGACCGCCAGCCGCGCCCAGCCTTTTGGCGGCGCGCCCGGCGCTGGTCTGTCGATGATATCCAGGCGCCCGGGTTCCGGGCAGATAGCCGCTTTCATGGCAGGCAGTTCCTTGCAGTCTCAATTCACAGATGGGTGGATGGCAGCAGCACCCGACCGGGATAGAACCGGCCGGGTGCCGGATTGGTCAGCGCGAACCGCGGCGGCGCAACTGATCGAAATAGACAATGACGATGATCAGCACGCCGGTAATGATGCGCTGCACGAACGCATTGACGTTGAGCAGATTGGCGCCGTTGTTGATGGTCGCCAGAATGAAGGCGCCGAGCAGAGGTCCATGCACCGAGCCGACCGCGCCGAACAGGCTGGTGCCGCCGATGACCGACGAAGCGATCGCCTGCAGCTCCCAGCCTTCAGCCTGGGTAGCGTTACCGATGCCGATGCGGGAGGCAAGCAGCAAGCCAACGAAGGCGGCGCAGGTGGAAGACAGGATATAGGCGAGATAGATCGTCCTGTTGACATTGACGCCGGAGAGACGCGCGGCTTCGCTGTTGGAGCCGACGGCGAAAAGGTAGCGGCCCCAGCGGCTCAGGTGCAGGAAGATGTAGGCCGGTATCGCCACGGCGATGACCATCCAGAACAGGCTGGGAATGCCAAGGAAATCAGCGCGGGAAAAATTCGTAAAGGCCTCGTTACTGATCGAGATTGTCGAGCCATTGGTCACCAGAAGGCCGATACCGCGGAGCGAAGTCAGCGTCGCCAGCGTGATGATGAAGGCGGGAAGCCCCATGCGGACGATGCCGAAGGCGTGAAAGGCGCCGATCGCCACACCAACCAGGAGCGTAATGCCCATGGCCGGCCAGAGCGGAACGCCTTGCTGCAAAAGCCAGGCAACGGTGACGCTGGAGAAACCGACGACGGCACCGACCGACAGATCGATACCGGCCGTGATGATGACGAATGTCTGACCCACCGCAAGGATCGCCGTCATAGACCCCTGGCGCAGCAGGTTGCTGATATTGTTGGAGGTCCAGAAACTCGTGGTCGAGAGACCGAGCAGCAGCCAGAGGAACAGCAAGAGCCCGAGCAGGGTCAGGCCGAACAGGATGTTCATGCCTTTCTTCGGCACCGGTGCGGTTTCCGTTGTTGTCTCTACGCTCATGATTTCCCTCCACGCATTTTCTTGTCCGGTCTTTTCTGATTTTAAACGCCAATGGCCTGGGTCAGCACTTCCTCGTGCGAGGCGCTGCGATAGGTGTGGCTGGCAACGAGTTTTCCTTGGCGGAACACATGCAGCCGATCCGAAAGCTCATAGACCTCCGGCAGATAGGAGGAGATCAGGATGATACCGGCACCCTGCTCCAGCAGCCGTGCAAACAGCCGGTAGATTTCCGCCTTGGTGCCGACATCGACGCCGACGGTCGGCTCGTCGAAGATGAACAGCTTGGCGCCATGGCTCAGCCATTTGCCGATGACGATCTTCTGCTGGTTGCCGCCCGACATCGCTGATGCCAGCACACGCCGCGTCGGCGTCTTGATCTTCAGATCCTTGATCTGCCGGTCGGCATTCTCGATCTCGCGCCCGCGATTGATGGTCAGGCCCCGTGACAGCCGGTCGAACACCGGCAGGTTGATATTGAGCCCGATCGGCAGGTTGAGGCAGAGCCCCTGGTCGCGGCGGCTTTCGGGCGCGAGCGCAATACCGAGGTCCATCGCATCACGCTCGTTGCGGATCCTGACCTTGTTGCCCTGCCAATGGACTTCCCCGGCACTCAGCGGCTGGCGGCCATAGAGCCCGAGTGCGAATTCGCTGCGCCCGGCACCGATCAGGCCATAAAGCCCGACGATTTCCCCTGCCCGCACAGACAGCGAAACATCTGTGAAACCCGGACCTGACAAGCCGCGCGTCTCGACAATCGTCGCGCCGATCGGCAGTGTTTCCTTGTGATAGATCTGCTCGATGGTGCGGTTGATCATCATCGCGATCAGTTCGGCATCATTGGTCTCGGCAATCTTGCGTGTGCCGATATGGGTTCCGTCGCGCAGGACCGAAACCCGGTCGGCAAGCTCGAAAACCTCTTCCATGCGATGACTGATATAGACGATCGTCACACCTTCAGCCTGTAGCCGGCGAATGAGGCGGAAGAGCTGCGCCGATTCCTGGCGGGTCAGGTAGGCGGTCGGCTCATCGAAAATCAGAAACTGAGTGCCGCGCATCGCCGCGCGCGCTGTCGCCACCAGCTGCTGCTGGCCGATCGTCAGATCGCTGAGAAGGGCTGCGGCCGGCAGGTTGAAGCCAAGATCGTTGAGCACGGCCTGGGCCGCATCGGTCATGGCGCGCTTGCGCATCAAGCCGTTCTTGTTGATCTCATCGCCGAGAAACATATTGGCCGCGACGGACAGATGGCGGCAGAGCACGACTTCCTGATGCACGGCATTAATACCGCGGGAAATCGCCTCGTTCGGCGTCGCAAGCTGCACCGCATCGCCGCACCAGAAGACCTCGCCCGAGGTTCGCCGGATAACCCCGGTCAGAAGCTTGATCAGGGTCGATTTACCGGCGCCATTCTCTCCGACGATCGCGTGGATTTCGCCCGAAAGAAAGGTGATATTGGCCGGCTTCAGCGCTTCGACAGCACCGTATTTCTTCTGCAGGCCGCGCATTTCCAGGATCGGCTGCCCCTTGGGGACAGGATGCTTGGCAATTGTCGTCGCGCCATCGTCGTGCCGGTGGCTGACATCATAAAGTCCTGTCATGGCGGCTCTCCTCCCCAATCCGACACCTGCTTCAACACGGTCAGGCCTTGCTGAAACAGGTCCGGATGGTGTTATGCGACAGACGGCAGGCCGCCTTGAACGGCCTGCCGTCTTGTTTCGATCAGTTGACCTTCGGATTCAGAAGGGCGTCGATCTTCGGATCGGCCATGTTGGCTTTGGTCACCAGGTTCGCACCGGTATCGACATTGGCCTCAACCTTTTCCTTCTTCGAAGCGGCGAGAGCGGTCTTGATGCCGTCATAACCCATGCGATACGGATCCTGCACGACGAGGCCGGCCAGAACACCTTCCTTGAGGAAGCCGACCGTCTTTTCATCGCTATCGAAGCCGATGACCTTGATCTTGTCGCCGAGCTTGTTTTCAGCGATCGCCTGGCCGACGCCCTGCGCCATGATCAGGTTGGATGCGAAGACGCCAACGAGGTTCGGGTTTGCGGTGATCAGGTCAGTCATCATGTTGAGGCCGGTGGTTGCTTGACCGTCGGCATATTTGTCGGCCACGACCTTCAGACCCGGATATTTGGCCGTGATCTGCTCGACGAAGCCGTTGTGGCGCTGATCCAGCGAACCGACGCCCGGCAGGCTGGTGATGATGGCGATTTCGCCCTCTTCCTTGCCGGTTGCTTCCTTGATCGCGGCAGCAAGACCGTCAGCGGCGATGCGGCCACCTTGGGTGTTGTCGGTGGTCAGGAAGGACGTGAACGCCTTTGAATCGGCGCCGGAATCGATGCCGATGATCGGCACGGCCTTGGCTGCTTCATCGATCGGCTTGCCGAGAGCCTTGAATTCGGTCGGCGAGATGACGACGGCAGCAGGCGCGCCGGCAACGGCATTTTCCAGAATGGTGATCTGGCCGTTGATATCCGATTCCGACTGAGCGCCGAGTTCCGGCACGTTGACGCCGAGATCCTTGCCGGCCGCGCGGGCGCCCGCCAGAACGATCTGCCAGTAGAACGAGGTCGTATCCTTGACAATAATCGGGATCGTGACGTCCTGCGCGAACGACGCCACCGGCATCATGGTTGCAAAGACTGCAGCGCCGGCCAGGCTGGTAAAGGCGCGGCGGGACAGGATATTCTTCATAAGGGTCATGGTGTTGTTCTCCTCCAACAACGTCTTGTTCAGTTCTCCTCAGACCGGGCCGCAAGACGCTAACAGTTCGATCTTTTATCCATAAAAAACATTTCGCTTTAGCAAGCTATCTCAGCATTTTCGAAATTGCAAGCGTTCGAAACTTCCCTTGAACATTGTTTTCCTCCCAACGCCAAGTCTTTGTTTTTCATCACTAAGATGAACCGTCCCACCTCCATGGGCCGGGTCTCGCTGCCCGTGTCAGACGCGGTAGAGTTCCTGCGGATGCACAACGCCCTTCTTCAGGATGATATTTCCATACAGCCGGAATTCGGTCGTCGCGACGATATAGGCTGCCTTGCGCGAGCGCTCGTAGAAGGCAAAGCGCTCGATCGGTACGACCTTGAAATCACCGGCGAGCTTGGTGACCAGATTCTGAAATTGCACACAGACCTCCGGCACCGCCTGCGGGTCACCGACAACTTCCATGCGCCAGGCGGATTCATCCACGAATGTGTCGAGCGGCATATGCGCCAGAATGGCCTCAGTTATACCCAGTGCATCGACACCATCGGCGCGCACGACCTTTGGACCCATGCTGCTGGCCGGAAAATTGGCATCAGCAATGACGATCTCGTCCCCATGCCCCATCGTGCGGATCGCATGCAGCAATTCCGGGCCGAGCAATGGATGTATTCCCTTGAGCATTCCGTTTTCCTTCTTTTGAAAGCCGGCTAAACCCGGACGGCGTCCGTGCCGAGTTCCGGGGCGACCAGCGTATGTGCGTCATAGGCCGCAAAATCATCCGGCTGCAGACGCCGCTCCGTCAGTTCCATATTGCGCATCAGGCTCGACGGTTTGGCCGTTCCGAGCAGAACAGAGGCGACCGCTGGGCTCTGCAACGGAAACTGGATGGCGGGTGCCGCCAATGGCAGTCCCTGGGATCGTGCAATCGTTTCCATCGCCCTCACCTTGTCGAGCACATCCGGTGTCGCCGGCATATAGTCGAAATGTGATCCCTCCACCGGACCGGTGGCCAGAATACCCGAATTGAAAACGCCGCCAACCACCAGCGATGTTTTCTTTTTCTCACACAGCGGCAGCAGTTCGGCGGTGGCGGTGCGATCGAGAAGCGTATAACGCCCGGCCAGAAGAATGCAGTCGACATCCGCCTCACGCATCACATCGAGGCACACCGGCACCTCGTTGACGCCCAGCCCATAGGCGGCGATGGCGCCGCTTGATTTCAGCTGTTCCAGCGCTTTCAAACCACCATCGAGCAGCTGGCGAAGATAGGCCGCATTACGCTCGGCGCCATGCGTGTAGACGCCGATGTCGTGGACGAACAGGATATCGATGCGGTTGAGCCCGAGGCGCGCATAGCTGAACTCAACCGACCGCATGATGCCGTCATAGGAATAGTCGTAATCCGTATCGAACGGCAGCGGATCGACAAAACCGTAGCTCGGGACCTTGTCGTCCGGCACGGGGCGCTGCAGCCGGCCGACCTTCGTCGACAGAACATAACTGCCCGTCGGCTTGTCGCGCAGGAAATCACCGACGCGGCGTTCGGCAAGACCGAAGCCGTACCAGGGAGCGGTATCGATGAACCGCAGCCCGGCAGTCCAGGCAGCCTCCAGCGTTTCCATTGCCGCTTCGCGCGGGCAAGCCCGGTACATGCCGCCGAGCGGCGCCGTGCCAAAGCTGTATTCGCTGACGGACAGGTCCGTCTGGCCAATTTTTCTGAGTTGCATGATCTTCTCCTCCGCTCTGGCAGTTCCCCGTCAGAGTGTCGCCCCCAGATGCCAGGGCACGAATTCATTGTCACCGTAGCCGAACAGTTCGCTCTTTGTTTTCTTGCCGGACGCCGTGTCGATGATCAGGTCGAAGATTTCGCGGCCCATGCCGGCAATCGTTGCATCGCCGGTGGCGATGGTGCCGCAATCGATGTCCATATCCTCTTCCATGGCGCGGTAAAGCGCCGTGTTGCTGGTCAGCTTGATCGACGGACAGGGCCGCGAACCGAAACAGCTACCGCGGCCAGTCGTGAACGTGATGACATTGGCGCCGCCGGCCACCTGCCCCGTCGCCGAGACCGGATCGTAGCCGGGTGTATCCATGAAGACGAGGCCGTGTTCCGTCACCCGCTCGGCATAATGATAGACCGCCGTCAGCGGCGACCGGCCGCCCTTGGCAACGGCACCCAGCGATTTTTCAAGGATCGTTGTCAGGCCACCGCGCTTGTTGCCCGGCGAAGGATTGTTGTCGAGCGATGCGCCGTGCATGGCGACATACTCTTCCCACCAGGAAATCAGACCATCGAGCTTTTCCGCGACGCCATCATTGACGGCGCGGCTGCGCAGCAGGTGCTCGGCACCATAAATTTCCGAGGTTTCCGACAGGATGGCCGTGCCGCCGGCACCCGCGAGAATATCCACCGCAGCGCCCAAAGCCGGATTCGCCGTGATGCCGGAAAGCCCATCCGAGCCGCCGCATTGCAGTCCGACGATGATTTCGCTGACCGGGATCGCGGTGCGCTTCGCCGTTCCGACCTCCTGGGCGATTTCTTCGAGCACGCCAAGGGCGCGGGCGACGGCGCGGCGCGAACCACCGGCATCCTGAATATTGAAATGCCGTTTGCCGGCACCGGCGCCCGACTGACCATACAACGTCAGCTGGTTGACCTCACAACCGAGGCCGACCATCAGCACGCCGCCGAAATTCACATGGCGCGTATAGCCGGCAAGCGTGCGGTGCAGGTTCTTCATGCCGTCGCCGGTCGAACTCATGCCGCAGCCCTGATCATGGACGATCGGCACGAAACCGTCGATGCCGTCATAACGCGGCAGGATGACCTTGTTGGCCTCCTCCGCGATGGCACGACAGACGGTGGTGGAACAGTTGACGCTGGCGATGATGCCGATGAAATTGCGGGTTGCGGCACGGCCGTCGGCGCGGCGATAGCCCATGAACGTCCGGGCCTTGTCGGCGATGCTGGCCGCTTCCGGCGGCACCGGCGCGCCGATCGACAACCGGTCCTGATCGAAGGCCAGATTATGCGAATGGACATGATCGCCCGCGGCGATCTCGATGGTCGCACGGCCGATCGCCTGGCCATACTTCACCACCGGTTCGCCGATATGGACGGGATGAATTGCCACCTTGTGGCCGGGATCGATCTTGCCGTTTGCGCGGACGCCGCCCGGCAGTTCACCGCCCGCCTCGATGGCCAGCGACGCGACGGCGACATTGTCTTCCGGCGACAAAACGATGAAGGAAGGTGCGGTCACCCTTGGTATCTCCCTGGACGGTTTTTATCCGAATGAGCCTGTCATTCATTTTGTCTTTTATCCACAATAGACAGTTTGCCGTCAATGGGTATTATGGAGCCGCGGTGTCAAGCAACAAGCCGAGGACCGCGCCAAAACAAATCGGGGACGAAACAACCATGAAGCCGCAGCGTAAAATCAAAGACAGGATCAGGCGGACCGGATAGAGCACCTGCAAACCACGCCCGCGTATCGGGCTTCGCGAAACCCACATCCGGTCAACACAATCATGGCGAAACAGAATACCGTCTTCAAGGACGCCTTCAACCGCTGCCTCAAGCTCTTGGCGGAAACCTCCAGCCTGCCGTCCGAGCCCGAGCTTGGAACGGCGCTCGGCGTCAGCCGCACCACCGTCCGCGCCATCCTGACGCGCATGGAAGAGCTGCAGTTGCTGGCCTGGGACAAGCGGGCAAAGGTGGTTCTGCGCCAGCCGAAGCCGGAGGATTATTATCCGGCGGAAGAAACCGATTCACTCTCCGATATCATCGAGCGCAGTTTCATGCGCCGGATTCTGGCCGGCGGCGCCGAGCCCGGAATGCAGATCAACGAGCTGGAGCTGGCCCGCGATATAGGCACCGGGACGACCAGCGTGCGCGAATTCCTGATCCGCTTCAGCCGCTTCGGCCTGATCGAAAAACGCCCGAACAGTCACTGGATCCTCAAGGGATTTACCCGCGAGTTCGCGCTGGAACTGACGGAAGTGCGCGAGATGTTCGAGTTGCGCTCGGCCGCCAGCTTCGCAGCTCTCGCACCTGACCATCCGGCCTGGGCCGATCTCGACCGGATCGAAACCCTGCATCACGAGATCCTCGCCGACATCGACAATCGCTATAAGGAATTCTCCGAACTCGACGAACGCTTCCATCTTCTGGTGCACACATCATCCAGCAACCGGTTCATCGTCGATTTCTACGACATCATCACCATCGTTTTTCACTATCACTATCAGTGGAACAAGACGAATGCGCGCGAGCGCAATGCCCGGGCGCTCGAAGAACATCTCGACTATATCGCCGCCTTACGGTCCCGCGATCCGGCGCGCATCGAGACTGCTTGCCGCCGCCATCTGAAATCGGCACGGGAAACCCTGCTCCAATCCATTCAATAGCCGGATTCACCAATATGATGATCACACCCATCGTCCAGTTTGGAACCAGCCGCTTCCTGCAAGCCCATGCCGACCTCTTCGTCAGTGAAGCCTTGGAAAGGGGCGAGGCACTCGGCAAGATCACTGTCGTCCAGACCACAGGCTCGGCGGAACGCGCCGGACGCCTGAAGGCGCTGGCAGTACCCGGCGGTTTTCCCGTTATCGTTCGGGGGATCGTCGAAGGGACGGAAATCGATCGTACCCAGCAGGTGACAAGTGTTGCCAGGGCTCTGTCCACGGCATCCGACTGGGAGGCGATCAAGCACATCGTCGCCACGGAAGCTGAAGTGCTGATCTCCAACACCGGCGATACCGGCTATGCGATTGGCAGCGACGACCTGGAAACGGAAATTCCAGCGTCATTTCCCGGCAAACTGCTGATCCTGCTTCACGAACGCTATCGCGCCGGAGGTCAGCCGCTCACCGTGCTGCCCTGCGAACTGATAAGCCGCAACGGCGATACCTTGAAGGCTGTTATCTTGCGCCTTCAGTCCACGCGAGTTGCGGATGCGGGTTTCGCGCAATGGCTGGAAACACACGTCATCTGGGGGAACACGCTGGTTGACCGGATTGTATCAGAACCGTTGGATCCGGCCGGTGCCGTGGCGGAACCCTATGCGCTCTGGGCCATCGAGGCCCAAACGGGATTGAAGCCGCCCTGCACCCATCCTTCTATTCTGGTGGTCGATGACCTGACCCCATATGAAAAGTTGAAGCTGCATATCCTCAATCTCGGCCATACCGTGCTGGCCGATATCTGGCTGAAGACCGGCCGTCCTCAGGATGAAACCGTGAAAGCCATCCTGAAAGATCCGGTCGTGCTCGCCGCTCTGCTAGAAATCTATGAAACCGAAGTGATTCCCGGCTTTGCCGCGAAGAATCTCGGCAACGAGGCTACCAGTTACGTCGCTCTGACGCTCGACCGGTTCCGCAATCCATTTCTGGAGCATCGCATTCGCGACATCGCCAATCACCATGCGGAAAAAGTCACCCGGCGACTTGCCGATTTCAGGGCTTGGAGCCCGGATGTTGGCATGCCGAAGCTCACTGCGATCATTGAAAGCCGCTGATCAGTAGCCGGCAACCGGCTTGGTCTCGCCTTTCCCCCCAGTCAGGAAATCGTCACGCAGTTTTGTCGTGGCGCTGACAAGAAGCGTCACATCGGTTCCGATCGCCATGAAGTCCGCGCCCATCTCCCGGTACATATGCGCCTGATCAAGGCTGAGTGTCATGATGCCCCGCGCCTTGCCCGCCTTGCCGATGCGATCAAAAGCGTCCTTGATTGCCGCGGTTACGTCTGGATACCCCGGCTGGCCAAGATAACCCATGTCCGCCGCCAGATCGGATGGGCCGATGAACAACCCGTCGACCCCATCAAGCGCTGCAATATCATCAAGTGCTGCGAGACCGGCACGGCTCTCGATCTGCACGATCAGGCAGATTTCGTCATTGGCGGTTTCGAGGTAATCGCTGATCCGGCTGAACTGAGATGCGCGGCCAAGCGCTGCGCCGACACCGCGTACACCATGCGGCGGGTAACGCACGGCACGCACCAGCGCTTGCGCCTGCTCGACGCTTTCCACCATCGGGATCAGCAATGTCTGGGCGCCGGTATCGAGAATCTGCTTGATCAGCCATGTTTCGCCGACCGGAAGCCGGACCATCGGATGGCTGCCGGAGCGGGCCACGGCCTGGATCTGCGCCGACAGAAGCGGAATATCGTTCGGCCCATGCTCGCCATCGATCAGCAGCCAGTCATAGCCGCTGCCTGAAACGATCTCCGCCGCATAGGGACTGGCCAGAGCGACCCAGAGACCCAGTTGAAAACGGTCCTCACGGATCGCGGCCTTGAACGTGTTTTTCGGGGCGGGCATGGCTGTCTCCTGCTGTCTTTATGGCTTTGTACCGTCAAACGAAAAAACCGGCCAGAGTTATCCGGCCGGTTCGCTCCAAAACCTGACTGGCAGATCAGATCCTGACTGGAAAATCAGGCGATGCCGCCGAGGCAGACATATTTGATCTCGGTGAATTCCTCGATGCCGTATTTCGAGCCTTCGCGGCCAAGGCCGGAGAGCTTGACGCCACCGAACGGCGCTTCAGCCGTCGAGATCAGGCCGGTATTGACGCCGACCATGCCGTATTCCAGCGCTTCGGCGACGCGGAAGACGCGCGACAGGTCCTTGGCATAGAAATAGGATGCAAGGCCGAACTCGGTGTCGTTGGCCTGCTCGATGACATCCGCTTCGGATTTGAATCGGAACAGTGGCGCCAGCGGACCGAAGGTTTCTTCCTTCGCTACCGCCATGTCCTTTGTGACATCGGCCAGGATCGTTGCTTCGAAGAAGGTGCCGCCGAGCGGGTGCGGCTTGCCACCCTGCAGGATGCGTGCGCCCTTTTTCACGGCATCCGCAATGTGCTCTTCGACCTTGTTCAGCGCTGCCTTGTCGATCAGCGGGCCAAGGATCACACCCTCGTCGAAACCATTGCCGGTCTTCAGCTTGCCGACGGCTGTTGCCAGCTTTTCGGCGAAGGCATCGTAGACGCCGTCCTGAACATAGATGCGGTTGGCGCAGACGCAGGTCTGGCCATTGTTGCGATATTTGGCGATCAATGCGCCATCGACGGCCGCATCGAGATCGGCGTCATCGAACACGATGAAAGGCGCGTTACCGCCAAGCTCGAGGCCGAGTTTCTTGATGGTCGGGGCGCTCTGCTTGTAAAGCTCGGTGCCGATTTCCGTCGAACCGGTAAAGGTCAGCTTGCGAACGGTCGGATTGGAGGTCATTTCGCCGCCGATGGCCACCGCTGAACCGGTGATGACGCTGAACAGGCCCTTCGGCAGACCGGCACGTTCAGCCAGAACAGCGATGGCAATGGCCGAGAACGGCGTTTGCGAAGCCGGCTTCAGAACCATGGCGCAGCCGGCGGCAAAGGCCGGACCGGCTTTGCGGGTGATCATCGCATTGGGGAAATTCCACGGCGTGATCGCTGCCACGACGCCGATCGGCTGCTTCATAACCATGATGCGCTTGTCCGGCTGATGGCCGGGGATCATGTCACCATAGATACGGCGGCCTTCCTCGGCAAACCATTCGATGAAGCTGGCACCATAGACGATTTCGCCGGTCGCTTCCGCCAGCGGCTTGCCCTGTTCGAGCGTCAGGATGCGGCCGAGATCATCCTTGTTCTCGATCATCAGGTCGTACCATTTGCGCAAGACGGCGCAGCGTTCCTTCGCCGTTCTAGCGGCCCAGCCCTTCTGCGCGATCCGTGCGGCTTCGATGGCCGCCTTTGTTTCGGCCGCGCCGAGCTTGGGCACTCGGCCGATGATCTCACCGGTCGCCGGGTTGTTGACCTCGATGGCATTTTTCGGATCGGCTTCGATCCAGTTTTCGCCGACAAGCGCGGCCTGGCGAAACAGCGAAGGGTCTTTCAAGGTCACGGTCATCAGCAGCAAATCCTTTGCTTCGGAAAATCTACAGAACTTATACAACTTTTTTCCGGCGTTCGACAATAACCCAAAAGTGCGTTTCTGAAGTCTGTTTTGCCGCGTCCCCGGCAGTCAACCAACGCGCTTGGCCGCTGTCGCCAAATTGGAAACGGTCCATCTCCAAACTGGAGTCTATTACCAGACTATCCAATCGCTATATGCGGACTTCGTCCGCTATTGAATTCCGGCCCTCCGACCTCCCAAGACAGGAAAATGCCATGACCACCACCAGCAACTACCGCCAGGCAGACTATCCCATCGAACCGAGCTTCCTCAATCGCTGGTCGCCGCGCGCCTTCACCAGTGAGACCATTTCCGAAACCGAACTGCTGACCATTCTGGAAGCCGGCCGCTGGGCGCCTTCCGCCTACAATTCCCAGCCATGGCGCTTCGTCTATGCGCTGCGCGGCACCGAACAATGGGACAGGATCTTCCCGATCCTCAACGAGTTCAACCAGAGCTGGGCGAAAACCGCATCGGCACTGGTGATCCTGGTTTCGAAGACCCACTTCGCCGCACCGGGTGCTGCCGAAGAGGCCCTGTCCTACAGCCACAGCTTCGATACCGGTGCTGCCTGGGGCGCCATCGCCCATCAGGCCCACCTGCTCGGCTTCCAGGCCCACGGCATGACCGGCCTGCATTTCGACAAGGCAGTTGAGATCCTCGGTATCCCCGACGGTTACCGTGTTGAAGCCGCTGCCGCCATCGGCCGCCTCGGCGACAAGGCGCAGCTGCCCGACTTCCTGCAGGCCCGCGAAACACCAAGCCCGCGCCGTCCGCTTGCCGAGATCGCTTTCAACGGCACTTTCATCGCCGAATAAGCTGACAAAAGAAAACCGCGCCCTCCATATCCGGAAGGCGCGGTTTCAATAAGACGACGAAGCGGCAGCCGCCTGCTTCAAATATCCAGATTGGCGACGCTGAGCGCGTTTTCCTGGATGAAATCGCGCCGCGGTTCGACCTCGTCACCCATCAAGCGCGAGAACAGACCATCGGCATCGGTGGCATCGTGTACCCGGACCTGAAGCAGCGAACGGACGTTCGGATCGAGCGTCGTTTCCCAGAGCTGCTCGGCATTCATTTCACCAAGACCCTTATAACGCTGCATCGACAGGCCCTTGCGGCCGCTGGCGAAGATGGCGTCGAGAAGCGCGCGCGGACCGCTGATCTCGATCGCGCCGTCCTTGCGCTTCAGAACCGGCGGGATGGCATAGATTTCCTTGAGGCGCGGGGTCATCAGATCGATGTGACGCGCATCCTGCGATCCGATCAGCGCCATGTCGAGCGAGGCGACTTCCTTGACGCCGCGCACCATGCGCTCAAATTTCAGGCCGCCATCACCAGCAACAACGGCCGTCCAGCCGCGCTCTGTTTCCTCGGCGATCAGATCGAGGCGCTTGGCAACCTCGGCTGCCGTTGCTGCCGACTGCTCGGCATGCTGGTTGAGTTCCGGATTGAGCGCGCCGGCAATTGCCGCCTGTTCGACAACGGACCGGCTGTAGCGCGAATGCAGCGCTTCGATCAGCGTGCGCAAACGCAACGCATCGATGATGACTTCACGCAGATCCTGTCCGACCCGGACTTCGCCGGAGCCGAGTTCAAGTGCCGCGTCTTCAAGGCCTGTGGAGATCAGATAATCTTCCAGCGCCTTTTCGTCCTTCAGATATTGCGCCGACTTGCCGCGCGCCACCTTGTAGAGCGGAGGCTGGGCGATGAAGAGATGGCCGCGCTCGATCAGCTCCGGCATCTGCCGGAAGAAGAAAGTCAAAAGCAAGGTGCGGATATGGGCGCCGTCGACGTCAGCATCGGTCATGATGATGATCTTGTGATAACGCAGCTTGTCCGGATTGAACTCGTCCTTGCCGATCGACGTGCCGAGCGCCGTAATCAGCGTGCCGATTTCCTGGCTGGACAGCATCTTGTCGAAACGGGCACGCTCGACATTGAGGATCTTGCCGCGCAGCGGCAGGATCGCCTGGTTTTCACGCGAACGGCCCTGTTTTGCGGAGCCGCCGGCGGAATCCCCTTCCACCAGGAAGAGTTCGGATTTGGCCGGATCACGCTCGGAGCAGTCGGCAAGCTTGCCGGGCAGCGACGAGATATCCAATGCGCCCTTGCGGCGGGTCAGTTCGCGGGCCTTCTTGGCTGCTTCGCGGGCAGCGGCGGCCTCGATCACCTTGCCGACGAGGATTTTTGCGTCGCCCGGATGCTCTTCAAGCCAGGTGCTGAGCGCTTCGTTGACGAGGCTTTCGACAACGGGGCGAACTTCCGAGGAAACAAGCTTGTCCTTGGTCTGCGACGAGAATTTCGGATCCGGAACCTTGACGGAGAGAACGGCGGTCAGGCCTTCGCGGCAATCTTCGCCGGTCAGCGTGACCTTTTCCTTCTTCATGATGCCAGAGCTGTCACCATAGGAAATGATCTGGCGGGTCAGGCCGCCGCGGAAGCCGGCCATATGGGTGCCGCCATCGCGCTGCGGGATGTTGTTGGTGAAGCAGAGAACATTCTCGTGGTAGCTGTCGTTCCACCACATCGCCACTTCGACGGTGATGCCGTCCTTTTCGCCGCGAATGGCGACGGGTCTTGAAACCAGCGGTTTCTTCGCCCGGTCGAGATAGGCGACGAATGCCTCGAGGCCACCGTCATACATCATCTCTGTCTCGCGGACATCGGAGTGCCGCTTGTCGGTCAGGAGAATGCGAACACCCGAATTGAGGAACGCGAGCTCGCGCAGGCGATGCTCCAGCGTTCCATAATCGAACTCGATCATCGTGAAGGTTTCGGTGCTCGGCAGGAAGGTGACCTCCGTGCCGGTTGCGCCATTGCTGTCGCCGATCACCTTCAAAGGTGCATCGGCAACGCCGTGGGTAAAGTTGATTTCGTGGATCTTGCCCTGGCGCTTGATCTTCAGCTGCAGCTTGACCGAAAGCGCGTTGACGACCGAGACACCGACGCCGTGCAGGCCGCCGGAAACCTTGTAGGAGTTCTGGTCGAATTTGCCGCCCGCATGCAACTGCGTCATGATCACTTCGGCAGCCGAGATGCCCTCTTCCTTGTGAATGTCGGTCGGGATGCCGCGACCATTGTCGGTCACGGTCACAGAACCATCCGGATTGAGCGTCACTGTGACGATATCAGCGTGGCCAGCCAGCGCCTCATCGATGGCATTGTCCACGACTTCGTAGACCATGTGATGCAGGCCGGAACCGTCGTCGGTATCGCCGATATACATGCCCGGCCGCTTGCGGACGGCATCGAGGCCCTTGAGGACCTTGATGGAATCGGCACCATATTCGGCGTTTGCGCCGGCTTCGGTTTCAGGCAAATCGGTCATTCGGCTATAGGTCTTTCCAGGTTACGATGCCATGTCTACGGGATCGGATTCCGTGCGAATCACCCCTCGATGGCGCTCCCCGAATATAGGGATTTTGTCCATACTTCCAAATCCCATGCAGCCTGAAAGCGGCAGAAATCAGGGGATCATCAGAGTTCCTTATCAGGAAAGCGGGCTTTTTCCAAAACATCTTCCAGGATGCGGATGGTTTCGCAGGATAAGCCACGGATACGGCCCGCGAGCCGATTGGCAAAGGCCGTATGCGCCGACGGCAAACCGGCGGTATCCAGCACCACTTTCGGATCGGAAATGGCGGCAATTCCGAACAGTTCGTCGGCATCATCCCAGATGACATTGAAGTAACCGGCGACCCTTTGCTGGAACTCAAAACTCGGCGCGCCGCGCTTGCCGTGCTCCAGAGCCGAAAGATAAGCGGGCGATACGCCGATCGCTGATGCCATCTGTTTTTGCGAAACACCCTTCTTTTGCCGTAGCCGGCGCACCGCGTCGCCGAAGGGGGTCATGGGGTCACGCCTCTCGGGCGCGACAGGCGGACGTAAAGCGCGCCATCGCCACCATGGTTGCGGGCGGCCGGCTCATAGGACGAGATCAGCATGCGGAATTCCGGCAGCGAAAACCACATCGGTACCGCCCGCTTGAGGGCGCCGTCGCTGCCCAGCGACGTCCCCTTGCCGGTGATGACAAGCACATGCCGCAAACCACGATCATAGGCCCGCATCAGGAAATGTAAGAGCAGGCCATGCGCTTCGCTCTGGATCATGCCATGCAGGTCGATCCGGCCTTCAATGGCCAGATGTCCCTTGGCGAGCTTGCGCTTCACCGGCTTTTCAAGCGGATGGTGCAAACGGGCGGGACGTTTCGGGGCTTCCGGTGGAGCAGCACCGAAGGCATCGGCGAGTGACTTGCCTTCCCGGATCACCGGCATCGGCAGTTTTTCCGGCTGGGGCTCGGGTTTGGGTTCCTCGAATTCCGCAAGCTCATCCATGCGCCCAGGCAGTGGGCGTGTGGTGCGGGCGACCTTGCCCCAGAGGATGCGGTCTTCGCTGGTAAGCTTCTTTCCCTTAGCCATGGCCGTATCTTGCCGCCGCGGCCTTCGGGATGAAAATGAAAAAATCGGCGTCGTTGCGCACGGCACCGGCCAACCGTCCCGCCTCGTCACCGGAACCGGTGAAGATATCGCCGCGTGCAGGACCAACGATGGCCGACCCGGTATCGAGCGCCAGCATCAGCCTTCGGAACGGATGGCCGCCTTCGATCGAGGTCAGGCTGTCGCTCGAGATGAAAAAGGGAACGCCGAACGTATGAATGAGCCGGTCGACAGCGAGTGAACGGCCAGGTTCCAGCGCCACCTTTGCAGCCGCGACCGGTCCGAGCCCGGTATCGTCAACCTCGGCTTCGCGGAAAAAGATGAAGGAACGATTGTGCCACAGCACTTCGTCCGCCTCATCCGGATGATCGTCCAGCCATTGCTTGATCGTCTGCATCGATACGGTTGCAGCGTCGATCTTGCCGCGCTCGATCAGAAGTTTGCCAGTGGCGGAGAAATAATGGCCGGTCTTGGCCGCATAGGTCACCCGCTTCATCGCGCCATCGGGATAGACCAGCCGGGCGGCACCCTGGACATGGGCAAAGAACACGTCGGTTTTGGATTTGGCATAGGCGATCTCCAGCCCGCGGCCGGCAAGGTATCCCTGCTCTATCGCCTTGCGATCCGGATACTCGGAAATTTGCCCATCCGTCTGCTGTCCAAAAGCAAAATACGGGTCCATGCCGCCGGGACGGTTGCTGGCATCGATATCGATGAGATCGTCCGGACGGGCATAAAAAGGAAAACGGAAGGTCTCGTCCCGTGTCGCGCTGACCAGAACTTCGGGCTCGAAAAAAGCCGTGACGAAGCCGGGCTTGCCATCGTGACGGACAATCTTGAACGGAGCGAAATGGTCTTCGAAGAAAGCGCGGGCTTCGCTCGCATTGCGGGGCTGTGTGGCTTCGGCCGCTTCATAGGCAGGCATCAGGTCGGCGGTGGAAATGCCAAGCGATGCCGTCTTGTGTGGCTTGACCTCCGTAACCTGCCGGCGACAGCGCTCAAGCGCCGGCAGAAGCGGGGATGGATCGTCGGCAAGCCAACCGGGAAGGTCGGAAAAGTCGACCCGTTGCAAATCGAAATCCATCGCCGCCGTGCCTTAAGTCCTGATCAGTTTTCCGATTCCGTCGCGATCAATTTCCAGTTCGGATCGCGGGAACGGGTATCGCGCGCGAAGGTCCAGAGGTCGTTGACCTCGGAAACCGCTTCGGCATCGCCATCGACGATCGCGCCGGCCTTGTCATAGGTGGCGGAAATCAGCTGGCTGATGATGCGCAGCGTGATGTTGGCTTCGCTATCCTTGATCTCGGCATGCACCATGTCGGCCTTCTCGATGCCGACGAAGGTGGACTTGACGACTTCGCCCTTGCTTTCGCGTTCGGAAATCGCGGCGTCGAAACCGTCATAGACGTCGCGGGACAAGAGACCCTTGAGTGTCTTGCGGTCGCCATCGGCGAAAGCCATGACGATCATCTCATAGGCCATCTTGGCGCCATTGACGAATTCCTTCGGATCGAAGGACGGATCGTTATCGACCATGCGGCGCAGTGCGTCGTTCAGTGGCGTGCCAGCCTTTGTGAAGGCATCAATCTCGGCGTAACGGGAAATCTCCTCGCCGGCGCCATCGCGGCGTGGCAATTGCACCACCTTGCCGGACGCTTCAGGGCCATCGGCGGCTTCGCGCGGCGAATAGGGATCGACCGGCGGACGTTCGTTGCCGGTCCTCTTGCCCAGGACGCTGCGCAGTTGGAGGAATATGATCACCGCGGCGACCAAGAAAAACAATGTGACGAAGTCGAAAGAGCCCATTTCCACCCAGAACCGCTGTTAATATGCCGTGCGATCATCCCATATAGTCTGCATGACACGATCATTCAAATGGCTATATCACTTCTTTGCAATTGCCGGTGCGGTTCGGCTCAATCATATTCACCTGAGTAGATATCAATGCGCTCCCTGATCATCCCGATCCTTTTCCTTTTGATGCCGATCGCGGAGATCGCGACCTTCATCGTCGTCGGCCGTGAAATCGGCGTCGGTATGACGCTTCTTCTTGTTCTGGCCAGTGCCGTTGCTGGCGCGCTTTTGTTGCGTATCCAGGGGTTCGGGGTTCTCAGAAAGATCCAGCAGGCATCACAAACCGGCACGGATCCAGGCCGGCAACTGGTGCACGGCGTCATGATCGTGATCGCCGCCTTGCTGTTGATCATTCCGGGGTTCATCAGCGACATCATCGGATTGCTGTTGTTCATACCGGCGGTTCGGGATCTTGGCTGGTCGTTCGTCAAGAACCGCCTGACGATCGTTACAACCGGCATGGCGGGAGGCTCGCCTGGCTTTTCTCGCGGCCCGGAACCGGAGCGCGGCGCTTCCCGCAATGGGGGTCCCCAGGTGATCGACCTCGACGACGACGAATTTTCCCGCACCGATGGCCGGGGCCGCACCGATCCCAACGAGCGCGACCGCCTCAAGTGAACGGCGGCACCGGGTTGTAAGCCCGGGTGCGAAATGCTAGATGCCTCACCAAATTTCATGTCCGAAGGAAATGGCCTTATGACCGATACCGCATCCCCGACAAACGGCTCTGCCGAAAGCCCGTCCCTGAACATCCTGGCCCAGTACATCAAGGACCTTTCCTTTGAAAACCCGGGCGCACCGCGTTCGCTTCAGGCGCGCGAAAAGGCACCAGCGATCAACATCAATGTCAACGTCAATGCCAATCCGTTGTCGGATGCTGAATTCGACGTCATCCTGACGCTGAACGCTGAAGCCAAGGACGGCGACAAGATGCTGTTCAATGTCGAACTGTCCTATGGCGGCGTTTTCCGCGTTACCGGCTTTCCGCAGGAACATATGCTGCCGCTGCTCTTCATCGAGTGCCCGCGCCTGCTCTTCCCGTTTGCCCGCCAGATCGTTTCCGACGCGACGCGCAACGGCGGCTTCCCGCCACTGATGATCGACCCGATCGATTTTGCCCAGATGTTCACTCAGCGCATGGCTGAAGAAAAGGTTCGCTCGCAGGTTTCCACGACCGCGAACTGATCCGGCATCTGCCGCCAGATACACTGCATCAATGCCCGGTCATCGACCGGGCATTTTTATTTGGCGCCGTCGTATTTGGCCCAGATGGCTTTCGCGCCCATCTTGGCGACCAGCGCAGTATGCGCTTCCGCCTCTTCCGAAGTCAGCCGGGAGCCGAGTGGATGCGGCCTTTGGCCTGCGACCACGATGACATCATCCACATCCGATGTCTGGCCGTTGCCGTCACTGGAATGCAGACCGAACGCCGTCTGGCGGCCGCCGATCAGCTCGATATAGACTTCCGCGAGAAGTTCGGAGTCGAGCAATGCGCCGTGTTTGGCGCGGTGCGAGTTGTCGACGCCATAGCGCCGGCACAGCGCATCGAGCGAGTTCGGACCCATCGGATGTTTGCGGCGCGCCAATGCCAGCGTGTCGGTGACCACATCATTGGTGATCGCCGGCAGACCGAGCCGGGCAAATTCGGCGTTCATGAAGCCCATGTCGAAGGTCGCATTGTGCGCGACCCACCGCGCATCGCCAAAAAATTCGAGCAGTTCCTCGACAATGCCGGCAAAGTTCGGCTTGTCCTTCAGCGATTCGTCCGAGATGCCGTGGATCGCCAAAGCGTCCGGATGCACCTTGCGGTCGCCGGGATTGATATAGACGTGAAATGTCCGGCCCGTCGGGAAATGATTGTCGAGTTCGACACCGCCGATTTCGATGACGCGGTCGAGCTTGTTGTCGAGACCTGTCGTTTCCGTATCGAAAATGATTTCGCGCATCATGGCCTCTTCTGGCTTGTCAGCCGCTGGACGATCGCCGCCACCTGGTCGCGGGCCGAATCAAGTCCATGGCCCGTATCGATGACGTAATCCGCTTTCGCACGTTTTTCCCGGTCCGGGACCTGACGCGACAGGATGAGGGCGAATTTTTCTTCCGTCATCCCCGGCCTTTTCAGCACCCGCTGCCTTTGGATCTCCGGATCGCAGGTGACGACGGCGACGGCATCGACACGGTTTTCGCCCTTGGTCTCAAACAGAAGCGGGATATCGAGGAGGACGAGGGCGGCGCCTGCTGCTCGATGATGATCGAGAAATGCTCGTTCCTTTTCCCGCACCAGTGGATGGACAATCGCTTCCAGCGTCTTGAACAGGGCCGGATCAGTAGCCAGTTGCCGGGAGAGTTCTGCCCTGTCGACCGAGCCCGCCTTTGTGGCTCCGGGGAAGGCCGCCTCGATCGGCGCGACCGCTTCGCCCTGATAGAGCGCATGCACGACGGCATCGGCATCGTTCACCGGCACGCCCATGTCCGAGAACATCGCCGCGGTGGTCGATTTGCCCATGCCGATCGATCCGGTGAGCCCGAGGATGATCATGCGTGGCTCGCCATGTCGTCGATGATAATCTGGCGCAGGGCCGCATCGACCGTTGGCCTCTTTCCGAACCACTTTTCGAATCCGGGTGCGGCCTGGTGCAGCAGCATGCCGAGCCCATCGACCGTGGCAAAACCTTCCGCTTCGGCTTGCGCCAGGATCGGCGTCTTCAAGGGGACATAGACGATATCCGTCACGATACTGCCGGAGGCCATGACGGTAAAATCGATCTGCGGCACTTCCGTCCCATCCATCCCGAGCGACGTGGTGTTGATAAACAGGCCTGCATCGGTCATCACCTCGCGAAGAGCATCCATCGGCTGCGCATGCACCGCCGGCCCGAACCGGTCAGCCAGTTCCTGGGCGCGGGCTACCGTGCGGTTGATGACATGGATCGTCTTGACGCCGCGATCGCGGACCGCCTGGATCACCGCCCGGCTGGCACCGCCCGCCCCAAGAATGACGGCGGTCCGACAGTTATCCCATCCGGGCGCGCGCGCGTCGAGATTGGCGCTGAAGCCATAACCATCCGTGTTGGTCGCATGCACAAGTCCTTCCTCGACCCACAGGGTGTTGGATGCACCAAGCTCGGTGCTCAACGCATCGGGCCGGTCGGACAGGGCGTAAGCCAGCTCCTTGTGCGGGATCGTCACATTGCCGCCGGTGAAACCGGTTTGGCCATTTTTCAGCGACGCGATGAAATCAGGAAAATCCTCTGGAGATACGGCATGGGCCTTGTAGCTTCCCGGCAAACCAAGCTGTTTCAGCCAGTATCCATGGATCAGCGGGGAGCGGGAATGCTTGATCGGATAGCCCGTGACGAAGGCGTGGTTAACAAATGTTTCACGTGAATCACGCATCGATCACCCGTAGATTCCTGAGTTTTGCGAGCAGCGGCAGCATGGGCAGCCCGAGAATTGTGAAATAGTCGCCGTCGATTTTATCGAACAGCTGGATGCCCTCGCCTTCCAGCTGATACGCACCGACGCTGGCCAGCGCCTTGTTTCCGACCCTCCCAAGATGAGCCTCGATGAATGCGGGGGTCAAAACCCGTACAGACATGCGGGCGGAGGAGACGTGTTTCCAGAGCACGTCATTTCCCCGGGTCAGCACGATGGCGCTGTTCAGCTGATGGACCTGACCGGACAGCGACAACAGATGGTCGCGCGCCTCATTCATATCGCGGGGCTTGTGGTAGACCCTGGCGCCGAGCGACATTGTCTGATCCGAGCCGATGATGATGTCGTCCGGAAAAGCCTGCCCGACATTTCTCGCCTTGGCTTCGGCCAGGATCAGCGCAACCTCTTCTGGTGAGGACCCCTGCCGTTCGACCTGGCCTTCAATCGCCCGCTCGTCGATATCGGCTGCTTTTGCCTGGAAAGCGATGCCGGCATTTTCCAGCAGCATGCGACGGAACGGGCTCGCCGAAGCGAGGACAAGAGAGCCTGCCATTGTCATTTATCCTGTTTGACCGGATTCGCCTTAACGCAGCCGGGGCCGGAGGGCAACGATCGCGGCAGCCGTTTCCTCGATCGACCGGCGCGTCACATCGATCATCGGCCAGTTGTTGCGGGCGCAGATCGAGCGCGCATATTTCAGTTCCTCCGCAATCGAGGCGCGGTCGACATAGTCCTCGGCGTGATAGCTATGCGCCGCCGTGCCCAGAATACGGTTCTGGCGAACCTGCGAGATCCGGTCCGCCGTTGCGATCAAGCCAACCACCAGCGGCTTGGTTGCTTCCATCAACCGGTCCGGCAGAGACACGCCCGGCACGATCGGAATATTGGCGGTCTTGATACCGCGATTGGCGAGATAGATGCTGGTCGGGGTTTTCGATGTCCGGCTGATACCGATCAGCACAACATCCGCGTCGTTGAAATCTGCCGGCAATTGCCCATCATCGTGATCCATGGTGAAATTCAGCGCGTCGATGCGGGCGAAATAATCTGCGTCCATGACATGCTGCGCCCCGGACCGCCGTCGCGACGTCGCGCCAAGATAGGACTGGAAAAGGTCGATGATCGGCTCCAGCACCGAAACGCAGGGCAAGCCCATCTCCTTACAGGTCACGTCGATGATATCGGCAAGTTCGCGATCGACAATCGTATAAAGCACGATCCCCGGCGCGCCATCGACCGCCTCCATCACCTGCATCAGCTGCTTGCGGTTACGGATCAGCGGATAGACATGCTCGAGCGCATGCGCCGACTGGAATTGCGAGGCGGCCGCCCTGCCCGCGGCAATCAGCGTTTCCCCGGTCGAATCGGAGATCAGGTGCAGGTGGAAATAGTTTTTCTGGTTCTCCACGCTATTCTCCGTGGGCTGTTGATAAACCGGGACAGCGATAGCTAAGGACCGGGCGGGTTCGAAGGCAAGGGGAAAACCTGCGAGTTATTCACAATCTGGATTCTGGGGAGCTGGATTCTGCCGGCATGTGGAGAAGACTCATCGATCTGCAAATCTTCAACGTTATCCACAAGCTGTCCACATTCCGGCATCAATTCGAAACGCAAACCAAGTTGATGACTCTTCATCGTTTTTCGAAATTGTCCCCGCTCCTATCTGTCGCATGGCAAAACGATGCAAAGGATTCTAATGAACGCTCCAGCATGTGGAAAAGAGTCGGACGGGGTTTAATCCTTGATAGTCACAGACTCTAAGAAATAGAATCCTTAGATATAGATATCTTTTAGAATGGGAGAACGTGTCCGGTGACTGCGCAAAGCCGTAAAGTCCTACAGGTGTTGAAGGGTGAAACGCTTTCACCTCCCCCAATCTGGCTGATGCGGCAGGCTGGTCGATATCTTCCCGAATACCGGCAGACACGAGCCAAGGCCGGAAGCTTCCTCGATCTCTGTTATTCGCCCGATATGGCTGTTGAGGTGACGCTGCAGCCAATCCGGCGTTATGCGTTTGACGCAGCCATCCTGTTTTCTGACATCCTCGTCATTCCCGATGCCCTGAAGCGCAATGTTCGCTTCGAAGAAGGGCATGGACCACGTATGGATCCGATCGACGTTTCGGAAATTGCCTCACTCGATGTGAAGCCCGTATCCGCCCATTTGCAGCCGGTCATGGAGACGGTTCGCCGTTTGCGCCGCGAACTGCCGGGTGAAACGACGCTGCTCGGCTTCTGTGGCGCGCCCTGGACTGTCGCCACGTATATGATTGCCGGGCAAGGAACGCCTGACCAGGCCCCGGCACGGCTTTTTGCCTATCAGAACCCCGAAGCGTTCGATCGGCTGCTGGCGGTGCTTGCTGAGGTCTCTGCGGACTATCTGGTCGAACAGATCGATGCCGGTGCCGATGCAGTTCAAATCTTCGATTCCTGGGCCGGCGTTCTGGGCGAGGAGGAATTCCGCCGCTACGCCGTCAATCCGGTGCGCCGGATGATCGATAGCGTTCGTTCCCGTCGCCCTCAGGCGAAGATCATTGCCTTTGCCAAGGGCGCTGGAATTCTGCTCAAGGATTACCGCCAGGCGACCGGCGCCGATGCCATCGGTCTCGACTGGTCCGTGCCTTTGTCGTTTGCCGCCGAGCTGCAGAAGGATGGTCCGGTTCAGGGCAACCTCGATCCGATGCGGGTGGTGGCCGGCGGAAAATCGCTGGATGACGGGATCGATGCGATCCTGCAAAAGCTTGGAAATGGCCCTCTGATCTTCAATCTCGGCCATGGCATTACGCCACAGGCCGATCCCGAACACGTTACACAGCTGGTTGCCCGTGTTCGCGGAGCGGCACGATGATCGAGCGGCAGACGGATATCCGGCCGGGAAAGAAGGCCCGCGCCCGCGCCTTTATCGCGATCGGCCTGTTCGTCGCGTTGCTGGCTGGGCTGTTCATCTGGCAGCCGGATAATCTCTATCTCTGGATCAAGGCCTTACACATCATTGCGGTGATGTCGTGGATGGCCGCCCTGCTCTACATGCCACGGCTGTTCATCTACCACACCGACGCCGCTGCCGGTTCCGAGCAGTCGGAAACCTTCAAGATGATGGAACAGCGGCTTTTGAAGGTCATCATGAACCCGGCGATGATGATCACCTGGGTGCTCGGTCTTTATCTTGCCTGGAGCATTTATGGTTTTCAGGGCGGCTGGCTGCATGCCAAGCTTCTATTGGTCGTTCTGCTGACCGGCGTCCACGTGATGTTCAGCCGTGCGGTCAGAGCTTTTGCGCGCGATGAAAATACCCATAGCGCCCGTTACTGGCGGCTGATGAACGAAGCGCCGACGTTGCTGATGATCCTGATCGTCATCATGGCGGTGGTGAAACCTTTTTGAGCTTTGACTGTTGGAGAAGGAAACTTCCGGTAATTTTCGTTGCCCCCTTGCGGCGCAACGAGTGAGTCGCTATTTTCCCGCCATCTCCTCTTTCGTGGCATGTGTAAACGTTACGAGCCTGCCCCTTCCGCTGCAGCTCCCCTTACATCAAGCACGCCGACTTTCCTTTCCGAATTCCAAGTGTGGTCCCCTTCATGGCTGAAATGAAGCTACAAGAACTTAAAAACAAAACTGCAACCGATCTCCTGGCATTTGCCGAATCGGTCGAGGTCGAAAACGCCAGTGTCATGCGCAAGCAGGAACTGATGTTTGCGATCCTGAAAATGCTGGCAAGCCAGGACGTCGAAATCATCGGCGAAGGCGTCGTCGAAGTGCTGCAGGACGGCTTCGGCTTCCTGCGCTCGGCAAACGCCAACTACCTGCCAGGCCCGGACGATATTTACATCTCCCCTTCGCAGATCCGCCGCTTCTCGTTGAAGACCGGCGATACCGTCGAAGGCCCGATCCGTGGTCCGAAGGAAGGCGAACGTTATTTCGCGCTTCTCAAGGTCAACACGATCAATTTCGAGGATCCAGAAAAGATCCGTCACAAGGTCCATTTCGACAACCTGACGCCGCTCTACCCGAACGAGCGCTTCAAGATGGAACTCGAAGTCCCGACCTCGAAGGACCTGTCTGCCCGCGTCATCGACTTGATAGCACCGCTCGGCAAAGGCCAGCGTGGCCTGATCGTCGCACCGCCACGCACCGGTAAGACTGTTCTGCTGCAGAACATCGCCCATTCGATTACTGCCAATCATCCGGAATGCTATCTGATCGTTCTTCTGATCGACGAGCGGCCGGAAGAAGTGACGGACATGCAGCGTTCGGTGAAGGGTGAAGTCGTTTCTTCGACCTTCGACGAACCGGCTACCCGCCACGTCCAGGTCGCCGAAATGGTCATCGAGAAGGCCAAGCGTCTTGTCGAACATGGCCGCGACGTCGTCATCCTGCTGGATTCGATCACCCGCCTCGGCCGCGCCTACAACACGGTCGTTCCGTCATCGGGCAAGGTCTTGACCGGTGGTGTGGATGCCAACGCGCTGCAGCGCCCGAAGCGCTTCTTCGGTGCCGCCCGTAATATCGAGGAAGGTGGCTCGCTGACGATTATCGCGACGGCGCTGATCGATACCGGCAGCCGCATGGATGAAGTCATCTTCGAAGAGTTCAAGGGCACAGGCAACTCGGAAATCGTGCTGGACCGCAAGGTCGCCGACAAGCGTATCTTCCCGTCGATGGATATCCTCAAGTCGGGTACCCGTAAGGAAGACCTGCTGGTTCCGCGCCAGGATCTGCAGAAGATCTTCGTTCTGCGCCGCATCCTTGCACCGATGGGAACAACCGATGCGATCGAGTTCTTGATCGACAAGCTGAAGCAGACCAAGACCAACGGTGATTTCTTCGATTCGATGAACACCTGACCCGTGGTCACAATTTTGCACGAAGCCCAGGCTCAGCCTGGGCTTTTGTGTTTTTAGGGAAAACTACGTAGCCGGATTCCTTTTCCGGATTCACTGTTTAGAAATCGCGCTGTCATGATGTTGCGACGGCGATAAGGGATTACGCCTTGAACCAGCCGACACAGATCATGTCAGATACGATCTATGCCTTGTCCTCCGGCGCCCTGCCATCGGGTGTCGCAGTCATTCGTATCAGCGGACCGCAGACATCACGGGTTTTGGCTGAAGTGTGCGGTTCCCTCCCTGCACCGCGGCAAGCTGTGTTGCGATCGATTCGGACTCGAAATGGTGATATTCTCGATCAGGGTCTCGTTCTCTACTTTGCTGCTCCCTCATCCTTTACCGGGGAAGACTGCGCCGAATTGCAGGTGCACGGTGGCCGGGCAGTCGTGAACGCCGTCCTTGCGGAACTGGAAGCACAACCCGGGCTGCGACACGCGGAGGCTGGCGAGTTTTCACGGCGCGCGTTTCACAACGGCAAACTCGATCTGGTTGAGATCGAGGGACTGGCTGACCTAATTTCAGCAGAGACGGAGATGCAGCGGCGGCTTGCGCAGGAGCATTCGAGCGGCAAGCTCTCTACGACCTACGATGGATGGGCGCGTAGACTGACCCATGCGAGAGCGATGATCGAGGCCGAACTGGACTTCGCCGATGAAGATGATGTTCCGGGTTCCGTTGCAGACAGGATCTGGGCAGACATGCGTGATCTGAAGGCGGAGATTGGAGCGCATCTGGAAGGCGCTGGGCTTGCGGAGATCATTCGCGATGGTCTGAAGATCGTTATTGCCGGCGAGCCGAATGCGGGAAAGTCCAGTCTGCTCAACTGTTTGGCACGCCGGGATGTAGCTATTGTCACCGATATCGCTGGAACCACGCGCGACATTCTTTCGGTCGATCTTTCCTTAGCCGGATTCCGCGTTCAACTGTTCGATACTGCCGGGTTACGGGAGACCGCCGATCGTGTTGAACAGGAAGGCATTCGGCGCGCTTATCTGACAATCGATCAGGCAGATGTCATCCTGTTGCTCGCGGACACACCCGAAGGGTTTGTTCCACTGGAGGAACTTGGCACGGCAAAGCCGGTCATCCGCATCGGTACGAAGATTGATAGAACGCCTCTTTTGTGGGATAACGCCAGCGCCGACGTGCTGATCTCGACGGTGACGGGCGCTGGCATTGATCGGCTTATCGAGGTCGTTACAAGTTTTCTGCCGGAGATCTCTGGTCAAAACGCGCTTTCGTTGCCGACTCGTAAGAGGCATGTGAGTTGCCTGCAACAAGCTCACTCAGCTATCGAGATGAGTTTGATACAATCAAATCGTGGACTTGATATTCAAGCCGAGTATTTGCGCCAGGCCGGGGATGCCCTCGGTCGAATAACGGGCCGCGTGGATGTTGAAGATCTGCTCGGTGTCATCTTTTCAGAGTTTTGCATCGGAAAGTGAGATGCAATCGGGTATACAACGTTGACGAGTCTCGACGTATGTTTCACGTGAAACGATTCGCTACCGAAATACCGTGATGGAGACGGTCTAAAATGTTCGATTATGATGTGATTGTCATCGGCGGTGGCCACGCGGGTTGCGAAGCGGCCAGTGCCGCGGCACGTATGGGCGCCAAAACTGCCTTGATCACGCATAGGCGGGATACGATCGGCGTCATGTCCTGCAACCCCGCGATCGGCGGCCTGGGCAAGGGACATCTGGTGCGCGAGATTGATGCGATGGATGGTCTCATGGGCCGTATCGCTGATGCAGCCGGGATCCAGTTCCGTTTGCTGAATCGCCGGAAAGGCCCGGCAGTTCGCGGCCCACGTACGCAGGCCGATCGAAAGCTTTATCGACTGGCCATGCAGGCCGAAATCCAGGCGATCGAAAACCTCGATGTTATCGAAGGCGATGCCTTTGATCTGCAACTGAAGAATGGTCGTGTCTGCGGTGTCGTTCTTGCTGACGGCCGTCATATCTCCGGCGGCGCCGCGGTACTGACCACCGGTACGTTTTTGCGTGGTCTCATTCATATCGGCAATCGTAAAATCCCTGCCGGGCGGGTTGGTGAAGACCCTTCACTCGGACTGTCCGCTACTCTGGAACGCTTCGGTTTGCGGCTTGGTCGCTTGAAGACGGGAACGCCGGCGCGTTTGGACGGCAAGACGATTGATTGGCAATCGGTTGGCCGCCAGGGCGCAGATGAAGATCCGGTCCCCTTCTCCTTTATGACAGACCGCATTCTCAACCGCCAGATCGACTGTGGTGTGACACGAACGACGGATGCGACGCACAAGATCATCTCGGACAACCTGCTGAAATCGGCGATGTATTCGGGACAAATCGAAGGGGTTGGTCCAAGGTACTGCCCTTCCATAGAAGATAAGATCGTCAAGTTTGGCGAACGTGACGGCCACCAGATTTTCCTGGAACCGGAAGGCCTTGATGACGATACCGTTTATCCAAACGGAATTTCGACCTCGCTGCCGGAGGATGTACAGCAAGCATTTATCAGAACGATCCCCGGGCTGGAGCCTGTTGCCATCCTGCAACCGGGTTATGCCATCGAGTACGATCACGTCGATCCGCGTGAGCTCTCGTTGTCACTGGAAGTCATGAAGATCCCCGGGCTGTTCCTTGCCGGTCAAATCAATGGCACGACGGGATATGAGGAGGCCGGCGCGCAAGGCCTGGTCGCCGGGTTAAACGCTGCTTTGTTGTGTGCCGGTAGCGCACCCCATCTGTTCAGCCGCACCAATTCCTATATCGGCGTCATGATCGACGACCTCACGTCGCGGGGTGTGGCAGAACCATACAGAATGTTTACGTCCCGGGCAGAATATCGCCTGTCGTTGCGGGCAGACAATGCTGACGTCCGGCTCACGCGGGAAGCAATTTCACTCGGCTGTGTTTCAGCGGAGCGAGCTGCAAAATTTGACACATGGGTCTCAGATATCGACCGCAACAAACAATTGCTTCAGTCGTTGACGGTAACCCCAACCGAAGGTCGTATGCACGGACTGAAACTGAATCTGGATGGACAGCGCCGGTCAGCGTTTGAGCTTCTCTCCTATGCGGATCACTCAATCCAATCCTTGAGCACCGTCTGGCCGGAACTGTCCCTGATTGATAGCAAACTTGCGGAGGCGCTTGAGATCGATGCGACTTATGCCGTCTATATGGAGCGACAGGCGTCGGACATCGCAGGCGTCCGTAGCGAAGAAAATCGCGTCATCCCTGACGACTTCGATTTCCAGCTGCTTTCGGGTCTCTCGAATGAACTGAAGCAGAAACTCGAAGCCGCAAAGCCTCGCAATTTGGCTCAGGCCATGAAGGTAGACGGCATTACACCGTCTGCCATATCGTTGATCCTTGCGCATATGCGCAAGGTAAAACACACCTCAGCAGCGTATTCAAAACAGGCGATTCAATGATTGCGAGTCCTTCCCGTGAGCTAAACGGATTACGTGTTTCACGTGAAACGTCCGAAAGGCTCGAGCATTTTTCCAACCTTTTCCAGAAATGGGCAAAGTCGATCAACTTGGTAGCGCCATCGACGCTGGCGGATCTTTGGCAGAGGCATATTGCTGATAGCGCCCAAATATTTCAGCTGTTTCCGGGGCCGAAACGATGGGTCGATCTCGGCAGTGGCGGCGGCTTCCCCGGTATTATCACTGCCATCTTCCTGGCCGAACTCGGAGACGGCTGGGTTCATCTCGTCGAGAGTAACAACAAGAAAGCGGCATTCCTTCGTGTGGCGTTGAATGAAACCGGCGGACGCGGTTCTGTGCACCCGATTCGCATCGAGGATGCGGTTAATGTCATTCCGCAATGTGATGCGGTTTCGGCGCGGGCGCTCGCAGACCTCGGCCAGCTCCTCGATTACTGTGCGCCATGGATGACCGCGGATAACAAACCACGGGCTTTCTTCCACAAAGGCCGGGATTATCAGCAGGAAGTCGACAAAGCTGTTAGCCGCTTTCAATTTGATCTGGTAAAACATCAGAGCGTCGTCGAGCCAGACTCCGTGGTTCTCGAAATCGCAAATCTTTCGCGCAAAACTCAATAACGGCGGTATGCGGCATGATAGGCGAGAAGAACAGGATCATCACGATTGCCAACCAGAAGGGCGGCGTTGGGAAAACCACGACAGCCATCAACCTCGCAACCGCTTTGGCCGCCATCGGTGAAAAAGTCCTGATCGTCGATCTCGATCCGCAGGGCAATGCCAGCACCGGGCTTGGCATTCAGCGGCGCGACCGCAAGCTGTCATCCTATGAGTTGATGGTTGGATCCCATGGCATCGGCGAAGTCGTGCAGGATACCGTGGTTCCCAACCTTTCAATCGTTCCATCGACGATGGATCTGCTCGGCGTCGAGATGGAAATTTCAGCGGCCAGCGATCGGGTTTTCCGGTTGCGCAGGGCGCTCGCCTCTCCCGAAGCGCTCGCGTATTCCTACGTTCTGGTGGATTGCCCGCCATCCTTCAACCTGCTGACGATGAATGCCATGGCCGCCGCCCATTCCGTGCTGGTGCCGCTGCAATGCGAATTCTTCGCGCTGGAAGGTCTGAGCCAGTTGCTGGAGACCGTCGATCAGGTTCGGCGGTCGGTCAATCCAACCCTGGATATTCAGGGTATCGTGCTGACCATGTTTGATTCCCGCAATAATCTCGCCCAGCAGGTGGTCAACGACGTACGGACTCATCTCGGTGAGAAGGTCTATCATACGCTGATCCCGCGCAACGTGCGCGTTTCCGAGGCGCCCTCCTATGGCAAGCCGGCGATCCTCTATGATCTGAAATGTGCGGGTAGCCAGGCCTACCTTCAACTGGCATCGGAAGTGATTCAACGCGAACGGCTGCGGAAGGCGGCTTGAGCGGCAATTGATTCGATATCGTAACGATAAGTGTGAGTACTGATCATGAATGACGACAATTCGAGACGTAGACTTGGACGCGGTCTTGCGGCGCTGATCGGTGAGATGGACCAGCCCTTGCAAACGAGCGGCCCTGTTGCGCCCGTCAATGCTGACCGGCGCATTCCGATCGAGTTTGTCGCCCGCAATCCGCGCAATCCGCGGCGGACCTTTGATGAGGCAGAACTCCAGGACCTCGCAAGCTCGATCCGCCAGCACGGCATCGTCCAGCCCGTCGTCGTTCGCACCATCGCTGATGAACGCTACGAAATCATTGCAGGCGAGCGCCGCTGGCGTGCAGCCCAGCTGGCAGGGTTTACTGATATTCCCGTCATCGTTCGGGACGTCGATGATCGCACGGCTCTGGAAATTGCCATTGTTGAGAATGTCCAGCGATCCGATCTTAATCCGCTTGAAGAAGCGCTGGGTTACGATCAGTTGATCGCCGAACACGGGTATACGCAGAACGATCTCGGAGAAATTATCGGCAAGAGCCGCAGCCACGTGGCCAACAGCCTGCGCCTGTTGAAACTGCCGGAGCCGGTTCGGGACATGCTGTCTTCGGGTACATTGTCCGCCGGCCATGCCCGCGCGCTGATCCCGACGTCCGATCCGGTAACGCTGGCCCGCTCGATCATCGCCAAGGGTCTTTCCGTGCGCGATACCGAGCGGCTGGCGCAAAACGATATCCGGGCCCAGAGTGACCCTAGCTATGGCAAGCCCTCCCCCAAGGAGGAAAAGGACGCCGATACGCTGGCGCTGGAGCGGACCCTGTCCGACAGCCTGGGACTTGACGTGACCGTCAATCACAAGGCGTCCGGCGGGCAGTTGCGGATCTCCTACAAGACGCTCGACCAGTTGGAAGAGATCTGCCGATTGCTCGAACGGCGCTGATATCGATTCGGATACGAAATAATCTGAGAATATACAATAGTATCAGATAGATAAATCTATCTACGGGCTGATTGCAGTGTAATCGCCAGCAATGTCTGCATGGCGATGCTGTCTTCCAGGCTCTGGCGGGTGCGGCTCTGAAAAATTGCCGTCTGCAACCGGCCAAGTTCCCGCCGGATTGCTGGAAGGGTCCATGTCTTTAATGCACCTTCGATCAACGGTTTGCGGCGGAAATGCAAATGACGGCCGAGTGTGGCAACGATCTGAGCCGGTTGTTGCCGCTTGTCGTCCATTTCCGAGCGCATCAGATCGAGCAATTGAAACTGCTTGAGGCAGGCCTGCAGGACGAGAAAGATTGCCGTCTTCGATGCGACGATCTTGCGGATGGCGTGTTGAAGACCGTCGGCATCGCCCTTGAGAACGGCATCTATCGCATCATCGACGGAAACTGCGCTGGCGTCTCCCACGATCTCCAGAACGTGCTCTTCTTCAATCACGGCCATGCCCCGGCAATACAGCGCCAGCTTACGGATTTCGTTGCGTGAGGCGATCCGGTCTCCGCCAAGAGCTTCGTTCAGCCGCTCCCGCGCCGCAGGCGATATACGCAGGCCCTCCAGCCCGAGTTCCTGATCGATCAGGCCATTCACCGCCCGTGGATCATCGCTGTAACAGGCAACCGAGACAACCGCCCGGCTGGTCTCGCCGATCTTGCGAATGCCGGTTCCCTTTTTGAGATCACCCGCCTCGATAATGACGTAGCTCGCGTCCGGCGGCTGGCTTGCAAGCGCGGTCAGGCCGTCTACCAGCGTTTTCTCTGTTCCCGACGCCCGGATCCAGACGAGTTTTTCACCGCCAAACAGGCCGATCGTATTGACCTCATCCAGCAGTCGCCCAGGGCTTTGCTGCAAATCGGAGCCATCAAGCCGGATCAACGAGAACGGGTCGTCGAGTGCGACGCCGCTTTTGGCCGCTATCTGGCCGGCCCGCTCGGAAACGAGGCCGCGATCAGGGCCGTAGATCAGATAGATACGATTGTCCCGCAACGGACGCTGCAGGAACTGATCGAATTCGTGCGATTTGATCTCGGTCATACCGCCACCTTACGCCGCTGATTGATCAGCGGCCGAGCGCTGCTGCGAGGTCGGCACGGATGATCTCCGCCAGCTCCTTGGCGGCCCGTTTTTCGCCATCACGCCCGGCGCGAACCTTGGCAAATTCCTGGCCCGGAAAATCGACGAGCGCGACAGCGGTCCGGTTGCCGGAACGAACGGTTTCACCCGTATCGGCGCGTGTCAGGTTGTAATCGGCCATGACGACGATGCGGGCGGCACTTGCGGTATCGGTATTGTCGTCCTTGGTGTTCTGATCGTATAGAACGCCCTGGGTCTTGCTGGTGACATTCAGAGCCAGCTTGTATTGAGCGTTCACCGGTTCGCCAGCGCCCCCCGAGGTTAGGAAGATCAGCGCGTTGCGCACCTCCTGCTCGACGCGGTCATCGGCTTCGGAGATTTCGATCGAGGCGAGCGCCTTTGCGGGCTTGCCCTGCGGACCGTCCGAATAAAGCGGCTTGACCTGGCAACCGGCGAGAGCCGCGAGCGTGCTGAAAGCCAGAAGCCGCAGGTATCTTTGAGCTTTTTCAGACAACGACATTCACGATCCTCTGCGGCACGACGATGATCTTTTTCGGGCTTTGTCCGTTCAATGCAGTCTTGACCGGCTCGAGCGCCAGGACGGCGTTCTCGATCGCAGTCTGATCTGCATCGCGCGCAATTGTCAAATCGGCGCGCTTCTTGCCGTTGATCTGCACGGGCATGGTCACTTCGTTCTCGGCCACCAGTGTTTCGCTGTAGACCGGCCATGCCGTCTGGGCGATCAGGCCTGTTCCGCCGATCTCCTGCCAGCACTGTTCGGCCAGATGCGGCATCATCGGAGCAACGAGGCTGATCAGGATTGCCGTTGCTTCCTTGACGGCTGCCGTGGTCGCCTGATCTGCGCTTCCGGCGGCAACCTGCGTCAATGGGTTGGCAAGCGCGTTTACGAGCTCATAGAGCCGCGCCACGGCCTTGTTGAAGGCAAGCTTGTCATAGTCGGCCTGAACGGCCTTTAGCGTCTTGTGAGCCAGCTGCGAGATCGCAAGGGCTGGGCCGTTGGACGCAGGCTTGGCCTCTACCGCCTTCAACGCATCGGCAGCTTCGGAGATCAGGCGCCACAGGCGCTGGACGAAGCGATGCGCACCTTCGACACCCGCTTCCGACCAGATCACGTCGCGATCAGGCGGCGAATCGGAGAGAACGAAGAAGCGCGCGGTATCGGCGCCATAGGACGCGATGATGTCGTCGGGATCGACAACGTTTTTCTTAGACTTCGACATTTTCTCGATCGATCCGATGGCGATCGGCTCGCCGGTCTCGATCAGGCTTGCCTGCCGCTTGCCGTCGGTTTCGACAATGATGATTTCGGCCGGCGTTACCCATTCGCGCTGGGCACCCTCGCCGCGGCTGTAGGTTTCGTGCACGACCATGCCTTGCGTGAACAGGCCCTTGAAGGGCTCGTCAAGACCGGCATGTCCCGTGGCTTTCATTGCCCGGGTAAAGAAGCGCGAATAAAGCAGATGCAGGATCGCATGCTCGATACCGCCGATATATTGGTCGACAGGCAACCAGTGATCGACAGCGGTGGGATCGGTCGGCTTGCTTTCCCATGGCGCCGTGAAGCGGGCAAAATACCACGAGGAATCGACAAAAGTATCCATCGTGTCGGTTTCGCGGCGCGCATCCTTGCCGCATTGCGGGCAGGCCACGTGACGCCATGTCGGGTGACGGTCGAGCGGATTACCTGGTTTGTCGAATGTCACATCATCAGGCAATTTGACCGGCAGATCGGCCTTTGGCACGGGGACAACGCCGCAGTCATCGCAATGGATAACCGGGATCGGGCAACCCCAATAGCGCTGGCGGGAAATACCCCAGTCGCGCAGCCGGAAATTGACCTTGCGCTCAGCCTGCGGCGTATTGCCGAGCGAGGCCTGCTCCAGGGCAGAAGCTACCTTTTCAAAGGCTTCCTCGATCGTCAAACCGTCAAGATGGCGCGAATTGATCATCACGCCGTCGCCGACATAGGCTTCATCGCCAATGGTGAAGCTTAGGGCATCGCCGTCCTTCGGCATCACCACGGCAACGACCGGCAGGCCGTACTTGCGGGCGAAGTCGAGGTCGCGCTGGTCACCCGACGGGCAGCCGAAGATCGCGCCCGTGCCATAGTCCATCAGCACAAAATTGGCGACGTAGACGGGCAGTTCCCAATCCGGATCAAGCGGATGCTTTACCCGGATGCCGGTATCGATACCCTTCTTCTCGGCCGTTTCCAGCGCTGCGAGCGATGTACCGGCGCGGCGCGTTTCCTCACAGAAGGCTTCGATTTCGGGATTACCCGCAGCCGCCTGGCGCGCCAGCGGATGATCGGCTGCTATTGCCAGGAAGGAGGCGCCAAACAGCGTGTCCGGCCGTGTGGTATAAACCGCGACCTCGGTCGCGCCGGCGGCCGTTCCCGGGACGATTTCCCAACGGATCGTCAGGCCTTCAGAGCGGCCGATCCAGTTCTTCTGCATCAGCCGGACTTTTTCCGGCCACTGATCCAGCGTGTCGAGCGAATCGAGCAGGTCCTGGTTGAAATCGGTAATGCGGAAGAACCACTGGGTCAGTTCCCGCTGTTCGACCAGCGCACCGGAGCGCCAGCCGCGTCCATCGATCACCTGCTCATTGGCCAGAACCGTATTGTCGACCGGATCCCAGTTGACCTTCGACTGCTTGCGGTAGACGAGGCCCTTTTCGAGGAAATCCACGAACAGGTGCTGCTGATGCTGATAATATTCGACATCGCAGGTGGCGAATTCGCGCGACCAGTCGAGCGACAGGCCCATCACCTTGAGCTGCGCCTTCATCGAGGCGATGTTCTGGTAGGTCCAGGCAGCCGGGTGCACGCCGCGCTCCATGGCGGCATTTTCAGCCGGCATGCCGAAAGCATCCCAGCCCATCGGGTGCAGGACATTGTAGCCGCGTGCGCGCTTGTAGCGGGCGACCACATCGCCCATGGCATAGTTGCGGACATGACCCATATGGATCCGGCCGGACGGATAGGGGAACATCTCGAGCACGTAATATTTTTCGCGCGGGTCGTTGTTGTCTGTCGTGAAGACGTTCTTCTGATCCCATTCCTGTTGCCAGCGGGGTTCAGCATCGCGCGGATTGTAACGTTCGGTAGCCATAGGATTCATGTTCCGGAAATTGGGGCGAGAGGAAATCAACCCCTGCAATATTTGGCGTGACCTTCACCATGAAACAAGCGTAGCGTCAAGTTTTGGAAGGCTTTGAGGTGAAACTTTGAAGCTTTAGGCCGGCATCCGGTGATTACGGCTTGGCAGTCCCGTTCAGTTTGATTATTGCGCCAGGTGTGCCGGACAGCGATGGAGACGATGGCGATGAGCGTGGAAGAACGGTTGAACGATGTCCTGAGCCGGATTCGCGACGCGGAGGGCGCCGCTGGCCGCCCTGCGGGTTCCGCCGCGCTCGTTGCAGTCTCCAAGACCTTTGACGCCGATGTGATCCGCCCTGTGATTGCAACAGGGCAGCGGATCTTCGGTGAAAACCGGGTGCAGGAAGCGCAAGGCAAGTGGCCGGAGCTGAAGGCGGAAAACACCGGCATCGAGCTTCATCTGATTGGTCCGCTGCAATCCAACAAGGCGGCAGACGCCGTGTCTCTGTTTGATGTGATCGAGACCATCGACCGCGAAAAGATTGCCCGGGCCATCGCTGCGGAAATTATCCGGCAGAACAAGCCCGTCCGCCTCTATGTTCAGGTCAATACCGGGCTTGAGCCGCAAAAGGCCGGTATTGCGCCCGATGATACCGTGGCTTTCGTGACGCTTTGCCGCGAAACCATCGGCATTCCGGTGGAAGGACTGATGTGCATCCCGCCAGCAGATGAAAACCCCGGCCCGCATTTTGCCCTGCTTGCCAAGCTTGCCGAACGGTGCGGCCTGAAAAAGCTCTCGATGGGCATGTCCGGCGATTTCGATGTCGCGGTGCAGTTTGGCGCCACAAGCGTGCGTGTCGGCTCGGCGATCTTCGGAACCCGCTGATTCCGGGCGGCCGCAGGTCTAACGCTTTCGTCTGGCTTCTCTGTCCCCAGCCAATCTCCTATGCTCCGCTCCGGAGGCCGGGTCCGCCCGGTATGGAGTGGAGGAGACGGCAATGGCGAGCAGCTATTCCGGTGTTTATGGCGCGTGGAAACAGGATCCCGAAACCTTTTGGGCCAATGCGGCCGGAGAGATCAACTGGTTTGTGCCTTTTGAACGGGTTTTTGATCCCAACCAAGGTGTTTACGGACGCTGGTTTCCGGACGGTGAAACCAATACCTGTTTCAATTGCCTCGATCGTCAGGTTGCAGCTGGTCTCGGCGATCAGAACGCCCTGATCTACGACAGCCCCGTTACCGGCACGGTGGAACACTGGACCTATCGCGCCATGCTCGATGAAGTGGTAGCGCTGGCGTCGGTCTATCGTGATCTTGGTGTTACCAAGGGTGACCGGATCATCATCTATATGCCGATGATCCCGCAGGCAGTGTTTGCGATGCTGGCGGCGGCCCGTATCGGCGCCGTTCACTCCGTCGTCTTTGGCGGGTTCGCGGCAAGCGAGCTTGCAACGCGGATCACCGACTGCGAGGCGAAGCTGGTTGTTTCTGCCAGTTGTGGCATCGAGGCTGGACGAACGATTGCATACAAACCGCTGCTTGATGCGGCTATCGAGATCAGCCAGCATAAGCCGGCGCATTGCCTCGTTTTCCAACGCGAGATGCTCCAGGCAGGGCTGCAGGCCGGCCGGGATATCGATTTTGCCGTGGCGGCCACTTCCGCAAAACAGCGCGGAGCCGAGGTCCCTTGCACGCCGGTTCTGGCCACGGATCCGCTCTACATTCTCTATACGTCGGGAACCACAGGGCAGCCGAAAGGTGTCGTGCGCGACAATGGCGGCCATATGGTTGCCCTAAAATGGTCGATGCAGCATTTCTTCGGCATCAAGCCCGGCGAGGTCTTCTGGGCTGCGTCCGATATCGGCTGGGTCGTTGGTCATTGTTACATCGTCTATGGACCGCTGCTGAATGGCAGTACGGCGATCCTCTATGAAGGAAAGCCTGTTGGGACGCCGGATGCCGGTGCCTATTGGCGGGTGATCGAACAGCACCGCGTGACGGCATTGTTTACCGCGCCCACGGCCTTTCGCGCCATACGCAAGGAAGACCCGCAGGGTGATCTGATCCGCCGTCATGACCTGTCAAACTTCCGGGCGCTGTTCCTCGCGGGCGAGCGTGCCGATCCCGATACCGTGGCATGGGCGGAAGCGAAACTTGAGGTTCCGGTCATCGATAACTGGTGGCAGACCGAGACGGGCTGGCCGGTTGCCGGAAATCCGATCGGTCTGGGCTTGCTGCCGGTCAAATATGGATCGGCGGCCGTGCCGTTACCGGGATATGACGTCCAGGTGCTCGACGATGCCGGTCATCCCGTTGAAACGGGAACGCTGGGCAATGTCGTCATCAAGCTTCCCATGCCGCCGGGTTGCCTACCTACATTCTGGAATGCCGATCAGCGGTTTCGCGACACCTGCCTTGCCGAATTTCCGGGTTACTACCGCACGGCCGACGCTGGCTATATCGATACGGACGGTTATATTTTCATCATGTCGCGTACTGACGATATCATCAATGTCGCCGGTCATCGCCTGTCCACCGGCGCGATGGAGGAAATCTGCGCCAGCCACGCCGACGTGGCGGAATGCGCCGTTATCGGCATTGCCGATCCGATCAAGGGTCAGGTGCCCGCCGGTTTCCTGGTGATCAATGCGAATGTTTCCCGTGAAACAGCCGATATCGAGAGGGAAGTCGTCGGCCTCGTTCGAGAGCGTATCGGCCCGGTGGCCGCCTTCAAGACGGCAATTTGTGTCAAGCGCCTTCCGAAGACGCGATCGGGCAAGATCTTGCGCGGCACGATGCAGAAGATCGCCGATCACGAGGACTGGAAGATGCCGGCGACGATCGATGATCCGGCCGTACTTGATGAAATTGCTGCGGCGCTGGAGATGCGCGGCATAGGTTTTCCGCACGTAAGCAATAATCCTTAGCCGGAGTCTTTTGGGCAGTTCGGTGTCCCCGGCCGCTGGCGATCGAGGACACCGCCGTTGCCTTTATTTGCCGGGTACGCCCTTCGACCATGCCGCCCAATCAGCGATGACGGCATTCGCAAACGTCGAGCCGACACGGTAGGCGTTGGCGGTGGAAGGCAGGAAGCCGCCGGATTCCGCCGACAGGGATTCGGCAGCTGTCTGCCCCGGTGCCTCGCGATCGAAATTGGAGGCCGTGCGCAGCAGGGCAATCCGGTTGAAATCGACGAGCCCGGCATCGGCGCCTCGGCGCAGCGCGGTCAGCGACGCATTGTCTTCCATCTGGGTGGTGCAATAGTTCGCCTTGCCGTCGGTCACCAGGGATGCCCATTCTTGCATGCCCTCGGCGATCTTCGAGCCATGCCAGTAGGTGTCGATCGAGACCGTGTCGCAGATCGCGACGATCGGGGCGCTGCTGCCCGGGCCTGCCGGGTAGGTGGCGCGGTAGGCTTTTGCCTTGTCGCCGTCGGCGAGTTCGATGGTCTTTGTCAACGCGAACGCTTTTTCGAGCAGCGCCTCGTCGAGCTTGTAGACTTCGGTTCCCGAACCCCATTTGGGTTTTTCGCCCGGATGTTTGGCGCCCAGCGCGACCATGCCGTTTGGCCAGTCGGAAGGAATTTGGCGCGGGTCGATGTCGTGCCGCAAGCCGCCATCGATGGCATAGCGAGCCCAGAGTGCGGAGCCGAGTGTTGCGTCGTTCGGATCGACGCCGGCAATGCCGGCGATCAGGACGTAGGTCTGCTTGAGGTCGAAAAGACCGCTGTAGACCACGGCGGATACGGAACTTGCGGCATTGGCGAAGCCCATGGCGGTGGTCATGACGCACAGGCCTTCGGCGTCGCAGGCGACGTCCGGATATTCCTTCGAAAGGCCCGGAACCTTTATCTTCGTGTCCAGCTTGCGCGCTTCGATCCAGGGTTTGGCTTCTTCGCCAAACATGGTGACGACGAGAACTTTTGGCGCAACGGTGTCTGCGGCGGAGGCGATCGTGGCGGTGGAAAGAACGGCGGAGGCTGCCGCCGCGATCGGGGCGAGAATGGAAAGGAGACGTGGCATGCGGGATCCTGGATTTGACGTTAAGGGAAACGATTTGCCCCAATGCGGGTCAGACCGATGCTGCGAGCGAAGCAAGGTTCGTGCTCACTATCCTTCCCGATCGCCGGATTGATCGCAAGCCCGCGTATGCGGCCGGAGCTGAACCGTTGCAGCGATCGTTGCCGGGTCTGTTTGCGCTTCCGGAGGAGATTGCCGCCTTAACCGGCAGAACATGCCTGCAGAAAACAAAAAACCCGGATCAGCCGATCCGGGTTTTGCAGTCGGAAGCGATGTGCTCCAATCAGAAGGCGTCGTCTTCGTCTTCGTCCTTGCGATCGGACTTGAGGGCCTTGAGCTTGGAGAAAACGGCATCGGCGTCGATTTCCTTTTCTTCCTCGCGCTCGTAGGAGAACGGTAGCTTTTCCGTTTCCTTCGAGGCTTCCAGCGTCGCGCCGAGTTCCGCGGCGGTCGGCAGCGGACGGCCCTTGTTGGCGCGTTCGACTTCAAGGTCCAGATCGATCTGCGTGCACAGGCCCAGCGTTACCGGGTCCATCGCCGTCAGGTTGGTCGAATTCCAGTGGGTGCGCTCGCGGATCTGCTCGATCGTCGACTTGGTGGTGCCAACGAGACGCGAGATCTGGGCGTCTTTCAGTTCAGGATGATTGCGGACCAGCCACAAAATGGCGTTCGGGCGATCCTGGCGCTTGGAAACCGGCGTGTAGCGCGGCCCCTTGCGCTTGTTGTCGGGGACGCGAACCTTCGGTTCGGAAATCTTCAGCTTGTGGTTCGGATTGCTTTCGGCGCGGGCGATCTCGTCGCGGGACAGCTGACCGGTGGCGATCGGATCGAGACCCTTGATGCCCTGCGCGGATTCACCGTCGGCGATTGCCTTGACCTCAAGCGGGTGCAGCTTGCAGAACGTGGCGATCTGTTCGAACGACAGGGCAGTGTTGTCAACAAGCCATACGGCCGTCGCTTTGGGCATAAGCAGTTGTTGAGCCATGGATATAGTCCTTCTGTCCGTCCGCGCCGGTGTCGCGGGCCGTGGGGGTGTAACCACTTAATTTCCGGGAAATTAGCGCCTCTATACCCTCGTCCTCTCAGAAATGCAATTCTTCTTGAAGAAATGACCTTTTGTCTAATGGACGCCGTGCTTTGACCTGATATGTATGGCGCCCGAAGCGGGCGAGCACGAGGAGATGTGCCGCCTGAAACTGCCTGCGCAGGGAGGAAATCACGATGACTGCCAAAACCTATCCGATCCTGGAATCCGCTGGGAAACGTGCCCTGATCGACGATGCGACCTATCAGGCCTGGTACACGCAAAGTGTCACGAATCCGGAAGCGTTCTGGGGTGAGCATGGCAAGCGTATTGATTGGTTCACGCCCTATACGAAGGTCAAGAACACCTCTTTCGAGGGCGACGTTTCGATCAAGTGGTTCGAGGATGGCGTCACCAACGTCTCCTACAACTGCATCGACCGGCACCTGGAAAAGCGCGGCGATCAGGTGGCGATCATCTGGGAAGGCGACAATCCCTATGACGACAAGAAGATCACCTATCGCGAGCTGCATGAGCATGTCTGCCGCCTCGCCAATGTGCTGAAGGCCAACGGCGTCAAACAAGGCGACCGCGTCACTATCTACATGCCGATGATCCCGGAAGCCGCCTATGCGATGCTCGCCTGCGCGCGCATCGGTGCGGTGCATTCCATCGTTTTCGGCGGCTTTTCGCCGGATGCCTTGGCCGGCCGTATCGTTGACTGCGAATCCACCGTCGTCATCACCGCCGATGAAGGCCTGCGCGGCGGCAAGCCGATCCCGTTGAAGGCCAATACGGACCAGGCCATCGAGATCGCTTCGCGCGGCGGTGTTGAGGTCACGTCGGTGATCGTCGTTCGCCGCACCGCCGGCAAGATTGCCTGGTTCTCCGAGCGTGACATCTGGTACCATCAGGCTGTCGCCAACGTCGATGCGGTTTGTCCGCCGGCGCAGATGAATGCCGAAGATCCGCTGTTCATCCTCTACACGTCCGGTTCAACCGGAAAGCCCAAGGGCGTGCTGCACACGACAGGTGGCTACCTCGTCTATGCCTCGATGACGCATCAGTATGTTTTCGATTATCACGAGGGCGATATCTACTGGTGCACGGCCGATGTCGGCTGGGTCACCGGCCATTCCTATATCGTCTATGGTCCGCTTGCGAATGGCGCCACGACGCTGATGTTCGAGGGCGTACCGACCTATCCGGACGCCGGCCGTCTCTGGGACGTGGTCGACAAACATCAGGTCAACATCTTCTACACTGCACCGACCGCCATCCGGGCGCTGATGGGTCAGGGCGATGCTTTCGTCACCCGCTCGAAGCGCACGTCGCTGCGCACACTCGGTTCGGTCGGCGAGCCGATCAATCCGGAAGCCTGGGAATGGTACTATCACGTGGTCGGCGACGGCCGCTGCCCGGTGGTCGATACCTGGTGGCAGACGGAGACCGGCGGCATCCTGATCACCCCCCTGCCCGGCGCCACGGCTTTGAAGCCGGGCTCGGCCACCCGGCCGTTCTTTGGCGTTCAGCCGCAGCTGGTCGATGGCGAAGGCAAGGTGATCGACGGGGCAGCCGACGGCAATCTCTGCATCACCGACAGCTGGCCGGGCCAGATGCGCACCGTCTATGGCGATCACGAGCGTTTCATCCAGACCTATTTTGCCACCTACAAGGGCAAGTATTTCACCGGTGACGGCTGCCGCCGCGATGACGATGGCTATTACTGGATCACCGGCCGCGTCGATGACGTGTTGAACGTCTCCGGCCACCGCATGGGCACGGCTGAGGTCGAATCAGCACTGGTAAGCCATGATTCGGTGTCGGAAGCCGCCGTCGTCGGTTATCCGCACGATATCAAGGGACAGGGCATTTATTGCTATGTGACTCTGATGGTCGGTGAGACCGGCTCGGATGATCTGCGCAAGGCATTGGTCACCCATGTTCGCAAGGAAATCGGGGCCATTGCTTCGCCGGATAAGATCCAGTTCGCGCCCGGCCTGCCGAAAACCCGTTCCGGCAAGATCATGCGCCGTATCCTGCGCAAGATCGCCGAAGACGATTTCGGCTCACTCGGTGACACCTCGACGCTTGCCGATCCGGCTGTTGTCGATGACCTGATCGCCAACCGGCAGAACAAGAAATAGAGCGCTGAAAGGCCAGTATGTACCCTCTTCTCCCCATCGGGGAGAAGGTGGCGCGAAGCGCCGGATGAGGGGGCCAAGCACTCGTAATGTGCCGTGCCGCGTTCTCATCGCCTCGCATTCGCTCGGCACTTCTCCCTGCTGGGGAGAAGTGGACAAACCCGCTGGTTCACCAAAACGACGCACAGGCCTTTGATTTTCGCCCGCCGTCATAAGGCGAGACATAACCGGCCAACAGCATCTCCTGAGCCGGATTCCGCCCATCGGAAAGGCTGACATCGGCGACGACCCTGCCAAAATATTTGTCGCCGGAAATATGCGTCAGCTGGATTTCACCCTGATCGCTGGTCAGGCTTGTAAGCGCTGCGCGTGCCTGCTGGCCGGCATTGCGTGTGGTTGCGCAGGCCGATTTCAGCTCCGGCGCATCAATGCCGCGCAGCCGGACATAGACTTCCATGGTCTGTTGCGGCCAGGGTTTCGCCGCCACCAGAATCGTATCCCCGTCGATGACGCGGATGACTTCTGCCACGACCGGACCGGCTATCTCAATTCGTTTGTTGGAATCAGCGGCATGTAAAGGTGCAGCCACGGGCAACACGATCGATGCGGAAATGAGGAGTGAAGACGGGTGCAGCATCATGAATAGGAAAATATACCGAACACGATGCAATTTAAACAGGAATTATTTCCTTAGAAATCGATCGCCCGGCCATTGATCTCCCAGTCACCAAAACGCGACGGCTCGGCACCACCACGGCCGCCCAGTTCCTCGGGTAACTCGACCGGCTTTTGAGCCTTGCGGCGTTCCTCGGCTTCGGCCAGTGCGCGTTTTGCGGCTGGCGGCAGTGGCTTGCGCGGTTCCACCGGCAAATTGTCGTTATCGTTCTGCATGCGAATTTCCGCGAAAAAGTTGAAGAATGCGACTAGTGTTCCCATCATATAGGAAACCTTTGTTGAAGCGAAACCATGATTCACGTGAAACATCGGCAAACTTTGGAGACATGACCTTATGAATCTGATGCGCACCGCCATGCTTCTGGCCTTTATGACCGCGTTGTTCATGGCGGTCGGCTTCCTCATCGGCGGCCGGGGCGGCATGATGATCGCCCTCGTTATCGCCGCGGGCATGAACTTCTTTTCCTACTGGAATTCCGATAGCATGGTGCTGCGCATGTATCGCGCCCAGGAGGTCGATGCGCGCTCGGCTCCGGAATATTACGGCATTGTCCGTGATCTCGCGAAGAATGCCGGTCTCCCAATGCCCAAGGTCTATGTCATCGACAACCCGCAGCCGAACGCCTTTGCGACGGGCCGCAACCCAGAAAATGCTGCAGTTGCTGCGTCCACGGGGCTTTTGAATGCGCTGACCTATGATGAAGTCGCAGGCGTTATGGCGCATGAACTGGCTCACGTGCAAAACCGTGACACGCTAACCATGACACTGACGGCGACGCTTGCGGGCGCGATATCCATGCTCGGCAATTTCGCCTTCTTCTTCGGTGGCAATCGTGAAAACAACAATCCGCTCGGCTTTATCGGCGTTCTGGTGGCGATGATTGTCGCACCGTTCGCAGCAATGATCGTGCAGATGGCCGTCAGCCGGACGCGTGAATATTCGGCCGACCGGCGTGGTGCCGAGATCTGCGGCAAGCCGCTGGCATTGGCATCGGCACTGGCAAAAATTTCGAATTTTGCCCACCAGGTGCCGAATGCCGAGGCAGAGCGTAATCCTGCCACCGCTCATATGTTCATCATCAATCCGCTGTCGGGCGAGCGCATGGACAATCTGTTTTCCACCCATCCGGCGACGGAAAACCGCATCGCTGCCCTGCAGCAGATGGCGCAAGAGATGCAGCCGGTCTCGACGCCGCCGGTCAGGGCTGATAATCCCGTGCGCAAATCGCGCTCCGTGCCGCCGACAGGCTGGGGTCGCGGTGGTTCCGAACCACCGAAAAAAGGTCCCTGGTCTTGACGTCTGACGATAATAAAATCGATTCGCGCCCGAAACGAAATAAACGCCCTGCCCGTTCGCGCGGCGATGGTTCGGAGAATCCGGCCTTCGAACGCAGTGACAAGCCAGGAATCCGGGCCAGGCAGGCTGCCGCCAAGATGCTTGCCGCCGTTGTCGATCGCAAGACGTCGCTGGATGGCATGCTGGATGCCGGCAACGGCAATCCCGTCTATCGCGAGCTGAACGAGGCCGATCGTGCGCTGGTCCGGGCCATCCTCAACTCGGCACTGCGGCAATTGCCGCGCATCGAGGCGATGATCGGCTCGTTGCTGCAAAATCCGCTACCGGAAGGTGCCCGTGCACTCGATCATGTACTGACGGTCGCCGCTGCACAGATCCTCTATCTCGATATTCCAGATCACTCGGCCGTCGATCTCGCGGTCGAGCAGGCGCAGATCGACCCGCGCAACAAGCGGTTTGCCAGCCTCGTCAACGCCGTGCTGCGCCGGCTGTCCCGCGAGAAGCGCGATTTGCTTGAAAATGTCGGCGAAAAAATCCCGGCAATCCCGGCGTGGTTCCACAAGCGGTTGGTCGCCTATTACGGCGCCGACGAAGCCGGCCGTATTGCCAGTGCGCTTCTAACGCCAGCTGCGATCGACCTGACGGTCAAAACGGATGCCGAGGGGTGGGCTGAAAAGCTGAATGGCCGCCTGCTGCCAACGGGTTCGGTCCGTCTCGCCGGGTTTTCCGGCGCGGTCCCCTCGCTTGAAGGGTTCGAAGACGGTGAGTGGTGGGTACAGGACGCGGCCGCCGCCCTTCCGGCTAAACTTTTCGGCTCTCTTGCGGGCAAGAGGGTGATCGATCTTTGCGCCGCTCCTGGCGGCAAGACGGCACAGCTTGTTCTCGCTGGCGCCGAGGTCACGGCGCTCGATCAGTCGGCCAGCCGCCTCAAGCGCCTGCAGGGCAATCTCGCCCGGCTCGGGCTGGAAGCGGCCACGCAAGAAATCAACATGGCCGATTTCCGCACTGAAGAGCTGTTCGATGCTGCCCTGCTGGACGCGCCATGCTCCTCGACCGGCACAATCCGCCGTCACCCCGACGTTCTATGGACCAAGGGGCCGGAGGATATCGAAAAGCTGGCCGTGCTTCAGGAAAGGTTGCTCCGTCATGCGTTGACGCTGGTGAAACCCGGCGGGCTGGTGGTCTTTTCCAACTGCTCGCTGGATACGCGCGAAGGTGAAGCCGTCACCGAGCGCGTCCTGGCCGATGGCAATTGCGAACGGGTGGCGATCAACCCGGCGGATTGGCCAGGTCTGGAAAATGCTGTGACTTCGCTCGGCGAATTCCGCACCACACCGGCGATGATTGATCCGCAGGACGGGTTCTCTGGCGGACTGGACGGGTTCTATGCCGTCATCCTGCGCCGCAAGATTTAGCGACATCTCTGTCAACAGGCACATGGCTGGCGTCAATTGACGCTCCATGTGCGTTTGCCTAAACAATACGGGTGCCGTTCCATAAAAGTTTAACGGTTTTTCCGGCACGATCGTGTCCTGGTAGTATCTGGTGCGGATAGCAGTCATTCCGGTTTCGATGCCGCGTGAGGCCTGTCCGGGAAGTAGGGAGACGCGCAAGCGTCGAAAATGCAGATTTCAGACCGGCAAAGGCTTCTTTATCTGTATGCACGCGAGGGCTGGCGCCGTTTCTCGCGCCGCCTTGCCTTGGGCCGCAATACCGCTTTTCGTTTCACTGGGACGGCGCCTGACCGGCTGATCGTCGCTCCTACCGATCTCAGGGCAGTCGATCCCTTCGTCGCCCAGGAAATTCTCCAGGGGCGGTTTCCGCTGGCCGGCCGCGTGCTCGAAGCCGAGGGCGAATCACCCTTCGAGATGGACCTGCCATCGCATGAATTCGCGGTAAGATTGCATTCTTTCGGATGGGTACGTCATATGCGTGCCGCCAAGGAAGATGATGCCTTGGCGCATCTGCGTCATATCGTCAATGATTGGATCGTCACGCATGGGCGCTATATTGGTGGCATTGCCTGGGATGCGGATATCATTTCTCAGCGGTTGATTGCCTGGCTGTCCCATTCGCCGATCATCCTGCGTAACGCCGAGCATACCTTTTATCGCCGGTTCCTCAAAAGCCTTGCGTTCCAGGTCCGCTATCTGCGCCATATCACTGATACCACCTGTGATGGGGAGGCGCGGCTGCGGGCACGGATCGCGCTTGCCATGGCGTCCGTGGCCATGCCCGCGTCCGAAGCGACTATCCGCAAGGCCGCCCGCAATCTCGACGTGGAACTCGACCGGCAAATCCTGCCGGACGGCGGTCACAGTTCGCGCAATCCGCGTACGGGCCTCGAATTGCTGATTGACCTGCTGCCGCTGCGCCAGACCTATGTCAATCTCGGCCATGAAGTGCCGGCCAAGCTGATCCCCTGCATCGACCGGATGTATCCGGCCTTGCGGTTCTTCCGGCATGAGGGCGGCGAACTGGCCTTGTTCAATGGCGCCACCTCGACCCTTGCCAATGAACTGATGGCGGTGCTGCGCTATGACGAAACGGCTGGTGCGCCCTTCAAGGCCCTGCCGCATCTTCAATATGAGCGGCTGGCGCATAACAATGTCGTCGTCATCATGGACACCGGCAAGCCGTTGTCGCCGGAATTGTCGCGCACAGCCCATGCGGGCTGCCTGTCGTTCGAAATGTCGTCTGGCCGCCACCGGTTCATCATCAATTCCGGATCGCCAAAGTTTGCCGGCGAACGATTCCGCCAGCTGGCGCGATCGACCGCCGCGCATTCGACGGTGACGATCAACGATCGTTCCTCGTCACGCTTGTCGCAGTCGGGGTTTCTCGGCCCCATCGTCACCGGCGGCGTCTCGAAGGTCGCCGTCCGCCGCGAGGAACGCGCCGGCCAGCCGGATGCCGTCATCGCCAGCCATGATGGCTACGCGCAGGCCTTTGGCCTGCTGCACGAGCGCGACATCAGCGTCAACGGCCAGGCAAATGCGGTTCGCGGCCGCGACCGGCTGTTTCAGCCGGATGGTTCGGAACCGGCGCAAAGCAACAGCGCCGTCGCCGTTGCCCGGTTTCATATTCATCCGTCGATCAATATCCGCCAGCACAGCGCTCATGAGGTCTATCTGAGCGCGCCGGACGGCGAAGTCTGGCTGTTCACGTGCCGCGACGGCGAGGTTCTGGTCGAGGAAGATATCTTCTTTGCCGATCCCTCCGGCGTTCGGAAGTCGTCGCAACTGACCGTCACCTTCGCGGCGGCCTCACAGCCGGAAATCCAGTGGATTTTTTCGCGCGAAGGGTGACAATATCCTTGGTAGAGCGCTCATTGCCGTGACTGCGGTTTCTTCAGGTCAAAAGCTGTGTTAACGGCAGGCGGACATTTGCCGGAAGACCTCCCGATATCCGGCGCCTACCAAGGAGCTTGATGATGGCTGTCGCCTCCAAGAAGATTCCCACCCCGGATCAGGTCACTGTCCGCACCGCCCTCCTCTCCGTTTCCGACAAGACCGGCATCGTCGATCTGGCGCGCGCCCTGCACCAGAAGGGCGTTCATCTTGTTTCGACCGGCGGCACGCACAAGGCTCTCGCCGATGCCGGCCTGCCGGTCACCGACGTGTCCGAACTCACCGGTTTTCCGGAAGTGATGGATGGCCGGGTGAAGACGCTGCATCCTGGCGTCCATGGCGGGCTTCTGGCGATCCGCGATGACGAAGATCATGTCCAGGCGATGACGACGCATGGCATTACCGGCATCGATCTGGCCGTGATCAATCTCTATCCCTTCGAGGATGTCCGCGCCAAGGGCGGCGATTATCCGACGACGGTCGAAAATATCGATATCGGCGGCCCGGCAATGATCCGTGCCTCGGCCAAGAACCACGCCTATGTCACCGTCATCACCGACGCCTCCGATTATGCGGGGCTTCTGGCCGAACTGGGTGCCGGTGCCGCCACATCTTTCGCCTTCCGCCAGAAGATGGCCGCCAAGGCCTATGCCCGCACGGCCGCCTATGACACAGCCATTTCCGGCTGGTTCGCCGAGGTTCTGGATACACCAATGCCGCTTCACCGCACCGTCGGCGGTATCTTGAAGGAAGAGATGCGCTACGGCGAAAACCCGCATCAGAAAGCCGGATTCTACATCACCGGCGAAAACCGCCCGGGCGTCGCCACCGCGACGCTCCTGCAGGGCAAGCAGCTCTCCTACAACAATATCAACGACACCGACGCGGCCTTCGAGCTGGTTGCCGAGTTCCCGGCTGCAAAATCCCCGGCCGTCGCCATCATCAAGCATGCCAACCCCTGCGGCGTGGCGACCGGCGCGACCCTGCTCGAGGCGTATGAGCGCGCGCTTGCCTGCGATTCCACCTCTGCGTTCGGCGGCATCATCGCGCTGAACCAAGAGCTGGATGGGGCGACGGCGGAAGAAATCGTCAAGCTGTTCACCGAAGTCATCATCGCCCCGTCGGTCAGCGACGTCGCCAAGGTGGTTATTGCTGCCAAGCCGAACCTGCGTCTCTTGATCACCGGCGCCCTGCCCGATCCGCGTATACCCGGCCTGACGGCAAAGACCGTTGCCGGCGGCCTTTTGGTGCAGACGCGCGACAATGGCATGGTCGAAGATCTCGAGCTGAAGGTCGTCACTAAGCGCGCGCCGACCGCGCAGGAGCTGGAAGACATGAAGTTTGCCTTCAAGGTGGCAAAACACGTGAAATCCAACGCCGTCGTCTATGCCAAGGATGGCCAGACCGTCGGCATCGGTGCCGGTCAGATGAGCCGCGTCGATTCAGCCCGCATCGCCGCCCTGAAAGCCGAAGAAGCCGCCAAGGCGCTCGGACTTGCAGCACCCCTCACCCGTGGTTCCGCCGTTGCCTCGGAAGCCTTCCTGCCGTTTGCCGATGGCCTTTTGTCAATGATCGCAGCCGGCGCCACTGCCGTTATCCAGCCGGGTGGCTCGATGCGCGATCCGGAAGTCATCGCCGCCGCCGATGAGGCTGGCGTTGCGATGGTGTTTACCGGCATGCGCCATTTCCGGCATTGAACCATCAATCACCGGCTAAAAAACCCGCCTTTCGGCGGGTTTTTTATGCGGGCTTGTTCGCCGGATAAGGCGTGCGGATGAGGATCAGCAGGCCAACACCCAGGAAAACCACTAGCGCCATCATGCCGATGCGGGCCGATCCGGTCATCAGGGTAACAGTCGCGACGGCCGCTGGTGCGAGAAAGGTCGTGGCGCGGCCGGAAAGGGCGTAAATGCCGAAATAGCGCCCTGCCTCATCGGCGCTGACGCTGCGCGCCATGTAGGAGCGGGACGAAGCCTGGACCGGGCCGAAGGCGATCCCGACCAGAAGGCCAAAGACAATGTAGGCTTTTTCAGCGGCCGTACCGAACATCCCGCCGGAATCGGCGGTCGGCAGCGGTAGCAGCCCGAACAATGTGTAGCCGGGTCCGGTTGAGACGATCCCAAGCGTGGCGATGGTCAGGCAGATCAGGCTGGCAGTAACGATCACCTTCGACCCGAGCTTGGCATCCAGCTTGCTGGCATAGAGACAGCCGCCGATCGCCACGACATTGAGAATGATACCGTAGACGCCAAGCTCGACGGTCTGCCAGGCAAACATGCTGGCCGCAAACGTGCCGCCCAGCGCCAGAAGGCCGTTGACGCCGTCCTGAAAGATCATCCGGGCAATCAGGAAACGCAGGATTCCGGAGCGGTGGCGCAGTTCGCCGATCGTGTGGCGCAGTTCGGTCAGTCCGCTTCGCACCGCCGTCATTGCCGGCATCGCGGCCTTCTGGGCATCCGGCGTGAACAGGAACATCGGCAGGATAAAGACCAGATACCAGATGGCCGAGATCGGTCCCGTGACCCGCGCGTCGGCGCCGGTTTCCGGATCCAGCCCGAACAGCGGGTCTATTCCGAGAATTGTTTTGCCGGATTCCGGGCTTCCGGCAAGCAATGTCACGACGGCGATCAAGACGATCATACCGCCGAGATAACCAAGCCCCCATGCCATGTTGGAAATCCGGCCGATCTCTTTTTCACCGACCAGGCGCGGCATCATTGAATCGTTGAAAACGATGGAGAATTCCGCCGCGATCGACGCCAGGATGATGAAGATGAACGGATAGACGAGCGAGGAGCCCGGCACGGCAAACCACAGGAGCGCCAGCGAGACGATCTTGATGACGGCGAAGAAGGCGATCCATGGTTTTCGCGCCCCGGTCTGGTCGGCAATCGAGCCGAGTACCGGCGACAGCACCGCGATAACGATGCCTGAAATGGTCAGTGTGTAACCCCACATCGCCTGTCCATGCGCCGGATCATCGGTGAGGCGGGATACGAAATAGGGACCGAAGATGAAGGTGATGATCACGGTGAAGAACGGCTGTGCCGCCCAGTCGAACAGCATCCAGCCCCCGAGGCCGGCGCGCGATACCTTTGGCTCGACGCCAGCCCCTTGCGAGATGCTGCTCACCTGATTCTCCACCGCTTGTCCGCCCCGTTTTGGGCGGACAGTGTCACCTCATCCTGTTCTGCGCAAGATCGCTCAAGAGGCCGGCGGCGACGGTTATCTTGGCAAGTGTCGTTTCGCCCTTTTCCGTCAGCTGTGTCAGCTGGTCGGTGACCCGGGAGATGCGGCTGAGATCGCTGTCCTGCCAGGCGCCGACCGGATTGCGCTCGTCCTTCTTGTTCGTCAGCACCGCGATCGTGATGTCCTTGCGCGCTGTAGAGATGTCGTTGATGCTACGCGAAAGGGCCATGGCCTCGTATTGCTCGGTTGCCGAAACCCGCTCGGCGGCGGCGAGCAGCCGGGCGATCCGCAGATTCTGCGTTACGCCAAAATAGCTCTGTGCCGTGCGTGCCAGCGTCACCCCGGTATCGGCGGCGATCTGGATAATCTCCGGCACGAAGGTCAGCACGGCGAGAGCCGCGATTTCCTCGGCAAGTGCCGGTGGCACGCCGCGCTCGATGAAGTAGTCGGCCCTTTGCCGTACATCCGCCTTGGCATCCTCGGGAATCGAGCTTTGCAGGGCCGATTTCAGTTTCTGCAGCGCTTCGCGCAGCTGCTCGATCGCCTCGCCGAGCGGCGCCTGCATTGCCTTGGTCCTGAGCGTCCGTTCGGTGACGATGGCAAAGATACGTGCCGCCTCCTGGTAAAGCTCGTTCTGCACCGCGCCGCTGATGACATTGTCGAGCGCGTCGATGTCGCCATAGATGCGCTTCAGGTCGTAGCCGTCACGCGTCAGAACCGCAGCCTTGACCACATCAGCCGGCATGAAGCCCGTCTGGTCAATCAGAGTGCTGACAAAAGCCGGTCCGCCGCGATTGATGACGTCGTTGGCGAGAACCGTGGCAATGATCTCGCGGCGCAGCCGGTGCTCGTTGATGTCATTGGCATGCGCCTTGTGCATTTTCGCCGGGAAGTAATCGCGCAGTGTCGTCGTCAGATAGTCGTCGTCCGGCAGTTCACTGGCGACGGTTTCGTCGAACAGCACGATCTTGGCATAGGATACAAGCACGCCAATTTCAGCGCGTGTCAGGGCCTTGCCGCTCTGGTAGCGCTCGCTCAATGCCAGATCGTTCGGCAGCACTTCAACCTTGCGGTTGAGATGGCCGTCGGCTTCCAGCCGGGTCATGAGCCGGGCAAGAGCAGTCCGGTTGCCGGCACCCAGCATTTCCGTCAGCGAGATCGCGAGAGACTGTTCGTAGTTGTTGCGCAACACCAGCGCCGCCACTTCATCGGTCATCGAAGCGAGCAGCGTGTTGCGCTTGGCCCGTGTCAGCCGCTCGTCACGCATGGCAGAGGCAAGCGCGATCTTGATGTTCACTTCCAAGTCGGACGAGTTGACGCCGGCCGAGTTGTCGATGGCGTCGGAATTGCAGCGTCCGCCCTTGAGGCCAAAGCCGATGCGTCCGCGCTGGGTAACGCCCAGATTGGCGCCCTCGCCGATCACCTTGGCGCCGACATCGTCAGCGGTGATGCGGATCGGGTCGTTGGCGCGGTCGCCGACATCAGCGTCGGTTTCGGTCGCGCCGCGCACATAGGTGCCGATGCCGCCGAACCAGAGCAGGTCGACCTGGCTTTTCAGGATCGCCGTCATGATTTCGAACGGTGTCGCCTGGCTTTTCTCGATGCCGATCGCTGCCATCGCCTGCGGCGTCAGTGTCACGGATTTTTCGGTGCGCGGAATGATCATCGCGCCGTCCGAAAGCGTCGAGCGGTCATAGTCCTGCCAGCTTGAACGTGGCAGGTTGAACATGCGCTTGCGCTCGGCAAAGGATTTTTCGATATCCGGATCAGGATCGATGATGATGTCGCGATGGTCGAAGGCGGCGATCAGGCGGATTTTCTCCGACAGAAGCATGCCGTTGCCAAAAACGTCGCCCGACATGTCGCCGACACCGGCAACGGTGAAAGGTGTCGTCTGGATATCGATGTTCATCTCGCGGAAATGCCGCTTGACGGTTTCCCAGGCGCCACGTGCGGTGATGCCCATCTTCTTGTGGTCGTAGCCGGCCGAACCGCCGGAGGCAAAGGCGTCGTCCAGCCAGAAGCCGGCTTCCTGTGCCAGGCCATTGGCCGTGTCGGAGAACGTCGCCGTGCCCTTGTCGGCGGCAACGACGAAATAGGGGTCGTCACCATCCAGCCGCAGCGTATCGGCCGGAGCCACGATATCCTGGCCGACAATGTTGTCGGTGATCGACAGCATGGTGCGGATATAGGTCTTGTAGGCCTCGGTGCCGGCCTTGAATATCTCGTCGCGTGTGCCGCCGGCTGGCAGCTGCTTCGGGAAGAATCCGCCCTTGGCGCCAACCGGCACGATGACGGCGTTCTTGACCTGCTGTGCCTTGACCAGGCCGAGCACTTCGGTGCGATAATCCTGCGAGCGGTCCGACCAGCGCAATCCGCCACGGGCCACCTTGCCGAAGCGCAGGTGAACACCTTCGACCTCGGTGCCGTAAACGAAGATTTCGCGGAAAGGCCGCGGCTCCGGCAGGCCATCGAGGATCTTCGGATCGAGCTTGAAAGCCAGCATTACCTTCGGATTGCCGTCGGCGTCGCGCTGGAAATAGTTGGTACGCAGCGTCGCCTCGATGGCGTTGACGTAGCGGCGCAGGATCTGGTCTTCGTCCAGGCTCGGAACGGCGTTCAGGGCGTCTTCGATCGCCGCTCTCAGCGTCGCGGTACGCTTCGCCTTCGGCTTATCCTCCAGTGTGGGATCCATGCGGGTGACAAAAAGCTTGAAGATATTTGTAGCGATGGCCGGATATTTGTTCAGCGTGTCGGCCAGGTAGCCTTGCGAATAGGTGATACCGGTTTGGCGCAGATAGCGCGCATAGGCGCGTAGCACCGTCACTTCGCGGGCACTCAGGCCGGAAAGCAGGATCAGCCGGTTGAAGCTGTCGTCCTCGATCACGCCGTTCCAGGCGGAGAGGTAGGCTTCCTCCAGCATCGGGCCAGTCTTGTCCAGATTGAGCAAATGTCCATCGCGATGGATCAGTTCCATATCGTGCAAAACGACAAGCCGCTCGCCGCCCTTGGCGCAGGAGACGATAATGTCATGGGTCTGTTCGCTGATAACCCGGAAGCCGAGATTTTCCAGCAGCGGGACGCGGTGCGACAGAGAGACCGGCTCACCGGCATGGAAAATTTTCAGCTCGAGCGATTCAGGCCCCTTGCCGCGCTTCTGGTAGAACGCGATGCGGATCGGATCCTCCGGCGAGCAGGCGGCGATATCGGCAAGGTCGCTATGGGCTTCGGTCGGCGTGAAGGCTGCCTGATAGGCCGCGTTGACGGAGATCGACACGCCATCGTGACGGGCCAGCAGGTTGAACCGGTCGATCCAGCGGGTAACGATATCGCGAACAGCATCCTCAAGCTTGGCCTGTGCGACGCGCGGCGTCTTCCCACCGGAGCGGCCGATGATGAAATGCACGCGCGCCAGACCACCTTCCGGGAAAGCCGGGTAATAGGCCGAAACGCGGCCGTCATAGACGGTCTTCAGATATAGCCCGATTTTTTCGCGCACGTCCGAATCGTACTGTTCGCGCGGCACGTAGACTATAACGGATACGAAACGATCGAAATGGTCGATGCGCGGCAAGACCCGGATGCGCGGCCGGTCGGCCAGTTCGTTGATCTGCTCGCAGAAGCTGGCCAGCAGGCCGACATCGATCTGGAACAGATCGTCGCGCGGATACGATTCCAGCGTGTTGGTCAGCATCTTGCCGGAATGGCTTTGCGGATCGAAACCGAAGTGATCGACGATCTTTTCGACCTTGAAGCGCAACAGCGGGATATCCGCCGCTGGCCTTGTGTAGGCGCTGGAGGTGAACAGGCCGACAATGCGCAGCTCGCCGGTGACATTGCCCGCCTCATCGAAGCGCTTGACGCCGATATAGTCCATATAGGCGCGGCGATGAACCACCGATTTGACGTTGGCCTTGGTGACGATGAGGAAATCCGGGCCGTCGAGGAAGGCGAGGATTTCCGGCGTCGTCAGCACGGCATCCTTGCCCTGGCGCAGTACGCGCACATCCGGATTGGACAGAATGCCGAGCCCCCGGCCTTCGCCGCGCTCGACAACAGCGTTTTCGCCCCTGCCGGAATAGGTATATTCGCGCATGCCGAGGAAGGTGAAATTGTTGCCGCGCAGCCAGCGCAGGAAGGCCAGAGCCTCGTCGCGGTCGCCCTTTTTGCGGCTCGGTGCGTGGTTTTCAAGCTCGTTCATCGCCTGGTCGAGCAGGGCCGTCATCGGGGTCCAGTCGCCAACCGCCTGATGGACTTGCGACAGTACGTTGACGATCCGTTCCTTCAGGTCTTCGGCTTCGGCGCCGGTCAACCGGGGCAGATGAATCTGGATATGGCTGACCCTGCTGGCGGGATCGCTCTTTTCTTCCGGATCGAAGATCTTAGCCGGCTTGCCAGCTTCGAGAATCAGAATGGGATGTACCGCAAGAAGAATGTCGCGATGTGTGCTGGTCACCTCCCCCATGATCGAGTCGTAGAGAAATGGCATGTTGCGGTCGGTCACGGAGAGAACCGAAACGTCGTCGCCGTTGGGGGCAATGCCCGCGACGGTCTCAACACTGATGACCGGACGGTCGCTTTCCTTGCGGTTGATGGCGGTCAGCGCATGGGCGGCGGTCAGCGCCAGCATGTCCGGCGTATAGGCATCCAGATCGTCATGGCTGGCCCGGCGAAACAGGATCTCTGGTGCGAGTATTTTCACCCCCAGAGCCTTGCCAGCTTCGCTCACCGCTTCGAAATGACGGTCTTTTTTCGGATTATATTTGGCGCCCACGACAGTACTCCCTGCAATCACCATTTGGCCGAACCTAACAGAAGATTTGTTCATGGCGATTGTTTTTGTGGCTATTTTTCGGTCAGATTGATCCAATTCGGAATGGTTTTATGAAATTTTCGGCAAGAATTGGCCGATTTTCGAATTCAATCGGTTGTATTCGCATATTTCCTTGTTCTTATGGACGAGGCCAAAATGAGCCTTGCGATCTTTTGGCAGCCGCAGTTGACAGCGGCATGACTGTCAGGCGATCTGGACAGGTCGAAATAGCGGAAAATCAGAAATGTCCGAGCCTGCCCCCGGCGCCGTCATCGTCATTTCCAGCCATGTGATTCGCGGCTCCGTCGGCAATCGCGCAGCGGTCTTTGCGCTGGAGACGCTGGGCTATCCGGTATGGGCTGTGCCGACGGTTATCCTGCCCTGGCATCCCGGCCATGGCCCCTCGACGCGAATAACGGTCGGTGCCGAAGATTTCGACCGGTTGATCGACGATCTCATCCGTGCGCCATGGACGGGCGAAGTCCGCGCCGTGCTGTCCGGCTATCTCGGTGGCGCCCACCAGGCAGAGGGCGTGGCGCGCCTGGTCGAGGCGCTGCGGGCAAAGAATCCGGATCTGTTCTATGCCTGTGATCCCGTGATGGGCGATGCCGGCGGGTTATACGTGCCGGAGGCGACGGCGATTGCGATGCGCGACCGGTTGCTCCCGCTGGCCTCGCTTGCTACGCCCAACCGATTCGAGCTTTCCTGGCTCTGCGGTGCGGCGCTTGAATCGAATGCGGCCATTCTTGAGGCTGCGCTATCGCTCGGGCCGCCGCGCATGCTTGTCACCTCGGCCATCCCGATGATGCAGGGCAGCACCGGCAATCTCTATCTTTCCGGCAATCACGCGCTGCTGGCCGAGCATCGGATGATCGACAACCCGCCCAATGGCACAGGCGATCTTCTGGCTGCCCTGTTCGTTGCCCGGCTTCTGGAGGACCTGAAAGAGGAGCGGGCTCTGCAACTGGCAACGGCCAGCGTTTTCGAGATCATCGCCCGCACGGGCAAGCGCGGTGCCGATGAACTGACGCTGGAGCGGGATGCCCCCAGTCTGGCGACGCCAATGGCCATGGTTCAGATGCGGCGATTGCTGCATCCCGGGCAGAAACGGCGCTCTTGATATCGTTCGGCCGATCTACCTCTTGCCAGCACATGCCTTGAGCGAATAAACCGTTTCCACCCAAAGCAAACGATACGGAGAGTTTCACGGATATTACCGGCGGCGTGGGCTGCCGTAAATTTGCCTGTGTGCGGCGCACAAAGATGATATGTCGCGGGCTGTCGGCATGAACATTTGTAAATGTCCACTAACTCAAAGAGCGGAGTGATCGAACATGCAGCGTTTCCCGAGCCAGTTGCTGAAGGGCTATAACAACTTCATGAGCGGCCGCTTCAGCGAGCAGCAACAGCGATACAAGGCCCTGGCGGAAACTGGTCAGCAACCGAAGACGCTTGTCATTGCCTGTTGTGACAGCCGTGCGGCGCCGGAAACCATTTTCGATAGCGGCCCGGGTGAACTGTTCGTCGTTCGCAACGTCGCCAATCTGATGCCGCCCTATGAGCCGGATGGTCACTATCACTCGACATCGGCGGCGCTGGAATTTGCGGTCCAGGTTCTGAAGGTCAGCGATATCGTCGTGATGGGCCATGGCCGTTGCGGTGGCATCAAGGCTGCGCTCGATGTCAATGCCGAGCCGCTCTCGCCGGGGGATTTCATCGGCCGTTGGATGCACCTTCTGAAGCCGGCTGCGGAACAGATCCAGAGCAACGAGGTGATGACCGCCGGTGAGCGCCAGAGGGCGCTGGAACGCGTGTCCATCCGCAACTCCATCGCCAATCTGCGGACTTTCCCGTGCGTTCAAATCCTCGAACAGCGCGGCAAACTGCAGCTGCACGGTGCCTGGTTCGACATTTCGACCGGTGAGCTCTGGGTTATGGACGCCAAGAGCGGTGATTTCGGCCGGCCGGGAATGTGAACCTCCGCGCGGCGGGCACACATGGCCGTCAGACATCTGCGATGCCGGTAATCGGCGCCTGATCCCGCGTTGCCGCTTCACCTCAAATAAAAATCCGCAGCCTGGTTTCCCGGGCTGCGGATTTTTTTATTCCTAAAACTGCGTTGCGGATCAGCCGCCGTCGATTTCGGCGCCGATGATGGCGATTGCCTGCTGGTAGACGCTGGCGGCATTCCAGCCCTGGATCGCACCGAAATTGGCTTGACCTTGCTGATAGCCGGCACCAGCGGTCCAGCCGTGTCCGCGCAGGAAGTTGGCGGTCGAGGCAAGTGCGTCCGCCTTGGAGCGGACCATGTCGATATGGCCGTTGCCGTCGCCATCGACGCCGTATTTCAGCACGTTGGCCGGCAGGAACTGCGTCTGGCCGATTTCGCCATGCGCTGCACCGCGGGCGTCGGGGCTAAGGTCGCCGCGCTGCACGAGGGTCAGCGCCGCATAGAGCTGGTTGGTGAAAAAGTCGGAACGGCGGCAGTCAAACGACAGTGTCGCGACGGCCGAGAGCGTGTGTTCCTTGCCCAGGAAGCCACCGAAACCGGTTTCCATGCCCCAGATCGCGATGATCGGGCCGGCCGGTACACCGTAGCGGTTTTCGATGGAGTTGAAGAGGGCCGCGTTCTGCGCCTTCATCTTCTTGCCGCGCGAGATGATCGTCTGGCCGCCACGCTTCTGCATGAATTGGCTCAGCGACAGCTTGAAGCTCTTCTGGCCACGGTCGGCGCGGATCGTCGCCTTGTTGTAGGTGACGTTGGCAAACGCCTTGTTCAGTACAGCCGGGCTGATGCCGCGGCCTGCGGCCTCACCCTTGAAGTCTTCAACCCAGGCCTCGAAGCCCGCCGATGTGTTGCTGCACTGTGCGGCGGATGCAACCGACGGCAGAATTGCCGCCGCCATCATCGCCGTGAAACCTGCCAGTACGCACTTTGCCTTGTGCATGTAAAACCCCGTATTGCCCGAATCCAAATTTGTGCCTGCAAAATGCCAGTCTTTGCGGCGTCTGTCACGATGTTGGCACAGTATCAGGAGGGCGTGTTTCACGTGAATCCTCCTTTTAGACCATGAAAAATCGTCGCAGTTGCCTTTTTACAAAGAAGCCCCGCATCCCGTTTGACGGATCATGCGAGGCTTTTATTTGTTAAAACTTTATATTTCCTGATCAGGCGGCCTGTTTCTTCGCCTTGATCAGGCCGCGATTGACGAGAAGTTCGGCAATCTGGATGGCGTTCAAGGCTGCGCCCTTGCGCAGGTTGTCGGAAACAACCCACATGTTCAGGCCGTTCTCGACTGTCGCATCTTCGCGGATGCGCGAAATATAGGTGGCGTCTTCGCCAGCCGATTCGTAAGGCGTGATGTAGCCGCCGTTCTCGTGCTTGTCGATGACGATGCACCCCGGCGCTTCGCGCAGGATATCGCGGGCCTGATCGGCGCTGATCTCGTTTTCGAATTCGATGTTGACCGATTCCGAATGGCCGATGAAGACGGGAACGCGCACGGCGGTGCAGGTTACCTTGATCTTCGGGTCGAGCATCTTCTTGGTTTCGGCCAGGACCTTCCATTCTTCCTTCGTGTAGCCGTCTTCCATGAAGCTATCGATATGCGGGATGACGTTGAAGGCGATGCGCTTGGTGAACTTCTTCGATTCGACCGGATCGGCGACGAAGACGGCGCGGGTCTGGTTGAACAGTTCGTCCATGCCTTCCTTGCCGGCGCCGGAAACCGACTGATAGGTCGAGACGACAACGCGCTTGATCTTGGCAAAGTCATGCAGCGGCTTCAGCGCCACGACGAGCTGGGCTGTCGAGCAATTCGGGTTGGCAATGATATTGCGCTTGGTGAACTGGGTGATGGCGTCCGGGTTTACTTCCGGCACGATCAACGGCACGTCCTGATCGTAGCGCCAGGCCGACGAGTTGTCGATGACGACGCAGCCCTGTGCGCCGATCTTGGGCGACCACTTCAGCGACACGGCGCCGCCGGCCGACATCAGGCAGATATCGGTGTCGGAAAAATCGTAATTTTCGAGGTTCTTGACCTTCAGCGTCTTGTCGCCGAACGAAACCTCGGTGCCCTGGCTGCGGGCCGAGGCCAAAGCCACGACTTCATCAGCCGGAAAGCCGCGTTCTTCGAGGATGTTCAGCATTTCGCGGCCGACATTTCCGGTCGCGCCGGCAATAGCAATCTTGAAACCCATTGTCTTTGCTCTCTTTCTGTCTCTCCGCGGGGCTTTGGGGGAAACCCGCCGGCCAAAGGCGCGGGTTTCGGGTCCCCGGCCGTGCCGGGGAGAGAGCGGTGGCCAGAGACGTCAGACGGTTTTCGTCGTCGTTTTGGCCGTTGTTTTGGAAGATATCGAGAAAGAACGAACCCGCCCGGCAGCGAATGCCGGGGCGATCAGCGCAGCGATGGCGTAACCAAAACGGTGCATGGTTGGTCCTTTTTCCGCTGCTGCTCTTACGCGGTTTTGGCGCAGAGTCAACAGAAAGCTGAGAATACGCGTCAGGAAGACAGGCCTGCCAGCCTGCTGTCAAAACGTTACGCAAGTGTCATGCCGCTGTCATCCTGGATGACTATTGCGGGCCGTCATTACCGGACGAAACCAAAAAGGGGTTTTCCATGCGTATGCTTCTGTCGGCGCTTGCCGCCACGACAATCCTCGCTGGGGCGGCACAGGCCGCCACCGTTTATCCGCTGGATCGTGCAACGATCCTCGCCGGCTCGCCATTCGATTTCAAGGTCGAGTTCAAGTCCGTGGTCAAGCCGGAAGACGTCAAGGTCACCGTCAACGGCCAGGACTACAAGGCAGTGCTCGGCAAGGAAGCCGAATTCGTCGCCGAGGAAAAGGGCAAGGAAGACAAGGTGCTGGGCTCGGCATTGATCGCTCGCGATCTCGTCCTGCCGACTGAAGGCGCCTACACGATCGAAGTGACCGCTGGCTCGGAATCGAAGTCTGTGACCTGGGATGTCTACAACACCTCCGAGACCCCGAAGGCCAAGAACGTCATTTTCCTGATCGCCGATGGCTTCTCGGTTGCCCATCGCACCGCTGCCCGCATCATGTCCAAGGGCATGGCCGAGGGTAAGGCGAACGGCCGCTTGAACCTTGACGACGTTCCGCCGGCCGCCTTCATCGGCACCTCGGCAACCGACGCGGTCGCCACGGATTCGGCCAACACCATGTCCGCCTATATGACCGGTCACAAGACGGCCGTGAACGCTATCGGCGTCTATGCCGACCGCACGCCGGACACGTTCGATGATCCGAAGGTTGAGAATATTGCGGAAGCCATCCGCCGCCAGACCAAGAAGTCGATCGGCATTATTTCGACCGCCGAACTGCAGGATGCGACCCCGGCAGCGGTTGTCGCCCATACCCGCAAGCGCGGCGACAAGGCCGAGATCAACGGTATGCTGTTCGACGTGAAGCCGGACGTTATCCTGGGTGGTGGCTCGGCCTACTTCCTGCCGCAGGCCACGCCGGGCTCGAAGCGCAAGGACGACAAGGACTATGTCAAGTTGTTCCAGGATGCCGGCTATACGCTTGCAACCGACAAGACCGAACTGGCAGCTGCAGCCGGGACCAACACCGGCAAGATCCTCGGCATCTTCCACACCGGCAACATGGATACCACGCTCGACCGTGAGTTCCTCAAGAAGGGCACAGTCGAGAAGTTTCCAAATCAGCCTGGCCTCGTCGAGATGACCAAGGTCGCCCTCGACAACCTGTCGAAGAACCCGGAAGGCTTCTTCCTGATGGTCGAAGCCGCCAATGTCGACAAGATGTCCCATCCGCTTGATTGGGATCGCGCGGTCGTCGATACGATCGAATTCGACAAGGCAATCGGCGTTGCCCGCGAATTCGCAGCCAAAAACCCGGACACGCTGATCATCGTCACCGGTGACCACACACACGGCGTTTCGATCATCGGCACCGTCGACGACGAAAAGCCGGGTACCGAAATGCGCGAAAAGGTCGGCACTTACGCAAGCGCCGGCTTCCCGAATTACACCGACGAAAACAATGACGGTTATCCGGATAAGGTCGATGTGACCCGCCGCCTGTTCCTCAATGCCAACAACGGCCCGGACCACTATGAAACCTTCCGTCCGAAGCTGGATGGTCCGTTCGTTCCGGCAATTCAGAACGAAAAGAAGGAATATGTAGCCAACGAGGCCTACAAGGATGTGCCCGGCGCAGTCTTCGTTCCTGGCAACATTCCGAAGGAAGGCGATTCAGGCGTTCACGCCGTTGACGACGTCGTGCTGCAGGCCGTTGGCCCCGGCTCGGAAGGCTTCAAGGGCTATATGGAGCAGAGCGACGTGTATCGCGTCCTCGCGGATGCTTTTGCTCTCGGCGTCAAACAGACCAACTGATCCATGATCGCGTCCGGTGGGCTGCCTGCAGCCCGCCGGATTCCGTTTCCGGTTCAGGCTGCGGCTTGAGCCCCAGCCACTCCGCGAGGAGATCGCCCATGACCCATGTTGCTCCGCAATTGACCCGGCGTACAGCGATGACGCTGCTTACAGGCTTGCCCTTGCTGGCAGTTGCGCGTCTGGCCGCGGCCGCCCTTCCCGCGCTGGCCTTCGATGAACTCTACAGCAAGTTTGGCGTTCTCGGGCTGGAGTTCTCCGAAAAGGTAAAGCTGCTCGCCGGTCAGGAGATCACCATCAAGGGTTTCATGGCGCCGCCGTTGAAGGCCGAGGCTGCCTTCTTCGTGCTGACCGAAATTCCGATGTCGATCTGCCCGTTCTGCTCGACCGATTCGGACTGGCCGGACAATATCGTCGTTGTCTATCTCGGCGAGAAACAGACATTCGTGCAGCCTTCGCAGACGATCGAAGCGCGCGGCGTGCTTGAGTTCGGGTCATGGACCGATCCGGAAACCGGTTTTGTCAGCCTCTTGCGGTTGCGCAATGCTGAATATGCTTCGGTATAGCCCGGATGTTATCGCTAGAACTTAGCCGGATTTCCGTTTCTTATCCCGGCCTCCTTTCCCCTGTCCTCGATATCCCCTCTCTGGCCATTGCAGCCGGTAGCCGTATCGCGGTCACCGGCGCTTCGGGCTCGGGCAAGAGCACGTTGGTGAGCATCCTCACCGGGCTTGAGCGCTGTGCAGCGGGCGGTTCTATCCGCTGGGGTGATGCCGATATTGCCGGAATGTCCGAGCGCGGCCGCGATCGCTGGCGCGGGGCGCATATCGGCCTGATCATGCAGGATTTCCATCTCTTTCCGGGCCTGAGCGCGGTCGACAACATCCTCCTGCCCGCCCGCCTGTCGCGCGCGATGAAACCCGGCGATCCCGACCGGGCGCTGATGCTGCTCTATGCCGTCGGCCTTTGCCGCGCCGATCAGAAAATCGAGACCATGTCCCGGGGTGAAATGCAGCGTGTGGCGATTGCCCGGGCGCTGCTGCGCAAACCCGGCGTTCTGATCGCCGATGAGCCAACGGCCAGCCTGGACAGCGAAAGCGGCGACGCGGTTGCCCGCCTGTTGATCGATCTTTCCGTCAGTAACGAGAGTACGCTGATTGTCGTCTCGCACGATCCGCGCCTGACAGGTCAGCTTGATCGCCGCATCACGTTGTCCGCCGGGCGGGTCGCCTCGGACCGCGCCCATCGGGAGAAGGCGGCATGACCCGTTTCATCCTTGCCGATCTGCGCCGTCTCTGGGCGGGCTCGCTCGTCATCGTGCTTCTGATCGCCTTTGCCACCGCGCTTGGCGTCGCAGTCACGTTGCAGGAACGGGCGCTCCGGCTCGGCAGTGCCCGCGCCGCCGACCGGTTCGACCTCGTGGTCGGTGCACCCGGCAGCGAAACGCAACTGCTGCTTTCCTCCGTTTTCCTGCAGCCCTCTCCCCTGCCCCTGATGCCGGGCAATGTGCTGGGCAAGCTTGCCGCAGATCCGCGCGTTGCCTGGGCCGCGCCCGTCGGCTTCGGCGATTCCTTCTCAGGCTATCCGATCGTCGGCACGTCCACCGCGCTCACCACCAATTTGTCGGCACTGAAGGAAGGCCGGGTATTTTCCAAGGCAGGCGAAGCCGTCATCGGCGCGGGCGTGACGTTGCCGCTCGGTTATGAGGTCAAGCCGACCCACGGACTTGCCGCACTCGGCGGTGAAACCCACACCGAACTCGCCTATCGGATCACCGGCCGGATGGCGGCAACCGGTACGTCCTGGGACCGGGCGATCCTGGTGCCGATCCAGTCGGTCTGGAACCTGCACGGAATGGGCGGACATGCGGATGAGCACGATCACGCTGCCGAAGCTCATCACGCGGAAGACCCTGGGCATGAGGATCACGCCGGTGGTCACGGGCATGGTCATGTCGACCCGGATGCTCCCCTTGATGAAAACTGGACGGCGGAAGCACCCGGTCTTCCTGCCATTCTCGTCAAGCCGAAAACCATCGCCGACGCCTACAAGTTGCGGCAGGATTATCGCGGCAACGGTACCCTTGCGGTTTTCCCGGGCGAGGTGCTGACCAATCTCTACGCGACGCTTGGCGATGCCAAACGTGTTCTGTCGGCCGTTGCCGTCGGGGCGCAGATCCTCGTTGCTGCCGCCGTCCTGATGGTCACGGTCATGCATATCGGCCAACGGCGCCGCCAGATCGGCGCGCTGAGGGCTTTTGGTGCGCCGCAATCGGCTGTTCTTGCGATCGTCTGGCTGGAGCTTTTCATCCTGATCGCGCTTGGCATTCTCTTCGGCTTTGCCATCGGCTACGGTGCCGCGATGATGCTGTCGGCGATGTTTTCGGGTGAAAGCGGCATTGTTCTGCCGGTTGGTTTCATCCGTGACGATCTGAAGAGCGTGGCGGCCATCGTGCTATTCTCCGCCATGCTTGCGCTTGCGCCGGCGCTTCTCGCCTATCGCCAATCCCCGGCTGCTGCGCTGCGCGCCTGATCGACGCATTCGACTAAAGTCATAATCCCAAAGCCGCTCTGCCACCTCAGGGTGTTTTCTGCCATTTTGGTTTCATGGCGTATTCCGCTTCGGTATCAGGGAGGATTCCGAAGCATTCAAGGGTGCGCACAAAGCCGTTTTTGAGTGGAGGACAAACGAAATGGCAGATGTCGCAGCAGCGTCCGGTGCAAAAAGCGCACCGATGACGGGCGAGCAGAAGAAGGTGATTTTCGCCTCTTCGCTCGGTACGATCTTCGAGTGGTATGATTTTTATCTCTACGGTTCGCTGGCCGTCTATATCGGCGCGACCTTCTTTTCCCAATATCCTGAAACCACCCGCAACATCTTCGCTTTGCTTGCCTTTGCGGCGGGCTTCCTCGTGCGTCCGTTCGGTGCGCTGGTATTCGGCCGTCTCGGCGATCTCGTCGGGCGTAAATATACCTTCCTCGTCACCATCGTCATCATGGGCCTATCGACGTTTCTCGTCGGCATCCTGCCCGGTGCCGCGCAGATCGGCATTGCCGCCCCGATCCTTCTGATCGTGCTGCGCATGCTGCAGGGCCTGGCGCTCGGCGGCGAATATGGCGGTGCTGCCACCTATGTGGCCGAACACGCGCCACAGGGTAAACGCGGTTACTTCACCTCCTGGATCCAGACGACGGCAACGCTCGGTCTGTTCCTGTCGCTGGTGGTGATCGTCGGCGTGCAGATGCTGCTCGGCAAGGAAGCCTTCGCAGCCTGGGGCTGGCGCATTCCATTCCTGCTCTCCTGCCTCCTGCTCGGCGTATCCGTCTGGATCCGCATGAAGATGAATGAATCGCCGGCCTTCAAGAAGATGAAGGAAGAAGGCAAGGGCTCCAAGGCACCGCTGACGGAAGCTTTCGGTCAGTGGAGAAATGCCAAGATCGCGCTTCTGGCACTGTTCGGTGCCGTCGTCGGCCAGGCCGTCGTCTGGTATTCCGGCCAGTTCTACGCGCTGTTCTTCCTGCAGAACATCCTCAAGGTTGACGGCCAGGCAGCAAACATCATGGTCGCCTGCTCGCTGTTGATCGGCACCGGCTTCTTCGTCTTCTTCGGCTGGCTGTCCGACAAGATCGGCCGCAAGCCAATCATCATGGCCGGCCTGCTTCTCGCCATGCTCACCTACTTTCCGCTGTTCAAGGCATTGACCTGGGCCGGTAACCCGGCTCTGGCCGAGGCCCAGGAAACGGTCCGCGCAACGGTCACGGCCGCTCCGGATGACTGCAAGTTCCAGTTCAATCCGACTGGCACGGCAAAGTTCACCACATCCTGCGATATCGCCACGTCGTTCCTGACCCGCAACTCGGTTCCGTATGATGTCGTTCCCGGCCCCGCCGGTTCGCCTGCAACGGTGAAGATCGGTGAGGAAACGGTCACCAGCTATGACGCGATTGCCGCTGGCGACAAGGCCAAGGCATCCGGTTCCGCCTTCGAAAAGCAGATCAACATCGCGCTCCACGATGCCGGTTATCCGCTCGTTCGTGGCGCGGCCAAGGTTCCGGAAAGCAAGCTGGACGGCTTCGTTGCCGCCAATCCTGAACTGGCGCTCGATGCCGCGGCCGTTCGCGGTGGCGACAAGGCATCCATGACCGGCGAACAGCTGGTTGCGGCCAAGCTCTTGACGGCGGAAGAAGCTGCAGGCGTCACCGAAATGCCTGTTTACACCATCGACAAGGGCGGCTCCTTCTCCATGGTCGCCGATCCGGCACGTGTCAGCTGGCTGACCGTCATCGCCGTGCTCACCGTACTCGTCATCTACGTGACCATGGTCTACGGCCCGATCGCAGCGCTGCTTGTCGAACTCTTCCCGACCCGCATCCGCTACACCGGCATGTCCCTGCCCTACCATATCGGTAACGGCTGGTTCGGTGGTCTGCTTCCGGCAACGGCCTTCGCGATGAGCGCTGCCCAGGGCGATATCTACTATGGTCTCTGGTACCCGATCATATTCGCAGGCATCACGCTGGTGATCGGCATGCTGTTCCTGCCCGAAACCAAGGATCGCGATATCCACGCCATGGATTGATCCAGGCCGATATCGACACGGAAAAGCCCGGCGCAGCCCCTTGCGCCGGGCTTTTTCATTGAGCTTTAGCCGTCACTTCGAAGGCTGAAAACTGTTCTTCGGCCGTGGCCAGCCGGTCTTGTCCAGCCTGAACAACCAGTTCTGCCGGGCAAAGAAGAAGGCAGTCATCAGTGCCGTCCACAATCCCACCAAAAGCCCGGCCGCCACATCGCTCGGATAATGCGCGCCGACCACGACGCGGCTGATGCCGATTGCGAGCGCCCCAAGCGCAAACGGGATACGTAGCCGCGGCGCCAGCATGGCAAAAGCGCCAAAGAACGAGCCGACGGCGGCGGAATGGCCGGACGGAAAACTCTGGAACACCCAGTCATGGCCGGAGAAGAACGAGATGCTGTGAGCGCCATATTCGGCAAACAGTTCGGGCCGCGCCCGGCCGACCACCAGCTTTGCCAGATGCACGACGATGCTGGCGCTGCCGATCGTTACAAGGAAATATAGCGCCAACCGCCAACCGGTCTTCGTCTTCGAGGAAAACCCGTCGCTGCGCGATATCCGGTGGAGGATATAGGCGACGATGACGATCGAGCCGGAGCCGTAGATCATCCAGGCGAACGTACCGAAATCGGTGATCCGCTTGTTGAAGGCAACCACCCCGCCCGGCAGCGCCTGCGCCGTCTGCGAGATCATGCCGTCAAAGGGCAGCAGCGCCACAACCAGCAGGGCTGCCGCCAGCAGCAGCCAGAGAGACGAGGAGAGTGGTCGGTTCATGGAGGTGCTTTCTTGGCATGGCGCCCCTTCCTTCCTCCGTCATATGAGCCCTTGTGGCGGGGATCCAGTTGCGGCGCGTCTGCGCTGCAGAAGACTCTTTGACGCGGCAGACGCCGCGTCGCTGGATTCCTGTGACGAGCGCAGGAATGACGAGGACTAAAACGGCTATTCGGCCAAACTTGTGAATCTGCGGAGCGGAATCAACCCCTCCCAAACAAAAACGGCATCCGGACCGTAATCCGGATGCCGTCCAATACTGTCAATCCGGCAGAATTTAAGCCGAAAGCGCCTTGAACTCCGCGAGGATAGCATCGCCCATTTCGACGGTGCCGACTTTGCGTGCGCCATCGGCCATGATATCGCCGGTGCGCACACCCTTGTCGAGAACGTTGGCGATCGCCTTTTCCAGGTTGTCGGCTTCCTTCACGAGGTTGAAGGAGTAGCGCAGGCACATGGCAAACGAGGCAATCATGGCGATCGGGTTGGCAATGCCCTTGCCGGCAATGTCCGGGGCCGAGCCGTGGACCGGCTCATAAAGCGCCTTGCGCTTGCCGGTCGTGGCATCGGGGGCGCCGAGCGAAGCGGACGGCAGCATGCCGAGCGAACCGGTGAGCATGGCGGCAACGTCGGACAGCATGTCGCCGAACAGGTTGTCGGTAACGATGACGTCGAACTGCTTAGGCGCACGAACGAGCTGCATGCCGCCGGCATCGGCCAGCATGTGATCGAGCGCGACGTCGGAATATTTTGCCTTGTGCGTTGCCGTCACCACCTGGTTCCACAACACGCCCGACTTCATGACGTTGCGCTTTTCCATCGAGCAGACGCGGTTGCCGCGGGTGCGGGCCAGTTCGAAGGCGACGCCGGCAATGCGCTCGATCTCGTAGGTATCGTAGACCTGCGTGTCGATGCCGCGCTTCTGGCCGTTGCCGAGATCGATGATCTCCTTTGGCTCGCCGAAATAGACGCCGCCGGTCAGTTCGCGCACGATCAGGATGTCGAGGCCTTCGACCAGTTCCGGCTTCAGCGATGAAGCATCGGAGAGCGCCGGATAGCAGATCGCCGGGCGCAGGTTTGCAAACAGCTGCATGTCCTTGCGCAGGCGCAGGAGGCCGGCTTCCGGGCGCACGTCGTAGGGCACGTCATCCCATTTCGGGCCGCCGACGGCACCGAACAGGACGGCATCCGCCGCCATTGCCTTTGCCATGTCGGCGTCGGAAATCGCAGCACCATGCGCGTCGTAGGCGCAGCCGCCGACAAGACCTTCGTCGGTCGTGAAGCCACCGGCCATTTCGGCGTTCATGTAGGCGATGATTTTGCGGACTTCCGCCATGGCTTCCGGGCCGATACCGTCGCCGGGCAGAAGGAAAAGATTGCGCACTGTCATGGGGCATTCCTCATATCGAAGGGTGGGCGTGTCAGATGTTGGCGCGTTCTTAACGCAACTTCCGTTCAAGGAAAATGCAGTTTTGGAAAGAATTGTGCGCGAAATGTCAGTTCCTGCCGGAACGGGCGGCCTTGCGCAGCTGTGGGATTCTCCATCGGCCGGACATCTCTCCGGTCTTGCCGATGGAACAACCAATGCGCAAACTCATCTACTCCATAACCGTCATCCTGCGGCGCACGCTGGACTTGCTTCTGTTTGATGGCAGGCCGCGAAAATAAGCAATCCCTGTTCCATCCGGAACAGCGCCGGTATCCGGCCTGTGGGATTGTCCGGTCACGGGATGAGGAGGCTCATCCAAATGACTTCAAGGAGAGACCCCCGCATGCGCACGTTCGTTCTGACCGCCGCCGTTGCCATCATTGCCGCCGCTTCTTTCGCCGCTCCGTCGCAGGCCGGCTATTACAACGACGACTGCCGGCCCTATTGCCACGTCAAGAAGGTCAGAACCTACGATTATGATGGCAACCGGATCGTCAAGAAGGTCCGCGTCTGCGAATAGGTGCCACTGTTTCTGACGTCTTCCCCGAAAGCCCGGCTTTCCCCGCAGCCGGATTTTTTTGGCCGCTTGTCCCTTCTCCCCGTCAAAACGGGGAGAAGGTGCCCAACAGGGCGGATGAGGGGCTGATATGCCGCCAGTGCTCTTACCCCTTGAAGAAAGCCAGCATATCCGGATTGAGAATCTCCGGATGGGTTGAGAGCATGCCGTGCGGAAGCCCGTCATAGCTCTTCAGCGTTCCGTTCTTCAGCAGTTTTGCCGAAAGCGGTGCGGAGTCATCATAAGGAACGATCTGGTCGTCGGTTCCATGCAGGACCAGCACCGGAACGTCGATCTTCTTGAGGTCCTCGGTGAAATCGGTTTCGGAAAAGGCCTTGATGCATTCGTAATGGGCATTGGCGGCGCCCATCATGCCCTGCCGCCACCAATTGTCGATCAGCCCCTGCGAAACCTTGGCGCCCGGGCGGTTGAAGCCATAGAAGGGGCCGGATGGCACATCGATAAAGAACTGGGCGCGGTTTGCCACCAGCGCGCTGCGCAGGCCGTCGAAGACGTCGATCGGCAATCCGCCGGGGTTCTTGTCGGATTTCACCATGACCGGTGGAACGGCACCGACGATGACAGCCTTTCCGACGCGGCCCGGCTTGGCGCGCGCCACATAGTGGACGACCTCGCCGCCGCCGGTGGAGTGTCCGACATGGAAAGCGTTCTTGAGGTCGAGCGCGTCAGCGAGAGCGGCGACATCGGCGGCATAGGTATCCATTTCGTGGCCGCCCGATGTCTGCGTCGAGCGCCCATGGCCGCGCCGGTCATGGGCGATGACGCGAAATCCTTGCGCCAGAAAATAGAGCATCTGGTTGTCCCAGTCGTCGGCGCTGAGCGGCCAGCCGTGATGGAAGACGATCGGCTGCGCGTCGCGCGGACCCCAATCCTTGTAGAAGATTTCCGTTCCGTCGTTTGTGGTGATGCTGCTCATTCGTACGTTTCCTTCTGAGAGGACAGGGTGAAAGGCAAGATGGCAGAATGCCCGCCGTTTGCGCTGGCGGCAACATCATTAAATTGGCAAGTGAGCAGGGATTTGCAGATCAGCTCCAGTCCGTCTCGCCCCTGCGCCATTTGTGCAGATCGTACCAGGCGACGAGAAGAAAGGCTCCGGCCAGTCCGAGATGTTCAAAGAAGAAGTTCATCGCCATGAAACGCTCCTGTCCCATCGGCATTTCCCAGAAGCGCAGCGCAATGAATGTGGCAGCCACTGTAAACACCGCCAGAGACAGAGCGCCGATCCACCGCATGAAACCGCTGATGACCATGACCGAAGCGCTCAGCTGGAAGAGGATGACCACGGCGGCGATCGGTCTTGCCGGTAAAAGCGCGTATCGTTCCATTTCGGCGACGGCTGCGTTGAAATCCATGAGCTTGGTCACGCCACTCAGGATAAAGATCGAGCACAAGGCCACGAGCCCCAGCCAGCGAACCGGATGACTGGTAAAAACCGGCGTGCAGACGCCGGCGAGTTTGGCTTCCATTCTCAAAAGCATGATTTTCCCCTTTTGGCGTGGACGTTCAAACGCGATGCTACATGTCTGCGCGTTGAAATCGAACAGTTTTATCGGAATCGTCTTCCTCCAAAATCCCCGCTCTGAAAAACCGTGTCATGATCATGGAGTTCTGTCACGGATACACCGCAAGACGTTTGCGGCGAGGCAGGGCTGGCGCTCCACGGAAAGCCTCGTGGTCTCCCGCAAGGAGGCTGCGAACGT
>UCHD01000015.1 GCA_900472175.1 Hyphomicrobiales bacterium | reverse complement strand
ATTCCCGAATACAATGTCGTGGCCATCCCCGATGAAGTGCCGGACGAAATTGCCGCGATCTTCGATCCGTTCGGCAATGCCGTGCACACCGCACTCTCCTTCGATGTCGTCGGCGAGGACGTGCTGGTCACCGGCGCCGGGCCGATCGGCATCATGGGGGCGCTGGTTGCCAAGCGTTCCGGTGCCCGCAAGGTTGTCATTACCGATATCAATCCGGTGCGGCTGGCCTTGGCCGAAAAGATGGGCATCGATTATGTCGTCGATGCGTCGAAGGAAAACCTGGCCGACGTGATGAAGCGCATCGGCATGACCGAGGGCTTCGATGTCGGGCTGGAAATGTCGGGCGCCGCCCCCGCCTTCCGCGACATGATCGACAAGATGAACAATGGCGGCAAGATCGCCATTCTCGGCATTGCACCGACCGGCTTCGAGATCGACTGGAACAAGGTGATCTTCAAGATGCTCAACCTCAAGGGCATCTATGGCCGCGAGATGTTCGAGACCTGGTACAAGATGATTGCCTTCGTGCAAGGCGGCCTCGACCTGTCGCCGATCATCACCCACCGCATCGGCATCGATGATTTCCGCGACGGCTTCGAGGCCATGCGGTCCGGCAATTCCGGAAAGGTCGTCATGGACTGGTGAAGGCTTTTCCCGCACCGCCGAGAGGCGGTACGGGGTTGCGGGCTATTCGATGACTTCTCTGGGATAGACTCCCCAGAGTTTGGCCTGTGAGACATAACCGCTGAGGCGCGGCCGGTGCAGGGTGACGTGGCATTTCGAGCCGCTGCAATCGCTGATTTTCACAAGCACACCTGGCTGCATGAGGGCGGTAATTTCGGCGTTCGGTGCGAGGCTACGTCTCAGATTGGCGCCCTGTTTCAGCCAAGGCGCGACAATGGCGGTGCGATGGCCGGACAGCAATGCCGCGTGCATCCAGCCGGACGAACCGTCCTGGTCGCGCACCAGCCGCCAATTGCCCCATTCCTCCAGCACTTCCAGCGGCAAGCCGGCAACCATATAGACGAACCGCACCGGATACTCGGTCGATGGCCCGACGCGCATGCGCGCATTGTCGCTTTTCAGCGAGACGAAACGGGGCAGTTTCAGCCCTGTCACGCGTCCGGTACCGCGACCGGCGGTGATATTGGCGCCATCCGGCTTCGCGCTCATGGGGGTGGCGGCGACCGGTTGCGCCATTGCTGCGAGGACAGCGAGAATTGTGATTGCCGCCTTCATCTGTCCCGTCTCCCACCACAGAGTTCGCATGCCTGCCGTTGCCCGGTCATTGGCACGCGCGTGCCTTTTTCAGTGCCGCCGTCACGCCATCAAGCGAAAAGGCGTATTGGGTATCGGTGCCGCGGCTGGAGGTGGCCTGAAGCGTCAGCGTCGATCCGGATTTCATCGCCGCGACCATGGCATTGTCGCGATTTTCGCGGGAGAGCCATGCGACGTTTCCGCGCGGTGTCAGTGTGAAGACGTCGCTGCCGACCTTGGCGGTGACCTCGGATCCGGCCTTCAGGGTGTAGCCCATCTGGGCTTGCGGCATGTAGCCGCCGGCCCCTTTTGGCGCGACCAGCAGGAAGTTGTTTCCGTGATTGACACTGGCCGGCTGCATGTCGCGCGGCATGGTCAGCGCATAGCAGGCGGTCTTGCCGTTATCGTTGTAGGAATAGACACCCCAATGGCCGAACGTCTTGACCATCACCGGCTGTGCCTGAGCTGGAAGGATGGTGCTGGCAAGCGCCAGGGCGGCGAGGATATGCCGGTTGATGGACATCTGATCTCCGTCGAAAAGGGGAATGGGCCTGTCTGGCAGGCGGGGAATGAGCCCTTAGTGAACTGGCAGAAGGTTATCAGAAGGTAAATTTTCGTCCCGCGGGAAGCCGCATGCGCCCGCCTGAGGCCCGCCAGATGGGCATGGGTCACCACCGTTCGCAAGGGCATTCCGGGATGTCCGCTTACCACATCACATGCTGTTCACGTTTCCGTTAAGTGGCTTCCATTGGCCGCTTTCGCATGGCAATCCCATGGCCTTCGACAAGCAGATGAGGTGTCCCGAGTGATTGATTTGAATGTGTCCCGCCGAACCTTCCTTCAGGCGGGCGGCGCCTTTGCCGCGCTCGGACTTGCCGGCTGTGCCACCACGGCTCAGCCCGTCGTCGCCCCGGTTGAAGCCAAACCTGTCGTCCTCAACACTGCCGAAAGCGAAATGTACAGTGCCCGGCCGGAAGAGCTGTTTCCGCTGCCGGCTGTTCCGTACCAGAAGGTGCCGGCGCGCTTTCGCCGCCAGTGGGTCGACAACACCACTGGCGAGCGTCCCGGCACACTGGTCGTCGATACCGCCAATCATTTCCTCTACCTCACCTATGAGAACGGCAAGGCGATGCGCTACGGCGTCGGGCTTGGCCGTGCGGGTTTTGAGTGGTCGGGCCGCGGCGTCATCCAGTACAAGCGTAAATGGCCGCGCTGGACGCCGCCCGACGAGATGGTGGCGCGCCGCCCCGATCTTGAACCCTACAGCATCGCCAATGGCGGCATGGATCCAGGCCTGAAAAACCCGCTTGGTGCCCGGGCGCTCTACATCTTCCAGAATGGCGAGGATACGATCTACCGCATTCACGGTTCGCCGGAATGGTGGACGATCGGCAAGTCGGTGTCTTCAGGCTGTGTGCGCATGCTCAATCAGGACGTGATCGATCTCTACAACCGGGTCCCCAACCGCACGCAAATTCTGGTGACCGGCGGCGCCATGGCCTAGCCGCGCGCGGCTCTGGAGCGTGTGCCTTTTTGGGTGGCGATGCAGGCAAGACCTTGACATCGCCACCCGCCGCATCATCTCTCAGCCTACCGGACTTGGGAGGGTTTGATGATCTATTCGGGAAGCTGTCATTGCGGGGCCATCGCCTTTGAGGTCGAGGCCGAGATCACGCAGGCGATGGACTGCAATTGTTCGATGTGCCGCCGCCGCGGCGGCCTTCTCGCCTTCGTCCCGCGCGAAAACTTCAGGCTGCAGACGCCGGCCTCGGCGGTATCGACCTATCAATTCAACAAGCACGTCATCCAGCATCATTTCTGCGCCAATTGCGGGATTGCGCCCTATGCCGAGGGAGAGAGCAAGACCGGCCCGATGACGGCGGTCAATGTCCGCTGCTTGCCGGATGTCGATCTGGAAACCCTGACGATCACCAAGGTCGACGGCCGAAGTTTTTGATGGTTGAGGAGCGTGTCATGGGTTGAGGCCGGGCCTCGTCTGCAAGCAGAGATTCCCTTGGCCCTTGTCTTTCTATGAACAGTTCCTACATTTCGGCCATGGAACTGAATCGTTGAAGCGTCGAGCGTGATTCAGTCTTTTTTGCCGATTTGAACGGTTTTTCACCGGAAATGCTTGACGGGACCGAAAATTGTGGGAATCACCATTTCTGATACAGTGAGTGAAATGGGTACGGTGGACAGATCCATCATGCAAGCGATGACAAAACGGCGCTGCTGTCGCAGTTCGCCGGTTTAACTGCGGTGACTGCCGTGGTTAATCAGGAATTAAAGATCATCCCGTTACGTCAGGGGTAATGATTCGCGGTGGGAGCGATTGACGCCCCCAGGCCTCGAAAGAGTTTTGCACCGCGCACGCGCTGAGTGCTGTCCAAGGAAAGCGACGATATAAATGGCAACCAAAGTCAAAGAGAACGAAGAAGCAGAAGCCGAACGCGAAGGCGCACCCGACGGCCCGCTTCTTGACCTCTCGGATGACGCGGTCAAGAAGATGATCAAGGCCGCCAAGAAGCGCGGCTATGTCACCATGGACGAGCTGAACGAGGTTCTGCCGTCCGATCAGGTTGATCCCGACCGGATCGAAGACATTATGGCAATGCTCAGCGAAATGGGCATCAATGTCGTCGAGGACGAGGAAGCCGACGAAGGCACCGCGGCCGCCGAGGAAGAAGATAGCGATTCCGACGGCGAGAGCGAAGGCGGCGAACTGGCCCCTTCGGGCGGCACGGCCCTTGCGACCGCCAAGAAGAAAGAGCCGACCGACCGTACCGATGATCCGGTGCGCATGTACCTGCGCGAAATGGGCTCGGTCGAGCTTCTGTCGCGCGAAGGCGAAATCGCCATTGCCAAGCGCATCGAGGCTGGCCGCGAAACCATGATTGCCGGTCTCTGTGAGAGCCCGTTGACGTTCCAGGCCATTATCATCTGGCGTGACGAACTCAACGAAGGCAACACGCTTCTGCGCGAGATCATCGATCTCGAAACCACCTATTCCGGCCCGGAAGCCAAGGCTGCGCCGCAGTTCCAGTCGCCTGAGAAAATCGAGGCCGACCGCAAGGCTGCCGAGGAAAAGGAAAAGAACCGCCGGCCGCGTGGCGGCGAAGATGACGTGACCAATGTCGGCGGCGAAGGCCTGCCGCCGGAGGAAGAGGAAGAGGACGACGACGAGTCGAACCTTTCGCTTGCCGCGATGGAAGCGGAACTGCGTCCGCAGGTCATGGAAACGCTCGACATCATCGCCGAGACCTACAAGAAGCTGCGCAAGCTGCAGGACCAGCAGGTCGAAGCCCGTCTTCAGGCCACCGGTACGCTGTCGCCCGCCCAGGAGCGCCGCTACAAGGAGCTGAAGGACGAGCTGATCACGGCCGTCAAGTCGTTGTCGCTCAACCAGAACCGCGTCGATAGCCTTGTCGAGCAGCTCTACGACATCTCCAAGCGTCTGATGCAGAACGAAGGCCGCCTGCTGCGCCTCGCCGAATCCTACGGCGTCAAGCGTGACTCGTTCCTGGAACAGTATTCCGGTGCCGAACTCGATCCGAACTGGATGAAGTCGATCGCCAATCTGGCCGCCAAGGGCTGGAAGGAATTCGCCAAGAACGAAGGCACGATGATCCGCAACATCCGCGGCGAGATCCAGAATCTGGCCACGGAAACCGGTATCTCGATCTTCGAATTCCGCCGCATCGTTTCGATGGTGCAGAAGGGCGAGCGCGAAGCCCGTATCGCCAAGAAGGAAATGGTCGAAGCCAACCTTCGCCTCGTCATCTCGATTGCCAAGAAGTACACCAACCGCGGCCTGCAGTTCCTCGATCTGATCCAGGAAGGCAACATCGGCCTGATGAAGGCGGTCGACAAGTTCGAATACCGCCGAGGCTACAAGTTCTCGACCTATGCGACCTGGTGGATTCGTCAGGCGATCACCCGCTCGATCGCCGACCAGGCCCGCACGATCCGTATTCCTGTGCACATGATCGAGACGATCAACAAGATCGTCCGCACGTCGCGCCAGATGCTGCACGAGATCGGCCGCGAGCCGACCCCGGAAGAACTGGCTGAAAAGCTTGCCATGCCGCTCGAAAAGGTCCGCAAGGTCCTCAAGATCGCCAAGGAGCCGATCTCGCTCGAAACCCCTGTTGGTGACGAAGAGGATTCGCACCTCGGCGATTTCATCGAGGACAAGAATGCGCTGCTGCCGATCGACGCCGCCATCCAGGCGAACCTGCGCGAAACGACGACCCGCGTTCTGGCATCGCTGACGCCGCGCGAAGAACGTGTCCTTCGCATGCGCTTCGGCATCGGCATGAACACCGACCACACGCTCGAAGAAGTCGGCCAGCAGTTCTCGGTTACCCGCGAACGTATCCGCCAGATCGAAGCCAAGGCGCTGCGCAAGCTGAAGCACCCGAGCCGCTCGCGCAAGCTGCGCTCGTTCCTGGACAGCTAGGCAACGGCATCTGCCGGCTGAAAAAACCGACCCGGTCAGTTCAAAACTGGCCGGGTTTTTTGTTGCGAGTTTGCCCCATGCTTGTCCGCCTCTGCCGACAGGAATATACTTGAGCACTCGCTAAAACCTCCGGGCCTCGATTGCACATGTTGCGTTGACTGAAGTCGGCCGTCCGCCGTGCCGGGCGGCGTATCCGATGAGGCGGGAGATGGAGGCATCAATCGCGGTGCCGTTTTCAAGGCCGTGCCGCATGGGAGATGTGCCATGACCATGTACATCGTGCTGATCAACTGGACGGAGCAGGGCGTCAAGAATGTACGCGACGCGCCAAAGCGTCTCGATGCGGCAAAGAAGCTGCTGAAGGACATGGGCGGCTCGTTCAGGGAGTTTTATCTGACCATGGGCGATCACGACATGGTGGCGGTGTGCGAAGCGCCGGATGATGCGGTAATGGCGCGTTTCGCCTTGTCGCTGGGCATGGGCGGCAATGTGCGCACCCGCACCCTGAAGGCATTTCCGGAGGCGGCCTACCGGGAGCTTGTCAGTTCGCTCGGATAGGCGATACTGCGGCGGCAATACCAAATCCTTGCGAGGAGAGCCGCATGGCGGAAAAGCCGATGAAGATTCCCGGCCCTAATCATCCGATCACCATCAGCCGCAATTCCGGCCGTGTCGTTGTCCGGCTGGGTGATAGCGTCGTTGCCGACAGCCAGAACGCGCTGACATTGCGCGAGGCGTCCTATCCGGCCGTGCAGTACATTCCCCGCGCGGATGCCGATATGGCGCTGCTGCACCGGACGAATCACGCCAGCTATTGTCCCTATAAGGGCGATGCGTCCTATTTCAGCATGACCGCCGGTGGCCCCAGGCTCGAGAATGCCGTCTGGTCGTATGAGGCGCCGTATGATGCCGTCGCCGTCATCCGCGATCACCTGGCGTTCTACCCTGATCGTTTCGAGATCACGGACGCTTGAACGCCCATCCGCCGCGCTAGGAACGGCGGTGCGGCCATGCTAGGGAGAAAGGGGCTGGCCACTGGTCTGCCTGTCTCATTGTCCCGCCGGTCACGATCCGGTCAGTATCCGGTTCTATTCACCATCCATGCAGCAGAATTCGGAAAAATGGTGGGGCACATTCAAGGCGGGGCTGCTTGCTTCCGCCGCCCTGCATGTCGTTGCGGCTGCGTTTTTGATCTTCGATATGCCGGTGATGCCGCCACAGCCTGAAGAGCAGGAAGTGGTCAAGGTCGAGATGGTGCCCGAACCGGAGAAGAAGCCCGAACCGGAGAAAAAGCCAGAGCCAGAAAAAAAGCCGGAACCTGAGAAAAAGCCGGAGCCCGAGAAGAAACCGGAACCGGAAAAGAAACCGGAACCGAAGCAGGAACCAAAACCTGCGGAAGACGCCAAGCCGGTGGAAAAACCGGTAGACAAGGCCGAGGAGAAGCCTGCTGAAAAGGCCGAACCGCAGGCAGCAGACAAGCCTGCGGCAGGGCAGGCGGATGCGCAGAAGGCCGCAGCCGAGAAAGCCGAGGCCCAGAAGGCCAAAGCAGAGAAAGCCACGGCACAACCGCAAGCCTTGGAATCGGCTGCAAAAGAAGGTGGCAAGGAGGCGGGGGGCGACCGTCCCTCGGAACCCGAGAAACAGGCCGAGCCCGAACCACGCGCTGAGCGCGCCGTTCCGCTGGCGAGTGAACAGCCGCCGAGGGATAACGAACCTCAGCAGCGCAAGCCTCTGGATCAGCCAGCCGAGACGGCGGCCACTGCCAAGCTGCCGGAACTCAATCTACCCGAAACGGCCAATGCCAACGCGGTTCTGAACGAAGGCGAGGCACTGATCGAAACGGTACCGATCCCGCAGGCCAAACCGCTGGACCGGCCGGTGGATGTTGCCGTGTCGGATCCGCAGAAGGTTGCCTCGGCTGATGGCGCTGACACAAGGCCCAGCCGCCCGCTCGCCGAGTTGAAGCGGGCAAAGGAACTCTATTCCGCCGATACGCTGTCCGATCCGCGTGTCCGCCAGGCGCTCGGCAAGCTGCCGAGGGACCGGCGGATCGTGCAGATGTGCATGATCGAGACGCTGGAGCAGGTGCGCCGCACCCGGGAAGATACCGTGCCGCAGGGGCTGTTTTTTGATCCGCGCAACGGATCGCCGATCTCCGGTCAGGTGATGACGGCCAGTGGCGCGGCTTATAAGACCGCGCAGGGCTGGATCGATGTCGATTTCAAATGCACTGTCAACGCGGAAGCCGACGGCATTACTGCGTTCAGTTTCGCGGTCGGCGGTTCGGTTCCAAAAAGCCAATGGCGGGCGCGGCGATTCCCGAGGAATTGAGCCGCCACGCCGGGCATCGCGTTACTTGTAAAAGCCTTCCCGCAGGTTGATGCCGTGTTCCAGCCAGGCCTTCATGGCGCAGAGCGCGCCGGTCCAGCCCTCGCAATTGCCATAGGAGCCTTTCAGCCCGCCCGGCGTCTGGCGCCAGCCTTCCTCGGCAATCGTCACCAGTGTGCGGCCATCGTCGGTGGGCTCGAACAGCATGGTGACGGTGGTGTCGTATTTGGGTGTGTCTGAGCCCGGTCCTTCATAGGCAGCCCATTGGAAGACGATCTTCTGGTCTTTCATCACCTCGATGACCTTGACCGGGAAGGCGCCAGGAAAATCGTGGAAATCCCAGGTGACGGTGGCTCCCGTTTCAAGTCTGCCCTTGGCGCCGCCGGTGGTAAAATAGCGCGACAGTTGTGCCGGATTGACCACCGCCTCGAAAACCTCCGAGACCGGCTTGGCGATGCGTCCGGCGACCCTGAATTTTAGCTCCATGTTTTTTCCTCCTGCCTTTATACTTGCTCCGACTCTTATTATGTTATAAAAAAACAACATGTCAATCGACGAGAAAAACGACAAAATCTTCAAGGCGTTGGCCGCCTCCAGCCGCCGGGCCATGCTGGATATCTTGAAAGATCAGCCGCAAACGACAGGCGATCTTTGTGCACGCTTTCCCGCTCTTGACCGCTGCACGGTGATGCAGCACCTCAAGGTTCTGGAAGCGGCTGATCTTGTCATCGTCAAGCGCGAGGGGCGCGAGCGCTGGAATTATCTCAACGCCTTGCCGATCAAGGATATCCATGACCGCTGGATCGGTCCCTACGCTGCCCATGCCGTTGGCCTGCTCGGCAGGTTGAAGGATGATCTGGAAGGGTAGGCTGGTTCAGCCGGCGGCGGCTTTCTCCAGACCCGCCACATCGATCTTGACCATCCGCATCATCGCGTCACGCACCCGTCCGGCTCTGGCCGGGTCCGGATCGCTCATCAGCCGCATCAAGGCATCCGGAATGATCTGCCAGGTGACGCCGAAACGGTCTGTGAGCCAGCCGCATTGCTGCGCCTGTCCGCCATCCAGCAGCCTCTCCCAGTAATGATCGACCTCCGCCTGATCGGCGCACGCGATGAAGAAGGAGACGGCCGGGGTCAGCTTGTAGTGTGGCCCGCCGTTCAGCGCCATGAATGCCTGGCCTTCCAATTCGAAGGCGGCGGTGAAGGTTTTTCCGTCCGGCCCCTTCTGCTGATAGGTCACCGTCGCCTGCTTGAAAATGGAGAGATAGAAGGCGATTGCCTCGTCGAGATTGTTGTCGAACCAGAGAAAGGGCGTGATCTTCTGCATGAACTTTCCTCCTGTTTGCGTGAACATTACCGGCAAAGACGAACGGGTGGGCCTGACTTCGACATCGGCAGTGAAATTTTCTGAAAGAGCGAAGGAAGACTGACAGGTTTTGATAGCACGGCTGCGGGCAGAAAAATGCCCGCCGTTACCCGCCTTCTGTCCGCCACAGGCCCGGTAATGTGAACAATCCAACAGAATTCAATGGCAACTTTTTACGAATTGCCGCCGTATCATTGGGATTGTAGTCAGGTCTTTGAGGAATTGTGGAGCGCATATCGATGCGCCAGCGCAAGGAGAGAAGTGCTCATGGCGGCTGTACGCGCATTCGGAAAATCATCCGCTGAGACGATCCAGCGGGAAATCGACCGGCTGGCGGCGCTGGAAGCCTTCGATCTTCTCGATACGCCCCGCGACGAGGGCCTGGACCGCGTGGTCAGGCTGATCAAGGAGATCTTCTCCGTTGAAATTGGCATCGTCTCGCTGATCGACGCCCACCGGCAATGGTACAAGTCCTGCTCCGGCCTTGCCGCCGCAGAGGTGCCGCGCGAAGACACGTTCTGCCGCTATGTGATTGATATCGAAGAACCCATTGTCGTCCAGGATGCCACGAAGGACTCGCGGTTTGCGGAGCATCCAGCCGTCACCGGCGAAAGCCATATCCGCTTTTATGCCGGCGTGCCGCTGCTTACGAAAGCCGGGCATGTGATCGGCACCGTCTGCGCCATCGACCGGCGGCCGCGGTCGTTCGGCAACCGCGATCTGACCATCCTGACCGGGCTCGCCGGTGTCTCGATGGATCGAATTTCCCTGTTGCAGTCCGCCGCCACCGATAGCCTGACCGAGGCGCTCACCCGCCGCGCCTTCAAGCAGGAGGCAGACCAGCTGATCTCGCTCGCCCTGCGCCACCAGCACGATATCTCCTGCATCGTCCTCGATGTCGATCATTTCAAGTCGGTCAACGACACGCATGGTCACGCGGCCGGCGACGAGGTTTTGAAGAATGTGGCCGCGACCTGCAAGGGCGCGCTGAGGGCGGGCGATCTGCTGGGCCGTCTCGGCGGCGAAGAGTTCGCCATCCTGCTGCCGCATGTGGACCGGGAAGGGGCGCTGGCGGTTGCCGAAAAGGTGAGGGCGTTGATCGCCGCGCAAACTGTCGATACCGGCGAGCAGAGGCTCAGCGTCACCGCAAGCTTCGGTGTTTCGGCGCTGTCGATCATCGGCAAGGATATCGAGACGCTGCTCGCTCAGGCGGATGCCGCCATGTACAAGGCCAAGCATACCGGCCGCAACCGCTGTGTTTCCTGGAGTTCACTGCAGGCGGATCAGGCGGTTGGCACACGGCGGCGCGTCCTGAAGGCAGGATCGATCGTTTTCAACGACCGCCGTTCGACCATCGACTGCACCGTCAAATCGCTCGGCAGCGATAGCGCCGGTCTTACCGTGTCCAACTCCACCGGCATCCCCGCCGAATTTCTCCTGTCGATCAAGGGCGAGGGGTTTGAGACGCGGTGCCAGGTGATCGCCCAGGACCGGCAAAACCTCGAAGTCTCCTTCCGGTGATTGACGCCACGCGAGCGCGTGCATTGACAGGCAGGCCCCGTCTGTTTTATTTGGCCGCATGACCAGTCTGCCGATCAACGCTCTTTCCTGCATGATGATGCCGCTCTCCATCCGAGAAGCGGACCCTTTTGCGTGATCTGAGATAATTTTCGCCAGACGCCCAAGCCGCTTCAATCCGAGGCGGCTTTTTTGTGGAACCGCCTCCCCAGACCATCCAGAGGAGTTCCGCCCATGACCCAGACATCCAAACCCGCACCGGTGCGCTACGTCACCACCGCCATCCCGTTCGTCAATGCCGCCCCGCATCTGGGCTTTGCGCTCGAGGTGATCCATGCCGATACGCTCGCCCGCTTCTACCGTGAGCGGGGAGATGACGTGCGCCTGCTGGCCGGAGCCGACGAAAACAGCATCAAGAATGTCCGGGCGGCAGAAGCAGCGGGTGAGACTGTCGCCAATTTCGTAGCGCGCAATGCTGCACGTTTCCAGGCTCTGCCGGAAAGCCTCGATCTCTCCTACGACGATTTCATCCGCACCAGTGTCGATCCCCGCCACACGCCGGGCGTCACGAAACTCTGGCAGGCCTGCTGCGAGCGTGGAGATATCTACAAGCGCTCCTATACCGGTCTTTACTGCGTCGGCTGCGAACAATTCTACAAGCCGGACGAACTGCTGGATGGCCGCTGCCCCGAACATGATGCGCCGCTGGAAGAAATTGAGGAAGAGAACTGGTTCTTCCGGCTGTCGAAATACGCAGACCGGCTGCGCGATCTTTACCGGCAGGGAACGATCCGGGTGGTGCCGCATGCGCGCCAGAACGAGATTTCCGCCCTGATCGAGCGCGGCCTGGAGGACTTCAGCATTTCGCGCAGCGCCGAGCGGGCGCGGGGCTGGGGTATTCCGGTTCCCGGCGATCCCGGCCAGGTGATCTATGTCTGGTTCGATGCGCTCGCCAACTATATCACCGCCCTTGGCTACGGCACCGACGAGACGCTGCTTTCGCAGTATTGGACAAATGCCAAGGCCCGCGAACATGTCATTGGCAAGGGCATTACCCGGTTTCATGCGGTCTACTGGCCGGCCATTTTGCTTTCGGCCGGCTTGCCTTTGCCCACCCGCATCCTCGTCCACGGCTATCTGACGACCGAAGGCCGCAAGATCAGCAAGTCGCTCGGAAACGCCGCCGATCCCGCCGTATATGCCGAACGTTTTGGTGCCGATGCTCTGCGCTATTTCCTTTTGCGCCATATCCGCACCACCGAAGACGGTGATTTTTCGCTCGAACGTTTTGAAACGGCCTACAAATCCGAACTGGCAGGACAACTCGGAAACCTCGTTCACCGCACGCTGAGCATGATCGAGCGATCCTGCGGCGGCACCCTGTCACAGCCTTCGCCGGAATTTATCGAAAACGACACATTGATCCGTCAGGCCCACAGCCTTGAGGAAGTCGTCACTGCTCATCTCAACGCCTATGCTTTCGATCGGGCGTTGGATGCGATCTGGAAACTGGTGGCTGCAGCCAACAAATATGTCGCCGACCAGCAGCCATGGGCGCATGCCAAGGCGGTGGCGGCAGCCCGGGTGGAGGATGAACGGCAGGAGGCGGCTACTCGGCTGAATAGCAGCCTCTACAGCGTCGCATGGACGCTCCAGATCATTGCAGAAGCGCTCACCCCGTTCATGCCCCTCACTGGCGCGGAGCTGCTGCGAAAGCTGGGATTGGAAGGGCTGAATGACGGTCAGCGGGCAGAATTTGCCGGAGCGAGGATCGCAGCCGGTGCTCCGTTGTTTCCGATGGATTCGTGACGGGGCGCGCCAATCCGCTTACTTCAAAAGCGATGCAGCCGGGAAATACCGATGCGGCATCCTAAGGCATTGTATATACTTACACTTCGGCTTCGGAAAAAATACTCCGGATCCTCCCGTTATGTTCGTAGACGAACAATCATTGTTGGATTACGTTGCAGAAATAAAGCGAAGTCAATGACTTCGATTGGAATGTCGTTCGCCTGGAACGATCGTTTGGATTATCGATGTTTGGAACGCGGAAGCGCAATTGTGCTTCGGCTGTGAGGGGAGAATATTGAGTGGCTCAGTCTGTTCATCCGGCGGCAATTGAACACCTTCCGGTTTTCATCACGGCGCCGGGGCAAACCGATTATCTCTTCGGCGCGGTCGTGATTTTTCTACTGATCGGCGTTCTTGTTATCGGAAATTTGTATTTCCAACTTCATGCCTTTCCGGAACGCCGGGCGCACCGGACCAGCAAGGTGCAGATGGAGATCGTGGCGGTTCTGGCGCTGATCTCGCTCTTCACCCACAATCATATCTTTTGGATTGCCGGTCTGCTCCTGGCGTTCGTACAGATTCCCGATTTCTCATCCCCGCTCTATTCGATCGCCCAGTCGCTGGCCAAGCTGTCGGGGCGCGATGCCGAAACGACGGGCGATCCCGCCCTGGTCAATGAGGAGCCGGTCCACACAACCGGGCCTGCAACCAGTACCAGCACACATGGCGAGGGAATCTGAACCATGTTTGAATTGCTGCTCTGCTCGATCCTGACCGTCCTTCCTGATTATCTCTTTCGCCGGTACGGCCAGGGAAAGCGGTTTGGCCGCGAGCTGACGATCTATACGATGTGGTACGAGCTTCGTTGGGGGATCACGGCCTGTCTGATGCTGACCATCCTGTTGATCACGATGATCTTTTACTTCCACCCCTCGACCAGGAGCGTGACAGCCGTTTTCCGGACCATCACGATCCTTCCGGAAACCGTCGGCCGTGTCGAAGAGGTTTATGTCGTCAACAATCAGAAGGTGGAGGCTGGCGCGCCGCTCTTCCGGCTTGATGCGTCCCAACAGGAGGCAGCATTAGAAGCAGCCCGCCGGCGGATCGCGGAGATCGATGCCCAGTTGAAGGTCGGCCAGACCGAGCTGGCCGGTGCGGACGGGCAGATCCGGGAAGCGCAAGGTGCCTATCAAACGGCTGTGGACGAATACGAGATGAAAGCGCAGCTCCTCAAAAGCGATGCCGTATCGCGGCGTGAGGTCGAGCGGCTGAAGACGATGATTGATAGCAAGCAAGGTGCGGTTGACGCGGTGCTGGCAAAGAAGCGCACGCTGGAGACGGAGATCGCAGCTTTGCTACCGGCCCAAAGAGCAAGCGCTGAAGCGGCGCAGGCCCAGGCGCAGGTGGAATTGGACAAGACGTTCGTCAGAGCGGGTGTCGCTGGCTCCGTTCAGCAATTTGGTCTGCGGCCCGGTGATATCGTCAATTCGATGTTGCGGCCGGCCGGTATCCTCATACCGGCGGAGGCCGGCCGGGTGTCTCTCGTTGCAGGTTTCGGGCAGATTGAAGCCCAGGTCCTGAAAACGGGAATGATCGCCGAGGCGACCTGTATCGGCAAGCCGTTCACCATTATCCCGATGGTCGTGACGGGTGTTCAGGATGTCATCGCCGCAGGGCAGATACGGCCGACGGAGCAGCTTGTCGATGTCACGCAACTGAGCAAGCCCGGAACGTTGACCGTTTTTCTGGAGCCACTATACCCCGGGCAGCTGGAGGGTATACCGCCAGGAAGCAGTTGTATCGCCAATGCCTACACCAACAACCATGATGCGCTCGCCGACAAGAATATCGGCACGCTGCGATCGGTATATTTGCATGCGGTGGATGCGGTCGGGCTGGTACACGCGATGATCCTGAGGATGCAGGCCGTATTGCTTCCGGTTCAAACGCTTGTTTTCTCAGGCCATTAAAATACTGCGATCTACGATATATCCCCGCAAATCCCCGCGTTGAAAACCCGTGTCATACTCACTGCGTCCCATCACGGATACACCGGTTTGCGTTGCCGGCGAGGTGGGGTCGGTGCCCGGATGGTTTGGCGGAACGCACGCGAAATCCCCGGGGCTGCGTGAAAGGTGGTCCTCCTCCGGTTCGTGAAAGCGGACCGGGCGTGCCGGGTAGCCACACCACGGGCGGTTCACCCCGCCGGACGGTTTTGCCGTCCACGGGTCCAGGGCCAAACCCCGCCGCATTGAAAGGCCTGGCGGATAAGCGGCCGGGCTGGGGCATTTGGAGGCTTTCCTGTCAGAGAGGAAAGCGCAGAAGAACCTGAGAAGCGTGGCAAAAAACACTGAAGCGGGGCACATCGTGTGTCACCTAATTCTACTTACCTGAGGCACCCGATGTGCCCCGGCCGATCCTGCCGCGCCAAAAGCCGGCAGACATGCAGATGGCTCAAACCACGGGCGAAAAAGCCGCCGCGTGACGGAAAAACCGTGTCCATCGCTCCGCCCCCTTGCACTTCCATTCCCGAAAGGGAGACAATCATGCTGCCGATTTGCGGACCTGAAGAAATACCGTCCATCCCGTTCTGTTCGAGGCACTTTGCCGTGCTGCTGCCACGCGGATGGATATTCCATCCTTCTTCCGGGTGCGCCGCTGCAGGCGGGAAGAGGAATGCGTCGGGAAATTGAATCCGCGTGAAATCCCGCCCTGCTTCCGCGGTCCTGTGGATGTCGATGCGCTCTTGCCTTCCTGCATCGCCGGTGCCGGCGATGCTTGGTTCCGTGCATTTGTCGTCGAATGGATTCTGTGCCGGGAAGATTATTTCGGCCGCGTCCGCCCGCCCGAAGCGGTTCGCAGCCTGCTTGCCCTTGACGAGCAGTGGCCGGTCTCCATCTATGTCGATGAGCAGGAGGAAGCACCGGCCGCTACCCGCCCTCGCACGACTGCGGCGCGGGATCTGCTCGATGCGGTACAGGCCTCCGTGGAAGGGAGGCATGCAGACACCGGTGAAAAAGGTGCATCTCTAGGAGAAAACTGACATGCCCTATGTCGATGGATTTATCGTTGCCGTGCCGAAGGACAATATCGAAGCCTACAAGGACCTGGCGCGCATAGCAGGCACGGTCTGGAAGGAATATGGAGCGCTGTCCTATGTCGAGTGCATCGGCGACGATGTGCCCTATGGCGAGCTGACGTCCTTTCCGCGTGCAGTCCAGGCTAAGGATGACGAACTGGTGATCTTTTCCTGGATCACCTATCCGTCACGCGAGGAGCGGGATGAGATCAACAAGAAGGTCATGGCCGACCCGCGTCTCAGCATGGACAACTGGACCGCACCGTTCGACGGCAAGCGGATGATCTATGGTGGCTTCAAGAGTTTTCTGGAATTGTAACGGCGAACCGCCAAACCCGGCGGCCTGAAAGGATTGTATGCCCCAGACCGTCATCAGCCTGCCGACCCGCGGCGCCGGTCTTTACGAATTTACCGGCGAGGCGCAGGCTTTTGTCCGCGCTGCCGGCATGGAGGAGGGGCTGTTGACCGTGTTTGTGCGCCACACGTCCTGTTCGCTGCTGATTCAGGAAAATGCCGATCCGGACGTCCGGCGCGATCTCGACACCTTTTTCAAGGGCCTTGTGCCGCGGTCCGACGATCCGTCGATGGGCTGGATCATCCACACCGCCGAAGGCCCGGATGACATGCCGGCCCATATCAAGGCGGCGCTGACGCAGGTTTCGATCGGCATTCCGATCGGGCAGGGGCGCCTTATGCTCGGCACATGGCAAGGTCTCTATCTGTTCGAGCACCGCGACCGCCCGCACCGGCGTGAGGTCGTACTGCATCTGGGGGGATGAGGTGGTGCCAATGTTGGAATTACGGGAACAAAAACAGCCGTTTGGGCGTTGCAGGGTTTCGATTACGGCGGGGATCGCACCGTTCATACAGGCAAAGGAATGACACATTGACCGACGCGCAGACCATTGCTAGCCGTTTCATGCAGGCCCTCAACGAGCGGGATTTCGAGACGATCGGCACATTTCTCGATGAGGACGTGGCGCTCGATACCCTGACCGGCCAGCGCACCATCGGTGCCGGTCCGTTGCGCATGGGTGTGATGACCTATTTCCGTCATTTCGACGAAAGCTTCAGCGACATGGTGCTGATGCACGATGCGCTTGGCCAGCGGGTTGCCGTCGATATCACGGCGCGCGGTCATTACCGCGAAACCATGCCGGGTTTCCCCGAGGCCAGTGGTCAATCCTATTCGATCCCGAGCGTCTTCGTGTTCGAGTTCGAAAACGGCGCCGTTACCCGTCTCAGCCATTATCGAAATATCCGCGTTTTTGAACAGCTGCTTTCGCGCTGAAGGCGTTCGCCGCCTTCTTCTTGCCATTCGGTTCACGTCCTTGCTTCGGCTGAACCCCGGATGAACGGCAGATTCGGGTTCCGTTCAGCCACGCCGGTTTAGGGTCTCGTCAATGCCCCGGAACATCAGGCGGGCGGACGTCTCGAGGTTTTGGCCCACAATCTGGCCCACAAGGAGAAACACTCATGAAACAGATTTTTGCAAAGCTGGCGCTTGCCGGCATGATCGGCCTGACCGGCTTTGGTGCCACGCTTGCACCGGCTGCCGCCGATACGCTGACGCTTGGCATTCATTCGAGCGGCGTTGTCGATGTCCAGTATCGTGACCGTGACGACGACGGATACGGCGATGAGCGTGACTGGGATGGCGACCGCCGTCATCGTCCAGGCTGGGGCGGTGGCGAGCGCCGCGGCCGCTGCGACCGCTGGCTTGCCCAGGAAAAGGCCCGCGATTTCGGCCTGCGCCGCGCCCGCGTCGTTGACGTGTCACCCCGCCGTGTCGTTGTCGAAGGCATGCGCCGCGGTAACTATCGCAGCATCGTATTCGCCAATGTCCGCGGTTGCCCGGTCATCGGCCGCTAGGCAAGACTGATTGTTCCCATTCTTTCCGTCTTGTCTCCCCCGGCCGGCGGAAAGTTTCACCCCTCGCGGTTTTCCGCGGGGGGGTCGTTTCCGGGGCCATGCGTTTGCCTCGCTTTCCATCATCCGAATCGCTTGCATAAAAAAACCCCGCCGGAGCGGGGTTCGTTTTTCCTCGGTTCTTCGCGCTGTGCTATTATTGCTTGATCGCGAAGGTGACGTTGACGGTGACGTTATAGCTGTTTTCTCCCGTCGCGATCGGTACGGCGTCACCGGCATATTCCTTTGCCATGGCGCGCATCATCGGCATCGGTTCGGGCCGGGATGAGTTCTCTGAAATTTCAACGATACGGCCAATCGAAACGCCGGCCGCTTCCGACAGGACCTTGGCCTTGGCAACGGCATCCGTCACCGCCGACTTGCGGGCTTCGATGATCGTTGCTTCCGGCTTGTCATTGGAAAACTGAATCGAACCGCCCTGGTTGACGCCGAGTGTAACCGACTGGTCGATGATTTCGCCGAGCTTGGCAAGATCGCGCACCTTGATGGTCAGGGAGTTGGCCACCTGGTAACCGGTGAGCACCGGCTGGCGGCTGCCGCCGTCGCTGTTGTCCGGATACTGGTACTGCGGATTGACCGCGAAGCCGGACGTCTGCAGATCGCGATCGGCAATGCCGCCGGCCTTCAGGGCGTTCAGCACGTCGGCCATCGCCTTGTTGTTGGCGTCGAGCGCTTCCTTGGCGGTCTTGGCATCCTTGACGACGCTGAACGACAGGATCGCCATGTCGGGCGCAATACTGGAGCGGCCTTCGCCGGAAACCGTGATCACGGCTTCACGCGGCGTGGTGTCTTCCGCAAAAGCCGATGCACTGGCGATACCCGCAAAGGCGGCGGCCAGAACGACGGTCTTGAGGCGGCGGGGGAAATAGGTGGATGTCATGGATGGGTTCTCTCCAGTTGTGTTTCGTCCCAGCACCTTATTGATGATTGATTGTGTAGGGATTGCGGCAACGTCTTGTGGGAAAACCAGTTTTCCGCTAGAGCCAGTCCCACCCGCGGCCTGCCATTGGCCCGCGGGACCCGGACATATCCGGCAGGGCCTGTAGCTCAATGGTTAGAGCCGGCGGCTCATAACCGCTTGGTTGGGGGTTCGAGTCCCTCCGGGCCCACCATTTCGGTTTTCGGACGTTGTTTTTCCATCGTTTTTTCCTCGATTTGTCTCACCGGAATTCCGGCTCGATGAAAATGGGACATTATTGCGGGCCACGTACGTTTTGCGGCGCTCGAAACCGGCATCGATGATGCGCTTGGATTGGGCGGCTTTCGTGTAGTGCTGCGCCATCTTGGAATCAGACCAGCCAAAGATCGCCATCAACTGATGTTCAGTCGCGCCAGCCTCGGCCAGGATCGTTGCGGACGCTTTCCTGAGGCCGTGCGACGAGCGGTCCGGCAAATCGGCATCGTTGCACCACTGGCGCATCTTGTTGCCGAAGCCATTGCCGGTGAATGCCTTGCCGTATTCGGTGATAAGGAAGGTCGACTGATCATGTGTGATCGCGTCCAGCGCCTCACGAAGTTCGTCCGTGACGGGCAGGCTGAGCGACTGCGCATATTTGCTGGACCCCTTCTCTGGAATGAACTCGATACGGTCACCGACCAGGTTCCGCCAGCCGAGCTTGACCAGGTCCGAGCGTCTGACGCCCAAATTCAGCATCAGTTCCATTGCAAGCCGGGCCATAGAGCCGAGCGGATAGGCTGCACGATAGCGCGCCAGCTCCGCTTCGCTCCAGGTATGGAAACCGGGGGATTTATGGATTTTAGTGACGCCGTTCGTGGGATTGAACGTCGCCAGCTCGGCGCTGATAGCCCAATTGAACAGCGCCTTCAGATATTTCACCAACTTGTCAGCCGCTCCGGGCGTGCCGCTGCGCTTCATCTGGCTGGCTTCGATGTCGGATTTGCGAATCTTCTTGAACGGCAGTTCGCCCACATTGCTGCAATAGCGATTGAGAACGCTCTTCTTGTCTTTCTGGGTGGCCGGAGACTGGCTTTGAAACGCCTTGGACCGATAATAGGTCTCGACAAGCCAGCGAACCGAGCCGGGCTCCAGCCTTGAAATCGGGACCGTTTTTTCACTACGATCGCCAGACAGTACGCGGTGATATTCCTCGGTAAACGCCTGGGTGATGCTGCCGGCCTCGTCCAGATAGGCGGACGTCATCCGGTACTTCGGCATACCTGGCAGGCGGAGATAAAAACGCTCGTTGCCGTGCCGATCGACATCCCGTGAGCAGTATTTGAAGGGGACGCGCTGATTACCCGACCGCATGATCAAACGGGTTTTCGCCATCGTCTTCGTCTCCGCTCAAGCCCTGTTCTTTGATGTCGTACCAGGACGCCCGGATTTCCTCGGCATCCCAACGGCGCAACGCGCCGATCTTCACACCTTTAGGCATCAGTCCACGGCGAACCCAGTCGTCAAAGGTGCCCGTCGAGACGTCGAGAAGTTCCGCCGCACGGACGCGGCTGACCGCGACCTTGTAAATGGGCCGTGGGGCCAGCGCTTCAGCTTGCTGCTTCATGTGCCGCTCCTCACGCTCTGGAGGCGTTGTCAGCAAGTGCCAAAGCCTTCTGCTTGGGCTCGACCATATTCGCCGCAAGATACTCATCCACGGCGTTTTCCGGCAGGAACAAACTTCCTCCGATCCGGACATGCCGGATTTCCTGCTTGGCGATCAGGTTTCGGATGCGAGCAACCGGCCATCCGGATCGATCTGCGAGTTGTTTGGGTGATAAAAGCTGAGATTGCATAACTGCCCAACTCCATAGAGATAATTCGACACAAGACAGAACGAATCATATAATCGCGTTAGTCGCAACGATTTTATCGCATTCGAGATATTTTGATGCAAGACAGATTTATGGAGGCGATGGGGCAAAGGCTCGGGAAAATTCGAAAGGATTCCGGGCTCAAGCAAGTGCCCTTTGCCGAAGCGCTTGAGGTGTCGCAAAGCGCTTACAACACTTACGAGCGCGGAAATCGCGAGATGCCCGCGAAGCTTCTCCGCCTTCTGCATTTAAAATTTAATGTGAATCCCGCCTGGATGCTCACGGGCGAAGGAAGCCCCTACAACCGTGACAAGATCGACTTGTTTCACCAGGTCATGGGGGCAGTCGACGCTTTCATTGCAAGGGAAAACTGTCAGGTCGAACCGGATAAGCGCTTGAAGCTCATCCGGTTCCTGATCGACTACGCCGAACAACACGGCGAATTCACAGAGGAAGTCGCAGAAAAATATTTGAGGTCAGCGATATGAGTAAATCGAGCTTCGAAGAGCAGATAATGCAGGGCGCCTACGCCCTTGGTCGTCAATGCGATCAACTGGCATCCGAAAAGCGACGGCTGGCAAGGCAATTACGCTATGCTCAGCATTCGGCCCGGCTCAAGAGCCTCTCAAAGCAATACGATTTCGGAATGGTCTTCTTCGCTGCAATGGGAGCCGTTTCGCTCATCTTGTTCGACGCAAACAGCGGCTCCGAAGCATGGATGACACCAGTGCTCAGCCTGTCGCTCATTCTGTTCGCTTGCGGCAATGCGCTGCGTGGCCGAAAGATGGTCAGCCGTATCAGAAGCTTTGATGACCGCTTCGGTAGCTGGCAGTTCTGACGGCAATTATTCAACCCACTTTGATGGGTTGAATAATTTCGGAAAATGCATTATTTGAACCATTGAAAGGGTCAATTAATGCGCTTAACGCTCCAAACCCATTTTGACGGTGAGTGGCATCACGCCGCGACATTGGAACTCAAGGACGACGCGGCCGGCTTCCAGGGCCCGTCGATCGTCGATTACGATCTCGACTATTTCGTCACCGTGGCATCGGCGGAGTTTGCGGCTGGAAAGACGGTCCGGGACCATCGCGCCTTATCCGTCCGTTATCCCGTCGATCTCGAAAACCGATACAGCCGCAGCTGGCCACCATTCCTATTGGATCTCATGCCGCAGGGACATGCGAGGCGAAAGCTTGCCGAGCATCTCAGCCTTGCTGAAGGCTCGCGGGCTTCCGATCTGCCGCTGCTTCTCCGATCGGCGACTGGTGGCATAGGCAATATCCGCATCAAAGAAGCGGCGGACGCCGAAGTGGAACGGCTGCGCGGTGTCGAGCGCCAAGGGGTGACAGAAGCGGAAATCCTTGAACGGTCGGATCGCTTCATGGAAGTCGCCGACCGCTTTGGAATGCTGGCCTCCGGCTCAAGCGGCCTACAAGGCGAATGGCCGAAGGTCTCTATGACACAGGCGAATGACGGGCTCTATTATCCTGACAGCTTCGTGACCGATGATGAGGCCGTGCGCCACGTCATCGTCAAGCTGGTACGCAGCAACGAGCCTGTAGACCGCCTGATCCTCGAAGGCGAGGCCCTCTATTCGCGGATCGCTCAAGGGATCGGGCTGACTGTCAGCGAACCTTCGACCTATGCCGAGGGCGTCCTGATCATTCCCCGTTTCGACCGCAAGACGAGAGAAGGCGGCGGAACCGTCCGACTGGGGCAGGAAAGCCTCGTGTCCGCGATCGGCGTAGCCGATTTCGGCCATGTCGGCACGCATGAGGCCTATATCGACGTTCTGCGCCAATATTCATCCGATCCCTTCGTGGACATTGTCGAATATCTGAAGCGCGATATTGCCAACCTTGCGTTTGGCAATCCCGACAATCACGGCCGGAATTCGGCACTCAGCAAGCACCAGGACGGCACGATCCGCCTTTCTCCGCTCTTTGATTTCGCACCCATGCGGCTCGCGAAGGAGGGGATTGTTCGCTCCACTCGATGGGCGATGATGCGTGACGGCGGTCGCGATCATCTTCCTGACTGGAAGCACATTTGCGGGGAACTAATACCTGATCCTGCTGAGCACAGTGCGTTCGAAGCTACGCTTGCCACGTTTGCAGAACACCTGCACCAGGCCCCAGCCATCGCGAAAGATATGGGGGCATCTCCGGACATTCTGGGCCGTGCGATGGGACGCTGTATCGAGATTGCAGATAGCGTTTTGGCGGCATGCCACTGATGAAGAGGGGCAGCTAAATGGCGCGCTGGAAGAAACCGACGAAAGACGAGATTCTTGAAAATCGGCGAACGCTGGCCGAGCGTGCTCGAACAGGTGACTTAAGACTGCCTGAAGCCGTTGCAGATATCCGCAAAGGGTTTGGCATGACACAGGAGGAGTTCGCCAAGGCCCTGTCGCTTACTAGGCGCCAAGTTGCGGAGATTGAAGCTGGGGCGGCGAACCCGACGCTGGAGACCTTAGAGAAAATCGGCCGGCTATTTGGATTTGCGGTCGGCTTTGTGTCCAGGCCAGTTAATTCAAATGCTGGCTAGATGTTATGACGGGCATGAGGATGAAACGCTCGGGCGAGCACTGAGATCGAAGCTCTGAGGCCAACGAGACGCGTCATAACACAAGTGAATGACATTTCTTGTAGCCAATAAGAAATTTTGGCTACATAAACACGTATAGGTTTAAAAAGCGGGATCATATGTCAGGAATTCGTCCACCACTTCGATGGGCTGGCAGCAAAAGGAAGGCTCTACCAATTCTGCTTGAGCATATTCCACGCGGCGTAAGCAAATTTATAGAGCCGTTTTCCGGATCGGCGTGCGTTAGTTTCTCGGTAGAAGCAAACGAACTTATAATCAGCGACATTAATCCACGCCTGATTGAGTTCTATTCTTACCTAAAATCAGACCCAAGCGGCCTATTTGAAATATACAACGGAATAGTCGAGGATCCATCAAGCTACTACGAGATAAGGGAAATATTTAATTCCATGCCTCCAAGCTTGAAAAGAGCATCCTACTTTCTTTTTCTTAACAGAAACTGCTTTAACGGGATTTACCGCGTAAATAAGTCCGGAGATTTCAACGTGCCATGGGGAGGAGATAACTCCGGAAAAAAACTAAGTATCAATGAGCTATTTAACGCGTCAAAAGTCATTCAATCTGCAGATTTATTATGTTGCGACTTTGAGGAATCCATAAGAAACAACGTAAAGAAGGGTGACTTTGTTTATCTAGACCCACCATATGCTCAAAATGAAAACAGAGTTTTTAAAGAATATTACAACGAATCATTCTCAACAGTCGACTGGAGCAGGCTCCTGGGGGTCATTCACTATATCGACTCGGTTGGCGCTAAGTTTTTGCTAAGTTATGCAGGGGACCCCAGCCTGATCGAAGATTTGAAGCCTTGGAACATTGGAAGACTTGAAGTCACCAGAAATGTCGGAGGATTCAAATCCTCACGGAGAAAACACTCCGAATTCATGGCAAGTAATTTAGGTTAGGCATTCATGGCGAAAACAATCAAAATCGCAATCCTTTCCGACTTCCATGCTTGCCTTGGAGCAACTGAAAAAGAACCGGCAGCCTCATGGCTGATCACCAACGAAGATCAGAATAACGTCAGAACAAATCCTTTTGCTGCGATCAGACGATTGATAGAAATGGAGGGCCTCGCCGCAGAGATGGTTTTTTGCGGTGGGGACCTGGGAGACAAAGCAGCACCATCCGCACAACAATATGCCTGGCAAGAAGTCCAATCCGTCGCCAAAGCTCTCGGTGCCAGCGTAGTTCTCGGCGCAGTGGGCAATCACGATATTGACAGTCGTTATGCTTACACTGACCACGACGCAAAAGGGCAGATACAGGCGCTACGCCCAAGATTCCCAATCGACGATACGGGAAGATGGATGGAGTATTGGGCTCAAAACTATTCGATCACCGAAGTTAAGGGCGTCCGGTTTGTTCTGTTAAACTCATCCGCTTTCCACGGTTATGCGAAGGATAAAGACAAGCCAGAATTTTATCATGGCAGAGTAAGTGACCGAACTTTAGATAGCTTGATTACTGAGCTTGGAGCAGGAGGCGAGCGGGCGACAAATGTCCTTCTCTGTCACCACCACCCAATAAAAAACGAGCAGATAAAGATCGCAGACTACTCTCAGATGGAGAATGGCGACCGACTATTGAATGAGCTTACCAAACTCGAATGCGGACCGTGGCTTATAGTCCACGGACACAAGCATCTCTCAAGAGTTTATTATGCACCAGGAGGCAATACGGCCCCAGTGGTTTTCTCTGCCGGAAGCTTCTCTGCCAAGCTCTACTCCGAAATAGAGCGCATTGCACGCAACGAGTTCTATATACTAGATCTTGAAGTTCCGGATCAGTTAGGAGCATCAGGAAGCGTACGGGGGACAATTTCGGTGTGGCAATGGGCCTGGGGAGAGGGGTGGATTAGACCTCCAGCCGGTCCAGGCTTCAAGTCAAAAGTCGGCTTTGGCACCAGAGGTGACATATCAGAGCTATGCAGAGAACTAACCGCTGGGCTGGACCAACAGGCATCAAGGGCTCCGGTAAGTTGGGATACACTTTGCAGCCAGTTTCCAAAAATTAAATATCTCATTCCTGAGGATCTGGAGAAATTTATCAAAAGCCTTGAAAAGCATCACAGTGTCAATTCCCTAAGAAATGAAAGCAATGAAATCGTGCAAGTTCAGGTGCGCCAATGAGCGATCCATCAATGGTTCAGTCATTTGAAGCCTTCAACGCGAGATTCCTGAGCGCGGAAGAAGTCGCAAAAACCTTTATTGCTCCCGAGCAATACTTTCGGCTTGTCGAGGCAAATCATACAGTTTTGTTTGGACCACGGGGTAGTGGAAAAACAACTTTACTAAAAATGCTTCAATTGAGGGCCTTAACTGAATGGAATGGGCCTAATGCATCGGAGATACGAAAGAAACTAGCCTTTCATGCGATCTTTCTTGGTACAGATGTCTTATGGGGCTCTCAACTGGAGGCTAAGTGCAAGGGGATTGCGGATCAGGAGATTGAATTCCAGATTAGAAGGACGTCGTTCAGGCTCCACCTCGCTATTGCGTTTCTAAATGCATTGGCGGAAGCGCAGGATGAAAAAACCAAGACATGCGCGGACCTCGAAAGATTTTATATAAATTTGAGCGATACAAAGCAGGCGGAGATAGCAGATGCTCTTTCAGAAATATGGTCGGTAGGTATCAAGACTTCGAGCTTTGTCAGCCTTAGAGTTTCAATTAGAAAGCAAATTTCAGATCTCAGTATTGTAATCGATAATTTAAAGAGAAATTTCAGCGCCGAAGTTCCAGAATACATCAAGCTTGATCCGATGACGTCAATTGCAAATGCAATCGATGTTGTGAATGCTATAATCGGAACTCCAGAGAAAAAATGGGCAATACTTTGCGACGAACTCGAAATAGCCCCTGAAATTATTAGAAAGGAGCTTTTTTCTCTTTTAAGAAGTTCATATCATGGAATTATATTTAAGTTTTCTCTATTTCCGCACACTTCAGAAATTATACAAATAAGCGGAGATGATGGAGGTTCTGCGAACCCTTCAACAAATAATGACTACGAAGCATTAAACCTTAGCTACCCTTACAGACGATCTGCATTTGCCTTTTGCGAAAATCTTTTGTCAGCCATGGTAGAGGCTGCGGGGGGAGGCGCTGATATTACGCCTGTTCAAGTGCTTGGGGACGGCTGGTTCGATGGCAGTGGCTTTGGTTCGGAAAACAAAGCAAAACTCAACAGCTACAAAGCGCCGAACGGTCAAATTTACAAGCGAAGTGTTCTATTACGCCGTGTCGATAATACGTTTTCTAAATGGTTGAAAGAGCGCGAATTTACGCTTGAGGATATCGATGGACAACCAGAAGATAAAAAAGCCCAATTTCGCAAAGCTCTGCCATTTATATTAACACGGTCCGAGTTTATTGGACCGAATAAAAAATTAAAAAGCCGCAAGGCGCTCAATCTCTATACGGGAGCATATTCGTTATTTTCGATATCTGAGGGTAACCCTCGCACCTTTATAAACCTTATGCGTCCTCTGGTAAGAGAATTTTGTGAAACTGGCGGCACGGTCAAAGCGACATCGCAGACATCAAGCCTAGAAGCGACTATCCATCGTTATAAAGCCAGTCTGTCCGCGCTACCTACTGACGGCTATGGCGACATAAGGTCGATCATACAGCTAGTGAACGTAATTGGTTCTTACTTTCAACTCGTACAACTTCGCGATAATTTCTCTCCGGAGCCTCCGTCAACGATCGAAGTAGATCGAAGCGTTCCTCCATCGCTTGCTTCACTCGTCGGACGAGCGCTGAACGCTGGCGCTCTGGTTAGAATGCCCCTTGAGGCATCCGAAACGGGAAGAGAACCCAATCACACAGAAGACATAGTCGGATCGAGATTACGGATATCCTACACGCTTGCGCCGGAGTTCAAATTGCCCCTGGTGAGCACCCGAACAGTTCCACTTTCGAATATCATTCACTCTTTAAATTCCGCGAAAAAAAGACGTCCAGACCTGTTTAAGCAATTCACGTTGCCTTTTCATGTGGATGACATCGATGAATAGTGAACAATATATGAGTATTGATGTGGAATACGACCTCGCTATATTTGTTTGTGGCTATGAAACTCGTTCGCGGCACATCGCCGAAAATAAAGCGGGGACCTTTAAAAACGCTCTGATACTTGACTACCTTAGCGTAGGGATACACGGATATGATATTAATAAATTTTTCTACAACAATATTCGAGGAGCAAAATTCATCGATGCAAGAAGCCCGGGAATTGAGTTGGAGCTTCGGGAAAAATTAAAATATTTTCCTGAAAAAGAGGTCGGAGATCCTATTCGAGTTCTTTTTGACATTTCTTCTTGCTCTCGAACCTTAATGGCTAGAATATTACTGGAAATTCATTCTAATAAAGGCCCTAGAATAGACGTTTCAATTGCGTATTCCTTGGCAGAGTTTTACACTCCTCCTAACCAGGAATTTCCAAGCCATATTTCTGAGCCTATAATTGGGGACCTCGCAGGCTGGTCAGATGATTTATCGAAGTCTCCGTGTGCGGTAATTGGTTTAGGCTTCGAGCCGGGTCGTGCCATTGGTTGCATTGATTACTTGGAAATTCCTGCTGCACGGCTTTTTTTGCCTGTTGGGCCTGACCCGCGATTTATTGAATCCGTAAAAGACGCAAACAGTCTGCTAATCGAGGATGTCGGTGACAACTACTTATTTTCCTACGACATCCTGTCCCCTCAGGAGACATATGAAAAACTAGATTCGTTATTGTTCGGTTTGCTGGAGCGCTATCGTCCGGTCATTATTCCTCTCGGACCGAAAATTTTCTCCGCAGTGGCGATTCGTCTTGCTTTGGAATTGCAGCCAACCGTGTGCGTGTGGCGAACGTCATCTGGCGATTTGTCTGATCCATTCGACGTTAAACCTTCTGGGGAAATTACAATGTTCAAATTTTCCGTGGATGGTTGTGTCTCTCAGCCAATGGAGATCGGCCAGAAATAGCAGGCCTCCGGCTTTTAATTCGTTTGTCCAGAGCGAATTCGCCGGCTTGGAAAGCCTGTAGTGCGGGATGTTCTTGACGCAAATAATTTTTCGAGCGTTTTTCTAGCTCGACTTTATTCTCTATCCAAAAACGGCGGCAAACTACGATGTTTTGACAACCATCTCATGGCCGTCATGGTGGGTGACGATATCGAAATCCGAGAACAATGCGGGTGCATCTGGTCCTATGGCTTTAAGTAGCCGCACACTAATTTCGCGCATTTCGTAATCGCCCTCGATCGCGCCGCGCAGGTTTAAAAAATGCCGAAGAGCGCGGGCATTTGCAGTCACAGCAATAGTTGTTGCTGTCGCGTTTGGAAGAAGGCTTCTTGCAACACTTCTTATCCATCTGAGGCGTTCACGACCATCCTCTGGGCCGCCGTGTAGCGACATCCCGACAAGCGACTTGTAAGCTGACAGCATCTTATCAACGGCTTGCTCCCAGGCCGCAAACGCTGGATGCGCATTATGAAGCCCGTTCGGCAAAACCATCTCGGCCTCACTCTCGTCGTGGTATTGTTGAGATAATTGACTGTAAGAAAAACCCACACGATGCCGCACCAGTTGGTGGGTGAATGATCGACTCACCCCATCCAGAATAAATGTCCAAACCGAATGTTCTAATACGCTTTCGTGTCCTCGTGATATCAAGTTACTTATATAGTTAGAATTTGGAAATCGTACCTTTGATGTGTCATCAGTAAAAGACATATAGCATACTCTACCTGATATCTCTACAATATGCTCGCCCGGTTGGGCGCTCTCATCCATCTTCCATTTAAGTCCATTGGCTTCCAGAAAACGTCTTAATTCTTTTTCATTGAAATACGGCTTCGAGATCACGTATATTTCTGGAGACTTGATTTTCATCGGTCATTTTCCTTTTTATCGATCTACCGAACTTGCTTCAAGTTGATCGATTCTTTTTACGATCACCGAGAGTTGCTTTTCAATATCTCCGATGCCAGCCTGTGCTTCGAGCTTTGCTATGCTATTCTTTGCAGCATCCATCTCCGTCGATTTTACGAAATCTCCGACGGTTGTGATATATCCAAAGATTGCAACTATAGCTGCCGTGCCCAATGGCACCATCAATTGCGCAACTGAGAAATTTCGCTTTACTTCATTGATTTTATTTTCAAAATCTGAAGTTTTCTCAGAAACTGCCGATTTCGCGGCCTCGGCCATCTTTGTTTGGAGTGCACCGAAGTCTGGCGACAATTGGTCTAGCAATCTTGCCCACTTCGGTGTCGAGGCAGCGTTTCGCTCGGAATATCCGTAGCTGACCTCCTCGGATAGCCGAAAAACCAGCAAAGATGCGATGCGTTCACCTCTCCGAAGGTGAAAGGGCCTCCGTCCCATGTTTATAAGAGTGAATGTCAGATGCCCTGTAAAACCGGGATCAACATGTCCCGGATTTGTCATGAGGATCGAATTTCGCGAAACTCCGGCAGGTGGGAAGCCAAATGCTCCGTACATTTTCCCCAGGGTGAGCCGCTCTTTGGTTTCCACAACTGCAGTTTCTCCAGGCTGCAGCTGGTGGCCTGTCTGAAAATCAACCGGGGTGGTATCAATTCCGTTTCGCGGTTCTGTGGGTGGGACGTAGATTCGACCAATCGAGAAGTCGACAGAGCACGGCTGAATTAACTTGGATTCGCGTAAGTCTGAGACACTCGGAGCGGAAACCGCGCTGTAACTACCGGTGTCTTCTAATGTATCGATGACTATTCCGCCGTCACGTATCGCCTCAGCAATTTTTGCATCTGTTAAAAACATAAACGTTCCCCCATAGGTTGATCGGTGAAGCAGATACGCGGACTTGCTTACAAACAAAAGAGGCAACTGTTTTTTGGCGCATCAGGCTGTGTACGACATAGTCTATACCATCGGATTTCGGTCCAGCTTCCCACGATATGCCGGATGCCGGTGCGACACGATCGGATCAACAAGCGCAGGCGGTTTCGAACCCGTCAGCAGCAGAATCTTGCCCGTCTTCATTTCCAGGATCTGATCGGCGGTCATGAGCTTCTGCCGTTGCTCGGCGGTGGAGGTCTTGCGGCTCTCGCCGAACTTCGCGGACGATTGCTTCGTGCGGGTGAGCACCGTCTGATCGCCAAGGGCGTTCGCAGCCCAATTGGCTGTTTCGAATTCGGCGCGGCCGAGGCCGAAAATTCGGTTGGTGACGCAGGAGCCGAGGATGCTAGCGGTGTCGCCCTTGCCATAGACGCTTTCGATCTGGCCCTTGTCCTGGGTGATAAACAGCGCCTCAATACCGCAGCCGGCTGCGACGTTGGCGATGTTAATCAGCTTTTCCATCCGGCCGAGACGGACAAACTCATCCAGGACCAGCAGTACATTCTTTTTTGGCTTCTTCGCGCCTTCAAGACGCACGGCCATACCAAGAATGATGTTTGTCAGCAGCCGGAGAAAAACGGCTTGGGCGTCCACTTGGTCGAGCGGCACGACCATAAAGAGGTCCGCGCGGCCCTCGAACAGGTTTTCGAGCGAACATGTGGAGGCGCCGAGGAAACTCCGCAGTTCGTCGGAACGCGCCCAATCGAAGGCCTTCTTGATCGTCGTTTGGATTGCGCCGCGCTCGTTCTCGCCGGCTGCAAGGAACGTGGCAGCGGCGGCCGCCGGGCGGGTGCCGAAGGTTTCCGGCGCGCTGGCCCATTCCGTCAGTGTCTTTTCAAAGCCGGCGGAAAACAGCAGGTCCATGACGGTGATGAGATTGCGATCGACTTCCGCGCGCCTGGTCATGACGACCTCGATCACAGCGGCGATCATTGATTTCGCCATTTCGGCAAAGTGCGCGCCGTTTCCGCCTTCCGGTCGAACAAGCCCCTCCGCAATGACCTCGATGTCGCGAACCAGGTGCGCTTGCCGGATGTAGTCGAGTGGGTTGAAACGATCCTTCGACGGTTCGATGACACCGAAGGGATTGAGAACCACGACTTGACGGCCGAGCGATCGGCGATAGCGGCGCGTTACGGCAAAGTTTTCGCCCTTAATGTCGAGAACGGCGACCGGCCCGTCATGGTCTATGATGGCGGGAATGACGACGGACACGCCTTTTCCGGCGCGTGTGCCAGCGATGGCGACATGGTGGCCGGCACGCCATCCGGTTTTCGGGTTGGGGCGATAGCGCAGCATTGCGCCGCCGGCGAGACCGAGCGGCAAGCCCGTGTCGTTGTGGCGGAGTTGGCGCAATTCACCTCGGTTCATCCACCGGGCACGCCATGGGCCTTGTTTGGAGACCCGGCTGGACGAAGCGGGGGCGGCAATCGAAATCGCGCGCAGGATGAAGAACAGCGGCACAGGCAGGCCGATGGCGAGGCTGGTTTGCACGCCAAGCTGTTGCGCCTCGGTGAAGCGATCCCATGTCGAAACCATGCCTCGGATGCTCTCGATTCCGGAATAGCCGGCGTTGCGCCAAGCCTTGAAGCCGTCGAGCAGGACACCTGCCGCAATAGTGGGGTCTGTAAGGGCGAGAGCAGACGCGGCAAGGAGGGCAGCCCCCACAGCTAAGCCCGACGCGCTGCGGATGCGGCCCTGGGTGTCTCCCGCCAAGGTCAGCAGCGCAAACCCGCAAAACATGACCAGGATCGCGGCGCGCGCGTTCTGGTAAATGGGTGGCCAGAACAACGGTGCGGTTTCCATCAGCAGGAAACCTGCCGCAACCACGGCAATGGAAAGGGCATAGCGATAGGGCTGTATGATCAAATTCATGGGTCAAAACTCCAGACAGAAATGAGGATCAGTTGCAGCCGCGACTTGGCGCAGGCGGTCGGGCTGTCACGTCGGCGGCGCTACCGCCTCGAGCATCGCTTCGGCTTGCTCCAGCAGGGCGAACGCTTCCGCCAGTTCGGTCGAGGCCGTGTCGCTGGAATGATTGCCGGAGGCGAGCCAGGCGTTCATGAAGATAGCCTGTGACGCGATGAGCGATTTCAGCGATCCTTCCAAAGCCGCTTGCCGGTTTTCGACTATGTCGGTCGAGCGTTTCTCCAGCGCCGCGAACTGCGCGGTCCCGCTCTGCAAGGTGTTCATCAACGTCTCGACGTAACCCAGCAATTCGCGCTCCAGCGGCGAAAGGCTCTCGGGCATCGGTGGTCTGGTGGTTTCGGTCATCGGTCGATCTCCCTGGACGATCTTCAGGCATGGCGTTTTGTCGGTCCCGGCCTGGCAGGTGATCAGCTGAAGGCGGTTGACGTCCCAGGTCAGGACTTTGCCGTTGCTGGTCTGGTTGATCTGCAAGCCCATCTGCCAGAGGCTGGCGCTCTGGGCGCGGTCGATCATCAGGCCCGCCCAAAACCAGCTCGCGGTGAAGCTCAACAGGACGATCAGCAATGCCACCGCGCCCATGGTCAGGAAGAATGGCTGCACCATCGACCGGAGCCGGTTCACGTCCGCCTCGGTCGTCGCCAGTGCCTCGCTCAAGTGCTGTCGGTTCGCGTCCGTGAAGCTGCGGATATCGGTCTCGATTGTAGCTTGCGCGCGCTTCAAGGCTTCGCTCAAATCGGTCTCGAAGCTCGTCGGGCGCGATGGCGTCGAGCCGGCTTCCGGAGCGACTGGGCTCGCCAGCCGATCTTTCAAGCGCTCGCTCAAGGGTATTTTCTCGGGTCCAGTCTTCACGGAACAGGTCTCCTTTCAAACGCCAGCGCTCGTCCGTCTCGGGGTCACGGACGGTGATGTAGTTTTTGCCGGCGCGCGGCAGGTCGAAACCGGCCGCCGTCAAAGCCTCGGTCATGCTCGGGCGGTCATGGATTTCGCCGGTCTCGATGCGCTGGACGATCCAGTCATGGATCAGCTCGCGGGCATCGCCGCGCCTGACGCTTTCGATGAGGCTAACGGTCTCGCGGGCGCGCTCCGGCGCCATTGGGTCATTCCAGCCATGCTCCTTATTCAGAACATCGCGCAGGGCGTCGCAGTGCTTCTGGTAGCCGGGCGGCGCAATGTTGAGGCTGCGCCCGCTCACAAGCTCCATGCGTGGCGTCACGAAATGCAGCTCGACGCGGCCCTCGTGGGTATGGCGGACCCAAAGCATATCGTGCTGGTCGGGTTCGAGGCCGGCAAAGGCAAGGCTCTCGAAGGCGTCCATGACCTGCCGTTGCTGGGCAGGGTTCGGCGCGTCCTCCGCCGTGAAGGCGATGACGCCGGCGCGATAGGTCCACTGGTGCGGGCATGCGTCGATCAGCGCGCGCATGCGGTCGGCATCGCCACGCAACACCTCCGGCAAAGGCTCGCGGGCAAACAGCATGATCTCGCCGCGCTCGTCGCGGATCGCGTTGCGGTTCTGGTCGTAAGCGACGACGTCGCGCTCTACCAGGTAGTCAACCGGTCCCGATCCGCCGCCCTGGCCGTTGCGGAAGAACTTGATCAGCACGGCGCGCCATCCTTGGCCGTGAACTGCTCAAGTGTGTCCGAAAGCGCCCGCTCGATCGCGACCAGGCGGGCGGCAACCGTGATTGCGTCGATGGCGGGAACCTGGTCCTGAGCCTGGGCCGTGTTCAGCCATCGGGCGACTTGGTTGAGGTTGCCACCGATCCGGGCAACGGCGCGCACCAGTTCCGGATCCACCTTGGGGACCGGACGGCGGCGGCGCGCCTCGGTGAGGCCGAGCGCTTCCCGCATCAGCGTGGCGAAGGGCAGACCGGCCCTCGCTGCGCGGGCGGTCAGCGCCTGCTTTTCTGATGCCGAGCAGCGGAAAACCACGACGGCATTGAGTTCGCCTTTGGGCGATCGCCGCGTGCTCTTGGTGGGGTTTGAAGGGGAGGCTTGCCTCCCCTCACAAGGCTCCCTGTCAGAAGGCTCGCCGTATGACAGGGGTCGCCTTGCTCCCTTCAAATCGCCAGCCGTCATGACGCCCTCCGAAGGTCGGTTTGTCGGGCGGTTTCATCAGCGATGTGGTCACGGCGGCGGCTGAAGAAAGCGATCCAATCGAGCGCGTTGGAGCTTGCTTCGTCCGGTGGCCAATAGCTGGGCAGGGCATAGCCGGGCTTTCCGGTTTTCACCGTTCGCATGCCCAAGGCGTCGATCGACGGAAAGCCGTGACGTCGCAACCAGGTGCGCCATTGCTCGACCTGATCCGCTTTGGTCTCGGCCACGAAAACGAGCGGGACGGCTCGCCGCGTCTCGACGCGCGGCGGGGCGTCCTCGCGCGGGTTAGGTTTATATATTTTTTCTTTCTCTAAGTTTGGTGGACATATTTGTTCCCCTTCGCCGGACACAGCTGACCGCCTTTCCGGACGATTTTGACCGCCTTTGTCGGGGTAAAGGGTGACAACTTTGTCCGTCTTTTCGCGAGCCTCCGATGCGCGTAAAATCGACGCCGCTGAGGGACGATATTCTGTGTTGTGCCCGACGCCATTTCCACGCTGGACGTCGAACCATCCTTTGACCTCAAGTTCACGGACGGCGCGCTGAATGGTTTTGACGCTCTTGCCGGTCGCGTCGGCAATCGTTTGATAGGACGGCCACGCCTTCTCGGTGTGGCCGTTCAAATGCGTGGTGATGATATAGAGCGCCACGGATCGCGCGCTGTCGCTCAAGTCCTTGTCGCAGCTCAACTGCTGAAGCCATTGCAGCTTCACGCCCCGAAATGGCCGCGCCCGCTCATGCGCGCCTCCCTGGCCGCAATACGACCGGGAAAGAAGGTGTAGAAACGGCCGGAAAAAGTGGGACGGCGGCTTTACTAAGCCATTGATTTTTATAAAATGGGGTCTTCGTCCCACACGGGGTTAAGCTGCTGATTTTGCTGCAATTCGGCAGGCCCTCCGGGCCCACCATTTTCCAATTAGATCAATAAAATCAATTGCTTAGTTGGGGTTTTGGGACTCGAAATCGGGACTCAAATCGTTGGTTTCAGGCAACACCCTCATCCCAAAAAGCCGTGTAGAATCAAGCTGTTGTTGAATCTTTTAAACCTCGGCAACAGCTGAAAGTTCCCCGAATCGACCCAAATGCAGTGTGAAAAACTGGGGGTAGATTCGGGGGTACGAAATTCGAGGATTCGGAAATACCCCCAAAGTTTGCGGGTTCGAGTCCCACAAGATCAAGGATGCATATGCAAACCGAGTACGACGACGAAAACGCAAAGGACAGGCTCCAATTTTCAACCTAGCGGGCGATATCCGTGGAGAAGCCCGCATTGGAACGCGCTTTCGGCATCGGACCAAGCGCGCTGGCGGGGCGGCGGCGCTGCTCGCTCAGAGTCTCTGAAAGACGCGAGGCTACCAGACAATCAACGACCCAACCATCGGCATTGTGATCAAAATGGAATTTTGCAACAGGGTCCCGCTACCTTCCGGCGCCGCTGGATTGAGAATATACTTGTCCGGCTGGGCCCTTAGCGCTTTTGCGATATAGATGGCAACGCGGCTACGTCGCACAATCTACGGTATCCGACAATCCCGGTCGGGTACTGTGCCAAGGCATTGTGGTCTCATCGCAAGCAACAATCTTGTCATTGTGGCCAATGACGCTGCTTTCCAAAAGAAACAATTTTTATCTGACTTAGTGCCCTCTCAATCTCAACTGCCAGGCCATCGACAAGTTCGGTGAACTCGCGCCGGCGATCATCGCGTATGTCGATGGGCATCTGATCCACAGAAAGCAGAGCTTGCTCGATACATGCTAGGTCGTCGCAGAGCATCCGGAAATTCTCGTTTCGCGCTATCAAAGTGCGCATCTGAGCAGCGTGTGTCGGAAATCGTCGAAGCGCTGCAGCAAATCCTTGATCTCCCAAGGCTACACCAGTCCACTCCTTCATTGCCACCCTCCACTTTGACGAGCCATCCGGCGTAGCGTGTCATCACAATAGGATGTTGTGGCTCAAGGTTGACGTAAAATACTTGAGACTACGCGTGTTCAAGACGTCCTCAAGGAAAAGCGCGTTCGCGGGCCCCGGTTGCTGGTCCCCTCACAAACTCCAACCCTCGTTCGACCGATAGAGGCTACGTGATGCTACGGGGACACGCACCCAAAACAGACTAGGATTGGGTCGGTCCGTTGCTTGCATCCAGTCCGTTGAAGCGATGGGAAAATCTATGTCTCGGAGGGTCGACCGTGTTCCTGGACTATTTTGCGCTGGGTGTCCTTTTTTTTGTCGTGCTCACGCTGTTTTATGGCGTCATCGCCATCCATGACATCCCACATCTCATGGCCAAATCACGAAACCATCCGCATCAAGACGCCATTCATGTTGCCGGTTGGGTCAGCCTATTCACATTACACGCAATCTGGCCGTTTTTGTTCATATGGGCGACAATCTACCGGGAAGACCGGGGTTGGGGTATCCAGCCGAGTGGTAAGCTGCAGGCGGAAGTCGAGGCCAATGCAGAGGTGACTGTTCTGCAAGCGCGCGTCCTCGAGCTTGAGCAGCAACTGAAACTGCCGAGGGAGATTGTCTGATGGATCTCCTTCTCATCCTCACCTACACCGCCCTTTGTATTGCCGTTTTTAAGATTTTCCGTATTCCGGTCAATCAATGGAGTGTTTCAACGGCTGTCCTCGGTGGCATTTTTCTGATCGGCACGCTGATATTGCTGATGAGCTATAACCATCCCTATTCGGGTGACGGACGCATTTACTTCACCTCGGCGCCTGTTATTCCCGCTGTTCAAGGGCTCGTCGTAGAAGTGCCGGTCGAACCGAATGCCCCGTTGAAAAAAGGCGACATTCTGTTTCGTATCGATCCAAGACCCTATCAGTATATTGTCGATCAGAAGAAAGCCGCACTTGCCGAAGCCAAGCAGACGGTCCTTCAGCTCAAGGCATCATTGGATGCCGCAACCGCAATTGTCGAGGGTGCCACATCGACGCGAGACCGCTCGAAACAAAGCTACGAGCGCTATCTTGATATCTACGAAAAATCGAAAGCACGCGGCGGCGGTACAGCAGTCTCTGAACTGGACGTCGAAAATCGCCGTGGCCTTTATATGACCGAGGTGGCTGCCGTGGCGACGGCGGAAGCCCAGGCCAGTCAAGCCCGGCTGGCATATGAGTCCGAAATAAATGGCGTCAATCCAGCCGTCGCCCGCTTGCAAGCCGAACTTAACAATGCGGAATTCGATCTCTCGCAGACGACAGTCCGCGCTCCCAGCGATGGCTATGTAACACAGGTTTTCCTGCGTCCCGGCATGATGGCAAATACCTTGCCATTTCGACCGGTAATGGTGTTTATCGACAGTGGAGACAGGACACTTGCCGCAGCCTTCATCCAAAACTCATTGCAGCGGGTTAACGTCGGCGATGATGCCGAGGTATCCTTCAAGGCCGTGCCTGGCAAGATTTTCAAGGCGAAGGTCAGCGGCATCATTGGTGTGATGGCGCAAGGCCAACTCCAGCCCACCGGTGCGCTGATTGATCCACAATCGCCCGAACGCTCTCAACCCGGTCAAACGCTTGCAAGCATTGAGATTCTGGAAGACACCAGCGCCTATCAGCTTCCAGGCGGCGTTGTTGCGGACGTAGCTGTCTATACCCATCACTGGCACCATGTTGCTGTGCTGCGCAAAGTTCTGCTGCGTATGAGCGCGTGGATGAACTACGTCTTCCTGGAGCATTGACATGCGTAGCTGCTGGCGACCCTGCGCTTGCCCCATCAAGTGTCGTTTTGCTGATGGAGGATTTTGCTCGCTTCTGGCGATGATTGGATATTGAGATGAAAGGCGCTATCGGTCTGCCGCTTTTCAGGGGATTTTCTGGCTATCGGCCGGAGTGGCTGAGAAATGACATTTCAGCGGGCGTATCGATCGCCGCCGTGGGCCTACCCAGCGCAATCGCTTATCCTGCTATTGCCGGCTTGCCTCCCGAAACGGGGATATATGCAAGCATTGCTGCTGCTATTGCCTATGCGATCTTCGGGGAGTCCCATCGGTTGACGGTTGGTCCTGATGCCGCGGCGATGACGGTGATAGCTGCTGCCATAACGACAATTGTTGCAGCAATGCCAGCTGGCGTTCCGGCGGACCGGGTAGCGATTGCAGCGATGCTTGCCCTCTGCGTCGGTATGTTTTGCTTCGTTGCCCGGATATTGCGATTGGGGGTACTCGCAACCTTCCTGTCTCGACCGATCCTTGTCGGCTTCTTTGCCGGCATCTCCGTCTCCATACTGATTGGCCAACTTGGCCGCATGACCGGAACGAAACTTGAGGCAGACGGATTGGTCCTGCCGCTGATGGAATTTGCAACCAAGCTGAACCTGATCCACTGGCCCACAGTTGCGCTGACGGCTGCGATGTTCGGAGTGCTTGTCGCTGCAAAAGCAGTCCGATCTCCAGTGCCGGGTCCTGTTGTTGTCGTTACGCTTGCGGTGGTCCTGTCGGTCGTATTTGACTTGCCATCGAGGGGGATAGCTACGGTGGGCGATATTCCACGTGGGCTTCCAGGTTTAAGCTTCCCCACGTTATCCGCCATATCACCCGAAAGTATGCTTTTTGGAGCAGCGGCGATCTTCCTGGTGAGTTTCGGTTCGGGCATCGTCACCGCACGCAGCTTCGGCGCCCGTACGGGGGACCCCGTCGACGCGAACCGCGAACTCATTGGATTGGGAAGTGCGCAGATTGCTGCAGGGATGTTCGGTGCCTTTCCGATAAGCTTTTCGGATTCACGCACTGCCATAAACTTATCCGTTGGCGGACGTTCGCAACTGGCCAGCCTCGTCTCCGCGGCTGTACTGATGGCGGCACTTCTCTTTCTCAACGACGCATTGCGTATTTTACCTGTCGCTGCGTTGGCTGCAATTCTCGTCTCAGCGGCTCTCAGCCTGATCGACATTAAAGAGTTGCGGGCTATCTGGCGCATTAATCCAATAGAGTTCGTCTTCGCGCTGATCGCCATGGGTGGGGCGATCAGCTTCGGCGTGCTCAACGGTGTGATTATCGCAATTGCAGCAACCCTCGTGCATTTGCTGCGCGGCATGATGTTCCCACGAGATGCTTTTCTTGGGCGAATCCCCGGACACGACGGCTTCTACAAAATGCACCGTTTTGCGGAAGCACAGGCCGTACCCGGTTTTGTCGTGTGGATACTTGAAGGTAGCCTTTTGTTTTTCAACGCAGATTATGTGCGGGCGCGCTTGGGGAAAATTGCTGAAGAACTGCCGGAGCACATCCGCTGGTTCGTCATCGACGCGGGGGCAATTGCCCAGATGGACAGCACTGCAGCAGGAATGCTGGAAGACGTTCACGCCGATTTCCAGAAGCGCGGCATTCAACTTTGTTTTGCCGAACTGCACGCAGAAGCGCGAACGCTGTTTGAGCGGGCAGGGCTGATCGATCGCATCTCCACGGCCCACATCTACGACGACGTCGAGGATGCGCTCCAAGCTTACCGCGCTTTGGGACGCGACAAACTGTGACTAACCATCAAGAGGAAATCCAAACTTAGGGAGCGATCGCAATGAGCAAAAAGCGGGAAAAGAGTGATGCTGCACAGTCTGACGAAAGTGATACGGGCAAGGTAAACGGATATGAAGAGCGCATGGATAAGCTCGTGATCGAGCTCGCTCATCTACAAGCCTGGGTGAAAAAATCTGGCGCGCGCATCGTCATAATTTTCGAAGGCCGCGATGCCGCAGGTAAAGGTGGCATTATCAAGCGCATTACCGAGCGCGTCAGTCCACGTGTTTTCCGCGTTGCCGCCCTGCCGGCGCCAAGCGACCGCGAAAAGACGCAGATGTATATGCAGCGTTACATTGCCAACCTACCGGCGGGCGGAGAAGTCGTAATTTTCGACCGCAGCTGGTACAATCGTGCCGGTGTGGACCGCGTCATGGGTTTCTGTAGCGACAAGAAGGCACGGCGTTTCTTGGAACTTGCGCCCCGGTTCGAGGCCGCAATTGTCGAAAGTGGGACCATCCTGCTAAAATACTTCCTGACCGTCAGCGAAGATGAGCAGGAGCGCCGGTTCCGCCGCCGTATAGATGACCCCGTGCGACAATGGAAACTAAGCCCCATGGACGTTGTGTCCTACCAGAAATGGTGGGACTATTCGCGCGCTTATAATGACATGTTGCGCGTGACCGATAGCGAGCATGCGCCTTGGTGGATCGTGCCGTCGGACGACAAGAAACGCGCTCGCATCAACTGCATCTCGCATATCTTGCAGTCCATTCCCTATGAGCGCCTGAAGTTCGATCCGCCAGACCTCGGAAAACGGCAAAAGCGGCCGAGCGACTACATTGAGGATACGAGCCCACGGCGAACGGTGCCGGATGTCGCTTGAACAGAGCTAAGGCACCTGTGACGACGCTTTATGGCATGTCACAGGTGCCGGACGAAATTGCTGGCAGCGGCGTTTGCAGCAACGAATAGCTACCCAATTTTTGGCGGCCACGGCCTCTTGAGTTAACTGTCCTCTTTATCAGCCGTTGCGCAACCGTTGATAAAAGGATCAGCGAAGGAGGCACACGTTTTACTCACTGGGCCTGCCACAATGCGTCGCCTCGCTGAAAGACGTTCCACACGCGAAGTTACATGTATCTACAGACGAAATACTACCGGTCGTCAGGAGGGTAGCGCAAGATCAGAGCGAGGTCAGCCTTCCGGCCTGCCGCCTCCAGGCAGCTGGAGCAGCCGTGGCTCCGCATCTGCAGTGTTGCTTAACGTTGAGGATTCAAGTGATGAGATTCCCCGGGCTTTCGATTTTCACGCGCTTCTTCTTTGTAACTTGTTTGGCACTGGCGGCCGGATTCGGGATCACAGCAACCGGTCCGGTTCGAGCGCAACAGCAGCCTGCGGCAACCACTGCAAATGGCGACCAGGCGGATGACGCGCCGGAACTTCTTTCCGAGGATGAGCTCGAAGTGCTGGTAGCCCGTATCGCGCTTTACCCGGACGAGTTGGTGGCGCTGGTTTCCTCCGCTTCGCTCTTTCCATTGCAGATCGTCGAAGCCCAACGCTTCCTCGACCAAAAGAAGAAAGATAAGGACGCCAAGCCAAAGGAAAGCTGGGACGACAGTATAATCTCGCTGCTTAACTATCCCGAAATCGTTAAGATGATGAGCGATGACCTTGACTGGACGCAGGCGCTCGGCAGCGCGCTGTCCTACCAGCAGAAAGCGGTGCTGATCGCCATTCAAAATCTCCGCGACAAGGCAGTGGCTACTGGCGTCATCAAGACAGACGAGAAGGTGAAGGTTGAAACGCAAGGTGAAAATGTAGTCATTCAGGCAGCAGATCCGGAAAAGATCTACGTCCCGAAATACAATCCGGAAATGCTCTATGAACCAGGCTACGTACAGGCACCTATTACCTATTATGACGAAGCCTATCCGAGCTACTATTATCCTTCAGCGCCCTATTTCGCAGCCGCGATAACAGGAGCGGCGATCTGGGCTTCCGTGATCGATTGGGACGATTTGGGGGTATGGGGAGGGCGGTGGAACGGCGATGTCGATATCGATTGCAATAAGTGCTTCAACGACATCAACATCGACCGCGACAAATTCAAGATGGGCGATGTGGATTGGAAAAACATCGACCGGTCGAAAATCAAGTTCGATAAAAACCAGATCGCCAATATCGACCGCGACAAGTTCAAAAACGATTTCCGGACAAACCGGAGCAATAACATTGCAAACCGCGCCAAGGACGTGCGTCGCGACGGTGGCGACCGTACAGGCAAGCCAAAGGTAACGGTCGACGACGTTCGCAAGGGCAAGGTTGATGCCAATCGCCAGCGCGCTGATCGGGATCGTGCGGCAAATGCCAACCGCATTGCTGGTGACAAAGCGGGCCAAGCAGCTGCAGCACGGAAAAATAACGGCAAGGCAGCGGCCAACCGCCCAGCAGCGGGCAACAAGGTCTCCAACAAAACGAAGAGCGTGAACCGCAAGGCGACCAGGCCCAAGCCGGGGTCGCAGGCAAACAGAAAGTCCGGCAACCGCTCTGCTGTCGGCAATGTCAGCAACAAACGGCAAACCCAAGCGACTTCGAACCGTGGCCGCCAATCCATGAACGGCGGCGGGCATCGCCGGCCGCAATCCATGGGTGGACATCGCGGTGGTGGCGGGAGACAGATTCATCGTGGCGGCGGACGAGGTGGCGGACGTGGCCGGTAGATACAGAGGCAGTCGGGAGTTGATGGTGATGACAAAGGTATGCGAAAGACTGATGTTTGCTGCTGTCGGAGCAATGTTTCTGAGCGGATTGGCGACGCCGGATGTCGTCTTTTCGGCGGATCAAGACAAGGATCCACCGCTTGCCGATTATATCTCCCGAGAAAACTCTCCCGAATTTGAGACGCCCGAGCAGGCCGTCGAAAATTTCAAATCCACTGTTGAATCCGGTGATTTTGACGGGTTGGCACAACTCCTCGGATTGGATGCGGCCAAGGCAAGGGCGAGCGATGGTGCATCCGAAAACTATGCGGCAATCCAATCCGGGGTGAAGGAAAGGCTCATTACCGAGGATCAGGATGGGAACAAGATCCTGGAAATAGGAACCCAGCTTTGGCCTTTACCGTTTCCGCTGGTGAAGACGGATGGAGGGAAGTGGAAATTCGACACCTACGCCGGACTTGAGGAAATAGCAGACAGGCGTGTCGGTGAAAACGAAATTTCAACTATCGACACGGTGCGTGCCTATGTCGACGCGCAGGAAGACTACGCTTCCGAAGACCGCGATAACGATGGCGTGCTGGAATATGCCCAGAAACTGATTAGCAGTGATGGGCAGCAGGACGGCCTCTATTGGCCGCCCGAGCAATGGGGCGGTGAATCCAGCCCGGCAGGGCCGGCATTGGTGGATGGTACCGCGTTTGAAAAAGCCAAGGCCGGACTTGGATACAACGGCTATCGTTACCGCATACTGACAGCTCAAGGGGAGAATGTTGCCGGCGGCACTTTCGGCTACGTAATCAATGGCAACATGATTGCAGGATGTGGGTTGGTCGCGTGGCCGGTCAAGTACGGAATTACGGGCGTGAAGACGTTCGTGATTAGCAAGAGCGGCATCGTTTACGAAGCTGATCTTGGAGACTTTACCGCCAGTGTCGCCGAGAAGATGCGCACCTTCAATCCCGGCAGCCGTTGGGAAATCGTGAGAGAGTAAGATAGGCCGCGGGGATGCGGAACTGTCGTTGATCTGCCCCCATATATTGCGTATGGTATTGTCAATTACTAATGCGTGTAAAAAACCTTGTGTGTACTTGTTGGGGGACCAATAATGAGTATTGCACGCCCGGTTACAGAGCCGCTGGATGCCTATGGCCCACCGACTGATGATGAGATACGAGATCAACTGGACAGAATTCGCGCGAGCCCTGCTTTCGACGCCCCAGACCGTGCCCAAAAATTTCTATGCTATGTCGTTGAAGAAGCTTTGCTCGGCCGTGCAGATCGCATCAAGGCCTATTCAATTGCACTGGAAGTGTTCGGGCGGAATTCCACATTCGATGCACAAAACGATCCTGTGGTTCGCATCGAGGCCGGCCGGGTGCGGCGCGCGCTTGAACATTACTATCTGCTAGCCGGTCAACGGGATCGCGTCCTTATTACCATACCGAAAGGCGGCTATGTTCCTGCTTTTACGCGCTTCAACGAGCTAACTCCAAAGCCGATTGAAGAGCCCGCGCACCAATTACCTCAAGGGTCTAGGCCAAGGGTCCGCAGCATTTTGCTGCTTTCCGCGATAGCGCTGCTTCTGACCGCGGGGGCCTGGATTGTCGCCGACTGGCCAGCGCTTCTGCAGTCGTCTTCGATGAAAGGCAGCACACCCGCCTATAACACACCCATAATGCCAAAGGTAATTGTTGCCCCCTTCGAAGATATCACGGGGATACCAAGTTCAGCACTTCTCGCGCGTACCCTTACTGATGAAGTAATCTCGCAGATGGCCCGCTTTAAAGAAATCGTCGTTATTGCAGATAAATCTTCGGCGTCATCCACCGCCACACCTGCCACCAGCTCCGGTCTTCCACTCTACCGGCTGGAAGGCAGGATTAGATTGGACGACGACCGGCTCCGGTTGTCTGCTCGCCTCGTGAACCAGGCCAATGGTGCCATTGTTTGGACTAAACCTTACGACGCACAACTTGGTCAGCGGGACGTGTTCGACGTAGAGACGGTGATTGCGAGCGAGATCGCCACAGCGCTTGCGCAGCCGTATGGAGTTATCTTCCAAGCGAACGCATCAGAGGTTCTCGAAAACACAACAGAGGACACCAGGGCTTATGCATGTACTTTATCCTTTTACGGATACCGCGCGGCGCTGAACAAACAGACGCATGCGGCAGTCCAGCAGTGCCTCAAACAGGCCGTCTATGAGTTTCCGAGCTATTCGACGGCCTGGGCGTTGTTATCAATAATTTATCTGGACGAGCTTCGATTCCGGTATCGGCTTCAGCCGCCTGATCAACCACCCATCGAGCTCGCTGTTGAGGCGGCGAAAAAGGCTGTCGAGCTAGATCCCGGCAATGTGCGCGCACTTGAAGCTGAAATGCTTGCCGCTTTTTTCAGCGGCGATGTAAGCAACGCCTTACTCGTCGGTGAGCGGGCATTTGCAATCAATCCAAATGATAGCGAATTTGTGGGTGAGTACGGTTTTCGTCTCGCCTTGTCCGGCGAATGGCAACGCGGGTGTGGACTGATCTCCCAAAGTATCGCACGCAATCCTGGCCCAATGGAGTATTTCCAATCGGCCATGGCCTTATGCTCTTACATGAGGCAGGACTATCACGAAGCCGAACGCTGGACGAGAACGTCCAATTTGCGCGACAATCCGATCTATCATCTGATTTTGATTGCGGTGTACGGGCAACTTGGCAAGCTGGTGGAAGCCCAAGGCGAGCGCAGGTGGCTTGAGGCTAATGCGCCTGAATATCTCGAGGACGTACACAAGGAAGTAGCCATTCGCATTCTACGCGTTGAGGATCAGGCGCTTTTTCTGGACGGGTTGAAAAAGGCGGGCCTGGATTTATCGGTGAATGGAACATCTGACGCGGTTGTTGCACAAACGCATGTATCTCGGAATGATGAGCACCTGCGCCCCGAAAAATAAGAAGCAAGATAAAACGCCCAACCCAGAAATCGACAGGAACGCTACGCGCGATGTATCGGCCGTCGTCAATAATGTCGCTTTGCTCTTCCGGTCAAAGGCCCGTTGCTGGACAGCCTGCCGCAAGTCACGCTCAACCTAAAAACGGGGTTCCGAAGCGGAATTCGGCAAGCGGGAGGGCGTTTGAACACGCACCCAGGCAATCAGCAGGTCATAGAAAACGCTCAGAACGATGGGGCCGAGAAAAAGGCCAATCAGGCCGTAAGCGATCGTGCCGCCGATCACGCCCATGAAAATGACGAGCATAGGGGTTGAAAGGCCCCGGGAGACAAGCAGCGGCTTCATAACGTTGTCAACCAATGCGACCGGAACAAGCAGCACGGTCAGCGATAGAGCGTAGCTGAGATCCTGAATCATCCATGCCCAGATGACAACGGGCAGAAGTACAAGCGCAGGCCCAATTTGCATGATGCAAAGGATGAGAATCGCGAACGTCAAACCACCTGACGCAGGGATAGCGAAGAAATATAGTACCAAGCCTGCCATCAGAGTTTGAATGATTGCAACACCGATCACCCCGCTTGCAACATTCCGAATTGTCGCGCCTGTCAGTTGGACGAAACCAAGGCCTCGTTGCCCTGCGATCCGCTCAGCAAACCGGTTGATGCCCGATGCAAGGCTTGGTCCGTGGCCAAATAGAAAGCCTGCGAGAACAATCGAAATGATGAAGTTGATCAATCCCAACCCGATCGCAGCGCTTTTGCCGAGGACAAACCTGCCCGCCTGTAAAAGCGCTGGCTGCATATGTTCAAGCGCTTCACCGAGATTTGTCGCCGCAAGTAACCAGGCCGAATAGACACGTTCGCCGAGGATTGGCCAACTCCGGACAGCGTCCGGCGGCGAGGGAAATTGCAACGATCCTGTGGTGAGTTTACTGATCAACCATTGCATCGCTTCGACAAAGTTGAAGGCAATTGCCGTGAGTGGGCCGATAATAATGCCGAGCCCCAAGAGAGTGATGAGAAACGCGGCAACACGCCGCCGGCCGCCCAGCAACGACTGCAAGGCCTCGTAGAGCGGATAGACGGCCACAGTCAGTATGGCCGCCCAGATAACAATCAGAATGAAGGGCGCGACAAGCGTGTAAGACCAGTATGCGAACAGAACAATTACGCCCAGACGCACGTAATCGGTGATGCGTGTCTCAATGCTTGAAGGTCCACCGAGGTCCGGTCCACCAGGCGGAGTTGTCCTTTCATCCATAGCAGCCAACTCTCGCTGAATAGCGCAGACGTGTTAGAGTGGGGTCGGTGATGGCGACATCACCTGCATGTGAGCAAGACCAGCGGGTTCCAGAAAGAGCGTGGCGCTTTGTCCACTCACACGTCAGGCGACCGGCGGCTCCCAGTTGAGATAAAACCCAATATCGCCGGGCACCCCATTGGGGAAATTGATAACCATTGCCTTCAGGCGGTAGCCCTGTGGCTGTGCTACTTCCTTGAATCTGTCGAAAAGTTCCTTGGCCTTGCCTTGCAGTGTTTCAGGCCAATCGGGGTCGGCGTTGTTGATGGCCCGCCCGCTATCTGTGCAGAAGTCCGACGGGAAGCTGTAGACCAAAGCTTCCATCTTGCCATCCTGCACTGCTCTGGAAACGACATTTCGGATGATGGCCCGCTCTTGCTCTCCGACGTGCCGGTTAAAGAACTCGTCGGCAAATTTAGCCAGCTGTTTACTCTGAACGTCCTTGATCTTGTCCAGGCGTTCCATCTCCGCAAGCTGCTTTTCGAGCATCTCCTTGCGTAATTCGTCTGCGCTGGGTACGGGGGCGTTGGGATCGAAACGATTTTGCGGCATGTCGGCGGCTCCGGATTGTTTGTGACCTTGACGATACGCTGAGGCGGGGGGGGGCTGAAGTAACATACGTGAACATCGCTAGTAGCCACCGTCGTTCACGGCACTGCGGGTGCTGATACAAGGCAGCACAGCATGAGAGAATATCCCTCGGCGCGCTAACTACGACGTTTGCGATGCGATGAACTCTGGTTGTCGGTCAAGGCGCACAGCTCCGTCGCCTAGGCTGATCGGTCAGACGAAATCGACGGGCCGGTGCTTCTCGTGACATAACCGCGCATATCAAAGGACCGGCGGCAGCACTCGGCCGGCGTAGTGCGTAGGGACGTTTAGGGTTTGAGGTAGCGGGATTGGCCAGAAAGCCTCAACTCCTCAAGTGTTTTACCAACGCAACTCCCGCCACCTGAGCTGCCGATCGCTTTCGCCTTCCCTTCGAGCGTAATAGTTCCTGCAATTCTGTCTTGGGCCACGTAGGTAGCGTCACCTTCTTTTGTGATCCTCGAGAGATAGTAAACATGAAGCATTCCGCTATTCTCGCAGGTAATTAAAGTGGGATACTGATCGAAAATATCCTTTGCGCTAGCGCCAGAAAAACCCATCGAGGCAACCATAATTGCCGCGATTATTTCCAAAATCTTCAATGATAGAGTGTATCCATCCGAGCAGGGCCGCAGGATTTTGGGCGCCGCGCGTGGTAACGTCGGTTGATGGAGATCGATGAGGACAAGATCGACGATGCCGTTTTGGCGCTGTTATGGCTGACGCTGCATAACGAGCGTTGTGCTTGGAAGGGCTTCGACTGGGCAACGACGGATCGGCTTCACAAGAAGGGCATGATCGGCGACCCAGTCAACAAGTCGAAGTCATTGATCCTGACTGATGAAGGCTTGGAGCGTTCGGAAGCGTTGTTCCGGGAGCTGTTTACGCGGCGGCCGCAATAGCCATCCCTTTGTGTGACTTCCAGTGCCAAGGCAGCAGTTCGTGCAGGCGGGAGACAGGAAGATCGGCGATGCGGGCGAACACATCGGCGAGCCACGCCTTTGGGTCGACGTCGTTGAGACGGCAGGTCGTGATAACGGAGAGCATGATGGCGGCACGATCGGCCCCACGCTGGGAGCCGGCGAAGGTCCAGTTTCGACGCCCGAGTGCAATTCCTCTCAGAGCGCGCTCGGCCGTATTGTTCGTGAGACAAATCCGGCCATCGTCGAGGAAACGCGCAAAACCATCCCATCGCTTCAGCATGTAATCGATCGGCTCGATCACCTCGGACGATTTGCTGAGCGTGGCGCGCTCCCGTTTCAGCCACTCGTGCATGTCATCGAACAGCGGCTTGCTCTTTTCCTGCCGCGCGGCCAATCGTTCTGCGGCGCTCAATCCATTGATCTCGCGTTCGATCTCAAACAGCGCATCGTACCGTTGGACGGCTTCCAGGGCGATCGGCGAGATCGGCTTGCCTTTACGTTTGCGGTCGCGGGCACTTTTCTGGATGTCGGCCAGCTCAAAGAATTTGCGCCGCGCGTGCGCATGGCAAAAGGCGAAGGTGATCGGTACCGCTTTCTTTTCGGCGACACTGAGCGGTTCGAAGCCATTGTAACAATCACTCTGCAGAATGCCGCCAAACCCGGCCAGGTGCTTCTGCGGGTGCTCGCCACGGCGGTCGCTCGACGCATAGTATATGGCCGCCGGCGCTGCCGCCCCGCCGTAGGGCCGGTCATCGCACACATACGTCCATATTCGCCCGGTCGTGCATTTGGCTTTGGCCTGGATGGGAATGGTGGTGTCGTCGCCAAAAAGGCGTTCGGCCGCGAAGACATGCGCCTCGATCAGATCAAAGATCGGCAGGAGCGCGGCCGTTCCATACCCGACCTGGTCGGCCAGCGTCGAGGTCGAAAGCTCGATGCCCTCGCATTTGAACCGGGTGCTCTGGCGGTTGAGCGGACTATGCATGCCGAACTTATCGAACAGGATCGTCGCCAGCAGATGAGGACCGATGAAGCCACGCGGCGTGGCATGGAACGGCGCCGGCGGCTGGCTGATCGCCTCGCAGTCACGGCAGGTAAATTTCTCCCGCACCGTCTCGATCACTTTGAACCGGCGCGGAACCTCCTCGAGCGTCTCAGTTACGTCCTCGCCCAGTTTCGACAGGCGCGACCCGCCGCAGCATGCACAGGTGACTGGGGGATCGATCACCACGCGCTCACGCTCGATATCCTCCGGCCACGGCTTTCGGACCGGTCGTTTGCGGGTGAACGGACGCACGCTCGAGGTCTTGGCGGCAGCGACCTGCGCTGCAACCTCATCCTCCGTCGCCGCCATCACCAGTTCTTCGAGCTGCAATTCCATCTGGTCGATCAGGCGCGCCGTGCGCTCGGATCGCCGGCCGCGCAGTTCGCGCCTCAGCTTTTCGATCGCCAGTTCCAAGCTGGCGATCAGTGCCTCGCTGTCGGACAGCATGGCCTGCGCATTGGCGGCTTGCGCCACCGCAACGTCCCGTTCGGCGACGACGGTATCGCGCTCGGCGACAATGACATCACGTTCAGTCTGTAACATCTCACGCTCGGAAAGCAGCGCCAGATAGGCGCTCGCAAGGTCCGCAGGAAGATCCACAGGCTTCGAGGTCATGAAGCCATTCGATCAGATTCACTCAATATTTTCAATGTAATAATGCTATCCGACCCGTGTCGGACGCCAGGTTTCCTGCGGATTGCGCCAGTCGATCCCGGACAACAAATAGGACAATTGTGCCGGTGAGATCGCTACCGCCCCGCCCTCCATATTCGGCCAGATAAACCGGCCCTTCTCCAGCCGCCGGGTAAAAAGGCAGGCGCCCAGACCATCATGCCAGATGATTTTCAAAATATCCGATCTGCGCCCCCTGAAGACGAAGAGGTGCCCTGAGAACGGATCATGCTTCAGAACCTCCTGCACCCGAAGCGCCAGAGAGGGAAAGCCACAGCGCATGTCCGTATACCCCGTCGAAAGCCAGACCTTGACCCCTGTTCCCATCGGAAACGGATTCACCGCAGCGCCTCCAGTCCGCGCAGGATCCGAAGCAACGCTTCAACGTCGACATCGCGCCCCACAATCACACGGCGACCATTGGCGCTGACAACCTCCATAAGCCCACTTTGTGTCGTCGAAGAATTGGTCGGCTTAACAACCGGCATGCCTGGCTCCGGGACCAACAGTGCAGGAATAAACCCTTCAGTCCCCCGGCCATTGCCGAGCCGTCCCTCGCGAGCTGCTTTACGCCAATCATTCAACTGAAAGCGTGTGATCCCATGGCGACGTGCTGTTGCCGTGACCTGACGCGGGGCGGAATAACTCTCCGCCACGATCGCAAGTTTGGCCTCCTTGCTGAAACGGCGACGCCGCCCGCTATCGACAATCTCCATGCGGCTAACTTGCGGCCGCTTCTCTATCGTTAAATCCACGGTTCTCACACTGTCTATATTGACGTCCATATAGACAGAGCATCCAGTTCGCCTCACTTCTTAGCAAGGCGGCCCTCCTCGGATGCGTAC
>UCHD01000012.1 GCA_900472175.1 Hyphomicrobiales bacterium | reverse complement strand
GGTGAGCGGTTTATAGTCCCAGACATCCTTCACAGTCAACAGGGTTTTTGAAAAAAATGACAGTTTTTTGACAAACGCCTGCGCCGTAAGGCTTTGCTGCATTGCGACAATCTGGATAACCCTTTGTATAGACCCGAAAACACAATCCCGCCCTCACTTCTTCACAATTGGCGCTCTAATCAGCACTTCGCAACTGCGTCTTGGGGCTCCTTCTCTATAGGGAGGCCTCGCTCTCTATAGACGCCTTATGGAGTGATGGCCGTTCTGTTTGACTTGAAGGCGTGAAAGATGCACATCTTCGCACAACATACCCGGACCATAATAAGAAACGGCGCGTAACCAGGGACCCCGCTCGATTGGCATGATCACGGACAAGACCATGATACGGTCGCTCGGCAACGAGCCGCCGATCCTTGCGGATGGACGCAAGGCTCCCGACCGGCGCGAGATTTCCCTGCGCTGGCTTTCGGGTACGTTTCTAACCGGCATCACCTCGAGCCTCTTGATGGGCGTTGCCCTGTTTGCAGCGCTGGACGGACGCCAGCAGCTGGCCATTCCCGCCGAAGCCTATGCCGCCATGGATCCCTCTGCCCGCGGCTCGCAGCCGACCGCCGCCGCCAAGCGCGGCGACCGCATCTTGAGCCCCAGCATCGTTGCCAAGCCATCCGACCGCACCATCATGGAAGTCTCGACCATGACCCATGATGGCGAAAAGGAAGTGGTGCGCCGCCAGCCGTTCGCGCATGTGAAGATGACGCTCGCCGCCAACCACCAGCCAGCGGAGAAATATCCATCCTTCGATCCGCTGGCGATCTTTTCCAGCGATGAGGCCGATGCACCACCACCGGTCAGCCGCACCGGCACGCTCTACGGTTCCGATGTCGAATCCGAAGTGGCGCTGAAGACGGTCGATTTCCCGCTGAAGGGCTCGACGCTGAAATTCGCGCCCTCGATGTCGATGGACGAGGTCGAAGAGAACGTCCGCACCAATGGTTCGGTGCTGACCGACGGCAATACCCAGCTTGCCTCGCTGTTTTATATCGATCCGCGCCGCTTTGCCTCGGATGCGTCCGATCTCGACCTGCTCCAGGGCCTGTCGGCCCGGGTGGTGGAAGAAAACATGACGGTCTCGGCCTTCGAGACGATCACCGACCAGACCACCGAATATGCCGACGACGTCATTCCGGTGCGCCGGGCAACGCCGATCGCCACCGTTCTGATCAATGCCGGTTATGGCAAAGCCCAGGCCGAGGATCTCGCCGGCTATCTGCGGCCAGCCCTCGACGCAACCGATCTGCAGGAAGGCGACGTCCTGCGCATCGGCATCATCCAGAAAGGTGAGAACGACGAGGCCAAGGTCGTGCGTGCCACCGTTTACACACGCGGCGCCCATGTCTTTACCATGGCGCTCGACGACAAGGGCAATTTCGTCAAGGCTTACGAACCGCCGCAGCTGGCGGCCGTTGCCAGCGCCTTTGACGACAATGGAACCCCGGTCATCACCTCCGGCCACGACCTGCCGCGCGTCTACGATGGTGTCTACCGCGCCGCCCTCTCCTACGGCATGAATTCGACGATGATCGCCCAGATCATCAAGCTTCTGGCCAGCAATGTCGATTTCCAGGCGCAGCTGAAGCCGACCGACCGTCTCGAAGCGTTCTTCTCGGTCGCCGACAGCAGCGGCAAGGCCACCGACGATTCAGAACTGCTCTACGTCAATGCCAAGTTCGGCGATGCCGAGACCCGTTTCTACCGGTTCCAGGATCCAGACGACAATTCGATCGACTACTACAACGAGCAGGGCAAGAGCATCCGCCAGTTCCTGCTGCGCAATCCCGTTCCGAACGGCACGTTCCGTTCCGGTTTTGGCATGCGCCGCCATCCGATCCTCGGCTTTTCGCGCATGCATACCGGTGTCGACTGGGCGGCTCCACGCGGCACGCCGATCATCGCGGCCGGTAACGGTGTCGTTGAAAAGGCTGGCTGGGATTCCGGCGGTTATGGCAATCAGACGCTGATCCGCCACGCCAATGGTTATGTCTCGTCCTACAATCACCAGAGTGCGATCTCCAAGAATGTCACTGCCGGTTCGAAGGTCGTTCAGGGTCAGGTGATCGGCTGGGTCGGCACCACCGGCCTGTCGACCGGGCCGCACCTGCACTATGAGCTGATCGTCAACGGCAACCGCGTCGACCCCTTGCGCATCCGCCTGCCCGGCGGCAAGTCGCTCGACGGCAAGGCACTCGCCCAGTTCGACAAGGAACGCGGACGCATCGACGAATTGCTGGCCAAGGACAATGGCAGCGCCGAAGTGGCGGCAGCACAGTAGGACTGTGCCCGCATTCACGGGGTCTCAACCCTGCGCTCAATATTCGGCTGTCAAAGTTCCCGCATCCGCATCAAGCTCGGCCATACCGCCGATCGGCAGGCTGACCGGGTGTTCGCCATGTCCAATCGGTAATCCGCCTAGTACCGGGACACCCAGCGCGCGTAGATGTTCCCGCACAATCTCGATGATCACCTGGCCACGCGATGGCTCCACCATCAGGAACTGCCCGACTGCGACGCCCGCAATTCCATCGAGATGACCAGCCTTGCGCAGCATGGTCAGCGCGCGATCAACCCGTCCAGGATAACAGTCGATCGCCTCCAGCAGAAGGATTTTCCCGGCCATATCCGGCAGCGCCCAGCCGGCCGCAGTGACAATCAGATCGAGATTGCCTCCGGCAAGAACGCCTTTCGCCTTTCCCCTGGTGGTTAGCCCGGCCGTTGGCTCGCTGGATCGCGGCGCAATGATGACGCTGCCGGTCTCCATCAGCATCCGTCGAAGGGCATCCCGGTTTTCCAGATCGGCGCCACCATTGCCGTCGCGGAAAAGCGCACCGTGGATTCCCGCTATGCCGCATTGGCGCATAAGCATCAGATGCAGAATGGTGATATCGCTGAAGCCGACCAAGGGTTTGGGATCAAGCCGGACGGCATCAAAATCAAGCCTGTCGGCAATCCGGTAGGCCCCCTTTCCGCCGCGCGTGGCAAAGACAGCCCGAATGTCCGGGTCGCGGAGTGCAGAATTCAGGTCATCGAGCCGGTCGTGGTCTGTCCCGGCCAGAAAACCATGGCGATCAAAGGCGTGCGGGGCGAAATCCACGTGGAAACCGAGCTCTTCCAGAAAGCGTACACGGGTGACAATCTCGTCACGATCCGGCGTGCTGGCTGGTGAGACAAAACAGATACGGGCACCCGGTTTGAGTTTGCTGGGCCTGACTATCTCTGCCCGATGAACGTCCCCGGCCTGTCGTATGATACCCGTGCTCCCCCCCTGCCCCATCGATTGCACCTGCCGCATGCCAATCGGTTCGTATCCCCTCTCCCCGCCGCATTTCATCCAGCCGAAATGAAAAAGGCCGCCCCGAAGGACGGCCTCTTGTATCTTGGCTTACGCTGCGGCCTGTTCGCCGCCGCGCAGCTTGAAGTTCAGGCGATCCGAGCCGGCGAAGGCCTTGATCGTCGAACCATCCGGGAAATTGCCCTGGAGGATCTGCTCGGCGAGCGGGTCCTGGACATATTTCTGCACGGCCCGCTTCAGCGGACGTGCGCCATAGGCCGGATCGTAGCCCTTGTCGGCGAGGAAGGCACGGGCCTCGTCGTCGAGTTCGAGCGTGATCTTGCGGTCGGCAAGCAACTGACGCAGGCGCGACAGCTGGATATCGACGATCGCCCCCATTTCGCCGCGCTTCAGGCGGTGGAACAGGATGATCTCGTCGACCCGGTTGAGGAATTCGGGGCGGAAATGCCCGCGCACCACATCCATCACCTGATCGCGCACCTGGTCACTGTCATCATTTTCGCCAAGTCCGACGAGATATTCCGCCCCGAGATTGGAGGTCATGATGATCATCGTGTTGCGGAAATCGACGGTGCGGCCCTGTCCATCGGTCAGGCGGCCGTCATCGAGAACCTGCAACAGCACGTTGAAGACATCCGGATGTGCCTTTTCGATCTCGTCGAACAGCACCACCTGGTAGGGCTTGCGCCGCACCGCTTCCGTCAGCGCGCCGCCTTCCTCGTAGCCGACATAGCCCGGAGGGGCACCGATCAGCCGCGACACGGAATGTTTCTCCATGTACTCGGACATATCCATGCGCACCAGCGCCGTTTCGTCGTCAAACAGGAAGCGCGCCAAAGCCTTGGTCAGTTCCGTCTTGCCGACACCGGTTGGGCCAAGGAAGATAAACGAGCCGATCGGACGGTTTGGATCCTGCAGGCCTGCCCGCGAACGGCGAACCGCGCGCGAAACGGCCTGAACCGCATCACCCTGGCCAACCACCCATTGCGACAGCTCGTCTTCCATGCGCAACAGCTTGTCGCGCTGGCCTTCGAGCATCTTTTCCACCGGAATACCGGTCCAGCGGGAAACGACATGGGCAATATTGTCGGGCGTCACGACCTCCTGAACCATCGGATCGAGCGCCGACGAATCCTGGCTTTCGGAAACCTCCAGCTCCTTTTCGAGCTTCGGGATCACCCCATAGGCAAGCTCGCCAGCGCGCTGGAATTCACCCTTGCGCTGAGCTGCCGCCAGTTCGTTGCGGGCCTCGTCCAGCTGCTTCTTCAGATCAGCAGCCAGACCGAGCTTCGATTTTTCCGCCTGCCAGCGCGCGGTCAGCGCATCGGCCTGCTCCTCGAAACCGGTGAGGTCGAGTTCCAGTTTTTCCAGCCGGTCCTTCGAGGCACGGTCGGTTTCCTTCTTCAAGGCCTCGCGCTCGATCTTCAGCTGCATGATGCGGCGGTCGAGTTCGTCCAGTTCTTCCGGCTTTGAATCCACCTGCATCCGCAGCCGCGATGCGGCTTCATCCATCAGGTCGATGGCCTTGTCGGGTAAGAACCGGTCGGTGATGTAGCGGTTGGACAGCGTCGCAGCCGCAACCAGCGCCGAATCCGAGATCCGCACCTTGTGATGCTGTTCGTACTTTTCCTTCAATCCGCGCAGGATCGAGATCGTGTCCTCGACATTCGGCTCGTTGACCATGACCGGCTGGAACCGGCGGGCAAGGGCTGCATCCTTTTCCACATGCTTGCGGTATTCATCAAGCGTGGTGGCACCAACGCAATGCAGTTCGCCGCGGGCAAGCGCAGGCTTCAAGAGGTTGGAGGCATCCATCGCCCCATCCGCCTTGCCGGCACCAACCAGCGTGTGCATCTCGTCGATGAACAGGATGATCTCGCCGGCTTCCGCCTGGACTTCGGAGAGAATGGCCTTCAGCCGCTCTTCGAATTCCCCGCGGAATTTTGCACCAGCGATCAAGGCACCCATATCGAGCGCCATCAGCTTCTTGTCCTTCAGGCTTTCCGGCACGTCACCATTGACGATACGCGCAGCCAGGCCCTCGGCGATCGCCGTCTTGCCGACGCCGGGTTCACCGATCAGGACCGGGTTGTTCTTGGTACGGCGCGACAGGACCTGGATGGTGCGGCGAATCTCATCGTCGCGGCCAATGACCGGGTCAAGCTTGCCATCACGGGCGTCTGCCGTGAGATCACGCGCATATTTCTTCAGGGCGTCGAAACCGGCTTCGGCATTGGCACCATCAGCGGTGCGGCCCTTGCGGATCTCGTTGATCACCTGATTGAGCTTGGACGCCGTCAGCCCTGCCTTCGACAGGATGCCGGATGTGGCAGCCGATGTCTCGATGATCAGCGCCTGCAGCAACCGTTCAACGGTGACAAAGCTGTCGCCCGCCTTCTTGGCTGCCTCTTCGGCCGTGGTGAAAACCTTGGCAAGCGGCTGCGAAAGCGAGATCGAGCCATTGCCGCCCGAAACTTTCGGCAGCTTGGCAAGCGCGCTGTCATTGGCCAGCTTTGCGTCCTTGGCGCTGGCGCCAGCCCGCTCCATCAGCGATGCCGCCATGCCCTGATCGTCATCGAGCAGGACTTTCAGCACATGTTCGGGGACGAATTGCGGATGGCCCTGGGCCAGCGCATAGGTCTGAGCCGATTGCAGAAAACCGCGCACGCGCTCTGAGTATTTTTCAATATTCATATGTCTACCTCCGGTAATCGGTCAGCCCACATCTGGCACTGCCGACAGTTGGAATGAGGCTCCCTGAAAAGGCAAGCCCGTGCCGGCCGTACCCTGCATTGCACAGGACCGGCCGTCTGGAGTGAATATGGGGCCGGGATTTTCGAAATTAAAGAGGATGAAACGTCATGGTTGCCGATTTCATCGCAAGCTTTGTAAATTCGCCGTCCGCGCCCAGTTTTCGACGCTGTCGATCATGATACGCACATGATCGGGGTTGTCGGCAAGCTCTGCCAGCTCGGACAGACGATGCACCGCCGTCAAAATGTCCACCCGTCGCCGGTCGATCGCCCGGCCGGTCAGAACCTCGTACGATGCGATGATGCGTTCAGTCAGATCCGGCGAAACGAAGCGCGCATAGATAAATTCCTGATGCACCGGTGCAAAACCGGAATCGGCAAAGTCATACATGCCGGTCAATCGCTGGCTTGCGTGGTCGAAGGCCATGTTCCAGCCGTGACCATCGAAAAAGCCATAGGTTTTGCCGTAAGGGTCCGGCGGCAACTGCTCGAACGCATCAATCGCCGCTGCCGCCTTTTGGCGGATATCCCCAGCAAGCATCGGCAGCGCCCTCTCCCGCATAGCGCTCACTGGCTGCCATTGTGCGACGAGCCCTGCTCCGGCGGCCTGCATCGTGGCCTGATCCAGCCGGTGAAGCTCGGCATAAAACCGCCCGAGCCTCTCGCCCAGCTCTTGCCGCGCACCCAGCGGAAGACGATCGTAATCGGCGGTGATCAGATGCACGCCCTTCAGCTTTTCATGCACGGAAAACAGCGGCGGCCCCGGTTCAATACGCAGGTCGGGAACTGGCATCGATATTCGCGGCCGGATGATGGCCAAGAGCCGTGCCTCGCGCTGCAACGCCGTTTCGGCAACGGCATGGCGGGGAAACTTGAAGATCAGCCGGTCGTCGACATCGACGGCAACCGAATCCCACCCCGCCGTCGCAAGCTCGAACTGATACGGGGCAAGCTCCGGAAATCTGTTGGTGATGATGCTGCGAAAAGTCTCGGTGCCGGATTCGTCCATTGCCGGAATATAGCGGCGGCCACGACCAGAAAAACCCCATCGAAAAAGAAAACCATCACCGCGTTCACCGCCACTGATCGCTTCTCTGACAAATACCAGAGCCGATGATGATCAATGTTTTGCCGCCCGGGACAGGCTATGTCCGAGCACCGAAAGACTGACACCAAGCAGCACGACATCCTTGATCAGAAACGAGCCGAGCGGATTAAGCCAGGGGAATCCACCGGAAGCCGCCTCCCAGACCGGCAGGGCAAGCATGATCGACACCGTCACGGCAAAGGTCAGCGATGCGATCGCACCACCGGCAATACCGGCGCGGGCCGACCATGGCGACACCGCCAGAAGCACCGCCGTGATCAGCTCGACGACGCCGAGGAAATAGGATGCGCCTGCCTCGCCAAACACCGGATACAGCCAGGCAAGCCATGGCGTCCCGCCGATCAACGGCTTCAGCATCTCGATTTCGATCTGGGTGAATTTCAAAAGCCCGATCAACCCGAGCGGCAGCACCACACCTGCCAGCGCAACGGCTCGGCCAATCCGCTCGATCCGCTGGCCAGCTGCAGAAAAGATAAGGCAATTTTGCATCGTCATACTCCGGTGGCCACCGAAACTTTTCACGCCGGCGCCAAGTTAAAGGATGACAGCAAGCCTGACTTACGATATTTAGTTTGTCAACTAACTATATTTGGAGGCGAGAATGGGACGACGGCCGAGTGGCAAACGCGAGAAACTGGTGGCGTCTGCGATCGACTGCTTTCATCAGCGCGGGATCCCAGCCACATCGCTCGCCGACGTCGCCAAGTCGGCGGACGTGCCTCTGGGCAATGTCTTCTACTATTTCAAATCCAAGGACGAGCTGGCGCATGCCGTGGCGGATGAATGGTGCGCCCGCCTTTCCGGTTATCTTGCGGATATCGACCAGCATCCCGACCCATGGGCCAGACTGGATGCCTTTATCGATGGCGCATCGGCGGCGCGGCTGGGATACACGGAAAAGGGCTGCCCTCTCGCCGGCCTCAGCCGCGACATCCGGCAAGGTCGAGCGCAAGACGACGATGCCCGCCGGGTCCATGACATTCAGGTAAGGTGGCTTTGCGGCCAGTTCCGGGAGGCCGGCTTTTCCGAAGCTGACGCCGAGTTGCGCGGCAAATGGGTGATGATCGGGTTGCAAGGCAGCTACGCGCTCGCCCATGCAACAGCGGAGGAAGAGTACATCCTCGTTGCCGTTCAAAACCTGAAGGATTGGATTGCCGCCGAACGCAGCCGCCGCCAACAGCCAGACGGTTCGCCTCTTTAATCGAAACATAATCCGCGCAGCGACCTTCGCACTGGAGACGAACACCCTCGCCGTGTTTACCGGCGAGGGTTTGCTGCAGTCAGGCCGCCGACGGTTTGTCCTCAAAGGTCGCTCCAAACTCCTTCATCCGGGCAACGTAATAACCGGGATCCATCAGCACCTCAGGCAGATAGAGACCAGCCTTTGGCGCATCCCCGCCGGCAAGGCCGAGCAGACGTTCCACTGCGAGCGCAACGCCCAGTGCCGTCAGCGGCGCCTGCCCCTGTGGATGGACAATTTCGTGCCGGTCCAGCCGAGGCTTGCCGTCCGCCCCCTGCCCCTCGATCTCGATGGTGATTTCCGTCGAAAACGCCCCGCCGCGGCGGCGGCTGGCGGAAACGCTATAGGCAAGATCAAGCCGGATCGCCTTCGCATCGGTGCGGGCAGCCAGTGCCATGATGTCGAACGGTGAGTAGGCCTGCGCGTCCAGCTCAACGCCATCGACACTGACATAACGCGCCTTGCCGTCGTCACTGCCAGCCCAGTGCATCTTGCCATCCTTGACTGTCAGCGCAGCCGGGGCAGCGCCGGTGATCCGGTTATAGTCCGTCAGCGCCGCCGGTCCGCCCATGTCCTGCTCATCGAGCAGGACGCCGATACGGATCGCGTCGATGCGTTGAAAATCCTTGGCAAAGGCGAGGACCGGGAAGATCGCCGCACCCGCCAGCCAATGGCTGGCCAGCAGGATCGGCGCCCGGTCCGGCGCATGGATATATTGCGCAACCTCCGGACCGATTTCGAAGGTACCGCTGGAAATGCTGATATAGGGGATCCTGTGATGCTGCGCATAGCGCATCGAAGACAGCCTGTCGTCCTTGACGAACACCGCGACCGCACTGAAGGCCTCGCCGCCCGAAAGCCCCAGATCGGCCCGGTCGAGATCGACCTTGATGCCCGTCGCACCACCAATCTCCCGGGCAACGGCCTCTGCCTTGGCGAGATCGCGTCCGCCGATGGCAAGCGGCAGGCCGGGATGCAGTTTGCGAATAGTCCTTGCCGTCCAGCTGCCGACAACACCGGAGCCGCCGATGATCAGGACTGGGTTTAATCTGCTCGACATGATCTTATCTCCTGAGACATAGAGACATCGGCGCATTGCCAATGTTACCAATGGTAAGTTACCTCTAGTAGGTATATTGAAATAACCTGTTTTCAAGAGGCAGGCGGCCCGATTGCAAAAATTAAGGAAGGCGCCGATGGCAAAGCTCGAAATGCGCAAACTCCCCAGGCCGGAGCGGCGCGCGCAGCTGCTAGATACGGCACGGGACATCCTGCGCGAATGCGGAGCCGACGCCCTGACGCTCGGGCATCTGGCGGAGCGCGCAGGCGTCAGCAAACCGATCGCCTATGAACATTTCGGCACGCGCGAAGGCCTGCTGATCGCCCTGTCGGAAGAAATCGAAGCGCGCCATATCGGAAAATTGAAGGCAGGCCTCGAAAAGGCGGCTCCCACTCTTCCGGAAATTGCCGGGATCATCAGCGCCGCCTATATCGGCTGCGCGGTGGAAAGCGGGCCGGAATGGCTGGCAATGTCGGGCGCGTTGCGTGGCAATGCGCAGATGGATGCCGTCCAGCAGGCACTGGCCGACGATTATGCCGTCCTCATCGCCGCTGCTCTTGCCCGTTTCTCATCGCTACCTGCAGAGGACCTGAGACTACGCTGCGCCGCCCTTGCCGGGGCTGCCGAAGTCATCGCCCGCGAACTCATCCGCGGCCGGGTCGATGAGACAACGGCAACGGCCCATCTGGCCGCATTGATCGTCCACGGTATCACCGCCTGACCAGCGGCTGCACGGCCAAGTTTCCTAACCGTTCGCCTCCTGCTTCAGCCCCATGGCAAGCACCGTTGCCGCTGGCACATTCACCCAGGTGGCGGCATCGACCACCCCGGCTTTGTCCAGCCAGCGCCCGGCGATCTGGTAGCCCAGCGTATAGCCGAACCGGCAGGGCTGAGAAGCCGTACCGAAAAACCACACATCATGGTTATAGTTTGTGGACGCAAGGTCTTCTGCGCTGGGAAGAGCGGCCAGCAGCGCCTCCGGCCCGACGGCGCATTCCCAAGGTTCCGGCGGCGTGCCCATGAGCCGGCGGACGAACTGCCCCGCCAGACCCTCGGTCACCAGCGCTTCGCCCAGCGTATGCCCATACCCTGGCCCCGCCATGCGCAGGCAATGATGCACCTCATGAATGATCTGCCGGTTCAGCGCCCCATCCTTGAGGCTGTCTGCAAAATTCGGCTCGTCGGGATCGACTGTCATCGAAAACAGCGTGCTGCGCTGCGCATATCCGGCAATGCCGACACCGGGAATTGTCGCACCGGCAAGCCGCTGGATAAGAATATCAAGTCTTGGCGGTGGCAACATCGCTGAAACAGTCCGGTATGACTGTTCGAATGCCGCGGTTATCTCGGCGCGATACCCGGAGAGGTCACCCGATGCCTCCAGCCAATGCAAAGTCCAGCCATCCATGCAATCACCCCATCAACGCAACCGCACGGCTGCAGGTCCTCCAGTCATGTCATACCCGTGTCTACGCCAGATCGGCGCAACAAAAAACCCGGCCGCAAAACGGCCGGGTTCGAGATCGTCTGCAAGTGCTGCCTACCGGCAGCCTTTGCGGATTATTCTGTCGTCACAGGTTCCAGCGACGGCGCATCGCCGCCCTGATCATTACCGGCTTCACCGGATGCTGCCTCGTCGCCACCGGCTTCACCGCGGCGCGGCTGGCGGCGCGGACGGGGAGCCGTGCGGCGGCGCGTCGGAGCGCGGCCGGTCGGTGCCTCTTCCTCCAGCGAAACCTCGGCCGGCGTGCCTTCGATCACTGGCTGCGGGCCGGAACCGTCGATGACGGGCTGCGGCGCAAGGTCGGGACGTGACTGTTCGGCGCGTTCGACGCGCGGCTGACGTGCAGGACGGTCCTGCCGTGGCTGGCGTTCCGGGCGCGGCTGGCGCTCCTGGTCCGGTTGCTGATCCTGGTCGGGCTGGCGATCCTGGTCGGGCTGACGCTGCAGGTCGGACTGGCGGGGCTGGCGATCCTGCTGCTGCGGCTGGCGCTGCTGACGCTCGCCTTCCGGCTGGCGGCGCTGCTGGCGCTCACCCTGCTGGTGATGTCGCTCCTGATCGACCTGCTGGTCCTGACCGGCGGTGTTCTCGTCGCCGTCATTACCATCCACGTCATCGTCGCGCTCGTTACCGTCGCGATCCTGGAAATCGTTGCGATCGTCACGCTGGAACCGTTCCTGCATCTGCGCCTGGGCGGCTGCAATGATGCGGTTGTAGTGTTCGGCGTGCTGAAGATAGTTTTCCGCCACAACGCGATCGCCGGAGCTCTGGGCATCACGGGCAAGCGTCGCGTATTTTTCGGCGATATGCTGGGCGGTACCGCGGATCTTTACGTCCGGGCCGGAACTGTCATAGGTCCGGGTCAGTGGGTTGGAACCCTTCCGGTTATGATTGTTGTTGTTGTTACCGCCGCCACCATTGTTGTTGCTGCTGGTATTGTTGTTGTTACGCCCACGGCCGCGCTTGTTCTGCTGTCCTGGCCTCATCGTTCACTCACCTGGATTCTCTTTGATATTGATGATCTTGTGGCGTCGCGGCTTGCCAGGAATTCCGTCTCAACGGATTCCGCATCAAGCAGACACGCGCCGCGACCCAACCGCCTCTTGACGGAACCGTCGCTGGTTAAAGTCAAATTAACAGGTACCCGCACCAGGCACTGTCGAACCTTAGAAACTCTTTTTTGAGAGTAATCCCTGCGGCAAGGTCTGACCGGAACGAATCTCTGATCTTTGACCTTCTGCCCAGTGCGTGAGAGGAACCTAGCCCGCTTCCCGTGTGATTCCAAGCCTTTTCTTCACGGTTTCGAAAAAGAACATTGCAAAATCGGCTGGTTTACAAGGGTTAGCGGCCAAAGGCGAACAGGATGGCGCGGTCATTTCCGCCGAGATCCTTCACCCGGTCAATCACCCGGAAGCCCTGATCTTCGAAAAGCTGTCCAACCACCTGCAATTGATCATAACCGATCTCGACACCGACAATGCCATCCTCTGCCAGATGGCGCGCGGCATGTTCAGCGATGGTGCGATAGGCGTCCAGACCATCAGCGCCACCATCGAGCGCCAGCGCCGGGTCATGATCGCGCACTTCAGGCGCCAGCGATGCAACCACGCTTGTGCGTATATAGGGCGGATTTGACACGATGATGTCGAATTTTCCGGCGATCCCGGCAAACCAGTCGCTTTCCACGCCGGCGAAACGGTCACTGAGGCCATTGCGCTCAGCATTAGCCTTGGCCATCTCGACGGCGCCTGCCGACAGGTCGGACCCGATCCCGGTTGCCTCCGGTACGGCGCTGAGCAACGCTAGGCAGATCGCCCCCGTACCGGTACCAAGATCGATCAGGTAGCACGAACCTTTCTGCGCCACGAATTTCTGCGCAAAGGGAATAAGACCCTCGACGATCATCTCGGAATCCGGCCGCGGCTCCAGCGTGTCTTGCGACATGCCAAGTACCAGCCCGTAGAATTCACGTTGCCCGAGAATACGGTGCACCGGCTCATGCGCCGCCCGCCGCGCAATCGCATCGCGAATACGCTCGGCATCCTTTTGCGAAACGATCTCGCCACCGCGCGTCATGAACGCCACGGCCGGCAGGTCGAGCAGACCGGAAATCAGCACCCGCGCATCAAGCGCCGCCTCGCCGATATGGGCCTTCAGAAATGCAGCCCGGGCCTCGGCGAACAGGCTATCGAGAGTATCGGTCATCCCTTGACCTCGCCCAGCTGCGCCAGCTGATCTGCCTGGTAGTCGGCGAGCAGCGCATCGACCACTTCATCGATCTCGCCCATCATCATCCGGTCGATCTTGTAGAGCGTCAGGTTGATCCGGTGATCGGTGACGCGCCCCTGCGGGAAATTGTAGGTGCGGATACGTTCCGAACGGTCACCCGACCCGACCTGACTTTTGCGCGAGGCGGACCGCTCGCTGTCGGCCTTCTGGCGCTCCATATCATAGAGCCGCGACCGCAAAACCTGCATCGCCTTGGCGCGGTTCTGGTGCTGCGATTTTTCAGACGACGTGACGACGATGCCGGAGGGCAGATGGGTGATGCGAACGGCCGAGTCCGTCGTGTTGACGTGCTGTCCACCGGCACCCGACGAGCGCATCGTGTCGATGCGGATGTCTTCGTTGCGGATTTCGATATCGATATCCTCGGCCTCCGGCAAAACGGCGACGGTCGCCGCCGAGGTGTGGATACGCCCCTGCGTTTCGGTATCGGGAACGCGCTGAACCCGGTGCACGCCGGATTCGAACTTCAGCTTGGAAAACACCCCGCGCCCGGTCACGGTCGCGATGATTTCCTTGTAGCCGCCCGCATCGCCTTCGCTGGCCGAAAGCACCTCGACCTTCCAGCCCTTGCCCGCCGCATAGCGCTCGTACATGCGGAAGAGGTCGCCGGCAAAAAGGGCTGCTTCGGAGCCGCCGGTGCCTGCGCGGATTTCCAGGATAGCGCTCTTCTCGTCGGCCGCATCCTTCGGCAGGAGAAGGATCTGCATTTCCTGCTCGAGCTTTTCGATCCGCTCCTCGATCTCAGGCTTTTCCATTTCGGCGAGATCGCGCATCTCGCGATCGGTATCCTTGGCGGTCAGCAGCGTGTTGACGTCGGCAAGCTCGGCCTGCGCCTTTTCATAAAGCCGGATCTTCGTCACAACCGGCTGCAGTTCGGAATATTCCGACGCCAGCTTCACATAAACATCCGCCGCCGGCCCTTCGGCCATGCGCGCCTCGATCTCGGAAAACCGGCGCTCCAGCTCGCGCATCTTTTCAACAGGTAAGGTAGCCAATGTGTACTCCGTGGGACCAGCTGCGAAACGCGCGCCCGTCCGATCCAATTGTGTTTGAGGAGAGTTTACCCCCCTCTGTCACTTCGTGACATCTCCCCCACAAGGAGGGAGATCATTCTTTTCCCTATGACATCCAGGTAAGGAAGGCACAACGCCAGCGGCCAATCTCCCCCCTTGTGGGGGAGATGTCGGCCTCGCCGACAGAGGGGGCTACCCCCGGCAATCCCGCAAGCTACAACGGCACCCCGGTCTCCGCCGCAAACGCCACCAGCATCTCGCGCACCGATGTCTGGCTGCGCTTGTCGTCCAGTGCCGCGTGCAGCATGGCCGATAGCTTGTCGATATCGAGCGCCAGGAGCATGGCCTTGACCGGGCCGACGGCCGTCGGTGACATCGAGACGGAGCGGTAGCCGATACCGAGCAGCGCCATCGCCGACAGCGGCTTGCTCGCCATCTCGCCGCACAGCGTCACCGAAGTCTCGTTGCGGTCGCCCGCCCGGACGATGTCGCGCAGGATCCGCAGGAACGGCCGGCCGAGTACGTCGAAACGGTCGGACACCCGCGCATTACCGCGATCGACCGCCATCGAGAACTGGAACAGGTCATTGGAGCCCACCGAAACGAAATCGACCTCGTCCATCAGCTCGTCCAGCTGCCAGAGCAGCGCCGGAACTTCCAGCATGGCGCCGAACTGCAGCTTGCGCGGCAATTGTTCGCCGATCTTCGATTGCCGCTGGATTTCCTTCTGCAGCAGCTCGCGCACCGTGCGCAGCTCCGATACTTCCGTCACCATCGGCAGCATGATGCGCAGTTCCTGGCTTGCCGAAGCGCGCAGCATGGCGCGCAGCTGCGTGCGCAACAGGCCGGGCCGGTCGAGCGACAGGCGGATCGCCCGCCAGCCAAGCGCCGGGTTTTCCTCTTCCGCCGCACGGAAATAGGGCACCACCTTGTCGCCGCCGATATCGAGCGTACGGAAGGTCACGGGCTTGCCGGCCGCCTGCTTCATGACGTTGCGGTAGAACAGCTCCTGCTCTTCCATCTTCGGCATGGTCGAGGCGATCATGAACTGCAGCTCGGTGCGGAACAGGCCGATCCCTTCGGCGCCCGATTCCGATAGCTGCGGCAAGTCGACCAGAAGGCCGGCATTCATCTGCAGTTTGATATGCTTGCCGTCGCGGGTCACCGGCGCGACATCGCGCAAGGCCCGGTATTGTTCCTGGCGGCGGGCCCGCAGCCGGACTTTTTCTTCATAGGCCCGCTGCAGATCGGCCATCGGCCGCAAATGCAGCTGGGCATCGTCACCATCGACGATGATCGCATCGCCATTTTCCGCCAGCGCCACGACGCCTGCCGCCTGGCCAACCACGGGAATGCCCATGGCTCGTGCAACGATGACCACATGGCTGGTCACCGCGCCGTCTTCCAGCACAAGACCCCGCACGTTTTCACGCGGATAGTCGAGCAGTTCGGCAGCACCCATCGCACGCGCCACAACGATCGCATCGTTCGGAAAATCGGTCGCCGACATCTTGGCGCCATAGCCTGTCAACTGCCTGAGCAGCCGGTTGGCCAGATCGTCGAAATCGTGCATGCGCTCGCGCAAGTACGGATCCGTCAGCCGGATCATCCGCGCCTTGGTCTCGCTCTGCACCCGCTCGACCGCTGCTTCCGCCGTCAACCCGTTGCGGATCGCCTCTTCGAGCTTCCTGACCCAGCCGCGATCATGCGCAAACATCCGGTAGGCTTCCAGAACGGCGCGGTGCTCGCCTTCCATCGAAACGTCACGGCGCGACAGCATGTCGTCGATCGAGATGCGTAGCGACCCCAGCGCTTCGGCCAGCCGTCCGAGTTCATGGTCGGTATCGTCGTTGAGCAGATTGGTGACGACAATGCGCGGCTCATGCAGCACGACGTAGCCAAGACCGATGCCATCGTTGAAGCTCGAGCCCTCGATCGTCACCGGCCGTGAAAGATCGAGTTCCAGGCCGGGCCGGGTGATCTTCTTCAATTCGCCGGTGGCGACCATTTCGGCCAGCACCATCGCCGTCGTTTCCATCGCTTCGACCTCGTCGTCGCGATAGGTGCGGCTGGCCTTGTTCTGCACGACGAGAACGCCGAGCGAGCGGCCGGTGCGCAGGATCGGCACGCCAAGGAAGGAATGATAGATTTCCTCGCCGGTCTCCGGCAGGTAGGTGAAGGCCGGATGCGCCTGTGCGTCAGAAAGATTGAGCGGACGTGCGGAGGCAGCAATGGTGCCGACAAGGCCCTGCCCCATCTGCAATTGCGCCAGATGCACGGCGCCCTTGTTCAGACCTTCGGTGGCATAGAGTTCGAGGACGCCATCGGAGCGCAGCACATAGACCGAACACACTTCTGCGACCATGTTCTGCGCAATCTGGCGAACAATCTGGTCAAGGCGATCCTGCGGCTCGAGTGGTTCCGCCATCAGTTCGCGCAACCGCTTGAGGAGGACGCGTGGACCCGCAGAGAGGTCTCTCATCGCGCAACGTCTCCCGAATAAAAGTCAACAACTGCAAGCGGTAATTTGTTCCCGCTTATAGAAGCGAAAACGCCGTGACCGCCGCCTGCTTTAACTCTTATCCAGACCGTAGACGGAATGCAAAGTGCGAACGGCCAATTCGGCATAAGCACCGTCGATCAGGATGGAAATCTTGATTTCCGAGGTGGTGATTGCCTTGATGTTGATGCCTTTTTCAGCAAGTGCGCGGAAAGCGGACGCCGCAACGCCCGCATGGCTGCGCATGCCGATGCCGATAACCGAGACTTTGACGAGGCCTGATTCGTTCTGGATGACGTCAAAGCCGATCTGCGCCTTGGCGTCGCTCAGAACCTTGAGCGCCTTGTCGACGTCGGTCGACGGCACCGTGAACGTCATGTCGGTCTTGGAACCGTCTTCGGAAATGTTCTGGACGATCATGTCGACATTGATATGGGCTTCGGCCAGAGGCCCGAAGATCGCCGCCGAAACGCCGGGCCGGTCGGCCACGCGCCGCAGCGAGATCTGCGCTTCATCCTTGGCATAAGCGATGCCGGTGACGACTTCCTGTTCCAAAATCTCATCCTCATCACAAATCAGCGTACCGGGCGGGTTCAGAAAATCGCCCATGCCCGGCGCGTCGGGGTCTACGAAACTGGAGCGCACGAAGGTGCGAACCTTGAATACCATGGCAAGCTCGACCGAGCGAACCTGCAGGACCTTGGCGCCGAGCGACGCCATTTCCAGCATTTCCTCGAACGCGATCTTCTTCAGGCGCTTGGCCTTCGGCTCGATGCGCGGGTCGGTGGTGTAGACGCCGTCGACATCGGTATAGATATCGCAACGGTCGGCCTTGACCGCAGCAGCGATTGCAACCGCTGATGTGTCGGACCCGCCGCGGCCGAGCGTGGCAATCCTATTGTCAGGCCCAAGCCCCTGGAAGCCGGCAATGACGGCCACCTGGCCCTCGCCAAAGCGGCGGATCAGTTCAGAGCCGTCGATTTCAAGAATACGTGCCGCACCATGCGCATTGTCGGTGCGGATCGGGATCTGCCAGCCCTGCCAGGAGCGGGCGTTGATGCCGATGTTTTGCAGCGCCAGCGCCAGGAGGCCGGAGGTCACCTGCTCGCCGGAGGCAACGACAGCGTCATACTCGCGTGCATCATGCATCGGCGAGGCGTCGCGCGTCCACGCAACCAGTTCGTTGGTCTTGCCGGACATCGCCGAAACGACGACCGCAACCTCGTGGCCGGCATCGACCTCGCGTTTTACATGGCGGGCCACATTCCTGATGCGATCCATATCCGCGACGGACGTGCCGCCGAATTTCATCACGATGCGTGCCATGTGCCTCTACCGGTCGAAAATGCTGCGCGCAAACCCGCGCCCGTCTCGTCTCAAGTCGCCGGTCTCTTAGCGAAATTGGCGGCGGGGTGCAATGGCCGCGCTGCCGCATTTGCGACATCCGGCACTGATGTTTGGTAGGCCACCGCCTCTGGCGGCGCAGGCCCTGATCAACGCAGAGGGCTTGCGCTACTAAACCGATCGGTCTACACGATACCTATCGCTTCATAAGGAGCTCGCAATGACCGCCTTGCTACCCCCTTTCACGCATGAAACCGCCATCGCCAAGGTCCGTATGGCCGAAGACGGCTGGAACAGCCGCGACCCCGTTCGCGTCTCAAAAGTCTATACCGAGGATTGCCGCTGGCGGAACCGCGCCGAGTTCCCGGTTGGCCGTCCGCAGATCGTCGAATTCCTGACGCGAAAGTGGCAGCGGGAACTGGAATATCGCCTGATCAAGGAAATCTGGGCCTTCGAGGCAAACCGGATCGCCGTGCGCTTTGCCTATGAGTGGCATGATGATAGCGGCCAGTGGTATCGCAGTTATGGCAACGAAAACTGGGATTTTGCCGCCGATGGCCTGATGCAGCGCCGCTTCGCCTCGATCAACGACCTGCCGATTGCCGAAAGCGACCGCAAATTCCACTGGCCGCTTGGCCGGCGCCCGGACGATCATCCCGGCCTGTCCGATCTCGGCCTCTGACCGGCCATGCGCACCGTTTTCGAAAAAACCGATGCCATCGCGCTGGTCGCCGAAGTGTTTCGCGAGTGCGGCTACGAAGGCGCCTCGATGAGCACGATCACCACACGCACCCGTTTGTCCAAGGGTAGCCTCTATCATTTCTTTCCGGGCGGAAAGGAACAGATGGCGGCCGAGGTGCTCGCTCACGTCGATGCCTGGTTCGCGCGCGAAATCTTCGAGCCTCTGGAAACGGCAGAGCCGCGTGCGGCGATCGCGCAGATGTGGACGGCGGTGGACGAGTACTTCCGCTCCGGCAAACGCATCTGCCTGATCGGCGCGTTTGCGCTGGATGAAACCCGCGACCGGTTCGCAAAGCCGATCCGGTCCTATTTCGAGCGCTGGACAAACGCGCTGGAAGCCGCATTGACGCGCAACGGCACCCCCGCCGGTGACGCCAGACAGCTAGCCGAAGACGCCATTGCCAGCATCCAGGGCGCCCTGGTGCTGGCACGCGCCATGGCCGACGAAACCATATTCGAACGCTCCCTTGGCCGCATGCGCCTGCGGCTTGCTTCTCATACAACCTGAAGGATGTCATCAACCCGCCGCATTCTCACCCATTCCGTTGGCAAGCTCGGACACAGGGACGATTCGGAGGAAACGATGGGAATTCGAAAATACCGGCGCCTGCGCTGGGCTGGCGCGGCTCTGGGGCTCTTGGCGGCGTTTGCCTATCTCAACAATACCAGCCTGTTCACCACGCGGCCGCCCGGTGTGCCAACATTGCTTGCCCATCGCGGCATCGCCCAGCAATTCGATCCGGCCGGCGTCGGCAAGGATACCTGCACTGCTTCCCGCATGCTGCCCCCAACCCATGATTATCTCGAAAACACCATCGCCTCGATGCGCGCCGGTTTCGCGGCCGGTGCCGATGTCGTCGAGGTTGACGTCCATCCGACCACGGACGGCCAGTTTGCCGTCTTCCACGACTGGACGGTGGATTGCCGGACGGAAGGCAAAGGCGTCACGCGCGATCATTCAATGGCCGAGCTGAAGGCGCTCGACATCAGCTATGGCTACACCGCCGATGGCGGCAAGACCTTCCCCTTCCGCGGCAAGGGCATTGGCCTGATGCCGACGCTCGGCGAAGTCCTCACCACCTTTCCGGGCAAGCAGCTGCTCATCAACATCAAGAGCAACGACCCCGAAGAAGGTAGAAAACTGGCTGTGGTCCTGGCAGATCTTCCTGCGGACCGCCGCAAAACTTTGATGGTCTATGGCGGCGACAGGCCGGTTGCCGCCGTGCGATCCGCCCTGCCCGATATGCGCACCATGTCACGCAGCTCGTTGAAAACCTGCTTGCTGCGATACATCGGCATCGGCTGGACCGGCATTATTCCGGATGCCTGTCGCGATACGATGGTGCTGGTACCCATCAATATCGCCCCCTGGCTCTGGGGCTGGCCCGACCGTTTCCTCAATCGTTTGGAGGGCGCGGGCAGCCAGGTCTTTGCGCTCGGGCCGTATTCCGGTGGTGATTTTTCGACCGGACTGGACACACCGGAACTGTTGTCCCGCCTGCCGGAAAACTATTCCGGCGGCATCTGGACCAACGAGATCGAGACGATCGCCGAGGAGGTTCGCAACGGCAGCCGGTAGCGACAGCCGCCGGCCGTTTCAAACCGACAAACCGGGAGAACAATCCCACTGTCACATACCTGTCATCAAACCCTGCTCCTGTGCCTGCGACCAACGGGGATTTGACCAAATGATCGACCAACTCGACCGCATCAAGGCGGAAATTGCCGACAGTTTTGACGAAGAACTCGAAATGCAGATGGAGGAAGACCGGCTCGACGAGCTGGTCACCGAGGGCATGTCCGGCCCTGCCGAGCCGTCGCTCGAGCGCAAGACCTATTTCCGCGAGCTGTTCCGCCTGCAGCATGAACTCGTGCGCCTGCAGGATTGGGTCCAGTACAAGAAGCTCAAGGTCGTCGTGCTGTTCGAAGGCCGCGACAGTGCCGGCAAGGGCGGCGCCATCAAGCGCGTCACCCAGCGGCTCAATCCCCGCGTCTGCCGCGTCGTCGCCCTGCCCGCGCCGACCGAGCGCGAAAAGAACCAATGGTATTTCCAGCGCTATGTGCCGCATCTGCCAACGGCAGGCGAAATGGTGCTGTTCGATCGCTCCTGGTATAATCGCGCCGGCGTCGAGCGTGTCATGGGTTTTTGCTCGCCGGAGGAGCTCGACGAATTCTTCCGCACCGTTCCGGAATTCGAGCGCATGCTGGTGCGCTCCGGCATCATTCTGATCAAATACTGGTTCTCGATCACCAACGAGGAGCAGGAATTCCGTTTCCAGATGCGCATCCACGATCCGCTGAAACAGTGGAAGCTGTCGCCGATGGACATGGAAAGCCGCATCCATTGGGAAGACTACACCAAGGCCAAGGAAGAGATGCTGGCAAAGACCCATATCGAGGAAGCTCCCTGGTGGGTCGTTCAGGCGGTCGACAAGAAAAAGGCCCGCCTCAACTGCATCGCCCATCTTCTGGCGCAGATACCCTATGAGGACGTTCCGAAACCCGACCTCGTCTTGCCCGAACGCGTCCGCCACGACGACTACACCCGCCACCCGGTGCCAGCGGAAATGTACGTGCCGGAAGCGTATTGATCAGAGCCAGTTTCCGGTAAACTGCTTCCCCCAGGTTAAAAGGCCCCTCATCCGCCCTGTCGGGCACCTTCTCCCTGCTTTGGCGGGGCGAAGGACCAGCGGCAAGCTCGATCGTCCCCTCTCCCCGCGAGCGGGGAGAGGGTTAGGGTGAGGGGTGATCAGGACCGTTCGCCTCCCGCCACCATATCATCCAGCCTCCGCATTCTTCGCCACCACCGCCAGATACGCCGCCTGCAATTCCGCAAATACCGAGCGCTCCGGCACCGGCGCATCCAGATGCAGCGCCCGCAATTCTTCCATGAACGCTGCCCACATCGCTGGACCACCCTCCTCCAGCAGTTCGGCGCGGATCGACAGTTCTTCCGATACCCGCGTGTGCCGCCGTCCCCAGGCGCCCATCTGCGCCAGAAGCGGCACCAGCTGGATCGATGGTTCGGTCAGGCTGTAGATGCCTTTCTGTTTATGACTGGGATCGTCGCGGCGTGAGAGAAGGCCGCTTTCGGTCAGCCGCCGCAGCCGGTCGGCGAGAATGTTCGAGGCGATCCCCTCTTCCGAATGGGTCAGAAGCTCGCGAAAATGCCGCCGGTTGCCGAACATCAGGTCGCGAATGATGATCAGGCTCCAGCGATCGCCGAGCATTTCCAGCGTAAGATTGATCGGGCATCCCGATCGCTGCACTATATCCACCATGCGTCCCTCATTAAAACCACTTGCATTATAAGATCAGTCATTTTACAAAACAACCAGTTGCAGATCACTATCAGTTGTTGGGAGGATATGATGACACCGCAGCTCTTTGCCCACCCCTTCTCGTCCTATTGTCAGAAGGTGCTCGTCGCAATTTATGAGAATGGCACCAGCTTCGAATACCGGATGCTGAGCCCGGAGGAATCCGGCACCGTCGAGGAATGGCAGGCTATCTGGCCGATCAAGCGCTTTCCTGTACTGAAGGACGGCGAAAATGCGGTGATGGAAGCGACCATCATCATCGAATATCTGATGCTCAACTATCCCGGCAGCGTCCGGCTGATCCCCGATGATCCGAAGGCGGCTCTGCGCACCCGGATGATGGACCGTTTCTTCGACAATTACGTCATGACGCCGATGCAGAAGGTGGTGTTCAACCAGATCCGCCCGGAAGCCGATCGCGACCCCTACGGCGTCACTGAGGCCAAGGCGATGCTGGACGATGCCTATCGCTGGCTCGACGGCGTCGTCGCCAAATCCGAGTGGGCCGCCGGCGACACGTTCAGCCTTGCAGATTGCGCCGCCTGCCCGTCGCTGTTCTATGCCGATTGGGTGCACCCGATCCCGGAGACATTTGCGAACGTCCGCGCCTACCGCGCCCGCCTGCTCGCCCGCCCCTCCTTCGCCCGTGCGATCGACGAAGGCCGCCCCTACCGTTCGTTCTTTCCGCTCGGCGCGCCGGACCGGGATTGAGGGTGGCGGTTGCAAGGCTGCTTACGAGGGGCTGAGCCCAGCCCCTCCCCAATCAGTCGGCAGCATCCCCGGCGCCAAACCACAGCACCACCTCGAACCCGTCGGCCCGGCCCTGGGCTGGCGAATAGACCTCGAAACCCACATTCATCTGGGCGAGTAGCCGCTCGGCAATCGACAGGCCGAGACCCGAGCCAGGTGACGCGGTATTGCCGCGTCCAAAACGCTTGCGAACCGCCGCCAGTTCGTCCGGCGACAGAGCAGCGGCACCGTTGACGATGCGAACGATACCACCGGTCTCCAGCCGGATGTCCACCGGCTCATCCCTATCACCGTGCAGAAGGGCATTCTCGATCAGGTTGCGCAACACGATCGCAAAGGCGTCCTCGCTATAGCTGCCCTTCAACGTTGCACCAGGCTGACGATAAAGGCGCAACCGCTTGGCGCCCGGATCACTGCGCTCGAAATCGGTCACCACCAGTTCCAGAACGCGCGCCAGATCGACGGTGACTGTACCGGCGCCGATCCCCGCTTCGGCGCGGGCCAGTTGCAGCAGTTTCTCGGTCGTATGGCCAAGATTGGCGAGCGATGTTTCGATCTGCTGGGCGCGCCGCTTGCGTGGTCCGTCCAGCTCGGCAATCAGCATCTGCGTCTGCGCCAAAGCGCCGGCGATCGGCGTTCTCAGCTCGTGCGCGCTGTTGGCGGTAAATTCCCGTTCCGCATCGAAGGCCGCCTGCAGCCGGCTGAGCAGCCGGTTGACGGAACTGGCGATCGGCCGCAGTTCGCGCGGCAGCATGCCGGATGGCACCGGCGCGAGATTGCCGCCGTCCTTTTCCTCGATTGCCTCACGCAGGTCGTCGACGGGTGCAAGCGCCCGGCGCACGATCAGCCAGATCAACAGGATGCTGACCGGGATCAGCACCAGCACCGGTAGGAACAACGCCATGCTGCCCTCCGTCACCGCCTCGGTGCGATTTTCCATGGCGTCAGCGACCTGCACGAAAGTGGTGCCGTCGGCAGCGCTCGCCGTATAGAAATGATAGGTACCGTTTTCCCAGAAACCGCGCTTCAGCGGTACGTCAAAGGGCTCTATTGGAGCATCATGCGAGCGGATGAGGATTTTGCCCGTGGCATCGCGAACCTGATAGACGAGGTATTCCTCGCCGAGATCATCGGCCTCGCTTTGAAAGTGCCGTGGCGAGGCGGGTCCTTCGCGCCGCGCAAGGTCGTCCAGGACCAGCGGCATTAGCCGTTCGGCCGTTTCCTGCAGCGAACCGTTGAAAAACTCGTCGAATTCGTCCTTCATGACTGCGACGCCGAGGATGGCGGCGATCAGCCAGAAAGCCGTGGTGACGCCGGTCAGCCACAGGATCAGCCGGCCCATCATGCTGCGGGTGCGAATGTCGCGCGTCACGCCGGCGCCCCGATCTTGTAGCCGACACCACGCACCGTCACCACATGATCCCGCCCGAGCTTCTTGCGCAAGCGGCTGACATAAACCTCGACGGTATTGCTTTCGATCTCTGAACCGAAGGCATAGAGCGCCTCTTCGATCTGCGCCTTGGAAATGATTGCGCCTGGCCGCAACAACAGCGTATCCAGCACCGCCCATTCACGCCCGGAAAGGCCGACTTCCGCCTCGCCGGCAAAAACCCGCCGGTCGACCGGGCTGATCTTCAGCTCGCCAAAGCGGATCACCGGGGAAATATTGCCGCCATAGCGGCGGATGACGGCCAGCATGCGGGCGGAAAGCTCGCCGAGGTCGAAGGGCTTGACGAGATAGTCGTCGGCGCCGCTGTTCAAACCCTCGATCCGGTCGGAAATCTGGTCGTGGGCGGTGAGAATGATCACCGGCGTCGCCTTGCCGGATGCCCGCAGCTCCTTCAGAAGCGCAATGCCGCTGCCATCCGGCAGGCGTAGATCGAGCAGGATCAGGCCGTAGGCGACGGTGCGCAGCGACATGCGCGCATCATCCAGCGTCTTCATCCAGTCGACGGCATGATCGGCAGCGGCGATATGATCGCGCACGGCCTCCCCCAGTATCTCATTGTCCTCGACGAGTAGAACACGCAAGCCGCTGGTTCCTTTATCGGTCAGCTCCACCGGCATTCTTATTCCCTCTTTGCACTGCGCCGTCAAACGGCTTTGATGACACGGCAAAACACCCGTCCCCGAATACCGGAGACGGGCTGCCAGAACGAAGCGTCCGTTTCGCCGCTTACGACGCGGCGTTTGTCCGGCACGCGGCCAATGCGTCGAGCGCCGGGTCGTAAACCGTTGTGGCGACGTTCATCAGGCCCAGCACCGTGTGGAACAGGTTGTCGTGCGATCGCGGCGCACCGGCCGTCGCCTTCAGGCAGGCCTGGTCGATGCCGGCCCTCATCTCCTTGCCGGTCCACAGCACAAACGGAATATGGGTCTGCTGCGACGGCGCGATGAAATAGGGCGCACCATGCAGGTACAGCCCGTTTTCGCCGAGCGATTCGCCATGGTCGGACATGTAGATCATCGATCCCGCCACCTTCTCTTCGCGGGCCTTCAGCATGTCGATGACACTTGAGACGATGTAATCGGTATAGAGGATCGAATTGTCATAGGCGTTGACGATCTCCTCACGCGAGCAGTTGCCAAGCTCGGCGGTGCGGCAATCCGGCGTGAAGCGACGGAATTTCTCCGGATAGCGCAGGTAATAGGCCGGCCCATGGCTGCCGAGCTGATGGATCACCAGCACGCTGTCACCCTTGATGCCGTCAAGCCAGGCGCCCAGCCGGTCGAGGGCTACATCATCCACGCACTCGTTGTTCTTGCAGAACCGGGGATCATTGATATCGGAAAACGAGGTATAGGCGATGCGATCGGCCACGCCCTTGCTGCCCGTATTGTTCTCCCACCATTCGGCCTTGATGCCGGCATGGGTGAGCACGTCCGTCAGGTTTTCGGTCTCCAGCCCCTTGCGGTGGGTGTAGCTTGCGCGGGTATAGACCGAGAACATGCAGGGCAGAGAAACCGCCGTCGCGGTGCCGCAGCTCGACGTGTCGGTAAAATATTGAATATCCTGGCGGGCCAGAAGCGGGTTGGTGTCGCGGGCATAACCACCCAGCGAGAAATTCTCCGCCCGCGCCGTTTCCCCGGCAACGATGATGGTGACGCGCGGCTTTCCCGACAGCATTGGTGCAATCACCCGCGCATCGGCGCCGAGCGGCTGAACGGTGACGTTGCTGTCCGCGCCGGCCGCCATGACATAGTGCACCGCACTGACGATCGGCGCGACCGGGTTGACGGTGGCAGCCAGATCGCGGTGCTGGCGGATCGCGGCTGCAAACGTCCGCACATTGGCAATGCTGACAGAGGTGAAAACGGCAAGCAGGCAGAGAACCAGCACGAGATTGTGCTTGAACTTCTGGAAGAACGGCCGGTGCTTGATCCGCACGAACACGATCAGCAACGACGGCACGATCCCGAAGATCAGCATGTGGGTGAGGAAACCTGCGGTCAGCAGATGACCGGCTTCCGATCCAGTCGTCTCCGCCGCGTTGCGGATCATGTCGACGTCGATGATGGTGCCGAAGGTATCCATGAACCGCGAACTGGCGGCGGCGATCATGATCAGTAGGATGAAAAACGGCTTCGTCAGGTATTTCACCGAAACGGTCACGCAGACCGCCGAAAACAGCGCAAACAGCCCGATCGCCAGCAGAACCACCGCAAAGCTCGGGGCGCCGAGATAGTCCACGGCCTTCGACCAAAAGGTCCTGTTGGTCACAAAGGTCAGATAGAGCGCCACGATCAGGCTCAGCATCACACTGCCGATGACAGGACGCTGTACGCGCGCATTGGCGATTGGTAGGCTTTCCAGGGACACGAACACTCCTGCAGAACATCGGGCGGCTGGAAGACGGCTGCAACAATACCGGTCGTTGCCCCAACCGCCAGCCACGGACCGTTTGCCGGGCCCCGTGCTGCAGCCGCCTCCAGGAGGGGACATCTGGTCCGGTTTTCTGACAGGAACCTGAACGTGCAGAAGGCCACAGCGGCCCCGAAGCCGCGCCGCAAACGAGGCGTGCCCATTCCCGCTGCACGTTCAGGCTGCTGTCAGTATTGGCAGGCACCTTTCCCACCAACACTGGAGACTGCTGTTTGAAAGCGCGCCGAATTCCTCTTGGATTGCTCTACATCGCCATTCTTGTTCTGGTGATCGTCCTGATCCCGCTGATCCAGTTTTCAGGATCGCAATCCTCATCGCTCGCGCACCGGCTATCCTCGGCAACAGCCCTTCGTCTGGACAAGATGAAACTCTAGGGCGTCCGCCACCCCTTGCCGACGACTGTCTTTCGTGCAGGAAACGGGTGGCGACGGTCCGCCCATGCTGCGATTGAACCTCCCGCAACCCAAAGGAGTTTCAAACATGCCCATGCTTTCCAACAAGGTCGCCATCGTCACCGGCGCCAGCTCCGGCATCGGCCGGGCCACCGCAAACCTGTTCGCCCGCGAAGGGGCAAGCCTCGTTCTTTCCGGCCGCCGTCGCGCCGCACTTGATGAGCTTGTTGCGGAGATTGAGGCCGAAGGCGGCAAGGCTGTCGCCATCGATGGCGACGTCCGCGACGAAGCCCACAATCGCGTTCTGGTCGAAACCGCAACGGCAACGTTCGGCGGCCTCGACATCGCCTTCAACAATGCGGGCACCACCGGCGAGATGGCCCCCATTGAAGACCTCTCAACCGCCGGATGGCTGGACACCATCGAAACCAATCTGACCGCTGCCTTCTTCGGCGCCCGGTATCAGGTGCCTGCGATGAAGGCACGCGGCACAGGATCGCTGATTTTCACCTCCAGCTTCGTCGGCCACACCGCAGGCATGCCGAACACCAGCGCCTATGCCGCTGCAAAAGCGGGGATGATCGGCCTGACAAAAAGCCTCGCAACGGAACTCGGACCACAGGGTATTCGCGTCAATGCCATCCTGCCCGGCGGCACCGATACGCCGATGAGCTTTACCAATGCACCCGGCGCCGGACCCGAGGTTCTTGCCTTCGTCGAAGGCATCCACGCCTTGAAACGTATGGCAAAACCGGAGGAAATCGCAAAGTCCGTCCTCTATCTCGCCTCGGATGCCTCAAGCTTCACCACCGGCACCGCCATGCTTGTCGATGGTGGCGTCTCGATCAACAAAACCTGAGAAAATTATCCCCGCAAATCCCCGCCCCAAAAAACCATGGCATACTCTTCCCGTCCTGCCATCGGATACACCGGAAAGCGTTGCCGGCGAGGCGGGGCCGGTGCCTTCGGCCTGTGTTTGAAACGCAGGCGCAGCCGGAGGGGCCTGCAGAAAGTGGTTTCCCTCCCGTCTGCAAAATGGCGGGGCGTGCCTGTGAGGCACACATGAGGACCGGCGAGCGGTATTGCGACAGCAATATCTTTCCTGACGCGGCGGCAAAACCGCCAGCGTCACCCCGTATCAAAAGGGCGCCGTCATCCCCGCAGAGAAACCGGAGTTGCAGGTAAAAACCGCCGAGACGGGGCACATCGCGTGTCATTTACTACCAAACACTTCGGCACACGATGTGCCCCGGCCGATCCTGCCGGCGCGAAAGCGCAAAAAGATCACCGCAGCGGCATGCCACGGGCGAAACACGCCGCGTGAATGCGAACGCCTGTCTTGTCCGCCCTCGTAGCCAAAGGAGCATCCAATGCCAAAACAGGATTTTTCCGAATATGAAAAGCGCGTGTCCGTCGATCACGAACGCCAATGCCGCACCCTATTAACGTTTCACAGCGCATGGCGCATATGCCGGGCCCGTAAATGCCGCCGCGACAAGGCCTGCAGCGGAGACATGTGCGTCTCCGCCCATCAGGATCGTAAGATCCGCACCCAACGGGAAATAGGCCTGTCCGGCAATGCCTGCGCAAGACTACCGCGCTGCATGGCAACAGCCAGTGCTTCAGCCTACGAGACATTCGCGCAGCTGCTCGATGACCTTCAAAGAGACTTGATCGCCCATCCCGATGAAGACCTGCCGAAATTCGACCGCTGCCTGAAAGGCCGTCAATCGCGGCGCGACACCGCCAACCCTTGACATTCACGGCAGATCATCCGACTTCACCAGAGGTATGATCCAAGGAGTTCCGACCATGACCGAACAGGCCCGCAGCACCATCGACCAGACCGAAGTCGACCGGTTTTCCGCCATGGCCGCCGAGTGGTGGGATCCGAAGGGCAAGTTCCGGCCGCTGCACAAGTTCAATCCGGTCCGCCTCACCTATATCCGCGACCGCGTTTCGGAAAATTTCGGCCGTGAAGCCAAGGCGCAGCAGCCGCTGAAGGGCCTGCGCATCCTCGACATCGGCTGCGGCGGCGGCCTTCTGTCAGAGCCGATGGCGCGCATGGGAGCCGATGTCGTCGGTGCCGACGCCTCCGAAAAGAACATCATGATTGCCAAGACCCACGCGGCAGGCAGCGGCGTTGCCGTCGACTATCGCGCCGTCACGGCCGAGTCCCTTGCCGAAGCCGGCGAGACTTTCGACGTCGTGCTCAACATGGAAGTGGTCGAGCATGTCGCCGATGTCGAGTTCTTCATGAGCACCTGCGCGTCAATGGTGCGCCCCGGCGGCCTGATGTTCGTTGCCACCATAAACCGCACGATGAAAGCGGCCGCGCTTGCCATCTTCGCCGCCGAAAACGTTCTGCGCTGGCTGCCGCGCGGCACGCATCAATATGAAAAGCTGGTCCGTCCGGAGGAGCTGGAAAAGCCAATCACGGCAAACGGCATGGAAGTGACCGACCGCACCGGCGTCTTCTTCAATCCGCTGTCGAACCAGTGGAACCTGTCGAAGGACATGGACGTCAACTACATGATCGTCGCCAAACGCCCGGCATAACGCGGCTGCCAGCCCTCCCGCGATCGGGTTCGCGGGAGAAACTGTCGTCAGCGGCCGCGGATCGTCAGACGCCCGTTTGCCGCGCCATCCATTCGTCCCGGAGCAGCGCGTAGATAAACTCGTCGCCCCAGATGCCGTTGAACTGGTCGTTCTGGATCAGATGCGCCTCGCGCCGCATGCCCAGCCGCTCGACAACTCCGACGGAACCGGCATTCGCGGCATCGAGCCGGGCGAAAGCCCGGTGGAAGTTCAGCGTGGAAAACGCGAAATCCAGGATCGCCCGCATCGCTTCGGTGGCATAGCCCTTGCCCGCAAAAGCCGGATTGAAGATGTAGCCGACCTCCACCTGCCGGGCGATCGCGCTTTCAAGCTTCAGCACCACTTCGCCAACCACCGCTCCGTCCTCACGGCGCTCGACGGCAAACACGGCGCAATCGCCATTCTTGCGAAGCCTCGGCACACTGGCCTTCCCGAATTTTTCGGCCGCCTCAGCATCATTGAGTGGATCGGCATAGAGATAACGGTAGACCTCCGGCAGGCTGTGATACGCTTGGAACGCCTCAAAATCGGCGGGTACGAACCGCCGGATTTCAAGGCGCTCGGTCGAAAAGCGAAGGTCGGAAAAATCCATCAGTCTCGAAACTCCATTCTGCATACGGCCCGCAGATGGGGATCAAGCCGTTGAATTAAAAGAGCAGCACAACCTTTCCTGCCACGTGGAAAAGCGGATGCCTGCCGGGGCTGCTCAATAAATCTGCACGGCATAATCCCCGCCCCATCCCTCCATGCTAGACTGCAAAAGATCGAGCCAAGTGGAGAAAATCACATCCTGGGGCCGTTCCGTTCTTTGACAGGCGACCTCTTGCAGCGACATTCAATTTCACCTCCTATCGCCGAAGCAGGTTTATGAAAAAAGGTTCTCCAAATCGCGCCGCCCGTCGATGACACGCACGATTTCCACCATTTTCACGGGGCCTTCGTCGCTATCAGGTATCGTCTCGTAGAGGATCACGAAAGGTGCCTCCACAAGCATTCGAGCGGCCGGACTGATCTCCGGATGACGCATACCAAGGCGTGGCTGATCGATCAGAAGGTTGGCTTTGTGCTGAAACCGCTCGTAGAAGCGTTCGGCGGCCAATGACTGTTCGCGGCCAATGTCGACATAGATGCGACGGATATCCGCTTGCGCCAGAGGCGACCAAACCAAATCAGCGGGCATGCTTCTGTACGGCACGAAGGTCTTGGCGCGCTTCCTCGCGCAACTTGTCAAAGTCGATGGCCGTGGGCCTGCCGCTGGCTTTGCCTTCGTTCCATAGCTCGCTCAACCTGCGTGTATCGGCCTGGCGGGCTTCCCATTTGGCGGACCAGTCACGGACGGCTTCGCGAATAATTTCACTGGTTGTCGCATAGGCCCCGGTTCCAACGGCATCGCGAAGCATTGCGGCTTGCTGCGTTGTCAGCGCAACGCTGATCTTTTCTACATTGGACATAAGATGTCTCCAGACTTGAATGGTAGGAAATATTACTACCAGCAATCATCGTTGCCAAGCACACCAGGAGCCAATCATCCTCACCCTCGCTGCTATGCTAGACTTTCAAAGTCAGCACATGGGCAAGCAGATCAGCCTGCCCCTTGCTGTTCTCCTCCGCAATCCGCCGGACTTTTTCCCGGTCGATCGCATAGGCTTCACCGTCGGCGGTGAAGGGTTCTTTGAAGGTAAAAGCTCCGGCGGACGACCCGTGATCGTGCAGATGTTCCAGCCGGCTGGCGCCATCGGACCAGTCGGGGACACGATGCTCCTCCACCCACCAGAGCACCAGCGGCGGCCAGCTGGGTTTGATGTTCCAGTTGCGCCCGTGCTTGAGCGCATCGGCATGAACGCCATTGTAGGAAAACGCCATCAAGGATTCGACATCCGCCCAAAGCGACAGCGACGATGGCGCACTGTCGAAACCGCTGCCCTCGATGAAACGGGGAAAGACCTGTCTGCCCCAGCTACGTGGTCCCGGCACGCCGCGATAACCGGAGCGGCCGATAAAACCGGACGCCCGCGACGCCGCCTCGAAATTGGCCGGTTCGCGCGAGACGAAACCGTCGACGCGGGGATCGCCTTCAGGCCCGACATGCAGGCCGAAATTGTAGATGGCCAGACGATATTGCCCGGCCATCATCTCAGTTCACATCGTCGGGCAGCACCGGCAGGGCGGCAATCTCGATGCCCTCTTCCAGCAAAGCCTTGGCCTCATCGACGGTCGCCTGGCCGATCAGGCCGCGTTGCTCGGCCTCGCCATAGTGAATCTTGCGGGCCTCCTCGGGAAACTTGGTCCCAACGTCCTCGGCATTTTCGCGGATCGACGTGACCAGCTCACGGATTTTGGCGACCGCTTCCTTGCGGGCCTGATCCATCATCAGCACCTTGGTCTCGTCCTTCTTGCGGGCCGTCGAGACTGAAGGCGCCATCAGTTCCTTGCCCACCTTGGCCGAACCGCAGACGGGACAGGACACCAGCCCGCGCTCCGCCTGACCGTCGAAATCGGCGCTCGAGGAAAACCATCCCTCAAACGAGTGGCCGTTGTCACAGGCAAGCGTGTATTTGATCAAGCGGCCACGTTCCCGGAAGCACTGAGCGGCACCTCCTCGAGCTGGAACGGCCTGCCGTTCTTGAGGTTGGGGATCTTGCCGCGTGCCGCTGCCACCGCGCCGACATCGATATCGGCGAGAACGATGCCCTCGCCGGCACCACCGGCCGAAGCCAGAACGCGGCCCCAGGGGTCGATGACCATCGAATGGCCAAAGGTCTCGCGGCCGTCCTCATGCACGCCTGCCTGGGCGGCGGCGATGACGAACATGCCGTTCTCGATCGCCCGGGCGCGCAAAAGGATTTCCCAATGCGCCTCGCCGGTCTGGCGGGTAAAGGCGGCCGGCACGGACATGATCTGCACACCTGCAGCCGCCTGCGCCCGGAAAAGCTCGGGGAAACGGACATCGTAGCAGATGGCGCAGCCAAGCTTGCCGAATGGCAGGCTCACCAAGCGCGCGGTACCACCCGGCGTATAGGCCGAGCTTTCGCGCCAGCTCTCACCGTTGTCGAGATCGACATCGAACATGTGGATCTTGTCGTAATGGGCAATCTTTTTGCCATCCGGGCCGAACAGAAAGCCGCGATTGGCCATCTTGCCATCGGCAAGGCCGATCGCCGTCGAGCCGACATGCAGATAGATACCAAGTTCCGCCGCAAGGCTGGAAGCCGCAGCAACGATGAGATCATTTTCCTCGTCGCGCAGCGCCACCTTCATCGCAGCCCGGTCGCGCTGAAGAGCTCCGGTCATCTCCGGAGTCTGCACGTAGGTTGCGCCCTGTGCTGCAGCTTCCCGCACAAGCCGCGCCATGGTCTGCGCATTCCGGGCTGGATCGACACCGGAACACATCTGGATCGCTGCGGCCTTGAACGTCATGGAAGCCTCTCCTTATGCAGCGAGCATCGCGTCCAGCTTGCCAGCGCGTTCTAGCGCATGCAGGTCGTCGCAGCCACCGACATGGGCATTGTTGATGAAGATTTGCGGGAAGGTCGTGCCACCATTCGAGCGCGCGATCATCTGCTGGCGAACTTCCGGCGCATAGGTCGCGTCATGTTCCTCGAACGTCACGCCCTTGGTTTCCAGAAGTTTCTTCGCCGCGGAACAATAACCGCAGAATTGACGGGTATAAATGACAACCGAAGCCATGAGTTGATCTGCTCCTTCGCCGGCCCTGCGCCAGCATTCCATACCGTGTCATATAAGACCGGACATGGCTCTTGCAAAGGTCAAAACGGTCACATCCGCCACGCCCGCCTTCTTCAACGCCCGGGTCGCAGCCGATACGGTCGCCCCCGTCGTATAGACATCGTCAATCAGAACGACCCGCCTGCCAAACAGCGCCGCCTTGCCGGTCTCGGTTGCCGAAAACGCGCCGCGTACATTCTTCTCGCGCTGGCTGGCACCTAGCCCCACTTGCTGGGCCGTGCGTCGGTTGCGGATCAGCGCCGTCGCCAGAAAGGGTTTTCCGGAACGGCGGGCAATCGCCCGGGCAAGCTCGGCGGACTGATTGAACTTGCGGCCCCAGAGCCGGTAGGCGTGTAGCGGCACCGGAACGATCGCATCGCTTGCCGCGACGGTGCCATCGCTAGCCCGGATCATCCATTCCGCCATCATCACAGCCAGATCGGTACGGTCGCGGTATTTCAGGCCATGGACAAGCGACTTGGCGATGCCGTCATGGATGGCAACGGAACGCAGCCGCTCGAACACCGGTGGATTGGCAATCGCATCCGCCGACAGGATGCCACTCCCCAGATCATGCGAAAACGGCAGGCCAAGAACCTCGCAATAGGGCCGCTCGATCAGACGCAGCGTTGCCCAGCAGGAAGGGCAGACACCACGATGCTGCGCGGTTATCCGGCCACATCCGGCGCAAACCGGTGGATAAACCGCATCGACCGCCGCAGCCACTACGCTGCGCAGCCCTCTAAGCAAGCCGTCGGCCCGCCGCCACCCCGGATTTTCCGCCTCTTCGTCCCCCATGAGGTTGACATTACGGCGGGCCGGGTTTCATTGCGATCAGATTTTTGGGCGACCAGTTTTTTGGAAGGCAAGGCCATGGATATCGTTTTCGACCAGACGCTCATCGAAGCTCGCCGCAAGCGCGCCTTCCGCAACGGCGACCCGAAAGCGCAATTCTTGCTGGAAATCGCGGCCCAGGAGCTGTCAGAACGCCTGAGCGTGGTCGAGCGCCATTTCGACAAGGCCGTCGAACTGCACGGCTATACCGGCCTCACCGCCCGCTACATCGCCAATACCGGCAAGGTGACTGATATCGAGCGGATCGAAACGGATGCGGCCTTTGCTGCTCCGGATGAAACGGTTTCTTCGGCATCGCTGGAGACGGTGCCGCTTGCACCGGAATCAACCAATCTGATCGTCTCGCCGCTGTCGCTGCACCTGACCAACGATACGCCCGGCGTCTTCATCCAAGTCCGCCGTGCCCTGAAACCCGACGGTCTGTTCCTTGCCGCCATCCCCGGCTCCGGCACGCTCCAGGAGTTGCGTGAAGTGCTGTTGGCTACGGAAAGCGAAATGACCGGCGGCGCCAGCCCGCGGGTCATCCCCTTTGCCGATGTCCGTGATATCGGCGCGCTGCTGCAGCGCGCCGGCTTCAACCTGCCGGTTGCCGATACCGAAAGCTACACGGTGCGTTACGCGTCGCTATTTTCACTGTTGAAGGATCTGCGGTCGATGGGCATGACCAATCCGCTCGCAGCCCGCAGCCGCAAGCCGCTGACACGGCGTTTCTTCGTGCGCGCCGCTGAAATCTATGCCGAGCGTTTTGCCGATCCGGACGGGCGCATCCGGGCGACTTTCTCGATCATCTATATTTCCGGCTGGGCACCGCACGAAAGCCAGCAAAAGCCGCTGAAGCCCGGATCGGCAAAGCAACGGCTATCGGACGCGCTGAGCACGCGCGAACTGCCGTTAAAGGATGAATTATAAGGATGCCTGAAGGGCTTAGGCAGCCCAAGCACCAAGAATCGCATTCGTAATCGTCTGGAAGACGCCCAGCAACGAATCCGAGAAGGCTCCGAGACCGACGATCATGCCGATCGAAATCAGGCTGGCCAGCAGGCCGTATTCGATCGCCGTGGCACCGGATTTGTCTTTCAGAAGGTTCATCAGTGTCGTCATGTGTTCCCAGCCTGTCCCGCGCACGCCCATTGGATGTCATCATCCAAAAGGCATGACTATGCGCCCTCTCATTGTCGGATCGGCACCGATCCAGGCTGGCAACGAACGGAAACGCCAGGATAAACCCGGCTCCGGGCGTCAGCAGCCGCTTTTGCTTCCATTCCCATCAATAATGCAGACGGCACCCGGCATTTCCTGCAGCACGCTGCGGCGTACCGTGTAACGCTTGGCGGGTGGGCCGCTCGGGATCGAGCCGGTCGAAATATTATCGTAGTCGATCGGCGCGTCGGCCAGCACCCTGTTGTCCGTCTTCGACGTCAGCATCGGCGTCAGAATGAGGGTCAGCGCGATGACGGCGGTACCGAACAGCAGCGACAGATTCAGCGCACCGGTGCGGCGGCTCTGGGTCGTTACCAGATCCTTGTCCTGAACCGTTCTCCAAAAATCGTCGTCGACCATCGTCTGCCTCTTCGAATACGTGCGTTTCCCTGAAGCTGGCTCACGCACCACTTCACCATGTCGACGCCTATAGAAAACCGGCATCGGTTACGGGAATCATCCCCGAACCAATAGACGCCGGCACTTACTCGAAGCTGATTGTGCGGGAGGGTGATAAATGTTCGATTAATAAAATAGAAATTTCGAGGATATGGTCAGAGCAAATCCATTAAGTAGGGGATAAGTGGCTCATCGGCTGGCGGCATCGGATAGTCGCGCAGCGCCTTCGGACGAACCCATTTCACCGCCTGGCCTTCGCGGCCATGGGCGACGCCCTCGTAGCGCCGGCAGACATAGAGCGGCATCAGCAGATGGAAGTCGTCATAGGTATGGCTGGCGAAGGTCAGCGGTGCCAGGCAGGCGACCTTGGTCTGGATCCCCAGTTCCTCATCCAGTTCGCGGATCAGCGTCTCCTCCGGCGTTTCGCCGGACTCGACCTTGCCGCCGGGAAATTCCCACAGTCCCGCCAGGGACTTTCCCTCGGGCCGCTGGGCAAGCAAGATCCGGCCGTCGCTATCAACCAGCGCGCAGGCTGCCACCAGGAGAATCTTTCGGCCAGCAACGTCCATAATCACGCTCCCTCACGCCGATAGGCATACCGGTAAACATCCTTGAAACCGAATTTGCGATAGAGCTGAATGGCCCCCGCGTTATCGGCTTCGACCGAAAGCCAGGCCGTGCGGGCACCGCGCAGACGCGCCCAGCGCAGCGACGCATTGACGATGGCGCTACCGACGCCTTGACGCCGGACGCTCTCGGCAACAGCAACCTGCAGGATGCCCGCGAGATCGTTGTCATGGACGGCGAGCGACACCGCGATCGGACCTTCGTCCTGCGCTTCGAACAGAAACAGTCCGCACTCCGGCTTGATCGCGTTGATGATCTCGCTGAGCCCCGCCTTGTCCTGACCGCTTTCACCACAGATCTGCAGCCGGGCATCGACGAACCGGCCGACATCGCGCAACGGCAGATGTTCAATCGAGCCCGTCGTATCGTTCGGCGGAATATCGGCCATCATAACGATTGTTTCGGAAAACAGCGGCCAGCGATGCTCATCCATGTAAGCGATCAGCGGCAGTGGCGTCAGCGGTGTCTGGCGAACGGTCAGCGGACGCCCATAGTCAGAAAAGCGCTTGGCAGCCTTTGCGAGCCGGATCTCGATATCGCGGCTGTCGGAAGGATCGAGCGGATTGACCGAATTCAGACGCTTGGAATCATGGCCCGCCGTCAGCCGGATCAGCCAGCTGCCGTCGTACTGCACCGAAGCCGCCGGCCAGGCGCGAAAGCCGACGGCCTCCAGGCGGCGCACGTTCGGCAAATCGGCTTTCGAAATGGTATTCTGCACTGCTATCAGCTCCGGTAATCGCCGTTGATCTCGACATATTCCTTCGTCAGATCGCAGGTGTAGACGGTTGCCTTGCCGGATCCGAGACCAATCTCAACACGGATGCCGATATCTTCTTCTTTCATCACAGCCGTTGCAGCAGCTTCTGAATAGGTTGGATCGCGCTCGCCATCGACGGCAACGCGGACGTCGCCGAACCAGATCGCCAGCCGGTCGCGATCGGCCAGTTCGCCGGACTTGCCGACGGCCATGACCACGCGGCCCCAATTGGCGTCCTCACCGGCGACCGCGGTTTTGACCAGCGGCGAATTGGCAATCGACAGACCGATGCGCTTGGCCGCCTGGTCGCTTTCGGCACCTTCGACGGTGACCGCAACCATCTTGCGCGCACCTTCGCCATCGCGCACCACCTGCAGCGCCAGATCCCGCAGGAGATCGTTCAACGCGGCGCGGAAACCATCAAGCGCCGGATCGGCCGGGCTGACGATCTTCGTCTGCCCGTCCTTGCCGGCAGCACCGGTGGCAAACAGCATCAGCGTGTCGGAGGTGGACGTATCGCTATCGACGGTGACGGAGTTGAACGTCGGTCCAGTGCCTTGCGACAACAGAACCTGCAAGGCGTCCGGTGCTATATCGGCATCGGTCACGACAAAGGACAGCATCGTCGCCATATCCGGCGCGATCATTCCAGCGCCCTTGGCAATGCCGTTGATGGTGACGGTGACGCCGCCAATATCAGCGCTGCGGGTGGCAACCTTCGGATAGGTATCGGTGGTCATGATCGCCTTGGCGGCTTCAAACCAGAAGTCGCCGGTTGCCTGCGTGGTCATGTCGCTGAGAACACCGGCAAACTTTGTAGCATCCAGCGGCTCGCCGATGACGCCGGTCGAGGCAAGAAACACTTCCCCGGTCGAGCAGCCGACAGCTTCCGATGCCGACTGTGCCGTCAGCTCGGTCGCCGCCTTGCCTTTCTTGCCGGTAAAGGCGTTGGCATTGCCGGAATTGACAACGACGGCACGGGCGATACCGCCTGCCAGGTTCTGGCGGCAGAAATCGACGGGAGCCGACGGGCAGCGCGATTTTGTAAAGACGCCGGCAACGGCTGCCGGTTCATCGAAAACCATCAGGAGAACGTCGGTGCGGTTCTTATACTTGATACCGGCAGCGGCGGTCGCCATACGGACGCCGCGCACGGGCGGCATGTCAGCGAAGGATTTCGGAGCAAGTGGAGAAACGGAACCGGACATGATCAACCCTGTTTAGCGATGATGGCCCGGCCTTACGGGCCCACAAACGAAATCCCGAAGAGCCTGACGCCTCCGGGACCGTGTCGTTCGATTGATATCAGAAAGGGGTGACCGCCCGAAGACGGCACCTTTCCGGCATCCTTTAGTTGGCGGTGGCAGCTTCCGCCTTGTTGGCCTCGTCATAGGCCTTCTTCAGTGCCGGGTCGGTGATATCGACGCCCGCTTCCTTCTTGGCCGCAGCGAGAAGCTCGATGTACTTGTCGCGCATAACCAGCTGCTTGACCTGCGGCTCGACCTGCTCGAACGGCGGCGGCGGCTGCATGCGCTTGTCTTCGAGCAGGATGACATGGAAGCCGAACTGCGTCTTGACCGGCACTTCGGTGTATTTGCCCTTTTCGAGCTTGAAGGCAGCTTCGGAGAATTCCGGAACCATGCGATCCTTGGTGAAGTAACCAAGATCGCCGCCGTCAGCCTTGTTCGGGTCTGTCGACTTTTCCTTGGCGATGGTCGCGAAGTCCTTGCCGGCGTCCAGATCCTTGATGATCGCCTTGGCTTCTTCCTCGGTCTTCACCAGGATATGGCGGGCCTTGGCTTCTTCCTGCGCCGGGATCTTGGCGATTTCCGCATCGTAACGGGCCTTGACCTCTTCCGGCTTGACGGCGTCGACAACGTGCTTCTTGAAGAAGGCGTTGTGCAGTTCGCGATCGGTCAGGTAGGCGAGACGCTTCTTGAAGTCCGCGTCGTTCTGCAGGCCTTCCTTGTCGGCGTCCTTGGCCAGAAGCTTGACATCGATCAGGCCGGAAAGTGCTGCGGCGCGCTTCTGGTCCTCAGGCAGCTGTGCAAGCTGCGGATCAAGGCCGGTCAGGGCATAATCCAGCTCGGACTGGTGGATTTCCGCACCGCCAACCTTGGCGATAACCGGATCGGCGGCATCCTGCGCCGCTGCCGGGCCCTGTGCGGCCATGACAGCAATCAGGGCAACTGCCGCAAGCATTTTGTATTTCAACATCCTCATACCTTCCACGCTGGTATCCGAAACCGTGGTCACGGCCGGCCTGAAACGTTCCACATCATCAGATTGTGGCCGTTCTGTAGCCTTGGCGTGCCTCAACTCCGTTGACATAATTCGACCCCCCTCTTATCTGTCACGCAACCTCGCGTCCAGAACAGTTCCGGGCGTTTCATAGTATTTCGCGGAAATCGACCGCGTTGGCGACATAGAAGAAAGGACCATTCTTATGGTCAGTCTCGGCGGCATCGCCCGCAAAATCTTCGGCTCATCGAATGACCGCCGTGTGCGGGGCTACAAGGCCAAGGTCGATGCCATCAATGCCCTGGAAGCTGAAACCAAAGCGCTTTCTGACGAGGCACTGGCCGCCAAGACGGTGGAATTCCGCAAGCAACTGGCTGATGGCAAGACGCTGGACGACCTGCTCGTGCCGGCTTTTGCGGTTGCCCGCGAAGCTGCCCGCCGTGCCCTTGGGCTGCGACCTTTTGACGTCCAGCTGATCGGCGGCATCATCCTGCACGAAAAATCGATCGCGGAAATGAAGACCGGCGAAGGCAAAACGCTGGTCGCGACCCTGCCGGTCTATCTCAATGCGCTCGCCGGCAAGGGCGTGCACGTCGTCACGGTCAACGATTACCTCGCCACCCGCGACTCGGCGACGATGAACCGGATCTATTCGTTTCTCGGCCTGACCACGGGCGTCATCGTCCACGGCCTGACCGACGACCAGCGCCGTGACGCCTACGCCTGCGACGTCACCTACGCGACCAACAACGAACTCGGCTTCGACTATCTGCGCGACAACATGAAGTACGAGCGCAACCAGATGGTCCAGCGCGGTCACTTCTTCGCGATCGTCGACGAAGTCGACTCGATCCTCGTCGATGAAGCCCGCACGCCTCTGATCATCTCCGGCCCGCTGGACGACCGCTCGGACCTCTACAACACGATCGACCGGTTCATTCCGCTCCTGTCTGCCGAAGACTACGAGATCGACGAAAAACAGCGTTCGGCCAACTTCTCCGAAGACGGCACCGAAAAGCTCGAAAACCTGCTGCGCGAAGCAAACCTCCTGAAGGGCGAAACGCTTTACGACGTCGAGAACGTCGCGATCGTCCATCACGTCAACAACGCGCTCAAGGCCCACAAGCTTTTCCAGAAGGACAAGGACTACATTGTCCGCAACGACGAGATCGTCATCATCGACGAATTCACCGGCCGCATGATGCCGGGCCGCCGTTACTCGGAAGGCCAGCACCAGGCGCTCGAAGCCAAGGAAAAGGTCACCATCCAGCCGGAAAACCAGACACTGGCTTCGGTTACCTTCCAGAACTATTTCCGCATGTACGGCAAACTCGGTGGCATGACCGGTACGGCTTCGACGGAAGCTGAGGAATTCGGCAACATCTACGGTCTCGAAGTCGTCGAAGTACCGACCAACCTGCCGATCAAGCGTATCGACGAAGACGACGAAGTCTACCGGACGGTGGAAGAAAAATACAAGGCGATCATCGCCGAGATCAAGGATTCGCAGGATCGCAACCAGCCGGTCCTGGTCGGCACCACCTCGATCGAAAAATCCGAACTTCTGGCAAAGATGCTCAAGGACGCGGGCTTCCAGAATTTCCAGGTTCTGAACGCCCGCTATCACGAACAGGAAGCCTACATCGTTTCTCAGGCCGGTGTTCCCGGCGCCGTGACGATCGCCACCAACATGGCCGGCCGTGGTACCGACATCCAGCTCGGCGGCAACCTCGACATGCGCATCGAGCGTGAACTCGGCGAAATGGAGCATGGTCCGGAACGCACCGAGAAGGAAGCCGCGATCAAGGCCGAGGTCCAGCGCCTGAAGGAAGTCGCACTGGCTGCCGGCGGTCTCTACGTTCTGGCCACCGAACGTCACGAAAGCCGCCGTATCGACAACCAGCTGCGCGGCCGCTCCGGCCGTCAGGGCGACCCCGGCCGCTCAAAGTTCTTCCTGTCGCTGCAGGACGACCTGATGCGCATCTTCGGCTCCGACCGCATGGATTCGATGCTGCAGAAGCTTGGCCTCAAGGAAGGCGAAGCGATCGTCCATCCCTGGATCAACAAGGCGCTGGAACGCGCCCAGAAGAAGGTCGAAGCCCGCAACTTCGACACCCGTAAGAACCTTTTGAAATACGACGACGTTCTCAACGATCAGCGCAAGGTGATCTTCGAGCAGCGCATCGAGATGATGGATGCGACGGACATTTCGGAAACCGTTTCCGACATGCGCCACGAGGTCATCGAAGACATCGTCGCCAAGCGCATCCCGGAAAAAGCCTATGCCGAACAGTGGGATGCCGCCGGCCTGAAAACCGACGTGCAGACTTCGCTCAACCTCGATCTACCGATCATCGAATGGGCCGCCGAGGAAGGCATCGACGAGAACGATATTCGCGAGCGCATCACCGCTGAAGCCGACAAGGCCGCAGCCGACCGCGCCGAACGCTTCGGTCCGGATATCATGCTCTATGTCGAGCGCTCCGTGGTGCTGCAGACCCTCGACCACCTCTGGCGCGAGCACATCGTCAACCTCGATCACCTGCGCTCGGTCATCGGCTTCCGTGGCTACGCCCAGCGCGACCCGTTGCAGGAATACAAGTCGGAAGCCTTCGAGCTGTTCCAGGCACTGCTGGCGAACCTTCGCCAGGCCGTGACGGCACAGTTGATGCGCGTCGAACTCGTTCGTGAAGCCGCAGAAGCACCGCAGCCGGTACCGCCGGAAATGGTCGGCCATCACATCGATCCCGACACCGGCGTCGACGACTTCGCCGACAGCGTCAACCTGAACTTCGTCGAGCCGGAGAACCGCAATCCGCAGGATCCGTCGAGCTGGGGCAAGGTTTCCCGTAACGAGGCTTGCCCTTGCGGCTCGGGCAAGAAGTACAAGCACTGCCACGGTGCATTTGAAGCTTAACGATCAATGCCGCCTCCGGGCGGCATTTTTCATTCAGGCGCGCGGCGGGCGCATTCTATGAGGTTTTCCAGAGCCCGCACACCTTGCGCGTTGATGTGGCGCCGGCCGAGCATCACGTTGATCTGCAACGCCAAATCACCCGCATCGGCATCCCGCAATTGCGAAAGGCTCTCTATGCCTATCTGCTCGAGATAGTCGATCATTGCGGGACCGATGGAATGCGCCGCCCGCATTTTCCGCCGTTCGGCATCGCTCAGTGCCATGATCAAATCCTCAATTTACCCGATAGCTGCCCGGCCAGCTGCACCCTTTGTTAACGCTGTTCTGTCAAGACTGGCGGCCTGTTTTGCGTCGTTTTGGGTATTTCAGTGTTCATCGCAGCCTGTCAAACCGCTGGTCGAATTTTGCCGCCCGCAGTGAGGGAACGGCTGGCGCCGCTGCTTGAAAAATTCATACCCGTGCTGACGAGCAATGATCCCAAGCACACAGCCCAGCGTATGGCGCTCGTCGCCTTCGCCATCCGCGTCGTCAGTGCCGCGATTGCATTCGTGTCGCAGATCATCCTTGCCCGCGTCATGGGCGAATTCGAATATGGCATCTTCGTTTTCGTCTGGGTTCTGGTGGTGCTGTTCGGCAACCTCTCCTGCCTCGGCTTCCACACCACCATCATCCGCTTCCTGCCGCAATACCGTGCCCGCGACGCGTTGGCCGAAATTCGCGGGCTGACCACGACCGTGCGCGTCTTCGCGCTCCTGTCTGCGACGGTGCTTGCCATCATCGGCATTGGCGGTCTCTGGTTATTCGGCCACCATATAGAAAGCTACTATCTCGTACCGCTCTATCTCGGCGTCTTCTCACTGCCGATGATCGCGCTTGGCGATGTGATGGAGGGAACGTCACGCGCCCATAGCTGGCCCATTTCGGCGATGAGCCCGACCTATATCGTCCGGCCGTTGTTGATACTCGTGTTCATGATGCTGGCAGTGATGGCCGGTGAGCCGCACACCGCCAGCACGGCGATGATTGCAGCCATGGCAGCGACCTACCTAACCAGCGTCAGCCAGTTCTTCATCCTGACCTGGCGGCTGCGCCGCCGGTATCTCAAGGGTCCGAGCCGCATCGAATTCGGCACCTGGTTCCGCGTCGCCCTGCCTATCTTCCTGATCGAGGGGTTCGGTTTCATGCTGACCAATTCCGACGTCGTCATCGTCGGCCTCTATCTCGATCCGGCCAGCGTCGCGATCTATTTTGCCGCCGCCAAGACCATGGCGCTGGTGCATTTCGTAATGTTCTCGGTGAAGGCTGCCGCATCGCCGCGCTTTTCCGCAGCCATGGCCAATCCGGATCGCCAGAAGCTGGCCGTCATCGCCATCGAAAGCGCCAAATGGGCATTCTGGCCATCGCTCGCCGTCGGCCTGATCGTCCTTGCCTGCGGGCCCTTCCTTCTGTCGCTGTTCGGCCCTGCCTTCGTTTCCGGCTTTCCGCTGATGGCCATCCTGTTTACCGGCATCATGGCGAAGGCGCTGGTCGGGCCTGCGGAAGCCTTTCTCACCATGGCCGGCCAACAGAAGTTGTGCGTCGTGCTCTACGCGGCGGCCCTCGTCTGCAATCTGGCGCTCAACGTCACGATGATCCCGATGTTCGGGCTGACCGGCGCGGCGATCGCCACGGCCGGCGCCATGTTCGTCGAAGCCATTCTCCTTCATGTCGCTGTCCGGCGTACCTTTGGCATCGTTCTCTTCGCTTTTGCCGACCCGCACGCCCGAACCATCAAAGCAGAGGCACCTCGCTCATGACCGGCAACCCGCATTTTCCAGACGACGCCAACAGCCGGTCGGCTCGCATCCTCGGCGGCCTCGCGCAGCCAGTGCCCGACCAGCCCGTAGCGGATAATGCAATCGACATCGGCCGCCCGGGCCGCCAGCTGTGCTTCTATCCGGCCCGCCAGGGCTATGAATTGCAGACGGAACTGGACTTCCTCTCTAACCGGGCGATGGAGCCGAATGTCTTTTTCACCGGCCGCTTTCTGGCACCAGCCATGCCGCGCCTGGAAGACCGCGTCATCCGCCTGGCGCTGATCCGCGACACCGATGCGCGCCGCAGCCGCATCCGCTTCCTGATGCCGTTTTCAATCGAAAAGCCGGGATTTTCGATCGGCGCGCCGATCATCCGCGCCTGGTCCAACCCGTTCGGCCCGCTCGGCGTACCCTTGCTCGACGCGGAAGACGCGGCCGAAACCATCGACAATTTATACGAAGCGCTGAGCGCCCCTGCGGCAAACCTGCCCGGCGTTCTGGTGCTTCCCGATATTCGCCTCAAGGGCAAGTTCGCCCAACTGGCACGCGCCGTCGCCATCGGCCGCAACCTGCCGCTGACCGTCACCGACACCTTTTCCCGGCCAATGCTCGAAAGCCTGCAGGACGGCCAGACCTATCTGCGCCATGCCATCAGCCCCGGGCATCTGCGCGAACTGCGGCGGCAATGGAAGTTGCTGGAAAAGGCCGGCCGCGTCTCCTACAACGTCGCCCGTCAACCCGCCGATATCCGCGTTCGGATGGAGGAGTTTTTGGCTCTGGAGGCGAGCGGCTGGAAAGGCCGGGCCTCCAGCGCCATGGTACTCGACCGCTACCGCGCCGCCTTTGCGCGAGAGGCGATTACCAACCTTGCCGAAGCCGACAGCGTGCGTATTCACACGCTCGATCTCGACGGCACCGCGATCGCTTCGATGATCGTCTTCATGATGGCGGGCGAGGCCTATACCTGGAAAACCGCCTATGACGAGCAATATGCCAGATATTCTCCGGGCAAGCTGCTTTTGGCCGAATTGACGGAATGGCATCTCGACGACGCCAACATCATGCGTTCCGACAGTTGCGCCGTACCAGACCACCCGGTGATGAGCCGCTTCTGGGAGGAGCGCGAGGAAATGGGAACGCTGGTGATCGGCCTCAAACAGAACCGCGACCGCGACGTGCGGCAGGTGGCGGCTCAGCTCCACCTCTACCGCAATACCCGCAACATGGCGCGGCTTCTGCGCGAAAAGATCCGGTCGCTGGCGCCGCGCGTTCTGCGGTAGACCGGCACCCAATTCCAGACAGCAAGATCACCCCTCCGCGATAGCCCTGTCGCGCAGGATACGGCGGATGACCTTGCCGGACGTGGTCAGCGGCAGACTGTCGAGAAACTCGATCTCGCGTGGATATTCGTGCATCGACAGCCGCGTCTTGACCCAATCGCGAATATCCGCAGCCAGTTTCACACTCGCCACATGACCGGGCCTCAACACCACATAGGCCTTGACGATCTCGGTGCGCACCGGATCGGGCTTGCCGATGGCGGCCGCAAGCTGCACGGCCGGATGGCCCGCCAGACAGTCCTCGATCTCGCCGGGTCCGATCCGGTAGCCGGACGAGGTGATGACATCATCGTCGCGGCCGAAAAAGGTGATATAACCCTCTTCGTCCTGAACACCCTGATCGCCCGTCGTCATCCAGTCGCCGATGAATTTCGCCGCCGTCGCCGCTTCGTTGTTCCAATAGCCGAGAAACATCACCGGATCGGGCCGGCGCACAGCCACCTGCCCGACCGTGCCGACAGGAAGCGCCCTTCCCTCGGCGTCGATGATCGCAACATCATGGCCAGGCGCAGGCTTGCCCATCGAACCGGGCTTCAGCACACCGAGGTTGGCAGCGGACGACAGCACGATGTTGCATTCGGTCTGGCCATAGAACTCGTTGACCGGGACGCCAAAGGCCGCACTTGCCTGCTCCCAGGTTTCACGCCCGAGCGATTCGCCTGCCGAACCGATGGTGCGCAGGTTGAGCGTGTAGAGCGAACGCGGATTATCGACCGATTTCATCAGCCGCAACGCCGTTGGCGGGATGAAGGCGTTGCGCACGTCCATCTCTTCCAGAATCCGGAAAGCCATATGCGGATCGAATTTCTGGCCGGGCGAGGACACCACGGGGACGCCGAGCAACAACGAGGGTAAAAGCGCATTCAGCAGCCCGCCAGCCCAGGCCCAGTCGGCCGGCGTCCACATCCGGTCGCCCGGCTGCGGCAGGAAGGCGTGGTGGAACTGGAAGCCGGGGACATGGCCGAGCAGAACGCGATGGCCATGCAGCGCCCCCTTCGGCGGCCCCGTCGTGCCTGATGTGTAGATCATCATCGCCGGGTCATCCGGCGTCGTATCGGCAGGAATGAAATTCGGCGCCGGCGATTGCGCAAGGCTTGCAAAACCAATCGTATCAGGCTCGTCTTCCTCGACGAGGACAATCATCTTTAGATCCGGCAGCCGATAGCGGATCGAGGCGATCTTTTCGTGGCCGAAACGGTTGGTGACAATGGCCACCGCACCCGCGTCGCGTAGCCGGTATTCGAGCGCTTCGACACCGAACAGCAAAGCCAGCGGCAGGGCGATGGCGCCGAGCTTGTAAATCCCGGCATGGGCTATCGCTGTCTCGAAACTCTGCGGCAGAAGGATCGCGACCCGGTCGCCGGGCCTGACACCCTGCTCCATCAGCCCCTGGGCGAACGATGAGGATTGCGCCGAAAAAGCCCCGTAGGTCAGCGACCGGTGGGCGCCATCCGGGCTGAAATGCTGCAGGCAGACCCGGTCGGGCTCGCGCTCCGCCCAGTCATCGCTGACGGCCGTGCCGATGTTGAACTTTTCCGGAACCTGCCAGCGGAAGTCCCGGCGGAGATTATCATAAGTATCGCTGATCGGAAGCATGTGCCTGCCGCAAGAAATTACGCTGCAGCGCACCTAACACTTCCGGACGATGAAATTCAACTGACCACGCGTGGAGTATCGTCTCGCTCAGAACTCGGCCTATGCCTCGCTGCGGCCTTGCGGCAGATCTTTGACCAATTCGGCTGCGGGAGCAAAATCCGTCGCGACCGTTCCAGCAAACCGATATCCCGAAGCTTCGTAGAATGGCCTCGCCCGCTCGCCCGCGACAACATGTACCGATCGTGCCCCGAGCCTTGCGGCGCGGCATTCAGCCTGCGCGAGCAGCTCCCTGCCGATCCCCATTCGCCATGCCTCGGGCGCGATAAACAAATCCTCCAGTTCGGCCTGCGCAGCGTCCTCGTTGGAAAAAACGGTTACGAAGCCGACGATCTCCCCGTCGAGCTCCGCGACGATGGCATGTGGTATGTGCTCGGGCCGAACTTCCTTCGCTTCCGGAAGCGCTTGCAGCTCTTCAATATGATCTCCCCAAGCCAGCGAAGACCGCAGCTTAAGTGCTCCGAGGGTATTCCTATCCTCGTCATGTGCCGCTCGAATGAAAACTGCCATTGCACCCCCTATGCGCAGAGCAGTCATTACATCAAAGTTCGCCCTCCCCGATAGTGTTGGAAGGCCGCTCAACAGCGCGCGGCGATAAAATGGCGGCAATGAAACTTACGCGACACGTCGTTCGACGGCTGCTGTAGCCAACATCTTCCGCTTGCGGCCTTGCCTCAGTTTCGCAACGTTGGAAGGAAGTGACTCACTTTGAGCCTGCCCGGGTTTTCACCGCTAATCCTGTACCAGCGTTCAGTGGGGGATATTGCCCTGCGTCAGGACGCGAAAGCGACTTCGCGGCTATGGCGTTCATTCAAAGCCCCAAGCAGTTCGTCCTGCGTTCGATATCCGGCGAAGAACAGATCGATGACGGCACCGGCGGCATTCACCCCCTCCTGGCTGCGCAGACGGACGCCCCGCTCCGCACACCATGAAAACAATGCACCGGACAAAGCATCAACATCATCGAAGATGGCGCAGGACGTAGCAGATTGAGACATGCTCGGCTCCGTAGTTGCAGGCAAAGTGTGCCGATAGGGGATTGATATGCTCAGACTGGGCACGAGCGGCGAGTTTTGCAATCGCGATGCAACGGGGCGGTTAATCGTCTTTTCGACCCGTGCCGATTTGGAGCAAACCAGCGGCGATATCCACGGCCTGCACGCCGGATAGTTGCGTTTCGATTAAGCAAGTTGCGCCCCACGCGCAAATCAAAGTGCGCTCGGGCGATTCGAAACCTTGCAATACTGACTGGAAATTGTGTGGTGCCCCGTGCCGGAACGCGGCAGTGTTTTCAAGAAACGCAGTTAACCAATTAACATCTTAAAATCAACAGCTTGAGCTTCCGGCCTCTCCAGCCTTAAACAGAGCAGATGTACCAGATCAGTCGGTAAAGTGTACCAATTTCTTGAGCTTCAACAGCTTTCCGTCGAGATGTGGGGCAGCCCTTTGCTGTTTTGGCCACGCCCGTTCAATTCCCGCCGTCCGCACCACTCATAAATGAGGGCGTTTCCAATGGCTGTTATCGGCCATCGAACCGATGAGTTTAGGCGGGACATTGGCTATCCCGCCTAAACTTCACTTGGTTGGGTCAATCGTGGGCAGCTCAGGGCGTCACGATGTTGAACCAGAACTCGAAGTTGTCGAGCATGGAAACAAGCTGAGTGAGCTTTTCGGCATCACCCGTGATCTTGACCTTGCCATCCTTCACCGCAGCATCGAGCTTCGTTTCGCCTAGAACGATGCTGTTTAGGGTGTCGCGTGACAGGGTGATCGACGTATCGGCGTCCTTCGCCTCGGCTTCTGCCGTGTTGTTGAGGACGCCGTTTTCCAGTTCGACGAGATATTTTCCGCCCTGATCGCCGAAGTCGAAGTTCAGCTTCATCTTGGCATCGCCCGCCTTCGCAGCGTCCAGACGTACGCCGAGATAGTCGAAGAAGAGGGTAAGCGACATGGCACGCACGGTATCCGGGCTTGCCGTGTTGGGCGTCGGCAATTTCTTCACGCCCTCACGCAGTTCCTTGGCGCCCGTGAGGTAGAAGTTGCGCCACGGTCCTGATTCTGCCTGATATCCAAGCTGTTCCAGCGCATCCGCCGTCAGATTCTTCGCCGCCTGATTGTCAGGATCGGCAAAGACGACATGGTTGGCCACCTGCGCCACCCAGCGGTAGTCGCCTTCAGCAAAGGACTTCTTGGCCTTTTGGAGCACGGCGTCCGCGCCACCCATATATTCGACGTATTTCTTGCTTGCCTCGGTCGGCGGCAACTCATGAAGCGTCGACGGATTGCCGTCGAACCAGCCGAGATAAAGCACGTAGGTCGCCGCAACATCGTGATAGACGGAACCGTAGTAACCACGGTTGGCCCACATGTGCGCCAGACTGTCGGGAAGTTTGAACTCCTCAGCAATTTCGCGCATTGTCTTGCCTTGATTGACCATGCGCAGGGTTTCGTCGTTGATGTAGCGATAGAGGTCGCGCTGCTTTGACAGCAGATTGTTGACCTTATCGTTGCCCCATGTCGGCCAATGATGCTGAGCAAACATGACTTCCGCCTTGTCGCCCCACATCACCATTGCTTGGTTGAGATACTTCGACCACGGCAGCGGTTCACGGATTTTCGCGCCGCGTAGCGAATAGGTATTATGGAGCGTATGGGTCGCGTCTTCGGCAGCCGAGATGGCTTTCTTTTCCTCGATATACCAAAGCATTTCCGAAGGCGCTTCAGAACCAGGAGCCATCATGAATTCATAGGTCAGTCCGTCGATGACTTCCTTCTGACCTGTCTTCGTGATGATGTCGGTGGGCGGTACCAGTGTTACCGTACCCGCCGATGTGGTGGTGCCCAGACCCGCGCCAACTTGTCCTTTCGGATCGGGCGCAAGCAAATTGCCATACATATAGCTTGCGCGGCGGCTCATAGCCGTACCAGCCATGACGTTTTCCGCAACGGCGGCTTCAAGGAAGCCCTCCGGGGCATAGATTTTGGTCTTGCCCGACGTTACGTCTTCTTCGCTGACGATGCCGCGCACCCCGCCATAATGGTCAACGTGGCTATGGGTATAGATGACAGCCTTCACCGGCTTGTTGCCGCGGTGCTTGTAGTAGAGGTCGATGCCGACCTTCGCAGTTTCAGAGGAGACGAGCGGGTCAACAACGGTAATGCCATCTTTGCCTTCGATGATAGTCATATTGGAAAGATCGAGATTGCGGACCTGATAGATGCCGGGAACGACTTCAAACAATCCGCTGATATTGATGAGCTGCGACTGTCTCCAGAGGCTGGGGTTCACCGTATCGGGTGCCTTGGCGTCTGGTTTGATGAAACTGTATTGCTCAGGGTTCCAGATGGCGTTGCCGGACTCACCCTTGATCATTTCCTTGGGCAGAGGAGCGATCAGACCCTTCTTTGCATCGTCGAAATCCGACGTATCGTCGAAAGGCAACTCTTTAAGGAGCTGCGCATTCGCGGCCTTTGTGGCGTCGGTCGCATCTTTTTGCGCTTCCTGCGAAAAGGCGGGCGATGACCCGCTCGCAATGAGGGCAATGATTGAAAGGCTGCTCAGTAAGTTTCTCAAGTCCATTTGCGCTACTCCTGATTGACACGAGAATTGCAGTCTATAGCGACAGAAAACGCACGATTTCGCCGCACATGTGGCAACCTGAGTTTATGCTCAATCTACAACTCGGCGCCAGTAACGCCATCACAGCACCCGTGAGACCTTTTGGGGAAGTACGTTACAGTAACAACGGCCCGAATTAACGGATTGAACCGCACCGGGTTTGCCGGAGGCCATTTGGTTTGAGTTATGCGGCCATGGCTGGTTCGTCCAGCATGGCGTAGTAGCGTTCTTCAGCTTCGGCTGGCGGTATGTTTCCGATGGGCTCCAGAAGTCGTCGGTGGTTGAACCAGTCGACCCATTCGAGAGTGGCGAATTCCACCGCTTCGAAGTTCCTCCACGGTCCGCGCCGATGAATGACCTCGGCCTTGTAGAGGCCGTTGATCGTTTCGGCGAGGGCATTGTCGTAGCTGTCGCCGACACTTCCGACAGAAGGCTCTATGCCAGCTTCGGCCAACCGCTCGGAGTAGCGGATGGACACGTATTGAACGCCCCTGTCCGAATGGTGCACGAGCCCGCCGCCATGAACGGGACGCCGATCATGAAGTGCCTGTTCAAGGGCATCGAGGACAAAGCTCGCATGTGCCGTCCGGCTCGCCCGCCAGCCAACGATGCGCCTGGCAAAGACGTCGATCACAAAGGCCACGTAGACGAAACCCTGCCAGGTCGCGACATAGGTGAAGTCCGAAACCCACAGCCTGTTTGGTGCTGGGGCCTTGAACTGGCGGTTAACCCTCTCGGCAATGTAGAGCTTCTTGGCATCTTCCAGTGTCGGCTCAGGGGCCGCAGGTGCGCCACCGTTAAGCTCTCGCACAACAAACTCATCCAGCCTTGTAACGCCTACACGGTCACCGGAAGTCGGGTCTCATGTAGTCGCCCAAGATCACGTCTGCCACGGAAGTTCGGGCATGGTCCTCCATGACGCTCTCGGGGTCGTCTAGATCGACGGTCGCACCGTGGGGATCGAACCCCATGCGCCGAACCTTGGCGATACCCTCAAGATAAAGATCGAGCTTCGTCAGTCTCGGTAAATTCTTCGGGGCGGTCTGCTCTGCGAGAAATCGCTCAGCTTTACGAATGACACCTTCGAACTCTGCGTGAACCTGTGGGTAGGCGCTTAAAGCCTCGGCTCGGGTCTTACCCAGCGCCTTGATAAATTCCTTCTTATCGACGATCGGCTTAAGCAGTTTTGGAACCACGCGGCGATAGCGCCACCCCGACTTAACCTCTTGTGCATGAAACAAAACAAGGCCCACGAATGTACTCTCCCTGTACCATCGAATGTACCAAAGGAGAGGCCTAAAGAATTGAAATTGTTGATTTAACTGGATAATTCCAGTAATTAATGGTGCCCCGTGCCGGAATCGAACCAGCACTCCTCTCGGAACCTGATTTTGAGTCAGGCGCGTCTACCAATTCCGCCAACGGGGCACGGATACCTTTCGGGGTAGCAAAAAGCGTTTACACGAACCTTTTCGGAGCGGTCAACCGGGATTTTGAAGATCGGCGGGCGAGAATCACAAAACTGTGCAATTCGCATCTGCAGCAAATCATTTACAGCATGGCCAATCCTGCCTAAAAGGCGTGGACCGAAACTGGAAATCCTTGATGCTTCGACGCCTTTACGACTGGACAATGTCGCTCGCCGCCCGGAAATCCGCCGAAGCTTGGCTTGCAGTCATCGCTTTCGTCGAAAGTTCCGTCTTCCTGGTTCCAGCTGATGTCCTGTTCCTGCCGATGGCGCTTGCCCGGCCGGAGCGCGCCTACCGGTATGCGCTGGTGGCAACGATCGCCTCCGTGCTGGGCGGCATTGCAGGCTGGTATATCGGCCACTACGCCTTCGAGGCACTGGCCAAACCGATCCTGGATTTCTACGGCAAGCTCGACGCGTTCGAGGCGATGAAGGCTTCGGTCGGTTACGAGATGCTAGTGCTGCTGCTGATAACCTCAGGATTGGCCCATTTGCCACCGATCAAGGTGGTGACGATCCTTGCGGGTGCGGCCAGCATCAATCTTGGCCTGTTCATCATCACGGCGATCGTTGCCCGTGGTGCGCGTTTCTTCCTTCTGGCCTGGCTGCTGCAGCGCTATGGCGAAGAGATCCGCGATTTTATCGAAAAGCGCCTCGGCCTGCTGGCAGCCGCCGCCGCTGGCCTACTGATCGCGCTGTTCGCCGCCTACCGTTTTCTTGCCTGACATCCCGATGGAGCCTTCCGTGAGCGCATCCCTGCCCCAGTCTTCCCGCGGCCTTCTTCCGTCGGTCCTTGCCACCCTCGGCATGACAGGCACCGTCGGCGGTGCGCTCGCCTTCGAGCATATCGGCGGCTATATCCCCTGTGCACTCTGCCTGATGCAGCGCACGCCCTATTACTGGGGCATTCCGATCGGCATCGTCGCGATTGCGTCTTCAGTTCTCAAACTGCCAGCCTGGACGACGCGGGCGCTGCTCGTGGCAATCGGCATCCTGATGCTGGTGGGTGCCGGGATCGGCGTCTACCATGCCGGCGTGGAATGGCATTTCTGGGAAGGACCTGCGACCTGCGCCACCTCGGCTGCCGGCGTTTCCGGCAATGTCGGCGACCTGCTCGGCGATCTCGACAGCAAGCACGGTCCGTCCTGCGGCGATGCAGCCCTGCGGGTTCTGGGCCTTTCCTTTGCCGGATGGAATGTCATCGCCAGCCTGATCCTGGCAGCAATCGCATTGCGCGGCGCTGCCAAGGCTTAATTCTCACCACCCGTCTTCACCACCCCTTGCGGCGGGGATCCAGTTGCGCCGCGTCTGCGGCGCATAGGACTGTTTTCACGCGACGGATGTTACGTGGCTGGCAACCAGTGACATCCCTCGGGTCAAGCCCGAGGACAGGAATGACTGAGGCCGGTGGGGCCACCTGCCTTGGCCTACTCTTCAGAAACGTTCAGAACCACTACGGCTGCAGTTCGACATCCCAGTAGAGATAGTCCATCCAGCTGTCATGCAGATGGTTTGGCGGGAACAGCCGGCCATTGTTGTGCAGATCCTGCACCGTCGGGTGGAACGGTTTCTGATGCGGGAACATGCCAGCGTGGCGTGGCAGCTTGCCGCCCTTGCGCAGATTGCAGGGCGAGCACGCGGCAACGACATTTTCCCAGGTGGTCTGGCCGCCGCAGCAGCGCGGGATCACGTGATCGAAGGTCAGATCATCCGGCGATCCGCAATACTGGCATTCGAACCGGTCACGCAGGAACACGTTGAACCGGGTGAAGGCCGGATGGCGGGACGGCTGCACATAGCTTTTCAGGCAAACGACACTCGGCAGGCGCATGGAAAAGCTGGGAGAAGAGACCTGATGATCGTATTCGGCCAGGATATGCACACGGTCTAGGAAAACGGCCTTGATCGCGTCCTGCCAGGACCACAGCGACAAGGGGTAATAACTCAGCGGCCTATAGTCAGCGTTCAGCACGAGCGCCGGGAGGCCGTGTGGTGAGACTGCAATCGTCAAGCCAGTATACTCCTGCTCGATTCGGCACCTGCACCTTCTATATTAGGCCCGTTGCGTCAGGATTGTGAAGCCAAAAGCAAAAACAGAACAAAAGATTCGCTTTTAGGCTTAAAGAGCCGCCGGGGTGCCATCCCGGCGCATTTCAGTGGCATAATAGGCCCAGAACAGACGCGCCGCGACACTGCGCCAGGGTGCCCAGAGTTCGGTCAGCGAATCAAGCTCGCGCACCGACGGGCGCATCTCCAGCATCAATGCGTGGCCGACTGCATTTTGCAGCGCCACGTCGCCGACCGGAAACACGTCCGGATGACCGGCGCAGAACAAAAGATAGACCTCCGCCGTCCAGCGGCCGACACCCTTGATCGCGGTCATTTCGCGGATCGCGGCACTGCCCTCTATCGAACAGATAGCCTCCAGATCGAGCTCGCCGTCCAGCACCGCGCGGGCGACAAGCCTGAGCGTATCGGCTTTTGCCCGCGACAAGCCAACCTGCCTACAGTCGTCATCGGACATCGCCGTAACGCTGGCCGCATCGATCGCGCCGAGCGCTGTTTCCATACGGTTCCAGATCGCCGCGGCGCTGGCCTTGGAGACCATCTGCGAGACGATGATATTGGCGATGCCGCGATAGCCGGGATCGGCGCGGCGCAACGGCACCGGGCCGGCCTTCGAGACGACATGCTCCAGCCGCGCATCAAGCATGACCAGCCCGCTGAGGCCGGCATTGATATCCTCGTGCGTGCGGATGATCCGCATCTTGAGCCCTCCGCTGTGCCATCGGCGTTGGGGTTATATAAGGGCAAAATCGATGGCCGGAAGTACGCTTCCATGCCAAGAAGAAATTATGAACAAGACTGTGTCAAAACAACCGGTGTTCCGGTTCGCGCCCAGCCCGAACGGCCAGCTTCATCTTGGCCACGCGCTCTCGGCCATTCTCAATCATGACATGGCCAAGGCAGAGCGCGGGCGCTTCCTGCTGCGGATCGAAGATATCGATATTGCCCGGTGCACGCCGGAATTCGAAGCCGGGATCGTCAAAGACCTGGAATGGCTGGGGCTCGACTGGGAAAAACCCACGCGGCGGCAATCGGAGCATCTCGATCTTTACCGGGAGGCGCTCGGCCAGTTGATAGATAGGAGCCTCGTCTATCCGGCCTTTTTGACCCGCGGCGCGATCAAGGCTGCGGTTGCGGACTTCGAGGCAAATGGAAAAAGCTGGCCGCGCGATCCGGATGGCGCGCCGCTTTATCCGGGTGAGGAAAGGTTGCTTTCGGCCGATGCCCGGCAACGTTTGCTGGCCAGTGGCAAGCCGCATGCATGGCGGCTGGACATGGCGAGGGCATCGGCCGAACTGGAGGCACCTTTGACGTGGCAGGAGAACGGCGCCGGTCCAGATGGACAAACCGGTGTGATCGCAGCTGATCCGGCCGCCTGGGGCGATGTCGTGCTGTCGCGCTCGGATGCGCCATCGAGCTATCATCTGGCGGTGACACTGGACGATGCGCTGCAGGGGGTGAGCCACGTGGTCCGGGGCAACGATCTCTTCCACGCAACATCCGTACACCGCCTGCTGCAAGGCCTGCTGGGCCTACCAGAGCCGGTCTATCACCACCACCGATTGATCTTGGGTCCGGATGGACGAAAACTGTCGAAGAGCAACCGGGATACCGGTATCGCCGCATTTCGCGACGCGGGTAGGACGCCTAACGATATAAAGGCGATGATCCTATAGGACGTTTTGCCGGGGGGGCTCAGCCTCCTCTGGTGCTGTTTCCACCTTCACCTCCTCCTGTCTGCGCCCCATGATGTGGCGGATGACCATGCGCTTGACCTTGTATTTCATGATCGCCGCGTTGATTTCGGCACCGAGAATGAAGATGACCCCGACGATGTAGAGAAAGACCAGCGCGATCATGATCGAGGCGAGGCCGGCATAGGTGGAGACGTAGGTGGCGAAGGTGGTGATGTAGGACGCAAAGACATAGGCACCGACCGACCAGGCAACCAGCGTCAGGATGATGCCCGGCAGGACATCCATGATCTTGCGGCGGCCATCCGGCAGCCAGAGATGGCTGACGATGAGGCCGGTGGCCAGCATGACGAACACGCCGACAAGGCTCCAGCTGTCGATCATGGTCAGGAGGCCGTTGAACCACGGTAGATAGGTTCCGGCATAGCGGACGGCGAGCGGCACCGCGACAAGCAGCAGGCTGACCATTGCCAGTACCAAAACGCCAGCCAGAACGAAGGCGAGACTTGCAACCCGTGTCTTGTACCACTGCCGGCTTTCGGCAACCCGGTAAGCGCGGTTGAGCGAGACACGCAGCGCCTCGACGCCATTGGAGGCGAAATAGGCGGCCGCCAAGACCGACACCGTCAGCAGGCCGCCGCGTGGGATGGTCAGAACCCGCACGACCTCATCGGAAATCGGCTTGGCGATCGATTCCGGCCAGGTATCGAAAATGAAATGGACAGCTGTCGTTGCGAATTGGTCAGCCCCCAGAAAGCTGCCGAGCGCGGTACCGAAGATCAGAAACGGAAAGATCGCCAGCAGAGTGGAGAGCGCCACATGGCTCGCCATGGCCCAGCCATCGTCTTCACTGAAATGCCAGACGGCATCGAAGACGACCTTCCAGGCTATGCGAATGAAGGCCGGCATTCTCTCTCCAACTGTCTGACCATGCGACTGCGATTGTAACCCGCTCCTGAATATGGGAAACCGGGCGGCAATTTCTACAGGAAACAATCCATTATGACCGATCGTCCCTCGATAATCGTCACCGGCTGCTCGTCCGGCATCGGTGCCTGGTGCGCCCGCGCGCTCCTGAAGGACGGCTGGCGGGTCTTTGCCACGGTCCGGAAGGCGGAGGATTTGACTGCACTCGAAAACGACGGCATCGAAGCCTTCCTGATGGATTATACCAAACCGGACACCATATCCAAACTTGTGGATGACGTGTTTGCCCGCACCGGCGGCAGACTGGATGCCCTGTTCAACAACGGCGCCTATGGCCAGGCGGGTGCAGTCGAGGACCTGCCGGTGGAAGCGCTGCGGCTGCAGATGGAAACCAATGTCATCGGCTGGCACGACCTGACGCGGCGGGTCATCCCGGCGATGCGGGCGCAGGGCCACGGACGCATCGTCCAGTGCTCATCTATCCTGGGAATTGTTCCCTATAAGTGGCGCGGCGCGTATAATGCGTCGAAATTCGCCCTGGAAGGCCTGACACTCACCATGCGCATGGAGCTTGAAGGCAGCGGTATCGAGGTAAGCCTGATCGAACCGGGGCCGATCACGTCGCGCTTTACCGCCAACGCGCTCGTCAACATCGAGCGCTTCATCGATCTCAAGGGATCGGTGCATGCGGTGGAATACGAAAAGCAGTTGCGACGGTTGAAGGGTGAGAGCAGGCCGGCGAAGGGCAAGCTCGAGCCCGATGCGGTGTATGCTGCGCTGAAACGCGCATTGACCGCGAAGAAGCCGAAGCCGCATTACATCGTGACGCAGCCGGCCAAACACGGTGCGCTTTTGAAGAAACTGCTGCCGGCCGGGCTGTTCTATCATTTCATTGGCCGCCTCGGCTGAGCTGAAAGGCAAGGGTAAGTCACATGCATAGTTTTCTCACCGGTTTGACATTGCTCGTCATGGGCCTCGTCGCCATCGTTCTCGTTCGCGGCCTCGTCCATATGGCCAAGGGCGGCGATGGCAATACATCCAACAAGCTGATGCAGGCCCGCGTGTTTCTGCAAGCGGTCGCGATCGTCCTGATCATGCTGACCCTGTGGCTCACCGGCGGCGGCCGCTGAGCGATGGTCAAACTCAACAAGATCTACACCAAGACAGGCGACGATGGCACGACAGGGTTGGCCACCGGCCCGCGCCGCCTGAAAAGCGACCTGCGCGTCGATGCCTATGGCACGATCGACGAGACCAATTCCTTTATCGGGCTGGCACGCCAGCACACGCAGGAACTCGCCACGCTCGACGCGATGCTGATGCGCATCCAGAACGACCTGTTCGACCTTGGCGCTGATCTTTCCACACCCGATACCGGCGAAACGCTGGCCTATGAGCCGTTGCGGATCATCGCCGCGCAGGTGAGCCGGCTGGAAGCCGAAATCGACGCGCTAAACGCCGACCTCGATCCGTTGCGCTCGTTCGTGCTGCCCGGCGGTAGCGGCGCTGCCGCCACCTTGCACATCGCCCGCACCGTTGCCCGGCGGGCCGAGCGGCTGATGGTGGAGCTTGCCCGGATGGACGGCGAGATCGTCAGCGCCCCTGCGCTGGAATATATCAACAGGCTCTCGGATTTCCTCTTCGTCGCGGCTCGCTGGAGCAATGAAAAGGGCAAGTCGGATGTGCTATGGGTTCCCGGGAAAAACAGGTAAGCTAAAAACAGATAAGCTTGACGCTGATCACCGCTTCGAGGGACCAACGCGCCTATGTTCATACCGCTGCACGACGCGAATTCCCTCAAGCATATCAAGGTCCAGTATGTCACGATCAGCCTGATCATCGTCAATACTCTGGTCTGGCTGCTGACCGGGCCGCTGCTGGTGCCGGAAGAATTCACCAATGCAGCGACGATGGGCCTGGGTTATATTCCGGCCATCGCCTTCGACTATGCGCATCTGGCGCCGAACCTCGTGCTGGTTCCCGATGACGCCACCTATCTCACCTACTCTTTCCTGCATGGTGATTTTTGGCATCTGGCCGGTAACATGCTGTTCCTTTGGGTGTTCGGCGACAATGTCGAGGATGCGCTGGGGCATTTCCGCTTCCTGATCTTCTATCTTCTCTGTGCAGCCGCCGGCGCGCTGACGCATGGCCTGATCAACACGGAATCGCAGGCACCGCTGATCGGCGCATCGGGCGCCATTTCCGGCGTCGTCGCCGCCTATTTCCTGCTGCATCCGAAGGTACGCGTCTGGGTGCTGGTGCTGTTCCGCATTCCGCTGCCCCTGCCCGCCTTCATTCCACTGGCACTTTGGATCGGCCAGCAGTTTTTCATGGTGCTCATCGACCCGCAAGGCGACGTGTCGTGGGGTGCGCATGTCGGCGGCATCATCGCCGGGCTGATCCTGGTGGTCATTTTGCGACGCCGCGACGTACCGCTGTTCGACCGCACGATCGTCACGCCACGCGCCGTGCGGCATGTTGAAGCAGCAACGGCTGACGCACCGCCTGTTGTTGCCCCGGCGATCAAGAAACCCACACCATGGGGCAGGCCCACCTGATCTTGGCCGATTAACGGCGAAAATTCTGCAATATCCTTTTGAAAATAGCGGGTTAACAACGCGCTTCTACCGGCAGGAGGCAGAAGATGATTGCATTCTTCCGATTTAATATTGACGCGCACGTAAACGTCAGTATTTTTCCCATGGCAATCTTGCGGAGGAGCAACGGGCAAAGATTGTAATTGGAGAAAAAACGCGTATCGATGTCGCCAACCGACAATCAGACCGCCGCGTTAAAGCGCATTTTCTCGCAAACGTTTCGTAAGGAAGGACATCATGAAAGTTCTGGTCACCGTCAAGCGTGTCGTCGACTACAACGTGAAGATCCGGGTCAAGCCGGATGGCACGGGGGTCGAGCTTGCCAATGTGAAGATGTCGATGAACCCGTTCGACGAGATTTCGGTCGAGGAAGCGCTGCGGCTGAAGGAAGCCGGCAAGGTCGAGGAAGTCGTCGTCGTCTCCGTTGGCCCGGCCAAGGCCGAAGAGACCTTGCGCACCGCTCTTGCCATGGGCGCCGACCGGGCGATCCTGGTCGAGACCGACGATGCGGTCGAGCCTTTGGCTGTCGCCAAGATCATCAAGGGCGTGGCGGAAGCCGAACAGCCTGGCCTGATCATCGTCGGCAAGCAGGCGATCGATGACGACAGCAACCAGACTGGCCAGATGCTGTCGGCGCTGCTCGGCTGGGCCCAGGGCACGTTTGCCTCGAAGATCGAGCTTGGCGATGGCAAGGCTGCGGTTACCCGCGAAGTCGATGGCGGCCTGCAGACCATCGAGATCAAGCTGCCAGCGGTGGTGACCACCGACCTGCGTTTGAACGAGCCGCGCTATGCCTCGCTGCCGAACATCATGAAGGCCAAGAAGAAGCCGCTCGACAAGAAGAGCCCGGCGGACTTCGGCGTCGATACCGCGCCGCGCCTGAAAGTTCTGAAGACCGAAGAGCCGGGTGGCCGCAAGGCCGGCATCAAGGTCAAGACCGTCGCCGAACTGGTCGACAAGCTCAAGAACGAAGCCGGCGTGCTTTAAGGTCCAGAAAGGGAGTATTACATATGGCCATTCTTCTTCTGGCTGACCACGACAACGCAACGCTTTCCGACCAGACCGCCAAGGCGCTGACGGCTGCCGCCAAGATTGGTGGCGACGTGCATGTGCTGGTAGCAGGCTCTGGCGCCAAGGCTGCAGCCGATGCCGCCGCAAAACTGTCCGGTGTTTCCAAGGTACTGCTGGCCGAAAGCGGTGATCTTGCCAACAATCTGGCCGAGCCGCTGGCCGCCCTGATCGTCTCGCTGGCCGGCTCCTACGACACCATCATTTCGGCCGCCACGTCGACCGGCAAGAACGTTTTGCCGCGTGTTGCAGCCCTGCTAGATGTCGCGCAGATCTCGGAAATCACCGAAGTGGTTTCGGCAGACACGTTCAAGCGGCCGATCTATGCCGGCAACGCCATCCAGACGGTGCAGTCCGGTGAAGCCAAGAAGGTGATCACCGTGCGCACGGCCTCGTTTGCCTCGGCAGCCGAAGGCGGCTCGGCATCGGTCGAGACCATTTCGGCGTCTGCCAATCCGGGCCTCTCGACCTTCGTCAAGGACGCGCTGTCCTCGTCGGACCGTCCGGAACTGACGTCTGCCAAGATCATCATCTCCGGCGGCCGCGCACTCGGGTCCTCGGAAAAGTTCCAGGAAGTCATCCTGCCGGTGGCCGACAAGCTCGGTGCAGCCGTCGGCGCCTCGCGCGCTGCGGTCGACGCCGGTTATGCCCCGAACGACTGGCAGGTTGGCCAGACCGGCAAGGTCGTTGCCCCGCAGCTCTACATCGCTGTCGGCATTTCCGGTGCGATCCAGCATCTGGCCGGCATGAAGGACTCGAAAGTCATCGTCGCCATCAACAAGGACGAGGAAGCCCCGATCTTCCAGGTTGCCGACTACGGCCTCGTCGGCGATCTCTTCACCATCCTTCCGGAGCTTGAAAAAGCGCTTTAAGCGTTTCGAGAATACAACCAACGGCCGCGCAATTCTGCGCGGCCGTTTTTCGTTTTAGAAGCAATGCGTTTCCTTAACCCACAATGACCTACACCTTGAATAAAGGCTGGAAAATTGGGCGCGATGCCTTTATCACTGGCATCTAAATACCTCGCCCCAACGGGGGCTTTGCTTTTTGCACGAACGGAAGCGCAATCGGCCTTTCGTATGGATGATGGAAAATCGGTTCGATGATCAAGAATGTCGGAATTGTGGGCGCTGGACAAATGGGCTGCGGCATTGCCCAGGTATCGGCTTCGGCCGGCTACAAGGTGCATATCTACGACATTTCGGCCGACCGCGTTGAAGCCGGTCTTGCGACCATCAACGGTAACATGGCGCGTCAGGTTTCCTCCGGCAAGCTGACGGACGAGGAGCGCAAGAAAGCGCTGTCGCTGATCAAAGGATCGGCCGACCTTAATGATCTGTCGCCGATGGATCTGGTGATCGAAGCCGCGACCGAGGACGAAAGCGTCAAGCGCAAGATCTACGGCCAGGTCTGTCCGGTGCTGAAAGCCGACGCCATTCTCGCCACCAATACCTCTTCCCTGTCGATCACGCGGCTTGCGTCCGCGACCGACCGGCCGGAGCGTTTCATGGGCATCCACTTCATGAACCCGGTGCCGGTGATGAAGCTGGTAGAACTGGTGCGTGGCATTGCCACCGAAGAAGGCACGTTCGCCACTGCCAAGCAATTCGTCGCCACGCTGGACAAGACGATCACCGTTGCCGAAGATTTTCCAGCCTTCATCGTCAACCGCATCCTCTTGCCGATGATCAACGAGGCGATCTACACGCTCTATGAAGGCGTCGGCAGCGTCGATGCCATCGACACGGCGATGAGGCTCGGCGCCAATCATCCGATGGGTCCGTTGCAGCTGGCCGATTTCATCGGCCTCGATACCTGCCTTTCGATCATGCAGGTGCTGCATGACGGCCTGGCGGATTCGAAATACCGCCCCTGCCCGCTGCTGGTGAAATATGTCGAGGCCGGCTGGCTCGGCCGCAAATCCGGCCGAGGCTTCTATGATTACCGCGGCGAGGTTCCCGTTCCGACGCGGTAAATGAAGGATCGAGCTATGCCAATCCCTCCTCGCGCAGCGCGCGCCGGACGGCTGGCCGCTCTTCCATGGCATCACGAAAAAGGATCAGGCTCTCCGGAACCGGCATCCCGACCATGCGCGCCCACCGCAACATCACATAGAGCAGGCCGTCCTCGACGCCGCTCCTCTGGCCAAGCAGAAAACCGTTCCTGATCTGCCCGGCAATCAGCACGAAGCGTTCCTCGATCATGCCGCGTAGCATGGCAACGGCCTCGTCTCCCGGCAGGAAGAAGGAATAGGCAAACGGCCTTTGCACTTCGCTGGACAGAAACGCCAGCATCTCGACCCGGCGGTGGCGCTCCATCGGGCTCTTCGCAGCCTGACCGGGCGTATTTTCGGCGATCCAGTCCAGGATCGCCACGGTTTCCGTCAGCGTCACCCCTTCGCCGATATCGAGAAGCGGGACATATCCCTTCGGATTGACAGCGAGGTAATCTCCCGGCTGGGCGATCGTCCGCGTCATGATATCGACCTTGAGCAGTTCAGGCTCGAAGCCCGCTTCCAACAGGGCAATATGGCCGGCAAGCGCGCAGGTATCGGGCGAATAGTAGTATTTCATCTCAAAATCCTCTCAGTTCAAACGATGCTGGGCTTCAGGCGGCACTGCTGGCGCGGGCGAGATAGACCGTCAAGCCATCGAGCATGGCCGCCCACCCCTCCTTGTGACCTTCAGGGCTGTCACCATCGAAGTAGAAGCCGGTCTCGGTCAGCCTGAAATCCGTGCCGCCAGCGGTCTGGGCAAGCTCCAGCAGGACTGTGCCGGCGAAAAGCAGGCCGCTGTCGTGCGAAACGGTGCTCGCATAGAGAATGTACCGATCGGCGCCGATGGCATGATACTGCACGGTGTTGACGTAAGGCTGCGCACCGGTGGGACCGAACGTCAGGACATCGGTATGGCCAACGCGGAAATCGAAGGCCTTGTAGGCCATGTCCCACCCCTCTCCCGGCGCGCTCCAGTCGAGAAGCGCCTCACGGGCTGACCAGGCGGCAAAGACGGCCGCCGGAGTAGCGGCGAAGCTGCGTTCGAGTACGATTGTGGCGTGATCGATATGCTGGATGGTCATGAGCTTGTTTCCTGTGCCGGTTGAAGACACGCAAATCCTAGCCGCTCGCCGTTGCAGGTTTCAGTGGCAGGATGGACAATAACGGGGCATACGTGCCAAATTGCCGCCATGTTTCCAAAACAGTTCACGCCGCCACCGCTGCGCGTCAGCATTCTGGTTTTGCCGGAAACGGCACCCATGGCGGTTTACGGCCTCTATGAAGTGCTGGGATCGGTCGGTAAAATCTGGCCGCAATTGACCGGTGAGACCGAGAAGGTTCGCGGCATTGCCCCACAGATCGTTGCGAAGACCGCCGAACCGTTCACATCCGTCATCGGCGTTCCGATGACGCCGCAGTCGGCCATTGGGGATAACCATGACGCCGATGTGGTGATCGTCTGCGATATCGAATTGCCGCTCCGCGGCAGCCCGCAGGGCCGATGGACGGAAGAGATTGCCTGGGTGCGGGCGGCGCTTGCGAGAGGTGCACTGGTCTGCTCGACCTGCAGCGGCTCCGTCCTGCTTGCCGAGGCTGGCCTTCTCGATGGCTGCGACGCCGCTTCGCACTGGAGCGCGGCCGAACTTTTTCGCGACCGGTATACAGCCGTCCACTTCCGTCCCGACCGTATTCTCTGCGACAGCGGCCACGAGGGCCGATTGCTGACCGCCGGCGGCGCGTCGTCCTGGCAGGATCTGTCGCTCTACCTGATCGGCCGCTACTGCGGGTCGGCGGAGGCGATGCGGGCCGCAAAGATCTTTCTGATCGGTGATCGCAGCGGCGGGCAATTGCCCTTTGCCGCGATGACACGTCCGCGCCAGCATGATGACGCCGTTATCGCTGAAAGCCAGACCTGGATTGCCGATCATTATCCCGAGGCCAATCCGGTGACAAAAATGGTGATCCAATCGGGCTTGGCAGAACGCACCTTCAAGCGGCGGTTTACCAAAGCGACCGGGTACACACCGGTCAATTATGTGCAGGCGATCCGTATCGAGGAAGCCAAGCAAATGCTGGAAACCACCCAAGACAGTATCGATGATATTGCCGCCGACGTCGGCTACGAGGACCCGACCTTTTTCCGCCGCCTGTTCAAGCGCATTACCAGCCTCAGCCCGGCGCAATACCGGCAGCGGTTCCAGCCCGCTGCCGTCCGTCAGGGTGTTTGAACGGCCTAAATCCCGACAGTGGCAGCCTTGATCAGTGCCCTGGCATCGTCGCTATCCCATGCGGCAGGGCCGTTCATCGACGAAATCAGGCAACCCTTGTCGTCCATCAGCAGGGTGACGGGCAGGCCGAAGGCCAGGCCTTCCTTCTTCAACGAATTGAAAACGCCCATCGACGCATCGCGGTAATAACCGAGGTCATGCACGCCGGTTTCGTTGAGAAATGCCGTCGGCTTCTCATCGTCACCGATATCGATATTGACGGCAACCACCTCGAACTTGTCGCTCCCCGCGGCCTTTTGCAGCGCATTGAGGGCCGGCATCTCTTCGCGACAGGGGCCGCACCATGTGGCCCAGAGATTGAGCAACACGGTCTTGCCGCCAAAATCGGCAAGCGTCAGGTCCTTGCCATCCTTGCCCTTGAAACTGAGGGTGGACATGGAGCGCGGCTCGCTGACCGGCGCCATCGCGGCGACCTGGCCCTTGAGGAACGGCGTGATGGCCGCAACCTTGCCTTTTGCCGCTTCACAGGTCTTGGCGTCTGCGGTTTCCACCGCCGCACCATTGCCAGACCCGCTTTCCCTGACGTATACCGCTGCCGCACCGGCGATCACGCCCGCAAGGGCAGCGATCATCACCAGTCTGGCAGGGGGAAAGCGTTTCTTCTTGTCGTTTACTTCATTTTCCAAAACGGGTCATTCTCCAGGGCGGACATCTTCATGGCTGACGGCACTTCTGAAACCAAAAGTTCCAACCAGATGTGGGGCGGTCGCTTTGCTCAAGGACCGTCGGCGATCATGGAGGAGATAAATGCCTCGATCGGCTTCGACAAGAAGCTTTTCGCCCAAGACATCCGCGGCTCAATGGCGCATGCAACCATGCTGGCGCATCAAGGCATCATTTCGGCAGACGATAAAGACAAGATCGTTCACGGCCTGAGCACGATCTTGTCAGAGATCGAAAGCGGCCAGTTCGAATTTTCCCGCCGCCTCGAAGACATCCACATGAATGTCGAGGCGCGGCTCAGCGACCTGATCGGCCCAGCGGCCGGACGCCTTCACACTGCCCGCTCGCGCAACGACCAGGTGGCGCTCGATTTCCGCCTCTGGGTGAAGGAAGAACTTCAGAAGTGCGAAGGCATGCTGACGAGCCTGATCGCCGCTTTCCTCGACCGCGCCGAAGAGCACGCCGAAACGGTGATGCCCGGCTTTACCCATTTGCAGACGGCCCAGCCCGTCACCTTCGGCCATCACTGCATGGCCTATGTCGAAATGTTCGGCCGCGACCGGCAGCGCGTGCGCCACGCCATCGAACACATGGACGAAAGCCCGATCGGCGCTGCCGCCCTCGCCGGCACCGGCTTTCCGATCGACCGCCAGATGACCGCCAAGGCGCTCGGTTTCCGCGAGCCGACCCGCAATTCGATCGACACCGTATCGGATCGCGATTTCGCACTCGAATTCCTGTCGATCGCCTCGATCTGCGCCGTGCACCTGTCGCGGCTGGCCGAAGAGATCGTCATCTGGTCGACACCGCAATTCGGCTTCGTGCGCCTGTCGGATGCGTTCTCGACCGGCTCCTCGATCATGCCGCAGAAGAAGAACCCGGACGCCGCCGAACTGGTCCGCGCCAAGACCGGCCGCATCAACGGCTCGCTGATCGCGCTGCTGACCGTCATGAAGGGCCTGCCGCTCGCCTACTCCAAGGATATGCAGGAAGACAAGGAACAGGTCTTCGACAGTGCCGAGAGCCTGGAGCTAGCGATTGCCGCCATGACCGGCATGGTCCGCGACATGACCATTCGCGCCGACCGGATGAAGGCTGCCGCAGGCTCCGGCTATTCCACCGCCACCGACCTTGCCGACTGGCTGGTGCGCGAAGCGGGACTTCCCTTCCGCGACGCCCATCACGTCACTGGCCGCGCCGTGGCGCTGGCCGAGCAGAAGGCCTGCGAACTGGCGGAGCTTTCCCTTGAAGACCTGCAGGCGATCCATCCCGATATCACCGGCAAGGTATTTGACGTCCTGACTGTCGAGGCTTCGGTTGCCAGCCGCACGTCGTTTGGCGGCACCGCGCCGAGCGAAGTCAGGAAGCAGATTGCCTGGTGGCGGAGCCGCAACTGAGGATACGATTCAGGGTGCACAATGCCCTGAAAAGCCGATAAGAGTTTTGACGAATTTGCGCAGAAGGGCTGATTGCCCGGACCGGGAACCATCGATGCTGTCACGAAACACCACCATTCTGCTTGCAGCCGTTGCCGTTGCCGGCCTGACGCTGTCCGGCTGCGGCCGCAAGGGCGACCTCGATCGTCCAGGCTCCTCCGCGCCGATCAACACCAAGGCGGCACCCGGCACCGTTGAAAAGAAGGACGAAGCGGCAGGTAAGCCCTTCTTCCTCGATCCCCTCCTGTAACAGAGCACACTCGTGAACCATTTCGAATATCGTGACGGCATTCTGTTTGCGGAAGACGTCTCCGTCATCGACATCGCCAAGGCTGTGGGCACCCCGTTCTACTGCTATTCCACCGCGACGCTGGAGCGGCACTATTCGGTGTTCTCCAAGGCGTTTTCTGATATCGACGCGATGGTCTGCTACGCCATGAAGGCCAATTCCAACCAGGCCGTGCTGAAGACCCTCGGACGGCTCGGCGCTGGCGTCGATGTGGTATCGGGTGGCGAACTGCGCCGGGCTTTGGCAGCCGGCATCCCGGCCAGCCGCATCATGTTTTCCGGCGTCGGCAAGACCGCCGCCGAAATGGACCTGGCGCTCGACGCCGGCATCTACTGCTTCAACGTCGAATCCGAGCCGGAACTGGAAGTGCTGAATGCCCGCGCCGTGCGCGAAGGCAAAAAGGCGCATGTGTCCTTCCGCATCAACCCGGATGTCGACGCCAAGACCCATGCCAAGATTTCGACCGGCAAGAAAGAAAACAAGTTCGGCATTGCCTATGAGCGCGCCCGCGCTGTTTATGCTCATGCAGCGACCCTGCCCGGCATTCAGGTGACCGGCATCGACATGCATATCGGCAGCCAGATTACCGAACTGCAGCCCTTCGCCGACGCTTTCAAGCTGCTGCGCGAACTGGTCGATACGCTACGTGCCGACGGCCACAACATCGATCACGTCGATGTCGGCGGCGGCCTTGGCGTACCCTACAAGCTGGACAACAACCCGCCACCGCTGCCCGATGCCTATGCGACGATCGTCAAGGACCAGCTGCGCGAACTCGGCTGCAAGATCGTCATGGAGCCCGGCCGGCTGATCGTCGGCAATGCAGGCATCATGGTCACGGAAGTCATTTATGTGAAGGACGGCGGTTCGAAAACTTTCGTCATCGTCGATGGCGCTATGAACGACCTGATCCGCCCGACGCTCTACGAGGCCTATCACGAGATCCAGCCGGTACGGATTTCCGCCGCCAACGCGCCGCGCATCAAGGCCGATATCGTCGGCCCGGTCTGCGAGACCGGCGATTATCTGGCGCTCGACCGGGAAATGGCCATGCCGAAGCCCGGAGACCTGATTTCGGTCGGTACCGCCGGCGCCTATGGCGCGGTGCAGGCAGGCACCTATAACAGCCGTCTGCTGGTGCCCGAGGTGCTTGTCAACGGCGATCGCTTTCATGTAATTCGCCCGCGGACGACCTATGAAGACCTGATCGGCCTCGATTCGGTACCGGACTGGCTCGCCTGACAGGACATACGCAGGCTCCTGCCCGGCGTTGTTGATAGCGCCGGGATCGAGCCTCGAAATTGATCACGATTGCGTTGTCGCCCTCGTCTTCGCCACAAAGAGTGTTATCCTTCACGGCACGTTTCAAACGTTGAAAGGGAACGGATGACGGAAATCCGGCGGGACAGCTCGACGGCGGCGGCAGGCTTTATGCGAAGCCTTGCGGTTAAGAGGACGCTTGCGCGCCTCGTTCTCGTCGCCGAGCAGGCAGCGCCCCTGACGTTGCCGCTGATCGCGACCGTGCTTCTGTTCCTGTCGGCGACATGGTTCGGCTTTTTCCGCGTGGCGCCCGGCTGGCTGCATGTGACAGCGCTTGTGGCGTTTGCGGCCGCCTTCATCCTCTTCCTCATCCCGCTGTTGCGCCTGCGCGTCCCCGGCATGGTCGACGCAGACCGGATGCTGGAAGAGCGCAACCACCTGCCGCATCAGGCCATTCGCGTGCAGGACGATCAGCCCGCCACCGGCGGCACCTTCGGTCAGGCGCTCTGGCAGGAGCACCAGACGCGCATGGCGCGGATGATCGGTTCGCTGGAAGCCGGACTGCCCAAGCCCGACATCGCCCGTACAGACAGCTACGGCCTGCGCGCCGTGCCGGTGCTGCTGGCCTGCGTTGCCTTTGCCTATTCCTATTCGAACCGTGCCGGCCTGATTTCCGATGCCTTCCACCCGCCACAGCAGATCGCCGCGATACCGGATGTCCGTATCGACGCCTGGGTGACGCCACCGGCCTATACCGGCCGCGCGCCAGTGTTCCTGACGGGACGGCAGAGCGCGGAGCCAATGGCTGGCAACGCCGAGCCGCTGCGCATCCCGCAGTTCAGTGAATTGACCGTGCGCATAACCAGCGGCGGCGAAGATACGCCGGTGACGTATCTCGAAAACGGGGCGGCGCAACCGCTGGTCATCGCGGCCCAATCGGCAAAGCCGGACAAGGCCGGGAAGGCACCAGCGGAAACAGCGACTGCCGATCCGGCAAAACCCGGCAGCGACACGCATATGCTGAAAATCACTAGGGACGGATCCCTCTCCGTCGGTGGCGAACAATGGTCCTTCACGGTGATCCCGGACAGCGTTCCGGATATCGCCTTCGACGGCATTCCGCGCACGACGGTCAACGCTGCGCTCGAAATCGGTTTTGCCGCCAAGGATGACTACGGCATCCAGGATGCCTGGGCCGAGATCGTTCCGCTCGACAAGCCCGTGGCCGATGCCCGGCCGCTCTATCCCCTGCCCGAATATCGTCTCGACTTGCCCAAGCGCAATGCGCGCGAGGCAAAGGGCCTGACCAGCCGCAACCTGAGCGAACATCCGCTGTCTGGAAAGCGTGTTCGCATCACCCTGATTGCCAAGGATGCGGCCGGACAGGAAGGCCGCAGCGTGCCGCAGGACATGATCCTGCCCGCCCACCCGTTCTTCGAGCCGCTCGCCGGCGCCGTTGCCGAGCAGCGCCAGGTGTTTGCGCTCAACGCCAACGAGCTGCCGCGCGCCATCGAACTCAACGACGCACTGTCGGTCCGGGCAGACGAGACCATCCCCAACCTGACGCATTTCCTGCTGTTGCAATCCGCCCGTACCCGCATGGCGCTGTCGCGTAATGACGACATGCTGCGTGATGCCGCCGGCTATCTCTGGGATATCGCACTCGGCATCGAAGGCGGCGACATGGCGCTGGCTGACAAGCGGCTGCGCGATGCCCAGCAGAAGCTGTCGGACGCCTTGGAGAAAGGCGCATCGGACGAAGAGATCAGCAAGCTGATGCAGGAACTGCGCGACGCCATGAAGGACTACATGGAGGCGCTGGCCAAGCAGGCGGCAAAGAACCCGCAGGTGGCGGCCAACCCGAACCAGAACAATGTGCTGCGCCAGCAGGATCTGGAAAAGATGATGAACCAGATCGAGAACCTCGCCAAATCCGGCGCCAAGGATCAGGCACGCCAGATGCTGTCGGAAATGCAGCGCATGATGAACAATCTCCAGGCCGGCCGGCCGCAGCAACAGCAGCAGGGCCAGGAGAACAGCGAAATGCGCAAGCAGATGGACAAGCTCGGCCAGCTGATGCAGGAGCAGCAGCGGCTGATGGACGAGACGTTCAAACACGATCAGGCGCTGCGCGACCGCATGCAGCGCGGCGATCCGCTGGAGGGCGAGGACCAGGAACTGTTTGGCCAGGACATGCCGCAGCCGCCCGGCCAGCAGCAGGACGAAAATGCGCAGCCTGGCCCGCTGGACAACATGACGGCCGAGCAGCTGGAGCAGGCGCTGAAGGACATGCAGGCGCAGCAGGACCAGCTGGGCAAGCAGCTTGGCGAATTGCAGAAGGGCCTTGAAGGCATGGGCATCAAGCCCGGTAAGGGGTTTGGCGAGGCCGGCCGCGAAATGAAAGGCGCTTCCGGCGCGCTTGGCAAGGGACAGGGCGAACAGGCCGTCGGCAGCCAGGGCCGCGCATTGCAGGCGCTGCGTGACGGCGCGCAGGATATGATGCAGCAGATGCAAAGTCAGGGCCAAGGCCCCGGGCAAGGCCAGGGCGTGCCGCAATATGGCCAGAACGGCCGCGACCCGCTCGGCCGCCGCCAGCAGAATGCCGGCCCGGATTTTGGCGATCAGGTCAAGGTGCCGGACGAAATCGACACCCAGCGCGCCCGCGAAATCCTCGACGAAATCCGCAGACGTCTGGGAACGAACTCGTCGCCGGAGACGGAGCGGCAGTATTTGGAAAGGCTGCTGGATATTCGATGAAGGCCAGCTCCCAAACGCGCCACATCAAGATGCGGTGCCGCTCCACAGTCAGAACGGCGCAAGAACAGGCCTAAAGCACCGACATTTTCGTTGGCTTCTCAGAATGGCTTGCTGATACAGGCGTATTTCCGGTCCAGGCCCAATCTCATATTTCCGCCAGTCACCTGTTTGATTTTACCCGCGCCACACGAGTTATCATCAACCAGAACCTTGATCCCGCTTTTAATTTTCCCGGGACGAGATTCCGTTTGATATATTTTCGGGCCTTTGTGACCGGTTGCCTGCGTACATCCCACTAAGAAAAACGGAAATAGAAAAAGAACCATAGCTTTTTTCATCACGCCCCTAGCAACGAACACTTAATAAAGCATCTCACTTTACTAATTTTAGGGATAATGAAAACAAGAAAAATCGTGAGACCGGAAAGTCTAAAGGCGGCACCGCTCAAGCCGCCAATGCAACGGCAACGGCCTTGCGAATATCCGGCAGCGAAAACGGCTTGGAGACCACATCGATAACCTTGCCGGTCAGGTTGTCGGCCCGCTCGCGCTGTTCGGCATAGCCGGTCATCAACAGGATCTTCAATGCCGGAAAGGCGGCCGATGCCTGGTGGGCAAGCTCGATGCCATCCATCACGGGCATGCGGATATCGGAAAGCAGCAGGTCGAATCTATCGCCCTGAAGACAGGCAAGGCCCTCGGCACCATCGGCGGCCTCGACGGTCTCATGTCCATCAAGTTGAAGCGCGCGGGCAACGAAGCGGCGCAGGCCGTCCTCATCTTCGGTAATCAGGATCTTCGCCATCATGGCCTCCGTTTTGGCAACAGCTCTGCCGGAAACCATCCGCCGTTGATGGCGCAAGATTCCGGACCCGCAGCACAGAAGCTGCGGGGTCAACACCACCAGAGTTTTGTTTGTTTTCCGTAAACGCCGAAGGCCAGATCAGCGACTGTCCACAGCCGGATCGTTATTCGGCGTCGCCCGTGACGATGCCGACGAAGGGAAGTTCGCGGAAGGCATAGGCCACGTCCATGCCGTAACCGACGACGAAATAATCCGGGCATTCGAACCCGACATAATCGGCTTCGAGACTGGTCTGGCGTTTGACCTTCTTGTCGAGCAGAACGGCGATGGTCACGGACTTTGCGCCGCGTTCCAGCATCAGTTCCTTGGCGAAAAGCAGGGTGCGGCCCGATTCGAGGATATCATCGATCAGGAGCACGTCGCGGCCATGCACATCACTATCAATGTCCTTGATGATCTTGACGCCCTGCGACACCGTGCCTGTGCCATAGCTGGACAGAGTGATGAACTCGACTTCCGGCGCCAGGCCGACGGTGTGCATGGCGCGGATGAGGTCGGCGGCAAAGATGAACGAGCCCTTGAGGACGGCAATGACCAGAAGGTCGTTGAGCGGCCCCTTGGCGATTTGTTCCGCCATTTCAACGTTTCGGGCCGAAATCACGTCGGCGGTATAAAGCGGATCAATGTTCTTTCCACGAACGACAGGCATGGGAATAGTCTCCAGATATAGAATGGAGACTGCGTTTTATGCCTCCGGAAACTAGCCGCTTAGCACAGTCAGGGCGCCGAATCACCCGGTTGGCCAAAGGAAACGGCGACGCCCGGCAGTTTTCCACCTGTGTGTAGGAGGCGCGTCGAGAACGGACGGCTCTCGCCCGGCGCCAGAACGGCCTGGTTTTGCTCGATCCGGGTCGCTGTTCGCCGGTGACCGTTGGCGATCACATCGACGAAAATCGCCGGTACGGCTTTCGGGGCATCGGAGTGATTTTCAACGGCGCCGTAGACCGACAAGATCTTCATGCCATTGGCATCGTTGAGCGATGTCGTGACACCGCTAATCGACAGTGGCGGCACGGAGGCCACGGCTGGCTGATATTCGGAAAGGCTGGCAAACAGCAGAAAGACTGGAGCACACAGGCATGTGACCAAAACGGCAAACGCCTTTGGAGACGCCGTCTGGAGCAGGCGCTCGAAATGGTTCACCGCCCAGCCGAAAGCTGAGATTCCAGTGTTGCGGCTCTGCGCCGGCGGCACGGCCGCGCGAACCCGGTTGTCGTTGAAAACCGGATAGGTGTTGCGCCGGCTGTGCGACGGGACGGTTTCGAATTCGGCATCGACGATCTCGGCCCGGCGTGGCGGAGCACCTGCCTGAGCGGCGCGCGCCCGGCGCTCAGGCGGCAGCAGATCCATGCGGCTGGCGGCACCCTTGGGATGGAAAGCGTTCATCGTCTCCCCTTCGCAGCCATACTGGCCGCGCCAGAATGCCCGGGCCATCGACAGGCCAGAATCGGGCATTGAAACAAACCTTTCCGAGACGTAAACCTAAATGGTTAATGCTTCGAAAACGGCGCCGCCGGAACGGCCGGTTTTCACGTAAAATTAACCACTGTTTAACCATGTTGGCGCTGTAACAGCGAATGCTGCGCGATATGCTGCAACAAGAGCCATCACCCCGCCGCGAAACCGTGGCATGCTGGATCGAAGAGAAGCTGGACACTGACCCGTTGATTCATTTTGAAAATGTCGGATTGCGTTATGGAATGGGCCCGGAAATCCTCCGCGACCTGACCTTCGACATTCCCAAGAAATCGTTCCAGTTCCTGACCGGCCCTTCGGGGGCGGGCAAGACGACGCTGTTGCGGCTGCTGTTCTTGTCGCTGCAGCCGACGCGCGGCCTCATTCGCATGTTCGATCGCAACATCTCGACCATTCCGCGCGACGAATTCCCGATGCTACGCCGCCGCGTCGGCATCGTCTTCCAGGATTTCCGCCTACTCGATCATCTGACCACCTACGAGAATGTCGCCCTGCCCCTGCGTGTGCGCGGCAAGGACGAATCGTCCTACCGCTCCGATGTGCTTGAGCTGCTGGGCTGGGTCGGACTTGGCGAACGCATCAACGTTTTGCCGCCGGTGCTTTCGGGCGGAGAGAAGCAGCGCGCGGCTATTGCCCGCGCGCTGATCGACCGGCCGGAAATCCTGCTTGCCGACGAACCCACCGGCAACGTCGACCCGCCGATGGCGCGTCGCCTGCTCAACCTGTTCCTTGAACTCAACCGGCTTGGCACCGCCGTCGTCATCGCGACGCATGACCTTTCACTGATGGATCAGGTCGAGGCGCGCCGGATGATCCTCTCGCAGGGGCGGCTCGATATCTATGAGTGAAGCGCCCACCAGCAACCGCACCGGCCAGACCGCGCCGCAGGAGCGCAAGGCGGCCATGCGCGTGCGCCCGACGGCGCCGATCGTGCCACCGGCAAACGTCTCCGGCAATGCGCTGGTGCTGGTCATCGCCATCATGGCCTTCCTCGCCTGCCTGACGCTCGGTGCCGTCAGCATGGTGCGTTCGACCGCGCAAAGCTGGGAAAGTCAGATTTCCCGCGAGATCACCATCCAGATCAAGCCGGACGAAAAACTCGACATGGAAAAGGCGCTGGCCGACGCCCGCGATCTGGCCCTGACCTTCGAAGGCACCACCAATGGCACGATCGTCGACAAGGCGGCGACCGCCCGGCTGCTCGAGCCATGGCTCGGAGCGGGCCTTGATCTCGACGACCTGCCGGTGCCGCGCCTCGTGATCATCACCATCGACGAGCAGAACCCACCCGATTTCGCCGCCATGCGCACCATGCTGACGGAAACCATTCCGCAAGCCTATCTCGACGATCACCGCACATGGGTCGACCGGCTGGTGGCGATGGCACATACGACGGCGCTGATCGGTACCGGCGTGCTCGTGCTGGTGTTCTCCGCAATGGTGCTGACCGTGATCTTTGCCACCCGCGGCACGCTGTCCGGCAACCGCCACATCGTCGAGGTGCTGCATTTCGTCGGTGCGGAGGCGGGTTTTGTCGCTTCCGAATTCCAGAAACACTTTTTGAAGATCAGCCTGAAGGGCGCCGGCGCCGGCGGGCTTCTGGCAGCGGCGTGTTTTGCCGTGGCGGGTTTTTGGCAATCGCGCTCGCTCGCCACCCCGCAGAGCGACCAGACGACCGCCATGTTCGGCAGTTTTTCCATCGGCTTTACCGGCTATCTCGGCATTGCCGCCATCATGATCGTCATTGCGCTTTTGACGACGCTGACGGCCCGTTTCACGGTGATGCGCACCATCTACGAAATCGATCTGATCCGGTCGGACCCGGCCCGCATCGACGGCAACCAGACCTGATCGTGATGATTGCGTTACCCTGCATCCATCCGTTGCCGCAATCTGCTTCTATTGAAGGAACAGAATCAGTCCTGGCCCCAGCGGAGCAGCCGGAATAGCAATGAGCGACAGCGGCGAAACACGGCGGAAGGGAACGCTGGTGCGACGGCATGTAAGCCTTCGCCGCCGCATCGTCCGGCTGACATTTTACGTGCTTCTGCTGATTGCTGGAGCGGCCGCTGCCGGGTTCCTTTACTTCGCCGATTCGGTCGCCTCGCTGCAACCGCCGGCCAATCCCAAGGCGGACGCCATCGTTGTGCTGACCGGCGGCTTCCAGCGGATCGACCAGGCCGTCGAACTGCTGCAGACGGGGGCTGGAAAACGGCTGCTGATCTCGGGCGTTCATCCCTCGACGACCGGCGGTCAGATCCGCCGCAACACGCAGAGCTCGGCCGATCTTTTCAAATGCTGTGTCGATATCGGCCATGATGCGATCGATACGATCGGCAATGCCAACGAGACCGCCAACTGGATCCGCGACAACGGCTATCGCAGCATCCTGGTCGTTACCAACAACTACCATATGCCGCGCAGCCTGCTGGAATTGCGCCGGGCAAATCCGGGCATCGAGTTCATCGCCTATCCCGTCGTCAATTCCGACCTGAAAAGCACCAACTGGCTGGCAAACCCGATGGTGCTAAAGACGATCCTTCTGGAATATCTCAAGCTGACGATCGCGTCTGCGCGTGATGCCCTGGGCGCTCACCCGGCCAGCGGACTGCGCACCGAAACGAACGGCGCCAGCAGCAACCACTAGACATCGCACAGGATCACGCCAACCCAGCTGTTTTCCTTGCCGTAATATTCGTGTAGGCAGCGGGCTAACCTTTTTGCTGCGAAAGCCTGCCGATGATCATCCTGCGCTCAGTCCTGTTCAACATCGTGTTCTACATCAACCTGATCCTGCAGATGGTGGTGATGACGCCGTTCTATTTTCTGGTACCGCGCAAGACATCCTGGTTCGTTCCAAAGAACTGGGCGCGCAGCAATCACTGGCTGTTCCGGGTGATGGTCGGCACGACGTTCGAGATCGAGGGATTGGAGAACATTCCCAAAGGCGGCTACATCTTTGCGCCGAAGCACCAGTCGTTCTGGGATGTCTATGCCTTGCTGCCCTGGCTATCGGACCCGTTCTTCATCCTGAAGCGCGAACTGGTCTGGATCCCGCTGTTCGGCTGGTACGTCCAGAAGCAGCGCATGGTGCCGGTCGATCGCGGTGCGCGCGGCAAGGTGATGGCGGCAGTGATGCAGCGGACCAGGGACGAGATGGCAACAGGCCGCCAGCTGATCATCTATCCCGAGGGTACCCGCCGTCCGCCGGGTGCTCCGCCCGAGTACAAATATGGTATTGCAAGGCTTTACCGCGACCTGAAGATGCCCGTCGTACCCGTTGTCATGCATCCGGGCCTGTTCTGGCCGCGCCGCAAGTTCCTGCGCTACCCCGGCCATTTCAAGGTGCAGATCCTTCCACCGATCGAGGCCGGGCTTGATCCGGACGTGTTCCTGAAGACGCTGGTCGACGTGATGGAAAGCGCCAGCGACGCTCTGCTGGTGGAGACGGTGAAGAACAATCCGCACGTGCCGCTACCGCCAACGGCTGTGCAGCGCCTGAAAGAGCTGAAGGAACTCGGCACTCAGGCCTGAAGCCGGATCCGCTCGAAAGTGGCAGCCACCTCTTCCAGCCAATGATCGCGAATGCCCATCTCCTTCAGATGGGCGAGCGTGTTGACCACATAGTCGGTATTGGGTCCGGATTTTCCGTGGGACACGGCGATGGTGGCGGCCGCATCCTCCACGCTCAGGGCGCCTGCGTATTGCGCATGGGCGCGGTCGATCGTGTAGGTGAGTGCTGCGACACGGCGGCCGTCGGCAAGCAGCACCGGCATGGTACGCTCGAGATAGACATGGGTAACCAGCTCACGTTCGCGCAGGTAACCGATAACGTCGTCCTTGTCCTTCAAGGCCACCTTGAACGCCATGCCGCGGCAGGAGCCGCCACGGTCGAGACCGAGCACGAGGCCGGGACGTTCCGGGGTTCCCCGGTGCACGAAAGAGCGGACGCAGAGCGAGCGCCGGTAACCGAACGCCCGGGCCGTCATCTTGTCCTCGAAGGCAAAGCCGGGGTTCCACATCAGCGAACCGTAGCCAAACACCCAAAAATCGTCCATATCCACTGCCATTCACATCCATGCCATCCCGGCGCCACAAACCAGGGCCAGGAGCGGCGGACAGACACTCTGGTGCTTTCCTAGCGCATCTGCCCGGCAATCGGAATCGATTTCCTCCACGATTTTGAAGCACGGCGGCGGTGGACGGCCAGAGCAGCAGACCAGAATTCTCGTGCCGCAGCGTCGCGGACGAACGACGGAGCAAACCATGACCGCAGCAGATATCGCCGCCCCCTCCGCCGGCAGCCGGAAAATCAGACGGCTGGCAATCGGTGTCGTGCTGTTCCTCATCGTTTATGCCGGCGCGTGGTTTTTCGCGGCCAACCAGATAGAGACGCGGCTGGCCGACTTTCTGACAGAGAAGAAGGCCAGCGGCTCATCGGCGGAATGCGACGGCATGAGCGTGCGCGGCTTCCCCTTCCGTATCGGCCTGTTCTGCGACAGCGTCCGCCTCGATAACATTTCACGCGGAGCATCGGCCTCTTTCGGCGCGTTGCGCTCGGCTGCCCAGGCCTACCGGCCGGGCCATGCGATCATCGAGCTTGACGGTCCGGCGGAAGTCCGTTTCTCGCCCGGCATGACCGTCTCTGCCGATTGGGAATTGCTGCATGCGAGCGTACAGGCGACGCTGTCCGGCCTTGATCGCACCTCGCTGACCTATGACAAGCTTGCCGGCACGGCCATGCTGCCGTCCTTCGACGACGACGCCGCACCGGGCGACACGCACAAGTTCATCTTCAATGCCGGGCACGGCGAAGTGCATCTGCGGCAGAACGGCGCCGATCTCGACGCCGCCCTCAGTGTCGATCAATTCGATCTGAAATTCGACAAGGGATTGAGCCTGCTGCCCCTTATCAATGCCAGCGCCGACATGACCTTCGTTGATCGTGCCAATCTGATGGAGCGCGGTGGATGGAAACCGGATGCCTTGCGGGGCAGCAAGGGCGAGATGCGCGACCTGACGCTCGATCTCGGCAACGGCATGGTGACATCGGCGTCCGGCCCGTTCACCGTCAACGACCAAGGCCTGATCTCGGGCGAATTCAGCGTTACCATGAAGAATATCGAGGGCTGGCGTCAGAACCTCGTCAAGGTGTTCCCCGACAAGGACGGCACCGTCATGGTCAACAACATCGCCAATATGCTGACGGCGCTGGCCGACGGCAAGAACGAGGCGACGGTGAAGCTGAACGTGCGTGACGGCATCGCGTTTCTGGCATTCTTCCCGATTGGGGAATTGCCGCAGCTTTGAGCTTGGCTGGATAAAACCAAAGCAAGCCTCCCGGCGTCACACACCCCTCATCCGCCCTGTCGGGCACCTTCTCCCCGTAAACGGGGCGAAGGGATATGCGGCTGACTCCGTCGTCCCCTCCCCCTGCTTGCGGGGAGAGGGTTAGGGTGAGGGGCAAAGCGGCGGCTCGGTAGCGCGCCTACTTCTGATCCATCGCATGCCGGCCGAAATCGGCCATGTCGGTATCCTGGCCGGCTTGGACGATGGAGCGGCGGATGGCGCGGGTGCGGGTGAAGAGGTCGAACAGCTTGTCGCCGTCGCCCCAGCGGATTGCTCGCTGCAGATAGGCTAGATCCTCGGAAAACCGCGCCAGCATTTCCAGGATTGCATCCTTGTTGTGCAGGCAGACGTCGCGCCACATGGTCGGGTCCGATGCGGCCAGACGGGTGAAATCGCGGAAACCGGAGGCGGAATATTTGATCACTTCCGATTCGGTCACTGCTTCCAGATCGTCGGCTGTGCCGACGATGTTATAGGCGATGATGTGCGGCAGGTGCGAAACGATCGCCAGAACCTTGTCATGGTGCTCCGGGTCCATGTCATCGACCATGGAACCCAGCGCTTCCCAGAAGGTGCGCAGCTTGGCCTTGGCTGTTTCGTCCGTCTCCGGCAGCGGCGTCAGGATGCACCAGCGGCCCTTGAACAGGCCGATGAAGCCGGCATCCGGGCCGGAATATTCGGTACCGGCAATCGGATGGCCGGGAATGAAATGGACGCCTTCCGGCATATGCGGCGCCATCTGGGCGATGACAGAGCCCTTGGTCGAGCCGACATCAGTGACGATCGCACCTGGCTTCAGGTGCGGAGCAATCTCGGCTGCAACGGCACCGGATGCGCCGACCGGAACGGAGACGATAACCAGATCGGCATTCTTGACCGCATCGGCAGCCGACGTCGTGTAGCGGTCGCCGAGGTTCAGCGCCTCTGCCCGCTTCAACGTCGCGTCACTGCGCGTCGAGACGGTGACGGAACCGGCAAGGCCCTTGTCCTTGATTTCGCGGGCGATCGACGAGCCGATCAGGCCGATCCCGATCAGCGCGATGGTTTCAAACTGCTTTGCCATCATGCCCGGCCCATAAACTCGGTGAGCGCGGCGATCACGCCTTCATTGGCTTCAGCGGATCCGACCGTCATGCGCAGCGCATTGGGAAGGCCATAGCCCCGCACCGCCCGCAGGATGAAACCGCGGCTGGTCAGGAACTCGTCGGCCTCCGGCGCGCGCTTGCCGTCGGCATCCGGGAAATGGATCAGCACGAAATTGGTGACAGACGGCGTGACGCGCAGACCGAGCGAAGAGAAGGCATCGGTCAGCTTGCCGAGCCAGAGCGAATTATGCTCGAGGGCGGCCGCCATGAAAGCCTGGTCGCGGATGGCAGCAGAACCAGCAGCAATGGCTGGGGCGTTCATGTTGAACGGCCCGCGCACCCGGTTCAGCGCGTCGATGATGGCAAGCGGCGCATACATCCAGCCGACACGCAGAGCAGCCAGCCCGTGGATCTTCGAGAAGGTGCGCGTCATCACCACGTTCTGGTTGGACGATACCAGCTCAAGGCCCGCCTCGTAATCGTTGCGGCGGACATATTCCGCATAGGCGGCATCGAGAACCAGGATGACATTCTTCGGCAGACCGGCCTGCAGGCGGCGGACTTCATCGACTGGCACATAGGTGCCGGTCGGATTGCCCGGGTTGGCGAGGAACACCATCTTGGTCTTCGGCGTTACGGCTGCAAGGATAGCATCGACCGTCACGCGGCAATCGTTTTCCGGCACCGTGACCGGCGTCGCACCGGCGCCCATGATCTGAATCTTGTAGACCAGAAAGCCGTGCTCGGTGATGATGGCTTCGTCGCCGGGGGCGAGATAGACATGGCAGAGCAAGCCAAGCAGCTCGTCTGAGCCGTTGCCGCACATCAGGTTGGCCGTGTTCAGGCCGTAGACGGAGGCGATGGCTTCACGCAGCTCGATCGCCTGGCCATCGGGATAGATTTCAAGCTTGGCAGCCGCCTTCTGGAAGGCCTCGATCGCCTTCGGGCTCGCGCCCAGCGGTGTCTCGTTCGAAGAGAGCTTATAGACCTTGGCCACACCCGGCGCATGCTCCTTGCCCGGCACGTAAGCGGCAATATCGAGGATACCGGGGCGTGGGGTTGGGCTCGTAAGGTCTGTGCTCATGGGATCAGCTTTCGGCGACAGGGAAAATGACGCTCTGGCAATACCGGTGCAGCGGGTTTTTGTCGAGGGTGACATTGTTTCTTCGCTCTCGCTTGTAGCTTACCCCCCTCTGTCGGCGACGCCGACATCTCCCCCACAAGGGGGGAGATCAACCATCGACTCCAAAGATCACAAGGAAAAGGAAAAATCTTCCCACCTGTGGGGGAGATGTCAGCAAAGCTGACAGAGGGGGGCTGGCCTGCTCCGTGGCAAGATGGAAGCTTACCCAGCATCCCGCGTCGTCGGAACGCCATGCGGCGCCAGCACCGGCACGAAGACACGGCGCGAGGCGCGGGCCGCGACCGGCAGGCCCTGATAGAGCCGCTTCTGTGCCTCGACGATGATCACGCCTGAGAACACCGGCCAGAGCGACCGGCCGATGCGCTCGAAGGCCTGGCGCATCTTCAGAATCAGTTTCAGCTTCGAGGGCGGAAAGAACAGGGCATCGGCGGACGCGCCGGGGGTAAAATTGGTTTCGCGCAGAAGCGCGGTCAGCTGTCCTCGCGAATATGGCCTTCCCGATCCGAAAGGCGTGTGTTCCATCCGCGCCCAGACGCCGCGGCGATTCGGCACGACAATCACCAGGCGGCCGCCCGGCGCCAGAACGCGCCAGAGTTCCTTCATTGTTTCACGCGGGTTTTCTGCGAATTCCAGTGAATGCACCATCAGCACCCGGTCGATCGACGAATCGGGCAGCGGCAGTTCCTCGTCGAAGATCAGCGCTGTCGAGGATAGTTCGGCAACCGGCCAATTCACCGCCCCTTGCCCCGCTGGCATGAAGGCAAACGTGCGCTCGGTATCGGCGCGGAAGCGATCGAGATACGGCACGGCATAACCAAGCCCGACCAGCCGCTCTTCGGGCAGCTTGGCCCAGACTGACGACAGCGCCATGCTGATCGATTGCTCGGCAAAGCGGCCGAGGCGGGAATGATAGAACTGGCGAAGGTCGACGATATCTGCGTGCATACCCTCATGTTAGACTGGAACGGGTGGACTTCAAGGCGGCGCTGACTACATTCGCCACAACGACATGTCCTCTGCAGGAATTCCATCATGGCCAAGCTCGATATCGAACTCTTCCCGTGCCGCACCGATAATTTCGGCGTGCTGATCCACGATCCGGCAAGCGGCGCCACCGCCTCGATCGACGCGCCGGAGGAGGCAGCCATTCTGGCTGCGCTGAAACGGCGCGGGTGGACACTGACCCATATCCTCACCACCCATCATCACCCGGATCATGTCGACGCCAATCTGGCGCTGAAGACGCGCTATGATGCGACGATCATCGGCCCGGAAAATGAGGCCTCGAAAATCCCCGGCATCGACAGGACCATCGGCGACGGCGGCGATTTCGAGTTTGCCGGTCACAAGGTGCATGTTTTCGAAACACCGGGACATACGGCCGGGCATATCTGTTTCTATTTTCCCGACGACAAGCTGCTGTTTTCCGCCGACACGCTGTTTGCTCTTGGCTGCGGCCGCCTGTTTGAGGGGACGCCGGCGCAGATGTGGGCCTCGTTGCAGAAACTGATGGCGTTGCCGGACGATACCGTCGTCTATTTCGGTCACGAATATACGCTTTCCAACGCGCGGTTCGCGGTGACCGTGGATCCCGCGAACGAGGCGTTGAAGTCGCGAGCAGCCGAAATTGAGGCTTTGCGGGCCAAGGGTGGCTTCACCGCGCCGACGACGCTGGGGCTGGAAAAGGAAACCAACCCTTTCCTGCGGCCGCATGATGCCGGAATACGGGCACATCTGGGATTGCAGAACGCATCGAACGCCGAGGTCTTTGCCGAAATCCGCAAGCGCAAGGACAATTTCTGATGGATGTTCAACTGCCGCTGTCGGCGCAAGCCATCATTGAAACACTGAAAATGGAGCGCCATCCGGAAGGTGGCTGGTACATCCAGACCTTCAAGGACAAGGCGGGCGGTCCACGCGGCCACTCGACGGCCATCTATTATCTTCTGGAGCGCGGCGAGCGGTCGCATTGGCACCGCGTGCGTGATGCGGCCGAGGTCTGGCACTTCTATGCCGGGGCCCCGCTGGCGCTCAGCATTGCCGAGGACGGCAAACCGGCCACCACCGTCACGCTCGGCTCGAATATCCTGACCGGCGAGAGGCCGCAGGCAATCGTCCCCGCCAACTGGTGGCAATCGGCAACCTCGCTCGGCGCCTGGACGCTGGTCGGCTGCACGGTTTCTCCCGGCTTTGACTTCTCGGCGTTTGAAATGGCCCCGCCGGACTGGCAGCCGCCCAAGGCGTGATCCTATTCGGCGGGCTGTGCGGCGCTGGAGCGGTCGCGAAAAATGACGTCCTTGGCCGCCAGAACCGCGCCGCCGGTCACGAACAGGCAAGCCAGCGCGATCCGCCAGGATGGCTCTGCGAAGCCGAAAACGATCAGGATCAGCGTCGAGAGAACCGGCGCCGCATAACTGGCGACGCCAAGAATCTGGATATTGCCGTTCTTGACGCCATAGTCCCAGGCATAGAAGGCCGCGCCGACCGGCAACAGGCCGAGACCCGCCACCGCGATCCACTGTGTTGCCGTTTCAGGCCAGACCGTCGTTTCGAGGCCAAGGTGGCACAGGAAAGACAGGGCCGCCGTTGCCAAGCAGAAGCCGGTGACGACATCCGTCGAGACGGCCTCGAATCGGCGCGTCAGCAGCGAATAGCCGGACCAGGTGAAGGCACAGGCCAGAGCCGCACCATAACCCATGACATAGGCATCATCGAACTGGACGCCATTGCGCGCCACGATCAGGATCGTGCCGGCGAGGCCACAAATGGCACCGGCGACATGATACCAGCGCAGCCGCTCGCCCGGCAAAAGGGCAGAACCGACAACGATCAGCAACGGCCAGAGATAGGCGATCAACCCGGCCTCGACAGCAGGGGCATTCCGAAGCGCGGTAAAATAGAGGAAGTGGTAACCGAACAGCCCGGCAATGCCGACGATCCAGACCTTTGCGGGCTGCTTCAGCAGCGCCAGACGCTCAGGCTTGAGCGCCAGTACCACGAGGCCGGGAATGCTGCCGATGGAAAAGCAGATAGCCGAAAGCTGGAAGGGTGGCATGGTGCCGGACGCGGCGGTCATCAGAGCCAAAAGCGACCACATCAGGATCGCCGAAAAGCCGATCAGCGTTGCCTTGACTTTCATACCCTGCCCCCCGGCCTGAATGGATCGTCAGCTTCCGAACCGCGTCGCCCAGATGGTAACCGGGCCGTAGCTGGTCGGGATACGGACGTAGACCGGGGCATATACATTCACCGCATCGGCCTTGGCAAACCAGATTTCCATGGTTTCCAGCTTGCGCAGGTAATCGACGTCATCGCGCCCCTTGCGGTAGCCGGATTTCGGCACGAACTTGATGCCGCAGACAATGACGTCGCCTTGGAAACCTTCGGTCTTGAAGGGCTTCGTGCCCTTTGGCGAGAGTTTCAGATCCATGCGCGATTCGCCGTCGAAGACCGGCACGCTTTTCGGGCAGACCCGTGTATCGGCGGGAAAGATCAGGCCGGAAAGCGGATCGACGACATTGCGCATATCCGCCTTGGTGACCGGCACCCAGTTCTTCGGAATCTTGCGCGGCGGCCTCATCGACGCGGACACGACATCGCCGTCGCGGAACTGGACGTCGATCGCCCGGCCCTTCTTGCCGCTCTGATACTTGACCCGGTATTCCGAGGCGCTCAACTGGTCACGGCCGACGGTGCCGGAGACCGAGGTCTCGCCCGAGGTCTTGGCGAAGATATCGGCAAGGCCGGCGGAATTCATCGTGCCGGAAATGGTGTAGCGCTTGTCGTTTAACTCGGTATAGAACGAGGCCTTGGCAATCGGTAGGCCGGCAAGCGAGATGCTGTAGTCCGTCGTATGCGTCACATCGACGGCATGGGCCGTGCCTGTGGAAAACGTAGCCGTGGCCAATGCCAGAAGCGCCGAAAGACCGTTGCGCCAGTTCATTCCAGATGCCCTTCCATTTTCGCTGATGCGACACGTCCGTTCACTTCGCTTAGGCGATAGGGCGGGTTTGCGGCATTTCTGCGCCGGAAAACCCGCTTTTGCCCCAAGGCTTAACCCATGGAGCAATAAAGTGGAATTGGCCGCAGGAAAGATGTATAGGCACTGAAAGAATCTGAACCGAACGGCATCTCCGGCTTGATAGACCCCGCGTTTCTCAAGAGTTTTTCCCGGAAAACGAAGGTTTGGCTTGACGCCGCGGCTCTCGCTGACTATAGAACCGCAACTTTCCAATCATGGCCAACGGAATGCGGCCTGGGCTTATGGCCCGCCAACGCATGGACCGAAGGCGAAAAGAAAAATAGGTGCATCATGTCCCGTAGTTGCGAATTGACCGGCAAGGGCGTCCAGTCGGGCAACAATGTGAGCCACGCAAACAACAAGACCAAGCGCAAGTTCCTTCCGAACCTGTGCCAGGTTACGTTGATTTCCGACGTGCTCGGCCAGCGTTACCGTCTGCGCGTTTCGGCCGCAGCTCTGCGTTCGGTTGAACACCGCGGTGGTCTCGACGCATTCCTGATCAAGGCTGACGAAGTCGAGCTGTCGATGCGCGCTCGCCTGCTGCGCCGCCAGATCGTCAAGAAGACGGCTGAAGCCGTCGCCGCTTAATCGGCACACTTGACTACAGAGATTAGAAGGCTTGCCAGGGCAACCGGCGAGCCTTTTTCTCGTGTTAGATTGACCGTAAACCGTTCATGGCTTACCGGGCTCAACGCGCGGTGAATTGTGGATTCAGATGACTCCAACTGGTGGCATACCCCAGGATAAAAAAATGCTGACAAACCGCACGTTCCTAACCTATGTCGCGCTGATGACCCTCGTGGTCGTAGCCTCCAATATCCTGGTCCAGTACCCCCTGCCCGGCTCAATCGCCGGCATGCAGCTGGGTGATCTCCTGACCTTCGGCGCATTCAGCTACCCGATCGCCTTTCTCGTCACCGATCTCACCAATCGCCAGTTCGGACCGCGTACCGCCCGCAAGGTGGTTTTCGCCGGCTTTGCCGTCGCCATCGCGCTGTCGGTGCTGGTCGCCTCGCCGCGCATCGCGATCGCGTCCGGCTCCGCTTTCCTGTTCGGCCAGCTTCTCGACATTTCGGTGTTCAACAGACTGCGGGCACAGAGCTGGTGGCGTGCGCCGCTGCTCGGCTCGCTGCTCGGCTCCTTGCTTGATACGGCGATCTTCTTCTCGTTCGCCTTTGCAGCGGTCTTCGTCTTCTTCGGCCCGAACGAACCTTTTGCGCTGGAAAGCGCCCCGATCCTCGGCGTGATGACTGCGGAAGCACCGCGCTGGATCTCCTGGGCGCTCGGCGACCTCAGCGTCAAGATCATCGTCGGCCTAGTGATGCTGTTGCCCTATGGCGCTCTGATGAACGTCATCAAGCCGATGCCGGGCGTCAAGGCAAACGCCTAATCCCGGAATAGGCAATAAAGAAATCGAGCCCGCATCACCCCGTGATGCGGGTTTTTTCTTACGCTGGATTCTGTTCGACCAACCGGAATTCCAGCATCAGGTTCCGCTCGAGGATGGAATGATTGTCGTCGGAAACAAGGATGAGGCGGATATCACCGCCAGGCTCGGCGATAACGTCCAGACCTTCCATGTTGTCGATCTGGTAGCCCATGTCGGCGTTGAGCAGGATTTCGCCATCGACGATCGCGCCCGGCTTGATATCGTCCCCCTTGATGCGGCGGATCTGCATGCCGATGCCCTCGGCAAATGAGAAGCGGCGCTCGAGAATCAGGAGATCGCCATTCGGCAGAAATGCGCCATCGGTCACCGCAAACGGACCTTTGCGAACGACACCAAAAATGCCCTTGCGCGGACCGTCGAGGACGGCCGCCAGAAGATGGCCGCTCTTGTCGAAGCTCAGTTCGGACACAACGGTAACGCCGCCCGCAAGCGGGCTGTCCTTCGGTGCAACGGCGATGGTTTCGAGCCCACGATTGCCGCGCAGCGATTTGACCGGAATCAGCAAAGGCAGGGTTGCGACCGGGCCGGACTGGGCAAAGCCGGGATCCGGATAGGCATCGACGCGATGAAGCCCCTCGTAGCTGGCAAGGACCATCCCATCGCGCAGCGCCACGCCCTCGCAGTCCATCCGCTCCTTGACCTGCTCGGAGCGGCCATTGGCATCGATCATCGAGGTGACCGTCAGATCGCTGGTACCGGCCAGCCGCCCCTGCTGGTCGCGCTCGATTGCGCCTTCGACCCAGTGGCCGGTATCCATGATCGCCAGGAAGGATTTCCGGTCGGGGCGAAAGCGGATCGACGAGATCGCCCCAAGCAGGGCATTCGACGACGACATCTCGATGCCGCCGATGAATTCCAGCTTGCCGAACAGTTTCTGGTCCGAACCGATCTTGAAGTTTTCGATCTGCCGGCTTTTCACCGGAACGATTTCCGAAGGCGCCAACGGAGCGGCCACCGCCGGAGCGACGGCCAGAAGCAGGGATAAGGTGGCGGCCTGGATCAGTGTCGCTTTCAAAAGACGTCCTTCCGGCAGGCCGGCATGGAGCGCTAAGCGGCTCCGAAAAATCAACATGCAAATATGGCAGGCAAGACCGGGATGCCGCTCAGCATCCCGGTCAGACACTATTGTCAGCTCGCACGCCGCCGTGCAGGGGCAGCCCGGCGCCGCGAACTCTCGTCGTCGAACAACGAGGCAAGCTGCTCGGTCATCGCGCCTGCCAGTTCGTCGGCGTCGACGATGGTCACGGCCTTGCGGTAGTAGCGCGTCACATCGTGACCGATACCGATCGCCAGCAATTCGACCGGCGAACGCGTCTCGATCTGTTCGATGACGGCGCGCAGGTGCCGCTCGAGATAATTGCCCGGATTGACCGACAGCGTGGAATCATCGACCGGCGCACCATCCGATATCATCATCAGGATGCGGCGCTGCTCGGAACGGCCGAGCAGGCGGTTGTGCGCCCAGATCAGTGCTTCACCGTCGATGTTTTCCTTCAGCAGGCCTTCGCGCATCATCAGGCCGAGATTGCGGCGCGCGCGGCGCCACGGGGCATCTGCAGACTTGTAGATGATGTGGCGCAGATCGTTGAGGCGGCCCGGTGTCTGCGGCTTGCCGCTGGCCAGCCATTTTTCACGCGATTGCCCGCCCTTCCAGGCCTTGGTGGTGAAGCCAAGAATCTCGACCTTGACGCCGCAACGTTCCAGCGTGCGGGCCAGGATGTCGGCGCAGGTGGCGGCAACCGTGATCGGCCGGCCGCGCATCGAGCCGGAATTGTCGATCAGCAACGTCACAACCGTGTCGCGGAAATTGGTATCCTTTTCCCGCTTGAAGGACAGCGGCTGCATCGGGTCGATGATCATGCGCGTCAGCCGCGCTGAGTCGAGATAACCTTCCTCCAGGTCGAATTCCCAGGAACGGTTCTGCTGCGCCATCAGGCGGCGCTGCAACCGGTTGGCGAGACGGCCGACGGCACCCTGCAAATGGGCTAGTTGCTTGTCGAGGAAGGCACGCAGGCGGTCGAGTTCGGCCTCGTCGCAAAGCTCTTCGGCCGTGGTGGTTTCGTCGAATTCCTCGGTGAAGACGCCGTAGTCGACCTTCTCGTTGAAATCGTCGAAGGGATGGTTCGGCCGCTTGACCTCGCCCGGTGTCTCGCTGTCGTCCTCGCCGTCATCCGACATTTCCTCTTCGGAAATCTCGGCGCCGTCCATTTCGCCTTCGTCCATCTGCTCGTCGGCAGATTCGTTCTCGTCGGCGGGCGCTGCGTCGGACCCGGCATCCTCGTCGGAGCTGTTTTCATCCTGCTCCTGGCTGCGCGGCTGGTCCTCGTCTGTCTGGCTTTCCTGATCGTCCGGCTCGACATCCTCGTCGCCGTATTTCTCGGCCATCTCCATCGACGTCAGCATGTTGCGCACGACACGGGCAAACGCCTGCTGGTCGTTGACCGCGGCGGACAGCTCTTTCATGTCGCCGGCAGCTTTTTCTTCGATGAAATCGCGCCAGAGATCGAGCACCTTGCCGGCCGACGCAGGCGGCTTCTGGCCGGTCAGTTTTTCACGCACGATCAGCGCAACGGCTTCTTCGAGCGGCGCATCCGCCTGCCGGTCGATGTTGCCGAAATTGGCGCGGGCGTATTTTTCATCCAGCATCGAGGTGAGATTGCTGGCTACGCCGGTCATGCGCAACGAACCGATCGCCTCGACGCGCGCCTGCTCGACGGCATCGAAGACGCCGCGCGCATCAGCCCCCTGCGGGGCCATGGTCGCGTGGATGCGGGCATCGTGGCAGGCCTTGCGAAGAGCCATCGAATCGCCAAGCCCGCGGGTGACCGCAAGTTCCTGGCGTGTCGGCCGCTTGGAAATTTCGGGCAGCCGCATGCGCTCGCCGGAAAGGCCCGGGCGCTCGTTGGCAAACACGACCTCGATTTCCGAATCCCCGGCAATCGAGCGGATGCAACCGGTCAGTGCGCGGCGGAATGGCTCCACATCCACGACACCGGCCGGCCTTGCTTTCGAATTGTCGCCCCGGCCTGCCATGGATCAGGCCGTGGCTTCGAGCACGATATTGGCAGCACTTTCCTTCAGCTCGACGCCGAAGGCGCGCTGATAGTGCTCCGCCACCAGTGCACGCTCAAGCTCGTCGCACTTGTTGAGGAAGGTGACACGGAAAGCGAAAGCGATATCGCCGAAGATATGTGCGTTTTCAGCCCAGGTGATGACGGTACGCGGGCTCATGACGGTCGACAGGTCGCCGTTGATGAAGGCTGCACGGGTGAGATCGGCAACGCGGACCATCTTCGAGACGGTGTCGCGGCCGCGATCCTTGGTGAAGCCCTTGACCTTGGCGGCAACGATATCGACTTCGTTGTCATGCGGCAGGTAGTTCAGCGTGGTGACGATCGACCAGCGGTCCATCTGCGCCTGGTTGATCTGCTGCGTGCCGTGATAGAGGCCGGTCGTATCGCCGAGACCGACGGTGTTGGCCGTTGCGAACAGGCGGAAAGCCGGGTGCGGGCGAATGACCCGGCTCTGGTCGAGCAGCGTCAGGCGGCCGGAGGATTCCAGCACGCGCTGGATGACGAACATCACGTCCGGGCGGCCGGCGTCGTATTCGTCGAAGACGAGCGCGACATTGTGCTGGTAGGCCCAGGGCAGGATGCCGTCCTTGAATTCGGTAACCTGCATGCCATCCTTGACGACGATGGCGTCCTTGCCAACGAGATCGATACGGCTGACATGGCTGTCGAGGTTGACGCGTACGCAGGGCCAGTTGAGGCGGGCCGCGACCTGCTCGATATGGGTCGACTTGCCGGTGCCGTGATAGCCGGAGACCATGACGCGGCGATTGTGCGCAAAGCCTGCGAGAATGGCGAGCGTCGTCTCGCGGTCGAAGAGATAGTCGGGATCGAGATCCGGCACATAGGCATCGGCCTTCGAATAGGCCGGCACGCGCAGATCGGTATCGATACGGAAAACGTCACGGACGGAAACTGTCGTATCGGGGAGGTTGGAAATATCGAGGTCTACCTTGCTCATCATGTCTCCAGCACGGTAAAGCCCCTTGACTCGATTAGCGGGGGCGTTCCCGTCTATGCCTTTATAAATGTGTGACCGTAATAAAACGGGTTCCTAGCAGAAGCCAGCCTGTTTTAACAATTGATATGCCTGGATCACGGCGCGAAAACGCTCTTCCGATCCCCTGTCTCCGCCATTTGCATCGGGGTGATGCTTTTTTACAAGCTCTTTATAGGCAGATTTCACATCTGCCGCAGTCGCATTGGCATGTAGACCGAGCGTTTCGAAAGCCTTGGCCTCCAATGTCTTCAACTTGCGCAGCCGTGGTTCCTGCCGGTTGGCGCGGGCGCGCGCCTGATCGACGAAGCCGAAGGGATCGCGCATGCGGGCCTGCGCACCAGCGGAACCCGAGCGCTGATGCGACTGTTGCGGCGCATTCTTGGCATTTTTGTTGACACCGACCGTCCATGTCGGTCGGTGGCCGGTGATGGCTTCCTTCTGGTAGCGGGCGATCTCGTTATCGGAGAGGCCGGAAAAGTAGTTGTAGCCCTTGTTGTATTCCTTGACGTGCTCGAAGCAGAACATGAAAAACTCGTTTTCCGCGTGGCGGCCCACGGGTGCGCGATGAACAGCATTTTCCTCGCACCCGTCCCATTGGCATTTGGGTGCCATCGGCTCGGGTTTCTGGGTCACCCTGCGGCGCGTCCGTATCCCGTCGAAGTATTTTGAATCGAGTTTCATGGCGCTAATTATGGGGCGTGGCGGACGCCACAACAAGAATTGACAAATGGGAATGTTACAGGCTTTGTGAACCCATTTTGCACCGCGCAAAAAGCAATCCAGCACAGGCCGCCCACTCGAGACCGATGCCTACGGAAAAGCCAGAAAAACGGGGCTAAAACATGTCACTTCAAAGCCGCATCGAAACAAAGCTCACCGCGGCCTTTTCGCCCGAACGATTGATTGTTGTCAACGAAAGCCATCTGCATGCCGGCCACCATCCGGATATCGACGGCACCGGCGAAACCCATATGCGGGTACGGATTGTTTCCAGCGCTTTCATCGGCATGAGCCGCGTTGCCCGCCACCGCGCCATCAATGATGTCCTGAAGGCCGAAATCGACGCGGGACTGCATGCGCTTGCCCTTGAACCGGCTGTTCCCGGGGAAACAACCCGCTGGTAAGGATAGAGATAGGTTTTACGGAAGCAACGAAGCTAGGCCGAAAGGTCTAATTCCTGCCAAATTGACGAAATTGGGACCAACATCTACAATCGTGGGTGGGGCGAGAGAATTATTGGATCGAACGGTCCATTTTTATTACGACATACAGAAAATTTTCATCATAGGCGGAGCCGGTTCAAGGTTGTCCGGGAAGCCTCTTTTTTTGGGGTCAAGGCGATGCTCAGGAGGTTTGGGCTTGTCGTGGCGGTTGTCGCCGCGTTTCTATCATTCAGTGCCGCATCGGCAGCAACGCCATCCGCCAAGAAGGTTGCGCTTGTCATGGGCAATAGCGCCTACCAGCATGCGGTCGAGCTGCCCAATCCGAAAAACGACGCCAAGCTGATGGCGGAAACATTCCGTACGGCAGGCTTCACCGTCATCGAAGGCGAAGATCTCGACAAGACCGCGATGACCGCACTGGTCGATCAGTTCACCGAGATCGCCTATGACGCCGATATTGCCGTCGTCTATTATGCCGGTCATGGCTTGCAGGTCGATGGACGCAACTATCTCGTGCCGGTCGATGCGCAGTTGGAAAAGGCAGCGCAGTTGCAGACGCGCACGGTGCCAGCCGAAAAATTCCTGGCCGCCCTACCACCAGATCCGGCTGTCAGCATTATCATCCTCGATGCCTGCCGCGACAATCCGTTGGCGCGTTCCTTGGCTAAGGTGATGCCGGCCAGCCGCTCCGCCTCGATGGGCGTGGGTCTGGCGCCGGTGCAGGCCAACAACCAGGCAGCAGGCGCGGGCGGGTTGCTAATCGCCTATGCGACTGATCCCGGTGCCGTCGCCTATGACGGCAAAGGCATCAACAGTCCCTACACAGCCGCCCTTGCACGGCACCTGACGACGCCGGGCCTTGAAATCCAGAGCGCGCTGACGCGGGTCCGCGCCGACGTCTCGGAGGCAACCGGCGGCGCCCAGCATCCCTGGCACAATGCCTCGCTCTCGCGTGAAGTGTTCATTGGTGGAGAGCCTGCCGCAGCAGCGGCGGTGACGACAGCCTCAGACGTCAAGCCTGCGGCCGACACTGCAACCACCAGCACCAACGACGTCAACTGGACCGTCGAGCAGAAGCTCTGGGAAGAAGCATCCAAGCGCAACACGGTCGCGCATTATGAACTTTACCTGCAGCAATATCCGAACGGCAATTTCGCCACCCTTGCCAAGCTCAATCTCGACCAATTGAAAGCAACGGCGACCACACAAGTCGCCTCCATTGCCCCTGCTGGCGAGGCAGCAGCCTCGGCTTCGCAGGTCCGTACCGCCGTTGCCATGCCTGACGATGTCAAACTCAGCGTCGGGACGCCAGACACGGAAACCGCTTTGAATCTCGACAAGGACGGCAGGATCGATCTGCAATTGCGGCTCGGCGCGCTCGGACATGTCACCGGCGGCGCAGACGGCGCGCTTGGCGCTAGGTCACGCACGGCCATCGGCGCATGGCAGAGGCAGAACGGCATGGTCGAAACGACCTACCTGACGCAGCAGCAACACATGTTCCTGGTCGTCCAGACCGATCCGATGATGCCGCAGATCCGCGCGCAGTACGAAGCGCAGAAAGCTGCAATCGCGGTTCGCAAGGCGCAGAACCCAGTTCGCCAGAAGGTAGCTGGCCAGCACGTCAAGCGGCAGCACGATGGCGCAACCCTGGAAGGTCCTGTCGAACGCCGGGACGGGGTGGATCCGGCAGGCGCTGCCTTTGCCGGTGGCCTGCTCGGCGGCGCCCTCGGCGGCATCATCGGCCGCTAGAACTGAGCAGGGATCATTCAATGCCTTCGCTCTTCACCGGGAGCGGAGGCATTGCCGCATCATCGGCCGGCCGGATCCGCAACCGCGTGATCCGGTTTTTCACCCGCTTCATCACGGTAAAGCGCTTGCCGTAAAACGTGAACGCCTGCCGTTCCTCGGGGATCGTCTTGGATTCGTGGATCACAAGCCCCGCCACCGTGGTTGCCTCCTCATCAGGCAGGTTCCAGTCGAGCGCACGGTTGAGATCGCGGATCGGCACGCTGCCATCGACGACGATCGAACCGTCGGCTTCCTGGCGCACACCCTGGATCTCGATATCGTGCTCGTCGGAGATGTCGCCGACGATTTCTTCGAGAATATCCTCCAGCGTCACCAGCCCCTGCACCTCGCCATATTCATCGACGACGATGGCGAAATGCACCTTGCGACGCAGGAAGGCGTTGAGCTGATCTTTCAAGTTGGTGGTTTCGGGCACGAACCACGGCTTTTGCGCAATCCGGACAATATCGAGATTTTCCGGCTCGACATCCGGTTCAGCCAGTGCCCGCAACAAATCCTTGGCATGCACGACACCAATGATGTTGTCGGTCGATCCGCGCCAGACAGGCATGCGCGTATAAGGGCTTTCCAGCACCGCGCGAACCGCCACTTCCGGCGCATCGTCGGCATTGATGCCGCGCATCGACGTGCGGTGGATCATGATGTCGGAGATTTCGAGTTCGCCGAGATCGAGAACGCCGCCGAGCCGGTCGCGGTCGGCCTTGATGACAGACCCCTCGCGGTGGAGAAAATCGACCGCGCCGCGCAACTCTTCATGTGCCGTCAGCATCGGCATTTCGGAAGACAGGTTGATCCCGAACAGGCCGAGGATACGGCGGACGATCCAGTTTACCAGGCTGGAGACAGGACCAACAACGATCACGACGACATTGACGGCGCGCGCCACCGTGAGGGCAAAGCGGTCAGGCGCCGCGATTGCCCAGCTCTTCGGCAGTACCTCGGCGAAGATCACCAGGATAACCGTCATCGCCAGCGTCGCATAGGCCACACCGGACGAGCCGAAGAAGTGCAGGAACAGACTGGTGGCGATCGAGGAAGACAGAATATTGGCAAGATTGTTTCCGATCAGCAGCGCACCGATCAGCCTGTCGCGGCGTTCGATCAGGCGGTTGACCAGTCCGGCGCGTTCGTCGCCATTGTTCTCCAGCGTGTGCATGCGCGACCGCGACGCTGCGGTGAGCGCAGTCTCCGATCCAGAAAAGAACGCCGATAGCAGGATCATCAATAGGATGATCAGGATGCCTGGACCGTAGTCCGCCAGAAACAGTGTGAATGTCTCGTTGCTCATCCCGGATGCTTTTCCTTCAGAAAGGCGCTGACTTCCGACCCGGGAACGTCATCGGCAACAAACGACTGGCCGATACCGCGGGTCAGGATGAAGGTGAGCTTGCCACCGCTGACCTTCTTGTCCTGGGCAATCGCATCCATCAGCTTGTCCACAGGCGGCAGGATGCCAGGGATCTCATCCATCCGCGTCGGCAAGCCGACCGTCTTCAGGTGCGCTTCGACACGTTTGGCGTCGTCCGGGCTTGCCAGATTCATGCGCGCCGAAAACTGATGCGCCAGCACCATGCCGATCGCCACGCCTTCGCCGTGCACCAGGCGCGTACCATCATACTGTGTCGCTGCCTCCAGCGCGTGCCCGAATGTGTGCCCGAGATTGAGCAGGGCACGGCGGCCATTCTCGCGCTCGTCGGCTGCGACCACATCGGCTTTCGCCTGACAGCTGATGGCAATCGCCTCGATGCGGGCGTCACCACCGGCAAACACCGCCTGCCAGTTGTTTTCCAGCCACTCAAAAAAGTCCGGCTTGTCGATCAGTCCGTATTTGGCGACCTCGGCATAACCGGCCCTGAATTCACGCTCGCTCAGCGTATCCAGCACGTCGGTATCGGCAAGCACGAGATCTGGCTGATGGAACACCCCGATCAGGTTCTTGCCATGCGGCGAGTTGATGCCGGTCTTGCCACCGACAGATGAATCCACCTGCGCCAGAAGCGAGGTCGGGATCTGGATGAAGCGCGAGCCGCGCCGGGCAATACCGGCGGCAAAGCCGGTGAGATCGCCGATGACGCCGCCGCCGAGAGCGATGACGGCGTCATTGCGCTCGATACGAGCGCCGAGGATCGCCTCGCAGACGGGGATCAGATGTTCAAAACTCTTGGTCTTTTCACCGGCCGGCAGAACCAGCGACACGGCCGTGATGCCCTTTTCCTTCAGGCTTTCCATCAGCGGCTCGAGATAGAGCGGCGCGACATGCTCGTCGGTGATGACAGCCATGCGGCGGCCCTTCAGGCGGCCGGCGATCTCGTCCGCGGCGGTGGCGATCAGGCCGGGGCCGATCAGAATATCATAGGAACGGTCGCCCAGGTTGACGCGAACGGTTTTACGGGCGGCGGACAGGCTGGCACTGGTCATGGCTTCACTTCTTCGGCATGGCGGCAAGAGCGGCGAGAACCTCTTCCACCATCACCTCTTTCTTGACATCGCGGGACAGCACCGTCAGGTCCGCCTGTGCATAGATCGGATACCGGGCGTGCATGAGGTTTTCGAGCGTTTGCTTCGGGTTTTCGGTTTTCAAAAGCGGGCGGGTATCGCGCTTGTTGACGCGTTCCCACAGAACATCGAGTTCGGCGTTCAGCCAGACAGACAGGCCGTGGCGCTTGATATGTTTTCGCGTGCGCTCGTTGATATAGGCGCCGCCGCCCGTGGAGACGATGCGCGGGCCGGTGTTCAGCAACCGCTTGATGACGCGGGCCTCCAGCGCACGAAACTCCTCTTCGCCATAGGCCGCGAACAGTTCGCTGATGGTCATGCGCGAGACGCGCTCGATCTCGTGATCGGAATCGACGAAGGGAATTCCGAGCGCCGACGCGGTCATCCGCCCGACCGCCGATTTTCCGGCCCCCATCAGGCCGACGAAGACGAGGTTTCGTCGCCCGAGCGCGGCCTTCGCCCGCTCGATCAGCGCCTCGGAAACCGGTTCAATCACGTCGCTCATGCAGTTTCAATTTCCCGTTCTGCTCCGGTATCGACAAATCAGCCGGAAGCGTCAAGACTTCACGGCGTACAAGGCATTGTGAATCCCGTGCGATACAGCGGTTCTTGCACTTGCAAACAGGCATGGTCATATAGACCCCTGACCCTAGGAGTTGAAAATGCCCACCCTATTCCGGTTCCTGTTCATCTGCGCCCTGATCGCTGGCGTGATCTATGGAACGATGGTGGCGCTGGTAACCTTCGTCAATCCGATGGAGCGCGACGTAACGATCCGCATCCCCTCAGAGCGGGTCAACAAGCCGCAATGATCGATTTGTCCGCTGCCCATATGGAATCCTTCCTGGAGATGATGAGCGCCGAACGGGGTGCTGCCAACAACACGCTGATCTCCTATGAGCGCGACCTGGAAGATGCCTATTCCTTTCTCAAGCAGCGCGGCGTCAAGCCAACAGATGCAGCCTCCGAGGATTTGCGCGCCTATCTTTCGCATCTGGCCCAGCAGGGGTTCAAGGCCTCGTCGCAGGCACGCCGGCTGTCGGCATTGAGGCAGTTCTACAAGTTTCTCTATGCCGAAGGGCTGCGCACCGATGATCCGACCGGCGTTCTCGACGCGCCGAAGAAAGCCCGGTCGCTGCCGAAGGTGCTGAGCATCGACGATGTTTCAAAGCTGATCGGCCAAGCGGAGCAGGAAGCAGCGCAAGGCGGCAACGATCCTGTTGCCCGCCTGCGCATGCACACCCTGATCGAGCTACTCTATGCCACCGGCATGCGCGTCAGCGAACTGGTTTCGCTGCCAGCCTCGGTGCTTGCCCAGAATGGACGTTTTCTTGTCGTGCGCGGCAAAGGCAACAAGGAGCGCATGGTACCGCTGTCACATGCGGCGATCCGGGCGATGCAGGCCTATGGCGCGGCGATGGCCAGCGACAATGCCAATCAGAAAACCCCACCGCCGGAAAGCCCGTGGCTGTTTCCTTCCTCCGGCAAAGCCGGATATCTGCCGCGTCAGGTTTTTGCCCGCGATCTCAAGGATCTCGCCGCCCGGGCTGGCATCCGCGTTGCAGCGATCTCGCCGCATGTGCTGCGGCATGCCTTTGCCAGCCATCTTCTGGCCAATGGCGCCGACCTTCGCGCCGTACAGGAACTTCTCGGGCATTCGGACATTTCAACGACACAAATCTATACACATGTACTGGAAGAACGGCTGCATCAGCTGGTCCAGAACCATCACCCTCTTGCCAAACAGGCGAAAAAACAGGATTAGGAGCGCCAGAACCCTTGGCAGGGACGACGGGATCGTCATGTCCGAAGCCACTGACGCAATATGATCGGAAACGCATCACATGCACAATTATCTCGATTTCGAAAAACCAATCTCCGATCTCGAAGGCAAGATTCACGAGCTGAAGAAGATTGCCAGCGAGGACGAGAGCATCGACACGGCCGACGAGGTCGAGCGTCTGGAAGTCCGCGCCCGCGAGGCGATGGCCGAAATCTATTCCAAGCTGAATCCCTGGCAGAAGACGCAGGTTGCGCGCCATCCGCAGCGTCCGCATTTCCAGGAATACGCCGCCAATCTGTTCACCGAATTCACGCCACTCGCCGGCGATCGGAAATTTGCCAATGACGAGGCGATCCAGGCTGGTCTGGCGCGCTTCCGTGGCACCCCTGTCGCGGTCATTGGCCAGGAAAAGGGCAACGACACCAAGTCGCGCATCAAGCACAATTTTGGTAGCGCCCGTCCTGAAGGCTACCGCAAGGCGATCCGCGTCATGGAAATGGCGGACCGTTTCGGCCTGCCGCTGATCACCCTGATCGACACCGCCGGCGCATATCCCGGCATTGGCGCCGAAGAACGCGGCCAGGCGGAAGCCATCGCCCGTTCGACGGAAATGTGCCTCAACATGCGCGTTCCGATCGTCTCTGTCGTGATCGGCGAAGGCGGTTCCGGCGGCGCCATCGCGATTGCCACCGGCAGCCGCGTCTACATGCTGGAGCATTCGATCTACAGCGTGATCTCGCCGGAAGGCGCTGCCTCCATCCTCTGGCGCGACAGTACCCGCGCCAAGGAAGCCGCGACCAACATGAAGATCACCGCCGAGGACCTCAAATCGCTGGGCATCATCGACGGCATCATCGGCGAACCGGTCGGCGGCGCGCATCGTGATCCCGATGCCGTGATCGAGAAGACCGGCACTGTCATCGCCGACGCGCTCAAGGAGCTTTCAGGCCGCACGGGGGACGAACTGCGCTCCGACCGGCGCCAGAAATACCTGTCGATCGGACGCCAGCTTTAATCACATCTGCTGGTTTCGGCCGCGCTCCCGGGATAAAAGGCGAGCGCGGTCCTACCTTGGCCATATTCTTGGCGTCTGGAACGGTTGGACCAAAGCGGTTCTGTAGGGTTAATATTTTGTGAAGTATAAGGGCATATTGATTCCCTGTGGGTAGCCTGCTTGGGAGTGCCACGTTCGACAGTTTTCTTGATGGACCTTTGCCGATGCGCCTGACACATCTTGTTGCCACCGCTGCCGTCGCCGCGCTCCTTTCGAGCTGCACCGCCAATGAGGCGATGGACACCGTCGATGTCGATCTGAAAAAGGTCTCCAGCAAGGTCAATTACCAGCTCTCCGGCAAGATCGTCCAGAAGATGCAGGCAATGAGCATGGCGAAGGAATCGCCGATCATGCTGCGCATCTTCAAGGAAGAAGGCGTGCTTGAAGTCTGGAAGGCCAATACATCCAACCGCTTCGAAATGCTGCGCCAGTACAAGATCTGCGCCTGGTCCGGCAAGCTCGGCCCGAAGGTCAAGGAAGGCGACCGGCAGGCGCCGGAAGGATTCTATCCGATCTCTCCCGGTCAGATGAACCCGAACTCCAGCTATTACCTCGCCATCAACACCGGCTTCCCCAACCGTTTCGACCAGGCCAACGGCCGCTACGGCACCAATCTGATGATCCACGGCGCTTGCTCGTCGTCCGGCTGTTACTCGATGACCGACGAGCAGATGCAGGAAATCTTTGCGCTGTCGCGCGACGCCTACAAGGGCGGCCAACAGGCGATCCAGTTGCAGGCCCTGCCCTTCCGCATGACTGCGGAGAACATGGCGCGACACAAGAACAGCCCGAATATCGACTTCTGGAACATGCTGAAGCCCGGCTACGACCAGTTCGAGATCACCAAGCGGCCGCCGGAAGTCAATATCTGCGAGAAGAAATACGTCTTCAACCAGCAGACCGACGGCAAATTCTCGCCGACCGGTCAATGCCCGGCTCTATCGACGCCAGCAGCAATGCAGGGCGCACTGGCGAGCTACAACAAGAAATACAACGACGATTACGCCAAGGCGACGAAGAAGCTTGACGGTCTGGTCTGGTATGAGCCCACTGAGGCCGAACGCAAGGCGATCGTCGCCAAGCAGCGCGTCGGCAAGGAACTGGCTTACGCACCGACCGGTACCTCGCTCGACGCCGGCAAGCTGATGAAGGTCGCCGACCTCGAAAAGCAGGAGGCCCGCCGCGCCGAACTGGAAGAGGCCAAGAAGGCGATCGAAATCCAGCAGGCCGAGCTCGCAAAATCCACCCGCGACGGCAAGAGCGTGCCAGTACCGGCCGAGAACCCGTTGCCGCGCCCGGTTGAGACGGCATCCGTCGGACAGACGGCGGCCAAGAAGGGTTTCTGGGGAGGCCTGTTCTCCAAAAGCGGCGATAACGCGCAACAGTTGCAGCCAGCCGCTGCCGCACCTGTCGATACGGCCCAGCAAACAGCAATCGTAGCCGCAGCCCGGACAAACGGCGCGGAAGCCGTGCAGAAACCGTTGGAAGCCGCAAGACAGGGAGCCGCCACGATCGAGACTGCTCCTGTGGCCGAGCAAATTGCCGAGTCGGCGCCTGCAAAGAAGGGGTTCTGGGGCAGCCTGTTTGCCAAGGGCAGCAATGGCGCCCAGACATCTCAGCCTGCAGCCATGACGGCCGCCAACGTTGCTATTCAGCAACCTGTTGTCCAACAGCAGGTCACAGCCACGACCAAGCCTGCAGCCACCGAAACGGCGAAAAAAGCCAAGGAAACTGCCGCGCAGACAGTGGCCAGCACCGAGGTTGCGCCAATCGCCGAGCAGGCCGTTGCCGAGCAACCGAAGAAGCGTCCGTTCTGGAAACTCTGGGGCAATTGATGCCTGACAGTCTGGTCTACGACCTCAAGGGGCTGAAATGCCCCTTGCCGGTTCTGCGAACCCGTAAGCGCATGCTCACCCTTGCCCCCGGCACGCTGATCACGGTCGAGACGACCGATCCGCTCGCCATCATCGACATTCCACATTTCTGCAACGAAGACGGCCACGATCTGGAGCAATCCGAGACGCTGGCGGGCGGCCATCGTTTCATCATTCGCAAGAAGGCTTGAGCGCTACCGCTTGGCCTCAAACCCCATCTGGCGGCCCGCCCCATGCTATCCTGCCGATCGCGTTCTGAATAATTTTTCAAAAAAATTTGAATTGATGTCGATCAGACCACAACTCGTTCGTCGTATGATCAGGAAGGCCAATCCGGCTTCCGTCACCCGAGGGAGAATACGATGCGTGTCATGGTTATTGTAAAGGCGACGAAGGACAGTGAAGACGGCATCATGCCGACGACCGACCTCTTGGAAGCCATGGGTAAATACAACGAGGAACTGGTCAACGCCGGCGTCATGATGGCTGGCGAAGGACTGCATCCCTCGGTCAAGGGCAAGCGGATCGCCTTCGATGGGCCAAGCCGTACTGTTATCGACGGCCCTTTTGCCGAAACCCGCGAGCTGATCGCCGGTTTCTGGCTCTGGGAAGTCAAGGATATGGCCGAAGCCATCGAATGGGCCAAGCGTTGCCCAAACCCGATGCTTGGCCCAAGCGAGCTGGAAATCCGCCAAGTGTTCGAAGCAGCCGACTTCGGCGAGGCGTTTACGCCGGAACTGGCCGAGCAGGAAGAACGCCTGCGCGAAAAGGCAGCCAAGCGCTAAAACCCGTCAAGCTGCGTCAAGCCGCCACCGCCGCTTGACGCAGGCCTTGCTCCTCGCCTAAGCGGGATGCATGGCAGTAAACGAAACGCATCACGCGATAGAGACTGTTTTCCGGATCGAGCAGGCCAGGTTGATCGGCGGCTTGGCCCGGATGGTCAGGGATGTCGGTCTTGCCGAAGAACTGGCGCAGGACGCGCTGGTGATCGCCCTGTCCGAATGGCCGAAAACCGGTGTCCCCAAAAATCCGGGCGCCTGGCTGATGGCGGCGGCCAAGCGGCGGGCCATCGATGGCTTTCGCCACAAGAAAATGCTCACCCGCAAACATGCCGAAATCGGCCGCGACCTCGAAGACGAACGCGATACCAGCGTCGAGGATGTGGAAGCCGCCTTGGACGACGATCTCGGTGACGAACTGCTGGGGCTGATCTTCACCGCCTGCCACCCCGTCCTGTCGGCGGAAGCGCGTGCAGCACTCACCTTGCGGCTGATCGGCGGCCTGACAACCGACGAGATCGCCCGCGCCTTTCTCTCCAATGAAGCGACCATCGCCCAGCGGATCGTGCGGGCCAAGAAGACACTCGGCAATGCCGGCCTGACCTACGGCGTGCCGCGCGGGCCTGAACGCAGGGAACGCCTGGCATCGGTTCTGGAGGTGATCTACCTGATCTTCAACGAGGGCTATGCGGCAACCACCGGCGAGGACCTGATCCGCCCTGCCCTGTGCGCCGAAGCCCAGCGTCTCGGCCGCATCCTCGCCGGCTTGCTGCCGGGCGAGCCGGAAGTGCTGGGTCTGCTTTCGCTGATGGAAATCCAGGCTTCCCGCCTCAACGCCCGCACCGCCCCGGACGGTTCACCGATCCTGCTGACAGAGCAGAACCGCGCCCATTGGGACCAGTTGCTGATCCGCCGCGGGCTTGCTGCCCTTGAGCGCGCCGAAGCGCTGGGCGGCGCCAACGGCCCCTATGCCCTGCAGGCGGCGCTGGCGGCCTGCCACGCCCGCGCCCGCAAGGCGGAGGACACGGACTGGCAGAAAATCGCCGGGCTCTACGACACGCTGCGCGAAATCATGCCGTCTCCGGTGGTCGACCTCAATCGGGCGATTGCCCACAGTATGGCTTTCGGACCGGAAACCGGCCTCGCGCGCCTCAATGAAATCGATCCCGCAGCGGGCTTGCACGCCTATGCTCCCCTGCCGGCCGCACGAGGCGATTTCCTCTTTCGTGCCGGGCGGCTGGGTGAAGCCAGGGTCGAATTCGAACGGGCGGCAAATCTTACCCGCAATGCTCGTGAAAAAGCATTTTTTCTTGGCCGCGCTGCCGCTTGCGGCAGTGGAGCCGTTCGTGCCGGCTAATCCGCAGGGCCATCGTCAGCCAACAGGTTGTGTTCGGCCCAGTCGCCTTTCGGAATCTCGCTGCCAACGGCGAAGGCAAACGATACGACCTCTTTCAGGTCCGGAGTCACCTCGCAGGTAAAACCGATATTGTACCACCGGCCTTTGCTGCGAAACGCGCCGCCGTCGGCCTTGAGTTTCTGCCCTGACATCTCGGTATCCGCCGTCGCATAGGCAACCAGAAAATCCGGCTTCAGCGTGGCTTTCCAGAGATGGACCTGTTCCATCCCCTCGATATTACAGAGCTGGACGATGCGCTCGGTCGGTGCCAATTGCCCAAGCGTCTTGCGCGCCTTGGCGCTGCGCGGATCGGCCAGAACCTTTGCCGACCGCAGATGTGTTGCCTGAACCATGACGCGTGCTTGCGGGGGTGGCCGGTCCGTCGGCAGCTTGGCAAAATCTGGCGCGGGGCTTTCGGTTGATGGCTGAGACGACGCATCGTCCACGGGCTGAGGCAAGGTATCATTCGGGATTTGAGCCTCGGCAACCGGCGGCCTGCTTGCGGCTTCAAACTGTTGCGACGTCAGAACATCGACACTGACACTGTCGTCCGATAATGGCCCCTGCGGGCGCGGCGTCACCACCAGAAGCAGAGCAAGCCCGATCAGCAGGTGGAAGCCAAGAGAGGCGCTGACACTCCAGCCGCCGGGGCGGCTGGCAGCCGAGGCTGGCGCCCGCATGTTGCCGATGACTTCGCCCGCCTCGAGAAACATGCCAGCCCCTTGCCGGTGTGTTAGATTCTCAGCCCCGGCACCGCCAGCGGATTATCCTCAAGCGCCTGCCGGTCCGGCCGGTCGATACGCGGCTTGCCGGTGAAGGCATCGAAGAGATCGCGCACGAATGCTTCCGGCAGGTCCTTGGTGATCAGCACCATGCGGGTGCGCCGGTCGGATGGATCGGGCCAGGCCGCCATGCGCTGCGGCGTATGGAACACTGTCTGTACGCCGTGCAGGATCAGCGGCCTGTCCGGATTGTCGGACATCGAGACGATTGCCTTCATCCGCAGCAGCTTTTCTCCGTGGGCGGAGCGCAGGAGATCGACGAACATTTCCAGCGCCATCGGATCGATCGGCCTGTCATGCACGAGGCTGAACGAGCGGATATCGGCGCCATGCCGGTTTTCATCATGGTGGTGGTGGTGATCGTGATGATGGTCATGACCGCAGTTTTCACGGCCACAATAATCATGGTGATCATGATGGTGATCGTGGTCTGCCGCCGCCTCATCCTGCAGCCAGCGTCCGACATCGGCAATCTTGGTTGCCGGGTCGTAGAGTCCGCAATGAAACAGTTCGGCCTTGCCCGCCTCGGGCAGATCGCCATCGATCATCGGCGCGCGTGGATTGAGCGCCCGCAACCGCGCCTTCAGCGCAATCACCGCATCCGGCGTCGCAAGCTGCATCTTGCTGATCACCAGCCGGTCGGCCATTGCCACCTGCTTGACCGCCTCTTCGTGATGATCGAGGGTCGAAAGACCATTGGCCGCATCGACGACAGTGACGACGCCATCGAGCCGGAAGCTCTGGGCGATGACGGGATTGCCCATCACCGACTGAAGCACCGGTGCCGGATCGGCAAGACCGGTGGTCTCGATAACGACGCGCTTCAACGGCTTGATCTTTCCGGTCTGCATCCGGTCCATCAGGTCAGCCAGCGTATCGACCAGCTCACCACGCACGGTGCAGCACAGGCAGCCGTCCGACAGCTCGATGATCCCGTCGCTCGATGCCTCGACCAGAAGGTGATCCAGCGAAACATCGCCGAATTCATTGATGATCACGGCGGTATCGGTGAGATCAGGATCCTTCAGCAGCCGGTTGAGCAGCGAGGTCTTTCCCGCACCGAGAAAACCGGTGAGGATCGACACCGGTACGGCGTTCAAAACAGGGCTCATGGATTTATCCGATCAGTATGCGGGATGCTCAGAAGACGGGTCGCGGAACCGGGACCGGCACATTGGCGACATCGCCCTGGGCGGCCTCCGTCTGTGCCTTGCCCTTGATGTCAGCCACCTTCTCGGTGCCCGGGATAAGGCCGGCGGCAACAAGGTTCAGCGGACGGTTGATCTCGTGGATATAGGGCGACAGCAATTTCTGCCGGCCACCTTCGTCACGATTTTCCGAACGCACCTTGGCAGCCTTCGGATTGCAGATTTCCTTGCTGACATCGGCAACCATGTCGCGGGTTTCGCCATAGGGCGCGATCTGGCCAAGGCCCGGCTTGCCGCCGCCGCTCGAGGTCAAGCCGAGTTGAAGCAGCCGCGCCGACTCATCCGCCCGCCCGCCAAGACTGTCTGCTCCGAGAACGACAGAGACGACCGCACGGCCATTGCGCGTGGCGGACGAAACCTGATTGAAGCCCGAAGCGCAGATGAACCCGGTCTTCATGCCATCGGCACCATCGAAGCGGCCGATCAGCATATTGAAGTTGGGATAATTCTTCTTGCCGGTGGTAAAACCCTCATAGGCGAAATACGGCGCGTATTCCGGAAACTCGCGCTTGATGGTGATCGCCAGAACCGCAAGGTCGCGTGCCGTCGTGTACTGACCGGCACCCGGCAACCCGTTCGGATTGATGAAGTGCGACGAGGTCATGCCGATCCGCTTGGCTTCGGCGTTCATCTGGTTGACGAAGGCGGGCTCCGAGCCGGCGACCGTCTCGCCGATGGCGACCGCAATATCGTTGGCCGACTTGATCAGCATCATCTTCAGCGCGCTGTCGAGCGTGACGGCCTGCCCCGGCTTGTAGAACATCTTGCTCGGCGGCTCGCCCGCCGCGTTCTTGCTCATCACGACAGGCGTTTCCAGCGTCAGCTGGCCGGATTTCAGAGCGCGGAAAGTCGTATAGGCGGTCATCAGCTTGGTCAGCGAGGCCGGATACCATTTCTGGTAGATTTCCCGCTGCTCGTAAACCTTCAGCGAACTGACATCGACGACCAGCTGCGGATTGGCGACACTTGGCAGGGCCGCCGAAAGCAGCGACGCGCAGGCGCCCGTCAGGACTGCGAATAACTTCAACACGCCAGTCTTGCGAATTCCAGTTGTCACATCAAACCTCGAAATTTCGGGAATTGCCTCGTATCGTCCGGCTATTTAACCTATATGGCGAGGAGATGGCAAAGACCATTCTTTGTGCCGATGCCGAATATCCCGTATCCCATGCCCGCAATGGACCCACAGGAAGCCAAAATGCCTATTCTGAACCGCGCAGCAGAGCTCCAGACCGAAGTCACCGAATGGCGCCGCCATCTTCACACCAAGCCGGAACTGCTGTTTGCCGTCGAAAATACGGCAGCTTTCGTCGAAAATAAATTGCGCGAGTTCGGCGTTGACGAAGTCGTGACCGGCCTTGGCCGCACCGGCGTCGTCGGCCTGATCAAGGGCAATCTCGGCGAAGGCCGCACCATCGGCATGCGCGCCGACATGGATGCACTGCCGATGACCGAAACCAGCGGCAAGCCCTGGGCCTCGACCACCGCGGGCAAGATGCACGCCTGCGGCCACGACGGCCATACCGCCATGCTGCTCGGCGCTGCAAAATACCTCGCAGAGACACGCAACTTCAAAGGCGCGGTCGCGGTGATCTTCCAGCCGGCCGAAGAAGGCGGCGCCGGTGGCCACGAGATGGTCAAGGACGGCATGATGGAGCGGTTCGCCATCGAGGAAGTCTACGGCATGCACAACATGCCGGGCATGCCGGTCGGTGAGTTCGGCAGCCGTGTCGGCCCGATCATGGCCTCCACCGATGAATTCAACATCACCATCGATGGCCGCGGCGGCCACGCCGCCCAACCGCATAAGACGATCGACCCGATCGTTATCGGCTCTCAGATTGTCAACGCGCTGCAGACCATCGCCTCGCGCACCGCCGATCCCTTGGCTTCAGTCGTCGTCTCGGTCACCAAATTCAACGCGGGCTTTGCCCATAACATCATTCCAGAGCAGGCCGTCCTTGCCGGTACCGTGCGCACGCTGATGCCGGAAATGCGCGACATTGCGGAACAACGGATCAAGCAGATTTCCGAGAACTTGGGCGCCGCCTATGGCGCCAAGGTCAAGGTCTCCTATGCCCGCAACTATCCGGTCACGGTCAACCACCGCGAAGAAACCGGCCATGCGCTTTCGGCGGCGGCAAACATCGCGGGCGAGAACCAGGTATCGGGCGATCTCGATCCGATGATGGGTGGCGAGGACTTTTCCTACATGCTGCTCGCCCGCCCGGGCGCGTTCATCTTCATCGGCAACGGCGATACCGCCGGTCTGCATAACCCAGGCTACGATTTCAACGATGAGGCGATCCCGCACGGCATCTCCTACTGGGTAAAACTTGCCGAAACACGGCTGGCGGCCTGAGCCGCATTCGCCATTAAAGACGGGGCGCGCAGATGGTTTTTGCGCACCAAAGGATTTGGAGGCATCCCATGCATGAAATCGACAAGATCGACCGGCGGATTCTCAACATCCTGCAGGCGGACGGCCGGATCACCAATCTGGAACTGGCCGACCGCATCGGGCTTTCCCCCACCGCCACCAGCGAGCGCCTGCGCCGTTTGCTCAAAGAAGGCTATGTCTCCGGCTTTGGCGCGCGGCTTGATCCGCACAAACTCGGCTTCGGGCTGCTCGTCTTCATCGAGGTGATGCTGGACAAGACGACGCCTGAAGTGTTCGACAAATTTGCCGAGGCGGTCAAGCAGGCGCCGTCCGTGCTCGAATGCCACATGGTGGCCGGCGGTTTCGACTATCTCGTCAAGACCCGCTTCGAGGACATGAACGCCTACCGCAACTTCCTCGGCCAGGTGCTCTGGACCCTGCCGGGCGTCAAGGAAACGCGGACTTACGCCGTCATGGAAGAAATCAAGAACGACGGGCCGTTGCCGCTCGGCTGACAGGCTTCTGCGCAACCGCCCCGCCCCTCGATCTCAAATTGCAGCCTTCGCGAAATTCCATATTGTGCGCATCTGCGATGATCAGCGGTGTGATTCTCGCTTCAATCCGCAGAGCGCAGGCGCACCCGCTGTGCCAAGCAAGGGACGGCGACAATGAGCGTAGCGCACCTGAAACACTGGAACATATCGTTTGGCGAGGGCCAGCCGCTGACCGTTATTGCAGGGCTGAATGTTCTTGAAAATCTTGAGCTCGCACTGGACGTGGGGCGGCACCTGAAGGCGGTGACGGCCGATCTCGGCTTGCCTTTCGTGTTCAAGGCAAGCTTTGACAAGGCAAACCGCTCCTCGAACGCCAGTTACCGTGGTCCCGGGTTGAAGGACGGGCTCGCGATGCTCGCGGAAATCAAGCGGACCCTAGATGTACCGATTGCCACGGACATTCACGAAATCGATCAGGCAGAGGCGGTTGCCACTGTAGCCGATCTGGTCCAGATTCCGGCGTTCCTGTGCCGCCAGACGGATTTGATCGTTGCCACCGCCATTGCCACGCAGCGTGCCGGTGGCCTGCTGCACGTCAAGAAAGCTCAATTTCTCGCCCCGTGGGATTGTAAGAACATTATCGCCAAAGCGCGGGCCGTCGCGCCGGATCTCCAGATCGTTCTGTGCGAGCGCGGCAGCTCCTTTGGCTACAATAATCTTATCGTCGACATGCTGGGTATCGCCGAAATGCAGCGTCTCGGCGTTCCGGTTACGATCGATGCGACGCATTCGGTACAATTGCCGGGTGCCGATCCCCGCACCAACGGTGGTTCGACAGGAGGGCGCCGCGAGGGGGTCCCCATTATAGCCAAGGCGGCCGTGGCGGCCGGTGCCGACGGCGTATTCCTCGAGTTCCATCCCTATCCTGACCGCGCGCTTTGCGATGGGCCAAGCTGCCTGCCGCTAGGCACTGCTGCAAGCCTGCTTTCGACCCTGTGCGCGGTGCACCGGGCAGTGCGGAGTTAGCGCAGCGGCCACACGGCGGCAGCCATCTTCGCGATGAAATCTGCCGATCTGGGGCTCCCCTCGCGCGCCAATCAGCTCAATTTTGGTTCTTTTCAAACGGCCCCGATTACGCATAGGCTCAGACGCTGCTCGATCATCGAGCATTGCTTTGAGGGGTTAGATGAAAAAGATCATTTTCGCCGCAGCACTCGCGCTGGCGGCCGCGTCCACTGCGCATGCGCAGACTGTCAACGCCGGAAAATACACGGTCGAGGGCACCAATCTTGATGGATCGAGCTATTCCGGCACGGCTGAAATAACGCTCGCCAGCGAAACCACCTGCGTGATCGAATGGGACACGGCGGGCGTGAAATCAACCGGTGTCTGCATGCTCAACGGCAACGCGTTTGCGGCCGCCTACGTCTTGGAAGACGCTCTGGGGCTGATCGTCTACAAGGTCAACGGCGACGGCACACTGGATGGCAAGTGGACGATTACCGGCAAGGATGGTTCCGGTACGGAAGTTTTGACCGAAGTCAAATAGTCCACGTGTGTGGGGCAGAGGCAATAAAAGGCCGGCAAGTCGAACCCGCCGGCCTTTCGTTTGAGTGGATTACAGTGTCGCCATGTCGATGACGAAACGGTAGCGCACGTCGCTCTTGATGACACGCTCATAGGCTTCGTTAACCTGATCCATGCGGATCAGTTCGATTTCCGAAACGATGTCGTGCTCGCCGCAGAAATCGAGCATTTCCTGGGTTTCCTTGATCGAGCCGATCATCGAGCCGGCAATCGAGCGGCGGGACGGAACCAGCGAGAACGCATGGACCGGCACCGGCTTTTCCGGAATACCGAGCAGCACCAGCGTGCCATCAACCTTGAGCAGGCCGAGATAAGCGTTCCAGTCGATTTCGGCCGAGACGGTGCACAGGATGAGGTCGAACGTCCCTGCCAGTTTCGTGAAGGTCTCGGCGTCCGCGGTCGCATAATAATGGTCGGCGCCGAGCTTCAGGCCGTCTTCCTTCTTCGACAGGGACTGGCTGAGCACAGTCACATCGGCGCCCATCGCGTGGGCAAGCTTGACGCCCATATGGCCAAGACCGCCCATGCCGACGATAGCCACCTTCTTGCCCGGGCCTGCGCCCCAGTTGCGCAGCGGAGAATAGAGCGTAATGCCCGCACAAAGCAGCGGTGCCGTTGCCTCGAAGGGCAGGTTTTCGGGGATGGAGAGGACATAGCCTTCCTTGACGACGATAAAATCGGAATAGCCGCCCTGGGTGGGGGTCTTGCCGTCGGCTTCGACGCTATTATAGGTGCCGACAAGGCCCGGCATGTACTGTTCCAGGTCGACATCGCGGCTGGCGCAGGTGGTGCAGCTATCGACGAAGCAGCCGACGCCGACCCGGTCGCCGACCTTGAATTTTGATACCTTCGAACCGACAGCCGTAACGATACCGGCAATCTCATGGCCGGGCACCATCGGGAAGGCCGAATTGCCCCACTCGTTGCGGGCCTGATGGATATCCGAATGGCAGATGCCGGAATACTTGATGCTGATGACGACGTCGTCCTCGCGGGGTTCACGCCGTTCGAATGTGAAGGGCTGCAGCGGCTTCGACGCATCCGTCGCCGCATATCCTCTTGCCAGGGCCATGGGTCACTCCTTTATCTGATGAAGCGGGGATGTGATGGAAGCACAGATCGCCTCTCCCCGAAAGCATACTTGCAGATCGTGCCCACAGACCGTTAGAGCAATCCTGCAAGATTATTGTACGATCCTGCAAAACAAGCCGCCGAGGTTTTGCAGACAATCGCGGAGAGACTAGATTACTGTTTGCGAGATGAAATCTAACTAACTGGAAAGATTTTTGATTATGACAATTTCAAGAACCCCGCGCAGTCAGGAACTGATTGATCTCATTGCCCGTTTCGCCAAAGTAGATGGCGATCATCAAACGGCCATCCCGGGCGTCAGCATTCACCGGCGCTCGGCAACGGGGACGAAATCCTGCGGCTCCTACAGACCGAGCCTCGCGCTGATTGCGCAGGGCGCAAAACAGGTGGTACTCGGCGACGACGTCTATCGTTATGGCGGTGCCGATTATCTGCTGACTTCAATCGACCTGCCCGTCACCACGCAGATCGTCGAGGCATCGGAAGAGAAACCCTATTTGAGCGTAACCTTCGGGATCGACACCACGCGGATTGCCGCGTTGCTGGATCATGCCGGAGCGCAAACTGGCACCCCTGCCCTGACGACGCGCGGCATGACCGTGAGTTCGGTGACGCCGGACCTGGAGGATGCCGCCATCCGGCTGCTTCGGCTGCTGGACCGGCCGGACGATATTCCGGCCCTGCTGCCGCTGATCGAACAGGAGATCATCTACAGGCTCTTGACCGGTCCGCAGAGCGCGCGCCTGCGCCAAATGGCGGTCGTCGAAAGCCAGTCGCACCAGATCAGCCGCGCCTGCGTCTGGCTGAAGGAACATTACGCCATGCCCCTGAAGATTGAGGATTTGGCCAGCCGTGTCAGCATGAGCGTTTCCTCGCTGCACCATCATTTCAAGGCGATCACCGCCATGAGCCCGATGCAGTATCAGAAACAGCTAAGGTTGCAGGAAGCCCGCCGGCTGATGCTGGAGGACATGCTGGACGCCGGCTCTGCCGGCCATCAGGTCGGCTATGAAAGTCAGTCACAGTTCAGCCGCGAATACGCCCGCCAATTCGGCGAACCGCCGCTCCGTGACGTCGGCCGCGTCCGCCGCAGCCTGATGGACCGGTTGACCGGCGGCATGGAAATACTGAGCGAGGGCTGACCCTCATCGCCAAGCGTTCGCTGCTGCGCAGATGCGCCACCACCCAACGTTGCCCCCGGAAACCCGGTCGCTGATGTTTTGATCCGCTTTGTGGTAGGATGACCGCGAGGAGAATCACCATGATGCCAGTCACCGTACGCCTGAGTTCATGGCGGGAGGGGCAACTCCTGCGGGAACCGACGCTTTTAACGGCAATAGGATTGCGCGAGACCCTGCTTGTCGCACTCGGCCATGACGAAGCCAGGGTCAATTTCGTTTGCCGCCAGGTGGAAGAAACAGGTGCCTACGAACTCCGCGGCATCAACGAATCCACCACCATGATCGAGAAAATCCTGCAGTCCTGATGATCGGTCCTGGCAGCGGTTGGTTTATCGTCCGCAGAGCGGCCACCTTCGGCTTCCTACGCGCTTGCAGGTACTGCCATATGATCCGGCTCCTGACCATCGCGGGCACGCGCGATCATCAGTTCGAAAGCCTTTTCCAGATGGCGGATGAAGCGTGTCGTATCAAACAAAGATGCGACCATGCGTTGCGCAGCAATCTTGTCTTTTACAGCGCGCAGTTCATCCGGATTTTTAGCCAGCGAGACGCAGAGATCGACGTAACGTTCCGGCGTATCCGCAACCAGTTCGCCAACCCCGAGCGCACGCAGCAGGCTTTCCGTGACACGCGAAGCAAAGTGCGTGCCCCTGAACGTCGGCACCGGCAGGCCTGCCCATAATTTGTCTGATGTCGTCGTGTGGCCGTTGTAGGGAAACGTATCGAGCCCGATGTCCGCCGCCTGCAGGCGGGCGATATGATCCGGATAGGCGGCCGGATCGGCGAAAATGATCCGGTCAGCGGCGATGCCTGCCTTTTCCATCCAGCACACCAGATTGTCGCGCGCAAAGCCGTTGGAGCACATGACCCATAACAGGCTGTCATCCGTTTTCCGCAGAATATCCGCCCAGATCTCCGCCGTCACCGGCTTGATCTTGCGGTGGGCGTTGAACGAGGCAAAGACGATGCGGCCTTCCGGCAGGCCGAGTGCACTGCGCGGCGTGGCGGGCGGCAGCGGACGGCCGACATTGTCATTGGCTTGGTAGCTGTCCGGGAGCAGGCAGAATTTTTCATGATAGAATGGCTGGCTCGTTTCCGGCGTCACAACAGCGTCCGTGAGGATATAGTCACAATCGATGCCGGTCCCCGATCCCGGAAAGCCGAGATAGGCAACCTGGATCGGTGCAGCGCCGTGATTGAGCAACCCCGCACGCGAACCCTTCGTATGGCCCTTGAGATCAACAAGGATATCGATGCCCGAACGCCGGATCAGCTCTGCCGCATCCTGGTCCGAAAGATGGCCGATAAGCTGGAGGTCGGGATAGGTGCTGCGTGATCCGTTGTCGAGCTGGATCAGATCGTCGCCGGTACAACAAAAGAGCGAAATGTCGAACCGGTCGCGGTCATGCTGCAGCAATGCGCTCTGGAACAGACGCATCGTCGCATGCTGATCGCTGAAATCCGCCGAGAGATAACCGACCTTGATCCTGCCGGAAAAGCTGTGCGGCACCGCGCGCCTAGCTGCTCTTGACGCCTGTGTGAAGGCCACCGCGTCATGGATCTTTGTCTGGCGTGCATTGATGCTTTCGTCGCTGCACCAACCGATATGCCGATGCGGAAACTCTGCACCCAGATAGCGTTCATCCCCGGCTTTCAACCGGTCCAGAAATCGCTGGTCATCCATTTGCGCCTCGTCGAGGCACAAAAACTCATGCAGGTAACGGCGATAGGTTTCTTCGGCATTGGCATCGAATGCACCGGATTTGGCGGCAAGCCGGGCTATGTTCAAGGAAGCGAAGGATTCGTCTGCTTCCTGCAGCATATTGGCCGCTAGCGCCCGCAGCATCGCCTGTTTGGGGCCGCCGAGGTCTGCCGCCCTGATGTAGAACGCGGCCGCTTCGGCAAATTTCTCTGTCTTTGCATAACATTGGGCAATCAGCAGCAGTTCGTTCTGCCCGAAGAGTTGCCGGCGGGCGGGCGACAGGATGCCCAATGCCTTGTCATATTGACCTGCGTTGTAAAAACCGAGCGCTTTTGAAAGAGATGCCGACATCGATGGTCCAGACGTATCCACTGAAAAGCCATCGGTAGCGAAAGCGGCTGGTGCAAGGCTGGATACGCGACGTAAGCTTCGCGCACCCGACGGGCGCTACTAGCGGGAGACCTCAATCCGCATGGACACGCCTGATGACACAGCTCACTCTCTGCATGCCCAGCAACCGCGATCTGCGCCATTCCGCCGCGGCGATCGAAACGGCGCTGATCTACGCGGACAAGCGGAATTGCCAGCTGGTCGTTTCCGACAATTCCGGCGATCCACAAAAACACGCGCACTATCAAAACAGCCATCCGCGCCTGACCTATGTGGTCCCGGATGGTGATAGCGGCCTGCAGAACATGGCCTATGCTCTCTCGAAGGTCGAGACGCCCTTCCTGATGCCGATGGGCGACGACGATGAGATCTATGGTCTCGATGAAAAGCAGCCGATCGATCTTTCGAACCTGCCGGATGATGTTGCCGGCGTTCGTCCGCAAACATTCGTCTGGACAAACGACAAGGGCGTGCAACAGACCGATCGATTTTCGATCACCGCAGAGGATGCCGGCGGCCGGCTGCTCGAGTATAATGGCAAGGCCAACGGCAATAACGGGCTGTACTACAGCATCTACCGCTCCGATCTCTTCAAAGGCCTGTTTTCGCTGTTCTCGCAAGCCCACCCGACGCGCGGTGGCTATTGTGACTGGGCCTTGAGTTTTGCGCTCTGCGCTGCCGGAAAATTTGTGGCCGACGCCTCGACAATCTACCGCTATGATCTGGGCCGCTGGGCGAGCCGCAGCGGGCTGGAAGAAGCAAAAACCAGCCTCTACCGTCAAGCGGGATTGCCAGACACGGCAGAACACTTTTCCGCCCTTCTGCGGTTCATCGACGTCCACGTATTCCTCACCGCCCTTCCCCTTGCCGAAACCGAGCGCCGGAATGCGCAGACGGCGAATGCCCGGCTGGCATTGCGAACGTTTCTGCACGAGGTCACGAAAGCTCCGGATCAATACGATGCCGAAGTGATCTATCTCGCCGAACTGACCGGCCAGACGCCCGATCTCGACACGGCCTTCCAGATCTCGCTCCTGATGATCGACCGGCTGCAGGACGGGCTGGCTGAGAAATATGTCCAGTTCGTAAAAGCCGCAGGCGGCGCGGCTTGACTTTGACCAGCCACAACGATGCCTCTTCGGCAATGGAGGTTGCGGTTGGCGGCAGAACAAAAATTTTGGAAGAGGGTTGGTAGCGGGAGAGGGACTCGAACCCCCGACACGCGGATTATGATTCCGCTGCTCTAACCACCTGAGCTACCCCGCCATCAGACTGCGACTTGGGCTCGTGGCCGCGGTCGTTGCCGTCAGTGGGCGGCTTATAAGGTGCGGTTCATGCCGGTGTCAAGCCGAGCCGTTTCAAAAAACTGGAAGTTTTTCAAGGGACGGTGGACAACGGCTGAAGACCGCATGTGATGGACCGTCCCCTGCCTCCAATCAGGCCGCAGCTACGCTCTGCAGCAGGTCCTTGAGGGCGGCTTCGGCCGCCGCCTCGCGCTCGGAGCGCAGGATGAAGCCGCCGCCGTAGACGCGAGCGTCTTCGCCGATGCCGGAATAAAGCGCGCAGGCCTGTCCGGGGGCAACGCCCGCCTCGCCTTCCAGAAGTTCGACCGAGACGCCATCAGCATCGGCGCGCAGGATGGCGGGCGCGGGCTGGCGGGTGGAGCGGACCTTGGCAAAACAGGCAAAACCATCGGCTGCCACGTCGAAAATATCGCCGTCACCCAGCCAGTTGATATCGCGCAGGTAGACACGGCGGGTTTCCAGCGCCTCCTTCGGACCAACGATGACGCGGCGCGAACGGGCATCGAGATGCACGACATAGAGCGGCTCGCCGGTGGCGACGCCGATGCCGCGGCGCTGACCGATCGTATAGTGCAGGATACCCTCATGGCTACCGAGCACGCGGCCGTCGAGATGAACGATATCGCCGGCCAGAGAAGCGTTCGGCTTCAGCTTGTTGATGATATCGGCATATTTGCCCTGCGGCACGAAACAGATGTCCTGGCTGTCAGCCTTCTTGGCGACGACGAGGCCCATGTCCTCGGCAAGCTGCCTGGTTTCCGCCTTGGTCAGATTGCCGAGCGGGAAGCGCAGATAGTCGATCTGCTCCTGCGTGGTTGCAAAGAGGAAATAGCTCTGGTCGCGATCGGCATCCGTCGGGCGAAACAGCGCACGGCGGCCGGGTGCATCCGCCTGCGGATTGGCCTTCGAGCGGATGTAGTGGCCGGTCGCCAGCGCATCGGCTCCGAGTTCGCGTGCGGTTGCCAGAAGATCGGCAAATTTGACGGTCTGGTTGCAGGCAACGCAGGGGATCGGCGTCTCGCCGGCAACATAGCTCTCGGCAAAAGGATTGATCACCGTTTCGCGAAACCGCTGTTCGTAGTCGAGCACATAATGCGGAATGCCCAGCACGTCGCAGACCCGGCGGGCATCGTCGATGTCCTGGCCGGCACAGCAGGAACCGGCACGGTGGACGGCGGCGCCGTGGTCATAGAGCTGCAGGGTAATGCCGAGAACGTCATAGCCTTGCCGTTTCAGGATGCCGGCCACCACGGAACTGTCGACACCACCGGACATGGCAACCACGACGCGCGTATCTTCGGGCTTGCGATCAAAATCGAGACTGTTCACGGCATCCAATCCGGTATTCCGGTCCATCGACGGGTTGTTCGGCATTTTTCGCGCGACCATACCCTGTTTCCTGCAAACGGCCAACGCCGCAGCGAAGCGGCTGCCGGTCAGACCGGCCATACCGCAAGCCGCTATATAGAAAGTCGGGATGAATTGAACAAGGGCAAGGGTTCTGTCCCGCTCAGATCAGCTTCATCCGCATGGCGCGGGCAATCGCCTGCATACGATTGACGGAATCCAGCTTGCGGGTCGCGGTCTTGAAATAGCTGGAGACCGTATAGGCGGAAATACCGAGGATGATGGCGATTTCGTCGCTGCTCTTGCCGGCCGCAGCCCAGCGAAGACATTCGATCTCACGGGTCGACAGCTTGTCGCGCGCCGAGGCGCCGACCTCGAAAGTGCGCTCGAGCGTTTCGAACAGCTGCAGCAATGTCAGATAGATATTAGCCGTCTCGATCCGGTCTGGTTCGTCACGTGGACCGCAGAGCAAGGCCGCGAATGCTTCACCATGGGTCGTGTGCAGCATAACGGCAAATGTATTGCCCATCGCCGGTCCGGCAAACAGCGCCTCGACATTGTCACGCGCGGCAGGCCCTTGCCCGTTGAGCAGGTATTTTGTTGCGCCAAAGATCGGCAGCTTTGTATGGCGCAGCCGTTCGATCAGCGCACTGGCCTGGAAAACCGTGGCGGCGTCATATTCTCGCACAAGCTCCGACGGCCAGCTGCTCAAAACCAGACGTTCGGCAAAGCGCTGCTGCTCGCCGAACGGAATGCGCGCGATCATGAAATGGTTGAAGCCGAATTGCGCCGTGCACTGGCGCATCAGGTGGAGCACTTCATACTCCGTCTGGACTGCGGAACTGGTCATGCCCGAAAGGAAATCAGCATAAGCCTCGCTTCGCAAGGCCAGCTTGTCAGGGTCTCTCATATTTTCAATCACCAACTTGCCGGCGGCAGCGCCAGCTCTCCAAAAAATTCTCGTTCCGGAATTTTTTCGGCAGCAGCACGATAAGTCCAACACCGACAAAACCCCGAAAGGCCCCAAGGGACACAATCGAAGCGAAATGAACGGTATTTTGAAATAAAATGGTGCATCGAGAGCATTCCAGAGCAACAAAATGCTGCATATGCTCAATTACTGGCCGTTATTATCAACAGTTTTAGGAAAATTGAACCGATATATTTGCATGGCTCCTATGCAATCCTTGAAGTTACGGGGCCGAAACTTCAGGAACCGACAATATAGACGCATGATGCGGATGAAGGAACGTCAACCAGACATCATCTTGCGAGATCCGCGATTGGTCGAAGAGCGCGCTGGAAGTCTCTAAAATTATTAGCAAATTGTTACCACCCGCTTAGGCAAATGTTAAATGTGGCAGGGTAAGTTGAGCCTATATGGTCTTGAGTATGTGTAGAGAGTCCAATGACCGAAATGATACGACCCCGCGTGAAATATGTCATCGGACCCGATGGCAGCCCTTTGACAATTGCTGATCTGCCGCCGGCCAATACGCGCCGTTGGGTGATCCGCAGAAAGGCAGAAGTCGTCGCCGCCGTGCGTGGCGGACTGCTGAGCCTGGAAGAAGCCTGTGACCGCTATACCCTGACCGTCGAAGAATTCCTGTCCTGGCAGTCATCCATCAGCGACCATGGTCTTGCTGGTCTGCGCACGACCCGCATCCAGCAATATCGCCACTGATCGAACTGCGTCAGTCTTTTTCGGGCGGCTGCCATGAACCGGCAGCCGCCCGAAATATTTGCGGAATGCCCTACTCTTCTGCCGGCTTCATCCGATATCATGGTGAAGCAATCCGGCGACCAGAGGGTGACCCATGAATATACAATTGCAAGAAACCGGCTCGCACGGCCGCTATAGCGTAGCCGTCGAAGGCCATACGGCTGAAATGACCTATTCGCGGTCATCACCCCACCTGATCATCATCGATCATACCGCCGTCCCCGACGCGTTGCGCGGCAAGGGCGTCGGCCAGGCGCTGGCGGCACATGCCATAGACGAAGCACGAAAAGGTGGCTGGAAAATCATTCCGCTTTGCCCTTTCATGCGCGCTCAGGCGCAGCGTCATCCCGACTGGCAGGACGTCATCCAGGCATAAAACGGCGGCGAACTCGCAGCCAAACGAACCGTCCCGAAATAGACAAGGCCCTTCTCACGAACTTNNAAGTTCGTGAGAAGGGCCTTTGGCCTTGAGCAATCCGCGTGCGTTCAGGCGCGCATGCGGGCGCCGCTATCGCGCTCTTCGAGCGCTGCAGCCTTGGCGAACTCCGCCTGAACTTCTTCCAGCGCCAGTTCGGCCGCATCCTGCTGCACCTTCAGTTCCCGGACCGAGACCTGCAGGTTGTCCGCCCGCTGCCGCGCAGCCTTAGCAAACGTCGGATAGGCGAAATGGGTGGGATCGGTGATCCCGGACTTCTTTTCTTCGAACGTGATCTGGTTTTCCAATTCCTTGGTCATCCGCTCAAATTCGGACATCATCAGTTGGAGCTGACTCAACTGACGCTGCTTCTCCTTCACCTGAAATTCCTTCAGGCGAACAAGGCTCTCACGTGACTTCATACGCAATACTCCCGTGATGCGAGACCCCGGTTACTGGATTTGGCCCGATTAACCGACCTTACGGTGTCGGAAACAAAAAAAATTACAGCGATCTTAACAAAATCCTACCGCTGGTAACCTTTCGTTTACGGGCATCGTTAATCATAGGGACGATCATTTAAGGGTCAGTAAATGCTAAGCGCAAAATTTGGTGTTTGGCATAGATTGAGTCAGATGAGTCAGATAGCCGATTTCCTTAATGTTCCGCATTAAGGATGTCATTCTAGATTCACATGCAAAATCAGAGGACTGCAAAAAATATTTAACATTTTCGATACACCTTGCCAGAGTGAATCAGAATTTGTTAACCATTTGCTGGCAGCCTCCAAATCAGGCAACGACTGGATCCGTATCGCGTAAGGGGGCCATCAACGACCTTTCGGCGGCGGAAAAGGGGACAATTATGCGGGTTCTACTCATCGAAGACGACAGCGCGACAGCGCAGAGCATCGAACTGATGCTCAAGTCGGAAAGTTTTAACGTTTACACCACCGATCTTGGTGAAGAGGGTGTCGATCTCGGCAAGCTCTATGATTACGACATCATCCTGCTCGATCTGAACCTGCCGGACATGTCCGGTTACGAGGTTCTGAGAACGCTGCGTCTGTCCAAGGTCAAGACACCGATCCTCATCCTCTCCGGCATGGCCGGTATCGAGGACAAGGTTCGCGGCCTCGGCTTCGGTGCCGACGACTACATGACCAAGCCGTTCCACAAGGACGAACTGGTCGCACGTATCCATGCGATCGTGCGCCGCTCCAAGGGTCATGCGCAGTCGGTCATCTCGACCGGCGAACTGATCGTCAACCTGGATGCAAAGACAGTCGAAGTCGGCGGCCAGCGCGTTCACCTGACGGGCAAGGAATACCAGATGCTGGAGCTGCTTTCGCTCCGCAAGGGTACGACGCTGACCAAGGAAATGTTCCTTAACCACCTCTATGGCGGCATGGACGAACCGGAACTGAAGATCATCGACGTCTTCATCTGCAAGCTGCGCAAGAAGCTCGCAAATGCTGCCGGCGGCGCAAACTATATCGAAACCGTCTGGGGCCGCGGCTATGTGCTGCGCGAGCCTGAAGGCGAACTCGCAGAAAGCGCCTGATCGGCGCCCGAAAGACGATACGGGCAGCCAGTTGGCGCTCAGCATCCCGCATATGCGCGGGCGCCATGACGGCACATGCCCCGAAGTTTCAGAAACCCGCCAGAGATGGCGGGTTTTTCGTTGCCGCATGGCGGGACAACCGGGCACATTTACACGCGACCGGACACAGAAACGAAAAAGCCGCGGCCCGAAGGCGCGGCTTTATAGAAACTGGCAAATTCTGCAGAGGGATCAAGCAGCGATCGACAGGCTGCCGAAGACGCTGGTGAGGATCTTGCGGTCGAACGGTTTCAGCAGGAAATCGTCGGCACCGGCACGCTTGCCGGCCATCATCTTCTTCAAGTCCGCCTCGACGACGCAGTAATAGATGCGCACGGTCTTGCCGTCAGGCAGATTGCGGATATTGGCAATCAGGTCCAGCGCGCCATCAAGGCCCGCATCGACGATGATGATGTTGGGCAGTTCCGCTTCGCAACGCACCAGCGCTTCAAGGCCATTGGCGGCTTCAGAGACGAGAAAATTGAGGCCGGAGAGGATGCGCTTCCCGACCTTGCGGACGACGTCAGAATCATCGGCAATCATCAAACGTTGCATCTCAAGCTCCCTCTCTGCGCCACGGCGGGAAATGAATCCCTATCAACAACCGTATGCCGCTTTGGCAAAGAATCAGTTACCGCGACGCCTAAAAGCAGATTTATCTCCGCTTCAGGCTGCAACCATCTTCGCGGAGAACACGATTTCTTCCGAATTCGAGTTGACCTCGATCTCCATGCCGGCCTCGTCGGCAAGCAGAACTGTGTAGTAGGGCTGGATCGTGTGAGCATCGACGGCCTCTTCGAGCGTACCCGAGAGAAGCTCGACCAGCTTTGGCGGCACGCGCATCATCCGGCCCTTGCAGATCAACTTGAAGGCCGCGTCATATTCTGGATTTTCCAGGATGACATCGATCGAGCCGCCCCGCGGAATGGCGCCGTAAGCGATCAAGAACAGGTTGAGCAGCAGCTTGACGCGGTTCTTGGCGATGATGACGCGTGGGCCGGTCCAGGTGACTTCCGTCTTCTTTTCGACGGAGGCGAAATCCTTGGCTGCCTTTTCCGCTTCGCCGGTATCGATCGATGCGCCGACGGAGCCGGAAGCGCCAAACGCCAGCCGGGCGAATTTCAACCGCACGGAAGCATTGAGCGCGCTGGTGCGGATCAGGTCCATGGCATCGGCATCCGCCCCGCCCTCGTCGAGCAGTTCAAGGCCGTTGTTGATCGCGCCGACCGGCGAGATGATGTCATGGCAGACACGGCTGCACAGAAGCGCTGCGAGATCGGGACCGGTCAAGGTCAGGTTCGGGTTCTTTCCCATGGTCGTATCCTCAATAGCCTTCAAGCGGCTCACAAACGAGATCAGGCGGCCTTCCGCGATCCCTTTGCCCCATTGTCTATCCCACGAACATTGCGCGGGCATAGTCTCAGGGCGAAGATCATAAAGACACCACATTTGGTAAACCGATTGTTAAGATCATCGGTTCAAATTGCTGGCAATCAGCCCGACCCCCGTCACAGAGTGAAACGGGGCAGGACAGCGGCCCGCGCATGACGTCGCGGCGCTCCTGAGCTTACGGAGAAGAACATGCAGCGGATCGTCAATGCCGTGAAATTCCCCCTCTTGCGCACGTTCGTGGCGATGATGGCTGTCTTCAGCCTCATGCCCGCAGCACTAGCGCAGAGCAACAACGGCGAACAATACACGATGCAGGAAATCGTCGACGCCGGTCACGGCTTCTTCGGCTCCACCTCCGGTGGACTTGCCAAGGTGGTCGAGAACGCATTTTCCAAATACGGCCTGCCGAACGGCTACATTCTCGGCCAGGAAGGGTCCGGCGCATTCGTGGCTGGCCTGACCTATGGCGAAGGCGACCTCTACACCAAGAATGCCGGTCAGCATAACGTGTTCTGGCAGGGTCCGTCGCTCGGTCTCGACTGGGGTGGCCAGGGCAGCCGGACGATGATGCTGGTCTACAACCTGCCGGCCGTTCCTTCGCTCTACAAGCGCTTCGGCGGCGTCTCCGGCTCGGCCTATGTGGTCGCCGGGGTCGGCATGACAGTGCTCACCGATGAAAATATCGTGCTGGTTCCAATCCGCACCGGCCTTGGGGCTCGCCTCGGCATCAATGTCGGCTATCTGAAGCTCACCCAACAGCCGACCTGGAACCCCTTCTGAGACCAAACACCTCCTTTTTGCGTAGGAATTTCCAGTCGCTGAGGCGACTGGAAAAAATACGCGTTTGCGAACACCTGAAGTGATATTGTCACTTCTCGTTAGTCCGAATGAAACAAAAACCATGGACTATAGCGTGTCGCAGCGTGCTCTGAACTGAAATGGCCAGCCCGTGATAGAATTCGCACTCCTGTTTGCCCTGGGTTTTCTCACCGCAGCTCTGCTCGGCCTGCTGGCGGCACCGGTCGTGCACAGGCGCATCGTCCGCTTTGCCGAGGACCGGCTGACGGCCACCATGCCGCTCTCGCCGCAGGAGGTTCGGGCGCAGAAGGACGCCGCCCGCGCCGGTTATGCAGCTGAAAACGCCAGGACCAGCCAGACGCTGAAACGTGAACGCGACAAGAACGTCGCGCTCTTGCTGCAAAACGGTTCGACCTTGAAGGAAACCCAGCGCCTCGCCGGTGAAAACGCCGACCTGCATGCGCAACTTGCCGATATGAATGTCGAAGCCGCGGACCTGCGCTCCGCCGCCCGCCAGCTGGAGCAGAACATCGAGCGGTTGAAGGCGACACTTGCCGATGTCGAGCGCGAGAGCGTCAAAAAGAACATCGACATCACAACGTTGAACCGGCAGGTCGACCACCTGACCGGCGACATGGATAGCCTGAAGATCGACGTCGCGGCCCATGATGCAGAGGCCGAAAACCTGAAAAGCCGCATTGCCGGCCTAAAGGACGAGCGCGAGATCATGCGCAACGACCTGAAAGCCGAAAGCACCAAGGCGCGCGAACTCGAAGTCCGGCTTGCCCGCGACGAAACCCGCCTGAAGCAGTTCGAAGTCAAGCTCGCCCGGGAAATGGCCGCCAATGCCGACAAGGACAATTTTCTTGAACGCCGGGGCAGTGAGATCGAACGTTTGAAGGCGAAGGTCAGGGATACGGGCACGGACCTGCGCGAAGCCGCGAAGGCACTGCGGGCTGCCGGTCTGACGATGCCGATGAGGCGCGAGAAGAAGCCCGCAGCAACCGATCCGGTAACAGGCGGCAACTTGGAAACAGAGGACAACACCGATGCACAGAACACCATGTCACCCGCAGTAGCCATCGATCTGACCGTGCCGGCCGACTATGCCCGCAACCGGGCGGCAGCACTTACAGAACAGTTGATGAATTCGACATCTTCAGCACACGACGACGCCATGCGTGAGGACATTGCCGATATCGCGGCAACCATGGTGGCTTTGACAGCAGCCAAGGAAGGTCCGGGGTCACCGATCCCCTCCCTTCTCTCGACGGCGGGCACCCGGCCCGACGTCCCGGACAAGAGCCTCGCTGCCCGCGCCCGCGACATGCTGCCGCCGGAACAGAACTAATCTCTGCCGTCAGATAAAGCCGTTGATCATCGCCACCTGATGCAGAGCGATGCCGGTGGCGGTGGCGACATTCAGGCTGTCCAGTCCCGGCCGCTGGCGGATGCGGGCGGTCTGGATCGATGCCATGATATTTTCGGGCAGCCCCTCGCCTTCCGTTCCGACCAGCAGTGCAGTCCGCGGCGATGGCGCAATATCATGCAGGTCGGCCTTTCCACGCGGCGACAGACCCCAGATCGCAAAGCCTTCCGCCTGCAAACGCCCGATCAGCGCCGTCACTGATCCTTCGCGGGCAAAGGGAACACTGAGAACCGAGCCGACAGAGACCCGGATCGCCTTGCGGTACATTGGATCGCAGCTGGTTTCGTCCATCAAGATGGCATCGACGCCAAAGGCAGCAGCGTTGCGGAACATCGATCCCATATTGTCATGGTTGGAGATACCGCAAGCGGCAAGAATCAGGCTTTTGGCGGGAAGACCATTGACCAACGCCTCCAGACCAGGCGCCGTTTGGCGCGTACCGAGCGCCAGCACACCCCGGTGCATGTTGAAACCGGCAATAGCATCGAACACCGGAGCACTGGCGACATAAACGGGAATGTCCGCCGGGAATTCGGCAAGAATGCCGCTGACACCATCGACGCGATTTTCGAGAAGAAGAATGGCTTCAGCCTCGATGCCACGGCCCGCTCCGTGTGCGGCCGCCAGCATGCGCAGGACGACAGTACCCTCGGCGATGAAGCGGCCATGCCGGCCTGTGAGGTCGCGCTCCTTGATCGAGACGAAGCCGGCAATGCGCGGATCGGCCGGATCATCGATGCGGAGCGGTGCCAAAGCTGGGCCTTCTCAGTTGGTCTTGACGGAGATATCCGCAACAATGCGGCCGGCGGCGATATCGAAGACGATCGCCTTGCGGTCTCCACCGGCAACCGCGCCATAAAACAGGATCTGGCCGCCCGACAAGGCAACGTTTGACACTTCGAACCCGGCAGGCAGCGCAGCGATTGCCGTGACCGGCGCCTCGCCCGGCACGGCAACGGAGGCGCTTTGCTCCACATCGGCCTTGCCCGGACGCGTAAGCTTATAGACAATCGCCGAAAGCACGACCATAAGCATCACCAACATGATACCACCCGAGACCAGCTGCAGCTTGATCATCTTGCGGCGCACGTTCTCCATCACCGGATCGAGCGGCTTATCTTCCTGTTCGACTGGTTTCTGATTGGACATGGCTGGCCTACCCTGCGGAATGGAACGAGAATGAACGACCCCTTTAAACAAGCCCCGGCAATTAGGAAAGTCCTGACTGCAAATGAAGACGCCGCCGGGCGTTTGGACGCATATCTGACGGAAGCGCTGGGCGGCGAGTTTTCCCGCAACCGCATCAAGGCCCTGATCGAACAGGGTGAAGTCTCCGTCAACGGCAAGACCGTCACGGAAGCCAAGAAGAAGGTGCAGCCCGGCGACACCTTCGAGATCGGCCTGCCGGAAGCGGAAGATCCGGAGCCAAAGGGCGAGGATATCCCGCTCAACGTGCTCTATGAGGACGACGACCTGATCGTGCTGGTCAAGCCGCCGGGTCTCGTCGTCCATCCCGGCGCCGGCAACTGGACCGGCACGCTGGTCAACGCGCTGATCCACCACTGCGGCGCCAGTCTTTCGGGTATTGGCGGGGTCAAACGCCCCGGCATCGTCCACCGGCTCGACAAGGACACCAGCGGCGTCATGGTGGTCGCCAAGAACGACATCGCCCATCGCCATCTCTCGGACCAGTTTGCCGACCACGGCCGCACCGGTCCGCTGGAACGCGCCTACATGGCCATCGTCTGGGGCCGCCCGCGTGGACTGAAAGGCACGATCGACGCGCCGCTCGGCCGCGCCGGTGACCGCGTCAAACGTGCGGTCAAGCAGGAAGGATCCGATGATGCCCGCGAGGCGATCACCCATTACGAAGTGATGGAGCGTTATCATGAGAAACCGGACGCGACCGCCCTTGCCGCAATGATCAAGTGCAATCTCGAAACCGGGCGCACCCATCAGATTCGGGTGCATATGGCCCATATCGGCCACCCGCTGATCGGCGATCCGGATTATGGCGCAGCCTTCAAGACCAAGGCCAACCTTTTGCCGGATGAGGCAAAAGCGGTCGTCAACCGTTTCCCCCGACAGGCGCTGCACGCCTTCATGCTGGCCTTCGAGCATCCCACAACCGGCAAGACCATGCATTTTGAATCGCCAGTTCCCGACGACATGCAGGAACTGGTCGAAGCGTTGCGCGGATAAGTCAGGTTTCGGGGTCCCGCGCCTGCCGATTTCCGGCGCCGGCATGCATCCTTTCCTGCCCTCGCGCGTTGTCGGGAAGCAACAAAGGAGAAACCCGATGATTGATGCCACACAGATCAGAGAACATTCCGAAATCATCAGCGCCGACGGTCTTCATGTCGGCACGGTCGACCGCGTCGAAGGCGATCGCATCAAGCTGACCAAGAAGGACAGCGGTTTCGGGCACGAAGACCACCACCACTTCATCGCCCTTGAACTGGTGGCAAGCGTTGACGACAATCGCGTCCGCCTCAGCGCCAATGGCGATGTCGCCGTCATGTTCGAGGAAGAACAGGACAACTCGCCCATCCATTGACCGGCACGCGCCGGGAATTCTACAAAATGTTACAAATCACCGGTTCCGCCCTTGATATTTCGAGGGCGGACACAATTTTCAGGCTGTAACCCAACTGGAGCATGCGCTTCTCTGGCTTCACATCTCTGTGAAACCGGAGTTCTTGAATCATGCTTTCGCCGCACTTATCTATGAGCATGTGGGGTCGGATAGACCCACATGCCCGGCCTGCCAAGAGGAGGCTGGAACGCGAAAGGGGGGTGCATCATGGCCCGCAGTACGTTACCGTCGATTACCGCCGGAGAAGGTGGTCTCAATCGTTACCTCGATGAAATCCGCAAGTTTCCCATGCTTGAACCGCAGGAAGAGTACATGCTCGCCAAGCGGTATCAGGAACATGACGACCGCAAGGCCGCCCATCAGCTGGTGACCAGCCATCTGCGCCTCGTGGCGAAGATCGCCATGGGTTATCGCGGGTATGGCCTGCCGATCGGCGAAGTCGTCTCAGAAGGCAATGTTGGCCTGATGCAGGCGGTCAAGAAGTTCGATCCGGAACGCGGTTTCCGTTTGGCCACCTATGCCATGTGGTGGATCAAGGCTTCGATCCAGGAATATATCCTGCGTTCGTGGTCGCTGGTGAAAATGGGCACGACCGCCAACCAGAAGCGGCTGTTCTTCAACCTGCGCCGTCTCAAGGGCAAGATCCAGGCACTCGACGAGGGTGATCTGAAGCCCGATCAGGTCGCGCATATCGCAACGACCCTGAAGGTTTCGGAAGCGGAAGTGATTTCGATGAACCAGCGTCTCTCCGGGGACGCTTCGCTGAACGCGCCGATCAAGGCGGGTGAAGGCGAATCCGGCCAGTGGCAGGATTGGTTGGTCGATGACCATGACAGCCAGGAAGACATCCTGATCGAGCAGGACGAACTGGAAAGCCGCCGTAGCCTCCTGTCGAGCGCGATGAACGTGTTGAACGACCGTGAACGCCGCATCTTCGAGGCACGCCGTCTGACGGAAGATCCGGTGACGCTCGAAGACCTGTCGACAGAGTTCGACATCAGCCGCGAGCGCGTCCGCCAGATCGAGGTTCGCGCCTTTGAAAAGGTCCAAGACGCCGTCCGCAAGGCGGCGCAGGATCGCCAGAACGCGCTTCGTGTCGTCGAAGACGCCTGATACCGGCGCTGATTGAACAAACAAAAAACCGGCTGGATCGCTCCAGCCGGGTTTCTTTTTGTGTCTGTGGCGAATTACTGACCGGCCGGATCGGGCTTTACTGCAAGGCTCCAGGCCTGCATGGCCTTGGTAAAGGCTTCGGTTCCCGCCGTGCCCTTCTCCAGCGTCAGCAGCGCGCGGCGGCCGTTACGATAGGTCAGCGGGATATCCATCCAGCCACGCGTGCGCAGAAGCTCGGTATTCGTCGCAACGGCTTCCGGGAAATCGTTGAGCGCGATCATGTGGAAATCCTCGGTGATCTTGGCCGGAACCGCGATCAGCGCATCCCCGCGATCCTGCTCGTTGCGCTTCATCGAAACGCGCTGCACGCTGTCGATGCTGCCGCCCTCGAAGTTTTCCGGCAGCGAGAAGACGAACTCGATCACATGGCTGGCCGGCAATGACGGATCAGCATTGCGCTTGATTGTCATCAGCGCCGTCAGGCCACGTTCGGGAACGTTGATCTGTGCCTGGACAACGGGCTCCGGCTTGGCGTCGCCACCGGGGGACTCTTCCTTCACCGACCAGGCAACGTTGCCCTCGATCGCCGTTGGCGCGGACTGGCCAAGCCGCTCCTCATAGAGGAACATCTTCTGGGCGCCAGCCGGTACCTGCTGCGTTGCCGGATTGGCCGCGGTCTGCTGGCCGGGAACCGGCTGGGCAGGCTGTGTACCACCTGTTGTCTGGGCAGGGGTTGTCTGCGTCGCCTGCGCGGTATCGACCGGCTTGCCGGCTTCCGTCTGCGCAGCAACCGACTTGCCTTCCTCGGTGGCATTGGCGCCAGTAGGCGTTGCCGCCGGACCTGGATCGATCTCGGTACCATCCTGCTGCAGGCGCTGCGTAAACTTGCTGCTGCCTTCGACGGCCGCGACCTCGGCATTCGCCGGTGTCTGCGTCTGGTTGTTGGTCTCCGGCGCTGTCAGATCCTTGTTGCCATCAGCGGGCGTGGACGCTTCTGGCGTGGTCTGTCCCGGAATCTTGGCAGTGATGGACGTCACCATGCCGGATACCCAGGTGTTCACAGCGGTCTGATTTTGCCAATAGGCATAACCACCGCCGCCCAGGATAAGCAACAGCACCGCGCCAACACCGATCGCCTTGGCATTCACTCGCGAGCGTTTCGGCTCGACCCGATAGGAAACGGGCCTCGCCGGCACTTCGACGTCTTCACCGACGGCGGCAGAAGCCTTGTCGGCTTGCGATCCCGCTATGGCACCGGCAGCGGCGGCCGTACCGCCGTATGCCAGAAGCTCGTCGATATCATTCCAGCTGTCATTGGCGGCTTTGGGCTTTTCAGGCTCAGTGGTGGCCGTCTTTTCGGCCGGCCACGACCAATCGGAAATTGCCGGCTCCGACGTTTCAGTGGCAGCCTGGGCCGGCGCCTGGGTAAAGGGGTCGTTATCATCCCACGCCCAGGCGGCCGCAGCTTCGCCCGGCGCCTGATCCTTGACGCCCGCATCTTCATCCAGTGGCTTGACCGTTTCGACCGGCTCATACTGCGTCAGGTCGGGAATTTCATCGGCAACCGGCGCGGTATCCGCGGCCTCGGTCCAGATCGGCTCGCTATGGGCGGTCGCCGGGACCGGATCGTTCCATTCCGGCAATTCCCATTCGGCCGACGGCGCAGGCACCGGCTTTTCGTCAGCCGGTGCGACAGCAGCCTCTGCATTTGGCTCAGTGACGGGTTCCGGTTCCACGACGGCTTGCGGCTCGGCCACGTCCGGAATGTGGGCGGTTTCCTCAACCGCAGCACCGCTTTCGTCCTGCGGCTCGAAAGCCGCAGCCACCGGATGCTCCGGCTCATCGAAAACAGCAACATCCTGCCGGGGCTCTTCGGGCTCTACCGCATGAACAGGCTGGGCTGGAACATCATCCTCTGCGGAAACAACCGCACGATCAGGTTCCGCAACCGGCTCGGGTTCCGAATATCCGGAAACGTCTTCCACCGGCGCTTCGCTGACCACAACCGGGGCCGCCGCAACAGGCTCGTCCACCGGTTCAACATCCGCCTGTGGTTCGGCTGCAGGCTCCGGACGCTCGTCTTCGGCAACATCCGTTTCCGGCTGTTGCAACTCTGCTGCCGCGGCCTGGTCTCCGGCCTCGGCGGCTTCGGCTCCTGAAGCATCCTGCGGCTCGTCCAGCGAGGGAAGCGCTTCAGCATGGTCGTCCTCGACCTCGCTGATCGCCGCCTCGAGCTTGACCATCTGGCGTTCGATCATCTCGTCCGAAGGACGAGGCTTCATGCTTTCAAGCTGACGGCGGACGGCGCCGCGGGCCTTGTCATAGACCTTGGCCCGCATTTCGGGAACATTGTCCGACAGACCATCAACGGTCCTTCGAATAACTGCAACAAAATCCGCCATCAGAACTTTCTCATACCATCAGCGTGTTGACGCCAAACTCTTCCCTAGTCGTAAACGTGAGACTAGTCCTCAAACGGGTCCGTCACAAGTATGGTGTCGTCGCGCTCCGGGCTGGTGGAAAGCAGCGCCACCGGCGCTCCAATCAGCTCTTCTACCTGACGCACATATTTGATCGCCTGGGCCGGAAGCTGAGCCCAGCTGCGGGCACCAACGGTCGATTCTTTCCAGCCTTCCAGCGTGATGTAGACGGGCTTGGCCTGCGCCTGCTGTGCTTGGCTGGCCGGCAGATGGTCGATCTCGACGCCATCCAGCGTATAGCCGACGCAAATCTTCAGCTCGTCGAGACCATCGAGCACATCGAGCTTGGTCAGCGCGATGCCGGTAATGCCATTGGTGGCAACCGACTGACGGACGAGGGCCGCGTCGAACCAGCCACAACGGCGCTTGCGGCCGGTCACGGTGCCGAATTCATGGCCTTTTTCGCCGAGGAACTGGCCGATTTCATCGTGCAGTTCGGTCGGGAACGGACCTTCGCCGACGCGGGTCGTGTAGGCCTTGGTAATGCCGAGGATATAGCCGAGCGCGCCGGGACCCATGCCGGAACCGGCGGCGGCCTGCCCGGCCACCGTGTTGGACGAAGTGACGAAAGGATAGGTGCCGTGATCGATATCAAGCAGCGTGCCCTGCGCGCCTTCGAACAGGATGCGGGAGCCCTTGCGGCGATGACGATCGAGCAGCAGCCAGACGGTTTCCATGAACGGCAGGACGCGGGCAGCGACCGAGGAAAGCTCGGTCATGATCGTCTCATGGCTCACTTCGGCTTCGCCAAGACCACGGCGCAGCGCATTGTGATGGGTAAGCAGCCGATCGACCTTGGCCGGCAGCGTATCGAGATCGGCGAGATCCATGACGCGGATGGCGCGGCGGCCGACCTTGTCTTCGTAGGCCGGGCCGATACCGCGGCGAGTCGTGCCGATCTTGGTGCCGCTATTGGAGGCAGCATCCTCGCGGATGCCATCCAGTTCGCGATGCAGCGACAGGATCAGCGTGGCATTGTCGGCGATACGCAGGTTTTCCGGCGTGATGGTGACACCCTGCTTGTCGAGCTTCTCTATTTCCGCGATCAGCGCGTGCGGGTCGATGACCACGCCATTGCCAATGACGGCGAGCTTGCCGGGACGAACCACGCCCGACGGCAGAAGGGAAAGCTTGTAGCTGGTACCATCGATGACCAAGGTATGGCCGGCATTGTGCCCGCCCTGAAAGCGCACGACCACGTCGGCCCGCTCGGAGAGCCAGTCGACAATCTTGCCCTTGCCTTCGTCACCCCATTGCGATCCGACCACCACGACATTCGTCATTTCAGTTTTCCTGTTTCCACGCGCGTGTGATTGCGCTGTCTTCAAACCCGCGCATCTATACTGTTTTGTTTTTTGGAAAGCGACCCTGTTTAAACCGGCATTTAGGGTTTTTGCATGGTAAAGACCGCATTTAACCCTCAGAAGGCCAATAATGCGGGCTTGCCTTCTGCGATCCGGGTTGATTCAATATAACGGACAAAGCTGTCTCAGCAAAGGCCGATACGGCAGCTTGTCTTTTATCGCCATCACCGCAGCCGCCATACTATGCTTCAGGGAATACCGTGCCCGTCAATCTGCAAGCCTACATCATTCTCTGCATCACCACCCTGATCTGGGGTGGGAATACGGTAGCCGGAAAGATGGCGATCGGCCATGTCAGCCCGATGATGCTGACAGGCATGCGCTGGGTGATCGCCTGCATCGTACTTTTGATCTTCGCAGCCCCGCAGGTCCGCCGCGATTTTCCGGCGATCCGCAAGAACTGGCTGCTTCTGCTCGGCTACGGCACAGTCGGCTTCACCGCTTTCAACGCTTTCCTCTATTCGGCCCTGCAATATACCAGCGCCATTAATGCCGTCATCGAGCAGGCCGGCATTCCGATGGTGATTTTCGTGATGAACTACGTGCTGTTTCGCACTGCCTTTTCGATGGCGCAGATCGCCGGCTTTACGCTGACGCTGTTCGGCGTGGCGCTGACCGCGTCGCATGGCGACCTGAGTACGCTTCTCGCGCTTGACCTCAACCAGGGTGATGCGCTGATGATGGCAGCGGTCCTCGTCTATGCCGGCTATACGGTGGCGCTGCGCTGGAAGCCGGCAATCCACTGGAAGAGCCTGATTGCGATCTCAGCCTTTGGGGCATTGGTCAGCAGCATTCCGCTGGTCATCTGGGAGTTTTCGAGCGGACGGATGATCTGGCCCGACACGCAAGGCTGGGCCATCATTGCCTATGCCGGTCTGCTGCCCTCGCTCGTCTCGCAAATCCTCTACGTGCGCGGTGTCGAACTGATCGGCCCCAACCGGGCGGGCCTGTTCATCAACACCATTCCGATCTTCGGCACGCTGCTGTCGATCGCGCTGATCGGCGAGGCGCTGCAAACCTTCCACATTATCGCGATGGCGCTTGTGCTGGGCGGCATTGCGGTGGCGGAAAAGGGACGCCCGAAGATTTGACGCGCAGGCGCGATCAGAAAGACCGCTCCATATACACAGCGTCCGCGCCATAGGCGAGAAGACGCGCTTCAAGCGCTGGCACGGACACAGTGGCGAAACCGAACCGGCGCCAAAAGATATCGGCACCGCCCACGGCAGTCAGTACCATGGCGGTAAAGCCCGCATTTCGGGCAACCCCGGTCATTGCTTCTATCATGGCAACTGCCGCACCGCGCCCGCGCATCGCCGGCAACAGCGACAGATCATGCACATAGTAGGCGTCACAGTCGGGGGATATGGCACCGATCAGGGTATCGAGCGGCGGCGGCTCGGGGCGGCGAACGGGATAGGAAACCAGATATCCCTTGATATCGCCGCCTTCTTCCACGACGAAAAATCCATCCGGATAGAGCCTTAAACGCTCCGCAAAAGTAGCCTTAGCCTCCTGGAATGCGGGGAAAACAACCGCCTGAACGGACAGGACACCGTCGAGATCACTCGAACTGGCTTTGCGAAACGTGAAACTGGTCATGGGAAAAACGCAAAACCTGCAGGCTGACGGCGAAAAATGCGGAAATGAACAAGGGGCATGCCGCGCCTGAAGCGCGGCATGCCCCTTGAATGACTGATGGCCGGAGAACGTTAGTCGACGTTGAAGACCAGCGGCTTGGCTGCCCGGATCGCCGGGTTGGCACGCAGCTTGTCGAGCACATTTTCCGACACTGCACCATCGACATAGAGCAGCGCGATAGCATCCGAGCCTGCGCCGTGACGGCCGAGCTGGAAGTTTGCGATGTTCACACCTGCATCACCCAGCGTCATGCCGATGAAGCCGATCATACCGGGAACGTCGGTGTTGGTGATGTAGACCATGTGATTGCCGACATCGGCATCGAGGTTGATGTCCTTGATCTGGATGAAGCGCGGCTTGCCATCGGAGAACACCGTACCGGCAACCGAACGCGTCTGGTTGGCCGTCGTCACCGTCAGCTTGATATAGCCATCGAAAACGCCCGTCTTGTCGCGCTTGACCTCGGACAGGATGATGCCCTTTTCCTTGATCATGACAGGCGCCGAAACCATGTTGACGTCGGAAACCTGGCTGCGGATGATCCCGGCAAGGGCTGCACTCGTCAGCGCCTTGGTGTTCATGCCGGCGGTCGATCCGTCAAACAGGATCTCGATTTCCTTGATCGCGCTTTCCGTGACCTGACCAACGAAGGCACCGAGAACATCGGCCAGCCGGATGAACGGCTTCAGGATCGGCGCTTCTTCAGCGGTGATCGACGGCATGTTGATGGCGTTGGAGACGGCACCCTTGACGAGGTAATCCGACATCTGCTCGGCCACCTGCAGCGCGACGTTCTCCTGTGCTTCCGTAGTGGAAGCGCCCAGATGCGGTGTGCAGACGACGTTCGGCAGGCCGAACAGCGGGCTTTCCGTTGCGGGCTCAACCTCGAACACGTCGAAACCGGCACCGGCAACATGGCCGGACTTGATGGCATCAGCGAGCGCCTGCTCGTCGACCAGGCCGCCACGGGCGCAGTTGATGATGCGCACGCCAGGCTTGGTCTTGGCCAGTGCTTCGCGGTTGAGGATGCCGCGCGTCTTGTCGGTCATCGGTACGTGCAGGGTGATGAAATCAGCCTGGGCAAGCAGCTCGTCCAGCTCGACCTTGGTCACACCCATTTCCTCGGCCCGCTCCTTGGACAGGAAGGGGTCGTAGGCCAGCACGTGCATCTTCAGGCCGATGGCACGGGCGCAGACGATGCCGCCGATATTGCCGGCACCGATGACGCCGAGCGTCTTGCCGGTAATCTCGACACCCATGAACTTCGACTTTTCCCACTTGCCGGCCTGGGTCGACGTATCGGCCTGTGGCAGCTGGCGGGCGACGGCGAACATCAGCGCAATGGCATGTTCGGCCGTGGTGATCGAATTGCCGAACGGCGTGTTCATGACGATGATACCGCGGCGCGAGGCGGCCGGGATATCGACATTGTCGACGCCGATGCCGGCGCGGCCGATGACCTTGAGGTTGGTCGCGGCGGCAATCAGCTTCTCCGTCGCCTTGGTGGCGGAGCGGATGGCGAGACCATCATAATTGCCGATGATCGCGGCAAGCTTTTCCTTGTCCTTGCCGAGCTGCGGCTGGAAATCGACGTCGACGCCGCGATCGCGAAAAATCTGGACGGCAGTTTCCGACAGTTCATCGGATACGAGTACGCGAGGTGCCATGAGAGGCCTCCATTGGTTTCGTCAAAAATTCTGATTGATGAGGAGGACCGCGCCCTGTTGGCGCGGTCTAAGCCGGTTAGGCCGCCGCTTGAGACAGCGTCGCTTTCTGGGTCGCAAACGCCCAGTCGAACCAGGGCATCAGTGCCTTGATGTCCGAAGTCTCGATCGTCGCACCGGCCCAGATACGGAAACCGGACGGCGCATCGCGATAGGCGCCGATATCGAGCGCAACACCCTGCTTTTCAAGAAGGGCGACCATGCCCTTGGCAAAAGCGTCCTGACCGGCAGCATCAAGTGCTGCCACGTCCTTGTCGACGATCTTGAGGCAGACCGAGGTATTGGACTGCGTTGCCGGATCGACCGCCAGGTTGGCGATCCAGTCCGTCTTGGCGACGAAGTCATGGATGGCCTGCGCATTGGCATCGGCACGGGCGATCAGCGCCTTGAGGCCGCCAAGCTGCTTGGCCCAGTTGAGCGCATCGATATAGTCCTCGACGCAGAGCATCGACGGCGTATTGATCGTCTCGCCCTGGAAGATGCCTTCGATGATCTTGCCGCCCTTTGTCATGCGGAAGATCTTCGGCAGCGGCCAGGCCGGCTCATAGCTTTCCAGCCGCTCGACAGCGCGTGGGCTGAGGATGAGGATGCCATGCGCGCCCTCGCCGCCCAGAACCTTCTGCCAGGAGAAGGTGACGACATCGAGCTTGGTGAAGTCGAGATCCTGCGCAAACGCGGCCGATGTCGCGTCACAGATCGTCAGGCCCTTGCGGTCGGCAGGAATGAAATCGGCATTGGCAACGCGGACACCCGACGTGGTGCCGTTCCAGGTGAAGACGACATCGCGGTCAAAATCGACCTGGGTGAAATCGACGAGCTTGCCGTAATCGGCAACAAATTTGCGGGTATCGGGGAGCTTCAGCTCCTTGACGACATCGGAAACCCAGCCGGAGCCGAAGCTTTCCCAGGCAACCATGTCAACGCCACGCGGGCCAAGCAGCGACCACAGCGCCATCTCGACAGCTCCGGTATCGGAGGCAGGCACGATGCCGATGCGGTAATCCGCCGGAACCTGCAGAATTTCACGGGTGAGATCGATCGCCTGCTTCAGCTTGCTCTTGCCAACCTTGGCACGGTGCGAGCGCCCAAGGGCCGCATCAGAGAGCGCATCAAGCGACCAACCGGGGCGCTTGGAGCAGGGACCAGAAGAAAAATGGGTATTTGCCGGACGCAATTCCGGTGTCGCAGGGGTCGTCATCAAAGCTATCCTTCCAGATAGAAAGCCTCTCGTTAGGGAGAGGTGGCCTGCCGGCGTGGATATTGCGGACAGGCCCGGAAGTCAAGAATGATGTGTCGTTTCTGAAAAGATTTTTGGCGGTGGGAGCATTGCGTGCCGGTGGAAACGGCGGCGCGCCGTTTATCCAGCCTTGCCGTCGGTGATTGCAATTGACAACACTGGGGAGCCGGTCAAGTAGAAGGGCCGCATCATCGGCCAAGGTTAACGTACAGTGCATTCCTCTTCCATTCACCACGTCCTTGGTCACGACCAGAAGAATCGTGCCGACATTCAGGCCCTGCGCGGCTTTGCGGTTCTGGTCGTCCTTTTCTATCACGCCAATATAGGCTTTACCCAAGGTGGCTTCCTGGGCGTCGACGTATTCTTCGTGATTTCGGGCTTTCTCATCACAGGCCTCATCAGGGACGGAATTCAGGGCGGCACGTTCAATCTTTGGACATTCTATGTCCGCCGCGCCAAGCGATTGCTGCCGGCAGCCTATGCGACATTTCTGGGCGCAGCACTCCTCGCTCCCTTCTTTCTGGCATCAAGCGAGATGCGGGACTTCCAGCGGCAACTTGTCGGCGCCTTGACCTTCACCGCAAATTTCAGCCTGCTGAGACAATCCGGATATTTCGAGGGCGCCTCGGAGCTCAAGCCGCTGCTGCACATCTGGTCCCTCGCTATCGAGGAACAATACTATTTCCTGCTTCCGATAACCCTCTATCTGCTGCCCCGCCGGTTTTGGAAAATGGCGACGATGGTTGTGATTGTCGCGAGTCTGGCGTTTTGCTGGCTGCTCGCCCAGAAAAATCCGGCCGCAGCCTTTTACCTGTTGCCAACACGCGCCTGGGAGCTAGGCATCGGCTCCTATGGCGCACTCGTCACCATGAACAGCGGCGCTCTGTCACGATGGCTCAAATCCGCTTTCTGGCCAGCCGTCGTTTGTCTTTTGGTCCTGCCCTTTGCACCGGAGCTTGGGCGCCATCCCGGTTTGAATGCGCTCGCCATCTGCGTTGCAACCGTGGTGATCATTCTCAGGAAACACCCCGCGCTGGCAGTATCGCGCATCATCGGCATCATGGGGAAATTCGGAGATATCTCCTACTCACTCTATCTCGTTCACTGGCCCCTGTTTGCGTTTTTGAACAATGCGTGGCTGGGCGAAGCAGGCAATGAACACCCGCCACTTATCTGGCGCGCGGGCCTTCTGCTGCTGTCAGTCGTTTTGGCGGTGATCCTCAACCGCACCATAGAAAAACCGCTGCGCTTCATGCCGCTCGCCAGTCCGATGAAGGTTTTTGCGGCAAGCCTTACCGCAGCCCTCGTCGTTCTCCTGCTTTCGAGGGGAGCATCCTTTGCAACAACGCCAACCACGAATTATGCGGACCTGCGCCGGCCCAACCAAGGCCTTAGTGAAAAATGCGAGTTCACGACCAGCTTCGAGCCAATTGCGGAGTGCCGGACATCCGAGAAGCCCGAGATCATGGTCTGGGGCGATTCCTACGCCATGCATCTGCTGAGCGGCATAGCCGACCCGGGCATGAACGCCGGCGGGGTTGTTCAAGCAACACGCAGCGCATGCGGCCCGATGCTTGGCCTGGCATCAGTATCCAAAAAAGAAGACAGCGCATATGGCGTTGATTGGGCATACAACTGCATCGCCTTCAATGACTCGGTGCTTGCCTATCTGCAAAAGACCAAGTCGATCAAAGTCGTCGTGCTATCCAGCCTGCTCTCTCAATATGTGGACGCAAGTCAGTTTCAAATCCTGGAGCGGAAGAACGCCAATCTGCCCCGCCCGCTTGAAGACGCGCGAGAGAAATTCGCCATTGATGGCCTAAAGGCGACGATCGACGCGGTTCGCGCCGCCGGAAAAAAGATCGTTATCGTGGCGCCGCCCCCGCAAAGCGGACTTGATATCGGCAGATGCACGGAAAGGCTGCAACGCGGCCTTCCCATCCTCGGCGTGATGAACGGGTGCAGGATCAATCAGGCGTCCTATGAAAGAACTCGAAAATCAGTCCTTGAGGTCCTCGACGCCGTCAGCGGCAGCGCCAATATCGACATTATCCGGTTCGACCCTTTGCTCTGCCATTCCGGCGGGTGCGACACCTCGATGGCGGGCATCGCCCTCTATCGGGACAGTGGACATCTTTCAATGCAGGGCTCTCTCACCATCGCGGAGAAGATGGGGCTGGTCGAGCTGATCAAGACACGGGCTCGCTGACCGCTTCATCGACGGTCCGGGGCAATGGCCTACCACAGCGAAAGGCGCAGACCAGCGCGGATTTCGTGGCGGCCCAGGCCATCGTCGAGGCCATCGGTATCGCTGCCGTTGAACATGTCGCCATCGGTGATCTGCGAATAGCGGTAGCCGACGTCGAGCTTCAGCTGCTCGGTCATGTTGTAGGAAACGCCAGCCATCAGCGCGTAGGTCAGGCGCCAGCTGCTTTCGCCATCGAAGGTCTGGTTGACCGGTGCGGCACCGGAGCAACCCGCGGCTCCCGGCACGCAGCTGGTGCGCAGGGCGACATCGTTCCAGCGAAGCTGCGTCACACCGAGACCGGCGCCGACATAGGGCGTCAGGCCGGCCACTGTTGCGAGATCGACATAGCCGTTCGCCATGAGGCCAATCGCCTTGTAGTCGGCGTCGAGACTTCCACGGCAAGACGTTCCCACCGTTTCGCCGGCGCAGGGAATGTTCGCTCGGCCGCTTCCACGGACGTCGCCTTCGAAATAATCACCGGTCAAATCGGCCCGGAACATATCGTTGAACTGATAGCCGACGCCGAGAGTGCCGGAAAAAGAATTGTCGAAATCATTTTCGAAGTTGGCGGAGTTGGTGGCGCCGGTCCCGGCATCGAACAGCCGCAGCGACGGGTCGCCGCCCCGCGTCCATCCGGCATAACCGAGATCGCCGCGCAGGTATAAGCCCTGACCACCCGCTTCCACGGGCGAAATACTGACTTCCGGCGCCTCGAAGAGATCTGCCGCCATCGCCTGGCCGCCGGCGAACAGCAGGATCAGTGCAGATGCATTGAGGAAAGTGTGCCGCAGCTTCATTTTGCTGTCCTTGGAAAACCATGTACGGCGACAGGAACGCCTACCACCCGTGTTTGTGAGACTTCATCATCGCATCCGCCGGTTAACCTGAGGTTAAGCATGCTTCTTAACCAAGCGGGCCTTTAAACCGAAAAGGCCGCCCGGAAACCGGACGGCCTTTGAAACGGGCAGCGCGATGCGCTTACTTGTAGACGATGGGCTCGGCCGGCGGAACGTAGGCTTCAGCGCAACCACCGAAGGAATAACGCAGACCAGCGCGGGCTTCGTGCAGATACATGCCCTTGTCGGACCCAGGACCGCTGTTGGCGTTGTAGCCGAACATATCGCCGCCAAGCACGTGGCGGAAACGATAGCCGACATCAGCCTTGAGGTTGCAGGTCAGGTCGATCGCGGTACCGGCCATCAGGGCGTAGGTGAAGCGCCACTTGCTGCTACCGTCATGTTCGAAGGACGGATCGCAATTGGCCGGGTTGCCGGTTTCGCAACTGGTGTTGCGCAGCTTGTCCCACTTGACCTGCGTGCCACCGATACCCGCACCGACGTAAGGCGTGAACGAACCGTAGGTGCCGATATCGACATACGCATTGGCCATCAGGCTCCATGCTGCGATTGCAGAAACATCGCGCGAGGTGCAGACGGCAGCGACACCGCAGCCGCCGGACGTGGAACCTTCGAAATCCGCATTGCCGAGATAATCGAGTGTGACGTCCGTACGCAGGTAGTTGTTGATCTGGTAACCGACACCGATACCGGCCGTCCAGGTGTCATCAAGATCGGCATCGTCGAAATCACGAACGAAACGGCCAGGGCCCTGATAGAAATTGGCGCCACGAAGATTGGTGAAAGCATAGCCGACATCGCCGCGCAGATACCAGCCGCTGGCTTCGACCAGCTGGACCGGTTCCACAACTGGCTGCTCGATCGGCGGCTCATAAAGATCCGCGGCGAAGGTTGCGGTGCTGCCGAGCAAAGCTGCAACAACGCCAATCAAAATAGTCTTCATGGCCACACTCCAAAACTTCTTGTTACTCGGTCAGCCGGCAAACCGGCCTCCAATGAATTGTGTTGATGCGGATCATGGACAGGAAAGGTTAAGGTCTAATTAACTACAAAAATTTACCCTAACTATTAAGGAATTAACTGAACAACAAAGCAACGCTCACCGCTCCGCAAGCAACGCATAAAAAAAGACCGGGAAAATCCCGGCCTCTTCAAGTCTCGCCATGGAAGGCAGGTCAGGCGACGTTGCGCACGCCACCGATCACCCCGATCAGTTCATCGACAATGCGCTCCACCTGACCCCGGTCATCGCCTTCCGCCATGACGCGGATCAACGGCTCGGTGCCGGACGGGCGGATCAGCAAACGGCCACTCTTGGCAAGCTCGGCTTCTGCATCGGCAATGGCCTGGCGCACGGCAGCGTCTTCAAGCGGCATGCCAGCCGAGACCCGGACATTCTTCAAAACCTGCGGCACAGGATCGAAGCGATGGCAGACTTCGCTGACGGTCTTGCCCTGACGCTTGACACAGGCAAGAATCTGCAGCGCCGCGACAAGGCCATCGCCGGTCGTACCGAAGTCCGAGAGAACCAGATGGCCGGATTGCTCGCCGCCGACGTTGAAGCCGTGCTGGCGCATGTGCTCGACCACGTAGCGGTCGCCGACCTTGGTGCGGTGGAGATCAAGGCCACGGCCGTTGAGATAACGCTCGAGGCCGAGATTGGACATGACCGTCGCAACAATACCATTGCCCTTGAGCACGCCATCGTCTGCCCAGCTATTAGCAATCACCGCCATCAACTGGTCGCCATCGATGACCGTGCCGTTCTCATCGACGATCAGGACGCGGTCGGCATCGCCATCGAGCGCAATGCCGATGTCGGCGCGCACTTCGTGCACCTTCCGTGATAGCGCAGCCGGATGGGTCGAGCCGCAGTCGAGGTTGATATTGACGCCATTCGGCTCGTTGCCGATTGTCACCACGTCAGCGCCCAGCTCCCAAAGCGCCAGTGGAGCAACCTTGTAGGCAGCGCCGTTGGCGCAGTCGATGGCGATCCTCAGCCCCTGCAGCGTCACATCACGCGGCAACGTGCGCTTGGCGTGTTCGATATAGCGGTAGATGTCGCCTTCGACACGCTTGGCTCGGCCGATCTCCTGCGACTTGGCGAGCTGCGCCGTCATGTCCTTTTCGAGAAGGTCCTCGATCTGCGCTTCGATCTCGTCGGAAAGCTTGTAGCCGTCCGGTCCGAACAGCTTGATGCCATTGTCTTCGAACGGATTGTGCGAAGCCGAAATCATTACGCCGACATCGGCGCGAAGCGAGCGCGTCAGCATCGCGACGCCAGGCGTCGGAATAGGTCCGAGCAGGAACACGTCGAGCCCCGCGGCGGTGAAACCGGCCACCAGCGCATTCTCCAGCATATAACCGGACAGGCGCGTGTCCTTGCCGATCACTACCCGGTGGCGGTGTCCACCGTTGCGAAAGATCGTGCCGACCGCGATGCCGACCCGCATCGCCAGATCCGGTGTCATTGGAAACACATTGGACTGACCGCGGATACCGTCCGTGCCGAAATATTTGCGCTTCATAAAAACTCCAACTTTTATCAGGATGCGGGACGCGCCGCCGCTGGCTGGCGCACCGCCAGATTGTTCACGGCCCTGCTATTCACATCAAAGCCGCGCGGTCATCCCATCAAACCATCGCACGATGAGGCGCCGCTATCGGCCGATCTCGCGCAGCGCGCTCTATGTCTCTGTTATGCCCGCGGTTGCGCCAGAATCCGACGCATCCCTTTGGGCGACCTGCGCTATGTCTTGCCATAAATCGTCTGCAACAGCATCCCACTGTATCATCAGAATTCATTACAGCGCGTTACCAAGCAGGAACGGTCGGGCCAAACAAAAACCGCCGCGCATCCATGCGCGGCGGTTTTGTTGTGCATTTCTATTGCACGCAAGACTATTGCGGTTGCGGCTCGAACCCGCCTTCAGCTTCATCGCCCTTGCCGACGGAACCATCTTTCTTGGTTCCTGCCGACGGGACGGCCGAACCGCGATGCGGTGTCGAATCGTCACCAAGGTCACGAGCGGGCTTTTCGCCACGGATCAGCGCCTTGATTTCATCGCCGGTCAGGGTCTCATATTCGAGCAAGCCTTCCGCGATGGCCACGAACTCCGCGTGCATCTCCGTGATGATACGCTTGGCTTCCTGATACGCCTCATCGATCAGGCGGCGCACCTCGTTGTCGATCTTCTGGGCTGTCGCCTCGGAGACGTTCTTCGACTGCGAAACAGAGTGACCGAGGAAAACTTCCTGCTGGTTCTCGCCATAGGCAACCTGGCCAAGCTCATCGGAAAAGCCCCATTGCGTCACCATTGCACGGGCAAGCTTGGTTGCCTGCTCGATATCGGACGACGCACCGGAGGTGATGTTTTCCTTGCCGAAGGTGATTTCTTCAGCAACACGGCCACCCATCATGATGGCAAGGCGCGACACCATCCACTTGTAGCTCATCGAATAGCGGTCGCCTTCGGGAAGCTGCATGACCATGCCGAGTGCACGGCCGCGCGGAATGATCGTCGCCTTGTGCAGCGGATCGGCGACCGGAACCTTCAGTGCCATGATGGCGTGGCCGGCTTCGTGATAGGCCGTCAGCTTCTTTTCAGCTTCGGTCATGGCGGACGAGCGGCGTTCCGCGCCCATCATGATCTTGTCCTTGGCGTCTTCGAATTCCTGCATGGTGACGACGCGCTTGTTACGGCGTGCAGCCATCAGGGCAGCTTCGTTGACGAGGTTCATCAGGTCGGCACCGGAAAAACCAGGCGTACCACGGGCCAGAACCTTCAGATCGACATTCGGCGCCAGCGGCACATTGCGGATATGCACCTTAAGGATACGCTCGCGGCCGTTGATATCCGGGTTCGGAACGACGACCTGACGGTCGAAGCGGCCTGGACGCAAAAGAGCCGGGTCAAGAACGTCGGGACGGTTGGTCGCGGCGATCAGGATGATGCCTTCATTGGCCTCAAACCCGTCCATCTCGACCAGCAGCTGGTTGAGTGTCTGCTCGCGCTCGTCGTTACCGCCGCCAAGACCGGCGCCACGATGGCGGCCGACGGCGTCGATTTCGTCGATGAAGATGATGCAGGGCGCATTCTTCTTGGCCTGCTCGAACATGTCGCGAACGCGGCTTGCGCCGACACCGACGAACATTTCAACGAAGTCCGAACCGGAAATTGTGAAGAACGGTACATTGGCTTCACCGGCAACCGAGCGGGCAAGCAGCGTCTTACCAGTACCGGGAGGACCAACGAGCAGAACGCCGCGCGGAATACGGCCGCCGAGGCGCTGGAACTTCTGCGGATCGCGCAGGAATTCGACAATTTCCTCTAGGTCCTGCTTGGCTTCGTCCACGCCTGCGACATCGTCAAACGTCACACGGCCATGGGCTTCAGTCAGCAGCTTGGCCTTGGACTTGCCAAAACCCATCGCACCACGCGAACCGCCCTGCATCTGGCGCATGAAGAACAGCCAGACACCGAGGATCAGCAGCATCGGCAGCAGCGTACCGACATAGCTGAGGAAGCCGGACGAACCATCGGTTTCGGGGCGAACCGTCACAGTTACGTTCTTGGCTTCCATACGCTCGGTCAGAGCCGTGTCGATCGCGGGCGCATAGGTCTGAAAGGTCGCGCCGCTCTCGGCGTACGAGCCAATCACCTTGTTGCCGGTGATCACCACTTCCTTGACGCGGCTTCCGTCAACATCCTTCAGGAACTGGGAAAAGGGAACTTCCTTCGAACCAGTACGCTCAGTCGGCTGCTGGAACATGCTGAACAGCGCGATCAAAAGCAGGGCAATGATTGCCCAAAGTGCAAAATTTCTGAAATTAGGGTTCATCGAACTCCCCGGAACCTCTGTCGCAACCCGCAATGATTTGTGGCTGCATTCTTGCGCCTAACATAGGGTTGCGTGACCAGCTTGCCAAGGCAAACTCAAGACTAACCTGACTTTTCCGTCAATACACCGTAAACCGGAGGAGCAGGATAGTTGTCACGGCCAAAGAGCGTGGCAATGCTGTTGGCCATCATCAGGTCGAAACACGGCAAAAAGGTGTCGTAAAGGCTGATATAGGTTTGCACACAAGGCGTTGGCGCCAAAACGACAGCAGCATCCGGACGATCTGATACCTGCATCGGCGCAGAAAACCCGATAGCCGATTTGACAGCGCGTTTGGCCACAGGCTCGGGCAGGCCTGCGGCAATCAGTCTCGCGCACAATTCGGCCGTTTCGCCCCGGGAGTGAACGGTGAAACGGTCTGAGCCGTCATTGCGGACCGGAAAGCGCCCATCCCAGAGAGCGCACTGACCGGGGCGAAGTTCGATTTCCGGCAGGCCCCTCGCTTCGCGATAGAGAAACAGACCCGACTTGCGGCGATCGAAAACCACGCGCCCCGCAGTCATCCGCCCGCCACTTGCGTCCCCCAGAAACGCCGTAAGCCGCGCGGCCGTCTCGCGGCCGGGAAGATAAGGACGCCCGCCGATGACGGAGGCAATCGACAGAACCGCACGCATGCAGTCGGGATCGGCCATACCGGCCCGGAGTGCCGGATCGACCTTCGCCACAAGGCCTTCAAAACCCAGCATATGCCGGTCAATCAGCCGCGCTGCACGCTCGCTTGAACCGAAACGGGCTTTCCCCGCGGCAAGTACATCCGCGGACGAAGATCCCTCCCCGGACAACACCTTGCGCACACGCACACGCTCGAAGTGCGAATTACTGTTGCTCGGGTCATCGAACCACCCCTCGCCACGCGCGGTGAGAAAGGCGCGAATATCGCCGCGATGCAGATGGAGAAAGGGGCGCCAGACCCAGACCCGGCGGCCGACAAGAACTCCTGCCGCCATACCTGCCAGACCAGGCGCATCTGGCTCTGACCGGCCTTGGCGCATGGCAATCGTCTCGTTCTGGTCATCCGCAGTGTGGGCCGTGACGATGCAGGCGGCAGCCAGACCTCGTGCCGCGTCAGCAAGCAACCCGTAACGTGCTGCCCGCGCCGCCGCCTGAATACCGGCCACCGGCTTGTCGCCGTCCCATTGACGAATGGTATGCGAAATACCTTTTTCAGCGCAAAAAGCGGCGACCGTCCGCGCTTCCTCGGCCGATTCAGGGCGCAGCGCATGATCGACAGTGCAGGCAGACAGGGAAAAGGCCGAAAAGCCGCCAAGCGTGATCGCCTCATGCAGCGCCAGAAGCAGGCCTTTTGAATCACTGCCGCCAGAAACTGCGGCGAGGATCATGCCGGGCGTCTTGAATGAAGAGAGAAATTGTTTCGCCGCCTCTACGGCAGCAAGCGGCGCGGCGCGGTCCGCCTCAGCAGGCAAGGCGGCCCTGTTCGCTGGCAACCTTGGTCTTCACTGCCTGCGAAGCCTTCGGATAGCGCTTGTTGACCTCGCGCAGCGTGGCGCAGGCCGTGTCCTTGTTGTCGAGTGCAGCCAATGACATGCCGAGCTTCAAGAGCATCTCCGGCGCTTTCGGCGACTTGCTGTAGGCCTGATGTGCATTCAGGAACGTCTTGGCGGAATCGTTGAACTTGCCCTGGGAATATTGCGCTTCGCCCATCCAGAAACTGGCATCCGCGGCTTTTTCGCCCTTCGGGAATGCTTCGAGATAGGAGCGGAATTCGTTTTCAGCCTTGCTGTAATCACCCGTCAGCACATGGCCATAGGCCGACTGATAGAGGTCGCCGGGATTGTCGAGCGCTGCTGTCTGCTGCTGGCTGTCCGGCGTCTGGTTGATACCCTGATCAGCACCAGGAAGCGTTGATTCCAGGCTCGACGTATCCTGGTTTGCAGCAACGGGGTTGCCGTTTTCATCAAACACGATCTGGCCAAGCGTCGATGACGGCGCGCCGGTACCGGAAGCAGTATCCGATCCCAAACCTGCGTTGGGATCGGTTGCGGTTGCCTGATCAGTCGTTGCAGGCGCAGTGCCTGCCGTCTGATTGGTGCGCGGTGTTTCCAGCTGGCTCTTCTTGGTGGAGCCCGATTTGCCGCCTTCCAGATCCTGGAAACGGAACTCGTTGTCCTCCTGGAATTTGCGGATCTGCTCCTGCATCTGCAGAAGCTGGAAACTCATTTCCTCGATACGCCCGTTGAGCGAGCGGATCTGTTCCTCGAGCTGCCCGATACGTCCAACCTCGCTCGACTGGACCTTGAGCAGCGGCACTTTGCCCGACGATTGGGCTTCACCGTGAAGTGCACGGTTAATCAACGCGGAAAGCGGCATGGCGGTCACTGTCTGTCCAAACCCCGCAAAGGCAGTCAGGCCGATCAATCCCGCCACGACAAAATGTTTCATGTCATGTGTCCTGTTTGTGTATCCACTCTCACCCGAACCAGTTCAAATCGGTCGATGGATGATTGCCGCACAGTTTTCCAATTGGCCTCAAAAAGCAACGGAGTTCGGTCAAAGTGTGACAAAAAAGAAAAGGCGGCCCGAATGACCGCCTTTTCGAGAGACTATCGAAAGTCCGGCAATTACATGCCGGCGCCACCGAGAACCGTGACGGCGCGGCGGTTCTGCGACCAGCAGGAAATGTCGTCGCAGACGGCGACCGGCTTTTCCTTGCCGTAGGAGATCGTGCGGATCTTCGAAGCCGGGATACCGCGCGAGGAGAGATATTCCTTGGTCGATGCGGCGCGGCGTGCGCCCAGTGCCAGGTTGTACTCGCGGGTGCCGCGTTCGTCGGCATGACCTTCGACCGTGATGGCATAGTTCGGATACTTGGCCAGCCACTGAGCCTGACGATCGAGCGTTGCCTGGGCATCTGCGCGGATCGAGGTCGAGTCGGTATCGAAGAAGATGCGGTCGCCGACATTGACGGTGAAGTCCTGGGTCGAACCCGGGGTCGCCGCGTTGGCGCCGAGGCCGAGATCGCCAGCGCTGTTCATCGGCTTCTTGGCGCAGGCGGCGAGAGCCAGACTGGCAAAGAGAGCGATCATGATCGGGTTGCGGGCGATGGATTGCATGCGGCCTGCGGCCTGGGCGTGAATGCGGCTCATGGGCCGGTCTCCTTGGATGGTCTGTCTTAATTCAGGGTTGCCAGACTGTAACCGGAAGCGGTTAATCCCATTTCAACGGATATGGTTAGCAGACGGTTAAAATTCGCTTGGAGGCTTGCTAGATCAGTCCTTTGCGGCGAGAAAGCGGCAAATTCGCCATATTCCCCGCCGCATCGTCACAATGCTATTCAATGGGGCTATTCGAGAAGCGGCGACCAGGCCGGGTCGGACGCGAAGCCCTTGGTCTGGACCAGCTGCTCGTTATAGCCGGTCAGGTCGATCGAATAGAGCTGCGGGCCACCGGCGCCGGAGTTCTGACGGAAGAACATCAGAACGCGGCCGTTCGGGGCCCAGGTCGGACCTTCGTTATGGAAACCGGTCGTCAGGATACGTTCGCCCGAACCGTCCGGCTTCATCACGCCGATCGAAAACTTACCACCCGACTGTTTGGTGAAGGCGATCAGGTCTCCGCGTGGCGACCAGACCGGCGTGGAATAGGAACCGTCGCCGAACGAGATGCGGTTCTGTCCACCGCCACCCGCACTCATGACATACAGCTGCTGACGGCCGCCGCGGTCACTTTCAAAGACGATCTGGCTACCATCCGGCGAATAGGACGGGGAGGTATCGATCGCAGCGGTCGACGTCAGGCGTGTCGTGGTACGCGAACGCAGGTCCATCGTGTAGATGTTGGCGTTGCCGTCCTGCTGCAGGCTCATGATCACCCGCTGGCCATCCGGCGAAAAGCGCGGCGCAAAGGTCATGCCGGGGAAATTGCCGACCACTTCGCGCTGTCCGGTTTCAAGCTGCAGCAGATAGACGCGCGGCTCGTTGCCTTCGAACGACATGTAGGTGATTTCCTGCTTGTTCGGCGAGAAACGCGGCGTCAGCACGATATCGTTGGAATTGGTGATACCACGGGCATTGAAGCCATCCTGGTCCATTATGGCCAGCTGCCGCTTGCGTGCCGTCTTCGGGCCGCTTTCGGCGACATAGACGATGCGGGTATCGAAATAGCCCTTTTCACCGGTGATCTGCTCATAGATCGCGTCGGCGATGATATGGGCAACACGGCGCCAGTTTTCCGGCTGGGTAAAGAACTGCTGACCTGCCATCTGCTGGCCGGCAAAACTATCCCACAGGCGGAACTCCGCCTTCAGGCGGCCATCGCCTTCCTGGGTGACGCGGCCGGTGACCAGCGCCTGCGCATTGATGACCTTCCAGTCTTCAAAGCGCGGGGCGGCATCCGGATTGGTGATCTTCTCGATGAAGGCCGTCTTGGCGATCGGCGCAAACAGGCCGGAACGCTTCAGGTCGGCCGCAACGACGTCGGAAATCTTCTGACCCAGTTCACCTTGCAGGAAGTCGGTGACGGCGATTGGCAAAGGCTCGACATTGCCCTTGTTGATATTGATTTCCACCCGCGCATGTGCAGGCGCGATCATCAAAGTGACCATCGTCGCGAGCGCGATCAGAAAACGGAAGGGATTGCGTTTCAACATTGTAACGGAGCCTTTCAGCCATTCATTCTATGATGTTCTAAAGCATGGAGCTTGGATCGAAATTGACGACCACTTCGCTCCAGGAATCGTATTTGTCTGCCGGCAAGTTATCGAACGGCGCCGATTTCATGATGGCCCGCCGCACACTTCCCTCGAAGGTTCGCCGCGCCGAATCCGTGCCGCCGGACGCGACCACTTCAGGCCGCCCGACGATCTCGCCATTCTTGTCGAGCTGCATCGTCACCGTGATCGTCAGCCCTTCGGCACCGGAGATGCCGGCGACAACGGACCAATTGTTCTCGATGCGGCCCCGCAGCGCATCCATTTCGCTGGCGGACAGCGTGTTGCCGGTGGTCTTCTTTGCACCAAGCGAAGCCGTTTCGCTGGACCGCTTCTTGCCGCCGCCGGATGAATCCTGCTTGTTGAGAAGCGCTGCGACTTCGTCGGCATCGAAGTCCGACTTCATGGCAGTCGATGTCTTCTTCTTCTCGGTTTTGTTTTCTTCGTTCTTACGATCGGGCGTCTTGGCCGTCTGCGCTGGTTGCTCAACCTTCGGCTTTGCCATCGGCGTCGGAACCTTATCCGGCAGCGCTTCCGCATCCGGATTTTCCGCAGGCTTTTCCTCGGCCGGCGTTTCCGCAGGCTTGGGGTCTGGCTGGACCTCCTGCTTCGGTTCCGGGAGCGCGGCAACTTCCGTTGCAGGCTCGGATGCCGGCTTGTCTTCCGTCACCTCGGGCTTGTCTTCCTTCACTGGCTCGGGTTTCGGCAGCGGCACGTCTTCAGACTTGATCGCACCGGTCGATTCTTTCTCGATCGGCTTTGATTCCGGCTTCGGCGGTGTTTTCAGATCGACGCTGTTATCGCCAACGTTTTCACCATCATTGTTCTCGACCGGCTTTTTTGTCGGAACGGGCGAAGGCTTCTCCGACTTCGGAGCCTTTGCGTCCCCCATCTGCAACTGGGTCAGTTCTTCGACAGAGACCATATCGACCGGAATGGACTCCATATTGGAGACCTCGAACGATTTGGGACTGCCGAGCGACACCAGCGCCCAGGTCAAAACCAGGCCATGCAGCACAGCGGATGTGATGAGACTGCTCTTCATCGTACGCGCTCTACTGGCCCTTCTGCGGCTGGGTGACGAGACCGATATTCTTGAAGCCTGCTTCCTGGATACGCGCCATGACATCGGCGATCACGCCGTAAGGCGATGTCGCATCACCGCGCACGAAGATGCGCTCGCTATAGCCCGTCGTGGCAATCGCCTGGAGCTTTGCGGCAACCTCTTCGACCGGGATCGGTGTTTCCTGCAGGAAAACCTGGCCGTCGCTCTTGACCGAAATCGTGATCGGCTGGGTTTCGGCATTCAGCGCCTTGGCCTGCGTTTCCGGCAGGTCGATCGGCACACCGACCGTCATCATCGGGGCCGCAACCATGAAGATGATCAGAAGAACCAGCATGACGTCGACGAACGGCGTCACGTTGATTTCGCTCATGACGCCCTTGCCGCCTCGGCCGCCACGGCCACCGCGGCGACGGCCGCCACCCTTCGATCCACCACCTGCTGCTGACATACCCATTGGTCTATCTCCGTCTTCGTGCCGCTGCGGGCTTACTGCGCGGCCTGGCGCGGCTGCAGCTTCTCATCGATCTGGCGCGAAAGAATGGCCGAGAACTCGTCGGCAAACCCTTCCATGCGGGCCGTCAGCTTGCCGGCATCGGCGGAGAACTTGTTGTAGGCGATAACCGCCGGGATAGCGGCGAGAAGGCCGATTGCGGTGGCGAGAAGCGCCTCGGCGATACCGGGGGCGACGACTGCAAGGTTTGTCGACTTCGAGCCGGCGATGGCCTGGAACGAGGTCATGATACCGACGACGGTACCAAACAGACCGACGAACGGACCGGCCGAACCGATGGTGGCGAGCGAACCGAGCCGCGATTCCAGTGCTTCGGCTTCACGCGCCAGCGTCACGTCCATCGCCCGGTCGATACGCATCTGTAGACCGATCGGCGAGCGGGCGCCGCGCTCGAAGGACTTCTTCCATTCGCGCATGGCAGAGACGAAGATCGCCCCCATGCCGGAGGTCGTCCGGTCGGACAATGTCCGGTAGAGTTCTTCCAGCGACTGGCCAGACCAGAACACCTGTTCGAACGCATCCAGCTGACGGCGCACCTTGCCGAATTTCAGCGTCTTGTCGACGACGATCGCCCAGGTCCAGATCGAGGCGCCGATCAATCCCAGCATGACGAGCTTCACCACGAAGCCCGCCTCCATGAATAGCGACCACAGCGTTACGTCTGTCGTCGCCGCAGCCAATCCGACCTGTTCCATCGTTCTCAAATCCCCGAATCCAAACGCCCGGCAAGAGCAATCTCATGCTCACAGCCAGGGTGCTTAAACGTCATTGTTGCAAGATTGACCCGGCAGCTGCCGATAACCGGCCTCATGCCGATATTTAAGCTTCCTGTCTGCCTTCTTGCGTTCAATCTTGGTGAAAGGATGACGTGCAGTGCACAAAACCCTAATACAGCCATTAAGACATCATTATGGTTAAGGGAGTGTTACTTTACTGCACCGCACTGTCATCTTTGCCATGATGTCCTGCGGGAACATTCAAGGTCCGGCTGCGTTGAGCGGACATGAGCACGATCACGCCAAAGACATCGTCCAAACGTTCCTCCCGGCCGAAATTCGATCATCGCGACCGGCTGATCCTTGCGCTCTATGCGCAGCTCCGGGCGGAGCGCGAAACGCGGCAAGCGCTCGAATGGGCGATTGAAAATGACGCCATCTCGCCGGAGGTATTGCAGGCGATGGCGTCGGATCCCGTACCGGTTATCACCAGCGAGGACGTTGCCGCGTTGGAACGATTGCTCGCCAGCGACACGGCCGGCCGGAACATTCCACACTAGGCCAAATCGAGAAAAGGTGGAGACATGGTATCGCGTGCATTGTGGAAAGGACAGTTACGCCTCTCCCTCGTCTCCATTCCCGTCGAGGTTTTCAGCGCCACCAAGACCGGTGCGCGTTTTGCCTTTCGCCAGATCCACGAGCCCTCGGGCAAGCCGGTGCACTACGACAAGGTGGTCGATGGCATCGGCCCGGTCGACACTGACGAGATCGTCAAGGGCTATGAATACGAAAGCGGCAAATATGTCCTGCTCGAGCCGGAAGAAATCGATGCCGTCAAGCTCGAGACCAAAAAGACGCTCGAACTCGTGCAGTTCGTCGATGCCTCGGAAATCTCGCCGATCTACTATGACAAACCCTATTACGTCGTTCCCGCCGACGATCTGGCCGAGGATGCCTATCGTGTCGTGCGTGACGCGCTTCGCAAAGCCGGAAAGGTGGGGCTTGGCCAGCTAACCCTGCGGGGCCGCGAATATATCGCCGCGATCAAACCTTGCGGTGATGGCCTGCTTCTGGAAACGCTGCATTATACCGATGAACTGCGCAAGGCCGACCCGATGTTCCATGGGCTTTCCGGCAAAACGTCCGACGACGACCTTCTGGAGGTAGCAACGGCGCTGATCGACAAGAAGACTGCGCCTTTCGACGCCGCCAGCTTCAAGGACAATTACTCGCTAGCACTCAAGGAACTCGTCCAGAGAAAGCTCAAAGGCAAGAAGGCAAAGATCGAGGTCGAAGAAGAGGATGACACCGGCAAGCGCGGCGACAATGTCGTCGACCTCATGTCGGCGCTGAAGAAAAGCCTTGAGGGCAGCGGCGCGAAAGCTGCCCCCAGAAAAGCCGCCCCGAAGAAAAAATCCGCCTGAGGCACTTGCTATGGCCGAGCATCACGATTCCCTCACCGAGTATAACCGCAAGCGCGACTTCACCAAGACTGCCGAACCCAAGGGCGCGGCAAAACCTGCCAAGGCGGGAAAGCTTTTCCTGGTGCAGAAACACGATGCGACCCGTCTGCATTACGATTTCCGGCTGGAATGGAAGGGTGTTTTAAAGAGCTGGGCGGTGACGCGCGGCCCAAGCATTAACCCCGAAGACAAACGGCTTGCCGTGCGCACTGAAGATCATCCCGTGGCCTATGGCGATTTCGAAGGCACGATCCCCAAGAAACAATATGGCGGCGGCACGGTGATGCTGTGGGACACCGGCTGGTGGGAACCGGACAACGACCCGGACGAAGGCCTGAAGGAAGGCAAACTCAAGTTCCATATCCACGGCCAGCGCATGCACGGTGGCTGGGCCTTAGTGCGAATGAAACCGCGCAACGGCGAAAAGCGCGAAAACTGGCTGCTGATCAAGGAGCATGACGAAGAGACCGGTGATGACGGCGAAAGCCTGCTGACGGACAACCTGACCAGCATCAAAACCGGCCGCTCGATGGAGGAGATCGCGGAGGGCCGAGGGGAAAAGACAGCTCATGTCTGGGAATCTGCAAAAAGTGCCGCCGCCAACGTCAAGGCGGGCGCCGTTGCACAGGAGGAATCCGAGGTTCGAGCGGAGCGGAAGCGGACGGGAAAAGCGCCCGCCTTCGTCAAGCCGCAACTTGCAACCCTTACCGCAGATGCGCCTGATAGTGACGGCTGGCTGAACGAAGCCAAGTTCGACGGCTACCGCCTGATGATTTCCATCGGCAAGGGCGGCATCACCTGCTTCACCCGCACGGGGCTGGACTGGACGGAAAAATTTCCAGACATTGCCCACGGGTTTACCGATCTCGATTGCGACACAGCCTTGATCGATGGTGAAGCCGTCGCTGCCTCAGACGAGGGTTCGAAATTCTCCGCACTTCAAAAAGCAATCAAGACTGGTCGTGAAACGCGGTTCTATGCCTTCGATCTGCTGCAACATGACGGCAAGGATTTGCGCAAGAAGCCACTGATCGAGCGCAAGGCGATGCTGAAATCGCTGCTGGACACGCTGGGACCGAGCCGCGCGATCCAATATAGCGAGCATGTGCGTGGCAATGGCGACAAGGTATTCCATGCCATGTGCAAGGCCGGGCAGGAAGGCATCATCGCCAAGAAAGCCGATGCCCCCTACCGCGAAGGCCGAACCGGCAGCTGGCTGAAGATCAAATGCACGAAACGCCAGGAATTCATCATCGGCGGCTACTCGCCGTCCGACAAACGCAGCCGAGCGTTCGCCTCGCTGCTGGTCGGTGCCTATGAGGATGGCAAGTTCGTCTATCAGGGCCGCGTCGGCACCGGGTTCGACGAAGAGACCATGGCCGATTTGGCCAACCGATTTTCAAAGTTGAAGCGCAAGACCTCGCCATTTGACACGGTTCCGAACGACATTACCCGGGACGCCGTCTGGCTGACACCAGACCTTGTGGCAGAGGTGGATTTCGCAGAATTTACCGACGATGGTCATATCCGGCACGGCTCGTTCGAAGGCCTGCGCGAGGACAAGGAGGCTTCCAGCGTGACACCCGAGACGAAAAAGACACCGCCTCCGGCCAAGGCCGAAACGGGCAAAAGAGTGGGCTCAGAGAAGACCGCTTCGGCTGAAACCAAAAAACCCGCCGGCCGAAAGGAAAAAGACGCTGACGGCGATGTGCTTGGCATCCGCATCACCCATGCCGGTCGGCTGCTTTTCTCAAATCCGGATATCACCAAGATCGACCTTGCCCGCTATTACGGCGTCATTGCCGATCGCATGCTGCCATTTGCCGCCAAACACCCCGCATCGATCCTGCGCTGCCCGCAGGGACCGGATCATCAGTGTTTCTACCAGAAACATGCCGGCGACGGCTTTCCCGATGAAATCCATCAGGTCCCGATCGAGGAATCCGATGGCGACATGGCCAACTATCTGTATGTCGATGACGCCAAAGGACTGGTGGCCGCCGTGCAGATGGGCACGATCGAGTTGCACATCTGGGGCTCGACCATCGACCGGCTCGACGCTGCCGACCGCCTCGTCTTCGATCTCGATCCGGACCCGAGCGTCACCTTCGAAACCGTCAAACACGCGGCCATCTCGCTTCGCGACGCGTTGGAAAAACTTGGCCTGAAATCCGTCGCCATGGTCTCCGGTGGCAAGGGCATCCATGTCATCGTGCCTTTGTCGCGCCGCGCGCCGTGGGAAGAGGCCAAGGCCTTCGCCAAGGAGCTTTCGGCCAAGATCGCCGATGACGATCCGGACAATTACATTGCCACCATGTCCAAGGCAAAGCGCAAGGGCCGCATCTTCATCGACTGGCTGCGCAACGAGCGCGGCTCCACCGCCGTCGCTCCCTATTCGGTGCGCGCCCGCGCCAAAGGTCCGGTGGCAATGCCGGTCAGCTGGGATGAGCTTGGTGATCTCGGCGCTGCCAACGGTTTCCACATCCCGGATATTCTCGAGCGCCTGGAAAGCGGCATTGATCCCTGGGCCGAGGCGAAGGACTGGAAACAGAGCCTGACCAAGGCAATGCTGAAAGCGGTCGAAGCCGGGGACTGAAACTCACCCCTGCCCAAGGAATTTCTTGCCCAGTGTTTCCGGCAGCCGCCGCGGCCGTCCCTGCCCGTTGATGACGGCGATGATCACCTTGGCGGCGATCAGCAGCGTGCCCTCGCGGCGGATTTCCTGCTGCAAGACCATCTTGGCACCGCCAGCTTTTTCCGTCGCCGTGGTGATCGTCAGGATATCGTCCATGCGCGCCGGTTGCTTGAAATCGATCTCCATCCGGTGGACGACGAAGACCAGACCTTCCGTGTCCCCCTCGATCGCCAGCGTTGCCTGCTCGACGCCGAGAAGGCGCAGATAATCGGTGCGTGCACGCTCCATGAAATGCAGATAGCGGGCATGATAGACGACGCCGGAAAAATCCGTGTCCTCGTAATAGACGCGCTGCACCAGCCGGTGTCCGGCATCCGTCAGCTCGCCGGAAAGTGCGATCAAGGTCATGGGCATCCTCTGATTTTTGTTTTTCTGTGACGGAACAAATTGCTTTTGGCAAGCATTGTCGTCCTGTCACAATCCGCCCCTATCACCATCCATAGCGTTCCACCTGAAGGAGACGACGTGCATGAAAATTGCTGTCCTTGGCGGTGATGGTTTTGTCGGCTGGCCGACATCCCTGCATTTGTCCGATGCCGGACATGACATCCATATTCTGGACAATCTCTCACGCCGCTGGATCGATACGGAGCTGGGCGTCCAGTCGCTGACGCCGATGGATTCCATACAGGAACGCACCCGCATCTGGCACGCGGAGACCGGCCGGCGTATCCATTTTCATCTGATCGATCTTGCCCGCGACTATGAACTTCTGAAAAATTGGCTTGCAGAAAACCGCCCGGATGCCGTCATCCATTTTGCCGAGCAGCGCGCCGCACCCTATTCGATGAAGAGCGATCGCCACAAGAACTATACCGTCAACAACAACGTCAATGCCACCCATAATCTCTTGAATGCCATGGTCGAGATCAGCCTCGATGCCCATCTCGTCCATCTCGGCACCATGGGCGTCTACGGTTATTCGACGGTTGGCGCCGCAATCCCCGAGGGCTATCTTCCGGTCGGCATCGAGACCGAAAGCGGCGAAACGGCAAGGCAGGATATTCTCTACCCTGCCAATCCCGGCTCGATTTACCACATGACCAAATGCCTCGATCAGTTGCTGTTCCAGTTCTATGCCAAGAACGACGGTATGCGGATCACCGACCTGCATCAAGGCATCGTCTGGGGCACCCACACCGAGCAGACCCGCCGCCACGAACAGTTGATCAACCGCTTCGACTATGACGGCGATTACGGCACGGTGCTCAATCGCTTCCTCATCCAGGCGGCGATCGGCTATCCGCTGACTGTGCACGGCACCGGCGGCCAGACCCGCGCCTTCATCCATATCCAGGATTCGGTCCGCTGCATCGAACTGGCGCTGAAAAACCCGCCGCAGCGTGGTGCCCGCGTCGAAATCTTCAATCAGATGACCGAGACGCATAGGATTCGCGATCTCGCCGAAATGATCGCCGGGCTCACCGGCTCCGATATCGCCTGGCTTCCCAACCCACGGAAAGAGGCTGCCGAAAACGATCTCGTCGTGCGCAACGAAAAGTTCCGCCAACTCGGCCTCAACCCGATCACGCTGCAGGACGGCCTGCTTGCGGAAATCGTCGATGTCGGCAAGAAATACGCCTACCGTGTTGATCGCAGCCGCGTGCCCGCCGTCTCGGCCTGGACCAGGGATATCGCTGCCAGGATCAATCACGATCCGGAAGGAAGAAGGCTGAAATCGGTTTCATGAGGCAGCCAGCAACGGCTTCAGACGGTATCGCGCCATCCGGCCCTGCCGGATCGCGGCACGCATTCGTGACGCTGGTCACCAATGCGGACTACGCCATGGGCGCAACTGCATTGGCTCGCTCGATCCGCCTGACCGGAACACAAGCCGATATCGCCGTTCTCCACACAGGCGGTGTCCATCAAAATGCGCTGGCGCCACTGGCCGAATTCGGCTGCCGGCTGATCGCCACCGACCTTTTACCGCTTTCGGACGCCTTCAATGAACGGCATGCCCGTAAAAATCTCCACAGCGCGGCTCCGTTCACCAGGGGACGTAAACCGGACTTTCACTCGCCGCTCGACAATTTCTGCAAGCTGCGGCTTTGGCAACTGATCGAATACGAACGCTGCATGTTCATCGATGCCGATGCGCTGGTCATGAAAAACATCGATCGTTATTTCGGCTATCCCGAATTTTCGGCAGCGCCTAACGTCTATGAAAGCCTTGCCGATTTTCACCGGCTGAACTCGGGCGTCTTTGTTGCGACCCCCAGTTTACAGACATACGAGACGATGCTGGAGCAGCTGGATACCCCCGATGCGTTCTGGCCGCGCACCGACCAGACCTTCCTGCAAAATTTCTTTCCGGACTGGCATGGCCTGCCTGTCACGATGAACATGCTGCAATATGTCTGGTTCAACATGCCGGCGCTCTGGGATTGGCCCTCGATCGGCGTGCTGCATTTCCAATATGAAAAACCGTGGGAAAAGGACCATCCGAAGGCGGAAAGACTGCGGCCGCTGATCGATCTCTGGCATGCTTATTTCAACGGCGGCATCATTCCGGAGATTGCCGCCCTGGAGAACCCGGCCTTGCCACATCCGGACTGACATCAGGAAACTCATGACACGCGTTCTCGTTTCCGGCGGCACCGGCTATGTTGGCCGCTTCATCGTCGAGCACCTGCTGGCCAAAGGCTACAAGGTTAGCGTGGGCGGACGGACCGCGCCGGAATCCGGCTTCTTCTCCAAGGAGGTTGCTTTCGTACCCCTGCGGCTCGATCCGGATGCAGACGAGATCGAGGCCTTTGATCACGTCTATTATTTCGTTCATGCCGCCTTCGACCACGTACCTGGAAAATACCGCGGCGGAGAGGGCGATGATCCGCAAGGGTTCCAGCGCGCCAATCTCGACGGAACCGTGCGGCTGTTCGAAACCGCCCGCGATGCCGGCGTGCGCCGCTGCGTCTTCCTGTCCAGCCGCGCAGCTTATGGTCCGCAACCGCCAGGCGCGCTGTTGAAAGAAGACATGCCCGGCAAGCCCGGCACTCTCTATGGCGATGTGAAGCTGCAGGCCGAGCGAAGCCTGCGCTCGCTCTGCGGCCATGGTTTCGTCACGGCAAGCTTGCGGGCGACCGGCATCTACGGACCGGGAGGACCGGGCCGGCGGCATAAATGGGCTGAGCTTTTCGAGGATTATCTGGCCGGTAGGCAGATAGCCGTCCGCGCTGGCACTGAAGTGCATGGCGACGACGTCGCCCGCGCCGTTCGCCTGATGCTGGAATCCGATCCTGTGCGGGTCAATGGCGAGATTTTCAACGTCTCCGATTTCCTGACCGATACCCATGAAATCATGTCGATCCTGCAACGGGCCACCGGCTGCCCCCACCCCTTGCCTGCCGCAGCGGGAAAGGCGGGCTACAATGCCATGGACACCTGCAAGATCGAGGCGCTGGGCTGGAAGCCGGGTGGAATGGAACGGCTCAAACAGACGATAAGACACTTGGCTTAGAAGGCATCGAAAAGCCGCCCATCTTCGGGCGGGGCCGCCTACCGGTCGAGATTGCCATCATCCCAGATGATGTGCACCGGCGTCACCGGCAGCGTCTCGATCTGCTCGGCAATGAAATAGGGGGGAATATCCAGTTCCGTGAGCGCCGCTCTGGTCGCCTTCACCCATTTGAATTCAAGGTCGTTCTTGCCGTCCCTCAGGCGATGCACGATGTCGCTTGGATGAAACGGAAAATCCCCGGGGATTTCCATCTGGTAGTAGAAGCCGATCTCGTGATAGTCGCGCTCTTCGTAGCGGAAGAAATTTTCCACGGTCCACAGCAAGCGGCCGACGGTGACCTCGACGCCCAGTTCCTCGACCATCTCGCGTTTCAGCGTCTCCACCGACGTCTCGCCGATCTCGGCCCGCCCGCCCGGAAACGTCCAGAAATCCTCATGCACGGCCCGATGCACCAGAACATGCCCCTCGCGAAAACCAAGCCCGGCAATGCGAAAATTGAACCGCCGCCTGTGCGGTCCATCCATCCGGATCATCTTGCGTTTGGGCATGATCTATCCAAGTTCGACGACGACGATTTCCGGCGGCGAGCCGAAGCGGATCGGGGCAATCGAGCAACCGAGGCCGCCTGAAACGATCAGGTTACATTCGTTTTCAACGATATGCCCGTAGGCGTACCTGTTACGGTAGCGCGAAGGCACGATCGGTGAATAGCCGAACAGCCGGATCTGCCCGCCATGCGTATGCCCCGACAACGTCACGGATACCCTGTTCGGCACCGTTGGAAAAACATCCGGCTCATGCGCCATCAGGATGACCGGCGCTTCGTCTGTGACCTGCGCCAGGGTTCCTGGCAAATCGTCGAGGCCTTCGCGTGGGCCGATCTGATCGGCAAGACCTGCCAGCCAAAAGCCTTCGCCGTCCTTTTCAAAACGGGCCGCTTGATTCTCGTAAACAGGGACGTTGATCGAGGCCAGTGCCTTGTGCACGATCGTCGGCCCCGTGCCTGCGATCATCGCGTCGGGATCGTCGATCCAGTCATGGTTTCCCATGACCGCATGAACGCCAAGAGGCGCAGCAAGACGGGCAAGTTTGCCTGCCCACTCATCGGACGTTATCCGGTTTCCGCCCATGCGCATGCCGGAGAGAAAATCGCCCAACAGCAGGATCACGTCGCCCTCAAGCGCATTGGCTTGATCGCAGATATCGCCGATCCGGCGCGGTGGCATCCAGGGTCTGCACGCATGAAGATCGGCCAGGATCACCAACCGCAGTTTCAGCCCGGCCGGCCATTTGTTTGGCACCAGATTGTAGCGAACGACCCGCGGCCGCCCCACGGGCTCGATCCCCACGGCATAGGCCCCGGACGCGACGCCCGACAACATCAGGGCACCAAGCGTTCTGACAAAGCTCCGCCGCGTCAACAATCAATCATCCTCTTGGAACAGCCGGAACTGAGTGGCTTCCAGATCCTTCGGCACCTGCAATCCAAGGTGTTTCCATGCGTTTGCGGTTAAAATACGCCCGCGCGGCGTACGCTGGATAAAACCCTGCTGGATCATGTAGGGTTCGATGATGTCTTCGATCGCGTCGCGGGGTTCAGACAGCCCTGCCGCAATGGTTTCAATGCCAACCGGACCGCCACCAAAATTCAGCGCAATCATGGTCAGATAACGTTTGTCGAGTTGATCGAGGCCCATATTGTCAACCAGCAACCGTGTCAGCGCCTCGTCGGCGATCTGCTTGGTCACAGCCTCAGCCTTGGCGACTTCGGCAAAATCACGCACCCGGCGCAGAAGCCGGCCCGCGATGCGCGGCGTGCCGCGCGCCCGGCGGGCGATTTCTCGGGCACCGTCATCCGTAATACCGAGACCCATCAGCCTAGCTCCACGCCTGACGATCAGTTCCAACTCCTCGACCGTATAGAAACTCAAGCGCACCGGAATGCCAAACCGGTCGCGCAGCGGCGTCGTCAACAGCCCAAGCCGGGTAGTGGCGGCGACCAGCGTAAATTTCGACAGGTCGATCTTCACCGAGCGCGCCGCCGGACCCTCGCCGATGATCAGGTCGAGCTGAAAATCCTCCATCGCCGGATAGAGGATTTCCTCGACGGCTGGGTTCAGCCGGTGGATTTCGTCAATGAACAGCACGTCCCGGTCTTCGAGATTGGTCAGAAGGGCGGCAAGATCACCGGCCTTGGCGATCACGGGACCGGATGTCGAGCGGAAATTGACGCCGAGTTCCTTGGCCATGATCTGCGCCAGCGTCGTCTTGCCAAGGCCGGGCGGACCGACGAACAGAACATGGTCCAGCGCCTCGCCGCGGTTCTTTGCCGCCTCGATGAAAATTTTCAGATTGGCACGCGCTTCCGCCTGACCGGTAAACTCGTCCAGCGTCTGCGGCCGCAGGGTCGTATCCAGATCCTCGCCGCGCTTTTCTGGGGTGATCAGTCTCTGCTCTTCACTCATGTACACTCAATCTCATGCCTCGAACGCCAGGGCAACGCAGTTAGCGCGCCAGCTCTTTCAGCCCCAGCCGGATCAGCTTGGCGCTGTCCAGCCCCTCACCGCCATTCTTCAACGCCGCCGCCACCGCATTGGCTGCCTGATCGCGCGAGTAGCCGAGATTGCTGAGCGCCGAGACCGCATCGGAGACCGGCGCCGAGGCGACGCCTTCGCCAAGCTCCTGCTTCAGGCCGATATTGGCACCCGCCTCGCCGGCAAAGGCCGGTGCCTTGTTCTTGAGTTCGGTGACAATGCGCACGGCAACCTTCGGCCCGACGCCGGGCGCTCGCGACACCGAGGTCTTGTCCTGCAACGCAATGGCATTGGCCAGTTCGCCGGGCGTCAGCACGGAAAGAACGGCAAGCGCCACCTTGGAGCCGACACCCTGCACGCTCTGCAGCAGCCGGAACCATTCCCGCTCCAGCGCCGACAGGAAACCAAACAGCCGTAATTGATCTTCGCGCACATAGGTTTCGATAAACAGCACGATCGCTTCGCCCGGCGAGCCGATTTTCGACAGCGTGCGCGACGAACAATGGGCGACATAGCCGACGCCATGTACATCGACAACGACATGGTCGTCACCGATCTCGTCGATCGTTCCCTTCAGCTTGCCGATCATGGCGCAAAATCCTTCATGGGTGAGTGTCCGGCGTGATCAGTTCGACGGAAGGGAAATAAGAACTGTATCTGGCCCCATCCCTCGTCAACAGACGGTGTCTGCGCCAGTCGGCATGGGCGCCGATGAGAAAATCCGGCAATGTCCGCTCCCGCTGACCACCGGCAAGACGATAGGCACGATGCGCCTTACCCGCTCGGAATGCCGCCTCGTACGGGATATTTTCACGTTTGGGGTCAAGCCAGCTCAAGGCCGCAAGCAGCTCTCCTTCTGAAATGGGCGACGCCGCAAGTTCGGACCAAACAATCGAGCTAAGGACCAATGTTCCGTCGCTGACGCATTGCCGCAGAGCTTTAAGCGACCATGGGCGAATGGGCGTTTCAGGCCCGAGAACATCAATGAAGATATTGGTATCAACGAGGGACGAGATCGTCACGTTCGCCCCTCAGCCAGATCATGAACTCGTCCGTGCTCTTGCCTCCGGTGTCAAACGTTCCCTTCACGCTGGCTGCCCAGTCGTCAAAGTCACGGATAACCGGCTCGTTCACCGCAGCATCCACCCGCACCAGCAACGCGCCCTTGCTGGACGCAACGAAATCCACCTCCGATCCCGGCACGATACCGAGGCGGTCTCTGATTTCCTTCGGGATAGTCACCTGACCTTTTTCCGTCACACGCATGGTAATACCTCTGAGGTATTACTTAAGCGCCAAAACAGAACAAGTCAAGAACAAATCAGCCTGCGAGTGCCGCCATGCGCATGCGGGCGCCACCGCGATTGTGGGCGTGGCAAATAGCGATCGCCAAGGCATCAGCCGCGTCATTGCCCTTGAATTCGGCCTTGGGCATCAGGATTTTCAGCATCATGTGGATTTGCTGCTTCTCACCATGACCAACGCCGATGACGGATTTCTTCACCGCATTCGGCGCATATTCAGCGACCTGCAATCCCGCCCGTGCTGGCACAAGCATGGCAATGCCGCGGGCTTGGCCAAGCTTGAGGGTCGCCACCGCATCCTTGTTGACGAAAGTCTGCTCGACGGCCGCCTCATCCGGCTTGTGAACGTGAATGACATCGGCCAAACCATCGTGCAACTGGCAAAGCCGCGAGGCCAGATCCATGTCTCCATCCGAAGTAACAGTGCCGGAGGCGACGAAACGCAGGGAATTGCCGAGCGTATCGATGACGCCCCAACCGGTACGGCGCAGGCCCGGATCAATGCCGATGATGCGAATCGTGTTTTGCATGGTGGGAAGCTTAATACTCATGCCCGGACGCTGCCAGCAAAATGTGAACAAAACAAAAACATCCGCAAGAATTCAGCTGTTCGCCCCCTATCACATTTCGCCGTCCAGGGTTGGATTTACGAAATTCGATCTTACATAGGCTTCTATCAGTTCCATTCATCGAAGGCTTTTCCCATGGTGCCCTTTTCGATCCTCGACCTTTCGCCAATCACGCAAGGGTCAGATGCTTCGCAAGCCTTGCAAAATTCGCGCAGGCTGGCGCAGGAAGCGGAAGCATCCGGCTACAAGCGTTTCTGGCTGGCCGAACATCACGGCATGAAGGGCATCGCAAGTGCTGCAACATCGATCGTCATTTCGCATGTGGCAGCCGGCACCAAGACGATCCGCGTCGGCTCCGGCGGCATCATGCTGCCCAACCATTCGCCGTTGGTGATTGCCGAGCAGTTCGGAACGCTGGCCGCGCTCTATCCCGGCCGTATCGATCTTGGCCTCGGCCGCGCGCCGGGAACCGACATGCGCACCGCATCTGCACTTCGCCGCAACATGGAAGCCAGCGCCAACAATTTCCCCAATGACGTCGTCGAATTGCAGGCTTTGCTCGGCCCCATCAAGGACGGTCAGGACCTGATCGCTGTGCCCGGCGCCGATAGCAACGTGCCGATCTGGCTGCTCGGCTCCAGCCATTTCAGCGCGCATCTGGCCGGCATGCTCGGCCTGCCCTTCGCCTTCGCCTCGCATTTTGCCCCGGACATGCTCCTGTCAGCCTTGGAAATCTATCGCGAGCGCTTCGAGCCGTCGCAATATCTCGACCAGCCCTATGCCATGGTCGGCATCATGGGCGTCGCCGCCGATACCGACGCCGAAGCCAGCCACCTCTTCACCTCGATGCAGCAATCCTTCGTGGCGCTGCGCCGCAACGCCCGTGGCCAGTTCCCGCCGCCGGTGGATTCAATGGACGGCCTGTGGAGCGACAATGAAAAGATCTTCGTGGATCACGCCATGACCTATGCCGTGGTCGGCGGACCGGAGACGATCAGGACGAAACTCGACCAATTCATCGGCCAGACCGATGCCGATGAGGTGATCGTCTCCATGCCAATCTTCGACATGGACGCCCGGCTGAAATCCGTCCGGCTGTTTGCGGACGCGCAGCAGAAACTCGCGCAAGCGGCATAAAAAATACCCCGGAGAAGTCCGGGGTATCCACAAACTCAATCTGGGATCAGGCTTAAACCTTGAAATCGAAGTGCTTGCGCACCGTTTCAAGGATTTCCCATGTGCCTTTGAAATCGGCCTCAACGACGAAGGCGTCACCAGCAACAACCGTGACCGGCGTACCGCCATCCGGTGTGATGATGATCTTGCCGGCGATCATGTGGACGAACTCGTAGGCCGTGTAAGTCGCGTGGTAGGTGCCAGGCGTCGCTTCCCAGTAGCCGGAAACCATCGAACCGTCGGACGACGTATGCAGCGCCCAGGTCTTCATCGACGGCGTTCCGGATACGACAACCCAGCCATCCAGTGTTGCCGGGTCGCCGTCAGCGGCCACCGGTGCCGCAAGTTTCGTCACAGTCTGCATGGTCAATACTCTCTCCAAAAGAGAGGAGCCTAATACCAAGCTGCCGGAACTGGCTTGCCAATCCCGACAGGCGGTGACGTGAACCGGCGCAAATCAGGCCGAGAGCTTGGCCATCACTTCGTCGGAGACTTCGAAGTTGGTGTAGACGTTCTGCACGTCATCGTCGTCTTCCAGCGTATCGATCAGCTTCATCAGCGACTGGGCGCGTTCTTCATCGACCGGCACCGTGTTCTGGGCCTTCCAGATCGCCTTGACTGTATCGGCTTCGCCGAGCGTCGCTTCAAGGGCCTTGGAGACATCGCCGATGGCTTCGAAACCGCAGATGATGAAATGCCCGTCCTCGTCGGTGGTCACATCGTCGGCACCGGCTTCGATCGCGGCTTCCATCACCGTGTCGGCATCGCCAGCCGAGAGCTTGTAGGAGATTTCACCGACGCGGTCGAACGAGAAGGAGACGGAACCCGTTTCGCCCAGCGCGCCGCCGGCCTTGGTGAAGGTTGAGCGGACGTTGGAGGCCGTGCGGTTACGGTTGTCGGTCAAAGCTTCGACGATAACGGCAACGCCGCCCGGGCCATAGCCTTCATACCGGACTTCTTCATAGTTCTCGCCATCGGCACCGGAACCCTTCTTGATGGCGCGCTCGATATTGTCCTTCGGCATCGACTGCGCCTTGGCGTTCTGGATCGCCAGGCGCAGGCGCGCATTCATCGTCGGGTCAGGCAAACCGCCCTTGACCGCAACGGTGATTTCGCGCGCGAGCTTGGAGAACATTTTCGACCGCACGGCGTCCTGACGGCCCTTGCGGTGCATGATGTTTTTAAACTGTGAATGGCCGGCCATGGCGCCCTCTTCTCATGCTAGTCGTGTTTGGAATTGGGCGCCTTATAGTTTCATTGGCGCTTTGCGTCCAGAAGGGGTGGCTTTTTTTCAGTTGGCGGCAAGGCGCTTGCGGCTGAGAAAGAACGAATGGCCATCATTGCGCTCGCAGGCGAGGCCGGTGCGGGTCGAAAGGCAGGAGAACGGGCCAGCAGCCCAGGTCTGACCATAGTCGAGCACCGGGCCAGCCGAGCAGCAGCTGGGATCGCCGACATTCTTGGCGAGCGTGGCAGCGCCCTTGCGGGACAATGTCGCCCGGACATAGCTTGGCTCGACGCGGTCGCAGGCCAGTTCCGGCCCGCCATCCGCCGGTTGATAGACCTGTGTGCCACCTTCAGGCGTGTAGATGCAGCCGATATTGCCGGAGGGCAGAACGAATTCTTCCTGCCGCCCGAACGTTTTCGTTTCCGGCACGGTCACCGGCGTCTTGTCGCCTTCAACCGTCGGCAATCGCGGCGGCGGGGCGCCGTCGGCTAAAACCTGATGTGTCATGGAAAGAACGGCAAGAAGACAGACAGCGAAAAACTTCATTCCATGGATCCCGGGGTCAGACGCCCTGCAGGATATAAATCAGCGGCTTCCTTGGCAAGGAACGCATCGATACCGTCACGCTTGCCTGTGTTGCAAAGCTTTTGTCGAAGCCATCGCCAAACATCTGCAGGAAGTTGGTGACCGGCGGGCCGCGCCGGTGCATCGGCAGGATCAGCGACGAGCGCAGCCGCGTCACCACCCGGCTCATGCTTTCCGCACCCATCGTCAGGCCACCATCGACCGGTACCATCAGGACATCGAGACGGCCGATCCCGGCATAGTCGGTATCGTCGAGTTCATGATGCAGATGCCCGAGATGGCCAATGCAAAGACCCGCGACCTCGAAGATGAAGATCGAATTGCCGTCCGGCTCCATCGTCGCGCCACCGGCGCGGATATCCGTCGTGACGTTGCGGATATAGGTGTCGCCAACCACGACATCGTGATCGGCTGGCTGTCCACTATCGCCCCATCCATGCAGCACATGCTTGATCGCCGGGTCCGGCGTCAGCGTATAGTGACTGGAATGTGCCTTGTTCATCGTAACGACGTCCGGGACCTTCGGTGGTACATACCAGCCGCTATAATCCGTGGCGATCGACACGCCGCCGGGCGTTTCGATCAGAAACGTCGAATGGCCAACATAGGTGATAACAACCGCTTCGTCGGCAGTCGCCTGAACGTTAAGGGCAAGCGACGGTTTGAAACTTGCGAAAGTGACGTCGGGAACAGACTGCGCGATCGCCTGGCACTGACTGACCGGCGGACGGGCGCTTTGCGCGTGGGCGGGCATCGGCCACAGGGCATGCAGGAGAACGATGGCGGCAAATGCAAGCAGGATCAATCGCGGCATCATGCACCTCACGGAACCAAGGTTGGCATGGGCGCTGAGGATAGGCAGACAGGACGGAAGGTCCAGCCTGGATTGCCGGGTTGGCGCTCACGATTACGTCATCGCAGGAATCGTTGGGATCAGAGTTTTGCCTGCTTCAAGATCTCGTTGACGCGCGCCTGCCAGCCCTTGCCGGTCGCCTTGAACTTGGCAATCACGTCCGGATCGAGCCGCAGCGAAACCTGCTGCTTGCGCACTTCAACGATCGGCCGTCCGCGCGAGCGGCGGATGCTTTCCGCAAGTTCGGGGAAAACCTCCGCGAAGGGACGCGCCCGCTTGAAGTCTTCTTCCGTCCATTCTGGATTGTCAGGATCAGCCGCAATACCAGCCTGAATTCGGGCTTCTTCTTCATCAGTAAGCGGAGCAATAGGGTGCTTAAAACTCTTAAGACTGGTCATAAAGCTTCCTTTCCATCCGGCTTGCAGCCCGCATTGAGATGATAGATATACCTTCGCTGCCTAGCCTGAAAAATACGACAGATATCTTTCCGTCGTTGAAAGGGCCGATAGCCTTCAGCCGGTTCAACCTAGTCTCGACAATGAGTGCACTGCCGAAAAACTCCATGTCGAGCGCCAAAAAATCAAGCCCATGCTTCTCTAAATTGAGCCTTCGCTTGACTTCATCATAGACGATTTTCATAATTTTTGTATCACTTTTAATAGCGTGAAATTATGAAATGGAGACCCTACCCCCAGAATGCCGGAATTGTCTCCGCCAGCCGCGGCCCGATCCGAAGCGGCGCGATGTTCTCGGCCAGTCCCGTGCGATCGGAAATTTCGACACCGACACCGCAGAGTGTCGCCGGGCCTGACGCGGCCTCGAAGCGGCCCTTCGGCATCTTGGAGATGAAGCGATTGAGCGGCTCTTCCTTCTCCATGCCGAGCGACGAGTCGTAATCGCCACACATGCCTGCATCCGACATATAGGCAGTGCCGCCATTGAGAATCTGCGCGTCGGCGGTCGGCACATGCGTGTGGGTACCGACGACAAAGCTGGCGCGGCCATCGACAAAATGACCAAAACACTGCTTCTCGCTGGTCGCCTCCGCATGGAAATCGAAGATGATCGCGTCGGCTTGTTCCTTCAGCGGGCAGGCCGCCAGAATGCTTTCCGCCGCTTTGAAGGGATCGTCGAGTTCCGGATGCATGAAGACGCGGCCCATGACGTTGGCAACGAGAACGCGGGCGCCGTTGCGGGCGAAGAAAAGGTTTGAGCCGCGCCCTGGAGTTCCCACAGGGTAATTGGCAGGCCGCAGAAACTGGTCGTGCCGCTGGCAGAAAGAAACCGCCTCCTTCTGGTCCCAGACATGGTTGCCGGTGGTGACCACATCGGCGCCAGCATTGATCGTTTCGAGAAAGATATCTTCGGTGATGCCGAAGCCGCCGGCGGCATTCTCGCCGTTGACGATGACGAAATCGAGTTTCAGGTCGCTGATCAGGCCGGGAAGTTTTTCCCAGACCGCCGTCCGGCCAGTCTTGCCAACCATATCACCCAGAAACAGAAGTCTCATATTTGCTTAATCCTAGCCCGAAAATCCGGAACCCGCTTTCGGTCAGCAGGGCATCCAGCGCCACATCATGCGGCTCCGCCGGCACTGATGCCACTTCCTGGCAGTCAAATGCAATCCCGATCAGCCTTGGCATATGGCCTTTCAAGCGCAAACGCGCGATGGCGCGGTCATAATATCCGGCACCATAGCCAATCCGGTGGCCTGTCCTGTCGAAGGCAGCCAAGGGCACCAGCATGATGTCCGGATCGAGAACCGGTGCATCCTGTGCCGGTCCGGTGGTGCCGAAACCCGTCTCCACGATCGGTGCACCCGGCACCAGTTCGCGAAAGACGATCGTCTGCTTGTCGAGGATGGCCGGCAGACACAGGCGGGCGCCACGCTCGCGCAACCGCGCCAACAGCGGCCGGATATCGACCTCGGAGCGGATCGGCCAGAAGCCGGAAATCACCTGTCCTGGATCAAACTCGATCGCGTCCCCGGCATGATCGAGCATCGCCAGGCTGGCCTCGATGCGCGCGTCCGGCGCCATCGAATCGCGCAATGCAAGCCGTTCCAGGCGCAGCGCAGCTTTCAGTTCCCTCGGTGTCATGGCCATCCTCTTCCCTCTGCCAGTGTTCATTTCTAATGCAACAAACCTGGGCAAGGAAACCACGCAACCGGCCTATTTGCCGCTTTTTGCCACACAACCGCGCAATTCTCCCAAACTGGCACGATCTTAGAGGTCTGTTCATCATGCAAACCGGTTCCACTTTCACGTTGTCTTTTCACCGTGCAAGAGAGGGCCGCAATCAACATCAGAAAAACAGTTCGGTGCCCGCTTCCGGCGATGCGGGGAACTGTTCAGCTTTTAGACGGAGCCGGATATGTCCATGAAGGACAAGATGCTGCAGGAACTCGACCCTTTGGAATTGCGCTGCCTGTCACTGGCGGCGCGCGGGCGCACCCGGGAAGACATCACCCGCGAAACAGATATTTCGCATGAGAGAATCGAACAGGCCTTCGCCTCGGCGATGGAAAAACTGCAGGCGGGCAATGTCGCCGAAGCGGTTTTCCGCGCAGCCCGGATGGATTTGATTTCATAACATCCAGAAACGATGCCGTCCGGCATCATCAATCTGGCTGTTGGCGGTATCCGCTTTGTCCATCCCGATATCTTCAAGGAGATGCGCACTCTTGCGCCTTGAAATCTCCCTAAACGCCTGCTGCGCCAGGCGCTTCTGCCGCCATTGCGCCAGCATACGGCAGATCCTTCCCCTGAGCTTGGCGGGCCACCGCCGTGTTCTGTAGTCGTGTTTCATCTGGAAACTCCGGCATGTTCACCGGCAGTATCGGACGTCCATTGACATCAAGCCAACGAATTGCAAACATGGCTATCATTAGAAAAAATGATGGCTGAGACGATGTTTCCTCCCCTCGAAAGCGACCTGCTGCGAACCTTCGTTGCCGTGGCCGACAGCGGCAATTTTACCAAGGCTGGAGAGACGGTCGGCCGCACGCAATCCGCCGTCAGCATGCAGATCAAGAAACTCGAGGATATTCTCGGCGAGACCCTGTTCGAGCGCGGATCGCGTGGCGTCAACATGACGGGCCAGGGCATACGGTTGCTGGACAATGCCCGCCGCATCGTCACCTTGCTGGATGATACCGCAGCCTCTATCCGGCTGCCGGCGCTGGACGGCTCCGTCAAGATCGGCATCTCGGAGGAATACATCAACTCGACCCTGCCGAAGGCGCTCGGCGCGTTTGCAGCCGTTCACCCCGGCGTCGAGGTCACGGTGCAGCAGGGTGTCTCGATGTCCAATCTGGCAGCGCTCGATGCCGGCGAGATCGACATCGCCATTGTCTTCGAGCCCGGCGGCCCGACACGCAACGAGGTGCTAATGGTCGATCCAACGGTATGGGTAACCTCCGACCAGCATTGCGCCCACCAACGCTATCCATTGCCGATCGCCACTTACACTTACTTGAAAAACGGATGGTGCGATGAACTGGCGCTGCGCAGCCTGACCAAACGCGGCCTCGAAAGTCGCGTCGCCTATGTCAGCCGCACCAGCAGCGGCCTGATCGCCGCCGTCACCTCCGGCCTCGCCATCGCGCCGCTGACACGCTCAAGCATTCCCGCCGGTTGCCGGGAACTGACCAATACCGACGGCTACGACGTCATCGACTTTTCCAACGTGGTGATGAAGACCCGGCCCCGGGGCAACAAACGCATCGTCGAAAGCATGTCCGACGCCATCCGGGAAGCGTTTAGGCCAGGGACCCAGGGGGTAAGTGCTTGAGAAAGCGGAGAAGTGCGATCAGCACCTACCACTGAGCTAAAGTGATCTTTTAGCCGCTTTTTGAAACTGTCGGCTGGGCAGGGACAGCCCGAGCCTGCCTGCAATGGTGCGCACCCGAAATTGCCGGGACAATCGCGCAGGTTCCCACGTTCAAAGCTCCGCGGCGGCCGTTTGGTTCGCTGATGGTGGCCGCGGCACCCCGAAGAGGGCCAAGACCTCGTCAAGAAGACCGTTGGCGCTGTCTTCATCAATCTCAATGCATGACTGGCCTTGCTCCGTCTCCAGCGTCAGCAGCCCGCGTAGCGGTTCCTTGGACAGCACCATCAAATTTGTCTTGATCAGCTTCGGATGATTGACGTCGATTATCATTGAATGACATCCATTGAATTCAGATGTTGAAAACAGATCATTATATTAGCAATTAATAACTTAATTGTCATATCTGATGGCAACGCCACAGAAGACTTAAATCTTCAAGCAGCCCAAGTCGCAACCATTATGCGCTTCAAACAACTCCAGAATGTCGCCTGGGCAATGATAAATTAATGCCTAATATGAGTGAAAACAATCTGCGAACGATCCGCGAACATTTTCGAAATTTTGGAGAAAGTTGGCAATATGCGACTCCAGTCCGTCGCATTTAGTGACAATTTTTCATTGAGACGTGACTTCTGCTTGCAGAGATCTGATCTTGATGGAAGCACTCGCTCACCATAACAACACTTCTCCAGTCAGGAATAAGCAACAATACACAAGACCGGGCTTTGTTTGCTTGCCGCCTTTGCTTCAATCGGATCTCGAGTATCGGCCTTCGTATGGCTTTCCGTCGAAGGTACCAGGCTTGTCATGCAAGCCCGATCCGGCGAGGCCCGCGAGCACGTGCGCCATAAACGATGAAAATGACCGCTCGGGTGAGGAGCGAGACGATATTCTTATCACGCAATTCGACCGGTCACTTTTGACAACTGTGCGAAATAGGCGCCAAAAGTTACGCTACAAATCATTGAAAATGAAAGGGAAAAGTGCGATCCACACAACCGATGAACTGTTTACGATCCTGGGTGCCTACAAACGTAGGTGGGCGCCATGTGACCTAGCCCACGGGCCAGGTCAGGGACAGCTCCCTTTGGATCGAGTATGGCCCCAGGGATTGTGGTGTCCTGTCGGGAAGCGCAGACCGCAACTGGAATATAGAGTGCATTGATGGCTTGCGCCAGTGGCACCTTCCCAACTTGTCAAAATTCAGTGAGCAGCAGGAGCAGCCTTGCCGCTGAGCTTGGCCGCAAGCTCGTGAATCTGTGATGTCACCTCGGACAGGGCCGAGGCGAGCACTTCCTCGCTTTTCTGCTGATCGGACAGGGCGGCGACCCGGCCCTGTTTCAAGCCATCGGCCTCTGTCTGCAGATTTTTCAGCTTGCGGTCCACTTCGCTGAGTTCATCCATCACCATGATCCCGGCCATCACGGTCAGGCGCAAATCGCCGATCTCGCCGAACTGGCTCTTCAGGTGACTAACATACTGGTCGAAGCGGGTGGCCAGTTCGGTCAGATGATCTTCCTGGCCCTCCTCGCATGCCATGCGATAGGCCTTGCCGTCGATCATCACCGTTACTTGTGCCATACGTCACCTGACCCGCAGGCTGACCGCGCCTTAGCGGTCCAGCACTGCCCTTATCGTTTCCATGGCCGTCACCAGACGGCGCGAGACTTCGCGGTTGACTTCCTCAAGGCGGTTTGCCCGGAATTGCGACTGGTCGAGTTCCTGGGCGAGCCGCGACCGGTCGGTGTTGACACGCCGCACTTCGCCTTCAATCTCACCACGGTCCCGCTCCCGGTCGAACCGTCCATCAATGGCATTCTCGAGGCTGCTTAATGCGCTTTGCAACTCATCGATCGCCGCCTTGACTGTCTTTCCTGCCGCCATCACGCTTTCCTGATACGCGCCAGACCGCGTCGAATCGCCGCCCGGAGCCTGTATTTCAAGCCAATCACACTAATAAACCCATTCGGCAAGTGTTCACAACGTCAACCGCCTGCAGCGGCTGCGTAACCTGTGGATCACGAATTTTAAATCGATTAGTATCAATCAGTCCGTTTGCGGAGAATAAGCGGGAAACCCCCTCAAAAAGCGCCGTACAACCCAGCCAAAAGGCCCGTATTTGTTGACTCCGTCGAAGCAGGTGCTATGTGTCAGCCGCTTCTCATACGGTCTTTGGAGGATAGAGACCGTCCCCTGTCCACCGAACTCAAGCGGAACAGACAATGATCTCTCGCGAAAAACACGACCGGATGGCAAATGCAATCCGATTCCTCTCCATGGATGCCGTCGAAAAGGCCAATTCCGGCCATCCCGGCCTGCCCATGGGTGCTGCCGACGTGGCAACGGTGCTATTCTCCCGTTACCTGAAATTCGATCCGAAGGCGCCGCTCTGGGCTGACCGCGATCGTTTCGTGCTGTCGGCCGGCCATGGCTCGATGCTGCTTTACTCGCTGCTCTATCTGACGGGCTACGAGGACATGGGCATCGAGGACATCAAGCAGTTTCGCCAGCTTGGCTCCAAGACCGCTGGCCATCCGGAATACGGTCATGCCTCCGGCATCGAGACGACCACCGGTCCGCTCGGCCAGGGCATTGCCAATGCCGTCGGCATGGCGATTGCCGAACGCAAGCTCGAAGAAGAGTTCGGCTCCGACCTGCAGAACCACTTCACCTATGTGCTCTGCGGCGACGGCTGCCTGATGGAAGGCATCAGCCACGAAGCCATCGCGCTGGCCGGCCATCTCAAGCTCAACAAGCTGGTCCTCTTCTGGGACGACAACAACATCACCATCGACGGTGCTGTGTCGCTGTCGGATTCGACCGACCAGATCGCCCGTTTCCAGGCCGTTCACTGGAACACGATCCGCGTTGACGGCCATGATCCGGAACAGATCGCTGCAGCCATCGAAGCAGCCCAGAAGTCCGATCGCCCGACCTTCATCGCCTGCAAGACCGTCATCGGCTTCGGCGCCCCAAACAAGCAGGGCACCCACAAGGTTCACGGCTCGCCGCTCGGCGCAGACGAAATCGCAGCGACCCGCAAGGCGCTGAACTGGGAAACCCCGGCCTTCGAAACTCCGGCTGACGTTCTGGAAGCCTGGCGCACAGCCGGCGCCCGCTCGGCTGGCCTGCACAAGGAATGGGAAGGCCGTCTGGCATCGACCGAAGCAGCCAAGAAGTCCGAGTTTACCCGCCGCTTTGCCGGCGCGCTTCCGGGCAATCTCGATGCCGCCATCGACACCTACAAGAAGAAGCTGGCCGACGCGCCGCCGACCGTTGCCACCCGCAAGGCATCGGAAGATGCGCTCGAAGTCATCAACGGCATCGTGCCGGAAATGCTCGGCGGTTCGGCTGACCTGACGCCGTCCAACAATACCAAGACCAGCCAGATGAAGTCGATCACCCCGACCGATTTCTCCGGCCGTTACATGCACTGGGGCATCCGCGAGCACGGCATGGCTGCTGCCATGAACGGCGTCACGCTGCACGGCGGCCTCATCCCTTATTCCGGCGGCTTCATGATCTTCTCGGACTACTGCCGTCCGTCGATCCGTCTCGCTGCGCTGATGGGCATCCGCGTCATCCATGTTCTGACGCACGATTCGATCGGCGTTGGCGAAGATGGCCCGACGCATGAGCCGGTCGAGCATATGGCCGCACTGCGGGCGATCCCGAACCTCCTGATGTTCCGTCCGGCCGACGCGGTGGAAACCGCCGAATGCTGGCAGCAGGCGCTCAAGGAACAGCACCGCCCGTCCGGCCTGGCGCTGACCCGTCAGAACCTGGCGCCGTCGCGCCTGACCTATTCGGCCGAAAACCTCTCGGCCAAGGGTGCCTATGAGCTGATCGCCGCCGACAACGCCAAGGTCTCGATCTTCGCATCCGGCTCGGAAGTCGAACTGGCCGTCAAGGCTGCGGCCGAACTGAACGGCAAGGGCATTGCAACCCGCGTCGTTTCGGTCCCCTGCTTCGAACTGTTCCAGGAACAGCCAGCCGACTACCGCAAGGCCGTCATCGGCAGTGCACCGGTCAAGATCGCCGTGGAAGCCGCAGTCCGCCAGGGCTGGGACTACTTCATCGGCAATGATGGCGATTTCGTCGGCATGCATTCGTTCGGCGCGTCCGCACCGGCCAAGGACCTGTTTAAGCATTTCGGCATCACCTCCGACGCCATCGTCGCGGCCGCCGAAAAGAAGCTTGCCTGATTTTCCGCTTCGGAGCGCGGCCCAACGCGCTCCGTTTTCCACATCGAGACCTTAAGACAGGGAGAGACCTGAAATGACTGTAAAAGTTGCCATCAACGGCTTCGGCCGCATCGGCCGCAACGTCCTTCGCGCCATCGTCGAGTCCGGCCGCACCGATATTGAAGTCGTCGCCATCAACGATCTCGGCCCTGTCGAGACCAATGCACATCTGCTGCGCTACGATTCCGTCCATGGCCGGTTCCCGGCAGAGGTCAAGGTCGAAGGCGACACCATCTCGGTTGCCGGCGGCAAGCCGATCAAGGTCACCGCGATCAAGGACCCGGCAACCCTGCCGCATGCCGCCATGGGCGTCGACATCGCTCTGGAATGCACCGGCATCTTCACCTCGCGCGACAAGGCTGCCCTGCACCTGCAGGCCGGCGCCAAGCGCGTCATCGTTTCGGCACCGGCCGACGGCGCTGACCTGACCGTCGTCTTCGGCGTCAACCACAACGAACTGACCAAGGAACACCTGGTCATTTCCAACGCATCCTGCACCACCAACTGCCTGGTTCCGGTCGTCAAGACGCTGGACGACGCCGTCGGCATCGACCATGGCTTCATGACCACGATCCACGCCTATACCGGCGATCAGCCGACGCTCGACACCATGCACAAGGACCTGTACCGCGCCCGCGCTGCCGCCCTGTCGATGATCCCGACCTCCACCGGCGCCGCCAAGGCCGTCGGCCTCGTCCTGCCGCACCTCAAGGGCAAGCTCGACGGCACCTCGATCCGCGTTCCGACCCCGAACGTTTCGGTCGTCGACTTCAAGTTCGTTGCCAAGCGCGACACGACGGTTGCCGAAATCAACGGCGCCATCAAGGCCGCTGCCAATGGCGCTCTCAAGGGTATCCTTGGCTACACCGACGAGCCGCTGGTATCGCGTGACTTCAACCATGACAGCCATTCGTCGATCTTCGCCAACGACCAGACCAAGGTTCTGGAAGGCAAGTTCGTCCGTATCCTGTCCTGGTACGACAATGAATGGGGCTTCTCCAACCGCATGGCCGACACGGCCGTTGCGATGGCAAAGCTGATCTAAAGCCTTGAAAGGCGGCGCCCCGGCGCCGCCTTTTTTTCCGGAATGCGCCATTCCGCTCTGTCAACCAGGCCTCGCCGGAACTTCGGCAGCTTCTGACGATACGGTGCTTTGGCGCCGGTCTGAAATCAGGACGCAGGGTGTCGCCTTCGGCAACGTTGTTACCTGGCCGGGAGCCCTGCGAAATGGAGTTGAACCGAAGCGTCCGCTGGCAAGGCTTGGAGGTCGAGACGGTGGAACATTGCGAAATAGTTACCAACGGAGCGGGCCGACGCATCCGTGGCGCTATCGTCGCACCTGCCTACGGTCTCTTCTATACAATCGAGCTTGACGAGGCACTCGTATTGCGAAGCGTTGCCGTCGAACGAACAGATGGAAAGACACTTGCACTTTTTGCCGATGGTTCAGGCAACTGGACCGATGAAAATGCAGCCCCCTGCCCAGACCTTGCCGGTTGCATCGATGTCGATATCTGGCCGACGCCCTTCACCAATTCTCTGCCCGTATGGCGCAATCACTGGCTTGAAGGAGAAACTCAGCGTTTTGCGATGGCCTGGATCGACGGCGACGAGATGATCGTTCGCCGCGATGACCAGTTTTATACCAAGCTAGACTCGCGACATTTCCGCTTCCAGAATACCGACGGCTTCGAGCAAGTGCTTGAACTTGATGATGACGGACTGGTGGCGGACTATCCCACCCTTTTCATAAGACTATGACCGGAGACCATCCATGACTTTCAAGACCCTCGACGACCTCACCGACATCGCCGGCAAGCGTGTGCTTGTCCGCGTCGATCTCAACGTTCCGGTCAAGGACGGCCAGGTAACTGATGCAACCCGCATCGAGCGCGTCGTGCCGACCATCCGCGAACTCTCCGAAAAGGGCGCCAAGGTTATCCTGCTCGCCCATTTCGGCCGCCCGAAGGGCGAACCTGTCGCCGACATGTCCCTGTCGCTGATCGCACCTGCCGTCGAGGATATCCTTGACCAGCGCGTCCATTTCGCCGCCAATTGCATCGGCGAGAAAGCCGCAGCAGCGATTGCCGGCATGAATGACGGCGACGTGCTGCTGCTTGAAAACACTCGTTTCCATAAGGGTGAGGAAAAGAACGACGCTGAATTCACCAAAGCGCTCGCCGCCAACGGCGACATCTATGTCAATGACGCCTTCTCCGCTGCCCATCGTGCTCATTCGTCCACCGAGGGTCTCGCCCGTCTGCTGCCCGCCTATGCCGGCCGCACCATGCAGGCCGAACTTGAGGCGCTGGAAAAAGGCCTCGGCAATCCGAAACGCCCGGTTGTCGCCATCGTCGGCGGCGCCAAGGTTTCCACCAAGATCGATCTGTTGATGAACCTGGTGAAAAAGGTCGACGCGCTCGTCATCGGCGGCGGCATGGCCAACACCTTCATCGCCGCTCGCGGCACCAATGTCGGCAAGTCGCTCTGCGAGCATGACCTTGCCGATACAGCCAAGCAGATCATGATCGAGGCGGCCACAGCCGGTTGCGCCGTCGTTCTGCCGGTCGACGGTGTTGTTGCCCGCGAGTTCAAGGCTGGCGCCGACAACGAAGTGGTCGATATCGAAGCGATCCCGGCCGATGCCATGGTGCTCGATGTCGGCCCGAAGTCGATCGCCGCCGTCAACGAATGGGTGAGCAAGGCCGAAACGCTGGTCTGGAACGGCCCGCTCGGCGCATTTGAGATCGCCCCGTTCGACAAGGCCACTGTCGCCGTTGCCAAGCATGCGGCTGCCCGCACCAAGAGCGGCGCGCTCGTCTCGGTCGCGGGTGGCGGCGATACGGTTTCGGCAATGAACCATGCCGGCGTTGCCGATGACCTGACATACGTCTCGACCGCCGGTGGCGCATTCCTCGAATGGATGGAAGGCAAGCCGCTGCCGGGCGTCGATATCCTGCACCAGCAGAAATAATCTGCGCCGCGCAAGCGGTCATCCGTCCGCCACCATCACCCCGGCCTTGTGCCGGGGTTTTTCGTTGCGGCGCACCGCATTTTGATGCGTCGCAAAAATAATCCCAATCTTTCAAACGATTAAATTTATTTTAATCGTTTTAAACAATTTAACTTCCATTTTCGTTGCCGTATTCTTCTGTTATCGGCGATCCGTCACGACAAACAGGAGAACGCATATGACCGAAAGACTGGAAGACATTGCAGCGGCAATGGTCGCCACCGGCAAGGGCCTTTTGGCAGCCGACGAGTCCACTGCGACGATCGGCAAGCGCTTCGAAACGATCAACCTGACATCGACGGAAACATCGCGCCGCGACTACCGCGAAATGCTGTTTCGTGCCGATGAAGCGATGAAGGCCTGCATTTCCGGCGTCATCCTCTATGAGGAAACCCTGTTCCAAAAGGCAGCCGATGGCACGCCGCTGGTCGATGTCATCCGCGCGGCCGGCGCCGTTCCTGGCATCAAGGTTGATACCGGTGCCAAGCCGATGGCGAAGTTTCCGGGTGAGACGATCACCGAAGGCCTTGATGGTCTCGCCGCCCGCCTGAAGACCTATTATGACGCTGGTGCCCGTTTCGCCAAATGGCGCGGCGTGATCTCCGTTTCCGACACATTGCCGAGCTTCGGCGCCATCAAGGCCAATGCACAGGCGCTGGCTCGCTACGCGGCCCTTTGCCAGGAAGCCGGCATCGTGCCAATCGTCGAGCCGGAAGTTTTGATGGACGGTGCACCGGGTACGCATTCGATCGAACGTTCGGAAGAGGTCACCGAACTGACATTGCGCATCGTGTTCGATGAACTAAACGACGCCCGCGTCAGCCTCGAAGGCATGATCCTCAAGCCGAGCATGGTCATCGACGGCAAGAAGGCACGCAAGGCTTCGGTCGCCGAAGTCGCCGAGCGCACGATCAAGGTTCTGAAGCGCACCGTTCCATCCGCCGTTCCGGGCATCGCCTTCCTGTCCGGTGGCCAGTCGACCGAGGAAGCAACGGCGCATCTCTCCGCCATGAAGGCCGGTTATAACCTGCCCTGGGGCATGACCTTCTCCTATGGCCGGGCGCTTCAGACCGAGGCGCTCAACGCCTGGGGTGGCAAGCCGGAAAACGTCGCCGCCGGCCAGCGCGCCTTCAGCCATCGCGCCGAGATGTGCAGCCTTGCTGCCAAGGGCGGCTGGAAGAAAGAACTCGAAAAAGCCGCGTAACACCACGGTTACGGAGGGGGAGAAGCCCGGTTCGCGCAAGCGGCCGGGCTTTTTCTATGCCGCACGGTCCACACTGCCGTTTCTATTGTCAGGGTGACAAGAACCTTGTTCGCATGATCCCCGGCCCGCGTTATCCCTCACATGCGGTTCCGCCAAACGAAGGGGAAATCATCATGAACAGCGTTGCCTATGTCACCGTCGATGTCTTCACCAGCGAACGGTTTTCCGGCAACCAGTTGGCTGTCATCCCCGACGCACGCGGCCTCACAAACGCGCAGATGCAGAATATCGCCGCTGAGTTCCGCTATTCCGAAGTCACCTTCGTGCTGCCGCCACAAGACCCCGCCAATTCCGCGCATGTGCGGATCTTCACGCCGACCATGGAAATCCCGTTTGCCGGTCATCCCAATGTCGGCACGGCCTTCATTCTTGGCCGCCAGCGCGATATTTTCGGCAGGCTGGCCGGCGACGTGCTGCGGTTCGAGGAGAAGGCTGGAATTGTCGAGGCGACACTGACGCGCGATGCCGGGGGACACGTGACAGGCGCTGGCATTTTCGCACCGCAGCCGCTGTCGCTTGGGCCGCAGGTCGATAGCGAAACCATCGCCCGCTGCGCCTCGATCGGTGCCCAGTCGATATCGCTCACGACCCACGCCCCCGTTATTGCCTCTGTCGGCCTGCCTTTCGCGATCGCCGAACTGGCCGATCTTGAAACACTCGGCAGGGCCTGCCCGAACACCGCGGCCTTTGCCGAAGCCGGCAGGCGGTGCTCGCCGGAAGACGATCAGTTTGCCCTGTTTCTCTACACGCGCCGGCCGGAAAACCCGTGGGTTCTGCGCGCCCGGATGTTTGCGCCGCTTGACAATGTCATCGAAGACCCGGCGACCGGCAGCGCCTCGGGCGCGCTTGGCGCGCTACTCGCCTCGCTGCTGCCGGACATGGATGCCACCGTTGAGATCACCATCGAACAAGGCGTCGAGATGGGCCGCAGAAGCGTGATCGGCGTGACTGCAACGAAATCCGGAGGGCAAATCCACAGCATCCGGATCGCCGGACAATGCGCGGCAGTCATGAGCGGCGCGATTCTTCTCTAAGGCCGGATCAGCACCGTCACCATCATCACAGCAATGGCAAAGACCGCGATTTTCCAGAAATCGCGGCGATGGCGCAGTCCCGGCAGGTTGAGCGGCTTCAGCACCTGGATCAACATCGCCAAAAGCAGCAGAACCGTTAACGCTTTCGACATTGTTTTCTCATTTGTTGAAAAGAGCTTACAGACGCTTCCGGCCCGTCACACGCACGTCACTTTTGCGCGCGATCTGGGTTAGAGCGTCTTTTGCAGTCTCACTCAATAAAAAATTCCGGCTGGCAATTGTGGCGGCATGGCCCTACCTTTCGGTGCAGCCCGGAACCAGCGGAATTCACATGCGAAAAAACCTTCTTCCTGTCGCCGCACTCCTGCTTGGAACGCTGTTTCTCTTTCTCGGAAACGGTCTGCACAGCCTGCTTTTGCCCGTGCGAGGCACGACGGAAGGGTATTCTACGACGCTTCTTGGTCTGCTCGGAACCTCCTGGGCCAGCGGCTTCGTGCTCGGCTGTCTGCTTGCCCCAACGATCGTCAAGCGCGCCGGCCATGTTCGCGCCTTCAGCGGCTTTGCGGCCCTGCTTGCCATCATCGCGCTGCTGACCGGCCTGCTCGTCGATCCGATCTGGTGGGTGGTCTTACGCGCCTTCACCGGCTTCTCCACCGCCGGCACCTCGATGATCATCGAAAGCTGGCTGAACGAACGCGCCACCAACGAAAGCCGCGGCGCGATCTTCTCGCTCTATATCGCCATCACGCTGATGGGCGTCGTCGGTGGCCAGCTGATGATCCCGTTCGGCAATACCGGGACGACGACGTTCTTCATGATCTGTGGCATCGTCTATTGCCTGGCCATGCTGCCGACACTGCTGTCGACTGCCGCCTCGCCGCAGCCACTGAAACAGGTGAGCCTTGACCTGCGCGGCCTCTATCGCAATTCACCGATCTCCTTCCTCGGCATCCTGCTCGTCGGCATCGCTAACGGTGCCTATGGCACGCTTGGCGCCGTCTTCGGCCGCCAGGTCGGGCTGACAGACAGCAATGTCGCGTTGATGATGAGTACGACGATCTTTGCCGGAGCGGTGATGCAGTTCCCCGCCGGCCGCCTCTCCGACATGATCGACCGCCGCTATGTGCTCGCGGCCCTCGCCGCCGTTGCCGCCGTTGCCGGCACGCTGATTTTCCTGATCGAGCCGACGCATGTGATCATGCTGATCACGCTTGTCGGCATCTATGGCGCCACCGCCAACGCGCTTTATCCGATCGCCGTATCGCATGCCAACGACTTTGCAACGCCCGAAGATTTCGTCAAGATCTCCGGCGGCCTGCTCTTGCTCTACGGTATCGGCACGATCATCGGCCCGACCATTGGCGGCCCGATCATGACCGTCACCGGACCCTACGGCCTGTTCATGATCACCGCCTGCGCCCATGTGCTGATTACGGCCTACGCAATCTTCCGCAGCCGCATGCGCGCCGCTGTGCCTGCGGCCGAACGCGACGCCTACTCGACAATCAACCCCGGCACGCTGACAACACCCGAGAGCCTGCAACTGTCGCCGCGGGCTGCTCCCTTCGAGGACGAGCCGAATGGTGAAGAAGGGCTGGAAAGGAAACCGCAATGAGCCTGGTTGACGATGACCGTCCGAAAAAACAGCCTGTCCATGAGATCGGCGCGGATCTCGCGTTGCTGTCGGCCGACGAGCTTTCCCTGCGCATCGACCTGCTGAAACAGGAGATCGAGCGGCTGGAAGCCGAACGGGCAAGAAAGTCGGCAAGCAAATCAGCGGCCGAAAGCTTCTTTCGTTAATAGTTTTACATTTCGAAGGTCCGCCATGATGGCCGGTCATCGAAAACAAGGCAACATTTCGCCTGGGTTTAGGCCGCCGAAACACATCATTAAGCATTATAATGTATTACTGAGGCATCCGGATCGCTCTGGACTCAGACATTTCACCATCGGCGAATGGTCTGATTTTTCTCCCTGTTTTACCTTGAGAGCCGCTTTTCGCGGCTCTTTTTTTTGTGTTTTTTTCCACAATTTGCAGAGAATTGTGGAGATTAACCCTTTCTTAAGAATAGGCTTGCGCGGAATGCGCTATGGGATCATGTTCAAGCTATCAAAAGACGGCAGGAAACTTTTTGTTAACCCGTCCGTTACCTGACCAAGTCGATGCGTTTAACCAGGGAATCAAACCATGTCCGAACGGGGATTGAATACTGTGAGCTTCGCGGGGCATGCTGCGTCTTCGGCGCAGTTCAAGGTGCTTTACGCTGAAGGCATGGGCCTGGTTGAAGAAACGGCAAGCTATCTCGACGGTCCTGGCCGCACCGCCTCCAAGGTGCTGCCGCGCATGGCATCCGTGCTCTACGCCGCAGAATCGATGCGCCTGACAACCCGACTGATGCAGATGGCTTCCTGGCTTTTGCTGCAGCGCGCCGTCAACAATGGCGAGATGAACCGCGAACAGGTCCTGTCGGAAAAGAACAAGGTTCGCCTCGACAGCTTCAACGTCGATCGTACAGCACCAGGCTGGAACGACCTGCCGGAAGGCTTTCGCGATCTGATCGACCGCTCGTTGCGCCTGCAGAACCGCGTCGCTCTGCTCGACCGCGAAATTTACCGCCCGCAGGAAGCTCAGAACTTCCTTCCGGACAACCAGAACGGCGTCAAGGCTCAGCTCAACCTGCTGCAAACCGCCTTCGGTACCAACTGACCGGCGCCAAGTAGATAGCCTGACATGACAAACCCGGCCGTTAAGCCGGGTTTTTTGTTGTTCCGTCAATGCCCTCGATACTATCGATTGCCGGCCTGTTTCAGGCGAAGCACCAATGTCCGGCCCCGGCGAATCGCGGTCAACGCCGCTCCCGCCGCAACCACCCACAGCGCCACCATCAGCAGCTGATTGTAACCGTTCCACAGCGGCTCCAGGATAGTGATGGCAGCAGCAGCCGTGATGGCGGCCATCCGGTGCTGCTTGGCCATCGGGCCGGAGAAGTCGCTTGGCTGCCCAGTGGCACGGCCCAATTCCCGGACATAGGCGGTCAGGACTGCAAAGGCACCCGCGGCCCAGCCGAGGCCCGGCATGCCGATGCCATAACCGACGCCGGCAAGGATCAACAGGTCGGCGACGCGGTCCGGAAACTCATTCCAGAACGGCCCATCCGGCGCGCCCTTGCCACCCTCGACGGCGACCATGCCGTCGAACAGATTGCAGAGCAGCCGCAACTGGCAAAACAGGATCGCCAGCAGCAGGCAGACGATCCGCAGCCCGCCCGTGTTCTGTCCAGCCAGCACGAAAGCACCACCGGCCAATGCGGCCGCCAGCATACTGGCCTGCGAGATCTGGTTCGGCGTGATCGCCCGCGCTGCCAGCCACCGCGCAATAGCGCCGGCCCATTGGGTATTTCGGCTTGCCAGGGGCCGCCGGTCGCCTGTGTCCGTCATGATCCCGCACCTTTTCTTCCGGATAATGAATAATTGTAGATCGCCGCATAGCTGGTGGAGACCATGAGCGGCACCGCAATGGTGCTGACGATTTCGGGCGTGCCGATCAGAGCGTGCAGCGCGGTGAGCAAACTTGCCGAGCCCAGACAGGCGATCAGTGGTGGCGCCCAAAACCTCGCCATACCGAGAAAGCGTCTGGATAGGGTGTCGATCACGGATTTCAGAAACAATGTCAGGCAGGCAGACACGGCCCCCTGCAGAAGTCCCGAATAGAGCGGTTGCGGCATGGCATGATTGCGATTGGCAAACACAGCCCAGCCGCCCATGGCCAAAAAGGCGAATAGGACATGCACCGCGCCGCTGCCTGCCAGTCGCCTGAGCGTTGCCATCACGACAGCGACCACCAATAACGCACGATGTGAAAGAAGATCGGTGCCGAGAAGACCACAGAATCCAGCCGGTCGATCAATCCGCCATGACCTTCGATAAGATTGCCCCAGTCCTTGACGCCACGATCGCGTTTGATCGCTGACATGACCAGCCCGCCGAAGAAACCCATGAGGGTGATGATAAAGGCCAGAACGCCCGCCTGGAACGGCGTAAACGGTGTGATCCACGATAGCGATGCACCGATCAGCGTAGCGCTGATCACGCCACCGACAAACCCCTCAACCGTCTTCGACGGCGACAGGTTCGGCGCGATCTTGGTGCGTCCGAACAGCTTGCCCCAGACATATTGCAGCACATCGCTCAACTGCACGACGATCACCAGAAAGGCGATTAGAAGCACATTGCGCCCCTCATAGCCGGGGATAGAGAGGGTGAGCAGCGCTGGCACGTGCGACACGCAGAAGACACAGATCATCAATGCCCATTGCACCTCTGCAATGCGAAGGAGGAAGCGCTCGGTGTCGCCCCTGAGCACGGAAATGATCGGCATTAACAGAAAAGCATAGACCGGAATGAAGATCGCGAAGATGCCGTACTGCTTTGTCCAGAGAAGGTAATACTGGATCGGCAGAACGATAAAGAAGGCCGAAGCCAGCGCCCAGTGATCGGCACGCCGGGTGTTGATCAGCGTGATGAACTCCCGCAAGGCGGCAAAGGAGCAGAACGCGAAGAGTATCAGAACGCCGACGCGCCCCGCGATGAAGGCGATGCCAATCAGGATGACCATCACCCACCAGGCCTTGATGCGGGCATTGAGATTATCGACCGCGGCATTCGGTCCAGTGGCAGCAAAGCGCCGTTGCAGCACATAGCCGATTGCCGAGGCAAGGATCAGGACGCCGAAAATACCGAGAACCAAAGTCAGAAGGTCGGAGCTTGCCGTATTCATTCGCCGGTTCCCAGTGGTTTTGGAGCCAGGGCCAGAAGGGCTGACTGCATGCGTTCGAGGAAGGCGTCCTTGTCCTCGTTGGCCATAATCCGCATTGCGTCGCCGAAGGTGACGGTGCAGATCAGCGGGATCGGCACGATCTCGCCCTTCGGCATGACGCGATTGAGATTGTTGATCCACACGGGCACGAGTTCGACGTCCGGCCGAGCCGAAACGAGATGGAAAAGCCCGCTCTTGAAAGGCAGCAACCGTGCATCCGTCAGGTTGCGCGTGCCCTCCGGAAAGAGGATCAGCGACGAGCCATCATCGATCGCAGACGTCATTAACGCGATCGGATCCTGCGTTCGCTTCTCCCGCTCACGCTCGATCAGCACCGCGTTGAAGACGTCGCGGCCGATGAAGGTACTGATCTTGGATTTGAGCCAATACTCGGCGCCCGCCACCGGCCGCGCCAGCTTGCGCAGCCTTGGCGGCAGCACCGCCCAAACCAGGACGAAATCGCCATGGCTGGAATGATTGGCAAAATAGACGCAAGGCCGCGACGGCAATCCATGCTCCGGCCAGATGGCGCGAACCGCGGTTATCGCGCGGGCAAACAGAACGAAGGCCGCCGCAGCGAACTCCGCAATCATGATTTTCATACGTACCCCATCCCCGTCAGCACAGTGACGCCGGTGGGAACTCTAGCGGCGGTTGCGCCGTGAGGGAAGTATCATTGACGCTTCCGGGGCAAAGCGGGCACGTTATCCCTGTGCCGGCGGCATCCTGTCGAATTTCGGCAGGTCCGGATCGAGATGGTCCCAGCCGTAGCCGCGCACATGGTAAGTCACGGCTTGCGGCTGGAATCGGCCGGGATCGTCCAGACTTGCCGCATGCACCGTGAAGAAATCCGGCATGGCTGCGAAGGTCAGATAGACCGGCGATCCACAAACCGGGCAAAAGGCGTGGCTCTTGATGCCTCCGCTATCACCGGCGACCTCCCATTGTCGCGCGTCGCCTTCAAGCCTAACGTCCTTGCGATGAGCGAATGTCAGGTAAGAGCCATGCCCCGTCCCACTCCTGTGCTGACAATCCCGGCACTGGCACTCGTTCATGAAAATCGGTTCTGCGGAGATTTCGTAACGGATAGCGCCGCAGGCGCATCCACCCTTGAAAGCCTTGCTCATTTCTCTTCTCCTCAAGATGTTGTCGAAAGTGAATGCTGTTTGCGCACGGGTTCGCCTGCGCTGCTTGCGGGCAGCGCCCCGAGCGTCGTTCGGCAGCAATGTTATGATTTCAACGGCGACGCAAAAGGAGCCCCGCCTCCCGCGGCAAGCCCGCCACTCACAGTCGTGGGCCAACTTCTGCAGACAGACCTGCTCCAGGCCTCGTCAATGCAGGGACTTCGTCCCCTCCTGCCCGGCCGCAACCGCGTCCAGGTTTCGAACAACTTTTTTCCAGCCATTGCTCATGTTCTGGTAGGCAACGTCATTCCTCGGCAGCACGAAGCCCGAATGGACAAGCCGGATACGGGTGCCATCTTCGACTTTGGTCAGCACCCAAGTCACCACAGTATCGAGCGGTGAACCATAGCCGGCATTGCCCGCGTGTCCGCCTTTCCAGGCATAGGCCAGGCGCTGATTGGGGATCACCTGCAGCACCTGGCAACGAATAACCCCATCCCATTCACCTGCCGGTGTCGTCTGATAGGTGAAATGCGTGCCCTCGACCGCTTCAAACCCCGTCGGGGCCATCAACCAGCGGGCAATCAGGTCGCCCGACGTCAAAGCCTTCCAGATCGTTTCGGCCGCATGCGGGAACACCTCGTCAACCACAATGTCCTGCGTATCGGCCTTCAACACAGCGTCGTTCATGGATCGATCTCCTTGAGCAGGGTTCTGAGATTGGCAAAGCGGTCACGCCAGAACGCACCATAATGGCCCATCCAGTCGGCCAGCGGCTCGAGGCCTTCCGGCCGTGCACGATAATAGACATTGCGGCCCTCCGGCCGCTCGGCGACCAGACCCGCCTGCTTCAGCGACTTGAGGTGCTGTGAAATGGCACCCTGCGTCACGCCGCTGCCCCGCGTCAACTCGACCACGGTTATCTCCTCCGAACCCGCGACGCGCTCGAAAACGGCGCGTCGCGTCGGATCGGCAAGTGTTCGCAGGACAGTGGTGATATCGGTTGCTTCGATCATGTCAATTAAATAGTACGTACTAATTGATTAGTCAATACTATTGTTTTTCCGGCCGGCTGCGATCACGCTGCTGGCTTGCGAAGGATGCCCGGTTCAGAACCCGATGCAAAGGGTAATCCTTCATCGTCCCATCCGGTAATGCCGCCGATCATGATCTTCACCGGCCGCCCGAGGCGCGCAAGCTTGAGCGCAGCCTGATCCGCGCCGTTGCAATGCGGACCGGCGCAATAGGCAACGAACAGCGTATCCTCCGGCCACTCCGCCATGCGTTCATGCGATATTTCCCGGTGCGGCAGATGCAGCGCGCCTGGAACATGTCGGCGCGCGTAGGCGTCGAGCGAGCCGACAACGTGGAGAAGAACAAAGTCCTGCTCGCCGGAAGCCAGGGCCGAAGCCACGTCGGCGCAATCGGTCTCCACGGAAAGCCGCTTCATAAAATGATCAATGGCGGCACTAGAGGATGCGGCGGGATAGTCGGTTACGAAACTCATTGTGGCCTCCGTTGTGATGATGGAGAAATTCCTAGATCACATCCGCCCGGAGTTGCAGATGGCATTATCGCCATGTATGATCAAGATCGTGCCAAATACATCTCCAGCCTCGCCCAGCCGCAATCCCCTCGTCGTTGCAATCGCCTATGATGGCCTGTGCACGTTCGAATTCGGCGTTGCGGTAGAGGTTTTCGGCCTATCGCGGCCTGAGATGGGGCCTGACTGGTATCGCTTTGCCGTTGCCGGAATCGATGATGGCGAAATGCGCGCGACTGGCGGTGTGCGATTTGTCGTCGATGGCGGGCTGGAGCTTCTGTCACAGGCCGGCATGATCATCGTTCCGGGCTGGCGCGGAGCAGAGACGCCGGTACCTGCTGCTTTGTGCGACGCACTGAACAAGGCGCATGCTCGCGGTGCATGCATTCTGTCGATCTGCTCAGGCGTCTTCGTTCTTGCCGCCGCAGGCCTTCTCTCCGGCAAACGCGCAACGACACACTGGCGCTACACGGATATCCTGAAGCAGCAATATCCTGACATTCTGGTCACACCCGATGTTCTTTATGTCGATGAGGGAACCGTTCTGACATCAGCGGGCAGCGCCGCGGGTCTGGATCTCTGCCTGCACCTGATCCGCCGCGACTTCGGCACCGTAGCCGCCAACATGGTCGCACGCAGGCTTGTCGTTCCGCCCCACCGGGATGGCGGACAGGCGCAGTTCATCGCACAGGCGGTTCCCAAGCCACACGAGAGCAGCCGGCTCGGGCCGCTGCTCGACCACATGCGCGCCGATCTGGGTGGTGACCATTCCGTCGAGGTTCTGGCTGCGCGCGCCGGCATGAGCACGCGCACCTTTTTGCGGCGCTTTGAAGCCGCCACAGGCCTGACGCCGGCGCGGTGGCTCCTCGCCGAGCGCCTGTCGCGCGCCCGCGACCTGCTGGAGACTTCGCAAGCATCTATCGAGACGGTGGCAGAGATCGCCGGTTTCGGAACGACCGCGACATTGCGCCATCATTTCCGCAAGCACCTGTCCACCACGCCTGCCGCCTACAAGGAAGCGTTCGGCAAGGCATCCTGAAGAGCGCGAAAGACCGCACAATCCGCAACGCAAAAAAGCCCGGAAAACCGGGCTTTCTCGAAATCATATTCCAGCAGGAAAGGCTTAGAGGCCGAGGCCTTCGAAGCGCTTCTTGAACTTGGAAACGCGGCCGCCGCGGTCCAGCATCTGCTGGTTGCCGCCGGTCCATGCCGGATGCGACTTCGGGTCGATTTCGAGGTTCATGGTCTGGCCTTCCGAACCCCAGGTCGAGCGGGTTTCGTAGGACGTGCCGTCCGTCATGACGACTTTGATCATGTGGTAAGCGGGATGGATATCAGCCTTCATAACAATCTTCCTGCAAGTTCCAGGGTCCAATTGTCGCAAGCCATTTGCGGGCCATTGCGGCATGGGGACCGAACACGTAAATGAAGCCGCAGACCACTGAAGGGACCACGGCTTCCCAATTTGATGCCGTGCCTATACATGATGGTCATTAGGATAACAAGTACCGCCGGAGAAGACTCGTACGAGTTTTGCAGCTTCTTCCGGTATTGGAGGTCATGTGTCGAATGAGGTCGTTCAACCGGCGGGACGAAAGTCAGTCCGCCCGCTGGTCAAGCTGCTGCCGTATATCCAGCGCTATCGCAATCTCGTCATAGGAGCGGGCATTTCACTGGTCGCCGCTGCCGTGACGACCTTGACGCTGCCGATGGCCGTGCGCCGGATGATCGACCACGGTTTCTCCAATTCCGATTCCGGCTTCATCAACACCTACTTCTCGATGCTGATGATCCTGGCGATCATCCTGGCCCTGGCGAGTGCCTGCCGCTATTATTTCGTCATCACACTCGGCGAGCGCATCGTGTCCGATCTGCGCCGCGATGTGTTCGATCATATCACACGGCTTTCACCCTCCTTCTTCGACGTCAACCAGTCCGGCGAAATCGTCTCGCGGCTGACCGCCGACACGACGCAAATCAAGTCTGCCGTCGGTGCGACTGCGTCCGTTGCGCTGCGCAATATCATCCTGTGTCTCGGGGCCATCGGCATGATGGTCTATACCAGCCCGAAACTGTCGAGCCTGGTGATTGCCGCGATCCCCGTCATCGTCTTTCCGCTGGTCGGCTTCGGCCGCTCGGTCCGGCGCCGGTCGCGCGAAGCGCAGGATACGCTGGCCGCAGCATCGGCCTATGCCGGTGAAGCGATTTCCGCTGCCCGCACCGTCCAGGCCTTCAATGGCGAGGCAGCAGCTCAAGCCCGCTACGGCAGCGCCGTCGAAGGCGCCTATGAGGCCGCGCGCTCCGCCATCAGGGCCCGCTCGATCCTCACCGCCTTTGCCATCACCATGATCTTCGGCAGTGTTGTCGCGGTGCTGTGGTTCGGCGCGCAGGACGTGCTGTCCGGCACCCTTTCGGCCGGAACGCTCGGCCAGTTCCTGCTCTACTCGGTCTTCGCTGCCGGTAGCCTCGGCGCACTTTCGGAAGTCTGGGGTGAACTTTCCCAGGCGGCGGGCGCCGCCGAGCGCCTCAGCGAACTTTTGGCTGAGCAGCCGGAAATCACCGCTCCGGCCGCTCCCCTGGCGATGCCGGAACCGGCACAGGGTTCCGTCACGTTTGACGATGTTCATTTCGCCTACCCCTCGCGGCCGGGCTACAAGAGCGTCAAGGGCCTGAGCTTTGCCATCAAGCCGGGCGAGACGGTTGCGATCGTCGGCCCGTCGGGTGCAGGTAAAAGCACCGTCTTCTCCCTGCTTCTGAGGTTCTATGATCCGGTGAAAGGTGCGATCAGCGTCGATGGCGCCGATATCCGCGCCGTCGATCCGGAGGCGCTGCGCCGCCGCATCGCGATTGTGCCGCAGGACGTGACGATCTTTGCCGCCTCGATCCACGACAACATCGCCTTCGGCATGCCATCGGCATCGCGCGATCTGGTGAAGGCGGCGGCCGTCGCCGCGCAGGCCGACGAATTCATCGCCCGGCTCGATCAGGGCTACGACACGCAGGTTGGCGAACGTGGCATTACGCTCTCGGGCGGCCAGCGGCAGCGCATTGCCATTGCCCGTGCCATCCTCAAGAACGCACCGGTACTTCTCCTCGACGAGGCAACCTCTGCACTCGATGCCGAGAGCGAAACCCTCGTCCAGAAGGCGCTGGACGGGCTGATGCGTGAGCGCACCACACTGGTCATCGCTCACCGGCTGGCAACCGTGCTCAAAGCCGACCGCATCCTTGTGATGGATCAGGGCCGGATCGTCGAGGAAGGCACACATACGTCGCTGGTTCGTCAGGGCGGCCTCTATGCCAAGCTTGCCCGGCTGCAATTCGACTATGATGCGCCGGAAGCAAACAATGTCGTAACGCTCGGCTGACACGCTTAACGGTTAATCTCATCCCCAAGGTTGCCCTGCGGGCCTCCAGCGCTATTGTTGGAGGCAGAAACGGTTTGAGCCGTTTTGCGGACAGCAACGTCTTTGGGAGGAGATTTGAATGGCTTTGTCTTTGTTGAAGCGGCGGACGGCGCTTGGCCTTGCAATGGTGGCGGCATCGGCGCTTGCGCTTGGCACTGCGGCGCAAGCACAGGAATTCCCTGATCGTCCGGTAACCCTCGTGGTACCCTTTGCAGCCGGCGGCTCGACCGACGTGGTCGCCCGCATCATCGGTCAGAAAATGGCTGACGATCTTGGCCAGCAGGTCGTGGTTGAAAACGTCGCAGGCGCCGGCGGCAATCTCGGCGCCGACCGGGTGGCACGGGCCGAGGCCGACGGCTACACGATCCTGATGGGAACGGTCGCGACCCATGCGCTCAATCCGTTGATCCTGAAGACCAAGCCTTATGATCCGGAAAAGGATTTCGCCCCCGTCTCGCTGCTGGTGCTGGTCCCCAACGTGCTGGTGGTCAATCCGGAACTCCCCGCCAAGAATGTTGCGGAACTCGTCGCTCTGCTGAAGGCGGCCCCGGAGCAATATTCCTATGCCTCGTCCGGCAATGGCACGCCGCTGCATCTCTCCGGCGAACTGTTCAAGAAGATGGCCGATGTCAGCATGCAACATGTTCCCTACAAGGGATCAGGCCCGGCGTTGAATGACGTCATCGGCAATCAGGTGCCGATCATGTTCGATAACCTGCCGTCCTCCTCCGGCCATATCAAATCCGGCACCCTGCGGGCGCTAGCCGTCACCACCAAGGAACGCGCGCCGTCCTTCCCGGACGTGCCGACGATCGCCGAGACCATCCCGGGCTATGAGACCTATACCTGGAACGCTCTGTTTGCACCGGCAGGCACGCCGAAGGAAGCCATCGAGCGGCTGAATGCTGCGGCGAAGAAAGCCCTGGCCGACCCGACGGTGGCTGAAAAAATGAAAGAGTTCAGCGCCACGATCGTTGCCTCAACGCCGGAAGAACTCGCCACTCATGTAACAGCGGAACTGGCGAAATGGAGCCCGGTCGTCAAGGACGCCAACGTCCAGCTGGATTGATGCTACTCTGCTCCCCGGCTACTCCGGGGAGCACTTCCCGCGTCCACTCAGACGCCGACGCTGCGTCCGGCAATGCGGCCCGAGAACAGGCAGCCGCCGAGAAACGTGCCTTCGAGCGCATTATAACCATGCATGCCGCCGCCGCCGAAACCGGCGACCTCACCGGCCGCATAAAGCCCCGGAACAGGCTCACCCGACAGTTCCAGCACCCGGCCATTCAGGTCCGTCTGCAAGCCACCCAGCGTTTTCCGCGTCAGGATATTCAGCCGCACGGCGATCAGCGGCCCGGCTTTGGGATCGAGCAGCCGGTGCGGTTTGGCAGTCCGCATCAGCCTGTCGCCAAGATAGTTGCGCGCACCCCGGATGGCCGTGATCTGCGCGTCCTTGGAGAAGGTGTTATCGATCTCCCGGTCGCGTGCCTCGATCTGGCCACGCAGATGGTCCAGCGAAAGCCGCTCCTCGCCGCTCAGGGCATTCATCGCCTCGACCAGATCCTCCAGCCGGTCACGAACAATAAAATCCTCGCCCTTGTCCATGAAAGCCTGCACCGGCCCCGGCGGGTTTTTACCGAGCCTTTTCAGGAGCAGCGGAATATTCTTGCCGGTCAGATCCGGGTTCTGCTCGGAACCCGACAGCGCGAATTCCTTCTTGATGATCGCCTTGGTGAGGATGAACCAGCTGTAGTCGGCCCCGGTCTTGCGGATGGCCTTCAATGTGCCGAGCGTATCGAAGCCCGGCATGGCAGGGGCTGCGAAACGGTTGCCATCAGCATCGCACCAGAACGAGGATGGCCCGGGCAGGATACGGATCCCGTGGTTCGGCCAGACCGGATCGAAGTTTCTCAAGCCCTCGGTATAATGCCACATGCGGTCCTTGTTGATCACCGATCCGCGCGCATGCTCGGCGATCTCAATCATCCGCCCATCGACATAATCCGGCACACCACTGACCATGAAGCTCGGCGGCGGCCCCAACCGGTCGACCGGCCATTGCTTGCGGACCATATCGTGATTGCCACCGATGCCGCCGGACGAGACGACGACAGCACCGGCCTCGAACCAGAATTCGTCAACCACCTCGCGCGAACTGCGCTGGCCACGCGGCACGCCGTCGTTTTTCAGCACCGAGCCACGCGCTCCGGTAACCGCGCCATTGCTCATGATCAATTCATTCACCTGATGGCGGAAGCGAAAGCGAATGCGGCCCCGCGCCTCCAGCGCTCGCGCCCGAGCGATGAACGGCGCCAGCACGCCCGGTCCAGTCCCCCAGGTCACGTGGAAGCGAGGCACCGAATTTCCGTGCCCATGGGCCAGCCCACCGCCCCGCTCCGCCCAGCCGACCACCGGAAACCAGCGCATGCCCTGACTGTGCAGCCAAGACCGTTTTTCGTTCGCTGCAAAATCGAGATAGGCCTCGGCCCAGCGGCGCGGCCAATAGTCTTCGGGGCGATCGAACTGCGCCGACCCCATCCAGTCCTGACGGGCAAGATCGAGCGCATCGCGGATGCGCATGCGGCGCTGCTCCGGACTATCGACAAACAGAAGACCACCGAGCGACCAGAAGGCTTGCCCACCGAGATTCTGTTCGCCTTCCTGATCAAGAACGATGACGCGTAGCCCGCGATCGGCAGCCTCCACGGCGGTCACGAGACCGGCAAGACCCGCCCCGATCACCAGAACATCGCAATCCATCCGCATCCTCCTGCAGCTCCACCTTACCGGACATTACGCACACGTAAACGTCAGGGCAACGGGAACACGACCGGAAAATTCATGGCAAAGAATGATGGATCGCCGCGCCAAACCGCGGCGGCATCCGCTACTTCTCGGTGAGCTTCAACTCGATACGGCGGTTCTGGGAGCGCGCTTCCGGAGTATCGCCCTCGGCAATCGGCTGAAATTCGCCAAAGCCGGCGGCAACCAGACGATTGGCGGGAACTCCCTTGGAAATCAGGAATTTAACCACCGACGTCGCACGGGCAGACGAAAGCTCCCAGTTGTCGACATAGCGGCCGGTGCCGGATAACGGCACATTGTCCGTATGACCATCGACACGAAGCACCCAGTTGATCTCGGAGGGAATTTCCTTGGCAAGATCGAGCAAAGCCGAGGCGAGCTTGGCCATCTCTTCCTGGCCTGCCGGGTTCAGCTCGTTACCGCCGGACGGAAACAAAACCTCCGACTGGAAGACGAAACGGTCGCCGACAATGCGAATATTCTCACGGTCGGACAGAATTTCGCGCAGCCGCCCGAAGAAATCGGAACGGTAGCGATTGAGTTCCTGCACGCGCTGCGCCAGCGCGACGTTCAGGCGGCGGCCGAGGTCGGCGATCTTTGTCTGCGAGGCATTGTCCTTGGCTTCGGATGCCTGCAACGCGCCCTCGATAGCGGCGATCTGGCTGCGCAGCGCAGCAATCTGCTGATTGAGCAGATCGATCTGGCTCATCGCCCTTGTGCTCACCTGCTTTTCGGCATCGAGCTTGCCCGTCAGGTCGCCGATCTGTTGGTTTGCGGTATCGGAACTGCCTGCCCCCTGCTGCAGCAGCGCCTGCAGCCGCGAGCGCTCGCCCTCGGACGTCGCCAGCGAGGCCTGGAGGTTGGCCAGCGAATCCTCGAGATCCTGCTTGCCGCCCTTTTCCAGGGCCAGAAGCTGGGTCAATTCGTTGATCTGGCTGTTCAGCCGGTTGAGCACATCATCCTTGCCGCTGATTTCGCGGCTGAGCAGAAACTGCCCGAGCACGAAGACGCAGAGCAGGAACATGATGGACAAGAGCAGCGTCGACAGCGCATCGACAAAACCCGGCCAGTAATCGACAGTCCTCTGGCTGCGGCCCTTGCGCGCCAGTGCCATCAGTCATTCCCTCCGGTGTCTTCGATACGGGCAAGCCTGGACGGCGTTCTCTCTGGATGCGCGGGTATCTTATCCGCCTGACCGATGCGGGCCGACAGCTTGTCGAGCGTCTTGCGCATCGACTTTGCTTCCTCCTGCTGTGCCTCGATCCAGTCGCGCAGCATTTGCTGCTCGCCGCGCATGTTCTTCACCAGCCCTTGAATGCCTTCGGCAAGGCTCGCCATCGCGGCCGTGGTGCGCTGGTTCATGCCGCCGTCCTGATTGAGGCGAGCCAGTTGCTCGGTCAGCTGACGCAACTCCTCGACCGGCGCAGTGCCCGGTTTGCCGGGTGCCGCCATCACGTCGGAGCTGACATCGGTGACCGATGACAGCCAGTTTTCGAGTTCCGTGTAGAAGCGGTTCTGCGCCCGGCCGGCCTGCAGGTCGAGAAAGCCCAGGATCAGCGAACCGGACAGACCGAAAAGCGATGTCGAGAATGCCGTACCCATGCCAGTCAAAGGAGCGGACAGGCCGGTCTTCAGTGCGGCCAGGACGTCTTCTGTACTTCCTGTTCCTGCATCCAGAGATTGGATGACGGTATTGATCGAGCCGATCGTGCCAAGCAGGCCCCAGAACGTACCAAGCAGCCCGAGGAAGACCAGAAGGCCGATCAGGTATCGCGAAGTGTCGCGTGATTCGTCCAGCCGGGTGGCAATCGAATCGAGAATCGAACGCAGCGCCGTCGTCGAGATCGACATCGAATGACGCTGACCGATCAACGCCCGCATCGGCGCCAGAAGCACGGGATCGCGGCCGACCTTCTCGGCGCTGCCTGCAGCGCGGAAGGAATTGAACCAGCGGACTTCCGGCCGCAGGCTGAAGACATGGTTGAAAACCAGCAGAACGCCAATCAGCAGAACGCCGAAAATCAGGCCATTCAGGCCCGGATTGCTGAGGAAGGCCGCCTGTGCCTGGCGAAACAGGATGGCTGCAACAAACCCGACAATGATCAGGAAGATCACCATCGTCCAGAAGAAGACCATCGGGCTCGACAGTTTGTTGGGGTTGTACCCCTCGTTCAAACCTCCGTCGGCATCCCATCCGGACAGTTCTAATTTCGCCATGGGGCTCTACTCTCCGGTTTGCCAGTGCTGCGGCCCTGCCTGCAACAACAGGTAGGGCAACGATGGGGCGGAGACTAGAGGAACTTTGCGCCAAATTGAAGGGGAAACAACGGGCAACTTCAACAGGATGAAACGCTGCCCGTTCAGGCTGACTGGTGCTTACTTGCCCGGGATGGGGCGGTGCAGCACGTCATGCAGCGCCTTGCGGATATATTCGTTGCCAGCAACGATCGAGCCGTCATCCATCGGCTTGTTGCCACCGTCGATATCGGCGACCCACCCACCGGCTTCGCGAATCAAGAGGATGCCAGCCGCAAGGTCCCACGGCATCAGGCCGCGTTCCCAGAAACCGTCGAAACGGCCGGCCGCGACATAGGCCAGATCAAGCGAGGCAGCGCCCATGCGGCGCACGCCCGCCACTTCGCCCATGACGTGGCGCAGCTCGACCAGATAGGTGCCGTGATTGGCAACACCCAGATGCGGCGTACCGGTGCCGATGACGGCATCCGAAAGGCTCTTGCGGGCAGAAACGCGCAGACGGCGATCGTTGAGGAAGGCGCCGCCGCCCCGCTCAGCCGTATAGAGTTCGTCGGTCGCCGGATTGAGAATGACAGCGGCAACAATCTCGCCCTGACGCTCAAGCGCCACCGAAATCGCGAAATGCGGAATACCGTGCAGAAAGTTGGTCGTTCCATCCAGCGGATCGACGATCCAGCGATGCGCGCCATCGGTGCCGGCGATCTCTTCGCTTTCCTCGCCGAGGAAGCCATAGGTCGGGCGAGCCTTCAAAAGCTCTTCGCGGAGCAGCTTTTCCGCCTTGCGATCGGCCTGCGAAACATAATCGCCGGGTCCCTTCAACGAGACCTGCAGGTTCTGCACTTCGCCGAAATCGCGCGCCAGGGACTTGCCGGCCTTGAACGCGGCCTGGACCATGACATTGAGAAGAGCTGAGCGTGCCATTTTGGCTTTCCTTCGAAACAGAAAACCGGCCGCAGGAACGGCCGGAGAAATTCAGATGTGCCGCTGCGGATCAGTCCGCGCGGCGGAGATAGGTAATTTCATTGGTATCGACCAGAATGCGCTCTCCGGTCTCGACGAACGGCGGAACCATGACGCGAACGCCATTTTCCATGATCGCCGGCTTGTAGGAGGATGCCGCCGTCTGGCCTTTTACCACCGGATCCGCTTCCGCGATCGTCAGCACCACCTGATCCGGCAGCGAGATACCGATCGGCTTCTCGTCGTAAAGCTTCACCGTCACCATCATGCCGTCCTGCAGGAAGGTGGCGCGATCGCCGACGAAATCCTTCTGCAATTCCAGCTGTTCATAGCTCTCATTGTCCATGAACACCAGCGCATCGCCCTGTTCATAGAGAAACTGGAAGTCTTTCAGTTCAAGAGTGACCAGTTCAACGGTTTCCGACGAGCGAAAACGCTCGTTCAGCTTGGTGCCATCGATCAGGTTCTTCAGTTCCACCTGATTGAAAGCGCCACCCTTGCCGGGCTTGACGGTATTGCATTTGACGGCAGCCCAGAGGCCACCATTGTGCTCGACCACGCTGCCGGGGCGAATTTCATTACCGTTGATTTTCATGGGGAGCATTCCCTAAAGAACTGAAAGCCGCCCCTACGGCCAGCCAATCCGGCGCTTCAAGACCACAAAACCCCCGAAAGTTCAAGTCTTGCCGCAAAAACTCGATCAGGACGACCGGTATTTATTGGCAGCGCTCAGCGCCGCCTTCTGCTGTTCATCCGTCAGCCCCAGATAGAAATCCTCAAGAGCTGCGTCCTTCAGCCCCGCCCGGCGCGACAAGACATACCATTTCGCGGCCTCGATCGGATCGGGCCGCGTGCCGATCGCATTGATATAGAGATGCGAGAGCTTGTTCTGCGCCACGACATTGCCGCCGCCGGCTGCCCGCGACATCCACCTGAAGCCTTCCTCGAGGTTGCGGTCACCGCCAATGCCATCGACCATCCAGATGGCAAGGTCCAACTGCGCGGTGTCAAACCCGGCCTTGGCAGCGCGCTGCAACCAGTCGCGTGCCTTCGCCCGCTTGTTGTCATCGATGCCGTCGACATTGAGATAGATCTGCGACAGGGCATATTGCGCATCGGCAATGCCTTGTTCAGCGGATTTTTCATAATAAGGAAGTGCTGCCTTCAGGCCCTTTTCGCCCGGCATGTCGGCGACAAGCAACTGGCCGTAATTGAACTGCGCCGAAGAATTGCCGAGATCGGCCGCCTTCTTCATCAGCTCTTCCGACCTCTTCTTGTCGCGGGTGACATCGCGGCCTTCCATCAACAGCAGCGCGTATTTGAACATCGCCGCCGGATCACCGGAATTGGCCGCCTGGCCATACCAGAATGCCGCATCCTTCTTGTTGCGGGCAACGCCGAGCCCCTGCGAAAAGATTTCAGCGACCAGCGTCTGCGCCGCCGCATCGCCAAGCTGGGCACGCGGCAGAGCCATTTCCATCGCCGTCAAGTAATAACCGCGCTGAAACGCACCATAGGCATCGTCGGCCTTGCCCTCGAAGGGCTTTTCCTGCGGCAAGGCCGGCAGTTCGGCACCCATCCGCTCCAGCACGTTGACGCCGGACGAAGGCTCCAGCTTTTTCGCATCGGCCTTCTTGGCGTCTTCGGGAGACTGCAAGGCCGGGATTTCACCTTCCGGCAGCGCAGCGCCGTTAAACGGAGTGATGCGGCCGCGCTTGGCAACCACACCCTCGTCGTTTTCGTCCTGAACAACAGCCGGCGCGGCATCGTTGACACCTGGCAGCGCGTCGTCGGCACGAAGGCCGGACGGCGCGGCCATAAGGGCTGCTCCCAGCAAAAGGAGAGGAATTCGGCGCAGCGATGGAGAACGACGGATCAACATGCAAATGTCTTAAGCTTCAAACCGTGGCGCTTTTTCGTCAAGAAGCGCATTGACGCTTGCAACGATGGCCGGGGCCTGTTCGGGCGCCGCAAACACGGCCAGCCGCAAGGCGACGAATTCGGCGCCGCTTTCGGCAACGGCCAGCACCGATCCCGGATCCGTGCCGCCCATGACGATGCAGGGAATTTCGATCATCGAGGCCCACCACTCGGCCAGCGCCACATTCTTCGGATGCGCTTCCGGCTTGATATCGCCATCGATCTTGCCGAAAAATACATAATCCGGGCGAATTTCACCCATTTCCAGTGCATGGTGCCGATCGGCCGCATTGCCGCCGCCGACGATCAGCTTGGGCGTGAATTTTTCCACTGTCTCCGCCAGTTCCGCGGCATTGCCGGTCACATGCAGGCCGTCAGCCTTGGCACGGCCAGCAACGCGCGTATCGCCTGCGATCAGTGCTGCCGCGCCCGCTTTCTGGATGACAGGCACCAGCACTTCGGCATGTTTCTGGAACGTATGATCGTCCAGGCCGTATTGCGGCACGATCACGGAGGCGACATCGCCACCGCGCAACGCATCGCCCAGAATGTGCGCCCGGCTGTCGATATCGGCGATATCCGGCACGATGAGGACGAGGCGGCAGCGATTATCTGTATTGCTCATAATATCTCTATTCCCGGTGAAATGCGCACCCGCGCGTCACCCCTACTCGATTTCAATCTGCAAAAGCGATAGACCCTAGCGGCAAAAGGATCAACCGATACCCATGCTTCCTGATTTTCAATTCTATGCCATTGCCATTCCCGCAGTTCTGCTCGTCGGCTTCAGCAAGGGCGGCATGGGAGAAGCACTTTCGCTGATGGGCGTGCCGCTTTTATCGCTGGCCGTCTCGCCGGTACAAGCGGCGGCACTTCTTTTGCCGATCCTCATTGCCATGGATCTGGTGGCGCTCTGGACATGGCGAAACCATGGCGACATGACGACGCTCAAAATTCTCCTGCCGGGCGCTCTCGTCGGTATCGTCATCGGCTGGGCCACAGCCGCCTATGTGCCGCGCGATGCGCTCAGGTTGATCATTGGGGCAATCACCGTTCTTTTCGTGCTGCGCTACGTCTACAATCTCTGGCGGGCGCGGCGAGGCATCATCACACCGGCCAAGCCGCAGAGGCCGGTGCAGGCAACATTGTTCGGCGGCCTTGCGGGCTATGGCAGCTTTGTCGCCCATGCCGGCGGCCCACCATTCCAGATCTACGCCCTGCCGTTGAAATTGCCGCCACGCGAATATACCGGCACGATCGTCCGGTTCTTCGCCATCCTCAATGCCGTCAAGCTCATTCCCTATTTCGCGCTCGGACAGCTCGATTTGAGCAACCTCACCACCTCCTTGACGCTGTTTCCGCTGGCGATACTGGCAACCATGGCCGGCGCCTGGGTTGTGCGGCGCATGCAGCCGCAGGTGTTTTACCCGTTCATGTACACGATGGCATTCCTGGCCGGCTCCAAGCTTGTCTATGACGGAATTATCGCGCTTGCCGCAGGCTAGCGCCCGTCTGCTACCAGGACTGGTGAAGGATGGATCCAAGCGGAAAAAACTCCGCACGCAACGCTTGCATGCCGCAAGGCAAAATTTCTCTACCGCACTGCACAATTCACTTGCCGGAAGCCCTGATTTCTCCTAGCTTTTGACGATGTCACACGCTGATCCCTTCGATGCGATCTCGGACCCCAACCGGCGGTATCTGCTGGAAGAATTGCGGCGCGCACCACGCACCGTGAATGAACTGGCCGAGGGATTGCCGATCAGCCGTCCAGCCGTATCGCAGCATCTGAAGGCGCTGCTGGATTCAAATCTGGTCTCCGTTTCCGCATCAGGCACGAAACGGATTTATGCGATCAACAAGCCGGGGTTCGACCGGGTCAATCTCTGGCTGGATCAGTTCTGGTCTTAACGGGATTTTGGCCGCCTGGGCCAGTCATCGGGAAACTCAATACTTGCGGGCTTTTGGCGAACGTCATGTCCGCACCAACCAAGTCCACGTATCAACAGTGCTTGAAACCGGCCTTCAAAGTTCGCTTTGGCTTTCCGGTCTGAATGTATGCGCTGGAACACAAGCCTCCCGATGAATGAGATTGATAAATGTAATCAGTGAGTTGAAGAACGAATCTTCTCAATTTCGTCCTTCAAGCGCAGCTTCCGACGCTTGATGTCAGCAATATGCTGATCCTGGACAGACGGCTGTGTCAGAGCCGAGTGGAGCTCCTGCTCCAAAACACCATGTTTTTTCTCAAGCGTTGCAAGATGAGCCTCAATGGTCATGTGGCAGTCCCTTCCTTTTGCTTGCACCCGATCGGTAGATGCCGGATGTTCCACGTATTAACCGAGATAGTGTGCCATGCTATTTTTCATTTGTCGAAGGCGAAATCGTGGCGAAGGATAACTTCCCGTTACCAACAATTCTGTGCTAGAGCGACGCTCGATTCATGGGGAACATTGCATGCCAGATCAGGATCAGGCCGAACTCAGACTGAGCGTAGCGCGGCTGAGGCAGGAACATGAAGACTATGATGTTGCGATCAACGCCATGATCCAGACGGGCTGCGATGCCCTGCGCATCCAGCGGATGAAAAAGAAGAAACTGGTCATCAAGGACAAGATCACCAAGATCGAAGACCTGATCATTCCCGACATCATCGCCTGAAGCCTTGCGTGTCCGGCAAGGATACGCTGCGAACGCTCCGGCCGGACCTTCGGCCCTGTAACAATGCGGAACGAACAACGTGACGAAAGCAGCAACCCCGCCCGTCGCCATCATCATGGGTAGCCAGTCCGACTGGGAAACCATGAAGAATGCCGCCGACACGCTCGATGCCCTCGATGTCGCCTACGATGCCCGCATCGTTTCGGCACATCGCACCGTCGACAGGCTGATCAATTTCGCCAGAGGCGCCCGCGACGAAGGCTTCAAGGTGATCATCGCCGGTGCCGGTGGCGCCGCCCACCTGCCGGGCATGACGGCCGCCATGACCCCCCTTCCGGTGTTCGGCGTTCCCGTCCAGTCCAAGGCGCTCTCCGGCCAGGACAGCCTGCTGTCCATCGTCCAGATGCCGGCAGGCATTCCCGTCGGCACCCTGGCAATCGGCCGCGCCGGCGCCATCAATGCGGCCCTTCTCGCCGCTGCAGTCCTGGCATTGAGCGACCCGGATCTTGCCGACCGTCTCGATGACTGGCGCGAACAGCAGAGCGCTTCCGTCGCCGAATATCCCGTGGACCAGGCATGAAGACGGTCGGCATCATCGGCGGCGGCCAGCTCGCCCGCATGCTTGCCATGGCCGCGGCCCGGCTAAATTTCCGCACCATCATCCTGGAGCCTCAGATCGACTGTCCGGCGGCGCAAGTCGCCAACAGCCAGATTGTGGCCGCCTATGACGACCATGCAGCGCTGGAACGGCTTGCGACCGAGTGCGACGTCGTCACCTACGAATTCGAGAACGTTCCCGTCAGCGCCGCCGAGATGCTGGCACAGACGCTTCCCGTCTATCCGCCGCCGAAGGCTCTGGCCGTTTCCCAGGACCGGGTCAGCGAAAAGCAGTTCCTCAATGGCTGCGGCATCGAGACCGCGCGTTTCCACGCCATCGACAGCCAGGAACAGCTTGAACGAGCACTCGCCGATTTCTCCGGCCAGGGCGTCCTCAAAACTCGCCGTCTCGGTTATGACGGCAAGGGCCAGCGCGTCTTCAAGGATGCGAGCGACGATGCCACCGGCGCTTACGCTGCGCTGGGCGGCGTTCCAATGGTTCTCGAGAGCTTCGTTGCATTCCAGCGGGAAATCTCGATCATCGCCGCGCGCGGTACCGATGGCACCATCGCCTGCTTCGATCCGGCGGAAAACATCCACAGCAACGGCATTCTCCATACATCAACCGTTCCCGCTTCGATCAACGAGACAACGGCGGAGGCTGCCCGGCTTGCGGCCACGGCGATCTTGACGGCGCTTGGTTATGTCGGCGTCATCGGCGTCGAGTTCTTCGTGCTGGCCGATGGCACGCTGATCGCCAACGAAATCGCCCCGCGCGTTCACAATTCCGGCCACTGGACGGAGGCGGCCTGTGTGGTCTCCCAGTTCGAGCAACACATCCGCGCCGTTGCGGGATTGGCGCTCTCGGATGGCAGCCGCCACTCCGATTGCGTGATGCAGAACTTGATCGGCGATGATATCGGCGAGGTGCCGGCCTGGCTTGCCAAGCCCAACACGCTCGTTCACCTCTACGGCAAGACAGAAGCGCGGCCGGGGCGTAAGATGGGGCATGTCACCTGGCTTGCCTGAAGGTTTAACCCACAGAAAAGCCGTCAACCGCTGCGAAAACAGGCTCTCTGCGGTTGACACTTTTATGATGCCGGGTTATTTGCCTGCCACCCTAAGAGCGCGCTCGGCCTTAACGGTCTGCAAGCGCGCTTTTGATTGTTAAAGACCGGCGCCCTCAAAACCGCCGAAACTGCGGATCAGAAAAATGAAGATCAAAAATTCGCTTAAGTCGCTGAAAGCCCGTCACCGCGAGAACCGTCTGGTTCGCCGCAAGGGTCGCGTCTACATCATCAACAAGCTGAACCCGCGCTTCAAGGCCCGTCAGGGCTGATCCATCGTGCGCGCCGGAAGTGTCAACTTTCGGAACAGCCACGCATGGATTGAGTGCGCTCGGATACGCTTGCCTTTAACAAGCCAGGCTGTCCAGGTGGTACATCAGTTTGATGCCTCAAATTTGATTTGATCTTCGGCCATGGCGGACTACCTTATCTGCCATGGTTAAGCGCATGTCTTCATTTTTGATTCTCGGTAGCATTCTGGCGGCAACGGCTGCCAGCCCCCTGCCCGCGCATGCCGCTGACACTGCCCAGGCCTCGGTAACGTCTGAACTGACGACGCCCAAGCAGCGGCTCGACACCCTTTTCGCCGAATTGAAGCGGGAACGCGATCAAGACAAGGCGCGCGAGATTTCCAACAGGATTCGCGTGGAGTGGCAGGATTCTGGCAGCGCCACCGTCAATCTCCTGATGCAATGGGCCGCGAAGGCCGTCGAGACCAACCGGCAGGCAGCGGCGCTGGATATTTTCGATCAGGTCATTACCCTTTCTCCGAACTATGTCGAAGGCTGGAACCAGCGGGCCACGCTGCATTACCAGATGGGCAACTACCGCAAGTCGATGTCCGACATCAACCGCGTGCTGGCGATCGAACCCCGTCATTTCGGCGCGCTTGCCGGCATGGCGGCGATCCTGACATCCTCGGGACAGGATGAACTGGCCCTGCGCGCCTGGGAACAATTCCTCGACATCTACCCCGCCGACCGCATGGCGCAGGAGCAGCTCGGTCAGCTTGAAGAAAAACTGGCCGGCAATCGCACATAATTCGGATTGCCCGGCGAAACCGTTGCGCCCTCTTCCTCGTATCGGACGATAACCGGCCCACCCCAACAGGCCGATTGTGCAAACCCGCGGAAGAGTGATTGATGAATTTCGTTCCCAGGAAAGTCATGCTGTTCGTCGCATCCTTCTTCCTTGCCGCTCTCGTTACCGGATTCGGTTTCAGCGCCTATCAGGCGGCGGCCTTCGAACGCGACAATCCCAATGCCGGCGAGCGAATCGATGTCGGCGGCTACCGGATGAACAGCGTCTACGTGCCGCGCCCGGAAAACGCCGATCTTCCCACGTTGGTTTTCATCCATGGGGCAAGCGCCAATCTGCGCGACCCGATGGTCGCGTTCCGCAGCAAGCTCGAGGGCCGTGCCGACATGCTGTTCCTCGACCGTCCAGGGCTCGGCTTTTCAGATCGCGGTGGCCCGCAGAATGCCTACCCCGACGGTCAGGCCGATGCGATCGCCGCCTTGATGAAAAAACGCGGCATCAAGAAAGCCATTATCGTCAGCCACTCCTTCGGCGGTGCAATTGCCGCAACTTTCGCCCTCAATCACAAGGATATGGTGGCCGGACTGCTGTTCCTTTCCCCCGCCACACACCCCTGGCCCGGTGGCATCGAATGGTATTACAGCGTCACCAGAACGCCGGTGCTCGGCTGGTTGTTTGCGACGCTTGTGGCGCCACCCATCGGCCTTGCCTCGATCGACAAGGCGACCAGATATGTCTTTGCGCCCAATCCGCGTCCGGATGGCTATATCAAGGATACCTCTGCCTATCTGGCCATCCGACCGGACGCCTTTCGCAACAACGCCATCGATGTCGCCAATCTGCTGGATTACGTGAAGCGGGTTTCGCCTCGCTACAAGGAGATCAAGGCCCCGACCGTGATCATCACCGGCGATGCCGACCGCGTGGTCTTGCCGGAAATCCATTCACGCCAGTTGCATGAGGATATCACTGGCTCGACATTGCTGCGGATCCACAATCTCGGCCATAAACCGGATTACATCGTCACGGACCTGGCGATCGCAGCAATCGAATCTCTGGCCGGAAAGAAGCGCGACCTGAATAGGCTGTCGGCGCAGGCGCAGGCCCGCATTGCGGTGGTAAACTAGCTGATTTCAGCACCTTATCCGCTAACGAAACAGCTCCATGCAAGCTTAAGATTGCAACGTGCGGCCCCAACCTGGAGGCCTTTCATGCAAATCAGCGGCATCAGCTCATCCTATCCCTTCCGAACAACCGCAACGGCGGCAGGGACAGCGCCTGCAGAACCGCCAGCCGACATTCAAAGCTTGCGGGATCGGGCGCTTGAGGTGTTCAAAAGCACGGCCGAGGCAGATGCAGACGCCACCAAGGCGCGAGCCAAGCAAAGACTGGAGGACGCCAAGAAACAGCTGGAGTTTCTGCGCCGCTGGAATTTCGATCCAGAGACCCTCGCACGGCAAGCAAGCCAACTGGCCCGCGAAGTCAGCACGGCCGCCAAGGACTTTGCTTCGGCTGTTTCGGCTGGATCAACCACGGGAGCGGCTGATGTCAACACGACAGGAGTTGCAGTGGCGCTGGGCGGGCAGTCCGAAACAGCCGACAGCACCGAAGACGACATGTCCTTTGCCCAGAAGGCCTACCAGGACACGATGAAGGACGCCACGGAGCAGAAGACTACCTCCGCGGACGACCGCAAGACGCTTGAGGAATTCAAGGCGGTGGCGCAGGAGATCAAGGCCTTGCTCGAAGAAGCCGTGCGCCGCATGCGTGAACAGAAAAATGCCGATCAGAATGCCATAAGCGAAGCGCAGAAATCCGGCGCACACCTGGACCAGGCCATTCAGGGATTGAGCGCCGCACTCGGCGGCGGCTCTGCGGCCGGAACACCGGGCATGGTGGTCGCGATCCCCGTCAGCATCACGGTCTGACCAGAGAGACAAAAAAAAGAAACCGCCGGATCGCTCCGGCGGTTTTTTTCATGAGCGTGAAACGGGTCTCAGACGCCGCTGAGGCCGTCGGAGCCGATATAGGCGATACGCAGCATGTTGGTCGCGCCCGGTGTTCCGAGCGGCACGCCGGCCGAGATGATCACCCGGTCGCCCGGCTTGCCAAAACCTTCCGTCGCAACGATGCGGCAAGCGCGGTTGACCATGTCGTCCAGATCGGTCGCATCGGAGGTAACGACGCAATGCAGGCCCCAGACGACGGAGAGACGGCGGGCCGTCTGGATAACCGGTGAAAGCGCCAGGATCGGCACCTGCGGACGCTCGCGCGCCGCACGCAGGCCGGTCGTGCCGGAGGACGTGTAACAGACGATGGCCGAAAGATTCAGGGTCTCGGCGATCTGGTGGGCCGCCAGCGAAATCGCATCGGCGCCGGTGGCTTCCGGCGGGGTGCGCTGGGCGTAGATGATACCCGGATAATGCGGATCGGTTTCGATCTTGCTGGCAATCGAAGCCATCGTCGCAACCGCTTCCACCGGATAATCACCGGAAGCCGATTCTGCCGACAGCATGATCGCATCAGCGCCTTCGAACACGGCGGTCGCAACATCGGAGACTTCGGCGCGGGTCGGGACGGGCGCCGAAATCATCGATTCCAGCATCTGGGTGGCGACGACGACCGGCTTGCCGGCGCGGCGGGCGGCCCGGATCAGCTGCTTCTGCAGACCAGGAACGGCCTCGAGCGGCATTTCCACGCCAAGGTCACCACGCGCAACCATCAGCGCGTCGGACAATTCGATGATCTCGTCGATCCGCTCGATCGCCTGTGGCTTTTCGATCTTCGACATCAGGCCAACGCGGCCACGCGAGACCTTGCGGACTTCCGACAGGTCTTCCGGGCGCTGGATGAACGACAGGGCAACCCAGTCGACATCATCGGTTTCGAGCACGGCGTCGAGGTCGGCACGGTCTTTTTCAGTCAAGGCACCGACGCTGAGCAGCGTATCAGGCAGGCTGACGCCCTTGCGGTCGGAAATCTTGGTGCCGGCGATAACGGTGCAGACGATGCTCTTGCCGTCCGACTTGTCGGCGCGCAGGTGCAGCTTGCCGTCGTCGATCAGCAAGCGGTGGCCGGCCTTGACCGATTCCAGAATTTCCGGATGCGGCAGGTAGACACGGGTTGCGTCGCCAAGCTCGTCCTTGTTGTCGAGCGTAAAGGTCTGGCCGGGAACCAGATCGACCTTGCCGGCGGCAAACTTGCCGACGCGCAGTTTCGGTCCCTGGAGGTCGGCCAGAATGCCGATCGGGCGGCCGCAGCGTGCCTCGACATTGCGGATACGCTTGATCAGCGTGCGCATCATGTCGTGGCTGGCATGGCTCATGTTGATCCGGAAAAGATCAGCCCCCGCCTCATGCAGCTTCTGGATCATCTCTTCTTCGCTGGACGCAGGTCCAAGCGTTGCGAGGATTTTGACTTTTCTATTCCGCTTCATCAGTTATGGCTTTCTTGAGTCCCTGGGTTGTCGGACAACTGAACCATCCAGCTTCCCTGACGCCCCGTGTCGTATTCCTTGAACCCCATCCGCTGGAAGCCGCGTGCGAAGCAATCCTGCACACCGGTCACTTTGAACTCGTTTTCGGCGACGCACATATTGACGTCACCCGTCCAGCGTCCGCCGCGAGCTGCATCTTCAGCATAGAGGTAATAGTATCGTGATTGGAGTTCGCCCTCGATCAGGGTCGCGCATGTGGTCGCCGGAACCTGCCACCATCCTTCGGTGATCCAGCCTTCCTTGGCGCGATAACCGATGGCGACGCCGACCAGATTTTGGGTACCATTGCAGACCCGGAATTCGGCGCGGGCTTCACTTGCGATCAGGGCCGGCGAAAACGCGGTCAGAACGAAGAGGAGAACAGCGCTTAAAGACCAGCTCCGCAGATTCAGCCTGGAAAAAGGATATCTGGACACGGTTTCCAATGGGTCTCCGTTGCAATTTGTCGAGGCACTTTCTTGCGACGATGGGGCTCGAATGTCAACGTAAGTCTAATCGATTATATCCGGGTTTTTGTTGCCGGGAATATCGTAAATCCGCCATTGTCTTGCGATTGCCAGCACAGCGTGTCATCAAATTCCGTCAAGAGCCAAACGAGTTGATACTGTATGCCGGAAACATCGCCTTTCGAGATCATTGCAGGAAACAATGCGGCCGGGTTGGTGCTGCTCGCCGATCACGCCACCAACCGCTTGCCGCCGGAATATGGCAGGCTCGGCCTTCCGGAAAGCGCCTTTGCGCGTCACATTGCCTATGATATCGGCGTCGAGGCCCTTGTTCGGCGGCTGGCTGCGCGGCTTGGCGTTCCCGCCGTGCTCAGCCGATTTTCACGGCTGCTGATCGATCCGAACCGGGGCGAAGACGATCCGACGCTGATCATGAAAATATCCGACGGCGCCATCATTCCCGGCAATCACCCGATAACGCCGGAGGAGTGGGAGAACCGCCTCAATCGTTTCCACCGCCCCTATCACCGCGCCGTCTCGCAGACGATCGCAGACGTCAGCGCTGCCAGCGGCAAGGCGCCGCTGGTTGTTTCCATCCATTCCTATACGCCGGCCTGGAAGGGTGTGCCCCGCCCCTGGCACGCGGCCGTACTCTGGGACAGCGATCCGCGTGCGGTTACCCCGTTGATCGAAGCACTCGAGGTTTCCGGCGATATTCTCGTGGGCGACAATGAGCCCTATGACGGCGCCCTGCGCGGCGACACGATGTTTCGCCATTGCATGGAAACCGGCCTTGCCCACGCGCTGATCGAGGTGCGCCAGGACCTGATCGGCGACGATAGCGGCGTTGCCGAATGGGATGCCCGGCTTGGGCCTGTCCTTGAAAATTTGAATACCCGCCCCGAATTGCACGAAATCAGGCGTTATCCGTCGCGCACCGGACCCTACACGTTCTGAGAATTGAAAGAGACCGACGATGAGCGACCTCACAGCACAGCAACAGCTCGAATTCGAAGCCGCCGCCTTCCGCCGCCTGGTGTCCCACTTGCGCGAGCGCAGCGACGTGCAGAATATCGACCTGATGAACCTTGCCGGCTTTTGCCGCAACTGCCTGTCGAACTGGTATCGCGACGCAGCCAACGCCGCCGGCATCCCGATGGACAAGGAACAATCCCGCGAGATCGTCTACGGCATGCCTTACGAGGAATGGCGGGCGCTCAACCAGCGGGAGGCATCTAGCGAACAAAAAGCCGCTTTTGAAGCGAGCAAGCCCAGGGAATAACGTTCCCCATCGCCCGTTCAGGCCGGAAATTCGCCGGATGTTACGCAATGTCACTTGACCTCAGCCGTACTTCGCGGCAGGTCACAGCCTCACAAATTCAGTCCCACCCTCATTGATAGATATCCCCCAACAAGGAGAACACCATGTCGGATGCCCACGGCGTCGCACGCGACCAGCTTCGTTCGTTCATCGAGCGCATCGAACGGCTGGAAGAAGAAAAGAAGACCATCGCCGACGACATCAAGGATGTATACGGCGAAGCAAAGGGCACGGGCTTCGACACGAAGATCCTGAAAAAGGTCATCGCCATCCGCAAGCAGGACAAGGACGAGCGCGCCGAACAGGAAGCGATCCTCGACACCTATCTCGCCGCACTGGGCATGATCGAAGCCCCGGACGCCGAATAAGCGTCGATACGGTTGGTATCAAACGCCAAAAAGGCCGGTTCATCGCCGGCCTTTTTCCATTTTGAAATACGTCAAGGCCAAGCCTCGAACGGGATTTGACTCAGGCAGCGTCGCTGCTCTTTTCACGGCGCGGCAATTTCCAGCCCGGACGGATGAAATGGCAGGTATAGCCGTTCGGCAGCCGCTCCAGGTAATCCTGGTGCTCGGGCTCGGCTTCCCAGAAGTCGCTGACAGGTTCCACTTCCGTTACCACCTTGCCCGGCCACAGCCCGGAGGCATCGACGTCGGCGATCGTTTCAACCGCGACGCGCTTCTGCTCGTCGCTGGTATAATAGATCGCCGAGCGATAGCTGGTGCCTCTATCATTCCCCTGCCGGTTTTCTGTCGACGGATCATGAATCTGGAAGAAGAATTCCAGCAGATCGCGATAGCTGATCCGCGCCGGATCGAAGGTGATTTCTATCCCTTCGGCGTGAGTGCCATGATTGCGGTAGGTCGCATTGCGGACATCGCCACCCGTGTAACCCACCCGGGTATCGATGACGCCGTCATAACGGCGAATGAGGTCCTGCATGCCCCAGAAGCAGCCACCGGCCAATACTGCGCGTTCGGTTGTCATCAGATATCCTCCACCTGTGCGAGATAGTCGCCATAGCCTTCCGCTTCCATCTTGTCGCGCGGGACAAAACGGAGCGAGGCAGAATTGATGCAGTAGCGCAGTCCACCACGGTCGCGCGGACCGTCGGTAAAGACATGGCCAAGATGGCTGTCGCCATGAGCCGAGCGCACCTCGATACGAACCATTCCATGCGACGCATCGCGCAGTTCGGCGACATGGGCCGGCTCGATCGGCTTGGTAAAGCTTGGCCAGCCGCAACCGGATTCATACTTGTCGGATGAGGCAAACAACGGTTCGCCGGAAACGATATCGACATAAATGCCCGGCTTCTTGTTATCGTTATATTGGCCGGTACCCGGCCGCTCCGTGCCATTCTCCTGCGTGACGCGATACTGCTCCGGAGACAATTTCGCAATCGCTTCGGGGGTCTTGCTGTACTTCGGCATTCGCACACTCCTTGTCCGCTTCTACGGGATCGTCTTTTCCGGCTTTCCATTGCACGCGTATCATTTCGCGCAGAAAACTGCAGCGAGCGATAAAACACGTGGCCAGCGAAAGAGATAACGGCAATATAGGAAGGTGAATACACGTGCGCCAGCCCCGCAGACACTGGAAATCCGCTCAGGCCTATACATGACGCACACGTTCGTGTGATACCGGCGCACCAAAGCGGGGTCGAGAAAATGCAAAAAGCCCGCTGTCGCCAGCGGGCTTTTTCTGTTGTTTCACCGACTTTTTCAGTTGGTGCTGAATTTCTTCACTTCGAGGAAGTTGACTGCCGTGCCGCTGAACCGGGCCGTGTCGGCCGCAACCGCTTCGTTCGAGAAGCCTGCCGAATAGACCGTCGTCGGCGAGGCGCGCAACGCCTTGCTGACAAAACGCGGTGCCTTGACCGGCTTCGACAGGGTCGCCATCCGGCCGTTGGTCAGCGCCCAGGAAGAAATGATCTGCTGGGTCAGCTTCGGCTCGGTACGCACGGACGAACGGGTCGCGGCATCAGCCTCCTGCTTCTTCGGGCGCTTGCCCTTGGCAGGCGCTTCAACATTGCCCTCAAAAGCATCGTCAAACACGGCGGCGCGCGCTGCGGCACCCGATTGCGACACGAACGCAGCCATTTCCACCGGCTGTTCCTGCTGCGCCAGCGCAACGCGTGTCTGCGCCGCGGCAGCAGCTTCCACCGGCTGCTGCGCCAAGGCAACGGCCTGTGGCTGCACGCGTTCGGCAAACGACGGAATGGCAACATTGGCATCGGCCACGGCCATCAGCGCGTCTTCGCCAGCCGGCCGGGCACCCGGGACCGGAACAAAGCCAAGGGCTGCAACATCCTCAGGCAGTACCCCTGCATTCGGGTCGGTCGAGGCCATCAGTGTACCGGCGCCTGCATCGCCGTTCGAGCCACGCTTGCCAAGCATCTGCGGCACCGGAATCTTGTAGGCGGCCAGATCGGCGTATTCGCTCTCGGCGGTTGCCGCCGGTGTCGGCAGGGCTGCAGCCCAGGCTTCCTGCGACGTTTCCTTGGTCGGCGCAACCAGTGCCGTCTGAATGCCGGTATCGGCATCCCTGAAGGCCGGCCTTACACCGGGAACCGGAGCAGCGACAGCCTGCTGCTGGGCCTCTGTTTGTGCAACGGAATTCTCCACGCCGGGCAGAGCCTGTTCTGCCGCAGCAACCTGCGTGACCTTCGGCTTGGCCACAGGCTGTTCGTCAGAGCCTTCAAGATCGGCACTGGCGATTGCGTTGGGTTCTTCATCCTCGTCGCCACCGCCGCCGAACAGCATGGCAAACAGATTGCCCTTGCGCTTGGTGGTATCCTTGTCGCCAGCGCCCTTTGCGCCGCCACCGGCCACTTCGATGCCGCTGGCGCCAACACGGCGCTTGTAATCGGCAACGGCCAGTTCATAGCCCGGCAACGGCTTACCGTCAGCCGGAACGTGCAGGGTCTTGCCATCGGGGAACAGCCGGACGAGTTCGTTGCGGTTCATGCGCGGCCAGGCGCGCACGCCGCCGACATCCATGTGAATGAAGGGCGAGCCGGACGTCGGGTAATAGCCAACGCCGCCCACCTGGAATTTCATGCCGATTTCACGCACGGTCTTCAGCTTGACGTCGGGCAGATAGAAATCCATCGCCTTGCCGAGCATGTGCTGGCTCTTCTTGGCGACACCCTTGGAGCGCGACCGCAGCATGCCGTTGGTGGCTGGCGAACGATAGGCCGAAACCACGTGGATATAATCGCGCGAACCGCTCTTCTGGTAAACTTCCCAGACAAGGTCGAGGAGACGCGGATCCATCTTCGTGGGCTCGTTGCGGCGCCAGTCGCGCAGGAAGCGGTTGATCTCCTGCAGACCCTTGGCGTCGTAGCGGCCGTTACGCTTGAAGGTGATCGACGCCTTTTCCTGGGTATGGATGAAATAGAGCTTGAGCGTCCGCGTCTGGCCGGCCGCCTCGACGGGCGGCGCAAAGCCAGGCGTGACCATGGAGGCTGCAATCAGAAGCGATGCGAGAACACGCGGCGCCTTACGGGCTGCCGCGGCGCAAAAGCGGGCTATCACGGAGCCGTTAGGCTTCTTGAATCCGAACAAATTTTGCAAACTCAATCCCCGTCCGACGGACAAAGCGTCCCGTGGCTGCTCAGATGACTGTCAATTGCGGTGACAGCATGGCAAATATGCCACAGTCATCGGTTATCCTTATAATATAGTGAATGGTTCACTAACAAGGTCTAAACGACAACAGCCAAATTCGACGGATCGTTACGCGTTGTTATCCCTGGTTTTACGCGGCCTCGCTGAACGGATCATCCGGATTAATGCCGTAGTCCTTGAGTTTGCGATACAATGTCGAGCGGCCGATGCCAAGTTTGCGGGCCACCTGGCTCATCTGCCCACGGTAGAATTTCAGCGCAAACCGAATCAGTTCCTCTTCCACATCGGCCAGTTTTCGGACATTGCCGCCATCATCGACGCTGGCAATCGCGTTGTCTGGATGTTGATCCGGGGCTGGATTGCGCAGGTCTGCCTTCTCGGCGGCGCCGAAATGCGGGTAGACCGGCGGCAGATAATTGGACTCGCTGACTGTTCCCTTTGCCGGTCCGGTTTCCTCCCAGGTAAAGCCCGACTTCTCCGCGACGACATAGCCGGGAATCTGCGTGGCGATCTGCGGAAAGTCCTTCACCGTCAGCTCGGCGCCCTCGGCCAAGACGACAGCCCGGAAGATGGCGTTTTCCAACTGGCGGATATTGCCCGGCCAGTCATAGGCCGTGAGAAGCGCCATGGCCCCGCTCGATACCGACAGCGGTGATGCCAGCCGCTGCTCCACTGCGAACCGCTCGACAAACGTGCGCACCAGAACCGGAATATCTTCCTTTCGCTTGCGCAGCGCTGGCATGGCGATCGGGAAGACGTTCAGCCGGTAATAGAGATCTTCGCGGAAACGGCCTTCGCGCACCTCGTTGATCAGGTCCTTGTTGGTGGCCGAAATCAGCCGGACATTGACCTTCTGCGGATGACGGGCGCCGATCGTTTCGATTTCGCCTTGCTGGACAGCCCGGAGCAGCTTGACCTGGACGTCGAGCGGCAGGTCGCCGATCTCGTCAAGGAACAGCGTGCCACCGTCGGCATCGGCAAACTTGCCGATATGCTTTTCAGTGGCGCCGGTGAAAGCGCCCTTCTCATGGCCGAAGAGAATGCTCTCGACCAGATTATGCGGAATGGCGCCACAATTGACCGTGATGAACGGCTTGCCAGCGCGTTCGCTGGCATGCTGGATGGCCCGGGCGACCATTTCCTTGCCGACGCCGGATTCCCCTTCAAGCACGATCGGAATATTCGACTGCGCAGCGCGGCGGGCAAGATCCAGCACCCGGATCATCGCCGGGCTTGCCGAGACGACATCGTCGAACCCGACGGCGCCGCTGCGCGACCGTTTTGGCGCGCGGCCGCTCTTGCCTTCGCGGTGATCCATCTTCAGCGCGTTGGAAATCGCGACGGAAAGGCGCTCGGGGGACACGGGCTTGACAACGAAATCGAAGGCACCGGCCTGCATGGCCAGAACCACCGTCTCGATGCCGCCCTGCCCCGTCTGCACGATGACGGGCGTATCAATGCCGCGCTCGGCGATCGCTTCGAGAAAACCGTGGCCGTTCATTTCCGGCATCATCAGATCGAGAAGGATGACGCTGATCAGCCCGCGCTTGCGCTCCAGCAGTTCCAGACCGCTGCGGCCGTTGTCGGCGAGATGGGCAATATGACCGAGCCGCTCGATCATGTTCGTCAGCAGCCGGCGCTGAACCGGATCGTCATCGATGACGAGAATTTGGGATGTCATGAAGGCCTCCTGCTTTCCGCGTAGAACCCGATCGCCACATCATGTGCCGTATCGTGAGAAGCATTCCTGTCAGAAAGGCCTGAAAATCCTCTTTTGAGAAATGCTTGCATTTTATCCATTGCCGACGTTAGGTCATGGCCCCATATCCGACCTCTGCTTCGCCGCCCAAATCCGGGCCGGCATCGACAAAAAGAGTGACCGTCCATGAATCATTTCTTCGACTTCCAGACATCGTCGCGCATCGCGCTCGCCGCCTCGGCCAGCGGCGCACAGGCTGCCGAACTCGGTGACTTGCCCTCCTGGAAGCTGGAAGATCTCTACCCCTCGGCAACGTCGGCCGAATATCTTGGCGATCTCGAAAAGGCCGACACGTTGTCCAAGGCATTCGAGACCAAATGGAAGGGCAAGCTGGCGAACGCCGCAACGGTTTCCGGCGACGGCGGCATTGGTGCAGCCGTGCGCGAATATGAACTGCTGGAAGACCTGATGGGCAAGATCGGCTCCTTTGCCGGCCTCACCTATTTCTCCGACACGTCCAATCCGGCCAATGGCAAGCTTTATGGCGATGCCCAGGCCAAGCTCACCGACATGGCAAGCCACCTGTTGTTCTTCGCGCTGGAACTGAACCGGATCGACGACGGCGTCATTGATACAGCCCTCGAAAATGATGCGCTCGCCGCCCACTACAAGCCGTGGATCGTCGATCTGCGCATGGACAAGCCCTACCAGCTCGACGACAAGATCGAGCAGTTGTTCCTCGAAAAATCGATGACCGGCGCCAGCGCCTTCAACCGTCTGTTCGACGAAACAATGGCATCGCTGACCTTCGAAGTCGATGGCGAGACATTGCCGCTCGAAGTGACGCTCAGCATGTTGCAAGAAGCCGATCCGGCCATCCGCAAGAAGGCGGCGCAGGCGCTGACGAAAACCTTCAAGGACAATATCCGCACCTTCACGCTGATCACCAATACGCTCGCCAAGGACAAGGAAATCTCCGACCGCTGGCGCGGCTTCACCGATATTGCCGATAGCCGCCACCTGGCCAACCGTGTCGAACGCGATGTGGTCGATGCGCTGGCCGCTGCCGTGAAAGATGCCTATCCGCGCCTGTCGCACCGCTATTATGCGATGAAGGCCAAATGGCTCGGCATGGAGCAGATGGAATTCTGGGACCGCAACGCCCCGCTGCCGGAAGCGCCGACGACATTGATCCCCTGGAGCGAAGCCAAGGAAACCGTGCTGTCGGCCTATGCCGGCTTCGAGCCGGAAATGGCCGATATCGCCCGCCGTTTCTTCGATGGCGGCTGGATCGACGCGCCGGTTCGCCCCGGCAAGGCGCCGGGCGCCTTCGCCCACCCGACCGTGCCTTCGGCGCATCCTTACGTATTGGTCAACTACATGGGCAAGCCACGCGACGTGATGACGCTCGCCCACGAACTTGGCCATGGCGTGCATCAGGTTCTGGCCGGCGGCCAGGGCGCGCTGATGGCCTCGACACCGCTGACGCTGGCCGAAACCGCCTCCGTCTTCGGCGAGATGCTGACTTTCCGCGCCCTTCTCGACAAGACCAAGGACAAGCGCGAACGCAAGGCCATGCTCGCCCAGAAGGTCGAGGACATGATCAACACGGTGGTGCGCCAGATCGCCTTCTATGAATTCGAGCGCAAGGTTCACACCGCCCGCAAGAATGGCGAGCTGACTGCCGACGATATCGGCCAGCTCTGGCTGTCGGTGCAGGAAGAAAGCCTCGGCCCGGCCATCCGGATTTCCGAAGGCTACGAGACCTATTGGGCCTATATCCCCCATTTCATCCATTCGCCGTTCTACGTTTACGCCTATGCCTTCGGCGATTGCCTGGTGAACTCGCTCTACGCCGTCTACCAGAAGGCCGAAACCGGCTTCCAGCAGAAGTATTTCGAGCTTCTGAAGGCCGGTGGCACCAAACATCACTCCGAGCTTCTCGCCCCCTTCGGCCTCGATGCCACCGATCCGTCGTTCTGGGCACAGGGCCTGTCGATGCTGGAAGGGCTGATCAGCGAACTGGAAGTGCTTGATAGGCAGGCATAACGAAGACTTCGATCGGCGACAAACAGCATGACCGGCACCGGCCCCTATGTCCTTTTCCGGGACGACAGCGAAGACAGGACGACTGTCTTCGCTGAGCCGTCACGAACCATTACCGCGCATACAAAGGCGGAGTTCTGGCGCGGCCTGAAGGACATGGAGGCAGCCCACAAGGCCGGAAAATGGCTGGCCGGTTTCATGAGCTACGAGGCCGGCCACCTGTTCGAGCAGAAGCTCGCCCCCTTCGCCGAAGATAACCGCCGCACGCCGCTGATGTCGTTTGGCGTGTTCGATGGTCCCGTCGAACGGCATGTACTTGCAGAGCCGAGACACCGCATCGAGAACGAACCGTTTATCACCGAACCGCGCCCCAGCTGGAATTTCGAGACCTACAAACAGCGCTTCGACCGGCTGCACCAGCATCTGCGGCAGGGTGATTGTTACCAGGCCAACCTGACCATGCGGATCAATGCCCGCTGGAACGGCGATCCGCTGGCCGCCTTCTGGTCGTTGATCGAGCGGCAGCCGGTAAGATACGGTGCGCTGGTTTCGCTTGGCGGCCCGACGCTTCTGTCGCGCTCGCCCGAACTGTTTTTCCGGATCGACAAGGACGGCTGGATCGAGACGCATCCGATGAAGGGCACGGCCCGGCGCGGGGCAACCCCTGCAGAAGATGAGGCCCTGATCCGCGAAATGCGGCAGGACCCGAAGTCCCAGGCCGAAAACCGCATGATCGTCGATCTCCTGCGCAACGACATTTCCCGCATCGCCGAGGTCGGCACGCTCGATGTGCCGAAACTGTTCGATATCGAAACCTATCCGACCGTGCACCAGATGGTCAGCCATGTGCGGGCAAAACTTTTGCCGGATATCGGCATCACCGAAATATTTGAAGCACTTTTCCCCTGCGGCTCGATCACCGGTGCGCCCAAAATGCGGGCGATGGAAATTCTGCACGATCTGGAAGACGGGCCGCGCGATGCCTATTGCGGCTCGATCGGCTTCATCGCGCCGGATGGCACGATGCGCTTCAACGTCGCCATCCGCACGTTGTCGCTGTTTCCGGATGGAGAGGCCATCTTCAATGTCGGCGGCGGCATCGTCTTCGATTCCACCGCGGAAGCCGAATATGAGGAATGCCTGCTGAAAGCCCGCTTCGCCATCGGCGATACATGGATTGACCGATGAGCGATTTCTCGCTGATCGAAACCATGCGATGGGAGCCCGGCACCGGCATCGCCCGCCTGCGGCTGCACCTCGCCCGGCTGAAGCGATCGGCCAGTCGGCTGGGATTTGTGGGGGCGGAGCAGGCGGCAGAGAAGCTGGCCGACATGCAGGGCGAAAACCTGCCCCTCCGCGTCCGCCTGACGCTCAGTGCCGCCGGCGAGATTGCCATCACCACTGCTCCATTCTCCCCTCTGCCACAGGATACGGTCTGGCGCGTCGCAATCGCTTCAACCCATCTCGATTCCAGCAACACACTGCTGCGCCACAAGACCACCCGCCGGGAGATCTACGAAGCTGCGCGTGCCGAATATCCAGCGGCGGAAGCCGATGAGGTGTTGCTGCTCAACGAGAGAGGCGAGCCTTGCGAGGGCACGATCACCTCGATCTTTCTCGATGACGGCTCCGGCATCCTGAAAACACCGCCAATCTCCTGCGGCCTGCTGGCGGGCGTGTTACGCACTGAACTCATTTGCGCACGCCGCGCCCGCATCCAGCGCCTGACACTGGCCGACCTGCAAACCGGCACGCTCTATATGGGCAACTCGCTGCGCGGGCTGATCCGCGCGAAACTCCTGCCGGGGAGCTGACCCCGTTCACCGTGATCCGACCGCCATCCGGTCGCGGCCGGAATGCTTGGCGTCGTAGAGTGCGGCGTCGGCACGTGAATAGATTTCCCTTGCTGTCTCGCCCGGCTCCAAAGCGGCAATCCCTGCTGAACAGGTATAGGAAAATAAGGGAACCGACAGCAGCGGCCGGGCAGTGCGCACGGTTTCCAGCACCCGGTCGATGATCCACTCCCCTTCCGCAAGCGTCGTTTCAGGGAAAATCAGCATGAATTCCTCGCCGCCAATCCGGCCGAAACAATCATGCCGCCGGACGATCGGATGAACGCGGCGGGCGAAATCCAGGAGAATCTCGTCGCCGGTCTGGTGGCCGTAGAGATCGTTGATGCCCTTGAAGAAATCGATATCGAGGATGGAAATACAGCCGCTGGCAGGCCCCGCCGCCGGCTGGTTGCGGATCATCGCCTCAAGCTGAGCCATCATGTAGCGGCGGTTGGAGATGCCCGTCAGTTCGTCGGTTTGCGACGCCTTCAGCGCGAAATCCCGATCCTGCCGCAGCGCCCGTTCATCGGCCCGCAAATGGGTAATGTCATTGGCGATGCAGAGCATCCAGCCGCTGCGATCGACGGTTTCCGTCATCCACAGCCAGCGGCCATCCACCAGATCTGTCTCGAACGCCCTGAACGGCTCTTTGCCGCGCCGCGACTGCGCGGAGACGACCCATGCTTCGAAATCCGGTACACTGATGACAGTCCCGCGCCCCAGCGCATGGTTGCGCCGCATCAGATCCGGCCAAAGCGGTGTTTCCGTTTCATCCAGTACAAAAGCCGCGCGAAAAGCCCGGTTGGCGTAACGCAAACGATCCTGTTGATCGTAAAGCCCGATGAAGACCGCAGTATCATCCCGCAATGACGCCAGTCTCGCCGCTATGTCATCCATCGCACAGATTCCGTATCACCGCATTCATGTTACCAGCCATAGCGTTCACCACGCCAGAATAATGCGGATTGTGAGACTTCCCCCCGGCGGGTAGTATCTATGCTTAATGAAATCTTTCCACTTGCTTCAAGATGAAACAGCAGCCGGAATCTGCAACCGGTATTAGCCTGCTCCGGCAAAAGCGAAAAAAGCCCCACCGGGTCGCAACCGATGGGGCCTTGATGGGAAAGCGCGCGCTTACTCGGCAGCTGCAGCCGGCTTCAGAACACCACGGCGGATCTGGTCGGCCTCGATCGATTCAAACAGGGCGCGGAAATTGCCCTCACCAAAGCCTTCGTCACCCTTGCGCTGGATGAACTCGAAGAAGATCGGCCCAATCACGGTTTTCGAGAAGATCTGCAGCAGGATACGCGTCATGCCACCATCGACGACCCCTTCACCATCGATCAGGATGCCGTGCTTCCTCATCTTTTCGATCGGCTCGTCATGGCCGTTCACGCGGGCATGCGACAGGTCGTAATAGGTCTCCGGTGGCCCCGGCATGAATTTCAGGTCGTTGGCGGCCAGCTTGTCGGTCGCCTCGTAGATGCCGTCGGTTCCAACCGCGATGTGCTGGATGCCCTCGCCCTTGTACTTGCGCAGATATTCCTCGATCTGGCTGGTATCGTCCTTGGACTCGTTCAGCGGAATGCGGATCTTGCCGCAGGCCGAGGTGATCGCCCGGCTCGTCAGTCCGGTAATGCGGCCATCGATATTGAAGAAATGGATCTGCTTGAAACCGAACAGCTCGCGGTAGAAATCCCACCACGTATCCATGTTGCCGCGATAGACATTGTGGGTGAGGTGATCGAGATAATAGAAGCCAACGCCCGCCGGTTTCGGATCGCGCTCGCCCTGCCATTCGAATTCTGCCTCGTAAGGCGAGCCCTTCTTGCCATAGGTATCGATGAAATAGAGCAGCGAACCGCCGATGCCGACGATGGCCGGTACGTCCAATGCCTTATCGGTGCCTTCATAGGGCGTCGCACCTTTTGAGACGGCATGATCGAACGCATGTTTCGCATCCGAAACACGCCAGGCCATGGACGGCGCACAGGGGCCATGATCCTCGACGAAGCGCATGGCGTGGCTGCCGGGCTCGGCATTCAAAATGTAGTTGATGTCGCCCTGCCGCCAGACACTGATGTCCTTGGCGCGGTGCCTGGCAACGCAGGAATAGCCCATGCGAGTGAAGAGTTCGCGCAGCTTTTCAGGCTCAGGATGGGCGAATTCAACAAACTCAAAACCATCGGTTCCGGCCGGGTTTTCAACAGTAATGCCGGTCGGCGCGGTATCATGCGGGAAGGGGCCCATCGTTCTCTCCTCTGAACGTCAGAATTTGGGGCCATGATGACGGAAACTCCACGCATTGTACTTGCATTCTTGCACGATTTGGCAAAATCTACGCACGGATCATGCGTAACTTGGTGGATTGACGCACAGATGGAACAGCTGGACGGATATGACCTTAAAATCCTCTCCGAATTGCAGGGCGATGGCCGCCTGACCAACAACGAACTCTCTGAACGGATCGCCCTTTCGCCGTCGCAATGTTCACGGCGGCGGGCGAGACTTGAGACGGAAGGCTTCATCCAGACCTACCGCGCCGTGCTCGATCGCGGCCGGCTGGGGCTTGACCTGTTGATCGTCATCGCCGTGACGCTCGCGACCCACAATCGCGACAATGCCAAGCGTTTTGCCGCGCTGATTGCCGACCTGCCGGAAGTGCTGGAATGCTACGCGCTGACCGGCGAAATGGACTATCACCTGAAAGTTGTCACACCTGATCTGGCCGGGCTTGCCCATTTCGTCAATGACGTGCTTCTGCCGCATGACAGCGTGCAGCACGTCAAGACGTCGATCGTCCTCGCCACCTTGAAGGACTTTGAGGGGCTACCGGTGCGCCAGCGCGGCAGGTCCTAACGCGGCCGTTTCGCCATCGCCTTCTCGACGGCGGCCAGCCCCGACGAAAGCGCCTGCAAACCCTCCTGCCCCACCAGTTCGGACAATTCCAGCGAATAGTCGCGCGCCAGCCGCGTCAGGTCCTGGTACGCTTTCGCCCCGGCGGTTGTCAGCTCGAGATGCTCGGCGCGGCGGTCATCTTCATCCCGCGTCCGCTTCAGCCAGCGGCGCTCCTCCAGCGCAAACACGGCACGGCTCACCTTGGTCTTGTGCATGGTCGAATGAGTACCAACCTCCGTCGCCGTCATCCGGCCCGAGCTGCCCAACGCCGCAAGTGTGCGCCATTCCGGCCGCGTCATCCCATATTCCGCCTTGTAGGCGGCGGCAAAGCGCAAGGCGATGAATTCCGCGGCACGATTGAGGCGGAACGGCAGAAATTGATCGAGATCGAAATCACTTTGCTTGTCGCTCATGACATCCTTGATGGTTACAAAATAGACAGTTACATTTGTAACCATCGAATGAAGGAGGAACAAGCCATGCTGGAAAAAACCCGGACGGCCACTGTTGATGCGCTCGCCAACAGCCCGCAATACATGCCGGGCTTCGGCAACGACTTCGAGACCGAGTCCCTTCCCGGCGCCCTGCCGCAAGGGCAGAACAGCCCGCAGAAATGCAATTACGGCCTTTATGCCGAGCAACTGTCCGGCTCACCCTTCACCGCACCGCGCGGCACCAACGAGCGCTCCTGGCTCTACCGCATCCGCCCGAGCGTGCGCCATACCCGCCGCTTTTCCAATGCCAGCTACCCCTTCTGGAAATCGGCGCCCTGTCTCGACGACCATTCCCTGCCGCTCGGCCAGCTGCGCTGGAACCCGATCCCGGAACCGGCTGAAAAACTGAATTTCCTCTCCGGTATCCGCACCATGACGGCCGCCGGCGATGTCATGACCCAGGTCGGCATGGCGGCCCATGCCTATGTCTTCAACGATGACATGACCGACGACTATTTCTTCAATGCCGATGGCGAGTTGCTGGTCGTGCCGCAACTCGGCACCATCCGCGTGTTCACCGAAATGGGCATCATGGATGTTGAGCCGTCGGAGATCTGCCTTATCCCGCGCGGCATGATGTTCAAGGTCTCGCGGCTCGGCGACGGGTCTACATGGCGCGGTTACATCTGCGAGAATTACGGCGCCAAGTTCACGCTGCCGGATCGCGGCCCGATCGGCGCCAACTGCCTTGCCAATCCGCGCGACTTCAAGACGCCGGTGGCAGCCTACGAGGACAAGGAAACGCCGTGCCGGGTCCATGTGAAATGGTGCGGCAAATTTTATGTCACCGAGATCGGCCATTCGCCGCTCGATGTCGTCGCCTGGCACGGCAATTACGCACCGTTCAAATACGATCTGCGCACCTTTTCGCCTGTCGGCGCCATCCTGTTCGACCACCCGGACCCATCGATCTTCACGGTGCTGACCGCGCCGACCGAAGAAGCCGGCACCGCCAATGTCGATTTCGTCATCTTCCCGCCGCGCTGGCTGGTGGCCGAGCATACGTTTCGCCCGCCATGGTACCACCGCAACATCATGAGCGAATTCATGGGTCTGATCCACGGCCAGTACGACGCCAAGGAAGAAGGCTTCGTGCCCGGCGGCATGAGCCTGCACAATATGATGCTGCCACACGGCCCGGACGCGCCAGGCTTCGAGAAAGCCTCCAACACCGAGCTCAAGCCGGTCAAGCTCGATCATACGATGGCCTTCATGTTCGAGACCCGCTACCCGCAGCAACTGACCCGCTACGCCGCCGAACTGGAAACGCTGCAGGACAATTATCTGGAATGCTGGGACGGGCTGGAGCGCAAGTTCGATGGCACGCCGGGTATCAAGTAGGATCGCATAACAACGGCCCCTCATCCGGCCTGTCGGCCACCTTCTCCCCGCCCGCGGCGAGAAGGCTAGGGTGAGGGTCACCCCAGCCAAATAAGCCAGCCGTGTACAGTAGAATAAACAACGAAAGCCAAAATCATGAAGCTCGCCACCCTCAAGGACTCCACCCGCGACGGCCGCCTGGTTGTTGTCTCACGCGATTTGACCCGTTGTTCCGAGGTCGGGCATATTGCCCGCACGTTGCAAGCCGCACTGGATGATTGGGAACATGCGGCCCCGCGCCTCGCAGCCGTTGCCGAAGGTCTGGAGACCGGCGCCCAGCCATCGATCCGCTTCCATGAACATGAAGCCACCTCCCCCCTGCCGCGCGCCTATCAATGGGCGGATGGTTCGGCCTACGTCAATCATGTCGAGCTGGTCCGCAAGGCCCGCAATGCCGAAATGCCAGCCGCGTTCTGGACCGAGCCCTTGATCTACCAGGGCGGTTCGGACTCGTTCCTCGCTCCCCGCGATCCCATCGTCATGGCAGACGAAGCCTATGGCATCGACATGGAGGCCGAGATCGGCGTCATCGTCGACGACGTGCCGATGGCAGCCACCGTCGAGCAGGCGCGGGCCGCGATTCGCCTGATCATGCTGGTCAACGACGTCTCCCTGCGCGGCCTGATCCCGGCCGAACTCGCCAAGGGCTTCGGCTTTTTTCAATCAAAACCGTCTTCGGCCTTCTCCCCTGTAGCGGTGACGCCGGAAGAACTCGGTGATGCCTGGGACGGCGGCAAGCTGCACCTGCCACTGCTTGTCGATCTCAACGGAAAGCCGTTCGGCCGTGCCAATGCCGGTATCGATATGACCTTTGATTTCGGCCAGCTCGTTGCCCATGCCGCGAAAACCCGGCCACTCTGCGCCGGAACGATCATCGGCTCCGGCACAGTGTCCAACAAGCTCGACGGCGGCCCCGGCAAGCCGGTCTCGCAAGGCGGCGCCGGTTATTCCTGCATCGCCGAAATCCGCACCATCGAAACCATCGAGATGGGCACGCCCACCACGCCGTTCATGCATTTCGGCGATACGGTCCGCATCGAGATGAAGGATAAGGCCGGCCATTCGATCTTCGGCGCGATCGAACAGACCGTCACACAATATGAACCCCGCTGAGGCATATTCGATGACCGACACGGTTCTGTTCGATTACTGGCGCTCCTCGGCCAGTTACCGGGTGCGGATCGCGCTCAACATGCTGGCCATCCCTTACAAATCAGTGCCTGTCGATCTTTTACGCGGAGAACACAAGCAACCGGAACACCTTGCCCGCAATCCGCAGGGTCTGGTTCCGGCCCTGCAGATCGATGGTCAGATGTTGACGCAGTCGCTCGCCATCATCGAATATCTGGCGGAAACCCGGCCAGGCACCACGTTTCTCCCTACCGACCCGCTTGGCCGTCACCGCGTCCGCGCGCTGTCCTATGCGATCGCCATGGACATCCATCCGGTCTGCAATCTCGGGGTCGCCGCCTACGTCATGCAGCAATCCAGCGATCCCGACGCGGCACGCTCCGCATGGATGCGCAAGTTCATCGGCGAAGGTCTGAGCGCATTCGAACGCCTGCTCGACAACCCCGCAACCGGCAGCTTTTGCCACGGCGACACCCCGAGCATGGCCGATCTCTGCCTTGTGCCGCAGGTCTACAATGCCCGGCGCTGGAATGCCGATCTGTCAGCCTGCCCGCGCACGGTGGAGATCGCCGACAGATGTGCGTCGCTGCCGGCCTTTGCAGCAGCCCATCCGGATCAGGCCGCACCGAAATAGCCCAACACCGATCGGGCGGCTTTCCGGAGGAAGCCATTTTTGACATAAGGATCGCTTCGGCCGGTGACGGCCCTCTCGGAAGAGGCTCCACCATGAATCAGGATTTTCTCATCGACGGACCGGCCGATGCAGCCGTGACGATCCTGCTTGCCCATGGCGCCGGCGCGCCGATGGATTCCGCTTCGATGACGGCAACCACGGCAGCGCTCGTCGCCGAAGGATTTCGCGTCGCCCGCTTCGAGTTCGGCTATATGGCCGCCCGCCGCACCTCGGACGGCCGCAAGCCGCCGCCAAAGGCGGAAAAGCTGATCCCGGAATACATCGCCGCCGTTGAGCGGCTCGGCGCGCAGGGACCGTTGATCATCGGTGGCAAGTCGATGGGTGGCCGTGTTGCCAGCATGGTGGCCGATGACCTTTTGTCGCGGGGAGCCATCACCGGTCTGCTGTGCCTCGGCTATCCGTTCCATCCGCCTGGGAAACCTGAAAGCCTGCGCACGCACCATCTGGCGGACCTGAACACGCCCACGCTTATCTGCCAGGGAACCCGTGACGAATTCGGAACACGGGATGAGGTTGCAGGCTACCCGCTGTCCGGCAACATCCGCATTCTCTGGCTTCAGGACGGTGACCACGACCTGAAACCGCGCAAGACGGTGTCCGGCTTCTCCACCACCGATCATCTGAAAACCATGGCCGGCACGGCAAAGATCTGGTCTGCAGAAATCACCAGGAAGGCGTGAAGAGCGGCTCTTCACAAGAGCCGTAAACCTGTCATCGACAGCATGCTACAAACCGGCCGGGATGCCGCGTCACCCTTTATTGTGACAATAATCTATGCTCTAGGGCCTTTCAACCAGAGGGCAGGCACGGTATGCCCTCCATATCCAGACGAACCCGTCCGCAGGAGACAAGCGAAATGGCAGAAACAACCTACCCGATTCACGGCGAAATCACCGGCCCGATCGTCATGATCGGCTTTGGCTCCATCGGCCGCGGCACCCTGCCCCTGATCGAGCGCCACTTCAAATTCGACAAGAGCCGGATGGTTGTCATCGACCCGCGCGAAGATGCTGCCGACATGGAAATCCTTGCCAAGCATGGCGTCCGCCACATCAAGGAATATGTCACCAAGGACAACTACAAGGACCTCTTGAAGCCGCTTCTCACCGAAGGCGGCGGCCAGGGTTTCTGCGTCAACCTGTCGGTCGATACCGGCTCGGTCGATCTGATGAAGCTCTGCCGCAAGCTCGACGTCCTCTATATCGACACGGTCATCGAGCCCTGGCTCGGCTTCTACTTCGACAAGAACATGAAGAATGCCGACCGCACCAACTATGCGTTGCGCGAAACGCTGCGCAAGGAAAAGGCCAAGAACCCGGGCGGTGCCACCGCCGTGTCGACCTGCGGTGCAAACCCGGGCATGGTCTCCTGGTTCGTCAAGCAGGCTCTGGTGAACCTTGCCAACGATCTCGACATCAAGTTCGACGAGCCAGACCAGCATGACCGCGAAGGCTGGGCCAAGCTGATGAAGAAGACCGGCGTCAAGGGCATCCATATCGCCGAACGCGATACCCAGCTGACCAAGAACCCGAAGCCGCTCAACGTCTTCTGGAACACCTGGTCGGTCGAAGGCTTCATTTCCGAAGGCCTGCAGCCTGCCGAACTCGGCTGGGGCACCCATGAAAACTGGATGCCGAAGAACGCCAAGAAGCATAAGAAGGGCAACAAGGCCGCCATCTATCTCGAACAGCCGGGCGCCAACACCCGCGTTCGCACCTGGTGCCCGACACCAGGCCCGCAGTATGGCTTCCTCGTCACCCACAATGAATCGATCTCGATCGCCGACTACTTCACGGTGAAGGACAAGGACGGCGACGTCACGTTCCGCCCGACCTGCCACTACGCTTACCATCCAGCCAATGATGCCGTCCTGTCGCTGCACGAAATGTTCGGCAACGGCGGCAATGCACAGCCGGTTCACCACGTTCTCGACGAGCACGAACTGGTCGAAGGCATCGACGAACTCGGCGTCCTGCTCTATGGCCACGACAAGAACGCCTACTGGTATGGCTCGCGCCTGTCGCTGGAAGAAACCCGCCGCATTGCGCCGTACCAGAACGCCACCGGCCTGCAGGTCACCTCGGCTGTTCTGTCCGGCATGGTCTGGGCGCTTGAAAACCCGACCGCCGGCATCGTCGAAGCCGATGAGATCGACTACAAGCGCTGCCTCGAGGTGCAGACGCCGTATCTCGGCCCGGTCGAAGGTCATTACACCGACTGGACCCCGCTTGACGGCCGTCCGGGCCTGTTCCCGGAAGAACTCGACACCAAGGATCCATGGCAGTTCAAGAACATCCTCGTTCGCTGAACTGACTGATTACGCTTGAATATTGAACGCCCGGGGAACGATCTCCGGGCGTTTTTCGTTGAAGACCGAATAATACCTGCCCTGCTCACGCCCCACTCTTGCATTCAACTCCTGATCACGGCATGGTTTTTTCAATCGAAAGACAGCTTTCCGCGCAGCCTCCGGGAGACACATATGAAGCCGATCGCCATCCTGACAGTTCTGTCCGCCGCAGCTCTGGCTTCCTGCCAGGGTGGGGGACCAGTGCGGGAACTGCCGCCAAGCCGCCAGATGGCGCCCGTTGGCGTCCAGGGCGCATGGGTCGATCCGAATGGCGTTGTCTCTACCTTTTCCGGCGGAACCTTCAGCACGCGAACAACGGATACAAACCAGGAAATTGCCTCGGGAACCTATACCAACCTGTCTCCGCAACTGGTCGAGATCAACATGTACTCGGTGCTCCGCAAGACCCAGTCGAAGGTCAATTGCGCCATGGTATCGGCATCACAGCTCAACTGCACCACGGATTCCGGCGCGCAATTCTCGCTGTCCCGCAAGGCCTGATCCCACTCGCATTGTGCGTTAAAGACGATCAAAACCCTCCGGGCTCCACGTCCGGAGGGTTTTCTGTGTCAGGGCTCGGACGTTTCTCGCGCCGCCATGTCCGCCATCGCCTTGGATGTCTGAGCATCCGCCGGGAAGAACGCCTCGATCGTGACTTCCGAAAGCGTCACATCGGTCGCCGTACCAAAGACCGTCGTCGTGCTCAGAAAGGAAAGTGGGCCCCACTCGCTCGTCAGGATCAGCGGAACCGCTATATCCGCATGGGCGCTGTTGTCTTGCTTGCTTGGCGCCCTCGCCCCGGTCGGCACCGGATAGGATTTGAGTTCGTCGAGCAGTGCGGCAAGCTGCGGATCGGCCGAGACATCGATTTCGTGCGACAGCCGCTTGACGATATGGCTGCGCCACTCCCGGAAATTCACCACGCGGCTCGCAAGCCCATCCGGATGCAGGCTGACGCGCAGCACATTCACCGGTCCGGCAACCAGATGATCGGCAACACCGGCCAGAAGCAGCCCCACCGCCCGATTGGCCGAAAGCAATGTCCAGTGCCGGTCGACGGCCAATGCCGGATGCGGGTCGTGGCCGTCGAGAATGCGCTGGATCACCGAACGCGCACCGGCCAGTTCCGGCGAGCCGAGCGGCCGGTCGCGATAGATCGGCGCAAAGCCGGCGGCCATCAGGATGGCGTTGCGCTCGCGCAGCGGCACATCCAGCTGCTCCGTCAATCTCAGCACCATGTCGCGGCTTGGCAGCGAGCGGCCGGATTCCACGAAACTGAGATGACGCTGCGAAATATCTGTATCGATAGCGAGCGCAAGCTGGCTCAACCGGCGTCTTTGACGCCAGTCCCGCAGCAGGTCTCCGGCAGAATTGGGTTCCTTCAACATGGACCAACTATGCCGTCACGAGGTATCGCTGGCAATTACCTTCCGCGTAATCGACGGCTGCATCGAACTGTTCCAGGATCAGGGTCAAGGCATCACAGGAGGATGCCGGTCACCTCAAAGGAACGGGCCAGATCATGCAGAAAATCAACGAACTTTCCCTCAAAACCCTGATTGGCGCCGATGCGTTGACCTGCGCTGCGATGGGGACCGTCCTTCTCGCCGGGTCCACGGCAATCAGCCCGGTCACGCAGATCCCCCAGCCGTTGCTGCATTATGCAGGCCTCAGTCTTTTCCCGATCGCGGCCTTCATGGCACTGACCGTGATCGCGTCAACGCCGCGATGGGCAGTCAACCTCGTGATCCTCGGCAATCTGCTCTGGGTTCTTGCCAGCGTGCTTCTGCCGGCCGGTGGCTTCATCGCGCCAAATGCACTCGGCTGGGTCTTCCTGATTGGTCAGGCCGCGATCGTCGCCCTGCTGGCAAAGCTGGAGCGCGACGCATCCCGCAGCCGGCTGGCGGTATCCGGCTCCTGATCTTTCCAGAGCAGTTTTGGAGATAATACATGACATCCTTTGCCGTCGCACATTTGCGCAATGTCGCCATGAACCCGGAGATCGTCGCCTATCTCGCCGCCATCGACGCGACGCTGGCTCCCTTTCAAGGCCGGTTCGTCATCCATGGCAGCCGCAAGGACATTCTTGAAGGCAGCTGGCCCGGAGACCTCGTCATGATCGCCTTCCCGGACCGGCAAACTGCCCGCGCCTGGTATGCTTCACCCGCCTATCAGGCAATCCTGCCGCTACGGACCCAAAACTCTGAAGCCGACATCATTCTTGTCGATTGCGTGGAGGACAATCATCAGGCGACCGATATCCTCAAGGTCTAGCCGATGGCCGCATGAGACCGGCCCGTGCTCAAGCGGGCCGGTCTCATGCGGCCGGTGATTTTAACCCTGCCCGGAAGCTACCGTTAATTCCTTCGATTTCCGCTTGATGTCAGCGCTTCCAGATGAAAGCATCAGCTCGAGCGCGGTGTCATAGGCTGAGCACAGCCAGCGTCTAAAATCGCCGCGAACGGATCAAACACCACAACTGGGGAGACAAACATGATCAGACATTTGCGAACCGGGCTGATGACAGCCTCGATTTTTGCGCTTTCGTCCGGTGCCGCCTTCGCCGATTATGAATTGAATATCCTGCACATCAACGATTTCCACTCGCGCATCGAATCGATCAACAAGTACGATTCCACCTGCTCGGCCGAGGAAGAAGGCAAGAACGAATGCTTCGGCGGTGTCGCGCGGCTGAAGGTAGCGATCGACCAGCAGCGCCAGGAACTGACGGGCAAGAATGTGTTGTTGCTCAACGCAGGCGACAATTTCCAGGGCTCACTGTTCTTCACCACCTATAAGGGTGCCGCCGAAGCCGAATTTCTCAACCTGATGAAATTCGATGCCATGACCATCGGCAACCATGAGTTCGACGAAGGCGAAGACGGCCTGGTTACCTTCCTCGACAAGGTCACCTTCCCGGTCATTTCCTCCAATGTGCTGGCCGGCTACAAGTCCAAGCTCATCGACCGTATCAAGCCCTCGCTGGTTCTGGACGTCGGCGGCCAGAAGATCGGCATCGTCGGCGCGGTCGCCAACGACACGCCGGAAATCTCGTCGCCGGGCGACGACGTGCTGATCGGCGTGGATGTCGATACGATCACCACAGCCGTGCAGGACCTGAAGAAGCAGGGCGTCGACAAGATCATCGCACTCACGCACGTTGGCTATCCGCGCGATCTCGCCATCATCGCCAAGATCCCCGATGTCGATATCGTCGTCGGCGGCCACTCGCACAGCCTGTTGTCCAACACCGACGAGAAGGCCGAAGGCCCCTATCCGACGATGGTCGACAACCCCGGCGGCTACAAGGTTCCGGTCGTACAGGCCGGTTCCTACAGCAAGTATCTCGGCGATCTCACCGTCAATTTCGATGATAATGGCGTGGTCAAATCCGCCAAGGGCGATCCGATCCTGATCGATTCCAGGTTCAAGCCGGATGAAACCGTGCTTGCCCGCGTCAAGGAAATGGCCAAGCCGATCGACGACCTGAAGGCGAAGATCATCGGCAAGACGGAAGCCGCGATCGACGGCACCCGTGAATCCTGCCGCGCCAAGGAATGCGAGATGGGCGATCTCGTCGCCGATGCCATGCTCGACCGCGTCAAGGGCCAGGGCGTGACCATCGCCATCACCAATGGCGGCGGCTTGCGCGCCTCGATCGACGCCGGCGACGTGTCGATGAGCGAGGCGATTACCGTTCTGCCGTTCCAAAACACGGTTGCGACTTTCCAGATCAAGGGCGCCGACATTGCTGCCGCCCTTGAAAACGGCCTCAGCCAGATCGAGGAAGCCGGTGGCCGTTTCCCGCAGGTGGCCGGTATGAAGTTCTCCTTCGATAGAACCCGCCCGATCGGCAGCCGGATTTCGGTCGTCGAGGTCAAGGAGGGCGAAGCCTATGTGCCGCTCGATGCGGGCAAGACCTACAATGTCGTCACCAACAACTTCATGCGCAATGGCGGCGATGGCTACAGCATCTTCAAGACCAAGGCCGAAAATGCCTATGACTACGGTCCGGGGCTCGAGACGGTGCTTGCCGACTATCTGACCGCCAACAATCCCTACAAGCCAATGACCGACGGCCGCATCACCGAGATAGCCGCTGCGACCCCGGCAGAGCCGTCGACGCAGACCAGCACCGACACGGCTGTGACCACCGAAGCCAAACCGGCCGCAAGCGAAACCGCGACACCGGCAACGGCGGGAAACAAGCATGTGATTGCCAAGGGTGACACGCTCTGGGATCTGGCCAAGGCCGTCTATGGCAATGGCGAATTGTGGAAGACGATTGCCAAGGCCAATGGCAACCCGGCCCCACGCCACCTGGAAATCGGCAAGGAACTGACAATTCCGGCCAAGTAAGACAATATGTCTCTCGTCAATCGGCCGGTCCGGGGTTCCCCGGGCCGGTTTTTCTTTTTAAGAACGGCATGAACCGCAGGCGCCGCTTCCCGTATAAGAGACGCCGCCCCGTACACCGCAGGATATGCCATGACCGCTGCCACTGAAACGACGACCACCAACCACCCGCCCGTCAAATTTGGCAAGGTGGGTGTGCTGCTGGTCAATCTCGGCACGCCGGATGGCACCGACAAGGTGTCGATGCGGCGCTATCTCAAGCAATTCCTGATGGACCGGCGGGTGATCGAATGGTCGCCGTTCTTCTGGTACCCGATCCTGTTCGGCATCGTGCTCAACACACGCCCCGCCAAGGTGGGCAAGGCCTATGAGACGATCTGGAACAAGGATTTGAACGAGAGCTACCTGCGCACCTATACCCGCAACCAGGCGGAGATCATGGCGAAATCCTTTGCCGATCTTCCGGGCGTGCGCGTCGATTGGGCTATGCGCTACGGCCAGCCGTCGATCCAGTCGAAGATGGACGAACTGCAGAAGGACGGCTGCGAAAAGATCCTTCTCTTCCCGCTCTATCCGCAATATGCGGCGGCAACGACTGCGACCGTCAACGACGAGGCCTTCAAGGCGCTGTTGAAAATGCGCTGGCAGCCGGCCCTGCGCACGGTGGCGCCCTACCATGACGATCCGGTTTACATCGAGGCGCTGGCCAACTCGATCACCAGCCGCCTCGCCACGCTCGACTGGGAGCCGGAAGTGGTGCTCACCTCCTTCCACGGCATCCCGCAATCCTATTTCGACAAGGGTGACCCCTATTACTGTCAGTGTCAGAAAACAGCACGCCTAGTGCGTGAGAAGCTCGGCTGGGGGAAGGAGAAGCTGCAGGTCACCTTCCAGTCCCGTTTCGGACCGGAAGAATGGCTGCAGCCCTATACCGACAAGACGGTGGAAAAGCTCGGCAAGGAAGGCGTCAAGCGCATCGCAGTGATCAATCCGGGCTTCGTCTCGGACTGCCTGGAAACGCTGGAGGAAATCGCAGTGGAAGCCGCTGAAACTTTCCACCATGCGGGCGGCGAGAAATTCGCCCATATCCCCTGCCTGAACGACAGCGCAGGCGGCATGACCGTGCTCGAACATGTCGTGCGTCGGGAACTGATGGGCTGGGTCTAAACCCCGCGCCTATTGCCCCACAAGAGCACATGCAGCTGCGGCAGCACACGGGCATCGAACCAGCGATCCTGCGTCACTCGATCGACCAGCCAGCGCATGCGTTCGGCGATACCGTCCATGTCGATCCCCGCATCCACCTCGTCGCCACCCGGCGGCGTGTGGTTGCCCGGCTGCAGATAGACGGGCAGTTGCGGATAGCGCGCCGCTGCATCGCGGGCATAGGCATAGTCCGCTTCGTCGAAGACAACGATCTTCATCACGATTTCCGGCCGCCCGTCAGCGGCCTCAAGACAGCGATCGAACAGAACCCAGTCCGTTTCCATGCCACTGGACGGCGGCTTGGGACTGAGAACCAGCACGTCGAGATCGGCAAACCAGTTCTTCGCCACGGAGGCCTGCGTTTCCAGCGCAAAACGGTACCCGTCCTCACGCCCGAGCTGGATCAGTGCACCGAGCGGCTGGATCGCGGGGTTGCCGCCGGACAAGGACACCGTGACCGGAACCCCGCCTGAAAGCCGCTTCACTTCTTTCCACACCGCCTCCGGCGTCATCGGCGCCCAGTCGTCACGATAGCGGCTGTCAACCGCATGCAGGCTATCGCACCAGGAACAGCGATAATCACAGCCGCCAGTACGCACGAACACGGTCGGTAGCCCGATCAACACGCCCTCGCCCTGGATCGTCGGGCCGAACATTTCCGACACGCGAATGAGGCCGGCTCTCGCCCCGGTCGTCACGGCCGGTATTCCGCCCAGGTCTTGGGCGTCTCGCTGACTTTCACCGAAACCGTTTCCGGCAGGCGCGTCTTGCACCAGTCGTAGAAATGCCGCGCCAGGCACTCCGCCGTCACCCGGTCATGCCCGAGGACATCGTTGAGATGGCGGTGGTCGAAGCTCTCGTCGATGTATCGTTTTAGCGGCGACAATTCGTGATAGTCGCGCACGAAACCATGTTCGTTCAGCTTTTCGGCTGCCAGCTCCACCACGACCACATAATTGTGCCCGTGCAGCCGCGCGCATTGATGGTCGGCGGGAAGACTGGTGAGCTGATGCGAGGCAGAGAAGTGAAACTCCTTGCTGATCCGAAACATCATTTCACCTCCGTGGCTGAAAAACCGCCGGTGGCAGAGACCCAGAAATCGGCATCCTCATAGTCCGTCGGATCGGCAGTGCCTGCCAGGTGAAAGGCCTCGCGCCGCTCGACGCAGGTGCCGCATCGTCCGCAATGACGCGCCCCCCCCTTGTAGCAGGACCATGTCTGCGCAAACGGCGTGCCATTCTTGGTACCATCCGCGACGATGTCAGCCTTTGATCCGTTCACATAAGGCGCATAGAGCGTGACGGCCGCATAACCCTCCGTCGCGTGGTTCTGCATGGCCTGGAAAGCATCGATGAACCCCGGACGGCAATCGGGATAGATGAAGTGATCGCCGCCATGCACGGCGGTTGCCACCGCATCGGCCTTCTGCGCGGCGGCAACCCCGAACGCGACAGCCAGCATGATGGCGTTGCGATTGGGCACGACCGTCGCCTTCATCGTTTCCTCGGCATAATGCCCGTCGGGAACGGCGATATCGTCGGTCAGCGCCGAGCCGGTCAGATGCGCTCCAATCGCGCTTATGTCGATAATGTGATGCGGAACATTCAGCCGCACAGCACAGGCTGCGGCGAAATCCAGCTCCTTTTTGTGGCGCTGGCCGTAGTCGAAGGAGAGAAGCGCTGTGAGCGTATGTTCGGCTGCCACCTTGTGGGCAAGCGAAACGGAATCCAATCCGCCGGAGCAGATCACGATGGTTTTCATATCTTAGTCCTTGTTTTGACCGGGTAGGCTGCGACCGGTAAGCGAATGGCGCTCTTTAAGCCAAAGAACCCGCTTTGTGAATGGGAAAATCCGCTGACTTCTGAACGTGGGTTGCGTAGAGTACGCGAAACAAACCTTTAAGGGAGAATCACCCCCATGCCCCTGGCCGGACTGGATATCGTTGTCATTGCCTTCGTCGTACTCGTCATTCTTGTACTTTTCGCAGGCATCAAGACAGTGCCACAGGGCTTCCGCTACACCGTTGAACGGTTCGGGCGCTATACGCGCACGCTCGAGCCCGGCCTCAACATCATCATCCCGTTCATCGACAAGATCGGCGCGCGGATGAACGTCATGGAACAGGTGCTCGATGTCCCGACACAGGAAGTCATCACCCGCGACAATGCCAGCTGCGCTGCCGATGCCGTCGCCTTCTACCAGGTGCTGAATGCCGCAGAGGCGGCCTATCAGGTATCCGACCTGCAAAGCGCCATCCTCAACCTGACGATGACCAACATCCGTTCCGTCATGGGCTCGATGGACCTCGACGAACTCCTCTCCAACCGTGAGATCATCAACGACAAGCTGCTGCATGTGGTCGATGAAGCCGTCGGCCCCTGGGGCATCAAGGTGACCCGTGTCGAGATCAAGGATATCCAGCCGCCAAAGGACCTGGTCGATGCCATGGCCCGCCAGATGAAGGCCGAACGCGAAAAGCGCGCTCAAGTGCTGGAAGCCGAAGGTTCGCGTAACGCCCAGATCCTGCGTGCCGAAGGCGCCAAGCAGTCGGCCATCCTGCAGGCTGAAGGTCAGCGGGAAGCCGCTTTCCGCGACGCTGAAGCCCGCGAACGTCTGGCCGAGGCCGAAGCCAAAGCCACCAAGATGGTTTCCGAAGCCATTGCCGCCGGCGATGTGCAGGCAATCAACTACTTCGTCGCCCAGAAATACACAGAGGCCATGGCCTCGATTGGTACCGCCCCCAATTCCAAGATCGTGCTGATGCCGATGGAAGCCTCGTCGCTGATCGGCTCGCTCGGCGGCATCGGCGCGATTGCCAAGGAAGTTTTCGGCGGTGGCGGCGATACGCCGGCCCCGGTGCGTCAGCCTCTGCCCCGCAGCACGCCGGTTCGCAATCCGTTCGAAACGGCCAAGCAGGAAGGCTGATCGATGATCGAGCGTATCGTGCTTGAACTTGGCCCCTGGAGCTGGTGGGTGCTGGGCCTGGTTCTCCTGGCGGCCGAAGTCGTGGCCCCCGGCGTCTTTCTCGTCTGGATCGGCATCGCTGCCATTCTCACCGGCGCCCTCTCGCTTCTGCTCTGGGAAGCCGGGTTCTGGGTCTGGCAGGCACAACTGGTTTTCTTTGCCGTCCTCTCGGTCGTCGCTGTCCTCCTCGGCCGCCGGTTTCTTGCTCGTTCAGGCAACACGACCGACGAACCCCTGCTCAACCAGCGCGGCGCCCGCCTCATCGGCCGCACCGCCGTCCTGGAACAGCCGATCATCGAAGGGCGTGGCCGGATCCGGCTCGACGCGACCACCTGGCCCGTCAACGGACCGGACCTGCCGGCGGGTAGCCGCATCAAGGTGACCGGCAGCAGCGGCAGCCACCTGATCGTCGAAAGCGCCTGAAATTAAAGCCGAATGCCATTTCGGAAAGGAATGGTTAACCACATCCGTTTACGGTTGCTCAACACTGGTAAACGGATTTCCGGGCATTCGGCAGATGACGCCATTCTATCCACGCACGAAGAGGACGAGCCTCCCGCGCCCGGCAGCTGCTGCGGCCTGGTTGATGGCTGGCTGTGCGTTGTTTTTACCGCAAACTCTCTCCGCTCAGGCCCTTCTTCCCGCAACGGACGGCACGCCAGCAGGCAACACAACCACGCCGAATGCCTTAACGCTTCCTGGCGCCACGCCGGCGCAGGATGCAGCGATTACCACAGGCTCGATCAGCACCGATGCCGGCGAACCGCTGCTCAACGACCCCATGGTCGACGAAGACATGGCCCGCACCAACCTGCGCGAAAATACCGTCGATGGCTTGAGATCGCAGCTCGATATCGATCGCAACGATGCACAGGGTATTCGCCTGGGTAGTTTCACCCTGAAGCCGACGCTCGGCCAGACTTACAATTTCGAAAGCAACAAGACCGGCGACTCGAAGGAAAACCGCAGCTATCTCGAGACCGGCCTGAAAGGCACGCTCACCTCCGACTGGTCCCGCCACCAGCTGACCGTCACCGGCGAAGGCACGTGGCAGCGCAATGTCTCCGGCACCGGCGAGACCGAGCCGACGGCCGACATCGAAGCGGCCCTGCGGCTCGACCTGTCCGAGCAGACAACCGCGACGCTAAAGGCCGGTTACCATTTCGAGCGCGAGGATTCGTCCGATCCAAACGCCATCAGCAGGGCGACGAGCCAGTCCGATGTCAACCAATATACACTCGGCGCCGGGATAGAACGCGATTTCGGTATCCTGCGTGGTTCCGCAAAGGTCGATTTCGATCGATACACCTATGGCGACGTGGAACTTGAGAACGGCGGCAGCCTGTCGCGCAAGGATAGAAACCGCAATGCGGGCGCCGTCACCGTACGGGTCGGATACGAGCTTTCACCCGCGCTTATTCCCTTCATCGAGGCATCAGCCGGCAAGTCGATTTACGACCTTCGCAAAGACATGCTCGGATACGAGCGATCCTATGACAGCTACGGTGCCCGCGCTGGTATCGAGGCCGATCTTGGCGAGAAGCTCAACGGCGAGATCGCGCTCGGCTATCAGACCTACAGGTTCGACGATGACCGCCTCGATGAGTTGAGGGGCTTCACCGTCGACGGCACGATCAACTGGTCACCGCAGCGCGGCACCAACATCGCCTATGGCGTCTCCACCGGTCTCGATCCATCGACGACCCCAGGGGAAAGCGGTGCCATGGTCTATACGCTGAGCAGCCGGGCAACCCACGAACTGCGCACCGCCCTCGTGGCACGGCTGTCCAACAACCTGACCTTCCGCAATTTCCCCAGCGGCAATTCGGATGACGAAAAAGTCTGGGCGACGGGTGCCGGCCTCACCTGGGACCTCAACCGCTACCTCGCGCTCACCGGTGACGTCAGCTACGAGCACACGGACCGCGACAGCGGCCCTTCGACCAACATCGCCCGTGTCGGCGTCGGCCTGACACTGCGCCGCTGATCCGGAAAGTAAAAAAGAGCCCGCTGACCATTCCGTCAGCGGGCTCTTTTTGCGTCTATCGATCGGCCTATTTCAGGCCTTGCAGCAAGGACTTCAGAGGACCTTCCACACCGGGGCGGATGTCGCCGCGCGCCAGGGCAAACGCGACGTTGGCCAGGATGAAGCCTTCCTTCATGCCACAGTCATAGGTGTTGCCACGGAAATGATAGCCGGCAAAATCCTGGGTCTGGGCAAGCTTCAGCATGCCGTCGGTCAGCTGGATCTCGTTGCCGGCACCGCGCTCCTGGGTGGCGAGGATCGAGAAGATTTCCGGCTGCAGGATGTAGCGGCCGTTGATGAAGAAGTTGGACGGGGCCGTGCCCTGCGGTGGCTTTTCGACCATCTTGGTGATCTTGAACCCCTCGCCGACCTTCTCACCCGCGCCGACGATGCCGTATTTGTGGGTCTGGTCCGGCGCACATTCCTCGACAGCGATGACGTTGCCGCCGCTCTGCTCATAGAGTTCGACCATGCCCTTGAGGCAGCCCTTTTCAGCCTGCATGATCATGTCAGGCAAAAGCAGCGCAAAAGGCTCATCGCCAACCAGTTCGCGCGCACACCAAACCGCATGGCCGAGACCGAGCGGCGATTGCTGGCGGGTAAAGCTGGTGCTGCCGGCAACCGGCAGAATGCTTTCAAGCAGCGTCAGTTCGGCCGTCTTGTTGCGTTCGCGAAGCGTCTGTTCCAGTTCGACCTGGATGTCGAAATAATCCTCGATCACGTGCTTGCTGCGGCCGGTAACGAAGATCAGGTGTTCGATGCCTGCATTCAGCGCCTCATCCACCACATACTGGATCACCGGCTTGTCGACGACGGTCAGCATTTCCTTGGGAACGGCTTTGGTCGCGGGCAGGAACCGGGTTCCAAGGCCAGCGACGGGGAAAACGGCTTTACGAACTTTACGCTTGTCAGTCATTGACATCTCCAGGATCACTGCACTGTGCTTTAAATCGGTTAGGATTTGTATCAATAGGGAATAAACAGCAAATTGCTATTTTTTTACGAAGGAAGACGGCACCAGCCATTCATGGTAAAGAATTTGTTGACTTCATTTTCGTAACATCCGGGTTCTGGCGGTTGCCTCCATGGCTGAACCACCCGAGAATGGATCCACGTGCACGAATCTTCTGCACGAAGCTGGCTCTAAGACTGTAAATTTGCGCACCGCCGGTCAACCTCCTGATCGCAGCAGAGCGCCGACCAACGGAAACGACAGCTGATGACAAAGACCAGAAACACCCTTCTTCGCTGTGCTGCCGCCGCGTTCATGACCGCCGCAGCCCTGTTTTCCCCATCGACAGCCTCGGCTGACGCGGGCTTCGAGACCTGGATCAACAGCTTCTATGCCACGGCAGCCAAGAGCGGCATCACCAAGGCGACCTACCGCAAGGCCTTTGCCGGCGTGAAGACGCCCGATCCCGATGTGCTGCAAAAAGCTGCCTATCAGCCCGAGTTCAAGAGCAAGATCTGGGAATATATCGACAGCCGCGTCAATCCCTATACCCGCAAGGTCGGGCAGGAGATGGCGGTCAAGCATGGCCGCACACTGACCGCCATCGAGAAGCATTTCGGCGTCGACAGGAACGTGCTCCTGGCCATCTGGTCAATGGAATCCAATTATGGTGCCGTACTGGAAAAGGACGATCGCCTGCATTACGTGCCGCGCGCACTCGCTACCCTGGCTTACGCCGACCCGAAACGCTCCAAGTTTGCCAAGACGCAGTTGATTGCCGCTTTGAAAATTCTGCAGAACGGCGATGTGACCCCGCGCGAACTGAACGGCTCCTGGGCCGGCGCCATGGGCCACACGCAGTTCATTCCAACGAGCTACCTGCTGTACGCGATCGATGCCGACGGCAATGGCCACAAGGACATTTGGAACTCGGTGCCGGACGCTTTGGCAACCGCAGCCAACCTGTTGAAGAAGAACGGCTGGCAATCGGGGCAGACCTGGGGTTATGAAGTCGCACCGCCGAGAAACGGCAGTCAGTATGCCGGCCAGACGAAGACCGTTGCCCAATGGGCAGCCCTTGGGTTCACCCGCCCCAACGGCAAGGGCTTCCGCAACGGCGACACCCGCGCCGAGCTGAAAATGCCCGGCGGCGATGGCAGCCCAGGCTTCCTGATGACCAAGAACTTCTTCGTCATCAAGCGCTACAACGCCTCCGACTCCTATGCCCTCGGCGTCGGTCTTCTGGCCGACGAAATCGCCGGCTATGGCGGCATGCAGCAGGCCTGGAGCCGTCCGGATGGTTCGCTCGACATCAAGCAGAAGTTCGAGCTGCAGACCCGCCTGAAGGAACTCGGCTATTACGACGGTGAAGTCGATGGCAATTTCGGCTCCGGTTCGAAGGCCGCCATCCAGGCCTTCCAGAACCGCAACGGCCTGTCCCCCGACGGAGAACCGACCCAGCACCTCTTGAAGGCCTTGCGGAAATAGGTGCGGCCGGGAGCGCCAGACGCTCTCAATTGCGGCACAATGCGGATGCATGCTTCGCGCAACGCCTTTCGAAGGAGAGGCGTTGCGCATTTGTCTAGAGACACTTTCAACGTCAGTGCAGATCAGTACGGAACAGGTGCATGAGCGGCAGAAACAGCAGCAACAGCCTTCACCGGTTGTGCAACGGCTTGGTTGTCGTTACGATCGGCTTGACTGCATTCGTCATGGAACCGCCACGCCCGGCGCAGGCGCAGGAGCGCCGGACCATTCTCGACATGTTGTTCGGGTTCGGCCGCCGCCAGCCACCGCCTGTTTATGACGACGCTCCGATCTACGAGCCGCGGCAGAGACAGCCGCAGCAGCAACGTCCGAAGGTCAGAAAGACGCAGCAGAAAGCCAAACCGGCCCCGGCCGAGCCAGCTCCTGTCGTGGTCGAAAAGCTTGAGACCGCCAAGAAAGTCCTCGTCGTCGGCGACTTCATGGCCGGCAGCCTCGGTGACGGGTTGAAGACTGCCTTCGAGACGACCCCCGGCATCGTCATCGAAACCCGCGCCAATGGCTCATCGGGCCTCGTGCGCGAAGACTATTTCAACTGGCCGGAAAACCTGCCTGCCTATATCGCTGAGACGAAACCGGCGCTGATCATCATCAGCCTCGGTGCCAACGAGCGTCAGCAGATGGCGATCGGCAGCGAGAAGGAAAAATTCCGGACGGACAATTGGCTTGCCGAGTATACCCGCAGGACCGGCGCCTTCGCTGCCCTTGCCCGCAAGGACAAGACGCCGCTGCTCTGGGTCGGCATGCCGCCTTTCCAGTCCACGTCGATGACCGCCGACATGGTCACGCTGAACGGCATCTTCCGCACGGAAACCGAAAAGGTCGGTGGCACGTTTGTTGATATCTGGGACGGGTTCGTCGACGAGGACGGCAAGTTCGTCATGACTGGCTCGGATATCAACGGCCAGCAGGTGCGCCTGCGCGGATCGGATGGCGTCAACCTCACCAAGGCCGGCAAGCGCAAGCTTGCCTTCTACGTGGAGAAGGATATCCGCAAGCTGTTGGGCGATGCAGCTGCCTCGGCCCAGGACATTCCCGGCGCCGACGGCATGAAGGATTTGGTCGTGGCTGCCCCCACCGCCAATGAGGACATCATCCAGACCCAGCCGATCGGCCTTGACGATCCCGAACTTGACGGCAGCGCCACTCTGCTCGGTGGCGGAGCCGTGCTGACCAGCAACGGCAAGAGCCCGCGCGATCGTCTCGTCGAAAAAGGCGAAGTCGCCGAAGCCCCGGCAGGTCGCGTAGACGATTTCCGGCTGTCAAAACCGGAAACGGTGATCAGCAATCCGGTCATCCGCAACTGATACCAAGTGCCCTTCAATAAACACGGAAACCCCGCCCTCCTTCCGCCAGGAGGACGGGGCTTCAGCCGCAGCTTCATCTTGCGAACAAAGCTGCCAACCGAAGTTAGGCTGCCGCGAACGGCACGGCGATAAAGGTCTTCTGATCACCGCGCTCGATGAGCAGCAGCACCGACTTGCGTCCGGTCTTCACCGCATTGGCGATCGCTGTCTTGACGTCACCGGCACTCACGACAGCCTTGTCGTTGACTGAAACGATGACATCGCCTGCCTGGATACCGGCCGCGGCAGCCGGCTTGTCCGGGTTGACCTTGGCAACGACGGCGCCGGTCACATTGTCAGGCACGTTCAATTGCTGGCGGATGTCTGGCGTCAAGTCGGCAAGCGCCACGCCGATGCTCGGCCCGGTCTGCACCTTGCTGTCGTCCTTGGCGGCTGAAGCCTGCTTCTGGTCGCCATCATTGCCACCGACGGTGACGCTGAGGTCCACGGTCTTGCCATCACGCCAGACGGTCATGGCTTCCTTGGCCCCCGGCGACAGATCGGCTACCAGCCGCGACAGATCGTGTGGCGACTTCACGGCCTCGTTGCCGACCGTCATGACGATATCGCCCGTCTTCAGCCCCGCCTGTGCTGCAGGGGTACCCGCGTTGACGGCGGCCACCAGAGCGCCTTCAGCCTTGGTCAGGCCAACGGCGTCGGCAACATCTGCCGTTACTGGCTGGATCTGCACGCCGAGATAACCGTGATCGATCGATCCGCTCTTTTCGAGCTTGACGACGATCTTTTGCGCCTGATCGGAGGGGATGGCGAAACCGACACCGACACTACCGCCATTTGGCGAGTAGATCGCGGTGTTGATGCCAACGACATTGCCGGAGTGATCGACAAGCGGACCACCGGAATTGCCGTGGTTAATTGGTGCATCGATCTGGATGAAGTCATCATAGGGGCCGCTGTGCAGATCGCGGCCCCGGGCCGAAACGATACCGGCCGTCACCGTCGTACCGATGCCAAACGGATTGCCGATCGCCAATATCTGGTCGCCCAGCTTCAGCGCATCAGAATCGCCCCAGGCGAGTGTGGCAAGCGGCTTACCGGCGGTGATCTTCAGCACGGCGAGATCGGACTTCGGATCCGCGCCGACAAGCTTAGCGGGCAGTTCCGTTCCGTCATCCAGCGTTACCTTGATGTCGATAGCGTTGTCGATGACATGATTGTTGGTGACGATGATACCGTCGCTGCTGACGATGAAGCCGGAGCCGAGGGCCATTGCGCGTTCACCTTGCTGGTGCTGCGGGGCCTGCTTGGGCATCGGAATGCCCTGCTGCTCGAAGAACTGGCGGAACTGCTCGTCCATCGGCGAATTACTGCCGCTATCGCTCACGTCGGTTGCCTTCATCGTCGTGGTAATGGTCACGACCGCCGGCTTGTCGACAGAAACGACATCCGCGAAAGATCCGTTGGTGGCGAGCGGCGCGATGGCAGATGCTGACGCTGCCATTGCAGTTGTTGAATGGATGGTGAAGGGCAACGCCGCCGCGCCGACCAAGAAGGCGGCTCCGACCAGCGCTGCGGCACGGTGAGTCAGGAGAATGTTAGACATGACAAAGGGTCCCTTACGAACTCGTTGGGGTGCGGCGTCATGGTTCCCAGTCACGGGAACGCGGCGTCGGGTGATCGGCAGCGTTCTTTTCAAGAAGAAACTTCAGAAGACCGTCAGTATTGGCGGAAAATACTGAATTCCCAGGAACTACGCTTGAGATGAATATTATAGTCACTGCGAATATTTACAAATTAAAGGTTTATTACCGTTTCATTGCAGCAAGTTAATGTTGCATCGGTCCCCGCGGCCATCATTGAGCCCAATTTCCAGCAAACGCAGAACGGCAAACGCCGCGCACCAGACGGCACGCGGCGTTTCCAAGTCGATTGTGCCCGGACTGGGCTGGTATTTTAGCGCGGCAGGACCGTTGAGCCCATCAGGGCTTCATCGATCGCCCGAGCCGCCTGGCGGCCTTCGCGGATTGCCCAGACGACCAGCGACTGGCCACGACGCACATCGCCGGCGGCCCAGACCTTATCGACCGAGGTCCGGTAGTCCTTGTCGTTTGCGGTGACGAAGGAACCGCCACGCTTGTCCTTGCCAATGGCCAGCTTGTCGCCAAGATCCTGCAATACGCTGGTGGTGCCCGGGCCGCTGAAGCCGATGGCGATGAAGGCGAGATCGGCCTTGATGACGAATTCAGTACCGGCAATCGGCTTGCGGCGCTCATCGACCTGACAGCACTTGACGCCGGTCAGCACGCCGTCTTCGCCAACGAATTCCAACGTTGCGACCTGAAACTCGCGTACGGCACCTTCGGCCTGCGATGACGAGGTGCGCATCTTGGTCGCCCAGAACGGCCAGACGGCAAGCTTGTCTTCCTTTTCCGGCGGCTGCGGGCGGATGTCGAGCTGGGTGACCTTGACGGCGCCCTGGCGGAATGCGGTGCCGACACAGTCGGACGCGGTATCGCCACCGCCGACAACGACGATGTGCTTCGCACCGGCCAGGATCGGGTTCGACGGCCAGCCAACGCTGTCGATGTTTTCGCGGCCGACGCGGCGGTTCTGCTGGACGAGATAGGGCATCGCGTCATGCACGCCGGTCAGTTCGACACCGGGAATACCGGCATCGCGCGGGGTTTCCGCGCCACCGCAATAAAGGACGGCATCATGTTCCGCGATCAGGCTGTCGACGGTGCGGTCGACACCAACGTTGACGCCGCAATGGAACGTCACGCCTTCGCCGCGCATCTGGTCGACACGCCGGTCGATGAAGTTCTTCTCCATCTTGAAGTCCGGGATGCCGTAGCGCAGCAGACCGCCGGGCTTGCTCTCGCGCTCATAGACATGAACCTCGTGCCCCGCGCGGGCCAGCTGCTGTGCCGCTGCCATGCCGGCTGGCCCCGAACCGATGATCGCCACCTTCTTGCCGGTCTTGGTAAAAGCCGGCTGCGGCACGATATAGCCCATTTCATAGGCTTTGTCGGCAATCGCCTGCTCGACGGTCTTGATCGCCACCGGCGCGTCTTCAAGGTTGAGCGTGCAGGCTTCCTCGCAGGGTGCCGGGCAGATGCGGCCGGTGAATTCCGGGAAATTGTTGGTCGAGTGCAGGTTGCGGATCGCCTCGTCCCAGTTGCCGGTATAGACCAGATCGTTCCAGTCGGGGATCTGGTTGTGCACCGGGCAGCCGGTCGGGCCGTGGCAATAGGGGATGCCACAGTCCATGCAGCGCGCCGCCTGTTTCTGCACTTCGGGTTCCGACATCGGGATTGTGAATTCGCGGAAATGCCGGATGCGATCCGACGCCGGCTGGTACTTCGCCAGCTGCCGGTCGATTTCCATGAAGCCTGTAACCTTGCCCATCGTGAATTCCTGATATCTCTAATCCGAGTAGACGCTCGCTGTGAGCGCGCCAGATGCACCCCCGCGCCTTTCGGCAACCGGGGTGCGTTGTCACAGATCGGCGGTTATTCCGCCGCGATGCCCATCCGCATGCGCTCCATTTCCTCAAGCGCACGCCGGTATTCGATCGGCATGACCTTGCGGAATTTCGGCCGGAACTCGACCCAATGGTCGAGAATTTCCTTGGCGCGCGGCGAGCCCGTGTAGTGCAGATGGTTGGAGATCAGCTGGTACAGCCGCTCGTCATCGTGGCGCGTCATGTCGCCAGCGACATCGACCATGCCCTTGTGCATGAGGTCGCCACCGTGATGATGCAGCTTCTCCAGCATGTCGTCTTCTTCCGGAACCGGCTCGAGTTCGACCATCGCCATGTTGCAGCGCATGGGGAAGTCTTCGCTCTCGTCCAGGACATAGGCGACGCCGCCCGACATGCCGGCTGCAAAATTGCGGCCGGTTTCGCCGAGCACCACGACCACACCGCCGGTCATGTATTCGCAGCCATGGTCGCCCACGCCTTCGACGACAGCGATAGCGCCCGAGTTACGCACGGCGAAGCGTTCGCCGGCAACGCCGTTGAAGTAGCACTCGCCGGAGATCGCGCCGTAAAGCACGGTGTTGCCAACGATGATCGACTTGGCAGCGACGATCTTGGAATTTTCCGGCGGACGCACGACGATACGGCCACCCGAAAGCCCCTTGCCGACATAGTCGTTGCCGTCGCCGATCAGCTCGAACGTGATGCCATTCGCCAGGAACGCGCCGAACGACTGACCCGCCGTACCGGTGAGCTTCACCGTGATCGTATCATCCTTCAGGCCCTTGTGACGGTAGCGCTTGGCCACCTCACCGGACAGCATCGCACCCGCCGAACGGTCGACGTTCTTGATATCGACCTCGATCGTCACCGGCGTCTTCGATTCCAGCGCCGGCTTTGCTTGCTCAATCAGCTTGCGGTCGAGAATGTCGTGGATTGGATGGTTCTGCTTTTCGGTCCAGTAGGTCTTTTCCTTCGGCGCATCGACCTTGTGGAAGATGCGGGAGAAGTCGAGACCATTGGCCTTCCAGTGCGAGATCATCGCATCCTTTTCGAGCAGTTCGGACAGGCCGATGACCTCATCGAACTTGGCAAAGCCGAGCGATGCCAGGATTTCGCGCACTTCTTCGGCCACGAAGAAGAAGTAGTTGACCACATGCTCCGGCGCACCCTTGAAGCGCTTGCGCAGGACAGGATCCTGTGTCGCCACGCCCACCGGACAGGTGTTGAGATGGCACTTGCGCATCATGATGCAACCGGCGGCAATTAGCGGCGCCGTCGAGAAGCCGAACTCGTCAGCACCGAGCAGCGCGCCGATGATGACGTCGCGGCCGGTCTTCAGGCCGCCATCGACCTGCAGCGCGATGCGCGAACGAAGGCCGTTCAGCACCAGCGTCTGATGGGTTTCGGCAAGGCCGATTTCCCAAGGGGAGCCGGCATGCTTCAGCGAAGTCAGCGGCGAAGCACCGGTGCCGCCATCATAGCCGGAGACGGTAATATGATCGGCGCGCGCCTTGGCGACACCGGCCGCAACCGTGCCGACGCCGACTTCCGAGACCAACTTGACGGAAATATCCGCTTCCGGGTTGACGTTCTTCAGGTCGTAGATCAGCTGTGCCAGATCTTCGATCGAATAGATGTCATGGTGCGGCGGCGGCGAAATCAGGCCGACGCCCGGGGTCGAATGCCGGGTCTTGGCAACCGTCGCGTCGACCTTGTGGCCAGGCAGCTGGCCGCCTTCGCCGGGCTTTGCCCCCTGCGCCACCTTGATCTGCAGCATATCGGCATTGACCAGGTATTCGGTCGTCACGCCAAAGCGGCCGGAGGCAATCTGCTTGATCGCCGAACGTTCCGGATTGCGCGAGCCGTTATGGAGCGGCAGGTAACGGTCGGCTTCTTCGCCGCCCTCGCCGGTGTTCGACTTGCCGCCGATGCTGTTCATGGCGACAGCCAGCGTCGTATGGGCTTCGCGCGAAATCGATCCGAACGACATGGCGCCGGTCGAAAACCGCTTGACGATATCGGCAGCCGGTTCGACCTCGTCGATCGGGATCGGCTTGCGGCCGATGGCTTCGGCACCCTTGATCGAAAACAGGCCACGAATGGTGTTCATCCGCAGAGCCGCACCATTCACCATCTCGGCGAATTCGCGGTAACGGTCCTCGGCATTGCCGCGAACGGCATGCTGCAGTGAGGCAACAGCGTCCGGCGACCAGGCATGGCCCTCGCCGCGCATACGGTAGGCATATTCGCCACCGATATCGAGCGTGTTCTTCAGGAGCGGATCGGCACCGAAGGCCGCCTGATGGCGGTTGAAGGTTTCCCGGGCGATCTCTTCCAGGCCGATGCCCTCGATCTGGGTTGCCGTACCGAAGAAGTAGCGGTCAACCAGCTCGGAGCTCAAACCGATCGCATCGAAAATCTGGCCGCCGCAATAGGACTGGTAGGTCGAGATGCCCATCTTGGACATGACCTTGAGGATGCCCTTGCCGACTGCCTTGATGTAGCGGTAGACGACTTCGCTGCCGTCGACTTCCTTCGGAAACTCACCGCGCTTGTGCATGTCGGTCAGCGTGTCGAAGGCGAGATAAGGGTTGATCGCCTCGGCGCCATAGCCTGCGAGCAAGCAGAAATGATGCACTTCGCGCGGCTCGCCGGTTTCAACGACGAGACCGACGGAGGTGCGAAGCCCCTTGCGGATCAGGTGATGGTGCACGGCGGCCGTTGCCAGCAGTGCCGGGATTGCCATGCGGTCCGGGCCGATCTGGCGGTCGGAAAGCACGATGATGTTGTAGCCGCCCTTGACGGCCGCTTCCGCCCGCTCGCACAGCCGGTCGAGAATTTCCGGCATGCCTTCGGCACCGCGCCCCACGTCATAGGTGAAGTCGAGCGTCTTGGTATCGAAGCGGTCTTCCGTGTGACCGATCGAGCGGATCTTTTCGAGATCGCCATTGGTCAGGATCGGCTGGCGCACTTCCATCCGCTTGGCATGCGCCATGCCGGCATGGTCGAGCAGGTTCGGGCGCGGACCGATGAACGAGACCAGGCTCATCACCAGCTCTTCGCGGATCGGGTCGATCGGCGGGTTGGTAACCTGCGCGAAGTTCTGCTTGAAATAGGTGTAGAGCAGCTTGGTCTTGTCCGACATCGCCGAAATCGGCGTGTCGGTTCCCATCGAGCCAATCGCTTCCTGCCCGGTCGTCGCCATCGGCGACATCAGGATTTTGGTGTCTTCCAGGGTATAGCCGAACGCCTGCTGGCGATCGAGCAGCGATACGTCGCGGCGTAGAGCACGCGGCTCGACCGGCTTCAGGTCTTCGAGGATGAGCTGGGTGTTGTCCAGCCACTGACGGTAGGGATGCTGGTTGGCAAGGGTCGACTTCAGCTCCTCGTCGGAGATGATCCGGCCCTCTTCCATGTCGATCAGGAGCATCTTGCCCGGCTGCAGGCGCCACTTCTTGATGATGCTCTCTTCCTTGACCGGCAAGGTGCCTGCCTCGGAGGCCAGGATGACGCGATCGTCGTCGGTGACAAGGTAACGCGCCGGACGCAGGCCGTTGCGGTCGAGCGTCGCGCCGATCTGCTTGCCATCGGTAAAGCAAACGGCGGCGGGGCCATCCCACGGCTCCATCAGGGCGGCATGATATTCGTAGAACGCCTTGCGCTCGGGCGCCATCAGCTGGTTGCCGGCCCAGGCTTCCGGGATCAGCATCATGACGGCATGCGACAGCGGGTAACCGCCCTGCACGAGGAATTCGAGCGCGTTATCGAAACAGGCGGTATCCGACTGGCCTTCATAGGAGATCGGCCAGAGCTTGGAGATATCGTCGCCGAACAGCGGCGAGGAGACCGAAGCCTGACGCGCGGCCATCCAGTTGACGTTGGCGCGCAGCGTGTTGATCTCGCCGTTATGGGCGACCATGCGGTAGGGATGCGCCAGCTTCCACGATGGGAAAGTGTTGGTCGAGAAACGCTGGTGCACCAGGGCGACAGCCGATTCAAAGCGCGGATCGGCGAGGTCCTTGAAATAGGCGGCGACCTGATAGGCGAGGAACATGCCCTTGTAGACAATGGTCTTGGTCGACAGCGATACCGGATAGAAACCGGTCTCCGCGCCTTCGAAGGCATCATAGATGCGGTTGGAAATTACCTTGCGCAGGGTGAACAGGCGGCGTTCGAATTCGGCGTTGGTCGCGGCATCGCGACCAGCGCCGATGAACACCTGCACATGGTGCGGCTCAGTCGCGGCAATGTCCGCAGCCTTGGAGAGCGATGCGTTGTCGACCGGTACTTCGCGGAAGCCGAGCAGCGTCTGGCCTTCTTCAGCCACGACCTCGGAGATCACCTGCTTGAAATGGGCGATCTGCGCCTCGTCCTGCGGCATGAACAGGTAGCCGACAGCATATTCTCCGGCCTTCGGCAGGATGACGCCCTGCAAGGCCATTTCTTCACGGAAGAAACGGTCGGGAATCTGCACCAGAATGCCAGCACCGTCGCCCATCAGCGGATCGGCGCCGACAGCGCCGCGATGCGTCAGGTTTTCCAGGATGAACAGGCCATCCTTGACGATCTGGTGGGACTTCTGGCCCTTCATATGCGCGACGAAGCCGACGCCGCAGGCATCATGCTCGTTGGCCGGGTCATACAGACCCTGTTTTTTCGGCAGGCCCGGAAATGCGGTCGTTTTCTCAACCGTCGCCGTTTGGCGCACAGTGTTGAGACCAGTTACGGTGGATGGCGTAAAGTCCGTCATCGTCTTCCCTCCTGTTAACCCGGCTAAGGCCGGATATTTCCGCAGTCCAGGCAGGCTTTTGCGGGGAAGAGTCCCGTTGAGGCCGGCACCGGCATTATCGTTGCATGATCCTGATGCGGTCGCAAATGAACCATTGATGGCATCAGGCACAGAGTGCTCACGACCATCCAGACTGTCCCGCCGGCCCGGACAACAGAGCGTCCGGCGCGGTCTACAATCGTCAGCCGGCAACCGCATCAGGCGGGCTTTCCGGCATCCTTCCGGTCTTGAGACCGAAATAGGACAGGCATACTGTCCTATTTCATAGGCTCTATGCCAGAAAGCACCCTCCTCCGCAAGACCACTAATGCAAAATATTCAGGCCGATTTTGCCGAACATTGCGGTTAATTTCGCATTTTTGTAATTTTCTTTCGACAACTCCTCATTTTCTTCAATTTGGTTTCAAACTGGTCTGATATTGTCCCTATCTCGCTTCGACCGGATTGATTGCCGCCGCAGCATCCTTATGGTCACTCCGGACCAATCAATTCGGGGCATTTCCCCTGAAATAGCAGGATCGCATCATGATTTTCTCTTCCGACAACTGGGCCGGCGCCCATCCCGTGATTGCCGAAAGCCTCGTCAAGGCGGCCGGTGGCTTTGCACCCGCCTATGGCAACAGTGAGCTGGACAAGAAGGTCGAGAAAGCGCTTTCAGACGTGTTCGAGCGCGATGTCGCCGTATTCTTCGTCGCGACCGGAACAGCTGCCAATTCACTGGCATTGGCCAGCACCAACCGCCCGGGCGGCCACGTGCTCTGCCACCGTGAAGCGCATGTGAACGCCGACGAATGCGGCGCGCCGGAATTCTTCTCGCACGGCGCCAAGCTCGCCCCGGTCGATGGGCCAATGGGCAAGATGGACCCGGCCCGGCTGGAGAAGGAAATCCAGCGCACCCGCGGCGGCGGCGTGCATGGCGGCCAGCCGATGGCCATCACCATGACGCAGGCGACCGAAGCTGGGACCGCCTATACCCTTGACGAAATCGATGCGATCGCCGCCATTGCCAAGTCTGCAAAGCTCCCCTTGCATATGGATGGTGCCCGCTTCGCCAATGCGCTTGTGACACTCGGCACAACACCGGCCGAAATGACCTGGAAACGCGGCGTCGACCTGCTCTCCTTCGGCGGCACCAAAAACGGTTGCTGGTGCGCCGAGGCGCTGATCCTGTTCGATACGTCGAAGGCCGAGGAAATGGGCTATCTGCGCAAGCGCTCCGCCCAGCTTTTCTCGAAATCGCGCTTCATCGCCGCCCAATTCGATGCCTATCTCGAAGGTGATCTTTGGCTCGATCTCGCCCGCCATGCCAACAGCATGGCGGACCGGCTTGCCGCAGGCATTGAACGGTCGAACAGCGCTCATCTTGCCTGGCCGACCGGCTCGAACGAACTTTTCGTCGTCCTGAAAAAGGAGGTTGCGGCAAAGCTCCAGGCAGACGGCGCTGTCTTTTACGACTGGCCGGTGCCACACACGCTGGCGGACTCCGTTTCGGAAGACGAAGGCCTCTACCGCCTGGTCACCAGCTTTGCGACCACACCGGACAATGTCGATCAGTTCCTGAAAGCCCTCTGATCAGAGCGCCGATTTACCCGTCCCGGCCGCGGCCTGCGGGCCGCCGACCGTGGTCAGGATCTCGCCGGACAGGGCCTCCACCAGCGCCCTGTCCGCGCCCCGCCGCGCCACCAGCACGAATTCCACATCCTCAAGCCGCGGCAGCCTGTCTGAGGTGATTTCCCGCAATCCGGCCGGTGCCATGCTACGCGGCTGCACAAGAACCCCCATGCCCGCGCGCGCCGCAGCCGTCAGACCGCTGAGACTGCCGCAGGTGCAGACGATCCGCCACGGCACGCCCGCCTTTTCCAGCGCTTCCAGCGCCACGCTGCGGGTAATGCTCGGCGGTGGAAAGGCGATCAGCGGCAGCACATCGCCGCGCATCACCCGGTCGGGATCACGCGCCAGCCAGACCAGCGGCTCGCGGTAAACCAGCTGGCCGCGCGCATCGCCGATCCTCCGCTTCGCCAGCACAAGATCGAGCGCGCCCTCATCCTGCATCTGATAGAGCGTACCGCTCAGAGCCACGGTCAGCTCGAGATCAACCGAAGCATGCGCCCGGGAAAAATCCTCGAGCACCGCCGGAAGGCGGCTCATGACGAAATCTTCGGATACGCCGAGATGCAATCGCCCATGCAGGCTGCGCTCGGCAAACAGCGATTTCACCTGCCCGTCGAGCGACAGCATGGCCCGCGCCGGACCCAGCAGCGCTTCACCATCCGCCGTCAGCGACACCCGATGCGTATCGCGCTCGACCAGCTTGCGGCCAAGATCGGCTTCCAGACGGCGGATATGCTGGCTGACCGTCGATTGCCCGAGCCCCAGCCGCTCGGCCGCAAGCGTAAAACTCGCCATCTGCTCGACCGCGAGAAAACTACGAAGCTGCACCAGATCAAGCATTGATCATCCTGAAATGTGATAATCGTTATTTCTTGCATTCGATATCATAATGACAATGATGCCGCCATCTGCTTTCCGATGACCTGGACGATCAATATGCGCCGCTTCCTGCCCGATACTTTCACCATCCTGCTCGTCTTTACGGTCATCCTTGCATCGCTCTTGCCCATTTCCGGCGAACCGGCAGAGTGGTTTGGCCTGGCGACGAAAATCGCCATCGGCCTGTTGTTCTTCCTGCATGGCGCGCGGCTGTCGCGCGATGTCGTGGTGGCAGGTGTGCTGCATTGGCGGCTTCATCTCGTGATTTTGGCCTCAACCTTCGTGCTTTTCCCGCTGCTCGGTCTGGCCATCGGCTTCCTGCCGGAAAGCGTTCTGCCTCCTGCCCTTTACACCGGCATCCTCTTCCTTTGCGTCCTGCCCTCGACCGTGCAATCGTCGATCGCGTTTACCTCGATGGCGGGCGGCAACGTGCCCGCAGCCATCTGCGCTGCGTCCGCCTCCAACATTTTCGGCATGTTCCTGACGCCGCTGCTCGTCGGCCTGCTGTTCGCATCCGGCGGCCAGGGAGGTTTCTCGTTTGATGCGCTAGAGCAAATCCTGCTGCAACTGCTCGCGCCGTTCATTCTCGGCCAGATCCTGCAGCCGTGGATCGGCAATTTCATCCGCGCCCGCAAAACGCTGCTGATGCCGGTTGATCGTGGCTCGATCCTGATGGTCGTCTATCTCGCCTTCAGCGAGGCGGTGACGGAACATATCTGGAGCACATTCTCCGTCCGCGACATCGCCGTCGTCATCGTTCTTGACATCCTGCTTCTGGCCATCGTGCTGATCGTTACGATGTATGGCAGCCGCCTGCTCGGCTTTTCGCGGGAAGACGAGATCGCCATCACCTTCTGCGGTTCGAAAAAGAGCCTTGCCAGCGGCGTGCCGATGGCCAACGTCATCTTCGCAGGCCAAGGCATCGGCAGCATCGTCCTGCCCTTGATGCTCTTCCACCAGATCCAGCTGATGGCCTGCGCGGTGATTGCCCAGAAATATGCCGAACACTCACGGCGGCTCGCGGTTGCCGCAGCCGAATAAAGCCGCCCGAGTTTAGAAAAACTCGTCCAGCAATTGATAATAAGCGAGCTTGGCGCGATCCGGCTGAGGGACACCGTAGAGATCAAGGAAGGCTTGTCCCCAAGCCTCGCCAAAATCGTCACAAACACTGCGATAGGCAAGCGCCAGGTCCTGATAGCGGTCAGCGACGCCCAGACGGGCGCAGTCGATAAACCCGCTGAACCGCCCATCCTGCGCCAGCAGGTTCGGCAGGCACGCATCGCCATGCGTAACAACGAGGTCGGCGCCGTCAGGCTTTTGTGTTTCAAGAAGCTGGAAGAGGTCTTCGGCCGATTGATCAAGCCGCGCCTCATCAAAGTCGTCCTCGTCAACCTCGCCAGCCTTCATCCGCGCCTTGGCTAGCGCCAGCCGGTTGGAAAGGCTGTGGTCGAACGGGCAGGTCCGGATATCAATGGCGTGCAGCAGCTGCAAAGCGGTGGCCAATATCTCGATGCACTGTTGCGGCGTGATCGCGGCGACAGACAGATCCCGGCCCGGCATAGCGCTGATCAGCAGCCAGTTCCGTCCGTCATGAATGTCCTGCGCAAGCACAGTCGGGCAGGCAATGCCTATTCCCGCCAGCCATTGCAGCCGCGTTGCCTCATCGGGCAATTCAGAGAACGGGCCAGCCGGCTCGCATTTTAGAAAGAGGTCCGGCTTTCCATCCCCGACCAGCTTGAAAACGCCAGTTGCGGACTGACCAACCTCGTCGCGCTCAAAATGATAGGACGACAGCTGAATAAGCCACTCTGGTGGCAGTGCCTCAACGGGCAGCACGGGGGACGACTCGCTCATCAAACCCTCTTTTTCTCCAGCGCAAAATCGCCGCCGCGCTGCCATTACAGCGGCGAGACTCCTTCATAAAAAAGCCGTCTGCAACACGAAGCTGCAAACGGCTCTCTATTATCAGCAGCGCCTGCTCAGGCGCTGCATCTTCTCATCAACAGCTTAGTTGGTGCTGCCGCTGACCTGGGTTGCTTCGATCTGCTTCGGCGCCGACTGGGCGGCAACGATGTCGATGCGGCGCGGCTTGGCAGCTTCCGGGATCTCGCGCAGGAGATCGATGTGAAGAAGGCCGTTCTTCAGCGAAGCGGACTGGATTTCCACGTGGTCAGCCAGCTGGAAGCGGCGCTCGAAGGCGCGCTTGGCAATGCCGCGATAGAGGAACTGGTTCTCAGTCGCCTTTTCTTCGCTCTTCTCGCCCTTGACGGTCAGCGTGTGCTCGCGGGCTTCGATCGAAAGCTCGCTTTCGTCGAAACCGGCAACGGCCATGGTGATCCGGTAGGTGCTCTCGCCGGTCCGCTCGATATTGTAGGGCGGATAGGTCTGCGACTGGTCCGGCTGGCCGAGACTGTCGAGCATGGTGAAGAGACGGTCGAAACCAACGGTGGAACGGTAAAGGGGGGAAAAATCAACGTGACGCATGGTGTCCTCTTGTGAGCAACTGGTGTGCGGTCTTGGCTCCGTCATCCCGTATGCGGCGATGGCAGAGCCGGTGAACGAGCCCGTCTTCGGCGCCCGTGAGAAGGAAATGGGAATTGTCTTTGCAGCCTTCAAGCCCCCTTCGAAACAAGCGGAAAACAGTGCCGGAAAAGCACGATCCGCCGATAAACGCAGGATGAACGGCCGGTTCCGGAACCGTTCAGCTTGAGGGCGGTAAAACCACAACATCGGAAGACGAGGCTGGCAGCGGCGGTGAACGTCCCTTCTCCCACATGCTGCCTGTCCTCACCCGATCGACTGTCTCTGGCCGGGAACGGTATATCGTCCCCCACCGTTTCCGGCCCTTTTCCCGTCCTTTTCTTTGACGGGACAAATCCTCTGCCGTATCTCTGCTTTCTGGCCTGCACCCTTCCTTAATCGCTATCGATCAAGGATGTGCCATCACAAATCCGGTGCATTGCCGGCGCATCCTGTGCCGCTATCGCATCCGCAAAGACCCGCCGGACACGGACCTGCCCATGACGCCTACGCTTTACTCCACCCCGGACAATCCGATCCCCGGCAATCATACCGTCGGTTTCTTCGAAGGCGTGGGTAATCGCAGGATTCGCTATGCGATTTTCAAGTCGGATACACCCGTTGCCAAGGGCACGGTTGTGCTGTTGCAGGGCCGCAATGAATCGATCGAGAAATATGCCGAGACCATCGGCGAACTGACGGCGCGCGGCCTGTGGGTCGCAACCTTCGACTGGCGCGGCCAGGCCGGTTCAGAACGCCTGTTGAAAAACCCGCGCCGCGGCCATGTCCGGCGCTTCGCCGACTACGAGAGCGACCTCAGCACGTTCCTCGAGAAGATCGTGCTGCCCGATACGCGGCTGCCGTTCTTCATGCTGGCCCATTCGATGGGCGCGTTGGTGGCCCTCTCGCAGGCGCCGTTGCTTGCCAGCCGCATCGACAGGTTGGCGATCGCCGCGCCCTTCATGGCGCTTGGCGGCCAGAAGGTTGGTCATGGCATGATCAGTTTCCTTGCCGCGACTTTCAGCATGTGCGGCCTCGGCTTTCTGCCACTGTTGCGCGACAGGGGTTCACTGCCATTCTCACAGAACCTGCTGACGTCGGACGCCAGGCGCTTTGCCCGCAACAAGGCGTTGACGGACGCCCATCCCGAACTGGCGCTTGGTCCGCCGACCGCCCGCTGGCTGCATGAGACCTTCAAGGCGATCAAGCGCGTTTCAGCCCGCGAACACCTGACGCAGATCCGCGTCCCGACCATCGTGCTTGCCCCGACTCAAGACAGGCTGGTGCCGCATCTGGCCGTTGAAAATCTCGCCCGCAATTTTCGTGCCGGGCATATGATCCCCATCGACGGCGCACGCCATGAGCTTCTGCACGAAGCCGACCATTATCGCGCCCAGGCGGTTGCCGCCATCGAAGCGTTCATTCCCGGCAGCACGGCGGAGACGGCCTTGGCCGACAGCGAAGACCTCACGGCCTAGCCCGTGAACCCATTAGTTTCACCGCAACGAAACTGCCGAGTTTGATGGCTGGATGCGGCCAATCAGCTCAAATATTCCAAGTGAATGAGTGGATATGGCCTACCCTGTCCGTCGATGGGCGAGCGGCCTGTCTGCCTAAACCCAATGCGTTCATAGAAGCGAACAGCTTGATCATTCTGCTCGTTGACATCGGTTGTCATTTTTGGGTGAAGCTTGAGGCCATGCTGCACAAGGGCAGCACCAATCCCGGTTCCGCGCCAGGCGGGATCAACGAACAGCGCCTCCATGTGCCCGTCATCGATCAGCATGAAGGCCAGCGGATGGTCGTTTTCATCAACGGCTAGCCAGAGTGGAGCGTGCGGAAGGAAACCGCACACCATTTCATCAATGGCGAGGCGATCCTCAGGCGTTAGAAAGTGGTGAGTAGCGTCAACTGCGCCTCGCCAAATTTCAATGATACGGGTGCCCTCATCGGGGCGGGAGGGTCTAATCCTAATCATGGTCTCAGGATACAATCCTTTGATCAAGTGAGTAAAGCGAGTTGCTGAATAGACTTATTCCGCCGCCAATTCCGATTCCGGCTCGGCATGAACCGTTACGACTTGACCGGCTTCGAGTGGCCCGTGATTGAGCCGCTGCTGCCCAACAAACCGCCTATGGCTATGAGTTTATGAGTCTACGGCCCAGTTTGGCTGTCAGCCCTTCAGCATGGCCAGGGCCTGCGCGTGAATTTCGGCGCTGCCGGCTGCGATGACTTCGCCGCCCATTTCCGCCGGACCGCCATTCCAGTCGGTAATGATGCCGCCAGCCTGTTCGATCAGCGGAATGATCCCGCCGACATCATAAGGCTTCAGGCCGCATTCGATGACCAGATCGATATGACCGGCCGCCAGCAGCGCGAAGGCGTAGCAGTCGCAGCCATAGCGGGCGAGTTGCACCTTGCTCTGCACTGCCTCGAAGCGGGTCTTGATATCGCCGGTGTAGAGATGCGGCGAGGTGGTGAACATGATCGCCTGCGAGAGATCGGCGCACGGCCGCGTCGAGACCACCTTGTCTTCGCCCGGCCCGCGATAATGGGTCTTCTTGCCATCGGCAAAATAGCGCTCGCCGGTAAACGGCTGGTCCATCAGCCCCATCACCGCCTCGCCCTTGTGATAAAGGCCGATCAGCGTGCCCCAGACCGGCAGGCCGGAAATGAAGGCGCGGGTTCCGTCGATCGGATCGATAACCCAGACGTAATCACGGTCCAAGCCGACATTGCCGAACTCTTCGCCGAGAATGCCGTGTTCGGGGAAATGCGCCTCGATCAGCGCCCGGATTGCCGTCTCGGCAGCGCGGTCACCCTCGGTCACCGGGTCGAAACCGGCAGCTTCCTTGTTGGCAACACTGATGCCGGTGCGGAAACGCGGCAGGGTCTGCGCCTTCGCAGCATCGGCAAGGCGATCGAAAAACTCACGGTCCGGCAGCATGAAACCTCACGAAAATCGGGAAAAGGAAGGCTGATTGTGCTTACGGCACATTTTTTCGAAAAAGAAGTCTTTGGCGAAAAAATCAGGGAAAATCGCGTGGATCGCCAGATCTGAAAGCCGTTGCGCCCTGAATTCTCGAAGAACGTGCCTCAAAAATCACAAAACACGGCAAAGCCGGGCATTTCATGGCCGTTCGGCACTCTTGTTTTTGGCGCAGCGCACCAATTGCGGCCAAATCACGCTTGACAATTGTGCAGTGCAATATTAGCTTTTTCCTACAGTCACTTGTGACTGTAAATACCCTCCTTGGGTGTTTCCTCCCTAGACTTAGCCGCGCCGCAAGCGCGGTTTTTTTTGCCTTATATCAGGGACTGGCGTCGCCGCTTACTCAGCAGCGAGCGACGAGCTTGGGGTGTCGGCCTGCACATGCGCCGCAAGCCCGCCGAGGAACATGCCGATCGCCTGCGCCAGCATCGGGAAATCCCTCTTCTTCTGCAGCGTCGCCTCATCGACATAGAGACCGCGATTGATCTCGACCTGCAGCGCATGCAGGCCGCGGGCCGGGCGGCCGTAATGCTCGGTGATGAAACCGCCGGCATAGGGCTTGTTGCGGGCGACGGAAAACCCGAGATCCTCCAGCAGCGACACGGCTGCCCGTGACAGATCCGCAGACGCACTGGTACCGTAACGGTCGCCGATGATGAAATCCGGCCGCTGGCCCGTTCCGGCCAGCCGGATATTGCCCGGCATCGAATGGCAATCGATCAGAACCGCCAGCCCGAACTGCACGTGCGTGCGGGCGATCAGCCGCCGCAGGCAGGCATGATAGGGCTTGTAGATCGTTTCGATCCGCTCGATCGCTTCGGCAACCGGAAAGCGGCTGCGGTAGATTTCCATGTTTTCCGCCACCAGCCGCGGCACCGTGCCGAGACCGCCCGCCACCCGCATCGAGCTGATATTGGCAAACGGCGGCAATGGCCCATCAAACATCTTCGGATCGAGTTCATAGGGCTCGCGGTTGACGTCGAGAAAGGCGCGCGGGAAATGCGCCATTAACAATGGCGCGCCCAGATCTGTTACGGAATGGAACAGTTCGTCGACGAAATGATCTTCCGAACGGCGGATCGACACTTCGTCCAGACGGGATTTTTCCAGAAAGGAACGGCTGTAGACCCTGCCGCTGTGGGGGGAATTGAAGACAAAGGGAATGCGCTGCATTTCCGGCTCGCGAACTTCGAACTGTTCGGTTTCGCTGACGTTCTGCGTCATCGCAGCCCTTTTTTACCATGTCACAATCTTGATGCTTGGTGTATGTTGCCAGTCAGCGGCAATCATGTCCATAGTCGTTTCCTGCCGGTGAACGGGGCTTGACCTCATGTCTTCACCGGATATTTACTCAACTGCGGTTTCATGATGTCACCGCAATTCCCGACATCGACACGTAAGGTGCAACGGCTTTAATCCATGAGTCCAAAAATTCTCCTCGCCGAAGACGATAACGACATGCGCCGGTTCCTGGTGAAAGCCCTGGAAAAGGCCGGTTACAAGGTATTGTCGTTCGACAATGGCGCCAGCGCCTATGACCGGCTGCGCGAAGAGCCGTTTTCGCTTCTCCTGACCGACATCGTCATGCCCGAAATGGACGGCATCGAGCTCGCCCGCCGGGCGACCGAACTCGACCCGGACCTCAAGGTCATGTTCATCACCGGCTTTGCCGCGGTGGCGCTGAACCCTGATTCGAAGGCTCCGAAGGACGCGAAGGTCCTGTCCAAGCCGTTCCATCTGCGTGATCTTGTGGACGAAGTGAACAAGATGCTGGCTGCATAGCCTGCGCCGCAAGGGCCGCAAAACTTCCTGTCAAAAAGCCGAAAAAAGCCTATTGACGCCCCAGGAGGTTTATGGTCTATGCGCCGACATCGGATGGGCGTGTAGCTCAGCGGGAGAGCACTACGTTGACATCGTAGGGGTCACAGGTTCAATCCCTGTCACGCCCACCATCCAGTTTCTAAAGGCCTTTCGGGAAACCGGGAGGCCTTTTTTCGTTTGGCACTCGCCTGTCCCGACCCTATCTTGTCTGTAGGCCACCTGGCTTTGCACCGGCCGTCGCGATCATGACTCGGCGCTGAGGTGCCCACCGAAGACTCGCGACGAACAAGGACAATTTTCACCCGTGAACGAACCGCGTTATGAACTCCGCCAGGAAAAGAATGGCACCTGGACTGTCATCGACGGGATGACGCGCGTGCCGGCCGCCTCCGACGGCCGCGATCTGACCGGCCTTGACCGCGACGACGCCAGGGACATCATGGAGACACTGAACAGGGATCACCTCGCCGGGCGTAAAAGCCCTCTGGTATAGAGCCCAAAAATCCCCTCCCCGTTGCCGGAGAGGAGATTGGTACAATAGTTTACGTGCTGAAATTGCTGGGTTGCAAAGTGTCCAGCCACCGCAATAAAGATTGAAATGCTGCACAACGCATCCCCCAAACAAGGTAGGCGAGCGCCGTTATTCTTCGAAATCAATCAGTTGAACGAAAAACCCGGCCGCGGACCTCGCGAATGCGGCCAGTTCGGCCAAACGCACAATTTTGAGCTATGCCGAGCCAAGGCAATCCATCCAGGCGTGCGCCGCACAGACGCCTGTGCTATTATAGCACTCCAAAAAACACGAAACATTGTTACGAAATTCGTGACGTGGGCGCAGTTTTGCGATAGGAACCGCTGAAATTGTGGTCCCTGAACCCTATATCTGCCGTTCACCCAGACAAGATCAAGGAAGACGTCCATGCCTGCCTATCGCTCCCGCACCACCACCCACGGCCGCAACATGGCCGGCGCTCGCGGCCTCTGGCGCGCGACGGGCATGAAGGATAGCGACTTTGGCAAGCCCATTATTGCGGTGGTCAACTCCTTCACCCAGTTCGTGCCCGGCCACGTGCACCTGAAGGATCTCGGCCAGCTGGTGGCCCGCGAGATCGAAGCCAATGGCGGCGTCGCCAAGGAATTCAACACGATCGCGGTTGATGACGGCATCGCCATGGGCCATGACGGCATGCTCTATTCGCTGCCGTCGCGCGAGATCATCGCCGACTCGGTCGAGTACATGGTCAATGCGCATTGCGCCGATGCGATGGTCTGCATCTCCAACTGCGACAAGATCACCCCCGGCATGCTGATGGCGTCGCTGCGCCTCAACATCCCGACGATCTTCGTTTCCGGCGGCCCGATGGAAGCCGGCAAGGTCGTGCTTTCCGATGGCAAGATCCACGCGCTCGACCTGGTCGATGCCATGGTGGCAGCAGCCGACGAAAACATGTCGGACGAAGACGTCAAGACCATTGAGCGCTCCGCCTGCCCGACCTGCGGCTCCTGCTCCGGCATGTTCACCGCCAACTCGATGAACTGTCTGACGGAAGCGCTGGGTCTTTCATTACCGGGCAACGGCTCGACCCTGGCGACCCACTCCGATCGCGAAAAACTGTTCCTCGAAGCCGGCCGCCGCATTGTCGGCCTCGCCAAGCGCTATTATGAAGCCGAGGACGTCACCGCCCTGCCGCGCACCATCGCCTCCAAGGGTGCCTTCGAAAACGCCATGGCGCTCGATATCGCCATGGGCGGTTCGACCAACACCGTCCTGCACATCCTCGCCGCCGCCCATGAAGGCGAAATCGATTTCACCATGGACGACATTGACCGCCTGTCACGCAAGGTGCCGTGCCTCTCCAAGGTCGCACCTGCCAAGGCCGACGTGCACATGGAAGACGTGCATCGCGCCGGTGGCATCATGGCCATTCTTGGCGAACTCAACCGCGCCGGCCTGCTGAACGCCGACTTGCCGACCGTGCACGAAAAGACGCTGGGCGATGCCTTGTCCAAATGGGACATCGCCGTCACCGATAATCCGGCTGCACTCGAACTGTTCAGCGCAGCGCCCGGCGGCGTGCCGACCCAGGTCGCGTTCAGCCAGAGCGCCCGCTGGAAGGAGCTCGATCTCGACCGTGAAAAGGGTGTTATCCGCGATGCCCAGCATCCATTCTCCAAGGATGGCGGCCTAGCAGTCCTCAAGGGCAATATCGCCATCAACGGCTGCATCGTGAAAACGGCCGGCGTCGACGAATCCATCCTGAAATTCTCTGGCCCCGCCCGCGTCTTCGAAAGCCAGGATTCGTCGGTCAAGGCGATCCTTGCCAACGAGGTCAAGGCAGGCGACGTCGTCGTCATCCGTTACGAAGGCCCCAAGGGCGGCCCGGGCATGCAGGAAATGCTCTATCCGACCAGCTACCTGAAATCGAAGGGTCTCGGCAAAGCCTGCGCGCTGATCACCGACGGCCGTTTCTCGGGCGGCACGTCGGGCCTGTCGATCGGCCACGTCTCGCCGGAAGCGGCCAATGGCGGCCTGATCGGCATCGTGCGCGAAGGCGACATGATCGATATCGACATCCCCAACCGGACGATCTCGCTGCGCGTTGACGAAGCCGAAATCGCTGCCCGCCGCACTGAACAGGACGCCAAGGGCTGGAAGCCGGTCGAACAGCGCAAGCGCAAGGTCACGACGGCGCTGAAGGCCTATGCTGCATTCGCCACCTCGGCCGACCGTGGCGCCGTCCGCGATCTGGGCGATCTCGGCTAGCCAGATCGACCTGCCGCCTCCTTCTCATTCAAAAATGTGAAATCGCCGCCTCGGCGATTTCACATGGCACTGACCGGGTCTCTCGCGCTCTGGCCTCAGTCGCATGCTGTCTGCTATGATCCAACCTTCTGGAGGAATGACCTTTGGAGGGGGGAATGACGAACGTTGCCACGTTGCTCGGGACCTGGCGTATGCTCAGCTGGAAGCGGACATTCATCGCCACCGGCGAAGTGGCTGATGCCATGGGGGCTGATCCCGTCGGCNNGCCGACGGACGCATGATGGCGTTGGTTGTCAATCGCCATCGGCCTGCGCTCAGGGGAACGACGCCGGCGGACGATGAAAAAATTGCTCTCTTCGATTCCATGCTGGCCTATGCAGGCACCTATACGGTTGAGGACGGCAGGGTCATCCACCACGTCGATACCAGCTGGAATCCTGCCTGGGGCATAACCGACCAGGTGCGTCCCTTTTCGATTGTCGGCGATAAGCTGATCATCAGCGACGCGCCGGGCGTTGACCCGGTAACGGGACAGGACGTCATCTATCACCTCGAGTTCAGCAGAGTTTGACGGAACGGCGCTGAAGAGGCTTCGGCAATCCCTTGCAAACCCCCGCCCCGTCTGCCTGTTCGATGGTGCTTGCATACATATTTGCTATTCCTGGCAAAGCCGCCAATCGGCCGTCATTCTACCCTAGGCAAATATTCCAAACGCACCCACAATCGCACGTCAAGCCTCCTAGCCCCGAGTAAACCCATGCAAGCCGAACAGACCATCCTGAAAATATCCATCGGCATGACAATCCTGATTGCCTGTTCCGGTATTCTCTTCGGCATCATCACCGGCTCATTCTCGATTGCATTCGACGGCGTTTATTCGCTTGCCGACGCCAGCATGAGTACGCTGGCGCTGGTGGTCGCCCGGCTGATCGCCATCGATGCGGACCCGAGCCGCGGCAAGGGCAAGCTGCGGGCGCGGTTCTCGCTCGGGTTCTGGCATCTCGAGCCGATCGTGCTCGGGCTGAACGGCATCCTGTTGATGAGCGTCGCTGTCTACGCGCTGATCAACGCCATCATCAGCATCCTCTCCGGTGGTTATGTGCTGGAGTTCAACTATGCGATCCTCTATGCGGCCATCACACTCGTGGCGTGCCTGACGATGGCAATTGTCGTCCGGAAGAAAAACACAACGATCCGCTCCGAATTTCTGGCGCTTGATGCCACCGCGTGGATCATGTCTGCCGGCATCACGGCAGCCCTGCTCATCGCTTTCATCGCCGGGTTTTTCGTTGAAGGTACAACGTTCGCCTGGATCGCACCCTATATCGATCCGGCCATTCTGGCGCTGGTTTCGGTCGTCATCATCCCGATGCCGATCGGCACCGTGCGTAAGGCACTGTCGGATATCCTGCTGATGACACCGGCGCCGTTGCGGGCAAGGATCGATGAGGTGGCAGAGGAGGTGGTCCAGGAACAGGCGTTCCTCTCCCACCGCGCCTATGTGGCCCGGATCGGTCGCCTGATGCAGGTGGAGCTCTACTTCATCGTCCCGGCCGGCATACCCGCCCGCACGATCGAGGCGTGGGACCAGTTACGCGACGACATCGGCGCCCGCATCGGCAGCGAAGGCCCCAACCGCTGGCTGACCATCGCGTTCACCGCCGATACGGAATGGGCGGAATAGTCCTTGCTTCCCGCAGCTGAACTTGGCGCTGCTATTTGCGCGCCGACACCAGCAGAAACATCGGCCGTTCGCGCTCTTCGGCCCATTCCGGATGGGCGGCGACCTGTTCCTGAGACGGTCCCCATTCCTCGACATGCTGCAGCGTGAAACCGAGGCGGATCAGCATATTGAGGAGCGTACCTATCGTCCGATGCTGCTTGACGACGCCCTTGGCCAGCCAGTCCGTCGTACGCGCACCTTCATCGAGATAACCGTTGACCGGCCATGTCGCGCGTCCATCGGGATCCTTCGACCAGCCGGGATGAACCGGCGCCATGTAGATCGGATGCTCGATCGAAAACACCAGCTGGCCGCCGGGCACCAGTGTGGCATGGACACGCGCCAAGAGGCCGTCAAGATCCTTGAGGTAATGAAACGCAAGCGAACTGTAGACAAGGTCAAAGGACGTCTCCGGCAGTTCCAGCACTTCAAGATCGGCCCGCTCATAGCGAATGGCCGGATCGGACGTCGCTCTGGCGCGCGCCAGCATGTTCTCCGACACGTCGAAGCCCAGCACGCTTGCGGCCCCCTCGTCTTTTGCAAACCGGCAGAACCAGCCAAAACCACAGCCGAGATCGACGACCCGCTTGCCCTTCAGGTTCGGTAGCAGCGCCCGGATCGACGCCCACTCCGCCGCCCCGTCCAGCCCCTCGACCGACCGGCCAAGCTGGCTATAGCCCTCGAAGAATTCAGGGTTGTCGTAGACGTTCTGCGTCATGCTTCACCATTTTCCGTGCGGTCAGCCGGCATATAATGCGGTGTTTTTCCTCGTCATGTCAGCCTTTTGTGGCGGGAATTGTGGATCAGGAATGAATTTTCAGAAATGAAACTGGCAAAACGCAGACGCTGGCATTTGGGGCAGCCTCACCCTCCGTCATCCTCGCCCTTGTGGCGGGGATCCAGCCACGGCGCGGCCGCGCCGTGAGAGAATTGTCTCAACCGGAACCCAGAGAGACTTGGGCGCCGTGGACACGGCGCACTGGATCCCCCGGGACACGCCCGAGGATGACGGAGGTAAGTTATGTTTCCACGATCAAACTGAAGCCATCATCCCACGATCAACCGGCAGTCTGCGGCTCCATATAGGCCAGCTCCCAGACATGGCCGTCCGGGTCCTGGAAACTGCAGCCATACATGAAACCATAGTCCATCACCGGCCGCCACGCCTTGCCACCCAGCGCCAAGGCCTTGGCCAGCGTCTCGTCCACTTCCTGGCGGCTCGAAGCGGAAAGCGCCGTCAGGACTTCCGTCGATTTGCTCGTATCGCTAATTTCGTCGATGATGAATTCCTTGAAGCGTGCCTCGTGCATCAGCATGACGAAGATGTTTTCCTCGACGATCATGCACAGCGTATCGTCGCTGGAAAAATCCGGGTTGAAGCTGAATCCCAGCCCGGCGAAAAACGCCTTCGACCGCGCGATATCCTTGACCGGCAGGTTTACGAAAATCATTCTCATGAACAGTCTCCTCCTCGTGATGGGAAATTGCCCGCCTCCTCAGGCGAACAGAAATAAAGGATCAGGCAAGCGCCAGAAGATCAGAGCGCAATCGTTCCGGCCGCCCCTCGCCCAGCGCCGCATCAACATCGGCATGGGTGGCCTTCCAGATCGGGACCGCCAGCGACAACAAGGCGTGACCTGCCGGCGTCAGCTTCATCCGCCGCAATCGGCGGTCCTTGTCATCCGTCATGGTGATCAGCAGTCCGCGCTTCTCCAGCGGTTTTAGCGCTGCCGTCAGTGTGGTACGATCCATGGCAAGCAGATGGGCAACCGGCCCCATGCCTGGAGGCTCAGGACGGTTGAGCGACATCAGCAGCGAAAACTGCCCGTTGGTCAGCTCCAGCGGCCGCAAGGCTTCATCGAATTTCCGCGCCAAGGCTCGCGCCGCACGCTGCACATGAAGGCACAGGCATGTGTCGCGCACATGAAGGGTTGTTTCGAAGGGAATCACGACGGGCTTTGACATAGCCTAATAATGTTGATATCAACCTATTCAGTCAAGCGGAACGAAACGCGATTTTCTGAGGAGGAATGAACGATGTTGAGCAATCCGGTTGTATCCCGCGAAGAGTGGTTGAAAGCCCGCAAGGCGCTGCTCGCCACCGAAAAGGAAGAAACGAAGCTGCGCGACAAGATCCGCGCCGAACGGCAGAAAATGCCGTGGGTCAAGGTCGACAAGACCTACACATTCGATACACCGGCGGGCAAAAAGACCCTGGCTGACCTATTCGACGGCCGCAGCCAGTTGATGATCTATCATTTCATGTTTGGCCCCGACTGGGAGGCCGGCTGCCCGGGCTGCTCTTTCCTGTCCGACCATATCGACGGCACGCTTACCCATCTCAACAATCACGACGTCACCTATGTCACGGTCTCCCGCGCACCGCTCGACAAGATCGAAGCCTACAAGAAGCGCATGGGCTGGAAGTTTCCCTGGGTCTCGTCGTTCGGTAGCGATTTCAATTTCGACTACCACGTATCCTTCACCAAGGAGGAGCTGGAAAGCGGCAAGGTTTTCTACAATTTCCGCGAAACTTCCGGCGACGATGCCCATGACGAGCTGCCCGGCATGAGTGCCTTCATTCGCGACGAGAATGGCAATGTCTATCATACCTATTCGGACTATGCCCGCGGCGGCGAGGAAATCCTGACGACGCTGATGATCCTCGACCGGGCACCAAAAGGCCGCAATGAAACGTCAACATTGAGCTTCGTGAAACGGCACGACGAATATGACGCCGAGCCCAAGGCGCATTCCTGCTGCGCCTGACTTGATCTGACCGGCAATCGCACCCGAGAGGAGTATGAAGCAATGCCTGCAGAGCTTGTTGATGAACACCGGTGGCTGGAACAGCTTGTCGGCAGATGGCGCCTCGCGTTCAAGTCGCCCACGGGAAGCGGAGACTACGATTCCTGCGGTACCTGGGAAGAAACCGTTCGCACGCTTGGCGGAACCTGGGTCATCTGCGAGGCGATCGGCGCCATACAGGACGGCAGTTCGGCGACCAATATCCTGTCCATCGGCTTCGACCCATCCAGGAAATGCTATGTCGGATCCTTTGTAAGTTCCGACATGACGAACCTTTGGGTTTACGAAGGCGCGCTCGATGAAACTGGCAAGGCCTTGACACTCGACTCCGAAGGTCCAGACTTCGAGAACACCGGCCGCACGGCCCGCTACCAAGACATCATGACCATCCAGAATGTGGACAGGCGAAACTTCTCGTCCCGCGTTCAAAATGCCGACGGCACGTGGAAGCCCATCATGTCCTGCGACTACACCCGCATTTGAACAGATCACCCCCCATTTCCGGCCGGATGGCCATCGATATCAAAGAGGAGGAATACGATGAAAAAGCCACATGGCGCGTTCGTCTGGTACGAACTGATGACCACCGACACCAAGGCTGCCGAAGCTTTCTACGATGACGTGGTTGGCTGGACGTCTGCCGATTCCGGCATGCCGGAGGCGAATTACACGCTGTTCAAGACCAACGGCCTGCGTGTTGCCGGCCTGATGACCATGCCGCAAGGCGCCCTCGAGATGAACATTCCGCCGGCCTGGCTCGGCTATGTCGGCGTCGACGACGTCGATGCCGCGGCCAAAAAGCTCGCCAAGCTCGGCGGCACGGTCCATCGCCAGCCGGACGATATTCCGGGCGTTGGCCGTTTCGCCGTCGTCGCCGATCCGCACGGCGCGGTTTTTGCCTTGTTCGGGTCCGAAGATGGCGACATGCCGGACATCAAGCAGATGGACCCTGGCAGTATCGGCTGGCACGAACTTATGGCCGGCGACCTTGCCACCGACTTCCCCTTCTACCAGGAAATGTTCGGCTGGAAGAAGGACGAGGGCCTGGATATGGGCGACATGGGTATCTACCAGCTCTTCTCCCATGATGGCGCGCAGATCGGCGGCATGATGAAAAAGCCGGAAGCCATCCCCGCTCCGCCCTATTGGGGTTTCTACTTCAACGTCGATGCTCTCGACGCCGCCATCGCAAAAGCAACCGCCAAGGGCGGCAAGGTCGTCAACGGCCCGATGGAAGTTCCCGGCGGCGCCTGGGTCGTCAACTGCGTCGATCCGCAAGGCGCCCACTTCAATCTCGTCGCCATGAAGCGCTGAGCTGGCCGTCGCGTGAATGCACTGGCGGATAACCGCCGGTGCTTTCCTGCCCTGAGAATGGAGCCCGTATGAAACTTGATGCAATCGAGGTCATCACCTTGTTCGTCGAAGATATCGGCGAGGCCAGGTCGTTCTACCAGACGGTCTTTGCGCCCGAGATCGTCTACCAGGACGACGTCTCTGCGGTGCTGAATTTCGCAGGCACCATGGTCAACCTGCTGCAATCCACACAAGCACCCGAGCTGGTGACCCCTTCGGCCGTGGCAAAATCGCAGTCCGGCTCCCGCATGCTTTTGACCATCAAGGTCGATAACACCGATGCCGTTTGCGCCGAGTTGCGCCGCCGTGGCGTAACGCTGCTGAACGGTCCCATCGACCGCCCCTGGGGTCGCCGCACCGCAGCCTTCGCCGACCCTTCCGGCCATGTCTGGGAGATCGCGGAGGAACTGGGCTAGCGCGCTTCGTTTCTGCATGGAGACCGGTCCCGGCAGCAACTGTTGCCGGCAAATACAACACCTCCAAACGGGGCATTTCTGCAACCTCTAAAATATGATAGGTATTGCCCACCAGCCGGGGCAAATATCATGTCCAATTCACTGCTAGACGCATTGACCGCTGCAGAACTGCATTGTCCGGTGATCGTCGCCGGTCACCCGGATTATGACCGCTATCGCCGCGTCTGGAATGGCATCGCCGACCGGCGGCCTGCCGCGATCGTGCGCCCGCAGGATGCCGAAGATGTTCAAAAAACCGTGCGCGCGGCGGCCTCGTCCGGTGCGTTGCTCGCTGTACGCGGCGGCGGCCATAGCCTGCCTGGCTTGTCCACCTGCAACGACGGGCTGGTGCTTGACCTGTCGCTGATCCGCTCCGTCGTCATCGACAACAACGCTCTAACCGTCGACATCGGCGGCGGGGCTTTGCTTGGAGACCTCGATCGTGCAACGGTTCCAAGGGGTTACATCGTACCGGCGGGTATCATTTCCCATACGGGCGTCGCTGGCCTGACGCTGGGCGGCGGCATGGGTTGGATGAGCCGCAAATATGGGCTGACGATCGACAGCCTGCTTGGTGCTGAAATCGTGCTTGCCAGCGGCGATATCACCTGGACAAGCCCGACCTGGAACCCCGAACTCTTCTGGGCCATTCGTGGTGGCGGCGGAAATTTCGGCGTCGTCACCCGCTTCAGGTTCCAGTTGCATCCATTCGACGGCATCGTCGCCGGCCAATGGATTTACCCGATCGAACAGGCCCGGAAGGTCCTGTCCGGATTGCGTGATCGAGCGCGTGGACAATCCCGCGACTTTACCATTTCCTTCACCGCATCACACGCAGGCGTCAACGTCACCGCTGTCTGGTCCGGCGATGCCGAGCGCGCAGGAGCCGCCCTGTCGCCCTTCGGAGCCCTGGCAGACGGCGCCAATGGCGGACTGGAAAATCTACCCTATCTCACCTTGCAAAGCCGCAACGACGTGGCTTTCGCCTGGTCACGCCGCTACTACGCCAAGGGCGGCTTCTGGTCCGATATCAGCGATCAAGCCATCGAACATATCATCGATGCAATCGCCCGCGCACCCGCGCCGGATTGCGAGATTTATGCCATCCAGCTTGGCGGCGCGATCCGTGACGTACCGGACGACGCAACCGCTTACACCGGGAGAAGTGCGGGCTACTACTGGCTGTCCGAACCGATCTGGGACGACATGGCCGACGATGACAGGTGCATCGAATGGGGCCGCACCACCGGCCGGCTACTGTCCGACAGCTCGATCATCGGCAACTATGTCAACGAACAAGGCGACACTGGTTCAAACATCGCCCGCGATGCCTATGGCGCGGAAAAATACCAGCGCCTTGCCCGGTTGAAAGCCCGCCTTGACCCGGCAAACCTGTTTCGCCTCAATCAGAATATCGAGCCACAGGAATAGCGCTAATCAAGCACAGGCTTACATTCCTCCAGCACATGAATTCTCCTACCGGGAATTGCGCCTTGCAATCTCTCTTCGCATTGCACAAAATCCCGTGAATGGCGGCATAGACCCGCCCTCAAGGGGACAGCATGGCGATCAAAGCAAGCATCTATCACCTGACGCATTACAAGTATGACAAGCCGGTACGGCTCGGCCCCCAGGTGATCCGGCTGAAACCGGCCGCCCATTCCAAGACCAAGGTCATCAGCCACTCGCTCAAGGTCACGCCGGAAAATCACTTCGTCACGCTGCAGCAGGACCCTTACGGCAACTACCTCTCCCGCTACGTCTTCCCCGACCCCGTCACCGAGTTCAAGATCGAAGTCGATCTCGTCGCCGACATGACGGTTTACAACCCCTTCGACTTTTTCATCGAGGAAGAAGCCGAAATATTTCCCTTCACCTATCCGGAAGACATCCGCGACGACCTGAAGATCTACATGCAGCCGGAGCCGATGAGCCCGGCATTGCAGGCCTATCTGGACGGCATCGACCGGACACCCACCCGTACCATTGACTTTATTGTCGGCCTCAATGCCCGCCTGCAGCAGACGGTCAACTACGTCATCCGCATGGAGCCCGGCGTCCAGACACCGGAAGAAACCCTTACGCTTGCGCTCGGCTCCTGCCGTGATTCCAGCTGGCTGCTCGTCCAGATCCTGCGCAATCTCGGCCTCGCAGCGCGTTTTGTCTCCGGCTATCTCATCCAGCTCGCCCCCGACCTGAAAGCGCTTGACGGTCCTTCCGGCACCGAGGTTGATTTCACCGACCTGCATGCCTGGTGCGAAGTCTATATTCCCGGCGCCGGCTGGGTCGGGCTCGACCCCACTTCCGGACTTTTGACCGGCGAAAGCCACATTCCGCTCGCCGCCACCCCGCATTACCGCAATGCCGCGCCGATCTCCGGCGGCCTCTATGGCGATGCCAACACGACGTTCGACTTCGATATGAAAGTGTCGCGCGTCGCCGAACATCCGCGCATCACCAAGCCGTTTTCAGAGGAAAGCTGGCAGGCGCTGAATGCGCTCGGCGAACATGTGGACACGGTGCTCAACGAGGCCGATGTGCGCCTGACCATGGGCGGCGAGCCGACGTTCGTCTCCATCGACGATTTCGAATCCGAGGAATGGAACACCGGCGCCGTCGGACCAACCAAGCGCGACAAGGCCGACGAACTGATCCGCCGTCTGCGTGAGCGCTTCGCCCCTGGCGGTTTCCTGCATTATGGCCAGGGCAAATGGTATCCCGGCGAAAGCTTGCCGCGCTGGACCTTCTCGCTTTACTGGCGCAAGGACGGCAAACCGATCTGGCACGATCCAGATTTGATCGCCGCCGAAGGCCAGGACACCGAAGTCACCGAGAAGCACGCCGCAGACCTTCTGGCCGGCATTGCGGTAGCCCTAGAAATCGAGCCGGAGATGATCATCCCCGCCTTTGAGGATCCAGCCGAATGGATCATCAAGGAAGGCAGCCTGCCTGAAAATGTCGACCCGTCCAATTCCAAACTCGAAAGCGCCGAGGAACGCGCCCGCATCGCCAAGGTGTTCGAGCGCGGCCTGACGACGGCAACCGGCTATATCCTGCCCGTCCAGGCGTGGAACGCCAAGGCCGATGGACGCCGCTGGATCAGTGAAAAATGGAAAACCCGCCGCGGCAAGATTTTCCTTATCCCCGGCGATAGCCCGATCGGCTTCCGTATGCCGCTCGGCACGCTGTCTTATGTGCCGCCGTCGCAATACCCATACATCCACGAGGCTGATCCCTCGATCCCGCGCGGCCCCCTGCCGGATTATAGCGTGCCGTCCCGGACGCTGGCACAAGCATCGCGCAGGGCAAGCGAACCACAACAGGACCGCAACGAACAGACAAACGCCGGTTCACCCGATGACATCCGCGGCGCCGTGCGCACCGCCATGAGCGTCGAGCCGCGCGATGGCCGCCTCTGTGTCTTCATGCCACCGGTCGAACGGATCGAGGATTATCTTGACCTGATCGCTGCTGCGGAAAAGGCCGCCGCCGATCTGGGCTTGCCGGTCCATATCGAAGGCTATTCGCCGCCGCAGGACGAGCGCATCAATGTCATGCGCGTTGCGCCCGATCCCGGCGTCATCGAGGTCAACATCCATCCGGCCTCCAACTGGGGCGAATGCGTCGCCATCACCACGGCAATCTATGAAGAGGCCCGCCTCACCCGGCTCGGTGCCGACAAGTTCATGATCGATGGCCGCCACACCGGCACCGGCGGCGGCAACCATGTCGTGGTCGGCGGCGACAATCCGGGCAACAGCCCGTTCCTGCGCCGCCCGGACCTTTTGAAAAGCCTGGTGCTGCACTGGCAGCGCCATCCGTCGATGTCCTATCTGTTCTCCGGGATGTTTATCGGCCCGACCAGCCAGGCACCGCGCGTCGATGAAGCCCGGCACGACACGCTGTATGAGCTGGAAATCGCCATGGCGCAGGTGCCGCCGCCAGGTGCTGGGCAACAGCCCCTGCCCTGGATGGTCGACCGGCTGTTTCGCAACCTTCTGACCGACGTCACCGGCAACACCCATCGCTCGGAAATCTGCATCGACAAGCTGTTCTCTCCGGATGGCCCGACCGGCCGCCTCGGCCTTGTCGAATTCCGCGGCTTTGAAATGCCGCCGAACGCCCGCATGAGCCTTGCCCAGCAGCTGATGGTGCGGGCACTGATCGCCCGCTACTGGCAGAACCCGGGCGAGGGCAAGCTGGTGCGCTGGGGCACGACGCTGCACGACCGGTTCATGCTGCCGCATTATGTCTGGCAGGATTTCCTCGACGTGCTCAACGATCTCAGAACCAACGGCTTCGATATCCGGCCGGAGTGGTTCGAAGCCCAACTCGAATTCCGCTTCCCCTTCTGCGGCGAGGTCGAATACGAGGGCGCCAAGCTGGAACTGCGCCAGGCGTTGGAACCCTGGCACGTGATGGGCGAGGAAGGCGCGATCGGCGGCACCGTGCGCTATGTCGATAGTTCCGTCGAGCGCCTGCAGGTCAAGCTCGAAACCGCCAATCCCGAGCGTTACACCGTCGCCTGTAACGGCCGTGCGCTGCCGCTTACCAAGACCGGTTTCAACGGCGTGTCCGTCGCCGGGGTGCGCTACAAGGCCTGGCAGCCCGCGTCGGGTTTGCATCCCAATTTGCCGGTTAACACGCCACTTACATTCGATATTTATGATACATGGTCGAAACGCTCGATCGGCGGCTGCATCTATCATGTTGCCCATCCGGGTGGACGCAATTACGACACGTTCCCGGTGAACGGCAATGAAGCGGAAGCCAGAAGGCTCGCCCGTTTCGAACCGTGGGGGCATACCGCCGGAGCCTATGCTCTGGCGCCGGAAGCCCCATCCGCAGAATTTCCCCTGACGCTCGATTTGCGGCGTCCGGCAGGCATGTAGGACCTTGATGTCAAAGAAACAGACGGCCCAGGCGACACGCAGCGAAGACCGGATCGGCAACGATCCGGTCTTCGGCTATCGTGCACTCCCCGGCATTGCCGACGAAATGCTCGATACGCAAGGCAATGTCCGGCCGGTCTGGCAGCATTTTCTATCCTCCATCGGCCGCATGGACGAAACGGAACTCTCCAACCGCTTCGCCCGCGCCGACCGATACCTGCGCGATGCCGGCGTGTTCTACCGGGCCTATGGCACCAAGGAGAATTCGGAGCGCAACTGGCCGCTTTCGCATGTGCCCGTCCTGATCGACGACACCGAATGGCAGGCCGTCTCCAAGGGCCTTGTCCAGCGCGCCGAACTGCTGGAGCGCATCGCCGCTGATATCTACGGCCCGAACCGGCTTGTCGCCGAAGGGTTCCTGCCACCGTCGCTGGTCGCCGGTAATCCGGAGTTCCTGCGCCCGATGGTCGGCGTGCTTCCGGCCGATGGCCATTTCCTGCATTTCTGCTCCTTCGAAATCGGCCGCGGCCCGGACGGCAACTGGTGGGTTCTATCGGACCGCACCGAGGCACCGTCCGGCGCCGGTTTCGCGCTCGAAAACCGCGTCGCCACCACCCGCGCCTTTTCCGATCTCTATGCCGAAACCCATGTGCACCGCCTTGCCGGCTTCTTCGGCGCGTTCCGCGATGAACTGCAATCGCGCAAGAAACATCCGGACGACCGCATCGCCGTTCTGACACCGGGTGTCGCCAACGAGACTTATTTCGAGCACGCCTATATCGCCCGTTATCTCGGTTTCATGCTGCTGGAAGGCGAAGACCTGACGGTGGTCGATGGCCGCGTCATGGTACGCACCGTCGCGGGCCTGAAGCCCGTCGGCGTGCTTTGGCGCCGCCTCGATGCCGCCTTTGCTGATCCGCTGGAACTGAACCAGAGCTCGCATATCGGCACGCCCGGTATTGTCGAGGCGCTGCGCTCCGGCTCGGTCTCCATCGTCAATTCACTCGGCTCCGGCATCCTCGAAACCCGTGCCTTCCTCGCCTTCATGCCGACCATCTGCCGTCATCTGCTCGGCGAAGATCCCGTCCTGCCCAGCATCGCCACCTGGTGGTGCGGCCAGCAGCCGGAACGTGAACAGGTGGCCGGCAATATCGAGAAGATGGTCATCGGCCCGGCCTATTCCACCCGGCCGTTCTTTGATGACAACGGCCAGTCCGTGCTTGGCTCGTCGCTGCGCGATACAGCCAAGACATCCGTTGCAGAATGGCTGCAAACCGATGGCCCGAAGCTCGTCGGCCAGGAAGTCGTCACCCTCTCCACCACGCCCGCCTGGATCAACGGCAAGCTGACGCCGCGGCCGATGAGCCTGCGCGTCTATGTCGCCCGCACCCGCGATGGCTGGCAGGTGATGCCGGGCGGCTTTGCCCGCATCGGCTCCGGGGCCGACGCTGCCGCCATCGCCATGCAGGCCGGTGGCTCGGCCGCCGATGTCTGGATCGTCAGCCAGAAACCCGTCGAGCAGATGACGCTTCTGCCGGCGGAGGAAAGTTTTATCCGCATCATGCCCGGCAGCCTGCCGAGCCGGGCCGCCGACAATCTCTTCTGGCTCGGCCGCTATATCGAACGGGCCGAGGGCGCGCTGCGCATCCTGCGCGCCTGGCATGGACGCTTCGCCGAAACCGCCAATACCGAAATGCCGCTGTTGAAGGATATCACCGACTATCTGGCCGGGCTCGATATCGATACGAAACAGCCGGTGCCCGATAGCCTGATGGCCAATATCAACAGCGCTCTGTTTTCCGCCAGCAACATCCGCGACCGCTTCTCCGCCGATGGCTGGCTGGCGCTCAACGATCTCGCCAAGACCGCCCGCAAATTCCAGTCGACGGTCCAGGCGGGCGACGACGCCACCCATGCGATGACCGTGCTTTTGCGCAAGCTCGCGGGCTTTGCCGGTCTGGTGCATGAAAACATGTACCGCTTCACCGGCTGGCGTTTTCTCTCGATCGGCCGCTATCTTGAGCGCGGCCTGCACATGACCCGGCTGCTCGGACATCTGTCCGGTGAGGATGCACCGGATGGGGCTTACGACATGCTCTTGGAAATCGGCGACAGCGTCATGACCCACCGCCGCCGCTATAACGTCAACACCGCCGCGCTGACCGTCACCGACCTTCTGGCGCTCGATCCGCTCAACCCGCGCTCGATCCTCTACCAGCTGAACGAGATCAAGACGGAGGTCGAACAATTGCCAAATGCCTTCTCCAACGGCCAGATGTCGCCATTCTACCGCGAAGCCATGAAACTGCATGCAGGCCTTGCGGTCATGACGCCCGAAGCCATGAATGCGCAGGTCTACAGCAATCTGGAACAGGAACTCGGCCGCTTCTCCGACATCCTCGCGCAAACCTATCTCGGATAAGATACGACAAACGCCGCACCGCGCCGGATTTGGGAACCCATGCTCTACGACATCAATCTGCGGATCACCTACACCTACGAAGTCCCGGTCTCCGGCGGCCGCCATGTCGTGCGCGTGCTCCCCCTGTCGCTTCCCGATCGTCAGCGCCTCGTTGCCGGCACCGTCACCTGCACCCCGGCGCCGGAAGAGCGGCGCGACAGCATCGATTTCTTCGCCAATCCCTCAACCTCGATCCTGTTTCGCAAGCAGCACGAAAAGCTGGTGATCCGCATGCAGGCTCGCGTCCAGCTTGACCAGCAACCGCTCGCCGCCGATTTTTCGCCCGATCTCTCCCGCTTCCCGGCGGAGATCGCCAATGTCTGGTCGCTCGACGCCAATTCACCGCATCATTTCCTCGGCGCCAGCCCGCGTCTTCCAGAGGATGCAGCGATCGGGGCCTATGCCCGCAACATCGTCAAATCCGGCATGACCATCCGCCAGATCGCCACCGCCATCTGCGCTGAGATCCACAAGGACTTCGCCTATGATCCAAAGGCGACCACGGTCGACACAACCCCGCGCGAGGCTTTCGACCTGAAACGCGGCGTCTGCCAGGACTTTACCCATGTGATGATCACGGCGCTGCGCAGCCTCGGCATCCCCGCAGGCTATGTCAGCGGCTTCCTGCGCACCATCCCGCCGCCGGGCAAGGAACGCCTCGAAGGGGCCGACGCCATGCACGCCTGGGTCCGCGTCTGGTGCGGCGCCACCACGGGCTGGCTCGAACTTGACCCGACCAACAATATTTTTGCCGGCCTCGATCACATCGTCGTCGGCCACGGCCGCGACTATAGCGATGTCGCCCCGGTCATCGGTGTCCTGAAAAGCTACGGATCGCACAAGACCGAACAGGCCGTCGACGTCATTCCGCTGCAGTGAACCAAAACGGGAAAGCCCCAGTCCCCTTTTGAGACGCCAGAAACAGGGCGGACCGCCTGCATTCCCGGCACAATTAAAATTCTATTCAATTGCAACCAATGAGTTGAACAGGATCGTAACATTTACCGGATAGAGGTCGCTTTATGGGAAATGATATTCCAGGTAGGTAAAAAGTGATCAAGAGAACCCGTCTTCTTCAATCGTTCTTTAATCTTGCAGCTGACAAGTCTGGCAATTTCGCATTAATGACCGCCCTTATCTTACCCGTCGTTCTCGTCGCGGGCGGCTCTGCTGTCGATTACACAGTCGCCGTTTCGGAGAAATCCAAGCTGCAGGAGATCGCCGATGGCGCGGTTTTGGCCGGCGGTGGGGTTTTCGACGGCACCAATTTTTCAACCGCAAAGGCCATGGCCAAGGACTTTATCGAAGCCAGTTCCACAGGCGCGTTGGATGAAGATGCCAGCAAGGGCGAAAAACTCGCCGTATTTCGGTACAAGATTAGCGCGGTCGACAAGACACTCACCGTCACGATGACCAAGCCGGTGCCGACAAGCCTGATGAAGATTGCGTCGATAGACTCCGTCGATGTGAGTGTCATCGCGTCGGCACTGTCGCCGATGAAGCCTGAAAAGATCACCTTTACACCAACCAAGGCTCAGGGCTGGTACTACAAGAAAATTTCCATTCTCGTCTTGCGCAAAGGGGCAAGCGCAGAAGAGGTTGTCGGCACGGTTACCTACCAACCGACGACCCAGGCAAATGGTGGCCAAGGTACCTATGTCGCCAAGCCCGCGGGGGTTATCGACCTCGGCAAGTATACCAATTTGGCGCTCCGCATGGACATCAAGAACGATGGGTGCGACGTAGGGTACAAGGCAACGGTCAAGAACAGCACCGTCACGTGCAACAAGAGCACCAAAACGGCAGATCAGTCTTTCAACTCGGTCCTGCGTACGGACGACCCGGCCACCAGCAACCATCTCTTCGTTGACGGCAAGCAGGTTCCACTTGGCGTGAAGGCATCGCTGGAAAAATATTTCGGCTGCACGAAGACCCAGGAACATGCCTGGGAAGACGGCGGCGGCTGGGACCGGCAGGACTTCTTCTACACCGTTACCGCGACCTGCGGCGCCGACGGGAGCTATGTTCGCCTCACGAAGTAAAATGACGGCTCGAAGTTGAGGGAAGCCTCCGCCATGACCGTTCGCCCGACACAATAACCGCTTTACCGCTACGGCAGAAAGCCCGTTCCGAGCTATCGGAGCGGGCTTTTTCGCGTTATCCGAAAATTTGCAAGCCGTTTCGAACAGACCCTCTCAGACAATTTTCATCTTATTGAAAACGCTATTGCAAGCGCTTCGTATCGGTGCATAAATCGCTTATATGCCCCGTTGGTGTTCGCCTCCGGTCTCCCAAACCGCACGCAGAGGGTAAGCCTTTTCCATGATCGACCGTTTGTCCAACGAGAAAATTCCGAGCGCTGCACCTCGCGAATCCAACGCCGAAGTCCTTGCCCAGGAAATCATCGAGCGCCTCACCTACCGTATCGGCAAGGACCCGAAAGTCGCCAAACCGCATGACTGGCTGACCGCCGCCATCCTGGTGGTGCGTGACCGCATTACCGACAATTGGATGGAATCGACCCGCAAGACCTACGCCACCGATGCCAAGCGCGTCTATTATCTATCGCTTGAATTCCTCATCGGCCGCCTGATGCGCGATGCCGTCACCAATATCGGCCTGATGGACGAATTGCGCGGGGCGCTGGCCTCCTTTGGCGTCGATCTCGACGTCATCGCAGCGCTCGAGCCGGATGCAGCGCTCGGCAATGGCGGTCTTGGCCGTCTCGCTGCCTGTTTCATGGAGAGCATGGCGACCGTCGATATCCCCGCCTATGGCTACGGCATCCGCTATGTCCACGGCCTGTTCCGCCAGCAGATGGCCGATGGCTGGCAGGTCGAATTGCCGGAAACCTGGCTTGCGCATGGCAATCCCTGGGAATTCGAGCGCCGCGAAAGCTCCTACGAAATCGGCTTCGGCGGTTCGGTCGAAACCGTCAATGTCGATGAGGAAGTCACCCGCTACGTCTGGAAGCCGGCCGAGCGCGTCATCGCCACGGCCTGCGATACGCCGGTCGTCGGCTGGCGCGCCAAGCGCGTCAACACGCTGCGCCTGTGGACCGCCCATCCGATCGACCCGATCCTGCTCGATGCCTTCAATGCCGGCGATCACATCGGCGCGCTCAGAGAAAGCAACAAGGCCGAAAGCCTTGCCCGCGTGCTCTACCCGGCAGACGCGACCCCTGCCGGTCAGGAACTGCGCCTGCGCCAGGAATTCTTCTTCTCGTCCGCCTCGTTGCAGGACATCCTGCGCCGCCATCTGCAGCAATATCCGGATTTCACCTCGCTGCCGGACAAGGTGGCGATCCAGCTCAACGATACCCATCCGGCCGTTTCCGTTGCCGAACTCGTCCGGCTGTTGACCGATGTTCACGGCATGGATTTCGAGGCCGCCTGGGATATCGCCCGCCACACCTTCTCCTACACCAACCACACACTTTTGCCGGAAGCGCTGGAAACCTGGCCGGTTCCACTGTTCGAACGGCTTTTGCCGCGCCACATGCAGATCGTCTATGCGATCAACGCCAAGATCCTGCTCGAGGCTCGCAAGCAGAAGAGCCATACGGATCAGGAGGTCCGCAACATCTCGCTGATCGACGAGAGCGGCGATCGCCGCGTGCGCATGGGCAACCTCGCCTTTGTCGGCTCCCATTCGATCAACGGCGTTTCCGCGCTCCATACCGAGCTGATGAAGGAAACGGTGTTTGCCGATCTGCACCGGCTCTATCCGGAGCGCATCAACAACAAGACAAACGGCATCACGCCGCGCCGCTGGCTGATGCAGTGCAATCCCGAACTCGTCACGCTGATCCGCGGTGCGATCGGCGATGAGTTCATGGACAATACCGAAGCCTTGCAGGCGCTGGATCCCTTCGCCGACAAGCCGGATTTCCAGGAAAAATTCGCTGCAATCAAGCGCGCCAACAAGGTCAAGCTGGCCCAGCTGGTGCAGAGCCGCATGGGCATCCGTATCGATCCGTCGGCAATGTTCGACATCCAGATCAAGCGCATCCACGAATACAAGCGCCAGCTCCTCAACATCATCGAGGCGATCTCGCTCTATGACCAGATCCGCTCGCATCCGGAGCTTGACTGGGTTCCCCGGGTCAAGCTGTTCGCCGGCAAGGCGGCGCCGAGCTATCACAATGCCAAGCTGATCATCAAGCTGGCCAATGATGTGGCCAAGGTGATCAACAACGATCCGTCGGTGCGTGGCCTGCTGAAGATCGTCTTCATCCCCAACTATAACGTCTCGCTTGCCGAAATCATGGTGCCGGCTGCCGACCTGTCGGAACAGATTTCGACTGCCGGTATGGAAGCATCCGGAACCGGGAACATGAAGTTCGCGTTGAATGGTGCGCTGACGATCGGAACGCTTGACGGCGCCAATGTCGAAATGCGCGACTGGGTCGGTGAAGAAAACATCAAGATCTTCGGGATGACAGCAGACGAAGTCGCCAAGGTGCGCGCCGAAGGCCACAATCCCCGCGCCATCATCGAACAATCGCGCGAGCTATCGCAGGCTTTGTTCGCGATCTCGTCCGGCGTCTTTTCTCCTGATGATCGTGATCGCTTCTCGGGCCTGATCGATGGCATCTACAATCACGACTGGTTCATGGTCGCCGCCGATTTCGATGCCTATACCAAGGCCCAGCGCGAAGTGGATGCGATCTGGGCGGATACGGCCAGCTGGTATTCCAAGACCATCCGCAACACCGCGCGCATGGGCTGGTTTTCCTCTGACCGTACAATCCGGCAATATGCCGGGGAAATTTGGAGAGCCGGATGACATCAGTGCCGAAAGACGCCACACCTACCGCTTCGCCAGCCAGTCTGTCGGCGGAAGAAATTGCGGCGATCCTCGCTGGCACTCATAGCAATCCGTTTGCCGTCCTCGGTGTCCATCCGGCGGGCAAGGAATTCGTCGCCCGCTGTTTCATCCCCGGCGCCGAAACGGCGACCGCCGAAACACTGGCCGGCAAGGAAATCGGCACGCTGACGCGGCGTGACGATGCCGGTTTCTTCGAGGGCATCATCGCCGTCAAGAAGGCCCAGCCAATCCGCTACCGCGCCCGCAACAGTGGCGGCGAATGGACCGTGACCGATTGTTACAGTTTTGGTCCGGTGCTCGGGCCGATGGACGACTACTACATCCGTGAGGGCTCGCATCTGCGGCTGTTCGACAGGATGGGTGCGCATCCGATCAAGCATGATGGTGCCGACGGCTTCCATTTCGCCGTCTGGGCACCGAATGCCAGGCGTGTCTCCGTCGTCGGCGATTTCAACGATTGGGACGGCCGCCGCCATGTGATGCGGCTGCGCCAGGACACCGGCATCTGGGAAATCTTCGTGCCCGATGTCCAGCCGGGCGCCATCTACAAATACGAAATCGTCGGCAAGAATGGCGAGCTGTTACCGTTGAAGGCCGATCCCTTCGCCCGCCGCTCGGAACTGCGCCCGAACAATGCGTCGATGACCACAGGCGAGATCGAACAGGTCTGGCAGGACGAGGCGCACCGCGCGCATTGGGCCAATGTCGATGCCCGCCGCCAACCGATCTCGATCTACGAGGTTCATGCCGCATCCTGGCAGCGCCGCGACAACGGTGACATGCTGACTTGGGACGAACTGGCCGAACGCCTGATCCCCTATTGCGTCGATATGGGTTTTACTCATATCGAGTTCCTGCCGATCACCGAATATCCCTATGATCCGTCCTGGGGGTACCAGACCACCGGCCTCTATTCACCGACCGCCCGCTTCGGTGAGCCGGAAGGTTTTGCCCGTTTCGTCAACGGCGCCCACAAGGTTGGCCTCGGTGTCATCCTCGATTGGGTTCCGGCGCATTTCCCGACCGACGCCCACGGTCTTCGCTGGTTTGATGGCACCGCCCTTTACGAACACGAGGACCCGCGTCAGGGCTACCATCCCGACTGGAACACGGCGATCTACAATTTCGGCCGCGCCGAGGTGTTTTCCTACCTCGTCAACAACGCGCTCTACTGGGCCGAAAAATTCCATCTGGACGGTTTGCGCGTCGATGCCGTCGCCTCGATGCTCTATCTCGACTATTCGCGCAAGCATGGCGAATGGGTGCCGAACGAATATGGCGGCAACGAGAACCTCGACACTGTCCGTTTCCTCCAGACGATGAACAAGGAAGTCTACGGCAGCCATCCCGGCATCATCACCATTGCCGAGGAATCCACTTCCTGGCCGAAGGTTTCCGCTCCGGTCCATGCCGGCGGCCTCGGCTTCGGCTTCAAGTGGAACATGGGCTTCATGCACGACACGCTGCAATATCTGCAGCGCGAGCCGATCCACCGCAAGCACCATCACAACGACCTGACCTTCGGCCTGCTCTATGCGTTCAGCGAAAATTTCGTGCTGCCGCTCAGCCATGACGAAGTGGTGCACGGCAAGGGCTCGCTGATTGCCAAGATGGCCGGCGACGACTGGCAGAAATTCGCCAATCTCAGGGCCTATTACGGCTTCATGTGGGGTTATCCCGGCAAGAAGCTTTTGTTCATGGGCCAGGAATTCGCCCAGTGGCAGGAATGGGCGGAAGATCGCGCGCTCGACTGGAACCTGCTCGAATATCCGATGCACGAAGGCATGCGCCGGCTGGTGCGGGATCTGAACGGCACCTATCGCAACAAGGCCGCACTGCACGCCCGCGACTGCGAGGGTGAAGGTTTCGAATGGCTGATCGCCGACGACCGGGAAAACTCTGTCTTTGCCTGGCTGCGCAAGGCGCCCGGTGAAAAGACCATTGCCGTTATCAGCAATTTTACCCCGGTCTACCGGGAAAATTATACGATACCGCTCCCGGTCGGGGGACGGTGGAAAGAAATTCTCAACAGCGACGCCGAGATTTACGGTGGTAGCGGCAAAGGCAACGGAGGAGCCGTCCAGGCAACAAAAAACAGTGCAGGCGTCATGACAGCCACCATCACTTTGCCGCCTCTGGCGACATTGATGCTGGAGCAGGAGTAGCGCACGGCAAGGCGGGCTCCCAAGACCTGCCAACCTCGTGGGCGACAAGAATAATTGGAGAGGACACGGGTTCCCAGAGTGATCAAACCATCCGGGAACCGTACTATCGGGAGGAAATTCAATGGAAAAACGCACCCAGCCCCTCGCCCGTGATGCAATGGCCTATGTCCTTGCCGGCGGCCGTGGAAGCCGCCTGAAGGAACTGACCGATCGCCGCGCCAAGCCTGCGGTCTATTTCGGCGGCAAGGCCCGCATCATCGATTTCGCGCTCTCCAATGCGCTGAATTCCGGTATCCGCCGCATCGGCGTCGCGACCCAGTACAAGGCGCATTCGCTGATCCGCCACCTGCAGCGCGGCTGGAACTTCCTGCGTCCGGAGCGTAACGAAAGTTTCGATATCCTGCCCGCCTCCCAGCGCGTCTCCGAGACGCAATGGTATGAAGGCACTGCCGACGCCGTCTACCAGAACATCGACATCATCGAGGATCACGGCGTCGAATACATGGTCATTCTGGCCGGCGACCATGTCTACAAGATGGACTACGAATTGATGCTGCAACAGCACGTCGATTCCGGCGCCGACGTCACTATCGGCTGCCTGGAAGTGCCGCGCATGGAAGCGACCGGTTTCGGCGTCATGCATGTCGACGAGAAAGACCAGATCATCGCCTTCGTCGAAAAGCCCGCCGACCCGCCGGGCATTCCCGGCAATCCGGAAATGGCGCTGGCCTCGATGGGCATCTATGTCTTCCACACCAAGTTTCTGATGGACGTGCTGCGCCGCGACGCCGCCGATCCGTCCTCCTCGCGCGATTTCGGCAAGGACATCATTCCCTATATCGTCCAGCACGGCAAAGCCGTCGCCCACCGCTTCAACCAGTCCTGCGTCCGCTCCGATTTCGAGCGCGAAGCCTATTGGCGCGATGTCGGCACGATCGACGCCTACTGGCAGGCCAATATCGACCTTACGCATGTCACGCCGGAACTCGACATTTACGACGGCACTTGGCCGATCTGGACCTTCGCGGAGATCAAGCCTCCGGCAAAATTCGTCCATGACGACGAAAACCGCCGTGGGTCCGCAACCTCCTCGCTGGTATCAGGCGACTGCATCATTTCCGGCGCGTCGCTCAACCGCTCCATGCTGTTTACCGGCGTCCGGGTGAATTCCTATTCCCGTCTCGATGGGGCGGTCATCCTGCCGAACGTCAAGATCGGCCGGCACACGCAGCTCAGCAACGTCGTGATCGACAGCCGCGTCGTCATCCCGGAAGGCCTCGTCGTCGGCGAGGATCCGGAATTCGACGCCAAGCGCTTCCGCCGCTCGGAAAACGGCATCTGCCTGATCACCCAGGCGATGATCGACAAGCTGGATCTGTGAGCATGGAAGTTCTGTCCGTCGCATCGGAAGTCTTTCCGCTGATCAAGACAGGGGGTCTCGCCGACGTGGCGGGCGCCCTGCCGGCGGCGATGAAACCGCACGGCGTGCGCATGCGCACGCTGATGCCCGGTTATCCGGTGGTGATGCAGAAGATCAGGAAGCCGCAGAAGATCGGCGGCTTCGACAACCTTTTCGGATATCCGGCCTCGATCCTCGCAGTCGATCACGACGGTCTGGATCTTCTCGTGCTCGACGCGCCGGAACTGTTCGATCGCGACGGCGGCCCCTATGTCGACCAGACCGGCCGCGATTATGCCGACAATTTCCGCCGGTTCGCGGCCCTGTCTCTGGCTGCTGCCGAAATCGCCGGTGGTCTGCTGCCCAGCTGGAAGCCGGATCTCGTCCATGTGCATGACTGGCAGGCGGCGCTGACGCCCGTCTATATGCGCTTCGGCCCCGCCCATGCGACGCCAGTGGTGCTGACCATCCACAACATTGCCTTCCAGGGACAGTTCGGGCCGGATGTCTTTGCCGAGCTGGCGCTGCCGCCGGAAGCCTTTTCGATGCACTATGTCGAGTATTTCGGCGATGTCGGCTTCCTCAAGGGTGGCCTGCAAACGGCCCATGCCATCACCACGGTCAGCCCATCCTATGCCCAGGAAATCCTCACCCCGGAATTCGGCATGGGCTTTGAAGGCCTGCTGACGGCCCGCCTGTCCAGCCTCTCCGGCATCGTCAACGGCATCGATACCGAGATCTGGGATCCGCAGACCGACAAGAATATCGCCGAAACCTATGGCCCAACCTCGCTGAAAAAGCGCGAGGCCAACCGCAAGGCGCTGTCGGCGCAGTTCGGTTTCGACAATGCCCCCGGTCCGATCTTCTGCGTCGTCAGCCGTTTGACCTGGCAGAAGGGCATGGATGTGCTCGCCGAGGTGATCGACGATATCGTCGATAATGGCGGCAAGCTTGCCGTGCTCGGCTCCGGTGATCCGGCGCTCGAAGGCGCGTTCATTTCGGCGGCTGCCCGTCATCCCGGCCGGGTCGGCATGGTGATCGGCTACAACGAACCCCTGTCGCACCTGATGCAGGCCGGCGCCGATGCGATCCTCATTCCGTCCCGGTTTGAGCCCTGCGGCCTCACCCAGCTCTACGGCCTGCGCTACGGCTGCGTGCCGGTCGTTGCCCATACCGGCGGCCTTGCCGATACGATCATCGATGCCAACGAAGCGGCACTGGCTGCAAAAGTTGCCACCGGCTTCCAATTCTCGCCCGTTTCTGCTGCAAGCTTGCGCCAGGCGCTTCGGCGTGTATTTACCGCCTACCGGCAACCGAAAGTCTGGGCTCGTCTCCAGGCCCAGGGTATGAAATCAGACGTTTCCTGGGATATGAGTGCGCATCGCTATGCCGACCTCTATTCCAGTCTTCTTGCGAAAGGCTAAGACCATGATCAGAACCGTTCAGACCACGCCCTATTTGGACCAGAAGCCCGGAACCTCCGGCCTGCGCAAGAAGGTGCCGGTCTTCCAGCAGAAGAACTATGCCGAGAATTTCATCCAGTCGATCTTCAACAGCCTCGACGGGTTCAAGGGCGAAACGCTGGTGATCGGCGGCGATGGCCGCTATTACAACCGCGAAGTCATCCAGATCGCCATCAAGATGGCAGCTGCCAACGGTTTCGGCCGCATTCTCGTCGGCCGCGGCGGCATTCTCTCCACGCCGGCTGCGTCCAACGTCATCCGCAAATACAAGGCTTTTGGCGGCATCGTGCTCTCGGCCAGCCACAATCCCGGCGGCCCGACCGAAGATTTCGGAATCAAGTACAATATCGGCAATGGCGGCCCGGCCCCTGAAAAGGTCACCGACGCCATCTATGCCGGCACCCGCACGATCGAGACCTACAAGATTGCCGAGGCCGCCGACATCAACCTTGATAGCGAAGGCAGCCAGGACCTTGCCGGCATGGAGGTCGTGGTCATCGACCCGGTTGCTGACTATGCCGAACTGATGGAAAAGCTGTTCGATTTCCCGGCCATCCGCAACTTGATCGGCGGCGGCTTCCGCATCCTCTTTGACGCGATGAGCGCGGTTACCGGCCCCTATGCCAAGGAAATCCTCGAAAACCGCCTGGGCGCTGCCAAGGGCTCGGTGCTGAACTTCATTCCGCTGCCCGATTTCGGTGGCCACCATCCCGACCCCAACCTCGTCCACGCCCGCGTGCTCTACGAGGAAATGATGAGCGAGGATGCGCCCGACTTCGGTGCCGCCTCTGATGGTGACGGCGACCGCAACCTGATCATCGGCAAGGGCATTTTCATCACCCCGTCCGATAGCCTGGCCATGCTCGCCGCCAATGCCAGCCTGGCCCCCGGCTATTCCAAGGGCCTTGCCGGCATCGCCCGCTCGATGCCGACCAGTGCCGCCGCCGACCGCGTTGCCGAAAAGCTCGGCATCGGCATGTTCGAAACCCCGACCGGCTGGAAATTCTTCGGCAACCTGATGGATGCCGGCCTCGTCACCATCTGCGGCGAGGAAAGTGCCGGCACCGGCTCCAGCCATGTCCGCGAAAAGGACGGTCTCTGGGCAGTGCTGCTCTGGCTCAACATTCTCGCCGTGCGCATGGAAAGCGTCGAGGATATCGCCCGCCAGCATTGGACCACCTATGGCCGCAACTACTACTCCCGCCACGACTATGAAGAGGTCGATTCGGAAGCCGCAAACGGCTTGATGACGGCGCTGCGCGACCAGCTCGCCACCCTGCCCGGCAAGACCTTCGGCAAGCTGAAGGTCGCCACCGCCGACGACTTCTCCTACAACGACCCGATCGACAAGTCGGTCTCGAACAACCAGGGCATCCGCATCCTGTTCGAGGGCGGCTCCCGCGTTGTCTTCCGCCTGTCGGGCACCGGCACCTCAGGCGCAACCCTGCGCGTCTATATCGAACGCTACGAGCCGGACGCCTCCAGGCATGACACCGAAACCCAGGAAGCCCTTGCCGACCTGATCACCGTCGCCGACCAGATCGCCGGCATCAAGACCCGCACCGGCCGCACCGAACCGACTGTCATTACCTGACCGGATACGCTAAGGGAGGCATAGCCTCCGTCACCCTCCCCTTGAGGGGGAGGGTCGGCACGCAGTGCCGGGGTGGGGTGATCGCCAAACGGTGTTCCAACCATAGCCGCACAAGGAATTGCGACAATGACCGACGACGATCTTGTCGCCCTCTACAAGGCCGGTAAATTCAAGGAAGCGCTGACTGCTGCCATTGGCGAAAACGGCAAGTCCAAATCCACGCCCACCCGCCTCGTCATGGACAAACAGGCCGGCAAGCTGCGCTGCTACCGCGGTAACAAGCGCGTCGAGAAAGACGCCAACGGCGAATGGCAACTGGTAAAGCTGCTGCCCTAAGCAATCCCAGCAAAAGCGCGCAACGGTTTTGTATCCGGGATTGCGTCAAAACAAAGAGATAAAGCGCCTTCGCGTCTCGAAGAAAGCGGCAACGCTCTGAAAGCCGGCGTTACGCCACCGGCCGCCCGCTCGCCACTTCAAGCACCTGAAACCAGTCCTGCAGGTCAAACTCGATCTCCGTAGCCCGCGCCAGCCCCTTCACTCGCTCGGGATCGGTTGAGCCGATAATTGGCAGCGGTTTCGACGGCAATCGCAGTAACCACGCCAGCGCCACCGTGCCCGGTCCGGGAACGCCATATTGGGCAGCAAGAGCGGTCAAGAGATCGACAAGCCGCGGATTGCCGTGCTCCCGGTCGAACAGACGCCCGCCACCCAACGGCGACCATGCCATCGGCGCGATCCCCAGACGCTGGCAATCGTCCAGCGTTCCATCGGTGAGCGGCGCCGTATGGCTGACCGAAAGCTCGATCTGGTTGGCGACGAGCGGAATGTTGAGCTTCGCTTGCAGCAGCGCGACCTGCGACGGCGTGTAGTTCGAAACCCCGACGGCGCGCGTCTTGCCCTCCTTGACCAGCGCCTCCAGCGCCCCGGCCACTTCGGCCGCATCCAGCAGCGGATCGGGCCGGTGCAGCAGCAGCAGGTCGACATGATCGGTCTTCAGGTTGCGCAGCGAATTTTCCAGCGACAGGCGGATATGCCCGGCCGTGCTGTTATAATGCTTGACCCGGTGTTCCGGCCGTGCCGGTCCGGTCAGCGCAATGCCGCATTTCGTCACCAGCTCGATCCGGTTGCGCAGGTCCGGGCGGGTGGCCAGCATCGCGCCGAACAGCGCCTCGACGCGGTATCCCCCATAGATATCGGCATGGTCGATCGTGGTGATCCCGGCATCAAGGCACGTGTCGACGGTGCGGGCAATCGAGGCGATCCCACTTGTCTCGGGATTGCCGGCAATACGAAATGCACCCCAGACCATTCTGGAAAATTCCGGGCCGTCGCGATGAAGCTTTATACGGGATGACATGATGCGGGGACACTCGCTCGGTGGTTTCTGAAACGGACAATGACCGGCAGCGGTCCGCTGCGCAACATATACCGGCCGGAAACGCCGATACAACGAAGGGTTATAGACGGGGGACACGAAGACGGAATAAGTTGCGATCGTTGCGAGATTCCCGCCGCTGGCAGATCAGATGGAGACTGACATGACGTTGACCAAAACCGCCCGAAAACCATCGGCTTTCGTCCTTGGCGTCTGCCTCTTCCTTGCCGCGTCCGCTTTCGTCAGTCTGCCGGCAGTCAGCTTCGCCCAGACGGCGAGCGAGCGGCTTGCCTTCCCTCGCGGCAAATCCGGCACCGTCGTGCGCGATGCCATTCGCGGCTATGAAAGCGTCGAGTATCATGTCGACCTGTCGGCCGGCCAGCGGCTGACCGTCGATCTGCAGACCAGCAATGCCAGCAATTATTTCAATGTCACCGCCCCCGGCGCAGCCGAAGCCATGTTCGCCGGCTCCAGCGAGGGCAATCGTTTCCAGGCCAGGGTTCCCTCCAGTGGTGACTACAAGATCACTGTCTACCTGATGCGCAATGCCGCCCGGCGCAACGAGACGGCCCGTTACACCCTTTCAGTCAGCGCTACAGGTGCCGTCGCTGCCAAACCACAGCCGGGTGGCGATTATGCCGACGGCCTGTCCGGCGGACCCGACTGGTGGCAGGTGTCCGGCGTCTCCTCGAACGACACGCTGAACATCCGTACCCTGCCCTCGTCGCAAGGCCGCGTCGTCGCCCAGCTGGTCAACGGCGAATTGCTGCGCAACATGGGTTGCCGCATGTCGGCCGGCCAGCGCTGGTGCCGCGTTTCCACCGAAGACGGCATCCGCGGCTGGGCCGCCGGCCGTTTCCTGCGCGAGGCAAGCCGGTAACGAACGCTTTGCGGACGGCTTGAAAGTCGCGGAAACCGGGCAGGCCGGCGCTGTTACCACTATTTCCGGCAATCATCTCCGGCACGGATCTTGAGGTGCCTTCAAATCTCTCCGTCATGTCAGTCCTTGCAGCGGGGATGGCGGAGGAAATATCTGCTTCCTCAGCGGTGGTCGAGCCAATCCGGCCCAAGCGAGAAATAACGATATTCTATTTTTATCTCAAATACTTATAACTCATTCCCATCCATGCCGCGCCCTCTTCGCGCAAAGAAAATCATCCCCGCAAATCCCCGCGATCGAAACCTGTGTCATCATCATTGCGTCCTGTCATCGGCGAGACCGCTAGGCGTAGCGGTGAGACAGGGCCGGTGCCGGGTGGAGGACAGACGTAAGCCT
>UCHD01000004.1 GCA_900472175.1 Hyphomicrobiales bacterium | reverse complement strand
ACGCCAAACGGGGCGCTGGAAAGCGTCACATAAAATTACTCATTAGAGGCGGTTTCCAGTGCCCCGTCCGATTGAGTGCATGTTTTTCAAAACCACGGCGGACACCGCGCGGGGATGTTTTTGCTGTCCGCTGCGCCGGATCGTTGTCTTTACATCCGCCAGTTTGGCACTAGGTCGCAGGAATGGTTTTGAGAAAGGCGTGCATCGTTTCTCCCATCGGAAGGCGGCTGCGCGCTGAAGGAAGGAGCGCTGGAATGGCGGACGTTATCACCACGGAAACACTGAAGGTCTTGCGCGCCGACGTGCCGCTGAGCGCCACGTTGCATGTCTGGCTGAAGGCGCTGACGCCGGATGTGCCCGGCACGATGGCTTTCATGCTCGGCGGCGACAAGATCGGCGAAGTCTCCGTCAGCAATGCCGAGGAATATGTGTTTCGCACCTTCGTCGCCACCAGCGGCGGCGCGCTCTCCTGCGTCTACGACAGGACGACGACGGCGGTCTCCGTCGCCTATTTTTTCAACGCCGCCGAGGTGGTGGAAAAGGGCATTACCGTCATGCACACCAGCGCCGCCAATGCGCCGGCCCCCGTGCCGCACGGCTATCATTTCCGTCCGCCCTTCGGCTGGATGAACGATCCCAATGGCTTTGGCCGTTTCGCGGGCCGCCCGCATCTGTTCTACCAGCATTATTCCCATGGCCTTCGCTGGAACACCATGCACTGGGGTCACGCGGTGTCCGAAGATTACATCCACTGGCATCACATGCCGGTCTTCCTGTTTCCCTCCGAAGACCTGACGGCACGTCCGGACCGGCGGGGCGGGGCCTTTTCCGGTTCTGCCATCCCGATCGAAAATGACGGCGGCATCCGCGTCTTCTTCACCGAACAGGTGATCGACCGCACGCCGGAAACCCAGGTGCAGCTGACCGCCACCTCACACAACATCATCACCGCCAGCCAGGCTGAGATCATTTTACCCAATCGCCCGGCGGGCCTTGGCCTGACGCTGGATTTCCGCGACCCTTACGTGGTCAAGGGGCCGGACGGGCTGTGGAAAATGGTGCTCGGCAGCCTCAGCAAAAAAGGCGGCGTCATCCTTCTTTATGAGACCGATGATCCCACCGGCGCCGATGGTTGGCGTTTTACCGGAACGTTGCTGCTGGAGGAGCGGTTCGGCACGGCTGTGATCGAATGTCCCTGTCTGCTGCCGCTCGATGGACCTGCGGACGATCCACAGACGCATTGGGGCCTGATCTACGGCCTGATGAACAGCACCCATGCCGATACCGGCCGCAAGAACCTGACGCTGATTGCGGTCGGACATTTCGATGGGGTCCGCTTTTTGACGGATTTCGAGCAGGAACTGGATTTCGGCACCGACAACTATGCCTTTCAGGCTTTTGTCGATGACGGCGCGCCGGTCGGCATCGGCTGGCTTGCCAATTGGGCGGATGTCTCCCACACGATCGATTTCCCAACCGCGATGACCCTGCCGCGAAACCTGCATCTTCAGGATGGCGCGGTGCTGACGCCGCCGGTGGCGGCGGTGGAGAGCCTGCGCAACGGTGTAATCGACGAAACCAGACTTGTGACCGGCGAAACCGTCCGTCTGGAAACCGGCGCCGTCGAAATCCTGCTGGAATTGTCCTGGCCCGGCGCGCCCTTCGTTCTCCATTTCGATCATCCCGATGTGGATCTGGCGCTACAACTTGATGCGGAGGGCCTGTCCATCCTCTACACCCTCCCGGGCGTCGTCACCCTGCCGCGTTACATCGCCCGCGGTGCCCGCCCCGTCAGCCTGCGGATTTTCCTCGATGCGGGCTCGATCGAGGTTTTTGCGGATCATGGCCGCTGGGCAGGAACAAAACGCATCGAAGGGTTCGAGCCGGTTCGCTCGGCACGTCTGGAGGCCGAGAAGGGTTACGTTACGTCAGGCAAAATTTTGGCGTTGAAATTATAGGCTTTTCCGCTCGGAACCGGTCGGAGATGGGTAAAAGGGCCGTCCCGATATGTCTAAAAACCTCTCTTTAACGTTTACCGGTTAGTAATCTCTCTGAAAGTGAGAGACTTGAGCGATGCGTATTGCGTTTATCGTCGCCCTTCTGCTTCTGGCCGGTTGTGCGAGCGCCCCAAGGGATACCCGGAATGCCTGCGCGATTTTCGAGCAGCGTGACGGCTGGTTCAACAATTGGCAGCGCGCCGCAAACCACGCCGAGCGCCAGTATGGCGTTCCCGTGCATATCCTGATGGCGACGATCTACACCGAATCCGGCTTCCGCCCGAACGCCCGGCCGCCCCGCACCAAACTGTTCGGCTTCATCCCCTGGAAACGCCAATCGACCGCCTACGGATTCTCCCAGGCGCTGAACGGCACATGGTCGGAATACAAACAATCGACCGGCAACCTGTTGGCGCGGCGGACGAAATTCTCCGACGCGATCCACTTCGTCGCCTGGTATCACAACAAGAACAGCCGCAAGAACGGCATCGCCCGCAACGACGCCTACAATCTCTATCTGGCGTACTATCTCGGAGATGCCGGCTACAGACGTGGCGGCTGGCGCGGCAATACCCAGTTGCAGAAGGCCGCCCAGCGCTCGGCAAATATCGCCAATGCCTATGCCAAGCAGTTGCGTTCCTGCAATTGAGCAGAGCGCTTAATTTGAGAAAGCTGGATCCCAATAGGGCGGGCTGCCGAATGCGGCCCGCAGATGATCGGCGATCGCCCTTAATTTGACAGATGGACGCCGTCCTTCAGGGTGCGCGATGTGGATATATTCAAGCTCCGGCTGAACGCCGATATCGATGGTCTCAAGTTTGCCTGCAGCAACGTCCGCACCAACGATGAACATCGGAATGAGCGCAATACCGAGGCCCGCAATAGCCGCATCGCGCAGCATGTCGCCATTGTTGAGGCCGAGCCCCATCTTGCCGCGCACGATCACCGTACCGCCGATGCTGGGAAAGCGCCAGTCGGCAACGCCGCGATTGGTGTAGAAGATGCCGCGATGCTGTTCGAGTTCCTCGATGGATGCTGGCTTGCCGTTGTCCCTGAGATAGGCGGGTGAGGCGACCAGCACGCGCCGGCTTGGCGCCAGGCGCCAGGCCATCAAACGTGAATCGGCGATCGGCCCGTTGCGCACGACGGCATCGTATCCATCGGCTGCGGCATCAACCCGCCGATCATCGAGATCAAGCGTCAATTGCACATCGGGGTGTGCGGTAAGAAACGGATAAAGCGCCGGGCCGAGATGCATGCGGCCGAAAGTGACCGGCGCCGAGATGCGTAACGGTCCGGAAATTGTCCCGCGCCGTTCGGCCATGTCGGCCGTCGCCTCGTCGATTTCCTGGACGATCCGGCTGGCGCGCTCCAGAAAAGCCATGCCATCCTCGGTCAGCGTCAGCTTGCGCGTGGTGCGGTGAAGCAGGCTGGCACCAAGGCTGCGTTCCAGTTCGGCAAGCCGCTCGCTGACCACCGATTTCGATAGCCGAAGCCGGCGAGCCGCCTCGCTGATCGATCCGCTTTCCGCCACCGCAACGAAACTTGTTATGCCATCGAGCTTCATCATTGTTCGGATTTTCCGGATGCAAGTTCCATGATTTGCAGACTAATCAGAACGTTGGAATAAAGCCATATTCGCCTCAAGCAAACGGCATGAAGAGATAGCCACATGGCGTCTCAACCGCTCTGCCAAAGAGGAAAAGATCATGGAACGCCTGTCCAACAAAGTTGCAATCGTCACCGGTGCCAGCGCCGGTATCGGCCGCGCCACGGCAAAGCTGTTCGCAGCCGAAGGTGCAAAGCTTGTCGTCGGTGCCCGCCGCCAGAGCGAACTTGACGCGCTCGTTGCCGAAATCAGGGCCGATGGCGGGCAAGCCGTCGCTCTTGCCGGTGATGTCCGCTCGGAAGATTATGCCAAGGCGCTCGTCGCCCTTGCCGTTGAAACATATGGCCGCCTCGATGTCGCCTTCAACAATGCCGGAACGCTCGGCGAAGCCGGCCCATCGACCGGTGTGTCCGAACAGGGCTGGAACGATGCTATCGCCATCAACCTCACCGGTTCGTTTCTCGGCGCCAAGCACCAGATCGCCGAAATGGTCAAGCATGGCGCTGGCTCGGTAATCTTCACTTCGACCTTCGTCGGCTACAGCTTCGCGTTCCCGGGTGTTGCTGCCTACGCGGCCTCGAAAGCTGGTCTGATTGGCCTGACCCAGGCACTGGCCGCCGAATTCGGTCCGCAAGGCGTGCGCGTCAATGCCATCCTGCCAGGTGCTGTCGACACGGACATGTATCGCGAGATGAACAATACGCCTGAATCGCAGTCCTTCATCACTAACCTGCATGCGCTGAAGCGGGTGGCGACCCCTGAAGAGCTTGCCCGCTCGGTGCTTTATCTCGCCTCGGACGACGCGGCGTTCGTCACAGGGACGGCATCGCTCATCGATGGTGGCGCCTCGATCACCCGCACCTGAACCCAATTGGCGGAACGGCCAGCAGAAGGAATTTCATCATGTCACGTTTGCAGAACAAGACCGCCCTGATCACCGGCGGCACCAGTGGTATTGGCCTTGAAACAGCCCGCCAGTTCATTGCCGAAGGCGCCCGCGTCGCGATCACCGGCACGAGCCCGGCAACCATTGAAGCAGCCCGCGCAGAACTTGGGGAAAGGGCATTGGTCATTCAGGCCGATGCCGGCAACGCCGCTGGGCAAAAGGCGGTCGCCGATGCCGTGAAGACGGCGTTCGGCCATCTCGATATCCTGTTCGTCAATGCCGGTGCGGCTGATTTCCGGCCGATCGAACAGTTCGACGAGGAGGCCTTCGATCGCTCCGTCGCGATCAATGTCAAAGGTCCGTTCTTCCTGATCCAGGCGCTTTTGCCGATCCTTGCCAATCCGGCCTCGATCGTGCTCAACACCTCGATCAACGCCCATATCGGCATGCCCAATACCAGCGTCTACGCGTTGACCAAGGCCGCCTTGCTGTCTTTTGCCAAAACCCTGTCGGGTGAACTGATCGGCCGCGGCGTCCGCGTCAATGCCATCAGCCCTGGTCCGGTCGCGACGCCGCTCTACGGCAAGCTCGGCATGTCGTCTGTGGATACGGACACCATGGCTGCTGCGAAAATCCCCGCTGGCCGCTTTGGCAGCCCCTCCGAAATCGCCAAGGCTGTGGTTTTTCTCGCCTCTGACGAATCGACCTATACGGTCGGCAGCGAATTGGTCATCGATGGCGGCATGAGCAATCTGTGACGATCTCCCACATGGCCCGGTGTTTCGGTATCGGGCCATGCCTATACAATCGACACAAAGTTGAAGTTTCAACATTTCCTTGAAATCGACGGTCAAAACGGGCAAAGCACCAGCCAACGACCAGTTTCAGGGAAAATCATGAGCGTTGCCTCCCGTACACCCCGTCTGCTCGACCATCTGGTCCTGCCGGTCATCGATCTGGCAACCGCCAGGCATCGCTACGAGCAGCTTGGTTTTACCGTCGCTGCGGATGCGCTTCATCCTTTCGGCACCGAAAACGCCTGCGTGTTCTTTTCCGACAAGACCTATCTTGAGCCACTGGGTATTGCCCAGCGCGAGGACTGTGAAGCAGCAGCGCTCGCCGGCAATGCCTTTACAGCTCGGGATCAGGCCTACCGGTTCCGCCGTGGTCAGGACGGGTTTTCCGCAATCGTGGTCAGCAGCGATGATGCAAAGGCCGACCATGCCCGTTTCCAGGAAAAAGGCATTTCGGCAGGAAACATGCTGGAATTTTCGCGGCCGATGAAATTGCCGGATGGTTCCGAATCTGTCGCCAGTTTTCGCCTGTCGTTCGCCGCCGACCTGCGCGCGCCGGATTTTTTCTTCTTCAGCTGTCAGCGCGTCAAGTCGCTGCCCTCCAACCGTGCAGCCCTCGAAACTCATGCCAATGGTGTGACGGGGCTGGCTGAAGTGGTTCTGTCGGAGCCGAACCCTACGGATTTCCAGTACATCCTGCAGGAGGTGGTCGATGAGCGCGAAGTGTCGGCGCATTCCTTCGGCATGGATATCGAAACCCGCAATGGTGTGAAAATTTCCGTCCTCAATCAGGCCGGCATGTCGGGCTTCTTTGACAAGAAGACGCCGGGCCATTCGCGCGGCCTGCGCGGCCGGGCCATCGTCTTCAAGGTTGCCGATTTGGCCGTGACCGAGCATTTTCTCACCGCCAACGCGGTAGACTTCATCAGAAAAGACAATCGCCTGCTCGTTCCGGAAGCACCGGGGCAGGGCGTCATCTTCGCATTCGGAGAATAATCATGCAGACCAATGCAAACGTCGTTGCCGGCAGCGGCGCCAATCAGGTGGTGTTTTCGAATACGCAGAAGCTGTCGCTGATTGCCGGACCCTGCCAGATGGAAAGCCGCGACCACGCCTTCATGATCGCCGGCACGATGGTCGAACTCTGCAAGTCGCTCGGCCTTGGCTATGTCTACAAGTCGTCCTTCGACAAGGCCAACCGCACGTCGATCTCCGGCAAGCGCGGCATCGGCCTGGAAAAGGCGATGGAAATCTTTGCCGACCTGAAGAAGGAATTCGGCTTCCCCGTTATCACTGATATTCACACTGAAGAGCAGTGCGCGCTGGTTGCTCCGACCGTCGATATCCTGCAGATCCCGGCCTTTCTCTCGCGCCAGACCGACCTTCTGGTTGCCGCTGCCAAGACCGGCCGCGTCATCAACGTCAAGAAGGGCCAGTTCCTCGCTCCCTGGGACATGAAGAACGTGCTGGCCAAGTTCACCGAAAGCGGCAATCCGAATGTGCTGCTCTGCGAACGCGGCGCCTCCTTCGGCTATAACACTCTGGTCTCCGATATGCGTTCGCTGCCGATCATGGCGAGCCTTGGCGCGCCGGTGATCTTTGACGCCACCCACTCGGTTCAGCAGCCCGGCGGGCAGGGCGCATCGTCCGGCGGTCAGCGCGAATTCGTCGAAACGCTCGCGCGCGCCGCGGTGGCCGTTGGTGTCGCCGGTGTGTTCATAGAGACGCATGAGGACCCCGACAATTCTCCGTCAGATGGCCCCAACATGGTTTACCTGAAGGACATGCCGCGCCTTCTGGAGACGTTGCTGGCATTCGATGCCGTCGCGAAGCGCTGAACGCTCGCTTTGTGAATTTTTCTTGAAGGCCGGGTGCCGGGCTGCAATTGCTCCGGCCCCGCCATTGTAATTTCCGGTCCATGACTTATGACAGGGCCATCCTCCACCACCATGTTTGAAGCAGGGAAGAGATCATGACTGCAATCATCGACATCATCGGCCGCGAAATTCTCGACAGCCGGGGCAACCCGACCGTCGAAGTCGACGTCCATCTCGAAGACGGCAGCTTTGGCCGCGCCGCCGTTCCCTCGGGCGCTTCCACCGGCGCACATGAAGCTGTCGAACTGCGCGACGGCGGCAAGCGCTATCTCGGCAAGGGTGTCGAAAAGGCAGTCGAAGCCGTCAACGGCGAAATCTTTGAAGCCATCGGCGGCATGGATGCCGAAGACCAGCTCCATATCGACGCGACCATGATCGAACTGGATGGCACTGCCAACAAGTCGCGCCTCGGCGCCAACGCCATTCTCGGCGTTTCGCTCGCCGTCGCGAAGGCCGCCGCAGAAGCCTCCAACCTGCCGCTGTTCCGCTATGTCGGTGGCCCGAACGCCCGCCTGCTGCCGGTTCCGATGATGAACATCATCAACGGCGGTGCGCATGCTGATAACCCGATCGATTTCCAGGAATTCATGATCATGCCGGTTGGCGCCGACAGCCTGCGTGACGCGGTTCGCATGGGCGCGGAAGTCTTCCACGTTCTCAAGAAGGAGCTGTCGGCCAAGGGTCACAACACCAATGTCGGCGACGAAGGCGGTTTCGCACCGGGCCTCAACAGCGCCACGGATGCGCTCGACTTCATCATGAAGTCGATCGAGAAGGCTGGCTACAAGCCGGGCGAAGACATGTTCCTCGGCCTCGATTGTGCCTCGACCGAATTCTTCAAGGACGGCAAGTATGTCATGGAAGGCGAGGGCCGCACGCTCGAGCCGGGCGCCATGGCCGAATACCTGGCCGAACTGGCTGCCAAGTACCCGATCGCTTCGATCGAAGACGGCATGGCTGAAGACGATTGGGAAGGCTGGAAGACGCTGACCGATCTCGCCGGCAAGAAGTGCCAGCTGGTCGGCGACGATCTGTTCGTCACCAACTCCTCTCGTTTGCGCGACGGTATCAAGATGGGTGTCGCCAACTCGATCCTCGTCAAGGTCAACCAGATCGGCTCGCTGTCGGAAACGCTTGATGCCGTCGAGACGGCACACAAGGCCGGTTACACCGCTGTCATGTCGCACCGTTCGGGCGAAACCGAGGATTCGACCATCGCTGATCTCGCCGTTGCCACCAATTGCGGACAGATCAAGACCGGCTCGCTGTCGCGCTCCGACCGGCTTGCCAAGTACAACCAGCTGATCCGCATCGAAGAACAGCTCGGCCCGCAGGCGAAATATGCCGGCCGTTCGATCCTGCGCGGCTGACCCGCATACGCATTGAACTGATGAAACCCGCGTCTGGAAACGGACGCGGGTTTTTTGTTGCCCGGGTTATGGTCAACGGTCGGTTAATCAATGGCTGGTAGCGTGTTCAGGTATTGCGTATCAGGGCATGATCTATGTGGACCAAACACCATAAAAAACGGCAATTGGGGCGATTTGTGATGCCGCTCATCACTGTCGCGTTTCTTTCCTATTTCGGCTATCATTCCATTCATGGCGACTTTGGCCTGAAGGCAACCGAGAAGTTCGATCGCCAGCGTATCGAGCGCCAGACACGTCTGGATGAGCTGACGGCTCAGCGTCAGACGCTGGAAAAAGAGGTGGCGCTGCTCAGCGATGGTTCGCTTGAACGGGACATGCTGGACGAAAAAGCGCGGTTTGGACTGAATATGTCCCGCAGCGACGAAATCGTTATTTTCCACTGAGTTGCCATATTAACCGAAAACAGGTTAATTTTAAATACCGTATTCTTATCAATGGTTTGATAGGAATATAAGCCATGCAAATATGGCATTGCTGTGATGGCATTCTTTCCCTATGGTACCGCAAAAGCCAACCATAGGGAGGATTGAATGGCACCGCGAAAATCCGCGTCCGTTTCCAGTCGCAAGGCCGCTGCAAAGCCAGCTAAAAAGGACTTCACAAACGGCACGATCGCCGAGTTCGATCGTGATGCCGATCTGAAGGCCTATCGCGAAATGCTCCTCATCCGCCGTTTCGAGGAAAAGGCTGGCCAACTCTATGGCATGGGCTTCATCGGCGGTTTCTGTCACCTCTACATCGGCCAGGAAGCTGTCGTCGTCGGCATGCAGATGGCGCTGAAGGAAGGCGACCAGGTCATCACCGCCTATCGTGACCACGGGCATATGCTGGCTTGCGGCATGAGTGCGCGCGGTGTCATGGCCGAGTTGACTGGCCGCCGCAGCGGGCTTTCCCGCGGCAAGGGTGGCTCGATGCACATGTTTTCCAAGGAAAAGAATTTTTACGGCGGCCACGGCATCGTCGGTGCGCAGGTTTCGCTCGGCACGGGGCTGGCGTTTGCCAACCGCTACCGCGGCAATGACAATGTGTCGCTTGCCTATTTCGGCGACGGTGCTGCCAACCAGGGCCAGGTCTACGAGAGCTTCAACATGGCGGCTCTGTGGAACCTGCCGGTGATCTACATCGTCGAGAACAACCGCTACGCCATGGGCACCTCGGTGTCGCGCGCCTCTGCCGGTCATGATTTCTCGCAGCGCGGTGTCGCTCTCGGTATTCCGGGCTTCCAGGTCGACGGCATGGACGTTCGCGCTGTCAAGGCGGCAGGTGACGAAGCTGTCGAGCATTGCCGTGCCGGCAAGGGGCCGATGATCCTCGAGATGCAGACCTACCGCTATCGCGGCCACTCGATGTCCGACCCGGCCAAGTACCGTTCGAAGGACGAAGTGCAGAAGATGCGCTCCGAGAACGACCCGATCGAAAAAGTAAGGGTGCGCCTGCTGGAAAACGGCTGGGCGAGCGAAGACGAGCTGAAGGCAATCGACAAGGACGTTCGCGACATCGTTGCCGACAGTGCCGATTTTGCCCAGGCCGATCCGGAGCCGGATGTATCCGAGCTCTACACCGATATTCTGCTTTAAGACCGGGACGAGGAAAACATCATGCCTATCGAAATTCTGATGCCCGCTCTGTCCCCGACGATGGAAGAAGGCACGCTCAGCAAATGGCTGAAAAACGAAGGTGACAAGGTCACTTCCGGCGACGTGATCGCCGAAATCGAAACCGACAAGGCCACCATGGAAGTGGAAGCCGTCGATGAAGGCGTCATTGGCAAGCTGCTGATTGCCGCCGGCACCGAAGGCGTCAAGGTCAACACCGCGATCGCCGTCCTGCTGCAGGACGGCGAGAGCGCCGGTGACGTTGCCGCCCCGAAGGCCGCGGCACCTGTTGCTGCAGAGCCCGCCAAGACCGAAGCACCGGCAAAGTCGGAAGCATCCGCGCCTGTTCCGGCCCAGCCGAAGGCAGACATTCCTTCCGATCCGGACATTCCGGCCGGCACCGAAATGGTCTCCACCACGGTGCGCGAAGCGCTTCGTGATGCGATGGCCGAAGAAATGCGCCGCAGCGAAGACGTGTTCGTCATGGGCGAGGAAGTCGCCGAATACCAGGGCGCCTACAAGATTACGCAGGGCCTGCTGCAGGAATTCGGTCCCCGCCGCGTTGTTGATACGCCGATCACCGAACACGGCTTTGCCGGTATCGGCGTCGGTGCTGCGATGACCGGCCTGCGTCCGATCGTCGAGTTCATGACCTTCAACTTCGCCATGCAGGCGATCGACCACATCATCAACTCGGCGGCAAAGACGCTCTACATGTCCGGTGGACAGATGGGTGCTCCGATGGTGTTCCGTGGTCCGTCGGGTGCTGCCGCCCGCGTCGGCGCTCAGCACTCGCAGTGCTATGCCGCCTGGTACAGCCATATTCCAGGCCTGAAGGTCGTCATGCCGTATACGGCAGCCGACGCCAAGGGTCTGCTCAAGGCCGCGATCCGCGATCCAAACCCGGTGATCTTCCTCGAAAACGAAATCCTCTACGGTCATTCCTTCGACGTACCGAAGATGGACGATTTCGTCCTGCCGATCGGCAAGGCGCGCACACATCGCGTCGGCAAGGATGCCACCATCGTTTCCTTCGGCATCGGCATGACCTATGCGGTCAAGGCTGCAGCGGAACTGGAGAAGGAAGGCATCGACGTCGAGATCATCGACCTTAGAACCATCCGTCCGATGGACCTGCCGGCCGTGATTGAATCGGTGAAGAAGACCGGCCGTCTGGTTACCGTCGAGGAGGGTTTCCCGCAGTCCTCCGTCGGTACCGAAATTGCCACCCGCGTCATGCAGCAGGCCTTCGATTATCTCGATGCGCCGATCCTGACGATCGCCGGCAAGGACGTTCCGATGCCTTACGCCGCCAACCTTGAAAAGCTGGCCCTGCCGAATGTCGGCGAAGTCGTCCAGGCGGTAAAAACCGTCTGCTACAAATAAGGGAGGGTGAAGAGATGCCTATCAACATCACCATGCCAGCCCTTTCGCCGACCATGGAAGAGGGCAACCTCGCCAAGTGGCTGGTCAAGGAAGGCGACAAGGTTTCTGCCGGCGACGTTCTCTGCGAGATCGAGACCGACAAGGCGACGATGGAAGTCGAAGCCGTCGATGAAGGCACCGTTGCCAAGCTCGTCGTTGCCGCAGGCACCGAAGGCGTCAAGGTCAATGCCGTGATCGCCATCCTCGCTGCTGATGGAGAAGACATTGCTGCTGCCGCTTCCGGCGGCGGTGGGGCACCGGCTGCAAAGGCCGAGCCTGCCAAGGCTGAAGCCGCACCGGCAAAAACAGAAGCAGCACCAGCCGCTGCCCCGGCTGCCGCACAGGCATCGGCTCCGGCGTCGTCCGGCTCGCGCACCTTCTCGTCGCCGCTCGCCCGCCGTCTGGCTAAAGATGCCGGGATCGATATCTCGGCTGTTGCCGGCACCGGCCCGCATGGCCGCGTCGTCAAGAAGGATGTGGAAACCGCCGTTGCCGGTGGTGGTGCAAAGGCAGCGCCTGCCGCTGCAGCTCCCGCAACCGCCGTTGCTCCGGCTCCGCTTGCCAAGGGCGCGTCCGACGAAGCCGTTCTCAAGAACTTCGCCGAAGGCTCCTACGAACTCGTGCCGCATGACGGCATGCGCAAGGTGATCGCCAAGCGCCTGCAGGAGAGCAAGCAGACCATTCCGCATTTCTACGTCTCCGTCGATTGCGAACTGGATGCGCTGCTTGCGCTGCGTGCACAGCTCAATACGGCAGCCCCGGAACGGGACGGCAAGCCTGCCTACAAGCTCTCTGTCAACGACATGGTCATCAAGGCGCTTGCGCTTGCCCTGCGCGATGTTCCGGATGCCAACGTCTCCTGGACCGAAACCAATATGGTCAAGCACAAACACGCCGATGTCGGTGTTGCCGTGTCGATCCCGGGCGGCCTGATCACACCGATCGTCCGCAGCGCTGAGCTGAAGAGCCTGTCGGCCATCTCCAACGAGATGAAAGATCTCGGCGCCCGTGCCAAGAGCCGCAAGCTGAAGCCCGAGGAATTCCAGGGCGGCACGACGGCTGTGTCGAACATGGGCATGATGGGCGTCAAGAACTTCGCCGCTGTCGTCAATCCTCCGCATGCAACGATCCTTGCGATCGGGGCCGGCGAGGAGCGGGTCGTGGTCAAGAAGGGCCAGATGGTCGTTGCCAATGTCATGACCGTGACGCTATCGACCGACCACCGTGCCGTCGATGGCGCGCTTGGAGCCGAACTGCTCGGCGCGTTCAAGCGCTACATCGAAAGCCCGATGGGCATGCTGGTCTAAGTGAATTTTCCCTCCCCCCTTGCGGGGAGGGTGTCCGCTCATGTCCGTGAGCGGTTTTTCGGGTCAATGGCTCGCTGAAGGTCTATCGTGATGAAAACAGTCCTTTGCTACGGTGACAGTCTGACCTGGGGATATGACGCGGAGACCGGCGGCCGGCATGCGTTGGCGGATCGCTGGCCGAGTGTCCTGCAAGCAGCGCTGGGCAATGGCGTCCAGGTGATTGCCGAAGGTCTGAACGGCCGCACGACGGCTTATGACGACCATCTGGCCGATTGCGACCGCAACGGCGTGCGTATCCTGCCGACCGTCCTGCAGACCCATGCCCCGGTCGATCTGGTTATTCTTCTGCTCGGCACCAATGATATGAAACCCTTGTTGCACGGAACCGCCTTTGGCGCGGTGAAGGGCATCGAGAGACTGGTCAAGCTGGTCTGGCACCATAGCTGGCCGGATGTGCAGGCTGAGGCGCCTGAAATTCTGATCGTTGCGCCGCCGGCGATCAGTGAAACGGCGAATGCAAATTTTGCGGCGATGTTCGCCGGTGCTGTCGAACAATCATCAATGATAGCCTCGCTCTATGCCGATCTCGCCGATGAACTCGGTTGCGGTTTCTTCGATGCCGGTTCGGTGGCAGTCACGACGCCGCTCGATGGCGTGCATCTGGATGTGGACAACACGCGCGCCATCGGACGCGGCCTTGAGCCGATGGTCCGGATGATGCTCGGGCTCTGAATGACGGCGGCTCTGCATCTGCGGGCGGCAGAACGGCGGGATGCGGCGGATCTGGCCATTCTGGTCGATGTCGCCTCCCACGGTTTTGCGACCTGGCTCTGGCACGGCGCGGTGATGCGGGGAATGAAGGATACCGCCATGGAGCAGGGGCGGTCGCGCATGCGGATGGACGACGAGCCCGGCACCTGGAAAGATGCAACGCTGGCGGAATGGAACAGTGAGATCGCCGGTGTGTCGATCGGCTACGATCTGGATGAGGCCGTGCGCGAGATGATTGCGCCGCATCCGGTGATCAAGCCGTTGCTGGAGTTGCAGGTCACGGTGATTGGCAGCCGGTTCATCGACAGCCTGGGTGTCTACCGGCACCATCGCGGCAAGGGTATCGGACGGGCTCTGCTTGCCCATGAAATCGGCAAGGCTGACGGCAGGCAGGTCAGCCTGATCACCGAAAGCCACAATGATACGGCGCTGGCGCTCTATGCGGCCAACGGATTTGTAGAGAAGGCGAGGCTTGAGGCCGTGCCGCTCTTTGAAGATAGCAAAAGGCATGAATGGGTCCTCTTGGCCCGGAACATGACCTAAGGAAGAGGCAGGAAACAAGAATGGCAAATTCCTACGACGTCATCGTGATCGGTTCCGGCCCCGGCGGTTACATCGCGGCCATCCGCGCAGCGCAGCTGGGCCTGAAGGTTGCCGTGGTCGAGCGCGAGCATCTGGCCGGCATCTGCTCCAACTGGGGCTGCATCCCGACAAAGGCGCTGCTGCGCTCCGCCGAAGTGCTGCACCTTGCCGAGCACGCGAAGAACTATGGCCTGACGCTCGAAGGCAAGATTTCGCCGGATCTGCAGGCCATCGTCAAGCGTTCACGCGGGATTGCCGAACGCATGAATGGCGGCGTCGCCTTCCTGATGAAGAAGAACAAGGTCGATGTGATCTGGGGTGAGGCCAAGCTCACCAAGGCCAACGAGATCGTTGTTGCCAAGACCACCAAGGCAATCGTCCAGCCGCAGGGGCCAATCCCGAAGAACACTTTGGGCGAGGGCACCTACACCGCCAAGCATATCATCGTCGCCACCGGCGCCCGACCGCGCGCGCTGCCGGGCATCGAGCCGGACGGCAAGCTGATCTGGACCTATTTCGAGGCGATGAAGCCGGAAGAAATGCCGAAGTCGCTGCTGGTCATGGGCTCCGGCGCCATCGGCATCGAATTCGCCTCGTTCTACCGCACCATGGGTGTTGATGTGACCGTCGTTGAGGTCATGAGCCAGGTCATGCCGGTCGAGGATGCGGAAATCTCTGCCTTCGCCAAGAAGCAGTTCGACAAGCAGGGCATGAAGATCATCCTCGACGCCAAGGTGACGAAGGTCGAGAAGGCCGCCAACTCGGTGACGGCCCATGTCGAGAAGAAGGACGGTTCGGTCGAGAAGATCACTGCTGACCGGATGATTTCGGCTGTCGGCGTCCAGGGCAATATCGAAAATCTCGGCCTTGAAGCACTCGGCGTCAAGACCGACCGCGGCTGCATCGTCATCGATGGTTACGGTAAGACCAACGTGCCAGGCGTCTACGCCATCGGTGACGTTGCCGGGCCGCCGATGCTGGCCCACAAGGCCGAGCATGAAGCCGTCATCTGCGTCGAAAAGATCGCTGGGCTGCCGAATGTTCACCCGATGGACAAGCTGAAAATCCCGGGCTGCACCTATTGCAACCCGCAGGTCGCCTCCGTCGGTCTGACGGAAGCCAGGGCCAAGGCCGAAGGCCGCGACATCCGCGTCGGCCGCTTCCCGTTCGTTGCCAATGGCAAGGCGATTGCGCTCGGCGAAGATCAGGGCCTGGTGAAAACCATCTTCGACAAGAAGACCGGGGAACTGCTCGGTGCGCATCTGGTTGGCGCAGAAGTGACCGAACTGATTCAGGGCTTTGTCGTCGCCATGAACCTCGAAACCACCGAGGAAGACCTGATGCACACGATCTTCCCGCATCCGACGATTTCGGAAACGCTGAAGGAAAGCGTGCTCGATGCCTATGGGCGTGCACTGAACGCTTGATTGTGTTAGGGCTCGCCTCCATCTGAAAGGGCGGGCCACTCTATCCGGCCCTGACGGGCGCGCTGTTGCGCTTGAAGCAAAAATGGAAGCATGATGGTCACGATCCTCGACCGCACCACTCTTGATCCCGATGCCCCGCGCATTCGCCACCCGGAAAAGGCCCACAAGCCCGATACCGAGATGCTGCGCAAGCCGGAATGGATTCGCGTCAAAGCGCCGACCTCGAAGGGTTACGCCGAAACCAAGTCGATCGTGAAGGAGCACAAGCTCGTCACGGTCTGCGAAGAGGCGGGCTGCCCGAATATCGGCGAGTGCTGGGACAAGAAGCACGCGACCTTCATGATCATGGGCGAGATCTGTACCCGCGCCTGCGCCTTCTGCAATGTCTCCACAGGCAAGCCGAACGCGCTGGATATGGCCGAACCGGAAAACGTCGCCAAGGCCGTGAAGCAGATGGGCCTGTCGCACGTCGTCATTACCTCGGTCGACCGTGACGATCTGGCCGACGGTGGCGCCGAGCATTTCGAAAAGGTGATCTGGGCCATCCGCGCCGCATCGCCGAACACCACCATCGAAATCCTGACGCCGGACTTCCTGAAGAAGCCCGGTGCGCTGGAGCGCGTTGTCGCCGCCAAGCCCGACGTCTTCAACCACAACATGGAAACGGTTCCGGGCAACTATCTGACTGTTCGTCCGGGCGCACGCTATTTCCACTCGATCCGGCTTCTGCAGCGGGTCAAGGAACTCGATCCGACGATGTTCACCAAGTCCGGCATCATGGTTGGCCTTGGCGAAGAGCGCAACGAAGTGCTGCAACTGATGGACGACCTGCGCACAGCAGATGTCGACTTCATGACCATCGGCCAGTACCTGCAGCCGACCCGCAAGCATCATCAGGTCATGAGCTTCGTCACGCCGGAAGAATTCAAGTCCTACGAGACCGTCGCCTACACCAAGGGCTTCCTGATGGTCGCCTCCAGCCCGCTGACCCGCTCGTCGCACCATGCCGGTGACGATTTCGCCCGGCTGAAGGCAAACCGCGAGAAGAAGCTGGCGGCTGCGGCCGGATAACCTCCACGGGTTGCCAATCCAGATTTGAACTTTATGGTGCGCGGCTCAAACATTGGAGCCGCCATGCCCTCCTATCTTCCGTACATCGAGGATGCCTTGCCGCGCCTGCGGCAGGCGAGCCGCATCTTGGTGATCGGTTGTTCGGGTGGCGGCAAGAGCACGCTGTCTCGAAAACTCTCTGAAAAGCTTGGTCTGCCTTACGTCTCAATGGACAGGGATTTTTTCTGGTTGCCCGGTTGGGTCAAGCGCCCGAAGACTGAAGAGCGGGCTCTGATCGCAGCCAGTGTTGCGCAGAATCGCTGGATCATGGATGGAAGCGGCCCATCCACGTTTGACCTGCGGTTTCCAAGAACGGATATGGTTATCTGGGTCCGCGTACCGCGGCGCGTCTGCCTTTGGGGACTTGTCTGCCGGGTCGCGTCGAGCTTTGGCCGCGTGCGTCCCGACATGGCTCCGGGTTGTCCTGAACAGCTGCCGGATCGTGAATTCCTCTCCTATATCTGGAATTTCGAACGGCGCGTTTCTCCCGTTATCATCCAGATGCTCGACCGGCATGCGCCGGAGATGCCGGTTCTGACACTCAGGAGCCGCCGGGATATCCGCGCTCTGGCCGAAAGCGTGCAGGGAGCAATCAATGTCCAATAGGCTGTTGAATGCTGAGCAAGCGGCGGTGACCCTTGGCACTGCCCGCCGTATTCTTGTCATCGGCTGTTCCGGCAGCGGCAAGAGCACGTTTGCGCAGACCCTGTCGCGCAGGCTGGTGCTTCCTTACGTCTCAATGGATCGCGACGTTTTCTGGATGCCTGGATGGACGCAGCGGCCAAGGGTTGAAGCGCTGGAGATTGTCGAGCGGGCAGTGGCGCAGCCACAATGGATCATGGACGGCACGAGCCCCGGTACTTTGCCGTTGCGCCTGCCGCGCGCTGACCTCGTCATCTGGATGCGGCCAAGCCGCCATGTTTCACTCTATGGCGTCATCAGCCGCTGGGTCCGGTTGCGCGGCAGGACACGACCGGAAATGGCCGAGAACTGCCCTGAGCGCCTGACGCTGGAATTCCTGTCCTACGTCTGGAATTTCGAGAAGACGGAAAGCCCGGAGATCGAACAGAAGCTGGCGGATTATGGTTCTGACGTGCCGGTGTTCATTGTCCGGTCGCATGCCGAAACACGAGGCCTGCTGGAGCATGTCGCTCAACACGCGTCTGCTTCTCGCGCATGATACCAACCACATCTTGTTTTTCCGCGGATCATTGAATATCTGAACGCCATGCCACAATTCGAGACCCGCCGGCCCGTCAAGCATTCGCCCGAACAGATGTTCGACCTGATCGCCGATGTTGAAAAATATCCCGAGTTCCTGCCGCTTTGCGAGGCGCTGACCGTGCGTTCGCGCAAGGAGCGCGATGGCAAGGAACTGCTCGTCGCCGACATGACCGTCGGCTACAAGGCGATCCGCGAGACGTTTACGACGCAGGTTCTGCTCAATAAGGCGGAACGTATCATCGACGTCAAATATATCGATGGCCCGTTCAAGTATCTCGACAATCGCTGGAGTTTCGAAGCGGTGGGTGAGGGCGGCTGTTCCGTCAATTTCTTCATCGATTACGAATTCAAGAGCCGCATTCTCGGCGCCGTCATGGGCTCGATGTTCGACCGGGCCTTCCGGATGTTTTCCGAGGCGTTCGAAAAGCGCGCCGATACGATCTACGCTGGGGTCTAGCGGAAACGTCAGGCCTCTGCTGCTTCTTCCAGCATCTCGAGCGCCGTGCGCACCGTCGCCATCCTGACCGCGTCACGGCCGATATCGCCATAGCGCATCTCGCGGTGAAGGATGTTGCCGCCACGGCTGGCTGCTGCCAGATGCACCAGCCCGACCGGTTTTTCCTCTGTACCGCCGCCGGGTCCGGCAACGCCGGTGACGGCAACGGCCATGTCTGCTTTCGAGTGGCTGAGCGCCCCACGCACCATCTCGATCGCAGTGTGGCGAGACACCGCGCCATGCGTTTCAAGCGTTGCGGTGTTGACGCCGAGCATCTGGATCTTGGCATCGTTGGAATAGGTGACGAAACCGCGATCCACCACGGATGAAGAGCCGGGGATTTCCGTCAGAGCACCGGCGATCAAGCCTCCTGTGCAGGATTCGGCCGTGGCAACCATCAGTCCGCGTTTGGAGAAGGTAGCGATCAGCGAGCCTGCCTTGGCTTCGATATCCTCTGGCCATGCGCTCATTTGATGTCTCCCGAATAGACGACTGTTGCTGTCGCGATCGCGGCGATGCCTTCGCGGCGGCCGATGAAGCCGATCTTTTCATTGGTTGTCGCCTTGACCGAGCATCGATCCAGCGAAATGCCGAGCATATCGGCGAGGTTTTGACGCATTGCCAGCCGGTGCGGGCCGATTTTCGGGGCTTCAGCGATCAGCGAAACGTCGGCATTCATGATCGTGCCGCCATTGCCGCGAACGATCTTGGCTGCGTGTTCCAGAAAGATGCGCGAGGCGGCGCCCTTCCATTGCGGATCGGACGGTGGAAAATGATCGCCGATATCGCCCGCACCGCAGGTGGCAAGCAGGGCGTCGGTCAGGGCATGCAGGGCAACGTCGGCATCGGAATGGCCGAGCAGCGTCTGGTCATGCGGCATGAAGATACCGCAGAGCGTCACGCCGTCGCCATCGACCAGCTGATGCACGTCATAACCATTGCCGGTTCGGACATCCGGAAGAGCGTTCCGGTTCAGTTTTTCATCGGCCATGGTGATATCCCGTTTGATCGTCAGTTTCACATTGTCTACCGAACCCTCGATCAGCGTCACGGGCATTCCGGCCCATTCAGCGATCGAGGCGTCATCGGTAAAATCGGCGCGGCCAGAAGTGGCGGCGTTGATATGGGCTTCCAGGATTGGCGCGAAGCGGAAACACTGTGGTGTCTGGGCACCGTAGAGACCAGCCCGGGCGACCGTCTCCACAACCTTTCCTTCCGCTGAACCGCGCTTCAACGTATCGGCAACCGCGACTGCGGGCAGGAGGGCATTGGCACCAGCCTCAAGCGTTGCGACGCAGCGGTCGAGCAGCGCATGTTCGATGAACGGTCGCACGGCATCGTGGATCATCACATGGGTGATTCCGGACTGTTCCAGTGCTTTCAGTCCGGCCAGCACCGAAAGCTGCCGTGTCGGCCCGCCATGGACGAACGTGATTGCCGAAGTGTCGCCGGAAACGAGGCTGCGTGCCTGGGCAAACAGGGTTTCGTCATCAGGATGAATGACGGCGACGATCGTCTTTTCCATCGGCCATGTCGCAAAAACGTCAAGCGTATGGGTCATAACCGGCCGCCCACCAATGGGGCGGTATTGCTTCGGACCATCTTGCGGCGAGCCTGCGCGTTCACCCCGCCCGGCAGCAACAATAACGACACCACAGGAAAACTGTTCTTTTGCGTGCATCTTCTATATGGGTTCCTGCAAATAGATCGCGCCCAGGCCCGGTGCCGCGTGTAAGGGGCGGGCCTCGTGCTCCAGTCTTCGTGCCGAAACACCAGGTGCGTGCCGTTCCAGCGCGCGGTGTTTCAAATCGTGATGCTGATTTACCGCGAAGGTTGGGGCTTTACCAGTTGTCCAGGGAATTTTGTCGTAGCGCTCTGAAAACGCTTGGCAAGTCAATCAAGTATGTCTAAAAATAGTGCAGAATAGAGATGTGCCCGAAAGATAACCATTTGCAAGTACCGGATTTGTCATCCCCGTTCCGGGTTGGCCGGCTCTCCTTCAGGAACCGCGTCGTGCTGGCGCCGATGTCGGGCGTGACGGACTTGCCCTTCCGGCAATTGGCTTGGCGGTTCGGTGCGGGCCTCGTCGTGACCGAAATGGTGGCAAGCCGCGAGCTGGTCGGCAACGCATCGGAAAGCTGGTCGCGGCTGAAAAGCTCCGGTATCGATCCGCATATGGTGCAACTGGCGGGGCGTGAAGCCTACTGGATGGGCGAAGCGGCGAAGATCGCTGCGGATAATGGCGCCGATGTCATCGACATCAACATGGGCTGCCCGGCGAAGAAGGTGACGGGCGGCTATTCCGGTTCGGCGCTGATGCGCGATCCCGATCATGCCCTGTCGCTGATCGAGGCGACGGTGAACGCGGTCGATGTGCCGGTGACGTTGAAGATGCGCCTCGGTTGGGACGAAAATTCCATCAATGCGCCTTTGATTGCCAAGCGGGCGCAGGACGCCGGCGTTCAGATGATCACCATTCATGGCCGCACGCGCATGCAGTTTTACAACGGCGTGGCTGACTGGGATGCCATCCGCGCCGTTCGCGATGCGATCAGCGTGCCGCTCGTTGCCAATGGCGATGTGGCAACACGGGACGATGCCAACGAAATACTGAGGCGCTCCGGCGCCGACGCCGTGATGATCGGGCGCTCCAGCCAGGGACGCCCCTGGCATGCGGGCGTACTTGCCGGTGCTGTCGAACATCCGGATGCAGCTGGGATCGCCGATATCGTTGCCGAGCATTACGGCATGATGCTGGAATTTTACGGAACCGACATCGGCCTTCGCCATGCGCGAAAACATCTCGGCTGGTATCTCGGCCGGTTTGCACCGCAGCTGGCAGCGCAGGAGAAGGCGGCCATCATGACCTCCACGGACCCAACCGCCGCCCTGTCTGCTGCGGTGGCCGCCATTGCAGCCGGATCAGGCCGGGACGAAGAAAAGGACGCGGCATGACGGAGAAAATGGGCGACGGCGAGCGAACGGCCATCAACTCGCTGCCGATGGCGGTTTTGAACGCCATCCAGAATCCGGTCATTCTCGTCGATGAAAACGGTCTCGTTGTCTTTGCCAATTGGGAAGCGGAGGCATTCTTTGGCGCCAGCGCCAACTATCTCGCCCGCCATGATATCAGCGCCTTCATTCCGTTCGGTAGCCCGCTTTTGACGTTGATCGATCAGGTCCGCGAACGCCGTGCCGCCGTCAACGAATATCGGGTCGACCTGAGTTCACCACGTTTGGGTGCCGACAAGCTGGTCGATCTCTATGTCGCGCCGGTTTTGTCAGAGCCGGGCTCGGTCGTCATCGTCTTCCAGGAACGTTCGATGGCTGACAAGATCGACCGCCAGCTGACCCACCGGGCCGCCGCCCGCTCGGTGACGGGGCTTGCCTCGATGCTGGCCCATGAGATCAAGAACCCGCTGTCGGGCATCCGCGGTGCAGCCCAGCTGCTCGAAACATCCGTCAATGACGAGGATCGTGCGCTGACGCGCCTGATCTGCGACGAGACGGACCGGATCGTCTCGCTGGTCGATCGCATGGAAGTGTTTTCAGACGAACGTCCCGTCGATCGGCATCCGGTCAATATTCATTCGGTGCTCGATCATGTGAAGGCCATTGCCAAGGCTGGGTTTGCCCGGAAAATCCGGATCACTGAAAATTACGATCCGTCGCTGCCGCCGGTCTATGCCAATCGTGATCAGCTGATCCAGGTCTTTCTCAACCTGATCAAGAACGCGGCCGAGGCGGTTGCCGATAAACCGGACGGCGAAATCATGCTGACCACGGCCTACAGGCCGGGCATCCGCCTGTCGGTCGCCGGTACACGGGAAAAGATTTCACTGCCGCTTGAATTCTGCGTCCACGACAACGGACCGGGCGTGCCCGCAGATCTGGTGCCGCACCTGTTCGATCCGTTCATCACCACCAAGACCAATGGCTCCGGCCTCGGCCTTGCCCTCGTTGCCAAGATCATCGGCGGCCATGGCGGCATCGTCGAATGTGACAGCCAGTCGAGCCGTACGACATTTCGCGTTCTGATGCCCGCGTCGAAAGGCCCGACGGCCGAAGACAGCGAGCCACTGACCATTGTAAAAGGACAATCCCGATGACTGGCGCCACGATCCTCGTCGCTGATGACGACGCTGCCATCCGTACCGTTCTCAACCAGGCGCTGAGCCGGGCCGGTTACGATGTCCGCATCACCTCGAATGCCGCGACGCTGTGGCGGTGGATCTCGGCGGGTGATGGCGATCTCGTCGTGACCGACGTTGTCATGCCCGACGAAAACGCCTTCGATCTCCTGCCGCGCATCAAGAAGGCCCGGCCGGATCTGCCTGTGTTGGTGATGAGCGCCCAGAACACGTTCATGACGGCAATCAAGGCCTCGGAAAAGGGGGCCTATGACTACCTGCCCAAACCCTTCGATCTGACTGAGCTGATTGCCATCATTGGCCGCGCGCTCGCCGAGCCGAAGCGCAAACCAGTCAAGCAGGAAGACGATACGCAGGACGGCATGCCGCTGGTCGGCCGCTCGGCCGCCATGCAGGAAATTTACCGCGTTCTTGCCCGTCTGATGCAGACCGACCTGACGCTGATGATCACCGGCGAATCCGGCACAGGCAAGGAGCTGGTCGCCAAGGCGCTGCATGACTACGGCAAGCGCCGCAACGGCCCGTTTGTCGCCATCAACATGGCGGCAATCCCGCGCGACCTGATCGAATCGGAGCTGTTCGGCCACGAGAAGGGCGCCTTCACCGGCGCGCAGAACCGTTCGACCGGCCGTTTCGAACAGGCCGAAGGCGGCACGCTGTTTCTTGACGAAATCGGCGACATGCCGATGGATGCGCAGACACGTCTGCTGCGCGTGTTGCAGCAGGGCGAATATACGACGGTCGGCGGCCGCACGCCGATCCGATCCGATGTCCGTATCGTTGCCGCAACCAACAAGGATCTGAAGCAGTCGATCAATCAGGGCCTGTTCCGCGAGGATCTCTATTACCGGCTCAATGTCGTGCCGCTGCGGCTGCCGCCATTGCGTGACCGCGCCGAGGATATTCCCGATCTCGTCCGCCACTTCGTCCAGCAGGCCGAAAAGGAAGGTCTCGACGTCAAGCGTTTCGATCAGGAAGCGCTGGAACTGATGAAAGCGCATCCCTGGCCGGGCAATGTGCGCGAACTCGAAAATGTCGTGCGCCGGCTGACGGCACTCTACCCGCAGGACGTCATCACCCGCGAGATCATCGAAACCGAATTGCGTTCCGACATTCCCGACAGCCCGATCGAGAAAACGCCCGGCCGTTCGGGATCGATGTCGATCTCGCAGGCTGTCGAAGAGAATATGCGGCAGTATTTTGCCGGCTTCGGCGACGGGCTGCCACCGGCCGGTCTCTATGACCGGGTGCTGGCCGAAATGGAGTATCCACTGATTCTCGCGGCCTTGACGGCAACGCGCGGCAACCAGATCAAGGCAGCGGACCTGCTTGGCCTGAACCGGAACACCCTGCGCAAGAAAATCCGGGAACTCGGCGTTTCGGTTTACCGTAGCTCACGGAGCGCTTGACTTGCCTCCGAAAAGCGTTGCATTTTCGCCACAATATGTTGCTTAGAAAGCACACGGATGACGGTGATTCTTTCCGCTCGTCATCCGCCGGATCTGGCCTCCCTGCGTGTCAAAGCGGGGATATGATCGGGTCATGGCGGTCATTTCTTGACCACGGCGCGTAAAAATATACCCGCTGCTTTCTGACGGAAGCGAGGCGGGCCGGGGGATGCATTTCTGATGGCCGAAGGGCTGATTGTGCCAATGGAGAAAGAAGACGTCGCCGTGATCGGGCATGACCGGCGCGCGTCTTTTGCGTTGCCGGGCCTGCTTTTGGCGACCGGCGCTTTGGTTTGCGCGATCATATCGCTGCTCGTTCTTCTCGGCCTGACGCCGATCAAGCCGGAAACCAACATCATCATCGGTTCGGCGGCGATCAATGCGCTGTTCGTCATCGGATTGCTGTTTTTGATCGGCCGGGAAATCCTGCGCCTGTTGAAGGCGCGCAACCGCGGCCGGGCCGCCGCCCGCCTGCACGTCCGCATCGTCGCCCTGTTTTCGATCGTCGCGATCACGCCGGCCATTCTGGTGGCAATTTTTGCCAGCATCACGCTCGATGTCGGCCTCGACCGCTGGTTTTCGCTGCGCACCCAGTCGATTGTCAGTTCGTCGCTCGAGGTCGCGCAGGCCTACATGTTGGAAAATGCCAGCTATCTGCAGGGCCAGACGGTTTCGATGGCCAATGACCTCGAACGCAATCGTCAGCTTTACAGCCTCGACCGCACCGGCTTCATTGAGCTGATGACGCGGCAGGCTCGTGGACGCGGCATGCTCGGGGCCTTTCTGGTGCGCGGCGACGGGTCGCCGATCGTTCAGGCCAATATTCCGACCGAGCGGCCACTGCCAGCCATTCCGAGAGATGCGCTGATGAGCACCGTCTCCGGCCAGCCGACGCTCATTCCGCCTGGGGTGACCAATCTTGTCGGCGCAATCATCCCGATCGACAATATCGAGGGTGCCTATCTCTACACGGTGCGCAGCGTCGACCCGAAGGTCATGCGTTCTATGCGGCTGATGGAAGAGAATACCGCGGAATACAAGAACCTCGAGGCGGGCCGCACGTCGTTGCAGGTGGCGTTCGGGGTGCTGTATCTCGGGTTCGCGCTGATCGTGCTTCTGGCGGCGATCTGGACCGCAATCGCGGTCGCCGACCGGATTGTCCGGCCCATTCGCTTGCTGATTGGTGCCGCCGACAGCGTGGCAACCGGCAATCTAAATGTCATCGTTCCGGTGCATGCGGTCGACGGCGATGTTGGCAGCCTGTCGCGCACCTTCAACAAGATGATTGCCGAAATCCGCACGCAGCGCGATCAGATCCTTGAGGCGAAGGATGAGATGGACGACCGGCGCCGCTTCATCGAGGCGGTGCTCTCCGGAGTGACGGCCGCCGTGATCGGCGTCGAGGACGACCGGCGCATCACCATCGCCAATCCATCGTCGGAGCATTTCCTGTCGCGCACCACGCTGGAACTGGTTGGTGAAAAGCTTGCCGATGTGGCGCCCGAGATCGAGCAGGTACTGAATGAAGCGGCCAGCCGCCATCGCAACGACTACCGCAAGCAGATCAACATCATGCGCGGTGGCACGGAGCGGACATTGAATGTCCAGGTTACGCGTGAAGAATCGCATGACGCCAAGGATTCCTACGTCATTACCGTCGACGACATCACCGATCTGGTGATCGCGCAGCGCTCGACGGCCTGGGCCGATGTCGCGCGCCGGATTGCGCATGAAATCAAGAACCCGCTGACACCGATCCAGCTGTCGGCCGAGCGCTTGAAGCGCCGTTATGGCAAGCAGATCAACCAGGACGACCGCGCGGTGTTTGACCAATGTACGGATACGATCGTCCGCCAGGTCGAGGATATCGGCCGTATGGTCGATGAATTCTCCGGGTTTGCGCGCATGCCGAAACCGACCAGGGAAAAGGCCGATCTGCGCAATATTCTGAAAGACGCGATCTTCTTGCGCGAAATGGGCAATACCCATGTGACGTTCATCCGTGACCTCGGTGAGGAACCGCTTGACGGCACCTTCGACAGCCGCATGTTGGGGCAGGCTTTCGGCAACATCATCAAGAACGCAGTCGAGGCCATCGAAGCCCTGCCTGCGGACGCCATTCGCGGTGATCTGAAGGTGATGGTGCGGTCGCGACTGAATGAAACGAGCGGCCAGTACGTCATCGATATCATCGACAACGGCCGGGGACTGCCGACCGAAAATCGCCACCGTATTCTCGAGCCCTATATGACGATGCGCGAAAAAGGCACCGGCCTTGGCCTCGCGATCGTCAAGAAGATCATCGAGGACCACGGCGGCCAATTGGAACTGCACGATGCACCCGCTGATTTCGATCGCGGTCAGGGCGCGATGATTCGCATCATCCTGCCGCCTGCCGGACAGAGCAGCGGCACTGAAGACAGACAAGACAAGGATACTTCCTATGGCGGCTGACATTCTGGTTGTGGACGACGAAGAAGACATTCGCGAGATTGTCTCCGGCATCCTGTCCGACGAGGGCCATGAAACCCGAACGGCGTTCGACAGTGACAGTGCGCTGGCGGCTATCAGCGACCGTGTGCCGCGGCTGGTCTTTCTGGACATCTGGATGCAGGGCAGCCGGCTCGATGGCCTGGCGCTTCTCGACGAGATCAAGAGCCGCTATCCGGATTTGCCGGTGGTGATGATTTCCGGCCACGGCAATATCGAGACAGCCGTTTCGGCGATCCGCCGCGGCGCCTATGATTTTATCGAAAAGCCCTTCAAGGCAGACCGGTTGATCCTGATTGCCGAGCGGGCGCTGGAAAATTCCAAACTGAAGAAGGAAGTCTCCGAGCTGAAGAAACGCTCCGGCGATCCCGTCGAGCTGATCGGAACCTCGGTCGCTGTTTCACAGTTGCGCCAGACCATCGAGAAGGTTGCGCCGACCAACAGCCGTATCATGATCAACGGTCCGTCCGGCTCCGGCAAGGAACTGGTTGCCCGGATGATCCACCGTAAGTCCTCGCGAGCCGCAGGTCCGTTCGTGGCGCTGAATGCTGCGGCAATCACCCCCGAGCGTATGGAAATTGCATTGTTTGGCACGGAGGGAACTCCGGGCCAGCCGCGCAAGACCGGTGCGCTTGAGGAAGCCCATGGCGGCATGCTCTATCTCGATGAAGTCGGCGAAATGCCGCGCGAGACGCAGAACAAGATCCTGCGCGTTCTCGTCGATCAGCAGTTCGAGCGGGTTGGTGGTTCCAAGCGCGTCAAGGTCGATGTCCGCATCATCTCCTCGACTGCCTACAATCTGGAAAGCCAGATCGCCGAAGGCGCGTTCCGCGAGGACCTTTATCACCGGCTGGCGGTCATCCCCGTGCGTGTGCCGCCGCTGGCGGAGCGTCGCGAGGATATTCCGTTTCTGGTCGATATGTTCATGCGCCAGATCAGCGAACAGGCGGGCATTCGCACCCGCAAGATCGGCGATGATGCGTTGGCGGTACTCCAATCGCATGACTGGCCGGGCAATATCCGGCAGTTGCGCAACAATATCGAGCGGTTGATGATTCTCGCCCGCAGCGATGGCCCGGACACGGCGATCTCGGCCGACATGCTGCCGAGCGAAGTGGGTGACAGCCTGCCGAAGATTTCGGCGCAGGGCGATCATCACATCATGACGCTGCCACTGCGCGAAGCCCGCGAAATGTTCGAGCGGGATTATCTGATCGCCCAGATCAACCGGTTCGGCGGCAATATTTCCCGCACTGCTGAGTTTGTTGGCATGGAGCGGTCGGCGCTGCATCGCAAGTTGAAATCGCTCGGCGTCTAAAAAACGCTTCCATTCTTTTGAGACGGATCATCCATCCATGTCGCGCATTGCCTATGTCAACGGTATGTACCAGCGCCATACCGAAGCTGCCGTCCATATCGAGGATCGCGGTTTCCAGTTCGCCGACGGCGTCTATGAAGTCTGTGAGATCCGCCACGGCTTCATCGTCGATCTGACCCGCCATCTCGATCGTCTCGACCGGTCGCTGAGAGAATTGCGCATGGCCTGGCCGATGACGCGTGCCGCGCTCATCTTCGTCATCCGCGAAGTCGCGCGCCGCAACCGTGTGAAAAACGGCCTGTTCTATCTGCAGGTGACGCGTGGCGCAGCGCGGCGTGACCATGTCTTTCCGGCAGCGGATATCCCGTCCACCATCGTGGTGACGGCCAAGCGGACCGATGCGTCGGTGATTGCCAAGAAGAATGCGTCCGGCATCAGCGCCATCACGGTGCCGGAGAACCGCTGGGACCGTGTCGATATCAAATCCGTCGGGTTGCTGCCGAACGTTCTGGCACGGCAAGCGGCCAAGGAGCAGGGCGCTCAGGAAGCGATCTTCGTCGATGCCGATGGCACGGTGAAGGAGGGGGCGGCGACCAATGTCTGGATTGTCGACAAGGAGGGCCGATTGCGGACCCGGCACGCCGAACACGGCATCCTGCGCGGCATTACCCGCACGACCTTGAAGGACGTGACCGCCGCGATCGGGCTTGAAATCGTCGAGCAGGCGTTTTCCGTCGAGGACATGCTGGAGGCCCGCGAAGTCTTCATCACGGCAGCCACCAGCATCTGTTTTCCGGTCGTTGCTGTTAACGGTAAACCCATCGCCAACGGTCATCCCGGCAGCGTGTCACAGAAAATTCGTGAAGCCTTTTTCGACATTGCGGAAAAGACCGTGATTTGATACCAAATCCGGGGGGACGCTTTAAAGACCAGTTTTTTTCAGCGTTCGGGCTATTCAGATCGTATAATCAACCGGTTAAATCGGACCGGACAATAAGAAAGAAGCGGCGCTATGGCGGAACGTTCTCAGAACTTGCAGGATCTTTTTCTCAACACCGTCCGCAAGCAGAAGATATCTCTGACAATTTTTCTTATCAATGGTGTGAAACTGACGGGCGTTGTCACGTCTTTCGACAATTTCTGTGTGCTTTTGCGGCGTGACGGGCATTCCCAGCTCGTATACAAGCACGCGATCTCGACAATCATGCCGGGCCAGCCGATGCAGATGTTCGAGAGCGAAGAATCCGCATCCTGACGGGATACAAGACAGATTACCAAACGTGATACCAAATCGGCGTCGATCATTCCGGAGCTTGAAAAGCTGCGCGATGACATGCGCGCTGTCGTCATCGTCCCGGTCCTGAAAAAGACGGGCAGACAGAACGCCGAGATCATTGCCGCCACTTCGACGCGCAGCGATGAAAGCCGGCTGGAAGAGACGATCGGTCTGGCACTCGCCATTGATCTCGAAGTTGTGCACGGCATGATCGTGCCGGTCGCCCAGCCGAAGCCTGGAACACTGCTCGGTAGCGGCAAGATCGAGGAGGTCGGCCATTTGCTCAGCGAGCATAATGCCGGTCTCGTCATTATCGATCATCCGCTGACCCCGGTTCAGCAGCGCAATCTTGAAAAGGAATGGAACTGCAAGGTCATCGACCGGACCGGTCTCATCCTGGAAATCTTCGGCCGCCGGGCGTCCACCAAGGAAGGCACGCTGCAGGTCGAGCTGGCGCATCTGAACTATCAGAAGGGCCGTCTGGTTCGCAGCTGGACCCACCTGGAGCGCCAGCGCGGTGGTGCTGGCTTCATGGGTGGTCCGGGTGAAACCCAGATTGAGGCCGACCGCCGGCTTTTGCAGGAAAAGATCGTCAAGCTCGAGAAGGAGCTGGAGCAGGTGCGTCGCACCCGCCAGCTCCACCGCGCCAAGCGCAAGAAGGTCCCGCATCCGATCGTTGCCCTTGTCGGCTATACCAATGCCGGCAAGTCGACGCTGTTCAACCGTATCACCGGTGCGGGCGTTCTGGCCGAAGACATGCTGTTTGCGACGCTCGATCCGACGTTGCGCCGGATGAAGCTGCCGCATGGCCGCATGGTGATGCTGTCCGACACCGTTGGTTTCATTTCCGACCTGCCGACCCATCTGGTCGCCGCCTTCCGGGCGACGCTGGAAGAGGTGCTGGAAGCCGACCTGATCCTGCATGTGCGCGATCTCTCCGATCCGGACAATCAGGTGCAGGCGCAGGACGTCATTCGCATTCTCGACGATCTCGGCATCGATGAGAAGGCTCGCTCCGAGCGCATCATCGAGACCTGGAACAAGATCGATCTCTTGGATGCCGATGCGCATGACAGTCTCGTTCAGAAAGCGGAAAACAGCGAAAACACCGTCGCCGTTTCAGCTGTCACGGGCGAGGGCGTCGATCACCTTCTCGACGAGATCAACAAGCGCCTGTCCGGCGTCCTGATGGAATGCAACGTCGTTCTGTCGGCCAACAAGCTGAAACTGTTGTCGTGGATCTACGAGCACACGATGGTCGATGGCCGGGAAGACCTGGAAGACGGTTCCGTCAGCCTTGATCTGCGCATGACACCAAGTGAATCGGAAGAACTGGATCGTCGGCTGGGCAATGGACCAAAGGCTGCGGCTCAGGATTGGTAGGCTGCACTCCTGCAGAGTTAAATATCGAAGTCTCTGCGGGGAAAGCGCTTTAAATGAAGACCGGCACTTCAGTGGACTTTCCTCGGCTGGAGTTTAAGCGTTCAAAACAACCGTATCATTTGGCCATCTATGCCATCAGTGCAATTTTGCCAGCGCTTGCCATCAAAGCGATAAATGCAGTCCTGACGCCGGCTTTTTGGATCATCGCTGTCGTTGGGCCGATCGCATGGTGCTTGGCGGCGGCGGGGTGCCTCATCGCATTGATGAAGCTCCTTGCGAGAATGGATTTCGAGACACCGGCGTTCGTCGTCGAGCCCGATGGCGTTACTGTTTTGCAACATCGCATCTTGGTATTGTCTTGGGGCTCGGTATCGAAAGTCAAATTCCACGAAGGCGGCCAATTCCGTCAAACCAAGGTGATCGCCTTTCATATGGCTGAAGGTGGCACGGAAATGATCGATGTAAGTTATATCGCCGGCATCTCGGCGAAGCACTTGTTCGATACTGTTAGAGCCTACCACAGGAAGTTTGGTGCACAGCCCGCCACTGGAGGCGGTGCAAGCTATGATTCTACCACCTGGACCGGATTGGATGATGAGTAGCAACGTGAAAGCAGCAGCCCAGAACAGGTAGGTCTGAAATGTATATTGACGTAACGGCATGCCGTTACGTCAATATATCGCAACGGATTACGTCAGCTGGCGCTCGATCGCTTTGGCGGCCTGCCACAGGTCTTCCATCCGCTCCAGCGTTGCCGCTTCCAGCGTTTCTCCCGCCGCCTCCAGCTCCGTCTCAATATGCGCGAAACGGCGCCGGAATTTGGTGTTGGTGCCGCGCAGCGCCATTTCCGGGTCAGCGCCGACATGGCGGCCGATATTGACGACGGCGAAGATCAGGTCGCCAAGTTCGTCCGCGACCTTTGCCTTGTCGTTCGATGCAAGCGCCTCGCGCAGTTCGGCGATCTCTTCTTCGATCTTGTCGAGAATGGGTTCGGGCGAGGACCAGTCGAAGCCGACCTTGGCTGCGCGTTCCTGTAGTTTTAACGCTTCGACCAGTGCCGGAAAACTTCGCTGGACGGAGCCGAGATGCCCGGTGTTGACATCCTCCGGCAGGCCGCGTTTTGCCCGCCGCTCGCGGCGCTCGGCCTTTTCCGCCTGCTTGATTTCGTCCCATTGCAGTTTGACGGCCTGGGGTGTGTCCGCGTCTGACCGGGCAAAGACATGGGGGTGACGGCGGATCATTTTTCGCGTGATCGCCTCGACCACATCGCCGAAAGCGAAATCGCCGGCTTCCTCCGCCATGCGGGCGTGAAAAACCACCTGCAATAAAAGATCGCCGAGTTCGTCGCAGAGGTTGTCCATGTCGGCGCGTTCGATCGCATCGGCAACCTCATACGCTTCTTCCAGCGTATAGGGCTTGATGGTCTCGAAGGTCTGGACAATGTCCCAAGGGCAGCCCGTCACCGGCTGGCGCAGGGCTTCCATGATGTCGAGCAGGCGGCTGATATCCTTGGAGGGCTGCATGGGGCTCAATTCAGGGGAATGGCGTTGTCGTCCTTGCCGGACTGATAGTCATCCGACAGTGACTGGTATCGTGCGCGGATGCGCTGATCCTGCGCTCGAAGTGTCGCTTTATCGGCTTCATCCGATGTCGCAACCAGATCGGCGATCGATGCCGAGCGCCAGAACGCGTTGGTCTTGGCATAACCGCCGGGATCGAGACGGAAAACCTCTTTCAGGATTTTCAGGTCGTGCGGGATCGAGAACGCGTCGCGCGAATCTTCATGGCTGAACAAATAATAGAAATTGTCGAAACCGGCCCAGGTGATCGCCGACAGGCACATCGAGCAGGGTTCATGGGTCGAGAGGAAGATCAGGTCCTTGGTGTCGGGCTTTTCCGCGCGCTCGTAAAAACGCTTCAGCGTATGCACCTCGCCATGCCAGAGCGGATTTTCCGTCTCGTTATTGGTTTCGGCGATCACCAGTGACAGGTCCGATTTGCGCAGGATCGCCGCGCCAAAAACCTTGTTGCCGGCAGCGACACCCTGTTCCGTCAAGGGCAGGACATCGGATTCGATGACGGTCAGCAGGCGTTCTGCAAGCTTGGAATTGTTCATCAGGTCATGGCTCCGGACAACAGGATTTCTGGCATTTAGCGGATTTCGGCCCTCATAGGCAATGCTTGCAGACTCGATCTTGCCGCGCTCAATGCCTGGATCGCCGGAGAGATTTGCTCAAATTATGCTGGAGTCGAGCAAAAGAATATCCGCCTGCAAAGGCTTCGGAATTTCTGTTTCTTCAATGTTCGCCTTATAAAGGGGATATTCCGCAGAACCTGTAACAGGATCAGAATCCCACGTTATGACCGAGCAACTGACCGTCTTTCCGGCCTTCTTCCGCGTTGCGCAGAAATGCGTGGCGGTGTTTGGCAATGGCGACGAGGCCTTTGCCAAAGTCCGGTTGCTGTTGAACACACAGGCGCGGATCGTTGCCTATGCGGATCAACCGGAAACAGATTTTGCCGCGTTCCTCTCCGCCAATGCCGTTGAACTTGTGCAAAAGCGTTTCGAGGCGAACCAGGTCGAGGGTGCGACACTGGTCTTTGCGGCCACGGGCGATGCCGCACAGGACCGTTTGATCGTCGCTGCAGCACGCGCTCAGAAAATTCCGGCCAACGCGGTCGATCAGCCCGAATTCTGCGATTTCCTGACGCCGGCGCTGGTTAATCGTGCCCCCGTGGCGGTGGCCATCGGCACTGAAGGGGCAGGGCCTGTTCTGGCGCAGATGATCCGCGCCCAGATCGATCAACTCTTGTCCCCGTCTCTCGGCGCGCTGGCATCGCTAGCGCAGGCTTACCGCGATGCCGCCGATCGCGTCTTGCCGCGCGGTGTTTCACGCCGGGTTTTCTGGCGCCGTTTTTTCTCCGGCCCCGTAGCCGATCAAGTGTCGCTTGGTAATGTCGCCGAGGCGCGCCGCGAAGCGTCTCGGCTGTTACAGTCGGTTGATCGTGTTCCCGGTCATGTCTGGCTAGTTGGAGCAGGCCCAGGTGCTGAAGATCTTTTGACGCTTCGCGCCCAGCGCGTGATGATGGAAGCCGATGTGATCGTTTATGACGCGTTGGTGCCGCAGGCGATCGTCGATATGGGCCGCCGCGACGCCGAGCGCCTGCCGGTCGGCAAGCGCAAGGGCTGCCATTCGAAGTCGCAGGACGAGATCAACCAGTTGCTGGTGCGCCTTGGCCAGGACGGCAAGCGGGTCGTCCGGCTGAAATCCGGCGATCCGCTGGTCTATGGCCGTGCGGGGGAAGAAATGGCCGCGTTGCGCGAAGCCGGCGTGACCTATGAGATCGTCCCCGGTATCACGTCTGCTTTCGCGGCTGCCGCCGATTTCGAACTGCCGCTGACGCTGCGTGGTGTTGCCTCCTCGCTGATCTTCACCACCGGCCACGACCTGACCGGCGACGTTCTGCCCGATTGGGCGCGCCTTGCCATTTCCGGTGCCACCATTGCGGTCTATATGGGGCGCACGGTGGCGGCCTCCGTTGCCGCTCGCTTGATTGAGGCCGGATTGCCGCAGGAGACTACGGTTGCGGTGATCGAAAATGCCAGCCGCGCGGAGCGCAAGCTGTTGCATGGCACGCTGAAGGATTTGCCGGACCTGCAGTATCGCGATGAGCTGGATGGTCCGGTCATGGTGATCATCGGTGATGCGGTTGCAGGTGCGAATTTCGAGCGCTCTCAGCCGCTGGTCAAGGGCAAGACGATCAGCATAACCGCTCGCGCGGACGTGGCGCACAAACAGACTGACGAAGTGAGGAACTGACATGGCCGACAAGGTATTGACCGCTAACCGCCTGTCCGACGGCATTTCCGTCTGGCTCGATGCCTCGGGCAATTGGGTGGAATCCCTGCAGGACGCCTTTATCGCTCGCCATGCCGAAGCGGTCACAGCTTTGGAAGCAACCGGCAAGGCCGCCTTTGCCGATAACAAGGTGGTTGACGTGAACGTTATCGATATTGAAGAAGTGGCAGGCGTGCTGCGGCCGTTGCGTATGCGTGAACGCGTCCGCGCCGAAGGCCCGACGATCGATTATGCACCGGGATACAAGGGGCTGAGCGGCCCCGTGCACGCGGCTTAAGGAAAAGAAGACCGATGTACCGTTACGACGAATTCGACCATACGTTTGTTGCAGGCCGTGTCGCCCAGTTCCGCGATCAGGTCACCCGCCGTCTGTCGGGCGAGCTTGCCGAAGATGCCTTCAAGCCGCTCAGGCTGATGAATGGCGTCTATCTGCAGCTTCATGCCTACATGCTGCGCGTTGCAATTCCTTACGGTACGCTGAACAGCAACCAGATGCGCATGCTTGCCCATATCGCCCGCAAGTACGATCGCGGTTATGGCCATTTCACCACGCGCCAGAACATTCAGTACAACTGGCCGAAACTCTCGGACACGCCGGATATTCTGGCGGAACTCGCCTCTGTTGAGATGCACGCCATCCAGACATCCGGCAACTGTATCCGCAACGTCACCGCCGACCATTTTGCCGGTGCCGCTGCTGACGAAGTCGCCGATCCGCGCCCTTACGCCGAAATCCTGCGCCAGTGGTCGTCCGTTCACCCGGAATTTTCCTTCCTGCCGCGCAAGTTCAAGATCGCCGTCACCGGCGCCGAGCGCGACCGTGCGGCCATCCAGGTGCACGACATCGGCCTGCACCTGAAGAAGAACGACAAGGGCGAGATCGGCTTTGCCGTCTATGTCGGTGGCGGGCAGGGGCGCACACCGATGATTGCCAAGAAGATCCGCGACTTCCTGCCGGAAGAAGACCTGTTGTCCTACACGACAGCGGTCATGCGCGTGTACAATCTGCACGGCCGCCGCGACAACAAGTACAAGGCCCGTATCAAGATCCTCGTGCACGAAACCGGTGCGGAAGTTCTGGCCGCTCAGGTCGAGCAGGAGTTCCTGCAGCTCAAGAATACCGAGCTGAAGCTGCCGGAAGCCGACATTCAGGCCATCACCAGCTATTTCGCATTGCCGCCGCTGACCGACCGTCCGGAAGGCTGGGCCAATCTGGCCGGCTGGAAGAAGGCCGATCCGGAGTTCGCCCGCTGGGTGCAGCAGAACGTGCAGCCGCACAAGCATCCGGACTACGGCATGGTGACCGTATCGCTGAAGCCGATCGGCGGCATTCCAGGTGACGCCAGCGACAGCCAGATGGATGCGATCGCCGACCTGGCGCAAGAATACGCGTTTGACGAAATCCGCATCAGCCACGAGCAGAACATCATCCTGCCGCATGTGGCGCTGGCCGATCTGGAAGCGCTCTATCGCGGTCTCGTTTCGATCGGTCTGGCGACGGCCAATGCCGGCCTGATCACCGATATCATTGCCTGTCCCGGCTTGGACTATTGCGCGCTCGCCAATGCGCGCTCGATCCCGCTTTCGCAGGAAATCTCCACCCGCTTCGGAAATCCGGAGCGGCAGGCTGAAATCGGCGAGCTGAAGATCAAGATCTCCGGCTGTATCAATGCCTGCGGCCACCACCATGTCGGCCATATCGGCCTTCTGGGCGTGGAAAAGAAGGGCGCTGAACTTTACCAGATCACGCTTGGCGGCTCTGGCGACGAGAATACCTCGATCGGCGAAATAATCGGCCGCGGGTTTGAGCCGGAAAAGGTCACGGACGCGATCGAGACCATCGTCAATACCTATCTCGGTCTGCGTCAGGATCCGTCGGAGATTTTCCTCGATGCCTATCGCCGGGTCGGGCCGCAGCCCTTCAAGGACGCCCTTTACGGTGGCAACGCCCAGGAAGCGGCCTGAGGTTCAAGGACAAGCATATGACACAGATCTGGAAAGAAACCGGTTTCGTAACGGACGACCCCTGGGTTGTCGAAACCGAGGAAACCAAGGCGGGCTCGAACGAGAAAGCCATTCTCGGGATTGATGCTTTTCTTGAAAAGGCATCATCCGGCGATAGCGGCCTTGGCGTTTTGGTCAATCCGGCCGATGACGTCACGCGGCTGCAGCCGTTTCTGGAACAGGTGTCGTTGATTGCCGTGGCTTTCCCGGCCTTCAACGATGGCCGGGCGTTCAGCCATGCGTCGCTGCTGCGCGTTCGTTTGGGTTACAGCAAGGAAATCCGCGCTGTCGGCGACGTGCTGATCGACCAGGTGCCGCTGATGCTGCGCTGTGGTATCGACAGTTTTGCGGTCAGCAACGAAACGGCGCTGAAGCGTCTGTCCGAAGGGCGGCTGCCGGGGATCGACAATCACTACCAGCCGACGGCAAAACCCTCGGTCGATGCAAAATCCTACAGCTGGCGGCGGGTTTCTTAGAGCCCGCGACAGTCTGAAGCGCGCATCAATCTGCAAAAGGCGCTATAATTGGAACGGAATTGCTTCCAAAGAAGCGCCTTTTGGAATATCCGCTGATACCTGAAAGAATTGCTCATCATTACAGGACCTGACGCCGAAATGAATGCTCCTGCCAAGATCGAAGAATTTGCCGTAACCGTACCCGCCGGCGTGTTCGCCGAAACGGTGACCAAGGTCACGCATTATACGGACCGGCTGTTCAGCTTCCGCATGACGCGCCCGGTCGAATTCCGGTTCCGCTCCGGTGAATTTGCCATGATCGGCCTGATGGTCGATGGCAAGCCGGTCTATCGCGCCTATTCGATCGCCAGCCCGGCCTGGGACGAAGAACTCGAGTTCTTCTCGATCAAGGTGCCGGATGGCCCGCTGACCTCGCATCTGCAAAGCATCAAGCCCGGCGATCAGGTGCTGATGCGCAAGAAGCCGACAGGCACGCTGGTGCTTGACGCTCTGACACCCGGCAAGCGTCTCTATATGTTTTCGACCGGAACCGGCATTGCACCGTTCGCAAGCCTTATCCGCGATCCGGAAACATTTGAAAAATTCGAGGAAGTCATCCTCACCCACACCACCCGTGACGTCGCCGAACTGAAATACGGCTTCGACCTGATCGAGGAAATTCGCAATCACGAGTTCCTGTCCGAACTGGTCGGCGACAAGCTGCGCCACTATGCGACGGTGACCCGCGAGGACTATCCGTTCAAGGGCCGCATCACCAACCTGATGCGCGACGGCAAGATGTTCTCGGATCTCGGTCTTCCGGCGTTCGACCCGGCCGTCGATCGCGGCATGATCTGCGGCTCGACCGAGATGCTGAAGGAAACCAAGGAAATTCTCGAGGCTGCCGGTTTGCACGAAGGTGCCAACAACAAGCCGGGCGAATTCGTCATCGAGCGCGCCTTCGTTGGCTGACATTGATTGAACCTGACCATTAAGGGCGGCCTCCGGGTCGCCTTTTTGTTTTAGGCACAAATGTCGCGCCAGTGCGACTGACACGCAGAAATAGCCAAGATCGGGATCGGTAGGCTCTCCGGTAGTGCTTTTGTCGGTTTGTGAGTAAAGTTGAATGTTCTTGTGATCGCAGAAGCTTGCGTGTTTGCGAATAAAGTCCGCTGCAAAATCGTATGTTCTACAATAGCGGTTGACGAAGCTTGAGGGCCTTGCCAGTCTTGCCTTCGGGGCTCCGCTGCTGCGGATTGGCGAGGGATGTTGCGTGAGCACGGGTGCTGTTCTTGTCTGGTCATTGATGGGGTTTGCAGGGCTTTTGGCTATCCCTGCGGTCAGTCACACCAATGCAGGCACCACGTTTTCGCTGATGGCATCGTCCATGGCGTTTACCGGCATGGCGCTGGCACTGTTCATGGCGACGCGCCCGCCGTTCGTAGAGCGGCTGTTCGGTGGACTTGACCGGATTTACCAGACGCACCGCCGGGTCGGCATCACGGTGCTCGTCCTGATCCTCGTGCACTATTTCATCACGCCGGATTTCAAGGGATTGTCGCTGACCGGCGGGCTGAACAAGCTGGCGGCTCAGGCCGGAGAATATGCCTTCTATGCTCTGGTGGTCCTGCTGGTGCTGAGCATCGTCAAGATCATCCCGAAGACGAAGATCGAGATCCCCTACAATGTCTGGCGCCTGACGCACCGGTTCATCGGCCTGCTGTTCATCATGGTGGCCTTCCACCAGACCTTCATCAAGCGGCCCTATGACGGTACCGCCATGCTCGCGACCTATCTCAATATCTTCGCGATGATCGGCACGCTGAGCTATGTCTATACCCAGCTATTCCCCTGGCTGCGCCCCCGGGCCTACGAGGTCTTCGATGTGACGCGCCACGAGGGGGCGACGATCATCTCTGCCAAGCCGCTCCGGCAGCCGTTGCGTGCGCGGCCGGGCCAGTTCGGGTTTTTCCGGGTCAACAAACCGGGGCTGCGGGAGCCACATCCCTTCACCATTGCCGGCATGGATGACAACGGTATCGTTCGTTTTGCCATCAAGCCCCTGGGCGACTTCACCAAGGCGCTGCGGGAAAACCTTGTCGTCGGCGACCGGCTGACGCTGGAGGGGGGCTATGGTCATTTCAACCATCGCCGCGGCGGCAAGAAGCAGATATGGCTGGCCGGTGGGATCGGTGTTACGCCATTCCTGGCTATGGCGGGGCGCCTGAAGGGGGATGAAGGCCAGGATATTCACATGGTCTATTGCGTGCGCGACCGGAGCGAGGCCATTGGCCTCGACACTTTTGAAGCGCAGGCGGAAAAACTTTCGAATTTCAGTTTTACTTTGCACGATTCCAAAACCGACGGACGGCTCGACGCGGCAAAGCTTGCTGCATCGAGCGTTGTCGACCCGGCGGGGGCAGACCTGTGGTTCTGTGGGCCGCCCTTATTGAGAAAAGCCATTGAAAAGGGACTGAAGGAACTCGGCAAGAAACCCAGACGGGTCGAGTTCGAGCAGTTCGAGTTTCGATAAGGCATAGCGTATTTGTCGTTTGAGAAAGCAAGGAGAACAAGCCATGCGCATGTTCGATCAGTTGTCCGGTAAAATGACCCGCGGCCGAGGCCTGTTGCGTCCTGTTCTGGCGATCGGGGCTATCGTGCTGGCGTTGACCCAGTGTCCGGGCGCCGCATCAGCCCGCGACGCTTTTTCTGACGATGCCTATGCGGCCTACAAGGCGAATACCGACAACGGCAAATACCTGTTCAATGCCTCCGGCTGCGCCGCCTGCCATGGGTCGGTCAGGAATTCCGAGGTTCTGTCCGGTGGACTTGAGATGGACACGGCGATCGGAAAATTCTACGCGCCGAACATTTCACCCCACGCCAACGGCATCGGCGGCTGGAGCAATGCCCAGTTCCTCAATGCGGTGATGCAAGGGATCGACCGCGAGGGCAACAATCTCTATCCGGTCATGCCCTATACCGCCTATGGCGGCATGAAGCCGGAGGACGTGCTCGATATCAAGGCCTATATCGACACGCTGATTGCATCGGATGCCGTGTCGCAGGAACACGAGATTGCCTTCCCCTATAGCCGTCAGACGACGATTACGCTGTGGAAACGCAGCCATTTCAACGTAGCCGAATATCAGTCGCGCGAAGAAACCCAGATGGAGCGGGGACGTTATCTCGTCGAAAACGTCGGCGGCTGCGGCGATTGCCACACGCCACGCACCACGACCTACGGTCTCGACATGGAAAACGCCTATACGGGAGAAAAGGGCCTGACAGGTGCTGTTGCTCCGGATATTTCCAAGGCGCGGATGGCCGGCCTTGCCTCTCCCGACGTGTTTACCGTCGGCCTGATCGATGAGGGTAAAAAGCTATCGGGTGCGCCGCTGACCGACCCGGTGATGCGCGAGATTGCCCATGGGCTTTCGGCATTGACCGAGAAAGATCGCACGGCGATCTATGCCTTTCTGTCCGACCGCGAGGTCAAGCCGCCGCAGCCGGTGGCGCAATCGGCAACGGCGGTCTGCAAGGAAAGCACGCCCGCATCCGCTCTTGGCGGCGACAATGCGGGCCTTGCAACGCAGGCCGATGCGTTCATCGGCAAATATTGCCGCAACTGTCATGGCCCGGGCGAAAGTTCGCAAGGGTCCTATCCGGCAGGCGATCTCAACACGATCGCGGCCGATGCGGCTTTCGTGGTTCCAGGCGATGCTGCAAAGTCCCGTCTGTTCACGTCGGTCACCAGCGGCCGCATGCCGCTTGGCAAGCGCCCAACGGCGGAAGAGGTCAAAAGCCTTGAGGACTGGATCAATTCGCTCAAGCAATCCGACCTGCCGCAGACGGCGGCGAGCAAACCGGAACGCACGCGTCCCATGCTCTCCTATCGCGATTTCATCGAGGCCGGGCTAAAGGACATTTCCAAGGTCAAAGATCTCGACCGCCAGTACATGCGCTATTTCTCCTACCGCAACCAGTATAACGGCATGATGGGCTGCGAGGAGGATAAGACCTTCATGAAGCGCATGGACGTTCTGGCCGGCGGCTTCAAGAAACTGCTGAATTCGCTGTCTTATGGTCCGAAATTGGTCTTGCCGCAGGAAGTGGAGGGCTCCAACGGACTGATGGTGCGGGTCGATCTGCGCGACCTGCAATGGACTGCCGACGACTATAATTTCCTGATCTCGCAATATGTCTATGGTATCGATCCCGGCAGCGATGCGTCGCTTCTGGCGCTGACCAAAGAGACGGATACCGTCCTGCCGGTCATGCGCATCGACTGGTTCATGGCCAATGCGGCCAAGCCGAAGATTTACAACAAGTTGATGAAGCTTCCGACCCATATCCGCGAACTCGAGCAGCGGTTTCAGATCAATGTGGACGACAATATCCGCCGCCGCCAGGTGCTGCGTGCGGGGTTTGCCGACGGCTCATCCGGTGTGTCCGATCATAATCGCATGCTGGAACGCCATGAGATGCCGTTTGGCGGCTACTACTGGAAGTCCTATGATTTCGGCGGCGATGTCGGCCGACAGGTGCTGAAGCGCTTTCCACAAGGGCCGAAGGAACTGGAGCCGTTCGACAGCGGGCTGACTGCTTTCGAACATGATGGCGGCGAAATGATCTTCTCGCTACCGAACGGGCTACAGGGCTATTATCTGTCGACGGCGGCAGGCAAGCAGCTGGATATCGGTCCGACCTCGATCGTGTCCTTCCGCAAGCGGCCGATCGGCAAGGGTGTCGAGATCATCAATGCCCGTTCGTGCTTTGATTGCCACGCCAATGGCATCCTGTCGAAACGCGACCAGCTGCGCGAACACATCCAGACGTCGACGCTGTTCAGCAAGGATCAGCAGGCCATCCTGCTCGACATGTACGTGCCGCAGGAAGAGCTTGATGCAGCCTACAACAAGGACCGGCAGCGTTTCGTCGAGGCGCTGGTCAAGCTTGGAGTGACCGAGCCGACGCCGGACGGCAGCGCCCAGAGCATGCAGGCGCCGGGCAATGCCGAACTCGTCACCTATTTTGGCGACAAGTATGAGGACGAGCTCGATTTCGATGCGCTGGCGGCCGAGTTCGACATGACCCCGGCCGAGCTTTCCGCGGCGATCAAGCGGGTGGAGGATGTCGATACCCTAAGGCTGGGCATCGATTGGGTGACGACGCTGGAGGCTGGCGGAACCATTCCGCGTGCCGAAGTCGAACAGCAGTTTCCGCTGTTGTTGCATCCGCTGATGCAGTTGAAGCCGCTCGATACGACGACGGTCCATGTAGCGGTAGCCAGCCAGAGCCAGGCCGGTCAGACGGCGCAGCAGGATTATGTCAAGTCCGAGACGGTCGTTGCCGCGACGCCTGCCTATCGCCAGGAACAGTCTGCCGACCATAACAAGCTTGAACTGGCGCTGCATGTTGCAACGACCACTGCGAAGGTTGGCGATCAATTGTCGTTCGAGCTGAGCTCCAACAAGGCCTGTGAATTGCAGATCCTCTATGTCGAGGAGACCGGCAATGTCGAGGTTATCCCCGACGAAATGATTGGCAGCACGACGCTGCAGGCGGGCGAAAAGCGGCAGATCCCGCAGCCGGGCACCGGCAACCTGACCTTCGATACGCCGGCGCCGGCCGAAACGATGATCGCCTATTGCCGCGAGGGGGGACTGGGTGACCAGAAACTTTCGGTCGAGCGGGCGCGCCAGTTGGTGGCACAATCGCATCTGCCGCCGACACGCGGACTGGCGATCAACCTCGCGAAGAAGGCCGAGGACGACAAGGGCGCGAGCGGCCTGCAGGTGGTGACGTTCGAGATCAGGCAATAGCGGACTGGCCGGACGCCAAGGGCCGTCCGGCCACTTTGCAAATTATATGGAATAGCTTGGGAATACATATGATGACATTGAAGGTTCTGGCCGGGGCATCGCTGCTGGCATTCTTCTTCGCCGGGACGGCCTCTGCGGCCTGCGATGCCTTGGCGCAAATTGCCGAGGCCAGCAATGCCGGAAACGAGGCGCTGGCCAAACAGATCGCCGGCATGCCCAAACCTGGCTGCACAGATGACGACAAGGCGATGATCAACCGCGTGGCTGCACTCGCATCGTTCAACCGGATTGTCGGTGCCGTCGGTCAAGGCGCGAATCTCGCGGATTTCGAAGCGGAACTTGAGGCGATCCGCACCAGCAATTCAGCGCCCTGGCAAGTGTTTGACGCACTTGGTGATATCAATCGCGACCGGCGGGATTATGAAACGGCGGCACGCTACTACCAGTTGGCGCTGGAGGATGCAGCCAATGAAATGCTGACGCCGCAGTGGATGGCGCCGGATGAGGCCTATATCGCGCGGCTGGATCATATGGCCACCGAAATGCGACTGGCGGCGCCTAAGCCAGTCAAGCTTGCCATGCGCGGCGGTTGCAAGATCAGCTATCGCGGTGTGTCGCTGAAGAAGAAATCGACGCCGGTGCGCTATGTTTTCGGCACGGCCGATTTTACCCCGGAGGGCGTGGAATCGGCGAAAGACCTGTCGGAATGCCTGAAGTCGGTCAAGCCGAAAGCAATCACCCTGATCGGTCATACGGACCCGATCGGCACGGCCGAGGCAAACCGGGCGCTGTCGCTGCAACGGGCCGAGGCACTGGCGCACTATCTCGTTGCAGAAGGCTACGCAGGCACCTGGACCACGATTGGCAAGGGCGAGGACGAGCCGTTCAAGGCCGATGATGCCAGTGCCTATGATGAGGAAACCCTCAATCAGATGAACCGGCGTGTCGAAGTCGATGTGGAGACTGAATGATGCTGCGCCGTCTGGCTCTTGCTCTGCTGATCTCTGTCGTGCCACTCGGTGCAGCATCGGCCAACACCTTTGCCTTGATCGTCGGCATTGATGCCTATCCCTACGAAGTCAGCCTGGATGGCGCCGTCAAGGACGCCAAGGACGTGGAAGGTGCGCTAAGACGGGCGGGCGTCGATCAAGTGACGGCGTTTTTCGATGCTGCCGCCCGCAAGGACGATATTCGCGCTGCCTGGACCGGCTTCGTCGGCGGTGCGGTCAAGGGTGACACGATTATTTTCACCTATGCCGGGCACGGCGCGCAGATGCCGGAGCTTGTTGCTGGTGATGAGGCCGACGGGCTGGACGAGTTCCTGCAGCTGCCGGGCTTCGACCGCAGCCGTGCTGAAGAAACGGAACATGAAATCATCGTCGACAACGAGCTGAATGCCTGGTTTTCGGAGGCCGAGGCCAAGGGTGTGCAGGTTCTGTTCGTCTCCGACAGTTGCCATTCCGGTGGTATGAGCCGGTCGTTTTCCGGCAAGACACGGCTTGCCCAGGCGGTCACGGTCAAATTGCCACCACCCTCGGAAGAGGCGGTGTCCGGTGCCGCGGTAAAAGAGGCGCAGTTCCGCAATGTAACGGTCCTTGCCGCTTCACTGGAGAGCCAGCCGTCGCCGGAGGTCATTATCAACGGCGAGCCGCGCGGTGCCCTGAGCTGGAGCTTTGCCCGGGCGGTGGAAGGATCTGCGGATCGCAACGGCGACGGCCGCCTTTCCCGGGTAGAGCTGGAGGACTATGTCTTTGCCAATGTGAAGACACAGTCGGAGGCGTTGCAGGTCCCGAACTTCACGCCGCAACTGCCGCGATCTGAAGACGAAGTGGTGATGCCGCTAAGCCGGAGCGTGGCTGCCGCCACTCAGCCAGCGGCAAAGAAGACCTATAAAACCGTTCGTGAGATGGGCTGGAATGGCAAACTGGCCCTGTCAGTCGAGGAGGCTGATATCGTGCCGGAGAATACCGGCGGTACAGGTGTGCCCTATCGCTGGGATGCCGCCGGCGGTATTTTCTACACCCCGAATGGCGACGTAGCTGGTGAACATATCGATGCCGGTATGATTCAAGCGGTCGTCAACAAGTTCGTCCTGCTCGAATTTTTGAAAATCATGGCAAGCCAGAACCCCGGCGCTGTGTCGTTGAGTCCGCTAAAGGACATCTATGCCGGTGGTGACAAGATTTCTTTCGATGCCCCGGCGTCAAACTACAAGAACATGGTGGTGCTCAACCTTGCCAATACCGGGCAGGTGCAGTTGCTGGACGTCCAGTCGGAAGGGACGGCAAGTTCTGAGTTCAAGCTCAGCAATCTGCAGGTTGTCGAACCGTTTGGCGCCGACCATCTGATCGTGATCGCCACTAATGAACCGGTCGATGCGATTGGCGCGGCACTGGCCAGCAAGAGCATCGATGCGGCCACGGTTTTGCAGCTTCTCACCAGCCGCATCGACGGCACCGACACCACTGTGGCCATCCAGCCGCTCTATACGCGGGAGAGGTTGTGATGATTGTTTTCCGCATGACCGCTATCGCAGCGGTTTGGTGCCTGGCATCGATGGCCCTGCAAACCACAGCAGCAAAGGCGGAAGACCGGGCGCTGGTGATCGGCATCGGTACCTACGAAAACCTGCCGCAGGACATGTTCCTGCATGGGCCGAAAAACGACGTGAAGGCAATCCAGGCGCTTTTGACGGGCACGCTGAAATTCAAGCCCGGGGCGATCCGGGTTCTGACGGATGAAAAGGCCACGCGGCACGCAATGCTGTCGTCCATGGACGAATGGCTGATTGCCGGAACAGCCCCCGGCGACCGCGTCTACCTCTATTTTTCCGGTCATGGCTTGCAGGTCAAGGATATCAGCGGCGATGAGGAGGACGGAATGGACGAGGCCATTTCGACCTACGACATCAAGGCCGGCGACGACGACTGGACGAATGTCATTCTCGATGACGACCTTGAGGCGGTGCTGGAGAAATTGAAGGGCAGGGCGGTGACGCTGGTGATCGATGCCTGCCATTCCGGCACGATATCGCGGTCATTGTCGCCGCAGGCGGTGTCCGGCTTGCAAGGTGCGCGTTATCTGCCGCGCCCGTTTGCCAAGTCCGCCAAACAGCCGGCAACCCGCGGCCTTCGCATCGATCTTGGCGTGATCGATAAACCGGCGCAGTTGACGGCCGGCGGCCTGACCGCGTGGAGCGCTGCCGCAGCCTATCAGGTCGCCTGGGATGATGTCCGGCTGCCGGTCGAGGACCGGTACGGCGTATTCACATCTGCTTACATAGCCGGCTACGTACCCAGAGAATCCGATGCGAATGGCAATGGTCTCGTCAGCAATGCCGAGCTTTTCGAATATGTGACCCGGAAATCGAAGGAATATTGTTCGACGCTGGAAGACTGTGACAATCTCGATCCGCAGCTGGAAAGCGTGCCGGACGTTCTCGGTGCAAGCATCGCTAAGCCGGAGCCATACAAAACAGAACAGGCGGCGGCGGATCAGCCTCACGACAAGCCCGAGCCGGTTTATCAGGAGGCCAAGGTCGAGGCTGGTGGAGTTCCGGCTTATGTCGATGCCGATCCCGTCACGGCGATTGGAGATATCGTCGGCAAGGCGGATACCGGCGACGTCACGGTGTCGCTCGATACCGGCTCGAAGCTGAAGAAGGGCCAGCCATTCAAGATTTCCGTCACGAGCCAATATGACGGCAACCTCGTCCTCCTGGACGTGAACGGCGAGGGCATGGCGACGCAAATCTTCCCGAACGACATGGCCCAGAAAATCACGCCGCTTTCGGCCGGTTCGACATTGACGATACCGGATGACTATTACGGTTTCGATTTCGAGGCTGACGGTCAAGGCGAGAATATGCTGGTCGCCATCGTCGTCAGCGATGCGGTGGATCTGAAGGATATCGTCCCATCGGCGCAGGGCCTGATAGCCGAACTCGATGCCCGGCATTCTCTGAGCGAAATTATCGCAAGACTTCAGAAAACCTGGACTGGAGATGCCGAAAACCGCGGCGTGCGCTGGTCTTTGGGAACGTTGAAATACATGGTCGAGTAATGGCCGCAAACGAGTCTGGAATCAAAAAGGCCCGCGGTGAATGCCGCGGGCCTTTTTGATTCAACGATGGAACTACTCAGCCTCAGTGCAGGATCTGGCTGAGGAACAGCTTGGTGCGCTCGTGCTGCGGATTGTCGAAGAAGGCAGCCGGCTCGTTCTGTTCGACGATCTGGCCTTGGTCCATGAAAATCACGCGGTTGGCGACCTGGCGGGCAAAGCCCATTTCGTGCGTGACGCAGATCATCGTCATGCCTTCTTCGGCAAGGCCGACCATGGTGTCGAGCACTTCCTTGATCATTTCCGGATCGAGCGCCGAGGTTGGCTCATCGAACAGCATGACGCGCGGGTTCATGCACAGCGAACGGGCAATTGCCACACGCTGCTGCTGACCGCCGGACAACTGGCCTGGATATTTGTGGGCCTGCTCGGGAATCTTGACGCGCTTGAGGAAGTGCATGGCGACTTCTTCCGCCTGCTTCTTCGGCATCTTGCGCACCCAGATCGGCGCAAGGGTGCAGTTTTCCAGAATGGTCAGATGCGGGAAGAGGTTGAAGTGCTGGAACACCATGCCGACTTCGCGGCGCACTTCGTCGATCTTCTTCAGGTCGTTGGTGAGTTCGATGCCGTCAACGACGATCTTGCCCTTCTGGTGTTCTTCCAGCCGGTTGATGCAGCGGATCATCGTTGATTTACCCGAACCCGACGGGCCGGCAACGACGATGCGCTCGCCGCGCATGACCTTCAGGTTGATGTCGCGCAGAACGTGGAAATCCCCATACCACTTGTTCATGCCGGCGATTTCGACGGCGACATCCGTGGATGACACTTCCATTGTCAGCGGTTTGGCTTCAGCGGCCATGATATTCTCCCTCATTGTTATCTTTTATGACCCTTGTCGAGCCTTCGTTCCATGAACCCTGAATAGCGCGACATGCCAAAGCAGAAAAGCCAGAAAACGAATCCTGCAAAAACAAGTCCCGACAGCGGCGTGACCGGCGAAGCCCAATTGGCGTCCGAGAAGTTCTGGCGGACGATGCCGAGCAGGTCGAACATGCCGATGATCGACACCAGCGACGTATCCTTGAACAGGCCGATGAACGTGTTGACGATGCCCGGAATGACCAGTTTCAGCGCCTGGGGCAGGATGATCAGCCGCATCTTCTGCCAGTAGCTCAAGCCCAGCGAATCAGCACCTTCGGCCTGCCCCTTCGGGATTGCCTGCAGGCCGCCGCGCACCACTTCGGCCATGTAAGCCGAGGCAAAGAGCGAGACGCCGATCAGTGCGCGCAGGAATTTATCAAAGGTCATGCCCTGCGGCAGGAACAGCGGCAGCATGACACTGGCCATGAACAGCACGGTGATCAACGGAATACCGCGGACGAGCTCGATGAAAGTGGTGCAGAGCAGGCGGATGACGGGCATCGTCGATCGCCGGCCAAGCGCCAGAACGATACCGAGCGGCAACGACACCGCGATACCGACGAAGGACAGGATCAGCGTGACCATCAGGCCACCCCAAAGTGCGGTTTCCACATAGGGAAGACCGAGCACGCCGCCGATTAGGATGAAGAACGATATGACCGGAAGGACACCAAACAGCAGGATAGCGTTTAGTCCCTTATACGGGATTTTCGGAATCAGGATCGGGACGAGAAGCGCCACGAACAGGATGCCGACCAGCATGGGGCGCCAGCGTTCATCAATCGGATAGCGCCCGAACATGAACACATCGAATTTTGCTGTGACGAAAGCCCAGCATGCGCCACTCCAGCCCTCCGGCTGCGACCCGCCTTGGGCGATGGTCGCGCAAACACCCCGCCCGCCGCCGGTCCAGGACGCATCGATAAACAGCCATTTGATGGCAGGCGGCAGAAACCAGGCAAGTGCCAGGACGGCGATGATCGTCATCACGGCATCCAGCGGCGTTGCGAGCAGGTTTTTGCGGATCCAGGCGATATAGCCTTTGTCGAGTACCGGTGGCGCCGATTGGTCGATCATGGCGGTGCGGACGAAATTGGTCTGGTGCGTGTTCATGATCTTATCTCTCCACCAGTGCCATCTTGGCGTTGAACCAGTTCATGAGCAACGATGTCGACAGGCTGAGCGTCAGGTAGACCACAATCCAGATGGTGACGACTTCGATCGCCTGGCCGGTCTGGTTGAGGATGGTGCCGCCGGTCGATACGAGGTCGGAATAGCCGATGGCGATGGCAAGCGACGAATTTTTCGTCAGGTTGAGATACTGGCTGGTCAGCGGCGGGATGATGATCCGCATAGCCTGCGGAACGACGACGAGGCGGGTGGTGAGGCCCGGCCGGATACCGAGCGCATGTGCTGCCTCCGATTGCCCATGGCTGACGCCGCGAATGCCGGCGCGGACGATTTCGGCGATGAACGAGGCCGTATAGAATGACAGCGCCAGGAACAGCGAGAGGAATTCAGGCCCGACGACGGATCCGCCGGTCAGGTTGAATTTACCGGCAACCGGCACGTCAAAGGAAATTGGCATTCCTGCCGCGAAGTACGCCAGCAACGGCAGACCGATCACCAAGCCAAGTACCGTCCAGAGCACTGGCATGCGTTGACCCGTTTCCATCTGCTTCTTGTTGGCGTAGCGCGAAAACAGGACGCTGCCGATAATTGCAATGACGAGCGCAAGAAGGATGTACTGCGAGCCGCTATCGAAAACCGGCCGCGGAAACGCCAAGCCACGGTTGTTGACATACATGTCAAATGGCAGCGCCAGCGATTCCCTTGGCTGCGGCAGAACAGCGAGAACGCCGGAATACCAGAAGAAGATAACCAGCAGCGGCGGTATGTTGCGGAACACCTCGACATAGACCATCGACAGCTTGGCAATCAGCCAGTTCTTCGACAGACGGCCGATACCGACCAGAAAGCCGATGATCGTGGAGGTGATAATACCTGCAACAGCAACGAGAATGGTGTTGAGAAAACCGACGACGAGTGCGCGGCCATAAGTCGAATCGCTGGAATAGGCGATCAGCGATTGCCCGACATCAAAGCCGGCCCGTCCGTTCAAGAAGCCGTAGCCTGATGCGATATTGGCGCGTTTCAGGTTTTCGATGGTGTTGGTTGTCACCCAATAGATAAACAGAACCAACAGTAACAATGTCACGGCCTGGTAGATAAAGCCGCGGATTCTGGGATCGTTCAGAATTGAACCGGCCGGCTTGTCCTTACCGGACGGAGTCGTGGCGTCAATCGACATAGTAGAGCCTCTTCATTCCCCTGATCGCCCTGTTTCGGGCGATTCTTATTTTTGGGAAGGAAAGCGGCCGGAGCCGCTTTCCCGATTGTCAAATGGTCTTAGCGTACCGGCGGTGCGTACTGGATGCCGCCCTTGCTCCAAAGCGCGTTCAAGCCGCGTTCGATCTTCAGCGGGCTGCCTGCACCGATGTTGCGGTCGAACACTTCGCCGTAGTTGCCCACGGCCTTGATGATCTTCACGGCCCAATCGTTTTCGAGGCCAAGGTCGGTACCGATCTTGGTATCCTTCTCAACGCCGAGGAAGCGCTGGATGTCCGGGTTTGTCGACTTCTTCATTTCCTCGACGTTAGCCGAAGTGATGCCGAAGTCTTCGGCGCCAACGAGCGCGTAGTGAACCCAGCTGACAATGTCAAACCACTGGTCGTCGCCCTGGCGCACGGCCGGTCCAAGCGGCTCCTTGGAAATGATTTCCGGCAGAATCATGTGATCGTCCGGAGCAGCCAGCGTCAGACGCAGCGAATACAGGCCCGACTGGTCGGTCGTGTAGACGTCGCAACGGCCTGCGTCATAGGCCGCATTCACTTCTTCGAGCTTTTCGAAAACAACCGGGTTGTACTGCAGGTTGTTGGCCTTGAAGTAATCGGCAAGGTTCAGCTCGGTCGTGGTGCCGGTCTGGACGCAAACGGCAGCGCCGGACAGTTCAAGCGCCGACTTCACGTTCAGCGACTTGCGGACCATGAAGCCCTGGCCGTCATAATAGTTAACCGGGCGGAAGTTGAAGCCGAGAGCGGTATCGCGGTTGATTGTCCAGGTCGTGTTACGGGCCAGAACGTCAACTTCGCCGGACTGGAGGGCCGGGAAACGGTCCTTGGCGGAGGTCGGCGTGTATTTGACCTTAGTCGGGTCACCGAAAATGGCGGCAGCAATCGCCTTGCAATAATCGACGTCGAAGCCGCTCCAGTTGCCGGATGCGTCCGGGGAGGCAAAGCCGGTCAGGCCGGTGTTGACGCCGCATTGAAGGAAACCCTTCGCCTTAACGTCGCTGAGCGTCGTTGCCGATGCTGCCTGGGCGCCAATCCCCATGACGGCAGCGCCGATCAGCGCTGTCAGAATTCTTTTAGCCATTTTAGAACCTTTTTCTGTTGTCTTTGTTCTTAATCCCCACGGCTGCGCTTGGTAGGCGAAGCTACGGCCCCCGCCACCCTCCTGGCGCGAGTACCGTCTATCTCATGCTCAAAACAGCGCAGGGTCAAGACACGTTGCCGATTTTCCGGGCTATGCTGCCAGAATCGTCGATCGCGCCGCATGTTTAGGCATTTTTTGACGCGTAGATGCAGATTTTTGTTCAAAAAATCGTCAGAATTTCAATTTTCCACGTTTGCATCGTGCGCCGCAGCGGAAGTCCCTTGACCCTTCGGTCCGGTGGGCGGAAGAGTGTCCGAACATGAAATTTCACAAGCGGACCTTCCCATGAAAGAAAAGAATGATCTTCTCGCCGGCGCCGGCGTGAACACCCGGCTGTCGCATATCGGCAATTCGCCATCCGACTTTCATGGTTTCGTCAATCCACCTGTGGTGCATGCCTCTACAGTCTTGTTTCCAAACGCAAAAGCCATGGAAACCAAGTCGCAGAAATACACTTACGGGACGCGTGGAACGCCGACGACGGATGCTCTGTGCGAGGCCATCGACGCTCTGGAAGGTTCGGCCGGCACCATTCTCGTCCCGTCGGGTCTGGCCGCCGTCACCGTGCCGTTCCTGGCTTTCCTGTCGGCTGGCGATCATGCGCTGATCGTCGATTCGGTCTATTTCCCGACCCGGCATTTCTGTGACACCATGCTGAAGCGGCTTGGCGTCAGCGTCGAGTATTACGATCCGTTGATCGGCGCCGGGATCGAAAGCCTGATCAAGCCGAATACCAAGCTCGTTCATACCGAAGCACCCGGATCCAACACGTTCGAGATGCAGGATATCCGGGCGATCTCGACTGTCGCGCATCGTCACGGATGCGTTGTGACGATGGACAACACCTGGGCCACTCCACTTTATTTCAAGCCGCTCGATCATGGTGTCGACATATCCATCCATGCGGCGACGAAATATCCGTCCGGCCATTCTGATATCCTGATGGGGACGGTGTCTGCCAATGCTGCGCATTGGGAGCAATTGCTGGAGGCTCATGGCGCTCTTGGCATTTGCGGCGCTCCCGATGACAGCTACCAGATCCTGCGCGGGCTGCGCACCATGGGTGTCCGCCTGGAGCGTCATCAGCAAAGCACGCTCAACATCGCCCGCTGGCTGGAGGAGCGCGACGATGTTGCGCGCGTCCTGCATCCAGCCTTGCCGAACTTTCCGGGGCATGACCTGTGGAAGCGCGATTTCACCGGCTCCAGCGGGATCTTCTCGTTTGTCCTGAAGGCCGATAGCCCGGAACAGTTCAGGCCAAAAGCGCATGCCTTCCTCGACGCGATGTCGCTTTTCGGGCTGGGTTGGTCGTGGGGCGGTTTCGAAAGCCTTGCCGTTCACGTCGGCCTGTCCGACCGCAAAATCTGCAAGGCACCCAGCGAAGGCCCGGTCATCCGGCTGCAGATCGGGCTTGAGGATGTGGTGGACCTGCGCCGCGACATCGAAGCGGGGTTCTCGGCAGCAAAGGCTGTCTGACCTTAGTCCTTCGGCTCGTATCCGTAGAGCCAATCAAAATCGGCGGCCAGACTTTCCGGCCGCCGCAAGGACAGGACCAGATCACGCCCGAGCCGTACCGGACCGCGGGCGTGATAGGCGAAACGATTGAATGCGCCCCGCGCGCGGACCCGCGCGATTCGGGTTTTGCGGTGATCGGCAAAGGCGGACAGCGTCTTTCCATTGGCCACGAAGGCCGCAAGCTCGAACGCATCCTCGATCGCCATCGCAGCCCCTTGCGCCGCAAACGGCATCATCGCATGGGCGGCATCGCCGATCAGCACAAGGTCTTCGCCTTTGGTCCAGGCTCCATCCCCCACCGCCCACAATGGCCAAATCGTCGGCTCCTCCGCTGCTTGCAGAAGGCCGGTGATTTGGGGATGCCAGCCGGAAAAGGCACTCAACAGCCTGTGCTTGACTTCTGCAGCGGGCAGGGTGCGATCCCATGTTTTGCTGGGATCGGCTCCGCCGGTGATGGCGACGAGATTGAACAGGTGTTGTTGCGGTAAGGGATAGACGACGAGATGGCAGCCGTTGCCGAGAAACGCCATGACTTTTGTGGCATCGAACACGGCAGGAGCGTCGGCTTCACTGAAGGTCAACCGCCAGGCGACATTGCCGGAAAAAGAAGCCTTTCCAGCGCCTTGCACGTGTTGTCTGAGATCGGACCAGACGCCATCGGCACCAACGGTGAAACGGGGTTCTTTGCCAATGATCCCGGCGATGGAGCCCGGGCTTTCTATTGGCTGGCCAAGATGCAGCCGGCACAGCGGATTGGCGGTGACGGCATCAAGCAGCACGTTCTGCAGGCTGGCCCGGTGCAGGACGCCGTAGGGCGCGTTCCAGCGGTTGCGTGCGAAGGCACCGGCAGGCACCGCGGCGATCGTTCGCAGCGAACGGCCATCGACCAGGTTGATCGTTTCGGGCTCGCTCCAGATTTCTTCCAGTGCGTCTAACAGCCCCAGCCGCGTCAGAATACGCGTGGCATTCGGAGACAGTTGCAGCCCGGCGCCGGCTTCCTTCAGGGCGCCGGTCCGTTCAAAGATTTCGCTGGGAATGCCCTTGCGGGCGAAACTGAGGGCGGCAGTCAGGCCGGCGATACCGGCCCCGGCGATAGCGACGGGTGTGCCCTGTTGCATGTCAGCGATGCCGCCGCTCAGGCTGCTTTCGCATTGAACGTGCAGCCGTCCGGCACCGTCTGGTCCGCATGGAGCTTGGCGTTGTAGCGGTACAGCGTCGAGCAGTAGGAACAGACTTTTTCGTTGTCGTCGCCCATGTCGATATAGATGTGCGGATGGTCGAAGGGCACGGATGCGCCCGTGCACATGAATTCCTTGACGCCGACCTCGATCACCGCGTGGCCGCCGTCGTTTTGAAAGTGGGGAATACCGTGCCCGGCCATGTCATGCTCCGTCGTATGGAAGAGTAGTCGAATTTGGCCGCACCATAGAAAGCTTTGCGTCAAAAGTGTAGCGGCAAAGATGCCGCGCCTGCGGCTTTTTTGCCGTGCCGGGGTTTTCCCGGCGCTGCCGCTGTCATAGGTTCGCTGAAAACAGGACGCATGCCATGGATCTGAACCCGCCCGCCTTTTCGACTTTCACCCATGATGGGCTATCGATTGCCTATTTCGACGAGGGCGATCCGTCCGGCGAACCGATCCTGCTGATCCACGGATTTGCCTCCAGCGCCAATGTGAACTGGGTCTATCCAGGCTGGCTCAAGACGCTGGGCGATGCTGGTTACCGGGTCATTGCGCTCGACAATCGCGGCCACGGCGCCAGCGACAAACCACATGATCCGGCGGTCTATCACCCCCAGGCGATGGCCGGCGACGCCGTGGCGCTGCTCGATCATCTCGGCATCGCCGAAGTGCATGTCATGGGTTACTCGATGGGCGCCCGCATTTCGGCATTCCTGACGCTGGCGCATCCGAACCGGGTACGGTCTTTGGTTCTTGGCGGGCTTGGTATCGGCATGGTGACCGGGGTTGGCGATTGGGATCCGATTGCCGATGCCCTCAATGCACCATCGCTCGACGTGGTCACCCATGAGCGGGGACGGATGTTCCGTGCCTTTGCCGACCAGACGAAAAGCGACCGCAAGGCGCTGGCGGCCTGCATCTCGACCTCGCGCGATCTGCTCTCTGTCGAGGATATGGGCCGTATCGACGTGCCGGTCCTGATTGCCGTCGGCACCAAGGACGATATTGCCGGCTCGCCGCAGGAACTGGCGGCCCTTGTCCCGGATGCCGTGGCGCTCGACATTCCCGGCCGCGATCATATGCTGGCCGTCGGCGACAGGGTCTTCAAGAAGGCTGCGCTTGAGTTTTGGGCCAAGGTCGGGCAAAGCGTAGCGCCCCGGTACGGGTTTTAAGCTCTATTTCGGAGCAGCCATTTATATCCGGCACGATTTGGCCTATATCTGACGGACAGACGGACAGACGGACTACGAAGGAGAGTGGCGATGGTAGCCAGGACTGACATACGCCCGACCGAAACCGTGAAGATCATGGATCCGATCTGGGATAGTCTGCAGGAAGAGGCGCGGCTTGCTGCCCAGCAGGACCCCCTGCTTGCGGCATTCCTCTATTCCACCATCATCAATCAGCGGTCGCTGGAAGACAGCGTCATCTACCGGATTTGCGAGAGGCTCGATCATCCGGATTTGCAGGCCAATCTCCTGCGCCAGACCTTTTCCGAGATGCTTGAGGACTGGCCGGAATGGGGCAGTATCCTGCGGGTCGATATCCAGGCCGTCTACGACCGTGATCCCGCCTGCACGCGGTTTCTCGAGGCAATCCTCTATTTCAAAGGTTTCCACGCCATCCAGACTCACCGTCTGGCGCATTGGCTGATGAACCGCGGGCGCCGCGATTTCGCGCTTTATCTTCAGAGCCGTTCGTCCTCCGTTTTCCAGACGGACATCAATCCGGCTGCACGTGTCGGCAAGGGGATCTTCCTTGACCATGCGACCGGGCTTGTGGTGGGCGAAACCGCCGTCATCGGCGACAACGTCTCCATCTTGCACGGCGTGACGCTTGGCGGCACCGGCAAGGAGGGCAGCGACCGTCATCCGAAGATCGGCAATGGCGTATTGATCGGCGCCGGCGCAAAAATTCTCGGCAATATCCACATCGGAAATTGTTCCCGGGTGGCGGCAGGTTCCGTCGTGCTCAAGGAGGTTCCTTCCAAGACCACGGTCGCCGGCGTTCCGGCCCGTGTCGTCGGCGAAGCCGGATGCTCGGAACCGTCCCGCTCCATGGACCAGCTGCTGGTTTCCTTCGAGATCTGAGCCGCTGGTCTACCACGTAGCCCGGCCGGGGGTTTACACGGATTGAAGCTCTGTGCGAGAAGCAGCGCAAATCAAAACCGTCATGGAGAAGTGACTTGAAGCCCGAAGAAGTCAAAAAACTCGAAGCCTATTTCAAGCGTACCTTCAATGAAGGCATGGTCATCAAGCCGCGTCCGAAGAAGGACGAATCCGCCGAGGTTTATCTGGGCGATGAATTCCTGGGTGTGATCTTCCGCGACGAGGAAGACGGCGAACTGTCCTACAACTTCTCGATGGCTATCCTTGATATCGATCTTTGATCGCCCTTTATAGTTGTGTTGCTGAATTCGACCCGGCCTTGACCTTCAGGCCGGGTTTTTTGTTAAAATCATACTTTTCGATTATTTTTCTGCGAAAAACGGCCCGATTTCAGGATTTTTCATCAAGCCGTTGCAATCAAAGCGTTTTATTGCGCTGCACGTATACATTGACTTTATTGTGCAGTGCACATAAATTGTTGCCATTGCGAGCGTCACAAAAGGAGCAGCCTGATGTTCAATTTCGAAGATGCGAATAAGAAGAGCAAGGAATCGATGGACACGATGTTGAAGAGCTACGCGTCGTTGACGAAGGCTTTCCAGGCAATCGCCACCGAAACTGCCGACTACTCCAAGAAGGCCTTTGAAGACAGCGTCGCCCACATCGAGAAGATCAGCACCGTCAAGAGCGTCGAAGCTGCTTTCGAACTGCAGACCAGCTACGTGAAATCCGCTTACGAAGGCTATGTCGCCGAAGCCACCAAGATCGGTGAAATGTATGCCGATCTCGCCAAGGACGCCTACAAGCCATACGAAGCGCCGGTTGCCAAGGCAACGGCTGCTGCCAAGGCTGCGGTCGCCGCCTAAGGCTCCAGTCTCATACTTTCTAAGTACTGAAAAACCGGCTGCGCCTTCCGCGGCCGGTTTTTTGTTGTTTATCTGGCCGAATGGCGATAGGCGGCCCCAAGAAAGTTGCTCAATCTTGTGCCTCACGACGCAAATGTGATTGCAGTGCGGACGAACAGCCTTAAAATCTGAAAAAGAACCACTAGATTATGTGTCATGAACAGGCCGCGAATTTCTCCCAAGCATTTGCGGCTGGACAAGGGAATGAAGTAGAATGATCGCCATGCCGGTCCGGATGCAACAAGACAGCGACGGGGATGGGGGCAATGCCAACCGTGGCACGTCCGTCATCACTCGGACGCAGCCGAAGACCAAGAAGCCGAGCCTTTATCGCGTGCTGCTTCTGAACGACGACTATACGCCGATGGAATTCGTGATCCACATTCTGGAGCGTTTCTTCCAGAAGGACCGCGAAGCGGCAACTCTGATCATGCTGCATGTTCACAATCACGGCGTGGGTGAATGCGGTGTTTTCACCTATGAAGTTGCCGAAACCAAAGTGACGCAGGTGATGGATTTTGCTCGCGAGCATCAGCATCCATTGCAATGCGTCATGGAAAAGAAATGAGGAACTGACGTGCCAACATTTTCAACCAGTCTTGAAAAAGCCCTGCACCAGGCCCTGACGCTGGCCAATGAGCGCCATCACGAATATGCAACCCTGGAACACCTCCTGTTGGCATTGATCGACGATGCCGATGCGGCGGCCGTCATGGGCGCCTGCAACGTCAATCTCGACGCGCTGCGCAAGACAGTCTCCGATTATGTCGATAACGAACTCGGCAACCTGGTGACGGGTTACGATGAGGATTCCAAGCCTACGGCGGGTTTCCAGCGTGTTATCCAGCGCGCGGTCATCCATGTGCAGTCGTCCGGGCGTGAGGAAGTGACCGGCGCCAACGTGCTCGTCGCGATCTTCGCCGAGCGCGAGAGCCATGCAGCGTATTTCCTGCAGGAGCAGGAAATGACCCGTTACGACGCCGTCAATTTCATCTCGCACGGTATCGGCAAGCGTCCCGGCGCATCCGAGGCGCGGGCACCGCGCGGCGCAGATGAGCCCGAATCCGAACAGAAGGCATCGCGCGAGCAGGACGAAGGTGGCCCGAAGAAACAGCAGGATGCGCTGACGGCCTATTGCGTCAATCTCAACGAGAAGGCGAAGGTCGGCAAGATCGATCCGCTGATCGGCCGCCATGCGGAGGTCAACCGGACGATTCAGATCCTGTGCCGCCGTTCCAAGAACAACCCGCTTTACGTGGGCGACCCCGGCGTCGGCAAGACGGCGATCGCCGAAGGTCTGGCCAAGCGCATCGTCGAAAAGAAGGTTCCCGAAGCGTTGCAGGACGCGACGATCTTCTCGCTCGACATGGGTACGTTGCTTGCCGGCACCCGTTATCGCGGTGACTTCGAAGAGCGTTTGAAGCAGGTGGTCAAGGAACTCGAGGAATATCCGGGCGCCGTGCTGTTCATCGACGAGATCCACACCGTCATCGGTGCCGGGGCAACGTCCGGCGGCGCCATGGATGCGTCCAACCTTTTGAAGCCGGCTCTGTCTTCGGGCGCGATCCGCTGCATCGGTTCGACCACCTACAAGGAATACCGCCAGTTCTTCGAAAAGGACCGTGCACTGGTGCGCCGGTTCCAGAAGATTGACGTCAGTGAACCGACGATCGACGATGCCATCGAGATCATGAAGGGCCTGAAGCCGTATTTCGAGGACTATCACAAGCTGAAATACTCGAACGAGGCGATCAAGTCGGCTGTCGAGCTCTCGGCCCGCTACATCAACGACCGCAAGCTGCCGGACAAGGCGATCGATGTGATCGACGAGACCGGTGCGGCCCAGATGCTGCTGCCCGTCAGCAAGCGGCGCAAGCTGATCACGGAAAAGGAAATCGAAGCGACGATCGCAACGATGGCCCGCATTCCACCGAAGTCCGTTTCCAAGGATGACGAGGCCGTTCTCGCCAATCTGGAGAAGGAACTGCGCTCGGTCGTCTACGGTCAGGATCTGGCAATCGAGGCGCTGGCATCGGCGATCAAGCTCGCCCGTGCGGGTCTGCGCGAACCCAACAAGCCGATCGGCTCCTATGTCTTCTCCGGTCCGACCGGCGTCGGCAAGACCGAAGTCGCAAAGCAGCTGGCGGCGTCGCTGGGTGTCGAGCTCATCCGTTTCGACATGTCGGAATATATGGAGCGCCACACGGTTTCGCGTCTGCTTGGGGCACCTCCCGGCTACGTCGGCTTCGATCAGGGCGGCCTTCTGACCGATAGCATCGATCAGCACCCGCATTCGGTTCTGCTGCTCGACGAAATAGAGAAGGCGCATCCGGACCTGTTCAACATCCTGTTGCAGGTCATGGATCACGGCTCGCTGACCGACCATAACGGCAAGAAGATCGACTTCCGCAACGTCATCCTGATCATGACGACCAATGCGGGTGCGTCCGAGATGGCAAAGGCTGCGTTCGGTTTCGGTTCGGCCAAGCGCGAAGGCGACGATGTAGAGGCGCTGAACCGCCTGTTCACGCCGGAATTCCGCAACCGTCTCGATGCGGTCATTCCGTTCGCCTCGCTGCCGACGCCGGTCATTCACCAGGTGGTGCAGAAGTTCGTCATGCAGCTGGAAACCCAGCTGGCCGAACGCAACGTCACCTTCGACCTGCAGCCGGAAGCCATCGCCTGGCTGTCGGACAAGGGCTATGATGAAAAGATGGGTGCGCGGCCGCTGGCACGCGTCATCCAGGAACACATCAAGAAGCCGCTGGCCGATGAAATCCTCTTCGGCAAGCTGAAGAAGGGTGGCGTCGTCAAGGTGACGGTCGGCACCAAGCCGGATGGTGCCAAGGGCCTGCTGCTCGACTACGTGCCGGAGACGGCACGGATCAAGCCGAAGGCTGAGGTTGTCACCCCCGTAAAGAAGGCGCCAAAGGCCGCAAAGCCGAAGGAGCTGGAAAGCGTTGGCGCTGAACCGGATGTGTCTCCCAAGCCGAAGAAGGCAGCGAAAGCCGCCAAGGCTGACGAACCGGTGAGCGCCAAGGTAGCCGAGCCGCCCCGCAAGGGCAGCACGGTTCCAAAAGTGCCGCGCAAGAAATAACGCATTCCAGATTGAGATACGGTGCCGGACCTGATCGTCCGGCACCGTTTTTTTGTGGCAGTGAACAGACGGATGTTTTGATGGATGACGGCCAGGCGATCGGCTCCGGGCGGACATGGTTCGCGGCCGGTATGAGGGGAATTTTCAGCCTGCCGGCACTGATGCTGATGCTGTCTTTCGTCGGCTTCTGTGCGTTTACTGCCCAGGCCGGCATTCCTGTCGAGCAGGTAGTGTTCATGGTCGGGGCCGTCTGGGCGCTGCCAGCCAAGGTCATCCTTGTCAGCTCGATGCTGAGCGGTGCCAATCTGCTCACAGCCTTCGTCGCTGTCACCCTGTCCTCCATCCGGTTGATGCCGATGGTCGCAGCGCTTGTTCCGGAAATCCGCACCGAGAAAACGCCAACCTGGCTGTTGCTGTTCCTGTCGCATTTCGTGGCGATCACCGCCTGGGTGTTTGCCATGGAGCGGGTGCAGGCGGTGCCACGCGAACATCGTGTCACGTTCTTCGCGGGCTTCGGCATCACGCTTGTTCTCGCCAATATGCTGCTGGTCGTCATCGTCTATCAATTCGTGGCGGAGTTTCCGCCGATCGTGGCCGGCTGCCTGTTCTTTCTGACGCCGGTCTATTTCCTGGCATCGATCTGGAAGTCTGCCCGTCATCCGGTGATTTACGTGGCAATGGTCGGCGGTCTTGTTGCCGGGCCGTTCTTCTACTGGCTGGCGCCGGAGTTCGATATTCTGCTGGCAGGTGTCGGTGGTGGGACGTTGGCGTGGCTGGCAGAGCGCACCTGGCGAAAACGCAGGGAGTTGAGCGCATGACGGTCTTTGAAGGCTGGTGGATCTATGTGTTCATCGCCATTGCGGGATGGCTGGCGACCGACCTCTGGCGCTGGCTCGGCGTTCTCGCCGGCAACCGGTTGCGTGATGATTCCGAAGTTCTCAATTGGGTGAGGGCGGTCGCAACGGCCTTGGTGGCGGCCGTCATCGCCAAGCTGATCCTCTACCCGACTGGTATCCTTGAGCACTCGCCGTTGTGGCTGCGGCTGGCATCGGTCGCGGCCGGGGCGCTTGCCTTCTTTATCGGCCGCCAGAAACCGGCCATCGGCATAGCCACGGCCATCGCTGTGCTGGCGATGGGGCTCTATGCGCTGGGATTTTGATTAGGATTGTCACGGTAATCGGCTTAGGCGAATCTTAAATCCAATGGCGTATGTGTTGCCTAATTTCGAAGGAGCAGCAGATGCGCTTTTTGCCCGGGGAATGGTTCGTCGTCCGAATTCTTTTGGCGCTGGCTGCATTGGATGCCGTTCTGCTCTATATCAAGAACATTCCGGTTGATATCGCGGGCTATGCCAGCATCATTGGTATCGGACTGTTTCTGGTTGCGGCCGGACAATATTATCGTGTCATCCGTAACGAAGGCCGTTTGGCCTTGGCTTTGATCGCGGCCGGACTGTTTGTGTTGTTCACCATCACCGGCTCGATCTTCAACTACATGTTCCTTCCCAATCGATTCGCGCCGATCGACGACTTTCTGATGCAGGTCGATGCGGCGATGGGATATCACTGGCCGACATTGTTGATCTGGGTGTCGAACTATCCGTGGTTCGGGACGTTTCTGTATCAGGTCTACTTCACCTCTCTGCCGCAACTCTTGGTCATCATTCTCGTGTTGGGCTTTAGGGGAGAGGCGCAACAACTACATCGTTTCCAGCTCACGGGGGTCATCGGGGCACTTTTGGCGATCTTGATCTGGGCACTCTTCCCTAATTTTGGAGCCAAGAGCTTTCATGATCTGCCGCAATCGGTGCTGGATGCATTTCCGATCGCCGTGACCCCGGCGTATGGTGACGCATTGCTGGCGCTGAGCCGTGATGGCGTGGAATATCTCTCCCCGAAAAATGTCCTCGGATTGATCGGCTTTCCCTCATTTCATACGGTAATGGCGTGCATGTCGGTCTGCTTCGTACCGCGCCATCGCATTCTGATGCCAGTGATTTTATGCCTCAATGCTTTCATGGCGCTGGCCATTCTTGTGCAAGGTGGTCATCACCTGATCGACATGTTTGGTGGCGTCGGCGTGTTTGCTATGGCTTTCGTGCTGTCCGGCATGACAATGCGCCAGCTGAGCAGCGGTTACCAAAATACCAGTGAACCGAAAGCCGCTTGATTGCTGCCAGTTAAAGCGCGCTTTTGATCTTTTCCGCGTTCGCAGCCAGCACCGCCCCATCCTCCATCTTGCCGGAATGTGGGCGCAGCGGCACGCCTTCCTTGCGGGGAATGACATGGAAGTGCAGATGAAACACCGACTGGCCGGCCGGCGCTTCGTTGAACTGCATGATCGTCACGCCGTCAGCTTCGAAGGCTTCCTCTGCGGCTATCGCCACTTTCTGGACGGCCGCGATGAGCGCGCCAAGCGTTGCCGGATCTGCATCGAGAATGTTGCGTGAAGCGGCCTTCGGGACGACCAGGACATGGCCCTGTGCCTGTGGCATGACATCCATGAACGCAAGGACATTGGCATCCTCATAAACTTTGTGGGAGGGGATTTCGCCGCGCAGGATTTTGGCGAAGATGTTGTTGGTGTCATAGGCGGCACTGGTCATCTGCATGTCTCCTCAAAAACTCAATCAGTCGTCGGTCTCTTGCCGTTCGCCTCTGCGGAACGGGCTGTGTTCGGCCAGGATATCGCTCATCTGCTCCACCTCCTGCCGCTCGCGTTCGAGATAATCGGCAACGGCGCGCCTTAACCCGGGATGGGCGATGAAATGCGCCGAGTGCGTGGTTGCCGGCAGATAGCCGCGCGCCAGCTTGTGTTCGCCCTGGGCGCCGGCTTCGACGCGCTTCAATCCTTTGGAAATGGCGAAATCGATGGCCTGATGATAGCAGACCTCGAAATGCAGGAAGGGATGGTCTTCCATGGCCCCCCAGTGGCGGCCATAAAGCGCATCGCTGCCGATGAAGTTGATGGCGCCGGCAATGTATTTGCCGTTGCGCCTGGCCATGACAAGCAGGATGTCGTCGGCCATACGCTCGCCGATCAGCGAATAGAATTTGCGTGTCAGATAGGGGCGGCCCCATTTGCGGCTGCCAGTGTCCATATAGAACGAGAAGAATTGATCCCAGACGCTCTCGGTCAGATCCTTGCCGGTCAGCCAGTCGATACTGATGCCGCCTTCAAGTGCCGCGCGGCGTTCCTTCTTTAGCGCCTTGCGTTTTCGTGATGCCAGCGTTTCCAGAAAGTCACTATGAGAGGAATAGCCCTCATTGAGGAAATGGAACTGCTGGTCGGTGCGGTGCAGGAACCCAGCCTGTTCGAATGTGGGAATTTCGTCTTCTGGCAGGAATGTCACATGCGCAGACGATACATTGTGACGGCGGGCGAGTTCCTGAAGACCGGCGGCAAGTGAACCGCGAACATGGGTGACGTCAGCTGTCGTGGCAGTCAGCAGCCGCGGTCCGGTGGCGGGAGTGAACGGAACCGAACATTGCAGTTTTGGATAATAGCGCCCGCCGGACCGCTCCAGAGCGTCGGCCCAGCCGTGATCGAAGACATATTCGCCCTGGCTATGGTTTTTGAGATAGCAGATCAGCGCGCCGGAAAACCCGCCTTTGCCATCTTCCATCAGTAAATGCTGGCCGAGCCAGCCGGTATCCGCCGTCGCCGAACCGGATTCTTCGAGGGACGACAGATAGGCATGCGAAATGAATGGATTGTAGAGTCCGCCGGGTTGCCCCTTGGCGGCCCCAGACAATCCGTCCCAGCTTTCCTTCGAAATATCCTGAAAGGACGTCTCGACGCGGATTTTGACGTCGCCGGTCATTCTTTAAGCGATAAGCCTTTCACGCGGGTCGAATCCTTCGAATGTCATCTGGTCGGCGTGGGCGTAGGTGTGATCGACGCCCGCATGGTCCCGCACGGTCCAAGTCAAAATCGCACGGCCAAGAGAACGCTGCTCGGTGACGAACGAGTTTGGCAAATCCCCATAGAAATAGGAAATGAAATCAAGCCCGAGCTGCATCGCTTCTTCGTGAACGCGAAACTGCTCCGGCTGGTTGCCGCCAGCCGTGAGGCCGATCGGGTAGGGCGGGTCCTGCGCCTTGAGGTCCTTGAGCAGCCAATGATCGAAGCTCATCAGCGCAACAGGGCCGTCATAGCTTTCCAGGGTTTCGAGCACGGCGTCGGCAAAACCTTCGTCGTCGCCGAGGCGCCCCTTCAGCTCAAGCACGATCGGAACCCGGCCCTTGACCAGTCTCAGAAGCTGCCCGAGTGTTGGGATCTTGTCGGCGGTGCCACCGATAGCAATGAGGCCAAGTTCGCCGGCGGTCTTTTCCCGGATATCGCCCTTGATGCCGCAAAGCCGTTGCATGTCGTCGTCATGGAAAACAACGGGCACGCTGTCAGCCGTGTATTGCAGGTCGCACTCGATGGCGAAGCCGTTTTCGGCCGCGCGGGAAAACGCTGAAAGCGTGTTTTCCCAGATGGCGTGGTTCATGTCGTGATAGCCGCGATGAGCGACCGGTTGCGCCGTTAGCCAGGACAGATCTTTCATGGATACTCTTCCGCTCAGGCGATTTCGATCACGGCGTCGATTTCGACGGCGGCATTGAAGGGCAGGGAGGCCATGCCGACAGCGGCGCGCGCGTGGATACCGGCGTCGCCCAGAACCTTGGCGATCAGGTTGGAAGCGCCATTCATGACCAGGTGCTGTTCGATAAAGGTCGGTTTGGAGGCGATAAAACCGTTGAGCTTGACGATGCGGCGAATGCGCGCGAGGTCGCCACCCAACGCTGCCTTGGCCTGGGCCAAAATGTTGATGGCGCAGAGTTCTGCGGCGCGCTGGCCAGTGGCAACATCGACGTCATCGCCGAGGTGACCGATGATCGCGACCTTACCATTTTCCATCGGTAGCTGGCCGGAGATATAAAGATGCGATCCGCTGATGACGTAGGGAACATAATTGGCGGCAGGTGCTGCTGCGTGCGGCAATGTGATTCCCAGTTCCTTGATGCGTGCTTCGATCTCTGCAGACATGGATAACTCCGGTCATTGTTGTGTTTTGTCGTCAAATGCTGCATGCACAGCATGTTTCATGAAGTGGTAAAATACCGCATCTCGAACATTGATGCCTCGCTTTTGCCCGATGTGTTCTTATAGCATCGGTCGCGAATCCAACAGGAGGAAACGGATGTTTCGTTCAAGCTTTGCCTCTGTCATTCTGGCATGGGCGTGTTTATCGGGTGTGACGGTCGGCGGCGCTTCCGCTGCGTCAGCCAACATCCTGGTGCCTCACCGTGCAGTCTATGATCTTGAGCTGAAAGACGCTTCGGAACGCTCCGGAATTTCCGGAATGTACGGCCGTATGGTTTATGAATTCAATGGCTCGGCCTGCGAGGGCTATACTGTCAGCTTCCGGTTCGTGACCAAGGTCGATACTGGTGACGAGGTAAAGCTGACAGACCAGCAGACGACCACCTACGAGGACCTGAAGAACGGAAACTTCCGCTTCTTGACGCGCTCGTTCACCGACGAGAAGCTTGACAAGGAAGTGCGCGGCTCCGCCCACGAGGCCAAGCAGGGGCTGACCGTTGATCTGACGTCGCCGGACAAGCGCAAGGTCGATCTTGCCCAGGGGCTGTTTCCGACCGAGCACATGCTCGATGTTATCGACCGGGCCAAGAAGGGCGAGACGATGTTTGAATCGCGCATCTTCGACGGCTCCGATGCGGGTGACAAGACGTTGATCACCACCACCATGATCGGCAAGCCGCAAAAGGTTGCCCCAGGTGACACTGACGCTGACAAGGCGAGCGCCATGGCGGCGAAACCCTATTGGCCGGTAACCATCTCCTATTTCAACGACAACGCGACCGGTGACGCCCTGCCGATCTACCGCATGGAGTTCAAGCTCTATGAAAACGGCATCACGCGTGACCTGACCATGGATTACGGCGATTTCGTCCTGACGGGTAAACTTGCCAACCTGGAAGTCTTCAAGCAGGAAAAGTGCAAGTAGGCGTCAGAGCCTGCCCGTTGCATTTTTTTACCCTAGCCCTTGATTTGTCGGCTGGCAGAGGGTAAGGGCAGCGCATTCCACACGTAAGGTTTGGGACCGTCCGGGAGAAATCCGGGCAGTTCCACCCGGTGGCGCTTTCGAAGAAAGTGCTGTTTGCCTTGCGGAGGTTCAACCGGAAAAGGAGAAAAGGCATGGCATTGCCTGATTTTAGCATGCGTCAGCTTCTGGAAGCTGGCGTTCACTTCGGTCACCAGACTCACCGCTGGAACCCGAAAATGAAGCCGTACATCTTCGGCGATCGTTCGAACGTTCACATCATCGACCTCGCACAGACCGTTCCGTTGCTCTCGCGCGCGCTGCAGGTTGTCAGCGACACGGTAGCCAAGGGCGGCCGCGTTCTGTTCGTCGGCACCAAGCGCCAGGCATCCGAAATCATCGCTGACGCTGCCAAGCGTTCGGCCCAGTATTACGTCAATGCTCGTTGGCTCGGCGGCATGATGACCAACTGGAAGACGATTTCGAACTCGATCCAGCGCCTGCGCAAGCTCGACGAAATCCTCGCTTCGGAAGGCTCGGGCTATTCCAAGAAGGAACGCCTGAACCTCGAGCGCGAACGCGAAAAGCTGAACCGCGCACTCGGCGGTATCCGCGATATGGGCGGCGTGCCGGACCTGATGTTCATCATCGACACCAACAAGGAATCGATTGCCATCGACGAAGCAAAGCGTCTCGGCATCCCGGTTGTTGCGATCATCGATTCGAACTGCGATCCGGACCGTATCGACTTCCCGATCCCCGGCAACGACGACGCTTCGCGTGCGATCTCGCTTTACTGCGATCTGATCTCGCGTGCAGCACTCGACGGCATTGCCCGTCAGCAGAGCTCGTCGGGCCGTGACCTCGGTGCCTCTTCCGATCTGCCGCTTGAGCCGGCTCTCGAAGAAGCCGCTGAAGCCTGATAAGGCGGGACGGCGGGTAACACCGTCGCTCCTTTAGAAAAGATCAGGACGAGGCCGTTTACGACTGAAAAAGTGAACGGCCTTGTTCTTTTGCATCGAACCGGCCCATGAGGCGCTGGTCGCCACGATGCCTACCACCGTGATGGACCCTTTCATCACGATGTCACATTCAGGGGTCATGCCCTGCCACATCCTCCTGGTATCGCGCCGGCTTTCTGGCAGCGCGCCAGCCGAACAAAACGAAGAGGCAAAAAAGATGAGCACTATTACTGCAGCAATGGTGAAGGAACTGCGCGAAAAGACCGGCGCAGGCATGATGGATTGCAAGAAGGCCCTCGGCGAAACCAATGGCGACATGGAAGCCGCGATCGACTGGCTGCGCGCCAAGGGCATCGCCAAGGCTGACAAGAAGTCTGGCCGTGCAGCAGCTGAAGGCCTCGTCGGCATCGCCAGCAGCGGCACCAAGGCTGTTGTCATCGAGCTGAACTCCGAAACCGACTTCGTTGCCCGTAACGATGCCTTCCAGGATCTGGTTCGTGGCGTTGCAGCTGTTGCTGTCGGTACCGACGGTTCCGTCGAGACCATCAGCGCAACCACCTATCCGGCAACCGGCAAGTCGGTCGCTGAAAGCATCACCGACGCGATCGCAACGATCGGCGAGAACATGGCTCTGCGCCGTTCGGCCCTGCTGTCGGTCGAAGACGGTGTTGTTGCCACCTACATCCACAATTCGGTTGCGGACGGCCTCGGCAAGCTCGGCGTTCTCGTCGCGCTGAAGTCGACCGGCGACAAGGATGCGCTGAACGCCATCGGCCGCCAGGTTGCCATGCACATTGCAGCGACCAACCCGCTGGCAATCCGCTCGACGGAAGTTGACGCTTCGGTCGCTGAGCGCGAACGCAACATCTTCATCGAGCAGGCCCGCGAATCCGGCAAGCCGGAAGCCATCATCGAAAAGATGGTCGAAGGCCGTATGCGCAAGTTCTTCGAAGAAGTCGCTCTTCTGTCGCAGGCTTTCGTGATGAACCCTGACCTGACTGTCGAAGCTGCCGTCAAGGAAGCTGAAAAGACTGTTGGCGCTCCGATCGAAGTTGTCGGCATGGCTCGCCTGCTGCTCGGCGAAGGCGTCGAAAAGGAAGAAAGCGACTTCGCAGCTGAAGTTGCAGCCGTCGCCAAGGGTTGATTTTTTCATCCTGATTGGGAAAACCGACATCCTTGTTGGGAAACATCCGGGGCATCGCGTGACAACGCGGTGCCCTTCGTGTATCCGGCATCATCATCACATTGGCGCAGGCTCCTTCGGGGATCATCCGGATGATATCGGCCGCGCTGGGGTGAATAGACCAGTTTTATGCACCATCTCGCATGTGTGCCTTCTTGGACAGGAGTGACGATGTCGGCCGAACCTCTCTATAAACGTGTGCTGCTGAAAGCTTCGGGCGAAGCGCTGATGGGCAACCAGGGGTTCGGGATCGATGTTGCGGTCGCTGACCGGATTGCTTCGGATATCGCCGAAGCCCGCGCCATGGGCGTCGAAGTTGGCGTCGTCGTCGGCGGCGGAAACATTTTTCGCGGCGTCGCGGTTGCCTCTAAGGGTGGTGACCGGGTCACCGGCGACCACATGGGCATGCTGGCGACCATCATCAACGCGCTGGCGCTGGCGACCTCGCTGCGTAAGCTCGATGTCGATACGGTCGTTCTCTCCGCCATTGCCATGCCGGAGATCTGCGAGAGTTTTTCACAGCGCGCCACGCTGTTTCACCTGTCGCAAGGCCGCGTGGTGATCTTTGCCGGCGGTACGGGTAATCCGTTCTTCACCACCGATTCTGCCGCCGCCCTGCGCGCTGCCGAAATGGGCGCTGAAGCGATCTTCAAGGGGACACAGGTCGATGGCATCTATACCGCCGATCCGAAGAAGGATCCGACGGCCACCCGCTTCGACCGACTGACGCATAGCGAAGTCCTGCAGAAGGGGCTGGCCGTCATGGACATTGCCGCCGTGGCGCTGGCGCGTGAAAACAGCATTCCGATCATCGTCTTCTCGATTCACGAGAAGGGCGGGTTTGCGGAAATCTTGACCGGCGGCGGCCGGGCGACCATCGTAACCGACAATTGAGCAGTCAAAGGGCGGCCGCATGGCCGCCGCGATAAACGGGAGTTTGATCCATGAGTGACGGTATTGACCTGAGTGACCTGAAGCGCCGCATGGATGGTGCTATCGCCGCGTTCAAGAGCGATATCGCATCGCTGCGCACAGGCCGGGCATCGGCCAACGTGCTCGATCCGGTCATGGTCGAGGCCTATGGTTCGCGTGTACCGCTGAACCAGGTTGCCAACATCACGGTGCCAGAGGCCCGTATGCTCGGCGTTTCGATCTGGGACAAGTCGATGGTCAATGCCGTCGATCGCGCCATCCGCGAATCGAATCTCGGTCTCAACCCGATTGTTGACGGTCAGAATCTGCGCATCCCGCTGCCGGAACTGAACGAAGAACGCCGCAAGTCGCTGGTGAAGGTTGCGCATGACTATAGCGAAAAGGCCAAGGTCGCCGTGCGCAATGTGCGCCGCGATGGCATGGATAGCCTGAAAAAAGCCGAAAAGGACGGCGACATCGGCCAGGATGTCAGCAGAAGCCAGTCCGAAAGGGTTCAGAAGATGACAGATGAGATGATTTCCGACATCGACCGCTTGCTCGGCGAGAAGGAAAAGGAAATCATGCAGGTCTAGTCTGTCTTTTTCCGAGTCTCTGTTTTTCGGACCGCTAATGTCGAATCCATTGCCAAGAAATGTCCCCACGCACGTTGCCATCATCATGGATGGCAACGGACGCTGGGCCAATTCGCGCGGACTGCCGCGGACGATGGGGCACCGCAAGGGCGTGGAAGCCGTGCGCGAGGCCGTTCGCACGGCCGGCGAGGTCGGTATCCGCTATCTGACGCTCTTTGCTTTCTCGTCGGAGAACTGGAGCAGGCCGGAAGCCGAAGTTTCCGACTTGATGGGCCTGCTGAAGGCCTTTATCCGGCGTGACCTGGCCGATCTGCACCACCAGAACGTCCGCATCCGGGTGATCGGCGACAAGAACAATCTCCGCGGCGATATCCTGCCTCTGCTTCTTGAAGCAGAGGATACGACGCGCAACAACACGGGTATCACACTGGTTATCGCCTTCAACTACGGTTCCCGCGATGAAATGACCCGCGCCATGCAGGCTTTGGCGGTTGACGTTGCTCAAGGGCGCCTGACAGCCGATCAGATCACGCCGGAGCGCATCGCCAGCAAGCTCGATACAGCCGGTATCCCTGATCCCGATCTCGTTCTGCGCACCAGCGGTGAGGAGCGGTTGTCGAACTTCCTGCTCTGGCAGGCTGCTTATTCAGAATTGCTGTTCGTTCCTGAGTTGTGGCCGGATTTCAACCGCGAAACTTTCCTCAATGCGCTGAAAACCTATGCCGGACGGGAACGCCGGTTCGGCGGTCTGTCGCAGCCGACGCTTGCGGTTGGTTCCTGATGCAGAGCGAATTGCGGCTGCGTATCATCTCCGGCATCATTCTTGCTGGCATCACCTTGGGCGCGACCTGGGCCGGCGGGACCGTCTTTGAACTTCTGTCCGCCGGCATCGCCTTGCTCGTCTATTACGAATGGTCAACGATCACCCGGCTTGCCGAGCGTGATTTTCAGGCCAACGCTTTCGGCTGGCTGTCTCAGGCGGTGATCGCCGCCCTCATTCTGTTCGATGGCGCTCATGTCACGCTGCTTGTTCTGGCCGGGTTTGCCGCCATCGCAGCGCTCTGGGTGTTTTTTCGCAACGGGACCTGGTGGCTGCCGGGCGGCATCGTCTATGCCGGTCTGACGGGGATTTCGCTCTCGGCCATCCGTGGCGAGGCCGATATCGGCCTGATTGCCATGGTCTTCATCTTTGCCGTGGTCTGGGCAACAGACATTCTCGCTTATTTCACCGGCCGGGCGATCGGCGGTCCGAAGCTGGCGCCACGGATTTCGCCCGGAAAAACCTGGTCCGGTGCGATCGGTGGTACGGTTTGCGGCGTCGTCGCGGGCGTTGCGGTGTTCATGAGCTATTTTTCGCTGAACGATGCGCGCATTCCGCTCCTGGCATTGGCGCTTTCGGTGTCCAGCCAGATCGGCGATCTGTTCGAATCCTATATCAAGCGCCGGTTTGGCGTGAAGGATTCGAGCAAGCTTATTCCTGGGCATGGCGGCGTTATGGACCGTGTCGATGGACTTGTTTTTGCCTGTTTTGCCGCGCTTTTGATTGCTCTGGTGCAAGTCGTGTCCACTGGCGGACAGAACGTGCCCCTGGGGGCAATCCTGCTGGCGCCGTAAAACGCCAGCATACCTGATCGAGGACTCTATGGCTTACCTGGCCGATACGCTTCAACTGATTGCCGGCTATATCGTGCCGTTCCTGCTGGTGCTGACGCTGCTCGTCTTCGTGCACGAAATGGGACACTATCTCGTCGGCCGCTGGTCCGGTATTCGCATCCTTGCCTTTTCCGTCGGCTTTGGGCCGGAACTGTTTGGGTACACCGACAAGCAGGGAACACGCTGGAAGTTCTGCGCCATTCCGCTCGGCGGCTACGTGAAATTCTTCGGCGACGAGGATGCTGCGAGTATCCCGGATTACAGCAAGCTAGAACAATATTCAGCCGAGGATCGTGATCGCACGTTCCTTGGAGCCAAGCTCTGGAAGCGGGCCGCAACGGTGGCCGCCGGGCCGATTGCCAATTTCATCCTGGCGATTGCCATCTTCGCGGTGCTGTTTACGGTCTATGGCAAGCCGATCGCCGATCCGGTCGTCGCCGAAGTCAAGGAAAACAGTGCCGCCGCCAAGGCAGGCGTGTTGCCGGGCGACCTGCTTGTGGCGATTGATGGCACCCATGTGACCACATTCGACGATGTGCGCCGCTACGTCAGCATCCGTCCGGAAACGCCGATCACCATCCAGATCAAACGCAAGGACGAATTGCTGGATCTGCCGATGGTGCCGCAGCGCACCGAGATCACCGATCAGTTCGGCAACAAGATGGAACTCGGCATTATCGGCATCCTGACGAATCAGGAAACCGGCAATTTCCGCCTGGAGACCTTTGGTCCGATCGAAGCCGTGGGGCAGGGTGCCGTCGAAAGCTGGCACATCGTCACCGGCACCTTCAATTATCTGGCCAACCTCGTAACCGGCCGGATGAAGGCCGATCAGCTGGGTGGCCCGATCCGCGTTGCCCAGGCTTCAGGCCAGATGGCGACGATCGGCGTCGCCGCCGTTTTGCAGCTGGCGGCGGTCCTGTCAGTTTCCATTGGACTTCTTAACCTAATGCCGGTTCCTGTACTTGATGGCGGCCACCTGATGTTTTATGCGGTGGAGGCCGTTCGCGGAAAACCGGTGGGACCACGGACACAGGATGTCGCGTTCCGCATCGGTTTTGCCATGGTGCTTATGCTGATGGTGTTTGCCACCTGGAACGACATAAGCTCGCTGTTGGGTTAGGTATTGGAGGCCTGCAGCGGTGGGTGCAGGCAGAAGGGGGCGACCGGCTGTGTTGAGAATTCAACAGGTTGGTCGAAAGGAATTGTTTACGATAAAGCAATTCTGTAGTGGCCGTTAGGACACGGTTTCAATTGAAGTAAACAGAAATTAACGAGCTGGCTTGCTTGTATATGAAAAGCGGTTAAAACGGCAGCCGTGACCGGAGTCGGTACGAGTTCGCTGCGGGGCATTGGGAAGAAGGTAAGATTTATGAAGGCTGGTTCAAAATTTTTGAACGCGGTGTCGGCGGTTGCGCTGTCTGCAAGTATGGTCGCAACAGGATCTGGCATCGTAACGCTTGCAAGTGCAACTGTCGCTGAAGCTGCTACGATCAACCGTGTCGAAGTGCGCGGCGCGACACGCGTCAGCCCCGAAACTGTTCGTGCAAACATCACGATCGTTCCTGGCAAGAGCTTCAGCAATGGCGATATCGATTCTTCCGTAAAGCGTCTTTATTCCACGGGCTATTTCTCCGATGTCAGCATCAATGTCTCCGGTGGCACGCTCGTCGTCACCGTGAGCGAGAACCAGCTCGTCAATCAGGTTGTTTTCAACGGCAACCGCAAGATCAAGGACGACAAGCTGCAGGCTGTCGTGCGCACGCGTTCGCTCGGTCCTTACAGCGAAGCGACGGCCGAATCCGATATTCAGGCCATCAAGGATGCCTATGCTGGCATCGGCCGCGAAGATGTGACTGTGACCACGCAGGTCGTTCCGATCGCGGAAGGCCGCGTCAATCTTGCCTTCGTTATCAATGAAGGCGACCGCACCAAGATCACTGCGATCAATTTCGTCGGCAACAACGCCTACAGCAACGGTCGTCTCGAGGCTGTGATCTCGACGAAGGAATCGGGGATCTTCTCCTTCCTGAACCGCAAGGACGTTTACAACGCCGACAAGCTGCGCGCGGACGAAGAGCTGCTGCGTCAGTTCTACTACAACCGCGGTTATGCCGACTTCCGCGTCGTCTCCTCGGATGCAGTGCTGGACGAAGCCACCAACGAATACACCGTGACGATCACGGTTGAAGAAGGTGAGCGCTACGATTTCGGAACGGTCAATGTCGAATCGACCGTCGAAGGCGTCAATGCCGAAGAACTGAAGGGTCTCGTACGGACCTCGGAGGGGACTATCTATAAGGCAAAGGACGTTCAGGACAGCATTTCCGCGATCTCCAAGCGTGTCGCGTCGCAGGGCTATCCGTTCGCTCGTGTAACGCCGCGCGGTAACCGCGATTTCGGAAACCGCACGATCGCTGTCGACTATCTCGTCGATCAGGGTGAGCGCGCCTATATCGAGCGGATCGAAATCCGTGGCAACACGCGTACGCGTGACTATGTCATCCGCCGCGAATTCGACATGAGCGAAGGTGATGCGTTCAACCAGGAAATGATCACGACGGCCAAGCGCCGCCTGGATGCCCTCGGTTATTTCTCGGCCGTCAATATCTCGACCCAGCCTGGTAGTGCTTCCGATCGCGTCGTCGTGATTGTTGATGTGCAGGATCAGTCGACCGGTTCGTTCGGTATCGGTGCTGGCTATTCGGCCGGTAGCGGTGGCGGCTTCCTGTTGGAAGCCTCGATCGAGGAAAAGAACTTCCTCGGCCGTGGCCAGTACATTCGCCTTGCCGCAGGCCGTGGTCAGGACAGCCGTACCTACAACGTGTCGTTCACCGAGCCCTATTTCCTCGGTTATCGCCTGGCAGCCGGTTTCGATATCTTCAAGAACGAAAACGATTATGACGACGACAACTACAGCTACGAGGACAAGGGCTTCAGCCTGCGCGTAACAGCGCCGATCACCGAGCGTATATCGACGACATTCCGTTACAATCTGACGCAGATGGATTATCACGGCGATAAGACCGATCTGTCGAGCCCGTATGACCGCGTGATTGATGGATCACCTTGGACGCGCTCGTCGATCTCGCAGACGATCACGTATAATTCGCTTGACGATGCAAACCTGCCGCATGAGGGCATTCTTGCATCGGCAACGCAGGAATATGCCGGTCTCGGCGGTACTTCCGATTTCTACAAGCTGACCGGTAAGGCCAAGTGGTACTATACGGTGAACGACGATGCCGATATTATCGCATCGCTTGCTGGTAGCGCGGGCCACGTGTTCAACACGGGTGGCCAGATGGAAGTCTTCGACCAGTTCCAACTCGGCCAGAACGATATTCGTGGTTTCGAACGTAACGGCGTCGGTCCGCGCAGCGGCAAGTATGGTGACGCCATTGGTGGCACCACCTACTTCACCGCCTCTGCCGAAGCGACGTTCCCGCTGCCATTCGTTTCGCGTGATGCCGGCTTCCGCGGCGCAATCTTTGCTGATGCAGGCACTCTGTATGGCAATGAAGTTGCCACCACGGCTGACGATCAGATCCAGGGTACCAAAAGCTCGCTGCGTGCGTCTGTTGGTCTGGGCTTGATCTGGGCATCGCCCTTTGGTCCGCTGCGTGTCGATTATGCGTTCCCGATCGCCAAGGAAGATTTCGACCGCGTACAGAACCTCAAGTTCGGTATCTCGTCGTCCTTCTAATCCTTGCAGTCCAGAACTGCCTGCCAAAACTGTTCTGGAGTGCTGGCTATGGAAAACAATTGGTTCTTCCCACCACATGACGGGATCCGCCTGAGTGATCTGGCGGATCAGATTGGTGCGACGCTGCAAAGCCCGGAATTGGGGGACCGGCTTATCCGGTCCGTAGCGCCGACCTATCGGGCCGGCGATGCCGATGTCTGCTATATGCTGCAGCGGCGCTTTCGCGATGAGTTTGAGACATCGAAGGCGGGTGCTATCATTTGCGACGCCACGATTGCCGCAATTGTCCCGCCGCATATCCCTATTCTTCTGACACGTTATCCCCACACTGCTTTTGCGCTTGCCGGCGCAATCCTGCATCCGCAGGCGGTGCGCCCCGAGCAGAACCTGTCGGGCCCACGAGGCATATCGCCTGCTGCTTTTGTCGACCCTTCTGCGCAAATCGAGGACAATGTCGATATCGAAGCGACGGCCGTCGTCGGCGCCGGTGCGCATATCGGTACGGGCACGCGGATTGCGGCCGGTGCGGTCATCGGCCCGGGCGTGCGGATCGGCCGGGACTGCACGATTTCGGCGGGAGCGAGCGTCCTGTATTCGCTTGTCGGTAACGAGGTCATCATTCATCCCGGCGCCCGGATCGGCCAGGATGGTTTCGGCAATGCACCGGGACCAAAGGGCGGTATGATCAAGATCGTCCAGATTGGCCGCGTCATCCTGCAGGACAGGGTCGAGATCGGCGCCAATACGACGATTGACCGCGGTGCGATGGACGATACCGTGGTCGGCGAGGGTACCAAGATCGATAATCTCGTTCAACTGGGCCACAATGTTCGCGTTGGCCGTCACTGTGGCATCGCTGCCCAGGTCGGTATTGCTGGCAGCACACGTATCGGAGATGGCGTTATGATCGGCGGCGCCACGGCGATCAATGGGCATATTACCATCGGCGACAGGGCGCAGATTGGCGCCATGAGCGGCGTCGCCTCTGACGTTCCGGCCGGCGAACGTTATGGCGGTATTCCGGCACGCCCTATGCGCGATTTCCTGCGGGACATCGCAGAAATTACGGCGCGTACACACAACAGGCAGAAGAAATCAGGAGGCAAGGATGAGTGAAGCTGCAACCAACGTTCTCGGTACGGCCGATATTCGGGAAATCTTGAAGCTTCTTCCCCATCGTTACCCGTTCTTGCTGATCGATCGGATCATTGAGATCGACGGCGATAATTCGGCGATCGGCATCAAGAACGTCACGGCAAACGAGCCGCATTTTACCGGCCATTTTCCGGATCAGCCGATCATGCCGGGTGTTCTTCTCGTCGAAGGCATGGCGCAGACGGCCGGTGCGATCTGCACCCGCAAGAATGGCGGCGGCAACAACCTCGTCTATTTCATGACCATCGACAATGCCCGGTTCCGCAAGCCGGTTGTGCCGGGCGACCGGGTTGAGTTCCATGTCGTCAAGCTGAAGCAGCGCGGCAATATCTGGAAATTTCATTGTGATGCAAAAGTTGACGGGCAACTTGTCGCAGAAGCTGATATCGGCGCGATGATTATCAGCAAGGAAGACGCCTGAACATGATTGCCTCCACTGCGAAGATCCATCCGCTCTCGGTTATCGAAGACGGTGCGGTGATCGGTGACAACGTCGTTGTCGGACCGTTCTGTCACGTTGGCCCGAAGGTGACCCTCGCAGACAATGTCGAACTGATCAGCCATGTTGTCGTGCTTGGACGCACGACAGTGGGCAAGGGTTCGAAGATTTTCCCGTCGGCGGTGATCGGCGGCGATTCGCAAAGCGTGCATCACAGTGCCGTCGATACGACACTGGTGATCGGTGAAAACTGCACCATTCGCGAAGGCGTGACGATGAACACCGGCACCGTCGAGCATGGCGGCACGACGGTCGTTGGCGACAACAATCTGTTCCTTGCGTATTCCCATGTCGCGCATGATTGCCGGCTCGGTAATAACATCATCCTGTCCAACAATGTCATGCTGGCAGGCCATGTCACAGTCGGCGACCGGGCTATTCTCGGTGGCGGTTCGGCTGTTCACCAGTTCACCCGCATCGGGCGGCATGCGTTTGTCGGCGGGCTCTCCGCCGTCGCCTATGACGTCATTCCCTATGGCATGCTCAATGGTAATCCGGGCCTGCTTGGCGGCCTGAATGTCGTCGGCATGAGCCGTTCCGGCATCGAGAAGCCGGTTATCCATGCCGTGCGGCGCGCCTACAAGCAGATTTTCGAAGGCCCGGAATCAGTTCGTGCCAATGCCGCTGCAATTCGTGCCGACTATGCTGACTGCCCGCCGGCGCTGGAAATCCTCGACTTCATCGCGGCTGAAAGCGACCGGGCACTGTCGTCCCCGACACGGGGCAGTAAGGGCTGAGGCATATGAGCATGCACAGCCGGCCAGATATCAAAGACCGGCTGGCAATCATCGCCGGCAGCGGCCTCCTGCCGCTGCATGTTGCGGAAGCAGCGCGCACGCATGGCGAAAACCCCTTCATTATTGCGCTTGCCAACGAGTCCGATCGCGATTGGGCGTCCTTTGATCACGCGACGTTGGGCATCGGCAATTTCAGGGCAATCAGCAGTGTCTTTCGCAATGCGGGCATCGGCCGTGTGGTCATGTCCGGTGCTGTGCGCCGCCGGCCGGACTGGCGCGATATCAAGCCGACGCTGAAAAGCCTGGTAAAGGTGCCTAGCGTTCTGCGCACGCTGCTCTCGGGCGGTGACGACGCCGTTTTGAAAATGGCCATCGAACTGATCGAGACAAACGGCGCACGGGTCATCGGCGTGCAGGAGATTGTGCCGGAACTTCTGGCCGAAGTCGGCACGTTGGGTACCCGCGCGCCAGGCGTGGAAGATCAGGCGGATATCGAGGTTGCGGAAGCCGCAGCCATCGCTCTCGGCCATCTTGATGTCGGGCAGGGCGCTGTCGCCGTCGGCGGGCGCGTCGTGGCACTTGAGGGGCCGGAGGGTACCGACGCGATGCTGGAGCGGGTGGCGCGGTTGAAAGCCGACGGACGCATTTCCAGCCGTCGCCGCGGCGTGCTGGTCAAGCTCTGCAAGCCGCAGCAGGATCTGCGTGCCGATCTTCCTTCGATCGGGCCATCGACAATCAAGGGCGCGCAGGCGGCCGGGCTTGCCGGAATCGCGGTTGAGGCCGGCCGGGCACTGGTCCTCGACCGGGACGAGATGATTGCGCTGGCCAATGAAACCGGCCTTTTTGTCACGGGTGTGGACCGCGCTCTTTTGCGAGGCGGACAATGAACGCCAACGGTCTCAAGCTCGCCGTCATCGCTGGCGAAGTGTCCGGAGACCTGCTTGGAGCCGATCTCGTCAGGTCGCTGCGACCGCTGGTGAAGGGCGACCTTTCCCTGGTTGGCGTTGGCGGCGAGGGGCTGGAGGCTGAAGGCCTGCACTCCCTGTTCGACTATTCCGAGCTGTCGATCATGGGTATCTCGCAGGTGCTTGCCCGGTTGCCGAAACTGATCCTGCGCATTCGCCAGACGGCCAGGGCGATCATTGCGGCCAAGCCCGATATTCTTGTCATCATCGACAGCCCGGATTTCACCCATCGCGTTGCGCGCATCGTTCGCAAATCCCTGCCGGACGTGCCGATTGTCAATTATGTTTGCCCGAGTGTCTGGGCATGGAAGCCGGAGCGCGCCGTCAACATGCGCCCCTATGTCGACCATGTGCTGGCGGTGCTTCCCTTCGAGCCTGAGGTCATGCAACACCTCGGCGGACCGCCGACAACCTATGTTGGGCATCGGCTGGCAAGTGACGCCAACGTCCTGGCTGTCAGGGAACGGCAGACGGAGAAGCGACGCGCCAACACCGGCACGAACACCTGCCTGCTGCTGCCGGGGTCCCGCGGCAGCGAGATCAGCCGTCTTTTACCTGCATTCGGGGAGACGGTGGAGGAGTTGCACAGCCGGCACCCGGATATGCAGTTCCTGCTGCCAACGGTTCCACGGCAGGAAAATCTCGTGCGGCAGATTACGGCGTCGTGGCCCATCAAACCGGAAATCACGGTTGGAGCCACTGCCAAGTGGCAGGCGTTCGCCGAATCCGATGCTGCTGTTGCAGCTTCAGGTACGGTGATCCTCGAGCTCGCATTGGCCGGAATCCCGGTCGTATCGACCTACAAGGCCGACTGGATCATTCGCCTGATGCACAAGCGAATCAAGATATGGACGGCGGCCATTCCCAATCTGGTGGCAGATTATGCCATCGTTCCGGAATACCTGAACGAAGCCATTCGCGCCGGAGCGCTGTCGCGCTGGGTGGAGCGCCTGACGGATAAGACGCCGGAGCGCGACGCAATGCTTGCCGGATACAACACCGTCTGGCAACGCATGACGATGGAGAAGCCGCCTGGCGAAACCGCCGCCCGCGTCGTTCTCGATGTTCTCAACGAAAAAAAGCCCGGTCATTTCTGACCGGGCTTTTTCAATTGGTATGTCCTCGGCTTAACGCTTGGAAACCGGGACGTAATCGCGTTCCGGTTCGCCGATGTAGAGCTGGCGCGGACGGCCGATGCGCTGTTCCGGATCTTCGATCATTTCGTTCCACTGTGCAATCCAGCCGACCGTGCGGGCGAGCGCGAACAGCACCGTGAACATGGTCGTGGGGAAGCCGAGCGCCTTCAGCGTGATGCCGGAGTAGAAGTCGATGTTCGGATAGAGCTTCTTCTCGATGAAGTAGCTGTCGGTCAGCGCGATGCGCTCGAGTTCCATCGCCACTTCGAGTAGCGGATCGTCCTTGTGGCCGAGTTCGGCCAGCACTTCATGCGTGGTCTTTTGCATGATCTTGGCGCGTGGATCATAGTTCTTGTAGACGCGGTGACCAAAGCCCATCAGGCGGAACGGATCGTTCTTGTCCTTGGCGCGAGCGACAAATTCCGGAATGCGGTCGACCGAGCCGATCTCAGCCAGCATGTTAAGCGCGGCTTCGTTGGCACCACCATGAGCCGGACCCCACAGGCAGGCGATGCCGGCAGCGATACAGGCGAACGGATTGGCGCCCGACGAGCCGGCGAGACGAACGGTCGATGTCGAGGCGTTCTGCTCGTGGTCGGCGTGCAGGATGAAGATGCGGTCCATGGCGCGCGAAAGCACCGGGTTGACCGTATATTCCTCGCAAGGAACGGCAAAGCACATGCGCAGGAAGTTCGACGCATAATCGAGGTCGTTCTTCGGGTAAACGAAGGGCTGGCCGATATGGTACTTGTAGGCCATCGCCGCCAGCGTCGGCATCTTGGCGATCATGCGCAGGCTTGCAACCATGCGCTGGTGCGGATCGGTGATGTCGGTCGAGTCGTGATAGAAGGCCGACAGCGCGCCGACACAGCCGCACATGACGGCCATCGGGTGGGCATCGCGGCGGAAACCGGTGAAGAAGCGCGACATCTGCTCGTGCACCATGGTGTGGTGCGTGACGCGATAGTCGAAGTCCTTCTTCTGCGCTGCCGTCGGCAGTTCACCGTAGAGCAGCAGGTAGCAGACTTCGAGAAAGTCGCCGTGTTCGGCGAGCTGTTCAATCGGATAGCCGCGGTGCAGAAGGATACCCTGGTCACCATCGATATAGGTGATCTTGGATTCGCACGATGCTGTCGACGTGAAGCCGGGATCGTAGGTGAACTGGCCGGTCTGCTTGTAGAGCGTGCCGATATCGACCACATCCGGACCGATCGACCCTGATCGTACCGGCAATTCCACCGTTTTGTTGTCCACGGTTACGACTGCGCTTTTTCCTGTCATGGGGGATCCTCCGTTTGCAGCAAATTGGCACACAATTATGCCGCAGATATTAACGCCGACCATGTGCTATCCGATTTAATCACGGCTGCCAAGTTGAACCAAAGGCAAATTGTGCGATGCAAAAATAGGCATATGGCAACGCAATAATTACACGTTCGGGCCATATGTCCAATGACATATTCGTTCTTGAAACTGATGGATGTCACCGTACGAAAAAGTTTTGCATATTTTTTGTGCATCAATCTCATCGGTTGCATTTCGTCATTTCCGGTTGCAGAATGTGGCGGGACTTTGGCGGGTGGAACAGCGGCCATGGCAGAGGGGCAGGAGCCTGGTTTGGCGCCGCGCACGCGGTCTGACAGTGCGTTCACCCATGCTCTTACCCGCGCTTCGCACCTGCCTGACCGAACGGCAAAACAACCGGAAAACCCGGCTCTGCCCGCTTACCTTGCCGGTCTCTCACCGGTACGCAGGAAACTGCGAGCCAGCCATTGGCCGGCAGCATTCAAACAGGCCGTGTCGGAGGAAGCAGCCTTCGGGCACGGCTTTTTGTTTATTCCGGTCTTCGTCGGTCTTGGTGCGCTTGTCTGGTTTTGGCTTCCTCAAACGCCGGGCCATCTCAAAGTTGCACTGCTGATCTGCGTTTTTGGCATGGCGGCTTTTGCGCTCCGGTACCGGTCAGGCCTTTGGCGCACCGGCATGCTAATGGCTGCCTTGGTGACTGCGGGCATGGGTCTTGCCGCATGGGAGACGGCGCGGCTGGATACGGTGGTGCTCGACACGCCGGTGACGACACGGGTTCGCGGGACCGTCACGGCGCGGGAAACCACCGATCGCGGCTATTGGCGATATACCGTCGCTGTCGCCCAAACGGCCGATCCGGAGTTGAAACGCCTGCCAACCCGGGTGACGCTTCTGTCCCGCAACCGGGAGACACCCGTCGGAATTGGCGGCGGCATCGAGGGCAGGGCGCGACTGTCGCCGCCGTCCGGGGCTGCGCTGCCGGGGCTCAACGATTTCGCCTTCGACAGCTATTTCAAGGGTATTGGCGCCGTCGGCTATTTCTATGGAAAACCCCAGGCCGTTTCGAATGTTGAAAACGTCGCCAGAAGCCGGGTAGCCGTCTGGCGGGCCAGCATAGGGGAAACAATTGCCCGCTGGCGGGAGGCCATCGGTGCACGCATCCGGGGCACGATTGGCGGCGATGCCGGCGCGATCGCTGCGGCGCTGGTCACGGCCGAGGAACGCGCCATCAGCCGGCCGGCGATCGAGGCGCTGCGCGAGGCGGGACTTGCGCATGTGCTGGCGATCTCGGGGTTGAACATGGTTCTGGCCGCCGGAACGTTTCTGATCGGCGCGCGCACGCTGCTCAGTCTTGTTCCCGGTCTGGCGCACCGGTTTGCGATCAAGAAACTCGCCGCCGCCGGTGCCCTCTTGATGGTGTTCGCCTATATCCTCATTTCGGGCGGCGCTGTCTCGGCGGTGCGATCCTGGATCATGATCACCATCATGCTGATTGCGGTGTTCTTCGACAGGCCATCGATCAGTCTGCGCAATGTCGCATTATCGGCGCTGGTCATTCTGGCGGTCACTCCGTCCGCGGTGACGGGGCCGGGTTTCCAGATGTCCTTTGCCGCAACACTGGCACTCGTCGCAGGTTACGCCCATTGGCGCGACCGGCCGGGCCGCGACATTCTTCCAACAAACCGTGCGATCGGTCCGTTGAAGGCAGTCGGTGGTTTCTTTGCCGGTCTGCTGCTTAGTTCGCTGATCGGCGGCCTGTCGACGATGATTTACTCCGCCGGTCATTTCCACAGGCTGGCCGCCTATGGTTTGATCGGCAATGTGCTGGCCATGCCGATCATCAGCATTTTCGTCATGCCCTTCGGCCTGCTGGCGATGCTGCTGATGCCCTTTGGTCTCGATCGTTACCCATTGCTGGTCATGGGGCAGGGGCTTGACTGGATGATCTCCATTGCGCGGATGGTGTCCTCGTGGGAGGGGGAAGTAACAACGGGCCGCATTCCAGACCACGCCTTCATGCTGATTGCCGCCGGCGGTGTTCTGGCCTGTCTGTTCCGTACATGGCTGGCTGCGTCCGGGCTGGTGATCATCGCGGCCGGTCTTGCGGTGGCATCGATAGCTGCAGTCACTCCTCCGGATGTGGTGATCGCCGAAGACGGGCGTCTGGTGGCGATGATCAAGGACACCACAGCGGCCAGCAACCGGACAAAGCCTCCCGATTTCGTGTTTTCCCAATGGCAGCGCGCCTTGCGTTTGCAAGATCATCACAAGCCAGTGCAGCGGCCTGATCTGGCGGTCACTGATACTGCTGCATCGGCACCGGTTCCTGAAGAGGCCACTGAAGCGCGTCCGGTAAAACCACCACTCGACAAGGATGTGGCGCGCGCGACCGTCCGCATGCTTTTGGCGGAAGCGGCGTCCGGCCGTTTTGTCTGTGTCCCAAAACAATGGTGTGCAGCAAAGGCGCAGCAAGGTTGGCGGATCGTCACCGTTGATGATGCGCGTTTCGTCGGTGTCGCGTGCGAGGAGGCTGATATCGTCGTGACGCCGGTCATGCTGCGCTTTTCCACCTGCCGGTCAGGCGCGCTGTTGCTGAGTGGCCAAAGCCTGCGCCGCACCGGCGCCGTCGAGATTTATGGTGAAAACGCCCGCTTAGCGGGCGAAGCGGCCAATATGCGGGTCGTCTTTGCACAGGGGCAATTGCGGCGTCCCTGGGCGCAGCACAGAACTTATGACTGGCGGACGGGCTTATTCGACGCGCACGAGGCGAGGCAGTGACCCGCTGAAACGCCGCAGGCGCGTATGCTGCGGATCGAATTTCTTCCAAACTATTTATTCTTGATTAAAACACTCCACAAATCCTTGTCTTTCAGCCATAGTATGTCGTATGAAGCCGCGATTGATGCAGGCGCGTTCAGCGCCGGCCGTCAAATGATGAGTTTATGTGGTCCCGTCATCTGATCCTCGAAGGGGTTGGCGGGCGATGACGAGGTAAGGGTAGGTCATGCCGAACCGTGCAATGCCGAAATGGATGATGCTGGCGGGCGTGCTGCTGGCATTCTCGAGTGCCGGAGCGCTTCAGGCGCAGGAAACGCCGGCTGCAGCTGTCAGCGAAACGCAGCAACCAGTTCAGGTGACACCGCAAGCCGGCGTGTTGCCGGTGACGCCTGCAAATGATGTCACGCCGGCAGCGCTGCCGAATGATCAGGCCACGCCCGCAGCCGAGACTGCGCTGGACGGCGCGCAGGAGACCTCGGTCAATCCGGTTCTGCCCCACGATCTTTCTCCGCTCGGCATGTTCATGGCGGCGGATATCGTTGTCAAAGGTGTCATGGGCGCTCTGATTCTGGCGTCGGTTGCGACCTGGGCGATCCTGTTTGCCAAGGCTTTCGAGCTTTCCGCTGCCAAGCGTAGTGCCAAGCGCGCTGTCCGGGCGTTGTCGGATGCGGTTGTTCTGCGGGACGTCCGCGAAACGCTGACAGTGAAAAAGGGACCGGCAGCACAGATGATTGCAGCCGCCAATGACGAACTGTCGAAATCAGAGGCCGTTCTCGATATCGTCTCGACGCAAGGGGTCAAGGAGCGCGTCGCATCGCAGCTCTCCCGCATCGAGGCGGGTGCCGGCAAGCGGATTGCTGGCGGTACCGGGATCCTTGCGACAATCGGTTCGATCTCGCCGTTCGTCGGCCTGTTCGGTACCGTGTGGGGCATCATGAATTCGTTCATCGGCATCAGCAAGGCACAGACGACCAATCTTGCGATCGTCGCACCGGGCATCGCCGAAGCGCTTCTCGCGACCGCCATCGGCCTTGTCGCCGCTATTCCGGCCGTCGTGATCTACAACTATTTCGCCCGTTCGATCGGTGGCTACCGCCTGATCCTTGCCGATGTTTCGGCTGCGGTTGAACGCCTCGTCAGCCGCGATCTCGATTTCCGCCAGGCACGCCGCCTGGCACCGCGCAAGGCCGAAAGCCATGTGCATTCGGAAGCCAGTATCGCACGGATCGGATAAGACCATGGCCAGCAAAATCAGCGAAGGCGGCGGTGATCTCGAAGAAAACAGCGAAATCAACGTCACGCCCTTCATCGACGTCATGCTTGTTCTCCTGATCATATTCATGGTGGCTGCACCGCTTGCCACCGTCGACATGAAGGTCGATCTGCCGCAATCGGCGGCAGCCCCGGTAAAACGTGAAGACAAGCCGGTGTTCGTCACCCTCAAGGCGGACCTCAAGCTGGCGCTTGGGAACAATGAGGTCGATCGCGACGGCTTTGTCACCGAGCTTAACGGCATGACCGAGGGTAACATGGAGACCCGCATTCTGCTGCGGGCCGACAAGGCTGTCGACTATGGTGAACTGATGACGGTGATGAACCTCATCCAGCGAGCCGGTTATACCAAGATCGGCTTGGTTGGCCTGGAAGCAGCACCTGCCGGCTGAGGCCGGCAGTCAGGCTAGAACTTGTAACCGATGGCAAGGCCGGCATGGCTGAGGCCGTCGTTCGGTCCGTCGCAGAGATTGGCATGCGACGAATGGTCGGCTGTCGCCAGGATCTGCCAATTGTCTGTGACGCGATAACCGAGCGCGATCTGTTCGCGAAAGAGCAGGCGGCAGCCGAGATCCGGTCCCTTGCCGCCGCTGCCATCCAGTTTGCCGTTGTGAACGGTCCCGCCAAGCCCGAGTTCTACGAACAGGCGGCTGGTGATATCGGCAGTCCAGCTGAAGCCGCCGTAAATCTGATCCACCCCGTCACCCGTGCCGACCGAAGCCCCCAGATAGATCCGCGGTTCCAGAATGGTCTGTTGCCACGTCGCCGCCTTGCCGCTCGACAGTGGGTCGAAGAAAAGGGTGGCGGACGGAAAGATGCCTGACTCGTGAGAGTTGCTGCCGTTGATGGATGCGCTGGTGCCGAACCGCAGTTCGTCGAAAATCGGTTCGGCTGCAATCGCGTTGTTCACGCTTGAGATGAAAAGAAGCAAGCCGGATGAGAGAATGAGGAGCCGCGACGTGGAACCGTTTGGCTGTTTGAGGCGTACTGCCACTTTCACAATCTCCAGTCCCGGTGATTCGCCGTATATGCGGTAATGCAAATTTGCCCGGATTTTCTGGTTCCGGAAAGGGCAGAATATGTTGACCGGCTTTTGTGAAGCTTGCTTTTTTGCAAGAACTGCATTCCATAGCTTGAAACGGCAGATGCGCGGATTTATGAGCTTGGCCATGCCCGGTTGGCTGAAGCGCCACCGGTTGTTTTATCTGCGCAAGCCAAAAGCGCGCACACGCCGGAAGACGATCCGGATTTACGAAGGCAGGCAAGATGAATTTCGAAGCAGCACGCATCAAGATGGTCGACAACCAGATCCGCACGACGGATGTGACGTCGCACGCCGTTCTCGCAGCATTCCTGTCAATTCCGAGAGAAGAATTCGTGCCTGCCGCACTGAAGCCGCTCGCCTATATCGACAGCGATATCGAACTGGCGGCAGATGCCGCCGGCACACGGCGGTATCTGATGGAGCCATCTCCCCTGGCAAAACTGCTTCAGCTGGCAACAATTTCCAAGGCTGACAAGGTTCTTGAGATCGGCTGCGGAACCGGCTACGCGTCGGCGATCCTGTCGGAGCTTGCGGCCTCGGTCGTAGCGCTTGAAAGCGATGCAGCGCTTGCAGCCGAGGCGACAGCGACTTTGGCCCGCCTCGGTCACGCGAACGTCTCTGTGGTGACCGGCGATCTCGAAAAGGGGCATGCCGCAGGCGCGCCCTATGATGTGATTTTCGTTCACGGTGCGGTCGAGACGATACCGGATGCGCTTTTCTCGCAGTTGAACGATGGTGGCCGCCTTGTCGCCGTCGTCGGCTTTGGCAACGCGTCGAGGGCGCAACTCTTCCTGCGTGAAAATGGCAGGACATCCGAACGCCTGGCGTTCAACACAGCCGTCAAGCCGCTGCCGGGCTTTCGCCTAACACGCGAGTTTGTATTTTAATTGACGATTAAGCGGTGAAACATCCGTCTGGGACACAGATATTTGTCCCTGTAGGATTGGCAAAACGGGAATTTGCCAATCCTGTTATTAAATATTAGTTAAAAACAATATAAAGGTTGCAATTGGCGACATTTTGACCATTTTTCCTCAATATCGGGACGGGACAAGAACGTGACCATCGAATCCGGCACAGCCGGAGCGTTAGGTTCTCCCGGACATGCCCTGCCGGCCTTTTATTGGAGAGAATATAGTGTCGATTTTTCGTAAAACGGCTGTGGCGGCCGCCCTTTCCTCCGCCTTGTGGCTCGTGCCGCATGCCGTTCTAGCGGAAACCATCTCAGCCGCGATGGCGAAGGCATACCAGAACAATCCGGACCTAAATGCCGCACGTGCCGGACTTCGTGCGACCGACGAAGGCGTGCCCATCGCCAAGTCCGGTTATCGGCCACAAATCTCGGCTTCTGTCACCGGATCAGCGATACGGTCGGGTACGGAAAGCCTGTTGAGACGCGGTACGCCGCTACTCACCGATGATTATACGACTGGATCGGCCAGCATCACGGTCACCCAGCAGATTTTCGATGGATTTCAGACCTTGAACAATGTCAGGGCTGCCGAGGCGAACGTTTTTTCAAGCCGTGAGTCTCTCAAAGCCAATGAGATTTCCATCCTTTTGGCGGCTGCGCAGTCCTATGCCAACATCGCTCGCGATCAACGCATCGTGTCGATCCGGAAGCGGAATCTTGCCTTTCTCAAGGAGCAGTTGAATGCCGCGAAATCCCGGCTTGGTGTGGGCGAGGGGACGCGCACCGACGTCAGCCAGGCGGAGGCGGAACTGGCAGGAGCCCAGGCTATTCTTGCCAATGCCGTTGCACAGTTGAAGCAGAGCGAGGCCGTTTACGTCCAGATTGTCGGCGCTGCCCCCAAGGACATCAAGCAACCGGCGCCGGCATCCAAAGCGTTGCCGAAAAATCTGGATCAGGCCGTCGCGGCGGGCTTGCGTGACCATCCGTCGATTGCCGCCGCGCAGTACAATGTCGATTCGGCCGGCTACAGGGTCAAATCCGCCGAGGGTACAATGTTGCCCGGCGTCGTCATTCAGGGATCAGTGTCACGCAACACGACTGATCTCGCTGGCGAAAGTGACGGCGCGAACGCCTCGATAACGGCGCGGCTTGAGGTGCCGCTTTATCAAGGTGGCGCCGAATATGGCCAGATTCGCCAGGCCAAGGAACGCCTTGGCCAGCAACGTATCCTGGTTGATTCCGCCCGTGCCGAAGTCCAGCAGACGATCATCACGGCCCATGCTCAACTCGAGGCGGCGCTTGCGACAACCGTTGCCAACAAGTCCCAGGTCAGCGCGGCAAATCAGGCATTGGCGGGCGTCATCGAAGAACGCAAGGTAGGGCAGCGTACGACGCTCGACGTGCTCGACGCCCAGCAGACTGTGCTCGTCGCAGAAGAAAGCCTCGTGACCTCGCAACGCAATGCCGTCGTTGCCAGCTATTCGCTGCTGGCTGCCATGGGGCGCCTGACGATCCAGAGCCAGGGCCTGCAGGTGGCCGAATATCGCGCCGAGGAGCATTACGAAGCCGTCAAGGACAAATGGTTCGGATTGCGGACCGTCGACGACCGCTAAGTTCACCGCCTGACTTCATCGCTGGTTTTGATATCCGTTGGCCAATAGGCCCCGGCGGCATTGTGCTGCCGGTATCGGGGAGGTGACGCCGCCAACAAACCTGTGCATGATTCCCGCCAGATGATTCGCGGCGTTTTGTTCGGTGCCGAACTCGCATACAGTCCGTGCCAATGACGGGGCGGCAATGTTTCGATCGAACGCGGCCGCAGAAACGGGGATAATGATGGCACAGCCGAATGTAGCGCGTGAACCTTCGATGGACGAAATTCTGGCGTCCATTCGAAAGATCATCGAAAGCAACGAACCCGGCATTCCCGGCTTTCCCGCCAATGATCTCGGCCCCGCCTCCGACAGCGCCTATCGTGGCTACGACGAAGATGACGCTGGCGAAGATATTCACCTGACGATCGACGACGAGGTTCTGGCGAAAGAGTTCGAAGCCGAGGAGCAACGTCATTTTACGGCCGTGGAGCCACAGACGAGCGAGCCGCAGTCTCGCGCACCTGAGGATGCCGGCCCTAAACCGGCAGCATCGCAACCGCCGATGTCGCTTGCCGATGTTGCGGCCCGCGTTCGCGCTGCCTCCGAACGGCATTCGGCACCGTTGCGCGAGCCGGAAAATCAGGTCGCCGCCACGCGTACCAAATCCGATAATCCGATGGTGACAGCGCGCATGGCGCCAGCGTCCTTGCCTGTGCAAGCTGAGAGCAAGCAGGAGACTGTAGCGGCGCCAACAATTTCGGTTGTTCAGCCGGTCGCTGTAGCCGAAATCCGGGACGAGGCGGTTGAGCCTGCTGTCGCAGCTCCCGAACAAGTCCCGGTGCAGCGCCAGCCACTGTCCATCGTGATCGAAAAGGACGTTGCGGCCATCGTTTCACCTGCCGTTGGCGAACAGGTGGCGCGGTCTTTTGGCGATCTGGCACTGGCTGTCGATGGCAGCGCACGGCGGTCCTTTGACGAAATTGCCGAGGATATGTTGCGCCCGATGCTGCAGGAATGGCTCGACGACAATCTGCCAACGCTGGTCGAACGGCTTGTGCGCGAGGAAATCGAGCGCGTTGCGCGCGGTCCGAGGCGCTAGACCACGCATTTCTTTCTCTCAAAGCCGCCAGCAATCACACTGGCGGCTTTTTTGCTGTTATTGTTGACAGCAATGTCCCGTTCCGATTTACAAACCATCGATATCAATCAGCAAGTTTGGCTCCAAAATGCTTGAAAAAACCTATGATTCCGCCGCTGTCGAACCGCGCATCGCCAAGATTTGGGATGACGAGGACGCCTTCCGTGCAGGTGCTGGGGCAAAACCGGGCGCCGAAAGCTTCTGCGTGGTCATCCCGCCACCAAACGTGACGGGCTCGCTGCATATGGGCCACGCGCTGAACAACACATTGCAGGACATCATGGTCCGCTTTGAGCGCATGCGCGGCAAGGATGTGCTCTGGCAGCCGGGCATGGACCATGCCGGCATCGCCACGCAGATGGTCGTCGAGCGCAAGCTGATGGAACGTCAGCAGCACCGCCGCGAGATGGGCCGCGATGCCTTCATCGACAAGGTCTGGGAATGGAAGGCCGAATCCGGCGGGTTGATCTTCAACCAGTTGAAGCGCCTCGGTGCCTCCTGCGACTGGTCGCGTGAGCGCTTCACCATGGACGAAGGTCTGTCGAAGGCCGTTCTTGAAGTCTTTGTTTCGCTCTACAAGGAAGGCCTGATCTACAAGGACAAGCGTCTGGTCAACTGGGACCCGAAGCTGCTGACCGCGATCTCCGACCTTGAAGTCGAGCAGATCGAGATGAACGGCAATCTCTGGCACCTGCGGTATCCGCTGGAAGACGGCGTCACCTACCAGCATCCGGTTGCGTTCGGGGAAGACGGCAAGCCGACGGAATGGGAGACGCGCGACTATCTGGTCGTTGCCACCACCCGGCCGGAAACCATGCTGGGTGATACCGGCGTCGCCGTTCATCCGGACGACGACCGCTACAAGGCGATCGTCGGCAAGCACGTCGTTCTGCCGCTGGTTGGACGCCTGATCCCGATCGTTGCCGACGAGTATCCGGACCCGACAGCGGGAACGGGTGCTGTCAAGATGACGCCAGCGCATGACTTCAACGATTTTGAAGTCGGCAAGCGCCGTCATCTGCGCCAGGTCAATATCCTGACGATCGATGGTCATATCACGCTGGCCGGCAACGAAGACTTTCTCGAAGGTCTGCCGGCATCCGATGAACTGGAGGCACTTGTCTCGGCGCTTGATGGCGTTGAGCGCTTTGCTGCGCGCAAGACAATCGTCACGATGTTCGAAGAGCGCGGCCTGCTCGACAAGATCGAGCCGCACAAGCACACCGTCCCGCACGGCGACCGCGGTGGTGTTCCGATCGAACCGCGTTTGACGGAACAGTGGTATGTCGATGCCAAGACGCTCGCCAAGCCGGCGATCGCGTCCGTTCGCGAGGGCCGGACCAACTTCGTTCCGAAGAACTGGGAAAAGACCTATTTCGAATGGATGGAAAACATCCAGCCCTGGTGCGTTTCGCGGCAGCTCTGGTGGGGACACCAGATTCCGGCGTGGTACGGTCCTGACGGTCAGGTCTTCGTCGAGAAGACCGAGGAAGAGGCGCTCCACGCCGCAATCCAGCATTACCTCGCCCATGAAGGACCGATGAAGGCCTATGTCGAGGACCTGCTCGAAAACTTCCGCCCTGGCGAAATCCTCGTGCGTGACGAGGACGTGCTCGACACGTGGTTCTCATCGGCACTTTGGCCATTCTCGACCCTCGGCTGGCCGGACAAGACCCCGGAACTCGACACCTATTATCAGACCGACGTTCTGGTAACGGGCTTTGACATCATCTTCTTCTGGGTTGCCCGGATGATGATGATGGGCCTGCATTTCATGAAGGATAGCGACGGCACCTCTGTCGAGCCGTTCCACACCGTCTATGTTCACGCCCTGGTGCGCGACAAGAACGGCGCCAAGATGTCGAAGTCGAAAGGCAACGTCATCGATCCGCTCGACCTGATCGACGAGTATGGGGCCGATTCGTTGCGCTTCACGCTGGCGATCATGGCAGCGCAGGGCCGCGACGTGAAACTCGACCCGGCCCGTATTGCCGGTTACCGCAATTTCGGTACCAAGCTTTGGAATGCCACGCGCTTTGCCGGCATGAATGGTGTTGCCATCGATCCGAAGTTCGTGCCGGAAGCCTGCTCGCTGACGATCAATCGTTGGATCCTCACAGAATTGTCGCGCACCATCCGCGACGTGACGGAGGCGATCGAGAACTATCGCTTCAACGAAGCGGCAGGCAGCCTTTACCGCTTTGTCTGGAACCAGGTCTGCGATTGGTATCTGGAACTGCTGAAACCTGTCTTTGGCGGTGAAGACGAGGCTGGGAAGGCTGAATCACGGGCGTGTGTCGCCTATATTCTCGACGAGACCTACAAGCTGCTGCACCCCTTCATGCCATTCATGACGGAGGAACTTTGGACGCAGACGGCCGGTGAGGGCAGGACACGCGACAGCCTGCTCTGCCATGCGGATTGGCCGGTTGCCTCTTATGCCGATAATGCGGCTGCCGATGAGACCAACTGGCTGATCGATCTCGTATCGGGCATTCGCTCGGTCCGTTCGGAAATGAACGTTCCGCCGGCAGCGATCGCTCCTCTTGTCGTCGTTGAAGCCAGCATGCTGACCAAGGAACGGCTGGAGCGTCATGCTGCGGCTATCCGCCGGTTGGCCCGTGTCGATGCGATCGATCTTGCCGCGGCCGCCCCGAAGGGGAGCGCGCAGATCGTGGTTGGCGAGGCGACGGTTTGCCTGCCGCTCGGCAGCCTGATCGATCTGGCTGCTGAAAAGCAGCGGCTGGAAAAGGCGGTCGGCAAGGTTGAGCAGGAACGTGAACGTATCCTCGGCAAATTGTCGAACGAGAAGTTCGTCGCCAATGCCCGCCCGGATGTAGTCGATGCGGAGCGTGAGCGTCTGGCCGAGCTCGATGGCCAGAAGGCGTCGCTGGCGGTGGCGTTGGCCAGGGTCGCCGACGCCGGCTAAGGCTGAAATAGCCTGTTGCAAACAGGCTGCCCGGAATACTTATCGGGCTGGTATTTTGCGTGAAGAAGGATCAGATAAAGGCGGTTTCGACCGCCTTTTTTTGCGTTTTGGTTGATTCTCTTTTCGGAGGGAGATGGACTTCAACACAGTGATGCGGCGGTCTGGTGTCGCTTATTTCGAGGCCGGCGCGCCTGGCGGCCAAAAAATGGCATTGTTGTGTCGAAGTTACAGTTAGCCATATCAATGGAAGATAATTCTATTTTTTTAAGACTTTGAAGTGATGCGTGAAATTATTTACCTTGTTTTTCCGTTTGAAGGCGAGAGTAGATTTTCTTACGTAAATTTTTGGTGCGCTGATGTGCCCGATTGCGAAATCTAGGTATTTGCCATTCGCCATTCGCAGTCGATAGTTCTTTCCAGCAGGGCGGCGTTCACGCGGGCCGATAATCTGTGTTCAGGGGGAGAAAGCGGATGGTTCACACCAAAATCAAGGCGACGATCACGGCGGCGTTTGCCGTGTTTTTGACCAGCACGGCCGCAAGCGCCGGCGGTCTTGAACGGGGCGGCTATAATATCGACCTGCTGTTCGATCCATCGACCTATGCGGCAGAAGCCGCAGCGACCTATGTCAATCCGCAGCGCGAACTCGACAATGTGGTGGATACCAATCCGGCAAACGGTATCGGTTCGAATGGTAGGGGCGCCGGTCAAACCAATGGGGTTGGCGAGACGGAAGGCTATTGGGTCCCGCGCATCGGCGTGAAGGCCGCTTTCGGCGACAGCGTCGACTGCATGGCTGACTATTCACAGCCGTGGGGCGCGCACACCAAGCCAGGGTCCAGCTGGATGGGTGCCAACGACAATATCGAAACCAAGATCGAGAGCGACAACTACGCTGCGACCTGCTCCTACAAGTGGGACGTTGGCAAGGGGCAGTTCCGCATCATCGGTGGTGGCTTCTACCAGGAAGTCGGCGGTTTCAAGGAGCGCCTTGTCACTCCGGTTTTCGCTCCGGGTTTTGACGGTGTTGGCCGCCTCGATCTCGACGGTAGCGGCTGGGGCTGGCGCGCGGGTGCAGCCTATGAAATTCCAGAATATGCGTTTCGCACGAGTCTCGTCTACAACAGTGCTGTGGATCTCGACAATTTGGAGGGCTCGATCGACCTGACCAAGGTGCTCCTTCCGAATGGTGTTGGCGGCTTTATTCCGGGTACGAAATACGATGTATCGAGCTTCGCTTCCATGCCGGATTCGCTGGAGCTCAAGGTTCAGTCTGGTGTAGCGCCCGGTTGGCTTGTGTTCGGTTCGGTCAAATGGACCGACTGGAGCCAGCTTCAGGTCATTCAGGTCAATGCAAATCAGCCAAGCCCGACCCGGCCGGCAACCAGCCTTGTTCTTCTCTATCGCGATGGCTGGACCGTCAGTGGTGGTGTCGGTCACAAGTTCAATGATCAGTGGAGCGGTGCGGCCAGCTTGACCTGGGATCGTGGTACCAGCCATGGCTACGGCAACCAGACCGACAGTTGGACGCTCGGAACCGGTGTATCCTATTCGCCGACTGAGAATGTTGAATTGAAGTTTGCCGGTGCCGTCGGCCTTCTGACGAGCGGCAGTTCGGTTGGTGAGGACGTCAAGTACGATTTCGGCAATGACATCGTCACTGCCGTTTCCACCTCGCTGAAGGTCAAGTTCTGATTATCGAAGATAATGCAAAAAGCCCGGTGTTAGCACCGGGCTTTTTGCATATGCTTGGCGCCGCCAAGAAAAGCCGTGGCCAGCTTGGTTCCCTCGCCAAGAATTTCAATGGTGCCCCCAGAGATTTTTACGTTTCCGGCATCACGTTTTGTGACGATTCAGCAACACATTCTTTCTATAGTCCGTGGCGGCCTGCCGGCTGGCGATTGTGTCTATTTCCCGCCACAAACTGGGAGCACCGATGGACTTGACAAACGAGCCGGTAAGTTTTGAGCAAGCGGCGTTTGAGGTGAGATGAGTTATCGCGTTTTCGAAAAAATCCATGTCCCCCCGGAGGTTGCGAGACTTCGAAACAGCTTTTCGAAGCTGTTTGGCAGGTCGGGCATAACCGGGATGGATGGTGAGGCCGGGCTAGGCCGCACTCTTGCCGGAAACGCTGGCTACTGTTTTGAAAATACCGGTATGAACGGCGTTTTCGACAGGGACTCATTTGAAACGTGTATGGACCGGCTCTTGGGTTTGAACGGAAGAAATAGACTATCATGCTGATACGCGGTTACCGGTCTTTGACGTTTCTTGTTCTTGGTGCTGCGCTCGCGCTGACCGCTGAGCACCGCATGGCTTATGCGTTTGATCCGAATGCCGGCATTACCAAGGAATCGGGGCCTTTCGCCCTCTTCAAGTTCGGCTTTTCCGCCTACAAGAATGGCCGCAAGGACGAGGCGGTCGAAGCGTACCGCTATGCGGCCGAAAAGGGCCATACGGGCTCCCGCTGGGCACTCGCCAATATGTACGCCTATGGCGACGGCGTCGCTGAAAACGACCTGGAGGCTTTCAAGATTTACAACGAGATCGCCGAGAAGGGCGTTGAGCCCGGTTCCGAGGATACCGGCTACTTCGTCAATGCGCTGATCTCATTGGCCGGTTATTATCGCCGCGGCATTCCCGACAGCCCCGTCAAAAGTGATCTCGGCCAGGCCCGCCAGCTCTATTTTCAGGCAGCCTCCACCTTCGGTGTTCCGGAGGCACAGTTTCAGCTGGCGAAAATGCTTCTTTCCGGCGACGGCGGCAGCGTCAACGTCCAGCAGGCGAAGAAATGGCTCAACCGCGCCCGCAAGAACGGCCACGCCGGCGCCATGGGCGTGTTCGGCAACGTGATCTTCCAGGAAGGCCAGACAGCACGTGGGCTGGCCTACATGACCGCGGCACTTGACCAGTGTACACCGAAGGAAAGGCCCTGGCTGCAATCGCTGCAGGAGCAGGCCTTCTCGATCGCCGGTGAAGATGACCGCCGCAAGGCCGTCGCCATGGCGCACAGCATTCATCTCGACAGCGACAGCGATTGATCTGTCAACAAGCCACGCGTTCGTTCAGGCTGCGAAATTGAATTCCGCCGCCACCGGAACGTGATCCGACGGCTTTTCCCAGGCGCGTACATGCTTCTCGATATCCGTCGAGACCAGCCTGTCGGCTGCTTCCGGCGACAGCATCAGGTGATCGATGCGAATGCCGAAGTTTTTTGGCCAGCAACCAGCCTGATAATCCCAGAATGTATAGAGCGGTGCGGCATCCGACGTTGAGCGGACGGCATCGGTAAAGCCCAGATTTTCGAGCTGGCGGAACGCCTGGCGGGTGCGCGGCTGATAGAGTGCATCATTCTGCCAGACCTTGACATCCCAGCAATCATGCGGCTCGGCAATGACGTTGTAGTCGCCGGCGAGAATCAGCGGCTCCTCCAACGCAAGCCGGCTCTGCGCAAAGGCATTGAGGCGCTGCATCCAGGAGAGTTTGTAGGGGTATTTTTCCGTTTCAACCGGATTGCCGTTCGGCAAATAGAGCGAGCAGACGCGGATCGCGCCACCCTCTACGGAAAAAACACCCTCGATGAACCGCGACTGCTCGTCGGCCACGTCGCCAGGCAGGCCGCGATTGATTTCGTCCGGTTTCAGCTTCGACAGGATGGCGACACCGTTGAAGCCTTTTTGGCCATGCGTCTCGACATGGTAGCCCAGCGCCTCAATCTCAGCGCGGGGAAAGCCTTCGTCCACGGTCTTGATTTCCTGAAGGCAGACGATGTCGGGCTGCGATTCCTTCAGCCAGGCCACAAGAACGTCGATGCGAGCCCGGACGCCGTTGATGTTCCATGTCACGATTTTCATGTGGTTGACGTCCTTCTGGCTGACGGCGCAAGAGCCTGCTCTGCTTTTAGCGCCAGCGCATCCTTTTCACAAACCCGGTGTGCACAAAAGACGTGTGGATGGCGGTCGAATTGCTTCCTGGTGGCGCACCGCTATAGTTCGTTGCATGATCGATCTGCTGACAACCTATTGGCCGCATATCCTGGCGGTGCTTTCCATCATTCTCGGCGTTCCGGCCGCCATTCACGCAACGATGACCAAGGACGAGGTGCGCTCGGCGCTTGGCTGGGTTGGCGTGATCCTTCTGTCGCCCATCATTGGCGCGCTGATCTATGCGATTGCCGGCATTAACCGCATCCGCCGTTCGTCGATCGGCCAGCAGCGTTCGCTGTTTCGCGAGCGTGGACCGGATGCCATGGGCAAGTTCGACATTTCGAGCACTGCGGTCGCCGAACGGTTCGGGCAACGATTCGGCGCGATGAAACTGCTTGGCGATCGCGTCAGCCGCCATCGCATGTGCGGCGGCAACGGCATCACGATCCTGGAGGGTGGCGATACCGCCTATGCGATGATGCTCGAGCAGATCACCGGCGCAACGCGATCCATTCTTCTCGAGACCTACATTTTCGATCGCGATCCCATTGGCCTGCGTTTCGCCGATGCGCTGATTGCCGCGGCGAAACGGGGTGTTGCGGTGCGGGTGCTCATCGATGCGGTCGGTGCGCGTTATTCGGTGCCAAGCATTGTCGGCTATCTGCAGCAAGGCGGCATCACCGTCAAAGTCTTCAATGGCAACATCATCATGGGGCTGCGGCTTCCCTATGCCAATCTGCGCACCCACCGCAAGATTCTCGTCGTCGATGGCGCGGTCGCCTTCACCGGCGGCATGAACATCCGCTCGGGATTTACCGGCGAATTCGCCGGCGAAGGGCGGGCCCGCGATACGCATTTCCGGGTCGCTGGTCCCGTCGTCGCTGATCTTTTTCAGGTGGCGTCCGAAGACTGGCAGTTTGCCAGCCGTGAAGTGCTGGACGGACAGGCGTGGAAGATCTCGGTTGCGCCTCACCAGCAGAAGCCGACCATGCTGGTGCGGGCCGTGCCGTCGGGACCAGACCGGGCCAACGAATCCAACCACAAGATGATGATGGGGGCTTTTTCCATTGCCCGGCGCAACATCCGCATCATGTCGCCGTATTTCCTGCCGGACCGGGAACTGATCAGTGCGCTGGTCACGGCAGCCTTGCGCGGCGTCGAGGTCGATATCATCGTGCCTGCCGTCAACAATCTGGTTCTGGTTGACCGGGCGATGACGGCTCAGTTCGACCAGGCACTGAAAGGCGGATGCCGCATCTGGCGCTCCACTGGCGCGTTCAATCATTCCAAACTGATGACTGTCGATGACCGCTGGGCGTATGTCGGCTCGTCCAATCTCGACCCGCGTTCTCTGCGGCTCAATTTCGAAATCGATCTGGAAGTGCTGGACGCCGGTTTTGCCGGCGCTGTCGGCCACAGGCTGCAAACCGTGTTGCAGCAGGCCGAGCCGGTGACGCTGGCTGATCTGCGCGCCAAGCCGTTCACGACGCGTCTGCTCAACAAGATATTCTGGCTGGGCTCGCCCTATCTCTAGATATTTGCGGCAAAGGCCGGAAATATCTCCGTACCCGTCAAAGAATAAGTTCTGCGCACCCGCACAAATCTGCTCCGCAGAAATCGGCCGCCGGTTAACGTCGGGCCGGGCCGTTAAACGTTGCAGCCGCTTGTGGATGACAGCTCAGCATACCGTAAACTGGGGTTTTGGATTAAGTGGTTGGAAAGTCAGGTTGTGGAAGGGAATGGTGGAAACAACGCCAAGCCGCAGAGACTGACATGATGATCACCAATTTACATATCAAACGCCATACGTTGATTTTGTTCCGTTGCCGATCCGGTAATTTTGGACTTATGGCGGCATTGGTGATGGTGCCGCTTATGCTCGCTGTTGGTTTTGCCATCGACTTTGCCGCAGCGCACCATCGAAAAACCGCCATGCAGAACGCTGCGGATGCAGCTGCATTGGCGGCCGCGGTCGAGCGTGCGGGAGGCGAAGACGCCGTCGCACACAAGTTTCTCGCCGCCCATCTTGGTAGCAGCACGGCTATGAACGTCGAGGGAGCGCCGGCTTGGGAGCATCAGGTCATCGTCAATCGTGATACGGTGGCAGTCGCTGTCGAAGAAGATTATCAAACCGCCATCATGCAGATATTCGGTTTCAAGACGATCCCCATCTCGGCTTATGCGAAAGCCGTCAGGTCAACCGGGGGGGCTGCATGCATCCTGATCCTCGATCCGGGGAAGGCCGATGCGTTGAAGATCATCAATGCGAATGCCGTAACCAGCGAATGTGGTTTCCAGGTGAATTCGTCACATGCCCAACGTGCATTCTACATGGAGAATCAAGGAAAGTTTTCCGCGCCGTCGATCGCGGTTCACGGCGGGTCAAAGCTCGGCGGTAAAATGATTTCGCCGCCGCCTGTGGAGGGTTCTCCCATCGTCGCCGATCCGCTGGCCGCCATGGCGGAGCCATTGGCACGCACGGCAGCGTGTACATCCCCGAGCCTGAAGACAATCAACAGTGATGGAAAGACGACGATTGGTCCAGGGGTTTACTGCGGTGGACTGACGCTGAATGCCAGTGACGACGTCACCCTGAAACCCGGAATATATACGTTTCGGGGCGGTGCTCTCACGTTGAATACCTCTGCCAAAGTGATGGGGAAGGATGTGCAGTTCTATTTCGAAGATGCACAATCGCCACTGTTGCTGAACGGGGCCGCGATCCTGCAGATCTCGGCGCCGACCACCGGTACGCATGCCGGCATCCTGATGTTCCAGGGGCGCCAGGCAAAAGACAGCAACGTCCAGTTTCGCATCAATACGTCCGCCGGCAGCTTTTACACGGGCGCGATCTATCTGCCCTATGCGGTAATCGACTGGAACGTCAGCGGTAGCCTCAACGCGGAATCAAGCTATACCGCGCTGATCGCCAAGGTGCTGAACCTCTATGTATCGGGCACGGCCTTCTTCAAGGAGCCGACGGAGGCAGGGACCGCCTTTGTTCCTGCCGCTCTTTCCGGGGGATCCGGCGTGCGGCTCGTACAGTAGCGACGCGCATGAGGGGTCGAGGCTCAACGATGTTCCGAGAAGCCTGCGATCATGCAGTTCGTCTATCCTGGATGTCGTTTCGGTCTGGCGGGGCAGCCGTCAGACCGAGAAGCTTGTGCCGCAGCCGCAGCTTGCGACGGCATTCGGGTTCTTGATCTGGAATGACTGGCCGAGCAGGTTATCGACGAAATCGATTTCGGAGCCGCTCATATAGACCAGCGACAGGCTGTCGATCAGCACTTTGGCCTCGCCTTTTTCCAGGACGAGATCATCGTCATCGGCATCGCCGACCAGATCGAATTTATAGGAAAAGCCGGAACATCCGCCACCTTCGACGGACACGCGCATGGCCTTTTTCTCGGCATCCGCTTTCAGGATCACGGCAATGCGTTTTGCCGCCGAGTCCGAGAGAGTTACGGTTTCAGTTGTCATATCTACCTCCTGCCGGGGTCAAGAACCGGAGAGATTCGCTGTTTAGGTCACCCGTTGTCCAGATAATGCCTTCGAACGGGAAGGATCGGTTGCGCGGCAAATCCTTGTTTTCGTTCAAGGTCACCAGCGATTTCCACTCGGTGCTTTCCTGCAGCGCTCACTATAGGTATGAAGGCTTTGATACCGCGTCAATGGGATGCTGAACGGGAAATGACATTGGACAGACATGCGCTTGGTTTCGGTGCCGGTGAACGCGCGATTTTCGCCTCGGATCCGTGGGCAAGCCGCGGGCGGCTTTATCCAGAAACCGGCAGCCCGACGCGCTCTGATTTCCAGCGCGACCGCGACCGTATCGTTCACACGACGGCCTTCCGCCGGCTGAAGCACAAGACCCAGGTCTTCATCGCTGCCGATGGTGATCACTATCGTACCCGGCTGACTCACACGATCGAAGTGGCGCAGATTGCCCGGGCGCTGGCGAGAGCGCTGAAGCTTGACGAAGACCTCGCCGAGGGTGTGGCGCTGGTCCATGATTTCGGCCACACGCCGTTTGGTCATACCGGCGAGGATGCGCTGCACGAAATGCTCGTGCCCTATGGCGGTTTCGATCATAACGCGCAGTCGCTGCGGATCGTCACCAAGCTCGAACGGCGCTATGCCGAGTTCGACGGGCTCAACCTGACATGGGAGAGCCTGGAGGGACTGGTCAAGCACAACGGGCCGCTTGTTGGCGCAAACGGCGAGGGAACCCGTGGTCCCGTACCTCAGCCAATTCGCGACTACTGCGAATTGCACGACCTGGAACTGGCGAGCTTTGCCAGCCTCGAGGCGCAGGTGGCTGCGATTGCCGACGATATCGCCTATAATACCCATGATATCGATGACGGACTGCGCTCCGGCTACCTCAAATTCGAGATGCTGGAGGAAATTCCATTCCTTGCCGGGCTGATGCGCGAAGTCGGTGACCGCTATCCGGGATTGGAAGCGAGCCGCTTCACCCATGAAATCATGCGCCGCCAGATCACCGCCATGGTTGAGGACGTGATCACGGTTGCGCAGAACAATCTGACGGATATCCGGCCGCAGAGTGCGGCGGATGTGCGTAATGCGGGCAGGGTGGTTGCCACCTTCTCTCCCGCCATGGCCGAGACCGACCGGCTGATCAAGAAGATGCTGATGACGCGGATCTACCGCCATCCGGATGTGATGCGGGTACGCAAGGACGCCGCCTTGATCGTCACCGATCTCTATAAGGCTTTTATGGCCGACCCGCGCGAGATGCAGAAACATTACTGGATCGACCAGATCCCCGGCATGGCTGAACCGGCCAAGGCCCGCCATGTCGGCGACTATCTGGCCGGGATGACCGATACCTATGCAATCGCCGTGCACAGGCGTTTGTTTGACCATACCCCTGATTTGCGGTAGTCACCGCGCCGGTTGGCGGCAGCATCGACTGTATCGGGTTGCCGTTGATATGAACGATAGGAACGCGGCCTCGCGCCTTCGGGCGGAGCTGAGCGGATGGGTGCCATGAATCTTTTCACTGACTTCGGATCAAGAATTAAGAACGTGCTTGAAGCACTTGATATCGTGCGTGAAAACCGATCATCGCTCGATTTCAGCCGGATCAGCGTGGAATCGCCGCGCGATGCCAGCCATGGCGATGTCGCGACCAATGCCGCAATGGTGCTGGCCAAGGCGCTCGGCACCAATCCGCGCGCGCTGGCCGATCAGATCGTCGCCAAGCTGCAGGAAGACCCGGAAGTTATCGGCGTTTCGGTCGCTGGCCCGGGCTTCATTAACGTCAAGCTTTCGATCGCCTATTGGCAAAAGCTGCTGACCGCGATGGTCGCCGAAGGCACCGATTATGGCAAGAGTGCCGTCGGGGCTGGCCGCAAGGTCAATGTCGAATATGTATCTGCCAATCCGACCGGTCCGATGCATGTTGGCCACTGCCGTGGCGCCGTTGTCGGCGACACCCTTGCCAACCTGCTCAAGTTCTCCGGTTACGAGGTGACCAAGGAATACTACATCAACGACGCCGGCTCGCAGATCGATACGCTCGCCCGCTCGGCCTTCCTGCGCTATCGCGAGGCACTGGGTGAAAAGATCGGCGAGATCCCGGCAGGGCTCTATCCCGGCGATTATCTCGTGCCGGTCGGCGAGGCGCTGGTTGCCGAATATGGCTCGAGCCTGCGGATCATGCCGGAAGACAAGTGGATGCCGCTCGTCAAGGAACTGACCATGGCCGCGATGATGGCGATGATCCGCGAGGACCTGGCGGCTCTCAACGTTCATCACGACGTGTTCTTCTCCGAGCGCACGCTGCATGCGGATGGCGCGACGCCTATTCGCAACGCCATCAACGACCTGACGTATAAGGGGCATGTCTACAAGGGGACATTGCCGCCGCCGAAGGGACAGTCGCCGGAGGATTGGGAAGACCGCGAGCAGACATTGTTCCGTTCGACCGAGGTTGGCGACGATATCGACCGGCCATTGATCAAGTCGGATGGCTCCTACACCTATTTCGCCGCCGACGTTGCCTATTTCAAGGACAAGTTCGATCGCGGTTTCAACGAGATGATCTATGTCCTCGGCGCCGATCATGGCGGCTATGTCAAACGGCTGGAGGCTGTGGCGCGGGCCGTATCCGGTGGTGCGTCGAAGCTGACGGTGCTGCTTTGCCAGCTGGTCAAGCTCTATCGTGACGGCGAGCCGGTAAAAATGTCGAAGCGTTCGGGTGATTTCGTCACCCTGCGGGATGTCGTCGAGGAAGTCGGCCGCGATTCGGTGCGGTTCATGATGATCTACCGCAAGAGTTCCGAACCGCTCGACTTTGACTTTGCCAAGGTGACGGAACAGTCGAAGGACAATCCGGTCTTCTACGTGCAATACGCGCATGCGCGCTGCATGTCTGTTTTCCGGCAGGCGGCGGCGGCGTTTCCGGACATCGATTTCGCCACCGCTGATCTCGCCGGTGCCATCAATGGCAACATCTCTGATTCGAACGAGCTGCAGCTGGTTGCTAAGCTGGCAGAATATCCGCGTATTATCGAGGCTGCAGCACTGTCCCAGGAGCCCCATAGGATCGCATTTTACCTTTATGATCTTGCCAGCGCCTTCCACGCGCACTGGAATAAAGGTAAAGAGTCTCCGGAATTACGTTTTGTTAACGATAAAAATGGAGAATTGACCATTGCCAGACTTGGGCTGGTGCATGCTGTCGCCTCGGTGTTGAAGTCGGGCCTGTCAATTACAGGTACCGATGCACCAAATGAGATGCGATAGTATTGTCACCATTTACCCACAATGAACTGGCATTGACTGGCTAGTATTGTGAGTGGAGCGCATGGCAGACAAACAATTGGCACGAAGCGGGGCTGCGGATTTCAACGTTTTGGCGGATGATGATCCCTTGGCAGAACTCGCCCGCATCGTCGGCTATGACAATCGGCCGGCGGTCCAGCAGTTGCAGGAACTGGAACGTCATCGCGAGATGGTGAGCAGGGAGGCCGCGCCTCCCGAGCCGGTTCTCGATCTCGAAGACGAGCTCCTGCGCGAATTCGACTTTTACGATGCGCCGCAGGTGGCTCCGGCCGTTCGTGCCGTCGAGCCTGTCGCCTTCGCGCCGCTTGAGGATGATTTCGCCGTTGCGCATCCCGCCGAGCAACCTGCCGCCGAATACCAAGCCGCCGAAATGGCTGCGCCGGCCGCACACATCGAGCCGGTTGCCATTGAGCAGCCGGTTTTCGAACAGGGCTTTTCGCTCGATGCGAGTGCGCAGGAGCATTCCCTGACAAGTTCCTGGCCGCGGGAACCGCAGGCGCTTGCGCCGGAAGCCGATAATGGCTGGGCGGTTGAGCAGTGGAGCGAGCCGGTTTTTGACGGCGCCGACCTCGAGCGGGAGCTTGAACTTTCGATCAGTTCTGAAGACGTGCAGATCGAAGCGCCTCACGTGGAAACGCGCCCGGTGTCTCATTTTGAGCCGGAACAAGATTTTTCCGCCGCTGCTTTTGCTGAGCCGGTCGCTGTTCCGTCCGTGCCCGAAATTCCGGTTGCGGCCGAACCGGCAGGCTATTTCGAAGCCGCGCAGCCCGTTGCCGAACCGGACGTTTTGATGCAGGCCGAATTGCCGGAATGGCAGGATGCGCCGGCACCCGTATCCGGCGATATCGTTATTTCGCCGTCTGATACACATGGCATCGACGCCCTGTTGGCCGATATCGAGCGTTTTCCAGTCCCGCCAAAGGCAGAGACTGCGGTTGCCGCTCCGGCGGAGACCGCGCGTAAGGTCAACTACCCGTTCACGCCGACATTCAGCCGTGCCACACCGGTCGCTTCGAACAATGGGGCCTCGTCTCAGAAGGCCTACGCAACGCCGTTGGCTGCAGCCGTCGTAGCTGCGCCGGTGGCCGCCGTTGTGGCTGAGGCTGTCTATCAGCCGCCGGCCGTGGCTGCCGAACCCGTCGTGGTTGAAGCCGCCGCTGCTTTGAAGCCGCCAGTCCAGGCAGAGCCGGAATTCGATCTCGATACGTTCGAACTCGATCTTTCCGATATGGATATCAATCTGGATATCGATGCCTCGGAGTTTGAGCCTGCGGCTCAGGTACCCGCCTTTGTTGCGCCTGCGCCTGCTGCAGTGGCAACGGTCGTTGTTCCCGTCATCTCCGTTGCCCAGCCTGCGGACCATCTTCCCGAATTCCTTGAAGAGGTTCGCGAGGAACCGGAAAGCGTTCTGGCCTTCGATCCGTCGATGATTGCCGAAACCGAGGAAAGCCTGACGGCGATCGCCGATCTCAATGTTCCGCAATTGCCTGTTGTCGAGCAGGAGCGTCCGGCTGTTCATCATCCGGATTACGATCTCGACATCGACGCTGAAATGGCCCAGCTTTTTGCCGCTCCCGGCAGCAATGCACAGAGCATCGACCGCAGCGCGAATGCGGCACAAGCCGCAGCACCTGCCCAGTCGTCCAATGTCCGCGTCGAAGAGGATTTCGACGAGTTCGAAAAGGCCATGGAAGAGGATTTCCGCCGCTCGCTCACCCAGCCGCAGGGCGATGATCCGTCCTCCGACCGTCTTGCCGTCGGTTCCGGCTATGCCGCCAATAACGATTACGACGACGAGCGTCGCGGTTCCGGCCGCCGCCGCCTCGCGCTGCTTGCCGCGACCGTTGCCGGTCTGGCGATCTTCGGCGGCGTTGGCGTCTATGCCTTCATGGGTGGAACAGGTTCGGCGCTTTCGGGTGGCGAGCCGAAAATCATCCTGGCGGACAAGACGCCGGTCAAGATGGTGCCGGTAGAAAAGGGCGGCAAGACCGTTCCGAACCAGGACAAGGCCGTTTATGACCGCGTAGCCGGTGCGCAGGACACGACGCCCCAGCAGGGGACGCTGGTTTCCTCCACCGAGGAGCCGATCGACGTGGTTCAGCGGACGCTGACGCCGGAAAACCTGCCGAATGAAGGCGCCGATGACGATCTTCCGGGCGTGATGCCGACGGACGACGACGGCAGCGCCCGGCTTTTGCCTGACGGCCAGACGGCCGACAATATGACGGCCGACGCAGAGCAGTCGCCCGCCGTGTCGCCGCGCAAGGTGCGCACGATGATCGTCAAGCCTGACGGCACGCTGGTGGCCCGCGAGGAGCCGGTGGCCGAACCTCAGACGAACGTTGCCGCCAACAATGGCGATCCGCAGGTGAATGTCGTCAAGACGACGACCTTGACCAAGCCGATCGAGACCGCTTCGACGCCGAAGTCGCAGCCAGTGACCGAGCAGCTTGCCGAGCAGGGGCAGAAGAGCGCGCTTGCGCAGGTGGCTGCCGCATCGGTTGATGAAACCGCGCCGGTCCGCCCCGTCAAGACGACGGATGTAGCCGATGCGAACCCGCTACCGCAGACGCGTCCGGCCGCAGAGCAGAAGGTTGTCGATACGTTCAAGTCCGATATCGCTGCAACCCAGCCAACTGCGGAAGCAAAGCCGGTCGAGACAGCCTCGATTGCGCCCGGTACCTATGTGATCCAGATCGCATCGCTGCCGTCCGAAGCCGAAGCCCAGACGTCCTACAAGACGCTCTCCGGCAAGTTCGGCAGCGTGATCGGCGGCAAGGGTGTCGATATCAAGAAGGCCGAGATCGCAGGCAAGGGCACCTACTACCGGGTTCGTATTCCGGCAGGCTCCCGCGACGCCGCCAATGCGATGTGCGCACAGTACAAGAGCGCCGGCGGCAGCTGCCTCGTGACACGATAATCTGGTCCAACGACCAGCCTACAAAAGGCGCGGCCATGGTCGCGCCTTTTTCATGTTCGAAGCTGGCCGCAAATGCTGCGAATGCTGAGACAAGACAAGAAACCGGCTTTCGCGTTGCCGGGGGCTGCGGCTATCATGCGGCATGACCGAATCAAAAGCATTCATTTCGGGCTGCAAAGGCCTGAGCATCACCCCGGACGAAAAGGCTTTCTTTGCGGATGAGCGTCCGTGGGGCTTCATTCTGTTCGGACGCAATATTGGCGAAGCCAACCAGATCGCCGATCTGACGGCGTCCTTGCGCGACAGCATCGGCAATCCCGATGCGCCGGTGCTGATCGACCAGGAAGGTGGCCGCGTCCAGCGCATCCGCCCGCCGATCGTGGCGCAGTATCCCAATGGTGCTGCCATCGGAGAAATCTATCGCCGTGATCGCGAACAGGGCCTGCGTGCGGCCTGGCTGATGTCGCGCCTGCATGCGTTCGACCTGATGCGATTCGGCATTACCATCGATTGCCTGCCGGTGTTGGATGTGCCGATCGAAGGCAGCAGCGATGTCATCGGCAATCGCGCTTACGGCTACGATCCGCGCGCCGTTGCCGAAATCGGCGCCGCTGCGTCGGCTGGCCTCAAGGCCGGCGGCATGCTGCCGGTGATGAAGCATATGCCGGGCCATGGCCGGGCCTTTGTCGATTCGCATCACAAGCTGCCGGTGGTCGACGTTTCCTTCGACGAACTGGCCAAGAGCGACTTCCTGCCTTTCGTGGCGATGAAGGACGAACTGATGGGCATGTCGGCCCATATCGTTTTCACCGCCATCGATCCAGACAATCCGGCAACGACCTCGGCCAAGGTGGTGCGCGATGTCATCCGTGGCCATATCGGTTTTGACGGCTTACTGATGTCGGACGACGTCTCGATGAATGCGCTGGCGGGCGATATCGAAACGCGGGCACGCGGCATTATTGCTGCCGGGCTCGATCTGGTGTTGCATTGCCATGGCATCATGGATGAAATGCATCAGGTAGCGCGGGTCGTGCCGGCCATTTCCGGAGACAGGCTGCGGCGTGTGAAGGCTGTCGAAGCTGGTTTTGCCAAGCCCGACGCCTCTGACGAGGCAGCGCTGCGCGACGAGTTTAACGGCATGCTGGCCATCGTATAGGGGGCATGGGCTGATTTCAGGGGCAGGGCAATCGTGAGTAACGCCGGCGACACGCAGAAGAAACCGGTGACGCGGGCGCCGATGGACCCTCTGTGGCAGGACGAACCGTCCGATCGCGGCCTGCACGAGGAAGAGCTTGTCGTCGATATCGCCGGTTTCGAAGGCCCGCTCGACCTGCTGTTGCATCTTGCTCGCAATCAGCGTGTCGATCTTTCGCGTATCTCCGTCCTGGCGCTGGCCGAGCAATACATTGCCTTCATCGAGCGTGCCCGCAGCATCCGGCTTGAGCTTGCTGCCGACTATCTGGTGATGGCCGCGTGGCTTGCATTCCTGAAATCAAGACTACTCATTCCACAGCAGGCCAAGGACGAAGGGCCGTCCGGTGAGGAGATGGCGTCGGCGCTGGCGTTCCGCCTCAAGCGGCTTGAGGCGATGCGCGAGGCGGCCACCCGCCTGATCAACCGCAACCGGCTTGGCCGCGACGTGTTTGCCCGTGGCGCGCCGGAACATATTCCGGTCGAAAAGAAATCGGCGTTCGAGGCTTCGCTCTACGATCTGCTCAATGCCTATGCGTCACTGCGCCAGCGCGAGGCGGTGATGCAGGTGACCATCGAAAAGCGGCAGGTCTGGTCGCTTGCTGATGCGCGCCTCGTGCTGGCGCGGCTGATCGGCGATATGGTCGACTGGACGGCGCTCGATCATTTCCTGCTGCGGTACATGACCAGCCCGAAGGAGCGCGCCACGGCGATTGCCAGCTCCTTTGCGGCTTCGCTGGAAATGGTGCGCGAAGGGCGCTTGGAAATCCGTCAGGATGGTGCCTTCGCGCCGATCTATCTGCGGCAGGGACCAAATCCGCTCACTCCTGAAGGACTGGCGGCTATGGAGGCGGGGCGTGATTGAGCCGCAAGAGCGCCTGCCAGGGATGATCGAGGACGAGGACGGCGCAGAGACAACCATTCCTCTGATTGACCCGCGCATTGAACTGGAAGCCGAGCGCATCGCTGAAGCGCTGGTGTTTGCCTCTGCCCAGCCGGTCTCGGAAGGCTATATCGCCGCACGCCTGCCGCAGGGAGCGGACGTTCGCCGCATCATGATGCGGCTGAAATCCATCTATGCCGGGCGTGGCGTCAACCTGTTACAGGTCGCCGATCACTGGGCGTTCCGCACCGCTGCTGACCTGTCCTTCGTTGTGCAGACCGATGAAAACGAGGTGCGCAAGCTGTCGCGCGCCGCCCTCGAAGTTCTGGCGATCATAGCCTATCATCAGCCGGTGACGCGGGCCGAAATCGAGGATATTCGCGGTGTGCAGACATCCAAGGGGACATTGGATGTGCTGATGGAAGCGGGCTGGATCCGTTTTCGCGGGCGACGGCGGACCCCGGGACGACCGGTGACGTTCGGCAGCACGCGGGACTTCCTCGATCACTTCGGGCTTGAGGAGTTGCGCGATCTTCCGGGCCTGGAAGAACTGAAGGGGGCAGGGCTGCTGTCCGGCCGTATTCCCGCAAATTTCCAGATTCCCGTGCCGCTCGGCGATGACGGGTTTGGTGATGACGAGGATCCGATCACCCAGCTCGATCTGGAGGAACTCGGCCTCCTGCCGCCGTCGGGCGGCGATGGAGAATAGTGCTGCGCCTTCTTCCTGTTCCTTCCATCGTTTCTCGGGTCACGTCCTCGTGAACTTAGCGTCAGAATGCGCTGGAAAGTTCGGATATTCATACAGTTGGCTGTATCTCCGCCGCAGTCTCGGTGTAAGGATTGCGCGACGGGCGCCTTTCCGCTAACCAGCGAAACGGATTGCTGTTTGAAAAAGATGGTTGAACATCTTAAATCGGGGTTACAGGCTTCAAGGGAGTAAGAATATGGGTTCCTTTAGTATCTGGCATTGGCTGATCGTTCTGGTCGTCGTTCTGCTACTGTTCGGCCGTGGCAAGATCCCTGAACTGATGGGCGATGTTGCCAAGGGCATCAAGAGCTTCAAGAAGGGCATGACTGAAGACGAGACGGCATCGGCCGACAAGACCGTCGACGGCAAGACGGTCGAACACAAATCCGACGAAGTCCGCTGATCATGCATTTTGTTCAGGGCCTGACCCGTCTGGGCGGGCCCTGCCGCCTTCGGTTTTGTGGAGTTCCTGAGAATGCTTGATGTCGGCTGGACCGAGCTTGTCGTTATCGCCATCGTTCTGATTATCGTCGTCGGTCCGAAGGACCTGCCGCCGATGTTGCGAACATTTGGCAAGATGATGACGAAGATGCGCGGCATGGCGAACGATTTCCGCCAGCAATTCGACGAAGCCCTCAAGGAAGCCGATCTCGACGACGTGCGAAAGACGTTGAGCGACGCGCAGAAGCTCAATCCGGCCAACACCATCCGCGAGGCGATGAACCCGCTTAGGCAGATGGGCAACGAGATCAAGGCCGATCTGCAGAAGGCGACCACCACCGATTCAGCGCCGAAGTCACCGGACGGTGTCCCTCCGGCCACTGTTTCGGCCGAAGCCGCCGTACTGCAGGATCAGCCCAAGGCCGATCCGGTTTCAGCCGCAGCGCTTGCGTCGGCTGCCAAGCAGATGGACCGCGCCGCCGCTGCAGAAAAGCCGAAGGCCAAACGGGTTGCCAAGCCGAAGGCCGTGGTTGCCGAAGCCGCCATTTCGCCCGTTGCGAAAGCGCCTGCGAAAAAGGCGAAGGCGACAGTGGCTGACAGTGTGACGCCAGCCGTCCGCAAGCCTGCTGCCAAGACGACGAAGAAAAAAGGTGACGCATGAGCGGCGATATCGAAGACAAGCCCCAGCCGCTGATGGCGCACCTGATTGAACTGCGCGCGCGCCTGATGTGGGCCGTCGGTGCGTTCTTCGTGGCCTTTCTCGTCTGCTTCTATTTTGCCAAGGGTATCTTCAATATCCTTGTCCAGCCATTCAAATGGGCGGTCGATTGGGCTGGTCTCAATCACGGATCGGTTGAGCTGATCTATACCGCGCCCCAGGAATTTTTCTTCACCCAGATCAAGGTGGCGATGTTCAGCGCGCTGGTGATCGCGTTTCCGGTGATTGCCTCGCAGGTCTACAAATTCGTCGCGCCCGGGCTTTACAAGAACGAGCGCGCGGCTTTCCTGCCGTTTTTGATTGCATCGCCTATCCTGTTCATTCTCGGTGGTTGTCTCGTCTATTTCTTCTTCACGCCGATGGTCATGTGGTTCTTCCTGGCTATGCAGCAGGATGGCAGCAACGGGCAGGTGTCGATCCAGCTTCTGCCTAAGGTTTCGGAATATCTGAGCCTGATCATGTCGCTGATCTTCGCGTTCGGCCTGGTGTTCCAGCTGCCTGTTATCACCACGCTGCTTGCGCGTGTCGGTTTTGTCACGGCGGATGGCCTGAAGGAAAAGCGGAAATATGCAATCGTCATCGCGTTCATCGCCGCCGCCATCCTGACGCCGCCGGATCCTGTATCCCAGATCGGCCTTGCCCTGCCTGCCATCCTTCTCTACGAGATTTCCATCTACACGGCCCGACTCATCGAGCGGCAACGGGCGCGCGACGCAGCTGCGCGCGAGGTTGCCGAGGCGGAGGAAAACGCCGGCTGATACGCTTGTGTATCAGCCAATGCGTTCGGGTCTCAGTTTTTACCAAGACCGATCAGGACCTGAACGACCATGCTTGATATCAAATGGATTAGGGATAATGCCGAAGCCCTGGACGCCGCACTTGCAAAGCGCGGCGCCGAGCCCCTGTCGGCAGCACTGATTTCGCTCGATGAAAAGCGCCGCTCTCTCGTCCAGTCGCTGCAGGATATGCAGTCGCGCCGCAATGCCGCATCCAAGGAAATCGGCGCTGCGATGGCGCAGAAGAATAGCGAGCTTGCCGACAAGTTGAAGGCGGAAGTGGCCGAATTGAAGACCACGATGCCGGCGTTGGAAGAGGAAAACCGGCTGACGGACGCCGCCCTCATCGAAGCCTTGTCCAGCATTCCGAATATTCCGCTCGACGACGTTCCTGTCGGCAGTGACGAACACGGCAACGTGGTCAAGCTCAGTCATGGCCAGAAGCCGGGTTGGAATCACCAGCCGAAGGAACATTTCGAAATCGGCGAAGAGCTCGGCTGGCTCGATTTCGAAGGGGCGGCCAAGATCGCCGGGTCGCGCTTTACCATCGTCAAGGGCCAGCTGGCGCGCCTCGAGCGAGCGCTCGGCCAGTTCATGCTCGACCTGCACACCGGCGAGCATGGCTATCTGGAAGTTCAGCCGCCGCTGATGACGCGGGACGAGGCGATGTACGGTACGGGGCAGCTGCCAAAGTTCTCCGAGGATCTTTTCAAGACCACGGATGGCCGATGGCTGATCCCGACGGCAGAAGTGCCGTTGACCAATATGGTGCGCGAACAGATTCTTGAGGCCGATGCCCTGCCGCTGCGCTTCACCGCGCTGACGCCGTGCTTCCGCTCGGAAGCAGGTTCCGCAGGGCGCGATACCCGTGGCATGCTGCGCCAGCATCAGTTCAACAAGGTCGAACTCGTGTCGATTACCGATGCGGAAAACTCTATCGGCGAACATGAGCGCATGACGGCCTGTGCCGAGGAAGTATTGAAACGTCTCGGTCTGCACTATCGTGTCATGACGCTATGCACCGGCGACATGGGCTTTGGCGCCCGCAAGACTTACGATCTGGAAGTCTGGCTGCCGGGGCAGGACGCCTATCGCGAAATCTCGTCCTGCTCGGTGTGTGGCGATTTCCAGGCCCGGCGGATGAATACCCGCTACCGGGTGAAGGACGACAAGGCTCTGAAGTTCGTTCACACGCTGAACGGCTCCGGCACAGCAGTAGGCCGCGCTCTGATCGCCGTCATCGAAAACTATCTGAATGAAGACGGATCGGTAACCATCCCGGCCGTATTGTTGCCCTACATGGGCGGCCTCACGAAGATCGAAAAGGCCGGTTGAGCCGCGTCTGGCGGCAGGGGTAAAGATGCGAATTCTGCTGACAAATGATGATGGCATCCATGCCGAAGGCCTAGCCGTGCTCGAACGGATCGCCCGGACGCTCTCTGATGACGTCTGGGTGGTGGCGCCGGAAACGGACCAGAGCGGTCTTGCGCATTCTCTGACCCTGTCGGAGCCGCTGCGTCTAAGGCAGGTCTCGGAAAAGCATTTCGCACTGCGCGGGACGCCGACCGATTGCGTCATCATGGGCGTGCGCAAGGTTCTCGACGTCAAGCCAGATCTCATTCTGTCGGGTGTCAATGTCGGCGCCAACATGGCCGACGACGTCACCTATTCCGGCACGATTGCCGGCGCCATCGAAGGAACGCTGCAGGGCATCCGTTCATTTGCCCTCAGCCAGGCCTTTCGCCACGCAGATGGCGGTATCGTTCCCTGGGATGTTGTGGAAACCCACGCGCCCAAGCTTCTGAGGAAGCTGATGAATCTTGATCTGCCGGACGGGACGTTCCTCAACCTGAATTTCCCTAACTGTTCGGCCGATGCGGTGACCGGCACCGAAGTGACCTGTCAGGGCAAGCTTGATTTCGGCCTGTCGATCGATGAACGCTCCGATGGACGCGGCCATCCCTATTATTGGCTCCGTTTTGGCGAGCGCCACGGCGACTTCCGGGCGGGAACCGATATCCACGCGATCCGCGAGCACAAGATCTCCGTGACGCCCTTGAAGCTGGATCTGACCGATTATGCCGTGCAGGACCGTGTCGCCCGCGCGCTTCTCGACGGAGACGCCGATTGAGCCCGCGCGTCATGGAGCAGGAAGGATTTGCCGCTTTGGTGCTGCGTTTGCGGGCCGAAGGGATTTCCAACAAGGAATTGCTCAACGCCGTCGAGCAGACGCCGCGGACGATTTTTACGCCGCCGCAATATCAGGAAAACGCCTATTCCTCACGGCTCGTTCCGCTGGAATGCGGTGCGTTCATGGAAGGCTTCGATTTCTCTGTCCGGTTGCTCCACAGCCTCAACGTCAAGCCGGGACAGCGCGTCCTTGAGGTTGGCACCGGCAGCGGCTTTACCGCCGGGGTGATGGGACGGATCGCCGAACGTATCCTGACCATCGAGCGCTACAAGACGCTCGTCACCGGCGCTCAGCGAAACCTGGAGAAAGCCGGCATCCGCAATGTGATCGTTCGCCAGGCTGATGGCAGCATCGGCCCGACCGGCGAGGGGACCTTTGACCGTATCCTCGTCACCACGGCCTTCTCCAGCCTGCCACGGGTTTTTTCCGATCATCTCGTATCGGGTGGCATTCTCGTCGTGCCGATCATGATGAGCGAAACCGAATGCCGGATCGTCCGGTTGACGCGCACCGGCAGCCGCTTTGACCGCGAAGACCTGTTCGACGCGCCATACCTGCCGTTCGTGCCGCAAGTCGCCTCCTTCCTCTGAAGCCCCGGATCCCTCCCGCTGACGGCTGATGTTCAAAAAAACAACCCGGAAAAACGTGGTGGGGCGCACCGATTCCGCTGCGCGCTGTGGCGGCGTGGTATGTCCGTGTCTGTGCGGTCTTGCTTGTTAAGTGATTTCTCCTTGTGAAAACAGCGCGTTAATTTTTGGTTAACTATCGTCAGTTTCGTGCAAGCTTCGGGGCCTAACCGAAACATGCGCACCAAAGTCACACAGACGGGCTGACCTCTGACCGGAAGCGCATGTGTCAGCTTCATTCCAGGCGTTAAAGCGCAGGAGACGGCAGATGCAGATCGCAAACAGATTGAATTCTTCAGCCGCCGGAGATGGCCTGAATAATCTGGCCGGCCGCGCCGCAGCGCAAGGCGCCCCGGGCAGCCGGGAAGACGGAGGTGCAGCCGCATTTTCGACTGGCGGCTACGATCCGTCCTCGCGTGTCTCGCTTTCTGCAGACGCGCTTCTGTTTCTTGGCCGGACCAAGCGGGTGCAGGAAAAATATCCGGCATTGACGAGAGGCGAGTGGAGCAACACGCTGTCGCCGCAGCTCGCCGCGCGCGAATACCAGGCCTTTGGCAAATACAGCGAGACGGGCGATCACAAGGCCTATTACCGGGCCTTCATCGAGTACTATGACAACCTGCGCCCGGAAGACCAGAACAGCCTGCGTTATTTCGGCACCCGCGACGCAGCGATTGCCGGTGCGCGTTCGGTCGCCTATAGCGACGAAAGCGGCATGGACGGCGGACAGGCATTTCAAACCCTCGTCAGCGTGCTGCTCGATGCCGACAAGGTGCAGTCGGAATTGACGGCAGCGCCCGAACCATTCGGCATGATCACCGGCGACATGTTCGGCTGGGATACGGGCACGATCAGCTACGAGGATGTCACGCAGACGCGCAATCCCGTGTCCGAAATCGAGAAATTCTACCAGGAAAATTTCTGAACCTGGGCGCCGCATAAAAGCCGCATGTATTTGGCGTCATGGATGCGAGCTGCAAAGGACCGATCGAGGTTTAAGGCTTTGACCCCGTTTGGACTGTGCTTCTGCGGCGCCTGTTTCTCAGGCCGTTCAGCCGGGAAAATTCCGCAGAGCCTGGCCGGCCACAGCCATCATGGTTATCAATTCATCAAAAAACATGCGCGCCGGCAGCGGCTTTAACTGCGCGGTAACTCTAATGCGTTTTAATCATTTTACACCGAGTTGTGTTCCAAGTGGGTAAAGTGTCATGCGTATTAGAGTTTCATCGAGTGTGGGGAAGTCCGCTGTTCGCCTGTTTGCAGCAGTATTGCTGGCAAGCGTAGCGACAGGATGCAGCTCCGATGCGAGCCGCTTTGGTGGGCTTTTTTCGAAGTCCGATAATCTGACGACCAGCTCTATAGCCGGCAGCAATGTCCCCATTCCACGCGGCGATGTGCAGGGCGGTAATTTGGCAGCTGCGCCGGTTGGCCAAGTCAATCGCCAGGAGGCCGTCAGTCAGCCGTTCCCTGATCCGGTCAATACCGCATCTACGCCGGTCTCTCGTGCCCGGGAAGCCTCGACGCCGATCAATGTTCAGCGTGTCGCACTGGCAGACCCGGCTTCGAAGGTGCGTGACACATCGCTGGCGCAGCCCATGCCAGCGGCTCGCAATCTGGCGAAAGCCGAACAGACCCTGAGCGCCGATCCGATCGCGACGGCGACCACCTCTAAGGGCGGCTGGTCTACTGCGAATGCTCCTGCCGTCCTGCTGCGTCAGGGCGATACCGTTGCGACACTCTCCAAGCGGTTTGGTGTGCCGGAGAAGGAAATTCTCAAGGCAAACGGTCTGACGTCTTCATCCCAGGCTGAACCTGGCCAGCGCATCCTGATCCCGACCTTCGGCGTCGCCAGCAGTGCCGCCAAGGCGTCAGCATCGGATGCCGCAACCAGCCTTGATGTCGACAAGCAGAAGAATATCCCGATCCAGCCGGATAGCCGCGACGTGGCAATCCTGCCCGGCCAGTCCCAGTCCCGCGAAAAGGGCGTCAATCGCACCGATATGGCCACTGGCAAGCAGCCGGTTTCCGGTGACGGCAACGGCCAGGGCGGCACTTACACTGTCAAGGCGGGTGATTCCATCAACCGGATCGCCAAGGCAAACGGCGTATCGGTCGATGCCCTGCGCAAGGAAAACGGCCTGACCAGCGCTGCAATCCGCATCGGCCAGACGCTGAAGATCCCGGGCGGCAATGCCTCGGCTGCAGATCAGGTCGTCACGGCGTCGGTTCCGAAAAAGGCTGACGCGAAGGTTGCCAAGGCAGACACCACGAAGCCTGCCGAATACACGGCGCCGGTCGCCAAGCAGTCGGTCACGGAAGTCGCCTCGCGTGAGGACGTGCCGGAAGCATCGCCGAAGGCAACCGGTATCAGCAAGTATCGCTGGCCGGTTCGCGGTGCAGTCATTGCCGGATACGGTGCCAATGTCGAAGGCAACCGCAACGACGGCATCAACATCTCGGTCCCCGAGGGTACGCCGATCAAGGCTGCCGAAAACGGCGTGGTTATCTATTCCGGCAGCAGCCTGAAGGAACTTGGCAACGCGGTCCTGGTGCGCCACGACGACGGTACGGTTACCGTCTACGGCAATGCGTCGGAGCTGAAGGTTCAGCGCGGCCAAAAAATCCAGCGCGGCCAGACGCTTGCAGCATCCGGCATGAGCGGCACGGCAACGCAGCCGCAGGTCCACTTCGAGGTTCGCAAGAACGCCAGCGCGGTCAATCCGGCAACGTTCCTCGAATAGCCCGAGGCCGCGAAAACAATCATCAAAAGAAAAGCCCCGTTTTGGGGCTTTTCTGCGTTTAGACCAGATCGATTTTTTTCTGCGAGCGACCGGCCAAGTCCTGGATAAATTGCCAGGCGACGCGGCCGGAGCGGGCGCCGCGTGTGGTGCTCCATTCCAGTGCATCGGCATGCAGCTGTTCGGGGGCGGTTTCCAGCCCGAAATGTGCGGCATAGCCGTCAATCATTGCCAGATAGTCGTCCTGGCTGCACTTGTAGAACCCGAGCCAGAGCCCGAACCGGTCGGACAGCGAGACTTTCTCCTCGACTGCCTCGGACGGATTGATCGCCGTCGATTGCTCGTTTTCCATCATATGGCGTGGCAGCAGATGCCGGCGGTTGGATGTCGCGTAGAGCAGCACGTTTGCCGGCCGGCCTTCGATACCGCCATCGAGAACAGCCTTCAGCGACTTGTAGGATGTGTCATCGTGATCGAACGACAGGTCGTCACAGAAGACGATGACCGGGACAAGGGCGGTCTTTAGAATTTCCATCAGGGTCGGCAGGGTGGCGATGTCCTCGCGATGGACTTCGACCAGCTTCAGGCGGATTCCCGCATCTGCAGCGACGCTGGCATGAACCGCCTTGACCAGCGAGGATTTCCCCATGCCGCGCGCGCCCCAGAGTAGCACGTTGTTGGCCGGAAAGCCTTGCGCAAATCTCAGCGTATTGTCGAACAGGATATCGCGGACATGATCGACGCTCTGGATCAGCTTCAGCTCGACCCGGTTGGGCCTTGTCACCGGCTGCAGGTGCAGGCGCTGGGGTGCCCAGACGAAGCATTCGGCGACATCCCAGTCGTTGACGGCAGGGGCAGGGCCGGCGATCCGCTCGATGGCCTCCGATAGCTTGCGCATTTCGGCGATCAGAAGGTCGATTTTTGTGTCCTGCATGAGAGCATCCCCGATGGTGGCTATGGTTTTGGCAGCGGGCCAGCCTGTCCGGTAGCATGGCTGACCTAACGGTAAAAGGCGTGAAATCCAGTAGAAAGAGCTTCTCCTTAAGCCGATTTCATGTATGAGGCTGGAGACAGAAGCCGGTTGGACTGTTGTTGCATCAAAATCAGCCTTTCCTATAGTCCGGCGATCCGAAACGCGGGTATCCACCCGCCAAACTGCATTCAAGGAGTGATTGATGTTCATTACCGAGGCATTCGCCCAGACGGCACCCGGCGCAAGCGCTGGCGGCGCTGATATTCTCATGTCGATCCTGCCGTTCCTGCTGATCTTTGTGGTGATGTACTTCCTGATCATCCGTCCGCAGCGCGCCAACATGAAGCGCCGCGAGGAACTGCTGAAGAACATCCGCCGCGGCGATCAAATCGTCACGGGTGGCGGAATTGTCGGCAAGGTGACGAAGGTCGTTGATGACAGCGAACTCGAAGTCGAAATTGCTGACGGCGTGAAGATTCGTGTGGTACGCAGTGGTGTATCCGAAGTCCGTGTGAAGGGCGAACCTGTCAAGGAATAAGCTTGCAGGGAGGCCGGGGCACACTGGCCACCTTGTAACGACGTGTCTTTGAGAGCTTCATGCCGTATTTTTCCCGCTGGAAAACCATCATCGTCTGGCTCGTCGTGCTGTTTAGCATCCTGGTGGCCATACCGAACGCGGTTCCGACCGCGACGCTGGCCACACTGCCGGACTGGCTTCCCAAGAAGCAGATGATGCTCGGCCTCGATCTTCAGGGCGGATCGCAGATCACGCTGAAGATCGAACGGGAAGATGTCGTCAAGGCGCGGCTTGAGGGAATCATCAACGATGTCGGCACGCGCCTTCGCGCTGCCGGCATCGGCTATTCCGGCCTGTCGGGAACCGGGCAGGCGATCCAGCTTCTCCTTCGAGATCCAGCCCAGGCCGATGCGGCGCGGACAGCGCTGAAGCCGTTGACCGATCTGGTTAAGGCGAGCGGTCTGACGAAGAAGGATTTCAGCGAAGTCGCTATCGAAACTTCTGCTGATGGCGCCCTGTCCATCGCTGTCACTGATGACGGCATCAATCACCGGATTTCCACTACACTCGACAACGCGATCACGGTTCTGCACCGGCGTCTGACGGAGCTTGGTTCGCTGCAGCCGAAGATCCGCAAACAGGGTGCCGACAGGATCATTGTCCAGATACCCGGCCGTTATGATCCCGAGCAGGTCAAATACATCCTCGGCCAGGCCGGTAATTTGTCGTTTCGCGGCATCGATATGTCGATGCCCGTGCAGGACGCCGTCAACGGCCAGCCGCCGGTCAATTCGGAAATTCTCTATTCCGCCGACGATCCGCCGATCGGCTACCTGTTGCGCCGCCAACCAATCATTGACAACGCCGACATCATCGACGCCCAATCGGCGATCAATGCCCAGTCCGGCAATCCTGTCGTCAACCTGAAGCTCGGGCCGGAAGGCACGACACGGCTTGCGCAGGCGACGGCCGACAATTCCGGCACGACGGTCGCCATTGTCCTGGACGGCGCGGTGATTGCCACGCCGCTGGTGCGCAAGGCGATCACCGATGGCACTGTGCAGCTGGTTGCGGACATGAGCCCCGAAGGTGCCGACGATCTGGCGCTGCTGTTGCGCGCCGGAGCCCTGCCGACGCCGCTCACGGTTGTCGAGGAACGGTCGATCGGGGCGGGACGTGGTGCCGATTCCATTCACTCGATCATGACGGCCGGTGCGATCGGCGCTGTCCTCGTCATTGCCTTCATGGTTGGTTTCTACGGCCTGTTCGGAGCCGTGGCGAGCCTCGCTGTCGCACTCAACGTCGTGATGATCATTGCGGTCCTGTCGGCCACTGGGCTACCGCTGACATTGCCGGGCATTGCCGGGATCGTGCTGACCATCGGCATGGCGGTCGATTCGAACGTTTTGATCTATGAGCGTATCCGCGAAGAGGTGCGACAGGGCCGCTCGGTGCGGGATGCCCTGCAATATGGTTTTTCACGCGCGTTTGCGGCCATCGTTGATGCCAACATCACCACCCTGATTGCAGCAATCATCCTGCTGTTCCTCGGGACGGGTGCGGTTCGCGGTTTTGCCGTGACGCTTGCCATCGGCATCGTTACCACGCTGTTCACCGCCTTTACCCTGACACGGGTGATGCTGGAAATCTGGGTCGACCGCCGCAAGCCGACTGCTTTGCCGGAGGGTATCCGCACCGGCATATTCGATGGCGCAGCCGTCCGGTTCATGGCGATCCGCAACTATGTCTTCTCGCTGACCGCGCTGTTATCGGTTGTCAGCATGCTGTTGTTCGGCGCGCTCGGTATCAATCTCGGTATCGATTTCTCCGGCGGCTCGGTGCTCGAGTTGAAGGCCCGCGAAGGCAACGCCGATATCGAGGATATCCGCGGCCGTCTCTATGAACTCAACATTGGTGACGTCACGGTAAAGCCATTCGGTTCGCCGCAGGATGTCGTGGTGCGGGTGCATTCACGCGATGGCGGCGAGAATGCCGAGCAGACATCGGTGATCATGATCCGGGGCGAGCTTGAGGATCAATACGAGTTCCGCCGCGTCGAAGTCGTTGGCCCCTCCGTTTCCGGCGACCTGACCACGGCTGCCACCATTGGCGTGCTGGCCTCGCTTCTGGCGATCCTGATCTATATCTGGATCCGCTTCGAATGGCAGTTTGCCGCAGGGGCGATCGTCGCCACGCTGCATGACGTGCTGTTGACTATCGGCCTGTTTGTCGTCACCGGCATGGAGTTCAATCTGACGAGCATTGCGGCGCTGCTGACGATCGTCGGGTATTCGCTCAACGACACGGTCGTCGTCTATGACCGCGTCCGCGAAAACCTCAGGCGATATCCGCGCATGCCTTTGCCGATCCTGATCGATACATCAATCAATCAAACCCTGTCGCGCACCGTGCTGACCGGCGCCACGACGATGCTGGCGCTGGCGGCACTTTGCTTTTTCGGCGGCGAGGCGATCCAGCCGTTTGCGTTCGTGATGCTGTTTGGTGTGGCTGTCGGCACGTTCTCGTCGATCTATGTGGCGGGCCCGGTCCTGATCCTGTTCAAGCTGCGGCACGGTACACCGGGCGACGCGGAAAAAGCCGGTGGCCTTGGTGCGCAGCCGGTCAAGGGAGCGCAGTAGCATGCGAAAACCCATCGAAATCCGCCAGGCTCATTTTCCGGGCCGGGCGCCGATCGACAGTTATGGCAATGGCGGATTCCGGTTCGCGGAAATGTCGCATCGTGGTTCGCTGCTGATGCTGCCCTCGGGCATCTACGGCTGGGACATGATGGAAGGCGATCCGCTGATTGTGGACTATTTCCAGCGCGTTCTGGAAGAGGCCGCTAACATCGAGGTTCTTCTTGTCGGCACCGGCAAGGATATCAGACCTTTGCCTGCGGCCTTGAGGGCGGTGTTCAAGGAACACGGAATTTCATCCGATCCGATGAGCACCGGTGCTGCCATCCGAACCTACAATATCATGCTTGCTGAAGAACGCGCCGTCGCCGCCGCCTTCATTGTGGTTTGAACGATGACCATGCCAGAAAACACCGCCGTGGCTCTTCAGCCTGCCTACGATTTCAGCCTTGCTGCGCTGCGCGACAGCGACCGTGACCGCTATCTTGCCTGCCTCTTATCACCGCAGGATAAACGCGGCCCGCTCTCGGCGCTCTATGCGTTCCACGCGGAGATTGCCCGGGTGCGCGATCTTGTACGGGAACCGTTGCCCGGTGAAATCCGGCTGCAATGGTGGCGCGATATGCTCGACGATCCAACGGGCGCGAGCGGCGAGGGCAACCCGCTGGCCGAGGCACTGCTGGCTTGCGTGAAGAGCCACAATCTCCCAGTGCCAGTGCTGCAGGACATGATCGATGCCCGTATCTTCGATCTCTATGATGATCCAATGGAAAGCCGCGCGTCGCTTGAAGGCTATGCGGGTGAGACCGCGTCGGCGCTCATTCAGCTGGCAAGCCTGATTCTCGATCCCGCCGAGGCGCAGAATTCGGCGTCTGCTGCCGGTCATGCCGGTGTTGCCCAAGCGATTGCCGGCCTTCTTCTGCTGCTGCCACTGCATCGCCGGCGCGGTCAGGTCTATTTTCCGGCCGAACTCCTGGCCGCGACCGGGCTTGACCGTGATGGCTTCCTCTCGGGCGAGAACGAACAGTCCGTCAGTCTGGCAATCCGCGCATTTGCTGGCCTTGGCCGCGAGCACCTTGCCAGGGCGCGTTCGGCTGCTGCGAGCATCTCCCCGGCCAACCGCTATGCGTTTACCGCTCTGGCACTGGCAGAACCGGTGTTCGATCGCGCCGAGCGGGCAGGGGCAAAACTCTTTCAACATTCGATCGTACCGCCGCAGTGGCGCCGGCAGTGGTGGATGTGGCGGGCCGCTCGCAGCGGCAGATGGTAGAACGCTGAATCTTCGTCTTCACTGATGCTGGTGAGCGCGGGCACATTGGCGCAAGGTTCGCCTTTTAGGGTCGCTTCCGTGCTATTGTCAGGAACTGTGTAAAAGGGAGTCGGCGCCATGGGTTGGCCGATTGTCATCATCTGCATCGTGATCGCAGGTCTTTTCTACATGCGAATGAAGGCGCGGGCCGACAAGGACCGGCGTGAGCCGGATGCCGGGATCGCGATTCTCGATTTTGGCCGCGCCTTTCCCGAGGAAGCGATCAGGGCCATTCATGCGACCGCCGATGAAAAAGCCTATTTCGTCCGCCTGCACGACGGCAAGGCCGGTTTCATGGCGGCCCACGGCACGCATTTCGCCTGCCATCTGATCGAAGCCGGCAAGGTCAATGTCAGCGATTCGGAAAGCGGACGCGGGCTTACGGTGCATTTCACCGATTTCTCGCATCTCGATGGCGTCTACGAGTTCGAAAGTCCCGAAATTGCAGCCGAGGTTTCCCTCTGGCTGCTCGGCAGTTTCAAGCCGCAATCGGAACCTGTGGCCCTTCCGGAGAATTAGACTGTCTTCAGCCAGGCTGCGCAATCGTCCAGCGCCCGCTGCGCCACCAGTTGCTTCTTCATCACCGTCTTGTCCTTGCCGCGAAAGCGCTTGACGCCGTCAGGCTTGACGATGGCGCCCGGCTCCAGCAGTGGGAACAGGCCGAAATTGATGTTCATCGGCTGGAACGAGCGTTTGCCCGGTTCGTCGTCCGAAACGATATGGCCACCGGTGATATGGTTGAGCAGCGAACCGAAGGCCGTGGTTTCCGGCGGCAGCGGCAGTGACTGGCCTTTGCGCTCTGCAGCAGCAAAGCGGCCGGCGAGCAGGCCGATGCTGGCGCTTTCGACATAACCTTCGCAACCTGTGATCTGGCCTGCGAATCGCAGGCCAGGCCGCGACTTCAGGGTCAGCGACCTGTCGAGCAGGATAGGCGAATTGATGTAGGTATTGCGGTGCAGGCCGCCGAGACGGGCGAATTCCGCATTTTCCAGCCCGGGAATCATCCGGATCACTTCCGCCTGCGCACCGTATTTCAGCTTGGTCTGGAAACCGACCATATTGTAGAGCGTGCCAAGCGCGTTGTCCTGGCGCAGCTGTACGACGGCATAGGCCTTGACGGTGGGGTTATGGGCATTGGTGAGGCCCATCGGCTTCATCGGGCCGTGACGCAGGGTTTCGCGGCCGCGCTCGGCCATGACCTCGATCGGCAGGCAGCCGTCGAAATAGGGCGTACCTTCCCATTCCTTGAAACCGGTCTTGTCACCAGCGATCAGCGCATCGACGAAAGCATTGTACTGTGCCTCGTCCATCGGGCAGTTGATATAGTCCTTGCCCGTGCCGCCCGGTCCGACCTTGTCGTAGCGGGACTGGAACCAGCAGACATCCATGTCGATGCTCTCGGTATGGATGATCGGCGCGATGGCATCGAAGAAGGCCAACGCATCGGCACCGGTTTCCGCCTGGATGGCGCTGGCAAGCGAAGGTGCCGTCAGGGGGCCGGTGGCGATGATGGCGAGATCCCAATCTTTCGGCGGAAGGCCGTCCACTTCCTCGCGCACGACAGTGATCAGCGGATGGCTGTCGATCGCCGCAGTGACCGCATCGGAAAAGCCGTCGCGATCAACCGCAAGCGCGCCGCCCGCCGGAACCTGGTTCTTGTCGGCGCAGGACATGATCAGCGAACCGGCAAGCCGCATCTCGGCGTGCAGGACGCCGACGGCATTGCTGGTGGCATCGTCTGAGCGGAAGGAGTTCGAGCAGACCAGTTCGGCCAGGCCGTCGGTCTTGTGGGCATCCGTGCCGCGGACGCCGCGCATCTCGTGGAGAACAACCGGAATGCCTGCCGCCGCGATCTGCCAGGCGGCTTCGGAGCCAGCAAGGCCACCGCCGATAACGTGAATGGGGGAGTGCGAAGATGTATCTGTCATGCGCCGTTTATTAGAGCAACGCGGCGAGGAAGGAAACCGGTTCCGTACGGTTGATGTCCACGCAAGGCCCGGAATCAAAAACGGCACCATGTGGTGCCGTTTTCAGTTCCTCGACATTCCCGGCCCGGTCAACGGACTGGTCCGATTAACGGAAGGAACGCGAAGCAATGTTGCGGATGTCGAAGCGGGTGATGCCGATGTCCGTGAGAGCGTGGTTGGACAGGTTGCCAAGTTCAGCAACGGTACGGCGATAATTGATCCAGCTTTTTGCGATACGAATCGGGTTCATGATCTTTTCCTTGAGAGATGCAAATGAGCAGTGCAGTGATTGCCTGCTTCGTTGACATTCTTGTACGCCTTTCGCGGGAAAAGATGGAGTGCAAAGAAAATGCATCTGCTATGCGTTTGTGCATTGCGATGCTGCTTCACTGAGCATTTTCTGTTTCTGCTGAAAAAGAAGTCATGGGTTAACGGCGGCACCTGTGCCGCCGTATTCCGTTTAACTATTTGTTTCTTTGTGGTGTTTTTTGTGTCCGAATTGTGTTGGTGCGTTGGGTGCGGGCAGAATCGCGCGGTGCGGCGGTGTAAATGTGCTGCTGCAACGAAAATAGGCAGCCATCGGATGCTGCGCCGCGTCGAAAGCTATGGTTGAGCTGCGCCAGTGCGAGGCATGGCAAGTGGCGATTGGGAAACCGCAAGCCGGATCTGGACGAAAAAAAACGCCCGCCGGTTTGAGCCGGAGGGCGTTTGGTCGCTGCACACCAGGCCGGAAGAACCGGCCGGTTGCGAGACTTACTTGACTGCCTGGCGGGCGACGTACTGGATGTCGCCACGGCCGATGCCGAGGTCGTTCAGTTCGCGGTCGGTCATGCGGCCGAGTTCGTTGCAGGTCTGACGATACTTGCGCCAATTGTTGAACGAGCGAGCGATGTTCATGATGCTGGTCCTTTCTAGGTTTGCCAGCTCCATTTGCTGGCCCTCATCTGATGGTTGGAATATAGGCCGTTCCGCCCTGAAATTACAGAGACAATGCTGCATCGCACCCATGCGCTTCTTGCAGGCCTCGATGCGCCTGTTGGTCGCGATATGGCCAAATTCCATGCGAAGGCGTTATCGCCGGGAAATGACGTGCTGATTTTGCGGAGGGTGACCAACAAAAAACAACGCCCGTCGGGGGAGGAGGTCCGGCGGGCGTTGCTTGTTCTGATCGACAACTGGGAGGAGGAGTGTTGCCGATCCCATCAGAGCGCGCTGGGAGGAGGAGTGCGCTGCCCCGAAGTTGTCCTGAATATAAATCCGCCTGACACAGATGGGTAGAGCCAATGGCGAATGGCACCTATTCCGCTGTTGCATGGCTAGGCTTGCCGTCCGCCACACGGATGCCTGAATTTTGATCATCCACGCAGTTGCGACTGCGGAAATACAATGATGTGCCGGGGATCTGAAACGAATAACGCCCGCTGGGGGAGGAGGTCCAGCGGGCGTCATTTACGGTGATGAGCAACTGGGAGGAGGAGTGTTGCCCATCGGATCGGAGCGGCACTGGGAGGAGGAGTGCGCCACTCCGAATTCTATAAAGCGAACCTTTTAAATTCGCTGGCCTTTTCCGCTTCTTGAGCGAAAGCGGCTGGCCATGCCGCTGACGGTCCCTATCGCTTGTGCTGATCTCGTTCCGTCTTCTTGAGAACAATATAGGTGACCGATGGTGGTTTGTGCAGTGCAATATCATCATGGATGACATGCAAATTCCGCATAAGCCAGGCGATACGCCCTCCAGTTCTCTTCCGGTTCCAGATTCGCACGAAACTCCTCATGTTTCGTTAATGATGACCGCGCCGCTGGCGCCGTTAAGGGGGAGCGCCGGGCCTGATCATCATCTAGGAATCAGGAACGCCTATGATATGTGTTGCCCAACACGCGCATACAAGGAGATCGGTCGATGTACCGGGGACGGATCGAAAAAGACTTCAATATCTGGGTGTCCAAGGGCCTACTCGATTCCGGAGCCGCAAAAGCCATGCTGGCCGAGTATGATGGCCGCGAGACGGTCTTCAGTGCAGGCCGGGTTCTGCTGGTGCTGGCGGCGGTACTTCTGTCTGCGGCGATCCTGCTTCTGGTGGCCGCCAACTGGGAAGCCATTCCACGCATCCTGCGCGTCGGCGGTATCGTCGGCCTGATCTGGGCGTTTTATCTGGGGGCAGCCTTTTGCCTTGGCCGCGGCTTCAGGGGTGTAGGTACCGCATTGCTTGTGCTGGCGACCATGACCTTTGGCGGCGCAATCGCGCTGGTCGGGCAGATGTATCACCTGTCGGGCGATGCGACTGATGCGCTGCTGGTCTGGTTCGCAGCAACCTGCGTCGCGGCCGTTGCCTTTCGCTCCGCCGCACTCGCGGTGTTCTGCGGTTTCCTGGCCTGGGCCATTTTCGGTGAACTGGTGGTCGACAATGATGCCTCGTTCGAGGGCAACGGCTATATCTACCTCGTGCCGATGCTGATCCTCGTCGTCATTGCGCTGGTGCGCTACACCAATGCCGGCATCGCACGCCACCTTGCCTATCTGCTGGCTCTGGCCTGGCTTGGATGGTTTTACATCGAACTGCCGGAGGTCTGGGTTGCGAGCCTGTTGTTTGGGGCCGGTGTCGTAGTGTTCCTGGTGACCAGCATTCCCCTGTCGCCGCTCTATCGTTTCGCCCGCGAGGCCGGAGCGGCACCCGCCTTTTATAGTTTTGCGCTTGCCGTGATGGGGCTCGCGGCCTTGCATGACGAGGTTGATGGCATTGGCCAGGAGATCGCGATCGGAGCAACGACGCTTGCGGTGGCGCTCGGCGGTATTGCCATCGCCGGCCGGCTGAATGGTGCGGTCCGCTTTCTCGGTTACGCTGTTTTCGCGGCCGAAACCCTTTATCTGGCGTCCGAGACACTTGGCAGCATTCTCGGTACATCCGGTTTCTTCCTGATTTCCGGCGTCGTTGTCGCGCTGATCGCCTGGCTGGTCATCCGGCTGGAAAAGCGGATTGCCGGAAAAACCGGTACGGAAGGGAGCATGGCATGAACCGCAATCCGTTGGTGAGGCCGCTGTTTGCGGCAATTCTGGTGGCGGTGCTGCAGACCGCCTTCCTCGGCTACATGATCGAGAGCCGCGCATCCATCTTGCGCAACGGGGTCGATGTGGTGCTGAAGACCGTTCCCGTCGATCCGCGCGACCTTTTGCGCGGCGACTATGTCATCCTGTCTTACGACATCTCGACCATTCCTGCCGACAAGGTGACCGGTGGTTTTCCCAGCGAGGCGACCGACGCGCAGCTTTCCGTGCGCCTGGAAAAGCAGCCGGACGGATTCTGGGGTGTAGCAGAAGCGTCCTTCGGTGCGCTTGCGCCCAAGGAGGGCAGCGTTATCGCCCGTAGCGCGCCGTTCTATTTCTACCCGGCGGCCGATGGCCCGCAGTCTTCCCTGAGCGTCGATTACGGCGTCGAGCGTTATTATGTGCCGGAAGGCGAGGGCAAGGTTCTCGAGGAGGCGCGCAATGCCAGCGCCCTGTCGGTGACCGCACGGGTGGATGACGACGGCCGGATGCAGATCCGTCTGATCGCGATTGACGGCAAGCCGCTCTATGAGGAGCCGCTTTATTGATCGGGAGATGGTTTCTTGCCGTGCAGGTGATGGGAATACGACAAAAACCGCATTTTTCCTGAGATCCCCATTTTTCCTTTGATCCCTTGGAAACGGGTGATATAGAGACGCCGCGCTCGGGAACGCCCTGAACCCGGTGCAGGTCTGTCTTTGGCGTTATCGCTCAAGACTTTTCTGTGCCGATGCGAGCAGGCGCTGCGGTTTTCTGAACGCGGGTATGGTGAAATTGGTAGACACGCCAGATTTAGGTTCTGGTGCCGCAAGGCGTGGGAGTTCAAGTCTCTCTACCCGCACCAGAATAAAGGGACGTCCAGGGCTTGCCTTGGCGTCGATCGAGAGGACGGCGCCATTTTGCTTGCAAAACGGTGACTGATTTGCGTAAAGCCACTCCCGGCAAATGGATCGGCTCAAGTGCTCGTTTAACAAGAACACCGACAGAGCCCTGTCAACGTGAAATGAAGGTTTGAACATGCAGGTTATCGAAACGCTCGCTGAAGGGCTGAAGCGCGAACTCAAGGTCGTTATCCCGGCCAAGGACATGGAAGCTCGGATGAACGAGCGCCTCGCCGAAACCAAGGACAAGGTCCGTATCAACGGTTTCCGTCCGGGCAAGGTGCCTTTCGCACATCTGAAGAAGATGTACGGCAAGTCGGTCATGGCTGAGCTCGTCAATGAACTCGTTCGCGAAAAGCCGACCGAAATCCTGTCCGAGCGCGGCGAAAAGTCTGCGACGCAGCCGGAAATCGCGATGACCGAAAACGAAGCTGAAGCGGACAAGATCCTCAACGCTGAAGCCGATTTCGAATTCACGCTGGCTTATGAAATCATTCCGGCGATCGAACTCAAGGACGTTAGCGGCATCAAGGTGACCCGCGAAGTCGTTGATATCGACGAAGCCGAAGTGACCGAGCAGATTCTCAAGATCGCTGAAAATGCCCGCACTTACGAAACCAAGAAGGGCAAGGCCGCCAACGGCGACCGCGTCACCATCGATTACCTCGGCAAGGTCGACGGCGAAGCCTTCGACGGCGGCAAGGACGAAGACGCTGAGCTGGTTCTCGGCTCCAACCGTTTCATCCCGGGCTTCGAAGAACAGCTCGTTGGCCTGAAGGCTGGCGACGAGAAGGTCATCACCGTGACTTTCCCGGCTGAATACCCGGCTGCAAACCTTGCTGGCAAGGAAGCCACCTTCGACATCACCGTCAAGGACGTTGCCGCCGCTGCCGCCGTTGAAATCAACGACGACCTCGCTACCAAGCTCGGCCTCGAATCGGCTGACAAGCTGAAGGAAGTCGTTCGTGGCCAGATCGAAAGCCAGTACGGCTCGATGACCCGTCAGAAGGTCAAGCGTCAGATTCTCGACCAGCTGGACGAACTCTACCAGTTCGACACGCCGCAGCGCTTGGTTGACGCAGAATTCGACAACATCTGGCGCCAGATCAACACCGATCTGGAACAGGCCGGCAAGACCTTCGCTGACGAAGACACGACTGAAGAAGAAGCCCGCGGCGAATACCGCAAGCTGGCTGAACGCCGCGTCCGCCTCGGCCTGGTTCTCTCGGAAATCGGCGAGAAGGCCGGTGTTACGGTAACCGACGAAGAAATGCAGCGTTCGCTGTTCGAACAGCTGCGCCAGTTCCCGGGCCAGGAAAAGCAGATCATCGACTACTTCCAGAAGACCCCGGGTGCAGCCGCATCGCTGCGCGCCCCGATCTTCGAAGAAAAGGTCGTAGATCACCTGCTCTCCGAAGTGAAGGTAACCGACAAGACCGTCAGCAAGGAAGAACTGCTGGCCGACGACGAGGAAGGCGCTTCGGAAACGAAAAAGTCCGCTTCGAAGAAGAAGGTTGCCAAGGCTGATGCTGCGGAAGGCGAAGAAGCCGCTGCACCGAAGAAGAAGGCCCCGGCCAAGAAGAAGGCCGCTGACGACAGCGCCGAATAATCCCGCACATCGCTACGTGATTTTGAAAGGCCGTCCCGAAAGGGGCGGCTTTTTCTGTTCGCGCGGCCGGATTATCGTGTGGATGGTTCCGCCGCGTTCCTTGGTGAGGTTCGGCCGCCATGTCCCCGATTGAAACAACACGGAAGGCTAAAACGCCAAGGATGCAGATAGATTGACACTGTCTGTCGGACGGAGGAAGGTGAGGCAGTTTACCGGACGCGATTGAGGGGAATATTCAATGGCAGGTTGCGCTTATCGATCGCTGATCACGGCGGCAATGGTCATTTCGGTAACAGCTGCGGGCCATCAGGCCGTCGCTCAGGACGCGGCCAAACCCGCCGCCGCGCCATCGGTTTCCGTTACCCAGGTCGTTGAAAAGGATATCAGGCCGGCTATTTCCTTCACCGGACGTATCGAAGCGGTGGACAAGGTCGAGTTGCGCGCTCGGGTCGATGGTTTCCTCGAAAAGAGGCTCTTTACCGAAGGTCAGGACGTCAAGCAGGGTGATCTTCTGTTCGTCATGGAAAGGGGACAATACGAGGCGGCGGTGGCCCAGGCTCAGGGCGCGATCGATTCTGCCGAAGCCGAGTTGTCTCTGGCGAATATCGAGGTTGAGCGGCAGAAAACGCTTGTTGCCAAAAGTGCCGCACCGCAAAACCAACTTGACTTGGCCACCGCCAAGCATAGTGAGGCCAAAGGGAGTCTTGTGCAGCTGAACGCGGCATTGGACAAGGCCAAGCTGGACCTCGGCTATACTGAAATCCGCGCGCCGATTGCCGGGCGCATCGGCCGCTCGGCTTACTCTATCGGGAACTTCGTCGGTCCCTCAAGCAATGTGCTGGCGACTATCGTCAGCCAGGATCCGATCTATGTTACCTTCTCGGTGTCTCAGCGCGAGATTCTGGAGATTCGCAACAAGCTGGCGGGCAAGGGAACGCTGGGTAGCGCCGTTGATGCGGCGGTCGTCTTTGTCGAGCTTGCCGACGGGAAGCGATACCCGGAGCCCGGTAAGGTCAGCTTTGTCGATGTGACGACAGATCAAAGCACCGACACGGTACCGGTTCGCGCGACATTTCCCAATCCGAACAGGATTCTGATCGATGGCCAATTGGTGACGGTGACCGTCGAAGGTGGAACAGCGCAAAAATCGCTGGTCGTGCCACAGGCGGCGATCCAGATCGATCAGTCTGGACCGTTTGCGCTCGTCGTCAACAGCGAGAACAAGATCGAGGTTCGCCGCATCGAGCCTGGTCAGACCGAAGGCAGCGATTTGTCCGTTCTCAAAGGGCTTGCCGTTGGGGACAGGATCGTCACCGAAGGCATTCAAAGAGTTCGCCCAGGCCAGGTCGTTGAGCCGCTTGAAGTCAAGTCGGGGTCCTGAGCCATGCTGTCGGGTATTTTCATCGATCGGCCACGTCTTGCGGTCGTTATATCGCTCGTCATCACCATTGCAGGCCTTGTCGCACTCAGCGTCATACCGATTGCCCAGTTCCCGGACATCGTGCCACCGCAGGTGTCGGTGACGGTCAGCTATCCCGGCGCCAGCGCTGAAATTGTTCAGCAATCCGTCGCCCAGCCGATCGAATCCCGCGTCGTCGGTGTCGACAACATGATCTACATGAAGTCCACCAGCGGCAATGACGGCAGTTATACGCTGACGGTCAGCTTCGCCGTTGGGACGGACCCGGACATCAACGCCGTCAACGTGCAGAACCGCGTCAGCCTCGCCGAGGCGCAGCTGCCACAGGAGGCGCGGGCGCAGGGCATCAACGTCAAGAAGAAATCCTCGGCGCTGATGCAGATCATCGCGTTGACGTCGAAGGACGGCAAACAGGACCAGCTCTTTCTGTCCAACTACGCGACCATCAACATCATCGACGGATTGAAGCGGGTTAGCGGCGTCGGCGACGTCTCGTTATTGACCCCTTCCGACTACAGCATGCGCATCTGGGTGACGCCGGAGCGGCTGACCAGCTTCGGCATGACGCCGAACGACATTGTCGATGCGCTGAAGCGGCAGAACGTCCAGGCGGCCATCGGCCGCATCGGCGCCCAGCCGGCGCTGCCGGATCAACAGTTCCAGCTGACCATCCAGACGAAGGGGCGCCTCAGCACAGTCGAGGAGTTCGGCAGCATTGTTCTGCGTGCCCAGCCGGATGGGTCGTTCGTGCGCATCCGCGATGTGGCGCGCGTCGAACTGACGTCGAAGACGGCCGAGCAAATCGGCCGTCAGGACGGTACACCGGCCGCCGTGCTCGGTATCTATCAATCGCCCGGTGGCAACGCGATTGCCACGGCGGAGGCCATCGGCCAGCTGCTGGAGAGGTTGAAACCGTCCTTTCCGGATGGCGTCGACTACAAGGTGACCTACGATACGACAAAGTTTGTCGATGAGAGCATCCACGAGGTCATCAAGACGCTGATCGAGGCCTTTATCCTCGTGGTGATCGTTGTCTATCTGTTTCTTGGAAGTGTGCGGGCAACGCTCATTCCGCTGATCGCGGTACCGGTTTCGTTGATCGGAACGTTTGCCGTGATGATGGCGCTGGGCTTTTCAGCCAACACCGTTTCACTGCTGGCGCTCGTGCTGGCCATCGGGATCGTCGTCGATGACGCGATCGTCGTGGTCGAGGCGGTCGAGGCCCAGTTGGAAAAGGACCCGCGCATCACGCCAGCTGAAGCGGCGCGGCTTGCCATGGGCGAGATCACCGCGCCGATTATCGCCATCACGCTGGTTCTGCTGTCTGTGTTCATCCCGGTGGCCTTCATTCCGGGCATTTCCGGTGAGCTTTTCCGCCAGTTCGCGGTTGCCGTTTCGGTGTCGATGGTGATTTCTGCCATCAACGCGTTGTCGCTGTCGCCAGCCCTCTGCGCGGTGCTTCTGAAAGCGCATCATGGTCCCAAGCGTGGCCCGATCCGCTATGTGCTGAAGGGTATCGACTATGCCCGCGATGGTTATGCCTCGCTTGTACGCCGGTTTGTCCGCTTCGCGTTTCTCGGGCTCGTACTGCTGGTAGGGTTGATTGCCGGCACCGGCTGGTTGGTCAAGTCGACGCCGACAGGTTTCTTGCCGTCTGAGGATCAGGGCGCCATCTTCGGCGAAATCGTCCTGCCGGATGGCGCGTCAGTCAACCGCACCAACGAAGTGGCCAGGCGGGTCGAAGACATGATCCGCAAGACCGATGGTGTTGACGGCGTCATGTCGGTTGTCGGCTACAGTCTGCTCGATGGCCAGGTGAAGTCGAATTCCGGCCTGCTGGTAATCACGCTGAAGCCGTTTGCCGACCGCACAACGGCGGAATTGTCCGTCAACGGCCTGCTTGCCAAGTTGAGCGCTGAGCTCCAGACGATCCAGGACGCCAATGTCATCGTCTATAACCTGCCGCCGATCATCGGGTTGGGCACAGGCAGTGGCTTCGAATACCAGCTGCTCAGCCTCACCGGCGATAGCGCCAGCGATGTTGCCCAGGCGGCACGGGGTCTCGTGTTTGCGGCAAACCAGGATCCGGCGCTGAGCAAGGTATTCACCACCTATGCGGCAAACACCCCGCAACTTTATCTCGATATAGACCGTGAAAAGGTCCAGACGCTCGGCATCGAGGTTTCCGATGTCTTCAATGTGCTGCAATCGGTGCTGGGAAGCGCCTATGCCAACGATTTCAACCTGTTCGGCCGGACCTGGCAGGTCACGGTGCAGGGCGAAGCGTCAGAGCGATCGAAGGTTGACGATATCTACCGGATCAATGTCCGCAACAACAAGGGCCAGATGGTGCCGATCCGGGCGTTTGCGCAGGCGCGCCTGATCCTCGGGCCACAGCTGATCGTGCGATACAACAACTATGCCAGCGCGACGATCAATGGCGGGCCGGCAGAGGGACGCAGTTCCGGCGAAGCGATCGCTGCGATGGAGGCGGTTTCGGCCAAGACGCTTCCGGCTGGCTATAGCTATGAGTGGACGGGCACGGCGCTGCAGGAAATCGAGGCGAGCGGCAAGACGACGATGATTCTCGGGCTTGCCGTGCTGTTTGCCTATCTGTTCCTTGTCGGGCTTTACGAGAGCTGGACAATCCCGATTGCAGTGCTTTTGTCGGTGACGGCCGGGATCGCCGGCTCGATGCTGGCGTTGAAAGTCGCGGGCCTCGACAACAACCTCTATGCCCAGATCGGCCTTGTGGTGCTGATTGCGCTTGCGGCGAAAAACGGCATTCTCATCGTCGAATTCGCGATGGAGCGGCGAAAGCACGGTTTGGGTATTGCTGATGCAGCGGTCGAGGGCGCGCGCGAACGGTTCCGTGCGGTAATGATGACCAGCTTTGCCTTCATCGCCGGCCTGGTGCCACTGGTGATCGCACAAGGGGCAGGCATGCTCAGCCGCCGCGGCGTCGGCACCGCCGTCTTCGGCGGCATGCTGGGGGCAGCACTGGTCGGCATCTTCCTGATCCCGATGCTCTACGTGAATTTCCAGTGGCTGCGCGAAAAGGCAAAGATGATCGGTCGCAAGACGGAAAGCCAGCCGGCGGAGTAAACTGCGACACCTTGAAACGAGAAAAGCGGCTCGATGGGGCGGCTTTTCTCGTTTGTGTCTGAAGTTTGGAGCGAGCCCCTCGCTCCTAAATCATCCTCACAGCTTTGGCGTAATTTCGCCCATCCGGTTTCCGGCATCTAGGCCGGCGATCTTGTAGGCTTCGGCCAGCGTCGGGTAATTGAAGGTGTTTTCGACGAAATATTCGACGGTGCCCTTCAGGTTCAGCACAGCTTGGCCGATATGGACAAGTTCGGTGGCGCCTTCGCCGACGATATGGACGCCGAGCAGGCGCCGGGTCTTCAGCGAAAAGATCAGCTTCAAAAGCCCGGAATCTAGCCCCATGATATGGCCACGCGATGTCTCGCGGAAACGGGCGATGCCGCACTCATAGGGAATACCGCGCTCCTTGACCTCTTCCTCCGTCAGGCCGCAGGTCGAAATTTCCGGTACGGCGTAGATGCCGTAGGGGAAGAATTTCGGCGGTTCCTTGGCGATCGCTCCAACGGCAACGCGGGCTGCGATACGGCCCTGTTCCATTGAGGTGGAGGCAAGGCTCGGGAAGCCGACAACGTCGCCAGCGGCATAGATGTTTGGAACCGAGGTCTGGAAAGTCTCGGGATTGACGCTGAGGCGGCCTCGATTGTCCGCTTGAAGACCGGCAGCCTCCAGGTTGAGCGAATCGGTGGCGCCCATGCGCCCGGCAGCAAACAGCACCATTTCGCAGATGATGATGCGGCCGCTGTCGAGCTTGATCGAGCATTTGCCATCCGGTAGCCGCTCCACTTTTTCGGCCTTCTGCCCGAGATGCAGCTTCATGTTGCGGTCACGCAGCTGGTAGGTGAAGTCCTCGACGATTTCCTTGTCGATGAAATCCAGCATGGTGGTCTTCGGGTCGATCAGCGTGACCTGCGTGTCGAGCGCACTGAAAATCGTTGCGTATTCGATGCCGATGACACCTGCGCCGATCACGGCCATGGAACGGGGAAGCTCCTCGATTTCAAGCAACTCGTCGCTGTCGAGCACTGTCTTTCCGTCGAAGGGAATGTAGTCGGGGCGAAACGGTTTCGTGCCGACAGCGAGCAGGATGCTGGTGGCGGAAACCTGAACGATTTCGCCGTCTTCCTTGAGGATCTGCATCGTCTGCGGATCGATGAAGCTGGCTTTGCCGCGGATATGCTGAACGCGGTTGCGGGCAAACTGATGTTCCAGCACCTCGACCTCGTGATCAAGGGTGATCAGCAGACGCCGGCGCAAATCCTCGGCGCTGATTTCTTCCTTGACGCGGTAGGCACGGCCATAAAAGCCGCGCTCGCGCCAGCCGGTTAGGTTCAGCGCGGTTTCGCGCAGGGTTTTGGACGGGATGGTACCGGTATGGACCGAGACGCCGCCGACCCGCTTTCCCTGCTCGATGACAAGAACCTTCTTGCCCAGCTTGGCGGCCTGAATGGCAGCCCTGCGCCCTGCAGGTCCGCTGCCGACAACCACGAGATCGTACTGGTTCATGTCGCGTTTCCGGTGATGGAGGAAGAATCGTTGTGCGTTGCGGTAAATGTCGCCTGCGACCGTCTATATCGTCAATCTTACAGTTTGATAAACCCTATGGGCAGCCCGAGGCTTGCGGGTGCTTATTTTACGGAATGCGATTATATTGAGCATGACATCGTCTGCTGCTTAACGCGATGCCGTGGCCACCAGTCATGGGGCCGCGCAGCACTGAGGTTCTGTTGTCACATGTCTAACCGGCCGCGCCCGGTTTCTGCAATGGGAGAGGGTTATGGGTTTGCAAGAAACCGTCGGCAGACTGAAAAACGAGACCGGCTCCTCCGCGGAGAGCAATCCGTCCGAGCCCCCCGCAAAACCGCGCAACCGCCCGGGCGTAGTGGCTGCTGCCGTTTACGAGCATGGCCAACGCATTCTCGATATCGAGATAAAGGACGCGCATACATGGAAGGGCCGCGACAAGGCGGTGGTCTGGATCGGCCTGCATGAGCCCGATGATGCGCTGTTGCGCGAAGTCCAGGCGGAGTTCGGTTTGCATGACTTGGCCATCGAGGATGCCCGGCATGCCCATCAGCGTCCGAAGCTGGAAATCTATGGCGATGCCATCTTTGTCGTGGCCCGCACCGCCCATATGATGGGCGAGGAGATTGTCTTCGGCGAAACCCATCTGTTTGTCGGCCGCGGCTATGTGGTTTCGGTACGCCACGGGCCATCGACATCCTACAATCTGGTCCGGCAGCGCTGCGAGGCTTCTCCAGCCGCACTGGCGCATGGCGAGAACTATATCCTCTATTCGATCCTCGATTTCATCGTTGACAACTATATGCCCGTCGTCGAGGGCATCCATGCGGAAGTCGAGGAACTGGAAGAACGGGTCCTGCGCGATCGGCTCGACAAGAAGGACATAGAACGTCTGTATTTCCTGCGCCGCAGCCTGCTGCGCCTGCGCAATGCCGTCGTTCCCCTGGTCGATGTCTGCCGGCGCCACGAGCATCTCGATCTGCCCGGCATGGACGCCACGCTGCACGCGCTGTTCCGTGACGTGACCGATCATGTCCGGCGGGTGCAGGAGGATATCGACACGCTGCGCGAGGTACTGGCCTTCACCTTCGAGGCCAGCCTGATGATCGGCCAGTCGGAGCAGACCGAAATTTCGCGCAAGCTTGCATCCTGGGCCGCCATCCTTGCCGTCCCGACGGCGATTGCAGGGATTTATGGGATGAATTTCGACGACATGCCGGAATTGAAATTCAGATACGGTTATTTCGTCGTCCTGGCACTGATCGTCTTTATTTGCAGCATGCTCTACCGGATGTTCCGGCGAGCGAAATGGCTCTGAGCCGGGAGATCAGATCAGGCGCAGCCCTTTGAGGCTGGCATGACCATCCTTGCCGATGATGATGTGATCGTGGACGGTAATCCCAAGCGGTTTTGCCGTATCGACGATCATCTTGGTCATCTCGATATCGGCCCTCGAAGGGGTCGGGTCACCGGAAGGATGATTATGGACGAGGATAAGCGCGGTCGCGGACAGTTCAAGCGCGCGCTTGACCACTTCGCGCGGATAGACCGGCGTATGATCGACGGTGCCGGTCTGCTGTACCTCGTCGGCAATCAGGGCATTGCGCTTGTCGAGAAAGAGAATACGGAACTGCTCGCGGGTCTCGTGCGCCATGGCAGCATGGCAATAGTCGATCACCGATGACCAGGAGGCCAGCACCTGCTTACCTTTAAGCTCACTCTTGAGGGTGCGGTGGGCCACGGTCGAGATCAGTTTCAGGTCGAAGGCAACGGCCTCGCCGATGCCCTTCACTTCCTGCAGCAAGGCAGGCGAAGCGCCAAAGACGCCGGCCAGCGTTCCGAAACGTTCAAGCAACGCCTTGGCGATCGGCTTGGTATCGCGGCGCGGGATTAGCCGGAACAACAGCAGTTCGAGGATTTCATAATCGGCCAGCGCCGTATCGCCATGATCCCGGTAGCGTGTCCGCAACCGGTCGCGATGGCCATGATAATGCGCATCGTCCTGTTGCACCGCCGGTACGCCAAGGCTGGAGCGCTTCGGTTGTTGTTCGGCGAAAAAGCCCCTTTCATCAGCCGGTTGCGAATGATCGCCGTCGGAAGGAAAGGGGAGCTTTGTCATCGCAAACCTTATGCTGGCAGCCCCGGACGGTCGAGGCCGGCCGGCGACAGGGTGAAAATCTCGCAGCCGGTGGCGGTGACGCCGACGGCATGTTCGTATTGCGCCGAGAGAGACCGGTCGCGGGTGACGGCAGTCCAGCCATCGGCCAGAACCTTCACATGCGGCCGGCCGAGATTGATCATCGGCTCGATGGTGAAGATCATGCCTTCGCGCATTTCCGGGCCTTCGTTGGCGCGGCCATAATGCAGGATGTTCGGGGCATCATGAAAAAGCCGTCCCACGCCATGGCCGCAGAAATCGCGCACCACCGAACAGCGCTCGGCTTCGGCAAAGGTCTGGATGGCTTCACCGATGGCGCCGGTGCGTGCACCCGGCTTGACGGCGGCGATGCCGCGCATCAGGCATTCATGGGTGACTTCGAGTAGGCGCTGAGCGGCGCGCTTGATTTCGCCGACCGGATACATCCGGCTGGAATCGCCGTGCCAGCCATCGATGATATAGGTGACATCGATATTGACGACATCGCCTTCGCGCAGCGGCTTCTCGTTGGGAATGCCGTGGCAGACGACGTGGTTGATCGATGTGCACGACGATTTGGTATAGCCGCGATAGTTGAGTGTCGCGGGCAGGGCGCCGTGATCCATGCCGAAATCGAAAACGAACCGGTCGATCTCGTCGGTTGTCACGCCCGGTTTGACGCGGCTTGCCAATTCGTCAAGGCAACGCGCGGTGATCTGGCAGGCGCGCTTGATGCCGGCAAAATCCTCGGGCGTATAGAGGCGGATGACGCCGGTATTCTTGTAGGGCGCTGACGCTGCCTCGATATAGGTGACCATTACAATACTTTCAGTTGTCTTTCATAAATGTCATAGATCAGCACAGGCGGGTTCGTCTATCGGGATCAGGCCGTCAGGCGTAATTTGCTGCGGCGAAACCCGGCATTTGACGGCGAAGACCTCAACCCCGCGCTGCATGGCCCGGCGATAAGCCGCGGCATAAACCGGGTCGAGATCGTCGCATATCCTGAACGTGGCGCAGTCATCCCGCTGGATTAGGTAGATCATGATGCCGCGATGGCCTTCATCGACCATATCGCCGAGTTCTTCCAGATGTTTTGCACCCCGCGCGGTCGGGCTGTCGGGAAATTCACCAAGGCCCGCCGTGCGGCTGAAATGGACGTTCTTGACCTCGACATAGGCACGGCCGCGCTCGGGATCGGTCAGCAGCATGTCTATGCGGGAATTGCGGCCATATTTCTGTTCGCGCTGCAAAGTTGAATAGAGATGCAGGTCGCCGACCTGTCCGGCCTTGATCGCCTCTTCCGCCAGCCGGTTCGGCAGTCCGGTATTGATGCCGACGACGGTGTTGCCGACTTCGATCATTTCGAACATATGCTGATATTTGCGCGTCGGACTGTCGTGTTCGGACAGCCAGATGCGCGAGCCCGGCGTCGTCAGCCCGCGCATCGATCCGGTATTCGGGCAGGAGCCGGTGATCGCACGCCCATCCTCAAGCACCGCATCGAAGAGAAAGCGTTTGTAGCGCTGGATAAGCACAGCGGGCACCAGTGGCCTGTCGAAGAGCATGGAGTGTCCGTTATCCGATCAGGCGCGGGCGCGGACATAGGAGCCCGGCGCTTCTTCGAGAGAGTTGAGATTTCCACCCGTTTTGCGCGCCGGTACGCGTTCGCCATCAAGCGTTTCGATCCAGGCCTGCCAGTGCGGCCACCAGGACCCAGGTGTTTCCTTGGCCGTGCTCACCCAGGCGTCGAAGTCGCCCAAGGCAGCGCCACCGGTCCAGAACTGATACTTGCTCTTGTCCGGCGGATTGACGACGCCGGCGATATGACCGGAACCGGACATCACGTAAGTGACATCGCCTCCGAAGAACTGGCTGCCGACGAACACAGATTTTGCCGGAGCGATGTGGTCTTCCTTGGTGGCAAGATTGTAGATCGGGATTTTGACGTCACCAAGCGAGACCTTCTTGCCGGCCAGCACCATGTCGCCTTTGGTCAGGTTATTCTGCAGGTAGCAATTGCGAAGATAGAAGGAATGGTTGGCTGCTGGCATGCGGGTGGAATCGGAATTCCAGTAGAGCAGGTCGAAGGCCGAGGGCTCCTGGCCTTTCAGGTAGTTGTTGACGAAATAGGGCCAGATGAGATCCGACGCCCGCAGCATGTTGAAGGCCATCGCCATCTTCGAGCCGTCGAGATAGCCGGTCTCTTTCATCCGCTGTTCCATCTGGGCGATTTGTTCCTCGTCGGCAAAGACCTTGAGGTCGCCGGCATGGGTGAAATCGACCTGCGTGGTGAACAGGGTGGCAGAGCGGATGCGGGTGTCGCCTTCCTGTGCGTGCAGCGCCAGGGTTGCGGCAAGCAGGGTGCCGCCAACGCAATAGCCGATTGCGTTCACATCCTCTTCGCCAGTCGCCTGGCGGATCGTGTCGAGCGCAAAGCCGATGCCTTCGCGGGCATAGGACTCCCAGTCCTTGTTGGCATGGCGCTCGTCCGGATTGACCCAGGAGATGACGAAGACGGTGTGGCCCTGATCCACGGCCCATTTGATAAAGGATTTTTGCGGATTGAGATCCAGCACATAGAATTTGTTGATCCATGGCGGGCAGATCAAAAGCGGCCGTTTCAGCACCGTCTCGGTCGACGCATCATATTGCAGGACCTGGCAGACGTCGCTCTGGCCGATCACTTTGCCGGGCGTAATCGCGATGTTCTCGCCGACCGCGAATTTGCTGACATCCGTCTGGCGAAGTTTCAGGTCTCCCTTGCCAGCAACGATATCTTCGGCCAGCATTTGCATGCCCTTGACGAGATTGGCACCGCTGGAGGCGACCGTTTCGCGATAAAGCTGCGGGTTGGTGGTGACGAAATTGGCAGGCGAAAGCGCGCTGGAAATCTGCCGGACATAGAATGCCGCCTTGTGCTTGGTGTGCTCGTCAAGACCTTCGGCGTCGCGCACCATCCGGTCCGCCCAGTTGGACGTGATGAAATAGACCTGGCGCAGGAAATCGAAGAACGGATTGGCGGCCCAGTCGGCATCGGCAAACCGCTTGTCATTGCGCGGCACGTCGTCGGTATCGCTGACCGTCTCGCCGCTCATTTTCTGCAGGCTTCGTGTCCACATCGAGAAGAAGCTGCCCATCAGGTAGGTTTGCGCCTCGAGGGTGCGCCTTGGATCGGAGAGCCAGTATTCGGAAACTTTTGAAAGGGTCTTGACCATATCGACCATTGGGTCGGCGACCATGTCGATCTTCTCGCCGCTTTCACGGGGGGCAAGCCATGCGGATGCGGCCTTGCCGAGCTGTTCGACCGTGCGGGCAAGATTGATCGTAAAGGCTTCCGGATCCTTGACGATGTAGGGTTCGACGGATTTCGGGTCGAAACCGGGAAAACCATCCGTGCTGGTGCCGGTCTGGCCCTCGGCCTTCCTGTCTTCTGCCACCCAGTTTCCTCCACAGATGTTTGTTTGTTTTGTCTTTTTACATTCTGCCTTAAAATGATTACAAGTGCCAGCGCATGTTGGACTCGGGGCAGATAGGCCGCCCGCCGGTTTCGGTCAGAGATTCAATCTAAAGGGGCCGGGCAGGGACGAGATGACGAAGTCGGGGAAAGCAGTGATGACGCGGATGGGTACGGCCTTTGGACTGGCAGCTTTGGTGCTTGCTCTCGCCGCGTGCAGTTCGACAAAGGTCGAGGAGCAGCCGTCGATCTATTCGGCCACCATGGCCAAGCCTATTCCCGCCGATGTCTATCCTGTCATCGAGGGCAAATTGCCGGCAGCGAGTGCCCAGATGAGCAATGAAGACGCCGCAAGCCAGTCGGCGCGGCTGACAGCGCTCGGGGCTGCCCGCTCATCGGGAAAAATCTCCGAAGCCGAATATCAGCGCCGCCTGAAGGAGCTGCAGCTGTTGGCCGCCAATCACGGCGCCGACACGCTGAAAGAGATACAGAAATAGCGCTTGCGTTTCGGCTGATTTGGACGCAAAGCGTTTCATGGCCGCGTGGGCCAGATTGCACCGCGCGCGTCTCCTTGCACGCATGATTCCGGCACGGGGACGGCGCAAGACGAGGTTTAGAGATGGAAGAGTTTCACAAAGTCCGGCGTCTGCCGCCTTACGTTTTCGAACAGGTCAACCGTTTGAAAGCCAGCGCGCGAGCGGGTGGAGCTGACATCATCGATCTCGGCATGGGCAATCCGGACCTTCCGACGCCGCAATCCGTGGTCGACAAGCTGTGCGAGGTCGTTCAGGATCCGCGCACTCACCGCTATTCGTCCTCCAAGGGTATTCCCGGCCTTCGCCGCGCGCAGGCCGCCTATTATGCCCGCCGTTTCGGCGTCAAGCTCAATCCGGACACGCAGGTGGTCGCCACCCTCGGCTCCAAGGAAGGCTTCGCCAATATGGCGCAGGCGATCACCGCACCTGGCGACGTGATCCTGTGCCCGAACCCGACCTATCCGATCCATGCCTTCGGCTTCCTGATGACCGGCGGCGTGATCCGTTCGATCTCGGTCGAGCCGGATGATACGTTCTTCCCACCGCTGGAGCGGGCGATCCGCCATTCGATCCCCAAGCCGATCGCGCTGGTCATCAACTATCCGTCCAACCCGACGGCGCATGTGGCAACGCTGGATTTCTACAAGGAAGTCGTCGCGTTTGCGAAGAAGCACGACATCGTCATCCTGTCGGATCTGGCCTATTCGGAAATCTATTTCGACGGCGTCCTGCCGCCGTCCGTTCTGGAAGTTCCAGGCGCCATGGACAACACGGTCGAGTTCACCTCGATGTCGAAGACATTTTCCATGCCCGGTTGGCGCATGGGCTTTGCCGTCGGCAACGAGCGCCTGATTGCGGCTCTGACGCGGGTCAAGTCCTACCTTGATTACGGCGCTTTCACGCCGATCCAGGTGGCTGCAACCCATGCGTTGAACGGCGATGGCTCGGATATTGCGGAAGTGCGCAATATCTACAAGCGCCGCCGCGACGTTCTGGTCGAAAGCTTCGGCAAGGCCGGATGGGACGTGCCGCCGCCGGCTGCAACGATGTTTGCCTGGGCAAAGATTCCGGAAAAATTCCGCCATCTCGGTTCGCTGGAGTTCTCCAAGCTTCTGGTTGAAAAGGCCGATATCGCAGTGGCACCCGGCATCGGCTTCGGCGAACAGGGTGACGATTATATCCGCATCGCGCTGGTCGAGAACGAACACCGGATTCGCCAGGCAGCCCGCAGCCTGAAGAAGTTTCTGTCGACAGCCGACGATACGTTGCACAACGTCATCTCGCTGAACGCTCACCGCTGAGGCACTGGATTTCCAGTCCCCTCAAAATCTGCTCCGCCGGTTCAGGCGGAGCGCTCTCGATATGTTAATGATAGGAAACGTGTATGGCAGATGCCCTTAAAATCGGCATTGCGGGCTTGGGAACTGTTGGTGCCTCGCTCGTGCGTATTCTCCAGGAGCGCCACGAGGCGCTGGCGACGACATGCGGCCGGGCCATCGAAATCACCGCCGTCACGGCACGCGACAGGAACCGCGACCGCGGCGTCGATATTTCCGCCATCGACTGGCATGCGGATGCGCTTTCGCTGGCCCAGACCGCCGATATCGACGTTTTCGTCGAGTTGATGGGCGGTGCCGGTGAGCCGGCTCTGTCAGCCGTCAAGGCTGCCCTGTTGCGCGGGGTGCATGTCATTACCGCCAACAAGGCGCTGCTTGCCGCCCATGGCATCGAGCTTGCCGGTCTGGCTGAAGAGCATGGCGCGCTGCTGAACTACGAAGCTGCGGTCGCCGGCGGCATTCCGGTGATCAAGGCTCTTCGTGAATCGCTGACGGGCAACACGATTTCCCGCGTCTATGGCATCATGAACGGCACCTGCAACTACATCCTGACCAAGATGGAAAAGGAAGGCCTGTCGTTTGAGGCCTGCCTCAAGGAAGCCCAGCGCCTCGGTTATGCCGAAGCCGATCCGGCCTTCGACATCGAGGGTAACGATACCGCCCACAAGCTGTCGATCTTGACGAGCCTTGCCTTCGGAACGGCAATTGCCGCCGATGATATCTATCTGGAGGGCATCACAAATATTTCGATCGACGACATCCATGCAGCCGCCGATCTCGGTTACCGTATCAAGCTGCTTGGCGTTGCCCAGCGTACCGACAGCGGTATCGAGCAGCGGGTGCACCCGACCATGGTGCCGCTCGATTCGGTGATTGCGCAGGTTGATGGCGTCACCAACGCGGTGGCGATTGAATCCGATATTCTCGGCGAGTTGCTGATGGTCGGCCCGGGGGCTGGCGGCAATGCAACGGCATCCGCCGTACTCGGCGATATCGCCGATCTCGCCAAGAGCCGTCCGGGCGCCCAGCATGTGCCGGCGTTTGGCCGTCCGGTCACGGCGCTGCTGCCCTACAAGCAGGCGCAGATCCAGAGCCATGAGGGCGGATATTTCATCCGTCTGAAGGTTCTCGACAAGACCGGCGTCTTTGCAAGCATTGCGGCGCGCATGGCGGAAAACCGGATTTCGCTGGAATCGATCGTCCAGCACTCCAAGCAGCCTGTCGATACCGGCGAACCGCAGACGATCATTCTCGTCACCCACGCGACGACCGAGGATTCGGTGCGTAAGGCCGTGGCGTCGATCAAGGCCGAGGGCTATCTGGTTGGCGAACCGCAGGTTATCCGCATCGAGCGGCCGAAGGCTGCCTGATCCGCATTTTCCATTGAACGTCTTGCGGCCCCATCCGGATTGTATCCGGGTGGGGCCGTTTTCGTTGCTGTTTGCGCCGGATGCAAAACCCGCGTACGAACGGTCAAAAGTCATGGGTGTACGATGATTGAAGTGCCAGATCCCGTCCAGCGGGCGTTTCTCAATGTCGAGCGGTCGGTCAGCGGACAGCGCTGGGTATCGCGGCTCGACCAGGCCGGTCAGAACCGTGCATTGGCCATCAGCCAGGTTCATGGCTTTTCCGATCTCATCGCCCGGGTGCTGGCGGGCCGCGGTGTGACCATGGACGACGCGGTGGCATTTCTCGATCCGACCATTCGCTCGCTGATGCCCGATCCCGATACGCTGACCGATTGCAACAAGGCTGCAGCCCGCATCGTCACCGCGATCAAGGTGCGCGAAAAGGTCGCCATCTTCGGCGATTACGATGTTGATGGTGCAGCATCCTCGGCATTGATGTTCCGCTTCCTGCGTCATTTCGGCGTCGAGGCGGAGATCTATATTCCTGATCGGATTTTCGAAGGCTACGGCCCCAATCCCGCTGCGATCAATCAGTTGATCGACAATGGCGCCCGCTTGATCGTCACCGTCGATTGCGGCTCGACCAGCCACGAATCGCTGGCCGCTGCCGAAGCGCGCGGCATCGATGTCGTTGTGATCGATCATCATCAGGTTGGCGCTGAACTGCCGCCATGCGTGGCGCTGGTCAATCCGAATCGGGAAGACGATCTGTCGGGGCAGGGGCATCTCTGCGCCGCCGGTGTCGTCTTCCTCGTTCTCGTCAATGCCGTGCGCCAGTTGCGTGAAGCGGGTGATAAGCGCGTCGCGTCGTTCGATCTGCTCGCCTTGCTTGATATCGTCGCGCTGGCAACGGTCTGCGATGTGGTGCCGCTCAAAGGCCTGAACAGGGCCTATGTGGTCAAGGGGCTGGTTGCCGCGCGGCATATGGAGAATCCGGGCCTGTCGGCGCTGTTTCGCAAGGCCGGGCTTGGCGGGCCTGTCACGCCCTATCATTTCGGCTTCCTGATCGGCCCGCGCATCAATGCCGGCGGCCGCATCGGCGATGCAGCACTCGGTAGCCGTTTGCTTACGCTGGAGGATGAGGCCGCCGCCGAAGAGATCGCCGCCAAACTCGATGAACTCAACCGCGAGCGGCAGGTGATGGAAGTGGCGATGCTGGCAGAGGCGGAGGCCGAAGCGCTGGCGGAATACGGCACCGGCGAATCGGCGTCGATCATCGTCACGGCCCGCGAAAACTGGCACCCGGGCATCGTCGGTCTCCTGGCCGCGCGCCTGAAGGAAAAGTTTCGCCGTCCAGCCTTCGCGATCTCGTTCGATATCAATGGCAAGGGAACAGGCTCGGGCCGCTCGATCAGTGGTTTCGACATTGGCAAGATCGTTCGCGCGGCTGTCGATAACGGCCTCCTGGTCAAAGGCGGTGGCCATGCGATGGCGGCAGGCCTGACCGTCGAGCGCGCCAATCTCGGTAAGCTCAGGCACTTCTTCGACGAGAAGGCAAAGAATACTGTCAAAGAGCTCGTCTCAGCCGAAACGCTGAAGATCGATGGCGCCCTGGGGGCAGCCGGTGCCAATCTGGCGCTGATCGACCAACTCGAACAGGCAGGCCCGTATGGGGCAGGGCATCCGCAACCGATTTTTGCGCTACCGGCGCATCGTCTGCGCGATTCGCGCCAGGTCGGTGCCAATCATGTGAAGGTGACGCTGGAAGGTCAGGATGGCTCGAGGATCGACGGCATCGCGTTCCGGGCTCTGGAGACGCCTTTGGGCGACTTGCTGCTGTCGGAGCGTGGCGCCTCGCTGCATGTTGCTGCCTCGATCTCGGCCGACATGTGGCAGGGAACACGCCGCGTGCAATTGCGGGTAATCGACGCCGCAAAGGCGTTCTGAACCGGCGGCGCGCGATAAAGCCAAAAAGCTCGGCAGGCCCGGAAAACTCTGTGATGTTGTTTGGGATATTGAGAGACCATGGTACGCCCTAGGGGAGTCGAACCCCTCTTCCCAGAATGAAAATCTGGTGTCCTAACCGATAGACGAAGGGCGCATCAGTGGTGTGGGCGTCTTATAGTCAGACACGTTCAATGCTGCAAGCGCTAAATCGCATTTTTTCAAGAAATTTTCGCAGTAAAATCAGCGGTTAAACGAGGCGGGTTCGCGTCATGCGAAAGCGCCCGCAACACCGGATTTTGGTGATTGCGCGGCATATTTCCGGACTGAAGGGGAGGTTCACAATGGTACGCCCTAGGGGAGTCGAACCCCTCTTCCCAGAATGAAAATCTGGTGTCCTAACCGATAGACGAAGGGCGCATCCGTTGTGTGGGCGTCTTATAGTCAGGGGTTTTGAATACCGCAAGCGGCAAATTTCATTTTCCTGTAAAAAAGTTCTGATAACGCGCTGTTTTCGATTTTTGAGATAATTATTGAATTAAAACAGCTGGTTAACTTCAGCCTTTACGACGGCGGCAGCGCCAGTTCCAGTCGCGGGGCTCGCCTATGTCGATATGGACGGATTCCGTGTGGCAATAGGTTCCGACACCACCGCGCCCGGGAATGGTGCGCAGATATTCGGCCAGATCCCATTTGCTGACACCCGGCACCTGGATGTCGGCTGCCTGGCAGGTGGTGTGAAGCGAGTGTTTGCGTCCGCCGGCACTGGCATTGTGTTTCAGGTCGCGCAGGCCGGAGGTCACCATGACCTTTTGGCCGTAATGGGTCTCCACGACCTTCAGGACCTGCAACAGTTCAGGTTGGAAACAGCCCGTTTCCACCTTTTCGGTCTGCAGCCAGAGCCCGTTCGGCGCAAGCCTGGCCAAACCGGACAAGGAGGCCATTTCGACCGTGGCGCTATCGTCGTCATGCCCCGGCTCGGAATCATCGGTGCTGGCAAACATCGACGTGGTTCGCACGCCGGGCAGGGCGGTGAAACCGAGCGCGGCAATCTGCTGCGGTTTCAGGTCATTGGCGACGCGTGTCTTTGTCGCTGGTGTCTTGGCAAACCGGTCATTGTTGAACTGGTCCCGGTTCTTGCGTTTGGCAGCAAACAGGCTGGCCAGCGTCAGGGTTTTCCCGGCCCCATCCGGTTCAGTGCCGTTATCCTGCGCATTCCCCGAATCAGGAATCGACGCCGTGGCGTTCTTGGCTTCCTCCGTGGATGCGGTTTGCATGGCAGCAGTCTGTCCGGTTGCGTCACCACGCATGCCGTCGCCGCTGGAGGGGATCGGCACCGCGACCGGGAGTGGCGTACCGTCGGCGCCAATCTCTACGCTTGCTACCTGTTGGGTGGCAGCCGCACCATCGGTATTGCTCGCGCCTTCCAGCGGCAGAGGCACCTGGCTTGCTGCCGGCTGGCCGTTGTTGAAAAGGCTGTTTGTCGCCGGATTGACGCCGGTGGCTTGTCCGGCCGGCAGTGGCGCATTGCCTGCGGCGGCCGCTGCACTCTGAGCCTGCACCGCGTTCGGCGCATGAACCGCAAAAATGCTGTTCGAGGTGGCGTTGAGGCCAGTGCTCTGCATCGTCAGTGATGAGGGTTGGCCATTGTTTGGCGCGGGCATCATCGCATTTGCCTGGGCGCCAGGCTGTTGCTGACCGTTGGCGCCAACGGCGGAAACCTGCTGATCCTCATAGGAACCGGCGGCTGCCTGGGCAGTGTTGGCGGCGGCGATTTCAGGCACCACCACATCTTCTGCGGAGGCCGCCTCGGCCGTGTCCCTGGCGGCGGAGACGCAACCCGACAACATCATTGCCGAAACGCTCAGCGCAACGGCACAACCAAGGCCGCGAATCATCGCCGCTTTCTGCAGAATATGGCGCAACGTTGGATCCCCACTCACTGCGGGCCGGGCGACATTTGCCGTCATGGCCTTTCATCAGACGTCACAAACCGCACGATCAGCATGGTCCTTGTTCAAGGATCACCACGCCGCCTCCATTGCGGTTTGACCGGTTCAACCGGGAAAAGGGGCTCGCCAGCCTGATGCGGCATGCGTCCTGATCCCGTTAACGTTTCGTTCAAACAATAGTGAACGGACCGTTCTTTGTAAACCTGCGCTGACGCAGGCGATACATGGAGCCCAGACACCACCGGTGCCGGAATGTTGCTTCAGGTATCGCCCGGCGGCATTGTGCGGAGCTTACCAGGCGCCGGTATTGCCCATCGAGGCCCACGGTTCCTGTGATGCGAGGCTTTCGCCTTTCTGCAGGATTTCGATGGAAATGCCGTCCGGGGAGCGGACGAAAGCCATGTGACCGTCGCGCGGCGGCCGGTTGATAATGACACCGCTGTCCATCAGATGCTGGCAGGTTGCGTAGATGTCGTCGACTTCATAGGCGAGATGACCGAAATTGCGGCCGCCGGTGTAATCCTCGGTGTCCCAGTTGTAGGTCAGTTCCAGGCAGGGCGACAATTGCGCCTTGGCATGATCAAGGTCGCCGGGAGCCGCGAGGAAAATCAGGGTGAAACGGCCCTTTTCATTCTCGTAACGGCGGATTTCCACAAGGCCAAACAGCTTGACCCAGAAGTGAAGTGAGGCGTCCAGATCTTTGACGCGAACCATCGTGTGCAGATAACGCATTGGTATGTCCTTGTTTTGCGGAAGATGGAGTATAATGAGCCGACAACCAGCCAGAGGCAAGGCTCGGAGGTTAATGTGCTTCGACGGCAAATTTCATCCGGGGGCTTGCACATTTGCGGCGGGACGATGTTATTCTGATCGTCAAGAATCAGTTAACCGTAATGATGTGACGCGTAATCGAGGGGCTGGATAGGCAATGGCGGACAGAATTTCAGCAAAGGGCGTCACGCTGGATGACGATTTTGCCAATGATGCTCTCGATCTGGTCGAAATTACCGGTGTCATCAAGTGGTTCGACGTTGCCAAAGGCTTCGGCTTCATTATTCCCGACAATGGCATGCAGGATGTTCTCGTTCACGTCACGTGCCTGCGCCGCGACGGCTACCAGACCGTGCTTGAAGGCGCCCGCGTGGTTGCGCTCATTCAAAGGCGCGATCGCGGCTATCAGGCCTTCCGTATTCTCTCCATGGATCAGTCGACGGCAATCCATCCGTCGCAGCTGCCGCCGGTCAAGACCCACGTTCAGGTGACGCCGACCAGCGGGCTGGAGCGGTGCCTGGTCAAGTGGTTCAATCGCACCAAGGGATTTGGGTTCCTGACGCGCGGCGACGGCACCGAGGACATTTTCATCCACATGGAAACCCTGCGTCGTTTCGGACTTACCGAGCTGCGCCCGGGCCAGACCGTTCTGGTGCGCTTCGGCGATGGGGACAAGGGGCTGATGGCTGCCGAGATCCATCCCGACATACCCGCTCCCGTGGGCCGGGCACACTGATGCGCGCGTCTTGTCCGCGCCTCGCCGGAAGCGCCCTCGTGGCGCTTTTTTTGTGGCTTGTCCCGGTCGTGACCGCCGCTGCCGACATTACCTTTGAGACGGCACCCCTGCAGATTATCGCCACCGGCGGCAAGGTGCATAAATTTACCGTCGAACTGGCGGTCGATAGCGACCAGCGGTCACAAGGCTTGATGAATCGCCGTCACATGGCGCGCGATCACGGCATGCTGTTTGATTTCGGCGTGACGCGCCAGGTGATGATGTGGATGAAGAATACCTATCTTCCGCTCGACATGCTGTTCATCGCCAAGGATGGCAGGATAGAGACGATTCGGGAGAACGCCGTTCCGTTGTCGGAATCCATCATCGATTCGCGCGTTCCGGTCGCCTTCGTTCTCGAATTGAACGCAGGCACCGTCAATCGTCTGGGTATTGCGACCGGCGATATCGTCGATACCCGCCGCATCTCCAGTGCGCAGCCCTGACCACCCGGGCAATCCTTTGGCATCTCTGTGGAATTGTTCAATTTAGGTGTTGCAGGGGCAGGGGGAAGCGTGTATCTCCCCGCCATCGACGGGTCACGGAGTGTAGCGCAGCCTGGTAGCGCATCTGGTTTGGGACCAGAGGGTCGGGAGTTCGAATCTCTCCACTCCGACCATTGATTTTCCCATTTTGATTACATCTGCCGCGAATGAGGCCCTTGCCTCTTCGGGGTTTTGTACCGCCGAATAACCAGTGCTTTTTGTAGGCAGCTGGCTCGTGCAGCAAAATCGGCGGATATATCACTGCAAGGTCATTTCGTTTTAATCCGTTCTGCGCTATGGCAATGCGCAGTGACCGGCAGCGCCGGCAGTATTGAACCATGGTGGAGCCGCTCAAGACATGTCCGCGAAAATCTATCGACCTGCAAAAACCGCCATGCAGTCTGGCAAGGCCAAGACGAATTTGTGGGTTCTCGAGTTCGATCAGGAAACGCCGCGCACCATCGACCCGATCATGGGCTACACCAGCTCTGCCGATACCCGCCAGCAGGTCAAGTTGACATTCGAGACAGCCGAACAGGCCGTCGCCTATGCCGAGCGCAACGGCATCGAATACCGTGTCATCGCGCCGAAGGAACCGACCCGCAAGAGCGTGTCCTATAGCGATAATTTCCGGTTCAGCCGTTCGCAACCCTGGACACATTGAACCAGGATTTGCCGGTTCAGGAGGGAAACCTCCTCAAAGCGGCCCCTTAGCTCAGCTGGATAGAGCACCTGCCTTCTAAGCAGGTTGTCGCAGGTTCGAGCCCTGCAGGGGTCGCCAATATTTCAAAGCTTTATGAGCATTGCCCAGCCGGGCCGCCGTTTCTGGGCAGCCAACTGGGCAACGCGGCGTCTGAATCACGACTGGCGGCGGCCGACCAGGCGCCGGCGGCGGCGCCTGCGAGTGGATGTGGCGGGACGGCGCAGAATCCACCGATCGATTTTGACGTCCGGCCAGCCGATGCGTCTGAGCGACATCTGGCGAGCTAGCGGAAACTGAAACTTCCTGTCTTTCCTGCGTCGCCAAATGGTGCTCCGGGCCAAACCCGTGCGGCGTATGACTTCGTTGATGTCGATCATCCTAACCATCGCTTCCTCCTTTAATCTCGTCTGGCTAGAGTTTCCGTTTTTCCCCTTTGGTGAGGTGGACGGTGTAAAGCATCGCATATGTAGACTATATGAGTCCAGAGTAATATTAGGTGGAGTTAAAATTGGAGTTTTTGCACGTGACGACGAGAACCATAGACAAACCAAGAGGCAGTTGTTCGAAGTTAATTCGAGTCCTTTATCGTCGACATCTACGAATTCTTGAAAGTTCCTGTTTTTAAACATCGTTTTTCCCGCAATACACGTAAATACAGAACACCTCGAATCCTTTACTGCGGATGACGCCTTATTTATTTGATGCGTGCGTCGCAGCATGGAAAAGCACTGCAGCATTTTGGGCGAAATTCCTAAAACTCGCCTCTTTTTCATAAAATGTGATCATTATGATCATGTCGTGATCAAAATGTCATTGACGTTTTCATCTTGGACGGTTAAGTTGCTTCGGTAGATGATCGCATCGCCCCGGCGAAGACCCCGACCGCGACAGCCAGGAGACCTCCGGGAACCTGTGAAAAGGCATTTGGAGGATGTGTCTCGAATCCTATTCAGGCGCGAGTTTAAATGCGCGCGCGTTTGTCGCGAGATAAGCCCGCTCGAGTCCTAGAACGAGAGTCTGTACAAATGTTGACAATGCAACCCGCCCGCCGGTGAAAATCGGAGGGTGCGTCTTAGTGTCAACAATTGAAGGCCGAACTGCAGAGCACGCTCGCCGGCTTAAAGGTTGGGGCTTGGCGGCGCGCCACGCGAGATGTGATCGACTGGCGTGGAGTACGCATCGACCTGGTTGAAGTCGACAAAGGATTGCCAACAACGAGCATCCTTAAGAGGTTTCGCTGAGGTATGGAGCCGCAATCTCGTAAGGCGAGCCCCAACTTGAAGTGTTTGCTGCTTTATCTCATCTCATCGCCACACAGCCTGAGCGATAGGGTGAAATCCCGTTGGAGGTCCGCGTAAGGTCGTTGAAGCCACGCGGACACAGAGATTTTTCCCGTTGCTTCCTGTGGCCAACGAAACGGCAGGCGAGCAACCAACCCGTCCAGTCGCGACATCGTCACCAGTCTGTTCGACGAGAGAATCAAATGTAGTTGCGATTCAGCCGCATTCCTGCACCAGTTCTGGCGTAAGTGACACGACCCAACCTCTTGATGGTGGTCGTGTCGAGCTATCAACTGAAAGTTAAATGATAGTTACATCGTGAGCGGCATCTCGATTGGTACCACGCAAGTTGGGGTTCACTGGAGAGGTGATCGCATTCTGGATGGCGCTTGCTTGTGACGATGGATTCTTATTAACGCGTCAACGTGGCGGTGCCGAACATTTTGCCCGGCGCGACCCCGAATTGAACGAGCTCCAGCGTGTTCAAATTCCAGCAAATAAGTCCGTCACTTTATTCGGATGTCCACCAAGGCCGCCGACTTCGGAATAGCGCGGCAGCACAATCATTTTCTCGTCGGGAAGGGGCCTCTGCAGCTTTTTCGCTTCTATCCAGTCTGCCGTCATCCAAATCTCGCATTCCTCCCGCGTCGTCAAAAGCACCGGCATGGCTTTCGGATGGATCGGCTTCACAACGTCATTGGGATTTGTCGTGAGGAATGCATATAGATCGTGCTCGCCTTCCCGCGGCGCTTTTATCGGCCCCCTTGCGCCGGTCCATTTCGTGTGGATTCCTGCGAGGGCGAACACAGGTTGGTCCTCGTTCAGGACAAACCACCGCAACGGCTCTTGCCAGTTTCCGGATCCGGTTCCTGTTCGTATTCCGAAAATGCCGTCGCAGGTACAAGGCATCGGTTTTCGACGCCAAGCCACTGTTGCCAGTGGGGGACGAAGGTTTTCCGGACGTTGGTGACGCCCCGGTCGGGTTTGCCGTCGAGGTGGACGTCGGGCGTCGGCATGCCCCAAGTCGACATAGCCAGTTCTCGCTCGCCGTCGGCATCGACGCGGACAATTGGTCCCGGTCTGTCTGGATGAACGTTGACAGTCAGTGGCAGATTGCCTTCGCGGTAGCGGGTTATGTCGATGAAGTCGCGGATCGCCTGTTGGTTGGACGACAGATTATACAAGTTGCAGATGTGGACGGCTCCTCCCTCGTCAGGCTTTGAGTATACGGACAAAACGATTGCTTGCAATCAGATGTCCGGCCTGTTGATGCAGATTAGATCTGCTGGCCAAGATGGTGTTCGCTACCCACGCCCCAAACACATACGCGACGATTTTTTGCGCCAGTGCAACTTTCGGATTGTCGCGGGTACCGACCAATCGGTCTTTCCATCTACTCGTTCCTGCAAGTTCAGTTACTCGGCCGTTTGCTTTTGAAACATGGCCGGATTGTTTAGGCTATGACACTGGCGATAATTCAGGATCGTCCGGTCTTTCATATATGCCTCCGGAGACCATGAGTCGCCAAGCGATGCGAGCGAGTCTGTTCGCGAGCGCCACAGCCACTAATTTCGGCGGCTTACGCTCCAGCATTGCAGCGAGCCAACGTGAGGGCTTCGTTCGTCCCTTCCTGATATGTCTGAGTAGCGCAGTCGCACCGACAATTAACGTTGATCGGATCAAAGGATCGCCTGCCTTGGTGATGCCGCCCAATCTGGCCCGACCACCGGTCGAGTGGTCTTTGGGTGTCAAACCAAGCCAAGCAGCAAAATGGCGGCCAGAAGGGAAGCTTTCGGCCGGGGGTGCTTTAACGCTCAACATTGTCGACCCGATCGGTCCTATCCCCGGAATGGTCGCAATCCGCCTACTGACATCATCGTTTCGATGCCACTTCATGAGCTTGGCTTCGACCTCTTCAAGCCTAGCTTCTACTGCATGGTATTCCTTCGCCTGAAGGCTGAATAGCTCCTTCGCGAGATGAGGCAGCGTATCATCTTCGAGTATTCTTTCAATCAACGCATTGACGTTCTGGCGACCAGGTGGACCAATGATGCCGAACTCGGCCGCATAGCTACGGATTGCGTTCGAGAGCTGCGTCTTTATGCCAACCATCCGTTCGCGAACGCTCATCAGCATGCAAGCGGCCTGTTGCTCCTCCGATTTTATAGGAACGAACCGCATCGACGGGCGGCTGACTGCTTCGCATAGCGCTTCAGCATCTGCTGCATCATTCTTTCCTCGTTTCACATATGGCTTAACGTATTGCGGCGGGATTAAGCGGACACTGTGACCAAGACTGGTAAGCAATCGCCCCCAGTAGTGTGAGCTGCCGCATGCCTCTATGGCAATCAAAGTCGGCGGCATATTTTCAAAGAATTTGATCATCTCGCGTCGCCGAAATTGGCGGCGTAGAACGGGTTCTTCGACGTTATCAACGCCATGTAACTGAAACACGTTTTTAGCCGTGTCCATACCAATTCTTGAAATGGGATTCATCGTAAGCGCTCCTCTCGCTCGTATCTCCATGGCTATTATGCCACGGAACTCCGAGGTCTCAGAGCCGTCCACACCAACACATACTCAGTCCTGTTCATCACAGCTCGAGACGGAACCATCCACGATCTTCAATTCAACCTGCAAGTCGCCGATCCGTTCAGACATAAGGGTTTCGTAGTTGAGCAGAACACTGGTCAGATGGGATAAACCAAACGTGGTGTCGGCACCGCCTTCGGCTGACGTAATGACGACGACGTCGGCGTCGAGTGCTTCGACATAACTCCGGACGAGGTCGCGCTCCTGTCTGTAGAAATCGAGACGGGCACCATGCGCGGCTTGCCGACTCTCATCCGGTGTCTTCCCGAAAATAACCGCACCATTGGATGCATTGTCCACAGACAGCGTTGATGTTTCCGTTATTTCACGCATCGGACTTGCTCCCTTCGAAATACAGGTCGGCCCGGAGCAGACAGGGAAATCTTGTCTCGCACCTATCTGCGCCGTCCGCGCAGATCACTTTTTCGCAACCGATCGCAAGGCGACGGCGCAATTCCACGAACCTCGTGCTTGCGCCGTATCGTTTGACGAGTACTGAGCGGTCGAGTTCGGTGCTCATGTCACATGCTCGGCATTCAACCGTGATCACCTGTGCTCGGAAGTCTCTCAAAGTCAGCAGTCCACTCATTGCACTCCACGCTCCAATATTTTTTTACAGCTATGCCGTTTAGCTACCGTTGTGATTCCGTTCGTTGAATCCGTCATCAAGTTCGCCTCGGCTCTTGTTGCGTCGCTTTCTTGCCAGATGCGCCCGTTGACTCCCTCCGAGCTAAGGAACAAATAGAGAACATATTCGCTTTTCATCGTTATGGAAATCGCTCACATGGAACTGTTAAGCCTATGCAGACGGCCGCCAAAAATGCCCTGATTTCCGAACTGCGCGAGCGCGTCCAGCATCTCGAAGGCGGCCTCGTACGAGCCCGGACAGTGTTGCCATTCGGGATTCCAGAAATCGATGGCGTTCTGCCATCGGGCGGCCTCTCCTACGGTGCCTTGCATGAAATCGCGGGAGGCGGCGCGGGCACGGTCGATGGGGCAGCGGCGGCTCTGTTTGTTGCCGGGATAGCGGCCAGAACCCGTGGAAAGATTGTCTGGTGTCTGACGCGGCCAGACCTGTTTTTCCCAGGCCTGGCGCAGGCGGGTCTTCATGCTGATCGCGTCGTGTTTGTCGAATCCGACAGGGAAGAAGACGTAATGGCCAATATGCTTGAGGCTTTATCATACGGAGGCCTCGGAGCTGTCGTCGGCGAACTTGTCAGGCTGCCAATGACCGCCTCACGCCGCTTGCAGCTTGCTGCCGAGAAGACTGGGACGATCGGCCTCGTCGTCAGGCGGTGGCGGCGGCAGACGGAGGCCAATGATTTCGGGCAGCCGACGGCTTCGACAACGAGATGGAGGGTAAGTGTCCTTCCGTCAGAGGAACTCCCGGTCCCAGGGGTAGGGCGAGGGCGATGGTTGCTTGAATTGATGCGGGTTCGTGCGGGTGAGTGTGCAGAATTTCTCGTCGGAGCGTGTGATGACAAGGGTCGTATCAATATTTCTACCGGATCTGCCCACGGATCGGATCCGTCGCGCCGATCCGTCAATTCCCGTTGAACAGGCGATCGCGGTAATAGCGAAAGTTGGCTCGAAACGGTGGGTATCTGCTGCCGACGCCTCGGCAAGGAATGCTGGCGTTCGCAAAGGTATGCCCGCCGCCAAGGCCCAGGCACTGTTCCAGGGCCTTCTTATGATCGACGCGGACGAAATGGCGGACGCGGCGGCACTTCAACGCATAACGCTCTGGGCGCTCGGCCATTATTCGCCGATTGTTGCAGTCGATGCGCCCGACGGGATCATTATGGACACCGAGGGGGCGGACCATCTCCAGGGTGGTGAAGCGCCGATGCTTACGGGCATCGCAAATCGGTTTCGAGGCAAGGGGCTGAACGTTAGAATTGCTATTGCCGATACCTGGGGAGCGGCTCATGCCTGTGCGCGGGCGATCAATCGCGACACCGTTATCATACCTCGGGGTGGCACTGCTCGCGCCGTCGAGCGGCTCCCGGTATCCCTGCTTCGGCTTCCGGCAAAGACCGTCGGCGATCTCCGAACACTTGGTTTCCGGACGATTGGTGAACTGGCAAACACGCACCGAGCGCCGATCACCTTGCGTTTCGGCCCCGCCGTCGGCCGCCGTCTCGACCAGACGTTCGGCCGCTTATCGGAGCCGATCGATCCAGTACGCAACCCCGATCTCATAGAAGTTAGCCGCTCGTTCCAGGAACCGATCGGGGCTGCAGAGACCATCGACAAATACGTCGGACGGCTCGTGGTGCAACTGTGTGAAGAGCTGCAGAGACGCGGCTTGGGTGTCCGGCGCGCGGACCTCATCGTCGACAAGGTCGACAACACTCGACAGGCCATCCGCGCGGGAACCGCCAAGCCTGCTCGTGACGTCACCTGGCTGACCAAATTGTTTCGCGATCGGACCGAAAAGATCGAACCGGGTTTCGGCATCGAGAAGCTGACGCTTGTGGCCGTGATGTCGGAACGGTTGGAGGAGGTGCAGAAGGCGTCGTCGCTCATAGAAGAAGACGCTAAAGACATCACGCCGTTGATCGACGTCCTCGGCAACCGAGGTTCGCGCGTTTATCGTTTCGCACCGGTGCCTTCGGATGTTCCAGAACGTTCTGTTCGGCGAATTTCGGCAGCCTCCGATAGCGTTGTGGCCACTTGGTCGCACCACTGGCCTCGGCCGGTGCGACTGCTGCCCTATCCGGAACTCGTTGAGGTCATCGCCCTTATGCCCGACCACCCGCCCGTGTCGGTGAACTGGAGGGGAAAACGCCGCAAGGTAAAGCGGGCTGATGGCCCGGAACGTGTCTTCGGCGAATGGTGGGTCCGCAACTCCGAACTTGAAGCCGTCCGCGATTATTTCATCATTGAGGACGAGACGGGAGAACGGCTCTGGGTCTACCGCGCCGGCGACGGCGTCGACGCCGCTACCGGATCTCACAAATGGTTTGTTCACGGGATCTTCGCATGAGATACGCCGAGCTTCAGGTGACGACGCATTTCAGCTTCCTGAGGGGAGCCAGCAGTGCCGACGAACTGTTCGCGACTGCCAAGCAACTTGGTATCGAGGCCTTGGGTGTGGTCGATCGCAACAGCCTTGCGGGTATCGTCCGGGCATTGAAGGCGTCTCGTGCGACTGGCATCCGCCTTGTCGTGGGCTGTCGCCTGGATCTGCAGGACGGGATGTCGATCCTTGTCTACCCGACTGACCGCGCTGCCTATTCCCGCCTCACCAGATTGATCACCTTGGGGAAGAGCCGGGGAGGGAAGAATAACTGCATTCTCCATCTCGACGACGTCATTCTTTTTTCCGAGGGCATGCTTGCCGTGCTGGTACCAGACCTCCCCGATGAGACATGCGGCGTCCAGATGCGCAAATTGGCCGAGGTCTTCAACGACCGTGCCTATGTCGCCTTGTCGCTGCGACGCCGCCCAAATGACCAGCTTCGGCTTCATGAGCTTTCGAACATGGCGACGCGCTTGAGAGTGAGGACGGTCGTCACCAACGATGTGTTGTTTCATGAACCCGGCCGCAGGCAGCTACAGGACGTTGTCACCTGTATTCGGAACTGCACGACGATCTACGAGGTGGGATTCGAACGCGAACGCCATGCGGACCGGTATCTCAAGCCTCCCGAGGAAATGGAGCGGCTTTTCCCTCGCTATCCGGAGGCGCTGCGACGAACGCTGGAAATCGTAGAGCGCTGCAAATTCTCGCTAGAAGAGCTGACGTACCAGTATCCTGAGGAAGCCATCATCCCTGGAAAGACACCGCAGGAGTCACTCGAACAGTATGTTTGGGAATGCGTGCCCGACCGCTATCCGGAAGGTCTGCCGACTGACGTTCTGAAGACGGTGCGACACGAACTCGATCTCATTCGAACAATGAAGTATGCGCCGTATTTTCTGACGGTGTTCAGCATCGTCCGGTTCGCTCGATCACAGGGAATCCTTTGTCAGGGGCGCGGGTCGGCTGCAAACAGTGCCGTCTGCTACATGCTCGGCGTCACGTCTATTGATCCCTCGACCAACGATCTCTTGTTCGAACGGTTCGTCAGCCAAGAGCGCGATGAGCCGCCAGACATCGACGTCGATTTCGAGCATGAGCGGCGGGAAGAGGTCATTCAATGGATTTACAAGACCTACGGCAAGGAAAAGGCCGCTCTCTGTGCGACCGTGACTCGGTATCGCGCAAAGGGCGCCATCCGCGACGTAGGCAAGGCGCTCGGCCTGCCTGAAGACTTGATCAAGGCGCTTTCGTCCGGCATGTGGTCGTGGTCCGAAGAAGTCAGCGACCGCAACGTCCGGGAGCTGAACCTCAATCCCGACGATCGCCGGCTTGTCCTGACGCTCAAGCTGGCGCAGCAGCTCATGGGGGCACCTCGCCACCTCGGTCAGCACCCCGGCGGTTTCGTGCTGACCCACGACCGCCTGGACGATCTCGTGCCGATCGAGCCGGCGGCCATGGCCGATCGACAGATCATCGAGTGGGACAAAGATGACGTCGAAGCCCTCAAAATGATGAAGGTCGACGTGCTCGCGCTCGGCATGCTGACCTGCATGGCCAAGGCTTTCAACCTCATCCGCGAGCATAAGAACGACGACAGCATGAACCTTGCTACCATTCGCCAGGAGGATGCCGCGACCTATGCGATGATCCGCAAAGCTGACACGCTCGGAACTTTTCAGATCGAAAGTCGGGCGCAGATGGCCATGCTACCCCGCCTGAAGCCGCGCACATTCTACGATCTCGTCGTGCAGGTCGCGATTGTCCGCCCTGGACCGATCCAGGGCGACATGGTTCATCCGTATCTTCGGCGACGCGAGGGCAAAGAGGCGGTGGAGTATCCGACGCCGGAGCTGGAAGCTGTGCTTGGAAAGACACTCGGCGTTCCCCTGTTTCAAGAATCGGCAATGCGAGTGGCGATGGTTTGCGCTGGTTTCACAGGAGGCGAGGCCGATCAGCTACGAAAGAGCATGGCGACGTTCAAGTTCACAGGCGGCGTCTCAAGGTTCAAGGACAAGCTGGTGTCCGGCATGGTCCGAAATGGGTACACAGCGGAGTTCGCCGAGAAGACGTTTAGCCAGCTCGAAGGGTTCGGGTCATACGGGTTTCCCGAAAGCCATGCGGCCTCGTTCGCTTTGATTGCTTATGCTTCGAACTTCGTGAAATGTCATCATCCGGACGTGTTCTGCGCGGCACTCCTTAACAGCCAGCCGATGGGGTTCTACGCACCGGCACAGATCGTCGGCGACGCCGCCAAACACGGCGTGGTAATTCGACCCGTTTGCGTCAATCGTTCGCGATGGGACTGCACCCTTGAGGAGATTGGCAATACGGGTCGCCACGCTGTACGCCTGGGCATGCGTCTCGTAAGAGGCCTTGCCACCGCGGACGTCGCGCGGATCGTCGCCGCCCGCATGAATGGCGAATTCGATTCAGTCGACGACGTGTGGCGTCGATCCGGAGTTCCCGCCGCTTCGCTTGTCCAACTTGCTGAAGCTGACGCCTTCCTGCCGTCGCTGGGTCAGGAGCGTCGCGACGCGCTTTGGGCGATCAAAGCGCTACGCGACGAACCTTTGCCGTTATTCGCTGCAGCCGCAGAGCGAGAAGAGAAAACGATTGCCGAACAGCAGGAACCAGACGTGCTTCTACGCCAAATGACCGAAGGCCATAACGTCGTCGAAGACTATGGCCATATCGGGCTGACGCTACGCGATCACCCGATCGCCTTCCTACGAGAAGACCTCAGACGACGGAGCATGGTCACCTGCGACGAGGCGATGTCCGCTCGTGACGGGCGGTGGGTCTATACGGCGGGGTTGGTGCTCGTCCGCCAGAAGCCCGGCAGCGCAAAGGGGGTGATGTTCATCACGATTGAAGACGAAACGGGTCCGGCTAACGTCGTGGTCTGGCCGTCATTGTTTGAAAAGCGCCGCCGTGTCGTCCTGGGGGCCAGCATGATGGCGATCAACGGCCGCATTCAACGCGAAGGGGATGTCGTGCATCTTGTAGCCCAGCAACTATTCGACCTCTCGGGCGATCTGTCCAATCTGGCGGACATGGATGCGGCGTTCAAGCTGACCTCGGGCAGGGGAGATGAATTCGCCCATGGATCGGCTGGGGGCGGGGACTCGCGTGATCGACCGAGGCCGGCCGTTCAGCCACGAGACATTTTCGTGCGAGATCTGCATATCGACACGCTCAAGGTGAAGGCGCGCAACTTCCAATGAGTAAAGTCGGCGCTAGTTAATGGCGGCGGTACCCTCCCGACATAGCTAGTCGGGCCAGCTCGAGGATTGCAATTGAAAGTCGCGACCTACAACGTCAACGGCATCAACGGCCGCCTCGATGTGCTCCTCAGGTGGTTGGAAGAGGCGTCGCCCGACGTCGTCTGCCTACAAGAATTGAAGGCACCCCAAGAGAAGTTCCCGATCAGGGCGATCGAAGCCGCAGGATACGGCGCGGTCTGGACAGGGCAGAAATCATGGAACGGGGTGGCGATCCTGACCAAAGGGCAGGAACCGCGCCTCACGAGAAGGGGTCTTCCCGGCGACCCGGACGATACCCAGAGCCGCTATATCGAAGCGGTTGTCGATGGCATGGTGATCGGTGGCCTCTATCTCCCGAACGGTAACCCGTATCCTGGGCCAAAGTTCGACTACAAGCTTCGCTGGTTTCAACGACTTCATGACTATGCCGCCGAGTTGCTTGAGCTGGAAGTACCGGTCATTCTAGTCGGGGATTACAACGTCATGCCCACCAAACTTGACGTCTACAAGCCGGAACGCTGGCTCGATGATGCCCTGTTCCGCATTGAAGTGCGTGAGGCCTATGCCAATCTCGTGAACCAGGGCTGGACGGATGCGCTCCGCAAGCTCCATCCCAATGAGCGTATCTACACGTTCTGGAAGTATTTTCGGAATGCCTTTGCCCGTGACGCTGGTTTGAGAATCGATCATTTCCTTCTCAGCCCGGAGGCGGCGTCGCGGCTTGCCACGGCGCAGGTCGACAAGTACGTCCGCGGCTGGGAGCATACCAGCGACCACGCTCCGGTTTGGATTGAACTGACCGACAAAACGAAGAAACCGCGGAAAAAGAAATGAGCGACGTTGAATGGAAAGATGGCTTTCGACTGAAAGTGGAGGATTTCGTCTCTCGGTTTGTCGAGGAAGGCGCCAAACCGGAAGAGGTGCTCGACGCGATCGTCGAGGAGGTCACAATCCTTCGTGCGGTGTACGAGCGTGATCCCAATCCAGCAGACGACGAGACGCCCGCTATCGAGGAACCGGCAAACGATTGGCCATCGGCGGATTAGCCCTGATCGTTGACGGAAAATATTTCGATGTCGTCGTGATCGTGCCGCAGACCTTTGTAGCTCGCGTGTGAAAGCCAGGTTCCAACGATGTCTGCGATCGTGGCCCAGCGATTAGACGTGTGGCGTCTATGCGAGATTCGCTGATGAACAGAAAGACCGCGATCATGATCGAAGCATCAAAGTCGTAAAGCGGCAGTGAGAATCGTCAACATTGAGGCGCAGGTCATGACATTCTGCAGCAAAGTCAAAGGTGGCGTTTCTTTAGAAGAGCACGGCGGTGGCATGGTAGGGGCAGCGATTCACTGACTTCTGAGGTGTCCTATTGGACCGCTGAGTTATCCCTCCGTCGAATCCTAATTTCGATCCGCCGCCGAGATTCGACATTTCCAGATTGGCCGGTTGTGAGTTTGTCGCCGGGCATGATCAGTTGGGCCGCAGATAAAGGAAGGATCGTCATGCCTGCCAAGGCCTCATTGTTACGGAGCACGCTGGCAACTGAAATTGCACGCGCCAGACCCAGTCCGGCATTGTCCGCGGGCACGAGATCTACGATGGGGGTGTTCGCTGACACAACGCCTATGGCAAGCTTGTCCATGTTTGAGCCGGACCGGGAGAGCGGCTGCTCGTCAGTGTGGCCAATGACTTCCACGATATCCACGCCGTAGCGTTTCAAGTTTTCTGCTATCTGAGTGGAAATTGAACCACTGAGATCGGCGGTAAACTTCTCGGTCAGTTCTGCGCTACCCGATGTGAAGAAGTACCCGCTCGCTTCGCTGAGACTGATGATCGGAGGCCATTCGTGCGGCTTCGACGCCTGCTGAACTTTCGAAAGCTCGTCCTCTTTTTCTAACAAGCGTCTAGTTAGAGATTCAAGTGCTGCTTCGAGTGTCTGTTCGCGGTCCTGAGAGGCTTGGGCGGCCAGCAAGGCGTCGACTTTTTTCTGGAGAGCGACGGGATCCGAGACATCCAGAGACCGTTGAAGGAGCAGTGCGACGCTTTTCACAAGTTCGTCGAGATCCTCTGCGTCAATGCCTTGCTTCCTTAATGCTTCGACGACCTCGCGACCGACCACGAGTTCCCGCCACTCTTCCTCAGCCTTCCGCTTGTCCACCAAGGAGAGCTGCGTCGCAAGTTTGGCCTGAAGCTCCAGGTTGTCGCGCTTTCGTTGCTCGAGTGCGGTCTTGACCTCGGCTACCTCTCTAAGCGCGTTGCTTGCTTTAAGGCGCTCATTTGAGATAATCGCCCCGGTCACGAGAAGAAGGCAGAATACCAGAAGAAGCATGGACTCCGCCATGGTGAAGCCGAGAATGAGGCCACGGTTATATCCCTTTGCCTCAACTTTCGTGGCAGTGTCGGCGGCGCTCATCGATTGAACCAGCCGCTTTTCCTCGGCTTGTCGTCGCCGGATCCGGTGTTCGTGGGTCCTTCACCCTCCGACGCTGCAATCGCGATCGCTGGTAGAACGGTCGCTGAGCCGTCGGGGATCGGATTTGGTAGCGGAGCAAGAACGATCTGCGCACGTTCCTCGGAAAGGCGCCGCGCCGCCGCTTCGATGCCAGAGCTGGCCTTCTCCGCAGACGTGGCAGCACGTCCTATGACCTCTGTTGCGCTCTCCAGGCGTCTCTCATGTGCAGTCGTCGACAACGATAAATCGACAAGTCGGTCTGCGACCGACTTCATGCTTGTCGTGTTCGTCTTGAGTGATGAGACCACCTCGGAAAGCTTCTCGGCATTCTTCAAATGAGCGCCCGTCGCCGCTTTTGTTTCGGCAAGGTTCTCCTGGAGATGGCCAATTAGTCCGGAGGCAGCCATGTTCCCCGTTTCCGTCGCAGCGGCGATGGCTTCCCAGCGCTGAAGCGTAGCATCAATGGTTTGGGTCGAGTTTTCAGAAGCCAAGGTCGCGGCGTCGAGTTTTGTCGCGATGGCGCCGAGGGTCGTATTTGTTGCCTTGAACGGAGCGATGGCCGCAAGGATCCTCTTGACGGTCTCTTTCGTTGCGGCGGCGTTACCGTCGATCGCTTTGGCATGTTCGGTCACGATGGCCTGCAAGGATTCGATGACAGGCGTGACCTCGATCTTCAGAATCTCGTCTGGCGATCGAGCATCTCTGAATTTCTGGATAACGCCATCGACTGCGTCGCCCAGCTTGGTAGTTCTCTCCTCGATCGCAGAAACCGAGCCTTGAAGACGCTCGCTCATTTCAGCGACCATGGCGGCATTGCGAGCAGCGTATTCGCTAATCTGTTTGTGCGTGCTGTCCAGCGTCAAGCTGAGTTTATCGGACGCTTCTTGGATCGATTTCGTCGCTTGCAGAGACATGGATTCGATTGACGCGCGAACGGCCTCGCCGCTCTTTTCCGCCTGGCGCGCAATCTCCTCAAATCCTTCGACAAGCATCTGATGACTGGTACGGCGATAGCTCGAAAACTCCATGGCGGACGTGTCGAGTTCAGTTCGGACACGTCGGGTCATCTCAGCGAGGTCGTACCGCACCGCCTTTTCTATATCGACCGGATCACGTCGCATCTGGTTAAAGAGAATGCGGAGCGAAATCCCCGCGATGGTCGATGAAATGGCAACGCCGAAGTTCCGGACGACGTCTTCGATCGACGCTTCCCCGGTGAACTGATACAGGGATACTCCGAGACTGGTCAGCGTGAACAGGAAGCCCATGTAGTAGAGGTTATCGCCCGCCTGCTCGTTGTGAAGACTTAGGCCCGCCGCAAAGAACGAGACTACGAAGTAGATCGCCATCATACAGAGTGGGATAAGCGTGATGGTGACAGTGTCAACGCCGTAAAGCTTACCAAACCATATGATGGTTGACCCGACGAGCGTCATCAACGCGAACAGCATGATGGGGCCATTGGTCCGGATCGAGCGTCTGATGTCCATGCCGGTACCCATTATTCTACTCCCACCAATCGCTCGTAACCGATCCATTCACCACCATTCGCGGTCACCCATTTGAGCCAGAAATCAGGGAGCTCTTTCAGGAGCTTGGTGTTCTCTCTCTGAAAGGCGAACACCTTGACGCCGACGCCATCAAGCGGACTTCTGAACTTGTCGCTTGCGCTGCTTTTCTCGAAGGCGGCATAGTCCGTGCCGGACTTGTAGATGGAGAAGGCCGCAGTGTGCTCGACCATGTCCGAGGCGACGATAAGGGTCTTCGACCTGTCTTCGAGTTTGGCGTCGGAAAAGCTTTCCACCACGATGCGCTGAATGCCTGCCATGATCGGCGATTGGTTACCCTCGGAGCCTTCGCCAAGCTGCTCACCGATATCCTGCAGAGGTTTGTTGAAGCCGTCCTCCCAGCGCTTTTGGATCCGTTTGCGGTTCGATACCAGCTCGTCGGCGTCGGCGCCGTCGCCTGGATTGCATCCTCGATAGGTGCGGGTGAGGGCGCCTTCGCGGTCGGTGAGGGCATAGACCTCGATCAGGCCACCCCTTTCGACATCCGCAACCGACTTTTGAAATTGTCGCTTCAAATCCACCTTGGTGATGTCTGCGATCGGGTCTGTCGTATCTAGGAGAACAGCGGTGACGGAAGTCGGGCCCGTCGTCGGGCAATATTCTGCGTCCAAAGGCGGAAATTGCTTCGATTTCTCGCGCAGATAGAAGTAACCGGCCACCGCTCCCATTATGATAAGAACCAGCAAAACTGCTCCCATCAGACCACCGGCCGAGACGTCGCTCTGTTTTTTACGCCGCCTTCTGGCCATTTATATTCTCCGAGAACAGATCGTCGAGCTGATGATAGGCGACGACGGCACTCTCGAACTCTTGTCCGATTTGCTGCATCTGCCCCGCGAGTTCGCTTTCAGCCCCCTTTATTTGTGCTGCTAACTCCTTGTCGTTCCAATCGTCGCTGGTGTCGACAATTGGTTTTCTCCGGTCGAGGACGAATTGCTGTGCGAAGTATTTCGGCGCCGTCTTGGTCCTGGACTGTCGATTAGCCTCACGATAGATGGTGAGCAGCTTTCTAGCACAGGTCTCGAGACGATCCTGTTGTTCATTGAACAAGCGGACGATTCGGGCGCGGCTTTCAATGATCGACGCACATTCGCGGCGACGGATAGCGAGGTCTCGGATGATTGTTTCGACCTTTGTGTTGTGGTCGTCACGGATTTCCTTCAACTCTTCGATCAGCTCCATTTTGTGATCGACGTAGTTTTGCCGCGCCTTGACGTATCGCGTATGGACTCCGCCGTAGCCAGGATAAATGTCTCGAATGCTGAGGACGTCGAACAGCGCGATTGCGGAGAACATGAAGCCGGTCGCAAACAGGATCCATGAATCAATGTCCTTCAGGAACAGCGGATCAGTCTTGAGACGGGTCATTACTGCAGTGCCAATTTGAGACGCCGTATCTGCTGACGCTTCGCGGTAATGAGCCATAGCCAGATTTAGGCCGAGGGCAAGGCAGAGCCATGCGGCTATTCCAATCAGTCCAACCAGCTTACGAAACAGTGCACGATGAACGATGTTGGGGATGAGAACCCAAGCCAAAAGAACGGTTCCGCAGACGTTCGCGATTGCGAATCCGAACGCCAAACCGACACCGCCCACAAGCCCTTGATCACTGCCTTGGGCCAGGTAAATGCCGTTGACGACTGTCTCGCCCACCAGCAGCGCCAGCACCACAATCCATTTTATGATTGTCGCCATTTCAGATTTGGTCTGGGCGACCCGTTTAAGGCGATTGTCTTTCCTAAATTCCGTCAGTTCCTCATCAGCCTCTTTAAGGCTACGACGTAGCCCGAACAGCTCATCTCGCCCGCCGGCAACTTCGCCTCTAAAGTCAGTTAGGCTCGAAATGTTGGCCTGACGAATCCTTCCGAAATGACCATTGAAATCCAGGTTCTGCATGCGCGTGGCGTACGTATGAAGCTGATCCTCAAGAACCTGATAGGAATCGTCGCGTTCGGTCTCCACGCGGCTGGCTACAGTTTTTTCAACTTCGTCGAGAGCCTGGGCAGATGACGCCGGCTTTTCCTCAGCTCCGTTTTCGGCGCCCTTTTTGGCGAGCTCCATCGTCTTCGCGAGCTTCTCAGCGTCAAGTGGAGGAAAAGGGTCCGTGGTGATCCGGAAATCGTGGTTTGATTCACGAACGCTGTCGATGAGGCGGTTCAGTGCTTCGAAGGGTTTGGCCATATCAATTCACAAGGGTTCGTTGATTCAAACAAAACGCAGGTAATGCGGTCTGATCATTCGTGACCCCATAGTGGAGCTCGCCAGCCGGCCGCAACGGCTTCTTCTTCGGTGCAGAACCATCTCTCGCCCTTTGCCACATCGATTCTTGTCTTTCCGTAGTCTTTGGACCAGGGGACATGGTAGATTTGCTCGTGTTTGCGGTTGATGTTTCCCTTTATGGGGCAGGCGCGATCAGGGACGGCGGAGAGCGACGATTCCCATTTGTGCGCTCTGAAATCCCAAGCCGTCTCGGTGGGGGCCTGCCAGATGCCGACGCCCCGACTGCGGGCCGCGTCTTCGGCTTTGACATAGTCTTGCGAATATTTGCGAAATGCCCACGCCATCCCTTGTTCAATCATCAGCGCATTAATTTCGACGCCGGCCGCAGTGCAGACAGCAATCGTTCGACCGTATGCGTCGTGGCCTCGGTCATCGCATTCGACTGATTTTCCGCCGGTGATTTCTTCCATTCGGCGAATGGCATCCTGCCCGCAGTTCCAAGTACGGCCATCTCGGGCGGCACACACCTGCGCGGCTTCCGGCGCATCAATTCCATGCAGACGGTAGCGGAGCCCGCCGACGTCCAAGGTGTCTCCATCGACAACGTGAACCGGCGATCCCGCGACTGCATGGATCGACTGCGACAACGCCATTGCCGCGCATAGCATCAAAATCTTCAACATTGCCCCCAACGTCCCGAAGAGGACGCTAGAGCAAGCTGGTTGCAATCTCAACAAGATAAACAATTTCAGAGCGATATTCTCGTAGATTTGGTTCGCGGGCACGGGGAGCTTTGGCGACCTGGCGGGCGGATAGTCAATTGGTGCTCACGGAGTTGGAGAAGCAACGCAGGTGGCCCTACTGTTCCTCGTTTCAAGCGAGGAGCGTCAGTCACCAGCCACGACTGCTTTGCTCGTCATCCAGCCAGTTCGGCCATCCTCGATTTGAACGCGGCTCCAGCCCGCTCGCTGCTCGATCAATTTGATTGGCGACCCATTGGGAATGACCAGAAGCACTGGATGTTTCGTTCCCGGACCATCCCGAAGATTGACGTTGGTGGCAGTGTACCAGCCCGCTTGCGGGACGAGCGCCTCCAGTACAGTGGTTTTCAGTTGATCGTTGGCTTCAGGTCGATCCAAGGTGGTATCTGGCGTGGCGATTTCCGCTTTTGCGGTCGGCGTAGGTTTGTTGTCGATCAACTTGCTGATTGGCAACTCATTCGGTCCACTGGGTTGAATGTGCTGCGGCGCACCCTTGGTGTCCGATGATTCAATGACCTTTAGCTCTGTTGGGGTGCTGGCAGCCGGCCGATCTAGGCTCTTCCTAGAAAGGTCAACGACCAAAGAGAAACCTATGACCAGCGCGAGCGCGGATAGAAAGACGGTTCGGAGCCGGATGTGCTTTTTTGGAGGCGGCGCCTGCGGTTCGCTCCTGGGCAAGGTCTGAATGGGGAGTGACTGCGGGGCGGCGGCCCTTTCTCTCGGTAGTTGACCTGCGAGCGTACAACCTCTAGCGAAACTCTCCGCCCGACCGGTTCGAGAAAACTCAACCAGTTCATTGACGCCGTTGCCGCTTTGGAAGTGGATAGTTTCATAGAGGCAGATTGGAATCTGACGGTTGTGATTGAAACGGCGATCAGGACCTCCGCTCTTGTTAGGATGCTTCCATGTATGCCCGACGACCCTTGCGTCACTGGGGACATTGCCGTCTTCGATAAAGCGTGAATCCTGCCATCGAATGTTCAGATCACGATAGTTGACAGCCCCGACCCTGCTGCCATCTTGCACGAGGACGACGTCTGGCATGAAATACATGATTTGCCTGCCGACACTGATGGCCGGAGGGGTCACATTACTTTTAATCACCAGAGGAAGCGAATAGCTGAGCGTAGTCGGTTTTTTGTTGACGAGATGAGATGCTCCGGCATTGCGTTTCCATGCGGTGAGGGAGGTGATTGCGCCACCCGCCTCGATATGCCATTTCCCAACGCATTGGGTAAGGCCGTCAAATCCCTCGGCGATTTGCTTGTAGGCTGCTTCGGCATCGCCCTCCAGATCATAGTAAAGAACCGTACTGCGACGGTAGGAGTCTAGCCAGTTACCGATCATCCAGCCTGGGACGGCGAGTGCTGTCAGTAAAATGCCGGGTCCCCCGGTTAACAAGCCGGCCACAATCCCAACACCCCCTAGGGACCAAGCTAGCGCATGCGCCATCCGGACTTGCCGGCTCTTCAAGTTGATTTCGTCCAGCAAGTCTTTGAAGGGTTCATCACGCATGAGCATGACGTCGCCGGAGTCGACTTCAATCATGCAGACGTCGTCGGAGTGAATTACAGTCGGCTGTTTTGGAAGGGCGTGCGCTGTCTCGATCGGCTTCCCGGCGACGCCAAGCGACGCCCTATAATATAACCCGCCCATGCCTGCATGGATGTAGTGCCCTCGAGGGCCTGTTCCGATCCGAAGGCCGCGGATGCCTACCGAGACCCCGACTCCACCTTTCGAAAAGTTGAAGCGAAACGGCCCTGCAGATATCGACTTCCGAATGTAAAATGGCATCTGGCAGATCCTTCACGAACTCAAAGGGTCACCAGCGGGTTCGAATGTTGTCGCAGCCGGCGAGACCGGATGCATCCGATGACGAAATTCGTGAGCCGTGCAAGTCTTCCCCCATCCGCGAATGAAGCACTCAGGTGTTTTGAAGTCCACCGGCAATTAATCGTTGAGGTAGCAATTTTTGCCAAGGAACTACGAACTTTACGAAACATCCATGAATCCAGCTCCCCAGCTAGACTCCCGGTTGCGGCCATGCAAATTTGGGGAGGGGGTAGCCGCATGAGAATCGTAGTTTGCATATTCGCTCTGCTGGGCTTGACTGCACAAGATGCTGCTCTGGCACATGGAGGCGGATGCCGGAAAAGTTCGCCGCCTGGAAAATGCTGCCACATGGATCGGAGCACCGGAGAGGTGCATTGCCATTGAGGCCGCTTTGAAACTAGCGGAGACCACCAATGACTTCGATGAGTGACTTCATTGCCGAACTGAAATGGTCGCTTTGAGAAACCGCCGCCACTGACACGGCGGGTGACGTTCCATCGAAACCAGGTGTAACTGTGACGCATGTAAAACGAGAAAACGGCATCGCGTCAGGGGGCTGCGTTGAAGATTTACGACGTATCGATCGAGAATTTCCGGGGCATCAGTTATGCGAAGCTTGTGCTGCCCGACCATGCTGTCCTCATCGGCGACAACAACACGGGCAAGTCCTCGGTCCTTGAAGCGATAGATCTTGCGCTCGGTCCTGATAGACTGAGCCGCCGCCCTCCGGTCGATGAGCATGATTTTTTTGAGGGCAAATATCTTCCCGTGGCCGCTGCCGCCGCCGACGAGGGCGCCGTGCCCGATGACGCTTACGAGACGGCCGTCGCCGGAGCCCCGAAGATCACCGTTGTAGTCACCATCATCGACCTGTCGGAAGAGCAGGAGGCCAGGTTCGGCGGCAATATCGAGTGGCTCAATGTCGAAACCGGCGATTTCTTCACCGAGGCCAACCCGGCGGGTGTCGATGCCGCGAACATCAAGGCGGCGCTGCGCGTCACCTTCATCGGCGGCTACGATTCCGATGAAGACGATTTCGTCGGCAGCACCTACTATTCGCGCAGCCTGACGGAGGCGGACAAGCCCGAGCCGTTCTCCAAGAAGGACAAACAGCATTGCGGCTTCCTGTTCCTGCGCTCACTACGCACTGGGTCGCGTGCGCTGAGCCTAGAGCATGGCAGCCTGCTCGACATTATTCTGCGGCTGAAGGAAATTCGGCCGCAGATGTGGGAAGGCACGATCGGCACGCTCGCCGCCTTCGATGTGGCAAGCGACCCCGCGATCGGGATTTCTGGCGTGCTCGACAGCATCGACAAGTCGCTGAAGAAATATGTGCCGCGCGAATGGGGTATGAAGCCGCACCTTAAGGTGTCGAACCTCACGCGTGAGCATCTGCGCAAGGTAGTGACCGCCTTCATCGCAACCGGCGACGGCGATCACGCCGCGCCCTTCTTCCGGCAAGGCACCGGCACGATCAACATGTTGGTCCTGGCGATGCTGTCGCAGATCGCCGAAGACAAGCAGAACGTCATCTTCGCCATGGAAGAGGTCGAAACCGCGATCCCGCCATATGCCCAGAAGCGGATCGTGCATGAGCTGCGCAAGCTGGCCTCCCAGTCAATCGTCACATCGCATTCGCCATACGTCCTCGAGGAATTTAAGCTCGACGAGACCGTGATCCTGTCGCGGGCCAATGACGGTGTGCTCAGCCAGGCGCAGATAGCTTTGCCCGACAGCGTAAAGCACAAGCGCTATCGGCAGGAGTTTCGCACGCGCTTCTGCGAGGGCCTCCTGTCCCGTCGCGTGCTGATCGCCGAAGGAGCCACCGAGGCCAGCTCCTTTCCGGTGGCCGCACGCCGGCTGTCGGAGCTAAACCCCGTCACCTATGCCTCGCTTGAGGCGCTCGGCATCTGCATCATTGATGCGGGCACCGAGTCCCAGATCGCCGATCTCGCCGGGCTGTATAAGGGTCTCGGTAAGCGAACGTTCGGGCTTTGCGACAAGCAGACCGATCCGGCGAAGGCCGCGATCGAAGCCCAGGTCGAGCGGCTATTCATGCACGATGAGAAGGGGATCGAAGATCTCATCCTCAAGAATACGACGAAGGATGCGCTTGAGCGGTTCTCAGACGCGCTCGACTGGCCGCCGCATATCCTCGTGAAATATCCCGATCCGAAGGCCAATGTGATCCCGGCGCTGAAAGAGTATTTCGGCTGGGCAAAGGGCAATTGGGGCATCGCCGATTTCCTTGGCCAGTGCTCCGAGGCCGAAATCCCGACCTGGATCCGCGATGCCTGCACAACGCTGAAGGCGATCTGTGATCCCCCGCCTGCTCCCGCCGCGCCGCCCGTGCCTTCGTTCAGCAACGGTGGGGAAGCCGCCGCCGCGCCCGCCGGTTAGAGGACGCGATGGTCAATCTGACGCACGCGCAAAAGGATGTTCTAACCGTCGAGGGGCACCAACTCGTTGTGGGTGGTCCCGGCTCGGGTAAGACCACTGTGTCGATCTTGAGGGCCGCGAAGATCGCGTGCGAAAAACTGAAGCCGGGGCAGCGCATCCTTTTTCTCAGCTTCGCACGCGCGACAGTCTCGCGCGTGTTCGAGGCGATCGACGAAGAGGAGTCGGTTACGAAGGAGGAAAAGAAGCGGATCGAGGTCGACACCTATCACTCCTTCTTCTGGCGCATCCTCAAGGCGCACGGCTATCTGGTCGGGTTTCCGCGGCGGATGACGATCCTGACGCCGCCGAACGAGGCGATCGCGCTGTCGGCGATCCGGAGCGGCTTCAAGGCGCCCTCCAAGCTGTCGGACGAGGAGAAAGCGAAGAAGGCCGCGCTGGAAGTGGCCGAACGCATGCGATTGGCGACGGACGAGGGCAAGGTCTGTTTCGACCTGTTCGCGGAGCGGGTGGCGATCTTGTTGCATGGCTCGGCTAAGGTCCGCGCGCTTGTGTCGACTATGTACCCGTTCATCATCCTTGACGAATTCCAGGACACGAGCGCCGAGCAATGGCGCGCGGTCGAGGCAATCGGGAAGAGCACCACGCTGATCGCGCTGGCCGACCCAGAGCAGCGGATCTTCGACTTTATCGGCGCCGATCCCGAGCGCCTCAACCACTTCAAAGAGGCTTTCAAACCCTCCGAACACGACCTGGCGGGGGATAATCACCGGAGCAAGGGCACTGACATCGCGATCTTCGGCAATCACCTCCTCACCGGCAAGTTTCGCAAGGAGCCCTATCAAGGCGTCGAATATCAAGGGTTCGCGTCGAACCCTAACCAGGCCTATGCGTCGCTCGTCGCGCAGGTTTTGCAGGCGCGGCAACGGCTTATCGCGCTCGGTCGCCGTGACTGGTCGCTCGCGATCTTGGTTCCGACGAAGCGTATGACGCGTCTGGTGTCCGACAATCTGCGCGCGCCGTTTGGCAATGTGCCGCCGATCATGCATACGGCGGCGTTGGATATGGAAGGCCCGATCCTTGCCGCCGAGGTGATCGCCTTCCTCCTGCAACAGGGAAGTCACAGCGGCGGCTTCGATGAATTTGTCGACGTACTCTGCAGCTTCTTCGGCGGACGCGGCGGGGCGACGCCGACGAAGGGTCATCTTGCCGACGCCGCGCGTTTCAGGTCGGCGCTGGAAAAGTGGAATGGATGCCTCGCCAAGGGCAAGGCGCCGCCGAGTAACAGTGTCCTCCAGGCCACGTTCTCAGTCCACCAGGCCGCGACGGCCCTCGCCTTGACCGGACAGCCAGATGCCGATTGGACCGCGGTGCGAGCCGTCCTTGAGGCCGGCGCCTGCACGCGGCTCGCCGAGGTGGCGCAGGAAGCCCGCAATGTCCGCCTGCTCGAACGCGGCACGCAGATGCGTCAGAGCCTTGCACAGGATTGGCGCGACACCGGTGGCTACAAGAACGCGCTCGCCGTCACGCGGCAGGCGTTCGTCCAGGAACATTTCGCGACGGCGCACAAGCCCGAGTCCGGCATCGTCGTGATGAACATGCACAAGGCTAAGGGGAAGCAGTTCGACGAAGTAATCATCTTCGAAGGCTGGCCGAAGCGGGTGAAGGGGGAGATTGTGGGCAACCCGGATCGTATCGTCGGCAGCAATGTGAACTCAGGTGCGATGATACAGGCCCGCCAGAATTTCCGCGTCAGCGTGACCCGCGCGAAGATCCGCACGACGATCATGTCGCCCAACGACGATGTCTGCGTCCTGCTGAACCGCGTCGAATAAAGCAGAGTGGCGGGCACTGTGTGCGCCCAGGATCACGGGTAGGTTCTCTGCGGCCTCCTACCGGCAACGGCTTGGTTGTACGATAGCGTGTCTATGCGCACTCGGAAGCTGTCATCCGCGTCCGCCTTTGCGGTGACACCGCTAACGCTTTCCAGCCCGGAAGCGGACGGACGGCTCACGTCCCGTTGCGGAAATGATTTCCGCTTAGCGCCGTCAAGCCGGTCATATACGTCTTCTTCGAGCGCGCCTGAAAGCCGACATAAGTTAATGGGAGCCCCGTTGCCGCCAAGTCCGACTCTCATCGAAATGCTGGATCCTTGCAGTTGTTGGCGGTCGAAAACGACGCTGGTACCCGCTCTTTGCCCCATATTTTCCTCCCGGCTTTTTTGGGACTGCTTCGGAAATGGCTATTTCTGTCGTTGAAGTAGCGGTCAATGGCTTGGATCGCCTCATCGGACGAACCATAATTGCTGCTGTGAATGATTGCTCTCGCCATTCCGCTAAACACAGATTCAATCACATTGAGGAACTGCGCAGAAGCTGGGAGCGGGACAAGTTCAACCGTCGGATACTTACGCAAAACGGCATCCCGGTTGTGGGAGTTTATAGCTTCCGTCAATTTTTTCGATACATGCCAAGAAGCGGCGTCCCAAGACATAAAGATACGAGACTTACATCTGTATTCTTCGATAAGGACACGCATCATTTTCACCATTTCATCCGTATTTTTCTTGGCACTGTAGAAGTGGGTGACTTGGTTCGCCGACAACTCCAGAGCGGCCGTGAGGATTAAACAGCCACGCGATTTCTGCCATTGGTCAACGGCAGGCGACACTCCGGGTGGGGCCAGGACTCGTCCAGCCTTCGACTTGATGGAAAAAGGACCAAATTCGTCGATGGAGAAAAACGCTTCGTCCGGACGGAGGTTGCGCAACGTGTCCTGGACCTTAGCCAGCTTCGAAGAAAAATCTGGATCGTTCGAGGTCAGGACAATCTTTGCCTTTCTCCATCTGTAACCTGCAGCCTTCGTAATCTCACGAACAACGGCAGGACAGGCGGAGCGCCCAGACTTCTGCAATGCGGATGTCAGATCATCCATCTTCCAAGTAGTACGATTGAAGCCATGGATCGAAGGTGGCTCATGAAGCAAGTTGAACACGGCGGCTTTTAACGCTTCATCACTGGCCTTTCGACGGCGAGGTCTCTGGTTCTGAAATAGGGCATCGGCACCATGCTGCTCAAAGCGCCGTGTGAAAGATCGAAAGCTATTCCTGCTTATGTCGAGATACTGGCACACCGCGCGCGCGCTGAAGCCTCTCATTTTCGCAAGGACCGAGATGCCCTTGTTTCTATTTTGACGCCCTCCACCCCGAATGCGGTCGAGAATTTTTTCGAATTCTACCGGCTCCATCGCAGCGCCAAAATATTCATAGGTAGCATTGCCGTTCTGCAGTCTTCTCATCCATTCGATAGCCTCGCGGTGGCCTCGACGCTCGCTTTTGTCGCGTTTCGCTCCCTCGGAGAAAAATGCCCGCGGTTTCCATGTAAGAAGCTTTGAAGGGTCTACTATCTCGCGAAGGAAGGCAGCAGCTTGTTTCCTGGTCATTGAAGCAATTCGGTCAAGCGCCAACTCCCAGACGTTCACGTGGGAGTGAAAAGTGCGAACTGCGCGACAAACAGTAGCGTAGCTGCATTCCGCATTTTGTTCATGAACGAGAAAGCGGTGAACTTGCGCTGCCGTGGCCTGTAAACCGTCGGGCTGTAGACCGTTTGTTCGCTGGAGATACGATAAGGCCTCCGTATACTTTGGCCTCAGACGTTCAGACATCGCGTATGAGCGCGGGCCGCTGCTTGCCACAATCTTTTTCACCGTGTTGCGCGAAATTCCCCTCTCACGTGCTACGGCGCGAATAGTCTTTTTGCCGCTTGCAATCGTCTGACGTATCTCAGCGCAGGATTTCGGATCCTTGAACATTGAGACCTCTTCCGATGAGATTCAAACGAGGACTATGAGCCATTACATTGACGGTAGCTACAGCATCGCAAGGATTGCAAACCCCAAGTTACACGTTCTATGTGTGTGCGTTCCGCTTTGCGCCTCGATTTCTGTCATAGCATCCAAAGTAGCGGCGCAACAAAAGCGGACATTGCGGTAAATCTGTAAAAGGCATTGTGCACCGAAGGGCACTTATCCCAACTCCGACCATCCTCCGGCGGGTTGACACACGTTATATATCCGTTATTCTGGATATATGGAAAACAACAGTGCAATCAGCGCGCTCTCGGCGCTTGCCCAGGCGACCCGGCTCGAAACCTTCAGGACTTTGGTTCGTCATGAACCGGAAGGTGTGCCCGCCGGCGAGCTCGCGAGGATGCTCGACGTTCCACAGAACACAATGTCAGCCCACCTTGCCACGCTGGCGAGGGCAGGGCTCATCAAAAGCGAGCGCCAGAGCCGTTCAATTATCTACCGGGCGGATCTCGACGTGTTCCGTGACCTGACGCTGTTCCTGCTGAAGGACTGCTGCGGAGGATCGGCCGAACTGTGCGCACCGTTGATCGCTGAACTCACGCCCTGTTGCGCGCCTGCTGCGAGGCCGTCATGACACTGATCAAGCTTGAGCCTGTTGGAGGCGACCACCCCGGATTGAAGGCGGCTCTGATCGAGGCGCATCTGCCGACCGATGATATCTGCGACGATGGCCGCTCGTTCTACAGGGCCGTAACGGAGAATGGCGCGATCGTCGGTTACTCCGGAATCGAGGACTGCGGCGACGCCTGCCTCCTCAGGTCGCTGGTCATTCTGCCGGAATACCGCGGCCGTGGCTTGGGTCGAATCCTTGCAGAAAGGACGGTTGATCAAACGGGAGAGGCGTCGACTGTCTATATCGCGACCACCACAGCCTCCGGGTTCTTCAAAATCCTGGGCTTTTCCGTCGTGGCGCGACCTGACGTTCCCGCCGCCGTTCTTTCCACCCGTCAGCTTTCGGGCATCTGCCCGGCCTCGGCGACCATCATGAAGCTTACCAGGCCACCGACCTAACAACGGAACACGACCATGACCGACAAGACCTACAACGTGCTGTTCCTCTGCACGGGCAATTCCGCTCGCTCTATACTCGGCGAATCCATTCTCAATCATGAGGGCAAAGGCCGCTTCCGCGCGTTCTCCGCTGGCAGCCATCCCAAGGGCGAAGTCAATCTACATGCTCTCCGCGAGCTTGAGGCGCTCGGTTATCCCTCCGAGGGCTTCTCGCCAAAGAGCTGGGACGTCTTCGCGGAACCGGGCGCTCCCCGGATGGATTTCATTTTTACCGTCTGCGACAGCGCTGCGGGCGAGGCCTGCCCGGTGTGGCTCGGCCATCCGATGACAGCCCACTGGGGTGTTGAAGACCCGGCGGCGGTCGAAGGATCCGAAGTCGAGGTGCAGCGCGCCTTCGCGCAGGCCGCGAGATTCCTCAAGAACCGCATCTCTGCCTTCCTCAGCCTGCCGCTGACCTCGATCGACAGAATGGCGCTTGAGCAGAAGCTCCGCCAGATCGGCCGGATGGAGGGTTCGACCGGAACACAGGGGAAGACAGTCTGATGTCCATGTTCGAACGCTATCTGACCGTATGGGTCGGCCTGTGCATCGTCGTCGGGATCGCTCTCGGTCATCTGATGCCCGGTGTATTCCAGACCATCGGTTTGGCAGAGATCGCCAAGGTGAACATTCCCGTGGCGATCCTCATCTGGCTGATGATCATCCCGATGCTCCTGAAGATCGACTTCCGTTCGCTCTCCAAAGTCGGTAGCTACTGGCGCGGCATCGGGGTGACGCTCTTCATCAACTGGATGGTCAAGCCGTTCTCGATGGCCCTGCTCGGCTGGCTATTCGTGGGATGGCTGTTCCGGCCGTATCTGCCCGCCGACCAGATCGACTCCTATATTGCGGGCCTGATCATCCTGGCGGCAGCGCCTTGTACGGCAATGGTGTTTGTCTGGAGCAATCTCACCAAGGGCGAACCACTGTTCACGCTTTCACAGGTCGCGCTGAACGACGCCATCATGATCGTCGCATTTGCACCCGTCGTCGGGCTGCTCCTTGGGCTTTCTGCGATCACCGTGCCGTGGGACACGCTGGCGATCTCGGTCGCGCTCTACATCGTCGTGCCGGTGGTGATCGCTCAGATCATCAGAGGTCGCCTCAAGGCTGGTGGCACGGAGCGCGCGCTCGACGCCGTTCTTGCGAGGCTCCAGCCGCTGTCGCTTGTCGCGCTTCTGGCGACGCTGGTGCTGTTGTTCGGCTTCCAGGGGGAGCAGATCATCGCGCAGCCGACGATCATCGCCCTCCTGGCTATTCCGATCCTGATCCAGGTCTATTTCAATTCCGGACTCGCCTATATCCTCAACAGGATTGCCGGGGAACGCCATTGCGTTGCCGGCCCCTCGGCGCTGATCGGAGCATCCAACTTCTTCGAACTGGCTGTCGCCGCCGCTATCAGCCTTTTCGGCTTCCAGTCCGGGGCGGCGCTGGCGACCGTGGTCGGCGTCCTCATCGAGGTCCCGGTGATGCTCTCGGTCGTCTGGATCGTGAACCGCTCCAAGGGCTGGTACGAAGCTGCGCCCGCCGTCTCCCGAAACACCGCTATGACAAGGACCTGATCATGGACGTCACCATCTATCACAACCCCGATTGCGGGACCTCGCGCAACACCCTGGCCATTATCCGACACGCGGGCATCGAGCCAACCGTCGTCGAGTATCTGAAGACCCCGCCGACGCGCGAGGAACTCGTCAAGATGATCTCGGACGCCGGACTGACGGTCAGGCAGGCGATCCGCGAAAAGGGAACGCCGTACGCGGACCTAGGCCTCGACGATCCGACCCTGACAGACGACCAACTGCTCGACGCAATGCTGAAGGAGCCGATCCTCATCAATCGACCGTTCGTCGCGACGCCCCTCGGCACGAGGCTCGCACGGCCGTCCGAAGCCGTGCTCGATATCCTGCCCGACACCTTGAAGGGTCCCTTCACCAAGGAAGATGGCGAACAGGTTGTAGATCGGGAAGGCAAGCGCATTGTCTGAGACATTCCCGGCACTCAAAGAGGATCACCTCCATCAGCCCGATCTCGAAGCATTGCGGCCAGCCTTCTCGACGCACAAGCCACGCATCCTGATCCTCTACGGTTCGCTTCGGGAGGTGTCTTACAGCCGGCTTCTTGCTCATGAGGCTCGAAGACTGCTCGAACGCCTCGGCTGCGATGTCAGGGTCTTTGATCCCAAGGGGCTACCGCTACCGGACGAGTCCGCCACAACGCATCCGAAGGTGATGGAATTGCGCGCGCTGTCCGAGTGGTCCGAGGGCCAGGTCTGGGTCAGTCCGGAGCGTCACGGGGCGATGACCGGCGTGATGAAATCGCAGATCGACTGGATACCGCTCGCCGTCGGTTCGGTGCGCCCCACGCAAGGACGGACACTCGCTTTGATGCAGGTGTCAGGAGGATCGCAGTCCTTCAACGCCCTTGGGCAGATGCGTATCCTCGGCCGGTGGATGCGGATGATCACGATTCCGAACCAGAGCAGCGTCGCAAAAGCCTATCAGGAGTTCGACGCCGACGGTCGGATGAAGGCGTCGTCGTATTACGACCGTGTCGTGGATGTCTGCGAGGAACTGGTGAAGTTCACCATCCTGACAAGGGACGCGTCCTCCTACCTGACCGATCGTTACAGCGAGCGCGTCGAGGATGCCGCCAAGCTCGAGCAGCGGGTCTCGCTGAAATCTATTTGAGGTTTTAGTTCGTCGCCGTCACGGGCCGTCTCGACGATGTCGCGACGGCGACGAACAACAGAATACCGAGAACGCCAAGCAAGGCGTTGGCGAACAGGGCGACACCGATACCGAGGTTCTCCATCGCGGTGGAAAAGACAAACGGAGCCGCGGCGCCGACGGCGAGTCGAGCGGCCGCCATCCTCCCCGTGATCGCCCCGTAGCCTTCGCTTCCGAACAGGTACAGGGGCAGGCTGCCCTGGGCGATGCTGTTGATGCCGGAACCAAGGCCGAGACAGACCACGAAAGCGACGGCGCCGGGCAACGATCCTCCTGAGATCCCGAGGATCGTGACTCCGGCGACGATAAGCACGGCCGACAGGATGGCCAAGGCCGGTGGCGAAAGGCTCGTCCCGAAGATCATGTTGATCAGGCGGCTCAGGACCTGAGCAGGCCCGAACAGCGCTCCGATCACGACCGCTGCGGTGCCAAGGCCGAGCGCCGTCAGCATCGGAACCATGTGAGCGAGGATGGCGGCCAGCGTGAAGCCCAGAAGCGCAAACGCCATGGAGACGAGAAGCATACCCCTGCGACGCGTCTCAGGTTCGAGCGCACCGGCGACGACCTCCCGCGGTCTGACAACTTGCGCTTTCGAAGCAAGCCGCCCGACGCGCATGATCCAAACGTGCAACGGCATACAGACAAGAAGGTTGAGCGCGGCAAAAACGAGGTAGATCTCCCGCCACGACAGATAGCCCGTGAGAGCTGCGGAAATCGGCCAGAAGATCGTCGAGGCGAACCCTGCTATCAGCGTAAGATAGGTGATGCTCCGCGCCGCCGTTTTGGGGTCGCTTTCCACCAAAGCGGCGAAGGCGGCCTGGTACTGAACCATCCCAGACGCCACTTCGAGAAAGACGATGGCAAGAGCGAAGACGGCCACGGACGGCGACCAGGCACAAAGTACAAGCGTTGCGGCGGAAAGCGCAGAGCCGGCCGTCATGACGCTTGCCGCGCCGACACGGTCCATATGGCGGCCGATGAAGGTTGCCGACAGGCCTCCGACGAAGAGGGATATCGAGAAGATGCCGAACACCCATTCCAGGCTTAGGCCAAGATCAGCGGCCATCCCCGGAGCGAGGATCGAAAACGAGTAGTAGAGCGTGCCGTAGCCGATGATCTGGGTCAGTCCCAACGCGGAAACGATGCCCGCAGGAATTCTTGTTTCACGCAAAGGTCGCGTCCCCGAGGGCCTCTTGCGGCGCGCAGCATCCGTCCGATCGCTCGACCGATGCGCGGATGACCGGGTGACCAGAGCAGCAATCCTCCATCAGGAATTTTACCAGCTCGGCGAGTGCGTTGTAGCTTGCCGTATAGACGATGGAGCGGGATTCACGTCGCTGGCTGATCAAACCAGAGTGATCCAGTTCCTTGAGATGAAAACTGAGGTTGGACGGCGAGACGCCCATGCGTTCGGCGATCGAGCCGGCGGCTAGCCCCTCTGGCCCGGCTACAACCAGCGTCCTGACAATCCCGAGTCGGGTTTCTTGAGAGAGGGCTGAAAAACTGGCCAGGGCTTGACGCTCGTCCATTATTCAATAATCCTTGAAGTGTTGAAATAAAGGAGTATCAAAGATGAACCCCATCGACAAGCCTATATCCGCATTGTCCGACATCAGGCTCGGGGACCTGCTTGAAAGGATCGCGTTGTCCCCGGAACTTCCGCTGGTGTTCAACTACGAGGGCGCGCGTATCAGGTCTGGGTATCACGTCACGGAAGTAAAAGCCGGGCAGTTCTCGGCGCTGGATTGCGGTGCAAACCCTGAATCCTGGTCGGAAATCTTCGTCTAGCTATGGGATGTCGACGAAGAGGAATGTACCCACATGACGGCAGGAAAGTTCTCTGAGATCGTGCGCAAGGTCTCCGAGCATCTCCGTCTCGACGGCTCCGCAAAACTGACGTTCGTAGTCAGCGACGGCCTGCGCCCTATGCAGCTCTTCTGTGCCAATGCCCCCCTGCAGCTCGACGGACTGCTGACGGTCGCGCTGACGCCGCGTGCAGCGAGTTGCAAGCCGCGTGACAGGTGGCTCGCTGACGAAACGGCCAAGGCCGATGCTTGTTGCACACCGGCGGCAGGCTCGAAGTGCTGCGCGTGAATGAGCGCTTTGAAAGCCGTGGCTGGGACATGCTGTCACTTTTGTCCTCGTCAGCCAGATCCAAAATGCAAGCGTGCACCGGCCCATCAGGTTTGCGCCTTCTCTACGGACGTTCACGCCACAGGCTTTCGTTTCCAGAAGCCGTCAGTCTGCTTTTCGAATGGTCACGACCGAAACGCGCTACAATTGGTCGCTTGCTTGCTCGGCTCGTAGTGAGACCGACGCCGCTGTCATCTCAACTAAGGTGACAACGGCGAACAGTCCTATCTCGCCGCGGGCGAAGACAACTGCTCGACAACCTTATCCAGGTTAAAGCTCGCAGGTTTCTGCCTCGGCGGAAATTCCTTGAAGCTGCTTAGCCATTTGGCAGCAAACGCCTGCAGCGGAACCTGTACGAAGGCTCGTTCCGCGACCCACCTGTCGTAGAGGATGGACTGGTCCCCACGCTCGAAAGGGTCGGAGCGGAGGTTGAACAGCTTCGGCAGTCGCAGTTCTTCGAACTGGCCCATCCAGACACCCAGTCTCTCGTGGTTCTGTTCCAGGAATACTGCTTTCCACTCGTTGTAGCGAATGGCGACAAGCTGGCCGTCGTCATTCCAGTAGACGAACTCGTTTCGAGGAGGCTCTTTCACCTCGCCTTTGAAGAACGGCATGAGATTGTAGCCGTCGAGGTGGACCTTGAAGGTCTTGGTTCCGAACTGACCGCCCTTCAGGCACTTGTCCACGACATCCGGATCGCCGCCTGCGGCTGCAAAAGTTGGAACAAGATCGTAATGCGAGAAAGTCTCGTTGAAGGTCGTGCCAGGTTTGATCGTTCCGGGCCAGCGGATCACCATCGGCACACGATAGCCGCCTTCCCAGTTTGTTGCCTTCTCGCCTCGGAAGGGCGTGTTGCCGCCATCCGGCCACGACATCACTTCCGCGCCGTTGTCGGTCGTGAAGACGACAATGGTGTTCTCCGCAACTCCCAGATCATCGAGCTTCTGAAGCAGTTGGCCGACATAGCCGTCGAGCTCCACCATGCCGTCGGCATAGACGCCAAGTCCTGTCTTGCCTTTCGAAGCGGGCTTTAGATGGGTCCATACATGCATACGGCTCGGGTTGAAGTAGCAGAACCAAGGCTTGTCGGCGTTATGCTGCCGGTCGATGAAATCGAGCGCCGCGCCCAGGAACTCCTCGTCCACCGTCTCCATTCTCTTGGTGTTGAGTGCGCCGGTATCCTCGATCTTTCCGTCCGCCGACGCCTTGATCACGCCACGCGGGCCGAACCGCTTGGCAAACTCGGGGTCCTTCGGATAGTCAGGGTTCTCTGGCTCTTCTTCGGCGTTCAGGTGGTAGAGGTTGCCGAAGAACTCGTCGAAGCCGTGGTTCGTGGGAAGGAACTCATCCTTGTCGCCCAGATGGTTCTTGCCAAACTGCCCCGTCGCGTAGCCAAGCGGCTTGAGGAATTCGGCGACGCTCGGATCCTCGGCCCGTAGGCCTATATCGGCGCCTGGCAGTCCGACCTTCGTTAGGCCCGTTCGTATTGGAGACTGGCCCGTGATAAAGGCCGCGCGTCCCGCCGTGCAACTCTGCTCCCCGTACCAGTCGGTAAACAATCCGCCTTCGTTACCGATGCGGTCGATGTTCGGTGTCCGGTACCCCATCATGCCGCGATTGTAGATGCTTGCGTTGAACCAGCCGATGTCATCCGCCATAATCATGAGGATGTTGGGCTTTCCCGAAGCTGCTCCGGAGGCTGTCGATTGCTGCGCCAAAGCGGCCGTTGGCCTCGACAATGTCGCAGCCGTAGCGGCCAACGCCGTGCTTGCAATCAATAGATCGCGCCGGCTGAGACCATGCTGAATTTCTTTTTGGAACTGGTTGGTCTGCTTATCTGCCATGCGAGTAACCTCCTTCGACAGACGGCTGAAACCGTCGATGGAATGGTAGGCCGGATTTCAACGAGTGGGAAATGGAATCCGCCGTTTCGATGGCAGCCAATGGCGTTCGGTAATCGTTTCCGCTTAGCGCCTTCGTTTTAGTCGTTCACACAGCCAGCTCTGGCTCGTAGATGCGGTCGGTCAACGGTTGGGGCATGCCCGAACTCGTTCGATGGTACGGTCCGAAATACAATCTGTTGGCGAACGAGCGGGCGTCCGATCCTTCGACGCGTGGATGTGACCACGGTCGGGCAAGGCTTCATACAACTTGTCTCCGGCATCGTGCCGCTCTCCCCAAATAGCAATTCTGTCGTGGTTTGGTTGTAAAATTTACGCGCTTGTTACCGTTACGTACTTCACCCACGGCGATGGCGCTCTATTGTCTGAACCAACGAAACGCAAATGCTGCGCTTTCTATTGCGGCAAGGCGAACGGAAAAGGATTACCCCATGAAGTCCAAGCGCTACCTGAGCGTCTTCTTGCTATCCTATGCGTTGGTTTCCGGTGTGGCTGTCGCGCAGGAAAGCCCGGTCATCGTAACCGAACAGAATTTTGCACTCGCGATGACGGACCTTGCGATGGAAAAAGAAGTCGAGCAAGGCGCCACCAACACCTGGCACCATCACCGTAAGACGATGGCTCTGTCCGAGCAGCCTGCGCCGCTCATGAACCGCGACACGGTCTATTCCTTCGCCGTCCTCGACGGCGGTGGCGACGTTGCGATCACGCTGCCGGAAAACGATGGGCGATACATGTCACTCCACGTGATGAACCACGACCATGTCACCTACAAGGTGTTCTACGGTCCCGGTCGCTACGTGATCCCTGCGTCAGAATCCACGGACTTCTTCTATGCAAACGTCCGCATGCAGATCAACGACAAAGACCCGGAGGACGTCAAAAAGGTCAATCAGTATCAAGACGCACTGAAGATCGAGTACCTGAATGGGTATCAGCCAAAAAGTTTCAAGGTGACGAACTGGGATATGGCGTCCTTTGGAAAAGTGCGTGAAGGTTATGTCGCCGAAGCCCAGAAGGAAGGGGTGAAAGGGACTATGGGAACCGTGGAGCATCCTGTTTCGCTGGAAGCAAGGAACCGTGGCGTCGCCATCGCAACCGGTTTGCTCCCCGACAAAGATGCCGTCTACCTAACTGACAAGCACGACGTTCAGATGGGAAAGACCTACAAGGCCACCTATAATGTGCCGGAACAGGTCGATCCCAAACTCGGATTCTATTCGGTGACGGTCTACGGGGATGATCAGTACCTCAAGACCGATCAAGGCTCGACGATCAGCAACACCGAACTCAAGCTCAATTCCGACGGCAAGACCTTCGACATTTACTACGTGCCTGAGGGCGAGTTTGGCAAGAATGGTCACGCCAACGAATTGATCATTCCCACCGCACCCTTCTGGACGGCCTTCCGCGTCTACATGCCTGGAAACTCTGTGGTCGATGGCACATACAAGACCCCAGCCCTCCAGCCTGAATGACTATATGTGACTTCCCTGTCGAGTGGGGAACCGGAAAGCTCACCCTTTCTCCGGTTCCCAACCGCCAGAGTGGACGTTCTCCACGGGCGGCGGCACTGCCAACAGGTTCCAAACCTCCAAGCCTGAGTTCAAGGAGATCGATGTCATGAAATATGCCCTTTCCCTCAGAGTCCTCGCCGCCGCCACCTTCCTTACAATGGGGGGCTTCAGCCCAGCAAGCGCTGACCAGTCGCGGTTTGATGCCCTCGCCAACCTCCCGTTTGAGAAAAATCGCCCCACGGCGGAGACTGCACAGACACTGAAGGACGAACTGCTTTTCCAGCGGGCGACGCAGACGTACTACTGGGCTTTGCCGCTCCTCAATACGCTTGGCATGAAGTTCGGAGCGGAGGACGCTTTTGGCACCGGCTACAACATCATGCCGATCTGGACGAAGCGTCTTGATCCAAAGACCCATGTCACGACGCCGAATTCGGACCTCATCTACGGCATGGCATTTGTCGATTTGAAGCAAACCGGGCCACTGGTGTTCGAATCCCCGGAGAAATTGCAGGGCATCCTGCTTGATTTTTGGCAACGCCCCATACCCGAGGACAGCGGAAAATTCTTCGGTGACGTCGGCCTGCCGGGCCCTGACGGTGGCAAGGGCGGAAAATTCCTGATCTTGCCCCCAGGTTACAAGGACGCTGTGCCGGAGGGCTATTACGTTTATCGCTCGCAAACCAATAGCGTCTTCATTTTCCTGCGCTCGTTCTATCAGTCTCTCGACAACATCGAGCCGGCCGTTGAGTTGATGAAAAAGTCGAAGATCTACCCTCTGGGACAGGAAGACAGCGCAAAGGCGATGGAGTTCCCCGACGCTTCCGGCAAGTCGCTGAATATGTTGCCGCGCTCGGACATCGCCGCCTTCGAGCAGATTAAAAGTCTTCTTGATGTCGAAGGTTCCGGCCTAGCCGATCCCGACTGGCTCGGCATGCTGGAAGGCATCGGAATCGCAACGGACCGGCCATTTGCTCCGGATGAAAAGATGCGCGCCATTCTCGATGCCGCTGCAAAGACGGCCTATAAGATGACCCGTGTCACCGGCTTTGAAAAAGGCATCGGTGCTGCCGACTTTCGCGTCTACGAAGACCGCCGTTGGCTCAACCCGATCAACAATCTGAGTGGTCACTGGCCGAATGCTGGTATCGATCTCGGCTTCCTGGTCGAGAATGGCGGGTACCGGGAGCTTGATGCTCGGTCCTGGTTCTTTACTGATTATTACTCGATCAGCCCTGGCATGGTCTCGATGACGCCGGGCAAAGGCGCGTTCTACATGATTGCGTTCGAAGATTCTAAAGGCGAGGCGCTCGACGGCGCACGCAGTTACAAAGTCAATTTGCCGAAAGATATCCCGGCCGAGTTGTTCTGGTCCGTTACACTCTACGAGGCAGAGAATGCCTCTGGGCTGGACAACGGACAGCCGTTTCCATCTCTCGGCAAGCTGAACAAACCGGCACAAAACGCGGATGGCAGTACAGACATCTACATCGGCCCGAAGGCCCCTGAAGGGAAAGAAGGCAACTGGCTTGCAACGGTCCCGGAACGGGGTTTCTTCGCCATTCTCCGGCTCTATGCTCCGGCACAGGCCGCCCTGGACGGAAGCTGGAAGCCAGGTGATATCGAGAAGGTCAACTGACCGGTCAAAAACGGATGTCGCTCTACTGCGTAGGGTGATCTGCGACAACTCAACAGCCCAAGGATTCACGCCATGAAAATGCGCTCTGCATGCTTGACGACAGTTGCAACACTTCTGGTTGGCCTGACAGTCCCAATGACACCAGTTCTGGCCCAGGACCAGAGTGCCAAAACGTCGCCCCTTATGGAGCAGATCAATAAAGGAAACTGGCTGCCACAGGAGGAGGCGGAATCTCTTCGAAACGAGTTCTTTTATCAGAATGCTGTTCAGGCCTACGTGCTGACAATTCCGATCTTGAACGTCATCGGCATGCGCGACGGCTCCGAAGCGACCTTTGGCGGCGGATATAACGTGCTGCCGATCTGGAAGGATCGCATGGACAGCCGGGCCTGGGTGCCGACCCCCAATGCCGACGTCATCTACTCGATGAGCTACCTCGATCTGAAAAAAGATGGCCCGCTTGTCGTTGCAGCGCCCGCGAACGTCATCGGCATGTTCACGGACTTCTATCAGCGGACCATAACCGACGTGGGCGCGAACGGTCCGGACAGGGCGCGGGGCGGTCTCTACCTCCTCCTGCCGCCGGACTACGATGGTGAAATCCCGAAAGGGTATTTTGCCTTCAAGTCCCCCACGAACAACGTATTCTTGTTTTTCCGCACAGTCATGAGCAAAGGCGACAGCGGCCCTGATCCGGCACCTGCGGTCGCGAACGCCGAACGGACCCGCATCTATCCGCTCTGGGCTCCGGAAAAAGACGTCAGGCCTATGGAGTTTCCAAATGGCAGCGGCAAGGCGATCAGCATGATGTATCCAACCGGAAGCTCATACTGGACGAAGCTCAAGGAGTTCGTCGACTATGAGCCGGTCGCTTCCATCGACCCGGTGACGCGAGGCGTGCTCGCCTCCATCGGTATCGTCAAGGGACAGCCGTTTGAACCCAGCGACCAACAAAGTGCGGCTCTTCAAAAGGCCGTCGAGACTGCGCCCAAGATGATCCTGGCAGGCCGGCAACTCGGACGTCCGGACAAGCGCAATCTCTACTACAAGGACCGGCAGTACGAAAATACCTGGGCCGGAGCTACCGCAGAATGGATGCAGGAGAGTTATCTCGACATCATTCAACGCGCCTCCTATTTCCAGTTCGCCTATTCATCGGCGCCGGCAATGGTCATGCGCACGCTGGACGCCGGATCAAAATATCCGTTTACCGCACGTGACGCTGACGGCAATTTCCTTGAGGGCTCGAAGTCCTACAAGCTTCACTTGCCGCCGCATCCCCCGGCAGCACTCTTCTGGGCCGTAACGGCCTACAATGTCACCGATGGCACCATGACATCAGCCGAGCAATTGATGCCGTCGATCAATGGTTTCAACAAAGTGAAGACCAACGATGACGGCTCGGTCGACCTATTCTTCGGGCCGACCAAACCGGCGCAGGCGCCGGAATCCAACTGGATTCAGACCGTCGAAGGCCGCAACTTTCTGGCCGCGCTACGCCTCTACGGGACAGGCGTCGAATTCTTCGATCAGACCTGGAAGCCGGACGATGTCGTGAAGCTCCCTTAGGCCGTAGACTCATAACGATCTGATCCAAATTCTCGCCGCTGCGAGTTTGACGGCAGCAAGAAAATTGAGCGGGTCTTTGTCGTAGCGGGTTGCGATACCTCTGAACTGTTTGAGTTTGCTGAAGAAACGCTCGATGAGATTGCGCTGGCGATAAACCCATGGGCTGAAAGGGAAGCTTTCGTTGCGATTGCTTTTGACCGGAATATTCGCCCATGCTTGCTTTTGCTTTGTGAATTCTCGAAGAGCGTTGGTATCATAAGCCTTGTCAGCCAACAGGATCGTGCCCTTGGCAATTGTCTGCAACATCGGCTCCGCCATGCGGCTATCATGGGCTTGGCCGGCTGTCAGAGCGAGACGGATCGGTCGGCCATCAGCATCGACAACCGCGTGGATTTTCGTGGTCAAGCCGCCACGAGAACGTCCCATGCAGCCATCGTTTTGATCCCCCTTTTTCCTGTGGCCGCATGTTGATGAACGCGAACACAGGAACTGTCGATCATGACGATATCGCCATCGAAAGCCTTGGAAATCTCATGTAGAACGTGATCCCAGACACCCGCCTTTCGCCATCGAACAAAGCGATTGTAGCAGGTTGTATAGGGACCATATCGATCAGGAACATCTGCCCATGGTGAGCCAGTGCGGAACCGCCACAAAATACCGTTGATAACTCGACGGTCGTCAACACGCGGAACGCCACGCGGTTTGTTGGGTAGGAGCGGTTCAATTATACGCCACTCCAAGTCGGTCAGATCGTGTCGGCTCATTTCAATACTGAATCACGATTCCGGGAAGACGAAAGACAGAAATCGTTGGCCAATGGGGATAATCAATGTTCGACGAGGATAATGAGTCATGGCTTTTGAACAGAGGCGGGCGCGTCATTGAAAAAATGGCGACGGAGAATTATTCGTCGCTGCCCCCCCTTGATCGCTTGATCTATTGCTTATGGGCTGCCGACTACGGCATGCGCAACGCTGGTGACCTCGAGACCGCTGCTGATCTCCATCCCGCCTGCCTCGACGACGGAAAGTCGGCCGCACAGGAACTAAACCTTCCTCGTTCGGCAGCGGCTTTCTCATTATCCCCAGATGAACTCGAACGGGCGTATTTTAGGCTGTTCGATGAGGTCGTCTCCGAGATCCGGGCCGTCTAAGATGCGCTTGGTTTATGAGTTTAGGGCCTAATTTGGAAAGTCCCGAGCAAGACTCATTGACGCTTCGGACGAGGAAAACTTTCGTCCTCACAACAATGGAGAACGTGATGATCAAAACAGCTTTTGGTTTGGCCCTGTCCACCGCACTTCTCATGGGCTTTCCAGCGCAATCGCAGGAGACCGAGACCACGCTCGACACCCGTATCGGAAAGCTCACGTTTCAAAGCGGCTACCCGTCGCAGGAAACGGTGAACAAGCTCTATGACGAGATGGATTTCCAGAGAGCATCCCAGGCTTATCTTTGGGGACTGCCCGCCGTCGGCCTCAACGAGTGGCGCAGGGCGCATTACAACGTCTTCAAGGCGAAGAGCGGCGAGATGCTTTCTTATCTCGATTTCGCCGAGAAGCTTGGCATCCTGACGCCAAACTACACGACGCCCTACATTGCGACCTTTATCGACCTCAAGGAATCAGGACCGATGGTCGTCGTGGTCCCACCTGGCCTTATCGCCGGTATGGTGCTCGACCAGTGGCAGCGGGTGATGGCTGATCTCGGCGTCGTCGGCCCGGACATGGGCAAGGGCGGCAAATACCTGATCCTGCCACCCGGATACGGACCGGTTGAAGCGAAAGGCTACTTTGTCGTGCAATCAACGAGCCGCGACGTGCTTGCGGGCTTCCGGTTGCTGGATGCCGATAAAGAAAAAGCTATCGCGGAGTTGATCCCTCTTATCAAGACGTACACCTGGACGACGGAAGGCACCGGCGAGCCGATGCCGGTGCGGGCTGCCGGAGATCTCAAGTGGAGCCAGATGCCACCCGAGGGGATGCCCTATTGGGACAGCCTGAACGAAGTCATCCAACGGGAGCCCGTTGAGGAGCGCGACCGTTTCATTATGGCCCAGCTCAAGTTCCTTGGCATCGAAAAGGGACTACCCTTCAAACCCGACGAGCGGCAGAAGAAATTGCTGGAGGACGGTGCGGTCGTCGGCCAGGCCATGGCGAAGGCGAACACCACGGACAAACGGGTCGAGCCTCCGTTCTGGGAGGGTACCAACTGGAAACACGCGTTGGTCGTCTCCGTCGATCAGAAAGCCAACACTTACGATCAGCTCGATGAACGAGCAGCCTGGTTCTATGAGGCTGTCGTCATTTCCAAAGCGATGCTGACGCAGACGCCTGGAGTGGGTCAGCGCTATATCGCTTCCTACAAGGATGCCAACGACGCCTGGCTTTCCGGCGAAAACAACTACCGCCTGCACGTTCCTGCAAATCCGCCAGCAACGGGCTTCTGGTCGGTGACGGCCTATGACGAAGCCACCCGCCAGATGCCCATCACGGAGCAGGGGCGGCCTGACATCTCTTCTCGGAAAGAGGACATCGTGAAAAACGATGATGGATCAATTGACGTTTATTTCGGCCCAACAGCTCCCGAGGGGCATGAAACGAATTGGGTGCAGACGAACCCCAAAAAGGGATGGTTCGCGTATTTCCGGTTCTATGGTCCGACCGAAGCGTTCTTCGATAAGTCGTGGGCGCTTCCAGATGTGGAAAAGGTCAATCCGTAGCGGATACGCGGCCCGCAGACGGTAAGCGGCGTTCGCTTTCGGCTGGCATTGATCAGGCTGGAATTCGTTCGGCGTTCAGAGAAAGTGTGGTTGCATCACGGCGGTGATCCCTCCGTCGCCAACCTAGAAAGCTGTCGTTCGATCTAACGCCATCGAGACTTGGCGAGAACGACCGAGTCGGACTTTATTTCAAGAACGGCAGGACAATCAAGTATCACGCGATATCCGCTATAACCTTGTCGGTCGCGTTAAGCCGCCGGTCTGCAACCGGCCCCGAACCGGACATCACCAGCTATATGAGACGTGCTTCACAGCGAGGGGGTACGAGCCCAATCGCGACTAGGGCAGCGGAGAGTGCGGTGGCATGAGAGCGAGCGATCTGGTCGAAATAGTGTGAGGCTCACATGAGACCCCACGCGAATCCTTTGGCCGTAATTGTTGACAATAGTAATTGTTGACAATGCATCGCAGATAAAGCCTGCTCGACACCATGGATTCGACCACAGAAATAATGATCTCGCTGCGGGCGGGCCGCGCCCTGCTGGGGCTGAGCCAAGAAGAGTTGGCCGGGTTAGCCGGCGTCAGCAGGCAGATCGTCGTGCGGTTGGAGAAATGTGAACCGAACGTCCTTGTCGACGCCATTGAGAAGGTTCGGGGCGCGCTTGAATCCGGCGGCGTCGTTTTCTTTGACGGAGGTCCCGAGCATGGCCCAGGGGTGGCCATGCGGCGTTCGGGACGGCGCCCTGTCGGTCAATCTTCGTTATCGTCGAAAAAGCAGGGTTTGCCGGCCTAGCTGGCGTCAGGGCGGCTTCGAGTCCTTAGTGATGGGCGGAATTTCCAGTGACGATTGAGACAACCGACATCTCCTGCCGCGTCTACCTGGCGGATTTGGCCGGGAACCTGCCTATTGAAACACGGCGTCCCTCACAATGCGCGAAGTGATGCGATTCCAGACGACGGATCTCGTTCTGTGGTCGCCGCGCTTCAGTCGGTCAGCGATGTCGTCGCCTGCCGTCCTTGCGCGACGCCGTCATTCCAATCTCGTCGCCATGAATGGATCAACGTAGGGATCGTAAGGAACCAAGGCACTGCCGACGACGATGTTCATACTTGCTCCTGGAAAGATCGGCTTCGATTCAAGCTCGGCGGCGTGCTCGGCACAAAGGGTAGCATACAGCATGCCATTGTACGTCAGGAGGCCGCGGCTCCCACAACGCTCGCAGATGTGGAATGAACGTGCCTCGGCCAGGTAATATGCCTTGTCAATGCCTATCCAGTTTCTTTGCGGGCTATCGGCCAGTCGGTAGTAGATCCTCAGGCCTCCCATCTTTTCCTTGATCTGGAGCAACTGAAGGGCCCCGCCTGCGGCGGCGGTCACCACTTCGGCAGTGGCGAGAAAGGTGTCGATGATGTCGGCCCAGCCGTATCCGCACTCGATGCCGAACCTTAGGTTCCCGAATGCGAGGTGCGGATATCTGTCCGCCAGTTCGGCAATCCTGTCCATCTCCGCCTTCTCCCTGTCATCGATTTGCAAGAGGATTGAAGCCTGTCGAGTCCTTGTCGTTCGAACGGGCGCGCCAGCCATTTCAGGCCGATCCACCGACCAAGCGTCCGGGGTCGATCCGGTCGAAGCAACCGCGGCTGGACCAGCAGGAGCGCCATTGCCGGACGATGTCAGAAGCATGTGCAGGCTGAGCACGCGACCACCTGTGTCCCACCCTTTCAAGTCGCAGAGATCCGCATCATCCGCTCGGAGACCAGCTTCTCTGCCAGAAAAATCAGCCGGTCCTTGTGTTTGCTCAGAATGTCCTTCGCACTGTCCCACTCTTCCCGAAGGATGCGATCGATCTCAGAACGGAGATGAGGCGGAGGCCGATAGGATTCGGTTACACGACGGTAGTCGATTTCGAAGCGCGGACTGTCTCCCATCCCGTAGCTCACGATCATGCATGTCGCGATCCGCGTCGCCTCATCAAGGTCCGAGCCAAGGGTTGCCGAGCCCCCGACCGACCGATTCCCCAGAACGACGTCTTCGGCCGCCATGCCCGCCAGCGCTGTCCGAATCCTTGCCCGGAGAAACTTCTCGGTCGGCAGAACATGGTCCTTCATATCGCCCGTCATGCGGCCACCCGACTGAAAACTTCCTTCGAGGATAGTGTCGTTGATTTTGACGGTCACCACGTCCACAAACTCCGATGTCAGCGCGATCATCGCGTGCCCACATTCATGCGTCGCGATGCGCTGGAGCGACGGGTAATCGAGTTTGTGTAAAGGCGGCATGCTGGATTCAACGTCGGCGATTTCGATGTCCCGGCCGTTCGCGCGCGCCCGCCGTTTCGCTGCCCGCGCCAACCTTTCGAGATCGGCCGGCGAGGCGTCTTCGAGCTGATCCGTCAGCGGCGACAGCAAATCCGGCATCAGTCCGCCGAGGTGGTAGGAAAGGATGGCGGCTCGCTCTTCTGGCGCAGGAAGACCGAGTTGGATGTGCTCTTCGAAACGTCCTGATCTTAGGATCGCCGGCTCTATGTCCTCTGGTCGGTTGGTGGCCGCGAGCAAAATTACACCGGGCCAGTCGGCCGCTGTGCCGGTAAGTTCGAGAAACGAATTGACGACCTGACTCTCATAGTAGGCGTATCGGCTGCTCCGGTGCTCGCGGTTTCCGATCGAGTCCAGCTCGTCGATAAACAGCAACGCGGCAGATTTCGACCGTGCCTCGTCAAAGGATTCACGCATTGCGCGAAGCATGCTCCCAAGGTATCCGTCCCCGGCGGATTGCCACCGTCCGGCAGACGTCGCGATCAACGTGACGCCGAGCTCCGCGGCCAGCGCTTTGGCGAACATGGTCTTTCCGACGCCGGGCGGACCAACGATAAGGGCGCCCCTGTCCAAAGCCGACCACGCGAGCGTCTTGTCTCTCCATGACGACAGGTCAGTCGCAAGTTTGGACGCCCATTCCCGAGCTGGCTCGAAACCGGGCAACTGGCTGAGACGAGGTCCTTCGGAAGCCTCCGAATCCTCTGTCGAACGACGGGTGTCGAAGGTTATGTCAGCAAGCGAGTGCCGGCAGAGCAGCGCCTCGATAACGTCCCAGTCTTGACTGGCCACGGCCGCTGCCGTCCTATCGTCAAGGCAAGGTCTGCCCGCCAGCTTCCTGACTGCATTCAACAGCCGGACGGTGGGCTTCTCGGCGGTCGCCGTGGCGTCGGCCGCCATCCGGATGGAGCGCGGGATCGCCTCGATGTTGTCGGTCAGCAAGATCGTCTGCGCATTATAAGACAATACATCGAGGTCTAGTTTCGTCTTCGAACCGTACGCCTTCGACACCACCCGATGCATCGATGTGTCCGCGTTGAAAAACGCGCGTGCCTGCCCGGAGAACAGGAGTTCGGCTGCGCGTTCGAAACGGGGGAACCAAAGCTTGTCAACAATGACGATCAACAGCCCGCCGACGTCTCCTCGGAACTGACGGGTCGGCTTCAGTGCCCGCCGAAGGAGGAAATACGCAAGCATGGAACCGGGCCGCCTTCTCACCTGTTTGAAAGCTCCCGAGGTCATTCGATGTTTCATGACGTCGCCCTCTGTCTGGGATTGCCGAGTCGATACCAGCGGCTGAGCGTGCGGACGAAGTGTTCGTCATCGGCGTAGAGGTGCGCGTAGACCTCGCTGGTGGCAATCTGGTGCCCGTCGGGTAGCGATGGATGCCCTTCGACGACGCCTTCCAGACACGGCACTTTTCGCGAAGAGTGTATCCATTGATCCAGGCAGGGCGCTGCCATCAGCGCTGGCGACTCGATGGTACCGGCCTCCAGCCGTTCGAGGTCGGCGACCAACTTCTTCAGACGCCTGATTTCCTCGGTGATGCGGGTTTGCATGGTCCGTATTTCCTTAAAGGGTCGGATCGGTTGGCAAAGGATTCGAATTGGCGGCAGATAGCGCCGGCCGGCGCCTGCGTTTCTTGAACACATCGTCGCTACGGCTTTGGCTTTGGTGAAGACGCGGCGCTCTTCATTGTTCGCTCGGACGACCTCGCGCGTGGCACGGTGCCGGGTTTGCCCGGACCGGGCGACTGTACCAAGACCTTCCGGATCCCGTTGAATCCTTGCAAGGTTGGCCGCACCGCGACCTCTCGGTGCAGAAGCGGTCATTTCAACGCCCGCCCGCCGTATCCCAGCGCGCGAGCGAATCCTCTGCGACGGGGGACGGAGTGCCGAGCCAGTACCAGCGGTCCGCCGAGCGGGCCAGGCTGCCCTGGACGGAAAGAAGGTGAAGCGGCGCCGTGAATTCCAGGCGGCCCGGCTTTGGTTGGTCGTCGCGGCAGCCGTCGGGCTGGCGGATGTTGCCGACGAGAGTCGGAAGCATGCACTTGTCGACGAACCACATGTCGACGATGGCAAGGTCCGCTGGTCGAGGCGGGGATGAGAGCGCAGGTCCGCGACCTGGCGAAGGTCACGCGCAAGCCGGTGCGACGCGTCGGCGCGTCTGACGATCGCTCGCAGGGACGAATTGAAATCGATCTCGCCATATCGGAGCATGGTGCAAAGCCTCTTGCTTGTTTCGACTCGCGATCAAAATGATCACCATGTGAGCAAAATGTCTAAGGCATGCGACGTTGTCAACATTTTTTACTGCGGCGCGAGACCTTGCACGCGGTCGCGTGAACGCAGTCCCTGCCTTCAAATAGCTACGACGGGAAATCGAGACTGTGACGCCGGGAGGCTGTCGCTGCCGCGAGGAATGGCGACGGGGCCGCTCCTGCCGGCCCGGCGCATCCCACGCCTGGATGGTCGCGCGAATCCTTTCACTGCCGCAAGTCAAACTCCGCAGTGGCGTCCGATCCCCCGATCCGCACGGCGCCCGCAAGCGCATGGAAGGCGAGACGCCGGAGGGCGGCGCGAGGGCCGCTCGCTAGCCGCCGCCGTCCGCGTCGAGCGGGGGCGTGGCCGGCTCTCGATCAAGCTGCTGCGCGGCCGCTTCCAGTTCCGCGACGATGCCGGGGACGCGAAGCTCCAGCGGCCGGCCGACCGTTTCAGTCCAGTTCCTCGACCATCCGATGCCGAAGACCGGCGAGTAGGCGATGAGCCTGAGGCGCCCCGACGGAACATGCATCTTGCGCCTCCATGTGTGGCCGGCGCGCTCCTCCGGAGACAGGCGGGCATACTCCGTCTCGCTCACGAACCGCCCGGACCCGACATAGTGCATAGAAAGATGCTCGCAGGTCTCGACGACCGCCAGGCCGATCGGCGTCTGGCCGACATAGGTCACGGTCGGTCGCATCGGCCGCCAGGCGGCCCCGAAGGCCGGCGCGAAGAAAGGCGCGGCGTCGTTCTCCCGTGGATCGATCTGCGCCCGTAGGAACACTTCGAACGGCGGCGCGATTCTGACCTGGTGCCCGCGCTCCGACAGCGTCGCGAAAAGGTCGCGAGCGAAGCTCAGGCACTTGTCGAGGCAGGGGCGGGTCGTTGACAGGTCGAGCAGGTCCCGGCAGCGCGGACGCAGATAACGCCCGCCGCCGTCGGGACCGGCGGCGGCGAAACGCCTCGCCGCGCGGTCTAGCAGAGCCGGAATGTCGATATCCGAAGCTCTCGACCGGAACACCGCGCGCGCGGCCGGATGTCGCGGTCCCTTGATCCATTCGCGCGGCGTGCCGGAAGGCGCGTCCGGAAGCGGGACGACAGGTGGGGCGAGACCCACCTCTCGCTTCCTCCAGTAGCCGCGGGGCGGTCGGGGCACCGCAAGAATGTCGCACACCCGGTTCAGGTAGGAATCTGAAACGGACAGTCGTTTCGCGATCTTCGTAGCGGGCGCCGACCACACCAGCCGGTGCAGCTCCTCGCGGGTCATCGGCCGCGTGCCCGGCTTCGGTCGTTCCCGTGTTGCTTTTTGGCGGCCGCGGCGGGCAGGATCGCACTCCCCCAGAGTGTCAAAGCATCATGGCGCTCTTCCAGATACTCGTACTGATCGTAGACGGCGTCCAGGTTTTCCTTCGCGTGGCCGAGGAGGGCCCGTCCGACCTCGCGTGCCACCTTCAACCGCGCGAGGTGCGTGCGCACCGTACGGCGGGTGTCTTCCAGCTCCCAGGAGGCCATCACGGCGCCGGGGTTCGCCTCGCGCAGTTCCGAAACCACCTTCTTTCGGAACGTCAGGACCGGCTTGCTGAAATCCTTGATCGGCGTCTGGCCGTGGTCGATGCTGAACAGGCAGTCGCCGTGTCCGTGCGGAAGAGCCCGCAGCAACGCTGCGAGCACCTCCGCTATTAGGTCGGTGAGCGGCACGAGGTGTATTCGGCCCGTTTTGTACCGCCATTCGGGGATGGTCCACAACCGCCCGCCGATATCGATTTCGGACCGGCGCATGCCGGCGACCTCGTTCTCTCTTTGGCCGGTCAGGATCATTAGAGTGAAGAAAGGGCCGTAGGGGTAGGGCGTCGCCGCAGCCGCTCTGACGTAGGCCCCCACCTCGTCTTCGGTCAGAAAGCGCTTCCGTTTCCTTGGCCGGAGCCTCAGGTCCTTCGCGGGAAGACCGTCCATGATGTTGGTCTCGAGATCGTAGTCGTCACGGCGCTCGGCTGCGAACGCCCAATTGAAGAAGGTCTTCACGTCGCGGTAGAGATTATATGCCGACGTCGGGGCGGGACGATCCCTCACCGCGGCGATCAGCTTCGCCACCTCCTTGGCCTTGACCTTCGACAGCGGCGTCTTCATCCACGGGTTCCGCTCCGGGTCGAGAAGCTCTCTGCGCAACCCCGGAATCTGCTTCATGGCGCTGCGGTTGTGTTCACGCCCCGGCATGTAGGCGAGATACTTCTCGAACGCCTCCTCGAACGTCGCCTGCGCCAGCATCGCGCTTTCCACCGCGGCCCGCTCCTCCTCCAACGCGTTCCGCCGGTCCTCCTCCCTTGGGTCGAGGCCGAGGTCGATGATGGCGTTGAGCCTTTTGGCCTCGGCTCTGGCCTCGTCCAGGCTCATCTCATCATAGGTGCCGAGCTGCAGGCGGGTGGCGTTGCTCGCCCCTCCCAGGCGCGCGATGACCACGAACACGATGTTCGTTCGGCCGACTCGCAGCCACAGCCGGGGGGCGCCTGGGTCGGGGATTTCGTAGCGCCCGCCCTTGGGCGGTCGTTGCAGGTTGTTGACGTAGTCGTCCGTCAGGGCGCGTCTTTTCGTCATGGGTTCCTCCCTTGAATGTGGGCAGCGGACTGGTCAGCAAGACCGCTCCGAAGCGCCGTACCGTTGGCCGGCGGGAGAAACCATAAGTTCGATTATAAATATATGTCAATGATAACAACAACTTAGAAACGTCGTGAAACCTGATGAAACATCGATGAGTCCTGCCAGCAGCCTTCTAAGCAGGTTGTCGCAGGTTCGAGCCCTGCAGGGGTCGCCAATTTTTTCAATGACAGCTTCGTTCTTGGGTTATGATGAGGAAGAACCTCTCGTGCTTGCGAAACTGCTGTCCGAATCAAGCCCGGCCGTGCGCCAGTGCAAGAACCCGCGCACATGTCTCTGCGCATCTCCATCCGGCATTTTCCAGTCATCGCCAGGTTGGGTTTCGTAAAATCAAACTGCCAAAAGTAGTGTCGGGTGCGGCTTTTGCGTGGCATCATCCTTAAGGGCTTAAAACAGAAGAGCTGATGGCAGATGCAGGATTTCTTGATTGTGATCTGCCGCCGTGGCTGATTTGATCGTGCCTTCATTGACATGAAGGGAGACGGTAATGACGGATCAGAAGGTAGCAATCATCACGGCGGGCGGGTCCGGCATGGGTGCCGTTTCGGCGCGGCGGCTGGCGGCGGAGGGATATCGCGTCGCAATCCTGTCTTCGTCCGGCAAGGGAGAGGCCTTGGCGCAGGAACTCGGCGGCATCGGTGTCACAGGATCGAACCAGTCGAATGACGACCTGAAGCGGCTGGTGGATACGGCTTACGGCAAATGGGGCCGGGTCGATGCGCTGGTCAATTCCGCCGGACACGGGCCACGTGCTGCCGTTCTCGATCTGAGCGACGATGACTGGCACAAGGGAATGGACGTCTATTTCCTCAATGTCGTGCGCCCGACCCGGCTGGTGACGCCGATCATGCTGGAGCAGAAGTCCGGCAGCATCGTCAATATTTCGACCTACGCGACCTTTGAGCCTGATCCGTTGTTCCCGACATCCGGCGTTTTCCGTTCGGGGCTGGCAGCCTTCACCAAGCTCTTTGCCGACAAGTATGCCGCCGACAATATCCGGATGAACAACGTCCTGCCGGGCTTCATCGACAGCCTGCCGGAGACCGAGGAGAGGCGCCTGCGCATTCCGATGGGCCGCTATGGCACATCCGAGGAGGTGGCCGAGCTGGTGGCGCTTCTGGCGACCGACCGCGGCGGTTACATTACCGGCCAGAATATCCGCATCGACGGCGGCATTACCCGGTCGGTCTGATTTCCTTCAGCTTATGGGCGAGGCATCAGTTGATGATGAACTCGCCCTTGAGTGCCCGCCAGTCCGAAGCCGAGATCAGCTTGCGGTGGACATAGCGTACCGAATGCAGCGGGCCTTCCAGCGTTTCCTGCCAGAATCTGAGAAAACTCTTCATTTCCGGAAATTCCGGCGCCAGATCGTAGTGCTGCCAGATGTAGGTCTGCAAGAAAGCCGGATGATCGGGCATCCGGTAGAGGATTTGGGCCGTGGTCAGGCCGTAACCCTTGAGCTGCAGTTCCATTTCGTTTGTCATGCCGGACCTCATTTTGCTCAATGATGGTCCCTGCTAGTGAAGCATGCGAATGCTTAACTGGCTATTAACGATGGCGTTGATGGCGAAAATAGCGTTCAAAAACAAGTGATTGGCAGCATGTTGTGAAGAGTGCTGCCAATCATTCCAGGAGACTTACCGCTTCAGGTGGCGGGTGAGGCGTGTTTCGATCCAGGCCCAAAGATTGCGCAGGATCTCGACCATGATCAGGTAGAGCACGGCCGCCCAAAGATACATCTGGAAATCATAGGTGCGCGAGAAGGCGCGGCGTGTTTCGCCCATCAGGTCGAAGACGGTAACGATGGCGACGACGGCGGAGCCCTTGATCATCAGGATGATTTCGTTGCCATAGGGCCGCAGCGCCACGATCATCGCCTGTGGCAGGATGATCTTGAAGAAGGCGACGCGCTTGGGCAGGCCAAGGGCAGCCGCCCCTTCATGCTGGCCACGTGGCACACTCTCGATGGCGCCGCGCAGGATTTCAGCCTGGTAGGCGGCGGTGTTGAGCGTGAAGGTGAAGAGCGCGCAGAACCACGCATCCTTGAACAGCGACCACAGGCCGATTGCCTCGAGATACGGGCGGAAGCTGCCGAGGCCGTAATAGACGAGGAAGAGCTGTGCGATCAGCGGCGTGCCACGGAAGAAATAGACGTAGCCGTAGGCGATCCAGGACAGCACCTTGTTCTTGGTCATCCGGCCGTAGGCGATCGGCAGGGAAAGAACGCCGCCGAGCACAACCGAGATAGCAACCAGCGTCAGCGTGACGCGCAGACCTGACAGGAAACTCGGGCCGTATTTGGCGAATTTTTCCGGGCTCCAGGAATCGACGGCGAACAGGAAAATGCCGACGGACGCAGCCAACCAGACGCCGAGCAGGGCGCGGCCAAGCAGGCGGGAAAGCGTGTAGCGTTTCTGCGCCTCTGGCGGTGGAGGCAGCGCCGGGAGCATGGTTTCGGCGTGGCTCATCGGGCGGCCTCCGAACGTTTGGTCCAGCGCTCAAGTGCAGAGAACACCAGTGAGGAAAGCATTGCCAGAATGAGGAAGAGCAGGCAGGCGATCGAGAAAAATTCGAAGGCATTCTTGGTGACGCGTGCGGCAATACCCGTCTGGCGCAAGATATCCGAAAGGCCGATGATCGAGACGAGCGCCGTATCCTTCAATAGCGCCATCCAGAGATTGCCGAGGCCCGGCAAGGCGATGCGCACGAGCTGCGGCAGGATGATCAAGCGCATGGTCTTGCCACGGTGTAAGCCCAAGGCGTCACCGGCTTCATACTGGCCTTGTGGAATGGCCTTGAAGGCGGACAGTAGAACTTCCGAACAATAGGCGGAAAAGACGAAGCTCAGGGCAATCATGCCGGCAACGAAGGCATTGATCTCGACCGGGCCCTCGAATCCGATCGCCGCCATCGCCTGTTGAGCAAGGATCTGCAGGCCGTAATAGACGATGAAGAGTGTCAAAAGCTCCGGAAGTCCGCGGAAAAGGGTCGTATAGATATTGACCGCAAGCCGTAGCGATTTTTCCTCGGACTGCTTAGCCACAGCGATGAAGAATCCTAAAAGTAGCCCTATCGGCAAGGTGCAGATCGCCAGGCTGACCGTGATCATGAAGCCCTGGGCGATCTCGTCACCCCAGCCGGTGTCACCGCAGGACAAAAGCGTATCTTGTGCGAAAAGCCGGAAGATGCCGATCGGGCCGCAGATCGGATCGATCATGCTGGCAAACCACGAGACAATGGAAGAGAGGGCAGCAAAAGCAGCCTGCATAAGTCTGATTTCCCCTGTACGGCGTTTTGACGCGCTTATTGTTATTGGGCTGTGTCAGGCAAGAATGGCGGAAGGGCTAGCCTTCCGCCATCGTATTTCAGCAACGGGTAAAGATTAATCGCCGTAAACGTCGAAGTCAAAATACTTGTCGGCAACTTCCTTGTACTTGCCGTTGGCGCGGATCGCCGCGATGGCAGTATTGAACTTTTCCTTCAATGCGGTGTCGCCCTTGCGCACAGCAATGCCGGCACCGATGCCGTTGATTTCCGGATCCGGCTTCAGGGCCTTCAGAAGCTTGCAGCAGGCGCCGTCGGCGGTCTTCAGCCAGGATGTGAGAACGACGACGTCGTCGATGACGGCATCGACGCGGCCGTTGGCGACGTCAAGCTTGTACTCGTCCGGGGTCGGATAGAGCTTCAGTTCCGATTCCTTGAAGAAGGCTTCGGCATAGTTGGAGTGAGTCGTTGCCGACTGCGCGCCAAGCGATTTGCCGGCGAGGCCTGCTTCGGTCGCTTCGGTGATCGGCGAATCCTTCGGAACGACGATAGCGGGACCGGTGTTGTAATATTTGTTGGTGAAATCGACCTTTTCGAGCCGCTCCGGCGTGATCGACATCGATGCGATGATGGCATCGAACTTCTTGGCCACGAGAGCCGGAATCATGCCGTCCCAATCCTGGGTAACGAAGGTGCATTCTGCCTTCATCTCGACGCAGAGCGCCTTGGCAATGTCGACGTCGAAGCCGGTCAGCGTGCCGTCTGCTTCGAGATTGTTGAAGGGCGGGTAGGCGCCTTCCGTACCGATGACGATTTTTTCGCCGTCGGCCATTGCAGTGCCTGCCATCAGCGCGAAAACGGCTGCCGAAGCGGCCATGGCGAGACGTCTGGAAATACGCATTGTGATCCTCTCTGTTGGCGGGCAGCCGATTTCTTCTTCTTCGCGGCCACCCCTGTACCGGCCATCGTTGTGGCCGGGTTGCGCGGATATTCCTACGCTTTAAATGGAAAAATCAACAGGAAAGCAGAGGGGTTTGATGAAAAGTCTGCACATAGTTATGTCTCGATACTGGCTGGATTGCCAAAGAGGCCCATGTCTGCGGCGGATGAACGGAGCATTCATCGTGAGTTAATCCAGGCTTCGGTAATCGTTGATCACTGATTGGACCGGCATGCCTTCTTTTTACCGCTTGGGTCTGCCCAAAGATGAAAAAATCGGAAGGCCAGGCGTGATTCCGGTTGAGATGACAAAACGGGACCTCTGAAGGAGGATATTTATGACTATTCGATCCAAACTTTTCGCGACGGTCGCCATGCCCGTGCTGGCGGCGTCGATGGTCGTGCATCCGGCGCTGGCGGCAAACCTTGCCGCATCATTCGAGGTGGCGCAGGCCGAAGACCCTTCACAGTCGAACGAAGAGGAGCTGTTGCGCCAACAGCAGCAGCAGGCCGAAGAAGCAGCAAGGGCTGCCGAACAGCAAGCCGCAGAGCAACAGGCAGCTGAACAACGCGCTGCGGAGGAAGCCGCCGCGGCTGCCGCTCAGCAGCAGGCCGAGCAGGAAGCTGAGCAGCAGCGGCAGTTGCAAGAACAGCAGGCTGCCGAGCAGAAGGCCGCTGAAGACGCCGCGGCTGCGGCCGCAGCGGCACAGCAGGCCGCGGAACAAAAGGCAGCTGAAGATGCTGCCGCTGCCGCACAACAGGCTGCCGATCAGAAGGCGGCTGAGGATGCCGCCGCTGCAGCGGCGGCCGAACAGCAGGCAGCAGAGCAAAAAGCTGCTGAGGACGCTGCGGCGGCCGAGAAGCAGGCCGCGGAGCAGAAGGCCGCCGCCGACGCTGCCGCCGCCGAACAGCAGGCTACGGAACAAAAGGCCGCGGACGATGCCGCCGCTACGGCTGCCGCTGAGAAGCAGGCTGCCGAGCAGAAAGCCGCCGAGGATGCCGCCACTGCCGAGAAGCAGGCCACCGACCAGAAAGCGGCTGACGACGCTGCTGCTGCTGCTGCAACAGAACAGCAGCGCCTGGCTGATGAACAGAAGGCTGCCGAACAGAAGGCCGCCGAGGACGCGCAAAAGGCGCAGGAACAGCAGCCTGCCCCAGCCGTCGAGCCGCCTGCGACAGCGGAACAGCCTGCAACGAATCAGCAGCCTGTCGTTGAAGGACAGCCGCCTGCGACCGAAGGCCAGCCGGCAACCGCAGAGCAACCGCAGACCGATCCAGCCGTCGAGCAACCGCAGCAAACGAGCGAGACGCCGGTCCAGCCTGCCGTCGTGCCAGAGATCGTCGACACGACGACCCCCGAACAGAAGCAGGAAATCGCTGCTGATCCGGCCAAGACCGACGAAACGATCGTGCTGCCTATCGAAGACGGTGCCGCGGTTCTCGATAGCGACAAAGACGCCGACAATGCCGGTGGCCAGACGGCGCGTGAGGAGCGCAAGAAGCTGCGTGAAAACCAGCGAGCCGAAGAAACAGCCGTCGCGCCTCCGGCCAACGACGCCGACGCTCAGGCGGAGATCACCAAGGTCGAATCGGAAGCCATTCAGGCTGCCATCACCGAACAGGGTCAGAAGCTTGACGCCGTACCTGTATTCGTCACGCCGGGCGTAACCAATGTCGAGAACAACACGGTCAACAACACCATCATAAACAACAATGTCACGAACAACGTGACCAACAACATCACCAATGTCGTGGTGCAGCAGCAGATTGATAATCGCACGGTTCTCAGCGTCGACAACCAGATCATCATTCGCAATGACGATCGCCCACGGCTGCGCCGCGACTCCGAAGAAAGCTTCTACGAGGAACTGTCTCGTGGCCGCGTTCGCGAAACGATCGTGCGCCCGAATGGCTCACGGCTGGTGACGGTCTATGACCGCTATGGCGATATCATCCAGCGCTCGCGCATCGATCGCGACGGCGAGGAATATTTGATGGTCTATGCTCCGGAACCCGAGGCGGACCGTCCGCCACGCATCCGCGATATCGGTTACGAACTGCCGCCGATGCGCCTGCGTATCCCGGTTCGCGACTACATCATCGATACATCCAGCGAACCTGACCGGGACTACTATGATTTTCTGGCCGAGCCGCCGGTCGAACAGGTGGAGCGCGTCTACTCGATCGACGAAGTGAAGTATTCAGCCCGCCTCCGCGATAAGGTTCGCCGTATCGATCTGGACACGATCACCTTTGCCACCGGCAGTTCGGAAGTGCCGCTTGCCCAGGCCAAGACGCTGCGCAAGGTGGCCAACGCCATCAGTGAGGTGCTTGAAAAGGACCAGGGCGAAACGTTCCTGATCGAGGGGCATACCGATGCCGTCGGCAAGGATCAGCCCAATCTGGTTCTGTCCGACCAGCGTGCCGAGGCGGTCGCGGAACTGCTGACCGACGTCTATGGTATTCCGCCCGAAAACCTCGTGACGCAGGGCTATGGTGAGCGCTTTCTGAAGGTGAAGACGCAGGTGGCAGAACAGCAGAACCGTCGCGTGACAATCCGTCGCGTAACGCCGCTGGTCCGTCCGGTGGCCCAGAAATAGCCATAGTCCGGTCTCTCAAATGAGATGCCGTCGAGGCGGCCCGGTGCGCAAGCGCCGGGCCGTTTTGCATGGTCTTTACGTTTCTCCGGTACAACTGCCGGATTGTCTTGCGAGTGTCCGATGAAAATTCTTCTCACCGCCCTTTTGATCGCCGTTCCGGCCGGCAATGCCGCTTTCGCCGCAACCCGGCTGGTGGAGCCGCAGCTGCGGCTTGAGCGTCAGGAGAAGAGCGCGCCGCCGCGTGTCGCGCTGACCTTCGATGCCTGCAGCGGCAAGACGGACGATCGTATTTTGTCAACGCTGGTCGACAACCGTATCCCCGCAACCATTTTCGTGACCGCCCGGTGGGTGAAGCGCAATGCGGCAGCGATGGCCGTCTTCAAGGCCCATCCGGACCTGTTCGAGATCGAGAATCACGGCGCGATGCATGTTCCCGCCGTCGACCGGCCCGCGTCGATCTACGGGATTGCGGCTGCCGGCAGTCCGCAGGCCGTCGAGACGGAGGTTGCGGGCGGCGCAGCGGCAATCGTGGCGCAGGGATTGCAGCCGCATTGGTTTCGGGGCGCTACCGCGAAATACAGCCTGTCGTCGATCGGGCAGATCCGGCAGATGGGATTTCGTGTTGCCGGCTATTCGGTGAATGGCGATGGCGGGTCGCTGCTGGGGGCAGGGGCTGCGCAAAAGCGGTTTGCGTCTGCCCGGGATGGGGACGTCCTCATCGCCCATATCAACCAGCCCGCGCACGCAGCCGGTTCCGGTGTCGTCAAGGGTATCCTCGACCTCAAGGCCAAGGGCTACACGTTCGTTCGTCTGAATGACGCGACGGAAGATGGCAGCGACGAAACCACCAACTGAGTCTGTTCGTCAGTTCTGTTTTTTCAATCCGGTTGTGCGTTCTATGAAATCGGCGATGGCCAGCGTGTCGTTGAGGTCGAAGATGACGAGACTGCTGTCCTCGACCGGATGATCGGCAGCAATCGCCACGATGTGCGGGTCCGTCGGAGCAAGGGGCTCGCGGTTCTGCGCCTCCAGCCGCCGCGCTTCGATCTTCGGGATCGGTTCGCGTTTGTATCCTTCGATCAGCACGAGGTCGCACGGCGCCAAGCGCGCCAGGATTTCGGGAAAGCTCGGCTCAGGAGCGCCGCGCAATTCGTGCATGATGGCGTAACGGGTGCCCGAGACGATGGTGACTTCATGGGCGCCCGCCTCGCGGTGGCGAAAGCTGTCGGCGCCAACCTTGTCGATATCGAAATCATGATGGGCGTGCTTGACCGTCGAGACGCGGTAGCCGCGCCGCGTCAGTTCGGTGACGAGGCGGACGGCAAGGCCGGTCTTGCCGGAATTCTTCCAGCCGGCAATTCCGAAGACCTTTGGGCCGAGCGTTTCTGGCGATGTCATCTTGCAATTCCCTCGACAAGTGGCAGCCAGCGTTCGGCGGTTTCCAGGTCGGCCGGCGTATTGATGTTGAAGAACAGATCGATCGGCCCCTCTACGGTTTCGAGCATGGGAAATTCGACCCTTGCGACGGGATGATGTTCGATGAAGCCGCGCACCCGGCGCTTGTCGTCGGTCAGCAGCCACCGTTCGAGTTCATCGGCGAGCGCTACCGGCCAGAGGGCGAAGACGGGATGCATGACACCGGCCGAATAGGCGACAGCGATCTGGCTGGGTTCCGTGAGTGCTGCCTGCAGGCGCGCCACGAGGTTGAGTGGAAAGAACGGCGTGTCGATCGGAACGGTGGCGATGTGACTGGCCGCAGGCAGATGCCGTGCCGCATGGCGCATGCCCGAGAGAACGCCTGCCATCGGCCCCACATATCCCGGAACGGTATCGCCGATGACGGCAATGGTGGGGGCAAGGCTCAAGCCGGTGCTCGTGTTACTGTTGACGCTGAGCCCGGCCGTTTGCGGGGCGAGGCGCTCGATCACCTGATGAATCAGCGGTTTGCCACGGAGCATCACGGTGGCCTTGTCCTCGCCCATGCGCGACGACAGGCCGCCTGCAAGGACAACGCCGCGGGGGAGGTTGGCCGGTGGTCTTGCCGCTACGCTCATTGCAGTGACCTGTCTTTCCATCCTGTCATTTCGGCGATCCCGGTTCCGATTTTTGTGCCAGGGCCATCCGCCGCTTGTTTTCACGGGCGAATGTGTAAAGTCCCGACGCGATGATGATCGCCACGCCCGTGACCATCCAGGCATCCGGCTCTTCGGAAAAGAACAGGATGCCGATGCTGATCGACCACATGAGGCTGGTATAGCGGAAGGGCGCGACGATGGCGATCTCGCCATTGCGCATGGCCAGCACGATACACTGGTAACCGACGAGCAGCAGCAGGCTGGCGCCAGCCAGAATGCCGATCGAGGTCATCGACATCGGTTGCCAGCCACCAAGGGGTACGATCAGGACTGCCCCCGTCAACGTGATCACGGTCGCGGTAATGACCGAAATAAAGAGGGACGGGATGGCCGGGTCGATCCGCCGGGTGCACAGGTCGCGGATCGCCGCAAAGACGACGGATGCGACGACACTGAGGGCTGCACCGGTGAAGCCGTCGGGTCCCGGCCTGAGAACGATCAGCACGCCGGCAAAGCCAATCAGGATTGCCAGCCAGCGCCGCCAGCCGACTGGCTCGCCGAGGAAAAGAGCTGCGCCGAGCGTCACCGCAAGCGGCAGCGCCTGGAGTATCGCCGAGGCATTGGCGAGCGGGATCTGGCCAAGCGCATAGATATAGGAGATCGAAGCTCCCACTTCGGCGGCGATCCTGAGCGCGATGACCGGCGAGCGAACCAGCCGGAACGAGCGCAAGGCTCTGAAATGGCGGGCGACCAGCAGAACCAGAACTGATGTGAAAAAACCGCGCACCAGCATGATCTGGCCGGCGTTCATCACTCCGGTGACGGATTTGATCAATGCGTCGTTGCAGGTGAAGCCTGCCATGGCCAGACACATGAAGATGGCGCCGCGGAAATTGGCGGTGGGTTGCATTATTTTTTTCGGTCCGTTCTCATCGCTGCCCGGGTTTTAAAAATCAGCGATGCGGCGGGCGGAAAGTCTGCGCTGCTGGTCATGCCTATCTCTAAAGCATCGGCATTTCTATTGTGCAACTGCCATCCTTGGTCTGTTTGAATTCATGGCAGAAATGCAAGAATAGACATTTCTTTCGCCGTTGTAGAACCGTGAAATATGGCCGTGCCGAATTTTTAGGCGAAAGAATAGCTCCGGAAATGTTTGGCGAAATATTAAGTTTCGCTGCCTATCGTGCCGGAATTCCGCTGCCCTTCGCATGATGCGAATAAGGTTGACGTAACGGCAAGTATTTCCGTTCAGGTCAACCGGATGACATTCCGGATATGTGCCGTGGTTGCACACCGGTACGTCCGTTCTCTTCTGTGAGAGCAGTCTGGCGGGAATGTCCGATTTGCTCAACATCTGGAGTTCGGAATGTCCCTGATCGATCGTTCTTTGCAGCGTCTGCGCATTGTCACCAAGGTTTTGCTGTTCGTCGTGCCGCTGGTGGCGCTGATTGCCGGCATCGGCCTTGTCGGCTATTTCACTGCAAGCACGCTGAACGGGCATATGACCGTGACGCGCGAAACGATCAACAACCTCTCCGATTTCCAGTCGCTGCGCAGCGGGTTGCAGAGTTTTGCCGACAACCCTACCGAAGAGGCGCGCGCGGTGCTGGCTGGCCGGATCGACGAACAGGAAAGCGGCATCCGGACGCTTGATGGCCTGCTGACGGCCAATGAAGACAAGGCCAAGATCGCTTCCGTCGTGTCGCTCGGGCAAGCCATGCGCGGCCAGCAGGACAAGCTCTGGTCGATCAAGACCGAGCGCGATACTGTCACGGCATCGCTGGATGCGGCGCTTGCCGATATGACGGCGCAGGGAAACACCGCCTTCAAGCAGATCGATATCCTGCGCAAGGAGTCCGGCGAAAAGGAATCCTTCGCCAAGGCGCTGCTGTTTGATGCCGCCGCGTATCAGGGCCTTGCCGAGCGCATCAAGAAATTCCGCCTGCCTGTCACCATGGCAATGGCGCCGGATGCGAAAGTGCAACAGGCCGCCACGCTGATGCCGCACCTGCGCAAGCAGATTGCCGACGCCGAAAAGATCGCGTCCGACAAGGTCTTGAAGCGGATCGCCGAGGTGAAGTCCGATACCATGGTCATCCAGGAAATTCTCGCCAGCGGCGATACCAATGACGTCAAGAAGACGCAGCTCGGTTCGGCGATGATCAAGTTTTCGAAATACGAGGCGGATTTCGCCAAGGAAGCCGTGGCCAACTCGGACACGGCAGCCAAGCGTTTCGTCGGCATGGACAGCGAAATTTCCACCCTGAAGACGCTGATCGGGCTGATGAACGAAACTTTCAAGGGGCTGGATGATACACGCCTGCACATCAGCGAACTGCACCGCAAGCTGGACACGGCGAGCCGTGACCATGTCATGGCCGATATCGCCGCGGTGCGCGAGAGCGTGACGAAACTTTCGGCGCTGGGCAGCAAGAACGCCGCCCTTCGTGATCTCGCCGGCAAGCTCACACCGTCACTCGAGCAGATTGCTACCGGCACGGCCCAGCTGATCGATGTCGGCACGCGCTGGCAGTCGGCCAAGACCGAAGCCGCAGCCCTGGTGGCCGATGCCAGCCAGACGCTGGAAAATTTCGTCAGCAGCGCCCAGGAGGCCGGCAAGAAGGACAGTCAGCGGTCCGCCGATGTGTCGATCATCGCCATGGTGGCGGGTACGTTGCTGGCCATCGTCGGCGGTCTGATGCTGATCGAGACCCTGCGTGGTCCGTTGAAACGCGTCACCGAGACGATGACGCGGCTTGCCAATGGCGACCTTGAGGTCTCTATCGAAGGCCGCAACCGCGGTGACGAGATCGGCGACATGGTACGCTCGGTTGCCGTCTTTCGTGACAATGCCGTCGAGAATGTCCGGTTGGGACAGGAGGCCGAGGCCGCGCGCACGTCGTCTGCCGCGGAAGAGGCCCGCCGCCGCCAGGAGCGTGCCCGTATCGAGGCCGAGCAGATGGAAGCCTTGTCTGCGCTGTCTGATGTGCTCGCCAAGCTTGCCGACGGCAATCTGGAGGAGGGAATGGCGGAAGATCTCTCCGAAGACTACATCGTCATGGCCCGCACCTATAACAATGCCGTCGAGGCATTGCGCGCCACACTGATCGACGTCCGCTCAGTAACTGATGAAATCACCAGCGGTACCGGCAATCTCTCGACCTCGGCCGACGATCTCGCCCGCCGGACCGAACAGCAGGCCGCCGCCCTGGAGGAAAGCTCGCGCGCCCTTGGCCAGTTGACGGAAATCGTCCGCTCAACGGCTGAAAGCGCACGCAAGACCACCGTCTCTGTCGATCAAACTCATAGCTATGCCAGGCATTCCGGCGAAGTGGTTGCCAAGGCGATCGATGCGATGGCGGCGATCAACAAGTCATCCGACAAGATTTCGACGATCATCGGCGTCATTGACGAAATCGCCTTCCAGACCAACCTTCTGGCGCTGAACGCCGGTGTCGAGGCGGCCCGCGCCGGTGATGCCGGCCGTGGCTTTGCCGTCGTCGCGCAGGAAGTGCGCGAGCTTGCCCAGCGCTGTGCGGGGGCTGCCCGCGAGATCAAGGGGCTGATTTCGGAAAGCTCCGTGCAGGTGCGCGGTGGCGTGGAACTGGTGCAGGAAACCGGCAACGCGCTGACCGTCATCAACGACCATATCTCGACCATCCACCAGCTGGTCAGCAATATCGAATCGGCCGCCGCCGACCAGTATCGCGGACTGAACGAGGTCAACGAGGCGGTGCGCGAGGTCGAGCTGATCACCCAGCAGAACGCCGCCATGGTCGAGGAAAACACCGCCGAAATCCACGGCCTTCGCCATCAGGTGGATATTCTCAACGAGAAGATCGAACGCTTCAAGACCGGCACCAGCCGTTCGGTCTCCGGCGGCCGGATGCAGGGGTATGGGAAAAGCTACGCGGCGTGAGGCGAATAGAACGTGCGAGTTCAGGGCCGTCCGACAGAAAATCGGGCGGCTTTTTTGTTGGCAGGGATGCCTTCATTCCGTTTCGGAAAGCACCTGTTCGATGGCGTGGCGCGATATCGCCACGAGAACCGGGTTGGTGTGGAGATAGTAAGGCAGGGCGACGACGGCGACGGACAGTGCCCAGCCTCTGGCTCTCGCCCATGTCGCGTCGTCAACGGTGAGCCCCAGGCGGAACGTCGCACGGGCCTCGGCCGAGAGCAGGTTCCAGCCAACCATCAGGTCGCAGGCAGGATCACCAGTGCCAAGGCCGCCGAAATCGATGATGGCGCTGAGGCGGCCGTGTTCGGTCAGCAGGTTGCCGGCATGAATATCGCCGTGCAGCCAGACGGGCGGTTTGTCCCATGGCGCGATTGCCAAGGCAGCATTCCAGGCGCGTATCAACGGGGCCGTTTCAACGACACCGTCCAGGCTTTCGATGGCAGCCCTAGTCTGTATGTCGCGGCTTTGCAGCGAGGCGCCCCGGAAGAAATTGTGCTCGCCGGGCGGCGGGCCACCCGTAGCGTCCAGTTTTTGCAAGGCGCAGATAAACTGAGAAAGAATGATCGCAGCATCATGCTGATCGGCGATGGGGTCAGCAACGGCATCCTGGCCCGATAGCCAGCGGCAGACCGACCAATAGAAGGGATAGCCGGCAGCCGGAATGCCGAGTGCCAAGGGAAGGGGAACGGCAAGCGGCAAATGCGGAGCAAGGCGCGGCAGCCAAAAACTTTCCTTTTCCACCTGCAGAGCTGCACCCGCGCGACGCGGCAGGCGCATGGCCATGCTGTTTCCCAGGCGGTAGATGGTGTTGTCGGTCCCGGCCGAAAGGACGGGTTCCAGCGGCAGGCCGGCCCAGTCCGGAAACTGTTCGGCGATCAGGCGTTTTGCCAGCGGCTTGCCGATCTCAAGCTCGTCCGCGTTCATCTGTATGGCTGGCATCGAGATCCCGGGATTGTTCGCAACGCCGTGTTTTACCCGCCGGTGACGCTCATATGTCTTGCCACGGCGGGCTTGTTGCGGGTGCGGTCGATGATGAAGTCGTGGCCCTTGGGCTTGCGGGTAATGGCTTCGTCGATGACACTCGATAGATAGGCGTCATCATCGGAGGCGCGGAGCGCCGCGCGCAGGTCGGCGGCGTCGTTCTGGCCGAGGCACATGTAGAGCGTGCCGGTGCAGGTGAGGCGGACGCGGTTGCAGCTCTCGCAGAAATTATGGGTCATCGGGGTGATCAGGCCAAGCCGACCGCCGGTTTCCGCGACCTGCAGATAACGCGCCGGGCCACCGGTCTTGTAGGGGATGTCCGAGAGCGTGAACTGTTCGGCAAGCGTATCGCGCAGCTCCGACAACGGCATGTAGTGATCGGTGCGGTCCTCGTCGATTTCTCCCATCGGCATGGTTTCGATCAGCGTCAGGTCCATGCCGCGGCCATGCGCCCACCGCATCATGGCGGGGATTTCCGTGTCGTTGAAACCCTTCAGCGCCACCGCGTTGATCTTGACGTGGATCCCTGCAGCCTGCGCGGCATCGATGCCTTCCATAACCTTGGAGAACTCGCCCCAGCGGGTGATCTGCTTGAATCTTTCCGGATCGAGCGTGTCGAGCGAGACGTTGATGCGGCGCACACCGCAATCGGCAAGCTCGGCTGCGAATTTCGAAAGCTGCGAGCCGTTGGTGGTCAATGTCAGCTCGTCGAGCGTCCCTGCATGCACATGCTTGCCGAGTTCGCGCACTAGGAACATGACGTTCTTGCGCACCAAGGGTTCGCCGCCGGTCAGCCTGAGCTTGCGGACCCCCTTGGCGATGAAGGCGGAACAGAGCCGGTTCAGTTCCTCAAGCGTCAAAAGGTCCTTCTTCGGCAGGAAGGTCATGTTCTCAGCCATGCAATAGGTGCAGCGGAAGTCGCAGCGATCCGTCACCGAGACCCTGAGATAGGTCACGGCCCGCCCAAACGGGTCGATCATCGGTGTTTTGGCGTCTACCAGCCCGTGGGCGCCGATCCTGTCGATGGTGACGGTATTCAACACAATTCTCCCTGTCGCTTCAATGTCGTGACCAAAACGGCTCGCGTCAAGGCGAAAGCGGTCGAACCCATGAGAAAACAGGCGCGAAACACTTTCTTATGATCAGGGGAAGTGCAGGCTTATGATCAAGGGAAGCACGGTTTATGATCGGGATAGGCCAGGGAAGGCGGGCAAACAATTCCATCCCGACGGAAACTGCGCTAATGCTGCCGCGCACCAATGGAGACTGCAGGACATGAGCGATATCTGGCCGACCGAACTGCGCGTGTCAAAAGACCGCCACCGGCTGACGGTGGCGTTCAACGATGGTACGTCCTTCGATCTTTCGGCGGAAATGCTGCGGGTTCTCTCGCCTTCGGCCGAGGTTCAGGGGCATGGACCGGGGCAGGGATTGACCGTGCCCGGCAAGCGCAATGTCTCGATCATCGCAATGACGCCGACCGGCAATTACGCCGTGCGCATCGGCTTTGACGACGGTCACGAGACTGGCATTTTCACCTGGAACTATCTGCGTGAACTGGGCGCCGAGGGTGAGACGCGGTTTGCAGCCTATGAACAGGACCTGGCGGAAAAAGGCATGACACGGGACAAGGCGGAAAAGCCGCGCTGAAGGCAGCCTTGGCAGGTTGTCTTTTATCATCCTGGCCTCAAACGCCCGGGACTTCGTCATTGGCGACGAGGCCGCCTTCGCTTTCGAGAACAGACAGACGGCGCGCTTCCGAGCGGGTAAATTTGAGCTGGACGCCCAGGCCCCGCTCGCCTTCATCGAGGAACAGCGCGCCGGCTGCTTCCAAGCTTGATTGAAGGGTCGAAATAACCTCTTGCGCCGGGGTTTCCAGTTTTCTTTCAAACCGGGCAATCGTGTCTTCGTCGATGCCGGACAGCGTTACCAGGAGTTGGCGTGAGATTTCGGCAAGCGCGCGTGCGGCACGGCATTGTGAGCCTGTGATCATGATCAGCGTCCTTTTGTCAGCAAGGATGATCGAAGGCTGATCTCGGGTCAAGCCGCTGCCATCCCTGCCAAGACAGAGAAGCAACGCGCAAACCAAAGCGCTAGAGAACGAAAAAGCCGATGACCGCAGCAATCGGCACGGGGACGCCGACGAGCCAGACCAAAAGTTCCCGCACCATGAAATCGCGGTAATCCGAGATGTCCCGGCGTGCCGGGATGGGTGTCTGGACAGGTGGAATGGTCATCGTCGCCCCCGGCCTAGAAATACAGCATCCAGATCAGGATGACGACGACGAGGGGAACCCCCATGAACCATAAAAGACCGGCGCGCAGCATGTGAATGTTCTCCGTTGAACCGGTGCAGGAACGCGCGGTTGTGCGGTTTCGTTCCCTTCCACCTGTTCTTGCCAACCTAAACACCGGGATGATGTGTTGTTGCGCGATGCGAAATTCTTGCGAAAATCCCCCGGAACCATGTTTTGCGCCGCGCGTTCAGGCCGCATGGATCAGATTTTCGCAGACATGTTTCCCGCCACGCAAATTCCCTATCCGGTGATCGTCGCCCGTTTCTGCGGGGCGATCTTCTTCGGTGGCCTGATCGGCTTCGAGCGCGAGGCGCAGGACAAGGCTGCAGGATTGCGAACACATATTCTCATCAGCCTGGCCGCCGCCGTCTTTGCGATCATCTCGATCGAGAGCGTGCATATGCCGGGCCTTTCCGACGAACAGGTGCGTATCGATCCGCTGCGGGTGGTCGAGGCCGTGACCGCAGGGGTGGCTTTCCTTGCCGCAGGCACGATCGTTCTGTCGCGCGGAGAAGTCCGCGGGCTGACGACGGGAGCCGGTATGTGGCTTGCCGGTGCGATTGGCCTGGCTCTCGGCTTCGGCCACTGGTTGATTGCCGCCTTTGCGCTGACCGCCGGACTGACCGTGCTTTTTGCCATCGGCAAGCTACAGGCCGTAGTCAAGCCCAAGTTGCGCGCTCCGGAACGTGCGGATGCGGCGCAGGAGCGTCCGGGTTCGTGAAGGCGTGCGGGCAAAAAAACGGGCCGAAGGCATCTCTACCATTCGACCCGTCCGGTAAAGTCGGTAGGGGGAATTTCCAGGCATCCGTAGGTAAAAACGCTGCGGACGGGAGGTCTTACAGCAGCATCATGCCCGAGTGATGCCAATCCATTTGACATAAGACGCAGAAAATTTGACATTTTGCGGATGTCGTCGCTCAAGAATTCCGATCGCGATGTGAAGGTCGTCGTCGTCGTCCTACCGGAATCATCGATCATGTCGCTGGCTTCGGTGTTGGACCCGATGCGTGCTGCCAACCGGGTGGCCGGCAAAACGTTGTTTGACTGGAAAATCCTGTCGCCGGATGGCGCGGCGGTTCTCTTGACCTGCGGTGTGGTGATTGCCGTCGATGGGGCGTTTTCCGTGCGGGCACAGGGCGACTGCCTGCTGATCATCGGTGGTTTCAACCTGGACCGTCATGCGCCAAAACCGTTCATTGCCAGCCTGCAGGCGGGCGCCCGGAATTTTTCCGTCGTCGCCGGCATCGAATCCGGCTGCTGGCTGCTTGCGCGCTGCGGTCTCGTCAATGGGCGGGCTGCCACGGCGCATTGGGAAGAGCTGGAGGACTTTGCCCTGGCTTTCCCGGATGTGTCGGTCAAGGCCGACCGGTTTGTGACCGATGGAAAGTTCTGGACCTCGGGGGGCGCATCGCCGACCTTCGACATGATGCTGCACATGATCCGGCAACGGTTCGGCTCATCGGTGGCGCTCGATGTTGCCAGCATCTTTGTCTATGACGAGACGCATGCGGCGACGGATGCGCAGCCGCTGGTGTCGCTTGGCCGCATGGAAGCGCTCGATCCGGATCTGGCCCGGGCGATCCGCCTGATGGAGCGGACACTCGACAGGCCCTTGTCGATGGCTGCCCTTGCGCTGCGGGCCGGACAGTCGCAGCGCAACCTGGAAATGCGGTTTGCCAGGGCGCTGGGCATCAGCCCCGCAAGCTATTATCTGCGGCTGCGGCTGCAGATGGCCCAGCGGCTGGTCGGCGATACGCAATTGAGCATTCGCGAGGTGGCTCTGCGGTGCGGTTTCGACAGCCTGTCATCCTTTTCCCGCGCCTTCAAACGACAATATGGCGGCAGCCCCATGAAGCTGCGCCAAGGTCGCCACTGAAGGCCGTTATTGATTGGGGTACGCCACGGCCTTCGTTACTGCCTTTGCCGGTGCCTCAGGCACCTGCGCCAATTTTGGGGGGTGCATGCAGAACGCGGTGACGCCATTTTACTTTCAAAGGATGATGAAGGCACGCCAAATCTGCCTCGGAGGGATCGAGGCTCGTCGCAACCGAATTCTCGCCGAAAATAACCGGTGAGCCAAAGACCGGATTTCTTTCATCCGCGGACACGCATTGGTCCGGGCCTTATCCGTGTTATACTGATATCCAAGCAATGAGCGGCGCCCTGCAGGGCGCCGCTTACGGCCAGCCTCAAGAAAAAGGCCGTCTCTATCAGCAGCGCGCCTCGTAGCGCCGGCCATTGCGGTCACGATAGATGCAATAGCCTTTACGTTCCTGGGAACGGCCAATGAGGTTGCCCACAACACCACCCGCCACAGCGCCGATAGCCGCGCCGCCCCAGCTGTTGCTGACAACACCGCCGATGATGGCACCGGAGCCTGCACCGATCGCAGTTCCTCGCTCCGTCGCCGTGCAGGACGACAAGGCAACAATAATTCCAAGCGCAGCGACAAGTTTCTTCATGGCAATTCCCTTTGCTCCAAACTGTCAGTTTCACCAGACGGTCTCAGCATCCATGCAATGCGTGCAATTGTCCAGTGCAGGTGCAACCCGGCGAACCTCGATTCGCAGTTTTGCCGGGGCAAAATTGAAACATCGGTCCAAGAGGGCAATAGCGGCGGTCACCCGCTTAAGTGTCGCGGCTTGACGCTTTGAATCCCGCAGTGAAATCCGTCCGCGGAAGACACCGGCGGCGAACATTGACGCGCGTAATCTTTACGGCAGGAGTAATCCGTTTGCCTTGTGAAACCAGCAGAGTTTCCAGGTGACAACGCACCGAGTTTTCGGCGATCGCCAGTAGGGGCCTGGGCAGGTTGTCTTCGCAGTACCGCGAAAGCAGGTTACGGAGCACAAATCCGTGGAAATGCGACAACACATTATCGGCATTTCAATGCTTAGGCTTTGAATTCATGAAGATAGGGTGGTGAGAGCGCAGGGATTCGAACCCTGGACCTACTGATTAAAAGTCAGTTGCTCTACCGGCTGAGCTACGCTCTCCCAGGACCAGGCTGTTCTACCCGGCGGAAGTGGGCGGACATATGCACAGCGCGCTTCTTTTGGTCAACCCAAAAAAATGGGCAAAAGTGCAAAAACGATGTTTTCCAAGGAGATCGCCAAAAGGTGATTGGTTTGGCACAGGCTTCGGCGCTAAGACGGCGCGAGCTTGTTGCTGGTTGGAGTTTTGACCGAGTGTCCATCGCTGATATTTCCATCTGGACCGCCGTTCTGGCGGGCGCGTTGTCTTTTCTTTCGCCGTGCGTTCTGCCGCTGGTACCGCCCTATCTGTGTTACATGGCCGGCATATCGGTCGATCAGTTCCGCGGTGGCGAAACCCAGGTTGCCTCCACGGGGACGCGGCGCGCGGTGTTTGGCGCGGCATTTCTGTTTACGCTTGGGTTTGCCACCGTTTTCGTGGCGCTCGGGGCAGGGGCATCCAGCATCGGCCTGGTGCTGCGCCAGCATATCGACATCCTCTCGCGCATCGGCGGGATCGTCATCATCATCATGGGCCTGCATTTCCTTGGTGTGTTCCGGATCGGCCTTCTCGGGCGCGAGGCGCGTTTTCAAGGGAACGGCAAGCCGGCCACGCTGTCGGGCGCCTATATCATGGGCCTTGCCTTCGCATTCGGCTGGACGCCCTGCATTGGCCCGGTGCTCGGCACCATTCTTGGTGTTGCGGCTGCCCGCGACACCGTAACTGACGGCGCCATGCTTTTGGCGGTCTATTCGCTGGGGCTGGCCATTCCGTTCTGGATCGCCGCCGGGTTTTCCGGCGCCTTCATGAAATTCCTGTCGCGCTTCCGCCGCCATCTGGGTCTGGTGGAAAAGCTGATGGGCGTGTTGCTGATTCTCGCCGGCCTTGCCTTCGTCTTCGGCTTTATCAGCTCGATGGCGATCTGGTTTCAGGAGACCTTTCCAGTCCTGATGCAAATCGGCTAAGCACGAACCTCAACCGGAGGTCTCGAAAGCAATGGCCGACATAGCAGGTTTGGTACTGCCGTTCTTCGGCCTGATCTTCGTCGGCTACCTGACGGCGAAGTTTGCCCGCAATACGGCCGGCGCGAATGCTGGCGATGCCATGGGCTGGCTCAATATCTTCATTATCTACGTGTCGCTGCCGGCATTGTTTTTCAAGCTGGTCTCAAAGACGCCGATCGAGCAATTGACGCGCTTCGACTTTGTCTTTGCCTCGATGGGCGTGACCTACACCATTTTTGCGTTCGTCTTTGGCGCAGGCTACGTGATCCGTCGCAATTCGTTTGCTGAGTCGACCGTGCAGGGTCTGGCCGGTGCCTATGGTAATATCGGTTACATGGGGCCGGGACTGGCTTTGCTGGCGCTTGGCGAGCCTGCGGCCGTGCCCGTGGCACTGATCTTCTGTTTCGAAAACGTGCTGCATTTCATGGTCGCGCCCGCCATGATGGCGATGGCAGGCGACGAAAAACGCTCACCGGGCACGTTGGTTGCCGGAATTGCTAAGAAGATATTGCTGCACCCATTCATTCTGTCGACGATTGCCGGAGTGATCGCAGCTTTCCTGCATTTCCAGCCGCCTGTCCCTGTGCAGCGTCTGATCGATTACCTTGCGCAGGCTGCGGCGCCTTGTGCGCTGTTTGCCATGGGCGTGACGCTCGCATTGCGGCCGTTGAAGCGTATTCCCGCCGAAATCGCCTATATCGTACCGGCAAAACTCATCGTCCACCCAGTGCTGATGTATCTGGTCATGAGCTTTGCCGGTAATTTTGATCCGGTCTGGGTGCAGACGGCCGTGCTTCTGGCCGCGCTTCCGACGGCGACCAACGTCTTTGTCATCGGCCAGCAATATGGCGTCTGGCAGGAGCGGGCGTCGGCGACCATCCTGATCACCACCGTCCTTTCGGTGGCGACGGTGACGATGCTGCTCTATCTGATCAGCTCAGGCGCTCTTCCGGGTGATCTTTTCCCGTAAGGTTCCACGCAGGGATTGCAGCGCGCTGCCGGGATTGATTCCCTCGCGCATCATCAGATTGCGCAACGGCGCTACACTTGCCAAAGCCTGCAGGCCTGCAGCGCGCAGCATCTGCACCGGCAGGAAATCCGACAGCAGCGAACGGTTGAGCAGATCGACGCTGACGGTGCGGCTGAGAATGTCCGCGCGCCGTTTGCGGTCATAACGGGCGCCAAAATCATCAGCTACGGATGAGGATCCAAGCAGGGACAGGGCGGCCATGATGTCGCGCAGGCTGAGGTTGAGCCCCTGTGCACCGATTGGCGGGAAGGCGTGGGCAGCCTCGCCGATCAGGATCGTCCGGCCCTTGCCGAAGGATTTGGCGGCCATGCCGGATAACGGAAAGGACTGGGGAGCTGCTTCGACGGTGACTTTCCCGAGCATGGATTGCATGCGCTGCTCGACGCAAAGCGACAATTGATCGAGCGGAAGCGACCGCATCGTTTCGGTGTCATCCGGCTTTTGTACCCAGACAAGGCTCGAGCGCAAACCGCCGGGCAATGGAACCTGCGTAAACGGGCCGTGCGGTGTGTGAAATTCCGTCGAGATACTCTGGTGGGCCACCTGATGGGCGAAATTGAGCACAAGTGCGCTTTGCGGATAGGCCCAGTTGCGCACCTCGATCCCGGCCGCCTCGCGCACCCCGGATTTCCGCCCATCAGCGCCGACCACAAGGCTGGCTGTGACACTTCTGCCGTCGTCCAGCGTCAGGATCGTGCGTTCGGTTTCGAATTCAACCTGCGTCAGGCTGGCGACGATGCGGGTCAGCGATGGCCGTTTGGCTGATTCCTGTTCCAGAAGGGCAAGGAACGGGGCGTTGGGAATATTGTATCCGAATGCCTCCAGTCCGACTTCCGCAGCATGAAACGTCACCGTTGGCGCGCGGAGCAGCCGGTTGGTGCCATCGATGATCCGCATGCTGGATAGGGGAGCAGCCACCGGGGCAATCGCCTGCCAGATACCAAGGTTCCGGACAAGCTGAAGCGATTGATCCATCAGCGCCGTGGTCCGTCCGTCGGCTCTGCCGGCCGCCGGTGCGATCAGCGCAACGCTGCGGCCTGTATCGGCAAACGCAAGCGCCGCCAGAGATCCGGCGAGCCCCGCACCAACGACTGCGATTTCAAAGTGCTCCATGGCGTCCGCTTCCCGTGCATGTATCTGTTGAGGGTTCGATCTTAACTGTCGGCGGTTACGAATGAAATGGGGTGAAATGGCGCAGATGTGCGTCGCATCCACAGCTGATTCTTGTGCTTTTGCGGCGTCCGGTGATTTTTGCTGGCAGCCAAACGCAAACGGTGCATATTACCGCCAACACCCGCGCAACAGTGCGGGTACGGGAGTGTGGGCTAGTGAAACAGCCGGTTCAGCATGCTTCCAAGGAAAGCGCAGAGTAAGGACAGGGTGCGTCTGCCGATGAAGTTTTTCAACTACAAGCGCGTGCCCTACGCGGAAATTCGCGCATTTTCCGTTCATATTCTCACCGCATCCGGATCATTCCTCGCCTTTTTGGGCGTGGTTGCTGCAGCCGAGCACCGATTCGTCGATATGTTCTGGTGGCTGGGCCTGGCTCTTGCTGTCGATGGCATCGACGGGCCGATCGCCCGCAAGGTTCGCGTCAAGGAGGTGCTGCCCAACTGGTCCGGCGATACGCTCGACAATGTCATCGACTATGTCACCTATGTGCTTCTTCCTGCCTTTGCGCTCTATCAGAGTGGCATGATCGGTGAACCATGGTCGTTCTTTGCCGCCGGTGCCATCGTCATGTCGAGTGCGATTTATTATGCCGACATGGGTATGAAGACGGACGAGTATTTCTTCTCCGGCTTCCCGGTCGTCTGGAACATGGTGGTGTTCACGCTGTTCGTCATCGATGCCAGCGAACTGGCGGCCTCGATCGTCGTGGCCGTATCAGTTGTCCTGACCTTCATGCCGATCAGTTTCCTGCACCCGGTGCGCGTCAAGCGCCTGCGGCCGCTCAATCTCGCCGTCTTTGCCATCTGGTCGGTGCTGAGCGGCTATGCGCTGCTCTTGCATTTCGACACGCCTGCCTGGGTCGTGGCCGGCGTCGTCGGCACCGGCATCTATCTCTATGTCATCGGTTTCGTCTTGCAGATATTTCCCCGGCTTGGACGGGGGTGAGGAGGTTTCATGGCACAGGCCATCATGGTGCGCACCCTTGGCGGACCGGAAGTTCTCAAAATTGAAGGTGTAACGCTTTCTGCCCCGGGGCCTGGTGAAGTGCAGATCCGGCAGGTCGCGGTCGGCGTGAATTTCATCGACGTCTATTTCCGCACAGGCCTCTACAAGTCGGCCGAGGGGTTGCCGTTCATTCCGGGCAAGGAGGGCGCCGGCATCATTACGGCAGTCGGCGATAATGTCAGCACGTTCGCCGTCGGTGACCGGGTGGCCTACGCATCCTCCGATGGAGCCTATGCGAGCGAGCGCAATATCGAAATTTCGCAGCTGGTAAAGGTGCCTGATGGCATCACGCTCGAAACGGCTGCGGCAATGATGCTGAAGGGCATGACGGCGCAGTACCTGCTCAATCAGACCTTCAAGGTCGGGCCGGAAACCACCCTTCTGTTTCACGCGGCCGCGGGCGGTGTCGGCCTAATCGCTGGCCAATGGGCCAAGGCGCTCGGCGCGACCGTTATCGGAACTGCGGGCTCGCAGGACAAGATCGATCTGGCGCTGGCCCACGGCTACGACCATGTCATCAACTATCGTACCGACAATTTTGTCAGTGCAGTCAAGGAGATCACCGGCGGCAAGGGCGTCGATGTGGTTTATGATTCGGTCGGAAAGGACACGTATCCGGCCTCGCTCGACTGCATCAAGCCGCGCGGCCTCTGGGTGAGTTTTGGCAATTCCTCAGGCCCGGTCGAAGGCGTCAATATCGGCATTCTGGCGCAAAAGGGCTCGCTGTTTGCAACACGGCCGACCTTGTTCGCCTATGTTTCCACACGGGCAGCGCTGGAGGCATGCGCAAACTCCCTGTTTGATGTTGTGCAAAGCAGCAAAGTGCGTATCAATATCAACCAGACGTATGCGCTTGCTGACGCAAGCCAGGCGCATGCGGATTTGGAAGCAAGAAAAACGAGCGGAACAACACTGCTGATTCCCTGAGACAAGCCGGAGAGGCAGCCAGGGCAGCAGAGAATGAGAAAAGAGGGGCGGCGTGGCGGCTGAGGGACAACCCGCCAACAGTCTATTGCTGGCTGTTGGCCAACTGACAAAACTGTTCGGCACATTCGCTGCCTGCGACGGAATCAATCTCGATATCAGGCCGGGCGAAATCCATGCGCTGCTCGGTGAAAACGGCGCTGGAAAATCGACGCTGGTCAAGATGCTGTTTGGCGTGCTTGCTCCCAGCAGCGGCCAAATCGTCTGGCAGGGGCAGCCGGTGCGCATCACCAGCCCCAGTGCCGCCCGCAAGCTCGGCATCGGCATGGTGTTCCAGCATTTTTCGCTGTTTGAGGCACTAACCGTCGCTGAAAACATTGCCCTGTCGATGGATCCCGGCGTGTCGCTGGCAAGGATCGCCAAGGAAGCGTCCGACCTGTCGCATGCCTATGGCCTGCCGCTCGATCCTCATGCGCATGTTGCTGACCTGTCCGTCGGCGAGCGCCAGCGCATCGAAATCGTCCGGGCATTGCTGCAGAATCCGAAGCTGATCATCCTTGACGAGCCGACTTCGGTGCTGACGCCGCAGGAAGCCGACCGGTTGTTCGAAACATTGAACAAGCTGAAAGCCGAGGGACGGTCAGTTCTTTACATCAGTCACAGGCTGGAAGAGGTGCAGCGCATCTGCGACCGCGCCACCGTTCTGCGTCACGGCAAGGTGACCGGCGCTTGCGATCCACGCCAGGAAACCCCGTCGTCGCTGGCCCGAATGATGGTTGGCAGCGACGTCGCGCATGTTAGCGCCGAAGGCACGAGTTCAAAAGGCGCCGTCAAGCTTGAGGCCCGCCATCTGTCCGCCGTTGCCAGAACTCCGTTTGCCGTTGCGTTGAAGAACATCTGTCTGAAGGTGCATGCCGGTGAGGTGCTGGCGATTGCCGGTGTTGCGGGCAATGGGCAGGGAGAGCTTTTCGACGCCTTGTCCGGCGAATATCCGGTCGCCAGCGATGATGTCATTCTGATCTCGGACAAACCGGTCGGCACGCGCGGCATCAATGCCCGGCGGCTGATGGGCGCGGGATTCGTGCCGGAGGAACGCCATGGGCATGCAGCCGTTTCGGCGCTGTCGCTCTCCGACAATCTCATCCTTGCCCGCAGCCAGTCCGACCGGCGCGCCTTTCTCGGCGGCGGTCCCCTCGGGCTGATCCGCCAGGATGCGGTGAAGAAGGCGGCAAAGCGCATTTCTGCGACAATGGACGTGCGCAAGAGCGGCGAAAACCCGCCGGCCGGTTCCCTGTCGGGTGGAAACCTGCAGAAATTCATCGTCGGCCGCGAGCTCGACCGTCAGCCGACGGTGCTGATCGTCAACCAGCCGACCTGGGGGGTGGATGCCGGTGCGGCCAGCCGTATCCGGCAGGCGCTTGTCGATCTGGCCAAATCCGGCTCCGCTGTCCTCGTTATTAGCCAGGACCTCGATGAAATCTTCGAAGTGGCGACGGAAATCGCGGTGATCAGCGAAGGCAAGCTCTCCGATATCTATCCGGCATCGGACCTGTCGCGTGAAAAAATCGGACTGTTGATGGGCGGCATGTATGGCAAGACCGAGACTGCGGAGACCGCGCATGCGCATTGAACTGGAACGGCGCGCTGGCGTCTCCAAGCTGTTTTCCATCCTGTCGCCGTTCATCGCGCTCGGGCTGACTCTCATTTTCGGTGGCATCATGTTCATGATGCTCGGCAAGGACCCTATAGCGGCGCTTTACAGCTTCTTTATCGAGCCGTTGACGGAAGTCTGGTCGCTGCACGAACTGGCGATCAAGGCAGCGCCGCTCATTCTCATCGCTGTCGGCCTTTCGGTCTGCTATCGCTCGAATAACTGGAATATCGGCGCGGAAGGCCAGTTCATCATGGGGGCGATCGCTGGATCGATCCTGCCTGTTGTGTTTTATGAGTGGCAATCGCCGCTGGTCCTGCCGCTGATGATGCTGCTCGGCATGCTGGGCGGTGCCCTGTTTGCCGGTATTCCGGCTTTCCTCAAGGCGCATTTGAATACCAATGAAATCCTCACCAGCTTGATGCTGGTCTACGTCGCGCAGCTGTTCCTTGACTGGCTGGTGCGCGGCCCCTGGCGCAATCCGGGCGGCATGAATTTTCCGGAAACACGTACTTTCGACGCAACGGCCATCCTGCCGGAAATGATCGCGTCTGGGCGGGCGCATTGGGGCTTTGGCTTCGCGATCATCGCCGCGATCCTGGTCTGGTTCATGATGCGCTACACGCTGAAGGGTTTCGAGATCACCGTGCTTGGCCAATCGCAGCGGGCAGGGCGTTTCGCCGGTTTTTCGTCGCGCAAGATGATCTGGTTTTCCATGCTGCTCTCTGGCGCGCTTGCCGGTCTTGCTGGAATTGCCGAGGTTAGCGGCGCGATCCAGCAGCTGCGCCCGGTGATTTCACCCGGCTACGGCTTTACCGCCATCATCGTCGCCTTCCTCGGACGGCTCAATCCACTCGGGATTGTCGTTGCCGGGCTTGTGCTGGCGCTCACCTATCTCGGCGGCGAGGCGGTGCAGGTTTCGCTGCAGATTTCCGACAAGCCGATCCGGGTGTTCCAGGGGCTCCTGCTGTTCTTCGTGCTCTCCTGCGACACGCTCATCCACTACAAGATCAGAATGATGTGGTACGACCTGAGCGAGACGGCCGGTAAGGGGACACGCTGATGGGAATTTTCGAAGCGATGCTGCTGACCATTATCACGGCAGCAACTCCACTGGTCCTCGCGGCGATCGGCGAACTGGTCACCGAGCGGTCTGGCGTCCTCAATCTTGGCGTCGAGGGCATGATGGTCATGGGGGCGGCCTGCGGCTTCATCGCCACGCAGGTCACCGGATCTCCCTATATCGGCATTCTCGCCGGTATTGCGGCGGGCGCGCTGTTTTCGCTGCTGTTCGGTTTCCTCACCTTGACGCTGGTTGCCAATCAGGTGGCGACAGGACTGGCCTTGACCATCCTGGGGCTCGGCGTTTCCAGCATGATCGCCGAACCCTATCTCGGGCAATCCGGGATCAAACTGCCGCAGATCGTCTTTCCGGTCCTGTCGGATATCCCGTTTCTGGGGCCTGTCCTGTTCAAGCAGGATCTGATCTTCTATCTGTCGATCGCGCTGGTTGCCGGCGTCAACTGGTTCCTGTTCAAAAGCCGTGCTGGCCTGAAACTTCGTTCGGTCGGCGATAGCCACGCTTCGGCGCATGCACTCGGCATCAATGTCATCCGCACGCGCTATCTTGCCGTGATGTTTGGTGGTGCTTGCGCTGGTCTGGCGGGTGCCCAGTTGTCGCTGGTCTATACGCCGCAATGGGCGGAAAACATGTCGGCCGGGCGTGGCTGGATCGCGCTGGCACTGGTGGTGTTTGCCTCCTGGCGGCCATGGCGGATCGTTGCCGGCGGCTATCTGTTCGGCGCCGTATCGATCAGCCAGCTTTATGCCCAGGCCTTCGGCATCGGCATTCCCTCGCAGCTTCTTTCTGCTCTTCCCTATCTGGCGACAATTATCGTACTCATTCTCATCTCGCACAATCGACGCATGACATTGATCAATACGCCGGCGTCGCTCGGCAAGTCCTTTGTGCCGGACAGATAAACAAGAACAACAACGCAAACCAAACCTACAGGGGTCAAAATGAAAAAACTACTTTTCGCACTCGCCACGACAGCAGCGGTCATCGGCTTTTCCGCCGGCGCCTACGCTGCCGACAAGGCAAAGGTCTGCTTCGTCTATGTCGGCTCAAAGACCGACGGCGGCTGGACACAGGCCCATGACATTGGCCGTTTGGAGCTTGAAAAGGCACTGGGTGACAAGATCGAAACCCAGTTCCTCGAAAGCGTTCCGGAAGGTCCGGACGCCGAGCGCGCCATCGAGCGCCTGGCACGCTCCGGCTGCGGCCTGATCTACACGACGTCGTTCGGCTTCATGGACGCGACCGTCAAGGTTGCCGCAAAATTCCCGGACGTTAAGTTCGAACACGCCACCGGCTACAAGACTGCGCCGAACCTTGCGACCTATAACAGCCGTTTCTACGAAGGCCGTTATATCCAGGGCCAGATCGCTGCAAAGATCTCCCAGAAGGGTGTTGCCGGTTACATCGCCTCCTTCCCGATCCCCGAAGTCGTGATGGGCATCAACGCCTTCGTCACCGGCGCGCGTTCGATCAATCCTGATTTCAAGATCAAGGTCGTATGGGCAAACACCTGGTTCGACCCCGGCAAGGAAGCCGATGCTGCCAAGGCTCTGATCGACCAGGGCGTCGACGTGTTGACGCAGCATACTGATACGACTGCGCCGATGCAGGTTGCTGCCGAGCGTGGTATCAAGGCCTTCGGTCAGGCATCCGACATGATCAAGGCCGGTCCGGAAACACAGCTGACTGCCATCGTCGATACCTGGGGCGCTTATTACATCAAGCGCACCCAGCTGTTCCTTGACGGCAAGTGGGAAACGTCTTCGAGCTGGGACGGCCTGAAGGACGGCATCCTGAGCATGGCGCCGTACACCAACATGCCGGATGACGTGAAGGCGATGGCTGAAGAGACCCAGAAGAAGATCGAATCCGGTGAACTGAAGCCTTTCACCGGCCCGCTGAAGAAGCAGGACGGCTCTGAATGGCTGGCCGCCGGTGCATCATCGGACGACGGCACGCTGCTCGGCATGAACTTCTATGTTGAAGGCGTCGACGACAAGTTGCCGCAATAATTAGCATTCAATGTTGCAATCAGAAGGGGTGGCCGCAGGGCCGCCCCTTTTCGATTCGAGATGTGGGAAAATTTGCGCAAGCAGGCGTAAATGCTGTTTACATAAATAATATAGTATGATTTTTTGATCGGGCTGCTGAGGAGCAGCTTTTTGGGAGGAAATCATGAAAATCAAGACTGCACTTAGCTGTGCCACGGTTCTGGCTGCCTGCATGTTCGGTTCGGCCTCTGCCGCCGACCTGACGATCGGCTTTTCGCAGATCGGCTCCGAATCCGGCTGGCGCGCGGCCGAAACCACGTTGACCAAGCAACAGGCAGAAAAGCGCGGCATCGACTTGAAATTTGCCGATGCCCAGCAGAAACAGGAAAACCAGATCAAGGCGCTGCGTTCGTTTATCGCCCAGGGCGTAGACGCGATCCTGATCGCACCGGTTGTCGCGACCGGCTGGGATGAGGTCCTGACGGAAGCCAAGGACGCCGAAATTCCGGTCATTCTTCTCGACCGTACGGTCGACTCATCCGACGATCTCTATCTGACGGCCGTCACCTCCGACCTCGTGCACGAAGGCAATGTTGCCGGCAAGTTCCTGGTCGACAAGGTCGCCGGCAAGCAGTGCAACGTCGTCGAGCTGCAGGGCACGACAGGTTCTTCGCCGGCTATCGACCGCAAGAAGGGTTTTGAGGAGGCGCTGAAAGGCCACGACAACCTTAAGATCGTCCGCAGCCAGACCGGCGACTTTACCCGCACCAAGGGCAAGGAAGTCATGGAAAGCTTCCTGAAGGCGGAAGACGGCGGCAAGAATATCTGCGCTCTTTACGCCCACAATGACGACATGGCCGTCGGCGCCATCCAGGCGATCAAGGAAGCCGGCCTGAAGCCGGGCACGGATATTCTCGTCGTCTCCATCGACGCCGTTCCGGATATCTTCCAGGCCATGGCTGCCGGTGAAGCCAATGCCACTGTCGAACTGACGCCGAACATGGCTGGTCCGGCACTCGACGCTCTCGATGCGTTCCTGAAGAACGGCACAAAGCCTGCCAAGTGGATCCAGACCGAATCGAAGCTCTATACGCAGGCTGACGATCCGCAGAAGGTCTACGAAGAAAAGAAGGGCCTCGGCTACTGATCGATTGCCGGTATCGCGTCACAGTCACATCTGCGGTCGTTGGATCGCAGATGCTGACAAAGGCCGATGCCGGCAAAATTTTCTTGCCAACGGTTTGCCTGGGCGTCCACCGTCCGGCACGGTTATAGCCGTGCTCTGCAAGAGGCTGGCATGACCAGCGCAAATCCGTAAGCTATGGCTGACCTCTTTCCTTGAAGAATCCGGTTTCATGCAGAACAGCTCAACCAATATTCTTGTCGCTGCCGGGATCGTGAAGATTTTTCCGGGTGCCATTGCCCTCAACAAGGTCGATTTCTCGCTGCGGCGCGGCGAGGTGCATGCGCTGCTGGGCGAAAACGGCGCCGGAAAATCGACATTGATCAAATGCATGACCGGCGCCTACCGCCGTGATGCCGGTCTGCTGACGCTGGATGGCGAAGAGATCGACCCGCGCGACACGCTCGATGCCCAGAAACTCGGGATCGGCACCGTCTACCAGGAAGTCAATCTGCTTGGAAATCTGAGTGTCGCCGAAAACCTGTTTCTCGGGCGCCAGCCCCGCCGTTTCGGCCTCATCCAGACCGGCGAGATGAAAAAGCGGGCAAACGCATTGCTGGCGCAATATGGCGTCGACATCAATGTTTCTGCAGCACTCGAAAGTTACTCCGTCGCCATCCAGCAGGTGGTGGCAATTGCTCGTGCCGTCGATCTCTCCGGCAAGGTGCTGATCCTCGACGAGCCGACCGCCAGTCTTGATGCCCAGGAAGTGGAGATGCTGTTCCGCATCGTCCGCGACTTGCGGGCGAGGGGACTTGGCATCGTCTTCATCACCCATTTTCTCGAACAGGTCTACGACCTCTCCGATCGTATCACCGTGCTGCGCAATGGCCAGTTGGTCGGAACTCGTGACACCGCGTCGTTGGCGCGCCGCGAACTCGTGACGATGATGCTCGGCCATGAGCTTCAGTCGGCCGAAAAAGCAGCAGGCGCGGCAGAAACGGCAGAGGGGCCTGTTCATTTCCGGTTTTCGAAATTTGGCAAGACAGGCAAGATCAAGCCGTTCGATCTGGATGTGCGCAAGGGCGAGGTCGTCGGCATCGCCGGCCTTCTCGGTTCCGGCCGCACCGAAACCGCAGAACTGATGTTCGGCGTTCACAAGGCCGATAGCGGTAGCGCCGATATCGGCGGCAGGACCGCCAATCTGTCGTCGCCGCGCGCCGCCATTGCCGAAGGGTTCGGGTTTTGCCCCGAGGATCGGAAGCTTGACGGCATCATTGGCGAATTGTCCGTGCGCGAAAACATCGCTCTCGCCTTGCAGGCGCGCCGTGGCTGGGCAAAGCCACTATCGGCATCTGAACAGAATGCGCTGGCCGACCGCTACATCAAGGCACTGGACATCCGCACCAGCGACCGGGAAAAGCCGATCCGGCTGCTGTCCGGCGGCAACCAGCAGAAGGCCATTCTGGCGCGCTGGCTGGCCACCAACCCGCAGTTTCTCATTCTCGACGAACCGACGCGCGGCATCGATGTCGGTGCACATGCCGAAATCATCCGCCTGATCGGCGAACTCTGCGCGCAGGGAATGTCGCTGATTGTCATTTCCTCCGAGCTTGAGGAACTCGTTGCTTACAGCTCGAGGGTCATCGTTCTGCGGGACCGCGCCCATGTCGCCGAACTGACAGGCAGCGAAATCACCACCGGGCATATCGTCAATGCCATTGCGGCGGCAACGGCTGCAGGAGGCACCCAATGATCGACAACGCCAAACGCCTCGGCCGACGGCTTTTGCCACAGTTTATCGCATTGGCGATGATCCTGGTGTTGATTCGGCTGGTCTTTCCGGATTTCTTCTCGATCGAAATCCAGAATGGACGCCTCTATGGCAGCCTGATCGATATTCTCAATCGCGGCGCTCCGGTCGCTCTTCTTGCCGTCGGCATGACGGTGGTGATCGCCACCAAGGGGATCGATCTCTCCGTTGGCGCGGTGATGGCGATTTGTGGCGCGGTTGCTGCCGCATCCAGCGTGCGCGGCGATCCATTGGCCGTCACCCTGTTGTTGGCCGTCGGCACCGGCCTGATCTGCGGTGTCTGGAACGGTTTCCTCGTGTCCGTTCTCAATATCCAGCCGATCATCGCCACGCTCGTGCTGATGGTTGCCGGGCGCGGCATCGCCCAGCTGGTGACGGAAGGCGCGATCCTGACCTTCAACGATCCCGGCTTGATCTTCATCGGTAGCGGCTCTTTTCTGGGCCTGCCTATGCCGGTGGTCATCTGGCTGGTGTTTGGCGTCGCGGTGGCGCTTCTGGTGCGGCGAACGGCACTCGGCATGCTGATCGAAGCCGTCGGCATCAATCGCCGTGCCAGCACGCTGTCCGGCATCCAGACGCCTTTGTTGTTGATGGCGGCCTATATGCTGTCGGGACTGTGCGCCGCCATTGCCGGATTGATCGTCACCGCCGACATCAGGGGCGCCGATGCTAACAATGCCGGTCTGTGGCTTGAACTCGATGCCATTCTCGCTGTCGTCGTCGGCGGTACGTCACTGCTCGGCGGCCGGTTTAGCATCGTCGCCTCGCTGATTGGCGCCCTGATCATTCAGGCGGTCAATACCGGTATCCTGTCATCGGGCTTTCCGCCGGAATTCAACCTGATCATCAAGGCGGCGATCATCGTCATCATCCTGGTCATCCAGTCGCCGCGCGTGCAGGCCGGATTGACGTTCCTTGGCCGGAAATCCGTCCGCAGAGAGACCGTGGAGCAGTCCGTCCGATGAATCAGAAATATCTCCCGCTGATAGCCACCATTGTCATCTTCGTCGTGTCCTACGCTGCCTGTGCCGCGCAATATCCGAACATCCTGTCGACCCGCGTGATCGGCAATCTTCTGACGGACAACGCCTTTCTCGGCATCGCCGCTGTCGGCATGACCTTCGTCATCCTGTCGGGCGGCATAGATCTGTCGATCGGTTCAGTCATTGCCTTCACCGGCATTTTTCTTGCGGTGCTGATGCAGGATACCGGCATCCATCCGCTGGCGGCCTTCGTGCTGGTGCTTGCGATCACCACCGTGTTCGGCGCCATCATGGGCGCAATCATCCACTATCTCGAAATGCCGGCCTTCATCGTGACGCTGGCCGGCATGTTCCTTGCCCGCGGCATGGCCTTCGTTCTGTCGATCGATTCGATCCCGATCAAGCATCCGTTCTATGCGACCATGAAGACGTTTTACTACAAGCTGCCGGGCGGTGGCCGCATCACGCTGATCGGCGGATTGATGCTCGTGGTCTTCGCTGCAGGCATTCTCATCGCCCAGCGCACCCGCTTCGGTACCAATGTCTATGCGCTCGGTGGCGGTGCCCAGACCTCGGCCCTGATGGGCGTTCCCGTCGGCCGCACGACCATTATGATCTACGCGCTGTCCGGCTTTCTCGCCGGGCTTTCGGGAATCGTTTATTCCCTATACACATCAGCGGGTTATTCGCTCGCGACAGTGGGGGTCGAGCTGGATGCGATTGCCGCAGTGGTGATCGGAGGAACGCTTCTGACAGGGGGCGCCGGGTTTGTTGGAGGAACACTCGTCGGCGTCTTGATCCAGGGACTGATCCAGACCTACATCACCTTCGATGGTTCACTGTCGAGTTGGTGGACGAAAATTCTGATCGGTGCTTTGCTGTTTGCATTCATTCTGATGCAAAAGGCCATCCTGTTTTTGTCGCGCCAGAACAAAAGGTATTCCTGAGGGGGGAGTTGCTTGCGTAAGGGTCTGCTTGAAACCGTTCTGACCGGTGCGCGAACGCGCACGAGCCACGCACAGGTGGTGGATGAACTCGGCAAGGCCATTGTGTCGGGCGAATTTCCTGTAGGCTCGATTTTGCCCGGTGATCCGGATTTGGCGATGCGCTTCAAGGTATCGCGCACGGTTTTGCGCGAGGCGATGAAGACGCTGGCGGCCAAGGGGCTGATCGTACCGCGTGCCCGTATCGGAACCCGCGTAACGGCAAAAAACCAATGGAACCTGTTCGACAGTGATGTTCTGACCTGGCATTTCCATCGGGGTGTGGATGAGGAATTCCTATATCATCTCAGCGAGATACGCCTGGCATTCGAGCCCCACGCCGCAGCCCTTGCCGCCGTCAACGCGACGGAAGCCGAAATCAGCGGCATGATGCGGCTTGCTGTTGCGATGGGAGATCCCGACCATACGGCCGAAACACTGGCCATGGCCGATCTGCGGTTTCATCTCGCCGTCGTCGAGGCCTCGGGGAACCCGTTCATGCGCACCGTCGGCAGTCTGATCGAGGCAGCGCTTGTCGGCATTTTCAAATTGAGTTCGCCGGCATCGGGCCGTGAAGGCATTGACGAGGTGTCGCGCTCGCATATCAGGATCGTCGAGCAGATCAGCCGGCGCGACGAGGCGGGGGCGAGGGGGGCCATGGAAAGTGTTATCCGTGTAGGGCGCGAGCGCGTCCAAGTGGCGCTCAAGGGCCTCGACGAAGCCAAGGTCCCGGCCCGCTAATTTTTGCCGCGTGGCTGGTGGCAGGACGGAAATTCCCGGCAGATTTGGTCTTCGCTAAAGCCATGCCACAGCCAAAAGAACCGTAAATCTGCAGTTGCCGCCTTGCTGCAACTGCGTCTTCCGCCTATTTGATAGGGCTGCAACTGACGTGCGTCGCTTCTGATGCGCGTATCTCCCATCAACGGTGTCCGAGGGTTATGTCCGAACTAATTGTTATTTTCGTTCTTCTTTTGATCAATGCGTTTTTTGCGCTTTCAGAAATGGCAATTGTATCGGCAAGCCGGCCACTGCTGCGGCAGATGGCAAAACAGGGCAACAGCCGCGCCGAACTGGCGCTGCGGCTGGCTGAAGATCCGGGTAAATTCCTGTCCACTGTTCAGGTCGGCATCACACTCGTTGGAACGCTTGCCGGTGCCTATGGCGGCGCGACCATCGCCGACAAGCTGGCGCCGACGCTCGACACGGTCAGCTGGATCAATCCCTATGGCAGCACTGTTGCCGTGGCGTTGGTGGTAACGCTCATCACCTATCTCTCGGTCGTTATTGGCGAGCTTATTCCCAAGCAGCTGGCGCTGAAGAACTCCGAAGGCGTGGCGATGTTCGTCGCCGGCCCGATGTCGTTTCTGTCGCGCCTGGCTGCTCCCGTCGTCTATCTGTTCGAGATGTCGGCATCGCTGTTCATGCGCATTTTCGGTGTTTCCAGCGATAGCGACCATGTAACGGAAGAAGAAGTCCAGGCGATCATGGCCGAGGGCGTCGAAAGCGGCGCGATCGAGAAGTCCGAGCATGAAATGCTGCGGCGAATCATCCGGCTTGGCGATCGTAACGTCAAATCGATCATGACGCATCGCACTGAAGTCAGCTTCATCGACGTCAACGATACGCTGGAGACCATCCGCGCCAAGGTCGAGCAAACCGCCCATTCCCGCTATCCGGTCATGGATGCGGCGGGTGAAGTGCTCGGCGCCGTACAGGTCAAGGAAATCTTGAACGCGCCGGTGAAGGCTGGCTTTCAGGTCCGCAATTTCATCAAGGATATTCATACCTTGCCGGAAACAGCATCCTGCCTGAAAGCCCTCGAAGCCTTCAAGGCATCGCATATCAACATGGCGATGATTGTCGACGAGTATGGCAGCATCGAAGGCATCATCACCATTGCTGACATTCTTGAAGCGATCGTTGGCGTTCTGCCGTCGAATTATGACGACATCGAACATGCGTTGATTCGCCAGCGCGAAGACGGGTCCTATCTGGTGGACGGCCGTACGCCGATCGACGAGATCCACCTGACGATCGGTATCGACGAAATTGATTCGGATGGCAGCTACGAAACCATTTCGGGTTTTCTGGTGCAGCAGTTGCGCAAGAATCCGGAGGAGGGTGACGTTACGGAAGCCTACGGATACCGCTTCGAGGTCATCGACATGGATGGCCGCCGCATCGACAAGATCCTTGTTTCGCGTGCTGCGCATTGACGCTTGATGACCATCAAAACGAGAAAAAGGCCGGGATTTTCCGGCCTTTTTTTCAAATCGTCTGGTGTTTGGCCTGCTAGTACATCCGTAGTCAGGTCAACTGCGTCCAATATTCCGTTGCTTTGGTTAATAAATGGTTAATGCGGTGGCGACCCGTATGATGGCGCCGTCAATTCAGTTTTCCTGGATCGAAATACCGCCTTCGCCGATTTTCACCTCCACGCCGTCGGGCTTGGATTCCTTGTCGTAGATATAAATTCCCAATCCAACGACCAAGACGACGAGCCCCCCGATAAGCATGTAGAGTGTATTCCGATTCAATTTCATGTCCTTCCATCAACGGCAATTATGCCGAGGGATAGATAGGCGGAAATGACCGTTCGGGAAGGGGCTCTTCAGCGGGAGGGCAAGCGCAGGATCATGACATCGCAAACTGCGCCGGCGTCCAATGCAGGCGCATGGGGGGGGCGGATGATCAGGCAATCGGAACGGGCAAAGACCTGCATCATCGACGAATCCTGACGCGAAAAGGTCTCGGCCCGCAACGATCCATCGCTGCCGTGCCTGAGCCGCGCGCGAACATAGTCCTGCCGTTTGTCATTGGCTGGCAATGCGGTCAGCGTTTTTGCCTTGCCGCCGCGATCACGCGGGGGCAGGGAGCCAAGATGGCGCAGCAATGGCTCCAGGAACAACAGCGCGCAGACGAGGCTGGAGACCGGGTTTCCGGGCAGGCCTAGCACCGTCATGCCGCTAAGCGAACCGACCATCAGCGGTTTGCCGGGGCGCATGGCAATCTGCCAGAAATCCAGCACCATACCGCTGTCGACCAGTGTCGACTGGACGAGATCATGATCGCCGACGGAGGCGCCGCCAAGCGTCACCAGAACATCAGCACCGGCAGCCTGTGCCTCGGCAACAGCGCGGGCAATCGCGTCCTTGTCATCGCGCACAATGCCCAGGTCGATGACTTCAGCCCCGTTGTCACGGGCAATCGCGGCGACCCCGTAGGTGTTCGAGGCGATGATCTGATCGGGACCCGGGACACTGCCGGGAGGCAGCAATTCGTCACCCGTTGCCAGGATCGCCACCTTCGGGCGGGCGAATACCGGCAATTGCGGATGGTTCATGCCCGCCGCGACCGTCAATCGCCCCGCGTCCAGCAGGTCACCGGCGTGCAACACGATATCGCCAATGGCAAAATCCTGTCCCTTGGGCCGGATATGGCGGCCCTTTTCGAGTACAAATGTCGTGCGGATCCGGCCGTCCGGCAATTTTTCCGTGTCTTCCTGGATCAGGACCGTATCGGCACCGGCAGGAACCGGCGCGCCGGTAAAGATGCGCACGACCTCGCCTCGCTCGAGACGACCGGAGAAACCGCGCCCAGCTGCCGATTCGCCAATCACGGCGAGTACCGTGCCAATCTCTGCAAAATCCTCGTGGCGGCCAGCATAACCGTCCATCGCCGAATTGTCGAAGGCTGGGTGGGTGACCCGTGCGGCAATGTCATTGGCCAAAACGCGGCCCATCGCCTCATGCAGGCCGATCATTTCCGAGCGAACCGTTGGCACCGACAATTTCAGCAACCGGTCGAGCGCATCTGATACCGGAAGCAAAGCCATCAGCGCTGACTTTCCGTGCGGGTATAGTCGCCGGAGCGGCCGCCCGATTTCTGGGCAAGCCGGATGCCGCCGATTTCCATCTCCCGGTCGGCCGCCTTGGCCATGTCGTAGATCGTCAGGCAGGCAACACTGGCAGCGGTCAGCGCCTCCATTTCGACGCCGGTACGGCCGGTGAGCTTTGCCATCGCCTCGACCCGCAGGCCGGGCAACGTTTCATCGGCGGAAATCTCCACCGAGACTTTCGATAGCATCAGCGGGTGGCAAAGCGGTATCAGATTGGCCGTCTGCTTCGCGGCCATGATGCCAGCAAGTCGCGCGGTGGCGAGCACGTCGCCCTTCTTGGCATTGCCCTTGAGAATGAGATCGAGTGTTTCGGGACGCATTCGCACAAAACCTTCGGCAACGGCAATGCGTACCGTCTCCGGCTTGTCTCCGACATCGACCATGTTGGCCTGGCCATCGGCGCCGACATGGGTGAGGGAGGGACGGGCCATTATTCCGCGGCCAGGATGGTGGCAGAGCCGGTCAAAAGCGTGCGGGTCGCAACCGTCACGTCGTCCTTGCGCATCAGGCTTTCGCCGACGAGGAACGTCGAAATGCCGCTCTTTGCCAACCGTATGCAATCCTCATGGCTGAAGATGCCGCTTTCGCCGACCAGCAGGCGGTCGGCCGGAACCATCGGCGCCAGCTTTTCCGAAAGGGCGATATCGACCTCGAAAGTCTTCAGATTGCGGTTGTTGATGCCAAGCAGCGGCGAGCTGAGTTTCAGCCCCCGTTCCAGTTCTTCCTCGTCATGCACTTCGACCAGAACATCCATGCCGAGCGAGAATGCCTCGTCTTCAAGACTCCGCGCATCGCTGTCATTGAGCGACGCCATGATCAGAAGAATGCAATCGGCGCCCCAGGCCCGGGCCTCGTGGACCTGATAGGTCTCGAACATGAAATCCTTGCGCAGGGCCGGAAGTGAACATGCAGCCCGTGCCGCCGTCAGGAATTCCGGTGCGCCCTGAAAACTCGGCCCATCGGTCAGGACGGACAGGCAGGCAGCGCCGCCGATTTCATAGGCCTTTGCCAGACGCGGCGGATCGAAATCCGGGCGGATCAAGCCTTTGGATGGGCTGGCCTTCTTGATTTCAGCGATGAGGCCGAATTGGCCTTGCGCCTGCCGGGCCTTCAGCGCGCTGAGGAAACCACGCGGTGCTTCCTGACCGGCACTCATGGCTTTCAGGTCGGCAAGGCTGACACGCGCCTTTGCAGCGGCGATTTCCTCGCGCTTGTAGATTTCGATCTTCTGCAGAATGTCGGCCATGGATTTTCTCCTTATGCCGCGTTGGAAACGCGGATGAGCCGTTCGAGTGTGTCATTGGCAGATCCGCTTGTCAGCGACTGGCGGGCAAGCTCCATGCCTTCGCGCAGATCGCCTGCGCGTCCCGCAATCACCAATGAGGCGGCGGCGTTGGCAAGCGAGATATCGCGGTAAGGCGTCGCATCGCCTTCCAGAACGCCCTTGAGCGCCACGGCATTGTGCGCACCATCGCCGCCCTTGAGGTCGGCGAGAAGGACTGTTTCCAGACCAAAATCGGCTGGCGTCAGCTCAAACGTCCGGATCGCGCCGTTTTCAAGTGCCGCGACCTGCGTGACGCCGGTCGTGGTGATTTCGTCCAGCCCTTCGCCATGCACGACCCAGACACTTTTCGAGCCGAGATCTCGCAACACTTCGGCGACCGGCAAGACCCAGTGCGGCGAGTAAACGCCGACAAGCTGCTGTGTTACGCCGGCCGGGTTCGACAGGGGGCCGAGCAGATTGAAGATCGTGCGTGTGCCCAGCTCCACACGGGTCGGGCCGACGTGGCGCATGGCGGAATGGTGCTGCTGGGCGAACATGAAGCCGAGTCCGGCTTCTGAAATACAGCGTGCAATGGCATCCGGCCCGATATCGAGCTTGACGCCGAGGCAGGAGAGCGCGTCGGCCGTTCCCGACTTGGAGCTGAGCGCCCGGTTACCATGCTTGGCGACCGGCACACCGGCGCCGGCGACAATCAGTGCCGCAAGCGTCGAGATATTGTAGGTCCCGGCGCCATCACCGCCGGTTCCGACGATGTCGATGGCATCGGCTGGCGCATCGACGGTCAGCATGCGTGCCCGCATGGCGCCGACGGCCCCGACGATTTCGTCCACCGTTTCGCCGCGCACGCGCAGCGCCATCAGAAAGCCGCCAATCTGCGACGGGGTCGCTTCGCCGGACATGATGATTTCGAAGGCGGCGCGCGCATCTTCGCGGTTGAGCGCTTCACCCGCTGCGGCCTTGGCGACGAAAGGCTTCAAGTCCGGCATGCTGATCCCTTTTGCGTTACCGCTGCTGCGACAGTGCCAGCTCGGCGAGTTGCTGGTTGATGGAGACACCGTAGCTCTTCTGCAGCTCGCTGACCATCTGATCGAGGATGTCGTCACCGCTGGCCTGGGCGATGGCATTGATCTGGCGATCGTCATTGTCGAGCGCATCGCCGGGGTTGTCGCTATCAACTTCCGTGACCTTCAACAGGATCTGCCCCTCGCCACCGATACCGCTGGCATTGGCAACCAGGCCGTTGGCACCACCAAAGGCAGCCGTGACAGCCTGGGGGCTGAGCGCTGCATCTTCTGTAGACCGGCGAAGGCCCGATTTGGTTTCGACGGCAATGCCGAGTTCGGTGGCAATCGTTGCGAGCGTTTCACCTTTTTCGACCCGGCCCTTCAGCGCGACAGCCTTTGCGGCGAGTTCGTTGCGCTGCTGTTCCGCCGTCCAGTCGGCCACCACTCTTTCGCGGGCTTCGTCGAGCGTGCGGTCGCGGGCAGGGGTCACTTCATCGACATCGAACCAGACGTAACCATCGCGGCCGAGATTGACCGGCAGGGTCTCGCCGCCGACTTCGGCCTTGAAGGCTTCTTCGAGCAGGGTCTTTGCTTCCGGGATGTCGGCGATCTGTTCGCCATCGGCATCGTTGCCGCGTGCATCGACGGCATTGAGGACAGCGAGCTTGAGGTTCGTCTGCTGCGCCGCTTCCTGCATCGAGGCGCCGGAAACGCGGGCATCCTCGAACTTGTCGTGGATGCCCATGATTTCATTGGCGGCATTGCTCAGGGCGAGTTCCTTGCGCAGTTCGTCCTTTACCTCGTCATAGGCTCGCACGGTTTCCGGCTTGATATTGGTGACGCGCAGGATGACCGCGCCGAAGGCACCGTCGATGACCGGTGTCGTCTGGCCATCGGCCACGAGTGCAAAAGCAGCGTCACCCAGCTTGGAATCGGGCATGCGGTCGCGGGTGAAATCACCGAGTAGAACGTCGCTTGCGGTCTTGCCGGACTCTGTTACCAAGGCGTCAAAGCTCGTGCCGGTGGACAGCTTGACTGCCGCAGCGTCAGCGTCCGCACGCGAGGGGAAGGAGAGCTGTTCGACAGTCCGGGTTTCCGGCGTGCTGAAGCTGTTCTTGCGCTTGTCGTAGTCGGCGCGCACTTCGTCTTCGGTGACCGAGGCCGGATCGGCGATATCGGCCGGTTCCAGCTTCACATAGCTGATCTTGCGGAACTCCGGCGCACGGTATTCGGCCTTGTGCGTCTCGAACCAGGGCTTCAACACCTCGTCGGACGGTGCCTTGATCGCATCGACATTGGCATTCGAGAGAAGCAGGTATTCGATCGTGCGCGTCTCGTTACGATACTGGCGCAGGGCGTCGCCCAGCACCTTGGGCGGCGTGTAGCCGTCCGACAGTGCTTCAACAATCTGCGAACGCACGGCAACCTGACTGCGGTTGTTGATATAATCCTGTTCGCGCAGGCCGGCATTGCGCAGCACGCTCGAGAAGGTTCCCCGGTCGAATTGGCCGTTGACGCCCTTGAATGCGGGGTCTTCGCTGATCAGCGAGGCGAGGCGATCCTGGGAGAGGCCGAGGTTCATGTTTTCCGACAGCTGATCGAGCGTCGCGCCGGCGACAAGCTGCGAATAGACCTGCGCTTCGACGCCGAAGGCCTTGGCCTGTTCGCGGCTCAGCCGGGTGCCGAATTGCCGGGAAAGCTGGGCGAGTTGGCGCTCGTAGGCGAGGCGGAAATCGCTCGGTGAGACTTTGACGTCCCCGACGGTCACAACCGCATCGGCAGTTCCCGTGACCAGCGACGTGGACACACCCCAGACACCGAAGGAAAGAACAAGAAGGACCATTAGTCCTTTGACGACCCACGTCTGGGCGCCTTTTCTCAGGAATTCTAGCATGGGACTGCATACCTCGTCGCAATTTCGTGGCTGCCGGATGGCAACCGGTGTCGTTCCTTAGAGCAATCCGAGACGAAATTGAAGGGTTCAAACGTGCAAAAAGTCGAGGAAATCGGCAGCGCGCCGGAGCATCGGAGTGGCTATGCGAACATTTGTTCGTGATATCCCGTCAGCGGCGGCAAGGCGGCGTCAGGCACAGCACGGGGAAGTGCCGTTGCAAGGCCGGAACATGTCGGAAATGTTAGCCGGCAATCGAAAAATATCTGTCACAATCGACAGCAGTGCGGGTCATTTGGTCCCTGAAAATGCTAGCATTGATCCGCCAGAACATGCCGACTCGCTTTGATGCGCAGCAATCTTGGCGGGAAAGCCGGAGTGCAGACATGGAATCCATCATCGTCATGGTCAATCTGTTCGGAGCAGTCGCGTTGCTGCTGTTCGGCTTGTCGCAGGTCAAAGATGGGGCGACGCGCGCTTTCGGTATCAGGCTGCGGACGGGGTTGGCGCAGGGCACCAGCGGGCCGGTGCGCTCGTTTTTTGGCGGGTTCGTCGCGACGGTTGCCCTTCAAAGCTCGACCGCTACGGCGCTGATGATTGCATCTTTCGTCGAAAAGGGCCTGGTGCGGGCGCGCATGGCGCAGATCGTGCTGCTTGGCGCCAATGTCGGAACAGCCGTTACTGCCTGGATCGTCGCAACCGGCATCGACTGGCTGTCGCCATTGCTCATTCTCGCCGGGGTCATGCTCAACCGGGCAGGGCGGTCAAGTGCCAAACAGGGGGCAGGCACGGCCCTGGTCGGCATTGGTTTGATGTTGTTGTCGCTGCACCTGCTGGGGCTGGCGACCGAACCGATGCGCCAATCGCCGGCTCTCGGCAGCTTCCTCACCATGCTCGACAGCGCCTGGCCTGTGGCGATGATCTTTGCCGCCGTGCTCGCCTTCATCTCGTCCTCCAGCCTCGCTGTGGTCGTTCTGATCCTGTCGCTGGCAGCGACTGGCATCCTTTCATCCGGCCTGACGATTGCGCTGGTGTTGGGCGCCAATCTGGGCGGCGCCGTTCCTCCGGTCATGGCAACATTGTCTGCCTCCGCCTCCGCCAAGCGGGTCACCGCAGGCAATCTGGTCGTGCGCGCCATCGGCTGTCTGCTCGCGTTGTCGGCCGCAGCGCCGGCCGCTGCCTTTCTGCAGACGCTGCCGCTTTCACCGGCAAAACTGCCGGTCGATATCCATCTGATCTTCAATGTCGCGCTTGCTGTTTTCGCCTGGCCATTCTCGTCGCTGCTTTCAGCCGCCATGCTGAAGTTCATTCCAGATGAGCCGAAAACCGAGGCAGGCCCGCTCTATCTCGACGACCGCGCGCTGGCGACGCCGGTTATCGCTCTTTCCGGCGCTACCCGGGAAGTACTGCGCGTCGGCGACCTCATTGAAAAGATGCTGATTGCCACCATGAATGCGTTCAACAGCAACGATCGTGTGAAGTTGCAGGATATCGGAGAGCTGGAAAAGCAGGTCGATCTGCTGCAGCAGGAAGTCAAACTCTATCTGTCACGGCTCGGGCGTAGCGGCCTCAGCGACGACAACGGCCGCCGTTCCATCGTGATCATCGATTATGCCATCAACCTCGAGCATATCGGCGATATCATCGAAAAAGGCCTGACGGAGCAGGTCAGGAAAAAGATCGACAACGGCCTGAAATTCTCGGAGGACGGCTACCAAGAGTTGACGACGCTGTTTAATCTTACCATCGACAATCTACGCATCGCCCAGACGATTTTCGTGACGCGTGACGCCGATCTTGCCCGCCACCTGATGGAGGTAAAGGTCGACGTCCGCCACATGGAGAAACGCTCTTCCGAGCGCCATCTCGAGCGCTTGCGCGATGGCCGCACCGATAGCCTGCAGACGAGTTCACTGCATCTGGATATCCTGCGCGACCTGAAGCGCATCAATGCTCATATCGTTTCCGTCGCCCATCCGATTCTCGATGAAAGCGGGCTATTGACTGAAAGCCGGTTGCGCATGCCGCACTGACGTTTAGGGCGCGGTGGCAATCCCGTTGCGGACGAAGGCATCGTAACACGGGGTCAGCGTGATGCGATGATGACCGGGAGCAAGTACAGGCTGATAAAGCTTAAGCAGCGCCAGGCGTGCAGCTGTAGGCGGGCAGGTCGGATACAGCGCAAGATCGACGGCACCCACGGCGTTCCTTACGTATTCGTCGAGCGGCGGCACGGCCCGATAAGGGTCGGCACCGATGGCGATGTGTCTCGGCGCATGACGGTCCATCAGCCACGGAAAGGGATTGGTGAAATCGATCGTCATGATCGTTTCGAAGCGCACCTTGTTTGCGTTTTCGAACTTCTTGATTGCGGAGATGGCCGCATCGGCATTCTGCAGCCACAGCGACTGAAACTCGAAATCGCTGTAAAGCAGGAACGAGGGCAATTCACCGGTTTCAGCCAGAGCCTGATAGGCCGGACGGTAAGCCACGTAGTTGGTTTGCAGACGCTGCGCTCGTTGATTCAGAGTGTCTCGAATCGCGACTGCACCCATGCTCTTCAGGTTGTCATGTTGCAGTGGCGTGCCGTTGACGCTGCCGATCCAGGCGCGTGCTGCTTTCTGCGTGACAGTCACGATCGGGGGAATGGCAGCGCTCAATGCAAGGATCGCCACGGCAGCAAAACCCGCGGACGGTCCCCAATGGCGATAGGTGCCGATGAGAATGGCAAGCAGCAGCGGCCACAGAAAGATGAACGCCTGGCTACCAGTGTTCTGGCTTTCAAACAGCAGGCCAGCAGCAACAAAACTCACCGCCCAAATGAAAGAATGATCGAAAACCTTGCCGAAAGCCGAAAAACTGGGCTTGGCGAAAAAGCTACGGGCGGCCGCTGAAAATTTGGGGAAATCAATGACGAGCAGGACGAGGGCAAGCAGGCTGGAGGCCAGGACCACGCCGAAATTGATCGACGCGGCCTGCAGCAGGCGCGGCAACAGGCTGGTGTCGTTGATAGCGACCAGCGACAGGATGTCGGTGATATAGGCGGACACCGCGCCGGATGTGACCTCCAGAAGCCCGACCGCCGCAAAGAAGGCGCAGCCCCCCACAAGAGCTGCACGAAGCGGCAGGCGCCCGGCCAGGAAAGCCATCAGGCACAGGACAAGGCCCGCGACCACACCTGTGACCTTGATGAACAACAGGGCGAGCATGCCGATCGCTGATACTGCCGCCAGTGTCTTCCACCCGCGTGCGAAAATCAGCCCGGCAGCCAGGACATACAGCAACTGGCAGACCTGGCGATTGTAAATGCCAAAACCATCGGAGCCCGGATAGGGATAGAAGTCGCCGGTGTTAAACGGCAGGAGCGAGAAAAACAGATATGGCAGCAGAAGGCCAAAAGCGACGGCGGTCGACCGCCTCTGCACATCCAGGATGATCAATGCCATCAGCGGCGCTGTCACTGTCATCAATGACCAGCTGGAAAGAAGCAGGGCATGACCATGGGGGAAGAGATAAAGCCATCCGGCAAAAAGATAATAACCGAGGCCGCCCACCGGTGCGAAAAAATCGACGGAGGGGACTTGCCCGTCGAAAATGCGATTTGCTGCGTCGAGGTAGATGTAGTGGTCCCAATACATCGGACCGATCGGCATGGTCACAGTCGCAAATAGAGCCAGCGGAAAACAAGCAAGAGCGAGCGCCAGAATGATCAGCGGCTGGCGCGCAAGAACTGTCCCAACACTGCTGCGCGGGCTGGAAAGCCCTGTTTCGGTTGAACCATCCATCGTCGATACCATTTTCCCCGGCCGTCGCCGCCATTCTTTCGGCCTTTTCTTGCTTATGGCAGGATCAGGTTTTATCCGGGTTAATGTGGCGGCTCGCGCACGGATATGTTCCGTGCAATATCTTCCTGATAAGTAGCGGGCAGAATCGAGCCGGTTTTCGAATTCGTTACCATCGAAGCGGGAGAACGTGAATGAAGCGCACATGTCTGGCGATTGTTTTGGCAGCGGGGGAAAGCACCCGGATGAAATCGTCCATGTCGAAGGTGCTGCACCCGGTTGCCGGCCGGCCGATGATCGCGCATGTGGTGGAATCGCTCGTCAACGCATCGATTACGTCCGTCGCGCTTGTGCTTGGCCGCGATGCTGAGGCCGTTCAATTCGCCGCTGCCCGCAATGATATTGGCGTGTCGGCATTTCTCCAGACCGAGCGTCTCGGTACAGGCCACGCCGTTCTTGCGGCAAAGGATGCCCTTGCCAGGGGCTATGACGATATTCTGGTCGTGTTCGGCGATACGCCACTTATCACCGCAGCCCCGCTTCTGGCTGCCCGAAAAGGGCTCGCCGATGGCAATGATGTCGTCGTCATCGGTTTTCAGACGGCTGATCCGACTGGTTACGGCAGGCTGATCGTCGAGGATGGCGCGCTTGTCGCGATCCGAGAAGAGAAGGATGCAACCGCGGAAGAAAAGAAGATCACCTATTGCAATGGTGGCCTGATGGCGATCAACGGCGCGAAGGCATTGGAGCTTCTCGGCAAGATCGGCAATGCCAATGCCAAGGGCGAATATTATCTGACCGATATCGTCGAGATTGCGCGCGCGTCAGGTGGCAAGGCGATTGCAGTCGAGGCGCCGGAGACGGAGCTGACCGGCTGTAACAACCGCGCCGAGCTGGCGATGATCGAGGCGATCTGGCAAAAGCGTCGCCGTCACGAGTTGATGGTCTCCGGCGTGTCGATGATCGCGCCGGAAACCGTTTTCCTCGCCTTCGACACAAAGGTTGCCCAGGATGTGTTGATCGAACCGAATGTCGTTTTCGGCCCCGGCGTCACCATCGAAAGCGGTGCGATCATCCACGCTTTCTCGCATCTGGAGGGCGCCCATGTGGGTGCAGAGGCAACGGTCGGCCCCTATGCGCGTCTGCGTCCTGGCGCCAATCTCGGTCCGCATTCCAAGGTCGGTAATTTCTGCGAAGTGAAGAAGGCCGAGCTCGGCGCTGGTGCCAAGGTCAATCACCTCACCTATATCGGCGATGCGTTCGTCGGCGAGAAAACCAATATCGGTGCAGGCACGATCACCTGCAACTACGATGGCGTCAACAAGCACATCACCCGCATAGGCTCCAACGCCTTCATCGGTTCGAATTCGTCGCTGGTTGCCCCGGTTTCGATTGGCGATGGCGCTCTGGTTGCATCGGGGAGCGTCGTCACGCAGGATGTGCCGGCGGACGCGGTGGCATTCGGGCGAGCCCGGCAAGACATCAAGCCAGGCCGGGCGAAAATCCTGCGCGAGCGCTATCAGGCTGAAAAGGCCTCCAGAAAGAAATAGCATGTCGTCATGGCACGGTTAAAAGCTGACATCGAAAGTGAGTTTCGGGCTGATTGCGCATTTTGTGAAATCCGGTACCTAAGCGGCATCTGACGAATATTGCGGCAGGCGTGTTTGGCAGGCCGGTTTTGCGAAGAATTGCGGAGAAGAAACATATGTGCGGCATCGTCGGTATTGTTGGAAATCAGCCAGTCTCCGAGCGCCTCGTCGATGCGCTGAAGCGTCTCGAATATCGCGGCTACGATTCCGCCGGTGTCGCGACCATCCATAACGGTGTGCTTGAGCGCCGCCGCGCTGAAGGCAAGCTGGTCAACCTTGAAACCAAGCTGCGTGGCGAGCCGCTGGCAGGACAGACCGGCATTGCCCACACCCGCTGGGCGACGCATGGCGCACCGACCGAAAACAATGCCCATCCACATTTCACCGATGGTGTCGCCGTCGTCCACAACGGCATCATCGAGAATTTTTCCGAGCTGAAGGATGAGCTTGCCGCCGCCGGTGCGACCTTCAAGACGCAGACCGACACCGAAGTCGTTGCGCAGCTGCTGGCCAAGCTGATCCGCGACGGCATGAGCCAAAGGGACGCAATGCAGGCGATGCTGCGCCGCGTCACCGGCGCCTATGCGCTGGCCGTCATCTTCCAGGATGCACCGGACACGATCATGGCCGCCCGCAGCGGCCCGCCGCTTGCTGTTGGTTTCGGCAAGGGCGAGATGTTCCTTGGCTCCGACGCGATCGCGCTGTCGCCCTTCACCAATGAAATCACCTATCTGATCGATGGCGATTGGGCCGTGCTGACGGCCAACAGTATCGAAATCCTCGATCATGATGGCAGGCCGGTCTCGCGTCCACGTCAGGTGTCGGTTGCTGCCGCTTATATGGTCGACAAGGGCAATCACCGCCATTTCATGGAAAAGGAAATCTACGAGCAGCCGGAAGTGATTTCGCATGCGCTCAGCCACTACGTCGATTTCATCGAGAACAAGGTCAACCCGATCGCGGCCGCGATTGATTTCGCCAAGGTGCCGAGCCTTGCCATCTCCGCCTGCGGCACCGCCTATCTCGCCGGTCTGGTTGGCAAATACTGGTTCGAGCGTTACGCCCGGCTGCCGGTCGAAATCGACGTGGCCTCGGAATTCCGCTACCGCGATATTCCGCTGTCGCCGCAATCGGCAGCACTGTTCATCTCTCAGTCCGGTGAAACCGCCGATACGCTGGCCTCGTTGCGTTACTGCAAGGAAAACGGCCTGAAGATCGGCGCCGTCGTCAACGTCAAGGAATCGACCATCGCGCGGGAATCCGATGCGATCTTCCCGATCCTGGCCGGACCTGAAATCGGCGTCGCCTCGACCAAGGCGTTTACCTGCCAGTTGTCTGTGCTCGCGGCTCTTGCCATTGGCGCTGGCCGTGTGCGTGGAACGATAACGGAGGCTGAGGAAAAGGTTCTGGTCCGCAGTCTTGCCGAGATGCCGCGCATCATGGGCAAGGTGCTCAACAGTATCCAGCCAACGATCGAAAGCCTGTCGCGCGAATTGTCGAAGTGCAAGGACGTGCTCTACCTCGGCCGCGGCACCAGCTATCCGCTCGCCATGGAAGGCGCGCTGAAACTCAAGGAAATTTCCTATATTCATGCGGAAGGCTATGCCGCAGGCGAGTTGAAGCACGGTCCGATCGCCCTGATCGACGAGAACATGCCGGTCATCGTCATCGCGCCGCATGATCGTTTCTTTGAAAAAACCGTGTCGAACATGCAGGAAGTCGCAGCCCGTGGCGGCCGCATCATCTTCATCACCGACGAGAAGGGAGCAGCAGCCTCCAAGCTCGAAACGATGAGCACGATCGTGCTGCCGAATGTCGATGAGATCATCGCACCGATGATCTTCTCGCTACCAATCCAGTTGCTCGCCTATCACACGGCCGTGTTCATGGGTACCGACGTCGATCAGCCGCGCAATCTGGCAAAATCGGTCACGGTGGAATGATCGTCCGCCAGGAGATCCCGGCTGATATCGCAGCGATCCGCGACGTCACGGCAGCGGCCTTCAAGGATCATCCACACAGCGATCAGACCGAACACTTGATCATCGATCGCTTGCGGCAAGCCGGTGCTCTGAACATTTCGCTGGTTGCCGTCGTGGATGGTAAAGTGGTCGGCCATGTCGCTTTTTCTCCTCTCGAACTGTCTGACGGTTCGAAGGGCTGGTTCGGGCTCGGTCCGGTATCGGTTCTGCCTGAATGTCAGGGGCGGGGCATCGGTGGCGCCCTGATCCGCCGGGGACTGGACATGTTGCGAGATCGGGCAGCGGCCGGCTGCGTCGTTATGGGCGATCCGGAGCTTTATACTAAATTCGGATTTCGCAATGATCCTCAGTTTATCCTCAAGGATTGTGCGCCGCAGTATTTTTTGGTGCAGCCCTTGTCCTCGGGTGAGGCGTCCGGCATGGTAAACTATAACGCGGCGTTTTACGCTGGCGTCGGCGAATAGACGGAGCGGTATGACAGACAAACCGGCACGTGGGTTTTTTGCCACGCGGTTAAGGAATTATTTCCTGACCGGCCTGATCATCTGTGCGCCGTTGGCCATCACCGCGTGGATCACCTGGTCGTTCATCCTGTGGGCCGACAGCTGGGTCAAACCATACCTGCCATTCGACTATAACCCGGACAATTTCCTGCCCTATCCGGTTCCCGGCTTTGGCCTGTTGACGGCGTTGGTGCTGATCACGCTGGTCGGTTTTTTCACGGCCAACCTGATTGGCCGTAGCGTCGTTGGCTTTGGCGAATCGCTGCTCGTTCGCACACCGCTGGTCCGCTCGATCTACAAGGGCCTGAAGCAGATTTTCCAGACGGTGCTGCAGGACCAGTCGAATTCGTTCAAGAAGGCAGGGCTGATCGAATATCCCAGTCCCGGCCTCTGGGCGCTGGTGTTCATCGCCACGGATGCCAAAGGCGAGATCGCGGTCAAATTTACCGAGCGCGGCTTGGACATGGTCGCGGTCTTCCTGCCGCCGACGCCGGTGCCAACCGCTGGTTTTCTGATTTTCGTGCAGCGCGAAAAGATCGTGCCGTTGGACATGAGCCCCGAAGATGCTGCCAAGTTGCTTCTGTCCGGCGGCCTGGTCGCTCCCGATTATCTGCCAAAAGCTCTGGCGGTCACGCAGGAACCAGCACCCATCAAACGCGGCAAGGCGCTTAGCCGGCCCTGAGAAAACGGATCGCTTCGTCGCGGCGATGCAGGTAGAGCAGTGTTCGCAAAGCCTCACCGCGCTGCGATGTCAGATCCGGATCCCGCTCAATGATGTAAGCGGCGTCCTTGCGGGCAATTTCCAACAGATCGCCATGCGCTTCCAGGCTGGCAATGCGGAAACCGGGTGTTCCGGACTGCCGCGTGCCGAGCAATTCGCCTTCGCCACGCAGTTTCAGATCCTCTTCGGCGATGAGGAAGCCGTCTTCCGTCTCTCGCAGGATCGACAAGCGCGCGCGGCCGTTTTCGCTGAGTGGTCCCTTGTAGAGCAGGATGCAGGTCGAGGCTTCGTCGCCGCGGCCGACGCGGCCGCGCAGCTGATGCAGCTGCGCCAGCCCGAACCGTTCGGCATGCTCGATCACCATGATCGTCGCGTCCGGCACATCGACCCCGACCTCGACGACAGTGGTGGCAACCAGAAGCCGGATATCGCCATTCTTGAAGGCCAGCATCACCGCATCCTTTTCCGCCCCGTTCATGCGTCCGTGCACGAGGCCGACATTCGGGCCGAACTGCTTGTCGAGGCTCTGGAACCGTTCGTCGGCGGACATGAGGTCGGAGGCTTCGGATTCCTCGACCAGCGGGCAGATCCAGTAGGCTTTCTTGCCTTCAGCCAGCGCGGTGCGCAACCGGTCGACGATTTCACCGGTGCGTTCGGTCGATACCGTCACGGTCTGGATCGGCTTTCGCCCGGCCGGTTTCTCAGTGAGTTTCGAGACGTCCATGTCGCCGAATGCGGCGAGAACCAGTGTGCGTGGGATGGGGGTTGCCGTCATGACCAGCATATGCGGGGAAATACCCTTGGCCGTCAGCCGCAGGCGCTGGTGAACGCCGAAACGGTGTTGTTCATCGACGACGGCCAGCAGAAGATTGTTGTAGACGACGGTGTCCTGGAACAACGCATGCGTGCCGATGACAATCTGCGTTTCGCCGGATGCGATGCGTTCCAGAATGGCGTCGCGCTCGCGGCCCTTGGTGCGGCCGGTCAAGACGTCGATGCTCACGCCGGCAGGTGCTGCCATCTTTGACAGGGTTGCAAAATGCTGGCGCGCGAGAATTTCGGTCGGTGCCATCAGCACGGCCTGACCGCCCGCTTCGACGGCAGCCAGCATCGACATCAGCGCCACCGCGGTTTTTCCCGAGCCGACGTCGCCTTGCAGCAGCCGCAGCATGCGTTCTGTGCCTGCCATATCCTTGAGCACTTCAGCTATCGCGACCTCCTGGCTGCCGGTCAGCGAAAACGGCAGGGCTGCAAGCACCGGCTTGCTGAGTTTGCCCGTTGCATGAACCGGTATTCCGGCAACCTTGCGCAGCCGCTGGCGCACGAGCGACAGCGAGAGCTGTCCGGCGAGGAATTCGTCATAGGCCAATCGCCGCCGGGCAGGCGCCTGCGGATCGAGATCGGTTTCGTCGCGCGGGTCATGCAGAGCGAGAAAGCAGTCGCGTGCAGACTGAAAGCCCTGTTTCTGCATCAGGGCTTCTTCGATCCATTCCGGAAAGTCCGGAATGCGGGGCAGGGCTGCCTCCACCGCCTTGCGCAGGATGCGCGCCGAAAGACCGGCCGTCAGCGGATAGATCGGTTCGACCAGCGGCAGGTTTTCCGCCTCTGTGGCGCGCACCATGTAATCCGGATGCACCATCGACGGACGGCCGTTGAACCAGTCGACCTTGCCGCTGACGGTCACGGTCTCATCGACCGGCAGTGCTTTCTCCAGCCAGTTTCCCTTGACCCGGAAGAAGGTCAGCGCCAGTTCGCCGGTGTCGTCGTGCAGGAAGACGCGATAGGGCTGGCTGGTGCGCGGCGGCGGCGGCTGATGCCGGTCAACCCGGCCGGTGATGGTGACGATGACGCCCTGCGGCGCGCGGGCGATGCCCGGCTGATGGCGCCGGTCGATCAATGAATGCGGCGCGTGAAAGACAAGGTCGATCACCCGGCAGTCGTCGATGCTGTCGCGGCCGAGCAGGCGTGCATAGAGTTCACCGGCTTTCGGACCGATGCCGGGAAGCGAGTTGAGCGGAGCAAAAAGTGGATCGAGAAGGGCAGGGCGCATGCGGGGCAGACTGAAACGAGGATTAGGTCTTTGGCAAGGCTGACATTTATCTTTTCAGCGTTTATAGAGCCATAGCGAAACGCCGCCTTTAGCGAAGCGGTGGCAGGAAGGACTTTTCATGACCGGCATCACACGCACCAGCGCCGATCTCGATCCGCGCCGCAAACGGATTCTTTTCCGCGCCTGGCACCGGGGAGTGCGCGAGATGGATCTGGTTTTCGGACAGTTCGCCGACAATGAGCTTGCTGATCTGGCAGAGACCGAGCTCGACGAGCTCGAAACGATCATGGGCGAAGAAGATACTGATCTGCTCAAGTGGGTGCTTGGATCGCAGCCGGTACCGGAGCGCTATCGCACGCCATTGTTCAATCGGATCGTGTCCTATCGCCCTGATTTTGATGTGCTGCTTGCCGACAAGGACAAAAACGCCTGATGATCGCCGGTTTTGACCCCAAGAAAGTTGCCCGCGCCACCCGCGAGCTGACCATCGGTCCGGTTCCCGCCGGGGTCGAACCGCTGATCCTTGCCGAGCTTGCCCGCGCCAATGGGCCGGTCGCCTACATTCTGTCCGATGGCCAGCGCATTGCCGATGTGGAGCAGATGCTGGGTTTCGCCGCCCCGGATATTCCGGTCTTGACCCTGCCGGGCTGGGACTGCCTGCCCTATGACCGTGTATCCCCCAGCGCTGATACCTCGGCGCGGCGCCTGGCAACGCTGAGCGGCCTGATCGCGCATGCGAAAAAGCCACATCCGGCCATCGTGCTCGTCACCGTCAACGCCGCGCTGCAGAAGATGGCGCCGCAGGACATCATCGAAAATCTCGCTTTTTCGGCGCGCCCGGGTGCGAATATCCGCATGGATGATATTGCCGCCCGGCTTGGCCGCAACGGCTTCGAGCGCGTCGCCACGGTTCGCGAGGTCGGCGAATATGCGGTGCGCGGCGGCATTCTCGATGTCTTCGTCCCCGGCAATGACGAGCCGGTACGGCTGGATTTCTTCGGCGATACGCTAGAAAGCATCCGCTCGTTCGATCCGGCCAGTCAGCGCACTACCGGCAAGGCGCGCTCGCTCGATCTCAATCCGATGAGCGAAGTGTCGCTGACGCCGGAAACGATCAGCCATTTCCGCACGCAATATCTGTCGATGTTTGGCGCCGCGACCCGTGACGACGCGCTCTATCTGGCCGTCTCGGAAGGCCGGCGTTACGCGGGCATGGAGCACTGGCTGCCGCTGTTCTACGACAGGCTCGACACGGTGTTCGATTATCTCGCTGGCTTCCATATGGTCACAGACCATGTGGTTCGCGAAGCTGCAGCCGAGCGCTCCAAACTGGTTCAGGATTACTACGAGGCCCGCCAGGCGTCCACTTCCCCCGGTAAGTCGCAGATCTCGCAGGGTACGCCCTACAAGCCTGTACCGCCGGAGATGCTGTATCTCAGCGCTGAAGCGTTCAATGCTGCGCTGGTGTCGCGCAACGCCGTCCGTCTCTCGCCGTTCAGCGAGCACGAGGGCGAAGCGCGCCAGGTGGTCACCGTCGATGCGCGGCTCGGGGTGCGCTGGGCGAAAAATGCGACGGAATCGACCAGTGATGCCGAGCGCGTCAATGTCTTCGATCAGGCGGTCAAATATATCGCCGATCGCCGCGCCAAGGGCGCAAGGGTGCTGATTTCCGCATGGTCGGAAGGCTCGCTGGATCGTCTCCTGCAGGTGTTGGCCGAACACGGCCTTGCCAATATCAAGCCGGTCAAGGCGCTGTCGGAGGTCAACAGTCTGAAGCCCGGAGAGGCGGCGTCTGCCGTCCTCAGTCTCGAAAGCGGTTTTGAGACTGGTGATCTGGTCGTCATCGGCGAACAGGATATTCTCGGCGATCGCATGGTGCGTCGCTCGAAGCGCCGCAAGCGCGGCGCCGATTTCATCGCCGAGGTCGCCGGCCTCGACGAGGGCAGCATTGTCGTGCATGCCGAACATGGCATCGGCCGATTCATCGGCCTGCGCACCATCGAGGCTGCCGGTGCACCGCATGCCTGTCTTGAGCTGGTCTATGCCGACGAGGCAAAACTGTTCCTGCCGGTCGAAAACATCGAGCTTTTGTCGCGCTATGGCTCGGAAGGCAGCGACGCCGTTCTCGACAAGCTCGGCGGCGTTGCCTGGCAGGCGCGCAAGGCCAAGCTGAAAAAACGCCTGCTCGACATGGCCGGTGGTCTGATCCGCATTGCTGCGGAACGTCTGACGCGCCATGCCCCCGTATTGACAACGCCGGAAGGGCTTTACGACGAGTTCGCGGCACGTTTCCCGTATGATGAAACCGAAGACCAGATGACGTCGATCGAATCCGTGCGCGACGACCTTGGCGCTGGCCGTCCGATGGACCGGCTCGTCTGCGGCGACGTTGGTTTCGGCAAGACCGAGGTGGCGCTGCGAGCCGCCTTCATCGCCGCCATGAACGGCGTCCAGGTGGCTGTTGTCGTGCCGACGACACTGCTTGCCCGCCAGCATTTCAAGTCGTTCAGCGAGCGTTTTCGCGGGCTTCCCATCCGCATTGCCCAGGCGTCGCGCCTTGTCGGCTCCAAGGAACTGGCGCTGACTAAGAAGGAAGTGGCAGACGGCAAGACCGATATCGTCGTCGGCACGCATGCGCTGCTCGGCGCTTCGATCAACTTTGCCAATCTCGGCCTGTTGATCATCGACGAGGAGCAGCATTTCGGCGTCAAGCACAAGGAACGGCTTAAGGAGCTGAAATCCGACGTGCACGTGCTGACGCTGTCGGCAACGCCGATCCCGCGCACGCTGCAACTGGCGCTGACCGGCGTTCGCGAATTGTCGTTGATCACCACGGCGCCGGTTGATCGCATGGCGGTGCGCACGTTCATTTCGCCATTCGATGCCCTGGTGATCCGCGAGACCCTGATGCGCGAACATTATCGCGGCGGCCAGAGTTTTTATGTCTGCCCACGATTGGCCGATCTCTCGGAAATCCACGATTTCCTCAAGTCCGATGTACCGGAACTGAAAGTCGCCGTCGCCCACGGACAGATGCCGGCGACGGAACTCGAGGACATCATGAACGCCTTTTACGAAGGCCGCTATGATGTTCTCCTGTCGACGACGATCGTCGAATCCGGTCTTGACGTGCCGACGGCCAATACGCTGATCGTCCATCGCGCTGATATGTTCGGCCTGGCGCAGCTCTATCAGCTTCGCGGCCGTGTTGGCCGTTCCAAGGTGCGTGCCTTTGCGCTGTTCACGCTGCCGGTCAACCGGACGCTAACCAGCATGGCGGAACGCCGCCTCAAGGTGCTGCAGTCTTTGGATACGTTGGGGGCTGGTTTCCAGCTGGCAAGCCACGACCTCGATATCCGCGGCGCCGGCAACCTGCTTGGCGACGAACAGTCCGGTCATATCAAGGAAGTCGGTTTCGAGCTTTACCAGCAGATGCTGGAAGAAGCGGTGGCCGAGCTGAAGGGTGACGAAGAGATCGCCGACAGCGGCTGGTCGCCGCAGATATCCGTAGGCACGCCGGTGATGATCCCGGACGAGTATGTGCCGGATCTGCATCTGCGCCTTGGTCTCTACCGGCGTCTCGGCGAAATTACCGAGCTTTCCGATATTGATGCGTTTGGCGCGGAATTGATTGACCGGTTCGGTCCGCTGCCGCTGGAAGTCCAGCATCTGTTGAAGATCGTCTATATCAAGTCGCTCTGCCGGACTGCCAATGTCGAGAAGCTCGATGCCGGCCCGAAGGGCGTCGTGGTGCAGTTTCGCAATCGCGAATTCCCCAATCCGGGCGCGCTTGTCGGCTATATCGCCAAGCAGGGCATCATGGCGAAGATCCGTCCGGATCACAGCATCTTCTTCCAGCGTGATTTCCCGACACCGGAAAAACGTCTGGCAGGCTCAGCGGTTGTGATGACGCAGCTGGCCGGTCTGGCAAAAAGCTGATCGCAAACAAAAAGCCGCGCAAAATTCTGCGCGGCTTTTTTGAGGTGTGGATCATCACTCAGTTGATCTGGGACGCATCCTGCATCTTGGCGATATCGCGCAGCGCACCGGTCAGGACGTCGACCGATTGCGCGCCCATGACGGCATATTTGCTGTCGATGATGAAGCAGGGAACGCCGGTGACGCCCATGCCGCGCGCCGTCTCGATTTCCCCGGAAACGGTATCCTTGTCGGCATCCGAGGTGAGCAGCGCCGCGATAACCGCACGGTCGAGTCCCGCCTCGGCGGCAATATCGAGCAGCACCGCATGATCGCCGACATTGCGGCCTTCTTCGAAATTGGCCTTGAACAGCAGCGAGGCAACCGCATTCTGCGCTTCAGGCCCTTCTGTCAGCGCCCAACGGATGAGCCGGTGTGCATCGAGCGTATTGGGGCTGATCTTGACGGCATCGAAATTGAAGGCAATGCCGTCCTGTTCGCCAAGGCCCGTCAGCATCTCATGCGCACGATCGACCGCTGCCTGGCCGCCAAGCTTTTCGGCAAGATGGATCTTGTGATCAACGCCTTCCGGCGGCAGGTCCGGGTTGAGCTGGTACGGCCGCCAGTTGACGGTGACGCGGATATCATCCGCGACATTGGCGATCGCCTGATCGAGCCTTGACTTGCCAAGATAGCACCAGGGGCAGACGACATCAGAAACGACATCGATATTGACATGGTCCATGGCGCTTGCTCCTTGCGCTGAAAATCACTGTTCAGCGACATAGGCGTCGCGGTTTGCGCTTTCAATGCGTTACCGAAAGTATACCGTCGTCGATTGCGCGTTACTGCACAGTTTCGTCAAACCACGCGGGCAACTGGTAGCCATAGAGCGGCACGATGCTCGGGCGGCCAATGTGCTTTTCGCGGGCGACCCACTGTGAATCGACATGGTAGAGCGGCACGAGATAAAAATTCGAGACCAGCAGGCGATCATGCGCCCGCACGGCAGCGGTGAAATCCTCGAGACTGACGGCGCGCAGGATGGCATTGACCAGCGTATCGACATCCTTGTCGGCGACCCCGGCAAAATTATCGCTGCCTTGGCGATCGCGTGATTCCGAAGACCAGCGGCCAACCTGTTCGATGCCCGGAGATAGAGAGGACGGGAAGGATTTTACGATGACATCGTAGTCAAAGGATTGGCTGCGCTGCTGGTATTGGGAATCGTCTACCGTTCTGACTGACACACCGATGCCAAGTGCTGCCAAGGAACGCTGGTAGGCGAGGGCCATCTTCTCCTGCCCCTCGTTCTGGGTCATGATCTCGAAGGCGAGCGCTGCGCCACTGGCATTGACCATCTTGCCGTCCTTGATGCCGTAGCCCGCTTCGCGCAGCAGCGTCACGGCCTCGCGCAGCACGTTGCGATCACGTCCCGACGCGTCTGTCACCGGCAAACGATAGGTGCCATCTAGCACCGAGGGGTTGATGCGGTTGCGGATATCGCCGAGCAAGGCGAGCTCGCGATCGTCTGCGGCCACGCCGAGATAGGAAAGCGATGAATTCTGCCAGAAACTCTGCGTGCGAATGTAGGCTCCATCAAACAGGTTCTTATTGGCCCATTCGAAATCGAAGACCAGCGCCAGGCCCTGACGCAGTTTCGGATTTTCGAACATTGGCCGGCGCGTGTTGAAGACAAAGCCGAGCATGCCGGACGGCGTCTTCGGCGTGAATGTCTCCTTGATCACCTTGCCGGACTGGACGGCCGGGAAATTGTAGCTGCGCGCCCATTTCGTCGGGCTGCCCTCCGGGTAGATATCGATCTCGCCCTTCTTGAAAGCTTCGAACAGGGAATTGTCCTGCAGGAAATATTCGACGGAAATCTCGTCGTAATTGTCTAAGCCGACCTTCGACGGCAGATCCTTGGCCCAATAGTCCGGGTTGCGCTTATAGACGATCCGCTCGCCGGGCTTCACTTCGGCAACGCGATAAGGCCCGGATCCGAGCGGGAATTTCAGCGATGTCTGGTCGAAGGTCGCCACATCGGTGGCGTGTTTCGGCAGGATCGGGGTCATGGCGATCAGAAGCGGAAATTCACGGTCGGCCTGGTCGTTGAAGGTGAAGCGGACACTGCGGTCGCCGATCTTCTCCATCTTCTCGACCTTTGCAAGCCGCGCGCTGAAAGGAACGCGGCCCTTGTCGCGAAACAGTTCGAACGTGAAGATGACGTCTTCGGGCGTCACCGGCTGGCCGTCGGCCCATTTGGCGTTCGGATTGAGATTGAACTGGATGAAGGTGCGGTCGTCATCCCATTCAACCGTTTCGGCCAGCAGGCCGTAGAGCGAAAAGGCCTCGTCGCGCGAGCGCTGCATGAGCGAATCATAAACAAGGTTGCCGTATTCGGGGTCGAGCATACCGCGCGCCGTGGTGCGCATGCTCTTCAGGATGAACGGATTGAGGCTGTCGAACGTACCGACAACGCCGTAGGAGACACGGCCGCCCTTCTTGACGTCCGGTTTAACGTAAGGGAAGTTCTTGAAACCGGCGGGCAGGGCGGGTTGGCCATGCATGGCGATGCCGTGAACCGGCTCTGCCTGTGCAGTCACACCGGCACTAAGCGTGGCCAGCACCGAAATTAAACCCAAAAACAATGCGCGCAAAGCCCGCCTCCTGCTGTCGTCATCTTTTGATTCAGGGCAAACTAACACGTTGACCAGCATTTCCAACCAACCGATACTTTAAAAGCCAGTGGCCGCCGGCGAACGCAATGCAAAAAAATGTTGGAGAGGCTGGATATCCGTCGCTGCTCGCTGTAACAGGTGTTCCCGGAGACGAGGGTCATGCAATTGCCTCATTTGCCCAACAGGAGAGCGGGCAGCTGACCATAGATCACGAGCGTCTTTACGCTGCTCAGACACCGGAATTCAGGAGACGGATATCATTATGATCTTCAAGTCGAACTTCACCAAAAAGGCTGCTTTGTCGGCATTCGCCGGCGCAATTGCTGTTGCCGCGACGCCAGCTGCGTCTTTTGCACAGCAGGCTGCTGCAGGCGCCGCCCGTCCACCCCAGGGCTGGTTCAAGGTCTGCACCAAGCAGGAAGACAACGATGTCTGCATCGTGCAGAACCTGCTGACGGCCAGCAACGGCCAGCTGATCACTGCCGTCGGCCTGATCAGCGTTCAGGGCAAGGTCAACCGAAAGGTTCTGCAGGTGTCGGTTCCATCCGCGCGTCTGGTCCCACCGGGCATCCAGATGCAGATCGATGGCGGCAAGGGTGCTAAGCTCGACTACGCTATCTGCATGCCGGACAAGTGCGTTGCTGAAGTGCCGCTCAGCGATGCTGTTCTGGCCAGCCTGAAGAAGGGCGGCGAAGTGGTCTTCACATCGGTCAACTTCCAGCGCGCGCCGAACCCCATCAAGATTTCGCTCGGTGGCTTCACCGGCGTTTTCGATGGCGAGCCGATTGAACAGTCCAAGCTCGAAGAGCGTCAGCGCCTGCTGCAGGAAGAAATGCAGAAGAAGGCCGAAGACGCCCGCAAGAAGCTTGAAGACGCCCAGAAGGCTGCCACGGCAAACTGATTGCCTTTACCCATCAGCAAAAAGCCGCCGCGAATTCTCACGGCGGCTTTTTGCATTTCAGGCCAATGCCAAACATTGGCTTACCTTTAGTGCTGGACAACGGCTTTCGGCTTGTACTGGCCGACAGTCTCCGGATCGAAGAAGGCGTTGACCTGCGAGTGACGCACCGGCGTTCCGCTTTCATCCGAAATCAGGTTCTGTTCGGAGACATAGGCAACGTATTCCGTTTCCTCATTCTCGGCGAGCAGGTGATAAAACGGCTGGTCCCTGGTCGGGCGGACTTCAGCGGGAATTGAATTCCACCATTCCTCGGTGTTGGCATATTCCGGATCGACGTCGAAAATGACGCCGCGGAAGGGAAACACGCGATGGCGAACAACCTGTCCAATCTGAAATTTTGCGTCTCTTTGTTTCATCATGTTAGGTTCCTTTCACTGTGATATGTGGTGGTTTTTCCCCAAACATCAAGTGTGAAACTCAGCCACGACATGGGCGCCGACAGCGGTGACCCCCGCGGACTGCGCGGGCCAATGCAGTTGCTTGCCACTACGGGAAAATCATCGTACCTCACATGGGAGGACTTCTTCTGTGGCGGATATCGTATGAGCAATCAGTGGGGTAGGGACAATCAGGCGGCACGCGGCCGTGGCTCGTCCGGTCTCCTGCTACCCGCTATACTCTGTGTGGCGCTGATTGGCGCAGGCGGCTATTTCTGGTTTGCCCGGCAGAGCATGCAGGCCGACATTGCGGCGCTGACATCCAAGGCAGATACACTGACGGCCGAACTTGCCGAAGTCACGGCGGCGAAGGACAGGGCGAACAGCGATCTCGTCAAGTTCAAGAAGAACTCCGGAAACTGGGCCGAGGAACTTGAAAAAGACTATGCCGAACTGAAACTCAACGAAATTCCCAAGCTCAATCGGCTGCTCGACAAGCGAGACGCTGACATATCCGCGCTTGAACAGCGGCTTTCGACCGAAAAGACGGCGGCGAAATCAGCCGCCGATGATTTGAATGCAACGATTGCCGGACTGAACGGACAGTTGAGCGCTGCCAAGGCCGTTTCCGGCGATGCCCGGACGCAAGTGCAACAACTCGGCGATGAGAAGCTTGTTCTTAGCGAGCAGATAGCCAGCCTGAAAGCGGCGCTCGAGCGGGCAAAAGCCGATGCGGTGGCTGCGCAAAAAGCGCTGGAGCAGAAAATAACAGACGCCGGAAAAAAGCCACCGGCATTGAAATCGGCGCTCGATCTGGCCCGTGACGCACAAATCCGGACGCTGGAGCAAAACCTTGGCGAGGAACGCCGCAAGGTTGAGACGCTGCAGAAGCAGCTTGAGGATCGGGCCGCGGCGGCCAAAGCGGCCGCTGAAACGCCACTCGAAGCCCCCGTGGCCGGCAATCCGGTATCGCAGACGGGGCAATCCGGCCAAGCGCTGATACCGCGTGACCGGATGATGGTGGAAAACATCATTGGCACGACGCGTGGCGTAAGCTTTCTCGACGACGACAAGAAACAGCGCCTGAAAGACCAGCTGGCGTCCGGTGCCTGCGTTACCGATGCGCTGGAAAGCGTTTTTGACAAGGTGCCGCTGATCCTGATGCGCAATCTGATGCGCGATTTCAAAAGTGATTGCTGACAACCAGTATCCGCCAGCGGGCGGGCGCTTTAGGGAGAGAAACATGACGTTCCGACAGGCTTTCGTGGCCGCGACGATGCTGACAACGCTTGCGCTTACTCCGGTATCGGCAGCCGAGTTCGAAAAGAACATCATGACCGGTGGGCCGCAGGGAACCTATATCCAGATCGGGCGGGATGTTGCAGCCCTCGGCAAGATGTGCGGCCTGACACTTAACGTCAAGGAATCTGCAGGCTCGCTCGAGAATTTCGTCGGCGTTCGCAACAGCAGGAACACCCAGTTCGGCATCGTCCAGAGCGACGTGCTCGAATATCTGAAAACGTTCGAGGCTGATGATCCTGAGGTACAGCAGGCGGTGCGCGGCGTGCGTATCATGTTTCCGCTCTACAACGAGGAAATCCATGTTCTTGCCCGTGCCGATATCAAGGACATGGGCGATCTGGCCGGCAAGAAGGTGGCCGTCGGCGTCAAGGACAGCGGCACGTTTCTGACCTCTTCGCTGATCCTTGATATCCTCCAGGTCAAGACCGGGGAGCGGGTGCCACTCAATCCGGATGCAGCCCTGCCCAAACTGCTCTCCGGCGAGATCGACGCCTTCTTCTATGTGGCCGGCGCGCCTGCGTCGCTGTTCAAGAACAATCCGATCGACGGGGCGAAATTCCATCTCGTGCCGATAACCGAAGCGCCGCTTCTGGCAACCTATACACCGTCGCGCATCGATGCAGGAACCTATGCCTTCCAGAAGGAGCCGGTCGATCTGATCGCGGTCAAGGCCGTGATGATGACCTATGACTATGACGTCAAGCGCAACGCCTATCAGCGCGAAAGCTGCAAGGCCGTCTCCGAGTTTTCTAATCTCATCCTGAACAATCTCGACAAGCTGCAGGCAACCGGCCATCCGAAATGGAAGGATGTCGACCTGACGGCGCTGCCGCCCGGCTGGCAGGTCGGCGTCTGCGTCAAGGCCGGCATGGCGCTCGACTACAAGCCCGCATGCAAGGCACCGGCGGCTTCAAGCCAGGGGCAGGATGCCAATGAGGAATATCTCAATCTGCTGAAGCAGCGCCTGAAGAAACAGTAGGCATTCTCATGCGTGAAAAGAAAAAGCCGGATTCTCGCGAATCCGGCTTTTTGTTGGAAGTACGGCCCCGCGAAGGGGCCGTAGCCGGCTTTTAGGCCGAGTAGTACATGTCGAATTCGACCGGGTGCGGGGTCATTTCGTAACGCATGACTTCGACCATCTTCAGTTCGATATAGGCATCGATCTGGTCGTCATCGAAGACGCCGCCGGCGGTCAGGTACTTGCGATCCTTGTCCAGGCTTTCCAGTGCTTCACGCAACGAAGCGCAGACGGTCGGGATCTTCTTCAGTTCCTTCGGCGGCAGGTCGTAGAGATCCTTGTCCATGGCCTTGCCAGGATGGATCTTGTTCTTGATACCATCGAGGCCGGCCATCAGCATGGCGGCGAAGCCGAGATAGGGGTTGCCCAGCGGGTCGGGGAAACGGATTTCGACGCGCTTGGACTTCGGACCCGTGCCGAACGGAATGCGGCAGGACGCCGAGCGGTTGCGGGCCGAGTAGGCGAGCAGAACCGGAGCCTCATAACCAGGCACGAGACGCTTGTAGGAGTTCGTCGTCGGGTTGGTGAAGGCGTTGATCGACTTGGCATGCTTTATGATGCCGCCGATGAAGAACAGGCAGCTTTCCGACAGACCGGCATATTCGTCGCCGGCGAACTGCGGCTTCGAATCCTTCCAGATCGACAGGTGGACGTGCATGCCCGAGCCGTTGTCACCAAAAATCGGCTTCGGCATGAAGGTGGCCGTCTTGCCATAGGCATTGGCGACCTGGTGCACGACGTATTTGTAGATCTGCACCTTGTCGGCGCTGCGCACCAGCGTGTCGAACTTCACGCCGAGCTCATGCTGGGCGGCAGCCACTTCGTGGTGCTGCTTTTCCACGGTGACGCCCATCTCGGTGAGCACCGTCAGCATTTCGGAGCGCATGTCCTGGCACGAATCGACCGGCGGAACCGGGAAGTAGCCGCCCTTGACGCGCGGGCGGTGGCCGAGGTTACCGGTCTCGTAGTCGGTGTCGTCGTTCGACGGCAGCTCGGATGAGTCCAGCTTGAAGCCGGTATTATACGGGTCGGCCTTGTACTTGACGTCGTCAAAGACGAAGAATTCGGGTTCAGGACCTGCATAGACGGTGTCGCCGATGCCGGATGCCTTGAGATAGGCTTCGGCCTTCTTGGCAATGCCACGCGGATCGCGGTTATAGGCTTCGCCGGAGACCGGGTCGAGAATGTCGCAAACGATAACCATCGTCGACTGCGCGAAGAAAGGATCCATGTGGACGGTGGCCGGATCCGGCATCAGCACCATGTCGGACTCGTTGATGGCCTTCCAGCCGCCGATCGACGAGCCGTCGAACATGACGCCATCGGCGAACATGTCTTCGTCGACACAGCCGATGTCCATGGTCAGGTGATGCAGCTTGCCCTTCGGGTCGGTGAAGCGCAGATCAACGAACTTGACGTCGTTATCCTTGATTTGCTTGAGGATATCATTTGCAGTCGTCATGTTTTGAAAGTCCCTCTTTTGAGATGACGAGGTAGGCCCGAACCGAACGGTCAGGCGGATTAGATGGCGTCGATGCCGGTTTCGCCGGTACGGATGCGGATGACCTCTTCGATATTGGAGACGAAGATCTTTCCGTCGCCAATACGTCCGGTCTGCGCGGCATTCCGTATGGCCTCGATCACGGCCTCCGCATTTTCGTCAGCCAGTACGACTTCAACTTTCACCTTCGGGAGAAAATCAACAACGTATTCTGCCCCACGATAAAGCTCCGTGTGACCCTTCTGGCGCCCAAAGCCCTTGGCTTCAGTGACGGTGATCCCCTGCAGGCCGACTTCCTGAAGGGCTTCCTTCACTTCGTCCAGCTTGAAAGGCTTTATGATCGCTTCGATCTTTTTCATGAGAAAATATCTCTCCGCTTCTCCCGTTATGGCAGGCTTATGCCCGCTCGCCCTCAATATGCATTTTACATGCCAGATATGGCAAATGTGATGCCGTTTTGGATGAAAACACGCGCATCTGCGATGATCATATCTCTTTCTCCGGAATAAACAGCGCCATTTGCCTATTTTTTATGAATTTTTCTGCGGCAAGGGCCTTTGTCCTCAGTGCGCGTCATCCACTGCCGTGTATGGCGCCACGCGGGAGCGTCAATAGTGTGCAAATGCCTAAAAAACATACAAAATCCGCCCGTATTTTAGGCTTGCCGGTGCCCCCGCTTGCGGGCATTTTGAGGCATGTCCTTTGATCGCGCCGTATCCATCGTCACCCCCACGGAAATGTCTGCGATCGACCGCGATGCGGCGCGATCCGGTATCGACAGTTTCCGGTTGATGTCATCGGCGGGGTTGGCCGTTTCCGCGGCAGCCTTGCGGCTTTTTCCGCAGACGCTGCGGTTCGCCGTCCTGTGCGGTCCCGGCAACAATGGTGGTGACGGATATATCGCTGCCGCCGCATTGCGGCTTAGCGGCGCCGAGGTTGCCGTTTACGCTCTGGGCGACCCCGCCGGTCTGACGGGCGATGCTGCCCGCGCGCATGCGCAATGGGCGGGTGGGGTTGAGGCTCTGCAGGCCTACCGGCCCGAACCGGGGGACATCGTCATCGACGCCCTGTTTGGCGCCGGCCTGTCGCGGCCGGTGGCGGACGAGGCGGCCTTGGTGATTGAGGCTATCACGCAAGCGGGGTTCCCCGTTCTCTCGGTCGATCTGCCGTCCGGCGTCGATGGCCGCACCGGCCAGGTGCTGGGTGCCAGCTTTCACGCCAGCCATACCGTCACCTTCATGGCAAGAAAGCCGGGACATCTTTTGTTGCCGGGGCGCACGCTCTGCGGCAGCCTCGAAGTCTTCGACATCGGCATACCCGAACGTTTGCTGCGCAACCATATAAGCGGGCTTTGCGAAAATGGCCCGCATCTCTGGGCCGGACTGACCCATACCCTTGATCCCTCAGCTCATAAATTCAAGCGTGGCCATCTCGCGATTTTCTCGGGCGGGCCACTGGCAACAGGGGCGGCACGGCTTTCGGCTGTGGCTGGGTTGAAGGCGGGCGCCGGATTGGTGACTGTAGCATCCCCGTCCGCAGCGCTCGGCGCCAACGCAGCCCATCTGACGGCCGTGATGCTGAAGGAAATTGAGGATGCTGCCGCCCTGTCGCGCTGGCTCGCCGATAAACGTATCAACGCCTTTGTGTTGGGTCCGGGTTTTGGCGATCTGGAGAGGGCGCGGCAATATGCGGTGATGCTCGGCGACAGGGCGCTGGTGCTCGATGCCGACGGGATTACTGCGTTCAGGAATGATCCAGAACCGCTTTTCAACGCTTTTGCCGGAGGCGAAACCCGGCTGGTGATGACCCCGCACGAGGGCGAGTTCGCCCGGCTGTTTGCCGATATCGATGCCGACCAGACGCTCTCGAAAGTTGATCGGGCCATCGCGGCTGCGAAACACAGCCATGCCGTGATTGTCTATAAGGGCGCTGATACGGTCATCGCAGCGCCAGACGGCCGCGCCGCAATCAACGCCAACGCGCCGCCGTGGCTGGCCACGGCGGGCTCAGGCGATACACTTGCGGGCATCATTGGCGCACATCTGGCGCAGGGCATGCCGGCCTTCGAAGCAGCCGCCGCTGGCGTCTGGAGACACGGCCGGGCAGGCGTTAAGGCAGGCGAAGGCTTGACTGCGGACGATCTCGCCGCCGCGATCGAGCCGTTGCCGGCTGCCCGTTGATCAATCCACCCGCTTCTGCAGTGCCCGTGCGCCATTCGGCGCATTGACCTTGCCCTCGGTGATGAAGAAGGCAAACACGTCGCGCGGCTTCTTTTCCGGCTTGTGACTGGGATCGGCATGCGCGAGCTCGCTGACGTCGCCGCCTGCTGCCCAGATTTTAACCCGGTCAGCCCAGAGATTGAGGCGTTTTTCATCATAGCAGGTTTTGACGTCATCGCTGCCGGTCTGAAGACGCGTATAGACGAAATCACCAGTCACGTCGGCGATCATCGGATAGTCGAAATGGTCGGCGCAGACGACCGCGACCTTATGCTTGGCAAGCAGGGCGGTGAATTCCGGCGTGCAGAAAGAATCATGCCGTACTTCCACGACATGTTGCAGCGTCAAGCCATCCTGCTTCTCCGGCAGCAGCGCCAGAAACGCACCAAAATCATCGGCATCGAATTTCTTGGTTGGCATGAACTGCCAGAGGATCGGTCCGAGATGTGATCCGAGTTCCGTCAGTCCCTGGCCGAGAAATTTGCCGATCGATTCACCGGCTTCCGCCAGCACCTTCTTGTTGGTGGCAAAGCGGCTGGCTTTCAGCGAAAAGACAAAATCATCCGGCACTTCCGACGCCCATTTGGCGAATGTCTCCGGCTTTTGCGAGCCGTAATAGGTGCCGTTGACCTCGATGACCTTCAGCTGGCTGCTGGCATATTCCAGCTGCCGCTTCTTGGCCAGCGTCTCCGGATAGAACGTCCCCTCCCAGGGATCGAAGGTCCAGCCGCCAATGCCGCAGCGGATTGTGCCTGATTTGGTCAAATCACCCTACTCCTCTATCTCACTTTCTCGAGCAATTCTTCGGTACTCAAGCACTCCCTCCGCATATTCTTCGGCGGCTTTCTTTACGTTTGGTGACAACTTTTCATCATCTGTATATCGAAATAAGTTCATATCGTAGTGAGGTTCCAACCCCTTGTGGCACGTATTACACAAAGTGATAAGGTTTTTCGCGTCGGTTACTCCACCTCTGGACCAAGGCCTGATGTGATGAACATGAAGTTCCAAATCCAAATGATCGTCAGGCCTTCTTCCACATATTCTGCAGCGACGATCATCTCTACTCAAAATCCTCATTCTCAGTTTCGGATTCGGAACTCTTTTGAAGGCTGCGTCCTCAAAAAAACTTGAGTGAGAAAAACCTGCTGCGCCGTCCGGTATTGCTATTTCCGGCTTTAGAAACTCTTTGAAACCAACTTCAAAAAGGTCGGGCTCAACGAGAGCATTGCCCCCGGATACCATAAATCGCAACATTTGATCGGCAGACCGGACAACCACAAACGATTGACCGAGGTTGGCCCACACCTTACCCACTCTGGCATATACCCTACTGGGCTCTCGCAGTTCCTTCCGCGGTTGCGAGTCAGTGAATCCAACCCAATGAGTCTGCGTGGCCCAAATTATTCGCCCGTCTTTACCCAGTAGAGTTATGGCGTAGAACTCTTCTTCCTCACTGGAGAATTGTGAATAAAAGTCCGCGTTTGACATACGTCGTCCTGAAATGCGTTTGCTGAAGACCTAAAAGTTATTCCGCCGCCGCCATCTTGCGGATCGGCCGCCGCTCCAAAAGCTCTTTGAGGAAGGCGCCTGTATGGGAGCGCTTCTCCTTGACGATATCCTCCGGCGTACCCGCCGCGATCACTTCGCCGCCACCGTCGCCCCCCTCGGGGCCGAAATCGATTACCCAGTCGGCTGTCTTGATGACTTCGAGATTGTGCTCGATGACAACGACCGAATTACCCTGGTTGACCAGTTCGTGCAGGACTTCCAGAAGCTTGGCGACGTCATGGAAATGCAGGCCGGTGGTCGGTTCGTCGAGAATGTAGAGCGTGCGGCCCGTCGAACGCTTCGACAGTTCCTTGGCGAGCTTGACGCGCTGCGCCTCGCCGCCCGACAGGGTGTTGGCCTGCTGCCCGACCTTTATATAGCCGAGGCCAACGCCTTGCAGCGCCTGCAGCTTGTCGCGCACGGCGGGAACGGCAGCAAAGAATTCGACACCTTCCTCGACGGTCATGTCGAGCACGTCGGCGATCGACTTGCCCTTGAAATGCACGTCGAGCGTTTCGCGATTGTAGCGCTTGCCGTGGCAGACATCGCAGGTGACATAGACATCCGGCAGGAAGTGCATCTCGATCTTGATGACGCCGTCGCCCTGGCAGGCCTCGCAACGGCCGCCCTTGACGTTGAACGAAAAGCGCCCTGGCTGATAGCCACGGGTCTTGGCTTCCGGCAGGCCGGCAAACCAATCTCGGATCGGCGTGAAGGCGCCTGTATACGTGGCCGGGTTGGAGCGCGGGGTGCGGCCGATCGGCGATTGGTCGATGTCGATGACCTTGTCGATATGTTCGAACCCGTCGATGCGGTCGTGTTCGGCCGGATTTTCGCGCGCGCCCATGATCCGCCGCGCAGCTGCCTTGTAGAGTGTCTCGATCAGGAAGGTTGATTTACCGCCGCCCGAGACGCCGGTGACGGCCGTGAACACGCCGAGCGGGATCGATGCGGTCACGTTCTTCAGATTGTTGGCGCGGGCGCCGATGACCGTGATTTCCTTTTTCTTTTTCAGCTTGCGCCGTTCAGAGGGCACGGCGACCGACAATTCGCCGGAAAGATATTTTCCGGTCAGCGAGTTCGGATTGTCGATCACTTGCTGCGGCGTACCTTCCGCAACCACCTGACCGCCATGAATGCCGGCCGCCGGACCAATGTCGACGACGTAGTCGGAGGTCAGGATGGCGTCCTCGTCGTGCTCGACGACGATAACGGTATTGCCGATGTCGCGCAGGTGACGCAGCGTATCGAGCAGCCGGGCATTGTCGCGCTGGTGCAGGCCGATCGAGGGCTCATCGAGAACGTAGAGAACGCCGGTCAGGCCCGAGCCGATCTGAGAGGCGAGCCGGATACGCTGGCTCTCGCCACCCGACAGCGTGCCGGAATTGCGCGAGAGGCTCAGATATTCCAGCCCGACATCGTTGAGGAAGCGCAGCCGTTCGCGGATTTCCTTGAGGATGCGCACGGCGATCTCGTTCTGCTTGGCATTCATATGCTCCGGCAGGACATCGAACCAGTCACGGGCGACGCGGATCGACATCTGCGTGACTTCGCCGATATGCAGCTTGTTGATCTTGACCGCCAGCGCCTCCGATTTCAGCCGGAAACCGGCGCAGGACGGGCAGGGGGCCGCCGACATGTAGCGCTCGATTTCCTCGCGCGCCCAGGCGCTGTCAGTCTCCTTCCAGCGCCGCTCCAGATTGGGAACGATGCCTTCGAAATTTTTGGTGGTGTTGTAGGAGCGGGCGCCATCCTCGTAATGGAAGCTGATCTTCTCTTCAGTGCCCTGCAGGATGGCGTGCTTGGCTTCGTCGGACAGGTCGGTCCATTTGCTCGACAGCTTGAAGCCGAAGGCTTTGCCGAGCGCTTCCAGCGTCTGGTTATAATAAGGGGACGACGATTTCGCCCAGGGCGCGATGGCACCGCTCTTCAGCGTCTTGTCGGGCTCGGGGATGATCAGTGCCTCGTCGATCTTCTGCTGGCTGCCGAGACCATCGCAGGTTGGGCAGGCGCCGAACGGGTTGTTGAACGAGAACAGCCGCGGTTCGATCTCCGAAATGGTAAAGCCGGACACGGGGCAGGCGAATTTTTCCGAAAACAGCACGCGCTCATGTGTTTCGTTGAGCGACTTGTTGGCCGAACCGCCAGCCGCGGTTTCTTCCGGCGGCAGTGGCTTGTCGGCGAATTCGGCGATCGCCAGCCCATCGGCCAGCGTCAGGCAGGTTTCCAGGCTGTCGGCGAGCCGCGTCGTCAGGTCGGGGCGCACGACGACGCGGTCGACGACAACATCGATGTCATGCTTATACTTCTTGTCGAGCGCCGGAGCCTCGGCGATCTCGTAGAACTGCCCGTCGATCTTGACGCGCTGAAACCCCTTCTTCATCAGCTCGGCGAGCTCTTTCTTGTACTCGCCCTTGCGGCCGCGCACGATCGGCGCGAGAATATAGAGACGGGTGCCTTCGCCGAAATCGACGACGCGATCGACCATTTGGCTGACTGTCTGGCTTTCGATCGGCAGGCCGGTGGCGGGCGAATAGGGCACGCCGACGCGGGCGAAGAGAAGGCGCATGTAGTCGTAGATTTCGGTGACAGTACCGACCGTCGAGCGCGGATTGCGCGAGGTGGTCTTCTGCTCGATCGAGATGGCCGGAGACAGACCGTCGATCTGGTCGACATCCGGCTTCTGCATCATTTCGAGGAACTGACGGGCATAGGCCGACAGGCTCTCGACATAACGGCGCTGTCCTTCCGCATAGATCGTATCGAAGGCAAGCGACGATTTTCCGGAGCCCGACAGGCCGGTCATGACGATCAGCTTGTTGCGTGGCAAATCGAGGTCGATGCCCTTGAGATTGTGTTCGCGCGCGCCGCGGATGGAAATGGTCTCGAGTTTGCTCATCGTGCCCAGCTTTTGATCTGCATTGGAAAGCTCCTATTTAAGTACGGCACGGCGCATGTCGAGGCGCAATGCGAAAAACAGGTGGGCTTCCCGAGTCGGTTGACAGGATATTACGGATTTAATAGAACAAAGAAAGAACGATTTTCGAAATCTGTTGTGGATGATACAATGCACAGGGGCGTATGCTTGGCCGTCAGCCGCTAAGATGCGCGCTCTGAATTTGGAAGCCGGGCCGCAAGGTCTGGCAGGATAGCGGGAAAAGCAAGATGGCAGGCAGTGTCAACAAGGTGATTTTGATCGGTAACCTCGGGGCAGACCCGGAAATCCGGCGCACGCAGGACGGCAAGCCGATCGCAAACCTCAACATTGCGACCTCGGAAAGCTGGCGTGACCGCAATTCCGGCGAGCGCAAGGAAAAGACCGAATGGCACCGCGTGGTGATCTTCAATGAAGGTCTGTGCAAGGTTGCCGAGCAGTATCTGAAGAAGGGTTCGACGGTTTATGTCGAAGGTCAGCTGCAGACCCGCAAATGGCAGGACAAGGACGGCCAGGACCGCTACTCGACGGAAATCGTGCTGCAGGGCTTCAACTCGACGCTGACCATGCTTGGTGGCCGTGGCGACGGGCAGGGTGCTGGTGGTGGCCGCGGCGGCTCCGAGTATGGCGGCGGCAATGCTGGCGGCGGTTCCAGCAACTATGGTGGCGATTACGATCGCCCGTCCCCGGCGCCGGCGGGCCGTAGCGGCGCCAGCAACAGCGGCGGAAATTTTTCGCGCGATATGGATGACGATATTCCGTTCTGATCGACGCAATCTACAGTCAAAAAAGGCCCGGGAAACCGGGCCTTTTTCGTCTATGGAACCAGCCGCAATTGAGCGTGATCATAACCCCATGGTCGATTTGACGCCATCGACGACGAACTGCACCGCCAAGGCCGCGAGGATGACGCCGAGCAGGCGCGTCAGGATGGCGCGGCCGGTGACGCCTAAAAACCGGTCGATGCGCTCGGCGATGACGAGCGAGGCAAACAGGATGGCCAGGCAGAAAGCGATGACCAGGATCAGTTGCGCCCGGTCGATGGTTGCCGAGAATGACCCGGACAACAGGATTGTCGCCGAGATGGCGCCGGGGCCGGCAATCAGAGGCAAGGCAAGCGGGAACACTGCGATATTATGGATGTGATCGCGGGTGATGGCAGCCTCGCCGGTCTTCTCCTTGCGCTCGTTGCGCTTCTCGAAGATCATTTCGAAGGCGATCCAGAACAGCAGCAGACCGCCGGCAATCCGGAAGGCGCCGATGGAGATACCGAGCAGGCCAAGAATGCCGTTGCCGAACAAAGCGAACGCCGACAGGATGAAGAAGGCGATCAGCGTGCCACGCCGGGCGACCAGAAAGCGTTCCTGACGGCTCATGCCGACTGTCAAGCTCAGGAAGATCGGCGCAAGGCCGGGTGGATCGATGGTGACCAGGATCGTGGTCAGCGCATTGATCAAAAGGTCGATATGAGACATCCCATTCCCCTCGCGGCCTTGTTTATGATGACCGTCTGATGAATTGTTAGGCGAGGGGATCGCTGAATGAAAGACCTGTCCTTCACTGTTTAGCCGCTTTTGCCTTGCAAATGCCTGTAAGAGCGACGATGAGCCTAAAAGGCTGTTCACAACCCGGCCCCGAAATTGGCGCTCGCCAACGCATTCGGCTATAAAAATCTGTCTGATTCTGAACAAAGATCGTGATCGAAATTGACTGAACAAAGCACACCAGGCGGCGGCAAGAACCCACCAGGCATCGAGCCCATTTCCATCATGGAGGAAATGCAGCGCTCGTATCTCGATTACGCCATGAGCGTTATCGTCAGCCGTGCTCTTCCCGATGTCCGCGATGGTCTGAAGCCCGTGCACCGGCGCATCCTTTTCGGGATGAGCGAGCTGGGCATCGACTGGAACAAGAAATACGTCAAATGCGCCCGCGTCACCGGGGACGTGATGGGTAAATTCCATCCGCACGGCAACTCGGCGATCTATGACGCGCTCGCCCGTATGGCCCAGCCATGGTCGCTGCGGCTGCCGCTGATCGACGGTCAGGGCAATTTCGGCTCGATCGACGGCGATCCGCCGGCGGCCGAACGCTACACCGAGTGCCGCCTGGAAAAGGCGGCGCACGCGCTGCTCGACGATCTCGACAAGGAAACAGTCGATTTTCGTGACAACTATGATGGCACGCTAAGCGAGCCGTCTGTCGTCCCTGCAAAATTCCCGAACCTTCTGGTCAACGGGGCCGGCGGCATCGCCGTTGGCATGGCGACCAATATCCCGCCACACAACCTGATCGAAGTGATCAACGGCTGTATCGCGCTGATTGATGAACCTGGCCTTGAACTGCCGCAGCTGATGGAGATCATTCCGGGGCCGGACTTCCCGACCGGCGCCTTCATCCTTGGCCGGTCCGGCATCCGTTCGGCTTATGAGACGGGCCGCGGCTCGGTCATCATGCGCGGCCGCGCCACCATCGAACCGATGCGCGGCGACCGTGAGCAGATCATCATCACCGAAGTTCCCTACCAGGTGAACAAGGCGACGATGATCGAGAAGATGGCCGAACTGGTCAAGGACAAGCGCATCGAGGGCATTTCCGACCTCCGCGACGAATCCGACCGCCAGGGTTACCGCGTCGTCGTCGAGCTGAAGCGCGACGCCAACGCCGAAGTGATCCTCAACCAGCTCTATCGCTACACGCCGCTGCAGACCTCGTTTGGCTGCAACATGGTAGCGCTGAACGGCGGCAAGCCGGAGCAGATGACGCTGCTCGACATGCTGCGCGCCTTCGTTGCCTTCCGCGAGGAAGTCATCAGCCGCCGCACCAAGTACCTGCTGCGCAAGGCGCGCGAGCGGGCGCATGTGTTGGTCGGTCTTGCCATTGCCGTTGCCAATATCGACGAAATCATCAAGCTGATCCGCAGCGCACCGGATCCTGCTACCGCACGCGAACAGTTGATGACGCGCCGCTGGCCGGCCGCTGATGTCGAAAGCCTGATCCGTCTGATTGACGATCCGCGCCATCGCATCAATGAGGACATGACCTACAATCTGTCCGAAGAGCAGGCCCGCGCGATCCTTGAACTGCGCCTTGCCCGCCTGACGGCGCTTGGCCGCGATGAAATCGGCGACGAATTGAACAAGATCGGCGCCGAAATCAGCGACTATCTCGATATCCTGTCGTCACGCATCCGCATCATGACGATCGTCAAGGACGAACTCATCGCCGTTCGCGAAGAGTTCGGCACCCCGCGCCGCACCGTGATCATCGAAGGCGGTCCGGACATGGACGACGAGGACCTGATCGCCCGGGAAGACATGGTCATCACCGTGTCCCATCTCGGCTACATCAAGCGCGTGCCGCTGGCGACGTATCGTGCCCAGCGCCGTGGCGGCAAGGGCCGTTCCGGCATGGCGACGCGCGACGAGGATTTCGTCACGCGCCTGTTCGTTGCCAACACCCATACGCCGATGCTGTTTTTCTCGTCGCGTGGCATCGTCTACAAGGAAAAGGTCTGGCGCCTGCCGATCGGCACGCCGCAGTCACGCGGCAAGGCCCTGATCAACATGCTGCCGCTGGAGCCTGGCGAACGCATCACCACGATCATGCCGCTGCCCGAGGACGAAACGACGTGGGAAAACCTCGACGTAATGTTCTCGACAACGCGCGGAACAGTCCGCCGCAACAAGCTGTCGGATTTCGTCCAGGTCAACCGTAACGGCAAGATTGCCATGAAGCTGGACGAAGAGGGTGACGAAATCCTCTCCGTCGAAACCTGTACAGAGCATGACGACGTGCTGATGACGACGGCGTTCGGCCAGTGCATCCGCTTCTCGGTTGATGACGTCCGCGTCTTTGCCGGCCGTAACTCGATCGGTGTTCGCGGCATCACGCTCGGCGAAGGCGATCGGATCATCTCGATGACCATCGTCGGCCATGTCGATGCCGAGCCGTGGGAACGGGCAGCCTACCTGAAACGCGCTGCCGCCGAACGGCGTGCGGCAACCGGCGAGGACGAGGAAATCGCGCTCGTCGGCGAGGAAGTCACTGAAGAAGGTCAGCTTGACGATGCCCGTTACGAGGAACTCAAGGCACGCGAACAGTTCGTGCTGACGGTCTCCGTCAAGGGGTTTGGCAAGCGCTCCTCCACCTACGACTTCCGCACCTCCGGCCGTGGCGGCAAGGGTATCCGCGCGACGGATACCTCCAAGACCGGTGAAATCGGCGAACTGGTCGCGGCCTTCCCGGTTGAAGACAATGACCAGATCATGCTGGTCTCCGATGGTGGCCAGTTGATCCGTGTCCCCGTTGGCGGCATCCGGCTTGCAAGCCGCGCCACCAAGGGCGTGACCATCTTCTCGACGGCCAAGGACGAAAAGGTCGTCTCTGTCGAGCGGATCAGCGAACCTGAATCGGATGAGGATGAGGAAATCGCCGGTGACGTGGATCTGCCGGAAGGCGAGGCAAGCGCCGAGCCGCCGGCCGCAACGGAAGAATAACCCCTTCCGCGCTATGAATAAAAAAGCCGGGCGATTGTTTCGCCCGGCTTTTTCTTTGGTCTTGAGTTTGGCCGTGTGGCTAATCAAGGCAAAGAAAAACCGGACTGGCAGGGGAACCGTCCGGCTTTTATGACAGCAGGCACTGGAGGTTGCCTCTGTAGAAAAATGGTGATGCTAGACGCTGAACCCGCCGGAATCACCGCTGATTGCCTTCATCGCGCTTCTGTCGCGCTGAAGTTCAAAGATGGTTTTGGCGAAATCGACCAGGAACACGATACTAATCGCTGCCGATATGATCATCATCGTGATGGCCATTACAGATCATCCTCTACTTGATCAAACGCGTGCGGTTAAGACCAGGCCGGTCATGGCGCGCTTCGTTTCTGATTGCGTTTGCCGTTGCAAAAAGCATGACAAAAAACATGGTCATCGACAGAAGAATAAGTGCCATAGCGGTGATCCTTTCAGCCCGTAAACGGCCGTGACTGGAAAAAGTTCCGTTCTCTACTTTGCGATTTACAGGATGCTGCTTGAAACAACCTTGAACGCACCCTTCATGTAGCGTTCATGTCATTCGGCTGCTGTTCCAAAGGGAACACGTGGTGCGGCGAGGGCTTTCCCTTGCGATTGGCCGCAGTCCGTGACAAAAGGCTTCGAAATGGAAACAGGCGCGATGACCACTGCTTTTTATCCCGGCTCCTTCGACCCGATGACGAACGGTCACCTCGACGTGCTGGTGCAGGCGCTGAACGTGGCGCCGACGGTTATCGTTGCGATCGGTATCCATCCCGGCAAGACGCCGCTGTTTTCCTTCGAGGAGCGCGCGGCCCTCATTGTGCAGTCTTTGAAAGAATTCCTGCCACAACGGGCCGCCGATATCTCGGTCGTTTCCTTTGACAATCTGGTGGTCGATGCGGCGCGAAAACATGGCGCTTCGCTTCTGGTCCGCGGCCTGCGGGACGGCACGGACCTCGACTATGAGATGCAGATGTCAGGCATGAACCGGCAGATGGCGCCGGATATCCAGACCCTGTTTCTTCCAGCCGGCACGGCCTCGCGGCCCATTACCGCCACATTGGTTCGCCAGATCGCTGCCATGGGCGGTGATGTCAGCGCCTTCGTACCTAAGGCCGTACATCAGGCCCTGAACGCAAAACGCAAATCCTGACGTTTTTCTTTTATTTCCATGGGAGCTCATATGAAAATTCTCCAACTCGCTTTCGCAGGCGCCGTTGTCCTCGCATCCCTGACCAGCACTGCCTTTGCCCAGGCCAAGGACTATATCACCATCACGCTGAAGGACGGCCCGGTCGTCATCGAGCTGATGCCGGATGTTGCGCCGAAGCACGTCGCGCGCATCAAGGAACTGGTTGAAGCGGGCGACTATAACAATGTCGCCTTCCATCGCGTCATCCCGGGCTTCATGGCTCAGACCGGCGACGTCCAATACGGCAACATGGAAAAGGATTTCAAGCCGGAGATGGCCGGCATGGGCGGTTCGTCCAAGCCGAACGTCGAGGCTGAATTCTCCAAGGTTCCTTTTGCGCGCGGCACAGTTGGCATGGCGCGTAGCCAGGATCCGAACTCCGCCAATTCGCAGTTCTTCATCATGTTCGCCCCCGGCGATTTCCTCAACGGCCAGTACACGGTCGTCGGCAAGGTTATCGAAGGCATGGACAATGTCGACAAGATCAAGAAGGGCGACGAAGCCAACAATGGTTCCGTCACCGAGCCCGACCGCATGATCAGCGTCAAGGTCGGCAAGTAAATCCCGTTTTAAAACGCCCGCTTTAACAAGAAGGAGAAGGCCATGACAGAGATCAAGGATCCTGAAAACACCATCATCATGGAAACCACCAAGGGGCAGGTCGTCATCCAGCTTCTGCCGGACCTGGCGCCGGGCCACGTTGCCCGCATCAAGGAACTGTGTGCCGAAGGCGCCTATGACGGCGTCGTCTTCCACCGCGTCATCGACGACTTCATGGCGCAGACCGGCGACGTGCAGTTCGGCAAGACGGGTGGCAAGGATTTCAATCCGGCCCGTGCCGGCATGGGCGGCTCCGAAAAGCCGGACCTCAAGGCTGAATTCTCCAACATGAGCCACGTACGCGGCACGTGCTCGATGGCCCGCAGCCAGATGCCGAACTCTGCCAATTCGCAGTTCTTCATCTGCTTCACCGACAGCCCGTGGCTGAACAAGCAGTATTCGGTCTGGGGCCAGGTCATTTCCGGCATGGAAAATGTCGACAAGATCAAGAAGGGCGAGCCCGTCAAGGATCCCGACAGCATCGTGTCGATGAAACTTGCCGCCAACGCCTAATTCGGGCTATTGCCAAAACCCGTCCCGGATCGCTTTAAAAGGCGCCGGGGCGGGTTTGCCGTTTAAAGAAGAGTTTTGATGCGCGTCGATCTGTTCGATTTCGATCTCCCCGAAGATAATATTGCGCTGCGGCCCGCAAGCCCGCGTGACAGCGCCCGCTTACTCGTCGTTCAGCCACAGGCAAGCGTCGAGCTGACCGATCATAACGTTCTGGACTTGCCCTCATTCCTGCGTCCCGGTGACGCTCTCGTCTTCAATGATACCAAAGTCATTCCCGCCCAGCTGGAAGGCTTGCGCCGCCGCGGCGAGGATGTGGTCACGCAAGTGTCGCTGACGCTGCACATGCGCGTCGCCGCCGATCGCTGGAAGGCCTTTGCCCGTCCCGCCAAACGTTTGAAGGTTGGGGATCGCATCGAGTTCGGCCACGGCTCCAATACCTGCCTGATGGGCGCGCTGGACGCGACCGTTGAGGAGAAAGGCGAATCTGGCGAGGTGACCCTGCGGTTCGATCTTTCCGGTCCGGCGTTGGATGAGGCAATCCTTGCCGTCGGCCATATTCCACTGCCGCCCTATATCGCCTCCAAGCGTCCCGAGGACGAGCAGGACCGCACCGACTACCAGACTGTTTACGCGCGCGAGCATGGGGCCGTTGCTGCGCCTACCGCCGGCCTGCATTTCACTGACCGCCTGTTTGAGGCTCTGGATACTCTTGGCGTCGAACGCCATTTCGTCACCCTGCATGTCGGCGCAGGAACCTTCCTGCCGATGAAGGTCGATGACACCGACGATCACGTCATGCATCAGGAGATCGGCTATGTCAGTGCCGACGTGGCCGAACGGCTGAACGCGGTTAAGGCGAGGGGCGGGCGCATTGTCTGCGTCGGTACGACGTCCCTGCGGCTGATCGAAAGTGCGGCCGAGGAGAATGGTGACATTCGTCCGTGGTCCGGCCCGACAGGCATCTTCATCACGCCGGGCTATCGTTTTCGCGCGGTCGACATGCTGATGACCAATTTCCATCTGCCGAAGTCGACGCTGTTCATGCTCGTTTCGGCCTTCAGTGGCATGGAAACCATGCGGCGCGCCTATGAGCACGCCATCGAAACCGGCTACCGATTCTATTCCTACGGCGATTCCAGCCTGCTTTTCCGGGATGCAACATGACCGAAACTTTTCAGTTCAACATCAAGGCAACCGACGGCAAGGCGCGCCGCGGCACGGTATCGATGCCGCGTGGAGAAATCCGCACGCCGGCATTCATGCCGGTCGGGACCGTCGGTACGGTCAAGGCGATGTATCTCGATCAGGTTCGCGATCTCGGCGCCGATATCATTCTCGGCAACACTTATCACCTGATGCTGCGTCCGGGCCCCGAGCGCGTGGCGCGTCTTGGCGGCCTGCATGAGTTGATCCGCTGGCCCTATCCGATCCTGACCGATAGCGGCGGCTTTCAGGTCATGTCGCTCGCCGGCCTGCGCAAGCTCGACGAAAAGGGCGTAACGTTCAAGAGCCACGTCGATGGCGCCTTGCATCACATGTCGCCGGAGCGCTCGATCGAAATCCAGGGAATGCTGGATAGTGATATCCAGATGCAGCTCGACGAATGTGTTAGACTTCCGGCAGAACCCTCTGATATTGAACGCGCAATGGAAATGTCGTTGCGCTGGGCCGACCGCTGCAAGACCGCTTTTGGCGACCAGCCGGGCAAGGCGATGTTCGGTATCGTCCAGGGCGGCGATGTGCCGGCGCTGCGTGTCCGTTCGGCGCAGGCGCTGTCCGGTCTCGACCTCAAGGGCTATGCGATCGGCGGCCTGGCTGTCGGCGAGCCGCAGGCGGTCATGCTCGATATGCTCGACATCACATGCCCGGAACTGCCGGTAGAGAAGCCGCGCTATCTGATGGGCGTCGGCACGCCGGACGATATCCTGAAGTCCGTGGCCCGCGGCATCGACATGTTCGATTGTGTCATGCCGACAAGGGCGGGCCGCCACGGCCTTGCCTTCACCCGGCGCGGCCGCGTCAACCTGCGCAACGCCCGTCATGCCGAGGATATCAGGCCGCTCGACGATCAGTCGGCGTGCCCGGCGTCACGCGACTATTCGCGCGCCTATCTGCATCATCTCGTGCGCGCCGACGAAAGCCTGGGCGGCATGCTGCTGACCTGGAACAACCTGGCCTATTATCAGGAGTTGATGGCGGGTATCCGCAAGGCAATCGAGGAAGGCCGTTATGCAGCCTTCATGGAAGAGACGCAGGAAGAATGGGCGCGGGGCGACCTGGCGCCGCTGTAAGCGGCTCCATCATCGCGTATCGGGTCAAATCTCGGGGCCGGGGGCCTGCTGCAGCATCTGCACACCGTTGATCTTGTAGCTGCCGTCCGGCTGCCTGACGAGAAAGTACAGCGCCGTCCAGTCCTTGCCGTCAGGCGCGGAGATCAACACTTCCTGCACCACGGTATCGCCACCGATCTTGCTGCGTCCAAAGGCGAAATTGCCGGGACGGTAGACCGGCGTGTAGCCGCGCTTGACCATCTCAAAGAAGATGCTCTTGTCCGGAAATTTCTGCCTTATCTGCGGCGAGGCAAAGGAATAGGCCGTCTCCGCGTCGTCGTTGAGAAAGGCCTCGATCTGGTTCTGGATAATCGACTGGGCCGTATCGACGGGTTCCGTTGCCAATACCAGCGGCGGCGTGGACAGGAGAATGGCAATGCACGCGCAGGCTCTGAGTGTCCGGATCATTCCCCATCTCCTTGCTGACCATCTCAACAGGTATAATACGTGTGCCGGGGCAAAATGGTTTCTCTGGCAGAGGTGCGACATCTAAAGGTATTAATTAGTGCATGAATTCAGTATATTCACGTGATTTATTAAACTGAAAAAACAAGCAGATTATTGAAGCCGACGAGGTTCCTGCCGTTTATCGTCTGGCTCTAGATGCCCAGCCGGTCCTTCATTCTGCCCCAGATCATCGCCGCGTGCACGCCGACAGGCCAGAGCGCGTGGAAACGCATTGGTTTGATGCCGGTGACCGGCAGGCAGATTCCGGCCGATTGTCCGCCGGCCAGGCGTCCGGCAAGCTGCTTGCCGATGGCCGTCGCCAGTGCCACGCCGCGGCCATTGCAGCCCAGATAGATCATGGCATCCTCGGATGGTTCATGCAGATGGGGCAGGTGGTCCGGCGTGACTGCCAGCTGGCCGTTCCAGGCATGTGTCCAGCGGATCCCTCTTAGGCCCGGCCAGAGACTTTCAGCGTAGCGCTTCAGGTAATCCAGTGGTGCGCTGTGCCCGGCCAATACCCGCTGCGGCCCACGGCCGCCCATCAGCAGCCTGTTCTGTTTGTCGAGGCGATAATAGACGGTGATATGGCCGCTTTCATACAGTACGGGACGATGCGGCAGGATGCGGGCCGCCAGATCAGCGGCCAGGGGTTCTGTTGCAACGATCGAACTGTAGACAGGGATCAGGGATTTCCTCAAGTCAAACCATAGGTTATCCGCATATGCGTTTGTAACAACAAGAATTTTATCCGCCGAAACAGTCGCCTTGTCGGTGCGCAAAACCCATTTCCCGGATTGTCTTCGCACGAAAATAACGCGGCTATCGCGATGAATGGAAGCGCCGGCATTCTGTGCCGCTGCAGCAAGGCCACGCGCATAATTCAGCGGATGCAGATCACCGCCGCGTGGATCCAGCAGCGCTGCAGGGTAGCGGCCGGTGCCCGTTGCCGACGCCGTTTCCTTTGCGTCGAGCAAGCGTACCGGAAAGCCATGGGCGGCGCATTGGGCCGCGGCGGTTTCGACAGCCTTGGCCGTCAACGTATTGGTCGCGGCCCGCAACGTGCCGTTCTGCCGTGCGTCACAATCGATACCGAGCCTGCGGATGAGGTCGAAGGTAAAATCCGGCGCGCCCCAGGCCATGCCGATCATGCGCTCGCCAAGACCTGCGCCAAACCGGCCAAGCAATTCATCGGGATTGAATTTGAGCCCGGGATTGACCTGTCCGCCATTGCGCCCGGACGCACCCCAGCCAGGCTCATTGGCTTCCAGCACGCAGACATCGATACCCGTTTCAGCCAAGTGCAGTGCTGCGGACAATCCCGCAAAGCCTGCACCGACGATCGCCACCGATACGGTGCGATCGGCATCAAGCGACGGTGTCAAAGGCGCCGGATGCGCGGTGGCGGCATAAAGGCTGGTCGGCAACGGGACTGCAGGCATGCTGTGCCTTCACGATGATCGGAAGCCCATTCTGCACGGCAGCCCGTATTTGGAAAGGGAGGATGCCGGGCAATTGGGCTTTACAACTGATCTCTGATTGGCACCAATAGAGCTGAGTGGAGTGCGGCCAATGAACTCAAAAGCAATTGAAATCTATCATCCACGTGCCGTTTCAAATCTAGGCCTCTGGGACATGATGGGCCTGAAATTCAAAATCTATGGTCTTGTTGCGGATAACCGCAGGATCGACCAGACCACGCTTAATCTCGCACAGGCATTCGTTCGGGCGGACGTTTTGCCGCGAGTGGCAAGCGAGGGCGACGACAATGGCATGGGCTTTGTGATCATTCATCCTGGTGAAGCAGGCGTTACGATTTCGGCACATTGGTGGATACAGGGATCGGTGCTGTGTCAGCATAACTATCGAAAAGCGTATTCCGCAGCCGAACCATGGACACGGCAAAAAGATCCGTGATTGGCTGTGTTTGGGAACTGGCTGTGATCAATGCGGAGCAAGAAGCATGGCGACGGATTATGATGAAGAGCGAGCCAAATCCGTCCGCGTACATGGATAGCCGAGCTGAGTTCGCAGCCGTCTAGTCGTCTACGGTGCACCGACGGGAGGCCTTATCGTAGCAACGTGCTGCTACTGGATCGATGAATGCGCCTTGAGCCTTGTGAGCCTAGAGCGGCAGCGCGGTGCGGCAAAAAGGGCACAGTTTGGCTAGCTTTTTGTGATGGTTACGCAACCGGCTGGCGAATCTTTTGATGTGTGACTACACTGGCGTGACGAGGGGGAGTTTTCGCAACAAGCGTTTTTGCGTTTCCCGATGCTGAAATCAACGGCCGGCCTCGGCCGTTAGAGCCTATGTCCCTCAAAGTGGCAGGTCTTGAATGCGTCTACGGTTTCCGCTCTTGCTTTCGACGTCGCTCGTTCTTTCCGGCTGCAGTGTCACGCCCGAAACTCTTTCGCAAAACGATCTCGCGAAGATCGCCGATAGTAACGTTTCGCGGGTCACGGCCGCTCAGACGCCGGTCACGGGGTCGATAGACATCTACGAGGCGACTGCGCGGGCACTGAAGTACAACCTGGATCAGCGTGTCGAGCTCATGCAGGAAGCGGTGAATATCCAGGAACTCAATCTCGCCGGCTATCAGGGCCTCCCGAACCTTGTCCTGAATTCCGGCTACACCGGGCGCAACAATGTGCTGGCCAGTTCGAGCGTTTCCGTCCTCAGCGGTCAGCAATCGCTCGAACCGTCGACAAGTTCCGACAAGCAGATCCTGGAATCGGACGTCACGCTGAGCTGGAATGTTCTCGATTTCGGCCTCTCTTATGTTCGCGCGCAGCAGGCGGCCGACAAGGTGCTGGCGCAGCGGGAAGCGCGCCGCAAGGTGCTCAACCGGATCGTCGAGGATGTCCGGACGGCCTACTGGCGTGCCATAGCCAGCGAAAAGCTGCTTTCGCGCTTGAATTCGCTCGAGGGCAAGGCGCGGAAGGCAGTCTCAGATTCCCGCTCGCTTGCGGAGGAAAGGCAAACTTCACCCGTCGTCGCCCTGACCTACGAGCGCGAGCTCTTGGAAATCCGGCGCCAGGCAAAGCAGATCGCAGGCGAGCTTCGAACCGCTCGCAGCCAACTGGCGGCCTTGATGAACCTTCCGCCAGAAGCGAGTTTCCGTCTGGCGGGAGAACGGGTGGGGACAGGCAAGCCACCGACAGACGTCGATCCGCGTAAGCTCATCCGCGTCGCGATCATGAACCGCCCGGAGGTGCGCGATGTCGCCTATCGTATCCGGAGCAACGAGAAGGAACTCGATGCGGCGTTGATCGAGACGCTTCCGGGCATCAATGTCTTCGTCGGCCCGAGCGTCAGCACGGATTCCTTCATGTACAACCAAAACTGGCTCGGATGGGGCGCGCAGGCGAGCTGGAATCTTCTCAAGGTCTTCCAGTACCCGCAGAAGAAGAAACTGGTCGAATCCCAGTCGGAACTGCTCGACCAGCGTTCTCTCGCACTGACCATGGCGATTATGACCCAGGTCCATGTGAGCCGGGTCCGCTATATTCAGGCTCGCGAGGAGCTCTCCATCGCCGGCCAGTTGAAGAATGTTCAGCACAAGTTGCTCGATCAAATCTCGGCATCGACAACGACCGAACAGACGAGCGAGCAGACCTTGATCCGCGAGGAGATGAACACGATCGTATCGGATGTCCGTTACGATCTCGCCTACGCCAGCCTGCAGAACGCCTATGCGAATATCTATGCGTCCATCGGTCTCGACGCCTATCCGCCTGTCGACATCGACAAGGCGAGCGTGGCGCAAATCAAGGATGCCTTGCGTCAGACATGGGTAGCCAGAGGCGATCTGAAGACTGTTCTGGCTTCTGCTGAAGCCGCTAGCTTGCAGCAACGTGCGCAAGCGGCTCCGCCCGCGGGGGCGAACGCCTCCATGGCGTCGCGGTCCAAGGCCGGTAGCGGGGCCTCTGTGCCGGAGTTTACTGTCGCATCAAGCTCTTCCGGGAATTGAAACTGTGGCGCGCGCGTGGATCCTTGCGGGATTGGCGAGCGTGGCGATGCTGCTGACGATAGGGGCAGCCTCTGCTCAGGAGGTGCAGGAGCCTGTGCGGGGACTGGTGCGAGCCGTCGACGAGGCGCTGATCTCCACGGAACTCAATGCGCGCATTTTGCAGATCACCCGGCGGGAAGGCGAGAGCTTCGCGAAGGGGGACACGCTGCTCGATTTTGATTGTGGCAAGTACGAAAGTGAACTCGACGCTGCCCGTGCTGAGGAGCAGTTCAACCTCTTCGCTCTCGAAAACAGCGTTGCGCTCGACAAGCGCAGGGCCATCGGAAAGCTGGACGTTCAGCAAAATCGTGCAAGGTATGAGAAGGCGAAGGCTGAAGCGAAAACACTGGCCGCCCAGGTCGCAGAATGCGCAATTTCAGCGCCGTTCGATGGCCGCATCGCCGAGATGCGCGCCAAGACCTACGAGATGTCGAAGCCGGGCGAACCCCTGATGCGTCTCGTCAATACCGATCATCTTGAGATGGAACTGATCGTTCCTTCGGTGTGGTTAAGATGGATCAAACCTGGCCTCAAATTCCGTGTCGTTGTCGATGAAACCGAAACAGTGCATGATGCGACCGTAGAGCGTATTGCCGCGACCGTGGATTCCGTCAGTCAGACGGTGAAGATCATCGGGATCTTCACCGGTAGTTCGACCGGTATTCTGCCCGGCATGAGCCTTAGCGCGGAGTTGAAACAACCATCCTCGAGGTAGCGTGTTGAGTATCGAGGCGACGCCAAAGACGGTCATTCAGATCGGTAGCGCTGTTAGTAGCGTACCGAAGCGGATTTCGTTGAGCGAAGGTTCAGGCGACGCCGCCGAACGCTCCCGGAACGATGCGGTCAGCGCACTGCGGCATCTGCTGTCGGTTGAATCCGATATACGCACATGTGGAAGCATCGACGAGTTGAGCGTCCTACTCGTCAATGAGGTGCGAAAGGCGATGGGCGCTCGTTCAGCCTATTTCCTTGTCCTGCGTTCGGGGCGCCCGCGGGTGATGAAGGTGTCAGGCACAAGCGAGCTTGATCGAAATGCGCCGACGATCAGATGGCTCGAAAAGGAGCTCCAAAAGGCACCACCGTCCTCCGGATGGGAGAGCCTGTCTCCCTTGCGGATAAAGATTGGACCCGAGGCAAGCGTCGAGGAAGCACGTACCTTTCCTTTCCCCGAAGGCTATTGGCTCCCCTTGAAGCATCGTGATGCCAAGCCTGATTGTGGCGTCCTCGTCGTCGGCGAGCACGCATTTTCCGAATCTGCCATCACGATCGGCGCGCGCATCGCGGGCACGGCGGCCCATGCCGCCACGGTCCTGACCCTCAAAACGCCGCGGCGCAAGATGCGTCTTGGATACAGATTGCTGTTCTACGGGCTGTGTATCGCCGCTTCCGCTTCCATGTTTTACCCCGTCCCGATGACTGCTCTTGCGCCGATGGAAGTCGTTGCGAAAAGCCCGTTCGTCGTCGCGGCACCGATCGACGGTGTCATCGAGAACGTTGTCGCAGCGCCGAACTCCGCCGTGAAACAGGGCGACCTGATCGTCCAATATGTCGACACCGTTCCCCGCAACCAGTTGCGGGTTGCCGAGCAGGAAGTAAGCTTGGCCGCCGCCAAGCTCCGGCAGTTGCAGCAAAGTTCGTTCGTCGACGAGACGGCGAAGCGGGAACTGGCGCAGGCGAAAGCCGAACTGAGCCTGAAGGTTGCCGAACGCGATTTTGCCAAAGACACCTTCGAAAGGTCATCGATACGCGCATCGCGGGATGGAATAGCGGTCTACGCGGATCGAAAGGAGTGGGTGGGCAAACCGGTCGTGACCGGCCAGCGCATTCTTGAAATAGCCGACGAGAACAATGTCGAACTGCGCGCCACCCTTCCGGTCGCCGAAGTGCTCGACTTGAAGCCGGGGAATCGAATTCGCGCATTCCTCAATGGCGACCCGCTCAATCCGGTCGATGCGACCGTCACTTCTACCAGCCATCAGGCCCGCGTGGTGGAGGGGCAGGGGCTGGTCTATCTGATCAATGGCGGGTTCGCCCCAGGCACGGTGACGCCGCGGCCAGGCGTCAGAGGTACGGCGCAACTCTTCAGCGAGAAGGCGCCGCTGGGATATTATCTGTTCCGGCGGCCGTTGACCTGGGTGCGGCAGAAGGTTGGCCTATGACGACGGCCGCCCCGCCAGGGTTTGGATCCGTTATTGTTCCTGCACTGCGGGAAGACCTTCGTCTGCACAGGGGGGCCGAGGATAGCGAGGAGCCATGGCTTATCTACGATCCAATTGCCCATCGTTATCATGAGATCGACGAGCAGGCGTTCAATCTCTTGCAACACTGGAGCGGTGGCCTGAAGATCGAGGCGCTTGCCGCCCATATGAGCAAGCAGTTGCACGAAGAGGTCTCCCAGGACGATCTCTACCAAGTGACCCTGGCCCTCGATCAAGCTGGATTGCTGTGCGAGCCGATTGCGGGTTGGAGATCGGTCTACAGACAGCAGCAGGATGGCCGTCGCGGGCCGATTTCGTGGCTGCTGCACAACTATCTCTTCATTCGCGTTCCCTTGTTCAAACCAGATGATTTCCTTCAGAAGACACTGCCGGTCGCGCGGCTGTTCGCGTCGCGCCCGATGATTCTTTTCGTCATTCTACTCGGAAGCATTGGCCTGTTCCTGGCCTCGCGCCAGTTCGACACCTTCTCGCATACCTTCCTGTTCTTCTTTTCCCTCGAAGGGGCATTGGGTTACGCCGCCGCTCTGATCTTCGTGAAGATCTTCCACGAACTCGGTCATGCCTATATGGCCATGCACTTCGGCTGCCGGATTCCGACCATGGGCGTTGCATTCCTCGTCCTTGCCCCCGTCCTCTACACTGACGTGACAGACGCCTGGCGCCTGCCGTCGCGCAGGGAGAGGATGCTCGTCAGCGCGGCGGGCATGATCGTGGAACTTGCCATCGCCGCCATCGCCACGTTCCTGTGGGCCTTCCTGCCGGATGGAGTGTTGAGGAGCGCTTGCTTCTTTATCGCCACGGCGAGCTGGGTGCTCAGCCTGGCCGTCAACCTTAGCCCATTGATGCGCTTCGACGGATATTATCTTCTCAGCGATTTGTGGCGAATCTCGAACCTTCAGCCGCGGGCCTTCGCCATCCTGCGCTGGTCGATCCGGAAAATATTGTTCAATCTCCAGGCGCCCTGTCCGGAGGAATGGACGCGACGACGCCGCATCGCTGTCGTCTTCTACGCTATTGCCGTATGTATCTATCGCCTTGGCCTGTTCATCGGCATCGCGCTGGTGGTCTACCATATGACGCAGGTAAAGCTGCTCGGCATTCTGCTGTTCACCATCGAAATTCTCTGGTTCGTCGTGCGACCGGTGGCGAATGAAATCGGACTGTGGTGGCAACTGCGTGGCAAGATCCTTCAGCAGAGACGCTATCAGGTGTCAGGAACCATCGCAGTGCTCGCTTTTCTGTCGGTCGTAATTCCCTGGCCGCATCGTGTCGAGATGCCTGCAGTTATGGAGCCTGTTTCCGTCCAGCGGATTGCCGTGCCGGTCGCAGCGCAAATCACCGGGATCAGGGTAAAAGACGGCGACTACGTCAAACAGGGGGATGTGCTCTTCACCCTGCAGTCGCCGAAGCTGACACTTGATCTCAGGCAGGCCCGGACGAACCGTGACCTCGCGTCCCTGCGCCAGGCTCGCCGGGTCGCCGACCAGCTCGACCGCGACGCCACCATCGTCATCGAGCAGGAGATATCCAGCATCGATGAACAGGTGGCGGGTCTACGCCGCCTTGAACGAGAGCTAACAATAAGGGCCAGCGTCAACGGCGTTGTTCAGGACATGCTTCCTGATCTGCATGCCGATCGCTGGATCGCCAAGGGGCAGGAGCTCGCTCTCGTGGTGGCAGATGACGGACACCAGGTGCGTGGCTACGCCCCTGAGGATCTCGTTTTCGCGATCAGCAGCGGCGCGCTGGGAGAATTCATACCAGACGAGCCCTTGACGCCGAAATCTGATGTCCGCCTCGCATCCGTCAGCGCCGGCGGCGTATCCGCAGTGGAACTTCCGTATCTGTCATCGACGAACGGCGGCTCGATCGCTGTCAACGAGGACAAGGAAAAGGGGGCTGTGCCCGTCGAGGCGCAGTATCAGTTCATCATGACGGCTGCCGCGGCTCAGCCGGTGACACTCCCTATCCTTCGTGGTGTCGTCAGGATCGACGCTACGCCGGAAAGCGTCTTCAGCAGGATCGCCCGGCGAGCGGCCGCTGTCCTGATTCGGGAATCCGGCTTCTGATGTTTGCGACCGGTAAACCAGCCGCTTGAAAAAACGGTTTTGAATGCCTCGTCTTGTGAGTTACCGTAGAATTGTATTTCCATCTAAGTCTGCGACCCTGCGTCAAATACGAGGTGTGTGATTATGTTCCGTGACCACCGTGGCAGTACGAGCGTGTTTCCAGGTGACGATCGTCCGGAAAAGAAGAACAAGCGACCGGTGATCCGCACCCTTGAGCCTCGCATGGTGTTCGACGCGGCGGCTGCCGTCGCTGTTCATCAAGGCCTCCCGGTTGCAATCCCGGAGCCTGCCCACGAGGCTCCAAATCATTCGACCGAGCCCACTAGCCGCCATGTCACGGCCGCGGAGATTGCCCCAGGCTTGAAGGCTGAAACTTCGCTGCCGCTGGAGGCCGATCCTCTCGTTGCCGCTGCCGGTCATCCGGCCGTACTCAATCATCATGGGAACCTTGCCGACGCTGTAAGCGATATTTCGAAGCCGTCGTTCGATGGAGCCGGGTCGGAAAACCACGACCCTAAGTCGATCACGCAGAACACTGATCAGGGTCTCGAGCTGCCGGATGCCTCGCGGGCAGTAGTCACCGGCACGCTCGACAAATTGGCCCCGGAGTTGAGCCCTGACGCTGCGGCCCGGTCCGAGAATTGGCCGGCCCACTCGCCCGAAACGCTTCATCTGCCATCATCCACGACGTCGGACCGGCCTACCGATAAACTCACCGAAGTAAATGATGGGCGCAGCCCCGAATCCTCGGTATCGCAGGAAACATCAACTGCGGCGCGTGTCGCCCATGCTGACGGTTCGAAGGCCGCCATCTCCGACGAGCAGGTAAAGGCGAACGCGCCCGAAAATCCGGCATCCGACACCCACCTTGGCGAAACGTCCGATCAGGCGATCACGGAGCAACGGATCAACGGCGAGGCGAAGGGCGTCGCCACCGACGAGGTCTACTTCATCGTTGACGACGTTCAGGACTGGCAACAGATCGTCGCAAGCCTGGAAGGTTCGGCGCGTGTGTATGTTCTGGATTCGTCAAAGGACGGTGTGGAGCAGATCGCAGCGATCTTGAAGGGCGAGCAGAACATTAGCGCCATCCACCTTATCTCCCATGGCTCGGAAGGAAGCCTCAACCTCGGAACGGCGGTCCTCGATTCCGAAAGCATGCAGGGCGAGTACCATGACGAGTTGACAGCCATAGGTCAGGCGCTGTCGGACCAGGCCGACATCCTCATCTACGGGTGTGACTTCGCCGCCGGTGCCGATGGCCTACAGGCGGCCGTCATCCTGGGCGGAATCACGAAAGCGGATGTTGCCGCGTCGACAGACAGGACCGGTGCCGCGGCGCGGGGCGGCGACTGGGATCTGGAGCAAAAAACAGGGGCAATAGAGACTGCGTCCTTCTCAGATGCCGGCTATCAGTTTCTGCTTGCGCCGCCCACCGTCGATCTTGACGGTTCCTTGGGATCAACCGGAAACTCTACGGCTACCTATATAGAAAACGGCGCTGCGGTTCCGATCGTCGCGAATGGCGCCTTAGGCGCGACCGTCGTTGACGCCGACAACGATCTGGTACGCCTCACCATCGTCGCCGATGCCGTTCCCAACGGCGATGCCGAACATCTGGCATTTGGTGGAGTTTCGGTCGGATTGGGCAGCGATTCTACGAATACGGTGACCGTTGGAGCGACCACCTATCTGATTGCCTATTCAGCCGCCACGCGGACATTCGTGATCACCAACAATGCCGGGGGGGCGATTCCGAGTGGGGGCGACACGAATGCGCTCGTTCGCTCCATCACCTACGCCAATAGTTCCGACAATCCGACAATCGGCGGAACCGATGGCGACAGAGTCTTCTCCTTCACGGCAACGGATCTGACAGCGACGACGTCGGCTATCAGTACCGCTACCGTGTCGATCACGGCTGTCAATGACGCCCCGATCAACACGCTACCGGCATCCGGGTGGACGACCAACGAAGACCAGAGCGTTCAACTGAGTGGCCTTCAAGTCTCAGATCCAGATGCTGGAACCGGGAGCATCACCGTCAGCCTTTCGGTACCCACAGGCACCATCGCCGCCACATCGAGCGGCGGCGTGACAGTCGGAGGGACAGCGACAAATCTGACACTGACGGGAACCGTAGCAGACCTCAATGCCTATCTGGCTTCGGCCTCAGCGCCAACCTACACACCAGCCGCAGATGCGGCGGGCGATGTCACGCTGACGATGACGACGTCCGACAACGGAAACAGCGGCGGCCCCGCAGGGATCGATGTCGACGCCGCGACGATCTCGATCGCTGCCGTCAACGACGCGCCCGTTGGGGCCAACGACGCAGCCGTGGCAAACGAAGACACGATCGCATCCGGAAACGTTCTGGATAACGATACGGATGCCGACGGTGACACGCTCGTGGTCACCCAGTTCGTGGTGAACGGTACGACGTTCAACGCCGGCCAGACCGCCACGATTACAGGTGTTGGCACCTTGGTCATAGGCTCCGACGGATTTTATACGTTCACGCCCGTTCCAAATTACAACGGCCCCGTTCCGGTTGCGACCTACACGCTTTCGGATGGTACGTTGACCGCAACGGCCGCCTTGGTCATCAACATCACGGCGGTCAACGACCCGCCTGTGGATGGCGACGAAACCAACACCGTGGCCGAAGACACGACGCTGACTGTGGCCGATGGCGCTGCGGGCGATCTGCTCAACAACGCCACAGATGTTGATAGCGCAACGCTGACAATCAGCGCCTTCACGGTTGCCGGCCAAGGAGGACCATTTGTCGTCGGCACCGGTTACGCAATCGCTGGTGTCGGGACCATAACCATCAACGCCAACGGGTCATATTCGTTTGCACCGGCCGCTAACTTTGTCGGGACCATTCCTCTGATCACCTACACGGTGTCGGATGGGGCAGGTGGCACCGATACGTCGACATTGACGCTGACCATGATTGCCGCCAATGACGCGCCCGCGGGCACAAACAACACGGTGACCATTACCGAGGATACCGCCTACGCCTTTTCGGCGGGGTCGTTCGGCTTCAGCGATCCAAATGATACGCCTGCCAATGCCTTTCAGGCGGTGATCATCACGACATTGCCATCGCCAAGTGAAGGCACGCTGCTCCTGAATGGAGCTGCCGTGACGCCGGGCCAGACGATAGCCGTCGCTGACATCCCGAATCTGGTCTTCCAGCCTACCGCCAACGTCAATGGCACAAGTGTCGGATCGTTCACGTTCCAGGTCGTCGATGACGGCGGCACTGCCAACAACGGGTTGGACACCGATCAGACGCCCAATACGTTCGCATTCAATATCACGGCGGTCAACGATGCGCCTGTCGCAACCGACGACACGGTGACCACCCCTGAGGATACGACGCTCACTGGGAATGTGCTCGCGAACGACACCGACGTGGATGGCGATACACTGACGATCACCAGTTTCTCCGCCCTCAATGTCACCGCCATACCCGGACAGACGGGGACAATCCCTGGGGTTGGCCAGATCACGATGAATGCCAATGGCAGCTACACCTTCATACCCGCTGCCAACTTCTCGGGTCCGGTGCCGGTCATTACGTACACCGTCTCCGATGGCAAGGGCGGCACGGACACTGCCACGCTGAACATCGAGGTCATTTCGGTCAACGATCCGCCGGTCGACGGCAACGAGACCAACATCGTGACCGAAGACACGACGCTGACGGTTGCCGATGGCGGGTCTGGCGATCTGCTCAACAACTCCAGCGATCTCGACGGCGACCCATTGACGATCACGAGCTACACGATCCCCGGGGTCAATGGCGGCAATCCGATCACCGCCGGCACCGCAACCCTCATTCCGGGTGTCGGCACGATTACGATAAATGCCAACGGCAGCTACTCTTTCGTGCCTGTCGCCAACTACGATGGTCCGGTTCCGGTCATCACCTATACCGTGTCCGACGGCACGGACACCGACACATCGACTCTGACCTTGACGATGACGCCCGTCAACGACGCACCGGTCGCCGTGGACGATGCTGCGACCACACCGGAGAATACGCCGGTCTCGGGCAATGTGCTTGGCAACGATACCGACGTTGATGACACGGCGCTCACCGTCACGTTCTTCACGATCAACGGCACCACGTATGGAGCGGGTACGACAGTGCCGATCCCAGGCGTCGGGACGATGTTGGTCAATGCAGATGGAAGCTACACGTTCACGCCCGCACCAAGCTACGACGGGCCGGTCCCACCGGTGATCTACACCGTCTCGGACGGCGAACTGACTGATACCGGCGTGCTGCAGATTACCATAACGCCGCTCAACGATCCGCCGGTTGCCGATGATGAAACTGGCACGACGCTCGAAGACACGACTTTGACGGTCCCGGCTTCGTCAGGTCTGCTGGCCGGTGATACCGATGTCGATGGTGATCCACTCGCCGTCACCGAATTCACCGTCGCGGGCGACCCGATGGTCTATTCGCCCGGCGATACGGCGACGATCGCAGGTGTCGGCGATCTGACCATCAACGCCGACGGCAGCTACAGCTTCGTGCCTGCACCCAACTACAACGGTCCCGTTCCCGTCGCCACCTACACGGTCTCGGACGGGAATGGCGGCACCGACCAGGGCACGCTGACGCTTACCGTCACGCCGGTCAACGATCCACCGGTCGCCGTCGATGACACTGGAGCGACGCCGGAGGACACTTCGTTCAGCGGCAACGTCCTGACAAACGACAGCGATCCGGATACCGGCGACACGCTGACTGTCGTTGGCTTTTCCGTGAACGGCAACTCGTTCATCGCCGGCGCCACAACCACGCTTCCCCAGGGCACGATCACGATTAACGCCGATGGCAGCTATGTCCTGGTTCCTGCCGCCAATTACACTGGCCCGGTGCCGGTCATCACCTATGTGGTAGTCGACGAAAGCGGGGCTACGACCACCGCGGCACTGACGCTCAACGTGACGCCGGTCAATGATCCGCCAGTGGCTATCGATGACAACGCTGCAACGCAGCAAGATACACCCCTGAGCGGGAACGTTATCAACAACGATAGCGATGTCGATGGGGACACGATCATTGTGACCGAGTTCACCGTTGACGGCAATACCTACCCAGCCGGAACCCCGGCAACAGTTCCTGGTGTGGGTACCATTACGGTCAATCCGGATGGCAGCTACATTTTCGTGCCCGTTCCCGGTTTTTCTGGCCCCGTCCCTCCGATCGATTACGACATCTCGGATGGCAATGGAGGGACAGACGAGGGGACCTTGAATATCGACGTCGTACCGGATGGCGTCCCCGTGGTGGGGGCCAATGACGACGTGGCGACGACCCCTGAAGACACAACGCTTACCGGGAATGTCGTCACCAATGATATCAGCCCTACTGCGGACCCGATCTCTGTCGTCAATTTCACGATTGCAGGCGACGCAACCGTCTACACAGCCGGACAAACTGCGAATATCGCCGGCGTGGGCACTCTCACCATCAATCTTACTGGCGGCTATACATTCACTCCGGCGCCAAACTACTTCGGTCCTGTTCCACTGGTCACCTATACGGCGACCAATGGTACCGTGAGCGATACAGCGACCCTGACCATTACGGTGACACCGGTCAATGACCTGCCGGTCGCAGTGAACGACACCGGTACGACGCCGGAGGACACGACGCTTGCTGGCAATGTTCTGTCCAACGATACCGATGTCGAGGGCGTCCTAACGGTCACCCAATTCTCGGTGAACGGCATTACCGCCACAGCCGGTCAGACGGGGACGATCCCGAACATTGGTCAGATTACCGTCAATGCCAACGGCACCTACACCTTCGTGCCAGCCGCGAATTTCAACGGTCCGGTTCCGGTCGTGACCTATACGGTTGTGGATGGAAACGGTGCTACGACGACTGCCACGCTGACGATCAATGTGACGTCCGTGAATGATGCCCCGGCGGCCGTCAATGATACCGACACAACGCTTGAAGACACCACACTCAATGGCAACGTGCTGACGAATGATACAGACGTTGAAGGTGCTACACTTATTGTCACCGGGTTCGAAGTGGGGAGCACTACCTATACCGCTGGACAGACGGCGACAATCGTTGGGGTTGGTGTGCTTACTATCAACGCTGACGGCAGCTACACTTTCGTGCCTGCATTGAACTATAACGGGCCGGTCCCGGTGGCAACCTATACCGTTTCTGACGGTGCAGCGACCGCCACGGCGACGCTGACGATCACCGTCACCCCGGTCAACGATGCGCCGGTCGCAAACGACGACACCAATATACTGGCGGAGGATACGACGTTGACGGTTCCCGCTGGCTCGGGACTGTTGTCGAACGACGCTGATATCGACAACGCGTCGCTTACGGTGGACGGGTTCCAGGTTGGTGGAATCGTTTTTGGCGCGGGTACGACCGCGACCATTCCCAACGTCGGCCAACTGACGATCTATGCGGACGGCAGCTACACCTTCACACCCGCCGCCAACTTCAACGGCACGGTTCCACCGGTGACCTACAGGGTTTCGGATGGCGGTGGGAGCACCGATACAGCGGTGCTGACCATTACAGTGACGCCGGTGAACGACGCACCGGTCGATGGCAACGAGACCAACACTGTGGTCGAAGACACGACGCTCACCGTTGCCGACGGGACCGCGGGCGACCTTCTCAACAATGCCACTGATATAGACGGCATCGATACGTTGACGATCACTGATTACTCTGTTCCTGGAATCAATGGCGGTAACGCGATCGCAGCGGGTACGGTAACGCTTATCCCCGGCGTCGGTACGATCACCATCAACGCGAATGGCAGCTACACGTTCGCGCCTGCGGCGGATTACACCGGAGCTGTGCCCGTCATCACCTACACCGTCTCGGACAACGCTGGCGGTACAGACACCTCGACACTGACCTTGACGATCACGCCGGTCAATGATCCACCGATCGCAGTGAACGATATCGTTTCGACGCCGGAAGACACGACCCTGACGGGCAACGTGCTTGGCAACGATGTGGACGTGGACGGCGATACGTTGACTGTCAATTTGTATCAGGTCGCCGGCCTCGGCGGCTTCCTTCCGGGTGCGCCAGCGGTCATCCCAAGTGTCGGTACGCTAACCATCAATGCCGACGGCAGCTATACCTTCGTGCCGGTTGCGAACTATAACGGCCCGGTTCCCGTGGCCACCTATACAATCGTCGATGCCAGCGGCGTCCAGGCCACCGCCGACCTCATCATCATAGTAACACCGGTCAACGACCCGCCTGTGGATGGCAACGAGACCAACACCGTTACCGAAGACACGACCTTGACGGTACCTGTAGCCAGCGGGCTGCTTGCCAATTCGAGTGACATTGATGGAGGCCCATTATCCATCACCAGTTACACAGTCGCCGGCATTGCTGGTACAATCGGCAGTCCCGTGGCAATCGCCGGCGTTGGCACGATCACTATCAACGCCGATGGCTCCTATTCTTTCGTGCCTGAGCCGAATTACAGCGGCTCGATCCCAGTGATCACCTACACCGTCTCGGACGGCGCCGGCGGTAGCGATACCTCGACGCTGACGCTGACAATGGTCCCTGTCAATGATCCGCCGGTTGACGGTGATGAAACCAACACGGTGATCGAGGACACGACACTGACGGTTCCGGCCGCGGGCGGCCTGCTTGTCAACGCCAGTGATATCGATGGCGGCCCACTGACGATATCGGGTTATACGATCGCCGGTGTTGCGGGCACGCAGCCGGTCGGCAGCCCGGTGGCAATAGCAGGGGTCGGCACGCTCACCATCAATCCCGATGGCTCCTATTCCTTTGCACCGGCCGCCAACTATACCGGTGCGATCCCGGTGATCACCTACACCGTCTCGGACGGCAGAGGCGGCACCGATACCTCGACGCTGACGCTGACGATCACGCCGGTCAACGATCCGCCTGTCGATGGTGACGAGACCAACACCGTTACCGAAGACACGACCTTGACGGTGACGGATGGTGCAACGGGCGATCTGCTCAACAACGCCACCGATGTCGAAGGCGACCCGTTGACGATTACCGGCTATACGATTGCGGGGTTGATCGGCCCGCGTCCCGTCGGCGTTCCGGTGCCGATTGCAGGGGTCGGCACGATCACCATCAATGCCAACGGCTCCTACAGCTTTGTACCGGCCGCGAACTACAGCGGTGCTATTCCAGTGATCACCTACACCGTCTCGGACGGCACCGGCGGTAGCGATACTTCGACGCTGACGCTCACCATCACGCCCGTCAACGACGCACCTGCGGGATCTGACAATACGGTGACGATCAACGAAGATACGGCCTATACCTTTGCCGCGGGGGATTTCGGCTTCACAGATCCGAACGACACACCCGCGAATGCGCTGCAGGCGGTGATCATAACAACGCTACCACCGGCGACCGAGGGCACGCTGCTTCTGTCTGGCATACCGGTGACGGCAGGTCAGGTCATCCCGCTGTCGCAGATTCCCAGCCTTACCTTCCAGCCGGCCGCCGATGTGAACGGCAATGGCATCGGTGCGTTCACTTTCCAGGTTGTGGACGACGGTGGCACCGCCAATGGTGGCGTCGATACCGATCAGAGCCCCAACCACTTCGCCTTCAACATAGCGGCCGTCAACGACCCGCCTGTAGACGGCAACGAAACCAATTCGGTCATCGAGGACACGACGTTGACGGTACCGGCGGCCTCGGGCCTGCTTGCCAACACCACCGATATCGATGGCGGCCCGCCAAGCGTTTCCTCCTTCGCCGTTGCAGGCCAGAGTGGTCCATTCACGGTCGGCAGCGGCTACCTGATAGCAGGCGTCGGCACGATCACCATCAACGCCGATGGCAGCTATTCCTTCGCACCCGCAGCCGACTACGCCGGTGCGATCCCAGTGATCACCTACACAGTCTCCGATGGAGCGGGCGGCAGTGACACCTCGACGCTGACCTTGGCGATGATCCCGGTCAATGATCCGCCAATAGATGGCAACGAAACGAACTCGGTGGTCGAGGATACGGCTCTCACGGTGCCGCCAGCATCCGGTCTGCTGGCGAACACCACGGATGTCGATGGCGGCCCTCCCAGCGTCTCGGCCTTCACGATCGCCGGCGAGACCGGTCCATTCGTGGTCGGAAGCGCCTATCTGATCGACGGGGTAGGCAACCTGACCATCAACGCCGACGGCAGCTACTCCTTCGTGCCAGTCGCCGACTATGACGGTCCGGTACCGGTGACTACCTACACCGTGTCAGACGGTGCGGGGGGCACGGATACCTCGACCTTGACGCTGATCATGGTGCCAGTGAACGATCCGCCCATCGCCAATCCCGACATCGGGGTCACTCCGGAAGATACGACACTTACGGGCAATGTCCTGGAAAATGACACCGATATTGACGGCGGCCCGCTGCGGGTCACGCAGTTCACCGTTGACGGGACGACGTATATCGCAGGACAGACAGCGACGATCGCCGGCGTCGGGACGCTCTCCATTCATCTCAACGGCAGCTACACGTTTGCCCCGGCGCTCGATTACAATGGCCCGGTTCCGCTTGCCACCTATACGGTGTCTGACGGAGCGGGGGGGACGGATTCCGCCGTTCTGGCCATCAGCATTACCCCGGTAAACGATCCGCCAGCCGGGACCGATATTCCAAATCAGGTCAGCCTTGACGCGAATACGGTGACGCCAGTCGATGTGTCTGATCACTTCTCCGATGTTGATGGAGATGTGTTGACCTACGCTGCATCGGGTCTTCCCGCCGGTCTCTCGATCGACCCCGTGTCCGGATTGATCACGGGAACGCTTCCGAACGATGCCAGCCAGCAGAGCCCTTACACGGTCGTCGTCACCGCCACCGATGCGTCAGGAGCGTCAACGACGGAGACGTTCCGATGGATCGTGATTAACCCACCGCCGATCGCGGCTGGCGACATTGTCAGCGGCCCCGAAGACACTGTCCTCACTGGGACTGTCATTTCCAACGATAACGATCCCGATGGCGATCCCATCTCCATAAGCCAGTTCGTCGTTGGGGGTAATACGTATCTGGCCGGACAGACGGCGACACTGAATGGAGTTGGCACCCTGGTGATCAACGCCGATGGCAGCTATACCTTCGGCCCGGCCTTGAACTTCAACGGGGCCGTTCCAACGGTGACCTATACGCTGGCGGACGACAACGGAGGTACAGACACCGCCACGTTGAACATAGCGATCACGCCCGTCAATGATCCTCCGGTGCTCGTCGACGACCATGCGTCCGGAAACGAGGACACGACAATCTCCGGCAATGTGCTGGACAACGACAGCGACCCGGACAATGACCCGCTCGTGGTGACCGGCTTCAGCGTTGATGGCGATCCGACCAATTATCTTCCCGGCGAGACGGCAGCGATCGCGGGCGTCGGCACCATCACGCTTCAATCAGATGGCAGCTTCACCTTCGTTCCGGCACCCAATTACGACGGGCCGGTTCCCGTTATCCTGTACAGCGCTTCGGACGGAGAGGGGGGAGAAGGGCAGGCCAGGCTGTTCATAACGATCCAGCCAGTCGACGACTTTGTCCCGAGACACGACGACGATGTGCCGGATTATCCGGTTGAGCCAGATTTCGATTACAACCCTGACAACGTCGATGGCGCAGTCGTGGAGGCGGTTCGTGGTCTGGACGGGCTAAACGATCTCGCCGATCTGTCCGGGCTGTCGGTCGATGCCGTTGTCAGCAACCATTTCGAGCCGCAGGCGAAGTTCGCGCTTACGACCTTTCTCGGAGGATCCTCCACCATCGTGATCGAGCGGCCGGGGGCGGGCGACGAGAAAATCCGGATCGATTCCGTGAAACATTCAGGCGTCATCTATCTGCAGGTTCTCGAAGAATACCAGGGCGGTGGCGAAAGTGACATACTCAGCTATCGTCTGCATGGTGAGAACGGCGCTCCGCCGCCATCCTGGCTCAGACAGCTCGGCCCACGGTCTTTCGCCGGTAATCCTGACGCAGCCTCAGGTGCCGTCGATCTCATCTTGTCGGTTGTTCAGCGTGACGGGCAGGTGATTGACTACGCAATCCGCCTGGACAGTTTCAGTGGGCATCTTTCCCAGCCGCGTGGACCGGAAGATCACGGGTTCGAACCACGCCTGGCGCCGATGTTTACCGAGCAGATGCTGGCAGGCACTCGAGGAGGCGATATCAGCGCTCTCGAAAAAGCGCTCGGATTCCGTTGAATGCGCCGCGCGCCTTGAGGCAGGCGTCGGCGATCAGAATGCGTAAGGCGAATGGCAAGGGGGCAAGCTAAAACCTCCAAAGCAAAGTCATTTGTATCATTCGCAAGTCGCACTTCATCCTTGAACCCACCCCGGCTCATACGTAGATCACATAAGATAGATTATGGAACAATAAGAGATGTGAAACCAGCCAAACACCTGCATACCGGCCTGTCCTGCCTTGACCAAACCCAGTTCCAAGGCTTAAGCGATAGCGGTCTCCACCGTCAGCGAAAGACCGGACCCGATGAGCGATTTGCGCATTCTTTCAGATGCTTTCATTCCTGAACTGCCAGGACGCTATAATGGCAAGGTGCGCGAGAATTACGACTTGCCGGATGGCAATCGCATCATCATCGCGACAGACCGGCTGAGCGCCTTTGATGTCATCCTGACCGCGATCCCGTTCAAAGGCCAGGTGCTGACCCAGACGGCCCGTTACTGGTTTGAAGAAACTGCCGATATCTGCCCGAACCACGTTGTGTCTTATCCGGATCCCAATGTCGTCATCGGTACGAGGCTCGATATCCTGCCGGTCGAGATTGTCGTGCGCGGTTATCTGGCCGGTACGACCAGCACGTCGATCCTGACCAAGTACCGCAATGGCGAGCGCGATATGTACGGCATCCGCCTGCCGGACGGAATGAAGGACAATGAGAAGCTGCCGCAGCCGATCATCACGCCAACCAGCAAGGCTTTTGACGGAGGCCATGACGAGCCGCTTTCGGCCGATGAAATCCTGTCGCAGAAGCTGTTGACGCCTGCACAATGGGAAACCGTCTCGCGCTATGCTCTGGCGCTGTTTGCGCGCGGCCAGGAGCGCGCTGCCGAGCGCGGTCTCATTCTCGTCGATACCAAATATGAATTTGGCACGGACAAGGACGGTCGCATCGTTCTTGCCGACGAGATCCATACGCCGGACAGCAGCCGTTACTGGATTGCTGGGAGCTACGAACAGAGTTTTGCCTCCGGCGCGCGTCCAAAGAGTTTTGACAAGGATTTCGTCCGCGCCTGGGTGACCGAACGCTGCGATCCCTACAAGGATCCGATTCCGGAAATCCCAGCCGATCTCGTCGAGCAGACCTCAAAAGTCTATATCGAGGCCTATGAGACGATCACCGGCAAGCGTTTCATCGCCGATCTATCCGGCGCCACCGTTCTCGATCGAATCCGGAAAAATCTGCAGCCCTATTTCAGCTGATCGATCCTGGCTACCGGTTAACCGGCAGCCTCGCCGCTGACATCGAACTCAAACCGGATGCCGTCATAGGCCGGCTCGATGTGATCTGCCGTCTCGCGCATCACCGTGTCATAGTCGAGCGGTGTATGCATATGGGTGAGCACGGCGCGCTTCGGCAAAAAACGTCCGATCCAGCCGAGCGCCTGTTCCAGCGACAGGTGGCTCGGATGAAACTTGTATTGCAGCGTGTCTATCACCAGCGTGTCCAGCCCGGCAAGCTGGCCGATGGTCTCCGGCGGAAAATCGCTGACATCGCTGCAATAGGCAAAATCGCCGATGCGAAAGCCCAATGACATGATGCTGCCGTGGTGTTGAAGGACCGGCTGGAACAGGATCGTGCCGCCCGCGCCGCTAATCGCCACGGGCGCCAGTGACGGATCGATGATCCTTGGCTCGACGATTGGCGGATAGCCGCTGCCTTCCGGCGTCTCCAGGCAATAGCGGAACCCTTCGCGGATGCGGTCCATCGTCAGCGCGTCGGCCCATATCGGCATGCGTCTGCCGGTATACTGAACATAGCCGCGCAGGTCATCGATGCCGTGGATGTGGTCGGCATGCGGATGTGAATAGAAGACGGCGTCGATATTCTTGACCTTCGCCGCGATCATCTGCTCGCGAAAATCAGGTCCGGTATCGATGACGACCGTGGTCGTGCCGCCATCATTGCCAGTTTGCTCGATCAGCAAGGCGGCGCGCGTACGGCGATTTTTAGGATTGGTGGGGTCGCAGGCGCCCCAGTCGCCATTGATGCGCGGCACGCCCGGAGACGAACCACAGCCAAGAATGGTGAAGACCCGCCTCACCGCCATCTCACAGTCTCGGCATTTTAGAAAAAACGCGGAAAGCGTTATCGGTGGTGATTTCCGCAATCTCTTGCGTCGAAACGCCGATCGTTTCGGCCAGAACCTGCGCGGTATGCGCGACATAGGCCGGCTCGTTGCGCTTGCTCCGGAACGGCTTTGGCGCCAGATACGGCGCATCGGTTTCGACGATCATCCGGTCATGCGGCACAGTTTTGGCGATCTCGCGCAGCTCTTCCGATTTCGGAAACGTCAGGATGCCGGAAAAAGAGATGTAGCCGCCAAGCTCGACGCCAATCCTTGCCAGTTCAGGACCGGAAGAAAAGCAATGGAGAAGGAAAGGGAAGGCCCCCTTCCCCGTTTCCTCGGTCAGGATCGCGGCCATGTCGTCGTCGGCCGAACGGCTGTGGATGACCAGTGGCAACTGGGTCTGCCGGGCGGCTGCGATATGGCGGCGCAGGCCGGTTACCTGGGCATCGCGCGGCGCATTATCGTAGAAATAGTCGAGCCCGGCCTCGCCAATCGCCACGACCTTCGGATGGGCCGACAACCGCACCAGATCGTCTGTCTCGATATCCAGTTCCTCATCGGCATTGTGCGGATGCGTACCGACGGAACAGAAAACGTTGGCATAGTTTTCTGCGATAGCCAGGATCGTATCGAATTTCTTCACGCGCGTCGAAATGGTGATCATCTGGCCGACGCCGGCCGCGCGGGCGCGCTCGATGATCGCGTCACGCTCGGCGTCAAAGTCCGGAAAATCCAGATGGCAATGGGTATCGATCAGCATCGCTGGATGTCCTCAAACTTCCGGCGGAACGTAACGCGGGAACACCGGCTTTGGCGCCTCCAGCACCGTTCCGGCGGTGAGGCGTCCTGTTTGGCCGAGCGAGGCGAAACTGCGGTTATCCGCAGACACGGCCACGAGATCGAGCAGCTTTCCGGCCGATTCCGGCATGATCGGCTGCAACAGGATGGCGATCTGGCGGACCACTTCCGCAGTTACGTAAAGCACGGTTCCCATGCGGGCCGGATCGGTCTTTTTCAGCGCCCACGGCTCCTGGCCGGCAAAATAGCGGTCTGCCTCGGAGACGACGGCGATGATCGAGGCCAGTGCCCGGTGGATCATCAGCGCATTCATGTCGTCGCGGGTCGAGGCGTGCAGCGCATCCGCCGCAGCCAACATCGCCTTGTCTTCATCGGTGAGCGGCCCGCACACAGGGATCTGCCCATCACAGTTCTTGACGATCATCGAAAGAGAGCGGCTGGCGAGGTTGCCGATGCCGTTGGCAAGGTCGGAGTTGATGCGGGTGGCAATCCCCTCCTCGCTATAGCTGCCGTCCTGGCCGAAGGAGACTTCGCGCAGGAAGAAATAGCGGATCGGATCAAGACCGAAATGCTCGACCAGATTGACCGGATCGACGACGTTGCCGAGCGACTTCGACATCTTCTCGCCCTTGTTGAGCAGGAAGCCGTGGGCAAACACCTTCTTCGGCAAAGGCAAGCCGGCCGACATCAGGAAGGCGGGCCAGTAGACGGCGTGGAAGCGAATGATGTCCTTGCCGATCATGTGGATATTGGCCGGCCAGTATTTGGCGCGGGGACCTTCCGGATCGGTGAGATAACCGGTCGCGGTGATATAGTTGGTCAAGGCATCGACCCAGACATACATGACATGGCTCGGGTCGTTGGGAACCGGAATACCCCAGTCGAAGGTCGTGCGCGACATGGACAGATCACGCAGGCCGGATTTGACGAAGGAAATCACCTCGTTGCGGCGCTCGGCCGGGCCGATGAAGTCCGGATTGTCCTCGTAATACTGAAGCAGCTTGTCCTGGTAAGCGGAGAGCTTGAAGAAGTAGCTGGCTTCCTCAACCCATTCGACCGGCGTTCCCTGTGGCCCATAGCGTACGCCGTCGGCGCGCACTTCGGTTTCGCCTTCCTGGTAGTAGGCTTCGTCGCGCACGGAATACCAGCCGGAATAGCTGTCCTTGTAGAGATCGCCCGCCTCGCTCATGCGGTTCCAGATATTCTTGACAGCCTCGTGATGCCGCGGTTCCGTCGTGCGAATGAAATCGTCATTGGAGGCGTTCAGCAGTGCACCCATGCTCTGGAATTCCGCCGAGTTGCGGTCGGCCAGTTCCTGCGGGCTGATGCCTTCCTTGCGCGCCGTCTGCTGCATCTTCTGGCCGTGTTCGTCGGTCCCGGTCAGGAAGAAGACGTCGCGCCCATCCAGCCGCTGGTAGCGGGCCACAGCATCGGTTGCGATCAACTCGTAGGCATGGCCGATATGCGGCTTGCCGTTGGGATAGGAGATCGCGGTGGTGATGTAGAATGGGGACGTGTCGGTCATGATCGGGTTTCGGCCTGTCTCTGATCTTTTGGTGTGTGGCTATTAGCGCATCCAACAGCGGGATGAAACAGTGCACGCTTAGAAAAGCGGCACCACGCAGCTACGCCTGATGATGTGCAAAAGCCTTTTCATTCTATCGCGACGTTGCCCGAAGATCGTCCAGAATCGACAGTACCGTTTGCTTCCGATCCAGATTGTAAGCTTGCGCCACGGTAATCCGCTCGGTCACACTGCTGGAAAGGCGCGCGAACCGGTCTGCCCTGTCAAGATCGCCGGAATGGGCGGCGCGGCGCGCCTCGTCCATCATATGACCCATTACCAGCGCCAGGAAGAACGCGAAAATCGTTTCGCTTTCTTTGCCGGCCAGCACGTCGGCAAGCTTGTGCATGTCCTTGCGGATGCCCGGCTCCTGGCCAGCAATGATCGCCTCGAACGTCGCCATGATATCGAGGCCGCCGTAGTTGATCAGCTTCAGGGCTTCAGAAACGCTGCCATTGGCCGACGCCAGTACCTTCTGTCCATCCGGTCCTGAAAGATCGAAGCCGAGATTGGTCATGGCGTTGCGCATCGCGTCCGGCATAAGCGGCTTCAATTGCAAGGGCAGGCAGCGCGAGCGGATGGTCGGCAAGAGCTTGCCCGGCGCATGGGTCAAAACCAGGAACAACGAACGCTTTGGCGGCTCCTCGAGAATTTTCAGGATCGCATTGGCGGCATTGCGGTTGAGGTCATCGGCCGGATCGACGATGACGATCCGCCAATTGCCTGTCCCGGACGTCTGTGAGAAGAATTTTCCGGCGCGGCGCACCTCGTCGACAGTGATGGCGCTCTTGACCTTGCCGGTCTTTTCATCGACCGGGCGAGTGAGATGCAGCAGATTATGGGAGGCACCCGATGCAATCTGCCGGCTGACGATCGAGTTCGGATCTGGATCGGCAAGTTCGGCCGGAGCCTGCGCCGGCTCGGGATGGGTGAGCACATGATTGGCAAAGCGGAAGGCAAGTGTTGCCTTGCCTATCCCTTCCGGGCCTTCGATCAGGATAGCGTGATGCCCCTTCCCAGACCGGTAGCTTTGCGCCAGAAAATGCCCGGCATCTGCGTGGCCGAACAGGCGCGTGTTTTCAGCCGGAGAAATGGCGCCGTCGAGAACGTCGAACCTGTCGCTGCTCATTGTGCGGCTTCCGTATCCGGCCCTCTGCCCGATCCGGGCAGCATGGGTTCGATGATCGACAGGACGCGCGCGGCAATATCGCTGGCCGAAGCCGAGGCGTCGACCACATGGCAGCGCCCGGGGTCGGCAGCGGCGATATCGAGAAAGGCTTCGCGGCGCTTTTCATGGGTTTCGAGTTCTTCCTTCTCGAAACGGTCCAGCTCCACCTCTTGGCCCGTCTGCGCCACAGCGACCCCTGCCCGTCTGCGCACCCGCTCGAGACCGAGGGCTGCAGGCAGGTCGAAAACGATTGTGCAGTCCGGCACGACCCCGTTGATGGCAACCCGCTCCAGCGCCTCGATGAAGCCGGGCTCCAGATTGCCGGTGACACCCTGGTAGACGCGTGACGAATCCATGAACCGGTCGCAGATGACGACCGTGCCTTTCAACAGCGCCGGCCGGATGATTTCCTCGACATGGTCGCTGCGGGCCGCGGCAAACAACATCGCTTCCATGCGCACACCGAATTCCTGGGCGGCGCCAGACAGAAGCACATGCCGCACGGCTTCGGCCCCCGGCGAGCCGCCCGGCTCGCGTGTCGTCAAGACAGTGTGGCCGCGCTCGCGCAGGGCATCGGCGAGCAGGCGAATCTGGGTGGATTTACCAGCGCCCTCGCCGCCTTCGAATGTAACAAACAAGCCTGTTCCGACTGACACGCGCAATTCCCGTAGGTCATTTTCGATTGGGTACCCACGCAAACGGGGCGTCCCTGTCTATGATAGAGGCTCTGTTTAACTGATTGTGTCCGGCTGCGAAACCGCTGGCGATGGCATTTCCTCAGAGCCAGAAGAACAGCAGTTCCTGTAGCGCGTCCATGGCTCGGGTCGAGAGTGATCCCTGCCCGACGGCGGCATTGGTTTCGACCGGCACTTCGCGCAAAAGCCGCTCGCCGCTCCAGATCTTCAACGTACCCGCTTGCTTGCCCGCCTCGACTGGCATCGCCAACGGCCAGCGGTAGACCACCTTGGCCGAAAGCCGTTCCGGATTGTTGACCGGCACCAGCACATCGACGGCGTTTGGCGTCACGAGCGGCACATGCGATGCCGCGCCACCATAGACACTCGCCGCGCCGACGGTCTCTCCGGCTTCAAACAGCCTTCGTCTTTCAAAGGCGGTCATCGACCAGTCCAGTATCTTGCGCGTCTCCTCGACGCGTTCCTTGTCCGTGGCCAGGCCACTGAGCGCCAGAAAGACGCGCCGTCCGTCTTTCTGCATGGTTGCAACCATGCCGAAGCCGAACCCTTCGGCAAATCCCGTCGCAAACCCGTCAACGCCGATATTGGCCGAGATCAGCGGCGTGCGGTTTCGCTGCAGGATCTTGTTCCATTCGAATTCGGTCTGGGAATAATACTTGAACAGGTCGGGATAGTTGGCCTGGATGTGCTGCGCCAGCAGTGCCATGTCGTGCATGGTTGTCTTGTTTTCAGGATCAGGCAGGCCGGTGGCGTTGTGAAAAACCGAGGCGGTCAGCCCAAGTTCATGGGCGCGCCCGGTCATCCGCCTGGCAAAGGCTTCTTCACTGCCCGCCATGCCCTCGCCCAGAATGATGCAGGCATCATTGGCAAGCTGGACGGTGACCCCCTGAACGAGATCGACAACACGGACGCGCGATTTCAGGGCCGCAAACATCGTCGACGTTCCCGAAGGCGCGCCGCCGGTCCGCCAGGCATGCTCGGAGACAGGAAACTCGGTGTCGAGCGTCAGTTCGTTCTTGCGAATCGCATCGAAGACCACTTCCATGGTCATCAGCTTGGCAAGCGACGCCGGCGGCACAGGCGCATTCTCGTCCTTGGCGAACAGAACCGTGCCCGTCTCGGCGTCGATCAGGTAGACCTGCTTCGCCTTGGTTTCAAAGGTCTGGGCTCGTGCTACCAAAGGCGCGCAAGCGATCAGGACAACAGAAACGAGAACAGAGACCAGTCGTATATGCATTCCAAACTCCGGTGCCTTCCCCGGCAATAGCAGCCGGTCCACCGGTGATCAATCGCGAAGGATCGGGATTAGCGCAACGCGCTCTTGCGCTTGGCGTATTCGACGATCGAATTGGGCGTCAGCGGGTTCTGGTCAACGAGAATGGCGTCGAAAGCCGTCTCGGAATCACTGACGCGCGCTTCGACATAGGCGGCCGCATAGGCCATGTTGCCATTCGGCATCGGGATATAGGCCGGCCGTTCCCGCGGGATCGGGCCGATCTCCGGTAGCAGCGCGAACACATCGAGCCCGGCAGGCGACGCACGCGGCGTTTCTGTTTCGGCAAGCGCCGTCACCGGCACTCCCATGTCCAGGTTGGATTTGGCCGGGATCGTCAGCGTGCCGAGGTTACCTGCCTGCTTGCGCAGCGGTTCGTTCGACGCAACCATCACGCCCGTGGCGATCTGGCCTTCTGGGAAGGCGTTCGGCGTGCGGTCGCCCTTCTTGACATAAGAAGCCATCAGATAGGGCATGTCGTTGCCCTCGAGCGGTGCCTTACCGATATACTGAACGCGAACCTGGGCGCTACCCTTGCGCTTCATGTCGAGAAAGTCGGCCGTCTTGGACGAAACGTCGATGATGCGGCCATATTCATAGGGACCACGATCGTTGACCCGGACGACAACGGACGTGCCATTCTCCAGGTTCGTGACGCGCGCATAGCTCGGCAACGGAAATGTCGGGTGGGCAGCGGACAGATGATACTTGTCGTAGACTTCCCCGTTTGCCGTCAGACGCCCATGAAACGCCGAACCGTACCAGGATGACATCCCGGTTTTGTTGTAGCCGAAATCCTCTTTCGGCTGGTACCATTTGCCCTTGACCTGATAGGCCTTGCCGACCTGATAGCGGCCGCCGCCCTTCGGCACGGCTTTTCCCTCGCCGACAACGCGCGGACTGGCCTTCACCCCATAGATCGACTCGGCAAAATATTCCTTGCTGCGCGGCTTGCCGTTCTTGACGGTGCTGGTTGAACCGCATGCCGTCAGCCCGACGCAAAGCACCGGAATAGCGGCAACGCGCAATCCCTTGAGGAAAAAAGCCGCAGTCAGGTTGGAAGTCATGTGCCCCACATCGCCATTCGTAAAAGCCGTACGCAGCACTTTCCCGCATTTGCCTCCGCGAAAGTACCGGCGTCACGAAACGTAACAGTCGATTAATCATGACAACAACGTGGCGAAAATGCGAATGGTTAACCGTGCCGGAATGAAACAATTGAAAACATGGTTTACGAATAGTTAACGGAAGAGCGGCGGGATATTCGTGAAAATCCGGCGGAAGACATCTGAAATATAGGCAATGAGAGTTCGTATTCAGTAGAATACGTTCTCCTATCAGACATAATCGATGATGTCGTCGCAGTTGCCAGCAATAGCGCCATCGATGCCACGAATACATGTGGAAAAATACTGCTGGTCTGTCGATATGCGGGATGGGTATTTCATTCCGATGCCGTGCCCTCGGAACGGCCGGCGGAATCTCCCGCTCTTCTGGCCTGGCGGAACACAGCCAGCGCCGCGCTTGCTGCGGAACCGGTTGACGTTCCCGATCGGCGAGCTATAAAGCGATCCGTGACAGGCTGATGTCCAAATCGCCGGGCGGCAACCACCCCGCGTCGAGGCGCCATCGCCGCAACGGCCGTCACCAGGAAGAGTGTCCGAGTGGTTTAAGGAACCGGTCTTGAAAACCGGCGTGCGGGAGACCGTACCGTGGGTTCGAATCCCACCTCTTCCGCCATCAATTTAATTTATCCTGATGAATATTGAATCCGGCAGCGCTGCATGCGCGAAAGAACCCGTCATCGCTAAAGACAACGGGTTCCCCTACGCCGAACACAATACAGATTGCTGAAAAAAAGCCCCACAATACGTAATGCCAGAAACGCTTTCGCTTTAAATGCCATTCCGGTTTCGACCAAGGTAACGGCTATATGAAATTAGCCAATGCTTATATTAAAGTCCACTCACCATTGTCTCATGCCTGAAAAGCACCGTGATGAACGGGCGCTGCAAAAGCCGTACCGATCTGATCAAGACAGAACAATGCGCTCCCCGTGGGTGGCTTCAGTCCGCTTTAAACCAAACGCCTTAGCCCTAGACACCTTTTGTTGAAATTGTGCGAGCGAAGGCATGGGATTAAAAAGGCATTGTTGGCCTTGAACGCCATAGGGGCATGGCAGTTGGCTTCGCCGCAGTGTCATGCCCCGCCCAACGCTTCGTAACGCCTAAAACCGCGCTTGGCGCCAACGCGGTGATCCGAGGCATGATAGCTGGCAGCACCGTGCGGATTTTGTATACCTACATTGCCATCTGTGCGGTTCTCAGTGGCCTTGCCGTATGGGCATTGTTCCTTCTGGTCTCGCCGCCGAACCAACCGGTGAAGCGTGACGCAGGATTTTCTAGTGCGACGACATCGGAAAAACCGGTCAAGGGGGCGCGGCGATCATGTGCCGTCGGTGCCGTCTGCCCGTAACCATCGTCACCGCATCAGATATTTTCGCGGTATCTCCGAGATGGTCCGGGTTTCCCAGGCAGTTCACTTGGACGTGGGGGCGGCGCACCCAAATGTGCAAGTACAATCAAGCCGCCTTCTTTTCCGTCACAGCCGAGGCACTGCTTTGGCGCGCCTCCAGCAGTGCCATCTCGATCAAGTAGCTCAACATCCTGTCACCATTGGCGATGGCCAGAATCTTCGCGCTTTGAAGCAGATCAATGATTGCCATTTGCATGCTCAACTCCTCTTTCGGGTGTCGAAAGCCTGCTCCGGCGTCGTTAACGAAAGCCTAATAGGCGCCCCGTGATTTCCAGCCGCCAACGCGCCATTTTTGGGGCAGTTCGGCACTTGGCGCCAGCTATCAGTGGTAGGCGCCGGCCCACAACGGTGGCGCATGCGTGCGGTATCGCCATCCAGACAAATAGCAGGACTGGGTCTTCTACAAAGCAGGTATCTTTCCTGACGCAAGAGCAGGTTGGGTTCTACTGCATCCGCATCAGCAGTGGGAAAATCGCTTCTCAAGTCGCATGGGTGGGGCTCAAGACCGCATTGATGGCCTGTTGCAGACGGTCCCCGTCGATCGGTTTGTTGAGCAGGTGATGGCCGCTGTCTGAAATCGTCTTCAAGACTGTCGGCGACGTGTCTCCCGTGAGGATGATGGCCGGAACGGGCCGTTGCAGATAGGTCAGCAACGCATCGGTGGCGTCCAGGCCTGTTGCGCCGTTCTCCAGCCTGTAGTCGGCAATAATCAGATCGATCGGATGCCTGCCGCCGGTCGCCGCTCCTGAAAGCAGCCGGATCACGTCCCCTGCCGATTTTCCGGAATAGGTCGTGCACCCCAGTACCGTCAGCAACCGGTCCATCGCATCGAGCACGTCATGATCGTCGTCGATGACGACGACGTGGATCGAACCCGGGGTCGGCAATTGGAATGCCGGTGCTGCCATCGATGCTGGAGCAGCAATAGACGGCACCGTAATCGAGAAGAGCGAGCCACGCCCTTCGACGGATACCAGTCTCAAGGGATGGCCAAGAAGATTTGCCGTCCGGCGCACGATCGCAAGCCCAAGCCCCAGGCCCTTTTCACGGTCGCGGGCGGGATTGTTCAACTGATAGAACTCGTCGAATATCGTGTCCTGCTGGTCGGATGGTACACCTATGCCTGTATCGAGAACCTGGATTTCGACATTTTGCCCCCGCCGCCGGCACCCGAGCAAAACCCTTCCGCGGTCGGTATAGTGAAAGGCATTGGTCAGAAGGTTTCCGAGCACGCGTTTCAGCATCATCGGATCCGTATCCACCCAAATGCCGGTATCGACGATTGTCCAATCGAGGCGATATTCTTCGGCCTTGCCCAGAAATTCCCCATGCAGATCGTCAAACAGGCGCGCCAGTGCCACCGGCTGCCGGGCGGCGATGACGATGCCCGCATCCAGGCGCGAAACATCGAGCAAGGCGTTGAGCAGACCGCTGAGATTGGCCGTAATCGATTTCACCCGGCCGGCCAGATTGCGGGCGTCGGCGCTTCGGACATCGCCCCGTTCACCCAAGGCCGCCAGCGTCGAATTGAAAAGACTGAGGGCATGGATCGGCTGGCGCAGGTCGTGGCTTGCGGCGGCAAGGAAACGGGATTTGGCGCGATCGGCAGCCTGCGCCTTGTCGCGTTCGGTTTGCAGCTGCGTGATCAGCGAGAGATTTTCAAACCGCAGCTGAACTGTCTCGACCATCGATCGGTACGAAACGCGGCTATAGTAGAGATTGACGCCCGCAAGGCAGACCACGAACAGCAGATAGACAGTGTCGCTATCGCCGCCGCCCGTGATGGCGCGGGTCGCCAAGGGCAGAAGCATGGCGGCAAGCGAGCCGATATAGGCGATCGGAAAGGCCGAGAGCGAGGGAATGGCACCGCAGACCAGGCCCGTCAGGACGATGGTGGTGAAGGCTTGCAGTTGGGGTTGCGATGACAGGAAACCGAACCATCCAAACAGCCCCCATAGCGAACTCGACCCCCATGACAGGATGGTGAAGGCCCATGCCCAGGAGTTCGGATTCGTGGCGGTCTGATCGGACCTGCGCTTGCGACGTTTGAAATAGAGCCGCGAAACCACCACCCGCGCGATGGTGAGACAATAGATTGCCCCGACCCATGACAGCAGTATTCCGCTTTGGACCGGCCCCCACAGCATGTAAGCCACCGGTAGAGGGATAACGAAATTGGAAAACAGCACCGCGTAGGACTGGCGGTAGAGCAGATCGACAAGATGGGGTTGCAATCGTTGCTCGAGGAGCATCGTAATCCTATTCTGATTCCCGGTCACGCCAGGCGGCGCTTTTCGGAATTCACTTTAAAAAACGGGTAGACGATATGGGCGGGCTTTCGAGCGTTCTTCTTGCTGATGATCATGCCATCGTGCGCGAGGGACTGAAAATGCTGCTTTCGACGATCGAAGGGATTGCCGTCGTCGGCGAAGCGGCGGACGGAGACACCGTCGAGCGATTGCTGAAGGAAATCAAGACGGATCTTCTGATCCTCGACCTTGGAATGCCGGGTGTCGGCGGTTTCCAGTTTATCCGGAACATTCGCAGCACCTGGCCCAGCCTGAAGATCCTGATCATGACGGCCAATCTCGAACCGCGATCCGTTCGCGCCGCCGTCGACGCAGGTGCCGACGGCTACCTGACGAAAAGTGGGAATGCAAACGAGCTGATGGCCGCGATCGAGGCTATGCGGCAGGATCATGGCTATGTCGCCGAAGAGGTCCGTTTTGCCATCGACCAGCAGGACGTGCCATCCGGAACGCCTGCCCACAGAACCACGATCGCATCTCCCGCCGAACTGACGCGGCGCGAGCAACAGATTCTGGCGCTTATCCCGCACGGCGTGAGCACGCGCGATATCGCTGAACGCCTGGGCATAAGCCCCCTGACGGCCCGCAAGCATCGCGAAAACCTGATGCGGAAACTGGATCTGCATAGCGGCGCGGAACTGACGGCCTATGCCATTCGCCTGGGGCTGTCGGCCGGTTGACGGACGGCAGGCTGCTGCATTCATTCCAGACACCGGCTGGATCAGGCACCCTTCGTCGCCAAGGCAATGCCAAGGCCGATCAAAATCGATCCGCACGCCTTTGGAACGACCCAATTGGAAGAGCCCGTCTTGACGCGGCCAAGCGCAAAGGACGCGATGCCGACGGCCGCCAGGTCCGCCGTGGACAAGGCAAGGTTGACCAATACGCCGAGGATGAGAAATTGCAGCCACACGGGTGTGGCCAGTGCCGGGTCGATGAATTGCGGCAGGAAAGTCAGGAAGAAAAGTGCGGTCTTCGGATTGAGGACTTCGACGACGATGCTGTCGCGCAGGACGCCAGGCGCTGCATTGGCGGCCTCCCCGCCGCCCCGGCGGTGGCCGAGAAACATGGTCACGCCCAGCCAGACGAGATAAGCGGCGCCGGCGAACTTGACGATACTGTAAATGAAAGGGGCGTGGTTCAGGATCGCGGCCAAACCCAGTGCCGTTGCGGCAATATGAACATAACAACCCAAATGAATACCAAAAGCTGCCATCAGCCCTGCTCGTGGCCCATGCGCCACCGTCTGTGCCGTCATATAGAGAATGGCAGGACCCGGCATGCAGGCGAAAACGAGTGTCGCAAACGCGAACGGCATCAATTGATCCAGCGGCAACATGACGGCTCCTCCAAGCTTTGCCTGTTCAAGGCGGTGTTGATGAAGCCGTCCCGGTCAAGCCGCGATGCTGTCATCTGCGCCGGGAGGAATGCGCTCAGGATGGATGCGGGGACATACGGCAGGTGCCGTATTTCGACGTCCACGGGCGATCGAACCGCGGTCAGCGTTAACCGAGTATTACCGGGTAATGTCCGTAATCGCTGCGGATTGCAGGTGGAAATGAGCCATGGGAGCCTCGCAAGCGGAGGCCACAAGTCTGTCTCAGAGGGGCCGTGTCGGCCTTGTGTCAGCCAACGGCGCCGCGTTGCGCGGATCGCACGCCGCCCGGCGACCATTCGGCCAAAATGACGGCGGCAATGTTTCGCCGCTTGCCAAAATGTGTTATCGTGGCTCCTTCATATTGAGTAGGTCTTCAGCAGTGGAATGCACATGGCCAGCGTGTTGCAGCGTCGGCTCACCAATTCAGCTCATAGGCTGCAACGTGCGGTGAAGGAGAACGCAATGCATTACAGCGTGCAGTTTTTCACCTGGACCCCGAAACAGGGTGTCCATCAGGTCGGATCGACGATCGAGATCGATGCGGTCAATCCGAAGCTCGCGGCCGTGTCGCTGCTAGGGCTGCGGTTGGACGAGACGGGTACGGCCAAGAAACTGGCGGTGCGTGTCTGGAATACGCCGGATGACTGCAAAGCGGATTGTGCCTGCTTCTACTATCACTGAGCGCTCCCCGCCACCGCTTCGCGACCATTGTTACGGAAGGTTCGAACACCATCGTTCGTTGCAGTAGGCCTATCTTTTCGCGTCCGCAAGAGACGGGAATGCCATCCCGTCGGGCACACCCGGAAAAACCGTCGAACAGGTCGAACAGAAGGAACCGCGCGGCAAAGCCATGCCTCAAAGCAACAAGACAGTGCGTGTTCCTGATAATGTCTTTTATCAATGTGGGAAATTTGGAGGCCTCGCCCGGAATTGAACCGGGGTGCAAGGATTTGCAGTCCTCTGCGTCACCACTCCGCCACGAGGCCTCACGAGTTCAAATAATCGAACTGTGGCGGCGGTTTAGAATGATCCTAGAAAAACCGCAAGAGGATATTTCTGAAAAACGCCATGGAGCGTTTTTGAAATGCCGTTTTCCCAACCGTCCATCCACAGATCACGCAGCCGGTCTGCGTCCTGCAAGCAGGACGTAGACGATCCCCTTCCGATCAATGATAACGGCGAATCAAACCGACGAGTTTTCCCTGTATCTTGACCCGGTCTGGTCCAAAGATTCGCGTCTCGTAGGCCGGGTTGGCGGCTTCCAGTGCGATCGAGGCGCCTTTCCGGCGAAACCGCTTCAACGTCGCTTCCTCGTCATCAACCAGGGCGACGATGATCTCGCCAGGGCTGGCGCTGCTGGTATTGCGGATGATGACGGTGTCGCCATCCAGAATGCCTGCCTCGATCATCGAATCGCCGCGCACTTCAAGCGCGTAATGTTCGCCCGCCCCGACCATTTCAAAAGGAACGGAAATATCATGCGTGTTGTTCTGGATCGCCGAGATCGGCACACCGGCAGCAATCCTGCCCATGACCGGTATGGAGACGGTATCGTTGTTTGCGGCGGCCTTGACGGGGGCTGGAGGCGCCGGTTGAGCGCCGAGGCTGCCCTGGATGACGCTTGGCGAAAACCCGCGTTTGGGCTGCAGGCTCATGGAGTAAGCCTCCGGCAGCTTGATCACTTCCAGTGCCCTTGCCCGGTTGGGCAGGCGCCGGATGAAGCCCCTCTCCTCAAGTGCAGTAATCAGCCGGTGAATGCCGGATTTCGACGCAAGATCCAGGGCATCCTTCATTTCGTCGAACGATGGCGGAACGCCCGATTCCTTCATTCTTTCGTGAATGAACAGAAGCAGTTCCTGTTGCTTGCGGGTCAGCATGAACGATCACTCCAGAATCGAGAAACAAATCAAGAACGAACACTATCTGTTCCATATGTGTTCCGCAAGTCCCTAAAATTCATCGAGTGTTTTCAACACAATCGATCACGTTTCAAGAGCCGCATGCTGCCGTCCGAGGTGCTGATTTTTAAAACGGCAACCGGGTACGTGCGATTTTGGCCAGGGACCGCGCCGCTACGTTTGGTAACATCTGGTAACGGCGCTGTAGACCGGCACGAAGGACCGGGGCAATATGCCGGCGCAAGCACCTCTGGACGAAGGCCGGTTTCGAATCGGATTCGTCAATCTCAATCGCCTGCCGAGTCGACGCAGGCGTTCTTGATTGGGTCAGGATGGTGGAGGACGGCGAATCTTATGCCAGCTTCCTAGCTGGAAGCCGGCCATTTGCGGGCCCACCAGACGGAAAGCCGCCGCCGCTTTCGCCGGACGAAGGCGAGGTCGTGCGACAGGACGATCAGGCCAAGCGGTATCATCCAGAAACCGAGGACGGGCAGGAAACCCAAAATGCCGCCGAAGATCAGCATGCCGCCGATGGAAATGCGCAGGAGACGCGATTGCGGCAGCCGCATGCGCCATGTGCCGATGACGAGCTCATGCGTGCGGGCATCGATGCCGAATTTTTTCGTTTTGCGCGGTTCTGTCATCAAACTCCACCTGCCGGCTGTCTCCTGCGCGCCAATGCCCGCAGTTGCTGCGATCGTGCGGGATTATACCCCGGAAAATCAAGAACGTACTTCTTGCTCTCACATGGGGAGTTGTCCACAATCAGACAAGAATGTGCGCTTTTTTTGAAAAAACCGCTTGGCAAATCGGAAAAGCATTTGTATTAGCAGCCTCACTTCTGCAGCACACACCGCCGCAGATTATCCCTGGTAGCTCAGCGGTAGAGCATTCGACTGTTAATCGACAGGTCGCCGGTTCGAATCCGGCCCGGGGAGCCAGTTTCCAAAGGCCTTGCTGAAAAGCAAGGCCTTTTTGGTTTCAGCAACAGCGGCCCCCACCTTCCTACCGGTAACCACTGGCATCTGCCGGTTTTCCAGCTTCCTGCACCTCAATTAGGTATCGCCAGCAATCAGGCCTCGATCCGTCGAGATCGGTAAAGCCGTAGATCTTGGCAAGATCGCCGCTGGATGTCGACTGGCCGTTCAGCCGGCTCCGGTCGGGATCGCCCGCCAGCGCCGCAACCGCGCGGCCGGTGAAGCGTGGCGTTTCAGATATGACGAAATGCGGCTCGGCTTTCGTCGCCTCCCTCCAGTTCTCCTCGCGTACGCCAAAGATATCGAGCATCATTTCCGAACGCATCCAGCCGGGTGAGACGGCAACGGACGTCGCCGCATGCGGCGCCAGATCCTGCGCGTGCGCCCAAGCCATACGGATGACGCTGGTCTTGGCGAGATCGTAGAACGGGCTAAGCCGGTAGTGGGTGTCATTGTACGTCGCCGTGCCATCGGTCATCTCCACCAACAGGCCGCCGGGGCGTTCGATCATCAGCGGCAGTGCGTAATGGGCAGTGATTAGATGGGTATCGATCGCCAGCCGCAGTTGTTTCAGGCCGTTTTCAAGCGAATGTTCCCAGACCGGCTTGTTCCACCCGGTCAGATGTTCGCCGCCCCAGATATCGTTGACGAGGATATCCAGCCGTGATTCCTCGTGGCGGATGCGGGCGACAAGGGCTTCGACTTCGGCGTGAACAAGATGATCCACCCGCACGGCAATCCCCTTGCCGCCGGCCGCAGTGACCATCTCGGCCGTCTCTTCGATCGTTTCCGGCCGGCCGTAGTCCGATTGCTGCGTCCGCGTCGTGCGGCCGGTCACATAGACCGTGGCACCGGCAGTCCCCAGTTCTACCGCGATACCGCGGCCGGCACCGCGTGTTCCCCCGGCCACAAGTGCGATTTTCCCTTGCAGATCAGCTGTCATGTCATTGTCCCTTCGACTGGAATCAGAGCCAAAAATCGGATTGATAATAACCGAACGTTCGTTCATAAATAAATCCAATACAAGGGAAAATCGATGCCGCGACGCCGCACACTGTCCGACCAGCACCTTCTCGATCTGGTGCTGACGCTCGTTCACGCCGAGGGGCCGGAGGCGGCGACGTTCTCGGCTATCTCCAAGGCAAGCGGATTGTCCGGCTCGACGCTGGTGCAGCGTTTTTCAACCAAGGCGGCGATGCTGCGCCAGGCTTTGCTGCATGCCTGGGATCAGCTGGATGCCGAGACGGCGCGGTTGTGCGCGTCAATCCCAAGGACACAGCAGGGTGCAGTCGCCCTGCTCGCCGGCCTGTCGCAGAATTACGGCGACAGCGCCGCCGTCTATGCCGATGGTCTGCGCTTGTTGCGCGAGGATTTTCGTGATCCCATACTGCGAGCCCGGGGAGCGGCCTGGAGCAAAGTGCTCATCGAGGCCATCAGCGCGTGTTTTGCAACGGTCAGCCGGCCGGACGTGACCGCCCGGCTGATGCTGGCGCAATGGCAGGGCTCGTTGCTCTGGTGGGGATTTGAGGCGGATGGTCCGGTTCTGCCCTACGTGGAATCGCGGCTTCAGGAATTTCTTGCCGAACGCGGCAAGTAGTCCTGCCCTCGCCCGCTTTCGTTGGCAAAAACGGCCGGCCGCCCAAAAGCCGGAGATTTTTCGCTCCGGGGTGGTGAAATCACGTTTCGCAATCTCTATCTCGTGCCAGGGCGCAAAACCGCCTTCGCTATACGAGAGCCAAGGGGGATGAGGCGTGACTGATTATCGATCCGGTGCAATCAGGGCGACGGGCTTTTCTCTTGGCAGCCAGTGGATCGCCTATCGCCATGGCGAATCGGGCGATGCGCTGTATCGGCGCAGCGACGGCAGCGCCTATGCCAAGGTCTCCACCGGCAGCGGCGTGGTGCTGCTGGATGACGAGCGGCGGCGGACGGCGTGGCTGTCTTCCTTCAGGCTTGGATCTCCCACAGTCCTCGACTGGCAGGTGTCAGACGATGTCGCATGCCTTGTGACAAGTGCCGTGCCCGGTATTCCGGCAGACCAACTCGAAGCGGCGCAACTGATCAAGGCATGGCCATCGATCGCGGCGCGTGTGCGCGATCTCCATGCCGTTCCGGTAAACGATTGCCAGTTCGACCGTGGCCTCCAGACCATGTTCGACCGGGCAGCCGACGTGGTTGCTCGCGATGGCGTCAATCCGGATTTTCTCGATCCCGCCGATCAAGACATATCGCCGGAAACCCTGCTTGATCGGGTCCGGGCTGAACTGCCCGAGCGGCTCAGGCAGGAAAGCTTGGATCGGGTTGTTTGCCACGGCGACGCCTGCATGCCCAATTTCATGATCGATCCGGAAACGCTTCGCTGCACGGGAATGATTGATCTCGGCCGACTTGGCATAGCGGACCGCTACGTGGATTTCGCCCTGCTTGTCGGCAACACACGCGAAACGTGGCGCTCGGCCGCGGAGGCGCAGGCGGCGCAAAATCGCCTGTTCGACCTGCACGCGATCGCACCTGCCGACCGGGCGCGGCTCGATTTCTATTTGCGTCTTGACCCTTTGACCTGGGGTTAGGTTGTAGACAACAGGATATGCGACATTCTGAAAATCCTGTTGTATAGAAAAGGCTCACCATCAGGAGCAGCCCATGCCATCAATCGAGTTGCTTATCGCCTTCATCGCAACGACGGCAGTTTTTGCCTATATTCCCGGCCCGGCAATGCTCTATGCGGCGGCCCAGACGATTGCGCGCGGCCGCTGGTCGGGACTTATGGCGGCACTCGGCATTCACCTTGGCGGCTATGCCCATGTGATTGCCGCCGCTGCCGGCTTGTCGATCCTGTTTCATGCTGTGCCGACACTCTATTTGATCGTGAAATTCGCCGGTGCCGCCTACCTCGTCTGGCTGGGCATTTCGCTGTTCCGTGCCAAGATCGAGGGCGATGCCGCCCTGCCCGGCATCGAGCCGAAATCCGGCCGGCGTGCCTTCCTGGAAAGCGTCACGGTCGAGGTTCTCAACCCAAAGACGGCGATTTTCTTCGTGGCCTTTCTGCCGCAGTTCGTCGATGCCTCGGCCGCTTTTCCAGTTTGGATGCAGCTGGCGATTTTGGGAACGATCGTCAATCTGATGTTTTCGTCGGCAGACATCGTCTGTGTTTTCCTGGCCGGCGTGGTGATGACAAAGCTGCGCCGCTCCGCCCAGGCCCAACGCTGGATGCAGCGCGCTGGCGGCACCATGCTGGTTGGCCTTGGGGCTCATCTGGCCTTTCAAAAGAGCTGAACTCTTCCGGCCTCGAATGGCTGTAACTGCCGCTTCGTGTGACGACGGCAGTTTGAATTCTGTTAGCGGTATTCCCTCGCAAAACGATGAAATAAAAAAGCTTTCTCAACGAAACCTTTGATCCGCGTTGTCCACATTTGCGTAAATTGTGACGTAGACACGATGCACGGAAGAAAATGAAAAACAACGACCTTTCCCACGAAGCCCCTATCATCGTTTGGTTTCGCAAGGACCTGCGGCTGGACGATAATCATGCGCTTCATGCTGCGGCCCAAACCGGCCGCACGATTATTCCCGTCTATATTCGCGAGCCTTTGCACCACGGGACCGGGCCGCTGGGTGCAGCCCAGGCCTGGTGGCTGCACCATTCGCTGACATCTTTGGATAGCGCACTCGACGCGCTGGCAAGCCGGCTCATCCTGCGCAGTGGCGAGCCGGGTATCGTGCTGACAAAGTTGATGTCGGAAACGGGCGCGACAAGCATCCATTGGAACCGCCGTTACGATCCGAACGGCATTGCCATCGATGGGCCGCTGAAAGACGCGCTGGGCTCCACAGAAATAACCGTCAAGAGTTTTGCCGGACAGCTTCTCCACGAACCGACGCGCTTGAAGACGGGCTCGGGAACGCCCTACCGCGTCTATACCCCGTTCTGGCGCGCGCTGGAGGCGTCCGGTGAGCCGGACCAGCCGCTTGACCGGCCAGATGTACTGGCCTCTCCGGCCGAATGGCCTGACAGCGAGGATTTGGCTTCGTGGGCGCTTTTGCCGACCGCGCCAGACTGGTCGCAGACGTTTTCCGAAATCTGGACACCCGGCGAGGCAGCGGCGCTCGAACGGCTGGACGCGTTCGTCGAGGATGATCTCTCCGGCTACAAGGTCAGGCGGGATTTTCCGGCAACCGATGGCACATCGAGGCTGTCTCCACATCTGGCCATGGGGGAAATCTCCCCTGCCCGCATTTGGCACGCCACCCGTAAATTGAAGGATGTTCCGGCCGAGGACGTGATCACCTTTCGCAAGGAACTTGTCTGGCGCGATTTCTCCTACCACCTACTCTTTCACAACCCGCAATTGCCAACCGAAAACCTCAACCGGAAATACGATGCCTTTGTCTGGGCTGGAACGGGCGACGACTTCAAGCGCTGGACAAAGGGGCAAACCGGCTATCCGATCGTCGATGCCGGCATGCGGCAATTGTGGCGGCATGGGACGATGCACAACCGCGTCCGGATGATCGTGGCATCCTTCCTGATCAAGGACCTTCTGATTGACTGGCGCCAGGGTGAAGCATGGTTCCGGGACACGCTGGTCGATGCGGATCCGGCCTCCAACGCGGCAAGCTGGCAGTGGGTGGCCGGCAGCGGTGCCGATGCATCCCCTTTCTTCCGGGTTTTCAACCCCGTCCTGCAGGGCGAAAAATTCGATCCCGACGGCATCTACGTCAAGACTTTCGTGCCGGAATTGGCGGACTTGCCCGCAAAATTCGTTCACCGGCCATTCGAGGCTCCACAGAGCATTCTGGATACCGCCGGTCTGAGGCTGGGGGACAACTACCCAAGACCGCTGGTGGACCACGCGAAGGCGCGTGACCGGGCGCTTGCTGCCTATAACAAGATTAAGGACGCAGCATGACCGCCCCTTTCTTCCCACGATCCTCATTCTTTTCCCGGCAACCTTCTCCGGCCTTCAGGTCCCGTTGCAAACAGGCAAGATTTTGCGTCTTGTTGCGCGTATTCCGCATCTTACACTCAAGATTGTCGCAGGGATTCACTGGCAGGCGTTGAAGCTCTGGCTCAAAGGCGTCCGCTACATGCCGCGGCTGCGAGCACCGGAACTGGCCAGCCCCTGGCGGGACGGCCGAAAAACCCGTCATGATTTTCTCAAGAATCGTGGGTTGGTGGTCCGGCGGAATAAGGTTACTTTGTGTCACGAGCAATGATTTCTGAGGATCTGTCGCATGAGCACAGCAGGTACCGGTTATTGTGATCCGAAAGACGGAGAGCGTCTTTCTTCTGAAAATTTATCGCGCTTTGTCAAAGGTTTACCCGCGAAGGCTCAGATGGTTTTGCGTGGTCTTGTGCATATCCAAGCCGGTTGTCTGAAGCTCACCCTGCCGGACAGCCGTACCGTTGTCGTCAAGGGCAAGGCGCAGGGGCCAGTCGCCTCCGTCACTCTGCACAATTGGAACCTGCTACAACGGGCGCTGACCGGCGGTACCATTGCCGTTGCCGAAAGCTATGTGGATGGTGACTGGGACAGCCCGGATGTCGGCGCATTTCTGGAACTCTTTCTCGTCAACACCGATGTCGGCCGCAACTACTCCAACGGTGCACGCGGCGTGCTGCGGCTGGTGGAAAAATTCCGGCACTGGATGAATGCCAATACGAAATCCGGTTCGAAGAAGAATATTTCCGCCCATTACGATCTCGGCAATGCCTTCTACAAGCAATGGCTCGATCCGACGATGACCTATTCCTCGGCGCTCTATTCGACGGGCGCCAATGACCTGCAATCGGCCCAGCGCGCCAAGTACAAGGCTTTGGCGGATGCCGCGGGCATCAAGGCCGGCCATCATGTGCTGGAGATTGGTTGTGGTTGGGGCGGTTTCGCCGAGTACGCCGCCAGCGAGATCGGTTGCAAGGTGACTGGGTTGACGATCAGCCGCGAACAGCTGGCCTTCGCCAACGAGCGGATGAAAAAGGCAGGCCTGTCCGACAGGGTCGAGATCAAGTTCCAGGATTATCGCGACGAGACAGGGCTTTACGACCGGATCGTTTCCATCGAGATGTTCGAGGCCGTCGGGGAAAAATACTGGCCGGCCTACTTTTCGCAGTTGCAACGCTGCCTGAAGCCGGGTGGCAAGGCCGGGCTTCAGATCATCACCATCAAGCCGGAAGCCTATCAGGAATATCGCGCCAACCCGGATTTCATCCAGAAATATGTCTTTCCCGGCGGCATGCTGCCAACCCCGCAACATCTGATCGACCTCGGCCGCAAGGTGGGTTTGAAGATCAGCGGCGATTTCGGTTTCGGACTGGATTACGCCCGCACGCTGGCCGAATGGCGCGAGCGTTTCTGGAACGTCTGGGACAAGGTTGAACCGCTGGGCTTTGATATCCGCTTCAAGCGCCTCTGGGAATTTTACCTGTTCTATTGCGAAGCCGGTTTCCGCGCCAGGAATATCGACGTCCGTCAGATCGTCTATGAATAAGCCTGCCGCTGGTGATGGTCACACGGCCTGGGGATTGCGCTTCAACGCCTCGACGGAATGGGCCGCTTTGGCCAGTGGCCGCGTTTTCCATCCGGTTGCTTTGTTGACGAGCCAGAAATACAGCCCGTAAGGCAAGAGGTTGAGCAGTTTCAAGGCATAGGTGAAGCGCCTTGGAAAGGTGATTTCGAAACCGCTGCGTTGCAGGCCTTCTGCAACGCGTTCGGCCGCCACATCGGCGCTGACAAGGGCCGGCATCGGAAATTCGTTCGTTGCCGTAGCCGCCGTTTTGACGAAGCCGGGATTGATGATCTGCAGGCGGATACCGGTTTTGTCGAGGTCGAATTTTAGGCTCTCCGCCATATTGATTAGCGCCGCCTTGCTTGCCCCATAGGCAGCACTTGTCGGCAGGCCGCCATATCCGGTGGCGGACGAGACGATGGCGATCTGGCCGTGCCCCCTCGCCTTCATATGGCGCACTGCCGGCAACAGGCAGTTGACGGTGCCATGCAGGTTGACCGCAAAGGTCCTTTCGAAATCCTCGCGGTGCATGTCTTCCCCATGGACCGGCACGTAGACACCTGCATTGAGGATCGCGAGCACCATGGATCCATGCTCGTATTCGATCGCTGCCAGAACTCGCTCCATATCCCGGGGATCGGTCACGTCGCCGTCGAGCACGATGATCCTGCCGGGCCCGGGGGATTCATGCTGCAGTTTGACGAGTTTTTCGTGATTGCGCGCGGTGACGGCGACGTTAAACCCGTTGCTGGCCAACCGGAGCGCCAAAGCGCGGCCGATACCGGAACTTGCTCCTGTGACCCAGGCCAGACCCATTTCGGGGTGTGCGACAAAATCGGTCATCGGAGCTCCTTTCACTGCGCAATCGCGGACCCCGGAAACCGGGATCACCAAACAATACGCATTGAAATGCAGTTTGTTCCCGCATTCTGGCCAATGTTCGGCGGAGCCATCAGCCGATCATGTCACCGAGCAGTTGTCTCCATGATCCGGTCAGTTTGACCGGCGCCTGCGAGACGGAAAAGCTGATGCAGGGACATTTTGCTTCTGCGATGGGACGGTGGTCGATGCTTTCGTCCGCCACGGATATGTCCCCCTTGGCAAAGCGTCCGCGCGTATCGTTGAAGGCGCCGTCGAGAACAAGCGCAAGCTCGTAGCCTTCATGCGTGTGGGCTGGAATCACCCGGCCCGGCTTCAACCAGAAGAAGCTGACATCGCAGCCGTCGATTGTCCCGAGGCTATATTCCTTGAACCCCGGCAGTTTTCTTTTCCAGGGGATTTCAGCGGCATCGATCCCGGCAAAATCGCGAATGGCTTTGGGAAAAAACGGGTTTCCTGGCGGAACTGGTGCCGTGTCTGGCGTTGTAAGAGGAGCTGCCGAAAAAATGGCTCTCAGCGCTTCGTCTCTTGATGTCAGAGAAACCGGTTCCATGCGTTCCAGGACATCACCGACAACCGTTTCGTAAGCTGTGACCTTTGATCTATTGACGGATTGCATCTCCAGATGCGCTTCGACGAGTACGCGCGCCGGCTCCGGTAAAATGCCCGCAGCGTAGCGTGCCATCAAGGCATCGACTGTATCCAGCTGACCGTCAGCCATTGATTTGATTTACCTGTTTTGCCGCAGGAGTGTTTGTCGCATGAGCGCTGCGGAAACTATCTCCTCATTACGCGAAGGGTCAAGAATTGGATCACACCGGTTGTGAAACCGCATCGCCACTTTTGGGTCGATTTTTGCCCATCCCGGCGCTGAGTTGAAACGCTATTTCTTGCTTCAAGGGCTGCGAGCCGCGAAAAGGCGGCATGATTTCGGTATGTTGAACTGTGGGGCCTGTCTGGTTGACGCAGTTTGCTCATTTCCTGTTAAAGTCGTCATCAGCTTCAGGTTTGTTCGTGCCTGAGACAATTACCCGCAGCCAAGAGGTTCGCTCATGTCCGTTCTGCCCTCAGTTCTCGAAGCCATCGGCAACACGCCGCTGATCCGTCTCAAAGGCGCTTCGGAAGCGACCGGATGCACCATTCTCGGCAAGGCGGAATTTCTCAATCCGGGCCAGTCAGTCAAGGATCGCGCCGCACTGTCGATCATCCGTCATGCCGAAAAATCCGGCCAGTTGAAGCCGGGTGGCGTCATCGTAGAAGGTACCGCCGGCAACACCGGTATCGGTTTGGCGCTGGTTGCCCAGGCGCTTGGCTACCGCACGGTCATCGTCATTCCCGAGACGCAGAGCGAGGAAAAGAAGGATGCGCTGCGCCTCCTGGGAGCCGAACTGATCGAAGTTCCCGCCGTCCCCTACAAGAACCCCAACAACTACGTGAAACTGTCCGGCCGCCTTGCCGCCGAATTGGCAAAGACCGAGCCGAATGGCGCGATCTGGGCCAACCAGTTCGATAATGTCGCCAATCGCGACGCCCATGTCGAAACCACCGCGCCGGAAATCTGGCGCGATACCGATGGCAAGGTCGATGGCTTCGTCTGCGCGGTCGGTTCCGGCGGCACCTTGGCCGGCGTGGCACTTGGGTTGAAGGCGAAAAACCCGGACATCAAGATCGCAATCGCCGATCCGGAAGGCGCAGCCCTCTACAATTTTTATGCCCATGGCGAACTGAAATCGTCTGGTGGGTCGATCACCGAGGGTATCGGCCAGGGGCGAATCACCGCCAATCTCGAAGGTTTTACGCCGGATTTCGCCTACCAGATACCGGATGCCGAAGCCGTACAGCTGGTGTTCGATCTCGTTGAAAAGGAAGGCATCTGCATCGGCGGTTCTTCCGGCATCAACATTGCCGGTGCCATTCGTCTGGCAAAAGATCTGGGACCGGGACATACCATCGTGACGATCCTCTGCGACTATGGTAACCGCTATCAGTCGAAACTGTTCAACCCGGCATTTCTGAAGTCCAAGGGCCTTCCTGTACCGGCCTGGCTGACCCGGAACTCCGGAATAACGGTCCCATACGAACCCGCCGGATAAGCATCTCATGACAACGACTGCCCTTTTTCGCGACGATTTCTACCTTTCAACCACGGAGGCGATCGTCACGGGAATACGGGAAGACGGTGGCATCGAACTCGATCAAACCTGCTTTTACGCAACCTCGGGCGGCCAGCCCGGCGATAACGGCTTTTTCGAGCGCGCCGACGGCAGCCGCATCGAGATCGCAACGACCCGCCACGGCGATACCAAGGACATCATCATTCATGTGCCGGCAGCCGATCAGCCATCCGTGCTGGCCGGTGAAAAGCTGGTCCTGCATATCGACTGGCCGCGCCGTTACAAGCTGATGCGCATGCACACGGCCTGCCATCTTCTCTCTGTCGTCTGCCAATATCCGATCACCGGGGCAGCCGTTGGCGAGGACGAAAGCCGCGTCGATTTCGACATGAGCGAAACCATCGACAAGGACGCCGTCACCGCCGCGATGATGGCGCTGGTCGATGGCAATCACCCGGTCTATCTGCAATGGATCACCGACGCCGAACTCGCGGCCAATCCTGATATCGTCAAATCGAAGAATGTCCGCCCACCAATGGGCCTTGGCCGCGTCAGCCTGGTCTGCATCGGTGACAACGCGTCGGTCGATAGCCAGCCCTGCGGCGGCACGCATGTGTCGGAAACCCAGGAAGTTGGCGCAATCTACATCGCCAAGATTGAAAAGAAGGGCAAGGAAAACCGGCGCTTTCGTATCCGTTTCGGAACGCCGGACGCTACGTCCACGGGAGAATAAATCGATGACCGAACAGAAAAGCGCCTTCGTCGTTTCCGCCGATTGGCTTGAGCAGCGCCTCAACGATCCGTCCGTCAAAATCCTCGATGCTGCCTGGTATCTGCCGGCACAGAAGCGGGACCCTAAGGCCGAATATGCGGCCGGCCATATTCCGGGCGCCGTCTTCTACGACCAGGACGCCATCGCCGATCTGACCAGCGGTCTGCCGCATACCATCCCCTCACCGCAATCCTTCGCCGAATCTCTTGGCAAGCTTGGAATCAGCGAGACCGACACGATCGTCGTCTATGACGGCCCCGGCATCTTCACGGCGCCGCGCGTCTGGTGGCTGCTGCGCACAATGGGCGCCCAATCGGTGTTCGTACTTGATGGCGGTATTGATGGCTGGAAGGCTGAGAGGCGGCCGGTCACCACTGACGTTCCGCAGCCGGCACCTGCCACATTCCATCCGAAGTTCAATGCTGAAGCCGTGACCTCGTTTGCACAAATGCGCGACATCGTCGCCACCGGCTCCCGCCAGATTGCCGATGCGCGCGGTGCTGCACGTTTTACCGGGGAGGAAGCCGAACCGAGAGCCGGCATGCGATCCGGCCATATGCCGGGCGCCAGAAGCCTGCCCTCCGGTGTGTTTTCAACCGGCGGCAAGCTCAAATCGCTCGACGCTCTGCGCGAAACGATCAAGGCGGCCGGTATTGATCTCGACAAGCCGGTCGTCACCTCCTGCGGTTCTGGCGTGACTGCGGCGATCATCATGCTGGCGCTGCAATCGCTGGGCCATACGGACAATACGCTCTATGATGGCTCTTGGTCCGAATGGGGCAGCCGGGCAGATACGCCGGTCGTGACCGGGAAAGAATGATCAGCATGACCGAGGGCAAAGCAGCCGAATCACTCGACGTTCGCGTCACTGAACTGGAGATGACCGCACCGCCCAAGCAGAGCCTGCCGGTGCCGGTCAACATCCAGACTGCGATCATGCGCGTGCCGGAAATCCCGCTTCCCTTTTATCGTTTCCTCTATCTGCAGGTTGGCAAACGCTGGAACTGGGTCGACCGGCTGCGGATGAGCGATGCGGACCTGACGGCCGCATTGCATGACAAGCGCAATGCCGTAACCGTGCTTTACGTCAACGGTGCGCCGGCGGGCTTTTTCGAACTGCTGCAGGTGGACGAAGACACGGTCGAACTCTCCCATTTCGGCATGTTCGAACACGCGCTTGGCCTCGGGCTCGGCAAATGGTTTCTTCTGCAGACGCTCTATGCCGCCTGGAGTTCAAATCCGAAAACGGTCCGCGTTGCGACCAACACGCTCGATCATCCCCGCGCGCTGCAACTCTATCAGCGGTTCGGCTTTTCCCCGGTCTCGACCCATGATGCGACAGTGCAGCCCCTTGGCGACGACGAACTTCTGGCGCTGGCCCAGAGCCTGTGACATTGGAATCGGCAAGAATCGGGTGTCGCATCTAGCTGCTGCATGGCATTTCCTCAGGCATTGAAGCCGGAGGACCTTTGAGATGCCACTGCGTTATACACCGATGCCAAGCGCCCTTGCCGCGCGCTATCGCCGCCGCGAGCCGGATGCGTATGGCCTGACACCTGAAATCCATGTCTCCGATGGTATCGGCATGCCCTGCCGCCATTGTCTCGCCAATATCAAGGCCGGGGATAGCTATCTCATCCTCGCCTATCGTCCTTTTCCCGAACTCCAGCCCTATGCGGAGACCGGGCCGATTTTCCTGCATGCGGAAGAATGCGAAGCTTATGCCGGCGGCGGCGCCGTTCCGCCGATCCTGACGACCAGCAAGGATTACCTGCTGCGCGGCTATAGCGAGGACAACCGGATCGTCTACGGCAGCGGCTCTGTCGTTCCGGTGGCCGATATCGGCGCGCGTGCCGCAGAACTGCTGGACCGCACCGAGATCGCCTATATTCACGTGCGCTCGGCGCGCAACAATTGCTACCAATGCCGCATTGAAAACGCATGAAAAACGGGGGCGGACATTCCCGGCCCCGTCTCTGATTTTGTTTCCCGCCTAAGCTCAGGCGATCTTCAGTGCGGCTTCCGGAGCATGGCTCTCATAGCCGAGTGCTTCAGCTACAGCCTTGTTGGTCACCCGGCCCTTGTGGACGTTGAGGCCGGCACGCAGATGCCGGTCTTCCGCAATCGCCTTCAGGCCACGATCGGCCAGTTGCAGGCCGTAGAACAGTGTCGCGTTGTTGAGCGCATGGGCGGAGGTTACGGGAACAGCACCCGGCATGTTGGCGACGCAATAATGCATGATGCCATCGACTTCATAGGTCGGATCGGAATGTGTCGTCGCATGCGATGTCTCGAAGCAGCCGCCCTGATCAATGGCGACATCGACGATGACGGCGCCCTTCTTCATGCCGGACAGCATTTCGCGCGTCACCAGTTTCGGAGCAGCGGCACCGGGAATCAGCACCGCGCCAATGACGAGGTCGGCCGAAAAGACTTCCTCTTCCAGCGCGTCGATGGTCGAAAACCGGGTGTGGACGCGGCCCGCGAAGAGGTCGTCGAGTTGGCGCAGGCGCGGGATGGAACGATCGAGAATGCTGACATCGGCGCCAAGGCCGACCGCCATGCGGGCTGCATGCAGCCCGACGACGCCACCGCCGATGACTGTGACTTTGGCAGGCAGAACACCCGGCACACCACCGAGCAGGATACCACGGCCACCATTGGCCTTCTGCAGCGACGTTGCACCGGCCTGGATGGCCAGCCGTCCTGCCACTTCCGACATCGGCGCCAGCAGCGGCAGGCCGCCGCGATCGTCGGTGACCGTTTCATAGGCGATGGCGGTAACGCCGGAGCCAAGCAGACCCTTGGTCTGTTCTGGATCTGGGGCAAGATGCAAATAGGTGTAGAGAATCTGACCGTCGCGAAGCTGTGCCCATTCGGAGGGCTGTGGCTCCTTGACCTTGACGATCATGTCGGATTTTTCAAAGACTTCCTTGGCAGTGGCAACAATTTTAGCGCCCGCTGCCCGATAACTGTCGTCTTCCGCGCCAATGCCTGCGCCCGCCTTCGTTTCGATGATCACCTCGTGGCCATGTGCCACATACTCTCTCACCGATCCGGGCGTCAGACCGACACGATATTCATGGTTTTTGATTTCCTTCGGGCAACCGACACGCATCTTCGCGTTCCTCTCCTATGCGGCTTACGCCTGTGTTGTTTTGCCTTCGTAGCGAACCAGAAAGGCTATCGCATGTCCTTGCAAATCGGAGGGGAAACGGCGTAATATTTCGTTGATTATTGCGATTTTATCTCAAAATTTCGAAGGATATTCGATTGGCAGCGATGGATACGATTGATGCTGCGATATTGCGGATTCTCCAGCAAAATGGCCGGATCGCCAATGCCGAACTGGCCGAAAAAGTCGGCCTGTCGGCATCCGCTTGCTCGCGCCGGGTCGATATCCTTGAGAAATCCGGCGTCATCAGCGGCTATCACGCCCGCCTCTCGCACAAGGCTCTCGATTACCGGATCATGGTCATCGTCCACATCTCGCTGTCAGGCCAGTTTGCCAAGACGTTGACCGAGTTCGAAGCGGCGGTAAAGCTCTGTCCGAATGTGCTGGTCTGCTACCTGATGTCGGGAGAATATGACTATATCCTGCGCGTTGCCGCCAAGGATCTGGAGGACTATGAGCGCATCCATCGCGACTGGCTCTCGGCCCTGCCCCATGTGGTCAAGATCAATTCCAGCTTCTCACTACGCGAAATCATCGACCGGCCGAATGTCGGCGTCTGAGGGGGCGGCGGTAGGCTGGTCAGGCATTTCCAACGACACAGTTACGGCCCATGCGCTTGGCTTCGTACAGCCGCATGTCGGCCTTCGCCAGCAGATCCCGCGTCGTCGTTCCATCAATCGGGGTTGAGGCAATCCCGATGCTGACGGTAACCGCAGATTCGTCCGGCGTCATCACGCCCATCAGGACGCGCTGCCGCAACTGTTCGGCCCGTGACAAGGCGCTGCTGTGATCAAGACCGTCACACAGGATGACGAACTCCTCTCCGCCGTAGCGGAAAAGATGATCGCTCGGGCGTAGGCCTGCCTGGATGGCGTCGGTGATCGATTTCAACACCCGGTCGCCTTCGAGGTGGCCGAAGCGATCGTTGATGCTCTTGAAATGATCAGCATCGATCATGATCAGACTGATGACGCTGCCCGACGCAACCGCGTGGCGGATCAATCGCGGCGCTTCAAACTCGAAACGGCTGCGATCCAGCGCGCCGGTCAGCATGTCGCGTCCCGATTTCGACAGCAAATCCTCATAACGCTCCCGGAATGTCAGCGTGTTGAAGATGTCGCCAATCGGTTGCCGCAGCACGGCAAGCACCGAATGGCTGGAAAAATGCAGATAGGCACCGAGAATGAGCGAATAGAGGACTGCCGCCCCCATCTTGGCAATCCAGCCGCCCCAGAACACTTCTGCCGGTGCATCATTGAGCGCATGCAGCGCGAGATAGAACCCAGCCTGGTCGAAGGTCAGGACCACGACGCCGCAGATGAGGAAGCGCAAGGTGAGCATTCCCCGCATCCAGCGGCCGATCCGCTCGTAGAGCAGGATGATCAGCAGCGAATCGAGATAGAGCAGCAGCGTTCCCCACAGCATCAGCCAGCCCATCTCGTCGATGAAGGCGAGATCGGCACTGCGGTTGGGAACGGCCGAAACGGTCTGGTGCATCTGCAAGAGCAGGCTCAGCGCGACGGTGAGAAAATTACCCGCCAGAAGGCCATAAATCGGCTGGCGCACAGTTGCCGCATCCTCCTTCACGTAGAGAAGGAGGATCATCATCAGCTTGCCGGCAAACAGCACGGCCGAACCCGGCGAGATTACCCCGAACGGCAATTGCACATAGAAGACGGCAGCAAGATAAGTTTCGATGAAATGCAGGACACCAAGGGCTGCGATGAACACGCCAAGACCCAGTCGATGGCGCAAGTGCAGCAGCGTGACCATGACTGCGACGTAGACAAGGCCTTCGCAGAAAAACAGCACTACATTGGTCATCGCCCGATATTCACTCAGATTTCACTGTGCGAATCTATAAGCGTCAAATTTAAAGAAACGTTTAGGGTGTTGTCGCTGATCATTGTAGACGAGCCGTTGGCCGCACTTGAAAAGCGGGTTTTCCGTCGGCTCACAGAAATGCCGTCTGCAGATAGCAGTTCAAACTCAACAGTATAAAATGTCCGGAATCAGACCTGCCGCGAGGCAATATCGTCGGCAAACAGCGACGGGCCGTGCTGGTCGATGATTTGATGCGCCTTGCGCAACGTGGCGTCAATCACGTCCTGTTCCGACGTGAAAACGTCGGCGCGGATGAAGGTGCGAACGCGGATCACCCCTTCGACGTCCTTTTCGACCGAACCCGCCAGCCTAAATTGCGATCCTTCGCGGATTGGCGTGGCGCGGATCAGGCAGTCACCATAAGTCTCCGTCTTGCCGGAAGACGCAGCCGTTTCGGTGCCGGAGCCATTGGAAAAGCCGAACAATTTTGACAGAAAAGAAGCCATGCGAAAGACTTAACTCATGGCAAACAGAGCTGTCAAAGGCTAAGTTCTTCCTTCCGCAATCGGCGCGCTGGTATCAGGAGAATGAGATGACAAAGGCGTTGCTGCAGTCGTGACCTCGGTTTTTCCGGCAATCGGATCGATCGATGGGATCGAATCCTATCTCGAGGCCAGGGAATCGGCCTTCGCCGATATCAGGCCGGGTTTGGCCAAGCAGGTCGTATGGGCCGATCCCGCCAAAAAACGCCGGACTGCGTTAACCATCGTCTACATCCACGGATTTTCCGCATCCAAGGGGGAGGTTCGGCCCCTGCCCGATCTGGTAGCGCAGGCGCTCGGTGCCAACCTGTTTTACACACGGCTCGCCGGACATGGCCGCAGCAATGATGCGATGGCAGAAGCCTCGGTGGCAGACTGGCGGGACGACCTGCACGAAGCACTTGATATAGCGGCGCTGCTTGGTGAGAGAACGCTGATCATCGCAACATCGACCGGTGCAACGCTCGCCACCTGGGGGCTTTCGCGGCCGGAATGGGCCGCGCGCGTCGACGGTGCCGTGCTGCTGTCGCCAAACTTCAGGATCAGGGGACGCGGCGCGTTTCTCCTGACGGCACCGCCTGCCCGCCTCAGCGCACGGCTCATCCTTGGCCGCAGACGCTCCTTCGTTCCCTTGAACGCGCTTCATGCCGCCTGCTGGACTACGGATTACCCGGTAGATGCGTTGCTGCCGGTCGCATCGCTGGTCGCAGAAACCCGGGCTTTGCCCTTTGAATCGATACCGACCCCAACGCTGATCATCCAATCTCCGGCAGATCAGGTTGTCGATGCGCGGCAAACAGCTGCTGTCGCCGCACGCTGGGGCGGACCGGCCATCATGCTCGACCCCGGCGAAATCGGCGATCCCTACAGCCATATTGTTGCGGGCGACGCCCTGTCGCCTCACACGACAGGCCGGCTCGCAAAAAATATCGTGAATTGGTTTAAATCAATCCATCAACACTCAGATATCAATACATAATATCATATCACGAGATTGGCCAATATCTCGTTGTTGGTGATATCCTGATAATGCAGTCCGGCGCGATCGAAGGCCGCCTTCAACCGCGGAAAATTCTCCGGATGCTTGGTTTCAATGCCGATCAGGATGGAGCCGAAATTGCGCGCCGATTTCTTCAGGTATTCGAACCGGGCGATATCGTCCTCCTCGCCAAGCAGGCCGAGAAAGTCTTTCAACGCGCCTGGGCGCTGCGGCATCCGCAGGATGAAGTATTTTTTCAGGCCCGCATGCCGCATGGCCCGTTCCTTGACGTCCGGCAGGCGCTCGAAATCGAAATTGCCGCCGGAAACGACCGCGACGATGGTCTTTCCTTCAAGGGCATCGCGGCCCAGTGCTTCCAGCGCGGTGATCGACAGAGCGCCCGCCGGTTCCAGCACGACGCCCTCGACATTGAGCATGTCGGTGATCGTCACGCAGATCGCGTTTTCCGCCAGAAGCAGAACCTGATCGGTCGAAAAATGCTGGAGCGCTGCAAAGTTGAGATCGCCAATCCGGCCGACTGCCGCACCATCGACAAAATTGTCGACCTGATCGAGCGTTACCACCGCGCCTGTCTGGAGGCTGCGGCTCAGGCTCGGCGCGCCCTCCGGCTCGCAGAAAATGAAGGCTTCGGGCCGAACGGTATCTTTCAGATAGCCGGTCATTCCGGCGGAAAGCCCACCACCCCCGACCGGCATGATCACCAGATCGGGAACGATGCCTTCCGGCAATTGCTCGACAATCTCCGCCGCCACGGTCGCCTGGCCTTCGATGATGTCGGCATGGTCGAAAGGCGGCACCATGACGCCATCGATCTGCTCCACATGGTCACGCGCTGCTTGATAGCACTGGTCGAAGAAGTCGCCGACAAGTTTGATGGTGATGAACTCGCCGCCGAATATCCGTGTCTTGTCGATCTTCTGCTGCGGGGTCGTGACCGGCATGAAGACGACGCCCGGCACGCCAAAATAGCGGCAGACGAAGGCGAACCCTTGCGCGTGATTTCCGGCGGATGCGCAGACAAAGGTCTTGCCGGTTCCTCCGGCCGCTATCACCTTGCGGAAAAAGTTGAAGGCGCCCCTGATCTTGTAGGACCGCACCGGCGAAAGGTCTTCGCGCTTCAGATAGATCGTCGCACCGTAGCGTGCGCTCAAGTGCTCGTTGAGCTGCAGCGGCGTTGCCGGGAACAACGCGCGCAAAGCCTCGACGGCATTATCAACGTCCTGCTTCATGGAATGCGATCTTTCGTTCGGGTTCGTATCGCTGTGCCTATGCCACATCATGACTGGCGAAACCACAGTTATCCGTCAATAAGTGGAGTAATATAATCATCTTTATAGGATCGTGAGCCTGCCTTGACTCCCGCTGGCAAATCCAGAACATCCACATCGGCGCAGGATCGGGGGAGAGACAATGCACACCAGCAAGCGAAGAAGCGGTCTGACGGGCACAATCAGTGTAATTCCAGTCCTGTTGATGCTGGTTGGGCCTGCCCTCGCCGGGCCACTTACAGACGCGGCAACCAAAGCCGAGGCGCTGGCAACCTCCGGTGATACGCTGGGCGCCCACGATATCATGCGCTCGGCCATCAGCGCATTTTCGGCGACATTGCCCTTCTCCGTCGGCAAGGCGGTGTTTGTTGCGGCCCCTCCCATCGGCTACGCGATGTACGAGCCAAAACAGCAGCCGGTGTTCAAGCCCGGTGAAGCCCTCGTCTCTTATGTTGAACCCATCGGCCTGACCTGGAAGCCCGCGGCAACTGCCGGCAAGATGCAGACGCATTTTACCGTCGACCTGGATATTCTCAGTGCCTCCGGCGAGGTTCTGGCCAACCAGAAGGCTTTTGGCGATTTCACATTCACCAGTTTCTTCCGCAACCAGGAAATCTACGCGACGCTGACAACGGATGTCAGCGGCGCGGCGGCCGGCGATTATGTGCTGCGGTTTCATTTCAACGATCTGAACAGCGGCAAATCCGCAAGCGTCGATCAGAAATTTACGATCGCCGCAGCGACACCAACCCCGTAACCGTTCAGGCCTTGTTCTTCGACGCCGCGATCGTGTCGATCATCGCCTTCACATCGGCTTCCGCCGCATCGAGCAATGCCTCGTCGCGGGCACGGATCACCAGATCCGTCGAAAACGATTTTCCGTCGAACTTCGGATAGGATCCGATGCTGGTCAGGGGATGTGCCTTCTGCACCTCGCCGAGCGGCCCGCCGATATCGCCTTCTCCAAAGGGAGAGCGCACGGTGCGCGACTTGACGATCGTGCCGCTTTCCAATTGCGGCAGGAGTGCGTCGAGCATCGCCTGGAAAACTTGCGGCACACCGGCCATGACGTGAACATTGCCGATGATGAACCCCGGCGCCGTCGATACGGCGTTTGGAATATGCCGTGCCCCGCTCGGCATGCGTGCCATGCGCTGCCGCGCCTCGGTAAATTCCAGGCCGCGCCGCTCGTACATTGCACCGAGCAGCGTCATCGCGTCAGGGTCGTGAATGCACGCGACGCCGAACGCCCGTGACACTGCATCAGCGGTGATATCGTCATGGGTCGGACCGATCCCGCCCGATGTGAAGACATAGTCGTATTCAGCCCGCAACCCGTTGAGTGCCGAAACGATCGCCGCCTCATCGTCGGCGACGATGCGGACCTCCTTCAGATCGATCCCGGCCAGCGTCAGAACATCGGCCAGATGGCCGATGTTCTTGTCCTTGGTCCGGCCGGAAAGCAATTCGTCGCCGATGGCGAGCATGGCGGCGGTGACGATTTTTTCGCTGGTCATCGGAAGGTCCTGTGTAACGCTGGGATCGTTCAGTCGAAAAATCCGATTGTCTCTTATTCTCGAACGGTCTGTCGCCCGCTTCGCTTCTGACAACGGACAGGTAAACTGATAAATCCTATCTCCAGCGGCAATCAAGCGGAATTGCCAAGTCAAAGGAGAATACGATGGCTAAGGTATTGGTGCTCTATTATTCGGCATACGGACATATCGAAACCATGGCCTATGCAGTGGCCGAAGGCGCCAAGTCCGCCGGTGCCGACGTCACCGTCAAGCGCGTGCCGGAACTCGTGCCGGCCGACGTTGCCAAGGCCTCCTATTTCAAAGTCGATCAGGCTGCCGAAATCGCCAAGCCGGATGAACTCGGCGATTACGACGCCATCATCTTCGGCGCCGGCACGCGTTTCGGAACTGTCGCATCGCAGATGCGCAATTTTGTCGATCAGACCGGCGGTCTGTGGATGAAGGGTGCGCTTGTCGGCAAGGTCGGCTCGGTCTTCACGTCTTCTGCGACCCAGCACGGCGGTCAGGAATCCACCATTCTCGGCTTCATCCCGACGCTGATGCATCAGGGCATGGTCGTCGTCGGGCTGCCCTACGCCTTCCAGGGGCAGACGGGTGTCGATGAAATCAAGGGCGGCTCACCCTATGGCGCATCGACGATCACCGGTGGCGATGGCTCCCGCCAGCCGTCGGAAATCGAACTGGAAGCCGCGCGCTACCAGGGCGCCCATGTTGCCAAGATCGCGGCAAAACTCTCGACCTGAGACTAGGCAGACCCATTAGACGGACAAAAAGGGCGATCGAAAGGTCGCCCTTTTTGCGTTTGTGCACCAAGGGTGGTGACACTGGCGGGAACCGAAAACCCCAAGCCGCCCACTCGTCCGCAGTAAAAGTGGAAAAACGCTGGGGTTTCGTGCTACCTTTCGCCGCCGCGATGCAAAGCGAGAGCGTGCAACGCGGGTTTGGCGATGGGAATGTTTGCCCCAATCGGCCGTTCCTGTCCGGTCACGTCGGCTCCATGAGATATTGGAATGCGGCGCACTCCAGGGAGTACGAAATGACCAAGGTTGTATATGCAATTGTCGAGCATGACGGCGGATGGGCTTATAAACTTTCCGGCGTGTTTTCCGAAGCTTTCCCGAACCGCGACATGGCGGTGGCGGCGGCGAAAGCCGCGGCGGCCGAACAGCAGGTCGGCGGCGACGATGAGGAAATCAGCTTTCAGGACCAAAGCGGTCAATGGCATTTCGAACACGCAGACGGCGGGGACCGGCCGGAAGCCACTGTCGAGGATCAATAGGGCGGCAACGCACTAGTTGCGCAGCAGTGGCATCACGACACCGAAAACAGCAATGCCCCTCTCCGGCGCCGAAGAGGGGCTTATGGTTTGGTGCTGAAAAACGCCGAGTTTCCCTCCCTCGGCACCGCTGGTTAAAGCGTCCTTGTGCTGGGGGGATCAACTGAAACCGTTGGTTAACCTTCACAGGTAGGGTTAATCGCCGGACGCGCCGTCAGAGGCGGCGACCGGACAACGTTTTTTGTCTTTCAGAGTATGCCCGCCACCATTTCCGGTTTCGGCGGCCAGTTATCTGGGATTCTGCCCCTTATGCCGCCTTCGCGGTTCTTTCCTTCGGAGTCTGCCGGGCCTCTAAAATGGCCATGCAGATCAGATAGCTCAGCATCACATTCTGTTGAGCGTCGGCCAGCAATTTTGCAGCCTGTAGAAGATCCGTGACATGCGTTTTGTCCTGCATCGGAAGCCTCATTTTTTCAACGATTGCGGTACTCATAGTAATATTCAACTGTTGTAATTCAACTATAAGTTCTTGCTGATTAATGTCGTTAGTTGATTTTTTTGGCAATACATGCTACGTAGCGCTCAATTTGAAAGAGCGCCAATCACCCCGGCGCCGCCGTGTTTAACAGGCCGGCCGACCTGAACCATTCATTGACACTGGCCTGTACTGCGGCTTTGGCATCATCCAGCGTTTCAGCCGACTGGAAATCGTATCGTATCGTTCCGTTGCAACCGGAAACCATCCATTTCCAATTTGTCTGGCCGTCATGCTGCAACACGTAGGCCAATTCCTGCTGGCCGAGCATGCCTGCGAAAGAGCGGTTGCGGATTGGTTTCCACGTCAATGGGATTTCTTGCAACACGGCGGCCACACCTCAGATTAAATTCCAGAATCAAAATATAAGCCCGCGGCCGGTTGGACATAACCCTGTGGTTTGAGGGGTTTTTGCAAATCTCATGTTTTTGCTTAACGCGGACCCAAATCTGGCGTCGCGATCGTGTTTTGCCAAACAGCCTATTGACCTTGAAGCGCGAGTGTTTGAAAGGAAAAGCAGGCGGACGTGGCGAAACTGGTAGACGCAAGAGACTTAAAATCTCTCGGAGAGATCTGTACGGGTTCGACCCCCGTCGTCCGCACCACTCCCGAAACCGGATGCCTCGATCAACTGGAGCTTGAGCATGTCACTTCCTGAAAAAGCATTTCCCGTTTCCTGGGACCAGTTTCACCGCGACGCCCGTGCGCTTGCCTGGCGTCTCGCCGACAATGGCGGCGAGTGGAAGGCGATCGTCTGCATCACCCGTGGCGGCCTCGTGCCAGCGGCCATCGTCTGTCGCGAGCTGAACATCCGGCTGATCGAAACAGTCTGCGTTGCCTCCTATCACGACTATGATGCACAGGGGCAGATGTACGTGCTCAAGGGTATTTCGGAGGAATTGAAGGCCGATGGCGGCGAAGGCGTTCTGATCATCGACGACCTCACCGACACCGGCAAGACAGCCGCCGTGGTTCGCGCCATGCTGCCCAAGGCGCATTTCGCCGCCGTCTATGCCAAGCCGAAGGGCCGGCCGCAGGTTGATACATTTGTCACCGAAGTCAGCCAGGACACCTGGATCTATTTCCCATGGGATATGGGCTTTACCTACCAGGAGCCGATCGCCAAGGGATCGCGCGGCTAGGCCAGGATTTCGTGGGGCGGGCAGCAAGCGCCCGCTTCCATATGAGCCATGATGAATATTTCAGTTTAAACAATAGCCTGCTCTGCTAGATTGAACCACCTTGCGCAGCGGTATGCGGCGCAGACAGGCGCCGGAACAAAGTGTCCCCAGGCCTTTCTCGACGGATCGCATGGGGGAATGGATGGTCTTGAGCCGAGTGCACTTCATCGCTGTGGCCGGAATGGTACTCTGCCTGATTCCGGCCACGCCGTCACGGGCCGGCGACGTTCACGTCGAGCCGGTCACTGCCTATATAGACGCCAACATACGCGCGTGGGTCGAAGATCCGATCATCATCAGCGCGTTGAAAAACCAGAACGCAGTGCACGCCCACCTCACCCGGGCCGCAATCGACGCGCTTGACGCCACATGGCGCACGGAGTTTGTAGGCAACTCCCGGCCGCTGATCGATACGGTCCTTGGTAATCCGCTGTCAAAGTTCCTCAGGGACAAACAGGCCGCCTCGGGTGGCGTCGTCACCGAAATTTTCGTCATCGACGCCAAGGGCCTTTCCGTGGGTGAAAGCGAGATGAGTTCCGACTATTGGCAGGGCGACGAACCGAAATGGCAAAAGACCTACATGACGGGGTCTCCGGCTCTTTTCGTCGATGCGGCGGAAAAGGATGAATCGACGCAGACGCTGCAATCCCAGGCGAGCCTGACCGTGTTCGATCCGCAGACCGGACAACGGCTTGGCGCCATCACGGTTGGCATCAATCTCGATGCACTTTAGGCGAACTGCCAGACGATTCGAATCAGTTTTACCCGGCGCCACATTTCCCCGGTCTTGGCTATGCCCCGGCAGCACCAGGGTAAATATAGTGTGGTTTTTCACCCGCAAAATTTCGCAAAATTGCCTGCCGCCGCGGACGGTGCTGGAGGGAAATCGGCGAAGCATCTGATTTTGCTTGATATGCCCACTGTCCCCGTTTTCCACAGGTCACACACACAACATCTGGTGTTCGCAATTACGACACAAACCAGCCCTTGACGGACTCGGGTCGAATACCGTTAATGGTTTCTACGTTGCGGCGGCGGCGGGACCGGAAAGTAACGAGGCCGGTTCATCTCAGAAGAAATCGTCTGTGTTTTCAAGACTGTCCGGTGGATGAGCCATCGGTCGTGACGGTTATTTTTTGTGATCTCCCCAGACGCCAAACACGTCACAAAACGCTGGCGTAAAGAAGCTGTTGATACTACATTTAGTGTTTGCAGTCATAAACAGCACAAGATACAGGGTCTCCCGGAACGGGTTTCCCATCAGAACGGAAAACGGAACTGGCTGCGCAACTCCCGCGTGGCCGGACGGGAACAATTGTGCCCTGAGCCTGGACAGGTTCGGACATGCGGCAAAGATAAGGACTAGGGACAGATGCAGATCGAACGTCGTTTCACCAAGCCGGGCCAATCGGCCTATGCTGAAATTGAGTTCCGCAAGGCCATCAGCGAGATCAAGAACCCCGATGGCTCGATCGTGTTCCGTCTTGCGGATATCGACGTGCCCGCGCAGTTTTCGCAGGTCGCGGCCGACATTCTCGCCCAGAAATACTTCCGCAAGGCCGGCGTTCCCGCGCGCCTGAAGAAGGTTGAGGAAAACTCCGTTCCGTCCTGGCTGTGGCGCTCGGAAGCAGACCTTGCCGCCATGAGGGATCTGCCGAAAGAAGAGCAGTACGGTTCCGAAACCGACGCCCGCCAGGTTTTCGATCGCCTGGCCGGCACCTGGACCTACTGGGGCTGGAAGGGCAACTACTTCGCCTCCGAAGCAGACGCCCTCGCCTTCCGCGACGAGCTTGCCTACATGCTCGCCACCCAGCGCGTTGCGCCGAACAGCCCGCAATGGTTCAACACCGGCCTGCACTGGGCCTATGGTATCGACGGTCCCGGCCAGGGACATTTCTATGTCGACCCCTTCACCGGTAAGCTGGTGAAGTCGAAATCCTCCTATGAGCATCCGCAGCCGCATGCCTGCTTCATCCAGTCCGTCGGTGACGATCTCGTCAACGAAGGTGGCATCATGGACCTGTGGGTTCGTGAAGCCCGCCTGTTCAAGTACGGCTCCGGCACCGGCTCCAACTTCTCCTATCTGCGCGGCGAAGGCGAACGCCTGTCGGGCGGCGGCAAGTCGTCGGGCCTGATGTCCTTCCTGAAAATCGGCGACCGCGCCGCCGGCGCCATCAAGTCGGGCGGCACCACCCGCCGCGCGGCCAAGATGGTGGTCGTCGATATCGATCACCCGGATATCGAGGCCTACATCAACTGGAAGGTCAAGGAAGAGCAGAAGGTCGCGGCCCTCGTCACCGGCTCGAAGATCGTTGCCAAGCATCTGACGGCGATCATGAAGGCCTGTGTCAATTGCTCGGCCGAAAACGACGCCTGCTATGACCCCAAGCAGAACCCTGCCCTCAAGCGCGAGATCAAGGCCGCCAAGCAGAGCCAGGTTCCGGAAAACTACGTCAAGCGCGTTATCCAGTTCGCCAAGCAGGGCTACAAGGATATCGAGTTCAAGACCTATGATACCGACTGGGATTCGGAAGCCTATCTCACGGTATCCGGCCAGAACTCCAACAACTCCGTCTCGCTGAAGGACGACTTTTTGCGCGCCGTCGAAGCCGACGGGACGTGGAACCTGACCGCCCGCAAGGACGGCAAGGTGATGAAGACGCTGAAGGCCCGCGACCTCTGGGAACAGATTTCCCACGCCGCCTGGGCATCGGCCGATCCGGGCCTGCATTTCAACACGACCATGAACGACTGGCACACCTCGCCGGCCGCTGGCTCGATCCGCGCATCCAACCCGTGTTCGGAATACATGTTCCTGGATGACACGGCCTGCAACCTTGCCTCGCTCAACCTCTTGCAGTTCAAGGATGCCGCCACCAAGAACATCAACATCGCCGACTACGAGCATGCCGTCCGCCTCTGGACGCTGGTGCTCGAAATCTCGGTGATGATGGCGCAGTTCCCGTCGAAGGAAATTGCCGAGCGCTCCTATGAATACCGCACGCTGGGCCTCGGCTACGCAAATATCGGCGGCTTCTTGATGTCCTCCGGTATCCCCTACGATTCCACCGAGGGCCGCGCCATTGCCGGCGCGCTGACCGCCATTATGACCGGCGTCTCCTATGCCACCTCGGCCGAAATTTCGGCCAAGCTCGGTCCGTTCCCGGGCTACAAACCGAACCGCGAATCGATGCTGCGCGTCATCCGCAACCATCGCCGCGCCGCCCATGGCGAGACGCAGGGCTACGAAAGCCTGTCGGTCAATCCGGTCGCGCTGATCCACACTGAATGCCCGGATCAGGACCTGATCACCCATGCAACCGCCGCCTGGGACAAGGCGCTGGAACTCGGCGAAAAGCACGGCTACCGCAACGCCCAGGTCTCGGTTATCGCGCCCACCGGCACGATCGGCCTGGTCATGGATTGCGACACGACCGGCATCGAGCCTGATTTCGCGCTGGTCAAATTCAAGAAGCTGGCCGGTGGCGGTTACTTCAAGATCATCAACCGCGCCGTTCCGGAAGCCTTGCGCACGCTTGGTTACACGGAAAGCCAGATCGCCGAGATCGAAGCCTATGCCGTCGGTCACGGCAATATCAACCAGGCGCCGGCCATCAACCCCGGCTCGCTGAAGGCCAAGGGTTTTTCCGACGAGAAGATCGAGGCGATCAACGGCGCCACCAAGGCTGCCTTCGACATCAAGTTCGTCTTCAACCAGTGGACGCTGGGCGTCGACTTCCTGAAGGACACGCTAAAGGTTTCCGACGAACAGCTCGCCGACATGAGCTTCAACCTGCTGGAGCATATCGGCTTCTCGAAAAAGGACATCGAAACAGCCAACGTGCATGTCTGCGGCGCGATGACGCTGGAAGGCGCACCGTTCCTCAAGAACGAGCACCTGCCCGTCTTCGATTGCGCCAATCCGTGCGGCAAGATCGGCAAGCGTTACCTTTCGGTCGAAAGCCATATCCGCATGATGGCGGCTGCCCAGCCGTTCATCTCCGGCGCAATCTCCAAGACCATCAACATGCCGAACGAGGCGACGGTCGAGGATTGCAAGGCCGCCTACATGCTCTCCTGGAAGCTGGCACTGAAGGCCAACGCGCTCTACCGCGATGGCTCCAAGCTCTCCCAGCCGCTCAACGCATCGCTGATCGAGGACGATGATGACGAGGATGCGATGGAGGATTTCCTGGCAGCGCCCGCCGCCGCCCAGGCCGTCACCGTCACTGAAAAGATCATCGAACGCGTCATCGAGCGGGTCACCCGCGAGCGTGAAAAGCTGCCGAATCGCCGCCAGGGCTATACCCAAAAGGCGATCGTCGGCGGTCACAAGGTCTATCTGCGCACCGGCGAATTCGGCGACGGCCGCCTCGGCGAGATCTTCATCGACATGCACAAGGAAGGCGCTGCCTTCCGGGCGATGATGAACAACTTTGCCATCGCCATCTCGCTTGGCCTGCAATACGGCGTACCGCTGGAAGAATACGTGGAGGCCTTCACCTTCACCAAGTTCGAACCGGCCGGCATGGTGCAGGGCAATGACGCGATCAAGAACGCCACGTCGATCCTCGACTACGTGTTCCGCGAACTCGCCGTCTCCTACCTGAACCGCCATGACCTCGCCCATGTCGATACGTCCGACTTTGGCAACACCGCGCTCGGCAAGGGCATCCAGGAAGGCAAGACCAACCTCGTCTCCACCGGCTGGACCCGTGGCCACAAGCCGACGCTCGTCTCCGGCGGCCAGATCGACCGCACCTCCGGCGAGCCGAAAGGATCGGCAACTGCTGCTCCCGCCAAGGCATCGTCGGGCGCAACGGTCACCGCGTTTTCCGGCAGCGCTGCCCGCAAGATCGAAACGGTTGCCGCCGTCTCGATCTCAACCTCCGAAATCGTCGCCTTCAAGCGCGACTACGAGGAACGCGCCGCTGAACTGGCCGAGGAGATCGCCGAGGAAAACACGGTCGACGCCGGACCCGACGTCACCGCCCTTTTCTCCGACAAGGCAGCAGCAGAAGCCGCCGCCGCCAAGTCGGACGCCAAGAAGATCGAAACCGAACGCCGCATCCGCTCGATCGCGCAAGGTTATACGGGCAACATGTGCTCGGAATGCCAGAACTTCACGATGGTGCGGAATGGTACATGCGAAAAGTGCGATACTTGCGGTGCGACGAGCGGCTGCAGCTAAATATTATTGATTTCTAAAACACAAGCTTGCATCATCCGATTTCCGGGCGGCCCTGTCGCCCGGAAATTTCTGTTTTAGGGACAAGCAATGCCCCGGCGCGATCGATGCGCCCTCTGAGCGTTTTGAGAACACAGAGAGGTGGCCGAACATGAGGATTGGCATCACGTTCGATCTGCGTGAAGATTACGCGCTCCAGGGATACGATGAGGAACAGACCGCGGAGTTCGATCAGCTCGATACGATTGAGGCAATTGAGGCCGCCCTACATTCGCTGGGTCATGTGACCGACCGGATCGGTCAGGTCCGCACCCTTCTCAAGCGATTGACCGATGGCGAACGTTGGGAACTGGTTTTCAATATTGCCGAGGGAATGCACGGCTTTGGCCGCCAGGCCCTGGTGCCGGCCCTTCTCGATGCCTATCGGATCCCCTACACCTTTTCCGATCCACTCGCTCTCGCCGTCACGCTGCACAAGGCGACCGCGAAGCGTGTCGTTCGTGATCTCGGTCTCAGTACCGCCGATTTTGCGCTGGTGGAGGTTCCTGCCGATGTCGGCAACGTCGCCCTACCCTTTCCGCTGTTCATAAAGCCCGTCGCCGAAGGCACCAGCAAGGGTATTTCTGCCGCGTCCAAAGTCCGCGACGCGACTGAGCTAGCGCATGGATGCGAGAGGCTGCTGGTGCGTCACAGCCAGCCGGTCCTGGTGGAGCGTTATCTGCCGGGACGTGAATTCACCGTGGGTATTCTTGGCACAGGATCGGCCTCGAGGGTGCTCGGCGTCATGGAACTGGAGGTGCGGGCGGGAGCGGAGCCAGAGATATACTCCTATGAGAACAAAAAACACTTCGATGAACGGGTCGAGGCTCGTTTGGTAACGGATACCGGTAGTGTTGCAGCCGCGGAACTGGCGCTTTCGGCCTGGAGAGGCCTCGGCTGTCGCGATGCAGGCCGCATCGACATACGATGCGATGCAGACTGTAAGGTGAATTTTCTCGAGGCCAACCCTCTAGCGGGGCTGCATCCCAAAGACTCCGATTTACCTCTACTCGCGCGACTGACTGGCCTTCCATACCGGGCATTGATTGAGCGGATCATCACGTCCGCGATGCCTCGTGTCGCCAAGAACGCGCCCTGAGTGGTCTTGTCCGCCCGGTAAAACCTAGTCTTGCCAAAACGCTCAATCGCGCTCAATGTATATTAGCTATTTCCTATATACACATTGGGGCGGCTTGCACATGTTCCTGATCGTTCGGCGCACAATGGCCGAATGATCCCACCTTGCTTTCTGCAGAGCCGAACCGACGCCCGGATGCGCATGTCTCGTCCGGGGCGAATGCCGCAACCGTGGCTGAAGTGGAAGGGGTGATGCAGCGCAGGCTAGTCACAATTCTGGCGACGGATGCGGTCGGCTATAGCCGCCTGGTCGCAAGGGACGAAGACGCTGCCCTTGCGCTCTTCAAGGAGCATGCTGCGATCATCGAACAGCTCATCCGGGTGCATGAGGGCCGCGTCTTCGGCGGCGCCGGCGACAGCCGCATCGCGGAATTTCCAAGCCCGGTTGAAGCGATGCGCTGCGCCGTCGAAATCCAGAACCAACTGGCCCATCTGGATGAGAAACTCGACGAGGATTGGCGCATGCGGTTCCGCGTCGGCCTCAATCTCGGGGATGCCGTCGTCGAGCAGGACAATCTCTATGGCGAGGCCGTCAATGTGGCTGCCCGCCTGGAAGGACTGTCCGAACCGGGTGGTATCTGCCTGTCCGGAACCCTCTATGAGCAGGTAAAACACCTGCCCAACATCGGATTTCACGATCTGGGTTCACGCCGGTTGAAGAATATCCCGACCCCGGTGCACGCTTATTCCGTGAAGGGAGCAAGCGCCGTCACTGCCCGCAAGCGCTCTAAGCGGTGGTCCTTGGCAGCCGCGGTAACCGCACTTCTAGCCATTGTCGCGATCCCTGTCGGCTGGATTTACATGCCGGACATGGCTGCCAGCAAAAAGTCATCATTGCAACTCACACCTCCAACACTGCCATCGATCGCAGTCCTGCCGCTCGACAATCTCAGCGATCCCGAACACGAATACTTTAGTGAAGGTCTGACCAACGATATCACAACCGATCTGTCCAAATTCTCCGGTCTCTTTGTCATCGCCTACAACTCCGCATCGACGTTCAAAGACAAGCCGACAAAGGTTCAGGACATCGGTACGGCCCTGGGTGTTCGTTATGTGCTGGAAGGAACGGTGCAGAAAACCCCGGAGCGGCTGCGCATCAACGCGCAGCTTATCAATGCCGAAACCGGTTTCCACGTCTGGGCAGAGCGCTATGACCGGGTCCTGGGGGATACCTTTACCGTTCAGGAAGATATCACCAGAAGCATCGTGACAGCACTTGCAGTCCAGGTGACGGCGGCCGAAGAGAAGCGATCGGGCCGGAAATTGACGGGAAGTATGGACGCCTATGACTATTACCTGAAGGGCAAGGCAATCTGGTCGGATCCCGACAAGGTGACGCCGGAAGGAAACGAAGAGGCGCGCCAACTATTCGAAGCCGCAATCAAGCTGGATCCACTCTATTCGTCCGCCTATGCGGAACTCTCCTATTATCATGTCCGGGCCTATCAGAATGGGTGGAGCCCCGACGGCAAAGCCTCCCTGCGCGAGGCTAAGCAACTTGCCGAGAAGGCTCTGAGCCTCAACGACGATTTCGGCGGCCACTGGAATCTCGCCGTCGTTGCCTGGAACCAGGGAGAATTCGACAAGAGCCTGCAGGAGTATGAGACGGCGCGCCACATCAACCCCAACGACCCGGATCTTGCCGCGGATATGGGCGAAGCGCTGGTCTATGGCGGTGAGCCTGAAAGGGCGATCGAACAGATCAGAGGCGCGATGCTGCGCAATCGCTTTTATCCCTTCTGGTACACTTGGAATTTCGCGCGCGCGTTTTACATGGCCGGCCGCTACCAGGAAGCAATCGATGCCATCGCAACAATGACCGATCCGCCCAATGATGTCCGGCTAATCAGCGCAGCGAGCGAGGCTCAACTCGGGCATATCGACAAAGCGCGGGCGATCATGACGGAATTCAGCAAGGTCGATCCGGACTGGTCAGTCGAACAGTCAGCCGCCTATTACTACCGGAAGGACAGCGACCGACAGCATTGGGTCGATGGGCTGAGAAAAGCTGGGTTGAGAGAAAAGTAGAGCGAGAAAAGATCAATACCAATCGCACAAATACAACTTTAAATGTATTATTATATACATTTTGGCAGCTTTGGTTACGTTGACAACCATACGTTCAAGCGTAAATTAATTCCATTCGGATCAACAATAACGGTCTAAATTGATTTAGGCTCTTTACAGAACACGCGACTTTCCACCCCGAGTGAGTCCTTATAGACGTGAAATTCATCAAGCGTGAACAGGTTGTCAGAGACAATACCTGACGACAATTCAGAACTTCAAACTTGGCATGATTTCAGACTTGTACGTTGTATGAACGTGATGCGCGCATACCGCAGTGAACGGCTGGCGCCGCGATCGCATTGACCAAAAGGGGGATAGCAGGATGCAGACCGCCCGAGAATATTGCCACGAAGGAAGACACCAGCCTTTGACCCCGGAAGGGAATGACAGGGCCAGGGAATGTTATGCGAAGGCGATCAGGGAAGACGGCAACTACCTGCCCGCCTATGCCGAAGGCTCCTATGTCGAACTCCGCGCCTACCAGAATGTATGGACCCGGGATCGGGAGGCCTCCCTTGATGCGGCTGAACGGCTGGCGGATCAAGCCGTGGCTCTGAGCAATGATGCACACAGCGGCTGGCTCAATGACTTCAGGGGCCGCTGGTACCGCGCGATGGTGTACTGGAACCGCGGTGATTTCGAGACAAGCTTTCAGGAGTTTGCTGCTGCTCGCGTCCTCATCACCGACCCGCATCGGATCGACAAGGATACGGCCGACCTCGAGGCAGATATGGCGGAGGCGTACATATATTACGGTGATCCAGTACAGGCTCTCGCACTGATCGACAGCGCAGCAGCGCGCGATCCAGATCATGCCTATTGGCATGACTGGAACCGCGCCCGTGCGTATTACATGGCAAAACGGTATGACGATGCGCTGACGACCATCCGGGGGATGAGCTCTCCGCCCAACGATGTCCGCCTCATTGAAGCTGCAAGCGAAGCGCAACTTGGACATCTCGACGATGCAAGACGAATCTTAGGCGAATTCAACCGGATCGAGCCCGGCTGGACGCTTCAGAAGTCGGCTGACTACCGGTACGGCGACGACGCGGCGCGCGACCATTGGTTGGACGGGCTGAGCAAGGCGGGGTTACAATAGAGTCCGCTCTCCTCATTGGCTAACTCTGTATGCGCGGCACCGAGCAGGACTGCCGCGCGCCGGTTTCAGGTTTTCCACGTTGCCGGTCAAAGCCATATTTGCCTGAACCTCAGCCCCAGATTCCTGGCCGCGTATGATCATTGATCTCGATCCAGTACCCGTCCGGATCCTGGACATAAGCCTGCCGGAACCCGTCGCGGCGGGTGCCGGTCTGGCCGGTATTGCCGGGCCAGTCGTAAAATGTCACGCCCTTGGCGGAGATATCGGCGACGAAGGCATCGAGGTCGTCGATGCGCAGCGCAAAATGCGTGTCCTTGGTCAGATGCGTCGCGCCAAAATCACCCTCGATCAGGTGGATCGTATCGAGACCGCCGATGGTCAGCCAGGCCACATTGGCGCTGCCGGTGCGCTCGATCGGGGTGAAGCCGAGGATATCGGTGTAGAACGCGACGCTGCGTTCGAGGTTGCTGACCAGAAGGGCAAAGTGGTCGAGGCTATAGGTGTGGCGCATCGCAAAATGTTCCTGTCATGTTGATATCATCGCGCGGCCGACCCTTCGGCCGTTCTGTAGCGCGCCTAACAGTCCAGCCCTTGTCCGCTACCGCATGCCCTCAAGCCGTTTTGCCAAATGGGCGGCGATCTCTCCGTCCTCTTTGCGGATCGCATCGGTCAGCGCATGCAGTTTAGCACGCAGGCCATGAACCTGATCGACCAGCGCCATGATCACGTCGATCCCGTCCTGGTTGACGCCCATGCTTTCGGAGAGATCGATGATCAGAAGCCCACGCGCCAAGTCGGCGTCACGAAAAGCCTCCTCCGTCTCGGTCAGTTCCGGAATGATCCATTGACGGTCGATCCATAGTGTCAGCGTGGAGGAAACGATGCTGAGACGCTCGCAATACTCCAGATGGTCCATGTCAATCTCCCCAGGCTTTTCGAGGATTGTGGGCTTGGCCCGCCGCCCAACTGGTGGCGAAAGCCGTCAGTTCGGGATCGGCAGCCTCCGGCAGCATGATCTTGAGGGTGATGTACTGGTCACCGTTGCCGCCGCCACGCTTGGCAACGCCCTTGCCTTTGAGCCGCAGCGTCTTGCCGGTGTTGGAATGCGGCGGCAAAGTCAGCACTACGCTACCGGAGACCGTCGGAACATTGACCTTGCCGCCAAGGATCGCCTCACGCAGCGAGACCGGCATTTCGATGCGGATATCGTCGCCGTCGCGGGTGAAGACCGGATGCGGCCTGACATGAATTTCGATCAGCGCATCGCCTGCCGGACCGCCGCCAGATCCGGGATCACCCTTGCCGCGAAGCCTGAGCGTCTGCCCCTCCTGGGTGCCGGGCGGCACCTGCAGGTCGAGCATGGTTCCATCCGGCAGCGTGATCTTTTCCTTGGAACCGTTGACCGCATCGAGGAAATTCACCTCCATGGAGAACTGCACATCCCTGCCCTTTGCGCGCATCGGTCCCCGCCTTGAAAAGAAGCTGGAGAAAATATCGTCGGTGTCGGTAAAGTCGGAAAATCCACTGCTATTCTGGTAGCGCGCATCGTTGCCCGGAGCATTGGCATATTCGCGGTAATAGTTTCGTGGGGCTTGTTCGGTTCCCGCACCATCGATCTCACCCTTGTCGAAACGGGCCCGCTTGTCCTCGTCTCCCAGCACCGAATAGGCCTCGGAGACCGTCTTGAAACGATCTTCGGCGCTTTTGTCGCCGGGATTGAGGTCCGGGTGCAGCTTTTTGGCAAGCTTGCGATAGGCGCTCTGGATTTCTTTCTGCGTCGCGGTTTTCGCTACGCCGAGGGTTTTGTAGGGGTCGTTGGCCATGGGGCTCCCGCCGAAGCGTTGTCGTGACTGTGAAGATAGGCCATCTGCGTGCGAGAGCAAGCATCCGGAAGGCGCCGAACGCCAGTGAAGAATGGAATAGCATAAAGCAGCGGCGTTGCCCGGGCAAACGGCGTTGAAACCACAGGCGCCCATCCGCCAAATTATGGATCGAAGATGCTATCGCCCGTCAAACGGGTCGGCCAGGGCGGCGTCGGGGCGGCTGATCGGGTATTTGGTGCCGGAAATGCTGGCCGCCAGCTTCTTCGCTCCCTGCGCCTTCAACAGCGCGCGAAAACTCGGATGCATGCCGCCATCGGAATAGGCGCTGAGGGTCGAGCTTGTGGGAATGGAGCCGGTGATGGCTGTATCGAGCTTGCGCTCCTCCGCCTCGATCCGGGCCATTGCCTGGGGTTCGAGCTGATTGACGACCGGCGGGCAGGCAGCCAGAGGATCGGCCGGCTCCCCGCCTTCGAATTCCTTGTTGAAGACATAGCGGCGCTCGCAGACCGAAACCTTTGGCTGCCGGCGCGTCACTTCGAAGGCGTCATAGCCCTCCTTGATGGTGCGCCAGAACGGCATGTTCGGATCACCGCGATGGCTGGCCATGTTCTGCGCCGTCATGCGGAAGGGATAGGCCTGGACCTGGAATTTTTCCTGGCCGCTCGACAGTGCCTTCTGGACGATCGCATAGATTTCGCCGACGCCCTGATCGGTCATCGCATAACAGCCCGACGACGAGCAGGCGCCATGCACCATCAACGCTTCTCCGGTATAGCCCAGCGCCGATTCCAGCTTGTTGGGATAACCGAGATTGAAGGAAACATAGAATTGTGAGTTCGGGTTCAGCATGCCCGTCGAGACATGATAAAACCCTTCCGGCGCACGGCGGTCGCCAACTTTCGTCTTCGGACCAAGCTCACCGGACCAGCGGCAGATCGGATAGGTTTTCAAGAGCGCATAGGCGCCCGTCTTGTTAACCTTCCAGACTTCCAGCTCGCTCTCCTGCTTGAAGATGCGCACCAGAACCGGGCTTTCCGGCTTCATGCCCTTCTTCGACATTTCCGCGATCATCTTGCCCGACAGTTTCGGCGGTGCTTCCGAGAGATCGTCGAGCGCCATGCAGCCTGACAGCGCCACGCCAAGCGCAAGCGCCGCTAATGTCCGCGACAGGACCGTGCGGGCAGAGCGGATGCGCATCGAGGCGCTGGAGAGGGCATGCAGAGGGTTCATGGATGCGTCTATCGCTGGAAATCGTGCCAAAGTTTTGTCGGACGTCTCAAATCGGAACATCTATCCGCCCAACCATCGAAGAATCGGACATCGAGGTTAGCGTCGGGTTAATATCCGCAACGCAGCTTGCGGGAGGCAGGCGCGGATGCGCCCGCCTCTCAAATCTTACTGCCAGACGACGATCTTCGCCTTGGCAGGGACGCGCTTGTAGAGGTCAATGACATCCTGGTTCATCAGCCGCACACAGCCGGACGAAACGGCCTTGCCGATCGACTTCCATTCCGGATTGCCGTGCAGACGGTACAGCGTGTCCTCGCCATTCTGGAAGATGTAGAGCGCCCGGGCGCCGAGCGGGTTTTTCAGGCCCGGCTCCATGCCGCCATTGGCGATCGAGTATTTGGCAAGGCTCGGCGTGCGTGCCACCATCTCGTTCGGTGGCTTCCAGCGCGGCCAGGGCTGGCGCCAGTGGATGATGCCGTCACCCTGCCATGCGAAGCCGTCGCGGCCGATGCCGACGCCGTAGCGCATTGCGGTGCCGCCAGGCTCAACGACATAAAGAAGACGCGATGGCGTATCGACAACGACCGTTCCCGGCGCCTGGCCAGTCGGATCGGAGACACGCTGCCGGTAAAATTTCGGATCGATCTGCTGGTAGGGAACGGCCGGGATCAGATAGCCACCATCCTCGACGGGGCCGTACATCACCTGCAATTCGGCGTCCGATGGCGGACCGATCGGCCGGGTCATTCGCGCCGGGGTCGGAGCAGAACGGCCGCCCGGCATCGAGGTGGTACAGCCCGCAAGCGTGCCGGCCGCGAGAACGCCGAGAAAACCGCGGCGGGAAAAACTGTGATCGGTCGTCATGTGCCCCATCAATTTGGCTATTCAGCAATGGTATCCGGCCCGTCTGGACGAAATGGACTACATGCTCGCCAATCAAGCATTACGCCACGCCGCTTCATCGCAGAGGACTCGGATCCAGTCCTTATGCCGTCAATCGCAGCCCTTTCCAACGGTGCCCTGCGGTTGCGGCATCAAGTTTCCCGTCTGGTCACCACATCGTGATGGGCCGTTACGTGAAAGACCCAGCCTCCAGCAGGCGCTGCAATGGATATCGCACCGAAATTCGCGGGCTGCCGTTGAGCGGTAACGGATCCAGCAATGGCTTACGCGTCGAGCAATCCGACCGTATCAGCAATCATCAGCGTATCGACGAACTGGGTCATGTCGATGATCTTGCCATCTTTGAAGGTGAGGCGGTCGACAAACTCGGTTTCGATCACCTTGCCATTCGGCATGTAGCGGATCAGTCCAGCCCGATGCGCGAAAACCGTGTCGCCGTCAATGTAAAGGCGGGTAGTCCTGACTTTGGACATATCCCAGTGCGCGACCAACGTCTGCACCGCCGCATCGACGGCTGCCGGTTCGCTGACCTGCTGGGTCATTGCTGCCAGTCTCCCGCTGCCGACCATGCGAAAGCTGAAACCTGGGCCGGCGAGCGCCATCATTGCGCCGACATCGTTGATCGCGCGCGCCGCATAGAGTGTGTTGACAATGCCTTTCAGTGTTTCCCTGTCCGTCATGCACCCTCTCCCCCTGGTTGCGGGAAGTGTGCCCATATTTAAGAAGTGTCGCAAGTAAGACTGTTGCAAGGCCGGCGGCCACACCGTTGGATTGTTCTCCTATGAAACCTTTATCTCTCAACCATTGTCCCGGAATGGATTTCAAATGCGCCGCGGCCCTAGCATCCGGACATTCGAAACAGGTTTCCGCCCGAATGCCCATGCTCCACGTTTACCCGTCGCCTTTTTCCGCAGCGAAGATCACCCCGCGTATGCGCTCGCAGGCGGACAGGCCGATGCGCTCCCGCAGGCAACGCCGCGCCCGCATCACCGCGGGATTGAATGCTGCGGCGATCGTCCTGGCACTGGCCGGCATTGGCCTTATCTGCATCTTCGCCTGAGATCGTGCGATGCGGACGATACCTTCAATGCACCAGCCACGACCGGTAATCATTGCCGCGCGCCCTTCGGAGCCTGCGCCAGCCCTCTCCAGCCTGATTGCCCGGGTCTGCGCGGCGCGGGTTCTGCGCGAGCACCATATCTGGGAAGCGGTTCGCATTCTACCGGAGATCGCCGGCCTGCCTGATGACATCAAGCAATTGCCGGAGTTTCGCCGGCTGATGGAAAAGGAAGCGTTTACCGCTGCTCTCCGGTTGCTGGCGCAATCCTGCCAGCCGGCCCGCGATATCCGCGATCTCGACCCGCATGGCGATCACTGGGCAGCCGCCCTGTGCGTCCGCAGCGTCCTTTCTCAGCCGCGGCGGCGCAAGCTGATACGCGGCGAGCATCGCGATCCACCGGCCGCCGTGTTGATCGCTCTTCTAAGCAGCGCCATCCGCAAGGCCCTGCCGCCCGTGCGCGGGAAGCGGACGAATGCAGCCGTGCAAAAGGAATTTAAAAATGAGTGACCGAATCCGGACCGACACCATGCCGCAAGGCGCAATCTGCGACCTCGTCACCCCCTTTCGCGACGATCAACTGGACGAATCGGCTTTCGCCGAACTCGCCGAATGGCAGATCAACAGCGGCATCTCGGGCCTGCTCGTTGCCGGGCCGGCCGGAGAGCCGTGGGCCTTGAGTGATGACGAACGGATGCGATTGATCAGGCTTGCCGTCGCCGTCTCCTGTAACCGTGTCCCGGTTTTCGCCGGCACGGGCACGAACTGCACCGAAACAACAGTTGCCCGCACCGCAGAGGCGAAAAACCTTGGGGCCGATGCCGCCTATGTGGTGACGCCTTACTACAGCAAACCCGCGCAGGAAGGCCTGTTCCGCCACTTTCAGGCAATCGCCAGCCGCGTCGACCTGCCGCTCATTGTCGGCATCTCACCGCAGCAAACGGCGGCAGATCTTTCGCCCCGGACACTGGAGCGGCTGGCAACACTACGGGCTATCGTAGCAATGGCCGATGAAACGGGAGATATCGCACGCCTTGTGGCAATGCCCGCATCGTTGCGTCAACGGTTTGCGCTCTATTCCGGCCACGATCTGACGGCCATGCCGTTTACGTTGATGGGCGGTCGCGGCGTCATCTCATCTGCCGCCAATCTGGTGCCGCGCCTGACCGTCGCGCTGCACCAGGCGCTTGCAACCGGAAACCAGCAGTCGGCGTTGCGCCTGCAAGAGCGGCTCAGCCCGCTGTTTCAGGCCCTGGAGCGCGAGCCCAGCCCGCCCGCGATCAAATATGGTCTCAGCCTGCTCAGAGGTATCCACGACGATGTCCGGCTGCCGTTGACCCCGATCGTCGCGGAAACCACCGCCGCAATCCGCATGGCGCTGGCTCCTGTCCTGTGCAAACCGGAACCGGCACAGCGGCAATTCCTATGAGATTTTAACAACAAAGCCGCTCCCCACGCATGGAACGGCAATCATAGAATGGGTATTTTATCATGACAATCAGGGCTTTACCGATTGCAAACCTTCCAACGGAAAGAGCAGGCATGCGGCAAGTTTCATCCAGCAGGCAGACAGCGAGACTGATGGCACAAGGCCGCAGCAGCCTGTCGGGCGCCGGCTTCCGCCTGGCCGCAGTGTTTGCCTGCGCCGGCACTATTCAGCTTCTGGCAGGCTGGATTCTGCGCTGACGCGCAGAACCACAACACACCATCAACACCACTCCCTTAACAACACGAAAGTCTACAAGGATCATGGGTAGTCGACATCCTCTCTCAAACACGCATTCCGCAACGCCGCGCTTCACCGTCGGCTGCGACCATCACGGCTGGTGGGTCGTGCATGACCGGTTGGGCCGGGTCGGCGGGCTGTTTGCCAGCGAAGCGGCGGCGCTGCATTTTGCCGATGAGGAAAGCAATCATGATGCGCGCGCCGTATGCCGCGCACCGGCCGGAAAATGCGTCGAATTTGACGGCATGCCGGCAACGGCAGCCGCAACGGCACGCAACACTTCCCTGCGGCGCTACGCCTGACCCTTTGGGGCGCGCGCTTTCCCCGGCGGTCTGCGCCCCCTTTTTCTTCGGATGATCGATAAGATTTGCCTCAAATACAGCAGTGCAATTTCACCGCGGTGAAACGGCGGCCGGGTTACAAACGATCGATTGTCATATCCGAAGGAGCGCCCGGCAGGGCAGATTATCCATGACCCTCGTCGTTACCATGTCGGCCAACACGGCGGCTTATGCGGCGCAAGCCGTCAAGCCGTCCGCCCGCGTCAGCGGCGATGGCCCGGCCGACGAGGCGATCACCCTGCTCTCGGCCCGGCCAAAGGATGATGCCGCAAACACCCATGCTTCAGTGGCTGCGCTTCGCAGCCCGACATCATTGTCTCTCATGCTGATGAACTCCAACAACAGCCGCCTGCCCCAGGGCACCCGCGGCGAAGCGGTTCGTCGCTACATGGAGTTCGGCCCGGACGATCCGGAGACCGATGAAAGCGACGAGGCATTGACCCCGGACGACGAAGCGGACGGCCACTAATCCGCATCCGGTCAAACGGTAACGGCGCAGTTTCCTGCGCCGTTACCTATCCGTTCAAAATGCGCAGATCCTATTTGTGCTTATGCGTGCCACCGGCGGCGTTGCCAACCGAAAGCACGTAATCAACCTTGCCTGCCTTTTCGAAGGTCAGCGTTACCGGAATGCTATCACCCTCTGCGAACGGCTTTTTCACATCCATGAACATCAGGTGCAGGCCGCCGGATTGAAGCGTCACGGTTTCGCCGGCCGGAACAGTGATGCCGTTGTCCAGCTTGCGCATCTTCATGACATCGTTCTGCATGCTCATCTCATGCAGTTCGACACGGCCCGCAGCCACGCTTTCGACCGACAGCAGCGTGTCGTCTTCAGCGCCTTCGTTCTTGATGACGAAGCCGCCGCCGCCAACCTTGGCGCCGGGCAGCATCGCCTTGACCGCGCCGCCGGAAATCTCCAGCGAACCGGCCTTGACCGGTGTGCCATCGGGAGCACCCATGCCCGTCATCGCCGCCATGTCGTGATGGTCATGGCCGCCAGCCTTGGCGGGCGTCACGGTCACGGCCGGCGCCGGATGCTCCAGCGCATGGGCGCTCTGGCCTTCTGCGGGAATCTCGTCCCAGACGACCTTGTCCGTGGCACCGCAAAGCTGGGTGACAGGAAAGGCGATCTGCGTTTCCGTGTCAAAGCCGGAGATTTTGCCGCTGATGACGAACGTGTCGTAATAGTCGTCCGACAGGTTGCCATTCTTCCAGCGGATTTCCAGCGGGCCGGATGTCACTGTTTTTCCGTGATTGTCATAGCTCTTCTGATAGTCACCCTTGATGATCTCAAGATCCCAGCCTGCCTTGGGCTGTGGCTTGGCGAAGACGAAGCCTTCCGGCAACTTGACCTGCACTTCGGTGGTGGCCTTGCCGTCGCAGCCGTGCGGGATCTGCAGCACGGCCTTGAAACTGCTTTCGGACGCCACTTCATCGGTTTCGAACGAGGCGTGTGCATGGGCCGAGGCGGCGGCGCTTAGCGAAAGTGCGAGTGCAAGAAGGGTTGTTCTGGTCTGTGTCATCGATCTGTCTCCGGACCGGAGCCGGCCACGTATGGCAGGACGGTCAACGCCGCGTCAGGCGGCTGAATGCTCTGGATGTTTTAGAAATTCGCCGGTGGCGGCGTCGTCAGAGCGAAATCGGAGGCGCGCGCGATTGTGGCAGCAGGCGCGGGTGCGACACGAAGCGTGTCTTGAAATCATACTGGCCGGAAACAAGAAATGCCGAGCGGATAACGAGATAGCCCTCGCCCGCCGGTTCCGGCAAAAGCACGGAGCCCGAAAGCCGGCAATAGTCACAGACAGGGGCCATTGCCTCATGCGAGGAACCGTGGCCCTTGCCGTCTATGCCATCAAGGCCGAAACAGATGTCCCCGATGGTGCCGTCCGGCAGCAGATAGTCGGCTGCCATCGATGGCGTGATCTGGCGGGCAAACACAGGCTGATGGGCAAAGGACAGAAACAGCAGAGCGAGCGCTGAAAGCACCCGCACCGTCACCTGCATCTGTCGCCAGGCTTTCGCCATTGATGATCTCCGTCTCCGGAAAATGCGTTATCTGCTGGGCGGGGAAAATGCAAAGACTGATTTTCTCCGCCAGCGCGGATGGCTGAAACAGCGACGACAAAAATCTGTTCGGGCGCGACATTTTGCGCTTGCCAAGCCGCTGGCATCGCCGTTATCTGACATCGATCTTGTTGGGAGAATCCGGGTAACACCGGTGCCGAAGGAGCAACCGCCCCGGAAACTCTCAGGCCAAAGGACCAGCAAGGTGCCGGTAGGACTCTGGAGAGAAGCGGTTTCGCTCGCCGAAGGGATAACAATCTCAGGCAAAGGGACAGAGGGGGCTCGAGGATACGTCGCACACAATGCGCCGTGGAGATGAGCCGGCGCGTCGCGCCAGACCTGGAGGCCGGACTTGAACACAGATTCCCCTTTGAAACAGACGCCGCTGCATGCGTTGCACGTGTCGCTTGGCGCCCGCATGGTGCCGTTTGCCGGCTACGACATGCCGGTGCAATATCCCGCCGGCGTGCTGAAGGAGCACCTTCACACCCGCTCCGCCGCCGGCCTTTTCGATGTCTCACATATGGGACAGGTCATCCTGCGGCCAAAGTCCGGCCGGATCGAAGATGCCGCGCTGGCACTCGAAAAGCTGGTACCGGTCGATGTGCTGGGTCTTGCCGAAGGCCGTCAGCGCTATGCGCTGTTTACCGATAATGACGGCCATATCCTCGACGACCTGATGGTTGCCAATCGCGGCGATCACCTCTTCCTCGTCGTCAATGCGTCCTGCAAGGAAGCCGATTTCGCCCATCTGCAAAAGCATCTCGGCGACACCTGCGAACTGACCCTTCTGGATGACCGCGCGCTGATCGCATTGCAGGGGCCGCGCGCCGAATCCGTGCTCGCCGAACTCTGGGCCGATATCGCCACCATGCGCTTCATGGATGTGGCGGAAGCCGCCCTGCACGACGTTCCCTGCATCATCTCGCGCTCCGGGTACACCGGCGAGGACGGTTTTGAAATCTCGATCCCGGCGGCCTCTGCCGAAGACGTGACGCGCCGGATTCTCGAACATCCCGATGTCATGCCGATCGGCCTTGGCGCCCGCGATTCCCTGCGCCTCGAGGCAGGCCTTTGTCTCTACGGAAATGACATCGACACGACCACAACGCCGGTCGAGGCTGGCCTCGAATGGGCCATGCAGAAGGCACGCCGCGCCGGTGGCGCTCGCGAAGGCGGTTTCCCCGGCGCCCACGTCATTCTTGGCCAGTTCGCCGAAGGTGCCGGCCGCCGCCGTGTTGGTCTGAAGCCGGAAGGCAAGGCGCCGGTTCGTGGCGGTGCGCCACTGTTTGCCGATGCTGAAGGCAAGGTACCGGCTGGCACCGTTACATCAGGTGGCTTTGGCCCGAGTGCCGATCATCCGGTCGCCATGGGCTATGTCGACAAGGCCCATACCGCCAATGGCACAAAACTTTTCGCGGAGGTACGGGGCAAATATCTGCCGATCACCGTGTCCGCCCTTCCCTTCGTTACCCCGACCTACAAACGCTGATCAGGAGCTGAACCCATGCTGAAATTTACCGATGAACACGAATGGCTGAAAATCGAGGGTGATATCGCAACCGTCGGCATTACCGCCCATGCCGCCGAGCAGCTCGGCGACCTCGTCTTCGTGGAATTGCCGGAATCCGGCACCGCGCTCGACAAGGGCGCAACCGCAGCCACCGTCGAATCCGTCAAGGCAGCCTCCGACGTCTATTGTCCACTTGATGGCGAGATCGTCGAAAGCAACCAGGCCATCGTCGATGATCCGGCTCTGGTCAACAGCGACCCGCAGGGCGCCGGCTGGTTCTTCAAGCTGAAACTCTCCGACCCGTCGGCCGTCGACGCCCTTCTCGACGAAGCCGCTTACAAGGAGCTTATCGCCTGATGAGCATGACGAAGGATTTCACCTTTACCGACTACAAGCCGTATGACTTCGCCAACCGGCGTCATATCGGCCCCTCGCCCGATGAAATGACGGCGATGCTCAAGGTCGTCGGCTATCCGAGCCTCGACGCCATGATCGACGACACCGTTCCGCCGTCGATCCGCCAGAAGTCCCCACTCGCCTGGGGCGCCGCAATGACCGAGCGTGAAGCGCTCGACAAGATGCGCGAAACGGCAAACCTCAACAAGAAGCTCGTGTCGCTGATCGGCCAGGGCTACTACGGCACGATCACACCGCCGGTCATCCAACGCAACATCCTGGAAAACCCCGCCTGGTACACGGCCTACACGCCTTACCAGCCGGAAATCAGCCAGGGCCGCCTCGAGGCTCTGCTGAACTACCAGACGATGGTCTGCGACCTGACCGGTCTCGATGTCGCCAATGCCTCGCTGCTCGATGAGGCAACGGCCGCCGCCGAAGCCATGGCCATGGCCGAACGCGTCGCAAAATCGAAGGCCAAGGCCTTCTTCGTCGATGAGAACTGCCACCCGCAGACCATTGCGTTGCTGAAGACGCGCGCCCAGCCACTCGGCTGGTCGATCGTCATCGGCAACCCGTTCACCGATCTCGATCCGGTCGATGTCTTCGGTGCGATCTTCCAGTATCCGGGCACCTATGGTCATGTGCACGATTTCACCGGCCTGATTGCGCGACTGCACCAGACGGGTGCAATCGCCACGGTCGCTGCCGATCCGTTGGCACTGGCGCTTCTGAAATCCCCTGGCGAAATGGGCGCCGACATCGCCATCGGCTGCACCCAGCGTTTTGGCGTACCGGTCGGTTACGGTGGCCCGCATGCGGCTTACATGGCCGTCAAGGACGCCTACAAGCGCTCGATGCCCGGCCGTCTGGTCGGCGTGTCGCAGGATAGCCGCGGCAACCGTGCCTACCGCCTGTCGCTGCAGACCCGCGAACAGCATATCCGCCGCGAAAAGGCGACATCGAACATCTGCACCGCGCAGGTGCTGCTTGCCGTCATGGCCTCGATGTATGCCGTCTTCCATGGTCCCAAGGGTATCAAGGCGATCGCCCAGAGCGTCCACCAGAAGGCCGTTCTTCTGGCACTCGGCCTCGAAAAGCTCGGCTACACGGTCGAGCCGGATGTGTTCTTCGACACGGTGACCGTCGACGTCGGCAAGCTGCAGGGCATCATCCTGAAGACCGCCGTGGGCGAAGAAGTCAACCTGCGCCGCATCGGCACCACCAAGATCGGCATCAGCCTTGACGAGCGTTCGCGCCCGGTGACGCTGGAAGCCGTCTGGCGTGCGTTTGGTGGTGATTTCAAGGTCGAGGATTTCGACGCGGGTTATCGCCTGCCCGAAACCCTGCTGCGCACCAGTGAATACCTGACGCATCCGATCTTCCACATGAACCGCGCGGAAAGCGAGATGACCCGCTACATCCGCCGGCTGTCGGACCGGGACCTGGCGCTCGACCGCTCGATGATCCCGCTCGGCTCCTGCACGATGAAGCTGAATGCAACAGCCGAGATGTTGCCGATCACCTGGCCGGAATTTTCCGAAATCCATCCCTTCGTGCCGGCCGATCAGGCCGAAGGGTATCGTCACATGATCACGGATCTGTCGCAGAAACTCTGCCAGATCACCGGTTATGACGCGGTCTCGATGCAGCCGAATTCGGGTGCACAGGGCGAATATGCCGGACTTCTGACCATTCGTGCCTATCACCGCGCCAACGGCAACGATCATCGTGATGTCTGCCTGATCCCGACATCGGCGCATGGCACCAACCCGGCTTCCGCCCAGATGGTCGGCATGAAGGTGGTCGTCGTCAAGGTCAGCGACAACGGCGATATCGACATGGACGATTTCCATGCGAAGGCCGAACAGCATGCCGCAAACCTCTCTTGCTGCATGATCACCTACCCATCGACCCACGGCGTGTTCGAGGAAAATGTCCGCGACATCTGCGACATCGTCCACAAGCATGGCGGTCAGGTCTATATCGACGGCGCCAACATGAACGCCATGGTCGGCCTTGCCCGCCCCGGCGATATCGGTGGCGATGTCAGCCACCTCAACCTGCACAAGACCTTCTGCATTCCGCATGGCGGCGGCGGTCCGGGCATGGGGCCGATCGGCGTCAAGGCGCATCTCGCCCCTTACCTGCCCGGTCATCCGGAAACCGATGGCGGCGATGGTGCAGTTTCGGCTGCTCCGTTCGGCTCGGCATCGATCCTGCCGATCTCCTGGAGCTACTGCCTGATGATGGGCGGCGAAGGGCTGACGCAGGCGACCAAGGTGGCGATCCTCAACGCCAACTACATCGCGGCCCGGCTGAAGGGCGCCTACGATGTCCTCTACAAGTCGGCCAAGGGTCGTGTCGCGCATGAGTGCATCATCGATACCCGTCCGCTGGTCGACAGCGCCGGCGTCACCGTTGATGACGTGGCCAAGCGCCTGATCGACTGCGGCTTCCACGCCCCGACCATGAGCTGGCCGGTGGCCGGTACGCTGATGATCGAGCCGACGGAATCGGAAACCAAGGCCGAACTCGATCGCTTCTGCGAAGCTATGCTTGCCATCCGCGCCGAAGCGCAGGCGATCGAAGACGGCAAGATGGATCGGACGAACAACCCGCTGAAGAACGCACCGCATACGGTCGAAGACCTTGTCGGCGAATGGGATCGCCCCTATTCGCGCGAGCAGGCCTGCTACCCGCCGGGCGCCTTCCGCGTCGACAAATACTGGTCGCCGGTCAACCGGGTCGACAATGTCTTTGGCGACCGCAACCTGGTCTGCACCTGCCCGCCGCTGGAAGATTATGCCGAGGCGGCAGAATAGCAAAAACAGAAAGGGGCGCTCGATGCGCCCCTTTTTTCATAATGCCGTCCCGGTGAACCGACGTTCGCCCACGTCCTAATTTGCCTGAGATTACATCATCTCCGGAAGCAGCAGGACGAAGCGCGCACCTTGCGTGAATGTCGTATCAAGTTCGATCGATCCGCCGTGGCTCTCGGCAATCCGTTTCGCCAAAGCCAGACCGATGCCGGTTCCCTGATAGATGGTTTCGTCCCGGTGCAGCCGCTGGAAGACGTCGAAAATTCTCCTGGCGAATTTTGGGTCGATACCGATACCGTTGTCCTCAAAACAGATGCGGACGCAGCCCTCCTGACGCTCGGCGTAAATCCGGATGAACGGTTTCACATTGGGCCTGCGGTATTTGACGGCGTTCCCGATCAGATTCTGACACAGGCGCTTCAGCAGTTCAGGATCGCCCTTCACCTGTGGCAATAGCGCGAATTCGAAACTGGCACCGGCGTCGCGAATGAAACTGTCGAGATTGAGAATGGCATCGGACATGACCTCGGCCATAGGGACCACCTGCCATGTACCGATCTCATCGGCAATCTGCGCGTATTCCAGAAGGCTGTCGATCAACTGGTCCATCCGCCGCGCGCTCTGGTGCAGGTGACCGGCATAGACGGGCACTTCCTCGATATTGCCGCTGGCCACATCCTCGACGATCATCTCCGAAAACATCGACATGTGTCGCAGCGGCGCTTTCAGGTCATGCGATACCGTTCCGGTGAACTGGTTGAGGGCGTCGTTCTTGCGTTGCAATTCCGCGCTCTGCCGGGCGATGCGTTGCTGCTGCTGTTTCAGTTCGGTGATATCCCGGCCAACAGTGACATATTCTGCCAGTTCGCCGCCGTCAAAGACCGCAATGTTCGACCAGAACAGCCAAAGATCGCCACCATCCGGCAGTTTTCGATGCTGTTCCCGCGCAGCGAGCGGCGCCTCGACGGACAGGTTTTTTAACGTGCTGACCACCCGCTCCCGATCCCTGTCCGGGACGAAATCGAGAAGCGATTTCCCCGTCAGATTATCAGGCGGCAGACCGATGAAGCGCGCATATTGATCGTTGACGAACGTGTACTTGAGGTCGCGGGAAAGACGGCAGATGAAGTCGGGAATATTCTGCACCAGTGTGTAATATTCGAGCCTTTGCCGATCCAGCGCGATTTCAGCCCGCTTCAAGTCCGTGACATCGATGCGAAGTGCAACGGTATTGCCATCCGGCGTCTTCAAATCCTCGATGCGCAGCCAGCGCCCGTCGCCATATTCAAAGATCTGGTTGTCGCCGCCCGGATCACGGAAGGCCCGCAGGCGGCTCTCCAGCCACGCCGTCGCCTGGGGTGATCCGACAGGGGCATCGGGATAGTATCCCACTTCATAGACGGCGGTCATGATCTCTTCGGCGGTCATGCCGATTTTCAGGCGCGATCCTGCAGCGCCACAAATCTGCTTGTAGGCATCGTTGTAGACGATCAGCCGCTCGTCCCTGTCAAAGATTGCAAACCCTTCCGGAATGGCCTGCAACGCAGTATCGAGGATTTCACCGGCTTTCCGGCGCTCGCGGTCAAGCGCCAGATACTCGGAAATATCATGGACGATACCCGCATAGCCCTGCTGTACGCCGTTAGCATCGACAACCGGCGTGACCCGCAGCCGGGCCTTGAACACCGTGCCGTTGCTGCGGCGGTAGCGGTAGATTCCTTCGGAAAATCGCGCTTGTCCCGATCCTTCGATACTTTGGCAAAGCGCAGCTTCAAAGTCGTGCTGGCTGGCATAGAGACGATGCACGGAACCGCCGATCAGTTCATCGGCCGCATAGCCAAACTGCTCGATGGTGGCATCGTTGACCGACACAATAATACGATCGGCATCGACGAAGATGACGGGAGAAGGAAAAACATCATAGATCGCTTGAACGAAATCTGTCTGCGCCGCCGTCATCACTTATTCGGTCACGCTCCGCCCCATGCTTATATGAGCATAAAAACAGAAAAAGAGACTGGCGAAAACCAGTCTCTTCGTGAAATTTCGGATAGGGCGCCGTGCGCCCGGCGCCAGACTACTTAGCTGGCACGAACCACCGCATCACCCTTTGCCGCGAGGGCGGCAAGATCAGCGGGTTTCAGCTCGACGGATTCGCCGCAGCCGCAGGCCGATGTCTGGTTCGGATTGTTGAAGGTAAAGCCCGAGCGCAGCGTGGTGACTTCGAAATCCATCCGGGTCCCGAGCAGGTAAAGCACGGCTTCCGGTGCGACCCAGACCTTGGCGCCTTGATGTTCGACCAGATCGTCCTTCGGGTTCGGCGCGGTCACCATCTCGATGGCATATTCCATGCCGGCACAGCCGCCCTTTTTGATCCCGACGCGAATGCCCTGGGCGTCACCGCCGGCATTGTCGACGATCGCCTTGACGCGGCCTGCCGCCGCATCGCTCAAACTCATGACTGCAAAGCCCATGGGCCGTTCTCCTTGTAGCCATCAGGTTCAAGGCCTGATGCTTTCCGAGTCCAGAATGTAATGCGCGGCGGTTAAGGGATCAATACGCTGTTAGTACCAGCCGACCGCAACCTGCGCCTCTTCCGACATGCGGTCCGGCGTCCATGGCGGATCAAACGTCATCGAAACCTCGACGCCAGACACTCCCTCGACCGCACCAACGGCATTTTCCACCCAGCCGGGCATTTCGCCCGCCACAGGGCAGCCGGGTGCCGTCAAGGTCATGGCGATCTTGACCATGCGGTCGTCTTCGATATCGATCTTGTAGATCAGCCCGAGTTCGAAGATATCCGAAGGAATTTCCGGGTCGTAGACGGTCTTCAGCGCGGAAATGATGTCGTCGCTCAGACGCGCCAGTTCATCAGCAGGAATGGCGGAGTGAACGATCCCCTCCCGGACGTCGATCTTGTCTTCAGTCGTATCAAGGCTCATCGGCATATGTCCTTACGCAAAGAATTTGCGGGCTTGCTCAAGCGCATCCACCAGCACATCGACTTCGGCCCGCGTATTGTAAAGGCCAAAGGATGCACGGCATGTGGAGGTCACGCCGAAGCGTTTCAAGAGCGGCTGGGCGCAATGCGTGCCTGCCCTCACGGCAACCCCTGCCCGGTCGATCACCATCGACACGTCATGGGCATGGATACCTTCGAGCTCGAAGGAAAAGATACCACCTTTGCCCGGCGCCGTCCCGATCACCCGCAGCGAATTGACCGACGACAGGCGCTCCTGCGCATAGGCGGCAAGATCGGCCTCATGCGCAGCAATCGCCGCCCGTCCGACATTCTCCATGTAATCCAGCGCATAGCCGAGACCGATCGCCTGGACAATCGGCGGCGTGCCGGCTTCGAAACGATGCGGCGGTTCGTTGTAGGTGACGGCGTCCTCGGTCACCTCGACGATCATCTCGCCACCGCCCATGAAAGGCTGCATCTGTTTCAGCCGGTCCATCTTGCCGTAGAGTACGCCAATGCCCGACGGACCGTAGAGCTTGTGGCCGGTCATGACATACCAGTCGCAGTCGAGATCCTGCACATCGACCGGCATGTGGACGGCGGCCTGGCTGCCATCGACCAGCACCGGAATGCCACGTTCGTGGGCAATCTTGCAGATTTCCTTGATTGGAACGACCGTGCCGAGCGCATTCGACATATGGGTGATGGCGATCAGCTTGGTCTTATCAGTCAGGCATTTGACGAAATCGTCGATATGGAACGCGCCCTGATCATCGACCGGCGCCCAGATCAGCTTGGCGCCCTGGCGTTCGCGAATGAAGTGCCACGGCACGATATTGGAATGATGCTCCATGATTGAGACGACGATCTCGTCGCCATCGCCGATCTTCGGCATGCCGTAGCCATAGGCAACCGTGTTGATCGCCTCGGTCGAGGATTTGGTGAAGATGATGTTGTCGACCGACGGCGCGTTCAGGAACCGGCGCACCTTTTCACGGGCGCCCTCATAGGCATCCGTCGCGGCATTCGACAGGAAATGCAGGCCGCGATGGACATTGGCATATTCGTTGGCATAGGCATGGGCGATGGCGTCGATGACGACCTGCGGCTTCTGCGCCGAAGCGCCGTTGTCGAGATAGACCAGCGGCTTGCCGTAAACGCTCCGCGACAGGATCGGAAAATCCCTGCGGATCGCTTCGACGTCATAGGCCGGCACCGGCACCACATGTTCCATGTCCATGATCCAATCAGGCGTGCTTTTCGAGCCAGGCGGCGATGATCGTTTCCAGCGTCTCGATCAGTCCCTCGTCTTCGAGTTCCTCGACAATCTCATCGACGAATGCGTTGACCAGCATGGCCCGGGCCTTGTTTTCCGGAATGCCGCGGGCACGCAAGTAATAGAGATGCGTCGGGTTGATATCGATAACGGTGGCGCCATGGCCGCACTGAACGTCGTCGGCGAAGATTTCCAGCTCCGGCTTGGCCGAAAAATCGGCATCGTCGGAGAGAAGCAGCGTATTGCACGCCATCTTCGCGTCAGTCTTCTGCGCATCGGGAGCAACCCGGATCTGGCCCTGAAACACGCCCTTAGCACGATCGAACAGCACGTTGCGGAGAATTTCCGTCGATGTCGTGTTCGGCACGTCATGGCCGAGCGTGAAGGTCACGTCGGTATGGGTTTCTGCGCCCAGCAGGTTGATGCCGCGCAACTTGAAGTCCGCACCTTCGCCGGTCGTAACGCCATGAACTTCCTGGCGCACCAGCTTGCCGCCGGCATTGATGACGAACAGACGCAGCTTGGCATTGGTACCGAGGTCAAAATTGACCTGGGCCAGATGGCTGTCGCTTGCGCCCTGCTGCTGCAGGATGATCCAGGTGATCTCAGCACCTTCATCGAGGATCAGGTCGCTGACAACCGTAACCAGGCTGGCGGCATCGCTGACCGAGAGATGGCGCTCGATGATCGTTGCCTTGGAATTGGCGCCGAATGTCACCGGGAAACGGGAATGGCTCTGGCCGGCGCTCTGCACCAGCTGGAACTCGACCGGCTGTTCCAGCTCGGTACCCTCTGGCACTTCGATCTCGAAACCGTCGCGCACAAAGCTACCATTGATCCGGCCGATCGCGTCGTCCTGATCGCGCTCGATCAGATCGGCGGCAGCAACGCCATCGATCAGGCTTTCGGCATAGGAACGCACGTTGATGCCAGCCGGCAGGTTCTTGGTGTCAGCCTTGCCGTTCAGAACCGAAAGCACCGACGAGCCCGGAACCAGCGGGTCGACCTTCTCGGCAAACGCTGTCGGATCAAACGCCGGAACAGCACGCAAAAGCGCGCGCAGGTCCGTATAGTGCCAGGATTCGACCCGGCGTGTCGGCAGGCCCTGCTGCCTGAGGTTAGCCAGCAAGGTATCACGGGCCGACAGCACGGCACCTTCGCCGGGCAATTCGCCGATCTGGGCGGTATAGGCATCGATAAGGGCCGTCTCGGCGGCCGTCATCGTGATTGCCGTTTGCATGTTCATCGCCTCACTCCTCAAGCCGCCGCATCGATGATGTCGGCATAACCATTGGCTTCGAGATCGAGCGCCAGCGACTTGTCGCCGGACTTGATGATCTGGCCCTTGTAGAGAACGTGGACGCTATCGGGAACAATGTATTCCAAGAGGCGCTGGTAGTGAGTGATGACGATCACGGCACGGTCCGGCGAACGCAGCGCGTTGACGCCGTCCGAAACGATCTTCAGCGCGTCGATGTCGAGGCCGCTGTCGGTTTCGTCGAGCACGCAGAGCTTTGGCTCAAGAAGCGCCATCTGCAGGATCTCAGCACGCTTCTTCTCGCCGCCGGAGAAACCGACGTTAAGTGGACGCTTCAGCATATCCGGATTGATCTGCAGCTTGGCGGCTGCTTCCTTGACCCGGCGGATGAAGTCCGGTGTCGAAAGCTCGTCTTCGCCGCGATACTTGCGCTGCTCGTTGAGCGCGACCTTGAGGAACTGCATGGTCGCGACGCCGGGAATTTCGACCGGATACTGGAAGGCAAGGAAGATGCCCTTGGCGGCACGCTCCGAAGGATCAAGCTCAAGAATGCTCTCGCCGTTGTAGAGGATGTCGCCTTCGGTGACTTCATAGTCTTCGCGGCCCGACAGGATGTAGGACAGCGTCGACTTGCCGGAGCCGTTCGGACCCATGATGGCAGCGACTTCGCCGGCCTTTACGGTCAGGTTCAGACCACGGATGATCTCGGTGCCGTCTTCGGCGATGCGGGCATGGAGGTTTCTGATTTCAAGCATGTACGTCGTCCTCTTGGGAAACGAATAGATTTTTGGGCGCGATTGTCAGCGCACCACGTTCAAAATGGAGGCGGCGTTTAACCGACCGAGCCTTCCAGCGAAATCCCGATCAGCTTCTGCGCTTCGACCGCAAATTCCATCGGCAGTTCCTGGATGACTTCCTTGACGAAGCCGTTGACGATCAGTGCGATCGCCGCTTCCGTCGGGATGCCCCGCTGCAGGCAGTAGAACAGCTGGTCTTCGGAAATTTTCGAGGTCGTCGCCTCATGCTCGAACTGAGCCGAGGAGTTGCGCGCTTCGATGTAAGGCACCGTATGGGCGCCGCACTTGTCGCCGATCAACAGCGAGTCGCACTGGGTGAAGTTTCGTGCGTTCTCCGCCTTGCGGTGGGTCGAGACCTGGCCGCGATAGGTATTCTGGCTGACGCCGGCGGCAATGCCCTTGGAGACGATACGGCTCGACGTATTTTTGCCGAGATGGATCATCTTGGTGCCGCTATCGATCTGCTGATGACCGTTGGAGACGGCGATCGAGTAGAATTCGCCACGCGAACCATCGCCACGAAGGATGCAGGACGGATATTTCCAGGTGATCGCCGAGCCGGTTTCGACCTGCGTCCACGAAATCTTCGAGTTCTTGCCGCGGCAATCGCCACGCTTGGTGACGAAGTTGTAGATGCCGCCCTTGCCTTCCTTGTCGCCCGGATACCAGTTCTGGACGGTGGAATATTTGATTTCGGCATCATCAAGCGCAACAAGTTCGACGACCGCCGCATGCAGCTGGTTCTCGTCGCGCTGCGGCGCCGTGCAGCCTTCCAGGTAGGACACGTAGGCACTGTCTTCGGCGATGATCAAAGTGCGCTCGAACTGGCCCGTGCCCTTTTCGTTGATACGGAAATAGGTCGACAACTCCATCGGGCAGCGAACGCCCTTCGGCACGAACACGAAGGAACCATCGGTGAAGACGGCCGAATTCAACGTCGCATAATAGTTGTCGGTGGTCGGAACGACAGTACCGAGATATTTCTTCACCAGATCGGGATGTTCGCGGATGGCTTCCGAGATCGACATGAAGATCACGCCGGCCTTCTTCAGCTCTTCCTTGAAGGTCGTCACGACCGAAACGGAATCGAACACGGCGTCGACGGCGATACGCGGCGTCTTCACGCCAGCCAGGATTTCCTGCTCGCGCAAGGGAATGCCGAGCTTTTCATAGACCCGCAGAAGCTCCGGATCGACATCATCGATCGAAGTCGGGCCGGGCGTGCTCTTCGGCGCGGCGTAAAAGTAGATCTCGTTGAAATCGATCTTCGGATAGTTGACGCGCGCCCAGGTCGGCTCTTCCAGCGTCAGCCAGCGCTGATACGCTTCCAGACGCCATTCGAGCATCCAGTCCGGTTCGTTCTTCTTCGCTGAAATGAAGCGGATGATGTCTTCGGACAGGCCCTTGGGCGCCTTGTCCATTTCGATCGTCGTCTCAAACCCGTATTTGTACTGGTCCACATCAATCAGGGCGACCTGATCAATTGTTTCCTGCACGGCAGCCATGTCGTTCTCCAATCTCGCCGGATACAAGGTCCGGCAGCTTGTCAGCACGATACTATGTTCGTTGTATCGCCTATGTAGTGGGCTAAAGGGGCATTTTCACCCCGTTTGCCAAGCGGAAAATTCAATTTCCGCAATTTAATACAGAGTCAAGCCGCAGCGCCCGAAAGCCTGCGCCGCGATGCGACCCTGGTAAAGACTTCCACGCACCGGTCGATCTCCGCTTCCGTCGTCGATGGCCCGATCGAAATCCGCAGCGCGCCATGGCGTGGATCGTGTCCCATCGCCGACAGAACATAGCTCTGGCCGACCTTGCCTGACGAGCAGGCGGATCCCGCCGACAGTGCGACGCCCTCAAGGTCGAAGGCGATCTGCCCGGTTTCCGATTTGAGCCCCGGCAACGTGAAGAAGCAGGTATTGCCGATGCGTACGCCATCACGGCCATGAATGATGACATCGGGTGCCGCTGCGATCATCGCGGCTTCCAGCCGGTCGCGCAGCACGGAAACGTCCGTCATCCGGCCTTCCAGATTGTCAGCCGCCAACCGCGCTGCCGCACCAAACCCGGCAATCGCGGCGGGATTTTCCGTTCCGGAACGATGACCCTTTTCCTGGCCGCCGCCACGGATCAGCGCTGCAGGCATCAGGATTTCGCCGCGCGCCACCAGAGCACCGGCTCCTTTCGGTCCGCCAATCTTATGCGATGAGATGATCAGGAAGTCCGCACCAAGCGTCTCAATCGACAGCGGCAACCGTCCCGCGGCTTGAACCGCATCAACGACAAGGATGCCGCCGGCGGCCTTGACCAGGCGGGAGACGTCTTCGATCGGCTGGACAATGCCCGTCTCGTTGTTGGCCAGCATCACGGCAACCATCGGCAGGCCGGATTGCCGGTCATGGGTGGTCAGGGCTGCCTCAAGGGCGGCCAGATCGATCGTTCCTGCCGGCGTCACTGCAATTTCGCTAGTCGCATCACTGCCGAACCGTCCGCCTTCACGAACGGCCGGATGTTCGACCGCCGAGAAATAGAGGTGGCCGATGGTCAGTGGCGTCTTGCCCATGCGGAAATCTGGCGTCAGCACCCAATTGGCCGCTTCCGTAGCGCCACTGGTAAAGGTGACATTGGCCGCTGTCGCACCACAAAGGGCCGCCACATCACGGCGGGCATTTTCGATCAACGTGCGGATTTTACGGCCTTCACCATGCACGGACGACGGGTTGCCCAGAAGATCGAGCGCATCAAGGCACGCCTCGCGCGCGGCCGGCAGCAGCGGCGCGGTGGCATTCCAGTCCATATAGATGCGCTCTTGTCCCATATTCCCTTGCCAAAGATGGACCGGCTGCCATCTAAAGGCATGCGGCCGGTGCATTTTCCTTGAATTTTTCGCTTCGCTTGCCGTAAGAGACAGCACTCGCCACGGAAAGTCCGTGTCAAAGTTTTGAATGGTTCTAAACTAAGTTCTAGAAAAGCTGACTGCTTTCGTCAAGACTGCATCAGCGCTGAACCGGTTTTTAATGCCAGAATCAAGCCCGGAGAGCCAATGCCCGAAATCATCTTCAACGGACCGGCCGGTCGCCTCGAAGGCCGTTACCAGCCGTCCAAGCAGAAGAACGCCCCGATCGCCATCGTCCTGCATCCGCACCCACAGTTTGGCGGCACGATGAACAACCAGATCGTCTACCAGCTGTTCTACATGTTCCAGAAGCGCGGTTTCACGACGCTCCGGTTCAATTTCCGTTCGATCGGCCGCAGCCAGGGCGAATTCGACCATGGCGCCGGCGAGCTCTCGGATGCCGCATCGGCACTCGACTGGGTACAGAGCATGCATCCCGATTCGAAGAGCTGCTGGGTTGCCGGCTATTCCTTCGGCGCCTGGATCGGCATGCAGCTTCTGATGCGCCGTCCGGAAATCGAAGGCTTCATGTCGATTGCGCCGCAGCCGAACACCTATGACTTCTCGTTCCTGGCGCCCTGCCCGTCCTCCGGCCTGATTATCAACGGCGATCTCGACAAGGTAGCGCCCGAAAAGGACGTCAACAATCTCGTCGACAAGCTGAAGGCGCAGAAGGGCATCCTGATCACTCACAAGACCGTGCCGGGTGCCAACCACTTCTTCAACGGCCAGGTTGATACGCTGATGGGAGAATGCGAGGACTACCTCGACCGTCGCCTGAACGGCGAACTGACGCCGGAACCGGCAGCAAAGCGTATCCGCTAACGGCTTAAAGGGCTGGTATCCCCCGGCTCCAGGTTTTCCAAATGGCACCCTGCGTCCTCAATAGTCGCCGGGTGCTATTTTTTTATGGCGTTACAGAGCCGTCGCAGTCAGCCCAGGCAACACCGCGCTTCCGTCTTGTTGCCATTTCCGACTCGCGATATTGATCGAGGTACAGGCTTGGCCCGCGCCTCCTCCCTCCAATCGGGGAAGTATCGTTCATACGGGGCATTTCCATCATCGAGCCATCTGTTCGAGCGCCGCATAAGGAGGGATTGCGTTTTCTGCTCGCAATGGAGGTTATGTGGTGAGGCTATCCGCCCCGGTCTACCAACTGAAGCGCCGCGCCAAGCTCTTGGCGCGCGATGAAAAAATTCCCCTGCATGCCGCTTTGGATCGCATTGCAAGCCAGGAGGGTTTTGCCGGATGGAGCTTGCTTGCTGAGCAAATTGCTGAGAGTTCCGGCGAAACGAACATCCTGTTCCGGCTTTGCGATGGCGATATCGTCCTGCTGGGAGCCCGGCCCGGACATGGCAAAACGCTGCTGGGACTGAAACTCCTTCTCGATGCGATCCGTGATGGCCGCAGGGGAATCTTCTTTACCCTCGAATATACCGAGCATGAGACCCGGCAACGCATCCAGTCACTGCAAGGCGAAACACCCGGCCTTGGTGATCTCGTGGAAATCGTTACCGATGATGATATCTGCGCCGATTACATGATCCGTCATCTTGCCGATGCGTCCCGCGGGACGGTCGCCGTCATCGATTACCTGCAGATCCTCGATCAGCGCAGAACCAAGCCCGAGCTTTCACAGCAACTCGCGACACTGCAGGCTTTTGCAGAAAAGGCCGGGATCATTCTGGCCTTCATCTCGCAGATCGACCGTGCGTATCGGCCTGACGAAAAGCCGCTACCAGACATGCAAGACATCCGCCTGCCCAACCGGTTCGACACCGGAATTTTTTCAAAGGCGTGCTTCCTGCACGAGGGCAAGCTGCAGTTTCAAGCGATTGCATGATTTTTTTGGTCTGCCGGGGTGGCCGCCCGGCAGACTGTTCATCCCGGCTGTCCCGATAAAACACTCAGGCCTGTGCCTGCCATTCCTGCGGGCTATTGGTGATAGGCGGGCCTGCGCGGTTTACCCGGTTGCGTCCGCCCTTCTTGGCATCGTAGAGGGCCGCGTCAGCCCCCTTGATTGCGTCGGCGATCGAATCATCCGGGGCTGCGAGGGCGCAAACGCCAAAACTAGCCGACAGGCGGACCGTCTCCGGCAACCCGCCGATCACAAGCGATGCAAACGTATTGCGCAGTCCCTGGGCAAACAGATAGCCGGTTGCCATGCTGGTGGACGGTAAAAAGATGGCAAATTCTTCGCCGCCAAAACGCGCACAAATCGCCTCCGGCGGAGCATGCCCGGCGAGCATACGGCCAAACGCCAGAATAACCTGATCACCGGCGGCATGTCCGTAGGTATCGTTCACCGACTTGAAGTGATCGAGATCACAAACGATCACGCAATGGGGATAGGCGGACATGGGGCGCGCAAGAATCTGGCTCACTCTTCCATCAAAACCGCGCCGGTTCAAAAGTCCTGACAGAGGATCGATTTCCGAGTTCGTCTTGGCATCGTCCATGATCTCAAGCACGATGACGGCCAGCAATGTCAGGCCGCTGGAGACGACCAGCACGGCACTGAGGCTCTGGGAAACCAGCGCATAGGTACTGCTAAGGTAGGCCTGTGCCGTGCTTCCGCCGCTGAAGATCACGGCGAAATAGACCTTGCTTACAAAATTCCCGGCCGTAATCAGCAACAGCGCCATCAGGATCCGGTCGCTCGTCTCGCGCCGCCCCGACCGGTAGACCGCAACTGCGCACATCAACTCCGCAATCGCAAACGGTGCCTGGTAGCCAAGCGAGTGCTCGAACGTACCCCGCGGCAGGTCGTAGATCATCAGATTGAGGGGAAGTGCAGCGCACAAAAGCGCAGTCATCGCCCAAATATTCGACGGAACCGCGTAGAGTCGGCCAATACCGATACGGATCATCAGAAGTGCGATCAATAGAGAACTGAAAGCGCCAAAACTGGCGAAGCGGTCAAAATCACCATAGCGGATGGCAACTTCAAAGACGGCGGACAACGATGCGACGGCAAAGGCGACCGCAAACCAGCGTCCGGCGGCGGGAATGCGGCTGCGTCTGGAGATGACGAGGAAAAACACGCAAAAAAGCTGCGCTATCAGGAAATTGACGGTCAGAAGGAAAAGCGCGCCGTTCATCTCTACGTCCGTTTCGAGTCCGCACACGCCGCGCGTTCTCTCCCACCATGCCGCAAAGGCATCGCAGATTCGTGTGAATGATATCCGTACCGGGCAAAAGAAACGTTAATCGGAGGCCGACGGCAACGAGCCCAAGGCGGCGTTGAAGACCCCGCCGGTGACCGGCTCTGTTACGCCCGTCGTGCCGGGAAACGTCAGCGACAATCCTTCGAGCGAGCGCACGGCCAGATAACCCCACGCCTCCGCCTCCATGGCATCGCCATCAAGGCCCGCAGCTTCGGCGGAAACGACCTTTGCTTCATCGCGCAATGCAAGTTCGGTGAGATCACGCATGATGATCCGGTTCAACCGTCCACCACCGCAGATGATGTAGGTGCCGGGCCGCTCCGGCAGGTGCTGTGCGGATCTGAGGATGGCGGCAGCCGTAACATAGGCAAGCGTGCGGGCGCCGTCCTCGAGGCTCGCATCGGCACCTGCGGGAGGCGAAAAATCGTTGCGATCGAGCGAGCGGCGCTTGGTCCCGGAAAAAAACGGATTTGCGAGGTAGCGTTCCGCCAGGTTGGTCAGAACACGTCCCTCGCTGGCGATCATGCCCCCCTGATCGTAGGGAATTCCGGCATGTGCCTCGACCCATTGGTCGATCAGCGTGTTGCCCGGGCCGCTATCATAGGCAGCGACGGTCTGCCCGCCGGTGCCGACACATGTTAGATTGGAAATGCCACCAATATTGACGAACACCACCGGGTGCCCGGAGCGAAGTTCCGCAGGCAATCCGGCCGCAAGAGCCGCATGGTAGGCGGGGATCAGCGGCGCGCCCTGCCCGCCATGCGCCATATCGTTGGCACGCATGTCGTGAACAACGGCAATGCCGGTTTCACGCGCCAGCAGCGCACCGTCGCCAAGCTGGACGGTCAGCGCCTGGTCCGGACGATGCAACACGGTCTGGCCATGAAACCCGATCACATCAACATATGCGGACAGAATATTGTTTTTCTTCAGAAAATCCTGAACGGCGCTCGCATGACGCATCGTCAGTTCGCGCTCGACATCGGCAAGCGTACCCGGCCGCTCCTCGCGCTGCCGGATCGCTTTGGCCTCTTCCAGAGCCTGTTTCAGGCGATCGCGAAACTTTGCGTCATAGGATATTCCAAGGGCTGCGCCACGCTCGACCTTGCCGCGGCCATCGGTTCGAATGAGCGCAATGTCGATGCCATCCATGCTGGTGCCGCTCATCAGCCCGATCGCCGTCTTCATCTGCGTCATCCCGCACTCAACTCCCAAGCAAACATTCACGATGCAAACACGTGCACTTTTCAGCAAACAGTGCTAAACGCCGCGCAAATATCCAGCAAGTCCTCATTCCTCTCCAAGCAGCCCACCGAAAGAGACAGGTCATGTCCGAATTCAAGTCCGATTTCCTTCACACCCTCCATGAACGCGGCTTCATCCACCAGACATCCGACAATGCCGGACTGGATGCGCTGTTCAACAAGGAGACCGTGACAGCCTATATCGGCTTCGATCCGACCGCACCAAGCCTGCACGCCGGCGGTTTGATCCAGATCATGATGCTGCATTGGATGCAGGCAACCGGCCACCAGCCGATCTCGCTGATGGGCGGCGGCACCGGCATGGTCGGCGACCCGTCCTTCAAAGACGAGGCGCGTCAGCTGATGACGCCAGAAACCATCGCGTCCAACATCGCCAGCATCAAATCGGTGTTCTCGAACTACCTGACCTACGGCGATGGGCCAAAAGACGCCCTGATGATCAACAATGCCGATTGGCTGCTGGGTATCAACTATCTTGAATTCCTGCGTGATGTCGGCCGTCACTTCTCGGTCAATCGCATGCTGGCCTTCGACAGCGTCAAGACCCGGTTGGACCGCGAGCAATCATTGTCGTTCCTCGAGTTCAACTACATGATCCTGCAGGCCTACGATTTCGTCGAACTCTACAAGCGCACCGGTTGCCGCCTGCAAATGGGCGGCTCCGACCAGTGGGGCAACATCATCAACGGTATCGATCTCGGCCACCGCATGGGAACGCCGCAGCTCTACGCGCTGACATCGCCGCTTTTGACCACATCGTCGGGCGCCAAGATGGGCAAGTCGGTCAACGGCGCCATCTGGCTCAACCCCGACATGATGTCGGCCTATGACTTCTGGCAATACTGGCGCAATACCGAAGACGCCGACGTGTCGCGCTTCCTCAAGCTCTACACAACGCTGCCGATGGGCGAGATCGCCCGTCTTTCGCAGCTCGCTGGTACCGAGATCAACGAGGTGAAGAAGATCCTGGCAACGGAAATCACCGCGACATTGCACGGACGTGCGGCTGCGGAAGACGCGGCCGAGACAGCCCGCAAGACGTTCGAGGAAGGCGCTCTTGCCGCCAACCTTCCGTCCATCGATGTCCCTACTGCGGAGCTTGAAGCGGGAATCGGCGTCCTCGCGCTGTTCGTTCGCGCCGGTCTCGCCGAATCCAATGGCAAGGTGCGGCAGTTCCTCAAGGATGGCGCCGTTCGGCTCAATGATGCTGTTGTCAGCGACGACCGCCAGATGATCGGTACCGGTGACGTCACGGCGGACGGAGTGATCAAGCTGTCACTCGGCAAAAAGAAGCATATTCTCGTGCGGCCGGCCTAAAACGCCCAGAACATCGAGCGAGCCCCAAACCGGCGGTAATCCCGCCGGTTTTTATTGGAATTCGAAGATGCTGCGGAACACGCCGGGCGCAATGATCGACAAGGGGTTGATCGTCAGGTTCGGCTTGGCGAACGGGCCGACCAGCTTGAAGGTGATCCCCAGCAGGCCGCGATCCCGGCCATTGCCGAGGAGCACGCCGATCAGCGGCAGTTCGCCAAACAAACGGTTGAGCCCGTAGGCCGGCATGAACGTTCCGGTCATGTCCATGTTGCCGTTTGCGTCGCGCACCGTGCCCTGGAACGTTGCGCCGACATCAACCCCGCGCACCACCCCGCTGTCTATAGCAATCGTACCGTTGTCCAGCGCCACATTGGCAGAGCCGCGCTCGAAGCGGGCTGAACTGACATCGATGTTCTTTTTCACCGCCTGGTTGAGGCTTCTGCCATCCGCGCCAGTCGGCGTCGAGACGATGGATTGCAGCCGTGCCTCGTTGACGAGGGAGAACTTGCGGATATCGATGTTGCCGCGCCAGGAACTGCCGCCACGATCGCGCAGCTTGAGGTTCAAAAGGCCGCCACGCATGTTGCTGTAGATATTGGCAAACCGCGCCAGAGAGCCCGCATCGCCGCTGGTCAGTTCGAGCATGTTGTCGGCACCGTCCTTCGTCAATTTGGCAACCACGGCCTGACCGCTATCGGTCACTGCAGACAGATCAACGGCGTCGATCTGTGATCCTCTTGCGACATACCTCAGATTGACGTTGGACAAGATTTCGGAATGAAATCCCGTCACCTGCTGCAGGCTCGCATCAATGGAAATACGTTTGCCATCGACACTGTTGCCGCCTGATGACGTGCGCATACTCTCGATAATGGGCCGAATATCGGCCGAGCTGCCGTTGACGCTGACGCCGAAACCGTTCTTCTGCCGTTTGATGTTGAGAGCATAGCTGTCGCCTTTCGACAGCTGAACCGACGAAAACTCGCCCGAAGTTAACCCAGCCTTGTCGATGAAGAGCGAGCCGCTTGCCCCGAAGCCATCGCCGGTGAATTTGAGATCATTGATGTGCACCGTCTCGTCAGCAGCCGGGATCGAAAACGTTGCCTTTGCGCCAATACCCGCCCCCTTCGACCAGTTGATCCAAGGAAGCGAAATCGAAGCATTCCCTAGATCCGCCAAAACCGTCTGACGATTGGTATCGTCGATCTGGATATCCAGTCCGACAGGCCCGCTAATGATCCCCCCTAGCCCAGGCGCAAGCTTGGCAAGCACCTCATCGTTCAATGTTCCGGAAATCTCACGTTTTCTCTTGATGGCGCTGCCCGCTCCGACGGGCTCGACCATAGAAATGTCCATGAGACCACCATCGATATCAGCCTTGGCCTCAAGAACGGCCTGCTGGGGATCGACCCGCAAACTTCCTTTGATGTCCGAGATTGTCCGCCCAGCAATGGGCTTGTTGACGGTAACGCCATCAAGGAGCATTTCCGCCTGCCACTGCGGCGGCGGCGGCTTCTGAGCTGTGACAAGCCCGAACCGGGCGCCGACCTGCGCCGTCATCTTGCCGGAAAAATCCTCCGGCTTGAAAGGCGTCCGTTGCAAGGCGGATATTGGCCGGTAGGTAACGAGTTCTGCAATGGCATCCGCCTCCCCGCCGACATCCAGCTTCATTTCCGCTATCAAGGGTTTTTCGTACGTGTTGGGAATCTTGAAATCGCCGCCGTTCAAGGTGACCGATCGACCTGACGGGAAATAGGCGGTTCCCTTTTGAATATCAACGTCGAGATGCTCTCCCTTCAGCTTGAAGGCACCGGCCGCATCGCGCAAGGGCGGGATATCGCCGGCCAGATTGACCCGCGCATCGGCGATATTGAATTGTACGCTCAGCTCTTCGGCGTTCAGGTCGATCGGGCCAACCGTGCGTGTGATGCGCCCCATCGGCAAGAAGACCTCGATCTTGCCATCCGTGACCGTGCCGCCGAAGATGTTGTTGATCACCCAGCGCCGCGCGGTCTTGCCAACCCACCAGGGCCAGAGCTGCTTGACGGCAGCAGACTGTATCTTGCTGGTCAAAAGCGCAAAGCTGATCTGCGGCGAGGTTTCCCCGAATGTCATGGACAGCGAGCCCGCAGCGGTGCCTAGCCCGCTGGCAACCGTCAGTTCATCGAACACCAGCTGATGGCTCTCCGGCAGGTAACGGCCCTGAGCCTTGGCATCGAATATCAGCGGCGCTTCGGTGACATCGACCGGCGACGAACTGGCGGCTTGCAGCAGAAGATCGATCGAGAAACCTGTCTTGCCGGCAAGCACCGCCGGATCGAGATCCGCAATTGCGCCGGTAAAGGGAAAGGTCGACCGGCCGACGCGCACCATCGACGGCAATATCTCGATCCTGTCGCGGGCAAAATCATAACTGACATTCAGCTCGGAGGGCTTGAGTTCCGAAGTGAACCCACCCGCATCGAATGCGCCATCGTTGGAACGGCCGCTCAACTGCAGGGTCGGCGGTGTGTTTTCGGCTGCCCGTGTGGCCTTGATGGTCAGGTCGGCGCTGCTTTTGATCCCGAACGCAAGTTCGGTCGCCGTATCATCACGGTGCAGAAAGGCAGACAAGGGCAGCCCGATGGCTGAGCCGTCAAGTGCCGTGACACGCCCGCTCTGCCAGTCGGCGCGCAGATGCAGTTGCGAAGATTGTCCATCAACGGAAAAGACGCCGTCAATCTGCATCGAGCCATCGGCGGTACGCTTGAAATCCACCGTTTCGACCACGACCGGCACGACCCGTTGGCGAGGCCCGGCAAACGACAATTGCAGATCGGCGATCCGCACGGTTTCGGTATCGCTGCGGCCGATCAGTTGCGAGATATTGTCGATCTGGCTGAAAACGACTTCCAATCCATCGGCAACATCGGCGACACGTATCGCCGCCAGATCGATCGGCTTGCCTTGAGGCAGCAACGACGGATCGAGCATCGCCCCTTCCGCCTCGATCCGTGAAACGGCAATCCGGCCGGTTATCAAAGCCAGCGGATTGAGTTCGATAAAGACGGAGTTGGTCGTGACGAGGCGCTTGTTGGAGGCGTTCTCCACCAGCGTTACATTCTGCGCCTTCAGCGCCAGCGCACCGTTCGACGTCACCCGCAAGACGGTGCTTCCGACCTCGGCGTGGTAATTGCTGCCAGTCGCTGTGTTGAGCGCCATCTGTGCCCGCGCATTCAACGGTTCATCCAGAAAACCGCCTTCGATGGCAGCCACCAGCAAGGCGCCAATCAGAAGGATAATCGAGGCGACGACAGCCGCGATAGTAAAGGCGAGATGCGTGATGCCGCGCTTGTTCGGCGCGTGAACGATACATGGATCATGAGCCTGCGCGGATGGCAGGGAATGCAGAGCGACAATGTCTTCCTTGCGAAACGATACCTTTTCGCCGCGGATTTCATTCATCAGCGCCGGCGGCCTCCGCAAGTGTGAAGAAGAATCATGCGGTATTTTCCAATCTCATGCGATTCCATCTCGCGGCAGCACAGATGTATATGCCGAACACACGACGTACGTGGTTGATTCGTCTCATGTTATCGCCCGAAAATACCAAGGATGCAGCGAAGCGTCTTTTGGCATTTGCAGAGGCTATACAGTAGTTAAAGAACGATCCTGGGGCAAACGATGTCTGCCATTCAATCGATCTTCCCTGTGCGTGAAAACACCCTCTGGTCCCTCCGGCGCTGGACGGGCCGGGTTCCGATTGGATATGCCTCATGCGACAACCTTTTGCGGCACATGCCCCAGAATAAAGGAATAACCATGGCGAACCTGACCGAAGGTGCAATTGCACCGGACTTTACCCTGCCCCGCGATGGTGGCGGAACTGTTTCCCTGTCAGATTTCAGGGGACAGCCGGTGGTGCTTTTCTTCTATCCGAAGGACGACACCAGCAGCTGCACCACTGAATCCATTGACTTCTCCGGGCTTCTGGGCGCGTTTTCCGAAGCTGGTGCGGTGGTCATCGGCATGTCGCCCGATTCGGTGAAAAAGCACGACAAGTTTGCCAAGAAATATGATCTCTCGGTCATTCTCGCCTCGGATGAAGATCTGGCTGTCCTGAACAGCTATGGCGTCTGGGTCGAAAAAAGCATGTACGGCCGCAAGTATATGGGGGTCGAGCGGACAACCCTGCTGATCGGCCCGGATGGCGTGATCCGCCGCGTCTGGCCGAAGGTGAAGGTCGCCGGCCATGCCGCAGAGGTCCTGGCCGCAACGCAGAACCTTGCGACCGGAACTGTATGACGATGACAAGCCTTCCGGTCATCCGCAGTCTTCGCGACGGAGCCGTCTGCGCAATCCGCGCAGACGATCTGGATATCAAGACGCTTTTGACCCAGGAGACGGCACGCCGCTGGGCCGGGCGAACCTTGTCGCTACGCTCTCCCCTCGATACGCCCGTGCCCGATCGCCCCGGCCGGCCGGAAAAACCGGAGCTGATACCGCCGCGCCAAATGCCGAAGCGCGCCCTGACCACCGATAAAGGCCGCATCGCGCTTCTGCATGCCATTGCCCATATCGAACTCAACGCCGTCGATCTGGCGCTCGACATCGTCGCCCGGTTTGCAACGGAGCCTGTTCCTAACTCGTTCTTCGATGGCTGGATGAAAGTGGCGTTCGAGGAGGCCAAGCATTTCCGCATGGTGCGCGACCGCCTGCGCCAGCTGGGCGCCGACTATGGCGACCTGCCTGCCCATGACGGCCTTTGGCAGGCGGCCCATGATACGCGCAACGACCTGACTGCGCGGCTGGCAGTCGTGCCGCTGATTCTCGAGGCACGCGGCCTCGACGTGACGCCAGCCCTGCAGGCGAAAATGCGCGAGGCCGGCGATCTGGAAAGCGCTGCCGTGCTCGATGTGATCTACGAGGACGAGAAGGGGCATGTGGCTGTCGGTGCGAAATGGTTCCGCTTCCTCTGCGCCCGGCAGAAGAAAGATCCGGCAGCAGCGTTCCAGGCCCTGGTCAGGGCCAACTTTCGCGGTCCTTTGAAGGCACCTTTCAACGATATCGCCCGGGCCGAAGCAGGCCTGACGCCATCCTTTTACCGCTCGATGACGGCCTCCGTGAACACCTGACTGCCCCCTCAAAGGGCTCGCAGCAAGGCTTTATTAACCTTAACAGTATCTAATTACCCCATCAAAACGGGCAGAATCGCACGCGGTGGGGGTGAGTTAGTGTCTACGGAAAGCCAGGTTTTCGGCAAGCGCGCACAAAAGCACATCCTCATTCTGGCAAGCGGCGACAAGGTTCGCCACATGACCGTCCAGCCTTGGATGGCTGCACTATCCGTCTGCTTCATTTCAGTCTTCTCGATCGGCTATCTCGCAGCAACATCCTACCTGGTGCTGCGCGACGACCTGATCGGCGGCACGATGGCCCGTCAGGCGCGCATGCAGCACGAATACGAGGACCGGATCGCAGCCCTGCGGGCGCAGGTCGATCGCGTCACCAGCCGTCAGCTTCTGGATCAGCAGGTTGTCGAAGACAAGGTCGAAAAGCTGCTGCAACAGCAGATGGCGCTATCGTCGCGGCACGGGCGCCTCGGAACACTGCTCGACCGCGCCGAAGAATCCGGCATCGCCGAAAAAGATGATCAGCCCTCCATGACGGCGCCGCAGGCCTATCAAAAGCGTGCGGACGCCAGTGGCGGTCTTAAGGCTATCGAGCGGTTGATGGGCATCGGCGGCAAAGAGCCTCCGCAGAAGATGGCGCTCGCCTACGCGCCGCAAACCGCTCCGGGCAGGCAGGAAGCCATGTCCGACCGGGCCGACCGGCTGTTTTCGAAGGTGACCTTGTCTCTCAAGGATATCGAACAGGAACAGAAGGACCGGATCGACAGCCTGACGGCAGGCGCGTCGGAAGCCACCGATGCGATCATGACCATCCTCGCGCGCACCGGAGTAAAGGTTGCAGCGAGCGAGGCGGCGGCAGCCGAATCTGCCAGCGCTGGCGAAAGTGAAGATGCTGTTGGCGGTCCGTTCGTCGAACCGGAAACGGCCGAGGCGTTCGATAGCTCCCTGGTCGGGCTCGACACGGCGCTTGGCCGCCTCGAAAGTGTTCGCAGCCAGGCGCGGAAGTTGCCGTTCAACAACCCATCGCCGGCCAGCGACATTACCAGCAGTTTCGGCAACCGCCCCGATCCCTTTCTCGGCCGGCTGGCGCTGCATGCCGGCATCGATTTTCGCGCTCCGACCGGAACGCGCATCCTCGCAACCGCACCAGGTACAGTAATCATCGCCGGTAAAAGCGGCGGCTACGGCAACATGGTCGAGATCGATCACGGCAACGGGATCACAACCCGCTACGCCCATCTGTCGACCATTTTGGTCAATGTCGGCGACAAGATCACCACCGGCGAAGCCATTGCCCGTTCCGGCAGCACCGGCCGTTCCACTGGCCCGCACCTGCACTACGAAGTCCGCCTGAACGGCGAAGCCGTCGATCCCATGCGGTTCTTGACGGCAGGCATCAAGCTCAGCCACTACATCAATTGAACTTGATGGCCTCTCCCCGGCTCTTCACGTAACGGCAGGGCTTTTTCCGATATCCTGTTGCTGTCAGTCCATTATTGACTCTTTCGCCGATCAAACCACCGGTTTTCTTGACTTTGCTTGGCTATGGGACTATGAGCCGCTGCGACGGCAGTTAATGCATGCGCCGATTGACCAGTGTTCGACCGAACCGGAACGGAAACAGATTTCCCTTTGACCACTTTTTCAGACCTTGGCCTGAGCCAAAAAGTTCTCACCGCAGTCACAGATGCGGGCTACACCATCCCCACACCGATCCAGGCAGGCGCCATTCCGCCGGCTCTGCAGCGGCGTGATATTCTGGGCATTGCCCAGACGGGTACGGGTAAGACGGCATCCTTCGTGCTGCCGATGCTGACACTTCTGGAAAAGGGCCGTGCCCGGGCGCGCATGCCGCGCACGCTCATTCTTGAGCCGACGCGCGAACTGGCAGCCCAGGTCGCCGAGAACTTTGAAAAATACGGCAAGAACCACAAGCTGAATGTCGCCTTGCTGATCGGCGGCGTGTCCTTCGATGAACAGGACCGCAAGCTGGAGCGTGGCGCCGATGTGCTGATCTGCACGCCCGGTCGCCTGCTTGATCATTGTGAGCGCGGCAAACTTCTGATGACCGGTGTCGAGATCCTCGTCATCGACGAAGCCGATCGCATGCTCGACATGGGCTTCATTCCCGATATAGAGCGCATCGCCAAGCTGATTCCGTTCACCCGCCAGACCCTGTTCTTCTCGGCCACCATGCCGCCGGAAATCCAGAAGCTTGCCGACCGGTTCCTGCAAAATCCGGAACGCATCGAAGTCGCCAAACCGTCCTCGACAGCATCGACCGTGACGCAGCGCTTGGTCGCTACGCACAGCAAGGATTACGAAAAGCGCGCTGTCCTGCGCGATCTGATCCAGAAGCAGGAAGACCTGAAGAACGCCATCATCTTCTGCAATCGCAAGCTGGATGTTGCCGACCTTTACCGCTCGCTTTCGCGTCACGGCTTCTCGGTCGGCGCTCTGCACGGCGACATGGATCAGAGTTCGCGCACGAAAATGCTTGCGGGTTTCAAGGACAATGCAATCACGCTGCTGGTTGCCTCCGACGTCGCTGCCCGCGGTCTCGATATTCCGGATGTCAGCCACGTGTTCAATTTTGACGTGCCGATCCATGCGGAAGATTATGTCCACCGTATCGGCCGCACCGGCCGTGCTGGCCGCTCGGGCGCCGCGTTCACGCTGGTTTCAAAGCGCGACACAAAGTTCGTCGATGCCATCGAAAAGCTGATCGACAAGAACATCGAGTGGTTGAACGGCGATCTTTCCGCCCTGCCCGCGCCGATGGAAAGCCACGACAGTGGAAAATCCGAGCGCGGTGGCCGTGACGGCAAGCGCGGTGGACGCCGCAACGACAGGGATCGCGACCACGCTCCCCGGCCGGTGGCCAGTCACAAATCGGACATCAAATCAGACGATAGTCCGGCAGTCGTAGCAGCCCCCCTCGAACCGGTAGTAGCAAAGGCAGAACCTGTGAGATCAGAACGCAAGGCAGAAACGAAACCGCAGAATGCCGGCCGTAACAGCAACCGTCCTGCTCCCCAGCCGTATCCTGCCAATGATGACAACCGCGATCGCCGCAATCGCTATCGCCGTGACCAGGACGACGGCCCGACGCCGGTCGGCTTCGGCGATGATATCCCGGCTTTCATGCTGATCGCCGGCAAGGCTTAAGCCTTACAGCAGTCGCATGGCATATCCAGGCATAGATTTTCCCGGTGTGGGAGCAGGGCTTGCCGTCATTAATGACGGCAAGCTTTTGCTTTGCAGGCGCCTGAAGGCACCGGAAGCCGGACACTGGGGCATTGTCGGCGGCAAGGTCGATCATATGGAGCCGGCAGCCGACGCCGCCTGCCGCGAGGCGGAAGAAGAAAGCGGCCTGAAAATCCATTCGGCACGGTTTCTCTGCCACAGCGAGCAACGGATCGAGGCCGACCGGCAGCACTGGATTTCGCTGATCTATGTGACCGACGATTTCTCCGGGGAACCGCAGTTGACGGAACCCGACAAACTCTCCGACATCGGCTGGTATTCTCTCGATAACCTGCCGCAGCCTCTGTCGCTGTTTGCGCAGGACGCCGTAAAGGCGTTGCGGGCTCTGGCTATTTCTTAGCCCGCAAGGCTGCCTCATAGGCAAGCCGCACCCAACGGGCCATTTCGTCAGGGTCATCAAAAGCCTCTTCGGGAATGGACCAGTACGGCATCTTCACCAGTTTGCCCTTGCCGTCATAGCTCCATTGCGAACTGCCGGCCGCCTCGAATTCGCCGGCGCTCTCGGTGTCTGCCTTGAGCAGGATATCGCCGCTTACCTCCAGCGCCAGAATCCGGCCTTCGAAATAGATACCCTTGCCGCCGAACATGCGTTTGACCGTCACCGGGCCGAGGGCCGAAAACATCTCTTCGATTGCCGCATTGTCCATTTTCTCAGCCTTTCAATATGCCACCGGCAGCGATGATCGCTTCCGGCGTGTCGAGATCAAGATGTGCCGCCGGTCCGATATCGATATCGACCACCGGTAATCCGCAGGTTTCAATGATATGGCGTGCGCCAACATCGCCCTGCAACTGCCGGATTGCATCGAATGCCGATCGCGGTAAGATCACCGGATTGCCGCGTTTTCCAGCGGACACGGCCCGAACGATAGCCTGGCCTTGCCCGGTCTTAAACGCCGAAACCAGTGCGGCAAGATTGTGCGCTGTGACCCAGGGCATATCCGCCAACATCACCAGAATGCCATCGGCATCCGCGCCGACGACGCTCACCCCGGCAATCAGCGACGAGGCCATTCCGGTAGCATAATCGGAATTTTCGACGGCAATAACATCAAGTCTCGCCAGTGCTGCGCGAATCTCCGCCTGCCGATGACCAACGATCGCAAAGACATGATCAATGCCTGCCTCAAGGGCTGCCTGCGCACTGCGGCGTACGAGCGGCACGCCATCAAATTCCGCCAGCAGCTTGTGCTGCCGTGATAAGCCCATGCGGGAAGCTGTGCCTGCAGCAAGCAGGACGGCGGCGACGGAAATCTCCTTCGGCCTGGAACCGGCAAAGGCACGTGGCAACGGCCGTGTCGGTATTTCCATCAAGAGACCACCGACGCCAAGACCAGTGATATCCTTAACCGTCGGCCATTCGCCTGCCAGGATTCTGTTCAAAACCCAGTCGAACCCGTTTTCCTTCGGGCTGCGGGCGCAACCGGGTGCTCCAATCACCGGAACTTCTCCGATCTGTCCAAGAACGAGCAGATTGCCGGGATCGACCGGCATGCCGACATGATCAACGCGACCGCCCGCTAGCCGTATCGCCGCGGGGATCACGTCATCTGCATCGGCAACGGCGGAAGCACCGAAGACGATGACCATCTCGAAACGCTCCGCACCCTGCACCATCGCCGCCGCCACGGCACCGGCCGTGTGAGGCACGCGCCGTTCCTGCACCAGGATGCTCGACGACAGCCGCAACCGTCCCTCCAGATTGAGGCGCGTCTTGTCCATCACGCTGGATTTCAGCGATGGCAGCGTGGTTGCGACCAGCAGCACGCGGCGCGCCAAAAAGGGTTTGACGCTGAAGGCATGTTCCGCCCGAAGGAGTGCCACGGCTTCATCGGCAAACCGGCTCGGAACGGCGAGCGGAATGATCTTGATCGTCGCCACCATATCGCCGGACCGAACCGGCACATGATCGGCAAGACAGGCGAGGGTGATGGCCGGGTCGATACGGTTGAGCCGGTCGATGACGGAGCGGCTGGCAACAAACAGGCCTTCGACGGCTGAATGGATATTGATGCGGCCGGTCGCCGCCTGCGAAAACGTCAGGTGGTCGCGATCGATCGCGGCGGCAATTCGCGACGCGGCCACGTCCTCGAGCAGATCACCACTCTCCAGACGAGCCACCGTGATTTCGGAGACACCCGCCGCCTGCAGCGCCGTTATATCGGCGGCGGAAACAACATGTCCTTTTGCCAGTCGCCCATCGGGCAGTTTGGCGGCATGCGCAAGCACTGTACCTTCCGCATCTGCGACCGGAACCGGACCAAACTTCATGCGGCCGCCCCTCGCCCAGCCGTCACATCGCGCGTCCGCAGCGTCTGGATGATCTCGGCAAGGATCGCGACAGCAATCTCGGCCGGGCTGGAGGCGTGGATATCAAGGCCAATCGGCGCATGAATACGAGCGATAGCGCTTTCATTCACACCGAGTTTTGCCAGCCGCTCGACCCGGCCGGCATGGGTCTTGCGGCTTCCTAGCGCCCCGACATAAAAACAGCCTGCTTCAAGCGCTTTTGCCAACGGAAAATCGTCGATCTTTGGGTCGTGGGTCACCGCGACCAGTGCCGTATAGGCATCGAGCAGTGTATTCTGCAGCGCATCCTCCGGCCATTCGGCAAGGAGTTTGGTCTTCCCGAATCGCTCCTCTGTCGCAAAGGCGCTGCGAGGATCGATGATCGACAGGTCAAACCCGGCAATATCTGCCATGCCCGCAAGAGCCTGCGAGATATGTACCGCGCCGATGACGACGATCCGCGGCGGCGGCAGGTAGACATTGACGAAGGCCGCCTGCCCGCCGATCTCGACAATGCCGGATTTGCCCGTGCGCAGTGCCGACTCAATCGCTGGCGCGATGGCTGGATCGTGAAGTTCGCCCTCCAGGAAGAGCCGGGCCTCGCCGATATCGAGCGGTGTGATGGTCACCGCCGCCAGCCGCGCGTCGCGCGCCGTGTTCAGCCTGTGCAGATGCTCCAGCAACATCGTCTATCCCAGCCTCTCGACATAGATGCGGATGCGGCCGCCGCAGGACAGGCCGACCCGCCAGGCGGTCTCGTCGGCAACGCCGAATTCGAGAATACGTGCCGCGCCAGAGGCGATCACGTCTGCGGCCTCGGCAATCACCGCCCCCTCGACGCAGCCACCCGAAACGGAACCGTGAAAATTGCCCTGCCCGTCGATAACCAGATGACTGCCGACCGGCCGCGGCGCCGAGCCCCAGGTTTCGATGACGGTCGCTATGGCGACCCCGCGTCCATCCGCATGCCATTCGCCGGCAACCTGCAAGGGATCGGGGTAAAGAGGCTGGCCGAGCATCTGCTTCCTCCTGTCACCCTATCGCTGCCGCATGAAACGGCGGGGATCGGCGTCGCGTGATTGTTTGCCGGAAAGAGCCTCGGCCAGATCGGACACGGCTTCAAGATTATGCATCGCACGGAATTCGTCAACATGCGGCAGCATGGCCCGGACGCCCCGCGCCCGCGCTTCGAAACCATCGAAACGCAGCAGAGGATTGAGCCAGATCAGACGGCGGCAGGACCGGTGCAGCCGGTCCATCTCGGTCTCCAATTCGCCGATATCGTCGCGCTCCAGCCCGTCGGTGATCAGAAGCACGATGGCGCCCTGCCCCAACACCCGGCGCGACCAGAGACGATTGAATTCATGCAGGGTCTCGCCGATCCGCGTGCCACCGGACCAGTCGCTGACAGCGCGGAGGCAATCGTCCATCGCCACATCGGGATCGCGGTTCTTCATCTGCCGGGTGACATTGCTCAACCGGGTGCCGAACAGGAACGTGTGAACGCGGCGGCGCTTTTCGGTCAACACATGCAGAAAATGCAGGAAAATCCGGGTGTACTGGCTCATCGACCCGGAAATATCTGCCAGCACTATCAGCGGCGGGTGAAGGGTCTTCGGCTCACGGAACCGTGGCAGAATGAGATCACCGCCGGTTTTCATCGCATCGCGCATCGTTGCGCGCGGATCGATGCGGCGCGGTCGGTGCGAAGCGCGAAAACGGCGTGTCCTCACCTCATCCATCGGCAGAATCAATGCCGACAAGGCCTTTTTCGCCTCGGCAATTTCGGCGGCCGACATCTGGGCAAAATCCGCCCGGCGCAACAGTTCCTGGCCGGACGCCGTAAACCGCGCATCGATCTCGATATCCGGTTCGTCGCGTACCGGCCGTTGCGCATCGCGGTCGGCAAACAGGGCATCGCTGACGCGAGCCTCAGCTGCACGGCGGGGGGCTTTCTCGCGCGAATCGGGTGCCACCGGCGACATCATCGCGATCATCTTGCCGATCAGGTCACGCGATCGCCAGAACAGCCGGAACGCTTCGTCGAACAGCGCCTGATCTTCGTGGCGTTTGACGAAGATCGATTGCAACGTCGCATGAAATTCCTCGCGGGATCCGATACCGATCATCGCGACGGCTTCGATCGCATCGGCGACTGCCCCTGGCCCGATTTTCAGACCCGCCTTGCGCAGGGCACGGGCAAAAAAGACGATGTTGTCGGCAAACCGGCCATCGCCCTCAGGCAGCGATGGAAGAATGGCGCCGTCTCCTGTCCGGGCTGCCGTCTCCATGACATCACCCTGCCGCCAGAAGTTCGGCCTTGACGTCATCGAGGATCTTTCGGCCGTCGCCGCCTTCGATCCGGGCAATGTCATCTTGGTATTTCAAGAGCGTTCCCAGCGTGTCCGAAATGGTTTCTGGATCGAGGGCCAGGCGGTCGAGCTCGGTCAGCGCCGTTGCCCAGTCGATGGTCTCGGCTACGCCCGGGTTCTTGAAAAGATCGATCGTTCGCAGCCGCTGGACATAGCCGACGATTTCGCGTGACAGGCGCTCGTTGCAGTCCGGCACCTTGCGGCGGATGATCTCCAGCTCCTGTGCAGCTTTGGGATAATCGACCCAATGGTAAAGACAGCGGCGCTTCAACGCGTCGTGGACTTCGCGGGTACGATTGGTGGTGATGATGACGATCGGCGGTTCCTGCGCCCGGATCGTCCCGAGTTCCGGAATGGTCACCTGGAAATCGGAGAGCACTTCGAGCAGAAACGCCTCGAACGCCTCGTCAGTCCGGTCCAGCTCGTCGATCAGGAAAACCGGTGCCTTGCCGGCCTCAGCCGAGATCGCCTGCAGAACCGGTCGCCTGATCAGGTACTTTTCCGAAAAGATATTGCTTTCGATTTTCTGCCGATCAGCCGTTCCGGACGCTTCCGACAGCCGGATTTCCAGCATCTGCGCCGGATAGTTCCACTCGTAGACGGCCGAGGAAATATCGAGGCCTTCATAACACTGAAGCCGGATCAACGGCCGGCCGAGCGCCTTTGCCAGAACCTTGGCGATTTCGGTCTTGCCGACCCCCGCCTCGCCTTCGAGAAACAGCGGGCGCTTCATTCGCAGCGACAGGAACAGCACCGTCGAAAGTGCGGTACCAGCGAGGTAGTCGCCGGATTGCAGCATCTCCATCGTCTCGGCGATCGAGGCAGGCAATGCGCCATTCACGTATGTCGTCATGTTTCCTCGCTCCCTTGGAGGAAATCTATAACGTGCGGTAGTCCCGGTCCAGATAGACGAGTGCCGGTTTCTGCTGGCCGAGCGTGACGGCAACGACCTGTCCGAACAGAACGATATGCGTGGCAACGGTCTTGATGTCGATCAGCCGGCAATCGAATGCCGCAACGGCTTCGCCAAGGATCGGTGCGCCGGTCTTCAGTTCACCCCAGGTACCGTGGGAAAACCGCTCTGACGGATCGACATGATTCTTGCCGGAAAAGACATGGGCGAGATCCATCTGGTCCGCGCCGAGAAGATTGAGCGCAAAGCTTCCGCTTTCGGCAAAGATGTCGTTGCGCGGATTCGCACCGTTGAGGCAGACGAGCAGCGTTGCCGGATCGTCGGAGACCGAGCATGCGGCCGTGATCGTCACACCGCGCCGCACACCCTTGTGGGCGGCCGTGACGATATGCACGTGACCGGCCAGCCGGCTCATGGCATCACGGTAGGTCAGCGGGTCCAGTTGGGTCTTGTCCAACACGGCAGTCTCCAGATCGATGTACGTTTCTAACACATAGACATTGCAACGAAATATGAAACCCATCGTCTGGTTTTTCTTCGCCATTGACGGCAATTGCCATCCTCTGCGCGCAGGTTCCGATCTTTTCCTTTGACCCCTGCGGCCACATCTTTAAAACATGGGCATTCTCAACTGGATAAGCGCATGTTTCGTTCGATTTTTGCCAGCCTTGTGATTGCCGGATCGGTGCAGGCCGCCCCCGCTTTGGCTGCAGGTTTGAAGATCGCCGTCGTCGCCCCGGCGGACGGGCCGTTTGCGCTGCTGGGGCAGCAGATGCTGGATGGCGCCCGCTTCCAGGCAGAGGATCGTGGCTCGGAAATCGTCGCCATCCCGGAAACCTGCGAACCGAAAGATGCGGAAAGCCTGACGAAGGCACTGCTGGCCAGCGGCGCCGAGGCGGCCATCGGCTTCCTGTGTACGGAAAGCCTGCAAGCGGTGCTGCCGGCGCTGGCCGAAGCAGGCATTCCGGCACTGACCCTAAGCGTCCGCTCCGATATATTGATGGAAGACGCACTGAAAAAGAAATGGCCGTTTTTCCGGCTGGTGGCGAGCGCCAAGGCAGAAGCGGCCAAGGTGACGGAGATCATTCTGTCGCGCTGGAAGAACGAACCTCTGGCACTGATCGAGGACGGCACCATCCACGGGCGCGAACTGGTGGAAAGCGTGCGCGGTGCCCTCGCCGAAATCGGCCTGACCCCAACCTTCTCGGACACCTACCGCCCCGCCCAGGAACAACAGGTCAGCCTTGTCCGCCGGCTTGCCAAGAGTGGTGCGACGCACGTATTCACCGGCGGCGATCGCGCCGATACCGCCATCATCGCCCGCGATGCAGCATCCGAACAGGTTGCGCTGACGCTGATGGGCGGCGAAACGCTGGACGCGGCAAACCTGCCGGTTCCGCTGGCAAACGGCGTTCTGGCCGTCGCCCTGCCCGATTATGCCACCCTACCGGACGCCAAGGCCATCGTCGATGCCATGACGGCTGCAAAACTGCTTCCCGAGGGCTATGTCCTTCCGGCATTTGCAGCCGTCACGCTGCTGGAGCAGGCAAAGGACCGGGCAGGCAAGGATGGCGGCCCGGTTCTGGATGCGCTGGCCAAAGGTCCGTATCAGACTGTTCTTGGCCCCATCCACTTCAACGCCAGCCACGAACTGGCCGAAAATCCCTACCGCCTGCTGGAATGGCAGAACAACCGGTTCATCGTTGCTCCCCCTGTTTCGGGAAGCCAGTGATGCGGACCGGCCCACGCAATTCTATCACCGATGTCGGCGGCCTCAGGGTCGGCAATGCCGAAGACCATCGGCTGAAATCCGGCGTCTCCGTCGTCGTCTGCGACCAGCCGGCCATTGCCGCCGTCCAGGTTCTGGGAGGTGCGCCGGGTACGCGGGAAACAGATCTGCTCGAACCGCACAATACGGTGCAGACCGTCGATGCCGTCGTTCTATCGGGTGGCTCGGCGTTCGGTCTTGATGCAGCTTCAGGCGCACAGGCAGCGCTGCGCCAGATGGGCCGCGGCTTCCCGGTCGGCAACCTGCACATCCCGATCGTCCCTGCCGCGATCCTGTTTGACCTGATCAATGGTGGCGACAAGGATTGGGGGCTTTACCCGCCCTATCGCGAACTGGGCTATGCAGCCGTACAGGCGGCGGCACTGGAATTTTCCACAGGCACCGCAGGTGCTGGCACCGGTGCCTTGACGGCCACCTTCAAGGGCGGGCTCGGCACCGCCTCGACGATCCTCGACAGTGGCATCACCGTCGGCGCACTGGTCGCCGTCAACGCGCTGGGTTCGGCCACCATCGGTGATACAAGACATTTCTGGGCGGCACCGTTCGAGGAACATGCGGAGTTCGGCGGCCTCGGCATGCCGCATTCGTTTCCCGAAGACGCCCGCGATCTTCGCATAAAATTCCGCGGCAGGCAGAGCGAAACGAAGAATACGACGATCGCTATCATCGCCACCGATGCGGTGCTGACCAAGGCCGAAGCCAAACGGCTGGCTATCGCTGCCCATGACGGTTTTTCCCGCGCGCTCTGGCCATCGCATACGCCGCTCGATGGCGATCTGGTGTTTGCACTGGCGACCGGAACCAGCGGACAAACCGTATCCGTGCAGCATTTCATCGATCTTGGCGCCGCGGCAGCCTCCACCATGGCCCGCGCGATTGCACGCGGCGTCCACGACGCCACGGCTGCGGAAAACGACCTGCTGCCGACATGGAAGCAGCAAGGATAGGCCTTTGCATGCCGGTGAAGCGGTAACATCGGTTGTTTGCCGCCAAAAGCGATGCTATTGCCCGCAAAACAGTTGGAGCCCCCAATCATGCCCCTGCCTATCCGCATTGCCCCCTCCATCCTCGCCGCCGATTATGCCAATTTGGGACAGGAAGTGCGCGACGTCGTTGCCGCCGGTGCCGACTGGATCCATCTCGACATCATGGACGGCCATTTCGTCCCCAACATCTCGTTCGGCCCGGATGTGATCAAGTCGCTGCGGCCGCATACCAAGGCCTATTTCGATTGCCACCTGATGATCGCGCCGGCCGATCCCTATCTGGAGGCCTTTGCCAAGGCTGGCTGCGACAGCATCACCGTCCACGCAGAAGCCGGCCCGCATCTCGACCGCTCTGTTCAGGCAATCAGGGCGCTGGGCAAGAAAGCCGGTGTCTCGATCAACCCGGCAACACCGGAAAGCGTGCTCGACTACCTGCTCGACAAGATCGACCTCGTTCTGGTGATGACCGTCAATCCCGGCTTCGGCGGCCAGAAATTCATTCCCGCCATGGAAGAGAAGATCCGCCGCATCAAGGCGATGATCGGCGACCGGCCGATCGATATCCAGGTCGATGGCGGCATCGCGCTGGATACGATAGCCCTTCCGGCCTCGGCCGGTGCCAATGTGTTCGTCGCGGGTTCGGCGATCTTCAGCGGCGGTCATGTTGACGCTTATCGCAAAACCATCGACACTCTGCGCAGCAACGCCGAGGGAGGCCGAAGGTGAGATTGTCAGGCGCGATCGCTGCATCACTGCTGGCTTGGGTGCTATCTGCACTGGCCTCGGTCCTGTCTGCAACGGCCGCAAGCGCCGGCGATTTCGCTTCCTTCCAGCCGATCGGTTTTTCGGCCGATGGCGGCGTCTTTGCCTTCGAGGAATACGGTGTTCAGGACGGCTCCGGCTTTCCTTATTCGAACATCTTCTTCCTCGACACTCGCAAGGACACCTTCCTTGCCGGCACGCCGATCCGGCTGCGCCTCGACGAGGAAAATACCAGCCTTGCCAAGGTACGGGCACAAACGGCTGCAAAAGCCGCGCCGCTTGTCGAGAAATTCGATCTTGCCGCCAACCCCGGCTTGTTGGCCGCCTTCAATCCGGTCACGGAAGTGGAAGGCGACGCTCATCGCCTGAGCTACCGGCAATATGCCGTCGATCCGCCGGTTGGCGGTGATTTCACATTGACGCTGAGTGAAGTTCCCTTTGAACCATCCGCGCAATGCAAGGATGTCACACCGCAGTCGATCGGGTTTCGCCTCGCCTTTCAGGCGGAGGACGGCAAACCATCAGACCGCGCCCTGCATGCCGACACGGCTATTCCCGACAGCCGCAAATGCCCCACGGGTTACCGCATCGGCGGTGTGATGGTCTATAATCCGCAAGAGGGCGAACCGGTCCATGTGGCCCTTGTCCAGGTCTTGAGCTACGGTTTCGAAGGGCGCGACGGCCGCTGGATCGCCGTTCCGGTTTCGCCGGCGCCATGATGTCACCGGACCCGGCAGAAACAGGTGGGACGGCCTGGCTGGCGCAACGGATGCGCCATTCTCTGCCAGGCTTGCGTGAAACCCTGCTCGGTGCGCCGCTCTGGGGCCTCGTGATGGCGTTATCGGCCCTCCTGGCGCTCTACCTGCGCAACGGCGCCGAAACCTCGCATCTCACCAGCATTCTGCTGCTGTTCTTTTCGGGTGGTCTGATTGCCTGGCCGTTCGCGCTGTTTCTTGGCCGTTTCGGCGCGATTGGCAGAGGCAGGGAAACCCGTTTTGCGGCATTCTTCCTGTGCCTGACGGTCTGCACTATAGCCTTCACAGCCATTCTCTTTGCCCTAGAGTACCGGATTTTTTATGCCCGCTGGCATGCACCGTTCGGCACCGGCACCTGGGTCTACCAATTCACCTTCACCTCGGCCAGCGCCATCTATCAGTTCGTCGTCATGGGGATCCGCCTCTATCTGCCGCTCGGTTTTGCAGCGCTTGGCCTCGCCAGCCTGTGGCTTGCGGCGCGGATGCCCGAACAGCAACGTTGAGATTACCGTCTATCTTTGCTAGAGGCTCAGCCAACTCCCATTCTGACGAAAGCTGAAAGCCCATGATCCCCCGTTACTCCCGGCCGGAAATGGTGGCCATCTGGTCGCCGGAAACCAAATTCCGCATCTGGTTCGAAATCGAGGCCTATGCCTGCGACGCACTGGCCGAACTCGGTGTCATTCCCAAGGAAGCTGCCCGGACTATCTGGGAAAAAGGCGGCGCTGCAACCTTCGACGTTGCACGCATCGATGAAATCGAAGCTGTCACCAAGCATGACGTCATCGCCTTCCTGACGCATCTGGCCGAATTCATCGGTCCCGACAGCCGGTTCGTCCACCAGGGCATGACCTCGTCCGACGTGCTCGACACGACGCTGAACATCCAGCTGGTGCGCGCTGCCGACCTGCTGCTTGCCGGCCTTGATCGCGTGCTCAATGCACTGAAGACCCGCGCCTTCGAACACAAGGACACGGTCCGCATCGGCCGCAGCCACGGTATTCATGCCGAGCCGACCACGATGGGCCTGACCTTCGCCCGCTTCTATGCCGAGATGAAGCGCAACCGCGACCGTCTGGTCGCTGCCCGCGCCGAAATCGCTACCGGCGCGATCTCCGGCGCCGTCGGTACATTTGCCAATATCGACCCGCATGTCGAAGAATATGTCTGCGAAAAGCTGGGCCTGGTTGCCGAGCCGATTTCCACGCAGGTCATCCCGCGCGACCGCCATGCCATGTTCTTCGCGACGCTCGGCGTCATCGCCTCGTCGATCGAAAACGTCGCCATCGAAATCCGCCACATGCAGCGCACCGAAGTTCTGGAAGCGGAAGAGTTCTTCTCGCCTGGCCAGAAGGGCTCGTCGGCAATGCCGCATAAGCGCAATCCGGTGCTGACCGAAAACCTGACCGGCCTTGCCCGTCTGGTGCGCATGTCGGTTGTTCCGGCCATGGAAAACGTTGCTCTCTGGCATGAGCGCGACATCAGCCATTCCAGCGTCGAGCGCGCCATTGGCCCGGATACGACGATCACCCTCGACTTTGCCCTCAACCGTCTGGCAGGCGTCGTCGAAAAGCTGGTGATCTACCCGGAAAACATGCTGAAGAACATGAACAAGTTCCGCGGCCTGGTGATGAGCCAACGCGTGCTTCTGGCCCTCACCCAGGCTGGCGTTTCGCGTGAAGACAGCTACCGCCTCGTCCAGCGTAATGCCATGAAGGTCTGGGAAAAGGGCGCTGATTTCCTTGAGGAACTTTTGGCCGACGCCGAAGTGCGCGCAGCTCTGCCGGAATCGGAAATCCGTGAAAAGTTCGACCTCGGCTATCACACCAAGCATGTCGACACGATCTTCCGCCGCGTATTCGGCTGATCGATCCCCGCGGAGAGCCAATGGCTCTCCGCACTTTCAAGCTGAAATGCCCAATTTCGGCCCAGTTCATTCAATTGCAGTTGAATTTCTAAAACCTTTACTCAACCCTGCGTGGGAGACTGCATGCAATTGAAGGCAGAGGAGATGGGTGGATCATGGCGTACAACCAGACAATCGAACGTAACGCCGTGCGCACGGCAACGAAATTTACCGGTGAAGTCACCTGCAAGGGCGGTTCGAGCCGGGGGATCGTCAAGGACCTGTCGGCCGCCGGCATCTGCTTTCAGCTCTACTTTGATATCAATGCCACGACCGGCCAGCAGGTATCGATCAAAAGCGAGGAGTTCGGCCACCTGACCGGTGTCGTGCAATGGTATCGTGGCGACAAGATCGGCATCCGGCTCGACATGTCCTCCAATACGGCGGCGCAGATTTCGTCATATTTCAAATATTTCCGGTAGGTCCTGGGTATCACGGCGAGTGGCGCGCCGCCATGCGGGCGGCACGTCTGGACATTGTCGACTCTCGCTGCGTTACTTGCCTTGCGGTACGGCAACCATCTTGCGATAAAGATGCCACGTCGCATGCCCAAGGATCGGCATGATGACGGCAAGACCGACGAAAACCGGGATAGAGCCGATCACCAGACCGGCAGCAACGATAAAGCCCCAGACGGCCACCGGAACCGGGTTGGTAAGCGTGGCACGCACTGACGTTTCGATGGCGGCAACCGCACCGACATCCCGCTCAAGCAGCAGCGGAAATGACACCACCACCGTCGACAGCACGATCACCGCAAAGACGAAACCAACCGCATTGCCGACCAGGATCAAGGTCCAGCCCTGCTCGGTTGCAAAAACCTGATGTGACAGTTCCGAAAGCGACGCCGCCGGCACGTCACCGAACAATTGCGTGTAAAGCGACTGCGCCACCAGCAGCCAGACGACAAACAGCACCAGCAGCATGAGGGCCACCCCGAGGATCGAAGCCAGCGCCGGAGAGCGTCGCACATCGAAGGCGTGCCGCCACGAGGTGTCCATGCCGATCTCGCGGCGCCTGCTGATCTCGTAGAGGCCGATGGCCGCAACCGGGCCGAGCAGGGCAAAGCCGGAAGCCAGCGGGTAGAGCAGCGGCAACATGTTGACCCCGGAACTCCAGGTCGCAAGTACCACCCCGGCGATCGGATAGATCAGGCAGAGAAAGACATAGTGGGACGGCTTTGCGTTAAAATCTTGCCAACCGAGACGCAGCGCATCGAATACGTCGGCAACACCGATCCGGCGAATGCCCGGATGCGCAAGTCCGGTGCCGGATCCTGCCATTACATGAAAGACTGTCATGACCAATTCTCCTCCTGAAAACCGCGTGGTTACGTCATTCGAGAACAATCAATATTTTAGATTTCGAGGGGATTCTGGTATCCTTGACCGTAATCCGATGCTCTCGACACTGGCTCACTCGCTGCCACGGAGCGTCGTCACCGATCGCCCATGCAGCCATCATATACCAGATCTGCATGCCGTACACTTGACTTCCGCTGTCACCGACCTCAAATCGCCCTTATTATGAAAGCATCAGAAGCAGATATCCTGATCATCCCCGGCTACACCAATTCCGGGCCGGACCATTGGCAAACCCGGTGGCAGAACAAGCTCGCCTCCGCGCGGCGCGTCGAGCAGGCCGAGTGGGCAAAACCGGTGCGTGAAGACTGGGTCAAACGCATGATCGACGATATCAATGCATCGACCAAACCCGTCGTGCTTGTTGCGCACTCCTTGGGCGTGGCCACCGCACTTCACGCCTTGCCGCATATCGAAAAAAAGATTGCCGGCGCCTTCCTCGTTGCTCCGCCCGAAGTGACCAATCCGAAGATCAGACCGAAACACCTGATGACGTTCGGCCCCTACCCGCGTGATCCGTTGCCGTTCCCCAGCCTTGTCGTGGCAAGCCGCAACGATCCGTTCGGCACCTACGAACATGCCGGTGATATGGCCAACGCCTGGGGCTCACTGCTGGTGGACGCCGGCGAATCCGGGCATATCAACAGCGAATCCGGCCACGGCCCCTGGCCCGAGGGCACCATGGTCTTTGCCCAGTTCCTCAACCGGCTTCAGCCCTGATCCTGCAACCGCGATACTTAGTTTAGGTCTCCTGCATTAAGGGGGCTTTCATTGTCGTCGGTCATGATGCGGAAAATTCATGCGGGGACCGACGGACACGTGAAAGCCGCCAGCCACAACCCAAAACTGCGGGCAAAGCCGGCAATGGCCACCCGCCAGCCGGCCAGCGACAGCCTCGCAGCGGCTTCGCTCAGCGGGTCGTGCGTGATCGACAGGACCGGGCATATCGTCAGCGTGAACGCTGCGTTCGCGGCCGCGCTGGCACTTCCGGCCCGGATGATTACTGGCGAGCACATCCTCACGTTCGTCCAGGATGAGGATGACTTGATCGTGCGCGGCGCATTAGCGGAAGCCCTGCGGGGTACCCCCTCGCCAAAGCCGCTTGAAATCCGTCTTCTAACTCCCACACAGTCCTTTTGGGCCTATGCTACATTTGCTCAAGCGGCCGATGATTCAACCGGGATCACACTGCAAATACAGTCGATTGACGCATTGAAGCAGACCATATCTGCTCTGCAGAAAAATGAGACCAGGTGGAAATACGCGCTGGAAAGCGCCCATCAGGGTGTCTGGGATCACGATTTCAGCACCGGTGATCTGTTTTACTCGACCCATTGGAAAACCATCCGCGGCATGAGCGCAGAAGCGGCCGTCAATGGCTCGCTGGAGGTCTGGATCGAGACCGTACATCCGGCCGACCGTCAGCATGTGATCGAGTGCATTCGCCGCCAGGACGATGGCGATGTCGCCTTCAATACATTCGAATATCGCGAACGCCATGCCGACGGTCACTGGGTCTGGATCGAAAGCCGGGGCGCCTCCGTTGAATGGGGCAAGGATGGAAAGCCCAGCCGCATCATCGGTACGGATACCGACATCACCGAGAGAAAGAAGGCTGAGGCCCAGCTTGAAGAAACAACACGGCGTCTGAGGCTGGCGCTCGACGTTTCCAAGGTCGGCGTGTTCGAAGCAAACCTGGACACCGGCGCCGTCGTCCGCGACGAACAATTGCTGCGTATCTATGGTCTCGAGCCCATCAGTGCCAATCAGCACGGCGCAGTCTTTGAACAGCGCCTGCACCCGGATGACCGTGCCGCCGCACTGGCTAGAGTAACGGCAGGCATAACCTCAACGGTACCGTTCTTCAACGCTTTTCGGATAGTCCGTCCGGACGGTGAAACCCGCCATATCCGCTCAAGCTCCGTTACCTTCACCGACACAGAGGGTGAACGTAAGCTCATCGGCGCCAACTGGGACGTCACCGAGGATATCGCCCTGCGTGATGACCTCGAGCGGGCAAAGCAACTGGCCGAGGCGCGCAATCTTGAACTGGAAGCGGCCCGCAGCCGCATCGAATACAACGCATTGCACGATCACTTGACCGGACTGCCGAACCGCCGCTTTCTCGATCAGCGCCTTGATGACTGGATTGCCGAAAAAGTCGCCTATTGCGCCATCCTGCATATCGATCTCGATCGCTTCAAGCAGATCAATGACACGCTCGGTCATCGCGCCGGCGACGCCATGTTGATGCATACCGCACAGGTTCTCACATCAATTGTCGGCGACACGGATTTTGTAGCGCGTATCGGTGGCGATGAATTCCTGGTGCTGTGCGACGCCTGCCATTCGCAGGAGGCAGTGACAGATCTTGCGGACACGATTATCGATGCCCTACGCCAGCCAGCAGCCTTTGAGGGGCACATATGCCGATTCGGGGCCAGCGTCGGCATCGCCTGGACGGTTGGCAGCACGGTCGACGCCAAACAGTCACTGATGAACGCCGACATCGCCCTCTACCGCGCCAAGGGCCTCGGCCGGAACCGCTACGAGTTTTTCACCAAACAACTGCAAACACAAATTCATCACGCCAAGCGGACCGCCGATGAGATCATCAAGGGGCTGGAAGACGGTGAGTTTGTCCCGTTCTATCAACCGCAGTTCGACGCGCAAACGCTCGATATAGCAGGTGTCGAAACGCTGGCTCGCTGGGTACATCCACAGCACGGCCTGCGTGCGCCGGATTATTTTCTGAAGATCGCCGAGGATATCAACGCGCTGCCGGCAATCGACCGGCGCATCGCCGAACAGGCGCTGACGGACCTTGGCTATTGGGACACCCATGGCCTGAAAATTCCGCGCATTTCCGTCAATGTCTCTTCGCCACGCCTGCGGGAGCCAGGCCTGATCGAAAACCTGAAAAAACTGGGCATCCCCCGTGGCAGGCTATCGTTCGAACTGCTGGAATCGATCTTCCTCGATGATCTCGACGAGATTGCCTCGCAAACCCTGAGCAACCTCAAAACGCTGGGCATAGATATCGAAATCGACGACTTCGGGACCGGGCACGCATCGATCGTCGGGTTGATGAAGCTGAGCCCCAGCCGGTTGAAGATCGATCGCGCGCTCGTCGCACCCATTCTTGATTCCGCCGAACAACGCAAGCTGGTGGGATCCATTATCGATATCGGCCACTCGTTGAATATCGAAGTCGTTGCCGAGGGGGTGGAGACCGTCCAGCACGCCCATATCCTGCGTGATCTGGGCTGCGATATTTTGCAAGGCTATGCTTTTGCGAAGCCAATGGCCAAGGCAGACCTTGAGACGTTCCTTCGCGCGGGCAACTGGCGTCCGGGTGCAATTGCCGTGAAAAACCCACGTAATCGAATCCCCTGCAATTTCCAGGCATAAAAAAACCGCCCGAAAATCCGGGCGGTTTAAAAAGGAAAGAATGAACGGATATCAGCCGTTCTGGACCTGCGTCACGGCTTCTGACAGAAGCTCCAGCATCTTCAGGCGAATTTCGTCGTCAGTGAGCGAAATGCCGGCCGCATCGAAATCTGCACGAACCTTGCGCACGACATCCTCATGGCCAACCTCTTCGAAATCGGCGGCAACGACTTCCTTCGCATAGGCCGCCGGGTCGCTTTTGCCCAGGAGTTCGGCGGCCCAGAGACCAAGAAGCTTGTTGCGGCGCGCCTCGGCCTTGAACTTCAGCTCCGCATCGAGAGCAAATTTCGATTCGAATGCCTTTTCGCGATCCTGCATATTGGTCATCTTTGATCTCCCAAAAACCGTTTTCAGTTTAGCTTTGCGCCCATAAACCAAAAGGTCGCCAAAAGTGCAATGCGAAGTTTTCCGGCATGGCGACTTTCGTGCTCACTTGGAGGTGATCCTGAAGACGTAATTCAGGGGATCGGACCAGTCGCCGATTGTGAAATGGTTTCATTTCAGTTATGGACCGCCTTAGAAAATACCGAGCGCGCAGCCCAAGAGCGCCTTTAGAGATAGAGACACCATTCATGAACCGTCGCCGCCGTATCTACGAGGGCAAGGCCAAGATCCTCTACGAAGGTCCGGAGCCAGGCACTCTGATCCAGTTCTTCAAAGACGATGCTACGGCCTTCAACGCCAAGAAGCATGAGATCATCGATGGCAAGGGTGTGCTCAACAACCGGATTTCAGAATACATCTTCACCCATCTGAACCGCATCGGCATTCCCACGCACTTTATCCGCCGCCTCAACATGCGCGAGCAGCTGATCAAGGAAGTGGAAATCATTCCGCTCGAGATCGTCGTGCGCAACGTGGCTGCCGGCTCGCTGGCCAAGCGCCTCGGCATCGAGGAAGGCGTTGTCCTGCCGCGCTCGATCATCGAATTCTACTATAAGGCCGATGCGCTTGAAGACCCGATGGTCTCCGAAGAGCATATCACAGCGTTCGGCTGGGCAAGCCCGCAGGAACTCGATGACATCATGGCGCTCGCCATCCGTATCAACGACTTCCTCACCGGCCTGTTCCTCGGCGTCGGCATCCAGCTGGTCGATTTCAAGATCGAATGCGGCCGTCTGTTCGAAGGCGATATGATGCGCATCATTCTGGCCGACGAGATTTCGCCGGACAGCTGCCGTCTGTGGGACGTCGAGACCAAGGAAAAGATGGACAAGGACCGGTTCCGCCGCGACATGGGAGGCCTTGTCGAGGCCTACCAGGAAGTGGCCCGCCGCCTTGGCATCATGAACGAAAACGAACCGCCCCGCGGCTCCGGCCCGGTTCTGGTGAAATAAGCAGGATAAGACGACAGTGATCAACGCACGTGTAACAGTGACGCTGAAGAACGGCGTTCTCGACCCTCAGGGCAAGGCAATCGAAGGCGCGCTCGGCGCGCTCGGCTTCGAGGGCCTTGGCCATGTCCGCCAGGGCAAGGTCTTCGATCTGCAGATCGACACTGCCGACAAGGCAAAGGCCGAAGCCGAAGTGAAGGCGATGTGCGAGAAACTCCTCGCCAACACGGTGATTGAAAACTACACTATCTCACTCGCCTGAGGGCTGAATGAGGTGGTCGGATGGCCGAAGTCACGAATGAATTGATGTATGAACTACTCAAGCGCATTCAGATTGATGTCAGCACGCTGAAAGAAGGCCAGCGTGACCTTCGGCAAGATAATTTATCCCTGCGCAATCAGTTTCACACGATGCAGGGAGACATCAACAATTTGCGCGGCTCCATCGCGCATATTGAAGATCGCCTTGACCGTATAGAAAACCGCCTCGAATTGCGCGAGCTTGCCGAGGCCCAATCCAGGTTTGAACCGCACCCATGAAATCCGCCGTCGTTCAGCTTCCAGGCCTTAACCGTGACCGCGACATGATCGCAGCATTGACCAAGATTTCCGGCAAGGCGCCGGTCACTATCTGGCAAACAGAAACGGACATCCCGGATGTCGACCTGATCGTCATTCCTGGTGGCTTTTCCTATGGTGATTATCTGCGCTGCGGCGCGATCGCTGCCCGAATGCCCGTCATGCAGGCGATTAAGGCGAAAGCCGAGGCCGGCGTCAAGGTTCTGGGCGTCTGCAACGGCTTCCAGATACTGGTCGAGGCAGGTCTCCTGCCGGGTGCCTTGATGCGCAACGCCTCGCTGAAGTTCGTCTGCAAGGAAATCAAGCTTGAGGTCGTCAACGCCAATACCGATTTCAGCCGCGCTTACGAACAGGGCCAGATCATCCGCTGCCCGGTTGCCCATCATGACGGCAATTATTTTGCCGACGCGGAAACGCTGAAGGCGATCGAGGACAACGGCCAGGTCGTATTCCGCTATGCTGCCGGCACCAATCCGAACGGTTCGGTCAATGACATCGCCGGGATCGTCAATGCCAAGGGCAATGTGCTTGGCATGATGCCGCATCCGGAAAACCTGATCGAAGCAGCCCATGGCGGCTCGGACGGACGCGGATTGTTCGCTTCGGCTCTCGATGTAATCGCTGCTTAACAGTCGCTCTGCTAGAAGGCTCGCATCGAGACCGAATCACAAGGGCCAGCCGATGCGCGCCGCAGCTTTCCTTCGCTTCTTTGCTATCGCCGGCTCCGTTGCCGTGCTTCTTGCTGGCTGCCAGTCTTCAAAACCTGCGGCCCCGGCGCAGAACACGGCAGCGTTGCCAACCATGGAGCGCGTTGCTCTGGGCGCCAATGCCTGCTGGTTCAAATCCGGCGATGCCGCCTTCAAGCCCTATCGCCTCGCGCCGGAGCTGAATTCCTTCTCCGGACGTCCGCGCATCCTCATCGTCAAGCGCAACTCGCCCGAATCGCGGCCGCTTGCGGTGGTTCAGGCAGAGGGACACCCTGCCCGGCTGCAGGCTTTCGGCCCGCTCTTCAGCGAATCTGTTGGCTCAAGAATGACCACCGATATCAAACGCTGGGCTGCCGGCGGCACGGGTTGCCGCTGAGGCTTTCAGCAGGCAGATCCCCGCGAACACCAATCCGCATATTAGAGAAGCGAGTCCGGCGCGGCCTCGATTGCAACAACGCCGGCCAATGCCGCCGTCGCCTGCCGTCAAGAAACCTTCCAAGCGATAGCGGGGCCGGTGGAACGATCGCGTATCGCTATATCTCGCAGCTTTTCTTTCCCGTGCTTTTGCGTGACAATCAACTTCAGGACTTATTCTCCCGATTTTACACAACCAAAGAACGTGTTTTTGCGCGACAAACCAGAGAATAGAACTTCTCTCGCTGTCACGAAGCCGCATTCATTCTCATGTTAGGCGCAGAACACATTCACCAGGCCCCTTATCGCCGATCGCTCCCATAGGCCCCAAAGGCACACGCATGACCGTCATGATCTATCACAACAGTGCCTGCGGTACGTCCCGTTCGGTCCTCAAGCTTATCCGCGAGGCAGGGACCGAGCCCGCCATTATCGACTATATGACAGCACCGCCCAGCCACGAGGAAATGCTGGCGATTCTACTTGCCCTGGACATGGCTCCGCGTCAGTTGCTGCGGACAAAAGAGCATGCGTACCTGTCGCTCAATCTTGATGATGAAAACAAGACGGACCGGCAGATCATCGACGCCATGCTGGCCCATCCGGAGTTAATGCAACGGCCAATCGTCGTGACGGAAAGAGGCGTAAAACTCTGCCGTCCAACAACGACGGTTCTGGATCTCCTGTAACTTGCAAACACAACGGTCAGTTCCAGAAGGGCCGAGCCGCCTCCCGGCGAGCTTCCGCAGGAGAGACGCCGATATCGGCCAGTTGATCATCCGTCAATTCGGAGAGGGCAATACGGCTGAGCCGCTTCTCTTCGCGATCGACAATCAAAGCGACCACCTGCAAGCAGAGCCCCTTCAATCGTGACATCAAGCCTCGCGGCTGAATTGCACCTATTGGCATGGAGCATACAGTCTGATCGTCAGTACAAATTGTACCCATTGTCACCATCCTATCGATTGCAACGGTTTCATTTTGGTATTTCATTGTGATAATTGACACGAAAAGCGATGCAATATAGAAATTGTCACCATGACAACATGGATGCCAGACCCCACACAAGGCCAAGGCCCGCTTTACGCACGAATCGCCGATCAGATCGAGCAGGCGATCGCCGGTGGCGTATTGGCCGTCGGTACGAAATTACCCCCCCAGCGCAACCTTGCCTTCGATATCGGCGTGACAATCGGCACAATCGGCCGGGCCTATCACCTGGTGCGCGAGCGCGGGCTTGTCAGCGGCGAAGTAGGGCGCGGCACCTATGTTCTCGACAATGCCGAATTGCGCCCGGCCGAACAGCCTGATCCGATGAGCGTGGCACTGGCCGGGACACGGCCCTTGAAGCCGCCGCCGGGGAAACTCCGGTTCGACAGCACCGCCGCCCCAGATATCGGCCAAGGCGCGTCGCTTGAGAAGGTGCTGATCGATATTAGCCGGGAACACCATGCCGATATTGCCAGCTACGCCCGCGATTTTCCGCCGCATTGGTTCACGGCGGGGAGCCAATGGCTTGCCAAGGGGAGTTTTCGGCCGCAGCCCGATCGCATCGTGCCGACGCTTGGTGCCCATGCTGGCGCTGTCGCCGTCATCGCTGCCGTCACGGCGCCGGGCGACAAGATCGCCTTCGAAAACATCACGTACTCCCAGATCAGCCGCAGTGCCGGGCTGATCGGGCGCCGGACGATTCTCTTGCGCACCGACGATTACGGCCTGGATCCCGACGATTTCGAGCGGGTCTGCGCTCAGCAACACCCAAAACTCGCCTTCCTGATGCCAACGGCGCAAAATCCGACCGTAGTGACATTGTCACTGGAGCGGCGCCAGGCGATCGCCGACATTGCCCGCCGTTACGGCGTCTGGCTGCTGGAAGATGATCTCTATGGCGCCATGACCGGCGACATGTTGCCTCTTCTGGCCGAGCTGGCGCCGGAGAGGACTTTTCTGGTCGGTGGCCTGTCGAAATCGGTCGCTGCCGGCGTGCGCGGCGGCTGGGTCGCCTGCCCTCCCCATTTCAGCCAGCGCATCCGCATCGCCCACAAGATGGTCAGCGGCGGCATGCCGTTTCTGTTGGCAGAGCTCTGTGCCCGGCTGGTCTTGAGTGGCGAAGCGGCGGTTTTACGCTCCAGAAGCATCGACGAGATCAGGGCGCGGGAACAAATGGCGCGTGAAATCTTCGCCGGCATCGACTTTAACTCGCATCCGCACGTACCGTTTCTCTGGCTGAAACTCTCCGAACCCTGGTTTTCGGGCACATTCAAGCATGCCGCCTTCGAGGAAGGCGTGCTGGTTGATGACGAGGACGAGTTCAAGGCCGGGCGGACGGAAAGCGTCTACCACCGGGTGCGGATCGGCTTCTCGTCACCCGCCGACCGCAGCGAAGTGCGGCGGGGCTTTCTGACACTTCGCCGGCTACTGGACAGTGGCCGCACCGGCTATGACAGCTTTGCCTGAGCAAGCCATCGCATTATCGGCGAAAAGCACACGATCTCCTGTGTTTTTCCGGCATTTTCCTGTCGCATCCGGCGGCCGCTTCGGTTAAAGAACCCCCGACGTGATCTCTTTGTTTTGACGCATCCCATCAGGAGACGGAGCTTTGCCGTCCGGATGCTCTAACGGACCGAATGGACCCCGATGACCATTTCCAATACCCGCCCCATTACTTCCGAACTGATTGCCTCGCACGGCCTGAAGCTGGATGAGTATCAGCGTATCCTTGGCCTGATCGGCCGCGAACCGACTTTCACGGAACTCGGCATCTTTTCGGCAATGTGGAACGAGCACTGCTCCTACAAGTCCTCGAAGAAATGGCTGCGCACGCTTCCGACCACCGGTCCGCGCGTTATCCAGGGGCCGGGCGAAAATGCCGGTGTGGTCGACATCGATGATGGCGATGTCGTGGTCTTCAAGATGGAGAGCCACAACCACCCGTCCTATATTGAGCCCTATCAGGGTGCTGCGACCGGCGTTGGCGGCATCCTGCGCGACGTCTTCACCATGGGCGCACGTCCGATCGCCGCGATGAACGCGCTGCGCTTCGGCGCACCGGATCATCCAAAAACCCGTCACCTCGTCTCCGGCGTCGTTGCCGGTGTCGGCGGCTACGGCAATTCCTTCGGCGTCCCGACCGTTGGCGGTGAAGTCGAGTTCGATGCCCGTTACAATGGCAACATCCTCGTCAACGCTTTTGCAGCCGGCCTTGCCAAGTCCGACGCAATCTTCCTGTCGGAAGCCAAGGGCGTCGGCCTGCCCGTCGTCTATCTCGGCGCCAAGACCGGACGGGACGGCGTCGGCGGCGCCACCATGGCATCGGCCGAATTCGACGAGTCGATCGAGGAGAAGCGTCCGACCGTCCAGGTCGGCGACCCCTTCACCGAAAAGTGCCTGCTCGAAGCCTGCCTTGAACTGATGAAGACCGGTGCCGTCATCGCCATCCAGGACATGGGTGCTGCCGGCCTTACCTGCTCGGCCGTCGAAATGGGCGCCAAGGGCGGCCTCGGCATCGAGCTGCAACTCGATCAGGTTCCCGTGCGCGAAGAGCGCATGACGGCCTATGAAATGATGCTGTCGGAAAGCCAGGAGCGCATGCTCATGGTGCTCGAGCCCGCCAAGGAAGACGTCGCCAAGGCGATCTTCGTCAAGTGGGGTCTCGATTTCGCCATCGTCGGCAAGACGACAGACGACCTGCGGTTCCGCGTCATTCATCAGGGCGAGGAAGTTGCCAACCTGCCGATCAAGGAACTGGGCGACGAAGCACCGGAATACGACCGTCCGTGGACCCCGGCAAAGATTGCCGCTCCGCTGACAGCCGGCGACATTCCGCAGGCTGATATCGCAGACGCAGTTTTGTCGCTGGTCGGATCCGCCAACAATTCCTCGCGCCGTTGGGTGTACGAACAGTACGACACGCTGATCCAGGGCAATTCGCTGCAGCTGCCAGGCGGCGATGCTGGCGTCGTCCGCGTCGAAGGTCATCCGACCAAGGCGCTGGCGTTCTCCTCCGACGTCACTCCACGCTATGTCGAGGCCGACGCATTCGAAGGCGGCAAGCAGGCTGTGGCCGAATGCTGGCGCAACATCACGGCAACCGGCGCGCTACCGTTGGCTGCCACCGACAATCTCAACTTCGGCAACCCGGAACGCCCGGAAATCATGAGCCAGCTGGTCCATGCCATCAAGGGCATCGGCGAAGCCTGCCGCGCACTCGATTTCCCGATCGTTTCCGGCAATGTGTCGCTTTATAACGAGACCAACGGCCAGGGCATCCTGCCCACCCCGACCATTGGCGGCGTCGGCCTGCTCGGCGACTGGTCGCAGATGGCGCGCATCCGCTTTGCCGCCGAAGGCGAGACCATCCTGCTCGTTGGCGCGCCGGAAGGCCTTGGAACGCATCTTGGCCAGTCGGTCTATCTGCGCGACATCCATGGCCGCACCGACGGCCCTGCCCCGCATGTCGATCTAGCCCATGAGCGCAAGACCGGCGATTTCGTCCGCAGCCTGATCACCGACGGCCTGACGACGGCGGTGCATGACTGCTCGACCGGCGGACTGGCACTCGCGGTTGCTGAAATGGCAATGGCATCCGGAATCGGCGCCAAGGTATCGACTGTCGCCGGCCGCGACCCGATCGAAGTGTTCTTCGGCGAAGACCAGGGACGCTATGTCGTCACCGTCAAGCCGGAATACGCGGCTGTGGTTGCGGAGCGGGCAAAGGCAGCCGGCGTTGCAGCCCCCGTCATCGGCAGCACCGGTGGCACGGAAGTTGTGTTGGGTTCGGCCAAGCCACTTGCAATTCTGCAATTGCGCTCGGCCCATGAATCATGGTTCCCTGACTTCATGGACGGCGAAACACAGATCGCCGCCGAGTAATTCAGGGAGTACAGACCATGCCGATGGCACCTGGCGATATTGAAGACATGATCAAGTCGGGCATTCCCGGCGCAAAGGTGACTATCCGGGATCTCGCCGGTGATGGCGACCATTACGCAGCCGAAGTTGTCGCGGAGGCTTTCCGCGGCAAGAGCCGGGTGCAGCAGCACCAGATGGTCTACAATGCACTGAAGGGCAATATGGGTGGCGTTCTGCATGCCCTTGCCCTGCAGACATCGACACCGGAATAAGCCTGAATGGCCAATCTGATGAACGAACTGGTCAGCGGTGTCGTTGAAAGCGTGCTGAAGGAAATTCTGAAGAAGGCCGGAGGTTCGACGGCGACGAAACGCCAGAAACGGCAGACCCGCTCGCCAACCACTGGCCGCTTCAAGAAGACCACAGCAGCCAAGGCAAAGCCGCCTAAAAGGCAGGTGAGCCGGCGCCGGACGGCGGCATCCCGCAGCAAGACACGCTAGGACTGCACTGCTGACTGTTGCAGTCGTGCAAGCCATCAATTTTTGTTGTATTGAGGTGATGAAAATCACCCACGTGCATGTTATCTAACAGACATCGACACACCCGGCCCTTGAAGCGGGATGAGGAAGGACTACGCCATGAGCGGTATCAACGATTTCATCGCCAATGAAGTGAAGAGCAACGATGTCGTTCTTTTCATGAAGGGCACCCCCCAGTTCCCGCAGTGTGGGTTCTCCGGTCAGGTCGTGCAGATGCTCGATTATATCGGCGTCGACTACAAGGGCATCAACGTGCTCGCCGATGCAGACCTTCGCCAGGGTATCAAGGATTACTCCAACTGGCCGACCATTCCGCAGCTCTACATCAAGGGCGAATTCATCGGTGGCTGCGATATCGTGCGCGAAATGTTCCAGGCCGGCGAACTGCAGTCGCATTTCGAAGAACAGGGCATTGCCGTCAAGGGTGCTGCCTAAAATCCGATTTCGCCGACAGTGGCACCTGAAAAGGCGGGTCACCGCCTTTTTTGATTCTCGAAGACCGTGCTGACCACCTAATGTTGGGTGACCTTTATCAGTAAAACAAAATATTCGCGACTGTCATAAACCAGTCGCGGTATTGAGAGTACGCACACGCGGTGCAGGCTTCTGCGTTTTCAGATGGGCCTCATATCGTTTCGCCGCCGCGCGCCAATCTCGACAATCGCCGACCTGGTTTGCCGGCAATCATCTCAGACCGGTTCAGCCGGTTGCCTTTTTGAAAGCGCTTCGGAGCAGCACTTTCAATCCCTCGAATGTAGGCTCCCACAGTTTCATCAGCGCCTGATCCGGACCGGCAACGTTACAGTTGACAGTTTCAGACGCCAGGCACATCCGCCAGGAATATCCCATGACCGCACCATCCCAAGCGCCGGGTCTCCCGGCTTTGCCCAAACCACAGTTCATTGCACTGATGGCCATGTTGATGGCGGTCAACGCGATTTCGATCGATATCATGTTGCCCGGCCTGCAGGAAATCGGTGCCAGCCTTGGCGTCGTCGATGAAAATACCCGCCAGTACGTCATCACTGCCTATCTCATCGGCATGGGCTGCGCCCAGCTTGTCTTCGGCCCGTTGTCGGATCGCTTCGGCCGCAAGCTGCCCCTGCTCGGCGGGCTTGGTCTCTATGCGCTTTGCGCGCTCGCCATCGTCTTTGTTCCCTCGTTCACCGGATTGCTCGCGCTACGCTTCATCCAGGGGATCGGCGCTGCAGCCACCCGCGTCATCACCGTCTCGATTGTCCGCGACGTCTATGGCGGCCGGATGATGGCGGAAGTCATGTCGCTGGTGCTGATGGTGTTCATGATCGTGCCGGTCATGGCGCCGAGCGCCGGTCAGTTGATCATGATCTTTGCCGAATGGCACATGATCTTCGTGGTCATCTGCCTGTTTGCGATCTCTGTTGCGACAGTAGTGATGCTGCGCCTGCCCGAAACGCTTTCTGCCGAGCACCGCCGGCCGTTCACTGTCACATCCATCCTGGCGGGTTTCCGCATCGTCCTGACGAACCGGGTTTCGCTCTGTTACTCTCTGGCTGCGGCCTTTCTGTTCGGTTCGCTGTTCGGCTTCATCAACTCAGCGCAACAGATTCTCGTCGGCATCTACGGGTTGGGTCACTGGTTTCCGCTGGTGTTCGCCGGGTTTGCAAGCATGATGGCGCTTGCCTCCTTCACCAATTCCCGGATGGTCAAGCGTTACGGCATGCGCCGCCTGTCGCATGGCGCACTGATCGGCTTCGTGATTGTGAGCGTCATCTGGGTCGCTACGTCAGTTTCCGGCGCGCTTCCCTTCTGGTTGTTTGCCGTGCTCTATGCCTGCGCCATGTTCCAGTTCGGATTGATCGGTTCGAACTTCAACGCCATGGCGATGGAGCCGCTCGGCCATGTCGCGGGCACTGCATCCTCGGTCCTTGGCTTTACCCAGACAATCGGGGGCGCCACCATCGGCGCATTGATCGGCCAAGCGTTCAACGGCACGATCACGCCACTCGCCATCGGCTTCCTCAGCGTTGCGCTGGTCGGGCTTGCATTCGTGCTCATCGCCGAAAAAGGCAAGCTTTTCCGCCCTCACAATCCTGCAGTTTAGACGTCCCTGTCTCCTCCCAAGACATTCATAGGTTTCTTCATGTCCGCCACCACCACTGAACACGTCGAGAATATCGGCTCGTCACGAATAGGCCTTGGCTTCTTCGAATTCGTCATCACCATCGCCCTCATGACCGCCAGCGTCGCGATGGCGATCGACATCATGCTGCCGGCTCTGCCGAACATCGGCCAATCGCTCAGCGTTCAGAACGCCAATGATACCCAGTGGGTCATCGGCGTCTTCATGTTCGGCTTCGGCTGCTCGCAGATCGTCTTCGGGAGCCTGTCGGACGCGTTCGGCCGCCGCCGGGTGCTGCTCTGCGGCCTCGCCTTCTATGCCGTCTGCATGTTTGCCGCAGCCCTTTCCGGCAGCTTCGAGATGCTGCTTGTCATGCGCTTCATCCAGGGCATTGGCGCAGCCGCCGTGCGTATCACGACGATGGCGATCGTGCGCGACTGCTTCGGTGGCCGTGAGATGGCACGCGTGATGTCCTATGTGATGATCGTCTTCATGATCATCCCGATCGTCGCACCGTCCGTCGGCCAGGCGATCATCATCTACGCCAACTGGCACTGGATCTTCATCCTGCTCGGAATTGCCGGAACAGTGCTGTTCTTCTGGGCGCTGATCCGCATGCGCGAATCGCTGCCGGTTGCCGAACGCCTGCCGCTGTCGGTCGCGACCGTCATCTCGGGCTTCGGCACGGTGCTGACCAACCGCGTCACCTGCGGCTACATGATCGGCATGACGCTGTTCACCGCCGTCATCTGTGCCTACATCATGAGCGTTCAGCAGATGTTCGGCGAGGTCTACGGCCTTGGGGACTGGCTGCCGATCGCCTTTGCTGCCACCGCCGGCGGTATCGCGGTTGCCAACTTCGCCAACGGCTACTTCGTCCGCCGCTTCGGCATGCGCCGGATCTCGCATGGCTCGATGATCCTGTTCACGTTGCTGTCGATTCTGGGCCTGGTTGTCGCCCTTGCAGGCACGCCGAGCTTCCTGTTCAGCTATGTGCTGTTCTCGGTGCTCCTGATGTTCTTTGCGGTTATCGCCACCAACTTCACTGCCATCAGCCTCGAGCCGATGGGGCATGTCGCGGGAACGGCAACCGCCATCACCGGTTTCGTCTCGACAACGGGCGGTGCTTTGCTCGGCGGTCTGGTCGGCCAGATGTTCAATGGCACCGTTCAGCCGCTGTTCGCCGGTTTCGCCGTGTTCGGCGCGGTGACGATCCTTGCCGTTCTCTGGGCCGAAAACGGCAAGCTCTTCACCCATCCGGGCGACGACCACGCCACGCTGGAAGGCGCTGGCGGCCATATGTAAGCGCGCAAACCGACCTGCAAACAAGGGCTTCGCCGGGCAACCGGCGAGGCCTTTTTCTTTTCGTGGCGGTATCAGACTGCATTTGCGGTCTCAAATGCTCCGGCGCCGGATGCGGTAAACGCTGGCTGGCGGCAGATTAAGCGGCACCCATCGCCGGAAGGATGCTTCAAGGTCAAGCGCTTGAAGAACCGTTGCCGGAACGGGGCAACGCGGCCCGTAGGTAAACTGAAACAGGCAAGCATCATCGGCCAGATGGCGGAAGACTGCTGCCAGAATATCCTGCACAACCGGTTTCGGCATGGACAGCAATGGCAGGCCGCTGATGGCGGCTCCAATCCTGCCCGCCGAGGGCAGGCGCAAATGGCGCGCATCCTCCTCGATCAAGGTCGCCTTGGGAAACCGCTGACGCAACAGCGTGGCAAATACAGGATTGCGCTCCACTAGGACAAGTCTGTCCTCGGCAACGCCATCCTGCAGAAGCCTGCGGGTAAAGATGCCTGTGCCCGGCCCAAGCTCAAGCACGCCGCCGGGAACCGGTCCGACTTCGGCGGTCATCGCAGCAGCAAGCCATTTGCTCGACGGCGCAATCGACGCGACCTCCAGCGGTCTTGTCAGCCACGAGCGGAAAAATAGCATCGTGTCCGATGCGGTATTGCTGTTGGTCAAGGTTTGGGCTCCCGTTTTGAACGGAACCCGGTATCGCCCATGACTGATCCCGGTGCATTAACCCGGGTTAAGTCGAACGTGAAGCTTCGGCCCGGACACGTGCGGAAATACGGCTGAGGCCAACGGCGGTAATGCCGAGATAGCTCGCGAGGTCCTTCTGCGGCACCCGCGCAACCAGGTCCGGCTCCTCGTTGACCAGCGAGCGATAGTGCTCTTCGCGATCAAGCGTCAAAAACTGGCGCTCGCGGCGCTCCTTGCGTTCTCCAAAAATCATCAAGGCAGTCCGGATCATTCGCGACCATCCAAGATCGGTATCTGCGAGGTCTCTGAGTGCCACGAACGGAATTCTTTCCAGCCGGCAGGCCTCGATCGCAATTGCCGAAAAGCTCGCGCACCCTGCCGGCGCGAGCGCCGAGAGGCTGGCGAAGAATTGGCCTTCAACAATAAAAGACTTGATCCATTCCTCGCCGTCCGATCGCAGATATGTGAATTTCAACAGGCCGCTCTCGACAACATAGAGATACGGGTGCGGATCGTCCTGGCTGAAGATACTTTCGCCGGGTTTCACCAGACAAAGCTGGATCGCGCCGGTCAAACGATCCGTCTGCGCCAGCGGCTCTCCGGCAATACGCTCAAACAGCGCAATCGCCGCCCGCCCCGGCCTGTTAACCCCGGTTAATGCCATTGCCGTCCCCCTGCTGCATGCTCACATCTCCAACAAGGGGAATAGATAGCATGGCACGGTATGTCGTCACTGGGGCAAGTTCGGGAATCGGATGGGAAATTGCGCTGCAGCTGGCCCGCGCGGGACACGATGTCATCGCGCTCGGACGTGATCGCATCCGGCTTGACGCCCTGAAACAGCGGGATCAGCGCATCGATGTTCACGCGCTTGACTTAAACGACCGGGCAGCGATCTCCGCCTTTGCAGCCTCGGTGAAGGCACAAGGTCCGGTTGACGGCCTGATCAACAATGCGGCTATCCAGCACAATCTCAGGTTCGACGATCCCGGCTATGGCATTGATCAGATCGCCGCCGAGATCGAAACCAATCTGGTTGCGCCGCTGATTCTGTCGCGACTGTTGCTTCCCGATGTGCCAAGCCGCGCCTTTGTCATCGTCAATGTCGGCTCCGCGCTTGCCAGCTATCCCAAAAGGACGTCAGCCGTCTACAGCGCCACGAAAGCGGGCCTGCGGATGTTTTCCGACGCCATCACCGCGCAATTCAATGGTTCATCCGTGCGGGCCGTCGATATCGCCTTGCCAATGGTCGATGCGCCAATGTCGGCGGGACGCGGCCGTGGCAAGATCAGCGCGGCCGCCGCAGCAGCCGCGATTGCCGGTTCGCTTTCCACCCGGCAGTCGCGCATTCACGTCGGCAAGGTGAAGCTGCTGCGGTTACTGCAGTTCATTGCCCCGCCCCTTGCCGCCGCGATCATCCGCAAGCTGTGAGCAAAACTCTGGCCGCAGCCTAGACCGTAAACACTTCGCGGCGCAGCATCTCCCAGCACTCCTTGTCGGAAGCCAGAAGCAGGCCGCCATCGACATGATGCGGCAGGTAGGGCGAGCCATCGAACCGCGCGGCATAGGCGCCGGCTTCCTGCGCAATCAGCGTACCGGCCAGATGATCCCACGGCATCAGCTTCTGGTACATAAGAAAGTGGAAGTGACCGCCGGCAAAGCCGCGATATTCGTGCGCCGCACAGCGATAGCTGGTGGCAATGCGGACCTTGGCCATGTTGCCCATGACGATGCGGCGGTTTTCCGGGGAGTAAAACCCGGTCGAGGCGCAGCCGACCAGGCTTTCCAGCGGTACGGACGGAACCGTCGAAAGCTGCTCCTGCGATCCGTCAGCCTTGCACAACCAGGTGCCAGAACCCTTTTCGGCAATCACCCAGTCATTGCCCATCGGATCGTAGATCAGGCCTGCAACCGTCTCGCCTTTGGAGACCACGGCGGCCATGACGCCGAACAGCGGCATGCCCGCCGCATAGTTGAACGTACCGTCGATCGGATCGACGACGATGGCAAGGTCAGCTCCGGCCAAACTGCCGAGTAGTGCCGGATTGGCGGCAACCGATTCTTCGCCGACGAACAAGGCGTCCGGCGCGATTTCCGCCATCCGTGCCTTGATCAGCCGCTCGGCGGCTTCGTCCGCCTCGGTGACCAGATCGATCGCCTCCGACTTCATCCGCACGTCGCCGTCACCGAGATTGCGGAATTTCGGCAGGATTTCCTTGAAGGCTGCCTCCTGCAGGACATTGGCGATGGCAGCGATATCGATGGCAGATGTCATGCTTTGGGCTCCGCGAAGAGAGATTGGAAATCAAACAGTTTCGGATCGAGCAGATGCGACGGATTGGCGTGGCCGAGCGCCCTGAGCATCGTGTCCTTGCGGCCCGGCATGCGGCGCTCGATATCCGATAACATCGCCTTCATGGCGTTGCGTTCAAGCCCGTCTTGCGTACCGCAGAGGTCGCAAGGGATGATCGGAAACTCCATGGCTGCGGCAAATTTGGCCAGATCGTCCTCCGCCACATAGGCCAGCGGCCGTAGCACCATCAGATCGCCATCATCATTGAGAAGCTTGGCCGGCATTGTCGCCAGACGGCCGCCATGGAAGAAGTTCATGAAGAAGGTTTCGAGAATGTCTTCGCGGTGGTGTCCCAGCACCAGCGCATCGCAGCCTTCTTCTCGAGCGATCCGGTAGAGATTGCCGCGGCGCAGGCGCGAACAGAGCGCGCAATAGGTGCCACCGGCGGGAACCTTTTCCTTCACGATCGAATAGGTATCGCGATATTCGATCCGGTGCTTGACGCCGATCGACGTCAGGTATTCCGGCAGGATATGCTTCGGGAAGTTGGGCTGCCCCTGATCGAGATTGCAGGCAACGAGTTCGACCGGCAGCAGGCCCCGCCATTGCAGGTCCATCAGCAGCGCCAGCAGGCTATAGCTGTCCTTGCCACCGGAAACACCGATCAGCCAGCGTTTCTGGCCGTTCAGCATACCAAAATCCTCGATCGCCTGGCGCACCTGCCGCAGCAACCGCTTGCGCAGCTTGTTGAACGAGACGGAATTGGGCATTTTTGCAAAAATCGGGTGCATAGCTTCGTTGCCGGATTGATCCAGGCTGGACGAAAGATCTTCGAGGCCGGCGGCCGGCGGCTGAATGGCAATATCCATGACAAAGTCCCGGATGGAAGGCGCAGGCCATACAGGCGGCGCGCAAAAACAATGCCCTGCACTTGCCCGTCTAAAGCAGCAAGATCAAGGAAAATGCGCCGGGCGTGATGTGAAACTTCCGTAACGCCGGTTCAGGCGCCGAATACGGACCATCCGGTACGGCTGGCGAGCATTTCCAAGGCCAGCGAACCGAGCAGCGAATTGCCGTTGTGATTGAGCCCGGGCGACCAGACCGCAACCGCAGCCTTACCCGGCGCGACACAGAGGATGCCCCCGCCAACGCCGCTCTTGCCCGGCAGGCCGACGCGATAGGCAAAATCCCCCGAGCCATCATAGTGGCCGCAGGTCAGCATCAGCGCATTGATGCGCCGCGCCCGCTGCTTGGAAACGACGGAATGTTTGGTCAGCGGATTGGTGCCGGACGCAGCTAGAAACAGGCCGGCCTTGGCCAGTTGAACGCAGCTCATCGCCAGCGCGCATTGATGAAAATAGACACCAAGCACATGCTCGACGGGATGATCGAGCTTGCCGAAGGAACGCATGAAATTGGCGAGCGCAAAGTTACGGTAACCGGTCGCCGATTCCGATTTGGCCACGTCCTGATCGATCAGGATGTCCTCCTCGTCGGAGAGGTAGCGGACGAAACGAACGATCTCGCCGATTGCCTCCCTCGGCGTATGGCCAGCAAGCACCAGATCCGTGATCGCGATAGCCCCGGCATTGATAAACGGGTTGCGCGGAATGCCGTGTTCATGTTCGAGCTGGACGATCGAATTGAAGGCGGAACCGGAGGGTTCGCGGCCGACGCGCTTCCAGATGTTTTCACCGTGCTTGCCGAGCGCCAAAGTCAGCGTGAAAACCTTGGAGATACTCTGGATGGAGAATGGCACCCCGGCATCGCCGGCCATGTGTACATCGCCATCGACGGTAACGATGGCCATGCCAAAACTCTTGGGATCGACGCGGGCGAGCTGCGGAATATAGTCGGCCACCTTGCCTTCACCCAGCCGTGGGGTTAGCTCGCGGTGGATATCATCGACTATCGACTGCAGGTCCAATGGGCCGGGCATTCGTCATTCTCCGCATGTGTGCAGCGCAACAAAAAAGCCACCCATTTCTGAGTGGCTTTTTCGAATTTCACAAGGCCGGAGCCCGAAGAAATTATCGCGAATAGAATTCGACGACGAGGTTCGGTTCCATGATGACCGGGTACGGAACGTCGGTCAGAGCCGGAACGCGAGCGAAGGTCGCAACCATCTTGTTGTGATCGACTTCGATGTAATCCGGAACGTCGCGTTCAGCGAGCGAAACGGCTTCGAGAACCGAAACGAGCTGCTTGGACTTTTCGCGCACTTCGATAACGTCGCCAGCCTTGCAGCGGTACGAACCGATGTTGACGCGAACGCCGTTGACCTTGACGTGGCCGTGGTTGACGAACTGACGGGCAGCAAAGACCGTTGGTACGAACTTGGCGCGGTAAACGATCGCGTCGAGGCGCGATTCGAGCAGGCCGATCAGGTTTTCAGACGTGTCACCCTTGCGGCGGTCAGCTTCGGCGAAGATCGCACGGAACTGCTTTTCGCGGATGTCGCCGTAGTAGCCCTTGAGCTTCTGCTTGGCGCGCAGCTGCACACCGAAGTCGGAAAGCTTGGACTTGCGGCGCTGGCCGTGCTGGCCAGGACCGTATTCGCGGCGGTTTACCGGGGACTTCGGACGGCCCCAGATGTTCTCGCCCATACGGCGGTCAATTTTGTACTTGGACGATTCGCGCTTGCTCATCGCATTTCCTTTCAGAACGTTGCACCGGTTTGTTTCCAAACCGGATGAAGGAAACACGCCCTCCTCTGAACCCGATTTTGCGAGCTCTGACAGGTTTCTCACATTACGCTAACGGAGAAGCCACGGGACATGTCAAATAAAACACCGGGCATTTCGGCCCGGCGTTGAGGCGGCTTTAGTGGCTTCGCCCCTGATTGTCAAACGAATTTGCTAAGTTCCACCTGCAATCTAACTCTTATCACCTTCCACCCGCCGCTCCAAGGAGCCCAGCAACTTGCGCAGCAACGCCGCCAGCTCCGTTCGCTCCTCTCCACTCAGATCCGTCAAATAGGATGCTTCGCTGGCCATATCGACGCGAAACGCAGCCTCGGCAAGCCGTATACCTTCGTCTGTCAGGCCAACGGCCGTGCTGCGCCCATCCTCTTGCGAACGCTCGCGTATGATCAGTCCCGACTTCTTCAGCCGGTCCAGCCGGTGCGTCAGCCCGCCGGAAGAGATCATCAGGGACGTATAGAGTTCCGTCGGCGTTAGCCGGTAAGGCGGCCCTGACCGCCGCAGCGTCGAGATGACATCGAACTCACCACGGTCGAGGCCGAAGGACGCAAATGTCGCCTCAATCGACGGACGCACCAGATTGGCGAGCCGGTAGGCCCGACCGAGTATGGCCATCGGTTCGGTATCGAGATCCGGCAATTCCCTGTCCCACTGGCCGCGCAGCCGATCCACGTGATCCGCATTTTCAATGCTTTGCGCCATGCCGTGCCTTTCCAAAAACAAACTATCTTGACGAGAAGATAGTTTTGGATAATTATCTTCACAAGAAGATATATCGTCTTTCGTCCATTCACCAGATGCTAATGGAGGCCTGCATGTATCATGTCATTCCCCGCACCAATCAGGATCAGCGGTCAAACAGAACTGTCCTGTTCGAGGGCGCTGAGTACGACACGCCGATTTCCATTTTTCTGGTCGACAACGAACCTGGCCAAGGGCCTGCCCTGCACACGCATCCCTATAGCGAAACCTGGATCGTCCGGTCCGGCCACGCGCAATTCACCGTTGGGCTCGAAACGCTCGATGCCAAGGTTGGCGACATCATTGTGGTCACGGCCGAAACACCGCATCGCTTTGTTAACACCGGACCTGACAGGCTCGAACTCACCTGCATCCACGCGTCAGAACGCGTCATCCAGACCTGGGTCTGACACTCCGGGGGAGCAGCGCCTGCGTCTATTCTGCAGCACTGCGGTTTCCGGCGTCATCATAGACAGCATCGGCAGCACCGGGCGCCGTTTCGACCTGCAAGTCCGGAAATGCCACGATCCGCTTGCCGGAAAGATCGCTGTGAACCACGATCAGGCCCTGCTCCTCGAAGTAGCCGAGCAGCCGGCGGGCGCGGCGAGCGGAATGCGTGCCATAGGCGCGCGCGATCATTGCATCCGAAGGGCATGGCAGATTACGCACGGCGGACTGCGCCACCAGCAAGAACACGCCCTGCAGATCATCGGTGACATTGCGCGACAGGCTCAAAGCCGACGCCCAGATTTCGGTCGCGGCCGTCTCGGCATCGACGCCGGAGCGGGCCACCGCCATCTTGCGGCGGAAGGCGCTGAGCGATAGCGGGGCGCCGGGTACGCGCCGGATACGGCAGCGTACCAGAAAATCCTGAAACAATTCGGCATCGGCGCGGAACGCCGCTTCGGGATGTTCGAGAATTTCGGCAAGCAGACCGTCGAGCAGCGCTTCGCGCTCCTGAATCGGCATTTCCGGCACTGGTGCTTTCGGTTCGGAAAGACTGATTGGCTCGGGGCGTGGCCGCGACAGCTCGGCAAGGATATCGGTGGCAGGGCGCGGTTGGGCGCTGGGCCGCCGCATGATCGGGCGGATCAGCTCTTCCGGATCCGGCGTGAAGATCAGGTCCTCGACATCGGCGACCGCTTCCGGCAGCGGCGTCAGCTTGGGGCTGGTCGAGCGGGCCGAAGTTTCGACATGACCGATGGTCACCGGCAGCGGGCGGCGCGACAAAGCCGGGCCGAGCGCCACGAACGAGCCGCGCTTCAGGTCGCGAAACATTTCCGCCGTGCGGCGATCCATGCCGAGCAAATCGGCGGCACGGGCCATATCGATATCGAGAAAGGTACGCCCCATCAGGAAGTTGGAGGCTTCTGCCGCGACGTTCTTGGCGAGCTTTGCCAGCCGCTGCGTGGCGATGACGCCTGCCAGTCCACGTTTACGGCCACGGCACATCAGGTTGGTCATCGCGCCCAATGAGACTTTCCGCGCCTCTTCGGAGACGTCACCGGCGACCGACGGCGCAAACATCTGCGCTTCATCGACAACGACCAGCACCGGATACCAGTAGTCGCGATCGGCATCGAACATTGCATTGAGAAAAATACCGGCGCTGCGCATCTGCTGCTCGATATCCAGCCCCTCTAGCGACAGCACGCAGGAGACGCGATGCTGGCGGATACGGCTGGCGATGCCGATCAACTCGGCCTCGGTGCGCTCGCCTTCGATCACCACATGGCCGAATTTGTCGGCCAGCGTGACGAAATCGCCTTCGGGATCGATGATGCATTGCTGCACCCACGGGGCGGACTGTTCGAGCAGACGGCGCAACAAGTGCGACTTTCCAGAGCCGGAATTACCCTGCACCAGAAGACGCGTAGCGAGAAGCTCCTCGATATCGAGCGGAACGGATGCGCCGTCCGACGCCGTCCCCATGTCGATGCCGACTTTCATATCCACCTCGTTTAAATTGCCATGTCGGATGCGCCGCCACGAACCCGCAAGCGTTGACCCGTATCATTAAAGCCCATGTTTTGCGCGGTAATCGCAGCAAAACCCACAGCTAAGACGGCCACATCTTCAGAAATAAAGCCTGTGCGTGACTGTGCTGTTTTCCAGAACCGGTGAAAACCCAAGGCGCTCGTAGAATGCGAACGCTTGCGACGGTGCCCTTGTGTTCAAAAAGCGGAAGAAATCGGCTGCGTCACGGACAATGAAGTGAACCAACTGGCTGCCGATATCCCTGCCCCGATGATCCGGCGCCACATAGAGATGGCGAACACGGCCAGCAGCGGTATCGCCGGCGAAGGGATCAATATTGCGGCCGCAGACGCCAGCAAGCGTGCCGTCCACGACGGCACCGGCAAGGATTTCGCCGGGATGCTCAAACCGATTCAGGCCGGAAATCCAGTTTTCCTGCAACCGGACAAGCATTCGCTGCCCCTCGGCAACGCTTGCGTCCAGCAAAGCGCCGAAACCATCGAACGCAGGCGTAATCGGTACGATTTCCATCCCGTCAACCGGCCTGCGACACCGTCAGCCCAAACCCCTGCAGCAGGCGGCGCGTGGTGAAATCCGGGTGTCCGGAGGTGAAGATCGCCGGATCGATGCCGTTCAGCGGCTCAAAGCCATCTGACAGCGGCACAAGGCTGCGCGCGCGCCGGGCAATCGCCTCGGCCGGGTCGAGCCAGTCCACAGGCCAGGGTGCCAAGCGGCGGAAGACATTGGCCATGAATGGATAATGTGTGCAGGCCAGCACGACGATATCGGTCTTGCGACCATCTTTCTCGACAAAACACTGCTCGATTTCGGAGAGAACCGTCGCGTCATCGATCGCCTCACCGCGAATATAGGCCTCCGCCATGCGGGCCAGATTTTCCGAACCGACGAGGCGCACATGGCATTGCGTGGCAAAGGACTGGATCAGATCGCGGGTATAGGCGCGCTTGACGGTGCCCGGCGTTGCCAGCACCGAAACGAGGCCGGAGCGCGTCCGTTCAGCTGCAGGCTTGATCGCGGGCACTGTGCCGACGAAACGCATCTGTGGAAAAGCTGCCCTCAGATCGGCACCGACCAGCGTGAAGGCGGTGTTGCAGGCGATGACGCAGATTTCGGGATCGTGCTCGGACAGCAGCTGGGCGAACAGCGAGATGACCCGCTCCTTCAGCGCCTCCTCTCCCCAACCACCATAGGGGAAACCGGCATCATCAGCGACATAGATAAAATGCCGCTCCGGCATCAGCACGCGGGCTTCGCGTAGCACGGTCAGCCCGCCGATACCGCTGTCGAAAACGAGGATAGGCTTCAACTCAGCTGTCGTCACCGGTATCGTCAACCTTCTTGGCACGCGAGTTTTCCGGCGCTCCGGCACCGCGCGGCGCCTCGCGGGTGAAACGATCGAGCGATGAGATGATGCCGCGCACCAGCCGGATTTCGGATTCGGTGAAGCCGGGGCGGGTCAGGACCGCGCGCAAGTTGTCGACCAATTTCGGCTTTTTGGCGACGGGCCGGAAGTAGCCGCGCGCCTCCAGCGCCTCTTCGACATGATCGAACATGCCCTGCAGCTGTTCCTTGGTTGCCGGGTTCTGCGACAGCGCCTGGAATGAGGTTTCCTCCCGCGATTCCATCGATGTGTTCAGCCATTCATAGGACATCAGGAGTACGGCCTGCGCCAGATTGAGCGAAGCAAAGGCCGGATTGACCGGGAACGTGACGATCTCGTCGGCAAGCGCCACTTCTTCATTGGTAAGACCGGTACGTTCGCGCCCGAACAGGATGCCGGTCGCCTCGCCCATGTTGAAACGGCTGCGCAGCGTCTCGGCGGCGATCAGCGGCGAACGCACCGGCTTGTAGCCGTACCGGTCGCGCGCGGTCGTCGCGTAGACGAAATTGAGGTCGGCAATTGCTTCCGGCAGCGTGTCATAGACCTTTGCAGCGTCGATGACATGATCGGCGCGGCTCGCCGCTGAGCGTGCCTTTTCGCTCGGCCAGCCATCGCGCGGACTGACCAGCCGCAGTTCCGAGAGCCCGAAATTGGCCATGGCGCGCGCCACCATGCCGATGTTCTCGCCAAGCTGCGGATGCACCAGAATGATTGCTGGTCCTTCGGTCAGAAGCACGCGCTCGCTGTTCGTTCCTGCCATTCCGGTACTTTCGTCTCTGTTTTGCGTCTGGATTTCAGCGCTTCCTTGCACAGATGCGCGGATTTTGAAAGCCGCAGCCCACAATGGTCTATTCTGGCGTGCTGGCGCCCTGGCTGGCAATCGCCTGCAACTCGCCTTTGAGCGAGCCCGTTTCACCGGCGCGGACGATGTCGTCGATGACGGCCTTGCCGCCTTCCTCGATCACCATGAAATGCAGTTCGCTCGGTTTCCAGTCGGCTGCGCGCTCACCAAAACAATGAGTATTGTCGAAGGTCACCGTCACATCGCTCTTGCCGTCCGTCCCCGGGCCGGCAGCAACGGACAGATCCTTGATCGCACAGCTGTCCTGACCGCTGACGATGACATCATAATCAAACGGCGAATCGCCTTCGTCATAGGCCGGGAATTTTGCCGCCTCGCGATAGGCCTTGACGAAATCCTGGCTGTAGATGCGGCCAAGACGCGCTTCGGAGAAATAATCCTCGCCCGGCTGCGCCTCCTCGGCCCAGCCCTTGACGGCTTCCTGCATGATTTCATTGACCGGCGCTGCGGGATCGCCTGCGTGCGCAGCCGAAAACGTGCAGCAAGCCAGAACAACAAGTGCGAACCGTTTCATCCATCATCTCCCGATTTCAGATGCGCGACCGGCACTCCGGCGCCAGAGAATTTGCATCTGCTCATAATCAAATTCGCTTCGACACGCGAGGCCGCAATGATGCGGTGTACCAATCATCTTCAGGGGTTGGTCAATGTAGTAACCGGCTAATACCTTGCCAGAGATCGGCCGTGGCATCCTGACATCGTCAGCAACCCGATGGAGGATACGATGGGCGGCAAGAAAATTCTAATGATCTGCGGAGATTTCACGGAGGACTACGAAACAATGGTGCCATTCCAGGCACTGCTCGCCGTCGGCCATACGGTTCATGCCATTTGCCCCGGCAAGACGGCGGGCCAGCAGATTGCCACGGCCATCCATGACTTCGAAGGTGATCAGACCTATTCGGAAAAGCGCGGTCACAATTTTACCCTGAACGCGACCTTTGCCGAGACGAGGGTGGAGAGCTACGACGCGCTGGTCATTCCGGGTGGCCGGGCGCCGGAATATCTGCGTCTCGACGCCAATGTCATCACCATGGTGCGTCACTTCTTCGACGCAGGCGAACCGGTGGCTGCTATCTGCCACGGCGCGCAGCTGCTGTCGGCCGCCGGCGTGCTGAAGGGCCGGACATGCTCCGCCTACCCCGCCTGCCGTTTCGACGTCGAGCTTGCCGGCGGCCACTATGCCGAAATCCCGGTCGACCAGGCCGTGACCGACGGCAATCTGGTCTCGGCACCCGCCTGGCCCGCCCATCCGGCATGGATCGGTCAATTCCTGACTGTTCTGGGAACCGAGATTCGCCACAATACACCATTGACGCGCTCCGCTGCCTGACATCGGCCTTGCCAAACCGCATCGAAGGGTGAACATTTCAGGCTGGAGTTCTGGGAGGAACGGATGTGCAGACTATTCATCGGCGCCGACCCGGCGCTCTGGCAGAGTGTTACCCGCTCGGTGCGGATCGACGGCGTGGCGACGAGCATCCGGCTTGAGAGCTTCTTCTGGTCCATCCTCGACGATATCGGCGACCGCGACGGCATGTCGGTCGGCCGCCTGATCGGGCGGCTCTATATCGAATCGCTCGGCGAAGGCCATCCACCGGAAAACTTCACATCGTTTTTGCGGGTTTGCTGCGGCCGCTATCTCGCCTTGCAACTCGACGGTCTGGTGCCAACGGATCGCCATACGCCGATTGCCGCGCTCGATGCGGAAAGTATCCTTGTTCGCGAAGAAAGACGCTATGCAAAGCCCCGCACCGCGGATTTCCCGCGCGCTGTCCGGGGCCATTGAACACAGGTTTTGCAATCGGAAGGAAACGCGCGCGGAATCACGCGTGTATGTCTTTGCCTGTGGTGAACTGGATGCTATAGGGGCGCCAACCTGTTTCCATCCAACCCCATGCAGAGGTTTGCAACATGACAAAGATCAAGGTCGCCAATCCAGTCGTCGAGCTCGACGGCGATGAAATGACCCGCATCATCTGGCAGTTCATCAAGGAAAAGCTGATCCATCCGTACCTGGATATCGATCTGGAATATTACGACCTTGGCATGGAAAACCGCGATGCGACCAACGATCAGGTAACGATCGACAGCGCCAACGCCATCAAGAAGCACGGCGTCGGCGTCAAGTGCGCGACGATCACCCCAGACGAGCAGCGCGTTGAGGAATTCGGCCTGAAGAAAATGTGGAAGTCGCCGAACGGCACGATCCGCAACATCCTCGGCGGCGTCATCTTCCGCGAACCGATCATCTGCAAGAACGTCCCGCGCCTGGTTCCCGGCTGGACCAAGCCGATCATCGTCGGCCGTCATGCCTTCGGCGACCAGTACCGCGCCACCGACTTCAAGTTCCCCGGCAAGGGCAAGCTGACGATGAAGTTCGTCGGCGACGACGGCACGGAAATCGAACACGAAGTTTACGATGCACCGGCAGCCGGCGTTGCCATGGGCATGTACAACCTCGACGAGTCGATCACCGATTTCGCCCGCGCATCGCTCAATTACGGCCTGCAGCGTGGCGTTCCGGTCTATCTGTCGACCAAGAACACCATCCTCAAGGTCTATGACGGCCGCTTCAAGGATATCTTCCAGGCTGTCTTCGACGCCGAATTCGCGGAAAAATTCAAGGAAGCCAAGATCTGGTACGAACACCGCCTGATCGACGACATGGTCGCTTCGGCGCTCAAGTGGTCCGGCGGTTACGTCTGGGCCTGCAAGAACTACGACGGCGACGTTCAGTCCGACATCGTCGCCCAGGGCTTTGGCTCGCTCGGCCTGATGACCTCGGTTCTGATGACGCCGGATGGCCAGACAGTCGAAGCCGAAGCCGCGCACGGCACGGTGACCCGTCACTACCGCCAGCACCAGAAGGGCGAGGAAACCTCGACCAACTCGATCGCTTCGATCTTCGCCTGGACCCGTGGCCTTGCCCACCGCGCCAAGCTCGACGACAACGCGGAACTCGCCCGCTTTGCCGACACCCTGGAAAAGGTCTGCGTCGATACTGTAGAAGCCGGCTTCATGACCAAGGACCTGGCGCTGCTGATCGGCCCCGACCAGCCGTGGCTCTCGACCACAGGCTTCCTCGACAAGATCGACGAGAACCTGAAGAAGGCAATGGCTGCCTAAGCAGCCGTCTCATAGTAAACGGAAAACCCGGCCATCGCGCCGGGTTTTTTATTGGAACCTTTTCCGCTGCCGATCGTTCGCGAAGTGAGCCCCTCCGCATGCTGCACTGCACGCACCCTCCTTCCAAAAGATTGTGATCGCAGATTGATGAACAGTTCTTCCGACAAAAACCTTGGCCACCTGCCCCGCATCGCCCTTGTATCGACGCATGGTTATGTCGCCGCAGAGCCGCCGCTTGGCGCTGCCGATACCGGCGGTCAGGTGGTCTACGTTATCGAGCTCGCCCGCAAACTGGCGCTGCTCGGCCACCAGGTCGATATCTACACGCGCCGGTTTGAGGGCCAGCCGGAATTCGATGAGGTTGACGAACGGGTCCGCGTCATCCGCATCCCCTGTGGTGGCAATGACTTCATACCAAAGGAATATCTCTACAAACACCTGATGGAATGGTGCGAAAATGCTGCCCGCTTCATTCGCAAGAATGATTTCACCTATACGCTGATCAACAGCCATTACTGGGACGCCGGTATCGCCGGCCAGCGCATGTCCGAAGCACTCGGTGTCACCCATATCCATACGCCGCATTCGCTCGGCCTGTGGAAGAAGCGCCAGATGGAGACGGATTATCCTGACAAGGCGGCGGAGTTCGACAAGGAATTCAATTTCTCCGAACGCATCAAGCACGAACTGATCATCTATCGTTCCTGCAGCATGGTGATCGCGACGACACCCATCCAGGTCGAAATGCTGGTCAACGACTACAATCTGCCGCGCGACCGCGTGCACATGATCCCGCCCGGCTATGACGACAACCGCTTCTTCCCGGTCTCCAGGGCAACGCGCGAAATGGCCCGCCAGCGCTTCGGCTTCGAAGGCAAGGTGGTGATGGCCATGGGCCGTCTTGCCACCAACAAGGGTTATGACCTTTTGATCGACGGTTTTTCCGTGCTGGCCGAACGCGAGCCCGAGGCGCGGCTGCATCTGGCCGTCGGCGGCGAAAACATGGACCCGCAGGAGGCTGGCATCCTTGATGACCTCAAGCAAAGGGTCGCTTCGCTCGGCCTGAACGGCAAGGTGGTGTTTTCCGGTTTCGTCGCTGATGACGATCTGCCCGACTTTTACCGTGCCGCCGATATCTTCGTCCTATCCAGCCGTTACGAACCCTTCGGCATGACCGCGATCGAAGCCATGGCCAGCGGCACCCCAACCATCATTACCGTTCATGGCGGATTGTTCCGGGCCGTCAGCTATGGCCGTCATGCGCTGTTTGCCGATCCTTTCGACAAATATGACCTCGGCATCACGATGATGAAACCATTGAAGCATGAACGGCTCTATGGCCGCCTGTCGCGCATGGGTGCGCATAAGGCACGCAGCCTGTTTACCTGGACCGGCATCGCCCAGCAGTTGATTGGCGTGGTCGAGGGGCGGCCGATGCCGCAGGCAATGGATGACAATGAATGGGCGGAACCATGGACGGACGGAGATTGAGGCCAATCCGGCTGTTCTGCAGCGACATCGATGGCACGTTGGCAGGAAACAGGGAGGCAGAAGCGCGATTTCGCGATGCCTGGCTTGGTCTTTCGCCAGACAAACGGCCGTTGCTGGTGCTCAACAGTGGGCGGCTGATCGACGATCAAAAAGCGTTTGTCGCCACCACGGCATTGCCACGGCCCGATATCTATATCGGCGGAGTGGGAACGATGCTGGACAACGCGAAAGAACCATCTCAAGCGGCGCTTTACTCGCGCGCCATCGGCGCCGGGTTTGACCATGAACGGATCACTATGGCGTTATCCAGTGTTCCGGACATCATCTTCCAGCCGCACATGTATCAGCACGCCCAGAAATCCAGCTGGTATCTGCACGATGCCGATGCTGCGACCCTGGCCAGCATAGAGGAAAAACTGGCAGGCGCCGGAATTGCCGCCCGTCTGGTTTATTCCAGCAACCGGGATCTCGACATACTGCCTGACGGTATCGACAAGGGCGCCGCGCTCTCCTGGCTGTGCCGCCAGCTCGGGTTGTCGCATGAAGACGTGGTGGTGGCTGGCGATAGCAACAATGACCGCAGCATGTTTGCGCTTCCCGGTGCCCGCGGCATCGTGGTGGGTAACGCCTTGAATGAGCTGAAATCCATAGCCGGAAACCGCCCGGATATCTATGGCAGCAGCGGAAAATTTGCCGATGGCGTGCTGGAAGGCCTGCAGCATTGGGGGCTCTTCAGCACGCCTTGATAGGATTGCGCCGTTTTCCACAATCAATCAATTAGCCGGCTTATGGAAAAACGATACCCGGCAGCCAATTTCCGCCGGGCATCGACGACAATTTACTTCACGGGCAGATAGATGTCCGTCAACAACTCTTTCGGAGCAGCGTCCCGGGGATTGTTGATGTATTCCTCGAACCTCACCGTATCGCGCACCTCCCGGCCCGATGATGGCAGCCATTCGCCGTAGAGCCACTGATAGGCCTTGTGCATATCGGCATACGGCCCCTTGTGCCGCAACACCGCGTACTCGCCACCCTCCAGATGCTTTCGCACCAGCGGCTCATCAGCCGGAACGTGCTGCCCTTCTGTTACACAGGCAAAGGAGCGCAGGTTTTCCTCCGCCACCAGATCCGGATCATCCAGATAGATGCCGACCATCTTCATGTCCTGCCGGTAAAGTTTGCGTGCCTGCAACGTGCCGCCGAGCATTTCGAAAGCGCGGCCGATATCCATATAGGAACCGGTATGGCTGACCCCGGCCAGTTCACGCGGGGCAATCGTCTTCATCGTCACATCATACATTTCGCCAAATCCTTTGCCGTTTGCCGATTGAAAGACAGTATGGCTGCCCTCTCTCCGGTATCGGGCCGGCGGCATGCCGAACACCGATTTGAAAATCCGGGTGAAGGATTGGAGATTGGGATAGCCGGTCCGTCTTGCGATTTCCTCGACAGAAAGGCTGGTCTGCACCAGATCACCCGCCGCCCGGTGCAGTCTTAGCCGCTTGACGGTCGATGCCAGCGTTTCGCCGTGCACGGCCCGGTAGACCCGGTGCCAGTGATGCGGCGACAGGCAGGCAATATCCGAGAGCCGATCAAGATCGAGCTCTTCGTCCAGGTGATCGTAGATATAGGCTGATACGCGCCGCAAACGCTGTTCGTAAACCGCCCAGATGCTGTCTTCCTTCATGCCGATCCTCATACAAGCCGAACGAACGGACAGAACCACATCCGGATTTGACAAATCCTGCGAAGTTGGCCGCACCGATTTCAACACGGGAAAAGCGATTGGCCAAAAGAAAAACCGGGCCATTCAGCCCGGTTTTCAAATATCGGCAATGAAACTGAATCGGAATTATCCGGCGAGTGCGGCGCTCACCGCCTCGATCGCTTCCGCTGCCTTACTGCCATCCGGACCGCCGGCCTGCGCCATGTCGGCACGGCCGCCACCGCCCTTGCCGCCGAGCGCTGCAGAGGCAATCCGAACGAGATCGACAGCGCTGAAGCGCGACGTCAGGTCGTCGGTTACGGCCACCACGGCGCTTGCCTTGCCGTCTGCCGAGACGCCAACGAAGGTGACGACGCCGGAACCGAGGCTCGTCTTGCCATCATCTGCCAGGCTCTTCAGGTCCTTCGGCTCAACACCGGTAACAACCTTGCCGAGGAATTTGACGCCACCGATATCCTGCACTTGATCGGCAGAACCACCGGCATCGCCACCGCCGAACGCCAGCTTCTTCTTGGCCTCGTTCAGTTCGCGCTCGAGCTTGCGGCGCTCGTCCATCAGCGCTTCAACGCGGGTCAGAACGTCTGCGGGCTGAACCTTCAGCGTTGTTGCCAGTGTCTTGACCCGCTCGTCCTGCTCGTTGAGGTAAGCCAGCGCCGATACGCCGGTCAGGGCTTCCAGACGGCGAACACCGGAACCAACGGCACTTTCGCCGACGATGCGTACAAGGCCGATCTCGCCGGTGGCGCCGACATGGGTGCCGCCGCACAATTCGACGGAGTAGGGACGGTTGGCCTTGGCACCATGAATGCCCTGCCCCATCGACACGACACGCACTTCATCGCCGTATTTTTCGCCGAACAGCGCCATCGCGCCTTCGGCAATCGCATCATCGACGCTCATCAGCCGCGTCGTGACTGGCGCGTTCTGCACGATGATCTCGTTGGCCATGTCCTCGACGATCTTCAGCTCTTCGGCCGTCATCGGCTTCGGATGCGAAACGTCGAAGCGCAGGCGCTCCGGCGCAACCAGTGAGCCCTTCTGCGCCACATGGGTGCCAAGCACTTCGCGCAGCGCTTCATGCAGCAGATGAGTGGCCGAATGGTTGGCGCGCAGGCGCGAACGGCGGGCGTGATCGACATTCAGCGCAGCCGCATCGCCAACCTTGACGGTGCCGTCGTCAACGACGCAGGAATGCACGAACAGGCCCTCGCCGCGCTTCTGCACGTCGGTGACCGTCAGCTTGGCGTGATCGGTCGAGATCACGCCGGTATCGCCCATCTGGCCACCGGATTCGCCGTAGAATGGTGTCTGGTTCAGAACCAGCTGTACCGTGTCGCCTTTCGAGGCCGTGTCAATCGTCTTGCCATCACGCACGATCGCCTGAACGACGCCTTCGGCCGTTTCAGTATCGTAACCGAGGAATTCGGTGGCACCGAGCTTTTCCTTCAGCTCGTACCAGATCGTTTCCGTCGCCTTGTCGCCGGAGCCGGACCAGGACGCGCGGGCCTCGGCCTTCTGGCGCTGCATTGCTGCGGTAAACGCATCGGTATCGACGCCGATGCCGCGGGCGCGGAGTGCGTCCTGCGTCAGGTCGAGCGGAAAACCGAACGTGTCATAGAGCTTGAAGGCCGTCTCGCCATTCAGCTGGTCGCCCTCGGCAAGATCCGTCGTTGCGTCGGACAGCAGGCCAAGGCCGCGCTCCAGCGTCTTGCGGAACCGGGTCTCTTCCAGTTTCAGGGTTTCCGAAATCAGCGATTCTGCACGGATCAGTTCCGGATAGGCGCGGCCCATCTGGCCAATCAGCGCCGGCAGCAGCCGCCACATCAACGGATCACGGGCACCGAGCAGCTGCGCATGGCGCATGGCGCGGCGCATGATACGCCGAAGCACATAGCCACGGCCTTCTTTTGAAGGCAGCACACCGTCGGCGATCAGGAAGGCGGACGCCCGCAGATGGTCGGCGATGACGCGGTGGCTGGCGCGATTGTCGCCCTCAGCCTTGACGCCGGTCGCCTCTTCCGACGCAGCAATCAGGGCTCGGAACAGGTCGATATCATAATTGTCATGCTTGCCCTGCAGCAGAGCGGCAACGCGCTCGAGGCCCATGCCGGTGTCGATCGACGGACGCGGCAGATCGACCCGTTCTTCCTTCGTCACCTGCTCGTACTGCATGAAGACAAGGTTCCAGATTTCGATGAACCGGTCGCCGTCTTCATCCTTGGAACCGGGAGGTCCACCCCAGATATGATCGCCGTGATCGTAGAAGATCTCGGAACATGGCCCGCAGGGGCCGGTATCGCCCATCGCCCAGAAATTGTCGCTGGTCGGGATCCGGATGATCCGGTCGTCGGTCAGGCCGGCAATCTTCTTCCACAGGCCAAAAGCCTCGTCATCGGTGTGGTAGACGGTGACCAAAAGCCGCTTGGCATCGATGCCGAAATCCTTGGTGATCAGGTTCCAGGCAAGCTCGATCGCCCGCTCCTTGAAATAATCGCCGAAGGAAAAATTACCGAGCATTTCGAAGAAGGTGTGGTGGCGCGCGGTATAGCCGACATTGTCGAGGTCATTATGCTTGCCCCCGGCGCGCACGCATTTCTGCGCGGTCGCAGCCGTCGAATAGGGGCGCTGCTCCAGGCCGGTGAAAACGTTCTTGAACTGAACCATGCCGGCATTGGTGAACATCAGGGTCGGATCGTTGCGCGGAACCAGCGGGCTCGACGATACAACCTCATGGCCGTTCTTCTTGAAGTAGTCGAGGAACGTCGACCGGATTTCATTCACGCCGCTCATATTGCGCCCTTATCTCTTGCATCGGACCGTCCGCAGCCTGCCTGACTGAGCCGCGAACCGGAAAACTTTTGAAAATCGCGGATCACCGGACATCCGCCGACCCTCTCCCGCCCCATTGGAACACAGGCTTTTATCGTCCGGGCCAATCTCTGTCCAGACGGCAAAAGAAAACCGGCCGCTCAGGAGGGAGCGGCCGGCAAACATGAGGTCAAAAATCAGACGGTCTTATGCCAGAGCGGCATCGTCATCGTCGTCACCGGCTTCCGGGCCGCCATTTTCCAGGAATTTTTCGGCAATCAGGCCAGCATTCTGGCGCAGCGACAGCTCGATTTCCTTGGCCGTGTCTGGATTGTCACGCAAGAACATCTTGGCATTCTCGCGGCCCTGGCCGAGGCGCTGGCTGTTATAGGAGAACCAGGCGCCGGATTTCTCGACGATACCAGCCTTGACGCCGAGATCGACCAGTTCGCCGGTCTTGGAAACACCTTCGCCATACATGATGTCGAATTCGACCTGCTTGAAGGGCGGTGCCATCTTGTTCTTGACGACCTTCACCCGGGTCTGGTTGCCGATCACCTCTTCGCGGTCCTTGACCGCGCCGATACGGCGGATATCGAGACGGACGGACGCATAGAATTTCAGAGCATTGCCGCCCGTCGTCGTTTCCGGCGAACCGAACATGACGCCGATCTTCATGCGGATCTGGTTGATGAAGATGACCATGCAGTTCGACTTGGAGATCGACGCGGTCAGCTTGCGCAGCGCCTGGCTCATCAGGCGGGCCTGCAGACCCGGCAGACTGTCTCCCATTTCGCCTTCGATTTCAGCGCGCGGCACGAGAGCGGCGACCGAATCGACGACGAGAACGTCGATGGCGCCCGAACGCACCAGCGTATCGGTGATTTCCAGAGCCTGCTCGCCGGTATCCGGCTGCGAAATCAGAAGGTTTTCCAGATCAACGCCGAGCTTGCGGGCATAAACCGGATCGAGCGCATGTTCCGCATCGACGAAGGCGCAGATACCGCCCTTCTTCTGGGCTTCGGCAATGGTCTGCAATGCCAGAGTCGTCTTGCCCGAGCTTTCCGGTCCATAGATTTCGATGACGCGCCCCTTGGGCAGGCCGCCGATGCCGAGCGCGATATCCAGGCTCAACGATCCCGTCGAAACGGTTTCGATTTCGACAATGCTGTCTTTTCCACCGAGCTTCATGATCGATCCCTTGCCGAACGAACGTTCGATCTGGGAGAGTGCCGCTTCAAGTGCCTTGCTTTTATCCACCGATTTGTCCTCTACAAGCCGCAAAGAGTTTTGTGCCATGTGATCCACCTTTAGGTTATGGAGCCTGCCGAGGCAATGAAGCTGCCGATGAAAGCTATGTACACTTTTTGTTCTCTTTTCGCAAGAGCGATCTATCAGCTTGAATTAAAGACATAAACGGATGCGTGTTCTTTTCTTGTTCCGAGAATTTCACATTCTGCGGAAATAACTGAAACAAAAGACATATCACCATCGCAGCACAACGAATCGCCCAGCACCAGCACACAGGAAAACGCATGACAGGCAGACAAATTTCCATCTTTGGCGGCGCGCATATCGACCGCCGGGCCCGTATTTTCGGTACCACCGTGCCGGGATCGAGCAATCCCGGCAGCTGGTTCGAAGAGGCCGGCGGCGGTGGGTTCAATGCGGCGCGCAACCTGGCGCGGCTTGGACTTGACGTCCGCATGATCAGCCCGCGCGGTGGCGATGCCGCAGGCGGGATGGTTGCCCAGGCTGCGAACGAAGCCGGTGTCATCGATTGCTCCTTCATCTTCCTTGACCGCAAAACGCCAAGCTACACGGCCATACTAGAGAACGACGGCAATCTGGTGATCGCGCTGGCCGATATGGAGCTCTACAAGCTGTTTTCTCCAAGACGCCTGCAACAGAAGGCCATGCGCGAGATCGTCTCGTCCAGTGACCTGATTGTCACGGATGCGAACCTGCCCGAGGAAACGCTGACCACTCTGGTTGCCCGCGCAAAGGCCGAATCGAAGGCGGTCGCCGCCATCGCGATTTCACCCGCGAAAGTCACACGGCTGGTCAAATGCCTGACCGGGCTCGACTTTCTCTTCCTGAACGAGGCGGAAGCACGCGCATTGACAGGCCGCGATAGTGCGGCGGCGGCGGAATGGCCCGTTCTTTTGCAGGCAGTTGGACTGACCGGCGGCGTCGTTACGCGTGGCGGCAGGCCAGCCGTTGCATTTCAGCACGGGCAAACCGTGACGGTCGCACCGCCACAGCTGGATGTGCTTGCAGATGTTACGGGTGCGGGTGATTCGCTTGCTGCCGGTTTCCTGTCGGCATTTATCGAGGGAAAACCGCTCGGCATGTGCCTTCGCTCCGGTGTCGCAGCTGCCAGCATTACCGTGCGTTCACCGCTCGCCGTCTCGGAAAAAATGTCGCGGGCGATGCTCGACGATGCAATTCGGCTTGTGCCGCCAGCCGAAATCCTGTCATGAACGCGCCTTAAAACGCCAAAAAGGATCCGCGATGACCAAGCCCTTCTCCCCACTCCTGCCGATGGAATATTCCAGCGAAGTCGCGGCCGCCAAGGCTCGCGGCGCGGCGATCGTTGCCCTGGAATCGACCATCATCACCCATGGCATGCCCTTCCCCGGCAATCTCAACATGGCCCGCAGCGTCGAGGCGATCATCCGCGAGGAAGGCGCCGTACCGGCCACCATCGCCGTCATCGACGGCATCCTGCATATCGGCCTGGAAGACGCGCAGCTTGAAGCGCTGGCACAGACGGAAGGCGCGATGAAACTGTCGCGCGCCGATCTCGCTTTTGCGATCGCCGAGCGCCGCACCGGCGCCACCACGGTTGCCGCAACGATGATCGCGGCCGCCCGTGCCGGCATCCGCGTATTTGCTACCGGCGGCATCGGCGGCGTCCATCGCAAGGCCGAAGAGAGCTTTGACATCTCCGCCGATCTCGACGAACTGGCCCGCACCGGCGTCATCGTCGTTTCTGCCGGTGCTAAAGCCATTCTCGACATTCCAAAGACACTGGAAGTCCTGGAAACGCGCGGCGTTCCGGTCGTCACCTATGACAGCGAAATCTTTCCGGCCTTCTGGTCCCGTGACAGCGGCCTGAAGAGCCCGTTGATGCTCAACAGCCCGGCCGCGATTGCCAATTTCCAGAAGATGCGCGACCTGCTCGGCGTCGATGGCGGCATGCTGATTGCCAATCCGGTACCGGAAGCCAGCGAAATCCCGCGCGACGAGATGGAAATCTACATCACCCGAGCGCTCGACAATGCCGAACGCGACGAGATTTCCGGCAAGAAGGTCACGCCTTATCTGCTCGACAGCATTTTCGGCCTGACCGACGGCCGCAGCCTCGAGACCAATATCGCGCTGGTCGAAAACAACGCCCGGCTTGCAGCCGAGATTGCCGTCGCACTGGTTTGAATTCAAACAATCATTGGAAAAACCGGGGGCTGGCTGCCAGCCCCCGGGGCGTCAACCCTGCCGCTGAGCCCGCGAAAGTCCATGTTCGATCAGCCGGTCGATGATCTCGGCATAGGCAATTCCGCTTGCAGCCAAAGCCTTGGCATACATGCTGATATCAGTGAAACCCGGGATGGTGTTGACCTCGTTGACCACAGCGCTCATGTCTGGCCGCACGAAAAAATCGATACGCGCCATGCCGTCGCAGCCAAGGGCCCTGAAAGCCGCCTGCGCCATTGATCTCAGCTTTTGCCCGATGTCGTCCGGTAGCTGCGCCGGAATACTTAAGATGGCGCCATCCGGATCGATATATTTGGCATCATAGCTGTAAAAACCGTGGCCGCCGGCAGGGATGATTTCTCCTGGCAGCGAGGCGATCAGCGAGCCGTCAACCTGTTCAAGAACACTGAACTCGATCTCCCGCCCCTGGATGAACTCCTCGACGAGGATTTTCTGGTCGTGGCGGAAGCCTTCCGCGAGTGCTGTCCGGAAATCGTCGTGCGTTCGAGCCTTGCTGACACCGACGGATGAGCCCTGGCGTGCGGGTTTGACGAAAACAGTCGATCCCAGCGCTGCGGTCACATCATCGAACGAGGGAGTGTCGCCCTGGCGGAACGTCAGCGAACGCGCCACCGGCAATCCGGCTTCGTTCAGCAGGCGCTTGGCCACATCCTTGTCGATCGCGGTCGCCGACCCCAGAATTCCACATCCGGCAAACGGCACCATCGCGACTTCGCAAAACCCCTGCACCGAACCATCCTCGCCATGCGGACCGTGGAGCACGGGAAACACAATATCGACCGGTGGCAATTCTTGGATAGGTCCGCCTTCAGCAACACGGAAAAGGCGGCCACGGCCGCCTGGCAACAGGCAAACTTGTGTAGTCACCATCGGCAACGGGTCCGGCAATGCTCGGCCGGTAAGCTCCTGCAGCAGCCATTTGCCCTGACGGTCGATCAGAATGGGCACCACATCATATTTTTCCGGATCGAGCGCCTTGAATACATTGCGCGCCGAAAGAACCGAAACATCATGTTCGGCGGAACGGCCACCAAAGAGAACTGCAACCCTTAGCTTTGAATTCATTCGTGCGCTCGCAATATCCTGGGAGGTGTCGCTGCGCCTCGACTAAAGGGCGGAAACCCTCCAGACGAGCGGTGCAGCGTGTGACAACCGTAGATGCAATCGCGAAACAGGCCTTTTTACGACAACGGGAAGTCGGCCAAGAATATCCTGGCGAATGGTAAACATCAGGGGCTCGGCCGGTTGACGGCCGACAGCACAGATCAGCTGTCGAGCATTTCTCTGACGGCAACAGCCAACTGCTTCAGCGAGAAAGGCTTGGGCAGGAAGCCGAATTTGGCGTCGGCCGGCAGGTTCCTGGCAAAGGCATCCTCGGCATAGCCGGAGACGAAGATGAACTTCAGGTCGGGATAGGACTTGCGGATTTCCTTGAGCAGGGTCGGCCCGTCCATTTCCGGCATGACGACGTCGGAAACGACGATATCGACTGCGCCATCCAACTCCGCCATGACTTCGAGTGCTTCGACGCCGGACCCGGCCTCATGCACCGTATAACCGCGGGTTTCCAGCATGCGCTTGCCGCCGCGGCGCACCGCCTCTTCGTCTTCCACCAGAAGAACCACAGCCGAGTTGCCGGTGAGATCCGTCGGCTCCGGCTTGACCGGTGCTTTGGCGGCAAGTGCTGCCGCGGCCTGCGCCTCGCCGGCTTCGCCCGGCAACGGCACTTCTTCGATATAGCGAGGCAGAAGAATACGGAACGTCGTTCCCTTGCCGACTTCGGATTCGGGATAGATGTAGCCACCGGACTGCTTGATGATGCCATAGACCATTGACAACCCAAGCCCGGTACCCTTGCCGACTTCCTTGGTGGTGAAGAACGGCTCGAAAATCTTGTCGAGGATTTCCGGCGGTATGCCGGTCCCCTGGTCCGCCACCTCAACCATCACGTAGTCATCGACCGGAAGCTCGCGCAGATTAAGCGCAGCGACTTCGGCAGCCGGCAGATTGCGGGTGCGCAGCGTGATGACGCCGCCATTGGGCATGGCGTCGCGCGCGTTGACCGCCAGGTTGAGCACGACCTGCTCGAACTGGCCGAGATCGGTGCGCACCGGCCAGAGATCGCGGCCGTAATCGACCTCGAGCTTGACGTTGGTTCCGGTCATCCGGTCGACCAGCATGCGCAGGTCGCCAACCACATCGGTCATCGACAGCACGGTCGGCCGCATCGTCTGCTTGCGCGAGAAGGCGAGCAGCTGGCGCACAAGCACGGCCGCACGGTTGGCGTTGCGCTTGATTTCCATCAGATCGGCAAAGCTTGCATCCGCTGGCCTTGCCGACAAAAGCAGATGGTCTGACGACAAAAGGATCGCCGTCAGCACGTTGTTGAAGTCATGCGCGATCCCGCCCGCGAGCGTCCCGACGGCATTCATCTTCTGCGTCTGCGCCATCTGGGTTTCGAGCGCCTTCTGCTCGGTAATCTCGACCGCATAGACGATCGCCGCCTCTTCCGGCGCCTGGTCGCTCTGGTCGATCACGGCGTTCACATAGAAGCGGAAATGCCGCGCATCGTCGGTCGGATGAAGCGAATCGATCGGTGCTATGTCCCCCTGCCGGTCCTTGGCGGCATCCAGCGCATCGCGCAGCCGGGTCCGGTCGGTATCGTGGACAAAGGCCTCCAGCAGCGCGCCGTGCTCCATGTCGTCCTGCGAGACGACGGCAGAGAACAGCTTGAGGAACGGCGCGTTGGTGCGCAGAATCCGGCCGTCGCCATCGACGGACGCGATCGCCATCGGCGTATTGTTGAAGAAGCGGGTAAAGCGCATCGCGGCGATTGAGGCCGACTGGTCGCTTTCGTCGTCGTTCGAGCGGGCAAGAACGATCGTGCGGCTTTCGCCCGGCGCGCCATCGCGGGCCGAGGAAACCCGGTGCACCATGCGAACGGCAAAGCTCTGGCCATTGGCCTTGCGCAGATCGAGATCGAGCGTTTTGGTCTTTTTCAAACCCGGTTCAGCCTGTACCGACTGCACCAGCGCCAGCCCCTCGCCTGCAACCAGATCGGCGATCGTCATCGATCCCGGCTGGAACTTGGTCAGATCCAATCCAAGCCAGTCGGCGAGCGTGGCGTTGACGTAGAAAATCTCGCCTTTCTTGCCAGCCGAGAAAAAGCCGGCCGGGGCGTGATCGAGATAGTCGATCGCGTTCTGCAATTCCTTGAAAAATCGCTCCTGATCGTCGCGCTCGGAGGTGATGTCCGAAATCTGCCAGATATAGAACGGGTTACGCTCGCCATCTTCGAGCGGCAGGACCCGCGCCTTCAGGCGAAACCAGTGCGCGCCCGATCCGGCCGAACCGCCGGCAGATCGCAATGGCTTCAAAAGCCGGAATTCTTCATGGCCGGCCTTGCCCTCGTGCAAACCGTTGGTCAACCGGTAGATCGCCTCCGTTGCTTCCCTGTTGCGCGACAGGATCGTTTCGAGCGACTGGATTTCCGTCGCCTTGGTCGCGCCTGTCAGTGCGCCATAGGCGGCATTGGCATAGATGATCCGGCCCTTGCGGTCGGTCACGAGTGTGCCGTCCTGATGGCCATCGAGGAAGGCGCGGGCCAACTCATCCGGGCGCGACTGCGGCATCACCTCAATGAAGCCGATGACCGAGGACACCAGGAAGAAAATGCCGACCATGGCCAGCACGCCGAGAATGCCGAGAACGATCTGGTTTTCCAGCTGGTTCTTGAAGATGACGAAGGCGACGGCCGATCCGGTCAGCACGATGGCAAGCAGAATGATCCGCAGCACGGTGCCGGGCCGGGTTCCACGGTCTACAATCGGCATGTGATAGTCACCTGCCTGCCGCAATTTCGTCATAAGGCCCTCGTTTTTCAACCGTGCCATGCACGTCCGGAATGAACGTGCGGGTTCGGCCGCAATGCTCGGCTCAACGGCAGCCGGGGCGAATCTGCAACCCGCGCCGGCGGACCGCGAAACACCAAGCAAGAATCATCTTTACCAGCCGCAGGGAAGAGCAGAAAGCATCTCTGTGAAAGGCATTGCGGTCAATTCACAGGGAATGTCCCGCAAAACCTCGCCGAAGCTGGAAACAGCGCTACATTGGCGCTAGGACAATGACCGGCACTGTTTATTGCGACCTGAAAAAGCCGTCAAACCGGCCTATGCCGCAGCTCATGAAGGAGTAGACCATATGATCGAAGATATCGTTGGTAACAACGGTACCCGTTTCATCATTGCGGCGGGCGCTGTCGCTCTTGGCCTGCTTTGCCTGGTCGCCGTCCTCCGGTTCATGCGCAACAGGCCGTCCTCGCCCTTTATCCGTGGCGGCAAGAATCGCCAGCCGCGGCTTGCCGTGCTGGATGCGGCAGCGATCGATACGCGCCGGCGCCTCGTGCTGGTGCGGCGCGATGATGTCGAACATCTGATCATGATCGGCGGACCAACCGACGTCGTGATCGAGAGCCGGATCGCATCGCAAAGCGTGCCCATGCAGCAAGCGGCGGTTACAGCCGCCGTGGCAGAACCGGTGGCCGCGCGCCCGGCGGTCGAACGCCGTCCCGCCCCCCAGCTGGAAACCAAGGCAGCGCCCGTTTCAAACATGGGGGTTTCCGGCATGGGACAGGTTCTCTATGGCGAAAGCGCCGATGCCGCAACGCCGCCAACACGCGCTGCCCAGGTGAAACCGCAGCCGGAGAGCGCAGCGGCCGTGCGCCAGGTGGTTCCCGAACGCCAGGTTCCCGCTCAGCCTCGCCCTCAGCCGGCGGCAACTGCCACAACGCCGCCAGTGTCGATCGAAACGGCCAGATCGCCCGAAGACATTCTGGATGCGGCACGATCGCGCGTTCTTGCCGCCAACCAGCCCGCTGCACTACCGCTGCCTGCGCAGGCAGCGCCGGTCACTGCAGCCGTGCAGGCGCCGGTCATCGCCAGCCAGAAAGATACGTCCGCACTGGAATTCGAGCGCATTCTCGACGCCGAGATCACCGGTGACCTCGGAAAATTGACGATCGATGACGTTCGGATTGAGGCCGACAAGCGGACCAATGCCGTCTCGCCGGCACCTGCCGCACGGCAGGATCCGCGGCTCGGTGCTCAAGGCAACCGCACGGAGCCGACGCTGGAAGACGAGATGAACCGCATGCTGAACGAGATTGCCGTTACCCGGAAGACCTGAGACGGCCAACGCCGGACAATGAAACTTCACAAATAAAAAACGGCGCGATCATCTCGCGCCGTTTTTGTGTTCATGACTGAAAAGATTACTCGTCGCGGTAGACTTTTTCCCGCCGCTCGTGACGCTCCTGCGCCTCGATCGACAAGGTGGCGATTGGTCTGGCGTCGAGACGCTTGAGCCCGATCGGTTCACCGGTTTCTTCACAGTAGCCGTATGTGCCCTCGTCAATTCTCTGAAGGGCCGCATCGATCTTGGAGATCAGCTTGCGTTGCCGGTCGCGTGCCCGAAGCTCGATGGCCCGGTCGGTTTCCGACGATGCTCTGTCTGCAAGATCAGGGTGGTTTGCACTTTCCTCGGCCAGATGCCCGAGCGTTTCCCGGGCCTCGCGGAGGATGTCATTTTTCCAGGCGTTCAGCTTTGCTCTAAAATATGCCCGCTGGTTGGTATTCATGAATTCCTCGGTCTCAGACAAGACAAAGGAACTAAGATCGATCTTCTCACTCAACGCGATTCTCCTGAAGAACATCTCATGTGCGGCGGTGTATAGACCCATGCACGCGCCGTTTCAAGTCTTTGAAAAACAGCCCACCGTTTTTTAAGCCTTGCTTACTTGAGAGGCTAACAGGCTAATATTTCATCAAAATTACAGATTTTGATTTTTTCACGAATTTGTCTTGCTGGCGGCATCCGGCCTCCATCATCAAAGCTGCGTTTTACGACAGCAAATGGTCGCGCGCGGCTTTCTCCAAATTTCGAGCAGCACAAGAAACAGGCAGATCCTTTTTTCATGTCGTTCGCTACCCAGGCAAAAGTGCGCTCATCCCTTGCTTCATCGCCCCACAGCAATCGGTCAATTCTGGGCGCACCGTTTGGAAAAACAGACCCTCACGACTTGATCTTTCACCGGTCCCGGCGGACAAAGCCCTTACCGAACCGAACAATCGACGCCACTGCCCGGATTGAAGTCGCTTCGGGCGGCAATGCCATTTCCAGGATGTCCCCATGCCCGCTGCGTCTGCTCCGGTTTTTCGCCTCTATCTTCTCCGGCATGCCAAAGCCGCCTGGACATTGCCGGGACAGAGGGATTTCGACCGGACACTGGATGACATCGGCTTTGCCGATGCCGAGATCGTTGCTGGCGTAGCGGCGGACCAAGGCCTGCGGCCGGATCTCGTCCTCTGCTCGACCGCCGTTCGCTGCCGCCAGACGGCGGATGCTTTCCGGCGTGCGATGACGGAGGATCTGGATATCCGCTATGTCGATGAGCTCTACGCCGGTGGAGCGAATATCTATCGCGACATCATCGGCAGTCAGGACCCTGCCCTTTTGTCGCTCATGGTGGTCGGTCACAATCCAGTGATCGAGGAAATCCTGCGCGAAATTCTCGGCGATGAGGCCGCAGCCGAGGCCGCACCAGCGGGTTATCCTCCTGGCGCGCTTGCCGTGATCGACTTCGATACGCACCCTTCCGATGGCGGCCTGCCGCTTGGGACTTTGACGGCATGGCTCGATCCGGACAGTCACAGCGGGTGACCGCTGTTTACCAACCGCATGCCGTAACCTTTATTCGACCACCGCGGCGCACTATATCGCAAACAAGATATATGGCCGCAAAGCCATATCCCACGCATATCCGAGGCCCGAAATCTTGCCGCCATTCATGACCCGCTTCACCGATGACGCAAAACTCGCGCTCGATACGCTGACCGACCGTGCATCGGGTTTCGTCAACCCGACCTTGCGCCTGGGCGTCACCGGCCTTTCCCGAGCGGGCAAGACCGTGTTCATCTCCTCGCTGGTCCACAATCTGCTGAACGGCGGCCGCCTGCCGGTCTTCGAAGCCGTCCGCTCCGGACGGGTTTCGAAAATCCGGCTGGAGCCGCAACCGGACGATGCGGTGCCGCGTTTCCAGTATGAGGACCATATTGCAGCGCTTGTGCGCGACCGGCTCTGGCCGGATTCGACACGGGCGATCTCGCAACTGCGCATCACGCTTGATTATGAGAGCGCCAGCGGCTGGAACCGGGTCTTTTCACCCGGCAGGCTATCGATCGACATCGTCGACTATCCCGGCGAATGGCTGCTCGATCTGCCCTTGCTTACCCAGGATTTTCGCACATTCAGCCGACACACGGCAGATCGCGCCCAAACCGGTGTTCGCGCAGAGCTTTCGGCGGCCTGGCTGTCGCTGGCCTCGTCGCTGGATGTGACCGCCGCCGCCTCCGAGACGGATGCGCGCGCACTCGCAGAAGTCTTCACCCGCTATCTCCAGGCCTGCAAGTCGGACGAACGTTCCCTATCTACCCTGCCACCCGGCCGGTTCCTGATGCCCGGCGATCTCGAAGGCTCACCAGCCTTAACCTTCTCGCCGCTGCCGGACCTTCCCGAAGGCCGTGCGCCAAAAGGCTCGCTCTGGGCGATGATGGAGCGGCGATACGAGGCCTATAAGACCCATGTGGTCAAACCGTTCTTCCGCGAGCACTTTGCGAGGCTCGACCGCCAGATCGTGCTGATCGACGCGCTGCAGGCAATCAACCGTGGGCCGGAATCGCTACTCGATCTGGAAAGCGCGCTGGCAGACGTCCTGGCAAGCTTCCAGCCCGGAACCAATTCTTTCCTGTCGTCCTTTCTGACCAAACGGATCGACAAGGTGCTGATCGCCGCCACCAAGGCCGACCATCTGCACCATGAGAGCCACGACCGGCTTGAGCGGATCACCGAACGCCTTGTCCGGCGCGCCGTCGAGCGCATCGGCATGAGTGGCGCCGGCCTTGAGGTCATGGCCATAGCGTCAGTGCGGGCAACCCGCGAGGCAACCGTCGAGCATGATGGCCACACGCTTCCGGTTATCGTCGGCACACCGATCGCGGGCGAAACGATCAATGGCGAGACGTTCGATGGCGAACGGAAAACAGCGATATTTACCGGTGACTTACCGAAGAATCCGGATTCACTTTTTCAAGACCTGGAATCAAAGCCGGAAGAAAGCCTGGTGCCGGATCTCAGCTTCGTCCGGTTCCGTCCGCCCCATATCGAGGAGACCGGCGGCGGCCTGAAACTGTCGGTCCCGCATATCCGGCTCGACCGGGCCATGCAGTTCCTGTTCGGAGACCGACTGGCATGAGCGACACGCCCAAAATTCCGCAGCGGAAACCCACCGTGTTCACCATCGGCAACGATCCATCCGCGTCCACCGAAAAGCCGGCGTCAGCAAAACGTTCACCGGCCAGTTTCGACGACAGGATCGTCATGACGGCCGATGCCGATGATCCGTTCGCGGCAACCACCAGCGCCCTGCCCGGCATGCTGGAAGCGGAGCCGCGCAAACGGCGCTTCTCGTTCGCCAAGCTTGCAGCCGGCGCATTGAGCATCCTGGTATCGCTGGCAGTCGGCCTGTGGATCGACAGCCTTGTGCGCGATCTTTTCACCCGGGCAGACTGGCTCGGCTATCTCGCCCTCGCGACCGTCGCGATCGGCCTGATGGCTTTCCTCATCATCATCGCTCGCGAACTGTCAGGGCTGATGCGGTTGAATGCCGTGCAGGCGCTCAAACAGGAAGCGATCGACGCCAGCCTGTCACAGACGGCAAAACCGGCGCGGCAGGTGATGGCACATCTCGTCCATCTGCTGGCCACCAAGCCACAGACAGCGCGCGGGCGGCTGCGGCTGAAGGAAACCGAAACCGAGATCATCGACGGCCCACACCTGCTCGACCTGACCGAGCGCGAGTTGCTGACGCCGCTCGATCGCGAAGCCAGGGGCCAGATCCTCAACGCCTCCAAGCGTGTCTCGATCGTCACCGCCGTCAGCCCGCGCGCGCTGGTCGATCTCGGTTATGTCATCTACGAATCGGCGCGGTTGATCCGGGCGATGGCTGATCTTTACGGCGGCCGGCCGGGCACATTGGGATTGCTGCGGCTGATGCGCGACGTCATTGCCCACCTCGCGGTCACCGGATCGATCGCGGCCGGTGATAGCTTGATCCAGCAAGTGCTGGGCCATGGCCTGGCATCGAAACTGTCAGCAAGGCTTGGCGAAGGCGTTATCAACGGCCTGATGACGGCGCGCATCGGCATCGCCGCCATGGATCTGTGCCGGCCGATGCCGTTCCGGGCACTCAAACGCCCCGGCATCGGTGATTTCATCGGCGACCTGACACCCGGGGCATCCAGGACGAGGACGCCGGAAGGCGATGGCTAGATGCCGCCATACCAGTCGTAGCCGAGGTCTTCCCAGAATCCGCCCTTGCCGCCACCAAATGGTGCCAGCGACGAGACAAGCTCGATGCCCTTGATGTATTTCGCCATCTTGTATCCGAGTTGCCGTTCGACACGCACCCTCAGCGGTGCGCCGTTGGCGATCGCCAGCGGCTTGTCGTTATTGCCATAGGCAAGAATCGTCTGCGGATGGCGCGCATCGATCAGGTCGATCGATTCGTAATAGGGTACGGCCCCCTGCAGCCCGAGATTCATCGTATCGTAGCAGTGGAACACGACGTAACGTGCCTGCGATTTCACCTGGACCTCGTCAAGAATCTGGCGCAACGGCACGCCCGTCCATTTGGAGATGCAGCTCCAGCCCTCGACGCAGTCATGGCGGGTGATCTGCGTGCGCGCCGGCATGTTGCGCAGCTCGTCCAGGCTGAAGCTCACTGGTCTTTCCACCAGCCCGCTGACGGTCAGCCTGTAGCCAGAAAACGCCGTCTCCTTCAGCGCAAGATAGTCGGCGCCGGTCGGGTCGGTGGAGCCGTTCGGCCGCTGTCCCTGGCGGATTTCGCTGGCCGCAAACTCCGGCACCAACGTATCAGCGCCAATCAGCGCGCGGTGTGCCCGGTAGGTCAGCCCGTTTGCCGAGGCGAGAAAATCGCGCACCGGGCTCTGGCCCGACAGCAGGCCGTCGAAGGCATCGCAGCCCGAGAGCGGAATGGCGGAGGCTGCGACGCCGGCGATAGTCAGGAATTTCCGGCGATTGATGATGAACCGGGTCATACCGGGCGCTCCTCATTGTTCTTTTTATCCGTCCGGTACCAGCCGGTGATGATCGAGCGCATTTCATTGAGCGGCCCTGCCGCCAAAACCATGAAAATGTGGATCAGGAAGAACACAACCAAGGCCGCCATGCAGAGAAAGTGAATGGTGCGCGCTGTCTGCCTGCCGCCGAAAATATCGAGCAGCCACGGCCACGCCGCATTCATGCCCGGCGACATGGTGAGACCGGTGGCGATGATCAGCGGAAAGATCACCAGCAGCACGCCGGCATAAGCCAACTTCTGCAGACCGTTGTATCGGCCATCGTGGTGGAACCGGAAACGCAGGTGATCGGCTATGCTGGCCGGCAAAGCCTTGATGTCGGCAATGGAGGGAAGAATATCGCGCTTCAGATGCCCGCTGATCAGGCTGCTGACAAACCAGACGAGAAAGGCGGCAACGAAGAACCAGGCAAAGAAGAAATGCACGACACGTCCTGTCGACAGATCCTGGTAGGATGGCAGCGTCGCCCAGGCGGGAAAGCCGCGATAGGACGGATTATCCGCCGGACCACTTACGCCGAGGACACCGGTCGTGTTGAAGCTGTGGCCCAGAACCGTGGTGTAGCCGCCCACCGTTCCGTCGGCTGCCTGCAGCGCACGCACGGACAACACACTGTTTTCGAATTCGAATCCGGATTGTTTGCCGATGTAGAGTTCCGGATGGGCATTGAAGATCTGCAATCCGCTCAACAGCAAAAAGAACAGCGCAATCGCCCATGTCCAATGGGTGACGCGCGTGGCGATCCGATGCCGGTAGATCACCGCATCATCATCACTGGTTTCCTGTGCGGAGCGCGACTCGGTATCGTCCATGATCGTCATCGTGAGCCTCCCATTACATGAGAAACTACGTAACAAGCGGCCGCGCAGTTTCAAACGCACATCCAGTCACCGCCGCGCACGTCCTGGTGATGCGACCGTGAAAACTGCTGATTTTCAGGGGTTTCAGCACCGAAGAAAGACAGCGAAGAAACATTTCGTAAGCATCCTTCACCCTCATTCGGGAGGGCGGCGAAACGCTCCATTAACCATTTAAGTGCAAATGTAACCTCACATTCCAGACATCGACCATCAAGGATCGTTCATGTTCTCGCGCCTTTCTTTGATCGCTCGCGGCGTTGCCGCAGCCTCACTCGCAGCCCTGACCTGCGCAGCGTCCCCGGCTTTTTCGGGCGACGACAAGGCGTTTTTCGAACAGGTCTCCGGTCAGTGGAAAGGCCCGGGCGAAATCGTCGCCGGAAAATACAAGGGCACGAAATTCACCTGTGACCTGACCGGGGAACCGGCAGAAGGCGCATCGGCAGGCATCAAGCTCGACGGCACCTGCCGCGTCGGCGTTTTCAAGCAGCCGATGTCGGCCTTGATCACGCAGAAGGGCAAGACCTATACCGGCAAGTTCCTCGATGGCGCCAATGGCAAGGGCCTGGATATCGTCTCGGGCAACGTCGCCAAGGACAAGGTCGTTGTCGGCATCAATCGCAAGAAGCTGAACGGCGCGATGATCGCCCGCCTTCAGGATCCATCGACCCTGAACATCACCATTTCGGTCAAGGTCGAAGAGACCATGGTTCCGGTCATCGGCGTCAGCCTCAGCCGTCAGGTCGACAACATGGCCGTCGGCTCGATCGAGTAAAAATCGCCGTCAGAATACGTCAGAGAGAGCCGGCTTGTCCGGCTCTTTTGCGTTCAAGGAATCGTCTTGCCGGCAAGCTGCCGCCACCAGTCACTGCGCGTGTCGGCAACCTCGATACCCGCCACATCGGCGTCCTTCAGCCAGTCCGCAACGGTACGGCCGGCAATGGCGAGATCCGGCGCGAAATCCGCCAGCGGCTTCAGCACAAAACCACGCTCGGTCATCCGCGGATGCGGTATTTCCAGCGCCTGCGACTGCTGCGTCCGGTCGTCATAGGTCAGCACGTCGATATCGATCGTCCGCGGCCCCCAGCGCTCCAGCCGCTCCCTCTTCATCTGGCGCTCGATCGACAGGCAGGTATCGAGCAGATCGTCCGGAGACAGCGTGGTTTTCACCGCAGCGCAGGCATTGAAGAACCAGTCCTGATCGATCTTTCCCCAGGGCGGCGTTCGATAGAGTTTGGATACATGCGTCACCGCGCAATCGGCCCGCGTGTCCAGAAGGACCAGCGCGCGCGCCATCGACGCCGCCGGATCGCCGATATTGCCGCCAAGACCAAGCGTCGCCAGATGCCCGTCCATATCAGGCAAAATGCTCGACCGTCACTTCGACATAGTCGAGAACGCCGGGAACCGGCGCATTCGGCTTGCGGATCGATATTTTTGCTCGGCGGATTTGCGGGAAAACCGAACAGAGTGTCGTTGCCACCTCCAGCGCCAGAGCCTCGATCAGGTAACGCCGGCGTCCGGTAATGATCTTCTCGATCTCAGTGAAGGCAATGCCGTAATGCACTGTATCATTGATCGAATCGTCAACCAGCGCCGTTCCCTGCTCGACATCCAGCTCCGCATCGACAAAGAACCGCTGCCCGAGGAATTCCTCCTCGTCGTGGACGCCGTGGCGGGCAAAGAAGGCGCAGTTCTTCAGGGTGATCGTATAGATCGCTTTCATGGTCGATTTTCCTTCCCAGGCCGTCCCGGCATGTTTCTTTTTATGGCCAGCATAGCATCCGCCACCAGAAGCGCATCCCTGTTGATTGCGACATCGTGTACCCGGAAAACCGCAGCACCCGCCATTCTGAGCAGCGCCGTCGTTGCAGCCGTGGCGGCATCCCGCTCCGGCGCCTCACGGCCGGTAATGGCGCCGAGAAAGCGTTTTCGCGACGTTCCGGCCAGAACCGGCAATCCGAAACCGGACAATTCATCAAACCGGGCCATCAACGCGACGTTTTCGCCGGTATCCTTGGCAAAGCCGAAACCCGGATCAAGCACGATCCGCCGCCGCTCCACACCGGCTGCTGCTGCGATTTCCAGCGACCGTTCGAGGAAATGATATTGATCGTCCACGACATCGGCGCGTTTCTCGCGGTCGCGGCCCGTGTGCATGATGCACAGCCCTGCTCCGGCCGCAGCCGCGACACCGGCAAGATCAGGCTCACGCTGCAGTCCGTGCACGTCGTTGATGATATGCGCGCCCGCGGCGATCGCGAGCCTTGCCGTTTCGGCGCGGTAGGTATCCACCGAAATGATCGCATCGCTCCGGCTGCAAAGTGCCGAGATCACCGGCAACACGCGGTCTTGTTCCTCAGCAGCCGTCACTGTCGCGGCCCCCGGGCGGGTTGATTCACCGCCGATATCGAGGATCGCAGCGCCGTCTTCGAGGCATTTCAGCGCCTGCGCGACTGCAGCTTCCGTTCCATTGTAGCGGCCACCGTCTGAAAACGAATCCGGCGTCACGTTGATGATAGCCATCAACTGCCCCTCAGGACCAAGCGTCAATGTCCGGCCATGCGCCAGCGCCCATTCGAATGGCTGGAAAGGATCGGTCATCATGGTCTCACTCCCTTTCTTGGCACCCGGCAGGTCAGCCGGCGAACATCTGACGCCGCAGGCCGCACAAACACAATTCTCTCACCGCAAATACCCGGAATACATTGGCTTTTCCGGTTTGCCTGGGGCTGTTGCCTATTTGCTGTTGCGCTCCGGCTGGCTATGCCCCAAGCTCTAGTGAAGTTCAACTGCCGAGACCTGTAAACATATGCCGACTGGCCGCATTTCATTCGCCGCGCTTCTGATAGCAAGCATCGTGGCAAGCTCCTCTTCGATAGCCTATGCCGAAACCGTGGTGAACAAGAGCATCACCTATTTCTCGATCGGCGGCCGCACGGCCGAGGATCTGGACAAGGCACTGTCGGAAAGCGGGCCGATGATGAAAAGCAGCGGCTCGCGCCACCCCGGCGCCACCAAGATTAAGTTCGGCGGCACGGTCACCTATGTGAAACACGGCAACCGTTGTGCCGTCGGCAGCGCCAAGGTCACGCTCAGCACAAGGCTGATCCTGCCCCGCTGGAAAAACCGCAGCAAGGCGAGCCGCGACCTCGGCCTGGTCTGGGATACGCTGTCGAGCGACATCAAGCGCCACGAGGAGCGGCATGCCGAAATCGCACGCAACCATGCGCGCAAGCTGGAGAAGGATTTCCTGGCGCTAAAGCCGGAGGTTGACTGCGAGCGCATGCAGGCCCGCGTTGCCCGCCTGAGCGAGACGGCCATTCAGGACCATGATCGTGATCAGGCCCGCTTTGACCGGATGGAGGCCGTCAATTTCGACCGCCGGATGATCCGGCTGCTACAGTACCGGCTCGACACGATGACCAAGCGCTGAGCGCCATCGCTGCTGAAGAATCGCAGCCCCGATTCAACCGCAGCGGAGAATCACGCGGCTTGCACGAATCTGGCGCGTCAACAGTATCTCATTGGTGATTTTTAGCGATACAACCGCACCACGAGATGAGGTACAGTGTAAGCATAGAGTGAAGGGCCGGAAACAAACCGGCGTCATTCTCACCCGGTTACCGACTGTGCGCCTCTATCGGCAGCATCAGACTGGAAGTATTCTTTCGTGCTTGACTGTCCTGTTCCGGATTGAAGCTCGACCGGCCGGAACCTTCACGCAGATTGTGTTCTCCTGGCGTATCCCGATGCAGCAGATGTTCCCTCCCTCATCTGTATGCGATGCGCCCTCCTGGCCCCGCATGTCGGTCGCGACGCGCGGGGCTTTTTTTGGGCGACAGCATTGAGGGCTGGCCAGAACTCAGGCCTGACGCTCGGGAACATGAACCACAAGCCCGTCTAGGCCGTCGCTCATCTTGATCTGACAGGACAGCCGCGAGGTAGGCTTCACGTCGTAGGCGAAATCAAGCATATCTTCTTCCATCGCCTCCGGGGCGCCCACCCGCGCCGACCACTCATCATCGACGTAGACATGACAGGTGGCACAGGCACAGGCGCCGCCGCATTCGGCCTCGATGCCAGGCACCGAGTTGCGGACGGCATTTTCCATCACGGTCGAACCGGCTTGAACCTCAAGATCGTGGCGCGTCCCGTCAAAGGCGATGATACTCAGTTTTGGCATTTTTTCTTCCGGATGCTGGGCGTTGTTTCGGCTTGCCGCAGGAACAAACACGCCGCCCCGAATAGAGGCGGCGGCGGAACGCGGCAAAATTCGTCCGATTTCTTCCAACAAATCCCTTCGCCAGTCAACTCGAAGGGGTTTCGGCAAGGCGCGGCCCGCCGTGACCCTTTGTCGCGAAGGTGTCTTACCGGTGGCTATGGCGGTGAAAATTACCGGCAGAGCTTCAGGATAAACAGCTCGGCCTCAAGCACGGCCGCGCCAAGAGCGGCAAGGTTGCCGGCGTCCAGCGGCGAAGCCTCGACGGCAGCCGCAGTGTCGGCCACACCAAAGGCGCCAACGGCCAGAGCCGCGCCGCGCAGCCGGTGAGCCGTCGCCAGCCGGGCATCGGCACTCTCGGCTGCCAGTTCCTTCATCAGCTGCCGGGTCTGGCGGGCAAACATCTGCAACACTTCGTTTTCGAGAAGCTTGTCACCCATCGTCTGCGTTGCCAGATGCACGAGATCGATAGGCCGCGACGCCGAAGGGTTAGCACCGCCGAAATTGTCGGGTGCTTCGAATGCGATCTTGAGAGCCGCCATGTGCCAATGTCCTTGTTGTGTTTTTTTCTGACGCACCGGCTCGCAACCGGCCGTCCCGTTTTTACCCGGTACGCTCTGCCATGACGCCCCGGGCTATCCCCGGATTTGTCTGGAAGTGCCTGACCCGTCTACCTATTATATGGCTTCAAGATGGCGCGGACCGTTTGATCCCGCGCCCTGCAAAGCCGCTGTTTCCATCGTCTCCGGCGCTGATTAAGCCGCAGCGGCGCTGCTATCTGATTAAAACGCGGCACAATGAGGGCAGCTTTCGCTTGGCATGGTTAACGGCTTTTAAACCGCCTGATTACAAGGGTTTTTTGGCCAAAACGCCTCCAATTCTCATTAAGAACTTGTTAGGATTTTAACGAATGCCGGAGGGGCTTAATTGTAAGAAACCGGTGAATGTGTCACTACGGTACGTTGAGGGATATGTTTACGTCTTCGGGTGTAAACGGGTCCTGGCGGAAAGCTGTATTGAATGAAGTACCTACGGGTCTCAATGCGTTGTCCGCCGGTGCGTGTTTGAAATGGGTGCATGTCAGGGTTCTGCGTAAATGTGATGCGCGTATCCTCATGTCACCGTCCGAGTTTCGGAGGTGTTCCCAATGCAGGCGGTGTTGCGGCGGATCCTTCCGAAAGGACAGTTTGGTAACGAGGCGTATCCGCATGGCGACAAATAAAAGCAATGAGTCGATCGACGACAAGGCATTTCAGGCGTTGGAAGACGCTTTGAAAATCGATTTTGACGAGCTTAAGTCTGCCCTCAACGACAAGACCTCCCAGGATCGTCCGGAGGAAAAAGCGTCTGAGCCGGCCAAAAAGGCACCTGCGCCCACCCAGGCGAAGAACGCCAACGCACAGCAGGAACAGGCAGCCAAGGCTGCCCGCGCCGCCGAAACCCAACGAAACCTCTCTCCCGAGCCTGCTCCCAAGGCCCCGGCGTTTGCCCCCGCAAACGACGACGGCCGCAAGACGCCGGCCGCTATCCTGCGATCGCTCGACATGCGTTCCAGCCGCTCGGCGATGCGCATTGCCGCCGCCGTCTCGGCTTTGTGGACCATCGGCGGCCTTGGGGTCGCCAATCTTCTCTATGGCCCGGAAATCTGGCAAATCCGCTCGCTTGCCGACCTGTCGGCCATGCCGGGCGCCATTGGCGTGGCGATTTTCATCATCCTGCCGGTGATGCTGTTCTTCTCTTTTGCCATCATGATTTCGCGCGCCCAGGAATTGCGTAGCGCCGCCCGTTCCATGGCCGAGGTTGCCTTGCGCCTCGCCGAGCCTGAAACCGCCGCCTCCGAACGCATCATGACGGTCGGCCAGGCCGTTCGCCGCGAAGTCTCCGCCATGAACGAGGGCATCGAGCGGACGATCGCCCGTGCGACCGAACTCGAAACGCTGGTTCATTCCGAAGTCAACGCACTCGAGCGCAGCTACAGCGACAATGAATTGCGTGTGCGCACGCTGGTCCAGGAACTCGGTCTCGAGCGCGAATCCATCGTCGGCCATGCCGAACGCATCCGCTCGTCGATTTCCGGCGCCCATACCCAGCTCAAGGACGAGCTGGCGATTGCCGGCGACGACATTTCCAACCGTATCGCCACGTCCGGCGAAGCGTTTGCCTCGATGATCGAGACCCGGGCTGCCGCCCTGATGGAACGCTCCAACAGCGCCACGCAGACGATCGGCGCGATGCTGTCGACGCGCACCGACGCGTTGGTATCGGGCCTCACGACTGCGGGCGTTTCGCTCAGCAACGAATTCGACACGCGCCTCGACAATCTGAGCCAGACGCTCGCCAAGCGCGGCCAGCAACTGCTCGGCCAGTTCGAGACCCGCGCCTCCTCGCTCGACGCCAATACCGAAAAGCTGAACGCAGCCCTCAACGAGCGCGCCCGCCAGCTGAACGAGACCCTGATCGCCCGCACGCGCGATCTCAACGAGAGCCTGAACATCGGCCAGCAGGCCATCACCGGCGGCCTCGACGACATTCTCCACACGCTGAACGCGACGCTGGACGAAAAGGGCGCCAGCTTCCGCCAGAGCCTGAAGTCCAGCGCCGACGACATGATCATGGATATCGACCTGCGCACCGGCTTCTTCGACGAGAAGCTGCAGACGACGGTCGGGCATCTGGCGACGGCCTTCGACAGCCGCTTCCACGAATTTGCCAATGCCTTCGACAGGCGTGCCGGCCTGCTCGATTCCAAGCTGATGGAAAGCCTCGCCCGCATCAACCAGTCGGTTAACGGCGGCGCGGATTCCATCGGCAGCATTCTGGACGGCGGCATCGAGCGCTTCGAGTCAGCTCTGTCGGATCAGTCGCTGACACTGGCGACGACGCTCGGCACGACACAGGATTTCATCGAACAAACCATCAGCGGCAAGACTGCTGAACTGAGCGATGCGCTCGGCAACGCGCATGTCCTTATCGACGGCGTACTGTCGGAACGCTCGGGCACCCTGATGGGTGCGCTGACGGCAGCACAGGACCGGCTCGAAACCGGCTTCACCCAGCGCGCCATCTCGCTCGAAAGCGCCCTCACCGAGAGCCAGCAGCGGCTTGCCGACACGCTTGATGCCCGCACCAGCGCAATCGCCGCAAGCAACCAGCAGCTCGCTCAGAACCTGGATACCCACACAAGCGGCTTCATCGACGGTCTGCAGGCGATCCACGGCCGTATTGAGGAAACGCTGAGCAACCGCGCCGACGAGATCACCACGTCGATCGCCGCCAGCCAGCTGCGCCTCGACAACACGCTGTCGGAACGCACCATCGAACTCTCCGGCCTGCTTGCCGCAAGCTCTGAATCCATCGACAGCGCCTTTGAAGGCACGGCAGAACGGATCGATACGATCCTGTCGCAGCGCACCGGCGCCCTTGCCAGCGTTCTGTCCTCATCGACCGCAGCGATCGACGGTGCCTTCGATGGCACGGCAGAACGTCTCGACACCATCTTGTCAGAGCGCACCGGCGCCCTTGCCAACGTGCTGTCTTCCTCGACTGCGGCGATCGATGGGGCGTTCGATGGCACAGCAGAACGCCTGGACACCATCCTGTCGCACCGCACCGGCGCCCTCGCCAACGTCCTGACCTCGTCAGCTGGCGCGATCGAACAGGCCATCGGCGGCACCACCGAACGCCTGGATAGCCTCATGTCCGAGCGCAGCCGCACGCTCGGCGACACGCTCGCCGCCCAGACAGCGACACTCGACACGCTTCTATCCGAACGCTCCGCCGAAATCGCCGGTACGATGTCGGCGCGCGCCACCGAAATGACGGACACGCTCAGCAGCCATACCGAAGAAATTGCCGACAGCCTGTCCTACCGCGCCAGCGCCATCGCAGAAACGATGGCCGACCGGGTTGGCGATATCGAAAAGCAGCTTTCCGGCCGTGTCGCCGAGATCGCCGACAATCTTTCCGGCCGCGTCAGCGACATCGCCGGCACGATGACCAGCACATCGGCGGAGATTGCCAGCGCCTTGTCCGGCCACGCCTCTGAGCTGGCGCTCGCCATGACCGGCAGGGCCGCCGATATCGAGCAGACCCTGTCTGGCCGCGCCGACCAGCTGGCGACATCGCTTGCATCGACGCATGACCAGATCCGCACAACGCTCGACGACCGGATCAACGCCATCAATGTCGCCGTCGCTCAAGGAACAGACCAGCTTTCCGACGTTCTCTCCGAACAGTCGATGTCGATTGCCACGACGCTTGCCACCAGCGCCAGCATGTTGGAAATGGCTCTGGACGAACGCCAGGCGGAACTTGGCGGCACCATCGACAAGAGCGCCGCAGCCCTTGAACAGCGCATGCTTGCCAGCACCAGCCACGTTGCCACCCAGCTTGGCGAGACGGCGGACCAGATCAGCCGCGCCGCCGATACGCTGACGCACCGGATGGATACGTCGCTCACCAACATCAATAGCAGTGTCGACGAGACCGGCGCCCGCATCGAAAGCAGCCTCGGCGTACTGGAAGGCCGCATTCGCGACAGCGTTGGTGGCGTTAGCGAATTCGTCGATAATGCCGGCCAGCGGATCGCCGACACACTGTCTGCCAAGGTCTCCGAACTGGATCAGGCCAGCGACCGTGCTGCCGCACGCATCGCCGGCAGCCTTTCCGGCCGCACCGACGAAATCGACCGTATCGGCGGCATTGCCGCGGCACGGATCGCCGAAACACTGTCTGCCCACACGGCTGAATTCGATCAGATCAGCACGGCTGCCGCCGCAATGATCACCGACAGCCTGGCCGGGCGGACGGAAGAAATCGACCGCGTCGGCAACGCCGCCGCCGCACGCATCGCCTCGACCCTGTCTGACCACACGACTGAGCTCGACCGCGTCAGTGCGCTGGCCGCCGACCGGATCGCCGGCAGCCTGGCTGGCCGGACCGACGAGATCGACCGGATCAGCGGCGAAGCGGCAAACCGCATCACGGAGACGCTGACCACCCACACAGCCGAACTCGACCGCGTCACGGCCGCTGCCGCCACACGCATCGAGGCCAGCATCGAAGGCGGCACGGGCCGCATCGAAGAGCGCCTCGGCACGATGGACCGCGCCCTTTCGATCGGCCTCGACAATGTCAGCCGCACGATCGAGGGCAAGGCCGCAGGTCTCGTCACCAATCTGCGCGGCGCCGTTGGCGAAGCAGCCCAGGGTATCGATGCGGAAGCATTGCGCTCAGCCGAACTGCTGGCCAAGGCGGGCGACGACTTTGCCCAGGCAATGGCCGCAAGACAGGCTGATTTCCAGTCGGCTGTTGAACAGACCGCAGCAACCGCAGCCATGCGCAGCGCCGAGCTGGCCCGTTCCGTCGGTGAAGCTTCCGATGGCGCAGCTGCCCGGATTGCCCAGACCCAATCGCGCGTTGCTGAACAGGCATCCTCGCTCAGCCAGAGCCTCACGGATGTGGAAAAGGCCCTGGAGGCCCGCGGCAACACGATCCGCACTACCCTCGACGACAGCACCCGCGAACTCAACTCGATGCTGGCCGGCCGCTCCGCCGAGCTGTCCCGCATCATCGACGAGCAGGCTCGCCCGGTCATCGATCAGTATGCCGCAACCGGCAAGGAAGCAGCCGATCGGATCAGCGAAGTGGCACAGCAGAGTGCTGATCGCCTGCGCGCCGAAAATGCCGCGCTGCTCGACAGCCTGACAGCACGCACCGGCGAAACGCTGAATGCGATTTCGACCCGCGCCGAAGAAACGGCCATGGCAATGAAGATGGTCGAGAACCGTCTGCAGTCGACGGCCATGGGCCTGATCGACCAACTGTCGGCGAGCAACAGCTCGATCGCCGGCGTCATCGAGCAGGCCAGCGCCAATCTCGGCGCGATGGATGAGCAGCTGGAATCGACGACCGCACGCTTCTCGGAATCCGCCAACCGCGCCTCCGACATGCTGTCGACCTCGACCCGCCTTCTCGAGGGCAAGGTCGACAAGCTGGCCGATATCTCCGGTTCGACCCTGTCGCAGATTGGCGGTATCGTCGGCCGCTTCGAGGACCATTCCAAGGTTCTCGGCCAGGCCTCCGATCTTCTCGCTGCCGCCCAGTCCAATCTGGTCAGCACGCTGGAAGAGCGCCAGGATGCGCTGCGCACGCTCTCCATCGGCCTCGTCAGCCGCTCGGAAGAAATCGAAAAGACCATGCACGCACTTGAAGGCTTCGTCGATGGCGCCTTCCAACGCGCCGAAGACCGCTCCGCCCAGGTCGCAGGCAACCTGCGCTCGGGCATCCAATCGTCCTTCAGCGATGTCGGCCGCATTCTGAGCGAAGCCGAACAGCGCGCCGCATCGGCGGCCGAAGCAATGCGCAATGCCGTCGTCAAGGCCGGCGACGAAGCCAGCATGTCGGTCGAATCGGTGTTTGTGCGGGCAGAAGAGCGCTCCAACGAGATCGCCGGCAACCTGCGCGCCGGTGTCCAGTCGTCCTTCGCCAATGTCAGCAAGACACTGTCGGAAGCCGAAGCCCGCGCCGCGTCGGCCAGCGAAGCCATGCGCGCCGCCGTCACCAAGGCCGGTGAAGATGCCAGCCTCTCCGTCGAAGGCGCCTTCGTCCGCGCCGAGGAACGCTCGAAGGAAGTCGCTTCCCGCCTGCGTGGCAGCGTCGGCGCCTCGCTGTCGGACATTGATCGCCTGATGACCGAAACCAGCAAGAAATCGGATGGCGCTGCCGAGCACATGGGTTCGGCCATCCGCCAGGCCGTCGAAGACGCGGTCAGCCGCTTCAGCGGCGCCACCGACGAAATCCGCCGCTCGGCTCACGAGATCCGCAAGGAACTCGACATGACCCGCGAGGAGTTGAAGCGCGGTGCCTTCGATCTGCCGGAAGAAGCCAAGGAAAACGCCTCGGTAATGCGCCGCGCGGTCGCCGAGCAGATCAAGGCCTTGCAGGAGCTTTCCGATATCATCGGCAAGTCGTCCGGCCAGCTTGAGATTTCCCAGCCGGTGCCCCGTCAGCAGACGGCAGCGCAACAGGCAGTCCAGCAGGCCGTAACGCCCGCTCCGGTCCGCGCTGTTGCCCATCAGCCTGTCCAGCAGCCGGCAACCGAGCAACGCCGCCCGGAGCAGGAGCCTGCCCTTCGCGGTAGCCTCGGCATCGAGCAGCCGCGTCCCCTCGCCCAACAGCCTGCCGCCCGCCAGCCTGAGCCGCAGGCAGCAACCCGCCAGCGGCCCGAGGAAGGCAGCGGCTGGATGCGTGACCTGCTGCGCGGTGCCTCGCGTGAAGAAGGGCCTGCAGCGGCTGCACCGGTCCAGCAGCGTGCCGCAGAACCGCAGCCTGCTGCTGCAACCCGCGCCGGTGACACCCGCAATCCACGCCACGTGATGGAATCGCTGAACTCGCTGTCGGTCGATATCGCCCGCGCCATCGACCACGATGCCTCGGTGGACCTGTGGCGCCGCTATCAGCGCGGAGAGCGCGACGTGTTCACACGCCGCCTTTACACGCTGAAGGGCCAGCAGACCTTCGACGAGATCAAGCGCAAGTACGATCGCGAGCCGGAATTCCGCACCGCCGTCGATCGCTACATCGCCGACTTCGAAAAGCTGCTCGGCGACGTCGCCCGCAACGACCGCGACAAGGTGATGACGCAGACCTACCTGACGTCCGATACCGGCAAGGTCTACACGATGCTGGCACACGCGGCCGGACGCTTCAGCTAAACTCAAGTCAAACTTCACGCTGAAAATGGCTTCATCGGAAACGATGGAGCCATTTTTGTATGCAGCGCCGTCAATTGGGGTTTGCTGGGCGTAAAGTCAAAACATTGACAAGGGCCTGCAACAAGTTACTATACCCCCCATAGACCCCTCTGATACGAGTGAGGCAACATGGTTCCCCAGGTGAAAATTTCCGATATTGCCATTTGGATCAAGCATATCGAAAGCCCCCAACTTCAGGCGCGATTAAAGGCTTTACCGGAGGAAGAGTTCATCAATCTGGAAGCGGATGGTATTGTCGGCCGATGGGTTCGAATGAAGACCGGAAAAGACGGCCGGCCGACAGAAGGAATCCGTCCAGATGGCAACATGAAAAAGGTCTGGAGCGATTGGTATAGAAACAGGAGAGGCGAGCTGATTTCCATCCGCGAGGTTCAGCTCGCAGACGATTATCTGATCAACGTCTCGAAGCTATTTGTCGACTGGGACAGTCCCGAGGACGAGGAAGCATTTCGTGATCTGTGACAGATACGAAACCGTTGTCGTCCCCTTTCCCTTCTCCGACATTCCCGTTCTGAAGCGGCGCCCGGCGGTCGTCCTTTCAGGACGAAAATTTAACGACACCAACGGTTCGACCGTGGTTGCGATGATTACCACCGCTAAAGCGACATCATGGCCCAGCGATGTCGTTCTCACGGATTTATCGTCCGCACATCTTCCGCAGCCTTGCCTCGTCAGGTGGCGTCTGGCTACGATTCCCAATACCCTTATTCTCAGAAGGCTTGGTGCATTGGCTGCCATTGATAGGCTTGCTTGCGAGCGCGAGTTCGCCAACATTTTAATCTAGCTCAAGACATCGTTCAGATACGAGAAACAAAAAAGGCGGCCACATGGGCCGCCTTTTTGTCGTTTGAAAGATTGAGAAGATCTCAATGTTCCTTGTTGGCGTAGACCGACTTCTTCGTCAGGTAGATCAGGCCGGTGAAGATCAGAAGGAAGATCATCACCATGAAACCGGTGCGCTTGCGGGCTTCCAGATGCGGTTCTGCGGCCCACATCAGGAACGCGGAGATGTCGCGCGAATACTGCTCGACCGTCTGCGGCGAACCGTCGTCATAGGTGACCTGATCGTCGGAGATCGGCTTTGCCATGGCGAGTGCTGCGGCGTTGGCGAAGTACGGGTTGTAATGCGTGCCTTCGGAAATCTCGACACCCTTCGGCGCATCCTGGTAGCCGGTCAGCAGCGCGTGGATATAATCCGGGCCGCCTTCCTGATACTGGGTGAACATGTCGAAGATGAATGTCGGGAAGCCACGCTCGATACCGCGTGCCTTGGCGATCAGCGAGAAGTCCGGCGGTGCTGCACCGTTGTTGGCGGCAGCAGCAGCCTCGGCGTTCGGGAACGGCGACGGGAAATGATCCGAAGGCACGGCCTTGCGGGTATACATCTCGCCTTCAGCGTTCGGGCCGTCCTGGACTTCGTAGTTGGCGGCAAAGGTCTTCACCTGGGCCGGCGAGTAACCGAGGCCTTCCAATGTGCGGAAGGACACAAGGTTCATCGAGTGGCAGGCGGAACAGACTTCGGTATACACCTTCAGGCCGCGCTGCAGCTGACCCTTGTCATAGTGACCGAACGGTCCGGCAAAGGACCACTTTTCCTGTTCCGGCTTGTGGATCGGATAGTGCGGCGTACCGCCACCATGCTCTTCCTCAGCAGCACCCGCAGGCTTGGCCTCACCGGTTTCAGCGGCAAATACCATGCCTGCACCAAGTCCGGCGACGACTGCGAGCGAAAGAATGCCTGTAACAAGCTTTTTCATTGTTTTGGGTTCCTTGATCTTCGCAGACATCACGCAGCAACAGGCTTTTTCTTCGCAGCCTGTTTTTCCAAAACCGCCTCGGTAATGGAATTCGGGATGCGCTTCGGTGTCTCGATCAGGCCGAGAACAGGCATGATGACGAGGAAGAAACCGAAGTAGTAGAGAGTGCCAATCTGCGACATCACGACATAGAGGCCTTCAGCAGGACGCGAACCCAGCCAGCCGAGCAGGATGGCGTTGACCACGAAGAGCCAGAAGAACAGCTTGTACCAAGGACGGTAGACGGCGGAGCGAACCTTCGACGTATCGAGCCAGGGCAGGAAGAACAGGATGATGATTGCACCGAACATCACCAAAACGCCGCCAAGCTTGGAGTCGATCGGACCGACATTGAAGGTGATGGCGCGCAGCATCGCGTAGAACGGCAGGTAGTACCATTCGGGAACGATATGAGCCGGGGTCTTCAGTGCGTTGGCCGGAATGTAGTTGTCCGGGTGGCCAAGGAAATTCGGCATGTAAAAGACGAACCATGCGTAGAACAGAAGGAAGACTGATACGCCGAGCGCGTCCTTGAGGGTCGCGTAAGGTGTGAAAGGGACGGTGTCCGTCTTGGTCTTGACTTCGACGCCGGTCGGGTTGGTCTGGCCGACGACATGCAGTGCCCAGATATGCAGGACAACGACACCGGCGATCATGAACGGCAAGAGGTAATGCAGCGCGAAGAAGCGGTTGAGCGTCGGATTATCGACGGCAAAGCCACCGAGCAGGAACTGCTGGATCCATTCGCCGACAAGCGGGAAGGCCGAGAAGAAGCCGGTGATAACCGTTGCACCCCAGAAGGACATCTGCCCCCAGGGCAGAACGTAGCCCATGAAGCCGGCAGCCATCATCAGAAGGTAGATGACAACACCGAGGATCCAGAGGATTTCGCGCGGAGCCTTGTAGGAGCCGTAGTAGAGACCACGGCCGATATGCAGGTAAACGGCGATGAAGAAGAACGACGCACCGTTGGCATGCATGTAACGCAGCAGCCAACCCTGGTTGACATCGCGCATGATCTTTTCGACGGAATTGAAGGCAACCGTTGTTTCCGCTGCATAGTGCATGGCGAGAACGACACCGGTCAGGATCTGGATGATCAGCATGACCGAAAGCATGGCGCCGAATGTGTAGGCGTAGTTCAGATTGCGCGGAACCGGATAGGAAACGAAGCTGTCATGCACGAGCCGCGGCAGCGGCAGGCGCGAATCCACCCATTTCTCGATACCGGACGTCGGCGTATAGGTTGAATGATCACCACTCATAATCAGTATTCCCCTCAACCGATCTTGATGACTGTGTCGGTAGCGAACGCAAAGGTCGGTACGGCGAGGTTCTGCGGTGCCGGGCCCTTACGGATACGGCCGGCCGTATCGTAGTGAGAGCCATGGCAGGGACAGAACCAGCCGCCAAAATCGCCAGCCTGGCCGAGCGGAACGCAACCGAGATGCGTGCAGGAGCCGATCATGACGATCCAGTTTTCTTTTTCCTTGCCAGCGGAGCGATCAAGGTCTGTCGCAGTCGCATCGGCCGGAAGGTTGGCATTGCGCGCAACCGGGTCTTTCAGGTCGGCCAGCGCAACAGCATTGGCTTCCTCGACTTCCTTGTCGGTACGGTTACGGATGAACACCGGCTTGCCGCGCCATTTCACCGTCAGCGACATCCCCGGCTGAAGGCTGGCAACGTCGACTTCGATCGAGGCGAGCGCCAAGGTCGAGGCGTCAGGGCGCATCTGGTCGATGAACGGCCATGCAACGGCAGCCGCACCGACCGCACCGGCCATCCCGGTCGTCAAGTACAGGAAATCGCGGCGAGTGGGCTCGCCCGAGGTTTCGCTTGATATCTCGTGTTCGCTCACGGCTAAACCATCCTCTCACGCAATGTTTTGCGGAAACCGCACTGTCCCCGGCGTCGATCCGCGCCCCGTGCTGACACTTGAGCGAAAGAACAGCGCCAAATCAATAAGCCTCTATGCACGATTCGAAGAAAACTTTCGCCTTCTCCGCTCATGCACCAAAACCGGGCAAACCTCGCCCATCCAAAAAAACGGCAGATTCCCCCGGCATTCCGGCGCGTTCTATGCTTGATCGTTGGGGATGTCTAGCCTTGAGCGCAAGAGGTGAGCCACATTGTCGCGGGAAAACCGAAGCCAATGTTCGCAAACCGCTTTTCGCCGCCCGGCATGATCAAAACACGACATCACAAGGCCGTCCGGCGGCACGCAGGTGCGCTATTCGGCCGCAGCCTCGCGGGCGAGAAATCCGCCGGATTGCCGCAGCCAGAGATCGGCATAGAGACCGCCTGCCGCGATGAGCTGCTCATGGCTACCGTCTTCGACGATCCGGCCCCCGTCCATGACGATCAGACGGTCCAGTGCCGCGATGGTGGAGAGCCGGTGGGCGATCGCCAGCACGGTCTTGCCGTGCATTAGCCGGTCAAGATTGGACTGGATGGCAGCCTCGACCTCCGAATCGAGTGCCGAGGTCGCTTCATCCAGCACCAGGATCGGCGCATCCTTCAGCATCACCCGCGCAATCGCAACGCGCTGCCGCTGTCCGCCCGACAGCTTGACGCCGCGCTCGCCGACATGGGCATCAAATCCCCGGCGGCCGCGTTGGTCCTGCAATCTCTCGATGAAATCCAGCGCTTCGGCCTTTTCGGCCGCCTCGCGCAGTCCGTGCTCATCGGCATCCGGACGGCCGAACAGGATATTGTCGCGGATCGACCGGTGCAGCAGCGATGTATCCTGGCTGACGACACCGATCTGCATGCGCAGCGTTTCCTGCCGCACCATCGAAATGTCCTGGCCGTCGATCAGAATGCGACCAGCCTCCAGGTCATAGAAGCGCAGCAACAGATTGACCAACGTCGTCTTGCCCGCCCCTGAGCGTCCGACAATGCCAATCTTTTCACCCGGCTTGATGGTCAGCGACAGGTTATCGATGACGCCCTGCCCTTTGCCGTAATGGAACCGGATATTGTCAAAACGAATCGCCGGGCTGTTGACGGCGAGGCTTGGCGCATCCGGCTGGTCGACAAGCTGCACCGGCTGGGAAATCATTTCGGCGGCGTTCTGGATCGTGCCGATATTGCGCATGATGCCATTGAACTGCACCATCATCCGGCTCAACAGAAAATTCAGCCGCAGGATCAGCGCCATTGTAAACGCGACGGCACCCGAGCTGATCGCTCCCGAAAGCCAGAGGTCGATGCTCATCGCCGCCATGGTGACGATCATGATCCCCGACAGAAGCGCCATCGAGGCGCGCACGCCGGTGATGAACCGGGTGAAGCGGATGATCGTATCCTGGAAGATATCGAAGCCCTGCCGCATGTAGCGGTCGTTTTCCTCGTCGCGGGCAAACAGTTTTAGTGTCTGCATATTGCTGTAGGCATCGACCATGCGGCCGCTGAGCATCGATGACGCTTCGGCCGTCGCCTTGGAGTGTTGACGGATACGCGGCACGAAATAGCGGGCAAGGAAGCCAAAGCCGACCAGCCAGAAGAACACGACAACCGCAAGCGACAGGTCAAGTTGACCGACCAGCACCAGTGTCGAGACGGAATAGATGCCGACGAACCAGACGCTTTCCATCAATGACGTGACGACATCGCCGACCGCCTGCCCGCCCGACCAGACCTTGGTGACGATACGGCCGGAAAAATCGTTCTGGAAGAACGACAAAGACTGGCGCGACACATGCAGATAGGACTGCCAGCGCACCAGATTGTAGAAACCCGGCGTGATCACCTGCTGATCGACCAGGGACATCAGCAGCGATACGACGAAGCGGACGACACCGATCAGGACGAGCATGCCGAACAACTCGGTGCCGTGTGCCGCAAGCAGCCCGCTCCAGCCGTCGCCAGGTTTGACGGTTGCAAGAATATCGACGACGCGGCCGACGAACCAGAACAGTGTCGCCTCGATCGCCGCCGTCATGCCGCCGAGAACCAGCATGGCAATGAATGGTGCCTTGGCCTGCCTGATATAGAACCAGATATACGGGATCAGCCGTTCAGGCGGCTGCAGGCTGTCGCGCGCTGCGAAAGGCTGTATCCAGTTTTCGAAAGTGGCAAACAGGGCGCGCAAAAACATATGTCCGATATAGGCGGTTTCACGCTCACGGCAATCGCTAATCGGCCGCAGACGCCGGTGATTTCGATTACAAATCCGTCATGTTCCCAAGGTGGGATTGAGGTCTGATTTTCCGTCGTCATCGTGGTCTGCACAAGGATAAAGGCAAAATTCGACTTCATAGCCAAGCGCAGAAACCAGCGCCATGGTCGAGGGTTTGAGGCCAAGGCACAAGGGCGGCACCGTCGCACTGTCAAAATACACAGCGATGCGAATAGCGTGGCCATGTCCGAGAGCCCGCAGTGCCGAAAGTTGCGCCGCATAGGCATCGACATGCAGCGCCACATACGTACGCGCACACGGCTCGCCGGTGGCCAGTTGCGGCGGTTCGGCGAGGAACCCGCCGTTCTTTCCGTAGCGGCATCCCCAGTCCGGATTGGCAGCGGCGAAGGCATCGAAAGCCTCCGTTCGCTCACCCTGGATCAGGATGTCAAATTCAAAACCGATATCGCTCACGCCGATCGTTCCGGGAGATACCATGTGAAAGTTCGAAGGCGGCCTATTCGGCCGCCTCCTCCTTCTGGTTTGCCGCATCCCCATCCTCGGCGAGGAAGCCACCGGACTGCCGCGACCAGAGATCGGCATAAAGACCGCTATGGCTGACCAGCTCGGCATGGCTGCCGGTCTCGACGATCTTGCCTGCTTCGAGGATGACCAGCCGGTCCATCTCCGTCAGCGTCGACAGGCGGTGAGCGATCGCGATCACCGTCTTGCCCTTCATCAGGGCAAAGAGGTTTTCCTGGATCGCTGCCTCCACTTCCGAATCGAGCGCCGAGGTCGCCTCATCGAGGATCAAGATCGGCGCGTCCTTCAAGAAGACACGAGCAATCGCGATCCGCTGGCGCTGGCCGCCCGAGAGCTTGACGCCGCGTTCGCCGACCTGCGCATCAAGCCCCCTGCGGCCCTGGTTATCCTCGAGCATCTCGATGAAGTCCCAGGCATTGGCCCGCTTGGCGGCGGCGATAATATCGGCATCGTCGGCTTCCGGATGACCATAGGCGATGTTGTCACGGATGGACCGGTGCAGCAGCGACGTATCCTGCGTCACCACGCCGATCTGCGCGCGCAGGCTGTCCTGCGTTGCCTTGGAAATGTCCTGCCCGTCGATGCGGATCGTGCCGGATTCAAGATCGTAGAAGCGCAACAGCACGTTCATCAGCGTCGTCTTGCCGGCGCCAGAGCGTCCGACCAGGCCGATTTTCTCTCCCGGCTTGATATCGAGTGAGAGGTTTTCGATCACGCCCTTGTTCTTGCCGTAGTGGAAGCCGATGTTTTCGAACGCGATGGCCCCCTGCGGCGCCTTCAAGACCTTGGCATCGTCATTATCGACGATATCGTGCGCCTTGGTCATCATGCTCATGCCGTCATAGACCGTGCCGATGTTTTCAAACAGCGCCGAGACTTCCCACATGATCCACTGCGACATGCCGTTAATGCGCATGGCGAGCGACACGGCGATGGCGATCGAGCCGACCGACATGCCACTGGTCATCCAGAAATAGATGCCGAGCGCCGAAATCGCAAACAGCGCAATGCAGTTGTTGGTGTAGACGAGCACATGGAACAACGTCACCTTGCGCATCTGCCGGTGCACTGTCTGCAGGAATGCATCCATGCTTTCCTTGGCATAGACCTCTTCGCGGCCGGCATGCGAGAACAGCTTGACGGTGGCGATATTGGTATAGCTATCGACGACGCGGCCGGTCATCATCGAGCGCGCATCCGCCTGATCCTTGGAAATCTTGCGCAGGCGCGGCACGAAATAGGTGACGATGCAGACGTAGATGATGATCCAGATGACCAGGGGCGCAAGCAGCCGCCAGTCAGCCGCCGCCACGACAACGAGCATCGAGATGAAATAGGCAACGACATAAACAAAGACGTCGAGGATCTTCATCACCGTTTCGCGCACGGCAAGCGACGTCTGCATCACCTTGGTGGCGACACGGCCGGCAAACTCGTTGGCGAAAAAGGTCATGCCCTGGCGCAGCAGATAGCGGTGCATCTGCCAGCGCGCGATCATCGGATAATTGCCCAGAAGCACCTGGTGCATGATGAACGAATCGAACGCAACGATCGCCGGCAGGCCAATCAGGATGAGCGCGCCCATCCAGAACAGCTTTGTGCCTTCCGTTGCGAGGAACGTATCCTGCTTGGCAGACGACAACCAATCGACGACATTACCGAGAAACTGGAACAGCGCCACTTCGCCAATCGCGATCAGCATGGTGCAGACTGACATGGTCAGTAACCAGGGGGCCGCCGGCTTGGTGTAGTGCCAGCAGAATGCAAATAGCCCCTGAGGCGGAACCGTAGGCTCCTCGACGGGATAGGGATTGAGGCGGGATTCAAACCAGCCGAACATTATAAGCTCCTTCAGGAATCCAGTGAAGGAAGGCGGGAAGCCCCGCATTCATCGATCAGAAATTAAAAACCGGAAAACAGCTCAATCTTGCACACGAGACGTGTTCGTCCGGAAAGCGGGCGGTCGTGCGCAATAGTGCCAAAAAAAGAAAAGCGCGAAACCGGTCAGTCCAGGAGGACTGGAGGCACAGCCTGGAAGCTGTTGGTCATTCGAATATCCATGTAAGCCTCCTATGGTTCGCGTTGCAGATGCAGCAAGACATAGAGTGATTTGCGCATCCACGCCAGATTACCGCTGGCGTTTTTTTCATCATTTTTGTCTCAATCAGGATTCTGTTGCCATTACGGCACAGATTGATTACGGCCATTGATGAACCCCATAAGACTTGTTGATATGTCGCCACATTCGCTCCGCATCGCCCTTTACCAACCCGATATTCCCGGCAATACCGGGACGATCCTGCGCCTTGCCGCATGCCTGGGACTAGCCGTCGATATCATCGAGCCCGCGGGCTTTGATCTCTCGGACAAGAACCTCAAGCGCGCCGGCATGGACTATATCGCCGCAGTGACGCTGACACGCCACGTCAACTGGGAGCGGTTCGAAGCTGAGAGGCTCGCGCAGGGCCGTCGATTGGTGCTCGCCTCCACCAAGGCCGCCGAGCACTACACCCGCTTTGCGTTCCAGCCGAACGATACCCTGCTTTTCGGCCGCGAAAGCGCCGGCGTGCCGGATCACGTCCACGATAAGGCCGACGGACGGATCATCGTGCCGATGGTCGAAGGCCAGCGCTCGCTGAACGTTGCGATGTCGGTGGCGATGATCGTCGGCGAGGCGATCCGGCAGGTCAACGGCTGAGACCCGCCGGCCAACCTCATGCAGCAATCCCGCTATAGGCGTTTTCGGCCCGGGCAGTCTTCAGCGCCCTCGCCCACCATTTCAGCCGCCGCAGCATAACCATCAGTCCTGCCTTGGCTTCCGCCGCCTTGAAGGGATTGCCGGCGGTATCAAACTGCGCCCAAACATTGGAAAAACTGACGGTGTCGCGGATGGTGACCGTATGCAATTCGGCAAACACCTGGCGCAACTGCTCGACGGCCCGCAATCCGCCCGAGACGCCGCCATAGGAAATGAAACCGACCGGCTTTGCGTGCCAAGGCTCATAACAACTGTCGATCAACTCCTTGAGCGGAGCCGGATAGCCGTGATTGTATTCCGGCGTAACGACGATGAACGCATCGGCCTCGGCGATCTTCTCCTCAAGCGCTTCGGCGTTCAACGTCGCATCCCCAGCCGTTCCCTTAAGCTCAAGAGGATCGATGAGCGTGATGCGAAAGCCGCTTTCGGCCCACAATTCCGTCAAGGCCCAATTGACGACCGTGTCGCAGAAGCGGCCTTGCCGTGCACTGCCATAGACGACGGCGATGGTCATTTTCTCGTTCATGGCTGCGAAAGCTCCGTTGTAGATGCGATGGAGCTCATGGTATAGAACCTCAACTAAAGTTGAGGTCAATAGACATGCCGGAAAAAAATCGTACCGATCTGCCGCGCCGCGAACTGACGGTGGGAGAGGTCGCCACGCGCAGCGGCGTCGCCGTTTCGACGCTGCATTTCTATGAGGCAAAGGGTTTGATCCAGAGCATGCGCAGCCGGGGCAACCAGCGCCGCTACCCCCGCAGCGTCTTGCGCCGTATCGCCGTCATCAAGATCGCCCAACGTACAGGTATTCCGCTGGCAGACATTCAAAAGGAGCTTTCCGCCCTGACGAATGACCGGCAATTGCTGGCGAGCGACTGGGAGCATCTGTCGGCGCATTGGAAGGCCGATCTGAACGAGCGCATCGCCAAACTCACCGCTTTGCGCGACCAGCTGACGTCCTGCATCGGTTGCGGCTGCCTGTCGATGCGCGACTGTCCGCTGCGCAATCCCTATGACGAACTGTCTGAAAAAGGCACTGGCGCCTATCTGATCGAGCATGCGGGTGAGGAGCAGGACGAAGCGGCCGCCTGCATCAAGGGATCACCAGACTGAGACGTCAATCGGCACTCGGCAAACGCCGCATGGTGAATTCGATCTGGCCGCCATCGAGCTGGCGCCAGCTCTCCACTTCAGTCCAATAGGCGGCCTTCGGCCAGGCATCGAACCATTCCTGCGCCTTCTGGCGCGCATCGGTGCGATCGAGCCTGAATGTCTCGCGGACAAACAGCCCGTCATTTCCGCGCGGATTGCCGCTGCGGTGCCGATCGATCTGACGTTTCAGGCCGCCGAGCGGCGGCCCCGCCGGAATTCTTGCCATGAGCTCACCTTTCACCAGTCGAGCCTCTATGTTCAAGATAGGGAGATATTCCTGCTTTTGCGAGTCGGAATCACAGCATGGCGATCTGCGGCAGGCTGCCCCGTTGATATCTGCACCGTTGCAGCCGTGGCAAAAATATGAACTGTCGGCCAATATACGAATCGGCGCGCTCTTTGCCGCTTCAGGCTCCGCCAAACAGGATTACTTTCATGGAACGACCCAACCTGCCGCAGGGATTGCCCGCGGATATCGAAGACAAGAAGGCCAGAGCCACCGCTTGGTTCCAATCCTTGCGCGATACCATCTGCACCGCGTTCGAGACCATCGAGGACGAGTTGACCGGCCCGCTCTCCGATCGCGAGCCAGGCCGTTTTACCGGCAAGGACTGGGTGCGCGACCAGGGTGCTGGCGGCGGCGGCCGCATGTCGATGATGGAAGGTCGCGTCTTCGAAAAGGTCGGCGTCCATACATCGACAGTCTACGGCGAGTTCTCGCCGGAATTCCGCAGCCAGATTCCCGGCGCCGAACAGGACCCCACCTTCTGGGCGTCCGGCATCTCGCTGATCGCTCACCCGGTCAATCCGAACGTTCCGGCCGTGCATATGAACACGCGTATGGTCGTCACCACCAGCCACTGGTTCGGCGGCGGCGCAGATCTTACGCCCGTGCTTGATAGCCGCCGGACCCAGACGGATCCGGACACGCAGCTGTTCCACAAGGGCATGGAGATCGCCTGCAAGCGGCACCCGGTTGCCGACCACGCCCGCTTCAAACAGTGGTGCGACGAGTATTTCTTCCTGAAGCACCGCAACGAACCACGCGGCACCGGCGGTATCTTTTATGACTGGCTGCACTCGGATGAAGAGAAAGGCGGCTGGGAGGCCGACTTGGCCTTCACCCAGGACGTCGGAAAGGCCTTCAGCCTGATCTATCCAAAGATCGTGCGCGCCAATTTCAACAAGCCCTGGACCGAGGAAGACCGCGATGAACAGCTGGTCCGCCGCGGCCGCTATGTCGAATTCAACCTGCTGTATGACCGCGGCACGATCTTTGGCCTGAAAACCGGCGGAAACGTTGATTCGATCCTGTCGTCTCTGCCGCCCGTAGTCCGCTGGCCCTGAGAGCAATATCCCTGCACGAACAAAGATCCGGCCGCGTAAACGGCCGGATTTTTTGTGCCTGCTGTGTGGGTGTCATTCGCAGATCTTGATGCGGCGGATATGCAGGTTGCCCCACTTGTCCCAGCGCTTCACCTTCTTGATGTAGCAGGACGGTTCGTAATAACCGCCGCCGTAATAGCCGTCCCCATAGTAGCCGGTGTTGTAGAAGCCGATGGAAAAACCGCCGTGGTGATGGCCGTGATGACCACCGGCCTGCGACGGTGCCGCAAACGAGACGGCGGCGAGGGCTGCGACGGCGGCGGAAATGATGAGCTTGCGCATGATGGTCTCTCCTCTGTTGGTTCCTGATGAGTTCGTCTCATCCAGTGACCCAACATTCTCACGCGCCGCTTATCTGCGCTGTTTCGAATGGAACAGGCCTGAACAAAAGCGTTTCCGCCGCGTTGTGGGCACAGACGAACAGGAGAACGCAGTCATGGTCTTCAAGGAGCGCACATTCTACGGACAGCCACCCGAAGGGCTTGCCGGTCCGGATCAGGCAGACCTCGAAACGAGGGTCGCCAATTGCCTGGCCACGGTCGACGGGCTGGATGCCTCGGATGTAGTAGTGGTCTCGAAAGGAAATACGATCGTGCTCAGCGGCGCTGTCGCCAGCACCGAAGAGGCCGAGCGGGCGGAAGAAGCAGCACGAACGGTCGAAGGCGTGGCCGAAATCGTCAACCGGATCGCGATTGCCTGATCAGATCGCCTTCAGCGTCCAGCCGACGATTTCACCGGCAACCTGGGCAAACGCGCCATCGAGGGCAGCGACAAATGCCGGCGCTCCGCTACCGCGAACGGGAACAGTCACGCGGAACGCCTTCTGCGCGCCGACGGTGCCGTTGCGGTCGTTGAGGATTTTGGCGAAAATCTCGACAACAGCGGTATCCGCACCTGCTGTCGATATTTCGAAAGACCGGATTTCGGTGATCACCTGGTAGTCGATGGCAAGCCCCTCGCCCGGCTTGCCGACGCCACCGATCTTGCCAGTGTTCTCGAAAGCCTGGACAAGCTTTGCCTGCACCATCTTCGGCAGACGGTCGCTCCACTGCGATTTGGCGAGATACTGGATTTCCGACCCCGACAGCCGGATCACCACCTGATCGCTGTCCAGCGCCTTCAGCGCGGTTGGCTCAGGAACGAGGATCTGCTTGCGGCTCGAAGACGGGCCTTCGATAACGGGCGAAGAGGACAGGCTATAGGTGTCGTTGTTGGCCTTGCCGGCGCAGGCGGACAGCGCGGCGGCGAGAAGGAATGCAGAACAGGCCCGGATCAAACCTGCCTTTCGACCAAACAACACACCGGGAAAATTCATTTCAAACACTATCCTTCGCCAATCAGCAGCAACGTAGAGGCTGACCCGGTCAAAACAAGCCAAAAAAGCAGTCATGCCAGCGTAGATACGGCAAAAAACCGCCAAGGCTTGCAGCCTTGCCACGCAAACATCACGCTTGGGGAAGCAATACCCGATTCGTCAGTATCAGCAGCGGCAAATCCGGCCCCGGATAGCCGCACGGCACACTTTGGTTCAGCGGCGCGTGCGTCCGTCATATTGCTTCACCGTCTCGCCGCCGAACAACAGCCGCTGCGGATCCTTGTCGAAGGTCGAGATCGTCGTGTCGAGGGTGTTGACCGTCCGGCGTGTATCGCTGACCAGCGCCTCGATGTCGCGCAGGCCCGAGCCGGAGAAGCGCTTGAGGTTTTCGGCGATCGGGCCGATCTGGGCATTCAGATTATCGGCGACCTTGCGGAAGGATTCGAGTGTCGCGCGGGCATCTGCCGACAGGGACGGCGCATCGGCATCACCTAGGAAACCGTCGAGCTTGACGAGAATCCCATCGACACGGCTTGAGGCCGCGTTCAGCTTGCTGGCCATCTGGGTGACATCGGTGATGGTCTGGTCGATATCGTTCTGGCGCCCCTTGATCCGCTCGGCGAAATCAGCAACCGAGGCGACCGCCTTGCGGGCATCGGCGCTGGCAGCCGAAACGTCATTGACGACGCCGGTCACCTTCTGCGGGTCGATGGAGGCGATCAACGTATCGACGCGATCCAGCGAAGCCGTAGCCTTTTCACCGAAGCGTTCATAGGTTTCGGCCGTCTTCTTGAACGAGGCGATGGTATCGGCAACGCCCGTGGAGGCGGCGCTCAGATCATTGCTCATCTTTTCGACATTGCTGACGATGTGGTCGATCTTCTTCGGATCGACCGACTTCACCAGAATGTCCGCTGCGGTCAGCGTCGAATCGAGTTTGCCGGCCGCAGCCGTGATCGAGGTCGACAGCGCGCTGACGCTTTTCAGAAACTGATCGATCCCTTCGGAATTGTCGGCCAGCGACTTGGTGAAGCGGTCGGCATTGGAAATCGTATTGGTCAAGGGGCCGCGCACGTCCTTGACGAACCCCTGGATATCGCCGATCGCGTTGTTGGCGCGGTCCAGAATCTTGTCGGCGGTGGCCAGAAGACTGGTAACGCTGGATTGATCGGCGGTCAGCTGCGCGGACGTTCCGGTGTCCAGTGCCTTGCGCAGGATATTCTCTTCACCCTTGTTGCCGCCGCTGAGTTCGATATAGGCAGCGCCGGTCAACCCCTGGATCTCCAGGGTCGCCGTCGTCGATTTCAACACCGGCGCATCGGCAGACACTTCGGTTACGGCAACCGAATAGCGCGGATCGTTGGAATTGATGGCGAGGCTGCGTACCGAACCGACGGGAATGCCGTTGAAGCGCACCGGGGACCCGACGCTCAAGCCATTGGCTGAACCCGGAATGCTGATGACAAGTTCCGCCATTTCGCCGCTGCGGCCATATTGGGACATCCAGTAGACAAAGCCGAAAGCCGCGAAAATGACGGCGACCGTAAAGAATCCGACGATGGCGTAATTGGCTTTTGTTTCCATTGCTACCGGTACCCTTGGGGGACGCCGCCAACGCGGCTCCTTGCTTCAATCAAATTTTTCGTGCAGCGGCTGAGTGACTGAGCGCTGTCAGGAAACCAACTTTTCGTCGTCGCGAACGATGGAACGCGCACGCTTGCCCTGGAAGTAGGACGTCACCCACTCGTCGTCACAGGCCAGCATGTCCTCGATCGTGCCTTCGACCAGAACCTTCTTCTTGCCGAGCACTGCAATCCGGTCACAGACCGAAAACAGGCTGTCGAGGTCGTGAGTCACCATATACACGGTCAATCCTAGGGTGTCGCGCAGTTTGGCGATCAAGTTATCGAACTCCGCCGCACCAATCGGATCAAGCCCGGAGGTCGGTTCATCGAGGAAGACGAGGTCTGGATCGAGCGCCAGCGCCCTCGCCAGAGCCGCCCTCTTGATCATGCCGCCGGACAATTCGGAAGGGAACTTGTCAGCCGCTTCCGGCGCCAAACCGACCATGTCGATCTTCAGCCGCGCCAGCTCATCCATCAGTTCCTGCGGCAGGTTGAGATATTCCCGCATCGGCACCTGGATATTTTCCTTGACCGTCAGCGCCGAAAACAGCGCGCCGTGCTGGAACAGGACGCCGAGACGCATATCCAGAGCCATGCGCTCTTCTTCGCTCACCGCATCATATTCGACGCCAAGAATCTCGATCGAGCCCGACCGGCGGGGCAAAAGGCGCAGAACGGTCCGCATCAGCACGGATTTTCCGGTGCCGGACGCACCGACGAAACCGAGAATTTCGCCGCGGTAGATATCGAGGTTCAGCTTGTCGAGGACGATGTTGGAACCGAAACCAACCGTCAGGTCCTTCACCGACAGGATGACTTCCGTGCCGTTTTCGCCGCCCACCTTGGCCGCGCCCTCTGTCATGTTTTCCCTCGGCTCCACCGGCAAAACCTCTTCCATCAGAAATTGATCGCCGCGTAAAAGATCGCAAACAGGCCGTCGACAAGAATGACCACGAAGATCGATTTCACCACCGACTGCGTCACGTGCTTACCAAGCGATTCGGCGCTACCGCCGACTTTCAGGCCTTCGACGGCAGCAACGACGCCGATGATCAGCGCCATGAACGGCGCCTTGATCATGCCGGCAAGAACGGACGAAAAATCCACCGCCTCCTGCAGCCGCGCCAGGAACGTGGCAAAGGTGATGCCGGAATAGCTCCACGTCACCACGGCTGCCCCGGTCAGGGCGGCGAAATTGGCAATGATGGTCAGAAGCGGCAATGCCACGGTCAGCGCCACCAGCCTTGGAAACACTAGTACGCCGATCGGGCTCAGCCCCATCACCTTGAGCGCATCGATCTCCTCACGCATCTTCATCGAACCGATCTCGGCCGTGATCGCACTGCCGGAACGCCCGGCAATCATGATCGCGGTCAAGAGCACGCCGATTTCGCGCAGCTGCAAAATACCGACGAGGTCGACAACAAAGAGTTCAGCGCCAAAATAGCGCAGCTGGAACGCACCCTGCTGGGCAATGATCGCGCCGATGAGGAACGACATCAAAAGGATGATCGGCACCGCCTGGACGCCCATGCGATCAATCTGGCTGACGATCGCAGCGGGCGACACGCCGCTATGGCGGCCAAGCTTCAACTGCGCGCCGCGCACCGCAGACCCGAGAATGAACATCGCCGCAACAGTGTCTTCCCAGGCGGAGACCACCGAATTGCCGACAGGCGTAAAAATGCGAGAAAAAAGCGAGCCGAACTTCCTGCCTTCGACGGCCGGCTCCGGCAGTTTTTCCGGCAAGGCATTCATGAGTTCGAGATAGCGCGGCTTGTCGCTCGTCAGTTTCACATCGCCGACCTGCGTCATGAAACGCCGGATGACCCAGGCGCCCGCCGTGTCCATGGCGGTGACCTCGCTCAGATCGACCTCGCCCGCTTCGCCGCCCTTGGCTGCGAATGCGTCCAGCTTCGGCGTCGCCAGATGAATGGATACGCTGCGCCAATCGCCACTGAACCGATAAGCCCGGGTGCTGCCATCATCAGCTTCTGCGAGCTGCACGTCGGTTTCGGTTTTCAATTGGGAACGCGTCACGTCTGTTGGGTCTTCCGGAGATGGCTGCATTTGATAAAACGTCAGCGACTCATAGCCGCTAGAGCCCGGTCTGTCACCGATTGAAACGTTTCCGGATCAAACGGTTGGCTGCTGAGATATGGAAGCCACAGGAGAAAGCCATGACCCGCCAGATGAAAACCGCCATCGAACACTTCCCGATCGCCGGCAGTTTTACGATTTCGCGCGGCAGCAAGACCACCGCCTCCGTGGTCACCTGCCAAATTTCGAACGGTGTCTTCTCCGGCATGGGCGAATGTGTCCCCTATGGGCGCTATGGCGAGACCATCGACAGCGTGCTCGCCGAGATCGAGACCATCCGGCCGCTGATCGAGGCGGACATCGACCGCGAAAAACTGCGGCAGACCATGAAGGCCGGCGCGGCGCGCAACGCTGTCGATTGCGCGCTCTGGGATCTGGATGCGAAAAAATCCGGCACCCGCGCCTTTGCGCTGGCCGGGCTTGCCGAACCGGCGCCGCTCACCACCGCCTACACGATTTCGCTCGGCGAACCGGAAGCCATGGCTGCGCAGACGGCGCAATATGCCCATCGGGCGCTGCTGAAGGTCAAGGTCGGAACCGCCGACGATGCGTCGCGTATCCGTGCGGTGCGGGCAGCCGCCCCGAACAGCGCCATCATTCTGGACGCCAATGAAGGCTGGAGCGAAGCCAATCTGGCCTATCACTTTGATGTCTGCGCCGAATCGGGTGTTGCCCTGATCGAACAGCCCCTGCCCGCCGGACATGACGCCCTGCTTGCTTCAGTGCATCGCCCGGTTCCTGTCTGCGCCGATGAAAGCGTCCACAAGACAGAAGACCTGCCAAAGCTCGCGGGGCTTTACGACGCAGTCAACATCAAGCTCGACAAGACCGGAGGGCTGACTGAAGCCCTGCGCATGCGCGACGCGGCCCGGTCGCTCAACCTCAAGATCATGGTCGGCTGCATGGTCGGCACCTCGCTCGGCATGGCACCGGCAGTACTTCTGGCGCAGGGCGCCGATTTCGTCGATCTCGACGGCCCGCTGCTTTTGGCTCAGGACCGCGAACCCGGCCTGCGCTACGCCGATTCGCTGGTCTTCCCGCCTCTGCCCGCCCTCTGGGGCTGAAGGTACCAGGCGGCGAAGGCGGAACAACAGCCAATGAAGGCAACGACGGACATCGAATAGAAGCCGTGAACGCCGAACCAGGTGTAGAAATAGCCGGATGTGAAGGTGAAGATCGCCGAGAACACGCCGGTGTAGAAGAAATACAGCCCCTGCGCCGAGGATTCCTGTTCTTCCGGAACCCGCTGCACCAGAATGTTCTGCATGCCCGTATGCATGATGGCGTAAGTAAAGGCATGGAAACACTGCAGGGCGAAATAGCCGCCGAAGCCGAGATCCATCGGAAAGATGATCCAGCGCACGATCGCAAGGACGCAGCCCGAAAAGATCATCGTCCACAGGCTGAAGCGCCGGATGATCATCTTGGCGCAGAAGAACATCGCGACTTCTGCGGCGACACCGGCGCTCCAGAGAAGACCGATCTCGGTGCCGGTAAACCCGATATGCTGCCAGTAGATCGCCGAGAAGGCGAACAGCATCGCATGGCTGCCGTTGACCAGCGTCACACCGATCAAAAGCAGTTGCAGATCGAGTTTGCGCAGCGCCTTCGGCGGCGCTTCTGTCAGCGTCGTCAGCGTCGAGGGCCGGCGCGGCTTGCCGACGCGCGGCGCGATGAAGGTCAGAGCAATCATCAGCAGGAAGCCGCCAGCCATCGCCGGCAGCACCATCGAGCCGCCATAGAGGCCGATCATCACCCCGCCCAGCATCGTCGCTCCGATAAAGGCGACGGAACCCCAGACGCGCATGGTGGCATAATCATAGCCCCAACGGCGCACGCCGGTCAGCGCGATGGCCTCGACGATCGGCACGTAGGGCGCATAGACGCCGCCCTGGATGGCATAGATGATCAGCACGAACCAGAAACTGTGCGAGACGAACAGCGCCAGCGCCGTCAGCAATGACAGCACCGCCGACCAGATCAGCACTTCCGCCCGCTCGCCGATCCTGTCTGCCAGCAACCCGACCAGCGGCGCCGTGATGACGCGCACGAACATCGGCACGGCAAGGATGATGCCGATTTCAAAATCGCTCAGTGACAGAGTGCTCAGCCAGACCGGAAAATACGGCATGGCAAACCCGTTGACGACGAGCGGCGCGCAGAAGAGCAAGGCGATACGCGGCACGAAATAGCGCGGCGCTTCCTCGCGAAAGGGAGGCGGAGATGACGGAATCATGGAAGGACCTGACAGTTGCGTCCATGATTTATCACGGCAGCCAAGAGCAGCGCCAGCCGCTAGTTTTCCCTACACTCTTCAACCCCTGCGGTATTATGCCGCCTGTTGCGAAAGAGCCCGCGCCATCAACATTTCCACTTCGGCCGTGTCTTCGCGCACCGCAGGTACGTTGCTCAGTTCCCGCCAGGTAATCAGTTCCATCGTGCCATCGTGATGCTCGGCAATTGCCGTGCAGCTTTCCACCCAATCGCCGGTATTGATGTAACGTATGCCGCCGATGTCTTCCATCACAGCGTGATGGATATGACCGCAGATGACCCCATCGGCATTTTCCCGGCGAGCTTCGTCAGCTACCACCCGCTGGAATTCGCCGATGAAGTTCACCGCATGCTTGACCTGCAGCTTCGCCCAGGCAGAGAACGACCAATAAGGCATTCCAAGACGGCGGCGGATGGCCGCCAGTCCGATATTGATGACGATCGCCGTATCATAGGCCCAGTCGCCGAGATAGGCGAGAAGGCGGGCGTTGCGTACCACGACATCGAATTCGTCACCATGCAGCACCAGGTATTTGCGGCCGTCGGCTGCCTCGTGCATATGGCGCTGGGCCACCTCGATACCGCCGAAATGGACGCCCGGAAAGTCACGCATGAACTCGTCATGGTTGCCGGGGATGTAGATGATGCGGCTGCCCTTGCGCGCCTTGCGCAACAGCTTTTGGACCACGTCGTTGCAGGCTTGCGGCCAGTACCAGCTGCGCTTCAACCGCCATCCATCGATGATATCGCCGACGAGGATGATCGTCTCCGCTTCGCTCACCCGCAGGAAATCGAGGAGATAATCGGTCTTTGCGGCCTTTGATCCCAGATGAACGTCAGAAATGAACAGGGTCCTGAAACGCCGGGGTTCTTGCTCTTTCTCGGTCATGCTGCCTCGCAACGGTCTATCGCGCCTCTCTTATGTGCTTTCAAGAACAGACTCTTGTTTCAGGAGAATGACAGCCTGTGGAACCACCCGGCACGCCGGAGAAACACCTGTTCCTGAAAACCGGAGATAAACGCCCGTTTCCAAACTGTACGGAGCCATCGTTTCATGCAAAAAGAGCCGCGACGAATAAGTAGGGATTTACGAATATGAGCACCGGCGACAAAGCCAAGACCCCAGCGGTTCCAGCAAGCGGCGACCTTGATGAACAGGCACTGTTCTTCCACCGCTATCCACGCCCCGGCAAGCTCGAGATCCAGCCGACCAAGCCACTCGGCAACCAGCGCGACCTGGCGCTCGCCTATTCTCCGGGCGTTGCCGCCCCTTGCCTTGCCATCCGCGACGATCCGTCGACGGCCGCCGACTATACCGCGCGCGCCAATCTGGTTGCGGTCGTCTCGAACGGCACGGCCGTCCTCGGGCTCGGCAATATCGGCCCGCTCGCGTCCAAACCGGTGATGGAGGGCAAGGCCGTCCTGTTCAAGAAATTTGCCGGCATCGACGTCTTCGATATCGAGATCGACGCCCCCGAGATCGACCAGATGGTCAATGTCATCGCGGCCCTGGAGCCGACCTTCGGCGGCATCAATCTGGAAGACATCAAGGCGCCCGAATGTTTCGAGGTCGAACGCCGGTTGCGCGAGAAGATGGATATTCCGGTCTTCCATGATGATCAGCACGGTACCGCGATCATCGTCGCCGCCGCCATCCTCAACGGCCTGGAACTGGCCGGCAAGGACATTGCCAAGGCCAAGATCGTCACGTCGGGTGCCGGTGCTGCGGCGCTCGCCTGCCTCAATCTGCTGGTGACGCTCGGCGCCCAGCGCGAAAACATCTGGGTCCACGATCTCGAAGGCCTCGTTTATACCGGCCGCGAAGTGCTGATGGACGAATGGAAGTCCATCTATGCGCAGGATAGCGCCAACCGCGTTCTGGCCGACAGCATTGCCGGCGCCGATGTCTTCCTTGGCCTTTCGGCCGCAGGCGTATTGAAGCCGGAACTGCTGGTCCAGATGGCGGAAAAGCCGCTGATCATGGCGCTCGCCAACCCCAATCCCGAGATCATGCCGGAAGTGGCGCGCGCCGCCCGTCCCGACGCGATGATCTGCACCGGCCGGTCGGATTTCCCCAACCAGGTCAACAACGTCCTGTGTTTCCCCTACATCTTCCGCGGCGCGCTCGATTGCGGCGCCCGCACGATCAATGAGGAAATGAAGATGGCGGCGGTGCGCGCCATCGCAGCGCTTGCCCGCGAAGAGCCGTCAGACGTTGCAGCCCGTGCCTATTCCGGCGAAACGCCGGTGTTCGGCCCCGACTACCTGATCCCCTCGCCATTCGACCAGCGGCTGATCCTGCGTATCGCGCCGGCCGTTGCCAAGGCCGCGGCCGATAGCGGTGTTGCCAACCGGCCGATCGCCGATTTCGACGCCTATCTCGACCAGCTCAACCGCTTCGTCTTCCGCTCCGGCTTCATCATGAAGCCGATCTTCGCCGCCGCCAAGAACGCCCAGAAGAACCGGGTAATCTTTGCCGAAGGCGAAGACGAACGCGTGCTACGCGCCGCCCAGGTGCTGCTCGAAGACGGCACGGCCCGCCCGATCCTGATCGGCCGTCCACACATCATCGAGACACGGCTGAAGCGCTACGGCCTGCGCATCCGCCCGGACGTCGATTTCGAAGTGGTCAACCCCGAAGGCGATCCGCGTTTCCGCGATTACGTCGATGACTATTTTGCGCTGGTTGGCCGCCTCGGCGTCATTCCGGAAGCAGCCCGCACCATCGTCCGCACCAACCAGACCGTCATCGGTGCCCTGGCTCTGCGGCGCGGCGAGGCCGATGCGCTGATCTGCGGTGTCGAAGGCCGCTACAGCGCCCATCTGCGCGCCGTTTCCCAGATCATCGGCAAGCGCGAGGGCGTCCTGGATTTCTCGGCGCTCAGCCTGCTGATCTCGCAACGCGGCGCAACCTTCCTCACCGACACCTATGTGACTTTCGATCCGACGGCCGAGGAAATCGCTGAGAAGACGGTGATGGCCGCCCAGGAAATCCGCCGCTTCGGCATCACGCCACGCGCCGCTCTTGTCTCGCATTCGAATTTCGGTTCACGCGATTCAGAAAGCGCCTTCAAGATGCGCAAGGCGATGCAGATCGTTCGCGAACTGGAACCCGATCTTGAGGCAGACGGCGAAATGCACGGCGATTCCGCCATTTCGGAAATTCTGCGCAAGCGCGTCATGCCCGATAGCACGCTGACCGGCGAAGCCAATCTACTGGTCTTCCCGAACCTCGATGCCGCCAACATCACGCTCGGCGTCGTCAAGACGATGACCGACAGCCTGCATGTCGGCCCGATCCTGCTGGGAACAGCCATGCCCGCGCATATCCTGTCGCCATCGGTGACATCGCGCGGCGTGGTCAACATGGCCGCCCTTGCCGTCGTGGAAGCGTCATACCCAGCGTAGTAAAACATTGATTGAGCCGGTTTTGAACCGGCTCAATCAAAATATAAAATCGACACAAACTACAATCTATAGTTTAATTTATCAAAAATCTACAGTTAACCAACGATTGCACTGGACAAAGAGTTCTACGATTATCATGCTGAAACCCACAAAATAACAGGGTATCGTAGCATGGCTGACCAACAGGCGTTCTTTGACCTGCTGGACATTATGGAAAACGAGAAACTCGTCGAACCAAAGCGGTTTTTCGACCTGATGCGCGGCACGTTCAGCATCGCAAATCTGCTCTATCTTGATGTCGACATCCTGACAGCGGGATTTGTGATTCACCGGCTTCATCATACCTTCAGCGCTCGCAGTCTGCGAACCTATATCGACCAGCGCTACCAGCGGATCGATCCGATGTTGCGCATGACATTGGGCAGCATCAGGCCGGTGGATTGGGCAACGGCCCGCAAGCTGCATCCCGATAGCGAGCCACTGTTTTCCGCAGCGGCGCAATTGGGGCTTAGCCTGGAGGGCGTGACGCTGCCGCTTGCCACGCCGACGCGGCGTCTCGCGTTTCTGGCAATTCAGGCCGACGTCCCCCCTGACGAATGGCCCGCCTACCGGCGCTGCCACCTGCGCGATTTCCAGTTGCTGGCCAACCTCTTCCATGCCTCGTTGCTGGAAAGCGATAATGTAATCCACCTCCCCAAGGAATGCTCCAAGGCGTTGACGCATCGGGAAACGGAAGTGCTCGGCTGGGCAGCGGCTGGCAAGAGCTACTGGGAAATCGGCACGATCCTCGGCATCTCCGAACGCACGGTCCGCTTTTTCATGACCAATGCCCGGCGCAAACTCAACGTTGTCTCCAATACCCAGGCAGTCGCCCAGGCTGTCCGGCGCGATCTTATTCCCGCCTTCTGACCGTTTTCACCGCCGCCTGGCGGATCGCCGCCGCGCCTTTCCTTCATGAATGCGGTGAACTGCCGGCGTNNACGCCGGCAGTTCACCGCATATCGACGTGCATCGGCAACCTGTCACTACCGACAGTTATGCTGCTCTGCGATACCTGACAGCATTTGCTCCTCGCATTCGATCACAGGAGCAAAGCGATGATCAAGATTTTCAACCGCAACACGGGCAAGCAGAATCCGGCTGACCTCGATGCCATGTTCCAGTTGCGCAAGCGCGTCTTTCACGACCTTTTGAAATGGGACGTCTCGGTTCGCGGCGATTGGGAGATCGACAATTATGACGACGCCAACCCGCTCTATGTCCTGTCCTATTCGGACGAGACCGGCCGGTTGCGCGGATCGCTTCGTCTTTTGCCAACGCTCGGCCCGAACATGCTCGACGATACGTTTCCGATCCTGCTCGGTGACAATCCGCAGGTACGCAGCGCCTCCGTCTGGGAATCCAGCCGCTTCTGCATCGATCCGGCCATCTCGCAGGATCGCGGCTCCAACCAGGTGACTATCGCCGCCGCCGAACTGATGTGCGGTGTCGGGGAACTCGGGTTGTCGTCCGGCCTCAGCCACATCGTCACCGTCACCGATGTCTTCCTCGAGCGCATGTTCCGGCGGATGGGATGCCCGGGCGAACGCATCGGCGAGCCGCAACGGATCGGCTCGGTCTATGCCGTTGCTGTCGCCTGGGAGGTCACACCCGATCTTCTGGAGCAGATGAAGGCCATAGCGGACATCGGCGGAACAGTGCTGGAACGGCCGATGTCGCTGGAAACCGCCCGGGCGGCTTAACCTGTCTGCCTCGCGGGAGAGCCGCCGATTGTGGCCCTCCCGCCTCTCCCCGGAATAATCTCCCGCCCACCGTTAACGTTGCTATGCGGACTGCGTTGCAGCACCGTCGAATGACGGTATGATAAGGCAAAGTCAGAGTGCGCAGGATGTTCCTTCGTACCCGGCACTGTGCCGGTACGCTCAGGCGAGAGAAACACGTGACCTTCCGTTCGCTATCCTTTGGGGCGCTGATAGCCCCGCTTCTTCTGGTCATGACGACCACGGCCGAGGCCTCGGCTGTGTGCGAACAGCTGAATGCGCACCTTGCCAGCCTGCCGAAGATCGTCGCCTCCAATGCCAACCTGCGGGACTATACCGGGGCGATCTCGCGCCAGAATCTCGACCTGCGTCAGGCACGCAGTGATCTGAGGCGGATGGGATGCAGCCAAGGCAGCGTCATTATCGTCGGCGGGCCGAATGAACAGGCCTGCGGCAGCCTGGAAGCGGACATCTCGCAGATGGAAATGGATCTGGAAACGCTGAAAATGCGCAGACAGAGCCTCCTGGACGGCAGTGCCAGCGATATTAGCCGTCGGCGCATCAATGCAGCGCTTGGAGCCAATCGCTGTTTCGAAGAACAAGACGATGTCATCCCGGCCGCTGTCGAGGAACCGGAAACCCACCGCAACATCCTCAATGACCTGCCGCCGATCGGCGAAGACTATCAGGACATGCGTGATGGTAACGCCGACTTCACCATGCCGGATGACGGTTTCGGCCCCAGCGCCGACTATCCCGGAAGCTTGCGGACAATGTGCGTGCGCACCTGCGACGGGGCGTTCTTCCCGATCTCGTCGAATTCATCGCCGGCCGATTTCCAGCGCGATGCCGAAACCTGCCAGCGGCGGTGTCCGGGTGCAGAGACGGCACTTTACTATCATGCGCTGGTGACGGAAGAGACGGACCAGATGGTCTCCGCCGCCACCGGTGAACCCTATGCCGACCTGCCGTCGGCTTTCGCCTACAAGACCCGCGATCTCAGCCAGCCCGGCCAATGCGGCTGTTCGCTTGCCGGGCGCACGGCAGCGAAACAGAGTACGCCGGACAACGGCAAGGGCGTCATCGAGGTTCGCACCCGCAAAAAGGCTGATCCGGCCGAGGTGAAGAGCACGATCGCCGACCGGCCCTATGACCCGCAGGACAGCAAGGTTCGCGTCGTCGGTCCAAGCTTCCTGCCCTCGCAGGAGACCTCGATCGACCTCAGACATCCGGCTGGCCCCGGTTATCAGCAGCAGCAGACCAACTGATCAGCCGTTTGGCCTGACACCCCAGGCATCCGCAAATACCAGATCTTCAAGTGGCAGCCGCTGGCGCCAGCCTTTGACGGCGAGTTCCGGCTCGCTGTAGAGCGTATCGACATAGCCAAGACACAGCCAGGCGATGATCTCGATATGACCGGGAATACCGAGCGCATCCCTGATATCGCGTTCGTGAAAAATGCTGACCCAACCGACGCCGACGCCTTCGGCACGCGCGGCAAGCCACAGGTTCTGCACGGCGCAGACGGTCGAAAACGCATCCATGCGCGGATTGTGCGTCCGGCCGAGGACGACCTTGCCGGCGCGGGTTGGATCGCAAGTGACACAGATGCTGACGGGCGCCTTGCGGATCCCCTCCAGCTTCAGCGACCGGTATTTGTCCTGTGCTTCGCCCTCAAACATCAGCGCGGCCTCTTCATTGGCCCGCTGAAAAGCCTCAAAGACACGCGCGCGCCTCTCCTCGTCGCGAACGACGATGAAATTCCACGGCTGCATGAAACCGACAGAGGGCGCGCTATGGGCGGCGGCAAGAAGCCGCGTAATGACGCCATCCGGCAAAGGGTCCGGCAGGAACTGGTCGCGCACATCACGGCGGGTTTCGATGGCACGGTAGACGGCAGCGCGCTCGTCAGATGAAAATGCGTCCGCCTTCACAAGGCGGTCTTGTGGTTCAGCCTGCATCGTTTGATCCCCAACAATGCGAAACCGCCCGCCGTCCGCGCGGGTTTGGTCTATCTTGTCAGGCCGGTCTTCTGACTGCGGATCATCCGGCTTTGCCGCCTTCCCGGATCACATGAAGATCCAGTGGCAGAATTCTGAATTATTTCAGAAATTCATCAATGCAAAACCGTCCCCGTCACAGCGTTGGGCACGTCCCGGACTTTCACCGGATTCCCGATTCTCCCGTTTTCGCGGGCACCTGAGCAAGACCGATATGGGCATGGCGGGCCGCCAAATGCAAGACGGCCCGCCTGATCCCGTCACATCGCAGCGACCGGGTGCGGCGAACCGTCATAGGCACCCCAGATCGACTGATCGAAGCAGATCACCGAACCGGTCATGAGGCCGGACTCCGCCGACGACAGATAGGCGCAAGCACGCGCCACTTCGGCCGGATCAACCAGGCGGCCAAAGGGCTGGCTTGCCGCCGCCTTTTCCAGCCAGTCGCTGGCCGCGCCATGAAATTCGCGCTGGATACGATCCTCGCCTTCCGAGGCCATCCAGCCGATGTTCAGGCCGTTGACCCGGATCCGGTTGCGCAGAAGCGCATAGGCGGTGTTCTTCGTCAGGGTTTCCAATGCCCCCTTGGAAGCGCAATAGGCCGCGATGAACGGCTGGCCGGCCTTAGCCGACATCGAGCCGATATTGACGATGGTTCCCTCGATCTTTTCGCGGCGCATGACGTTGATCGCCTCCTGCATCAGGAAGAACGGTGCACGCACGTTGATGGCAAACATCCGGTCGAACAGCTCCGGGCTGGTGTCGAGGATCGTGCCGCGATCGGTAATCGCCGCAGCATTGACCAGCGCATCGACACGGCCAAAGGCGCTGTCGCAGGCAGCCACCACCTTGCGCGCATCCTCCACCTGTTCGAGGTCGGCCTGTACGTAGACGACCTTGGTGCCGGTCGCCTTGCCGATCTCGGCGGCCTTGGCCTCACCCTTGGCGGCATTGCGGCCGCAGATGACGATGCCGGCAGCGCCGCGCTCGGCAAACAGCGTCGCGATCGTTGCCCCCAGCCCTTGCGTACCGCCGGTGACGATCGCGATCTTGCCGTCCAGACGGCCATACTCGTTGCTCATTGTCTTTCCTCCATTTCGATATCGCCGATGCACAAAAACTCCCGCCCGGTATTCGGGCAGGAGTTTGAATTGGTGATGGTATTCTCAGCTGAGCTTCTTCTCCGATTGCGCCGCCAGAGCCGCCGCAAACACGGCATCCTCCCAGCCTTCGGACAAAGCCTCGTGCATCAATTGCGCCTGCGTCTTCGGGGCAAGTCCACCAACCGGCGGATCCCGGTCAAGATTGGTGGGGAACGAATACCCTTCGGCACAGGATGCGATGGCGCAAGCGGCTTCGTTACCAGACAGCCGCCCCTCGGCCAGCATCGCCTTCAACGCCGGATATAGTACGGCGCTCATGCGCTCGCGGTTGACCGTTTCCATGGCCCGGCCGAACGCCGAGGACACCTGCAGAAGGTTGGCAACGCGCTTGATACCCTCGGACCGGTTGGTTCCGGCAGCGTGGAAGAGTGCCGGATTGAAAAACACCAGGTCGCCCTTCGACAGCGGCAACTGCACATGGTGGCGATCGAAATAATCGCGAAACTCCTGACGTTTCAGCGCCAGATAGCCCGCAACATAGGTTTGGCTATAGGGAAGAAACAAGGTCGGTCCGCTTTCCAGCGGCATGTCGCAATGAGCAACCGCCCCCTGCAGCGTCAGGACCGGCGACAGCCTGTGGACATGCGCCGGAAACTGCTCGATCACCGACGAGGTCTGAAAGCCGAGATGGTAATCCCGGTGCGCCGATTGCGCCGCGCCGCCCGGATTGACCCGGTTGACCTGCGCCGTCATCTGATAGCTCGGCCCGAGCCAGGCTTCACTGACCAGCGCGATCAGTGCGTTGCCATAATAGGCGGCAAAATTCTGCGGATCGCGCAGGCAGTGTTTTTCCAGCGAGTTCCAGATTCGGTCATTGGCACCCGGCTTGGCAAAATGATCGCCGCCGCCGGTATGCGTCCGCTGCTGTTCGTTGATGATATCGTCGAAAATGCCGCTCGCCGTATCGATAACCGCCGTATCCTCGAAAGCCCGTTTCAGTACGACCACGCCCGGTCCCGTCGCGAACGATTCGCAGATTTCAGCCAGTACCGCCCGGCGTCCTTCCCCGGAAGCCGCGGCTTTCAGCACGCTGGCGCTATCATAAATCAGAACGTTCTTCTCGACTGCTGACGCATGCGGATAGTCGGAAAGCGATGTCGTACGCTCCACTTCGGCGCGAAAATCCTCCAGATCGCAGGCAGCCTCCGTCAGCCAGACCCGGTCCGCACGCTGCTTCAGAATATTATCAGTCTTCATCCCATTTTCCTCCCGCCAGGTGTCCTTCGATGACCGCACTATACGCGGGGGAGAAAGCTGATATAGAGCAGAAACACCTCAAAAAACCATCAGAACGGACCCACGATGGCGCACGATTTTTTGGTCAAGGACATCGCGTTTCAGGCGGGCCTCAGCATTGCCACGGTTGATCGCGTCCTGAACAACCGTCCCGGTGTCCGCAGGCAGACGGAACTGCGCGTCCGCGCCGCCATCGGCGAGTTGGAAAAGCAGCAGGCCGGGGTCGAGATCCAGGGCCGAAAGTTCGGCATCGACATCATCATGGAGGCGCCCGACCGCTTTACCGATACGGTGCGCGACGCGTTCGAAAGCGAGAGCCTGACATTCCTTCCGACGATCTTCCGGCCGCGCTTCCATGTCGCCGAATCGATGCGACCGCAGGAGATCGTCCAGCTGCTTGATCGCGTGCGCCTTCGCGGCACCGACGGCGTGGTCCTGAAAGCGCCGGACGTTACCGAGATCAGCGCGGCCGTTGCACGGCTGGAACAATCCGGCATTCCAGTCGTGACGCTGGTCACCGACCTGCCGAACGCGCCGCGCACCGCCTATGCCGGAGCCGACAACAGGGCGGCGGGCGAAACGGCAGCCTATCTGATCGGCGAACGCTTTGCCGGCCGGCCGGCGATGGTGCTTGCCACCCTGTCGAGCAACCGGTTCCGCGGCGAGGAGGAGCGTGAGATCGGTTTTCGACGGACATTGCGTGACCGTTATCCGTCGATCGGCATCGTTGAAATCAGCGAGGGCCTCGGCCGGGACGATGCAACGGGGGCTTTGGCGACGGCTGCATTGTCTGGCAATCCGGGCATCAACGCCGTCTATTCGATCGGCGGCGGCAACCGGGCAGTGCTTGCGGCCTTTGCTGCTGCCGGCCGCGCCTGCGCTGTCTTCGTCGCCCATGACCTTGATGCGGGAAATCTCGAATTCCTGCGCAGTGGGCAGATCCATTTCATCCTGCATCACGACTTGAAAGCCGACGTGCGGACGGCCTTCCGGGCGATCCTGGGGCGAAGGGGCGCCTTTGCCGGCGCGGGGCCGGCACGCCTGTCGGCCGTGGAGGTCGTCACGCCCTATAACATTCCGGCAACCGTGCGCTGATCACGCCGCCTGCCCGGTCTGCGGCAGGTGAGCGGCGGGCGCCAGATCATCGGCCGTCTGAACACGGTTGCGGCCACGATTCTTGGCAAGATAAAGCGCCTGGTCGGCGAGCGGCACGATTTCACGGGCGATTGTCCCGTGATCCGGCGCAAACGCCACGCCGATACTGCTGCCGACGCGCAGCAACTGTCCCTCGAACAGCACCGGCACCTGCGCATCGACGATCAGGGCGCTCGCAAGCCCCATCACGTCCGCGCGCGAAACCGTGTGATTGACAATGATGACGAACTCGTCGCCGCCGAGCCGCGCAACAACGCCGCGCTCTGTGACCCGATCGGCAAAGCGCACGGCAAGCGCCTTCAGCACCGCATCGCCAGCCGGATGACCATGGGTGTCATTGACTGCCTTGAACTTGTCGAGATCGAAGCACAGCAGCGAGAACGGCCGTTCCGTTACCTTGGCAAGCGAGGCATGCAGCACATCGTCAAACCCGCTGCGGTTCAACAGACCGGTCAACCGATCATGCTTGGCGAGATGGCGGTTTTCCGCCTCGCTGGTCTGGAGGGCCGAAAACACCGATCCGAAGCGGGCAGCGATAAAGGCCATGATCAACGCTGCCAGCATGGCAATGACAATCACGCTCGGCAACGTCTCGGAACGGACAAAGCTGCCCGGCGCACGCGGCGTCCAAGCCGCGACCATACAGGCCGGCTGCGAGCAATCGCTGACCTCGACTTGAATGGCCCCCTTCGGCACCGCGCGCAGCGGGATGAATCCAAGGTTTGCAATGCCGAGCCTGTCTTCCATGTCGCGGAGCATGCGTCCGCTGAAAGGCTTGACGGTGATCATGAACACCGGCTTGCGGCGGCCGGCAGGAATCTCGACGGTTCTGGGAACGACGGCCTGCACCACGACGATGCTCATCTTGCCGTCGATCATCCTCAGGTCGGCAGCGTGGATATTGGGCAGCGGCGCGACCAGAGCGTCCTGGTCAGCCTTGGCCGGTCATAAAGCCCAGCCGCCGCCCTTGGCAATGAGCGCCTCCTCGTAGAGCCCGTTCGCCTTCTCGATAAGGTCCTCGACCCATTTCACCGTTCGCCCGCCGATTTCCGCATCGATTTTTCGGCCGTTCTCCACCGCCACGAATGTCCGGCCCGAAGCGTCGGCAAAGATCATCCAGGAAAAACCAAAATCCCGCCAGAGCCAGTCGGTCAGCTCCTGCTTGACGAAAGCATCGGTAAAGGTCCCCTCGGCGAGCTGTGCAAAACTCCTGTCCCAATAGGACAATTGCGCCTGATACTGCACGACCGCATCGACCTGATGCCGCATCTCGCTCTCGACCAGTCTTCGCTCAGCGGTCAGGCCGAACCGGTCTGCCTCGGTAACGGAACGGTTGAGCACGAAGGCGAGGCTGGCAACGACAAGGAAGGCGACCAGCGTGCAAGCCGCGTGAATACCCAAGACTGCCTTGCCCGACTTTCGCTTTGCCGCCCCTGCTGCCATGCCCGCCTCACCGGTCCCTTTCACCAAACCTGCCCCCAGGTTTCATGCGTTGATCGGGACGGAGCCGAACAAGGAAAGCGGAAGTTTCATTTAAACAAGCTGGTTGGAAATCTGTTAATTGCCGGCGAGCGATAGGGCCGACTGCCGGAGAACCACGATCTTCGGCTTAAGACGAACACACGTTTCCCCATTTCGAACCAGCACCTCCAATGCCGGCTCCTTGCGAAGGATCGCACTCAACGTGCCTGTTCCGTATGTTTTCCGGTCAAATGTGGGCTGGAGTCGCCGGAGGACCTGCCCAAGTTGTTGAACGGCAAGCCACCCATGTTCGCGGGTACTGGAGGTCTTGATCGCCGACCCTACGAGCGTCAGAAGGCTCACCGGTTTGGGAATGACCTTTGCGGCGGCAGACTTAGCGACAGCGGCTGCTATCCCGGCTGTTTGTGGGTTCGGCACATCGTCTAAAACGATGAAAGTGTCGCAGCTTTGACGGAATGAGGCAGATGCGGTTTTATTTCCAACGCCGACAACACGCTTTCCGGCTCCGCGGATATGTCTCGCCAGCGGCGTAAAATCGCCGTCACTTGAGCACAGACAGAAAATATCGGCTCTATCGTCTGCGAGCAATTCGATGGCATCGATCGTCAAACGGATGTCGCTGGAGTTTTTCCCTTTTGCGGGGCTACAGACCTGAACCGTATTGATCGCATGCAGCGATGCTGCGGTCAGCCAGGTCGTTCCCATTCCCTTGGCAAAGTCCGCGTAGGCGCGCCGGGTGGAAATGGTTCCATACTTGCCCAACGCACAAAATAACTGTGCAGCATGGGTGGCTGGTACATTCTCGGCATCAATCAGGATTGCCACCCGTGTCATTGCCATCACTTCCTCCCCGCTTGTCCAATGACAATGGGGACGGAACCGATTGCGCGCAAGAACGAGAGTACAACCGTAAGGAGATATCATTAACGCGAGTTTAGCCGAAAAGATCGTGTCTTAACTCTCCGGTCGATAGCGCACGAAGGCAAACTCCCGGCCATCCGGCGACCAGTTGGGCACGTTGATCGTGCCCTGCCCGCCGAACAGCTCGAACAGCACGCGTGCGTTGCCGCCGTCCGGATCCATCAGCCGCAGCCGGACATCAAGGTCGCGGGGATGATCGAAGACGTCGCCGTCATAGGAAATCACCAGCAGGTGCTTGCCATCAGGCGACGGATGCGGAAACCAGTCGCCATAGTCGCTTTCGGTAACGCGGGTGACATCGGAGCCATCCGGGCGGACACGCCAGATCTGCATCCGACCAGTGCGGCTGGAATTGAAATAGATCCATTCGCCATCCGGGCTGTAGTCCGGCCCGTCATTGCGCCCCTCGCCAAAGGTCAAGCGGGTCTCTTCGCCGCCATCAACCGGGATCGTGTAGATATCGAAGACCTGATTTCGGATGCCGCAATAGGCAAGCGTCTTTCCATCCGGCGACCAGCCATGCCAATAGGACGGCCGGTTCTGCGTCACCAGCGTCGGCAGACCACCAGTGGCCGGAAGCGTGTAGATCGTCGATGCACCGAATTCGGTCTTGTCGCTGATGACGATGGTCTTGCCGTCAGGCGAAATGCCGTGATCGTTGTTGCAGCTGCGCGCAAAACCCGTATCGATCAATGCAGGCTCGCCGCCGGAAAACGGCAAGCGATAGAGCAGACCGTCGCCATTGATCACCAGCGACAGCCCGTCCGGCGACCAGTTCGGAGCCTCGACCAGTTGCTCCGTCTGCCAGACGATACGGGTTTCGCCAGTGGCAAGCGTGTAGATTTCGACCGAACTGCGCATCCAGGTGCCTCCAATGACAGATTTACCGGTCACGGAACCGGTTGGTGATCGGATAACGGCGGTCGCGGCCAAAATTCTTCTTGGTGATCTTCACGCCCGGCGCCGACTGGCGGCGCTTGTATTCGGCGATATAGAGCAGGTGCTCGATCCGGTGCACCGTCGCCTCGTCATGGCCACGCGCAACAATCTCTTCCGTGCCCATTTCCTTCTCGACCAGGCATTCGAGGATATCGTCAAGCACCGGATACGGCGGCAGCGAATCCTGGTCCGTCTGGTTCGGGCGAAGCTCGGCCGATGGCGCCTTGTCGATGATGTTTTTCGGGATGACCTCGCCGGAGGGACCAAGCGCGCCGGGCGGTACTGTCGTGTTACGCCAGCGCGACAGGCCATAGACCTGCATCTTGTAGAGGTCCTTGATCGGATTGAAGCCGCCGTTCATGTCGCCGTAGAGCGTCGCGTAGCCGACCGACATTTCCGACTTGTTACCTGTCGTGACGACCATCGAGCCGAACTTGTTGGACAGCGCCATCAGGATCGTGCCGCGCGTGCGGCTCTGCAGGTTTTCCTCGGTAATGCCGGACTCGGTGCCTTCGAACATCTCGGAAAGAGCGCTGAGGAACCCTTGAACCGGTTCCTCGATCGGCACGATGTCATAACGGCAACCGAGCGCCTTGGCGCAGTCCTCGGCATCCTTGAACGAATCCGACGAGGTATAGCGATAGGGCAGCATCACGGTGCGCACACGTTCCTCGCCGAGCGCATCGACGGCAAGCGCTGCGCAGATCGCCGAATCGATACCGCCGGAAAGGCCAAGCACGACGTTCTTGAAGCCGTTCTTGTTGACGTAATCGCGAAAGCCCAGCATGCAGGCGCGGTAGTCGGCCTCCTCTTGCTGCGGCAGGCGCGACATCATGCCTTGCTGACAAACCCAGCCCTCACCGTTCTTGCGCCACTCGGAAACGGAAATGCTCTCTTCGAACTGGCTCATCTGGAAAGCCAGCTGCTTGTCGGCATTGAAGGCGAAGCTGGCACCGTCGAACACCAGCTCGTCCTGGCCGCCGAGCTGGTTGGCGAAAACGATCGGCAGGCCGGTCTCGATCACCTGGCGAAGCACGACCTGGTGGCGCACATCGATCTTGCCGCGATAATAGGGCGAACCGTTGGGCACCAGCAGGATCTCGGCGCCACTTTCCGCCAGCGTCTCGCAAACGCCCATGTCATTCCAGATTTCCTCGCAGATCGGAATGCCGAGCCGCACACCGCGAAAATTGACCGGGCCGGGCATCGCGCCTTCGATGAAGACACGTTTTTCGTCGAACTCGCCGTAGTTCGGCAGGTCGAGCTTGTCGCGAACGACCAGAACCGTGCCACCATCCAGAACGGCAACGGAGTTATGACGCCCCGCCTCCCCCTGCCGCGGATAGCCGACGACGACACCGGGACCGCCATCGGCGGTATCGGCGGCCAGCGCATCGACAGCCTTCTGGCAGGCTTTCAGAAATGCCGGTTTCAGGACCAGATCCTCCGGCGGATAGCCGGAAATGAACAGTTCGGTCAGAAGAAGCAGGTCGGCACCGCTGCGGGCCGCGTCGGCACGCGCTTCGCGGGCCTTGGCCAGGTTGCCTGCAACATCGCCAACCGTGGGATTCAGCTGGGCAACGGCAATACGGAATGTCGTGGAAATGGTCTTTTGCGCGGTCATGAACAGGCCTGTGCTTGATCTTGCTATCGCGGATGCCGGGGCATCCGGGGAGTTGTTTATCGCATTCCGGGCCAACATACCGCGTGCTTGCGATCAAACCAGAAAAAAATCCGCTCTACCCACGAGATGGGCTTCCGCCTGTGGCACACAACCCCACCGTTCAAGCCATGCCCGATCGGCAACAGGTGCCGAAAAAGTCGGTGGAGAACGCCCCTTGAATTATTCATCCTCCGTTCAAGATGACGTCTGTATGACAAAGACACGACAGTTTTATGAAATCGGAGACGGCCTTGGCCATTTTTGAATCGGCAGCAATCGCTGCCACCGCTTCTAGGACCTACGGTCCACAAATCGGTTTCGGCGCTCGCCATGCCAAGGCGCTTTCGATTGGAAGACACCTTTCGCTGTCGTTGCTTCTGTCTATCGCCTTGATTTTCTGCGTCGAGTGGATTGCCCGTAATTCCGCGATGGAATCGGCTTTGTTCTTCCTTGATCCGGCCCGTCCGGCCTGGACCACGGCCGGCGTTTTCTTCCTTCTCTTTCTGGCACTCGACGCCGCCTTTGCACGCGAAAATTTCGGTGTCATCCTGATTGCGCCGCTGGCGCTCATTCCCGCGCTGGTCAGCCGCCAGAAGCAGATCTTCCTGTCCGACCCGCTTTACCCGACGGATTTCCTGTTCGGCCGCCAGATCATGGAACTGATGCCGGTGCTGGTGCGCGACCGCCCCTGGACGGCAGTCGGTATCGTCGTCGGCCTGGTTGTCGCGATTGTTGCGCTTGCCTGGCTTGTGCGTTTCGCCTGGCGCCGTTTTCCCGTGATGACCCGGCGCCAGCGCCTGGCGCGGTTCGCACTGGCTTTGCCGTTGCTCGGCGCGTTCTACCAGATGATGGACTACAACAATTTCTCCTGGGTCCGTGACCGCCTGCAGGTCATCCCGATCATGTGGGACCAAACGGAAAACTACCGTCACAACGGCTTCGCCATGGCGTTTGCGCTCAACCTGCCGATGGCCAACGTCACGGCGCCGGCCGGCTACATGTCCGATGCCATCGACAAGATTCCGACCAAGCCGATGCCTGCCGGCACATCCCATCGCAGCAAGCCTGACGTTATCGTGCTGATGAGTGAATCCTTCTGGGATCCGACCCGTCTGCCCAACGTCAAACTGTCGCCCGATCCGATGCCGACGATCCGCGAAATGCAGTCGGGCAATGTCTTCTCGCCGGAATTCGGCGGCATGACCGCCAATGTCGAATTCGAGGCACTGACCGGCTTCTCGAATGCCTTCCTGCCCTATGGCAGCATTCCGTATCAGCAGTATATCCGCAACCCGATCCCGTCGCTGGCCACCTTCTTCCGTGGCGAGGGCTATGTGTCGCGCGCCGTGCACCCGTTCCAGAAATGGTTCTGGAACCGCAGCGCCGTCTACAAGGCGTTCGGCTTTGACCAGTTCAAGTCTGAAGAGAACCTGCCGGTCATGCAGAAGCGCGGCATCTTCGCATCGGACGAATCTCTGACCAAGGAGATCATCCGCCAGGCCGACCAGCTGCGCGATCCGTTCTTCTTCTTCACGGTTACCTTGCAGGGCCATGGCCCCTATGAAGCCAACCGCTACGCCAAGAACACCATCAAGGTCGAAGGCAATCTTCCCGCCGCCGACAAGCAGGTGCTTGAAACCTATGCGCAAGGCATCAAGGAAGCCGACGACAGCCTGAAGATGCTGATGGACTGGGCGAAAGAACGTGACCGCGAAACCATCATCGTGCTCTTCGGCGATCATCTGCCGCCGCTGAACACCGTGTATCCGAATACCGGCTTCATGAACGATGTGACGGCCTCGCGCAAAGGCTCGCTCGAACAGATGAAGACACAGCACGAAACGCCGCTGGTCGTCTGGTCCAACAAGACCGGTCCGGTCAAGGATATCGGCACGATCAGCCCTGCCTTCCTGTCCTACCAGATCCTCAAGCAGGGAGGCTTCGAGCACCCCTACTATACCGGCTTCCTTGGCAACATCTTCGACAAGTACCGTGTCATCGACCGTTACATGCTCGTCGATACCGCCGGCAAGGAGACGGCCGCCTGGAGCCGACAGAAGACGATCGCGCCGATGATCCGCGACTATCGTTTCCTGCAGCACGACATGATGTTCGGCCAGCGCTTTGGCACCGAACGGTTCTTCGAGAGCCACGCCGATCTCTTTGCCGGCGCCATGTAAAAAGAAGCGGGAATGCCGGGCTCCGGCATTTCCGCAAATCACCGGCTTAGGCTAAAACAGGGCAACGTTTTTCTGACGGAGCCCGCCTATGTCGCACCTTGATGAAATCTCCCACGTTCTTTTCGGCAAACCCAGCAGCGAACTCGGCGCTGTCGAGCGCCGAGTTCTTCATCGCGCCAAAGAGCGCAAGATCGTCTCTCAAGATACCAATGCCGCCTTCGTTGCCGGACAGGGTTTTGGTGACCGGATGGCCGACAGCATTGCCCGCGTCGGCGGCTCCTGGGGCTTTATCATTGCCTTCCTGATCTTCCTCGCCGTCTGGGCCGTCGCCAATACGGTGCTGTTGACGCGCGACGCATTCGATCCCTACCCCTTCATCTTTCTCAATCTTCTCCTGTCGATGATCGCCGCCATCCAGGCGCCAATCATCATGATGTCGCAGAACCGGCAAGCCATGAAGGATCGCTTCGATGCCTCGAAGGACTACGAGGTCAATCTGAAATCGGAGCTGGAACTGATTTCTCTGCACAACAAGATCGACACCGTTCTGTTGCGCGAAATCGCCGAACTGCGGGCCGACGTCAGCCGGCTGCAGGGACAACTCGCGCAAGACAAGGATGCCGGGAACTCGCAAGCCTGAGTGAATGTGTCCCATTCCCGGGCAGATGGCACACCTGCGAATTCAACCGACTGAAAATGGCACAACTTAAAATAGCCAAAATACAGCTTTTAAACGCGAAAATCTAAAAATCGCTTTATTAGCGTAGAGAAAAATTAAGGAATGAAGCACACGATATAGGTGCAACAGGATCGATATATCGGCCAGATGTAAACCTGGGAGTGTGTTAGATGTCTCTCATATCGCGGTTGCGCGGTAATACTGACGGTGCGGCGGCATTGGAATTTGCGATCATTGCGCCCCTGTTTTTCCTGACGATTTTCACCATGATCGGTTACGGCATCTATCTGAGCGCCACCCATGCGATCCAGCAGATTGCCGCCGACGCGGCGCGAACCGCTGTTGCCGGACTGTCCTCGGCCGAACGGAAAAGTCTCGCCAGCTCGTTCATCCAGTCATCGACACTGGATTATGCCTTCATCAACAAGGCAAAGCTTTCGGTCGACGTCCAGGACGACGTCAAGAACCTCAATCAATTCACCGTCACCATTGTCTACGATTCGAGCGATTTGCCGATCTGGAAGCTGTTTTCCTTCGCGCTGCCCGATGAAGAGATCAAACGTTACGCAACCATCAGGCTGGGAGGTATTTGATATGATCTGCGAAGCGCTGAAACGCCGCAATTTTCTGACTAATACCTCGGGCAATATCGGCCTGTCCGCAGCCCTTGTCCTGCCCCTCGTCGTCATGTCAGTCGGGTTGGGCGTCGATTACGGCTATCTGACGCTGCAGAAGCAGGAATTGCAGGGCGTCGCCGACCTGACCGCCATCGTTGCAGCCTCCGATCTGCCGAATGCCGAAAGCAGCGCGCGCAATCACTTCAAGACCAACGGCCTTACCCTCGCTGTCGCGACAAAAGATGGGTTGATGACACCCGACGGAAAGATCATCCCGAAGGATATCGTCGCCATCAAGAACGGCATCGCCACGATCGTCAAGGGCCGCTACGTCCCTGACCCGGCGCTCCCGACCGGTCAGCGCTTCATCCCCAATGCCACGCCGGCGGACGCCGCCCAGGTTTCGATCGAGAAGGAAGGCACGCTCCATCTCGCTGCCATATTCAGCGCCCCGCCGACGATGAGCGCGGTCGGTACCGCCGCCAGCACCAAGCTCGCGTCCTTCTCCGTCGGCTCACGGCTGGCAAGCCTCAATGACGGCATTCTCAATCAGCTTCTGGGCAAGATGCTTGGCACGACGATTTCCCTGAAGCTGATGGATTACCAGGCGCTTGTGGCTGCTGATGTCAATGTCCAGCCCTTCCTCAAGAGCGTCTCCACCCGCCTGAACCTGACCGCGGCAAGTTATGAAGACGTGTTGAAAGCCAACCTGACCATGCCGCAGCTGTTGGCCTCCATGCAGGCCGTTCAGGGCATCTCCGCCACGGCGAATACTGCGCTCAAGGCGCTCGAAACCGCGACCAAGCTCAACAAGAAAACCTTCACTCTGTCGCAGGTGCTCAACATCGACCCGAAAAAGGGATTGAGTGTCGATGCCGGATCGAACTGGGCCATGAAGATCAGCGCCCTCGATATTGTTTCGGCAGCAGCCGCATTGGCCAATGGCACCAACCAGATATCGCTGGCTGCCGTGGCCGGCCTGCCCGGCATTGCGTCGGCCAGCGTCACCCTCGCCATAGGCGAGCCGCCGGTCAGCACGCCCGCACACCGGCTCGGCGCTCCCGGTTCGGCCGTACGCACGGCGCAAACGCGGCTTGCCATCGAGGTCAACATCGACGGCCTGTCTTTGCTGGCCGGCTTGAAGATCAAGCTTCCGATCTATGTCGAAGTTGCCTATGCGGAAGCCAAGCTTGCCGATATTCGCTGCTATGGCGGCTCAAACACCAATGCCAGCGTCTCGATCGACACAGTACCCGGCGTCGCGGAAGTTGCGATCGGCACGGTGAACCCGGCTGTCCTGTCGGATTTCAGCAGCGATGCCAGGGTCGAAAAAGCCAGAATCCTCGACTCGCTGCTGGTCAGGATTGACGGCATCGCCCATGTCGAAGCCAAGAACCTGACGCCGCAGCGACTGACATTCAGCCCATCCGAGGTCGCGGCAAACTCCATCAAGACCGTTTCGACAAAGGACATCCTGACTTCGGCAACCCAGACGCTGCTCAACAACCTGGATGTCGATATCCAGGTTCTGTTCCTGACGCTTGGCAGCCCCAAGCTCGTTCAGGCGGCACTGGCCCAGACACTGGGCACCGTTACCCCGGCGGTCGACACACTGATCTACAATCTACTTCTGGCGGTTGGTGTCCGGGTCGGTGAAGCCGATGTTCGCGTCACTGGCGTCAACTGCCTGCAGCCGGTCCTCGTTCAATAAACCTTATAATCTTCTTTATTCTCCTTGGACCGGACGGCAATAATTGCCATCCGGTCTTTTTTTTCGAATAGACTGCCGCCCGGAACCGTCCTGTTATTTGCACGCTTTGGTGAAACAATTGATGGACTTAAACAGTTTTGCAAGTGACATGCCTTAACAATGGGACCACAGCCGATTCCCGGCTCGATATCGTACCCGTATGGACTCTCGCCAAAAACATGACCGGCACACAGTCATCAGCGATGGACAGCACTGAAGTCAGCGTCTCAACCGAGGTTGACCGGCTTGCGGCGGACCCTGCTCTCTTGCCGATCCTGCAGAAGAGCGCACAGCATATGATCGAACTCTACGATCACTTTCCGCGCATTGCCCGCCTTGTTGCCGCCCAGCAGAAATGGCTGCTCACCCAGGCGGCCTATGCGCTGCACCTGCAGCGTGATCCGGCCGATCCGCTCTCCGGCATAACGGCGGCAAGACTTCTCGAGGTCATCGCCCCGACAAGCCTTGCAAGCCGCAACACTGCAACCGCATTTCTGGCGGAGTTGCGGGCCTACAAGCTCGTCCGCGATGTCGCGGGGTCACCGAGCAAGCGCAGCCGTCCGCTGGAGCCGACCGAAACCAGCCACGAAGCCATGGCGCTGTGGTTCCGGGGCCAGATGCGCAGTCTTGACCTCATCGACAAGAGCGACCGGGTGCAACGGCTGGCCGAAAATCCGGATATCTTCCACCGTGCCCAGCCGCTCGCCGCCAAACGGCTGATCGACGACAAGGCATGGCGCGAACCGCCAGTCAGCATCTCCTGCTTCGTCTGGACCGAATATGGCGGATTGATCCTCGACGACTTCATCTCGCGGGTAGCCAATGCCAAACCGGAGGATGGCCTTCACTGGGTTGAAGACCTGCGCTTTTCCGAACTCTCAACCCATTATTCCCTGTCGCGCACGCATGTCCGCCGCCTTTTTGCGCGGGCCGAAGAACAGGGCTGGCTGGGCTGGCACGATCGCAACGGTAGCCGCAACCGGATCTGGGTAACGGCGGCGTTTGTCGACGACTACAAGCGCTGGCAGTCCGTCAAGCTTTGCGCGCTCCGGTGGGCCTATGACGAATCTGCGCGGTCGTTCGGAACGGGCGCCGCCTGAGGAAGGCAGCCCGCTCGCCGGAACCATCAGCCGCTTGACTGTGCAAATTGCGGCAGACCGTCATTGATCTCGTAGAAATCGCCCTTGTCGGCGCAGAAGATGTGGACGCCGAAGGACAGGCCGGTCGGGCTATCGAAAACCCCGGCCATGATCGACGTATAATCGAGACCATCCATCTTCCAGAACAGTGCTGAACCACAGGTCCTGCAGAACCCGCGGCGCGCCTGCGGACTTGACCGGTACCAGGTGACATCGTCCGCCCCTTCAACATCAAGCTCGCTGTCAAGAACATTGGTCGCGGCATAATAGAGGCCGGTCTGCTTGCGGCATTGGGAACAATGGCAGGCAATCACCTCACGCAGCCGCCCGCGTGTCCGGAAGCGGATCGCGCCGCAATTGCACGATCCGTTGTTTTCGAGTGCCATGTTCGTCCCCCTGAACTGAAAATCCTGCCCATGATGCGGACAGCAAAAAGCCGGACCAGCTTCGTCAGCTGGCCCGGCCCTGTCAAATTCAATGCGTTCAAGGTTTTGATCAGCGGCGCTGATCAGCCGTTGACGACCATCCGTTTTTCGTCGCGGCCACCCTTCATGCGCTCAGCAAGAAGGAAGGCCAGTTCCAGCGCCTGATCGGCGTTGAGACGCGGGTCGCAATGGGTGTGGTAGCGATCGGCGAGATCGGCGCCCGACAGCGCACGCGCACCACCGGTGCACTCCGTCACGTCATTACCGGTCATCTCGATATGGATGCCGCCCGGATGCGTTCCCTCGGCGCGGTGGATCTGGAAGAAGCTTTCGACTTCCGACAGGATCCGCTCGAACGGACGGGTCTTGTAGTTGTTGAGCGTGATCGTGTTGCCGTGCATCGGATCGCAGGACCAGACGACCTTGCGGCCTTCCTTCTCGACCGCACGGATCAGGCGCGGCAGATTTTCGGCAACCTTGTCATGACCGAAGCGGCAGATCAGCGTCAGTCGGCCAGCTTCGTTCTGCGGGTTGAGCAGGTCGATCAGTTCGATCAGGCCATCAGCTGTCAGCGACGGGCCGCATTTCAGACCCAGCGGATTCTTGATACCACGGCAATATTCAATATGTGCGTGGTCAGCCTGGCGGGTACGGTCGCCGATCCAGATCATGTGGCCGGACGTGGCGTACCAGTCGCCCGACGTCGAATCGACGCGGGTCAGCGCCTGTTCGTAGCCGAGCAGCAGTGCCTCGTGGCTGGTGAAGAAATCGGTTTCGCGCAGGTTCGGATTGGTTTCCGGCGTAATGCCGATCGCCTTCATGAAATCCATGGTTTCGGAAATCCGGTTGGCGAGCTTGCGATAACGCTCGGCCTGCGGGCTTTCCTTGACGAAACCCAGCATCCACTGGTGCACGTTGTCGAGATTGGCGTAACCGCCCATCGCGAAGGCGCGCAGAAGGTTCAGCGTCGCAGCCGACTGGCGGTACGCCATGATCTGGCGTTCCGGGTCTGGAATACGGGCCTTCTCGGTGAATTCGATGCCGTTGATGATGTCGCCCCGATAGCTCGGCAGCTCGATGTCACCCTGCTTCTCGATATTGGAGGAGCGCGGCTTGGCGAACTGGCCGGCAATGCGGCCGACCTTGACGACCGGCTGCTGGGCACCGAACGTCAGGACAACGGCCATCTGCAGGAACGCGCGGAAGAAGTCGCGGATGGTGTCCGCGCCATGTTCGGCAAAGCTCTCGGCGCAATCGCCACCCTGTAAGAGGAAACCCTTGCCTTCCGAAACATTGGCAAGCTGGCTCTTCAGACGGCGAGCCTCGCCGGCAAAAACCAGCGGCGGATAGGTCGCGAGCTGCGCTTCGGCGGCCGCGAGCGCTGCCATATCCGGAAAATCCGGCACCTGCTGGATGGGCTTCTGCCGCCAGCTGTTCGGGGTCCAATTCTGTACCATATCGATCACCTGTTCTCTTGCGCAAGGTCCGCCGCAGCAGCAGTCGCATCGCCGGATCACATCCGGACGGTGCCGCCTGAAACCGGTTTTGAACCGTGTATCAACGGCACAATTCCTGCACCGCAGCCCTCCCTCTCAGGAAAACGGCGATTTCGCGGATGCGGGCTTATAAACGTTAACATGGGGATTGCAAAGCCATTGTGCCAGCAAAGTGCGCCCAGTCTGGACGCACCCTGCCCTTTGCCACCGTGCCTGCGGCCCAATAGCCTGTGCGCTTATCCGATCCGCTCGCCGTTTTTGACGCGGTAGCTCGGATTGTACATCGTCACCAGCTCTTCCGACGCCGTCGGATGCACCGCCATCGTCCGGTCGAAATCATTCTTGGTGCAGCCGGCTTTCAGCGTAATTCCAAGCAATTGCGCCATTTCGCCGGCCTCGTGACCGAGGATGTGAGCGCCCAGCACCTTGCGGTCGCTGGCATTGACGATCAGCTTCATGATCGTCTTTTCGGCCCGTCCCGAAAGCGTCGCCTTCATGGGGCGGAATTCGGCCCGGTAGATTTCCAGATCATCGAACTTTTTGGCGGCTTCCTCTTCCGAGAGCCCGACCGTACCGATTTCCGGCTGCGAGAACACCGCAGTCGCGATCAAGTCATGGTCCGGGGATGTCGGGTTGCCCTTATACTCCGTCTCGATGAAGCACATCGCCTCGTGGATGGCGACGGGCGTCAGTTGCACCCGGTCGGTCACATCACCGAGCGCATAGACGCCAGCAGCACTGGTGCGCGAAAAAGCGTCGATGATGATCGCTCCACGCTCGTTGACCGCCACACCGGCCGCCTCCAGGCCAAGCCCCTTGGTGTTCGGCACGCGGCCGAGCGCCAGCATCACCTGATCGGCGGTCAGGGCGCCATGTTTCTTTGTTTCCACCGCCAGCCTGCCATCGGCATTTTTGCTGACGGACTGGATCAGGTCCTCGCACAGGATGCGGATACCCTTCTGCTCCATCGCGGCATGCAGCCCGCGGCGCATGTCCTGGTCGAAACGCGACAGAATTTCCTTGCCGCGATAGATCAGCGTCGTCTCGACGCCGAGGCCATGGAAGACATTGGCAAATTCAACCGCGATATAGCCACCGCCGGCAATCACGATCGATTTCGGCAGTTCCGGCAGATCGAAGGCTTCGTTCGAGCTGATGCAGAGCTCATGGCCCGGCAGCGCATCATGCGGCGTCGGATGGCCTCCGACGGCGATGACGATCCGCTCGGCCGTGACGGTCCTGCCGCTGTTTTTCAGCTTGATCGTGTTTGGCCCGGTCAGCTCCGCCCGTTCATGCAGGATTTCCGCGCCGGCATTGGCCAGACCCTTCTGATAGAGCCCCTCCAGCCGGGTGATTTCCTTATCCTTGGCCGCGACCAGTTTCTTCCAGTCGAACGTGCTTTCGCCGACGGTCCAGCCAAACCCTGCTGCATCCTCGAAATGCTCGGCAAACTGCGACGCATAGACGTAGAGCTTCTTTGGAACGCAGCCGCGGATCACGCAGGTGCCGCCGTAGCGGAATTCTTCGGCAATCGCCACCTTCTTGCCCATGGCCGCGGCCAGCCGGCCGCTGCGCACGCCGCCGGAACCGCCGCCAATAACGAAGAGGTCATAATCGAAAGAAGCCATGATGAAATACTCCCGGCAGGGTCATATGCGAAGGAAGGCAGGGCCGGGGCAAGGCTGCCGTCGCGAAGGACAAAACGCGCCTCACCGGCGATTCCGCCGTGTGATGGTGATATAGGGTGGCAGGATACAAAATGAAAAGCCCGGAATGACCCGGGCTTAAGCAATTCGGCGTGAGGCAGGCGGCCGTTCTATCGGCAGCCGCCGCTTATGGGGTGGGCGTTACCGGCGCCGCACCATCGATCGGCTGCTGGCCGGCGGTCAGCGTTGCGCTCAGCTCCTTGGTCGCAGCCGCATTCAGGTCGCGGGAAATACCGGCGCCCCAGATGTCGGCAGCCTTGATCATCTCGCGCGAAGCGATCGGGCCGTCGTTCAAGAGCTTCTTGCCGGCGTCGGACGTATAGAAGGTCGCAATCGCGTTCAGCTGTTCGACGGTAAAGGTCTTGGCATAGATCGTTGCCGCTTCACGCTCAAGATCGGCGCGGCGGGCAGCCAGCTCAAGAGCCTTGGCATCAACCGTCTTGGAAATCAGGTCTTCATAGTTTGGCGAGGACTGGATGAGCGTCGTCTTCAGGCGTTCGGCCAGGTTCGGCAGGATGTTGTCAAAACCGTTGGTGGCATTGATCGCGGCAATGGCGGCGCGCGCAGCCTTGATTTGTTCGTCCGTGACATCCTGTGCCCGCAAGGCCGGAACCATGACGGCAGAAAGGATGATGGCCGTTGCAGCCATTGTACGGCCGAGACCTGCGAAATTGATCATGTCTGTAACGCTCCTGTCAGTTGACGCCGGGTTGCGCGCGCGTCTTGCACCTGCGAACCCCTGCATAATCCAATTTTAAAGCTGTCGCCACTGCATCGGGCAATCCCGACCGGCGGCGGCGCCATAACAATCCGGCGCGACCTCTTCGGCCGCAACCGGTCAAGCCGTCATCACCCTCGCCCCCGCCGGACCGGCGATGATGGCAAGCGATGCGATGCCGATGAATAGTCCATGTTCGACCACGCCGGGAATGGCGTTCAGTTCGCGTGCAAGCGCATCTGCATCAGGAATGCGGCCAAAAGATGCATCCAGAATCAGATGTCCACCGTCCGTCATGAACGGCCCATCGCCCGAAGCGCGGACCGAGATTTCTCCGGAAAGTCCGTGCCGTTCTGCAAGCTTTTCAATGGCAATGCGGGTGGACGCCAGCCCGAAGATATTCACTTCGATCGGCAGTTTGAAAGCGCCGAGCGTCTCGACCACCTTGGTCTCGTCGGCAATGACGATCATCCGCGCCGATGCGCAGGCAACGATCTTTTCACGCAACAGCGCACCGCCGCCGCCCTTGATCAGCCGCAGCATCGGATCCACTTCATCCGCGCCATCGATCGTCAGGTCGAGTTCCGGTAGTTCCTCAAGCGACTTCAGCGGCACGCCGAGTTCAACGCAAAGTCTTGCCGTGCGCTCCGATGTCGGTACGCCCTCGACCCGAAAGCCGGTTGCTACCTTTTCGGCCAGCAGACGGACGAATTCTTCCGCCGTCGAACCGGTACCGATCCCAAGTCTCATGCCGTCTTCGACATAGTCGAGCGCTGCCGCTGCAGCCTTGATCTTCATTTGACGGGCGTCCATGCGCCACATTCTCCTCAAAACGCGCCGATGGGCGGCAGTAAAAACCTCGCGCCCCTTCGTTCCGCTGAGACGTTTACACGGCTGCAACGGCAAACAAAAGCCCCAATAGCGCAGCCATGCAATTGGATGGCGGGCACGATCGCGGAAAGTTGCAATTGCTTTTTCCTGCGGCTTACCCTACCCGGATGGCAACATTCCCACAGGTTTCAAGAGGTTCCAGTGTCCGCATCCGTTGTCGTCTTTGATCTTGATGGAACCCTCGTCGATACAGCACCCGATCTGGTCGCAAGCCTCAACCATGCGGTCACGCAGGCAGGGCTCGCACCGGTGACCTATGACGACCTGACGCATCTCGTTGGCCACGGCGCCAAGGCGATGATCGAGCGCACCTTCACCCTGCGCGGCCAGGCACTCTCCAGCACGGACCTCGATTGGCAGATGAAGGAATTCATCGACTTCTATCATGGCTCGATGCCGGGCGATTCGTTCCCCTATCCCGGCGTTGTCACCGCCATGGACCGCCTGTCTGCAGCCGGCTATACGCTGGCCGTCTGCACCAACAAACTGGAAATGCTGGCCAGGAGCCTGCTGGAGGGGCTTGGTCTGACCTCCCGTTTCGCTGCGATCACCGGCGGCGACACCTTTGCCGTGCGCAAGCCGGATGCCGAGCATCTTCTGTCGACCATTCGCATGGCCGGCGGATCGCCGGAGAAATCGGTAATGGTCGGCGATAGCCTCAACGACATCCTCGTCGCGAAAAACGCCTCCGTTCGCTCGATCGGCGTTCCCTTCGGCTATTCCGACGTGCCCGTCGAAAGCCTTCAGCCCGATATCATCGTCCGCCATTTCGACGAACTGACCCCTGACCTCATCGAACGCCTGATCGCCCGGGCATAAAGCGCACTTGGACATGAAAAAGGCGGCTCGAAGCCGCCTTTTTTTGTCGATCGATCCGGCGACCGCCCTCAGCCTTCGGCGCGGCGTGCCACGCGTGTCGCTTCGAGTGCGCGCTCCATGTACATGTCGCGATCGTAGACGTCGTGGAAATATTCGACTGTACCGTCCTTGTTCGGCCATGCGGTAAAATAGGCAACATAGACCGGAATCTTCTGCGGCACGGACACGCCCTTGTTGCGGCCACCGGCGATCTGCTTGCCGATATCCTCGACCGACGTGCCAAGCACGGCAGCCGCCATCTTGCGCGGGTCGGCGAGGCGCACGCAGCCGTGGCTCAGCGCTCGGTCGTCCTTCTTGAAGAAGCTCTTCGATGGCGTGTCGTGCATGTAGATGGCATGCGTATTCGGGAACAGGATCTTCAGTTCGCCCAGCGCATTATCGCTGCTTGGCGGTTGGCGCACGGCCACACCGGCCGTCGAACCGTTCCAGTTGACATCGTAGGACGACACCGGCCGCCCCTTCAGTTCCACCTGGTAGCCGAGACGATCCAGATAGCCCGGATCGCTGCGCAGCTTGGGCAGCATCTCGTTGATGATGATCGACTGCGGCACGCCCCAGTACGGATTGAATTCGACGGTCTGGATCTCATCCTGGAAGAAGAATGTCTGATGCGCCTTGGAACCAACGACAACCCGCATCGAAAACTGCTCGGCGCCCTGCTCGTGGTAGTAGACCATGTAGGCAGGCTGGTTGATGAAGACATAGCGACTGCCAAGATCGGCGGGCAGCCAGCGCGCCTGCTCCATGGCGATCCGCACTTTCGCAGCCTTGCTTTCGGTGGTGTCGCCACCCGTCAGGATACGGATCGACGCCTTGCCGACAACACCGTCCGGCGTCAGCCCGTGTTCCTTCTGGAATCCTTCGACCAGCGCCACCAGTTCCGGCGTATAGTCCGGCGTGCCCTGGTAGGCCGACAGCGTCAGCGCATGTTCGACCTTCAGCGCATCCGAACCCTTGACGCGGATGGCAGCGACCACATTGGCCATTTCCGGATTGCTGATACCCGGCTTCAAAAGCGTGCCCGGCGCAATCGTGATGCGCGGTGCATCACCGGTCTGCGCCTGCAGCGTTGCCAGTTCGCGCTTCAGCGCCTGGAATTCAACGCCGGATGGCGTCTGCGAATTCAGATAGGCAGCAACGTCGTGGCTTCTGGCGATATTCCCCAGCTTGCCTGCTAGGTTGACGTCCTTGCGCTTGAAATCGTGATAGCCGGAAATCTTGTTCGGATCGATCCGGCCACGCACGGTGTCGGCGAGATAGGTGAGCGTTGCGGCAGACAGCTGGATCTCGAATTCGACCAGCGATTTTTCACGCGCAGCCATGTCGTTGCGGTCGAACGTGTCGGAAGGCACGGTGACGGCGTAATCCTGCGGATCGAGGCCGACGCTTGCCGCCTGCCCCAGGACCGTCAGGGCCGCCTTGGCGGCTGCGTTCGGGGCATCTCCATCAATCCAGACGAACCCATCGCGGCCGGTATAGAAAGTCTCGATCGCCTTGGCGACATCGGCCGGCGCATAGGCCGTGACGTCGGGGAGAAACTGACGGGCATCGGTGAGCGCAGCGGCTGGTGCCGGCGGCAGGACGTCGCTGCGAACGGACCCGGTTACGACTGGATCGACGAACTTTGCCGTGGCGATCCGGCGCAGCGGCTCAGCCTTGTACGTATAATACTGCGGCGAAGTCACCTTCGGCAGCGGCCGTGCGGCCTGCTTCTGCACAGGCTGGGTCTGCTCGACACCCGGCAGGGGCTGAACCTCTTCGACAACTGGTTTTTTCTTCCGGAAAAGATCCAGAAGATTCAGCGCCTCAGCGCGCTGCACACCGAGAGAGGCGAACGCACACCCGGTCATCAGTGTCACGATCGCAGCAGTCTTCATCAACTTCATTGGCTCACTCGTCCCCGTATCGCATTGCCGCCATCAGCGGTTCGCGCCTGATGCTCCGTCATGTCACCAGGCTTTCGTACTTATAAGAAAGGATGGTGAATGAAAAGGAAACGCACACCCCGGAAGGCCTCCGCAGACCGTCACAAATGTGTGAAAGCACCTGCAGGAAGAAGACGGATGATGGTGCCCAAAAATTTGAATTCCTTGTATTATTTTTTGGCGATGGGAAAATTCGGCGGTCTTTGAGGAAATTGCCGTGGAAACGGCCAAAACTATCCGCCTCGCTTGTGTCTGAAAAGGCACAGCATCAGCGCCGCTTTCCAGCCTGACCGGTCCATGTTGCGGAGGATCGCAGGAAACGCCGGGTGGACGGTATTTTAAACGATTGTAGCATGGCGCACGCCGCCGCAAGCTCTTTACAAGCACCGGCCACCTGGGCCAGAGAGAACCGCATCACAGCTTCGGACCGCCGCACCCGGCGGCCAGACCCACCTTCCGGTGTTGCGCCGCCCGGCCTTGAAACCGCCACGGCCTTGCACCGCATGACGAAAGCAGGGATTACGATGACATCAACGCGCACAGAAACAGATACGTTCGGCCCGATCGAAGTCGCCAGCGACCGCTATTGGGGCGCACAGGCACAACGCTCGCTCGGCAACTTCAAGATCGGCTGGGAAAAGCAGCCGCTGTCGATCGTACGCGCGCTGGGTATTGTCAAGCAGGCCGCCGCCCGCGCCAACATGGAACTGCAGGGCCTTGACCCGACCGTCGGCAACGCCATCATCGCGGCCGCCCAGGAAGTCATCGACGGCAAGCTCGACGCGCATTTTCCGCTCGTCGTCTGGCAGACCGGATCCGGCACGCAGTCGAACATGAACGCCAACGAAGTCATTTCCAACCGGGCGATCGAAATGCTCGGCGGCGTCATGGGCTCAAAGAAGCCGGTCCACCCGAACGACCACGTCAACATGAGCCAGTCATCGAACGACACCTATCCGACGGCCATGCACATCGCCTGCGCCGAGCGCGTCGTCCACGATCTCCTGCCGGCATTGAAGCACCTGCATGCAGCCCTCGTCGCCAAGGTGAGGGCCTTCGATCACATCATCAAGATCGGCCGCACGCACACGCAGGACGCCACGCCGCTGACGCTCGGCCAGGAGTTTTCCGGCTATGCCGCACAGGTCGCCTCCTCGATCAAGCGCATCGAGATGACCCTGCCCGGCCTTTGCGAACTTGCGCAAGGCGGCACGGCCGTCGGAACCGGCCTCAATGCACCGATCGGCTTTGCCGAAAAGGTTGCAGACGAGATTGCCAAGATCACCGGCATCGCGTTTGTCACGGCACCCAACAAGTTCGAGGCACTGGCCGCTCACGATTCGATGGTCTTCAGCCATGGTGCCATCAATTCGGCAGCCGCTGCCCTGTTCAAGATCGCCAACGATATCCGCTTCCTCGGCTCCGGCCCACGTTCGGGCCTTGGCGAATTGTCGCTGCCGGAAAACGAACCGGGTTCGTCGATCATGCCGGGCAAGGTCAACCCGACCCAGTGCGAAGCGCTGACCCAGGTCTGCGTCCAGGTATTCGGGAACAACGCGGCCCTAACCTTTGCCGGCAGCCAGGGCCATTTCGAACTCAACGTCTACAATCCGTTGATGGCCTATAACTTCCTGCAGTCGGTTCAACTCCTGTCGGACGCTGTGGTCTCCTTCACCGACAATTGCGTTGTCGGCATCGAAGCCCGCGAAGACAATATCAAGGCAGCCCTCGACCGCTCCTTGATGCTGGTCACCGCTCTTGCGCCGAAGATCGGCTACGACAACGCCGCCAAGATCGCCAAGACCGCACACAAGAACGGCACGACCCTGCGTGAAGAAGCCGTAGGTGGCGGTTACGTCACCGACGCGGAGTTCGACGCGGCGGTTCGGCCCGAAACAATGATCAGCCCTTCCTGATACATCAAAGCACAACCTCCGGTAGATCATTCGGGCAGCCATCACGGCTGCCCGTTTTCGTTTGGTAATCCGCCAGGCTTTATTTACGTGCAATCTAATTGACCAAATTTGCCAAACGTTAAGCCTTCCAAAATCTTTGATCCCTAAAACTAACAGCCGAGACAACAAAACAGGAGCTTGCCATGCAAGCGGCTTCGAACAAGGCACAGATCCCGGATATCGCGGCACAGGTAACCTATGCGATGCGCATCATGGGTATCGCGCCGCTGCCACGCAACTATGAGCTTTATTACGAAGCTTATATCGGCTCCAATCCGAAATTGACCAAGGAACTGGCAGCGCTCGGCAGCCGTGCAAGCCAGGAAGAACTGGACGAGATCGGCGCTCGCTATTTCAGCCATGTTCACCATGCCGCAGGCATCGACCGGGCGCACAACCACCTGACCAGTGAACTCGCCGAACTCTTGAAGCTTCTCAAGGATGAACAGTTCGCGCTCGAGAACTACAACAAGCTCTTGGACGAGACCTATCAGAACATCACCGGCAAGAGCAGTTCCAGTGCAGAGATCCTGCGCCAATGCGTCAGTCTTTTGACTGAGGCGACGGCGGACACGATGAACCAGGGCAAGGAGCGGGCGGAAAACGTTTCGCTGAAATCCTTCGAGATGGAAGTCATCCGCCAGGAACTCGACGAGTACAAGCGCATCGCCAATACGGATTCGCTGACCCGCCTCGCCAACCGCCGGGCTTTCGACGAGAAACTCGCCTCGATATACAACTCCGAGCAGCAGCGCACCTTTACCGGCCTGCTGATCGCCGACATCGACCATTTCAAGAAGGTCAATGACAGCTACGGCCATCCGGTCGGTGACAAAATTTTGGCGACCGTCGGCACGGTCATCCGCGCCAACCTGCGCCGTGACGCCTTTGTCGCACGCACCGGCGGCGAAGAGTTCGCCATCATTCTCAGCGACAACAGTCTTGACGAAAGCCTGCAGGTTGCCGAGCGCATCCGCAATGCGCTGGCAACAACGCCCTTCAAGAATTCCAAGACCGGCGTCAACTACGGCCCGATTACTCTGTCCGTCGGTGTCTGCCAGGCATCGCATGCCGATGACCCGACCGACCTCTACAACAAGGCCGACATCGCGCTCTATTGCGCCAAGAACGCCGGCCGCAACAGGACAATCCTGTTTGAAGAGGGCATGAAGAAGGATACCGGCAAGAACTGGCTGATCTACCGCAAATAGGCGGAAATCCTGCCGTTGACCCAGGGCGCCCAAGTGGCGCCCTTTGCCGTTTCAGTTACCCCTTCCGGGCGCGGCCATACTAGCGGCAAGCTGAAACACCAGCCGCCTTGCCGATGGCGATCAGTTCGGGACGATATTCGAAATGCATGGTGTCGTAGTGATACCAGCGCCCGCCCCAGATAAAACCGTGGCGCTCGAAAGCATCGACAATCTTCATCGGATACTTGTTGCTGTACTTTGCCACCCTGCCCGGCTTGCCGCCCGACCAGACCCAGTAATCCGCATATTTGGTGTTGATATCGATCGCCGCGCCAAAACTGTGAACCGACATATTTGACGCACCGGACACCTTGCGCCAGTTGAAAGTACCGGCCGATGGCGACAGAAACGCCTTCAGCTCCGGAATCGCCTGCAATTCCGCATACACTTTCTCAAGCGCTGCCGCCGCTCCTTGCCGGCTGGTGACGCGCAGGGTCTTGCCGAACCATTGGACCGGCACCAGCGATGCCTCGACGACCCCGGCCGATTTGCCATAAAGCCGCATCATCAGCGCATCGCTGCGAATGCGGCCCGGATCGAAGTTGACATCGGGTTTTCTCTCGCATGGGCCTGCCGGATAGATCTGAGACAGGCTGTCCTCGATATCGCCATTGGCCAGTTTCTCCGCATGGTCCTTGGCCTTGCCATCATCAAGCGGCATCGAATCGCCATCGCGAAAGTGAATACGCCCGCCTTCAGCCTTCGCCAGCGAACCGGGATAGGCAGCGACCAGCAGGTCAAGCTTCTGGGCAAACGTCAGCTCGGCAGCGCCTGCAGGAAACGCAACGGCCAGGCTGACTGCAAACGTCAGGCTGGCAAGCGCCCGCTCAATCGACCGTGACATTGATATAGTCGCCGTCGGGCCCGCGGAGGATCTGCACGTTGATGACGGAACCGCCGCGCAACAGCGCGCGCGCAGCACGGTTCTCGATCGTGCCATACTCGATCATGCGCTCGGCCTTTTCGCGGTTGTTGGCGGAGGCAAAGAAGCTGTCGCCCTCGTCACCGGGCTGGCTGATGCCATAGCGATGATAGTTCGCCCGGTCCTGCCGGATGACCTGCCAAGGCTCGGTCAACGCCTCACCATTGGAATTATAGAGGTCTTCCTCGCCGATATAGGCATTGTATTCCTCGACCAGCCTGTCGGCCCGGGCAATACCTGCTGAAAGGCCGAAGGCCAGTACGGTTGTCAGAAATGCGGCCGTGTATTTCATTTTCCATTCCCCAACAGACACAATCCGCGCTCCGCCCCCATTTGGCGGAACATCGTTTCCCTTGCTGGAAAACGGTTCATCGCCAGGTTTTATTCGGCAGGTTTCGTGCCGCTACCACATCGTCTTTGCGGCGCGCTCCGCCCATTCGCGATCATAGGCGTCCTTGTCGAAATCCGCCTTGGCGGCCTTCAGCAGCGTGCCGGGCGTCGGCAGCGACTGCGGATCAACAAAACGCTCAGGGTTCCAGATCTGCGAACGGATCAGCGCCCGGGCGCATTGGAAATAGACTTCGCCGATGGTGACGACGATGACGCTGCGCGGATGTTTGCCATCGACCTCGAACGAACCGGTCAACTGCGGATCGACGCTGACCACGGCAGTGCCGTTGATCCGCATCGTCGTATTCGAGCCGGGGACCAGAAACATCAGCGCCACGCGCGGATCGCGGACAATATTGGCAAGCGAATCGACGCGGTTATTGCCGCGCCAGTCCGGCATCAGCACCGTCTTGTCATCGGCGATCCTGACGACGCAAGCATCGTCACCGCGCGGCGAACAATCCAGCCCCTCCGGCCCGACGGTCGCAAGGGCTGCAAACGGGGCCGCTTCGATCATGCGGGCATATTCCGCCGTCAGCTTGCTGGTCACCTTGACCAGCGATGCCTCGCTGCTGCCGCCATAAAGCGCCGTCAGCTCTTCCACTGTCCGAATAATCGTCATGCCATTTCTCCGCAGGTCCCGTCTCAAGCGGCCCTCTCCACCGGGCCGTTGACGATCCTTTCGACCGATAGCATGACGCCTTCATGACGGCATCCTGGAAAATCGCTCAGGCAGCCTTTCGCCGGGCCTGCGCGTCCTCGTGAATGAACGCGTTGATCCGTGCGATCACCGGGACCGCAGAGACGATCCGGCGATGACCAAGACCGTTTGCCCATTCCAGCTGGATATGCCCGCCTGCCGCCGCATAGCGGCGCGCATGATCGGCGGAAACCTCCTTGTCGTCCTCGGCATGAATAACCAGCACCGGCGACGGCAGCGTGCCGGCAATGCGGGCTGCATCGAACGCTTCAAGCCGCCGCCCGGATAGCTGGACGACCATGTCTTCCAGCGCCGCCTGGGCCTTGGCCGAGAGCCTGAGATATTTTCCAAACCCCTTGAAGAGCCAGGTCATCTCGCTGGGGGCACCGATCAGCACCATTTTCCCGGCAACATGTGACGGCACATCGTCAACGACACCACCCGCGGCACATGCCAGGCTCGCCCCGCCGAACGAATGGCCGACCGCGACATCGAAGCCCCCGAACTGCCGCCACGCCGCATCAATGGCGCGCACGGCAGCCGGCATGGTCAAAGTCCGCCCCGGCGAGGCGCCATGGCCCGGCCAGTCCAGGGTTACCACGTCGGCGCCGCCAGCCGTCAATCCATCGATCATCGCCGCCAGATAGTCGCTGCGCGATCCCCAGCCGTGAACCAGGAGAACACGCCGCACCGCGCCGCCATCAATCCGCGCCTCAAAATGCTTGGCCATCACCCAGCCGCCGGCAAAGGACAAGGTAACCGGCCGTGCCCTTGCCATGACGGGCGCGGCCGCCGCCAGCGCCGCCTTTTCCTTGCCAGTCTTCGGCTTGCGCGAGGGCGTGATGCTGAACAGGCGAAATGCCAATCGTCCGGCCTTCTCCGGCGAGAACGCAGAAACGCATTTAAGCGCAAGACGGGTGACCTTGATCGCAAAGGATGCCATAATAGGATTCCCTCAAAATGTTCAATGATGAACATTATTGTACAGCAATGAACAAAAAGCAAGAACCGATCGAACATAATCATTCTCTTTGGGATCATCCGCGTTTCCGCAGCTGGATCGCCGTCGCCCGCGCCTGCCAGCTGGCGCAGCAGGCGCTGACGCGCAGGCTCGCCAAGCTCGACATCAAGCCGCCGCATCTGGATATCCTGATCAACCTCTATCGTTTTGACGGCATTTCGCAGCAGGAACTGGCGCGAAAGCTGCTGGTCGGCCGCTCCAACATGAGCATGCTTCTGCCGCTTCTTGAAAAGCGCGGCCTGATCGAGCGGCGCGGCGATGAAAAGGACAAGCGGGTGCTGCGGCTGTCGCTGACGGCAAGCGGCCGCCAGCTGACCGAGCAGGCGATGGAAATCCAGACGGCGCTGATCGACAAGTCGCTGGCGAGCGAACCGATCGAGGAGTGCCTGATTGTCGCCCGGTCGATGGAGCGGCTGATCCAGCAGCTGTTGAAAGAGGAAGGCGACGCGGATTAGAGGGCCGTCCTCTTTCGCATTGCCAAACGTTTGCTAGCACCGTAAAGACGCCGCCATGCAGAAGATCGATGAAGAAGCCCTCGCCGAAGCCTATAACCGCGCGCTTGCCCTGGAGAAATCCGGCGACGTTGAGGCGGCTGTCAAAGCCTATCAGGAAGTTCTGGCGATCGATCCCGACGATCACGGCGGCGCTGCCGTCCGCATCGCCTCGATGGGCCGCGGCGAGACGCCCGACAAAGCCCCCGACGCCTATGTCGCCACGCTATTCGATCAGCATGCCGACGTGTTCGAGGACGTGCTCGTCGAACAGCTCGACTACCATGTGCCGATGCTGGTGCGTCAGCGCCTGCAGGCGCTCAAACTCGGCCCCTTCGCCCGTGTGCTCGATCTTGGCTGCGGCACGGGCCTGACCGGCGGCGCGCTGCGCGACATGGCCGATGACATCACCGGCATCGATCTGTCGGAAAACATGGTCGAGATCGCCCATGAAAAAGACGTCTACGAGACGCTCTACGTCGCCGAAGTCGTCGATTTCCTCGAAGACAATGACGACGAGCCCTTCGACCTCATCACCGCGACGGACGTGCTGCCGTATCTCGGCGCGCTCGAAGCCCTGTTTTTCGGCGCCGCTGAAAACATGACTGCCGGCGGCCTGTTCATCTTCTCGAGCGAGACCCTGCCCGCAGAAACCTTTGCCGGCCGTCCGTTCATGGTCGGCCCCAACCAGCGTTTCGCCCATGCCGAAACCTATGTCCGCGAGCGCCTCGATGCCATCGGTTTCGATGTCGTCGAACTAACGGATATCACGGTGCGCAAGGAAGAAGGCGCACCGATCGCCGGTCACCTGGTGATTGCAAAGCTGCGGGGATAGCGGCGCTCAGGCGCCGTGAACCTCAGGCAGTTCGTACCAGTCGCCCTTGAACTCGGTCAGGATGTTCTTGATGATCCGTTTGCCAGTATCGCCATCGATGACCCCGGCCGAGACCATCAGCAGATCGGTGCCGATATTATCCTTGAACAGGCGGCTGCCGCAGGTCGAACAGAACCCGCGCCGGGCCTTGTCTGAATAGCCATACCACTGCAACGTGCCATCTGCCTCGAACCGCACATCGCCGCGCGGCGCGCCGATCACTGCCATGTAGTTGCCATGCGCCTTGCGGCAATCGCCACAATGGCAGCAAAACACTCCGGCAGATTCCATCGGAATTGAAAATTTGACGCCGCCGCAGCGGCACGAAGCGTTCAGTCGATCGGCCATGAATGGTGTCCTCCGAATGATAAACCGGGATGCAACAGCCGTTGCGGGGCTGTCCAGTTGAAGACATACGGCACAAAGTCCGGGCTTCAAGCACCATGGACGCCCCCTTCATCGCCAAAATAACAGGCGCGGCTAATTTATTCCGCAAAAAATACAATCAAGGATTGATTTAACAACCTATTGATGCGGGCGATTTATGGACGCATGCGGATTGCCACCCTTACGCTACAGATACAACTTAAGGGGGAATATTCATGGAGATCTTTTTCACCTGGCTCGCCGGCGCGGGCGGCATTTTCGGTCTTCTCATCACCGCGATAGAGAATATCCTCGGGCTCCATCCGGTGGCATTGCTGTTTGCACTCCTGACCCCATGCCTGCTGCTCTATGGCCGGCACGAAGTCAGGCTCCGGCGGCTGCGCTCGATCAAGGATTTCCTGATCTCGTTTGGCACTCCCTTGGAACGAAGCCAGGGCATCCAAAACGCGCCAGCAAACGCGAACCCAGTTCCGCTTGCCAACGGTGATACGCCCGGTCCAAACGTCCGCTTGACCAGCAATCCCTCGTTCGAATTCGTCAAATCCAAATATATCTCGGATCTGCAGGTTCCAGATCCCACCGATGGCAGAACGTTCAACGGCATGACCGACATCGATCAGATCGACTGGATCATCAAAAGCATCGGCAGTTTCGGCTCGCGCAGCGACTGGAGGATCTTCCTGTCCTCAATCGGCTTCGTTCTCCTGTGTTACTTCGGCTTTTCCACGCTGTTTACCACCCTTTCCTGTGGCCTTGGCGCAGCCGCATGCCCCGCGGCAACGGCCGGCTCGCCCGGAACAGTCAGCAGCCATGGAAATTGGCAGCAATTGACGGTGATCGGCTCGCTCGCCTTTGCCGGCGCCTTTGTCGCAGCGATCCGTAATTTTGTGCGCTCTATCGCCGTCTTCGACCTGTCGCCCTACACGTTCCTGCGGCATACGGCCGAAATCGTTGCATCGGTGATTTTCACCATCATCCTGTTCGCCGTCTTTCGAGATCCGATCAGTGGCATCACCGGCCTCGCAGCCAGTATTCTGCCCGCAGCCGAACAGCCAGCTGCGCCAGCGGTTGCGGCGGGAACCAGTAGCCACATCCAGCCCATCTGGTTCGGCCTTGCGCCGCTGCTCGGCCTCTTACCGCAGAGTGCGACCAAATTCCTGCTGATCAAGTTCCAGAACCTGATCAACTGGATCAAGACCACCGACGACCGGTTCGTCAACGTCACCAAGATCGTCTCGCTCGATATTATCGACGGCATCGATTACGAGACGCGGTTTCGCCTGGAGGAATGCGGCATATACGACGTGCAGAACCTCGCCACCTACAATCCGATCATGCTGCATATCGAATCGCCCTACGGCATCTATCAGGTCATCGATTGGGTCGGCCAGGCGCAGCTCTGCCATATCCTCGGCCCGGAAAAATTCCTGATCTTCCGCGAGCTGAACATCCGCACCATCTTCGACCTCGAGCGGGCGATCAGCAGCAAATACTCGGTCAAGGCCTTCGACGAGATCTGCGCCGGCGTGCTCATGTCATCGACAAGCAGCCTGAGAGAAACGGTAAAGATCAGCGCGACCAAGCCCATCACCATGGATGCGGACAAGGCAGAAGCCGTCGATGCAGACGCCTTTTGCATCTGGGCGCGCAAGAGGATGCTGCGAGACGACGATTCCAAATCGACCGAACACGTCATGCGGTGGATTGCCGACGACCTGCATGTCCGCCGCTTGCGCCGCCTCTGGCTCGATATTTCCGAAAGCCTCGGGCGGCAGGCGGAGTGCCTGCCGGATGGCGTCGACCTTCCGCCCGTACCGGCGGTTCCGTGACAAAGCGAAAGACAGCGGCGCGCTCCAGTACCGCTCTCGTTGCCCAAGAATGCGTCAGCTCGCCCGCCCTTTCCAGACGATATCGCTGACGGTCAATTGTTTCGGGATGATCTGCAGCTGGAAGAACTCGTCTGCCAGTGCCTGCTGGTAGGCGACCGCCTCCGGACCGAGCGTCGAAATATTGGCCAGGCTGAAATCCTTGCGCGTTAGCACGACGCGCTGGATCTCCTCCGGTACGCCGGTAATCTTTGACAGGGCCGCCACCGTGCCATCGAGATCGCTTTGTGCCGCAGCCCCGACCTTTGCCAGCTCATCGAGGATATCGCCCAGAACGTCGCCATGCGCGGCGGTAAAGTCACCGTTGCTGAGGAAATAGCTCCAGGAATCAACAATCCCTTCAGCCGTCGTCAGCACGCGGGTGTTGGGGTCTTTTTCGGCCACGGCGAAATACGGGTCCCAGATCGACCAGGCATCGATCTGATTGCTGGCAAAAGCGGCGGCGGCATCCGATGGCGACAGGTCGGCCGCCTCGATGTCGGTGATGCCAAGACCGGCCTTGCGCAGCGCCTTGACGGTGAAATTATGGGCGCTCGATCCGCGCTTGAACGCGACGCGCTTGCCCTTCAGGTCGGCGATCGTCTGGAACGGAGAATCCTTGCGCACCAGAATGGCCGAGCCTGCCGCAGCCCCCCTGTAGGTCCCGGCATAGAGCAGGTTGCCGCCTGCGGCCTGGGCAAACAGCGGCGGCACGTCACCGGTCGGACCGAAATCGATGGCACCGGCGCCGAGTGCCTCAAGCAGCGGCGGGCCGGACGAGAACTCCGCCCAGGTGATCGCAATACCGCGATCGGCAAACCGTTTCTCCAGCGCGCCAGTCCCCTTGGCAAGCGCCAGGACACCGTTCTTCTGCCAGCCGAGGCGCAATTCCTTGAGCGGTTCGGATGCCGAGGCGCTGCGTGCCGCGGGCAAAACCGCCACCGCCGCGGCCGCGCTTAAAAGTGACAACGTCTGTCTGCGGGTCAACATGGACTTCACCTCTCCTGTCATGCCTGCCCGGCTATCCGGCAGAGCTTCCGCAAACAAAGATGAATAAATACATAAAATCTATCGACATTATAATTATCTAAAACGAAGCGATCACAGCAAAATTTGCTGCGCCGGGACCGGCTTTGCCGGAAAACGCTTTCGAAACCGGATTTGGCGGGCTTGGCCCATCACGGGCCTTCCCCGCCCCATCCGCATCGGCTAAGTCTCGATAAAATGGAATTTTGGGAGTTTTCGAATGGCAAAAGTCGCGTTCATTGGTCTGGGCGTCATGGGATATCCGATGGCCGGTCACCTGAAGATCAAGGGTGGTCACGATCTGACGGTCTATAACCGCACGGCCGCGAAAGCCGCAAAATGGGCTGAGCAGTTTGGCGGCCGCGCGGCAGCAACGCCGGCGGAAGCCGCCGATGGCGCCGACTTCGTTTTCTGCTGCGTCGGCAATGACGACGATCTGCGCTCGGTGACAACCGGCAAGGATGGCGCCTTCGAAACCCTGAAAGCCGGGGCCATTTTCATCGACAACACCACTGCCTCGGCCGAAGTCGCCCGCGAACTCGATGCGGCAGCGTCCGCACGCGGCGCCCACTTTATCGATGCGCCGGTCTCCGGCGGTCAGGCTGGCGCAGAAAACGGCGTGCTGACGGTGATGTGCGGTGGTGATCCCGCCGTGTTCGAGCGCGCCCGGCCAATTATCGATTCCTACGCCCGCATGGTCGGACTGATGGGTCCGGCCGGGTCCGGCCAGCTGACCAAGATGGTCAATCAGATCTGCATCGCCGGCCTCGTCCAGGGCCTCGCCGAAGGTATCCATTTCGGCAAGAAGGCCGGTCTCGATATCGAGAAGGTCATCGAGGTGATTTCCAAGGGGGCTGCCGGTTCCTGGCAGATGGAAAACCGTCACAAGACCATGAATGCAGGCAAGTACGATTTCGGCTTCGCCATCGACTGGATGCGCAAGGATCTCGACATTGTCCTGACCGAAGCCCGCAGCAACGGTGCCAAGCTGCCGGTGACCGCGCTGGTCGATCAGTTCTATGCCGACGTACAGGAGATGGGCGGCAACCGCTGGGACACGTCGTCGCTTCTGGCACGGCTCGAAAAATAATGCTGTCGCCGGCCTCGTCCGCAGATGCCGTGATTGACCATCTGAAATCCCTGCGGGTGGAAAAGGCCCTGGCGGGGATGGCGCGGTTCGGCATTGAAACGGCGACGGCGCTCGGCATTTCCAATCCGGATCTCGATCGCATTGCCCGGCTGATCAAGCGCGAGCACGGCCGTGCCCTCACCCTGTGGGACAGCAACATTCGCGAAGTCCGGTTGCTGGCTGCGCTCACCGCCGAGCCGCAAAGGCTGACGCTCGAGACAGCCAGACAATGGGCCGGTGACTTCAATTCCTGGGAAATCGTCGACAACGTCGCCGACCTGTTCGTCAAAGCCCGGCTGGAAGCGCCCCTGGTCCCGGAATTTGCCGCCGATGAACGGGAATTTGTCCGGCGGACAGCCTTCAGCATGATCGCTGTGTGCGCCGTTCACCTGAAAAAGGAACCGGATGACAACATCCTCGCCTGGCTGCCGCTGATCGAAGCCCATTCCGGCGACGACCGCAATTTCGTCAAGAAGGCGGTGAACTGGGCGCTCCGCCAGACCGGCAAGCGCAGCGCCCGCTGTCATGGCCCCGCGCTTCTAATGGCGGCGTCTCTCGCTGCGCGACAAGACCGCACAGCCCGGTGGATCGGCAAGGACGCTGTCCGTGAACTTACGAGCAGCGTCGTTTTGGCAAGACTGGGCCTGCAGCCGTTAGCCGGGTAATCAGTCCTCGCTGGACTTCGCCTGGTCGATCACCATGTAGTCGAGCGGCAGTTGCGTCGTATACTTGATCTGCTCCATCGCAAAGACCGAGGACACATCGCGGATTTCGATCTTGGTGATCAACCGCTTGTAGAAGGCGTCGTAGGCGGCGATATCGGGGACGACGACACGCAGCAGATAATCGACATCGCCGCTCATGCGGTAGAATTCGACCACTTCCGGAAACTCGCCGACCACCTCGGAAAAGCGCTTCAGCCATTCGATCGAATGGGTGTTGGTACGGATCGACACGAACACCGTCACCTTGGTATTGACCTTCGCCGGATCCAACAGCGCCACGCGGCCGCGGATCACACCGTCCTCTTCCATCTTCTGGATACGGCGCCAGCAAGGCGTGGTGGACAGACCGACTTTTTTGGCCAAATCAGCAACGGCAAGCGTGGAATCTTCCTGCAGCAGGCGCAGGATTTTGCGGTCAAGACGGTCCATGAAGAGTCCTTTTCGAATATTATTCTATCTATAGCGTGAATTCTGCCAAATGAAAGAAATTTGTTTCAGGCAATCAATTTTGATACGCGCTCCCTCAGAACCGGCAGGACATCCTCGGTAAACCATGGATTTTTCTTCAGCCAGCCGGTATTGCGCCAGCTCGGGTGCGGCAGCGCCAGCACCGGCGGCCCAATATTGGACCCCAGATGCGCGCGCCAGTTGCGCACCGTCTCCGTCATCGACGACGAGCGCCGGCTGCCGAGATGCCAGCTCTGGGCGTATTGACCAATCGCCAGCACAAGCTCGACCTGCGGCATCGCATCGATCACCTGCTGCTGCCATCGCGGCGCGCATTCCCGGCGTGGCGGCAGGTCGCTGCCATGGGCATCGTAACCGGGGAAACAAAAGCCCATCGGCACGATGGCAAAGAGATTGGGATCGTAAAACTGTTCGCGCGTCACGCCGAGCCACTGACGCAGCCGGTCGCCGGAGGCATCGTTGAACGGCAGGCCGCTCTCATGGACACGAAGCCCGGGCGCCTGACCGGAAATCAGGATCCGCGCCGAAGTTGACATTACCACGACCGGGCGCGGCTCGTGCGGCAACCGGTCGTCCGGACCGCGCGCCGGTGCATCCCGGCAAATCCGGCAGGCCGCGATCGCCGCGCGCAAATTCTCCAGCCCGTCCGCCTGCCCGTCAATCATTCCATACCTTGGATTTAGTATTCTCAACCCAGCCACCGACGCGCGATATCGCCGTGTCCAACCATCCCTCCGGTATATGGGGCATTTCGTCCATTCCGCCATGGGTCTGCCGCCATTGACGGGGCGCATCGAACGTACCGGCCCAAAGGCCCATCCGGTTCTGCCTGGCAACGGCCTCCTCGGTCTCATAATCTCCGAACGCGATGGCATGACCGCCATCGACCATCGCCGCGTTCAGGTCGCGATTTCCAACGGTGCAGACGGCGAGAATCCGCCCATATTTATCGCTTCCATCCGCTTCGCACGTCGTTGTGGCATCACCGATCAAGCCGGACAGATAGCCCTTCGCCTCGGTACCGCAGGGCCAGTCTTGACCGTTTCGCTGACAGATCTGCCGTAACTCCGGCGCATCGATGCCGACGAGACGAAGACGCTTGCCGTCGAGAACCAGCGTGTCGCCATCGACAACCCGCGCGCGCCCGGTCATCGCCTCCTGCGGCTTTTCGAGACGCACCGCCACAAGCCCTACAAACAGCAGGATCAGTGCCGTCAGCAGCAGGTCGCGAATGATCCGGATTAGGCGTTTCATCGTTGTCCTTGTGGCCCCTGCCGCCGGTTCACGCTACGGGATACGTGCGCAAAAAACAGGAAATCGCAGCAACTTCTTAAGGATTCCCCCTTAAAGTTCAACGGATTCCGTTAACGCGTATGAGATCATGAGCAAGGGCGTCAGCACCTCGACCGACAAGAATATCGTCGACAAATCGCGCAGCCATCGCAATACGGCTGTGTCGAAGGCTGTGCGCACGACCCGCGAACGCCTGCAGGCAGGCCCTTCGAATGCGTCCGGCTTTGACCGGGAGATGCTCGGGCTTCATGTCGATACGATGCTGCAGGGCGCCATCGCCATGCCGCTCTTCATCATTCTGGTCACCGCCGTCGGCGTATATCTGTCGGAAAAGCTGGATCTCGTCGCCTGGGGCGTGACGACCCTCTGCGTCAACGCCATCGGCATTCTTCTGGCGCGCAGGGCAAAAGCCAAGGATATCCCCGCCGACAAGGTCAATTACTGGCGCGGCCGTTTCCTCCTCGTCCAGATCGTCCTCGGGTTTTGCTGGGCCGCCTTCGTTCTCCAGGATTGCAGCACCTGCGGCGAAATCGACTTCGGTTTCTACAAGGCCGCCGTGCTGCTGGTCGCACTTGCCGCTACCGCGATGGGCACATTCCTGTTGCGCAACGCGCTGCTCTTCACCTTTGTGCCGGTCGTCTTTGCGCTGAGCGCCCTGACGGTCCGAACCGGCAATCCCGGTTATCTCGCCCTGACCGTCGTCCTCTCGACGACCCTGATTTTCCTCGTCTTCATGACCAGCCGCATGCACCGCGGCAACGTGCATATCCTCTCGGTTCAGGCGGAGAAGGACGATCTGATCGCCGAACTCGAAGTGGCGAAATCGATGTCGGATGAAGCGCGCCGCCGCGCTGAGGAAGCCAATATGGCCAAATCGCGTTTCCTCGCCTCGATGTCGCACGAATTGCGCACGCCGCTGAACGCCATCCTCGGCTTTTCCGAAGTCATGTCGACGGAAGTGCTCGGCCCGCTCAACAATCCGATCTACAAGGAATATACCGGCGACATCCATCGCTCCGGCCAGCACCTGCTCGATCTGATCAACGAGATCCTCGACCTTTCGCGCATCGAGGCCGGTAAGTACGATCTCAACGAAGAAGCCATCCATCTGGTCGAGATCACCGAGGATTGCATCGGCATGGTGCAGCTGCGCGCCCGCACCAAGAATATCAGCATTTCCGAACAGTTCGAATACGGCATGCCATCGGTCTGGGTCGACGAAAAGGCGATGCGCCAGGTCATCCTGAACCTGTTGTCGAACGCAGTGAAATTCACCCCGTCCGGCGGCGAGGTTTCGGTCAAGGTCGGCTGGACGGCAGGCGGCGGCCAATACCTGTCGATCAAGGACAACGGCCCGGGCATTCCCGAAGAGGAAATTCCGGTGGTTCTTTCCGCTTTCGGTCAGGGCTCGATCGCCATCAAGAGTGCCGAACAGGGAACCGGGCTTGGCCTTCCGATCGTTCAGGCGATTCTTGCCAAGCACAATGGTGACTTCATCCTGCGCTCCAAGCTGCGCGAAGGTACCGAAGCCATCGCCATTCTGCCGTCAAAGCGCGTGCTGCAAAGCGTTCCCGCTATCGAAGACGCCCCGGCAGTGGAACGCCGCCGCAAGAGCTTCGCCTAACCCGGCATCATTCGGGCAGCACATGCGCGGTGCCGTGGACGCTGATCCCCACCAGATCGCCAGGCTCCGGGATATCGGCGCCGACGCATTTGATCGACAGGAAATCCGGCATGGCCCGGTCGCGACGATCGATCCGAACCAGAACCATGCAGTTGCCGCCACCGAACTCGACGTCATCGACACGCCCGAACGGGCCTTCGATCGTGGTTCCCGCAGCAGCGGTCTTCAACCGTATCTGTTCGGGACGCAGCATGACGGTCCCCTTGCCTGCTTTGAGCCCCGTTTCGACTATCAATGACCCCAGTGCACATTGCGCCCGCCCCGACGCGATATCGGCATCGAGCAGGATGGCCTCGCCCAGGAAAGTCGCGGTCTCGCGGTCCCGCGGTTTTCCGTAGAGCGCGCGCGGCGAGCCGAACTGCACCAGCCGCCCTTGCCTCAACACCGCTACCTGATCGGCAAACGACAAGGCTTCCGCCTGATCATGCGTCACCAGGATTGCCGTGGTTCCCGAGGCGCGCAGCACACGTGCCACGGTCCGCCGCAGCGTATCGCGCAGACCGGTATCCAGCGCCGAAAACGGCTCGTCCAGCAGCATCAACCGTGGCTTGAGCGCCAGAGCCCGTGCAAGGGCAACGCGCTGCTGCTGGCCGCCGGAAAGCTGGTGCGGGCGCCGCGTGGCCATGACATCGTCGAGCTCGACCATCTCCATCAGCGCGGCAATCCGCTGGCTACGGTCAGCCGCATTCTTGGCCAGGCCGAAGCCGATATTGTCGGCAACCGTCAGATGCGGGAACAGCGCGCCATCCTGGGAAACGATGCCGATGCCGCGCCGGTGCGCCGGAACGAACGCGCCGTTGCCCGCCAGCATCTTTCCATCCAGCACCAGCGAGCCGCTGTCAGGCGTCTCGAAACCGGCGATGATGCGCAACAGCGTCGTCTTTCCGGACCCGGAAGGCCCGACGATCGCCGTGCGCCCGCCCGCCTCGATGCGCATATCGATCGCGTCGAGCGCCACCGTCGGGCCGTAGGATTTGCTGATGGCATCGAGTGTCAGAAACGTCATTGTCCGGTTGCCCGTCTGGATTGCACGTAAAGAAGGAAGGTCAGCGGCAACGACAGAAGCACCATCATCACCGCATAAGGGGCGGCTGCGACATAATCGATCTCGCTGGTCAGCGACCAGAATTTCGTTGCCAGCGTTTCGACGCCAGTCGGCGACAGCATCAGGGTCGCTGTCAGCTCATTGGTGATACCGAGCGCCACCAGCGCGGTACTGGCCGCAATGCCGGGTGCTGCGAGCCGCATCGTTGTCTGGCGCACCGCCTGGAATGGTGTGCGTCCCAAAGCCATGGCGGCGCGCTCAAGCTCGACCGGGGCCTGAGCAATGCTGGTCCGCAGCCCGACCATGGCGCGTGGCAGAAACAGCATGATGTAGGCAAGGAACAGGGTGGCAAAGGTCTGGTAGAGCGGCAGCACCAGCCGCACCGTAATGGTCACCAGCGCCAACGCCACAACGACGCCGGGTAGCGAGCCGACATAATAATGGCAGGCCTCGAGGATCCGCTGCAATCGCCCGGGCGCCCGCACCGACAGCCAGGCCATCGGCGCGGCCGCAATCGTCGCCAGAACACCGCCGGCAATGGCAAGCACGACAGTCTGGCCGAAAGCACCACCGACAAGATCGATCCGCCAGATCTCAGTGCCGCCGATATAGAGCCAGCGTGTCAGGGTGACGAACGGTACACCAATCGCCAGCGCCGCCGTTGCGGCATTCAGCGCCAGCGCCGGAACCATCATTCGCCCGAGCCTGCGGCGGTCAGCCGGGCGGGCAGCACCCGAACCCACCCGCGCATAACGCTCGCCACCGCGCAGGACCGCCTCGATGACCAGCAGCAACAGGCAGCACGACACCAGAACCCCGGCCAGCATGTTGGCCGCCGGTCCGTTGAAGGCCGACTGGAACTGATCGACGATCGCCGTCGAGAACGTATCGAACCGGATCATCACATAGAGCCCGTATTCGGCGAGCAGATGCAGGCCGACCAGCAGCGAGCCGCCACAGATCGCCAGCCGCAACTGCGGCAGGACAGCGCGAAAAAACACCTGCCACGGATTGAGGCCAAGCGAGGCGGCCGCATCCTCGATCGCCGGATCGAGACGGCGCAACTGTGCCGCCACCGGCAAATAGAGAAAGGGGAAATAGGCCAGCACCGACACCAGCACGCCGCCGGTCAAGCCGTGCAGCCCGGGAACCAGGCTGATCCAGGCGTAGCTGTGCACAAACGCCGGAACGGCAAGCGGCGCGACGGCCAGCATCGACCACAGCCGCGCGCCGGGCAGATCGGTGCGTTCGGTCAACCATGCCAGCGCCACGGAAAGCGCGATTGTGAGCGGCAATGTGCAGAGTTCCAGCAGAGCTGTATTGATCAGCAGTTCGCCGACACGGCCGCGAAAAATCAGCTTTGACGCGGTTTCCCAGCCGGTCTGCACCGAAACCCAGGCAATGAAGCCGAGCGGCATCAGGCTGACGAGCGAAACGAAGGCAGCCGCGATCGTGACCCAGAAATAGGGGACCCTGGACTTCCCCCTGACGGCGGCCAGCAGCCGGCGCAGGGCAGAGGTGGGCTCGGCAGGAAACGCGGTGGCGCTCAAAGTCTCTTGCTTTCAAACCAAAATGACAGCCGCAACCAGCCTTTTCGGGCGGCTGCGACTGTTTCCGGTAGTCCGGAATGACGATACCTAACCGGAGCGTTCCGATCAGGTTTAGGCTCTGCCTATCACAGCAGACCGGCGTCCGTCATCAGGTCTGTGACTTTTGCGCTGTTGAGTGTGGCCGGATCGACCTTGGGGTACTGCAGATCCGAAAGCGCCGGCAGGGCCTTGTTCGATGCTTCGCCGTTGCCGACGGCATATTCGAACGAGGTACCGTCACGCAGGATGCCCTGCCCGCCCTTGCCCGTTACCCAGGCGAGGAATTTTTGGGCATTCTCCTTGTGCTGGCTGGAGGCAAGAACGCCACCGCCGGAAATGCTGACGAAGGCGCCCGGATCCTGGTTCTTGAAGAAATGCAGCGCAACGTTCTTCGAGTTCTCGCCGGTCTTCGCCTGATCGCCGAAATAATAGTAGTGATAGATCACGGCACCTTCGACTTCACCGGCATTGACGGCCTTCATCGCCGTCGAATTGCCCTTGTAGGCGGTAAAGTTCTCCTTCATTGCCTTCAGCCAGGAGGCCGTCGCCTCTTCGCCCTTCAGCGACAGAAACGCGCTGACAATGGCCTGGAAATCGGCACCGGCCGGGGATGCCGCCCAGCGGCCCTTCCAGCTTGGATCGGCGAGATCCAGCATCGACTTCGGCAGCTTGTCTTCGGTCAGCTTGGTCTTGTCATAGGCAAACACGGTCGAGCGCGCGGCAACGCCGATCCAGTGACCGTTCGAAGGCCGGAAATTCTCAGGCACCTGCGCCAGCGTCTCAGTGGCGACCGGCTCGAACAGCCCGGCACCATCAACCAGCGACATCGCCGGCGAGTTTTCGGTCAGAAACACGTCGGCTGGCGATGCGGCGCCTTCCTGGACGATCTGGTTGGCGAATTCCATGTCGCTGCCCTTGCGCAGCGTCACCTTGATACCGGTTTCCTTGGTAAAGGCTTCGGCCCAGGCAACGCCGAGGCTTTCGTGCTGGGCATTGTAGACGACGATGCCGATATCTTCCTGGGCAAGGGCGACGGTTGCACCGGTGCTGGCGAAAAGAGCCGCGAACGCCAGCGCGCTCATCGAGCCTGAGAAGGAAATTGTCATGGAAACCTCTCCGAGTTTTCTGCGGACCATCTTGTCCGGCGGCCCCGGTATATAATCATGATATTTCGCGTCAACTTTGATTAGCGTCAGAACAGAAAGAAATCGCTCAATTAAATTTGACTGTTGAAGAGGGAATAAAATCGCCGCTTGCCGATTCAGGCCTCAAATGCCGAAGAGATGCGAGAAAACCACGACATAGGCGACATAACCGCCATTGGCGAGGATGATGCACAGGCAGGCGAGCGAACCCAGATCCTTGGCATTCTTGCCCATATCGGAAATTTCCGGCGAAACACGATCGACGATTTCCTCGATTGCCGTATTCAGCGCCTCAAAGGCGATCATCAGCAGAAACAACACACCGGCCGCAACATACTGGAAAAAGGTCGCGCCGGTGATGGCGAACAGGATCATCGCGACGGCAAACGCGCCGAGTTCATGGCGGAAAGCTGCCTCGCCAAGAAGGCGCTTGGCGCCGCCGAAGGAATAGGTCGCGGCCGCAAAGAAATGCCGGATTCCCGTCAGCTTTTTTACCGGCTTCTCATTGGCCATTCGACGATAGTCCTCGTTCAGATACATGCTCGCTCCGTTCCTTGTAAAATGCCGCAAGGAACACGCGATACTGACATCAGCCTGAATGCGCCGTGAATACGGGCCACTCACACCACAATCGTCAAAATGGATCGCCGCTCCCGAATAGGTGAGAAGCCGTGGGCTATCAAGCCCCGGTCTGGTAGCCGGAGCCCGCAAAGACTTGCAATTTACAGTATCGCCCGCAAATCGTCCCTGGCATCACCCTGAGCGATGCCGCTCAACGCAGCATTCGCCGGACCATGCCTGACCTAAAGGGCCGCCGTCAGTTCTTGTTGCTAACGCCAGCCTGCGCAAACGTCGCCATGCCGGAGTGGCAAGCGGCCGCCGCCTTGACGATACCGGCAGCAAGCGCTGCGCCCGTACCTTCGCCAAGCCGCATGCCAAGGGCGAGAAGCGGCGTCTTGCCAAGCATCTCGATCGCCTTCATATGGCCCGGCTCTGCCGAGACATGGCCGATCAGGCAGTGATCGAGCGCGGCCGGATTGGCGGCCTTCAGGATCGCCGCCGCTGAGGTTGCGACATAGCCGTCGATAATGACTGGGATTTTCTGCATGCGGGCCGCCAGAATGGCGCCAGCCATCGCGGCGATCTCGCGGCCGCCGAGGCGCCGCAGCACTTCGAACGGATCGGAGAGATGATCACCATGCAGCGTCACAGCCTTTTCGACGGCAGCGATCTTGCGAGCCAGCACTTCGCCCTGCGCTCCCGTACCGGGACCGACCCATTCCTCAGCCGTGCCACCATAGAGCGCCAGATTGATCGCCGCTGCGATCGTCGTATTGCCGATCCCCATTTCGCCGATGCACAGAAGATCGGTACCGCCGGCAACCGCCTCCATGCCAAACGCCATGGTGGCGGCGCAATCGCGCTCGGACAGAGCCGCCTCTTCGGTAATATCGCCCGTCGGATATTCCAGCGCCAGATCGAACACCTTCAGGCCGAGATCGTGGCTGACGCAGATCTGGTTGATGGCAGCGCCACCGGCCGCAAAATTCTCGACCATCTGCGCCGTCACCGACGGCGGAAACGGCGTAACGCCCTGCCGGGTGACACCGTGATTGCCAGCAAAGATCGCCACCAGCGGCCGGTTGACCGCAGGCGCCCTGCCCGTCCAGGCGGCAAGCCAGAATGCGATCTCTTCGAGACGGCCAAGCGCTCCCGGCGGCTTCGTCAGCTGCGCATCGCGATCGCGCGCTGCCACCAGAGCTGCGCTGTCCGGACCCGGCAGGTTACGCAGCAATTCACGGAAATCGTCGAACGGCAGGCCACTGGCACTCATGAAGCAAATCCTTGTATCGTCTTGTCGTCGGCGAAGCATGGCTTCGCAAAGGTGCTTCCTCATAAAGTGCTGCAGCAAATCCGGCAACGGCATTTGCGCCCGTTCGTGTCGCCGTCGCATGATCGGTTTGAAAACACCGATTCGCTGGGGGCGGATCGGCCTGGGGGAATGATTTCATGTTCGATATTCGCGATTTCATCGATGACGTGGCCCGCTCGGTGGCATTCCTCAGCCGCATTCACATGCCGCAGCGCCATTTCGTCAATTTCGACGGCCGGCTCAGCCGCGCGGTGCGCGCCTTTCCGCTGGCCGGACTGCTGATTGTGCTGCCAGCCGCGGCCATCGTCTCGGTCTTCGCCGCCCTCCAGGTCTCGCCACTGTTCACCGTTTTCGTTGCCGTCGCAGTCCAGGCCCTGATCACCGGCGCCCTGCACGAAGACGGGCTCAGCGATACGGCAGACGGCCTTGGCGGCGGCAGGACTAAGGAAAAGGCGCTTGTCATCATGAAGGACAGCCGCATCGGCTCCTATGGTGCGGTCGCCCTCATCCTGTCGTTTGGCCTCAGGGTTTCGGCGCTGGCTGCCGTCCTGCCTCTGGTATCGCCAACAGGCGCCGGCTTGCTGGTGCTCGCCGCAGCCGCCCTCAGCCGTGCCGCCATGGTCTGGCACTGGTCAAAACTGCCACCTGCCCGCCAGGACGGCGTTGCGGCATCTGCCGGTGAGCCACAGGCCTCGGCTGTCACCTTTGCCCTGATTTTCGGGATCGTGGCGGCGGCGCTTTTGCTGCTCTTGTCGGGTGCCTCGCTTTTGGCCGCAACCCTCGCCATCGCCGCCTTTGCCGTCACGGTTCCCGTCTTCAGCGAAATCGTCAACGGCAAGATCGGCGGCCATACGGGCGACACAATCGGCGCCACACAACAGTTGACCGAAATCGCCGTTTTCGCCGCCCTTGCACTGGCGATTTGAAACGACGATATAGATTTGAACCACCGCTTTTCCGGATTGTCGCGCCTTCATGGAAACACCCTGCATTCTCGTCTGTTCGATCGACATAAAAACCGGCTTTTGCTTCGGTTGCGGCCGCACGCGTGATGAGATCGGCGCATGGTCGCTCTACACTTCCGAAGAGCGACGCGACATCATGGACAGCCTGCCGGCGCGGCTGGAAACGGTCGAGCGCAAACCCCGCCGTGAAACGCGCCGGACCCGCATGGCCCGCGAAAGGGTAAGCGGCGAATGACCAGACTGACCATCCTTCTGGGCATCCTTGCCGTCGGCCTCATCTTTCTGATCCTCAACCATGACAGCGGCCGCACCTTCGGCATCATGAACGACGATTTCGGCCGCCTCGTCACGCTTGGTGCCATCGCTGCGATGTTTGCCACCGGCATCGTCCAAAGCCGCCGCCATATCGGCCAAAGCCTGCGCCAGTTCGGCATCTGGGTGCTGATCATTCTCGTTCTCGTATCCGGCTACCTCTACCGCACCGACCTGCAGTCCTTCGGCGGACGCCTGGCAGCCGGCCTCATTCCCGGACGCGCCGCCGTCTTCACCGACAGTGAAGGTGTTCAGGAAGTCGTGCTGCACAAGGTGCTGAACGGTCATTTCGAAACGCCCGTGACCGTCAATGGCGCCACCGTCCAGATGCTGGTCGATACCGGCGCCAGCCGGGTAGCCCTGTCCTACGAGGACGCCGAAACGCTCGGCCTCAACCCGGCGGGCCTCGCCTTCACACAGACCATTTCAACGGCAAACGGTGAAGCGCGTGCAGCACCGGTGACGCTGAGCGAGGTGGCGATCGGCCCGATCGTTCGCAATGACGTCAAGGCAATGGTTACCCAGCAGGGCATGCTCGACCAGAGCCTGCTCGGCATGAGTTTTCTGTCGACACTCGACTTCCTGCAGATGCAGACGGATGAGTTGAGATTGAGAGATTGAAGAAACCGGCGGGAGGCCATGCATGAACCGGGTGTTGAAATCACTTCTTGCCACTGCCGCGCTGCTTCTGCCATCTGCCGCTTATGCAGGCGAATACGGCTTGCCAGGAGAGTGGCAACAGGTGAGCTCCAATGCAGGCGAATGCAGTTCCTGCAAGATCACCATCATGCGGCATGGATCGGTTCTGACCATTGCGGCCAACAATGGCTGGTCCGCCGCTGTCCAGGCAGACAGCCCCAGCAACACTCTCTGGGCGGTCGGGAACGGCCGCTGGCAAGAAGGAAAAGGCGGACCCTACAGCGGCACGCTCTTCCATATTGCCATTACACTGAAAGGTGAACAATTGCAGATGATGATGCTGAGCGAGACTGGCAATCGCCGCGCCGGCACAATCAAGGCCATCTTCAAAAGGCAATCGGCAGAAACTCCCCTGACGAAGATGTAACTCCCGCAGGACCCGGGTCGTCCGTCAGTTCCGCAACCGGTACCCCGTCTTGAAGATCCATGTCAGCAATCCCATCAGCACCGCCAAAAACCCGATGATGATGACGAGGCTGATCACCGGGTTGACGTCGGCGATCTCGAAGAAGCTCCAGCGGAATCCGCTGATCAGGTAGAGAACCGGGTTGAAATGGCTGACCGCCTGCCAAAAGGGCGGCAGCATGTTGACCGAGTAGAAGCTGCCGCCGAGGAAGACCAGCGGCGGGATGACCAGCATCGGAATGAGATTGAGCTGTTCGAAATCCTTGGCCCAGATGCCGATGATGAAGCCGAACAGGCTGAAGGTCACGGCCGTCAGCACGAAGAACAGCAACATCACAAAGGGATGGGCGATCGACAGATCGACGAACAGCGAGGCCGTCCCCAATATGATGATGCCGATCATCATGCCCTTGGTCGCCGCCGCCCCGACATAGCCAAGCACGATTTCCGTCATCGACACCGGAGACGACAGAAGCTCATAGATCGTGCCGGTGAATTTCGGAAAATAGATGCCGAAGGAGCCGTTACCGATGCACTGGGTGAGCAGCGTCAGCATGATCAGGCCCGGCGTGATGAAGGCACCGTAGGAAACCCCATCGATCTCCTGGATGCGCGAGCCGACGGCCGCACCGAAGACGATGAAATAGAGCGAGGTGGAAATGACCGGCGAGACCACGCTCTGCAAAAGCGTGCGGCGCGTTCGCGCCATCTCGAAGAAATAGATCGACTTGACCGCTTCGAGGTTCATGCGCGTGCTCCCACCAGTTCGACGAAAATGTCCTCGAGCGAACTCTGTTGCGTCGAGATATCCTTGAGCCTGATTCCGGCTTCGGCCAATGCGGTCAAAAGCGTGGTGATGCCGGTGCGCTCGCCGGATGTGTCATAGTCATAGATCAGGCTGCCGCCCCCGTCCCCGATCGTCAGATCGTAGGAGCCAAGCGCCTCCGGGATATCTTGCAGCGGCTCCTGCAGCTCGACCCTGAGCTGCTTGCGACCGAGCTTCTTCATCAGCTCCGTCTTCTGTTCGATCAGCAAAATCTTGCCGCCATTGATGACGCCGACCCGGTCGGCAATCTCTTCGGCCTCTTCGATATAATGCGTGGTCAGGATGATCGTCACACCGGTTTCCCGCAGCTTCTCGACCACCTTCCACATGTCCTTGCGCAGATTGACGTCGACCCCGGCGGTCGGCTCGTCGAGAAACAGCACACGCGGCTCGTGGCTCAAAGCCTTGGCGATCAGCACCCGCCGCTTCATGCCGCCGGAAAGCTCGCGCAGCATGTTGTCCTTCTTGTCGAACAGCGACAGGTCCTTCAGCACTTTTTCGATATGGGCGGGATCCGGCTTCTTGCCGTGCAGCCCGCGCGAAAACGACACCGTGTTCCAGACCGTCTCGAACTGATCGGTCGTCAGTTCCTGCGGCACCAGCCCGATGATCGAGCGGGTCGCCCGGAAATCGGTGACGACGTCGTGGCCGCCGACCAGCACCGTGCCCCCGGTCGGATTGACGATGCCGCAGATGATCGAGATCAGCGTCGTCTTGCCGGCGCCATTCGGCCCCAGCAATGCCAGGATTTCGCCTTCCTCAATATCGAGACTGACATCTTTCAGCGCCTGAAAGCCGGACGCATAGGTTTTCACCAGATTGGAAACGGAAACGATGGGCGCCATGAAATATGTTCCGGGAGGGACGAATACGGAAAGAGATGCTTTATATGGGTGTTCCGCCGGAAATTTCAGCTGCAAAATCGAGAAAAATTGAAAACGGATTGTCACGCGTGGCCGCGGCCTCCCCGGCAACGGTTTTGATGGCAATCCTGCCGCGACAACAACCACCGGCAACGGAATCCGGCCCTTCCGTTATCAACCGCGCCTGTCATGAAACCGTGATGGACACACGCCATGTTCGCCGCGTGGGACACAGACGACGACAGTGATTTGCAAGAACCTCCGGCAGTCCCCTCTTCGGTAAGGTTCATTTTAGGCCGGTTTCGACCGGCCATTTTTTTGCGCAGCCAGCCGAAACGGCAGCTAGCTTGCCGCCGGGATTTTCCACCAACTTGGGTGCACATCCTCGAAAGAGTGCGAGAGCGGGCGCAGCTCCTCTACGTCCTGTTCATCAAAACTGCCGGTCACCAGCGCAATCACCGGCTCATCATCGACGGCCCCCAGCGTGCTGCCGCATTTCGGGCAAAAGGAGCGGCTGGAGTAATCGGACGACCGGTAGACGGCAGGCATACCGCCCTCGCCGGTCCACTCGACAACATCGCGCGGAAACTCCACCCAACAGAGCGTCTGTGCGCCGGAATGCCGCTGGCAGTTTTCACACGAGCAGGTATGCGGATTGCCGGGCGTGCCGGTTGCCTTGAAACGGATATTTCCACACAGACAGCCGCCGAGATAGGCTCTGGTTTCCATTACGAATCCCCGTTTTCTTCCACGCGAAACCGCAATAATCGTTTTCAACCCAGCGCAGCAAGAAGATTACCGTAAACCGGCGTACCTACGAGCGGACACCGTCCGATCAATCGCAATGCCGGTAGCCGGATTTGCGTTCCCTGAGGTCGAAATGGAAATGATCCTTGTGCTGAGGATCGCTGCCGGGGCCAAGCACGGTGTTGAAATATTTGCAGCTGTCGCTACGCACCGCCTTCAGCAGGCCCTTTTCACGGAAGGCGAAGAATCCCGGCTTGCGCACGTCGATTTCCTTGCCGGAATTCAGCACGAACTTGCCGACATCGATGGCGTTGCCACGGGCATGCTCGGACATCGGATTGCCGCGCTTGGAATTCATCGTCCGGCAGGAGTAGCCACCGAGCGGCTTGATCGTCTTGATGCCGGAGAGATAGCGGTAGCGGGCCGATGGCGCCAGTTCGTTCTTCACCCATTTGGCAAAGGCTTCCGTCACCTCGCAGTTGAGCTTGACGGCCGGCTTGATGTCGATACCGCCGGAAAGGCCGGTCAGTTGGATCGGATAGTCGATGCCACAGGCCCGGCCGTTGGAAATCCGCGGAATATCGGTGAATTCGACCTTGAGCTTCTTCAGCCGCTGGCGGCAGGCGATTTCCGAGGCTGGCATCTGCCCGGTAAAATCAGGCTCGGACTCGGGAACTGACAGCGGATTTCCCGCCCGCGGCAGGAAAGCCACCTGTTGCTCGCCCTGTGTCTGCTGTTTACGCAGCATCACACGCTGCTGCTGATCGAGAAATTGCGCCTTGCGCGCCTCTTCGGCGGCCTGCTTTTCGGCGCTGAGCGGCGGTAGATCGGGGTCGTAGCCCGGGTCAGCTGATGCCACCTGCACGGCCTGCGGCCCCCCAAGCTGTTGCACCGTGTCACCACCGATACCGCCAACCACCGGCTGGCTGGCATTGCCCTCGGCGATCTCATTGCCTCTGGCGATCTCGTTGCCCCGGCCATAATCGCGGTTCTGCTCTTCGGCCAGACCGACAACCGGTGTCGAGCCTGTCTCGACACCCATCATCGCATCCATGTTGACGCCTTCGGCAGGTACCGTCATCGGCGGCGCACTGGCAACGGCGAGCGGCTGCTGTTGCGCGGCTTCGCTATCGATCATGGGCAGACGCTGGCGCGATGCCTGCAGGCGTGGATCGGCCGGGACGGCAGTGTCTGAATTCTCGGCGAAGGTGGCAACAGCCCCATCGGCGGCAGGATAAGGATTTTCCCGCGAGCCACGGGCATGGCGGCTGGCGGGCTCAATGGCGCCGACCCGCGATGATGAATCGATTCGTCCCGGCGGGCCGAAGTCATCCGTCGAACAGGCGGCCAAGGAAAGCGACAGCAGGAAGACCGCCGCTGGACGCCGGAAAAAGGAAACATACGCCATACTAAACTGCCGCCTCTACCGATGACGGTGCCTCGAAACGCACCATCGTACCCGCCCGGTCCCTGCGGAAAACCTGCGGGCAGCCTGTGTCGAAAGGCAGGCGCAGGACGGGAAAGACCGGAACTGAAGCGGATTTTATGCAAACAGGGTAAACGAAGGCTTTCGAACGCATCCCCGGTTATGGGTGCCCGGAGCGGAAACACGGCTCTTTTCAGAGATGCCGGACAGTCAGCTTCCCGCCCCACTTGCCGTCGAGATAGTCGCAGACGAGCTGCCGGTGGCAGTGATGCGGCTGCGCCTCCGAACAGAGCAGGCAGCTGCCGGCAAACGACGAAGGGGTCAGCCGGGTCTCCACCTGCCGCTCGGCCATCAGGTCCATGAACCGGTGGCGCAGCGTGTTCCAGTCGCCGTCCTTCTTCTTCCTGAAGGACGTCAGGATGTCTTCTGTCGGAGCCAGCAGCGGTTGATGCACGTAGTCAGCGCCGCAGAGCTCCTTCAGGAAATACGGCAGGTCGGCAGCCTTGGCGAAACCGGCAAGCTGCGAGGTGTTGTGAAGCCGGATATCGATCACCTTCTTCACACCGGCCTGCTTGATACGGCCAAAGAAGTCCGCCGCAGTGCTATGGGTAAACCCGATCGTGGTTACATCGATATGCATCTGCAGCAGCTCCTTCACCCCATTGCCTGCCGGCTCAGGCGGCGCTCATGTCCATCCACATCAGCTCGAACACATGGCCATCGGGGTCTTCGACGGCACGGTTATACATGAAACCGCTGTCCTGCGGCGGCCGAATATCGGCTTTACCTCCGGCAGCTGCACCCGCTTCGGTCAATCTGTCGACCTCTTTGCGGCTGTCGATCGACAAGGCCAAAAGCATCTCGGTTGTCTGATGCGCGTCGGCCAGCGGCTTTGGCGTATAGGTCGCGAGATAAGCCGGCGTTGCCAGCTGGAACGTGATCGTCTCAGACCAGACCATGCTGGCGGACGTCTGGTCGCTGAACTGTTCGTTCTTTTCGCATCCGATCGCCTGATAGAAGCGGGTGGCTTTGGCCAGGTCGGCAACCGGCAGATTAACGAAAATCATCTTGGGCATTCAGGCTCTCCTTGAGGGTCCATTTGTTGCGTAGGCTCATGCCCACACCTCCACGACGAACGGTGCCGGCAGGAATCGACACACGGCGCGAAAAAATTGAACCGGCCGGAGATTTTTTCAATCCGGCAACCAAACAGCCCCTGTCGAAAAGACGCGCCCTACCGCATCTCCAATACCAACGCGCGATGATCGGACACCTCCGGCTCGGCAACCGCATCAAAGCGGATCACCTCGATATCCGGCGTCACCAGCATGTAATCGGCAAACCGCCCCGGCTTTTCATAATAGGAGGTGCGTGTATCGGTATGGCCGCGTGACGTGATCAGATCGGTCAAGCCGAGTTTCGCCAATGATCCGAACATCCGGCTGTCCGGCAAGACGTTGAAATCGCCGCAGACCACCAGCCGCTCGCCACCGTGCCAGACCCGCCCGACCAGTTCGGCCAGCGCCTGTGTTTGCGCGTCGCGCGCCGGCGTATCGCCCTTGCCGGCGACGTCCCGCAAACCATGCATTTGCGCGATCGTCATTGAAAACCCGTCCTCATGGTTGAAAAGACGCAGGCAATGGGCGTTGCGGGCGCGTGGATGCGCGCCCCAGCCATCCGGCGAAAATGCGCCATGCACAAAATCCTGTGCCTGGGCGATCACCGTCAGCGATGAGCGCACGAAGGTCGCGAGGCCAAATTCCGAAGGCACGGCTCTGTCCCCGTCGAACAGGTCTCCCCGCGCTGTCGGCGCGAAAAAGCCGTCATGGCCGGGCAGCACTGCCCGGATTTCATCGAACAGATTGGCCCGTTGCTGCAGTTCGACGCCGTGGTCGCGATAGAGCAGCCAGTCGGAAGGAGCCTTTGGCGTGCGCGCCACCTCCTGCAGGCAGATCACGTCGGCATCGACATCGGTGAGATAGCGCATCAGCGGCGCATGCAGCCGCCCACCCCAGGCGTTCAAGGAAACGATCCGCAGCACGATCCATTCACTCCACAGTCAGGAATGCAAGCAAACTGCCCCAGCCGGAACAGTTCGCTTGCCCGTTGTGCTCAACTCAGTCGCACTCACCATCGCCGATGACCCGGAATCCCTGGGCCTGCGCTGTGCAGCTATTCGGGAAAGTCTGCTCCCGCCTGCCTTGACGCGCGCATACCGGCGCATATTCATTCGTGCACATCTGTGGCTCGCGCGGCGGGCGCATGCCCGAGCCATCGCCGGGCCAGTCGTCTCCACGCTCGCATTCGCCACGGCCGACGACGCGAAACCCTTGAGCCTCGGCCATGCAGCTGTTCGAAAATGTCTGCTCGCGGCGTCCCTGCCGGGCGCAGACCGGTGCATATTCGCGGGTGCAGACCTGCGGCCGGTCGCCGCCGAAATCGGGACGCTCAGGCCGGCATTCGCCACGGCCCGCGATCCGGAAACCTTCCGCCCGCGCCTGGCACGCATTTCCGAACGTCCGGCGATTGTTGCCGCGCTCACCGCAGACGGGGTTGTACTCCATCGTGCACATTTGCGGTCTCGATGGGTCCGGCCGAGGATAAGGCCGCCCGCCGGGCTCATCGACGACGACGGTGCACGCCGTCAGCACCCCCATCGATAGCGCCATCAGCGCCGTAGTCCGGATCATAATACGTCGAAACGGCGTCATTCGCAGTCCTCTCTCTTGTAGCGTCACGCGCCCCGCCCCAGGCGGCGTGCGCTGTAACACCTTGATTCACTACATCATTCTCATGGGAAACCGGTAGGGGTCAAGCACCTCCCCTCAAACGAGCCTCCCGATGACACGAAACCCAGGGATAGCAACCCAACATGGTCACAACCTTACAACAAAAAGGAAAAAGCCCGCGTCCTTTCGAACGCGGGCAATCGGCATTTCCGTCTTTTTGAACGGGATCAGGCGGCGCGGCTGTAGCTGCCCTGCCTGCTGTCCGTGGACAGGCGAAAAGTCTGCAGCAGGCTCTTCAGCTCGCGGCTCTCCTGCGCCAGCGTCTGGCTGGCGGCCGTCGTCTCCTCGACCATGGCGGCATTCTGCTGGGTCATCTGGTCCATGCTGTTGACGGCCGTGTTGACCTCGGCAAGACCGGTCGCCTGTTCGCGGGCAGCGGTGGCGATCGAGGCGACATGCTCGTTCACCCGGTTGACCAGGCTTTCGATTTCCGTCAGCGCCTCACCGGTCGAGCGCACCAGCGTCACGCCTGTCTCGACTTCGGTGGCGGAGTTGCGGATCAGCTCCTTGATTTCCTTGGCGGCACCGGCTGAACGCTGCGCCAGTTCACGCACTTCCTGTGCGACCACGGCAAAACCGCGGCCAGCCTCGCCTGCCCGCGCCGCCTCGACACCGGCATTCAGCGCCAGGAGATTGGTCTGGAAGGCGATTTCGTCGATCACGCCGATGATTTGGCTGATCTTGCTCGAAGAGCCTTCGATACGCGTCATCGCGGCAATCGCGTTGCGGACGATTTCGCCGGACTTGGCGGCACTGCCCTTGGTCTCGTTGACCATTTCGCGCGCCTCGGCCGCACGGTCGGAAGCACTTTTGACCGTCGACGTGATCTCGTCCAGGGCCGCCGCCGTCTCTTCAAGGGCGGCCGCCTGCTGCTCGGTGCGGCGCGACAGATTGTTGGCGGCTTCGGAAATGTCCCCGGCACTGCCATAGACCACTTCGGTCGACTGGGCGATCGACTGGATGACGCCGCGCAGCGCGGTGACAGCCGTGTTGAAATCGTCGCGCAGCTTGGAATATTCCGGCGCGATCCGGGCAATTTCCGCCGTCAGGTCGCCGCTTGCCAGCTTTTCAAGCGCGCTGCCAATGGTGGTCATAGCATCGGCCTGAGCCTGGGCATTCGACTGCGCCCGCGTTTCGTTGCCGCGCCGCTCGTCGTCGATCTGGCTCTGCTGCTCGGCTTCGCGCTGCCGCAAGCCAATGCGCTCCTTGACGGAATCCCGCAGTTCGGCAAGCACCCCGGCCATCTGGCCGATCTCGTCCTTGCGGCCGGTTTCGGGAATGGCTGACGACACGTCCTCGTCGGCAATCGCCCGCATAGAAGTCTTCAGCCGCTCGATCGGGCCAACAACGCTTCGGACGATCGAGAAAGCGGCCGCCAGGATGATCAGTGCCGCCAGGCCGCAAATCATCGCCACGCGGATCAGGCCGTCCTTGAACATGGCTGCGAGGTCATCGGCATAGACGCCGGTGCCGACGATCCAGCCCCAGGGCGCAAATCCGGCCACATGCGAATATTTCAGCACCGGCTCTTCGGCACCGGGCTTCGGCCAGTAATAATCGACGAAACCCTTGCCTTCAGCCGCAACCTTCTTGGCAAACTCGACAAAGATGTGCTTTCCGGTCGGATCCTTGTTGTCCGTCTGGTCGGTGCCATCCAGCGCCGGCTTGATCGGATGCATGATCATCATGCTCTTCATGTCGGTGATGAAGAAATAGCCGTTGCCCTGGTAACGCATGGCCTTGATCGCCTCGATGGCGCGCGCCTGCGCATCGGCCTTCGAAAGCGTCCCGGCCTGTTCCTGCTTGTAATAGCTGTCGAATACGGAAACCGCGTTTTCGTTCATCGCCTCCAGCATGGCCTTGCGCTGCACCACCAGCTTGTCCTGCTCCTGGAACAAGCCAAGTGTCATGACGGCCGCCATGGTCACAAGTGCCAGCCCCACCAGCGCATACAATCGCACCGAAATACGAAAATTTCTCATTGAGCCAAATCCCCTCCAGAATTTTATAGGCGCACGATACCGATGGGAATTTTCGAACTTCCTAACAGGGCGTCGCTAAAATTGATAAGCTGGAATTTACCGTTTGTTCACACCGCCCGCGCCGCAGTGCCCTGCTGCAGGATATTTGCCCAGGGGGTCTTTTCCGATCGCGCCTCATCGGGTTACATCCAATCAAACGGAGAGCGATGACGATGGCCAAACCGAACGGCGACCTCACCCTGCGCACGCTGGCCATGCCGGCCGATGCCAATGCCGCCGGCGATATCTTTGGCGGCTGGGTGATGGCGCAGATGGACCTGTCCTGTGGCATCCGCGCCGCCGAACGGGCACGTGGCCGCGTCGTCACTGCCGCCGTCAAGGAAATGGCCTTCGAAATGCCGGTCAAGATCGGCGATACGCTCTGCATCTATACCGATGTCGTCAAGGTTGGCCGCACGTCGATGACGCTGAAGGTCGAGGCCTGGGCGCAGCGCTATCTCTCCGACCGGATGGACAAGGTCACCGATGCGCTGTTCGTCATGGTTGCGCTCGACGAGAATGGCCATCCGAAACCGGTGCCGCCGGAAGCCTGATCCCGACACTCACAAAGGCCTGAAACATGGACCAGCCCGTCGATCCGCAGGTTTTCTCGCATATCCGCGTCATCATGGGCATGGTCATCAGCCTGTCGATGGCCCGCCTGCTGACCGGCCTGGCGCTGTTCGTCCAGCATCCCGGCAAGACAAAAATCTACTGGCTGCACCTCGGCTGGGTGCTGTTCATGTTCCTGTTCCTGATCTATTTCTGGTGGTGGGAATACCGGCTGCACTCGGTGCCGTTGATCGATTTCAGCGTCTATCTCTTCGTCATTTCCTATTGCTGCATCTTCTTCTTCCTCTGCGTCCTGCTGTTTCCCACTTCGATGGAAGACTACAGCGGCTACGAACACTATTTCATGTCGCGCCGCGCCTGGTTCTTCAGCTTCCTGGCGCTCGCCTACGCGCTCGATCTGATCGACACCGCGGTCAAGGGTAAGGAGTATTTCCTGTCTTATGGCGTGGAATATCCGCTACGCAACGCGGTTTACATCGCCCTATGTGTCATAGCCGCCATCACGTCCAACCGGCGCTTTCACGCAGCCTTCCTGATCGCCGGCCTCACCTACCAGGTCATCTGGATTTTTCGCGCGTTCGATCTTTTGGATTGACCGGCGAGGCCCGGCGGCGCAAGCGACCCCGGCGCTTAGCCCGCTTGTGCCTTGAAGAGCACGAAAGACAACTCATTGCCGGTGTCAAAGGCTTGCGCTTTCGCAATTGCCTCTTCCAGTGTCTTCCCGCCGTGCAACAGTTCGTAGAACAGGCCGTGCAGAAACAGGGGAACAGCCGATCCATCCGGAAAGTCTGAAGGCGCGGCATAGGCGCGCGCACCAGCTGTGAGAAAGGCCTGCCCGAAAGCATCCGTTCCAGTCGCGCAGGCGGTACTGATCACTGTCTTTGCCGGCAACCGGATTGCGCCCGCCAGGGCATCGGCAGGCAGGCTACCGTCAATGAGCATCCCGGCGTCTATGTCGTCGACAAACTCGCCGAGCACGAAGCCATTCTCGTCACCATGTCCAGAAAGGATGATGTATTCGGCATCCTTCTCCTCCCGCTGCAGGCACTTGAGAGCATCGCCGGGCGTTCCGGGCAGATGCAAAGTCACGGCCGCCCCAAGACTTTCCAATATCGCGCGCAACAGCAGCGCCTCCGCCGAATCGCCAAGGGCAACGATCGCGACAGGTTTGCGGGGGTAGAAGAAGCTTTCATCAATCACGTGCAAAAAACTCCCGGATAGGTTGATAAATCCGGCCGTTGATAGGGCAGATTCGGCCAGGGGAGAAGCCCCGCCGTTGCGAGGTCCAGTAGCGGCTTCGACGTTTTCCGTCGGCGCCCGTCGCAGCGGCGGCGCGCCGGCCGCTGCGACGGTAATAACCGGCAACGGAAAAATCCGGCCCATTGCCCTTCCGCCGCGGAAAAGCATTTCTCCGCATGCTCAATCTACAAAATAAATAAACTCTATAATCATAATAGATTTATTTAGCATGATCCCACATCACGCGGAAAACGCCTCCGCCAACCACAAGAGGGATCCGATGCTCAACCTGACAAGACGCCTATTCGGCGCTGGCCTCATCGCCACCAGCCTGTTTGCGGCCTCCGGGCTCTCCGCCGCCGGCGTGGCCGCTGCAGAATTGACCGAGTTCAAGATCGGCTATCAGAAGACCGGCCTACCGGTCATCGCCCGCCAGCAGCAGATCATCGAGAAGGCCCTTGAGCCAAAGGGCATCACCGTGTCCTGGGTCGAGTTCACCGCAGGCCCGCCATTGGTCGAAGCGCTGAATGTCGGCTCGATCAATGTCGGCTGGACCGGCGATGCCCCGCCAATCTTCGGCCAGGCAGCAGGCTCCGCCATCACCTATGTCGCCGCCCTTCCCTCCAACGGCGCCGGCGAAGCCATCTTCGTCAAACCGGAATCGCGCATCCAGTCGCTGGCGGACCTCAAGGGCAAGAAAGTCGGCGTCGGCAAGGGCACCTCGGCCCATAACCTCGTTGTAGCGGCCTTCGAAAAAGCCGGCATCGATTTCAAGGACATCACCCCGGTCTATCTGAGCCCCGCCGATGCGGCCGCCGCCTTTGCCAGCGACAAGATCGACGCCTGGGCCGTCTGGGATCCCTTCTTCGCCATCGCCGAAACCCGCTACAAGCCGCGCATTTTGACAACTTCGGCGCAGACGCTGAACGTCAAAACCTATTTCCTCGCCAATCGCGACTTCGCCAGGGAACACCCCGAAACGGTCACCACCACGATCGCCGCCCTGAAGGATGCTGCAGCCTGGGCCGATGCCAATCGCGGCAAGGTGGCGGAAGCGCTGCATGAGGTGACGGGTGTGCCGCTGGAAGCCCAGACAATCGCTGCCAACCGCACCGTCTTCGGCATCGAGCCGATCACCCCGGAGATCGTCGCCAGCCAGCAGCAGACCGCCGACCGGTTCTTCAAGCTCGGCCTGATCCCCAAGCAGATCACTATCGCCGATGCCGTCTGGACGGCACCGTCGAACTGATTTCCTCCCAGGGAAACCGCAAGCGTGCCGGTCATCAATCCGGACCGGCACGCGAAAATGGCTAGCGACGAAACGGAAAGGGCAGAGGATGAAATTTACCGCTCAATCGATCCTGCGCAACGGCACGGGCTGGCTGTTGCCCGCCCTCATCATTCTCGCCTGGGAAATCGCCGCCCGCACCGAGCTGATCTCGCCGAATGTCATGGCTGCTCCCTCCGCTGTGGTCGAGGCCTTCTGGCGCCTGCTGCTGTCGGGCGAGCTTGTCCGCAATATCGGTGTCAGCACCGCCCGCGCCCTATCCGGCTTCGTCATCGGCGGCTCGATCGGCCTGATCTTCGGTCTTGCCAATGGTCTCTCCGGCCTGTCGCGCAACCTCACCGACACGACCCTGCAGATGGTCCGCAACATCCCGCATCTGGCGCTGATCCCGCTGGTCATCCTCTGGTTCGGCATCGATGAGGAGGCAAAGCTCTTTCTCGTGGCGCTCGGCGTGTTCTTCCCGATCTACGTCAACACGCTGCTCGGCATCCAGAGCGTTGATCCGCAGCTGGTCGAGATGGGCCGCGTCTACGGCATGTCGCGCACCACGCTGTTCTTCCGTGTCATCCTGCCCGGCGCCCTGCCCGCCATCTTCGTCGGCCTGCGTTATGCGCTGGGGATCATGTGGCTGACGCTGATCGTCGCCGAAACCATCGCCGCCTCCTCCGGCCTTGGCTACATGGCCATGCAGGCCCGCGAGTTCCTTTTGATCGATGTCGTCGTGCTGTCGATCCTGATCTACGCCCTGCTCGGCAAGCTCGCCGACAGCTTTGCCCGGCTGCTGGAACGGCTGACATTGCAATGGCACCCCGCCTTCCAGACTGCCTGATTTTTCGCGAAACGAAACACGGAGTACCGGAAATGTCCGTCATCGCCCTCGATCAACAGACCAAGCCAGCCCGTCCGGTCAAGGAAACGGCGGAGGCACGCGCGCTGCGCGAAACGCCGCCGGGCCACTGGTTCCCCTATGCCGCGCCAAAACCGCGCGACCACGACAACCGCGACATCGCATTTTCGTTTCGTGGCGTCAGCCGCAAGTTCGGCGACAAGACCGTTCTCGACAATATCGATCTCGATGTCCCCGCCGGCCAGTTCATCGCAGTCATCGGCAAGAGCGGCTGTGGTAAGAGCACGCTGTTGCGGCTGCTGACCGGTCTCGACAAGCCGACGTCCGGCACGCTGACGGTCAACAAAGGCATTGAAGGCGAAAACCGCACCCGCATCATGTTTCAGGAACCCCGCCTTCTGCCATGGGCAAGGATCGCCAGGAATGTCGAAGTCGGCCTGACCGGCATCGCCAAGGGCACGGAAGCGAGGGAGAAATCGCTGGCCATTCTGAATGATGTCGGCCTTGCCGACCGGGCCGAAGAATGGCCATCCGTGCTATCCGGCGGCCAGCGCCAGCGTGTCGCTCTCGCCCGCGCCCTTGTTGCCCATCCCTACATCCTGGCGCTCGACGAGCCGCTCGGCGCGCTCGATGCGCTGACCCGCATCGAAATGCAGCACCTGCTCGAAAGCATCTGGCAGCAGCAGGCATTCACCGCCGTGCTGGTCACCCATGACGTTGCGGAAGCCGTGGCGCTGGCCGACCGCGTTATCGTCATCGACCAGGGCCGGATCGCGCTTGATCTCGATATCCCGCTTGAGCGCCCCCGCCGCCACGGCTCGCCGGAACTGGCGCGGCTGGAAGGAAAAATCCTCGATACGCTGTTTGGCGATCAGGAATAGCGCCCGCCGCAAGCCCGCTGGTGAAGGCCTTGCCATCCACCTGTCCCCGACGTTGCAATCGACAGCAACCAAAAATTGACTAAAACCAACACGCAATATTAAGTTGCATTAACCATGTTTTTTGATACCCTCTTACTGGCGTGAGAAGGCACGCCTGGGGGAGAAACCAATGAGTTACACCGTCAAGAATCATAAGCTTTCATCCGGCGGCAGCAATGTCGAATTCATCCGCTCTCCCAATATCGGCGGAGAGATTGAACCGCAGTTTCTGATCATTCATTTCACCGCGTCAGGCCCCGGCAACAATATCGCCCGCTACTTCGCCAAGCCCAGTGCCGAGGTTTCGGCCCATCTGGTCATCGACCGTTCCGGCCATATCACCCAATGCGTGCCCTTCAACATCAAGGCGTGGCACGCCGGCAAGAGCACCTGGACGGACAGGACTGGCAAGAAACACTCGGGGCTGAACAGCACGTCGATCGGCATCGAGCTGGAAAATTGGGGGCCGTTAAGCCGGACGGGAACCGGTTGGCTGTCCTGGACCGGCGTTCCGGTCGATCCGGGTTTCGTCGTCCAGGCCCGCCACAAGTTCGGTGGCCCCGTCATCGGTTGGGAAACGTTTACACAGCCACAGATCGACGCCTGCGTGGCGGCGTCCAAGGCCATCTGCTCGACCTATGGGATCGGCGAGATCCTTGGCCACGACGATATCTCCCCCGGACGCAAGTCTGATCCCGGTCCGGCCTGGAGCATGGCGGACTTCCAGACCCGGGTCATCGGCGACGCCGACGAGGATCCTGCGATCTGGCGGGTACGCTCCCCCAGCGGTCTCAACATTCGCTCCGGCCCGGGCGCCGAACATCCGAAAGTACACCCGGATGCCCTGCCGGATGGAACGCCGCTGCTCGTCCATGAACAGGACGGTAATTGGCGCTATGTCTCCGTGCTCAATGACAATGGTGACCCGGATTTCTCCGGCTGGGTCCACGGCCTCTGGCTGCGCGCCGCCTGATCGGCGGCGCACCCGCGGCAAGGCGCGCGGCAAGAATGTCACCGCGTAATGGCAACGACCTGCCGGCTCGCCCATTGAACACAGACGGACACGACGGACGAGACCAGAAAGGCGATCTCGGCATTCTGCCTGGGCAGCATCCAGACCAGGCAAAGGCAAAAGGCCGCGAACGAAAAGCGTCCCAGCACCATACCGCGCAGCAGACGGACGACGAAATCGGGACCATAGGCCCGCTGCGATGACACCGACAGGATCAGCCCGAGCAGCGGAAAAACCGTCAGAACGCCGCTCCATTGCGCGCCCAGCGAAGCCGACAGGACCGTCACCGCCAGCGTCAGAACAGCACCGGCAACCATGCGCATGATCAGGTCAAGCCGGGTGATCGTTATCACCTTGGCGGCGGCGTTGGTGCGCGGCAGAAATGTTTGCGCGCAGATGACACCCAGCAGTGCCGCGCCCAGTGCAACGGCCGGTGTTCCGGGCAGGCTTGTCAGGCCGATGGCCGCGATGAACCAAGCGGCAAGCCCCATCAGGGCGGCAATGCAATAATGATACCAGCGGCAGGTCCAGGCGTAGGCGAGGTTGAAGGCCTCTGACGCGAAGATCGCCGACAGGGCCGCAGCTGCCGCACCAACGCCAAACACCGGCCCCTGTTCCAGCACCAGCAGATAGAGGATCGGTCCTGCAACGATCGGTAAGCCCGCAAGCCAGCCCGCCACCGCCGGCCCCCAGCGCACGGCCGCCATCGAAACGGCAAGCAGAAAGAAGGGAACCAGAGTGAGTTTCAAAAGCAGCATGCTGGTCCCGTTCATTCCTGTCTGCAGATGGCCGATGGCTCAACGCCCGGACACAAAACCTTGTTCGCCACTCCGCCGTTGAGATGGCAATCGGCGTGAAAGCCGATGCCGACATGGCCGGAAAATGTCAATCCGCGAAAAACCGCATTTCGAAAAGCCTGCGCGGCCCATTGCCCGTGCCAGGCATGACACCCTATGAACCCAGATCACAGGGCTCGCTGAAAGAGGATTCGATGACCGCTGGCATTTCCGTACCCACGACACGGCCACCGCGCCTTTTCTGGCGGCGCGCCGTTGCGTTCGTTGTCGATCTGGCGGTTTTCTACAGCGTCCTGATGGTGCTGGCCTTGCCACTGCAGGCCAGCACCGGCTGGAATCTCGGCTTTTACATCGGGCAATCGACAACCTGTGCGGTCACCACCGACAGTCCGCTAATCCGAGAAGTCGAAACCGGATGGCCGCTGCCGGATGGCGAAACCCGGACAAACCAGATCTGCATCTCTTACAGCATCGGCATGCAACAGCGCTTCTTCATATCAACGGTGACGAAAACCGCAGACACAACCGGCTCAAGCCGCTTCGTGTCGATCGGCATCGATCAGGACGGAAAAGCCATCCCGCTGGATATTTCCGGTATCAGCACAGCATCGAACATCCTTCTGCAGTTGTTCTTTCTGGCGCTGTTCGTTCTGGCAACCGCCAAGATGACGGCGGCGGGCCGCAGGACACCCGGCAAGGCCATCCTGTTCCTGCGCATCGTCAATGCCGTGGGCGCCGTGCCGTCCCTCACCAAATGCCTGACCAGAGAGTTCTGGAAGTTCCTGCCGTCATGCCTCCTCGGCATCGCCGTCACCGTTCACGCCGCCCAAAACCTGCCCGGCCTGTCGACGCTTTCCTCCGGCGCATTCGCCGATGTCATCCATGCCGCCCGCGACATGCAGGAACCCGACTTCAGCACGCTGCTGGCAGTCGGCGTGGTCGCCTGGTTCCTCGGCGCACTCTGGTGGTTCGGCCCGTTCATCCTGTGGCGCGGTCAGACCCTCTATGACCGCATCTCCGGCTGCTTCGTGGTCCGGTCCGACGCAACCGAAGACCCGTCCATCCCGACCCACCGGTAGACGCGGCAGGCCCTAACCCTTGAACACGAACGCCGCGCCGCCGGCGATCATGCAGAAACCGATGGCATGGTTCCAGGTCAGCGATTCCTTCAGCCAGAACACCGAGAAACCAGCAAACACCACCAGCGTGATGACCTCCTGCATGGTCTTCAACTGCGCCGCCGAATAGACCTCGTGGCCGATCCGGTTGGCCGGAACCGCCAGGCAATATTCGAAAAAGGCGATGCCCCAGCTGGCGATCACGGCCATATAGAGCGGCGACGACGTATATTTCAGATGGCCGTACCAGGCGAAGGTCATGAAGACATTCGACAGGATGAGCAGCACGATCGGCAGCACGGCGGCCGTATTCAGCGAAAAAGGCATGTTCGAATCCCTGGGAAGACAGATTGGCAAGATGCGCAGCATGTACCGCCAATCCGCCGCCATTCAAGCCGGGACGCCCGCCGCGACACAGAAAACCGGCCGGACCGGACCTCTCGCATAATCCTGTCAGAAACTGGCAGTAGCCCACCTTCCCGTTGCCTTTTTGTACTCCTCTCCCCCTTCACTTTCCGCCGGACTCTCTCCATATTCCCCGCATGTCGAAAGCACCGAAAAAAACCACCGGCTTCGAAGAAGCTCCCCAGGCCTCGTTCGAAGGCGCTCCTGCCGGTTCCCTGTCGTCGAATGTCGCCGACTGGGCCGAAGAGCTGCAGCGCATGGCCGAGGCCGAGACGATCGAGACCCGCCACGACGTCGCCTCCAAAGCGGGCAAACACCGCAAGAAGGTGGAAATCGCCGCCCAGAAGGAAAAGGACGCGGCCGCAGGCCGCAAGCCCGAACGGGCGTCCGAGCCCGTGCGAGGCCCTCGCGGAGCGAAGGCGCAGGGCGCCGGCAGCGTGAGCGCAAACAATGTCTCCGCCAGCCGCTCCGCCCGCGGCACCTCGATGGGCGGCACCTCAGATCCGAAAACCCGCGCCGCCGCCGGCCTCAATCCCGTCTCCGGCCTCGATGTCGCGCTTGAGGATGCCGAAAAGTTCATGTCCGGCAGCGGTGTCACCGCCACGGTTGAGGCGCTGTCGGCGCTGATCGAGAGCGGCAACCCGCTGTTCAAGGACGGCAAGCTGTGGACGCCGCACCGTCCCGCCCGCCCGGAAAAATCCGAGGGCGGCATCGAGATCGTCATGAAGGCCGAGTTCGAGCCCGCCGGCGACCAGCCGACCGCCATCAAGGACCTCGTCGAGGGCCTGAACAATGGTGACCGTTCCCAGGTCCTGCTCGGCGTCACCGGCTCCGGAAAAACCTTCACCATGGCCAAGGTGATCGAGGCCACCCAGCGCCCCGCCGTCATCCTGGCGCCGAACAAGACGCTGGCCGCCCAGCTCTATTCCGAGTTCAAGAACTTCTTCCCCGACAATGCGGTGGAATATTTCGTCTCCTACTACGATTATTACCAGCCGGAAGCCTATGTGCCGCGCTCCGATACCTTCATCGAGAAGGAGAGTTCGATCAACGAGCAGATCGACCGCATGCGCCATTCCGCCACCCGCTCGCTGATCGAGCGCGACGACGTCATCATCGTCGCCTCGGTCTCCTGCATCTACGGTATCGGCTCGGTCGAGACCTATACCGCCATGACCTTCCAGATGACGGTCGGCGATACGCTCGACCAGCGGCAGTTGCTCGCCGACCTCGTCGCCCAGCAATACAAGCGCCGCGACATGGATTTTCAGCGCGGCTCTTTTCGCGTTCGCGGTGATACCATTGAAATCTTCCCCGCCCACCTGGAAGACGCAGCCTGGCGTATCTCGATGTTCGGCGACGAGATCGACAGTATCACCGAATTCGATCCGCTGACCGGCCAGAAGACCGACGATCTGAAGAGCGTCAAGATTTACGCCAATTCCCACTATGTCACCCCGCGCCCGACGCTCAACCAGGCGATCAAGTCGATCAAGGAAGAGCTGAAACTGCGCCTGGCCGAGCTGGAAAAGGGCGGCCGCCTGCTCGAAGCCCAGCGTCTGGAGCAGCGCACCCGCTACGATATCGAGATGCTGGAAGCCACCGGCTCCTGCGCCGGCATCGAAAACTATTCGCGTTATCTCACCGGCCGCCAGCCCGGCGAGCCGCCGCCGACCCTGTTCGAATATATCCCCGACAACGCGCTGCTGTTCATCGACGAGAGCCACGTCTCCGTCAGCCAGATCGGCGGCATGTACCGGGGAGACTTCCGCCGCAAGGCGACGCTGGCCGAATACGGTTTCCGCCTGCCGTCCTGCATGGACAACCGTCCCTTGCGCTTCGAAGAATGGGACGCCATGCGCCCCGATACGATCGCCGTTTCAGCGACCCCGGCCGCCTGGGAACTGGAACAGTCCGGCGGCGTCTTTGCCGAACAGGTTATTCGCCCCACAGGCCTGATCGATCCCCCGGTCGAGGTCCGCTCGGCGAAGACCCAGGTCGACGACGTGCTCGGCGAAATCCGCGAGACCGCCCAGGCCGGTTACCGCACGCTGGTCACCGTGCTCACCAAGCGCATGGCCGAAGACCTCACCGAATATCTGCACGAGCAGGGCATTCGCGTCCGCTACATGCACAGTGATATCGACACGCTGGAGCGTATCGAGATCATCCGCGACCTGCGCCTCGGAGCTTTCGACGTGCTGGTCGGCATCAACCTGCTGCGCGAAGGCCTCGACATTCCCGAATGCGGCTTCGTCGCCATTCTCGATGCCGACAAGGAAGGTTTTTTGCGCTCGGAGACGTCCCTTGTGCAGACCATCGGCCGCGCGGCGCGTAACGTCGACGGCAAGGTCATCCTCTATGCCGATCAGATCACCGGCTCGATGAGCCGCGCCATGGAAGAAACCACCCGCCGCCGCGAAAAGCAGATGGCCTATAACGAGGCCAACGGCATCACCCCGGAATCGGTCAAGGCGCATATTTCCGACATCCTCGATTCGGTCTACGAAAAGGACCATGTTCGCGCCGATATCGGCATCAAGGGCGTCAAGGGCGGCGTCACCGACCTGGTCGGCAACAATCTCGCCGCCCATCTCGAAGCGCTGGAAAAGCAGATGCGCAACGCCGCCGCCGACCTCGACTTCGAAACCGCCGCCCGGCTGCGCGACGAAATCAAACGCCTCAAGGCCGCCGAACTCGCCGTCATGGACGACCCGATGGCACGCCAAGAGGCGCGGGCGATGGAAGGCGGAAGCAGCAAGAAGGGCAAGGCAAGCTCAGGCCCAATCTCCCCCCTTGTGGGGGAGATGTCAGCGAAGCTGACAGAGGGGGGCAAGCCCACCTCACCCTCCGAATCCGCCGCCCCCTCTGACCCTTCGGGCCATCTTCCCCACACGGGGGGAGATCAATCCAGTCATTCCCTCTTTTCCAAACCCACCCTCGACGACATGGGCCCAGGCACCGACATGACCCGCCCGGCCCGCAAACCGGCCGAGGCGCAATCCGGATTCCGCAAACCCACCGACGACGACGTGGGTCACAACATCGCCGTCCCGGCGCGTGGCGAGGCCAGCCTGTTCCGCAAGAACAGCCTCGACGAAATGACCGTCGGCCGCACCGAAAAGCCGCTCAACACCCGCGGCACCCCACCGGAAAAGCCGGTGACAGAACCCGGCAAACGCTTCTCGCCGCTGCTGGAAGGCCAGCCGAAAAAGCGTGATCCTTCCTCCTCGCCCCAACGGGGAGAGGATAGTTCGGCCCAAGAGGCAAAGCCGATTGGTTCGGCGAACTTGGTGAGGGGGGCCGACGACCCAAAACCCTTCATCCGCGCCAAATCCGGCGCCGGTTCCTACGAGGATGCCGGCGACCTCAAGCGCCAGAAGAAAACCAAAGGCAAGACCGGCCGCCCCGGCCAGTAATACCCCCCCTCGAGGGGGAGGGTCGGCGCTCCGCGCCGGGGTGGGGTGACCACCAAACATTCGGGGTAATCTCCCCCCTTGTGGGGGAGATGTCGGCAAAGCCGACAGAGGGGGGTGCCGCCCCGCATATTCCGGACCCACGCCGAGACGCCCGCAAAGCCCCGTCCGCTCCCTCTTCTCCCCATCGGGCAGAAGGTGGCCCGCAGGGCCGGATGAGGGGGCCAAGCGCTCAGAATGTGCCGCACCGCCCCCTCATCGCCTCGCCGTCGCTCGGCACTTCTCCCCGCTGGGGAGAAGAAGGTAACCGCCGCCTGCCGCGCACCAGCCATCCCCCCAAAAATGCCCCATGGCCAGACCATTCCGCATCGGCTACTGCTCGAACACACCACAGCCGCCAAAGGACCCGCCATGCGCCTGCCCGCCCTCCTCCTCTCCGCCGTTTTCACCCTGTCAGCGCTTCCCGCCATGGCCGGAACCTACAAGACCCCGGAGGCGCTGCTTGAGGCGCTCTACAGCTACGACACCGCCAGAACCGCCGACAATGCCCCCTCGCCCTACACCCCGTTCTTCTCCGACCAGTTGAACGCCCGCTTTCAGGAAGATGCCGACGGCACAGCGGCCGGCGATGCCGGCACCATCGATTTCGACCCGGTGATCTCAGGCAATGACGGCCAGGCCACCGATGTCGAAATCGGCCAGCCGGCCGTCATCGACGACACCGCCGAAGTCGAAGTGACGTTCCGGAATTCCGAACCGGTGACGCTGTTCTACACGCTGGTCAAGGAACACGGCGGCTGGAAAGTCGACGACATCGCCGACCAGCAGGGACAATATCCGTGGAGCCTGAGCGCGTTGTTTGATGGGGCGCGGTAGGGGGAAAATCGCACACCCCGCCAGTCAGCTATCCTCCACACCGCTATCGTAAAACTTCGTTGGAAACAAATATAGAAGCGGACGCCCATCGCGATATACCGCAGCCTATATCACCGCTCGGCAACGTCTCCGGAGACTAAATAAGGACATTAAGCGGCAAGCTGTATACCATTAAAGCGATAAAATGTCGTCGCCCCGCTTTTCTACCTCTCTATATCTCCTAGCAATCTCGTCGCATTTCCGCTTAGCGAAGACAAGTTCCGCTTTCATCGACTGCGACATGTGAATTAAATATGAGTTGTTTAAAATCCTTTTATCTATATCGGAAAAATCAAATTCTATAATCTTGTCTGGTTCCAGACCACGTTCAGTCGAAACTATTGTCAATTTCTTAATTGAGAAATTGAACGTAGATCTATAATGCAATACAGATCCGCGGTCGTTAATTCTCGGCACTAGAGACTTTATCGACTGCATTAAGGATTTCATGTGCGCATAACCATTAAACTCCTTTAGCATATCCTTAGGTAATTCAGATTTAAACATAGAAACCACAGTCTCAGAGAATCTTTTAATTCTATTTTCATAATTAATCATGTACCCAAACGCCGAGTTTTTCCTCTCAGCACTAAACAATATATCCAACTTAATATCAAAACTCTCCAGAATTTTTATCGTATCCACTTCTCTCGCGATGGAATTTATTTCTTTCTGTAAGGAGCGATAAGTTGGGATTATGTACATTTTTGAAAGAACATCTGGATTTATAGAATACATCATCGAAAAAACAGAGTCAGATCTCCGTACTGGTATTTTCTCTAAAACCTCAAACATCCGATCAGGGAAATAATGAGTCGCAGCATAGGCACAGAAATACTCCTGAAATGACCTATGCAAAAATGAATACTGATCCCCATCTTTATATATTAGATTTACAGATTCCACACATTCCTTCAAGAAATCAACCGAATCATATTCAACGCGAGCCCGAATTTTTACCTTTTCAAGGTATTTTATAATTTCACCTTTGGAAAAGGAGTGCTCCATATCGGCGTAGGAGACAAGGCAGAAGAGAGAGAAAACGTTTATAAAATCACTCTCGCTCATTTCCACAAATCTTTTTCGTTGAAAGCCCTGCTTTGAAGCATCATGCAATGTATACAAAGTTTGAAATGCATAGCGATAAAATACATGCCTGCTATCTGGGACGTATCTTATTTGTAGGTATGTCATAAGCATCATAAGAGTGAGCAGAGGAGTGGAGAAGAAATTTTTGTAATCATCATATCTCTTCTCGAGTATCTCTACTAGAAATTCTTTCTTTATATCTTTATCGAAATCTACCTTCGTTATAACGGCCCTGGATTGATCCTTATTAAACTCAACAGCGTTATAAGTATGGAACTGTAACCAAGAGCTAAATCGATCATCAGCACGACTTGAAACAACGAAAGCACATTCCGGGTAGCGATCGGACAAGTCTATGATTTGCGCCTGAATATCAAGTCTGAACTTTTCAGGAACCTCATCAAATCCATCAAAAATAAATACAAATCGTCCATTTGCCATCATTTCAGCAAATGCATCCTCGGGTAGCGGCTTGTCACCGATAGTTAGAGATAACCGAATGTAATTCGGCAAATCCTGAGTCGTGATTTCGTTAATATTCCTCAGCTCAAAGTATATAGGTATCTTTCCAATTGGGTTATCGTAGAGAGATTTCCAAAAATACTTACAAAAGATCGTTTTCCCTATTCCACCAAATCCACAAACGACAACTCTCTGACCATCTCTTATTCGTTGGCAAAGCTCATCGTCACCAATGAATTCCTTTCCACATTTAAATTTCGCCTTAACGTATATCTCGTTAATTCCCGTTGGCTTATCTTTACTTATAATCGTCCTTACAATAGAACAACTTTTATGAGTTCTCTCTAAATACTCCTCAAAATTTCTAAAATACACATCATATTTTCCTCTTATTTTTGCTGGAAAATACGAAAGTATAGATTTAACGGTACTTTTCGTTAAATCAGTGACAACACTGGCCGTTACTTTATTGATATCAATTTCCATGGTACCCCCTCATCCTAATACAGAATAGATACAATTATAAAGTGCATGTCAAGAAAGTGGCGCGGCCAACGTAGGTGTTGAACCAGTCAGCTATAGCTGCTTCGTCCCAGCCTTCGTCGGGCGCAAACCCGCAGGCGTACCTCGGCTGTAAATACTTCGAGCTTGCTGTCCACCCTCCGTCACTCCTGTGCCTGTCACAGGAATCCAGTGCGCCGCGTCCACGGCGCGCAAGACCCTTTCTAAGGCGCGAAACAAAAGCATTCCCTCACGGCGCAGACGCGCCGTGGCTGGATTCCTGTGACACGCATAGGGATGACGGAAGCGAGGACAGCGCCGCACTTTCCCGGCAGGCAGCGGGGATAAACTCCTGCTCGAAAAACGCGGCATCGCCACCTCCCCTCCAGTGAGAGAACTCACAAAATCAACCACTTACCCAAATCCCGCGCACCCAATCTCGTCAACAAATCTCCCCACAAAATCCCCGCCCCCAAAACCCGTGCCATACTTCTCCCGTCCCGCCGTGGATACACTGCCAGCCGTGGCAGCGAGGCGGGGCCGGCGCCGGGTTTGAGGAAAGGACGGACGTCCTCCTATCCGGGGTTCGCGGAAAATGCTCTCCCTCCGGCGACACGGGGAGAGGCAAGGGTTTTTCCTTGTCTCTTGAAGCCCGAAAGAGCGCGCCGGGCGTGCCTGTGCGGCACACAGGGTGGGTGAGCGGATGGTTTCGCCGGGTGTAACAATCCGGCGGCGGCCGGGTGGAGCGTTGCCGATAAATTGGTTCGGCCGGGATCCATCGGGTCAGACGAACACCGTCTGTCTCACCACCGCAGAGAGACCCAAGTCGCGGGCAAAAACCGCCGAACGGGGCGCTGAGAGGTGTCACTTTTTACCATCAAACGCGGCAGCTTTCAGCGCCCCGTCCTGCCTTCAAACCACGGCGACATTTTTTTCGCGCGTGAACGGGGACGCATGCCCAGGCAACAGAAATAAAGGAGAAGAGACATGCCCCTTCCCGTCCACACACGGCTGATGGCCCGCACCGCCGAGATGCTGGCCATGCCGCATCTGGCCTGCCGCCGCCGCGACTGCCGCCGCAAGAACACCTGCTTCTGGCATTTCAAAAACAGCGGCGAACCCTGCTGCCTGCACAATCTGACCGCAGCACAGCGCGAGATTTTCGATGAATTCTACCGCCAGGCCCTGATCATTCTCGAACATGGCGGCCATCAGGGCCTGACATACACCTGGGGCAATCCCGGGAAGCGGGCTTTTCTGGACGTATGCGTCGAACTCGCCCGCACCGCCGTCCCGCCCCACGACAAACGCCGCTTCGACGCCTTCCGCCGCGACCGCGAAACAATCCCCCCACGCACGCCGCCGGTGGCGAAATGAACGAGGATGGAGCCATCCCACTCGACGTTGGGGTGTGCCGGGCGGGAGCGATTCCCCACCCTCCGTCATTCTCGCCCTTGTGGCGGGAATCCAGCCACGGCGCGTTCGCGCCGTGAAAGAACCCTGCTGCCCGAACACCCAAGGCGTCTTGCCCGCCGCAGACGCGGCGCACTGGATTCCAGTGACGAGCACAGGAATGACGGAGTGTTTTGGAAGCCTTGACGCTAAACCAAAGACCGGCGAGGCGCACCCAACACCGCAGCCCGCCCTATTCCGCCGCCTTCACCTCTTCCAGAAATTCCAGCTCGTAGGAATAGCCTTCGAGCAGCGTATAGGCCTGCTCGGTCGCCTCGATCTGGGCTTCGGCGCTGCGGATCGCCTCGGCGATCGATTGCGAGCGGGTGCGCAGCATCGAGCCGAGAATGTCGGCGGCGGGGCGGCGGCCGAGACGGTCGAGATGCTGGCGCACGCGGGCGCGGTGGCGCTCCAGCTCGAGAATGTGAAAGCGGCTCTTGACGATATCGTCGGAGAGTTTGCGGCGCATGGCGGCGACGGGATCGAAACTGCCGGGCTCGCGCTCGTCGAGGATGAAGTCGCTGACCAGCGTTTCCAGCTTCAAGATGCCCTGCAGGTCGCGCGGATCGGCCAGCTGCGGGTCATAGCCGGTATTGTCATAGACCTTGCGGCGCACCGGATCCTTCAACAGGTCGTAGCAGGCCTGCAGCCGCCCAAACGCTTCGGTATCGCCGCCGCTATCGGGATGAGCGGCCTTCACCACCTTGCGATAGGCCACCTTGATCGCCTGCTCGTCGGCATCGCGGGCAATTCCAAGCGTTTCATAGGGGTCGATCACGGCAACACCTCGCAGTCCAGCATTCGTCATTTCATCCCTGACCTAACCGTTCGCCCATCGCGCATCAACCCAAAAGCGGATGCGGCGTGGGCGCCCCTTAATCGGACATCGCCGGGACCAAATTGGGGCAGGATCGCGACGGTGCGCGGTTTTCCCCGGCCCGGACCGTGGCGGCGCGCAAAACCCGGCGGATGTGCCGCCCTGGTGCACCGCGCCGCCAGTACCGACAGGCGGTTGAGTGCAAAGGATTAAACGCTTGCTATTTTCTTTTTTTGCTGCAAATATTTTCCGCGTTCGGGCGTTTGCATCCCGGAGACTGGACTGGCTGTATGGTCCCGGAGAAATCCGGGCGTGCCGAAAGGCACTGTAGACGTTCTTTCCCCGTTATCGACTTCTCCGACTGGCTTTCCGGAATAAAGACAAAACCGGAAAGAAAAACGTCTCCACCCTGGCAGGGGTGAGGACACATCATTAAGGGAAAAAGGACTTCTCCCATGGCCACCAAGGGCACCGTAAAATTCTTCAACCAGGACAAGGGTTTTGGTTTCATCACGCCGGAAGGCGGCGCAAAGGACGTGTTCGTACACATCTCCGCGCTGCAGGCCGCTGGCCTCCAGACCCTGAAGGACGGCCAGCAGGTCACCTTCGACACCGAGCCGGATCGCATGGGCAAGGGCCCGAAGGCTGTCAACATCCAGGCTGACTAAGCCTCGATCTGACCGCTTGCGATGACTGAATTGAACGGCGTCCCTCGGGGCGCCGTTTTTTTTGCGCAACGATCGTCCCCGCTGCCAAAATCCGTGCCATGATGATCGTGTCGACAGAAAGCGGGCCGTCCCCGCTTCTTTTACGAGGCTTGGCGCCAGCTTGACGGCCGTGGTTTGCGATGCCCGGGTTTTACGTGGGATCTTTTTATTCCGCCGCCTGCTTTGCCTCGGCAGCCGAAAAGATCGCGTCGAACGCCGCGGCGATCACCTCAGGTCCGGCCCCTGTCCGCGTCGCATCGGCCGATAGAATCTGCCGAAACCGCCGCGCGCCCGGCCAGCCCTGGAACAGCCCGACCATGTGGCGGGTGACATGGATCAGCCGCCCGCCGGACGCGATATGCCCGGCCGCATAGCCCATCATCGCATCGCGCACCCGGGCCCAGAACTCCAGAGACTGCCGGTGGCCATTGGCTGTGAAGGCCTCATCGCCAAGATCTAGAGGGCCGGCACCGGTCAGCGGATGCGGAAAATACCCGTCCACGGCCGTCAGCATGGCACTATCGTGATAGGCTGCCCGTCCGAGCATGACCCCATCCAGAATCTCAGCCTGATTCAATTCCTCAACTGCCTGATTCAGATTACCAAGACCGCCATTGAGCCCGATGAAAAGATTGGGATTTTCCGCCTTGAGCCGATGCACCAGCGGATAATCCAACGGCGGAATATCGCGGTTCTCCTTCGGCGACAGCCCCTGCAGCCAGGCTTTTCGCGCATGCACCCAGACCGCGTCCGTTCCGGCCTGCACGACCCGCGAGACCAGAGCGCGCAGCGCGACCTCCGGGTCCTGGTCATCGACACCGATCCGGCATTTCACCGTGACAGGAATCGACACCGCCGCCTTCATCGCCGCCACGCAGTCGGCCACAACCGCGGGTTCGCGCATCAGGCAGGCGCCGAACGTCCCGGACTGGACGCGATCGGAGGGGCAACCGACATTGATGTTGATCTCGGCATAACCGAACTGCTCGCCGATCCGCGCGGCCTCCGCCATCTTACGCGGATCATTGCCACCAAGCTGCAACGCAACCGGATGCTCTACTGCGTCGAACCCGAGCAGCCTTTCCCGATCACCGCGCAGGATGGCTTCAGAGACGATCATCTCGGTGTAGAGCAACGCGTGCCTGGAAAGCTGCCTGGCAAGGAACCGGTAATGCCGGTCCGTCCAATCGATCATCGGTGCAACGGCAAACACCGGCGCTGCGAAATATGTCGTAGCCGTGCCGCCCGATGCCGAAATCGCTGCCTTGCCCATCAAGAAAGTACTTTCATCCCCGCCCGTCTCGCCGGCGGTCTAGTGTCGTGGTGGAGAAACAGGCGCGCCAGCGGAGACGGACATCTCGCGGCTCAAACGGCCTGACCAATCGCGGCCTTATACAGCGGGGCGGTCTTGAAAGCGAGATGGAAGTTTGGGAGGGGCTCCGGCCGTTTGTCAGGAAATGACGTGGCAAACCCGGGAGCTTAGAAGATAGACGGGAAAGGGAAATGCAGCTGCGTCCTGAGGACAACGCCCCAGCGGTATCTTGGATGAGATTGCGGCAATAGCAGGGGTTACTGCGCCGATAGCGCAGTTGATGTCGATGACCTCTGCCCGAGCCTCAGTTCGCCTGCAGCTTGGCCTCTTGCGCGGCGGCAATGAAGACCTCTCGCGCCTCTTCCGGCGACTTGCGGCCGTCGATGGCGGCACGGCAGAAGCTTCTTGCAGCAACGTAGCGCGGCCCCCGAAGATCGGGCCAGGTGTCCATCAGGCAGATGAGGGCATCGAACGGTCCGAAAACGATCTTCGAACCTTTATGTTCGAACCCGACTTCCACGGGGTTGGACCATTTGGCATTTGGCATGAGCGTCTCCTCCGAATGTCTTGCCAGACCATAACGGCAGGATAACCGATTTGGTTCCCGTTGGGCAGAGTGCAAAACGAAAAAAGCCTGCCGCGGGAGGAGGTGCGGCAGGCTTCTGAAAATGACCCACGGCCGGGAGGAGGTGGCCGCTGATCGATCGCAGCTCTTCGGGAGGAGGTGAATCACTGCGATAGACACACAATAATGCTGCAACGCATCAAAATCAAATTAAATCTGACGCAATGCAGCATCTACCAGTAACGTCTTCGTGTTGCCGCCTCGCCTGAGGCGCTTCCGACTAGATATCCGGCCACAAAAGCGGCGGCGCCAAAAATCAGCAATGCGGTACTCGTCGCGGAGGTATGGTCCTGCGCACTCTGTGCCACGGCATTGGCTTCATCGCTGATATAGTTGGCCGCCCGTTTCGCCTTGGCTGTGACGCCGCCGGTTTCATCGAGTTCGCCGGTAAAGCCGGTCCGCAAATTCTTGATATTCGCCATCTCGCGCTCCTTCTCGGTTCGGTGGGAAAACACCCGAACCGCAGGATTGTTCCAGTGCGCCAAAGACGGATTCGCCCCCCTTGCGAACGCATCGCTCCTGACGGCATCCAGCCTCGCCAAGCACCAGTGTCCCATTCCGGCACGAAATAAAGCATTCCCTAAAAAACCACTGTCGCGATTTATTCATGTGTGGCATGCTAATAGATGAGGTGCCTCATAAAAACCAATTTCGGAGTAGCTACTGCAGCCCAGAATCAAAAAATAAAGAGACGGGAGAAACCACATGGTAGAGGAAAATCTGTATCGCATCGTTGAAGTCAGCCTGAAGCGTGGCAGCGACCGCCGCGACGTCGGCATCATGACCGTACGGCAGGCGCTGGAACTTCCTGATGTCCCCAGCCTGGAATACACCCATCCGGAACTCAATTCCCGGGCCGACAGCCGGTTCCTGACCCGCGATCAGCTTCAGGCCTACGTCTGCAGCTGAACCACTTTCCCCGCCCCGCAATGGGGTGCTATCGTCCGGCATTCGCAATTGGATGTCTGGATATCGATGACAACTGTAATCCCCCTTCCCGCGCCGGTGCTTTTGCCGGTGATGAATTCAGAGCAAACCTTTCCGGTCCGCCGCGTCTATTGTGTCGGGCGCAATTATGCCGCCCACGCCATCGAGATGGGCCATGATCCTGACCGGGAACCACCCTTCTTCTTCCAGAAAAATCCGGACAATCTTGTCCATAGCGCCGAATTCCCCTACCCGCCGCTTTCAACCGACGTTCACCACGAGGTCGAACTGGTTGTCGCCCTGAAGCACGGCGGCGATGCCATTGAGGCTGCAGACGCGCTTGACTGCGTCTACGGCTATGCCGTCGGCATCGATTTCACCCGGCGCGACCTGCAGGCGCAGGCGAAGGCGGCCGGCAAACCCTGGGCTGCGGCAAAGGCCTTCGAACATTCGGCGCCGGTATCGCAGATTGTGCCGGCGCAAGCGATCGGGCATCCCGTCGATGGCAATATCTGGCTGAAGATCAATGGCGAGACCAAACAACAAGGCGATCTCAATCAGATGATCTGGAAAATACCGGAGATCATCGCCGAACTGTCAAAACTGTTTACGCTCGCCGCTGGCGACATCATCATGACGGGTACCCCGTCTGGCGTCGGTCCCGTATCGCGAGGCGACACAGTATCGTGCGGCATCGATGGCGTCGCGACGCTGACCGTTGCGGTTGTTTGAGGGGGAACCATGCCGCTTTATGCTCTTGGGGCCACCCGGCCCGCTGTGCCGCCGGAAGATCGCTATTGGGTTGCGCCCGATGCGCACGTCATCGGTCAAGTCGAACTGGGCGACGACGTCGGCGTCTGGTTCGGCGCGGTGCTACGCGGTGACAACGAACCGATCCGCATCGGCGCCCGCACCAACATCCAGGAAGGCGTGGTCATTCACGTCGATCCCGGACTGCCCGTGACTATCGGCGAAGGCTGCACAATCGGCCACCGCGCGATCGTGCATGGCTGCACCATCGGCGACAATTCGCTCATTGGCATGGGAGCAACGGTGCTGAACGGCGCCGTCATCGGCAACAACTGCCTCGTGGGCGCTAATGCACTGGTGACGGAAGGCAAGGTCTTTCCGGACAATTCGCTGATCGTCGGGGCGCCGGCAAAAGCCATCCGGCTGCTGGACGATGCCTCAATCGCCGGACTGCGGAAATCGGCTGATGGCTACGTCAAAAAATGGCAGTTGTTTGCAACCAGCCTTTCCGTCATCGAATAGGTGGCGCCGGAATTGCGCTGTATTTGAACCGGGTTCTGTGCGGAACCCGGTTAAAACAATCGTGCTCTTATTCAGCGGTGCAGTTCTGGCAGTGACCGCGGATTTCGATCGTGGTCTTCTCGGTCTTGAAATGCTGCTTGCCGGCCAGAACCGACAGACGCTCTTCCATGGCTTCGTCATGCATCTCGGTCACCTGCCCGCAATCCTCGCAGATGGCAAAGGCAGTGACGCCATGATCATGGTGATGGTGATGATCCGGATGGGCGCAGGCGACGAAGGAATTCATGCTTTCGAGCCGGTGGATCAGGCCGAATTCCAAAAGCTTGTCGAGCGCGCGGTAGACCTGCAGAGGCGCACGAAACCCGTGATCGCGCAGCTTGTCGAGGATGGTATAAGCGCTGAGCGGGCCGTCGGCATGATGGAGCGTGTCGAGGACCAGCGACTGGTTCTTGGTAAGCTGTTGTGCCGCCATCAGTGATGTCCTCCATGCGTCGAATGAATAGCCGTTTCTGCCTGCCGGTTACGGCCGAACGGCAAGAGACTGAGCACGAAAAGCCCCATCGCCGCAACCACGATCGACGGGCCAGACGGCGTATCGAAATGTAGCGAACCGAACAGGCCGCCGGTCACAGCAAGCGCGCCGATGACCGAGGCCAGCACCGCCATGATCTCGGGTGACGTGGCAAAGCGCCGGGCGGTTGCTGCCGGAATGATCAGCAACGACGTGATCAGCAGGATGCCGACGATCTTCATGGCAATTGCAATGACAAGCGCCATCAGCAACATGAAATAGAGCCGCGCTCGCTCCGGCTGCAGGCCCTCGGCCTCGGCCAGTTCCGGATTGACGGTGGAGGCAAGCAGCGGCCGCCAGAGATAGACGATGGCCGCCAGAACGAGAATGCCACCACCCCAGACCAGATCGATATCGGCCTCCGACACCGCAAGAATATCGCCAAACAGGAAGCCAACCAGATCGATCCGCACCCAGGTCATGAAAGCGACCATGACGAGGCCAATCGACAGTGCCGAATGCGAGAGAATGCCGAGCAGCGCATCGGTCGACAGCGCGCCACGCTTCTGAAGCAGCAGGAGGAGCAGCGACACGGCGGCGGCAACGATGAAGACGCTGAGCATCAGGTTGAGATCAAGCAGCAGCGACAACGCCACGCCAAGCAGCGCCGAATGGGCCATCGTATCGCCGAAATAGGCCATGCGCCGCCAGATGACGAAACAGCCGAGCGGGCCGACCGTGATTGCAAGTCCTATACCGGCAATGAGCGCGCGGGTGAAGAAATCATCAAACACGGCCGTTCTCCTTGGTATCGTATCCCTGCAGACGGCTCTTATAGCCACAGCCGCAGTCTGGGCCATGCACGTGCTCATGAGCATCGCCATGCGCATGATCGCCATGATGGTGACCGTCATCGGGATGGCAATGTTCGGTGATGCTGCCATCGGTATGCAGCACGCGGCCATCCGGCAGATGGGTATGATCGTGATCGTGACTATAGACAGCCAGAGATTTCGCGGCGCGGCTGCCGAACAATTTCAAGTATTCCGGGCTTTGGCTGACCACCTGCGGGGTGCCACGGCAGCAGACATGGCCATTGAGGCAGATCACCGTGTCGGTCTCGGCCATCACCACATGCAGATCGTGGGAGATCAGCAGGATACCGCACCCGGTCCTGTTGCGAATGGATTTGATAAGGTCGTAAAGCGCGATCTCGCCGGAGAAATCGACACCCTGCACCGGTTCATCCAGCACCAGAAGATCCGGCTTGCGGGCAATGGCGCGGGCAAGCAAGGCGCGCTGGAATTCGCCGCCCGACAGATGTTGCACCTCGGCGCGGGCGAGATGGGCGATACCGGTCGACTGCAGCGCCTCCTCGATTTCGCGTCCCTTCAGCGGCCCGGTCAGCGTCATCAGCCGCTCGACGGTCAATGGCAGCGTCCAGTCGATCGCCAGCTTTTGCGGCACATAACCGACCTTCAGACCCGGCATTTTTTCGACCCAGCCTTCATCCGGCTTCAAGACGCCGATCGCAGCTTTCGCCGTCGTCGATTTGCCGGAACCGTTGGGGCCAATCAGCGTGACAATCTCACCACGGCGGATCGAAAATTCGACCCCACGCACCAGCCAACGGCCATTGCGGCGGATGCCGGCATTGTTGAGAGAGACGAGTGGAGCCTGATCGGACTTGTGAAAATTCAGCATCAAAAAAATCCGGATGGGGTGTTGCCAGCCGCTATGCCACACGTTATAGCATAACGCAATTGATGTAATAACATTACATTGATTTACAAGACAGGAGTTCCCGCATGAGCCTGAAAAATTCCCTCCTTTTGACATCCTCGCTGCTTTTCGCCCCCACGCTGCTGCTGGCAGCCGGCACGGCGCATGCCGAAGTCCCCAATGTCGTCGTCTCGATCAAGCCGATCCACTCCCTGGTCGCCTCGATCATGCAGGGCGTCGGCGAACCGGCGCTGATCGTTGAAGGGGCCGCTTCGCCGCATACCTACAGCATGAAGCCCTCCAACGCTGCTGCGCTGGAAAAAGCCAACATCGTCTTCTGGGTTGGCCACGGCCTTGAAGCTTTTCTCGAAAAGCCACTGGAATCGCTCGGCAGCAAGGCCAAGATCGTTGAGCTCGACGACGCACCCGGCCTTGAAAAACTGAAATTCCGCGAAGGCGGCGCCTTTGAAGCGCATGATCATGGCGACGAACACGAAGCGGGGTCAGAGGGGCATACCCATGGTGAAGCCGGCCATCATCACCACGAGGATGAGTTCGACCTGCATCTCTGGCTCGACCCTGCCAATGCCAAGGCGATGGCAGCTGAAATCGAAAAAACATTGGCCGCAGCTGATCCAGCCAATGCTGCAGCCTACAAGACCAACCTCGATGCCTTGAACATCCGGCTCGATACGCTCGACAAGAAGCTTGTTGAGACCGTCGCACCGATCAAGGACAAGCCCTTCATCGTCTTCCATGACGCCTACCAGTATTTCGAGCATCGCTATCAGGTGAAAGTGGCCGGATCGATCACGGTCAGCCCGGAAACCCTGCCCGGCGCCGCGCGGCTGAAGCAGATTCATGAAAAGATTGTCGAACTCGGCGCAACCTGCGTTTTTGCCGAACCGCAGTTCGAGCCCAAGTTGGTCAATGTCGTGCTCGAAGGCACATCTGCGAAATCCGGCACGCTGGATCCAGAAGCGGCGACGCTTGAGGCCGGTCCCGACCTGTATTTCCAGTTGATGGATGGCATAGGGACATCGCTGAAGACCTGCCTTTCCAACGGCAGCTAGTACGTTCCTCCCGAGCGACTGAACGAGGCGGGCCAATGGTCCGCCTTTTTCAGGTGATCAAATGTAATAATATAACATTTAGGATAAAAGCATGCCCGACAAACTACCGGTCACCGTCCTCTCCGGCTTCCTTGGTGCCGGAAAGACCACGGTGCTCAACCACATCCTCAACAATCGAGACGGGCTGCGGGTCGCGGTCATCGTCAACGACATGAGCGAGGTCAATATCGATGCAGCCCTGGTACGCGAGGGCGGCGCCAATCTTTCGCGCACAGAGGAACAGCTGGTCGAGATGACCAATGGCTGCATCTGCTGCACCTTGCGCGACGATCTGCTCAACGAAGTCCGCAAGCTCGCGGAACAGGACCGGTTCGACTATCTGCTGATCGAATCGACCGGGATCGCCGAACCCCTGCCCGTCGCCACCACCTTCGAATTCCGCGACGAAGACGGCAATAGCCTCGCGGATGTCGCACGGCTCGATACGATGGTGACGGTGGTCGATGCCGTCAGCCTGCTGGGCGATTATTCATCCGCCGACTTTCTGGCCGACCGAGGCGACACCGCCGGAGACAATGACAACCGAACGCTGGTCGACCTGCTGGTCGAGCAGATCGAGTTTGCCGATGTCGTCATTCTCAACAAGACGGGCAGCGCAACACCCGAGCAGCGCGATGCCGCACGAAAAATCATTGCCGGGCTGAATGCCGATGCGCGGCTGATCGAGACCGATTTCGGCAAGGTGACGCTGCGCGACGTTCTCGGCACCGGCCTGTTCGATATGCTGAAAGCCGAGCAGCACCCGCTCTGGTACAAGGAACTGCACGGCTTCAAGGACCACATTCCGGAAACCGAGGAATATGGCATCCGCTCCTTCGTGTACCGGGCAAAGAGGCCGTTCGATCCGGCACGGTTTCACGCTTTTGTCCACCGGCCATGGCCGGGCGTCGTACGGGCAAAGGGGTTCTTCTGGCTGGCGACGCACCCGCATCACGCCGGTGAACTCAGCCAGGCCGGGCCAATGGTACGGACCTCGAAAATGGGGCTGTGGTGGTCGGCGGTTCCGAAAACCCAATGGCCGGATGATCCAGGCTTCCTTTCGATGATGAAACCCTATCTCGATCCGGTCTGGGGCGACCGCCGCCAGGAGATCGTTTTCATCGGTGCCGATCCAATGAATCAGGCAACGTTGGAGGCGGAACTAGACGAGTGTCTGGTCGATGCCAAGGCGTTTACGCCGGATCGCTGGCGGGCCTTGCCGGACCCGTTTACGGCGTGGAGCCAGCAAACTGCCTGATGATCCCGCCGCGGCAAACCGGCGTGACGCCCTGCCTCGCGCAAGCAAAGCAGGGCACATTCCCGCTGGAATCTCTAAACGGCACAGCCCGGAGCAGGCATCAGTATGAGTGGACAAAGGATTGCCGCGGCGGCAGCGGCATTCGAACAGAACCAATATATCGAAGCACTGACGATCCTCAACGGGATGCTTGGCGAGAGCGACGAAGCGGCCGCGGTAACGCTGCTACTCGCCAAGGTGCTGGAGAAACTCGGTTTCACCGCAGAGGCAGCGGAAGCGTTTGAACAGGCGGCGCAGCATGCCGGCTCTGGCGCACCCGCTCTTCTGCGGCGCGCCTGCGGACTCTATTTCGCGATCGGTGACGATGATCGCACCCAGCTCATCGGCATAAAACTTCTGAAATCGCTGCCCAACGATCCCGAGCTTGCCTATATCCTCGCCCGCTCCCTGCTGCGCACCGGCGATAACGCGCTCGTCGACCTCGTCAAAAATACGCTGGCGGAAAGCGACGATCCGGAGCACCTCAAACTTGCAGGCGACATTTTCGCATCCGAGGATCGCAATCCGGCCAGCTTGACAGTGTTCCGCAAGATCGCAGCACTCCATCCGGACGATCCCTATGCGCAGCTCAAATATCTGTCCGTCGCACGGGATTTTTGCGATTACGCAGCGATCGAGCAGATCGAGCGCTGGCTTGCCGCCGAGATCGCTGCAGGCAGAATGGAAACGCTCGCCGGCGAAACCGGCTATTCGAACCTGTTGCACTGTGGAGTCGAACGGCTGAACCGCCTGGCGACCAATAATCCGGGCGTTTCGCAACTCCCCTCACCCACGGCAAGCCGGCAAAGGAAGTCGCGCCCGCATGTGTGGGGCGACAGGCTCCGGATCGGTTACCTTTCCAGCGATCTGTGGGACGATCACGCCACCATGCGGTTGTTCCAAAGCGTGCTGGAGGCACATGACAGAGACCGGTTCGACGTAACACTCTACTGTTACACGCCGGAGAGATTTATCGGCTTCGACGGTGGAAACCGCGACAAATGGGGGAAGATCGTCCAAATTCAGGCGCTTTCCGACGCTGAGGCCGCCGGCGCGATCATCGCCCGGCAGACGGACGTCCTTGTCGACCTCAAGGGCCATACGGCAGGATCACGCTCGAAGATCCTGAACCATATGGTCGCGCCGGTTCAGGTGGCCTGGCTCGGCTTCCCCGGCAGTACAGTCAACATCGAATGCGATTATGTGATCGGCGACGCCATCGTTCTGCCAAACAGTTCAAAGCCGCATTATCACGAGAAATTCTGCCGGCTGCCCGAAACCTACCAGCCGAACGATCCGGTTTACCGCGCCCGCCCGCCCGCGCGCAGCCGCGCAGACCTGGGATTGCCTGACGATCGCTTCGTCCTGGCGGCGTTCAATGCCGCCCGAAAGATCTCGCTACCGACGCTCGATTGCTGGGCAAAGATCCTGTGCGGCGCCGGCAATACGGTGCTCTGGGTCATGATCGACGGAGATGTCGCCCGGGATAATTTCCTGTCCGCCATGAAAAGCCGCGGCGTGGAAGCGGATCGCGTCATCTTTGCGCCCAAGACCAGTTACGAGGCGCATATCGCCCGCCTGCAGGCCGCCGACCTCGGCCTCGACACGTTTCCCTACAACGGCCACACCACAACATCCGACCAACTCTGGGCCGGTCTGCCGGTGCTGACGGTCAAGGGAAGCAATTTTGCATCGCGCGTATCGGAAAGCCTGCTGACGGCGATCGGTCTTCGTGAGCTTGCAGCACCGGATCTCGACACGTTCGTGGCGCAAGCCATTGCACTATCCAACGATCCGGCCCGGGTTGCACGCCTGAAGCAGACGATCGAGGCAAACCGCTATACGGCGCCGCTGTTTGACGCGGAACGTTTCTGCCGCCATCTGGAAACGGCCTATGGGATGATGGCCGACCGGGCCAGGCAAAAGCTGGCGCCGGAGCATTTCGATGTGCCCGCGCTTCCCGCGCGCACATCGCCCTTCCGGTAAGGCGGCACCAACGGCCGCCCACCCCATTTTCTCTCTTCTCAGCGCGTCGCCATATTGACGATGACGCCGGTGGCGACACTGATCAAAAGGAAATTGTTGTCGACACGGACCCATTGCTGGCCACGCGGCGGCGCGCGCAGCTTGTAGCGGCGATAGTCGTTGACATGGGCAATGCGGCGGCGTTCGGCTGGAGACAGACGCTGCCCCCGCGCCCAGCGCTTCTTCACGATCACATTCTTTTCGACGATCTTGGTATTGCCATGCCGGTAAACACGTTTCTCGACATGACGCTCCTTCATCTGAGCGACTTCGTAGGGCTTGGCCGGCTGGGCAAAAGCCGTCTGCGCCATCAGGGGCGCCGTCAGGAAGGAGCTTGCGACCAGCGCAATCAAAAGACGTTTCATCGGGGTGTCCTTTCGTTTTTGACACCCCGAAAATAGAACCGCAAAGATGAACGGAAACTGAAACAGCAAATTACAAAATTGTAATGATATCAGCTAATTATAAGAATTAACTGATACGCGTAACAAACCTACAACCGAAGATTACAGCGCCTCGTAGACAAACCGGCCGAAATCCGCCACCTGCGCCCGGCCCGATGTGTCAAAGGCGAAGACACCGGCAAAGGCCCCGGTAAAGGACCCGTGCTCGCCGCGTCCGCCTTCGTCGGAAACGACGCCAGCATCAAGCAAAGGCCCGAGCTTGCGCCAGTCGTGATGTGCATCCGGGTGCCAGAAGAACTGCAGATCGTTGTCGCGGATTTCCATGGCCAGATGCACCCGGCCGGACGGCACGGCAACGCCGCTTTCGACCGGAAATGTCATGCGGCTATGCGGAAAATCACCATTGCAGGAAAAGACCGTCACCACCCGGCCGAGTTGTTCGTGTAGTGTGACAGCGAGCGCATGAAACTTGTGGCGATTGTAATAGTGCGTCAGTCCAGCAGCCTGCTGATAGGTATCTGGCTCGAATTCGACGACAGTTTCCACTCGAAAAGAGTGATGCTCCTGGCGCCGTGCCACCAGCGCCTGTTCAAACCAGCTGCCGATGCTTTCGCGGCCGAACAGCCGAAGATGGCCCGGCCTTTCCGAAAGCGAAAAAATCCGCTCCAGCACCGGTGTTCGCAGCCACTGGAAATCCCTGGGCAATTGCGGGCTGTCGAATTCGGCTTCGACACGGGCCGGTTTGTCGATGACGGCCGCTTCGCCCGGTGCCGGCACATCAACATCCGGCACGACGCCGCCCTGCGCCAGGTACAGCCACCCGTCTTCACCCCAGACGCATTTCTGCAGCGCCGTCTCGCGGCCAAGCGTGCAACGCCGTTGCGGCGCCAAGGGGCGGCCGGTCAGGTGGGTATGATAGGCCTGGCCATCCGGGGTTTCGACATATTGCCCATGCCCTGCCCTTTGCAGCGTAGCGCCAGGATGATCCTTGGAGGTGATCAGATGCGTCTGCGGATGCATTTCATAAGGACCTTCGATCGTTCGCGAACGCGCCATAGTCACCACATGATCGTAGCCGGTGCCGCCTTCGGCGGTCGTCAGATAATACCAGCCATTGCGCTTGAAGAGATGCGGCCCTTCCACCAGGCCTTGCGCACTCCCTGCAAAGATATTGCGGATCGGGCCGGTCAATTTTTTCGCCACCGGATCCCATTCCTGCAACAGGATGCCGTCAAAGGCCGGTGATTTTGGCGCACCGCCAAAGCTCTCCGTGCGGTGGTTCCACTGCATGTTGAGAAACCATTTGCGCCCGTCGTCATCATGAAACAGCGACGGATCGAAGCCCGAGGAATTGACATAGGCCGGATCCGACCATTCGCCTTCGACCCTTGGCGAAGTGACGATGTAATTATGGGCGTCCTTGAAGTTACCATCGAAGCGCTTGACGTCGGTATAGACCAGATAAAACAGACCATCCGCGTACGACAAGCACGGTGCCCAGACACCGCAGCTGTCGGGATTGCCGCGCATATCGAGCTGACTTGCCCGCTCCAACGGCCGGCGGACCAATGTCCAGTTCACCAGATCGCGGGAATGATGGATCTGCACGCCCGGGTACCATTCAAAGGTCGAGGTAGCGATATAATAGTCCTCGCCGACCCGGCAGATGGACGGGTCTGGATTGAAGCCTGGAAGGATCGGGTTACGGATTATCGCGGTCATGATGAACGTACCTCATGGATTCTCGGAACGCCATACGGCCTGAAACCGGGCGTAGTTTCAAGCCCTGTCCGGCCGCAAGAGGCGACATTCCGCATATTCCCACCGACTCACGGTTTTGCCTTTGTACCGGCATCGCCTCCACCAAGCTATCGCTGTTGCTGGATGGGTTTCCCACAGTTCCTGCCTAAGCTTTAGGCAAAGACCGAAAGTCCATATGCGACTTTGGTATGACGTTGCCGGACTACGCCGGAAAATCCGGACGCAGACTTGAAACGGCACTTGAAATCGGCACTGTGGCTGTGCTTGGCAAAAAAAGATCGAAAATCAGCTTAGCGGGGAGGAATATACAATGACCGCACTGCTCGGTATCAGCAGGCTCATCGACCGCATTACGGAAATCATCGGAAAATCAGTCTCATGGCTGATCCTGGTGGCCGTTCTGGTCAGCGCCGGCAATGCTATTATCCGAAAAATCTTCAATATGTCATCGAATGCCTGGCTCGAAGCGCAATGGTACCTGTTTGGCGCCGCCTTCATGCTGGCGGCGGCCTACACGCTCAGCCAGAACGAACATATCCGCATCGACGTCGTTTACGGCAAGTTTTCGCGCCGGACGCAGCACTGGATCGACCTGTTCGGCCACGTTTTCTTCCTGATGCCGTTCGTCCTTCTGATGACCTATTACCTCGTCCCCTATGTGCTGATGTCGGTCCGCTCGCAGGAAGGCTCGTCCAGCGCTGGCGGCCTGATCGTCTGGCCGGCCAAGGCCATCCTGCTGTTCGGATTTGTGCTGCTTGCGCTGCAGGGTGTCTCCGAAATCATCAAGAAGATCGCCATCATGACCGGCAACATGGACGATCCGACACCATACGTGCCGACCCACGCGCCGCTTGACGACATTGCCGCTCCGGAGGCACGCCCATGATGGAGTTCATTGCCGTCAATCTCGCGCCGATCATGTTCGTCTCCTTGATCGTCTTCCTTCTGCTCGGCTACCCAGTGGCTTTTTCGCTCGCCGCCAACGGCCTGCTGTTCTTCATCATCGGCGTTGAACTCGCCCCGTTGTCCGGCGGTTCGATCAACCTCTCCTGGCCGCTGCTCAATGCGCTGCCCGACCGGTTCTGGGGGGTGATGTCGAATGACACATTGCTCGCCATCCCCTTCTTTACCTTCATGGGGATCGTGCTCGAACGGTCAGGCATGGCGGAGGACCTACTCGACACGATCGGCCAGCTGTTCGGCCCGGTTCGAGGCGGCCTTGCCTATGCGGTCATCTTCGTTGGCGCATTGCTGGCAGCGACCACCGGCGTGGTTGCCGCCTCGGTCATCGCAATGGGCCTGATCTCGCTGCCGATCATGCTGCGCTATGGTTACGACCGGCGCGTCGCCTCCGGCGTCATCGCAGCATCCGGCACGCTCGCACAGATCATCCCGCCGTCGCTCGTCCTGATCGTCCTTGCCGACCAGCTCGGCCGCTCCGTCGGCGACATGTATGCCGGCGCGCTCATTCCAGGCTTGGTTCTGACCGGGCTCTACATGAGCTATATCCTGATCATGACCTTTGTCCGGCGCGATTCCATGCCGGCGCTGCCGCTTGAAGCCCGCACGCTGGGCTCAGGCGTGACCTCATTGATCATTGCACTGATCGTGGCGGCCGGCTTTGCCTATGCTGCCCATATCTACCTCTACCCAACCCATGGTGAAAATGCCGACATTCTGGGCGCCACTGTCGGCGTCGGTTTCATCTATGTCGTTGCCCTTCTCGACAAGACCTTGAAGGTCAACGCGATGTCCCGACTTGCCCAGCAGGTCATCATCGTGCTGATCCCGCCGCTGGCATTGATCTTTCTCGTGCTCGGTACGATCTTCCTCGGCATTGCCACGCCGACGGAAGGTGGCGCCATGGGTGCAGTCGGTGCTCTGATCATGGCCGCAGCCAAGGGTCGACTGACCATGGACGTGATACGTTCGGCGCTGACCGCCACGACACGGCTGTCAGCCTTCGTGCTGTTCATCCTGATCGGCGCGCGTGTGTTCTCGCTGACGTTCTATGGCGTCAACGGTCATATCTGGGTCGAGCATCTGCTGGTTGCCATGCCAGGCGGCGAGACGGGCTTCCTGATCGCCGTCAACCTGCTGGTCTTCTTCCTGGCGTTCTTCCTGGATTTCTTCGAGCTTGCCTTCATCATCGTGCCGCTGCTCGCACCGGCGGCCGACAAACTGGGCATCGACCTGATCTGGTTCGGCGTGCTGCTCGGCATCAACATGCAGACCAGCTTCATGCACCCGCCTTTCGGCTTTGCGCTGTTCTACCTGAGATCGGTGGCGGCCAAGGTCCCCTATCTCGACAGGGTGACCGGCAAGATCACGCAGCCGGTGACAACGGGACAGATTTACTGGGGTGCGGTGCCCTTCGTCGGCATCCAGGTTCTCATGGTCGGCCTGACGATCATGTTTCCGCAGATGGTCATGCACTACAAAGGCGATGCAGCCGTGGTCGATCCGAACACGATCAAGATCGAGGTTCCCGGGTTTGGCACCGGCGGTGGCGGACTGACGCTGCCCGACAATGGCGGCGGTCTCGGTTTGCCCGGCGGCCTGCAGTTGCCGGGCGGCAATCCGCTCGACGGCAGCCAGAAACCGGCGGAGCAAAAGCCCGCCAACGACCTCAGCGCGCCGCCGTCCTTCAACTGACAACCCAATGGGCCGGTTCTCGAACCGGCCCATTTCCTTTTGCAAGACGAGAAACGAAAAACCCCGGAGCCGTTGGCTCCGGGGTTTTTCGTTTTGGTAATGTTATCCGAGCTAGGCTTAGAGCTTGCCGCCGCGCTGCTGGATCATCATGAACGTATCATAGTTGTATTCGGCGATCTGCGCATTGAGGTAGTATTCGCCGCGGAAGGCTTTGATCGAGTCCCAGATCTTCTTGAAGGTCGGGTTGGTCGTTTCCATTTCGGCATAGACCTCGTTTGCCTTGTCGAAGCAGGCCGACAGGATTTCCGGGCTGAACGGGCTGAGCTTGGCGCCAGCGGCGACCAGACGCTTGATCGCAGCCGGGTTCAGGTAGTCGTACTTCTGCAGCATGTTGGCATCGGTCGCCTGGCAGGCGGTGCGCAGCAGCGACTGATAGTTCTTCGGCAGGCCATCGAAGGCCGCCTTGTTGAACATGGCGTGAACCGTCGGGCCACCTTCCCACCAACCGGGATAGTAGTAGTACGGCGCCACCTTGTAGAAGCCGAGCTTCTCGTCATCGTATGGACCGACCCATTCGGCCGCATCGATCGTGCCCTTTTCGAGCGACGGATAGATGTCGCCACCGGCGATCTGCTGCGGCACGACGCCGAGCTTCTCGACGACCTTGCCGGCGAAACCGCCGATGCGCATTTTCAGGCCTTGCATGTCGGCAACGGTCTTGATTTCCTTGCGGAACCAGCCACCCATCTGCACGCCGGTATTACCACCGGGATAGCCAACCAGGCCCCGGGTCGCCAGGAACTCGTTGAACATGTCGATACCGCCGCCATGATAGTGCCAGGCGTTCATGCCACGGGCATTGAGGGCGAAAGGAACCGCAGCACCCAGCGCCCAGACCGGGTCCTTGCCCCAGTAATAGTAGGAAACCGTGTGGCAGGCTTCAACGGTGCCGGCAGCGGCGGCGTCTGCAGCCTGCAGGCCTGGAACGAGTTCACCGGCGGCAAAGACCTGGATCTTGAAATTGCCGTCCGTCGCATCGGACAGGTATTTCGACAGCACTTCGGCGCCGCCATAGATCGTGTCGAGCGATTTTGGAAACGATGACGCCAGGCGCCAGTTGATCTTCGGGTTGCTCTGGGCGATGGCGGGCGCTGCAAGCGTCGTGGCAGCGGCGGCACCAACACCGCCGAGAGCCGCGCGCTTGATGAATAGACGGCGATCCATGTTCTCTCCTCTGTTGTCGCGGACAGCCGGCAATACCGGACCTGCTCCTCCCCGCGGGCGCAAACCGCACCGGCTGATATCGGCCGGTTCAAACGGACATGCGCAATCTCAAATCCATTTCATACGGACACGCGATTTCGACGGAACTCGCATGCCTTCACCCGGCAGATTACACGCTCCCCCCCTCATGTCCAGTCGCACGGGAAAGCGGCGATCTTCGACTTTTGTCTAACAACAACATCAAACGTTTGCAGCGGCTTACGCAAGGTTGACCAACGCGGCCACCAAGCGGTGAAACTCGTGAAGATAAAGCACCAACTCATTGAAAGTGCTAATATGCAGGATGCCGCCCACTCCCGCCTATTTTGCCCTGCCGAAGGCGCGCGTTTCGCCATTGGCCATATTACGGCAATATTTTTCCAATGCCGTTGAAACATTCATAGAAGGGTTCCTCGGCACGTTGGTATCCGCCCCCTATGCTCCGGCCGAAATCACATCTCGGGGAGTTTTTCCATGAAACGTCTACTGCTCATCGGTGTCGCGCTCGCCGCCTTGACCGTTCCGGCCGCCGCTGCCGACAAGCTGCTCAATGCGTCCTACGACATCTCCCGCGAACTGTTCGAGCAGGTCAACGAGGCCTTCGTTGCGGCCCATCCCGGCGTCACGGTCGACCAGTCGCATGGCGGCTCGTCGAAGCAGGCCCGCGCCATCTTGGAAGGCCTCGAAGCCGACGTGGTTACCTTCAACCAGGTGACCGATGTCGATGCACTGGTGAAGGGCGGCTTCGTTTCGGACGACTGGAAGAGCGATTTCGCCAACAATGCGTCACCGTTCTATTCTTTCCCGTCCTTCCTGGTGCGAGAAGGCAATCCGAAGGGGATCAAGGACTAGAGCGATCTGGTTCGCGACGACGTGAAGGTGATCTTCCCGAACCCGAAGACCTCGGGTAACGCCCGCTACACCTATCTCGCAGCCACGGCCTATGCGAAGGAAAAGTTCGCCAACGACCCGGCCAAGGTCGAAGAGTTCGTCAAGAAGATCTTTGACAATGTTCCAGTCTTTGACACCGGCGGACGCGCCGCGACGACGACATTCGTCGAACGCGAAACCGGTGACGTGCTGATCACCTTCGAAGCCGAAACCAAGGGCATTGCCAAGGAATTCGGCGAAGACAAGTTCGACATCGTCACGCCGTCGGTCAGCCTGCTCGCGGAATTCCCGGTCGCCATCGTCGACAAGGTCGTTGACAAGAACGGCACGCGTGACCTGGCCAAGTCCTATCTCGACTTCCTCTACACGCCGGAAGGCCAGAAAATCCTGGCCGAGAACGGCAACCGCGTTAACGACGCCACGGTCGCTGCCGAGTTCAAGGACCAGTTCCCCGAAATTCGCCTGCTGAAGGTGGAAGACGTTTTTGGTGGCTGGGGCAAGATCAAGGAAGAGCAGTTCGCCGAAGGCGCCGCACTTGATAAAATCTACGGAAATCGTTGATCCCAAACCGATAATGTGAAAAACGCAGGCCGCGCCGGACAATCATCCGCCGCGGCCTCACCGTTGTTTTCAAACTCGATTTTCATTTTAAACCCGATTCTCAAGGGGCATATTTTTGGCACGGCGCATTCTTCCAGGCTTGCCCCTGACGCTCGGCATTACCCTCGTCTATGTCGCAATCATTGTGGTGTTGCCGCTCGGCGCACTGATCTTCAAGGCGGCAAGCCTTGGACCGGAAGACTATTGGCGGATCGTCTCGTCGGAGCGTGCCATGGCCAGCTACCGGGTCACCATCCTCTGCGCGTTGGCCGCGACGCTGTTCAACCTGGTGTTCGGGCTCGCGCTCGCCTGGGTCATCGTCCGCTACCGCTTTCCCGGACGCCGCTTCGTCGATGCCCTGGTCGACCTGCCCTTCGCATTGCCGACCGCCGTTGCCGGCATCGCGCTGACGACGCTGTTTGCCTCGAATGGCTGGTTCGGCGCGCCGCTTGCCGCAATCGGCATCAAGGTGGCCTATACGCCGCTCGGCATCATTATCGCCATGGCCTTCACCAGCCTGCCCTTCATCGTCCGTACGGTGCAGCCGGTGCTGGAGGAGCTTGATCCGGCGCTCGAGGAAGCGGCCCAGACGCTGGGCGCCAGCGACATGGAAATTTTCCTGCGGGTGATCCTGCCGCAACTGGCGCCAGCGCTGCTCGCTGGGCTGTCGCTTTCATTCGCCCGCAGCCTCGGCGAATTCGGGGCGATCATCTTCATTGCCGGCAACCAGCCGTTTGAGACGGAAATTACCGCACTTCTCGCCTTCATCCGGCTGGAAGAATACGACTATCCGGCATCCGCCGCGATCGCCTCGGTGATGCTCTTCGCCGCCTTCACGATGCTTGCCGTCACCAACCTCCTGCAGGCACGTGCCCTGCGCTACACGGTAAAGGGTTGATCATGGCCAAAACCCGACGCCCACCGCGGATCGGCGATGCCCCGATCTTCCGCAACACGATGATCGCCATCGTGTTGGTGCTTGTGGCGCTGATCATCATAGCGCCGCTGGCCGTCATCGGTTACGAGGCCCTTTCCAAGGGCATCGCCTATTTCGGCAAGACAATCGCCAATTCCGATACCCGTCATGCGATTTTGATGACAGCGATGACGGCACTGATCGCTGTGCCCATAAACACCGCCTTCGGCGTGGCCACTGCCTGGGCGATCACCAAGTTCGATTTTCCCGGCCGCCGGCTGCTGCTGATCGTCATCGAGATCCCCTTCTCGGTCTCCCCGATCGTCGCCGGTGTCGCCTATCTGTTCGTCTACGGCCTGCAGGGCCTGTTCGGCGAGGCGTTGCAATCGGCCGATGTCAAAATCTTGTTCGCCCTGCCCGGCATCGTGCTTGCCAGCATGTTCGTCACCGCGCCCTTCGTCGCCCGCGAACTCATTCCGCTGATGCAGGCGCAGGGCCGCGATCTGGAAGAAGCCGCCACCTCGCTCGGCGCCAGCGGCTGGCGGACGTTTTTCTTCGTGACGCTGCCCAACATCAAATGGGCTCTGCTTTACGGCGTCATTCTCTGCAATTCGCGGGTCATGGGCGAGTTCGGCGCAGTTTCTGTGGTTTCGGGCAATATTCGTGGCCAGACCAATACGCTGCCACTGCATATCGAACTGCTCTATCACGACTATAACGCCGTCGGCGCCTTTGCCGCTGCCTCGATCCTTGCGGTGCTCGCCGTCGTTACCCTGATTGCCAAGGTGGCGCTTGAGCGCCGGGGCGCTGGCCGCGTGCGCCGCCCGTCGCTTGCCGGCACAGCACCTGATATTTCGGAGACCACACCGTGAAAATCCGCCTCGACACCGTCGTCAAGACATTCGACACGTTCCGCGCCGTGCACGGCGTCTCACTGGATATAGAAAGCGGTGAACTGGTCGCCCTGCTCGGCCCCTCCGGTTCCGGCAAGACAACAATCCTGCGCATGGTCGCGGGCCTGGAGTTCCCGGATGGCGGCGCGATCTATTTTGGCGACGAGAATGCAACCGATATAGAGGTGCGCCACCGCGGCGTCGGTTTCGTTTTCCAGCACTATGCGCTCTTCCCGCATATGACGGTTGGCGAGAACATCGCGTTCGGCATGAAGGTCTCGAAGACCAAGCGCTCGGCCGCCGAAATTTCCGGCCGGGTCGAACACCTGCTCCGTCTTGTCCAACTGGAAGGGCTGCAGGACCGCTTCCCGGCACAGATTTCCGGCGGTCAGCGGCAGCGCGTCGCGCTGGCCCGCGCACTCGCCGTCGATCCGAAGGTGCTTTTGCTCGACGAACCGTTTGGCGCGCTCGATGCCAATGTGCGGCGTGACCTGCGCCGCTGGCTGCGCAAGATCCACGACGAACTCGGCATCACCACGCTGTTCGTCACCCATGACCAGGCCGAGGCCCTCGACCTCGCCGACCGCGTCGTCATTCTCGACAAAGGCAAGATCGTTCAGACCGGGACACCGGAAGAGGTCTGCCGCGCCCCCGCCAGTGCTTTCGTCATGAATTTTCTCGGCGATGCCAATCGCCTGAAGGTTACGGTGTCGGGTGAAAAGGCCCAGATCCAGAATGTCACCTTCGATGCACCCGATATCGCCGATGGTCCGGCAGAACTGTTCTTCAGGCCCGCCGACGTCACCTGGCGCGAAGATGGCCACGGTATCCAGGCCACCATCGCCCGCGTCATCGACCGGCCTGATTCCAGGCGCGTTCTGGCGCTGACGGTCGATGGCCAGCCCATCGAGTTCGACGCAGCTCCAGAATTTCCGTTCCGGGCTGATGCACATGGTTTTGTAGAGATTCGCCGTCCGCGGGTCTATCCGGCTTAGACTCAGGCCCTGAATGCAAAAGGCACCGGATCTTCCAATCCGGTGCCTTTTGTTTGATAATGTAGAGATCGGACGCTTAATCGCGCTCCGCCGACGAAGCCCACAGGTTGATGTCGGCTTCCTTGGCGTAAACGTCGATTGCCGCCAGCTCTTCCGCCGTGAACCTGTCGTTCTTAAGGGCTGCCACGCAATCGACGATCTGCGACGACCGGCTGGCGCCGATCAGCGCCGACGTGATACGGCCGCCGCGCAGGACCCAGGCGATGGCCATCTGCGCCAGCGTCTGGCCGCGCTTTTCGGCGATCTCGTTGAGCTTGCGGATATTGTCGATGATTGACGGGCGGATGAAATCCTTCTTCAGGAAATGGTTCTGCGCCGCGCGGCTGTCGGTGGGGATGCCACCAAGATATTTGGTCGTCAGCATGCCTTGTGCCAATGGCGAGAACACGATCGAGCCGACACCCAGATCTTCCAGCGTATCGACCAGGCCATCATCCTCTACCCAGCGGTTGAGCATCGAATAGCTCGGCTGATGGATGATCAGCGGTGTGCCGAGATCCTTCAGGATCGCGGCGGCTTCCCGGGTGCGCTGCGAATTGTAGGAGGAAATGCCGACATAGAGCGCCCTGCCCGAGCGGACGATATGATCGAGCGTGCCGCACGTTTCTTCCAGCGGCGTTTCGGGATCGAAACGGTGCGAATAAAAGATGTCGACGTAATCGAGACCCATCCGCGCGAGGCTCTGGTCGCAGGAGGCGATCAGGTACTTGCGGCTGCCCCACTCGCCATAGGGACCCGGCCACATGTCGTACCCGGCCTTGGAGGAAATGATCAGCTCGTCGCGCAGACCGGCAAAATCGGTGCGCAGAATTTCGCCGAATGCGGTTTCAGCCGCGCCCGGAGGCGGGCCGTAATTGTTGGCGAGGTCGAAATGAGTGATGCCGAGGTCGAACGCCGTGCGGCACATGTCGAGTTTGCGCTCATGCGGCGTCTCATGGCCGAAATTGTGCCACAGGCCGAGCGAGATCGCCGGCAGCTTCAGCCCGGTCTTGCCGCAGCGATTGTACTTCATCGTCTCGTAGCGATTGTCCGCCGGTTGCCAGCTCATCGTTTGGTCCTGCCCTGTTTTAGAAAATGGAATTCCCGGAGCATCACTGCTCCGGGAACGACTGGGATAGATACGTTATATTTTATTGTGATGACGCCGCAAAGCGTAACCGCTGTGCACCCCCAGATTTGGCCTCTGTTTTCACGCAATTCCGAACGCAAAACCGCTGCACACTTTTTCGGGAATTGCTTTAGCGCAACAGCGCCTTCGCCTCTTCGATCCCGAGCGCTTTCGGCTGGGTGCAGGTCGTTGTCAGCTCGACAAACCGGCCTTCTTCGCCCGATTGCAGGATCGAGACCATGACATCGACGCCATGCAACGCCCGTTCCAGCGAGCAACGCGCGTCCCGGCCTTCAAGAATGGCATTCGCCATGTCGGCGAGACCGGCGGTGCGGTAATTGGCCATCATGCCCTGCTTGTGCTCCTGATTGGGCACACCGAAGGGATGGTCCCAAGTTTCCAGCGGCTGGATATCCTTGTCGCGGCCGCTGGCCGAGACCGTGCCACCGAAGAAATTCGGGTCCGGCACGAACAGCGAGCCTTCGGTGCCGTAAAGCTCCATATTGGCATGATTGTGCGACCAGACATCCCAGCTTGCAGAAAGCGTGATCGTCGCGCCGTTCTGGAACTCGAGCAGCGCATGGATATTGGTCGGTGTCTTGACCGGAATGACCTCCCCCTTGCGCGGCTCGCTGGTAATCGTGCGGGTGGGATTGGCCATCGAGGTCAAGGCTGCCACGCGCTTGACCGGGCCGATCAGGTTGATCAGGTTGGCGATGTAATAGGGGCCGAGATCAAGGATCGGTCCACCACCGGGCAGGAAGAAGAAATCCGGGTTCGGATGCCACATTTCCATGCCGGGACTGAGCACATGGCAGGTGCCAGAGGTGACACGGCCGATCTTGCCCTGGTCGATATAGTCACGCGCCAGCTGGTGGGCACCGCCGAGGAACGTATCCGGTGCGCAGCCGACCTTGAGATTGTTGGCGGTGGCAATGCCGCGCAACTGCTCGCCCTGCTCCAGAGAAAGCACAAGTGGCTTTTCCGAGTAGACGTGTTTTCCGGCTTCCAGGATCATCTTGGAAACCGGGAAATGGGCGTCCGGGATCGTCAGGTTGACGACGATGTCGATCTCCGGATTGGCCAACAGCTGCTCGATGGTCTGCGCCTTGACACCATATTCAGCCGCACGTGTTTCGGCGGCAGCCGGGTTGATATCGGCGCAGGCAATGACCTTGATGCCCTTGAAGAGCGGAGAAAGCGTAAAATAGGTAGTGGAGATGTTGCCGCATCCAATGATGCCGACGCCAAGTTCTCGTGTCATGATGCTGTCTTTCTCTCAGTAGGTCTTGATCGACGCGATCGAACGCTCGGCCGTCGCCTTGTAGTCCTTGGGATTGTCGTGCTCGACGATGTAGTATTTGGCAGGCGTCGCAGACAGCGCCTTGAACAGTCTGGCCCATTCAACGGTGCCGTGGCCGACATCGGCCCAACCGTCCTGATCGGCATTTTCGCCGGCCTTTGCGATATCCTTGACATGAACAGCGGTGATGCGATGACCGTGTTTCTCGATCCAGGCAAAGGGATCGGCACCGCCGCGGATGACCCAGGCGATATCGGCCTCCCAAGACAAGTTCGGTCCGCCGGCAAAGATATGGTCCTGCGGGATCGATCCGTCCGGCAGCGCCACGAATTCGAAATCATGGTTGTGCCAGCCGAAATCGAGACCGGCATCACGGAACGGCTTGCCGGCTTTTTCCAGGCGTGCGCCAAAAGCTTTCCAGCCGTTCGCGTCGGTTGGGCGCTGTTCGACGGTGATATGCGGGCAATAGATCGACTTGATGCCGAGCGTCTTGGCGATGTGCAGCGCGCGCGCCGGATCGGATTCGAGCAGATCAAGGCTGAAATGCGCGGACGGCATCGTCACGCCACTCTTGTCCATGTCGGCTTTCAGCGCGGCAAGGGCCGCATCGTCGAGTGCGGCGTACAGAGCACCATAGCCCTCGACCTGTTTATAGCCGCTCGCACCGACTGTTTTCAGGACATCGGCAAGCGGCGGGAAATTGCGGGCGCTGTAAAGCTGGAAGCTGACGGTCTGCATGGAAATTCCTCCTTGGGATCGATTATGAGAGCCAGGTGTCATAGTCAGACACCAAGAGATGGCTCGGTTTGGTGTCTTCCTGGATGGTGGAAAAGCGGCCGACGGGCTCGCGGAAATAGTTGTCCGTCAAATCGTCATTGACGGTGGAGACTTCGCCCATCAGCACATCGCCGGCCTCGGCCCAGAAGGCATGCCAATTGCCAGGCAAAAGGGTGACGCTTTCGCCGGGAGATAACCGCAGCAGGGCCCCGGCTTTCAGCGTCCGCAAACGGGCGTCGGTGGCAACCACAACGTCGCTTGCCTCATCGACATCGCCGTTTGGCAGAGAATTATACATCTGCAGCACCAGCGTGCCGCCGCCGCGATTAATGATGTCCTCTGTCTTCACCGCATGCCGGTGCAGCGGATTGACCTGATCTTTTGCCGTGATCATCAGCTTTTCGGCATAAAGCATGCCGCGACCATCGGCGAGCGCTGCGGCCGAACCGTTGCGCAGGGTGAAGAGCACGAGACCAAACTCGCTGAACCGGCCCTTGCCGTAATCGGTGATGTCCCAGCCGAGACGGGTGTCGCGGATCGAGGGTGTGTCCGACGCTACCCGCGTCTTCAGCTCATCCGGCGACCAATAGGCGAAGGGCGGCAGGACAAAACCGTGCTGGCGCATGAAAGCATCGCTTCGTTCGATAATGGCATTGACTTCGCTTCGCAGCATAGAAACCTCCTATCCATTGCCCTGGCAGGACTGCAGATCGTAGCCGGTGAAGACTGGTGCAGAGGTCAACGGCTCCCTCGGGGTAAAGCGGATGATGCGGCTCTCACCCGCCGTCAGGTCGAAGGCGTTGTCGGAATAACGGCCTTCGACATCGGCCTCGATCATCACATGCAAGGCAAGACCGGCCGCCGAAACGGTTACACCGTAGGAGCCGTCGCCAGCCGGTATCGCCGAGATCGTCAGACCGGATGGCTCAAGATCGAGCGCCTTGTAAGTGCCCTGAACATGGTGCCCCTCGCCGCGCATGCCGTTCGAGGCCTCGAAGGACCAGAACAGCAAAGAGTCCTTTGGAATGTCCGATGCCGCTATCGTCATCAGCGTATCGGCGCGATCGGGACTGCAGGTCCCGGCCGCCGCCATCAGCGGATGCTTTTCGCCCGAGAGCGAGACGACGAAGGTTTGAAGCTCGACGGTAACCGGCACTGCAGTGTCGTTGACCATCGAGAAGCTGATGGTCTTGCCGTCATCGGACGGTATGGCAGCGACGGCGACCGGCTGGAAGAACCGGCGGGTCATGTAATGCATGGCCTTCCAGTTGCCGCCGTAGTCGAGGCTGGCCCAGGAGGCGACCGGCCAGGTGTCGTTGAGCTGCCAGTAGAGCGTGCCCATGCAATGTGGCTTCAGCGAGCGCCAGAAATCGACCGCCGTTCGGATCGCCAAACCCTGCTGGATCTGGCTCAGATAAACGAAGTTGGAAAAATCCTTCGGGAAGCGGAAATAGCGGAACATAGTGGCGGCGATGCGCTCGTTGCCACCGGCATTCTTCTGATGCGCTTCCATCACCGGGGACGCGACGTTCAGATCCTTTTGCTCGGCGAATTGCCGCACGACCGGCATCGAGGTGTAGGACTGGAAGCCAAATTCCGAGCAGAAGCGCGGCCGCACGGTGCGGTAATTGTCGAACGACTTGTTCTCGTGCCAGACCGACCAGTAGTGCATATCGCCGGAACCATCGGCATGCCAGGCATCGCCGAAATTCAGCGGCCCAACCGACGGGCTCGACGGCCACCAGATCGCCTCGGGTGCCGCCGCCTTGATGCCGGTCTCGATGACACGGTTCAGCCGGTCATAGGAGACCAGGTAACGGTCCCGATCCCGACGGCTTTCCTCGAACCAGGTCAGCGCGCCGACCAGCTCGTTGTCGCCGCACCACAGCACGATCGAGGGATGCGAGGACAGACGCTTGACTTGATAGTCGACCTCGGCCGCGACGTTTTCGAGGAAATCCGGCGTCGAGGGATAGAGATTGCAGGCGAACATGAAATCCTGCCAGACCATGATGCCGAGCCGGTCGCACAGATCGTAGAACCAGTCCGGCTCATAAAAACCGCCGCCCCAGATGCGGATCATGTTCATGTTGGCATCGACGGCTGACTGCAAGAGATCCTCGACGCCTTCCGGCGTGACGCGCGACACCAGCGCATCGGCGGGGATCCAGTTGGCGCCACGGCAGAAGATTTCCCGGCCGTTGACACGGAAGGCAAACCGGCTGCCCGCTGCATCCTTGTCGGTCAACAGTTCGACGGTCCGAAAACCGATCTGGCGGGTGACGGTTTCGCCCTGCAGTGCGACCGTCAACTGTGACAACGCCTGTCCGCCACTGCCAGCAGGCCACCAGAGTTTCGGATTCTCGACGGTGAAGACATGCGTGATCCGGGTTTCGCCGGCGTTAACGGCGCAATCCAGGTGCTCGTGTTGCCCATCAAGCCCAAAATCGATCCCGGCGACGCCGGGCTCTTGCGCAAAGAGCGTCACCGTGACCTGGAGGTCGATGGCGCCGCCGCCTTGCGGAACCTGCCGCGTCGTCACGTGCTCGATACGGGCAGTAACAAGTTTCTTCAGCGTGATCGTGCCGTAGATACCGAGCGGTGCGATGGCGATATTCCAGTCCCAGCCGAAATGGCATTGCGGCTTGCGTAGCATATTGCCGTTGGCAATCGGCGAATTGCCGGTCGAATACGGGATGTAGAATGGTTGAGCCGCCTGCCGCTCAGCGCCTGCGGCAATCGAGGAATGGAGAACAACGCGCAGCGTGTTTTCGCCCGCCTTCAGGGCCGGCCCCGCATCCGGACGGTATCGCCGGAAGCAATTGTCGGCCTTCAGCACCAGCTGATCGTTGATATAGACGTCGGCAACGGTATCGATGCTTTCGATGTCGAGATACCAGTGGCCCGGCAGGTCTGCTTCATCGAGATGGAACTGCCTTTCCAGCACCCAGTCCTTGTGGGCCACCCATTGCACATCGTCCTCGTTGCGGCCCGCATAGGGATCGGCGATCACGCCAGCGGCCTGCAAGGCGCTATGGACGTCGCCGGGAATGGCGATCGTCAGCGCGTGGCTGTTGTCAGACGAGGCAAGCCGCCAGTCGCCGGAGAGATCAAGCGTGACAGGAGCGGAAAAGGCAAGAGCAGACATTGTGGTATTCCATTTGCAGCCAATCGCGAGAAAGGACCGGCATCATTCATTCGGACGTGACGGCCGCCTCCTGGCAGCCATCACACTGTTTCGGGCGATCAGATCCTGTTTTCCGTCGCGGCATCGAAGACCGAGGCCATCGACATGTCGAAGCTGAGTTTCACGGCCGTTCCCGGTGCATAGCGCCGCGCACCGGCAATGCGCACCGATATGGTCTGTCCGGCCAGCTTCAGCCACAACAGATTGTCGGCGCCCATCGGCTCCTCGATATCGACCACCGCGTCATGGATCTCCGCGCCCGGCTCATCGACCTTGACGTGCTCCGGACGTACGCCGAGAACGACTTTGCGGCCGGCTTCCAGCGGTCCCCGGGCCGGATAGGCATCCATGGCAAAATCAACACCGTTGATCTCGACAACCTTACGGCCACCCCTGTCCTTGATTTCGCCGCGGAAGAAATTCATCGACGGCGATCCGATGAACCCGGCGACGAACAGGTTTTCCGGAAAATTGTAGATCGTCATCGGATCGGCCAGCTGCTGGATGACGCCGCTCTTCATGACGGCGATCCGGTCGGCCAACGTCAGGGCCTCGATCTGGTCGTGCGTCACGTAGATCATCGTATTCTTCAGCGACTGGTGCAGCCGCTTGATTTCGACGCGCAATTCGGAGCGCAGTTTGGCATCGAGATTGGACAAGGGCTCGTCAAACAGGAAGACATCGACGTCACGGACAAGGGCCCGGCCAATCGCCACGCGCTGCCGCTGGCCGCCCGAAAGTTCGGAGGGCTTGCGCTTCAACAACGGCTGAATCTGGAGGATTTCTGCGGCCCGCGCCACGCGCTTGTCGATCTCTGCCTGAGAGAGCTTGGCAACCTTCAGGCCGAAGGAGAGATTGCCCTCCACTGTCATCTGCGGATAGAGCGCATAGGACTGGAACACCATGCCGATGCCGCGGTCCTTCGGTTCTTCCCAGGTGACGTTCTTGTCCTTGATGAAGATCTGGCCGTCGGAAACATCGAGAAGGCCGGCGATGCAGTTGAGAAGGGTCGATTTTCCGCAGCCGGAAGATCCCAGAAGAACCAGGAATTCGCCATCCTTGACGTCGAGATTGAGAGTTTCAAGCACGGTGACTGCGCCGAAGCTCAATGACAGATCCCTGACTGATACGCTGTTGGTATTCATGCAATTACCCTTTCACTGCGCCGGCGGCGATGCCACGAACGAAAAGCCGTCCGGAGACGAAATAGACGATCAACGGCACGGCACCGGTCAGGATGGTTGCCGCCATGTTGACGTTGTATTCCTTCACGCCCTGGACCGAATTGACGATATTGTTGAGCTGGACGGTCATCGGATAATATTCCGGCCGCGTGAACACGACGCCGAACAGGAAGTCGTTCCAGATGCCGGTGACCTGCAGGATCATCGCCACCACGAAGATCGGCAGCGACATCGGCAGCATGATCTTGAAATAGATCGTCCAGAACCCTGCCCCATCGACCCGCGCGGCCTTGAACAACTCTTCCGGTAGCGAGGTAAAGTAGTTGCGGAACAACAGCGTCAGGATCGGCATGCCGAAGATCGTGTGAACGATGATCAGGCCGGTCAGCGAGCCGTACAATCCCATTTCACGCAAGACGATGACGATCGGATAGATCATCACCTGATAGGGAATGAACGCACCGACGATCAGGATGGTGAAGAACAGGTCGGCTCCTTTGAAACGCCAGTTGGCCAGCGCGTAACCATTGACCGAGGCGATCGCGATGGAGATGACGGTCGAGGGGATGGTGATGCGTACCGAGTTCCAGAAGCCGCGCGAAAGACCGTCGCAATTGAGACCGGTGCAGGCGGTTGCCCATGCCTTGACCCAGGGTTCGAACGTGATTTCCACCGGCGGCGAGAATATGTTGCCCAGCCGGATTTCCGGCATGCCCTTCAGCGAGGTGACGACCATCACGTAAAGCGGCAGCAGATAATAGGCGGCGGCAAACAGCAGTGCGCCATAGATCATGATATTGCGCGGCGACAGCATCGGACGGGGTTTCTTGCCCCGAGGCCCGGCAACCGGTTTGGTCGCGGTGCTCGCCTTCGCAGACGAATTGTTGAGAGTTACGACCTCAGCCACGCTTGCGTCCTCCGAATTCGAGATAGGCCCAGGGAACGATGATGATGGCGACGGTGATCAGCATCATGGTCGAAGCGGCAAAGCCCTGGCCAAGATTCTGTGCCTGGAACATGTAATCGTAGACGTATTTGGCAGGCACTTCCGACGAGATGCCGGGCCCCCCACTGGTCTGCGCCACAACGAGATCGTAGACCTTGACGATGCCGCTGGCGATGATCACCAGTGTGGTGATGAACACGGCGCGCATCATCGGAATGATGATGAAGAGATAGGTCTTCCACATCGGGATGCCGTCAACGCGCGCCGCCTTCCAGATATCCTCATCGATACCGCGCAACCCCGCCAGCATCAGGCACATGACAAGGCCGGTGCCCTGCCAAAGGGCCGCGATCAGGATGCCGTAGATGACGATATTGGAATTGTAGAGCGGATCGAAGGTGAAGCTGCTCCAGCCGAGCGACCGCACGACAGACTGGACACCAAATTCCGGATTGAGAACCCACTGCCAGACCAAGCCGGTGACGATGAACGACAGAGCGAATGGATAGAGAAAGATCGTGCGAAACGTGTTTTCGAAACGGATCTTCTGATCCATCAAAGCCGCCAGCAGAAAGCCGATGACGAGACTGAAGATCAGCGAAAACACACCGTATATGGCAAGGTTCTGGATGGAGACCAGCCAGCGCGGCGCGGCCCACAAACGCTCGTACTGATCGAGCCCAACGAAGGAAAGACGCGGCAGAAGCTTGGAATTGGTGAAGGAGTAAACCACCGTCCAGACTGTACCGCCGAGAAAGATGACAACGGCGGTGAGTATCATTGGAATTGAGGCAATCTTTGCATTCAGATTGCGCAGCAACTGGTTTGGCCGGCCGGCATTCGCTTGGCCCGTCATAGGTCAACCCTCCCCTGGATCGCGTTTTTTTTGAAGACGTGTGAAACCCCGGTGTCAGTGGACCGGGACTTCAGACCGGCCCCGCTGAGGCGGAACCGGTCATCCGTTCAGACTGACGTATCAATCAGCCGATGCGATGATCTCGGCGAAACGCTTCTGCGCGTCTTCCGGCGTCATCGAGGAAGCGAAGAACTCGGAGAAGAGGTCTTCCTTCTGCTTCTGGCTATCGGCAGACAGAAGCTGGTCGGTGCCCTGGATCACATTGCCCTTGGCAAGGATATCGAGGCCCTTCTTCATGCAGTCGTTGGCTGCGGCCAGATCGACGTCGCCACGCACCGGCAATGAGCCTTTCTTCAAGTTGAAGGCGACCTGTGTCTTCGGGTTGAGAAGCGTCGAGGCAAGAACTTCCTGAGCCTTTGACTTTTCCGCATCCTTCAAAAGCGGGAAATAGAAGGCATCGCCACCGGTCGAGATGATTTCGTTGACACCGAGACCTGGCAGGCAGGTGTAATCGGTACCGGCCTTCTGGCCAGCCAGCTGGAACTCTCCCTGCGCCCAGTCGCCCATGATCTGGCCGCCGGCCTTGCCGGTGATGACCAGATTGGTTGCCTGGTTCCAATCCTGAACGTTACTTCCCTTGGACATTTTACGGGCGTCGTCAGCGGCCTTGAAGACCTTCGCGATTTCAGGCCCAGCAGCGACAGCCTCGTCCTTATCACCGAACACCTTGTTGAACGTGTCCTTGCCGGCGATTGCGACCATCAGCACGTCAAACGCACCGGCCGACTGCCAGGGCTGACCGCCGACGGCGAGCGGAACGATACCGGCCTTTTCAAGCGCCGGAGCGGAGGCGACAAATTCATCCCAGTTCTTCGGCACGTCGACGCCAGCCGTCTTGAACGCGGCATTCGAAAGCCACAGCCACTGCCAGGAGTGGATATTGACCGGCGCGCAATAAATCTTGCCGTCGATCGTGCAGCTGTCGAGCAGGCTCGACGGCTTGATGATCTCTTTCCAGTTTTCCTTTGTCGCGACATCGGTCAGGTCGCGCATCAGGCCGGCCTGCACCAGTTCCTCAGCCTGGCGGCCGTGGTTGAACTGGGTGGCACCCATCGGATCACCGCCGGTGATGCGGCTGACCATGATCGGCCGCGCCGTGCCGCCGGAACCGGCGATCGCGCCATCGACCCAATGATTGCCGGTGGCATCGAATGCCTTGGCCAATTCGGCGACGGCCGCAGCCTCACCGCCGGACGTCCACCAATGCGTCACTTCCAGATCGGCAGCGTTAGCGATGCCCAATGGAAGCACTACAGTCGCCGCCAATGCAGCAGCCAACAAACGCAATTTCATGAGTTCTCCTCCCTCACTGTAACGTTACCGGAAAAACTTAGTTCAATCGTTTTACAGACGCAACCGCAACAACGCACAATTTCGGATAAAAATGAATTCTCAACCTGGAGTAAAATATGTCGCCACGCGAACATGCCGTTCCCCGAGGCCTACCGCACCGCAGAAACGCACAGAAAAGTGCTAAAAATGCAGTAATTTGGACGTTTACGCTTTTAAGAGCGCCTCATTCAGTCCGGTGGAAATCTCGCACATGCAGCGCCGCTCTGGTGCGACGCAAGATTCAACCCTATGGAGAACAACTAACGGGAAGATGAAAAAACCACTCGACAAGTCTACTGTATCGTTACAGATTTTAGAAAAAATGACGGCACCGGCCACGGGTGCCCCTCTGTCATGAATCGGATATAAGGCAGATAAGCCTCTTGGGGCTGCGACAGGCAAAGCCGCCTTTGGATTGGTTCGGCCTGAACTTGGGAAGGCGATGGGCGGGAATGGACGAGAAGAACAAAAGCCGGCAGGCGGCCATGCCATCCACATTGAATGAGCGCCCAACCCTAAAGACGATCGCCTTCATGACTGGCCTTGGCATCACGACGGTGTCGCGCGCCCTGAAGGATGCCCCGGACATTGGAGCCGAGACAAAGGAGCGCGTGCGGCTGGTCGCCAAGCAGGTCGGCTATCAGCCAAACCGCGCCGGTGTCCGGCTGCGGACCGGCAAGACCAATGTCATCAGCCTTGTCCTGTCGCTTGAGGAAGAGGTGATGGGCCTGACCAGCCCGATCGTCGTCGGCATCTCCGAGATCCTGGCTTCGACCGGTTATCACCTCGTTATCACGCCCTACCGCTTTTCCAAGGACGCGCTGGCGCCTGTCCGCTATGTGCTCGACACGGGTGCTGCCGATGGTGTGATTATTTCACGGACGGAGCCGAACGATCCGCGCGTCGCCTTGATGATGGAGCGGAACTTTCCGTTCGCGACCCATGGGCGCACTGAGATGGGCCTCGCCCACCCCTATCATGACTTCGACAATGAGGGCTTTGCCTATGAAGCGGTCCGGCGCTTGGCGGAGCTCGGCCGCAAGCGTATCGTTCTCCTGCAGCCACCACAGCACCTGACGTTCCACCGCCACATGCGCAAGGGTTTCGACAGGGCTGTCCGGGACTTCGGTCTTGAAGCGGTCCCTTTCAATTCCGTCGATATCGACAACAGCCTGGTGGACATCCGCGCCGCATTCGAGACGCTGATGAGCGACTCCGACGCTCCAGACGGCATCGTCTCCGGGTCCGGTGCGGGATCGATCGCCGTTATCGCGGGCCTCGAAGCCGTCGGAAAGCGGCTGAAGCATGATGTCGATATGGTCTCGAAGGTCCCAAGCGATTTCCTGAGCTGGCTGCGGCCGGAAGTCATCACCATGAACGAAGATATCCGCCATGCCGGCCGCGAGCTTGCCAAGGCCGTTCTGGGCCGCATTGCCGGCACACCCGCGGAAGAATTGCAAAGCCTCAGCAAGGCAATCTGAGCTGCAGGACAGGCATTTAAAAACCCGCGCGGATCGCTCCGCGCGGGTTTTCTGTTAGGTGCCACCAGTACAAGGTTAGGCGTTGAGGCCACTGCCCCACGGGCCATGGTGGGAATCGGCACCATCGACGCGGTCGAAGCCGTGTGCACCGAAAAAGTCGCGCTGCGCCTGGATGACGTTGGCCGTGCCGCGGCCGCGGCGGTAGCTGTCGAAATAGCCGAGCGCCGAGGCAAGGGCTGGTACCGGCAGGCCGCCGAGAACGGCTGCGGAAACGACCCGGCGAAGCGCGCCGTCGGTTTCCTTGACCATGGCGGAGAAGGCCGGAGTGACGATCAGGTTGGCGACCTTCGGATCCTTGGTGAAGGCCGTGGTGATTTCATCGAGGAACTGCGAGCGGATGATGCAACCGGCGCGCCAGATCTTGGCGATCGTCGGCATCGGCAGGTTCCAGTTGAATTCGCGCGAGGCTTCCGCCATGACCGCAAACCCCTGTGCATAGGCGCCGACTTTAGCGGCCAGAAGCGCGCTTTCGAGGTCCTTGAGGAAGGCAGCCTTGTCGGCAATCTTGAACTCGCCGACATTCGGCAGGCCAAGCACCTTTTCAGCCGCTTCGCGCTCGCCCTTGACCGACGAAATGCTGCGGGCAGCAACGGCAGCTTCAATAGCCGTCGCCGGAATGCCCATGTTCTGCGCCTCGATCACCGACCATTTGCCGGTGCCCTTCTGGCCAGCCTTGTCGAGAATGAGATCGACGATCGGCTTGCCGGTGATCGGGTCGGCGGCTTTCAGGACCGTCTCGGTGATTTCGATCAGGTAGGAATTCAGGCGGCCCTTGTTCCATTCGCCAAAGACTTCACCGATTTCGGTGGCGCTCATCTTCAGTCCGTCGCGCAGGATGCCGTAGATTTCGGCGATCATCTGCATGTCGGCATATTCGATGCCGTTATGGATGGTCTTGACGAAATGGCCAGCGCCGTTTTCGCCGAGCCAGGCAACGCAAGGATCGTCATTGTATTTTGCCGCAATCGAGGTCAGCACCTTCTCGACACGCTTCCAGGAGTCTTCCTTGCCGCCGACCATGATGGACGGGCCGTGGCGCGCGCCCTCTTCACCACCGGAAACGCCCATGCCGATAAAGGTCAGGCCGCTGTCCTTGAGATTGTCGAAGCGGCGCATCGTGTCGCGGAAATTGGCGTTGCCGGCATCGATCATGATGTCGTTGTTCTCAAGATAGGGCTTAAGCAGTTCCATCTGCTGATCGACGGGTTCTCCGGCCTTGATCATGATGATGATTGGCCGCGGCGGGCGGATGGCAGCAACGAACTCCTCGATGGTCTCGCACGGCACGATCTGGCTCTGCAAGCTGCCTGCCTCGGCGTAAAACTTCCGCGTCGCCTCGACCGTGCGGTTGAAGACTGCGATCTTGTTGCCCTTTTCGGCAATGTTGAGCGCCAGATTCGATCCCATAACACCAAGACCGATAAGGCCGATTTCTGCCTGTGCCACGTATGTGCCTCCGTTGGACAGTGAAGCTGCCAGTGCCCGGCTGGGCGTGCGCACGGCTCCACCAGATTGAACTTGCAGGGCGATTTTGTTCGGCGCTGGAGGCCTGAACACGCCCTGCGGATGCTGAGGGAGTTTTGGCATTCAAATCGATTAACGACAAGTGATTGTTGTGAAAAGTGATACTTTTCCGGCGCACTGGCGTAGGATTTAACCCGTGAGGGTTCTCATCGGGAAACCGCCTTTGCAGAGCCGGAACAAGGAGGACATGGGTGAAGACCGGGCGAGAAAAGATGGTGATGGCCGCATCTGCCGGGACGTACAGCGAACAGCCGCCACCGGCTGCATTGGCAACGCATTTCCGGTGCACCTGGTCCCACAGCCTGCCTGCCGATTTCGAAAACCGCGTTGCCGTCGTGCCGGATGGCTGCAGCGATATCCTCTGGTCCAGCCAGGGGCTATTCGTCGCCGGTCCGGACAGAACCGCAGCCTTTCCACCGTTACAGGCAGGCGAAACCGTTGTCGGCATCCGCTTTCAGCCAGGTGCTGCCGCCAGGTGGCTGAACCTGTCCATGGCCGAAATCACCGGCGAAACGGTTGCGCTCCCGGACCTGTGGGGAGCCGATGGCCGGGAGCTTCATGAACGCCTATCGGAAACGGGATCCGCGGCGGAGGGGCTGGCATTGCTGCAGGCTGTTCTCACACGGCGAGCCGCCAGGGTCACGGCACCCGCAGGTGATATGAGCCACGCCTTCGAACATCTGGCACGCAAGAGCAACGAACGCCCGCAGACGATCGAAACTCTTGCGCGGGCACTTGGCTATGGGGAACGGACGTTGCGGCGGCGTTGCCTCGATCACTTCGGCTACGGCCCCAAGACACTCGCGCGGATCCTGCGCTTCCAGCGGTTTCTGTCGCTCCTGAAGACGAACCAACCGCAGCCCATGGCCCTCCTGGCACTCGAAGCGGGCTACGCGGATCAGGCACATATGTGCCGCGAGGTGCAGATGCTTGCCGGTTTGCCGCCTGCCGAAATCAGGCAGCAGCTTGCGGCCTGATTGTCCGTTTTGTTCAATCTTTTCGCGTTCGGCCATCACATGGTTGCAAGCGGTAAAAAGGAGAAGGTGGTATGTCCGTGATGGAAGCGAGAATTGTTCATATCGGTATCGAGCGGGATTGGCGCGACGTCTATGCGTTCGCGGCCCAACCGAAAAACATGCCATCATGGGCGTCTGGCCTTGCAGCCGGACTGGAGCCGGATGGTGACGAGTGGGTGGCACACGGTGCACTCGGCAATGCCCGTGTCCGCTTCACGCCCCGCAACGATCTGGGCGTGCTCGACCATCTCGTCACGCTGGAAACGGGTCTTCAAGTCCATAATGCCCTGCGTGTCGTGCCGAACGGCAGCGGCGCGGAAGTCATGTTCACGCTGCTCAGGCAGCCCGGCATGAGCAAGGAACAATTCGACAGCGATGCAGAATGGGTCCAGAAGGACCTCAACGCATTGAAAGCACAGTTGGAAGCATAAGGAATAACCATCATGGGACAGAAGGGCACTGACCGCCAGATCGACAATATCGAGTTCGCCGTGACGGACATTGCACGCTCGAAGGCATTTTATGGCGCAGCATTCGGCTGGTCGTTTACGGACTACGGCCCGCAATATTGCGAATTCACCGATGGCCGGCTGACCGGTGGCCTGACGACGGGAACACCAAAGCCCGGTGGCCCATTGATCATCCTCTATGCCGATGATCTCGCAGGAACACAGGCGCGGCTCGAAGCGCAGGGCGCCCGCATCATTGTGGAGATTTTTTCTTTCCCGGGTGGAAGGCGCTTCCATTTCCAGGATCCGGACGGTTACGAACTGGCCGTCTGGTCAGACAAGTAGCGGTCAAAGCCCGGCGAGCGAGGGTAACCACCCTCGCCTTTCGCCCTCAGGCCGCGATCGAGCGGCGTCGGTCGGCAATTTCCTGCAGCACCAGAATAGCACCGATGACCTTGCCCGTGCCCGACATGCACGGCGTCATCCGGCAGCGCACCACGACGGTGCGGTTCCCGACATCCTTGGCGAAGGTATAATCGACCAGTTCACCGGAAAAACACTTGTCGAGATTGGGCTTTACCCGCTGCTCGAAGCGCTGGATACCGACGAACTCGACAATATGGCGGCCGACAAGATCCATCGGCCGCTCTTCCAGCCGGGCCGCATTGACAGGGTTGGTATAGAGATAGCGGTAATCCGGAGTGATCACCGCAACACGGTCCGGCAGAGAGTCGAGGATCGCCTCGTTGAGAAAGCCTTCGTCAGCCCGGCCCTTGAGGGCCGCAATAGACGGCGGCGGCGGCAACCTAGGCTCTCCGGAAATCTCGTTGCTGCCGGCAGCGAAATAGCGATCGGCCAGCGTTTGCAGCACATCGCGCTGGCGCAGCACGCTCGACACGTCGTCGGCTTCCTTGCGCAGCAGATCGAGAACAAACCGGAACTGCAGGCGAGCATCGCTGACGTTCTCGGCCTTTTCCTCATAGATTGCAGTGAGAACCGGATCGATCTCGCGATCGAGAACACTGATCAGCAAATCATCGTCGGATTTGACCGCATATTGCAGCTGAGAATATTTGAACCAGAAGAGCTCGATCAGTGCCTTCAATTTCCACCCCACTCCCCCAATTTTCCGACACGGCCTGAAAAAGCACAGGAAAATTGAACGCAATCAAAAAATAAATCGATTGAAATGCGCCGTCCCACGAACCCGAAGCGCTTGCAATCGCATTATAGTAATACGAGAAGTCTACACTCAAAAAGATAGTGTTCAACACCCGAAAAAACACCTGAAACGTTTCCGGTGAACTTAATTTAGGCAGTCAATATAAAACGATCCGAAATGCGGCGCTATTTCCTCCCACGGAGGCTCCATTTGCGACCTGCGGCCCCCTTAACGCGATAAAATGACTGCAGGCGCGCACAAAAAAGTGAAGACCCTGACGCTTGTCCCGGGCGCCAAAGGGAAGTGGCCGATCACGCCAGCAATCCGTCAGGACGAGAATGATCAGTCTTTCAGATATCTCTTGATGTGCCAGCGGTCGTGGTACCAGAGCCATTGCCCCGGATATTCCCGCACCCAGCTCTCGACCTTGTCGTTCAACAGCTGTGCCGTCGCATTGACATCGACACCGCCGTCCGGCTTGCGCGGGATTTCAATCGCCGGCTCCAGCTCAAGGCGGAAACGTCCATCGGGCAACCGGATGGAGCGGGCCGGATAGACTTCGCAATTGAACTGCCGCACCAGCTTTGCCAGCAAAGGATTGGTGCGCACGTCGCGGCCGAAGAATTTGGTCATCAGGCCCTTGCGGAATTTTTGATCGACCAGAACACCGACAGCGCCGCCCGCCTCCAGCTTGCGCGCCAGCGTGAACGACGATCCGGCATGCGAGGGAACCAGATTGCCCATGCGTTGCTTGCGGAAATCAAAAACCTTGTCGGCGACATACGGATTGTTCGGCGGCCGGAAAAGCACCGTCACATCCAGCCCGAAGGCAGCACTTGCGACCGGCAACAGCTCGAAATTGCCTGTATGGGCGGTAAAGACGATGAACGGCCGCGGATTGTCACGCAGCTCGAGGAACAGCGGAATACCGGACACCTCGATACGGCCGGGCTTCGGATTTGCCGGGTCGAAATCGAACAGCTCGTCCAGAAAGACGTATTCCGCCGCAAGCCGGCCGATGCTGCTCCAGCTCTCCAGCGCGATCGCCTCGATCTCCGCCTCGCTCTTTTCGGGGAAAGCGTTGCGAAGATTGGTCATCGTCAGCTTGTGGCGGCGCTTCAATTTCGGCCCAAGCCAGCCTGTGAAGCGCGCAGAGAACTCAATGGCACCTCTGGCCGGAAACAGCTTGAGCGTCCCCAACAGCAGAAAGACGAACTGGGCGATCGACCATTGGCGAAAACGCTCCGCCGAAAGAACCAGTCGTGTGATCAGCATGCGCACGGTGTTCAGTCCATCCGCAGGATGATTTTGCCGAAGACCTGGCGTGTTTCCATCCGCTCCAGCGCCTTGTCGATCTCATTGAAGCCGACTTCGGTATCGATCACCGGGTGAACGAGACCGCGCGCCATCTTCTGCATGGCGTCAGCCATGTTCTCCATGCGGCAACCGAAGGAGCCGAGCAGCTTCAGCTGCTGTTGGAAAAGCATCATCAGGTTCATTTCAGTCGAGACGCCGGAGGTCGAACCGCAGGTGACGAGGCGGCCGCCACGCTTCAGGACGAACATCGAGGCAGCCCAGGTATCCTTGCCGACATGTTCGAAGACGACATCGACGCCCTTCTTCTTGGTCAATTTGCGGGTAACGCCTTCAAAGCGGTCCTTGCGGTAGTTGATGACGTGATCGGCGCCAAGCGCCTTGGCCTTCTCGATCTTGTCGTCGGAACCGACGGTGGTGATGACGGTGCAGCCGATCTTCTTAGCCAGCTGGATCGCAGCCGAGCCAATGCCGGAACCGCCGGCATGAATGAGGATCGTTTCGCCCGGCTCAAGCTTGGCATTGTCGAACAGCATATGCTCGACGGTGCCGAAGGTGACGGGGGCAACGGCTGCGGCCACCGCATCGACGCCCGGAGGGGCCGGAACGAGCAGGCGCGCCGGCAGGTTGACCTTTTCCTGGGCAAAACCGTCGAGATGGAAACCGTGGACGCCACCGACGTTCTCGCACAGATTGTCGCGGCCTTCGCGGCACGGACGGCAGAGGCCGCAGGTGCGGGCACCGTAGATCGACACCAGCTGCCCCGGCAGGACGTTGGAAACACCCGGGCCGATCTGGTCGACCACGCCGGATGCTTCAGCGCCGATCACCAGCGGCATCTTGCGCTTGGCAAAGGCCATGCCGCGCCAACCCCAGACGTCGATATGGTTGAGCGCGACGGCCTTGACGCGAAGCGTGACTTCGCCCGGACCCGGAGCTTCCGGTTCGGGAAGGTCAGTGATTTCCAGCTTGCGGTCGTCGACCAGTTGCAAAGCGCGCATGATATAAGTCCTTAAGCCCGAGGCGTGCTTGCCCCGAAAAAACATGATGTCCGATTAGGCCGGTTCAGCAGCCATGACAAGGCTGGCGTTCTGGCCGCCGAAGCCGAAGGAGTTCGACAGGACAGCACTAACCTGCGCATCCCGCTTCACGTTCGGCACGACATCGAGAACGATAGACGGATCGGGGTTCTGGTAGTTTATTGTCGGCGGCACCGTGCCGGTCAGGATCGTCTGCAGCGAGAACACGGCCTCGACAGCGCCAGCGGCGGTCAATGTGTGGCCGATCATCGATTTGTTCGACGACACCGGAATGGACGGCAATGCTTCGCCGAACACCGACAGCATCGCGCCGTATTCCATCTTGTCGTTTTCAGGCGTCGATGTGCCATGGGCGTTGATATAGCCGATGTCACCCTCGTTGAGGCCCGCATCGGCCAAGGCTGCGCGGATCGTCGCAATCGCCGGGCCGCCGTCCGGTGAGGACCGCGTGCGGTGGAACGAATCCGCCTTTTCACCACAGCCTTTCAGGATGCCGTAGATTTTTGCGCCGCGCGCGACCGCTGCTTCCAGCGATTCCAGCACCAGCGTTGCCGCCCCTTCGGCAATGACGAAACCGTCACGATCCTTGGAGAAGGGCTTCGAGGCCCGTTCCGGCGGGTCGTTCTGGGTCGAAAGAGCCGACAGAAGCGCAAAGCGGATCAGCGCTTCGGCGCTAACGGAACCATCGGTGGCGACGGTCAAGGCCCGGTCGGTGCGGCCCTGGCGGATCGCCTCAACTCCGAGCTGGATGGCTGTTGCACCCGATGCGCAGGCGGTCGAAAGAGTCACCGGCAGTCCGCGCGTTCCGAACCGGTCGGACAGGCGCTCGGAAATGGCGCCGAACAACGCGGCTTCATGAAACACCGGATCGGCGCGGTCACGCATGGCGGCGAGGAAACGATCATAGGCATCGCCCTGCTTCTGCGACGGCCGCGACCGGTCGGCCAGTTCGAAGCGGGCGCTCCATTCCGGCTCGATCGGCGGTGCTGCGAGAAACAGCGGGCCGTTGAAATCACCGGAAATACCGGCCTGCGCCAGCGCCTCAGCCGTCGTTTCGCGGGCGAAGGCATAGGACCGCTCAACGGCATTTTCTGCAGGTAAATCAATAAAGTCGACGGTTCCGCTGATTCTGGTCGAGAGGCCCTCGGTCGGGAAACGGGTGATCTTGTGAATACCGGAGACGCCTGATGTTAGCGCCTTCCAGTTATCCTCGACACCCTGGCCGAGCGAGGTGATGACCCCCATGCCGGTAACGGCGATCAGCGGGCGGCCGAGATGATCCTTGTAAGCGCTGGTCATATCTGCCGCTCCTTATTCTTCTGCCGAAAGCACGGCAATGCCTTCGCCGCGCGCATGGCCGATCGTCGTGACGATGGCGGTCGTTGCTGGCTTTTCCATGGGGCCTTCACCATCAGGATCGAATGGCGGCACCTTGGCGCCTGCTCCAAGCGAGAGAGCTGCGAAAGCCAAGCCGAGCGGAAACTGCGATTCCAGCGCATGACCGACAAGCCCGCCATAGGCACGCACGGCAGCCTTGGGGAACTGCGCATCGAGAAACGCCTTCTCACGCGCGGCAAGATCCGGAAAACCGGTCGTGCCGGAAAAGACCACGGTGCGCGACGGATCGGCATCTGCAGCGGGAGCCGTCAAGTATTGCAGGCGCTGCTCGAGGCGATCCCCGTCGCGGCTGCCACGATCTCCACCGACAGAATCGATCGTCGCATAGATACGGGCGCCGCGCGCCTTCGCGTGCTCGCGCGATTCCAACATCAGGAACGCACCGACCGAACCGGTGATCATGCCGCCGCCGTTTTCCGGCTTGCGCGACCAGATTGGCTGGTAGCCGCCGAGCGCATGGCCTTGGATCGCTTCGATCAACAGGATCATGTCGAGCCGTTCGGCCGAAAACGCACCGCCGACCAGCGTATGGGTCGACTGCCCGGCCTTGATGCGGGCAAAGGCGGTTTCGATCGCAGAGATGCCAGCACCCTCTTCGCCCATGAAGGTGCGCGAGGAGCCTGTAACCTTGTGGACGATGGAGATATTGCCGGCCATCAGATTGGAAAGCTGGGCGAGGAACAATGTCGGGCGCAGTTCCGTCGTCAGCTTCTCGTTGAGCAACTGTTCGCGGTCATTGCGCTTCAGGGCCTCATCGACGATCAGCGAATCGACATTGATGTCGCGCTCGCCGCCGCCGGCCGCCACGATCATGTCCATGCTGCCGCAAGCGTCCAGATCATCCTTGAAACCGGCATCATCAAGCGCCAGACCGGCGCTGAAGACGCCGAGGCGCTGCCAGTTTTCCATCTGCCGCTGGTCGCCACGCTTGGAAATCTGCTGAGACCAGTCGATTTCCGGCAGCGGGTGCACCGGATAAGGCGCGAAGCGTTCCGTCTCGACACGTACGGCCGGGGTTTCTGTGGCCGTGAGAAGCGCCGTATGCACTTCGGTGCCCACACCCTGGCTGGTGACGATGCCGACACCGGTGATCACAACATCATTGGCGGATTTGCTCATCGTCATTCCCCCGTCGCGGCTGAAGCGGCTATTGCAGCCATCAAGCCCACTTCTTCGGCACGCTTCTTGACGATCGGGCCGAGCGGCACCTGATCGAACGGCATGGTGCGCAGCTTCAGCTGCGCATCGCAGACCTTCTTGCCCTGCGAGGTGATCTTTGCCTTCACCACGGCGAAGCCCGACCCGTCATGTTCGAGAAAAGCTTCGATATCGAGCACGGCTTCCGGCTCGACAAAGGTGCGCATCTTGGCGCCATCGACCGACATCAGGAACGGCATGGCGGCGAAATCCGTGGCGGCGAGCACCAGAAAACCGCAGGCCTGCGCCATCGTCTCGATCAGAAGCACGCCCGGCACCAGCGGATAACCCGGAAAATGGCCCTCGAAAACGGGGCTTTTGGCCGGAACCACAGAACGCGCTGTCAGCGTCTTGGCGTTAAGATCGACCGTTTCGACCCGATCGATCATCTGAAAATATTCAAGGAGCATCAGGAGCAAATCCAGCTTGGCCCGGAACACAGCGCTTGGGAAAAGCGCCTGAACATTCCGGATTTCAAATCCGCGCATGACCCCGCCCGAAACAGGTCCGGTGTCGCGATCATGCGACCGTCAAGTAAAAACGCAAATGCCGCCTGTCAAGCGCGGTCGACGCGACAGGCGGCATTGATATCAATCATGCACGTGTTTCCCGCGCGTCAAACGCAGGATATCGTCATCAGCCCTTGGCGGCCTTCAGTTCGTCGATCTTGGCGCAAAGATTCTTCAGGACGAAATATTCTTCCGTCGAAACCTTGCCTTCGTTGACTTCCTGCGTCCACTGCTCGAGCGGGATCTTGATGCCGAATTCCTTGTCGATCGCAAAAACGATATCGAGGAAGTCCAGGCTGTCGATGCCGAGATCGTCGATGGTGTGGCTTTCCGGCGTAATCGTCTCGCGGTCGATTTCGCTCGTTTCCGCAATGATGTCGGCAACCTTGTCGAATGTAGCTGTCACGCGCATACCTCTTCAGAATACATGTTTTGGCGAACCTATAGGTAAATACGGCTGAAAAGCCAATGGCCTTGGGCGCAAGAGTTGCATTTATGGCGGCGGTGTTGCCCAAACATCAAGCCAAGCCCGCAATACCGGCCTCAAAGGCCCGTTGCAGCCGGGAGATCAGCGGCCAAGGCATCGATCGCCAGCCTGACGCGCAGCGGCAGATGCGGGGTCTGCGGCCAGACCGCATGGCAATCGAAGGACAATCGGCGCTCACCTGCAAACAGCCGGACAAGACTGCCGTCGCGGAGCCTGTCCCGAACGAGCCAGCAGGGCAGCCAGACGAGCCCGAGCCCGGAAACACCGGCATCGGCAATCATCTCCAGATCATCGAAACGCATGCGCGAAGACGGCAGGATTTCAGTGTCTGGGCCACCATCGACCGGAAAGAGCCAGGACCGGATGTAGCCGGAGCGGGCATAGAGGATCGCATGGTGATCCCGCAATTCCTCCCGGGTTCCTGGCATACCGTGGACACGCAGATAATCCGGGGAGGCGCAGACAGTCATGCGCTGATACGCAAGCCGCCGCGCCATCAGCCCCGGCCACTCGCCGAGCGGGCCGTTGCGGATGGCAAGGTCGAATCCGTCCTCCAGGATATCGACCCGGCTGTCAGTGAAATTCAGATCGAGCTCCAGCTTCGGATGCTCGCTGGCAAGTTTCAGCAGGATGGGCGCAACACAGCGGCGGCCGAACAGCACGGGCATGGAAACCCGCAATCGCCCCGCCACCTCCTTGCGGCCCGATTCGAGCATGGCCTCGCCTTCCCGCAACTCCTCGAGCGCCCGCAGGCAGCGCTCGTAAAACGCCTGGCCATCTTCCGTTACCGTCTGGCTGCGCGTGGTGCGATGAAACAGCCGGGCACCAAGCCGCTCCTCCAGCCGGGCAATCGTCTTGCCGACCGCTGAGCGCGACAGGTTAAGCCTCTGGGCCGCCGCGGAAAAGCTGGCAGCCTCCACCGCCTCGACGAAAACCGCGACGCCGTTCAAACGATCGTTCATCCGCTTTGTAGCCTCCAGGGAACCAATAGTCGGAAATCATATCGCCACTGGCGAACGAAAGGCAATGCTAGCGTCGCATCATTGCTTGAACCAAGCCGAAGGGCAGGAGACGAATATGACGGATACAATGAGGCGCTGGTCGATGCCGGCGGCCGGCCGCACCAATCTGAAACTGGAGACCGTGGCGATACCGGAACCCGGGCCGGGCGAGGTTCGCGTCAAGGTTTCGGCTGCCTCGCTCAACTATCGCGACAAGCTGGTGATCGAGACGGGCATGGGACTGTCCCTGCCGACACCATTCGTACCCGCCTCCGACATGGCAGGCGTTGTCGACGCCATCGGATCCGGCGTGACCCGCTTCAGGTCCGGCGACAGGGTGACGTCCATGTTCAAGCCGGACTGGATCGATGGCCGCGATAACGGCACCGCCCGAACGCCGGCTTACAAGACGCTTGGCGGCGCCTATCAGGGTGTTCTGGCCGACTACGTCGTGTTTCCGGAAGGCTGGTTTGCCGCGTCGCCGCAGAGCCTTGATGATGCCGAGGCCGGCACCCTGCCCGTCGCCGGCCTGACCGCATGGTTTGCGCTGATCGAGCGCGGCAAACTCAAGGCCGGATCGACCGTGCTCGTACAGGGCACCGGCGGCGTTGCCCTGTTCGGACTGCAGATTGCCAAGGCGCATGGTGCCAACGTTATCGTCACCTCCCGGAGCGGCGAGAAACTTGAGCGGGCAAAGGCGCTCGGCGCTGATCACGGCATCAACAGCAGCAAGGAGGACTGGGTCGAAGCCGTCTACCGGATCACCGGCGACGAAGGTGCGCATCATATCCTCGAAATCGCCGGCGGCGCCAATCTCGGGCAATCGATCCGCGCCGTTGCGGTGCAAGGGACCATCTCGGTCATCGGGGTTTTCGAGGGGTTCGAGGTCGCCGGGCCGGCAGGCCCACTGCTGCTGAAGTCGCCGGTCATCCAGGGGATCAGCGTTGGTCACCGGCAGTCGCTGGAGGATTTCGGCCGCGCCATCGATTCGACCGGGATCAAACCCGTCATCGACGCACGTTATCCGCTGGAAGACCTGCATGCGGCGCTCGACCACCTCGATCGCGGCGCATTCGGAAAGATCGTCATCGATCTGAACTGACCGCTTGAACAGCTTGGGGGCTGGCGTTATCGCCAGCCCCCAAGCAAACCCATCGATCAGCGGGTAACGACGATTTGCGTGTTCTTCAGGCCATACTGGCTGGCAAGCGAGAAGAACTCGGCGGCATTGTCGGGATGCAGGCGGATACAGCCATGTGAGGCCGGACGGCCGAGGCGTTTGAGATCGAAAGTCGCGTGAACGGCATAACCGCCGTTGAAGAACACCGCGTAGGGCATCGGCGCATCGTCATATTTGCGCGAGCGATGGTTTTTCGACAGCCACTTGGCGCTCCAGCTTCCCTGCGGCGTGACGTAGCCCTTGCGCGCGGTAGAAACCTTCCAGCGGTACCGCACGAAACCATTCTGCGACACGGTCATGGTTTGAGAAGAAAGGCTGATCCTGGCAATAAGATTGGCAGCAAAAGCGGAATTCGACTGAAACTGCATCAATAAGAGTGCCAACAAGGCAACGAAGAATCTACGCATGAAAAATCCTCTCCGAAGTACGCATCTTTTTACTGGTGTCCCAACACGACACAGACTTTACAGTCTTTGCAATGATAGACGTTTAAGACACTTGGAAAATTCGGCGTTAACGCGAGCGGATGATTTTTCTCGATCCGGAGTAACGGCTTCAAACTATACTGGCGAAAACGGCTAGAAACGCCACCAAGACTACCAGCGCTGCGCAGGCACCGTAGAAGATGGAAACACCGGCCTCGACATCGGCCACCGTTGCCATCGGGCGGCCAGCGCCATTGATCATCGGCTCGTTGACCACGGCACCGGCATAGATTCTCGGACCTGCCAGTTGCACGTCAAGCGCGCCCGCCATCGCTGCCTCCGGCCAGCCGGAGTTGGGCGAACGATGCAGCCCATGGTCACGCAACGCGATGCCGATCGCATTGCCAGCGGCGCGGCGCCCGGCCGTCAACACCGCACCGGCAGCGATCAGCAGGATCGACAACCGCGCTGCCGGAATGTTGGCGGCATCGTCGAGGCGCGCCGAAGCCCAGCCGAAATGCAGGTATTTCGGGCTCTTGTGGCCGATCATCGAATCGGCGGTGTTGAGCATCTTGTAGGCCAGCAGTCCAGGCAGGCCGAGCAGCGCATACCAGAAAGCCGGAGCGACAACGCCATCGGAAAAATTCTCCGCCAGGCTTTCTATTGCCGCCCGGCACACGGCCGGTTCGTCCAGGGTTTCCGGGTCACGCCCGACAATCATCGATACCGCCCGGCGGCCGCCCGCAAGCCCGCCGGTCCGAAGACCCGTGGCCACCCGCGACACATGGTCGGCGAGACTTTTTTGCGCCAAGAACACCGCGACAACGATTATTTCGAGCAGCCAGCCGAAAATCCCGATCTGCATGAACAGCTTGTGCAGCAGCCAGCCGCAAAAGAGGCTCCACAGCAACAATCCGGTAATGATCAGCACGCCGGTGATCCGCAAGGCTTCCTCACCCAGGCGCTTGCGGTTGAACGTCCGGTCGCACCAGCCGATCATCGCCCCGAAAAGGACGACCGGATGCGGCAGCCGGCGCCAAAGCCAGTCGGGATCACCGACTCTGCGGTCGAGCAAAAGGGCGGCGATCAGGACAAGCAGAATTCCGGTCGACATGGAGGGTCCGTTCAGGCGAGGTGCACACTGCTCAAGGCATCCGCCAAACGTGTATCGCCTGCCGCATCCGGTGCAAGTCCAATCCTGAGCCACGATGGCGCGTAGCCGAATTTTCGCGTCAAAATCCGCGCCCTGCAGAGATGGGCGTGCAGTTCCGGCGCGCGTTCATGCTCCACCAGGGTGAAAAGCGGCGTGCCGCCAATGATCGTCAGCCCGGCTCGCCGCAGGACAGTGCCGAGGCCCTGCTTGCGCGCGAAAATCAGCGATCGAACCGGCTGCGTGTCGCCATCCATCAGGTCTGCCGCCACCACCAGTGCCGGGCCGGACACAGCCCAGGGGCCGAGCCATTCCTGAAATGCCGACAGAACCGGCTCCGCCGCAATGACGAAACCAAGCCGCAGCCCCGCAAGACCGAAGAATTTGCCGAAGGAGCGGAAGACGACGAGATTGTCGTGGCCCGCGGCCTGCCCGGCGACGCTGAGATGCGGCTCGGTATCACCAAAGGCCTCATCGACAAGCAGCAGCCCGCCATAGGCTTTCATCTGCATCGCCATGCCGGTGATATCAGCAGGCAAAACGGCGCGTCCGGTCGGGTTATTGGGATTGACCAGCACCACCAGCCCATGATCCGGCGTCACCTGAGCGGGCGTCGAGATTTCATCGACCACAAAACCGGCACTGACGAAAGCCCGCGCATATTCGCCATAGGTCGGCCCGAAAATGGCGATGCGCCTGCCCGGCGCGACAAGGCGCGGCAACAGCTGGATAACCGATTGTGTTCCGGGAACAGCAAGCGGCAGAATATCGCTGCTACGATAATAGCGGGCAGCAGCATTGCGCGCGCGGTCCACCAGATGACGGTCCGGCAGCCGGTGCCAGGCATGGATCGGGATATCGGGCAGCAGTACAGGATTGGGATTGATGCCGGTCGAAAGGTCCAGCCAGTCCTGCGGGCTGCCGCCGTATGCCGCCGCCGCCTCGGTAATACCGCCGCCATGCAGGATCGGAGCCGTCATGCGGCATGCACCATGTCGATGAGATGCATGAAAGAGCCCGCAACCTGCCCTCGCCGCAGTCCGGCAGGTCCAAGCGGCGTACCTGCGGCATCGGCAGTGTCAAACAGCCGGCCGGCAGCGCCCTCCGACAGGATCGTGGCATAGTGAAATTCATGCGCCATCAGCGGACCATCAAAAAAGCTGGCATCGAGCGGAGTGATCCGCCGGTATCCCAAATGCCGCTTGCGTTCGGCAAAACTGGTGACAAGCGGTAGAAAACCGAGCATTTCGTAGCGCTTGCCATCGGCAGCGACAAGCCCCTCGCCCAGCATCATGTAGCCGCCGCATTCGCCGAAAATCCGGGCGCCTCGATCTCGCGCCGCAGCCATACCGGATTTGAACTGCCCTGCATCGGACAACACCCCGGCATGAAGCTCGGGATACCCCCCCGGCAGATAGACGGAATCCGCACCGTCTGCGGGCGCCTCGTCGGCCAAAGGCGAAAAGAATGTCAGCTCCGCGCCAGCACTCCGCCAGCCGGACAGGAGGTGTTCGTAACAGAATGCAAAGGCGATATCGCGGGCGATAGCAATTTTCTGGCCGAGCGGCTTCAGCGGTGAAACTTGCGCAGCCCTCTGCCGCGGAGATTCCGACCTGGTCAGTGACAGGATCGCGTCCAGATCACAGCCCCTTTCAATCTGCATTGCGGCATGGTCGATGAATACATCCAGTCCACCATGCTCCCCGGCCTGTACAAGGCCGAGATGACGTTCCGGCAGCTTCAGGGCATTATCCTGCCGCAAAACGCCAAGAACCGGCATGCCGATGGTATCCACCGCATTGCGCAGCATCATTTCATGACGATCGCTGCCGACCTTGTTGAGGATGACCCCGGCCACACGGACATCGTCGCGATGGGACGCATAGCCGCGCACCAGAGCGGCCACCGATTGCGACATGCGGGCGCAATCGACCACCAGAACAACCGGAAGACCAAGCAACGACGCCAGATCGGCGGGCGAACCGGTCCCGTCGACCGCCCCGTCGAACAGTCCCATCATCGCCTCGACGATCAGCACCTCATCACCGGAAGACTGCATAGCAGCATTGGCACGCAACAGATCCGGACGCATGGCCCAGGGATCGTAATTGAAGCAGGCTCTGCCGCTTGCGGCCGTATGGAAGGCCGGGTCGATGTAATCCGGCCCAGCCTTGCCGGGAGCCACGGCGACACCGCGATCACGCAATGCCCGCATCAGTCCGAGCGTCACGGTCGTCTTGCCGGAGCCGGACGATGGCGCCGCAATCAAAAGACCGCTCATGCCGGGTCCTTGAAAGCCCGGCTGGACAGCGGATCGGATGTCAGAACCCGGCCGCCTAATGCGCCCAGCCAGTCGAGCGACGCGCGCAGGCGCACCACTTCGCCGATGACGACGATGGCGGGCGGCTCAAGTCCAGACGCAACAACATCGGCCTCGGCCCGCGCCAGCGTCGTTTCCAGCACCGCCTGTTCCTGCGTGGCAGCATTGCAGACGAAGGCGACGGGTTCATCCGGTGAACGGCCGGCAGACATGAGATTGGCGGCGATCTGGCCGATATGCTTCATCGCCATGTACATGACGATCACAGGCGAGCCCTTGGCGATGCCTTCCCAGTGAATGCGGTCGGGAACAAGGCCGGAAGAATCATGCCCGGTGAGGAACGTCACGGCATGATTGACCTCGCGATGCGTCACCGGAATACCGGCATAGGCAAGCCCGCCGATACCGGCGGTAATGCCCGGTACAATACGGAACGGAATGCCATGTTCGACCAGCGTCAAAGCCTCCTCGCCGCCACGGCCGAAGACGAAGGGATCCCCACCCTTCAACCGCAACACGCGCTTGCCCTGGCGGGCCAGTTCGACCAGCCGCAGCGAAATATCGCGCTGCTTCGGCGATGGCTTGCCACCGCGCTTTCCGGCAAACTCCAGAACTGCGCCTGGTTTTGCGAGGCTCAGGCAATCGGCATTCACCAGCGCATCATGGACAATCACATCAGCCTGACGCAGCGCGTTGGCGGCATGCAGGGTCAACAGACCGGGATCGCCGGGACCGGCGCCGACCAACCAGACCGAGCCCGGCGCCAGTTCAGGAAGGCCGGAAAACAGGGTGTCGGTCATGGCGCGGCTCCTGGCGCCATGGACATAGGCGATGATTCGACATGTGAAGGCGCGGAATCAGCGTGCCAGCACCCAGCTACAACACTCTGATTCGATTCGATAAACGAACCCCAAGCAAGAGCTGCCGTCGCATGGGCCGACTTGATCTTCGGAACGATCAGGGCACCGGGCACGCCTGCCGCAGCAAGAGCCGCCGCTTCCGCCACGCCGTGGCAGCCCGTCAGGGTAAAGACGATCTCCGACGGGTTTTGCAGGCGCGGCGACTGCGCTTCCAGCGTACCAGCATCGAAAACCACGAAGGGAACGGAGAAGTGCGCGGCAGCCGCGATCATCGCCGGTTCGGTTTTACGGCTATCCAGCGAGGCAATACCGGTAAGCACGCTGGAATCGAGACCGGCTGCAGCCAATGCTGTCTCGGCGAGCAGGATCACCTCGTCGCAAGGCGTGCCACGCTCGCAGCCAAGGCCCAGAACGAGCGGCCTGCGGCCTGCCTGATCGCCGATATCCAGATGCATCACAAAACGCGCCTCCCGAGCCGCACGAACACGATGCGCCGGGGCCTTCGACAGCCAAAGGCTTCGAAGCGGTCTGGACAGCACCGGCTGGAGGCCCCCTGACTGGGTCGGCCGCACCGGACGCTCTTTCAGCCCACCGTGATGGGCACCGTCGCACGTTCCTCCTGTTTACCGGAGGCCGCCTGCCCGGTCAAACCGGATTGCGTCATTCGAAGAGCCTGGAGCGTCACGGTTGGGAATGTGCCGGCCCGTTTGAGGAGCAATCGTCAGGCGGTCTTTGCTTTTCCGGGCAAGCTCTGACAAACAGGGCTGAATTGCTCATTTCTCACGAGTCTCCCGTGCACGATCTTGCTCCCCAACTCCTCATCCTTTTGTTCGCCGCGGCCTTTCTCGCCGGTTTCATTGATTCGATCGCCGGCGGCGGCGGCATGATTACGATCCCTGCCATGCTGATTGCCGGCATTCCGCCGCTCGAAACATTGGGGACCAATAAACTGCAGTCGCTGTTCGGTTCCGGCTCGGCGAGCCTCGCCTATGCCCGGCATGGCCATGTCAACCTGCGGGAACAACTGCCAATGGCGGCGATGGCGGCGCTCGGAGCAGCGCTTGGGGCGATCCTTGCGACGGTGGTGCCGGGCGATGTGCTGAAGGCCGTCCTGCCTTTCCTGCTCGTCGCGATCGCGCTTTATTTCGCCATCAAGCCGAGCCTCGGCGATGCCGACAAGGCACAAAGGATGACGCCCTTCCTGTTTTCGCTGACACTGGTACCCGCGATCGGCTTTTACGACGGCGTATTCGGACCAGGAACGGGTTCGTTCTTCATGCTCGCCTTCATTGCCCTTGCAGGTTTCGGGGTTCTGAAGGCGACAGCGCATACGAAGTTCCTCAACTTCGGCTCCAATATCGGCGCTTTCATCGTCTTCTGGCTATACGGCGTGATCCTGTGGAAAGTCGGCCTGCTGATGGGGGTGGGCCAGTTTGTTGGCGCTCAGGTCGGATCGCGTTTTGCCATGAAGAACGGTGCCAAAATCATCAAGCCGCTTCTCGTCGTCACCTGCATCGCACTGGCGATCAAGCTTCTCGCCGATCCGGGCCATCCGGTCCGGATCTGGCTTGGCTGGTAGGATTCCAGCCGCCTAGAACTCGACGCCGACCTGCGCCTTGATACCGGAACGGAACGGATGCTTGATCAGTTCCATTTCGGTGACGAGATCGGCAGCCTCGATCAGCTCTTCCTTGGCATTGCGGCCAGTCAAGACGACATGGGTCATGTGCGGCTTTTCTTCCTTCAGGAATCGCACAACTTCGGCGACGTCGATATAGTCATAGCGCAGCGCGATGTTGATCTCGTCGAGCAGAACCATGGAATTACGCTCGTCGCGGATCAGTTCCTTGGCCTTTTCCCACGCCTTTTCGGCCATGGCGATATCGCGCGAACGGTCCTGCGTTTCCCAGGTAAAGCCCTCTCCCAGCGTATAGAACTGGCAGACATCGCCAAAATGCTTCTCGATCAGGTCGCGCTCGCCGGTTTCCCAAGCGCCCTTGATGAACTGGACGACGGCCGATGGCATGCCATGGGCGATATGGCGGAAGATCATCCCGAAACCGGCCGTCGATTTGCCCTTGCCCTTGCCGGTATTGACGATGATCAGGCCCTTCTGGTCCGTCTTCGTCGCCATGATCTTTTCGCGCGCGGTCTTCTTCTTGGCCATTTTCATGGCGTGGCGCGCCTCGTCATGGACGGGTACCGTTTCGGTTGCCTGTACGTCGTCTTCACTCATGGTCTGTCCTCTCCGAATTCATTCGTTTTTTCATTGGTGAAACGCCGTTATTCCGCCGCCGCCGAAAGGCCTTGCAGTTCGAACCGGGCGGAGTTCGAACGGGGCGACCAGAGGCCGCGATCGATCGCCTCCATCAGCTTGTCGGTCATTTCGCGCAACGCATCCGGGTTCTTGTCCTCCATGAACTGGCGGACGCGTTCGTCCATCACATAGGCCTGGTAGACGGCCTCGAAATGATGGCTGCGGACAGCGCCTGTCGTTGCGGCAAAGGCAAACATGTAATCGACCGTCGCGGCGATTTCGAAGGCGCCCTTGTACCCGTGGCGCATGACGCCATCGATCCATTTCGGATTGACGACGCGGCCGCGCACCACCCGGCCGATCTCTTCTTCCAGCGAGCGGATCACCGGCTTTTCCGGGCGGGAATGGTCGTTGTGATAGATCTTCGGCCGCGTACCGGCCATCTGCTCGACCGCCAGGCTCATGCCGCCTTCAAACTGGTAATAATCGTCGCTGTCGAGCAGATCATGCTCGCGGTTATCCTGATTCTGCACGACGGCCTCGACGGTCTTCAGCCGCGCTTCCAGAAGCCCGCGTTCGGCCTTGCCGTCTTCCCCGGCGCCATAGGCATAGCTTCCCCAGCTGAGATAGGCGTCGGCAAGATCGGCGCGGTTATCCCAGCCGCCCTCATCCATCAGCGCCTGCAATCCGGCACCATAAGCGCCAGGCTTCGCGCCGAAGACCCGGTAAGAGGCACGCCGTGACGCATCCTTCGTGGAGACACCGGCAGCTTCCAGCCGTTTGGTTTCCGCCCGCATGCGCGCGGCAATCATGTTGTCCGCATCGTCCTCCTCGAGCGCACCGACAGCGCGGATCGCGGTATCGAACAGTGCGATCTGCTCGGGGAAGGCATCGCGGAAAAAGCCCGAAATCCGCAGGGTGACATCGACTCGAGGACGGCCCAACACCGCCAGCGGCACGATCTCGTAGCCGGTGACGCGGCGCGACATCATATCCCAGACCGGCTTGGTGCCGATCAGCGCCATCGCCTGGGCAATATCGTCGCCGCCGGTGCGCATGTTCGATGTGCCCCAGGCGGTAAGGCCAAAGGATGTCGGCCAGTCGCCATGATCCTGCAGATAGCGGCGGATCAACAGCTCCGCCGATTTCTTGCCCAGCTCGAACGCCGCCGGCGTCGGCACGGCGCGGCTGTCGACCGAATAGAAATTGCGCCCGGTCGGCAGCACGTCCGGACGCCCGCGCGTCGGCGCTCCGGAAGGGCCAGGCGCGACAAAGCGGCCATCGAGCCCGGTCATCAAGGCAGCGATTTCGGCGGCGCCGGATTGGGTGATCGAAGGTTTTAGGCGGGTTTCGACTTCCTCCAGGACGGCGCGGGTGGCGACCCAGTCGTCAGGGCAAACCAATTCGCCGGAGACGAATTTGGCGGCCAGCAACTCGACACGCTCGACGGTGTCGCCAGCGGTGCGCCACGGGGCCTCGGATACTTCAGCGAGGATCGCCGGTTTCGGGCCGTCCCAAGGATCGGAAAGGGCGCAGTCGAGCGGGTCGAAAAATCGCTCCGGGTTGATCTCCCCCCTTGTGGGGGAGATGTCGGCCCGGCCGATAGAGGGGGGTAGCCCGGGTGCAGAACTTGTGGAGGCTTTCCCCCCCTCTGTCCTGTCGGACATCTCCCCCACAGGGGGGGAGATTGATGTGGACAACCCCAGCCCTGCATCCGCCGCGATCGCCCGCTGCAGACTCTGGTCACCGCCCTCGCCCAACCCGCGCGGAACACGGGCCAAAGCAACCGTCAGATCCGTCAGCAGCCGCCCTTCCGGCGCCACGCCAAAAACATGCAGGCCGTCGCGGATCTGCAGCTCCTTGAGGTCGCAGAGATAGGCGTCGAGCTTTTCCAGCGCCTTGTCCTCAGCGTCTGTACGAGCAATGCCGGCATCCTGGTCGAGGCCGATATCGCGGACAAGCTCAAGGATTTGCTTGCTGAGCAACCGCAGACGCCGCGGGTCTCCGCCAGCCGCGTCGTAATATTCGTCGACCAACGCTTCGAGGTCCTTCAGCGGGCCATAGGATTCGGCCCGCGTCAGCGGTGGCGTCAGGTGATCGATGATGACGGCGCTGGTGCGCCGCTTGGCCTGCGTACCCTCGCCTGGATCGTTGACGATGAACGGATAGAGATGCGGCATAGGGCCGAACACCGCTTCCGGATAGCAGCTTTCCGACAGCGCCAGCGATTTGCCCGGCAGCCATTCGAGATTGCCATGCTTGCCCATATGGACGATGGCGTGGACGCCGTATTCGCGGCGCAGGAAAGCATAGAAGGCCAGATAGCCATGCGGCGGAACGAGGTCCGGCGAGTGATAGGTTTCCTTTGGATCGATATTGTATCCGCGCGCTGGCTGAATGCCGACCAGCGTTTCGCCGAAACGCGTCAGCGGCAGAGCGAAGCGGCCATCGCGAAAGAACGGATCATCCTCCGGGCTACCCCATCGCTCAGCAACTTCATTCTGAATCCGAATGGGAAGAGATGAGAAGAAGGCCTTGTATTGACTCAAGGAAAGCGTTTCGCGGATTTCGCGATCCGCCCGCGCCGAATTGGTCGGTCCATCCATCAGATACCGGATCAAGGCATCGCCGTCGGTGGGGATAGAATCGATCGCATAACCGGCGGTGGCCAGTGCCCTCATGACTTCGATCGTCCCGGCAGGGGTATCGAGGCCGACGCCGTTGCCGAGCCGCCCGTCGCGGTTGGGGTAATTCGCCATGATGATCGCGATGCGGCGCTCAGCCGGTGCGGCCTGCCGCAGCCGCGCCCAGTTGGCCGCCAGTTTGGCGGCAAAGGCGATCCGGTCGGCGAGCGGCTCATGGCCGACGATATTGGCTTCGACTTCGGTGTCATAAACGGCCGCAGCCTTGAAGGAGACGGCCCGCGACAGGATGCGGCCATCAACCTCCGGCAACGCCACGTTCATCGCCAGATCCCGTGCCATCAGGCCTTGCGGCGAGGCCTCCCAAGCGGCACGGGAGGATCCGGAAAAAATCACCTGAAGCACCGGCGCATCGGAAAACTCCAGCACGGTTGGCTTGCGGTCGGCCCCGGGCGCGGAAACAGCAAAACCAGTGGCATTCATCACCACCGTGGGCGGGACTTCGCTAAAGATCGCCTGCAGCGTGCCGATCGACACCGCATCCTTGAGGCTCGATACGAACACCGGCAAAACGGTCATGCCCTCGGCAGTAAGCGCCGCGATCAGGGCTTCGACGGGTTTGGTCTCGCCACTTTGAACAAGCGCGCGGTAGAAGCAGAGAGCGACAATCGAACCGGCTGGCGATTGAGAAGCGATATCCGGGACAAACCCGACCGCCGCTTTCCAGGCCTCGACCCCGATCACACCCTGCCCCGGCCACCAGATGCCTGCCTTCATCAAGGGGGCGGCCGGTTCCGGCTTTTCCGAGCCATCGATCAGCGCTTCGGCATAACCGAGCAGCCGTGCCATGTTGCCGGCACCCCCCTCGGTGAAATAGGCCCACATCCGATTGCGGTCTTCGGCGGAAATGGTCGAAAAAGGCTCCAGCCCTGGATCGGGCTTGTCATCGCCAGGCAACACGGCAATCTGGAATTTATACGTGACGGCAGCCGCATGCAGCGCCTCCAGCACATAGTGGAAATAGCTGGCGCCGCCGAGCGGGCGAACGATGATTAGTTTGGCGTGGCGCGCCGTGCGCTCGACATAGGTATCAACCGACATCGGATGCTTGAGCGTCAAAAGGCTGGCGACCCGCAGGCTCGACTTTGCCCCACGTGTGCGATGTGCTCCGGCGATCGAGGAAAGCTCGGTATCGGCGGCCGACAGAAACAGGATATCGGCGGGCGACTGGCCGAGATCGATCGCTTCCTCGCCCTCGGTGATCGTGCCCTTTTGGGCTAGAAGGAGATGCATGGCATTCCCCGAGGGCAGTCGTACCCCCCTCTGTCACTGCGTGACATCTCCCCCACAAGGGGGGAGATCGGGACCGAGCGGCCCCGGGACGCGTGCACCAAAAGCTTTGAGCGCGAGGCAGCCACAGCTGATCTCCCCCCTTGTGGGGGAGATGTCCGGCAGGACAGAGGGGGCGACTCCGCGCTCACCATTATCAAACCGCCGCTGTGATCGCAGCGCGCACGGCCGCTTCATCCATATCATGCAGACCGATGACGACCAGGCGGGTGCGGCGCACTTCGCCGGCTGCCCACGGGCGGTCGAAATACTGATCGATACGGGCGCCGACGCCCTGGATCAGCAGGCGCATCGGCTTGCCGGGGATATCGGCAAATCCCTTGAGGCGCAGCACGTCATGTTCCGCAATGATCGGCTTCAGCTTTTCGATGAACCCGGCCGGATCGGCGACCGCACCAAGTTCGACGACAAAACTGTCGAATTCGTCGTGATCGTGGTCTTCACCGGCCTCGTGTTCCATCTCGTGATGCGATTTGCGGTTTGCGATATCGCTTTCGGTGCCAACACCGAGGCCGAGCAGGACGGCGGCGGACACCTCGCCGTTCTTTGCCTCGATCATCGCAGGCTTGCGGCTGGTGCGCGACGAGACTTCATTGCGGACGAAGGCAAGACCGGTCGAGTCGAGCAGATCGGTCTTGTTGAGGATGATCAGGTCGGCAGCGGTCAGCTGATCTTCGAACAGTTCCTCGATCGGGCTTTCATGATCGAGATTGTCATCGTTGACGCGCAGTGCATCGACCTTGTCGTGGTCGTCAGCAAAACGCCCGGCGGCAACGGCAGCGCTGTCCACTACGGTAACGACACCGTCAACCGTGACTTCGCTGCGGATATCCGGCCAGTTGAAAGCGGCGATCAGCGGCTGCGGCAGCGCCAGGCCGGACGTCTCGATGACGATATGGTCCGGGCGATTTTCGCGCTCAAGCAGCTTGGTCATTGTCGGGATAAAATCGTCGGCGACCGTGCAGCAGATGCAGCCGTTGGTCAACTCGATGATATCGTCCTCGCTGCAGGCTTCGGCGCCGCAGCCCTTCAGCACGTCGCCATCGACGCCGAGATCGCCGAACTCGTTGATGATCAGCGCGATGCGGCGTCCCTCCGCATTCTGCAGGATGTTGCGGATCATCGTCGTCTTGCCGGCGCCGAGGAAGCCGGTGATGACGGTGGCAGGAATCTTGCCGTGGGCGGTTTTTTCAGTGGTCATGGATCAACCCTTCATTTTCAGCGGCAATCCAGCCGCGATAAAATAGACGTCTGCGGATATCTCCGCAATGATCTGGTGCAGCCGGCCGGCATGGTCGCGAAAATCGCGCGCCATCCGGTTCTCCGGCACGATGCCAAGCCCGACCTCGTTGGACACGAAAACCAGCCGGGCCTTGGCGAGCGGCACATAGGCCGCAAGCCGTTCAAATTCCGCCGCGATATCCCGGTGCTCCATCATCAGATTGGTGACCCAGAGCGTCAGGCAATCAATCAGAATGATGCGATCCGGCGCATCGATCGCCTTCAAACAGGCGGCAAGCTCAAGCGGCTCTTCATGGGTTTGCCAGTCCGGCCCGCGGCGATCGCGATGCTCGGCAATTCTTGCCTGCATCTCGCCGTCCCAGGCTCTTCCTGTCGCGACGTAATACATGCGCAGACCCGACGCCGTCACGAGTTTTTCAGCGAAAGTGGATTTACCGGACCGGGCGCCGCCCAGAACCAGCACGCTACCTGACTGTTTCGATGTCATGGAATGGTCCCGGCCTCAGCGCGCGCCGGGAAATACGCAGACCAATGGACCGCGCGAGCGAAAAAGCGCGGCAATGCAAAACGGGCCGTTCAGGGAACGGGATGATAAAGCCATGACAACCTCCGTGCTGGCATCGGGAGTATCTCTCCCTGGATGGGCGAACCCCAGGCTAAACCGGGGCTCTTGAGGATGGCAGGTCTCCTGGCTCACGGCGCCACGTCCCCAAAGGGACGAACGGGCCCACCTCGCCTTCCCGGAGGTTTGCGCCAGATTGCTTGACCGCAATCGGCAGGCATCACGAAGAGGTGGACGATTCGTAGACAATAGAGGCGTCCAGCCCCGGCTGATCGTAATGCCACTCCAGTGGCTTTTCCGGTTGGGCCAATGCGCGCCGCTGCCGCGAGTGCGGACAGTCCGGAAGCACCGGCTTTCCCGAATGGTGAACCCTGACCGTTCTACAGTCGCGGGGTCGGCTGCGATAAGGACGCCCGGCTTGGGTCCGGCCCGTCGCATTCCCATTTACTCCCGGCATGCACAGACATATCGGGAACCATCCAATGGCTGATGATTAGGCGCTCACCTGGATCAAGTCAATTGCGGCACTATCTCCGCCACCACGGTTTAGCGTGATGTGATCAAGACTTCACTTGATCTCCAATGCCATGCCTTTTAGGACGGCGCAGAGACTGGATGGCCTGGCAATGAAGCTGAAGATGATACCCAAATTCGACCTGCGCCGCCTCGGCTATCTCTCGCTACTGTTCGACCGTGGGCGCTTGCGGGCCTTTGCGCGGCGCAGTGAACTCGGCCTGGTCGTCGCGGGCATCGTCGTCGGCATCACGTCAGGCCTCGCCGTGACCGCAATGAGCATCATATCCAGCCGCCTGCACAGCCTGATTTTCGGCATTGCCGACGAACAACGGTTGAGCGCCAGCGATCTGCGGGGCGAAATCTCGGTGCTGATCGCGCCGGTCGTCGGCGGGATCATTCTCGGCCTTGTGATGATTCTTCTGGCGTCGTGGCGCAAAAAACCGATGGTCGACCCGATCGAGGCCAACGCCCTGCATGGCGGCCGGCTGTCCTTGACCGACAGCATCATCGTCGCGGTCCAGAACCTGATCTCCAACGGCTTTGGCGCCTCTGTCGGGCTTGAGGCCGGGTACACCCAGCTTGCGTCCGGCATCGCCTCCAAGCTCGGCGTTTCGCTGCAGCTTCGCCGCTCGGATCTGCGCACGCTGGTCGGCTGTGGCGCCGCCGGAGCCATCGCCGCCGCGTTCAACGCACCCTTGACTGGCGCCTTCTATGCGTTCGAGCTGATCATCGGCACCTATACGATCGTGTCGCTGACGCCGGTCGTCGTATCCGCATTGATCGCCAATCTCGTCGCCCGATGGCTCTATGCCGGTGATTTCACCATCGATGTCGGGCAGTTCGGCGCGGTCGTTCCGGCCGACTATCTGCCAGCATTGCTGCTCGGCTGCTTCTGTGCCGGCATGGGCATCCTGTTGATGAAGGGTGTCTCGCTGGTCGAGGGTCTTGCCCGCCGCAGTTCGATCCCTGCGCCGATGCGGCCTGCGCTTGGTGGTGTCGTCGTTGGCCTTCTGGCGCTGGTCTCACCGCAGGTTCTTTCGGCCGGTCACGGCGCCTTGCACCTCAATCTCGCCAGTTCGCCGGCGATCCCGATGTTGATCGGTCTGTTCCTCCTGAAATCGCTTGCATCGGCCGTCTCGATCGGCTCCGGATTCCGTGGCGGCCTGTTCTTTGCCTCACTGTTCATGGGGGCGCTGCTCGGCAAGCTGTTTGCCTTTTCTGCGCCCTACATCTTTGCCCATGCAACGCTGACACCCGTCATCTATGCCGTTGTCGGCATGAGCGCGCTGGCGGTCGCCGTCATCGGCGGGCCATTGACCATGACCTTCCTGGCGCTGGAAATCACCGGCGATTTTCCGATCACCGTTCTGGTCCTCGCAGCTGTGATCACCTCATCGCTCGTGGTGCGCACCACGTTCGGCTACTCGTTCGCCACATGGCGTTTTCACCTGCGCGGCGAAAGCATCCGCAGCGCCCATGATGTCGGCTGGATCCGCAACCTGACGGTCGGCCGCCTGATGCGTACCGATGTCCGCACCATCGACGCCCAGGCAACGCTGGAGGATTTCCGCCGCGATTTTCCGCTCGGATCGACACAACGCGTCGTCGTCGTCGATGGCGCGAAATATGCCGGCATCATCCAGGTTCCCGAAGTCTATGCCAGCCCCATCGAGGCCAGCGAGGAAAAGCAGGGGCTTTCGGGCTTCATCCGCCTGCCGAATGATTTCCTGCAGCCGAACATGAATGCCAAGCAGGCGGCAGCCCTGTTCGACACGAACGAGAGCGATGCGTTGGCCGTGGTCAACAACCTTATCGAACGGCGCGTTGTCGGTCTTTTGACGGAAAGCCACACGCTGCGCCGCTACAGCGAAGAACTGGACCGGAGGCGGCGCGAGGCATCAGGAGAGATTTGAACTTCCGCCCAGATCAGGACATCAGTCCGTCTAGCCAGCGCGGATCCAGCACGGCCTCCAGTTCGGCCGCGACGTCGTCGAGTGCGCGGTCGACCGATTGCCGGTAGTTTTCACCGCCGCCCTCGATGCCGAAGCTTTTGAGCAGCGCTGCGCGATAGGCGTCGCTGGTAAACAAGCCGTGCAAATAGGTGCCGCTGACCATGCCGTCGGCCGAGACCGCCCCATCGGGCCGGCCATCGATGATCACGGCCGGGCGGGCGCAATCGGCACCGGTCGTGCGGCCAAGGTGGATTTCATAGCCTTCCAGCGCGACATCGTAAATTGCCGAGCGGGCACTGCTGTTGCGCACCGTCTTTTCCGGCGCCATCTCCGTTTCGACGGCCAGAAGGCCAAGCCCTGGGATTTCGCCGCCATTGCCTTCGATACCATGCGGATCGGTGACCCGGTCTCCCAGCATCTGGTATCCGCCGCAAATGCCAATGACACGGCCGCCACGCCGCACATGCACCTGCAAATCGCGGTCCCAGCCTTGAGCCCGAAAATCCGCAAGATCGGCAATTGTTGCCTTCGATCCGGGAATGACGACAAGGCCGGCATCTGCAGGGAGGCGCTCGCCCGGCCGCACAAAGACCAGATCGACCTCTGGCTCGGCAGAAAGCGGATCGAGATCGTCGAAGTTGGCGATGCGCGACAGAACCGGCACGGCGACCTTCAGCGCCCTGCCCGTCCCACGTGCCAGCTTTTCCAAAACGACGGAATCCTCGGCCGGCAGGCGGGCGGCACTCTTCAACCATGGCACGACGCCGAAGCACGGCCAGCCGGTAAAACCGTTGACCGCCGCAATGCCATCGTCAAACAGCGACACGTCACCCCGGAACTTGTTGATGATATAGCCGCTGATCATGGCACGGTCTTCGCCAGACAGAATAGTGTGGGTGCCGACCAGCGAAGCAATGACGCCGCCGCGATCAATATCGCCGACCAGCACGACCGGCACATTGGCGCGGGTGGCAAATCCCATATTGGCGATATCACCGGACCGCAGGTTGATTTCGGCGGGCGATCCCGCGCCTTCGACGACGACGAGATCGGCACCCGACCGCACGGTTTCGAAGCTTTCCATGACAGCGCCCATCAGCTTCGGCTTCAGGGCCTGATAGTCGCGGCCTCTCGCCTGCCCGGCCACCTTGCCCTGCACGATGATCTGGCTGCCGGTTTCCGACTGGGGTTTAAGCAGAACCGGGTTCATGTGAACCGATGACGGAATGCGCGCCGCCATCGATTGCAGCCACTGTGCGCGGCCGATCTCGCCTCCGTCGTCGGATACAGCCGCATTGTTGGACATGTTCTGCGGCTTGAACGGCGCGACTTTCAGGCCGCGATTGGCAGCGATGCGGCAGAGCCCCGCCACGAGTACCGTTTTTCCGACATCCGAGCCGGTTCCCTGAAGCATGATCGTCTTTGTCATGACGTTTCGTCTAGCATTGCAGCCACCACAAGAAAAGCCATGTTCCGCCGCATTTCGGCCGTCTTTGACGTAGGTTTCTCACGCGATATTTCAGGTCGCTGCGAGGGTTGTACGGTCCGGCCGCAAAACCATTCTGAAAGCGACATCTCGCGACAAAAACACCCGTTGATTTCGGTTAAAACAGGCGTATATGAGCATCATCAAAGCACGGAGCGAAAGGCGCTCCACACCCAAGGTCACACCCCGATGTTGTTCATCTTCAGCAAGCCGAATTTCGTTCAGATCGCCTGGAACTCGAAGGTTCCCGACAGCCAGTCGCGCGTTCGCAACACAGTCATGTCCGCGCCCTTCGGTCCGCTCGGCTTTATCCGGACCCGCAGCGTCGGCTGAGACTTTCTCCCAGACTGACAATTCGAACCGCGCCTTTTTTCGAATGGCGCGGTTTTTTTGTGCCAGCGCCTAGACAAAGGTCTCCCCGGAAATGCGAAAACCGCACCCGTTCCTTGCGGAACCGTGCGGTCTGCCAAAATCACACATGGCCACTCCGGCATACACCCGGAGATCGCTCCGGCCGGGACGCAAAACCTGATCCGGCCGGGCAGCCAAGGTATCCTCCGCTGCAGGAAAACAATTAGCCTGACAGTGTTACCGGATGGTTAGTGAGAGCTTAATCAAAGATGAATTCCGTCTTTTTTTCACTTTTTTTCACGCCAAATGAAAAACGGCGTGAAGGCGCATACGGAACACAATTTGTCTGCGATAAAACACGCTTCGCAACGCTTGTGTGAAGGAGCGCTAATTTTACGCCAAAGAGCGGCGCATTTGCACAAAATATTGCCCGGTACATTAAAATTCAACGGCTTGCACGGACCGCCTGGCGCCCCGAAAATGCCGTACACACGGCTTGAAACGATTCCGGAGGTTGATTTCTCCTGTGGAATACTTACGCTGCCCCCAACGGTAAAAAGAGAGATGGCTGGCGACAGAGTTCCGCGGCCAGACAAGAAAACTCCAGCGCCGTCGCAGCGGGGATGAAAGATCGGCCTTGCCACAAGAGCCCCCCGGCCTGCTTCAACCTGAACGATCGGGTTTCCGGGAGATGCAGTATCCCGATGAGCCCCAAGATTTTGGCTGCATATAAGACTGGGAGGTCTTAAACATGAAGAAGCTCCTCGCTTCCACCATCATCGCTACCGGCATTTATGCGCTGGCAGGTTCGGCTCAAGCCGCCGAATGCGGTGAAGTCAGCATCGCCGAAATGAACTGGGCATCGGCCGGTGTGGCCGCCTGGGTCGACAAGTACATCCTCGAAAACGGCTACGGCTGCACGGTAACGCTGGTTACCGGCGACACCATGCCGACCTTTACCTCCATGAACGAAAAGGCCCAGCCGGATATGGCGCCGGAATTGTGGGTCAATGCCGTGCGCACGCCTCTGGATGCCGCCATCAAGGAAGGCCGCTTGATCGAGGCAGCGCCGCTCCTCAGCGAAGGCGGCGTCGAAGGCTGGTGGATTCCGAAGTTCCTGGCGGACGCACACCCGGATATCAAGACCGTTCAGGACGCGCTGAAGCATCCGGAACTGTTCCCGGCTCCGGAAGATCCCTCAAAGGCTGCCGTCATCAACTGCCCGTCGGGCTGGAATTGCCAGGTTTCAACGGCCAATCTCTATAAGGCACTGGGCGCTGAGAAGCTGGGTTTCGAATTGGTCGACACGGGCTCGGCCGCCGGCCTTGACGGCTCGATCTCCAACGCCTTTGAAAAGAAGTCGGGCTGGCTCGGCTACTATTGGGCTCCGACGGCCATTCTCGGCAAGTATCAAATGACGCGGCTGAGCTTCGGCGTCGAGCACAACAAGGCTGACTGGGACGCCTGCACGGCGGTTCCGGATTGCCCGGATCCTAAGGTCAACTCCTATCCGACCTCGGACGTCTACACCGTCGTCACCAAGGCGTTTTCCGAAAAGGCTGGCGTCGCCATGGACTACGTCAAGACCCGCAAGTGGGATAACGGCACCGTCAACCAGGTTCTCGCCTGGATGACCGATAACCAGGGCACCAACGAAGATGCCGCCAAGCACTTCCTGGAAACCTATCCGGACATGTGGACCAAGTGGGTCGCTCCGGACGTCGCCGAAAAGGTCAAGGCGGCCCTCTAAGAGCTTGCCCTTCGGCAGCGGAGCAAATTCGCTGCCGGCTTTCGGTCACCACCCGGCACGCCGAATGGCGCCGGCAAACAGCAAATCCCGATACCGGCGACATGAAATGCCGCCGGTATTTCCATCAGATGCGGATGTGAAAACGAAAATCGTCGCAAACGGCATAGTCGCTTGGGATGAAAAGTTGTCACATGCACGACATGCCGGGGTTCGGAAAGAAACCACCCAAGTCTGCGCGCGGCCTCAAACAGGCATCGTCGACGCAGCCGGCACTATAAAACTTCCGGCAAAAAGGGGAACGACATGGCAATATGCAGTTACTTGCCAGATCTGCTTTGTAAATTTCCGGCGATCAATGATACGACAATCCGAATGGCGCGAAAAAGCGTCGATGACGGCTTCAAGGCCCTCGTCCGCGAATATGTCAATGTCATCGATGCGCTCGTCCAGCCGCTTCAATGGTTTTTGAACTACCTCGAAAAACTGTTCGTCAGCTCACCCTGGATCATTATTTTGGCCGTCATGGTCGCGATCGTCTATTATGGCAGCCGCGATATTCGCATCACGATCGGCACGATCGTATCCATGCTGCTGATCGGCCTTGTCGGTCTGTGGAACGACACGATGGTGACGCTGGCCATGGTTACGGTCTGTACGTTCATCGCCATCATCGTCGGCATCCCGATCGGCATCCTGATGGCTCGCTCGGAGCGCGCCCAGTCGATTATCAATCCGATCCTCGACGTGATGCAGACGATGCCGAGCTTCGTCTACCTGATCCCGGTCGTCATGATCTTCGGCATCGGCAAGGTTCCCGGCCTGATCGCCGTTGTCATCTATGCCGTGCCGCCAATGATCCGCCTGACCAATCTGGGGATACGGCTGGTCGACAAGGAAGTGCTGGAAGCAGCCGACGCGTTTGGCTCTTCGCCGTGGCAACGGTTGAAAAACGTCCAGATGCCGCTGGCTCTGCCGACGATCATGGCCGGCATCAACCAGACCATCATGATGTCACTCGCCATGGTCGTGGTTGCATCGATGGTCGGCGTCGGCGGTCTTGGCCGCAACGTATTGCAGGCGATCAACAACCAGTTCTTCACCGTCGGCTTCTTCAATGGTTTCGCGCTCGTGGCAATCGCCATCATTTTTGACCGCACCAGCCAGGCCTATGGCAAGCGGCTGCAAAAGCACTCGGAGGTGATCCATGGCTAGTCACGCAATCGAGGTGAAGAACCTCTACAAGATCTTCGGACCCCGCGGCCGCGACTTCGTCGATCAGGTCAAGGCCGGCCTTGGCAAGACCGAACTCAACGAGAAACACGGCCACGTGCTCGGTTTGCAGGACATCAACATCTCCATGCCCGCCGGTGGCGTCATGGTGGTCATGGGCCTGTCGGGTTCCGGCAAATCGACACTGATCCGCCACATCAACCGCCTGATCGACCCAACGGCCGGCGAAGTGCTGTATGATGGTGTCGATGTCTGCAAGATGAGCGAAAACGACCTGCGCGAATTTCGCCGCCACAAGACGGCAATGGTGTTCCAGAAGTTTGCGCTGCTTCCGCATCGCACGATCATCGAAAACACCGTCTATGGTCTGGAAATCCAGGGTGTGCCCGAGGCGGAAAGCCGCAAACGGGCGCAGGGATGGATCGAACGCGTTGGCCTCAAGGGCTTCGAAAACCACTATCCCAACCAGCTCTCGGGCGGCATGCAGCAGCGTGTTGGCCTTGCCCGAGCGCTGACCAACGATGCCGATATCCTGTTGATGGACGAAGCCTATTCGGCGCTCGATCCGCTGATCCGTGTCGACATGCAGACGGTTCTGCTCGACCTGCAGAAAGAGCTGAAGAAGACCGTGGTGTTCATCACCCACGATCTCGACGAAGCGCTCAGGCTCGGCGACAAGATCGCCATCCTGCGCGACGGCAAGGCGATCCAGCAAGGCACCGGCCAGGAGATCGTGCTGAAGCCGGCCGACGAATATATCACCGCCTTCGTCAAGGAGGTGAACCGCGGCCGCGTCATCAATGTCGAAACGATCATGAAGCCACTCTCGGGCAATGCCGAAGGGATGCCCATCACGATCGGAACCGTGCTCGAAAGTGCGGCGCGGATGATGACCGTCGCCAGCCTGAATATTGCACATGTCGTCGATGCCAATGGCAAGCCGGTCGGCTCGCTCGATCTCGGCACGATCATTTCCGCCATGGTGACACCGATCGGCCATCAGCTACAGGCAGCCTGAAGGCGGTACTTATCTGGAGGACGGGGCGGACAATCCGGCCTGTCCCGAACCCTTGTTGGATCCACGAATTGGATTGGTGGCGGCATCAACAGCCCCCGGCGAAATGATCTTTACGCCGATTTAACCATGAGAGGGCACTGTGCGGTGAAGCCGCCAAACCCGTTTTCAGGCTGATGTCACGCGGCTGGACGCTGCAGGACATGGACGGGGCGACGGCTGCCGCAATCTTTACCGTCAGTCACGGACACTGCACCTTGCGCAACGCAGACGCCAGAACAGTCATACCGCGAGCGGCACCCGAAGGGGCTGCGGCGGTAATGCGGGCCGCAACGACCTTTCTTGCGGGTTTCGGCCTGTTCATCATGATCCTCACCCTCAATCCCTTCATGGGAGATGTCGTTTCCGAGGGCGATGGTGGGGGCACGGCGAACGTCGTCAACCAGATCGGCTATCTCGGGTTGGGCGGGCTGTTCATCTTCTCCATGCTGGCCTCCGTCGCGCCACGCACGTTGCTGAAACTGATCTCGCCCAGCTGGCTGATCATCTTTGCCATCGCCTATTTCTCGTGCATGCAGTCCTATGACCCAGCCGCTTCGGCACGCGGCGTAACGCTCAGCCTCGTCGCCATGCTCATGGTCGCCGGCGTTCTGGTCCTGCCGCGCAGCGAGAAGGACTTTGTCGAGGCCTGCGCCAATGCGGTACTGCTGCTGCTCGTCATCAATTACGCCGCCCTGGTGCTCTTACCAGAAAGGGCCATCCATCAGGCCTCCGCGTTGGAATCGTGGCATGCCGGTTACTGGCGCGGTCATCTCTCGCACAAGAACGTAGCGGCCCCGGTGTTTTCCGTGCTCGCCATGTTCGGCATCTACTGCATCCGGTCAGGTGCCCGCCTGCGCGGATGGGCCATCACGCTACTTGCGGTCATTTTCGTTCTTCACACCGGCTCGAAGACAACGATCGGGTTCCTGCCGATGGCGATCGGCATCGTGCTGTGCGGCGCCGCCATCCGCAGTTCGGGCGCAATCGTCGTCGCACACCTGTGTCTCGCCGTCCTTGTCACCTGCCTCACCGTCGGGACGATCTATTCGCCCAGCCTGCTAGCGATGACCGCAGCCGTGCTGGATGATCCGACATTCACGGGCCGCGATGCGATCTGGCAGTTTGCATCGGACAGCATCGCCGCGCATCCCTGGTTTGGCCATGGCTATGCCAGCTTTTGGCAATCGCCGGTCATTCGCGGCATGGAAGCCAATTTCGAAGCGGATTGGGACGTGCGCGGCATCGTGTCGGCGCACAATACCTATCTCGACGCCTTGCTGACGTTCGGCATTCCCGGCGGCGCGGTAATCATCCTGCTTCTCTTCGTAAAGCCCTTGATCGACTATATGCGTGCCGAGCGACGGACCGGCAGCCGGAACTTCGCCGAGTTCTGCATGATGGTCGTCATCTTCATGACCTATAACGGCATGCTGGAATCCTTCATCCTCAATCGCGCCGACCCGATGTGGATGCTGCTTGCACTGGCAGTTTTCGGGCTGAACATGGCAGCGCGCTGCAATCTGCGCCGAGATACGGATTGAGATCATCGGCGGCTGCGCGCTTGCAATCATATAAGGATATCTTTATATGATTGGAAAACCCGATCAGATCAGGATTCCCCATGACCGTGCACGCCAATCCGCTTTCCGAACTGCTCGCCGAAAAGGGCGTTCTTCTCGCCGATGGTGCGACCGGCACCTCGTTGTTTGCGATGGGACTGGAAGCGGGCGAAGCACCGGAACTCTGGAACGAAGCCAAGCCGGAAAACATCACCAAGCTGCATCAGGATTTCGTCGATGCCGGCGCTGATATCATCCTGACCAACTCGTTTGGCGGCACACGGCATCGCCTGAAACTGCATCAGGCGCAGGATCGTGTACACGATCTCAACAAGCGCGCCGCTGAAATCGCCCGCGCCGTTGCCGACAAGGCACCGCGCAAGGTGATCACGGCCGGCTCGGTCGGTCCGACTGGCGAACTGCTGATCCCGCTCGGCGCCATGAGCTACGCGGATGCCGTTGAGGCATTCGTCGAGCAGATCGAGGGCCTGAAGGCTGGCGGCGCCGAAGTCGCCTGGATCGAAACAATGTCGGCCCCTGACGAAATCAGGGCAGCCGCCGAAGCCGCCGTCAAGGTCGGGCTTCCCTACGTCTACACCGGATCGTTCGATACGGCCGGCAAGACGATGATGGGCCTGCACCCGAAGGATATGTTCGCAGTCGCGCAGGACATCGGCGAAGGCCCGGTCGCAACCGGTGCCAATTGCGGCGTCGGCGCCTCCGACATCCTGTCCTCGCTGCTCGACATGACCGACGCCAATCCGGCCGCCAACATCATCGTCAAGGGCAATTGCGGCATTCCGGAATTCCGCGGTTCGGAAATCTTCTATTCCGGCACGCCGCCGCTGATGGCTGATTATGCCCGCCTTGCCCGCGATGCTGGCGCCAAGATCATCGGCGGCTGCTGCGGGACGTCCTGCGAACATCTGGCCGCAATGCGCGTTGCCCTCGACACCTATGTGCCAAGTGAACGGCCGACGGTCGAAACCATCGTCGAGCGCATTGGCCCGATGCGCAACAAGACCGCCAACGAAGGCCCGTCCGCCCCGGCACGCGAACGCGGCAGCCGCCGCCGCGGCTGAGCGCCTCATCAAATTGAAAGGGCCTGACAATCAGAAGATTGTCAGGCCCTTGCGGTTTCTGGCTCAGCGCAGTTCAGGCTGTGGCAGCGGCCTGAAAAAACCGGATATAGCCGTCCTTCAGCCCGGGCTTGATACAGTCGGCCATCAAAAGCGCCAGATGGAAGATCGAATCGATGTCCCGCTCCTGTTCGATCAGTTCTGCGAGATAAACCAACACCTCGTCATAGTCTGCGGCATTGGTCCGCACGCTCTGCAGAAACTCCGCCATGGCGAGGCGGCCGTTTATCAGGAGTACGTTGCCGCGCTCCTCTGCAGACAATTGCAGCGAAGGGCGAAGCGTGAAAACATGAACGTCCAAGAAACGCAAAAGAGCGGCGTATTTTTCGCTGTCCGCCGGAAGCCCTGCTTTCAGATAGAGATTGCTGGAAGCAGCTGCGATGCCTTCCCCTGTCGCCCAGATGCCGAGGCCGTAGCGGTAGATCAGCGACGGATCGTGGATCATTCTGCCGGCGGTGATCAAAGCAAAAGTCAGGCTCCAATCGCAGTAACCGCCCTTGGTCGGGTGCATTTGGGTGAAGAACCGAAACAACCGCGGAAACACACTGGTGCGATAGATGCTATAGAACATGCTGTTATTGCCCATCACCTTGCGGCTGAACTCCTGCAGCCGCTCGGCCGGCGATGGCGCATCGATCGTGTAGGTTTCCGTCTGGCAGACCCCGTTCTCTGCCGTCCAGATCTGCGTGTGCGGACGGACGCCGGCAATGTCATCGGACAGTAACGAAAGATCGACCGGTGTGTTGCCTTCGTTGAAATGGATTTGGTCGTCGTCGCCCATCGGCAGCAGGAACGGCGTATCCGCCAGTGACAGGGCTTCCATCCAGTTTCCGGACGCGTCCTCGCTCGGCGAATAATGGTAAAGCAGACTGGGCGAACGGTTTTGAAGAGCCGAGCGTTTTTCGGGATCGCGGGAATTGTCGGACACGATCAGCCGCGCGCCGGTTTTCTCCGCATAGACAAGCGCGCTCTCGATCGCCTCGCGCGACGTCGTCCACGGCCGGTTGCTGGGCATGCAGATCGAAAGCTGGGCCATTCGGATCACCGTTCGAAAAAATAACCGGACGCCCGGTCAGCGGCATCAGCCACCCGTGGCATCGACTGTCTGTTCTTTAGCACCCGCAAGGCTGCGCCAGCCTTGCCGCCGCATGCGGCTGAATCCAGTTTTGCCCAAGTCTCGGCCGGTAGTGCTCTGCCCGATTGACCCGTCGCAAAATGAAGAAAGCCCAAAGATGAACGGTACACCCGCCTCGTTTCCCGCCCGTGATTCCGTTGCCGAAAAGCTGGCAGCACTCGGGGAAAGCGAGCAAGCCACCCTGCAGCTGTTGATGGAAAACGCCGCGCAGGATGAGAATCTGATTGAGGGCCTGTACCGCCAGCTCGACCTTGCTTCGACTGCAAAACTGCTGAATTCACTCAGGCTTGAAAAACTCGGTGAATGGCTGGGTTCGAATGCCCCTGCCCGGCTGCAGATTCGCCTGATGGAAGCGGCCAGATCCAGCCAGCACGCCGCCTATCAGGCATTTCGAACCGGCCTCGTCCGTTCGGGTGGACTGGAAAAGGCCTATCCGAAGGCTTGAAGAGCGATCGGCGCCCTCCGTTTTACCGGAAGGCGCCTTGGCCATATGTCAGCCCGGATATGTCATTCGCCACCGAGGCTTTTGGCAAGCCGAACCAGATTGAGAAACTCCGCCCGGTAACCATAGGCATCCTCGCCCTTGGCGCCGGACGCTAGATCCAGGATCGAACCATAGGGATAAGCGGACACCGCATCCGTGCCCCTTAACTTCTGGCCAAACGCTGCAACAGCAACGGAGAACCGGACATCCTGTCCAGCTTGCTGGAGCGTCGTTACGGCATTGCCTTCCGTCACCGGGGTGGTGATCAATTTGCTGGTATCGCTATCCGGCTGCTTGTAGCGGATTTTCAGGAAAGCCAGTTCCCCGGACGGTTTGGCATCAGCCTCCACCTTTGAGCTTGCGCCATAGCGCAGGTCATCATTGAGAACCGCCGGGCTTCCCTTCGGTGTGATCTCATAGATCGCGGTGACCCGGTGGCCGGAGCCGATATCGCCAGCGTCCACCTTGTCATTGTTGAAATCCTCGCGTTTCAGGGCGCGGGTCTCGTAGCCGATCAGGCGGTATTCGGCGATTTGTTGCGGATTGAACTCGACCTGGAACTTCACGTCCTTGGCAATCGGAAAAAGCGACGATCCGGCCTCTTCGACCAGCGATTTCTGCGCTTCGGCCAGCGTATCGATATAGGTGGCCGTGCCATTGCCGTTCTGCGCCAAGGTCTGCATCAGCGCGTCATTGTAATTGCCGCGGCCAAAGCCGAGCACAGAGAGGAAGATGCCGCTCTTGCGCTTGGCCTCGATGGTCGCCTTCAGATCTTCGTCGCTCGTCGGGCCGACATTGAAATCGCCATCGGTCGCCAGCATGATCCGGTTGACACCGCCCTTGACGAAGGCCCGCTCTGCCAGCGCATAGGCGGCCTCCACCCCCTGCGCACCCGCCGTCGAGCCACCCGGCTGCAAGGTGTCGATCGCCGACAGGATTTTCGCCTTGTCCTTGATGGCCGTCGGCTCCAGCACAGTACCGGCATTGCCGGCATAGGTGACGATCGACACGGTATCGTCGGGCTTCAATTTCTCGACCAGAAGCCGGAAAGCACTTTTCAAAAGCGGCAGCTTGTCCGGCTCGTCCATCGAGCCGGAGACATCAATCAGGAAAACCAGGTTGGCCCGTGGCGCAACATCCAGCGCCACGTCAAACCCCTTGATACCCACATGCATCAGCCGCGTATTGGCATTCCACGGGGTCGGCAGCACGGTGACCGTTGCCTTGAACGGCGCGTCCTTGCTGTCCGGGCCTGGCCAGTCATAGGGGAAATAATTGATCATCTCCTCGACGCGCACGCTGTCGCGGTCCGGCATCTGTCCAGCCATCAACGATTTGCGCACGAAGGAATAGGACGCAGTATCAACATCGGCGGAAAACGTCGAAACCGGATCGGTGGCGACGGATTTAACCGGGTTGATCTCAGCAGACGTGAATCGGTCGCGGTTTTCTTCCCGTTGCGCAAGAGTGTCAACCGGCGCGGGGATGGGAAATGGCATGATCTCCGCCATGGAACCGGCAGCCATCGAGTCCGTAGCGATCGCCGATGATGGGGCGGCAAACTGTGTTCGCCGCTCGAGGTTGGAGGCGGCGCCAACCGATTTCTGATCCGATGGCAGAGGTGCCGGATAGCTGGCCGTCGCCTCGTCATCGGCCCTTGCGCGGGCCGCGGGTTCGGCGATCACCCCGTCATTGGCCTGGCCGGCAAGAGTGTCAGGCATTTGCGTTACCGCGTGGCTGTCCACGGGCGTCTCTACAGCCAGATCGGCCTCGGGTTTTGACGGCGCCGCTTTCTTGGCTTCGGCCCCCTTTGATGCAACACCACTTGCCACCTCGACCTGCTGGCTGTCTGGATTTACCGGAAAACCACCCCGCGTCAGTTCCAACGTAAGAAAAGCGGCGGCGGGTACGACCAGGAGTGTGGCGAGCGCCGAACCTGCGAGAAATTTCCTGTTCATGATGGGGCTCCATAGCCTGTTGAGTATGGAGCTTTGACGCCGGGCACCGGCGGTTCCTTGGGGGGCTTTCGAATTATTTTCGCTTTCGTCGAAGGCCTGCATTGCCAGCGACAGCGCACGGGCGCGCGCAGCCGGTGAAGGCGATGGCGGGGTCATCTGGCCCAGGTTTTTCAGATCGTCGTTCATCACATCGTCTCCCTGCCGAGCAGGATTTTCAAACGCTTGCGGGCTTCATGCACATGCCAGGAGACAGTCGCCTCCGAGCAGCCCATGACATCGGCGGCAGCCGCGTGGCTCAGCCCTTCGCCATAGACAAGCAGAACGGCATCGCCCTGCTTGTCAGGCAGTTGCCGCACGGCATCCCAGAGCGCTTCGGCCTGGTCGTGGTTGTCATTGGCCGCAGCGCTGGTCGGGTCGGCGAGAAAATTCGCCGCATTGCGCCGTTCGCGCACCTGGCTTCGCTGGTGATCGCGCGCAGCGTTCAAGGTCAGCGTGTAGAGCCAGGTGCGAAAACGGCTGGCGCCCCGAAACGCCCGGATCGCCTGACCGAGCTTCAGGCATACCGTCTGGGCGATATCCTCGGCATCGCCGATATTACCGGACCAGCGCCAGGCAACCGCATGGACGAAATCATAGTGCCGTTCGACGAGCAGGCTGAAGGCATTTCGGTCTCCTTTTTGTGCCCGTTCGATCAGATCCTCGTCCAAATCACCCGCCCGGATTTGTTGCAATTGATATTGAGACGTTTGGCCGTGCCCGATCCTTGGGCCAGCACCAAAATATTTTTACGATCCCGGAATTTTCCGGGTCACGGCGATGATCGGTCCCATCGGATGGGTATTGTCGTAACGTGGGAGAGACGGAGCAAACAGGCTGGAGATCGATCCATCAAGGAACAGCGCGTTGGCGCAACCAAGCTGATCGCGAAACAGGGTCGCGAAATCATGGAAGCGTACAGGCTCCAGCGAGATCGCGAAGATAGCCATGCCCTTCTGATCGACGCCAACACCATTGCGGATCTGCAGGCTATCGCTCTGCGGCAGGAAAGCCGGGTGCAGTTGCCCGTCGATGACCAGCATCGGTCCGGATTGTGTCGCAAAATCCGGTTTGATCGCCGCATCGACATAGGCCTCGGTTTCCAGAACCCCCGCCCGGTCCCCCTGCAGGAAGAACACACCATTGGGCTTCAGGTAAAAATTGCCCCAGCTGTGGCCCCGGTCGATCGCCTTGCGCTCGACACTATCGGTCACCAGCAGGCCAACGGATGTCAGGTCGCGCTCGTACATGCCGCCATTCATGGCGAATTCGAGATATTCGCCCTCCTGGCGTAGATCACGCATGAGGGGCTCGAAACCGCCATAGGGCCGACCATCGCGGCCGCGATGCAGGATACGGATATCGCTGGCCGCCGGGTCAAAGCTGCAGACCGCATAACTTTGCGTCAGGTGCATCACCGTACGGCAGGCAGCCGCGGCTTCATCAGCAGAGAGAATGGATGCAGTCATGGCCAACCCGATGCTTAAAGAACGAAACATGTTTCCCTCATTTCATGCGCGCCAGACCCTGTCGCGCGACAACAGCAAAATGGAGGCGGGAAACTTATAAATTCAGGGCGGCCATATGAAAATACAGCTGCCCGGCCGGATAGCGATATTCCACTCCAACCGGACAGGCGTTGCGGGCAAGACATCCGCCGGTCATGCAGCCTGCCTGCCCTTCCCTCGTTTTCAAGTGAGAGCGGCACGGCGTTAGCTGAAACCCGGAAAACAGGACAGCCTGCGCCGGACAACTGGAGAGACAGGGCTTTTCGGGACAGTGATCGCAGGGGTGCTGATCGATCTGGTTGGTGGCCTCAGGCAACTTCTGCGCAAAACCGAGCGCACCGCGATAGCCGTGCCAGAGGCCATAGCGCGGATGGATGAGAATTCCGAGCGGCGAAGCCTTCAAGCCCTCCGCCCGCATCGCCCATTGCTGGAACGGCTGCCAGGGCGGATCGGAGGGGAAATAGGCCGTGGCGCCGAAAGCCTCTGCCACCGGTTCGATCACGGCCTTCGACCAGTGATCGAGCGGGTTTTCGCCGCCGCGATCATGCAGGCCGTCACGCCAGCGTTGGAAGGCCGGCCATAAGGAGCCGCCGATATTGCCAAGCAGGACAACGCTTTTTGCCGCCTGTCCGTCTGTCAAAAAGGGTGCCGTTTCGCCATCGGAAAAATTAACGACACCGCGTAAAAAAACTCCGTGCTGCGCAAGCGCTGCACGGAGCTCACCTAAAACATCATTCGATGTCACCACGGGACCGGTCATTTCGGTTTCGGCCCCTGCCTGTCGTAATGTGGGCGCCAGACCTCATTCTGGATGATATCTGCTACTTGCGCCGCTCCGCCTCTCTCCCTGGCTTGTTCGGGCTCTCTTCAAGTGAAGGCGTCAGGCATCGAATCCTTCTTCTTGGCGATGAAGTCGAGAAGCGCCGCGTCGATCGCGGCATCGAGCGGTGGCCGTTCATAGTGTTCCAGCCAACTGCGAGCCAGTGCGTTGGCGCGCTGCTCGACGCGCTTTTCACCCTCGATTTCCCACTGCTCAAAGGAGTTGTTGTCGGCCAGCGCCGAACGGTAGAACGCCGTCTGGAAATTGGCCTGCGTATGGGCGCAGCCGAGGTAATGGCTACCCGGACCGACTTCGCGGATCGCATCGAGCGCTTGCGCGTTTTCCGAAAGGTCCACACCCTCGGCCATCTTCTGCATCATACCGAGCTGGTCCTGGTCGATCATGAATTTTTCATAGGACGATACGAGACCGCCTTCGAGCCATCCGGCGGCATGCAGAACAAAGTTGGTGCCGGCAAGCAGCGTCATGTTCAGTGTGTTGGCCGATTCGTGAGCTGCCTGGGCATCGGGAACCTTCGAACCACAGAGCGATCCGCCTGTGCGGAACGGCAGGCCGAGACGGCGGGCAAGCTGTGCAGCACCATAGGACACCAGCGACGGCTCCGGCGTGCCGAAGGTCGGCGCACCCGACTGCATCGAGATCGACGCCGCGAACGTGCCGAACAGCACCGGTGCGCCCTTGCGGATCAGCTGGGTGAATGCGGCACCGGCCAGCACTTCGGCGAGAATCTGCGTCAAGGTTCCGGCCACCGTCACCGGGCTCATCGCTCCGGAAAGAATGAACGGCGAGATGACACAAGCCTGGTTGTGGCGCGCATAGACCTTCAACGCACCGACCATGGTCTCGTCGAACACCATCGGCGAGTTGGCGTTGATGAGATTCAGCGTCACGCAGTTGTTTTCGACGAAATCATCACCGAACACCAGCTTGGCCATGGCGATCGTGTCTTCGGCCCGTTCCGGTGCCGTTACCGAGCCCATGAACGGCTTGTCGGAGTATTTGATATGGCTGTAGACCATATCGAGATGGCGCTTGTTGACCGGGATATCGACCGGTTCGCAGACGGTCCCACCCGAGGAATGCATCGACGGCGCCATATAGGCAAGTTTTACGAAATTGCGAAAGTCCTCGATCGTCGCATAGCGGCGCTCGCCTTCGAGATCGCGCACGAAGGGAGGTCCATAAACCGGCGCAAACACTGTCGCCTTGCCGCCGATGTGAACGTTGCGTTCGGGATTGCGGGCATGCCAGGTGAAATTGGACGGCGCGGTTTTCAGGAGTTCGCGGCACAGACCTTTGGGGAAATGCACGCGCTGTCCGCGCACGTCGGCTCCAGCCTGCTTCCAAAGCGCCAACGCTTCTTCGTCGTCGCGGAATTCGATGCCGATTTCCTCAAGAATCAGGTCAGCATTGGCCTCGATCAGCGCCAGGCCTTCCTCGTCGAGCACTTCGTACTCGCGAATCTTGCGAGTGATATACGGAAGCGATGGCGGCGCACCGCCGCCGGTACGCGAGGCACGGCGGGCGGCGGCACCCCGGCCCTCGCCGCGCGAGCGGCGGCCGCCGGTTTCTTCGGTTTGCTCGGTTACATCAGCCATGTCTTTGATCCTCTCCCGCGCCTCGTCTGCGCACTTGTCGAGCCTATGCTAGCAAGCCTCAGCATCCGAACGGTTCTCAATGCGCCAACGGATGACGCAACTCGAACACGCCTGCCTGCGGAGAGTGCGAATATCATATTTTCCGGCAATGGAATGAGCCAATACACTGTTTTTGTTAAGCGCAGCCGGATAGGGTCGGCCGACTATCGCGGTGCCGTCGTTTTTCATCGCATGCGACGTCGCTTTCGAAAAGAGCTTTTGGAAACAACAAAGCTAAGTATAGTGCCTGCGTCGGGGAGGTTTGTGCCTGACAGCGCCAGGAACCGAGGAAAACCATCATGGCAGACGACGAAATCATTCTCGAGGATCTTTCCGACGACGAACTCGTGCAGCAGATGCACGACGATCTCTACGACGGCCTGAAGGAAGAGATCGAGGATGGTACCAACATCCTCCTGAAGCGCGGCTGGGCTCCCTATGACGTCCTGACCCAGGCGCTGGTCGAAGGCATGCGCATCGTCGGCATCGACTTCCGCGACGGCATCCTGTTCGTGCCAGAAGTTCTGCTGTCCGCCAACGCGATGAAGGCTGGTATGTCCATTCTCCGGCCGTTGCTTGCCGCCACCGGCGCGCCGAAGCAGGGCAAGGTTGTCATCGGCACAGTCAAGGGCGACATCCATGACATCGGCAAGAACCTCGTCGGCATGATGATGGAAGGTGCCGGATTCGACGTCGTCGATCTCGGCATCAACAACCCGGTCGAAAACTATCTCGACGCCATTGAGCGCGAACAGCCCGATATCCTCGGCATGTCGGCGCTTTTGACGACAACGATGCCCTACATGAAAGTCGTGATCGACACGATGAAGGAAAAAGGCATGCGCGACGACTATGTCGTTCTCGTCGGCGGCGCGCCTCTTAACGAGGAATTCGGCAAGGCCGTTGGCGCCGATGCCTATTGCCGCGACGCGGCGGTTGCCGTGGAGACGGCCAAGGACTTTATGAAGCGCAAGCACAACCAGCTGTCCGGCGCCTGATCAAGCGAATTTGAGCATGCAAAAACCGGCCACGCGCGTGAAAAGCGTGGCCGGTTTTCTTATCTTAAAGACCCAGCTACTTGGCAGCACGCTCTACGCTGCGGCCGGCGTCCTGGGTCGCATCAACCGCGTTGGCGGTGTCCCGGCCCATGCCGCGGATGGTGTTGCCGCACGACGCCAGCGTCGTGATGGAAAAGAGGACGAGACCGATGGTGGCGATTGTCTTTGCTGTCATGACGCGGGTTCCTTATGCTGGGTGACAGGTTCAATTGACGTGGAAGAAAGATCTTCGGCTATGGAACGCGCGAAATCGGAAAAAGTTCACGTCATTGGTTGCGGTGCTATCGCCCGCGAAATCCTTGCTGTCTGCGAGGCAAACAAGCTCGACCATATCGACCTCGCCTGTCTTCCCGCCATCTGGCACAACACACCCGACAAGATCACGCCCGGCATCAAGATCGCCATCGACAAGGCCCGCGCCGAGGGATTTGAGCGCATCTTTGTAGCCTATGCCGATTGCGGCACTGGTGGCCTTCTCGACAGGCTTTGCGAGGAGGAACAGGTCGAGCGCATCGCCGGACCGCACTGTTTTTCCTTCTTTGCCGGCAATGCCGCTTTCGAGGCCGGTTGGGACGACGATTTCACTTCTTTTTTTCTGACCGATTTCCTTGCTCGCCAGTTCGACGCCTTCGTTGTCGAGCCGCTTGGCCTCGACCGTCATCCGGAATTGCGCGACATGTATTTCGGCCATTACAAGAAACTCGTCTATCTCTCGCAGGTGGAGGACGAAAAGCTGCAGGAAAAGGCGCGCAAAGCCGCCGAAACGCTGGGGCTGGCCTACGAGTACCGCTTTACCGGCTATGGCGACCTGACCCCGGCACTTCTGCACGCCTGATAGCCCGGAAACCATCTGTTAGCCTTGCGCTCAATTTTGCATGAAACGCCGCATTTGATTTAAGTTCATCGTAACTGCCGCCCGCCAAAATCGCCCGAACAACCACAAAAAAGGTGACGGGGATGACGGACATTTTCGCAACGGACCTATCGGCAAGGACGGCGGCCCACAGCCACCACCCGCAGCAACTTTCTCAACTGCTGCGCAATCTTTCGCTCAACGCCGGACCGAAAATCACCCTGCGCGAACTTGCCGTTGCCATGGAAGACCGGTCCTTCGGCGCTTTCCTCGTCGTCTTTGCCCTTCCGAACCTCATTCCACTGCCACCCGGCGCCACCTTCATTCTCGGCCTGCCGCTGATTTTCATCGCCTGGCAAATGTTTGCGTCCCGCCGCCCGCGCATCTGGCTACCGCAGCGCATGGGCAACTATGCCTTCGACAACGCCACGTTCTTCGTTTTCGTCAACCGCATCTCGCCCTGGCTGCAGCGCGCCGAAACCCTGATCAAGCCGCGCGGCTGGTTTCTCGGCAGCCGGTTTGCCGAACGGCTGATCGGGTTGCTGGCCCTCATTCTGGCGGTAGTCATCTTCCTGCCCATTCCCTTCGGCAACTGGTTGCCTGCTTTCGCGCTTGCGGTCATCGGCTTTGCCCATACGGAACGCGACGGCCTTGGTCTCGTTGCCGGCGCCCTGATCGGTATCGTCTCGCTTGCGGTCGCCGCAAGCGTCATCCTTGCCGCCGGCGCTGTCCTGGCCTTCATCATCTAGAACGGACAGTGACCGCCAGCATGACCTCCGCAGCCAACCAACGCATCGTCATCGTCACTGCTGGCGGACGTAATCCGCAGATCCTGATCAATGCGCTCGAAAGCCGGTTTGGCAGCGTCACGGTTCTACTCGAGCAGCCGGAATCAAAAACCGTCTTCCTCAAGCGCCGTATCCGCAAGCTGGGGCTGATGACTGCGGCAGGCCAGTTCGCCACCATGGTGGCTTCGAAATTCGGCAAACGGTTTACAGAAAAACGCACGGCAGAGATCCTGCGCCAATACGACGCCGACGATCGCGACAATCCTGCCATTCCTGTAATCGCAGTGCATTCCATCAATACACCGGACGCAATCGCGCAGATTCGCGCCTTGAATCCGGCGGTCGTTTTCCTCGTCAGCTGCCGCATGCTGTCCGCATCGACACTGGCAGCCATGCCCTGCCCCGTCATCAATTTTCATGCCGGCATCAATCCGCAGTATCGCGGCCTGATGGGCGGATATTGGGCGCGGGTCGAAAACGACGAGGCCAATTTCGGCGCCACGGTGCACCTAGTCGATGCCGGGGTCGATACCGGCGACATTCTCTATCAGTCGCGCATGACACCGTCGAAAAGCGACACGATGCACACCTATCCGCTGCTGCAGACCGCGGCATCCACCGGTATTGCCGTCCGCGCTGTCGAGGATGCCTTGTCCGGCAATCTCAAGCCCCTGCCGTCAAACGGCAATTCGCGCCAGTGGTACCATCCGCCGGTCTGGACATGGCTCTGGAATGGCTTCTCACGCAGCATCTGGTAGTTATATCGCCGACACTGGGGACAAGTCGCTTTTGAGCATGACGCGCGTCGTGCCAAGGTGAGCCCAGACACGCCAAGATGCGCATTGTCGGGTAAGAGGAGAATTCGGGCATATGGCAGATCGCATTATCGTTTACTGGCGCGATATTCCCGCGCAGGTCATCATCAAGCAGGGCCGCAAGACCGCCAAGCGCGAGCTGACCCTGCGCTTCACCGAGGCAATCGACATGTGCGCCATGCGCACCGGGGCCGCCGATAGCGGCGACTATCTGGCGGAATGGCGAAAGGCCGACCCGGTGCCGGTTTCCGACGATCTCGAGGCAGAGGCCGACAAGGCCGCAGCGGAACTGGAAGCAGCCTATGACAAGGAGCGGCTGGTCGCCCTGGTCAAATCCGGCGGCAAAGACAATGGCTGACGCTAAACCCGGCAATGCCGCTCCTGCCAAGAAGGCCGCCACCGGCGCCTACACACCGTCGGGGGTTTCGCCCAATCGCCGTTCGCGCCGCAGCTACACGATCCGCCTGTGGGCCGTGCGCCATTCGCGGTTCTTCGAATGGTTCTATCACCGGTTCGCCGACGTCTTCCTGCTGCTTCACCCGTTGTGGAAGGCAATCGGTTACAATCGCGTCGAAACACCGATCACGTTCATTGAGCGCAACGTGAAGGGTTTGCTATTCGACTGTCGCATGTGCGGCCAGTGCGCTTTGTCGTCGACCGGCATGTCCTGCCCGATGAACTGCCCCAAGCAGTTGCGCAACGGCCCTTGCGGCGGCGTTCGCGCCAATGGCAATTGTGAAGTCGAGCCAGACATGCCCTGTGTCTGGGTCAAGGCCTGGGAAGGCTCGCGCAACATGGTCAAGGGGGATGCGATCCTGAACGTGCAGAAGCCGGTCAACCAGTCGCTGCGCGAAACCTCGTCCTGGCTGCGCGTCACCGCGCAGGCAGCCGAAGCCCGCGAAGCCGCAGCCGCTGCAAAGGACGCCTGAGCCATGGCCCATATCGATGAAAATCCGCTCGGCCGCGATCTTCCACTCGATTCCCTGCCCGGTCATTCCTCCCGCGGCCGCCTGGAGCGCGTTCTGCGCCGCGGCGAATTCGCCGTCACCGCGGAACTGAACCCGCCCGACAGCGCCAACCCGGAAGATGTCTACGAACGCGCCGCAATCTTCGAAGGCTGGGTCGATGGCATCAATGCCGTCGATGCGTCCGGTGCCAATTGCCATATGTCGTCGGTCGGCATCTGCGCGCTGCTGACGCGCATGGGTTATGCGCCGATCATGCAGATCGCCTGTCGCGACAAGAATCGCATCGCAATCCAGGGAGACGTGCTGGGGGCTGCCGCCATGGGCGTCGCCAACATCATGTGCCTGACCGGCGATGGGGTGCAGGCGGGCGATCAGCCCGGCGCCAAGCCGGTCTTCGATCTCGACTGCATGTCGCTGCTGGAGACCGTGCGGATCATGCGCGACAATGGCAAGTTTCTCTCCGGCCGCAAGCTGACGACGCCGCCGCAGGTGTTTCTCGGCGCCGCGATCAACCCTTTTGCGCCGCCCTACGATTTCCGCCCTTACCGGCTCGGCAAGAAGATCGAGGCCGGCGCGCAGTTTGTCCAGAGCCAGTACTGCTTCGATGTGCCGATGTTCCGCGACTACATGAACAAGGTTCGCGATCTCGGCTTCGATGAAAAATGCTTCATCCTCGTCGGCGTCGGACCGCTAGCCTCGGCCAAAACAGCCAACTGGATCCGTAACAACGTGCCGGGCATCCATATCCCTGATGCGATCATCAAGCGGCTGGAAGGTGCGCAGGATCAGAAGAAGGAAGGCAAACAGCTCTGCATCGACATCATCAACGAGGTGAAAGAGATCAAGGGCGTTTCCGGCGTGCATGTCATGGCTTACCGGCAGGAAGAATATGTCGCTGAAATCGTGCACGAATCCGGCGTTCTGAAAGGGCGTACACCCTGGAAGCGCGAGCAGAATCTCGGAGACAGCATGGTCGCCCAGCGCCTGGAAGAACTGAAAGACGGCAAGACGGAACACCAGCAGGAGATGGCCGACGCCGCTGCGCACCACTCGCAATGACGAAACACGCGAACGGGCGCCGCCATGGCAGCGCTTTTGACACATCATTCAGGCGCACGGCACAGCTTGCGCTCATCGACCCGAAGGATCATCCATGACCCGCACCATCGTTGCTTCCGCCACCCGCGAAATCATCATCGGTTTCGACCAGCCCTTCTGCGTCATCGGTGAACGCATCAATCCGACCGGCCGCAAAAAGCTTGCTGCCGAGATGGTCGTCGGCAATTTCGAAACTGTGATCAAAGACGCGCTGGAACAGGTCGCGGCGGGCGCCACCATGCTCGACGTCAATGCCGGCGTCACCTCGGTCAACCCGAACGAGACCGAACCGGCCCTGCTCGTCCAGACGCTCGAGATCGTCCAGGGGCTGGTCGATGTACCGCTGTCGATCGACAGTTCGGTCACCGCCGCCATCGAAGCTGCGCTGAAGGTCGCCAAGGGCCGGCCCCTGGTCAATTCCGTCACCGGTGAAGAAGAAAAGCTCGAAGCCATCCTGCCGCTCTGCAAGAAGTACGACGTTCCGGTGGTGGCCATCTCGAATGATGAAACCGGTATTTCGATGGATCCGGACGTCCGCTTCGCAGTTGCGAAGAAAATTGTCGAACGCGCCATGGACTATGGTATCAAGCCGCACGATATCGTGGTCGATCCGCTCGTCATGCCGATCGGTGCTCTCGGCGATGCGGGCCGCCAGGTCTTCGCGCTGCTGCACCGTCTGCGCAATGAATTGAAGGTCAACACCACCTGCGGCCTGTCGAACATCTCGTTCGGCCTGCCGCATCGCCACGGCATCAATGCCGGCTTCATTCCCATGGTTATCGGAGCGGGCATGACGTCGGCGATCATGAACCCGTGCCGTCCGCAGGAAATGGAAGCCGTTCGCGCCGCCAATGTCCTGAACGGCACCGACCCGAACTGCGGCAACTGGATCATGACCTATCGTGATCACAAGCCGGCTGAGGGCGGCGCCGTTGCCGCCGCAGCATCCCCGGCAGGCGCCGGCGGCGGCCGCCGTGGTGGCCGCGCAGGACGCGCCGGTGCAAGGGCGGAATAGCCGCCAGAAAAGAGACGTGATGTTTTTCAGTGCCGATCTGCTCGATGAGTTCGCAAGCCTCTGGTTTCAGGCCCCGATGGTCATATCCTCGCGGATGCAGGATATCGCGCTGTCCGGTGGATCGCAGGGTGGCGTGACTGAAGTCAGCCGGATGATCACCGAAAAACTCTCGGCTGCGACCGAAAGCATCATGGCCGTCAACGCCGCGATGATGAAAGAAGGCATGATTGCCGTCTCGGCGCTGGCGACCGGAACCTGCGCCGGCCTTGCCGGTGCTTCCGACCGGGTCGCCGTCGCGGCACTGAAACCTTACGGCAGCCGCGTCCGCGCCAATGCACGGCGGCTGAGTGAATAGGCCGAAGCGAATATGCCAAAAAGCGAATAGGAATGTACTGACCGTGTCCGCCCAGGAAAACAAAAGCGATCCCCTCGTCCTGTTCATGCCATCCGGCAAACGCGGCCGTTTTCCCGTCGGCACGCCGGTGCTGGATGCGGCGCGCTCGCTCGGCGTCTACGTGGAGAGCGTCTGCGGTGGCCGGGCGACCTGCGGACGCTGTCAGGTCTCGGTGCAGGAAGGCAATTTTGCCAAGCACAAGATCATCTCCTCGCTCGACCACATCTCCGTCAAGGGACCGAAGGAAGAGCGCTACGAAAGCATTCGCGGCCTGCCGGACGGCCGCCGTTTGTCCTGCTCGTCGCAGATCCTCGGCGACCTCGTCATCGACGTGCCGCAGGATACCGTCATCAACGCGCAGGTGGTGCGCAAGGCCGCGACCGACCGGGTGATCGAGCGCAACGCTGCCGTCCAACTCTGCTACGTCGAGGTCGATGAGCCCGACATGCACAAGCCGCTCGGCGACCTCGACCGGCTGAAGGTCATGCTGGAAAAGGACTGGGGCTGGAAGGATCTTTTGATCGCACCGCACCTCATCCCGCAGATTCAGGGCATCCTGCGCAAGGGCAACTGGGGTGTCACCGCGGCCATCCACCGCGACATGGACAGTTCCCGCCCGTTCATCGTCGGCCTGTGGCCGGGCCTCAAGAACGAAGCCTATGGTGTCGCCTGTGATATCGGCTCGACCACCATTGCCATGCATCTGGTTTCGTTGCTCTCCGGCCGCATCGTCGCCTCCTCCGGCACGTCGAACCCGCAAATCCGCTTCGGCGAAGACCTGATGAGCCGCGTCTCCTACGTGATGATGAACCCGGATGGCCGCGAGGCCATGACCAAGGCGGTGCGCGAAGCCATCAACATGCTGATTGGCAAGGTTTGCGCCGAGGGCGAAGTCGATCGGCACGACATTCTCGACATGGTCTTTGTCGCCAATCCGATCATGCACCACCTGTTCCTTGGCATAGATCCGACCGAACTCGGCCAGGCGCCGTTCGCACTCGCCATCTCCGGCGCGCTGCAATACTGGGCACATGAGATCGATATCGACGTCAACCGCGGCGCGCGGGTCTATATGCTGCCGTGCATCGCCGGTCACGTTGGCGCCGATGCTGCCGGCGCAACACTGGCGGAAGGGCCCTATCGCCAGGACCGCATGATGCTTCTGGTCGATGTCGGTACCAACGCTGAAATCGTGCTGGGCAACAAGGACCGCGTCGTAGCAGCCTCCTCGCCGACCGGCCCGGCCTTCGAAGGTGCCGAAATTTCCTCGGGCCAACGCGCCGCTCCCGGCGCCATCGAGCGCGTCCGCATCGATCCGGCAACGCTGGAACCGAAATTCCGCGTCATCGGCGTCGACAAATGGTCGGATGAAGACGGTTTTGCCGAGGAAGCCACGGCCGTCGGCGTCACCGGCATCTGCGGCTCGGCGATTATCGAGGTGGTCGCCGAGATGTATCTCTGCGGCATCATTTCCGAAGACGGCGTCGTCGATGGCGGCATGGCGGAAAAAAGCCCGCGCATCCTGCAGAACGGTCGCACCTTCTCTTATCTGCTGCATGAGGGCGAGCAACGGATTACAGTCACCCAGAATGACGTTCGCGCCATCCAGCTTGCCAAGGCAGCGCTTTATGCCGGCATCAAGCTTCTGATGGAAAAGCTGGAGATCGAGCATGTCGATACGATCCGCTTTGCCGGTGCGTTCGGCTCCTTCATCGATCCGAAATACGCCATGGTTCTCGGCCTTATTCCCGATTGCGATCTTTCCGAGGTCAAGGCCGTCGGCAACGCTGCCGGCACCGGCGCGCTGATGGCGCTGCTCAACCGTGACCACCGCCGCGAGATCGAGAAAACCGTCAGCAAAATCGAGAAGATAGAGACGGCACTTGAATCAAAGTTTCAAGAGCATTTCGTCTACGCCATGGCACTGCCGAACAAGGTCGATACGTTCCCGAAACTCTCCCAGGTGGTGACGCTACCCGAGCGCAAGGTCCTTTCAGACGATGGCGGAGATGGCGGCGGCAGGCGCAGGCGTCGCAGCCGGGAATAGCACCTTAAATTTGCTCACCGTTGCTGGAACCAAATGAACACGGCGGCGTTTTTGCGTCACTGTGGATCAGACACCATCTCGCACCGGAAAGATCGACGACGCGGAAGCTGCAAAGCCGCCGGAACTCGTCTATCTGTCGAATCTGGACGGCGGCATTATCCGCAAGCCGGGCAAACGCGCATTTCTCTATTATGATTCCACCGGCAGACGCATCGAGGACCGCAACGAACTGGACCGGATCGCAGCGCTTGCCATTCCGCCCGCCTATACCGACGTGCTGATCTCGGTCGATCCGCATTCGCATCTGCAGGCAACCGGCCGGGATGCACGCGGGCGAAAACAATATCGCTATCATCCGGAATGGTCGGCCGAACGCGGCAAGACCAAGTTCGCGCAATTGCCGGATTTTGCCGCGCGGCTACCAAAGATACGCGAGAAGGTCGATAGCGATCTGCGTCTGCGCAAACCGGGTTTGGACAAGGCGCTCGCGACAATCGTCTGGCTGCTCGACAATCTCTATATCCGCGTCGGCAATGCCAGCTATGCCGAGGAAAATGGCTCTTATGGGCTGACGACGCTGCGCAATCGCCATGTGAAGATCGAAGGGGCCAGTGTCCACTTCAACTTCAAGGGAAAATCCGGCAAGGAATGGCGGCTCAGCCACAGTGATCGGCGTATTACAAAGTCGATCCGCATGCTGCAGGAACTGCCCGGTCAGCAATTGTTTCAGTATCTTGATGAGGATGGCGAACGGCATGCAATCCGCTCACAGGACGTCAATGCCTATATCCGCGACGCCTCTGGCGCCGATTTTTCCTCGCGGCAATTCCGCACCTGGGGCGCCACCCGCATGGCAGCAACTGCTCTCTCCGTAGTCGAGCAAGGCCCGAGCCAGAGGCAAATCAAACGCCAGATCAATGACGTCGTCGATATGGTCGCGGCACGGCTGGTCAATACCCGTGCCGTCTGCCGCTCGTCCTATATCCATCCGAAAGTTTTCGAAGATTTTGAGAATGGCTCGCTGGCGGAACTTGCAAAGATGCGCGCGAGCCGCAGCGAAACGCTGACGCGCTGGATGGACAAAGACGAAATCCGCGTTCAGCGCTGGCTGAAAAAGGGCGACGTATAAGCGCCGCCCCTGCCTATCGTTTATTGCAATCCGACAAAAGCGGTCCGCACATGCTCGGCGACGGCCAGAACCGGTGGCGAAGCATTGTCGACCACCTGCAGACCGATATTGTAGTGACCAAGCTCCGGCAGGCCTTCGGCCTCACCAAGCGCCACCAGATCGCCATGGACAAGGTAGCGCGGCAAAGGCGCAATCGCCAGGTCGGCTTGGATCGCGGCGCGTTGGCCCGTTGTGTGCGCACTCAGGAACGCCACGCGAAACTTGCGGCCGGACTGTGTCAGCTTCTCCACGGCGTCGGCGCGCCAGACGCACCCATCTTCCCACATCGAGATTGGCAGCGGTTCGCGCGCGTGAGCGGTTCCGCATTTCGTCCCGGCCCAGACAAGCCTTTCGGAAACGAGGATTTCGCCGCCGCCGGTGTTCTCGCCAGCCATGCTGTTGAAGATGGCGATGTCCATGCGGTGCTCGTCGACGCGCTTGCGCATGACGCTGCTGGTTCCGATGGTCACGTCCACCGTGACGTTCGGATAGGATTCGGAGAAACGCTTGAGCACTTCGGGCAGGATGCGCTCGCCGATATCTTCCGGTGCGCCGACACGGACAACGCCGTTCATGTCAGGCAAGAGGAAACGCGACACCGCCTCGTTGTTGAGCGCCAGCATGCGCCGCGCAAACCCTAACAGCACCTCGCCTTTCGGCGTCAGTGATACCGAACGCGCATCCCGCAGGAAGAGAACGCAGCCCAGCATTTCCTCAAGTTTCTTGATCTGCATCGAGACCGCCGATGGGGTCCGGTAGACCGTTTCGGCGGCCGTCGTAAAGTTTCCGGTCTCGGCGATGGCGACGAAGGTTTTCAGGATGTCCAGTTCGAGAAGCGGAAGCACATGACGCAGCATCATGTTCATGGCGGAACCTTTCGGATCAGATTTTTTGAATGACAACATCACTTCATTTCGTTTGATTGAACCTCAAAGGGGCGCGATAGTCAAGTTGCAAACATCGAAGACGTGATGAAAGGAGCTTCCCATGTCCCTGCAATACGACACCACGCCGGCGGATACGAACTCTGTTCAGCTGCGCGCCGGCGGCTTCACATTCTCCATGCGCCAGATGTTTGCGCCGCTTGTCCAGCAATTGAGCGAAGGTTACCACGCCCACAAGGTCGCGGAGACACGCAGAGCAACCCGGCGCGAACTTTCCCACCTGCCGGCCAGTCTGCAACAGGATCTGGCTTTTTCCGACGGCACGGTCATCGCACTGGAGCAGCGGTAAGCGCAAAGCGGCAGATAACGGCTCTTGGAAACTTGGACACAGGCCTTTAAACTCGCTGCCAGTGGCGCATAGCCGCTGGCCGGAAACGAGGGAGGAGCCTTTAATCCGTGAAAGTTCGCTTAGCTGTTGTCCTGTGCCTTGCACCGCTTTTGCTTTTTGCCGTGATTTTTCAAGGCGGAGCATGGGCAACGCGCAGCTATATGGACGAGGCATCGCTGCAGGCCAGTTCGGCCTTGCGCCTGGCGGTCTCGGCGCTGAGCGGCCATCTCAGCCGCTATGAACCCTTGCCGGCCCTGATTGCCGATCACGACGACATCAAGGAATTGATCAGCCATCCGGATGACAAGGGCCTGCGCGATGCGGCAAATGTCTATCTCAAGGAGATCAACGGCCTGCTGGAATCCTCCGACATCTACGTCATAACCCTCGACGGAAATACCATTGCCGCCAGCAACTACGATCTGAAGACAAGCTTTGTCGGTCAGAACTTCAGCTACCGCCCCTATTTCCAGGACGCTGCCAACGGCAAACAATCGCGGTTTTACGCCTTGGGTACGACCTCGCTGGTGCGCGGATATTTCTTCTCAGCCCCCATTATCGTCGATGGCCGCATCAGCGGCGTGATCGTTTTCAAGGTAGACATCAGCTCGATAGAAGCTTCGTGGCGCGGCGGGGAATACAAGATCTTCGTCTCCGACCCTGAAGGCATCGTCTTCATGACCGGCAGCCCGGAATGGCTTTACTCCAGCACCTTGCCGATCAACAGCGAGCGGCTGAAACGGACGCAGGCCTCGCGGCGCTACGCGGAAGCGGACATCACGCCATTACCGATCACCCGCTCGACACTCGACGGCCACGAATTGATGACCATGACCACCGCACAGCACAGGGAATATCTGGTCCTGTCACAATATATGCCCGAGGCGGACTGGACCGTGAACGTGCTGATGGACACCGCCTCCGTTCGCACCCAGGCACGAACCACCATCATTGCGGTCGTGCTCTTCCTTGGCCTGGCCGGACTTGCGTTGGCCATCATCATGCAACGCCGGGCACGCCTTGCCGAGCGCATGCGCATGCAGACCGAGGCGCACAACGAACTGGAACACCGGGTTGAGGAACGCACCGCCGATCTCGCCCTCGTCAACCAACGCATCGAGGAAGAGATCACCGAGCGGCGGTTGACCGAACGGGAATTGCGCAAGACGCAGGCCGACCTGATCCAGGCCGGCAAGCTGGCCGGATTGGGCCAGATGTCCGCCGCCCTCTCCCATGAACTCAACCAGCCGCTGGCCGCTGCCAAGACTTATGCAGATAGCGCGGCGATGCTGATCGACCTGGAACGAGTGCCGGAGGCCCGCGACAATATCAGGCGTATTTCCGGACTGATCGACCGCATGGCCTCGATCAGCCGCCACCTGCGCAACTTTGCCCGCAAGCCGAACGAGAAGCTCGGATCCGTCGCCCTCGATGCCGTCATCGACGATACGCTGGAAATCGTTTCTGCCCGCCTGAAGACCGCAGATGCAGACCTGCTGGTCGAGCTTTGCGAAGATGCCGCAATGGTGCATGCCGGGTTCGTCCGGCTGCAACAAGTCCTCGTCAACATCATCACCAATGCGGCCGATGCGATCGAAGGTCTCGACGACCGGCGTATCCATGTCCTGGCGGCCCGCCAGGGCGACACGGTGATCCTGACGATCAGCGACCATGGCCCCGGCGTTCCGGCGGCAATCGCCGAGCGTATCTTCGATCCTTTCTACACCACCAAGGGCGTCGGCAAGGGGCTAGGGCTCGGGCTGTCGATCTCCTACAATATCGTCAAGGATTTCGGCGGCAGCCTGTCCGTCTCCAATCATCCTGAGGGCGGCGCCGTCTTCCGCATCGAGCTAGAGGCCGCGACCGCCGCCCGGGAGGCCGCAGAATGAGCGATGCGCGTGTGCTGCTGGTCGATGACGAAGAGGAAATGCGCCACTCCACTGCGCAGGCACTCGGCCTGTTCGGTCTGGATGTCGATACGTTCTCCAGCGCCGAAGACGTGCTGGAACTGACCGGCTACAGCTTTTCCGGCGTCGTCGTCAGCGATATCCGCATGCCCGGCATGGACGGCATGACGCTGTTGCAGCGCATCCGCGAGGTCGACGCCGAAATCCCGGTCATCCTCGTCACCGGCCACGGCGACGTGCAACTGGCCGTCAAGGCGATGCGCGAAGGTGTCTACGACTTCCTCGAAAAACCGTTTACCGCCCAGCATCTTGCGGCCATCGCCCGCCGTGCGCTCGACCGCCGCAGTCTGGTGCTGGAAAACCGCCGCCTTCGCGCAGTTGCCGGTAAACGGGACGATATCGAGGCACGGTTGCCTGGCCGTACCCAGGCGATGGTCGATCTGCGTTACCGGCTGCGTGCCATCGGCGCCACCGACGCCGATACGCTGATCATTGGCGAAACCGGCGCCGGCAAAGAAGTGGTTGCGCGGGCGTTGCACGACATCAGCGCCCGCGCCGACCGGCCGCTGATCGCCATCAACTGCGCCGCCCTGCCGGAAAACCTGATCGAGAGCGAGTTGTTCGGCCATGAAGCCGGTGCTTTTCCGGGTGCGATCAGGCCACGCTACGGCAAATTCGAACATGCGCGCGGCGGCACCATCCTGCTGGACGAGATCGGCTCCCTGCCCTTTGATCTGCAGGCCAAGTTTCTCAGGGTGCTGCAGGAACGGGTGATCACTCGGCTCGGCTCCAACGAAATCGTACCGCTCGACGTGCGCTTCGTTGCCACCAGCAAGGTCAATCTGGAGGCGGAAGTTGCGGCCGGGCGTTTTCGCGCCGATCTTCTCTACCGCCTGAATGTTGCGACGCTGCATGTGCCCTCGCTGGCGCAGCGCAAGGCGGATATCCCGCTCCTGTTCCTGCAACTGGTCCGAGAGGCCGCCGCCCGCTATGTGCGCAGTGATATCGATGTGCCGCCGAGCCTGATCACCGAGATCGCCGAACGCACATGGCCGGGCAATGTTCGCGAACTCCGTAACGCGGCCGACCGGCTGGTCCTCGGCCTCGACTTGACACCGGATGAAGGACAGGTCCAGCCCGAAAAACAGCGGCTGGCGGATAAGGTCGCCGATTATGAACGCGGCATTATCGCTAGCGCGCTTGCCGCCCATGGCGGCGCATTACGGCCCGTTTATGAGCTTCTGGGCATCTCCCGAAAGACGCTCTACGAGAAAATGCAGAAATACGGACTCGATAAAAAGCTGTCCATCGAAGACGATGACTACGCTGCTTGACCGAACGATGGGTGGAAATCCACCCATTCTTTCCGGCGGATGTCCCCAAACTTACCCATGCTGCGCTGCACCGTTTGCAAAAACCGCCAGAAGCCGTTGCGGAACGGTTGCTGCATGGCCGTCGACCTTCACAAATAGGGCATCCAGAATCGGCGCGGGAGGAACTTCGCCGGCTGGCAACATATTTCATCCGGGAGGACTTCGATGAAAACCCTGACAGCCATTTTTGGTATGACGGCGCTTGCTGCCGTTTCGCTCATTTCCATTTCCGCACATGCACAGTCCTATCCGGATCGCACCATCACCATGGTCGTTCCCTTCTCGGCGGGTGGCCCGACCGATACCGTCGCGCGCCTGGTTGCCGAATCCATGTCGAAGGATCTCGGCCAGCAGATCGTCGTTGAAAACGTCGGCGGCGCCGGCGGTTCGCTCGGTGCAGGCCGCGTCGCCCAGGCCGATCCGGATGGATACACGGTCCTGCTTCATCATATCGGCATGGCAACCAGCGCCACGCTCTACCGCAAGCTGGCCTATGACACGCTGAACGCCTTCGAGTATGTCGGCCTTGTCACCGACGTGCCGATGACGATCGTTGCCCGCAAGGATTTCGAGCCGAAGGACCTCAAGGGCCTGATCGATTACGTCAAGGCCAACAAGGATACGGTCACCGTTGCCAATGCCGGCATCGGCGCTGCCTCGCACCTGTGCGGCATGATGTTCATGAGCGCCATCGAAACGCCGGTCGTCACGGTGCCTTACAAGGGCACCGGCCCGGCGATGACCGATCTGCTCGGCGGCCAGGTCGATATCATGTGCGACCAGACCACCAACACCACCAAGCAGATCCTCGGCGGCACGATCAAGGCTTATGCCGTCACCTCGCCTGAACGTCTGCCGGTCCTCCCGGATGTCCCGACCGCTATCGAAGGTGGCCTGGCAAACTTCCAGGTCGGCATCTGGCACGGCGTCTACGCGCCGAAGGGCACGCCTGCTGAAGCTACCGAACGCCTGTCAAAGGCGCTTCAGGTCGCTCTGAAGGACCCGAACGTCGTTGCCCGCTTCGCCGAACTCGGCACGGTTCCATCGGCTGAAGCCGAAGCGACCCCTGCGGCGCTGAAGACAAAGCTCGAAAGCGAAATCGCCCGCTGGAAGCCGGTGATCGAAGCTGCTGGCCAATACGCCGACTGATCACGCCCACGATAGTCCCATGCCCTTCCGCCTCCCTCTTTCTTGAAAAGGGGGAGGCGTCCGCCCAATGTCATTTCGACGGCCGCGCAACGCGCTGGTGGGGACTGGAGGCGGGGCTGAAACAAAGGAGGCATCATGAAATCCTTATCCTTCGACACCACCAATGCGCTCTGCGGGGCGCTTTTCATCGGCCTTGGCGGATTTTTCATCTTTCAAAGCCTCGACCTTGATCTCGGCACAGCGTTCAAGATGGGTCCTGGTTACTTTCCGTTGTTCCTTGCCGCTATCCTGACGCTTCTCGGCATCATCATCATCGTTCAATCGACCCGTGTCGAAGGCGAACCGCTCGGGCCGATTGCCTGGCGCGGCATGCTGTTCATCCTGCCGGCCCCGATCTTTTTCGGATTGACCGTGCGCGGCCTCGGCTTCGTGCCATCGCTGTTCTTCACCGCACTGATCGCCTGCTTCGCGTCGCAGCGTATGAAACCGCTGACGGCGCTTGCGCTGTCCGCAGCCCTGACGATCTTTTCGGTCGCTGTGTTCAGCTATGCGCTCGGCCTGCCCTTCCAGCGCTTCGGCCCCTGGGTCAGATTGTAGGACATCACGATGGAACTTTTCAGCAATCTCGCCCTCGGCTTCACCACAGCCGGCTCACCCGAAAATCTCCTCTTCTGCCTGATCGGCGTGCTGCTCGGCACCTTGATCGGCGTTTTGCCTGGCATCGGCGCCACGGCGACCATCGCCATGCTCTTGCCGATCACCTTCCAGCTGGAACCCGTCTCCTCGCTGATCATGCTCGCCGGCATCTATTACGGTGCGCAATATGGCGGATCGACCACCGCCATCCTGATCAACATGCCCGGAGAATCGTCATCCGCCGTCACCGCCATCGACGGCTACCAGATGGCGCGTAAAGGCCGGGCCGGTGCCGCTCTATCGATCGCGGCACTCGGGTCGTTCTTCGCCGGAACGGTATCGACCTTCCTAGTGGCGATCTTCGCGCTACCGCTGACAGCGATTGCCCTGCAGTTCGGCGCTGCGGAATATTTCTCGCTGATGATCGTCGGCCTCGTTTCTTCGATTGCATTGGCCCATGGCTCGATCGTCAAGGCATTGGCGATGGTCGCGCTCGGCCTGCTGCTGGGTCTCGTCGGAACAGACATCTACACCGGCACACCACGCTTCACCCTTGGCATTCGTGAATATGCCGATGGCCTGAACTTCGTCGCGGTTGCCGTCGGCGTCTTTGGCGTTGCCGAAATCCTGCGCAATCTCGAGGGCGAAAAGACCCGCACCGTGCTGATGGCCAAGGTCAGCGGCCTGTTGCCGACACGCGACGATTTCAAGCGGATGTTTGCGCCGGTCGTGCGCGGCACGGTCATCGGCTCTGCGCTCGGCATCCTGCCCGGCGGCGGCGCAATTCTTGCGGCTTTCGCCTCCTACACGGTCGAGAAACGCATATCGAAAACACCGGAGGAGTTCGGCCATGGCGCGATCGCCGGTGTCGCAGGCCCGGAATCGGCCAACAATGCCGGCGCCCAGACATCGTTCATTCCGCTTCTGACGCTCGGCATTCCGGCAAACCCGGTGATGGCCCTGATGGTCGGCGCGATGATCATCCAGGGCATCGTCCCCGGCCCGAACGTCGCGGTCGAGCAACCCGCCTTGTTCTGGGGCATCATCGCCTCGATGTGGATCGGCAACCTGATGCTGGTCGTGCTGAACCTGCCGCTGATCGGCCTGTGGGTAAAGCTGCTGACGATCCCGTACTACGTGCTCTTCCCGATCATCATGGCGTTCTGCTCGATCGGGGTCTACAGCGTCAACTCCAACGTCTACGACCTCTATGCCGTCGCTTTCTTCGGCCTGGCGGGTTATGCGCTGGTCAAGCTGCGCTGTGAACCGGCGCCCCTGTTGCTTGGCTTCGTTCTCGGGCCGTTGCTGGAGGAAAACCTGCGGCGCGCCATGATCCTGTCGCGCGGCGATGCAACGACCTTCGTCACGCGGCCGATCAGCGCCATCCTGCTGTTGATCGCCCTTGCCGTGCTGGTCGTCGTCTTCCTGCCGGCCGTCAAAGCCAAGCGTGAGGCCGTATTCCAGGAAGAGGATTGATCCAACTGCGCAGCATGGCATTGCGACATGCTGCAACCATCGCCGGCAGGAAACTGCCGGCGATCCGCAAAGCAGGCTGCAGCAAACGAACAAAGGCCAGTCTCGCGACCAGCCCTTCAAAAAGTCCCGATGGTTTCCACCATCGGCTATTGGTGTTTATGGTCACCTGCTCGTTATCGGTATCGACCAGCCTCAGGCAGCATCAACGCCAGTCTTGCCGTCTTCATTCTTTCTGATACCAGCACCAGTCGAAGCTTCGATCATCGCCATGTTGATGATGTAGCTCAACAGGGTGTTACACTGGCTGTCCGCCATCAATTTAGCGGCATTGAGAAGATCAACGATATGAGACTGCGGTTTCATTATACGGCTCCAGCCTTGTCACAATTGACACTTCAACGTTGTCTATTTTAGCTCTTATTTTCAACTGCGGATAATCATCAATGAAAATTACCAGTTGAGGCAACAAAAACACCCTAAAATTTCAGGGCAAAAGCACACCGTTTGACAGCGGGAAAAACATGAGCATACTTCTCCCCTATTCGATTCAGAGACCCCAAATGACATCCGGCCCAATTTTCAGCGATGCACAGTTAAAGCTCTGGCTGCGGCGCGTTAAGACCGAAATGTCGAAGGGAACACCGCCGGAAGCGGCTCTCGATCTGGTCAAAGCGGTCATGTCTGCGCAGGCTGCCGGCCAAAGTGCGTTATTGCCGGCTGACGATTTCCCGCAAAAAACGATGAAGAAATCCTAGAAAAGTCACCGCAAGAGGGCGTTTCTTCCAGAATTTTCAACCACACCGCACAGGCATTCCGGCAACCACCATACATCATGATATTTGATGTAAGAGATCAATTATATTCGATTGAATGATGAGTGGCTATCCGGCATTACTATTCCATGGTCGCGACCTTTTGATACCTCCCAGTCAAAAGGAACCAGAACAATGGCATTCTTCAGTGTAGAACATAGCGCAAAGCCAAGACATTCGTCCTTTGCCTCGACCCTTTTTAGCCTGCCCGCGCGCGCTGTCGCCTCGTGGAAGCGTTATCGTACCGAGCGGGTACTGGAAGGCCTGCCCTACGATACACTGAAGGACATCGGCTTCCCGTCCGCCGACAGGACCAATCGCACTGCATTGAAGAAATGATGCTGGCGAAAAAAGCTTGTAACGGTCAGCCGTGTCGAAATACCGTCAATCCTATGTAGCAAAGGGCATTTCGGCCAGAACGGCGGAATGCCCTTTTTGCTGGCTGAGAACATCAAAATTCGCATGGCCTATTTCCGACACCACGCAACGTCGCCGTCATGGGTCGCAAACCGTCGGCGATACATCCGTAAATGCGTCACGCAACGGGGCTGCAACTCGGAGAAGCAAGACGGGAATGCGACATTTCCATCGTTGATAACGAAGTTTTTGGCCGTTTCCTGACCATTTTGCCGTTTTCGGCGGCATACCGCCCAACGGCGCGGGTATTTATTTCTTCCCAGTCGCTGGCGTCCATGCCAATGTCGCATTCAGGAAAGCTCGATGGCGCATTTCCACGTGACAAATGCGACATCTGCGGCGCATGGGACCTTCGATGAACAAGCCACTGACCAAAAAGCGATCTCTCGTCTTCTTCCTGGTGCCCAACTTCTCGATGCTGCCGTTTTCCGCGGCGATCGAAACGCTGCGCATTGCCAACCGCATGCTGGGCTACGAGGCCTATACGTGGCGCCTTTCCTCGACGGATGGCACGCAGGTGTTGTCCTCGAGCGGTATCGGCCTTGAGGTCAACACGTCGCTCGCGGATGAGCGAAAGTTCCTCGGCGGCGAGAACCGTCCTTCGATGGTTCTGGTCTGTTCCGGCATCTATGTCGAGGACTTCAACAACAAGTCCGTCAACGCCTGGCTGCGCGAAGTCTACAATCGCGGCGTCTCCGTCGGCAGCCTCTGTACGGGCGCTCATGTGCTCGCCACTGCCGGCCTCTTGACGGGCAAGCGCTGCGCCATTCACTGGGAAAACCTGCCGGGCTTCGCCGAAACCTTTCCGCAGGTCGATGTCTATGCCGATCTCTACGAGATCGACAGCAATATCTACACCTGCGCCGGCGGTACGGCCTCGCTGGATATGATGCTCAACCTGATCGATCAGGATTTTGGCGAGAACCTCGTCAACCGCGTCTGCGAACAGGCCCTGACGGACCGTGTGCGCGGACCACATGACCGCCAGCGCCTGCCGCTTCGCGCCCGCCTCGGCGTGCAGAATGCCAAGGTCCTTTCGATCATCGAACTGATGGAGGGCAACCTCTCCGAACCATTGTCGCTTCTAGAAATCGCCGATGGTGCCGGCCTGTCGCGCCGCCAGATCGAGCGCCTGTTCCGCCAGGAAATGGGCCGCTCCCCTGCCCGCTACTATCTGGAGATTCGCCTCGACCGCGCCCGGCACCTGCTGGTGCAATCGGCCATGCCGGTGGTCGAAGTGGCGGTCGCCTGCGGCTTCGTCTCGGCCTCGCACTTCTCGAAGTGTTATCGCGAACTCTACAACCGGTCGCCCCAGCAGGAGCGCGCCGAACGCAAGCTGACGCTGCAGGCCGCGCGGTAAAGATCAGATCGACAAGAGCGGCGGCGCGGCCACACCCGGCTGGCGCCGCCCTTACGATGCCATGGATTTGAGCAGGGTCAGTTCCGAGACGATCCGGTTGCGGCCGTCATATTTCGCCATGTAGAGAAACTGGTCGGCAGCGTTCAGATAGTTATCGAAGGTTTCGAGCCCCTCGATCGTCGCCAGCCCGATCGACACCGTCACCGACAATTCCTCGTCGTCAGCGGCAACCTTTGCCTGCGCCAGATCGAGACGCAACATCTCACAGAAATCGCTGGCAGCCGCGACATCAAGTCCATTGAACAGCACCCCGAACTCTTCGCCGCCGAGGCGGGCCAGCAAATGGTCCTCCCCGACAAGATCGCGCAGTCGCTTGGCAACAGCCTTCAGCACCAGATCGCCAACCTCGTGTCCGTAGGTATCGTTCAGGCGTTTGAAATGATCGATATCCAGGATGGCAATCGACGTCGTCTCGCCACGGCGCAGGCACTGCTCGACCAGCCGTGGACCATACTGGAAAAAGTAACGCCTGTTGTAGATATCGGTGAGGTAGTCGCGTGCCGCGATGCCATGCAGCGCCTGGATGCGCTTCTGGATGCTGGCGACCTGGAACACCCGGCTGTTGAACTCATCCAGCAAAAATGGCTTCTGGATGAATTCCGTCCCACCGCGCTGGAGGAACCGCGCGGCATGCTCGCGGTCGTCAGCAGCGGCCAGCGCGATGACGCTCAGCGTATCCTCGCCATAGCGCTGACGGACTTCGCCAAGCAGCGTATAGGCGGACATGTCGGATAGGGAAAAATCGGTGACGACCAGATCGAAAGTCTCGCTGGTATCGAGCAGATGCAACGCTTCGGTTCCGCCGCTTGCCGGCGTCACGCAAAACTGCTGCTGCCGCAGGTGGCTCAAAAGCTCGGCCCGCGACACAGGGTCGGAATCAACCAGCAGCACATTCGTCTTGATATTGGTCAACGCCCGATCGACCACCGAGATCACATGGCTGATCGAATCCGGCTGGCTCTTGATGACACAATCGACAACCTTGCGGCAGAGAATGTCTTCGCGCGTGCTGCTGTTGAACGAGCCCGTGAAGACGATCGCCGCAATATTCTGGGAGATCACATATTCGAGCGCCTCGCAGTTCGGCGCATCCGGCAGGTTGAGATCGAGGACGGCAACGGAATAGTCACCGTCGCCTGTTTCCACGGCCTGGCGAAGCGCGTCCAGGGAGCTGCAATGAGTGACGTCGACGCCGTGTGCAGTTTCCAGGCCATGCTTGAGAACCGTAGCGAACATACGCGAATCCTCGACCAGCAGCATTCGTTTACCCGAATGTTTCTGGACATGGTTTCCCCGCGCCGGCGCCTTGCGAAAGCTCACGTTTCCTCAATCCCATAATGAGCCGCAGGCGCTCCTGGCACCAAACGCTGGCTCTTAAAATATTTTCGTTATGCGGATAGTCGCCCCGTTCGAAGCAGAGCGAGACCCCTTGTCCCTCCACTGCATTCAACTGGCATGCACTTGCGATTTGGTTAAATCATTCGGTCGAATGGTCAAGTTTTGCCGCCGGAAACACAAAAATGTCACATTTCCGGCGATCTAAAATTCTAATTTAGCAATACACAGTTCCATCAAGCCTTCTTCGCAATTTTCGCGCCCAAAGTCTGGATTTTGGTCAGCGTGTCGAGGTTCTGGTTCACGCGGCAATAAAATTCTTCATTGACGAACGGACGCAGCATAAAATCGTTGCCGCCGGCCTTCAGAAAGCGCGCCGACAAAAGCCGGTTTGCCGAGGACGACACACCGATGATGCGCAACTGATGCGGGCCGTAGGCACCGCGAATACGACGGGTCAGCTCGAAACCATCGATATCGGGCATGTTGTAATCGGTGATCACCAGCCCGATATCCGGGTGCTTCTTGAGCAGTTCAAGCGCCGCGGCGCCGCTTTCCGCCGAACTGGTGCGGAAATTGTAACGCTTCAGCTGCGTCGTCAAAAGCGCGCGCGCCGTCGGGCTGTCATCGACAATCAGCACATGGTGCTTGTGATTGGTCAGGAAGCGGCAAACGGATTCCGCCAGCATATCGACGGCGAAAACGCTGTCCTTGATGACATAGTCGACGATATCCTTGGCAAGGATGGTCTCGCGGGTGGTTTCCTGGAACGTGCCGGTAAAGACGATCGTCGGAACGCTCATGTCGATCAGGTAGGACAGAGCCTCGCCGTTTTCAGCGCCTGGCAGATTGATATTGGAAATAGCGAGCGTCGCCGGGAAGGAAGCGTTCTCGATCGAAAACTGCAGGTCGTCATAGTCGCGGCAGACGATCACATCAATGTCGAGAAGTTCCTTCAGCCTCTTGGAGACCATGGCGGAGAAGAGATTGGAATCTTCGGCAAGCACGATGCGATGCTGCTGCAAGGATTCACCGGAATAGTACATTCCGGACACGCCAAAAAATGACATTGATTGCCTATCTGAAAAGATTGTCCCCGCGGTCAAGCTATCCAGAAAGGTTTTCGCAGTCGTTAATTGCCGGCTGAAACATCCGGCCGCATTCCTGCAACAGCAAGGCAGACAGAAGCCCGCCTTGCCGAGCCGAAAGGGCCGGTCACAGCAGCCGCAGAACCATACGAAAACAGGATTTATTTGACGACGGCCGAGCCGTTGTGGATCTCGATGGTTTCATCCCCCTGCAGACCGATGCGGTCGCCGCTCGGCGTGGTGATGAAACAACCGCTCGGGCAGATCGATTCCGTGCCGCCAGCGCTGATGGCGACCTCGATGCGGCTTTCGCCCTCGACGACGACAAGTACCGCAGCATCCGCATCCTTGTTGGTCACCGTCGCGGACCATGCCGGAAGCGTCATCATGACAGTCAGAACCCATGCACTTACGAATGTTTTCATTGCCAATCAGCGCCGTGGCGCCGCCCCTTTTTGGGCATCCTAAAGTTCCGGGCGATAGTCCCGGAAAAGACAAGACGCCTTTTCACCCCGCGTTAGACTAACGCACACGAGTGAAATTGCATGATAAATATTGCGGGACGGCTGAATAGAGGCTGAATAGCCTGGATAACCAGCGTTCATCACAAGCTATACTGAGGACGCAACGCGAGCGCGCGGCACAATGCCGGCATAGAAATGGCGCACCCGCACAAATAAGCCGATGCGCCATATCCGTTGGCCACTGCCTGACGAAGATCAGCTCTTCGGCTTCAGGTTTTCTGGGTCGTAGAGCGGCTTGTAGCCGATGCTGACCACCTCGACCGGGTAGGTCTCGGCAAAATACTCGATGGTGAGCTTGCGGCCCTCCTGGCAATAAGCGTGCGGCAGATAGGCAAGCGCGATATTCTTGCCGATGGTCGGGCCGAAGGCGATCGACGTCGTGTAGGAGCGGCGGCCCAACTCGTCCAAGAGTACCTCGCCGGTTTCCGGATCCATGACAGGCAGGTTGCCGAGCGGGTAGCGCTTGACGCCTGATTTGTCGGTATTCTCCGTCATGACGAGCGTGCAGAGCATGGCGGGCTGATGGGCGCGCGCCTTGTATTCCAGATGCTTCGCCTTGCCGCGGAAATCGGCTTCCTTGACCTTCGGACGGGCGAGGTCCGATTCAATCAAGTTGTACTGAGTGAGAAGGTCGGCGTTCTGCAGACGCAGGCTCTTTTCCATGCGGCGCGAGTTGGCATAGGTCTCAACACCGAAGGCCATGACGCCGGTGGCGCGTAGCGCATCCCAGACGGCCAAGCCGTCCTCATATTTCATGTGCAGTTCCCAGCCCTGCTCACCGACATAGGAGATGCGGAAGGCGGTCACGTTCTTGCCGCCGATCTCGATCTGCTTGATGGCGGCGAAGGCAAAGTTTTCCGGGGCGAGCCCGGCCGGATCGGTCACCACCTTCTTCAGCGTGTCGCGGGCATTCGGGCCCCAGATGCCGATAGTGATGAACTTTTCGGTCACATCGGTAATGGTGACATCGAGGCCACGATCTTCGGCGATACGCTTCATGTAGTGGAGATCGCGCGGGCCGGCGTCGGCACCATTGATCAACCGGCCACGGTCGGCCATGCGGATGACCGTGAAGTCGGCACGCACCATGCCCTCATCGTCGAGGAAGTGGGTGTATATGCCCTTGCCGATATTGCCGTCACCACCGATCTTCGCGGCGCAGAGCCATTCCAGTAGCTCGACATGGTCCGGCCCCTCAATGTCCACCATGTGGAAATGCGAGAGATTGACGATGCCGCAATCTTCGCTCATCGCCAGATGCTCGGCATTGGAGACACGCCAGAAGTGGCGGCTGTCCCACTCATTTTCACGCACGGGAACTTTGTCACCGTATTTTTCCAGGAGATGCTCATTGGCCTTGTAGCCATGCGCGCGCTCCCAGCCGCCGAGTTCCATGAAATAGCCCCCGAGCTCCTTTTCACGCTCGTGGAAAGGCGAGCGCTTGACGCCGCGGCCTGACGCATAGGGTTCGCGGTTGTGCACGGCCGGGAAATAGATCTTCTGGGCGGCCTCGTAAGCGCGGCCTTCGATGAACTCTTCCGTCAGCTGATGCGGGTAGAAGCGCGAATAGTCGATCGAGTTATGGTCGATCTCGGTGCGGCCGTCGGTCATCCAATCGGCAATCAGCTTGCCGTAGCCGGGGCCGTCCTTGACCCAGATGGCGACGCAGTACCACAGGCCGCGCACCTTCTGGCTCTCGCCGCAGGATGGGCCACCGGCGGCGGACACCTGCAAGAGGCCGTTGAAGGAATGGCCTTCGTTATAGCCGAGTTCACCGAGGATCGGCGTCAGTTCCATGGCCTTTTCGAGTGGCTCGAGGATCTGCTCCATATCGAGATCGCGTTGCGACGGCGAGAGGCGCGCCTGATGCTTTTCGAGAATATCGCGCGGGTGGCAGAGGCGCGGATTGGTCTGCTCGTAGTAACCCCACTCGATCTGGCCACCTTCGGTGGTCTTCGGATCGCCGGTGTCGCGCATATAGGCGGAGTTGCCCTGGTCGCGCAAAAGCGGGAAGCCGATTTCCTTGCCGGTGCCTTCGAATTCATTGTACGGGCCGAAGAAGGTCAGCGGGTGGTCGACCGGCATCACCGGAAGGTCCTCGCCGACCATTTCGGCTATCAGACGGCCCCAGATGCCCGCACAGACGATGACGTGATCGGCCATGATCGTGCCGCGATGGGTGACGACGCCCTTGATGCGGCCGCCCTCGACGATCAGCGACTGGGCCGGCGTATTGCCATAGACCTGCAGCTTGCCGGATTTTTCAGCGGCGTCGACCAGCTTGCCGGCAACTGTCTGCGAGCGCGGCACGACGAGGCCGGCATCGGGATCGAACATGCCGCCCATGACCTGATCCTGCTCGATCAGCGGGAACATCTGCTTGATCTCTGCCGGCGAGACATAATGTGCCCGGGTGCCAAAAGCCTTGGCGGAGGAGAGCTTGCGCTTGATCTCTTCCATCCAGGTGTCGTCGCCGGTACGGGCGACTTCGAGGCCGCCGATGCGGGCGTAATGGCCCATCTTCTCGTAGAAATCGATCGAATACTGGGTGGTCCAGACCGACAGAAAATCGTGGCTCGTCGTGTAGCAAAAATCGGACGCATGCGCCGTCGAACCGATGTCGGTCGGGATACCCGACTTGTCGATGCCGACAATATCGTCCCAGCCCCGCTCAATAAGGTGATGAGCGATCGACGCGCCGACGATGCCCCCCAACCCGATGATAACGACCTTCGCCTTTTGCGGAAATTCTGCCATTGCCCACGACCCTGATTGAATATTGAAACCGGATGTTAGAGTTTGCGCCACGGAGACTAGAGCCTGTCTACGACATTATCATCGTGCTGCACGACCAGAAGCGTCACGCGCGCAAATCGGAGACATCCGCGAGCGGGCCGGATTCACGACGAAGAACCCCACATCACCGGTGTGGTCGCAATGGCTGACACCGGTCAACCATCGCTCTCGTTTCCCAACCGGCGGGATTTCAATCCTTCTCGGCGGCCCCATCGACGGTAACGCGCCGGGGACGCCGTTGCGTCCCGCTGCGCTTGAAGGCTTCCACAGGCGATGACGTGATCTCCGCCGGGCCGGCTGCCTCGGCCTGCAGAGCCGCGGTATCGGATTCCGGGCCTGGAGGCAGCGGTTCCGGCTCCAGCTCTTCCTTGGGAAATGGTGCGCCCAGACCTTCGTCCTTGAACCGCTCGTAGATTGCCAGACGCAGATCGTTGCGCACGCCGTTACCGTTGACGATATCGGCCAGGTAGACTCGTAATTCGAACGTCATGGTCGAATCGCCGAAGGCGGTAAAGACAGCCTGCGGTTCCGGATTCTTCAAAACCAGCGGATGCGTAGCCGCAATTTGCAGCAGCGTGTCCATCACCTGCCGCGGCGCACTGCTATAGCTGACGGTCACTGGAATATCCGACCGGCCGAGCTTGTTCTTGTGCGTCCAGTTACCAACCGAGGCATTGATGAACAGCGAGTTCGGCACCATGATCGTCTGGCGCTGGAATGTCTCAATCTCGGTCGCGCGAACGGAGATGCGCTTGACGAAGCCTTCTGTCGTGCCCGTGACCACCCAGTCCCCCACCTTGAACGGCCGCTCGACGAGAAGGATGAGGCCCGAGACAAAATTGGAGACGATGTTCTGCAGGCCGAAACCGACACCGAGCGACAGGGCACCGGCCACAAGCGCAAGGTTTGAGAGATCAAACCCGGCTGCAGAAATGCCGATGAGCCCCGCAAGCCCAATGCCGAGATAGCCGATGCCGGTCTTGACGGAATTTCGCACGCCGGTATCGACGCGGCTGCGCGCCATGACGTTGCCGTCGAGCCAGCGCTGGAACCAGCGCGTTACCACATAACCGGCTGCAAACAGCAGGATTCCGGCCAGGATGCCGACGATCGATATTCTGATGCTGCCGATGTTGATGTCAGTGAAAATGCGGTACGCCCACGCCTCGATGTCGGCGATCTGGAAACCCCATTGCAAAAGGATCATCGGAATGAAGAACAGGATGACCAGCACGTAGATGCCAAGGCCTGCCGCCAAACCGGTCTGGTCCAGCGCCACCTGCTCCATCCCGAACCGCTTTTCGAGATAGCGGCCGACGACCGTGTCGGCGAGCGCATTCTGCTTGGCAACGGCCTTGCCGGTCAGGATACCAATATACATCGTCACCACGATGGCACCGGTGATGACAATCTGGGTGGCGATGAAGCGGGCGAGACCGACGTAGCCCGCCAGTGTCGCGATGATCAGCGTTACGCCCGTCAAAACGAACAGCAGCTTGACAGCCCTTGGCCATGGCCTGCCCTGGCCATTCAGCGTTTCGCCTGCCGGAACGATCGGCTTGATCAACGACATCGCCATCAGGATCAGGCCGATAATGATCGTGGCAATCAGGCTTTTGACCACGGTGAAGACGACGGGCGAGCCCATGACCTCGCTGATCGTCCCTGCCACATAGTCCAGCACATTGACGAGCGCCATGGCGAAGATCGACCATGCCAAGAGGCGCGCACCATGGTCGGAAACCCGCACCAGCCGCCAAGTATTTTGTTTTGGCGCTAGAACTGCGTTTGAAAGCGTCGAGACAAACACCAGCACGACGGAGACTGCCAGCGTTGCCGAGATGATCGGCGCAATATCCGGCCGCAGCACCTTGAAGACTTGTAGGAAAAAGTAGCTGGTGGCGGCAAAGGCGCCCATTGCAAATGTTGGAATCATCGTCGACCAGAAAGCCACCGACAGCCGGGTGATATAGCCCGGCTCTTCGCTGAGATGCTCACGATGGATCAACGGAAAAAACAGCTTCCGCATGCAGCCAAGCAGGACAAGGGCTGCGCAAAGCGAAAGAAACAAGGCCGACAGCAATTGTAAACGTTTAAAATTCCAGGCGAACGTCAACCAGCTCCCAACTGTGCGCGCAAAAGCCTGCCGCTCCAGAGTCAGCGAGGCAATGGCATCCATCACCATCGACCCATTGATGTCGGTATGCTTGAGAAGCGTGTTGCTGAACAGCGCCCGCCGCGTCGCAGTGATGCCGTTGGACAGCTTGGTTGCCTGGACAGACAGGTCTTCTGCCGTTCCCGTCAGCGCGTTGATCTCACCCCGCTCGGCAAGCAGGCGCTTGCGTTCCTGCCCAACAACGTCCGCTTCTGGCGGTGCGCCCTCCGCCGGCGGCTCGCCAAGTTCGGTAAGACGCGCCTTGATTTCGTCGAGGCGCGGCCGAGTCGCGACCGATATGGAGATGATTTGCTTGGCCGCCGCATCGACCTCGACCTTCAATTCGGCAAGACGGCTATCGTCGTCATTGGCATTTTTTGTCTGGTCGGTCAGTCTCGCAAGATTCTTGCGAGCGCCTTCCAGCTGCTCGGCGGCCTGCGCCTGTGGGCTGGCCACCGCCGCAGCCGGTTGCGGCGCGGGCTTGACGGCCTGCTCCTGCGCCATGACGGCGCCCGATGCACCCAACATCGACAAACACAGAAAGGCGGCAAAGAGTTTCGGCATCATCGGCAATCACATATTCCTTTTCCGGCAACCGGCGCTCCAGTCCAGAATCGCGGCGCGGTGCGGGTAGTTTGGCGTTCCATAGGCCGGGCTGCTACCAGATGCAAAACCGGGTGCCCGGCGCTCCGCAATCCGTTCGCGCGCCCGCAGGTCAAAAACTTGAGCCGGGCTGAGAGAGAAACGTGATCTCCGCGGGTGTCGAAACCCGCCCCAGAATCGCATTGCGATGGGGGAACCGGCCAAACTGCCGGATGACCTCACGGTGCCGGATGGCATAATCCAGATAATTGGCGTCCCCCAGTTCCGTGAAAAGTGCCACCGACCGCGTCTGATCGACAAGATTCTCAGAATGTTCGAACGGCAAATAGAGGAAGACGCGCTGATCGACCGACAGGCCGCTATCCGCGCCCGCTTCAACGGCAAGGGTCGCCTCCCGCAAGGCGAGCGCATCGGTCGCAAATGCCAGTGGCGTTCCCCGATACATGTTGCGCGGCATCTGGTCGAACAGAACGATCGTGGCAAGCCGGCGCATCGGCGTTGCACGCCATTCCTCCGGAACCCCGCGCGCCAGCTCCAGATGCGTCAACCGGAATCGTTGTTCGCATTGGCTATCGAGCGTCGGATGCGGCTTGAACCAGTCCTGCGGCTCCAACTCATCGAACCAGAACGACAAAACATCTTCCGGTGTGCCCATGCCGGCAGTATCCGCCATATTTCTTTCCCCTTCGGTCACGCACCTGCCCAACAGGGCATTATCGCCGCCGTTTCATGCCGGCGGCCTGTTTCACATGCAATTTCGGCGTTACCACGGCAAATAGCACTTTCGCACAGATTTGCCATGGCACCCCGGGTGCGTTGTTCCTTGCCGAAACAAACAACGAAGCTCACGCCCGGAGACTGGAAAATCACGGCGGAAACGGTATGTCAAAGCAGGAAGGGGTCAGGTGATCCCGGTTGGGAGTTCGACAATGAAAAAGATGATCGTTGCGGCCCTTGCCGCCCTGTTTCTGGCATCCTGCGTGGAAACGCAAACCTATGATGCATCCTACCGCGGCCCCGAGCCGATCCCCGGCAGCATTACCTATGGCGGCCAGCCCCGCACAAAGCTCAAGAAAGCGCCGGTTGGCAGCACCCTGCATAACAGTTTCTATGGCCCCTACGGCGAACGCATCGAGGAGACCTATGTGGTCATGCCCGACCGGTCGCTGAAACTCGTTACCCGCCGCCGCGGCTTTATCGGTTTCCCTTATGATTGACGTTTCGTGCCCGTCCATGGCGTGGTAACTTATTCCGGAGAACCGGCCGTCACAGCCACTCTGAAGCAAATGATTTCGGCAATAGCCAAGACCTGAGGCAGGACTTTCTCCGGCTGATCCCGGAAAGGAAAAGTTCTGCGTTATAATATCCTACCTAATGAATAGAGTATGCCTGCTAACAACGGAGGTAGACATGCGAGCGAGACAACTCACGAAATTCTTTACGGTGGCGCTTCTTGCCTCCAGCATCCAGATCGGCGGGCTGGGTGCGGCTTTTGCCGATACGACGATCCTCAATGTCTCCTACGATCCGACCCGCGAACTCTACAAGGATTTCAATGCGGCCTTTGCTGAAAAGTGGAAGGCGGATACGGGTGAGACGGTGACGATTCAGGCGTCACATGGGGGATCGGGCAAGCAGGCGCGCGCCGTCATCGACGGGCTGGCCGCCGACGTGGTGACGTTGGCGCTTGAAGCCGACATCGACGCGATCGCCAAGGAAACCGGCAAGATTCCGGCCGACTGGAAGACGAAATTCGGCAACAACAGCGCACCATATACCTCGACCATCGTATTCCTCGTGCGCAAGGGAAACCCGAAGGGCATCAAGGACTGGGGCGATCTGGTCAAGGATGACATCCAGGTCATCACGCCGAATCCGAAGACCTCGGGCGGCGCCCGCTGGAACTTCCTGGCTGCCTGGGCTTGGGCGCGCGCAGCCAATGGTGGCGACGATGCCAAGGCGCAGGAATATGTGACGCAGCTTTTCAAACATGTTCCGGTTCTCGACACCGGCGCACGCGGCTCGACCACGACCTTCGTGCAGCGTGGCCTTGGCGACGTTCTGCTCGCATGGGAAAACGAAGCCTATCTGTCTCTGGAAGAACTCGGCCCGGACAATTTCGACATCGTCACGCCGTCCATCTCGATCAAGGCTGAACCGCCGGTGGCGCTGGTCGATGGCAATGTCGATGCCAAGGGAACCCGCAAGGTGGCGGAAGCCTATCTGCAGTATCTCTACTCGGATGTCGGGCAGAAGATTGCCGCCAAACACTACTATCGCCCCTTCAAGCCTGAAGTCGCCGATCCGAACGATATCAAGCGATTTGCCGATGTGAAGCTCGTCACTATTGACGAATTCGGCGGATGGAAGGAAGCTCAGCCAAAATATTTTGGGGACGGTGGGCTGTTTGACCAGATCTACAAGCCGGGACAATAAAATTATATGACCGCACGCACAGCTTCGCTGTGGCAATTCAGACAGCCGAGCGTCATTCCGGGATTCGGATTGGCGCTCGGCGTTACTTTGTCATGGCTCATCCTCATCATTCTCATTCCTCTTTCCGGACTTGCCTGGCGCTCCAGCGCCTTGGGCTGGTCCACCTTCTGGGCTTTGGCCACCGACCAGCGAACGATCAATGCGCTGCGCATCAGTTTCGGCACGGCCTTCGCCGCAGCGCTTATCAATGTCGTCTTCGGCGTCATTCTCGCCTGGGTGCTGGTACGCTACCGGTTTCCCGGCAAGCGCATTATCGATGCCATGGTCGATCTACCTTTCGCGCTTCCGACCGCCGTTGCCGGTATCGCGCTGACGACGCTCTATGCGCCGAACGGCTGGATCGGTAGCCTGCTGTCACCGCTCGGAATCAAGATCGCCTTCACACCGATCGGCATCGTCTTCGCGCTGGTCTTCGTCGGCCTGCCCTTTGTCGTCAGAACCGTGCAGCCGATCATGGAAGAGATCGACAAGGAAGTGGAGGAAGCCGCAGCGACGCTGGGCGCCAATCGCTTCCAGACCATCAGCCGCGTCCTGCTGCCAGGCCTTGCCCCGGCAGTTCTCACCGGCTTCGCGCTGGCCTTTGCCCGCGGCGTCGGTGAATACGGTTCCGTCATCTTCATTGCAGGCAACCTTCCTTATGTCTCGGAAATTGCCCCGCTTCTGATCGTCATCCGCCTGGAGGAATTCAACTATCCGGCTGCAACGGCAATCGCTGCAGTCATGCTGATCATCTCCTTTGCCATGTTATTGATCATCAACATGATCCAGGCTTGGAGCAGAAGGAGGTACGGTTATGGCGCATGATGCCACGACGTCCCATACCAGCAACGGCAACACCGAACTGGTCCGGGTCGCCACCTCGGAACACCGGCTGGCGCGCTACACTCTGATCGGCCTCGCGCTCTGTTTCGTGGCGCTGTTTCTGGTCCTGCCTCTGGCCGCAGTGTTCACGGAAGCCCTGCGCAACGGCCCCGGCGAGTTCCTGACCGTGCTGTCGGACCCCGAAACCTTTGCCGCGATCGAATTGACGTTGCTCGTCGCGGTCATCGCCGTGCCGCTCAATCTGGTGTTCGGCATTGCAGCGGCATGGGCAATCGCCAAGTTCGAGTTCAAGGGCAAGGCGTTTCTCACCACCCTGATCGACCTGCCCTTTTCGGTGTCACCGGTCATTTCCGGCCTGGTGTTCGTGCTTCTGTTCGGTTCCCACAGTCTGCTTGGACCGTGGTTGCAGAGCCATGGCATCCAGATCCTGTTTGCAGTTCCGGGTATCGTGCTTGCGACCGTCTTCGTCACCTTCCCCTTCGTTGCCCGCGAACTGATCCCGCTGATGCAGGAACAGGGCACCAGCGACGAGGAAGCCGCGCTGTCGCTGGGTGCAAGCGGCTGGCAGACTTTCTGGTATGTCACGCTGCCCAACATCAAATGGGGCCTGCTCTATGGCGTCCTGCTCTGCAACGCCCGCGCCATGGGCGAGTTCGGTGCGGTCTCCGTCGTCTCCGGGCATATCCGTGGACTGACGAACACCATGCCGCTGCAGGTGGAAATCCTCTACAATGAATATAACTTCGTTGCCGCCTTTGCCGTCGCAACGCTTCTCGCCCTGCTGGCTCTCGTCACCCTCGTTCTGAAGTCGCTGCTTGAAATGAAGTACAGCGCCCAGATCGCGGCCAGCCGCCGGCACTGAAAGGTCAAGTCCATATGGAAGTTCGCGTTCAAAACATACGCAAGGAATTCAGCCGCTTTCCGGCGCTGAACGACGTCTCGCTCGATATCCGTTCGGGTGAACTGATCGCTCTGCTTGGGCCTTCCGGCTCCGGCAAGACGACGCTGCTGCGATTGATTGCAGGACTGGAAAGTCCGACAGAAGGTACGGTCTATTTCGGCAACGAGGATGCCTCGCGCAAGACCGTGCAAGAGCGCAATATCGGCTTCGTGTTCCAGCATTACGCCCTGTTCCGTCACATGACGGTGCTCGACAACGTTTCCTTCGGCCTGACAATCCGTCCTTCCGGGCGCCGTCCCGCAAAAGCTGAAATCCGCAAGCGTGCACTTGAGTTGCTCGACCTCGTTCAGCTGAGTGGCCTTGAAAAACGCTATCCGGCCCAGCTTTCCGGCGGCCAGCGCCAGCGCGTGGCCCTTGCCCGTGCCATGGCGGTGGAGCCGAATGTCCTGCTGCTCGACGAACCCTTCGGCGCCCTCGATGCCCAGGTGCGCAAGGAACTGCGCCGCTGGCTGCGCGAAATCCATGATCGCACCGGCCACACGACGGTTTTCGTCACCCATGACCAAGACGAGGCGCTGGAGCTCGCCGACCGCGTGGTCGTGATGAGCAAAGGCAAGATCGAACAGATCGGCACGCCAGACGAAATTTACGACACACCCAATTCCCCCTTCGTCTTCGGCTTTATCGGCCAGTCCAACATTCTTCCGGTCCGTGTTGAAAACGGTCAGCTCTGGATCAAAGACCATTCGATCGGCGTCAGCGCCCAGGGCGAGGCCGACGGTCCAGCCCAACTCTATTTCCGCCCACACGATATCGAATTGCTCGAGGGTAACGGCGGTTGCATCGCGGGCATCGTCACCGTGACCCGCCGTGTCGCCGGTACGCGCCATGTCGAACTGGACATTGGCGGCGCCAATAGCAGGGTCGAGATCGAACTGCCGCCGGAAAAAGTCACGGCCGATCATTCGCGCGTCGCGTTCCGACCGACCCGCTGGAAACTGTTCCGGGATTAAACAGACCCGGCTTTCCACTGCTTACAGCCCCTCTGCGCGCGCCATCTCCGATGGCAGCTCAGGGGGTGCAGCAGCGGGCACCGCCAATGCCGTCCCCTGCCCGGCAACATATACCCTTGGTTTTTCATTCTTTTTCAAAAGGCAGGCTTGATCCGCACCGCTAAGCCGTCGCATCCTGCGAAGCCATCCAGCATTTGGATCTCGCCGGGGCCGCCAATGAACTATCGACGCGAAATTGACGGCCTGCGATCCGTCGCCGTGATTCCCGTTGTTCTGTTTCACGCCGGGTTCCAGCAGTTCAGCGGTGGTTTTGTCGGTGTCGATATCTTTTTCGTCATCAGCGGATACCTGATCACCTCGATCATTATCGCGGAGCGCGATAAAGGCCACTTCTCGCTGCTCAAGTTCTACGAGCGCCGCGCCCGCCGCATTCTGCCTGTGCTGTTTTTCGTGATTCTGTGCTGCCTGCCGTTCGCCTGGGCGTGGATGCTGCCGGAACAGATGGCAAGCTTCGGCCGCAGCATCATCGCCGTCTGCCTGTTCGGCTCGAATTTTCTCTTCTGGCATGAAAGCGGCGGTTATTTCGCGGCCGCATCGGAGGAGCAGCCGCTGCTGCATACCTGGAGCCTTGCCGTCGAGGAACAGTATTACATGCTCTTCCCGCTTTTCGTCATGCTGATGTGGCGTTTCGGGCGGCGGGCGCTGATCGTAGCCATTTCTGCCGTGGCGCTGGCCAGCCTGCTGCTTGCCCAGTATGGCTCCGTCAATTTCGAGACAGCCAATTTCTACCTGCCCACCACGCGCGCCTGGGAATTGCTGGCCGGTTCGCTCTGCGCCTTTCTGCTGACCGGCGGCAAACAGTTCAAAAGCAATATCCTGTCGCTTGCCGGGCTGGCGATCATCGTCTTCTCCATTTTCGGCTATGATCAGACGACGCCGTTTCCCTCACTTTATGCGCTGGTCCCCGTTCTCGGTGCCGTGCTGATCATCCTCTTCGGAGCACAAGGCACCCTGACGGCACGGTTGCTCTCGACCAGCCCGATGGTCGGCATCGGCTTGATCAGCTACAGCCTCTATCTCTGGCATCAGCCCGTCTTTGCCTTCGCCCGCATCCGCAGCATCACCGAACCGTCACTCGCCCTGATGAGCATGCTTGCGCTTGCCTCCGCCGGTCTTGCCTACCTGTCCTGGCGGTTCATCGAGACGCCTTTCCGAACGAGCGGCACGGCGCGCCTCTTGCCGACACCGGCGCGCATTCTCAGTGCCGGTGGCATTGCGGGCATGCTTTTCATCGGCATCGGCTTTTATGGCACGTCAAGCAACGGCCTGCAGTTCCGCCTGCCGCAGGCCGCGCTGACAGCTCTTAACGAACAGGAACATCACGATCCTGTCATGGATGCCTGCCTGTTCGACAAAGGCGAGGCCAGCCTGCCCCATCCTGTCCGGGATTGCCTGACGAAACACTCGGCCAGCAGCAAGACCATCCTGATCGGCGATTCGCATGCCGGAGCCCTTGGCGGCGAAGCACTGCGCAGTTTTAATGCTGCCAATCTCGATCTCTATGTGATGGCACATTCGGCCTGTGTCGGGTTTTCAGGATTTTATGTGTCCAATCCGAAATACAAGCTACGCTGCAACCCGTTCTTCACCGGCATCGAGGACTATATTCGCACAAGCGGCATGAAGACCATCATCATGGCCAGCCGCTGGAGCCTCTATGTCGATGGGTCGCCCTTCGACAATGGCGAAGGCGGCGTCGAATCCCTGCAGCCGACCTATATCGACCTGTTCGACCGGCTGGACGAGCATGCCGAACAGGATGATCCGGCACGCAAGGCCCGCGTATTGAAGCAATATGTCGACGACATCCGGGCCTATCTTGAGAGCGGCCACAACGTCGTGCTCGTCTATCCCATTCCTGAGGCCGGTTGGAACGTCCCGGACATCGTCGCAAAGACCGCAATGGCAGGCATTGGGAACCTCGAATTCAGCACCAGCTATGATCGCTATCAGCAACGGAATGGCGCGGTCATCGCCGCATTCGATGCCATCTCCCACCCCAATCTTTTCCGCGTTCGGCCCGCCGATCATTTCTGTAACAGCTTTCTCAAGGACCGCTGCATCAACAGCCTGAACGCTGAAAAGGTGTTTTATTTCGACGATGACCATCCATCCGATACCGGCGCCAAACTGATCGTTCCGGCCATACTGAAAGCGGTGCAAGCAGTTGAAATCAGGGAAAATGGTGCGGTAACGGCTACGCAGTAGCCCACTGGGTCGACAATTCCAGTTTCATCCTGACGATGGGTCGACGATCGACGTTGAGCACTTCGATCTCGAGCGCCTTGACCGGATCCTCCGGCAACCCATCGAGCGCCATTTCGGCCAGCACGATCTTTGCCTGGCGGATGGCTGCAATCAGGTCCGGAAAATCAAAAGCGTCGTCGGCCGGAATTGTGCCGTCATTGTCGATTACCTTGAAGTAGAACGCGGCCATGGCAAATTTTCCCTGTGTGGGGAAAAAGCATGAAAACGCAAAAGGTTGCCTGGCGAAAAACTTTTCGTGGCGCCGCACCACATGTCTTAGTGAATAGCGCCGAATTCAAATTGCGCTAAACTGCAGCCTTAGCCGATGGGCTTTTATCGATGATGCACTGAGACAAAACTTCCATCCTCAAAGGAGGAATGACCATGACGCATTTTGATCCCCAGGCCGATGCACTCTGCACCGAGGATATCGACGCGCTGCGGCGCGTCTTCGATCAGTTTTGTGAGACGCATCAAACCACGGGCTCGGATGCCGACATGCAGATTTGTGCCGCAGCAATCGTCCGTCTCTATCAAAGCGGCGTGCGAGACCCGGCAACTTTAACCAATGCATGCGAAGCCGCGTTGCGGCAAGACTTGGCGATGGGTGCATAACGTCTGATTGAAGGATGGTTCGCTATTTCGTTTGTTCGGCCGCGTTTTCCGGCGACACCACCAAAGGGTCCGGTGGTGTCGTGCTTTGGGCACTTTCATCCGGTGAGAAATACTGAACGACTAAAATACTGAGAATTGAACCGACGATGAGAGCGATGACAGCGCCCATAAGGGTGCGAGAGGTCATGGTTCAACTCCTCCACGGGATGTTATAAACGGGCCGCGTTTGACGCGGCCCGCTTCACGTTCGGCTTACTCATAGACATAGACAATGCGCCGGCTCTGCGGATCGACCAGCATCGGCCGGTCGTTGATACGCACGTAGCTATACTGGTAGTTCGGCACTTGCGTAATCACCATGTCACCCGGGAGTGTCGCTCCGACAACGACGTCGCCGTCATATGTCACTGTGTCCATTGGCGCGCCATCGATATAGGTGCGCACTTCCGGCGGCGGATTGATTGCGCCGCTGCTGTCGACCGTGCCCAGCAGTTCGTCTCCAGGTGCCGGTGAAGCGGGACCATCCACGACTACGGTCTTTTCATCGCTCACCACCGGAACACCAAGATCGGCACGGCGTTCCTGGACGATAACGGGCGCGCCGTCATAGTCGACCGTCAATTCCTGTGCGTAAACCCAACCGCGCAAGCCGTTAACGTCGATCCGGCACCAGCTTTCGCCTTCAAGGCACCCGTCAAGGGCAGCAGAGCTGCCGCGCGTAGCTACACCGACCGAGGGATAGTCTGCGCCCGGTCCGGAATAGACCGTCAGGTCCGTTGCGGTCGTCGCTACCATAGCCGCCGCAGCGAAGCCGGTTCCCGCCAGAAGCATTGCACCTGCGAGCAAGGGCTTTGAGATCCACTGCATGTTGTTCTCCTTTTTGAACAGTGGGCACAAAACGCCCAACCGTCGCCAAGGTTCCCTTGCAGCGGTGCTTTAGCCTGCCTGCAATTGGCTGAGGCGGCTATAAAGGCCGTTCCTCTCCAGGAGTTCGGCATGGCTGCCATCCTCGACAATCGCGCCTTCATTGACGACGAGAATACGATCGGCCTGAGTGATCGTCGCCAGCCGATGGGCGATCACCAGCGTCGTCCGTCCCTTCGACAATTCCGAAAGCGACTGCTGAATGGCACGTTCGGTTTCGGTATCGAGCGCCGATGTCGCTTCATCGAGAATGAGGATCGGCGGGTTCTTCAGGAAGATCCGGGCAATCGCCAGCCGCTGTTTCTGTCCGCCCGACAATTTGACGCCACGCTCGCCGACAACTGTGTCGAGACCCTGCGGCAGGTCGGCAATGACGTTTTCGAGCCGCGCCTTGCGGGCCGCCTCGACAATATCCGCTTCGCTCGCATCCAGCCGGCCATAGGCGATGTTTTCGCGCAGGGAGCCTGCAAACAGGAAAACATCCTGGCTGACAATACCGATATGATTGCGCAGTGACCGCAGGCTCATGTCGCGAATGTCGACATCGTCGATGGTGATCGAGCCGCCTGTCACCTCGTAGAAACGCGGCAACAGCGCGCAGATCGTCGTCTTTCCGGCTCCCGAAGGGCCAACGAAGGCCACCGTCTCACCAGCTTTGATATGGATGCTGAGATCTTTCACGATCGCCTTGGATTCGCGATAACCGAAACTCGCCTGATTATAGCGGATATTGCCCTTCAGCCCGGTCACATCGCGGGCACCGGGCCGGTCGGCGATATCCGGGCGCGTGTCGAGAAAATCGATATAGCGGCGAAAACCGGCAATACCCTTGGGATAGGTCTCGATCACCGAGTTGATCTTGTCGACCGGGCGGAAGAACACGCCGACCAAAAGCAGGAACCCGACAAAGCCGCCGGCCGTCAACTCGCCGTTCAGCACGAAGTAGCTGCCGGCCACCAGCACGACCATCTGGACGAGACGCATGGAGAGATAGCTCAGCGTTGTCGAGACGGCCATGATCCGGTAGGCATCGAGCTTGGTCTTGCGGTAGCGCTGGTTGTCCTCCTCGAACAGCCCGCGCTCGTGATCCTCATTGGCAAAAGCCTGCACCACGCGGATACCGCCGACATTTTCCTCGATGCGGGCGTTGAAATCGCCGACACGGTTGTAGAGCGCCTGCCAGTTACGGGTCATCCGGCCGCCATATCGGGTGGTCAGCCACGCCGTCAGCGGCAGCACGAGGGCGGTGATCAGCGCCAGCTTCGGATTGACCGAGAACATCAGGAGAAAGGCGCCGATCAGCGTCATGATGGCGATGAACACGTCCTCCGGCCCATGATGGGCAACCTCGCCGATTTCTTCCAAATCCTTGGTCAGCCGGGCGACGAGATGGCCGGTCTTCTGGTTGTCGAAATAGCCGAAGGAGAGTTTCTGCAGGTGATCGAATGCCTTGCGCCGCATCTCCGTCTCGATGTTGATGCCGAGCATATGCCCCCAATAGGTGACGATAGCCATCAACCCGCCATTGACGAGATAGATCGCCATCAACCCCGCCGAAGCCGCCGCGACATAACCCCACTGCCCGGTCGGCAACAGCACGTCAATGAACAGCTTGACGGCGATGGGGAAACCCAGTTCCAACAAACCGGACGTTACCGCGCAGGAGAAATCCAGCAAGAACAGGCGCCGGTGCGGCCGGTAATAGGAAAAGAAGCGAGCGACGAGATCGCGCATGGTGTCGGGTCCTTGGTCGGCGTTCAACCGCGAAGCGAACAGCCGGATACGGAAATTGGCGCAGTTGTCTCTCAAGACAAGCACCTTGGGTTGATCCCGCTCCTTTTAGCCAGTTCGCCGGGAACAACAAGCGTCCCGGCAAAAACTTGTCTGTAAAATGAAGCTTTATTGAACCAAGTGCCACGAACAGTGAAATTGTGCCCTAACGGCAACGCTGCGCCACGATGGGATAAGCCGTCCTGCCGGATCAGATCGCCTGTGCGGCAGCAAAGCCCTTCTCGAGATCGGCCTTGAGATCGGCCACATCTTCGAGCCCGATATGAAGGCGCAGGACCGGGCCTTCGGTTGGCGCCTGCAGAATCTGCCGCTCGTCCAGATTGACGTGAAGTGCCAGACTGGGAAAACCGCCCCAGGAATACCCCAGCCCGAACAGCGAGAGAGCATCGAGAAATGATTGCGCTTTCCTATTGAAGTCTTCCTCCCGGGCCACCGCCAGAACGAAGGAAAAGACGCCGCTCGCGCCTTTGAAATCGCGCTTCCAGAGATCGTGGCCGGGAAAACTCAGGAGCGCTGGATGGAGGACGCGCGCCACGTCGCCCCGATCTTCCAGCCACTGCGCGATCTCCAGAGCGCTTGCCTGGTGCCGTTCCAGCCGCACGCCCATGGTGCGAAGACCGCGCAGAACCTGATAGGCATCGTCTGCGGCCCCGCAGATGCCGAGCGCGCCGTTTGCTTGCCTCAGACGTTTCCAATGTGCGGTATTGGCCGAAACGGTACCCAAAAGAATATCGGCATGTCCCGCCGGATATTTGGTCGAGCCCTGGATGGAAATGTCGACGCCGAAATCGAGCGGCCGGAAAAACAGCGGCGTCGCCCAGGTGTTGTCCATCGTGACGACAGCCCCTAGCCGGTGTGCGGCAGCCGCGATTGCGGGAACGTCCTGCATCTCGAACGTGTTCGAGCCCGGCGCTTCCAGATGCACGAGCCTTGTATTCGGCTTGAGCAGCGATTCGATCCCGGCTCCGATAGACGGATGATAGTATTCGACCTCAACCCCGAAGCGCTTCAGCATCGTATCGCAGAAATGCCGCACATTACCGTAGACGGAATCGACAACCAGAGCATGATCGCCCGGCGCCAGGTACGCAAGGAACGCCAGCGTGACAGCGGCAAGCCCAGAGGGCACGATGATGGTTCCCGCAGCCCCTTCGAGTTCATTGAGAGCCTGGCACAGCGCATCGGTCGTCGGCGTGCCGCGCGTGGCATAGGTGTATTTCTGGCTATGCGTTTCCATGGTTTTCGCATCGGGAAAAAGCACGGTCGATGCCCGGACCACCGGCGGATTGATGAAGCCGTGATAATCGAAGGGGTCATATCCCGCTCTGACCAACTGCGTGTTGGGGCCGATGGTCTTTGGCGTATGCTCGTTATCGCTCATGGTGTCCTGCATTTTTGCGGCGGTCTATGCGCATTCACTCGGTATGGCTAAGGTCTGTCGCCAGCGACATGGCGTTCCAGGAACGGCAGGTTGTCCTGCCCCCAGTAAATCTCGCTGTCGTAAAGGAATGTCGGGAACCCGAAGACGCCACTCTTCAAAGCGTGTTCCCGGTCGGCAGCCCATTTGGCCCGCACGTCGTCGTCTCCCTGTCGTTGCAGGAGAGCGGTACCATCAAAGCCCGCCGCATTTGCAATTGCTTCGCGAACCTGCGGCTGGCCGATATCCTTCGCCTCGCCCCAGAAAGCCTGCTGCAGGACGCGGGTCAACCCAATCCAGTCCTTACCGTCGAGATAGGCGGCGATGATGATCAGCGACGCGGGGGCCGGGTCGCTGAGCGCCGGGCGGTTTTCAAGGATCAGGTCCTTGCCGCGCACCCGCGCCCAGCGTTTTAGATCCCGCATCCAGTAACTGCGCCGGACTTCCGGGCGATTGCGCGAAAAGATCCCGCCATTCTCTTCCACGACGGTCGTCAGATAGGGTTTGATCTCGGCATCGCTCTTTGCCGCAAGTTCGATGAATGCGTCGAAACCGATATAGGACCACGGTGATCCGATGGAGAAGAAATAGTCGATGATTTTGGTCAATGCCTGTCATTCCTGCTGATATCGGGATGGGAAGGAAGCTGGACGCCGCGCTCAGGCGATCCGTTTCTGTCGCTCTGCGCCGTTGATCCACCCGAGCCGGGGCGCAACAAGCGTGGCGAAGTCGTGGATAATCTGGCGGTACTCCGCGTCTTCGAATTCATAGGGAAGCTCGAGCCTGAGTTCGCTAACATTCGGCAGGATCGGGTCGGCAAACAGCCGCTCCAGAATGTCTTCAGACGTACCCACAATGTCGCGGGCATAAAGCGTACGGCGTTCGCCTTGCGGGGTCAGCGTCCGTTCGTTCCGCCCCGCCGCATAGTCGAGATAACGCCTGCGGGTCTGCGCATCGGCGCTGTCGGTGGGAATGATGACACGCCCAAGCCCAACCCGCCTGGCCGCACCGCCCGCTTCGCGGTAGGCCGTCAGTTGCCGCGACTGGGCGACGAAGAAATCATCCGTGTCTTCACCGGTCGTGACATTGCCGATCAGAAGGTTGAAACCGTTGCGCCCTGCCCAGACGGCCGAGCGAAGCGAGCCACCGCCGTACCAGATTCGGTCGGTCAGCCCCCTGGCATGGGGTTGCAGACGGGGCCGTTGCGGTCCGAAGGGTGTCTTGATGAAGGTTGTTTCGTCACCGACAGCATTGCTCTTCAGGTTATCGACGAAGCGCAGCACCCGTTCGTGCGAGAAATCATAACCTTCCCAATCACCGTCGAACACCAGCGGCGCAATAAGGTCGGCATGCAGCGGCCGCCCGGCACTCAATCCGACATTCAGTCGGCCGCCCGAGAGAACATCGACCGTAGAAAGATCCTCGGCAAGCCGGTACGGACTTTCATAACCGATCGGGATAACCGCCGTGCCGAGCTGAATGCGGCTGGTGCGCTGGGTTGCCGCCGCAAGAAACGCGGTCGCCGAGGAGATGCCTGGCTCCAGATGCCGTTGACGCGCCCAGGCACTCTGGAAGCCGATCTCCTCGCCATATTCGAGAAGTTTCAGCGTCCTTTCCAATCCGGACAACGGATTGTCGGCGGGATAATTGCCCGGTGTCAGAAAGCCGATATGATTGATGGCGATGCTGCTCATCGTGTCTTCCTTCGATTTTTGGGCTTCACGATTTCGGCAGGCCGGGCGGATTGGTTTCCGATTTTGGCAAAGCTTCCTCGGCAAGGTGCCAATGATCGAGAATCCTGGCGTAAACCCCCTTCTCGATCAGCCCGTTGGTGGCGACCGTTAAGGCGTCCGCCAGCCCACTGCCCTTTTTCGTGGTGATGGCCACATCGGAGCGATCCGGCCAGCCGGCGCTCAGGGTCCCCACCCGCTTGATGTTGTGATCGCGTGCAGCAATGTAGACGAGTTGCGCATGCGGCTGGACGATGACCTCAGCCCGGCCAGACGATACCGCCAGAAGGCTCGCTGCCTCGTCGTCGTAATATTGCAGTTCCAACGGTCTTAGCCCGGCGGCGACGTTTTCGTCATTCCATCTGAGCAGGATGCGCTCCTGGTTGGTGCCGGCACCGACGATGATACGCAGACCCGCGGCATCCTTCGGCTCCTTGATCGCACTGATCGGGCTATCGGACTTGACGAAGAAACCGTGCAGGCCCTGGCGATAGGTAGAGAAATCGAATTTTTCCTTGCGCTGCTCGGTGACGCCGACATTGGAGATGACCGCGTCATATTTGCCGGATGTCAGGCCAAGCGGCCAGTCGATCCAGGCGACCGGCACCAACTCCAGTTCAAGTCCCAAGCTATCGGCAATGGCGGAGGCATAATCCGGATCGGCTCCAACGACGGTCTTTGCATCGGTCGCATAGGTCGCAAGCGGCGGCCCGCCGGGACTGACCGCGACTGTGAACTTGCCGGGCGAGACGAAGGTAAAATCCTTCGAGATCGCGGCGATGGCGGCATCATTCTTCTCTGCGCGGATGCGCGCCGGTTGTTCCGGGCTAAGGTCGAATACTTCGTCCGCTTGAGCTGCGCCGAAAAATGTCAGCGTCGAAACAAGTGCGGTGATCAGGAACGTCCGGAAAGCGGGTCTATCAGTCATTGTCATCGTCTCCATGGATTGTCCGGCCCGGCACTATAGAGAGCGCCGGGCCGCCTCGTGCCGTCTTACGAACCGCTTTTCGGCAGGCCGGCTGGGTTGGTGTAGGACTGATCGACACCTTCGGCTTCGAGGCTCCAGTGCTTCAGCACTTCGCCATACTTGCCGCTCTTGATCAGGTCGTTGATCGCCACCGTCACTGCATCGGCAAGGCCGGCACCCTTGCGGGTCGTGACCGCGATGTCGGCCGCCAGCGGCCAGCCGCCGCTGACGATACCGACGAGCTTGGTCTGGTTCTTGATCGAGGCGCTATAGGCCTGCGTCGCGTTCGGATTGAACTCGACATCGGCGCGGCCGGACTGCAGCGCCAGTTCGGCGGCGGCACGGTCGTCGTAATACTGCACCTCGATAGGCGCGAGACCCGCTGCAACGTTCTGGCGGTCCCATTCGAGAATGATCTTTTCCTGGTTGGTGCCAGCCCCCGTGATCACCTTCAGCCCGGCGACATCCTTCGGCTCCTTGATCTCACTGACCTTGCTGTCGGCCTTGACGTAAAAGCCCAGAACATCCTTGCGATAGGTGGAGAAATCGAACTTCTCCTTGCGCTCTTCGGTCACCGTGACGTTGCTGATGACCGCGTCGTATTTGCCGGAGGCAACACCGAGCGGCCAGTCGGCCCAGGCAACGGAAACCAGCTCAAGCTCCAGCCCCAGCGAATCCGCCAGAAGCGAAGCGAGGTCCGGATCGGCGCCAACAACCGTCTTGGCGTCCGAAGCATATGTGGCGATCGGCGGATCCCAGGCATTGATGGCAACAGTCAACTTGCCCGGCGTGACGAACTTGAAGTCGCTTGAGATCGCCTTGATCGCCGCCTCGTCTTTTTCGGCTCGAACCCGCTTGGAAATATCCGGGCTCAGGTCGAACTTCTCGGCCGCATGTGCGGAGCCAAGCCCAAGGGCTGCGATCGTAACGGCGCCTGCCATCAGAAGTTTTGCATTGTGTAAGAATGTCATGTGTCCCATCTCCATTTTCATCTTAGGGTTGCAGTCGATATCAGTCCCTTCCCGTCCGCTCAGGCGGCCGGAAATCTGCTAGAGAACTTTTGCGAGGAATTCGCGGGTACGCGGGTGGTTCGGCTGATTGAAGATCCGGGCCGGTGGGCCGACCTCCAGAATGTGGCCGCCTTCCATGAACACCACCGTATCGGCCACTTCGCGGGCAAACCCGACTTCGTGGGTGACGATCACCAGTGTCGTTCCGGTGCGGGCTAATTCCTTGATCACATCAAGCACCTCGCCGACTAGCTCCGGGTCGAGCGCCGATGTCGGCTCGTCGAACAGCAGCACCTTCGGCTTCAGCGCCAAGGCTCTCGCGATGGCAACACGCTGCTGCTGGCCGCCGGAAAGCTGGCGAGGATAGGCGTCGATCTTGTCCGTCAGGCCGACGCGGGCGAGAAGCTCCCGCGCCAGCTCGACGGCCTCGGCGCGATCCGTCCCCCGGACCTGCATCGGCGCTTCGACGAGGTTTTCCAGGACGGTCAGATGCGGGAAGAGATTGAAATTCTGGAACACCATACCGATGTCAGCACGGCTTTTCAGAATATCCTTTTCCTTCAGTTCGTAGAGCGTTTCGCCATTCTGGCGATAGCCGACAAGATCGCCATCGACCGAGATGAAGCCGCTATCGACACGTTCCAGATGATTGATAGCGCGCAGCAAGGTCGATTTGCCGGAACCGGACGGTCCGAGAATAGCGGTGACGCTGCCTGCCGGAAGGGTAAGGTCGATCGTATCGAGCACCTTCAAGGCACCAAAGCTCTTGGAAATACCGTGGATGCGCACCGCCGCACCGGCTCTCAGCAAGGGCGCGTCGCGAAAACCTGTCTTGCGGACAGTCTGGCTGCCTGCACCGGCCGTCTGCCGCGGCAAGGGCTGGCGAAAGCGGGCGAAGAAGGCCTGGAAAGGCAGAGGCACCGGATTGCGCACCGCGCCTTTGGAAAAGTACCGCTCGATATAATGCTGGGCGATCGACAGCACGGTCATGATCACCAGATACCAGGCCGTCGCCACCATCAAAAGCGGGATGACTTCAAGGTTGCGGCGGTAGATGACCTGCACCGTGTAGAACAGCTCCGGCAGGGCAAGCACATAGACCATCGACGTGCTTTTCGCCAGACCAATGATCTCGTTGAAGCCGGTCGGCAGGATCGAACGCATCGCCTGCGGCAAAACGATGCGGAACACCTGACGGCGGCGCGGCAGGCCAAGGGCGGCGGCAGCTTCAAGCTGCCCCTGATCGACGGACAGGATGCCGCCACGGACAATTTCGGAGAAGAACGCGGACTGGTTCAGTGTCAGGCCGAGAAAGGCGGCGGCAAACGGCGTCAGCAACTGTACGGTCGGATAATCGAACAGAACCGCATCGGTGAAGGGTACGCCGATTTTGATCGTCTCATAGAGATAGCCGAGATTGTTGAGAACCAGCAGCAGCACGATCAGCGGGATCGAGCGCAGCAGCCAGACATAGCCCCATGAGAGGCCGGAGAGCAGCGGCGATTTCGACACCCGGGCAAGCGCCAATGCGGTTCCGAGCACTGAGCCGGACACGGTTGCCAGCGCCGTCAGCAGCAGCGTCCGGCCGAGACCAGCCAGAACAGGCTCGGCAAAGAACCACTCGGCAAAGACATTCCAGCCCCAGCGCGGGTTGGTGAAGGTCGAATAGAGGATCGCCGCGATAACGAAGCCTGCAAACAGCGTACCAACCAGCCGGCCGGGATGGCGCGCGGGAATAATCCGGTAGCGCGAATAGTCCTGGCTGTGTTCGGCCGCTCTACGGCCTGGCTCGATGCCTGCGAAATCTGACGTGAGCTCCATCTGCTGCCCCCTGGTAAATGGTGAAGTTTCTGATTGCTCAGCGCTGTCCGGCTGCACGCGGGAACGGCTGCTCCGCTGCCACAGCCCCCGACAGCCCCGCGACGGCGAGATGGCCGATCTCTTTCTCAAAGGGCAGCGACTTGTAGATTTCCGGGTCGGCATCGACGTCGAAAAGCGCCGTGTAGCCGTATTTCAGATAGAGGCCGACGGCTTCCGGCTGGCGAAACCCGGTGGTCAGGTAGACACGGGAAAATCCCTGACGGGCCGCCTGCTCCTCCAGCTCGATCAAAACCTTGACGGCAAGGCCCTGACGGCGCAGGTCGGAACGCGTCCAGATGCGTTTGAATTCGGCGGTGCGCTCGTCATAATATTTGAAGGCACCGCCGCCGATCGTTTCGCCGTTGCGCTGAAGCAACAGGAAATTCCCGTGCGGCGGCGCAAAAGCTTCGGCCGGATATCGGTTCATCTCTTCGGCGGCACCGGCCTCGCTGAAATATGAGCCGTAACGGCTGTCGTATTCGTAGGTCAGTTCATCGATCAGCGGTTTTGCGCGGGGATCAAGCGGCGTGGTGTAGAAAAACGTATCGCTCATTTTCGCCATTCCTGTTCAGACTGTGGCTGTTGAGATCTAGTTGAGAAAAGCTTCCGCCAGCCGCACCCAGTAGCGGGCGGCGGGGGCGATGATCGCGTCGTTGAAATCGTAATGGGCGCTGTGCAGCGGCGGCGTCTCGCCATTGCCGACAAACAGGTAGCTGCCGGGCTTTTCCTGCAGCATGAAGGCGAAATCCTCGCTCGCCGTGCGCGGCTTGAACCCCTCCTCCACTCTTACCGGGCCGAAGGTCGCGAGCGCGACACCGCGTGCAAAATCGGTCTCTTCGCGGTGGTTGATCAGCGCCGGAAACCCAAGCCGGTAATCCACCTCGGCCACTGCACCAAAACTCTCCGCCTGCGCCCGCGCCAGTGCAGGAATGCGTTCTTGCAACTGCTGGCGGACGGTTTCGGTAAAGGCGCGCATGGTGAGTTTCAGCTCGACGCTTTCCGGGATGACGTTGGAAGCCGAACCCGCATGGATCGATCCGACCGTCGCCACCGCCATGTCCTGCGGATCGACATTGCGTGAGACCACGCTCTGCAGCGCCGTGATGAAGGATGCGGAGGCCAGAACCGGATCGATGGCGCGGTGCGGCTCTGCCCCGTGGCCGCCCTTGCCGACGATGCGGATCTTCGCCTGATCGACGGAGGCCATGGCGGCGCCGGAGACAAAGCCGAACTGACCCAATGCAACACCGGGCCAATTGTGCAGCCCGAAGATCGCGTCGACCGGAAAGCGCTCGAACAGACCTTCCGAAATCATCTTGCGGGCACCGGCGCCGATTTCCTCGGCCGGCTGGAAGATCAGGTGAAGCGTGCCGTCGAACGCCGAGCGTTCAGCGAGGTAGCGGGCAGCGGCCAGCAGAATGGACGTATGGCCATCATGGCCGCAGGCGTGCATGACACCCGGATTGCTGCTGGCATAGGCAAGCCCTGTTGCCTCCTCGATCGGCAGGGCATCCATATCGGCCCGAATACCGATCCGGCGTTCGCCAGCGCCACGCTTCAACGTTGCGACAACACCTGTTCCGGCGATGCCGGTGGTGACATCGTATCCCCAGGAGGAGAGATGCGAAGCGATCAGCTTGCTGGTCCGCCGCTCCTGGAAGGCAAGCTCCGGATACTGATGGAGGTCGTGGCGAAGTGCGATGATCTCGTCGAGATAGGCGGCGATTCCTTGCTCTACCGGATCGTTCAGGCGTTGGGGCTGTGCGATGATGTTCATGGCCGGCTCCCGGCGCCTCAGGCGCCGACCGCCTTTCCACGTTCGACGTTTTCCGTGGGGGCTGCATAGCGGCTTTCGCGGTATTCGAGGCCCAGATGATCCCGCAGTGTCGCGCCCCCGAGCGCCGGATTGAAATAGCCACGCTGCTCGAGGATCGGCAGGACATGCGTGGCAAAATCGTCGAGCCCTTCGGCAATCACCGGGAACCCGAGAATGAACCCGTCGGCAGCCCCCTCCTCGACCCAGCGGATGATCTCGCTGGCGATATGGTCCGCCGTACCGATGAAAGCCGTCCGCGGCGTGGCCGCATCAAGGGCAATTTCGCGTAAGGTGAGGTTCTTCTCGCGCGCCGTCTTCTTGATCCGGTCGGTGGTGGCGCGAAAACTGTTCTTGCCGATATCGCCGATATCCGGAAAGGCCTCGTCCAGTGGGTACACGCTGAAATCGTGATGATCGAAGAACCGGCCGAGATAGAGCAGCGCTTCCTCGATGGTAACGAGATTGCGGATCGCCTGGTATTTCTGTTCCGCCTCTACGGCCGTTGCGCCGACTATCGGCCCGATGCCCGGATAGAGGCCGATCTCGGCCGCACGCCGCCCCTGCGCGATCGTGCTCTGCTTGACCTGTTTGTAAAAAACCTTGGCGTCCTCGATCGGCCCACCATTGGTGAAGACGGCATCGGCATGTTTACCGGCGAGCCTGATGCCGGAATCGGACGCACCCGCCTGGAAAATAACCGGCTGGCCCTGTTTCGAGCGGCCGATGTTTAGCGGGCCTTCGACGCGGAAAAAGCGGCCCTTGTGGCCAAGCGTGTGCAGCTTCGCCTTGTCGGCATAGACGCCCGTTTCCCGGTTGCGGACGAAGGCATCGTCATCCCAGGAATCCCACAACCCCTTGGTAACATCGAGATATTCGTCGGCGATCTCGTAGCGCAACTCGTGTTCGGGATGCTCGCGGCTATAGTTGCGGCCCGATCCTTCGAGCGGTGTCGTCACCGCATTCCAGCCTGCCCTGCCGCCGCTAATCTGGTCGAGCGTGGCAAACTGGCGGGCGACGGTGAACGGGTCGCTGTAGGAGGTGGAGACCGTACCGACGAGGCCGATCTTTGACGTCGAGGCAGCCAAGGCCGAGAGGATGGAGATTGGCTCGAACCGGTTGAGGAAATGCGGGATCGACTGCGCGTTGATGTAGAGCCCATCGGCAACGAAGGCGAAGGCGATGCCTGCGGCCTCCGCCCGGCGGGCGGTGTTGACGAAGAACTCGAAATTGACGCTGGCGTCGGCAGGTCCGCTCGGATGTTTCCAGGCGTTCATATGGCCACCGGGGCCTTGCAACATGATGCCGAACGGAATGTGTTTCTGAACCATCGGAGAAATCCTTTTTGTCGATATCAAGCGGCGAGAGACAGCCGTTCCTTGGCGAGACGTTCGATCGAGGCCAGACGCTCGGCAGCGGCAAGGGCCGGCGTTTCGATGATGAATTCGGAAATGCCGTAGCGGCTGTGCAGCTCATCGAGTTGCGCCCGCACCTCGGCGGCGGTGCCGTGCAACACGCTTGGTGCCTTGGATTCGAGCCTGTCGATGGCGACGCCGGCCTGCCGCGCATATTCAGCGGCCTGCTCCTCGGTGCCGACATTAACGCTTCTGCCGTCCACGAGGAAAACCTTGACGATGCGCAGATCGCTTACAGCCTTGCGCGCCACATCAGCGTCTTCTGCGGCATAGGCGGCAAGCGCCAGGATCGGCGTCTTGCCGCTGGCGCGTGTATAGGCGTCAAAGGTCTTGCGGAGATTTTCCGGATCGCCGTTCAACTGCCCCGCGAACACCAGCCGCCAGCCCTTGGCTGCGGCAAGCTCGGCACTGTCAACACTGGCGCCGAGCAGGAAGCGCTCCGGCGGCGTGGGCGGAAACGGAGTCGCATCCGGACCTTCGGAAGCGGGATCGGCGGCAAGATAGGTATTGATGCCGGACAATTGCTCGGCAAAATCCGGTTTTCCCGCCGGGTCGCCGCCGCCCACCTGAAGCGCACGGGTCGAGAGCGGAAAGCCGCCCGGCGCCTTGCCGACGCCGAGATCGACACGGCCCGGGGCAAGAGAGGCCAGAAGATTGAAGGTCTCGGCAACCTTGTAGGCGCTGTAGTGCTGAAGCATGACGCCGCCTGACCCAACACGGATCCTCGCCGTCTTGGCCAGCAGATACGCAATCAACGTTTCCGGGGCTGAACTTGCAAGATTGAGCATGCTATGATGCTCGGCGACCCAGAAGCGGTGGTAACCAAGCTCTTCCGCTCTTTGAGCGAGCCTGACCGTGGTGCGCAATGCCTCTGCAGCAGTACCGCCCTCTTCGATTGGGCTTTTGTCCAGAAGACTGAGGAGGTAGGGCATGGGCCACCGATCCCTTCGCTAAGTTGCAAAATTTAGTCTATAAAATCAGTAGACAAAATGAATTATAAGGAATGGCATTCTTTTTGGCGTGAGGTATGGAGAAAAAGTCACCTCGCTTGAAACGCCGGAAGCGTTACGATCAAGAGCCGCTAACCAATTGAAAACAAACCGTTGATATTCGAAGAAGTGAGGATAGACCAATGTCCGACCAGTTCACCTCGAACCGCATCGTCCTTGCGTCGCGGCCGTCCGGCAAGCCGGAAGCGGGAAATTTCCGGCTGGAGAAAAAGGCGATTGCCGCCCCCGCTGAAGGCGAAGTGCTTCTGCAAATCCTCTATCTTTCCCTTGATCCTTATATGCGCGGGCGCATGGACGACGCCAAATCCTATGCCAAGCCGGTCGAGATCGGTGGGGTCATGGAGGGCGGTACGGTGGCAAGGGTACTGCGCTCCCGCAACGCTACTTTCAATCCGGGCGATATCGTCCTGTCCCATTCCGGCTGGCAGAGCCATGCGATTTCGAATGGCAGCGACCTGCGAAAACTCGATCCGCAGCAGGCTCCGGTGACAACGGCGCTCGGCATTCTCGGCATGCCCGGCTTCACCGCCTATGCCGGATTGCGCAATATCGGCAAGCCGAAAGCCGGAGAAACCGTCGTGGTCGCTGCCGCAAGCGGTGCCGTCGGTTCGGCGGTCGGCCAGATCGCCAGGATTTTTGGCGCCCGCGCTGTCGGCATCGCCGGTGGAAGTCAGAAATGCGAATATGTGCGCGGCGAGCTTGGTTTTGACGCCGCGATTGACCACCGTTCGGGCAATTTCGCCGATGAACTCGCCGCCGCCTGCCCGGATGGTATCGATGTCTACTTCGAAAACGTCGGCGGCCACGTCTGGAGCGCGGTGTTTCCCCTCCTCAACGATTTCGCCCGCATCCCGGTCTGCGGCCTGATCGCGCATTACAACGAAGCAGGTTCGGCCGCCGGTACACAGGACCAACTCCCGGCCGTCATGCGGGCTATCCTGCGCAAGAGCCTGAGCATCAGAGGTTTTATACAGCGGGAGTTTGTCGATCAGCGTAGCGACTTTTACCGCGAGGCAGCCGCCTGGATTTCAGACGGCCGTCTAAAATACCGGGAGGACATTGTCGATGGGCTGGAAAACGCGCCAGATGCCTTTATCGGCCTTCTCGACGGAAGGAATTTTGGCAAGCTGATCGTGCGCATTGCCGACTGAGCGATATCATCGTCTTCCGATATGCCGCTGGCTGACAGCCGGCGGCCTTAATTGATGAGTGGCGGTCAAAGAAAACGAACAACATGCCGATGCTCAACAGCCGATAGGCAATCGTGGCCAGATAAACTGGCCTTTATTCCGTTTCAATCTGAGTAAGATTTTTTCTCTTCAAAGAGAAAATGGTGGGTGATGTAGGGTTCGAACCTACGACCCGCTGATTAAGAGTCAGCTGCTCTACCAACTGAGCTAATCACCCGCCAGAACCGCTTCGTCTGCGGTCTCTAGAACCACATTGCTGTGGTGTGATGCGGCGTATAATGGGGTTCGCCGGGCTTGTCTAGTTCCTCGGGCGATTTTCTTTCGGATTTCTCAAAAAAATCTGTGTGGGCTGTTTAGAGGCTGTTTTTCAAAGATAAAGTTCACCGGCCGCAATCTTCACCGCCTGCCCGCCGATCCGGGCCGTGCTGATTTCTCCGCCGGAGACGTCGATATGAAGGTGCAGCAGCGACGGCCGCCCCATCTCCACGCCCTGCTCGATCAGGAACGGATGATGGCCGTCGATCAGCTGGTCGAAACTGTGGATGGCGCCGGAAAAGGCAGCGACCGCTGCACCCGTCGCCGGGTCCTCGGCAATGCCCATCGCCGGAGCGAACATGCGCGAGTGGAAGCGGGCAACATGATTGACGCCGCCGCGGCAATAGATGTAGGCGGCAGCGAGCCGTCCCTCGGCAATCGGGGTGAGCTGCTCCCAGAGCGCCGCATCAAACTCCACCGCACCAGCCGCACTGACATCGTGAACCGGGATCATCACGAAGGGCACCCCGGCGCTCCAGAACGAGGGCACGTGGTTTTCGAAACCGATCTGCGTTGCCTTCAGGCTGAATGCGTCGGCAATCGCCTGCCGGTCGAATTTGGCATCGAGCTGTACCGATTTGCGCGGTACGTCAAATTCGGCGAAGGTCGCCTCCCCGGCTCTGCCGCGCACGGCACAGCGCACCGGACCGACATTCTCCTCGAGCATCTGCACCAGATCATAATCCTCGCCGCCCTTTTCACGCTGATCTTCGGCCAGCGCGATCGCAGCACCCACCGTCGGATGGCCGGCGAACGGCAATTCGTAGCCCGGCGTGAAAATCCGCAGCCGTGCCGCGTGCCCGGCCTTTTGCGGCTGTTGCAGGAAGACCGTCTCCGAAAGATTGAACTCGCTGGCAATCGCCTGCATCGCCGCGTCGCTCAGGCCATCGCCGTCAAAGACAACGGCAAGCGGATTTCCCTCCAGCCTGTTGGCGGTGAAAACGTCGTAGATTGCATAGCGACGCGCCACGAGGATCTCCCTTTGCTGTTTCAGGCATCAGACCTTGCATGGCAGATAGCTGGCGGCAAGCGCAAAAGCGTCACCGCGGAGTTTTGAAAACCCATGAGAGGATCAACGGCATGAAGCGCGGATAATCATACAGTCCGGGGTCGTCGCTGCGAATAGCCAGTGCCGTATCGATTTCCGGTTTGGGATCGCCAGCGATATGAGCCGCTATCTGCTCAATCAACTCCGCCGCGGCGGCCGCAAAATGATAAGCACGAAAGACCGTGACAATGCCCTTATCGTGAAGGCCATGGTATCCGGACACGTGCATGGCATCAGCAAGCGACAAACCGGTCTCCTCCAGCACTTCGCGCGCCATATTGCCGTCGAGATCGCAATGTCCGTTGCGGATATCGTCCAGATCAAGCGAACCCGACGCGCAGTAGACGCGGCCCGGATTGGCTGTGTGCTGCCCCATGCGAATCGCGATCACGGCGCCATCGGAGGAAACAATCACCGGCTGGCCGAACAGATGAATGGCGGCGGTGGACCGAGTCTTGCGCCACAACATCAGAGTGGAAAATGGAACGGCATGGCACTCCCCGAAGATCACGCTGTCCCGTATCTGCAATGTGTTCATCAGCAGCATTTGGCCGTCATACAGGCTTGGGTTGGCGGCAATCTCCAGCTCCCAGTTCGCAGCAATCTCCGCCTTGTGCGAAAGGAAGTACGGATGAGGGCCATCAATCACCCGCACATCGATACCGCTGACTGGAAAAATGAAATCGCCCTCAGGCCATCCGAAGATGTTGGCCGCCGGCGAAGACTGCAAATCGGGCATGGAAAAACTCACACATTGAGGGAGATGACGACCGGGCAATGGTCGGAGGCTTTCGGCCTGTCCCAGCCGGTTCGCGGATAGCGCTCGACCTCCTGCCCTTGCGGAAAGATTGTCCGGAAGGGCTGACCGCCGCGGATGATTTCCGGCACGCTGGCAGGGTTATGCTCAGCCAGGGCCTGCGACAGCCAGATATAATCGAGCTGGCAAAGATGCCGTTCCTCCGGCCCGCGGCTGTGGAACAGGGTCCAACGGTCGAGTTCCGGGCGCCGGCGCATGACGTTGTCGACAAAACCATCGTGGCTCAGCACATCGAGCGCGCTCTCCGTCTCCTGCCGCGGCACGAAACTGTAACCGTTGCGCCGGTCGCCCAGCACATCGACGCGCTCCTGATAATCGTTCATGTCGCCGCAGATGGCGAACATCTTGTTATCGAGATTATCCGCTCCAAAACGGCTTTCGACGATGCGCCGGACAGCGGCCGCCTCAGCTGCCCGCACCGGCATCGTCGCCGAGCGCCCGTCCAGCCCGTCCCGGGCCGGCCCCATCGACTTGAAATGAACGACAAACAGCGTGAACGGCCGGCCGCCGATCCGGAAATCAAGTTCCAGGCAATCGCGCTTGAAAATACGGTCGCCGGGCACGTTGGTCGATGCCAGGGCATCATTGAAGAGATCGAAATCGGCATAGGTGACGCCAGCATGCGATTTGACATCGACGCATTCGATCTTCTGGCCATCGCGGGTCTCTTCACGCACCAGAACGGCAACATCGATGCCGCGGCTGTCATTGCCCTCAATCAGGTATTTTTGCCGGTAGCCGTTGCCGACCATCCGGAACAAATAGCCGTATTCGAACGCCTGCAGCGCCGCCATGTTGTCGGCTTCCTGCAGGCAGAGGATATCGGCATCGCAATCGGCGATGGCGAGCGCCGACATTTGCCGTGTGTCATCGGTATAGGCGATGGTGCGGGCTTCCTCCAGCCGCTGGTATTCCGCCTCGTTCTTGACGTCGAAAAGCCTGAGAACGCGATCCTGCTTGAGGTGGTTGCGAAAGCCGGAAAAATCGAACCGGCTCATCAGGTTCTCGATGTTGAAGGTAGCAAGGCGAAGGGTCATCAGCAGTTTCCGAATGCAATTGGCTCGACTTTAGCCAATCGGGAGCAAAAGTCGAATGCCTTTCTCCCCGCCTGATCTCAGCCTCGTAACCGGCTGCTCCGGCACCATTTTTGGGGTCGTTCTGTGCGGACGAATAATCGATCTTGATCGGCCGTTTCCCCTTCGCAAGATCGGCCGGACAGATGCACGGCATAGGGAGAAGAACGGAATGTCAAACTGGAAACACAATGCCAAGGCGGCGATATCGGCTTTGGCTTTCCTCGGCGTCAGCGCGGTAATAGCCCATGCCGACAGTTTCGGGGCGATCTCGCTGTCGCCGGAGACCGGGGCAACCGGCTGGTCGCACGACTATAGCTCACGCTGGGAGGCTGAAGAGGTGGCACAGTCGCATTGTGACCGGAACGCCGACGATTGCCGCACCGCCATCTGGTTCAAGAATGGCTGCGGCGCCGTGGCACGCGGGGCCGACGGCGGCTGGGGTGCTGACTGGGCGTCAGGACGCAGGCAGGCGCAACGCGCAGCAATGGCATCCTGCTCGAACCATTCGGACAGCTGCCGGGTGGTCCGCTGGCAATGCTCCGGTGCCAACTGACATCTCAGAGCAGCCATCCCTGCCGGATCACGAACGGCTGCAGCACACCGCAGTCCAGGGCATGGGTGGAGTAGGCCCTCAGATGCTGCCCGCCTGCGGTGCGCAGCGAAAGGGCAAACCGCTCGCCCTCGAACACACAGGACGTCACCTGCAGCATGACGCCCTCGGGATCGGCCACAACGTGTTCGGGGCGCACAAGGACAGGACGGCTTGGCCCCGCCGTCTGGCGGAAGGCAGCCTCGATCACCGGCCAGGACAGCAGGCGCGGCCCGTGATCCGGCAGCGCCAGATCGAGAATGGCCCCCTGCCCGACCAGGCCGCCGACCACCCGACCTTCGGGGCGCGCATAAATTTCCTGCGGCGACGCGACCTGCATCAGCCGCCCTTCGGACATCACGGCGATGTCGGTCGCCAGCGCCATCGCCTCGCCCTGATCGTGGGTGACGTAGATCATCGTCGCACCGGAACGGGCATGGAACTCGCGAAAGGTCTCCTCCATCGCCGCCTTCAGGTGACGGTCGAGATTGGCCAGCGGCTCGTCCAGCAGCACCACGTCCGGTGAGGTGACGAGGCAGCGGGCCAGCGCCACGCGCTGCCTCTGACCGCCGGAAAGATCAGCCGGACGCCGATCGGCAAACTCCTCAAGCCGGACGACCGACAGGGCATCCTTGACGCGGGATTGCCAGGTGGCGCCGGTGATGCCGCGAACTTTCAACGGATAACCAACATTCTGCGCCACGGTCATATGCGGCCAGAGCGCGTAAGACTGAAACACCATCGCCATGTTGCGCTTTTCCGGCGGCAGCGACCCGCTGGCGTCCGCAAGCGTGCGCTCGCCCAGCACGATCGACCCATCGGTCGGCTGCTCGAAACCGGCGATCATACGAAGCACCGTTGTCTTACCGCACCCAGATGGCCCAAGCAGCGCCAGGAAACCGCCTTCGCGCACGGTCAAGGACACGTCGGAGACTGCGGCCCGGCCTGTGCCAAAATCTTTGCTGAGGTGATTGAGGATCAATTGCGCCATGGCAGCACGCCTTTCGGAAGGTGTTTCGCCAGCAGTTCCAGAAGCAACATCAGGATGACCACCATGATGACGACCAGCACCGACAGGGCCGAGGCGAGATCGGAACTGCCGCTGTCGTCGAGATTGAAGATTGCCACCCCAAGCGTCTGCGTGCCTGCCGACCAGAGCAGCGCCGAAACCGTCAACTCACTGCAGGCGATCAAGAAAACAAGAATGACGGAAGCACCGGCCGCCGGTGCAATCAGCGGAACGAGAATGTCGCGCATGCGGCGGAAAAAGCCTGCGCCGGAAAGCCGGGCCGCCTCTTCCAGTGACGGATCGAGTTGCAGGAACGCACTGGCCACCGGTTTCAGGCTAACCGCAAAGAAGCTGGAAAAATAAGCGATCAGGATGATCCAGATCGTTCCGTAGATCGACACGTTCACCAGTGGCAGCGGGGCCGCAAACAAGAGGATGAAGGCGACGGCCAGCACGATGCCCGGAAGGGCATAGGGAATTTCGATCATGCCGGTGATGATATCGGCCAGTTTTCCTGGACGGCGGGTCAGCAGATAGGCTGTTAAAACAGTGAATAGCAGCAGCCCGCACGCCGTCGCTCCGGCCAGGAACAGCGAATTGGCAAACGCCGTCAGCGTCACCGACTGGCGAAACAGGATTTCGCTATAGGCATGGAGCGACATGGTCTGAAAATTCAGCGGAACGCCATAGGCAGGCACCAGCGAACTGGCGACAAGTGCCGCGACAGGCGCCACGAGAACGAAGAACAGGAGGAGCGAAAAGCCTGTTTCGGCAACCCGGCGCCAGAGGCCGAGCGAGAAGGCCGCATTCTGGCCGGAAAGGCCGATGATGCGGTAATCCCTGCCCCTCAGCGCCCGTTGCTGGACAACAAGGCCAAGCCCGGCGATGACGGCGATCACCATGGAAAGTTGCGACATTTCGGCAAACGTGCCTGCCCCTAAACTCGAAAGGCGGCTGTAGATCAAGGTCGGCAAAACGAAAATCGATGCGGGAATGCCCAGAATGGCCGGAATTCCGAAATTGCCGACGCCGGAAACGAAGGCAATCGCCGCCCCCGCAATCAGGCCCGGCACCGCCAGCGGAAAGATGATATCGCGAAACACCCGCATCGACGAGGCGCCAGCCAGACGTGCTGCCTCGACGCCATCGCGCGGCAAGGCGGCAAGCCCGGCCTTCAGCGCCAGAAACACCAGCGGCGCATGCTGGACACCCAGGAGCAGCGCAATACCGCCAAGCGAATAAAGCGGCTGCGGGCTGCCGAGTGGCGGCGCAATGCCGAGTGTCTTCAACAGCGGACTTGCCGGGCCCGACATCTGCACCCAGGCCAGCGCCGTCACCTGCGGTGGGATCATCATCGGCAGCACGAAGGCAAAGCTGAAAAAGCCTTTTGCCCGAATATCGGTGAGTGTGACGATAAAGGCAAAAGTGGCGCCGAGCAGAACGGCAATCAGCATGCCCCCCGTCGCAGTCACCAGCGTGTTGCGGATCGCAAACCAGGTCGAAGGTTCGGAAAAGAGGCCGGTGGCTTTTCCCTCGATGGAGAATCGCAATCCGGCATAAAGCAGCCGTGCAAGCGGCAACCCGCTCAACAGGCAGACGGCGATGATGACGAAAGGAAGCAGCCAGGCGGGCTGGCTGCTTCGATTGGCGGACGATCTGGGCATGGGAACTAATCAGTTGGTCCCGAAGATACCGGAGAACGTCTTCAGGTCGCCTTCGGAATTCTTGACGGCTGCCGCCGCATCGATCGGCAGCACCTTGATGCTGTCGCGCGCCGGGAAGCCTTCCGGAAGTGCCATGCCGTTGCGGGCCGGGATATAGCCGAGCTTGACGGAAACCTGCTGGCCGGGTTCAGACAGGAGGAAATCAACGAACTTCTTGGCCGCATCGCCATTCTTGGCGGTCTTCAGGATCGCGACCGGCTCGGTCACGGCGCTGACGCCCTCAGCCGGGAAGACGAACTCGACCGGTGCGCCCTTGGCCTTTTCGCGGATCGCCATGAAATCAACGACCATGCCATAGGCCTTCTCGCCGGTGGCGACGGCCTTCAGCACGCCGCCATTGCCACCCGATGCAGTCGCGCCGTTTTCCGCCAACGACTTGTAATAATCCCAGCCGAAACCATCGATGCCGGTCAGCGTCTGGGCGTGGATAAGGGCAGCACCCGAGGTCAGCGGGCTCGGCATGCTCATCAGGCCCTTGGCTTCCGGCTTGGCCAGATCCTTCCAGCCGGTAGGCTTCATCGATGCCGACGTGTTGTAGATGATGCCGGTGGTGATCATCTTGGTGGAATAATAGGCGCCATCGGCATCATAGAGTGCTGCGTCATAATGGGCAGCTTCCGGCGACTTGTAGTTCAGGAGCTGACCAGCTTCCTTCATCCGCTGCAGCGTCACCGTGTCGGCGATCAGAAGCACGTCGGCAACCGGATTGCCGGCCTCGATCTCGGCCATCAGCTTGGCCATGATCTTGGTGGTGCCATCGCGCACCCACTCGACATCGACGCCGGGATTGGCAGCCTTGAAGGCATCGACGGTCGCCTGTGCGTCTTCATTCGGCTGGCTGGTATAGAGCACCAGGTTTTCGGCGTGCGCCGAAACGGCAAGCAGGCTGGCGGCAACAAGTGCGGTGAACGCACCAAGCAACGTCTTCATCGGTCTTCATCCCAAGTGAACAGATGAGGCGATGGATAGTGACGTCAATTGACAGCCATGTGACACCACTCTGCATTCACCTGAGAATAAACAGCCCGCCACAAGCGTGATGTGAATAGATAGCCGGATGAGCAAATGAACATTACTGGGTGCATTCGCCCCCAGCCGCCTAAACCTGTTGAATATATTAGCTATATCTGCGATCCGGACGAAACGCATAGGACGGGGCCTGGGGAAATCGATGAGCAAGAATACGTCATGGGGCGCGCGGCTGCGCTATGAGTTCGACAAGAGCATGGCTGGAGGATCTATTGCCCTGATCGGCTGGCTGGCGGTCATCTCCCTGATCGTCATCGTCATCGCCGGTGCCTTCCTTGCCCTTACCCAGATCGCCCCGGAAGGTGGCCAGCCGGTGAGCTTCATCGAAGGCGCCTGGGAATCGCTGATGCGGACCATGGATGCAGGCACGATGGGCGGCGACCTCGGCTGGAGTTTTCGCGGCGTCTCGCTGTTCGTCACCATTGCCGGCATCTTCGTTTTCTCGGCCTTGATCGGCGTTTTGAGCTCGGGGCTTGAAAACAAGCTGGACGACCTGCGCAAGGGCCGCTCGCAGGTGCTGGAAAACGACCACACGATCATCCTCAACTGGTCGCCCTCGATCTTCGACGTGATTTCCGAGCTGGTCATCGCCAATAGCAGCCGCAAGAAGCCGCGCATCGTTATCATGGCGAGCAAGGACAAGGTCGAGATGGAAGACGAGATCGCCACCAAGGTGGCTGACCTCAAGAACACCAAGATCATCTGCCGCAGCGGAGACCCGACCGATCTCTACGACCTCAACATCGTCAACCCGGCGACATCCCGCTCGGTCATCGTGCTCTCGCCCGAGGGCGACGATCCGGATTCGCAGGTGATCAAGAGCGTCCTGGCGCTGGTCAATGCGCCGGGCCGCCGCGCCAAACCCTACCAGATTGCCGCGGAAATTCGCGACAGCAAGAACGCCGACGTTGCCCGCATTGTCGGCGGCAACGAGTTGCAGCTGATCCTCGCCGACGACCTGATTTCCCGCATCGTCGTGCATTCCAGCCGCCAGTCGGGATTGAGCGCCGTCTATTCCGAGCTCCTCGATTTCGACGGCTGCGAGATCTATACGCTGCAACAGCCCGACCTCACCGGCAAGAGTTTTGCGGCAGCCGTCATGGCCTATGAGACATCGACGCTGATCGGTCTTTGCGACGAAAACGGCAAGGTCCACCTCAACCCGCCACCGGGCCGGATTTTCAAGCCGGGCGAGAGCGCCGTCATCATTGCCGAGGACGATGCCGCGATCAAATCCGGAGGCAACGACATCCATATCGAGAAAGACGCCATTCTCCCAGCGCAGGCGCGCGGGCAAGGCCCGGAACGGACACTGCTTCTCGGCTGGAACCGGCGCGGCCCGATCATCACCTTCGAACTGTCGCGCTATGTTGCGCCGGGTTCGTTGCTGACGATTGCCGCCGATACGCCGGAACTCGAGAATGACATCGCCGCCCTCAAGGTGGCCAACGGCAATATGGCGGTCGATTACCGCGTCATCGATACCAGCAACCACGCCGAACTCGATGCGCTGGATATTCCGAGCTACGATCACGTGCTGGTTCTCGGCTACAGCGACCATATGGCGCCGCAGCCGGCCGATACCCGCACGTTGGTAACGCTGTTGCAACTGCGCAAGATCGCCGAACATGCCGGCCGCCATATCAGCGTCGTCAGCGAGATGACAGACGTGCGCAACAGGGAGCTTGCCGAAGTCACCCGCGCCGACGATTTCGTCGTCAGCAACAAGCTGGTCAGCCTGATGCTGGCGCAGGCGTCCGAAAACGAACGCATGGCGGCGATCTTCGACGAACTGCTCGATGAGGATGGATCGGAAATCTACATGCGCCCGGTCAGCGACTATGTCGCCATTGGCGAACCCGTGACGTTCTACACGCTTTGCCTTGCCGCATTGCGCCGTGGCGAAGTCGCGATCGGTCATCGCCGCCAGCGCGACGACAGCCCGGACGCGCGCAAGCTTGGCGGCGTCACCGTCAATCCGCCGAAATCGGAAAAGCTGCTCTACAGCGCCGCCGACCGCATCATCGTGCTCGCGAAGGACTGAGGCAAGCCTGCAGAAACGGGACGACCATGCAGCCAGCCCCTTTCCTTTTGATGGCTTGCAATTAGCTTAGCTTGCGCTGAACAAGCCAACCGAATCGGGAATGCCATCATGGAATATCGTCTTCTCGGCCGCTCCGGCCTCAAGGTTTCGACGCTGACTGTCGGCACCATGACCTTTGGCGGCAAGGGCTGGGCCAAGACCGTCGGCGATCTCGGTGTCAATGAGGCCAAGAAACTTGTCGATATGTCCCTTGATGCCGGTGTCAACATGATCGATACCGCCGATGTCTATTCGCAGGGCGTGTCCGAAGAGATTGTCGGCGAAATCCTCGGCAAGCGCCGCAATGGCGTGCTGCTTGCGACCAAAGCCCGGTTCCCAATGGGAGACGGCCCGAACGATGCAGGCTCGTCGCGTTATCATCTTGTTCGCGCCTGCGAAGCGAGTTTGAAGCGTCTGAAGACCGATGTCATCGATCTCTATCAGCTGCATGAATGGGATGGGCTGACACCGCTCGAAGAAACGATGGAAGCGCTGGACATGCTCGTGCGCCAGGGCAAGGTCCGCTACATCGGCTGCTCGAATTTTTCCGGCTGGCATATCATGAAGGCGCTTGGCGTCAGTGCGGCAAACCACCGCCAGCGTTTCGTCAGCCAGCAGATCCACTACACGCTGGAATCGCGTGACGCCGAATATGAACTGCTGCCGATTTCCATCGATCAGGGCCTTGGCGTCCTGGTCTGGAGCCCGCTTGCCGGCGGTCTATTGTCCGGCAAGCACCGTCGCGACAAGACAGCGGAAGGCTCGCGCCAACTGGCCGGCTGGGACGAACCGCCGATCCGGGACGAGGACCGTCTGTGGGATATCGTCGAGACCCTTGTCGACATCGCAGAAAACCGCAATGTTTCTGCAGCACAAATCGCCCTTGCCTGGCTGATTGGCCGCAAGGGCGTTACATCCGTGATCATCGGCGGCCGCACCAAGCCGCAATTCAAGGACAATCTTGCCAGCGCCGATTTGGTGCTGACGGACGAAGAGCGCGAACGGCTCGATTCCGTCAGCCTGCCACCCGTCCTCTATCCCTACTGGCACCAGGTCCGCACCGCCAAGGATCGCCTGGGAGAAGCCGACCTGTCGTTGCTGGGGCCGCACGCTTGAGGTTATAGGCGGCGGCCTTTTAGATCGTCGTCAGCAACAGGCTGGTTTCGGATTTGGATACCCCCTCCAGAGCCCGGATATGACGCAGCACGCGGTCGAATTCGGCGAGATTTTCCGTTTCGATTTCAGCGACGAGATCCCAGGCGCCATTGGTCGTGTGCAGCGCCCGGATTTCGGGAATACCGCGCAAGGTCTTGACCACCGCGATGGTTTTCTGACCTGTGATCTCGATCAGCATGACGGCCCGGACGGCATGCGGGTCTTCCGCCGCGGCAATCCGCACGGTGAAACCGGCAATGACGCCATCGGTGGTCAACCGGTCGATCCGGTTCTGCACAGTGCCGCGTGATATTTTCAGCAACTCTGCCAGCTTCGAGATCGAGGCGCGGCCATCGGTTCTGAGGATTGCCAGCAAACGGCGGTCGGTATTGTCCATGACGGCGGCCTTTGATCATTGTGCCAACAGAGACTGTCATTTCGCTCAAAATATCAAGCAAATTTCCATAATATTGCCATTTCGCTTTATGGAAGCGGCCGCTAGAGTTCGCCAGCCTCGACACCGGGGTCCAGTCGAATCGCTAGAGGATTGCCCGAAATGCCGTCTGCCGACCGTCCATCTCTTCGCAATTCCCTGTCGCGCACCGGCGAGCTCTCCCTCGAAATGACGCGGTGGCCGAGCGTTACAGAAAGCGATGACGAAGCCGCATTCTCCGGCCGCCTGATGGAATTGCTCGGCCATACACCCTACTTCCGCAAGAACCCGGGTAACCTGCTGGCGGTCGATAGCCACGGCTCGCCAGCACGGCAAAACGTGCTAGCCCTCGTGCGCGGCAAGGGCCGCCGATGCCTTGTCCTTGCGGGCCATTTCGATACCGTGTCGATCGCCAATTATGGTTCGCTGATATCGCTTGCATGTGAACCGGAGGCGCTGACCCAGGCGCTGATCGACGAACTCACGGCAAAAACCCGCAATCCGGCCGAAGACAAGGCGCTTACCGACCTGATGACCGGCGATTTCCTGGCGGGCCGCGGCCTGCTCGACATGAAAAGCGGCCTTGCAGCGGGAATCGCCGCACTGGAGCGCTTTGCAGAAATGGACGAACCGCCCGGCAATCTTCTGTTCGTTGCCACGCCGGATGAAGAGAACCGTTCGCGTGGTATGCGTTCCCTGCGCAACGCTCTGCCCGCCATAGCGGAAAAATTCGGCCTCGACATCATCGGCGGCATCAATCTCGATGCCAGCGGCGATGACGGCGACGGCGAAGAAGGCCGCGCCGTCTATCTCGGCTCGGTCGGAAAATTCTCGCCGTTCGCCTTTGTTGCAGGACGGCCGACCCATGCCGGCTATGCCTTCGATGGCGTCAGCGCCCATCTGATCGGCGCCGAAATCATGCGCGCCATGGAGACCAACAGTGCACTGTGTGACGAGGCGCACAGCGAAATTTCGCCGGCACCGGTCTGCCTCGAAGCCAAGGACGTACGCCATGGTTACGAGGTGACGACACCAGCCCATGTCTGGCTGTCATTTAACTGGCTGACGCACCGGCGCACGCCGGAAGACGTTCTCGGCGAATTTCGCGCCCTTGCCGCGACCGCCATGCGCGCCGCACTCGATAGGCAGGCGCAGAATGCGAAAAACTTCTTCGAACGCCAGGGCTCGGGCCGCGCAGAGGCGCATCAAGGGCAGATCCTCACCTATGCCGAACTGCATACGCTGGCCGTCTCCCACGGAGGACAGGCTGCGGCTGACCGGCTGAAGGCGCTCGATCAATCCCTGTCCGGCGGCGAAGATCCTCTATCGACGACCCGCCAGATCGTCGCGGCGACGCTTGCCGAGGCCGGCCTCGAAGGCCCACTGGTCATCGTCGGTTTCTCGACGCTACACTATCCGCGGGTGCATCTGGACAGTGCCGGAGACGAAGGCAAAATGTTCGAACGAAATCTGATGGCAGCCGCCGAAACATGCGCAATACGGCACGGGACAAGCATCAAGGCAAAGCAGTTCTTCGCCGGCATTTCAGACATGAGCTTTTTCGGACATCGTCCCGCAGAGGGACAGACTGAGCTTCTGTCCGGCAACACCCCCTGCTCGGCCTTCGTTGACAAGGCACCGGACGGACTTCTGTCCTATCCGGTGGTCAATATCGGCCCTTGGGGACGCGACTACCATCAGAAATGGGAGCGCGTCCACATGCCCTATACATTCGAGGTCCTGCCCGACGTGATCTACGAGGCGGCTCTCGCCTGCCTCGCAGAGGAGGGTTAAGCGACCGCCGGTGGATTTCGCGCCCAGTGTGGGCAGATCAGCAATTGAGTAAGCAGGTGAGCCCATTACCGCTACGTTACCGGCCGGGCTTAGTGATCTGCTATATCCAATCCCCCTAGAAATCGGGATGGTCTGCAGCACAAATTATTAACCAGCGTTGAGCCGAGATATATTTTCCCGGCTGAAACTCAACCTGTCGTTAGCAATCACACCGTATATTCCCGCAGCACAACAACCACCCAAGATTGCGGAAACCTCACCATGCTAAAACTATGGGGCTCAGATCAATCCGCGCCAACGCGCCCTTACTGGATGATCTGGGCCGCAATTTTTGCAATGACCATCCTGAACGTCCTTATAAAGGTCATGGACGAAGACCCGAATCTGGTCTTTTACGGATTCCCCCCCCTGTTCCTGATCTTGCTTGCGCTGGGGTTTGGCCGCCGGTTTGCGGACGGACAGCCGAGCATGGGATGGTGGCTTCCGCTTATCCCATTAACAATGCTGATGATTTGGTGCGTTTTCATTCAGGTTTTCGGGCACTTCTCCCTCGCCCCCATTCTGTTCCACTTTCAATACGAGATGGAATCAAACGGCGTCATGAGTTCCGTTGCTTTGCAGGTCGCGATGGAACTGCTCCCGTTCCTGCTGCTTTTTATTTGCTGGCGGCAGGCCGCGCGTGGCCATCGGCGAATGCAGACGTTCGGTAGCCTATTGACCGTTCCACTTCTCGCGCTCAATCCTTTTACCTTCGGGATTGGCAGCCACGTAATGCGCGCATACGCTTCCGATCAACTGGACTTGACGCGCCATTTCAGCGACCCGTCGGCGGCAACGAAGCCAGAAGGCCGGCAACCCAATCTCGTCCATATTTATCTGGAAAGTGCGGAACGGACCCTTTTTGATGAAAGCCTGTTTGGAAAGACCGCTACGCCCTTGAAGCGCCTGGAATCCCGCGGGTTCTCGGCAACAGGCATCGCTGAATCGGAGAAGACAAACTGGACGCTCGCTGGTCATATCGCCAGCAATTGCGGCACCCCTCTGCTCGGATTGGGTGCGACCGACCGCAATGACTTCGACCAAGTCACCGCGATGCTACCAGAAGCGGTGTGCCTCAGCGATATTCTCGCGCGTGACGGCTATTCGCTTTCATTCATGAAAGGCGCGATGCTGCAGTTTGCGGGAACCGACGGTTTTGTTGCAGCACACAACTATCACAAGGGGATTGGTTACAGCGAAATCGGCGCCAAATACCCCGCACCGGTCACCGCGTTCGGGACACGGGTCAATCCATGGGGGATCGATGACGAAGATCTTTTCGATGCAGCATTCAAGGAAATCACCGCTCTTTCGACCGGTAATAAGCCGTTTGGCGTAACCATGACGACTATTGGCGGGCATAGCCCACAAGGCTACATCTCGCGCAGCTGTCTCTCCGATGCGGACGTCATGTCGCTCCCAAATCGAACACTGCAAGCGTTCTACTGCACCAACAAACTCACGGAGGCCTTTATCGAGAAACTGGCCAAAACAGGCCTTCTTGAGAACACCGTTGTCGTTGTGCAAAGCGACCATCTTGCCATGCGCAACCAAATTTACCGTCAACTGAAGAGCATCGAACGCCGGAACACCTTTATTATCTTGAAAGACGGCCTCTCGCCGAATTTCAGCGCAGCGGCAGCGACAATGGTCGATACGTATCCAACGCTGCTGGAGGCCCTTGGCTACACGCTTCCCAATAGAAGCGCGGGTCTCGGTGTGTCGCTTCTATCAGACCGAACGACGCTGGCCGGCCAAGTGGGTCTTAACCGGCTCAACGACGCAATTCTCTCCGACTATGCCTTGCGCGATAAACTGTGGGGCATTGAACCCGATACGTAAAAGGCCGCGCGCACTCAAACGGATTGCACACGGCCTTTTTGGGTTACAGCTCTGGCCCACCTGCCACAGCCGCCTTGCCTGATCAGGCGGCAATCGCTGCCGCTTCTTCGCCGATCAGGCGGCCGAGGCGGGAAATGCCCTCCTCGATCATCGCCTCGTCGGCGCAGGAGAAGCTGACGCGCAGCGTGTTGGCGCCGGAACCATCGGCGAAGAACGCCTTGCCGGGCACGAAGGCGACCTTGGCCGAGACCAGCGACTTTGCCAGCAGATCGGCCCCATCCATGCCGGCAGGCAAGGTCAGCCAGACAAACATGCCGCCCTCCGGAACCGTCCAACTGACGCCCTTCGGCATATATTGGCCGAGTGCTGCCAGCATGCAGTCACGCCGCTTGCTGTAGACGGCGCGGATCTTGTTGACCTGCGCATCAAAACCGCGCTCGGCGACATGGCAGATGGCCATCTGGTTGATGGTCGAGGAATGCAGGTCGGCTGCCTGCTTCATCAGCACCAGCTTGCGGATGATCGGCATGGCCGCAACCACGAAACCGACACGCAGGCCAGGTGCCAGCGTCTTGGAAAAGCTGCCGCAATAGATCGTCCGGGTCTCGTTGATCGAGCCCTTACGGGCGATTTCCAGCGCCAGCATCGGCGGGACGGCTTGCCCGTCATAACGCAGCGACTGATAGGCAGCATCTTCGATGACGGCGATGTCGAGTTCATCGGCAAGATCGAGAACCTTTTCACGCGCGGCGAGATCGAGCGTTTCGCCGGTCGGGTTGGCGAATTCGGCCGACATATAGGCGAATTTTACCCGGCCGCCAGCTTCCGCCGCAGCGTCGCGGTAGGCCTGCGGCGTCCGGTTGCCACCCGTCGACAGCTGGTCATAGGACGGTTCATAGGCATTGAATGCTTGCAGCGCTCCGAGATAGGTCGGCCAGGTGACAAGGGCCGTATCATTCGGCGACAGGAACAGCTTGCCGAGATAGTCCAGCGCCTGCTGCGAACCCGAGGTGATCAGGATGTTTTCCGGTTCGCAGGGAATTCCGATCGCTTCCATGCGGCCCGCAAGCCATTGGCGCAACGGCAGATAGCCTTCGCTGACCGAATACTGCAGCGCGGCACTCACCGTCGGGCCACCGAAGATATCGGCATAGGCAGCCTTGAATTCCTCATCCGGAAACAGCGCCGGATCCGGGATGCCACCGGCAAAGGAGATGATGTCCGGCCGGTCCAGAAGTTTCAGCAGTTCGCGGATTTCCGAGGCGCGCATCCGTGAAGACCGCGTCGCGAAGATATTTTCCCAATCAAGCATGGAAGTTTCCTCAGATTATGCTTTTTCCAGAGCACATCACGCCGCGCTTATTAAGTCAACAATGCTGACCTATACTTTGATGCGCCGGCGCATTTTCTGCCAAAAAGCGTTGTCTCGGAAAAATCCTTGAAGATCCACAGAAATGCAGCCGACGCCCGAGTGAGGGTAGCATAACCCAAAGCAAATCGCATCCAGATCGCCCGGCGCGTCTGTTGCCGCGTTCGGTTCTGTCACTATGAATGTACCCATCCGGACCAAAGCATGTCTGGAAGAAAGCGGTCAGGCTTCGTGATGTCCAAACATGCTCAAGCCGACGAGCAGCACGATGGCTCCGACGATGAAAGCATCAAAAATGGCAAAATGGTAGAAGAACGTTGTCATAGCAGTATCCTCCTGACGAATAGAATACTCCAAAAGCGATAATGTTCCAAATATTACTTGCAGACACGAAAAAGGCCGGGAAACTGCCCCGGCCTTCTCAGTATTACGCAAGTGCAACGTGCTAATTTTGCTCTGCAGCAAATATTAGTTCTTGGCCTTGTCGACCAGCTTGTTCTTGCCGATCCAAGGCATCATGCCGCGCAGCTTGGCGCCGACTTCTTCGATCTGGTGGTTGTCGTTCATGCGGCGGATACCCTTGAAGCGGGCTGCACCTGAACGGTATTCCTGCATCCAGTCGGAGGTGAACTTTCCGGTCTGGATGTCGGTGAGGACGCGCTTCATTTCAGCCTTCGTTTCAGCCGTGATGATACGCGGACCCGAGACGTATTCACCCCACTCGGCTGTGTTCGAGATCGAGTAGTTCATGTTGGCGATGCCGCCTTCATAGATCAGGTCGACGATCAGCTTCACTTCGTGCAAGCATTCGAAGTAAGCCATTTCCGGCGCATAGCCGCCTTCGACCAGCGTTTCGAAGCCGGCGCGGATCAGTTCGACGAGACCGCCGCACAGGACGACCTGTTCGCCGAAGAGGTCGGTTTCGCACTCTTCCTTGAAGTTGGTTTCGATGATGCCCGAACGGCCGCCGCCGACGCCGCAGGCGTAGGAAAGCGCGAGATCGAGAGCGTTGCCGGAAGCGTTCTTCTCAACGGCAACTAGGCAAGGAACGCCGCCGCCCTTCTGGTATTCGCCGCGAACCGTGTGGCCCGGGCCCTTCGGTGCGATCATGACCACGTCGAGCGTGTCCTTCGGCTCGATCAGGCCGAAATGAACGTTGAGGCCGTGGGCAAACGCGATGGCAGCGCCGTCACGGATGTTGCCGGCAATGTCGGCCTTGTAGATGTCGGCTTGGAGTTCGTCAGGCGTCGCCATCATCAAGAGGTCGCCCCACTTGGCGGCTTCCGCAACGGTCATGACCTTGAAGCCATCGGCTTCGGCCTTCTTGATCGTCGGCGAACCGGCCTTCAGCGCGATGACGACGTTGTTGGCGCCCGAATCCTTCAGGTTCAGCGCATGGGCGCGGCCCTGCGAACCGTAACCGACGATAACGACGTTCTTGGACTTGATGAGGTTGAGATCAGCATCACGATCGTAATAGACGCGCATTGTAATTTCCTTCCCTTTGCTTGTCTTCCAAAACTCTTCCGGCTGCCCTTGAGGCTACGCCGAACTCTTTTCACTGCCGTAGAGGCGGAGGAAGGCGGAAACAGCCTTCTCTGCCCTGCGGCCGAAATCGTTGACCATGCGGCCGCTATCTTCACCGAGCAGCATGCGCAGATGCAGGTCGGAAACGATCAGGCCGTACAGCGTATCATAGGCGTCGTCGCGGTCGCCGAACACCAGAAGTCCGGCATCGCGCCCCGCTTCGAGCAGCGCCCCTGCTCGCTTGCCGATCTGGCGGCGGCCGCGCTCCTGCAGCATCGAACCGAGCTTGGAACCGTCGCGGCTCGCCTGCCCGATCGCCAGCCGGTTGAGCGCCAGCGAAACATCCCCAGCCAGAACCTCCAGCAGATCACGGGCAAACAGCACCAGATGCTCCTGCAACGTCTCGGCCGTCAGTGTTTCGGCGGTGTCATCAAACGTGCGGACCTTGCTCGCCTGAAAGCCGATCATTGCCGACAAAAGGCCGTCGCGATCGCCAAACCATTTGTACAGGCTTTCCTTCGAGCAGTTGGCGGCGCGCGCCACACCGGCCGTCGTCAGCGCCTTCTCGCCACCATCGACCAGCAGGCGCAACGCGCTGTCCAGAACGTCGTTCTGGCGCGGCGAATAATCCGGCTGGTGTGGGTGGGCGGCAAGCTGCAAGAAATCTCTCCATCAACAGTACCGTACGGTACGGTTCGCCGTTTATGCCGCAAAGCCGGGAGCCGGTCAAGCCTGTTGAAGAAGGAATTTGATCGGCAGCGATGCGCAAAACAAACCCTGGTTACCGCGAATGTCGGCGCCGCGCCAAACGTCGAAAGAAGAACAGCCACCAGCACCAAAAATGGACACGTCCACGCAATCCAATCCCGTTCCGTTTCTAGATGCGGTCAGCTAGTGTGCGGTTTCATACCCCCCATCCCGGAGTTTTCATGCCGCGCCTGCGTACCCTCGCCTTGCTCCTGTCCGCTACACTTGCTTTCTTCCCCGTGACTGCCGCCGCCCAGTCCGATGAAGAGGTCTACAACCGGATCGAATCCCTGCATGGCAATGCCGGCGACCTGAGCGAGCCGCTGCTAAGCCTCGTTGAAGCGATGGGCAACGATGATGCGGCAACGATTGCCGGCCTTGCCGAATATCCGCTGAGAGTGGCGGCCAACGGAGAAAGCTACGAGATCCAGAACGCCGACGATTTCATCGAGAATTTCGACACGCTGGTGACGCAGGATACGCGCGACGCCGTTGCAGGCCAGACTTTTGGCCAGCTTTTCGTCAACAGCGACGGCGTCATGCTGGCGGATGGCGCGGTCTGGATGAGCAATGTCTGTGAAAACAGCGATTGCAGTTCATCCCACTGGGCGGTGATCAGCATCAACAATTGATCGGCCAGGGAGAAAACCATGCGCCTTGATGCCATCGTGGCAGCAGCCGTCATTATCCTTGCAAACACTGCGCCGGGCTTTGCCGCCGGCGATACCCCGTACATCGGCAGCTGGGATTGCGGTGTCGCCACCTTCAGCTTCACCAAGGATACCTATGATGCCGGTGAAGGGCCGATACTGGTCCGCAAGGTCGAGAAGGAGGATGGCAACTACATCCTGACTTTCGATGAGAACTACCAGATCGGTCTGTCGAGCGTGACGAAAACATCGATGCAATGGGTGTCGATGGCAAGCGGCGACATGTTCGACTGCAAGCGTGTAAAACCCTGAAATTCCACCGTCTGGCAAAGGACATGCCCATGAAGCTGGCCATAGCAGCACTTCTGATAGGTATCGCCGCCTCATCGCCGCTTATGGCTGCTGAAACCCGTTGCGGCTGGCTGCAGAACCCGACGCCCGCCAACTGGTGGCTGGACGATGCCAACGGCAGCTGGACGATCATGTCGCAAGGCGGCGAAGGGTCTGCCGGCATGGACCTGATCCCGGACATTTCCGAGCGGGAGTATGTCCGCACCAATGGCAATTATGGTTATGCCTGCGCCTGCCTGTCGGTCGAGACTGACGATAATAACCAGTCAATCACCGAAATCCTCTCGTTCCGGCAACTGGCGCTGTCGAAATGCGAAAATGACGGCAAGCTGCCACGACCGGACTAAAGCTCAGCCCACACGGCACCGCTCGGCGAGGAAATCGAGGAATACCCGCACCCGCGCCGGCATATGGCCACCCTGGCCGAGAAAGATCGCGTGAACCTCTTCGCTATCGGATGCCGTAAATGTTTCCAGCACCGGAACCAGCGTGCCGCAGCTGAAATCGTCCCGCACCTGAAAACCAGCGAGCCGCGCCAACCCCGCACCGGCTAGCGCCAGTTCCCGCAACGCTTCACCATCGCTTGCCTGGATGCTGCCGGCCGGCTTGACCGTCAGATCGGCACCATCAACGGAAAACGGCCAGCCGCCGCTGGCGCGGACATAGTTGGGACCAAGCAGGTTGTGCACCGCCAGATCATCCGGATGGCTTGGCATGCCTTTGCGCGCGAGATAGGCGGGTGCTGCGGCGATGTGCAATTTCACCGTGCCCAGTTTTCGCGCCATCAGCGCCGAACTCTTCAGCGGGCCCGCCCGGATGGCGATATCGGTGCGATCCTCCATGAGATCAACAACATGATCGGTCAGCACCAGGTCGAATGACACATCCGGAAACTGCGCCAGAAAATCCGGCAGGACCGGCAAAAGCAGATGGCGGCCAAATGGAACGTTGGCGCTGACGCGGATGCGCCCGCTCGGGCTGTCACCAGCCGCCGCAGTGCGCTCTGCCTCATCGAGATCGGCCAGCACCTGCACACCGTGTTCGTAATAGCGGCAACCTTCCGGCGTCAACTGCAACTTGCGGGTCGAGCGATTGACCAGCCGTGCATTCAAACGGTTTTCCAGCCGGGTCACCAGCTTGCTGACCGCCGAAGGCGTCATGGCAAAATCGCGGGCAGCGGCCGAAAAGCCGCCGAGATCGACCACCCGAACAAACACTTCCATCTCGCCGGAGCGATTGATATCCAGCCGCCCCATTGTGCCCTCACCTCACAAATCCTGTGCCTTATCGTTGTCTAGTTCTCAAATCGATATGCGTCCATATCTGATGCACATACACATCAGGAGACTGTCATGAACCAGCACAAAACCGCCCTTATCGTCGGCGCGCAAGGCGTCATCGGCGGCAATCTCGCCCGCCATCTGGGAACCTTGGAAGATTGGTCCGTCATCGGCCTTTCCCGGCGCGGCGGCACGTCGATGGGCAAGATTCGGCATATTTCTGTCGACCTGCTCGACCCGGCAGATTGCTTCAACAAACTCGCCGATCTCTCAGAAGTGACTCATATTTTCTACGCCGCCTATCAGGATCGCCCGACCTGGGCAGAACTGGTGGAGCCCAACCTCGCCATGCTGGTCAATGCCGTCACCGCCGTCGAGAAGGTGGCGCCAAACCTTGCCCATGTCAGCCTGATGCAGGGCTACAAGGTCTATGGCGCCCATCTCGGCCCCTTCAAGACACCGGCGCGCGAGGATGAAGACAATCATATGCCGCCCGAATTCAACATGGACCAGCAGGCCTTTCTGCAGAAGCAACAGCAGGGCAAATCCTGGACCTGGTCGGCGTTGCGGCCTTCGGTCGTCATAGGCGTTGCCACCGGCAATCCAATGAATCTCGCTATGGTCATCGGTCTCTATGCGTCGATGTCGAAGGAACTCGGGCTTCCATTGCGCTTTCCCGGCAAACCCGGCGCATACGATACGCTGCTGGAAATGACCGACGCCGGCCTTCTGGCGAGGGCAACGGTCTGGGCCGCCACCAATCCGCAATGCGCCAACCAGGCCTTCAACATCACCAATGGTGACCTGTTCCGCTGGAACGAGATGTGGCCAAAGATCGCCCGGTTCTTTGAGATGGAGACGACAGCGCCACTGCCGATGTCGCTCAATGTCGTGATGGCCGACAAGGCAGAACTCTGGTCGAGAATGAAGGAGAAATACGGGCTCGCCGATCATCCCTATCAGGCCGTCTCCTCCTGGGGGTTCGGCGATGCGGTGTTCAGCTGGAATTACGATTTCTTTGCCGACGGCACCAAGGCACGGCGGCTGGGCTTTCATGACTATGTGCAAACCGACGAGATGTTCCTGTCGGTGTTTCGCGAGATGCGTGCCCAGCGGATCATTCCGTAATAGCCAATTGCTTGCGGCCGTCCATCACAGGATGGCCGCAAGCGCCACGATTACATATCCGGATCAGGTTTATCCGGCTTTGCCACCTTCCCGCGGGGCAGCCTGCAACGTTTCCTTCTGGGTGATCAGCCGCGCCGTATGCTGACCGCTCAGATAGATCCACAGCCAGCTCCAGGCGACGACGAAGCGGCTGCGCGTGCCGATGAGGAAGTAGATATGGGCGATCCCCCATATCCACCATGCCAAGGCGCCCTTCAGCTTGAACCGGCCGAAATCGATGATAGCCGACCGGCGCCCGATGGTCGCAAGGCTGCCCTGATGGCGGTAGCGGAACGGTGGCAGCGCCGGTTTCTGCGCCAGCCGCGCCTTGATGACCTTTGCCACATAGGCACCCTGCTGCTTGGCGGCGGGCGCGATGCCCGGCACCGGCTTGCCATCCTCCTGGATCACCGACGCAGTATCGCCAACGACAAAGACATCCGGAAAGCCCGGTGCGCTCAAATCTTTCCCGACAATGACGCGGCCTGCCCTGTCTGCGGCAACACCGAGCCATTCAGCGGCAGGAGAGGCCTGAACACCGGCCGCCCAGACGATGGTGCGGCTGCCGATAAAACGTTCGCCGATCATGACACCGCGTGCCGTGCAGTCCGTTACCCGCTCGCCGAGATGAACCTCGACACCAAGCTTTTCGAGCGCAGTCTGCGCATAGGCCGATAGCTCCTCGGCAAAACCCGCCAGCACCCGCGGCCCCGCCTCGACCAGAATCACCCGGGTCTTGCGCGTATCGATATTGCGGAATTCCTGCGGCAGGGTGACATGCGCCAGCTCGGCAATGATACCCGCGAGCTCGACGCCGGTCGGTCCTGCACCAACGATGGTGAAGGTCAAGAGGGCGGCCCGTGCGTCAGGATCGGTTTCCATCTCGGCCTGCTCGAAAGCCAGCAGCAGGCGGCGGCGGATGGTCGTGGCATCCTCCAGCGTCTTCAGCCCCGGCGCGACCGGTTCCCATTCGTCGCGGCCGAAATAGGCATGCGTCGCCCCGGTTGCCAGCACCAGCGTATCGTAGCCAATGCTCTCGCCGCCCCTCAGCGCAAGCGTCTTCGCCGCCGGATCAACACTGTCCACCTCGGCCAGAAGCGTGGTGACCTCCGGCCGGTCGCGAAACACCCGGCGGATCGGCCAGGCAATTTCGGATGTGGCCAGAAGGGTGGTTGCCACTTGATAGAGCAGCGGCTGGAAGAGATGATGATTGCGCCGGTCGATCAGAGTGATCCTGACGGGCGCGCCCTTGAGATCCTTGGCCAGTTGCAGGCCACCGAACCCGCCACCGACGACAACGACATGGTGCAGGTTTTCGTGCGGCATGATCGTATCTCCTGTTTCGGGTACAATTTCTACGCTGCCGCAACCGATACACAACTGCGCTTTCGGCATGGCACCCCTGCGCTAGGTGACGGCGCATTCACCGCCTTCATCTAGCGCGCATATTCCACCGGCAAGGCCATGCCACTCTTGAGTATTTCCATCGAGATCGCGGCAGAGACGTCGGATAGTTCGGCCTTCCGGACGATCTGTTTGTAAATCGCGTCATAGTGCTCGACACGCGGCAGCACCACCTTGAGGATATAGTTGTAATTGCCCGTCAGCCGGTGCGCCTCGACGATCTCGGTAATATCGGCGATCACCTTGCGGATGGTATCGATCCAGTCGTCAGCATGATGGGCCATCTTGATCAGGGCATAAATCCTGCAGCAAAGACAGAATCTTCCAGTCCCTTTCATACAGCACGCCCTGGTCTTCTCTCCTCAACGACGCACTCAAGAAATGTTTGCGTCAAAAATCCAAACTGTGCAAAAAATACGCGTAAAATGTCACGATGCCACCCAACAAAGCGAACTCTTTCGGCGCCGCTTCGGCGACAATTACGGCATCAGCAAACACAGGGAACAGGAACGGCATCATGCGCAAGATCGGCCTCATCGGTGGAATGAGCTTTGAAAGCTCGGCAATCTATTACCGAATGATCAACGAGGCCGTGCGCGAACGGCTGGGCGGCATGCATTCTGCCGAAGTCCTGCTGCATTCGGTCGATTTTCAGACCATCGTCGACATGCAGAAGTCCGGCCGCTGGGACGACGCCGCCAAGCGTCTGTCCGAAGTGGCGCAGGGCCTGGAAGCGGCGGGCGCGTCTTGCGTAGTGATCTGCACCAACACGATGCACCTGATCGCCGATGAGATTCAGGCGTCAATTACCGTGCCGCTGATCAACATCATCGACGAAACGGCCGCCTCGATGAAGGCCGCCGGCATCAAGCGTCCGCTGCTGCTTGCCACGCGCTACACGATGGAACACGGCTTCTATGCCAACCGCATGACCGCAGACGGTCTCGATGTCATGGTGCCGAATGCCGAGGATCGTACCCTCGTCCACGATATCATCTTCAACGAACTCTGCGCCGGCTCGGTTCTCGATTCCTCACGGCAGGCGTTGATGGCCGTCATCGAACAAGCGAAAAAGGACGGTGCCGACGCGATCATCCTCGGATGCACCGAAATCTGCCTGATTCTCCACCCGAAAAACCTGCCGCTGCCCGGCTTTGATTCCACCGCGATCCACGCCGATGCGGCCGTCGAATTCGCGCTTGAAGGTGTGTCACAAAGAGGAAAGCGGGTTGCCTGATTCTCATTCGATAATACTTGACTCAGTCAAATAAATTGTGATCATGGCATTCCAAGGAGAATGCCATGTCACACCCTGCACCATCGCACCCAACCTTTGCCGAAATCGGTGACGACGACGTCGAGGCGATCCGCGCTTTCAACCGGTTTTACACCAACCGGATCGGCGTGCTCGACCGTGCCTTCATGGACACGCCTTATACCCTCACCGAGGCGCGCGTCATCTATGAGCTCGCAGCCCACGGCACCACCTCGGCGTCCCGGTTGACGGAGGAGCTTTCGCTCGATCCGGCCTATCTCAGCCGCATGCTGAAATCCTTCAGCGATGCCGGCCTTCTCGAAACGATGCGAGATCCGGCTGACGGCCGTGGCCGCCTGCTGCAATTGACCCTGCGCGGCCGCGCTGTTGCCACCGATCTGGCACAGCGCTCGCGCCAGCGCATCGTCACCCTTCTGGAACCGATCGCCGAAAACGACCGCCGGGAATTGGGGACAGCCATGGCCTCGGTACAGGCACTGCTGTCCGGCGGCACCGCCGCACCCATCATCATCCGGCCGCACCGGATCGGCGACATGGGCATGGTGATCTCCAGCCAGGCAAAGGCCTATGCCGAAACCTATGGCTGGAACGGCGAATACGAGGCGCTGGTCGCGGAAATCTGCGCCGCCTTCATCCGCAATTTCGACCCCGCCCGCGAACGCTGCTGGATCGCCGAACGCAACGGTACGTTCCTCGGCAGCATTTTTCTCGTCAAAGGCAGCAGCGAAGGAACTGCAAAGCTTCGCCTTCTGCACGTCGATGCCGCAGCACGCGGACATGGTCTCGGTTCAAAGCTGGTCAACGAATGCATCGGTTTTGCCAGAGACTGTGGCTACCGGCGGCTCGAACTCTGGACCAACGATATCCTCATCGCTGCACGCCGCATCTACATCGCTGCCGGGTTCACGCTGGAGAAGGAAGAGACGCACCATTCGTTCGGCAAGGACTTGAACGGTCAGACATGGGTGCTGGATCTGACCGCAGCAACGGCCGGTAACGCGCTGTCAGCCTGAGACGGCAGGGAAAGCCAGTCATGCTCCGTCAAACCCGCAGATTTGAACGGATCGATCACCGTGCCCGCAACGATCGCAGCCAGAAACCCGGGCATCGGCGGCACTTTGGCGATGGTCGAAACCAGCCTGTCGCGCACCCAGGCAATCGCCGTTGAATCCGACTGGTAGAACGGCGTGAAGGCCAGCGACAGCATCTGGAACAGCCTAACATGACTGCGCCTGGCGCGCGCATAGGCCGCAAGGGCAGAGGGGATGTCGGCGGAACTGGCCAGCGCATGGCTGAGTGCCGCCGCATCGAGCAGGGCCATGTTGGCGCCCTGCCCCAGTTGCGGACTGGTCGAATGGGCGCTGTCGCCGATGAAGACGACATTGCCGCCATAGGGCGGTAGCGTGGTCCGGTGGGCATAACGTGCCAGCGTCAGTTGGTCCCAATCATCAATCTGGTCAAGAAACGGCTGGCATTCTGGCCAATAATCACGAATGACCGTCTTCCACCGTGCAAGCCCGGCAACCTTGACCGCATCAACATCGGCGATCTTCAGGCTCCAGAAGAATGCCACCTTGTCCTGTCCACCCACGGTGGCGCGGCCGGAAGGCAGCAGTCCGATCATCACCTTGGCCTTATCGTAGCGCTGCGACAGCGCTGTTCGATCATAAGTGGCTCCCGCGCCATTCAGCGTCGCCCAGAAGGCGCCGTAGGTCAGATCGCGAACGCGCGGTGCCGATGTAGACCCCGCGGCCAGGAGCGAACGCGCACCGCTGGCATCGATGACCAAATCGTAATCGCCGATATCCTGAGACCACTGATCCTTCAGCACAGCGCGATTTCCGCGCTGCAGGGCCGAGGTCAGATTGACGCCCGTGCGAATCGGAATGGCACCGGCAACTGCCGCATCATGCAGCGTATTGAACAATGCCGCCCGCTGCACCGCAAGGCCATAGCGCCCGCCCGGTGCCGCATCATAGCGCACGTCAAGCACTGTCCGGCCACTGATGGCATCGGCGCCATGCAAGCGGTCGATGCGATTGCCGAGTGTTTGAATGGTATCGACCAGGCCAAGCGCGGCAAGGACCGTCAGCCCTGTCGGCTGCATCAACAGGCCTGAGCCAACAGGCGCCGGCGTATCGAAGCGTTCGAGGATTTCAACCCGGTGACCAGCGCGGGACAGGAAAAGTGCCGCCGCCAATCCCGCAGGACCCGCGCCCACCACGCCAATATCGAGCTGTTTCATCAGGACCTATCCGGATATCGTTTCCGGCTGCATCTCTACCAGCGGGCGCAACAGTCAGTCCAGCCGATTAAAGCTGCGCGCCGTTACGCTGCTGCGTCATACGCGGCACGGGCGGCCCGGATCGCCTGATGATGCTCGACCGACCATTTTACCAGGCCTTTGACCAGCACGAGAAAAGACTGACCGAGCGGCGTCAAGCTGTATTCGACGCTGGGCGGCTGGGTCGGAAAAACCTGCCGGCCGATATAGCCATCGCGCTGCAGGTCACGCAGCGTCTGCGTCAGCATGCGCTGAGAAATATCCGGGATCAGGCGGCGCAGCGCCGAAAACCGCATCGGACCATCAGCCAGCGCCAGGATCATCAGCGTGTTCCACTTGCCGCCGATATTGTCGACAACGTCGCGAACCGGGCAGTCCTGCCCTGTGAACATCATGCCGGCGAAGACGGTTACCTGTTCGCCCTCGGTCTTTGCGGTCATTTTGTTCATGGATCGGTTCCCTTCACGTAACCACCAGAGAAATTACTGCCTCCTTTACATCCATTTCCAGATAACGAAATAAGAGAAGGTCTCATTTAGGAACCATATCTCAAACGGGATGCTTCGGCAACAAACCGACGTCATTTGACAAGCAAAGGAACCACCATGTCCGAAACTCTCCTCGTCACCGGCGCGACCGGCAAGCTCGGCAACCTCATCCTTGATGAACTGCTGGCCTCCGGCAAGGTCGCGCCCGCCGATATCATCGCAACCAGCCGCGACACTGCAAAGCTCGCCGGCTATGCGGCAAAGGGTGTTCAGACACGCGCTGCCGATTTCGACGATGCCGCATCGCTGGATGCCGCCTTCAAGGGTGCCGACCGCATCCTGATCGTTTCCACCGATGCCCTTGATGAGCCGGGCAAACGCCTGCGCCAGCATCTTGCCGCCGTTGCCGCCGCCAAGAAGGCCGGCGCCAAGCATATTCTCTATACATCGATGCCGAACCCGGAAACCTCGGTCATCCCCTTCGCGCCCGACCATCTCGGCACCGAAAATGCGATCAAGGCGACCGGCATCGCCTACACGATCCTGCGCAATGGCTGGTACATGGAAAACCTGTTCATGGCCCTGCCGCATGCGCTTTCCGAAGGCAAATGGTACAGCGCTTCCGGCAAGGGAAAGCTCGCTCATATCACCCGTGCGGACATTGCCAGGGCGGCAGCCAACGCACTCGCATCAAGCTCGACCGGAAATGCCACCTATACGCTGACCGGAGAAAAGACGCATACGGTCGATGAAATCGCCGCCCTCGTCTCGAACGTCACCGGTAAGCCGCTTGAGGTCGTGCATGTCACCGACGAGCAGCTGGCTGGTGGCCTGAAGGCGGCCGGTCTTCCCGATTTCATCATCCCGGTCGTCGTCTCGTTCGACACCAACACCCGCGAAGGCCATATCGACATGGTGACAGCCGATGCGGGTAAGCTTTCGGGCCAGAAACTAACCGCGCTCGAGGATTTTTTGGCGGCCAGCAAACCGGTTTTGCTCGGTTAAACGGCAGAGGGCTCTGTGCAGACGGAGCCCTCTCTTTATCTTTAGGGCTATATCAAACGTCCTGACCGCAGGCGCGGCAGAAGCGGCGGACGGTTTCCGCCATGCCGTATTCCAGCGCATCCGCTGTCAGCCCGTGGCCGATTGAGACTTCGGCCAGATTGGAAATCCGTGCCGCCAGTGCCGGCAGGTTGGCAACCGTCAGGTCGTGGCCAGCGTTGACGTCGAGCCCCAAGGTCGCCGCAAGATCGGCGGTCTTGCCCAGCTCTTCCAGAAGAACCGCGCCGCGCTCGGGATCGTCGTAGCAGCCGCCATAAGGTCCGGTATAAAGCTCGATCCGGTCGGCACCGGTTTCCCGGGCGATCGTCAGCGCTTCGAGGTCCGGATCACCATCGGCAAACAGCGAGACGCGAAAACCGCCCTTCTTCAACCGCCCGACGACATTGCCGAGCAGATTGTGGTTCTTGCGGAAATCCCATCCATGGTCCGACGTCGCCTGCGCCGGATCATCCGGCACCAATGTTACCTGCTCCGGCTGGTGCCGTTCGACAAGCTGAAGGAACTCCTCGTTGGGAAATCCTTCCATGTTGAATTCGGTCTGAGGATAGAGGTCGTCGATCAGCGCGCGGATCGGCGCCAGATCGGAAAAACGGATATGGCGCTGATCGGGTCGCGGGTGCACGGTAAGGCCACTTGCTCCAGCGTCCAGCGCAATCTGGCCAAGCCCGGTAACGGACGGCCAGGGAAGATCACGCCGGTTTCGCAGCATCGCGACCGCATTCAGGTTCACGGAGAGTTTCGCAGCCATTTCAGCACCTTCCAAGGATACCGCCGTCATTACGGCGCCCTTTTCTAACGGTTCATCCGCCGCCCCGCAACAAATCTGCAGCAGAGAAAGCGTCTCCGTTACAATATTCGTCAGAAGCCCGTTCGACGCCTTTATTTCAGACAAAACTCACGTTAAATGAGCGCAGCACCTGACAAACTGATAAAACTTCGATCTAATAGAGACTCACTGTACAGGCCATGCGCTCCCGAAGGGGGAGCGGCACTGCCGAAAACCAAGTGAATCACCCAAGCCGGAACCGATGAACGCTCGTTTTTGCCTCGACACCACTCAATCGACATTCGCTCCTGACAGGGAAGCGCTGATCTTGGTGGTATTTTCGGGGAGAGCACGATAATGCCGCAACGCGCGAGGCCAGACGACGAAGCAATCCGTCAATCCCTTGACGGCGTGCTGTCGAGCGCTCTTTTTGCCCGCTCCGAGCGGCTGCGCGCCTTCCTGAAATATGTCGTCGACAAGGAGATGGAGGGCACCGGGCACCAGCTGAAGGGTTACACGATCGGCATCGATGTCTTTGACCGGCCGCAAGCCTTCAATGCCGATAGCGACCCCTTGGTGCGTGTCCATGCCGGCAAGCTGCGAAAGCTGCTGGCAGCCTATTATGCCGAGGAAGGCGCACAGGATCCCTGGCGCATCGATATCCCGAAGGGAACCTACGTACCCGAATACAGGCGCCAGCGAATTTCACCGGCGAAGGCGGCAGATGCGTCGCATATCCCGGCGTCACCGCGCCGGGCCGCCAACAGGCGTTTCGCCTGGTTGCCTGCGCCCCTGTCTTCGCCCCTGGCCGTACTGTCGGTCCTGCCGCTGCTGATTTTCGTTCCCTTGTCGTCCCCCGCTTTGAGCGTCAACGTTTCGGAACAATCGAGCCTGCATGGTGCAGTCCTTGAACGCAAGTTTGCCGACGACCTGCCGAAGATTACCGTACGTTCGCAATGGCCGCGCAGCGGAACGGCGGCGCGCTTCGCCGACGCATTCCGTAACGCCGCATCGCATTACCGGACCATCGCCGCCGTGCCTGGCGCGGTGCTGTGGAAACGGCCGACACGCCCGGTTTCCGATCCCCTGGCCTTTACCGTTTCCATTCTGCCGCAGAAAGCACCTGCAGGGCTTCGCATTCTAATCAAGAATGATGCCTCGTCGGACATTCTCTACGATCAGGTCATTGTTGGCGCCCGATTGGCCAATGAGGCCGATATTCTTTATGAGAGCCTTGCACTTGCGGCCAAGGTGCTGTCTTCGGACGGCAATATCTTCCGCTATGCCAGTGCGACGCAGACCGACAGTCCGCTGATGGAATGCATGGTGCTGACCGACGCATATCGCCACCAACAGACCCGCGAGGCTTTTCAAGAGGCCAAGTCCTGCCAGGAAAAATTGTCGATCAACCATCAGCGCAAGCTGAAATTCGTCATCAATGCCGGATCCCTGCCGTTGACCCTTATTCGATAACGTGAGCAACGGTTGCGTTCAACAGAACAAGAGTTGCGTGGAGAACAGTATTTTTCAGCTCAGTACAGCTGAAATCGCTGAAAACCCTTAGATTTCATCCCCAAAGTTACTAGCTGTTCATCTTCACGCCGCGCGTGTATTCTAAGTGTGCAAGTGGGAGAAAGCCTGGTCGCTCATCAGGCAAGCACGATGGTTGCGAGTATCCTTCCCGCCGGGATGGCGTGCATGACCTCGAGGAGCAGCCCAAGGAGACATGCGGCGCATCCTGATGCGTCATAGGCAGATTGACGTCTCCAGGATATCTCCCGCAGGTTAACCAGCGGGGTTATGTCAAAGAATGCCAGAACAAGGTAAGACACATCCTTCTCAACCGGGCAGCCGGCAATCGTCGGGATTTCTTCCCCACCTCCCATTGCCGGGAAACATCGCCGGCAATCATGTTGCCATCGCCGACATGGCGGATGCCTTCGGCGTCACCCACCGGACACTGCATTTCTACGAGGAAAAGGGCCTGCTCTCGGCCGATAGAATGGGGCCGATGCGGGTCTACGGACTGGACGACATCCGGCGCATGACTGTCATCAATGCCTGCCGCGAAATCGACATGCCGATCGCTGCCATCCAGGACCTGATGTCGGCCCTCAGTGCCTCGTCCAGCCGAAAGCACGCAGCACAGATATTCGAAGATGCACTGCATGCGCGAAAACGCGAACTCGCAGCCCAGCAGTCCATCCTGCGGCGCCAGATGCAGCGGATCGGCGAACTCTTGGAATCGGCGGCCGAAGGCGACAATCCGGAGCGCACCGCTCTGCCCCCCATCCACCTTTCGCCGATCGAAACGAAGTGCCTGGTATTCATGGCCGAGGGCTATCCGGCAAACCGCATCGCCACGATGATGGACATGGACCTGACGGCCGTATTGACGCTGGAATCCGATATCATCCGCAAATTCAACGGTCACAACCGCTTTCAGGCGGTCGCAAAGGCCGTATTGATGGGGTTTGTGTCTGCGGATTAGGCGTCAGCGGACGATCGTCAGCGTCTCGGCCGCGCGCGTGATTGCGGTATAGAGCCAGCGTTCGCGGGTATCGCGAAAAGCCCAGCTCTCGTCGAACAGGACCACATTGTTCCACTGCGAGCCCTGCGCCTTGTGTACCGTCAGCGCATAGCCATAATCGAACTCGTCGTACCGCTTGCGCGTCGACCACGGAATTTCCCCTTCGACATCCTCAAAGGCGGTCTTCAAGAGCTTGATCTTGGCCGCACCACGATCCATGTCGTCATCTTCCGGGCGGATCATCAGGTTGATGCCGGGCTTCACCGTTTCCTTGGACGAGGTCATCACCTGCCAGAGCGAGCCGTTGAGCAGGCCCTTGGCAGGGTCGTTGCGCAGGCAGACGAGCTTGTCGCCTGATTGCGGATATTCGGTGGTAAAACCCTTCAATTCGCGCAGCCGTGTATTGTAGCGGCGGCGGGTCTTGTTGGTCCCGACCAATACCTGATCAGCACCGAGCACCAGGTCCTGCGTTACCTCGTTTTTGGAGATGATCCTGGCCGTTGAGCCGTAGTCGCCGTGCATGATCTCCTTGCCTTCGCGCACATGCATGGCAAGCTGGATGATCGGATTGTCGCGCGCCTGACGGTGAATGTCGGTCAGCAGGTAATCCGGCTCCTCATTGGTGAAGTAACCACCGCCCGAGACCGGCGGCAACTGGCCGGGATCGCCAAGCACCAGGATAGGCGTGCCAAAGCTCATCAGGTCGCGGCCGAGCGCCTCATCGACCATAGAGCATTCGTCGATGATGATCAGTGCCGCCTTGGCGACAGGAGACTGCCGATTGATCGAGAACATCGGCGCGATCGAGGTCTTGCCGGTCTCTTCGTCCGACACTTCTTCCTCGCCGCGCGGCCGGTAGATCAGCGAATGGATGGTCTTGGCGTTCTTTGCGCCCTTGGAGCGTAGCACCTGCGCCGCCTTGCCGGTAAAGGCCGCGAAGAGAACATCACCATCGACATGCTCGGCGAAATGCCGGGCTAGCGTCGTCTTTCCGGTTCCGGCATAGCCGAAAAGACGGAACAGCGGCGAGCGCCCTTCCTTCAACCAGCGCGAAACGGCCTTGAGGGCCTCATCCTGTTGCGGTGCGAATTCCATGTTTGTTCTATTGCCCGATTCGGGTGTTCCTGTCGCGTCCTGCGGTGTTGATCGATGACTTGGCGCAACGGCGGGTCTATGAATGCTTACCTTAAAAATACGGCCGATTGTCAGAATCTGCCTCATGCAACGCGTATCGCTGCGGCGGAGCCCATGTTAAAACCGCGCCGGGCCAGTCTCCCAAGCGCGGCCTTTTACTGCTATCCGAAAGTGCTCACCGTGACGTCTGAACCTTCCGAAGACCCGTCCGCTCCCGTGGCCTCGGGCATCGGCCGCTGGAATATCGCATCCCAATGGGGCTTTCTGCTCCTGTTGTCCGCAGTCCTTGCGGGCTTGCTCGAACTCACCGGCATTCCGGCCGCCCTCTTGATGGGACCGATGGTGGCCGGCGCCATCGTCGGTATGAATGGCGGCACGATACGCTTGCCGCGCCCAGCCTTTCTCTGCGCGCAGGCGCTGATCGGCACGATGATCGCCGAAACCATCCGTCCCGGCATTCTGGCGACCTTCTTTTCGAACTGGCCGCTGTTCCTAGCCGTCGTTCTCTCGGTCATTGCCATGAGTACGCTGAGCGGCTTCGTCATCAGCAAGCTCAATATCCTGCCCGGTACGACGGCGATCTGGGGCTCGTCGGCGGGCGCCGCCACCTCGATGCTGGTGATGGCCGATGCCTATGGTGCCGATGTCCGGCTGGTTGCCTTCATGCAATATCTGCGCGTCGTTTTCGTCGCCGCCGCCGCCTCTATCGTGGCGCGTTACTGGGCTGGCATCGACGGACCCGGGCCGGAAATCGTCTGGTTCGGGCCTATCCACCTGGTGCCGTTCCTCGAAACGCTTGCTCTTGCACTCGGCGGCGGCCTCGTGGGCAAATGGCTACGCATCCCGGCCGGCGTGTTTCTCGTGCCTTTCCTGCTCGGCTCGGCGCTTAGCGTCAGCGGTTTGCTGGTGATCGAGATCCCTGAATGGCTGCTGGCGTTGAGCTACGCCATGCTCGGCTGGAATATCGGGCTCGGCTTTACCCGGCCGGTCCTTGCCCATGCCCGCCGCGCGCTGGTGCCGACGGTCATCTCAATCCTCGTCCTGATCGGGTTTTCCGGCCTGCTGGCCTATATCCTCGTGCATGCCGCGGGCATTGATCCGCTGACCGCCTATCTTGCCACCAGCCCCGGCGGCATGGATTCGATCGCCATCATCGCCGCCTCCAGCAATGTCGATGTGCCGTTCGTCATGGCATTGCAGACGGCCCGGTTGCTGATGATCATGGCGATCGGCCCCTCGCTTGCCCGCTTCGTTGCTTCAAAAGCATTGCCGCCGCGATAAGTTTTTGCGCGCGGCCTGGGAATAAGAAGCGGCCCAGATGTGTCTTACGTTCGAACCGGCTGAAAGGGCGGTTCGAACGGGAACCCCAGAGAGGACACGTCCAATGCGATTTCTACCGCTCGTCACAGCTTTTTCCCTGATATCAGCCGCATCCGCCTTTGCCGCCCCCGCTGTCCAGACCGTGGAAACGGACAAGGGCAAGGTCATTGCCGCCGAGAACGGCATGACGCTCTATACCTACAAGAAGGATGAAAAGGGCGAATCCTACTGCTATGATAAATGCGCCACCAACTGGCCGCCTTACCTTGCCGAAGGCGCCGCTGCGGCCGATGGCGATTATACGCTGGTTGAGCGCAAGGATGGCAAGAAGCAATGGGCTCTCAAGGGCATGCCGCTCTATTTCTGGATCAAGGATGCGAAAAAGGGCGATGCCACCGGCGACGGTGTAGGAAAGGTCTGGGATGCCGCACGCCCCTGACCAGGATATCCGCGTGAAGGGGGCGCATCCCCCTTCCGCGGAGACGTTTGAAAACCAGATCCTGTCGCTGATGCCGTCACTGCGGCGCTATTCCCGCAGTCTTGCCAAATCCGACAGCGACGGCGAAGACCTGCTGCAGGATTGCGTCGAGAAGGTGCTCGTGCGCCGCAGCCAATGGCGCGGCGTCAACCTGCGCTCTTGGGCCTTCACGATCATGACCAATCTCTACCGCGACCGCTACCGCCGCGTGACCCAGCATCCTTCGGTCGAGTTCAATGACACGCTGGGTCTGACGGCAGAGGACGTGTCAGGCGACCCATTGGAAAAGACGCGGCTGCACAGGGCGCTGAATGCGCTGAGCCCGGATCATCGCTCGGTGTTGATGTTGGTGGCCGTTGAGGGATACGGCTACCAGGATGTCGCCGACATGCTGGCGATCCCGATCGGCACCGTGATGTCCCGCCTGTCACGCGCGCGCCGCCAGATGGCAGCGCATCTGGCCGAAAACAACATCGTCACCCTGCGGAGACCGAAATGACAGACGCCCACAAACCGGTCACCGAGGCAGATCTGCACGCCTATGTCGATGGCTTCCTTGACGAGGAACGCCGCCGTGCAGTCGAACTCTGGCTGAGCGAACATCCGCAAGAGGAAGCCGAGGTCCGCCAATGGCAGGCGCAGGCGGCCGAACTGCAGGCCGCGTTCTCAGGCTATGCGCAATCGAGCGAACGCGACCGCACGCTCTTGAGCACTGCGGCAACACCATCCTCCCCCTCCTGGTGGCGCGAGACGGCCCTGATTGCCGCCTCATTGACGCTCTTCCTGTCAGGCACGGCAGTGGGCGTCTATGCCGAGAGATTGCTGGCCAGCCCGGTGACGATCGAGACAGCGGCCGCACTCGACAGCCTTCCCGGCCAATCGAAGACCGCATTCCTCGTTTATGCCAGCGAAAAACGCCATCCGGTCGAGGTCGGCGCTGATCAGCAGGAGCATCTTGTCACCTGGCTCGGCAAGCGGCTGGACTACAAGCTGGTTGCCCCTGACCTCAAGGGCCTCGGTTTCTCCCTCGTCGGTGGCCGGCTCCTGCCGGTCAACGGCAAGGCCGGTGCGATGCTGATGTATCAGGATACGGCCGGACAACGGCTGACTGTTCTTCTCGGCAAAAACCCGGAAAATGCCGAAACCAGCTTCCGCTTCGAATCCGCAGGTTCGCTGGAAACCTTCTACTGGATCGACGGCTCCATCGGCTACGCAGTGACCGGTGAAGTCAGCCGCGCCCGATTGCAGCAAATAGCCGAGGAATGTTACCGGCAGTTCGAGACCTGAGGGCGACCTCGAATAGCAGGGCAGGATGCAAACGCAGCCTGCCCTGACCAAGCCTCAATCGGAATTGCATGACTCGTTCAGCGCCCGGGATCGTTTTCCAGGAGGATAGGCTTGCCGTGCGGCGTCGCCTCCGCCGCTCTCTGCCAGCTTTGCGTCAGGTCGTTGAGTTGCTCCTGCGAGGTGATCGACAATTCGGTGACGAGGCGCGACAGTGCTGCCACCCAGCAATCGAAATAGTCACCTGCATCGGCCCGCCGCCCCGGCTTGTAGAGTTCATGCGACAATGCCTCGGCCCATTCACTCCAGGAAAACACGCCCTTCTCATGCAGCCGCACCGTCATGGCAAAGGCTTCCGCCTGCCAGGGTTCGGCAAAAACCGGATCGCCCTGATGCGATTTCGGCAGACCGGGAGATGCAGCCAGTGTCGGTTCAAATGCGTTCAAGATAACTCTCCCAGGCGTCGATCGAGACGGTGAGCGCCGGGTCCGCACCCTCGCCCCAGATTTCACCGGCATCGAATACGACCGTATAGACCCATTGCGGATTCTCGCCCTTGCCATGAGCGTTATCGTCAGGAAAGACGAACGAGCCCTGCACGGCTTCGACAATGCCCTGCTTGGCGCGCGCATACCGCGGCAGCCGCGTATGGGTCTCGGGATTGAAATTTTTCGTCCGTACCCGGTCGCCGGCGGCAAATCTCGGCCCATCCGGCACCGGGCGGTCACATGGTCCGCCTTTCGCAAGGACGCCCGCCACCATATCTGCCGTCAGAATGCGCTTCGGCTCCCTGCCCTTTTCCAGCATATGGCCCGCCGCCAATTCAGCGGCCGAAACGAAGCCATGCCGCTTCAACAGGATCTCCAGCCCACGGGTCCAGATTTCGTAATAACTGGCAGACAGATACGTGGCAGGCGGAAGACTTTCCCGCGCATGCCGGCTCTCGTCGATGTTCCAGGCGCCAAAGGCACCGCAGGAGAGCGTCAGGCCGAGCGCCCGCTTTTCCCATTCCGCATGGAAATACGGCTCATCCGTCTCCGGCGCCACCGGACCCATGCCGTGCTGCCCGCCAAGGTCCTGGGCGCCGTTCATCGGCCTTCTCCCTTTGATCTGGCCAGTCCGGTGCCAATCATCGAGTCGCGCGTCACGAGATCAGCAAGCGCCTCTTGATCGAGATCTTCAGTGCCGTCAGGGCGTTCCGGAATGACGATATAGCGAAGCTCAGCCGTCGAATCCCAGACCCGGATTTTCTGCCCTTGGGGCAGCGTCACACCGAATTCATCCAGCACGCCGCGCGGATCGATCACCGCCCTCGAGCGATACGGCGGCGCCTTGTACCAGACGGGCGGCAGGCCAAGCACCGACCACGGATAGCAGGAGCAGAGCGTGCAGACGACCAGATTGTGGGTTTCCGCCGTATTGAACACCGCGCGCATATGCTCGCCCTGCCGCCCGGTATAACCAAGGCTTGCGATCGCCGCCGTCGCATCTTTGCGAAGCCAATCGGCAAAATCCGGCTCGGCCCAGGCCTTGGCGACGACACGCGCACCATTGCGAGGGCCGATTTTCGTCTCATAGGTATCGACGATCGCATCGATCGCCGCCGGATCGATCAGCCCCTTCTGCGTCAGCACGGTTTCGAGCGCCTTCACCCGGGCCTGCATCTCGGAGAAATGATTGTCGTGATGATCGTGATCGTCGTGATCGTCGTGATCGTGCATGGTAGCCTCGAATATCGCGGGTATGATTTCTCAGTTCGTTGCGGGTGGCGGCAGTCCGTTGCCCATGTCTCCGCGCAACAGATTTTGGAAGGCCACGGGGTCCAGTCCTCCGGGCTGTCCGAACGGATTGGAAAAGGCAAAGATAAAAAAGAGCACAACACCAGAATAGGCGCCGAAGATCGATAACAGAAACAGATGCGTCCGATTCGGACGGTACACGTAGAACGGGATAGAAAGAAGGCATAGCCCGATCACCGCGGGAGCCCAGAACATGCCCTCGAAACCGCCCGCCGCCGTCTGCTCGCGGATTTCGCGAAAGCGCGCTATTGCTGCGGCCCGGTCTCGCATCCTGTTGCTCAGATAGCGCTGACGGTCGGTCTGCGGCTCCAGATCGAGCAGGTGTTCATAAACGTTGTTCCACAGTGTCCAGGCTTTGGGCGACAGACCCTTGTTTTGCCCCAGCATATCCCATTCCTCACCGACAACCGTGACCACATAGTCTGCCAGATCCTTCTGGACGGGGGCAACCACAGCACCTCCGTAACGGCCGACATCGTTGAACACATCCGATATCGCCACCGCCTCTTCCATCAGGTTGTTGCGAACACCCTTGTAGTCCTCCAACGCCTGAGCATAGACCAGTGCCAGGATCAAACCATGCAAGGCGGCAATCCGCACGGCAATGGTTGCTGCCGCGTCATGGGTCCGATCGCTTTCCAAACCCGGATGAAGGCATTTCCGCGCAGTGAAATAACTGCCGAAAACAACAACAAGCGCGCCGGCCACGAAGACAAGCCCGTCAATGATCAGGACAAACAGGTCCGGCATGCGCTCCTCCCATCCTGCCATAAACGTGGCTGCGTTATCGCAACATTGGCCAAAGGCTGAGAACGAGCAAGACAGCCATTGTGATGTTGAACCATTTCAGCCGCACCGGCTCTGACAGCCACTGGCGGAGCGCCGAGCCGAAACCGGCCCATGTCGAGACGCTCGGAACATTGACGATGGCGAAGATGGCACCGACGATGAAAACGCTGGTGATATAGGTTTGCTCGCTCGTGTAGGTCGCCATCGCCGTCACGGCCATGACCCAGGCCTTCGGATTGATCCACTGAAACGCCGCAGCCTGCAGGAAGGACATCGGCACAGCGCCTGCCTTGCCTTCCGACAGTGTTCGCGATGACCCGATCTTCCAGGCAATCCAGACGAGATAGGCGCCGCCGGCGAATTTCAGCGCGATGTAGAGCATCGGGACGGAATGCAGCAGTGCCCCCAGCCCGAGCCCGACGGCAATCAGCAGTGACAGGAAACCCGCGCCAATGCCGAACATGTGCGGAATGGTCCGGGAGAACCCGAAATTCACGCCCGACGCAAACAGCATCATGTTGTTCGGACCCGGCGTGATCGATGTCGTGAACGCAAAAAGAAACAGCGCCAGAAGCGTGTCGGCCTGCATGAAGTCCTCCCGGTATTTAGGTCAGGATAATTGACCTATTTTCAAAGACCACTCGAAACTTGTCAGGGTGACAAGAACAGCACCTCCGGACCAAGGCTTTTGACATCCGGACTTCGCCCCGCCACGTTACGCCTTAAATGAGACATCGACCGTCCATAAAACTGGTCCGACATGCCGCCGAAAGAGGTTTCCAATGCAAGACGCCATTTTGACCACCAACTTCCCCTCGGGCAAGGCCGTCCCCGTGATCGGCCAGGGTACCTGGCATATGGGCGAGCGCAAGGCGAGCGCTGCGGAAGAAGCAAAGTGCCTGCGTCATGGCCTCGATCTCGGCATGACGCTGATCGATACGGCTGAGATGTATGCCGATGGCGGCGCCGAGCGGGTCGTCGGCGAAGCTGTCAAGGGCCGCAGGAACGACGCCTTCATCGTCAGCAAGGTGCTGCCCACCAATGCCAGCCGCGATGGCACGATCAAGGCTTGCGAGGCCAGCCTCAAACGGCTCGGCACTGACCACATCGACCTCTATCTCCTGCATTGGCGCGGCCGCTACCGCCTCGCGGAAACGGTCGAAGCTTTCGAGACATTGCGCCAGTCCGGCAAGATCGGCGCTTGGGGTGTCTCCAATTTCGATGCCGATGATATGGAAGAGCTTCTCGGCGTACCCGATGGCGGCAATGTCGCCGCCAACCAGGTGCTCTACAACCTCGCCCGCCGAGGCATAGAGTATGATCTGTTGAAGGACAGCCAGGCCCGCGGCATGCCGGTCATGGCCTATTCGCCGCTCGACGAGGGCCGGCTGATGCGTCATCCCGACCTGATCCACATCGCCAAGGCACACCAGGCAACCGTCGCGCAGATCGCGCTTGCCTTCCTGATCCGCAACCCCGGTGTCATTGTCATCCCCAAGACCGCAATGCCCGAGCGGGTCCGGGAAAACCGGGCAACCGTCGAGGTTCAACTGACCACTGAGGATCTCACAATGCTTGACAGGGCTTTCCCTCCGCCGGGCAGAAAAGTGCCGCTGGAGATGATCTGAGCCGATGTCTTTGTGAAATGAAAAAGGGCGCCAATGGCGCCCTTTTTCAATCATATTCGTAACCCGTTACATCCCTTGCGGGCCGCGGTTCATCGCCGCGATACCGGTACGGCAGACTTCCAAGACGCCGAGCGGCTTCAGGATCGCTACGAACTGGTCGATCTTGGAGGATTTGCCGGTGATTTCGAGGATGAAGTGCTCGAGCGTCGCATCGATCACCTTGGCGTGGAAGGCGTCGGCCAGGCGCAGCGTTTCCGCCCGGGTCTCACCCTGGCCTGAAACCTTGACCAGCGCCACTTCGCGCTCGATCGGCCGGTCATGGCCAAGCTCGGCGGCCCGGACCGTCAGATCGACAACACGGTGAACAGGAACGATACGTTCCAGCTGCGCCTTGATCTGCTCCAGCACATGCGGCGTGCCGCGCGTGACGATGGTGATGCGCGACAGGTGCGACTGGTGCTCGGTCTCGGAAACCGTCAGGCTTTCTATATTGTAGCCACGGCCGGAAAACAGGCCGATGACGCGGGCAAGGACGCCCGGCTCGTTGTCGACGAGAACCGAAAGCGTATGATTTTCCGCCTTCTCTGTTTCCTTGGCGATGAAATAGGCGGAGCCGGTCGGCTGAAGATGTGCATTCATGATCGTGTCCTTTTCCTATTCCATCAAACCAGTGCGCGGCCCTTGGCGTCGATCGCGTTGGCGACCGCTTCGTCCGTGGCTTCGTCCGGCAGCAACATCTCGTTATGCGCCTTGCCCGATGGGATCATCGGGAAGCAGTTGGCAAGATTGGCGACGCGGCAATCGAATATCACCGGCGCCGGACTGTCGATCATCTGCTGAATGGCAGCATCGAGATCAGCCGGCTTGTCGCAACGGATGCCGACGCCGCCATAAGCTTCGGCGAGCTTGACGAAATCGGGCATGGCCTCGGTATAGGAATTGGACAGGCGGTTACCGTGCAGCAATTGCTGCCACTGGCGGACCATGCCCATGTACTGGTTGTTGAGGATGAAGATCTTCACCGGCAGGTTATGCTGCACGGCGCAAGACATTTCCTGGATGCACATCTGGATCGAAGCATCGCCGGCAATGTCGATGACCAGCGCATCGGGATGGGCAACCTGAACGCCGATCGCCGCCGGGAAGCCGTAGCCCATGGTGCCGAGGCCGCCCGAGGTCATCCAGCGGTTCGGGTGCTCGAAGCCGAAGAACTGCGCCGCCCACATCTGGTGCTGACCAACTTCCGTTGTGATATAGGTGTCGCGATGCTTGGTCAGCTCGTACAGACGCTGAATGGCATATTGCGGCATGATGACATCGTCGTTCATCTTGTAGGCAAGCGAGTTGCGGCCGCGCCAGCGGGCGATGCCTTCCCACCAGTCCGCCAGCTGGCTCTTGTCCGGCTTTCCGGCCGAGGCCCGCCAGACACGAACCATGTCTTCCAGAACGTTACCAACGTCGCCGATGATCGGAACATCGACACGCACGGTCTTGTTGATGGAGGACGGATCGATATCGATGTGGATCTTCTTGGAATTCGGCGAAAAGGCATTGAGACGGCCGGTAATGCGGTCGTCGAAACGAGCGCCGATGCAGACCATGACGTCGCAATCGTGCATCGCCATATTGGCTTCGAAGGTGCCGTGCATGCCGAGCATACCGAGCCAGTTCTTGCCGGAGGCCGGATAGGAGCCCAGTCCCATCAGTGTCGAGGTGATCGGGAAATTGGTCAGCTCAACCAGTTCGCGCAGCAGTTTCGATGCTTCCGGACCGGAGTTGACGACACCGCCACCGGAATAGATGACCGGACGGCGCGCGCCCTTCATCATCTCGATCGCCTGCTCGATCTGGCGCATGTCGCCCTGAAGCTTCGGCTGATAGCTTTTCTGGACCTTGGAAGCGGACGGCGGCGTGTAGGTGCCGGTGGCGAACTGAACGTCCTTCGGAATATCGACGACGACCGGACCGGGACGGCCGGACTGGGCGATGCGGAACGCCTCATGAATGATGCTGGCCAGTTCGTTGACGTCCTTGACCAGCCAGTTGTGCTTGGTGCAGGGCCGCGTGATGCCGACGGTGTCACATTCCTGGAAAGCGTCGGAGCCGATCAACGATGTCGGAACCTGGCCGGTCAGGCAGACCAGCGGAATGCTGTCCATCAGCGCGTCTTGAAGCGGCGTGACGGCATTGGTCGCGCCAGGACCGGAGGTGACCAGCAGAACGCCGACCTTGCCTGTCGAGCGGGCATAACCTTCGGCCATATGGCCGGCGCCCTGCTCGTGGCGAACGAGGATGTGTTGGATATCGTCCTGCTGGAAGATTTCGTCATAGATCGGCAGAACGGCACCGCCCGGATAACCGAAGATATGCTCCACACCATTGTCCCTCAGTGCCTGAAGAACAATTTCCGCCCCTGTCATCTGGTTCGCTTGCGTCTGGTTGTCTGTACCGCTCATTGGCCTGTTTCCGTCCATGTTCGCGTTTTGGCTGTGAGTATCGTGTTTGAAGGCATAAAAAAAGGCCCCTTGAGGGCCTCGTGTTTTGCGCATGGGTGGCTATCGCCGGATGGTTACACCATCCTGCCCATGCGCCGTCCCACCACAAGAATAACTGCGATATTGATCATGGGCGGGATTGATAAACAGAAATACTTGTTCCGTCAACGTCTTTCCCGAAAACAACCATAGCAGGTACAAATCCACAAGAACACGCTCAAACCCAAGAAACCACTTATTAAATCCCTTTGGGTAATATGGTGTATTCGTGACCAGAGGTTTCCTATTGCTGAACAATGAATTCCATTCTTCGATCAGCGCCGGAGAGCAGGATCGACGCGATGCCCTGAAACGGGGCAACCGTTTCCTCGGCCGCGTCGTTGCGTGCAGCGGTTCGCGGGCGACGATTGCAGCCATTGCCGAAAACGGCGAGACCTCGTTGACTGAACTCTGGTCCGTCGGCAGGCTCATTTCCATCACGGTTGGCAAAAACCGCGTCGTTGCACTTGTCTATTCGATGCAGACGGCCACCAACGAATGGGGCGAAGAACTCGACAACACGTTCCGTATCGAAGTGGAACTGATGGGTGAAGTCCATCTCAGCCCAAACGGCCGCGAGGAATTCTCCGCCGGCATTACCCAATATCCCTATCTCGGCGCCATCGCCCACCGCATCCGCTCGGCCGACCTTGCCCGCATCTACGATACCGGCAAGAACGATACCTGCGTCATCGGCAAGCTGACCCAGGATGACAGCCTCGACGCGACCATCCACGTCCCCTCGATGCTGTCGAAGCATTTTGCCATCGTCGGCACCACCGGCGTCGGCAAGTCGACGGCGGTCAGCCTGTTGCTGCACAAGGCCATCGCCTCCGATCCGAAGCTGCGCGTCCTGATCCTCGATCCGCACAACGAATTCGCCGCCGCCTTTCCCGATATCGCCGTGGTCATCGACACCGACAATCTCGACCTGCCCTTCTGGCTGATGCGGCTGGAAGAATTCGCAGAGGTGATTTTTCGCGGCCGGCCACCTGTTCCCGAAGAACTCGATATCTTGCGCGATGTCGTTCCGGAGGCAAAACGGGCCTTCAAGGGTTCGGCAGACTCCGGCGTGGCGCGCCGCACGAGCGAAAAAAGCTCGATTACCGCCGATACGCCGGTACCCTACCGCATGGCAGACCTTTTGGCGATGATCGATGAGCGCATCGGACGCCTCGAAGGCCGCAATGACAAGCCGCACCTGCGCTCCCTGAAGGTCAAGGTGATCGGCGCCATCAACGATCCGCGCTACAATTTCATGTTCTCCTCGAACACGATCACCGACACCATTCTGGAGACGATCGCCAAGATTTTCCGCATTCCGGGCGATGGCCGGCCGGTTACAACCTTTCAGCTCGCCGGCATCCCGTCCGAAGTCGTCAATTCGGTTGCCTCCGTGCTTTGCCGCATGGCGTTTGAAATCGCGCTCTGGAGCAATGGCGGTGTTCATATGCTGGTCGTCTGCGAAGAGGCACACCGTTACGTTCCCGCCGATGCCAGCCTGGGTTTCGTGCCGACCCGACAGGCCATCGCCCGAATCGCCAAGGAAGGCCGAAAATACGGCGTTTCGCTGGGGATCATCACCCAACGTCCCGGTGAACTTGACCCAACCATCCTGTCACAGTGCTCGACGGTCTTTGCCATGCGGCTCTCCAACGACCGCGACCAGGAAATCATCCGCTCGGCAATCCCCAACTCGTCGATTTCAACGACGAGCTTCATTTCCTCGATCGGCAATGGCGAAGCCATCGCCTTCGGTGAGGCCGTCGCCGTGCCGATGCGCATGCGCTTTACCCGCGTCGATGAAAAGAGCCTGCCCAAGGCCAACGGCGTCACCGTCAAGGTCACTGAAGAAACCCCGGATACCGTCGATCTGCGCAACGTCGTTTCGCGCATGCGCGCCATGAGCGGTCCGGATATTTCCGGCTTTCAGAACGCTTACATGGCAAGCGCCAGCGCACAGGAACAGGGTGCTCTCCCGGCGGATGACGATCTTCGCGACATCCGTGCCTTTAACGCTGACCTTGCCGAAGACCATGAAGCGGCGGCATCCCAACCTTACAACCCGGGCATGCTGCCACGCAACGAGCCGCCCAATCCGCAGCTTGAACGGTTCAACCAGATCCGTAGTCAACTGCTGTCGGATGAACCGCCGGCCCCATCGCCGTCCGATTCCTACCGAACACCCACCCGCCCCGCGCCGAGTTTCGCGCAACCCAATCCGGACCAGCCCCGGCCATCGCTGCGCGAGAGCCTGCTGAAGAAGCCGCTGAGCAGCATCATCCGCAAGTAACACCGATACCCTGCGGCCTCAGGCACCCGCCGGATCCCAGCGCTGCCAGCTGTCATCCAGTTGATTGCGAAACCACGTCATTTGCCGCTTGGCATATTGCCGTGTTGCAGCCGATGACGTTTCGATCACCTCGGCCTTGCTCATTGTACCAGACAGAAGTCCGGCAATCTGCGGCACGCCGATCGCCTTCATCGCCGGCATTTCCGGCTTCAGGTCGAGCGACAGAAGAGCCTCGACTTCCTCGACCGCACCGCTCTTCAGCATGCCAGTGAAGCGCCGGTCGATCCGCTGCCGCAGCAATGCCCGCTCCGGCAGCACCACAATTTTCATGGCGCGTTCTGGATCAATGGCCACAGGCCCCTGACGCGCCTGGAAAACCCGGATGGACTGGCCGGTCGCCTCGAATATTTCCAGCGCACGGGCTATGCGCTGCCCATCGCCCGGTCGCAGAATTGCAGCGGTTTCCGGATCCCTCTCCGTTAAAATCGCATGGAGAGCCTCCGCCCCCTCGGTCAGCAAGCGGCGGCGCACATCGTCGCGTATCGTTTCAGGTACCGGCGGCATATCTGACAATCCACCGGTGAGCGCCTTGAAATAAAGCCCGGTTCCGCCGACGAAAACAGGAATTTTCCCCGCGCTACGAATAGCTTGCAACACCTCCACGGCATCGCGAAACCATTCACCGGTCGAATAGTGCTGCGATACCGGAACATGCCCATAGAGATGATGCACAACGCCCTGCATGTCGGTTTCGAACGGACGTGCGGTGAGCACGTGCAAGGTGTCGTAGACCTGCATGCTGTCGGCATTCACAACCACACCATTATGCTGTTTCGCCAGCGCAACGGCGAGAGCGGACTTGCCGCTGGCAGTCGGCCCGGTTATCAGGATTGCATCCTGTCCAATCTCAAGGTTTTTCATCATGGCCTTCGTTGCCACGCTTGTTGCCAATCCGTCAAATCCCGTTCTGACCACAGCGCTCGCCGAGGAGGCTGCAGCCGCCGTCGACGCATCCGGCCTCTACTGGCTGGCCGACGGCGTCGCCTGCGATATCGCGCTGAGGGATGGCGCCAACCCGGACTGGCAAGAAGCGCTGCTGCGTGGCGTGGTCGGCGACGCCCCCATTGATGTCATCGTCCAGAACGCCGAGACGCGCCGCAAGAAATTGCTGATCGCCGACATGGATTCCACCATGATCGGCCAGGAATGCATAGACGAACTTGCAGCAGAGGCCGGCCTGAAGGACAAGGTCGCAGCGATCACCGCTCGGGCGATGAACGGCGAGATTGCCTTCGAACCGGCTCTGATCGAGCGCGTCGCGCTGCTCAACGGCCTGCCGCTCAGCGTCGTCGGCGATGTCATTGAAAAGCGCATCACGCTGACCCCCGGTGGCCCTGAACTGGTCGCGACCATGAAAGCCAAGGGCTACTACACCGCCCTGGTTTCCGGTGGCTTTACCGTCTTTACGGGCCCGATTGCCGCAACGCTTGGCTTTAACGAAAACCGCGCCAACATCCTGTTGGAAAAAGACGGGCATCTCACCGGTTCCGTCGCAGAGCCGATCCTCGGCAAGCAGGCCAAGGTGGATGCGCTGGTCGACATCACCACTAAACTCGGCATTTCCACAGCTGACGCTCTTGCCGTCGGTGATGGCGCCAATGATCTCGGCATGCTGCATCTGGCTGGCGCCGGCGTTGCCCTGCATGCCAAGCCGGTCGTCTCTTCCCAGGTCAAGATCCGCATCGACCACAGTGATCTCACCGCCCTCCTCTATATCCAGGGTTATCGCAAGACGGATTTCGTTCGATGATCATCCTGGAAACAGATCGCCTGCGCATTCGCAACTGGCAAGAGAGCGACCGGCCTCTGTTTGCCGAAATCAATGCCGACCCGAAGGTGATGGAATTCTTTCCACGCCAACGCTCGCGAGACGAGTCCGATGCGCTGATGGATGAAGCGCGGCAGCGGATCAGCGAAACCGGACTGGGCTTTTTCGCATTGGCACTGAAGGACACCGATGAGCCAATCGGCTTTCTCGGTTTGGCCCGCACCGACCTCGCCCCCTTCCTGCCGCAAGGCACGGTCGAGATCGGCTGGCGGCTGGCCGTGCGTTTCTGGCGCCAGGGTTTTGTCACCGAAGCCGGAAAAGCGATGCTCCGGCATGGCTTCGATCAACACGGCCTTGCCGAAATCGTCTCCTTTGCGGTGAAGGATAATGCGCGCTCGACGGCCGTGATGGCCCGCATCGGCCTGCGCCGCGACCCGTCCCGCGACTTCGAGCATCCGCGCGTGCCCGACACCACACCGCACCTCAAGCAGCATGTCGTCTATGCCCTCAGCCGCGAGCAATGGCTGACACAATAAAGGCGGACCTTACGGCCCCACCTCCAAATTCATCATCCCTTGCGAGGACGGACTACTCCATCCGCACCGTGACAAACCGCAGCTCACCGGTCTTGTTGGCGATCATCAGCAGGGCATTGCGCCGCCCGTCCGCTTTCAGTTCTTCGACCCGCGCTGCCACATCCTCAGGCGTCTTCATCGCTTCCTGGCCGATCTCGACGATCACGTCGCCCGAAGCGATCCGCCGTTCGGCGGCTGCCGATTGCGGCTGAACCTCGGCGATAACCACGCCTTCGACGTCCTCGGAAATTCCGTAGGTCTTGCGGCTGTCGGCATCGAGCACGGCAAGCTTCATGCCGAGCACCAGGTCCGACGCAGGCAATTCGGCTGCCGGCGGCTCGGCCTGATCGGTACCTTCATCAGCCTGCGGGGTCTTTGCCGCCTCTGCCGCCGCGAGATTCTCACCGTCCTCCAGACGGCCGAGCGTCACCTTGACGGTCATTTCCTTGCCATCGCGAACAATCAGCACGTCGACAGCCTTGCCGACCGGGCTTTCGGCGACGACGCGCGGCAAATCGCGCATCTCGACAACATCGCGGCCGTCAAATTTCAGGATCACGTCACCGGTCTTGATCGCCCCACCATCGACGGGACCGCCTTTGATGATCCCGGCCACGAGCGCGCCCTTCGGCGTATCCATTTTCAGGCTCTCGGCAATATCGGCAGTCACCGGCTGAATGCGCACGCCGAGCCAACCGCGATGGGTCTCGCCAAACTCCCGGAGTTGGGAAATGACGTTGGAGGCAAGTTCCGTCGGAACCGAGAAGCCGATGCCGATCGAGCCGCCGGTAGGCGAAATGATCGCCGTGTTGATGCCGATGACCTCGCCCTTCATGTTGAACAGCGGGCCGCCGGAATTCCCCTTGTTGATCGCCGCATCGGTCTGGATGAAATTGTCATAGGGACCGGCATTGATGTTGCGGCCGCGCGCCGAAATGATACCGACCGTCACCGTGCCGCCGAGACCGAACGGATTGCCGATCGCCATCACCCAGTCGCCGATCCGCATCTGCCTGGAATCGCCGATCGGCACAGCCGTCAATGGCTTTTTCGGCTCAACCTTCAAGACGGCAAGGTCGGTCTTCGTATCGGTACCGATCAGCTTGGCCTTGAGCTTGGAGCCATTGGCGAAATTGATCTCGATATCGTCGGCGCCCTCGATCACGTGATTGTTGGTGACGATGATGCCGGACGGGTCGATGACAAAGCCTGAACCGAGCGAATCGACGGTGCGCTGACGCCCGCCGCCTTCGCCGCCCTGCCCCTTGAAGAACTCATCGAAGAAATCCTGGAATGGCGATCCCTCCGGCACCTGCGGCATCGGTGCTTCGTCGTCGTTTTTCACCTTCTGCGAAGTCGAGATATTGACCACCGCATCAAGTAGGCCGGCGGCGAGATCGGCAACGGACTCCGGGCCTTGTTGCGTCGCAGTCGGCGCCTTGGTCTGCGCATGCGCCACGGACAGGACCGGAACGGAATTCAATAAGAGAGCAGCGCTTGCAGCGAGCGTGACGGACCGGAAGAAGGAAGCGCGGATGGACAAGCCCATGGGGTCCTCTCGATTTGGGAAGGCATGCCGCTGCAACAACGGCCGGCAGAAAAATATTCGTCATACAAGACGGGCACAGCGACGAGGTTGGCAATTCGTCAACCTCTATGCCGGCAAGGTGGCGTAGAATCTGTTCGAAGATAAGGCGGATTTGGGACGCGTCCAGTCATCTTTTCGTTAGCGTCGCCAGGGCACTTGGCCGTCCCGTCAATTCATCAGTTCGTGACCATGCGCCTTCAACGCCGCCACGGCCTTGTCGAGGTCGGAGGCGATGATGAAGATGTAATCGGTGCTGAAAGTGGAATTGGCGAAGATGCCGACACCGGCCTCGGAGAGCGGGTTCAGCACCGAGGCAAGAATGCCGGCGACCTCGAAGGTGAAATGCTGCTCGATTCGGAAACAGCGCCAGCCGCCGGATGACTGGACATTGGAGGGAATGCGCGCCGCCCGGCAGACAAGCGTCATTTCCTCGCGGGAACTCGAAACGGCCCAGAAACCCGCTCCCGGCAGCCAATCCGGCAGCGGCGTTCCGATGTTGAGCCTTGTGATCGCATATTCCGCGTCCACCAAACGAATAAGCAATTTATGTGTCATGTCCTATCCTCGCACCATCCAGACAAGTGCGACGCCGATGACGACGGAAACGAGCCCGAACAACCGCAACTGTTGTTCTGGTATATGCGGCAAACGCTTTGCCATTTCCACCAAAACCAAAGGGGCCAGTGCGTACACTAGCCCCTCGATGATCAGGAAAAAAGCAATTCCCGTCAGAAAGTCACTCATTTCGCCAATCAGTTTCCTGCAGCGGGCTGAGTGGCAGACGGAGCCGGGGCACCATCCGAACTGTTGAAATAACGGAAGAATTCCGAGTCCGGAGACAGGACAAGTGTCGTGTCCGGGCTACCGATTGCCTGATCGTAGGCCGACATCGAGCGGTAGAATTCGAAGAACTTCGGATCGCGGGAAAACGCATCGGCAAACACGGAAGTCCGCTCGGCTTCGCCTTCACCGCGCAGGATTTCCGAATCACGCTGCGCTTCGGCAACGAACTCGACAACCTGACGGTCGGCTACAGCGCGGCGGGTCTGGCCTTTTTCGTTACCCCGGGCCCGGATCAGTTCCGCTTCTGCCAGGCGTTCCGCCTTCATTCGCTCAAACGTCTGCTGCGAAACTTCCTGCGTCAAATCCGTCCGCTGGATGCGAACATCCTCGATGTTGAGGCCGAGCGATTCAGCGTCGGTCTTCAAGTCGGCCCGAACTTCACGCATCATCGATGCACGCTCTTCAGACAAAGCCGATTCGAAGCCACGCAGACCGTAAACTCGGCGCAACGAGGCGTCGAGACGAGTGCGAAGACGCGATTCGGCCGAGGCACGGTCACCGGACACCGTTTCGCGGAAACGGCGGGCATCGGCGATCTTGTAGATCACGAAAGCATCGACTTCATAGAACTTGCCGCCGGAGACCTGAACGCGGATGTTGTCGAGGTCGAAGCGCAGAGCCTGCTTTTCGACATACTGGACGCGGTCGGCATCCATGAACGCAAACGGCAGCTTGAAATAGAGGCCTGGCTCGGTCTTGACGTCCTTGATCTGACCGAAGCGCACGACGATGGCCTGCTGACGCTGGTTGACGATGAACACGGAGGAATAGATAGCCATCAGCACGAGTGCCAGGCCAATAACGATATAGGGAAGACGATTGGTCATTACTGGGCCCCTCCCGACTGCGCGGGCTTGACGATTTCATTGAGCGGCAGATAAGGCAAAACGCCCTGGCCGTTCTTTTCGTCGAGAATGACCTTCTTGGACTTGCCGAGAACGCTCTGCATCGTTTCGAGATAGAGACGTCTGCGCGTCACGTCCGGGGCCTTCGCATAGGCGTCATAGACCGAGATGAAGCGCTGTGCCTCACCCTGTGCTTCCTTGACGACCCGGTCCTTATAGGCGGCCGCTTCTTCGCGCAACTGGGCTGCCTGACCACGGGCCTTACCGAGCACCTGGTTGGCATACTGGTTGGCTTCTTCGACAAACCGGTCTTCGTCCTGCTCGGCGCGCTGCACTTCGTCGAACGCATCGGCTACTTCGCGCGGCGGTGCCGCGTCTTCGATAGCGACCGTGTTGACGGAGACGCCGGCACCATAGGTGTCCATCGTCGCCTGGATCGTCGTCTTTACATCCGCTGCGATCGCCTGACGGTTATCACGGAAGATGTCCTGTGCCGGACGGCGGCCGACGACTTCGCGCATGGCGCTTTCGGCAACCTGCTGCAGCGTGTCGGACGGATCCTCGACGTTGAAGAGATAGGCCTTCGGGTCGGTCACGGAAAACAGCACGGAGAACTGAACATTGACGATGTTCTGGTCGCCGGTCAGCATCAGGCCCGAACCTGACTGATCGCCAGCACCTGAACGGCTGCCGATATTCTGCTGCTGCTCGGTGATCTTGACCATTTCGACCGTTTCAAGCGGCCAGAAATGATAGTGCAGGCCCGGCATGGAAATCTCTTCCTTGGGCTTGCCGAACCGCATTTCGACGCCACGCTCGTCCGGCTGGACGGTGTAGATCGAATTCATCAGCACGAAGCCGACAATCAGCAGACCGATGATCGCGAAGACACCGCCGTTAAAACCGCCCGGAACCACGCCCTTCAGCTGGTCCTGACCCCGGCGGAAAATTTCCTCGAGATCCGGAGGGCCACCATTGCCACGGCCACCGCCGCCGCCACGCGGCCGGTTCGGCCCCTGGCCCCAAGGGCCCTTGTTTCCACCGCCGCCGCTGCCGCCGCCCCAAGGACCACCGCCGCCGCCGTTCTGATTGCTCCAGGGCATTCATACCTCTTCTATAGAAAAAATTCCGAGATCATTTCCCCGCGGACGAGCCGCAGGCATGATGTGAAACCGTTATAGGTATGTCCAGAACGGCTTTCAACGCAACGCATCCAACTTCACCGTAAATCCGGCAAAATAGTTAGCATTGCTCAGCTTTTCCGCCGCCAGGTCTTGAAATGCATAGTGTGGCTGTCCTTTTCGCCACGCGGCAGGGGTTCATCGACGATCTCTTCGAAGATGGCCGGATCGATAGCGGGAAACCGCGTATCCCCGTCGATTTCGGCGGCGACCGTGGTGACATGCAGGAGATCAGCCTGGCCAATGGCCTGCCGATAGATCTCGCCACCGCCGATTACGCAGACCTCATCGACATCGAGATCGGCGGCCAGCCTGCGCGCCTGATCCAGTGCGGCCTCCAGAGATTGGACTACAATTGCCCCCTCCGCCACGAAATGCGCGTCCCGGCTGATGACGATATTGGGGCGGCCCGGAAGCGGCCTGCCAATCGAGGCCCAGGTCTTTCGCCCCATAACCACCGGCTTGCCAAGCGTCAGCGCCTTGAAGCGCTTGAGGTCGCTGGGCAGGTGCCAGGGCAACCCGCCGTCCCTGCCGATGACGCCATTGGCGGACACCGCGACGACGATACTGATGTTTGGCTCAGTCATGAAAACCATCCGGCTTGGAGTCGACGGCGCGGGCACGGGCAAGCGCCGGACGCACGGTCATGAACTGGACATATTGATCGACCACCGAACTGTCCGGCAGCAGCTTGCGCATCCAGGTCAGCGCGCTGACCAGCAGAAGGTCGACGGCACTGACCTTCTTGCCGAGCAGGAACGGCTGCTTCGTCAGCGTCTCGACGACATGCAGGCACATGTCCTCGTATATTTTCAGAAGCGGCGGATGACCGGCGGCAACGCCGGAGAGAAACGCGCTGCCGGACGGCTCTATCACGCCGGCATAATAGGCAAGCCAGGACAGATAGGCACCTCGCTCGGGATGCCCTGGCGGACGGCCGAGTTCCGATTGCGGATAGAGCTCGGTCAGATACTGCACAACCGCCGTCGATTCCGTGACCAGCGCGCCATTGTGCAGGAGCGCCGGCACCTGCTTGTGCGGATGCGGATTGTTGTCGTCGGGACCGCCCGAACCATCCCAGCGGCGGATCGAGACATAGCGGATCTCGTACTCCGCCCCGAGTTCCTCAAGCAGCCAAATGATGCGCGACGAGCGCGACTGTGGCGCGTGGATCAATGTCAGCATGGGGTCCTCCTCGACCGTTCAACCGCAAGTCATCCCGTCCGGTGACAGTGTCACCATCGCGCCTATACCGCAACCGGCGCCTTGATATGTGCATCAGGTTCGTAGCCGACGAGCTCAAAGTCCTCGAAACGAAATGAAAACAGGTCCTTCACATCCGGATTGATGACCATTTTCGGCAGTGCCTTCGGTGTACGGGTCAGCTGTTCGCGGACCTGGTCGAAATGGTTGTGATAGATATGCGTATCGCCGAACGTATGGACGAAATCACCCGGCTGAAGCCCGCAGACCTGCGCCACCATCAGGGTCAGCAGCGCATAGGAGGCGATGTTGAAGGGTACGCCGAGGAAGACATCGCCGGACCGCTGATAGAGCTGGCAGGACAGTTTGCCGTCGGATACATAGAACTGGAACAGGCAATGGCATGGCGGCAGCGCCATCTCCTCGATCAGCGCCGGGTTCCAGGCCGAAACGATATGACGGCGCGAATTCGGGTTTTTCTTCAGGCCTTCGACGAGGGCGACGATCTGATCGAGATGCCGGCCGTCATGGGTTGGCCAGGAGCGCCACTGGTAACCGTAGACCGGCCCGAGATCGCCGTTCGCATCGGCCCATTCGTCCCAGATGTGGACACCGTTTTGCTTGAGATAGGCGATATTCGTATCGCCCTTCAGGAACCACAGCAGCTCATGGATGATCGACTTGAGATGCAGCTTCTTGGTCGTCAGGACCGGAAAACCATCAGCCAGATTGAAACGCATCTGATGACCGAAAACCGAACGCGTGCCGGTGCCCGTGCGATCGCCACGGTCCGAGCCGGTCTCCATCACGTGTCGCAAGAGGTCGAGATACTGTTTCATAGGGTCCGCCGCCGATTCGTTTTGCGCTAAAATAGGCGCAAGGCGGCAGCGAACCAATCGGTAAATCCCGGGTTTCCCCAGGCGCGGCTACTCAAGAGGCGCGAGCGATCAAAGCGTCGCGAGCTTGCCGAGGTGTTTTGCCACCAGATAGTAGAAGGTCACGCGCGACTTCGAACGGTCGCCAGCCATCGTCTTGGCGACGGCGTCAACAGCCGCGTCGGCGTCCGGTCCGGTCACGCCAAGCTTCTTGCCACACCACTTTTCCTTGACCCGGTCGAGTTCTGTCGGATCCGATGCAGAGACGAGCGAGGAATCCCTGTTGCGCAATGCGATGCCCAGATGCTTGACGATCTTGTTCACAGCGGCTTCGTCGGCGGCGCTGTCGTATTTTTTCACATCTGCGAGATAATCCGTCATGGTGTCTCCTCACGCGGTTTGGCTTCAGCCGCCCACCTTTCCTGATGAAAGATACGCAACACGAGTTTTTTCACGCTTGGCGAGCATGTCAAGAGCCAACCGGCCCGAATGAACACGAGGCAGCACCGGTATTTTCGAAAAGGCCCTTTTCTTGGCGCAGTTTAGGACCTATATGACAGTTGCCGTCTTCGGGCGGCTATGGCGATAAACAGGCGATGAAATAAACCTATTGGACCCGGGGGCGGTACCCGGCGCCTCCACCAAAAACCGGTCGAAACGGCGTGCATGCCGCAAATGACAGACCGGCTTTTGATGGGGGCGAAATAGGATCGACAAGGGCGTAAAGATCGACTTTTTGCTCGGCATTGTACCACCGTTATCGGGCTAAAATTGTAGTTGCAAACGACAACTATGCGGAAGCTCGTCTCGCTGCTTAATCGCAGTGTGACACTTCAAATCAAGTCCTAAGGGGTCGCACCTTTAGGCGGGGTTCGGAGGTACCTGGCAACAGAAACCTCCACTTCTCCCCTTTCTGCGCGCCCCTCGCCCATCCAACGCCGCCTTCTCGGTTGCCTTGAAATGGTCTATAGATGATGCAAATGACTCGTATGTCAGGACTTTCCTGCGTACAGAGCAGATGGCATTAAGTGTGACAGAGTTGAGTTACAAGAAAGACGGGGATCTTATGGGCCAAGACCATATCCGCTACGACATTCTGGCGCAGGATGCGCTTCGCAGCGTCATTCGCAAGGTCCTCATCGAAGTCGCAGCCACCGGCGCCCTTCCCGGCGATCATCATTTCTTCATTACCTTTCTCACCGGCGCCCCCGGCGTGCGCATTTCTCAGCACCTGAAGGCCAAATATGCCGAGCAGATGACCATCGTCGTGCAGCACCAGTTCTGGGACCTGAAGGTTACCGAGACGCTGTTCGAAATCGGCCTGTCCTTCTCCGACACGCCGGAAAAGCTGGTTATTCCGTTCAACGCGATCCGCGGCTTCTACGATCCTTCCGTCAACTTCGAGCTTGAGTTCGACGTGGCGGCCATCGATGAGGAAGAAACCGCCGAAATCACCGCCTATCCTGTCGCAACGGCGGAAAAATCCAGCGAGCAGGACACTGAAGCCAAGACCGGCGACAGTGGTAAGACCGGCGACGACGGCAAGAAGGAAGGCGGATCGGTGGTTTCGCTGGACTCCTTCCGCAAGAAGAACTGACAATCCAACCTCGGACAGGCTCATCATGACCGGCGACGTCGTCAATCTCCGTCAGTTCCGCAAGCAGAAGGCGCGGACGGAGAAAGACAAGGCGGCGGATCAGAACCGTATTTCCTACGGGCGGACGAAAGCTGAAAAACAGCTGACCAAGACGCTCAACGACAAGGCCAGCAAGGCGCTCGACCAGGGAAAACGCGAGACACCAGCTGAGCCGGATGACGCCAAGTAAGAACCAAACCGAAACCAGAAATCCATTTAGAATCAACAGATAAGCCCGACTTCCGGAATCACCTTGAGACGAAGCTGATTCATTTTCTGAGGCGCATTGTGATCCGCAAGCATTCGGCGACGCTGCATGGCCATCGCACCAGCTTCTCGCTGGAAGAACCGTTCTGGCTGGAACTGAAGGCAATCGCCGATATCCGCCAGATCGCGCTTGCCCAGCTGATTGCCGAGATCGATGATGGCCGGGCCGAAGGCAGCAACCTCTCCTCGGCACTTAGGGTTCATGTCCTGACCTGGATCAAGACCAACGGAGCCTGAGCCCGGCATTGCACAGCCTTCGCCTATCTCGAACCTCCGGAAATCTTACTGCGGCCGCACGCCCGGCAATGCTTCAAAATTGAGCCCTTGCTGCGGCGTCTGGATGAGCGGTTGCTGCCCGGCCGGTTGCTGGGTCCCGCCGCCTTGCGGTGCCGTGAGCTCCTCGCCCCGGATCACGCCGCCGGTCGGGTCGAACGGCAACAGGTTCTGGTTTTTCTGCTCATCGGCCTTGCGCGCAGCCTCGGCTGCAGCCTTGGCCGCTTTATCCTCCTCGGCGGCCTTCTTTTCAGCCTGCGCCCTTGCGGCATCCTCTGCCTTTTGCCGCGCGGCCTCCTTTGCCACCAACGCGCGCCGGCGCTGCTCTTCCTCGGCTCGCAGGCGCGCCGCCTCGCGCTCGACCGCATTGGCCTTGTAGAGCGCCACTTCGCGGCGCAGCCGCTGTTTTTCAAGTACGTTGGCCTGCAGCGTCTCGACACGCCGCCGCTCACGCTCGAAGGCCCGGAGCGACAGGAAGTTCGACAGGTCGGTGACGTCGAATGTCAGGCCGGGCGCATGCAGAAGCCCGGCATAGTCAAGGCTTACCTGCGCCTCAGCACCTGTTAGCGCTTCCTCACCCGGGCGGAAATCAACGGTCACACCGGCGGTCATCCGTTCGTCCGGAAAGCTGATTTCCAGATTTCCGGACAGATTGGCAGCGGCATCACCCGCGGTGACGTTTTGCGCCCGCAATGTTCCACCGGCAATGCTGAACGGCACCGTTACCGCGCCCAAAGCCGTCTGCCCCGAAAGCACCGCCTTCTGGGATGCGGACATCACCGAAGCAGGAGTGATATCGCCGTCGATCCGGTCCGCGGCAGCCAAGATATCCGGCAGCGCTGCGCTGTTCAGACCGTGCACGATGGTGTCACGCAGCGTCGCCGTCCCCGAGCCGCTGGCCGATTCAGCCATGGCCTGCACCGTCTTGCCGGAAGCCTCAAGCGCAAGCGTCAGGTCGAACTTACCCTCGGCAACGGCCGCACCACCGGTTTTCCAAACGGCAGCCGCGAGGTCGCCGTCCTTGAGGTTGAGCCGCGTCTGGAAGAAGCCAGAACCATCGCCGTTGCCGAGCAGCAGGCGTCCGTCGATCTTGCCGCCCATCCAGTTGCCGGCAATCGTGTCGATCGCAATCTGATCGCCCTTCCAGGCAAGTTTTCCGGACATATCGGACACTGCGCCATAGACGCCCGGCCAGAACTGTTTGGCGGAAATATCGACCGCAACATCGAACCCGCTCCATGCCGGCTGAATAACAGGTTCGGCTGATAGATCGCCGCTGGCTGCATCCTGCACGGCGCCCAAAATTCCCTCGCCGATCCAGGCCAGATCAAGCGTGTCGAGCGCAATCTGGCCGTTCGCCTTGCCCGGCGTTTTGCGGTCGATCGCAAACGTGCCGGAAAACGCGTTGCCGTCCGCCTTGCCGTCGATCGCCGAAAGGTTCACCGCGTCGGCCGTCGTTGTGATATCGGCCTTCAACACCAGAGGCAGGCCGGTGCCCATCTGCGGCAAGCCGATCCCCTGCAACAGCAGGAACGGTTCGAAATCCTGGCTTTCCAGCGAAATCTTCGATTGGCCGGACAGGAAATTGTCACGCGACAGGTCGATGTCGCCATTGGCCGAAAGAGCCGTGCGTGCCGTCGTGAAGGTCAGTCCGGCATTGGCCTTCTGACCATCGGCGCCCTGCAGCTTGACCGACAGAATGGCATTTTCATCGGCCTCGAACGGCAGGGGATCAAATCCCGCCTGCCCGAGCAGAACCGGAGCCGACGGATTTTCCATCGTCGCTTCCAGAAGGATGCCCTGCCCCGCCAACGCCTGCGCAATGTCCGGCGCCTGGTAATTGGCGGCAATCTTGGTACCGTTGGCCGAGCCGATAATGCCGAACGTCACCGGCGCCTTGCCATCCTGGCTACCGGCAGACAGCGTCAGATCCAGCGCCGCATTGCTGTAATAGGGGCCACTCCGCACCAGCCGTTCCAGCGCCGGATGCGCTTCGGCATGGCGCTCGATCATCTTCAGGAACGGGGTCAGATCCGGCGAAGCGAGCTTCATCTTGGCCGAGATCACCGGCGCGTTCATCTCGCCGCTCATCCGTCCCGACAAGGCAAGCTGCGTGCCGGCGATATCGCCGATCGACACGCGCTCTGCCTGCAATTGTCCATTCTTCAGCGTTGCCACCAGCTGCACGTCGCTGGCATCCTCGTCAAACGCGGAAAACTTGTCCGCCGAGAGGTCCGCCGCGATCGTGTGCGACAGCAATGTCGAGATCGAAGCATCTCCGGCCACCAGCCCAGCCAGCGCCTGCAGCGCTTCCAGATCGATGCTGTTACCCTTGAGTTGCAAGGACAGATTCGGCTGTGCGCCCTCCAGCGCCTGCCGCTCTATCCGGCCGCGCAGCACGGCGGGACCGGCTGCCACTTCAAGCCGCTCGAATTGCTGCAGCGTATCGGTGAGGTTGACCGTTGCGGAAAAACCGGCCGTCTTCAATTTGCGGATCGCCGGATCGACGGAGCCCGCAAGCCAGGTCGCAAGCCCCGAAGGTTGATTGGACGCAACCAGCATCTCGCCGCGAAAGGCCCGCAGCCCGGTCAGTTGCAGCCGTCCCTTGGCCTCGAATTGCGTGCGGCCGGGCAGTTGCGCGACGGCATTATCGACCATCCAGCCTGCGCCGTCGGGCCGCAAATCGAGACGCACGTCGCGCACCGTCGTATCGCCGATGACGATTGCCGGAAGTTTCAGGCTTGCCCGCCCCGGCACCTGCGGAATCGGGATGTCGGCAGCGATCGCCATGATGGCGGCAAGCCTCTGGCGGACAGAAATGGCGGGATCGCGGCCGGTCTTGCCGGCGGCACCTGCATTGCCGATCCGGCTGACATCGATCTGCTGGCCATCGGCCAGAAGCAGGAATTCCTGCTCCTTGCCGGTATCGAGCGTCGCCTCGCCGGTGACCAGATAAGGGTCGTCCTTAGGCCCGATCTCCAAGCGGTAATCGGGAACACGGATACGCTCATTGGTCAGTTCGAAACCACCCGTCACCCGCAAGGCGGCAGATTTGTCCTGGTTCTTCTGCGCCTCGGCCGGCTTGTTCTCCGTCAGAGTGAATTTGCCTTGATAGACCGGCTTGAAATCGACGATTTTCAGATCACCGTCGAGTTCCACACCGAAGGGCCGCTTGTCGGGCGTCAGCCGCGACCGCAGGCCGAGCGTACTGCTCTGGTCGGCTTCGCTGCTGGAAAAGGCAAAACTACCGGCTTCACCGTCCAGTGCCGCGCGGCCTTCCATTTTCCAGGGACCGGCAAGCGAGCGGGCCGAAAGATCAGCCTCAAGTCCTGTGACATGACGGGTCCGGCCCGTCTGTTCGTCGATGAAATCGATCTGGCCGCCGGTGATGGCGACGTTTTCAAGAATCACTGTCTTGGCAGGGATAGAAGCCTTTCGCCCCCGCGCCCAATCAAGCGTGCCATCCGGCAAAAGCCGAATCTTCGCCTTCGGCTGCTCCAGCCGCATGTCGAAGATCAGCGCCTCACCGGACAGGAACGGCGCAAGCTCGGCATTCATCTTGAAGCGCTCGACCTGGATCAGCGGCTCACCCGTTTCCGACTGGCCGACGCGGACGTCGTTGAGGGTTACCGAAGGAAAAGGAAGAAGGCGGGCATCGACGCTGCCGTGAACGACCACGGGCTTACCCATGATCCGGCTTGCCTCACGTTCGAAATCCTTGCGGAAGTCCGTCCAGTCCACGAACAGTGGGGCAATCAGCGCGGCAAACAGTGCCACGACCAGAAGACCACCGACAAAAACCAGAATTCGCGAAAGCACCAGTTGAAAGCCCTATCCTTTTAACCGCGCAGGAGAGTGCTCCTGGCGGCGTCTATCACTCCTTAACACCCGTTCAGCGTTTTCACATGGCAAAAATCTTGCCGGGATTGAAGATGTTGCCCGGATCGAGCGCCCGCTTGACCTGCCGCATCAGATCGAGCGCATCACCAAGCTCATCTTCAAGAAACGGCATCTTGCCCTGGCCGATCCCATGTTCGCCGGTGCAGGTGCCGTCCATCGCCAGCGCCCGCGCATTCAACCGTGCGACAAAAGCCTCCGCCTTGGCGATATCGGCATCATCCTTGTCGTCGAACAGCAGCCCGACATGAAAATTGCCGTCGCCCGCATGACCGACGATCGGGGCGATCAGTCCATGTGCGGCAATGTCCTCGTGGGTTGCCTCGACGCAATCGGCAAGCCGGGAAATCGGCACACAGACATCGGTGGACAGGATAGCCAGACCCGGAGCAAGGCTCTTCTGCGCCCAATAGGCATTGTGCCGCGCCTTCCAAAGCGCATTGCGCTCCTCGGTATTGGCGGTCCACTGAAATTGCGAACTACCGAATTCAGCGGCAATTTCGGCAAACTGCTTCGATTGCAGCGCGACACTTTCGGCGTTTCCGTGAAACTCTACGAACAATGTCGGCGCTTCGGGAAATGTCAGGCCTGAATAGGCATTGCTCGCCTTCATCTGCAGGGCGTCGAGCAGTTCGATGCGGGCGACTGGAATACCCGACTGGATGGTCAGGATGACCGTGTTGCAGGCATCGCCAACCGAGGGAAACGAGCAGACGCCGCCTGCAATCAGTTCGGGGATACCCTGCAGTTTCAGCGTGATCGACGTGAGAATGCCAAGTGTTCCCTCGGCACCGACGAACAGGCGGGTGAGATCATAACCGGCCGACGACTTTTTGGCGCGGTGTGCGGTGCGGATTGCCTTGCCGCCTGCGGTAACCGCAGTCACCGCCAGTACATTGTCCTTCATCGTGCCGTAGCGCACCGCATTGGTGCCCGAAGCGCGCGTCGATGCCATGCCGCCGATCGAGGCGTTGGCACCGGGATCGATAGGAAAGAACAGGCCGGTGTCGCGCAGATTGACGTTCAGCGCTTCCCGCGTGATCCCCGGCTGGACCGTACAGTCGAAATCGCTGGCATTGATCTCGAGCACCTTGTCCATGCGGCTCATATCGACACTGATGCCGCCATGCGGTGCATTGATATGGCCTTCCAGCGACGAGCCGGTGCCGAAGGCGATCAACGGGGCGCCGTGCTCGCTAGCGATGGCGACGATCTCTTCAACCTCTTGCGAACTCTCCGGAAACACCACGCCGTCGGGCAGCTGCGCCGGAATATAGGTCGTGGTATGGGCGTGCTGGGCGCGAATGGCTTGCCCGGTCTGGAATCGGTCGCCGAACCGCGACCGCATCAGCTTTGACGCTGCTTCAATACCGGTTTCGTTGCGGATACCCGCCTTGATCGCCTTCAGTGCCATGCCTCTCCCCCGAACCTTCCGCTCAATGCAGCGGAAATTCTTAGATTTCAACGCTCTACTGTGCAAATCGGAATCACTTTGTCCAGAACCTCATCCGGCAAGTGATGGGTTTAGCAAAGAATTGCGACAAAGTGAGACCGTCCGGACACAGGGAAAAATAGCCTGTGAGCGGACGTCTGGAGGAGAAGAAGGTGCCCGGCGGCGGCGCGTTGTCGCCGCCGGTCTGATTATTCGGCGGCCTGCGCCAACTGCATCGCCTCGGCATGCTGCATCTCGGTCTGCAGCCGGCGCTCTTCGTCGACATGCGGCTTGGTAAAGCGGGCAATGACCAGATAGGCGACCGGCGTCAGATAGAGCGTCACGACGGTTGCAAGCCCGAGGCCGCCGACCAGCACCCAGCCAAGGGCGATACGGGCTTCGGCTCCGGCACCGCTAGCCAGCACCAGCGGCACGGCGCCAACGATGGTGGCGATCATCGTCATCATCACCGGCCGCAGCCGGATATTGGCCGCATTCTCGATGGCCGAGCGCAGGTCTTCACCCCGGTCGCGCAGCTGGTTGGCGAATTCCACGATCAGGATGCCGTTCTTGGCCATGATGCCGACAAGCAGTACCAACCCGATCTGGCTGTAGATGTTGAGCGTATTGCCGGTCAGCAGCATGGCAAACACGGCGCAGGCAAGACCCAGCGGCACGGTCGACATGATGATCAGTCCGCTGATCAGGCTTTCGAACTGCGCAGCCAGAACCAGGAAGATGATGACGAGCGCAAACCCGAAGGTCACAAACATGCCGTTGGCATTCTCGTCCAGGGTCGCAGCTTCCGCCAGCGGCACGACACGCGAGCCCGGCGGCAAAAGCGGTTCGGCCATCTGCTCGACCATGGTCAGCGCATCGCCAAGCGCGATGCCGGAGGTCAGCCCTGCCGACAGCGATACGGAACGAAGCTGCTGCTCACGCGACAATTGAGGCGCAACGGCTTTTTCCTCAACCGTCGCAATGGTTGACATCGGCACGATCTTGCCATCGCCAGTCTTCAGGAAGATGTTTTGCAGGTCGGTCGGATCGTTGACCGGATTGGTCGTCGACAACAGTTTGACCGGATAGGATTCGCCATCGACATAGACATCGAGCACGCTGTTGCCATCAAGCATGGCCTGCAGCGCCGATGACAGACCGACAATATCGATGCCGAGATCGGACGCCCGTTCGCGGTCGATCGTCACGGACAATTGCGCCTGGTTGGCCTCATAGTTCAACCGCACGTTTTCGAAACGGCCGCTGTCTTCCATCTGCCGCACCAGCTTCGAGGCGGCATCGCCAAGTTTCGCATAGTCGTTTCCAACCAGCGCCACCTGCAGACCGTTACCCGCACCGCGAATGCCAAGGCTGTTCGGCTGGATCGGGAAGGCGCGGATCGAGGGAATATTCGCGGTTATCTTGGTGATATCGGCCGAAATCTGCTGCTGTGTGCGGTCGCGGTCACCCCAAGGGGCGAGCGTCAGCACCATGAAGCCTGTATTGACCGACCCGCCCTGGCCGGACACGGAAAAGACATTGGCAATCTCGCCATTGTCGACCAGCGGCTTCAGGCCTTCCTCGACCCGGCGCATCTGGGCCTGGGTATATTCCAGCGACACGCCCTGCGGCGCCTGGATCCGCACCATAATGCGCGAGCGGTCCTCGGTCGGCGTCAGCTCGGATTTCAGCAGCGTGAAGGCGCCGGCACCGGCCGCCGTCACCATGATGGCCACCATGAAGACGATCAGCGGCGAATTGAGACAGGCGCGAAGCGTCCTCTTGTAAAATGCAGCCGCGAACGCACCGATCTTGCCCATGACACCGGTATGGCCATGGTTTTCGCTATGGGGCTTCAGCATCCGCGACGCCAGCATCGGGCAAAGCGTCAACGACACGAAAGCGGAGAGGAGAATGGCAAAGGCGAGCACGAAACCGAACTCGCGGAACAGCCCGCCGGTCTGCCCCGGCAGGAACGACAATGGCACGAACACAGCGGCAAGCGTCGCCGTGGTGGCGATGACGGCAAAAAACACTTCGAGCGTACCGAGCACGGCGGCAGCCCGCGGCCCCATGCCCTCGCCGCGCCGTCGCACGATGTTTTCGAGCACCACGATCGCGTCGTCCACCACCAGACCCGTTGCCAGAACGATGGCGAGAAGCGTCAGGATGTTGATCGAGAAACCGGCGAGATAGATCGCCGCACAGGTGCCGATCAGCGCGATCGGCATGGTCAGCGTCGGGATCAGCGTTGCCCGCCAGTCGAGCAGGAACATGTAGATCACCAAAGTCACGATGATCACCGAGGCGACCAGCGCGATCTCGACCTCATGGATCGCGCCTTCGATGAACACCGCGTCATCGCTGGTCACTTTTAGCTGCGTTCCCTTCGGCAGGATTTCGGCGATGGTCGTCACCGCCTTCTTCACGCCCTCGGAAATATCAAGCGTATTCGACTGCGCCTGCCGGATGATGCCAAGGCCAATGCCCTGACGGCCGTCCGAACGCAGCGACGACGTGCCGATATCCGGACCGAGCGTCACGGTGGCGATATCCCCCAGCCGGACATTGTTGCCGAGGATGAGGTTTTCGAACTGCTCCGGCGTCTGCAGGTCGGCGGTGGCGCGTACCGAAATATCCTGGTTGGCGCTGGTCAAAGACCCCGCCGGTACGTCAAGCGACGCGCTGGCCAGGCTCGAGCGCAGATTGGCAACGGTCAGGCCGCGGCTGGCCAGCTTCGATTGATTGATGTCGATGCGGAAAATCTTCTCCTGATCGCCATTGATCTGCACGTCGGCAACGCCCTCGACGGCCGCAAGCCGGTCGGTGATCTCGTTTTCGGCCAGAAGTGTCAGATCTTCCATCGACAGCGTGTCTGATGTCAGCGCCAGGCGCATGATCGGCTGGCTGTCGGCATCGGCTTTGACGATGCGCGGCTCGTCGGCATCGTCGGGCAGCTGGTTGCTCACCCGCCCCAGTGCATCACGGATATCGTTCGACGCCTGGCCGATATCTGTGGTGTCGGAAAATTGCAGCGTGACGCGGCTCTGGGCATATTGCGAGGTCGAGGAAATATCCTTGATGCCCTGCACCCGCGAAACCGCCCCCTCGATCACCGACGTCAGCTCACGGTCCACCGTTTCCGGGGACGCGCCGTCAAACTGGGTGTTGACCGAAACCACCGGCTGATCGACCTGCGGCAGCTCGCGAATTTCGATGCCGTTCAGCGCCGCAAGCCCGGCAACGATGATCAGCGTGTTGACGACAAGCGCAAAAATCGGCCGGCGGATGAAAAGCGCGGTAAAACCGGCTGTACGGCCCGCCCCCTTGTGATCAGCGCCGTGATGCCCGGAGCCGCCGCTCATTTCGCGGCCTCCGCCTCGGAGACCTTCTGTTCCTGGTTATCCGGCTGCGGCTTCTGCCTTTCTTTGCCCGGCTCGGTGGCGATGCGGACCGTCCCGCCGTCGCGCAGGCGCTGCACGCCTTCGATCGCCACGGCATCGCCCTTGGCAAGCTCGGCATCGACCAGCACCTTGTCGGAATTGCGCTGGATGATCTTCACCGGAACGCGGCGCGATTTTTCCGCCTCGACGCGCCAGACGAACGATCCATCGGCACTCCACTGAATCGCCAGCGGATTGACTGTCGGATAGGTATCGCCGGGGAAGCGGACGGAAACGGAAAATGACATGCCCGCCCGCAGCGTGTCGTCGGGATTGTCGATCCGTGCCCGCACCCTCAGCGTCCGGCTCGCCTGGTCGACACGGTTGTCGATGGCGTCGATGACGCCGGAAAGCTCCGAGGTCGGCTGCGCGATGGCGTTTGCGGAAACATCCTGGCCGACCGAGACCTTGGTGGAAAACCGCTCCGGCACCCAGAAATCGACGAGGATCTGCGAGCGGTCATCGACCACGGCAATCGATGTCGAGGTGGTGACATAGTCTCCGGGATGGGCTGTGATGATGCCGACGATGCCGCCCGAGGGGGCCGCGATATCGCGGCGCTTCAAATCGAGCTCAGCCGTCTGCAGCGCCAGTTCGGCTGCCTGCATGGCAAATTCGGCTTCGCGCAGGATGGCAACAGAGACGGCATTGCCGAGCTTGCGGTTGCGCTCGACCTTTTCCCGGGCGCTGTCCAGCGCGACCTTGGCCTGGGCAGCGGCAATCTTCTGCTCGTCGCTGTCGAGCTTGGCAATAACCTGTCCCTTTTCGATGCGGTCGCCGGACTTCACCAGAATTTCGGTCAGGTTGCCGGTCGCAAGCGGCGTGACGCTGACTGACAGGATGGCCTCGCCGCTGCCGATGGCATTCAGCCGGTCGTTGACGACGGCTGTATCGGCCGGCTGCGTGACGACGAGCGGCGCACCGCCGCCCTGTCCCCGGCCGCCTTGCCCCTGCCCGCGCGCCCCCTGGCCCTCGCCTGCTTTGACGGCATCGGCGGGTTTGGCAACATAGGAAAGCAGCTGTTCAGGCACGCCAACCTTGGCCAGCATCGTGGCGGCAGCCGGTACGAAGCGAACCCAGACGCCAAGGCCGCCGACAAGAATGACCAGGCAGATCAAAAGCTGCTTCCAAAGCCGCATGCAAAACTCCAATTGATTAAGCAGGTTTCGGCCACACTGGCGCACGAACCCCGTTATTGCGGCAACTATCCCTTTTTGCTGCACTGCAGGCAATGCCAGAATGCCATCATTACGCAATTGTAACAAAAGCCCTTTTTCGGCTCTTCAAGCCTTTGCCGGCGCTCGACACGCCGCCTTTGCGGCTCTAGCCTCTGGCAATCGGAGGAACCCCATGAGCACCATTGCGAAACACCAGGACCCGGAGTCCAATCCCCGCGTCAAAGCCGTCTTCGACGACATCCGCACCACCCGAAAATCCGACTTCATCAACAATATGTGGCACTATCTCGCCTTCGACGCCGATCTGCTCGAAAACACCTGGGCCGAGGTCAAAGCGGTGATGGCAACGCCGTCTGCGCTCGATCCGCTGACCAAGGAAATGCTCTACATCGCCGTGTCCGTCACCAATGGCTGCGGCTACTGCGCCCATTCGCATACGGCAGCCGCCAAAGCCAAGGGCATGACGGCCGAACAGCACGCCGATCTGCTGCGTGTCATTGCTCTGGCCGCCAAGACCAACCAACTGGCGACGGCCCTGCAGCTCCCCGTCGATGACGTCTTCAATGCCGATCATCAGCCCTGATCGCGGCCAAAAAGCGGTTGTCTCCACAGGCAAGCTGGACATTCTGGAATAAAAGCAGAACGGAATTCTGGCCTTTCGGCTCCGAATCACTACATTGAGCCGCATGAGCAATGGTTTTGACGATATTCCCTTCTTCGATGAGGAACCGGCGCCGCGCCCGCAGCGTGGCGTGAGCCCGCAGCCGGCACCACCAGCGCCGTCCGGCGGCATCGCCGCGCGCGCCATGGCCGCCCGTGACCAGCATCGTGCACCGGACTATCTTTCCGGTCTCAACCCGGAACAGCGCGAGGCGGTGGAAACGCTGGATGGCCCGGTTTTGGTGCTAGCTGGTGCGGGCACCGGCAAGACCCGCGTGCTTACCACCCGCATCGCCCATATCCTCGCCTCAGGCCGCGCTTTCCCCTCTCAGATCCTCGCCGTGACCTTCACCAACAAGGCCGCCCGCGAGATGAAGGAGCGTGTCGGCGTTCTCGTCGGTGGCGCCGTCGAAGGCATGCCGTGGATGGGCACGTTCCACTCGATCGGCGTCAAGCTCCTGCGCCGCCATGCCGAACTGGTCGGCCTGAAATCCTCCTTCACCATCCTCGATACCGATGACGTCGTACGGCTGGTCAAACAGTTGATCCAGGCCGATGGCATTGACGACAAGCGCTGGCCGGCAAAACAGTTCGCCCAGATGATCGACGGCTGGAAGAACAAGGGCCTTGGCCCTGCCGAAATTCCCGAAGGCGACGCCCGCTCGTTTGCCAATGGCAAGGGCCGCGAACTCTACGCCGCCTATCAGGCCCGCCTGATGACGCTGAATGCCTGCGATTTCGGCGATCTCTTGCTGCACCCGATCCGCATGTTCCGCCTCAATCCGGATGTCTTGCGCGAATATCACGACAAGTTCCGCTATATCCTCGTCGACGAATACCAGGATACCAACACCGCCCAGTATATGTGGCTGAGGCTGCTCGCCCAGCGGCCGAAGGGCGTGCCGCAGAACGTCTGCTGCGTTGGTGACGACGACCAGTCGATTTATGGCTGGCGCGGTGCCGAGGTCGACAACATCCTGCGCTTCGAGAAGGATTTTCCGGGCGCCAAGGTGATCAAGCTCGAGCGCAACTATCGTTCCACCGAACATATTCTCGGTGCCGCCGGCCATCTGATCGCCCATAATGAAGGCCGTCTCGGCAAGACGCTGTTCACCGACCGCGTCGATCCCAACGACGACAAGGTGCAGGTCCACGCCGCCTGGGATTCCGAAGAGGAAGCCCGCGCCGTCGGCGAGGAGATCGAACAGCTCCAGCGCACCAAGCACCCGCTCAACAACATGGCCATCCTAGTGCGCGCCTCTTTCCAGATGCGCGAGTTCGAAGACCGGTTCGTCACGCTCGGCCTGAATTACCGCGTCATCGGCGGCCCGCGCTTCTATGAACGCCTCGAAATCCGCGATGCGCTGGCCTATTTCCGCCTTGTCTGCCAACCGGCCGACGATCTTGCCTTCGAGCGCATCGTCAACACCCCCAAGCGCGGCCTTGGCGACACCACGGTGCGCGCCCTGCACGATTATGCCCGCAAGCGTGATATCCCGATGCTGGCGGCCGCGGCTGATATCATCGAAACCGATGAGATGAAGCCGAAACCCCGCAAGTCGCTGTTCGACGTCGTGTCGATGTTCCAGCGCTGGCAGGGTCTCCTGGAAAATACGCCACATACCGAGCTTGCCGAGACCATCCTCGAAGAGTCCGGCTATACGGACATGTGGAAAAACGACAAGTCGGCCGAGGCGCCCGGACGGTTGGAAAACCTGAAGGAACTGATCCGTTCGATGGAAGCGTTCGAGAGCATGCGCGGCTTCCTCGAGCACATCGCGCTGGTGATGGATGTCGAACAGAATGCCGAACTCGACGCCGTCTCGATCATGACGCTGCATTCGGCCAAGGGGCTGGAATTCGAGACTGTCTTCCTGCCCGGCTGGGAGGAAGGCCTGTTTCCGCACCAGCGCGCGCTCGACGAAGGTGGCCGTTCCGGCCTCGAGGAGGAACGCCGCCTTGCCTATGTCGGCCTGACGCGGGCAAAACGCCGCTGCCATATCTGGTTCGTCTCCAATCGCCGCATCCACGGCCTGTGGCAATCCACCCTGCCCTCGCGCTTCCTCGACGAACTGCCGACCGCCCATGTCGAAGTCTCTGAAGCCGAACAGTCCTACGGCGGCTACAATCGCGGCGGCTACGGCCAGTCGCGCTTCGACAAGCAGGAGCCGTTCGCCAACACCTACTCCACCCCCGGCTGGAAACGCGCCCAGGCCAACAAGACCGACGCCACCCGCGACAACTGGGGCAACCGTTCCGGTGTCTCGATCGATCGCATCGGCTACGGTGAATCAGGCCCCAAGGCCCGCACCATCGATGGCGAACTGATCGCCAAGTCCAAGGTCGACGAACCCTCGAAATTTTCGGTCGGCGACCGCGTGTTTCATATCAAGTTCGGCAACGGGAATATTGCCTCGATCGAAGGCAACAAGCTGACGATCGATTTTGACCGGGCCGGACAGAAGCGGGTGCTCGACGGGTTTGTAGAGAAGGTGTGACCGATAGGCTTGGGGGTGGATCCTCGGGTCTAGCCCGAGGATGACTGCTTTGGAAAAGCGGTACCTTGAACTGCACCCGGCCCGACCAGTCCACTATCCGCTGGCTCAACCAAGTTCATCAACTCCGCGGCTACACTGAGTATCTTCGCAGACTACACCAAGTCCGTCATCTTCGGGCTAGACCCGAGGATCCACGCCCAAACCTACCAAAGCTCGTGATACAAATCCCGCCAGTCCGGATTCATCGCCTCGATCAATTCTATCTTCCACTGCCGGTACCAGCGCTTGAGCGATTTCTCGCGCTGGATCGCAGTGCCGATGGATAAATGTTCTTCGTACCAGACGAGTTGATTGCAGCCATATTTGGCGGTGAACCCAGGTGTCATCGCTTCTCGATGCTAGAAAATACGGCGTTCGAGATCGGAAGTCACACCGATGTAAAGCGTTCCTCGCTTGTGATTGGTGACGATGTAGACATAGCCCGCCATGGTTGCATTCATGATTCGGAATGGATCCTCGGGTCAAGCCCGAGGATCCATATCGGCAGAGCGCGGCCCGCTTCTTCTTGAAGCAGAGCCGCTCAAAAAAATGACCGGCCTAATGCCCGCCCGCTAGGCCTGCCTGCGCCACAACCGGCACCTCGTTGCCCTTGGCATCGAACAGCTTGCCCCCCTGAAAATAGTCCCCATCGTGCAGCTCGGAAATATCCTGATACCGCAAGCTGCGTTCCGTTCCGGCCACGAAAACGGACTGCTGGTCCGAATTCCCCGTCCGGAGATGATTGAACAACAGGTTGAGCGAGATCGCCATGATCGCCGAGGACGAGATGCCGGAATGGAAGATCGTCTCGAACCAACCAGGGAACTGATGGTAGAACTGCGGTGCGGCGATCGGGATCATGCCGAAACCGAGCGAGGTGGCAACGATGATCAGGTTCATGTTGTTGCTGTAATCGACCTTAGAGAGCGACCGGATACCGCTTGCCGCCACGGTGCCGAACAGCACGACGCCGGCACCACCGAGAACCGACGGCGGAATGGCGGCGATCACTCGTCCCATCACCGGCAACAATCCGAGCGTCACCAGGATCAGGCCGCCGGCCGCGACGACATAACGGCTTTTCACGCCCGTCACGGCCACCAGTCCAACATTCTGGGCAAAGGCGCTCTGTGTGAACGACCCGAACACCGGCGCGATCAGGCTCGACAGCATGTCGGCGCGCAAGCCGTTACCCAGCCGCTTGGAATCCACCTTTGTCTCGATGATTTCACCGACCGCGAGGATATCGGCCGAGGTCTCGACCAGGATCACCATCACCACGATCAGCATCGAGATGACAGCTGCGAGATGAAACACCGGCAGGCCGAAGTGAAACAACGACGGCAGGGCAACAATCGGCCCGTCTCCAACCTTGGAAAAATCGGCCATGCCGAAGAACACGGCGGCAATCGTTCCGATGATCATCGCCAGCAGGATAGACAACCGGGAAATCGATGCGCTGCCAAGCTTGCTGAGCAACAACACGACGACCAGCGTCAGCGCCGCCAGGCCGATATTGGCGACACTGCCGAAATCCGGCGCATTGCGGTTGCCGCCCATCGCCCAGTTGGCGGCAACCGGCATCAGCGTCAGCCCGATCGTGGTGATGACGATGCCGTTGACCAGCGGCGGAAAGAATTTCGTGATCCGCGACAAGACCGGCGTGATGAGCAGACCGGCGAAAGAGGCGACCATGACAGCGCCGAACACCGCCGGCAGCCCGCCCGCCTCGCCGCCACCGCCAAGGATCGCGACGATGGTAGCGACGCTGGCAAAGGAAACGCCCTGCACCAGCGGCAGCTGACAACCGAAGAACGGCAAACCAATCGTCTGGAGAAGCGTTGCGAGACCGCCCGCAAACAGTGATGCAGTGATCAGAAGGCCGATCTCGGCCGGCGAAAGACCGGCGGCCTGACCGACAATCAACGGCACGGCGACAATGCCGCCATACATGGTCAGCACATGCTGAAGGCCGTAGACCACGGTAGAACCTGCGCCCAACCGCTCGTCCTCCGGCCGGATCACCTGCGACGTCTCAAGATTCCTCTGCAGCAAAACCACTCCTCCCAGAATACGTTCATGCTTCCACGCATTCCTCCCGAATGCATGCCGTCAAACCATAGCGGGGCATCGATTTTTGACTGTACGCGTTTTTCTTGAAAGTGTTTTTGCTATTATTTGAAAGTATTTTTGCGTCCAAGGGTGAAAAAGCCCCGCCAAATAGGCGATTTTTGCGCGGTCCCAACAGGGATAAAGACGGGCACAGGCGGGACAGAACCCTATGCCGGGCTTCGCACGCCGCCCAGGCTCAACTTTGCTGCCGATACAGTCATGTTACGGCCACCGGCCTTTGCATTCAAGAGCGCGGCGTCGGCCCGCGTCAGCAATGTCGGTACCGTGCCTCCGGCCGGAGCCGATGCCACACCGATGGAAACGGCCACCGAGCCGAGAATCCTGCCGCGATGCGACAGGGGTGCCGTCGCAATCTTGGTCCGAAGCGCCTCAGCAAACTCGAAGCCTGCCACCTCCGTCATCCCCGGCAGAAGCACGGTAAACTCCTCGCCGCCGAAACGGTAGGCACTGCCGGCATCGCCGACGCTATCGATGACCATCTGCGCCACGTATTGCATCACGACATCGCCGGCGTCATGGCCAAACTCGTCGTTGAAGCGCTTGAAGTGATCGATGTCGATCATCAGGCAGACCAGCGGGCTTGTCGCCTCCTCGCGGGCATGCCGATTGAGGGTCTCGTCCAGCCAGCGCCGGTTGAACAATCCCGTCAGTGCATCGCGCACAGCAAGCTGGGTCAGCTTCTCGCGCAATTGCAGATTGGCAACCGCAAGGCCGATGTTCTCGGCGATCAGTTCCAGATAGAGGCGCGAGGTTTCGACATCGGCCAATGCTTCGGAACGCTCCTCGAAATAGAGAAGCCCGATCGTGTCACCCTGCGCCGTCAGCGGGACGCAGAGACCGGCGGCCTCGTTCGTGTCGAGATGCTGGCAGGCAATATCGCTCTCACCGCGGTTGCTCAGATGCGGCCGACCGCGGCGCAATCCCCAGCAAGCGCTCGAAGCAAAGGATGCCGCCGATTGCTGTGGATCGAGCCAGCTTCCAACCGAAGACAGCAATGTCCGGCTCTCGTTCAGCACATAGAGATGCCCGGCAAGATTGGGAAAAATCTGTGGCGCAAACCGCGCCACGACTTCGGCCAGTTCGCTCTGCGTCTGGCATGCCTGCAGCCGGTGCATCATTTGCAAAATCAGATCTTTGGTCTGCTGGTCAAGCCTGCGCTCCGCATCCAGCCGGTCACGTTCCAGGCCATTGGCGCGAAAAATATGGATGGCTTCGTTCATCTCGCCGATTTCGTCGCGCCGGCGGTCGAGCGGAACTTCCACCGCATAATCCTGCTTTGCCAGCCGTGTGACGATGCCGGTCATGTGCGTCAGCGGCATGGCGATGCGCCGCCTCAGCACGAAATAGAGGACGCCGAGGAAAAGGGCTGCTGTCAGCCCCAGCATGGTCTTGGCGACCAAACCGTACCAATCGCTGCGCAAGCGCGCAGCATTCAGCGCTGCGCCGGTGCGGGCGGCGGTCAAATCGCGAAAGCGCCCGACACTATCAAGCAGGTCCGTCTGCAGCCGTTCGTGCTCGGCACCAAACAGCGCCTCCTGTGCTGCCGCCCCGTCGCCGCTGCGATAGGTTGCGATTGCCGCGGCCTCGATCTTATCAAGCGCTTCGGCATCCTGCTCGACCTCCGCAAGCGCTGCCAGCTCCGCTTGTGAAACGCCCTGCGCCCTGGCGCCCTTGATGGCCGTCTCCCGCCGGCGCTCCTCACCTTCCTTGACATGGAATGCCTGCAGATGGCGTTCATCACCGCGCATCACGTAGAGACGGGCTTCGTCGCTGCGTTCTTCCGCACCGAGCGCCAGTTCCTCGGCCAGCGTATCGAATGCCAGATGCTCTTCGACAGCCAGCCGCTCCTCATTGGCGCTGTTGGCCGACAGAATGAATGCACCGCCCGAAAGCACGGTCAGGACGACCGTGACGCCGTAGGCCCAATTGGTGATCGCGCTGATTCGCATAAAGCCGCCTCCAGAGTGGAGACGGGATTAAAGCACGGTGCCTGCGGTGGCAATTCCCCAAACTTGCGGGCATCCCGCGCCGTGGCAGGCAGCTCCCGCCGGCGTATCGAAAAGAGGCATGATCGGCGGCTGGCGGCGCCTCTTTTCTCCATTGGCGTCACACGTGCTAGGCTCGCAGACCTCATGTCGGATGGCGTAGATGACACGCGCGCAGAAAATTGGCGTCATTATCGGCCTGGTGATCGTCGCGGCCCTGACGATTCTGCGGGCAAGCGATCCGCAACTGATGGTACGGGCGCGCGAAATGGCTTTCGATGAGTATCAGCGGCTTGCACCGCGCACCTTCGAGAACCTGCCGGTGCGTGTGGTCGACATAGACGAAGCCTCCCTTCGCGAGCTCGGCCAATGGCCATGGCCACGGGATCGCATGGCCAAACTGGTGGACAGGCTGTCGCAGATGGGAGCGTCGGCAATCGCATTCGACATTCTCTTTTCGGAACCGGACCGCCTGTCGCCGCGCACGGTCATTCGCGATGTCGAGGGGATCGATCCGTCACTGCTCGCGCGCATGCCGGACAACGACGAGATTTTTGCGCAAGCGATGACGGAGAAGCCCGTGATCCTCGGCTTTGCGCTTTCGAATGAGGGAGATTACCGCCCCGAAATGAAAGCCGGCTTCGCCTTTACCGGCGAACCGCCCTTTCATGCACCGCCGCGCATCGACAGCGCGACACCACTTCGGCCGCAGCTCGAGGCGGCAGCATCCGGCCTTGGCCATATCAGTCTCAATCCCGGTGATCCGTCGTCCGTCGTGCGCACCGTTCCGCTCTTGCTGAGTGACGGCGATCAACTCTATCCCAACCTTGCACTCGAAGCCTTGCGTGTCGCGCAGGGTGCATCCACCTACGTGCTCGCCGATGCGCCCGACGTCGCAAACACCATCACGATGATCAAGGCAGGCGCGTTCGTCATCCCGGTAACGGCGGCGGGTGAACTTTGGCTCTATGTCAGCCCCGACAATGCAGCCAGGTATATTTCGGCACGGAACATCCTTTCGGACGGTGGCGCCCCGTCCAAGATAGCGGCAGCCGTCCAGGGCAGCATCGTCTTCGTCGGCACATCGGCCGCTGGCCTTCAGGATATCCGCACAACCGCGCTTGGAGAAAACGTTCCCGGCGTTTCGCTGCAGGCCCAGATCGTTGAGCAGATATTGTCCGGACACTTCCTGTCGCGGCCCGACTGGGCCGATGGCCTTGAAATCCTGTCCATTGCTGTGGCTGGTAGCCTGCTGGTATTTTTGACCACCTTCGTCAGCCCGGCGATGGCGCTGGCCTGCGGCCTTTTGATCACGGCGATGGCGCTTGCCGCTTCCTGGCTTGCCTTCCTTTATGGCGGGCTTCTCTTCGACCCGCTGGCGCCGATCGTCAGCGGCTCGATCACCCATTTCGCCGCCACCGCATTCCGCTTCCTTGTGATCGACCGGGAGCGGCGGGAGGTGCGGCTGGCTTTCGGCCACTACCTTTCCCCGTCGCTGCTTTATCGCATCGAACACACGCAGGACGCCTTGCGTCTTGGCGGCGATGACCGGGAATTGACGGTGATGTTCGTCGATGTCCGGAATTTCACCGGGATCAGCGAGCGGTTGACGCCGGCCGAAGTTGTCGGGTTCCTCAATACGTTTCTCGACGCGCTGAGCCGCCACGTCATTGCCAATGAAGGCACGCTCGACAAGTTCATCGGCGATTCGATTATGGCCTTCTGGAATGCCCCCGTCGATGTCAGCGATCATCCCGGCAAGGCCGTCCACGCGGCGCTGGCCATGCGTGAAACCCTTGCTCGCCTCAACGCGGAGGACGCCTTCGGGTTTGGTCCCGCACACACCGTCGGCATCGGTATCGGCATCCATACCGGGCTCGCCTGCGTCGGCAACATGGGCGCGGAGACGCACTTCAACTATTCCGCCGTCGGCGACACGGTCAACATTGCGGCGCGCATCGAAGCGGCCTGCAAGGACGTCAGCACCGACATTCTCATCTCCGAAAGCACTGCCAACCTCGCATCGCAATATGCCCTGCTCGATGCGGGCGCCTTGCCGCTCAAGGGCAAAAGCACCCGGACCCGGACCTTCGCCGTTGCCGGCGATGAGCGCCTCGCCCTTTCGCCAGAGTTCAGCGATCTGAAACGCATCCACGCACAGATGATCGATACCCTGGCATCCCGGGCGCCGGCGACACGAAAACTCCTGCGAGCTGCAAAACAGAAAGCAGCCGGCCTACCGGTCGATCTGACGGAATTCTATCGCCGCATCCCACGCCGGACGGAACATTTTTCACCCGGTCCGGCTCAAGAAGAGAGCACACCGGTCAACTGACGCAGCTTATGTCAGCAAATGTGCGCCCGGAGAGGCCGCACGCTCGTAACACCTGGCTCCGGCCTCAATCGCCGCTGCCTTGATCATGATGGTCCCTGTCTTTGTGCTCCTGGCCATGTCTTTCCCTGTCAGAATGGCCCTTGTCATCATGGCTCTTGTCATCGCGCGCGTTGCGGCCGTGATCGTCTTGCCTGTGGTGTTCCTGCCGGTCATTCTTGTGGCGATCACCGTGCTCGCCGTCATGCTTGTCCCGGTCATCATGCGGCGTGTCGGGTTTGCCGTAATCACCATGATGATCATACCCTCTGTCGTGATGTTCGTGCTGTTTGTCGGGGTCATGTGGCTTGTCACGATCAGGTTCTGGATCCTTCCCGGGTATGTTGGGAGTTTCTGGTATCGGGCGCACCTGCTGGGGAACCACTGGTGTCCTGTCCTCGCGCTCGGCGTCGGCTGCCCTGGCAAGGCCGCAACCACCGTAGCCGCCGCCTGCCGCAAGCTTTTGATTGCCCGACAGAAAGGGCAATGCCCTGGCATTGCCGAGCGCCTTGAAGATGCCGCGATCAACCCGGCGGGCCGCGGTTACTGATCCGCCGCGTTTTGCAACGACGTAGTCACAGCGCCGGGTCAACTGCCGGCAACCGCCGGCACCACAAAAACTGGCTGCGCCGCCAAGCAGCACCATGGCTGTCGTGCCGTCGCCTGCGATATAGAAATCGAATGCGGTTCCACGCACGCCGATCGTTCCGGCCGGGGTCAGAATCTCGTAGGCTGTGTGGTTGGATTTTCCGCTCACCCAGCGGAACGTGCCCTTTGCGGCCTTGATCGTCAGCTTTTTCACCGAGTTGGAGCCATCGAACACAAATTTGTCGACGACCACTGAGGAGCCCCATCCAACAGCAAGCTTGGTACCATCGCGGAAGACAAACTGGCCGAGACCCGATTTAGACGTGCGAATCCGCTCGTCCTGGAAAACCGGGTCGTTGATCGCGACATCGCCGCTTGCCCCCGTTACCGCAGTCCTGATCTCGACCGCCTTGCCGATCGGCTCAATCGCCACCGCCGGCGCGGCGCCAAAGACCAGGAAGCCGGCCGCCACGACGCCCACCCGATACGGAGCAAACATTTCCCCCCTCCGAAAATCATCATATTAGCACATTATAACAAACATGTCTTTCGACCCGGAAAAGGCAGGCCACCGAGGTTGGGAAACCGGCGGTAGACGCCGTTCCAATCCTAAAAGGTTCATAAGGAGCGGTGGCGCCAAACGTATCAAGGGCGCGNNCGCGCCCTTGATACGTTTGGTCTAATCCTGCCGAAAATCGAAGTGTGCCGGCCTTAAGCGCCCTTCGAGAACAGCGAGGCGAAGGTGCGCTTGGGGGCAGAAAAACCCTTCATGCTCTTGACGATGACCATCTGGCTGATCTCGCCGCGTTTGAACGCCTTGAGGAAGCGTGGATATTCCTCAAAGGCAACACAGCCATGGGAATCGCCGCGATTTCTCAGGAGATAGCTGTGGGCAAGCAGGCCGTCGCGGCCATGCGGCGCGACGCCATCCACCGGCGTCAGACGCACGGCGGCAACACCGTGAAACAGCGACTCGCGCATCGTCACCTTATAGGTACCGGGCGGCGTCGGCCCCTTCATCTTGACGTGAACATAATCGGGATTGTCGCGCATCTTGCCGATGCCGGAATGCGCTTCCAGCTTCTCGCCGTTCGGCATGTAAACCACGCCCGCCGAGATATCGTAATAGGCAACCCCTCTTTTGCCACGGAACGCCGGACGAACCTCGTTGCCGTCATCCATGGGCAAGTCCGGCTTGGCGTAGGCGAGTTCCTTGGCGGCCGGTTTTGTCGCCTTGTCATCAGGCTTGCGGGCAGCATCGGCCAAGCTTCGCGGCTTTGCCAGCGGCAACGGCCCGAGATCCGGCAGCATGCCGTTCAGCGATGATGCCGGTTCCGGCATGACCAGACTGAATGGCTTGCCAAGCCCCTGTTCCTTCAGCGACACGGTTTCGACAAGCGCATTGGCCGTTACAGACGTCGAGCCGGTGATGACTGCGTCGCCCCTGGCCGCAGCGGCCGTCGCCAATGCCAGAACCTGCGTCTTTTCAGCAAAGTCGACGGCAGGCTTGACCACGGCGACCGCAGCCATGCTCTTTTGCGGAGTAGCCGTCGCGACAAGATTCATGCGCGGCAGAACGGTGAGCCGCGAAAATTTGGAAAGATGTACGACGCGCTGCTGCGGGGCGGCGTGGATGATCGGGTTGAGCCCCAGCGAAGCCTCAAGCCGCGGACCTTTGCCGGACGGCAGCGAGGACCCCATGTTCTGCATCGCCGCGAAGGTCGCAACCATCCAGACGGAGGCAGCGATGCCGATACCGGCGATAGTGGCGCCGGCGAGCAATCGCGACAAGCGCCTGGGACGCACCGCAGCCCGGCCGGAAGATGCGGGGTGACTGCATTTTTCTGCTGCAAACGCCATGATACTCGTTACCCGAAACGCATTACTCAATCGGAGAACAACAAGACGCATTGCCGCCGAGGCCGGTCCAAAGCCCACGATGCGCCCTGTTGCGCGCTTGCCGGGGCCTGCCGGTCGATCAAAAGAATGACAAAGTATGGTAACCAATTCCTTTACACGGGCTCCAAGAATATCAGGGAGCGAGGTGGGCATAGGAGAGCGGCACCTGCCGCAGGCAAAAAGCGAAGAAGGCATCCCTCCCCGCCCAGGACATCATGGTCTGCCAATCAGCGAAAACACGCGCGCTTCCGCGCTCGCGTTCCATCTGAGGCTCAAAAAACTGCATTTGCGTCCGGTCTCAGAGCCTTTATTTTTGGCGAGAATAAGGAGACGCTCACATGAGCGATATTTTTTGCGGTGTTGCCTGACCATCCATTCGGCACAGCCGACAGTGCCTTCCAACCAGAATGAGAGGGAAGCGGCGTATTCGGCACGACGGTTTTCACCAGTTCTCCCCCGGCTTCCAGCATGAAATGCGCGAGCATACCAGCCTTTCTCGAAGCGTTCCCGTATCCGGGATTCGCTTGTAGCCGGGGCGTTTGAAACGCTGGCGGAGTGTACGCCCGGCCTGTTTTCACGGCGCGCGAGCATGTTTGATCCACCGTCGTGTGGATACCCGTGGAAATTGCGCCCCGATTACCGAATTGGTTAAAATTGCAGTGATTTTCGGTTGAAAAAATTAAATCGCCAACTTTACGAATTTGGCCTTATCCGCTCCAACGGACCAATTTTTTTGATCATCATCCGGCAGGAATTCGCGTCTATGAGCTTTCTTTCCGCCATCGCCGTCATTTCTCTTTTGGTCATGTTTCCGGTGCTTTTGTCGCTGCGCAAGACGGGTGTGCCGGGCATCGCAAGCTTCTGCACCTCCTGCCTGCTGACGGCCCTCGCGGCCTCGGTAGCGTTGGCCGCCAGTGTCGCCCCCGCGTGGTTTCACTCCATCCTCGGCGGAACATTGATTGCCGGCGCCGGTCTTTTGATGCTGCGGGGTTTCCGGCAGTTTCTGGGCCGCAAGCCGCTCGGCGCATGGCCGATTGTGATCACCATTGCAAGCGTTGCAGCCGGCCTGGCGTTCTTCAGCTATGTGGTGGACAGCCACCCGGCCCGGATCGTGATCGGCACCGGGCTCCTCAGCCTGACCTGCTTCCTGACAGGGGCGGCCATCCTGCGCCATTGGCCAAGACAGCAGTCCCTTGCCCCCTATATGTTGTATTGCTGCGTCATGGCTTTCCTGGTCGCCGCCCTTCATGCCTTCCGGGTGGCAACGATCGCGACAGGTTTAGGCAGCATGGACGGCGTCCTTGACCCGGCGGTCTGGACGTCGGCATTCCTCGCCACCCGCCTGCTGATCATGCCATTATTCTTTCTGGGTATCATCCTGATGCTGCATGGCTGGATGATCGCCAGCCTGCGCCACATGATCGCCCATGACGACCTGACCGGCGCGTTGTCGCGGCGCGCTTTCATGAGCGCATTCGAAAAGATGTTTTTGGCGCAGGCAGGGGCTAACCGGCAAACTGCATTCATGCTGCTTGATCTCGACCGATTCAAGCAGATCAACGACCTCCATGGCCATGCGGGTGGTGACGCAGCGCTTGTGCACTTCACCCGGACTGTCCACGAAACCCTGGCCGGCCGCGGCATTCTCGGACGCCTGGGGGGCGAAGAGTTCGGCATCGTCCTTGCCGGTATCGGCCGGCTCGAGGTGGCAGAGATCGCCGAGACGATCTGTTTGGCTGTCCGGACAACACCGGCTTTTGCAAACAAGGATACGGAAATCGGCCTGACGGTCAGCATCGGCATTGCCATGGCCGATCCGGGCGGCTCGCTGACCGATGCCATGGTCCAGGCGGATATGGCGCTTTACGAGGCCAAGGCATTGGGCCGTGACAGGCTGAGCATCGCCGGAAGCCTTCATGCCGCGTCCGTCGCCAGCGCCCGCGCGCTTGCCGGCGCTGCAGCCCAGATGCGCGCCGCCGGACCGCTGCAGACCCTGTCCCATACGGGCTGATATCCGCGCAGGCCGCTTGCATTGCCGGCTGCCGATCCTATGTGATTTGGCATCGCATTCGGAGAACCAACAATGCCGCTTCCCATCCGTTTCATCAGTGCCTGCGCTTTTCTTGCGGCAAGCCTTGCCGGCTTTTCCACACAAGCCGAAACGGTCGGGGAAGTCGGTGTCGACTGGCTCGGCAACGACATCACCATCGATGCCGTCAGCGATCCGAAGGTCGCAGGCATCACCTGCCATGTCACCTATTTCGACCGCAGCGTCATCGACCGCCTGAAGAACGGCAATTGGTTCGAGGATCCGTCGAACAATTCGATCTCCTGCCGCCAGACCGGCCCGGTGACGATCGGCGATATCGAGCTTGGCCAGGGCGGCGAGGAAGTGTTCCGCGAGGGGCTGTCGCTGATCTGGAAGAAACTCGTGGTCACCCGCGTCTACGACAAGAAGAACAACACGTTGATCTATCTCGCCCATTCGCGCGAGTTGACCGATGGCTCCGCCAAGATGTCGATCTCCACCATCCCATTGTTCGAGCAGCCGGTTACCTGGACAAACGGGGCGCCGAAATAGCTGCTGACGTTAATCCTTCGCGAAAACATCCCTGGATGCAATGATGTGAACGCCCGCGGCCTTCATCTCGTCAACCGCGGCTTCGACACCAGCGGCATGGATACCGCGGCTTGCATCGGCAACGAAGCGGACGCTGACAGCGGGAAGCAACATCTTGGCATCAAGCGCCGAAGCCTTGACGCAATAATCAGTCGCTAGACCGCAGATATCGAGAGTGCCAATACCCGCACGCGTGAGGTAATCCGAAAGCCCCGTCAACGCCGACTGCTCATTGTCCCGAAAAGCGGAATAGCTGTCGACGTTGCGATCTTCGCCCTTGCGCTGCACGTGGTCGATGCCCGCAATGTTGAGACCCGGATGGAAATCGGCATCAAGGGTTTCCTGGACGCAATGATCCGGCCAGAGCACCTGCGGCTTGCCGTTGAGTGTGCCCATGTCGAAGGGCTTGCGGCCTGGGTGCTGCGATGCGAAACTGCCGTGATCGGCGGGGTGCCAGTCCTTCGAGGCGACGACAAGATCATATTGGCCTTCGGCGATCAGCCGGTTGATGATCGGCACGACCTCCTCACCATTAGGTACCGCAAGGTTTCCTCCTGAACAAAAACCGTTCTGGATATCGACGAGCAGCAGGCATCTCACGGGTAATCTCCTGAAATTAGGCTTCGCGCAGACATGCTATTCGCAACAGCTGCAGCGCACAATGAAGTAACGCGTTTCGCAAGTCGTGCCGCCCGTCCAAATGCGAAAAAACGCCAACCGGTTCACGGATGGCGTCCTTGTTTCGAATCAGCGCGGCTTGTTTAAGCCGCCTGTGCCAGCTCGTCGGCGATGACCGTATCGAGATTGAGGAAACAGACCATGGTCTTTTCCAGCGCCACGATGCCACGGCAGAAGGCGCGCTGGGCTTCCGGAATGATCTCCGGCGCCGGCTGCAGGGCCTCGCTCTTGATGGTCATCATGTCGGAAACCTGCTCGACCAGAAGTCCGACCAGCTTGCCGGCGATATCGGTGACGATGATGGCCGAACGCTCCGACGGCTCCGTCATCTTCATGCCGAGACGGCAGGCCATGTCGATGACCGGGATCACCGCACCGCGCAGATTGATCAGGCCGAGAACGTAAGGTGGCGTGTGCGGCATCGGTGTCACCGGTGCCCAGCCGCGGATTTCGCGGATCGCCATGATATCGATGCAGAATTCCTGGTCGCCCAGGTGAAAGGACACGATTTCCAGATAGGCGCCGGACTGCTTGATTGCGTTTGACATAATCAGAACTTTTCCCACTTTTCGGCGGAACCCAATGCCTCGGCACGGACGACGCGGATCGAAGGCGCCCGCCAGCAACCCTTCGCGCATCTCAAACATGGCAAACACAAATTAAACTTTTGCTAAAATGGTTGACGACTTCTTGTGCTTGGAGCTCAGCCCTTACATCCGCCTGGCTTGCGAAACGGCTTTCAAAGTTAAGGCCGGCAGGATATCATTGCCTCATGAACGACGAAGCCGGAAAGCCGCCACTGAACCTGATGATCACTGCCCTTGGTGGCGTGTTCCTGCTTCTGTGCCTGGCAGCGTTTCTGGGATGGATCATCCAGGGGCCGGACATGCTGTTGACGATGGCTGAAAACGGCATGTCCTGGTGTTTCTGACCGAACCTGCCGCATTTTGACGCTGGCAGCGTGAATATTTTGCAACATCCGGGCCGAACCGCTATCTGAACTGCGATATTTGGCAGGTTTTGAGCGGACATCATCATGAAAACACTTCGCATCGTTCTTTGGGCGGCCGTTGCCGTCGTCGCAGCTTCACTTGGCTGGATCAGCTATCAGATGACCACGAACAAGGAGCAGATCGCCGCCGGTCCGTTCGGCGTCCCCTTCGAGCTGGTTTCGCAAACCGGACAGCCGATCACCCAGGCGGCGTTCACCGGCAAGCCGACGGCCCTGTTCTTCGGTTTCACCCATTGCCCGGAAGTCTGCCCGACAACCCTATTCGAACTGAATGGCTGGCTGGAAAAAGTCGATCCCGACGGCACCAAGCTGCAGGCCTATTTCATCAGCGTCGATCCCGAGCGCGACACGCCGGAAGTCCTCGGCCAATATGTCTCCAACGTCTCCAAGCGCATCATCGGCATTTCCGGCCCGCCGGAAAAGGTGATGGAGATGGTCAAGGGCTTTAGGGTCTATGCCAAAAAAGTTCCGCTGGACGAAAAGCAACCGGACGGCGACTATACGATGGATCATACTGCTTCCGTGTTCCTGCTCGATTCCGAGGGCAAGTTCACCGGCACGATCGCCTATGAGGAAAATCCGGAAACCGCAGTCAAGAAACTGGAAAACCTGACCAAGAGATAAAGGGTCGCCACGAGGGCCTGATGGGTGAACGCAGCGAAAAGTCCATTCTGATCGCCGGGGCCGGCCCAACCGGACTGACCTTGGCGCTTGAACTGGCGCGGCGGGGTGTTCTATCCCGCCTCATTGCCAAAGCCAGCAGCCCCACTCCCACCCACGAAAGCCGGGCGCTCGGCGTCAATGCCAGGACCCTGACACTGCTGGAAGCCTCCGGCGTCAGCGCCATGATCCTTGCCAAGGCCCGCCGCTTGACGAAGTTCAAGATATTGGCCGCCGGGAAACCACTGGTGACGATCGAGACAGAAACCTTCCGCAGCCGCTATTGCCCGATCCAGATCCTGCCGCAGGGCGAAACGGAACGGCTGCTGCTGCAGAAACTATCGTCTTTCGGCATTGCTCCGGAATGGTCGACCGAGCTCACGGCATTGTCCGGCGATGGTAAAAAGCCTGTGGTCACCCTTCAGCACGCGGATGGCCGGACAGAGACGGTGGCGCCGGACATGCTGGTTGGTGCCGACGGCGCCCATTCCGCCGTGCGCAAGGCCTTTGGGTTTGCCTTCCCCGGCAATGCCATCGACAGCCGTTTTTTCCTCGCAGACTACCGCTACGCGCAGCCCGTCGATACCAGTTTCATCGAGATGAACTTCCTCAATCCCGGCGTGCTCGGACGCCTGCCGGTGAGCGAAGACACGATGCGCTATCTGTCGACAGTTGAGGATTTCGAAACCCGCATCGACCATCCGGCCATGGTGCAGGAACGGACCTGGAGTTCGGAATTTTCAATCAGCTTCCGCCATGTCGAGACCATGAACCGCGGCAATGTGTTTCTGGCCGGAGATGCCGCCCATGTGCATTCGCCGGCTGGCGCCCGCGGCATGAACCTCGGCATCGAGGACGCCTGCTGGCTGGCCTTTCTGATATCGGAAAGCCGGGAACGGGAATATTCGGACCTGAGAATGCCTGCAGTCAAAACGGTGCTCAAGGACACGCGGCGCAATACGGCCTTCATCACCTTGAAAAATCCGGCCCTGACAGGGTTGCGGTCACTGCTTTTGCCGCTGGTCAATCATATGCCCGGCCTCACAACGGCTTTTTTACATAACGCTGCCGGTCAGGACACGCCGCCACCGCCCTGGATTCCCGGCGCGCAATAGGCGCTGCGCTTTACCTGATATCAACCGGCATGCTAGAGCCGCGCAAGCCGTCCCGACGGCAAGCACTTGCCGACAAGGACAAAGACATTGAGCGACCTGCGCCTCTTCATCACCACGACCGAAAAGCTGTCCGAAGTCCTGATGGACCTGATGACCGAAGCTTTCGAGGACGACGGCTATGCCATCGCCACCATGGAGATGGACGAGAAGAAGGATATCTGGGAAGCCTCGCTCTATCTCGACTTCGACGAGGAAGACGTGATGCGGGTGCGTTTTGCCGACGTTGTCGCAGAGCAGTTCCCGGATGCTGTGATCGAACGGGAAGTCATTCCAGATGTCGACTGGATCGCCAAGTCACTCGAGGGCCTGTCGCCGGTGCGCGCCGGACGTTTCCTCGTCCACGGATCCCATGACCGCGACAAGGCCCGGTTGAACGACATCGCCATCGAGATCGACGCTGGCCAGGCATTCGGCACCGGTCATCACGGCACGACGGCCGGCTGCCTTGAAGTCATCGAAACAGTCATGCGCGCCCGCAAGGTCCGCAATGCGCTCGATCTCGGTACCGGCAGCGGCGTTCTGGCCATCGCAGCGCGCAAGATCAAGCCGGTTCCGGTTCTCGCAACCGACATCGACCCGATTGCGACCCGTGTGGCCGCCGAAAACGTGAAGCGCAACGGCATTGCCACCGGCATCACCACGATTACCGCGCCTGGCTTCCACTCGCCGGCTTTTGCCGCGCATGGCCCGTTCGACCTGATCATCGCCAACATCCTTGCTCGCCCTTTGATCAAGATGGCACCGCAGCTTGCCAGCCATCTGGCGCCGGGCGGCTCGGTCATTCTCTCGGGCATTCTTGCGTCGCAGCGCTGGAAGGTGCTGTCGGCCTATAACGGCCAGCATCTGCGCCATGTCCGCACCATCTGGCGCAACGGCTGGGTGACGATCCACCTTGATCGTGCCTGAAAGGGCACGTTTCTAAATTTCGGATAAAGAAAAAGGCCGCTGTCCGTCATGGACAAGCGGCCTTTTCAATACAAAGGCGATGCCGAAGCACCGCCCGCTGACCGGCAAGCCGGTCATGTCCGCGAGCTTGAGGAGGAGGAGCGCTCAAGCGGACTCTTCACAGTCTGAAATTGGCCACCCGGGAGGGAGGAGGAGAAGGATGACCAACCATGTTCAGACCGTGCAGCTCTTGCCAACAGGCATTCGCGTGAACAACAGATTTGCGTCCGTGTTCGTTGAGAGGATTTATAGACTATTTTGAAAACTGGTCTAGCTGCAATGCAGCATGGGTGCCATGCACATGGTGCATACGTTCCACAACATGGAAAAATCGTTCAACAAAAATCAGGCTAGAAAGACGGGCTTTCGCAGCGGCAGTTGTTTCCGCTAGACTGCTTGTACTCTTTGAGGAATCGATCTTCGTCGCACGACGCGATCCCGCCGGCCGGTTTCTCCCCATCGCAGGAAAAGTCCATGTTCCAGTCCTTTGAAGTCAAATCCACCCCGCAATTCGGCAAGGCGCGCGTCGATGCGTTGCGGGCAGCGCTCGCCGCCTTGAACGTCGACGGCTTTCTCGTCCCCCGGGCCGACGAATACCAGGGCGAGTACGTTCCCGCCTCGGCTGAACGCATGTCCTGGCTCACCGGCTTTACCGGCTCCGCCGGTGTTGTTCTCGTCACGCAGAGTCAAGCAATTGTCTTCGTGGATGGCCGCTACGTCACCCAGCTGAAGGAACAGGTCGACGGCACGGTCTTCACCGGTGGTGATCTGGTCGGCGAGCCGCCGCATCTGTGGCTGGAACACAACGGCAAAAAGGGCTTCCGGCTCGGCATCGACCCTTGGCTGCACACGGGCGCCGAAGTCCGCAAGCTGGAAAAGGCCCTGGAAGGGCTTGGCGGCGCTCTGGTCTTTCTCGATCACAACCCGCTCGATCGGCAATGGAAGGACCGGCCAGCCGCACCGCTCGGCCGCGTCAAGATTCAGCCGCTCGATCATTCCGGTCTCCTTGCCAAGGACAAATTAACAACAATGGCGGCGGAGACCGCCAAGGCCGGTGCCGACGCCGTCGTGCTGACCGACCCGTCATCGATCGCCTGGACCTTCAACATCCGCGGCGGCGACGTGCCACACACGCCGCATCCCCTCGCCCGCGCTATTGTCCATTCAGATGGAAGTGCTGAATTGTTTCTCGACAAGCGCAAGGCCGGGATCGAGGAAGAAGCCTACCTCACTCAGCTTTCAACGCTTGAGGCGCCCTCCTCCTTCGAAGACAAGATCGCCGCCCTTGCCGCAACCGGCAAGAAGATCATGATCGATCCCGACCACGCGCCCTTCGCGCTGGCCGAACGTATCCGCGTCAGCGGCGGCACGGTCATCGAGGCGATCGATCCCGCCCGCCTGCCCCGCGCCTGCAAGAATGCGGCCGAGCTGGAAGGCTCCGCCCGCGCCCATCTGCAGGACGGCGCCGCCATGGTCGAGTTCCTTGCGTGGCTTGACCAGACGCAGCCCGGCACGATCTCCGAGATTGCCGCCGTCGAAAAGCTCGAGGACTGCCGCGCCGCGGTCGGCCAGCGGATGCAGAACCCGCTGAAAGACATTTCCTTCGACACGATTTCAGGTGCTGGCGAGCATGCCGCGATCATGCATTACCGGGTCACCACCGACAGCGATCTTACCATCGCCGACGGCACCATGTTCCTGATCGATTCCGGCGCCCAGTACATCAACGGTACCACCGACATCACCCGCACCGTCGCGATCGGCACCGTGCCGGAAGAGCAGCGCCGTTTCTTCACGCTGGTGCTAAAGGGCATGATCGCCATCAGCGTTGCCCGTTTTCCAAAGGGTTCGCGCGGCGTCGATCTCGATCCCTTGGCGCGCATTGCCTTGTGGAAGGCAGGCGCGGATTTCGCCCATGGCACCGGCCATGGCGTCGGCTCTTATCTCTCGGTGCATGAAGGCCCGCAGCGCATTTCCCGCGCTTCGATGCAAGAGCTGCTTCCCGGCATGATCCTCTCCAATGAGCCCGGTTACTACCGCCCCGGCGCATTCGGCATCCGTATCGAGAATCTCGTGCACGTGTTTGCAGCCACCGAGATCGAGGGTGGCGACCTGCCGATGCTGGGTTTCGAGACACTGACCTTCTGCCCGATCGACCGCCGCCTGGTCGTGGCAGCCCTGCTGACAGACGAGGAACTGTCCTGGCTGAACGCGTACCACCAGGAAACGCAGGAAAAGCTCTTGCCGCTGATTTCGGATGAGGCGGCGCAAATCTGGCTGAAAGCCGCGACCGCACCGCTCAGCCGCTAAAAAAATCAGGCCCGCTTCGCAAGGAGCGGGCTTTTTTCTAGACCAAGAGATGCCGGATCGCCATGACGACGAGCCAACCGGCCAGCAGCATCCAGAGCGATGAAAAGCGCAGGCCGATAACCAGTGCAACAAGCATGGCCACGGCGACATCCCAGCCGCCGGAAAGGAAGGCCGGTGCGACCAGCGTCGAAAGCACCGCCGCCGGCACCGCGTTCAGCGCTGCTTCCATGCGCGGCGGGATGCGCTTCATCTGCGTGATCATCACATAGCCGCCGATGCGGGTCAGAAACGTCGCGACAGCGGCGGTGAGGATCACATAGATCAGCTGCATATGTTCTGCATTATCCATGATCAGACCTCATGCTCCAGCGTGACGGGTTCTTCATGCCGTTTCGACAACGGCATGCAGGCGGCAAGCAGGATACCGGCGATGGCGCCGATGCTGACATGCCATGGCGACCCGACGAAACGCATGGCTGCAATCGAGGCCAGCGAGCTGACCGCGACGACCGGCAGCCAGTTGTCACGCTTGCGGAAGCCGAGAACCAGTCCCATGAAATAGATCGGCAGGAGCACGTCGAGACCGATGGCCTTGGGGTCGCCGATCATCTGCCCGAAGATCGCTCCGAGCAGCGTCATGATCTGCCAGGGTAGATAGATGATCATCCCGAATCCGAGATACCACGCAAAAGTCACCGGCTCGCCGCGCTCGGCTCGCTTTTCCGTTTCGGCATATTGCGGATCGACCAGCAGGAAGAAGGCAAAGAACTTCTGCAGTCCGGAGAAATGGCGGATATGCCGGGCGATCGATGCCGAATAAAGAATATGGCGAAAATTGACGGCAAAAATCGACAGGACAATCAGCCAGGGTTGAACGTTGTGGCCGAACAGTTCAAGGCCGACCATCTGGCTGGCGCCAGCGTAGACCGTGGCGCTCATGAATACCGCGTCGAAAACGGAAAACCCGTTATCGACCGCCAGCGCCCCGAAAAGGGCTCCGAAGGGTGCGGCTGACACCATGACGGGAAACCCGCCACGCACGCCCTGCCAGAAATCGTCTTTTGTCATTGAAGGAAACTTTCCGGAGTGACGGCGGCCATTGGCAAGGTCACACATGCCGAGATGCGTTCGTGATGAAACGCACAGATAGGCCCAGCGGGCCTATCGAACAATTCAATAAGATTGATGCTGTGATCCAAAATTATGATCGCAGCGAAGCCGGGCTGTGCCCGGCTCCTTCAGCACCTCAGCGCTTCACCTGAAACGTGTGCTCGATGCCCGGAAACGTACGCGCCTTGACCTCATTCGCATAGGCCTCGAACGCCGCCGACATCTGCGGCGCCAGCTCGACGAAATGCTTGACGAAACGCGGCTTGAAATCACTGAAAATGCCGAGCATATCGTCGGTCACGAGGATCTGGCCATCGCAGGCCGGCGATGCGCCGATGCCGATGGTCGGAGCCCGCAACGTTTCGGTGATCTCGCGTGCCAGGGGTTCGATCGTGCCTTCGACGACGATCGCAAACGCGCCGGCATCGTCGATGGCTTTCGCGTCCCGCCGGATCTTGGCTGCTTCCTTGTCGTTGCGGCCGAGCGAGCGATAACCACCGATCGTATTGACCAGTTGCGGCATCAGGCCGACATGGCCGAGAACAGGAATGCCGCGCTGGGTGAGGAAATCGACGGTTTCCGCCATCTCCGCACCGCCTTCAAGCTTCACCGCGCTGCAACCGGTTTCCTTGAGGATACGGGCAGCACTATTGAAAGCCTGTTCTTTCGATCCCTGATAGGAACCGAACGGAAGATCAACGACGACGCATGCCTTTTCAGACCCACGCATAACGGCCTGGCCGTGAGCGATCATCATGTCCAGCGTCACGCTGACGGTCGAATCGAGACCGTAGAGAACCATGCCGAGCGAATCGCCGACCAGCATGAAATCGACATGCGGATCGAGCAGACGCGCGATCGGCGTCGTATAGGCCGTCAGGCTGACGATCGGCCGCTCGCCCTTCAATGCTTCGATATTGCCGGGGCTCAGGCGCCGCTTTACTGCCTGTACACTCATGCTCATGCCACCTTTGCAAATTTTGCGGTTTTTGGGCTGAAAACCCGGTTATCGAGCAGCTTGGTGCTCCCGAAGCGGATGAAAAGCAACAGAAGAACCGGTTTTTCGCCGATTTCAGTCAATTCATGAAGAGTATCGGGATCGCGCAGCGCGACCACCTCGGGCTTTGCCAAGGGCTCGGACGCGATGAAATCGCTTACTGCCTTTTCAAGCGCTGCCACATCCGTGACGCCACCGGCAATCAACCGCTCGGCCTCATCGAGCGCCTTCGGCACGATTGCCGCAGCCGCCCGTTCGGCCGGCGTCAGGTAGACATTGCGCGACGAACAGGCGAGCCCATCGGCCTCACGCACCGTTGCCACGCCGACCACCTCAACCGGCTGCGCCATGTCCTCGACCATGCGGCGGATGATCTGCAGCTGCTGGAAATCCTTCTCGCCGAAATAGGCACGGTCCGGCTGAACGATATTGAACAGCTTGGTAACGACCGTGGCGACACCAGCGAAATGTCCGGGGCGAACCGAGCCTTCCAGCTCGCTTCCAAGCGTCGGAACATCGACGACCGTTTCCATCGGCCGCGGATACATATCGCTCACACCGGGTGCAAAGAGAAAGTCAGCGCCGCCTTCAACCAGCATCGCCTGATCGCGGGCAAGATCGCGCGGATATTTGGTCAGGTCCTCATTGGCGCCGAACTGCAGCGGATTGACGAACAGGCTGACGACGACGATGTCGTTTGCCGCCCGCGCGCGCGCGACCAGTTCCATGTGACCGACATGCAGATAACCCATGGTCGGAACGAGACCGATGGTTTTTCCGGCGCGGCGGTGGCCATTCAGGCGCGCGCGCAGATCGGCAATGGTGGTGATTGTTTCCATCTCGGGATCCTCCAATCCGCAAGCATGCCGCCGTGTTGGCGACGGCTGGCCTTGCCGGGTCTTTGCTTGGGGCATCCACACGAAACCCGGTGCGGTTTCCTAACGTGTGCAGTGCAAAAAGACAATTCAAGAATCGAAGGCAAGAATTATCACGAGGAGAAACGGGCTCCGGTTGCCCCGGAGCCCGGTCTGGTCATTTGCCGCGGGCTTCGACCGTCTGCTCGATAGCGCCGAAGATCGAGTGTCCCGCCTTGTCGTTCATTTCGATGCGAACCACGTCACCCGCTTGCAAGGGAGTGTTGAGGAAGCACGAGCCGGTCGCGACGATGCTGCCTGCGATCAGCGGCCGTTTCACGGCCGCTGCAACGACGGCACTGGCGTTGTCCTTGGTTCCACCCTTGCCGCCATCGACCGGCTTGTTGTTGCAGCGCACGATCAACGAGAGATCTGCCCCGCCGCCCAATTCATCCGGGGTGACTGCAACTGGCGAAAACGAGGAAGCAGCAACGGCTCCATCGGCGGAAACATCATTGGCAAGCAGAACGAGGAGAATGGCCTGCTTTGCTTCGTCGGCACCCGCCTGCACATCGACGTCATCGACAATCAAGGCAAGCTGGGCGGCCGCCGAAATATTCGAAGCCCCGTCCTTAACCGAGACGGGATCGCGCGGGCCGGTAAAGCCACCGGCGCCACCAACCCAGAAAAACGCGCGCGGCAACGGTGAAGCAGCGTCGTGCTCATGAAACCGCATTGTCGGCTGTGCGCCGGTTTCAACGCCGATGGCAACCCGCGCCAACCGGGGACCGGCATGAGCCCAGTCATCGATTGCGGCCTGAAGCGTGCGGGCAATATGGCCGACTTCCGAGCAGCGGGTCAGATCCTTGGAGACGACGACGAGTTTGCCGTCGCGTGTACTGTCTTTCAGAGTGGCCAGTTTCATCGCTTGCGTGTTCCTCGGGTTCCGGTTGACACGGCAGTTCTTTGACCGCCTGGCCCATAGGATACTATTTGACGACAGGTGTCGCGCCGAATTTACAAAGAAAGCCGGGAAGCATTGGTGCAATGCATCAGGTCGATTTCCATTTTTATTACCGATAATCCAGAGAGCCCCTGCCCGACATGGGACGGCCGCAGTGCCATGCGGGCAAAACCATTAATGAGGGAACAGCATTATCCTACGGCAATACACGCAAAAGTAATATATAATACAATAAGCGGAATCTGTTCAGCCCTTGATAACAGGTTCCAACTACCTTCACGACAATACAGGCCAGCAATCATCGATTGCCGGCGAAAGAAATGCCACCACCACTGAATCAAATCGGGATTTCGGATGGACACGGATACGGCTAATGCGGACACGAGCGGCAAGATAGAGCGCGGCCGATTGGAGGCGCTGTCAAACCTGTGGATCGCCGGGACGGCGGCAGAACCGCGCTTTGATACGATCGCTCACCTTGCCGCCCAACTTTTCGACGCACCGATGGCTTTCATCACACTGGTCGAAAAAGATATGCAGCGTTTCAAGGCCCTGCATGGGATCAGTGTCCCCGATATCGCCCGTTCCCTGTCGGTCTGCACCCATACGATTAAGAGCGGTGAGACTCTCGTTATCAATGACATGCTCGAAGATCCCCGTTTTTCCGGTAATCCGTTGGTCACCGGATCGCCCTACATCCGGTTCTATGCCGGTACTCCGCTGACCACTGCCGAGGGCTTTCGCATTGGTGCACTGTGCATTGCCGATACGGTGCCTCGAAGCGATTTCAACGAACACCAAAAGACAACGCTCAAACTTCTCGGCGCACTGGTCATGGAACAGATGCGCCTGCGCCGCGCGGAGATCATCCGCTCGACGGTGATGAATTTTTCAGACGCGACGGAATTGGCTTTCTTCGCGATCGATGCGGCGGGGCGGATCGAATTCGTCAATCGAGCGGCGCTCAACCTCTTCGGCTACCGCCAGGACGAAATGGTCGGCCAATTGATCGACATCATTATTCCGGACCGGTTTCGCGGCGCCCATCACGCTGGCCTTGCGCGGGTTCTGGCGGGAGGCACGACAAAGCTGATCGGCAAGACCGTCGAAGTGGTGGCCCGCAAACGCGACCAGACCGAGGTGCCGATCGAGATTTCACTGTCACTGTGGAATGACGAGCGCGGGGTCGGCATGGGGGCGGTTATCCGCGACATTACCGACCGGCGCGAGCGCGATGCCCGGCTGCTCAGAATGGCCAATCAGGATACGTTGACGGGCCTCAACAACCGGCACCGGTTTGAAAACCTGCTGCAGGATGTGCTGTCGGAAAAACGGGCTGCAACCGTTGCCCTCATTGATCTCGACGGCTTCAAGGATGTCAACGACAGCCTGGGCCATGCCGTCGGGGATGCCCTGCTACAGGCTGTCGCGGTCCGGCTGCCATCGGTTCTCGCCGCCAATGTCAGCGTGGCGCGCTTCGGCGGTGACAAATTCGCCATCCTGCTACCGGGCGACCGATCCGCCCATGAGGCAATGAGAGCGATCGACGCGGCTCTTTCGGCCTTCGAAGCACCGTTCGATGTCGGCGGCAACGTTTTGCAACTCGCGGCATCTATCGGCATTGCGCTTGCGCCGCAGCATGGCGCCGATGCCGAAGAATTGCTCGCCAGCGCCGATTTCGCACTCTACCGGGCGAAACAGGCCGGTGGCGGCACCATGATGATGTTCGAGCCCGAAATGCGCAGCGCGTCTCTCGCCCGGCGGGCCACCCAGGACGAGCTGCTGCGGGCGCTGAAGAATGGCGAACTTGTCTTGTACTATCAGCCGCAGGTCTCGCTGGAAGACGGCCATATCCTTGGTGTCGAAGCGCTGATCCGCTGGCGGCACCCCCGGCTGGGCCTGCTTTATCCCACGGACTTCCTGCCGGCCGTCGAATCAAGCTCGCTCGCTTTACCGGTCGGTTGGTGGGTTTTGCGCGAAGCCTGCCGTCAGGCGGCGGAATGGCGGGCGATCGGCCTGCCGCTGATCAAGGTCAACGTCAACCTGTTTGCGGCCCAATACCGGGCCGGTACGCTCGTCCAGCATGTCATAAGCGCGCTTGCCGATCACAAGCTGCCGCCGTCGGCGCTTGGCCTTGAGGTAACGGAGACGATAGCGCTGCTGAACGACGACAATGCCTTTGCCGCCGTGCACCGCCTGCGTGATCTCGGGGTCGGCATTGCCTTCGACGATTTTGGCACCGGCTTTGCGTCCTTAAGTTCGTTGCAGCGATTTCCGCTGACCACATTGAAGATCGACCGGAGCTTTATCAGCGAGATGACGGAGAACCCGCATGATGCGGCCATCACCAGGGCAATGCTGATGATGAGCGCCGAACTGGGCCTCGAAACAATTGCCGAGGGCATCGAAACCGAAGAGCAGGAACGTGCCTTGCGGCGGCTCGGCTGCAAGGCGGGTCAAGGCTATCGCTACGGCAGGGCGCTACCTCCGGACCAGACAGCAGTGCTGCTCGCCATCGGCATCGCCGGGCAACCGGCACGGCAGCTGAACTGAAGCCCAACACGACCTCTTCGTGGGCAGCCTGTTCGCTTAAAGCAGGCCAACCAGGAAATAGAACAGCGCGGATATCAACGCCGCCGCCGGCAGGGTGACGATCCAGGCGATCAGGATATTGCCCGCCAGCCCCCAGCGTACCGCCGAGACACGCCGTGCGGCACCGACACCGATGATGGCACCGGTGATCGTGTGCGTGGTCGAAACGGGAATGCCGAGCCAAGTCGCCGCAAACAGCGTGATCGCTCCGCCGGTTTCCGCGCAAAAACCCTGCATCGGATTGAGCTTGGTGATCTTCGAGCCCATCGTGTGGACGATCCGCCAGCCGCCAAACAGGGTGCCGAGCGCCATGGCCGACTGGCAGGTGATGACCACCCAGAACGGCACGAAGAACGTGTCGCCGAGATAGCCCTGGCTGAACAGCAGCACGGCGATGATGCCCATGGTCTTCTGCGCATCGTTGCCGCCGTGGCCGAGCGAGTAGAGCGAGGCGGAAATGAACTGGAGACCGCGAAAGCTGCGGTCGACGGCAAACGGCGTCTGCCGCAGGCAGACCCAGGACACGATCAGCACCAGCAGCAGTGCGAGCATGAAACCGATCATCGGCGACATGAAGATGGCACCGACCGTCTTCAGAAGGCCGGTCAGAACGATCGCATCGCCCCCGGTCTTGGCAAGGCCGGCGCCAACCAGCCCGCCCACCAGCGCATGCGACGAACTGGAGGGAATGCCGAAAATCCACGTCACAATGTTCCAGATGATCGCCCCCATCAAGGCGGCAAAGATCACCTGCGGCGTGACGATGGAGGGGTCTATGATCCCGGTTCCGAGCGTCTCGGCGACATGCAGGCCGAAGAACAGGAAGGCGATGAAGTTGAAGAACGCCGCCCACATGACGGCATATTGCGGCCGCAACACCCGCGTCGAGACGATCGTGGCGATCGAATTGGCGGCGTCGTGCAGGCCGTTGAGAAAATCGAAGAACAGCGCAACGCCGATCAGGGCGATAAGCAACGGCAGGGCGAGGGTCGCGTCCATCAGACGTTCTCGATCACGATGCCGCTGATTTCATTGACGACATCCTCAAAACGGTCGACGATCTTTTCCAGCTCGCCATAGATCTCGCTGCCAATGATATAGGCCATCGAGTTGGAAGCCCCGTGGCGGCGGAACAGATCCTTGAGGCCCTCGTCATGCAACTGGTCGGAACGACCTTCAAGCCGCGTCACTTCCTCGGCAATGGCAGTCAGGCGCGGCACATTGGCGCCGATGCGGTCGAGCAGCGGAATGGCTTCCGCAACCAGCCGGGCAGAATCGATGATCAGCACGCCCATTTCGCGCATGCGGGGATCAAAACTCGTCTGCTCAAATAGCCGGATGGTCTTGACCGTCTTGTGCATCATGTCGATGGCATCATCCATCGACTGGATCAGATCCTTGATGTCACCGCGGTCGAACGGCGTGATGAAGCTTAGGCGAACGGCCTGCAAGACGTCACGGGTAATCGCGTCGGCCTGATCTTCAAGGGCGATGATCCGGTCGCAATGGGCATCAAGATCCCCCTCGCCGGCAAGCAAGGCTTTCATCGCCTCGGCGGCGCCGACGACCGTGCGCGAATGCGCCTCGAAGAGCTCGAAGAACTTGTCTTCGCGCGGCATCAGCTTGCGAAACCAACCCAGCATTGTTCATCCACCTATCTTCGCGTTGTCACGAAACTGTCATAATCTGGCAGTGCTCATAGAGAAGACAGGGGATCGAGGGAAGCTTTTTAAGGCAACGGAAGAGCGATTACCCACCGATTAGGACGAACCAGCCATCCTCATCGGTGGTTTCGACGCCGAGTTCGCGGGCTTTTTCGAGTTTTGAGCCAGCGCCGGGACCCGCGACCAGAAGGTCGGTCTTCTTCGACACGGAGCCCGCAACCTTGGCTCCCAGCCGCTCGGCCATGGCCTTGGCCTCGTCGCGGGTCATCTTCTCCAGCGATCCGGTGAACACGACAGTCTTGCCCGCGACCGGGCTGAAACTTGCCACCGGTGCCTCCGCATCCTGCGGTGTGACCTCGTCAAGGAGGCGCGACACAACATCCATGTTGCGCGGCTCCTTGTAGAATTCAACGATCGCCCGGGCAACGACATCGCCGATGCCGTCGATCATATTCAAGTCGCTCCAGGCCTCCGAGGTGATATCGCTAGCCGCCTTCATTGCGTCCGCGAAGGCTGTGTAACTGCCATAGGAGCGCGCCAAAAGCTTCGCGGTGGTTTCGCCGACATGGCGGATGCCGAGCGCATAAATCAGGCGGTGCAACGCCACCTGACGGCGATCATTGATGGCATCATAAAGCTTGCGGACGCTGACCTTGCCGAACCCGTCGATATTCTCCAGCTTGGTCAGCGCCGAGGCATTCTGCCGCTTTTCCAGCGTGAAGATGTCCGGCGCTGTCTTGATCGATAGTGCCGGGTCCTCGGCTTCAAAGAAGAAATCGATCTGCTTCGAGCCCAACCCTTCGATGTCGAAGGCATTGCGCGAAACGAAATGCTTCAAGTGCTCGACTGCCTGTGCGCGGCAGACGAAGCCGCCGGTGCAGCGGGTGACGGAATCGAGCTTGCCGGTCTTTTCGTTTCTCTCGCGCACGGCGTGGCTGCCACAGACGGGACACACCTTCGGAAACTGATAGCGCTCGGACGTCGCCACGCGCTTCTCCATCACCACATCCAGAACCTGCGGGATCACATCCCCTGCCCGCTGGACGATGACCGTATCGCCAATGCGGATATCGTGATCCTCCTCACGGATGCGCTCACCACCGTTGCCGATGCCTTCGATATAATCGGCATTGTGCAGCGTCGCATTGGTGACGACGACACCGCCGACCGTCACCGGCGTCAGCCGTGCAACCGGCGTTAGCGCACCGGTACGCCCCACCTGGATGTCGATATTCTCGACGGTGGTAAACGCCTGCTCGGCCGGAAATTTGTGCGCGGTGGCCCAGCGCGGCGAGCGCGAGCGGAAGCCCAGGCGCTGCTGCAGATCAAGGCGGTCGACCTTGTAGACGACGCCGTCGATATCATAGTCGAGATCGGGGCGTTTCAGGCCGATGTCGTTATAGTGCTCAAGGATAGCTTCAATCGAAGACATCAGCTGCGTCAGCGGATTGACCGGGAACCCCCAGCGCTTAAATGCCTCGACCATGCCGAACTGGGTATCGGCTGGCATCTCCGAAATCTCTCCCCAGGCATAGGCGAAGAATTTCAGCTTGCGGCTGGCGGTGATCGCCGGGTCAAGCTGGCGCAGCGAGCCGGCGGCGGTGTTGCGCGGGTTGACATAGGTCTGCTTGCCCTCGGCCAGCATCTGCTGATTCAGTGCCAGAAAATCGCTCTTGCCCATATAGACTTCACCGCGAACCTCGACGATCGCAGGCGCATCGGACGGCAGGGTTTGCGGGATCTCCTTGATGGTGCGGATATTGGCGGTGACGTTTTCGCCCGTCGTGCCGTCGCCGCGCGTAGCCGCACTGACCAGCTTGCCGTTTTCATAACGCAGCGACATCGACAGGCCGTCGATCTTTGGCTCGGCGGTGAACGCAATCGAATTGTCCGGCAAAAGGCCGAGGAAGCGGTAGACGCTGCCGATGAAATCCCGCACGTCCTCGTCGGAAAAGACGTTGTCGAGTGACAACATCGGCCGGGCGTGCGTGATCTGCTGGAAGATACCGGACGGTGCCGCGCCGACCTTGCGTGACGGGCTATCGGACCGGACCAGTTCCGGAAAACGCGCCTCGATCTCCTCGTTGCGCCGCTTCAGTGCATCGTAGTCCGCGTCCGATATCTCCGGTGCATCCTCGCCGTGATAGAGCGCATCGTGACGGGCCAGTTCGGCCGCCAGCCGTTCCAGCTCTGTTACCGCATCTTCAAGCGTCAAATCTTCAACGGCGATGGATATGGTCGACATGCTGGGACTCCTGATTTGAGAGTCGTTTTAGAGAATTTTCGGGGAATGGGAAGATGCTCCCTCCCCTTCGCAACAGGGATAGAACTACCCGTTGCCTGCCAGCAAACTTGCTGCAGCCGCCCTCGCCTCGTCGGTGACGGAGGCCCCCGCCAGCATGCGGGCGATCTCTTCGGTACGGGCCTTGTCGTCCATCCGGGCGACGCGGGTGGCGATGGTTTCGGCTTTTTCCACCGAAGGCCCTTTTGAGATCAAGAGATGCGTCGCAGCCCGTGCCGCCACCTGCGGCGCATGGGTGACGGACAGAACCTGAACGGTTTTCGACAGCCGCTTCAGCCGCTGGCCAATAGCATCCGCCACCGCACCGCCAACCCCGGTGTCGATTTCATCGAAGACCAGCGTCGGCGCCGAACCGCGATCGGCAAGCGCCACTTTGAGCGCCAGCAGAAAGCGCGACAGCTCGCCGCCCGACGCAACCTTCATGATCGGCCCGGGCCGGGTACCAGGATTGGTCTGAACGTGGAACTCGACAACATCGATGCCTTCGGCAGCGGCAACATCAGGATCGGACGTCACTTCGACCATGAACCGGGCACGCTCGAGCTTCAACGCCGGGAGCTCTGCCATGACGGCGTCAGACAGTGCCGTTGCCGTATTGTGACGCTTGGCCGACAGGGCCACAGCCGCTGCGTCAAAAGCGCCCTTGGTCAGGCTAAGCTGAGCTTCCAGCTGTTTCAGCTTTTCTTCGCCGGCATCCAGATCAGCAAGATCGGAGATCATCCGCACGGCCAGCGCCGGTAGCGACGTCACCGGTACGGAATATTTGCGGGCGGCGGCGCGCAGCGCAAACAGCCGCTCCTCGACCCGCTCCAGTTCTTTCGGATCATATTCAGTCTTGCGCAGCGCCGCCTCGACTGCCATCTGGGCGTCGGAAAGCTGGTTGAGGGCTGCGTCCAAAAGCTCGACAGTCTCTTCAAGAAGACCTGGCGCTTCGTGGCTCTTGCGTTCCAGCCTGCGCACCATAGAGGCAATCAGCGGAACCGGCGAACCGTTGCCATTGAGAAACTCGCTCGCTTCATTGATGTCGACTGCGATGCGCTCGGCCTTCATCATCCGCGAACGGCGCTCGGCAAGATCGTCTTCTTCTCCATCTTGTGGCGACAGCGCTTCGAGTTCTTCGACGGAGGAGCGCAGATAATCGGCCTCACGGGCAGCAGCCTCGACCTTATCGCGGTGCTTCTTCAACGTCCGCTCGGCATCCTTCCAGATGCGGTAAAGCCCGGACACCGCCTGCGCTTCCTCGGCAAGACCACCGAAGGCATCAAGAAGGGTGCGGTGGGCATGGGTATCGACAAGAGCGCGGTCGTCATGCTGGCCATGGATTTCGACCAGCAACTGCCCTGCCTGGCGCATCAGCTGGACAGATACGGGTTGGTCGTTGACATAGGCCTTGGTGCGGCCATCGGCCGATTGCACCCGGCGGAAAATCAGGTCGCCGTCGTCATCGATGCCATTTTCGCGAACGAGAAGCCGGGCCGGATGTGCCATGCTAACATCGAAGACCGCCGTCACCTGCCCCTTGTCGCCGCCGTGGCGAACGAGCGAACCGTCGCCCCGGCCGCCAAGGGCCAGAGATAGGCTATCGAGCAGGATGGATTTCCCGGCCCCGGTCTCGCCGGTCAGCACGGACAGGCCGGCATCGAAGGACAGATCAAGCCGTTCGATCAGGACGATATCGCGGATCGCAATCTGTGAAAGCATCCCGGTTCAAATCTCTTCGCTGTCGATCCTAGGCGCCCAGAAGCTGCTTGCCTGCGCGCGAAATCCACGAGTTACCGTTTTCACGCGGCTCCAGGCCACTGGACTTCAGAAGCTTGTAGCTGTCGGAATACCACTGGCTATCCGGATAGTTGTGACCAAGAACGGCTGCCGCCGTCTGCGCCTCGCCGGTAATGCCCATAGCGAAATAGGTTTCGACCAGACGCGCCAGCGCCTCTTCGACCTGATTGGTGTTCGGATAGGATTCGACCACCGAGCGGAAGCGCGTGATCGCGGCCAGATATTCCTTGCGCTCCAGATAGTAGCGGCCGACCTGCATTTCCTTGCCGGCCAGCTGGTCCTTGGCAAAACGCAGCTTGGCCTGCGCGTCCTCGACATATTCAGAATCAGGATATTTGGTGATGACAGCCTGCATCGCCTCGATGGTCTTGAAGGCGGGCTTCTGGTCCTGCGTCACCGCCGGGATCTGCTTGGAATAGGCAAGGCCGACAATGTACTGCGCGTACGCTGCATCTTCGGATTCGGGATAGAGGTTCAGGTAGCGGCTCGCCCCATTGATGGCGTCCTGATATTGGCCGTTGCGGTAGTTGATGAAGGAGCGCATCACCAGCGCCTTGCGGGCATATTCCGAGAAGGGATGCTGCTGGTCGATCGCGTCGAACTTACGCGCCGCCTCCGTCGTCTTGCCCGCGTTCAGGTTGGCAAGGCCCTGATTGTAGAGCACTTCCGGCGGATCCGTCTCGGCGGTCAGCTTGGTGATGTCGATGTCGGGATCGTTCTGGCAGGCGGTGATCAATACGCTGCCCGCGCAAGCCGCAAGCGTAATGACAACAACACGTGCCATCTTCTTCAATTCAAACTGGCCTGCAATTACCATTCGTAAATCCCAACTCCCGCGCCGGTAAGAATACCGCCGCCTATGAACCGCGTTTTAGATCAAGATGCAACTAGACCGCAACGTCATGATGATTGATTAACGCAAATTTGTGGCAGTCTCATCATGAAAAAGCCGGTCAAAAGACCGGCTCTCATCAAACATCAGACCAGATTTTCCCTTTCAGGAACAAATAGCTGCGCTTTATGGCGCATTGACGGCAATCACTTCGCGCGGTGCAGAGCGCTGGCGCTGCGTTGCTGTCTCGACGATTTCGTAGGCCGTCGGATCGCTCATCAGCGCCTTCAGCGCATGGGCGTTCATCTTGTGACCGCCGCGATACGAACGGTAGCAGCCGAGGAACGGTGCACCGGCCAGAGCAAGGTCACCAACGGCGTCCAGCGTCTTGTGGCGCACGAATTCGTCCTTGTAGCGCAGGCCTTCCATATTGATGACAGTGTTGTCATCGGCAATGACGACCGAATTTTCGAGCGACGAGCCAAGGCCGCGGCCAGCCGCCCACATGCGCTCGACGTCGCGCATGAAGCCGAATGTACGGGCGCGTGACAATTCCGTCTTGAAGACTGCCGGAGTAATGTCACCCTTCCAGGCCTGGCGGCCGATCAGCGGGCAATCGAAATCAATCTCCACTTCGAAGCGCATGCCGTCATAAGGCGTGAATTCCGACCATGAGGCACCCGATTCGATACGGACAGGCTTGAGGATGCGGATATAGCGGCGCTTGACCGACTGTGCCTTGATACCGCTCTGCTCGATAGCCTCGATGAACGGAGCCGAGCTGCCATCCATGATCGGCATTTCAGCACCGTGCACTTCGATCAGAAGGTTATCGAGACCGAGCGCATAGATCGCCGCCATCACATGCTCGATCGTGGCGATCGAGGTAGCAGGCGAAAAACCGAGAATGGTGCAGAGATCGGTATTGCCAACCTGCGAGGAGACCGCCTTGAATTCGCTGATCGTCTGCTCGCCGACGACACGCTGGAAAACGATGCCGCTGTCTGCTTCCGCCGGATGAAAGGTGATTGCTACTTCGGCGCCAGAATGTACGCCCGTGCCGCTCAAAGTTACAGAGTGTGCAATCGTTGTCTGAAACCCAAGCAGTCCAATTCCCAGTCCCATGCTTCTCGCCTTCAAATGCTACGTGGCGTTGCCGCCGAATGTCTCAAGGGGACCAGAGCCGCGCGTTTTCCAAAGCCGCAAGACACACCGTCGGAAAGTGACGCCTTGCATCACCAGCCGGTCCAATATGCCAACCTTCGCGCTTAGAATCGCAATGCTGCCCCATCAGTCCTGATTGTGAAGATAATTGCTGCGGGCTGTCATTCCAAATCACTGTTTCTTTCGCTTTGTTACGCGACGCACACACGGTGCTTAGATATTGGAAGAATTCAATAATTCATAAAAAATGCCCGGGCGCAAACCCGGGCATTTCGGCAAGGAGGAAGGTGGGCGAAAAAATCAGTTCGACTGGCGGCGCAGGAACGCCGGGATTTCGAGCTGATCGTCTTCATGTGCACGCGGCTGCGAGGCAGCGCGGGCACGGTCATCGAGAGGAGCTGCCCGGCGCGGCGCATAAACGCTGGCTTCGGGCGACAGCGGACGGCGCTGCTGCGAGGACGCGGCCGGCGCACCGGAGGTCATGTCGGCAGCCACATCATGCGTTTCTTCTTCGCGGCGTGCGAGCGAATTGGTGATTCGCTTGAGCAGGCCCATCGGACCGCGCTCTTCGTGCTGAACCGGCTGTGCACGATGTTCCGCTTCGGCCTTGACCATCGGCGGGAAGTCTTCGACGCGCGGCATGCGAACCTGTTCGGCCTGCTGGCGGATCACCGGAGCGGCAGGCTCCTGGCGAACCGGAGCCTGGGCGACCGGCTGCTGGTAGACCGGCGTTTCTATCGCACGCTGAACCGGAGCGGCGGCCTGAAGCACAGGCTGCTGTTCGACTGGTGCGGCACCTGCGAAAAGCTTGCTCTGCGGACGGAAATCGTCCTGAGCCTGCTGAACCGGTGCAGTTGCACCACCGCGCGGCATGGACAGGAACAGTTCGCGTTCCAGTTCGGCTGCACGGATGGCTTCGGCAATCGAATCACTCGTCTGCTGAACCGGCTGGGCGGCCTGCTGCTGCTGAACGACTGGCTGCTGGGCAACCGGAGCTGGCTGCTGAACGGCAACCGTCTGCTGGACCGGAGCGGCCGGGATGGCGATGGACGGACGGACGATCGGCTTGGATGCTGCTACCGGACGAAAGTCAGCAGTACGGCCGGCCACCTCCGCAGCCGTCCGATCGATACCCGTTGCCACGACCGAAACGCGGATGAGGCCTTCGAGTTCTTCGTCGAATGTTGCGCCGAGGATGATGTTGGCGTCCGGATCCACTTCTTCGCGGATACGGGTTGCTGCTTCGTCGACTTCGAACAGGGTGAGGTCACGGCCACCGGTGATCGAGATCAAGAGACCCTGGGCGCCCTTCATCGAGGTTTCGTCGAGCAGCGGGTTGGCGATAGCAGCTTCAGCTGCAGCCATTGCGCGGCCTTCGCCGGATGCTTCGCCGGTGCCCATCATGGCGCGACCCATCTCGCGCATCACGGAACGAACGTCCGCGAAGTCGAGGTTGATCAGGCCTTCCTTGACCATCAGGTCGGTGATGCAGGCAACGCCCGAATAGAGAACCTGGTCAGCCATTGCGAACGCATCGGCGAACGTGGTGCGGTCATTGGCGATCCGGAACAGGTTCTGGTTCGGAATGACGATCAGGGTATCGACGGACTTCTGCAGTTCCTGGATGCCCATGTCGGCGAGACGCATGCGGCGCTGGCCTTCGAACTGGAACGGCTTGGTGACGACGCCGACCGTCAGGATACCCTTGTTGCGGGCTGCCTGGGCAACGACCGGAGCAGCACCGGTACCCGTACCACCACCCATGCCGGCAGTGACGAAGCACATATGCGTGCCATTCAGGTGATCGATGATCTCGTCGATGCACTCTTCAGCCGCCGCACGGCCGACTTCCGGCTGCGAACCGGCGCCCAGACCTTCGGTCACGGCAACACCCATCTGGATGATGCGCGAAGCCTTGGTCATGGTCAGCGCCTGGGCATCGGTGTTGGCGACGACGAAATCGACGCCTTCGAGGCCTGCGGTGATCATGTTGTTAACGGCATTGCCACCGCCCCCGCCGACACCGAAGACGGTGATGCGGGGCTTCAGCTCGGTGATATCCGGCTTTTGCAAGTTGATCGTCATTGTACCCGTTCCTTCCTGGTTTCTGGCCGCCTTGCCGAGCCGGCCAAATCTCTAAATCCCGTATTGCATCCCGTCAGCATGAAGCCGAAGGGCTCAAAAGCTTTCCTTCAGCCATTGGCCCATCCGGGCGATACGGCTGTTGTTTCCTGCAAGCGACGTGAGCAGACCGCCCTGCGCCGCGTGTGTTTCCATGTCCGCGACCTGCGGATAGATCATCAGACCGACGGCCGTCGAAAAGGCCGGACCTTTGGCTGCTGCCGGCAGTCCGGAGACGCCGAGCGGACGGCCGATGCGGACGTTGCGGGCGAGAATCCGGCGCGCCGATTCGGGCAGACCGGTCAGCTGTGCTGCGCCACCCGTCAGAACGACGCGCTTGCCGACGATCGGCGAGAAGCCGGACCGCTGAATACGGTCGCGGATCAGTTCCAGTGTTTCCTCGATGCGTGCCCGCACGATGCGCGAGACCAGTGCACGCGGCACATGTGTCGGCTGATCGCGATCGTCCTCGCCGATCGGCGGAACGGAGACGATGTCGCGCTCATCGGCGCTATTGGGCAGTGCCGAACCATGAACGACCTTCAGGCGCTCGGCGTCCTCGATGCGGGTAGACAGGCCGCGTGCGAGGTCGGTGGTGACGTGGTGGCCGCCCAGGCTGATTGCGTCAGCATGAACCAGCTTGCCCTCGGCAAAGACCGAGATCGTCGTGGTGCCACCGCCCATGTCGATAGCGGCGCAACCGAGTTCGACTTCGTCATCGACCAGAGCCGCAAGACCGCTTGCATACGGTGTCGCGACAATGCCTTCGACCGACAGGTGCGCGCGGTTGATGCAGAGTTCGAGGTTTTTCAGTGCGGCGCGCTCAGCGGTCAGCACGTGCATGTCGACACCCAGCGCATCGCCGAACATGGCCAGCGGATCACGGATGCCGCGCTCGCCATCGAGCGAGAAACCCGTGGGCAGCGAATGCAGGATGACGCGATCCTGACGCAGCGACTGCTGACCGGCAGCCGCCAGAACCTTCTTCAGGTCAGCGGAATCGACTTCCTGGCCACCGAGATCGATGGAGGCGGTGTAGATATCGCTCTGCAGGCGGCCGGCAGAGATGTTGACGATCAAGCTGTCGATGGTCAGCCCGGCCATACGCTCGGCGGCATCGACCGCCAGACGGACGACGCTTTCGGCGGCGTCGAGATCGGCGATCACGCCGTTCTTCATGCCGCGCGACTTGTGGTGGCCGATACCGATGATTTCGATCGAATGCGTGCGGCCCGGCAGGATCTGGCTTTCGGCGCGCGGCGTCAGCCGGCCGATCATGCAGACCACCTTGGTTGAGCCGATATCGAGCACGGAAACGACATGCGACCGCTTGGAAGAAAGCGGCTTCAGACGCGGCAGCCCAAAATTCGAGGAGCCGAAGATGCTCATGTACGGCCTTCCTTTTCCTGCTTCTTCAACAGCTTCGTGCGGGCCTCCAGAACAGTCTGACGGCGGGCGGCGGCTTCCGGGGTCAACTGGACCGTGGTGCGGTCTTCCAGCCTCAGATCGACTGCGGCGATGTCGCGCTCAAGCAGTTGCTGCCCCTCTTCCATCGTCGAAAGCACCTGCATGGCACGGTCCAGATCGTGCTCGGGCAGCTTGATTGTGATGCCGTTGTCGAGCATCAGGTCCCAGCGGCGGCCAGCAACGCGAACATAGGCTTTGACCCGTTTGCTGATTTCCGGCCACTGCTCGAAGCGGGCATAGAAAGCCGCAGCAGTGGTCTCGGCATCACGGCCGACGAACAGCGGCAGTTCGGAGAACTTGTTGTCACGCAGCGGTGCAATCACGCTGCCGCTTGCCTCGATCAACGAAAGATCGGTGCCATGCTGCCAGATGCCGAACGCCTTGCGCTCCTTGAGATTAACCTCGATCGTACCCGGATAGACCTTGCGCACGGCAACGTCCTCGACCCAGGGCATTTCGCTGATCAGCTTGCGCGCCACGCCGATGTCGAGGGCAACCAGCGAGGTCGCACCGTCAAGACCCAGCTGCTGCAGGATGTCGATTTCCGAGGTCTGGTCATTACCGGACACTTTGACGTCTTCGATCGCGAAACCGGCGGCCGTCGTGGTCGTCTGGGCAAAATCCTGACTGTGACCACCAAGCGACATACCATAAAAACCGGTCGCAGCGAAAAATGCCGCGGCGGAAACGGTGCCGGTGTACGGCATAAAGTGAATGCGGCCGGTTCCGAGGCTGACAAGGAAACGCACGACGCGACGCAGCGGCCGCGGCAGTACGCGCTGACCATCCAGATCAGCCGCCTCCAGCGGTGCCCGTCCTCTTCCGGCCTTCCTGCCCTTCAACGCAAACACGACGCGTCCTCCACGATCCACTTAAGGAATTCACCAAAGGTATGGCCTGCATGAACGGCCATTTCAGGAACCAGAGAGGTGGGAGTCATTCCGGGCTGAGTATTAACCTCCAGCCAGATAAGCTCTCCTTCTGCAGAGAAACGGTCGTCGAAGCGGAAGTCGGAGCGGCTTACGCCGCGGCATCCAATCGCCTGATGCGCCATGAGTGAGAGTGTTTGTATTTTTTGGTAAATATTTGGTAAAATATCCGCCGGAATGACGTGTTTTGAGCCGCCTTTCACGTACTTTGAATCGTAATCGTAGAAGGCGTGTCCCTGCGGTATCACTTCGGTGACGCCAAGGGCCGTATCGCCCATGACGCCGCAGGTGAACTCGCGGCCATGCACATAGCGCTCGACCATCACCCGGTCGCCATAGCGCCACTCGCTGGACGTGACGATCTGCGGTGGATGTGACTGATCTTCCTTGACCATCACCACGCCGAAGCTCGACCCCTCACGAACCGGCTTGACGACATAGGGCGGCTTCATCGGATGAGTGGAGCCGAAATCATGGCGATCCATGACGCGCGCCTCGGCAACAGGAATACCGGCAGCAGCAGCAACGAGCTTGGCCTGCGCCTTGTCCATCGCCAGCGCCGAGGCAAGAACGCCGGAATGCGTATACGGAATCTCAAGATATTCGAGGACGCCCTGGATCGTACCATCCTCGCCGAACGGACCATGCAGGGCATTGAAGGCAACATCGGGACGCAGATCAGCCAGAACCGACGCAACATTGCGATCGACGTCGATTCGGGTGACGCGGTAGCCTTCGGCCTCCAGCGCATCGGCGCACGCAGCCCCGGAAGACAGGCTCACCGGCCGCTCCGAAGAAAATCCGCCCATAAGGACAGCCACATGCTTGCTCATAAAAACCCCCGACATTACGCCAGCCTTACAAATCGCCGCTTGCGCCTAGCTTGTTCGGACACACGAGTCGCATCCTTCAGGCGCAGTCCCACTAGAGCGGCATTATGGTTAATGAACCGTTTACTTTGGTTAACCCTATCCAAGACATGGGTAAAATATTTCGTGCCGACTCATCTCGGCACTTCGATTCATCGCTTAGAATCAGAGTGTTAATTGTAGCGCAAGGGAAAAGGCCATGGCGGCGGCTACAAAACAGAAAGGCCCCGCAGCGATTTGCGCGGGGCCTTCGGTAAGCGGGATATGGCAGATGGCAGCGTCTCAGTCGTCTTCGCCGACGACTTTCCAGACGATGGCACCGATGGCAGCACCAACGATCGGGGCAAGCCAGAACAGCCACAACTGCTGCAACGCCCAGCCTCCGACAAACAGCGCCTGACCTGTCGAACGGGCCGGATTGACCGATGTATTGGTGACCGGGATCGAGATCAGGTGGATGAGCGTCAGGGCAAGACCGATGGCAATTGGCGCAAAGCCAACCGGCACACGGCCGTGGGTAGCACCGAGAATGATGAAGATGAAGAAGCCGGTGAGAAGCAACTCGATGACCAGCGCCGAGGTCAGCGAGTAGCCGCCCGGCGAGTGCTCGCCGTAACCATTGGCAGCGAACCCGCCGAGCTGGAAGTCAGCCTTGCCGCTCGCAACTAGGTAAAGAGCCGCGGCCGCAACGATCGCGCCCGCCACCTGGGCAATGATATAGCCCGGAAGCGAAGAGGCCGGGAACTTGCCGGCAACCGTCAGGCCGACCGACACTGCCGGATTGAAGTGACCACCCGAAATGCCGCCGACGGCATAGGCCATTGTCAGGACGGTCAGGCCGAAGGCAAACGAGACACCGAGCAGGCCGATGCCGACTTCCGGAAAAGCCGCTGCCAGCACGGCGCTGCCGCAGCCGCCGAAGACAAGCCAGAATGTTCCCAAAAATTCCGCAGAAAGCTTCTTGAACATGGTTTCCCCTTCAAACGGAGCAAATGCTCCAAAAGTGCCTGATGCGCATATCACGCGCCTCCATCAGACCCCCTGAAGGAAACGCATGCGCATCCCAGCCTGTTTGCCGCACCCGGTCGCCGAGTGCACAACCCAAGATTTGCGACAATTCGATTCTGGTCAAGGATGGCGCGTGCAGAGAAGTGATTCAGAGGCATTTTTGATCACAGCGATGAAAATCTTCGCAATCAAACGGCGGTTTCGGCGACATTTTAACCAAAGGCAGCCCATGAAATCTTGCCGATAGTTGCGTTTGAAGGGTTTTATTGCCGCTTCGTCTGCGTTAAAGCCGGGCCGCTGCCTCCCAAGACGGCACTAACATTCCCAATACGGACACATGATAATGAGCGACACACTCTCCACGTCGTCGCCGACGGCAGAGCCGTTGAACAAGGGCCCACTCAATTCACCAGCCCGCGTTCTCCTCGCAAGCCTGGTCGGCACGACCATCGAATTCTTCGACTTCTACGTTTACGCCACAGCCGCCGTGCTGGTATTCCCGGTACTGTTCTTCCCGAACAGCGACCCGACCACAGCGCTGCTCGCCTCCTTCGCCACCTTCTCGATCGCCTTCTTCGCCCGCCCGTTCGGCGCGGTCGTGTTTGGCCATTTCGGCGACCGGGTCGGCCGCAAGACCACTCTGGTGGCGGCTCTTCTGACCATGGGCGTCTCGACGGTCATCATCGGGCTGTTGCCCACCTACGAGCAGATCGGCGTCATCGCACCGCTTCTGCTGGCGTTGTGCCGCTTTGGCCAGGGCTTTGGCCTCGGTGGCGAATGGGGCGGAGCCGTCCTGCTTGCCACGGAAAACGCGCCGGAAGGCAAGCGCAGCTGGTACGGCATGTTCCCGCAACTCGGCGCCCCTGTCGGTCTGTTCCTGTCCTCGGGCGCGTTCTGGCTGCTGTTGCACCTGATGACCCAGGAGCAACTGCTCAGCTGGGGCTGGCGCATCCCGTTCATCGCCTCGATCATCCTGATCGCCGTTGGTCTGTGGGTACGCCTGTCGATCACCGAAACCCCGGCGTTCCAGAAGGCCATCGACAAGCATGAGCGCGTCGAAGTGCCAGTGATGGAACTGTTCCGCAGCCACAAGCGCAGCCTCCTGCTTGGCACCTTTGTGGCGCTGGCGACTTTCGTCTTGTTCTACATCGGCTCGGCCTATCTTCTCTCCTACAACGTCAAGGTCCTGAAGATCCCGTTCCTCGACGCACTGGAAATCCAGATCGTCGGCTCGATCATGTTCGGTATCTTCATCCCGATCGCCGGCAAGCTGGCAGAACGTTTTGGCCGGCGCGAGGTACTGATCGTAACGACGGTGCTGATCGGCCTCTTCTCGTTCTTCCTGAACGGATTGATGACATCGGGTGAAGGTTCGATCTTCGTCTTCGCTATAATCGCGATGGCACTGATGGGCTTGACCTACGGCCTGATCGGTACGGCGCTTGCGGCCCCCTTCCCGACCAACGTGCGCTATACCGGCTCGTCGATCACCTTCAACCTCGCCGGAATTTTCGGAGCCTCGCTTGCTCCTTATGCCGCGACCTGGCTGCAGGTGAACTACGGCATGGCCTATGTCGGCTATTATCTTGGCGCATCAGCGGTGATCACGCTGATCTGCATCCTGCTTTCCGGCAAGGACGAAGTCTGAACTTAGTAAACATCAAACACCAAAAAGCCGCCGCGGATCACTCCACGGCGGCTTTTTTATATCAGCTCATTGGCAGCGGCTCAGGCTGTCAGTTCGCCCAAAAATTCCTTGACCTCGTAGCCCGGCATGAACGCACCGACGCGCTTGATTTCCCATTCAAGCGAAATACCCGAGGTTTCAAACACGCGCTGGCGCACGGTTTCGCCGAGATATTCGAGCTCATAGCCGCTCGCCTGGCCGGTGTTGATCATGAAGTTGCAGTGCATTGGCGACATCTGTGCGCCACCGATCATTAGGCCGCGGCAACCTGCCTCGTCGATCAGCTTCCAGGCAGAGTGCCCCTCCGGGTTCTTGAAGGTCGATCCACCGGTCTTTTCACGGATCGGCTGCACGGTTTCGCGATGCTGGCGCACCGCATCCATGTCGGCGCGAATCTTCGCCTTGTCTTCAAGGTAGCCTTCGAAAATAGCGTGGGTGAAGATCAGGTCCTTGGGTGCTGACGAATGGCGGTAGGTGTAGCCCATGTCGGCATTCGACAGCACATGCGTGTTGCCCTTGCGATCGACAGCATGCACCTCGACAACGCGCTCGCGCGTCTCGCCGCCATTAGCGCCGGCATTCATGCGCAATGCGCCGCCAATCGTGCCGGGAATGCCGTAGTAGAATGCGAAACCGCCAATACCATGATCGAGCGTCATCGCCGCAAGGTTCTTGTCCGGGCAGATGGCGCCTGCCTTGACCCGCGTTTCCGAAACCAGCTCGACATCGCCAAACCCCTTGGCCGACAACCGGATAACCACGCCCGGAATGCCACCATCGCGCACCAGAAGGTTGGAGCCGACGCCCGCAACCATCACGGGCACTTCGGCGGGCAGCATTTTCAGGAACGTGATGAGATCATCGGCATCATGCGGCTGGAACATCAGCTCGGCAAGCCCGCCGGCACGAAACCAGGTGACGCGATCCATCGGCGCGTCCGGCGTCAAACGCCCGCGCAGTTCCTTAACGCTGTCCCCGAGAGAGGCCAGCAACTTTTCCCCGTTTACCTGTTTCATGCGGAATTTCCTGAAATGCCTGCGAGTTCCTTCGGAAGTGCGGCAGCCCAATACGTGATACTGCCAGCCCCCAAGAGAACCACAAAGTCACCCGGTTGTGCAATGGCTGATACAATCGGAGCGATTGCTTCCGGACCGTCGATGAAGCGCGCGTCGCGATGGCCACCGGCCTTGATGCGGGAGACGAGTTCCTGTGAATTGATGCCCTCGATCGGCTCTTCACCGGCGGAATAGACCGGCGCCAGAAGGATCGTGTCGGCCTCGTTGAAGCAGGCGGAAAAATCCTCGAACAGGCTGTGCAGACGCGAGAAGCGATGTGGTTGATGCACGGCGATAACGCGGCCCTGGCAGGCTTCGCGTGCGGCCTTCAGCACTGCCTTGATCTCGACGGGATGATGACCGTAATCGTCATAGACGCGAACGTCGTTCCATTCACCAGTAAACGTGAAGCGGCGCTTGACGCCGGCAAAGGCGGCCAGCCCCTTGGCGATATCCTCGGGCGAAATGCCAAGCCGCTGAGCAACGGCAATCGCCGCGGTAGCGTTGGAAACATTGTGACGGCCGGGCATCGGCAGGCGAAGATCCTTCATCTGGATCACTTTACCCGTGCGGCGGCGGCGAATCTCGACGTCGAACACCGAGGTAGCACCGTCCATGCGGATATTGGAAAAGCGCACGTCGGCCTGCGGGTTTTCGCCATACGTAATGACCTTGCGGTCCTCGATCTTCGAGACCATCGTTTGCACTTCGGGATGATCGAGGCACATGACGCCAAAACCGTAGAACGGTACATTCTCGACAAACTGGCGGAACGCAGCGCGCACGGCATCAAAATTGCCGTAGTGATCGAGATGCTCCGGATCGATATTGGTGACGACGGCGACGTCGGCGGGCAATTTCAGGAATGTGCCGTCGGATTCGTCGGCCTCGACCACCATCCACTCACCCTCGCCCATGCGGGCATTGGTGCCATAGGCATTGATGATGCCACCGTTGATAACGGTCGGGTCGAGACCACCCGCTTCGAGCAGCGTCGCGACCATCGAGGTCGTCGTCGTCTTGCCGTGCGTGCCGCCGATGGCAATCGCATTGCGGAAGCGCATGAGTTCGGCGAGCATTTCGGCACGGCGCACCACCGGCAGCAGCTTTTCACGCGCGGCGATCAGCTCCGGGTTACTCTTCTTGATCGCGGTGGAAACCACGACAACTTCCGCATCACCGATATTCTCCGCCTTGTGGCCAACAAACACCTCGATGCCCTTGTCACGCAGGCGCTGGACATTGGCGCTGTCGGACTGGTCGGAGCCCTGAACCTTGTGGCCGAGATTGTGCAGCACCTCGGCGATACCGCTCATGCCGATACCACCGATACCGATGAAATGAACCAGGCCGATTGTCTGCGGCATTTTCATGAGCGTGTTTCCTTGAACTTTGCAATCGTCGAACCCGTGGCAATAGCTTCAACCATGGCGGCAAGCAAGCGCGCCGCATCGGGTTTGCCCGCCTGTTTGGCGTTCGCCGCCATCGTGGCGAGCTTCTCCGGGCTGGTCATCGCTCCGGTGAGGATCTTGCTCAGCTTCTCCGGCGAAAGTTCGGCCTGGGCGATCACCTTGACACCGCCAGTCGCAGCCAGCGCTGCAGCATTGGCCGCCTGATCGTGATCAAGCGCATAGGGATAAGGCACCAGGATGGCCGGGCGGCCGATCACCGCAATCTCCGAAACCGTCGAGGCGCCCGAACGGCAGATGACCAGATGCGCCTTGGCGATCCGCTCGGCCATGTCGGTGAAGAACGGTGCGATATCCGCGTTCATCTCCAGCTTGGCAACGCATCCCTGCACCATCGGCATGTCTTCGGCCCGCGCCTGCTGCGTCACCTTCAACCGCTGCCTCAGATTGTCATCGAGCAGGCTGATGGCCGTCGGCACGCTTTTGGAGAAATACTGGGCGCCCTGGCTGCCGCCGAACACCACGAGGCGAAATTCCTCGCCTTCGCCAGATGGCTGATAGGGAACCTTCGCGGCCTCCAGAACGGCCGGACGCACCGGATTGCCCGTCGTCACCGTCTTTGCCGCATAGGGGCCATCGGTTTCGGGCAGGAAACCACCGGCAATCGCCCGGACGCGGTTGGCCAAGGCTTTGTTGGCGCGGCCCATGACGGCGTTCTGCTCGTGGATCATCGAGGGGATGCCGGCACGTACGGCGGCCAGCAGTGGCGGAATGGTCGGATAACCGCCGAAACCGACGACCACCTTCGGCCGCACCTTCTTCATCAGGCGGCCCGCAACGCGGATGCCCGACCAGAGCGTCCACAGCGACGATGCGACTTTCAGCGGATTCTTCGAGCCGATCGTCGCCGATGGAACGACGTGGATTTCATCGGCGGGAAACTTGCCGGCGAAGCGTTCTGCCCGGCTGTCCGTCACCAGATGGATGGAATAGCCGAGCGCCTTCAGTTCGTGTGCCAGCGCTTCGGCTGGAAACAGATGGCCGCCGGTACCACCGGCGGCGAGCATGATAATGCCTTTGGTCATGTTCAGTCCTTATTCCACCGGCCTATTCGGCCGGAACGCCCATGCCGGAACGAAACAGGCTACGCTCGACGGCGCGCTTTTCCGGACGATGGCGGGTCAACGCCAGGATGAATCCCGCCGTCACGCAGATCGCCACCATGGACGAACCGCCGTAGGAGATCAACGGCAGGGTCATGCCCTTGGCCGGCAGCAACTGCAGATTGACGCCGATATTGATCATCGACTGGATGCCGATCTGCAGCACCAGACCCGCAACGGCAAAGCGGGTGAAATCGTTGCGTTCACGAAACGCATGGCTGAGACCACGCATCACGAGGAAGGCGAAGATCAGCACGATCACCATGCAGAAGACGATACCGAATTCCTCCGCCGCGACCGAGAAGATGAAGTCGGTATGGCTGTCGGGGATGATCCGCTTGACGATACCCTCGCCCGGTCCCTGGCCGAACCAGTCCCCCCGGATGATCGCCTGCAGCGCCGTATCCACCTGGAACGTATCGCCCTCGCCGGTCATGAACCGGTCGATACGGCCAGCCACGTGCGGCAAAACGGTATAGGCGACCACGAGACCGCCGACCGCGGAACCACCCAGCACGACGATCCACAGCCACGGCATCCCGGCCATGAAGAACATCCCACCCCAGACGGCTGTGGTCAGGATCGTCTGGCCAAGGTCAGGCTGCGCAACGAGAAGTGCGGCGACAATGCCAAACAACAGGATGGCAAACAGGTTGCCGGGAATTTCCGGTTGGCGGGCGTGCTCGGAAAACAGCCAGGCGCAGACGACGACGAAGGCCGGCTTCATGAACTCCGACGGCTGCACCGACAATCCGGCCAGCGAAATCCAGCGGCGCGATCCCTTGACCTCGGCCCCGAAGAACAGCGCCAGAACCATCATGGCGAGTGACGCCAGAAGCAGGATCATCGCGGTGCGGCGCACCTGCCGCGGCGACATGAAGGAGATGGCGATCATCACAGCCAGCGACGGCAAGAGGAACGCAGCGTGGCGCTTGACGAAATGGAAGCTGTCGAGATTCAGCCGCTCGGCCACCGCCGGGCTTGCCGCGAAGGACAGCATGAAACCGATGCCCATCAACAGAATGAAGGTCGCCAGAAAGAACCTGTCGATCGTCCAGAACCAGTCGGCCACGGGGCCACGTTCGGCACGGCTTACCATTTGTTCGTCCCCTTCAACGGCGCGTCCGGCGCCAATCTCTCAAAGTCAGGGCCATCGCCCTCATATCAGCATCGTCACGCCGTCAATCGCAGCGACATGGCTGACAAACGCATCGCCGCGCACTTCAAAGTTCTTGTACTGGTCGAAGCTTGCGCAAGCCGGTGACAGCATCACCGCCGATAGTTCGGCCGTGTCGCTGGCCGCATCGGCTGCGGCATGGGCAACCGCCCGCTCCAGAGTTCCGGAAATCTCGAACGCAACCGCCTCGCCAAGCGTCGCCGCAAAGGCCGGTGCAGCTTCGCCGATCAGATAGGCCTTGGCGACCTTTGGAAAGAACGGCGCCAAGGTCGTGATCCCACCCTCCTTGGGCAGTCCGCCGGCGATCCAGTAGATCCGTTCATAGCTCGACAGAGCCGGAGCCGCCGCATCGGCATTGGTCGCCTTGCTGTCATTGACGAAGACGACGCTGCCCTTGCGGCCAACCGGTTGCATGCGGTGCTTCAATCCGGGAAACGAAGATAGCCCGGCAAGGATTTCGCTTTCGGAAACGCCGACGGACAGGCAGGCCGCAATGGCCGCCGCCGCATTCTGGGCATTGTGACTGCCCCGCAGCGTGGCGATACCGTCGAGATCGGCAATCTCTGCCGCTAGGCCGCCTTCAGCGCGCATGACCCGCGTTCCATCGGCAAACAGTCCTTCGCCAAGCGCGCGGTGGCGGGCGATCCGGATGACGTGCTGACCGGCCAATGTTGCACGATCGGCGATTGCCTCGGTGTAGACATCGTCGACGCCGACGATCGCCGTGTCGCTGCCGGCAATCAACCGTTCCTTGATATCGGCGTAGTGTTCCATGCTGCCGTGCCGGTCGAGATGATCGGGCGTCAGGTTGAGCAGTATGCCGGCCGACGGATTGATCGTCGGCGCCAGATCGATCTGGTAGGAGGAGCACTCGACGACGTAGAACCGGTCAGGCGCCGGTGGATCGAGCGTCATCACCGCCGTGCCGATATTGCCGCCGAGCTGCGTATCGCGGCCGCTGGATTTCAGGATATGCGCGATCAGCGCTGTGGTCGTCGATTTGCCGTTGGTGCCAGTAATGGCGATGAACGGGCAACCCGGCGCATGCGCCCGCCGCTCGCGCACGAACAGTTCGACATCGCCAATGATTTCCACACCGGCGGCATGGGCAAGATCGACGGTCCAATGCGGCTTCGGATGTGTCAGCGGCACGCCTGGCGACAGAACGAAGGCGGAAAAATCCGCCCAGTCCGCCTGATGAAGATCGCCGGTACCGATCCCGGCCGCCGCAGCCTTTGCCACGCTGTCCGGATTGTCATCCCAGGCCGTGACAATAGCGCCACCGGCAACCAGTGCCTGCGCGGTCGCAAGGCCTGATCCGCCAAGCCCGAACAGGGCGACCTTTTTGCCGCTGAATGTGGTGACCGGGATCATCGTCTCTTACCGCAGCTTCAAGGTCGAAAGGCCGACCATGGCGAGAATGACGGCGATGATCCAGAAGCGGATAACCACCTGGCTTTCGGTCCAGCCGAGTTTTTCGAAATGGTGATGGATCGGCGCCATCAGGAAGACGCGCTTCCCGGTGCGCTTGAACCAGAAGACCTGGATGATGACGGACAGGGTTTCCATGACGAACAGGCCACCGATGATGACCATGACGATTTCGTGCTTGGTGGCGACGGCAACGGCACCGATCAGGCCGCCGAGCGCCAGCGAACCGGTATCGCCCATGAAGATAGCGGCCGGTGGCGCATTGAACCACAGGAAGCCGAGCCCGGCTCCTATCACCGCCCCCAGAATGACGGCAAGCTCACCGGTTCCCGGAACGAAATGGATCTGCAGGTAGTTTGCAAACACCGCGTTACCGGCGAGGTAGGCGATGACACCGAAGGACGCTGCAGCAATCATCACCGGGACGATGGCAAGACCGTCGAGGCCGTCGGTCAGGTTGACGGCATTGCCGGCGCCGACGATGACGAAGCCACCGAACAGGATGAAGAAATAACCGAGATTGAGCGTGAAATCCTTGAGGAACGGGAATGTCAGCGACGATCCGAAGGTCGAGCCCGAGACGCCAGCCGAAAGCGCCGTGCGCATCATGAAGAACACGGCGATACCGGCGACGAGGAATTCGATGCCGAGCCGAGCCTTGCCGGAAAAGCCCTTGTCGGACTGTTTGGTCACCTTCAGATAGTCGTCGTAGAAACCGATGGCGCCGAAACCGAGCGTCACCAGCAATGTCGAGACGACGTAGACACTGGACAGGTCAGCCCAGAGCAGCGAACTACCGACGATACCGGCGAGGATCATCAGGCCGCCCATTGTCGGCGTTCCCGCCTTCTTGAAATGGGTCTGCGGACCATCCGCGCGGATCGGCTGGCCACGTCCCTGCCGCACACGCAGCGACGAAATCATCCGCGGCCCGAACAGGAAAACGATCAACGCCGAGGTGAACAGGGCGGCGCCGGTCCGGAACGTGATGTAGCGGAACAGGTTGAAGAATTGAAAATGGTCCGCCAGTTCGACAAGCCAGATGAGCATGAGGGACCTTTCCCCAAAGGTTCGTTGCAGTGTCATCCATCAGAATCACCTGATGAAAGGATAACTGCGTGGTATCAAAAGTGTCAGCATAGAACAGCGGCCAATAAAGCCTTGTCCTGCCTTATTCAGTGTGTTCCGGGCCAAAAGAGGCCGGATATCGCTCAAGAAGAGCCGAAACGATCCTACCGCAGCCGGTTCCCTTCGACGATTTGATCATCACCACATCCCCAGCGGCGATGGAGCCAAGCGCGAATTCCTTCAGTTCATCGACCGACGGGCGGTATTCGACATGCGTGCCGTCCGGCAAAGCATCGCGCAGATGCGCCATTTCCGGGCCTGCGAGCCAGATATCGGCAATCCCGGCGTTCAGCAGCGGACCGGCCAGCCCGGCATGGACGGCGCCGGAGGATTCGCCCATTTCCAGCATATCGCCGAGAATTGCGATCCGGCGCCCGCCCTCAGGCAGCGCCGTATCTTTCAGCAGCGAGATCGCTGCCCGCATCGAAGCTGGATTGGCATTGTAGCTTTCATCGATCAGCACGAATGTTCCCTGCCCGATCGGCAAACGATGACGGGCACCGCGCCCTTTTTCGGGTTGAAGCGTTGCCAGCGCAGCAATAGCTGCATCCATATCAGCGCCAGTCAGGCTGGCCGCCCCAAGCGCGGCCAGGGCATTCTCGGCGATATGGCGCCCAGGCGCGCCCATCTGGATTTCCAGCGTCTTGCCCTCAAGCGCTGCCCACAGCACGCCACCTTCCGAACCGCCGGCATATTCAACCATGCGGAAATCGGCCTTGGCGCTGCTGCCGAAGCTATGAACATGAGCAACGCCGAGCGCGTTTGCCGCCTTCTCCAGCATGGCAAACTGTTCGTTGTCACGGTTGAGGATCACGTGGCCGTCATCGACAAGGCCTTCCATGATCTCGGCCTTGGCGGCCGCGATTTCCTCGAGATCCTTGAAATTGCCAAGATGGGCGGCCGCGATCGTGGTGATGATCGCCACGTGCGGACGTACCATTTTGACCAGCGGCCGGATTTCGTCGGCATGGTTCATGCCGATTTCGAAAATGCCGAAATCGGTATTTTCCGGCATGCGCGACAGGGTCAGCGGCACGCCCCAGTGATTGTTGAACGACGCGACAGACGCATGCACCCGGCCGGATGACTGAAGCATGTGACGCAGCATTTCCTTGGTCGTCGTCTTGCCGACGGATCCGGTGACGGCGATGATCTTGGCGGCGCTGCGGTCACGTGCGGCGCAGCCGAGCCGCACCATCGCATCGAGAACATCGTCCACAACGATCATCGGTGCGTTCAACCGTCCAAGTGCTGGTAGTTTCGCTTCGCTGACGACCAGAAGCGTCGCGCCATTGGCCATCGCGATACCGGCATAATCATGCCCATCGACGCGGTCGCCCTTGATGGCGAAAAACGCCTCTCCTTTGCCGAGAGAACGGCTATCGATGGAAATGCCGGTGATGCCCTCGGGCAGATTGCCCATCGGGCGGCCATGCATGGCCGCCATCAGGTCGCTCGTGGTCCACAGAAAGCCCAAATCAATGACCTCCCAATGCCTTGCGCAATTCGTCATGATCGGAGAATGGCAGGGTAACGGAGCCGATGGTCTGCCCCTCCTCATGCCCCTTGCCCGCGACGATCAGTGTATCGCCCGATTTCAGCATGTCGACGGCGGCCTTGATCGCCTCGGCGCGGTCGCCGATCTCGGTGGCGCCCTTCGCCGCAGCCATGATTTCGCTGCGAATGACGGCAGGCACTTCCGAGCGCGGATTGTCGTCGGTGACGATCACCACATCGGCCAGCCGCGTGGCGATCTCGCCCATGATCGGACGCTTGCCCTTGTCCCGGTCACCGCCGCAGCCGAACACTACGATGATGCGGCCGGTGGTGAACGGACGGACGGAGGTCAGGACGTTTTCCAGGGCATCCGGCTTGTGGGCATAGTCCACATAGGCGAGTGCGCCCTCTTTGGTATGGCCGACCAGTTCGAGGCGGCCGGACGCACCCTGCAGCTTTTCCAGGGCAGCCATCGTCGCTCGGGCGCTAACGCCGGTCGACATGGCGAGACCTGCCGCAACCAGCGCGTTCGATATCTGGAAATCGCCGGCAAGCGGCACTTGCACTTCAAAAATCTCGTCGCCGACGTGGATTTCGGCAATCTGCTTGTGACGGAAATGCTCGACCCGCTTCAGCGACAGGTAGTCGCCCTTGCGGCCAACGGTCAGTACCAGGTGCCCCGCGGCTCTTGCAGCAGCAATCGCTGGCGCCGACCAGGCGTCATCGGAAAAGATCACCGCCGGCGACCCCTTCGGCAAGACACCGTCGAACAGCCGCATCTTTGCAGCCATGTAGTCCTCGACGGTCGGGTGATAATCCATATGATCGCGGCCAAGATTGGTGAAGCCGGCAGCGGCAAGGTGGACGCCATCGAGCCGGTTCTGATCCAATCCATGACTGGACGCTTCCATTGCCGCATGGGTGACACCGGCATCGGCCAATTCGGCCAGCAGCTTGTGCAACGAAACCGGGTCGGGCGTCGTCAGCGAACCATAATCGTTGCGGCCGGGCGCAATCACGCCGGTCGTGCCGATCATCGCAGCCGCAAAGCCCGCATGCGCCCAAATCTGCCGGGCGAAGGAGGCAACCGAGGTCTTGCCTGCAGTCCCGGTGACGGCAACCATCGTATCCGGCTGGTTTCCATAGAAGTTGGCGGCGGCAATCGCCAGCACGCGGCGCGGTGTGAAGGCGGACAGGAGCGGAACGGGCGTATCACCTGCAGCCTTGACCCCGGTCACGACGGCGGCTGCTCCGCGAGCAATCGCTTCGTCGATAAAGGCCTTGCCGTCGGCCTTGCTTCCCGACAACGCCACGAACAACGAACCCGGGACAACCTGCCGGCTATCGGCGGTAATGGCAGCGATATCGATATCGCCGGCCCCTGAGCCCAGCTGTGAAGCAATTTCCGGGAAATCCTTCCCGATCAGGTCTTTGATCTTCATGGATGCACTTTTCAGTTATACCGACGCGCCGGGCGGCGAATCCTCCAGATTGTCATTCCATGGTCAATAAGACACAAGCAAGGCAGAACCGTCTTCACCGAACTTCGGCTCGACGCCGAGAAGCGGTGCCGAACGGCTGATGATATCGCGCACCATCGGTGCAGCGGTGTTGCCTGCCAGTGCCGCGCCATTGCCCTTGTCGGTTTTCGGCTCATCGATGAAAGTCAGGACCACATAACGCGGATCGTCGATCGGAAAGCCGGCCAGAAAGGCGTTGAAGTTGGCATCGTTCGAATAGCGGCCATTGACGACCTTGTCGGCCGTCCCGGTTTTGCCGCCGACATTGAAGCCCGGAACCCGCGCGTTGCGGCCCGAACCGTTGACACCGTTCCAGCGAAACAGGAAGCGCATGTCGTCGCTCGTTGATTTCTTGATGACCTTCGTTGAGGCCGCCTGAGCCTGCTCCACCGTGCGCGGCAGGAACGTCGGCTCGATCAGGCTGCCACCGTTCAAAAGGGCCGCACCCGCCACCGCCGTCTGCAGTGGCGTGGTTGAGACGCCGTGGCCGAAGGAGATAGTGATCGAGTTGATCTTCTTCCAGACACGCGGCTGGCTCGGCGTCTTCACCTCCGGCAGCTCGGTCGGCATTTTGGTCAGCAACCCGATGCGGGTCAGGAACTCTTTATGGTCTTCGATGCCGACGATGTCGGCCATCTTGGCCGTGCCGATGTTGGACGAATACTGGAAGATTTCCGGTACGGTCAAAACACGGCGCTTGCCGTGGAAGTCCTTGATCGTAAAGCCGCCAATGCGGATCGGGTTGGTGGCGTCAAAGCTGTCGGTGAGCTTCACCTTGCCGGAATCGAGCGCCATCGCGGTGGTGAAGGACTTGAAGGTCGAGCCCATCTCGAACGTACCGTTCGACATGCGGTTCATCCAGCCTTCCTTGGCTCCATCGGCCGGCTTGTTGGGATCGTAGTCCGGATAGGAGACCATGGCGAGGATTTCGCCGGTCTTCACATCCATCACCACACCGCCTGCGGCAATCGAACGGAATTTCGTCATCGCATCAACGATGACATCGCGCATGATGTTCTGCACGCGAAGATCGATCGACAGCTTGACGGGCTCGAGCTTGGCATCGCTGGTCATGCCGATGGCAGCGAGATCGGCCAACCCCTGATTGTCGATCCAGCGTTCCATGCCGGCGATACCGCGGTTGTCGACATTGACGTGACCGACGATATGCGACGCGGTGGCGCCGCCCGGATAGAAACGGCGCTTTTCCGGCCGAAAGCCGATGCCGGGAATGCCCAGCGCCAGGATTTCGCTCTGCTGTTTCGGGGTCAACTGACGGCGCAGCCACTGGAAACGCGACTGTGATTTCAGCTTGTTGTAGATATCGGTGACATTCAGGCCGGGCAGCACGGTCGAAAGCTGCTCGACGGCTTCATCGGCATCGACGATCTTGTGCGGCTCAGCATAGAGCGAGACCGTGCGGATATCGGTCGCGAGGATCTCACCGTTGCGGTCGAGAATATCCGGGCGCGACGCCATCAGATTGTCGGCACGGCCGATGCTGGAGACCGTCTCCGGCTGGGCGAGACCGTATTGAACCAGACGGCCACCGATGATGCAGTAGACAGCCGTAAAGCTGGCGATGACGATCGCAACCCGGCTTTTCGCCTGATTGCTGGTCCGCTTGCGCGTGCCTTCGAACGGCCGGGCGAGATCGCCGGGATGATTGTTGCCGCCGGCGGAGAAGTGAGCCTTGCTCTTGACGACCATGATGCGGGAGAGAAAAGACATCAGCGATCCACCGAACCCGTTGCAATATCGTCCGTGTCAGCCACCGGCTTCTTTGTTTTGGCGTTCCCCTTGCTCTTCGCCAGCCCCATCGCCTCCAGGACGTCGGCCGGCGGAGGAAGGTCGGCCTTCAGCATCGGCAATTCTTCCGGGCGGGCAAGCTGGGTGGGGTCGGTAGGCGCAAGCTGCAAATCCTGCTGATAGACCCCAACAAGCTTCTCCAGCCTGTTCGGCTGCGTCAGCAGCGCCCAGTCGGCGCGCAGGAGATCGATCGTGTCCTCCTCAAGCTTGATCCCGGCTTCCAGCTTGCGAACCTCTTCAAGCTTGTTCTCGGCCTGATGCTTGATCGTGTAGGTGACCGTGGCAGCGGCTGTCATGACGACGATCAGGACGATGTCAAAACTACGCAACATGTCTCAGCCCCCCATCTTTCCAAGGCTTGCAAGGTTCGGCAAATCGAAAATGGACAGGTCATCTGCCTCGGGCGGCGCCTCGGTCCGCGCACCAACCCGCATCTTGGCGGACCGGGCGCGTGGATTGCGGGATGCTTCTTCTTCGCTTGCCGCCACCATAGATTTCCCAACTGGTGCGAAAGTTGCCGCACGCTCATGGGCGATTGGCAGATGGCGTGAGCCCGAGGCCTTGCCGGCACGATCCTGGAAGAATTTCTTGACGATCCGGTCTTCCAGCGAGTGGAAGGTGACCACGGTCAGCCGCCCACCGGGCTTCAGGCTACGCTCAGCCGCAAACAACGCCTGAGCCAGCTCGCCAAGCTCGTCGTTGACGAAAATGCGCAGCGCCTGGAAGACACGCGTGGCGGGATGGATCTTGTCCTTGGCCTTGCGCGGCGTCACAAGCTCGATCAATCCGGCAAGGTCGCGCGTAGTGACAAACGGCTCTTCAAGGCGGCGCTTTTCGATGGCGCGGGCGATGCGGCCGGACTGCGGCTCTTCACCGAGAAAACCGAAGATGCGTGTGAGATCCGACACCTTGGCGCGATTGACGACATCGGCGGCAGAGACGCCGTCCGACGACATGCGCATATCGAGCGGCCCCTTGCGCTGAAAAGAAAAACCGCGATCCGCCTCATCGATCTGCATCGAGGAAACACCAATATCAAGCACGATGCCATCAAGACCACCGTCGGGAGCATGCTGTGCAAGATCGGAAAACTGGGAATGGACAAGAGTGAGATGACCGGCGCTGGCAGCGACCAGCGTCTGACCACCCAGAATGGCAGAGGGATCGCGATCAAGCGCGATCACATCGGCACCGGCAGCAAGGATCGCCGACGTATAGCCGCCCGCACCAAACGTACCATCGAGAATGATTTTTCCTGGAGCAAGATCCAGGCTGGCGAGAACCTCAGGGAGAAGAACCGGAATGTGACGGACCGGTCCGCCTTCGGCATCAGTCAACCCTGTGCCTTGATCCGTCATCATTCCGCCTCTCCACTCTAGCCCGAACGCAGACCTCGCAACCTGCGCTCTTCTCTTGCCGCTGCTTGCGTTTCCGCAAACACGTGCGGCGCCCACAACTGAAAATGATCCGCCCGCCCCACGAAAGTGACTTCCGTGTCGATGCCCGTGAAATCGCGGATGAAATCCGTGACCATCAACCGGCCCTCTTGGTCGAGCTTCATAAAGACCCCGCCCCCATGAACCAGGAGCGACATCTGATTGGCCTGCGGCGAGAACGGATCCTCGCTGCTGATTTGCCTTTCGAAACGGTCCAGCAACTCGGGACCGCCGGCGCTGATAGCCGGAAAGACGAAATCCTGAAAGCAATAAAGCTCCCGAATATCGAGCGCCGACAAGACGGAACGAAACACCGAAGGAACAGAAACCCGCCCCTTGGAATCGATCCGGTTTGTCGCATGCGAAAGGAAGCGGTTCATGACACGATACAGCCGTTCCCGGTGGACATGCCAGCCCCAACAGCCCGCAAGCACCAACAAAAGGACGCACAACACCCCGCAACCGGGCAACATGCCCGATCGAAAACCCCTTACGGAGCACCCCCGAAACTTGCGGTGAGTAGGCCTGAATCAGCCTGTGTACAGTGCATGATTGGGATAACATGGGACCATATGGGCGTCAATGGGATTTGCTCTATTCCGGCACGCGTCGTCAGCAAATATTGATAGTCTGTTAAGTTTAACAAACAGTTACAAACAGATACCCAAGAGCTTGGTTTCACACCGGAATCACCCGACGCCGAAGACCGGACATGCAATATCGGGAATACAAAAAATACGTGTATAAACAACCGGATACTGAAATCGGGAAGTCATCTGCCCAGCGCGGGAAAAGAAGGAAATTTGCCAGTTGGCCTGTAAGCCGGGTTCTGTATGGCTCCGGCCCGAAAGCCGGAACGTGGCAGCCATTCATCTGGGACAACGCTTGCGCGCTGCCTCCTGCAACCCACCCGGATGACTGACCCGGAAAAGGCCGGAACGCTTGCGCGAACCACGTCATCCCTATTCGGTTTTGCTCCCGGTGGGGTTTGCCTTGCCACCCATGTTGCCATGCGCGCGGTGGGCTCTTACCCCACCCTTTCACCCTTACCTGCCAAGGCAGGCGGTATTCTCTCTGTGGCACTTTCCCTGGGGTCACCCCCGCCGGACGTTATCCGGCACCGTTTTTCCGTGGAGCCCGGACTTTCCTCCCCCCGCAACCTTTCGGTCATAGCGGAGCGCGGCTGCCCGGCCAACTGGCCCGCGGTGCATAGCCGAGGTATCCGGCAAATGCCAGTGACAAAAGCAAAAATCCGGTGATGCCAGTGCCTCTAACGGAAGCAGGCGGCAAAATCCGTATCGTATTCGGGCGCATCGAGCACCCCGCCGAGAAGCAACTGCGCGCCAAGCCGGCCAATCTCATCCGAACTCTTGGCCGCCATCCCGTTGCCGCCGGTCAAAACGGCGACGCGGTCTGAATCGGCAAAACCGATATAGGGATAGCCATGGCGGGTGAAGGTGGTGACGCACGGACTCCATCGGAGCGATGCAGGCTTAAACGACGGCATGGCGCGCGACAGCAAACCCGCCATATGGTCGGCAGCGGATTGATTGGCCTCTCCGCGGAACCAGGCCCGCACCTCCGGTTCGGATGCGATGGTGATATCGCTCGGATCGCCACCGATTTTGATATAGTGCTTGCCATCGGGATAGCGGATGGGCGGCAAGAGATAATAGCTCTCGTCCTGCTGGAGCGCTGATCCGATCAGCGACGGCATTCCAGCAAAGCGCGGCAAATCCGCCTCTGCAACCTCGGCAAACAGTACGGTGCGCGCCTTGACGGTAAGGTCCAGCGGCCGGGCGAGCAATTGCCTGGAAATTGAAAATCCACCGGCAGCAATGACAATGCGGCCAGCGCTGAACGTCGCGCCATCGACGGTGCGGACATTGACCGCGCTGCCGACGCGAACGACGGCTGAAACCTCGGAGCGAACAACGGTGACACCGGCCTTTTCAGCGAGGACGACCTGCGCTTTCACCAGAGCCCGTGGATCGATATGCCCCGCGTTGCGCGGTTCGAAAACGCCGCCATATCCAGCCGGAAACCGGAACCAGGGAAACTGGCCAGCGAGTTCCTGCTCATCGACAAACGGTGCCTCGACGCCAAGACGGTTGCGGGCGGCGATGACGTGGTCGAGCGTTGTTTCCTCACCACCCGGCAGTGGGGCGGCGATCAGGCAGCCGGCCTCGCTGTAGAAATCGACACCGCTGCCTGAAGCGATATCGCCGTAGCGTTCGATGGAGCGCTGCGCCAGAAGCGCCCAGACAGGATCGGAATCGATCGTGCGGGTGATGCGGCCATTGTCGTAATGACTGCTGAAAACACCATTGTGGCTTGCCCAGTCTTCCGGCTCGTCCGGGCCGATCAGCGCAATCTTCGCACCGCTCTTTGCCAGGTGTCGGGCCGCCGCCGCCCCCATCATGCCTTTGCCAACAATGATGAAATCGAATGTGCCTGCCATGCTGAGCTCCCGGAAAAACGATCCCTCGGCAATAGCATGGCATCAGCTTGCTGGCATCTGCGAACTTGAAAAATGCCGGAGCAGGAAAACCCGTCCGGCACCTCAGCCATATCAGTCGATGATCGCCTGCACCTTGCCGCAGTAGCGGCGCGATACCGGGTTCATCTTCTTGGCGCCATGCCCCGCATTGTAGCGCAGGATCGTGCCGCAGGTGAAACCGCCGGACAATTCATGTGCCATGGCGAGATATTTCATGCCGAATTTGATGTTGGTCTCGGGATCGAACAGGCCGCTTTTGTTGCCCGCATAGCCCATCATCCGGGCCGTCGCGGGCTTGATCTGCATCAGGCCGACTTCGCCGGCGCTGCCGCGCGCCTTGGGATTGAAATTGCTCTCGACCTTGATCACCGCGTGGGCCAGATCGACCGGCACGCCATATTGCTTGGCATAGGTCTTGATCAGGCCGCTATAGACGGAAGATTTAAGGGAATCCGTGCCCGGCGAGGGATAACCGGTCGTTCGGCTCATGGGCTTGATAGAGGATGTGATGGTCTTGTCGGTGCCCCCGGCATACGACGTTTCAACCCCGGAAAAAAGCATGCAGAAGCATGCCGCCGCCGCAGCAAGATACGATAGTCTCATTTAGCTTGAAGTCTCCACTTTCGGGCGTCGCGGCCTCTTGGGCGCACCCCGCCCTGCCGTCTCACATCCCGATTTTCGTCATCAACAGGAATGGCTGGAGGCCTGAATTCCCTGCGGTTTGGTATGGCCGCAAAAGACCCCGGCATCGTGGTGATGATGTGGCAGTGCACAAAATTAATCGGAAAGCAGCCGGGAACCGCCTCCGGAATGACCGCCCCGGAAACGGTTCAGCGGCTGAAATCCGGCAGGGCCGAAAGCAGCCTGTGCAACGTGTCCAGCGTCGAAATATCGGCGATACCATCGACCTGCGACGGGCGGAAATGGCGCTGGAAGGCAGCCACGGCACCTTCCGTCTTTTCGCAGAAAACCCCTGTCACTTCAATTCCGTAGCCATAGAGCGACAGCATCGTCTGTACAGCTTCGACAGGCTGGCCCTGATCGCCGCGGTGGAAAAATCGACCTCCGCCAATCGGGGCCGCTGGAACCCAATGCCCGACGCCACCGGAATGAAGCCGTTCCCAGGGAAATTTTTCCCCTGGATCAACCTTGCGAATAGGAGCGATATCGCTGTGAGCCAGCACCCGCTCAGGGGCGATCGACCACCGCTCGCCGCAGTTTCGACACAGTTCAACGACCGCATCGATCTGCTCGGAGGGGAAATCCGGCAACCCGCCGGGATGGCCGGCATTGACGATTTCGATGCCGATCGAGCGGGAATTGAGATCGGTCTCGCCTTTCCAGATGCTCTTGCCCGCATGCCAGGCACGTCGGTCCTCGGCAACCAGCTGATCGACGCGTCCATCCTCATGGACGAAATAGTGACTGGAGACCTGGCTTTCCTCGCGGCAAAGCCAGTCGAGGGCCGCAGCCCCCGTCTTCATGCCGGTATAATGCAGGATGATCATGTCGGGCCTTAACCCGCCTGCCCTTTCGCCGTGATTGGGCGATGGCACGAAACGTGCGGCGGGATAGTCGCAGGCGAAGTCGGTCATGCGGCGCGGCGTTCTTTCTCGATCGCCTCATAGGCGGCATTCAGTTCAGCCATGCGATCGTTGGCGATCGCCTGCAGCTCCTGCGGCACGCCCCGGGCAACCAGAATGTCCGGGTGGTTTTCCGACACCAGCACGCGATAGCGCTTGCGGATGATCGAAAAATCGTCTTTTGGCGAAACGCCAAGAATCTTGTAGGGATCGGCGCCGGCGCTGTGCACGTGGCGAGCCATGATCGCCTGAAACCGGGCTTCCTCCATATGGAAGATCTCGGCAACGCGCGTGAGGAAGTTCAGTTCCTTCTCGTGAAGGGCGCCGTCAGACTTGGCGATATGAAAAAGCCCGTCGATGATATCTTCCAGAACCGGGCAGTTCTGATCGCAGGAAACGCAGAGCGACGCCAGCTTCTCGGCATAGGACTCGTAGCCCGCAACGTCCTGACGGGCAAGATTGTAGAGCCGGGCGACATTTTGGGCCTGATCATCGGGAAACTTGAAGATGTCGCGGAATGCCGACACTTCGGCCTCGGTGACGATACCATCGGCCTTTGCCATCTTGGCGGACAGCGCAATCATGGCGACCGAGAATGCCACCTTGCGGCGGGTTTCCGGATCGCCTTCGAACAGCGTCCGCACAGCTTCGATGACACCGGCGAGCGCATTGCCCGTCGCGGTGACGATGCTGAGGATGCTATCCCAGAATGACATAGGCACGTTCTTTCCCATAGTTGGCTGATCCACGTATTTGAAGTGGAAATGGCACGGGCAATGCGTCCATGCGCAAATGCAAGGTGGCTCGCACGGCTGTTGCGCCACGGCAATCATGCAGCTCACCAATCAGCATGACCAGATGTTGACGCGGATTGCAAGGCGCCAGAGCCGCAGATCCGGCCGAAATGACGAATTTGTGATGGCACCTCACTATTATAGCATTCGTTGCCGTGATCGTCCAATCATGCAAATGAATTTGACTTCGAACCGGCCGAAATGCGAACCGGCAAGCGACTGTCCGCTGGAGCTCCTATGCGTATTTCCACTCACCCGCAGGCCATGGGCATGGCGCTTGGCCTGGTCGGCGTCATCATTTTCGGCGTCACCCTGCCGATGACGCACATCGCACTTGGCGGCTTTTCCCCCTTCTTCATCACCTTCAGCCGCGCCGTCATTGCCTCGCTCGCCGCCGGACTGACATTGCTTGTGATGCGCAGAAGATGGCCAAAGGGACAGGGTGCAATCCTGCTCGGTGCTGGCATCTGCGTCGTTTATGGCTTTCCGATCTTCTCGACCACGGCGATGCAGACCATTCCGGCCAGCCATGGCGGCGTCATCCTCGGCATCCTGCCCCTGCTGACCTCGATCTTTGCAGCCCTCGTTGACGGCGAGCGGCCGGGACCAGCCTTCTGGGCCTATGGTCTTGCCGGTGCTGCACTGGTGGTGTTCTTCTCCATCCGCGACAGCGGCTTTCACCTGCAGGTCGGCGATGTCTGGCTGTTTCTCGCCGCCATCACCGCTTCGCTCGGCTATGTCCTGTCGGCCAAGGTTTCGCGGATCATCCCGGGATGGGAAGTGATTTCCTGGGCGCTGGTCATCACAGCACCGCTCTCCGTCGTTGCCACGTTGCTGGTGATGGAGGACGGAATTCAAGCTCCGACGGCGGCTGAACTCGGCGCCCTCTCCTATCTTGGCCTGATGTCGATGTTTTCAGGCTTCATCTTCTGGAATGCCGGGCTGGCGCTCGGCGGCATCGCCCGCGTGGCACAGGTGCAATTGTTGCAGACCTTCGTGACGCTCGCCGTTTCCGCCGTGCTGCTCGGTGAAATCATCAGCCCATCGACAATCGGCTTTGCTGTGGCGGTTGCCCTGATCGTCTGGCTCGGGCGAAAAGCACGTATCGCCTGATCATCCACTGCCATCCCGGCAGCATGTCATTTAACTTCCATGGGAATTGCGCTAGAGAGACCGCGAACGATCTTGCCGCAATCCCCGAGGAGGACTCTATGGCCAAACAGAAAGTTGCAATGCTGACCGCAGGTGGGCTCGCGCCATGTCTGTCTTCTGCCGTGGGTGGCCTGATCGAGCGCTACACCGACATCGCCCCCGATATAGAACTGGTGGCCTACCGCTCCGGCTATCAGGGCCTTCTGCTGGCCGATCGCATCGACATCACCCGCGATATGCGCGAAAAGGCGCATATCCTGCACCGTCACGGTGGATCGCCGATCGGCAATAGCCGGGTGAAGCTCACCAACACGGCCGACTGCATCAAGCGCGGCCTGGTCAAGGAAGGCCAGAACCCGTTGCGCGTCGCAGCCGAACGGCTGGCAGACGACGGCATCACCATCCTTCACACAATCGGCGGCGACGACACCAACACGACGGCGGCCGACCTTGCCGCCTATCTCGGCGCCAACGGCTACAACCTCACCGTCGTCGGCCTGCCGAAGACCGTCGATAACGACGTCGTGCCGATCCGCCAGTCGCTCGGCGCCTGGACTGCCGCCGAATACGGCGCAAAGTTCTTCGACAATGTCAGCAACGAACAAAGTGCCGCACCGCGCACGCTCGTCGTCCACGAAGTCATGGGCCGCCACTGCGGCTGGCTGACAGCAGCGACCGCCCGTTCTTATATCCAGCACATCGACGACCGGGAATTCGTTGACGGCTTCATGATGAACCGGCAGATGAAGAACATCGACGGCCTCTATCTGCCCGAGACCGCCTTCAATCTGGAAACCGAAGCCGAACGGCTGCGCGCCGTCATGGACAAGACAGGCTTTGTCACCCTGTTCGTCTCGGAAGGTGCTTGCCTCGATGCCGTGGTGGCGGAACGCGAAGCCGCCGGTGAGGCCGTCAAGCGCGATGCCTTCGGCCACGTCAAGATCGACACGATCAATGTCGGCGGCTGGTTCACCAAGCAGTTCGCAGCCCTTCTCGGCGCCGAGCGCTCGATGGTGCAGAAGTCCGGCTACTACGCCCGCTCCGCACCGGCCAATGCCGACGACCTGCGCCTCATCCAGGGCATGGTCGATCTCGCCGTTGAAAGCGCACTCAACAAGGTCTCCGGCGTCACCGGCCATGACGAAGATCAGGGCGGCAAGCTGCGGACGATCGAATTCCCACGCATTCGTGGCGGCAAGCATTTCGACACCTCGGTCAAGTGGTTCGGAGAGGTCATGGATGTGATCGGCCAGAAATGGTCGCCGGCGAACTGATATCCGGCTTATAAACGCCTATTGACGGCTCCGTTTGCGCATGGCTTCCTCGATCGAACGCCAAGTCCAAACGGAGCCGTTTTCATGTCGATCGAACACTGGCTGGCCTTCGTCGCCGCCTCCGCAATCCTGCTTGCCATTCCCGGTCCGACCATTCTTCTCGTCATCTCCTATGCACTCGGGCATGGGCGCAAGGTTGCCAGCGCCACGGTCGCTGGCGTGGCTCTCGGCGATTTCACCGCAATGACCGCCTCGATGCTGGGCCTCGGCGCACTGCTCGCCACATCGGCTGCGGTTTTCACCGTGCTGAAATGGGTGGGCGCTGCCTATCTGATCTGGCTCGGCATCAAGCTTTGGCGCGCACCAATCGCAACGGAGACTGCCGATGGCACCATGTCGGTCCCCGCAGAAAACCCACTCAAAATCTTCCTGCACACCTATGTCGTCACCGCGCTCAACCCGAAAAGCATCGTTTTCTTCGTCGCCTTCCTGCCGCAGTTTCTCGATCTCAGCCGCCCGCTGTTCAACCAGATGCTGATCTTTGAAACCACATTTCTGGTGCTCGCAACGCTCAACGCCACGCTCTATGCACTGATGGCATCGGCTGCGCGCCAGACGATTCGAAAGCCCAAAGTTCAGGCCATCGTCAACCGCACGGGCGGGTCGCTTTTGATCGGCGCGGGCCTTCTGACAGCGGGCTTGCGGCGCGCCGGCGCCTGAAAGGACGTCCCGCGCTTGCGGTTCAGCGTCTCATAGGTTAATGACATCCGGCGCATGGTGGCCTCTGGCTGCTGATTTGCATAGGGCCGAGGGGCCTGACAGCACGAAAGTGACAGCATGGCGAATTTCCGTTTTTCCGTTTCAAAACCGGCTGTTACGGCCTGTGCCCTCGTCTCGGCTACCCTTCTTGGCGGTTGCTCGAGCATCGAGCGAACACCGATGGAACAGCTGATGGCGGTGCAGACGGTAACGCCGCTGCCCAAGCCCGGAACGGAAATGACGGCTTACGCATTGCCGACGCCGGACGGTGTCGCAGCAACGACCGCAGCACTAGCAGCCGAAACAGCGATGATGAAGCCCGGTGAGACGGCAACGGCCCAGGCCGCCGCGACCAACCAGGCTGCAACACCTGCAGTGGCCGCCAATGCACTGGTGGCTCCTCAGACATCTGCAGCCGCTCAGGCGGCAACAGCAGCGGTCCTGCCGGACACGGCCAACGCCATGGTTTCGGCGAAGTCCGATCGCATGCCGCAGATTCCAGAAGGTATGATGATGGCCGCTATGGAATCGGATTTCGATACGGGCGAGCCGGTCGGTCTGGAAACGCTGGTTGCCAAGCGCATGATCGTGCCGATGGCCAAGCCGTCGATCGGTGCCAGCGCCTATGCGATGGCAAAGTCGATACCGGCGTCCTTGGGCATCACGGAAAAGCCGACAAGCTCGCGTCCGGAACTGGACCGCCTGATCGCCTATTACGCCAAGCTCAACAATATCCCGGAAGAACTGGTTCACCGCGTCGTCAAGCGTGAAAGCACCTACAATCCGCGCGCCTACAATTCTGGCAACTACGGCCTGATGCAGATTCGCTACAACACGGCCAAGGGCCTCGGCTATGAAGGCCCTGCCGAAGGCCTGTTCGATGCCGAAACCAATCTGAAATATGCAACGAAATATCTGGCCGGCGCCTGGATGGTGGCCGACAATCAGAACGACGGCGCCGTCAAGCTTTATGCCAGCGGCTACTACTACCATGCCAAGCGCAAGGGCCTGCTTGAGACGCTGGGCATGAAGTAAAGCCGGTCAGCCGCAATTTCTATCGGATTACGAGGCGGTCAGTTGACCGCCTCTATTATTTTGGCCTGCAGCTGGCGCACATCATAGCCGCTGCGTGACGGCGTCAGTCCCAATCGAACGACGGCAAGCTCCAGCGACGGCACCAGCATGACGGACTGCCCGTCGTGGCCCTGCAGCCAATAGGCATCGCCAGGCAATCGTGGGCCGCCGTCATTTCCGAACTTTGTCCAGACCTGCCCTGCCCCGTAACGGCCGCCGGATGCCTGGGTGGGCGTCCGCATGTAATTGACGAAGTCCTGCGGCAACAGTTGTTCGCCGTTCCAGCTGCCGTTCTGCAGTAGGAAGAGGCCAAACCTCGCCCAGTCGCGCGCCGTCGCATACATATAGGAAGAGCCGACAAACGTGCCGTGTGCGTCCGGCTCCAAGACAGCGCTGTTCATGCCAAGCGGCCTGAAGAGTGCTGCACGTGGAAAGGTCAGTGCCTCGCGTACGCTGCCGAACGTGTCCATCCACAGCCGCGACAGGATGGTCGATGTGCCGCTGGAATAGCTGAAACGCTCGCCTGGCTTCGCCTCCAATGGCTTGGCGGCGGAAAAATTGGCCATGTCGCCTTCCAGATAGAGCATGCGCGTGACATCGGTCACATCACCATAGTCTTCATTGAACTGAAGTCCGCTCTGCATGGCCATCAGATCAGCCAGCTTGATCTGGCTGCGCGAATCGTTGCGCCACTGCGGCAGCAATTCGGTTCGCTCAAGCGCCATCTGGCCGTCACGGATCCGCAAACCAATCAGGGCAGCTGTCACCGACTTGGTCATCGACCACCCGAGCAAGGGCGTCCCGCTATCAAACCCCTCGCCATAGTTTTCCGCAACGATCCTGCCATCCTTGACGACGACGATAGCCCGCATGCCAGGACCTGCCAGCTGCGGATCGGACAAAAGCGTCTGGATTGCCGGGTTGACGGCGGTGCCGCTGCCATCCGGCCATGGCTTGCCGTCATCCGATTGCGGTGGCCTGCGGCGGAGCTGCCGGTTTCCGGGGAAAGCGGCAAACTCGCCCTCGGTGACGTTGGTGCAGCCCAAGCCTTCGCGGTAGATCGCCCGGCCGGGAGCGGCAAAGCCAAACATACGCGCCGTAACGGCCTTTCTGGTGTTATCGACAGAAATCCGCACCAGACGCAAAAGAGGATGACCCGGCGCCTGAACATCGTCGGCAAGAACCGTGTTCGCGTCGCGCTCGGCAATGAAAACGTTCGAGCAGACGATCTTGGCCGCATATCCATCGCCGACCCGCAGCAGGTCCGGCGGCGCAACGGCAAGCCAGCCCGCGGCAGCCACGACCACTGCCGATACCGAACCCGCGAGCCAGAACCACCTTTTTTTCCGCATGCACATCGCCCCTGCTTCGCCAGCGTCAGAAGAACAGGATTCCGCGCATTTAGGAAGGCTTTGTGGCAATCACTTTGATGCTAAACATGTTTCTAGCCGAATGATCGCTCTACAGTCCTTTGCGGTTCTCGCTGGAGAATGGCAATCGCTCCCTCCGCCGAAACCGGACGCGAAATCAGACAACCTTGCGCTTCCGAAGCGCCGAGCGCCCGCACGAACTCCATCTGCCCCTCGGTTTCGATCCCCTCGATGGTGGTCGATACCTGGAACGTGTTTCCCAACTGCAGGATGATATCGACAATTTCGGCATCCCGCTGATTGCCAAGCATCGTCTGGGTGAACGAGCGGTCGAGCTTGAGTTGGTCGAGCGGAAAGCGCCTGAGATTGTTGATCGACGAAAACCCGATGCCAAAACCATCCAGAGCGATGCGCACGCCGTGTGCCCGAAGCTCCCTCAGGCTTTCCTCGATGATGTCGGCATCGGCAAGGAAGATCGATTCGGTGACTTCGATGGTCAGCCGGCCGGGCGCCAGTCCAGCTTCGGCCAGGCAGGCCTTGACATGGGGAACAAAGGCCCGGTCCTTGAACTGGTCGCCAGCGACATTGACCGCGATGCCAGTTGGTGCAGGCCACCGCGCCGCCTCTAGGCAGGCGGTTCTCAACACCCAGTTTCCAATCGGCAGGATAAGACCGGTCTTTTCAGCAGCAGCGATGAAATGATCGGGCGGAATGATGCCCTTGTCCGGGTGGTGCCAGCGAATCAGTGCCTCAAAGGAGCGGATCGCCCGGCTTTCGATACCGACGATGGGCTGGTATTCCAGATAGAACTCTCCGGCTGCCAAGGCACGGGAAAGATCATACTCGATTTCGCCTTTGCGCGTGGCCTCGTCGGCCATTTCCGGCGCATAGACCATATGGCTGTTTCCGGCAATTTCCTTGGCCTTGTAGAGGGCCAGATCGGCGCGTTTCAGCACCGCCGAAATCGTCTGGTCTTCCGGCTCCATATAGGCGACGCCAATGCTGCCACCCGTCCAGAACTGCGCCGAAGACAGTTGAAAGGGCTCGGCGAACAGCCCCTTGATCGTCACGCAGATATCGTCAAGCTTGCCTTCTGACGGAGAGCCCGCGACGACGATGACGAACTCGTCGCCCCCCATTCGATAGACGGCACCGAGACCCGACATCGCCTGGATCAGCCGTCTGCCGAGCGCGACAAGCAACGCATCGCCAGTATCATGCCCCATGGAATCGTTGACGAATTTGAATCGATCGAGATCGAGCATCAACAGTGCGGTACGGCCGGCCGGCACCGATCCCGTAACCAGCAGCTCACAAAGATCGCGCTCCAGCGCGACGCGGTTGGCGACACCGGTCAGCTGATCGGTATGGACGATCCGCGACAGGTTTTCCTCTGTCTTGCGGCGCTGCTCAAGCTCGTCCAGCAGACAGCTCTGGGCGCGGCCCCTTTGATAGAAGAACATACCGCAGACGAGCGGCATGACGATCAGCGAGACAAGCGAGATCGTCAGAATACCGCTGCCCCAGCCCCCACCGGCATCCGCGATTACAGCGTGATAAAAAATGCAAACTGCCGGAAACAATGCCCCGATCACCGCGCCCAAGGCAGCGTACCGCTGCTCGGACTTCGGCAGAAAAGCCTTTAACATCATGTTAGCGCCCCGAAAAACTCAGCGTATCTAACATGTGCAAACTTAATCAATTCTTACGGGTAAGAAATCATAGAAAAGCACCACCATCCCCGCCGTCATCAAAGTGTAGCGGACTCGTCTTAGAAGCTCCTCCAACGTCAACGGATGGCAGGCTGACATGACTGATCTCGCACCCGATGCAGGCTATGGCAAGAGAAACCGCAAGCTGAAAACCGCCCTGATCCAGCACAAGGCGCTGAGTTTGGAGGGCCTGTCGGAGCGTCTTTTCGGGCTGCTTTTTTCCGGCCTCGTCTACCCGCAGATATGGGAGGATCCGGCCGTCGATATGGCTGCGATGCAGCTGCGGCCCGAGCATCATATCGTGACGATTGCTTCCGGCGGCTGCAACATGCTGGCTTACCTGTCGGCAGCGCCCGAGCGCATCGATGTCGTTGACCTCAACCGGCATCACGTGGCGCTCAACCGGCTGAAACTTGCCGCATTCCGTCACCTGCCTGGCCATGCCGATATCGTCCGTTTTCTGGCGCGCCACGATCATGCCAGCAACGTACAGGCCTACGATCTCTTTATTGCACCGAAGCTTGATACTGCGACACGGCAGTACTGGAACGCCCGTGGCCTGACCGGCCAGCGCCGCATCAAGGCTTTCGGCAAGAACATCTATCGCACCGGTCTGCTCGGCCGCTTCATCGGTCTCGGTCATCTGCTGGCGCGGCTGCATGGTGTCGATCCCAGCGAGTTTGCCAATGCCCGTTCCATGCGCGAGCAACGCCAGTTCTTCGACGAGCGGCTGGCGCCTCTGTTCGACCGCCCGGTCATCCGCTGGATCACCAGCCGCAAAAGTTCGCTGTTCGGCCTCGGCATTCCGCCGCAGCAGTTCGACGAACTGGCCAGCCTCAGCGCCGAAAAGTCCTTGGCCGGTGTCCTGCGCCACCGGCTTGAAAAGCTCTCGTGCCATTTCCCACTGAAGGAAAACTACTTTGCCTGGCAGGCCTTTGCCCGCCGTTACCCGCTGCCGCATGAAGGCGACCTGCCGGACTACCTGCAGTCCGGTCGCCACGAGACGATCCGCAACAATGCCGAGCGCGTGCATGTGCATCATGCCAGCTTTACCGAGCTTCTTGCGAAGAAGCCGGCCGGCACCGTCGATCGCTACGTCCTGCTCGACGCACAGGACTGGATGAACGACCGCCAACTCAACGACCTGTGGAGCGAAATTACCCGCACCTCGGCGGAGGGCGCCATGGTGATCTTCCGCACCGCCGCCGAAGCCAGCATTCTGGAAGGGCGCGTTTCCGAAAACGTCCTCAGCCAGTGGCAATACGATGCCGGTCAGTCGCAGGCGCTCAACCTGAAGGATCGTTCGGCAATCTATGGCGGCTTCCATATTTATAGGAAAGCAGCATGACGGCGGTCGAGACCGATGTGGGCAGCAGCCATGCCGACCGCATGGACCGGATGTATCGCACACAACGGCACTTCTACGACCTGACCCGCAAATACTATCTGTTCGGGCGCGACACGCTGATCAACGGGCTGGACGTCCCGGCTGGCGGTAGCGTGCTTGAAGTCGGCTGTGGCACGGGCCGTAACCTGGCGCTGATCGGCCGCCGATTTCCGCATGCACGGCTGTTCGGATTGGATATTTCGGCAGAGATGCTGGTCTCGGCCGAGGCGAAACTCGGCAAACCCGGCCAGCGCAGAACAATACTACGCGTTGCCGACGCCACTAATTTCCAGGCGTTTGAATTCGGTGAAACCGGATTCGACCGGATCGTCATCTCCTACGCCCTGTCGATGATCCCGGACTGGGAAAAGGCGATCGGCGCAGCTATCGTAGCCCTCAATCCCGGCGGATCGCTACACATCGCCGATTTCGGCCAGCAGGAACGCCTGCCCGGCCTGTTCCGGCGCGGACTGCAGGCATGGCTTGAGCGGTTTCACGTCACCCCGCGTAAGACAATGGAAAGCGTGCTCAGGTCCAACGCCGAGAAACTCGGCGACACCGTGGAGTTCCGGCCGATCGGGCGTGGCTACGCCTGGCTCTTCACCTACCGGCGCGCAGTGCGCTAGAAGGCGCAAGCTCCGCAAAATCCTACTGTTTTACGGTTGGACTGTCGGCAAGACTGTGTTTTCGGCGTCTTGCGGCGCTGTCTTGACAATTGCCGCTTGAAACTAACTCAATTTTTACGATGATATGGTGAAAATGAGGTTCACGCCTCCTGGGGGATTCACATCAGCGGATATCATCGCGTGAGGCAGCAACGTCGATCGTTTCAGAACGGAAACCTCATGCGCCGGCTCTTCCTGGCTCTCCTGCCTATTGTCTCGCTTCTTTCCGCCTGTACCGCGACAGATTACGATCTGGTCTCCACCGCATCGATCTCGCCGAAGTTCCAGGACAAGGACCCACAGAATTTTGGTGCGCGCACGCCGCAGCATCACAATATCCACGGCATCGACGTCTCAAAATGGCAGGGTGATATCGACTGGGCCAAGGTCAAGGGTTCCGGCGTCTCCTTCGCCTTCATCAAGGCGACGGAAGGCAAGGACCGGATCGACGCCAAGTTCGGCGACTACTGGCAGCAGGCCCGCGCCGCAGGCCTGCCCTATGCGCCATACCATTTCTACTATTTCTGCTCGACGGCAGACCAGCAGGCCGATTGGTTCATCGCCAACGTGCCGAAAAGCGCAGTCTATCTGCCGCCCGTGCTCGACGTCGAATGGAACGGTGAATCCAAGACCTGCACGTATCGCCCGTCGCCGCTGACCGTACAGACCGAAATGAAGCGCTTCATGGACCGGCTGGAAGCCTATTACGGCAAACGCCCGATCATCTATACCTCGGTCGATTTCCACCGCGACAATCTCGTCGGCCAGTTCAAGGACTATCATTTCTGGGTGCGTTCGGTTGCTGCCCACCCAACGGAAATCTACCCGGAGCGCCGCTGGGCGTTCTGGCAATACACCAGCACCGGAGTCATTCCCGGCATCCAGGGCAATGCCGACATCAACGTCTTTGCGGGCTCGCAGAAAAACTGGAAAAGCTGGGTGGCAGCCGTTTCAAAGCCACGCGCACACACGGATATCCAGACGGCGCAAAACTGAGACAGCAGGGCGGCATTTCTTCTTTCCGCCTTATTGCCGTGTGACAGCCGCTGCCATAATTTCAGCGAAACAAGAGCAGCCCGTTTTAGCGCTGCAGCCGGCCTGATCCGGACTTACAACAAGGACTTGCGATGACACGCAGCACACTGCGCTCCGTTCTTTCGATCGGTTTTCTCACCCTTCTGGCCTCCTCCGCGCTGGCACAACAGGCGGCCCCGCCAGCCGCCCCCTGCGGCGGCGATCTCGCTACGTTCCTGCAAGGCGTCAAGGCTGAAGCGGTTGCCAAGGGCATTCCGGCCGACGTCGTCGATCGTGCGCTGGCGGGTGCCGCCATCTCCGAAAAAGTCCTGAGCCGCGACCGCGCCCAGGGCGTCTTCAAGCAGAGCTTTACCGAATTTTCCCAGCGCACCGTCAGCAAGGCACGGCTGGATATCGGCGCCAAGAAGATGAAGGAATATGCCGCCGTCTTCGCACGGGCCGAGAAGGAGTTCGGCGTTCCGGCTCCGGTCATCACTGCGTTCTGGGCCATGGAAACCGATTTCGGCGCAGTCCAGGGCGATTTCAACACTCGCAACGCTCTGGTGACGCTGGCACACGATTGCCGCCGCCCGGAAATGTTCCGTCCGCAGCTGATCTCGGCCATTGAGATGGTCCAGCACGGCGATCTCGACCCGGAAACCACGACCGGTGCCTGGGCTGGCGAAATCGGCCAGGTGCAGATGCTACCGGAAGACATTATCGCGCAGGGCATGGACGGCGATGGAGACGGCCACGTCAACCTCAAGCAGAGCTCACCGGACGCGATCCTGACGGCCGCAAAATTCATCAAGAGCCTCGGCTTCACAGCTGGCCAGCCTTGGATCCAGGAAGTCAACCTGCCGGAAAACCTGCCCTGGGAAAAGACCGGGCTGCAGACCGGCATGACCGCCGGCGACTGGTTCAAGCTCGGCGTCAAGCCGCGCGACGGCAATACCGCATTCCCGCAGCTGGCCTCATCGCTGGTCATTCCGCAGGGCCGCCACGGCGTCGCCTTCCTGACCTATCCGAATTTCAACGTCTATCTCGAATGGAACCAGTCGTTCATCTACACGACCTCGGCTGCCTATTTCGCCACCCGGCTTGCCGGTGCTCCAACCTACGACACCCACACCCCGGAACCCGGCTTGAACGACGAAGGCATGAAGGCGCTGCAGACAAAGTTGCAGGCCATGGGTCATGACGTCGGCAAGATCGACGGCATCCTCGGCTCCGGCACCCGTGCAGCGCTGCAAAAGGAGCAGTTGCGCCTCGGTCTTCCGGCCGATGGCTGGGCAACGCAGGCAGTGCTTAGCGCTCTGTAATATCCGTTTCTGGCCTGTTGTCAGACTTTGCCCGCCGCCGGCGGTGGCGGGCAAGACGCAATGCGCGGTAGCGCAGTTTTAGAGACCAGCGGGCAGCGGCAAGAGCCGCGCCACCTTTCGACACTTCGCTCAGTTCGCGTGCATAGGCGACCGCAAAAGCCTTGCGATAGGTCAGCAGATGCTCGGACGCGATGTTTTCCAGCCGGTGCATCATGCTCACCCAGAGCGGCGAAACCAGCAATGAGACCGCCGTAACGGCGATTGCCACCTTGTAGGTATCAAACTGCAGGACACCGGCACCAAGGCCCGCAGCCGCCAGCACGAATGAAAACTCGCCGATCTGCGCCATCGACAGACCGGCCACCAGCGCGATCTGCGACGAGGAACCTGTCTTGCGCAGCAGGAAAATGTTCAGCAGGGTCTTGGCCGCAATCACGATCAGCGCCGCCCCCAGCACCGGCCAGAAATTCTCGCCGATGAAATCGAGGTCAATCAGCAGGCCGATCGACAGGAAGAAGACAACGAGGAGAACACTCTGGATCGGCTCGACCACCGGAATGACCCGGCTGCGCAGGGTGGAATTACCGATCACGATGCCCGACAGAAATGCCCCATAGGCCGGCGACATCCCGGCAAGACCGGAAATGGCGGCAGCACCGAAGCAGACGGCAAGCGCCCCGAGCGCCAGAATCTCGACCTTGTCCTCGACCGCCTCGCTATAGGGCACCCGCAGCTTTCCATGGCGGCCAAACCACCAGAGCAGAGCCGCCAGAATGGCGATCGCGATGAACATCTTGATCGCGATCGTTGAAAAATGCGTTTCTTCCCCGCCAAGGCTGGAAACCAGGATCAGCATCGGCACAACGGCGATATCCTGGGCAATCAGTACGCCGACCGCGATCCGGCCGGTTTCGCTGCGCAGTTCCCCCATGTCCTCAAGCATCTTCATGGCGACGACCGTCGACGACATGGCGATGACAAAGCCGAGGATCAGCCCTTCTGCCGCACTTGCACCCGTCATCAGCGCGATCAGGCCTGCGGCGGCGATTGCCGCGATGACCTGACCGCCGGCGACCAGAAGCGCCTGCCGCAAGCTGAGCACGAAGGCCTTGATCGACAATTCCATGCCAATGAAGAACAACAGGACAACGACGCCCATTTCGGCCAAGAGCGTGACATTGGCATTGTTGGAGATGAAGCCGAAACCCGTCGGTCCCAGAGCAACGCCTGCCAGAATAAACCCGACCAGCGGTGGCTGGCGCAGCCGCAGGAACCCCAGTCCCAGAATGGCGGCAACCGCCACCACGATCGCGATCGAAATCAGCCCTTGGCCGTCATGTGCGGCAGCGATCGATTGTGTCGTCAGAGGCTCCAGCAGATCGTCCTTCATATCTTTAATAGCGCCCAAGAATCGGGTGGATAAATCCCATTCTAAGGCTTAACGCTCGGTATGTTCCGAATGAGGCAGGGGAAGGTCAAGTCGCATGCTCGTAAAAACCGACGGTCAGCAGAACCGCATGACGCTTGCCACCTGGGGCCTTTTGGCTTTGCTCGGGCTGATCTGGGGCGGCTCGTTCTTCTTTGCGCGGATCGCCATCCAGCATGTGCCGGCGTTCACGCTGGTGCTTTTACGCGTTGCCCTGGCGGCCCTTGCGCTGCATATCTACGTCTTCGGCCGCTATGACATCTACCGCGAACTGAAAGCCCGCTGGCCGCAATTCCTGCTGCTCGGCCTGATCAACAATGCCATTCCGCACACGTTCATTTTCCTCGGCCAGACGCAGATCGGTGCCGGGCTTGCGGCCATCCTCAACGCCACCACGCCGGTCTGGACGGTGCTGATCGCCAATGCGCTGACGCAGGACGAAAAGCTCAGCCTTGCCAAGATCACCGGCTGCCTGCTCGGTCTTGCCGGCACCGCAGTCCTGATCGGCCCAAGCGCCCTGCCCGGCCTGACGCAGGCCGGCAGCAACATCCCGCTCTGGGCGCTGCTCTTTCCGGTCGCAGCCGCAATCAGCTATGGTTTCGCGGCGACCTACGGCAAGCGCTTCCGCGGATTGGCAGCCCCCGTCACAGCGGCGGGGCAGCTTACCGCATCGACACTGATCATGCTGCCGCTGTCGCTGACCATCGACCAGCCTTGGCAACTGGCTTTCCCGCCGATGACATCGGTGCTGGCGATCCTGGCCCTGGCACTGCTTTCGACCGCTTACGGCTACATCTTGTTCTTTCGCATCATGAGCCGCGCCGGCGCCACCAATACGTCGCTGGTCACCCTCCTGGTGCCCCCAAGCGCCATCTTGCTCGGCATCCTGTTCCTCGGCGAAACCCTGGAAAAAACCGATATTGCCGGCATGCTTTTGATCGCTGCAGGGCTGGTCGTGCTCGATGGACGGCTCCTGCCGGGACGGCGGACTTGAGTGCCGCAGAGGAATCAAGTCCATCGTTCGAACTAGCTCGTCTTGTGCCTAAACGGCCACTCACGGTCCATTTCACGGCGTTACATTAATGAAATCGAAGACATTGTGAAAAAATTGTGGCACTAAAAATATGCGTTTTCAATCATGTGGTTAGCCCTGTGCATAACGATTTTTCGGGCATTTCATATCGCAGCGCAGCATAACTTTTCCTTTCATACGTGACATTTTCCCCCTATCTTTCGGAGGTCAACGCAAGGAGGGCCGGTTATGGGAATAACACATTCGTTGAATGTCCTCATGATAAGTGCAGCGTTCGTATTTGTCGCAACGATGCTTTTCATCTGAAAGCATTAGCCAAACAGCCCATTCGGTGAACAAGGCTTTAATACTGCAACTATTTACAGCACGATCCAGCAGGGCGACGCGTTTCAAGCAGAACCGCTAACCAGACGTTGAAAACGAAAAAGCCCTTGAAACCTTCCGGTCTCAAGGGCTTTTTTTTATGGGCGATAGGCCCCTGCTCAGGCGGCAGCGCCCGTCGAGCGGGATGGGATGGCAACCGGCTCGACCCGCTCAAAGCCGACCAGATCGCAGACCGCGGCCACCAGCGGCGAACGGTTCATCGTATAGATATGGAAATCGCGAAGACCACGGCGCGCCAGATCAACAATCTGCTCGGCAGCGATATGGGTCGCTTCCTTGAAACGTTCTTCCGGGCTTTCATCGAGATGAACCAGCCGCGTGACGATCGCATCCGGAACCTTTGCGCCGCAGAGACCGGCGAACTTGACGATGCCGGCCAGATTGTTGATCGGCATGATACCGGGAACGACCGGGATATGGATGCCTGCACGCCTGACGCGTTCAAGATAACGCTCGAAATCATTGTTATCGAAGAAGAACTGGGTGAGCGCCCGCGTCGCGCCATTGTCGACCTTGCGCTTCAGCGTGTCGATATCGGCATCGACATCCGGGCTTTCCGGGTGCTTTTCCGGATAGGCGGATACCGAGATCTCGAAATCCCCCTTGGCCCGGATGGCCGCCACCAGCGCCGCAGCATTCTCGTAACCGTCCGGAAACGGTTCGTATCGCGCGCCGATACCGCCCTGCGGATCGCCACGCAACGCCACGAAATGGCGAACCCCACTCTCAACGAACTCGTCGACGATGGCATCGACCTCCGCCTTGGTCGCCCCGACGCACGTGAGGTGGGCCGCGGTATTGGCGAGGCCCTCGTCGTCAATCATCCGCTTCACGGCCGTCAGCGAGCGCGCCTTGGTGGAGCCGCCGGCGCCATAGGTCACCGTCACGAAAGCCGGATCGAAAACCGAAAGCTCGGCAACGGTATTGAACAGTTGCACTTCCATGTCGTCGTTCTTCGGCGGGAAATACTCGAAGGAAAGCCGCAGATTGCCACGTTCGGCCGGGTAAAGGGTGTGTATCGCCATGTCATGTCCTCCCGGCATAGGCGAGAGCGCGCTTGCTCTCGGGTGTATCGGATATTGCCGCCTGCCGCTGGTCGCGGGCAAGCCAGATGGTTACCGTCAACTGCCGGTCCCGGTCGGTCTCCGGGCTCAGGTCCACCGTTTCCTCGACGGTCAGCCCGGCCTTTTCCAGCCAGTCGGCCATTGTCTGGCGCGAAAAACCAAGCCGCATATGCGCATGCTCGTCGCGCAGATATTCCAGCGTGTGCGGCGCAAGATCGATGATCACAAGCCTGCCACCGGGCACCAGCATGCGGGCAGCCTCGGCAATCGCCGCCTGCGGCTGCGGCAGGAAGTGCAGAACCTGATGGATGGTCACGAGATCGAACTGGCGGCCGTCCAGCGGCAGGTTGAAGATGTCTCCATGCCGGATCGAGGCCTTGGTGATACCGGCACGATCGAGATTGGCGCGGGCAACGGCCAGCATATCCCGGCTGGCATCGACGCCGACGCCCCGGCGATACAGTCCTTCGAAAAGCTGAAGGATGCGGCCTGTCCCCGTTCCAAGATCGAGTAAGCCATCCACCGGTTCCGTACCGACAACCTTCTTCAAGGCCGCCTCGACATCTGCTTCACTGACATGCAGGCGGCGCAACTCGTCCCATTCGGCGGCGTTGCGGCTGAAATAGTCCTGCGCCTTTTCCGAACGCGCCTGTTTGAGCGCCGCCAGCCGCTCGCCGTCACGCGTCAGCACGGCATCGGCGATATCGGAAGCCGACAGCAGGTCGCGCACCAGCGTCACACCGGCCCCCTCGCCCCTCAGGCGAAAATAGGCCCAGGCGCCTTCCTGATAGCGGTCGATCAGGGCAACTTCGGCAAGCAGCTTCAGATGGCGGGAAATTCGGGGCTGCGATTGTCCGAGAATTTCGGTAAGATCGGTAACGGTCAAGTCGCCGGCTGCCAGAAGCGCCAGAAGACGCATGCGCGTCGGCTCGCCGGCCGCCTTCAGCACGTCCACCAATTCGTCCAGTCCTAGCCCGTCTTCTCGCACCATCACCAACCTCATCAACACATAAAGATATGTTTATGTGATTTTCCGTTTTTCCGCAAGTTGAAATATGGCATTGGCCACAGGCTTCAGGACATGAAAAAGGCGGCCCAAGCGGACCGCCCTGATCTGATTTGACAGGCGAAACAATGCGCTGCCTTATAGCCATGGCGCGGCGATGCAGCAGCTCCGAGCCTATCGCGTCAGGCGCTTGTAGCTGACGCGGCTTGGATTGACCGATTCCGGGCCAAGGCGGCGGATCTTGTCCTTCTCGTAGTCTTCGAAGTTGCCTTCGAACCACTCGACATGGCTGTCGCCTTCGAAGGCCAGAATGTGCGTGGCCAATCGGTCGAGGAACATGCGGTCGTGGCTGATGATCACAGCGCAACCGGCAAAATTCTCCAGCGCGATTTCAAGTGCGGCCAGCGTTTCCGTGTCGAGGTCGTTGGTCGGTTCGTCGAGCAGCAGCACGTTGCCGCCGGCCTTCAGCATCTTGGCAAGGTGAACGCGGTTGCGCTGACCGCCGGAGAGGTTGCCGACCTTCTGCTGCTGGTCGGTGCCCTTGAAGTTGAAGGCGCCGCAATAGGCGCGCGAGTTCATTTCCAGCTTGCCGAGCTTGATGACTTCGGCACCACCGGAAATTTCTTCCCAGACGGTCTTGTTGCCATCGAGCGCATCGCGGCTCTGGTCGACATAGCCGAGCTTGACGGAATCGCCGACACGGAACGAGCCGCTATCCGGCTTTTCCTGGCCGGTGATCATCCGGAACAGCGTCGTCTTACCAGCACCGTTCGGACCGATGACACCAACGATGCCGCCTGGCGGCAGCTTGATCGACAGGTTGTCGATCAGGACGCGGTCGCCATAACCCTTGGTGATGTTTTCGGCTTCGATGACCACCTGACCGAGGCGTTCGCCGATCGGAATGATGATCTGCGCATCGCCAAGGCGCATCTTGTCAGCTGCTTCGACCAGCTCGTCATAGGCCTTGATACGAGCCTTCGACTTCGACTGACGGGCCTTCGGGCTGGAAGCGATCCATTCCTGCTCGCGGCTGATTGCCTTCTGGCGGGAGGCGTCTTCACGATTTTCCTGCGCCATGCGCTTGGCCTTGGCCAGCAGGTAGGCCGAGTAGTTTCCTTCGTAGGGAATGCTGCGGCCACGGTCGAGCTCGAGGATCCAGCCGGTGACGTTGTCGAGGAAGTAGCGGTCGTGGGTGATCATCATCACGGCGCCGGGATACTGGCGCAGATGGTTTTCCAGCCAGCCGATGGTTTCTGCGTCGAGATGGTTGGTCGGTTCGTCGAGAAGCAGCAGGTCCGGCTTGGAGAGCAGCAGCTTGCACAAGGCGAGGCGGCGGCGCTCACCGCCCGAAAGGCTGGTCACGTCGGCATCGCCGGGCGGGCAGCGCAGGGCTTCCATCGCCATCTCGACCTGGCTTTCCAGATCCCACAGGTTCTGGCCGTCGATGATGTCCTGGAGCTTGGCTCCCTCTTCCGCCGTCTCGTCGGAATAGTTCATCATCAGTTCGTTGTAGCGCTCGAGGATGGCGGTCTTGTCGGCCACGCCCTCCATGACGTTTTCCATCGCCGTCTTGTTGGGGTCGAGCTGCGGCTCCTGTGCCAGGTAACCGACCGTCGCGCCCTGGGCGACCCAGGCTTCGCCGGTATATTCCTTGTCGAGGCCGGCCATGATGCGCAGCACGGTCGACTTACCGGCACCGTTCGGACCGAGAATACCGATCTTGGCGTCCGGATAGAACGACAGATTGACATTCTCAAGCACCTTCTTGGTGCCGTAGGCCTTGTTCAGCCCGGACATATGATAAATGAATTGACGTGCCATAGAGAGACTGCTCCGACGGAATGGGATTTTGCCCGCTATGTAGGCGAATTATCCCGGCGGAGCAATGAAGAAACCGGCTTTAGCCACGCCATTCACTCAATGCCGGCCGTATCGACGATGCCATTTGCGCATTTAAAATCCGTATCGGCGGCCGCAAGGATCAGAGTTGAAAGGCCGGACATGGCTGAAACATCTCCCGACAGGCCGATCGTCAGCCCGGTGACGACGCTGCGTGCACCGGCTTTCTCACACCGCATCCGGACACGATCACCCGCCCCCTTGCCGAAGCTCTCGTCAAAGGCTTGTTTGACCTCGCTTTCCGTGACGTCCTGCCCGAGCCTGGCGGCAAACAGGGCGCGGACCGCCGAGCCGTTGATTTCCTCGAGAAGACGAAGCTGCACCGAAAAATAGTCCTGCGCGGTGCCGCCGTGGCATGTGCCACTGCGCAGCCACTGATGCCGGTCGAGGCCTGATTGCGTTCCCGGCATGGCCACCATCAGCTTCGCGGCCGTCTCCTCCGCCATCGCCAGTTGCGGCAGGTCCAGCCAGTCGCCCTTCCGGTCGCGCGCCTTGATATCCGCAGAAACGCTGCAATAGCTCTTCTTCATCGGCCAGAGGCCATGCAGCGAAAAATGCGTTGCGTCATGGCGCTCGACGGTCTGGCCGGCACATTCCTTGCGGTTTGGCCGGGTTTCGCAAAATCCCGGCTGCCAACTGATGGCGAAAATGTACTCGGTCCGACGTTTCGCGGACGCGGCCTCCTCCGCCGCAAAGACGGGCGACACAAACAGGACAGCGACCAGGATCATCCCCAGACGATGCAGAAACGGCACGAAGACAATCCTCACATTTCCTTGCATGCTGACCTCCACCAACAAGAACAAAACAAGATCATTTAGCGATTAAAACGGGAAAATTGCAACCTGAAATTCCTGCCCGGCCGATTTTTCCTGACCTGATGTCAAACAAGCACCAAGCGCCGGTTGCCTTTGGCTGTTAAATCAAGTTGATAAAGGTCAAGCGCAGAACTTCGCCTGGGAGGATCTAACGGGTGTTCGCCACGGTCGAAACGTTGCAAAGCCCAAGCGGAGCTGCCCTCGCCTGGCGCCACTGGCCAGCCGGCGGCCTGCCCAAGGGCGTGCTGATCGTCTGCCACGGCCTGGCCGAACATTCCGCCCGCTACGCCCGTTTCGCCGAAGCCATGGCCACCCACGGCTTCAACGTCTATGCGCATGACCATCGCGGCCATGGCGCGACCAGAGCTGCCGATGCCCCTCTTGGCCGCTATGCGCAATCGGAAGGGCCGGCCAAGGTCATTGACGATGTCGCGGTCATGCGCACCATGGCTGCAAGCCGTCACCCTGGCCTTCCCGTCATCCTGTTTGGCCATTCCATGGGTGGTCTGATCGCGCTGAATGCCGCGGAAACCGACCCCGGCCTTTACGATGGGCTGGCTGTCTGGAATTCCAATTTCAATCCGGGTCTTGCCGGTCGTGCGGCGCAAGCCATTCTTGCCATCGAAAAGATGCTGAAGGGCTCCGATGTGCCGAGCACGCTGTTGTCGAAACTGACTTTCGGCACTTGGGCCAAGTCCATCCCCAACCGCAAAACCGACTATGACTGGCTGTCGCATGATCCGGCAGAAGTGACAAAATACATCAGTGATCCGCTCTGTGGTTTCGATACCAGCGTTTCGATGTGGATTGACCTGTTCAAGCTGACCTTCGATGGCGCAAAGCCGGACCGGCTGAGCCGGCTGCCGCAAACCCTGCCGATCCATCTTGTTGGCGGCGGCCAGGATCCGGCCACCAATGGCGGCCGGGAAATCTCATGGCTGGCTGAGCGCATGCAGAAGGCTGGGTTGAAGCATGTGACGACCGTGATCTATCCCACGATGCGCCATGAAACCTTGAACGAAATCGAGCGCGACAGTGCCATAACGGATTTTGCCGCATGGTGCCTTTCCGTCGTGGAGCAGCGGAAATGAGCGAAGACCTGGCATGACCGGCATTTCCGCAAACTTGGCGACACGCAGCAACGACGTTTCCTTCGGGCTCACACTGATGGTCATCGCGGTGCTGATCTCGCCGCTGATCGATATTTTTGCAAAACTCGCGATCACCACCGTTCCCTCGGCAGAAATCACCGCCGTGCGTTTCGTCCTGCAGATGCTCTTCATCCTGCCGATCGTCGTCGTCCGCGGCACATTGTTCGATCTCACCTGGAAGAAGACCGGACTGCATATGTTGCGCGGCGGCCTGCTCGTCGTCACCATGCTGTCCTTCATCACCACGCTGAAGGCAATGGAAGTGGCCGATGCCATCGCCATCTTCTTCGTCGAGCCGATCATCCTGACGATCCTCGGCAGCATCTTCCTCAAGGAAACCATCGGCTGGCGGCGGTATACGGCCTGCGGCGTCGGCTTTTTCGGCGCGCTTCTGGTGATCCAGCCGAGCATGCAGGAGGTCGGCTGGATCGCACTTTTACCGGTTGTCTCGGCCTTCGGGCTGGCGATCTTCCTGCTGGTCACCCGCATGGTGGCGCAGAACGAGGATCCGTGGTCGATGCAGTTTCATGCCGGCGTCTGGGGGGCGCTGTTTTGCGCTGTCCTGCTTTATATGGGCGATGGCACCGGGTCGGAAATTTTCGATCCGGTCATGCCGGATATGACCGCCAGCCTTTATCTGCTCGGCGTCGGCGTCACCGCAACGATTTCCGGCGTGCTTGGTGTCTATGCCTATCGCGCCGCGCCTGCCTCGGTGCTGGCGCCGCTGCAATATCTGGAAATCGTCTCGGCGACGATTTTTGGCTGGCTGGTGTTCGACCATCTGCCCGATGCACTGAAATGGCTGGGCATCGCCATCATCATCGGCTCGGGCCTCTACATCATCTGGCGCGAACGCCGGGTCAACAAGACTGCGGGTATCGCGCCGGTCTCGCCGGCCATCTGACACAACATTTTCTAAGACGCTTTGGGAGGAGCAGACATGAAGACAGGTGGAGAATTGATCGTTGAGGCGCTGAAGGCAAATGGCGTCACGCGGGTGTCTTGTGTGCCGGGCGAAAGCTATCTCGCCGTGCTCGACGCGCTCTATGATACCGATATCGATGTCGTGGTCTGCCGCCAGGAAGGCGGTGCCGCGATGATGGCCGACGCCTGGGGCCGCCTGACAGGCGAGCCCGGCATCTGCATGGTGACCCGCGGTCCGGGCGCCATGAATGCGTCCGCCGGCCTGCACATCGCCCGCCAGGATTCTATCCCGATGATCCTGTTCATCGGCCAGGTCCAGCGCGATGCCCGCGAGCGCGAAGCCTTCCAGGAAATCGAATACCGCCGCGCGTTTACCGAAATCGCCAAATGGGTCGGTGAGATCGACGACCCCGCCCGTATCCCGGAATTCGTCACCCGTGCCTTTGCCGTCGCCACATCCGGCCGCCCCGGCCCGGTGGTCCTGACCTTGCCGGAAGACATGCTGACGCAGAAGACGCAAGCGGCCTCGGCAAAGCCCTATCAACCGGTGGAAAGCCATCCCGGCCCCGGCCAGATGCGGGCGCTGGAAGCCCTGCTCGCCAAAGCCGAACGGCCGATCGCCATTCTCGGCGGCACGCGCTGGAGCGAGGAGGCCGTCCTGCAGTTCCAGTCGTTTGCCGAACGCTTCGATCTGCCGGTTGGCTGCTCCTTCCGCCGACAGATGCTGTTTGATCATCTTCATCCGAACTATGCCGGAGATGTCGGCATCGGCATCAACCCGGCACTGGCCAAGGACATCCGCGAAGCAGACCTGGTGCTGTTGATCGGCGGCCGGTTCTCCGAAATGCCGTCTTCGGGCTATACCCTTCTGGACGTGCCCTATCCGCAGCAGACGCTGGTGCATGTCTATCCCAACCCCGGCGAACTCGGCCGGGTCTACCGTCCGGACCTGGCCATCGCCGCGTCGCCCGCTGACTTCGCAGCCGCCCTGGAGACGCTGACGCCGGCTCAGCCGCACAGGCAGTCGGAGCGAACGGCACGGATGCATCAATCCTATCTCACTTGGTCGACCCCGCCGGAAACCGGTCCCGGCGACGTGCAGATGGGACCGATCATGCGCTACATCGAAGCAAACACGGCAAAGGACACGATCTTTGCCAATGGCGCCGGCAACTACGCCACCTGGCTGCACAGGTTTCACCGGTTCCAGCAGTTCAACACGCAGGCGGCGCCGACATCGGGTTCGATGGGGTACGGCCTGCCGGCAGCGGTTGCCGCCAAACAGTTGCATCCTGAGCGGGAAGTCATCTGCTTTGCCGGTGACGGCTGTTTCATGATGCACGGCCAGGAATTTGCCACCGCGGTGCGCTACAACCTGCCGATCATCACGCTGGTCATCAACAATGGCATCTACGGCACGATCCGCATGCATCAGGAGCGGGAATATCCGGGCCGGGTCAGCGGCACCGATCTCACCAATCCGGATTTCGCTGCCTTTGCCCGCGCCTATGGCGGCCACGGTGAGCTGGTGGAAAAGACGGAGGAATTTGCCGGCGCCTTCGAGCGTGCCCGCCAAAGCGGCAAGCCGGCGATCATCGAGATCAGGCTTGATCCGGAGGCGATCACGCCCACGCGGACGCTGAGCCAGATCCGAAACGGTTAGATTTCATCAGCAAAAAACGGCGCGCAATCACGAGGATGCGCGCCGTCGAGAAATATCAGCCGCGAATGTGCTGGGTCTGCTGGTAGACATTGGTCGAACGGGCGCCGGAGCGGCAATAGCCGAGCATCGGGCGTTCGAACGTATCCAGCGCATCGACCATTTCGCGCACGGCATCTGCAGTCACGCCCATCGGACCGACCGGGATATGGGTGATGTCGAGACCGAGTTCCTTGGCCCGAGCAGCGATGGTTGCGAACTGCGGTTGGTCGGGCTGTTCGAAATCCGGGCGGTGGCAGACGATGGACTTGAAACCAAGCGCCTTGATCGCATCGAGGTCCTCGACCGAAATCTGCCCGGTGACCGAATATTCATCGTTGATCTGGCGAATGTCCATGGCTGTGCCTTCCTCAAAATAATGCCCGGATTGATGTAAGACCGGCGGTGTCACGCGTCAATTGGAAAGGCGGATCACCGGATCTGGAACGCCAGGGCGTATTCGACCGTCCCGCCTGGCGCCAGCATCGGCATTTCGCCCGCAGCGGCAAGCTCAACGCGCTTGGCAAGCCGGTGGGAAACGGGCTCGATACTAATCACGTCGGCCGTACCGCGCTGGCACCGCCACATCTGCAGGAAGGGAAGGGTCGCCGTGGAAAACCGGACGATCAGGCAACGGCCGCCCAAAGCCGGCAGCGGCCCCAGCGTCACCTGCGCCCAGCCGTCTTCGGCCGCCGGAGCGGCCGGCACGCAGAAATGCGCGCTTTCTCCCTCGCCGAATCGCCAGCCACACTCTTCGTCGCCGAACATCTTTCCACGGATCCGTGTTTCCTCGCCCGCAAGCCAGCTGCCAATATTCATGTGATACATCAGCATCGGCGCAAACGGGCTTTCGCCCGTGTTCGTCACCCGATCGGAAAGCATGACCTCCCGCTTGTCGGCACTGATGGCCCATTGGCGGGAAACACGGGCCTTTCCACCGGCCGCAAGCACGACCTCGGTTTGTGCGGTGCAGCCTGGCGGTTCATCCGGTAGCGACATCCGGGTCTCGCCCACTGGCGTGCCGCACAGCGACCCGTGCAGAGGAAATCTTTGCCCGTCACCCTGTCCCTCGACGGGCTCGGGGTGGCGGATATGGTCCGGGCCGCAGGTGAAGAAAAACCCCTGCAGCGCATGATCGATGCGCCTGTCGCCATCGGATGGAATCGCCGTGCCCGGAGAAAGATCGACGCCATCGACAACGAACGCTCCGATATCCAGCGCAGACTGACGGTCGAGAAGAATCTGGAAATCATTTTCCGGGTCGCCACCGGAGATTCGGATCGGCATTGTTGGTTCTCCCGTTTGCTCCGCCCGGTTGAATCGGGAATAATTGAAAGCTATCGCAAGGAACCGGGCCGATCACCTGCTCAAAACGGTCAACCCACCGAATTCGAAGGATTTTAGGGAACTGTTCATAATGAATTCAGTTTATTCATATTACCGTCCCATTTGATTTGTACGCCCCGAGTTCAACTGCCAGAAAACAGGTTTCACCGTGACGTTCGTTTCCAGAACCCGCTTTGCCCTTCTTGCCGCCGTCAGCGTGCTCGCTTTTGCCACTGCCGCCCAGGCACAGGATAGCTACGGCCGCCTGCCGCCCAATGCAGTTCTGGTGACGCCTCAGGGCGATATTCTCGACTACATGCCCGAATCCGGCGACGTGCGGATGACGCGCGATCGCCGTGGCCGCACCGTCCTGGTCGATAGCTGGGGCAATATCGTCGCGACCGTGATGGGATCGGGACGTCAGGGCAATGATATGCGCCGCCGCGAACGAAACCGCGACGTCTATGTCAATCCAGACTACGGTTATTCCGATCCTGCTTTCACCGATCAGGGTTATACGCGTCCCGGCGAAATCACCGGATCAATCCCGGATTACCGCGAAGGCGCGCCGCGAAATATCGAGCGTCAGGAATTGCCGGCAAGCCTGCCGATGCAGGACGAAAACGATATGGCGGCCCTGCCAGCGGAAGAAAGCGCGCCTGAGCGGCAAGCGCTGCCATCCGCCACCCGAATCACCAAGAAATCCAGCGCTGAAATCACCGCTCTGCAGGTTTTTCTCGATCGGGAAGGTTTTTCGCCGGGTGTGATTGACGGCAAGAATGGATCCAATGTCACCAAGGCGATCGAAGCCTGGCAGCAGGCGACCGGCGAAACGCTGGATCCGAATAATACCGAAGATATCCTCGAGCGGCTGCGCTTCAGCGGTGGCCTGCCGATCACCACCTATACGATCACGGCAGCCGATGCGGCCGGACCCTACGTTGCTTCCATTCCGGACGATTATGCCCACAAGGCCGTACTGCCACACCTTTCCTTCACGTCGACATCGGAAATGCTCGGCGAGAAATTCCATATGGACGAGGCCTATCTGCGTGAATTGAACCCCGGCATCGATTTCACCATTCCCGGCACCATCATCAAGGTGATCAATCCGGGCGAGGCCAAGACTGCCAAGGTCACCCGCATTGTCGCCGACAAGTATCGCAAACAGGTGTTCGCCTATGACGCAGCGGGCACCCTGATTGCCGCCTATCCGGCCACCATCGGTTCATCCGACACGCCATCGCCATCCGGCACCGTACAGGTCGATCGCATTGCCCTGAACCCCGGTTATACCTACAATCCGAAGATCAACTTCAAGCAGGGTGAAAACGACAAGGTCCTGACCCTGCAGCCGGGTCCAAACGGCCCTGTCGGCACGGTCTGGATCGCCCTGTCGAAGCCGACATACGGCATCCACGGCACTCCGGAACCGTCCAAGATCGGCAAGACCCAGAGCCATGGCTGTGTCCGCCTGACCAACTGGGACGCAACCGAGCTTGCCAAAATGGTCAGCGTCGGAACAACGGTGGAATTCACCGAATAAAGGCGCAAAATTGCAAAAACCTCCCCTATTTGGGGGGTGACTGACAGCCTGCATCGGTGAAAATGCGTATGTCGAGGCTACTTCTGCTGTCGTCTCGGCACCCCGTCGCAGCGCCGGCTTACCGGTACGAAACGCGATTTGATTGGGCACAGGTTCGCGGAGGCGGAGATCGGGGGTCGTGGCGTTTAGCTTGGTAACGCCGCGACCTCACCGCCATTGCCCTGCCCCACCAAGGCCCTACGGCTTCATGACATCATCAGATATTGTCATTAAAAAACGTTGCTGCGATGCTTTATCTGTCGGAGAACTGAAAGACCAATTTCGACAGACGAGGAATGCCGTGATGGCCGCCGAACGTACTCTTCCCAACCTCTGGCATGCCACGGCACCGGCGGCGCCGCCAACAGAGCCGCTTGCGGCCGATATCACGGTCGATGTCGCCGTGATCGGCGGCGGTTTTACCGGACTATCCGCAGCGCTGCATCTGGCCGAAAAGGGCGTCAGCGTTGCTATTGCCGAGGTGAAGATGATCGGCTTCGGCGGCTCCGGCCGCAACGTCGGCCTCGTCAATGCCGGCATGTGGACAAAGCCCGAGGACCTGATTGCGACGCTCGGCACACAGGTCGGCACACGGCTTCTGACCGAACTCGGTGACGGCCCAGCGCTGGTCTATCACCTCGTCGAAAAACATGGCATCGCCTGCGAAGCCGTGCGCAACGGCACGCTGCATCTCGCCGTCGGCGCCGAGGGTCTGAAAGACATCCGCGACCGTGAACGGCAATGGAAACTTTTTGGCGCCCCTGTGGAGGTCGTCGATGCCAAACGCACCCAAACACTCACCGGCGCGCCCGGCTTTTCCGGCGCTTTGCTTGACCGCCGTGCGGGAACGATCCAACCACTTGCCTATGCCCGCGGCCTTGCCCACGCCGCCCTTGCCGCCGGAGCACAGATCTACACCGAAACGCCGCTGCGCTCTGCCGAACGCAAGGGCGATGTCTGGAAGCTATCGGTGGGCGGCGGCACGATCAACGCCAAATCGGTGATCGTCGCCACCAATGCCTATGGCGATATGCTGAGCCAGACACCCTGGACGTCCTATACCCAGGAACTGACGATCCTGCCCTATTTCCAGTTTGCGACGAACCCGCTATCCGACAACATAGCCCGCACTATCCTGCCCGAGCGGCAAGGTTGCTGGGATACCGGGTTGGTGATGACCTCGTTCCGGATGGACCAGCAGAACCGGCTGATCTTCGGCAGCGTCGGCCGCCTCGATGCAATCGCTGAAGGTACCCATCGCGCCTTTGCCGAGCGCTCGCTGCGCAAGCTGTTTCCCGCACTCGGCGATTTCCGCTTCGAATACTGGTGGGATGGCCGCATCGGTATGACCACCAACAACCTGCCGCAGATGCACGTCATGGCCCCGAACGTCTTTTCGGTCAGCGGCTATAACGGCCGTGGCATCGCACCGGGCACGGTCTTCGGCCGGGCGCTTGCCAACCATGTGATGGGTGAGCAGAACGCCCTGCCGCTGGTTGAAACGCCAGTCACACCCGATCCGTTGCGCAGCCTCAAGTCGGCATTCTATCATGCAGGCGCACAGGCCAAGCATTTCATCGACCGCCGATTCTAGGCTTCGTGAAACGCAAAACGCCGCGTGAAGGCACGCGGCGTTTGAAATATTGGATGGCCCGCAAATTTTAAGCGGCGCGGCGCATGCTGCGGGTCAACCGGAGCGGAACAAGCTGGCGCACTTCGTCGCCAAAGGCGCGGGCGTTCTGACAGGCCTTGTCGAGATTGCTGACCCGGGCCGGGTCCATCGTCTGCAAGGTGCCGCCACAGTCGAAAATATCACGGAAAGCCGCGCGTTCGATGATCGGCGTATCGAGCACCGGCACTGCCCTCTCGGACAGCAACTGCTTGACCACCTGCAATGCCCGTGTCGTCACCAGCGAGTTGACGCGTGTCAAAACGACGGAGTGATTGATGCGAATGCCTGCCTTCTCTTCGAGATAGCCAAGCAATTCCAGCACCTGGGCGCCGCCCTTGGCGTCCATCGCACAGCCCTGGATCGGGATCATCACATGATCCGACAGACCAATGGCGGTTGCCATCAACGTGTTGCGTGCACCGGCAAGGTCGATGATGAAATAATCGGTCGTTGCCCGGTTGTCGTTGATATGCGTCTGGATCGACGCCATCGTCACATAGGAGATCACCTCGATATTCGGAACCTTTCCCGAAATATCGTGCCAATGGGAAATCCAGTGCTGCGGGTCGGCATCGAGAATGGTGACGCGGGCGCCACTGCGCGCCAGTTCAGTGGCCAGGATCAGCGCCGCAGTCGTCTTGCCTGCTCCACCCTTGGTGTTTGCGAATGTAATAACTGGCATGTCCGTTCCTGTCTGAAAAATCAGAGCCCCTACATGGCTCCTGGTGAGCGCAAATTGCATCGCGCTTCGATTAACCAAACCTTTCAGATCGTGGTTAACAAAGACTGAATGCGCCCCTCCCGAGAATTAACTACCCGGCCATGAGCGGGCCTTCTAAGACATGAAAAAAGCCCGGAAAACGACAGTTTTCCGGGCCTCTCAGGAACAATGCGACCGAGTTTAAATGCAGTCGCGGAAAAGCTGCTTGGCAGCATCGAGCGTCAGCTCGACTGGATTACCGCCGGCCGTCGGGTCGACGATCGCCATCGCGGCCATTTCGTCGATACGGTCGGTGCCGACGCCGAGCGCTGCCAGCTTGTCCGGCACGCCGAGCTCTTCACGCAGCTTCAGCACATAATCATAAAACCCATCAAAACCGCCGGAAATGCCGAGATAGGCAGCGGCCAGCCCGATTTTGCCTTCAATCGCCGGACGGTTGAAACGCAACACCGGCGGCATGACGACAGCATTGGTCATGCCGTGATGGGTGTTGTAGATGGCGCCGACCGGATGCGACAGCGAATGGATGGCGCCAAGCCCCTTCTGGAAGGCGACGGCGCCCATGGCGGCGGCAGACATCATATGCGCGCGGGCTTCGATATCCGTACCGTCCTTGTAGGCGCGCGGCAGGTATTCCTTGACAAGGCGCAAACCTTCCAGCGCGATACCGGCCGACATCGGATGGTAGAACGGCGAGGAATAGGCTTCCAGGCAATGGGCAAACGCATCCATGCCGGTGCCGGCAGTGATCACCTTCGGCATGCCGACTGTCAGTTCCGGGTCGCAGATCGTCACCGCGGGCAGGAACTTCGGATGGAAGATTACCTTCTTCGTGTGTGTTTCCGAATTGGTGATGACCGACGCGCGGCCAACTTCCGAACCGGTACCGGCCGTCGTCGGCACGGCGATGATCGGCGCAATGCCCTCGACGCTGGCACGGGTCCACCAATCGCCGACATCCTCGAAGTCCCAAACAGGGCGGGTCTGCCCGGCCATGAAGGCGACGCACTTGCCAAGGTCGAGGCCGGAACCACCGCCGAAGGCGATGACGCCGTCATGGCCGCCAGCCTTGAAGGCTTTTACGCCGGCAGCGAGATTGACGTCGGTCGGATTGCTGTCGACATCGGCAAACAGCGCGCGGCCAAGACCGGCGGCGTCCAGAATATCAAGCGCGTTCTGGGTGATCGGCATCGGTGCCAGGCCACGGTCGGTGACCAGAAGTGGCTTTTTGATGCCGAGCGCCTTGCAATGGTCGGCAAGTTCCTTGATCCGCCCTGCCCCGAACTTGATGGATGTCGGGTAGCTCCAGTTGGCTGTGATGGTCATCGTTCAGGCTTTCTTCAAATGATAGGATTTCGGGCGGGTCAGGTTCTGGAAACCGATGACCGACAGCGAGCCGCCGCGGCCGGTTTCCTTGACGCCGGTCCAGCATAGCGCCGGATCGAGATAGTCGGCACGGTTCATGAACACGGTGCCGGTTTCGAGATCGTTGCCGATCCGGGCAGCGCGTTCCGGGTCCTTGGTCCAGAGCGAAGTGGTCAGTCCGTATTTGCAATCGTTCATCAGCGCGAGCGCTTCAGCGTCGTTCTTCACCTTCATGATGCCGACGACCGGGCCAAAACTCTCTTCGGTCATCACCTTCATCGAGTGGTCGACATCGACCAGAACCTGCGGAGCGAGATAAGCGCCGCCGTCGTCCTGCGGAAACAGTTTTGGATCGACCAGAGCCTTGGCGCCCTTGGCAAGGGCTTCGGCAGTCTGCGACCGCACTTCGGCAGCAAAACGCTTGTGCGCCATCGGCCCGAGAGAGGTTTCCTGCTCCAGCGGATTGCCGAGCTTGTAGGCCGAGGCGAAGGCAACAGCCTTCTCGACGAAATCGTCATAGAGGTTTTCGTTGACATAGATGCGCTCGATGCCGCAGCAGCACTGCCCGGAATTGAACATCGCGCCGTCCATCAGCGTATCGACGGCCGCGTCGAGATCAGCGTCTTCCATGACATAACCCGGATCCTTGCCGCCGAGTTCGAGGCCAATACCGGTGAACGTACCAGCCGCCGCCCGCTCGATCGACCGGCCGCCTTCGACCGAACCGGTGAAGTTGACGAAATCAAAACTCTTGGCCGCGATCAGTTGCGACGTCGTTGCATGATCGAGGAAGATGTTCTGGAATACGTCCTCCGGAATGCCAGCCTCGACGAAAGCGCGCACCATGCGTTCGCCAACGAGGATTGTCTGGCTGGCATGCTTGATGATCACGGTATTACCCGCCATCAGCGCCGGAGCAACCGTGTTGATGGCGGTCATATAGGGGTAGTTCCAAGGCGCGATGACGAACACGACGCCGTGGGCGACCCGCTCGATCCGGCGCTCGAAGCTCGCGCTGTCCTCAACAATGATCGGCGCCAGGGCATCGGCGGCAATCGTTGCCACATAATTAGAGCGCTCGTTGAAACCGCGGAACTCGCCGCCATAGCGGATCGGGCGCCCCATCTGCCAGGCAAGCTCCGGCACGACTTCGTCAACCATCTCGTTGAGACGCGCGACACCGGCAAGCACCAGTTTGACACGGTCTTCGACCGGCCGTTTGGCCCAGCTTTTCTGCGCGGCACGCGCCCGCGCAACAGCAGCCGAAGCGGCAACGGTGTCAACCGCCGGCCGTTCCGCGTAAACCTCCCCGTTCACCGGGGAAATGCATTGGATCATGGTCATGATCATCTTCCTGTTTTAGGCTTTGAAAATACTGGATGCCACGGGCCGGCCGTTGGCCTGCCCGTGGCAGATAAAGTGCGACTGCACCCGAAATAAGGCCTTACGCCCGCTCGAAACCGCGCGCCACCTCCCAATCCGTGACGCGGCGGTCATATTCTTCCTGCTCCCATTCGGCAGCGCGGGTATAATGTTCGATCACATCCTCGCCAAAGGCATCGAGCAGCATCTTCGACGAATTCATCGCCCGCGTCGCGTCGCGCAACGTGCCGGGAATTTCGCGAATGTTCTTGCCGCCATAGGCGTCGCCGACAAAGGCGGGCTCCAGCTCCATCTTGCCCTCGATCCCGGCAATACCGGCAGCAATCAGTGCCGCCATGGCGAGGTAAGGGTTGATATCTGAACCGCCGACGCGGCATTCGATCCGGATCGCCTTGGTGCCTTCGCCGCACAGGCGGTAGCCGGCAGTGCGATTGTCCTTCGACCAGACGGCCTTCGTCGGCGCGAAAGTGCCCGCCATGAAGCGCTTGTAGGAATTGATGTAGGGCGCGAGGAAATAGGTGATCTCGCTGGCATGGGTCAGAAGCCCGGCAACGTAGTGACGCATCGTCTCCGACATGCCGTATTTGGCTTCCTTGTCGAAAAAGTGCGGCGTCTTGCCGTCAGCGCTCCAGAGCGATTGATGGATATGCGACGAGGAGCCGGCGGCATTGTAGTTCCACTTGGCCAGGAAGGTGATCGCCTTGCCCTTGCTCCAGGCGATTTCCTTGCAGCCGTTCTTGATGATCACGTGCCGGTCGGCCATGGTCAGCGCATCGGCGTAGCGCACGTTGATCTCCTCCTGACCGGCAGATGCCTCGCCCTTGGAGTTTTCAACGGGAATGCCCGCGCCCTGCAAGCCGTTGCGGATCGCCCGCATGACGTCCTCTTCCTTGGTCGTCTGGAAGATGTGGTAGTCCTCATTGTAGCCGCTGGCGAGCTTGAGGTTGCGGTAGCCGCTTTCGCGTGCTGCATCATAGGTCTGGTCGAACAGGAAGAATTCGAGTTCTGTCGCCATGAAGGCCTTGAGGCCCATGGCTTCGAGCCGGGCGATCTGGCGTTTCAGGATGGCACGCGGCGAATGCGGCACTTCCTTGTGGGTGTGATGGTCGAGCATGTCGCAGAGAACCAGCGCCGTGCCTTCGAGCCATGGAATACGGCGAAGCGTCGAAAGATCGGGCTTCATCGTGTAATCGCCGTAGCCGCTCTCCCAGCTCGTCGACTTGTAGCCGTTGACCGTTTCCATCTCGAGATCGGTCGCCAGGAGGTAGTTGCAGCTATGGGTCTCTTCCCAGGCGCTATCGACGAAGAACTGCGCGTGAAAACGCTTGCCCATCAGGCGTCCCTGCATATCGACCTGGCAGGCCAGAACCGTATCGATGCGGCCTTCGGCAACATCCTTCTTCAAGTCTTCAAACGAATAGCTCGCGCTCATTGCAAAAAATCCCGTGCTTGATCGTAACGCTGCCTTGCGCGGCTGCGTCTCATGGACGTCTAGTGGAAGCCGCATGAACGCGGCTTCCACCCTGTCTTTATCGGATCACTTCTGTCCAACGGCCTTTTCGGCCGCTGCGATTTCTGCTGCGCGGCGCGCAACTTCATCGCCGATCGGTGGGCCTTTGAAACGGCGGCTTTCAAAGCCGAACCAGACGATACCGGTCAGAACCAGGAAGCCGACAGTCACGTAGAGCGCCGGTGTGTTCGGCGGCTGGACGCCGAGCACGAAGATCAGGATCATCGCCAGGATCGTCAACACGGCAAACAGCTTGAAGACGCCTTCGCCGAGGTTCCACGGACCCATCTTTTCCCATTTCGACGTGCCCCAGGCAAACAGACCCAGCGTGATCGGGATCGCGAAGGAGAAGAACAGGAAGATGACCGTGCAGGATACGACGATCGTGTAAACCGGCGTTTCGCCGATCGTCACCAGCGACGAGCCCCAGACGAACAGAACCGCCAGGATCGATCCGGTCCAGATGGCGGCAACCGGCGTGCGATAGGTCGGGCTGACCTTGGCCAGCGCCTTGGATGCCGGCAGACCGCCGTCACGCGAGAAGGCGAAGATCATGCGCGATACGGATGTCACCGTTGCCAGACCGCACAGCCATTGGCTGACCAGGATGGCAAGGTAGAGGATGTCCTTGATGGTCGCATTGACCTGTGTGTCCATCGCCCAGAAGAACACGTTCCAGCCCTGCTTGGCCGCCTCATCCATGCTGGGGAGCAGCAAAACGAAGCTGCATAGCATGATGTAGCCGAACAGAGCCGACCACAGGACCGACGAGATCATGCCGCGCGGAACCGATGTTGCAGCCTTGACGGTTTCTTCCGACGTATGGGCGGAAGCATCATAGCCCGTGATCGTGTAGATCGGCAAAAGCAGGCCCAGCAGGAACACCCAGGTGCCCGAAGTTGCAGGCCAGACATTGCCGCCGGCCTCGCCCGAATAATTGGCGAAAGTGAACAGGCGGCCGAACTCGTAGGTATCTGCCGCGGCAAGGCACACGACCGAAAGCGCGATTGCCGTTGCAAAGATCAGATAACCGGAGAAGTCCGTCAGCTTGGCCGTCAGGCCAATGCCCATATGGTTGACGATCGCCTGAGCGCCGGTGATGACGACCAGGAAGAGGATACGGACTGTCGTGGTGTCTTCCAGGCCGAAATAAGGTGTGCCGAACGAACCCATGAAAAAGTAATAGGTGCCAACATTGATAGCGCCGAGAACCGTGACGAGGCCGAGCAGGTTGAACCAGGCGGTAACCCAGCCGGTGAAGCGGTTACCGAGGATGGAGCCCCAGTGATAGAGGCCGCCGGCCGTCGGATAGGCCGAGCTGATCTGCGCCATGGCGACGGCGAAGACGAGGGAAACGAAGCAGCCAAGCGGCCAGCCGATGCCGATCGCGGCACCGCCTGCACCCGAGGTTGCCTGCGCGAGCGAGTTGATGCCGCCCGAAAGAATGCAGATGATCGAGAAGGAAACGGCAAAATTCGAGAAAGAGCTCATGCGCCGTTCGAGTTCTTGCGCATAGCCCATCGAATGGAGGACCTTCATGTCCTCATGTTTATCGGTATCTGAATAGTCTGACATGTTTTTCCCCTGTATCAGCCAGCCACCAGCGGTATTGCCGGACGCCGAAATGCCAGTGTGTCCATGGAAGCCCATGGACCAGTCTCCGCGGACATGCCGCTCCCCAGGTCTTTTTATTGCGACAGTGCTCTAAGGCTTTCGCCTAGAATGCCCGTCAGATAATCGGCCATGACCTTTTGGCCGATTTCATTTGAAACGAGATCATTGCGGATCTCGATCATTACGTTGCGCAGGCCGTTCTTCAAGCCGTGCTGAATGAGAGTATGCGTGACACCGTCTGCCGGTCCATAGGGCTCGTTGCAACGCACGGCGTAGTGTGTTGTTTTCCCGGCCGCAGCCAGCATCGCGTCGGCCAGTCCGCTATCGTCATCGTGCAGGATGCCGATTTCGACGTCGCGCTGTTTGCCGTGATAGACCGGCGTGAACGTGTGCATCGTCACCAGCACCGGCGGACGGCCGGCAGCCTTGCGCGCAGCAATGAAATTCGAGAGCGTGCTGGTGAAAGGCACGTAAAGCGCGTCCGTTCGCGCCTGCCGCTCGGCCGCGGAAATGGATGCGTTGCCGGGTATTTCGAAAATCTCGCTGACGGCCGGCATGGCAGCATCAGCCTCGGGCGGACGGTTGCAGTCATAGACAAGGCGGGAAAAACGCTGATAAATCAGCGCCGCATCAAGGCTTTTGACCAAAAGCTGCGAGACGGCCAGCGCGCCCGGATCCCAGGCAATATGACTTTTGAGTGCTTCCTCAGAAAGCCCAAGCGAACCCATCTTTTCCGGCAGACGCCGTGACGCATGTTCGCAAACCAGCAGCACCGGGCTCATCGCATCCGGGTTTTCCACTGCTACGGGCGATCCATCCGCCTCTGTCAAAAGTCCCGTCAAATCCGGTCCCCTTCCGGTTGCCTGATCGGCACCACGCTTCTCCCGGAGAGGCTCAAAGCCCCTGAAATCAGACATGGAAGCAAGTAACGGACAGCCGGTGATTTTCCTCAACTCACGCGCGACTGCCGATACTGAAAAGAATTCTTCACGTTTTCTCTCGTGTCAATGGGAATCTGAAACGATCTCTTCAAAAAATCAATTGACTCGAATTGTGACAGCGATGTTTACTCTGTCACAAAGCTGGCAAAGACTGGCACAGGGGATGAATTTTGACCAATACCGCAGGCACCATGACGGTGTCGGATGTGATCAACGCCCATTTTGCCGTGCTGACCCGCGCGGAAAAACAATTGGCAGCGACACTTCTCGACAACTATCCGGTTTCCGGACTCGGCAGCATCACGACTGTGGCCGAGAATGCTGGCGTATCGACGCCGACCGTTGCCCGCATGGTTCAGAAAATCGGCTTCCGCGGCTTTCCCGATTTTCAGTCCCGGCTTCACCAGGAACTCGAAGCGACCATTTCCAACCCGATCAGCAAACATGACCGCTGGGCGGCCAATGCGCCGGGCACGCACATTCTCAACCGTTTCGCCGATGCGACGATGAACAATCTGCGCGAGACACTGGCACAGCTGGAAACCGCCGAGTTCGACGGCGCCGCCGCAATGATTGCCGACCGCAAGCGCGATATTTACCTTGTCGGCGGGCGCATCACCCGGGCCCTTGCCGACTATTTCTTCACCCATCTCCAAGTCATACGGTCCGGTGTCACTCAGATCGCCTCCAATTCCAGCTCCTGGCCGCATTACGTGCTCGACATGAAGAAGGGCGACGTCCTGATCATGTTCGACATCCGCCGCTACGAGCAGGAGATGGAGACGCTGTCGCGCATCGCCCGCGAGCGCGGCGTCGAGATCATCCTGTTCACCGACCAGTGGAGTTCGCCCATCGCCAAATCGGCACGGCGTGTTTTCCGCATCCAGATCGAAGCACCGTCCGCCTGGGACAGTTCGGTCGTGACCCTGTTTACCGTCGAGGCGCTGATCGAGGCCGTGCAAAGTTCCATCTGGGACGAGACGCATGACCGGATGAAAACGCTCGAAGGCCTGTTCGATTCAACGAGGCTTTTTCGAAAGCCGCTTTAGGAGGGGAAGTGCTACGGAGCGTGGCGCCGGGTTGACCGGTGCGGGGATGCCGCGATCCGCAATTCAAGACAAACACGTGACGCCGGCACCCAGGCGGAAGTAAATTTTGAAAATGAAATGAAGGTGTTCCGCCTGCGAACGTCTGGCCGCAAAGGAGACAACACCTGTCACATAAGCTTCATCGGACCCCAGTATCAGCTTCCTCGAAGTTGACTGAAATAACCCAAAGGAGAAGACCAGTGATTTCACACATGCGCCGCCTGCTTTCGCTTTCGACCGCCATGGTCATGGCATCGACCGCCATCGCCGCCGCCGAACCGAGCGCCGAACTGATTGCCGCTGCCAAGGCAGAAGGCACGCTCACGACCATCGCCCTGCCCCACGACTGGTGCGGCTACGGCGGCGTCATCGAAGGTTTTAAGGCCAAGTACGGCCTGAAGGTCAATGAACTTAACCCGGACGCCGGCTCGGGTGACGAAATCGAAGCGATCAAGGCCAACAAGAACAACAAGGGTGACCAGGCTCCTGACGTGATCGATGTCGGTCTCTCGTTCGGCCCGTCCGCCAAGGCCGAAGGCCTGATCCAGCCTTACAAGGTAGCAACCTGGGATTCGATCCCGGACACAGCCAAGGATGCTGAAGGCTACTGGTATGGCGACTATTACGGCGTCATGGCCTTTGAAGTGAACAAGGACCTCGTCAAGGAAAGCCCGAAGGATTGGGCCGACCTGTTGAAGCCGGAATATGCCAACATGGTGGCTCTGGCCGGTGACCCGCGCACCGCTAACCAGGCAATCTCGGGCGTTTTCGCAGCTGGCCTTTCGGGCGCCGGCGGTGACGTTGCCAAGTCCGGTGAAGCTGGCCTCGCCTTCTTCAAGGAACTGAATGCCAAGGGCAATTTCGTTCCGGTCATCGGTAAGTCGGCTCCGCTCGCACAGGGCACCACCCCGATCATCCTGCGTTGGGACTACAATGCGCTGTCCGACCGCGACACGCTTGCCGGCAATCCGCCGGTCGACGTCGTCATACCGGCTACCGGCGTTGTTGCCGGCGTCTACGTCCAGGCAATTTCGGCCTACGCTCCGCATCCGAATGCTGCAAAGCTGTGGATGGAATACCTGTATTCCGACGAAGGTCAGCTCGGCTGGCTGAAGGGCTATTGCCATCCGATCCGCTTCAATGATCTTGCCAAGAACAACAAGATCCCGAAGGACCTGCTCGACAAGCTGCCGCCGGCCGCTGCCTATGAAAAGGCCGTGTTCCCGACGCTCGAACAGCAGGAAGCCTACAAGGAAGTCATCACCAAGGGCTGGGATACAGTCGTTGGCGCCAACGTACAGTAAGACTGTCGCAACAAGGCCTTCCCGCGACCGCGCGGGAAGGCTATTTTTCAATCTTTACAAGACGGTTTCCGGATGAGCGCCAACAGGGCCATTGATTTGAAGAAGACGGCCATCGACTGGCTCGGCATTACGCCGTTCCTGCTGTTTGCAGTGATGTTCCTGGTTGCCCCGACGCTCTATCTCGTCACCGGCGCCTTCCTCAATCCGGCGGGCGAATTCACCTTCGAGAACATTGGCGGGCTATTTACCGACAAGATTGTCGCCTCCTACTGGATTTCCATCAAGATCAGCCTGGCCTCCTCGATCGGCGGTGCCCTGATCGGCTTCTGGCTCGCCTGGGCCGTGGTTCTCGGCGGACTGCCTTCCTGGATCCGCTCGTCGCTGCTGACCTTTTCGGGTGTCGCATCCAATTTTGCCGGCGTGCCGCTCGCCTTCGCCTTTCTGGCGACGCTCGGCCGCACCGGCCTCGTCACCATGATCCTGCGCGATTGGTTTGGCATCAACCTCTATGCCACCGGCTTCAATCTGTTGAGCTTCATCGGCCTGACGATCACCTACATGTATTTCCAGATTCCGCTGATGGTGCTGATCATCACGCCTGCACTCGACGGCCTGAAGAAGGAATGGCGCGAAGCTGCCGAAATTCTCGGCGCAACCAACAGGCAGTACTGGACCAAGGTTGCTCTGCCGATCCTGTTCCCGAGCATTCTCGGTACGACGCTGCTCCTGTTCGCCAATGCGTTTGGTGCTATCGCGACCGCCTATTCGCTGACCGGGTCCACCTTCAACATCGTGCCGATCCAGCTTTACGCGCAGATCCGCGGCGACGTTCTGCACAACCCGAACCTCGGCTACGCGCTGGCACTTGGCATGATCGTCATCACCGGCATTTCCAACCTCATCTATATCTGGCTGCGCATGCGTGCTGAACGGTGGCAGAAATGAAGACACAAAAAATCGGTGCCTGGCTCGCGATCTTCTTCGGTGCTTCCTACTTCATCATCCCGCTGATCGCCACGTTCGAATTCTCGCTGCGCATGCGCCGCGGCGAATATTCCTTCGATGCCTATCGCTCGGTCTTCTCGGACGTCCAGTTTCGCGAATCCTTCAGCTATTCCATCGTAATGGCGCTTTTGACCATTGTCTTCGGCGTGCTCCTGGTGGTTCCGACCGCCTACTGGGTTCGCCTGCGCCTGCCGCAGATGCGGCCGGTCGTCGAGTTCATCACATTGATGCCGCTGGTCATCCCGGCGATCGTCATCGTCTTCGGTTATCTCCGGATCTACAACTCGTCGTCCTACATCCCGTTCACGGGCTCGGCGCGGGGCACGGACCTGCTGCTGATGTTCTCGTTCATGACGCTGTCGCTGCCCTACATGTACCGATCGGTCGATACCGCAATGCGCACCATCGATGTCGGCACGTTGACGGAAGCAGCCCAAAGTCTCGGCGCTTCCTGGCCGACCATCATGTTCAAGTGTATCTTCCCCAATGTCATGAGTGGCGTTCTGTCCGGCGCCTTCATCACCTTTGCCATTGTCATCGGCGAGTTCACCATGCCGTCGCTGCTTAACCGCCCGGCCTTCGGTCCCTATCTGCAGCTGATCGGCGCCAACCGCGCCTATGAGCCGCCGGCGCTCGCGGTCATCGCGTTTGCCATCACCTGGGGGTGCATGATCCTTCTGCAACTCGTCTCCCGTTTCAGCAAATCGGCTCCCGCCAAGCCCTGAGGTATTGATCGTCCATGTCCTTTCTCGAACTCTCAGGCATTCAGAAGAGCTTTGGCCCCGTCCAGGTGGTCAAGGATTTCGATATGACCATCGAAAAGGGAGAATTCGTCTCCTTTCTCGGACCGTCAGGCTGCGGCAAGACGACAATCCTGCGCATGATCGCCGGCTTCGAAACGCCGTCGGCCGGAACGGTTCTGATCAACGGCCGCAACCAGAATGAGCTGAAGCCGAACCAGCGCAATATCGGCATGGTCTTCCAGGCCTATGCGCTGTTTCCGAACATGACCGTGCACGACAATGTCGCCTTCGGCCTGAAGATTGCCGGCATGGATAAATCGGCGGTCGATGCCCGCGTCAAGGAAATGCTCGGCCTCATCCATCTCGACCACCTCGCCGATCGCTACCCATACCAGATGTCCGGTGGCCAGCAGCAGCGTGTGGCGCTTGCTCGCGCCCTCGCACCCAAGCCGCAGGTGCTGCTGCTCGACGAGCCGCTATCGGCGCTCGATGCCAAGATTCGCGTATCGTTGCGCGAGGAAATTCGCCAGATTCAGCAGCAGCTCGGCATCACCACGGTCTTCGTGACCCATGACCAGGAAGAGGCCCTATCGATCTCCGACCGCATCGTTGTTATGAACGCGGGCCGCGCTGACCAGATCGGCACGCCATTCGACATCTACAACAAGCCGGCCACCCGCTTCGTCGCCTCCTTCGTCGGGACGCTCAACCTGATCGAGGCCAAGGTCGTTGATCCCGCAACAAACCGGATCATCATTGGCGACCAGCAAATCACCTTGCGCGAGCCACTCGGCTCGAATGCCAAGGCAGGCGACAAGGTCTCGCTGGCACTGCGCCCGGAGGCGGGATCGATCGCCGAAGGTGCCAAGGGCGACACAGCATTGACCGGCGCAGTCGTCTCTTCGAACTTCCTCGGCTCGGTCATCCGTACCCGCATGAAGGTCGGCGACGCTGTCATCTCATTCGACATGTTCAACGCGCCCGGGCTGATGCCGCCGGCTGTCAGCGAAATCGCCACACTGCGATTCACCGCAAGCGACCTGCTGATCATCCGCGAATAGCCGCTCGCATTCGGAAGAATATGTTCAAGGCGACGGATTTTGAGAAAAAATCTGTCGCCTTTTTCGTTGTCCGCGTCGCTCACCGCATTTGACGCCCGCCGCCCAATCCTTATAGTTGGCCTTGCACGTTCTCAGGGCGGGGTGAAACTCCCCACCGGCGGTAACGGGACGCAAGTTCCGGAGCCCGCGAGCGCTTCATGCACCCGCATGAAGGTCAGCAGATCCGGTTGAATTCCGGAGCCGACGGTTAAAGTCCGGATGAAAGAGAGCAAGCAGACCAAGTGGCACCTTGTCTAAAAGGGGCCTCCGCGCCTGCGTGTTCGCCCAAGGGGATCATTGAAAAATGGCAACCTTGAAAGGCCAGACTGACATGACAATCGCTTCCCATCCGACCCAGAAAATCGCCATCATCCGCGCGCGCTGGCACGCCGATATCGTCGATCAATGTGTCAACTCCTTCGTCGCCCAATGGCAAAAGCTCGGCGGCAATGCATCCGATGTCGAAATCTTCGACGTCCCCGGCGCCCTTGAAATCCCGCTGCACGCCCAGACGCTCGCCAAAACCGGCCGGTTCTCGGCGATCATCGGCTCCGCGTTCGTCGTCGACGGCGGTATCTACCGTCACGATTTCGTTGCCGGAACGGTGCTCGACGGCATGATGCGCGTTCAGCTCGACACCGGAATACCGGTGCTGTCGACCGTTCTGACTCCACACAATTTCCAGGAATCCGAACAGCATATCCGCTTCTTCACCGACCATTTCGTCATCAAGGGCGTCGAAGCGGCCAATGCCTGCTCTCAGATTTTGGCAGCTCGGGCGCAACTGGCGTTGATCAACGCCTGATCGATCAATGGCGCGGCCTCCCCAAGGATGCCGCGCCGGTCAAAACTTGCAACTATCCGATACGCTCTAGATTATGGGCTGTTTGAAACCGGCGCCTGCCGAACGATCAAGTCCGGATATATCCGATCCCTTTCGTCTCGATCTCATCGTGAGATTCTTCATAGCCGGCATCCGCATAACGGATCACGCCGAGCGACGTATCATTGGTCAGCGCGTGACTGAGCCGCTCTGCTCCGGCCTCCGTGCCATCGGCAATCACCGTAACGCCGCAGCTGGTCATGTAACCGGCATAACCGCCGCCGCCCGAGTGAACGACGACGAGATCGGCCATCGATGAGCAGAGCAGCATGGCGTCGAGCAGCGGCCAATCGGCGATGGCATCGGAGCCGTCCTTCATCCGTTCGGTCATGATGTTCGGATGCGCCATGGCACCGGCATCGAGATGGTCGCGGGAAAAGGCGACCGGGCCCTTCAGCTCACCGGAAGCGACCAGCGAATTGACCGCCACGGCCAGTTCCGTCCGTTCGCCATGCCCAAGCCAGGCGATGCGGGCGGGCAGGCCTTCGAACGGCACGTTTTCGCGCGCGAGCCTTATCCAATTGGTGACGATCTTGTTGTCCGGGAACATTTCCAGCAAAAGGTCGTCGATACGGGCGACGTCGCTCTCTTCGCCCGACAGCGCCATCCAGCGGAAGGGGCCAATCGCCCGGGCAAACAGCGGCCTGAGATAAGCTTCGGTGAAAATACGGATATCGAAGGCATTGGCAACGCCGCCTTCGCGCGCCTGGGTGCGGATCAGGTTGCCGTTATCGAAAACTTCAGCGCCCTTCGCCTGAAATTCGAGCATCGCCCTGACGTGATCGACGATCGACGCACGGCTGGCTGCCATCAGCTGCCCCTGCCCATCAACACGCAGCCGCTTGACCTCCTCGATGCTCATGCCCTTCGGCACGTAACCGTAGACTAGGTCATGTGCCGAGGTCTGGTCGGTGACGATATCCGGCACAATGCCTCGTTTGGCGATTTCCGGATAAAGCGCCGCCGCATTGCCGACGAGGCCGATCGAAGTCGCGCGCTTCTCCTTGACGGCCTGATCGATCATCGAAAGTGCCGTATCGAGATCCGGCGCCACATGTTCGAGATAGCCGATCGCCTTGCGTTTTTCGGCGCGGACAGGATCGATATCGATGCACAGGATCGCCGCCCCTGCCATCCGCCCGGCCAGCGGCTGCGCGCCGCCCATACCCCCAAGACCCGCCGTCAGGATGAAGCGGCCGGCCAGATCGCCGCCAAAACGGTTTTCGGCAATGCGCATGAAGATTTCGTACGTGCCCTGGATGACGCCCTGGCTGCCGATATATTGCCATGCGCCCGCTGTCAGCCCGCCCCAGCAGATCAACCCCTGCTTTTCCAGCTCGTAGAACACTTCGGCCTTTGCCCATTGGCCGACAATATTGCAGTTGGCCATGATCACCAGCGGCGCCCTGGCATGGGTCTTCAAGAGCCCCACCGGTTTACCCGACTGGATGACCAGCGTCTGGTCCTCGTCCATGTCCAGAAGCGTCTTGACGATCGCCCGGTGCGACGCCCAGTTGCGTGCTGCCTTTCCGAGAGCGGCATAGACGATCAGATTGTCCGGATCCTCACCGACCGACAGGACATTTTCCAGCAGCCGCAACAACGCCTCCTGCCGCCAGCCTTTGGCACGGAGCTCCGGCCCGCCGGGGATCGGAAAATTCGGGTGACGGCGATTTGGCTTGGGCATGGTGGTCCCTTTGCGGATCGGAATATCTTATTTCGGCGGCAGAGTATCGACGAAGGCAAGCGCCCCGGAAATCAAGCGCTTACGGGTGTCTTCTTCCGTGCAGACCGCCGGTGAGGCACGCACCCAGCCTTCCATCCTGCGGCCGTTCATGATCATGGCGGCAACACCGTCGATGGCGAGCGCCCAGCTGTCATTGCCCTTGCCGAGCCGGACCAGCATACCCTCGTCGCGCGCCCCGCACAGCAGGTTACCGTCGAGAAGCCAGGCCAGTCCGCCGAACATGGTCTTTTCGGAGAGCCCGGCGCGATAACCGAGATCGGCGCGAATGATGTCTTCCAGGTCCCTGTCGCGTGCCACGGCATGCCTCCGTCACTTGGCCAACGCGTATTTCGCCAATTCGATCCCCATCGCCTTCTCCACCGAGGGATAGACGCTGGGATCGAGCACGCTCGACGCCAGCGGAATAACGGTCTTCGGCACATGCAGCACGAAAATCCTCATGCCCACCTGCAGCTGCCCGACGCTCAGCGGCTCTCCCTCCGGCGACAGCGTGGTGATGACGTCGGGGAAGGTAGCAAGCCGCGTGCCTCCGGCATCCTCGACGGCCATGTATTCGTTCATGATGTGAAGGACCGTCGAGTCATCGCCCTTCCCCAAGGTAACCGTGCCGATATCGAAGGCTTCCTTAGTGTAGACGACGGATTTATCGGTGATCACGCCTTCGGCCAGGATCGTGCCGTTGGTGGTCTTGGCAATAGTATCGATGATGGCACTGCCGCCCTTGCCTTCCGCCGCGATGATCGCCTCACCCAGAGTCAGGGCCAGCGAAATCCCGCCAAGCGCCGCATTGTTGCGGACATAGGAGGCCCTGAGCGGATTGCGGCAGGAGGCGATGAAACCGCCGGACATATCCGATGCCGTGCGGAGAATCGGCGACACCTTGGCTGTGGCGCCGCGAACCACCAGCTCGATATAGCGGTTCTTGTCGCGATTGCCGCCAACAGCGGTCTGGATCATCTGCTCGGGCGAGCCGGCCATGCCGATCGAGCCCATGTCGCCGGTCGGATGCGCGCGCATGTCGCCAACGGCATCCAGAACCTTGGTGCCGAGGATTGCCGAGGGCAGCCAGCCGTTCAGCGTCGATGACTTGCCGTTCTGCCCGACCATCAAGGCCGAAACCTTCTCACCCAACGCCTCCTGCAGCAGCTCGACCGCCTTGACGTAATCGACACCGCGCATTTCCCAAGGTGTGGTCGAGGCAGGCGCGCCGATGGCGGCTGCTGTCGCCACCCAATCGTTGGCATCAAGCTCATCGATGGAGACCAGTTCGGGCTTGCCGATCGACACGGCCGCATAACCCAGCATGCGGCCATGATCGGCCCAGCCGCCGCCGCCCGCCGCATAGACCGATCCGCCCTTGACGGCCGCCTCGACGTCTTTTTCAGTCAGTATCCGGCCCATTACGGCTCTCCCTGTAAATCAACGTCAAGTTTGCGCACCGCCTCAAACAAAACAGCTGTACCGAGCGCCACATCGTCATTCTCGGCCCATTCGTCCGGCGTATGCGAGCGCCCATCGCGGCAGGCGATGAAGATCATCGCCGACTTGGAAATCCGCGCCATCCAGGCCGTGTCATGCCCGGCACCCGACGCCATGCGGCGGCGCTTGGCGCCGACACGATCACTGGCCTGTTCGAGATTGACCATGACAAGCGGATCGGCAGGCGTCGGAAAATTGTCTGAAATCAGCTTAGGCGAGGCTATCGAGACACCGGTCTCGCGCTGAATATCAACGGCAAGCTGATCGATCTCAGCAATGAACCGCTCCATGTCGGGCCGCAATTCCGCGCGGGCATCAATCAGGATGCGGGCCCGCGACGGCACGACATTGGCGGCATTCGGCTCGATCGAGAATTCGCCCACCGTCGCGGTAAAATGCCCCTCGCCTTGCGCATATTCCAATGCCAGCCGCTCGACCGCGCCAACCATCCGCGCGGCAGCGACCAGCGCATCGCGCCTGCGGCCCATCGGCGTCGTGCCGGCATGATCTGCCTGGCCTTCGAAGAGGATTTCGATGCGGGTAATTCCCGCAATCGCCGTCACGATGCCGATATCACAGCGTTCGGCTTCCAGCACCGGCCCCTGCTCGATATGCAATTCCAGAAAAGCCCTGATATCCGAGCGCTTCTGCCGCGACAGCCGCGACGGGTCGCCACCCGCGTCGATGATACCCTGCCGTAGAGTCAGTTCCCCTTGCGTCCGGCTCAGCCAGCCATCCGGGATCAATCCTGCCAGCCCACGGCTACCGACGCAGGAGACACCGAAGATCGATACTTCCTCGGCCAGGAAATCGACAACCTCCAGATCGTGATCGAGCCGGATACCAGCCTCGTTGAGCGCCTGCGCCACTTCCAGCGCTGCCGCGACGCCCGCAATCCCATCGAAACGCCCGCCTTCCGGCACCGTATCGGAATGCGACCCGAGCATGATCGTCCCGAGCGCCGATTTCCGCCCCTTGCGGCGGCCGATCATGTTTCCGGAGGCATCGATCCTTGTTTCCAGGCCCGCAGCCTTGAAACGCTGTTCGAGGAAGGCGCGGCCATCGAGAAACAGCGGCGTGAAGGCACGGCGGGTATAAGGCTTGTCCGGCTCGGTGATGCGGGCAAGAGCCTTGATGATATCGGCAATACGGCTTGCATTGACGGGCAGATTGGTTTCCACTGCGCTCATCAGAGCGCCCCGCGCAACGGCAGGCTTGCCAGTGGCCGGATGAACTGACCTGCACCCGGCGCTGCCAGCACCGTCTTGCCGTCAAAAACCTGTGCGCCCCGGTTATAGGTCGCAGCCACTCGCCACGGCAGGCGAATACCGTTGTAAGGCGACCAGCCGACAACATTGTTGCCGCTTTCATCGGCATCGTAGGTATACGGTGCCGGTATCAGCACAGCGATATCCGCATCCTTGCCGGTTTCGAGAGCACCCTTCTGGTGATCCAGCCGGAAATGGCGGGCTGGATTGAGCGCCATCAGTTCGGCCGCGCGCGTCAGCGGAATACCGCGCTCCAGCGCACCTTTGATGAACAGCGGGATCATCACTTCCAGCCCCGGCACGCCCGACGCGTTGGCCAGCATGTCCGGATTGGTCTTGCGATTTTCCGACCAGCTGACGTGATCGGTCGAGACCATCGTCACCTTGCCATCAGCCACGTGCCGCCAGAGTTTCTCGACTTCAGCCCGCGGCCGGATCGGCGGATTGATCTTCGCCTTGCCGCCCAGCCGCCTCACATCGTTTTCCTCATCGAGAATGAGATAATGAATGCAGCATTCGATCGTGGCGTGAAAACCCTGCGCCCGGTAGGCGCTCGCGATATCGTAGCCCCGACCGACGGAGCAGTGCACGACATGGGCCGGGCAACCGGTGGCAGCGCCGGTTTCATAAATCTGATTGGTGGCAAGCAGCTCTGTCAGTGGCGGGCGCGACAGGCCGTGGGCGCGGTAATCGGTGATACCCGCCGCCTTGACCTTGTCGATTGCGGCCCGCACCGCCTCGTCGTCCTCGTTGTGCACGCCCGCAGCCAGACCGGTGGGTGCAATGGCTGCAAAACAATCCTCCAGCAGGCCGGCCGGAATGCGCGGAAACCGTTTCGGGTCCGTACCAAAAGTCGAGAACTTGAAGGCGGCAACACCGGCATCGACCATTTCGCCGATCCGCGCCGGGCCCTCTTCCGGGTCGATCGTGCCATAAAGCGCGAAATCGACGCGTGCCTGTTTACCGGCGTGATCGATCTTGCGCTGGACGGCCTGCCCCGAGCAGACCAGATTGCCCTCGTCATAGGGCATATCGACGATTGTCGTCACGCCTCCGGCAGCGGCCGAGCGCGTCGACCAGATAAAATCCTCCTGGTCCTTCTGGGACAGAGAATGCGTCTGTGCGTCGATTGCGCCGGGCAGGATCAACGCGCTGCCGAGGTCATGGCGTTCGCGCGCAGACGGCATGGCGCCCTGCCCTGTAAATTGTACCTTGCCGTCACGCACAGCGACAAATCCGCCTTCGACGATGCGATCGGCGAGAACAACAGTGCCTTTCAAAACCAGATCGAAGTCAGACATTGTTGTTTCCTCTACTGTCCGAGCGCGAAGAAAGTGTCGAATTCCGGCATTGGCGCCGCTGTCACGATTTCCTCCAGCAAACGGCCGCAGGCAAAATCATGATGCAGCACTTCGATCTCGTTGGAGAGCGGCCGGTCCTTGAGATAGGTGGGGCTGACTGCCCGCACCCGGTCATAGGCAATCTGGGTAACGCCCTGCGGCGTATCGCCGAGCAGATCGACCGCCTGGGCCGAAAGCATCGCCTCGATTGCCGCCATTTGCCGGAGATCGCGGACCTGTGTCTCCATGCGCTCGACGATCAGCGGCAGGAAAGTCGCCTCCTCCTCCAGTCCACCGGCAACGACAATCGACTGTGCCGACAAGGGAACCGCCAGCGACTGGACGCGCATATAGAGTTCCACCACCAGCTTCATCAGAGGTCCGAGACCGCTGGCGATCTCGCCCTGTGCAACGAGATTGACCGGCAGGTTTCGCCGCACGCCGTTGGAGAGAAGGATGCAGCGGTTCAGCACATTGCGCGCCACATGCGAAAAGGCGATCTGTGCCGTCTCGATATAGAGCGTCGTCGTTAGCGGCAGAGAGGCACCGGAGGCATGCACCTGCCCACCCAACACCACCGGATTGTCATCGGAAAGATAGGTCGCATCAACCAGCCGCTCGGCGGCAACCAGCAGCGTATCGACGGCCGCGCCAAAAACCTGGGCGGTCATGCGAAGGCTCAATGGATCATGGATCGCCGTCGGCAGCGGCCAATCGACACAATCGGACTGGCCGTAAAGCCAGGAGCCGACCAGCGCCTCGCCGCGTGTACCCAGCGTCGCTGCCACCCGCCAAGGGTCGGCCGAGGCGCCGAGCGCCAGCGACGACATCAGCCCGGTCGTCATCAGCACGCGCACGGCCGAGGCGGCCTCCCGCAAAACGTCGGCGGCAGCGGCAAAAGCCGTCGCGTTGACGCTGAGGGCGGCCAGTGCATCGCGCGGCAACATGACAAAGGATTCGAGGCCGGCGCGGCGCAAGGCTTCATCGGCGTCCAGCAATTCGCCCTCGAAAAAAGCCTGGCCGGTGCCGGTCAGCACGGAGGCGACCTGCCCCATCAAGCCGATATCCGCGCAGCCGATCGAGCCATGGCGATGCACCGCCGGCACGACGCCACGCTCGAGAAGTCCCAAAAATGCCTTGACGAGGTCGACGCTGCAGCCCGTATGGCCGCCGAGCGCCGTGTTGATGCGGATGGCAATGGCCTTGCGGACAATGGCTTGAGAAAACAGCGGGCCGGTGCCGAAATGATGCGCCTTGACCAGCGCTGTATTGAATTCCGCGAGATCATCGACCGTCCAAAGCCGGTCCTTCATCGAGCCGACACCGGTATTGGCGCCATAGACCGGCAGGCCCATGGCGATACGGTCGGCGATGACCTTGTGGGCCGTATCAACCCGCTCGAACGACTGCTCGGACACGACCGGCACGAACAGGCCCGAGCCGATTTTCTCCAGTGCGGAGAAGTCGAGCGGATTGCCGTTGAGGACGATGGTTTTCACCGATGCATGCATGCTTTGACTCACCTTGTTGGCAGCATGCTATGCCCAATATCCCGGTTTGTGTTATATCCCAAAAATGAAACACGAGATGCCGGTAACCGTACAGATCGGCACGGGTTTAGAATTTGGCTTCAGGGGATCAAAACCACCGATGGACATTGCCACCCTTTCCCTGATCCACGCGATCCTTGAGCATCAAGGAATCCGCCGGGCAGCAAAGGCAAGCGGCAGGCCACCCGCAAGTGTCAGCGCTGCCCTTAAACGGTTCGAGGCCGCCATCGCGGTCCCGCTCGTCCGGCGCGAACGGGGCAATCTGGTGCCGACGCTGGAGGCACAAAGCCGGATGGCGGACCTTACGGCAGCCAACGCGGCGATCCAGTTGCTGTTACGGCCTTCACCGACCTCAAATCCTCAGGCAGAACCTCAACCATCGTATGAGGTCTTCCAGCAAGCTCCCTCTTCTCCCCAACGGGGAGAAGGTGGCCCACAGGGCCGGATGAGGGGGACGGCAAGTTCCGAAGTCGCGGAAAAAGCCCCCTCATCGCCTCGCATCCGCTCGGCACGTCTCCCCGCTGGGGAGAAGAGGGAGACCATCGCCAACGCTGACATTCCCGGTTCGATATCCGTCTGGCCCATCCCCTCCATCAGCCTGACGGCACTGGAGCGCTTCGTCACGGTCGCCCGTAGCGGCAGTATCCGCAGCGCGGCTAAGGTATCGGCAACCGGCCAGCCGCAACTGACGCGGCAGATGAGCGACCTCGAGGGTGATCTGGGTTACACGCTGTTGATCCGTTCGCCTTCCGGCATCACCTGCACGCCCGAAGGGCTGGCGGTGATCCCGATCATTGAAAATCTGCTGGAAATCTGGCGCAGGCTGTCCCGCGCGTCCGGCGACCGGTTCCGCCGCGCGGCGGCGACCTGGCGTTTCGGCTCGGTCATGCCGCTTGGGCCTGAAAGCGAGATCGCCCGCATGCTGGCGGCGCTGACGGCCAAGTGGCATCGTGCCCGGCCGCGCCAGCCGCTATTCGTGTCGAGCGCCACCGCCGATGAACTGATCGCCGGATTAAAGAACCGCCGCTTCGACGTGGTGTTGCTGGACCTCGAAACCTTCCCGCCGGAATTCGAAGGCAAGCTGATTTCACGCACGCCATTGGCGTTGGCTGGTCATCCCTCACTCTTTGCAAAACACGGCGACGATATCGGCGCATTGCTGCAATCCAATCCGATCGCGGTCCCCAGCCTGAAGAGTGGCCTGCGCCAGCAGGCCGCCCATTTTATCGACGCGGCGCTGAATGAACAGGAACGCAGCCGGCTGACATTGACCGAGGTTGATTCGATCCCGGTCATCCTCAATCTGGTAATGGACCACGGCTATCTTTCGGTGTTGCCGGAAAGCTCGGCAGCCCGCGTGCGAAACGCCCCGGCCATGCGCAGGCTCGGCCCGGATTATATGCAAAGCCTGTCGCTGGCCTGGCAGAAAAACGCGCTTTCGCGGCAGGTGGCGGAAGCCATGTTCGGCATGATGACGGCGGATGAAACATCCGGCATCGCAGTTACTTTCGATTGAATCGATTCCTGCGCAACGGGCGCCAAACCCATGATCCGACTCATCAATCCGCCACCCGTTGAATCAGTGCATGAACTTACCGTCTCAGCTCTTCAGCTTGACGCGCCTTCGCGTCTCGCTCGGGCTTTCGCGGTAGTGGGCGCGATAGCTGCGGGAAAAGGCGGAGGATGAATTAAAGCCGGTGACAGCGGCGATATCGGCGAAATCGGCCCGCGTTTCGATCACCTTGCGCCGCGCGGCATTCAGCCGGAGCGCCAGGTAATGCGCATGCGGCGCCACTCCCATCGTTTCCTGAAACAGGTCCTGCAGATGGCGGGCACTGACGCCCGTCCGGCGCGCGAGACGGGCCAACGTCAACGGTGCCTCGACAGTCTCTTCCATCAGCTTGACGGCCATGCCCACCCGCGCATCGAGGATGCGCATATTGCCGATCGCAGGTACCTGCAGCAGATCGCCGCGCGTGCGCTCCTGCTCATAGATGAACAGCCGCGACACTTCGAGCGCCAGCGAATAGCTGTGCTGGCGCCGGATCAGTTCCAGCATCAGGTCGAGCGTCGGCAGCGAACCGCCGGTGGTGATGCGCTTGCCATCAATGACGAAGCGCTCGCGCACCGTGGTGATCTGCGGATAGGCGGCGGCAAAATCCTCGAAATCCTCCCAGTGGTTGGTTGCCGAGAAATTGTCGAGAAGGCTGGTTTCGGCCAGAAGCCAGGTGCCTGCCTCGATCCCGGCCACCACCTCGCGATGCCGTGCCGTTCGCGACAAGAGCATCTTCAATTGCGTGGTCGCGTAGGCCTGCCAGTTGTAGCTCGACAGCACGAACAGCGGGGCCGTCTCATTCTGCGGCCGGAAAGGCCCGGAAACGGGGATCGGGACGCCACTCTTGGTTTCGATCGCTTCGCCGTCCGGGCTGAAAACATCCCAATCGTAAAGCACCCTTCCGGCAATGCGATTTGCCGCGCGAAGCGGCTCGATGACCGACGCGACGAGGATCAGATTGGTCTCCGGCAACACCAGCAGGTCGAGATGCTGGGTTCCATCGCTTGGAACGAGCATTCGTCCATCTCCAGCTTCTGGTTCCGAAAATGTATAACAGACATCCGTTAAAGAAAAGCAGAGCGGTCGTTCTTGGCTCGTAATGCAAGTCAAGAACAAGGGGAGGCCTTTTATGCCATTGAGCATGAACCGCGACGTTTTCATCACGTGTGCAGTCACCGGATCCGGCGATACCGCCGGCAAGTCGCCGCATGTACCGCGATCGCCAAAGCAGATTGCGGCATCGGCCATCGATGCCGCAAAGGCGGGTGCCGCCATCGTCCACTGTCATGTGCGCGATCCGGAAACCGGCGCGCCGAGCCGCCGCAACGACCTCTACAAGGAAGTCACCGACCTCATCCGCTCCGCCGATGTCGACGTGGTGCTCAACCTGACGGCCGGCATGGGCGGCGACATGATTTTTGGCAACGTCGAAAAGCCGCTGCCACTCAATCCCAATGGCACCGACATGGCAGGTGCTACCGAGCGTGTCTCCCACGTCGCCGAATGCCTGCCGGAAATCTGCACGCTCGATTGCGGCACGATGAACTTTTCGCTCGGCGACTACGTCATGACCAACACGCCATCGATGCTGCGCGCCATGGCCAAGATGATGACCGATCTTGGTGTGCGTCCTGAAATCGAGGCCTTTGACACCGGCCATCTCTGGTTCGCCAAGCAGCTCGTTGAAGAAGGCCTGATCGAGGATCCGGTCCTGATCCAGCTGTGCATGGGCATTCCGTGGGGCGCACCGGATGACCTCAACACCTTCATGGCGATGGTCAACAACGTTCCCTCGAACTGGACCTTCTCCGCCTTCTCGATCGGCCGCAATGCGCTTGCCTATCCGGCCGCGGCGGTGCTCGCCGGCGGCAATGTCCGCGTCGGCCTGGAAGACAATCTCTATGTCGGCAAGGGCCAGCTCGCTACTAACGCGCAGCTCGTCGAAAAGGCGGTCGGCGTCATCGAAGGCATGGGCGCGCGGATCATCGGCCCGGCCGAAGTGCGCGAAAAGTTGAAGCTGACGAAGCGGTGAAGCCTCCCTTCTCCCCGCCCGCGGGGAGAAGGTGCCCGTAGGGCGGATGAGGGGCTTCGAACGCTGTCGGCAACGGCCCCTCACCCTAACCCTCTCCCCGTGAACGGGGAGAGGGAAAACAATCAAAGAGGGAACACGACAACCATGACCAAAATTACCAAGGCGGCCTGTATCGGCGGCGGCGTTATCGGAGGGGCCTGGGCCGCGCGCTTCCTGCTCGCCGGTATCGACGTCAACATGTTCGATCCGCATCCGGAGGCGGAACGCATCGTCGGCGAAGTGCTTGGCAATGCCGAGCGCGCCTATGCGATGCTGACCATGGCGCCGCTGCCTCCAAAGGGCAAACTGACCTTCGTCAAGAGCATTGAGGAAGCAGTGCAAGGCGCTGACTGGATTCAGGAAAGCGTGCCTGAGCGCGTTGACCTGAAGCGCAATGTCATTACCCAGATCGATGCGGCTGCCGACCCGAAGGCGCTGATCGGTTCGTCCACATCGGGCATCATGCCGACGGACCTGCAGCGCGACATGAAGCATCCAGAGCGCATGTTCGTCGCCCATCCCTATAATCCGGTCTACCTTCTGCCGCTCGCCGAACTCGTCGGTGGCGAAAAGACCGCCAAGGCGACGCTGCAGGACGCCAAGGCAAAGCTCGCGCCGATCGGCATGAAGGGCGTGATCATTAACAAGGAGATCGAGGCTTTCGTCGGCGACCGCCTGCTCGAGGCCGTCTGGCGCGAAGGTCTGTGGCTGATCAAGGACGACATCTGCGACACCGAAACGCTCGACGATGTGATCCGCTATTCCTTCGGCATGCGCTGGGCGCAGATGGGCATGTTCGAGACCTACCGTATCGCAGGTGGCGAAGCCGGCATGCGCCACTTCCTCGCCCAGTTTGGCCCCTGCCTCTCATGGCCCTGGACCAAGCTGATGGACGTCGTCGATCTCGATGACGAGCTGGTCAACAAGATCGCCGGCCAGTCCGATGCGCAGTCCGGCGCCCGCGGCATTCGCGAACTCGAGCGCATCCGCGACGAAAATCTCGTCGGCATCATGCACGCGCTGAAAAGCGGCGACGGCGGCAAGGGCTGGGGTGCGGGCAAGCTGCTCGCCGATTTCGAAGACAGCCTCTGGGCCAACGCCGAAAAGCCGTCGACCGATCTGGGTCAGGCTCAGCCGATCCGCATCCTCGACACCAAGGTCAATGCCGCCTGGGTCGATTATAACGGCCACATGACCGAGCACCGATACCTACAGGTCTTCGGCGACACCTCCGATGGCGTGCTGCGCCTGATCGGCGTCGATCTGGAGTATGTGAAGAACGGCCACAGCTACTACACCGTCGAGACCCATATCCGGAACCTCGGCGAAGCCAAGCTCGGCGATGCGCTGTATTCGACCTGCCAAATCCTGTCCTACGACGAGAAGCGCCTGCACATCTTCTCGACCATCTACAATGCCGAGACCAACGATGCCGTCGCCACCGCCGAGCAGATGATGCTGCATGTTTCGTCCAAGGAGAGCAAGGCCGTGCCCGCGCCGGCCTCGGTGCTGGGCAAGGTCAAGGCGATTGCCGAGGCGCATGCCTCACTGCCGAAGCCGGACGGTGTGGGGCGTGCCGTTGGGCAGAAGCGATAGGCGGACGGCGGAGTTGCCGCTCATCCGGCCTATCGGCCACCTTCTCCCCGCCTGCGGGGAGAGGGTTAGGGTGGGGGGCAGGTCTGAGGAGAGGCCACGACCCGAATAAAAATACGAGGGAACACATCATGGATTTCGCACTGACCGAAGAACAACAGATGATCGTCGACACCGTGCGCGGCTTCGTCGAGACGGAAATCTATCCGCATGAGAACGAGGTCGAGCGCACCGGCATCGTGCCGAAGGAACTCGGCCAGGAAATTGTGCGCAAGTGCAAGGATCTCGGCTTTTTCGCCTGCAACATGCCCGAGGAAGTCGGCGGCGCGGGGCTCGATCACCAGACATTTACGCTGGTCGAGCGCGAACTTGGCCGCGGCTCCATGGGTCTCACCGTGTTCTTTGGCCGTCCCTCCGGTATCCTGATGGCCTGCAATGACGAGCAGCGCGAAAAATACCTGATCCCGGCGGTCAAGGGCGAAAAGTTCGACACACTCGCCATGACCGAGCCGGATGCCGGCTCAGATGTGCGCGGCATGAAGTGTTTTGCCAGACAGGACGGAGACGACTGGATCGTCAACGGCACCAAGCATTTCATTTCGCATGCCAACATCGCTGATTTCGTCATCGTCTTCATCGCCACGGGCGAGGAAGAAACCCCGCGCGGTCCAAAGAAGAAGATCACCTGCTTCCTCGTCGATCGCGGCACGCCGGGCTTCGAAATCCGCAACGGCTACGACAGCGTCTCCCATCGCGGCTACAAGAACTGCATCCTGTCCTTCGACGATTGCCGCCTGCCCTCCTCGGCCATTCTCGGCGAAGTGCACAAGGGTTTCGATATCGCCAATGACTGGCTCTATGCCACCCGCATCACCGTTGCTGCCACCTGCGTCGGCCGCGCCCGCCGGGTGTTCGATTATGCCCTGCCCTACGCCGCCGCGCGCAGGCAGTTCGGCAAGCCGATTGGCGCCAACCAGGGTGTTTCGTTCAAGCTCGCCGACATGATCACCGAAATCGATGCCGCCGATTACCTGACGCTCGCCGCAGCCTGGCGGCTCGACCAGAAGCTGCCCGCCAACCGGGAAATCGCGTCGGCCAAGCTCTATGCCTCGGAAATGCTTGCCCGTGTCACCGACCAGGCAATCCAGATCTTTGGCGGCATGGGTCTAATGGATGATCTGCCGATCGCGCGGTTCTGGCGCGACGCCCGTGTCGAGCGCATCTGGGACGGAACCTCGGAAATCCAGCGGCATATCATCAGCCGCGACCTGCTGCGTCCGTTGGGAGCGTGATCGATCCATGACACGCTCTCTCGACCGTCTGATCCGGCCCAAATCCATCGCCGTCTTCGGCGGCAAGGAGGCGCGCCGGGTCATCGAACAATGCGACAAGATGGGGTTTACCGGCGAGATCTGGCCGGTGCATCCAAAGCAGGACGAAATCCTCGGACGCCGTTGCTACCGCTCGGTGGCCGAACTTCCGGCTGCCCCCGACGCCTCCTTTGTCGGCGTCAACCGCCAGCTGACCATTGACATTATCCGCGACCTGTCCGCCCGCGGCGCCGGTGGCGCCATCTGCTATGCCTCCGGCTTTCGCGAGGCCGTCAGCGAACTCGCCGATGGCAACGACCTGCAGGAAGCGCTGGTGGCAGCTGCCGGTGACATGCCGATTGTCGGCCCCAACTGCTACGGTTTCATCAACGCGCTCGATGGCGCCCTGCTCTGGCCGGACCAGCATGGCATGCAGCGCGTCGAGCGCGGCGTCGCCGTTCTCACCCAGTCGTCCAACATCGCCTGCAATATATCGATGCAGATGCGCGGCCTGCCGCTCGCCTATATCATGACGGCCGGAAACCAGGCGCAGACGGGCCTCTCCGAGCTTGCCATCGCAGCGCTCGAAGATCCGCGCGTCACAGCCGTCGGCCTGCACATTGAGGGCTTCGACAGCATCGAGGCTCTGCAAAGGCTGGCCACGCGGGCGCGCGAACTGAAAAAGCCGGTCGTCACCCTCAAGGTCGGAAAGTCCGAGGCCGCCCAGCTGGCAACGGTTTCTCACACTGCTTCGCTTGCGGGTAATGACGCCGTTTCCGGGGCAGTGCTCGAGCGTCTGGGCATCGGCCGGGTCGATACGCTGCCGGAACTGCTAGAAACCCTAAAACTGCTCCACCTGCATCCGCCGCTGAAGAGCTTCGATATCTCGTCGATGAGCTGCTCGGGCGGCGAAGCGTCCTTGATGGCGGATGCCGGGGTGAAGCGGAAAACCGTGTTCCGGGCTCTGAAGGACGAACAACGCCTGCCGCTGCGCGAAAGCCTGGGCGAAATGGTCACCATCGCCAATCCGCTCGACTACCACACCTTCGTCTGGGGCAACCTCGAAAAACAGACGACGGCGTTTACCGCGATGATGAAGGGCGATTACGCGCTGAACTTGATCGTTCTCGACTTCCCCCGCCAGGATCGCTGCGACGCCGCCGACTGGAACACCACCTGCGAAGCTGTCATCGCCTCTGCCAAGGCGACCGGGGCCGTTGCCGGTATCGTCGCCAGCCTCGGTGAAAACATGCCGGAAGAAACAGCTTTGTCTCTGATGGCGTCGGGCGTCGTTGCCTTCTCTGGCATCGATGAAGCCCTCGCCGCTGCCGAAATTTCGGCCGGTATCGGTGCGATCTGGGCAAAACCGGCGCCCGCCCCCCTTCTGTCCGCAGGCGCGCAAGAGGGAGAAATCATCACGATCAGCGAAAGCGCGGCCAAGGCTGAACTGGCAGCATTCGGTCTCGTGGTGCCCACGGGAAAAACAGCAGCCAATGCGGATGAAGCAGCAAATGCAGCCGAAGCGCTCGGATTTCCGGTCGTGCTGAAGGGCCTTGGCGTTGCCCACAAGACCGAAGCAGGCGCCGTCAAGCTCAACCTTGGTGACCGCCAGTCCGTGCTGGACGCAGCCGACGCCATGAAAGGTGTCGCATCCGGTTATCTCGTCGAAAAAATGATTGCAAAACCCGTCGCCGAAATCATCGTCGGCGCGCTGCGCGATCCCGTCGCCGGTCTGGTGCTCACCATCGGCGCAGGCGGTATTCTGGTGGAATTATTGGAAGATTCGGCGATTTTGACCCTTCCAACGGCACGGGAGGCCATCGGTGAGGCCATTTCCGGCCTGAAAATCAGAAAGCTGCTCGATGGCTATCGCGGCGGTCCGGCAGGCGATGTGGCTGCCCTTATTACAGCTGTCGCTGCTGTAGCATCCTATGTCGCTGCAAACGCTTCAAAGCTCGAAGAACTCGATATCAATCCTATCATGGTCTTGCCGCAAGGGTCTGGAACCGTTGCAGCCGATGCCCTGATCCGTCGAAGGAAATGACCCTATGACCGGACCTATCAGAACACGCCGCGAAGGCGGCATTCTCGAAGTCACCATCGATCGGCCGAAGGCCAACGCGATCGATCTGGTGACCAGCCGTGTCATGGGCGAAATCTTCGCCGGCTTTCGCGATGACGACACCTTGCGTGTCGCGATCATTACCGGCGCCGGTGAAAAATTCTTCTGTCCAGGATGGGATCTGAAGGCCGCAGCCGGCGGTGACGCGGTCGATGGCGATTACGGCATTGGCGGTTTCGGCGGCCTGCAGGAACTGCGCGACCTCAACAAGCCGGTCATCGCCGCCATCAACGGCATCTGCTGTGGCGGTGGGCTTGAGATTGCTCTTTCGACCGACATGATCCTGGCGGCCGAACACGCGACCTTCGCGCTGCCGGAAATCCGCTCCGGCACCGTTGCCGACGCCGCCTCGATCAAGCTGCCCAAGCGCATCCCCTACCATATCGCCATGGACATGCTGTTCACCGGCCGCTGGCTGGATGCGGCAGAAGCCAATCGCTGGGGCTTCGTCAACGAAATTCTGCCCGCTGACAAACTGATGGAGCGCGCCTGGGACCTCGCCCGCCTGCTCGAAAGCGGCCCACCGCTGGTTTACGCCGCCATCAAGGAAGTGGTCCGCGCCGCCGAGGGCGAGGATTTCCAGACGACGATGAACAAGATCACCAAGCGCCAGTTCAAGACAGTCGACATTCTTTATTCGAGTGACGACCAGTTGGAAGGCGCACGTGCCTTTGCGGAAAAACGCGACCCGGTCTGGAAGGGAAAATAACGGCCGCAAACCGCCACAACGAAAGGGTGTGGGACGATTTCACTCGGCTTTCAATCATAAGCCAGACTTATGTAAATTGCCAAATTTTTATGTGAATACAGAGCGTACTTCAGAATATACCATTAATTTCAACGGGGTTTTCGGCGCAGGAAATCCCCATTTCGCGAAAGGCTCGATTGCGGCAAACCAATCCGCAAATGTGACTGGCCTAGCTGCCCCCGGGCATGCATTCTAGCAAACACACGATCGGCAAAGATTGAAAACAATAAAGAAAAACGGCGAAAAGCCATCAACAAAGGGAACAGGGGAATGAGCGATTACAAGAACTACCTCGCCAATCAGGTGATGATGGGCAAGATGAACCGCCGCGAATTTATCGGCCGCACCGTGGCTGCCGGTGTAGCACTCTCCAGCGCCAGCACATTGTTTGCCACCAGCGCCGAGGCCCAGGAGCCGAAAAAGGGCGGCCACCTCAAGCTTGGCCTTGAAGGCGGCTCGGCCACCGATAGCAAGGATCCGGGCAAGAACCTATCGCAGGTCACCTTTGTGTCGAGTCACAACTGGGGCGACCTGCTCGTCGAATCCGACCCGTTCACCGGTGCGCCCGTGCCGTCACTGGCCGAATCCTGGGAACCTTCGAAAGACGCTGTCACCTGGACCTTCAAGATCCGCAGCGGCGTCAAGTTCCACAATGGCAAGGACCTGACCGTCGATGACGTCGTCGCGACACTGAAGCGGCATTCCGACGAAAAATCCGAATCCGGCGCCCTTGGCGTCATGAAATCGATCAAGGACATCAAGGCCGACGGCGGCAATCTGGTGGTGACGCTCAACGAGGGCAACGCCGACATGCCGCTGCTGCTCAGCGCCTATCATCTGGTTATCCAGCCGAACGGTGGTCTCGACGATCCGGAAGCCGGCATCGGCACCGGTCCCTACAAGATGACCAGCTGGGAACCCGGCGTCCGCGCCACCTACGAAAAATTCCCGGAATATTGGCGCACCGATCGCGGCTTCGTCGATTCCGTCGAAATCATCGTCATGAACGATGCGACCGCCCGCATGGCTGCGCTCTCGTCCGGTCAGGTCCATTTCATCAACCGTGTCGATCCGAAGACCGTCGGCATGCTGAAGCGCGCGCCAAACGTCGAAATTCTCTCGACATCGGGCCGCGGCCACTACGTCTTCATCATGCATTGCAATACAGCACCATTCGACAACAACGATCTGCGCCTGGCGCTGAAATACGCCATGGACCGCGAAACGATGGTCGACAAGATCCTCGGCGGCTACGGCAAGGTCGGCAACGATTTTCCGATCAACTCGACCTATGCCCTGTTCCCAGACAGCATCGAACAGCGCACTTACGATCCTGACAAGGCGGCCTTCCACTACAAGAAGTCCGGCCATGATGGTTCGGTCCTGCTGCGCACGTCCGACGTCGCCTTCCCCGGCGCTGTCGATGCGGCCGTGCTCTACCAGGAAAGCTGCAAGAAGGCCGGCATTAACATTGAGGTCAAGCGCGAGCCGGGCGACGGCTACTGGACCAACGTCTGGAACGTCCAGCCATTCTCGACTTCCTACTGGGGCGGCCGCCCGACGCAGGACCTGATGTATTCCACCGCCTATCTGTCGACAGCGGACTGGAACGACACCCGGTTCAAGCGCCCTGATTTCGACAAGGTGCTGCTCGAAGCCCGCTCCGAGCTTGACGATGGCAAGCGCAAGGAACTCTACACGGCAATGGCAACGATGGTCCGCGACGAAGGTGGCGTCATCCTGCCGATGTTCAACGACTTTGTGAACGCCAGCACCAAGCAGGTGAAGGGCTACGTCAAGGACGTCGGCAACGACATGTCCAACGGCTTCGTCGCAACTCGCGTCTGGCTCGACGCCTGATGGCGGGCGGACCGGTCACGGGTCCGGCGCACACGACGGGTCCGGCTGCGGGAGGCGAAAGCCTCTCGCAGTCCACCCCCGTTTCCGGAGCAATGGTAACGCCGCCGACGGGTATCGTTACCGGCACGTTCTGGCGCCGTTTTACCCTTCGCCGCCCCTTGGCGGCGCTCATCGTCCAGCGGCTGGGTCTAAGCGTTGGTCTTCTGTTTGCCGTGTCGCTGATGATCTTCGGCGGCGTCGAAGCCCTGCCCGGTGATTTTGCCACGACCTATCTCGGCCAGTCCGCAACGCCGCAAGCTGTCGAAAACATCCGCAAGGATCTCGGTCTCGACCGTCCTGTGACGGAGCGTTATTTCAGCTGGCTCGGCGGCGCGTTGCAGGGTGACTTCGGAAAATCTTGGGCCAGCAAGAATTCGGTCAGCGAGCAGATCGGCAAACGCCTCGGAAACTCCCTGTTCCTCGCTTTCTTTGCTGCGATCATCTCGGTTCCGCTGGCGGTCGGGCTCGGCATGCTTGCCGTGCAATATCGAAACCGGTTGCCGGACAAGATCATCAATGTCGTTTCTCTCGCGGCAATCTCCCTGCCCGAATTCTTCGTCGGCTATCTGCTGATTCTGTTCTTTGCTGTCCAGATGGGCGTGGCAACCTTCCCTGCCACTGTCTATGATGGCATGACGTTTAGCCAACGGCTATCTGCCATCGCGCTGCCGGTGGCAACGCTCGTGCTCGTCGTTCTCGCCCACATGATGCGCATGACGCGTGCGGCCATCCTCAACGTCATGTCATCGGCCTATGTCGAGACGGCGGAATTGAAGGGCCTGAGCGCCTTTCGGATCATCGCCAAGCACGCCGCCCCCAACGCCGTCGCCCCGGTCATCAACGTCATTGCGCTCAACCTCGCCTATCTCGTGGTCGGCGTCGTCGTCGTGGAAGTGGTGTTCGTCTATCCGGGCATGGGCCAGTACATGGTCGATGCGGTGACGGTTCGCGATATGCCGGTGGTGCAGGCCTGTGGCCTGATCTTTGCCGCCTTCTATATTTTCCTCAACATGGCCGCGGATATTCTCGCCATCCTCGCCAATCCGAGATTGAGGCACCCACGATGAGATTAAGCTCCATTCCCCTCAGCGCCTGGGTCGGTCTCATCGGCATTGCGCTGGCCCTATTCTGCGCCATCTTCGCACCGTGGATCGCACCGTTCGGCGAACGCGACGTGGTCGGCGACATCTGGCTGCCGATGGGCGGCGATTTCCTGCTCGGCACCGACAATCTCGGCCGCGATCTGTTGTCCCGCCTGATCTTCGGCGCGAGAACGACGATCTTCGTCGCCCTTGCTGCAACCGTCATCTCGTTTTCGCTCGGCATGCTCCTGTCCTTCACGGCAGCCGTCACTGGCGGCCTGATCGACCAGCTGTTCTCGCGCTTCAACGATCTGATGATGGCAATCCCGACGCTGATCTTCGCGCTGGTGGTGCTTGCGGTGCTGCCGCAGCAACTGTGGATCCTGATCCTCGTCATGGCCATTCTCGACAGTACCCGCGTCTTCCGCATCGGCCGTGCCGTGGCGCTCGATGTCGCAGTGATGGAATTTGTCGAGGCGGCGCGTCTTCGCGGCGAAGGCACGCGCTGGATCATTTTTCGCGAAATCCTGCCGAATACGCTCTCGCCGCTTCTGGCCGAATTCGGCCTGCGGTTTGCCTTCTCCATCCTGTTCCTGTCCACCCTCTCCTTCCTCGGCCTTGGCATCCAGCCGCCAGCGGCTGATTGGGGCGGTATGGTCAAGGACAACAAGGATGGCATCATCTTCGGCATCTCGGCGGCGCTCGTCCCGGGCGGCGCGATTGCGGGCCTTGCCATCTGCGTCAATCTCGTCGTCGACTGGCTGATGAAGCGAACCTCGAGCCTCAAGGGAGGGCGCGGTGATGCCTGATCTGCTGTCCGTTAAAAACCTGAAGATCGAAGCCACCAGCTATCCGCCGGGTGAACCGCCGAAAACGGTGACACTGGTTGAAAATGTCTCCTTCGACGTCCAGAAGGGCAAAGTGCTCGGGCTGATCGGCGAAAGCGGCGCCGGCAAGTCCACCATCGGCCTCTCGGCGCTTGCCTATGGCCGTGGCGGGGCGGCGATTACCGGTGGCCAGGTCCTGTTGAATGGCAAGGATATCCTGACACTCGGCCGCGATGGTGTCCGCACCATCCGCGGCTGCAAGGTCTGCTACGTCGCGCAATCGGCCGCCGCCGCCTTCAACCCGGCCCACAAGTTGGGTGAACAGGTGATAGAGGCAGCGCTGCGCCACAAGATCATGACCCGGCCGGAAGCGGAAAAGCGGGCACTCTACCTCTTCAAGGTTCTCGGCCTGCCCAACCCTGAAACGTTTGGCGACCGCTATCCACACCAGGTCTCCGGCGGCCAGCTGCAACGCGCCATGACCGCCATGGCGCTCTGCCCCAACCCCGAGCTGATCGTCTTCGACGAGCCGACGACAGCGCTCGACGTCACCACCCAGATCGACGTTCTCGCCGCCATCAAGCATGCGATCGAAGAAACACATACCGCAGCGCTCTACATCACCCATGATCTCGCCGTCGTCGCCCAGATTTCCGATGACATCATGGTGCTGCGCCATGGAAAGACCATCGAATACGGAACGACCAAGCAGATCATCGAAGCGCCGAACGAGGACTATACCCGCGCCCTCGTCAGCGTCCGCCAGACCAAGCGCGAAGAAGCAAAGGACCAGAGCAATACGCTTCTGAAAATCGATCATGTCAGCGCCGGTTATGGCAACGGCTTCAAGGTTCTGCATGACGTGTCCATGCATCTGCCCAAGGGCCAGACACTGGCGATCGTCGGCGAAAGCGGTTCCGGAAAATCGACGCTCGCCCGCGTCATCACCGGGCTCCTGCCGCCTTCGGAAGGAACGATCACCTTCGACGGTAAGCAGCTTCCAAAAGCGCTGAACGGGCGCAGCAAGGAAGACCTGCGCCGCGTGCAGATGATCTACCAGATGGCCGACACGGCAATGAACCCGCGACAGACCGTGCGCGATATCATCGGCCGGCCGATCTCATTCTACTACGGCCTGCATGGTGCCAAGAAGACGGAGCGGGTCAAGCAGCTGCTCGACCAGATCGAGATGGGCGACCGTTTCCTCGACCGTTATCCGGCCGAACTGTCGGGTGGCCAGAAACAGCGGGTGGCGATTGCACGGGCGCTGGCGGCAAAGCCGGAACTGATCCTTTGCGACGAACCAACGTCGGCGCTCGACCCGCTGGTGGCGGAAGGCATCTTGAATCTTCTTCTGAGGCTTCAGGAGGAAACCGCTGTTTCCTATGTTTTTATCACCCACGACATCGCCATTGTCCGCGCCATCGCCGACTCGGTCGCCGTCATGCACCGCGGCAAACTCGTCCGTTTCGGACCCAAGTCGAAAGTGCTCACACCACCGTTCGATGACTATACGGACCTGCTACTGAAGTCGGTTCCGGAAATGGAGATCGGTTGGCTGGAAAAGGTCCTGACCACTCGCCGGATGGAAAGCGCCGGAAACTGACCAGACAAAAATGGCCTTCCCTTCATGCACCCATCGAAGGGAAGGATCACACGATCATTTGGTGGTGCAGGCGACATCACCCAACCGCTGCACCGGCTGATTGTTCGCCATGACGGTCGTTTCGCCCTTGGCGGTGCAATCCGCCTTTTCCGAAGTCCCTGAACGCACCCGCACCAACGGCTGCCCCTCGATCATGATGCCCGGAACGATTTCATAGAGGTCGGCCGGGCAATTGACGACATCCGACAGCCTGAGTGCCGGTGCGCCGCCGATGAAGACGCTGGACGCGCCGGACAGCGCGCAACCGGCAAGTGGCGAAGCATCCTCGCCGAGAACCGGCAAGGCGGACAGTCCGAACAGCAGCAATCCGGCGGCAACAGTCCTCATCCCGTCCTCCCATCTTTCATCGCCCGAACCCTACGACGAAACCAACGCCAGCGCGACCGGCTATGCCTGATCCGCGTTCAGAAAATTTCCGGAACGGACAGGATGCCGGACGACGGGGCATCTAGGTAATCCCGCACTGTCGCCGGCAATTGCCGCGCGTTCTCCGGCAACACGCCGCAGCGGGACAGTACCTGCCGCTTGTCCGGATTTGTGCCGAGGTGGCGCCAGATGACCCGCGAGGCATAAGGCAGGTTTTCCTTGCGCCAGGAGACCCCCATGGTGACGCCGCGCAGATAGATCCGCTGGTGCACCTCGAACGGCATCAGGATCGTCTGCGACATCATCGGCTGCCGGCTGACACTGCGTTCTGTGATGAAAACGCGGTTTCTCAAGAAAGCCGCAAGCCCGATATATTTCGAGTATTGCCGGATTTCATGGGCAGCATCGTGGATGCGCTCGATTGACTTGACGTGAACGGAACCGTTTTCCTCGAGAAGCCGGGCGCAGGAACAGACGACGAGACCCGGCCACGACGGCGAAAGATGATAAGTCTGGAAGTAGCCCAGGTGACGGCGAAGCGACACCAGGTCGCCCGGAAGCCCTTCCAGCAGAAGACCGCCATCGACCTTGCGCTGCACCGGACGTGTCATGCGTGTCTGGAATTCGGGCACGGCAAGCGAAAAGTCCTGAGCCCCTAGCCCGAAGAATGTAGCGATACGGGCAAGGTTGTGCGCCGACGGCTTGGCCTCACCGGAAATATACCGGTTGAATTGCTGGCGGTTGATGCCGATCTCCCGGCAAATCTGCGAGATCGACGGGCGGGTGGCGCAGGCAAAACGCAGATTTTCGGTAAAAGCGTCACTGTCCGTCACGAGTCGGTCCCTTTCGATTTTCACATAGCGTAAAGTCGCTTAAACCAGCGTCAAGCCGCGAAATTGTGCTCGCGACGTTTCCCGCTACGTTTCCCTTCGGAAAACCAGCCATAAAGGGAACAGCGCATGCGTGATTTCACCAACAAGCCCGACAGCCTGATTGTGGGCGGCGGCGTCAATCGCCGGACCTTCCTCGGCGGCACGGCGGCACTCGGTCTTGCGGCCGGTTTCTCCGGCACATTGATCGCCGGCATGGCCCGTGCGGAAGAACCCAAGCGCGGCGGCCACCTCAAGCTTGGCCTCAAGGGCGGCGCCACCACGGATTCGCTCGACCCGGCCACCTATAGCGGCTCCGTCCTCTTCACCATCGGCCATCTGTGGGGAGACACACTGGTCGAGTCCGATCCGACCACAGGCGCTGCCCTGCCTTCGCTTGCCGAATCCTGGACGCCTTCTCCCGATGCATCGGTCTGGACATTCAAGCTGCGCAGCGGTGTGACGTTCCACGATGGCAGCCCGCTGACCCTCGCCGACGTGATCGCCACCCTCAAGCGCCACGCCGACGAAGGCTCCAAGTCCGGCGCGCTCGGCCTGATGCGCTCGATCAAGACGATAGAAGACAAGGCCGGCGAACTCGTCCTGACACTGACGGAAGGCAATGCCGATCTACCGCTGATCCTCACCGACTATCATCTGATCATTCAGCCAGGCGGCGGCGTTAGCGACCCGACTTCGACAATCGGCACCGGTCCTTACAAGCTGACCAGCTATGAAGCCGGTCTGCGTTCCACCTTCGAAAAGAACACCACCGACTGGCGCTCGGACCGAGGTTTCGTTGACAGCGTCGAAATCATCGTGATGAACGACAACACGGCGCGCGTCGCGGCGCTTGCATCCGGCCAGGTACATTTCATCAACAACGTCGATCCGAAGACGGTGCCGATGCTGAAGCGCGCGCCGAAGGTCGAGATCCTGAAGACTGCAGGCAAGGGGTTCTACAGCTTCCTGATGCACTGCGACACAGCACCGTTCGACAATAACGACCTGCGGCTGGCGCTGAAATACGCCATCGACCGGCAGGCCATTCTCGACCGCATCCTTGGCGGTTATGGCAAGATCGGCAACGATTATCCGGTCAACGAAAACTATGCGCTGGCGCCGGAAGGAATCGAGCAACGCGCCTATGATCCGGACAAGGCGGCCTTTCACTATAAGAAATCCGGCCATGACCGGCCGATCCCGCTGCGCACCTCGGACGCCGCCTTTGCCGGCGCTGTCGATGCCGCCGTGCTGTTTCAGGAGAGTGCTGCCAAGGCCGGCATTCAGATCGAGGTCCAGCGCGACCCGGAAGACGGCTACTGGACCAATGTCTGGAACGTCCAGCCATTCTGCGCCTCCTATTGGGGTGGCCGCCCGACGCAGGATTCACGCTATTCGACATCGTACCTCTCGACCGCCGAATGGAATGACACCCGTTTCAAGCGCGAGGATTTCGACAAGATCCTGCTTCAGGCACGCTCGGAACTTGATGAGACCAAGCGCAAGGAGCTTTACCGCACCATGGCACTGACGGTTCGCGACGAAGGCGGCCTCATCCTGCCGGTCTTCAACGATTACGTGAACGCGGCTTCCGCTTCGCTGAAGGGCTTTGTCCACGACATCGGCAATGATCTTTCGAACGGCTACGTCGCAAGCCGCGTCTGGTTCGACAATTAAGAGCGGAATGACAGAGATGGATAGCATGTCCAAACGCAGTTTTACCCTGATCGAGAACGAGTGGATCACTCTCGCAGACGGCACGCGTCTGTCCGCCCGCATCTGGATGCCGGATGGTGCCGATGCGAGCCCCGTTCCGGCCGTTCTCGAATACCTGCCGTATCGCAAGCGCGGCGGCACCAATGCCCGCGACGAGTCCACCTATCCGGTGTTTGCGGCCGCCGGCATCGCCGGCATACGCGTCGATATCCGCGGCTCCGGTGAAAGCGACGGCGTTATCGACGGCGAATATACGCCGCGCGAACTGAGCGACGGTTGCGAACTGATCGCCTGGATCGCCGCCCAGCCCTGGTCGAACGGCAATGTCGGCATGATGGGCATTTCCTGGGGCGGCTTCAACTGCCTGCAGGTGGCCGCCCTGAAGCCGCCGGCACTGAAGGCGGTGATCTCCATCGCCTCCACGGTCGATCGCTACAATGACGACATCCACTACAAGAACGGCACGCACCTTTCGGCCCAGCTCTCCTGGGCTGCCACCATGCTGGCCTATCAGTCGCGTTCGCCCGATCCGGCACTGGTCGGCGGCAAGTGGAAGGAGATGTGGCTGGAGCGGCTGGAAAACGAGCCCTACTTCATGGAAGAATGGCTCCAGCATCAACGCCGGGACGCCTTCTGGGAACACGGCTCGATCTGCGAGGATTTCGATGGCTTCCCGGTTCCCGCCATGGTCATTGCCGGCTGGGCGGACGGATACCGCAACACGCCGATGAAGGCGGCCGAAGGTCTCGGCGGCAAGGTAAAGGCCCTGATCGGCCCTTGGGTGCACAAATATCCGCATTTCGCCTGGCCGAAGCCGCGCGCCGATTTCCATGGCGAGGCGATTGCCTGGTGGAACCATTGGCTGCGCGACGAGGAAACCGGCGTCGAGGCGCTGCCGCAGATGCGCGCCTATATCCTTGATGGCCCGAAACCGGCGCTGCGCCGCAACGCCGATCCCGGCTTCTGGATTGCCAAGGACGAATGGCAGCAGCCGGAAATGCAGACCTTCTATGTCGATCAGTTCGGCAGTCTCAACGAGGGCATGCCGATTGCGGGCGCCCATGATCACAACGCCTATCTGAAATCGCCGCTCGACACAGGTACGGCCTCCGGCGAATGGTTCACCCTGAAGCCTGATGCCGAGATGGCTGGCGACCAGCGCAGCGACGATGCCGGTTCGCTGACCTTCGAAACGGCACCGCTGACGCTGGCGATGGATTATCTTGGCCAACCGGTGCTGACGGTCGAACTGAGCTGCGATGCCGATTGGGCCAATCTTGTCGCCCGCATCGTCGACATTCATCCCGATGGCACCGCCACCCGCGTCACCTTCGGCGTGCTGAACCTTGCCCACCGCGACGGCAATGCCGAACCGAAACCGATGGAAAAGGGCAAGAAGACAAGAGTGCAGCTGGTACTCGATGCCTGCGGTTACCGCTTCGGCGCAGGACATCGCATCCGGCTGTCACTTTCGACCGCCTATTGGCCGATGGTTCTGCCTGCCCCATCCGATCCCGGTGTGACGCTCGATCTCGCTTCGCTGGGGCTCGCCATGCCCAAGCTCGGCGAACACCGGCTCATCGCCATGCCGGAGCCCGCCAATCCCGATCCGCTGCCGAAATACATCGAGCGCACGGCTGGAAGCACCAGCCGCCGGGTCGAGCGCGACATGACCACCGGCCAGACGCACTACTATATCTACGAGGACGGCGGCCTGACCGAACATCCCGATACCGGCCTTGCCACACAGGATATCCGCGACGAAACCTGGACAATCGCAGCGGATGATCCGTTGTCGATGACAGGCACTTCGACCTGGACCTGCATTGCCAAACGCGAAAACTGGTCAGTGAAGACGGTTTCGGTCTCGCGGATTGCCTGCACAGCGACCGAGTGGCTGACCTCGGCTTACGTGGTTGCCTTCGAAGGAGAGACGAAGATCTTCGAAAAGACCTTCGGCGAAACGCGCGTGCCGCGCGACTTCATGTGAGAACGGGTGCGGCCTCTGCCAGGGCCGCAATCGCCCGCTCCGCATCATCAGCCGGCACGAAAATGTGGTCGTGGTGATAGGCCGCGACTACATTGGCGCTGATGCCATGCCGCGTCAGCGCCACCGCAACCGCCGCCGTCAGACCAACCGCCTCCAGGGCAGAATGCACGGTCAGCGTGATGCAGCGCATCACCAAACCATAAGTCAGGCCTGCCTTGTCGGCATCGGCCTTGTCCAGAATCAGGGTCAGCCCCTCCTCCTCGCGAAAGAAGCAGAGCGGCTTCAGCGAAAGCCAGCTGGCGTCCCCTGCCGGCACGGTGCAATAGACATAGTCGCCCGGACGCAAATCCGGCCGCATCTCGCGCAAGAGCGTTTCAAGGTCGGTAATGCCGCTCATGTCTATCTCCCTGCCCTGATCCACACCGGATCACACGGATGTGTATCCTCATCTCCGGTCTCTCACATTGGTGTTACGCACGCATTTGCGATTTGACCAGTCTGTCTCTGTTGGCCACAGTTTGCTCATAAAGCAAGGCTGCATATCGCTGCGATCAATAGCGAGTTGCCCTGCCAGGGTCCAAGGCCATCGAAGGAGGACTAGCATGCCGCAGCTTGAAAAAGACAGAATTTCGGATGCAACCAAACGCCCGTTCATTTTGGGATTTACCGGCATGACAGCCATTGCTGCGGCAATGTTTTCGATATCCTCGACCTTCAGCAACGCCGCAGAGGAAGCCGTAGTCATCCCCCCGCCCGCCATCGATGAAGCATCGACCGCGACCACGGAGAAAGCCGTCTTTGCCGGCGGTTGCTTCTGGGGCGTTCAGGGCGTCTTCCAGCACGTGAAGGGCGTCAAGAATGCGGTTTCCGGCTATTCCGGCGGCACCAAGGAAACGGCCATCTATGAAACCGTCAGCGGCGGCGATACAGGACATGCCGAAGCCGTCGAAGTCACCTACAATCCGAAGATGGTCACCTATGGCCAGTTGCTGCAGATCTATTTCTCGGTCGCACACAACCCGACGCAGCTGAACTATCAGGGACCGGACCACGGCACGCAATACCGCTCGGAAATCTTTGCGACCAGCGGCGAGCAGAAGAAGATCGCTGAGAGTTACATCGCCCAGCTCGACAAGGCCAAGGTCTATGGCGAACCGGTCGTCACCAAGGTATCCGACATGACCGCCTTCTATCCGGCCGAGGAATACCACCAGGATTTCCTGACGCTCAACCCGACCTACCCCTATATCGTCTACAACGACATGCCGAAGATCGAGAACCTCAAGGCGCTGTTTCCGACCGAATTCAGCGCCAAGCCGGTCCTAGTGCTGAAGGCCAAAGGCTGATCACAGCGTCCCAACAAGATCGCTGACACCACGGCACAGCCGCACAAAACCGTCCCGCGCGCCCTCGCTCATATGACGGGCGCGCAGCCACGCATGGATCATCTGCGGCTCGTCGCGGTAGGTGACGTTGACACCCGCAGCAATCAACCTCTGGCCATAAAGTGCCGCATCATCGCGCAGCGGATCGAAATGCGCCGATGTGATGTAGGCTGGCGGAAGGCCGGAAAAATCAGCTACTTTCAAGGGATGGGCAAAGGCGTTTTCCGCCGGAGCCTTCAGGACATCCCGGTAATAGGCAACATCGGCGGTCGTCAGGCCCGGGGCCTCCGCCATTTCAACATAAGAGCCGGAGACGAGATCGCCGCCCAGTCCCGGATAGATCAGAACTTGGCCTACGATGCCGCTCAGCGCCGCCGCCTTGGCTTTCAACGTCATGCCCGCTGCCAGATTACCACCCGCGCTGTCCCCAACAACAACCAGCGGCCGCCTATCAGCGAGCAGCCACGACAAAACATCAAAACAATCGTCAAACGCTGCAGGCCAGACATGCTCCGGTGCCAGCCGGTAATCGACGGAGACCAGCTCCGCCTTGGCCGCATGGGCAATCTCGGCGCAGATGGCATCATGACTTTGCAGCGAACCGACGACGAAACCGCCGCCGTGAATATAGAAAATCCTTGTTTGCGTCGCGATGTCTGCCGGCCGGTAGCGGCGAACCGGAATGCGACCGCCCACCATCTCGTCTTGTCGCGTCAGCCCTTCCGGTGACGGAGCGTCGAACTCGGCACAGAGCGCGTCATACCATTCCCGCTGCTGCCCGATCGACGCATCGACGGCATCGGCCGGATAGAACGCTTCGCAGCGCTTGTGGAAGGCGAGGATGCCGGGTTCGGTGGGGATTGGTTTTGAAAATATCGAATCCATGAGCTTTTCCTGCATCCATTACAGTGAACCTATCAAATCCATCTCCATGTACTATTCAGAAACCGGCATGCCGAAACGCTTCTGACGGCGCACCCTGCCAATCGATGACGGAACCAAGCCTTCAGTACCTTGCCATCTCCCCCCGCAACCGTGTTAGCTAGGTCATGGCCTTCACGCTCCGTCAGCTTCAGTATTTCATCGCCGTCGCCGAACAGGGCTCGGTCACGCGTGCGGCGCAGAACCTGTCGATTTCGCAATCCTCGATCACAGAGGCTGTCAAGGAGCTGGAAACCGATCTTGGCGTCGAGCTGTTCGAGCGTCATCCGCGCGGGCTGCATATCACCCATAATGGCCACCAGTTCCTGCGCCATGCCACCAAGATCCTCGCCGGTGTTTCCGATGCCCGCCGCTCGTTTTCGCAGGAGCGGGAAGAACGCACCGGCGGTAAGCTCAATCTCGGTGTCACCTCGCTGGTTGCCGGTTACGTGCTGTCCGATCTGCTCGCCCGCTACCGCCGCGCCTGCCCCGGTGTCGAGGTCAGCGCCATCGAGGACAATGGCTCCTATCTCGAGCACCTGTTGATCGGCGGCGAGCTTGATGTTGCCGTCATGGTCATCTCCAATCTGCGCGATCGCATGGCGCTGCAGGCGGAAATCATCGAGACCTCGCCCTATCGTCTGTGGTTGCCGCTCGGCCATCCGCTAGTCTCCGCCGATATCATCTCTGTCGCCGATATCGCCAAGGAACCGTTGATCATGCTGACGGTCGACGAAATCGAGGAGAATACCGGCAAGCTGCTGACCGCGCTCGGCGCCCGCCCGCACGTGGCTTTCCGCACCCGTTCCGTCGAGGCGGTGCGCAGCCTCGTGGCCACCGGCGCCGGCATCGCCCTTTTGCCGGATCTGGTTTACCGCCCCTGGTCTCTGGAAGGCGACCGAATCGAAAGCCGCGATGTCTCCGGCGCCCTGCCCGTCGTTCAGGTTGGCATGGTCTGGCGCAAGGGCTCGGGCCTTCCGCAAGCGGCCAAGGATTTCATCGGGGTGGCCGAGGCCCTGCGTAGCGGCCGGCCGCGATAAATAGAACCGATATCGGAAAATCCGATAGCGCCATTCTGATTAATGAATTTGCGAAAGCGGCGAAATCGAGGCACCTTTCGTTTTGGGAACAAGACCGAAAAATTCGGACACCAAAACGGGAGACTGAAGATGAAGCAGATTCTGAAATCCTGCACCGCGCTCACCCTTTCGCTTGCTTTCGCAACCCACGCTTTCGCACAGGAACCCTTGAAGGAACTCGGCAAGGGCGAAGGCGAACTGTCGATCGTCGCCTGGGCCGGCTATATCGAGCGCGGCGAGACTGACAAGTCTTACGACTGGGTCACCAGCTTCGAAAAAGAGACGGGTTGCAAGGTCAGCGTCAAGACGGCTGCGACCTCCGACGAAATGGTCGCGCTGATGAATGAAGGCGGCTTCGACCTCGTTACCGCCTCTGGTGACGCATCGCTCCGCCTTGTTGCCGGCAAGCGTGTCCAGCCGATCAACACCGACCTGATCCCGAGCTTCAAGACTGTTGATGAACGCATGCAGTCGTCGCCGTGGTACACAGTCAACGGCGTCCACTATGGTGTTCCCTACGTCTGGGGTCCGAACGTATTGATGTACAATACCGACACCTTCAAGGGGCAAGCGCCGAAGAGCTGGGATGTCGTCTTCAAGGAAATGACCCTGCCCGATGGCAAATCCAACAAGGGCCGCGTTCAGGCCTATGATGGCCCGATCCATGTGGCCGATGCCGCCAACTACTTGATGTTCCACAACAAGGAACTTGGCATCAAGGACCCTTACGAACTCAACGAAGACCAGTACAAGGCAGCCCTTGACGTGCTGCGCGTCCAGCGCACGCTCGCCAGCCGCTACTGGCATGACGCGATGATCCAGATCGACGACTTCAAGAACGAAGGCGTCGTCGCTTCCGGCTCCTGGCCGTTCCAGGTCAATCTGCTGCAGGCGGAAAAACAGCCGATCGCCTCGACCATTCCGGAAGAAGGCGTGACCGGTTGGGCCGACACAACAATGCTGCATGCCGAAAGCGAGCATCCCAACTGCGCCTATATGTGGATGGAACATTCGCTGTCGCCCAAGGTTCAGGGCGATGTCTCCGCCTGGTTCGGCGCCAACCCGTCCGTGGGAGCGGCCTGCAAGGGCAACGAACTTCTCACCGACGGCGGCTGCAAGGCCAATGGTTATGATGATTTCGACAAGGTGAAGTTCTGGAAGACGCCGACTTCGAAATGCGCCAGCCAGAGCGAGTGCGTGCCCTATCACCGCTGGGTCTCCGACTACATCGGCGTCATCGGCGGGCGATAAGCCAACACCAATACCTGCAATGCCCCTCACCCTGACCCTCTCCCCGTAAACGGGGAGAGGGAATGACGGAGGTTGCCGCCTGCCCCTTCGCCCCGCCTGCGGGGAGAAGGTGGCCGACAGGCCGGATGAGGGGCAGCCCAAGAAAGAAATACGGAGTCCCCATGACCGCCGCCGTCCTGTTTGAAAACGTCTCGCGCCATTTCGGTGCCGTCAAAGCCGTCGATGCGGTCGATCTTGAAATCGCAGCCGGCGAGTTCTTTGCCATGCTTGGCCCTTCCGGCTCCGGCAAGACCACCTGCCTGCGCCTGATGGCCGGGTTCGAACAGCCGACCGGCGGCCATATCGAAATCTTTGGCGAAACCGCCGAAGGCGTTCCGCCCTATCGCCGTAGCGTCAACACGGTGTTCCAGGACTATGCCCTTTTTCCGCATCTCTCCATCCTCGACAATGTCGCCTATGGCCTGATGGTCAAGGGCGTCGGCAAGAGCGAACGCCGGAAAGCAGCGGAAGACGCGCTCGCCATGGTCAAACTGCCAGGCTACGGCCAGCGCCGCCCCGGCCAGCTTTCCGGCGGCCAGCGCCAGCGCGTGGCATTGGCCCGTGCCCTGGTCAACAAGCCCAAGGTCTTGCTGCTCGACGAACCGCTCGGTGCGCTTGATCTCAAGCTGCGCGAACAGATGCAGGAAGAATTGAAGAGCCTGCAGAAATCGCTGGGCATCACCTTCGTCTTCGTCACCCATGATCAGGGTGAAGCCCTGTCGATGGCCGACCGGATCGCCGTGTTCAACGACGGCAAGATCCAGCAGCTAGGCACGCCCGAGGATATCTACAAGCGGCCGCAGACCCGTTTCGTCGCCGATTTCGTCGGCTCCTCCAATGTACTCTCCAGCGCCATCTGCGCCCGGCTCGGGGTTCCGGCAAAAGCCGCCAGCCTGCGCCCGGAAGCCATTGCCATTGGCACCTCCTGGGCCGAACAGCTGAGCCTGCCCGGCACCGTCACCGCCCGCAGCTTCCTCGGCGCGACCAATCGCGTCAGCGTCGATTGCAATGGCGAGAAGATCATCGTCGCCAGCCCCGCCGCCATGCCGGTTCCAGAGATCGGCGCGGACGTGCAGCTTGCGTTCTCCCGCAACGACCTTCATTTGATGGAGGAAGCATGAGCACGCTCGCCACGCCCGCGGCAATCACGCCGAACCGGCCGGGCCTGACGGGACGGTTGTCGGACTTCCTGTGGAAGCACCCGCACGTTCTTCTCGTGATCCTGCTTGGCCCGCCCGTCCTCTGGCTCGGCATCATCTATCTCGGTTCGCTGTTTGCGCTGCTGCTGCAGAGCTTCTTCTCAATCGATGATTTCTCGGGCCTGATCAGTTACGAGTTCACGCTGTCGACCTACAGGCAGCTGCTTTCGGACGCCAATTTCGACATCATCGTCCGTACCATCACCATGGCAGCGGTGGTCACGATCTTTTCGGCTCTGATCGCCTTTCCGATTGCCTATTACGCCGCCCGTTATGCCAAGGGAAAATGGAAGGCCGTCTTCTACCTCGGCATCATGCTGCCGCTGTGGTCGAGCTATCTCGTCAAGATCTACGCCTGGAAGCTGATCCTTGCCAAGGAAGGCATTCTCACCTGGGCCTTCACCAAGCTCCATCTGCTCTGGTTGCTCGACGGCTGGCTGGCACTGCCGATCATCGGCGGCAATTCGCTGTCGGTCAGCTATACCGGCACCTTCCTTGTCTTCGTCTATGTCTGGATGCCGTTCATGATCCTGCCGATCCAGGCAGCGCTGGAGCGTGTGCCGAGCAACCTGATCGAGGCCTCGTCCGATCTCGGCGGCACACCGCAGCAGACCTTCCGCCACGTGCTGTTTCCGCTTGCCCTGCCCGGCATCGTCGCCGGCTCGATCTTCACGTTTTCGCTGACACTCGGCGATTACATCATCCCGCAGATTGTCGGTTCCTCGCGGCTGTTCATCGGCCAGGCCGTCTATGCCCAGCAGGGCACCGCGGGCAACATTCCGCTGGCTGCCGCCTTCACCGTCGTCCCGATCGTCATCATGGGCCTCTATCTCTGGATGGCCAAACGCATGGGAGCCTTCGATGCGCTCTGACCGCTCCACCACCGCCCCGCTGGGCCTGAAGATCGCTGCCATCGGCGGGCTCGCCTTCCTGCATATCCCGATCCTGCTGATCTTCCTTTATGCCTTCACCACGGAGGAAAAGAGCTACCAGTTCCCGCCACCCGGCCTGACGCTGCAATGGTTTGCCGTTACCTGGAACCGGCCGGATGTCTGGGCGGCGCTCACGCTCTCCGTCAAGGTCGCCACCATCGCCACGGCCATCGCCTTGGTGTTGGGTACACTCTGTGCCGCCGCCGTCAGCCAGACACGGTTTTTCGGCCGCGAGACGATCTCGCTGCTAGTCATCCTGCCGATCGCGCTTCCCGGCATCATCACCGGCATCGCCCTGCGCTCTGCTTTTTCCATGGCCGATATCCCCTTCTCGTTCTGGACCATCGTGCTCGGCCACGCGACCTTCTGCATCGTCGTCGTCTACAACAACGCCGTCGCCCGTTTCCGCCGCGTTTCCGGCTCGCTGATCGAGGCGTCGATGGATCTTGGCGCCGACGGTTTTCAAACCTTCCGCCATATCATCCTGCCGAATATCGGCACGGCACTTCTGGCCGGCGGCATGCTCGCCTTCGCCCTGTCCTTCGACGAGGTGATCGTCACCACCTTCACCGGCGGCCAGCAATCGACGCTGCCGATCTGGATGCTGGAAGAACTGATCCGCCCCCGCCAGCGGCCGGTCACCAACGTCGTCGCCATGGTGGTGATGCTGGTCACCTTCCTGCCGATCCTGGCCGCCTACTACCTCACCCGCGACGGCGACCAGATCGCCGGCGCCGGAAAATAATCCGAACTTCACGGGAGAACCAAAATGGACACACAATTGCTGATCGGATCACAGTTCGAGGCAGGCACCGAAGCCGAGGAACTGATCCTCAACCCGCGCACCGGCGCAAAGATCATCGATCTCGCCGAGGCCTCGCAATCGCAGATCGAGCGCGCCGTCGATGCCGCCGAAAAGGCCTTCGTGACTTGGTCGATGACCACGCCCGGCGAACGCTCCGGCTACCTTTTGAAGATCGCCGACGCGATCGAGAGGGACGCCGACGCCTTCGCAGCGCTGGAAGCCCTGAACTGTGGCAAGCCGATCAATGCCGTGCGCAATGACGAACTGCCCGCCATCGTTGACTGCTGGCGCTTTTTCGCCGGTGCTATCCGCAACCTGCATGCAACCGTCGCCGGCGAATATCTGCCCGGCCATACCTCGATGATCCGCCGCGATCCCGTCGGTATCATCGGCTCGATCGCGCCGTGGAACTATCCGCTGATGATGATGGCCTGGAAGCTGGCACCCGCCATTGCCGGCGGCAACACCGTCGTCTTCAAGCCCTCCGAACAGACGCCGCTGACAGCGCTGAAAATGGCGCGCCTGCTGGCCGACATCCTGCCGGAAGGCGTCGTCAACGTCATCCTCGGCCGCGGCGATACCGTCGGCAATACGCTGATCAACCACCCGAAGATCGGCATGGTCTCGATCACCGGCGATATCGCCACCGGCAAGAAGGTGCTGCAGGCAGCGGCTAAAACCGTCAAGCGCACTCATCTGGAACTCGGCGGCAAGGCGCCCGTCATCGTCTATGACGATGCCGATCTCGAAGCCGTCGTCAACGGTATCCGCGCCTTCGGCTATTATAATGCCGGTCAGGATTGCACCGCCGCCTGCCGCATCTATGCGCAGGACGGCATCTACGAAAAGCTGGTCGCCGACCTCACTTCGGCCGTCTCCACGATCAAGTACAATCTCGCAGACGATGCCGAAAACGAGATCGGCCCGCTGATTTCCCGGCGCCAGCGCGACCGGGTGGCAAGCTTTGTCGAGCGCGCCAGCGAGCAGAAGCACATTGAAATCACCACCGGCGGCAATCTCGGCAGCAAGGACGGCTTCTTCTTCCAGCCGACAGTCGTCGCCGGAGCCACCCAGGAAGACGAAATCGTCCGCCGCGAAGTGTTCGGCCCGGTCGTCTCGGTCACGCGCTTTACCGAAAACGATCAGGCCGTCGCCTGGGCCAATGACAGCGACTACGGCCTCGCCTCCTCCGTCTGGACCAAGGACATCTCCAAGGCGATGAAGGCTGCCTCCCGCCTGCAATATGGCTGCACCTGGATCAACACCCATTTCATGCTGACCAACGAAATGCCCCACGGCGGCATCAAGCAATCCGGCTATGGCAAGGACATGTCGATCTACGCGCTGGAAGATTATACGGCCGTCCGACATGTGATGATCAACCATGGATAGCCGCTGGCGGTATCCAACATAGCCGGTTCGCAGAAGGCCGCCTCTCACGTGCGGCCTTCTCCAATTTTTGCGCTAACTGGCGGAAACGACTGAAATTTCCGCCAAAAATGTTGCTGAAATCCCACACAACTGAAAACATGAGTATTTAAGTCATACATTTAGCTTTTCTGAAAAACTAATCTTGATAGAAGGGGTCACCTTATACCTCACGCCTATCCAGAAAGTGCATGACATGCTCCAGCCCCGCCGCGCCACCCGGTCTACTGTTCGTCTCGCCCTTGCCGGTACCTCGCTCCTCACCCTCTCGCTGGCGGCGTTTGCGCAGGATGCCGCTACGCAAACCGGCACCAACGGCGCGACGGCGCTGGAGGTCTTGACCGTCACGGGCGGCAGCGGCGGCGTCATCACGGCCGATGGCTATGTTGGCACCAGCAGCGCCACCGGCGCCAAGGTCGACACACCCTTCCTGCAGATACCGCAATCGATCTCGTCCGTGACCGAGCAGCAGTTGAAGGATCGCAACCCGCAGACACTTCTCGAAACGTTTGCTTATACGCCCGGCTCGCGGGTCGGTGGATACGGCTTCGATCCGCGCTTCGATTCTTTCACCGTGCGTGGCTTCGACGTTACCTATACCGGCATGTTCCGTGACAACCTGCGCCAGCCCGGCGCCAGCTCCTCGCTGTTCAAGAACGAGCCTTATGGCCTGGAAGGCGTCTCGATCCTGCGCGGCCCGTCGTCGGCCCTCTATGGTGCGTCCGGCGCCGGTGGCCTGTTCAACCTGATCACCAAGCGGCCAACCGAGGAGCCGTTGCGCGAACTGCAGCTGCAATACGGCACGGACAACCGCTACCAGGGCCAGTTCGATTTCTCTGGCCCGATCAACGACACCGATCCACTCTACTACCGCATGACTGGCCTGCTGCGCAGCGCCGACACAGAGCAGATCAGCGTCCCGGACGACCGCGCCTATATCGCACCGGCCTTTACATGGAAGCCGGACGAAGACACCAAGCTGACCATTCTTGGCGAATATTCCCGCACCAAGACCGGCGGTTCGGCGGCCTATTACAACGACCCGACTGGCAAGGTAACCGACATTTTCGCCGGCAATCCGGACTTCAACGACTCTGTGCAGACACAGGCGCGCCTCGGCTACGAATTTGAGCACCGCCTGAACGACGTCTTTACCTTCCGCCAGAACATGCGCGTCTCGACGCTGAACGTCGATGCCGACTGGGCCTTCGCCTACGCACCGAACGCCATTGATCCGACCTTGCTGGATAGCAGCGCCGGAACGTTCGACGAGCGCCTCAGCTCCGTGGTCATCGACAATCAGATGGAGGCCAAGTTCGATACCGGCGCACTCGATCACACATTGCTCGCCGGTGTCGACTACACGAAATTGCGGTTCAAGTCCCTCGCCGGAACCGGCTTCACGCCGCCGCTTGACACCAAGAACCCGACCAAAGGCCGTCCGACCGACCCGATCGACTTCAACGAGCGCGTCGTCCAGGACCAATGGCAGCTTGGCACCTACATCCAGGACCAGATCCGTTATGACGCCTGGACGCTGACAGCCGGCGCCCGCTACGACTGGGTCTCGACCGATACGGACAACACCGATCTGACCACCGGTTTGACGAACCAGGTTTCGCAACAGGACAAGGCATTTTCCGGCCGTATCGGCCTGACCTACGAAACCGATTTCGGCCTTGCGCCCTATATCAGCTACTCCACGGCCTTCTCGCCCAATGCCGGCTGGAACAAGGAAACGGAACAGCCGTTCAAGCCGACCGAAAGCCAGCAGGAAGAAATCGGCGTCAAGTATCTGCTGCCCAACAGCAACACGATGATCACGGCGGCTCTCTTTAATATCGACCAGAAGAACAGCCTTTATTACGAGGTTGTGGACCTGCCGACAGGACCTGAAAACATTCAGGTTCAGCGCGGCAAGGTGCGCTCGCGGGGCTTCGAACTGGAAGCCAATACCAGCCTCGACAACGGCCTGTCGCTGATCGCGTCCTATACCTATACCGACATCAAGATCACCGAAGGCCCGGCCGATACGGTAGGCAACTACGTCTCCTCCGTGCCGCGTCACATGGCATCGCTCTGGGCGGACTACACGTTGCCGGAAGATGGCCCGGCAGCCGGCCTCGGCTTCGGTGCCGGTGCCCGCTTCTTAGGCTCGAGCTTCGGCAACGACCAAAATACGACGCGCAACGGCGCGCGCGTCCTCTTCGATGCCGCCGCCCATTACGACTTCGCGGCCATCGACAAGAAATATGAGGGCCTGCGCCTGCAGGTCAATGCAACCAACGTCTTTGACCGCCGCGATACGGTTTGCTCGGCAGGCTTCTGCTACCGTGATCAGGGCCGTGCCGTCATCGGTTCGTTGAAATACAGCTGGTGACCGTTTGAGCCTTTCCCCCAACCACGACGTCAGCACCGCTTTCGGGGCCTCCAGCCTGAAGGCGGTGTTTGCCGGTGAGCACGCCTGGTGCGGCGAGAAGATGATGCTGTCGTCGGAGCTGGAAGGCGGCGTGCCGCTGTCGGAATTCTTCGGTTCCGGCGGCTTCACCGCGGCTCTTGATACCTATGCGAACGTCCACGGCGGTACGGACCGGCGAGCTGTCGCTTCGATGTGGTCGCTCTATTATTTTTCGATGTTGACCATCCCTTATATCGTTGCTCGCCGGGCCGATCACGTTTTGCCGGTCGTTCCCGGCGAAATGACGATCGCGCTGGCCGAAGACGGCTTGCCACGCGCTCTCGGACTTGCCCGCGAGGGTGATTGGAGCGAGGGCAAGGGCACCGACCTTCTCTCCTTCGTCATGCCACTGATCAGCCAGCATCTGGCCGAGATTATCGCGCAGTTGAAAGCGGTGGGCGGCATTGCACCAAAGCTCGCGTGGAACAATGCGGCGGTCTATATCGACTACGCTTTCAACGCCACCGAACGGGAACGCCCCGCCGACGGCGACACCTGGGCCTCACGGTCGCTGTTTTCGCAGACACACCTGCCCGACGGGACCCCAAACCCGTTTCTCGGCTGCCTGCGGCATGAAGCTGATGGCGAAGAGACCGTCTGCCGCCGCAAGATCTGTTGCCTGCGCTATCTTCTGCCGGGCATACCCAGCTGTGGCGAACTCTGCGCCCTGCCCGCCCAAAGAAAGCAATGATTGTGAAACGCCTCCTTCTTTTGACCCTTGGCCTGTTTTTGGCCTGTGCTGCCATGTCGAACGCGCAGGATCGCTGGCCGTTGACGCTCACCGACGGGATTGGCCGGCAGGTGACGATCAAGGAGAAACCCCAAGCCATCCTGCTCGGCAGTGGCTTCAACCTGGTGGCGCTGTCGCTGATCCATCCCGATCCCGTCAGCCTGCTGGCTGGCTGGTCGGGAGACCTGAAGGGCGACAACCCCGAAATCTACAAGGACTTCGTGGAAAAATTTCCGGCCCTTGCGGACGTTCCGATTATCGGTGATGGCACGGGCGACGGCCTGTCCTTCGAAACCATCCTGTCCTTGAAGGCTGACCTTGCCATCATGGCCAACTGGCAGGCCGATACCGATCTCGGCAAGCGGGCGATCGACTATCTCGAAAGCACTGGCGTCCCGGTCTTCGTTGTCGATTTCAACAGCGATCCCTTGAAGAATACACCTGACAACATGCGGTTGCTCGGCAAGGTCCTGGAGCGCGAGGAACAGGCAAACGCCTTTGCCGATTTCTACGAGGAACACCTGAAGCGCATCACAGACCGGGTTGCCGCCAATCCCGAGCCAGGCCCGACCGTGCTGATGGACGCATTCCCCAATCCCGATCGCTGCTGCTATGCCTATGGTACGGGTGGCCTTGGCGAGTTCATCGGCATCACCGGCAGCCGCAACATTGCCACCAAAAACCTGCCGCGCCAGGGTGGAACTGTCAGCAGCGAATACCTGATCGAGGCCGATCCGCAGGTCTATATCGCCACCGCCTCGCCCGGCGGCACCTACAGCGTCTTTTCCGTCGGCCCCGGCGTTTCCGCCGAGGAGGCGCGCAAGACACTTGCCGAAGCCGTCAAGAACCCGGTACTGGCCAACCTGTCTGGCGTCCAGAACGGCCGGGTGCATGGATTGTGGAATTTCTTCAACGCCGTGCCGCTCAATATCCTGGCGGCCGAGGCCTTTGCCCATTGGCTGCGGCCGGAGATGTTTGCGGATATCGATCCGGACAGGAGCCTGAAGGAAATTAACGAGCGCTTTGCCGCCGTTCCGTTCCGCGGCTCCTACTGGATCAGCCTGAAATAGAAATTAGCCGGAGATGGAATTTCCGGCTAATTTGACATCGGCCAGTTATGCGGCCTTTTTCATCGCCGTCGCATTGACCGAAGCCTCAGCCAGAGCCGTCAGCGCGTGATCGGTCGCACCTTCCTGCTGCAGGGTCTCGTCGAGCAACTTGACTGCATCCTTGAGACCGAGCATTCCAGCCCAGGTCCTCAACGTGCCGTACCGGGCCATCTCATAGTGTTCGACAGCCTGCGCTGTGGCGAGCAGCCCGGCATCGAGCGCCGGTGACCCCTTGAATTCGTCGAGGATTTCTTCACCTTCCTCGACAATGCCGTCGATCGCCGGGCAGGTCTTGCCGACAGCGCGCTTGCCGAAGATTTCAAACACCTGCTGCAGGCGCTCGATCTGGCCTTCGGTTTCTGCATGATGCTTTTCAAAGGCTGCCTTGAGCTTCGGGCTCTGCGCGCCTTTGGCCATTTTCGGCAGGGTCTTCAGGATTTTGCGTTCGGCGTAATAGACATCCTTGAGCATGTCATAGAACAGGTCTTCCAGGGCTTTGCCAGCCATTGGTCTCTTCCTTTCAGCAATTGAAGTATGTCTGGGTTCGAGCAGGTAACGGCTGATCCTTTGCATTGTTCCGCCGCCCGCAGCGATCGCAGGATCCTGCCGGTCCCCGCTTCCCTCACGATGCCGCCCCGCCTATATAGAGGGCTGGAGGACTTTGATGATTTGGATATTTCCTGCGGTTGCCGGCCTGTTGATCGTGTATTTCGCCATGCGCTCGTCGCGCTTCCGGCGCTTTGCAGAACCGGTGCTCAGCATCCTCGTCGCACTGGCGCTTGTTTCGGCTTTTGTGATCTGGATCAATGAAGGCAGGCCACCGGCAGAAGCCGTGACGGAGACTGGCGACGCGCAAGCTCAACCGGCGCTGACGCCGCAGGACTTATCCATCGACGGCCTGGAGTTCACGCGAAATCAACCCGACATGAGCTACCGTGCGACCGGCACAGTAAAAAACAACAGCGGCTACAATCTCGACTATTTCAAACTGTCGGTCACGCTGGAAGATTGCCCGCAAAACAATTGCCGAACGCTCGGCGTGGACACGGCCTTGATTCTGGCCCGCGTCCCCGCCGGCCAGAGCCAGAGCTTCTCGACCTTCTTCACTTTCCCGAAAAACGCCTATGGCGTCGAACCGGCCGCGCCAAAATGGTCCCATCGGATTACAGAGGTTCGCGGTCGTTTACCCTGAAGGCTGCCTGCGGGGCCTGCCGTCACACTCTCGGCAGGATTTCCGCTGTGGTCACAACCGTTGCGAAATCAGCCCGAAGCGTCGCGACATGCGCGCGATGAATATCAACCGCAGCAATCCTTTCACCGCGACTATCGGCAAGATCAAAACAATCGCACGCATCTTCCACCAGCGTGACCTTGTAGCCCATATTGGCACCGACCCGCACCGTCGTCGAAACGCACATGTCCGTCGAAATTCCAAACACGACGATCGTGTCGATATCCGCCCGGCGCAGCCGGAGATCCAGGTCCGTACCGATGAAAGCAGCATTGACACTCTTGGTGACCAGCGGCTCGCCCGGCTGCGGCTCGAAACCGCGGCGGAACGCGTTGCCGGGGCTCCCGGGACGAAGCGACGATCCCTCTTCGACACTGTCGTGCCGCACATGGAAGAGCGGACGCCCGGCCGCACGCCACGCCGACAGAACTGCCAGCCCGTTCGCATCGACCTTGTCGTTCCATCGTTTTGGCCATGGCGCGGCATCGAAGGCCTGTTGCATGTCCACAAGTATCAACGCTGCCCTGTCAGAAAATTTCATAGCCCGATCACTCCTTTGGTTGTTGCGCGCAGAAGCTACTTGCCATTTCGTCCGGTTTCATTGAGCAAGATGCCGGGCAACCGGTCATCCATCCGGTTTGACAGGGGGAGAACGGACAAAGTGATCGAACTGGACGAAAAAGACCGTCTTCTTGTCGCTGCCTTGCGCAGTGATTCTCGCCAGAGCCTGGTCGAGCTTGCCAGGCGCAGCGACCTTTCACGCAGCGCCGTTCATGAGCGGCTGCGGCGTCTGGAAAGCAAGAATGTGATCGCGGGCTATACAATACGCCTTGGGACCGAAATTGCCGATCCCGGCGTGCGGGCCGTCGTTGCAGTCAGCTTTCAGCCGGGCAAGAATTGCGACCATGTCGTGCCGCATATTTCCGGTATCCCGCAGGTTGTCAGCTGCTGGTCGCTGGCGGGTCCCACCGACCTGATGCTATTGATCGAATGCGGATCGAACGGAGATCTCGACACGATCCGAAGGCAGATCGCCACGATCGCGGGCGTAGCAACCGTGCAGACCCACGTCGCACTGCGCACCCATTTTGACCGGCGCGGTGGCTAGGCCCGGCTGATTTCGTCGAGATACCAGTTGATGTAACGCAGCTCGTTCTGCTCCATCGGCGCGATCGGGCCGGGCACAAAATAGTGCGAGCGTACGCCCCGCGACGTGTGTTCGATGATCGACTTGTCCTCGTCTGTGGTCACCGTCCAGAGCCATTTCAGCTTCTCGAGGTCGTAGTCGACACCCTCTTGCGCCTCGCCGTTGACGAGCCAAATCAGTTCCATCTCGCAGGCTTCCGGACCTTTTGGAATGAAGCGGTAGATCATGCCGTGGTCGGGATAGCAGACGAGGAACGACGTGCCGCCGAGATGGACGGAGGTGACGCCGCCATCAAATTCGGTAAAGCGGCCCATCAGTGGCGCCAATGGCGATCCATCCTGGCTGCCGGTCTTGACGCCATCATAGAGCGCATAGCGGAAGGCATGGATGGTTTCCTTGCCATTCTCCGATGTCTGCCAGTGATCGCCGGAACCGACCTGGATGCCAAGCGCGCAGGTGCGCTCCTCCATCGCCGCATTCAGCGCCTCGATCATGTGCAGCGGCTGCTCCAGCGCATGGGTTTGCGAATATTCCGGGTGCGCCGGGCCGCAGTGATAACACTCGACATAGTTTTCCACCGCCAGCTTCCAGTTGGCATCGACCGGATAGCTCTGGCGATAAGCCACCTTCGCTTGCCCCCAGCCGTACTGACCGCAGGTGGCATGCAACAGGTTTTCCACCTCGGTGAAATCGAGCGGATTTTCCGCAAAGGAAATAAACACCAACCCTTCGACGACACGGACATGCAGCTTCTTCAGCCCATGGTCTTCCCGCTTGAAATCTTTTGGCATCAACCGCGCGGCCTTCAATGCACCGTCATTGCCATAAGTCCACGCATGATAGGGACAGACGAACACACGCGCATTGCCCTTGTCCTTGGTGCAGACTTCCGCCCCGCGATGGCGGCAGACATTGAGAATGGCATGGATCGTCCCGTCCGCATGCCGCGTCAGGATCACCTGCTCAGAGGCCATGCGAAACACTTCGAAATCGTTCGGCTTCGGGATGACGCTTTCATGCGCGACGCAGTGCCAATGGCGGCGGAAGACACGCTCCAGATCGCGCTCGTAGATATCCACGTCCCGGTAGAACGGCCGGGCGAGTCCATGGCCCGGCTTGTGGGCGGCGACGAGCTGGTCGATGCGGTCGCCCTCGGCAACGCTGTTGGAAAATTCGGGCGCGAGCATGTTTTCTCTCCTGAAAGACCTCACCGGAAAAATCGCGTTCCGGCGCGCGCATTTCGCTGTGGGCAGGGTCGGTGACTGCCCCTAGCCCTCTCCCCGCTCGCGAGGAGAGGGGACGACGGAGGCCGCCGCGTAATCCCTCTTCTCCCCAGCGGGGAGAAGGTGGCCCGAAGGGCCGGATGAGGGGGAGCCTGCCGAACCGCCCCCTCATCGCCTCGTTTCACTCGGCACTTCTCCCCGTTGGGGAGAAGAGGAACTAAACCCGCACCCGCTCCGACTTCGGATCATACATCGGCGCAAGCGACGCCTCCGCCTTCACCCGTGTCCCGGCAATCTCGATCTCGTAAACAGAGCCCAGCACATCAGCCTCGCTCTCTTCCCGGCACGGCACATAGCCGAGCCCGATCGCGCCGCCGAGATGGTGGCCGTAATTGCCTGACGTGATCGTTCCAACGATCTTGCCGTCGCGCACCACCGCTTCGTTGTGGAACAGAAGCGGCTCCGGATCGGTCAACCGGAACTGCACCAGCCGGCGCGAAAGCCCCTTGTCCTGTTTCCTCAAGACGGCTTCGCGGCCGATGAAGTCGCCCTTGCCGGTGCGCACTGCAAAGCCGAGCCCGGCTTCCGGCACATGGTCCTCATCGGTAATGTCATGGCCGAAATGGCGGAAGGCCTTTTCGATCCGGCAGCTATCGAGCGTATGGATGCCACAAAGTTTCAGGCCGATATCGGCCCCTGCCGCTTCCAGCGTCTCGAACACATGCGCCGTCTGGTCGGTCGAGACATAGAGTTCCCAGCCGAGTTCGCCGACATAGGTGACCCGGTGAGCGCGGGCGAGGCCCATGCCGACTTCGATTTCCCGCGCCGTACCAAACGGATGCGCCGCATTGGAGAAGTCGTTGGGGCTGACCTTTTGCATCAGCTCGCGTGCCTTCGGCCCCATGACGCAGAGCACCGATTCCGACGCCGTCACATCGGTGATAACGACGAATTCATCGGCGAGATGCTTGCGCAGCCACGCAAGATCGCGTTGCAACGTCGCGCCGGGCACGACCAGCAGGAAAGCCGTATCCGACAGCCGGGTGACCGTCAGGTCGCTCTCGATGCCGCCGCGGGCGTTGAGCATCTGCGTATAGACGATACGGCCCGCCGCAACATCCAGCTGGTTGGCACAGAGTTTTTGCAGAAAGGGCAGCGCATCGCGCCCTTCGACGCGGATCTTGCCGAACGACGTCATATCAATCAGACCGACGCCACCCCGGATCGCCAGATGCTCGTCGCGCTGGTTTTCAAACCAGTTCTGCCGCTTCCAGCTATATTTGTATTCCCGCTCCTGGCCTTCCTTGGCAAACCAGTTGGCCCGCTCCCAGCCAGCCACTTCACCGAAGACAGCACCGCGCGCCTTCAGGTGTTCGTGCAAGGGCGTGCGGCGAACGCCGCGTGCCGTCGCCATCTGGCGGTAGGGGAAGTGATCGGCATAAAGCAGCCCTAGCGTCTCGGTCACCCGCTCCTTGAGATAGGTGCGGTTTTTCTGGAACGGTTGCGCCCGGCGGATATCGACCTCCCAGAGGTCAAACGGCGGCTCGCCATCGTTCATCCATTGCGCCAGCGCCATGCCGGCGCCGCCGGAGGAGACGATGCCGATCGAATTGTAACCGGCCGCGACCCAATAGCCTTTCAGCTCCGGCGCTTCGCCGAGGTAATAGCGGTCATCCGGCGTAAAGCTCTCAGGGCCGTTGAAGAACGTATGAATCCCTGCCGTTTCCAGCATCGGCATGCGTCCAACAGCCTTTTCCAGGATCGGCGCGAAATGATCGAAATCATCCGGCAGCTGATCGAAGCAGAAATCCTCACGGATGCCATCCATGCCCCAAGGCTTGGCCTTGAGCTCGAAGGCCCCGACCAGCATCTTGCCGGCGTCCTCCTTGTAATAGGTGCACTCGTCCGGCACCCGCAGAACCGGCAGGCGCTGCAGACCGGCCACGGGTTCGGTGACGATATAGAAATGCTCGCAGGCATGCAGCGGCACGGTAACGCCGGACATAAGGCCAAGCTCCCTGCCCCACATGCCGGCCGCATTGACGACATTTTCGGTCTCGATCGTGAACGTCTCGCCGTTCTGCTCGCAGGTCACGCCCGAGACCCGGCCGTCCTTCTTGTGGACCGCCGTTACCTTGACTCCCTCAAGAATGGTCGCGCCGTTCTGCCGGGCGCCCTTGGCCAGCGCCATGGCGATATTGGCTGGATCGCATTGGCCATCCAGCGGTAGATGTACGGCACCGACCACATCCGAGACATTCAGATGCGGATACATCGCCTTGACTTCGTCCGGCGATATTTCCCGCACATCGACGTCAAAGGCGCGGGCCAGCGAGGCCTGCCGGTAAATCTCCTGTTTGCGCTCTTCCGTGAGTGCCACGGTAATCGAGCCGCACTGGCGCATACCGGTGCCGATACCGGTTTCGGCCTCGAGCTTGGTGTAGAGGTCGGCCGAATATTTGGCGAGCCGGGTCATGTTCTGTGAGGCACGCAGCTGGCCAATCAGCCCGGCGGCATGCCATGTCGTGCCGGAGGTCAGCTGCTTGCGCTCCAGAAGCACGACATCGGTCCAGCCGAGTTTCGCCAGATGATAGGCGACCGAACAGCCCGACACACCGCCGCCGATGATGACCACGCGGGCCTTTTTGGGGATAGGCTTGCTCATGCGCGCAGTCTTTCATTCTTGGGATCAAACAATGGCTCATCCGCCTGCACGATGGCTTTGAAACGGTCGCCGTAGATCTCGACTTCGACTTCGGTACCAGGCTGCGCAAGATCAGCGCGCAGCATACCGAGCGCCACGGATTTACCGATGCGGTAACCCCAGTTGCCCGAGGTCGTTTCGCCGACAACCTTGCCACCATGCCAGAGCGTCGACATGTAGGGCGCGTCGCAATCTCCAGCGTCGACGATCAGCGTCACGAAGCGTTTGGTCACGCCCTGCTGCTTTTCCCGCTCCAGCGCCGCCTTGCCCTTGAAGTCCGGTTTTCCCCAATCGACAAAGCGTTCGAGCCCGCCCTGCAGAATGGTGTAGTCAGTCGAAAGATCGCCTTTCCAGGCACGATAACCCTTTTCGATGCGCAGACTGTCCAGCGCCTCCATTCCGAAGGGTTTCAGGCCATGCTTCTGCCCGGCAGCCCAGACCGCGTCAAAGATCGTCGCTGTATCATCGATCTTAGTGTGTATTTCCCAGCCGAGTTCGCCGGCGAAGGAGACGCGCACCAGCTGGCACCAGCGCCCGGCGATCTGCACCGACTGATGCGTCAGCCAACCCTTGGCCAGATCGGCATCGGAAACCTCGGCCAGGATGTCCCGCGACTTCGGACCGGAAAGGATCTGGCAGGTAAAGCTGTCCGAGACATCGTCCAGCGTGAACGCCGCATCCTGCGGCAGGTGTTTTTTCAGCCATTCGAAATCGTGCCACTGCGCCGTTGCCGCCGTGATCAGGAAGAAGAAATCCTCTTCCAGCGCCATGACCGACATTTCAGTGACGATACGGCCCTTGTCGTCTGAGAAATAGGCAAGCCCGATCCGTCCCAGCTTCGGCACCTTGCCGGTGGTGAGGCCAAGCAACCAGTTGCGGGCGCCCTCGCCCTTCAGCCGGTAGCGGGAAAAGCCCGGCAGGTCGAGGATACCGGCGGCATTGGTGACGGCGAGGCATTCCTCCTCGATGCGTTTCTGCCAAGGTCCCGCCCGGTTCCAGGTCTGCGTGGCTTCTTCCGACAGGTCGTCGCCCGGCTTGGCGTACCAGTTGGCCCGCTCCCAGCCGTTATAGGGCTTGAACTGCGCGCCAAGGGCCGCGATCCGGTCGTGGATGGGCGACAGCTTCTTGTTGCGGCCCGCAGGCCAGGCATGTTTCGGGAAATGCATGGCATATTCATGGCCATAAATTTCCATGCCCTTGGCGATGCAATAATCCTGATCGGTAAAACTGGTGAACCGGCGCGGATCGCAGGACCACATGTCCCACTCCGTCTGCCCTTCCGTTACCCATTCAGCCAGCACCTTGCCGGCACCACCCGCCTGGCAGATGCCGAAGGTAAAGACGCAAGCCTCGAACGCATTCGGCACGCCCGGCATCGGTCCGATCAGCGGGTTGCCATCCGGCGCATAAGGGATCGGTCCATTGATCATCCGCGACAGACCGGCGGTGCCGAGGATCGGCACGCGCTCGACGGCATCGTTCAGATACCATTCCAGCCGCTCCAGATCGTCGGGGAAAAGCTGGAAGGAAAAATCCTCCGGCATCGGATCGTCCGGCGTGATCCAGTGCGCCTTGCAGTTTTTCTCATAGGGACCGAGATTCATCCCGGTCTTTTCCTGGCGCAGGTAATAGGAACTGTCGACATCGCGCAGCAGCGGCAATTTGTGCCCGGCTTCCTTCGACCAGGCGGCCAGTTCCGGAATTTCCTCGAAGAGCATGTATTGATGGCTCATGACCATCATCGGCACGTCGCGGCCGAACCATTTTCCGACCTCGCGGGCGTAATAACCCGCGGCATTGACGACGTATTCACAGCGGATTTCGCCCTGCGGCGTGGAAATGATCCACTCTTCATTTTCCCGGCGCGCGCCGGTGGCGGGACAGAAGCGGAAGATTTTCGCGCCCATGTCGCGCGCGCCCTTGGCCAGCGCCTGCGTCAGCTGCGCCGGGTCGATGTCGCCGTCATAGGGATCGTAAAGCGCACCGGTCAGGTCATGAGTTTCGACGAAGGGGTATTTCGACCTGATCTGATCCGGCGAGAGGATATCGAGGTCCATGCCCTGATAGCGCCCCATGCCGACGACGCGCTTGAACTCCTGCAGCCGCTCCTTGGAATGGCCAAGCCGGATCGAGCCGGTGACATGGTAATTCATCGGATAATCGACCAGCGCGCCCAGTTCGCGGTAGAGCGAGGCCGAATAGCGCTGCATGTTCATGATCGACCAGGAGGACGAAAATGTCGGCACGTTGCCCGCCGCATGCCATGTCGAACCGGCCGTCAACTCGTTCTTTTCCAGAAGCACGCAGTCCGTCCATCCGGCCTTGGCCAGATGATAGAGAGCGGACGCACCGACCGCACCTCCCCCAATGATCACGACGCGCGCATAAGACGGCAAATTCGACATGTCTGTTCCCTTGTTTGCAGGAAGTTTTGGCCATGAACAGCATTTGCATCAAGCGGTCAGAATGCGCTTTATTGATCGAAGAATTCGATTAGATTGCAGGAATGAAATAAACCCCTCCCCAACCCTCCCCACAAGGGGGAGGGAGTTTATCGAGACTGCCGCCTGCCCTTTGCATGAGCTCACGGAAGGCGAGACGGAGCACCGTCGCCCCCCCTTGTGGGGAGGGCTGGGGAGGGGTTTTCACGCAGAAACGGAAACACCCATGCAGATCGACCTCATCGAAACCTTCCTCGACCTGATGGAAACCCGCAGCTTCAATCGAACTGCGGAACGGCTAAACATCACGCAATCCACCGTTTCGCATAGGGTCAAGGCGCTGGAAGCACAGTTCAACCGCAAGCTTTTTACCCGCAACAAGGGTGGCACGGCGCCAACCGCCTCCGGCCTGCGCTTCCTCGATCACGCCAAGGCCCTGCAGCATCAATGGCACGAGGCAACACGGGCCGTGGAAAATGCCGGCACCTACGAACGCTCCATGCGGCTCGGCATTCAGCATGATCTGGCCGAGGCCTTTGCCGGCAGATGGCTCTCAGCCGTCCGGGCCGACTTACCGACGACCTCGATCTATATGGAAGCCGATTATTCCAACCAGATGAACCGCGATCTGGCCGCCGGCGATCTCGATCTCGCTATTCTCTATACGCCACATTATCTGCCGGACCTGCATTATGAACGGATCGGCGACATGACGTATGTGCTGGTCGGCACAACGGCCCGGACAGTCGCAGAATTGCTACCGGAAACCTATATCCAGGCCGTCTATTCCCCTGCATTCGATCGTGCACACCGGCTGGCGCTGCCGCAGCTTTCCGCAGCACCACTGGCCTCTGGGCAAAACATCGCCATTACCGGCCTCTTGAAGGCGCTCGGAGGCGCCGCCTACGTGACCGGCAGCACCGCCTTGCGCCTTGAAGGCGAAGGTTTAGCCTTCCCGATCACAGATGCACCGCCGATACAACAGGCGGTTTACGCCGCCACCAGCATCCGCACGCGCCACGCGCACCAGCACCGCCGCATCATCGGCGTCATGCAGGATCTGCTGGGGCAATAGGAAAAACGAAGGCGCGCTGCCCTCAATTCTGCGCGACGAGGTCCAACTGCTGATCCAGCGTCAATCGTGCCAGCATATCGGCGGCCGGAACCGGATAGGCAATCGCATAGCCCTGCAGGATATCGCACCCGAGGCGGGTCAGGAGCTTTGCATGCTCCAGCGTCTCGACGCCTTCGGCGATGACCTCGATATTGAGCGCCTTGGCGATATCGATGATCGAGCGCAACAGCCGCTTCTGTTCGCGTGACGTTGTGGTCGGCATTACCAGCTGCCGGTCGATCTTCATCCGCCGCGGCTTCAGCTTCACAAGCCCAATGATCGACGCATGGCCGGAGCCGAAGTCATCGATCTCGACGTCGATGCCCATCGCCTTCAAACCGGCCACATTGGAAAACACCTCATCCTCGGTATCATCCAGGAAAATGGTCTCCAGCAATTCGAATGCCAGCATATCCGGCTGTACATGCAGATGTTGAAGTTCGTCGATCAGCAGCGGATCCGACAACCGGGCCGCCGACACGTTCACCGCGATGCGCGGCACATGCACGCCCTGCTTTATCCAGCTCTGCCGGTCTTTAAGCGCAGCCTTCAGGATCGCCGCATCCAGATCATCCAGCCGGCCAAGGCTTCCCGCAACCTTGATGAACTCACCCGGCAAAAGCAAACCGCGCTTCGGATGGCACCAGCGCGCCAAAACCTCCATGCCGACAATGCGCCGCGTCCGGGCATCCACCTGGGCCTGATAATAAGGAATGAATTCTCCCTTCTCCAGGCCATGGGCGAATTGCCTGCCAACGCGCTGCTCGTTGCTCAACTGCGCCTTCAACAGCGCCGAGTAGACCTCAACCCGGCCGCGGCCAAGTTTCTTGGCGCGGTGCAGCGCAATGTCCGATTGCGCCAGCAGACCGGCAATATTGCGGCCACTGGCCGCCGCGACACCGATCGAGCCGCCGGTGCGCAAGACCTCGTCATTGTGCCAGACTGATTGCTTCAATTGCTGCGCCAGCCGCTCGGCGCGGTTCTTGAGATCATCCAGTGACGTGAAATTAGCAATCAGAACCGCGAATTCGTCGCCGCTGACACGGGCGATGAAGGCGTTCTTCGGCATGCCCTCCTCAATCCGCCTGGCGCAGGATTTCAGGACATCGTCGCCGGTCGCGTGGCCGGCCGTGTCGTTGATCTGCTTGAACCGGTCCAACCCGATATGCAGGATCGCCAGCTTTTCAAGGCCGGGGTCCGCCGCAAGCTCCGCCAGCCGCCGGTCAAAGAAGCGGCGGTTGGGCAGTCCTGTCAGATAGTCGTGCTCAGCCGCATATTCGATCCGCCGCGTGCTGGCTTCAAGAGCGACGGCGCGCGCCTCGGCGATCGCCGTCTGCCGCCGCAGTTCGCGGTTAAGCAGCACATCCGCGGTAACATCCCATTCGGCCCCAATGAGCGTGATATTGCCGTCTTCTTCGAAACAATATGCCCGCGACCGGAGATAGCGGATTTCGCCATCCGGCAGAACGATCCGGTATTCCGAAGAATAGACATCCTTGGCCGCGATCGCCCTGTCGAAATCGGCCTGGGCCTGGGCAAAATCATCGGGATGGATGGCGTTCATCCAGACCTCCGCCTTGACGCGCTTCTGCGTCTTGCCGGTAGCGTAGATACGGTGCATCTGCTGATCCCAGACGACTTCGTCTTTCTGGGTATCGTGCTCCCACACACCAATCTGGGAAGCGTCAAGCGCAAGCCCAAGTCGGCGAAGAATATTCTGGAATTCCTGTTCGGACCTCGCCGCTTTCATGGTTTTCTCTGTGATGGATTCTTCGCGCATCAGCGTGCGCGTCATTCTACACCAAGGTTCCTAAAGAACTATTGTTCCGTTATTGATGGCGAGCAACGTTAAAAATAATCAACCAGCAGGTGTTGCTTTAAATAAATCAGTTGCAACTTAGGCGCTCTCAGCGAGATCTTGCATATTAAAATCCGACATTCGGCGCAAAATCAACAGCAGCAATGCGTCATGACAGGTCGCAGCCCCGAATTGACATGACAAGGGTGTCGGCATAATCATTGCCCAATCAATTGGTTCCCTGTGAGCGAGGCGCTTTCGGGGAGTAAATGGGAACGTGACGGGTGGACCCATTCTGGGCATCTTTATCACGGCCGACCCCGCGACTGTAGAGCGGTCAGAGTTTGTCATGCCGGTATGTTCGACCGGTAAAAGCCACTGAGGCAAGGGACTTTTCGTCCCCGCCCCGGGAAGGCAAGACAAACTCCTTGGCGCGAAAGCGCCTGACGCCGCGAGCCAGGAAACCTGCCGGTTGATGAAGGGCATGGTGCCCAATTGGTGGGATATTTCCCACGCGCCATCACGGAGGTTGTCATGGCTACGACTACAGTTTCAAGCATTCCGCTTTCTCTCAACGACCGCATCACCACGGCTATTCTTGCCCTTTTGATTGGTGGTTTCCTGGTCTTCGGCGCCGGCCTTGCCAATTCCGCCGTGCTGCACGATACCGCCCACGATGTCCGCCATTCCTACGGCTTCCCCTGCCATTGATGCAGATCATGGAAAGCCATGGGCTTTCCACATTTTGTCGATGAACAGGATCGCGGATTTCATTTTGGAAATCGCGCAGCGGTGGATCGCGCCCATGCACTGGCATCGGGCGGTTTTTGCCATGGGAAATTGAAACACAGCAAGCGTCGAGCACGGACGGATAGATCTGCTCCGCTTGAATTTGGGGGTATCACATGATTGTCAAAACACTTCTGGCCGCATTGGTGGCTGGACTGATCGCGGGCGTCTTCATGACCGCGGCGCAGGAATTGCGGGTGGTCCCACTCATCCTTCACGCCGAGGAATATGAGGTCAAGGAACCCGCTGCAGAACCGCCGGCAACCACCGACGGCCAGCAGCAGCACTCTTCGCTGACGCGTTCTTCGGTAATCGGCGAGATGCTGTCGGCACTCTCACCGGTCACGCCGGCCTATGCGCATGAGGGTGAACACGAAGGCGAGGGCGGCATCATGTTCGGCATGAGCCGGTTCTCCGGCACGCTGCTTGCCAATCTGGTGGCAGGTGCCGGCTTTGGTCTTTTGCTTGCAGGTGCCAGCCTTGTCTTCAATTATCCGGTCACGCTCCGCAACGGCGCGCTCTGGGGCGCATGCGGCTGGCTGGCTATCCATCTCCTGCCCGCCATCGGCCTGCCGCCGGAGCTGCCGGGCTTTCCTGCCGCCGATCTGCATGACCGGCAGGCCTGGTGGATCGCAACGATCGTGCTCTCCGTTGCCGGCCTTTATCTCGTCGTTTTGCGCGGTGAAATCGTCGCCAAGATCATTGGCCTTGTCCTGATTGCTGCACCACATGCCTATGGCGCGCCGCAACCGTCAGATATCTCAAGCCCGGTTCCAGCCGTCCTCGGCGCGGAATTTGCAGTCGCGGCTCTGGCAACGACACTGGCGTTCTGGATCGTGCTCGGCGTGATCTCAGGCTACCTGAACGACCGGTTTTTAAAATCGGCATAAGCCCATGACAAATGCCGCGCAGGCATGGCTTGCGCGGCATTTTCAATTACCGGCCGCCGGAGCGCTCGACATGGGCGCACAGGCGGCTTTTTTGCGTCTCGTCATCGAGAAGCACGCAGACATCGCAAAAATCCCCACCGTCTGTGCGATAGTAGAGACAGCAGCCGCTTCGCAGGCGGAACAGGCGTTCGACCGGAACGCCGCCGCAGATGGCGCCGATCCTGGTATATCGAACAGCGTCAGAAGAAAGCGGCGAACCTGCCCGGTTGATGATAGCAAGCGCGGCGGCCATTGCCCGCTCCTCCTCACCCAAAGCCGCGCCGATCTCCAGAAACGCACCCGCAAGACCGTCAGCCACCAGCCGCCACTGCGCAACGCGGGACAAGCCAGTACGCCCCTGCAGGGCGTCGATCACCGGAATGAAGCTTTCGGCAAAAAGATCATGAAACAGCAGCGCCGGGTCTTCACCACGCAAGGTGTGTTCGAAGTGAAAATCGAGGCGGCGGGCATCGGATGGGCGATTATCCACCGGCGAAACCCGATCCTGCGGAACGGCAGGTTCGAACCGCAGCGCCAGTCGATCCGGGCGCAGGTCGGGAACGAGGCCTGTTCGCAGATAGATTGCACCGGCCGCGACGCTTAGATGGTGGCTGTAGAATGAAATGAGATGCGCGCCTCTGACGCGATCATCCATGCCATCAGCAAAACGGTTTTGATAATCCAGCAGCCACTCGATCACACCGCCATCATTGCGCCACGCATCGGTCACGGAGAGAAAATCGCCGCCTTTCACACCCATGGACGCTGCAACCTGGGGAAAATGCTTCGCCTGCCAGACGATGGCGGCTTCGGCCTGCTCCACATCCGTCTCTCGAAAACTGCCTGAATCCCGGTTTTCGTCCAAAGGCGCCGCCCGTTGTCTGCTGGCAGCCCGTTTACCTCAAAGCCAGCCGCCGGAAAAGCCTGCCCGTCTGAGGCCACGCCGGATAACCGGCGTTTCGCGCAGCATGTTCCAGTAGAGGCCGCTGCGATGGTTCTCGATCATCATCACCAGTAGCCCCTGGTCCAAGCCGACGCTGCGGTTGTTGAGCCATCCCTCAGCCGTCTTGCCGGGGACGCTCGGATTGAAACTGCCGAGAAAACGGCCATCCGCGATGACATCGGGATAGCTCGACAGGATATGCCGTGTCGCCGACATCGCGGCCTCCGGCTCGAATGGAAGACATGCAAGCGGCGCCCAGGGCGCAAGCGTGCCATCGTCCGGCCCCAGCGGCGCACCGCGCGCGGCATAGCCTGCAAACTGTTGGCGGCGCCCATCCAGCAGGCGGCGCGGACGCTGCGGACCATCGCACGATGTCAGCCCCCAGGCATCGGCGCCATAGCCGGTAAAGTTGCCGGGGTTGGTGATGGCATAGTCACGCTGGACGGCAATCGCACGACGGGTGTTTTCGAAATAGTCCGTATCGTGCATTTCCACAGCCGCATCGCGGATGCCACGAAAATCAATCCACGCATGGGAAAACAAATGGATGAAAAGCGGTCCGGCATGGAGGTACGGTTTGCCCTTCACCGTCATCCAGTCGAACTTGCTGGCAAAGACATCATAGCTTTCCCTGCCGATCGGATAGGACGGCGAGGCCAGAGCCAGCGTGTAGAGGATAAGCGCTTCGCTATAGGATTCCCAGCGATAGGGCAGAAAACCCGTCCGCGGCTTCCATCCGAGCCATAAGGCCCCCTGGCCGTCCAACGCCCAGGCCCAGTTCGCCCGGGCATAGAGCATATCGGTAAGAGAGCGGATCTCGGTCTCGACCTCGTTGTCCTGTTTGAAATAGGCCGCCGCCGTTATCATGCCGGCGATCAGAAGAGCGCTGTCGATCAGCGAAAGCTCGCTGCGCCATGTCCGCAGGCCGGTCTTCATGTCCAGAAAATGGTAATAGAGCCCTTTGTAGCCGGTCGCATCCTTGCTGCGGCTTTGCGGACTTGCAGCAAAGAACCGCAACGTCACCAGCGTTCTTGCCGCAGCATCCTGCCGGCTCATCCATCCTCGCTCGACACCAACCGGATAGGCGGCAAGGCCAAAGCCGGTTGCGGCGATGCTCGAAGGCGCGCCGGGCAGAGAGGTATCAGCAATCAAGCCGTTTTCGGGATTGACGAACTCTAGAAAGTATCCGAACGACGCTTGCTGCAACCGGTCGACAATGACCATGTCGGTTTCGTTTTTCAGAAGCATTGCAGGCTTACTCCAGTCGACCGAAAATTCACTAAAACGCACGCCATTACAAATCACCGATTGTTGAAGTCGTCCGCATCCGGAACGGTCGCCTCACTGACGATGTGTGTTACATTTTAGTTTCATACGATCTTCAGCCGCGATTGGATGACCGGATGCTCCTAACTCTTGCGATGTTTCTGACAATTTCGGGCGCGCCTCTTGCGACGCCGGTCGCCGACGCCGCTCCGGTCGATGTTGCGCTGGTGCTTGCCGTCGACATGTCAGGGTCGATGGATATCGAGGAAGCGCAGGTGCAGCGCATGGGCTATGTCGAGGCCCTGCGCCATCCGGATTTCATCAACGCGGTCGCGTCCGGCCTCAACGGCCGCATCGCCATCAGCTATTTCGAGTGGGCCGGAAGCGTCAACGAAACCTCCGTTGTCAGCTGGAGATTGATTGACGACGCGCAGGATGCGGCGGATCTGGCCGAACACCTTGCTTCCCGCCCGGTCTTCACCCGCCGCGGCACCTCGATCTCCAATGCCATCACCTTCGCGTCGAAACTGATATCAGCGAGCCCCTACGACGCGATGCGCCGGGTGGTCGACATATCCGGCGATGGCCCAAACAATCTCGGCCCGCCGGTCGACCCGGCGCGCAACGCAGCCGTAGCCAGCGGCATCATCATCAATGGCCTTGCCATCATCATTCGCCCGTCCGTCGGCACGGCTTCGCTTGACCGGTATTACGCGGATTGCGTCATCGGCGGCCCTGGTTCATTCGTCCTGCCGGTCCACCAGCCGGAGGATTTCGCCGTCGCCATCCGGCAGAAACTGGTGATGGAAGTCAGCAACTCGAGACCAACTGCGCGGATTATCCCTGCCCAGAACACACCGGCCACCGACTGCCTGATGGGCGAAAAATTGCGTCCTGGTTTTCTCGACCGGGTCTATCCGCAACTGGACAAGTAGCACCGGCAACTATCGCTTTCGACTTTTTCCACGGCCGCAGGTATATTGGCAGCGCCTCACGGCAAAGCCGTGAGGGCCAAAATCGCTCTGAGCGTCGGGGAGAACGAGAAATTTCACGAGACCCATGACTTCCCAAGCCATTCCTATTTAGAGGAACCGGCTGGCCTACGATCCGGATGCACCGGTGGCGACGGCCGATTGACGAGCCGCAATCACCCGCTCCGCCGCTTCGCGGCCGGCAATAATGGCGCCTTCGATATAGGCGGGGAATGACGGCGCCAGCTCCGACGAGGCAAAATGCACCGGCGGCACTCCGGCCCGCAGAATATCTTCGGCATCATAAGACCGAAGACCGGCGATAACATCGCTGTAACCGCCGCCACTCCATGGATCGTCCACCCAGTCCCGGATCATCAAACCCGTGACATCAGTGGCCTCCGCACCCAGAGCCTCGACCAGCCGGCGGCGAATTTCCACTTCAATGAACGCTCTTCCCTTGCCGCTCCATTCGACCGCAAGCGGGCCGCCAACGAACACGACCAACGCCACCGCCTTTATACTGCTGACATCACATGCAAAAAGCCCCAGCGTATCGCGCCACATGATCATGCCGCTCAGCCCGCGATCACGCCAGAATGGCCGTTCGTAGCGCACCAGCACCTTGATCACCGTCCCGCTCTTCCAGGCAGCCAATGCACCCGCAAGCGGCTCCGGCAACGCGGGTTCATGCGCGATGCGCGACGCCATCACCGGCGGCACGGCAATGAGCACCTGGCGCGCCGTCAGCACGTCGCCTTTACCAGTCGTTACCGCGACAGAATCCTTTTTGCGCACTATACCGGCGACGGGCGTATCGAGCCGCAGGCGCTGACCGAGTGTTGCCGCCAGAGCCGTGGCAGCGGCATGGATCGTGCCTTCGGCGAAATACTGTAGCTCGTTGCCGTTGCTGATCGTGCGCCTGTCATTGTCGATCAGATACCAGAGCGGAATTTCCCCGACCGGCCGGCACCAGAGCCCTTCGACCATCGCCTGGTAGCTCGCCTTTGCGCCCGGTGGATCACTCTGGCGGCCAAGCCATTCGCCCGCCGTCAGACCGGCGATCGCCGGGTCGCGCGGATCGATCCTGTTGGCCCGGGCACGAATCCGGCCGGCCTCAGCGAAAGACGAGCCGGTCCCGGCAAACGACTGCGGCTGAATCAAAAAGGCACCCTCCAGCGGCGTTTCCGCCAAGGGAAGCTCGAACCGCCGCGCCAGTGCCATCACGTTCGGCATCTCGTCACAGATGAACTGTCCGCCGGTGTCCATCACCACGCCATCGGCAAACGCCATGGCTTCAACCCTGCCGCCAACACGGTCGCGGGCCTCTAGCACGATCACGTCGAAACCGGCTGAAACCAGCGCATCCGCTGCCGAAAGGCCGGAAAATCCGGCCCCTGCAACGATCACATCTGCATCATACTCGCTCAATAGCCCGCCTTGATCTTCGCAAATTCGGCAATCATCTTCTAGCGTAGTTCGCTCGGCATTGGCGACTCGAACAGCGTCTTGCCGACGAATTTATCGCCACCCGCATAGCCCTTCGCAGCCAAGATTGCCGGATCACTGATCGCGCGCCGGTCTCGACGTGCTGGTGCTAGAAAAGAGCGATTGGGCCGCAGGTGCTGCATCTGCTCGCGGTTCGATGCCGAGGACCCGCTGAATTTCCTAAGACACCGGAAAATCGGCGCGGAGTGGATAGAGTGGCAAAGGGCCACTCGGTAAAACCGGGCTGTATCGGAACATCATTTCGAAAGCAGACTCCGAAATGAATCGAGCCATGGAACCTTCTCGAATCCCGAACGTTGGGGTGCTGCAATTTCAAGAATCAGCATGAGGACGACGTGAGTTACAAACGCTTTCCAAACCCCGTCAGAGTGATCATCAAGCAGAGCCAGGAAAACATCATTGCCTCCGCCTGGGACGCCGTCGAATTTCTTCGCCGTTGGCCAGGCCGTCGTGGCGTCGCCTATCGCCGCGCCTTACAGCACTGCCTCGATGCCCTTGATGGTATCCGCAGCCCGCAAAAAGCCTGGGCCTCGTTTACCGCGGCGATGAAGGAAGAAGGCGTGCTTGCCTGATTCTCGTAATTTCTACCCGTTGCTGATGCCCGGACCGTTGATCCGGGCATTTTTGTTTCTGCCTCTCCCAGATCACGCCACTTGAAAAGTCAGGATTTCCGGCGTTGAATACCCTCAGCCTTGCATGCCGAAGCACGAAAACGGCATGATTTTCGCCGTTCGCGACACCGCACTTTCCGGCGATAAATCCACATCGCGGGCTTGCCGTTCCCAAAAACGCGAATATACTCAGGAATAATTATTTCCACAGAGTGAAATAAATAAGGGAACAAATCATGGCACTTAGCTGGCGTTTTTCCGCCTTGGGCGACCGACATCGGGCATTGGGATCGAACCTCGAGGACTGGAGCGGCATGGGAACCGCCTGGACCTATGACAAGGATATTTATGAAGAACACATCGCCGTGCGCACCAAGGCCGGCATCATGGACGTCTCCGGCCTGAAGAAGGTTCACCTCGTCGGCCCGCATGCGATCGCCGTGCTGGAATATATCACCACCCGCGACATGACGAAGGTTTATCCCGGCAAGTCGGTCTATGCCTGCATGCTCAACGATCGCGGTCATTTCACCGATGACTGCATCGTCTACCGCACCGGCCCAAACTCCTGGATGCTGGTGCATGGCTCGGGCTCCGGCTTCGAGGAAATCGTCAAGCAGGCCCAGGGCCGCAATTGCGCCGTGCTGTTCGATGACGACCTGCACGACCTGTCGCTGCAGGGTCCACTGGCCGTCGATTACCTTGAGAAATACGTGCCCGGCATCCGCGACCTCAAATATTTCCATCATATGCAGACGACGCTGTTCGGCGCCCCGGTAATGATCTCGCGCACCGGCTATACCGGCGAACGCGGCTATGAAATCTTCGTGCGGGGCCAGGATGCCGGCATGGTCTGGGACCGGATCGTCGATGAAGGCAAGGCGATGGGCATCATTCCCGTCTGCTTCAGCGTTCTCGACATGCTGCGCGTCGAAAGCTACCTGCTGTTCTACCCCTATGACAATTCGCAGATGTATCCCTTCGCCAACGAACAGCCGGGCGACAGCCTCTGGGAACTCGGCCTCGATTTCACCGTCAGCCCGGGCAAGACCGGTTTTCGCGGCGCCGAGGAACATGCCCGCCTGAAGGGCAAGGAACGCTTCAAGATCTTCGGTCTGCTGGTCGAATCTGACGGCCCGACCGATCTCGGCGACGAGGTCTGGGCCGGCGACAAAAAGGTCGGCGTCATCACCTGCCCGTCCTATTCCAAGCTCACCAACCGCTCAATGGCGATCATGCGCGTCGAGGTTCCCTATGCCGTCCAAGGCACCAAGCTCCACGTGAAGGGCAAGACCGTCAACGCCCCGGCCATCGCCCATACGATCACCTTCGATGATCCGAAGAAGACGAAACGGACGGCGCAGGGCTGACGGTATGCTCGTACAAGGGATCAAAAGCCGGCCGGAATATAAGGGGCTCGACATCGATCCCCACGCCAAGCGCCACCTCTTCGTCCTTGAAGGCGAAGGGGCGGCAGCGTTCGCCGATCAGGTGGAACTGAAGGGCACGGATTTTCTGGCCAAATCGGAAATTCTCTATCTCGCCGCAGGGGCAGCGCCGAAAGCGTACGACGTAGCCCTCTCGGCTCTGTCACCCGATGTCTTCTGGCAGGCCCCAACGCTTCAGCCGCTGTTATTTCGCCTGCGTGCCTGTCTTGAGCAGGCGCGGATGGGAACGCGGCTCTACATCGCCGGGACCGAAGGCTTCATTGGCCAGATCATGCAGGTGGCGCTGGAATTCGGTATCGATTTCAACTCGATCCATACCGAACATCGCGGCTCGACGGCGCGCCGCGTACAATGCGTGCACTGCAAGGGCATCACTGACAACGTGACCACCAGTCCCTTTGCCTGCACGCATTGCGGCCTGCCGCTGCTAGTCCGTGACCACTATTCCCGGCGTCTCGGCGCGTTCCAGGGCGTCAACATCGATGCGGAAGAACCGGGCACTGCGCCTGCCCCCGAGGAGATGTTCCCGTGAGCCTCAACACAGATATGCCTGTCAGGGTCGCAGCGGTGACGCAGGTGACCGATCTGGTCAAACGCTTCCGCTTCGAGCGGCTGGACGGCCGTCCCATGCCGTTCTTCTCCGGCGGCGCCCATGTCGTCGTCTCGATGAACGACAATGGGCTTTTGCGCCGCAACCCCTATTCGCTGATGTCGAATCCCGACGACAACAGCGCTTATGAAATCAGCGTGCTCAGGGTTCCAAACTCGCGCGGCGGCTCAATCTTCATGCACGAGCAGGTCCGTCCCGGCGACCGGTTGACGGTCAGCCAGCCGGTCAACCTGTTTGCGCCGGATCATCGCGGCCGCAAGCACATCCTGTTTGCCGGCGGCATCGGCATCACGCCGTTCATCGCGATGATAGAACAGTTCAGCCGCGACAACATCGCTTTCGAACTGCACTACGCCATCCGCTCACGCTCACACGGCGCTTACTGGCAGCAATTACTGGATCGCTACGGCCCGCGCCGCATCAAGATCTACGTCGATGAGGAAAAGACCTACATTCCCGTCGCAGAGATTGCCGACAACCAGCCGCTCGGCACGCATCTCTATGTCTGCGGTCCCGCCGGCATGATCGACGGCGTGCTGATGACCGGGCTGAAAGCCGGATGGCCGAAGGAAAACCTGCATTCGGAACGCTTCCTCGCGCCGCCCGCGGGCCTGCCGTTCCAGGTATTCCTCGAAAAATCCAATATCCACATGACCGTCGGCGAACACCAGAGCATTCTGGAAGCAGCCGAAGCGCATGGCTGCGACGCCCCCTACATGTGCCGGGGCGGCGCCTGCGGCCAGTGCGAGACTGAAGTCTCCTCCTGCGACGGCACGCTGGAGCATAACGATATCTACCTGTCGGATGACGAAAAGGCATCCGGCAAGAAGGTCATGATCTGCGTCTCGCGGTTCAAGGGCCAGCAACTCGTTCTTCAACTCTAGCTCAAGGGGACCGGACAGATGACCATCACGTTCAGGAGCGAAACGTTCCGCGACGACTTCACCTTCCGCAACAGCCTCACCAATATCAGGCGTTTCCCCTTCCCCTTCGACCGCGACGAATACATGTATTCGGTCAATATGGAGCCGCATATCCGCGGCAAGGCGGACAGCGTCTTTGAAAACCTGATCGACGTCGACGAGCACTATGTCGCCGAGATGCAGGACCGGGCGATGGTCCTGAAGGAAGATCCGCTGCGCTGCCAGGCCCTGCCGCATATGATGGCGGCGCAATGGGACGTGCTGGAGCTGTTGATGGAGCACCAGGCACAGGATTACCCCGAGCATTTCACATTGGAGAAGAACGGCGACCGCTGGCGCTGGATCAACCGGCCGATGGGTATCGACGACACCTTTACGTTCGGCGATCCATCGACCCTGTCCTATCCGCCGATGGAATATATCACCCGGCAGGCCCAGGGCGATTTCTGTATCGTCGACCAGCGCGACAACAACCTCTGGATGGATGCCGGCATGGTCACCACCCAGGCCGACTGGTCGCTGGATTTCGACATCGGCATGAACTTCATGGAATGGCATGGGCCGGTGCCGCTCGCCCACCAGATCGGCGTGTTCGACCGGGCGCTGAAATTCCTCCTGAACCTGCAGCAGGGCAAGCCGACCCGTCGTCTCAACTGGACGATGACGGTCAATCCGAGGCTCGATACCTCACCGGAAAACTATCACAAATGGGGACCGGACCGTCAGACCGTGACGCCGGAAAATGTCGGCAACAAGATGCACCTGCGTGTCGAACTCCAGAGCCTCTGGCGCCTGCCGCGCTCCAACGCCATCCTCTTCGTCATCCGCTGCTACCTGATCAGCCTCGACGAACTGGTAACCGTCCCGAAATGGGGCCGCCGCCTCCCGCGTGTGCTCAAAAGCCTGCCGCCGGAGATCGTCGACTACAAGGGCCTGACCCGCAATCGCCCGATCATGATCGACTGGCTGGCGAAATATGATGACGGTGCACCGACCAGCGCGGGGATTTACCCGGATTAAGGAGAGAAAAAGCCCCTCATCCGGCCTGTCGGCCACCTTCTCCCCGTGAACGGGGAGAAGGGACAAGCGGACGACCTCCGTCGTCCCCTCTCCCCGCATGCGGGGAGAGGGCTAGGGTGAGGGCAAACGGCATAGAGAGATATTCGGCAACGACCGGAAGAACTGACAACGACATAAAAAGGGAACAAACAGACATGACCAGAGTAGCCGTGATCGGCGCGGGCCCCTCGGGCCTCGCTCAATTGAGAGCCTTCCAGTCCGCCGCCCAGAAGGGGGCAGACATCCCGGAAATCGTCTGCTTCGAAAAACAGGCTGATTGGGGTGGCCTTTGGAACTACACCTGGCGCACCGGGCTTGATGAATATGGCGAGCCGGTTCATGGCAGCATGTACCGCTATCTCTGGTCGAACGGCCCGAAGGAATGCCTGGAATTCGCCGACTACTCGTTCGAGGAGCATTTCGGCAAGCCGATCGGTTCCTACCCGCCCCGCGCCGTGCTCTGGGACTATATCAAGGGCCGAGTCGAAAAGGCCGATGTGCGCAAGTGGGTGCGCTTCTCGACACCAGTGCGCATGGTCCGTTTCGATGAGGAATCAAAGACCTTTACTGTCACCGCGCACGACCGCGTCAACGACGTCATGTATGACGAAATCTTCGATTATGTCGTTGTCGCCTCCGGCCATTTCTCCACCCCGAACGTTCCCTATTTCGAAGGTGTGAAGACCTTTGGCGGCCGCGTCCTGCACGCGCATGATTTCCGCGATGCGCTGGAGTTCAAGGACAAGGACGTTTTGATCGTTGGCCGCTCCTATTCGGCCGAGGATATCGGCTCGCAATGCTGGAAATATGGCGCGAAATCGGTGACCACCAGCTACCGTTCCAAGCCGATGGGCTTCAAGTGGCCGGAGCGTTTCGAGGAACGGCCGCTGCTGCAGAAACTGGTCAACAAGACGGCGCATTTTGCCGATGGCTCGACCAAGGAGGTCGATGCACTGATCCTGTGCACCGGTTATCTCCACCACTTCCCGTTCCTGCCCGACGACCTGCGCCTGAAGACCGCCAACCGGCTGTGGTCGGACAATCTCTACAAGGGCGTGGTCTACGAGGACAATCCGCAGCTGATGTATATCGGTATGCAGGACCAGTTCTACACCTTCAACATGTTCGATGCCCAGGCCTGGTATGCCCGCGATGTGATCATGAACCGCATCAAGCTGCCGCCGAAGGCGGAGATGCAGGCGCATTTCGACAAATGGCGCGCCCGCGAGGAAACGCTCGATGATGCGGAGCAGATGATCTGGTTCCAGGGCGATTACGTCATCGAACTACTGGAAGACACCGATTATCCGAAGTTCGACGTAGAAGGCACCAACCAGACCTTCATGGAATGGGAACATCACAAGGCCGAAAACATCATGGGCTTCCGTGACAACGCCTACAAATCGCTGATGACCGGCACGATGGCGCCCAAGCACCATACCCCGTGGCTGGAAGCGATGGACGATACGCTGGAAGTTTATCTCAAGAACTGATCGCGATTTGCCGATGAAATCGCCGAAGGCCAACAGAGTGGCCTTCGGCACATCAATTTTAAACTGCCAAAATATTCCCAGATAAATTCCTTCGTCTTCCGCCCGGCAAATTGCGACACCACTATGAGGAAGCCGGGGCGCCATCGCCATCCTCGCAATAGTGCCCGCAAAAAGCGCCCGTCTCCTGAAACTCTGACAATCTCCCGGCTGCAAGTCCCCGTCACCCGGCCAATCCTGTTACGACCGCGGCTTCAGCTTCTGCGGATCGTAATGCGCAAACGGCACGATCTTCGCCGGTAGCCGTTTCTGCTGGCCATCCAGCTTGCCGATCTGGACTTCGGTGCCGATCTCCGAATGCAGCACATCCATCCGCGCCAGCGCGATCGTCTTCTTCAGAAGCGGCGAGCGGGTCGCACTGGTGACGACGCCAACCTGTGCCCGGCCGATATGCACCGTGTCGCCATGGCCGACCGCATCATTGGCGTCGATATCCAGCCCGACCAGCTTGTAGCGCGGGTTTTCCTTGCGCTTGATCAGCGCATCGCGGCCGATAAAATCCTCAGTCTTCGATTTCAACGGCACAGTGAAACCGATACCGGCCTCGAACGGGTCCGTCTGGTCGGAAAAATCGTAATGGGCAAACACCAGCCCGGCCTCGATGCGCACCATGTCGAGCGCCTCCAGCCCCATCGGCTTCAGCCCATGCTTCTGCCCGGCTTCCCAGACCGCATCGAAGACGGCAAGCGCGTCCTTCGGATGACAGAAGATTTCATAGCCGAGTTCACCGGTATAGCCGGTGCGTGAGACAACGACTGGTGCGCCCTCGAAATGACCGATGCGGCCGACGGCGAAGCGGAACCATTCAAGCTCGCCGATCGACGGCTGTGACGGCGCCGTCCAGATGATTTCCTTGATGATGTCGCGGCTGTTCGGCCCCTGGACAGCGAGATTGTGCATCTGGTCGGTGGAGGACCGGACCCAGGCCTTGTAGCCCATCTTCTCAGCCTGCTCGCGCAGCCAGATGCCGCTCACGTCATCGCCGCCGATCCAGCGGAAATTGTTGTCGCCCAGCCGGAACACGGTACCGTCGTCGATCATGCCGCCATTCTCGTAGCACATCGCCGTATAGACCACCTGCCCCGGCGACAGTTTGCGGATATCGCGGGTGACGCAATATTGCAGCAATGCCTCCGCATCCGGACCGGTTACCTCAAATTTTCGAAGCGGCGACAGGTCCATCACCACGGCCTTGTCGCGGCAGGCCCAGTATTCCTCGATCGGTCCTTCGTTGTTGAAGCGGTTCGGCAGCCAGTAGCCGCGGTATTCCACATGATTGCGGGTCAGGCCTGAGAGGCGCGGATGGAAGGCGGTTTCCTGGGTCATTTCGGGCTCTGCATCAGGGGTCATTCGGATGGCGACGGCGCGCGAGAATTTTTCCTTGTCCGAATAGGTACGGACATGGATATCGGTGGGGTTCCACGCATTGGCCGCATCGATATCGTCGGGGCAGGACGACGACACGCAAACCAGATCGGTCAGCGCCCGCATCAGCACGTAATCGCCCGGCCGCGACCAGGGCTCGTCCAGATAGAGCTGGTTGTGATGATCGACATTGGTGTTGTAGAAATAGTTGAGGGCTTCCCACCCCTTGCGCGGCGCGATCCCATAGGGCGCCAGCGCATGGTTGAAATTGTCGGTGCAGTTGACATGCCCCGGATAGCCCATATCGTCATAGTAGCGTGAGTTGCAGGCGGTCGCGAAGGCGTCATGACGCCCGACCGTATCCTGAACGATTTCCACCAGCGGCTCGAAATCCCGGTCGAAAGCCTTGGATGGCAGACCCGGCGTCGGATAGCTGCGGCCGAGCAGCGTCCGCGTCACTGTCGCGTCGAGCGCCAGGTCCAGCCCCTTATCGACCTTGCGGGCCGAAAAAGCCTGAAAATCGGTGCATTGCCGGCCCGAAACGTCGATGACCTGAATGAACTCGCCGGCCCGCACGAAATAGGCCGATGCCCTCGCCGCCTGGATGCGCAGATCCTGCACGGGATCAGCCATCGGCTCCGGCAGCATCTCTTCATAGGTGCGTTCGATTTTGGTGCGGGTCACACGCAGTTCCAGCGCGGTCGCAGTATTCTGCGCCTCCGCATCCATCGGCGGCGCTGGAGCAGCGACGATCAGCAGTCCGTCCAGCGCAATCGTCCATTCTGCCGAAGCGCCCGGCGAAGAGCTTTCACCGAACAGCATCAGGGCCTGCGCCCCGGCGGTATCGACGTTTCGCCGTTTCAACGCACTCAGTGTTCGCCGCGCACTCTCTTCATCCCGGCCAAGGATCTCCTGAAGCCCAGAAGCGGGCCGCGAAAATGCGACTCCGAGACCGGCCGCATTGAAACGCCCTGCGGCATCAACGAAGCTGACCTCGCAAAACTGCCCGCCCTCGATATCCTTGATGCTGATCCGGTCACCCGCCATTACCTTGACGACCGTCGTGCCGCGTCCCTTGACGCGGTAGCGCTCGACGCCTGGGGCAAGTACTGGAATGCCCGGCCGCAGAATCGTGCTGGGCCGCGGCGGCATCAAGGTGCCCGCAAATCGTCCGGAATCAGTCATCTCAGCTCCCACCCGAAGGCTTGGTCGGCTTACCTGTCCATAAGCACCAGTTTATGCACTGCCAATATGGCCAAACTATCCTATGGGAGGCCCCGCAAAGTAAAGAGAGACTTGACCGAGAGGAAAAAAAATTCACTATGAAGATAACTGCGGTCACGAGATTCAGTGACGGGAACGGCGATTGACACTGCTGAATGCAGGCTTCGCCAAGCAATAAAAACCGCAGTCGGCATCATCAATAAAGGGGACGCGCGGAAACGCGCTTCAAGACAAAACTGGTCGAGGAGACTGTTTATGGCATCTATCGTTGAGACCGACGGGTCGACCGCTGCCTCGGGCACCGGGCTGATCCGCGCGCTGGACTGGAAAGGGGCATTCTGGGTTGCTGCCGGCGTACCGCCGCTGGTGCTCTTCTCCATCGGCGGCATTGCCGGAACGACAGGCAAGCTCGCCTTCGTCGTCTGGATCATTTCCATGGTCATGGGCTTCCTGCAGTCCTTCACTTACGCCGAAATCGCCGGCATGTTCGGCAACAAATCCGGCGGCGCATCGATCTATGGCGCCACCGCCTGGCTGCGTTATTCGAAATTCATCGCGCCACTATCAGTGTGGTGCAACTGGTTCGCCTGGTCGCCGGTTCTGTCGCTCGGCTGCGCCATCGCGGCGGGCTATATCCTGAATGCTCTCTTTCCCATTCCCGGCGCCGGTAGCCCGGCGGTAATGGAGTGGATCAGCGCCAATATGGCAACGCTAACCGCCGAAAGCCCGCGCGTCGCGGAATGGCTGGCTGCCAATGCCGGCAAGACGCCACAGGACGCCATCTCGGCCCTGTTGTCGACCGACGCGATCGCCGCCCTCACCCCGGCAATCCGCAACTGGTCGCTGATCACCTTCGACATTCCTTTCCTCGCCAAGGCCAACCTCAACGCCACCTTCGTCATCGGCGGCATTCTGATGCTGGTCATCTTTGCGATCCAGCATCGTGGCATCCAGGGAACCGCAAGCGTCCAGAAATGGCTCGCCATCATCGTTCTGCTGCCGCTCCTGCTCATTGGCCTCTATCCGATCTTCTCCGGCCAGATCGACAGCGCCAACATCACCAATCTAGTGCCACCGACCGCCGGTTATTCCGGTATCGACGGCGTCTGGAGCAATGGCGGATGGACGTTGTTCCTCGGCGGCCTCTATATCGCCGCCTGGTCGACCTACGGTTTTGAAACGGCCGTCTGCTATACCCGTGAACTGAAGAACCCGAAGACTGACACGTTCAAGGCGATCTTCTATTCCGGCCTGCTCTGCTGCCTGTTCTTCTTCCTCATCCCGTTCACATTCCAGGGCGTTCTTGGCCATGCGGGCATGCTTGCGCCAGGTATCGTCGATGGCACGGGTGTTGCGGAAGCCCTGGCAAGCCTCGTCCATGGCGGCCAGATCATCACGCAGATCCTCGTTCTGTTGATGATCATGGCGCTGTTCCTCGCCATCATGACCGCGATGGCCGGTTCGTCGCGCACCCTCTACCAAGGTTCGAAAGACGGCTGGTTGCCAAAGTACCTTGATCACGTCAACGAGCATGGCGCCCCGACCCGCGCCATGTGGACCGACTTCGGCTTCAACCTGATCCTGCTTGCAATCGCCTCGGACGTCGCCGGCTACTTCTTCGTGCTGGCCGTCTCCAATGTCGGCTACATCATCTTCAACTTCCTCAACCTCAATGCCGGCTGGATCCACCGCATGGATTCCAGCCACATCCAGCGCCCCTGGAAGGCCCCGACCTGGCTGATCGGCCTCAACACCGTTCTTGCCTTCGTCAACGCGCTGTTCCTCGGTGCCGGTGCAAAAGTCTGGGGTTATTCCAACGCGCTGTGGGTCGGCTTCATCTTCGCCGCCCTGATCCTGCCGGTCTTTGCCTATCGCCACTATGTGCGGGACGGCGGGAAGTTCCCGGTGGGCGCGATGGAAGACCTCGGCCTCGTCGGCCAGGACCTCGGCGTCAAGAAAGCCGGCATCCTGCCCTATGTGGCACTGGCCGCAGGCCTTGCCGTCGTGCTGTTCGCCAACGCCTATTTCCAGCTGCCGGTCTGACCGGACCAAAACACGATAAAGCAGGCCCGCGCATCGAAAGCTGCGCGGGCCTTTTCCATTGCTGGTGCGAACCACATGCTTGACACGTCCTTCCGTTAAATCTGTAATTCGCTACGGCCCAGAGAGACCAAAGCAGCGAGCGCCATCATGACGGACGAAACCGCGGAAACGAAACTGACGCTGTCCAAACGCCGCTGGGCCGAGCAAGGCAAGTTCCTGACGGGAAAAATCACGCGCGCTGAAACCGAACGCCTGCCACCCGGCCAACATCTGGTTACCAACTGGCCGGTGCTCGATCTCGGCCAGCAGCCACGCATCCAGCAGTCAACTTGGGCGCTGCAGATTGTCGGCGGCGTCGAAAATCCCGTTACACTGGATTGGGACGCATTTCACCGGCTGCCGCAGAGCCGAAAGCTGTCGGACATCCATTGCGTCACGACATGGTCGCGCTACGACAACCGTTGGCAGGGTGTCTCGACGCACGACCTGCTCGATCTGGTCATGCCGCGGCCGGAAGTGAGGTTCGTCATGCTGACCGGGTATGACGGTTACACCACCAACCTGCCGCTTGCCGATTTCGCCTCCGAAGACGGCATTCTCGCAACAGCCTGGGAAGGTGAGCCACTGACGCGCGACCACGGCGGCCCGATGCGCCTCGTCATCCCGCATCTCTACTTCTGGAAAAGCGCCAAATGGCTGCGCCGCATCGAGTTCCTCATTGGAGATCAGGCCGGGTTCTGGGAGAAGAACGGCTACCACATGCGCGGCGATCCCTGGCGCGAAGAGCGTTATTCGGACGATTGACCGTCAGATTGCCGCCGCCGGCGGACAGTCCACCAGCAACGGAGCGCGATTCTTCTCGCCAATAACCTCAAACAGCTGCAACGCCGTCGCCCTGCCTTTCACCTGCGCCTCGCCGAGCGGCCGAAAATCGATCGCATCGCCGCATAAGGCGACCACCGCGCTGCTGGCCAGGATCGCCGTGCCATAAACCTTGTTCATGCCCTCCAGCCGGGACGCCACATTCACCGTGTCGCCCATGGCGGTATATTGCAGCCGGTCCCTCGCCCCGACGCTGCCGACAACCGCCGTGCCGGTATGAATACCGAAGCGGGTGCGCAGTTCCGGCAACCCGCGCGCCTTCAGGTCGGCATTGAATATCGTCAGTTTCCGCTCCACCGCCAAAGCACAGCGGCAGGCGTTTTCCGCGTGATGTTCATCGGTCATCGGCGCGTTCCACATGGCAAAGACCGAGTCTCCGAGAAACTGGATAATCTCGCCTCCGTGCTCACTGACGGTCTCGTTGAAGATGTCGAAATAGTCCGACAGCAGCGCCACCACCTCCTCCGGCGTGCGCTGCTCGCTCAACGTGGTGAAATCGTAGATATCGGTAAACCAGGCCGTCACCTCCTGACGCCGCGCACCGCGTCCGGCGAACTGCCCGGATTCGATACCCTTGCGAACCAGTTCCTTCGGCACATAGAGCGCGAAAGTGAAGATCGCATCACGCGCCCGGTTCATCGCCCGGCCCAGCGTGGATATCTCGGTAACGTGGGACGAAACCTGCTTTGGCGCCGTAAAATCCAGATCCTGTAGCCGGTTGGCATTGGCAGTCAGCTGGCTGAGCGACTGGGTAACCAAACGAGCCAGGAAGAGAGCCCCCAACAGGCCCAGAAGCACGATTGCGCCGGATATGGCCAGCCCTTGATAGAGGTAGCGGTTGGCCTTTTCGGTCAGCTCATCCAGTGGCGCTGCAACCACCGTCCGGTGGCCGGCCAAGAGCAGTGCCGATTTCACCGATGTCGACATGACGACGTAGGTGCGCCCGTCGATCTCCGCAAATCCGACACCATCGCCCTTGGGCAGATTGGCTTTCAGACCGCTGACCAGCGGATCGACGGTGCCGCCGATATCGCGGTCACCCTTCTCCTTGGGCGCCAGCATCCGGTTCATCAATGCCTTGTCGGAATGGATGATCGGCTTGCCGCTGGCATTCATGATGAAGGCGACGGTGCCCGTGGTCAGGCGCTCACGCGCCAGAAACTCGGTGATCGTCCCGAGATCAATATCGGCGCCGATGACAATGCCGCCATTGCCACGATGGGCTTCGGAGATGGTCATGCCGGGCGCGCCGGTGGTTGCCATATTGTAGGGGCCGATCGATGCCGGGTTTTTGCCGTTCACCGCTGCCCGGTACCACGGCCGGTTTCGTGGATCGAAACCGGTTGGCAGCAAGCGCCGCTCCAGCATCTGCCCGCCGTCCTTGTCGAGAAAGATAAGCCGGTTGCTGGCCAATCCTGCCAGATCCGGCTGCATCGCCCGCACTGCGATGACGGCGTCATCGGGCGCATCGAGCGACTTGCGCCACGCCGGTGCCTTGAGATCGACCGCCTGAATGAAGGAGCCGTCCGGGTAACCGGCATAGATGCCGTCAAGATGGGGAGACTGGGCGATGATTTCGCGCAGGAGCTTGATCTTGTCGTCCATGCGTTCCGGCGGCGGAACGAGAAGCGAATTGGCGATCGATGCGGCAAACCCCACCAGCGCCGTGGTGCCTCCCGACAGAATACCGAGACGATCGACCAGGCGGTCGGAAAAAGCGCGCATATCCGCCTGTGCATCGATGATCGCGGAATCCCGCGCCCGCCAATAGTCGAGACCGACCAAGGTCCCCGATACGGCGATCAGCAACGCTGCCATCGCCAGCCCCAGCAGCGACCGCAGCGGTTTTGTCCAGACTGCCCGCTGTGTTTTTGCAGCCCCCCCGGGCGCTCCGTCCGCCATGCTTTGCCTCTACCCCGAATAGACCAACGAAAACCAAAACTTGGAGTTGAAGCCACGATATCAGCGGGTGGCATTATCGTACAGGAAAACAACGGCGCGGCACCGGATTTTAATGTGCAAACCTACCGGCCGCGCGGCCGATCAGCGCGCGCCCGCAGAAACCTCCGCCGCGGCCTCCCGGATCGTCTGCATCAGGATCGAAAGCGGCATCGAAGGGATGGCGTTGGCTCGCATCGTCAGGCCGACCGGCCCCTTTGTCTCGCTGGTATCGATCGGCAGTGCCGCCAGCATCCCGTCCTCGATATCACCGGCCACCACGCCGGTCGAGATAATCCAGATCGCATCGCTTGCCCGCACGAAAGCCCGTCCGAAGGAATCCGAGACGGTTTCGATCTGGTTGGGCAGGCTGGCGATACCGTTGGCGATCAGGAACCGCTCGACAAACGGCCGGATGATTGAGGCGCGCGTCGGCATCAGCACCGGATAGACGCCGAGATTATCAAACACCGACTGTTTGGCCGACAGCAGCGGGTGGCCGCTGCGCACGACGAAAACAACCTGCTCGGAATAGAGGTGCTCGAACGAAAACCCGGCCATCTGCTCAGGCGCTGCAAGCCGCCCAACGACCAGATCGAGGTCACCGACCCGCAACTGTCCCAGCAACACAGCATTTTCGCCGGTGACGATCTTGATCCGGCTGCCGGTTTCCTCGTTGAGGAAATTCGCCATCGCCCGTGGCATGATCCGCGTCGAGACAGTTGGAAGCGCACCGATCCTGACCGGGGGGCCATCGCCCGAGCGTTCCTGTGAAACGGAATCCAGCCCTTGCCGCAACGCCGTCAGCGCCGCGCCTGCATGCCGCAGGAAGGCCTCGCCGTAACGGGTAATCTTGATCCCGCGCCCATCCCGCTCGAACACGGCAACCCCCAGAACCTCTTCCAGCTCACGGATGGTCTTGGTCACCGCCGGTTGGCTGACATGCAGAAGATCGGCCGCCTTCATCACGCTCTTCTGGCGGGCAACCTCGACAAAGGTCTGCAAATGGCGGAATTTCACACGGGCGTCGATCATGACAACTCATAACCTGAGAGTTAATGATAGGCAATAAAATGTCATTTTACCGAACCAAATTAAAGTTCCAATCTGTTTCCGAGGAGAATTTCCGTGCAGTTTGCCCGCATCAACGACGTCACGCTTCACTATCAGATCATTGGTGCTGCCAATGACAAACCGGTGCTGGTCTTTGCCAATTCGCTCGGCACGGATTTTCGCATCTGGCGCGACGTGATCGTGCGTTTCGCGGGTGACTTTGCCATGGTTCTCTATGACAAGCGCGGCCATGGCCTCTCGGATGTCGGCGACATGCCCTATTCGATGGACCTGCACGTTGCCGATCTCGCAGGGCTGCTCGATCTGCTCGCCGTCAAGCAGGCTGTCATTTGCGGCCTCTCGGTCGGCGGCCTGATTGCGCAGGGCCTCTATGCCGCCCGGCCGGATCTCGTACGGGCGCTGGCACTCTGCGACACCGCCCACAGGATCGGCACGGCCGAGATCTGGAACACCCGCATCGCCGCCATCGAAGAGAACGGCATCGCCAGCATTACCGACAGCATTCTCGAGCGCTGGTTCACGCCCGGCTTCCGGCGCCCGGAAAACAACGCGCTGCACGGCTATCGCAACATGCTGATCCGTCAGCCGGTGGCGGGTTATGCCGGCACCTGTGCGGCAATCCGCGATGCGGATTTCACCGAAGCAGCCAAGCGCATCGCTGTTCCGACGATCTGCATCGTCGGCGATCAGGATGGCTCGACACCGCCCGATGTTGTCCTGTCGACTGCAAAACTGATCCCCGGTGCCCGCTACGAGGTCATCAAGGATGCAGGCCATATCCCTTGCGTCGAACAGCCGGAAATGCTGACCGCCGTGCTGCGCGCCTTCATCGACACCATCCCGCCTGGAGAACACGCCCATGAGTGACGCCACCGCGCCAACCGAACGTTACCGCCAGGGTCTTGCCACCCGCCGCGCCGTGCTGGGCGATAGTCACGTCGACCGGGCGCAGTCCACGACCACCGATTTCGACCAGCCGTTTCAGGAACTGATCACCGAAGCCGCCTGGGGCAACGTTTGGTCCCGGTCAACCTGGACGAAACGCGAGCGTTCGATGGTCACCATCGCCCTGCTCGCCGCCCTTGGTCATGACGAGGAAGTGGCGATGCATGTACGTGCCACCGCCAATACCGGCGCCAGCCGCGAGGATATCGGCGAAGCGCTGTTGCATGTGGCGATCTACGCCGGCGTTCCCGCAGCCAACCGCGCCATCAAGATCGCCAAGCAGGTTTTCGAACAGATGGACGCCGGACAGGCGGTATGAGGCAGGACGATGTCTGATCTTTCCAACAAAAAACCTGAGACCGGCGCCTTCTTCCAGCGCGACCGCGCCTGGCACGCTCCGGCGCTGACGCCCGGCTACAAGACGTCGGTGCTGCGCTCGCCACAAAAGGCGCTGCTGTCGCTCGACGGCACGATTTCCGAAATCACCGGCCCCGTGTTCGGCCACTCCCTGCTTGGTGAACTTGATAACGACCTCATCCACAATTTTGCCAAGCCGGGTGAAAGCGCCATCGGCGAACGCATCATCGTCCATGGCCGCGTGCTCGATGAACGCGGCAAGCCGGTACCCGGCGCACTGCTCGAATTCTGGCAGGCCAATGCCGGCGGGCGCTACCGCCACAAGAAGGAAAGCTATCTTGCCGCGCTCGACCCGAATTTCGGCGGCTGCGGCCGCACCATCACGGACGAGGACGGCAGCTACCGGTTCCGCACCATCCGGCCCGGTGCCTACCCCTGGCCGAACGGCGTCAACGACTGGCGTCCGGCCCATATCCATTTCTCGATCTTCGGCCACGGCTTTGCCCAGCGCCTGATTACTCAGATGTATTTCGAAGGCGACCCGATGATCTGGAAGTGTCCGATCGTCACTACCATTCCGGACAAAAGTGCCATCGAACAGCTGATCGCCCCGCTCGACTGGGCCAATACCATCCCGATGGATGCACGCGCCTACAAGTTCGACATCGTCCTGCGCGGCCGCCGTTCGACACTGTTTGAAAACCGGATGGAGGGCAACTGATGGTTCAGGATCTCGGCTACCTGAAGGAATCGCCGTCGCAGACCGCCGGTCCCTATGTCCATATCGGCTGTACACCGAACTTTGCCGGTATCACCGGGGTCTACGAAACCGATCTCGGCACCACCATGGTCAACGACAAGACGCTCGGCGAACGCATCATCGTGCGCGGCCGCGTTATCGACGGTGCCGGTGTGCCGTTGAAGGATGCGCTCGTCGAAATCTGGCAGGCCGATGCCGCCGGTCTCTACAACAGCCCCTCGGAACTGCGCGGCACCGCCGACCCCAATTTCACCGGTTGGGGCCGCTGTCCGACCGGGGCGGAAGACGGCGTCTTCACGTTCGAGACCATCAAGCCCGGCCGCGCACCCTACAAGGACGGCAGCAGGATGGCGCCGCACATCACCGTCTGGATCGTCGCCCGTGGCATCAATATCGGCCTGCACACCCGCATGTACTTTGGCGACGAGCAGCAAGCCAACGCCGAAGACCCGCTGCTTGCCCGCATCGAACACCGCCACCGCGTCGCAACCCTGGTCGCGCCGCGCGACGGATCGGTCTATACTTTCGACATCCATTTGCAGGGTGAGAAGGAAACTGTGTTCCTCGACATCTAGCTGGCACCAGGACCCGATATGACCGCCTCGCCTTTCGACCATCCCTATCTCTCGGGCCTTCTCGGCGATGAGGAAATCTCCGCCTTCTTTTCGGCCGAGGCAGATATCCGTGCCATGTTGTCTTTCGAGGCAGCCCTGGCGCAGGCGCAAACCGAACACGGGATCGTTTCCAAAGAAACAGCGGCGCGCATCGCCGAAACCTGCGCCACATTCCAGCCCGATGTCCTTGCCCTGCGCCACGCGGTCGCCACCGATGGCGTGGTGATCCCGGAACTTATCCGGCAATTGCGCAAGGCGACCGGCGGTGAAATGGCCGAAAAAGTGCATTTCGGCGCCACCAGCCAGGATGTCATCGACACCAGCCTGATGCTGCGGCTCAAGGCCGCCAGCATCATCCTGTCCAGCCGCCTCATCACCTTGCTGGCCCTTTTCGACGATCTTAGCCACCGGTTCGGCTCCAATCGGCTGATGGCCCATACCCGGATGCAAGCGGCGATCCCGATCACCGTCGCCGATCGCCTCTCCGCGTGGTCATCGCCACTTGCCGATTATCGCGACAGGCTGGACGAAATGGCATTCCCACTCCAATTTGGTGGCGCAGCCGGTACCCTTGAAAAACTGGGCGACAAAGCTGATGCCGTTCGGGCTGCGCTGGCCAAAAACCTCGGCCTTTCCAGCCACCCACAATGGCAGAGCCAGCGCGCGGTTATCGCCGATCTCGCTCATCTCCTGTCATTGATCTCAGGTAGCCTTGGAAAACTCGGCTTGGATATCGCCCTGCTCGCTCAAGCCGGTGACGAAATCGCACTGTCCGGTGGCGGCGGCTCCTCGGCCATGCCGCACAAGCAAAACCCGGTCGCCGCCGAAACACTGGTGTCGCTCGCCCGCTTCAACGCGGTGCAGCTCTCTGCCATCCATCAATCGATGGTGCATGAACAAGAACGCTCGGGGGCGGCCTGGACACTGGAATGGATGATCCTGCCGCAAATGGTGATCGCCTGCGGCGCTAGCACGCGGCTTGCGCAAACACTCGCCAGTCAAATCGAGCGACTTGGCAGCTGAAGACATAAGCAAGGCTCATCGGCAGAGTCTGCGGCCAAGGCCCCTCATCCGCCCTTCGGGCACCTTCTCCCCGTAAACGGGGCGAAGGAATGTGCAGCAAATTCCGTAGTCCCCTCTCCCCGTAAGCGGGGAGAGGGTTAGGGTGAAGGGCAACCGTTACACGTGGCAAGCCACTCTAAATATCAGCCAGCACTCAGCCTCAGTTGGCCTTGTTCTTGTGCGGCTTGCGCTTGGCGCCTTCGGTTCCGGATTTGTCAAACTTAGGCTTGTCAAATTTCGGTTTATCAAACTTCGGCTTGTCGAAGCCCGGCTTGCCGGCCTTCTTCGTCCAGGGCTTGCTGTCAGTTTTCTCGGACCCGCGATTGTCAGCGCCGGCATAGTCAGGCTTGCCTTCGAACTTGCGCTTCGGCTTGCCTTCACCCTTCCAGTCGTTCTTGGCCGGATAAGGCTTCTTGCCTGCAAATCCACCACGCGGGCCGGAGAGGTCCGGCGCGCCATCGAGCTGCGTTACGGTAATGCCCTTTTCGAGCGCCCGCTTCGGACCGATCGCCTCGACGAAACGGTCCACCCACTCGCGGGTTATCTCGACATAGGTTTCTTCGGTCTGCATCTTGATGGCGCCGATTTCCTGCTTGGTGATCTTGCCGATGCGGCAGAGCATCGGAATCAGCCAGCGCGGCTCGACATTCTGCTTTCGGCCGGCCGACAGCGAAAACCAGACGCTATCGCCGAAATCGCCACGCGGTGCCCGCGGCTCGCCGCGATCCGGACGATCACCACGATCACCGGATGGTGTGTAGTTCGGCGTGTCCATCAGGTCTTCAGGCGCTGAACGGCCAGCACGCGCCTGCCGCAGGAAAGCGGCGGCGACCTGTTCGGCACCATGCTTTTCCAAAAGTTCGCGGATGAAATCGGCCTCATCGGGCGTGACCGGATCGGTGAGCGCCGGATCGGCCAGAACGCGCTCGTCGTCACGGCGGCTAACCTCGTCCGCCGATGGCGGCCTTGCCCAGTCGGCATTGATATTGGCATCGCGCAACAGGCGCTCAGCCTTGCGACGCGCGCTGTTCGGCACGATCAACGCGCTCACACCCTTGCGGCCGGCGCGGCCGGTACGGCCAGACCGGTGTAGCAGGGTTTCCGGGTTGGTCGGCAGGTCCGCGTGAACCACGAGCTCGAGGCCGGGCAGATCGATACCACGGGCGGCAACGTCGGTGGCGATGCAGACGCGGGCGCGTCCGTCGCGCATGGCCTGCAGCGCATGGGTGCGCTCGTTCTGGCTGAGCTCGCCGGACATGGCGACAACCGAGAAACCGCGATTGTTGAAGCGTGCGGTCAGATGATTGACGGCGGCACGAGTCGAGCAGAACACCAGTGCGTTCTTCGCTTCATAAAAACGCAGAACGTTGATGATGGCATTTTCGCGATCGGACGGAGCAACGGTCAGCGCCCGGTATTCAATATCAAGATGCTGTTTCTGCTCGGCCTGCGTCGAAATACGCACGGCATCACGCTGGTAGCTTTTGGCCAGATTGGCGATCGAGCGCGGCACGGTAGCAGAGAACATCAAGGTACGGCGTTCAGCCGGTGCTGCTTCCAGGATGAACTCGAGGTCCTCGCGGAATCCGAGATCGAGCATTTCGTCGGCTTCGTCGAGAACGACAGCCTTCAGGCGCGACATGTCGAGGCCGCTGCGACGGATGTGATCGCAGAGACGGCCGGGCGTGCCGACAACGATATGGGCGCCGCGATCGAGCGCGCGCCGTTCGCTGCGCATGTCCATGCCGCCAACACAGGAAGCAACGGTTGCGCCGGTGAGTTCATAGAGCCATTCCAGTTCGCGCTTGACCTGCAAGGCGAGTTCCCGGGTCGGCGCGACGGCGAGCGCCAACGGCGCGCCGGGCTGGCCGAAGCGGTCCTTGCCTTCGAGCAGCGTCGAGGCAAGCGCCAGACCGAAGGCAACAGTCTTGCCCGAACCGGTCTGCGCCGAAACCAGCGCGTCCCTGCCTTCGAGTTCAGGCCCCAAAACGGCCTTCTGAACCGGCGTCAACTCTGAATAACCGCGCTTGCTCAATGCCTGAGCGATCGCCGGAGCGATGCCGTCTAACTCTACCATATGTTTATCTTTCGGAATTCGGATGTCATGCGAGCCTCGATCGATGAGGATAAGCACAGTCCGCGGCCGGCACGTCGCCAGCCAATACATGCGCGCCTCATACTGCGCTTGAGTGCAATTGTACAGAGTGTCGCGATGCTGCGCTGCAAAAACGCACCGAACCGTGGCCGGATCCAGCGCCGGAACATGGCAAAACGGCATGTTTCCCCGGTTGGACACATGCCGTTCCGGCTCGAAAGCCGTCTATCCGTGCTGAAGTGGCTTAACTCGTCAGCCGCGGTGTATGAACCACCTTGTTGAAGAGCGTCTTCATGGCACCCTCAAGATTTTGCGACGGCGGCACTTCGAAGTAGAAGCCCGGAGACGCGCATTCCTGCATCTTGGTGCCGATCGTCGGCTGGAATGGGGCAATCCAGCTGTTGTACCAGCTATTGTTCGGAAGCGGCAGATAAGTCGTATAGAGCACGGCGATCTTGATACCCTTCGTCTTCAAGGCAGCGCAACTTTTCGTGTCAATCGGCTCCTGGCAGCGGCTGCCGCTCAACTTCGCCGTGCACCCCTTCGGCTTGTAGCTGTCGCCGACGCCGTCGGACACGAGAAACACAATTTTCTCCGGGGTCGCAGCCGTTAAACCATTCCCCGGCGTGCCGATTTCCTCCCCAATCTTTGTCAGCGCATTATCAAAGTCGGTCTGCTGATCGTTGTTGTACCCCTGCCTTGGGATGCTCATCAATTTGATGCCATCCGCAGTCTTATCCACCTGGGAAAGATCGCTGGTCAAAGCGGCCACTTTGAGCAATTTGGTATCCATTGCGGTCTCACCAAACGTATAGGTCGCCATACGATATTGCTCAGGGTAGCTCCGTTGATCGTCGGCCTCTTTGGTCAATTCCTTCACCGCCTTTGCCACCGCATCGATACGGATGGAGATGCCCTTCTTCTTGGCGAGGGCATAATTGCTATTCCCGTCCGGAACACCTTTTTCCGAGACGATGTGACACGCGAAAGCGCAGTTCCTGGAACCGGCATCAGAGACATTCTTCGTCGCTGCAATCATCTTGTCGATGTCAGCCGTGGTCGCCGCGACGCCCATCGATGGGGTATTGTCGAGCAGCATATAGAAATCCATGAAGGATTGGGACTGAAAGACGGCATTGGCGCTTCCGGAAATGCCGATGCTGTCCTTGCCGATGATCCGCAGGAAAGATGTCTTCACCGTTGCCTGATAGGTCAGGTTGGCGTTGATCTCCGCGCCGTTCTTGGTAACCGAAGCCTTGACGAGTTGAAGCTTCATATCCTCTGACTCGTTTTTCTCTCCCTCGCTACCATCCTCTTTCACGGAGCTCGTATTGGCTTCGAATTGAGCTTTGAAAAAAGCCAGCGCTTCCGCCTCGCTGAGCGGCACGGGACCATTGGAGGTCATGCCGACGGCCTGCGTGACGCCTGCGGATCGTTCCGCGATCGAGCCGAGCACGGCCGCATCGGCGGCGTCCTGCAATCTCGCCTTGAGGTCCATGGCGCGGCTGAAATCCACCGCCATACCGGCAGCACCCAGAATTGGAACGATCGCAATCGCCCCCATGATGGCGAAATTGCCCGCCCGGTCGGCAACAAGCCTCTTCAATATACGCACGGCGATCCCCTTGTCCCCGCGCCATGCATGAGCTGGCACGAATGAATTCCCTCAGCCTGCGGACAGTAGCGGCGAAACTCTAAACGCCGGTAAAGCGCAGTAGTTAATCGAAGGGTAATTCAATCGGACGCTATTTTAGTAATAAATAGCGACACACCCCTAAAGTGTAGAGCAACACCGGGAATTTAACCTGCGCGGCAGTAGCTCAAATCCTGCAAACAGCGAACTATACCAAAAACACGCAAAGATATACATCTTTGCGTTAATACAACCATTGGTAAACATTCTAATTCAATCTATCCTCAAGGTCCGTCGTTTCCGGCAGGGCTAGCCAAAACTGAGAACGTGACATCATCACGGGTAACTCAGGTCCAAACCAAGCATCCTGCTAAGGACGAACGCCAACAGCACCACTGCCGAAACCGCTAAAAGGAAGGCTGCAGCAATCATTCCGCTCGTGCGTAGTGCAGCTCGCCTTTCCTCTTTCCCCCCCTGATCGTAGTGCCACTTGATCGCGAAGAACATGCCCGCGCCTAATCCGAGGGCTTTGAACGTGCCGAAGGCAATAGGTACCCAATCCATAAGAAGACTCTCAAGTGAATCAGCTACGCGCTTTATGATTTCAACTCAGGCAAACGTAGCAATGTTTAGATGTAACGGCAGGTGGCTGCTTGTGGGTTCGAATAGCGAGTTACCTGTTCGCCCCAACAGTTTGTTTAAACTAAGCAGCTGCCGGCATGAACTGAATGGGGTGACGACCGGACTGTGTAACCGAAGCCCTCGGCCTCCGGCCCCGGGCGTCAAAGCGTTCTCAATTCGGAACTCGTGTGCGATTGCAGATGTTAATATTGACCGCGTTCGGTGTGCCCTTGCGAGGCTTCGATTGAGCGTAGTCGCGGTCGATTTTTCGCTCTTCCGCCTCAAAGTAGAACCGGCTCCTTATAGGCCAGCCTTTCAACAATCGAATGGGCAGAAGACAAGCCAGAAGCACGGGTGGGAGGGCGATGAAGAGATGCGCCCAAATAGAGGGCGAATAAGCAACTTGGATTCGGCACACCAGCGCCACGCCTGTTAAGCAAATGAAGCAGATTAAAAAGAATGCCAGACGATCAGCTGGCTTGGCGGAGGAGTTTTCGAGACCACGTCCCAACCCGCTGTTGCTCGCCGACAGCAGAGGCGATTTGTCAGTCATTGTTCTGGATTCCTAGAATTGATTGGATGCATCCATACATACATTATCCGATCAATATCGCCTACAATTCAAATTGTCGCAGGTTGGCGGTTACCGTCAGCTGATTGACTGATGCAGGGTACAGCTCACGCATTCGAGCGACCGTTTGCCGGTTCTCATTGGTGTTCAGCTCGATCAAACCGGCGACTGCAAACTATTCACCAGGGCGTAGGGCGTCAGTTCACGTGCCGGCGGACTCCAGAAGCGGCCAATGCCGAACTCCAGAGGTACACATCGGACGGACGGCGGTACCATGGCTTAACGCTCCCGGTCGCTTGTTCCGCTTCCCTGCCGACGGAACTCCCAGTCGATTTTTCCTTCCTCGGCTTTGTAGAAATACTGGCTGTTGACCAACCAGCCTTTGAGCGGGCGCAGAGGTAGAAGACAGGCGGCCAAGACCAAAGGTAGCGATGTAAGAAGATGGACCCAGATGGGAGGCGTGTAGGCTACCTCGATATAGCAGGCGACTGCGACAGCAGGAATGCATGTAAAACATATAACGAAGAAGGCCGGCCCATCGGCAGGATCGGCAAAGGAATAATCCAGACCACAGACATCACATCTGGGCTTCAGAGAAAGAAAACCATCAAAGATATGACCCTGCCCACACCGTGGGCAAAGACCTTTGATGCCAGTCCGAATTGGCGGCAGCGGAGGCCATTCACTTGCCATCATCTTTCCTTTCGAATTTGGATTATATGTGCTATCAATACATACATTAATGCAATCAATCCGGAAAGATTACAAAATGCCGCACATACAACCTCTGTGAGCTGAACCCTTGGCACTACCGCGTTCCCTGCCATTTAAGGAGCTTGGCCAGCTTGACCCGCAGAAGATCCCAACGGTAAGTACCAAGTCCTGAAGCCCAGGCAGATCAGCGAAATCTGGGCGGTTAGGTGTCACGGCTTTACGGATGTTATGTCTGGCTTGACAGCAGCTGCGAGACGCTTCGGGATAATGTCCATACAATCAGCAAATCAAATGCAATAGGACTTCCGATGGTTGCGACATCATGGACGCCAAGACTCGACACGAAGGATAGCCCCATCTACCTGGCAATCGCTGACGCACTTGCGACGGATATTGCAAGCGGGCGGCTTGCGGAGGGCGCCCGGCTTCCGACGCAGCGCAGGCTAGCTGACGATCTCGACATTGACTTCACCACGGTGAGCCGCGCCTATGCCGAAGCCCGAAGCCGAGGGCTGGTAGAAGGAAGGGTTGGCCAAGGCACATATGTCAGAACGCGACCGAGTCGATTGTCCAGCCCACAGCCTTCCGGCTTGGTCGACATGAGCATGAACCTGCCGCCGCGTTTCGATGACACGGCACTCACGCGCCGGATGTGGGACGTGATGAAGGATCTTGAAGCCGAGGGACTTGATCTTTTGATGCGGTACCAGGAACCGGGCGGGATCATGCGGGACCGGACAATTGCAACATCGTGGCTTAGGGGACGACTCCCCGATCTTACTGTCGACCGCGTTCTTATAGCCGCAGGCGCCCAAGGCGCTCTGCACGCCATATTGAGCACTCTCGCCGAACCCGGGGATACGGTTTGTGCTGAAGAATTGACTTATCCGGGCTTCCGCTCGGTAGCTTCGCATTTGAAGCTCAAGTTGCTGCCCCTGGAAATGGACGAACAGGGATTGCTTCCAGAGGCATTCGCGAAGGCCTGCCAAACAACAAAGCCAAAAGCGCTTTATTGCATGCCGACGCTCCACAACCCTACCTCCCGCACGATGCCGCACGGCCGCCGCCTTGAGCTGGTGGAGTTGGCGCGCACGTACAACGTCCCTATTATCGAAGATGATGCCTACGGTGCTTTAGTTTCTGGTGCGCCCGCGCCACTCGCTGTGCTCGCGCCGGAGATTGTCTATCATGTGGCCAGTTTGTCCAAGTGTTTATCCCCAGCGTTGCGGGTCGCCTACGTCGCGGTGCCCCACGGGCGCAGTCCAAGGGTCGCCAGCGCCATCCGTGCGTCCGCCTCGCTGGTTTCACCTCTTACCAGTGCGACTGCATCGCGTTGGATCGAGAGTGGGGTAGCGGATGCGGTCTGCCGAGCAATTATCCAGGAAACTGCGGCCAGAGTTCAGGCCATGAAAGCGATGTTGCCTTACGAGGTTGAAGTTTCCCCTGGTGGGTTCCACGTCTGGCTTGCTGTACCAAAACCATGGTCGAGAGGCGAACTGGTCTCGGCGCTTCGCTCTGTGGGAGTCGGTATCGTTTCAAGTGACGCTTTTGCGCTGGCACGACCTCCGGAGGCCGTAAGACTTGGACTAGGGGCTCCAGCAACGATGAAGGAATTGACGCATAGTCTTTCCCTTCTGGTCGATCTCCTTGCGCAGGAGCCCGCCCTTTCAACGACAATAATTTGAATCTCCCGTATCGCCATGCCGATGACATCTCACGGGTGAAGTACAGATATGTTGATTTGCGCTGAGAGTTGACCCGGGATTTACACTGAGAAGTGACCCGCCTTTTAGGTATCGTTCGTGTCGGTCGTCGTGGTCAAGCGTCTCCGTTTCTCCTTTGCCGTTTTGGGTTCATGTGCAGAACTATTTTTGAAGGGGAAGCTGTCGTTTCCGGTTTCAAGGATGTGGCAATGATGGGTGAGCCGGTCGAGCAGTGCGGTTGTCATCTTTGCATCGCCGAAGACGCTGGCCCGTTCGCTAAAGCTGAGGTTGATGGTGATGATGATGCTGGTGCGCTCGTAGAGTTTGCTCAGCAGATGGAAGAGCAGTGCACCGCCTGAGGCACTGAACGGCAGATATCCAAGCTCGTCGAGAATGACGAGATCGGAATGGACGAGACGGTTGGCAATCTGCCCTGAACGACCTTGTGCTTTTTCCTGTTCCAATGTGTTGACCAGTTCGACAGTCTAGAAGAACCGCACTCGCTTGTGGTAATGCTCGATGGCCTGGACGCCGAGCGCGGTGGCAATGTGCGTCTTGCCCGTACCGGGACCACCAACCAGCACAATGTTGTTGGCGTCGTCGAGGAAGTCGCAGCGATGAAGCTGTTGGACGAGTGTCTCGTTGATCTCGCTTCTGGTGAAGTCGAAGCCGTTCAGATCACGGTAGGCAGGGAAGCGCGCCGTCTTGGGCTGATATGCGGTTGACCGGTCCTCTCATTCGGCCGTTTCCGTCTTGAGAAGCTGGGACAAGATCGGAATGGCAGCCTCGAACGCCAGCGCCCCTTGGTCTGTCAGATCACCGACGGCATGGGCCACTCCATGCATCTTCAATTGCCTCAGCATGATCGCGCCGCTTGCCATTAGGGCGACGCCACCGTCATCACGGTTGCTACGATCAGTTTAGCCGAACCCAGTCGGCTCCTTCCAAGACGTAAGAGGAGAACAGGAAGTCGCGGATCGCGACGATCTGGTTGGCTTTCCAGTCGATGATGGCGAAATGCGTTGGCTTGTCCAAGGGGGCGGTGCGGTCATAAACCAACATTGCGGGCATTCCGTCGATTGCGCCCAGTGCATACTGCCAACGCTTTGCCTCGGCGTAGCGGGTAAAGTATGAAGAGACCTGTCCTCGGCCTGAAAGCTTCAGGCGATTGACGAGATCGACCCTGACTTCTTCTGACAGCATCTGCCGTATCCTGTCGAAATCGCCGGTTCGAAAGGCATCAACATAAGCTGCAAGGCATTGCCGCGTATTTTCATCGACAAGCGGCAAAAGAAAATCGGGGCGGTCCCGTTCCACAATCTCCTTCAATCGAAGTCTGCCGCGTTGCAAGGCGGACTTCGCGGCTGGTGTGGTGCAGTTTGCGATTTCGGCAATCTCACCGACCGAATGACCCAACACGTCCTTGAGCACGACGGCGCATCTCTGAAGCGGCGCAATCTGGAGAAGCGCTCGGAATCCGATTGTTGCGACTTCGGGCTGCGGCGTCGCTTCCGCCAGGTCCGGCAACTCGTCTTCAAACCGTACGAACTGGGTCCGCGACCGCTTGCGCAACATGTCGAGGCTTGCATTGTACGAAACACGCAGCATCCATAGTTCCAGATTGTCGATCTGCGTTTCGCTTGCGCGAGCCTTGACTGCACGGATCATCACTTCCTGGACCAGGTCCTCGCCCTCGACGGCCGAACCGACCATCCTTGCGCAATAGCGGTGTAGTCTTGGTCGAAGGCTGGAGAGCAGGCGTTCAAATTCATCGTCTGTCAGCATGCCGCTCTCCGATCCCGCTTGGATCAACGATGATGTGACATGACCACTTCGCCGACAACGGATTTTAACGAGGCGAGCGCTGCGATTTTCGGAAAGTAGGCTACCATCCGCGGATCGGACCGCATAGCGGCGACATCGGCTTGTGTTTCCCACTGGGAATGGATGACAACCTGCTCGCCATCCGCACTGGCAATCAGGTCGGTCGCGATCCAGCCCTTGAGCGTTGTGATCACTGTTTCGGTGTTCTCTTGAAGAAGTGCTACAAGCGAAGGCTGCTTCTCCGGCGATACTGAAAGGATGTTGACAAGGGTGATGGTTGAGGTGGTGGTCATGCACGTGGCTCCGACGACGGTTGATCTCAAGGCGCAATTATGCCTTGCGATGAGAAGACGTTGACGACTGCCAAAACGGATCGCATCGGATACAATTTTTATTTGGACGATGCTGGAGATCCGCTTTTGGCCGACTACAGACTTCAGCCGTTTTCAGAAGCTTTCGCATCAGACGTCTGGCAGCCTTTGGTATACGGCGGCTCTGCATCAGCACGTCGAGAACGAAGCCATCCTGATCGATAGCTCGCCACAGCCAGTGTTTCTTGCCGCCAATGGCGATGACAACTTTATCGAGGTGCCATTTGTCGCCGAGCTGACCGGCGGACCGGCTGCGGATTTCATTTGCAAATTGCCGCCCGAATTTCTCCACCCAAAGGCGAGCGGTTTGGTGCGAGACGATGATCCCACGTGCCGCCAGTCGATCCTCGACCATGCGAAGGCTGAGCGGAACCGAAGGTATAACCAAACGGAGTGTGCAATCACCTCAAGTGGGAAATCGATGGCGACGATAAAGGGGATCACGAGCAACTTTTGTCATGCCGCCAGATCGCATATCTCCCTCGACAGACCGTTAAATGTGCGATGCCCTCTCACCCTCCCAATGGCCGTTTCCGCCTCATCCTGTCGAAACGAACTCCACTCCTCAAAACTGCGTTGCAGCCCGGACGCGTCCGCCCGCCGATGTCTCGCCGCCATCGGCTACGTTGAGTAGCAGGCTCAAGTCCAGCATCCACAGGTTTGCGGTCTGCAGAGAAATCCCGGCCGTCAGCGAGCCGAAGGCGTCCGACCCATCAAGACCCGAGTAGCCGGCTGTCACGCCCAACTTCGGCGTCACCCGCGTGCCGTTGTCCAGCGTGAACGACCGTGCGATTTCGGCGCCAAGGCTGACACGGAACTGCTCCGCGTCGAATCCATCAACGTCCACCGTCCCCCCGGCATCGTTCCGGACCGTGTAGTCTTCAACGTTTTCGGAAAGATACAGAATACGCAGTTTCGGCGTAAAGGTGGTTGCTTCGCCGATATCCCATTGCCCCTCAAGTGCGGTGTCGGCCATCCAGCGTGTCGTGTCGAATGTGCCGCCCCAAAACGCGGTGTCGACATCGTTGGATGAGCCGCCGTAGCGCAGGCTGGCGTTCCAGAAGATGTTGCGGGCGACTTCCAACGAGGCGTAGGGGCCCGCAAGCCAGCCGTTGCCGGTCAATTCTGCATCCGCATCACTCGGGTCACTCATCCAGTCGTAGTGGAAGGACAGACCCACGAGCACCTTTTCCGTCAGGAGATAGTCGGCACCGGCATTGATCATCGCGAAGCTGCCCCACCGCCCATCATTGTCATCCCGGTTGTGCGCCAGAAAGGTGCCGTCGATCCAGATGTTGAACGGCGAGGACCCGGCCGCAATCACGCCGTCGGCATTGTCGCGCGCCGCTTCCATCTGCCGCAGGCTGGTGGAAAAGCTGCCCGTCATCCCCTCTTCCGACGGCATCATGCGCGCGGTGACCGGATCGATCGCTGCCTCCATCTGCCGGCGTTCCAGAAGCCCCGGGACCTTGATGGCCGAGGAAATCATGTTCTGCCGCGTCTCGACAAAGCCGCGCACCAGCGTATCGATGTCCTCGGCTACCCTGTCCGCATCATGCGCAAGCCGGTAGGTGACGACCCCGGTATTGGACGCACCGAGCGCGCTGATCAGCCTGTAACCGATCTGCACCTCGCCGGAATAGGCGGGATCGGGTTTGTATTGCAAGTACCAGCCGGTAGGGGCCGCAGCAGCGCCAACCGCCGCCACCTCGCCGCGGATGATCGTCGCCGTGCCCGCATTGGCCGGCTTGACAAAGACAAGCTCGGCTCCGGTGAACGGACCACCCGTCGCACCCCGGTTAAGGTACACGTTAGCAGGCGTTCCGCCAGCCGGGACATCTACGATGAGATCGGCAACCGTGGTTGCCTGCGGCTTTACACTCAAAGTGAACGTCGCGCTGCCGGTAGCGCCAGTGCCATCGCGCACCTGGATAGTAAAGCTGTGCGCTCCGCCAGCGTCGGCCGAAAGCGGGCCGGTAAGTTCACCGGTCGAGATATTCAACACCAGGTCTTTCGGCAAGCTGCCCGAAACGACGCTGTAGATCAGTGGTCCCGTTCCGCCCGTTGCGGTGATCATCTGGCTGTAATCTTCGCCTGCCATCGCTTCGCCCAACGCTCCGCCTGACGGGTTGAAGATGAATGTCACGCTGGATGGCTTGATCTTCAGCGAATAGCCAGCCGAACCGCTCGTGCCGACAGTATCCGTCGCTGTAACGGTGATGGAGAAATCTCCGTTTGCTGCAGGTGTGCCGGTGATCGCGCC
>UCHD01000049.1 GCA_900472175.1 Hyphomicrobiales bacterium | reverse complement strand
CGGTCTTGCGGATAATTAACAGCTATGGGAAGATAGGCGGCTGCGGATTTCAATACTCCTAAAATCGCTATAATCATTCTATCGCTTTTATCGAGCTTTATTCCTATCAGATCATCGGGTTTAATTGCATAATTTTCTCTTAAATAATAAGCCAACTGATTGGATTTCTCATTAAGTTCCTGATAGGTTAATTGTGTTTGTTCAAATACAACAGCAATATTATTTGGGGTTCTTTCAACCTGATCTTCAAATAAATCAATGAAGGTTTTATCATCAGGGTAAGAAGTATCCGTGTCATTGAATTTAACCAACAACTCATTTTCTTCTTCCGGGGTTAAATAATCAAGGCTTCTTAAAGCGCTGGTTTTATGAACACTAAACCCTTTTACCAGATTAAAAACATGATGGGTAATCTTTTTAATAAGCTGCGCGTCATATATATTGGCATTGTACTTAAGCTCCACAATCAATGACGACGACGAAGGAAGTATCGCGATATTAAAATCATAATTGGTCTGTTCGAATACTTCAATTGATTCTACGGTAAGCTGGTTTTGGCTGTTTTCCATATCGGACTTGACAATATCCTGTACCGGATAATTTTCAAATGCCATAATATGGTCGATCAGGTTCATGCCCAGTTCACTTTGGGACTGGACATCTGAGAGGTTCATATAATGGTGCGCTTTACTCCAGATCGACTCTTGCTGGATTTGTTTTAATAGATCCAGCGGTGTATCTCCATCATTATACCTTACCCTTACCGGAATGGTATTGATAAACAATCCGATCATATCCTCAACCCCTTCCAAATCTGCGGGTCTTCCTGAGACTACAGTTCCAAAGACAACATCCCGGGTGTTATTATATTTAGACAGTAAATAACCCCATACGCCTTGTATAAATGTGTTTTGGGTCACTCCAATCTCTGCGCAGAGTTCATTTAATCCTGCATATAAATCTCCCTCTATTATAAGGCTTTCTTTGGATTCTAAATAGGTGTTTTTTTCCTTTGATCCTGTTGTAAACGGGATTCCGGCAACATGCTCGTAGCCTTTCAGGTATTCTTTCCAATAGCCA
>UCHD01000008.1 GCA_900472175.1 Hyphomicrobiales bacterium | reverse complement strand
AGCAGCCTGATCAGCAATCGTTTGGCAGCATTGGTATCGCGGCGGGCTTGGACGATCTCGTCGAGAACATAACCGTCCTGATCGACTGCACGCCACAGCCAGTGTTTCCTGCCTGCTATGGAAATCACGACCTCGTCCAGATGCCAGATATCCTCGCGCGACGGTTTCTTTCTTCGTAGCTGCTTGGCGTAAACCGAGCCGAATTTGCGGCCCCATCGCCGGATCGTTTCGTACGACACGACAATGCCGCGCTCCAACAGCATTTCCTCGACCAGCCGCAGGCTCAGAGGGAACCGGAAATACAGCCAGACCGCATGGGCGATGATCTGCGGCGGAAAGCGGTGGTTCTTGTAGCTGATCGTCGGCGAGCTCATCTCAGCCGAATTATCCTCTAAACGTTAAGCTGCAGACCACGTGACATCGCCGAAATGGGCGTAAACTGTGACGCACAGCACACAACGCCTGTCCGCCAACATTTCATAAAACATTATGCGGTCGCAGTCCTGAAAACCGCGTAACTTTCATCGAATGGCGCGCCATAGTGAGCGGGCGGAGTTTCTCTGCTTTTTGCCAGTTCCCTCGGGGAGGGCAAAGATGCAAAGGCAACCCTCCAATCAATAACAATAGGGAACAGCATCGCCATGACACATCAGTTCGATAAGTCCCGCTTTAGCCGGAACGACGACAGCGCAGTCGAGAATGCCATTCGTCGCGGTGCGACCCGACGCGATCTCCTTCGCATGCTGGCCGCCGGCGGCGTCGTTGCCGCCACCGCCGGCATGTTCGCCGGCTCAGCACGAAATGCTGTTGCCCAGACGCCGAAGCGCGGCGGCGCACTGCGCGTCGCGCTCAATTCCACCTCGACGGCCGATACGCTGGACCCGGTGCGCGCCTCCGCCCAGGGAGATTACATGCGCATGTCGACCTTCTACAACAAGCTGACGGTGCTTGATAACTCGTTCACGCCGCAGATGGAGTTGGCCGAAAGCTTCGATACGACGGACGCCAAGGTGTGGACGATCAAGCTCAAGACAGGCGTCACCTTCCACAACGGCAAGACGATGGATTCCGCCGACGTTGTCTATTCATTGAGCCGACATGTCGATCCGAAACTGACCTCGCGCGCCAATGCCCTTGCCAAGGCGATGACCAAGATCGAAGCCGTGGACAAGAGTACGGTCCGTATCGAACTCGATCAGCCCAATGCCGACCTTCCGGCAATCCTGGGAACCTACCATTTCGTCATCATCCCCGATGGCACGACGGAGTTCACCAAGGCAGTCGGTACCGGTCCTTACATAACGGAAGTGTTTGAGCCCGGCATCCGCACCGTCGGCAAGCGCAACCCCAACTATTTCAAGTCGGATGCCGCTTTCGTCGACAGCATCGAGATGTTCGGTATCCCGGATGAAAACGCCCGCCTTAATGCGCTGCTTTCGGGTGATATCCATATCGGCGCTTCGATGGATGCCCGCTCGGCGCCGCTCGTCAAGGCCAACCCCAATCTGCGCCTGATGGTCGCGCCCGGCGGCAGCTATACCAATCTCAATATCCGCATGGACATGGAGCCGGGTTCGAAGAAGGACTTCATCGACGGCGTTCGCGCCCTCATCAACCGCGATGCCATCAACCGCGCGGTTCTGCGTGGTTTCGGCGAGCCGCATAACGATCAGCCGATCCAGCGTGCCAGCCGCTATTTCAACGCCGAAGTCGTGCCGCCGGCCTTCGACCCGGAACGCGCCAAGCACCATTTCGAAAAGGCCGGCCTTCTCGGTGTCGGCATTCCGCTGGTTTGTTCGGAAGCCGCCAAGGCCTCGCCGGACATGGCGATGGTGCTACAGCAGGATGCCGCCAAGATTGGCGTCACGATCGACGTGCAGCGCATGCCGGCTGACGGTTACTGGTCGAACCAGTGGATCAAGGCACCGTTCCACTTCGGCAATATCAATGCCCGCCCAACCGCCGATATCCTGTTCTCACTGCTCTACAAGTCGGATGCCGCCTGGAACGAGAGCCGCTACGTCAATCCGAAATTCGACCAGATGCTGCTCGAAGCGCGCGGTTCTCTGGACGAAGCCCAGCGCAAGCAGATCTACGGCGAGATGCAGGCGATGGTGGCAAAGGACGCCGCAACGATCATCCCCGCCTATATCGCCAGCGCCGATGCCATGAGCACCAAGGTCGGCGGTCTCAATCCGCATCCGCTCGGCATGCTTCAGGGTTATAATATTGCCGATACCGTCTGGCTTGATGCCTGATTAAACAGGATGCGCGGGAGACCGCGCATCCTGTTTGCCGGGTTTGCGGCACTGGATTCCCTGACTGAGCAAGAGGCGCAGCCTATATGAATAAACGCATCCTTGAGATGATCGGCGGGCGGTTGGCGGTCGCCATTCTGTCGCTGTTCCTCGTATCGCTCGCGGTCTTCTTCATCACGGAGTTGCTGCCTGGCGATACGGCGCAGGAATTGCTCGGCCAAGCTGTGACGACGGAGGCTGCCTCGCAGTTGCGGGAAACGCTCGGTCTCGACCGGCCAGCCATCCTGCGTTATTTTGAATGGATCTTTGGCCTGCTCACTGGTGATCTGGGATATTCGCACGTATCCGACAGGCCGGTTGCAAGTCTCGTGGCGGAACGCCTACCCAACTCGCTCACGCTTGCTGCCGTCACCATGGCGATCACCATTCCATTGGCGCTCAGTCTTGGCATTTTCGCGGCGATCTGGAAGGGTTCAATTTTTGACCGGGCAATCTCGTCCGTCGCCATCATGCTGGTGTCCTTCCCGGAATTCATGATCGCCACGTTGCTGGTCATGTGGCTGTCGGTTTATTTGCAGTGGCTGCCGGCATTGTCTTTCATTCCGACCACCGCGGACCTGCATACTGTTGTGCTTGCCTACATCATGCCGGTTTCGGTTCTGGTGTTCGGCAGCTGCTCACAGATGATCCGCCTGTCGCGCGCAGCGATCGCCGATGCCATGGTTACTCCTTATGTCGAAATGGCCATGCTTAAGGGCGCCTCGCGCAGCCGCATGGTGCTGGGCCATGCGCTACCGAACTCCGTCGCGCCCATCGTCAATTCCGTCGCGCTCAGCATGTCAGGCCTTCTCGGCGGCGTCATCATCGTTGAGACGGTCTTCAATTATCCGGGCCTTGCCAAATTGATGGTGGATGGCGTCTCTACCCGTGACATGCCGCTTATCCAGACCTGTTCGATGATTTTCTGCGGCTTTTATCTCGTGCTGATCACCGCCGCCGATATCATCGCCATCCTGTCCAATCCGAGGTTGCGTTGATGACCGTTTCCACCGCGCCACGACGCAAGATCCGCTTCCAGATCCGGCCGATCGCCGCTGTCTGTCTGCTCGTTGTCCTGTTCTGGATTGTCGTCGCTCTTTTCGCGCCGCTGCTGGTTCATTATCCGGCCGGCGATATGGTCAGCTACGACTATTTCGGCCCGATGAGCAAAGAATACTGGCTCGGCACAGACTATCTCGGCCGTGACATCTATTCCCGCCTGATCGTCGGCACGCGCTATACGATCGGCATCGCTTTCGTTGGCTTAATTCTTGCCGCGCTGATCGGCATCACACTCGGCCTGCTGGCGGCAGCGTTCGGAGGTGTCTTCGACACAATCCTCAGCCGTGCCATCGATACATTTGTCGGCATTCCCAACCTGCTACTGGCGCTGGTCATCGTTGCCGGCGGCGGCTCCAGCATTCCGATCCTGATCGGCGCCATCACCGTCATTTTCTTCCCTGGGTGTTACCGTTTCACCCGCTCGATGGCCGTCAACGTCAATGCTCTCGACTTCATCTCCGCTGCCCGGGCACGCGGGGAGGGACATTTTTATATAATGATCCACGAGATCCTGCCGAATATCGCCGGACCGATCATGGCCGATCTCGGCCTGCGTTTCGTGCACATCATTCTGCTTCTGTCGGGCCTGAGCTTCCTTGGTCTTGGCGTGCAGCCGCCCAACGCGGACTGGGGGGCGCTTGTGCGCGAGAACATGATCGGCATCTCCTACGGATCGCCGGCCGTGGTCGTGCCTTCGCTGGCACTGGCGAGCCTTGCCCTCGCCATCAATCTTCTGATCGATAACCTGCCGCAGCGCGTCCGCGACCAGTTGGAGTAGACCATGACCAAATATCCAAAAACCGCGGGCGAAACGCTGGTCAGCATCGAGGACCTGCGGGTTACCGCCACCACCGACAGCGGCCGCACCATAGAAATCCTCAAAGGTGTTTCCTTCGATGTCCGTCGCGGCGAGGTGCTGGCACTGATCGGCGAATCCGGTTCAGGCAAAACGACGATCGCTCTGTCGCTGCTTGCTTATGCCCGTGCGGGCTGCCATTTTTCCGGTGGCCACGTGCTGTTTGACGGCGTCGACCTTATCACGCTCGATGAAGGTGCGCGTCGAAAACTGCGCGGCAACAAAGTGTCCTACGTTCCGCAAAGTGCGGCAGCTTCATTCAATCCGTCCAAGAAGATTATGGATCAGGTCGTCGAAGTTGCCGAAATTCACGGCATTCTCGACAAGGCATCTGCGCGTGACAAGGCGATCGGCCTGTTTAGAAGCCTCTCTCTGCCTTCGCCAGAAACGATCGGTGACCGTTATCCACATCAGGTATCGGGCGGCCAGCTTCAGCGCCTGGCGGCAGCGATGGCACTGCTCGGAGACCCGGAACTGGTCGTTTTCGATGAACCGACGACGGCACTCGATGTCACCACCCAGATCGAGGTGCTAAGGGCGTTCAAGTCGGCTATTCTCGACCGCGGCATGACCGGCGTTTACGTGTCGCACGATCTGGCGGTCGTGGCGCAGATTTCCGATCGCATCATCGTGTTGAAGGACGGCGAGATTCAGGAAGCCGGCAAGACTGAGCAGATCGTCGGAGCCCCGGCGCATCCCTATACACAGGCGTTGATTTCGGCTTTCGAGCCGGTGGAAGCCGAAGCGGCCGGGTCGCGACTCACCAAGGGTGCGGTCTTGGAAATGCGCGATGTCGTTGCCGGCTACGGTAACATGAAAAGCGACGGCAAGCCGCATATCATCGCGGTTGACGGTGTCAGCTTTGCCCTGCAACGGGGGCATTCGCTCGGTGTGATCGGCGAATCCGGTTGCGGCAAAAGCACGCTTCTGCGTGTTGCCGCCGGCCTGCTTCCGGCGGCTTCCGGCGCCTGCGTTCTCGATGGGAAAGACCTTCGTCCGCAGGTCAGTGCCCGCAGCAAGGACGAGCTGCGCAAAATGCAGATCGTCTTCCAATTGGCGGATACCGCACTCAATCCGGCGCAGACAGTCGGCAACATCATCGGCCGGCCACTGACCTTCTATCACGGCATGAAGGGCGAGACGCGCGACAAACAGGTGATCGAACTCCTGGACATGGTTCGCATGCCGGCGCAGTTCCGCCACCGGCTTCCGCGCGAACTGTCGGGTGGTCAACGCCAGCGTATCAATCTGGCCCGTGCGTTGGCCGCCAAGCCCGACGTGCTGCTCTGCGACGAGATCACCTCGGCGCTAGATACCGTCGTTGCCGCCAAGGTGTTGGAACTGCTGAAGGAGCTACAGCGCGAACTGCATCTATCCTATCTGTTTGTCAGCCACGACATCCACACCGTGCGATCGCTTTGCGACGAGGTGATGGTGATGTTCGGCGGCAAGAAGCTGGAAACCTTTGCGGCGGCCGATTTGCATGCCGAGGCACGTCACCCCTACACGAAACTGCTGGCCTCGTCGCTGCCGACGCTCGATCCGGGATGGCTCGACAACCTGAAGCAGGACCCGGAACTGGTGCGCAAATTCGCTCACGCCTGACGTTGAAGATGTCGATACAAACGCACAATGGCCAGGGTCGCACCGGGCCATTGTGCGTTTGCGGAATCAGAGGTCGATGAGGACCGATTTGGTGCGCATCGCGCCCATGTAAGCCTCGCGCCCGAGATCCTTGCCAAGGCCCGAACTCTTGTAGCCGCCGGTCGGCAGGATCATGTCGCGGGAACGGCCGTAGCGGTTGACCCAGACGGTGCCGGCTTCAAGCTTGCGGGACATCCGTATCGCCCGCGATAGATCGCGGGTGAATAGACCCGATGCCAGACCGTAGGTCGGATGCGTGGCGAGTGCAGTGGCTTGTTCTTCGCTTTCAAACGTCTGGATGCTGAGAACAGGCCCAAAAATCTCTTCCGTCACCGCCGGATTGTTTTCGTCCACCCCGGCAAGGATGGTCGGAGCATAAAAATAGCCATCGGATTCCATCCGGCAGCCACCGGCAACGATCTCGGCACCGGCAGAGCGGGCGGCATCGACGATCGTTTCGATGCGGGTGATCTGTGCCTCAGAGATGATCGGCGAGTAGATCGTCCTTTCATCCCATGTCTTGCCCGGGCGCATCGCCGCCATATGGCCGGCGATCTTGGCAGCGAGTTCTGCCGCCACCGGCTTTTCGGCGATCAACCTCGATCCGGCCACGCAGACCTGACCGGCATTGCCGGTGATCGAACGGGCGATACAGGCGGCGGCGAGATCGATATCGGCATCGGCAAACACCACCTGTGGACTCTTGCCACCAAGCTCAAGCGTCATCGGCTTGATGCCGGTGCGGGCAATGTCCTGCATGATTTGCGCACCGGCGCGGGTGGAGCCGGTGAAACTGATCTTGCCGACCAACGGATGCGTGGTGATGGCAGTGCCGGTGACTGGACCATCCCCGAGCACGACATTGACGAGACCGGCGGGGATGCCAGCCCTCACTGCCAGTTCGGCGAGATAGAGCGTCGAAAAAGGCGTCATTTCCGAGGGCTTGATAACGATGCCGTTACCGGCGGCGAGAGCCGGCCCGAGCTTCCAGGCGGCCATCGAAAGCGGCACGTTCCAAGGGGCGATCGCGCCGATCACGCCATAGGGCTCGTGCAGGATCATGCCCATCTGCGCGTCGGCCGTCGGAACCACCTGGCCACCAGTCTTGTCGGCGAACTCGGCAAAGAAGCGAATGTGGTCGGCACAGGCGACCACATCGCTTTGGCGCGCTTGGGTGATCGGTCTTGTCGAGCACACGGCCTCCAACTGGGCCAGATAATCGGCGTCCTCATCTATGAGGTCAGCCCAGCGATGCAGGGCGCGGGCGCGATCGCGGGGCATGCAGGTCGCCCAATCGGACTCGCGCTGCACCTTCGCCGAAATCCGGACAGCCTCGTCCACCAGGGCCGCATCGGCGACCGGGATGGCAGCCAGCGGTTTGCCATCGCTCGGTCGCAGGATTTCCAGCGCGTCTGCGCCTTCGACGTAACGGCCGCCGATATAATGACCTTTCGGGAGACGAAGCGTGGCAGGATCAAAGGAGAGCGTCATGCGCAGGTCCATCCGTTCTTGAGCAATCGGCCGACGGCGGGAGCCCGGCCATGGTGCTGACAGGCTAACGGAAAGCGCGTGGGCATTTATGCCGTATCGGCCTTGGGCCGCCGTAGATACTGCGCATTTGCGCCTAGAACGCCGGTCTGCTGAAAATCACTGCAGAAGAAAATGATGCGTAACCAAGATTAAAGCGCGGAAAATGCTGCCGTTCGTCTCTAGACTGTCGTTCTGTTAGAGGCGGCCATAAGCGGATACCGGGATGGAAACGAGAAAAATCGACAATTTCGAGCTTCAGCTCGTCCCCATGGAAGAGAAGCACATTCCGCGTCTGCATGAGCTTTCGATTGCCGTGAACTGGCCGCATCGCCCGGAAGATTGGGCCGTTGCGCTGGCGCTTGGTGAAGGGGTCATCGCGTTCGATGAGATCGGGAGGCCGGTGAGTTCTGCCATGCTGTTTCCACTCGGCGAAGGCGTTGCCAATATCGGCATGGTGATCACCTCGCCACGCCTTCAGAATCATGGCACCGCCAGATGGCTGATGGATGAAATGCTGCAGCGGACAAAAGGCAAGGTACGCCGCCTGAATGCCACCAAGGCAGCATACAATCTCTACCTTTCCATGGGTTTTCAGCCCTTTGCGCTGGTACTGCAACATCAAGGGGCGGCCGTCGCACTACCGGGCGAAGACGCGCGTGTGCGCCCGATGACAGATGCGGATCGGCAGGCGGTCATCGAGACCGATCGCCGTGGTTTCGGATCGGACCGCAGCCATGTGATCGATCATCTTCTGCCGCTGTCGGAAGCGATGGTTCTGGAAGACCATGGAAAGATCCATGGCTATGCTCTGTGTCGCCGCTTTGGCCGCGGTCATGTGCTCGGCCCGGTCGTGGCGGCAAGCGAAGACGATGCCGTCAGTCTGATCCGGCCGCTGATCGCGTTGCACGAGGGCAATTTTCTGCGCATGGACACCCGCCATCCGAACGGACCCCTGCAGGCGGCGCTTGAACAGGCTGGGCTTGCGCTTATTGATCATGTCACCACGATGCAGTTGGAGCCGGTCGGCACAGAGCCGGAACTGACGGTGTATGGATTGGCCAACCAAGCGCTGGGGTGACATAAGAGAGGTAACGGGAGGCCCGCGACACGTTCTTCGTGTTCCGGCAGGATCACCAAGGCCCGGATATCACTCCGGGGATGGCCTCAAAGGCTCGATAAAACAAGGGAACGCACGTGAAGCTTGATCGCATTGACATTCGGATTTTGCACGAGCTGCAGAAGAACGGCCGCCTGACCAATGTCGAACTTGCCGACCTCGTTCACCTGTCGCCCAGCCCATGCCTGATGCGGGTGAAAAAGCTGCAGCAGGTCGGTTACATTACCGGTTATTCCGCCCATATCGACCTGGCGAAGCTCGGCCCCACCGTGACGGTTTTCACCGAGGTGACGCTCAGCAATCATCGCCAGAACGATTTTTCGCGTTTTCAGCAGGCGATCGAAAAGGTCGAGGAGGCAATCGAATGCCATCTCATTTCCGGCGGCTATGACTATCTGCTGAAATTCGTGACAGCCAGTATTTCCGACTATCAGGAACTGATGGAGCGGCTGCTCGAAGCCGAGATCGGTATCGACAAATATTTCAGCTTCATCGTGATGAAATCACCCTTCGTGAAACGCCACCTGCCGCTGCGCACCCTGTTTCCGGAATAACGGAGCAGGCACGTTACCTCAATCGCCTATCAGACAATCTGATTGATGATTGCCTTGGTGATTTTGTCGGTCGAATTCTGGCCAGGTTTGGTGCCGATTCCAGCTGCCGTGGCCGCTTCGATCGCTGCCATCACACGGGCGGCCGATGCGGTTTCGCCCAGATGCTCGAGCATCATCGCTGCCGACCAGATCGTTGCAATCGGATTGGCGATGTTGAGAAGGGCGATATCCGGCGCCGAACCGTGAACCGGCTCGAACATCGATGGCGCGCTGCGGTCAGGATTGATATTCGCCGAAGCCGCAAAGCCGAGGCCCCCCTGGATGGCGGCACCGAGATCGGTGAGGATATCGCCAAACAGATTGGAAGCCACGACGACATCGAGCGTTTCGGGTGCCATGACGAAACGGGCGGCAATCGCATCGACGTGATACCGCGAGACCTCGACATCCGGATATTCGGCGGCCAACTGATCGGTCACTTCGTCCCAGAACACCATCGAATATTTCTGGGCATTCGATTTGGTCACCGAAGCCAGCTTGCCGCGGCGCTTGCGAGCCTGTTCGAAACCGAAACGGAGAATGCGTTCCACACCCTTGCGGGTGAAGATCGAGGTTTCGACCGCCACTTCGTCGCTTGTGCCCTGATGCACGCGGCCACCGGCACCGGAATATTCACCCTCGGTATTTTCGCGGATGCAGAGAATGTCGAAATCTCCGGCTCGCAGCGGGCCAACCACTCCTGGCAGAAGCCGGTGCGGACGGATGTTGGCGTATTGGGTAAAATTCTTGCGGATGGGCAGAAGCAGCCCATGCAGCGAAACCGAATCCGGAACTTTCTGCGGCCAGCCAACGGCGCCGAGCAGGATGGCGTCGAACCCGCGAAGCGTCTCGATCCCGTCTTCCGGCATCATTCGCCCGGTCTTCAGAAAGGTGTCGCAGGACCAGTCGAACCATGTTCCGTCCAATTCAACGCCACCCAGCGCGCAAGCGCGTGAAACGACCTGCCAAGCCGCCTGCGTAACCGGGGTTCCGATCCCGTCACCGGGGATCAATGCAATCTTGTGAGCGCCCATCCGTGTCTCCTCATGTCTTCGCACAAGGGTCGCAGACCCGCCCGTGATTTGCTGCCGGTCTCCTTCGAAAGCACAGCATATTCTGCCCACCTCCGGAAAAGAACCGCAGGATCGCCCGCGTTTTGCGTTGCACATATGGATCAAGACGAAAGGACACTTTTCATGCTTGGGCTTTCCGATACCACCCTTCTGAGAACCGGCTGCCTGATTGGTGGCGAATGGCGTGATGCTTCCGATGGAGCGCGCATGGCCGTGGTCAATCCGGCAAACGGACAGATGATCGCGCATGTGCCGGACTGCACGGCTGAAGATGCTGTCGAAGCGATTGCCGCGGCTGAAAAGGCGCTGCCGGAATGGCGTGCCCGACCGGCTGCCGAGCGTGCAAAACTGCTGGAGCGCTGGTCGGCGCTGCTGGCCGGGCATACGGAAGATCTCGCTCGTATCCTGACGCTCGAACAGGGCAAGCCGTTGACCGAAGCGCGCGGCGAAATCGCCTATGGTAATGCCTTTATCAAATGGTTCGCCGAAGAAGCGCGCCGCATCGCCGGTAGCACGATCCCGTCACCGACGGCGGGCCGCCGGATCATGGTGATGAAAGAGGCCGTGGGCGTCTGCGCCATCATCACGCCATGGAATTTCCCGAATGCGATGATCACCCGCAAGGTGGCGCCGGCACTGGCTGCCGGCTGCACGGTCGTCATAAAGCCCTCCGACTTCACGCCGCTTTCGGCGCTGGCGCTGGCGGTTCTGGCCGAGCGTGCCGGCATTCCGGCCGGTGTCGTCAACGTGTTGACAGGCAAGCCCGAGGTGATCGGCGGTGTGCTGACATCCAGCCCGGTTGTCCGAAAACTTTCCTTTACCGGCTCGACGCGGGTTGGTTCGCTTCTGATGCAGCAATGCGCCAGCACGGTCAAACGGCTGTCGCTGGAACTCGGCGGCAACGCGCCGTTCGTTGTGTTCGACGACGCGGATCTCGATCTCGCCGTCGAAGGTGCGCTGCAGTCGAAATTCCGCAATGGCGGCCAGACCTGTGTCTGTGCCAACCGCATTCTCGTTCAATCCGGCATCTACAATGCCTTTTCGGAAAAGCTGGCGGCGCGTGTTTCGGCCTTGAAGGTTGGCGACGGTCTTGCGGAGGGCATAGATATCGGGCCGATGATCAACACGGCGGCGGTGGAAAAGATCAGCCGCCATGTCGCCGATGCGCTCGCCAAGGGCGCTAGAATTATCTCTTCAGCCCCGTCCGGGCCTGAGGGCGCGCAGTTCGTCACGCCGGTTGTTTTGAGCGGCGCCAATATGCAGATGATGCTGGCGCAGGAAGAAACATTTGGGCCAGTGGCTCCGCTTTTCCGTTTCGACACGGAAGAGGAGGCCATCGCCATTGCCAACGACACGCCCTTCGGCCTGGCGTCCTACTTCTACACACGCGACCTGGCACGGGCTTTTCGCGTCGGAGAAGCGCTGGAGACCGGTATGGTGGGGCTAAACACCGGCCTGATCTCGACGGAAGTTGCGCCGTTCGGAGGTATCAAACAATCGGGCCTCGGCCGCGAAGGTTCACAGCTCGGTATCGAGGAATATCTTGAGACCAAGACGTTCCATATCGGCGGGCTGTGATCGGCAAGGATGGTGGCCCGGATGTGTTTTCAGCAAATACTGGAGGATCTGGTGGCGATCCCTTCGCTGCCCGGCGCGCCGAATGACGTGGTCACCGATTGCCTGCTCGCGCATCTCCAGCATGATGGCATCGAAGTAAGCTTGCTGCCGGGGCCGGAAGGGGATCGGGCCAACCTGTTTGTGACGATCGGCCCGCGTGACAAACCGGGTTACATCCTTTCGGGCCACAGCGATGTCGTTTCTGTCGACAATCAGATCTGGGCGACCGATCCATTTCGGCTTGCCGTGCATGGCGAAAAGCTGACGGGACGCGGCACGACCGACATGAAGGGTTTTCTCGCCTGCATGCTGGCCATGGCACCGGAGTTCGCCGCCATGCAGTTGCGCCGGCCGGTGCATCTGGCTTTTTCCTATGACGAAGAAATCGGCTGTCGCGGCGTCGGGCATATGATTGTCCGGTTGCCGGAGTTATGCGCACAGCCAATGGGCGCTATCATCGGCGAGCCGAGCGGCATGCACCCGGTTCTTTCACACAAGGGCAAGCAGGCGCTGGAACTGCGCTTCACCGGCAAGGCGGGGCATTCCTCCAATCCGAGGCTCGGCGAAAATGCCATTTACGCCGCAGCCGATATGCTGCTGCATATCCGTGGCATGGCCGAGAGCATGGAACATGGCGGGCCTTTTGATACGCGGTTCATACCGGCCCATTCCACCTGTCAGGCCGGTGTCGTGCGGGGTGGAGCGGCGGTCAATATCATTCCCGATAGCGCGGAAATTCAGTTCGAAGCACGTGCGATACCGGGTGTCGACCCACGTTCGCTAAGCGTGCCGATCATCGAACACATCGAGGCGCTCAATGCCCAAGCGAGAGCAGCAGGCCGCAATCTCTTGGCGGCATGGCGGGAAACCTCCAGCTATCCGGCACTGCCGCCGTGTGAGGATCAAGGGTTTGTCGAGTTGATGGAAAGGCTGAGCGGCAGGTCTTCCGTGCAGGCGGTCAGTTATGGTACCGAGGCGGGACTTTACCATCAGGCCGGTATTCCCTCGATCATTTGTGGACCGGGCGACATTGCGCGGGCGCATGGGCCGGATGAATTTATCCTTCAGTCCGAATTGCGGGATTGCATGGCGATGCTGCGCGGTCTGGGTGCGGAATTGTGCCGCGATGCCTGACAAGAACATATCGAGGAAAGCTGCTTCATGACCAATGTGGTGACTAAGAACGTTCTCAAACACGCTGGTTTCCAACAGGCGCTCGACCATATCGATGCCGGTTTTGACCGTTTCATTGCGGAATTGATCACGCTCACCGAAATCCCTGCTCCACCCTTCAAGGAAGAGCGCAAGGCCGCCGCCTATCTGGAAATGATGAGGGAGGCCGGGCTCGAAGAGGTCGCCAGCGACGAGATCGGCAATGTTTGCGGCCTGATCCGCGGCACCGGCAATGACGGGTATCTGGTTGTCGCGGCGCATCTCGATACGGTCTTTCCCGAGGGAACCGACGTCACTGTCCGCCGAGAGGGCACAAAACTCTTCGCGCCGGGTATCGGTGACGACACGCGCGGTCTTGCGGCAAACCTGACACTGATGCGGGCCATCAAACAGTCCGGTATCCGGCCGAAAAAGACGATCCTGTTCGTTGGTGATGTCGGCGAAGAGGGCAAGGGCGACCTGCGCGGTATTCGTCACCTGTTCACCGAAGGCAAATATCGAGACCGTATCGACGCCTTCATTTCCGTCGATGGGCCAGAGATGGCGAGTATCGTCAACCAGGCGGTCGGTTCCTACCGTTATCGCGTCACTTTTAATGGTCCGGGCGGTCACAGCTACGGCGCCTTCGGCACAGTCAACCCCGCCTATGCCATGGCGGAAGTGCTGACCGGCCTGTCGAAACTGTATCTGCCAACCGAACCCAAAACGACGGCGACCCCATCCGTGTTCGGCGGCGGCACTTCGATCAACGCAACGCCTGAAACCGTGTGGTTCGAACTCGATCTTCGCTCGCTCTCGCAATCGGAGCTGGACCGGATTGACGGCGAGTTCCATGCCATGCTCGAAAACGCGGTTGCTGCCGAAAACGCCCGCGCTGACATTTCGTCTGGCCCGGTCACCGTCGAAGCTAGGCGTATCGGCCATCGACCGGCGGGTACCGTTGCCGCGAATTCGGCGATCGTCACCTCCAGCATCGACGCGATAAAAGCGTTCGGTTTCGAACCGTCCTTGATGGCATCGTCCACCGACGCGAACATTCCGATCAGCCTCGGCGTGCCGGCGGTCTGCGTCGGCTCGGGCTTCGGTCCAGATGCCGGCGGCCGGGTGCATTCGCTTGACGAATGGATCGACGTGGAACGCGAAGGGCAGCTGAAATCGCTGCATGCGCTTCTGGCAGTGGTCCTCAGCATCACCGATTTGGAAGACTGAACCTTCTTGGGCAGAGCCCCGCCTGTCGAGTGCGGGAGTGCCTCAAAGCCTGTGGAGAAGCAATGACTTTTCAGATCCTGTCCTATCCGGGACGCGTCGAAACATTTCGCAAGATTTTTAGGCGCGACATGCCGGAGATTGGCTTTGCTGGCTCGGCAGAGGAGGCCGATCCGGCCGATGTGCGTTACCTGATGGCCTGGACTTTCCCGGACAATCTTTCTACGCGCTACCCCAATCTCGAATTGATCTTCTCGACCGGCGCCGGCATCGACCAGATGACCGGCGCCGAGATTCCGCCCGGTGCAAAAGTGGTGCGAATGATCGAAGAGGGCGTTACCACGCTGGTGCGTGATTACGTGGTCATGGGGGTGCTCGGTCTGCATCGTGATCTGCCGGCATTTCTGGCGCAGCAGCGGCAACAGATCTGGAAGACGCGAGATTTCGTCTGGCCGGACCAGCGGCGGGTCGGTATTCTCGGCATGGGCGAACTCGGTATGGCGACGGTCAATGCGCTGCAGCCCTTCGGGTTCAAACTCTCAGGATGGAGCCGCACGCAAAAAAACATCGTGGGTGTCGATTGCTACAATGGAGCCGATGGTTTGCGCGACATGCTGGCTGGGACCGATATCCTCGTCTGCCTGCTGCCGCTGACGAAGGAGACCCGCCATATCCTGAATGCTGGTCTTTTCGCACAATTGCCGCAGGGTGCCGGCCTCGTACATGCGGGTCGTGGTGGCCATCTCGATCAAGATGCGCTTCTCGATGCGCTCGACAGCGGCCATCTCTCCGGCGCTTTCGTGGATGTGACCGACCCGGAACCGCTGCCGCCCGGCCATCGGATGTGGTCGCATCCACAGGTGGTGCTGACGCCGCATATCGCCGGTCACAGCCGGCCGGAAAGCGCGGCCGAAGCGACGATCGCCAACATTCGCCGGCATCTTTCTGGAGAATTACCCAAGGGGCTTGTCGATCCGAACCACGGATATTGATCCGCGATCGCAGGCGGTATGCCGCCCTCAGGCAGCAATAGCCGGCACACCTCCAAAACTTGGCAGAAAATGCGGCCATGACGCCCTCACCGAAGCCTTACACCGGACAACGTGTGCGATGATCGGGTGTTATCGCAGTGGAGGCATCATGCAGACCATTACCGCTTCTGAAATCACCATCGTCGATCTGGGCCGTGCCGATACGATGGAAGCTCAGCGCCTTTCATCACAGGAATCCTGGCCGCATCGCGTGGAAGACTGGCAGTTCTTGCTGGATATCAGCCAGGGCGTCGGTGCGATCCGTGACGGCAAGCTGGTGGGAACGGCGGTGCTGACGCCCTATGGCAATACGGCTGCCACCTGTAACATGATTATTGTCGATCCGGCCCTGCGTGGTCTTGGGCTCGGCCGCCGGCTGATTGAAAGGCTCCTGGAGCAAGCGGGTGGGCGCGAATACCGGCTGATCGCCACCCAGTCGGGTCTGCCGCTTTACGAAAAACTCGGCTTCGTCGCGACTGGAAGAATCCGGCAGCATCAAGGTTTGGTCAAAGCCGTCGGCGCGACGGTAGAGGTGAGCGAGGCGACCCACGACAATCTCGCCGATCTGATCGCCCTCGACAAGGCAGCGCTCGGCCTGGATCGGAGTGCGCTGATGGCGAAACTGATCGCCGAAAAACCGTTTCTGCTACTTCGCGACCAAAACGGTTTGCGCGGCTTCGCCGCCTCCCGCCCGTTCGGCCGTGGTTACATTCTCGGGCCGCTGGTGGCGCGTGACGATGAGGCGTACCGAATTCTTCTCAACGCGTCCATCAAACGCCACGAAGGAGAGTTTCTGCGTGTCGATCTGACAGAGGCTGCTGCAGGTGACGCCGCATTGGTCGAAGCATCTGGGTTGGTGCATGTCGGCGGCGGTATCGCCATGACGCGGCCAGGAGCCGAAAGTGTCGATGTGGCTGGCGAGGCGCGCGTCTATGCGTTGGCCAGCCAGGCCTTGTGCTGACGCTTCAACTTCCATTGCAAGGATCAAAAAGAAGCCCGGAGACAGCGATGTCTCCGGGCCTAATCGTTGGGGAGCTTGTTTGTTCAGATCAACCGACGATGACGTAGATCTTGCGAACGGTCTCTATCGTCTTCCAGGTACCGACATAACCGGGCTTCATCATGAAGCTGTCGCCCTTCTGGAAAATGCGCGGTGCATGGCCCTTTTCGGTCAGTTCGACAACACCTTCGAGCAAATGGCAAAACTCGAATTTTTCGCCCTTGATGGAATGGTTTGAACCCGGCGTGGCTTCCCAGATGCCGGTGATGACTTCGCCGTTGCGGGCATCGTCGAAAGCCCATGTGCTGTAAGTGGGATCACCTTCTATGAGCTTGTCCGGATCACATTTCTTCACCGTCGGCGTGCCGAGTTTGGACTGATCGAATTTGATGAGAAGGCTCATGTATTGCTCCTGAATTTATTGGAAGCGATCGAGCGCCTTGTAATAGGCGCCGACCAGGGGAAGAAACCAAGGTTTGCCGAAATGACCGGGAACAGCGTTCCAGGCGAGACCATCCCAGGGGTTGCGGTTGATGCGGCCGGTCATCAGATCGGCCATGATTTCACCCATGTGGGTGGCGAGCTGTGCGCCATGGCCGGAATAGCCCATGGCGTAATAGAGACCGTCGGCTTGGCCGGCGCGCGGATAGCGATCCTTGGTCATATCGACCAGTCCGCCCCAGCAATAGTCGATGCCGATATCGGCTAGGTGCGGAAAGATCTTTGCCATGCTGTCGCGCAGGATGGCGCCGGCCTTGGCATCGGACCGTTGATCGGAACTTGCCGAAAAGCGTGCACGTCCGCCCCAGATAAGCCGGTTGTCCGGTGCGAGACGGAAATAATTGCCGACATTCATAGTGTTGACGTAGGTGCGTTGACCCGGCACCGTTGCCGCCACTTCGTCATCCGTCAGCGGCCGTGTGGCGATCAGAAAACTGCCGACCGGAATGATACGGCGGCGGAAAAAGGGGAAGGCCGCGGTGGTATAGGCTCCGGTCGCCAGCAATACTTTCCCAGCGAGAATATCGCCGTGCGGCGTCTTCAGTCGCCAGACATTGCCTTCGCGCTCACGCCCCGTTACCGGCGTATGCTCGTGAATGACAGCACCGTGGCGGGCGGCGGCGGTTCCCAGCCCGCTGACAAAACGCCCCATATGCATCATTGCGCTTTTCGTCTGCAGCATGCCACCGTGAAAGGCGTCTGAGCGGACCTCGTTCACCAGATCGGCGCGGCTGAGCATTGCCGTATCCGGGTCGGCATCGCTGTGGAGTGCTTCGAAATTGCGGGCGAGGTTTTCGTAATGGGCCGGTTTCGAGGCGAGCTTCAGCTTGCCGGAACGGCGAAAGTTACAGTCGATATTTTCTTCCGCAATGATCCGCTCGATGGTGGCGATGCCATCATCGAAGGCCCTGTAGATCGCCCGTGCCTTATCGGCGCCAAAGGTCTCACGGGCATGGGCGTAACTGTGGGCAATGCCGTTGTTGAGATGTCCGCCGTTCCTGCCCGAGGCCCCGAAGCCAACGGTCTCTGCCTCAAGTACCACGACGGAATGTCCCTCCTGAGCCAGCTTGCGCGCAGCACCAAGCCCGGTGAACCCCGCGCCGATGACCGCATAGTCGAAACTGCCGCCGCCGGCATCGCGCGATGCCGCTTCGAAGGCGGGAGCCGTATCGTGCCAGTAGGAGAGGTATTTCATCTCATCTCCTCACAGGCCGAAGACGCCTGGTAGACTGCCGATGTCATTGATTTCGCTATATTCGTAGAATGGGTTGGCTGGCTCATGCTTGCGGTTGACCCAGACCTTCGACTTGATGCCGAGGTCGTGCGCGGTCATCAGGTCGTAGCGGAACGAGGAAGAGACATGGGTAATGTCTTCCGGACCGCAGCCCAGCGTGTCGAGCATGTATTCAAAGCCATTCATCTGCGGCTTGTAGCTGCCGGTCTCTTCTGCCGTCAGTACCAGATGGAAGGGCGCGCCAAGCTTTTCGACATTGGACATGATCTGGCTCTTCATCGCATTGGAAAGGATGACGAGCGGAATTTCCTTGGCAACGGCGGCCAGGCCTGCTGGCACATCAGCATGCGGCCCCCAGGTTGGCACTTCCTCATAGATGCGCTTGGCATCGTCAGCCTTGAACATCACGCCATGCCTCTTGCAGGTGCGCTCGACGGCGTTGTGAACCACGTCCGCATAGGGTTTCCAGGCGCCAAGAATTTCGTCGAGACGGTAGGCGGAAAAGCTCTTGATGAACGCGAGCATTTCCGGCTCCGGCAGGTCGTTGCCGTAAATGCGCCGTGCCGCGCCCGCCATGTCGAAATTGGTGAGCGTGCCGTAACAATCGAAGGTAACGAACTTCGGACGGAAGGTCATGGCGGGAATTCCTGTTTTGCGAGCGTTGGCGAGCCTCCCGGGCTCCTGGGACAAATCCTAGGGGCGTATGGAAGATGGACCGGCCGCATTGCGGGCCGGCGAAAGCACAAAACACCGTATCTTGCTGTTGCCGCGGAACGATCTTGCGGAAGGCCTGGCTGCGCCCTGTCCTTGATGGATGATGAACCGAACCATGAGCGGCATATCCTTCGGCTTCATCGATTGCGAACAGCGCAATCTTTCGTGCCAACCGGTCAATCAATCGGACAGTGCGCGATCCGGGCCGGATAATCAGGGCAAATCAAAGGGCTCCATTGCTCGCCTGAACGTGCGGGTCGGGCTAAACAACCGGAAACGATCATGCTGTCCAATTCTCTCGTCGAACTCGATCGCCGTCACCTTATCCATCCGGTTGCCAGCTGGCGTGGTCATGAAGCGGCAGGCGTACGCGTGCTGGCCTCCGGGCAGGGCGCCACAGTGCGTGATGCTTCCGGTAAGGAGCTGATTGACGGTTTTGCCGGCCTTTGGTGCGTCAATGCCGGTTATGGCCAGGAAAGCATCGTCGAGGCTGCAATGCAGCAGATGCGCGAGCTTCCCTATGCGACCGGTTATTTCGGTCTCGGTTCGGAACCGGCGATCCGGCTGGCAGCGCGTCTAGCCGATCATGCACCGGGTGACTTGAACCATGTCTATTTTACACTCGGTGGTTCCGATGCGGTCGACAGCACCGTGCGTTTCGTCCGTTATTACTGGCACGCTCGCGGCCTGCCGCAGAAAGACCAGTTTGTAACGCTGGAGTATGGCTATCACGGTTCCTCTACAGTCGGTGCAGGCCTAACCGCCATCCCGGCTTTCCATGCCGGTTTCGGTGTTCCTTACGACTGGCAGCATAAAATTCCGTCGCCTTATCCCTATCGCAACCCGGTGGGGGAGGGCGCGACTGACATTATCGCACAGTCGAAGGCGCAACTGCTGGCCAAGGTCGAAGAACTGGGCGGTCCCGAGCGTGTCGCGGCGTTTTATGCCGAACCGATCCAGGGCTCGGGTGGTGTCATCGTGCCGCCAAAGGGCTGGATGAAGGCGATGCGCACGCTTTGCGCCGAACTGGATATCCTCTTCGTCGTTGATGAGGTCATCACCGCTTTCGGTCGCACCGGTCCGCTTTTTGCCTGCAGCGAAGACGATATCGTGCCGGACATGATCACCACTGCCAAGGGCCTGACTTCAGCCTATGTGCCGATGGGCGCAGTATTCATGTCGGAAAAGGTCTATCAGACGATCGCTGATGGTGCCGGCAAGACTGCTGTGGGCCATGGTTATACCTATTCCGCGCATCCGGTTTCCGCTGCTGTGGGCCTCGCTGTCCTTGATCTCTACGAAGGTGGTCTGCTCGAAAATGGCCGTCGGATGGGTGAACGCCTGCAGGCCGGCCTGCATTCGCTGAAGGATCATCCGCTGGTCGGTGATGTGCGCGGCCGCGGCATGCTGGCTGCAATCGAGTTGACCACCGACAAGGCCCAAAAGACGCCGCTGCCGGCCGCTTCTCTGCCTTCGACGCGCATCTTCGATCGCGCTTGGGATGCAGGCCTCGTCATCCGCGCCTTCGCCTGGGGCGTCATCGGTTATGCACCGCCGCTCTGCTGCACCAACGCGGAGATCGATGCCATTATCGAGCGGACGCGCCATGTGCTTGATCTGACACTCGAAGATCCGGATGTCCGTGCCGAGATCCGCTAATACCGGTAGATGCGGCAGCGCATTGTCTGCAGCACACATCCTTATCTCCACCGCGACCGGACTGCGGTCGCGCGCTAACGACACTGCCTGTATTCTCTGGAGAGTCTCATGCCTGCGCCCTTGATGACGATTGCCACCGGAACCGATGTGCCGGCCCGCGCCGATGCAGTGGTGATCGGGGGCGGAATCGTCGGCACCTCCGCCGCCTATTATCTGGCACGATCAGGCCTCAACGTCGTGCTCCTGGAAAAGGGCCGGATCGGCGCTGAGCAATCGAGCCGCAACTGGGGTTGGTGCCGCCAGCAAAACCGCGATGCCCGCGAACTGCCGATGGCGACGAAAAGCCTCGAACTTTGGGACAGACTGGCCGCGGAGATCGGCGAGGACGCCGGTTTCCGTCGTTGTGGGCTGACCTATCTTTCTGACAGCGGAAGTGAAATCGAAGGCTGGGCCAAATGGCGCGACTTCGCCATCACCCAGGGTGTGCGCACCTTCATGCTGAGCCCACAGGAGGCGGCAGAACGCGGCCGGGCAACCGGTAAAGCCTGGAAGGGGGGCGTGTTTTCGCAGGATGACGGTATCGCCGATCCCGCCCGCGCCGCACCCGTTCTGGCACTCGGTGTGATGAAGTACGGTGGCGTCGTTCTACAGGAATGCGCGGTGCGGGGCGTGGAACTTTCAGCCGGTCGCGTCAGCGGTGTGGTGACGGAAAAGGGAATGATCGCGACATCGCAGGTTGTTGTTGCCGGCGGCGCCTGGGCGTCGTCCTTCTGTCATCAACTCGGTATCGGAATGCCGCAGGCTTCGACGCGCTCCACCATTCTTTCTATCGGTCCCGGCGCCGCAGGCGATATTCCGCCAGCGCTTCATACCAAGGATGTATCGGTAACGGCACGCGGCGATGGTGGCTGGACGTTGGCAGTTTCCGGCCGCGCGCAATTGGACCCGACGCCGCAGAACATTCGCTACGCAAAAGCCTTTCTTCCGATGTTTGCCCGCCGCTGGGGCAATCTTTCGGTCGGCAGCCTACAAGGCTGGGGCTGGGGCCACGAGAGCCGCCGCATATGGAAGCTTGATCGTCCGACACCAATGGAACGTGCGCGCATTCTCGATCCGCGGCCGAACCGCGCGGTTGCCGAGGACACTTTGGCACGAGCGCGAAAGCTGTTGCCGGGATTGTCTGCAAACCCGATGCAGGCGACCTGGGCCGGGTATATCGACAGCACCCCGGACGGTGTGCCGGTGATCGGCACGGTGGATCATATTCCGGGCTTCATGATTGCGGCAGGCTTTTCCGGGCACGGATTTGGCATCGGCCCGGGAGCGGGCTTGCTTGTCGCGCAGATGCTGACAGGGCAGGCCACATTCGTGGATCCGGCTCACTATAAATTGGAGCGTTTCAGTAAAATGTCGTGGGGTAAGGTTTCGGAGTTCTGAACTAGGGTCAGAAGGGTTTATGAACTGCTCCGGTTTGGCAAGATGAAATTAAGGGTGACGAATTGGTAGGAGCACAATGCGGGACTTCGGCTGCGCAGTAGAGTGCATCGCGTTGGTTTCAGCGGGCGATCGCAGGGGTCTTGTGTCGATCACCGGACAAACTGGGTATTGCGGAGAGGATTGCGGCCGTCGAAAGCTAGCTTGGCGGCCTCTCCCGTTTGCGCATCTGTCGCATGAATATGTAGATGCGGTTCTGTGCTGTTTCCCGAATTTCCGACCAGGCCAATGATCGCTCCAGTGCGGACCTGCTCACCCGTTTTCGGCCAGACGCTGCCTTGGCGCAGATGGGCAAGCTCGATATGCAAGCCGTTGCAGGATAGGATGACATGGTTGCCGGCCGGTATGGCACGGTCGGCTGTAGGGGGGGTCTGGTCGGCGAGACCGTCCACTGCAGCGATCACAAGCCCGTCGCAGGGACTGATCACGGTTTTCCCGAAAACGACGTAGCGTGCGGGGTCCTTCGGGATAAGGCCGGATGCGCGCAAACCCGCGGCATTGACGGCGACGATATCCAGTGCATGGGCTTGTGCGGGATGGCCGCTGTGGTGGTTCAGAAGGCTGATGCCGCCGCCATGTGCGATGACGAAATGCCCCTCTTTCAGCGGAAACGCAAGGTCATATCCAGTCTGCTGTCCTGTCATGCCTATTACGACATAGACGAGCGCTGCACTCGACAATAGGAGCGAGGCAACCGTTGGTCCAAGGCTGCGCCAGAGCGCCTGTCGGTCTTCGACAATCCAGGGACGGGATGCATGGCGCCTCGCCGAAGCCAGCGCGGCGGCGATGGCGAGACCGATGAGAATCAGACGGGTCCACATGCCGGCCATGTCCCAGCGGCCCAAAAGCATGACGAGTGCCACGAGCATCGAGCTTTCCATAAGTACGAGCAGCCAGCCAAGGCGCGTCGGCTCGTTCATGCGCCATAAGCGCCAGATGAAGAACATCGGGATCAGAAGGCAAAAAACGAGCATGAGCGCGGCGATCGCTATCATGGGTGTCTCCCGGTTCGAGTAGAAAGCTGGATATCTGTGAAAAGGAGACGACAGGTGGGGCGGTTGCTCAGCTTTGCCAAGCCCATGCCGGATCTTTCAGCACATTCATGCGCATGCATTATGAGCGGAACCCATGGATTTTTCTCACCAGCAATATTGACCCCATAGCATTCCGCCTTACCCGCTTGGCCACGATCTTCTGGTTTATGGCACCGGGCTCTCGTGGGATTGCTTCTTTTGGCTTGTCCGGACACGAAAGTGTCAGCACCGGGACAGCTATTGTGTTTCAATGGCCAAGGCAAAGTTACCAGATGCAGTGGTCGTCAACCGGACGGTAGAGATGAAACGGCGAATGATCAAACCTCAAAAGAAAAGTGAGACACTCGAGATACGCATTCCCCACGACACGAAGCAGGCCCTGATGGACCGTAGCCGTGCCGAAGGGAAGCCTACGAGCGTGGTCATTCGCACGTTCATTGATGCCTATCTGGCGAGGACGGCTCCCCCTCCAGCACCAACTGCATTGGAAATTATCATGGCCAAGATTCGTGCCAACTCCGCTCCCTCTTTTGCCGCTTTAGCTGCCATCGTCGCTGTAGGCACAGTCAGCCTGAGTCTTGTCTCGTCACCCGCCTCCGCCAACCCGGACCTTGAGGCAGCCTTCAAGAACCTTGATGCCAACGGTGATGGTATGCTTGATATGGACGAGTTCGGGGGCGGTGTCCTGATGAACAGGATAAAGAGGCCCGCGTCGCGCGAAGACATCATTGCAACGCCCATTCAAGCCAAGACACCGGAGATAATGTTCGTCATGCAGGCCAAGGTTGCTGGCGCGGGGAAATCGGTCGTTTTCGCCATTAGCGTGCCGTCTTCGAATGTTGGCGGGGTATCAGGGGAAGCGCCGGCCGGACGGTTCGCAAGAGTAGATCGGGACAAGGATGGAAGCCTGAGCTTCGAAGAATTCAAGGCCAATCATGACGCGGCCATCGGCAAGGCTTTTGCTGCTGTCGACATTGACAGGGACGGCTATCTAAGCGTGGCCGAGATTGGAGTGGCTAACCGCCGCCGCAGCGAAGCGTCTGCTATCCTCACTGCTTTCGATCGCGACGCAGACCGCAAACTATCGCTTGCCGAGTTTACTGCCAGGGATTAAGCACCAGCTCCGGTTGTCTTCGGCCTGTGGGGCTGCGAAAAGACGCTGGTGATTTGATCTCAATCGCTTTCCGGGATAGATGCATTTCGATCTGGAAACTGCTGCAACAACTTTTTAGAGTGGCATAGCGCAGGGAACAGAAAATGAGTGACCAGAACGGCGATGACTACGTCTATGATGACGTAACTGGTGAATGGCGCCCTGCTTCCGAAATTGCAGCAGATAAAGCCAAAGCCGCCGAAGTCCGCGATGCGTCCGGTAATGTTCTCGTCGACGGTGATTCCGTTATGTTGATCAAGGATTTAAAGGTCAAGGGCGCCGGCCAGACATTGAAGCAAGGCACCATCATCAAATCAATCCGGCTCACCGAAAATCCGGAAGAAATCGATTGCCGCCACGACGCAATCAAAGGGCTGGTTCTGCGTACTGAGTTCGTGCGCAAGCATTGAACGTGGGGGCGCAGAAGCGCGGTTCAAGCTGAACAGGCGGCTGTCTGTTCCACGACGGGCCGGTATTGACGGTGTGGCCGAGCACGGTGCTGAGCCGGCCTCGGCGTGAGAGGCAAGCAACCGTTGACCGGTCCGTGGCTTACATTTCTGGGTCGATGTCTGAGGTCGCCCTGAAGACGTAGCGACAAGACCTGGAGAACTGAATGTCTGGCTTGAGGGAGTCGTTCCGGCGCTATCAACGGCATGGCTGACAGCGATCCAACCGCGCTCTTCATGTATGTGGTCTCGGAACTCATACGCCGTCGATTGGCCTATCTGCACGTCATCGAAGGTGAGACCAAGCTCGCGGGCCAGCACGAAAGATGAGATTGATAGGCTGCTCTACGCCACGCGTTCAAAGGCACTTATCTCGCAAACAATAGATATGGCGGCGCTGGAGCGGGAACTGGGATTCTCAAAGGAAATGCAGATCTAATTTCTTTTGCTCGGCCGTTCATTGCCAATCCGGGCCTGCCCGCACGGCTCAAACTTGGCGTTCCCCTCAACCCATCGGATGCCCGAACTATCTATGGCGGTAGACCCCAAGCTTAAGGCCGCACTGGTGGTGCGGCCTTAAGCGATCACAAGAGGTCGATCACTCGCCTCGCTGTTCGCTGAGGCGGGGTTGCGGTGCAGCTGCGGGCTTGACTAGGATCTTTCTCACAAGTGACGAAAACCCGGGCATGTCTCAATCTTAAAAAAGCGTGGCAGAGTTTGTCGGGCTGGCCGCAGCATTGGTACTGCGGCCAAGGCGATCGGTCACGCGGTGCGCACCGTGACGCCGAAGGTTTCCAAACGCTTTACCAAATGAGCGGGCTCGATCAGCGTTTCGGGAAGGAACAGGCCCGTTTTGGGGCCGCTGCGTCCTGCAAGACCCAGCAAGGTCTCGATGGCGACAGCCGCGCCGCGAGCACTCATCGCGGCATCCGGCGCTGTTTGCGTGACCTCCCGGCCTCGGTCTTCAGCCAGGCCGCCAGCTCGTCGGCAAAAGGATCAAGCTTGCTCGGTCGTTCCGGTATCGTGAACGTCGGCTCGATCGTACCGGCGTTCAGAGACTTCGCGATCGTGTTGCGCGACAGCCCGGTGCGCCGGCTGATCTCGCGGATCGACTGCTTCTCACGCAGCGCCATCCGACGGATGATATTTAAAAGCCCCATGTGGATCACTCCGTTGCCCCCGTCGCTCACCGCGTTGGGGGAAGGTTCACATGGCTCAATTCTCAATGGAAATTATGCGCCTAACCGGCTCAGTTCCGCGTGGAAACCAACAGCGAGATACTGAAGCGTGCCGCGACTTTTTCGCCAAGGAGGGAAGTCGATGAAGTTCGGTTTCATCGACCAGGCGAAAACGGAACTCCCCGCATACCGTCTCTGCAAGGTTCTGGGCGTCAGCCAGAGCGGCTATTTTTCCAGGAAAAACCGGCCCGCAAGTCGTCGGCAGCGTGAAGACATGGTGATGCTGACGCATGTGCGCTCTGCCTATGCGCTTTCTCACGAGACCTATGGCAGCCCACGCATGACGCGAGAATTGCAGGACAGCGGCTTTGCCATCGGTCGACGGCGAACCGCCCGGCTCATGCGCGAGAATGGCCTGCGTGCCCGGCAGAGGCGGCGGTTCAAGCGCACCACGGATAGCCAACATGCCTTTCCGGTAGCCCCCAATATCAGCGATCAGGATTTTGCAGCGACCGGGCCAAACCAGAAATGGGGTGTTGATATCTCCTACATATGGACCCGCAGGGTTGGCTGTATCTTTCCGTTGTCATCGACCTGTTCTCCCGTCGCGTCATCGGCTGAGCTGTGGGTGACCGGCTGCACCGCGAACTGGCAATCAATGCTCTTCGAAAGGCCATTGTCATGCGCCATCCAAAGCCTAGTCTCCACCATTCCCACCGCGGCAGTCAATATTGTTCAATTGACTATCAGGCCCTGCTGCGCAGCAATGGCATCCTGATCTCGATGTCAGGAAAGGGAAATTGCTACGATAACGCCATGGCCGAAACGTTCTGCAAGAGGTTAAAATCAGAGCTTATCTGGAGGACCATCTATCAGACGCGAAATCAGGCCGAAATTGCCATTGCCCGCTACATCGATGGCTTCTACAATCCCGCCCGCGGCACTCGGAGCTTGACTACATAAGCCCCACACAGTTCGAGAGACTGGCCGCTTGATCTGAAATCACCTCTCCACTTTTCCGAAGAAAGTCCACAGCAGCTTGTCATGGCCGGGCGGAGACCCCTGGCGGGGCGGGGCGGCATAACGCGGATCGCCGTGCTGTCGCCAATGGCGGCGCTTCGTACCGCAGACCGGCAGGAATGTCCTTCATCAACCATTGCCACCATCCGTTCGCGAATATCCAGGGATATGTGATTTACCCATGAGACACCTCACTCAAAAGGCAAGCATGAAACTCATTAAAATCAAATAGGTAACGATTCACATTTTGCAAACTAGGCTCTAGAGATGACCGAGAATCATTACGCTCACGTGGCCCCGGAGCATATCAAAGATCGTTGCGCCCGGGGTGGTTCGAATGGTAAATTCTAAAATTCCAGGACTTTCTTCCTGAGATAAAGGCCATAAGTGCTCTTGCCGTAGGCATCTGCTAGTTTGACAAGAGCAGCCTGGTCGATAAAGCCCATATGATATGCCACTTCTTCCGGGCAAGAAATCTTGAAGCCTTGGCGGCGTTCAAGTGTCGCCACAAACTCTGAGGCTTCCAGCATACTATCTGGCGTGCCGGTATCGAGCCAAGCATAGCCACGGCCCATCTGCTCGACGTTCAGCTTGCCACGTTCGAGATAGATGCGATTGACGTCGGTGATCTCAAGCTCGCCGCGAGCCGATGGTTTGAGGTTGGCAGCTATATCGACCACTTCACTGTCATAGAAGTAGAGCCCTGTCACGGCCCAGCTGGAACGGGGCACGGCTGGCTTTTCCTCGATGGAAATCGCCTTGTTATGCTTATCGAACTCAACAACGCCATAACGTTCCGGATCGTTGACATGATAAGCGAAGACAGTCGCACCGTCTTGGCGGGACATGGCGCTCTTGAACAGTTCGCTGATTCCGTGTCCGTAGAAAATGTTGTCGCCGAGGATCAGGCACGACGGCTGCTCACCAACGAAATCGGCGCCGATAATATAGGCCTGTGCCAAACCATCCGGTGACGGCTGCTCTGCATAGGACAGCGAGATTCCCCATTTCGAGCCGTCACCGAGCAGCGCCTGGAAGCTCGGCAAGTCGCGAGGCGTCGAGATGATCAGGATCTCTTTAATGCCAGCCAACATCAGAGTCGACAGCGGGTAATAGATCATCGGCTTGTCATAGACCGGGATCAACTGCTTGGAGCTAACCAAGGTCATTGGATGCAGACGCGTACCGCTGCCTCCAGCGAGGATAATGCCCTTCATTAATATGGCCCTTAGTTCTGTACCCGAGCGAGACGCTCTACGGTATTTACGGTGGACTGTTTCCAGTCAGGAAGTCTAACGCCGTGACGGGCTTCAAGCAGGCCGCAATCGAGACGGGAATTGGCAGGCCGCTTGGCCGGCGTTGGGTAGGCGCTAGACGGAATGCGGCCGACTGCAGCGCTGGGACCGCTGCACCGAGCCGAAGATGCGAAAATCTCAGTAGCAAAATCCGCCCAGCTTCCCTCACCAGATCCGGTCATGTGGAAAATGCCGCGTAGAGATGGGTCGCCGCTATTAAGAAGATTGGCGGCAACAACCAAAATTGCATCGGCAATGTCGAGTGCGGAGGTCGGATTGCCGATCTGATCGTCAACGACTTTCAGGCTGTCGCGTGTCTCAGCCAGCCGCAGCATGGTCTTCAGAAAATTATTCCCGAAGGGGCTGTAGACCCAAGCGGTGCGCAAAATCGCATGGTTTGCCGTCGCTTCCGTTACCGCCAACTCGCCCGCGAATTTGGAACGGCCATACGCACCGATCGGAGCAACCGGATCGCTCTCGACATAAGGTGACATCTTACTACCGTCGAAGACATAATCGGTCGAAATATGCACAACCGGAATGCCGAGTGAGGCCGCCGTCTTGGCAATTGCGCCTGCAGCTGTTCCATTAACGACCGTTGCGGCCTCTTCATCGGTTTCGGCCTGGTCCACCGCCGTATAGGCAGCGGCCGAGACGATCACATCAGGCTTTGTAGCGCGGATTTCCGCATCGATCGTGCCTGGGTTTGATAGATCAAAATCCGGACGGCCGACAGCAACCACTTCAAAACGGCTATCAAGAGCTGCCCGTTCGATCAGCGAGGTGACCACCTGACCTTCGCGGCCAGTCACCACCATGCGTTTGCGCAATCCGTTCATGCAACACCCAGTTTTGCAGCATCGACGAGGCCAAGGCGGGAACCCGAATAACCGCTACGTAGCGGAGCCCACCACCATTCATTATCAAGATACCAGCGTACCGTCTTTTCTATACCACTATCGAAATTCTCCTGAGCCTTCCAACCAAGCTCGGTTTCCAGCTTGGTGGCGCAGTGACCAGCCCAAAATTGCCGGGCGCACTCCAGTATATCGAAAATACCGATCACGTTAGTATCGACAAATTCCTTAGCGCCGGTGATCAAGCGATCGACATGACTTTCGGCCTCCAAATGCATGACACGATCCGGCGCAAAACTCGCGAAAGCTTCAGCGACTGCTGCACGGCCGCAAATATAGGCCTTCAAGAATCGATAGCCTTTCTGATTATCTACGACCTTTACCGAAGTTTTAGTCGTTGCATAGGTCAGCTTGTCAACTTTGGGAACCTCATAACCCTTGTCGAGAATGAGATGCCGGACGACGGCTGAACCAATGAAGCCAGCGCCACGGTTGACGATAATACGCATTTCTTGTGTCTCCGTGCAGAGCGCGCCAATGAAGGCGAACAGTTTCTGACCCGTAAAGATCAGGTGCGATAGGTGAAAGCGTCAGCAAGACTAGCAAGTGTCAACGCCGGAGTAAAATCCGATCAGGCGGCTGAGCAAAACAGACTCACTTGCCGCGCACACATAGCACTTCCGGGCGGGCATGGCCCGAGCGGGACATCACGTCTGCGCGGCGTTTTTTGAAAAAGGTGAACCGCCTCGGCTTTGCCGGAGACGTTTGGTTTAAGTTACCCTCCAGTCAGCATCGCGAATTGCGCGCAGCGGCGATGAGCGTGTGGGCGAAAATCGCCCGGGCATGAGCAATGTTTGCGGCAGGCGTCGTACCCAGCCTTCCGCCGTTAAGTTTACGCTGCGGTCCCTGTTTCGAACGTCAGGTCAAGATCGTGGTTGTGTCTGCGACACACAGGATGGCAACAGCGATCAGATAGCTGGCTTAGAGCTTCCAGCTACATTCCCGCTCCTTGAGCAGGACATTGGCGGCTTTCCGGGTTGGATG
>UCHD01000005.1 GCA_900472175.1 Hyphomicrobiales bacterium | reverse complement strand
CAGATATGCACGTCGGTGCCACAGATCGCCGATTTCTTCACCTTGATCAGCACGTCATTGGGACCGGGTTCCGGCACCGGCACATGCTCCATCCACAGGCCGGTTTCCGGCCGGGATTTGACGAGCGCTTTCATCATGTTGGTCATCGGTGGTTCCTCAGAATGGTTTTGTCATCGGCAAGTGGTGGCCTCCCCCTTGAGGGGGGAGGTCGCAGCGGAGCTGCGGGTGGGGGTGATGGTCAGGGACGTATTGAAGGATCACCCCACCCCGGACCTGCGTTCCGACCCTTCCCCTTCAAGGGGAGGTAAAGATCAAATCACGCCCAGCTCTTTGCCAACCTCTTCGAACACCGCAATCGCCCGGCGCACGTCCGCTTCGCTATGTGCCGCCGACATCTGGGTGCGGATACGGGCCTGGCCCTTCGGCACGACGGGGAAGGAAAAGCCGACGACATAGACGCCCTTTTCCAGCATCTTGGCAGCCAAAGCCTGTGCCAGCGACGCATCGCCGAGCATCACCGGGATGATCGGATGGCCCTCACCGGCGAGCGTGAAGCCGAGCTTGCCCATTTCGCTGCGGAACAGCGTGGCATTGGCTTCCAGTCGCAACCGCAGCGCCTCGCCATTGTCGATCAGGTCGAATACTTTTAGCGAAGCAGCCGCAATGACGGGTGCGAGCGTGTTGGAGAACAGATAAGGCCGTGAGCGCTGGCGCAGCCACTCGACGACTTCACGTCTTGCCGACGTATAGCCACCGGAGGCGCCACCGAGCGCCTTGCCGAGCGTGCCGGTGATGATATCCACCCGGCCCTCGACGCCGCAATATTCGGCCGAGCCGCGGCCATGCTTGCCGACGAAGCCGACAGCATGGCTGTCATCGACCATCACCATTGCACCATACTTGTCGGCGAGATCGCAGACCCCTTGCAGATTGGCGATGATGCCATCCATGGAGAAGACGCCGTCGGTGGCGATCAGCTTGAAACGCGCGCCCTCGGCTTTCTTCAGCTCTTCTTCGAGCGCCGCCATATCGTTGTTGGCATAGCGGAAGCGTTTTGCCTTCGACAACCGCACGCCGTCGATGATCGAAGCGTGGTTGAGCGCATCGGAGATGATCGCGTCTTCCTCGCCCAAAAGCGTCTCGAACAGACCGCCATTGGCATCGAAACAGGACGAATAGAGGATGGTGTCCTCAAGTCCGAGAAACGACGAGATCCGCGCCTCCAGCTGCTTGTGCTCTTCCTGGGTGCCGCAGATGAAGCGGACCGACGCCATGCCGTAGCCATAACGGTCGAGCGCCTGTTTGCCCGCCGCAATCAGCTCGGCATTATCGGCAAGCCCGAGATAGTTGTTGGCGCAAAAGTTCAAGACCTTCGCCCCCGACGCAACCTCGATCTCGCCCGCCTGCTTGGACACGATCACCCGCTCCGCCTTGTAAAGCCCGGCGGATTTCAGCCCGGAAAGCTCCGCGGAAAGATGTTTGATGAAAGCTGAGGTCATAAACGCGCTTTCCAAGCTGGATCGGGCTGCGATCAAAACATATCATATTCCGCTACATGTGACAGCAGAAGACAGCGTCGGCGCACGACGTTGGCAGGACAGAAGAACCTGGCGCCCTCATTCATCTGCGACGCGCACTGTTTTGAAAAGGCGAACGGAAATAGCCTGCGACGCGCCCTTGCGTGCATATTTGCACTGCTGCGGGCAGACCATGCGCCGCGCGATACACGAGAGGCCGCCGATGACACGAATCTTTTGCTCGCTGCTTCCGCATCGTTTGCTTCCGGGGCGGCATAAGTTGCCCGGTTACATCGGAGGAATAGGAAACCAACCGCGATCAACGGCAAGAGCGGAGGATGTCGTAAACCACCCTCCGCTGCTATTTTACTTCACGAGCGCAGGCTTTGCAGTTTGCGGCTCGTCTTCGACCCGCCGGGAGAAATAGTTTGCCAAGAGCGCGCCGGAAATATTGTGCCAGACGCTGAAGATCGCGCTTGGGACGGCGGCGACCGGTGAGAAATAGGCATTGGCAAGGGCAGCACCGAGGCCGCTATTCTGCATACCGACTTCGATGGCGATGGCCTTGCGCTTGGCAAGCGACAGGCCGCTGGCACGGGCGGCAAAATAACCCAGCAGGTAACCAAGGCCGTTATGAAGCACGACAACGGCAAAGATCATCAGGCCGGACGTTGCAATCGCCGGCTTGCTTGCACCGACAACCGCCGAGACGATCAGCACGATGCCGGCGACGCTGACCAGCGGCAAAGCCGGAACCGCAGCCTTGACGAGGCCCGGCAGCAGCTTCTGCAGGGCAAAGCCCAGTGCCAGCGGCACGAGAACGACCTTGACGATGCTGAGGAACATCGCCCAGCCATCAACCGGCAGATACTGGCTGGCAAACATCCAGACCAGAAACGGCGTGACCAGCGGTGCTGCCAGCGTCGTGACGCTGGTACAGGCAACCGAGAGCGCTACGTCGCCCTTGGAAAGATAGGTCATCACGTTCGACGACGTGCCGCCGGGGCAGCAGCCGACCAGGATGACACCGGCAGCAACTTCCGGAGACATCGGGATGATCTTCGTCAGGATGACGGCCAAGAGTGGCATGATGATGAACTGGGCAAAGACGCCAATGGCCACATCGAACGGGCGGCGCGCAACCTCGCGAAAATCGCCAACCGAGATCGTCAGGCCCATGCCGAACATGATGATCGCCAGAAGCGTGACGATATAGGGCGCGATCTGCTTGAACGTATCGGGAAAGAAGAAACCGAGAACGGCGAACAGAATGACCCAGATGGCGAATGTCTTGCCGACAAATGACGAGAACGATGCAACAGCCTTCAAAGCGGCTTCCTCCCAAAATGAACACAACGGCCGGTTTAGCCGCCAAACCCCGGGTGTCAACAACGCAAGCCCTTGGCAGAGTGGCGAAATTTAGCCTTTCCAGTGGAAAAACACCGGCGCCCGTGCGATGAAAACAAGATGAGCATCTTCGACAGGTTTTCCCTGAAAGGCCGGATCGCACTGGTCACCGGCGGCGGCCGCGGGCTGGGGCTGGAAATTGCCCGGGCGTTGGCCGATGCGAGCGCGCATGTCGTGATCACCGGCCGCTCGGTGGCGACGCTTGACGGTGCAGTGACCGCGATCGCCAGGACTGGTGGCAGCGCAGAAGCCGCCGCCTTCGATATTGCCGACCGGCAGGCGCAGCGCGACACGCTTGCCGGTATCGAAAAGCGGCACGGACGGCTCGATATTCTCGTCAACAATGTCGGCGCCCGCGACCGGCGGCCGCTGGCCGAATTCGACGATGACGCAATTCTGGCCTTGATTCAGACGGACCTCATTGCCGCAACCACGCTATCGCGCGACGCCGCGGCACTGATGAAGCGGCATGAGCACGGCCGGCTGATCTCGATCACGTCGATCAATGGCCAGGTGGCGATGCCAGGTGATGGCATCTATCCGCTTGCCAAACAGGGACTGACCGGGCTGATGCGGTCGATGGCAGTCGAATTCGGGCCCTTCGGGATTACCAGCAATGCGATTGCGCCCGGCTGGTTTGCCACCGAGACCAACGCAGCGATGGCCGCCGACGAAGACCTGATGCCCTTCGTGCGCCAGCGCATCCCGGCCCGACGCTGGGGCCGGCCGGACGAGATTGCCGGTGCCGCCCTGTTTCTCGCCAGCGACGCCGCATCCTTTGTCAACGGCCATGTGCTGACGGTCGATGGCGGCATGACGGTCAGGATGTAGCGGCTCTCCCTCTTCTCCCCGGCGGGGAGAAATGCCGAGCAATGCGAGCGAAGCGATGAGGGGCCGGGATTTCAGAATTCACCGCCCCCTCACCCGCCCTTCGGGCACCTTCTCCCCGGTGGGGAGAAGAGGGAGCCAGCCCGTCAATCGAACCCGCGAATAACATCCAGGAACGCGTCGCCGTATCGCTCCAGCTTCGACTGGCCGACGCCGGAGATGCCGAGAAGGGCGTCGTGATTGTGCGGGCGGGCGGTGGCGAAAGCGATCAGGGTCGTATCCGGGAAGACGACGTAAGGCGGAACCCCCAGTTCCTTGGCGATACCGGAGCGCGCCCGGCGCAGGGCTTCGAACAGCTCCGCATCCGAACCGGACAAAGCAGACTTGGCGCCGGATGAAACCGATTGCCGGGCATTCTTGCCTTTGCCGCTGACCGGCCGGTCCTTGCGGAACCGGACCTCGCGCTCCCGCTTGAAGACGGCGCGGGCGCCTTCCTCCAGCTTCAGCGCTCCAAACGCTTCGTGATCGACGCTGATCAGCCCGGCAGCCAGAAGCTGGCGGTAGACCGACTGCCAGGTTTTCGATGGGATATCCTTGCCCACGCCGAAGACCGGCATCTTGCTATGGCCGAAGCGTTCGGTCTTTTCGTTTTCCGTGCCCAAGAGCACATCGATCAGGTGGCCGGTGCCAAACCGTTCGCCGGTACGATAGATTGCCGCCAGCGCCTTGATCGCAGCGTCCGTTCCATCCCAGGTCTCGACTGGATTGATGCAGGTATCGCAATTGCCGCACCCGCCGCCATGCGCCTCGCCGAAATGCGCAAGGATCGATTGCCTCCGGCAGCCGGGCGTTTCGCAGATTGCCAGCAGCGCATTCAGCTTGGCCCGCTCCACCCGCTTGATATCGTCGCCGGAGGTGCCGCCATCGATCATCCGGCCGCGCTGGATGACATCGGCCATGCCATAGGCCATCCAGACATCCGACGGTAGGCCGTCGCGTCCGGCACGGCCGGTTTCCTGGTAATAGGCCTCGACCGAGCCCGGCAGATCGAGATGGGCGACATAACGCACGTTCGGCTTGTCGATGCCCATGCCGAAGGCGACGGTCGCCACCAGGCAAAGTTCTTCTTCCTTGAGGAAGGCATCCTGGTTGGTATCGCGCACCGCGCGGTCCATGCCGGCATGATAGGCAAGCGCGTAAATGCCCTGCCCGTTCAGCCACTCAGCTGTTTCCTCGACCTTGGCGCGCGACAGGCAATAGACGATGCCGCTCGAACCCTTGTGGCGCGACAGGAAGCGCAGGAGCTGCTGGCGCGGCTGGTCGCGCTCGACGATTTCATAGGCGATGTTCGGCCGGTCGAACGAGGTGGTAAAAACCTCGGCCGAGTGCAGGCCCAGCTTGTCGATGATGTCTTCGCGGGTATGCGGATCGGCGGTCGCCGTCAGCGCCATGCGCGGCACGCCGGGATAAAGCCCGGCAAGCTGGCCGAGCTCGCGGTATTCCGGGCGAAAATCATGGCCCCACTGCGAGACGCAATGCGCTTCGTCGATGGCAAACAGCGAAATCTTCGCGTTGCCGATCATCTCGTTGAAGCCGGGCGTGACGATACGCTCGGGCGTCACATAGAGAAGATCGAGATCACCGTTTCCCATTGCCCGGCGGACATCGATGAACTCTTCACGCGACAGTGAAGAATTGAGGGCCGCGGCCCTGACCCCAAGCTGCTTCAAAGCCTCCACCTGATCGCGCATCAGCGCAATCAGCGGCGAGACGACGATGCCGACGCCATCACGGCAAAGGGCTGGGATCTGAAAACAGAGCGACTTTCCGGCACCGGTCGGAAACAGCACTACGGCATCGCCACCCGATACGACCCTCTCGACCACCGCCGCCTGCTTGCCACGAAAGGCCGGATAGCCGTAGACCCTTTTCAACACCGACAGCGGATTCTTCGCACCGTCGGTGTCAAAGATAGGATCAATACGGTTCTGGGTCTGCGGCATGGAATCGCTTTCGTGGGGAGAGCGGACTATGGCACAGGTGGGGTGGCAGGTGCGAGGGCGGGACCGGCGATTTCGGTCAGCGGAACAGCTGCAGGATGTTTTCGGAATTCGAGTTGGCGATCTGCAACGATTGGATCCCGAGCTGCTCCTGCGTCTGCAAGGCCCTCAGCCGCGTCGATGCCTCGTTCATGTCAGCATCGATCAGTCGCCCGACGCCCTTGTCGATGGTTGCCAGCAGCTTGCCGGTGAACACCGACTGCATGTCGATGCGTTTTTGGAATGCGCCCAGCGTCGCGGTCCCGTCGATAGCCCGCTCCGTGACGATATCGATATAGTCGATATAGGTTGCGATCCTGTCGGGGTTTGCTGCGACATCGATGTCCATGAATTCGATCACCGGGATCGGCTCGATGCTCACGCGGACATTGTTGAACTTCATGTCTGTGCCGCTGCCCCATTTGCGATTGGCGGCGGGGTCGAGCTTCATCATGACTTCGCCGGATGATGCTGCCTCGATGATAAGATCGGGCCAGTTGCTATCGAGCAGTGAATGCAGCAGAACCGCCATCTCGGCCGATGTTTCGACCTTGCCGCTATCCTTACCGAGGAGCTTGTTGACATAGGTTCTGTCAAAGGAATGACTTGTCGGCGGCGCGCCGTTGATCGAAAAGGTGAAGCTGACCTCCACCCCGTCGAGATTGTCCCCATCTTCCTGTACGATGAAGGGGGTAAAGGCGAGTGCCATGCCCGACCCTCTGGAACCGAAATCGGAAGACATGTTCAATCCGCCGGTCCCTACACCGGTGCTGCTGAGATTGGCGATTTCCACATAGGATCCGTCGCCATGCTGTTGCAGTGTCGAAATGCTCATCGCTTTGGGATCGTGAACCAGCGGACCAGAGACGGGCGGATCCCGATGCTGGTAGCTGGCTGAAACCGACGCCCCTTCGGCATTGAGCACCGAATTCAGAACCGCCGCATACTGCGTATTGGTCGTTATGATTCCGCCGAGGGCTGGATCAAACGCATCGATCACCGCCTTGTTGATGATGATCGTTTTGGTATGTCCCGAACCGTAAGGGCCGGGAAGGTCCTGCAAGTTCGCATCCGTGCCTGTGAGGTTCCCGGGGTTTGATGCTTCCTTGTCCAGAATGATGTCGAATTTGATCTGCGCTCCCGGTCCCGTAAAATCGAGCGGCGATCCATCGGGAAAACTATCCAGCATAAAGATGCCAGCCGTCCCGCCGGCCGTTTGGGGATACATCCATCCGGAACCGAGACTACCCTCATATTTGGTCAGATCCAGCGGCGTAAGGCTGCTGGGCGTAAAGGCTCGCATACCGCCCAGCGTCAGCAGATCTCGCGCGTCCTTTTCCAGCAGCCCACCTCCGGACGTGTTGAAGAGCGATATGGCCGAGAGGTGCAAATCGACCGTGCGGACAGAGACATCTCCCGACGCGCCGCGCACAAATGCGGATACGCTTGAAGCTTTGTTGAGATCGAAGTCGTATATGTTGGAAATGCCGGTGCTCAGCCAGTTCTCGCCGCTGAAGCTGGCGGCATTGGCAATCCCCTTCACCTGCTGCTGGAGTTGTGCAAGCTCTTTCTGGACCTTTGCCTTGTCGACACCGGGCTCGCTGGCCAAGACCAGCTTCGCCTTGAACTCGCCGAGAATGTCGATGACGGCCTTGAGGCCCGTATAGGCGGTATCGGCTTTCGCCGCTGCAAAGCCGAGCGCATCGGAGACCGCCGTAATCGCCGAATTATCCGACCGCATCGTTGTCGAGATCGACCAATAGGCAGCGTTGTCGCTCGCGACCTGTATCCTGAGGCCAGAACTGACTTGCCCCTCGACAGCTGCCATGCCTGAGCCAATAGATCGCAAAGTCTGGAGCGCGGAAATTGCGCCCGCATTGTTGAGAATGCTGGTCATATGAAATCATCTTAAAATTGATAATTTGCCCTTCATGGGCGGACGGGTTGCAACCATACAACCCGCACCATGGTTAACAGCCCCTTAACGCCAGGGGGATTATCCAAATATTTCAACTCGCTAATGCTTCTGGCGATAGCGCTTCCGGCAAACCCGCCGGAAGCGCGGAAGGCGCAGCAACCACGCCAACCCGCCCCGAAAACCATCCTCAGCAAAGGGAATGACGCCTCCCTGCCTGCCAGAGCACAACGGCCGTCAGGGTAAGCAGAAGGGCCTCCGCGACCGGAGCAGCGAACCAGATTCCCCTTTCTCCGAAGGCGTTTGCGAGCAGCATGATCAAGGGCATGGTGAACAGGTATGGCTTTGCCAGCCCCAGGATCGCCGCGCGCCTTGCGTCGCCGATGGCCTGAAAATAACTCCCGGCCATCATCAGCGGTCCGGCGAGAAAATAAGCCATGACCATCAGTGGCATGATGCGGGCAACATCCCCAATAATGGTTCCGTCGCTGACGAAGAACGAACCGATCGGACGGGCAAAAAAGGCCAGCAATATTTCGACGATGAGGCAATAGAGGAACGAGACGATGACAGCGAGACGCAACATCTTGTCCGAGCGTTGCCACAGACCCGCGCCCCTGTTGTTTCCTACGATTGCCTGCATGGCCTGCGCCATGCCCAACAGCGGCAGGAATGCGAAGGTCATGATGCGGGTGACGATGCCGTAGGCCGAGATCACGGTGTCATAGGTCTGGGGCGCGACGCGCTGCAGGGTGACAATGATGGTGGCGGATACCAAAGCCATGCCGATAAAGCCGAGGCTTTGCGGCGCCCCAAGGGCAACGATCCTTCCCCAAGCGGAAAACGGATTGTTTCGCAGCACTGCCGCAAGCGGCAAGGTGGTTTTCCCGGAGAGACGGAAGATGATGAGAATCCCGAGCGCCAGTCCTTGCGCCAGCACCGTCGCATAGGCCGAGCCCGCAACGCCAAGCCCCAGCGAAGCGATGAAGACATAGTTCAGGCCGAGATTTGCCAGTGAGATGAAAAGGCTGAGCAGCGCCATCAATTCCACCCGCCCTTCGCAGCGCAAGGCATCCGCATTGACCGACAGCAACAATTGCAGCGGGCAGAACAGGGCGATGATGGCGATATAGGTATAGGCCATATCGGCCAGAGGCGCCGAACCGTTCGCCACGGCCAGAACCAGCGCCTTGCCGAACAGGAGAAACAGCGCCACGAACCCGGCACCGATCGCCAGCGCCAGTCCATGAGCACTGCCAAAGACAGCGCGCGCGCTGGCGAAGTTGCCGGCCCCGATAGAGCGGGCCAGGAGACTTGCCATGCCGCTACCGACCAGCGTCGACAGCGCCACAAGTAGCATGAAGACCGGAAACACCGAGGCGACGGCACCGACTGCCTCGGGCCCGACGTAAAGACCGAGCATCATCGCATCGACGATGGTCAATAGCCCGTTCATGCTCATGACAAAGATGATGGGAAGCGCCGTCCTGGCAAAAACAGCACCAAGAGGGGCAGTCAGAAACGCATTGTTACCAGAGGTGTCCACAGACATCTCACTCTCCTCAATATCGCATTTCGAACAGAAGGAGGGGAGCTCGCATTGCCCACCACACGAAATGCTTCGAGGGCGAGAAGATTGTCAATGTCAGGATTTCACCGAAGTCTGCGAGCGGCAGGCAGCCTGAACCTGTTTCCGGCAGTAGCTTCAAACGCAGCGACGGTCAAGCTGGCGGCAGCGGTCCGAACGCCAATCCTAGGCGCTCGCACGCCGGTAAAACGCCAGCGACCCGGCGAGCGCCAACAGAACACCGCCGCAGATGCGATCGAGCCAGAGCGCGCCGGACGTCTTCAAAACCTTGACGGCCTGCGAACCAAGGGCTGCGTAGCCGAACATGACGAGGAAATCGACGGTCGCGAAGATCAGGGCAAGCACCGCATATTGGGCGAACTGCGGCTCGGACGGCACGATGAACTGCGGCAGGAAGGCCGAGAAGAACAGGTAACCCTTGGGATTGGTGACTGCGACCAGAAAGCTTTTCAGAAAGATCGCGCGCAGCGATCCCGAACCGGCCTGCGCCGCGCCGTGCAGCGTCTCATTGAGTGTGCCTTTCGAGCGCAGGAGCATGATGCCGAGGAAGGCGAGATAACCCGCACCGATCCATTTGACCACCGAAAACCAGAATTCGGACGCCGCCAGCAGCGCACCGAGACCGAGCGCCACGGCACCGATCAAAACAAAATCGGACAGGACAGCACCGAGCATGCCGATCAGCGCGCGACGCACGCCAAAGCGCGAACCGTTTGTCAGCGCCAGAAGCACGGTTGGACCAGGCGTCGCGATACCGATGAACGATACGAATGCAAAAGCCAGCAAGGTGATTTCGGTCATGTTGCCCCTCCTCCGGACCTGCGCAGCGGCATCACCGGCGGCGCAATCGAGAGAGCAGTCTTGCAATTGCCGGACATGGTGGCAAGAGGCTCGCTGAACCGGTTTCGTCAGAACCGGACGTGCCTACTTGCCCGCCGGTCCCTTGACGCGCCCGGACAGAACGCCAAACCCGTCAACGATCGCTTCCTGGTTTTCCAGCCGCGTCACTTCCAGCTGGACCTCCTGCAGATTGCGCAGGATCTGGCTGACGGTATCGTCATCACCTTCTTCCGTGGCATAAGCCAGCTCGCTTTCCAGTTCGCGGCGCTGCCAGAGCAAAGCCTTGGTGCGCTGATGCAGAGCGAGCGCCTGCAGGTAGCCTTCGCGGGCATCCTCCGGCGCTGCGGCCGTGGTGGCTGTCCATAGCCGCGCAAAGCGGATCTGCTGGTCGAGCGCTTTCAGAAGCGCATCGAACCCTTCGGCTTCCAGCTGCTCGACGAGGACTTCGCGCGTCAGGCGCAGCCCTTTGGCGGCGGCGGCATTGAGCACCGAGGACCAGAAGCGCTGCAGATCGCGATTGTCGTATTCGATCGCGGAGATCTCGTCATACTCTTCAAACAGCAGTTGCGGATGATTGACAATGGTCAGCGCCAGCACGCTTTCGCGCAAGGGCGGCAGCGCCTGATGGCCGCTGACCAGCGAGGAACGGGCGAGCCGGTCGGAAATGCCGGAGCGTTCCGACATGCGCGCGCCCTGCTGGCCACCGCGCCCCTGCCCCTGGCCGCGCCCGCCGCCCTGGCGCGGGTTGCGGTCAAAACCGCGCTGGCCATTCTGTTGACGGGAGGCGCCCTGAAAGAACTGGTTGAGCCGATCGCGGATATCCTGGCCGTAGTGACGGCGGACATTTTCATCGGCGATCACGGAAACCACCTGTTTCAACGTCGCTTCCAGCTGGGCGCGGCTCTCAGGCGTATCGAAGCCACCGGCCTGGGCTTCGCGCAACCAGACCATTTCCGACAGCGAACGGGCAGAGCCCATCACCTTGTCGAATGGCGCGCGGCCCTCGTTGCGGACGAGATCGTCGGGGTCCTTGCCATCCGGCAGCATGGCGAAGCGCACGGAGAATCCGGGCTTGAGATGCGGCAGTGCCAGATCGACGGCACGGTTGGCGGCACGGATACCGGCGCCATCGCCGTCGAAGCAGAGCACCGGCTGCTGCGTCAGCTTCCAGAGCAGCGCCATCTGGTTTTCGGTCAGTGCCGTGCCAAGCGGGGCGACGGCATTTTCGATCCCGGCCTGATGCAGCGCGATGACGTCCATATAGCCTTCGACGGCAATGATGGTTCCCGCTCCGTCTGCACCGGACATGGCGCGGCGGGCACGGGCGAAATTGTAGAGAACGTTGCCCTTGTGAAACAGCTCGGTCTCGTTGGAATTGAGGTATTTGGCCGGCGCATCCGGCGACATGGCGCGGCCGCCAAACGCGATGACCTTTTCGCGCGACGACAGGATCGGGAACATGATGCGGTCGCGGAACCGGTCATAGGAGACGGGAATATCGGGGCCATGGACGACGAGCCCGCAGGCTTCGATCTGATCTTTCGGCACGCCCTTTCCGGCCAGGAACTCCTTCAAGGTGTTGCGGCCTTCCGGCGCGTAGCCGAGCCGGAATGTCTCGATGGTGCGGCCGGTCAGCCCGCGGTCGCGCAGGTAGGCGCGCGCCTTGGCGCCGTTGGCCGTCTGCAGCTGATCCTGAAAGAACTGTGTGGCCACTTCCATGACATCCTGCAGGCCGAGGCGCTGGCGGTCGCGCTTTTCCGCCTCGACATCCGGCTGCGGCATGGCGACACCGGCGAGATCGGCAATCTGCTGCACAGCTTCCGGAAAGGCCATGCCATCGAGATCGGTCAGAAAGCGGAAATGATCGCCAGACACACCGCAGCCGAAGCAATGGTAGCGGCCCTTGCGGTCCTCGCAATGGAAGCTCGGCGACTTCTCGCCATGGAACGGGCAGCAGGCCCAATAGTCGCCGCGCGAGGCATTGGTCTTCTTGCGATCCCAGGTGACACGCCTGCCGATCACGTCCGAAATGGGAACGCGGTCGCGGATCTCGTCAAGGAAGGTGTTGGAAAATCGCATGGATACCTCTGGGCTGGCTTTCATATAGGCGGCAAACCGCGCCCGCGCTACAGAGGCGGCACATCATACCCGCAATTCACAGGTTGACGCGCCGTTGCTACGGGATGGTGCTTTGCAGCGACGGATCTTTCCTTGAATCGATATGTCATATGCCCAGAATAGGCCGTTGATGACAGATTAAAGAACAGGCAATGAATTGCTGCCCGCTCTCCGGAAACCGACCGATGCCCCTCGTTGCCAGCGATCTTGTGTCCAGCACTGTCTTTTTTGCCGCCATGCAGGAGAATGCACGGCAGATGACAGCGCAGTTTGCGGAAAATCCGCGGTTGAGCTCGATCTTTGCTTCGCAGCAGCGCTGGCTGATGGGGCAACTTGGCCTATCGCTGCATTACCGCCGCGCCGATCCGGGCAAGGGCCTTTATGCCGGTCGTTTTGTTGCGAAGGCCTTGGAATACGGCATTGCCAGCCGCAACACCGCTGGCGCCTTCGTCAAGGAAATGCTCGCCTACCGCTTCGCGCGTCCGGCCGACAACCCGCCTGATTATCGTATGCGGCCGCTCGAGCCGACCGATGTCGCGATAGAATCCGTCGTCAAATGGCTTTACACGCATCTGGCCATTCTCGACATGCTGGACGGTGGCAATAGGGCCGTGGCGCTTGCGGAAAACCCGGCGCTGTTTGCAAGACTGCAACCCGCCATCGCGCAGGGAATTCTGGAAAATCATGCGGTGCGCAATCCCGGCGAGACGTTCAATCTGTTTACCTGGGCCAATTCCGGCGGCGTGGTGATGGATTGCCTGATTGCCCTGATCAGGGATTTCGATCCGGACGCGCCCCGCATCCGGATCGGACCAATCTCATCGGCTGAGATCTGCCAGCGCTACCGGATTTCGAAAACCCACCTGAAGCGGCTGATGGACAAGGCGGCCGAGATGGGCAGCCTTGGACATGATAACGGTGTCGGCAAGAACTTGCTCTGGCTTTCGCAAGGGTTTATCCGCGAATACCGGACCTATCAGGCGGAAAAATTCGCGATCATCGACGCGGCCTTTCATGCGCTGGCCGCGCCGGAAAAAACGGCAGACAACCCCGCCGTCAGCCAGCTGTCAGCAGTTCCTTGAGAACGGACGACGCCCTGGCGAAATCCATCTGGCCGGCATAACGCTCTTTCAGCACCGCCATGACCTTGCCCATGTCCTTGATCCCGCCGGCGCCCGCTTCGGTGATCGCAGCGGCGATATTCGAGCGTATCTCGGCCTCGCTCAATTGCTTGGGCATGAAATCCTGAACGACAACGATCTCGGCGCGTTCCTTGGCGGCCAGTTCCGGGCGGGCATTGTCTTCGTAGATCTTTGCCGATTCCTCGCGCTGCTTGACCATCTTGGCCATGATCTGCAGGATTTCGTCGTCAGACGCATCACCCTTGCCGGCGCCGCGATTGGCGATATCGCGGGTCTTGATCTCGGACTGGATGAGGCGAATGGTGGAAAGGCGCGGGGCGTCCTTTGATTTCATCGCATCCTTGAGGGCGGCAGCGAGTTGATCGCGCATCTTCATCTTCTCCTGTTTGATGGCGTTTCATAAACCAGCCGGACGAGCGGGAGCAAACGAAATGCGTGTTTGCGCAGGAAAAGCCGCAGGAAAAGACCGATCCTGCCGTCTTGAAGATTGACCTTGCCGGACACTGCAGTTATTGACCGTCACCTGCACCAACATCGTGACCAGGCCTGACAGCGCGCGCCCATCGCCCGCATCTGACCGCCTGCAAACCACAAAGGCCGGACGGCGTTCCCTTGGGGAGCGTCCGAGACGCGCCGCCTGAACGGGATGAAGACAATGACCGCGACAGCCCCCTGGACCACCGCAAAACCAACCGCCCTGCTCGTTTTGGCCGATGGCACCGTCATCGAAGGCAAGGGCATCGGCGCCACCGGCAAGGTACAGGCCGAAGTGGTCTTCAACACCGCGCTGACCGGCTACGAGGAGATCATGACCGATCCGTCCTATCTCGGCCAGATCGTTACCTTCACCTTCCCGCATATCGGCAATATTGGCGCCAATGACGAGGACATCGAAGATCTGACGCCGGCAGCACGCCACGGCGCGGTCGGCGTCATCTTCAAGGCCGACATCACCGATCCTTCCAGCTACCGCGCCGCAAAGCATCTCGACGCCTGGCTGAAGGCCCGCGGCATCATCGGCATGTGCGGCATCGACACCCGCGCGCTGACCGCCTGGATCCGCGAGAACGGCGCGCCGAACGCGGTCATCGCCCATGACCCGAACGGCGTTTTCGACATCGAGACGCTGAAGGCCGAAGCCAAGGCCTGGAGCGGGCTTGAAGGTCTCGATCTCGCCAAGGTCGCCTCCTCCGGCCAGACCTCGCACTGGAGCGAAAAGCCCTGGGTGTGGAACGAGGGTTTTGACGAACTGGCCGACGCCGACACGACGCACCATGTCGTCGCACTCGACTATGGTGTGAAGCGCAACATCCTGCGCCTGTTCACCGGGTTGGGCTGCAAGGTCACAGTCATGCCGGCAACGACATCGGCCGAAGACGTGCTGGCACAGAAGCCGGACGGCATCTTCCTGTCGAACGGCCCGGGCGACCCGGCAGCAACCGGCGAATACGCCGTCCCGGTGATCCAAGAGCTGATCAAGAGCGACATCCCGCTGTTCGGCATCTGCCTAGGCCACCAGATGCTCGGCCTGGCACTCGGCGCGACGACCGAGAAGATGCACCAGGGCCATCACGGCGCCAACCACCCGGTCAAGGATCACACGACCGGCAAGGTGGAAATCGTCTCGATGAACCACGGCTTCGCGGTGGATTCGAAGTCCTTGCCGGAAGGCGTTGAAGAGACTCACGTTTCGTTGTTCGACGGCACCAATTGCGGTCTGCGCGTCACCGGCAAGCCGGTCTTCTCGGTCCAGCATCATCCGGAAGCCTCGCCCGGCCCGCAGGACAGCCACTACCTCTTCCGCCGCTTCATCAATCTGGTGCGCGAGAAGAAGGGCGAACCGGCACTGGCCGAACGCTGAGACCCACCATCATAAAATGCCAAAAGCCCCGGTCTCTCAATGGAGTACCGGGGCTTTTCGATTCAGCCGTTGAAGACAATAGCAAGCTTGTTGCCGGCCGGATCGCGCATATAGGCGGAGTACCAGTCCGGGCCATATTGCGGACGAGGCCCAGGCTCTCCCTCGCTGCTGCCCCCATTGGCGAGCGCTGCGCGGTAAAAAGCTTCTACCTCGTCATGCGATTTCGCCATGAAGCCGACCATCGTGCCGTTGCCGGGGGTCGCCGGTTCGTGGTTGAACGGTTCGCAGACCCAGAGCAGAAACCCCTCCCCGCTGCCGCCCAAGGTATAGCCACGCCAGCCCGGATAGTTTGCGTGCGCGCTCCAGCCGATGGTTGCTAGAACCGCATCATAGAATCCCACCGAGATGGCATGATCCAGTGTTCCAACAGTTGCATATGCTGTCATTTCGTCCTCCCTTTGATCACCGCAAGATGACAGGAAAAACGGAACAAATAAAGAACGAAATTACACGAAAGAGATTCAGCTACCGGTTCAATACCCCTGTGCCGCTTTCACCCGGCCCCAGGCATCCCGAGTCAGCCGGAAGCACATCCAGTTGACCGGCGAACCGGAAATATCCAGCACCGCATCATCGGCATGCACGGCGCCGAGCTTGGCGGTGGCTTTCTGCGAGCGGATATTGGTGGGATCGATGTGGAACCACACATCATCGACGCGCTTGAAGGCATGGTCGAGCATCAGGCGTTTGATCTCGAAATTGGTAGCGCCGCCCCAATAGGCATTGTTGAGGAAGGTGAAGCCGATCGAGATATCCTGCGGCTGGTCCGGCGCCACGTAATAGCGTGAGCAGCCGATCAGCTTGCCCGTCGCCCGGTCGATGAAGACCAGCGTGCTCCGGCTGGCCAGCTGGGCATCAAAATACTGGCGGAAGACGTCCGGCTTGTAACGGTCTTTCATCGGGTGCCCCGCCCAGACGGCCGGATCGCTGCCGGCCGCGTAGAGTTCATCGAAGTCATCGGCCTTCAGAGGACGCAGTAGCAGCGTCTCCCCTTTTAATTCCGGCTGAAGGTTCAGGCCGTCTTCCGGCATGTCGCGGCTCACAAAACAGTTCCGGCCGGCAAGGCCAGCATTTTCCGTTCCCGTTTCAGGAAGAGGAAGAAGCGCCAGGTCAGCGAGACGCTGGCGGCGGCCAGGCCGAGCACGAAGCCATACCAGACGCCGACACCACCGAAACCGAAATGGAAGGCGAGCAGATAGGCGGCAACAAAACCGATCGGCCAGTAGGAAACCAGCGCCAGCACCATCGGCACGGTCGTATCCTTGAGGCCACGCAGCATGCCGGCAGCAAGTGCCTGCACGCCGTCAACCAGCTGGAACGCGCCGGCAATGACGATCAGTGGACCGGCATAGGCGAGCACCTCGGCCGCATCCGGCCGGTTGGTATCGAGATACATCGCCGCCAGTTCATGCGAGAAAATCGCAAAAACGGCGCTGCCGATGAAGGCAAAGCCGCAACCGATGACAAACACGGCGATTGCAGCGCGCCTGATCCCCTCCGCATCACGGCGGCCATGGGCAAGGCCGATGCGCACGGTGGCGACCTGCGCGAGCCCGAGCGGGACCATGAAGGCAACGGAGGCAAACTGCAGTGCAATGCCGTGGGCGGCAAGTTCGACGGTGCCGATCATACCCATCAGCAGCGAGGCGACGGTGAACAGGCTGACTTCGGCAAGAATGGTGACGGCGATCGGCAGGCCGAGCTTGACGACATCCCTCAGCACCGGCCAGTCCGGCCGCCAGAAACGCACGAAGATTTCATAGGCCCGGGTCTGCGGCTGCGCCTGGATATAGATGTAGAGCAGGACGAAACTCAGCGTGTTGACGATGAGCGCCGAAATACCGGCACCGACGATGCCGAGCGCCGGGGCGCCGAAATGGCCATAGATGAACACGTAGCAAAGCGCGGCATTGGCAAGCAGCACGATGATCGTCACGTATAGGATGATGCCGGCACGCTCCAGAGAACTCAAAAAACCGCGCAGAACCATGAACAGCAGCGCCGGGAACATGCCCCAGAGCGCAACGTGCAGATAGCTTCCGGCAAGGGCTGCGACTTCCGGCTTCTGCCCCAGCAGCAACAGCACGTGCTCGGCCTGCCAGAGAACCGGCGCCATGATGACGCCGTAACCGAGCACGGCCCACATGCCCATGCGCACGGCGCGGCGGACGGCAACGCGGTCGCCGCGGCCTTCTGCCTGCGCCACGATCGGCACGACAGCATTGGCAAAGCCGGAGCCGAAAATGAAGATGGTGAAAAACATCTGCGCGGCGAGAACCATCGCCGCAAGCTCGGTCGTGCCGAGACGGCCGACCATAAGCACGTCGGTGGCATGGATGGCAAACTGCGCTAGCTGGGCGCCGACGAAGGGCACGCCAAGTGCAATGGTGGCGCGATAATGCGCGGACCAGGAATTATCGGTGCGGACGCCCGTGTCGCTCTGGGTTGAAGTCAGCATGATGAGGATAGGCCTTTGGCTTCGTCGCAACCGGTATGGGCCGCAAGACGGAAGATTTCGAAATAGAACAACCGGCTGAAAAGCACCAGCCAGAACGGCGAATGTGCTTATTTTTTCATCCAAACATCACAAAACTTGATCGTTTTTCGTGCGCAAACCGCTGGAAAACCGGTCAAACCGCCTGCTTGACCGCCCCGCCATCATCGACCGGCGCCTGCGCCGGCCGCACCTTTAGGATGTAGACGGCAATGGCTAGCGCGACGAAGATGGCACCCAGAACATAGGGCGCGCCGGCAAACGTGACCGGTGCCTGCGCCGCCGTGAAGACGCTGAAGATCTGCGCGAACATCAGCGGCCCGAGGATCGTCGTGAAGCTGGAAATACTTGACAGGGCGCCCTGCAACTCGCCCTGCGCCGACGGTGGAACCTTGGCCGAAGCGATACTGCGCAAGGGCGGATCGGCGAGTGCTTCGAGGCAGGTGGCAAGGATGACCGCATAGATCATCCAGCCCTGGAACGACAGCGCGTAACCGGCAAGGCCGAGGCCGGTAAAGATCAGCCCGACGGCTCCCGCCTTCCATTCGCCGAGCAGCGGAATGGCCTTGGGGAGAACAAAGCCCATCACCAAAGCCCCGCAAATCCCGAAGATGCCGAGCGACAGGCCGATCTGTCCCTCGCTCCAGTCATAACGATAGGAGGCGACGAAGGACCAGACAGCGGAATAGGCCAGAAGCAGCCAGCCGCCATCGACCGCCGCCTCACTGATCGTATCGCCGGTCAGCTCCTTCAGATAGGCGGGCAGCACCGGCACGATGATGGCGATGCCCATGATATCGAGGAACAGAATGAGAAAGACCAGGAAGAGGCCACGCCGCGCTGATTTCGGATCGATCATCGAACAAACCTTAACGGGCATCCGGAGGCGCGCGGATACAGAACGCGAACATGACAGGAAAATCGTCTGTATCGGAAAATTTTAAGGGAAACAATCCATGAACATTTCAATGTTCGTGATGAGTGCTTCGGGAACATTGATGAGCGCCGGCAGGCTGTTTGGAACACGCAAACGGCAGTGACGGCCCTGCGCCAGCAGCCGATTATCTTACATAAACAATCTTGCCGCCGCTGAAGGCGGTCTGGATGCCGACGACATTGCGCAACTGGACGCGCTTTTTCAGAAGAAAGTTCTTCAGATAGGCGTTGGAGCGGATTTCGTCCTGCGCCTTGGCGATGGTCTGTGGCGAGGGGTAACGGTAGGTCCGCGGGACCTGCTGCGTCTCGTCGTCGTCGTCCACCTCGTCCTTGATGATGATGACGGTGATGCTGACCGGACCGGAATTCACATCGCGCGCTTTCGCGAAGCTGCCGAGCGGCATCGCTGCGATCAGGACGGTAAACACGAGCATGACCAGTTTACGCATGTCCTTCTCCTCAGATGCACCAGGTGGCGAAGACGATCAAATATCGGCACCGCAACAGGAACGGCCAGCTGCTCGCGATAGTTTCAGCGGTAGGAAGCCGCATTTACTGGCGCCGCCTCCCGCTCACTTCACGTAAACAATCTTGCCGCCGTTGAAGGCGGTCTGGACGCCGTTGACATTGCGCGCCGGAATGCCGCGCTTTTGTAGAGCCGCACGAATGTTGGGGGTGTTGCGGATTTCTTCCTGCCCCCTGGCATAGGTTTGCGCCGACGGATAGCGGTAGGTGCGCGGCACCTGCTGGAAATCATCCGGGCCGATATAGTCGCGGATGATGATCACCGTGACGCGAGGATTGGTGTTGGCGGCCTGGCGAGCGGTCGGCGCCCTCTGGGCATAGGCAGCTCCTGTCGAAAGACCAGCACCGGCGGGAGCCAAAAGGGCGGCGGCAAGGACAAGCGTGACGATCTTTTTCACTGTCATTCTCCTTCAAGAGGCAACGGTTGCGACCAGGCGCACCAGGCCAAATCATCGTGCATAAATGATCTTGCTGCCATCCAGCGCGGTTTGAATGGCGAGCACATTGTGCGCCCGAATATTGCGGCGTTCCAGAGACGCCTTGATCACCGGATTGGAGGCAATTTCCGCCTGTGCCCGTGCGCGCATCTCTGCGGACGGGTCACGGAAGATCGCCGGGGCACGATCACCGCCGCGATCGCCCGTCCTCACCATGACAACGGCAATACCGGGTTCCATGGGATGGCCGAACAGGATGGTGCCGATTGTTTCGGTCGCATAGGCGGACGGTACGGCCGCTAAAGCGAGCGCCGCAGCAGCAACTGTCAGGGGTATGAGTTTCCGCATCTGTATTCTCCTTCAGTAACCACCCGGCCGGGTTTGCCGTCGGTGCCGTCTTATCCAGGAGATATAGGTTATCCCGCTGCTTTTGCGATCACCCCTGCTGCGGCGGACGGTATTTTTTCAAGCCTATCGTAAAAAAAGGCGCGCCCGCAAAGGGACGCGCCGCCGTTTGCTCAGATATTGCTGTTGAACGTATCGCAGGCGGACAGCTTGCCGCTGTCGAAGCCGCGCTTGAACCAGGTCGAGCGCTGGGCCGAAGTCCCGTGGTTGAAGCTTTCAGGGACCACATAGCCCTGGGTCCGCTTCTGCAGCGTATCGTCGCCGATCTGCTTGGCAGCATTGAGCGCCTCCTCAAGGTCGCCCTGCTCGAGAAGCCCCTTCTGCTCGGTATATTTGCCCCAGATGCCGGCGAAGCAATCCGCCTGCAATTCCACCCGCACGGACATCTGGTTGGAATCGGCCTCGCTCATGCGCTGACGCTGCGCGTTCACCTTCGGCAGGATGCCGAGCAGGTTCTGAACGTGATGGCCAACCTCGTGGGCAATGACATAGGCCTCGGCGAAATCGCCGGCTGCGCCGAATTTCTGGGCCAGCTCATCGAAGAAGGCCATGTCGAGATAGACCTTCTGGTCACCCGGGCAATAGAACGGACCGCTGGCCGACGAGGCCGTGCCGCAGGCCGAATTGATGCCGTCGCGGAAGAGAACCAGCTTCGGCTCGACATAGGTTTGACCACTCGCCTGGAAGATGCCGTTCCAAGTGTCTTCGGTCTCGGCCAGAACGGTGGAGACGAACGCCTTGGTCTCTTCCTCGGCGGCGGAGCCCTGCGGCGATTGCGACTGGGTCTGCTCGTAGCCGGACTGGCCGGTCGACTGGCCACCGTCGAGCACCTGCAGCATGTCGATGCCCATCATCTTCAAGACGAAATAGATGGCGACGAGAAAGATGATCGTGCCGATGCTCATGCCACCGCCACGGCCGCCGCCGCCGGTCGGCAGGCGGAAGCCACCGCCGCGGCCGAACGGATTGCCGCCCATGCCGCCCCGTACCGGACCCGCTCCGCGCTCGTCCTCGACATTGCCCGATTGGCGCCGGCCCTTCCATTCCATGATCTGGTCTCCCCGTCTTAGCCGCTCAAGGCTATCAAGCTTTTCAGGACCATATAACGCGCCAGACACGATTTTGTACAAGACCAAAATGATAAAGTTTTTCAGTCGCTAAAATTCAAACCGGCCGTTGGCAGCCGGTGAAAAGCCATGCCAGTATGGCCGCCATTGTTTTGGGAGGAACGCGACAATGAAAGCCATGCGCCTGGAATCAATCGGCAATCTTTTCGTGCGCGAGATCGACACGCCGGTTCCAGGGCCGGACGACCTTCTGGTCCGGGTCGAGGCCTGCGGCATCTGCGGCACCGACCGCCACCTGCTGCACGGCGAATTTCCCTCGACGCCCCCCGTGACGCTCGGCCACGAGTTCTGTGGCATCGTCGAGGCTGTGGGTGCTGACGTGAAAGGCTTCAAGCTGGGCGCGCGCATCACCGGCGACCCGAACATTTCCTGCGGCCGCTGCCCGCAATGCCAGGCAGGCCGGGTCAATCTCTGCCGAAACCTGAAGGCCATCGGCATCAGCCGCGACGGCGGTTTTGCCGATTATGTCATCGTGCCGCAGAAACAGGCGTTCGAGATCCCGCTCGACATGCCCGCAGCGCACGGTGCGTTCTGCGAGCCCCTCGCCTGCTGCCTGCACGGCATCGATATGGCGGAGATCAAGGCAGGCTCCTCGGTCGTCGTGCTCGGCGGCGGTGTCATTGGGCTTTTGACGGTCCAACTGGCGCGGCTGGCGGGTGCGACCACCGTCATTCTTTCGACCCGGCAGGAGGCCAAACGAAAGCTGGCCGAGGAGCTGGGCGCAACGGCGAGCGTCGATCCCTCGAACGGCGATCTGATTGAAGCCATTACCGGGCCGGGCGGACTTGTTCCCGGCGGTGTTGACGTTGTGATCGAATGCGCCGGTGTGGCAGCGACGGTCGAGCAATCCACCCGGCTGGCCAAGGCCGGTGGCACCGTCGTCATCCTCGGCGTGATGGCGCAGGGCGAAACGGTCGGGATCGAGCCGTTCGACATTCTCTTCCGGGAACTCAGGGTGCTCGGCTCGTTCATCAACCCGTTCACGCACCGCCGCGCTGCCGATCTGGTGGCGTCCGGCGTGATCAATGTGGAAAAGCTGATCTCGCGGACGATCACTCTGGAGGAAGCGCCGGAGGTGATCCGCAATCCACCGGCAGCAGGCGAAGTCAAGGTGCTGGTGGTGGCGCGCTGACGCCGTCTAGGTACCGCCGCAGGCTCTAGAAGAAAGACCCTGCGGCGGCGGTTGCTGCCGTATCAGGCCGCAAAACGGGCGAGGACCTCGGCCAGAGGCACATGGCCGACGCAGGCGCCCGAGCCTGCCGGTGTTTCACCATCCTCGACCGCGACGGCATATTGCACCACCGGTTCGGCCTCGATCCGGCGGCGCAGCGCGGCAAGTTTCGGATAGGCCTTGGGGTCAACGGCCTGATGGAATTCGGCCCAGCGCGCCACACCGATCAGCGTCGTATCCGCCAAACTCAGGCGATCACCAGCCAGAAACGGCGTATCACCGATCATAGCTTCCAGCTTTTCGTGGCGTTCCACAACGGATTTGCGGCCGAACTCACGCAGAAACGCCAGTGTCTCCGGCGTCTCGCCTTCGGACTCAAGCGCGACCCACAATGGCCCGAAAGCGCCGGTAAAGCCGGTGTTAACGAAGGCCATCAACTGCAACATCCGATCTGCCTGTGGCAAGCGGGGCTCAAAGCTGATGCGGTGCTGGGTATCGCGGGCTGCAAGCCAGCCGGCAATCGCCATGGTTTCTGTCAGAACGGTGCCCTTGTCCGTGATCAGGGCGGGCGTTTCCTGGCGGCCATTCAGCCGGGCAAAGGCGTCGTTCTTCATCTCGCTGAGCATGTCGACGCGGCAGAGCCGGTAGGGCTGGCCCACTTTTTCGAACGCAGCGACAAGCCCCATCGAGCTTCCAAGCGGGAAGCCGTGAATGAGAATAGGTTCCATTTTTCGGGTCTCTTTCTGATATTGATGATGGCGCTGCGCAGCGATGGTTGACCCTAACCATTGGCGGCCCCATGTAAATTACGCACTCTTTTGTAACCAGGATCGCCCGATGAAAGACGTCGTCTCACGCTGCCCGATCGAAGAGACCATGCGCGTGCTGAGCGGCCGCTGGCCGACTTTGCTGCTCTATTATCTGAAGGACGGCACCAAGCGGTTCAGCGATCTGCAGCGCGACAACCCGACGCTGTCGCACCGGATGCTGGCGCTGGAACTGCGCAAGCTGGAAAAAGCCGGTATCGTCAGGCGCACGGCCTTTTCCGGCTATCCGCTGCGGGTCGATTACGGCCTTACGGCATCAGGCCTGGCTCTGGTACCGTTGATCGACGCGCTCGGCGACTGGTGGGAAGAGAATGCGGATGCGCGGGCCGAACCGGTTGAAGCAAAGATACGCAGGCCATTGATCAAGGCGGCCTGACGGACCAGCTTTTTTTTGCGCCGGCGCGGTTGCCCGATGAACAGCAACCCGCTGTCAGCACGCCCGATTTGGTGTAAACTGGACGGATGAGCGACACCCAGCCTCTGTTTGCGGCGCTGCGCCAATCGGCACGGCCCGATATCGTCGATGCCATCGAGCGGCTCGTACACGGAGCGCCGGACCGCAAACTTGGCCGCGTCAACGCGCTGGCCTTTGCGGGAGCGGAGGGATTGGACGAAGAGCAGGCGATCAACGGGTTTCTGCACGCGTCGCGGCTCGGCCTGTTCGAGATGTCGTGGAATGTCCTTTGTCCGGGGTGCGGCGGTGTGCTCGATGCCAATACCTCGCTCAAGACCGTGCAAAGCGAGCAATATATCTGCGCGCTCTGTGCCGCCGGCTACGAGCCGACGCTCGATGAGATGGTCGAGGTGACCTTCACGGTCAATCCGCGGGTGCGCCACATCGAAGCGCATAATCCGCACGACCTGCCGCCGCTCGAATATTTCCGCCAGATCTACTGGGGCTCCGGCATCGACATGCCGGAAGACGATTACGAGGCGAAGGTCGATGAATTCGTCCTCGAAGCGCTGGAACTGCCATCCGGCGAAAAGGCGGTCATCTCGCTGCAATTGCCCGAAGGGTTCGTGATGGTGTTTGAGCCCGTCACTCATGCGGCACAGTTCATTGACGTGAAGGGCGAGCCGACCAGGGAGCGAACGAACCTTTCGCTTGTCTTCGACAGGTCTTTCCAGCACCGGGAAACTCTGGAATTGCGGCCCGGGCCGGTGCGGATCATGGTCGAAAATCACACCGGGGTCCGGACGCTGCCGTCCGTCTGCCTGGCGAATGACGCGCTGCACGACCTGCTCGGGCGCCGCCGCCCGTTCCTGACCGCCAAGCGCCTGCTCACCAACCAGACGTTCCGCGACATCTACCGCACCGATACGATCGACGTCGATCAGCGGTTGAAGATCACCAGTCTCACCTTTCTTTTCACCGACCTGCGCGGCTCGACCGAGCTTTACGAGCGCGTCGGCGACCTCGCCGCCTTCGATCTGGTGAAGACGCATTTCAGCATTTTGAACGAGATCGTCAGTGCGGAAGCAGGCGCCGTCGTCAAGACGATCGGCGACGCGGTGATGGCCACATTCCCGACACCCGACCGTGCCGTGGCCGCCGCCATGCGGATGCGCGATGCAATGCGCAAACTCAATGAAGCGCATGGCAACGAAGACCTGCTTTTGAAGATTGGTATCCACGAGGGGCCGTGCATTGCGGTCAGCCTCAACGAGAGGCAGGATTATTTCGGCCAGACCGTCAACATCGCCTCAAGGGTACAGCATCTCGCCACGTCCCGCGAAATCTTCGCAACCGGCTCTGTCCTGCAAGACCAGCGTGCCTTGCACCTGCTGACACAGCGCGGCGTGACGCCGGCATCGCACAATGTCGCCCTTCGCGGCATCACCGGCGAGATCGGTATTTTCGCGATTCCGTAAGCGCTCGTCCGCCCGGTTGCCAATTCCCGGCAAACCGGACCTTGCAACAGGCGCCATGACAGGGAAAACACGCGAACTTTCCTGTCGATTCCTTAATTTTCGGGGTTCCGCTTTGCGTCACATTTCCCTATAAGCCGCTTCTAGCCTGAAAATACCAAGCCTGCGCAACCCGACCGGTGATCTCCCACCCTGGCCGGTTTTTTGCGCAGCCGGAAAAAGCGGATAGAACCCATGCCAAAGCGCCAAGACATCAAATCGATCCTCATCATCGGCGCGGGTCCGATCGTCATCGGCCAGGCTTGCGAGTTCGACTATTCCGGCACCCAGGCCTGCAAGGCGCTGCGCGAGGAAGGGTACCGGGTCATCCTGGTCAACTCCAACCCCGCCACCATCATGACCGACCCCGACATGGCAGATGCCACCTATGTCGAGCCGATCACGCCTGAAGTGGTCGCCAAGATCATCGCCAAGGAACGCCCGGATGCGCTTCTGCCGACCATGGGGGGCCAGACGGCGCTCAACACCGCACTCTCCCTGAAGCGCATGGGCGTGCTCGACCGCTACAATGTCGAGATGATCGGCGCCAAGCCCGCCGCCATCGACATGGCCGAAGACCGCGCCCTGTTCCGCGAAGCGATGGAGCGCATTGGCCTTGAAACGCCAAAATCGCTGCTGGCCAATGCCACCGAAATCAAGGACGCCGACCGCAAGGTGCATGTCGCCGAGCGCGACAAGCTGAAGGCGCAGCTGACCGGCGCTGACCTCGACAAGGCCCTGGACGAGCTGGAAAACCAGTGGAACCTCGGCGAGACAGACCGCAAGCAGCGCTACATGAGCCATGCCATGGCGATCGGTGCGCAGGCGCTCGACACAATTGGTCTGCCGGCGATCATCCGTCCGTCCTTCACCATGGGCGGCACCGGCGGCGGCATTGCCTATAACCGCTCGGAATTCTTCGAGATCATCAATTCCGGCCTCGATGCTTCGCCGACCACCGAAGTGCTGATCGAAGAATCGGTTCTGGGCTGGAAAGAATACGAGATGGAAGTGGTCCGCGACACGGCGGACAACTGCATCATCATCTGCTCGATCGAGAACATCGACCCGATGGGTGTGCACACGGGTGACTCAATCACCGTTGCCCCTGCCCTGACGCTGACCGACAAAGAATATCAGATCATGCGCAACGCCTCGATCGCGGTTCTGCGCGAGATCGGCGTCGAGACCGGCGGCTCGAACGTGCAGTTCGCCGTCAATCCGGAAAATGGCCGCCTCGTCGTCATCGAGATGAACCCGCGTGTTTCGCGCTCGTCGGCTCTCGCCTCGAAAGCCACCGGCTTCCCGATCGCCAAGATCGCTGCAAAGCTGGCTGTCGGCTACACACTTGACGAACTCGACAACGACATTACCGGTGGCGCAACGCCTGCCTCGTTCGAACCGTCGATCGATTACGTTGTGACCAAGATCCCGCGCTTTGCCTTTGAAAAGTTCCCGGGCGCCGGCACGACCTTGACGACGGCGATGAAGTCGGTCGGCGAAGTCATGGCGATCGGCCGCACCTTTGCCGAGTCGCTGCAGAAGGCGTTACGCGGCCTTGAAACCGGCCTGACCGGTCTCGACGAGATCGAGATCCCGGGCCTCGAAGACAGTGGCGACAACCACAATGCCATCCGCGCCGCCATCGGCACCCCGACGCCGGACCGCCTGCGCATGGTCGCCCAGGCGCTGCGCATGGGCATGTCGGAAGCCGACGTCCATGACGGCTCGAAGATCGACCCGTGGTTCATCGCCCAGTTCAAGGCGATCGTCGACATGGAAGCCCGCGTCCGCGAGCACGGTCTGCCGGAAGACGCTGAAAACCTGCGCATGCTGAAGGCCATGGGCTTCTCCGACGCCCGCCTCGCCACGCTCTCCAAGAGCCGCCCGAAGGAAGTGGCGGAATTGCGCAACCGGCTGAACGTTCGTCCGGTCTACAAGCGCATCGACACCTGCGCCGCCGAATTCGCCTCGCCGACCGCCTACATGTACTCGACCTACGAGACGCCGTTTGACGGGAAAGCACGCTCCGAGGCACAGATTTCCGACCGCAAGAAGGTCGTCATCCTCGGCGGTGGTCCGAACCGTATCGGCCAGGGCATCGAGTTCGACTATTGCTGCTGCCACGCCGCCTTCGCGCTGAAGGATGCCGGTTATGAAGCGATCATGATTAACTGCAACCCGGAAACCGTGTCGACCGACTATGACACGTCCGACCGGCTCTATTTCGAGCCGCTGACCGCCGAAGACGTCATCGAAATCCTGCGCGCCGAACAGGAAAACGGCGAATTGCACGGCGTCATCGTCCAGTTCGGTGGCCAGACGCCGCTGAAGCTTGCGGAAGCGCTGGAAAAGAACGGCATCCCGATCCTCGGCACCGCCCCCGACATGATCGATCTCGCCGAAGACCGCGACCGGTTCCAGAAGCTTCTGATGAAGCTCGACCTCAACCAGCCGAACAATGGCATCGCCTATTCGGTCGAACAGGCCCGCCTCGTCGCATCCGAAATCGGCTTCCCGCTGGTCGTGCGCCCGTCCTATGTTCTGGGCGGCCGCGCCATGCAGATCATCCATTCGGAATCGATGCTGCAGACCTACCTGCTCGACACGGTGCCGGAGTTGGTGCCGGAAGATATCAAGCAGCGCTATCCGAACGACAAGACCGGCCAGATCAACACCCTGCTCGGCAAGAACCCGCTTCTGTTCGACAGCTACCTGACCAATGCCGTCGAAGTCGACGTCGATGCGCTCTGCGACGGCGAGACGGTGTTCGTCTCCGGTATCATGGAGCATATCGAGGAAGCCGGCATCCACTCCGGTGACTCGGCCTGCTCTTTGCCTGTCTACTCGCTGTCATCCGAGATCGTCGATGAACTCGAGCGCCAGACCAAGGCGATGGCCAAGGCCCTCAATGTCGGCGGCCTGATGAACGTCCAGTACGCCATCAAGGACGGCACGATCTACGTTCTCGAAGTCAACCCGCGCGCCTCGCGCACGGTGCCCTTCGTCGCCAAGACCATCGGCGCGCCGATCGCCAAGATCGCTGCCCGCATCATGGCCGGCGAAAAGCTTGATGCTGCGATCTCCGCCTATGGCAAGAAGCCGGATCCGCGCAAGCTCAACCACATTGCCGTCAAGGAAGCGGTCTTCCCGTTCGCCCGTTTCCCCGGCGTCGACATCCTGCTCGGGCCGGAAATGCGCTCGACCGGTGAGGTCATCGGCCTCGATACCGATTTCGCACTGGCCTTTGCCAAGGCCCAGCTCGGCGCCGGAGTCGACCTGCCACGCGAAGGCACGGTGTTCGTCTCGGTGCGCGACGAGGACAAGGAACGCGTCCTACCCGCCATCCGCATCCTGACCGAGATCGGTTTCAAGGTGATGGCAACCGGCGGCACACAGCGCTTCCTCGCCGAAAAAGGCATCACGGCCACCAAGATCAACAAGGTCCAGGAAGGCCGTCCGCATATCGAGGACGCCATCCGCAACCGCCAGGTCCATCTCGTCATCAATACGACGGACTCAAACAAGGCGATCTCGGACAGCAAATCGCTGCGCCGCGCCACGCTGATGCAAAAGGTGCCGTATTACACGACAATGGCTGGCGCCGAAGCGGCGGCCCGCGCGATCAAGGCGCTGAAGGCCGGCAGTTTGGAAGTGCGCACGCTGCAGAGCTATTTCCAGGATTGATGAATGTAAACGGCGCCTAAACAGGGCGCCGTTTCTCTTTTGCAATATATCAAATTGCGGCTTCGGCGCGGGCAAGACGCACTGTTCGAAAACCGAGAATGACGGTAACGGCTGCAATCACACATCCGCTGACAAAAACCACCAGCATGGCGTGGCGCATCGTTTCAACGCTTGCAGTGCCGCCGAACCCCATGAGATTGGCAACTAGACCGAAGACTGCGGCGCCGATCGCATACCCTGCCGATTGCAAGGTGGGCAGCATGGCCGAGGTCCGGTCGCGTTCGTCATCGGTGGATACGTCCATCATCAACTGGCTGAGCGTGCCCCAGGAAACGCCGAAGCCTGCGCCGATCATCGTCTGCCCTGGCAGGATCAGCCAGAATATATCCATGCCGATCGCAAGCACCACCGAGGCCAGCCCCGCCAGAAGCATGACCGGACCGGTCAGCATGATGCGGTTGCGCACCATGAGCGACCGCACGCTTGCCACGCCGATCGCACTCAGGCTCCAGGAAATCGCCATGACGGCACTCAGCGCTCCGGCTGCCGTCGGGCCGAGATGCCAGAGATGCTGCAGGCTGTAGACTAGGAACACCGATCCTGCCGCCTGTGAAAGCGGCATCAGCAGGATCACCCATAGTCCGCTGCCGAGCGCCTTGCGGGTGGTAAACGCCGCTCCTGGCAAAATCGGGTTGGGTGAACGCCGGTCGAAGAGAACGACGGTCACCAGAACCACGGCCGCGCCAATCAGCAATGCGGTCATCGGCATCGTTCCACCGGCAATGCCGGACAGCGAGATCATCAGGATACCGGCACCCGCTGCAACGAGACGCCCGAACGGAATAGGCGACACCTGCCCGCCGCCGGACACCCCGCGCGGAACGATAGCGAGAACAAGAATGATGAAGATGGCAGCCGCCGGGATGCTGACGAAGAAGGCTGCCCTCCATGAAAAATGCTCGGTCAGTCCACCGGCGACCAGCGGTCCAGAAAACGCCGCCATGGCCCAGACGATCGCCTCGGCGCCGAACACCTTGGGGACGAGGCGAGAGGGGAAAAGCTCGGGGATCAGCGCATAACAAAGAGCAGCGACAACTCCCTCGCCCGCCCCCTGCAGCAACCGCCCGGCCAGAACCTCTTTCATATCAGCAGCGGTTGTCGCCAGCACCGTTCCGGCGATGAAGACGGCGGCCGCGGCCAGCAGCGTGTTGCGGGCACCGAACCGCCGCTTGAGGTTGGCCGCGACCAGGCCGCCAATGATCGCAAAGACCAGATAGAGGGTGAAGGCCCAGGACAGGAGAGCGGCACCACCGAGTTCTTCCACTGCCGTCGGCAGGGCGGTGGAAATGAAAAACTCATTGAAGGCGAACAGGGCGACGCCAAGGCAGAGCGTTATCGTCGAAACGAGATAACGCGGCTGCATCAGCTCGCCCCATCCTCCGGCCAGTTCAGAGGGAGCGCCGTTCACCCGCTCGTCTGTGTAAGGGATATTGTCAGTCGTCATGCTTCCATCTCCAGTAGGGAGCAAGACTGATACAACCTCAAGCGCTATTGAGGTAAAGCCCTATTTTTCGCCGCGGCCGGCTTTTTTTCACGGCATCACGCTGCCTCGGTCACCGCATTGGCTCTGATGTCGAAGAGATCCCGGCCGATCGCACGCACGGTGTCGAAATGCTGGGCAACCTCTGCGGCTTCCGATCCAAGCAGGAGTTCAGACGTCACCACGCGGGCGCCGCAATAATCGAAGATGCCGTGATCGATCTGGGTCTTCATCGCGTTACGATAACCGTGCCGCTCATACGTCGATGCGCCAGCGCCGCCAAGGCCGACAAGGTGGACATTGAGATGGCGCAACCGCTTCACCGACTTGATATCCGGGCCTTCATCATAGGCCCAGCCGTTGGAGAACACCCGGTCCACCCATCCTTTGAGCAGAGCCGGCATCGACCACCAGTGGACGGGAAAGACCAGCACGAGTGCATCGGCACGGTCGATCCGAGCCTGTTCGGCAACGATATCCGCGGGGATCGGCACCTCCCTGCGGTGAACATCAAGGTCGGTCACCGTAAACTCCGGCTGAAACCCCTCGGCCGAAAGATCGGCGATTTCGAAGGTATGGCCGCCATCCGGCTCGGCTACCCCTTCCCCCAGAGTGCGGGCAACGCTGTGAGTGAGAGACCCCTGGTCGGGATGGGCGACGACAATAAGCGCATGCATGCCGAAAACTCCTGCTAGCCGTTGCGGGCGAACGCCGCATGTTATATACTTTTAGTAAGTTACTTTTGGTACATAACGATGTCAAGCATGGAAAATACAAATCAATCCCCCTCCACGCGCCGCCGCCTCTCCCGCGACGAGCGGCTTCGCCAGTTGCTGGATGTCGCATGGCGGGTGGTTCGCACCGAGGGGACGGAGGCGCTGACGCTTGGTTATCTCGCCGAGCAGGCAGGCGTGACGAAGCCGGTCGTTTACGATCATTTCAATACGCGGCCGGGACTGCTGGCCGTGCTCTACCGGCAATACGATACGCGCCAGACGGCCCTGATGGACAAGGCGCTGGAAGACTGCGAACCGACCCTTGCCGGAAAGGCACGGGTGATTGCATCATCCTATATCGGCTGCGTGCTACAGCAGGGCCGCGAGATCCCCGGCGTCAGCGCAGCCCTAGCCGGCTCTCCGGAACTGGAAAAGATCAAGCGCGAATACGAGACGGCCTTCACCCAAAAATGCCGGGCGGCTCTTGCGCCTTTCTCTGGTGGCACGATCGCAGCCGCCGGTCTCTGGGCGATGCTCGGGGCGGCCGAAGCCCTCTCCTATGCCGCGGCGACCGGCGACATCACGGCAGGTCAGGCCGAAGAAGAGCTTTACCAGACCATCCTGTCGATGGTTGGCCGTAACACCTAATAACCGCCGACGATCGGTAGCACCGCGCAGTCGCACAGCACCCGCTCAAGAAAAGCCCTGCCCTCGCCACCCTCGACATACAAGCAGTCAGCGCGCCGAAGGGTTTTCGATGGGCTCGGGCCGGTCTTCAAGCTGTTCCAGTGGTGGATCGGGCATTGTTTCTCCTTTTGCTGAAGCGGCAGCGCCCATGCTTGCAGATTGTTCCCTCAGCGTATTTCTGCGAGGCGATGCGCCTTTTCCGGCCAATGTCAGCCTCCGAATAATCTGGCTTTTTCATCGCGCCTTCTGCTATAAGTGTCGTTCAAATGTTTCGGACGGTTCCGGAGTTAACGCTCCGGTGACCGTTTTCTTTTGTGCTGATGCCTGCCTGAGCGGGCGTTGCATGGACTATGAAGGACAGTGAAATGGTCGAAAAAGTACCGATGACTCAAAGCGGATTCGCCAAGTTGCAGGAAGAACTGCGCTGGCGTCAGCAGGAAGAGCGCCCGCGGATCATCGAAGCGATTTCCGAAGCGCGCGCCCATGGCGACCTCTCGGAAAACGCCGAATATCACGCGGCCAAGGAAGCCCAGAGCCACAATGAGGGCCGCATCGGCGAAGTCGAGGACTACGTCGCCCGCGCCGAAGTCATCGACCTGTCGAAGATGTCCGGTTCGAAGATCAAGTTCGGCGCCACCGTCAAGCTGATCGATGAAGACACTGAAGAGAACAAGACCTATCAGATCGTCGGCGACCAGGAAGCCGACGTGAAGCAGGGCCGCATCTCGATCTCCTCGCCGATCGCCCGCGCCCTGATCGGCAAGGAAGTCGGCGATTCGATCGAAGTCGTCGCCCCCGGCGGCTCGAAGGCCTACGAGATCCTCGCGATCAACTGGGGCTGATCCCCGGCGGACTGTGCATTCAGGAGCCCGGACGGCGCGCAAGCTGCCTCCGGGCTTTTCTATGAGATGACGAACAAAGGCGGCAAGCGTGGAAAATATCAGCGATGTCGAGATCATTGCTCCGAACTTCAAGCAGCGCCTTTCCGGCGTCACCTCAACGATCATTCAGCTGATCCCGGTGCAGTGTGCGCTTGGCCAGAAGGTCGCGGCGCTTGGTCCCGGCCTGCCCGAAAACCTGCCGCATATCGGCTATTCCGCTCTTCTCAGCCTCTGGGGCCGTCCGAAAAACCGGGCGCTGCGCGTCTGGCATGCCCGCCGCAACATCGAAATGCTGCCGGCCATTATCTTGCGTGATATTCTCCGGATGAAGCTGAAGATCGTCTTCACCTCCGCCTCGCAGCGCAAGCATTCCGGCTGGACCAAATTCCTCGTCCGGCGGATGGACGCCGTGATCGCCACCAGCAACCGCACGGCCGCCTATCTGGAGGTGCCGAGCACGACAATCATGCACGGCATCGACACGCAGCGCTTCTTTCCGGCGGACGACAAGGGCACAGCGAAGGCAGCCCTTGGCCTGCCGGCAGACAAGAAGATCGCCGGTTGCTTCGGCCGGGTCCGCCATCAGAAGGGCACCGACCTTTTCATCGACAGCATGATCAGCCTCCTGCCGCAGCGGCCGGACTGGATTGCCATCGTCGCCGGCCGCGCCACGCCGTCGCATCAGGCGTTCGAGACCGACCTGAAGGAACGGGTAAAATCGGCAGGTCTTGCCGAGCGCATCCTGTTCGTCGGCGAACACACCAACATTCCGGACTGGTACCGGGCGCTCGATCTGTTCATCGCGCCGCAGCGCTGGGAAGGTTTTGGCTTGACACCTCTGGAGGCTATGGCAACGCAGGTGCCGGTGGTCGCGACCGATGTCGGCGCCTTTTCCGAACTTCTGACCACAGGAATAGACGAGACCGGCATCCTGATACCGGCCAGCGAACTGACCGCCATGACGGAAGCCGCGGCATCGTTGATGGACGATCCGGAACGCGCAAAGTTTGCCGGCGAACGCGGCCTTTCGCGCGCCGTAGCCAGCTTCAGCATCAGAGGCGAAGCAGAAAAGATCGGCGAAATCTACGAAAAGCTTCTCTCGGCTGCGCGCTAAGGCTTGCGCTTGAACAATTCGATGTAGGCGTTGGCCACCGCCTCCTCGGAGAACTGGCCGACCAGAGTGTTGCGGCCGGCTTCGGCAATGCTTGCAGCCAGCTGCGGCTGAGCGATCAACTGGTTGATGGCGCGCGCATAGCCGGCGACGTCATCGATATCGACCAACAGGCCGTTTTCGCCGTCGCGCACGAACCAGGACGGGCCTTCCGAGCGCGACGAGATGACCGGCTTGTTCTGTGCCCATGCTTCAAAAATGACATTGCCGAGCGGCTCATGGCTGGATGGCATGACGAAGATATCGGCGGCGGCAACAAACGGCCGCGTGTCCTTGTGCCAGCCAAGCAGGCGTACACGGTTCTCCAGCTTGTGCTCGCGGATAACGGCCTCAATATTGCTGCGTTCTTCGCCGTCGCCAGCGATCCACAGATAGGCGTCGGGAACCGCGGCCATCGCCTCGATCAGAAGGTGGAAGCGCTTGCGGCGGACAAACCGGCCCATCGTCATGACGACCGGCACGCCTTCGGGCGTGTTGACGGATGCCCGGTCGATCGGAGCAACCGCCGTCGTATCGGTGAAATTCGAAATCACCTCGACGCCGCGCGTCCAGCCCAGCTTACGGACGTGATCGCCGATGCTGGGCGTGTTGCATACCAGGATGTCGGTATTTTTGAAGTAACCGAGATGGGTCGGATAGTCACCGAGCCGCGACAGCTTGATAGCGCCATTATAGGCAGGCATCAGGCGGGCGCCGCGAGTCGACCAAGAGATGATCGCATCCACCTTTTCCTTGCGCGCCAGGGACAGAACCTTCATCGGCAACAAAATGCGGTCGGCCGAGAGATTACGAAAATTGCTCTGGATGACGCGCGCGTGCGGCTCCACATCCTCGCGCCACCTGCGGTTCCAGCGCATGACAGCCGTCTGCTCGACGCCGCGCCGGGCCAATGCTCCGACCAGATGCACGAAGAATTTCTCCGCTCCGCCATCCTTGCCGAAAATATACTGATGAACCCGCATTGGTCTTTATCCCGCATTGTGCATTGCGCCCGTTTTGACACGAAATCCGTGTCTGCAGGCAATTTCGTCTTTATGTTACGCTTGAAGCACCAACACAAGTGTAACGCATCTGTTGCCCCGGAAAACTTGTGCGCACACACCGGTCAACGTCCGGCGCAGCCTGTACCAAACATCATATCCGCCAGAATCGGCAGCGTGGCCGTATCCACCTTCGAATGAACGGTCCTACCACGATCTTGCAAGAAGAGATGCCATCGACTACCTGCACACATCATTGCGAAATCCAAACAGACAGCGGGCTGCGTGAACGGCTATCGTGCCTCTTCCACCAGAAAGGGAAAAATGCAATCGCTTGACACCTACGTCATCAACCTTGATGGCAGCGACGACCGCCTGAATGCCATCAGCCAGCGGCTTGCCGGTTATGGCATCGGCTTCGAGCGCATTTCCGCAGTCGACGGCCGGCGTCTCGATCTGTCGGCTGTCGCCGATTACGACGCTGATCACACCGAGCGCTATATGGGCCGCAGCCTCGTCGGCGGAGAAATCGGCTGTTATCATAGCCACCTGAAGGTGGCGGCACGCTTCCTGCAATCCGACGCCAGCTATGCCCTCGTGCTTGAAGACGATGCGCTGCCCTTGTGCAATCCGGTAGAACTCCTGGACAGGGCTCTTGCCGATCTGGACGCGATCGACCCCGAATGGCTGCTGATCAACATCGGCAACAACAAGCTCAAGATCGCCACTCCCCTTGGCCGCTATGATACCGGTGGGTATCAATGCGAACTCGTCGCCGCCCATTATTTTCCGATGACGACGAGCGCGATCGTCTGGTCACGCGAAGGCGCCCGGCTTTTCGTCGAACAGCACCAGAAGATGTTTGCCCCGGTGGACAACTATTTCCGGTACTGGCTAACGCGGACCGGCCACGGTTACTCCTTCACGCCACCGCCGGTAACGACGACGGATGCGGCAAGCCAGATCCTTGCCAGTGCCGGACGGGGACGAAAGACCAACAAGAGAAAATGGTACTACGGCTTTGCCAAGCAATACCGCCTGATGCAGGACAAACTGATTGCCTTCGTGAAGAAAACGCAATTTCGCCGCCTCGATGGAAAATGAGCCGCGCGTCATCACAACAAGCGCGGACAGAATAGAGCGTAGATGGACCGGCGCTCTAAGCTTGGGTCCAACATTCTATTGGACATTGTAGTTACCCACGCCGGTTGCGGTTAACGGTAAGCTGGCGGACAGCTGTTGATTTTGATGGAATTCACCAATGCGCGTGGTAACGCAGCGGGAACATCAAGATAGAAAATCTGCTGATATGACCGCGCGAATGATGATCCGTCCATTGGGCAATATGGGCAACCAGATGCTGCAATATATGTTTGCGCTCAGCGTCCGCGATCAGGCCGGGGGAATGGAAATCTTCGGTCACGATATTCCCTTCTGGAATCTCAGGGCTCCGGTACCGGCTGATTTCTCACCCAGGCCCTTTGTATTGCGTGGCCAGCACTACATCGACGCCACGCAGGTGGCCCGCCTGATCCGGACCGGGAAAGTCCGCGATTTCGACATGCGTGGCCTTGGATTTAGGATGAGCAATTACGGCGCGCGCCAACGATACGACGCCGTGTTTGACGCCGGTACGGTCGATGCCGCGGGATACGGTCCTGAGCACATCGTCTTCAACGTTCGCGGGGCCGAAATCCTCGACAAGAAACACCATGACTACGGTCCCGTACCGCTATCGTTCATCGACCGGATTATAGAGACATCCGGCGCAAAGCCGGTGTTCATGGGACAGCTGGGCGATGACTTCTATTCACGGCAGCTCCGGCAGCGTTATGCGAATTCGATCTTCCAGCCAAGCCGCGGCGCCCTGATCGATTTCGAAATATTGCGCCGCTCCCATCAAATTGCCATCGCTGTCAGCACCTTTTCCTGGCTTGCGGCCTGGCTATCGAAGGCCCGGATCATCCATGTACCGCTTTGCGGCGTCCTTGACCCGCGCCAGAGGCCAGACATCGATCTTCTACCCGAAAACGATGAGCGTTACCGGTTCTATGAATGCGCGCCACGCCGCTGGACGGCCAGTGCGCAGGACATCGAAGAGCTTTGGGCGCCCTACGACCATCAGCAATTGAACAGCACTCAGATCCAGCAGCTCAAAGCCAATGCACGCCGTAAAACCACAATGACCCGAACGTGGAGGCAATTCAAAATGAATGCGTCCGCCAACCTCAGGTTCGCATAGGCCGATCATGCCGGAACATCGCCAGGGAGCGGCTCGCGTCAGGCATCGCAACAGTCATCCCCGACGTCCTGAACACACCGGTTGAGACCCGTTGGCGCGGTTCACTGAAAAGGGAACGCCTTGAGAAGCGCATTGATTCTGTCGGGTGACGGAACCGATGCAGCACCGGCGCGAACGCCGCGTTTGAAATCCGAGAGAAACACTTCAAAATCGACCGGCCCGGCAATCGGTGTCCCACGACAGCTGAAATAGTCGATAAACTTGAAACCATCCCCCTTCAATTTGCCATGCGGCTCCATCCAGCATGATGGAACACCATAGGCATCCGCCAGGATGAGCCCGTGCAAACTGCTGGAAACGATATAGTCCGAAGACGAGATGTCATCGGTGATCTGTTTCGGATCGCCCAGCAGGTTCAGTATCCTCCAGTGTTTTGGCAAGCTCGCTGCGTATTGGGAGACAAAACTCTGATACGTGACGAAATGAGGAATAACCGTCACTTCCGAGGTGGCGGTCACCTTCTTGGGCCAGATCAACGGTAGAAGGAGCGCCGGATCCCCCAGGGCCACAGGCTTTCCAGGCGCCACCCTTGCCTTGGTCAGTTCGCCGCGCACTGCATAGATTACCAGCCGCTGGGGCCACAGCGCTTCGGTGTTGGATTTGATGAAGCCCGCCCCCCATACATGCAGAGTTCTCCAAGGGCGTTTACGCAGAAAACCGAGCTTATCGGCGCGATGCCGCTTGTAGTAGATGTCCAGAAGACTTCCGACCCCAAGCAGTTCGGCCCTGGATTCGTCGACATAGACCGGTTCGCACGAAAACAGCTCCCGAAGAAGGTCTGCCATCAGGTTATCGCCATAATTCTCGGCCGATTTGCCGAACTCGCGGCCGACCGAGGCGGCAAAAACATTTATTTTTCGCATTTCCTTTTAACCTTTCCAAATGGTGGCAGGTCAGTTCAGGATGCGTCCCCCAGCATTGCACAGCAATTAGGAAATCTGGCTATTACCGGCACTCCAAACACTTTTTCCGTCAGATACAACCTTGGCTATATCCCTGTTTTTCCGCCACTCGCGGCCAGTATCGACGATCAACTCGGGCTGGTTCACTCCCGGCATGACCCGGCACCGGAACTGACGGACATACAGATGCAGCGGCATATTGTGGGGAGGCCGCATCTGCCGCTCCGGATCCAGGTCCGGATTCATCAAGGACGAGCACTGACGGACGAATTCCGATGAGAAAAATGACGGCCCTGTGCCGAACATGTTGTATCTCCTGCGCCACAGCGTCACGCCGCCAATGCCGAACTTACGCTTTCCTGTGTGGAACTGGTCAATGCCATTCCACCGGTCCTCCTTGCAGACCAGCTTTGCTGCTCTGGTGGTACCCTCAAATAAAGGCAGGACACTTTGCGGCGTTATGCTCTCCAGCGCAAGCCAATCGTCTTCCAGGTGAAACACAAGCGGGGATTGAACCTGCGCCCATACTGTTTTGACGGCCTGGCCAAAACTCGGTGTTTTAGGCTCGGTTATCCGTGCGCGCGGAAAATAGTCGAGGATCATCGAGCGGCAAAGCCGGCCATCTTCATCATCGCCGCAAAACGGATCGATATTTGCATAGCAATTATCGATACTGAAATGACGGAATAGTTTTTCTTCAAAGGAGTGGAGTGTATCGTAGAGAAGCTCAGGCCGCCGTCCGCAAATGAGAGCGATGTCAATCTTTTGCATGAACTGTCCTTGAACGCAAAAATTCTGACGATTGGCCAAATATGCAGTTGTACGGCAGAAGCCGAAAAACGCGCCAGCCGAACCAGCCGGAAGGCCACATTCAAACCAAATCGTAGCGATATAAATTTGTCATTTTATTCAGCTACTTAAACTTAAATATCACGACAGAGCCCAATCCGTATCGCGATTGACTTACACTATCCATATCCGTATTTGAAGAAAAAATACGACCACCTGGAACATCCGGGCCGCACGCTAGGACTTATCATGACATCGATTGAACTGACCATCGTTGCCACCCGGCGGCCGGATCTGCTCGCGGCGACAATGGAGAGCTTCCAGGCCCGTCTGTTGAAGAATTTTACGATTTCCCGTGTCGCGATCAACATCGACCCGCTTTGGGGAGATGAGCAGGACGAAGAAAAATGCCGCCAGATCATGCTCGGACACTATCCCGAATGCGTGATTTATACCCCCGAAAAGCCCGGCTATGCGGCCGCTGTGGAGCGTCTGTGGTCAAACTCTTCGGGCGAGGTGCTGTTTCACCTGGAAGACGATTGGAACCTTGCCGAGGATATCGATGCGTCCATTCTCGGGATTTTTTCCGATCCTTTGACAGCGGAAATCTCGCTGATGTGCAAGGAAAAGAACTGGGATATCGGCAAGCGCGGCGTCTACCACTATGCCAAGATCAAATACGCTCTATTCGGCCTGGAGCTTCCCCTACGCAGGAAAGTACCTTCCTTCACCGTCAGCCCATCGTTTATCCGGGGAGATTTCGCCCGCCATTGGGCCAAGCTGATGGACTTGAGCCTGGATCCGGAAAAGCAGGCGCGCTCGAGCAAGAACCCCGCCCTGACGCGCTATGTTGCTGCGTTCAGGAATTACATCTACACCGGGAAATCCGTCTACAACATTGCCGTCGATATCGGACGGAATTGGCGCGACACACGCAACATCAAGAAGTCGATCGTCGACGGAACCTCCCATTGGTCTCCACCGGTGTGACCGCCTGACCGGCCGTCACACCGCGGCAGATCAATCAGATTGCCACCAGCCCGACGCTTTTCACCTGGCGGATCGTCAGCATGGTGCGCACGGTGTCGACACGGTCATTCGCCGTCAGCACCTCGATGACGAAGTCCTGGAACACGGTCAGGTTTTCCGAAACGCAATGTAGCAGAAAATCGCTTTCGCCCGAGACCATCCAAGCCTGGCGGACCAGCGGCCACGCATTCGTCGCCGCGGCAAAAGCCTTCAGATCGGCCTCGGACTGATGCTTCAGGCCGACCATGCAGAAAGCCACCAGATCGAAGCCCAGCGACGGCGCGTTGAGCAGGGCGTGATAGCCCTTGATGACGCCGCCTTCCTCCAGCTTGCGAACCCGCCGCAGGCACGGAGGCGCGGAGATTCCGACCTTTTGCGCCAGCTCGACGTTGGTCATACGCCCGTCGCCCTGCAATTCCCGCAGGATCTTTATGTCGATGGCATCCAGCTCAGTGCGAAACACGTGCGCCCCTTGTTCAATTGAGTCGGTCATATCTGCCCGAAACCGGACCCAACTCGCAAGAAAATTTCGCGGCCGTGATAAAAAAGTGCGCTCGTCCAGCATGTGCTGTTGGTAAAGTCGGACCCGCACTTGAATATGAAGGGCCTGCGTTCATAAATGTAGGCTTCATCGACGACGGACAATCCGTGCGCTTGCACGGGAAAGACAGGACCCGGACCATGACTGCCCGACACACCAAAGTTCTCATCATCGGTTCAGGCCCGGCAGGCTATACTGCTGCGATCTATTCGGCGCGCGCGCTGCTCAATCCGGTTCTGATTGCCGGCCTAGAACAGGGTGGCCAGCTGATGATCACCACCGATGTGGAAAACTATCCGGGCTATGCCGATCCTGTCCAGGGTCCGTGGATGATGGAGCAGATGCTCAAGCAGGCGCAGCATGTCGGCGCCGAGATCGTCAACGACCTCGTTACCGATGTCGATATGTCGGTTCGCCCGTTCAGACTGAAGACCGACAGCGGCACCGACTGGACGGCCGACGTTCTGATCATCGCCACCGGCGCCAAGGCGAAATGGCTGGGCATCGAAAGCGAGCCGGCCTTCCAGGGCTTTGGGGTTTCGGCCTGCGCCACCTGCGACGGGTTCTTCTATCGCAACAAGGATGTAATCGTCGTCGGCGGCGGCAACTCGGCCGTTGAGGAAGCCCTCTACCTGTCGAACCTCGCCAAGACCGTGACGGTCGTGCATCGCCGCGATCATTTCCGCGCTGAAAAAATCCTGCAGGAGCGGCTGTTTGCCAAGGCGAACGTCAAGATCATCTGGGATCACGAAGTGACTGAATATACCGGTGCGGCGGCAAAGCCGCCGATGCCGGCCTCGGTCAGCGGCGTCAAGTTGCGCAACACCAAGACCGGTGCTGTCAGCGACATGCCGATCGACGGCGTGTTCGTGGCCATCGGCCATGCGCCTGCGGTCGAACTGTTCAAGGACAAGCTGCGCCTGAAGCCGAACGGGTACCTCTGGACGGCGCCCGATTCGACCGCCACGGATGTGGCCGGTGTCTACGCGGCCGGTGACGTGACCGACGACATCTACCGTCAGGCGATTACCGCTGCCGGAATGGGCTGCATGGCGGCTCTCGAGGCGGAAAAATACCTGGCAGGCCATATGCCTGTCGCAATTGCGGCCGAATAGAAGCCGCGAAGAATGGGGGCGAACGAAGCCGCTCCCGAGTGGGAACAGACATCAGCCTTGGGGCGGAAAACACGAGGCCGTTTTCCGCCACGAGTGCCTATTGGGGAACGCCATGACGCTAGACTGGGATAAACTGCGTATTTTCCATGCAGCGGCAGAAGCAGGATCGTTCACCCATGCCGCCGACAAGCTGCACCTGTCCCAATCGGCGATCAGCCGCCAAGTTTCGTCGCTGGAGCAGGATGTCGGCATCAAGCTGTTCCACCGCCATGCCCGCGGCCTGATTCTCACCGAACAGGGCGAAATTCTCTATCGCACCGCCCATGAAGTGCTGATGAAGCTGGAAAGCGTCAAGGTCCAGCTGACCGAGAACACCGACAAGCCATCCGGCAAGCTGCGCATCACCACGACGGTGGGTCTCGGCCAGGGCTGGCTGACTGACAAGGTGCAGGAATTCCTTGCGCTCTATCCCGATATGCAGGTTCAGCTGATCCTCGACAACGAGGAACTGGACGTCAACATGCGCCATGCCGACTGCGCCATCCGGCTGCGCCAGCCGCAGCAGTCAGACCTCATCCAGCGCAAGCTGTTCACCGTGCACATGCATGTCTATGCGGCGCCGTCCTACATCAACAAGCATGGCGAACCGCAGTCGATCGAGGATCTCGACAACCACCGGATCATCACCTTCGGCGAGCCGGCACCCAACTACTTGCTCGACGTCAACTGGCTGGAGATTGCCGGCCGGGATTCGGACAATCCCCGCCCCTCGCATCTGCAGATCAACAGCCAGACCTCGATCAAGCGCGCTTGCTTGCTCGGTATCGGCATCGCCATGATGCCGGACTATATCGTCGGCCGCGATCCCGGCCTCATTCAACTTCCGATCGGTGCAGAGATTCCCTCTTTTGATACCTATTTCTGCTATCCGGACGAGATGAAGAACGCTGCCAAGCTGAAAGTCTTCCGGGATTTCATCGTTGCGAAGGCCCGTAACTGGGCCTTCTGATGCAGATCTTCGCACCTGCACAAAAAACGTTCTCCACCTTTCTCCTAGACAAACTATTGTTTTGATTTATTTTTCACTCAATCCCTTGCCCTGCAGGGCGTGCGGGAAATTGAAATCGCCTGAAAATTGCGCAGATCTGCGTCCGGCACATGGCTGTCATGCGTATTAAATGATTGCGAATAGCCCAAAAAACCATCATACCGACTGCAGCTGATGCATCTTGGTGGCTTTTTTCCTCCCAGTGCCACCGCAGCAGCTGTTCCCCTCTGGAGGTTTAATTACCTTCATAACTATAAAGGGCCCAAGTTTTTCTTGTGGCCCTCTTTTTTTGCCCAGATTTCAAGAACATCCCTATGGTTGCACTATTTTCTGCAGCGCGGCATTGAAACTTTGGCCGGGCTTTCCCATATCCAATTCAGCTGATGCACATGGTGGTCATTTCCTCCCAGTACCACCGCAGCAGCTGTTCCCCTCTGGAGGTTCTATAACCTTCACATCTAAAAGGGCCCTGTCCTCCAGTGGCCCTCTTTTTTTGTCCAAATTTCCTCTCTCCAAAATTTCACGAAGACGTGACTTGAATATCGGTAAATCTCGATTTACGTATCGATATATCGGAATTTAGCGATACAGAGTAGACTGATGGACAAGGACGAAATCCTCAAAGCCCTGGCGCATCCCAAGCGCATCGAGATGCTCGGCTGGATGAAAGAACCGGAAGCGCATTTTTCCAGCCAGCATCATCCGCTGGGCATGGGCATCTGTGCCAGCCAGTTCGAGCGCTGCGGCCTGTCGCAGTCGACCGTCTCCGGCCATCTGTCGATCCTGCAGCGCGCTGATCTCGTCACCACCAAACGTGTTGGCCAATGGGTTTTCTACAAACGGAACGAAGACACAATCGCAGCGTTCCTGAAGGACATCGGCAACACGCTCTGACCGCCAACGTTGCCCAACATTTTATCCTCCCAAGATAAACACCCCGCAGCAAACGAAAAGGACTTCCCATGACTTCCCTCTTCGACCCCATCAAGATCGGCGATATCGAGCTTGCCAACCGCATCGTGATGGCACCCCTGACGCGCAACCGCTCGCCAGGCGCCGTGCCGAACACGCTCAATGTCACCTATTACGAACAGCGTGCCTCCGCTGGCCTGCTGATCACTGAAGCAACCGCCATCACCCATCAGGGCCAGGGCTATGCAGACGTTCCCGGCCTCTACAGCAAGGAAGCGCTCGACGGCTGGAGACAAGTGACCAATGCCGTGCACAAAGCAGGCGGCAAGATCGTCGTGCAGATGTGGCATGTCGGCCGCATTTCGCACACGACGCTGCAGCCGGACGGCGGCAAGCCGGTGTCGGCCTCGGCCATCCAGGCAAAGTCGAAGACCTATCTGATCAACGCTGACGGAACCGGCACCTTTGCGGAAACGTCAGAACCGCGCGCGCTGGAACTCTCCGAGATTCCAGGCATCATCGAAGACTACCGCAAGGCCGCCCGCGCTGCCATCGATGCCGGGTTTGACGGTGTCGAGATCCATGCCGCCAACGGCTACCTGATCGACCAGTTCCTCCGCTCGGGCTCAAACGTCCGCACCGACCAGTATGGTGGCCCGATCGAGAACCGTGCCAAGTTCCTGTTCGAGGTTGTAGATGCCATCACCAAGGAAATCGGCGAAGGCCGCACCGGCATCCGCATTTCGCCGGTGACGCCCGCCAATGATGCGTCCGACCCGGATGCGCAGGCGCTGTTCACCTACGTGGCCGAGGGACTGGCCAAGTACAAGCTGTCCTATATCCACATCATCGAAGGTGCGACCGGCGGCCCACGCGACTTCCAGCAGGGCGACAAGCCGTTCGACTATGCGGCGCTGCGCCAGGCCTATGAAAAGGCCGGTGGCAAGGCAGCCTGGATGACCAATAACGGTTACGACCGAGACCTCGCCATCCAGTCGGTCAAGGACGGCAAGACCGACCTCGTCGCCTTCGGCAAACCGTTTATATCCAACCCGGATCTGGTTGAACGCCTCAAGGAAAACGCGGCACTCAACACGCCGGATCAGGCCACTTTCTACGGCGGCGGCGCCAAGGGCTATACGGATTATCCGGTGCTTGAACAGCAGGTTGCTTGAAAATCGTATAAGATGATAATCCCGCCCCTAACCAGGCGGGATTTTTCGTGACTGGAAGGCACGCAATGTTCGACCATTTCATCCAGGCCTGGGCGCTCGTGCCAGACGGCGCTCCCGTCATCACCCATTCCAGCCGCCTCCTCCCCGTGCGCTGGCAGGGCCTGCCCGCGATGCTGAAGGTTGCGACCGTCGGCGAAGAGAAACGCGGCGGCTTGTTGATGCAATGGTGGGACGGCGAAGGCTCCGCCAAAGTCTACGCCCAAGAGGGTGATGCGCTTCTGCTGGAGCGAGCGCAAGGCAGGCAGTCCCTGTTGGCGATGGCGATGAATGACAAAGATGATGCAGCAAGCCGGATCATCTGCCGGACCGTTAAAACCCTGCACAGCCCGTCTGCGAAACCCTATCCGGAACTTGTGCCCCTCGATATCTGGTTCCGTTCGCTCGAGGCTGCATCCTGCGCACATGGCAGCCTGTTCGCCACCTCGGACATGATCGCAAAGACGCTGTTAGCCGAGCCCCGCGAAACCGGCGTGCTGCATGGCGATATCCATCACAGCAATATTCTCGATTTCGAAGCCCGCGGCTTTCTGGCCATCGACCCGAAAGGCCTGCTTGGCGAGCGTGGCTATGACTACGCCAACCTGTTCTGCAATCCCGACCTGCCAGCAACACAAGACCCGGAAAGACTGCGCCGCCAGCTTCCTATCGTAGCACGGGAATCGGGTCTGGCTCCGGAGCGGTTGCTGCGCTGGATCATTGCCTATGCCGGACTTTCCGCCGCGTGGTTTCTCGAGGATGGCGGCGATCCGGGACCGGCGCTTCGTGTTGCCGAAATTGCAGCAGCGGAGCTTGCCGCTAATGCGTGAGTAGTTTGCGCAAGGGCAGGATTTACCAGCTGTACAACGCCTCTATCGCGGCTTAGAGCTTCGCCAAACTGCTGGAGACTCCTGATGCACTTGCGCGACGCTACAGAGACCGACCTGCCCGCCATCCGCGACATCTACAATGATGCCGTGCTCAACACGACGGCGATCTGGAACGATACGCAGGTCGATCTTGCCAATCGCGCCACATGGTTGGCCGATCGCAAGCGTTTGGGTTATCCGGTTCTGGTTGCCGTCACCGACGATGGCACCATTGCCGGCTATGCCTCGTTTGGCGACTGGCGCGCTTTCGACGGTTACCGTCACACTGTCGAGCATTCGGTCTATGTCGAGAAGAACCAGCGCGGCGGCGGCATTGGCAAGCTGTTGATGCTTGCCCTGATCGAGCGGGCGGCGGACTGCGGCAAGCATGTGATGGTCGCGGGCATCGAGGCCAACAATACCGCCTCCATCCGGCTGCACGAAAAGCTCGGTTTCGAGATCACCGGCCAGATGAAGGAAGTCGGCACCAAGTTCGGCCGCTGGCTGGACCTGACCTTCATGCAGCTGACCCTGCCGGAAAAGCCATAAGCGTTTTCCGGTTTCGCCGATCGATGCTATCAAGGGCCGTCGAAGCGGATGGTCCCCTGGCGGATGAGATACAAAAGACGGCGGCATGAACGGATATGGCTTGCAGCGCTGTTTACGTGCGCAGTGCTTGCCGGGACGCTTTCGCATAGCCCGGTTGCAGTGGCGCAGCCGGAATGGCGCGCGCCGCCTTGTGTCTATTCCGCCAATACCGGCACCGCAACGCTTTGCGTGCGCGCCCGCAGCTACAGCCGCGATATCTGCACCGCCCTTGGCCATTTCGCCGAGACCAATGCGCTTCCACCCGATTTCTTCGCGCGGCTGATCTGGAAGGAAAGCCTGTTCCGGCCGGATGCCGTCAGTCCGAAGGGTGCCGAGGGTATCGCACAGTTCATTCCTTCAACCGCCAAGCTACGCGGCCTCAACAACAGCTTCGATGCGCTGGAGGCGCTTGGAAAGTCGGCGGAATATCTCGATGCATTGCGCAATCAGTTCGGCAATCTCGGATTTGCCGCCGCTGCCTATAATGCCGGTGAAGGCGGCCTGAGCAATTTCCTGGCAACCGGCAATCTGCCGTCCGAAACCCGCGCCTATGTGCTGGCCATCACCGCTCATCCCGTCGAGGAATGGAAAGACAATCCACCCGCAACCCTCGACCTGCGGCTCGACAAGGACAAATCCTTCTACGATGCCTGCACCGCCCTTGCTGACAAGCGGCGGCTGAAGGAGGTGGAGTTCGAGGGGGAAGGCACCTGGGCGCCTTGGGGCGCGCAGCTTTCAGCGCATTTCCAGAAGTCCGTGGCGCAGCGGCTGTTTCTGGCCACCGTCAGCCGCATGCCCTCGCCGCTTAATACGGAGAAACCGCTGATCCAGCGCGAGCGCAACCGGGCTTTCGGCAACAGGCTGCGCTACACCGCCCGCATCGGCCGCCAGACGCGGGCGGAAGCCGATGCGGTCTGTGCCGATATCCGCAAGACCGGCGGCGCCTGCATTGTCTTCAAGAACTGAACAGTCACCCTGTGCTCTCCAAAGGCCCGCGTTACCGCGTCACCTTCGATGCGCTGGTCGAGGGATTTTGGCCTATCTAGGGAAAAAAGCCGGACCTAAACCGCAGCGGTGGCTGCATCGGCCGCACCTCGGCGCGGTGCCAGCGCCTTGACCGAAAACAGCGCGTAGATGATCAGCGGCAGGCAGACGAGATAGGATGTGCGGATGCCCGCATGTTCGGCAACAAAGCCGAGCAGCGGTGGTGCGAGGAAGAAGACGATGAACGTCACCTGCCCGAGGGCCGCGACATTCACCTGCGCCGGCCTGTCGGTGCGCTGAGCCGCTGCCGAAACCGCCAGCGGATAGACCGCGCTGCATCCCGCCCCCATCAGCGCGAAGCCGAACAGCGCGACATAGGCATGCGGCGCCAGCCAGACGGCAATGAGGCCGATGGCCGATAGCACAAGCAGGACCGAGGCGACGTTGCGGGCGCCAAACCGGTCGACGACCGGATCGATGAACAGCCGGGCCATCGCCATGAAGAAGGTGAACAGCGTCAGCCCCAGACCGCCGATGAACGGCTCGACAGCAAAGACGTCGCGCATGTAGATCGCCGACCAGTCGATCCCCGCGCCTTCGACCAAGAAGGCCGCAACGCCAATGATGCAGAGCGGCAGCAGGCCAAGCGTCGGCACGGCGAACAACGGCGCCTTGGCCTCGTGCGAAACCGCCCGCGCGGGCGCGTTGCGGATACCCGAAATGGCAAATGCACCGGCAACGACGACGACAACAAGCGTTATCCCCAAATGCAGCTGCATCGAGATTTCCGCCTGGCGGACGCCCGAAGCGATCAGCGCGGTGACGAAGAAACCGAAGCTCCAGAAACCGTGCGCCCGGTTCATGATGCCGCGCCCGAGCCGCGCCTCCAGCCGATCGATCTCGACATTGAGATTGATTTCCAGCGCACCGGCCAGCAGCCCTGCGGTAAACAACACGCCGAACACCAGCACTGGCGCGCCAACCCAGGGAACAATCGCAAACGCGGTGGCCGTACCGAGAACGGTGATGAAGGCCGTGGTGCGCGCGCCTAGATGCGCAATCAGCAGCGAAGAGAATGTCAGCGAAATCAGCGCCCCGATCGCCATACCAATAAGCGTCAGCCCAAGCTCGGATTTGTTGACTCCGAGCGCCACCTGCAGGTCCGGCATGCGAGCCAGCAAAGCGCCGAGCGACACGGCAAACAGGAAGAAACAGGTGTAGATCCTGTGATGCGGCGCAATGGTCATGGCTGGGGCTCCTCGGTAGGCTGTGTGTACCGGGAATTGAGCTGGAGCGGAAGCCAAGCGCACATTCAAGGGTGAAGATTTACCCTCGCGACCGTCAGATTTCGCGACAGAGAGAAATGGCGAGGTAGCCAACTCCCAACAAAAAACCCGCCGTTTCCGGCGGGCTCGTTGTCGTTCAATAATGATGCCTTACTTGCAGGCGCCGCAGAAGCGCTGGATGCGCTTGCAGGCCTCTTCGAGCAGTTCTTCCGAAGTCGCATAGGAGATGCGGAAGTTCGGGCCGAGGCCGAAAGCCGAACCGTGAACGACGGCGACACCTTCGGATTCCAGCAGTTCGGATACGAAGTCTTCGTCGCTCTCGATCAGCTTGCCATTCGGCGAGGTCTTGCCGATCAGGCCCTTGCAGGACGGATAGACGTAGAACGCGCCTTCCGGTGATGGGCATTCGATGCCCTTGGCCTGGTTGAGCATCGACACGACGAGGTCGCGGCGGCCTTCGAAGATCTTCTTGTTTTCCGGAATAAAATCCTGCGTGCCATTGAGCGCCTCGACGGCGGCCCACTGGGCGATCGAGCAAGCGCCAGACGTCTGCTGGCCCTGGATCATATCCATCGCCTTGATCAGCGACAGCGGGCCGGCTGCATAGCCGATACGCCAGCCGGTCATGGCATAGGCCTTGGAGACGCCGTTCATGGTCAGTGTGCGATCATAGAGCTTTGGCTCGACTTCGACCGGCGTGGCGAACTTGAAGTCGCCGTAGGTCAGGTGCTCGTACATGTCGTCGGTCAGGACCCAGACATGCGGGTGCTTCAGGAGCACATCGGTGAGCGCCTTCAGTTCGGCATGCGTATAGGCAGCGCCCGACGGGTTGGACGGCGAGTTGAAGATGAACCACTTTGTCTTCGGTGTGATCGCCTTGTCGAGGTCTTGCGCCGTCAGCTTGAAATTGTTGGCCTGGGTCGCTTCGACGAATACCGGCGTACCGCCGCAGATCGACACCATCTCCGGATAGGACACCCAGTAAGGTGCCGGGATAACGACTTCATCGCCCGGATTCATCGTCGCCATGAAAGCGTTGAAAAGAATCTGCTTTCCACCGGTGCCGACGATTGTCTGGGCGGCCGTGTACTCGAGATTGTTCTCGCGCTTGAACTTCTTCGAAATCGCCTCGCGCAGTTCCGGGATGCCCGAGACCGGCGTGTACTTCGTCTCGCCGCGGTTGATCGCGTCGATGGCGGCCTTCTTGATATTATCCGGCGTATCGAAATCCGGCTCTCCGGCGCCAAGCCCGATCACATCGCGGCCCTTGGCTTTCAGTTCCCGGGCTTTCTGGGAAACGGCGATGGTGGCGGATGGCTTTACACGGGAAAGGGCGTCGGCAAGAAAGGCCATGATATGTTTGTCCTGATCAGGTTGAAACAGCATGCGGCCAATGGAGCGGGCATCGCCGGGCTCCATAGCGGTTAGGTGTATGTCGAAAGACCGCCCGGGTTTCAAGCGCAAATCCCGGAAAAACCGATGAAATGCGTAACCATGACAATGTTTCATCAATGCCATCACAGGTTTGGATGAATCACTTTGTCGGCTGAGCCGTGCAGGCAACTGAAACGACTCTGCTTTTTGAACCCGGCCAACGAGACACATCGCTCGCGGGCCGTCGCATGCGGATGAGGAGCAATAACGTTTCGTCAGCGAGATTTATTCATTAAAAACAGAAACTTTCGTCATTTTCCGCAACGCCTTGATTTGGTCACAACAAATGCCTTGGGCTGCCGCAATTCCGTCCTTGTGCAGCCGATTTCGAAGCCTTTTCTGAAGGCAGACGAATCCATGTGCGCCGAGGGGGGCTGCAATGCTTCTGGACACCGAAAATTCAACAAAGCCGCCGAGCCGCATGACCGCGCGGCACATCGAATACGCCATCGTCGCAGCCCTTGCTGCCCTGACGCTCGTCCTCCTGTTCGTGATGGGTGTCTTTTCGCACGCCGTGGCCGAGACCAATGACGGCAAGCCGCAGCGTCTTGCCGGTTATGTTCGTCCCAACGACATGGGCACCGGCGCCCTGCTCTTCCCGTCCAAGGAGCCCGGTTCGTTCGTCGAGGCGCCGCGGCTGGCGACCGACGTGGTGATCGACGTCAACGGCCCGATCATCCGCACCCGCGTCACCCAGCGCTTCCAGAACCCGAGCAAGGGCTGGGTCGAGGGTACCTATGTCTTCCCGCTGCCGGAAAATTCTGCCGTTGATACGCTGAAAATGCAGATCGGCGACCGCTTCATCGAAGGCGAGATCAAGGCCCGCGAAGAGGCCCGCAAGATCTATGAGGAAGCCAAGGCCGAGGGCAAGAAGACGGCCCTGCTCGAACAGCAGCGCCCCAACATCTTTACCAACCAAGTCGCCAATATCGGCCCTGGCGAAACCATCGTCGTGCAGATCGAGTACCAGAGCAGCGTCCACCGGTCGGGCGGCGAGTTCTCGTTGCGTTTCCCGATGGTCGTCGCACCACGCTACAATCCCGACCCGATTGTCCAGACGGTCGACCTCGATCCGAAGTCCGGCTACGCCGTCAACGATCCGGTACCGGACCGCGACAAGATCACCGCTCCCATACTCGACCCGGCTGAAAACGCCAGGATCAATCCGGTGACGCTGACCGTCAATCTCAATGCCGGTTTCCCGCTTGGCACTGTCACCTCCCCGTTCCATCAAATCGACATGCAGACGGTGGGTGACATGGCACGCACGATTTCGCTGAAGGGCGGCAGCGTGCCGGCCGACAAGGATTTCGCGCTGAGCTGGAACGCCATCGCCGGCAAGACGCCAAATGCTGGCCTGTTCCGCGAAACGCAGGACGGCAAGACCTATCTGCTCGGCTTCGTCACGCCTCCCGCCGGGTCCGAGACAACGGAAACACTGGCGAAACGCGAGGTCATCTTCGTCATCGATAATTCCGGCTCGATGGCTGGACCATCAATCGAGCAGGCACGCGATAGCCTGGCGCTGGCGATTTCGAAGCTCAACGCCGAAGACAAGTTCAACGTGGTCCGTTTCGACGACACGATGGAAGTGCATTTCCCGTCACTCGTCCAGGCAACACCGGACAAGCGAGAGGATGCCATCGCCTTCGTTCGCCGCCTGACCGCCGATGGCGGCACCGAAATGCTGCCGGCGCTGGAAGCAGCCCTTCGCACCCAGGGTCCGGTCGAGGCCGGAGCCCTGCGGCAGGTGGTGTTCCTCACCGACGGCGCCATCGGCAACGAGGCACAGCTGTTTGAAGAGATTTCGAAGAACCGTGGCGACGCCCGCGTCTTCACCGTCGGCATCGGCTCGGCACCCAATACTCATTTCATGACCAAGGCCGCCGAAATCGGCCGCGGCACCTTCACGCTGATCGGCTCTGAAGATCAGGTTGCCGCGCGCATGGGTGAATTGTTTGCCAAGCTCGAAAACCCTGTGATGACCGATATCGCCGTCAGCTTCGACGGGGCGAATGCTCAGGATATCACCCCGAACCCGATGCCGGACCTCTATCGCGGCGAGCCCGTCGTCCTGACGGCGCAACTCGATGGCGCAACACCAGCAGGCAAGCTGCAGATCACCGGCAAGACCGGCAACCAGCCGTGGCGGATCGAAATGGACGTAGCCAAGGCCTCCGAAGGTAAGGGCATCGCCAAGCTCTGGGCGCGCCGCAAGATCGACGACCTGGAGGCCAATGCCTATGCGGTCAACGATGCGGCAGCACTCGACAAGCAGATCGAGACGGTGGCGCTTGCCAACCACCTCGTCTCCCGCGTCACCAGCCTTGTCGCCGTCGATGTGACCCCATCCCGCCCCGCCAACGAGCCTGTCGTCAGCACAGACTTGCCGCTCAACCTGCCCGAGGGTTGGGATTTCGAGAAGGTATTCGGCGAGAAGCCACAGCAGGCCATGCCGGAAGGCGAGCGCAAGGCATCGCTTGAACAGAGCGAACAGCAGGCAATGATGGTTGCCGACCGGATGGCCGCAGCGCCGACGGCGCGTGCCGCCAGCGTGATCGCCGACGCCGGCAAACAGGTGGACCTGCCGCAGACGGCAACGCTTGCCGACCGGCATATCCTGATCGGCCTGCTGCTGCTTGCCTTTGCCCTGATGGCAGCAACGACGTTCAGCCTGTGGCGCTGGCAGTTGCGCGGCCTGGTTCTGGAGGCGCGTGACCGTGTCCGATAAGCCCGGCAACGATCTTGGCCCCGGCAAGCCGGAGCAGGACAAGGAAGGGCGCGCCGGTTTTCTGGCGCGCCTCACCGCGCTGGAAACGATTGTGTTAGCCGGAATCCTGCTGATCGCGCTGGCAGGCGTGATGCTGGTCGGCAAGGGCTTTTACATGAAGGCGAAGGCGGAAGTATCGCAGGTTCTCTTGAAGCGCAGCTTCGATGCGCAGCTGCAGGGTGAAACCAATGTCAAGCCCTGGCCCTGGGCCGACTTCTCCACCGAGGCGGAAATCACCGCACCCCGGATCGGCAAAACGGCAGTCGTACTTTCCGGCGCCAGCGGTGAGGCCCTGGCTTTCGGCCCGGCACGCCTGGCCAACACGCCGGCACCGGGCGAACCCGGTACATCGGTCATCGCCGCCCATCGCGACACGCATTTCCGCTGGCTGAAGGACGTCAAGCCAGGCGATCTCCTGATTGTCACCCGCAACGACGGCACCAACCTGACCTTCCGCGCCGGTAGCAGCCGGATCGCCCGCTGGGACGAGAGTGGCATCAATGCCGATGCGCCCGGCCGCAATCTGGCGCTCGCCACCTGCTGGCCGTTCGATGCCACCGAGCGAGGCCCCTTGCGCTACATCGTCAACGCCGAACTTGTGCCCGATGCAGGCCCATCGACGCTCGCTGCACAAGGCGAACCGGATAAACTTCCAGTAAAGTCCTTTTGATCGCAAAACCTCATTCCCAGCCTTGATCCACGCGTCCCAAGACCCAGCTTCAACGGGTACCCGTGGGAGAATGAGATGACGATGACGTTCGCCAGCCTGTTGAAATCCGCCGGACTGCTATCAGTTCTTGCGGCAGGCCCTTCGCTTGCCAGCGAGCCGAAGCAATTTGCGACGGACAAAGTCCCTGTACGGGTCGATACCATCGTCTCCGGTCTCGACAATCCCTGGTCTGTCGAAGTGCTTCCGGATGGCGCTTACATTGTCACCGAGCTTGGCGGCACCCTTCGCATCATCCGTGACGGCAAGGCATCCGTGCCCATCACTGGCGTACCGGACGTCGCGCGGCAGGGACAGGGCGGGCTTCTCGATGTCGCCCTCGATCCCAAGTTCGAGACCAATCGCACGCTGTTTCTCTCCATGGCCGTCGCGGAGCGCAGCCGTTACGGAACAGCCATCGTCCGCGCGACCCTCTCCAAGGATGGCAAAAGCCTGACACAGGTGCAGGAACTCTTCCGGATGAACAGGTTCACCGGCAAGGGCCAGCATTTCGGCTCGCGGATCGCGGTGGCCGCCGATGGCAGCCTGTTCTTCGGCATCGGCGATCGCGGCGAACGGGACCGGGCGCAGGACATGCGCGACCATGCCGGCGCCATTCTGCACATCGAGCCAGATGGCAGCAATCCGGCGGCCAATCCCTACAAGGACGGCAAGGCCGGACTTGCGGAACTCTGGTCGAAAGGTCACCGCAATCCGCAGGGCATCGTCATCGATCCGGACAATGGCCAGCTGCTGACGGTCGAGCATGGTGCGCGTGGTGGCGACGAAATCAACGCGCCGGAGCCGGGCAAGAACTATGGCTGGCCGGTCATCACTTACGGCAAGGATTACTCCGGCGCAAAAATCGGTACCGGACAGGCGGCCGACGGCTACGAGCAACCCCTGCACTACTGGGATCCATCCATTGCTCCCGGCGCGATCGACGTCTATCGCGGCGCGATGTTTCCGCAATGGAACGGAAACCTGCTGGTGTCAGCGCTGAAGGACCAGTTGCTGGTTCGGCTGGCGCGCGACGAAAGCGGCGCGATCATTGCCGAAGAACGGCTGTTCGAAGGCGAGTTCGGACGCATCCGCGATGTCAAGGTTGCGCCGGACGGATCGATCCTGATGTTGACGGATGGAGACGGCGGCGCGCTGTTGCGGGTTTCCGCACCGGCCAACAGGAGCTGATAGCCCGCCAATTTTGCGCCGGGCGGCCGCTTGCCGAAAATCGGTGCAGATGTTAGCTCAGGTGCCAATAGGATCCACTGCACTGCTGCCCTGAAATCGTTCCGATGCGAGGCCTTCGTGCCGAGACATCAGGGACCAGCACCGTGACCCGCATCCAGGCCAATCTCTTCCTGCTCATGTCCGGCGCCATCTGGGGCGCAGGATTTGTGGCGCAATCGACGGCAATGGAATCAATCGGCCCGCTGTGGTTTATCGGCCTTCGTTTCGCCATCGCGACCGCCGTCGCTGCACCCCTGGCGCTGTGGGAGCATCGCAAGGCTGAGCAGCCGCTGCCGGCATCCGGCCTGCGCAACTTCCTGTGGATCGGACTGGCGCTGTTTGCCGGCGCCATGACCCAGCAGCTTGGTCTGCTGACGACCAGCGTCACCAATTCCGGCTTCCTGACCGGGCTCTATGTCGTGTTCGTACCGATCCTGACCGTGGTGTTTCTGCGCCGCAAGCCGCACTGGGTCATCTGGCCAGCAGCCGGCATGGCGCTGCTCGGCATTTTCCTTCTCAGCGGCGGCACACTTGCCGGTCTCAACAACGGTGATTTCCTGACGATCATCTGTGCTGCTTTCTGGGCTCTGCAGGTGATGCTGGTCGGTATTTTTGTTGGCAGTACGGGTCGGCCGATGTTGCTGTGCGTGGTGCAATTTGCCGTGTGCGCGGTTCTGGGCTGCATGGCCGGTGCATTGTTCGAGCCGCTCGACATGACCGCCATCACCAACGCTCTGCCCGAAATCCTCTATGCCGGTTTCTTTTCAAGCGGCATCGGTTTCATCTGCCAGGTGGTCGGCCAGCGCTACACGACGGCACCGCAGGCAGCGATCTTCCTGTCGAGCGAAGCACTGTTTGCCGCCCTGCTCGGAGTTCTGCTGCTGGGAGAGAGCATCACCACGATCGGCTATATCGGGTGCGCGACGATCTTTGCCGCCATGTTGATCGCCGAGATCGTGCCTGAACTGACAAAACCGAAACACGCGGTAGCCGGTGCCTGAGGCCTTACCGACAGCTTGCTCCGGCAGGCCCGTATTGCTTTAGAACACAGACATGCATCAAGTTTTATCAAACAGCTAATATTTAAAATCCCGAAAGGAATGGCCCATGTTGCCTTTGCCTTCTGCGACACCGTTCATGGCAAACAGCTCAAAAATCGGGCACTCCCAACCAAAGGACAATATTTTCAATAGCTTGCAGTATATCAGATGAGAGACCGCATTTTTCGGCAGTTGATTGCTTTTTAAACAAACCAAAACGGCACACTTGTTTCAAAAAACTTTTGCTTGCCAATTTAAAATAAACACAGCAAGCTTACTGTGTTCGGGCAATTTGCGAACACGGGAAGACCTTTATATTCACGCGCGCCGGACACGCAAAATGTTCCGGGCAGTCGGGCAAAGACAGAGTTTTTCGATGACTGGCTGCAATTACAGGACCCTTTCCTCATAGTCGAGAACTGCCTGCCGCACGCCCCTTGGGCAAAAACATTGTAATGCTGCCCGCTGCATCCGGGCAGAGGAAAAAGGACCTGACGTATGGCCGAGACTGGCATTGTTAAATTCTTCAACACCGACAAGGGCTTTGGGTTCATCAAGCCTGACAATGGTGGCGCCGACATCTTCGTGCACATCTCCGCTGTACAGGCTTCGGGCCTGAACGGATTATCCGAAAACCAGAAGGTCAGCTTCGACACCGAACCGGATCGCCGCGGCAAAGGCCCGAAAGCGGTCAACCTGCAGGTTTCCGGCTAAGCAGCCCGAACGTTCTGCAATCAGATTCACGTTGAAGCCCGGCCTCGTTGCCGGGTTTTCCATTCAGCCTGCGTTCAGTTTTGCCATACTAATCTGTTTTCATCATCAAGGACTGAATCGTCCGGCCGAAAACAGGATCGAAACAATGAACAAGGTTATCAAAGCTGCCGTTCTTGCCATCGCTACCGCAGCGACGGTCATCCCGACAGTATCCTCCGCCCAGGCAGGAGATTGGGGCCGCCACGGCTATCGTCATGGTGGCTACGACAGGGACTATCGCCGCCACGACAATAGCGATGCGGTCGCTCTCGGCGCACTTGGCCTGGCTACCGGCGTTATCATCGGCGGCGCCATTGCCAGCCAGCCGCGCTACCAGGAACGGGTCTACATCGATCCGGAGCCCGACTATTACGAACCCCGCCCGGTCTATCGCCGCCCTCGCCCCGTCGTCGTTCAGAACTACGGTAGGCTGGAACCCTGGACACCCGGCTGGTACCGGTATTGCTCGCAGCGTTACCGCTCGTTCGACTCCCAGTCGGGTACGTTCGTCGGTTACGACGGCAGAGAATATTTCTGCCGCGCCGGCTGAGACAGTATCCGTTGACTAAAAAAGGCACGTGCCGGCCGGCACGTGCCTTTTTTGTTGTCCCGGCATTCGGCACACCATGGAAATGGCGAGCACAATCACGGGTGACGCGTTTACAAACCGCGCAGGTAGGGGTTGGTCCGGCGTTCCTCACCGATCTGGCCGCCCGGGCCATGACCACAGATGAAGCCGACATTATCGCCAAGCGGCAGGATCTTGTCGCGGATTGAATCGAGCAGCTGTTGGTGATTGCCGCCAGGCAGATCGGTGCGGCCGATGGAGCCGCGAAACAGCACGTCGCCGACATGGGCAAAGCCCTGCTCGCGGTTGAAATAAACGACATGGCCGGGCGCGTGCCCGGGGCAATGCAGAACCTCGAACACATGTGCGCCGAACGAAACGGTGTCGCCATCCTCCAGCCACTGATCCGGCAAGACGTTCTCGACCTTCATCGCCAGTCCGAACTTTTCAGCCTGGGTTTCCAGCTTTTCAAGCAGCGGCCGGTCATCCTTGTGCGGTCCGATAATATCGAGGTTGAGGGCTTCCTTCAGCTCCTTGGCACCGCCGGCATGGTCGATATGACCATGGGTCAGCCAGATCGCTTTCAGCGTGATGCCGTTTTCCTTGATGGTCTGCAGGATGAGGTCGACGTCACCACCCGGATCGACAATGACGCCTTCCTTGGTTTCGGTATCGAACAGCACCGTGCAATTCTGCTGGAAATGGGTAACCGGGATAATGCCCGCCTGTAACATATGGCCGTGCCTCGCTGTCTCACTCGTTGCACTGCATATAGGACGGACGCGCTGCAATGAAAACGGCAAAGACTCTCACGGGAGCGCAGGCAACCGCTGGCCACCCCAAGATGCAGTGCGAATCGCCTAGCGGATCTCCGCGATTTCGACGGCTGTCGGCAACGGTGGCTGGAAATTGATCGTCGTCATCAGGAGAGTGAAAACCGCAAGCTTGGCGGCAATGACTGTGATGACGACCGGACGTAATTGGCGCGCGGTCGAAGACGGATCGCCGGAAATGTTCTGCAGCATGTTCATACCCCTCTCAGTTGGCGTCTAAACACCGGGATCGCCCCAAAGTTCCGGTAAAGCGGAACGAATTCAGTATTTTGCATTTTTTGGATATTCGCAGTTCCAATGGGAACATGCGATTGGACAATGGCGGGAACGAAGAACCGGTCTGCATTTGTCTCGGCGAGGGTTTGCTGAAACGGCCGTTGGCGCGATGTTTTTATCGGTAGAGACAGCGTGAAATGCACGTCTTCCCTCACTATCGCGCGTGCGTGACAACGGTATGAAATGCAGCGTTTTTCGTCTCCACCTGAAGGCGACTTTCGCCCGAAATATCATTTCGCAGTTGCGAAATTGACTCGTGCCGCTTTTCGCCTCAACCTGCATAGGCCGGATCGACGGCGTGCCAGGTGAGTCCGGGGGGCCGGACGCCAATGGCTGACACGGGAGCAGCAAGCAATGGAAGCATTATTGCCTATCATTACGCAATTGATTGCCGGCGCAGCAGGTGGAAACGCGGCAGGCGCGGTTCTCAAGCAACAGGCAGTCAGCGTTGTCGTACGCACGATCGTCGGCGCGATCGGCGGCCTTGGCGGCGGGTTTCTCGTTCAGATGCTCGGTGGTGAAGCAGCAGCAGCCGGCCTGATCACCCAAGCCATCGGCGGACTTGTCGGCGGCGGTGTCCTGACCGGGCTTGCCGGCATGGTCATGGGCGGCAAAAGCCAAGCGTAAAACGCGGATGGCGACCCGTACCGGTCGTGTCAACGCACAAGATTTCAAAAAAAGGCGGCCCATCGGCCGCCTTTCTAATGCCCATCGAAGGTGCCGATTATTCTGCAGCAGCAGCGACCGGATATACTTCCTTCATGTAGTCATTCATCAGCGTCTCGCAAATCGCCGCCGGCTTGAATGTATAGGGGCCGATCTCGGAAACAGGCGTCACTTCGGCAGCCGAACCGGTGAGGAAGCATTCGGAGAAGCCGGCCAGTTCCTCCGGCATGATCACGCGTTCAACCACCTGGTAACCGCGGCGCTTGGCAAGCTCGATCACCGTCTGGCGGGTAATGCCGTTGAGGAAGCAGTCTGGCACCGGCGTATGGATGACGCCATCCTTGACGAAGAAGATGTTGGCGCCGGTCGCCTCGGCCACTTGGCCGCGATAATCGAGCATCATCGCATCGGCATAGCCCTTGGCTTCCGCTGCATGCTTGGAAATGGTGCAGATCATGTAGAGCCCGGCTGCCTTGGAGGCGCAGGGCGCGGTCTTCGGATCGGGACGGCGGTACTCGGCGATGTCGAGGCGGATGCCCTTCAGCTTTTCGGCCGGATTGAAATAGCTGCCCCACTGCCAGATGGCGATGGCGACATTGATGCGGTTGTTCTGGGCGGAAACGCCCATCGATTCCGAACCGCGCCAAGCGATCGGCCGGACATAGGCCTCGGAAAAGCCCTGACGCTTCAGCAGTTCCACTGTCGCCGCATCCAGCTCGTCAACCGAATAGGGAATGGTGAACCCGAGGATTTCTGCCGACCTGTGCAGGCGCTGATTGTGCTCGTTGAGCTTGAAAACACGGCCGCCGTAAGCGCGCTCACCCTCGAAGACGGCGCTGGCATAATGAAGCCCATGGGTCAGCACGTGGATCTTGGCGTCTTTCCAGTCGACAAACTCGCCATTGAACCAGATCTGACCGTCCAACTGATCAAAAGGAACTGCTGCCATCGTCTCATCCCTGGGCGTCCACGCGCCATTCTTTGTGTTGATTGTCTTCCCGGATTCCATTTATCGGCAAACGCGAGCCTGGGAAATCCGCTATGGTGAATTTGGATTGGCGATCGGCGCGGCGCGGCCTATCTTCTGGGATAGAGCAAGTGCCGGGGAGTTCGCCCTTCAGCGGTTAAAGACTTACCAACGACGAAAAAATATGTCAACATAGCTGACATATTTTTTCGAATGTTTCATAGAATGCACTGCGATTGAAAGGAAATGACTGCGTGGCAGGACAGCCGAACCAGAAAGCCGACAAGGAAACGTCCTTCGCTGGGACAGATGCCGGGGAAGCGGTCGATTTCGAGATCATCGAGCTGCTCTTTTTTGCCTATCGCGACTTCACCTCCGATCCGGACGTGATTCTCGAAAAGCGCGGTTTCGGGCGGGCGCACCACCGCGTGCTGCACTTTGTCGACCGTGAGCCGGGCATGACGGTCGCCGACCTGCTCGACACACTGCGGATCACCAAGCAGAGCCTTGCGCGTGTTTTGAAACAGCTCATCGATTCAGGGTATATTCATCAAGTTGCCGGGCCGGAGGATCGCAGGCAGCGCAAGCTCTATACAACAAAGGAAGGCAAGACGCTGGCAAGAGCCTTGGCCGAGCCACAATCGCGGCGCATCGCCGAAGCCATGGAAAAGACCGGTCCCGGTGCACGCGAACTGGTCAAACGCTTCCTGGCCGGCATGAAGAATGCCGACGATAATTGACACCCGGCAGAAACAGCCGACCTATGCGAGATGACAGGGCCAACGACAGATGACAAAGACCATCAGGATCGACGACGATGCCGCCCATCTGCTGGTCGTGGATGACGATCGGCGGATTCGCGACCTTCTCAACCGCTACCTGATGGAAAAGGGATTTCGCGTCACCACCGCTGCGGATGCCGACCAGGCGCGCCGCAAGCTCGAGGGTATCGACTACGACCTGCTGATCGTCGATGTGATGATGCCCGGCGAGACCGGCATCTCGCTGACCCAGAGCCTGCGCAAGATCAAGAGCGTGCCGGTGATCATGCTGACGGCGCTCGCCGAATCCAATGCCCGGATCGAAGGCCTTGAGGCCGGCGCCGACGATTACCTGCCCAAGCCGTTCGACCCGCGCGAACTGGTGCTGCGCATCAACAATATCCTGCGCCGCAATGCTCCGGCAAAGGCGCCGAAGGTCGAACAGGTCATCTTCGGGCCTTTCACCTTCTCGGTTGTGCGCAAGGAACTTCGCCGTGGCGCCGATCACATACGGCTGACGGACCGCGAACAGGAGATCATGATGCTGTTTTCACAGCGTGCCGGCGAGACCATTCCGCGCCACGAACTGGTCAGCGACGAGGCTGAGGTCGGCGAGCGGACGATCGACGTGCAGATCAATCGCCTGCGCCGCAAGATCGAGGACGATCCGTCCAATCCCGTCTGGCTACAGACCGTGCGTGGCATCGGCTACAGGCTGAGCGTGGATTAGCGCGATGACCATCCGGCTGGGTTTCCATGGCAAGCTTTGACATCCTGAGGCGCGCCCGCGCGCAGACCGGCGACACCGCCTGGAAGCGCACCGCCCGCTGGCTGCGCCGGCGGTTGCCGATGGGGCTTTATGCCCGCTCGCTGCTGATCGTCATCATTCCGATGGTGTTGCTGCAGTCGGTCGTGGCCTTCGTCTTCATGGAGCGGCACTGGCAGCTGGTCACCCAGCGGCTGTCGGCAGCCGTCACCGGCGATATCGCCGCCGTCATCGACCTGATCGATGCAATGCCGACAAGCGACTATCCCGACATCATCAAGATCGCCCGTGACCGGCTCAATCTGCGCATATCCATCGAGCCGGATGGGGAACTGCCCGCGCCACGCCCAAAACCCTTTTTCGAAATTCTCGACCAGATTCTCAGCCAGGAGATATCCGACCAGATCCGCAAACCGTTCTGGATCGACACGGTCGGCAATTCCGATCTCGTCGAAGTCCGCATCAAGCTCGACGACCAGCGTATCCTCAGGGTTTATGCACGCCGCAGCCAGGCCTATGCCTCCAACACCCATATCTTCATCGTCTGGATGGTCGGCGCTTCGCTGGTGCTGCTGACCATCGCCATCCTGTTCCTGCGCGGCCAGATCCGGCCGATCCTGGCCCTCGCCAAGGCGGCCGAGAGCTTTGGCAAGGGCCAGAAGATCGACGATTTTTCGCCACGCGGCGCCGAGGAGGTCCGCCGCGCCGGCCTGGCCTTCATCCAGATGCGCGAGCGCATCGAACGCCAGATCGAGCAGCGCACGGCAATGCTGACCGGCGTCAGCCACGACCTTCGAACCATCCTCACTCGCTTCAAGCTGCAGCTCGCCCTTGCCGGCGACAGCGCCGACCTCGACAATCTCAACCAGGATGTCGAGGACATGCAGAGCATGCTGGAGGGATATCTCGCCTTCGCCCGCGGCGAGGCCGAGGAGGATGTCGGCCAGTTGAAACTCAGCGACCTGATGAACCGGCTGACGCTCGAAGGCGAACTGCAGGAAAAGACGGTAACAACCTCGGTCGAGGGCGACGACAATATCCGCGTCCGCCCGAATGCCTTCACCCGGCTGATCGCCAATCTGGCGTCTAACGCCTATCGCTACGCCGATACCGTCCATATCGATGCCAAACACACCGCCAAATGGCTGACGATCACCGTCGATGATGACGGCCCCGGCATTCCCGAACGCTCGCGAGAGGATGTGTTCAAGCCGTTCTTCCGGCTTGACGAGGCCCGTAATCTCGACAGTTCGGGAACAGGCCTTGGCCTCGCCATCGCGCTCGATATCGCCAGAAGCCATGGCGGCAATGTCACGTTAGCGGATAGCCCAATGGGTGGATTGCGGGCAATGGTTCGGGTTCCGGCTTAATTACCGCGAGTAGGTGCCAACCATGCCGCGCCGTTCGTTGAAGCGGTGCCAGGCGTCAATGCGCTTCGGGTGTTTTGCCCGCATGACATCGAGCGGGGCGAGAAGCCGCCCTTTCCGCTGCCAGTGCGCGTCGAAAATTTCGATGATGCGGCGGTTCGGCCAGGGCTTGTTGACGATCGACAGCAGTGCGGCAAAAGCCTCATCCTCGCGGCCGGTGCCGAAACGGTGGGCGATGATGCCGTAGGCAAAGGCGGTGGATCGGCTGACGCCCGCATGGCAATGCACGAGAATGCGGCTGTCCTTCTGCTCGATAGCCGGAAGGACGCTATCGAAAAACGCCGTGACCGCGTCCGGGAAATGGCCGGTTGCCAAGGCATTTTCCTGATCGCGAAGCCGCACCACATGGTGCTGTGCGGGGGAGATACGCGGAACGTGCTCTTCGGCCAATTCCGGGTCGAGCAATGAAACGACATGCGAGGCCGACCAGTCTGTGGCGACCATGGCCGCATCGCGCAGGCACGTGACACGGATGAAGTCTCGAACAGCACTCAGGTCCATCGCAAGGTTCCTTACCAAAAGTCCTCAGAGGAGCCGCTTACCATTCGGCACCGGCTTGTCGGTGGCGGCAAGCACGATCGCGCCGGCTTCGTCCTCGAAGCCCAATGTCAGGACTTCCGAGCGGAACGGGCCGATCTGCCGCGGCGGGAAATTGACGACGCCGAGTACCTGGCGGCCGACCAGGCTTTCCGGCGTGTAGTGGGCGGTGATCTGCGCCGAGGATTTCTTGATACCGATCTCCGGGCCGAAATCGATGACAATCTTGATCGCCGGCTTGCGTGCTTCGGGAAAGGGCGACGCCTCGATGATCGTGCCGGTGCGAATATCGACGCGCTCAAAATCGGCGTAACTGATGGTCTCGGTCATGGAAAAATCCAGAATTATCCGGCCAGTTCTTCCGCCCGCTTGCGGGCTGCGGCAATCGCCTTGTCAAACAGAGGCTGCATGCCGTCATCGGCCATGAGGATGTTGAGGGCTGCCGCCGTGGTACCGCCCGGAGACGTCACGTTCTGGCGAAGCCTTGAGGCGTCGTCGGGGGACTGGTGCAAGAGTTCGCCAGCCCCCGCGACGGTTTCCCGTGCAAGCCGCATGGCAAGGTCCGCCTGAAGACCGGCCTTGCGGCCAGCCTCCGCCATGCACTCGACGAGATAGAATACATAGGCCGGGCCGCTACCCGACACGGCGGTGACCGCATCGATATCGGCTTCGGTTTCGACCCATTCGACCGGGCCGGACACTTTCAGGAGATTGTGGACGAGATCGCGCTGCGCACTCGATACCGCGGCATTGGCAAAGGCGCCAGTGACGCCACGGCCGATCATCGCCGGGGTGTTCGGCATGGCGCGCACCATGGCAGCATCGCCGAGATGCGATTGCATGAAGGACAGGGTCGTTCCTGCGGCAACTGAAACCACCACGGTTTCAGGACCGACGAGGCTTTTCAATGGAGGCAGGACCGTTGCCATCATCTGCGGCTTGACCGCAAGGAAGAGAACACCGGCCCTGAGGTCCGCAGGTGCAGCCGTCACGTGGCGCGCACCGTTGTCGGCAATCAGCTTGGCCATGGCAGGCGGCGGGCCGGGATCGATCACCAGAAGATCGGCACCGGAGATACCGCTTTTCAGCCAGCCGGCGAGCATCGCGCCGCCCATATTGCCTGCACCGATCAGAACGACCGGACCTGACGCATGCACAGCCATTGTCACGCTTCTCCGACGGTTTCGAACATCACGGCCTCGACGGCGCTCTGCGCATCGACACCCGACCAGACGACAAACTGGAAGGCCTGGAAATAGGATTCGCAGGCTTCAAGCGCGCTCGACAGCAGAACTTCGACCTGCTGGTTGGTCGGCTCGGCACCACCGGCAAGCAGCAGCGACTGGCGAAAGATTACCACGTCTTCCTGACGCCAGAGGTCGAAATGCCCCATCAGCACCTGGCCATTGATATGGGAGAGCAGCCGGATCACTTCGTTGACGCGGCTTTCGGGAACCTTGATGTCGAAGGCGCAGGCAAGATGCAGAGCCTCGAATTCCTCCATCCACGAGAAGGAGACGTGGTAATCAGTCCACTTCCCTTCCACCGTCATGGCGATTTCGTCCTCGCCCGAGCGCTCGAAGGACCAATCATTATTGGCAGCGACAAACTCGATCATATCGACCGGGTTCGATTGGCGCTCAAGTTCCAGTTCCATCAGGCTCATGCATCACCCCAAAAGTCCTGGCGCAGACATGCGACATCGTGTTCACACACAAGGCTGCAAACTCAAACACCAGAAACAAACACTTATGATTACCGGAAACACGACCATCCTGGCTGACATACCCTGCCTGGAGCTTGCGTGATCCGTTACGAATCATCATTTAAAATCAGTGTATAATGCCGGAGTCCGCATGAAAGCCCCCCGGGTGAAAAATAGCGCCGGTGGTTGTGGATAGGCTCTCTCAAATTGATTCAGCACCCGTTCTTAAATGACTCTGCCATAAGCGTTTTTCGGCAGTGTCCACAGGGTGAAAGATTTATGAAGAGCGCCATACGCTCGCACTTGAAAAAGAGCGGCCTGTACCGTCCCGGGACACCTGCCCCGCAAACCGGTCACGCGGCGGTGCCAAGCGCACCACCGCGTTGATTCTGCTTATTTGCCGGCGTCTGCCAGACGCGCTTCAAGCGCTGCGATGCGGGCGAGCAGCGCGTCGTTTTCTTCGCGCGCCTTGAGAGCCATTTCGCGGACGGCCTCGAACTCTTCGCGCTTGACGATATCCATGGAGTTGAGCAGCCGTTCGCCCTGGGCGCGAAACACCGTTTCCATTTCCTTACGGACACCCTGGGCAGCACCCGCCGCGTCCGTCATCAACTTGGCAAAATCATCCAGAATGCGGTTTGCGCCTGTGCTCATCGTCTTGGTCTCCGGTCCTTGGCGTCCATTGCCCGCCAGCGCGGGCTTATAGAGAGGAGGTAGGAGCACATGCGGACCGATGCAAGGAAAAATACCGGGGATGTCAGGCTTTCGTGAACGAAGCTTGCCTTGACCCTGCCGTACCGCAAGGCCATGGTCCGGCAAACAACGGTGGAAATGAAGCAAGACCTTGGAAACAATAGCGACACTCTTCTCGATCATGCCTTTTCCGGAAATCGATCCGGTGCTCCTGTCCATTGGTCCGCTGCAGATCCACTGGTATGGCCTGGCCTATGTGGCGGGCATCCTGATCGGCTGGCAATATGCCCGCAGGCTGGTCCGCAACACCGCGCTCTGGGCTAACGGAACGCCGGCGGCGACCGAGGCACAGCTTGACGATTTCCTGCTCTGGGTTGCGGCGGGTATCGTCGGTGGCGGGCGTATCGGCTATATCCTGTTCTACGACCTTCAGAGCGTGATCGCCAATCCCGTGCGGGCACTGGAAATCTGGAACGGCGGCATGTCCTTCCATGGCGGCCTGATCGGCACGATGATCGCCATGATCCTGTTTGCCAAGCGCCACAAGATCGTCATCTGGAGCCTGTTCGACATCGTCTCTGCGGTGGTGCCGATTGGCCTATTCTTTGGCCGCATCGCCAATTTCATCAATGCCGAACTCTGGGGCCGGCTATCGTCAGCTCCTTGGGCAGTTATCTTTCCGACCGGTGGTCCTTTCGCCCGTCACCCGAGCCAGCTCTATGAAGCCGGGCTCGAAGGCCTTGTGCTGCTGACCGTGCTTGCCGTCATGATTTACTACCGCAAGGCGCTGAAGACGCCCGGCCTGGTTTGCGGCGTATTCGTCACGGGTTACGGTCTGGCGCGTATCTTCGTGGAATTCTTCCGTGAACCCGACGCACAGCTCGGCTATCTCTTCGGCGGCTGGCTGACCATGGGCATGTTGTTGTCGGTGCCGATGGTGCTGATCGGCGTCTGGGCCATCCTGCGGGCACGCCGTGCCGGCACCATCACAGCCTGACGGGGTTTTCATGGCGACCCCGCTTGCAGAAAAGATCAAGGCACTCATTCTGGCGCATGGCCCGATCAGCGTCACCGATTACTTTTCGCTCTGCCTGGCAGATCCGGACCATGGTTATTACAGGACGCGCGAGCCCTTCGGCCAGTCCGGCGATTTCATCACGGCACCCGAGATCAGCCAGTTATTCGGTGAGATGATCGGCATTTTCCTGGTCCAGGCCTGGCAACGGCACGGAGAACCGGTGCCGGTCAATATTGCCGAGATCGGCCCAGGCCGCGGCACGATGATGACCGACATCCTGCGCGTCGTCGCCAAGTTGTCGCCTGCACTTTATGAGGCAGCCAGCGTCCATCTGGTCGAGACCAGCGAGCGGCTACAGAAGGTGCAACAGCAGACCCTGATTGCCCACAAGTTCAAGATCTCATGGCACGACAGCTTCGACACTTTGCCGGACGGCTTTCTGCTTCTGGCCGCCAACGAACTGTTCGACGCCATCCCCATCCGCCAGTTCGTCAAAACGGCGCAAGGTTTTAGAGAGCGCCTTGTCGGGCTTGATGCGCAGGGTGACCTGACGTTTGCGGCAGGTGTGGCCAGTATCGATTCCGACATGCTTCCGGCCTCGGCTCCGGCCGCGCCGCTCGGAGCGGTGTTTGAAGTCGCCCCCGCCCGCGATGCGGTGATGGCAACGCTCAGCGAGCGCATCCGCACCCATAGCGGAACAGCCGTGATCATCGACTACGGCCATATGGCCACCGGTCTCGGCGACACGCTGCAGGCCGTGCGCGGCCATCAGTTCGATCCGCCGCTTGCCCATCCCGGCGAAGCCGATATCACCAGCCATGTCGATTTCGAGCAACTGGCCCGGCGTGCTGTCGCAGAAAACCTGCAGATCAACGGGCTGACCTATCAGGGCGATTTCCTGATCGCGCTTGGCCTTGCCGAACGCGCCGCCGCCCTTGGCCGCAACAAGAGCGCCGAAACCCAGGAAAACATCCGCGCCGACGCCGAGCGGCTGGCCGGTTCCGGCGAAGGCAAAATGGGCGAATTGTTCAAGGTTCTGGTCGTCAGCAGCCCGAATGTAGCCCTCGTGCCTTTCCAGAAATAGCAACGGCTCAGACATGGCGGCGACGCCGGCTGTCGTTTCGGTGGATTGACAGAGGCCGTCCCTAAAGGCCAACATCCGGCCAAATCACTTGGGGCTGACACAGCCGACACGCCCGGAAAACCAACCGCATTGCAGCATATCGAAAAGGCAAAACAACCGATGAAGGATGATGCCTTGCTATCGCCTGTGCAGAGCCCGCTACTCTCCTCAACAGCGGGAAATACCATCAAACATGGCTATTTCACCCGTGAAGGTGGCGTTTCGGACGGCATCTATCGCGGCCTCAACGTGGGGCTCGGATCCAGAGACGAACGCGCCCGCGTCGAAGAAAACCGTGCCCGCGTCAGTGCCTGGTTTGGCGCCGCGCCACAAAAACTGGCAACCGTGCATCAGGTTCATTCGCCCGACGCCATTATCGTCGACGCCAGCTATGACGGCACCCGCACCGAGGCCGACGCGCTTGTCACCGCAACACCCGGCCTTGTCATCGGCGTCCTGTCTGCCGATTGCGGCCCCGTGCTGTTTGCCGATGCAGGCGCCGGTGTGATCGGTGCCGCCCATGCCGGCTGGAAGGGCGCGTTGACCGGTGTGCTCGAAAGCACGATCGAGGCGATGATTTCGCTCGGCGCCCGCCGCGATCGCATCACCGCCAGTCTCGGCCCATCGATCAGCCGCCGGAACTACGAGGTCGGCACGGAATTCGTCGAACGTTTTCTGGAGAAGGATCCCGCCTACGCTACCTTCTTCACCCCATCCGCCCGCGAGGGCCACGCAATGTTCGATCTGCCGGGACTGACCACCAGACGGCTGACCGATGCCGGCGTCACGGCCGAAAATCTCGACCTTTGCACCTATGCGGATGAGGAACGCTTCTTTTCCTACCGCCGCACCACGCATCGCAGCGAGCCGGATTACGGCCGGCAAATTTCTGCAATATCCATACGGGAGGCATGACATGGCACTGCATTTCACGCAGGACGAATTTTCGGCGCGGCTGGAACGGCTGACGGCCAAGATGAAGGAAGAAAAGCTGGCTGCCATGCTGCTGTTTGCGCAGGAAAGCATGTACTGGCTGACCGGCTATGACACGTTCGGCTACTGCTTCTTCCAGACGCTGGTGGTCAAGGCCGACGGCTCGATGGTGCTGCTCACCCGCTCGGCCGATCTGCGCCAGGCCAAGCACACCTCCAATATCGAGCGCGTCGAGGTTTGGGTTGACCGGGTCAACGCCGATCCGACGATGGACCTGAAGAACCTGCTGAGCGACCTCGACCTGCTCGGAGCCCGGATTGGCATTGAATATGACACGCATGGCATGACCGGCCGCATTGCCCGGCTGCTCGATCAGCAGTTGACGAGTTTCGGCGAATTGGTCGATGCCTCGCTTCTGGTCAGCCGTCTGCGCCTGATCAAGAGTGCCGCCGAAATCGTCTATGTCGAAAAGGCAGCAAGCCTTGCCGACGACGCGCTGGATGCCGCTATTCCCCTGATCCATGCAGGTGGCGACGAGGCTGCCATTCTGGCGGCGATGCAGGGCGCTGTCTTTGCAGGTGGCGGCGATTATCCCGCCAACGAATTCATTATCGGCTCTGGCGCCGATGCCCTGCTCTGCCGCTACAAGGCAGGCCGGCGCACGCTGGATGCACAGGACCAGTTAACATTGGAATGGGCCGGTGTCAGCGCCCATTATCATGCCGCAATGATGCGCACCGTCGTTGTCGGCGAGCCGACTAACCGCCACCGCGAGCTCTACAGCGCCTGCCGCGACACCATCCAGGCCATCGAGATGGTGCTTCGTCCCGGCAACACGTTTGGCACCGTCTTCGACGTCCACTCGAAGATCATGGACGAACGCGGCCTGACACGGCACCGGCTGAACGCCTGTGGCTACTCGCTCGGCGCCCGCTTCTCGCCGTCCTGGATGGAGCACCAGATGTTCCACATGGGCAATCCGCAGGAAATCGAGCCCGACATGTCCCTCTTCGTCCATATGATCATCATGGACTCAGACAGCGGCACGGCCATGACGCTCGGCCAGACCTACCTGACCACGGACGGAGCGCCGAAGGCATTGTCCCGCTACGGACTGGACTTCATCTCTGCTTAGGAAAATTGATCTATCGTCCTGTTGAACGACGGAAGAAGGAAGGGGCCTTCGCGTAATCCGTCACTGACGAACCGGACGGTAGGACGATGCACAAGCGGATCATGCTACTTGCGAGCCTTGGAATGATTGCAGCCCTGACGGGCTGCAACAGCATGGACGACCTGACCCCGCAGGTCGATGTTGGCGCTGGCACCTTCCGCTCCCCGCCGGTCAACCAATCCGATCTCGATTCCATGCAGACGGTTGACGTTGCGCCGCAGGCATCCACGCCGGTGCAAAGCGCGCAGCTGGCCTCGCCCGAGCAGGAAGGTTTTTCGGAAGGCCCAAGCGGCACGCTGATGGCGCAGGGCGATACCGACTATACCGATCCTGCCGGATCGCTGGACGCACAGGCCGGACGCCTGCGGCAAGGCCAGGTCCCTGCGCAGGAACAGCAGGCCGCGAGAAGGCCGGCCATTGCCGAGCCGAGCGATATGACGTCTGACACCGATACGGCGCCGGACGGCCAATCCGCAGAGCCTGAACAGCAAATTGCCCGTCAGCAGCCGCAAACCCAGCCACAGCAGAAGACCGCAGCCATTGCTCCCACCGCGGCAGCCGGTACGATCCGCTTCCTGCCGATCATCGGCGCGCCGGTGGAAGTCGTCACGCCGCTCTCCAAGCAGCTCGGCGCGGAAGCCCGCTCGCATGGTCTGACGATCAAGGCCGCCTCCGATACCAGCAGCCAGCATATCCTGAAGGGATACTTCTCGGCGCTGAACGACGGCGGCAAGACCACAGTGGTCTACGTTTGGGACGTGCTTGACGGCACCGGCAACCGGCTTCACCGCATCCAGGGACAAGACACGGTCAACGCCACCGCCGCCGACCTCTGGTCCGTGGTGCCGCCACAGACGATGCAGGCGATCGCCACCAAGACGATCAGCGCCTATCTGAGCTGGCGCGCCGGCGACGCCGGCTAAACACCGGACAGGCTCGAAAATCCGGTGCTATGCGACGAAATGTTCTCACTTCGCCACGTTTGAGCAAATCTTTTTAGGATAAACTACGCTGCAACGCGGCAATCCTCTTGCATTCGAAGTCAAGCGCGTTAAGAAGCGCGCATAAGCTTGGGACGATCGAGACCCCGGCTGGCTTACGGAATTTGCGCGGACGGATATGAAGCCGCGCCAGCACAGGCGGACCATCGATGAAGGTTTTCGCAGGCAACTCGAACCGGCTCCTGGCCGAAGCGATCTGCAATTATCTCAACCTGCCCCTGGGCAAAGCAACCGTCAGACGGTTTGCCGACCAGGAAATCTTTGTGGAAATACAGGAAAACGTGCGCGGCGAGGATGTTTTCATCGTCCAGTCCACCTCGTTTCCGACCAATGACCACCTGATGGAACTGCTGATCATGATCGACGCGATACGCCGGTCCTCAGCCCGCCGCATCACTGCCGTCATTCCCTATTTCGGCTATGCCCGCCAGGACCGCAAAGCCGGCCCGCGCACGCCGATCTCGGCCAAGCTGGTGGCCAACCTGATCACCGAGGCCGGTGCAGACCGCGTTTTGACACTCGACCTGCATGCCGGCCAGATCCAGGGCTTCTTCGACATTCCGACCGACAACCTCTACGCCGTGCCGATCCTGTCGCGTGACGTAAAGGAAAACTACGACCTGAAGAACGTCATGGTCGTTTCACCTGACGTCGGCGGTGTGGTCCGCGCCCGGGCGCTGGCCAAGCGTCTCGATTGCCAGCTGGCGATCGTCGACAAGCGCCGCGAACGCGCCGGCGAATCCGAAGTCATGAACGTTATCGGTGACGTGACCGGCAAGGACTGTCTGCTGATCGACGATATCGTCGATTCCGGCGGCACGCTCTGCAATGCCGCAGAAGCGCTTCTGAAGAACGGCGCAACCAGCGTCACGGCCTATATCACCCACGGCGTTCTGTCCGGTGGTGCCGTTGCCCGTGTCACCTCCTCGAAGCTCAAGGAACTGGTGATCACCGATACGATCCAGCCGACCACGGCAGTTCAATCGGCCCACAATATCCGCGTCATCTCGACGTCCAGCCTGATCGGCGAAGCGATCAACCGCACCAGCCAGGAAGAATCGGTCTCCAGCCTGTTCGATTGATCGGCCGCACGGACAGCTTTACACTCTTTTGACAATCGGAATGGCGCAGGCCTCACCGCCTGCAAACAGGCGCGAGCGGGTGAGAAACCGCCGCTCGCGGCCATTGTCGAGCGAGAACATGCCGCCCCTGCCCGGCACGACGTCGATGATCAGTTGCGTGTGCTTCCAGACCTCGAATTGGCTGGCGCTGATGTAAACCGGCACACCGCCAATCTCCCCCAGTTTGATATCGTTATCGCCGACAATGTAATCGCCGGCCGGATAACACATCGGCGACGAACCGTCGCAACAGCCACCGGACTGATGAAACAGCACATCGGGATGATCCTCGCGGATCTCCTTGAGGAACGCGAGCGCCGCGTCGGTTGCAAGCACGCGCGGTTCGCCGTGGATGGTATCGGTCATGAGTTTACCTCCGGAATAGTCCCCTCTCCCCGCATGCGGGGAGAGGGTTAGGGTGAGGGGCAAGCTCGAGCGGCCCCTCATCCGCCCTTCGGGCACCTTCTCCCCGCTCGCGGGGAGAAGGAAAAGATCAAAAGAAACCCAGTGCCTTGGGGCTGTAGCTCACCAGCATGTTCTTGGTCTGCTGGTAGTGATCGAGCATCATCTTGTGGGTTTCGCGGCCGATACCGGACTGCTTGTAGCCGCCGAAGGCAGCACCCGCCGGGTAGGCATGGTAGCAATTGGTCCAGACGCGGCCGGCCTGGATGTTGCGGCCAAACTGGTAGCAACGGTTGGCATCTCGGCTCCAGACGCCGGAACCCAAGCCATAAAGCGTGTCGTTGGCGATTTCGAGCGCTTCCTCGTCCGTCTTGAAGGTTGTCACCGATACCACTGGCCCAAAAATTTCCTCCTGGAACACACGCATCTTGTTGTGGCCCTTGAACACCGTCGGCTTGACGTAGAAGCCGCCCGCCAACTCGCCTTCCAGATTATTGCGCTCGCCGCCGATCAGCACCTCGGCGCCTTCCTGGCGGCCGATATCCATATAGGACATGATCTTTTCCAGCTGCTCGCTGGACGCCTGGGCGCCGATCATCGTCGACATGTCGAGCGGGTTGCCCTGCTTGATCGCAGCAACGCGCTTGATCGCCTTTTCCATGAAGCGGTCGTAGATTTTTTCATGCACCAGCGCGCGGCTCGGGCATGTGCAGACCTCGCCCTGGTTGAGCGCAAACATCGCAAAGCCTTCGAGCGCCTTGTCGAGATATTCGTCGTCCTCGCGCATCACGTCTTCGAAGAAAATGTTCGGTGACTTGCCGCCCAGTTCCAGCGTTACCGGAATGAGGTTCTGGCTGGCATATTGCATGATCAGCCGGCCGGTCGAGGTTTCGCCGGTGAAGGCGACTTTGTTGATGCGCGGGTTGGTGGCAAGCGGCTTGCCGGCCTCAAGACCGAAACCGTTGACGATGTTGAGCACGCCTGGCGGCAGGAGATCGCCGACAAGTTCGATCCAGACGAGGATCGACGCCGGTGTCTGTTCGGCCGGTTTGAGAATAACGCAATTGCCCGCGGCCAGCGCCGGAGCGAGCTTCCACGCGGCCATCAGGATCGGGAAATTCCACGGGATGATCTGGGCGACGACGCCGAGCGGCTCATGGAAATGATAGGCGACCGTATCGTGATCGATCTCGCCGATCGTGCCTTCCTGGGCGCGGACGCAGGAGGCAAAATAGCGGAAATGGTCGATGGCAAGCGGCATGTCGGCAGCCATGGTTTCGCGCAATGGCTTGCCGTTGTCCCATGTCTCCGCCTTGGCCAGAAGCTCGATATTGTCTTCCATCCGCTGAGCGATTTTCATCAGGATGTTGGCGCGCTCCGTCGAAGACGTGCGGGCCCACTTGTCCTTGGCGGCATGGGCGGCGTCCAGTGCCAGTTCGATATCCGCGGCTTCCGAACGGGCGATCTGGCACAGGACCCCACCAGTAACGGGGGTCGTATTGTCGAAGTAGCGGCCACTGACCGGCTCGCGCCAATCACCACCAATATAGTTTCCGTACTTCTGCTTGAACGGATTCTCGACGATCTTTTGATGCAACATTGATTTTCTCCTCCTGAGACAGACTCCAACAATCTGCTGGGAGGAAGGTGCGCCGGAACGCACGAAACGCGTAGAGGCGCCCCGCCTGCGCAGGACCCCAAGTGTTTCAGATGTGCGACAGGTGAATTGCCCCAACCATGCTGCAGCGCGGCAAATGACGTCGCGCCGAGGCCTGCCGCCTCAATCGACCGAGAGTTTCTTCATTTTCCGGTAGAGCGTCGCCCTGCTGATCCCCAACGTGTCGGCGGCTAGGGAGACGTTGCCCTGCGCCCGCGACAGGACGCGGCGAAGTGCGGCGCGCTCGGCATTGACAAGATCCTCGCCCTGCCCCAGCGGCGCCTCGTTCAAAAGGTCGGCAGCCGGAACGCCGCTGGCAATGCGCCGGTCGTCGAGATTGAGTTTCAACCGCGCGGCACGGGTCGCCCCCAGCACGAGATCGTCGCGGTCGATGGCAATAAGCGCCGGGCTGCTCTTGTTGTCGGCCGGTACAAAAAGAATGCGCGCACCGTTGAAGGCGCGGTGGAACAGATTGGCCTCGATCCGGGCGGCGGCATCGCGGACCGCCTGCGACAGCAACAGCATGGCCATTTCGCCGGCATCGTCGCGGCAGGTGGAAATATCGATTGCGGCGGCGACCCTGCCGAGATGATCACGGATGGGAGCAGTCACGCAGGAAAGCCCGGTATTGCAGCTCAAGAAATGCTGGTCGCGCTGGATGACGACGGCGCGCGCATCGGCAATGGCCGTGCCGATGCCGTTGGTGCCGACGCTGGCTTCGCTCCACACCGTGCCGGACCACAGACCCAGCCCGCGAAAATCGTGGTCGTCACCAGGCGAACCGCGACGTTCGAGCGCAACGCCGTTCTCGTCGGTCAACAGCAGGCAGCATCCGGCCTTGCCAACCGTCGAGAACAATCGGTCGAGTTCCCCTTGCGCTTCCTCGATCAGGGGGCCGGATCTTTCACGGGCCGCCCTGAACTCCTGGTCCGACAGCCTGAGCGGCGAGCGGGCATCCTCGGGAGACAATCCATGCACGGTCAGGCACCGGCGCCAGGAGGCCGCGACCGGCGAACTGGCTGCAGCCGACATGTGATGCGCAACGGCTTGAACATGATCCGAATGTTTCATCGGCTCTCCTCCCTGAGGGCTGACGCGAACCTCACCATAGATGCAGTGACAGTAAAACGTCCCGTTGAAGAAAGGTCAAAAGATAAAACGGCAGCGCACCAATTATCAGCAGCGCCAGGCAGAAGGTATTGCACCAACATGACGATATGATAGGCCAGACTATCGTCAAGACACGTCCCGCAGCCATGGTCCCCATACAATGTTTCGTGACTTTTCCCTTCAGAGCCTGTTCATGGGCCTGCTCACTGCCTTTGTTGGTTTCGCCAGTTCCTTTGCCGTCGTGCTGCACGGGCTGACCGGCGTTGGCGCGACGGAGGCGCAGGCGGCTTCAGGCCTGATGGCGCTGTCGGTATCGATGGGCGTCTGCGCCATCGTGCTCAGCCTGACAACACGCCTGCCGGTGAGCATCGCCTGGTCGACACCGGGTGCAGCACTGCTTGCCAGTTCCGGTGCCGTGGCCGGCGGGTTCAATACGGCGGTCGGTGGCTTCCTGATCTGCGGCGCGCTGATCGTCATTGCCGGACTGTGGAAACCGCTCGGGCGCGCAGTCGCCGCCATTCCCGCGGCGCTGGCGAATGCGATGCTCGCCGGGGTGCTGATCGGGCTGTGTTTTGCGCCGGTCAAGGCTATCGCCTTCAACCCGCTGCTCGGCCTGCCGATCGTTGCCGCCTGGGTGATCGTCGGCAGCATCAACCGGCTGTTTGCAGTGCCTGCCGCCCTTCTGGCCTTCGTCCTGGTGCTGGCCTTTGGAGTGGAGATGCCCGCCGATGCGATGGCACGGCTTTCGGCAACACTTGTGCCGCATATCGAATGGGTCACCCCGGCCTTCACCGTTGCCGGCCTCGTCAGCATCGCGCTGCCGCTGTTCATCGTCACCATGGCATCCCAGAATATCCCGGGGATCGCCGTCCTCAAGGTCAACGGGTATGAACCGCAGCCCGGTCCACTGTTTGCGACAACCGGTGTTTTCTCGATCCTGAGCGCACCGTTCGGTGGCCATGCAGTCAATCTGGCGGCGATCACCGCGGCCATGTGCGCCGGCGAGGACGCGCATCGCGATCCCGCCCGGCGCTACTGGTCGGCAATTGTCGCCGGTGCCGGTTACGTCGTCTTTGGCCTGCTCGCCGCAACCGTGACCGCTTTTGTCAGTCTTGCTCCGCCGATCCTGATCCAGGCGGTCGCGGGCCTTGCCCTGATCAGCGCCTTTGCCGGATCGGCCATGGCAGCGTTCAAGGAAGCGGATGGCCGGGAAGCGGCAGCCGTGACCTTTCTGGTCACCGCATCCGGCGTCAGCTTCGCGGGAGTGTCCGGTGCCTTCTGGGGATTGCTCGCCGGTGGACTGATGCTTGCGCTTGCCCGCTTTACCAAATCGCGCCGCCGCTGAGGTAACTGCTCAAGCGACGGCGGAACGCAGCTTAACGGGTTCCGCGTCTATGCTCACGGCCTCCGCGCAGATCAGTGCAGCGCACGGTCTGTTGACCACGTGATCGATCTCGCTCAACGGCATCGGCCTGCCGAACAGGTAACCCTGCACCTGCCGGCAGCCTTCGTTGAGCAGGAAATCCATATGCTCTTCCCGCTCCACGCCTTCGGCCAGAACCGGAATGCCAAGACTGTCGGCCAGGATAATGGTCGAGCGGACGATCGCCGCAGACTGGCGGTTAGTGGTGACACCGTCGATGAAGGCGCGGTCGATCTTGATCTTATCGAACGGAAAGTTCTGCAGGGTCGTCAATGAGGAATAGCCGGTGCCATAGTCGTCCATGGCGATCTTGACGCCGAGTTGCTTCAGCTGCCGGATGATCCGCACGGCGTTCTGCTGGTCGGCGATGATGCCGGATTCGGTGATTTCCAGTTCCAGCCGCGAGGGCTGCAGACCCGTTTCCAGAAGAATCTCATGCACCCGTGCCGCAAGGTTGACATTGGTGAGCTGACCCGGTGCGACATTGACCGCGATCTTAAGCGGGTTTGTCCAGCAGGCCGCCTGCTGGCAGGCCGTGCGCAGCACCCAATCCCCCAATTCGTGGATGAAGCCGTTGCGGTCGGCGATCGGAATGAACTCCGCAGGCGGCACCATGCCCCGGACGGGGTGATGCCAACGCAGCAGGACTTCGAAACCGATGACCTCGCGCGTCTGCGAATTGTTCTGGTACTGGTAGTAGAGCTCGAATTCGTTGCGCTCGATGCCCTGGCGCATGTCCATCGCAAGCGCGCTGCGGTCCCGGGCCGCATCATCCATCGCCGGCTCGTAGCTTCGAACGGCGTTCGATCCGGCAGCCTTGGCGCGGTACATGGCAAGATCCGCCTGGGCTAGAAGCGCCTGGGGCGTGCGCGCGTCGGCGGGATAATGGGAAATGCCGACGCTCGTGCCGACCAGCAGCTTTTTCCCTTCCCATTCAACCGGCTGGATTATCGCCTCGACAAGCCGCGACGCGAAGGCGGTGGCATCGTCATACCGGGCCAGGTTGGTGGACAAGGCAACGAACTCGTCGCCGCCCATGCGCGCGATAAACTCCCCCTCGCCCAACACTTTTGACATGCGCTCGGCCACACCTTGCAGAACGGCATCACCGGCCGCATGCCCGTGCACGTCGTTGACGTCCTTAAACCGGTCAAGATCGAAGGACAGAACGGCGATCCCCGCCGTGCCAGCCTTCTGACGGTCGATGACGCCCTGGAGATGCTCTCCGAGAGCGGTCCGGTTTGGCAATCCGGTCAAGGGATCGTGAAGCGACAGATGACGGAACCGCTCCGCCGCGCCCCGTGTCGATTGCAGATCGATGGCATAGGTCGAGGCACCCAGCGCCAGCATCATGCCGATAATCGCGACAACGACGGTCAGCAGGCTGTCGGGGATCATGTCGTTCGAGGTGATAATGAGCTGGTCCGGAATGATCGTGACCGCGCTCATTCCGGTGAAGTGCATCGTGGTAATTGCCAGGACCAGGGCGAGAATACCGAGATATTGGCGCCACCGCGCACCCCGCCTTGCAATCAGGCCCGTGGCGACGGCGCCGAAGCCAATGCCGAGAAACACGGAAGCCGCGTAGTAGCTGGAATCCCACTCCATCCGGCCGGCGATCTGATAACCCGCCATGCCTGTATAGTGCATGATGGCAATACCCGCCCCAACGACGCCACCACCGAGTTCGATGAGAAGGCCGGGCTTGCCCGCCGCAGTGATCAGAAATCCCAAGATGGTGACACCGATCGCCGCCGCCAGCGATGCCATCGTCAGCGTCGGCTCATAGGCATGCGCCAGGGGGGGATCGAAACTCAGCATGGCGATGAAATGCGTCATCCAGATCGTCGATCCACCAACGACCCCGCTTGTAAACAGCCAGTTCAGCTTCTGCATCCCGGTGCTGCGCTGGACGCGGGCGTAGAGCCGGACGGTCAGGATCGAACCCAGCAAGCAGACAAGCGCTGCAAGCGCGAGAAGCCCATAACTATGGTCGGTGGCTATACAGGAGAGAACCTTGAGCATTGATACCACTCGCACTGATACGAAAGCACCCTCTCACACAACCACTAATAATCATTGAATGACATTATCACAACTGACATCGGCCATTCATCCTGGAAATTCGAATATTCCACAACGAAAGGCGCTGAAAAACATATGTTTTTCAGCGCTTCCGCTCTGCCAGCTGCGGCGCGATGTCTACGCTCCGAAATCAAAAGAGCAACCAATACGAGTATTCACGGCGAACTTGCCCAGCATACCCGGTCACACCCACCCGTCATTGTGCGGTTTTGGGGCACGGTCCCCAGCGGTCAGGCGGCGACGGCGCTGTCTCCGTCCGTTTCCGTTGCTGTCTCGGCTTGCTCCGCGGTCGCCGAATTGACAACATGCTCGATCTCGCTGAGCGGCATCGGCTTTCCAAACAGATATCCTTGGACCTGCAGGCAGCCTTCGCTGCGCAGGAAGTCCATGTGTTCCTCGTTCTCCACCCCTTCCGCCAGTACCGGAATATCCAGGCTCTGGGCGAGAATGATGGTCGAGCGCACGATCGCGGCAGAGTGGCGGTTGCTGGTGACACCATCGATGAAAGCACGGTCGATCTTGATCTTGTCGAACGGGAAATTCTGCAGCGTCGAAAGCGACGAATAGCCGGTTCCATAGTCGTCCATGGCGATCTTGACGCCAAGCTGCTTCAACTGCCGGATGATGTGAAGCGCGTGCTGCTGGTCGGCGATGATGCCCGATTCGGTGATTTCCAGTTCGAGACGTTCTGCACTAAGGCCGGTCTCCTTAAGGATTTCGGCAACGCGAGTGGGGAAATTCGTATCGGCCAGTTGAGCCGGGGCGACATTGACGGCGATCTTGATGGGATTTTCCCAGGCCGCCGCCTGCTGGCAGGCGGTCAGCAAGACCCAGTCGCCAAGCTCATGAATAAAGCCGTTCTTTTCGGCGATCGGAATGAACTCCGTCGGCGGCACCATGCCGCGTACCGGATGTTTCCAGCGTAGCAGCACCTCAAAGCCAATGACGTCCCGTGTCAGCGAGTTGTTCTGGTACTGGTAATAGAGTTCAAACTCGTTGCGCTCGATGCCCTGGCGCATGTCCATGGCCAGCACGCTGCGGCTGCGCGCTGCGTCGTCCATCGACGGCTCGTAGACGCGGATCGAATTGGAGCCGGCCGCCTTGGCGCGGTACATGGCCAGATCCGCCTGGGCCAGAAGCTCTTCCGGTGTCCGTGCGTCGACGGGAAATAGCGAGATACCGACACTGCTGCCAACCAGAAGCGTCTTGCCTTGCCATTCGACCGGCTTGCCGATTTCGGCAATCAACCGGGCAGCAAAGGTCTTTGCCTCGCTTTTCATGAAGAAATTGGAGGTCAGCGCGACGAATTCGTCGCCGCCGATGCGGGCGACATATTCTCCCTCCCCCAGAACGCTAGCCATCCGCTCGGAAATCGTCCGCAGAACGGCGTCGCCGGCCGCATGACCATGCACGTCGTTGACATCCTTGAACCGGTCAAGGTCGAAGGAAAGGACCGCGACGCGCGACGTGTCGTCCTTCTGCCGGCGGATGATTTCTTCGAGATGCTCGCCGAAGGCAACGCGATTCGGCAACGCGGTCAGAGGATCGTGCAACGACAGATGACGGAAACGTTCGGCGGCAAGATGACTGGAATGCATGTCGATGACATAGGTCGATGCGCCAAGGCCCAGCATCAGGCACATCATCACCGTGACCATGATGATCATCAGGTTATCGGGAATAAGGGCTGCCGACGGCTGGATCATCGGATCGGGAATGATCGTCACGGCGGCCATGCCGGTGAAATGCATGCTGACGATCGCCAGGATCAGCGCGACTGCGCCGCCATACTTACAAAAGCGCGTGACCGGCCGGGCAACCCGGCTCGTAGCAAGAGCGCCGAAGCTGACACCCAAAATGATCGAGGCCAGGTAATAGGAGAAGTCCCACTCCATCCGACCGGCGATCTGATAGGCCATCATGCCCATATAGTGCATGATGGCGATACCGGCGCCGACGATCGCGCCGCCAAGTTCAATGGTGGGACCGGTCTTGCGCATGGCAGTGACGAAAAAGCCCAGGGTGGTGATGCCGATCGCGGCCCCCAGCGAGGCCAGCGTCATGACCGGTTCATAAGCATGTTCGAGCGTCGGCCTGAAGCTCAGCATGGCGATGAAGTGCGTCGTCCAGATCGTCGAACCGCCGATAACCCCGCCCATCAGCAACCAGTTCAATTTCTGCACCCCGACCGTACGTCTGACACGGGCATAGAGCCTCATGCTCAGAACCGAGCCGAGAATACAGACGAGAGTTGCAAGCGACAGCAAACCATAATGATGATCTATCGCGATGCAGGAAAGAACCTTGAGCATGGGACACCTGTTTTGAACGTGGCCGCACTCTGCCACGCAAGCGCTAAGAGAGGTTAACGTCGACGAAAATCAATGATTTGACGGTTATCAAGCTCTGAATGGCATCGCTCATAAGATGCGGCACTGGTTGCATTGCTACTTTCAGGATTATCTTTCTGGCAGAACCGGGGTTTTCCTACCAAACCGGGCCTTGCTTGCAATTGCGGGCGTTCTCGGCTATGGACGCGCGTCCGCGCAGACACCCTTGGAGGCAAATGCGGATGAGACGGTCAAACGTCTCGGTTCATCCAGTCTTTATACATAAGCGGATGAGCTCTCCAAAAACACCAGAAAGGTTAAGACCATGAGCCACGCATCCTACGAGCTCAAGGCCGAAACGCGCGAACGGGTTGGTAAGGGGTCCTCCCGTGAACTTCGCCGCAACGGTCTTATTCCTGCAGTCATCTATGGTGACAAGCAGGCTCCGATTTCCATCGCCCTCTCCACGAAGGAAATCACCCAGAAAATTCACGCCGGTGGTTTCATGACCACGATCGCCACGATCGACGTTGGCGGCGAGAAGATCCGCGTCCTGCCGAAGGACTACCAGCTGGATCCGGTTCGTGACTTCACCATGCATGTCGACTTCCTTCGCGTTTCGAAGGACAGCGTTGTCACGGTTGAAGTTCCGGTTCACTTCGTCAACGAAGAAAAGTCCCCGGGCCTCAAGATCGGTGGCGTTCTGAACATCGTTCGTCACGAAGTCGAACTGGTTGTTCCGGCCGACGACATTCCGGAATTCCTGACGGCTGACCTGTCGGGCCTGAAGATCGGCGACGGCATCCACATCTCGAACATCAAGCTTCCGAAGAACGCATCGCCGGTTATCGCCGATCGCGACTTCACGATTGCGACCATCGCGCAGCCAGCTGGCGGCACGAAGGAAGAAGAAGTTGTAGCCGAGTAAAAATTCCGGCCTGACGGCCTGGATTGAAGCCCGCTTCACCCCGGTGAGGCGGGCTTTTTGTTACTTCGCTCACCTCAAGGTTTTGCCTCTCGCGGCAGCCACCCCAGTTTTCGTCTCAGGGTTTCAACAACATTTAAGATTTTCGTGATGTGTTGTCGGCGGGGGATTGTCCGGCTTCAGTGTACGAGAATCCTAATGGGACGTAAGATTGCCAACGCGACCGGGTGCATCCGATGATGCACTCTGTTGAAAACCGTTTTATTGCGATCGTTTGTGGTGCGATATTTGTCTTTATCGCTCCTCTGATCGTGTTGTTTCTGACTTTGTCGTCAGAGCGTGTTGCCCGTGACAGTCTGCAGAACACGCAGGTTCTCATGGAAGCAAGCGCTCAGGCGCTTGCCAAGCCCCTCTGGGATTTCGACACCGATGCTGTCCAGCAGATCGCTCAGTCGCTGATCGCTGACGCCGCCATCATGTCGGTGCACGTCAAAGACAGTTCGCAATCGATCTCTCTTAGAGTTCCCGCCGGCCCCGCGGATACCAATCTGCCGCACACGGTTCTCACCAAGGAGATCTTCTACAATTCCCGGGATGGACTGAAATCCGTCGGCACTGTGGAGATATGGGTGAAGACCCCCGGTCTTCTCACACGCTTCAGCAGCGACGAGCTGAGCATCTTCATTATCCTGATCGTCGCCGTCGGCATCGTCTTTGCAGCGGCCATCCTCGGCAACCGCCTCACGGTCATCCGGCCGCTGATGCGGCTGACGGCGGCAATCGAAGCCACAAGAAGGCTCGGCTCGCGCCACCATGTCGATTGGACATCGGACGACGAAATGGGAACGCTGGCACATAATTTCAACGAGATGCAAAGCAAGCTGGAGCGTGAGGAAACCGAGCTGAAGCTCGCCCATAGCCGCGCCACCGACATCTACAATCTGAGCCCGTCGATGCTGTTTTCCCTCGACCCGGCCAATTGCCTGACCGCCGTCAGCGACTACTGGCTGACCGCCACGGGCTATGGCCGCAGCGATGTCATCGGACGTGTCTTTACCGATTTCGTCGACGAGCACTGGCACGAAACCTATCGGGCACGCCGCCGCAACGGCAACACCACCCATGCCAATATCTGCGAAGTTACCGTCCCGTTCATCAAGGCGAACGGTGAGACGATGACCGTTCTCATCCTCGAGATGAAAAGCGCAACCAGCGGCGAGCGCGGTGGCCTCTCCCTGTCGGTCATGACCGACGTCACGGAGCTGAAGCAGGCAGAAAGCCGCAACCACGCACAGGCGATCACCGACCATCTGACCGGTCTTCTCAACCGGCAGGGTTTCGAAGCCGCCCTTGACGAAGGCATTCGTCAAGCCGACGAAAATACGATGCAGCTCGCCTGCATCTTCATCGATCTCGACCGCTTCAAATGGATCAACGATAATTTCGGCCATGCAGCCGGCGACGAAGTATTGCGCCAGGTCGTTGCCCGCGTCCGCACAACGCTTCGCCCCGACGACACGATGTCGCGGCTCGGTGGCGATGAATTCGCCATCCTGGTCAGCGCCGAGGATGTGGAAGCGCTGGCAAGCGAGATCGGTGACCGCATCTGCGCCAGTCTGCGCCAGCCGATCCTCGTCGAAGGTGCCGAGCTTTCGGTCAGTGCCAGCGTCGGTATCGCGCTGTATCCGGACCACGCAGCGAATGCAGCTGAATTGCTGCTGAAATCCGATATGGCGATGTATGCGCGCAAGCGCGACGGCAAGAACGGCATGCTGCTCTTCGATACCAGCATGCTCGACACGGCCCGCGAGCGCCATGAGATGGAACAGAACATCGAAACCGGTCTCAAGGAAGATTGGCTTGAAGCCTATCTGCAGCCGATCGTCAGCCTCAGTGATGGCCGCATCGCCGGGTTCGAAGCGCTGATGCGCATGAACCATCCGGAAAAAGGCATCATGCCGCCGGCCAAGATCATCGGCATTGCCGAGGAAACCGGCTCGATCGCCCGCATCGGCGAGCGCGTGCTGGAAAAGGCGATCAGCCACCTCGCCCGCCTGACGCAACTGGAAGGCACGGAGACCACCTATCTCGCAGTCAATTTTTCGCCGCTGCAATTCGAAGAAACGCTGCCGCACAAGCTCGCAGCGCTGTTGCTCAAGCACCATATCTCTCCTTCCCGCATCGTCATCGAGATCACCGAAGCGGTGCTGATGCTGGACAATCCGGATATACACGCGGTGCTCAAGCAGCTCAGCGAATTCGGCTGCCGCATCGCGCTCGACGATTTCGGCACCGGTTACTCCTCGCTCAGCTATCTCAACCGATTCCCGGTCGATATCGTCAAGGTCGACCAGTCCTTCACGCGATCGCTGACGACCGGGACCGCCGACATTCGCCGCAAGAGCCGCATGCTGATCAAGGGTATCCGGACCATCTCCCACCAGATGGGCTGTACCGTCGTTGCCGAAGGCATCGAGACCAAGGAGCAATGGGAACTGCTGCGCAAGCTCGGCCTCGACTACGGCCAGGGCTATCTTTTCAGCCGGCCGATGCCGATCGAGAACATGCTTTTGATGCTGGAAATGGAATCCGAAGCAAAGGCAACCAGCCTCGCATGACAAGGATAAAGGGAGAACGGATATGAGACACGTGGCGTTCGCACTCGCTCTCCTTTTGTCGGGCACGGCGAATGCCGAGACATTGAAATTGCTGACGGAGGAATATCCTCCCTACAATTTCAGCAAAAACGGCGTCATTAGTGGCGCCGCCGTCGAGCAGGCCGAACAGATGATGAAGGCGCTTGGCACCCCCTACTCGCTCAAGATCCTGCCCTGGGCGCGGGCGCTGTCGCTGACGGAAAACCAGCCGTGGACCTGTCTTTTCACCACCGGTCACGATGACGACCGCGACAAGCGGTTCAAATGGGTCGAGCCCCTGCTGATCGATCGCATGGTGATGGTGCGCAAGACAGGCTCGGGCGTGAATCCGGCCAATGCCGAAGAAGCCAAGCGCTTCACCGTCGGTACACAGCGCGACGATTTTTCGGCCAACTATCTGCAGAAGAACGCTTTCCCCAAGGTCGATCTCGCGGCCGATATGGAAACGACGGCAAAGAAGCTCCTGAGCGGCCGCATCGACCTGATGATGACTTCGGAAAAGACGTTCGAGACGATGCGCGACCAAGGGGCAGCGCTTGAGAGTGCGCTTGTTCTCGAAGGCAAGCTCTATGGCTTTGCCTGCAATCTCGATCTGCCCGATAGCATAGTCACGGCAATGCAGGCGCAACTCGATAAACTGATTGCCGATGGCACGCAGGACCGGATCTTCATAAAGTACGGACTGCGTCCCAACCGCTAACCCGCATTGCGTTCAGCGGAGGGCCAGACCAGAAAACCGGCCCTCGCACACGCCAGACGGTTGACATCCGGCCGCCAACGCGGTGCAAGACGTCTGTCCGACTGTTAGAGATACACCCATGCTGATTTTCGCAGGTCTCGGTAATCCCGGCGCCGAATATGCCGGTAACCGCCACAATATCGGCTTCATGGCCGTTGACGCGATCCAGCGGCGTCACGGCTTTTCGCCCTGGTCGAAGAAGTTCAAGGCACTGATTTCGGAAGGCGAGATCGGCGGCGAGCGTGTGCTCTTGATGAAACCGCAGACTTTCATGAATCTCTCGGGCGAGGCGGTCGGCGAAGCCATGCGCTTCTACAAGCTCGAGCCGAAAGACATTCTGGCGATCTACGATGAACTCGACCTGATCGAGGGCAAGGCGCGGATCAAGACGGGTGGCGGCCATGGCGGCCATAACGGCATCAAGTCGCTCGACGCCCATTGCGGCCGCGAATACCGCCGGCTGCGCCTCGGTATCGGTCACCCAGGCTCGAAGGAGAGGGTGCACGGCCATGTGCTCGGTGATTTCGCCAAGGCCGACAAGGTCTGGCTGGAACCGCTGCTCGATGCGCTGGCCGACAATGCCGGCATGCTGGTGAAGGCCGAGGATTCGCAATTTCTCAACAAGCTGACGCTGGCTACCGGCGGCAAACCGGAGCCTGAACCGGCGCCGGCCAAGCCCCCAGCCGGAAAATCGCATATCCGCCAGGCCCGCAACAATGCCCAACCGAAAATCCTGCCGACAACCGGCCCGATGGCCGACATGCTGAAAAAGCTGTTCGGCAATAAGGACGAATAGCCCGTGCAAACCGGCGACTTCCACATCCGGCGCGCTGAGAAAAACGACCTCCCTGCCCTGCTTGCGCTCTACCGGCACCTCAACGCGGACGATCCGGAGATGGCACCGGACATCGCCGCCGGGCGCTTTGCCGAGATCGTAGCCCAACCCGGCATGACGGTGCTGACCGGCGTCTCGGGCGAGACCTTGACCTCTTCGGTAACGCTGGTGGTGATCCCGAACCTGACGCGCGGCGGCGCGCCTTATGCGCTGATCGAAAATGTCGTCACGCACGCTGAGTACCGCAAACGCGGCCATGCGAGAGCCTTGATTGCGGATGCCTTCGAGCGCGCCTGGAGCGCCGGTTGCTACAAGGTCATGCTGCTGACCGGCTCCAAGGATCCCGCGACGCTGAAGTTTTATCAGGGCTGCGGGTTCAAGCAGGATAAGACCGGCTTTCAGGTCAGGCGCCCCGCAGGGATTTAGCCCTGCTATTCCTCCGGCTCCGTCATGAACATCAGCGGAAAGCCCGCCTCCTTGCCGAGATCCGTGGCTTCCTTGGCCTTGCTCTCGGCAATATCCCGGGCACAGACGACAATGACGCAGACGCCCATCTTGTGCGCCGTCATCATCATCCGGTAGCCAGTCTCCTCGCTCATGTGGAACACCGCCTTCAGCACCATGATGACGAATTCGCGCGGGGTGTAGTCGTCGTTGACCAGAATGACCTTGTAGAGCTTCGGCCTTTCCAGCTTCGGCTTGGTCACAGTTTTGGGTTTGATACTGGTGTCGTTATCCGCCATCGGAAATCCGCCCTTTGATCACAGGGAGTGGTGGAAACCGCTATTGTGCATCGCAAACGGGCTTCAAACAAGATGCACTCGGCCGCCATCTCCCCTATAAAGGCCGCAAAACCGGTCTGAGGCTTGACCTCGGCCCAAGTTTCCGCAAAAGGCACAGCAACAGAATTCGATCGGACAGGTTTCAAGACCATGGGTTTCAAATGCGGTATCGTCGGACTGCCGAATGTCGGCAAGTCCACTCTCTTCAACGCGCTGACCAAGACGGCGCAGGCGCAGGCCGCCAACTATCCGTTCTGCACCATCGAGCCGAACACCGGCGAAGTGGCGGTGCCTGATCCGCGCATGCGCAAGCTCGCCGATATCGCCAAGTCCAAGGAACTGATCCCGACCCGCATCTCCTTCGTCGATATCGCCGGCCTCGTGCGCGGCGCATCGAAGGGCGAAGGCCTGGGCAACAAGTTCCTCGCCAATATCCGCGAAGTCGATGCGACGGTTCATGTGCTGCGCTGCTTCGAAGACGACGACATCACCCATGTCGAAGGCCGCATCAACCCGGTCGGCGATGCCGAAACGATCGAGACCGAGCTGATGCTCGCCGACCTCGAAAGCCTGGAGCGCCGCACCGAGCAGACGCGCAAGCGTGCAGCCTCGAAGGACAAGGAATCGGTCGCACTCTTGCCGGTCATGGATGCGGCCTTGAAGCTGCTGCAGGACGGCAAGCCGGTGCGCACGCTTCTGCCGTCACTGGATGCGGAAGAAAAGCTCATCCTGCAGGGCCTCAATCTTTTGACCGCCCACCCGGTTCTCTACGTCTGCAACGTCGCGGAAGCCGATGCTGCAACCGGCAATGCCCATACCAAGGCCGTCGAAGCCATGGCCAAGGCGCAGGGTGCAGAAACCGTCGTTATCTCGGCTGCGATCGAATCCGAAGTAGCGCAGCTGCCGGAAGAAGAATCCAAGGAATTCCTGGAAGCGCTGGGCCTGCATGAAGCCGGTCTCGACCAGCTGATCCGCGCCGGCTACAAGCTGCTCGACCTGATCACCTATTTCACGGTCGGCCCCAAGGAAACCCGCGCTTGGACCATCCCGCGCGGAACCAAGGCACCGGCCGCAGCCGGCGTCATCCACACGGATTTCGAACGCGGCTTCATTCGCGCCTTCACCATTGCCTATGACGATTACATCGCGTTTGGCGGCGAAACCGGCGCCAAGGAAGCCGGCAAGGCCCGCGACGAAGGCAAGGAATATGTCGTCCAGGACGGCGACGTGATCCACTTCCGCTTCAACACCTAAACGAAGCGCACGGCCGCCCGAGCGGCTGCGTTTCCGGCAAAAAATTCAAGACACGGCAACGCCGTTCGTTAACTCTGGCGAACGGCGTTGCCGTATGTGGTGTTTTGCTGGCGCCTTGATGCTTGCCCTTCGGCCGATCGGCGATATGTTGCCTCGCAATCATCTGAGGAGTTTTCGATGCGCCTGATTCCTGCCCTTCTGCTTTCAACCGCCCTTATCACCCAGTCAGTGCAGGCTGCGGATATCAGCCATCAGGGCGCGCAGGAACTTGAGCAGAAATTCAACTCCTACCTGCCGGAAACTCTGGCAAAATCCGGCCTGATCAAGGTGCGGCCCGGCACCGCCGACTATGAACTAACCTTCGATCCAACGATCCTTCTGAAAGATGTGGACCCGAAGACCTTCAGTATTTCAGGCCTGAAGCCGCTGCTTTCGCTGATCCGTCCGATGGAAGACGGGCTTTGGCACTTTTCCCAGTCTGCCGACCTCGATGTGAAGGGGCAGTTCACGGCGGGAACCGAAAAGACCGATTTCACCTACAAGATCGATGCGATGCGAACCGAAGGCATTGTCGATCCGGATCTGCTCTATTTCAAATCGGCAGACATGTCGGCCAACGGTCTTTTCATGACCTCGACATCGCCGCAGCAATCGGTCGAGGCGCGATTCGGGTCGATGAAATCGACGATGAACTCGACGCGGGCCACGCCCGAAACCATCGACATTCGCGGCAACACGGCGCTGAACGGCTTTACCGAAACAATCATCGATCCCTCAAAGATGAAGGTGGATATTTCCGCCGGCACGGTGACGGCGGACGTCGCCTTCAACGGCCTTGCCTACCGGCCGCTGCAGGATCTGGTTTTTTTCATCCTCGACAATGTGAAGAAGGACAAGCTGCTGGCAACAGAGCAGGTGCGCCTGAAGTCGCTGGTTCGCGCCAATCTGCCGATGTTTGAGAACCTTTTGGAATCGATCGAGGTCGCCAATCTCAAGGTCGCAACCCCGACCGGTACCTATGGTGCGGAAACCCTGCGCTACACGATCGACACCAATGGCCTGAAGGACGACGCGAAAGTCGGCTTCGGCGTGACCATCGACAAGCCGTCGTTGCCGCAGGGCCTGGTTCCGGATGCCTTTGCTTCGGCGCTTCCGGAAACCGTGACAACCCGTATCTCGCTGGAAAAGCTGAATCTGGCCAGCGGCATCACCTATCTGATCGATCATGCCAATTTCGATACAGACAAGCCGTTGACCGACGAACAATCGGCAGAGGCTGGCCGCATATTTATGCCAGGCGGCGCCATGACCATCCGCTATGACGAGGTTTCGGCCCGCTCCGCCGTCTACGATTTCAGTCTCTCGGGCACGACGACGGTCTACCCCGAAGATCAGGGCCGCCAAAACACCGACATCACGCTTTATGCCAAGGATTTCGACAACACGGTTTCCTACCTGCAAAAGAACGCGACGACCGTGCCGGAATTCGGCCAGGCAGCCTTCATGCTCTTGATGGTCAAGGGCTTTGCCAAGCAGACGTCCGATGGCCGGCAGATGTGGAATATTACTGTCGACGAAAACAAGAAGGTGAAGATCAACGGTCAGGACCTGCCGTTCCAGCCTTGATCTCCAGCCCTCGGATTCTCTTTCCATTTCCCAACGTACGCCCGGATGTTAAAACGCGCGTGTTTGGAGGACAATGACCATGTTGTATTTCGAAGATTTTCCGGCCGGCAAGCGGTTTGATTTCAAGCCGGTCGAGGTCAAGACTGAGGAGGTCATCGCCTTCGCGTCGGAATTCGATCCGCAACCGATGCATCTGTCCGAAGAAGGCGGCAAAGCCAGCATTCTCGGCGGTCTTGCGGCTTCCGGCTGGCATACCAGCGCGATGATGATGCGGATGCTCTGCGACAGCTACATCCATGAGACGGCGTCAGAGGGGTCTCCCGGCGTCGACAGCATGGAATGGAAGAAGGCGGTCCTGGTTGGCGATACGTTGTCCGGCCGTTGCGAGGTCATCGAGGCGCGCGTGTCGCGATCGCGGCCGGAAATCGGCATTGTCCGGCTGCGCGCCGTCGTCACCAACCAGCGGGGCGAGACTGTGGCGATTTGCGATTATGCCAACATGATCCGCTGCCAAACGGCGGGAGACGCTGCATGAAACTGTCCGAACTCCACCCCGAAGGCACGCGCGAAATCATCGGCACCGTTACCTTCTCGGCCGGGGAGATCATTGATTTTGCCGAGAAATTCGACCCGCAGCCATTTCATCTCGATGCGGAGCTGGCCCGGCAATCGTTATTCGGCGGCCTCTGCGCATCCGGTTGGCACACCTGCGCCGGTTGGATGAAATGCTTCGTGCCCTACTGGATGGGGGAAATGAAACGGCTGGCGGCCAAAGGCGTCGTTGCGCCCAAGCTTGGCCCTTCCCCCGGTTTCAAGGACATGCGCTGGCTACGGCCGGTCTTTGCCGGCGACACGATCACCTATTTCGTCACGTTCGTTGCGGCAAAGGACCTCGAATCGCGGCCGGGATGGCGGATCAACACCATCCTGTGCGAAGGCGAAAACCAGGATGGCCAGCCGGTCATCCGGTTCGAAAGCAAGGTCATAGAGTTCCCTTGAGAACCCGTCCCGTCAGCCCTTGGCCTGATAAGCGGGATGCAGATATGACGTGATCCCGGCGGGCAGGAGCGAGACGATGGCCCGCCGCAACACCTGCCAGAAAATGCCGATCATCAGTACGACGACGCCGACCGCAAGCACGGTGACGGAAAAATAGTCGCTGAAAGCGACGCCGCCCTGCTGCAGGATCGTCCAGATCGCCAGGCCAAGCGATACCAGCCCGGAGGTGACAAAGGCGCGCCGGTCGATGATCAGGCCGATGACCATGAAGACGATGACGATCGCAAGCACCGCCGCCGCATCCGCCGGTGATGTTGCATCTCCCCACCATTCGCTGGAGACATTGCGCAGGAAGATGAACGACAGCATGGCGTAGAGCAGCGCCGGAGCGGCCGCGAGATGCAGCCAGAATGCCACGTCCGATTTGCGGCTCGTGCGGGTTGGATCGGCGACATCATAGGACATTGCCGCCGAAAAGAGGCCCAACGCGCTGATCAGGAACACGCTGGAAACCAGACCGGAATGCCCGGCAAGAGCCTCGGTCGAGCCGTAGGCCTTGGCAATCAGCACAAGCACGATATCCATGGCGAGCAGGAACAGCGCCAGAAGCGTTGCCGCAAGCGCCAAGGGCACCCGGTATCGCCAGTAAAACATCGCGAGAACGGCGGCAAAGATCGGCAGCACCATAAGCCAGTTGGTCAGGATGTCGAGTTCCTCCGGAGCAGCCATTTCGATGACCAGCAGAGCAAACATGCCGGTCCAGTGGACGAGAGCCACGGTCAACGCAACGGCCGGCAGCGCCAGGCGTTGCCGACGGATCAGGATTTCGGCCAGGATGATGATGGCCGGCAGGACAGCAAACAGGTTGCCGATACCCCAGAGACCGACCAGCGCCACGATGACGCCTATGGTGATCAGGATATCGTGAAAACCGCGAACGAAGCGCGGCTGCTCGCTTTCCTCAGCCAGAAGCGCGTCATCGGCGAGCACCGTCGGACCGGCCACACGGCGCTCTCCGCCACCGGCTGCCATCGTCGCATCCAGCAAAAACGGCACCAGCTTTTCCGCCTGCGCTGAGGTGATGATTCCCTCATCCGCAGCTGCGCCCAGCGCTTCCTGTATCGACGTCATAGTTGGCTCCCGCCGTTTCTTCAGTGGCCGTCGAATTCGATCAGCGTGCGAACCTCGACACCGAGGGCTTCGAGCTTCTTGCGGCCGCCGAGTTCCGGCAGATCGATGATGAAACAGGCGGCGACGATATCGGCCCCCATCTGCTGCAGGAGTTTGGTCGCGCCTTCGGCAGTGCCGCCAGTCGCGATCAGGTCATCGACCAGAACGACTTTTTCACCCGGCTTGATGGCATCGCGGTGCATTTCCATCTCATCGACGCCGTATTCGAGGCTATAGGCGATGCGGACAATATCGTGCGGCAGCTTGCCCTTCTTGCGGATCGGAACGAAACCGGCCGACATCTGGTGCGCCATGGCGCCGCCCATGATGAAGCCGCGCGCTTCCACGCCTGCAACCTTGTCGATCTTGGTGCCGGCAAAGGGCTGGATCAACGCATCGATCGCACTGCGGAAAGCGCGCGGATTGCCAAGCAGCGTGGTGATATCGCGGAACATGATGCCTGGCTTCGGATAATCCGCGATATTGCGGATCGAAGCGATCAGTTCCTGCTGAAGAGAAGAGCTCATGATGGTGGGCGTGCCTTTGCGGACGTCTCAGGGAAACGAAGGCATAGCATCAAAGCTCACGTTTTTTATAGTGCTTTCTGTTGGAAACAATTCGGGAGCAGGACCTGTTTTGCCCTGCTCCGCGCTATCGGCCTATTGAGCTGTATCAGTGGTCTTGAGTTTTTCCTGCACCTTCTTTGCGACATCGGGATCAGTTTGCGCTGCGGTGATGATCGTCTTGTATTCATCAAGCGACATGTCCGGCGATTTTTCGACAGCATTGATCATCTGCTTGTTGGCCTCGTTCTGAAGTTTCTGCTTGTTGGCCGCGTCCTTTTCGGCGCCGATCTTGGCGGCATAATCCTGTCGGACCTTGTCGACCTGCAGATAGGCGACGGCAAAGGCTTCAATCTTTTGATCGCTGATAGCCGCGGGAGCCGTGCCCTGCATCGGCTGGGTCGTCTTTGGTTCGGCTGCACCTTGGGCAAAGGCCGGCGAGTTGATGACGATCAGGCTGAGTGCCGCAGCGGTCAGGGCTGCAACGGGCATGTGGCGAATGGTCATATGCGTGTCCTTCCTTAAGTCAGTCTCAAGACGGTTTTCACCAATCTTTCCGAAAGGGGCTACCCCCGGCGCCAAGGGTTGAGGACAGATCGGGCGACAATGTGACCCTGAAAAGGAAGCTTCAAGGCCATGTCGCGTTCAGAAAACGGGGGCTGCCCGCAATATTGTGAACGCCAAGGAGGCAATCGGCGGAACCATCGGCACCATTTTCGGTTATACTTGCTTGATCCGTCTGGTCCGAACGCCTTCCAGGCGGACTATGCAAACGCAAGGAGGAGCATCATGCGATTGTTTGAATGCGGGACCCTCGTGCCCGGCTGCGAATGGCACACCCACGCCGACAGCGACGCCGAAGTCGTCCGGCGCGCCGTGGAGCATATGCGCTCGGCGCATGGAGAAACGCTGATTCGCGAAAACATGATCGACAATATCAAGGCGCGTATCGTCGAAGAGGCGAAAGTCGCCTGAACCTCAGCCCTTTCAGACCATCGATTGCAGCCGGGCAACCAGCGTTGCCCGGTCAGCATTGAAATTGCCGTCAATCCATTTGTCCTCAAGCTGGCCGAGGATTTCCCCGACCCGCGGCCCGGCGGCAATGCCGGTGGCCAGAACATCGGCGCCACTGAGCGGAAATACAGGCTTTTGCCATTTCTCCGCTCGCGTCAAAAGCCGTTGCAGACGCGCCGTCTCAGGTAGCAGTGCCGGATCGTTTTCGGCTTTCTGCCGCACGGAGGCGAGTGAAAGCCGCAGCGACGTTGCTATCCCCTTGTCTCCGTTCCGGTACAGCAACCGGTCGAATGCGGTATCGGCAATCTCGGCCGACAAACGTGGGGCCTTGGTCCAGGCAGTGAAATAGACCGCTTCCGCCTTGGACAACCGCAGCCGCTTAGCCATCGCATCCAAGCGATCACCGTCCGGTGGAATGATCGACGCCAGCCTGAGCAGCGGGTCGGGCTGCCAGCCAAAAGCCTGTTCGGCGGCAATCAGCCCCGGGATCGCATCGATACCCCATTTCTCGCTTTCCGGCAGGATTTCGCTCAACACGCCGGAGGTACGCATCCAAAGCAGCGCCCGGCCCGGATCGCGCGCCGAAAGCAGCTTCTTCAACTCGGACCAGACCCGCTCGGCCGACAGTGTCGATAGTTTCGAGCGCGCCTGGGCGCAGGCGCGAAGGCCGTCCGCATCCGGGCGGCCAGAGCCGTAATGCGCAAAGAAGCGGAAGAACCGCAGCACCCGCAGATAGTCTTCGGCCACCCGCTCGCTGGCATTGCCGATGAAACGGATATTGCGCTTTTCGATATCGGCAAGGCCTCCAACGAGATCGATCACCTCGCCCTTCGCATTGGCATAGAGCGCATTGATCGTCAGGTCGCGCCGCTGCGCATCCACCGTCCAGTCCGTGCCGAAGGCGACCTCGGCATGGCGGCCGTTCGTCGCCACGTCCCGGCGCAAGGTGGTGATTTCGAAAGGAGCGCCGTCGATGACCAGCGTCACCGTGCCATGTTCGATGCCAGTCGGTACCGCCTTGATACCGGCTGATTTGGCACGCGCAACCACCACTTCCGGCAGCAACGTTGTCGCCATGTCTATATCGGCGACGTCAAGGCCCATCAGGCTGTTGCGAACGGCACCACCGACCACACGCACCTCGCCTCCATCGGCGTTGAGAAGGTCAAACACGCGGGTCAACGCGGGCGCCGAAAACCAGGATTCGGCCGCAACGGAGGTCATGCATAAAGCCTTTCATACAACATGCGGACAATGCCCGCGGTAATGCCCCAGATATGCTGTTCGCCATAGGGCATGCTGTAAAAATGCCGGTCGGCACCTTTCCAGTGCGCCTGGCCAAGGCCGTGATTGTCGGGGTTCATCAGGAAGGACAGTGGTACATCGAAGACCGCAGCCACCTCCGTGGGATTGGGAATAAGATCGTAACCCGGCTGGACCACGGCCAGAATTGGCGTGATGCGAAAACCGGACATCGCCATATAATAAGGCAACCGGCCGACCGTCTCGACAAAGCGGCGGTCAAGGCCAATCTCTTCCTCGGTTTCGCGCAGGGCCGCACGCTCCGGCGTATCATCCTGCGGATCGATGGCGCCGCCCGGAAAGGAAACCTGGCCGGAATGCTTGCGCAGCGTCGCCGTGCGCCGGGTGAAGATTACCCGCGCCTCGTCGCCATCGTCGATGACAGGCACGAGAACTGCGGCATCCCTGAGCTTCAAGGTTTCGAGATAGGGAACGGTGTCGGGATTGAGCAGAAAGTCGCCATGCTCCCGCCAGGCCTCTTCGGCTGGACTGCCGGATTGCTGCAGCGCGCGGCGGCGAAAATCATCGGCTGAAAACAGTAAATCCGTCATGCCGAAAGCGCTTCCAGTTCCTGGGCGGGCATGATGGCAAAGGTCATACCGCCGGAGCGGACGGCAAACATATCGACACCGCCGATATCAACCGTTTCGCCAAGCGCCACCAGATCGTACATCACGGCGCGGGACACCAGCGCTTCCAGCCGCCCGCGCACATGCAGATAGGGCTTCAATTCACGGTTCTCGCCATGCACGGCGAAACGAAGCGCATGATCTGGGCCGGCCTCGACGACATCGCCGACATTGGTGCGGAAGGTGACGACGGGCACGCCGTCGCGTTCAGTGACGTTCATCTCGACCGCGACAAAAGGTGCATCGGTGATGCGGATGCCCAGTTTTTCCACAGGAGTTACGAGATAGGTCTTGCCGTCCTCATCCTTGCGCAGAACCGTGGAAAACAGCCGAACCAGAGGCTGCCGGCCGATCGGCGTGCCCATGTAGAACCAGGTTCCATCAGCGCGGATCTCCATGTCGATATCGCCGCAAAATGGTGGGTTCCAGCGCTCCACGGGCGGTAAACCCCTGGTCTGTCCATTGGTCTGCCCGGCCGCGCGCGTGATTAGCGCGGCAAGTCCAGCCGCATCGCCCGCCTGATGTATTTCCGCATCCGCCATCGTTCCGTCCCGTTTGGCCCTATTCTTGCTTTTTATCGAGCACTGGCTCACGAGATAGTGCGTTACCCCCGTCTTGTCAGCCACCGGGCGGAGCATAGATTGAAAAACAGAGACGAAAAGCGCGCTTTTCGCGATTCGGCACCGTTGCCGGCCACGGGAGACAGACAATGGGTGTGATGAAAACGACAGACGGCGCCGTCGATGACAAGGCAGTCATCGCCGCCGCGGAGAAGGCGCTGGGCGAGATCGCACTGATCCGCAAGGAAGTTGGCAAGGTGATCTTCGGCCAGGAAAGCGTCGTCGAGCAGACCCTGCTTGCGGTGCTGTCTGGCGGTCATGCACTGCTGGTCGGCGTTCCCGGGCTTGCCAAGACCAAGCTGGTTTCGACGCTCGGCACCGTGCTTGGCCTCAATTCCAGCCGTATCCAGTTCACCCCCGACCTGATGCCATCCGATATTCTTGGTTCCGAAGTCATGGACCAGGACGAGAACGGCCGCCGGTCGTTCCGCTTCGTGCCCGGCCCGATCTTCACCCAGCTTCTGATGGCCGACGAAATCAACCGCGCCAGCCCGCGCACGCAGTCGGCGCTGTTGCAGGCCATGCAGGAATATCACGTCACTGTCGCTGGCCAGCGCAACGATCTGCCACAGCCGTTCCATGTGCTGGCAACACAGAACCCGCTGGAGCAGGAAGGCACCTATCCCCTGCCCGAGGCCCAGCTCGACCGCTTCCTGATGCAGGTCGATGTCGGCTATCCGGAGCTTGCCGCCGAGCGGCAGATCCTCTTGGAAACCACCGGCACGCATGAGGCCGAAGCGCGCGGCGTCATCGATGCCGCCCAGCTCAGGGACATCCAGCAGTTGATCCGCCAGATGCCCGTCAGCGAAAAGGTGGTTGATGCCATCCTGTCGCTGGTGCGCTCCGCCCGGCCCGGCAACGGCAATGCCGCAACCGACAAGAACGTTGCCTGGGGCCCCGGCCCGCGCGCCGGACAGTCGCTGATGCTGTGCGCCCGCGCCCGCGCGCTTTATGACGGCAGGCTCGCACCTTCCATCGATGACATCATGGCGCTGGCCGAACCGGTGCTGCAGCACCGCATGGCGCTGACATTTGCAGCCCGGGCCGAAGGCATGTCGGTGCGTGACGTGATTACCGGTCTGGTCAAGCAAGCCAAGGGATAATGAATGGCTGCCATAGGCCAAATCGTCGAGCCGACACCGTCAGGAGACGTTCTTTCCCGGGCGCAAAGCCGTGCCCGGCTGATCCCGGATTGTATGGTCGAGGCCAAGCGCATCGCCAATACGGTGATTTCCGGCTGGCACGGCCGCCGCAAGCGTGGCATCGGCGAAAACTTCTGGCAGTTCCGGCCCTATAGCGATGGCGAGAGCCTGTCGCGCATCGACTGGCGCCGCTCCGCCCGCGACGATCATACCTACGTGCGCGACCGCGAATGGGAGGCGGCCCATACCATATGGCTCTGGGCCGACCTGTCACCGTCGATGATGTACAAATCGAAGTTCGGTTCGGTCTCCAAGGAAAGCCGGGCGCTGGTGCTGATGCTGGCACTGGCCGAAATTCTTGCCCGTTCCGGCGAGCGGATCGGCTGCCCCGGCGTCATGGAGCCGGTGTCGGCCCGCAATGCCGCCGAACGGCTGGCCACCGCCTTGATGCACACACCGCTCTCGGGTGGCTTGCCGCAGACGACGATGATCCGTGGCGCCAGTGATCTGGTCCTGATCGGTGATTTCCTCGATCCGGCCGATACCATCATGGCGCGGCTTGGGCCGCTTGCCCGGCGCGGATTGCGCGGTCATGTCATCGAGATTGCCGACCCGGCCGAAGAGAGCTTTCCCTATGCCGGGCGCACCGAATTCACCGATCCGGAGACCGGCGAGAAGCTGACAGCCGGCCGTGCCGAAATCGTCCGTGACGACTATCGCCGCGCCTACATCGCACGGCGCGACAGCCTCGGCGAAAACCTGCGCCATCTCGGCTGGACATTCACGCCGCACCGCACCGATCACCTCGCCTCCGAGGCACTGGTCGCCGTACACATGTATCTTTCCGGCATGCCCGGACGCGCCACGCATGGAGGCCAGCTGTGAGCTTCCTGCCGTTCATCTTCGCCAATCCGTTGATGCTCGCTGCTCTTGTTGCCCTTCCGGCAATCTGGTGGCTTTTGCGCATGACGCCGCCCAAACCGGTGGTGGAGGTGTTTCCGCCGCTGCGCATTCTTGCCAGCGTGTTAAAGCGCGAGGAGACACCGTCCAAAAGCCCGTGGTGGCTGACGCTGCTGCGCATGCTGATGGCGGCCGCCATCATCCTCGCCATTGCCGACCCGGTGTTCAATCCGCGCTCCAACACGCTTTCGGGCAGCGGCCCGCTGGCGCTGGTGATCGACAACAGCTGGGCGACGTCGACCGATTGGCAGCGCCGGGTCGAAACCGCCGATGCGCTGATCAGTGATGCCGAGGAAAAGGATCTGCCGGTCGCCGTCGTCTTTACTGCCGACCAGGACCACAATGCCGTTCCGGGATCAGCCTTGACCGCCCGCAACCGCCTCGCTGCAGCGACGCCGCAACCCCTGCGCCCGGACAGGGAAACAGCCGTCAACGCGCTGAAGACAGCACTTGATGGGACGGCCCCTGGCACGCTGGCCTTCCTTTCGGACGGTATCGAGGCCGCTGACGGCAAGGTCATGACCGAGCTTGCAGCGCTTTCGCCTGGGAATTTCAGGCTGATCGAGGGTGGCAAGGATCAGGCCGTAGCGATCAGCAACTCCGCCAACGATTCAGAATCGATGGTGGTCAGCGCCACTCGCCTCGATACGGCCGGCGCACGCACCCTGCCGGTCACCGCCTATGACACACGCGGCCGGGCGATCGCCAACGGCTCTGTCGCTTTTGCTGCCGGTGAAGGTCTTGCCAAGGCGACGCTTGCCGCCCCCTTCGAACTGCGCAACGATTTTGCCCGCGTCGGCATCGATGGCTTGGCAACCGCCGGCGGCACGTTCCTGCTCGATGACGGCTTCCGCCGCCGCCGCGTCGCACTTTTGAGCGGCGAGGCCCGCGACCAGTCGCAGCCTCTGCTCTCGCCGCTCTACTATATCAACCGGGCGCTAGCGCCCTATGCCGACCTGATCCAGCCGAACGAAGCGGACATGGCGGTTTCGATCCCCGAGCTTCTTGCACAGAAGCCGTCGATGCTGATCATGGCCGATATCGGCCGCCTGCCGGAAGAAACCTACGGACCGATCACCAAATGGATCGAAAACGGCGGCACGCTGGTGCGTTTTGCCGGTCCGCGCCTGGCCGCAGCCCCGGCCGACGATCCGCTGGTGCCGGTGACGTTGCGGCAGGGCGAGCGCGCGCTTGGCGGCGCGCTGTCCTGGTCCGAACCGCAGCCGTTGGCCGACTATCCGGCGCTCAGCCCCTTTGCCGGCATGCCAAGGCCGGAAGGCATTCTCGTCAAACGGCAGGTGCTTGCCGAACCGACCGCCGATCTGTCCTCGCGCACCTGGGCAAGCCTTGCCGATGGCACGCCGCTGGTGACGACCAAGACACAAGGGGCCGGGCGTATCATCCTTTTCCATGTCAGCGCCGAGGCGACATGGTCCAACCTGCCGATATCGGGCGATTTCGTCGAGATGTTGCGCCGCAGTGTCCAGCTGTCGCGCAGTGGCGGCGTTGCAAGCGAAGGTGCCGCAAAGTCCCAGACGCTGGCACCCTACCGCCTGCTCAATGCCAATGGCGTGCTGATCAGTGAAACCGGCAAGGCCCGGCCGCTCGAATTGGCCGCCGGAACCACGCCAGCTTCCACCGCCGAACATCCGCCCGGTCTTTACGGCTCGGAAGAGGGATTTACCGCACTGAACCTTTTGCCCCACGACGCGGAATTGAAGCCGATCAATGCCAGCGGCCTGTCCATTCCTTACACGTCCGAGCCTCTCATCGGCGCCGAGGCATGGTCGATGAAACCATGGCTGTTTGCCGCAGCGCTGATCATGTTGCTGGTCGATTCCGCCGTGGTCCTGTTCATGGGCGGCGCCTTTGCCCGGCTGAGAATGCCAGCGGCGGCGGCAATCGTGCTGGCACTCGCGGCAGGCACGCTGGTCGCCACGCCTGGCCAGTCCTTTGCCGACGACAGCAAACCGGGGGACGACATCATCCTGCGGCAACTGGACAAGACGCACCTCGCCTATGTCATCACCGGTGAAGCCGATGTCGACCGGCTTTCCGAGCGCGGCCTGGCTGGCCTGACCGACTTCCTCACTTACCGCACGACGCTCGAACCCGGCCCGCCGATCGGTCTCGACATTGCCTCGGACGAACTGGCGTTCTATTCGCTGATCTACTGGCCGGTATCGGCCAACGCGCCGATGCCAAGCCCTGCGGCGATCAGCCGGATCGATGCCTATATGCGCTCGGGCGGCACCGTGCTGTTCGATACCCGCGACCAGTTTTCATCGCTGTCATCCGGTTCCGGCACAAGCCCCAATTCCGAGCGGCTGCAGGCGATCCTTGCCGATCTCGATATCCCGCCGCTGGAACCGGTTCCGGCCGACAACGTGCTGACCAAGTCCTTCTACCTGCTGTCGAATTTTCCCGGCCGCTACAATGGCAGCCCGCTGTGGATCGAGGCGCAGCCGGACAATGGCTCGCAGCCGACCGGCAGGCCGGCGCGGTCGGGCGATGGCGTCTCGTCGATCATGATTACCGGCAACGATTTTGCCGGCGCCTGGGCGATCGACAGCAATGGTATGCCGCTTTTGCCGACCGTGCCGCCGGACGAACAGCAGCGCGAACTCGCTTTCCGCTCCGGCGTCAACATCATGATGTATATGCTGACCGGCAACTACAAAGCCGATCAGGTGCATATCCCTGCTCTGCTCGAACGGCTCGGCCAGTGAGGGCGCACCCATGACACTCGATTTCCAGCCCCTGATCCCATGGCCTTTCATCGCCATGCTGGCGCTCGCAGCAGTCCTGTTATCGGCACTCGGCTTCTGGCGCGGCGTTCGTGGTGCGGCGTTCCGCACGGCGGCACTCGCGGCCGTGCTGCTTGCCGTCGCCAATCCGGTGTTCTTTCAGGAAGAGCGCGAGCCGCTTTCCACCATTGTCGGCGTCGTCGTCGACCGCAGCCAGAGCCAGGACAATGCAGGCCGCCGCGCCATGACCGATGAAGCGCTGGCGACGCTGAAGCAGCGGCTGGCCAAATTCCCGCAGATCGAGGCCCGCATCGTCGAGGCCGCTGATGACGAGAACACCGAAACGCCCTCGACCAAACTGTTCACAGCCCTGCAAACGGCCCTTGCCGACGTCCCGCCTGCCCGCGTCGGTGGCGCGATCTTCATCACCGACGGTCAGATCCACGACGTTCCCGATATCAACCAGCCGCTCGGCTTCGACGCCCCGGTCCACGGCCTGATCACCGGTAAACCGGATGAATTCGACCGCCGCGTCGAGATCGTCAGCGGCCCGCGCTTTGGCATTGTCGGCGAAGAGCAGAAGGTGACGTTCCGTATCGCCGATGACGGAAAAGCGCCCGGCGGCACGGCGCAGGTGACCATCAGCCTGAACGGCAACGAGATCGCCACGGAAATGGCCGAGCCCGGCACCGATGTGCCCTTCACGTTTACCGTGCCGCGCGGTGGCAACAATATCCTCGAGTTTTCCGTCGCCCCTGTCGCCGGTGAAGTAACGGAGGCCAACAACCGCGCCGTCCACGTCATCGATGGCATCCGTGAAAACCTGCGTGTGCTGCTGGTTTCAGGCGAGCCGCATTCGGGTGAACGGGCATGGCGCAACCTCTTGAAGTCCGATGCCGCCGTCGATCTCGTCCACTTCACCATTCTGCGGCCACCGGAAAAACAGGACGGCACTCCGATCAACGAATTGTCGCTGATTGCGTTTCCGACCCGCGAACTGTTCGTCGACAAGATCAACGAATTCGATCTGATCATCTTCGATCGTTACCAGCATCGCGGCGTGCTGCCGATCCTCTACTATGACAACATCGCCCAATATGTCGAAAACGGCGGGGCGCTGCTGATTGCCGCTGGCCCTGAACACGCCGGCGATGACTCGATTGCGACGACGCCACTATCGACTGTGCTGCCCGCAAGTCCGACCGGCTTCATGAATGAGAAAGCCTTCTATCCGCGGCTGTCGGACGAGGGAAAGAAACATCCGGTCACACGTGGCCTGGAAGGCGCCGACAGCGAGCCGCCGCATTGGGGCCGCTGGTTCCGCACAGTGGATGTCGATAAACCGCTCGGCCAGACCGTCATGCAGGCGGCCGACGGCAAGCCGTTGCTGGTGCTGAACCGCGTCGGCAAGGGCCGCGTCGCCATGCTGCTTTCCGATCAGGGCTGGCTCTGGGCGCGTGGCTTCGAAGGCGGCGGCCCAAGCGTTTCGCTCTATCGCCGCACGGCTCATTGGCTGATGCAGGAGCCGGCGTTGGAAGAAGAAGCGTTGACGGCGCATGCCAGCGGCCGCACCCTCGAAATCGCCCGCCAGACCATTGCCGGTGATCCGGGCGTGGCAAGCCTCACTTACCCTTCCGGCAAGACCGACCAGATACCGCTTAAGGAAAGCGAGCCGGGTCTCTACAAGGCCAGCGTCCGCACCGCCGAAACCGGATTGTTCGAAGTGACCAATGGCGACCTCAACACGCTGGTGCATGTCGGCAGCGTCGATGCGCCTGAGTTCAAGGCAACGATCTCGACCGCGGAAACGTTGGCCCCCTGGGCAGAAAAGACCAAGGGGCTGGTACACCGTCTTGCCAGTACCGAGGGGCCGGTCGATGTGCCGCAAATCCTGCCGGTCCGCGGCACTGTCCGCGTCGCCGACAATCAGCGCATGTCGCTGCGTATGACAGACGAGACCGTGTTGAAGGGCATCAATTCGCTATCGCTGTTCGCCGGTTTCCTCGGGCTGGCGGCTCTACTGTTCGTGCTCTCGGCCACCTGGCATCGCGAGGGGCGGTGAGTTTATTGGCGGCGGCGGCACTCCGCGGCGTGCCTGTTCCTCGCCCAGATGCACGACAACCGTCTAATTGCCGGTAACGGCCCCTCATCCGGCCTATCGGCCACCTTCTCCCCGTGAACGGGGAGAAGGGACAAGCGGCAAACTTCATCATCCCCTCTCCCCGCTCGCGGGGCGAGGGTAGGGTGAGGGGCAGAAGCGTCGATAGCGGCTGGTATTCCCGTATGTCCCCTACCGCGACCCGTTACAGCCTCTTCCTAATCGGATCGAATTCCGGCCCCGCTTTACGCTTCACCGGGTCAGGCTTTCCCTCGTCGATCGCCTCCCAGTACTTCCAGTTGACCTTCTGAGAACCCAGTTCGTAGTCCATGCCATCCCAGCTGTCCTCGCGAAAACTGTAGAAAGCCCAGTGCAGCTTGTTATCGTCCAGCGAGGTCAGGACATCCTCGAGATAGGTCTTGCACCCTTCCCAGCGGCGCATGCAGCCGAACTCGCCTGCCACCATGCGGTTGCGCGGCACGTTGTGGCTGTCGGCCCAGTCGACCGGCAGTTTGAGATAGGCGGCGACCCGCTCGCGGTCCCAGGCTTCTTCCGTCTCGCCAAACGGTACCTTGCCCGGATAGGCGTAGGGCTTGTCCCGCTTCATGTTCGGCGCGCTGGTCGCGGCGTAGGGCTCGTACATATGAAAGCTGTAGAGCACCTTGCCGTCGGCGAGCGGCTTTGGCCAATAGCTGAAGGCATCGGCCGCCGCATACCAGCCGGCATCTGCCATGATTGGCGTTGCCGGGTCGACCTCGCGAATGGCCTTGATCACAGTCTCGTAAAAGGCCGGCAGGTCGCGGGCAGAATCGGTCTGCTTGGCATACCAAGCCTTCATCGCGCCGGCGCCGCCATGCTCGGCCACGCCATTGTTCTTTTCCGGCGCCGGTTCGTTGATGATGTTATAGGCAGCCACACCCGGATGATCCTTGAGCGCAGCGGCAAGATCTTTCCAGAAGGCGGCCGCCTGCCCCCACCAAAGCTTGTCCTGCCATAACCGGCCATCAAACTTGTCGCCGTTGTTCTGCGCCCAGCGCATGCCCGGAAGCGACAAAGGCGTGATAACGATCTTCAGGCCTGCCTTGTCAGCGCGGTCGAGCGTTGCCTTCAGCGTCGCAAGGTCCTTGGCCGGAATGCCCTCATACTTGTCGGCGTCTCCAATCAGAAAGTCGCGTTTCTGAGGCTTCCACTTGTCGTAGGACAACCGCACCCAGGTGGCGCCATAACCTTTCAACGCGTCGAAATAGGCCTGATCCGGCGGCAGCCGGTTAAAGCTGTTGCCACCGTGTTGCGGCTTGTCCCAGAACTGGATGAGATCGGCTGAAGACGCCGAGGTGGCAAGAAGAAGCGAGGCGAGGAAGGCCGGTAGCAGACGCATCAAAAATATCCCGGTTGCGATGACCGGGATATTCGCAGTCACTGTGGCGGAATTGGGAATGGGACAGCGTTGTCCGCTGCCAATCCCGCGGGGAAATCATGCCCGCCAGTGAATGTCGCCCTTCAGGCCTTCATGAACGCTCTCGGTCATCGGCACGACCAGCACACGGTTCGGATCGACCGGCCCCGGAAACGTCAGCGCGCCATAGGCGACCTTCTCGAAACCGAGCGGCTGGTAATAGGGCGGATCGCCGACGAGGATGACGCATTGCGAACCCTTACGCCGCGCCGCCTCGACAGCGATGCGAACGAGCTCGCGGCCAATGCCCCGGTTCTTGTGCGATGGGCGGACAGCGAGCGGGCCAAGCAGATGGCCCTTGATCGAACCCGCCATCACCGGGGTCATCCGCACCGAGGCGATTGTCTCGCCATCATCGGCGCAGACGAAAGACAGCGCCAAATCATGCGGCCCCTGCTCGCGGATACGGGCAGCAGCACGCGCAAACCGGCCGGGGCCGAATGCTTCTTCATTGATGATTTCGATGGCTGCGTCGTGGGAAGCGTCTTCGGTGAGATAGACGAGATCGTGCTTTTTCATGAACATCGGGAAACCGGGCCTGCGAGACAAAAATATGATGGCTTCGCCCTCAAGGGCGTTTGCAGCATCAGCGTCGTCGTGGGCTTCCCGGGAAAAACATCAATTTTGATCCGTGTTCAGAAAAATTCTGTCTGGCCGGATAGCAGAAAAATGCGCCGCGTCAAAGCCTAAAACGCACTGTTCAGTTTTTGCGGACTATATGTGCCGATTTCCTACGCTATCTATGGGTGACTGAATTCACAAACAGGCGGCGCTCCGGCCGCAGGAGATAAACGATGGGCATGCTGGTTGATGGCGTCTGGCAGGACGTCTGGTACGACACGAAGGAAACCAAGGGACATTTCAAGCGGGCGGCATCGCAGTTCCGCAACTGGATCACTGCCGACGGCTCGGCGGGTCCGACAGGCGAAGGCGGCTTCAAGGCCGAGGCCGGGCGTTACCATCTCTATGTGTCGCTCGCCTGTCCGTGGGCGCACCGCACGCTGATCTTCCGCAAGCTGAAGAAACTCGAAGACCTGATCACCGTCTCGATCGTTGATCCGCTGATGCTGTCGAAGGGTTGGGAGTTCAAGAACGAAATCGGCGGCACCGTCGATCACCTGTTCGGCTCCGAGACGCTTGCGCAGGTCTATGTGAAGGCCGACCCACATTATTCCGGCCGTGTCACCGTGCCTGTGCTCTGGGACAAGCAGCAGAACAAGATGGTCTCCAACGAATCCGCGGAAATCATCCGCATGTTCAACTCGGCCTTCGACGGTCTGACCGGTTCGACCGACGATTTTTATCCGCAGGACCTGCGCAGCGAAATCGATGACCTGAACGGGCGCATCTACGGTGCTGTGAACAACGGGGTCTACAAGGCGGGGTTCGCCACGTCGCAGGACGCCTACGCGGAAAGCGCCACGGTGTTGTTCGAGGCATTGGACGAACTGGAAGCGCGCTTGTCGACCCGGCGTTACCTGACCGGTAAACGGATCACCGAGGCTGATTGGCGCCTGTTCACCACGCTGGTGCGCTTCGATCCGGTTTATGTCGGGCACTTCAAGTGCAACATCCGCCGCATCGCCGATTACCCCAACCTGCAAGGCTATCTGCAGGATCTCTATCAGGTGGCCGGTGTCGCCGAAACGGTCAACATGCGCCATATCAAGGAACATTATTACCGCAGTCACACGACGATCAATCCGACCGGCGTCGTGCCCGTAGGCCCCGTGCTTGATCTTGAGGCACCGCATGGCCGGGAAAACCTGGCCGCCTGACTACCAGACTTCGGCTGGCGGAGCGCTCCCTGAGAGTTCCGCCAGACGCCGCCGCGTCGCAGGCGTCGTGCCGGCTGGTAGTGCATCCAGTGCAAAGAAACCGCTCTCAACGATTTCCATATCCGGCTTCTTCGCAGAAACCTGCCGGACATCGCGGCAGCGATAGAAAACCACATGGTCGCGTTTGCTGGTCTGCCGGTTGAAATAGACATGGAAAAGCTCGGGCGGACCGCTCATTTCGAGATTGCCTTCCTCGCGTAGCTCCTTGACCAGCGCCTGGTAGGCCGTCTCGCCCCGCTCCAACCCGCCGCCCGGCATATGCCATCCAGGCACGTAGGAATGGCGGACGAGGAAAACCCGTCCCTCGGCATCAAAACAAGCGGCGCGCACACCCATGGTCATGCCGCGGGCGATCGCAAAATAGCTATGAACCAGGCGTGTGACGAGCCTTGCTCTCCAGCTGCGCATTTCCGGCGGCGTTTCGCTCATGCCGATCCGGTTCCTTTCGTAGTGTCACGCCGAGGATAAAGCGCCTGGAATGATTCCCCTTTCCGGGAATATGCGCTAGGTACGAAGGATGTTCAAACTCGCCCATATTTCCGACATTCATCTCGGCCCCCTGCCCGATCTTTCCTTCCGCGAACTCGCATCGAAACGGATAACCGGCTTCGTCAACTGGCATCGCAACCGCCGCAACCACCTGGTCGGCAACACGCTCAACCTTCTGATGGACGAGATCGAGCGGATCGATCCGGATCATCTGGCGATCACCGGCGACCTGGTCAACCTCGCCTCCTCGCGCGAGATAGAGGTCGTGACCGAATGGCTGCGCGAGGCAGGCGAACCCGAAAACATCTCGATCGTACCCGGCAATCACGATGCCTATGTGCCCGGAGCCTATGAGAAGACCACGAAGGCCTGGTATCCTTATATGCGCGGCGAGCGTGGACCGGCGGATTGGAACGAGGATTTCCATTGCTATCCCTATCTGCGCGTTCGCGGACCCGTCGCGCTGATCGGCTGCTCGACGGCCGTTGCCACACCTCCCTTTGCCGCCAGCGGCTATTTCGGCAGCCGTCAGGCGCGCGAAACGGTCAATCTGCTGCGCGCAGCGGGAGAAGCCGGTCTGTTCCGCGTGGTGATGATCCACCACCCGCCGATCCGCGGCGCCACGTCGCTGCACAAGCGCATGCTCGGCATCCGCCGTTTTGCCGCGACGATCGCCGCCGGCGGCGCCGAGCTGGTGCTGCATGGTCATACGCACCTGAACACGGTCTATTCGCTCAAAGGTCAGGTCAAACCGGTGCCTGTGGTCGGCATCGCGTCTGCCTCGCAAGGCCGCGGCGGCAAAAAGCCGCCAGCCGGGTTCAACCTGTTTTCGATCTCCGGCAGCCCGGGACACTGGAACCTCATCCGCGAACGGTTCGAGCTGACGATGGACAGCCGCTCGGTAACGCTTGTCGAAACCACGCGGTTCTGACCCGGGCGATACTCGCCAAACGGCGAAAAAACGCTATGTTCTGGAAATAATCGGCGATGGTCATCCGTCCTACAGAGCTGACCGTAAGTATGGGAGTGCTGACATCGCCGCATGTCATGCACAATCCAGCTTGCCGGTATCAGTTTCAGCCAGGGAGATGACCATGATCCATAGCAAGACCACATTGATTGCGTTGTTCTCAGCAACCTCTTTCTTCGCTCTCGGCCAGGTGGCCTTCGCTGCAGGCGAAGATACAACCGCGCCGCCGGAAAAAACCAAGACCTCCACCGAATGCAAGGACGGCAAGATCTGGGACAAGGCCAAGAAGGAATGCGTCAACGCCAAGAAGAGCGGGCTTGACGACGATATCCTGTTCAAGGCGGCCCGCGAACTGGCCTATGCCGGTCAATACGAAAACTCCTTGAAGGTTCTCGACGCCGTCAAGGACCAGAACAGCGCCCGCATCCTCAATTATCGCGGCTATTCCAACCGCAAGGCCGGACGCATGGAACTCGGCATGAGCTTCTACAAGCGCGCGCTGCAGGCCGATGAAAACTATATCCTTGCGCGGTCCTACATGGGCCAGGCGTTGCTCGAACAGGGCAAGGTCGAGGAGGCCAAGGCGCAGCTGATCGAGATCCGCGACCGCGGCGGCGAAAACAGCTGGGCCTATCGCGCCTTGCTCGAATCACTGGGCGGTGTCCGCCACTATTGAGACCAATCGGGCCGGGTTGTGCCAACGCATGACCCGGCCCGATAATTGACGTTGAGAAACGTCCCCCAAGTGGCAAAATATGCCCTTCCAATCGGCTGCCGACTTGCAGACCACCGGTCAAATGTTTCATATCAACCGGCGTGTATTTCGACCCGGACGAATAAAATCCCGATCCGGAACGTTTTCTTTGGAAGAGCAATGCGTCCAGCGGCAGACTCGAACGAATTCAGACGTGACCTGGTCAGCGTGCTGCCCAAGTTGCGCCGTTTCGCAATGACACTGACGCGCAATGCAGCCGATGCCGATGACCTGGTTCAGGAGGTTTGCGAGCGTGCGATCACCCGCAACCACCTCTGGAACGGCGAAGGGCGGCTGGAGAGCTGGATATATGCGATGACACGCAATCTATGGATCGACGAGATCAGAAAGCGCCGGGTGCGCACAGGCGGCGGCACCGTCGACGCTTCCGAGCAGGATGAACTTGCGATCGAGGCATCCGGTGAAAATGCAGTCTATGCCAATCAGCTGCAGAAAATGATCCTTTCCATGCCGGAGGGCCTTGCGAGCGTGTTCCTGCTGGTCAACATCGAGGGACATAGCTACCGCGAGGCCGCCGATATTTTGAAGATACCGATCGGCACGGTGATGAGCAGGCTTTCGACTGCACGGATGCGGCTGGCCGCAATGATTACAGAGACGACGGAAAGGAGGGCCTGAGCGGTGCAAAGCACGAAAGGTCTGCCGCTCGACGTTCGCCTGTCGGCCTATCTCGACGGTGAAGTCAACGAAGCGGAACGCAAGGAACTGGAGCAGCTGGTAGCCCGCGACGACGAGGCCCGGCGGGTGCTTGACACGCTGCGGGCCGGAAGCGCCTTTGGCAACAAGGCGTTCGAGGCGTTCCTGCACGATCCCGTGCCGCTGTCGCTGGTCCGCCGTATCAAGCAGGGACCGGGTGTCAAGTTAGCGACCGGACAAGTGGTTGCGGCCGCACCGCGCCGGACAAAGCAGCGGCTGTGGCCGCGCGCGCTTGCAGCCTCGATTGCGCTGCTGTTGATCGGCGGCTCGACCGGGTTCATCATCGGCAAGACAGGCAATGATGGCAAACAGGCGTTCGACGTGGCGGCGGCCCGGACCTGGATCGACGATATCGCCGACTATCACCGCATCTATTCCCGCCAGACGGCAGAACATCTGGTTGAAGTTCCGCCGTCCAGCGACGGCAAGATCGAGAACTGGCTGGCTTCGAGCGTTGGCGTCAATTTCACGCTGCCGGACCTGACTGCCAGTGGACTGACATTCGAAGGCGCCCGCCTGCTGGTGGCCGCAGGCAAGCCGGTGGCGCAGCTGATGTACAAGGACCAGGACGGAGACGTCTTCGCGATCTGTTTTCTGAAGAGCACGCCAGGCAATACCGACGGCAAGTTGACCGAAAGCATGCGCGACGACATCGCACTGATTTCCTGGCAAAAGGGCGGTGCGTCCTACGTCGTCGTTGGCCCCTCGTCCGATGCCAACCTTCATCAATTGGCGACAACGGTCTCGGCCGCAATCTGAATTTTTCGGTATCAATGCAAAAGGGCCGCTTCCTTGACGGACGCGGCCCTTTTGCTTGAATCAATCTTTTTAACAAACCGCGTAAAGAGCTGGATTACTTAGTCTTCTGCTCCAGAACGCGGTTGGCTGCCGAAACGATCGCTTCAAGGGATGCGGCAACGATATTGGTGTTGATGCCGACGCCAAACAGTTTTCCGCCCGGATACTCCACTTCGACATAAGCGATAGCGGCGGCATTCGAGCCGTGCTGTAGCGAATGCTCGGAATAATCGGCAACCGAGATATCGACACCGAGATAGATCGACAGCGCATTGATGAAGCCATCGATCGGGCCTGTGCCCTTGCCTTCGATGCGCCTGGTTTCGCCATTGTCGGTAATCTCGGCCGCAACGATGCGCACGCCCTTGTGCTCGCCGACCGGATAGGTGTGATGATCGACAAACCGGATGCGGGCGTCCGGCTGATCGACGTAGCGCTCGATGAAGCGCCCGTGGATCGCCTTGGACGGCAGTTCCTTGCCCTCTTCGTCGGTGATCCGCTGGATATCTTCACGGAACTCGACCTGCAGGTTGCGCGGCAGGTTGATACCGTAATCCTGCTGCAGAATGTAGGCGATGCCGCCCTTACCCGACTGCGAGTTGATGCGGATGATCGCCTCGTAGGAACGGCCGACATCCTGCGGATCGATCGGCAGGTAAGGTACTTCCCACAAAGGCTTGTTGGCAACCTTGATCGCCTTCATGCCCTTGTTGATCGCATCCTGATGCGAGCCGGAGAAGGCCGTGTAGACCAGTTCGCCGACATAAGGATGGCGCTCGGGAATGACCATCTGGTTGGAATATTCGTAGACTTCCTTGATCCGCTCGATATCGGAGCAATCCAGTTCTGGATCGACACCTTGCGTAAACATGTTCAACGCCAGGGTCACCACGTCGACATTGCCGGTGCGCTCGCCATTGCCGAACAATGTGCCTTCGACGCGGTCGGCGCCGGCCATCAGGCCCAACTCGGTCGCAGCAATGCCCGTGCCCCGGTCATTGTGGGGATGAAGCGAGATGATCAGGTTTTCGCGATTGTCGAGGTTGCGACACATCCACTCGATCTGGTCGGCATAGACGTTCGGCGTCGCCATCTCGACGGTAGACGGCAGGTTGAGGATCAGCTTGTTGTCTTGAGTCGGCTGGATGATCTCGGCAACCGAATTGCAGATTTCCAGCGCCACTTCCAGTTCGGTGCCGGTAAAGCTCTCCGGCGAATACTCGAACCGGAAACCGCCGCCCGCCTTGGCGGCCATATCTGCGATCATCTTGGCCGCATCAGTAGCGATCTGCTTGATGCCCTTGACATCCTTGGCAAACACCACGCGGCGCTGCAATTCGCTGGTCGAATTGTAGAAATGCACGATCGGCTTGGTGGCGCCCTGCAGAGCTTCAAAGGTGCGGGTGATCAGTTCGGGGCGGCACTGGACCAGAACCTGCAAGGAGACATCGGCAGGAACATTGCCCTCTTCGACGCACCAGCGGGCAAAGTCGAAATCGGTCTGCGAGGCCGAGGGAAAGCCGATCTCGATTTCCTTGAAGCCCATGTCGAGCAGCAGCTGGAACATGCGGGCCTTGCGGTCATGGCCCATCGGGTCGACCAGCGACTGGTTGCCGTCGCGCAGGTCCACCGAGCACCAGATCGGCGCTTTGGTGATGGTATTGCCCGGCCATGTGCGGTCGGGAATATTGATCTGCGGATAGGGCTGATACTTGACCGCAGCTTCAGGCATGCCTTGCTTGACGGTGTGGGACTTCATGATCATTGCGGCTTCTCTTCAATCTGTGAGGCGCATAGCCCGCATGCAATAACCGATCGACGGTCGCATTGCGACGGCAAAATGCTGGCTCTCGGGTTCTTTTCGTATCTGGATTTCAGGAAAGGCAAGGAGCTGGGGCCGGTGGGCTTTCGGCCACCGGGCGCTCCTTCAAAGAACCCGGCAACCGCGTGTAAGGCCGAGAAGAAGAAGCGAGGTAAAGGCGCGCGAACGTTCCGCGATGGCAACGTGCCCGCGGGAAACCTGTTCGACGATGATGGCGCCTGTCTTCAACATGAGGCTTGTATAGCTGTGGGTGAACGCAAGGGCAAGTGCAGCTCGGTAAATCATTCACATTGAAAAAGCAGCCACATGCAGCTACATTATCTTCATGACCCAGATCCCGATCCGCGAAGCCAAGAACAAGCTGACCGAACTCGCCCGCCGTGTTGAAGCAGGGGAAACGATCACCGTGACCCGAAACGGCAAAGCGGTGATGGACCTCGTGCCAGCAACAAAGAAGGGCGGGATCAATTGGGAGGCTGGCAAAGCCTATAAAAGGAAACTTGGGATCGACAGCTTCTTTGGTGAAATCCCCGCCGATTTCGACGACCCGCTACCTGAAGATTTTCTGATCACACCTCTCCCGCCTTTTCGCGGAGAATAAAGCGTGGCAAGGTTGCTGGACACACACATCTTTTTGGCAATCATCGAGGACCGTGTCGCCACACTTCCGATGGCAATCAGAAAGGTAATTACCGATCCAAAGGATCGATATTATCTCAGCGTTGCAAGCCTCTGGGAAATTGCGATCAAGCATCGTCTGGGCAAACTTCCGCTGCAAAACGGATTGAAAGAGCTGCCTGAAATAGCACGGCATTACAGCATCACCCTCATTTCGATCAACGAGAATCATGTCCTGCCGAGCGTCGAGCCCGAACCGGTTACCCGGGATCCATTTGACAGATTGCTTTTAGCTCAATGTTTGGTCGAAGGCATGAAGCTCGTGACAATTGACACCGCACTCATCAATCATCCACTCTCCGCGACCGCATAAACCAAAAACCCCGCCGGGCGAACCAGCGGGGTTTCGATATTTCAGCAATCAGGCAAGCCTCAGATATCGGCTTGAGACGATACGATCCGCGAAACGAGGCCATAGGCCTTGGCTTCTTCGGCGGAGAGCCAGTAGTCGCGGTCCGTGTCCTTGGCGATCTTTTCGACCGGCTGGCCGGTTGCCTCGGAGAAGATCTTGTTCAGGCGCTCGTTCATCTTGATGATTTCGCGGGCCTGGATTTCGATGTCGGACGCCATGCCGCGCGTGCCACCGGAGGGTTGATGAAGCAGGAAGCGGGTGTTCGGCAGGCAAATACGCCGTTCCTTCGGAGCCGATACGTAGATCAGCGCGCCGGCGGAAGCGACCCAACCGGTACCGATCATCCAGACCTTCGGCTTGATGAACTTGATCATGTCGTGGATCGAATCGCCGGATTCGACGTGTCCGCCCGGCGAGCTGACGAAGATGCGGATATCGTCATCGCTGGCGGCGGCAAGCGCCACGAGTTGCGAGCAGACCTTCTGCGCCAGTTCCTGATTGATCGGGCCGTAGATGAAGATCGAGCGCGACTTAAAAAGGTTCGCCTCAGTCTCTTTGCCCAATGACAATTCCTTTGTCTTGTCGTCGTCTTCTTCGTTCATCATGCGAACTCTCCCGCGAAATAAATTCAAATGTTCTGCCGCTGTCAGATAAGGCGACTCGACTGCGAAAACAATGCAACAAAAGCGGATGCGGATGAAAGCCCAATCCGCAACACCCTGCGGCTATGGTAAAGACGCCACCTTAGGCAATTGCCGTATAGACAGCGATCCGTCGCCAAATAAGATGCTGGCGTCACGAATTTGCATCCGGCGGGGGTGCCTCCCACATCTTCGCCCTTCAGGGGGACACCAATGAAAAAACGCCTACTTCTCGCCGCAGCAAGTTTTGCCGCTTCGGCCGTGCCAGCCTTTGCCCATCTTGATCCCGCCGAACACGGATCACTGCTGGCGGGCTTTACCCATCCTCTCTCAGGTCTCGACCATATCCTGGTGATGATCGCCGTCGGCCTCTGGGCCGCTCAAATCGGTGGACGCGCTTTTTGGGTGGTGCCTTCCGCCTTCGTCGGGACCATGGCCTTCGGCTTTGCATTGGCGATGGCCGGTGTCCACCTGCCCTTCGTCGAGCCCGCCATTCTTGCTTCCGTCGTCGCGCTTGGCCTGCTGGTCGCCATGGCCGTCCGCATAGAGATCATTGCCAGTGCAGCCGTCGTCGGCGTCTTTGCGCTGTTCCATGGCTATGCCCATGGCGGCGAACTGGGTGCGGCCGGCGCCCTGCCCTTCAGCACCGGCTTTGTGATCGCGACCGCGTTGCTGCACGTCGCCGGCATCGGTCTTGGCCTCGGCATCGACCGGCTGTCGTCCGGCCGGATTATTTCACGCATTCTCGGCGGCATCACCGCCTTTGCAGGGCTGGCGCTGATTTTCAGCTGACCCTCATCGCATCAACGAAAAACGGCGAGCCAAAAGCCCGCCGTTTTTTTTCGTTTCAGCCGCGCCCGCGATAGGGCTGAACGCCCTGATCCGGCAGCCACAAACCTTCGGGCGGCGCACCCGTCTGCCAGAAGACATCGATCGGGATACCGCCGCGCGGATACCAGTAGGCGCCGATCCGCAGCCATTTCGGCGCCAGCAGATCGACCAGCCGCTTGGCGATATCGAGCGTGCAATCCTCATGGAACGCACCGTGATTGCGGAATGAATGCAGATAGAGTTTTAGCGATTTCGATTCCACCAGCCAGCCATCCGGCACATAGTCGATGACGATATGGGCGAAATCCGGCTGGCCGGTCATCGGGCAAAGCGAGGTAAATTCCGGCGCCGTGAAGCGCACGACGAAATCCGTGCCTGAATGGCTGGTTGGCACACGTTCAAGCACGGCCTCTTCCGGGTTTTGTGGCGAAGCTACGTTCTGCCCAAGTTGTGACAGACCGGAGACGTCTGTTTTTGTCATGATCTCAATCCTTCAATGACTTTGACGCGAATGCCGTGGGCTTTTTCGCCCTCCGGCTCGACATGAATGGCAATCTTGGCTCCGGCGTGAACCACACGGATGGCATCTTCAAGGCGGTCGCAGATGTCATGCGCCTCGCCAACCGGCATCGCTGCCGGAACCACCATGTGGAAATCCACGAAGATCACCGCCCCTGCCTCACGGGTCTTCAGGTCATGTACGCCAAGCGAACCCGCTGCATTGGCGGCAATCGCCTGCTTGATCGCCTCCTCCTCTTCGGCAGGAACGGCCTTGTCCATCAACCCGTTGATCGAACGGGCGATCACCTTCCAGCCCTGATAGAGAATATTGCAGGCAACGATCACCGCAAGCAGTGGGTCAAGCACCGCATAACCGGTGAGAATGGCCAGCACAAGACCGACCAATACGCCGATCGAGGTGACCACATCGGAGAGAATATGATGACCATCCGCCGACAATGCGGGAGAACGATAAGCGCGTCCCGCACGGATCAGCACATACGCCCAGATCGCGTTGATAACGCCCGCCAACAGGTTGATCGCCAGGCCGAGCGCCGGTGCGTCCGGCAGCTTCGGAGCCCAGATTGCCGGTAGGGCTTCGGAAACGATCAGAAGGGCTGCAACGACGATCAGTACTCCCTCGATAACCGCCGAAAAATACTCCGCCTTGTGATGACCGAAGGGATGGCTGGCATCGGCAGGCTTGGCCGCATAGCCAATCACAGCGAAGGCAACGACGGCGGCAACGACGTTGACGATCGATTCCAATCCATCGGAAAGCAGCGCCACCGAACCGGTAAACCACCAGGCGAGCATCTTGAGCCCCAGCACGCCAATGGAGATCGGGATGCTCCAGAAGGCGAGGCGCTGCACCGTTGTTGTCTTTTGCCCTACCATCATCGTCTCCTTGCATATGCGAATGAATTGCAGAAATCAGGGTCCTAGAACGCCAAAACCGCCGGAGCGCGGGGAGCGCTTCAGCGGTTTTGGATAGTCTGCATATGGATCAAGGCTACGGTTTTGTCAAAGCGTCCATAGCGGATCGGAGCCGGAATTTCCGTCCAAACTGACGAAACGCCTCTTAAGCGGCCTTGATCTTCGCTCGCTTGGCCAGATGCGCCACCACGTTCTCGATCATCCGCATGCCGGCATCACCACCCAGTGTCATGATGGATTCCGGGTGGAACTGCACGGCTGCGATCGGCTCTTTGGTATGCTCGATCCCCATGATCGTGCCGTCATCGCTCTCGGCCGTGATCATGAAATCCCGTGGCAAGGTCGAGGGGTCGGCGAAGATCGAATGATAGCGGCCCACCGTGACTTCCTTGCCGAGACCGGAAAAGACGATGCCGGGCTCCAGCACGCGGATGCGCGAGGGCTTGCCGTGCATCGGCACGGCGAGCTGGCGCAGATCGCCGCCATAGGCTTCGGCCAGTGCCTGCAACCCGAGGCAGACACCGAAGATCGGCAGATCATGGGCACGCGCCTTCTTGATCGTCGCCTTGCAATCAAAATCCTTCGGCGTGCCAGGTCCGGGCGACAGGACGACGAGGTCAGGCTTGACCCGGTCGAAAATCTCATCGGAGACCGGCGAACGTACCGTCGTGACCGTCGCGCCCGTCTGGCGGAAATAATTGGCCAGCGTATGGACAAAACTGTCCTCGTGATCGACCAGCAGGATCTTGACGCCGGTGCCGACCGGAGCGACATCGCGGCCAGCGCCGCGGCTGTTGGCGGATTTTGCGTCGCGGATCGCTGCGATCATGGCGGATGCCTTCAGTTCGGTTTCGGCTTCTTCTTCTTCCGGGTTGCTGTCATTGAGCAGCGTCGCACCGGCGCGCACCTCGGCAATGCCATCCTTGATGCGGATGGTGCGCAGGGTCAGACCGGTGTTCATGTCACCGTTGAAGCCGACCATACCGATGGCACCACCATACCAGAGCCGGGCGCTCTTTTCATGGCTTTCGATGAAGCGCATGGCCCACAGTTTTGGTGCGCCAGTAACGGTGACGGCCCAGGCATGCGACAGGAAGCCGTCAAAGGCATCCATGTCATCGCGCAGCCGCCCCTCGATGTGGTCAACCGTATGGATCAGACGCGAATACATCTCGATCTGGCGGCGACCGATGACCTTGACGGAACCCGGTTCACAGACGCGGCTCTTGTCGTTGCGGTCGACATCCGAGCACATGGTCAGCTCGGATTCATCCTTCTTGGAATTCAAGAGCTTGAGGATCTGTTCGCTATCGGCGATCGGATCGTCGCCGCGCTTGATCGTGCCGGAAATCGGGCAGGTTTCGATGCGGCGGCCGGAGACGCGCACGAACATTTCCGGTGAAGCGCCGACCAGATACTCCTGATTGCCCAGATTGATGAAGAAGGAATAGGGCGACGGATTGATCGCCTTCAGCCGGTTGGAAATTTCCGATGGCTTGCTTTCGCAACGCTCGTAGAATTTCTGGCCCGGAACCACCTCGAACAGATCGCCGCGGCGGAAGCTTTCCTTGGCCTTGGTGACCAATTCGGCATATTCGCCGGGACGATGGTCGCCATGGGGCGGGATACTGTCGACGGTCTGGAACGGTTCCGGCGCTATATCGCCCGCCTTGCCTTCGGTCGTTTCGCCGTCCTTGGAGAAATCGTAACGGTCAATCCAGGCCTTGGCCGAATAGTGATCGACGACGAGAATTTCGTCCGGCAGGAACAGTACCATATCGCGCTGGTCGTCGGGGCGCTTTAGCTTCAGTTCGATCGCATCGAACTGGAAGGCCAGATCGTAGCCGAAGGCGCCGTAGAGGCCGAGATTGGCATCTTCCTGAGAAAAGAACAGGTTGGTGACCGCGCGCAGAACGGTAAACACCGTCGGCATCTTCGAGCGCTCTTCCTCGGTGAACACCCGGTCCGGCATGTTGACCGTCAGATCAAGACGGCGGGCCGTGGCAGAACCGAGCGTGATATCGGCGACATCGGCAAGATGCTTTGAGACCATCGCCAACAGCGCTTCGCCACGCTCGTTATACGCTTCGATCCACAGGGCGCGGCCAAAGGAGGAGATGGCCAGCGGCGGATCGATGATCGCCGTGTCCCAACGGGTGTAACGGCCCGGATACTCGTAGTTGGAGGAGAAGACCGCGCCGCGCCGTTCGTCGAGCCTGTCGACATAGCTGGAAATCGCTTCGCCATAAGGGGCCTCGCGCCGCCTTCGGGTGACGGAAATGCCGCCCTTGGTGGTATAGGCTTCCGCACCGTCTGCAAGAATAGTCGTCGCCATCTGTCGCTCCGTTCAGGCCCGTCATTCCTGCGGCCCGAATACAAAAAAGCCGCCTCGAAACTTCCGGGCGGCTTGTCGTCTCAATCACGCATGACTGGTCAAGGCCGCTTCAGCGAACCCACCACCAGATTGCAATGTTGCGTGCGTTTGTCATGGCGGAATTGTTAGCGTGAGAGAGAGGATTGTGCAAGCGGGCACCGACGGAAAAATGGAAGTCCGATTTCCGCCGCGCCCTTTGGCTCCTTAAACCGGCAACCGGGTGGACATATGCGCCTGCACACCCTTCGGATCAGCCGCAAACGCTGCCGCAACCGAACGGGTCAGTTCGCCCGGGAAAAGCTCCTCGATGCCAGCTTCGACGGCATCGAGTGTTTCGCTGACGACCTCCAGTGGCTGCAGGCGCGGTTCCGGCAGGCTGCGGCCCATGTCGGTCTCGACCTGTACCGGCATGGTGACGACGACCTGCGTTCCCTGGCCAATCAGCTCCGCCCGGATCGAGCGGCTGGCCGCAAGACCTGCGGCCTTCGATGCCGAATAGGTGCCGGCCGATGGCAGCGTCACCAAAGACAGAAAGGACAGGACGTTGACGATGCTGCTCTGCGGCACCTTGGCAAGGATGGGCGCGAAAGCCTTCGACAGCGACAGCACGCCAAAATAGTTCACCTCCATTTCCTGACGGGCGGTGGAAAGGTCCGGCGCAGAAATAACCCCCTGCCCGCCGGCAAACCCGGCATTGTTGACCAGCAAGGTCACATCAGACGCCGCCTTGGCGGCTTCAGCAACATCGGCAGGATTGGTCACGTCCAGCTTGAGCGGCACGAGATGCGCGGGATCGAGCGCAACCAGATCCGCAAGCGAGGCCGGGTCGCGGGCGCCGAGATAGATTTTCCTGGCCCCGCGGCGCAGCAGTTCGGCAACGAATTCGCGGCCTATGCCACGGTTGGCACCGGTGACGAGAGCGACGGCATTTTCGATTTTCTGAGGCATCATTTCTTCCTTCTATATGTGCATATGCACTATATTGCCTATCAAAAAAGCCAAGGGCAGCCCGGCTTTGGGTTATCAGGCGGCTTTTCCGGACGGAATGGCGAGAAGCATCTCTCGCAGATTGTCGGCACGCTCGGCTCCGACCAGCTCCACATACTCCGCCTGCGCCGCATGCCAGCATTCGGCGCCTTCCGACAGCTTCTGCTGCCCGCTGGCTGAGAGCGCCAGCAAGAGCTTGCGCGACCCCTTGCCTTCCGGTTCGCTGGCGACATAACCGTCGCGCTCCAGCGGCTTCAGGGCGCGCACCAATGTCGTGCGATCCATCACCATCGCTTCGGCCATCTCTGCCATCCCGGCCTTTCCCGCCTCGGCGATGTAGACCAGCAGCGAAAACTGCGCCGCCGTAATCCCTGCCCGGGCATAATGCCGCTCATAAAGCTGCGACACGAAACGGGCAGCCTGGCGAATGGCGAAACAGTTGCAGCTCGTGATGGAGGATTGCTCTTTCATGGCGAGAACATATGTGTGCGTATGCACTTTGTCAATCCTTCATCCGCAACCAAAAACGGGAGCGCCCGCAAGGGCCGCTCCCGTCACCTGTTTCTTCGGCGCAAGCTGAAGCTTAGAAACGCTGTGTCAGCGAAATCTTGAACGTCCGGCCCGGCTCGGAATAGAAGTCACGCGGCTGCGAGGCTGCGGATGCCAGATTGACATCGCGGACACCCAGCGCGTTGAAGTACTTCTTGTCAAAGATATTGTAGATACCGGCCTGAACACGAAGGCCGGAAACCTCTTCCGGCGTCCACCATCCCGTCATATCGACGATACCGTAGCCCGGCGCATCGAAGGTAGTGGCAACACGGTCATCAGGCATCGCGGAAGACACGGTCATCGAAAGATCGACCCCGAAGGTGTCCTGGCTGTAACCAGCACCGACGATCGCCTTGAAGGGAGCGACCGAACGCAGGCGTTTGTTGGTGTCTCCATTCTTGCCATAGGCGTACGCCAGCGAACCGTGAATATTGAAGCCGTTATCAAAAGTTTTGACTGCACTTGCCTCGATACCTGAAATTCGGACGCTGCTCACATTCGTGTAGTTGAACTCCATGATACCGGTTGAAGGATTTGTCGTCGTGACCGTTTCGATAAAGTTATCGTAGCTGTTGTGGAATGCAGCAACGCGCCCGGTTACGCCACCGGTCTCGAAGTTTGTACCGATCTCGATGCCGTTTCCGGTCTCCGGCTTCAGGTTGGGATTTCCAAGCTGGGCATAGCGGCCACCGGGGTTGTAGAAACGGGCGTAGAGCTCATCGACAGTCGGCGCACGGTAGGCCATCGACCATTGCGCGAACAACTCGACATCGGGGGTGATATCGTAGGTGGCGAGCAGCTTTGGTGAAATGCGCGCCCCATCACGATCCTTCGGTTCACCGAACAAAACAGCGCCGGTATTGTTCTGGAAGCCACCACCAGCCGACGGATCATAGTCGAACCAATCGAAGCGCAGCCCAGGCGTCAGCGCGAAGGCGCTGTCGCCCATAGAAATGCGATCCTCGATAGTCGCGCCAACAGTCGTGCTGGTTACATTCGGGATTTCCGACTGATTGTTCAGAGACGGGCAAGTCGTCGTGCACAAGGCCCAGGTATATTGGTTCCATTTGGAACGCGCCGCATCCAGACCGACGGTGACCGAGTGGTCGAAGCCGCCATACTCGAAGTCTTTGGTGGCGCTGCCGCTAAAGCCGAAAGTCTTGTTGCTGATCGAATTGTCGCGGCCATAGGCCACATTCGCCGTCGTGCGGCCATTCGAGCCGGACGACCGCTCCAGTTCCTGCCAGTAAAGCGTGGCACGCGCAGCGCGGAAGGCTTCGTCGGATGACAAGGCCTCGTAATCGTAATCGAGCGAAACGCGCTTACGCGAACGGTCTTCAAAACTGTTGTAGTTGCCGATGGCATAGGCACGGGGTGTCCCCTGCTCCGTCCGCTGATCGAAATCAGCATCGCGCCGGAAGTTTTCTGCTGTCAGACCGATGCGGTGGCCGCCTTCGAGTTGCTGCCGTACCTTGAAAAGCAGGTTGCTCTGGTCGAAATCGGCCGGATTTGGTTCGGTACGGGTATTGCCATAGCTATCGACGGTACCCCGGTTGTCGCGCTCATGGCCCTTGCGATAGCCGCCCTGGAACAGCACCGAGGTATTGCCGAATTTCTTTGCGCCAGCAATCGAGCCGGAAAGGCTGTCGTCTTCGCTGTCGTAGACCGACTTGACGATCGCGCCCCAGTCGCGCCCTTCGCCAATAAGATCCTCCGGCTCAAGCGTACGCAGAACAATGGCGCCACCCAGCATCCCAGAGCCACCTCGGCTCGAATCCGCACCCCGGACAACGTCGAGCGCTGACAGGGACGAGAAATCAAACGTATCACCGCCGCCGTTCGCGTTAATGGTCGCGAACGCGCCCTGCCGAACACTGTTGGAGAGATAGGGAACCGGGATACCGTCAATAACCGTCACGATGCGCGGGCCAGAAAGGCCGCGCAGATTGATACCTGAATCGGCGCGCGAAGAATTGATACCCGGGTCAACGCTGCGGCCGAGATCGTCCAGATCGGTGACCTGCTTCTCCTCGATGGTCTTTTTATCGATTTCAGTCGCCAACGGCGTGTCTGCGATGCTACCGACCGGCGCCGTCGTTGTGCGGCGGGGACCTTTCACCACGATCTTTTTCAGCGTGGTCGCACCACCGTCGGCCTCGGCAGCAGTTGCCTGGGCGTCTTGTGCGAACGAAATTTGCGGTAGAAGAGCAGCAGAGGAAAACGCCACGCATGCCAAAAGAGCCGCGCAGTGATGCCGGGTAATCATGAATCAATCCTTTGATAAAGTCACCGGGCTGGCTGCTGAGGCATTCGCTCAAGGGGCTGGCTGGGTATGGCGTCGAAGCATTTGGGAGCAGCTACGAGAAACTGCTTATATATATCGGTTAGAAAACATGACTCTTATTGTCAACAAATAATTGTCTTACTTTTGTCAAATTCTGGCTTGCCCACGATTATGTGTTTCGATTTGGCAACGATCCGGAACCTGAAGCTTCAATGCAACCCTTTCCTGCCTCAATGCGTTGTGAATTCGAACCCCTGCCGCCTCCGGCAGAACCGGAGATTTTTCATGCCGCTTCGATTCCTCTCCCCCTTCCTTTTCATTCTCCTGCTGGCCAGTGCCGGTCTTCCTGAAAATGCTCCAGTTCCGCAGGAAAAGCCGCCAGCAACTGAAACGGAACAAGGCGGGAAGGTTGCGACGCCGCAGGAAAAACCCGACGTGAAATCCGAGGCGACGCCAGAGGTCAAACCGGAGAAAAAACCACAGGCAAAGAACGACGAAAAGGCGCCGGCCGGCGAGGAAATTCCTGCAGACATAAAGCCCGAAACCGTTCAACCGCAGATGAAACCGGCGCCGGAACCCGTGCTGACCATCAAGCCTGAAGACGAAAAGGAATATGCCACCTGCCTTGCGGACCTGAAGGCCATCGGCGCCGTCTTCAAGGAAGAACCGCGAATCGATGATGGCAAGGGCTGCGGCATCGACAAACCGTTGACGCTATCGACCGTACTGCCGGGTATCACGCTGAAACCGGAAGGCAAGATGCGCTGCGAAACCGCGCTGGAACTGGCGCGATGGACCAAGGAGGCGGTTCTGCCCGCAGCCAAGGTTGCGCTGGAAAGCGAGGGAGAGCTGACCACCATCAACCAGGCGTCGAGCTATATCTGCCGCCTGCGCAACAATGCCAAGACCGGAAAGATTTCCGAACATGCGCGTGGCAACGCCATCGATATCGCCTCCTTTACCTTCAAGAACGGAAAATCGATCGAGATCCAGCCGCGCGACGAGGACTCGACCTTGGCCGGCGCCTTCCAGCGGGCGGTGACGGCAACCGGCTGCCTCTATTTCGAAACCGTGCTCGATCCGGGCAGCGACGAAGCCCACGAAAACCATCTGCATTTCGACGTCATCGAGCGCAAGGGCGGCTACCGTTACTGCCGCTAGGCGCCCCCTTTAAAATTGACCGGAGATACGCAACGCAGCATCTTGCCCAAGGCCTCGTCACGCCCCATTTGGTCAGGACATCCGGACCATCAACGGCGCGCGCTCAAAGGATTTCTCATGTCCGTTTCCATGTTCAAATTGTCCGCCCTCGTCTTCATTCGCGGGCTTAACGTTCTCGCCGGCCTGCTCGACAAGGCAGAATCCTACGCCGTCGAGAAAAAGATGCCGCTGGAAGACCTGTTCAACGCCCGCCTCGCGCCGGACATGCTACCGCTTTCCGCCCAGATCCAGCGCGTCAGCGACACATCGAAGAACACGATTGGCCGCCTGACCGGCGTCGCCGCGCCGAGCTTTCCCGATAACGAGACGAATTTCGGTGAACTGCGCGAACGCATCGCCAAGACGATCGCCTACCTGGAGACCGTCAAACCGTCCGATCTCGAGGGCAGCGACGTCAGGGAAATCACCGTTACCTTCGGCAAGCTCAGCTTCACCTTTGCCGGCGACGACTATGTGCTGAAATTCGCCCTGCCGAATTTCTTCTTCCATGTGACCACAGCCCACGACATCCTGCGCAACCAGGGCGTGGCCGTCGGCAAGATCGATTTTCTCGGCCCTTATAGCTGACCAGAGAATGGTCCGGCGGATCACGGCAGGTGGCAACGATCCGCCGGATATCCCCTAGAAAAGCCCCTCGATAAACCCTTCCTCGTTGAGAAAGATCTTCTCCGAAGACGGCACCCTCGGCAGGCCCGGCATGGTCATGATCTCGCCGGTGATGACGACGATGAAGCCGGCACCGGCGGACAACCGGACCTCGCGGATGGGAACGGTATGTCCGGTCGGCGCACCGCGCAGGTTCGGGTCGGTCGAAAACGAATACTGGGTCTTGGCCATGCAGATCGGCAGATGACCGTAACCCTGCTCTTCCCAGGTTCGCAACTGATCGCGCACCGACTTGTCGGCGATGACAGCATCGGCGTGATAGATATCCTTGGCGATCGTCTCGATCTTCTTGAACAGCGCCATATCGTCGGGATAGAGCGGCGAGAACTGCGAATGACCGCTTTCGGCCAGCGCCACGACCTTACGGGCAAGATCCTCGATGCCGGCTGAGCCTTCCGCCCAATGCTTGCACAGGATCGCCTCGGCACCAAGGGTGGCGACATAGTCCTTGATCGCCTTGATCTCGGCCTCGGTATCCAGCGTGAAATGGTTGATCGCCACCACCACCGGAACGCCGAATTTCTTGACGTTCTGGATATGGCGGCCGAGGTTGGAGCAGCCCTTTTTGACGGCCTCGACATTCTCGCGGCCGAGGTCTTCCTTCTTGACGCCCCCGTTCATCTTCATCGCCCTGGCCGTTGCGACGATGACCGCAGCATCCGGCTTCAGCCCTGCCTTGCGGCACTTGATGTCGAAGAATTTTTCTGCCCCGAGATCGGCGCCGAACCCGGCTTCGGTGACGACATAATCGGCAAGCTTCAAAGCCGTCGTCGTCGCCACCACTGAGTTGCAGCCATGGGCGATGTTGGCGAACGGACCGCCATGCACGAAGGCCGGGTTGTTTTCCAGCGTCTGGACGATATTCGGCTGCATCGCATCCTTGAGCAGCACAGTCATTGCCCCATCCGCCTTGATGTCGCGGGCAAAGACGGGCGTCTTGTCGCGGCGGTAGGCGATGATGATGTCGCCGAGGCGTTTTTCGAGATCCCTGAGATCGGTGGCAAGGCACAGGATCGCCATGACTTCCGAGGCGACGGTGATGTCGAAGCCGGTCTCACGCGGAAAGCCGTTGGCGACGCCGCCAAGCGAACCAACGATATGGCGAAGGCCACGGTCGTTCATGTCCATCACGCGGCGCCAGGCGACACGGCGGATGTCGATGTTCTGCTCGTTGCCCCAGTAGATATGATTGTCGATCAAGGCCGACAGCAGATTGTGGGCCGAAGTTATCGCGTGGAAGTCGCCTGTGAAATGCAGGTTGATGTCCTCCATCGGCACCACCTGCGCATAGCCACCACCGGCTGCCCCACCCTTGACCCCGAAACACGGGCCTAGCGACGCTTCACGGATACACACCACCGCCTTCTTGCCGATGCGATTGAGACCGTCACCAAGGCCGACCGTGGTGGTGGTTTTGCCCTCGCCAGCCGGTGTCGGATTGATGGCCGTCACCAGAATCAGCCGGCCATTTTGCCGGCCTTTCTGCTGAGCGATGAACTCGGCGCCGATCTTTGCCTTGTCATGGCCATAGGGAAGCAGATGTTCGGGGGGAATTCCAAGCTTGGCACCGATTTCGAGGATCGGCTTTTTCGTCGCTGCGCGGGCAATTTCGATATCGGACTTCACGTCGGCCATATGGTGTCTCTCCCTGCCACCTTTTTTTCTCTGGGAGCATAAAAGCGTGAAGTCCCGCGGCTTTCCATCCTTTTGTTTGATTCCGGCTGCCTGAACTGAATTTTGAAGAAAAAACAAGGAAAAAGGCGGAAAAACCGCGTTTCCCCGCCTTCCAATCATCAAAATCCGGTTTATCGCGCCAGGATGTCGCGCATTTCCACGAGATTGGAACGAACCCTCAGAACGTAGAAGCCGAGTGTCGCCAGATGGGCCGGCATGATCCAGCCGTCTTCGCGGCCGTTCGAGATGATGAACGGCTGGATGCGCAGGGCCGAGCGCAGCTGCTTGATGCTTTCCTGCCAGATGGGTTGCAGACCACGCTGCGTGATCACGGCATCGAAATCGGCACCGGCAGCAGCCAAGACGCCGTAATAGCCGTAAAGCTGCCCGTAGGCGAACCAGTAACGGTCGTCGGCACGAGTATCGAACCAGCCGCCATTGTGGTTTTCGGACCGCTCGCGGATCATCGCCGAGGTCGAGCCGATATCGTTGGAGATACGATCGAGGAATTCGATCAGGTTGTCGGAGCGCGCATCGAAAATGGACTCGCAGCGGGCCAAAGAGTCGTTGAACTTGCGCAGGTCGCTCATCGCCGAGCGGTAGTATGTCGGCGTCGGCGTTTTCGGCAGAAGCGAGTTCGAGCCGAAATACCAGGTCTCTTCGTCAAACTGGATATTGCCGCGCGCCCGCTGCAGGTCGGCATTGATGCCGGACGTGCCGCGCACGCGACCGAGCGAATCCACCAGTTCGACAGCAGTGCGCCGCACGGCCTGATTGACACCACGCTGGAACGACGCCTTGTTGTCAAACCAGGGCGTGCGATCCCAATCCAGCCCGAATAGGCCGACCTTGTAGAGCAGCATCGACGAAATCCAAGCATTCTGGTTGACGTTGAAATCGATCAGGTCCGCCGACACATCGACAACGGCCGAACGTTCGCAGGTATTGGCCGGTGCCGTCTGGCCTGCAGCCACCTTGACCGGCAGGCCTGCATCGTTCTTGCGCTCGGTGAAATTGTATTTGTTGACATAGTCCTCATCGAAATTCGTCCAGGCCTGCGTCTGCCAGAAGAAATAGCCGTAGAGACCGATGAACAGCAGGATGAGGACGCCGAGTGGACCTTTGATGACCCAGCTGCGCCCGCCGAACCAATTGGCCACAGCAACGAAAGGATAAAGGATCCAGGATATCAGCTGGCCAATGCCCCGGCCGATCGCTGCAAACACACGCTGGAAAAACGCGACGATCGGATCAAGCATTCGTATTATCCTCCTTGAGGCCATAAAGGCGTTTGCGGAACGCCACCTTGTCCCTGAGATATGTGCTGGTCAGCGTCGCCACAACATATTCCCTGAACTTTTCGCTGTAATGTTCATAGGCCGTATAAAACCCCTGCTTGTCAAAGACGAAGCGGGAAACGAAATCACTCGGGCAGAGCTGCGAGATCAACCGGTTGGTCAGCCACTGGTCGGGATGATTTGGCGCAGCTCGTACCAGCAGAAAGCGATTTTCCGGCGCCACGTCCTGCATCTTGATGCTGCCGGATGCCAAGACCGTGCGCAGCATGGTCTGCAGGAACGGATAGGTGCCATCCGAAGCGACCAGCGCCGAATTGCGGTGCAGCCACGTCTGCAACCAGATCGCGTCGATCGCGTTGATATCGGTGGTTGGATTTTCGCGATTGACCAGGCCGCGCAGAACCATGTCGGCGCGGTGCTGATAGAGGCCCGAGTCCTGCACCCAGGATGCCTGCGGCAATTGCAGTCGGTTGGTCGAAGCGAGGAACTCGTAGATGCGCTGATGGTCGGACAGGCTGATATAACCGACCTGCCAGGGCCGCGAACGGCGGAAGCCCGGCACCGACGGATCGCAGATCACCGTTGTGGTCTTTTCATCGAGAAAGACATAGACGCCGCCGAAATGATTGGCCCAGAAGGCATCGTGGCGGAACACCAGCTTGTCCGGCACCAGCGCATTCTCGCGGATATCGCCGGTCACTTTTGCCAGTTCGACCATCCGGTTGAGCAGCGCATCATCGGCCCAGGCCATCGGCACCGTCTTCAACCGATCGACAAGCGAACGCAATTCGGCCGCCTTGCCGAGCATGTCCTCGGCCGACAGGACGCGAAAACGGACTTCGTTGATCGACAGGAGGTCATCGATATCATTGACGACCGATACGGAATCCTCGATCTCGCCGTACAGCGCATCCTTGATCGTCACGGCATTGATCGCCCGCCGGTTGGTGCCGAAAAACTCGTGCATCAAACCAGCTGTGTTGGAAAAGCTGGTATGAACGACCGGCAGCTCTTCCTGATCCGGCGTCATGATGATGAAGCGGCGGTTGACGCGGTTGGGATCGAGATAATCGCGATCGCCGAGTTCATCGGCGATTTCAGGCGAAAACCCGGTCATGTCGATCTGGAAGGACGGCAGCGCCGTCGGGCGCAGGCCAAAGCCCTGCAGCGCTTTGTTGTAACGCGCAATCAGGTGTGGCTCGGAAATATCGAGCAGGCGTCCGTAAATCAGTTCGGCTTCGAGGAGGCGTTTCATGCGTGTTCTGCGACTTCCCGTTGATCAGCCATTTTTGGGCTGTGTTTCGTCGCGGGACCAGACCAAATCGTCCAGGTCAATGCGAAGGACCTTGGAGATTGCTTTCAGCACCGAAATACTACCCTCCTTTTTCCCCGTTTCGATCTCAGAGATATAAGCAGCGCTGATACCAGCGGCAGCCGCCAAATCCTTGGCCGATAGCCCGCGGACCTCCCGCCAGACCCTGACCGGATTTTCCCCGTCTATCAGGCGACCAACGAATTCCATGGGGATGCCGTCATTCTCTCCGGCAGCTACCCTGGCTTCGTAGGCCTTTACCGCCAGCAAATCTTCAAGATCATCGGCAAGCTCTGATTGCCGGAGTAGCAACTCGTAATCGTTGCGACTGAGAACAACCAACTCTTCGCCATTGGGCGTTGTGAAAGAAACAGGCGTATTCATCGCTCCAACCCCTTATAGGCTTCGCCGCGAGTAGCGATCCTGATGACATCGATGATCAATCCGTCTTCCGTAAAAATCACCCGCCAGTCGCCCACTCGAAGACGATAATAGTCCACGCCTTGCAATTTCTTGACGTTGTTGGCGAGCAGTGCTGGATTTTCAGCATACTGCTGCACCTTCTGCCGTATCCGCTTCGCATCTGTTGCCGGCATGCGCATCAGAACCCTGACGGCCTGCTTGTCATAAATGATACGCATCGCCATCCTAGTCCGAGAGCCCCCATGCAGACAAGAAAATTCGCCAATAGCTAATTTTTATCCCTGCCAGCGCCCATCGGCCTTCATCGCCTCGATCTCGCGGATGGCCTTCTCCCGTTGACGTTCGCGGCGGATGATGTCGGTCACGGCTGCATCGTCGGATTTGTCGGTATAGCGGAACTCGCTATCGGCATAGCGGTTGATTTCCTGCATGACCATCTCGAGCGTGATCGGCCCCCGCAGGGTCTCGATCATGGCTTTCTTCTCGTCATAGGCCTTGTGCATGAAGGCTTCCGGCGTCGCAAACCAGTCGTCCGGCAAGTCCACGTCCATCGCCCGCATTTTCACTGCGTCAGTGATGTTCTTGATCGCCCGGCCGGTGAAGCGTGGCTCGGCCTCTTTGATCATGTGCAGGTAAGAACCCACGTCGGCCAGCGTCTCGATCTTGCCCTCTTCCTTTTCATGGCGCTCCCAGACGGCCAGCAGCCCCTCCTCCTTCGGGCGGGCGTGCTCGGCATAGGATTGCGACACGGCCTTTTTGATTTCCTGTCCGGCAAACAGCTGGTGTTCGCCCAGCGGTATCTTGTGGTTCTTGCCGACCAGCATGGCAAAAATATCGATATAGTCACCTTCCGACTGCGGTCCATCGACCAGCCAGCGGGCACCGGCGCGCTGGCGCAGTGCATCGTCGACATTTTCCGGATAGTTGGAGAACATGCCGAAGGTGCAGTTGCCGCGGATCACCGTCGAGGCGCCGGCAAAGCTCTCCATCAACACCGCCGTCACCTCGTGCTGTCCGGCCGAGGTGCGATCGTCGGAACGCTTGGCGGCCACCTGATCGACATCGTCGATGGTGCCGAAACCGATGGCCCGCGGGTTGATGACATTGTTGACGAAAGCCTTGCAGTTCTGGCCGGATTTCCCCTGATAGGAGGAAATCTGGTCGACGCCGAAATTCTCGTAGTGGAAGGCGTAACCGGCGATCTCGCAGTAATCGTTGAGGAGGCCCGCCAGCATCTGGATGAGAATGGTCTTGCCGGTGCCCGGCATGCCGTCGCCGATAAAGGTGAAGAGGAAGCCGCCAAGCTCGACGAACGGGTTCATCTGCCGGTCGAAATCATAGGCCATCAGCATCTTGGCGAGTTTTAGCGCCTGATACTTGGCTATGTGGTTGCCGATAATCTCTTCCGGCTTCTTGAAGGTCATCACCAGCGGCGCGCGCTTGGCGCCGGGCGCAACATCGAATCCGTTCAGCGTGAAATCGTCCTGGTCGAGACGAATATGCACATTCTCGAAGCTGGCAAGCCCGGTGAAGCGCGCCTTGCGGCCGATCAGGCCTTCGATGGCAACACGGGCAAAGGCGCGCGCCCGGCTGGTCAGGGCGGCATCATCCGGCGCCCCGGCAATCGTCTTGTCGAGCGCAGAGATCATGCTCTTCAACGCATCCTGCGGCGTATCGAACAGAAAATCCGGCTCGTTGCCATCCTCGACCGGCTCGCCCTCACCGGCAAGCGTCGCGCCGAGATAGGCAGCGAAAGTGAAGGCGGCGATATAGGCGGAAGCAGACAGAAGCGCCTTGAACTGGCTGGCATCGTCGCCTGAGAGCGGCGCTGTGGCATTGCGCGACTGCAGGCCTTCCAGATTGGTCTGGCGGGCAAACACATCGGCAACGGCGAGCGCCACCTGCAGCCCGCGCCGCGAGCGGTAAAGCAAGGCGTGCTGGGCGGGCGACATCAGCGGATCAGCAGAGCGGATCGACTGGATCGTCTTCGTCAGTTCGACCTCGCGGGTGCGGCGCTGTCCGCCGGTTGAAACGGTGGAGACAAAGCGGCGGCCGGTTCCAGCCAGTGCCGTTCCCGCAGCCGGATCGTCCGCTTCTAGCAGGATCAGCCGGGTGACAAGCCCCTGCGCCACCGACAGATGCTTGGCGACGTCGTCTTCGTGCAGTGTCGTCAAACCTGCGTTCAGTGACATTGTCTAGACCTCGCTGATGACCTGGTTTCCGGAAATCACATGCACCTTGTAGTCACCGAAAATCGCCGCCGCGTCTCCGGCTGCATAGAGCGCCTGATAGGCGTCATGCGGCACCAGCGCATGTTTCTCGTAAGAGCTGACGCCCATGCGGGTTGCCTCGAGATTGTCGGTGTCGATATGGAATTCTTCCGATGCTGGCGTCGATGAGAAGAAGCCGCGCTGGGCCGGCCGCTCGGCTTTCGAAAACACCTCCTGTACCGTCCACGTCAACAGCCAGGCGTTCTCCGTCTTGCGGACCTTCGACAGGATGTCGTTGATCTTGGCATTGTTCTCGGTGATTCCAGCCGAATAGAACGGCCCAAGCACAATGCGCCGCAATTGCTTGGGATGCAGTTCCTCGAAATCCTTGTCGAGATTGGTGGCGATCGTCACCGGCGTCAGCGAATAGGCGCTGTTCTTCAGCGCGAAATCGTCGAAACGGCTGGCAAGATCCGGGTTGAGCAATCCACCGATCGGCAGCGGGATATCCGTATCGGGATTGAGCTTGCCGTCCGGCGTTACCAGAAGCTTGATGATCTTTTCCGACGAATCCTCGATCACCGACATGTAGACCATCGGCAAGGTGCTTGTGCCATCGAACGCGCCCCAGCAGACGACATAATAAGGCCGCATGGTCTTCGGATTGACGCCGACACGGATGGTCTCGGGCATGATGAACGGCGAAAAGATCTCGCCCTTGCCGATCTGCTCGAGATAGAGCCGCTCGGCCATGCGTGACTGCAGTTCACCCGGAAACGCCTTTTGCCGCAGAATGAAATCGGCCATTTCCTGGCGCAACGCATCGACGGCGGGAATCCCAGCCAGCCGCTTGTCGGCCGACTGCCGGTCATTTTCCAGCTCCAGCACATTCTGGAACACCGGAAAGCCGCTTTCGGCCCGGGAGATACGGAATTGCTCGATGAAGCCAATGCGATTTTCCCAGCAGGAAAAGGACGCCTTCAGCCGTGACAGGTAGGGAATGACGACCTCGCCGACCACCGTATCGCGGTAGAGCGGCGAGTTGCGGTCACCGAGAAAGATTTCAAGGCCACCGAGCGCTGCCCGGATGGATGCAAAATACTGGCCGACGGCACCTTCGGATGCGGCGTTCATCTCAGAAACCCTGGAGTCTTGCCGAAGCTTCCCCCCTCTGTTGGCGACGCCGACATCTCCTCCGCAAGGGGGGAGATCATCAGAGGATTCGAGTGCTTCCAATCGATGTCAGGTTGCCACAAACGGTGCGGCCAATCTCCCCCCTTGCGGGGGAGATGTCCCGGAGGGACAGAGGGGGGTAATCCCCGGCAGACTCCGAGCACGTCCATCACTGCTTCACGTAGTTCGCCGAATTGTGCTTGTCCATCACGGCCTGGAACCGCCGTGCAAAGGCATCGTCGGCAAGCTTCTTGCGGCGCTGGATATCCTGGGTCGAGAGCATGTTCTTCTCGTGCATTTCCAGGAGATCGCCGATATGGCGCTGCGAGGCCGAGCCGATACCAGCCATGGTTTCTTCCGCTGCCGTATCGACCTGGCTGCCGAGCGTGTTGATCTTGTGGGCAACATCCTGCTGGGCAGCTGTCTTCAAGGAATCTTCCAGCGCCTTGTAGAGCACGATGCGCTGTTCGGTATCGATGGTCAGCTTGTTGATCAGCGTGTTCTGCGCGGCGATCTGGTTGTTGAGTGAATCGACGAAGGTCTGGAACATCGAAGTGTAGCGCTCGTATGTCTGGCTTTCAGCCAGCAGTTCCTGCTCCTTGGCCTGCTTCTCATTATACTCTGTGGCCAGCACCGAACGTTCACCCTCAAGCTGGGTGCGGGAGATCTGATCGGTCGAGGCGGCGATCTTGTTTTCAATGTCCATCAGCATCGGGTTCAATTCCTCGATGCGCTTCTGGGTTTCCTGCAGATTGGCCATCGTGCCTTTGCGCCGCTCGATCACCTGCAGCAAGCTTGCCTCAGAGGTCTTGTAGCGCTGATCGAGAACGCTCTTCTGCTCTTTCAGGATGCCGACGATGGTGTCGGACTTCGCCAGCAATTCCTGCAGATTGCCGGCCAGCGACATGTTGCGGACGCGGTCGGTGCGCATGCGCTGGGCACTCTGCTTGGAAAAGATGCCGATGAATTTCTCATAGCCGGTATAGCTCTTCATGCTCTCGAATTCGGAACCGAAGGCATTGGTGGCGTCTTCCAGGCCGATGATCAGGTCAGCAATATTGCCTTCCATCACCTTCTGCTGGTTGATGACGTCCTGAATGCGGGCATTCTCGATGTCGAAATTGGCATCGCCCAGCTTGGTGTCGGATTTGGCAAACTGGTCGAGCACGACGGCCGACTGGTTCATCTTGCCGCGCATCTGCTCGACGATGCCGCGGGTTTTCTCGATTTCGCTCTCAAAATTCTGAAGTGTCGCCATCGGTTTTCCCCCTGGTTGCTCCGGTGCAGACGCGCCGCGTCGCCAAATTATTCAGTCATGACATCAACTTATATAATGGGAGCGGCAATTTGAAGAACAAGTCTGCAATCGGCGGATTTTAAACCGTAAATCGCTTTATCGCCGGGCAATCGCCGGAACGCCGCTCCTATTGCGCCACTGCGGTCTTCAGATAGGCAAGGATGTCCTCGATCTCCTGCGGCTTTCTCAAACCGGGGAAAGACATCTTGGTGCCCGGCACCATTGCCTTCGGGCTAAGCAGATATTCCGACAGCCGCTCCTCGTCCCAGACTTTGCCATCCTCGCCAAATGCCGTCATGGCGCTGGAATAGCTGTAGCCCGCAAACGTTGCCACCGGACGGCCGACGATGCCCATCAGGCTCGGGCCGACACGGTTCATCGGCTCGGTCGCGGTGTGACAGGCGCCGCATTTCTTGAAAACCTGTGCGCCCGCCTCGGCATTGCCGGCGGCCTGCGCGAGGCTTGCTCCAAGACAGAGAAAGAGGCCGAATGACGCGAAACGCAAAGACAAGGGAAGAGACGGAGAGAGAAGCATGGACGATTTCCCGGAACGCTAAGGTAAGGATGCCATCATGGCACGCCACGCCTGCCCGGCGATAGTCCGCCTCACGCTTCGTTCATCTTGTCTTCCCAGTGACGGCGGCAATAGACGACATATTTCTCGTTCCCGCCGACTTCGACCTGAGCCCCTTCCCGCACAACATTTCCGGCTCCATCCAAACGCACCACCATGGTCGCCTTGCGGCCGCAATGGCAGATGGTGCGGACTTCGCGCATTTCATCGGCAATGGCGAGCAGCGCCATTGAGCCGGGAAACAGCTTGCCCTGGAAATCGGTGCGCAGACCATAGGCCATCACGGGAATGCCGATGCGGTCCGCGATGCGCGCCAGCTGCCAGACCTGATCCTCGCCAAGAAACTGCGCTTCATCAACAAAGACACAAGCGATCGTTTCCTCGGCATGCAGGCGTTCGATCAGCGCATAGAGGTCGTCGGCATGCGTGAAGGCAATACCGTCCTCGCTCAATCCGATCCGCGACGATACCCGGCCCTGGCCGGCCCGGTCATCAAAGGCTGCAATCAGGATCACCGTTCGCATGCCACGTTCGCGATAGTTGTACGATGCCTGCAGGAGCAAGGTCGATTTGCCTGCGTTCATCGTGGCGTAGCTGAAATACAGTTTTGCCATGGCGTCCTCTTCTGTATGCTGTTGGTTGTTCATGAACAGACAAAGCGGGGAAGACCAGAGCGCAAGCGCGAAAGTCACAGAAAATCGACGGCAGGCGCCAGAACATGAGCAATGCGACATATCACGTCGCTTTAGGCGGGCGTGTCCGGCGAATGTCCCAATACACTCAAGACAACACCAGGGCGCTTGAATTGGCGGACATTTGGTGATTGGCTAAAATCAAAAGGCAGGGGAATAATCACGATGACCAGACTGACATTGAAATTCATGCTGACTGCAGCCGTATCGCTGAGCGCGCTGACATCCGCCTATGCTGCCGAGCCTGAAAGCTGTGGCACCGTCCGCTTCGCTGATGTCGGCTGGACGGACATCACCGCGACCACGGCGACCGTTTCCTCGGTCCTCAAAGGCCTCGGCTATCAGACGGACATCAAGGTACTTTCCGTTCCGGTCACCTATCAATCGCTGAAAAACAAGGACATCGACGTCTTCCTCGGCAACTGGATGCCAACGCAGGAAGCCGACGTTCGCCCCTTCCTCAACGACAAGTCGGTCGAATCGTTCGGCCCGAACCTCGAGGGCGCCAAATACACGCTGGCGACCAATGCCAAGGGTGCCGAACTCGGCATCAAGGACTTCAAGGATATCGCCGCCCATAAGGCCGAACTTGACGGCAAGATCTACGGCATCGAGCCCGGCAATGACGGCAACCGCCTGATCATCGACATGACCGACAAGGACACGTTCGGCCTGAAGGGTTTTGAAGTCGTCGAATCCTCCGAACAGGGCATGCTGGCGCAGGTTGCCCGCGCAGAAAAGGATGGCCAGCCGGTCATCTTCCTCGGCTGGGAGCCCCACCCGATGAACTCCAACTTCAAGCTGACCTACCTCACAGGCGGCGACGACATTTTTGGACCCAACCTCGGCGGCGCGACCATCTTCACCAACGTGCGCGCCGGCTACACCGCCGAATGCCCGAATGTCGGCAAGCTGATCACCAACCTGAAGTTCTCGCTGCCGATGGAAAACGAGATCATGGGCAAGATCCTCAACGACGGCAAGGATCCGGAAGCTGCAGCCAACGAGTGGCTGAAGGCCAACCCGACGGCGATCGAACCTTGGCTCGCCGGCGTTACCACCAAGGACGGTGCCGAAGGGCTGCCAGCCGTGAAGACCGCGCTCGGTCTCTGACCGGCCTATCAGAGGCGGGGCTCAGTCCCCGCCTTTTTTAAGCGCATCTGACGCGCTTCCGCTCCTATCATTGGCTCCAAGACCCAAGGCGATTTTCCCGTGGAATGGCTAACCAATCCTGATCGACGCATTCCCATCGGTGGCTGGGCGAAGAGTTTCTTCACCTGGCTGACCACCAATTTCACCGGCTTTTTCGACCAGGTATCGGCGATCCTTGCGGGTGTCGTGAATGCGATCCTGTGGGTTCTGCAGACGCCACATCCGCTGATCGTCGTGGCCATCGTCACCGCCCTTTCCTACTACTTCCGCCGCTCTATCGGCGTTACCCTGTTCACCCTGTTCGGCCTGCTCCTGATCATCAATCTCGGTTATTGGAAAGCAACGACGGAAACGCTGGCGCTGGTGCTGGCCGCCAGCGCCGTCTCGATGGCCGTCGGCATTCCCTTGGGGATCGCGGCTGCCCGGCGCGCCTGGGTCTATGCGGTCATGCGGCCGATCCTCGATCTGATGCAGACCATCCCGACCTTTGTCTATCTGATCCCTGCCCTTGTGCTGTTCGGCCTTGGCATGGTGCCGGGCCTGATCGCCACCGTCATCTTCGCCATTCCGGCGCCGATCCGGCTGACACGGCTTGGCATCATCTCCACCCCGCCCTCGCTAGTGGAAGCTGCTGTCTCGTTTGGCGCAACGCCATCGCAGGTGCTGCGCAAGATCGAATTACCCTTCGCCATGCCGCAGATCATGGCTGGCCTTACCCAGACCATCATGCTGTCGCTGTCGATGGTCGTCATCTCGGCGCTGGTCGGTGCTGCCGGTCTCGGCGTTCCAGTCGTGCGGGCGCTAAACACCGTCAACATCGCCATGGGTTTCGAATCCGGTCTCTGTATCGTCATCCTCGCGATCATTCTCGACCGCCTGTTCCGCTCGTCCGATGAAGGAGAAGGCGCATGACCGATGCCGTCGTTTTCAAGAATGTCGACATCATCTTCGGCAACAAGCCGGAAGCCGCCATCGCCATGGTCGATCAGGGCAAGACCCGCGACGAGATCGGTGCTGCGACAGGCTTGGTGCTTGGTGTTGCCGATGCGTCCCTGACCATCACCGAAGGCGAAATCCTGGTGCTGATGGGACTGTCGGGCTCGGGCAAATCGACCCTTCTGCGCGCCGTCAACGGACTGGCGCCGGTTGTGCGCGGCGAAGTGCAGGTCAAAACCAAGCACGACGTCATCAATCCTTACAAGACCAGCGCGAAGTCGCTGCGCGACTTCCGCATGCACGATGTCTCGATGGTGTTCCAGCAGTTTGCGCTTCTGCCCTGGCGCACAGTGGAGGACAATGTCGGCTTCGGGCTGGAGCTTGCCGGTGTTCCGGACAAGGAACGCAAGGACCGCGTCGCCGAACAGCTTGAGCTGGTCAACCTGACGAAATGGGCCGGACGGCAGGTCAAAGAGCTTTCCGGCGGCATGCAGCAGCGCGTCGGCCTTGCCCGCGCCTTTGCCACCGGCGCACCGATCCTGCTGATGGATGAGCCGTTCTCGGCGCTCGATCCGCTGATCCGCACCCGGCTTCAGGACGAGCTTCTGGAGTTCCAGCGCCGCCTGAAGAAGACCATCCTGTTCGTCAGCCACGATCTCGACGAGGCCTTCCGCATCGGCAACCGCATCGCCATCATGGAAGGCGGACGCATCATCCAGTGCGGCACGCCGCAGGACATCGTCAAGAACCCGGCCAACCAGTATGTCGCCGATTTCGTCCAACACATGAACCCGATCACCATGCTGACGGCGATGGATGTGATGAGCCAGGGCGTCAGCCGCACAGCGCCTGCGGCCGGTGTATCGGCGACCGCCAAGCCGACCACCCCGCTGATCGACATCCTCGATGCGATGTCGCGCCAGCCCGGCAGCATCGGCGTCGTCGACAACGGCGCTATCGTCGGCACGATCAATGCGCAAAACGTCGTGGAAGGCCTGACCCGGCACCGCAACAAAAGTTGACTATCGTGATCAAGATACCGCTATAAAGAACGCCCGGACGATCAAAGTTCCGGGCGTTTGGCATTCAAGACAAGAGGCACCCTTATGGCCGATAAACCGTCCGTTCTGCGCGAAACCGACGACGAGGCGCGCAAACTTGCCCGCATCATTTTGCGCTCCGCGCGCAGCGCCGCCATTGCGGTGATCGAGCCGGACAGCGGCGGCTTCCCCTTTGTCAGCCGCGTACTCATCGGCATCGATACCGACGGCACACCGGTCATCCTGGTCTCCGCCCTGTCAGTCCATACACAGGCTCTGTCCAAGGATCAGCGCTGCTCGCTGTTGACCGGCGAAATCGGCAAGGGTGACCCGCTCGCCCATGCGCGGCTGACGGTGCAATGTGAAGCCGAAAAAGTGGACCGCGACGCCGCGGCGCATGCACGGATCCGCGAACGTTTCATCCGCCGTCATCCCAAAGCCCAGCTCTATGTCGATTTTCCCGACTTCGCATTCTTCCGGCTGACACCGTTGAAGGCTAGCATGAATGGCGGTTTCGGCCGGGCCTATGTCCTCACCGGTGAAGACCTGATGATCCGCTCCCCAGCAATCGACGATTTGGCGGCGATGGAATCGGGCGCGATCGATCACATGAATTCCGACCATGCCGATGCGGCAAGCAAGTATGCGCAGCTTTACTGCAAGGCCAAGGGAACCGGCTGGCGAATCTGCGGCCTTGATGCTGGCGGGGTCGATCTGGCGTCGGGCGATCAACTCAAGCGGCTGGAATATGATGCTCCATTGCAATCCAAAGGGGAATTACGGGCCACACTGGTAAAACTTTACCGTTAAATACGGCCCCTTTTACCCCGATTTCTTGCAGTAGGCAGTTGTCCTTTTATTCATCACGGCTAATTATCAGCCATTCACATTCATAACCAAGCGTGATGTGAACTTCGCATGGAGTATGGAATGCAAACGATCTCTCCTCAGAAACACGGCAAGGCTGAAATAGCTGCGGAGTTTCTGTCGGCTATGGCCAATCCAAAGCGTCTGCTGATTCTCAGTTCACTGGTGAACGAAGAGATGGCAGTTGGCGCCTTGGCAAACCAGGTCGGCCTCAGCCAGTCTGCCCTGTCGCAACATCTCTCGAAACTACGTGCCCAAAATCTCGTGACGACCCGTAGAGATGCTCAGACGATCTATTATTCAAGTTCTTCGGATGCAGTACTGAAAGTTCTGAAAACCCTGAAGGAAATCTACGGCGACGAAACCAGCGCGGTCGAAAAGATCGCGCAGCGCCGTACCGCCTGATGCGAATGGGGCCGCTTGCGGCCCCATTCTATCTCCTGCCTCTCAAGACTGCGTCCAGTTGTGGAAAAACCACCGGACAGCCGGCTGCTGGCAACCGTCTTTTGACGTTTACGCGCCCTTGAGACTTGGCGTAGCAGTATCGCCGCCATGAACACCCCAGCCAAAGTCCTGACTTCCGCCAAACCTCTCAAATGGGCCGTACTTGGTACAGGATCCATCGCAACGACGTTTGCGAACGACATCCAGTTGACGAAGAATGCAGCGCTTGTTGCCGTTTGCTCCCGCACAGCTGAGGCCGCCATCACCTTTTCAAACCGTTTCGGCGGACTGCGCATCATCACAGATATCGATAGCCTTGCCGCCGATCCGCTGATCGACGCCGTCTATCTCGCGACCCCGAATACCGCTCACTTCGAGCAAGCCCGCACGCTGCTCAACGCCGGCAAACCCGTGCTGATCGAAAAGCCGCTTGTGACGACCGCAGCGCAGGCGCGAGCACTCGCCGGTCTTGCTGCGGAAAAACAGACCTTTGCGATGGAAGGGCTCTGGACAGTCTTCCTGCCGGCGATCAATCATCTACGGCAGCTTCTGGCCGATGGGACGATCGGCGCCATTACCGGCATCCACGCCGAACTCGCCTATGCCAAGACCTTCGATGGCAACAGCCGGTTTTTCGCGCCCTCGCTCGGCGGTGGTTCGCTGCTCGATCTGGGCGTCTACCCGATCGCATTGACGCTGGCTCTATTTGGCTCACCAAAGACGACAACAGGGCGCTGGTCGGCCGCTTCAACGGGTGTCGACATGTCGGCGGATGTCGCGCTCGGCTATGACGGTTTCCAGGCAAGGCTATCCTGCGGTTTCGACCGCAATGGAGCCAATCGCTTCATCATCGAAGGCGAAACCGGCAGCTTGGTGATCGATGCCCCGTTCCTGCGGGCAAGCCGGATCATCCTGACGAGAAACCGCATTGCCCATCACCTTGCAGTTCCTTCCGGGTCGAGCCGCCTGTCACGCGCCGCCGGGAAGTTGGCCCGCCGGCTGCCCCTGCCCGGCCTCACGGTCTATCGGCATGGCTTTCCCGGCGATGGGTTGCAGTTCGAGATCGCGGCTGTGAGCCGGGCCATTCTGGCAGGACAACAGCAGCAACCGGAAATGCCGCTCAGCATGAGCGCGGAAGCGCTCGGTATCATTGAGACCATCCGATCGCTGCCACCATCATAGCGCCGTTGGCGTATGATCCCGCTTGCCCGCGTTGAGCGCAAGCACGATGTCCGTCAGATGCAATGCCGTCTCGCCGGAAAACAGCGGCCGGTTGCCAGCCTTGATCGCATCCGCCTGCGCTGCAATCCCGCGGACAAAATCAATCTGTGAGGGATAGGCCGGCAGGCTGTTCTTCTGCGCTGCCTGCGGATAGGCCACCGGCTTGCCCGCCGTCAGCCGAAACGGAAATTTCCGCTGAAACTGCCACTCGATGCGCTCGATCAACCGATGCAGCAGCGGTCGCTTGCCGCCAGCCAATTCGACATGCACCGGCGAGCGATTGTCCCAGAGATCGCGCACGACGATCGTGCCCTTATCGCCGACGATCGTCAGCGACCGGTCCCGGGGGGCTGCCAGACCGCTGGTCAAACGAGCGACAAGCCCCGACTTGAAGGTCAGGCAGCCAACGGAAAAATCAGGGCCAAGGTCAAGGCCTTCGGTGCCTGGGCCTTTGTTGGGAAAGGTGAGCGCGGAAAAAGCCGCGACATTCGATACTGGCCCGAACAGCGATAGAAGCCAGCTTGTGGCATAGCCGGCATGCTCGAGCGTGCAGCCGATTTCGAATTCGTGGACCGCCGGCCATTTCGCGCCCGAGCGGCTGCGCCATTCCTGCCATTTGTCGCGAAAGACGGGTCCGTCCTCCATCTCGGCATAGGCAAGACGCGGTGTGCCGATGACGCCGGAGCGGAGGATTTCGGCGCAATGACCACAGGCATCGCTGAGCGCATTGGCCGGTGCGCCGGCAAGGATAAGACCTCGCTCCGCAGCAAGCGATACCAATTCTCGCGCCTGATCTACCGTCATGGCCAAAGGCTTCTCGCAATAGACATGTTTGCCCGCCAGCAGCGCCCCCCTGTTGACGGCATGGTGGCTTTCCGGCGTCGTCAGGTTGACGATGATGGTGACGGCAGGATCGGAAAGCGATTCTGCTTCAGAGGCATAGGCGCGAACGTTCCAGTAGTTGCAAAACTGCTTTAACCGATCGGGGTCGGCGTCCCAGACACCTGCCAGCCGCAATTGCGGGTGGTTGGCCAGCGTCGTCATGTAGTAATCGGCAACAAAACCCGTGCCGATGAAGGCGATGCTCGTCTGTCCGCTCATCGCGCGTCCGCCAGGAAAGATGCGATATAGACCAGCGGCGCATTCCAGTTGATCGTCATTTCGTTGGTGCCCCAGGCCATGATATCGTCGATATAGCAGGTCTGCGGCGCGCATCCCTTGAGGCGGGCACGCGCGACATCGTCGACCAGCGTCGAATTCGGCCCGCCGGCCAGCGTGCCAACAGGCGGATTGGGCAGGGTGCTATCGACCTGATGGGCATACCAGCGGCTATGCTGGTTCTTGGCAAAAACGCTGCCATATCCAGTGACATAGGACAGGTTCATCGCATTGCGCCCGAAGATGTAATCCATGCCTTCCCGCACACCGTTCAGAAACGGCGCTTCACCCGTCAGGTCATAGCCGGCTGAAACAACGATCAGGTTTTGCAAAATGAGCTGGTTTGATCCCCAGTCGTAGCGGTTGTTGGCCGGCCGGTAGATATGTCCGAACGGCTCCTTTGCCTGCAGGCTGAGGAAGTTCCGGGCAGCCGATACGACGGAAGCCATCACCGTCGCCTTGTCATCGGGCTCGAGATTGTCGCCGTAGAGCGCCAGATCGAGGCGGCCAAGACCCGCCACACTGCGCCAATCGAACGCACCGACGGCGGAAAAGACCGGTCCAGCCCAATGCGGCGAAGCTTTCAGTGCCGTGAGATAACGGGCTTCTCCCGTAGTGATGTAAAGCTCGGCAGCCGCCCAGTAGGTTTCATCGGAAATGTCGTCGTCGCCATAGTCGCCACCGCCCTGCAAGCCATCCGAACCGGGCGCGAAGAGAGCGGGATGGGCAGCAGCGGCCAGCCAGGCCTTCTGCCCCGCTGCGAGCAGGCGCTGTGCAAATTCCATATCATACGGCGCAAACAGCCGCGCGCCCTGCGCCGCCGCGGCAGCAAGGTTCAGCGTTGCGGCGGTCGAGGGGCGGTGCAGCACGCGCAGTTCCGGATCGAGATGTGGCAGCATCGGCACCCCGGTCCATTTGATATCGTGAACCTTGTGATGCGCCATGCCTGCCAGCGGCTGACCGTCAGGCACCATCATCTTCATCAGGAATTCAAGTTCCCAACGCGCTTCGTCGAGGATATCGGGAATGCCATTGCCGTTTTCAGGAATGCGCGACAGGCTGTCGCTCAAAACCGGCGAAGCCCCATCGCCGAAAACCAGCCCGCGTTCGAACGTACTCAAGAGCTGCGACACGGCGATACCGCCATTGACCACATACTTGCCCTGATCGCCGGCATCGTACCAGCCGCCAGAGACATCCAGCGTGTAGTCGCATTTCCAGTCCTTGCCATAGAGTTTGGCGGCGATCTTGCCGGTCAGGCAGGTCACTCTCGTATCGCCCTGGTTGGGACTTTCCTGCACATGTCCGGCCGGCCGTGCATAAGCCTCACCAGCGATATTGCCCTTGATCTCGATTCCACTGCGCTGCGGATAGAACCAGGACAGCGCATCGACGCGCAATTTGCCATAGATATCGTGGCCGACCGAAAACGGCAGGCTTTTCTTCCCGCCGAGGACCAGGCGGTAGCCCTCGCCTGCCGTTGCAAAAGCCGAAAAATCAGCGATCTGTGTGTTTGCCTCGACCGTCGGATCGAAACCGGCGGGCGCTGTCATACCCTCGCCGATTGCTGCACCGTTTTCGTCCTCCAGCTTGAACGGCAACGGATCTGTCGCCTTTGACAGGATCGTCGCCCGCTTCGGGCCATCGAGGAAATAACCGGTCTGGTTGACCAAAGCGGGGAGTGCGTACATGGTCTTTCGTGCGGCCGCCTCGAGCCTGTCGGGCTTTGCTTCGCGCAGTGCCACGTCACCCAGGCAAACACGCCAGGGTTCTTGCGCCCCACCCAATTGGAAGATGATCTGGGCAGGATCTTTCTCCGTTGCCGTAAAAGCGGCCGAAAATTCGACTTTCCCGGCCTTAGTCCCGGCTTCGAAGGTTGCCTGCGCCGTCCAGGGCTCGGCATTGCGCTGGATCATGACCGGGAATGTGTGCGCGTCCTTGGCTTCGAGCACCATTGTCAGCCGATAAGATTTGCCTGGTTCGAACTGCAGATCGTTGAGACCGAGCAGCCGGTCCCAAGGGGTACCGCCCGCCTCGACATCGGCGCACAACTTGCCATGCTCGCGCGCCAGCGCGACGCCACCAGCCGCCCAGAAGCCATCCTGCCCCTTTTCAAAGGCGCCATCGGCAATCATGTCTGCTGCTTCTGCTTGCGCTGGTAGACTGACGAAAAGCGCGAGCGCCAGGCTGGCTGCAAATTTTGGCAAAATATCTATCCTGAGCGCGTGTTGCGGGAACGCGGCGGCACTCTGCTGCAAACAGGTTAACCTTCGGAAAAGATTGGATGCAAGCCCTGTTTCCAAATGTTTCCGGGCCGCCGAAACTTGGGCATTGCCGATCTGCGCCCGGTTCTGACGTCGTCAGGCCGAGGCTTGACCGCGAAAAGCGCCCTGATAGTTTGACCATCAGGTAAAGATTTAACCGAAACCCACTGGATTTGGCCGCCAGACCGTACGCGCCACGGAGAAAATGATGTCGAACCGCCTAAATGCCACGCCGAACGATCTCAGCGCCTTCTGGATGCCGTTCACGGCCAACCGGCAGTACAAGAAAGAACCGCGCATGTTCGTCAAGGCGAGGGACATGCACTACACGACCCATGACGGCCGCCAGGTGCTCGATGGCACGGCCGGCCTCTGGTGCGTCAACGCCGGCCACTGCCGCCCGCAGATCACCGAAGCCATCCAGCAGCAAGCTGGCGAGCTTGACTATGCTCCCGCCTTCCAGCTTGGCCATCCGAAGGCTTTCGAACTGGCAAACCGCCTGATCGATATCGCGCCAGAAGGCATGGAGCATGTGCTCTACACCAACTCCGGCTCTGAATCCGTCGAGACTGCGCTGAAGGTGGCGCTTGCCTATCACAAGGTAAAGGGCCAGGGCTCGCGTACCCGCCTGATCGGCCGCGAGCGCGGTTATCACGGCGTCAATTTCGGCGGCATCTCGGTTGGCGGCATCGTTTCCAACCGCAAGATGTTCGGTACGCTCCTGACCGGCGTCGACCATATGCCGCACACCCATTTCCCGGACAAGAACGCTTTCACCAAGGGCGAGCCGGAACATGGTGGCGATATCGCGTCCGAACTGGAACGCATCGTCACGTTGCATGACGCCTCGACGATCGCCGCCGTCATCGTCGAGCCGGTTGCAGGGTCGACCGGCGTTCTCATCCCGCCGAAGGGCTATCTGCAGAAGCTGCGCGACATCTGCACGAAGCACGGCATCCTGTTGATCTTCGATGAAGTCATCACCGGCTATGGCCGCCTCGGCACGCCGTTTGCCGCGCAGTATTTCGACGTCAAGCCGGACATGATCGTCACCGCCAAGGGCCTGACCAACGGCGTCATCCCGATGGGCGCCGTGTTCGTCACCGGCGAAATCCATGACGCCTTCATGAGCGGGCCGGAGCACATGATCGAGTTCTTCCACGGCTATACCTATTCCGGCAACCCGATCGCCTGCGCCGCAGCGCTTGGCACACTCGACACCTATCGCGATGAAGGCCTGCTCACCCATGGCGCCGAGCTTGCCTCCTACTGGGGTGATGCGCTGCATTCGCTGCGCGACTGCCCGCATGTGATCGACATCCGCAATATCGGCCTGATCGGCGCGATCGAGCTGGCGCCGATTGCCGGAGAACCGACGAAACGTGCCTTCTCCGCCTTCCTCAAGGCCTATGAAAGTGGTTACCTGATCCGTACTACCGGCGATATCATTGCGCTCTCGCCACCGCTGATCATCTCAAAGGCCGAGATCGACGAATTGATCGACGGTATCCGCAAGGTCCTGATCGCCAACGCATAAACGAACAAGATTCGATCGTAAAATCATCCAGACGGGGCCGGACCGTGTGTCCCGGCCCCGTCTGGCGCAATATCTGAACAATTATTTTGCACTTTGCCCAAAAAATCGCCTTGCGGAATCCGGGCGGGGTTCATAGACGAGAAGTATGGGATCGATCCGTTCAAAGAAGACGGACACCTCAACAGAACTGAGGTTGCTTTCCGGCTGGCAGGTCTCACCCGTCCAGCCCGGCAACCGAAACGCTGGCACTGCGGGGAACCAACCCACCAAAGGAGAAGCAAGATGAATTTCAAGACATTGTCGGGCGCCACGCTCGCGGCCTCGCTGGTCTTTGCGCCGCTCGCCCATGCCGAGATCGTAATCGGCCTGATCGCGCCGCTGACCGGCCCTGTCGCCGCCTATGGCGACCAGGTCAAGAACGGCGCACAGGTTGCCGTCGATCAGATCAACAAGAACGGCGGCATTCTCGGCGAACAGGTCGTATTGAAGCTGGCTGACGACGCCGGCGAACCCAAGCAGGGTGTTTCGGCAGCCAACCAGATCGTTGGCGAAGGCATCCGCTTTGTCGTCGGCCCGGTCACCTCGGGCGTTGCCATGCCGGCATCCGACGTTCTGGCTGAAAACGGCATCCTGATGGTCACTCCGACAGCGACGACGCCGGACCTGACCAAGCGTGGCCTCGCCACCATCCTGCGCACCTGCGGCCGTGACGACCAGCAGGCAGAAGTCGCAGCAGCCTATGTCCTGAAGCAGTTCAAGGACAAGCGCATCGGCATCCTCAACGACAAGGGCGCCTACGGCAAGGGTCTGGCCGATTCCTTCAAGGCAACGCTGAACGCCGGTGGCGTCACCGAAGTCTTCAACGATTCGCTGACACCCGGCGACAAGGATCTCAGCGCGCTCACCACCCGCCTGAAGGCTGAAAAGGTCGATGTACTCTATTTCGGCGGCTACCACCCGGAAGCCGGTCTTCTGGTGCGCCAGCTGCATGATATCGGCGCTCAGATCCAGATCATCGGCGGCGACGGCCTGTCCAACACCGAATTCTGGGCTATCGGCGCAGACGCTGGTGCCGGCACGGTCTTCACCAATGCGGCCGACGCTCTGAAGAACGACAGCTCGAAGGCAGCCGTTGCAGCCCTTCAGGCCGTCAACATCCCGCCGGAAGCTTTTACGCTCAACGCCTATGCAGCCGTTGAAGTGATCAAGGCCGGCATCGAGAAGGCCGGTAGCGCCGAAGACGCCGCAGCCGTCACCGCTGCCCTGAAAACCGGCGAACCGATCAAGACCGCCATCGGCGACGTCACCTATGGCGAAACCGGCGACCTCACCTCGCAGAGCTTCTCGCTCTACAAGTGGGAAGGTGGCAAGATCGTTTCTGCCGAGTAAGCAGAGCAATCAATGACGGATCGGGCGCTTCGGCGCCCGATTTCGTTTGTTGCGGGGTTCGTCGGCCACAGCGCAGCCACCATCCACAGTCACAATCACCGATCTGGTATATCCCGGTATGCAATGATGGCGATCAGCCTCTATGCTCCGGTAAGCAATATTTCAGACAAGCACCCAAGAGGCAGGCACCCGTGAGCGAAAAACTTGAACAGCTGATCGATCAGGGCACCGGCCGTATTCCGGCCGATATCGTGCTCAAAGGCGGCCGTTTCTTCGATCTGGTGACCGGCGACCTCGTTGCCTCTGATATCGCCATCTGCGGTGACCGCATTGTCGGCACCTACGGCACCTATACCGGCACCACCGAAATCGACATCACCGGCAAGATCGTCGTGCCGGGGTTCATCGACACGCATCTGCACATCGAATCCTCGCTGGTCACCCCGCATGAATTCGACCGCTGCGTCCTGCCCTATGGCGTCACCACCGTGATCTGCGACCCGCACGAGATCGCCAATGTGCTCGGCACCGAAGGCATCCAGTTCTTCCTCGATTCCGCCCGTGAAACCATCATGGATATCCGCGTGCAGCTCTCGAGCTGTGTGCCGGCCACCCATCTGGAAACCTCCGGCGCCAACCTGCCGATCGAAAAGCTCTTGCCGTTCCGCGACCACGAAAAGGTCATTGGTCTCGCTGAATTCATGAATTTCCCGGGCGTCATCCACAAGGATCCCGTCTGTCTTGCCAAGCTCGACGCCTTCCAGGGCGGTCATATCGATGGCCACGCGCCGCTGTTGAGCGGGCTTGATCTCAATGGCTATCTTTCCGCCGGCATTCGCACCGATCACGAATGCACCACCGCGACTGAGGCGCTCGAAAAGATCCGCAAGGGCATGCATATCCTCGTGCGCGAAGGCTCGGTCTCCAAGGATCTGCACGCGCTGATGCCGATCCTCACCGAACGCCTGTCGCCGTTCCTGGCACTCTGCACCGATGACCGCAATCCGCTCGACATCGCCGAGGAAGGCCATCTCGACTACATGATCCGCGAAGCGATCGCCAAAGGGGTTGAACCGCTCGCCGTCTACCGCGCCGCCTCGATCTCGGCCGCCCGCGCCTTTGGCCTGCGCGACCGCGGGCTTGTCGCCCCCGGCTGGCGCGCCGATCTCGTGGTCGTCGATAGCCTGGAAAACTGCAAGGCCGAAGCCGTGCTGGCCGGTGGCCGTCTCGTCAACGACGCGCTGTTTGCCACCCGCCGCCCGGTCGCACCGGTCGGCCTCGACAGCGTCAAGGCAGGCCACATCAATGCCGCCGATTTCGGCGTGCCCTATGCCGAGGGAGAGACCTCCGTCATCGGCGTATTGCCGGGAAAGATCATCACCGAACATCGCCGCTACAAGCTGCCGGCATCCGGCAACCAGGCCGAGGTCGATCTCGGCCGCGACATCATCAAGGTCGCCGTCATCGAGCGCCACGGCGTTAACGGCAACCATGCCAATGGTTTCGTCCAGGGTTTTGGCTTGAAGAAGGGCGCCATTGCCTCCACCGTCGGCCATGACAGCCACAATATTTGCGTCGTCGGCGTCAACGAGGATGACATGGCGCTGGCCGCCAACCGGCTCGGCCAGATCAAGGGCGGTTTCGTCGTCGTCGAGGACGGCAAAGTCACCGGCGAAATCTCGCTGCCGGTCGCCGGCCTGATGAGCCTTGAGCCCTACGAGAGCGTGCGCGACACGCTGCATCACCTGCGTCAGGCCGCCTTCGCGCTCGGGGCAACGTTGCAAGAGCCCTTCCTGCAACTGGCCTTCCTGCCCCTGCCCGTCATCCCGCACCTGAAGATTTCGGACATGGGGCTGGTGGACGTCGACAAATTTGCATTGATCGGCTGAAACGGCTCTCTAATCTTGGGTCTCGCCCGAAAGGGGGGTCTTCAGCATCGATGGCCGCTGCGCAAACGCATCGAACCAGCGAGTAAGATTGGCGTGTGCCCGAAACGGTGGCAGGTGGCGGAAGGAAAGCCAGTCCAGTGTCGTTGCAACGGCGATATGGCCGATATGCAAGGGGCCGCCATCCTCGATCTCACGGTCCAGCCAGCGGTAGCTCTCTGCAAGTTTTCGCTCGTAACCGGCCTGCAATTCCGGATAGCGCAGATGCTCCGGGCGGCGCGCCGTTTCCCAGCGGATGCCGATGCCGGCATAAGCCATGTCTTGCGCCAAGGCCTGCAAACGTAGTGCCGCCCACCTGCGCTCAGTGTCGGCAGGGAAAAGCGACGGCCCTTGATGCAGCGTATCGAAATAGGCGCAGATGACATCGCTGTCGAACAACGGCGACAGGCCGTCACGCAGCAGAACCGGCACTTTCCCGAGCGGATTACTCGAAAAAACCGTGGCATTGGCGTTTGTCGGGCTTGTTTCGTGATGCTCGACAACCAGCTGATCGGCAATGCCCAGCTCATGCGCAAAAACCAGCGTCTTGCGGGCAAAGGGCGAATGGGTCTGGTAGAGAAGTTTCATTGCAACAATCCCAAGGCGCGGAGGCAGAGCCGGCACGGCGGCTTCCCGACAAGGTGTAAAGCACCACAACGCCGCCTTGCCGCAATCGACGGCACAAGATCGCTTTTTATCCGCGTTTGGTCCCTGTAGTGTGCTTTCATGAACCTTGATCGCTTTGACAGACATTTGCTGAACCTGGTGCAGGAAGATGCTTCCCAGACTGCCGAGCAGCTTGCTGCGGTGGTGCCTCTGTCCGTCTCAGCGATCCAGCGGCGTTTGAAGCGGCTGCGCGAAACGGGAATTATCCAGCGCGACATCGCAGTCGTTGACCCCAAGCAGGTGGGGCGGCCGACATTCTTTATCGTTGCACTGGATGTCGAGCGGGAGCGGCCAGAGCTTCTTGCTCAGCTTCGCCGCTGGCTGGCGAACGAGCCGATGATCCAGCAGGCCTTTTACATCACCGGCGGATCGGATTTCGTGCTGATCGTCACCGCACCCGATGTCGATGCCTACGATGCGCTGATGTCCCGGCTGATTGCCGAGAACGCCAATATCAGACGTTTCACCACCAATGTTGCGCTTGGCGTCATCAAACGCGGACTGGTCATCCCCGTTGCTCTGGACGACGAATAGCATCGAAATTGCGGCTTTGCTGCGCTCACGCGGGCATCACCGCGGTTTGGCGGCAAAGCTATGAGGCATATTTCACCCATGACACATTTCTCCCCTCAGGTTCCCGCCACCGCAACGGCGCTCGCAGACTGCCCCGCCCTTGCCCAACGCGCCGGTGTCGGCCGCGTCCTCGTCAAGGTTGAAAGCAGCCGTCCCTTTGGCAATTTCAAGATTCTCGGTGGCATGACTGCGGCGCTATGCGCTCTGGCCCGCGTGACTGGAACGCCGATGGCCCAGTTGCAGGAACGCGGCGATCTGCCCCGCCTGATCTGCGCCAGCGATGGAAACCATGGGCTGGCCGTCGCTGCCGCGGCCAATATCGCCGGGGCGCCTGCAACGATATATCTGCATCACAGCGTTCCACGCTCGCGGGCAGAGCGCATCCTGGCACTGGGCGCGTCGGTTTATTGGGTCGCGGGAACCTATGACAATGCGGTGGATGCCGCCGCGGAGGCCGCCCGCGTGGACGGCATCTTGGTGCCGGATACCAGTGCCGATATCGACGCCCCGATCGTTCGCGACGTGATGTTTGGCTACGCAACGATGACCAGCGAGATCAACGCGCAGCTTGCAACCGGCGGGATTACCCTCTCCCATCAATTCGTGCAGGCGGGCGTGGGCGGCCTTGCCGCCGCCATGGCGGAGGGATTGCCGACGGTCAAGCTCGCCATTGTCGAGCCGGAGCAGGCAGCGTGCGTAGCACCGGCTCTTGCTGCCGGACGCGTGGTGCGTATCGCCGGATCGCTGCGAACATGCGCCGAGATGCTGGCCTGCGGCGAGGCGTCGGCGCCGGCGCTGGCAATCCTGCGGCGGCATAATCCCCTGCCGGTGCTTGTCAGCGAAGCTGCACTTTTGCAGGCCGCCACAATCATGCATGAGGAAGTAGGCATCCACACCACGCCATCCGGCAGTGCGGGTCTAGCAGGATTGCTGGATGTCGCGGGCAAGGACGATCTCCGGGAAGTGACGGGCCTTACCTCATCCAGCACCGTGCTTCTGGTGGCGACGGAGGCGCATCCCGATGCCATCATCCATGACAGTGCCATCAACCTCGTCGCCGCCCGCGGTCTGGTACCCCGCCTGCTACCGGATGAAGGATAACCGATGTCGCGGACAGAATCTCTCGATGTCATCCCGTATCCATAGCAGAGCCGTGTCTATACCAGCCGCCCGCAAAACACGTCCATCGCCTCCAACAGGATTTCGCCGCCCTCGATCTTCGGCGCAAATCCCGGCATCGGCATAACATCGGCAATCGCCATGTCCTTCGAGACGCTGACGGTCTGTGGGCCACGATGCAGGTTGAAGATGAACAGCAGCTTCTCGCCGCCCTTCTCGCGCGTGAACGCCAGGATGTCCTGATTGGTGTCGAGGAAGGTCAGGGCGCCATCGAGCAACGGCGCATGTGCCTTGCGGAAGGCCAGTGTCTGGCGGTAGTGATCGAGAACGAAACCGGTTTCCTGCTGCTGATCAACGGCAAGCGCAAGATGTTCGGCCGGCACCGGCAGCCAAGGCTTGGCGCTGGAGAAACCTGCATGAGCGGCCTTCTTTTCCCAGACCATCGGCGTGCGGCATCCATCGCGTCCCTTGAAGGCCGGCCAGAAGCGGATGCCGTAGGGATCGCGCAGATCCTCAAGCTGCAGTTCCGCTTCCGGTAGGGCCAGTTCCTCACCTTGATACAGGCAAATCGAGCCGCGTAGCGCCGCAAGCACCGAAATCGCCAGCTTGGCAATCCGCTCGCGCTCATCCGCCGTCTGAGCAAATCGGCTGATATGGCGCGTGACGTCATGATTGGAAAAGGCCCAGCAGACCCAACCATCCGTGACCGCGTCCTGAAACGCCTGAACACAGCGGCGGATATGCGTGGCGGTAAAATCCGGTCCCAAGAGGTCGAACGTGTAGCACATATGCAGCTTGTCGCCGCCGCCGGTATAGGCAGCCACCGTCTTCAACGATCGCACACCATCGCCGACCTCACCCACCGAAGCCCGGTCACCGAACTCATCCAGCAAGGCACGAAAGCGCTGAAGGAAGCCGATATTTTCCGGCTGCGTCTTGTCATAGAGATGGTTCTGCATGCCGTAGGGATTGACGTCCGGAGCATCGAGCCCAATCGCATCCGGGTCATAGACCAGCGGCGGATTATCGCGCAGCTCCTTGTCGTGGAAATAGAAATTGACCGTGTCGAGCCGAAAACCATCGACGCCGCGTTTCAGCCAGAAGCGTATCGTGTCGAGAAGCGCTTCCTGAACCTCCGGATTGTGAAAGTTGAGATCGGGCTGTGAACCTAGAAAATTGTGCATGTAATACTGCTTGCGTACACCGTCCCATTCCCAGCCCGGCCCGCCAAAAATCGACATCCAGTTGTTCGGCGCCGTGCCATCCGGCTTCGGATCGGCCCAGACATACCAGTCTGCCTTGGCATTGGTGCGGTCCGAGCGGCTTTCCTTGAACCAGGGGTGCTGGTCGGACGTGTGCGAAATCACCTGATCAATGATGACCCGGAGGCCGAGCCGGTGCGCCGTCTTCAGAAGCGCATCGAAATCGGCGAGCGTGCCGAACATCGGATCGACATCGCAATAATCCGAAACGTCATAGCCCATATCGGCCATTGGCGAGGTGAAGAACGGCGACAGCCAGATGGCATCGACACCGAGGTTGGCAATATGCGGCAGCCGCTGCGTCACGCCCTTGAGATCGCCCAGACCATCCCCCGTCGTATCCTGGAAAGAGCGTGGATAGACCTGATAGATCACCGCGCCGCGCCACCAGTCGGGATTGGACGTCAAGGGAGATGCCATCAAAAAGCTCCGCGATCACAGGGATATGCTGAAAGATGTATCGTTGCCGCAAGAGCGAGTAAACCGCCTTGCATGCCGTTTGCAGCGATTGACCGGCACAGGCGCAAAATGACGATACAAGGACATGATTTCAGTCCAGCTTTGCCAGCGAGCAGATAAGCCGGTAAACAGCGTCAACCGCTTGCCTTCCCCGCCGGTAAGACGTATCTCCGCCGTTGCAAAGCATGAAGAACGGGGAGAATTTCATGGCGGGCAGGCTGCTTTCGATCGGCGAATGCATGGTGGAACTGATGCAGGCAGAGGGTGATCTGCTGCGCAAGGGCTATGCCGGCGATACGTTCAACACTGCCTATTATGCCCGGCTGTTTCTTCCGCGCGACTGGTCGGTTGACTACCTGACTGCGGTCGGCACCGATACGGTTTCCGATGAGATGCTGGCCTTCATCGGAAAGACCGGGGTCGGCACAAGCACCATCCGCCGCGTTGAAGGCCGTTCTCCCGGGCTTTACATGATCCACCTAACGGATGGCGAACGAAGCTTTTCTTACTGGCGCTCGGTCTCCGCCGCCAAGACCTTGGCCGACGACGCCAGCCATCTGCGCACCGCAATCGAAGCCTCCGACATCATCGTCTTTTCCGGTATCACGCTCGCCATTCTGGCCCCCTCGGCCGTCGAGACGCTGCTGTCCGAACTGCGTCGCGCCAAGGCCGCGGGCAAACACGTCGTGTTCGATCCCAACATCCGGCCACGCCTGTGGGACGACAAGGCCTATATGCGCGAAACGGTCTCGGCCGGTGCCCGCGCCTCCAGCCTCGTCATGCCAAGCTTTGATGACGAACAGGCGCATTTCGGCGATGCCGACATTGCGGCAACCATCGCCCGCTATCGCGGCCTTGGCGTCGATAATGTCGTGGTGAAGGATGGACCAAAGGGCGTGACGCTGAGTTTTGGCGATACGCCGCTCCAGTTCGTCCCCTCAGCCAATGTCGAAAAGATCGTCGACACGACCAGCGCTGGCGACAGTTTCAACGGCGCTTTCCTTGCCCGCTATGCCGTCGATGGCGACGCCACGGCTGCGGCGCGGTTTGCGGCAGAAGCGGCAGCGACGGTCATTCAGCATCACGGAGCCCTTGTTTCCAGAGACAAGTTCGAAGCGAGCCTGTAGGCCAATCATTGCAATTCCGGGCTTCCGGCATTACCTTTGGTCAACCTTAGCCAAGGGGAGATGCGATGACGATCGTCAACATGCTGGAAGCCAAGACGCGCCTTTCCCAACTTGTCAGCGCCGTTGAAAGCGGCGCCGAAGACGAAATCATCATTGCGCGCGACGGCAAACCGGCAGCGAGACTGGTTCCGCTGGTCCAAGGCGAAAAGAAGGGAATGCGGCTCGGCCTTCTTGAAGGACAATTTCCACCAATGTCCCTCGAAGATTTCAATGCGCTGGACGAAGAGGTGGCCAAGCTCTTCGGCTTGAAGAAAGAATGAACCTTCTTCTCGACACGCATGTGGCGATATGGGCGATCTCTTCTCCAGAGATGTTGGCGCCAAGAATTGCTGCGATACTCAAAGATCCCGACAATCAGACGTACATTTCAGCCGCCAGCATTTGGGAAATTTCAATTAAATTCATGGTTGGCAGAGACAGGGCGATACCGTTCAACGGGTACGAAGCCATTCGTCACTTCACCAACGCCGGAAGCCGCATTCTGGATATCACAGCTGAACACGCGGCAGCGACCGAAGAGGTCGTTACGCCGCATGCCGATCCATTCGATCGCCTGCTGATCGTGCAGGCGATCACCGAACCGCTGATCCTTGTCACGCGCGATAGCAAGATCGCAGCTTACAGTCCCACCTTCATCACCTGGTGAGGCGTCGGCCAATTCCGGCAGCTACCGCTTCTTCCTGTTCTCAAACGGATTTTCCGATGCCCGCAAATGGATGCGGATTGGCACGCCCGGCATCTCGAAATCGGCGCGCAGTCCGTTGGTCAGATAGCGGATGTAGCTTTCCGGCACGGCATCCGGCCGTGTGCAGGAGATCATGAAGCCCGGCGGGCGGGCCTTGACCTGGGTCATGTATTTCAGCTTCAGGCGCCGGCCCGAAACGGCCGGCGGCGGATGCTGGATCTGCTGCGATTCCAGCCACTTGTTGAGCCGGGCAGTCGAAATGCGGCGATTCCAGACCTTGTCGGTATCGATGATCGACTGCATCAGCTTGTCGAGACCGTAACCGGTCTGGCCGGAGATCGGCACGGCGCGGATGCCGCGCACCTGCGGCAGGAGACGCTCAGTCTTTTCGCGCAGATCGGCCAGCAGTGCCTGGGTGTCCTCGACCAGATCCCACTTGTTGAAGGCGAGGATCGCGGCGCGGCCTTCGCGGGCGACGAGGTCGACCAGCTGCAGGTCCTGCTTTTCAAACGGAATGGTCGCGTCAAAAACGATCACGACCGATTCGGCAAAGCGGATGGAGCGCAGGCTGTCGGCGACAGAGAGCTTTTCCAGCTTCTCCTGCACCCGCGCCTTCTTGCGCATGCCGGCGGTGTCGAACATCTTGATAGTGCGGCCGCGCCAGTCCCATTCGACGGAAATGCTATCGCGGGTGATACCGGCTTCCGGGCCTGTCAGAAGGCGGTCTTCGCCGAGAAAACGGTTGATCAGCGTCGATTTTCCGGCATTCGGACGGCCAATGATCGCCACGCGCAGCGGCTTGGTTTCATCATATTCCGGCTCGAAGTCTTCGTCGTCAAGGTCTTCGTCGCCGCGCAGGTCGACATTGGTCTCCGGCTCGTCGATCTCAGGCGGAAAGGCGCGATCCTCGCCGAGTGCCGCGACGATGGCGTCGCGCAGGTCGATCATGCCCTGGCCATGTTCAGCCGAGATGGCAACAGGCTCACCGAGGCCGAGCGTAAAAGCATCGTAATAGCCGCCGTCGGAGCCCTTGGCTTCCGACTTGTTGGCAACCAGCACCACGGGCTTGCCGCGGCGGCGCAGCATCTTGCCGAGCGTCTCGTCGGCCGGTGTAAGGCCATACTTGGCGTCAACAACGAACAACGTCAGATCGGCCTCTTCGATGGCCGCTTCCGTCTGCAGCCACATGCGGCCCTGCAAGGTCTCCGGTCCCGATTGCTCGAGACCAGCGGTGTCGATAATGGTGAAGCGCAGATCGACGAGCTTGGCATCGCCCGGACGGCGGTCGCGGGTGACGCCCGGCGTATCGTCGACTAGCGCCAGCTTCTTGCCAACCAGACGGTTGAAAAGCGTCGACTTTCCGACATTGGGGCGCCCAACGATGGCGACGGTGAAGTTCATCGAATAATCCTGTCTTCAGAGCATCCGCAACCGGTCACGCTCCAATGTTGTTTTCTTGGGCGCCCGTTCAGGCGGCCTTTCCGCTGGCGATAATCAGATCGAGCAGCATCTGGGCGCGGTTTGCCAGATTGCGCGGTGTCTCGGCATCATCAACGATCTGCTGGAACCAGGTCTTGGCCTTGGCCATGTCACCGGCCTTGTAGGCGGCAAGACCGAGAGCCTCGCGGGCCGAATGGCGCATGCCGTTGGCAGGCACAGCAAGCTGCTCGGCCTCGGCCGAAACCTGCTCATAGGTTCCGGTATCGACCAGCAGGTAAGCGGCGCGCATGCGGGCGGCATCGCGCATCGGCTGTGGCAGCGCCGCATCCTTGGAGATGTCGGAGAAGACCTTGACGGCGCCTGCCGTATCGCCCTTCTGCGCCTGCAGAGTTGCTGCCCGCATCTTTGCAAGAACCGGATAGGCGCCGTAGCCATCCTTCTCAAGCGTGGCGAGAGCGGTCAGCGCTTCGTCGGTCTTGTTTTCGCGCGACAGCGTCAAGGCCGCCAGGAATTCGTCGCCAGACGCGGAAGCAGAGGTCTCGTGCCAATACTCGTAGCCGACCTTGCCGATCGTGCCGACAACGATAAGAATTGCGATCCCGATGATGACGCTGCCAAACCGCGTCCAGACGGCTTTCACCTGTTCAGAGCGCAATTCTTCGTTGACTTCGCGGATAAAGCTTTCGTCCTGGTTCGCCATTCCTAAGTTCCGGTTTCCCGGCCTTCCCTGCAAAGATGATGTAAAGATTTCCGCGCTTCTACCGTATTTTGAGGCCGTTGTAAGGGGGCAGCGCGATTTAGCCCCGATTAGCAGAGTTTAACCCATCACAATCGGCGCAACGCCGATCAGCACTTCGTGCAACTTCCAGATAAACAGGAGATAGACGGCAAGGGCGAGAACCAGGGCGATGACATCGTATTTGTATGAGACGAACACCGGATGCGTGATCTCGCCTGCGCGCCAGCGGCGCTTCATCGAGATGCGCAAGATCACGCCCCAGATCAGAAACGCGCCAAACAGCAGCACCGAATTGACCTCGCCATTGGCCATCAGATGCGCCAGCGCCCAGATCTTGATGGCGAGAATGGCCGGATGTTTGGTCGCAGCCTTGATCTTTCCGGCAGGCAGGAATGCCGCCGCCAGACAGACGAAGGAGATCAGCATCAGCGTCAGGGCGATATGGGTGAGAAACTTCGGCGGCGTATAGAGCATGCCGGTGGTCGCCCGCGACAGATCGAAACCGTAGGCGATCAGACAGAGGCCGAGAAGAGCACAGAAACCATGAATGGCATGCCAAAGCCCGGTACCGCCCTGCTCGACGACCGCAGCGCGTAGACCGGGCGCAAAGCTCTTCACCAGATGGATGCCAAGGAAGATGACGATACCGAGAATGAGAATGGCCATGAAGGATACCCGCAACTGTTATGAAATCAGAACTATCGCATAGCGGTAATGTGGCTTGTTTTCCAGTCCGATCAAAGGATTGCCGCATTCTTGGCTCAGGGAACGCAATCCCGCATTTGCCGTCCAAGGTTTCCGCATGCCCAGATTTTCCGCTGCCCCCTGTCTTGCTTTCGCAATGGCACTCGCCCCCGCCGTTGCCCACGCCGTCGAGCCTCCGGCATCGGCGGAACGCAAGCAGCTCGTCATCGTCTCGTTCGATGGCGCGCACGATAACAAACTGTGGGAAAAAAGCCTGGATATGGGCAAGCGCACCGGCGCGCAGTTCACGTATTTTCTCTCCTGCACCTTTCTGATGACCCGAGCCGAAGGCGGCAAGAGCTATCAGGCGCCGGGCCACAAGGCCGCACGCTCCAATGTCGGCTTTGCCCAGAGCCGCGAAGAAATCCAGTCCCGCGTCCGCCATATCTGGGCAGCCCACGAGGCGGGCCATGATATCGGCAGTCATGCGTGTGGCCATTTCGACGGCAAAGGCTGGAGTACTGCGGACTGGAAACAGGAATTCTCTGCGTTCAATACGGCACTGGCCGACGCCTGGAAGGCGGCCGGCATTCCCGGCGAGGAGCCGAAGGGCTGGGCGGACTTCGCAACCCATGGCATCAAGGGTTTTCGCGCACCCTATCTGTCACTCAGCGATGGCCTGCTCCCCGCCCTGAAACAGGATGGCTTTACCTATGATGCCAGCCTCGTCACCAAGGGACCGGGCTGGCCGTCGGATGCGGATGGATTGCCACGCTTCGGCCTGCCGCTGATCCCCGAAGGCCCGCAGCAGCGCCGGGTGATCGGCATGGACTACAATCTGTTCGTTCGCCACTCGATGGGCATCGAAAACAAGAAGGACAGCGCCGTCTTCGAAGAACGCACGCTCGATGCCTACCGCAAGGCGTTCCAGAAAGAATATGACGGCAATCGCATCCCGCTGCAGTTGGGCTTCCACTTCGTCGAAATGAACGGCGGCGCCTATTGGCGCGCGCTTGATCGATTTCTTACAGAAACCTGCGGCAAGCCGGACGTCGCCTGTGTCAGTTATGCGCAGGCACTGCCGATCATCGCCAAACAGAAAAAGGCGGATCGCTCCGCCTTTTGAGTATTGTCGTAAGCCCGGTAAGACTCAAGGGCGGTTGGCTGCCAGTTCGCCGTCCGTTTCTTCGCGAGCAAGATAGCGCTGGTCGATCGAGGGCAGTGGCTCGTCGTAGATCGTGGCCTCAAAAGCCTTCAGACGCTTGTAGATGGACATCAGCTCGACAATTGTCGTCCAGGAATTGATTAGATACTGGAATGATGACCGAACCTGATCAAAAACATTGCTCACCTGCGTGAAGACGCCCAGCGTTACCTTCCCGGCGGCGACCGATGGGATCAGCACCAGCAGGCTGTAGAGGTCATCCGCGCGGAGATAGAAAAAGCGGGCAATGTTGAAATAGAGATAGTGGAAATAGAGCCGGAAGTAGTTTTTCCGAACGTTGGCGAAGAGTTCCGCCATCGTCGCCGGCTGGGCTCTATCCTCATGGTCTTCACCGTAAACGAGTTCCTTACGGTAAGCTGCTTCGACGCGCTGGTTGCGGAATTCCAGGCCAGGTAGCTTGATCCCGACAACGGCGAGGAAAAACGTCCCGAATAATGCCCACAGGATCGCTGCCCATACCAGCGCATGCGGAACCTGTCCAATGATCGGCAGCTCGTTGATTTTGTCTGAAAAGGTGAAGAGCACCGGCATGAAGGCAATCAGTGTCATGATCGCCCTGACCAAACCGACGCCAAGGCCCTCGACCGTACCGGAAAAACGCATCGTATCTTCCTGCACACGCTGCGAAGCACCTTCGATGTGGCGAAGCTTGGACCAGTTTGCCATGTAGAATTCGTTCATCGCAGTGCGCCAGCGAAAAATGTAGTGGCTCACGAAAAACAGGTTCAGCACGCTGATCGTTATCGATACGAAAGCAATACCCGTGATTCCGAGAAGACCGGTATAGAGTTGCTCCACCGTTACCGGCGCGGTCCTTGCCATAGCCTGTTGAAGGAGGTCGTAGTAGGGACCGTACCACGCATTGAAGGCGACACTGACCTGCACCGAAAAGTACGTGACGAAAACAATCAAGGAGCTTCCTAGCACCGACCAGTATTGCCAGCGGTGGGGAGCGTACCAAAACCAGAAGGCAGCAAAAACCGCGGTCGCCAGAGCGTAATAAATGTAAAACCACAGAAACGCCCCGGACCAGAAAAGCGAAACGTCCACCCCGGCATTGGGATCACGAGCGGTAAAACCCAGCGTGGGGCCGAGTGCCCCCCCGCCCGCATACCAGGATCCGATGACGAGGATGGCCCACAAGAAAGCCGAGATAAAAAATGGTTTCGGGCGGGGAAAGAAGGAATGGAACAAGGCGGCACTCGCGTTTTGAGGGCGCAAACACCCTGCTTCGATGTCGCGAACCTAGGGCAAAAGCCCTCACCTGCCAATCACATCAAGCTAATGTTACCGTTATTTAATCGCGAGACCGTTCAGGCCGTCATGGCACCAACGATCCGGCGGAATTCCATTGCGATCAGGCCAGCGCAGAACAGGACCACGGCTGCCGCAACCAGCGTCGGCGTATTGAAATTCCCATTGCCGTCGGCCAGCCAACCGGCCACCAAAGGTCCAATGATCTGGCCGACGCCAAAAGCGGCCGTCATGAAGGCAAGCGCCTTGCGCGGGCTCTCCGGCGCCAGCGCCCGACCGATCTGCAGGCCATAGGCCGTCACCATGATGAAGGTCAGCCCGAGCATCAGGCCGCCGATGAGCGGCGCATAGGGCGATGGCAGGGTGACGACGAGGATAAGACCGATAGCTTCGACAACAAGGCCAACCAGATAGACACCGGTGATCCCCAACCGCGGCACAGCGCGGCGCCACAGATACACCGAGACGGCCGCACTGAGGCCGGTGATCAGCCAGGCGAGGAACTCGACCGTATGATCGCTCGCCCCTTGCCGCGCCATCGCAACCAGAAAGGTTGCGGTGATGATGTAACCAAAACCGAACAGGCCATAGGTCAGCGTCACGACCACCAGCGGCCGGGTCCAGACCAACGGCCTTTCCCGCTCGGTATTTTTACCGGAAGCAGGGCCAGTCGGCAGGAGGAAAGCCACCGCGACCGTGCCGAGACAAGCGATTGCAGCGCCACCGAACCACGCTGCCTGCCAGCCGGAAAAAGTCCCGAAGCCGCCAGAGGGCAACACAAAAACCATCAGCGAGGACACCGCAATACCGATGCCCACACCGCCGAAATGGATGGATTGCACATGCGGGTTACCGGCGGCCAGTCCCCGGCTGAGCACGATCGCCGAGGTGAAGATCATCGTAAACGCGCTGGCGACACCGGCAAGAAACCGGATGACGGAAAACAGGGCGATCGATGACGTGAGCCCCATGGCAAGCAACAGAACCGTGGTCGCCACAAGCGCCGACAGACTGACCGCCCGCTCACGCCCGGCCGCCCAACCGTAACCGGCAGCGACCGCCCCGACGAGATAGCCGATGAAATTGGCCGACGCGATCAGCCCGGCATCGGCCGGGCTCAAACCAAGGCCGCTCATCATGCCGGGCAGGATCGGTGTGTAGGAAAACCGCCCAAACCCCATCGCGACCGCCATGGCGATGGCGCCGGCAAGGGCAGTCGGGACGAGTTTCTGGTTTGGCGGCAGATTGGGCTTGATCATGCCCTACCTATTGCAACGCAGCATGAGGATGACAAACGACAAAATCTGATGATGCCGTTCAACGGTAGGAATGCAACGGCGCCGTCAGCCCGGCAGGGTAACAACCAGCGGCCCGTTGCGGGTAACGATCACAGTGTGCTCGTACTGCACGGTCAGCGCCCGGGGTTCGCTGTACAGCGTCCACTCGTCGTCGCCGCCTTCGGCCCATTGTGCGCCGAGCGACAGGAACGGCTCGACGGTGAAAACCATGCCGTCGGTCATCCGCCGTTTCTCGTGTTTATCCGGCCAGGTGGCGATCTCGGTCGGCTCCTCGTGCAGCGAGCGTCCGACGCCGTGGCTGGCCAGGTTGGTGATCAACGAATAGCGGTTCTTCTTGGCGAAGGCGCCGATAGCATTGCCGATCGCGGCAAGCGGCTTGCCGGCCTTCACCTCGTTCAGCCCCACCCACATGGCGCGCTTGCCGTCACGGCAAAGGCGTTCGACCTGCGGCTTGACCGGCGGCACGGCAAAGGACGCGCCGGTATCGGCAAATAACCCGTTTTTCTCGGCGGAAACGTCTATGTTGACGAGATCTCCAGCCTGGATAATGCGGCTGCCCGGAATGCCGTGGGCAACTTCCTCGTTGACGCTGATACAGGTGGCGCCCGGGAAATTATAGGTTAGTTCCGGAGCGGAGCGCGCGCCGGATTCCTCCAGGAATTTGCGGCCGATCGCATCCAGCTCCGCCGTTGTCATGCCCGGCTCAAGCGCTGCCGCCATGATCTGGATCGTATTGGCGCAGATGCGGCCAATTTCCTTCAGCCGCTCCAGGTCTTCGTCATTGTTGAGTGTCATCGTCTCTCGCTTTCGGCTGTTTATGTAACCCGCCGAAAGCGGCCAATCCAGACGCAGGCTAAGGGAAAATCACTACCGTCAGGCGGTTTCCGCCTGTTTCTTCTCCTCAGCCAGCGCAGCACGCACCAGCGGTGCCACTTTGGTGCCGTAGAGTTCGATGCCGCGCAGGATCTGGTCATGCGGCATCAGGCCGATCGCCATCTGCAACAGGAAACGGTCATTCTTGAAGATTTTTTGGTGCCGGATGATCTTTTCCGCTACCGTGTCGGGATCGCCAAGAAAGAGATTGCCGTCCGGACCGATCGACTGGTTGAAATGCGCCCGGCTGGTCGGCCCCCAGCCGCGCTCACGGCCGATACGGTTCATCACCTCGGCCTGCGGGCCGTAAAACTGGTCGCCGGCCTTTTCATTGGTATCGGCGATGAAACCATGGACATTGATACTGGTCTTCAGCTTCGACGCGTCCTGTCCCGCCCGGCGCGCGGCCTCACGGTAGAGATCGAACAACGGCGCATACCGCGCCGGCTCGCCGCCGATGATCGCCAGCGCCACCGGCAGACCAAGCGCTCCGGCCCGCGCCACCGATTGCGGCGTGCCGCCGACGGCGATCCAGACCGGCAGCGGATCGTTCACCGGACGCGGATAGACCCCGCGGCCATTGATCGGTGCCCGCTTCTCGCCAGACCAAGTGACGACTTCGCCGTCACGGATAGCGAGTAGAAGGTCCAGCTTTTCCGAAAACAGCTGATCGTAATCGTCGAGGTCATAGCCGAACAGCGGGAAGGATTCGATGAACGATCCCCGCCCCGCCATGATCTCGGCGCGGCCATTGGAAATCAGGTCGAGCGTTGCAAACTGCTGGAACACCCGGACGGGATCGTCCGAACTCAGCACCGTGACAGCGCTGGTCAGCTTGATGTTTTTCGTGCGCGAAGCTGCGGCCGCCAGGATCATTGCCGGGGCAGAGGCGACATAATCCGGCCGGTGATGTTCGCCCAAGCCGAAGACATCGAGCCCGACCTGATCGGCCAGCTCGATTTCCTCGAGCAAGTGACGCACCCGCTCCTCGCCTTCTCTACCGCGCCCCTGTGGTGCCCCGGGATGAACGTCGCCGAATGTGTAAAGACCAAGTTCCATGGGTTCCTACCTGGCTGAAAAGCCCCAAAAGGACAAAGAGAACGTTTCGGTAACTCAGATAATCAACATTGCGGGCGGATCACAGCACGCCAGTTGAAACAGTGCGTTTCCAGTTGGATTATGATTCCTAAGGATTAAGCAGATGCACCCCGGTGCCCGTGGACCTCGTAAATTTAACGGCAACGAGGACTGACCATCACGCTGGCCGAGTTTGCCGGTCACGTCCGGGCGATTTTCGCCCACAGGTTCATCGCCGCTGAACGCATTCGCGATGATGACCCGAGGAGATGTCGTATCGGGGATGTGGAAATAGAACCACACGGCGATGGCAATGATTTCAGCGGGAAAGCGATGGTGGCGATATAGTGGATCAGGCTCCCTCATGGACCGTCATCGCACAGTGAGTTCCGTGTTCCGTTAAGTTGACGATGCCACCGGAGGTCGCTATCGGCTGCGTCATCCCTAACCCTATGCTTGCCTGTGTGGGTGCCAAATCCGTCCGGCGCTGTACACAGGCGCCATGGTCAACGTCATCTAAAAATGAAATCCCTCCTGATTGTGATCGATACACCAACGCCCTCTTGTAACAGAAATCGATATGGGATTCACTTGGAGAGGTGAGAAGTTGCTTACAACCATCCCGGGTTAATCCAGGTTGGATCCAGCTCTAACGCTAGAGGTCATTTGAAGTGTCATGATAGTTTGGCCGTACCGAGCGATTGTCTCCAGGGTGTTCCTCATCGGCATAGCGTTTCTGGGCTTTGCCACAACGCCCGTGCTGGCTTTTGACTGGGGCGCTGATCTCCTCGATCCGGAGGATGGGTACCTGGATGTTTCCGGCCTCCTCGGCCGGGGCGGGTTCATCCCGGTTCCAGTCATCATCACCGAACCGGCGGTCGACGGAGGCCTGGGGATTGCCGGCCAATTCATCCATCCTCCGACTACGCCCGACGCGGCGCCCGGCCGCACGATTATGGGTGGGGCGTACACAGGAAATGGGTCTTGGGGGGGCGGACTGGTGCAGCAAGGCACATTTGCGGAGGGCCAGTGGCTCTATCGTTTCGGCTTTGGCGTTGCCGACGTGACCTTGCCGATTTTTCCCTTTGGGGGCAGCAACGAAATTGACTATCGCAACGGAATGAAATTCGGTTTCGGCAATATCCGTTACAAGATTCCGGACACGTCGTTTTCGGTCGGGCCACGCTTCATATACCGTACGTCGGACGTATCGTTGAGCACGCAAGGCCCACTTGCCGACCAGGTGAACACGATCATCGACAGGTTTGTGGACGAGCGCCAGTATACAGCGCTGGGATTGTCGATGAATTATGATACACGCAACAACCCCATCACGCCCACACAAGGCATAAATGCCATTCTTACATTCGACGCCTATTCCGATACTTTCGGAAGCGACCGAACGTTCAACGCGAGCCAGCTCGACATCCACGCCTTCCAGGAGTTCGGCGACGCATGGTCGCTTGGCACCAAACTGAGTATCGATACAGTTTCCAAAGGCGCGCCGTTTTTCATGTCGCCAAGCGTGGATCTTCGCGGAGTTCAATCGGGTCGCTATCAGGGCGACACAGCACTGAGTATCGAGACGGAGTTGCGCCGTCAGCTGACGCCTCGTTGGGCCGGCGTTGTGTTTGGCGGCTATGGCCAAACCTTTGTGAACAACTCACGGCTTTATGAGCCCCAGGACAATATCTGGACCTACGGAGCAGGTATCAGATACCGGATTGCCCGCAAATTGGGTATCGACGTTGGGCTGGATATCGCGCGCGGGCCAGAAGATACAACCTTCTACATCCAGTTCGGCCATGCTTGGGCGCGGAGCATGGATTGAACCTGACCCCGCATGGCCTCGTAAACTTAAAGGCAACGAGGACAGACCATCCCGCTGGCCGAGTTGGCCGGTAGCGTTAACTTTACAGCGCCATTAATGTCCGGCTTCAATATTCCTAACCGTCACTCAGCGTCCGCCGGACCGCATTCCGCCAGCCCTTCAGCTTTCCGGCCCGGATCTTTTCGTCCATCTCCGGCTCGAACCGCTGATCTCTTGCCCAGGACTTGGCGAAATCCTTCTGGTTCGGCCAGACCCCTGCCCGACTGCCGGCAAGCCAGGCAACGCCAAGCGCCGTTGTTTCCAGAATGGTCGGCCGGTCGACCGGCGCATCGAGCAGATCAGACAGGCGCTGCATCGTCCAGTCGGAGGCAACCATGCCGCCATCGACACGCAAAACGGTTTCCTTGCCGTTGCTCTTCCAGTCCTTGTGCATGGCATCAAGCAGATCGCGCGTCTGGTAGCAGACGGCCTCAAGGGCTGCGCGGGCAAACTCGGCCGGGCCGGTATTGCGCGTCATGCCAAAGATGGCGCCGCGCGCATCCGGATCCCAGTGCGGCGCGCCAAGGCCGGTGAACGCTGGAACAAGATAGACGTCCTGTGAGGGATCGGCGCTTGCGGCCAGCGTGCCGGTATCTGGCGCCGCCTTGATGACCTTCAGACCATCCCGCAACCACTGCACGGCGGCACCGGCAACGAAGATCGAGCCTTCCAGCGCATAAGTGGTCTCGCCGTCGAGGCGGTAGGCAATGGTCGTCAACAGCCGGTTCTTTGAGCGGACGATATCCTTGCCGGTGTTCAAAAGTGCAAAGCAACCAGTACCATAGGTCGATTTCATCATGCCGGGTTGGAAGCAGGCCTGCCCGATCGTGGCCGCCTGCTGGTCACCGGCCACGCCGAGGATCGGGATTTCCGCACCGAAAATAGAAGCGTCCGTCACGCCGAAATCGGCAGCGCAATCGAGAACCTGCGGCAACATTGCTTCCGGCACACGCAGGATCTCGAGCAGTTCGCGGTCCCAGTCATTGGTGGCGATGTTGAACATCAGCGTGCGCGAGGCATTGGTTGCATCGGTGACGAAGGATTTGCCACCGGTCAGCCGCCAGATCAGGAATGTATCGACGGTGCCGAAGCATAGATCGCCCCTGGAACCACGCGTGCGGGCGCCTTTGACATTGGCGAGCATCCAGGACAACTTCGTACCGGAAAAATAGGGATCAAGCAGCAGGCCGGTCTTCTTGGTGAAGGTCTTCTCCAAGCCTTGACGTTTCAGCTTGTCGCAATAGGACGCGGTGCGCCGGTCCTGCCAAACGATGGCATTGTGGATCGCCTTGCCACTATCACGCTCCCAGACGACGACGGTCTCGCGCTGGTTGGTGATACCGATGGCCGAAAGGTCGCTGGCCTTGATGCCGGCCTTGCTGATCGCCTCTTTGATCGCCCAGACGACAGTGTCCCAGATTTCCTCGGGGTCATGCTCGACCCAGCCGGATTTCGGAAAATGCTGCTTGAATTCCTTCTGCCCGGACCCAGCGATTTTCTGGTCCTTGTCGAAGACGATCGCACGGCTCGATGTCGTGCCCTGATCGATTGCGAGAACATATCCGCTCATTCTGCCCCTCCCAGCGTTTCTTCTTTCTCGCGATTTCTCCCGCGCGAGCCATTTCAAAAACTTCAATACGATACAAAAACGAATGTCAAACGAAAACAAAACGCAACTCCACAGGCCCGAAGACGCATGAAAAAGGCAGGCTGCAATGGTAGAAACACAATTGTCACGGTGCTGGTTTTGGGCATAGTTTCAAGAGTCGAAATGAAAAGAAGAGAAGCATGACACAGTCTTCCGGCAGCATCCGTTTTATCCTGAACGATCGGGAGATTGCGCTCACCACCGTGCAGCCAACCGCGACGCTCCTGGATTTCCTGCGCCTCGAAAAGCGTATGACCGGCACCAAGGAAGGCTGCGCCGAAGGAGATTGCGGCGCCTGCACCGTGTTGGTAGGACGGCTATCCGCCGGTGAACTCGTTTACGAAAGCGTCAATGCCTGCATCCGGTTCACCGGCTCGCTGAACGCCACTCATGTCGTCACCGTCGAACATCTGGCGGCAAAGGATGGAACGCTGCATCCGGTTCAGCAGGCGATGGTTGACTATCACGGCTCGCAATGCGGCTTCTGCACCCCCGGCTTCGTCATGTCGCTCTATGGTCTCTGGCTATCGAAGGACAATCCCGGCCGGGCCGATATCGAAAAGGCGCTGCAAGGCAATCTCTGTCGCTGCACGGGCTACGAGCCGATCGTCAGGGCGGCGGAAGCCGTGGCGAAGGCCAGACCCGATGCCGTGTTCGACCCGATCGTCAAAGCCAGGAACGAGATCATCACCAAGCTGACCGCAATCCGCTCGCCACAAACGATCCGCATGACAAGCGATGATGCCACCCTGATCGTCCCCGGCACGGCGGCTGATCTTGCCGAGGTGCTTGCCGATCACCCGCAGGCGACCATCGTTGCCGGGTCCACCGACGTTGGGCTTTGGGTCACCAAGCAGATGCGTTCCTTGAATCCGGTCATTTTCATCAACGGCCTGGAAGACCTGCAGTTCATTCGCGAAATGGAGGATGGCATCGTGATCGGGGCTGGCGTGAGCTATTCCGCCGCGTTTTTAGCCATTTCCGCCCGCTATCCCGCCTTTGGCCGCATGCTTGACCGTCTCGGCGGCGAGCAGGTGCGCAACATGGGCACGATCGGCGGCAATGTCGCCAACGGCTCGCCGATCGGCGACACGCCGCCGCCGCTGATCGCGCTTGGCGCCAGCGTCAATCTGCGTTCGAAAACCGGGCAGCGAACTGTGCCGCTCGAAGCCTATTTCATCGAATATGGCCGCCAGGATCGTAAACCCGGCGAATTCGTCGAAAGCATTTTCGTGCCGCATTTGCCTGAAGACGATCATTTCGCCGTCTACAAGATTTCCAAACGCCGCGACGAGGATATCTCGGCGCTCTGCGGCGCTTTCCGCCTTGCGCTCAACAATGACAACACTGTTGCTTCGGCGCGGATCGCATTCGGCGGCATGGCCGGGACGCCAAAGCGGGCCTCCAATGTCGAAAAAACATTGATCGGGAACCTCTGGAGCGAAGAAACCGTTCGTATCGCACAAGCGGCGTTTGAGGCCGATTATCAACCGCTGACGGATTGGCGCGCCACCGCCGCCTATCGCATGTTGACGGCGAAAAATCTGCTGTTGCGGTTCTTCCTGGAGACGTCGGGAGAACCGTCAGAACTCGTGCGGTTTGCCGCAGGGGAGAAATGATCATGGACAATTCCACCTTCGAGGAACGCAAGACCATCGCCGGCTCCATGCATTCGAACCTGCGCCACGACAGCGCCCACAAGCACGTCTCCGGCACCGCCGACTATATCGATGACATTCCGGAACCGGCCGGGACGCTGCACGGCGCCCTCGGCATGACCGATCGCGCCCATGCCGAGATCGTTTCCATGGATCTGTCGGAGGTGGAGGCCTATCCGGGCGTCGTCTGCATTTTGACAGCCAGGGACATGCCGCATTCCAATGACATCAGCCCCAGCCATCTCGATGACGAACCGGTTCTGGCCGAGGGGCTGGTGCAATTCCACGGACAGCCGACGTTTGCCGTGATCGCCGAAACCCGTGATATTGCCCGGCGTGCTGCCCGCAAGGCGAAGATCATCTATCGCGACCTGCGGCATCATACGGATATTCTCGACGCACTGGAGAACGGCGCTGAGCTTGTCACCAAACCGCTGACCTTGTCACGCGGTGATGCCGAGGCCGAGCTGGAGATCTCTCCGCGCCGCCTTACCGGCCGGATGCGGATCGGCGGACAGGAGCACTTCTATCTTGAAAGCCACATCGCCATGGCCATTCCGGGCGAGGACGACGAGATCACCGTCTGGTCGTCCACCCAGCATCCTAGCGAAGTCCAGCATATGGTTGGCCATGTGCTTGGGGTTCCCTCCAACGCGGTCACCGTGCAGGTGCGGCGCATGGGCGGCGGCTTTGGCGGCAAGGAAACCCAGGGCAACCAGTTTGCAGCGCTCGCAGCCGTCGCTGCCAAGAAGCTGAAGCGCGCCGTCAAGTTCCGGCCCGACCGCGACGAGGACATGACCGCCACGGGCAAACGCCACGACTTCCTTGTCGACTACGATGTCGGCTTCGATGAAGACGGCCGTATCCATGCGGTCAAAGCCAATTATGCGGCCCGCTGCGGCTATTCCTCGGACCTGTCCGGCCCGGTGACGGACCGCGCTCTCTTTCACGCAGACAGCTCCTATTTCTATCCGCATGTGAAGCTGACGTCGCAACCGCTGAAGACACATACTGTCTCCAACACCGCCTATCGCGGGTTCGGCGGGCCGCAAGGCATGGTCGGCGGCGAGCGGATCATCGAGGAAATCGCCTACGCGCTGGGCAAGGACCCGCTGGAAATCCGTAAGCTGAATTTCTACGGCGAAAAAGGCTCCGGCCGCGACCTGACGCCCTATCACCAGCAGGTGGAAGACAACATCATCCAGCGCATTGTCTCTGAGCTGGAGGAGAGCGCCGATTACCAGGCAAGGCGCAACGCGGTCATCGACTTCAACAGGACCAGCCGCATTATCCGCAAGGGCATTGCCCTGACGCCGGTGAAATTCGGCATCTCCTTCACCATGACTGCCTTCAACCAGGCGGGCGCGCTGGTGCATGTCTATCAGGACGGCTCGATCCACCTGAACCATGGCGGCACCGAAATGGGCCAGGGGCTCTACACCAAGGTGGCGCAGGTTCTGGCCGACAGTTTTCAGGTCGACATCAGCAACGTCAAGATCACCGCGACGACCACCGGCAAGGTACCGAACACATCGGCAACCGCCGCCTCCTCCGGCTCGGATTTGAACGGCATGGCGGCCTATGATGCGGCCCGGCAGATCAAGGAGCGGCTTGTCGATTTCGCGGCCGAACGCTGGCAGACTGAGCGGGAAAACATCACTTTCGTACCCAATCATGTGAAGATCGGCGATGAGCTGGTGCCCTTCCCAGCCTTCATCAAGCAGGCCTATTTCGCACGCGTTCAGCTCTCGGCGGCCGGTTTCTACAAGACCCCGAAAATCCACTGGGACCGCAACACCGGCCGCGGCACGCCGTTCTACTATTTCGCCTACGGCGCCTCGGTCTCGGAAGTCTCCATCGATACGCTGACGGGCGAATATATGGTCGACCGGGTCGATGTGCTGCACGATGTCGGCAAGTCGCTCAATCCGGCGATCGACATCGGCCAGGTCGAGGGCGCTTTCGTGCAGGGCATGGGCTGGCTGACGACCGAGGAATTGTGGTGGGATGCCAAGGGGCGGCTGCGCACCCACGCACCATCGACCTACAAGATCCCGCTCGCCTCCGACCGGCCCAAGATCTTCAACGTCAAGCTGGCGGAATGGGCTGAAAATGCCGAAATGACCATTGGCCGCTCCAAGGCCGTCGGTGAGCCGCCGTTCATGCTGCCGATCTCGGTTCTTGAAGCCCTGTCGATGGCGGTTGCCAGTGTCGCCGATTATCGCGAATGCCCGCGGCTCGATACACCGGCCACTCCGGAACGCATCCTGATGGCCGTCGAGCGCCTGCGGACAGGAAGAGCATAAAGAGCCTTGAAATGAACTTTGCCGTCGATAGTCTCGAAGCGTTCCTTGAGCGCGAATACAAGCTGGTCATCGTCGAGATCAAGCAGACCTTCGGGTCGACACCCCGCGAAACCGGCACCTTCATGCTGGTCTCTCCTGCAGACACGCATGGCACGATCGGCGGCGGCCAGATGGAGCATTTGGCAATCGACCATGCCCGGGCATTGCTCGCGGGCGTGAATGACCAGTTGGAGATGGACATCCCGCTCGGCCCCGATATCGGCCAATGCTGCGGTGGCCGCATGGTTTTGACATTCCGCATCGGTGACGACGCCACCCGCGCCGCACTCGACCGGAAACTGAGGCAACGATTGCAGGCCTTGCCGGAAGTCTGGCTGTTCGGCGCTGGCCATGTCGGACGCGCACTGGCAGACGCACTCCTGCTTTTACCGCTGAAGACCTATGCGGTGGAAACCCGAAAGAATGAACTCGACCTGATGTCGGCCGGTGTCAGCCATCGCCTGGTTGCCATGCCGGAGGCGATCGTCAAGGATATCGCTCCGGGTTCCGCCGTGGTTATTCTCACCCATGATCATGCACTGGATTTCCTGATTGCCAGGGAAGCCCTTGCCCGCAACGACCTCGCTTATGTCGGCATGATCGGCTCCAAGACCAAGCGCGCGACATTTTCTAGCTGGGCGAGGAAGGAAGGGTTGCGCGACGATGCGCTCAACCGGCTGACCCTGCCCATCGGCGGCAAGACCGTCAGCGACAAGCGCCCTTCGGTGATCGCTGCCATGACTGCGGCCGAGATCCTCGCCGCGCTGCACGCACGATAACTTACGATTGCCGCAGACTCGCGCGGATAAGCGTATGGACCGCCTCGCCCGCCGTTTCCATATAGGACGGGTCGCGGTGTAGCAGGGCGACGGCAAAGGACCCATCCAGTAGCAGGATCGTCTGCCGCGCGAGTATCCGGGCCTGCGCGCGCATTTCCGCCGCCTCGAAAACGCTGCTTAACCAGTCTTCGACCCGGCGCTTGTGGGCCGCTCCGATCTTCATTGCCGGATGGCCAGGCATGTTGGCAAGCTCGGCGGAGGTTCTCAGAAACCCGCAGCCCTTCCAGCGCGGATGCCGGGCTGCAACCGCCAGATTGAAGAAGATACCACGCACCTTGTCGGCGACATCGCCTTCCGTTTCTGAAAACCATCGCTTGAATAGGACCAGATTGGGCTGGTCACGCTCTTCCAGATAAGCGGCGATCAGGTCGTCCTTGCTGTCGAAATGGTAGTAAAGCGTGCGCTTGGTCACTCCCGCCTTTTCCGCCACCGCATCGACGCTGACGGCACGGATGCCCTCGCTGTAAAACAGCTTTGAAGCCGCAGAAACAATGCGGTCTCGGGTGGGAAGAGAGGGTATCGCCATATCTCAATGTATACCGACCAGTGAATATACACAATCCATGCTCTCACCTACGATAAAGCCATCGAAACCGCCGGAGAACGATCATGCTGGAGATGGACGGCTGGCCCGTCGGGATTGTCTGCGCGGACGGCGTCCGGCTTGGTGGCCATATCTGGGTAAGCAAGGCTGCTAATCATTGCTGCACCGTCATCATCAACCCGGCAACCGGCGTGCTCGCACGCTATTACCACCCCTATGCGCGGTTTCTGGCCGGTCACGGTTTCACGGTGCTGACCTATGATTATCGCGGCATTGGCCAGTCGCGGCCCGCCACGCTGCGCGGCTGTGCCTATCACTGGGCGGATTGGGGTGAACTGGATTTCGCTGCAGCCCTCGCCTTTCTGGACACCCATATACCGTATGGCCCTAGGCTGGTGGTCGGTCACAGCATCGGCGGGTTCCTGCCCGGCTTTGCGGAAAACGCGCCGCTGGTCGATCGCATGCTCACTGTCGGCGCCCAATATGCTTATTGGCGCGACTATGCCGGAGATCAACGCCTGCGCCTGTTTTTAAAATGGCATCTCGCCATGCCACTCCTGACGGCGATATGCGGATATTTCCCCGGCAGGATGCTCGGCTGGCTGGAAGACCTTCCCGCAGGGGTGGCGAAAGACTGGAGTTTTCGCCGCGCATGCATGGAACTTACCCATCGGCGCGAAGACCGTCCGGATATTTTGAGGCGGTTCGCCGCCGTCACCGCCGACATTCTGGCGATTGGCGTGACGGATGATGACATCGGAACGCCGAATGCCATTCGCCGGGCGCTCAAATACTATGAAAATGCCAGTCCCGTCGAAGCCGCCTTGTCGCCCGCAGATCTTGGCCTCGACCGCATCGGCCATTTCAGCCTCTTTCACAAACGCCACGCCGCCGGTTTCTGGCTGGATAGCCTGCTCTGGCTGCGCGACGGCATCAATCCCTGGCCGGACAAGCCGTTGAAGAGGGCTTGCCCGGCAAACGAGGACACGCCGTCCCAGAGCCAATGCTACATTCACGGCAGAGGCATGATGCGCCAATGCCTCCACTCCACCGAAGGAAAACCATGCACTACGTTCTGATTATCCATGAGGTCGCCGATTACCCCGCTTGGAAGGCTATTTTCGACGACGCTGCCGGCATCCGCCGCGAGGCCGGTGAGATCGCCTATCAAGTGCTGAAATACGATACCGACCCCAACCGGATCGTTCATTATGCATTATGGAGCTCGCTCGAAGCGGCGAGAGCGTTTTTCGAGTCCGACCGGTTGGTCGAGATCCGCGCCAAGGCCGGGGTCAAGGCGCCGAAATTCATCTATCTCGAACAATTGGAACGCGGCGAGCTCGGCGTGCCGCGCTGACATCACGCCGCCGGACATCTGCATAAGGTCCGGCGGCAAACAGAGTTTATCGCGTCATATCCGAATCTTCACGCGGGTCGCGCCCGTCCATGAAGCCCAGGTCTCTCTTCATGTATTCGGACATCACATCGAGATCGAGCCGCGGATAGCGCGGTTGAAACCCGCAGAGCAGTCTTGCCAGCAGGGAACGCCATTCCTCGCTGCGCTTGCGCGACATTGGTTGATATCTTTCAATTGCTTGGCAATCCATGACGGCACCTGTTGTTTTCCTGAATGTGATTGCAGCATGCGCGCAAACATGCTCCAATTCCAATCGAACAACCGTCTGCATACATCAAGAGAACTTATCCATGAAAATGTCGAAACAGTTTCCTTTGAATGCACTTCGCGTGTTCGAAACGGCAGCAAGGCTGGGCAGTTTCACCAAGGCAGGCGCTGAACTCGGCATGACGCAGACGGCGGTCAGCTATCAGATCAAGCTGATCGAGGAGAATGTCGGCGAGCCGCTGTTCCTGCGGCGGCCACGCCAGATCGTGCTCACCGATGTTGGCGAGCAGCTTGCGCCGCGTGTTACCGAAGCTTTCGAGATGCTGCAGGAAGCGGTGCTATCGGCACGTGGTGATGTCAACAGCGCCCTGTTGATCAACTCGACGCCAACCTTTGCCTCGCAATGGCTTGCGCGCAACATTGGCAGCTTTCAGCTTGCCCATCCGAACATCGCCGTACGGCTGACCACCACCGACAAGGTAATCGACCTCATCGCGGAATCCACCGACCTTGCCATCCGCGCAGGAACCGGCGTCTGGCCGGGCCTCGACAGCCATCCCCTGATGCCCATTGAGTTCACACCGATGCTGAGCCCGGCGCTTGCCGAAACGGTCGGCGGCATCCGGGAGCCGCGTGACCTTCTGAAACTGCGGATCATTGATGCTGGCGATCCGTGGTGGCGGCTCTGGTTTGCTGCAGCGGGCGTTGACGATCCAGATCTGGAGGGACGGCCGACCAGCCGGCTTGGAGCCCAGAGTTTCGAAGCGCGCGCGGCGATCGCCGGCCAGGGTGTTGCCATCCTGACGCCGGATTTCTACCCGGACGACATCGCGCTCGGCAGGCTCTACCAGCCGTTCGAACTGGTTGGCAACGATGGCCATAACTACTGGGTCGTCTATCCGCACGCACGCCGCAACACGCCGAAAATCCGCATGTTCCGTGACTGGATTCTCGCCGAACTCAACCCGCAAGCCAATAGCTTCACCAAATAGCGTCTGACGACGGCATCGCCCTCTTCCCCCTTCGGGCATTTTTGCGCAAGGTGTGCAGACGAAGCATAAAGGGAACATCAATGTATGAATTTGCCATCGCCTGGGAATGGCTGGCTTTTGCCGTTCGCTGGCTGCATGTGATCACGGCGATTGCCTGGATCGGTTCGTCCTTCTACTTCATCGCGCTCGATCTCGGCCTGGTGAAACGTGATCACCTGCCCGCCGGTGCCTATGGCGAGGAGTGGCAGGTGCATGGTGGCGGCTTCTATCATATCCAGAAATATCTCGTCGCGCCCGCCACCATGCCGGAGCACCTGACCTGGTTCAAATGGGAAAGCTATGCGACCTGGCTCTCCGGCTTTGCCATGCTCTGTCTGGTCTATTATGGCGGCGCCGATCTCTTCCTGATCGACCGGCACGTGCTGGATATCTCAGCGACCACGGCCATTACGATCTCGATCGGCTCACTTGCGATCGGCTGGATTTTCTACGACCTCCTGTGCAAATCACCGCTCGGCAAGAATACCTGGACGCTGATGGGCATTCTCTATGTGGCCCTCGTCATCATGGCGTGGGGGTACACGCAGGTGTTCACCGGCCGCGCGGCGTTCCTGCATCTCGGCGCATTCACCGCGACGATCATGTCGGCCAACGTCTTCTTCATCATCATGCCGAACCAGCGCGTCGTCGTTGCCGACTTGATTGCCGGACGCACGCCGGATCCGAAATATGGCGTCATCGCCAAGCAGCGCTCACTGCACAACAATTACCTGACCCTTCCCGTCATCTTCTTCATGCTGTCGAACCACTATCCGCTGGCCTTCGCCACCGCCTATAACTGGGTGATCGCGGCGCTGGTTTTCCTGATGGGCGTCACCATCCGGCATTGGTTCAACACTACCCATGCCAGAAAAGGCCGCCCGACCTGGACATGGATCGTCACTCTAATCATTTTCATCGTCATCATGTGGCTTTCGACCGTGCCGAAAGTCTTGACCGGCGAGGACAAGGCCGAAGTCGCGCCGGCCTTCCAGCAGTTCGCCGCCAATGCCCATTTCCCCGCCGTGAAGGACGCCATTTCGACGCGCTGTTCCATGTGCCACTCGGCCGAACCCGTCTATGAAGGCATCAACCGGGCACCGAAGGGCGTGATGCTCGAAAATGACGCTGAGATTGCCGCCCACGCCCGCGAAATCTATATCCAGGCCGGCCGCAGCCATGCGATGCCGCCCGGCAATATCACCGACATGACCAATGACGAACGCAAGCTTTTGACCGCATGGTTCGAAAGCTCGGTTTCGGAAGGCAAGACAGAATGACCGCTACCCTCATCCGCGGACGCACCTTGAGTTTTAACCGTGCTCCCTCGAGCCTCGATGATAGCGGCGCCTACACTTATGAGGCCGATGGCGTTCTGCTGGTCGAGAATGGCTTGATTCTTGCCAGCGGCAGCTATGACACCGTCAAGGCGCAAGCACCCGGCGACGTCACCGAAATCGACCACCGCCCTCATCTGATCCTGCCCGGCTTCATCGACACACATCTGCACTTCACGCAGATGCAAGTGATCGGCTCCTATGCGGCCAACCTTCTGGAATGGCTGAACACCTATACGTTCCCCGAGGAATGCCGCTTCGTCGAGACGGCGCATGCTCAGCGTATCGCCGGAAAATTCTTCGACGAGATGGTCCGCCACGGCACGACGACCGCCGTTGCCTATTGCTCGGTGCACAAGGCCTCCGCCGATGCCTTTTTTGCCGAAGCGCTGAACCGCAACATGCGCATGATCGCCGGCAAGGTGATGATGGACCGCAACGCGCCGCAGGGCCTGCTCGACACGCCAGAAATGGGTTACGACGAAACCCGCGCCGTCATTAAGCAATGGCATGGCAAGGGCCGCAACCATGTCGCCATCACGCCGCGCTTTGCCATCACCTCGACGCCGGAACAGATGTCGGCGGCGGAAGCCCTGGTGCGCGAATTCCCGGACCTCCACGTCCAGACGCATCTCTCGGAGAACCGCGACGAGATCGATTTCACCTGTGCGCTCTATCCGGACGCTATCGACTATACCGATGTCTATGCCCGCTACAGCCTACTGGGGCCGAAAACCCTGTTCGGTCACGCCATCCACCTGTCCGAGCGCGAAATGGATGCGATGAGCGAGACCGGCTCGATTGCCGTGCATTGCCCGACCTCGAACCTTTTCCTCGGTTCCGGCCTGTTTCCGCTCAGACGCCTGATGAACCGGGAGAAGCCCGTGCGGGTCTCCTTCGCCACCGATATCGGCGGCGGCACCAGCTATTCGATGCTGCGCACCATGGACGAGGCCTACAAGATCCAGCAATTGCAGGGCGAGCGGCTGAACCCGCTGGAAAGCTATTACTTCATGACGCTCGGCAATGCACGGGCGCTGTCGCTGGAGGACAAGATCGGGACGCTGGAACCGGGAACAGACGCCGATTTCATCGTGCTGAACATGGCGGCCACGCCGGCCATGGCCCTGAAAGCAGAGATGGTGGCCGCACTTGCCGACGAATTGTTCCTGCTGCAGACCATGGGTGATGACCGGGCAATCGTCGAGACCTATGTGGCGGGCCTTGCGGCAAAGGCGGATTTGGCCGCCTAGGCCATCTCCTCCACCATCGCCTTGATCTTCAAGGCCTTTTCGAAATGATCGAGCCTGTGCGTCCGGATCCACCATTCGGCCGCTTCCATCAGCAGCTCCGGATCATCATTCCTGTTTGCGAAAAACGCATAGAATGACAGCCCGACACCGGGTCCTTTTTCCGCGATCTTGCGATCGCAGACCTCGATGATTTTTTGTCTTAAAGAGGCTCTCATTCTAGCTCCGATGCGAAAAACGATCTCCTTTTGTGGAGGAGATCGTTTTTTACGCAAGGGCAAAACGCCGGTTTTATTCCCGCCAGGCCGTTACCGTCTGCGGCTTCACGTCGATGTCGCCGAGAATGACGGTACCTGTGGCGGTGCTTGCCCAGATTTCGGTGCCGTAATTGAATGCAAACGTCACGCCGCCACGCTTGCGCAGACGGATGTGGTCGGGCAGCGCCACCGTTTCGAGGCCAGCTTTTGCCGCCAGTTGGGTGAGCGTTTGTTGTAGCAGCGACTGATCCGGCCAGCAGGCGAGATAGTGGTGGCGGCCCTTCGCTGACAATGCCGGATCACCATTGTCGAAATGCGCAATCACCTCGCCGTCGGTCTCGATATATTCCCGCCAGCGGATGGCAGCGCCCGAGACACGCCCGGAGACGGCGTCCTCAAGACCCGGGCGCAGCGACGAGACCTGCGTGACGCGAATACCCGTCAGCGCGGCAAGCGGACCCGGCGGCAGATTGTCGGGGATGGAAAACTGGCGCGTGCGCGAGCCGGAGCGTGGACCATAGAGAACGATGCCATCCGCCGCGGCAAATGCCTGAAATGCAGCCTCGGAGACAATCATCAGCGATGGCACCAGCACCAGCTTGTAGCCGTCGAGCGCCGCACCCGGGGGGACGAAATCGACGTTGAGCCCGAGCTTGCGCGCTGCCTCATACCAACGGAAAGCGAGATCGTGATACTGGAAGTCCCTGCCCTGCGGCTGAATGACGGTGCTCCAGTAGGTTTCGTAATCATAGACGATCGCGACCGGCGCTTGTTCCGTTGCCGGCAGTTCACCCGTCTCGATGATCTCGCGGCCGGTGACCTCCGCCTCGCGGCCGCCGACCGACAGTTCGTCCGATCCCGGCAGATTGAGGCCAGCGTGCATCTGTTCCTGCGCAAACGGCGCCTGCCGCCAGCGGAAGTAGCTGACGACTTCCGCACCATGCGCCAAAGCCTCCCAGGTCCAGAGCCGCACCATTCCCGGCTTCGGCACCGGGTTCCACGGCGCCCAGTTTACCGGCCCCGGCTGCTGCTCCATGACCCAGAAACGGCCGCGGCCGACGCCGCGATAAAGGTCGTGATGAAATGGTGCAATGTCGGGATGCGACGTCTCCGCCCAGCGGTTCTTTTCTTCCTGGCTGAACGGAAATTTTTCGACAAAGCCGATCGGATAACTATCCCAGGAGGCGATATCGAGGTTCTCGCCGACCTTCCAATGGTCGAAATCATTGACGAAGCCCATGAAGTTATGGGTTATCCAGCGTCCGGGCGAATGCTTGCGGATGATCTCGCACTGCATCTTGTCATAGGCAGCCACCTGCCCCGACTGGAAGCGCCAGAAATCGAGCCGCGCCGCCGGATTGGTCTCGGTGACCGTCAGGTTCGGCAGCACGACATCGTCGAAACTGTTGACCTCCATCGACCAGAAGACATTGCCCCAGGCTTCGTTGAGCTGGTCGGTCGACTGGTAACGCAGCCTCAACCAGCGGCGGAAGGCCTTCAGGTCTTCCGCCCCCCAGGATTGGGTCGTGTCATGGCAACCATATTCATTGTCGGTCTGCCAGCCATCGAGTGCCGGATGCTCGCCGTAGCGTTTGGCGATGATCTCGACGATACGGGCACTCTCGCGCCACCAGACTTCGGAGGAGAACGTGTAGTGCCGGCGCGACCCGAAACCGCGGACATGGCCCTTCTGATCGACCGGGGCGATCTCCGGATATTCGTCCATCAGCCATTTCGGCGGCGTCGCCGTCGGCGTGCCGAGCACGACTTTCAGACCCGCAGCACCCAACGTGTCCATCGCCCGGTCGAGCCAGTCAAAATCGAACGTGCCGCGCTTCGGCTCCAGCCGCGACCAGGCGAACTCGCCGATCCGCACGAAGGAAATTCCAAGCTCGCGCATGCGGCGGGCATCCTTTGCCCACCATGCCTCTGGCCAATGTTCCGGATAATAGCAAACGCCCAGCATTACTTCGTCAAATCCCCGTTGATGATGGCGACGCCTTGCGCGTCGAAGAGGTGGCAGGCTTTTGGCGGGATGCCGATGCGGAAATCCGCGCCCGGCTTCGCCGTGGCCAGCCCATCGGCCTTGACGGCGATATCGCTGCCATCGGCAAGGCTGACATAGAACATCGTCTCGGAGCCGAGATATTCGGCGAGCCTGAGCTTGGCTAACAGGATGGCGCCATCCCCGGCATCAGCATCGATATGTTCGGGACGAATACCGAGCGTTACAGGCTGGCCTGCACTTACCTTCGCATTACCTGCGGGCAACAGAATATCGACGCCGCCCGGCAACGTCACCCTGATCTGGTCACCGGCAGGCGCTGCCGTCGCTCGCAAAAAATTCATCTTCGGCGAACCGATGAAGCCGGCAACGAAGAGGTTCTTCGGCCGGTGATAAAGCTCCAGCGGCGAGCCGATCTGCTCGATCGACCCGGCACTCAAGACGACGATCTTGTCGGCCATGGTCATGGCTTCCACCTGATCGTGGGTGACGTAGATCATCGTCGCTTTCAGGTCCTGATGCAGCGTGCTGATCTCGGTGCGCATCTGAACGCGCAGCGCCGCGTCGAGGTTCGACAGCGGTTCGTCGAACAGGAAGACCTCCGGGTTGCGGACGATAGCGCGGCCAATGGCGACGCGCTGGCGCTGGCCGCCGGACAGTTGCGAGGGCTTTCGGGTCAAAAGAGGTTCGAGTTGCAGCATCTTCGCGGCATGCTTGGTGCGTTTTTCGATCTCGCCCTTGTCGTGACCGGTCATGCGCAGACCAAAGCCGATATTGTCGGCGACGGTCATGTGCGGATAGAGCGCATAGGACTGGAAGACCATGGCGACGCCGCGCTCGGACGGGCCGACATGGGTCATGTCCTTGCCGCCGATCTTCAGGTCGCCGGCGGAGATATCTTCCAGCCCGGCGATCATGCGCAACAGCGTAGACTTGCCGCAGCCGGACGGGCCGACGAAGACGCAGAATTCACCATCGGCGATCGCGAGGTCCACGCCCTTGATGACGCTGACCGCGCCGAACTGTTTCTTGACATTGTGGAGCGTGACATCAGCCATTGGCCTTGCCTCCCGAAGAATGTTGAAATGTGGAAAAGCAGGACATGGCGATCATCCCTTGGTCGCTCCGAGCGTCAGCCCGGCGATGAAATGTTTCTGCATCAGGAAGAACATCAGCACCGGCGGCATGGCAGCAACGATCGAGCCGGCCGAGACCAGATGCCAGGCGGCGATCCATTGGCCGTTCAGCGAATAGAGCCCGGCCGTCACCGGCATGGCATGCTGCCCCTGCACCAGCACCGTCGCCCAGAAATAGTCGTTCCAGATGAAGGTGAAGACCAGCACCGAAAGGGCGGCAATGGCCGGCCGCATCAACGGCAGGACGATGTAGCGGAAGATCCGCCATTCGCTAACACCTTCGACGCGGGCGGATTCGATCAGCGCGAATGGCAGCGACTTGATGAAGTTGCGCATGAACAGCGTGCAGAAGCCGGTCTGGAAGGCGATGTGGAAAAGCACCAGACCGGAAATGCTGTCGTAGAGCCCCGCCTTCAGCGTCATGTCGCGCACCGGCACCATCAGAATCTGGAACGGAATGAAATTGCCTGCGACGAAGAGGAAGAACAGGATCAGGTTGGCGCGGAACTTGTAGACCGCCAGCGCAAAGCCGGAGAGACAGGCGAGCCCGACCGCACCGATCACCGTCGGGATTGTCACCTTGAAGGAATTGAGGATGTACCAGCCGATCGGCGAATCCCGGAACACGGCGGTGTAGTTCTCGAACCCGGCAAAGCGCGAGGGCATGCCGAAATAGTTGCCGGCGGCGAGATCGCTGGACGGACGGATCGAGGTGATGGCGACGCCGATCAGCGGCAAGAGCCAGACGATCAACGCGACCGGCAGGATGATCGTATAGACGTGGCGCACCCAAGGGGCAGCCTTCTGGACAGGTGTTGGAAACATCAGGCGTTCCTTTCCTGCATCAGCATGCGCACGATAAACATCGTGATGAAAACCATCATGATCATGAACAGAACGACCGCGATCGCCGCGCCATAACCCATGCGGTAGCCGTATTCGGACAGCGCCTGCTCATACATGTAGAAGGACAGCACGCGGCTCGATCCATAAGGGCCGCCATCGGTCATGATCGACACCAGGTCGAAGGAGCGTAGCGCGCCGATGACGGTGACGACGATGGCGATGAAAGTGGCAGGGCCGAGTTGCGGCAGGACGATGTTCCAGAGCAGCGACCAGCCCTTGGCGCCATCCATGCGGGCTGCTTCCACCTGCTCGGGATTAATGTTGTTGAGGCCCGTCAAATAGAGGATCATGCAATAGGCGATCTGCGGCCAGAGGCCGGCGGCGATGATGCCGAGCGTCACATAGCGCTCGTCGGCAAGGATGGCGATGCTTTCGCCAGTCACTGTCTTGATCAGCGCCGAAAGCAGTCCGAAATCCGGTGCATAGAACCAGGTAAAGATCAGGCCGACCACCACCTGGCTGATGACGAATGGGAAGAAGAACAGCGACTTGTAGAGCCGGATACCGGTGACCGTCTGGTTGAGAAACAGCGCCACGGCAAGACCGGCGGGAACCGCCAGCAGATAAAGCACCAGCCAGAGGATGTTGTTCTTCAGCGAGGTATAGAACGCCTCGTCATCGAGAAGTTCGACGTAGTTGGCAACGCCGATCCAGGTTTTCGGCCCCAGCCCGTCCCAGTCGTAGAAACTGATCCAGATGGATTCGAAGATCGGGATGATCACATAGATCGAAAACATGATCATGCCGGGCGCCAGAAACAGCCAGGGCGCGAGGCGCTGCTGGTTGCGTTTCCAGTAACTCGATGTCGCGGGAACGGTGCTGCTCATCGCGGCCCCTTTTGTTGAAAATTTGAAAATAACCGGCGGAGGTTCGCGTAAATGCCCCTCACCCTAACCCTCTCCCCGCTCGCGGGGAGAGGGAATGACGGAGGTTGCCGCAGGTCCCTTCTCCCCGCTAGCGGGGAGAAGGTGGCCGACAGGCCGGCTGAGGGGCCGAACTCGGAAGCGCGTCTACTTGTAAATCCGCCCGCGTGCCTTTTCGAGGCGTGCAAGGATCGCATCGACACTGTCAGGCTTGACCATGAACTGCTGGAAACCTTCCATACCGGCCTTGGCCATTTCCGCCGGTGCATCACGATCGTAGAACTGGGCCAAGGCGTAGGCGTTGGCCAGCATCTCGAAGCCTGCCTTGAGGAACGGATCGTTCGACTTGGCCGACTGGTTGTTGACCGGAAGCTGGCCGAGAACCTCGTTCATCTTGGTCTGCGCCTCGGGCGTTGCCAGATAGGCGAGGAACTTGCGGGCATCTTCCTTGTTCTTGGCACCGGACGGGATGTGGAAGGATTCGGTCGGCGCGTCCTCGGCCATCGGAATGCCGGCGGTGATTTCCGGGAACTGCAGGAAGCCGATCTGGTCTTCCTTCAGCCCGCCATCGACCATCGCGGCAACGGCGAAATTGCCCATCAGATACATCGGCGCCTTGCCCTGGACGAATTGCGGGATGGCATCCTGCCAGTCGATCGCGGCGTGGTTTTCAATGAAATAGCCGGGCTTGACCAATTCGCCCCACTTCTCAAACACGGCCTTCACCTTTGGATCGGTGTAAGGAACCTTGCCAGCAGTCAGGTCCATGTGGAATTCGTAGCCGTTGACGCGCAGGTCGAGATAGTCGAACCAGCCGCCCGTCGGCCAAAGGGCCTTGGTGCCGATTGCAAACGGCGTCATGCCGGCTGCCTTGATCTTTTCGCAGGCGGCGATCAGTTCGGCCCAGGTCTTTGGCGGGGTGATCCCCTGCTCGGCGAAGATGTCTTTGCGGTAGTAGATGCCCCACTGATAGTAGGAATAGGGAATGCCCCATTTCTTGCCGTCGATTTCCATCGACTTCACCGCCGATTTCAGCTGGTCGTCCAGCTTGTTTTCGGTCCACAGGTCAGTGACATCCTCGAACAGGCCGGCCTTGACGAAAGGGGCCATGCGGTTGCCGGAATACCAGGACACCACGTCGGGCGCATCCGCGGTCAGGAAGTTGCGGATCGCCGACTTGTAACCTTCATGGTCGAAATTGTTCCACTTGACCGTGACGTCCGGATGGGCAGCCTTGAACCCTTCGATCAAGGTTTCCATTGCCTTTTTCGGCGCCGGATCGGTCTGGTCGGAATTGACGACGAGTTCGCCTGCGAACGCGGTCGAGACGGTCAGTGCATAGCCGAGCGCGAGCGCGGCTTTAAAAGAATTCATGATATCCTCCCAAGGATCAGCGTGTGGTGCCGTTGCGTCCCGCAGGTCGTCTTGTTCCTCTCTCCCGCATGAACGCCTTGACCTTGCGGCCGAAACCCGCAATCTACTTCCGACATTTCGGCATAGACTTCCGGTTTCCTAACATCAGCAGGATATGAAATGACCCGCCGTCCGAAACTCGTGAACAGGCTCGGAGCGACGCCGGTTCATCCGGAACGCGATCCGGCCCATCCGCTGGTGGTGTTTGGCGATCACCGTTTCTGCGCCGGCGACAACATCAATGTGCGGCGCATGGCAGGCCCGCACATGCACAGTCAGATCGAGCTCAACTTCGTGCTCGAGGGCGAGATGACCTACTGGTTCGACGGGCGCGAGCTCAGCGTTTCGGAAGGACGGCTCTGCCTGTTCTGGGGGATGATCCCGCATCAGGTGACGGATATCAAAGACCCGACGCGGTTCATCTGCCTCTATGTGCCGATGTCGGTCTTTCTGGCGCTTCCAAGCCTCAGCCGGTTTCGCGATGCCGTCTTTCGTGGCGCGATGATCGAGGCGCTCGATATCCGTTCCTATGACCGCGACGTCTTCATGCGCTGGCGCGAGGAACTGCTCTCCGGTGACGCGGAACTGGAGCAGATTGTCCACGAGGAACTCGGCGCCCGCGTGCGCCGTCTGGACCGCGAGGGCTGGCGTGATCTGCGCGAACAGGGCTCGGCCATCGCCTCGTTCGAACATCACGACGCCGACCGGATGTTCCATGTCGAACGGATGATGCGCTTCATCACCGAACATGCGCTGGAAAACATATCGGCCGAGGATGTCGGAAGGGATGTCGGCCTGCACCCCAATTATGCAATGGGCATCTTCAAACGCACCGTTGGCGTGACCATCAATCAATCGATTGTCCGCCACCGCCTCGACACGGCGCAATCGCTGCTGATCTCCACCGACCTGCCGATCACCTCGATTGCCTTCGAGGCGGGTTTCGGCTCCCTCTCCCGTTTCTACGAAGCCTTCCATGACCGGTTCGGCACCAAGCCCGGCACATTCCGGCGCCGCCTTGCCAAGCCGCCCAAGGCGCGCGAAGTGCACGCCACAGTGAACGGGCAAATTGCTGACGGCGATTGAGAATCGAGAAGAGGTAAAATATTTTTACCTCTTCTCGATTCGGCTCTTAACAAGCATTCGCGAAACATGGTATGGCCGGGCAACATCTGTTGAGCTGGAAACCCGCGCCATGGCCAAAATCCTCGAAATCAGTGACCTCAAGGCACTCGCCAAGCGCCGCGTGCCAAAAATGTTCTTTGACTATGCCGACAGCGGCGCATGGACCGAAGGCACGTACCGGGCCAACGAAGAGGATTTCCGCAAGGTGAAGCTGCGCCAGCGGGTGCTGGTCGACATGACCAACCGCTCGCTCGAAAGCACGATGATCGGCCAGAAGGTCTCGATGCCGGTGGCCTTGTCTCCGACTGGCCTGACCGGCATGCAGCACGCCGATGGCGAAATGCTGGCGGCGAAGGCGGCCGAGGAATTTGGCGTTCCCTTCACGCTCTCCACGATGAGCATCTGCTCGATCGAGGACGTCGCCTCGGTGACAACAAAGCCTTTTTGGTTTCAGCTTTACGTCATGCGCGACCGGGAATTCGTCAGGAACCTGATCGACCGCGCCAAGGCCGCCAAATGCTCGGCACTGGTCCTGACGCTCGACCTGCAGATTCTCGGCCAGCGTCACAAGGACCTGCGCAACGGCCTGTCGGCCCCGCCGAAATTCACCCCAAAACATATCTGGCAGATGGCAACCCGGCCGCTGTGGTGCATGCAGATGCTGGGGACCAAGCGCCGCAGCTTCGGCAATATCGTCGGCCACGCCAAGAATGTTTCCGACCTCTCCTCCCTCTCGTCGTGGACCGCCGAACAGTTCGACCCGCAACTGTCCTGGGAGAATGTCGAGGAGATCAAGAAGATGTGGGGCGGCCCGCTGATCCTGAAGGGCATTCTCGATGTCGAGGACGCCAAGATGGCGGCACGCACCGGCGCTGACGCGATCATCGTTTCCAATCACGGCGGCCGTCAGCTCGATGGCGCTCCGTCATCGATCAGCATACTGCCGAAGATCGTCGATGCCGTCGGCCACCAGATCGAGGTCCATGTCGATGGCGGCATCCGCTCCGGCCAGGACGTGTTGAAGGCCGTGGCGTTGGGTGCGCAGGGTACCTATATCGGCCGCCCGTTCCTCTACGGCCTCGGCGCCGGCGGCAAGGCCGGTGTCACCACCACGCTCGATATCATCCGCAAGGAACTCGACATCACCATGGCGCTCTGCGGCAAGCGTGATATCCGCGATATCAACCGGGACGTGATTGCCGATTAGGCTCAACTGCCCCTGTATGTCGAATAGCTGAACGGCGAAAGCAGCAACGGCACATGGTAGTGGCTGCCTGCGTCGGCGATACCGAAGCGCAGTGGAATGAGATCAAGGAAGGCTGGTTCCGCCAAGGCAGAACCGATCGCCCGCAGATAGTCGCCGGCATGGAACAGCAGTTCGTAAGTGCCGACCGCGAACGCCTCACCCTCCAGCATCGGCCCGTCGACCCGGCCGTCACTGTTGGTTTCGACCGTGCGCAACAGGCGGCGGCGCTCCCCCTCGATCAGAAACAGGTCGATCCTCAGGCCTTCGGCCGGCTTACCCAGCGCGGTATCAAGGACATGGGTGGTCAGGCGGCCGGACGTGTTCATGGAAACCTCGTGCGTCAGAAGGGATTGGCGATGACGAAGGGCTCGTCGTAGAAAACCTCTTCCAGATTGTTGCCCGGTCCGTCGCGATCGACAACCAGGAAATCGCTGACCGCGCCGACAGCCATCAACGGATGATGCCAGACATTGCGGCCATAGTTGACGCCTTGCGCGCCGGTGGCCAGAAAGACCCGCGGTAATCCAGGCTTTCCACCATCATCCGGCGCCACGACCGCAAGCCACGCACCGCCACTGATCGGCGAGAAGCTTTGGGAGCCCAGCGGATGGCGCTCCATCATCGTCACACTGTAGGGAAAGCTGCGCGGCTGGCCACGAAAGATATTGATGATGACGCGGGCATCGTCACCGGCCACATCGGCACGTCCAAGTGCATGAAACCGCTCGGTCGATCCGCCGTTGATAAGCCGCATCGTTTCCGGATCAGCCTCAATAACAGTGCCAAAAGGCGCGAATGCCGCCTGGGTCAGCGGCTCGATCGTCAGAATATGTGGCATCAGATCGTCAATGCCGCCGTGAAATGGCATGGCGGGGTCGTCTTAGGCATTGTCTTCTCCCGGAAGCAGTGAACGCAAACGTAAAAGCGCGATCTTCTCGACCTGCGCCGATGCCGTTTCAAATTCCTCTTCCTGGCTATTGTCAATCCGCCTTTCGAAGGCGGAGAGAATATCGTCCTTGTTCAGCCCCTTGACGGCGATGATGAAAGGAAAGCCGAATTTCTCCGTGTAGGCGGTATTCAACCCGGTAAACCGCGCATGTTCGGCAGCGCTCAGGCGGTCCAGCCCGGCACCGGCCTGTTCAGCCTTGGAATCTTCGGTCAGCCCGCCAGCGATTGCCAGCTTGCCGGCGAGATCCGGATGAGCGCGGAGAACCGCCAGACGTTCGGCACGGGGCGCCGCACGGAACGGGGTAACAAGAGCCTCGTGCACGCCATCAGACGTGAGCGAAATATCCGGTGCCGTATCGAAAGCACGCTCGGCGACCCAGGGAGAATGCTCGAACACGCCGCCAAACCGCGCGACAAACTCGTCCCGCGCCGCCATCACAGGCCACCTTCCGGCTTGTGATGTTCATGCCAGTGCCGGGCGATATCGATGCGCTTCGGTGTCCAGACCTTTTCATGGCTGAGAACGTAATCGACGAACCGGGCAAGCGCCGCAGCCCGGCCCGGCCGGCCGACGAGACGGCAGTGCAGGCCGACATTCATCATCTTCGGGCTTCCTTCCTTGCCCTCCGCGTAGAGCACGTCGAACGTGTCCTTCAGATAGGCGAAGAACTGATCGCCGGAATTGAACCCCTGCGGCGTCGCAAAGCGCATGTCGTTGGCGTCGAGTGTATAGGGAATGATCAGGTGCGGCTTGTCGTTCGTGAGACCCGGCACCCAATAGGGCAATTCATCGGCATAGCTGTCAGAGGAATAGACGAAACCGCCCTCTTCGATCACCAGCTTCAATGTATTGTCTGAAGGCTTGCCCTGATACATGCCGAGCGGATGCGATCCCGTCAGTTCGGTGTGAAGGCGCACGGCCTCGCGGATATGCTTGCGTTCCTCGTCTTCGGAAAAATCCTTGTATTCCAGCCAGCGATAGCCGTGGCTGGCGATTTCCCAACCGGCTTCCTTCATGGCGGCAACCGCCTCCGGATTGCGCGCCATGGCCAGCGTCACGCCATAGACGGTGACATCGACATTGCGGCTGGTAAACATCCGCCAGAGACGCCAGAAACCGGCACGCGAGCCATATTCGTAGATCGATTCCATATTGAGGTTGCGCTGACCGGCCCAGGGCTGCGCGCCGACGATTTCCGACAGCAGCGATTCGGACGCCTTGTCGCTATCGAGAATGCAGCTCTCGCCGCCCTCTTCATAGTTGACCACGAATTGCACGGCGATGCGTGCATCGCCCGGCCAACGGACCTGTGGAGGATTGCGGCCATAGCCCACGAGATCGCGTGGATAGGATTGGTCTGTCATGAAATCACCCTTCGAATTTGCCGGGACGGTAGCATCCGGGGCCGGAAAATCGAAGTCAAAATGGTGACCGGTAAGGCTCTGTCCAAAGCTTGAAACAGCAAAGCCCTTGGCAGCCGAATGGCATCAGCTGTTCAGCAACTCGCCTGCAGCCGGCGGGCGGCCACGGCCGCTTTCGATTCGATAATACGCGGCACCGCTGTCAGCGCGGTAGCGCTGGCTTTTGCGCTCGGTGCCGGCCGATGCGCCGAGAGCTTGCCGAGCGGGTGTTGCGAGTGGACCCGCAAGGGCGCACCGGGCTCCTGTTCGATGAACAGCGCAAGACTGGAAATCTTGAGGGGCTCTGCAATCACCGGCTCGAAGAAATCGCGCAAGGCAGTCTCGAAGCGTGCGTTGAGATTGGAGTTCACCGGTCCCGTCAGCATCATGTGGAAGCGGAATTCGTCCATCACATAAGGGTAGCCCCAGCGATGCAGGTTTGAAAACTGCGGCGCTGTCAGCCGGTCCGGATCGCGCCGCTCGATCTCGATATCGCTCAACGGCGCGCGAAACGCGTCAAAAGACTGAACCACGGAAGCGGCCAGATGGTTCATCTGGTCGCACGGGGTCGACGGCGCAAGGCCAAAGAACTCACCCAACCGGGCAATTTCCATCTTCGGAATTTCGAACGGGCTCATCGTACTGGCGAAATTCATCAGCGCCTTGAGCAACGCCGATTCGCTGGTTTCATCGTTCAGGCGAAACGGCGCCTTGATCGTGCCGTGAAATCCGTAGCGGCGCGGTACTGCCGTGTGAAACGCCAGCTCCTGCCGGCTAAAACCGGCAATGGAGGGCGCCTCCGGGGCTTCGCCGGAATAAACATTGCGGCCAAGCCAGCTTGCCGCGGCGACCGACAGGGGATCGTAGATCGACGGCGTAAAATAGATGGCGTACCGCATCGGCCCCGCTCCGTTGAAACTTGTTCTGGAGCCGGGGTTAAGTGATTTGCATGACACAATGACGAATGGCGGCAGCGGCCAGCATCAACTTACGGTCTATCCCCGCAAAAATGCACGGCGCCCGGAAATGCCGATTTCTGAACGGAACCAACCGGCTCCTGCTTCGTTTTCAAAGCGATACCATTGAAAAACGGAGACTTATCATGACTTACCAGGACAGCACCAACCGGGATGCCAGCATCAAGGAAACACACGACCTGATCGCCAGTGACAAGGTCGAGGGTACGCGTGTCTATGGCCAGGACGGAAAACACATCGGCTCGATCGAGCGTGTCATCCTGGAAAAGCGCAGCGGCCGTGTTTCCTATGCCGTGCTCGGTTTCGGTGGCTTCCTCGGTATCGGCGAGGACCACTATCCGCTTCCGTGGCAGAAGCTTAGCTACGACGAGAGCCTTGGCGGCTATCGTACGGATATCACCCGCGAACAGGTGGAAAGCGCACCGAAATATCACGGTAGCGACGAATATGACTGGAACAAGGAAAACGGCCGCCGCGTCTATGATTATTACGGCGTTCCCCCGTATTGGATGTAATCCGTTCTAAACCGTCAACGAAAAGCCTTGCTCACCCGAGCAGGGCTTTTTTCATGAACCGCAAGCCACTGGTGGCGACGTCAGCCTGTTGAACCGCGCAGCTGTGAAAAATGGCTCGCGCAACGGAACGAATCTGGCAACACTTCATCCGCCTGCCCGGCTATTTCGCTGATAACGCTTGCCGCAAGCCGGTGCGCCAGTCCAAAACTGATCTTGAAACCGCCGGTCAGTGCATAAAGGCGTGCATGATCCGGATGACGGCCGACCATTGGATCGCGGCCGACTGCCTTTGGCCGCAAGCCCGCCCAGCGCTCGACAACCGGCGCATTCTCCAACTGCGGAACCACTGCCCGTGCTCGCGCCAGCAGATCGTCAAGCAGATGGTCGTTTGACAACGGATCGGCAAAACTGTTTTCGCTGGTGCTGCCAATTGCGACAAGGCCGTTGTCATGCGGCACGACATAAAGCCCATCCATGAAAATCACCGGCAACGCGGGGTCCACTTCGGCTTTCAGCACAGCCGCTTGCCCTTTGACGGCGGCACCGGTGGGTACGGAAAGCGACAGCGGCTCCAGAGCGTCGAGATGCCGGAACGTCTCAACGCCCGCCGCCAGAATACACGCACCAAAAGAAAGTACTCGCCCGTCCGCAAAGGTCGCATGGCCAGCCACCGGATCGATCGCAGCAACCGCCTGCCCTTCCTCGATGTGCACATGAGGTGATTGCCGGAGTGCTGCCGTTAACAGGTCGAGAAACCGGCGCGGATCGACGCGTGCGGCCAGCGTATCGAACACAAGGCCACCCGCCATGGCATCGCTCTGTGGCCATCCGGCAGCGGGTGCACTGTCCTGCACGTGCCAAAAGAACTGCCGGTCCTTCTGTTTCCAATTGACGAGCGCATCCTGCTCGTGGCGAAGCGCGATGGTGCGCAAATGTGGTTTCGGCAGCGGTATGAGCCGACCGGAGCGGCGATAGCCGGCCGACAAGCCTGTCTGTGCCTCAAGATTGGCTATTTCCATCTCGATCGACAACAAAGCATCAAACTGGAACTGCTTCTTGGCATTCCAGCGATCCGGCATATGCGGCATCAGCGCGCCGAGCACGCCGCCGCTGGCACCGGCGCCGATCCTGTCGCGCTCGACGAGAACCGTTTTCAGCCCCGCCCGGTCGGCCATGACGGCAGCCCAGAGTCCCATGATGCCGCCGCCGACGATCAACAGATCCGTCATCGATTGACCTTCCCGCATGCGGAGATTATCGGTTCGGCATGTCCACCAAGAACCCTGAAATTGCAATCGTGCCCGAGGCCGATATTCCCGACCGGCAAACGCTTGAATGGCACGCGGGCGATATGCCCTATTCGCAGGAATTTGGCGACCATTTTTATTGCCGTGAAGACGGCCGGCTCGAATGCGGTCATGTCTTTCTTGCGGGCAACGGCCTGCCCGGACGCTGGCGCAGGTCCGGCACATTCCGGATCGGCGAACTCGGCTTCGGCACCGGGCTCAATTTTTGCGAGACATGGCGGCAGTGGAAAGCGGCCGCTGCCGAAAGGACAAATCTGCATTTCGTCTCGTTCGAACGGTTTCCGATGCGGGCGGGCGATATCGGCCGGGCGCTGTCGCATTGGCCAGAGATCGATACCGAGCGGCAGGCGCTCTGTGCCGCATGGCCGGACGCACCAACCGGCCATATCGATCTCGACCTTGCCAGCGATGTGCGGCTGACCGTCGTCTGCGGTCCAGCGTTCGATACGATCCCTGGGTTCCCTGCCCCATTCGACGCCTGGTATCTCGACGGTTTCGCGCCCCGGCGCAATCCGGATATGTGGTCGCAAGAGTTGATGCGCGTTGTCCAGGAAAAGACTGTCGAGGAAGGCACGTTCGCGACCTATGCCGCCGCCGGTTTCGTCCGCCGCAACCTGCAAAATGCAGGCTTCGCGGTCGAGCGCAGGCCCGGCTTCGGCAGCAAGCGCGAAATGCTTTGCGGCGTGAAATCGACATCCGGCGTCGCGGAATAACCAGCGCCCGAAAACCTGCTTCTCTTTCAAGGAGATTTGCTGTCGCAAATGGTGGCGCCTTTTGAGCACCGGATATGCAACATGACGCTCTGTCCAATCCGATGGAAAAATCATGAGCGACAACGAATTTCCGCAATCGTCCCTGAGCGACGCAGAAGCCCCGGTCGAACGGCGGCGCCGGGCTGGCGGACGCGGCGCGGATCGGTCGCGCAAGGGCGGCGGCAGCTCGAAATATCTCAACCTCGTCAACACGATGGCGAAATCGACCGTGCTGTCGGAAGACGCGCTTGAGGCCGTTCACGATGCCTCGCTGACCATCCTTGAAGAGATCGGCATGGACGTCATCCTGCCGGAGGCCCGCGACCGGATGAAGGCGGCAGGCGCCGACGTGACGCCCGGCACCGACCGGGTGCGCTTCGACCGCGGCCTGATCATGGACATGATGGCGTCGGTACCCTCCGATTTTACCATGCACGCCCGCAACCCAGCGCGCAACGTCCAGATCGGCGGCAACAATCTTGTCTTCGCCCAGATCGCTTCGGCACCTTTCGTCGCTGACCGCGAAGGCGGACGGCGTGCCGGCAACCAGGAGGATTTCCGCAAGCTGGTCAAGCTTGCCCAATCCTACGACATCATTCACACGACAGGCGGCTATCCGGTCGAGCCGATCGATATTCACGCCTCGGTGCGCCATCTCGATTGCCTATCCGACATGGTGAAGCTGACCGACAAGGTGTTTCACTGCTACTCGCTTGGCCAGCAGCGCAATATCGATGCGCTTGAGATAGCCCGGATCGGGCGTGGCATTTCCGCCGAGCAGATGGAAAGCGAGCCATCGCTGTTCACCATCATCAACACTTCCTCGCCGCTGCGCCTCGATGGGCCGATGCTGCAAGGCATTATCGAAATGTCCTCGCGCAATCAGGTCGTCGTCGTCACGCCGTTCACGCTCGCCGGAGCCATGGCGCCGGTGACGATCGCCGGCGCTGTGGTCCAGCAGAACGCCGAAGCACTGGCGGGTATCGCGTTTACCCAGATGGTCCGGCGCGGCGCTCCGGTGATGTATGGCGGCTTCACCTCGAATGTGGACATGAAAACCGGAGCACCCGCTTTTGGCACGCCGGAATACATGAAGGCCGTCATTGCCGGCGGACAGCTCGCCCGCCGCTACAAGGTGCCTTACCGCACCTCCAACACCAATGCCTCGAATACGCTGGATGCGCAGGCGGCTTATGAATCCGCGCTGTCATTGTGGGCGCTGACCCAGGGAGGCGGCAATTTCATCATGCATTCGGCCGGGTGGAGCGAAGGCGGGCTGACCGCATCCTTCGAAAAATTCATCCTCGACGTCGACATGCTGCAGATGGTGGCGGAATTCCTTACCCCGCTCGATGTCAGCGAGGATGCGCTCGGTCTCGACGCCGTTCGCGATGTCGGCCCCGGCGGCCACTATTTCGGCACGGCCCATACGCTGGCCCGCTACGAGACGGCGTTCTATTCGCCGATCCTGTCGGACTGGCGCAATTTCGAGACCTGGACCGAGGCCGGGCGCCCGACGACCTACGATCACGCCAACCGCGTCTTCAAGGAAAAGCTCAACGAATACGAGAAACCTCCACTCGATCCGGCCATCGAGGAAGAGCTCGACGCGTTTGTTACCCGCCGCAAGGCAGAGGGCGGCGTTGCGACTGATTTCTGAAAAAATCAGCTCGACATTGCCGCGCGTACCGACGAGATCAACTTTTCCGTCGGTAGATTGCTGTAGTCCTTGCTGATCTCCGCCGTGGTCTTTGCCCGTGTCGCGGTGGAAAGCATGCCCCGCAGGTCCCCCAGCGTCTGTGGCGCTGCACAGACGACCAGGCGATCGAATGCACCTTCCTGTTCGTAGCTGTCGATCCTGCTGGCAACGTCGGCGGTGAATTTCTGCTGTTCCTCGCGGACCGGATCGCTGGAATACTCCATCGCCGAACGGCCATGTCCGACCGACGAATGACTGCGTCCAGGCTTATCGCTCATGATGTCCTGGACACGCTTGGTGTTCATCTGAAAAATCTCCTGCTCGGGGTTCTGGGGTTCGTCTTTGAGGAAATTCACGCCCTTCAAAAGACGGGCCTGATTTCCATCGGCGGCAAGAATCCAAGTGGTGGTCATTATTCACTCCTCGAGCGTGGTGTCCCGGCGTTCACATGACGCAGCACCGGCGGCACCGCGACTGAAGACCGGCCGCGCCTCCCGGATGGCGAGGCACGCAATGGAATCAACGCATTGGAAAAAAGGATAGTTCCGCAGAAAATCCGATGATCGATCCTACTGCCAAAAACCGTCCTGCGCTCCCGGCAGAACAGCCATTATGGTTGATGGGAATCACAGGACGGACACGGTATGGCTGAACCACTGAAAAATCTTCTGCATCCGGCACTCGTCGAAACGATGGCCGCGCACATTGCCGCGAATGCCACTGGTTTCGACAGGGTACGCTTTGTCGATATCGCCTGCCGGAATATGGAGCAGCTGGAATTGATGCAGCGCGCCCTGCAGATACGTGACGCGCTTGAGGAAACCCTGCCCGATGATTTCGAAGCCGCCGCCGCAATCCTGTCGGCGAGCCTGCCGCAATCGGGCCGCTCTGGCATCACAGGCTGGGCGCTGCTGCCCGTCAGCCAGTTTGTGGCGCAAAAAGGCCTTGGCCATTTCGATCTGTCCCTGGCATTACTGAAACAGCTGACCCCGTATTTTACCGCCGAGTTCGGCATCCGGCCATTTATTCTCGCGGAGCAGGAACGCGCCCTAGCGACAATCGGCACATGGACCACCGACAGCAACTATCATGTCCGGCGGCTGGCAAGCGAGGGTACCCGACCCCGCCTGCCCTGGGCGATTCGTCTACCGGCGCTGATGCGTGATCCGCAACCGATCCTGCCAATCCTCACCACGCTGTTGGATGACCCCAAGGATTACGTGCGCCGCTCCGTTGCCAACAGCCTGAACGACATCGCCAAGGATCATCCCGATCTGGTGGCTGCATTCGTTGGCGAGCATATCGAAACGGCTACTCCCGAGCGGCGGCAGCTTTTGCGCCATGCCTCGCGCACGCTCTTGAAGAAGGGACATGCGGCCGCGTTGTCGAATTTCGGCTTTGCGCCGCTTTCCGGCATCGGCGCGACTGTGGAGATAGAAACCCCGCAGGTGGAATTCGGCAATGCCCTCGCCTTCAAGCTCACCATCGCCAATGAGGGGCCGACACCGCAGCAGGTGATGATCGACTATGCCGTCCATCATCGCAAAGCCAATGGCAGCCTTGCGCCAAAAGTCTTCAAGTGGAAAAGCCTCGTGCTCGGTCCCGGCGACACCGTCGTCATGACCCGCCAGCATGCGATTCGGGCCATCACCACACGGCAATATTATCCGGGTGGACATCGGCTGGACATTCTCGTCAATGGCGCCGTGCTGGCGGGTGGTGATTTCCAGCTGGCCATGCCGTGATCCGCCAGTCTCTTCGCACCTGCAAAAAACTATCCCTTGACTTTTCGCAGCAAAACAACGACATGAGGCGCAGCGTCACCTTCCGGCCGCCGCGTGAGCGAGCCCTGCGGGATCTCAACGATCCGTAACGAAGGATAAGCGCAACACAGAATGTCCTGCCAAACGCGGCAGGATGCAGCGCAGACAGCAGAATCAACCCACAAGTTCCCAAATCACGCGGGGTTCTTGACGCGAAGCGAAACCGGAACCGCATGGTGCAGTTCCGGCAAATCTCGTTTTGCGCCCCGAAAAGGTACTACATTGACCACTTTCAAAGACCTTGGCCTCTCCGAGCACGTGCTTTCGACCCTCGCCTCCCTCGGGTTCGAAACGCCGACACCGATTCAGGCCGAATCCATTCCGCTTGTCATGGAAGGCCATGACCTCATCGGTCTCGCCCAGACCGGCACCGGCAAGACGGCCGCATTCGGCCTGCCGATGATCGAAAAGATGATGGCCGACGGCAAGCGTCCCGATCCGCGCAACATCCGCGCGCTCGTGCTCGCCCCGACCCGCGAACTGGTGAACCAGATCGCCGCCAACCTGAAGGACTTCGTCAAGAAGACCCCGATCAAGATCGGCCTCGTCGTCGGCGGTGCTTCGATCAACAAGCAGTCCGAACAGCTCGCCCGCGGCGTCGACATCCTCGTCGCGACCCCCGGCCGTCTTCTCGATCTGGTTGCCCGCAAGGCCGTGACGCTGACACAGGCACGCTACCTGGTGCTTGACGAAGCCGACCAGATGCTCGACCTCGGCTTCATCCACGACCTGCGCAAGATTTCCAAGCTGGTGCCGAAGAACCGCCAGACGCTCTTGTTTTCGGCCACCATGCCGAAGGCCATTGCCGATCTCGCGGCCGAATATCTGAGCACGCCGAAGCGCGTCGAAGTTTCGCCTCCGGGCAAGGCTGCCGACAAGGTCGAGCAGTATGTGCACTTCGTTCAGGGCGCCAGCCAGAAGACCGAAATCCTCAAGAAGACGCTGACCGAAAATCCCGATGGCCGTGCCATGGTCTTTTCGCGCACCAAGCATGGCGCCGAAAAGCTGATGAAGCACCTGGAACATGTCGGCTTCTCTGTCGCTTCGATCCACGGCAACAAGAGCCAGGGCCAGCGCGAGCGCGCCTTGAAGGCCTTCCGTGATGGCGACACCCGCGTTCTCGTTGCAACCGACGTTGCGGCCCGCGGCATCGACATTCCGGGCGTCACCCACGTCTACAACTACGACCTGCCGGAAGTGCCGGATGCCTACGTTCACCGGATCGGCCGTACGGCCCGCGCCGGCCGCGACGGTATCGCCATCGCCTTCTGCTCGCCGGATGAAATCCGCCTGCTGCGCGATATCGAACGCCTGATGAAGATCGATATTGCTGTCGCCAGCGGTGAAGTTCCGGCCGACCGCGCCCGCCCGAAGGGTGCCCGCGGTGGCAATGGTGCCCGCAACGCGTCGCGTCCGGCCGGCAACGGCCACAACGAACGCCGTCCGCGCCCGCAGGGTGGCAGCGACAACGTTCATCGCGCTGAGCGCACGGCTCCAAGCCCGTTTGCCGGTGACGATCTCTTGGCTGGCGACAACGCCTCGCCGAAAAAGCCGCACCGCAAGGGCCAGGGTCCGGCCGCACAGGTAGCCCATGAAAATGCTCTTGCCAAGCGTCCGGGCGGCAACCGCAATGGACGCCCCGGCCACAAGCAGGGCGAATGGCGCAACCGCAACCATGGCGGCGGCAATGCCGCCGGTGGCCAGAGCCGCGAAGGCGGCGCCGGCTCCCAGGGTCAGCGTAAGCGCACCAACGCTGCACCGCGCCGCGACGAGGCATAAGCCTTTCGCGATAATGAACTGAAGTGAGGAACGGCGGGCTGGACCCGCCGTTTTTTTATGCCGGAACCGCTGCCGGCTTACGGTTGGTGAGATAAACACCGGCCACCGCAATGACCGTCCCGATGATCATCGGCAATGTCAGCGCTTCATCAAACAGCAACCAGGCTTGTAACGCTGCGAGCGGTGGGACCAGATAGATCAGCGAAGCGGCTTTCGAGACCTGGCCACGCCGGATAAGATAGAGCAGCAAGGCAATTGCCCCCATCGACAGGCCAAGCACCGCCCAGGCAAGAGCGGCAAACAGCTGCACGCTCCAGATGACCCGCATATCCTCCAACAGAAACGCGGCAGGCACCGTGACGATCAGCGCCCCGACATATTGCAGCGCCGCGGTCGAGCGGATGTCTCCCGACTGAAGATGGCGTTTCTGGTAGATCGTGCCGTAGGTCACAGCCGCCATACCCAGAATGTTGATGACGACCGGAAACAGATGGATCGGTGTCATGCCGGTATCGATCGCCAGAACCTTGGGAATGACGGCCAACGCAATCCCGAGGAATCCGAGCGTCAAACCGATCTTCTGCTGACCCGACAGATTTTCGCCGATTAGCGCCGGCGCCACCGCTGCCGTCATCAGCGGCTGCAGGCCGGCAATGATGCCGGAAATCGCGGCTGGCACGCCCTGCCCGATCGCCCACCAGACAGCCCCCAGGTAAAGCCCGTGCAGGAAGATGCCTGAGACGACTGCGTGTCCGGCCGCCGCCCATGTCTTCGGCCACTTGGCTCCGGTGACTAGACAGAAGCCGACGAACAGCAGCGTGGCGAGGATGTAACGCATCACCAAGAATGTCAGCGGATCGGCATAGATGTCGGCATATTTCGCCATCACCCATCCCGTCGACCAGAGCAGTACGAATATGGCGGGTGCCAAGCGGTCGAGGGTCATGCGAACTCCAGAGGCAATCTTTGCGTCGCCGACTGCGATAGGGCCGCGTCCGGTGATGGTCAAAGCAATATTCCTGATGTTTATCTTCAGCGGCGGCAGGATCGCGATCTTTTGGCCGCACAAAAATCAGGCACGCGACAAGCATCCGGCTTCCATCTCGAGACCAGAATGGAATGGCTTGGCAACGTTTATGCAAAAACATGATGAAACTGGTGGCAAGCCGATGCAGACGCCTCGTCATTAGCCTAAAAAAGCAGCGATCCTCGCCTGAATTTCTTTTGAGCATGCTTCTTGCATTGCCCCTGTTGTTGGTCTCAAATGACAAAAAAGGGGATCACACCGTTGGCATTTGACGAAATGATGAATGCGGACAACAGCCCGCGCCAGCCTTATTCGACTTACAATGATTGGTACGCCGCCCAGGACAAGGCCCGCCTGATCGCCAAATCGCGGGAGGCGGAAAACATATTCCGCAAGACGGGCATTACCTTCGCGGTCTACGGACATGCAGACAGCTCCGAAAAACTCATCCCCTTCGACCTGATACCCCGCATCATTTCCGGCCGTGAATGGCGAAAGCTCGCCCAGGGCATCGAACAGCGGGTCATCGCCCTCAACGCCTTTCTCGACGACATCTACCACAAGCAGGAAATCATCAAGGCGGGCCGCGTGCCGCGCGAACTGATCGAGCGTAACGTCGCCTTCCTGCCGCAGATGATCGGCTTCCGCCCGCCCGGCGGCGTCTATACCCATATTGTCGGCACCGATATCGTCCGCACCGGCGAAGACCAGTTCTACGTTCTGGAAGACAACGCCCGCACCCCCTCCGGTGTCAGCTACATGCTGGAAAACCGCGAGACGATGATGCAGATGTTCCCGGAACTCTTCCATCAGAACCGTGTCCGCCCGGTCGAGAACTATCCTTATCTGCTGCGCCACTCGCTGGCGTCTCTTGCCCCTCCCGGCTGCGAAGGCAAGCCACGTGTCGCGGTGCTCACCCCCGGCATCTACAATTCGGCCTATTACGAACACGCTTTCCTGGCCGACATGATGGGCGTCGAACTGGTCGAGGGCTCGGACCTGCGCGTCATTGACGGCAAGGTGAAGATGCGCACCACGCGCGGCTACGAAGCGATCGACGTGCTCTACCGCCGCGTCGACGACGACTATCTCGATCCGCTGACCTTCAAGCCGGAATCGGCTCTTGGCATTCCCGGCATCATGGACGTCTATCGCGCTGGCAATATCACCATCGCCAATGCGCCGGGTACCGGTATCTGCGACGACAAGGCCATCTACTCCTACATGCCGGAGATCGTCGAATTCTATACCGGCCGCAAGGCCTTGCTTGAGAACGTGCCGACCTGGCGCTGCTCGGAGGCCGACAGCCTGAAATACGTGCTGGAAAACCTCGCCGATCTTGTCGTCAAGGAGGTCCACGGCTCCGGCGGTTATGGGATGCTGGTCGGGCCGACCGCATCGAAGAAGGAGCGCACGCTGTTTGCCGAAAAGCTCAAGGCGCGGCCAGCCAACTACATCGCCCAGCCGACACTTTCGCTTTCGACAGTGCCGATCCTCGTCAACAAGGGCATCGCTCCACGCCATGTGGATCTCCGCCCTTACGTCCTCGTTTCCGACAAGGTGCAGATCATTCCGGGCGGGCTCACCCGCGTGGCTTTGAAGGCCGGATCGCTGGTGGTGAATTCCAGCCAGGGTGGCGGCACCAAGGATACCTGGGTTCTGGAGGATTGACACCACATGCTTGGAAGAACTGCAAACGGCCTCTACTGGATGTTCCGCTATATCGAACGGGCTGAAAACAGCGCCCGGCTCATCGACGCCGGCCTGCGCATGTCGCTGACCCGCTCGGAGGCGACCGAAGATGATTGGGACGGCGTGCTGCAAAGCTCAGGTGTCCGCGATATCTACGATGACCTCTACCCAAATCTGACCAGTGCCGATGCCATCGACTTTCTGCTGCGCGACAAGGCCAATCCGTCGAGCGTCATGTCTTGTATCGACACCGGCCGCAACAATGCCCGTATGGTGCGCACCGCGCTGACGCGGGAGACCTGGGAAGCCACCAATGAATGCTGGCTCAACCTCAAATCCACCCTCGCCCGGCGTATCAAGCCGGCCGACCTTCCCGAAGTCATCGACGGCATCAAGCGCATGACCGGCCTCATTCGCGGCGCGTTCCACGGAACGATGCTGCGCAACGAGATTTTCAACTTCTCCCGCATCGGTACCTTCATCGAACGGGCCGACAACACAGCCCGCATTCTCGATGTGAAATACTACGTTCTGCTGCCCGCCGTGTCGCAGGTCGGCTCATCGATCGATAACGTCCAATGGGAATCGATCCTGCGCTCGGTTTCGGCGCACCGCTCCTATGGCTGGGTCTACGAGGCGGAATACAAGCCATCCAACATTGCCGACTTCCTGATCCTCAATGGCCGCATGCCGCGTTCGCTCGCCTATTGTTATGACAAGATCGTCAGCAATCTCGGCTATCTGGCGCGGGAGTATGGTGAAGCCCACGCGGCCCATGCGACGGCCGAGGAAACGCTGTCATCCCTGCGCAACCATTCGATCAAGGATGTAATGGATCAGGGACTGCACGAGTATATCGAGAATTTCATCAGCCATAACAATCGCCTTGGAGAGGAAATCTCCAACGGCTACCGGTTCAACTGAGATTCGGATGGGGAGCGAGCAATGCGTCTGAAGATCAGCCACACCACCGAATACACCTATGCCGAGCCAGTTCAATATTTACTGCAGCGCCTGCGGCTGACACCGCTGTCGCAACCCGGCCAGACCGTAATCAGTTGGGAAACCTCCGTCGAAGGCGCCAAGATGGAGGTCGGTTATGACGACCATTTCGGCAACCGCGTCAATCTCGTCAGCGTCAACGGCGACCAGACCTTCATCCGCGTTGTCGCTTCCGGCGAAGTGGAGACAGAGGACAAGGCCGGCGTTTACGGCGTGCATCAGGCCTATGCGCCGCTTTGGCTTTATCTGCGCGAAACGCCGCTGACCAAGATGGCCAAGCCGATCCGCAATCTCGCCAAGGCGATGGATGGTGATACCGATCTTGCCAGGATGCACGCCCTGATGGGAAAGATCCATGAACTTGTCGAATACCGGCAGGGCGAAACCGGAACGGAGACCACAGCGGAACAGGCTCTGTTGCAAAAGAGCGGCGTCTGTCAGGATCACGCCCATATCATGATCGCAGCCGCGCGCACGCTGGGTCTGCCGGCCCGCTATGTGTCGGGGTATCTGATGATGCAAGACCAGCCTGAGCAGACGGCAAGCCATGCATGGGCCGAAGTGCACCTCAACGGTCTCGGCTGGGTCGGCTTTGACGCCGCCAACAAGATGTGCCCGGACGACCGCTATGTCAGGATCGCGTGCGGGCTGGACTATCGTGATGCAGCACCGATTTCCGGCCTGATCCATGGGTCGTCAAGCGAAGCGCTGAAGGTTTCGGTGACGGTGAAGCAGCAGGGTCAGAGCCAGACGCAAAGTCAGTAAATGAGAACCCCGCCTTTCAAGGCGAAGGCGAGGTTTCCCCTCTTAACGAGCGGCGCTGGCCTGCAGCAACTGACACAGGCTGACGAGACTGGCGTCATATTGCCCCGAACCAGAAATGTCGCGGCAGCGGCGGATGAGGCGATGCTGCTCGCGTGTCGGCAACTTGTTGAAAGCAGTCACCGACGGTGTTCCGGGCCGGATGCCCGGCCCCGTTCCATTGCCATTGTTTCCGCCGGGTGTGGTCACCCCCGGCGTCTGGCCACCACCGTTCGAACCACCGGCTCCCACGCCAACATCGACGCCGATACCCCTGTCACCACCGACATTGGCTTCAACATCCGCTTTCAAGCCACGCGATCCGCCAACACCAAGGCCGACACCCCCATTAATGCCGCGGCTACCACCCACATTGGCATCAACTGTCGCAGCAATACCGCGCGGCCCGCCAACACTTGCATCCACATCGGCGTTGATACCGTGGTTTCCGCCAGCGGAAGCATTTACGTTGGCGTTAACGCCGTTACTGCCGCCTACAGACGCCTTGGCGTCTGCATTCAATCCGTTTCCACCGCCGATACCGGCACCGGCGTTCACACCATTGGCACCGCCGAGAGAGACGCTCAGGCCAAGGCCGCCGTTCCGCTGGCCATTGTCATCGGCATGGGTTGCAAGCGGTGAAAGAACGGCAGTCGCCGCAAGAAGTCCGAGAGAGCAGTTTATGATGATGCGTCGCATGGCTTCCTCCTATTTCAACCGAGCCGAATTGGCCGGGAGCAAGGAAAAAAACTAGCGGTAGAGGCCGTTCGTTCCGCACAGAGGAAGAATCCGTGAATACCCGTATATGGGGCGCTATCGAGATAAGAAGTACTTTAAGCGAATGCCCCGATATGAAACGAAATAGGGTCTGCGCAGACGCCGGAGACAGCGAAGTGTCACGAAATACATACGCCCCTTTATTAAAAAACCCGCCCCAGGGATGCTGTGGCGGGCTTGGATTTCACAGTTGCAACAACGAAATCAGTGGCTGTCCTTGCCGACAGCACTACCACGACATCCCTTGAGGAAGTCGAGGTCGGCGCCGGTGTCGGCCCCTTCGACATGCTGCTGATGCAGGAAGGCATAGCCCGATGTCGGCAGCTCGTGCTGCGGCTTCCATTCCGAAAGACGCTGGGCCAGTTCCGCGTCGGAAATGTCGAGATGCAGGCGGCGGTTCGGCACGTCCAACTCGATCATGTCACCGTTCTTCACCACGGCGAGCGGCCCGCCAACAGCGGCTTCCGGCGAGGTATGCAGCACGACGGTGCCGTAGGCCGTACCGGACATGCGGGCGTCCGAAATGCGCACCATGTCGGTGATGCCCTTCTTCAGAACCTTAGGCGGAAGACCCATGTTGCCGACCTCGGCCATACCCGGATAGCCCTTCGGTCCACAGTTCTTCATGACCATGATGCAGGTCTCGTCAATGTCGAGATTGTCATCGTTGATCTTGGCCTTGTAGTCGTCGATGTCCTCGAACACGACCGCCCGGCCGCGATGCGTTAAAAGATGCGGCGACGCGGCCGACGGCTTCAGCACCGCACCCTTCGGCGCGAGATTGCCACGCACCACAACGATACCACCCGATTGCGTCAGCGCCTTTTCAGCCGGCAGGATGACGTCTTCGTTCCAGTTGACGACATCCTTGACTTCGTTCCACATGGTTTCGCCCGAAACGGTCAGCGCATCCTTGTGCAGCAGGCCCGCCTCGCCGAGACGCTTGATGACGACAGGCAGACCGCCTGCATAAAAGAACTCTTCCATCAGGTACTTGCCCGATGGCATCAGGTTGACGATGGTCGGCACGTCGCGGCCGCAACGGTCCCAATCATCCAGCGTCAGGTCGATGCCGACACGGCCCGCCATGGCGAGCAGATGGATGACGGCGTTGGTCGATCCGCCAATCGCCGCATTGGTGCGGATGGCGTTCTCGAAGGCCTGCTTGGTCATGATATCGGACGGCTTGAGGTCGTCCTTGACCATCTGCACGATGCGGCGCCCGGTGAGCTGCGCCATCACCTTGCGGCGGCTGTCGACGCCCGGAATTGCAGCATTGCCGGAAAGAGCCATGCCGAGGGCTTCAGCCATAGAAGCCATCGTAGAAGCAGTGCCCATGGTGTTGCAGGTGCCAGACGAACGGCTCATCGAAGCTTCGGCTTCCAGGAACTCTTCCTGCGTCATCTCGCCGGCCTTCACCATCTCGGAGAACTTCCACAGATGCGTGCCGGAGCCGACACGCTCGCCACGGAAATAGCCGTTCAGCATCGGGCCGCCTGTCACGACGATCGAGGGCAGATCGACGGAGGCCGCTGCCATGATCAGCGACGGCGTGGTCTTGTCGCAACCGACCAGAAGCACGCAACCATCCATCGGTTGGCCGCGGATCGTCTCTTCGATCGCCAGCGCCGCCAGGTTGCGGTACATCATCGCCGTCGGACGGAAGGTGTTTTCCGATGCCGAAAACACCGGAACTTCCATCGGGAAGCCACCGGCTTCCCAGATGCCGGCCTTCACCTTTTCGGCCAGCTCACGCAGATGGCCGTTGCACGGCGTCATGTCCGACCAGGTGTTGAGGATGCCGATCACCGGGCGCCCGTCGAACAGATCGTGCGGATATCCCTGGTTCTTCATCCAGCCGCGATGGTAGATTACGTCGCGGCTCGTGCCACCGTACCAATGCTGCGAACGCAGCTGCCGCGGCCATTGTGCTTTCTTGAACATTACCCTTGTCCTTTGACATGCCGGATCGACACAGCCGATCCGGCGAAAAATGCGTTACGCCAGCGTGTAGGCCGTCTTCACCACGGTGAAGAATTCCGCTGCATATTTGCCCTGCTCGCGCGAGCCGAAGGAGGATGCCTTGCGGCCGCCGAACGGCACGTGGAAATCGACACCGGCGGTCGGCAGGTTGACCATCACCATGCCGGCTTCCGAATTGCGCTTGAAATGGGTGGCATGTTTGAGGCTCGTCGTGGCGATACCGGCCGACAGGCCAAACGGCGTATCGTTGGCGACGCTGAGCGCCTCTTCGTAGTTCTTGACCCGAATGACCGAGGCGACCGGTCCGAAGATTTCCTCGCGGCTAATGCGCATCTGGTTGGTGGCTTCGGTAAACAGCGTCGGCTGCAGGTAGAAGCCGGGGTTTTCACGCGAAATCGTTTCGCCGCCGAAAGCGAGCTTGGCGCCTTCCTTTTTGCCGATGGCGATATAGTCGGTATCCGTTGCCAGCTGGCGCTCATCGACGACCGGCCCGATATGGGTGCCAGCCTTCAGCGCATCATCGACCACCAGCGTCTTCAGCTTTTCGGTGAGTGCCGCGACGAACTTGTCGTGAATGCCTTCGGTGACGATCAGGCGCGACGAGGCGGTGCAGCGCTGCCCGGTCGAAAAGAAGCCGGAATTGGCAGCGGCCTCGACGGCAACGGTCAGGTCGGCATCGTCAAGCACGACCATCGGGTTCTTGCCGCCCATTTCCAGCTGGAACTTGCGGTTATGCTCGATGGAGGCGGTAGCGACCCGCTTGCCGGTGCCGGTCGAGCCGGTAAAGGTGATGCCGGCAAGATCCGGGCTGTCGAGCATGGCCTGACCAACGACCGAGCCCTTGCCCATGACCAGGTTGAGCACGCCCTTCGGCAGGCCGGCGCGATGCAGAATATCGACAATCGCCCAGGAGCAGCCGGGAACCAGTTCGGCCGGCTTGAAGACGATGGTGTTGCCGTAGCAGAGTGCCGGCGCGATCTTCCACGCCGGAATGGCGATCGGAAAATTCCACGGCGTGATGATACCGATGACGCCGATCGGCTCGCGGGTGATCTCGACGCCGATGTTCGGACGAACCGACGGCAGAACCTCACCGGCCAGGCGCAGCGCCTCACCAGCAAAGAAATCGAAGATCTGTGCCGAACGGATGGTTTCGCCGATCGCTTCGGGAAGCGTTTTGCCCTCTTCGCGGGCCAGCAGATTGCCAAGCTCTTCCTTGCGGGCGAGGATTTCGTCGGCTGTCTTCTTCAGGATCGCGTGACGTTCAAGGATGCCCGAGCGTGACCAAGCCGGGAAAGCGGCCTTGGCAGCGGCGATCGCGGTCTTGGCATCGTCGGCGCTGGCGGTGGCATAGAGGCCGACAATCTCGTTGGTGTTCGACGGGTTGATGTTCTCGACGCCATTGCTGCCGACCCATTCGCCAGCGATCAGGTTGTGATGAAGTGTCATGGGCTCGAAGCCTCCTTTGGTTCAGCGAGCGCCTTGGGATAGACGCCCGCAGTCAAATGCACGGAAATCAGAGCTGGCCGATCGTGACCTCGTCTTCGCCAGCAATCGCAAGCGTGTTGCGCAACGGCAAACCGAACTCAGACGCCTCGATTTCGAAGATATCGCCAGCCTCGGTCTTGATGCCATCACCGAAGGACAGCGTCGCCGTGCCGAACATATGGACATGCACATCGCCCGGCGCACGGAAGATACCGTACTTGAAGTGGTGATATTCAAGATTGGCGAATGTATGCGACATGTTGGCTTCGCCGGACAAGAACGGCTTTTCCCAGAACACGGCGCCATTGCGGATGATGCGCGAGGTCCCACGGATATCGCTTGGGGCTTCACCGACCCGGATTTCCGGACCGAAGCTTGCCGGCCGCAGCTTGGAATGAGCGAGATAGAGATAATTGACACGCTCCGTCACATGATCGGAAAACTCGTTGGCAACGGCAAAACCGATGCGGAATGGCGCGCCCTTGTCGGAGATGACGTAGATACCGGCCATTTCCGGCTCTTCGCCACCATCCTGCGCAAACGATGGCGAAACCAGTTCGCCGCCAGGGGCCACGGTCTGCGAGCCATTGCCCTTGTAGAACCATTCGGGCTGAACGCCCTTTTCGCCCGGCTTCGGCTTGCCGCCTTCCAGGCCCATCTTGAACATTCTCATCGTGTCGGTGGCGCCCTCTTCCACCTTGGACACAGCAGCGTGCATCGCATCGCGCGTCGAGGCAGAGCCAAGATGGGTAAGGCCCGTGCCGGTCAGGTGCAGGTGGGCATCGTCCGGATGCGTGATCGGCGGCAGGAAATTGCCCTTGGCATAGGCGTCCTGAAGATCGACTTCGCCGCCAAGCCCATGTGCTTCGACGACGGCCTTGAGGCTCTTGCCGGAATTGGCCGCTTCCATCGCCAATGCGTAGACGCTTGATGCGTTCTTGACCGCACGCGCGGCCTGTCCCGCGTCACGAACGGCGACCGTGATCGAGCCATCATTGTTCTTCACCTGGGAAATCAGCACAGCACTATCCTTTTCTCGATCCGGGCTGTCTTTTCGGCGTCAAGCGGCTGGCTTTCGGCAACAACAACCCATTGGGAGACATCGCACGTACTCCCGTTGGTGGCGGCAAGGCCGCCGTTTTCGTTATGATGCGTGGGCCGGAGCATCTCGCCAAATGTCGGCACGAGACGCGCCCCGGCACCAATTTGCGCCGGACAAGGCCCGGCGCGCAGGACAGACCGGAACCGGTCAGCCCTTGTTCTTGTTGTAGACGTCGAAGAACACGGCAGCGAGAAGCACGAGGCCCTTGACCAGCTGCTGGTAATCGATGCCGAGGCCCATGATCGACATGCCGTTGTTCATGACACCCATGATCAAGGCGCCGATGACAGCACCGGTGATCTTGCCGACGCCACCCGATGCCGAAGCACCACCGATGAAGCAGGCTGCGATGACGTCGAGTTCGAAGCCGACGCCGGCCTTCGGCGTTGCCGAGTTCAAGCGGGCTGCAATGATCATGCCGGCGAGAGCCGCAAGCACACCCATGTTGACGAAGGTGTAAAAGGTCAGGCGCTCGGTGTTGATACCGGAGAGCTTTGCCGCCTTCTCGTTACCGCCCATCGCATAGATGCGGCGGCCGATCGTCGAGCGTGTGGTGATGAACGTGTAGAGGGCGATCAGCAGACCCATGACGATCAGGACGTTGGGGAAGCCCTTGTAGGTCGACAGCTGGAAGCCGAGGAAAATCGCCACGCCGGCAATGATCGCCATCTGACCGGCAAAGAACGCAAAAGGTTCGTTTTCCGTGCCGTGCTTTTCGTTGTTCTGGCGATCGCGCAGGCCGTAGTAGATGGCCAGAGCAACCAGAGCGACGATGACGACCAGCGAGAAGAAGTTGGTGATCGTGCCCGGCAGCGGATTGAGGAAATACAGGAAGTCAGGGACAAAGCCGGTCGACAGCGACTGGAAATCCTTCGGGAACGGGCCGATCGGGCGGTTCTGCAGGATCAGGTAGGTCAGACCGCGGAAGACGAGCATACCGGCCAGCGTCACGATGAAGGCCGGGATCTTCTGGTAGGCGACCCAATAGCCCTGCGCCGCGCCGACGAGACCGCCGAGAATGAGGCAGAGCGGCACGACGATGGAGTAGTGAATACCCCACTTGACCAGCATGATCGCCGACAGACCGCCGGTGAAGGCGACAATCGATCCGACGGACAGATCAATATGACCAGCGACGATGATCAGCAACATGCCCAGCGCCATGATGACGATGAAAGAGTTCTGCAGGATCAGGTTGGTGATGTTGACGGGACGGAACAGAACACCGCCGGTCATGAACTGGAAGAACAGCATGATGACGACGAGGGCGATGAGCAGGCCGTATTCGCGGATATTGCTTCTGAAGTAATCGCCAAGGGATGGTGTGGTTTTCTGAGCGCTTTTTTCGGCGGCCATTAGTGTTTCTCCCCGGAGCGCATGATGGCGCGCATGATGGATTCTTGGCTTGCTTCCGCTTTCGAAAGCTCGGCAACGATGCGTCCCTCGTTCATGACGTAGACGCGGTCGCAGGTTCCGAGCAGTTCGGGCATTTCCGACGAGATCATCAGAATGCCTTTCCCTTCGGCCGCAAGCTGGTTGATGATGGAGTAGATTTCATATTTCGCCCCGACGTCGATGCCGCGCGTCGGTTCGTCGAGGATCAAGACCTCGGGATTGGTGAACAGCCATTTCGACAGGACGACCTTCTGCTGGTTGCCGCCGGAAAGATTGACGGCTTCCTGATAGATCGAATGGGAACGGATGCGCAGCTTGGTGCGATAATCGGTAGCGACCTTGGCTTCCCGGTGCCCATCGATGACGCCGCCGCTGGCCACGGCATTGAGGTTCGCCAGCGTCGTGTTGTGCATGATGTTGTTGTTGAGCACCAGGCCGAGATGCTTGCGGTCCTCGGTGACATAGGCAAGACCGGCATCGATGGCGCGCGGTATGGTGCTGACATCGACGGACTTGCCGTGCATCAAAACGTCACCGGTGATCTTGTGGCCCCAGGACTTGCCGAAAATGCTCATCGCGGTTTCGGTACGTCCGGCCCCCATCAGGCCGGCAATGCCGACGACTTCGCCGGCTCGAACGGTAAAATTGATATCGTGCAGGAACTGCCGGTCGCGATGGTGCTGGTGAAAGACATTCCAGTTCTTCACTTCCAGCAGCGTCTCGCCGATCTTGGGTTCGCGCGCCGGGTAGCGGTCTTCCATATCGCGGCCGACCATGCCCTTGATGATCCGGTCTTCGCTGATATCTTCGTTATGACAGTCGAGTGTCTCGACCGTTCCGCCGTCGCGGATGATGGTGATCTTGTCGGCGACCTTCTTGATCTCGTTCAGCTTGTGCGAAATGATGATCGAGGTCATGCCCTGCTTGCGGAACTCCATCAGCAGCTTCAGCAGCGCGTCGGAATCGGTTTCGTTGAGCGATGCGGTCGGCTCGTCGAGGATCAGCAACCGGACCTTCTTCGACAGTGCCTTGGCGATTTCCACTAGCTGCTGCTTGCCGATGCCGATGTCCGTGATGCGCGCCGTCGGCGGTTCCCGCAGGCCCACCTTGTCGAGCAGTTCCTGGGTGCGCGAAAACGTCTGTTTCCAGTCGATGACGCCGTTGGTGGCGATTTCGTTGCCAAGAAAGATGTTTTCGGCAATCGACAGCAGCGGCACGAGCGCCAGCTCCTGGTGAATGATGATGATGCCGAGATGTTCACTGTCGGAGATCGTCGTGAAGTTGCGAACTTCATTGTCGTAGTGGATCTCGCCGTCATAGGTTCCGGCAGGATAGACACCGCTCAGCACCTTCATCAGCGTTGATTTTCCGGCACCGTTTTCGCCGACAAGGGCGTGAATTTCACCTTCGCGGACCTTGAGGTTGACATTGTCCAGAGCCTTTACGCCCGGAAACGTCTTGGTGATGCCCCGCATTTCGAGAATGATGTTGTCCATGTTCAGGTATTCCTGCGGCAGTCCGTAGATGATGAGGCCAGACACAGCGACAATACAAGTCTCTCATCAAGATAAAAGGGCCCGCAAGTGATCGCGGGCCCCGGATGGAAAAGACGGGATCAGTTGTTGATCTGGTCTTCCGTGTAGTAACCAGCGCCGACCAGCACTTCCTTGACGTTCGACTTGTCAACAGCGACCGGCTTCAGGAGGTAGGACGGGATAACCTTGACGCCGTTGTCGTAGGTCTTGGTGTCGTTGATTTCCGGCTCCTTGCCGCCAATGATGGCGTCCGTCATCGAGACGGCAACCTTGGCAAGCTCGCGGGTATCCTTGAAGATCGAGGAATACTGTTCGCCAGCGAGGATCGACTTGACCGACGGAAGTTCAGCGTCCTGGCCGGTAACAACAGGCATCGGCATATCGCCGGAACCGTAGCCAACGCCCTTCAGGGCCGAGATGATGCCGATGGAGAGACCATCGTAAGGCGACAGAACGCCGTCAACCTTGGCATCGGTGTAGGTCGAGGAGAGCAGGTTTTCCATGCGGGCCTGTGCAACAGCACCGTCCCAACGCAGCGTGCCGACCTTTTCCATGCCCGTCTGGCCGGACTTGACGACGATCTTGCCGCTATCGATCAGCGGCTGCAGAACCGACATTGCACCATCGTAGAAGAAGAAGGCGTTGTTGTCGTCCGGCGAACCGCCGAACAGTTCAACGTTCTTCGGCTCGGTCGCGCCGTCGAGCTTCAGGCCCTGGACGAGTGTCGTTGCCTGCAGAACGCCAACCTGGAAGTTGTCGAACGTGGCATAGTAGTCGACGTTGCCGGAATCGCGGATCAGACGGTCATATGCGATAACCTTGACGCCAGCTTCGTGAGCCTTGGCCAGGATGTCGGAGAGCGTCGTGCCGTCGATGGCGCCGATGATCAGAACCTTGGCACCCTTGGTGACCATGTTCTCGATCTGGGCAAGCTGGTTCGGGATATCGTCGTCAGCAAACTGCAGGTCCGCCGTGTAGCCGGCTTCCTTGAACAGCTTTTCCATGGTCTCGCCGTCGGAAATCCAACGGGTCGAGGTCTTGGTCGGCATCGAGATACCAACGGTGCCCTTGTCCTGGGCAATCGCCGGAACGACGAACGACGCCACGCTGAGCGCTGCGGCGGCGAGAAGCGAAGTAACTAATCTCATATATCTCTCCCTGAGTGTTGATCCAGGCGGCGATCAGCCGGCCTCGATATGTGCAGCGCGTCGCGCAGCCGAGAGATCAGAAAATCTCTTGGCGGAGGTTTAAGGGGTGAAAGAAAGCCCTCCCAGGCCTTACACGCTCCCGAGCACGCTGGCGCACATGATCGCAAACTGGAATCAAACATCATAACTGTCAAATGCAATATGTGTGTATCCATATAGCAATTTCGGTATAATATGACGGAACAGTGTGATTTTTTGCAGATGCGAAGGCATTTTTCTCGGAAGGTGGGTAAAATATGGAGGATTCAGCGCCGCTCTCATCCACAGTTGTGGATTACTCGGAACGCGGAATTTTTCGATTAGGCTTAAAAATGAGTCATCTGCAGCTGATTCTGGCCATCGAAGAGCATGGTCAGATTAGTTCTGCAGCCGATTCTCTCAGCATTTCGCAGCCGGCCGCGTCGCGTATGCTGGGTGAGATCGAGACCATTCTCAAGGCGCCGCTCTGCGCCCGCGTCGCCCGTGGCGTCGAGTTGACGCAGTATGGCCGGGCGCTGGCGCGGCGTGCGCGCACTATCTTCCTGGAACTGCGGGAAACGACGCGTGAGATCAACGAATTGAAGACAGGAAGCGGCGGTTCGGTGTCGCTCGGTTCCGTCACCGGCCCCGCCCTCAATCTTGCCGTCCCCGCCATCAGGCAGGTTTCGACCGCCTATCCCGGCATCGAAATCAACATCCAGATCGAAAACAGCAATGTGCTGGTACGCGAACTACTGGCAGCCCGGCACGACTTCGTCATCGGCCGGATACCGGACGACATGGATCCAAGGCAGTTCAACCTGATCGAACTCGGCGAGGAAGACGTCTGCCTGATTGTCCGGGCGGGTCATCCGCTGCTCGACAAGGGCATCATCAGTTCGTCTGATCTGCCCGGTTACGACTGGGTTTTCCAGCCATCCGGAACGCTTCTGCGGCGCGCCGTCGAAGACAGTTTCCTGTCGGCTGGCACGCCCCTGCCCTCAACCATCATCAACACATCATCGACGATCCTCACGGTCTCCATCGTCCGCCACACCAATGCCGTCGCTCCCGTTGCCCGTGACGTGGCAACGCTGATCGCTGGAAGCGGCGGCCAGGCAGGCGAGATTCGCGTCCTTCCGACAGACTTCGACATCAAGATCAGACCCTACAGCCTGATCACCGCCCGCGGCCGCGCCCTGCCGCCAAGTGCCAAGCTGCTCTATGACCTGATCCTCAAGCAGAGCTCCGCCTGATCAGGCCCGCAAAACCTTGCCATGCTCTAAGACGGGAAAATGGGAAGATAGGCATGTTCGGAATATCGGTGTTCCAGTCCGTTCTGGAACGGCTGAAAACGGAAGAAGACGGCCCTGCTGAGGACGAGCAGCCAGCGCATGCCAATATCTGCGGCCTCAACGGCGGCTTCGTCAGCAATCTTGCCACATCCGGGATGGCAGACAGCGGCGCGGTTCAGCGTGCCTATTTCGACACGGCCAGCGACGAGATGCTGGCGCCACCCAAACCTGTTCCCAGGCCCGTCATGCCGGATCATCTGGGCCGCGTTCAGCCGGAACAGATCGCTGCCGACCTAGCGCTGACGGAAACGGAGACGCAGCAAACACTCACCGACAAGCGCCGGCGCTTCGCTGCCGAAAATCATCCAGACCGGCACCACCCGGACTTCCGCGCCAACGCGACCATCCGGATGAAAATCGCCAACATGCTGATCGACGAGGCGCAACGGCGGTTACGGCTGTTGCAGCGGCGGTGATGATCAGGCCGGGTCATCGGTCTTGGCCTCTTCGGCAACCTCGGCCTTCGGCTTGAAAAAGATGATCAACACGCAGGCCGTATAGGCGGAGACAGCAAGGAAGATCATCCCCCAGGTATCAGCGCCGTTCCAGAATTCGACGGCAGTCCAGACACAGCAGAGCGCCACGATCAACAGCCGGACCCAAAGCGGCTTGTAGAACGGATGATCCGGGTCGATGAACTTCATCATGCAAACTGTCCTTGGAAATTTTCGGCCCTGAAGGCCTTACATCACAAGGTCACAGCTTTATGGCCAAAAGGACATTTGCCGCAAGGGGCCGGACGGTTTAACAGCTTGACGGCGACGGCGTAAATAGAATAAAAATTCCGAAAATTAAGTTCGTTACGTTTTCATTCTGATTTTCGCGTGTACCGGAGGAGATATGCGGTATGCGCGCCAGAGTGGAAAAGAACAGGGAGAGAGATTGCCCCTGCCCGCAATACAGGGCCGGCCAACGCCTGAAACAACCTTGAAAGCATCAGCGCGGACCTGTCTTCCGCAACGCCTGTCCGGAGTGAGCGTCATCACCCCGTCCCTTCGCGGCGCTTTGCCGCTCGTCAAAAAGAGATGAACATGACCGTCAGATTTGGTCTTCTCGGCGCCGGCCGTATCGGCAAGGTCCATGCCAAAGCCGTCAGCGGCAATCCGGATGCCGTCCTTGTCGCCGTCGCCGACGCGTTTCCCGAGGCCGCCAACGCGATCGCCAAGCAGTACGGCTGCGCGGTCCGCACCATCGAAGAGATCGAAAAGTCAGCGGATATCGACGCCGTCGTCATCTGCACCCCGACCGACACCCATGCCGACCTGATCGAGCGCTTCGCCCGTGCCGGCAAGGCGATCTTTTGCGAAAAGCCTGTTGATCTCGACGTCGGCCGCGTTCGCGAGTGCATCAAGGTTGTCGAGGAGACCAAGGGCAAGCTGATGGTCGGCTTCAACCGCCGCTTCGATCCGCACTTCATGGCCGTGCGCAAGGCGATCGACGACGGCAAGATCGGCGACGTCGAAATGGTGACGATCATTTCGCGCGATCCCGGCGCCCCGCCGGTCGATTACATCAAGCGTTCCGGCGGCATCTTCCGCGACATGACCATCCATGATTTCGATATGGCCCGCTTCCTGCTCGGCGAAGAGCCGGTCGCCGTTACCGCCCATGCGGCCGTGCTGGTCGATCCGGAAATCGGCAAGGCCGGCGATTATGACAGCGTCTCGGTCATTCTTGAGACTGCATCCGGCAAGCAGGCGATCATCTCCAACTCCCGCCGCGCCACCTATGGCTACGACCAGCGCATCGAAGTGCACGGCTCGAAGGGTGTCGTCTCGGCGGAAAACCAGCGCGCCGTCTCGATCGAGATCGCCAATGGCGACGGCTACACCCGTCCGCCGCTGCACGATTTCTTCATGACCCGCTATACCGAAGCCTATGCGAACGAGATCGCCGGCTTCATTTCGGCGATCGAGAAGGGCACGAAGATCACGCCTTCGGGCGCCGATGGCCTCGCAGCGCTGGCACTGGCTGATGCAGCCCTGAAGTCCGTGACGGAAAAACGACAGATCCGCATCGACGCCTGATCGATACACTGAAGTCAGAAAGGCCGGGTTTCCCCGGCCTTTCTTGCATCAAGCCTGTTCTATCGACGGCGGAAGCGGCCTGAAGGCGGCGATATCATGATCCATGTCGGTCAAGGCCCGATCCAGATGACCATCAAAAACCAGCCGCTGTTCGTCGAATATCACCGAAATCTCCGGTTTACCCTGCAGGCGAACCTCGTGCGACTGCTCCAACCCCTCATCGACACCCCGCTGCAGCAGGTCGAAATAGCGCGTTCCCGGTCCGGTGATGGAGATCGGCATGCGGTCGTAAAGGCTGAGCAACCGGGAAAGGCCATTGCCGAGCGCAATGCCGGCCTGACGGAAGGCATAACCCGCCATGCGGTTTCCCTGGCGCGCACTTGTGGCGATCTTGTCCATTTCCGCCAGCGGCACGAATTTGGCCGGAATGGTATCGGGCGGCACTTCGAAGGCGGTGCGCAGAATTCCATAAAACCCGGCCGACGCCTCGATGCAGCCGAAGGAGCCGCAGCGACACAGGCAGCCATTGGCAGCGTGCAGCATGTGGCCGAAATTGGGTGCCGTCACCTCCAGTTCGCCGAACCTATCCTTGCGGGCAACGCCAAGGCCGATGCTGTGGCCAAGCGACAAGGCGGCAAGGGCGCGAAAAGACCCGGCCTCGCTCGCATCCGCCTTCATCCCCAGAGCCTGCGCAACCAGAAGCGTCTCGTTGTTCAGCGTCACCTTGGCCCGCCATTCCGGCTGCAGCAGCGATACGAAATCGATCTGCTCGCCACCAAAGACCGGCGACCACAACAGCCGCTTGCCGTCGGCATCGACGGTGCCCTTGCTGGATATCGAAACGGCGAGAATCTGCGCCTTGTCCAGTTGCGACCGGTGAATGAGGCGGACCAGCGCATCGAGAAAGCCCTCGGCAAAGGATTGCGTGCCCACGACCTTATGATTGCGCGACTCCTCGAAACGGTCGATCAGCCGCCCGGAATAATCGACCAGCGAATATTGCACGACATCCGAAGAGATTCGTACGGCAATCAGAAAGCCGCTGTCGCGGCGCTGCGCAAACAGCACCCGCGGCCGCCCGCGTCCCGAAGGCGCCTGCTGCTCGGCCTTCTCGATAACCCCTGCCCGCTCGAGTTCCGCTGTGATCGCCGAAACAGTCGCAGAGGCCAGTCCGGTATGTTCGGATATATCCGTGTGGGAGAGCGGCCCCAGGCGCCGCAGCGTTGCAAGCACGAGCGCGCTGTTTTGCTGACGCACCAGTTCGGTGCTCGATTTACTCAGCATTGCGCATCCCTGTTACTCACGAATCCCACAAACACATGCTCCTCCCAAAGCATCTGCCCGATGTCAAACGGCCTTGTTCGAAGCATTGTTGACAGCCCCGAAAAACTCTGACATCTATTTTCTCGACTGTCGAGAAAAAACTCTTTTGGAGCTGGCGACAGGCAAATTTGCTGGCCGGGGGCCGTGCGGGAGGTTCGCGCGGACGGCCAGCGGTCACTTGGGAGGACTTCATGAAATCAGTTTTGACACTGATGGCAGGCGCTGCCATCATCGTATCCCTGCACACAGCAGCCATGGCCAAGGATCTGGTCGTCGGCGTTTCCTGGTCGAACTTCCAGGAAGAGCGCTGGAAGACCGACGAAGCCGCCATCAAGGCAGCCCTCGAAGCATCCGGCGACAAGTACATCTCCGCTGACGCCCAGGCATCCGCCGCCAAGCAGCTGACCGACATCGAATCGCTGATCGCGCAGGGCGCCAACGCCATCATCGTTCTGGCTCAGGATTCGGAAGCCATCGGCCCGGCCATCGAAAAGGCCGCCGCTGAAGGTATTCCGGTCGTCGGTTACGACCGCCTGATCGAAAATCCGGCTGCTTACTACATCACCTTCGACAACAAGGAAGTCGGCCGCATGCAGGCTGCCGAAGTGTTCAAGGTCAAGCCGGAAGGCAACTACGTCTTCATCAAGGGCGCATCGACGGACCCGAACGCTGACTTCCTGTTCTCCGGGCAGTTGGAAGTGCTGAAGGCCGCCATGGACGCCGGCAAGATCAAGAATGTCGGCGAAGCCTACACCGACGGCTGGAAGCCGGAAGTTGCCCAGAAGAACATGGAGCAGTTCCTGACCGCCAACGACAACAAGATCGACGGTGTCGTCTCCTCGAACGACGGCATGGCCGGCGGCGTTGTCGCAGCTCTCGAAGCCCAGGGCCTCGCTGGCTCGGTTCCGGTTTCGGGCCAGGATGGCGACAAGGCTGCCCTCAACCGCGTAGCCCTCGGCACCCAGACGGTATCCGTCTGGAAGGATAGCCGCGAACTCGGCAAGAAGGCCGGCGAAATCGCCGTAGCGCTTGCCGGTGGCGCTGCCATGGACGCGATCCCCGGCACGGTCAAGTTTGCCGGCGGACCGAAGGGCGTCGAAATGCAGTCGTTCTTCATCGCACCGCAGCCGATCACCAAGGACAATCTGAACGTCGTCATCGACGCCGGCTGGATTTCCAAGGAAGAAACCTGCCAGGGCGTCAAGGCCGGAACCGTTGCAGTCTGCAACTGATCCGATCCTGAACATGGGCAGATAAAGTCCCGTTACCAGCGCCGCAACGACCACGTTGCGGCGCTTCTCCGATGCGCGGTACTTTAGACAAGAATAAAGGGGGAGTAATCAGGAAATGGCAAACACCACCATTGCCACGCCTTCCAGCAGCGTGCGCCAGACACAGGGGAACGCCTTGCAGCGCTTCCTGCAGGCGACCGAGATCGACACCCGGCTTCTGGGAATGATCGCAGCACTGATGTGCATCTGGCTCGGCTTTCAATTTTTTACCGACGGGCTTTTCCTGACGCCGCGCAACCTGTGGAACCTGACGGTCCAGGCTGCGTCGGTCTCGGTCATGGCAACGGGCATGGTGCTCGTCATCGTCACCCGCAATATCGATCTGTCGGTCGGCTCGATCCTCGGCTTCGTCGGCATGATCATGGCGATCACTCAGGCAAAAATCCTGCCGCCGCTGATCGGTTTCGACAACCCGGCCACCTGGATCATCGCCTTGACGGTCGGTATCGCGCTTGGAACCGCCATCGGCGCCTTCCAGGGCATCATCATCGCCTTTCTCAACGTTCCCGCCTTCATCGTCACGCTCGGCGGTCTGCTGATCTGGCGCGCTGCGGCCTTCCTCGTCATCTCCGGCGCGACCGTTGCGCCGATGGACTCGACCTTCCGTCTGATGGGCGGCGGTGCGGAAGGATCGATCGGTGCGACGGCCAGTTGGGTTGTCGGCGTCATCGCCTGCGTCATCATCGTCGCCTCGATCATCAACTCACGCAAACAACGCAAGCGCTTCGGCTTCCCGCTGCGGCCGATGTGGGCGGAGTATTTCCTCTCCACGGTCGGTTGCGTCATGGTGCTGGCCGCCGTCTGGGTGCTCAACAGCTATTATATGCCGGTCAACCTTGCCAAGAAATATGCCGAGGCCAACAACATTCCCTGGCCTGACGGTGGCTTGCAGATCCCGCTCGGCATCGCCATCCCCGTGCTGATGGCCGTCGGCATCGCTATCGCCATGAGCTTTCTCACCACCCGCACCCGCTTTGGCCGCTATGTCTTTGCGATCGGCGGCAATCCAGAAGCAGCCGAACTCGCTGGCATCAAGACCCGCTGGGTGACGGTGCGCATCTTCGCGCTGATGGGTGCACTCTGCGCCATCGCCGCGGCCATTTCGACCGCCCGGCTGAACGCAGCAACCAATGCGCAAGGCACGCTCGACGAACTGTACACGATCGCTGCCGCGGTCATCGGCGGCACGTCGCTTGCCGGTGGCATGGGCACAATCTCGGGCGCCGTACTCGGTGCGATCGTCATGCAATCGCTGCAGTCCGGCATGGTGTTGTTGCGCATCGATACGCCGCTGCAAAGCATCGTCATCGGCATCGTGCTGGTCATGGCCGTCTGGCTGGATACCGTTTATCGCGGCCGGGCCAAGTAAAGGAGTACGACAATGACGGAACAACGCACTCCGCTGGTGGAAATGAAGAACATTTCCATCTCTTTCGGCGGCATCCACGCCGTCGACAACGCCTCGGTCGATCTCTATCCGGGCGAAGTCGTGGCTCTGCTCGGCCATAACGGCGCCGGAAAATCGACCCTGATCAAGATCCTGTCGGGCGCCTACAAACGTGATGCCGGCGAAATCCTGATCAATGGCGATCCGGTGCAGATCAACAATCCGCGCGACGCCAAGGGTTACGGCATCGAGACGATCTACCAGACGCTCGCCGTCGCCGACAATGTCGATGCGGCCGCCAATCTCTATCTTGGCCGCGAGCTGCGCACCCCCTGGGGCACGCTCGACGATGTCGCGATGGAAGCCAAGGCCCGCGAAGTGATGGGACGGCTCAACCCGAACTTCCGCCGCTTCAAGGAACCGGTAAAAGCGCTCTCGGGCGGTCAGCGCCAGTCGGTCGCCATTGCCCGGGCCATCCTGTTCGACGCCCGCATCCTGATCATGGACGAGCCGACGGCAGCGCTCGGCCCCCAGGAAACGGCGCAGGTCGGCGAACTGATCAAGCAGCTGAAGCGCGAAGGCATCGGCATCTTCCTGATCAGCCACGACATCCACGACGTCTTCGACCTGGCCGACCGCGTCTCGGTGATGAAGAACGGCCAGGTGGTCGGTCACGCCCGCACCGAGGACGTCACCAAGGACGAAGTGTTGGGGATGATCATCCTCGGCAAGGTGCCGCCGAAGGCCATTCCCGGCCCCGGTGCGATGCAGACAGCCTAGGCGGTCTGATTGCCTGAAAGAACAATGCCGCGCCTCCAAGCGCGGCATTTTTTTCGCCCGTCCATTGCCCGTCGTGCCCGCCCCTCCGCTCTGGCAGCAATTGCAAACCGGACCATTTTTAAGGAACAGCAATTTCCTTCCACCGGGACGCTTTCACCATTGATGCGCCGCCTGTCCTAGGCTATGAACCGGTCACAGCCTGCTTCGACGCCTTGCCGTCGCGGATGCACCCGTAGCTCAGCTGGATAGAGTGCTGCCCTCCGAAGGCAGAGGTCACTGGTTCGAATCCAGTCGGGTGCACCAACTGCCATTTTCCAATGGAATCCCCGAACCGCCCTATCCCGGCTTCACATTCTGGTTCATCCGGAACAGATTGTCCGGATCGTACCGGCGTTTGATCTCGCCGAGCCGCGGATAGTTGCCGCCATAGGCAGCGGCGACGCGGTCGCCTTCGTCTTCAGGCATGAAGTTGATATAGGCCGTTCCGACGGAATGCGGTTTGGCAGCCTCGAAGAGTTGGCGCGCCCAGCCGATGCAGGCCGCATCCATCGCCGGTTCGCGCCAGCGGGCGTGCACATTCATGACGAAATGCGAACTCCGCTGCGGGAAGGCGGTGGCCTCTGCTGCGATACGGCCCGCGGCGCCGCCGACATGGGCGATAAATATCTCGCATTCCGGTCCCGGCAGCTTGCGGGCGGCATCGAGCAGGATGGCGATCGCCGCATCGGACAGTTCGATGAAATCGTGGCTCTTCCAGTAATTCCGAGCACCGGGCGTCAACAGCGGATCAAATGCCTGCTGCCAGCCGGCAAAAGGACTTGGGCCGACGACATCGGCGATCGGCTTGCCAATTGCACGCAGCTTTGCCGTGGCCGCTTCGGCGGAAGCGGCGTCGCCGCAATAGCACATGGCGAGAACCAGCACTTCCTTGCCGTGCCACTCCGCAGGCAAAAATGGCAACGGTGGCGCCTGCCGCATGACGACCCAGCAGGTCAGTTCGTCCGGCGCAGTTTCGAGCGCCTGCCGGTATTGTTCGAGTACGGTTTTTGCATCCTCGAATGGATGGACGACGAGGCCGGCTGTCACTTGCGGCCCAAGTTGATGGAGCTTGAACTCGAACGCTGTGACGATGCCGAAATTGCCGCCGCCACCTCTCAATGCCCAGAACAGGTCGCTGTTTTCCGTCGCACTGGCGCGTACCAGATTGCCGTCTGCGGTCACCACGTCAGCGGACATAAGACTGTCGATCGTCAGGCCGAACTTGCGGGTGATCCAGCCGAAGCCACCGCCCAGTGTCAATCCGGCAATGCCCGTCGTCGAGTTGATGCCGGTTGGCACCGCCAGCCCGAAGGACTGGGTTTCGCTGTCGACATCGGCCAGCGTCGCCCCGGGCTCGACCCAGGCCCGCTTTGCCGCAACATCGACACGCACGGATGTCATCGGTGACAGGTCGATCATCAGGCCACCGTCACAGACCGCGTTGCCGGCAATGTTGTGGCCGCCGCCGCGCACGGCGACAAGAAGCTGGTTGTCACGGGCAAAGCGCACGGCCCGAACAACGTCCGCAGCTCCGGCACATCGCACGATCAGCGCCGGCTTGCGGTCGATCATGCCATTCCAGATGGCCCGCACGTCGTCATAGGATGCGTCGGCGGCGTCCAGCACGTCGCCGCGCTGCTGCCACGCGAAAGCCTCGACGGCCGCAGCGCTTACGATCGTTTTTCCGGCTTGCAAATTCATGAGGCTCATATCGTTCATGACACACCCCTCCAAGGTGAACCATGCCCCAGCCCTCACATATTGCTCTCTTCTAATAAACGACGCAAGACAGATCAGATCGAGCGCAACACAGCCGCAGTCAGCCCAGAGAAATCAGGAAACCGCCGCGCCTCGTGCCACTACCAGCTTTACGCCATGCTTGCGGCCCGCACGAACCCCTTGCTCGCCACCATCAGGTTCCTGGTGTAATCCTCTTTCAGGCGGCCAGCGACGAGATCGGCCGACGACAGCCGTTCGACGACCTTGCCGCCCTTCATCACCGCCAGCCGTTCGCACATATGGGTGACGACGCCGAGGTCGTGGCTGACCATGATATAGGTGAGCTTGCGGTCGCGGCGGACCTGTTCCAGGAGATTGAGGACTTCGGCCTGAACCGACGCATCGAGCGCCGAGGTCGGTTCGTCAAGCAGCATGATCTGCGGTTCGATGATCAATGCCCTTGCAATCGCAATACGCTGGCGCTGGCCGCCGGAGAGCTGGTGCGAATAGCGGAAGCGGAACGACGAGCCGAGACCAACTTCGTCGAGCGCCCGCAAAATGCGCTTTTCGGCATCGGCAATACCGTGAACGGCCAGCGGTTCCTGCAACAGCCGATCGACGGTCTGGCGCGGATGCAGCGAGCCATAGGGATCCTGAAACACCATCTGCACCTGGCGATAGAACGCCTTGTCGCGGTACTTGGCATCCAGTGGCTTGCCATCGAGCATGATGCGGCCCGAAGCCACCGGCGAAAGCCCGGCGACGGCGCGCAACAACGTCGATTTTCCGGAGCCGGACTCACCGACGAGACCGAAGGATTCGCCCGGGGCAACATCGATGCTGACAGCATCAAGCGCCAGAAAATCGTCATAGGCGACGGTGAGGTTTTCAGCGGAAACGATCGCGGTCATAGCGCCCACTCCGGCTGGCGGTCGAGCACGGGCAGAGGATGCCTGTCGGTGCCGAGCATCGGCATGCAGTTGAGCAGGCCTTGGGTATAGGGGTGTTTCGCATTGCCCAGATCGGACGCCGCCAGTTCCTCGACGATCTTGCCGGCATACATGACGATGACGCGGTCGCAGAAGGACGAGACCAGCCGCAGGTCATGCGAAATGAAGATCAGGCCCATGCCGCGCTCGGCAACGAGCTTGTCGAGAATACCGAGCACTTCGAGCTGCACGGTCACATCGAGCGCCGAGGTTGGCTCGTCAGCAACCAGCAGTTCGGGACCGGCAATCAACATCATGGCGATCATCGCCCGCTGGCCCATGCCGCCGGAAACCTCGTGCGGATGAAGATCGAAGACCCGGCCCGCATCACGGATTTGAACGGCCTCGAGCATGGCGATAGCCCGGTCCCGAGCCTCGCGCTTGCTGACATTTTCATGCGTGCGCAGCGTCTCGACGATCTGGCGGCCGATGCTCATCACCGGGTTGAGCGAATATTTCGGGTCCTGCAGGATCATCGCGACGCGGCTGCCGCGCAAGTTTCGCCGGACCTTTGGCGGAGCCGTTAAAAGATCGATGCCGTCGAAGTTCAGCGTCTTTGCCGAAATCTTCGCATGCGCCGGCGTCAGGCCCATGATCGCCCTGCCCGTCTGCGATTTGCCCGAGCCGCTTTCGCCGACAATACCCAGCCGTTCGCGCCCAAGCGTGAACGACACACCGCGCACGGCTTCGATCACACCAGTGCGGGTCGGAAACGAGACCCTGAGATCATCAACAGTCAGCATCGTGCTCATTGGCCGCTCTCCCGTGGGTCGAGCGCGTCGCGAAGGCCGTCACCCAGAAGGTTGAAGCCGAGGCTGACGATCAGGATGGCGATGCCAGGCATGGTGGCAACCCACCACTGGTCAAGAATGAAGCGGCGGCCGGACGCAATCATCGCGCCCCATTCCGGCAGCGGCGGCTGGGCACCGAGGCCAAGGAAGCCGAGACCGGCGGCGGTCAGGATGATGCCGGCCATATCGAGCGTCACGCGCACAATCAGCGACGACGTGCACATCGGCATGACATGCCTAAGCACGATGCGGAACGGCGAAGCCCCCATCAGCCGGACGGCGGCGATATAATCGGAATTGCGCACGCTCAGCGTTTCGGCGCGGGCGATACGGGCATAGGGCGGCCAGGAGGTAATGGCGATGGCGATGATGGCGTTCTGGATGCCCGGCCCCATGGCAGCGACAAAGGCGAGCGCCAGAACCAGTTTCGGAAACGCGAGGAAGATGTCGGTGATGCGCATCAGCACAGCATCGACCCAGCCGCCGGCATAACCGGAGATGGCGCCGACCAGAAGGCCGATCGGGGCTGCGATGATCGCCACCAGCACGATGACCAGCAGCGTCAACCGCGATCCGTGCAGCAGGCGCGAGAGGATATCCCGGCCCTGGTCGTCGGTACCAAGCAGATAGCCGGGGCTTCCCGGCGGCAAAAGCCGCGCCCCGCCGAGGTCGCCGATGACTGGCGAGTGCGGCGCCAGGACGTCGGCAAAGATGGCGACAAGAATGAGCAGCAGGATGATGCAGAGACCGGCAACGGCAAGCTTGTTGGCGGAAAACCGCTGCCAGGTCATGTAGGCCCGGCCGAGGCGTGCCTGCAGGCGTGATTGTGGCCTGTCGGACATCAGCCATTGGCGGCGGGTCATGGGCGTGGTTTGGAGGCTCGACTGGCTCATCGCGCGCGCGTCCTCGGGTCAAGTGTCCGGTAAAGCAAATCGGACAGAATGTTGATGGCGATGAAGACGGAACCGATGACGATGGTGCCGCCGAGAACCGCGTTCATGTCGGCATTCTGCAGCGAATTGGTGATGTAGAGCCCAAGCCCCGGCCATGCAAACACCGTCTCGGTCAGCACCGAGCCTTCGAGAAGCCCGGCATAGGACAGCGCAATCACCGTCACCAGCGGCACCGCCGCATTGCGAAGCGCGTGGCCCCAGATGATCCGGGTTTCCGACAGCCCCTTGGCGCGTGCAGCAACGATATACTCCTGGCCGAGCTCGTTGAGCATGAAGCTGCGGGTCATGCGGCTGATATAGGCAAGTGAGAAATAACCGAGCAGGCTAGCCGGCAGGATGATGTGGCGGAAGACATCGCGGAACACGTCCCACTGCCCCTGCCAGAGCGAATCCAACAGGTAAAGGCCGGTAATCGGCGTGAAACTGTATTCGTAGACGATATCGATACGGCCCGGATAGGCGACCCAGCGCAGCTTGGCATAGAAGAACAGCAGCGACAGCAGAGCCAGCCAGAAGATCGGCACGGAATAGCCGACGAGCCCGACGACGCGGACGATCTGGTCGGCGATCGAGCCGCGCTTGACGGCAGCGAGTACGCCAAGCGGCACGCCGATCAGGCTGCCGATGATGGTGCCGAGCGTTGCAAGCTCCAGTGTAGCGGGGAACACGCGGCGGATATCGGCCATGACCGGATTGGTTGTTAGTACCGATGTGCCGAAGTTGCCGGTCAGCGCATCACGGACATAGATATAGAACTGTTCATAGAGCGGCTTGTTGAAGCCCATCAGCTCGCGGGTTCTCTCGACGACATGCGCCGGCGCCCGGTCACCGAGAACGGCGAGAACCGGATCGATCGGGATGACGCGGCCGATGAAAAAGGTCACGGCGAGAAGGCCGAGATAGGTCGTGACGATGACGACCAGGAAGCGCAGGACGCTCTTTACCCAGCCGTTGGCACGGGCGCGTGAGCGCCCGGCCGTTGGTGCTGTTTCAGGAATGCTCACCGTCTATCTCGGGCTCAATCCTTGGAAACCGTGAAGACGTAGTTGGTATCGAAGCTCGGGCCGAGCTTGAAACCCTTCACGTTGCCACGGACGCCTGCAACCTCGGTCTGCTGGAAGATGACCACGAACGGGCTCTTTTCCAAGACCTTCTTCTGCAGGTCCTTGTACATGTCGGCGCGCTTGGTTGCGTCCTTTTCGAGGAGCGCAGCTTTGCTCTCCGCTGTCCACTCTGCCGGAACATCCCAGGCATTGCGCCAGGCGAGCGTCTTGTTCTTGCCCTCGTCGGAATTGTCCGGGTTGACGGTGAAGGTTTCAGCATTCGAATTCGGATCGAAATAATCCTGACCCCACTGGCCGATATAGATGTCGTGCGTGCGGGCGCGGTACTTGGTCAGCGTCTGCTTGCCATCGCCAGGAACGATTTCCATCTTGATGTTGGCCTGAGCCAGCGTCTGCTGGATGGATTCGGCAATACCCGTGATCGGCTGGGTGTTGCGCACGTCCATGGTCACCGAGAAACCATCGGCAAGACCGGCCTTGGCCAGCAGTTCCTTGGCCTTGGCGACGTCGAGCTTGTAGGGATTTTCCGGCAGTTCGCCGAGAACGCCCTTCGGCAGGAATGTCTGATGGATTTCGCCGATACCCTTGATCAGGGTCGAACCGATCGCATCATAATCGACCAGATATTTGAAGGCTTCTGCCACTTCCGGCTTGGCCAGGTTGGCATTCTTCTGGTTGAGGCTGAAGTAATAGACGGTGCCCTTCGGCGCGTTGGTGGTGGCGAGCTCGGCATTCTTCGAAACGGCATCGAAATCGCCCGGCTCGAGGTTGCGCGCCACGTCGATATCGCCGGCTTCCAGCGCCAGACGCTGGCCGGAGCTTTCCTTCATATGGCGGTAGATGACGCGGGCGAGTGGCGTCTTTTCGCCGTAGTAGTTGTCGTTGCGCTCCATGACGACCACTTCGTTGGCGCGCCACTCGCGCAGCTTGAAGGCACCCGAACCGGCATAACCAGTCTTCAGCCATTCATTGCCGAAATCGTTGTCATACTTGTATTCGGCCGAAGGCGTCACGGCAGCGACGTGCTCGAGCACCAGCTTCTTGTCCACGACGGCACCGACGGTAGCGGTCAGGCAGTTGAGCACGAAGCTCGGCGCGTAGGCCTTGTCGACAGTGAAGGTGAACGTGCTCGCATCCGTCGCCTTCGCCTTTTCCGCGACGTTGTCGCCGGTCAGGCCAAACTGGGTGAGGATAAAGGCAGGGCTCTTGTCGAGCTTGACGACGCGCTCGATGGAATAGGCAACATCCTCGGCCGTTACCGGGTTGCCGGAGGCAAATTTCGTGTCGGGCTTCAGCTTGAACGTATAGGTCAGGCCATCATCGGAAACAGTCCAGCTTTCGGCGAGATCGCCGACAACCTTCGACGTGTCGTTGATATCGAGGCGGACGAGATAGCTATAGGTATTGGCGGTCACTTCGGCGGTCGACAATTCGAACGCTTCGCCCGGATCCATGCTGATGATGTCGTCGATCGCCCAGCCTTCGACCAGCGTATCGGCCGGTGTTTCGGCGAATGCGGGCGCACCTGCCATCAAGATCAGCGACATGGCGGCGCCGGCCGTCAACATGCGGACATGCTTGTTCAGTGAATGCATCATCTCTCTGTTCCCTTTTTTTGAGCCCGTGCTGGGCTTTCTCTTCTTGGTTCAGGCGGCTTCGTGCCAGGCCTGAGCCAAAACCCTCAACCAGTTTTCCCGGCATATTTTTGTCAGTTCGGCCTCACCATATCCGGCGTCCCTGAGGGCGGCAATCAGGTTCTGGTTGCCAGCCGCATCGGTTACGCCTTCCGGAATTGTTGCGCCGTCAAAATCGGATCCCAACGCCACGCAATCGATGCCCATGCGCTCGACCATATAGTCGATATGTCGAACCATATCGGAAATCGGCGTATCGGCATTTTCCAGCCCGTCGGGCCGCAGCATGGTTGTCGCATAATTCAGCCCGGCCAGCCCTTTGCTGTCACGGATCGCATCCAGCTGACGATCCGTCAGGTTGCGGGCAACGGCGGTCAAGGAATGGGCGTTGGAATGGCTGGCGATCAGCGGCTGGTCAGTGGTTTTCGCCACGTCCCAGAAGCCTTTTTCGGTGATATGGGCCAGATCGATCAGAATGCCGAGACGATTGCACGCGCGCACCAGATCAAAACCGGCATCGGTCAGGCCCGGGCCGGTGTCCGGCCCCATCGGATAGGCGAACGGCACGCCATGGCCAAAGATGTTGTTGCGGCTCCACACGGGACCGAGCGAACGTAATCCGGCAGCATAGAATGTCTCAAGCGCGGTGAGATCGGCACCGATCGCCTCGCAGCCTTCCATATGCAGCACGGCGGCAAAGATGTCATTTTCCATCGCAGCGCGGATATCAGCGGTCGACCGGCAAAGCTTCCAGGCACCGGCCCGATCAAGCCGGAGTGCGATGGCGGCAAATTCCAAGGCGATGTCGAGAGACGGCTGCCGCTCCAGCGGCTCGGACAGCTCTGTCGCATAATGACCGTTTTCGTCGGGCGTCTTCAGGACGAGGTGATCGGACGGGATATAGATCGCCGACAATCCACCGATGAGACCGCCCTTCCGGGCGCGCGGGCCGTCGATATGACCTTCCGCCGTTCCTTTGGAAAACTCTATGACCGGATCAGCACCAGTCTTGGCATTGCTCCACAGTCTCAGCAACACATCATTGTGACCGTCGAAAACCGCCTGCATTCAAAAAATCCCGTCCTGCGTGATAGATCTATCGGCGTCAGCCAATTTTTGTCCGATTGGTCAAGAACGCGATGCTATTCAAACATATGACAAATAACAATGCGGCTCTTGCAAAATTCAACAGGCAAAAAACAATGGTGGTATAACAGCTTAACTGCCCGCATCCGGTAAGGCTGTCGCCATCGCAGAAACGGCCGACACGCGCGCCTGCATCGCCGGAAAATGCGGAAAAACAAAAAAACGATGTCTGTTTGCGGGAAAATCTGGCATTGCAGGATAGGGAAACGAAGGGGGCTGTCATGGACATAAAATGGCACAAAGGGCTTGCAACCAAGGCCTCCACGACGGTTGGTGCGCAATGAGCGAGCCTGTTCAGCGCGCCCGCTTTCACCTCTTGAGCTTCATCATCCGGGTGATTTCGACGCTCGCCATTCTTGGTTTTGCAATCTGGGGCGCGATGGCGCTCTTCTATCAGGCGCCCGGCCCGGCTCCTGTGAGAATACTCATCGCTGCAGTTTGGGCCGCCGTTTCGCTTTTCGCACTCTACGCCTATGTGCGCTGGCATCCGCGTATTGCCTCCCTGCTCTATCCGCTGCTGATCGCCGCTCTGCTGTTTTGGTGGAACGCCATACCGGCGAGCAACAGCCGCGACTGGGCAGATGAGGTCGCACATATCGTCGCAGGTGTCGTCAACGGTCCCGAGGTCACGCTTGCCAATGTCCGCAATTTCGACTGGCGGACATCGACGGACTACACGGCCCGCTGGGAAAACCTCACCTATGATCTAGACAAGCTGGCCTCCGTCGATCTGCTCCTGTCCTATTGGTCTAGCCCGGCGATTGCCCATACACTGGTGTCCTTCGGTTTCGAGGACGGCCAGTTCGTCACGTTTTCAGTGGAAATCCGCAAGGAGCGGACGGAGAGCTTTTCGGAGATCGGCGGATTCTTCAAACAGTTCGAGATGAGCGTCATTGCCGCCGATGAGCGCGATATCGTCAGGGTGCGGACCAATATCCGCAAGGAAGACGTCTATCTCTACCGCCTCAACATCCCAAAGCAGGCAATGCGGTCGCTTTTCCTGTCCTATGTCGATATCGCCAACGGCCTCAACGAGACCCCGCAATATTACAACACGATCACCGCCAACTGCACGACGATCGTTTTCGCCATGATCAATCACATCGCTTCCGGCGCACTGCCGCTGGATTACCGGTTGATCCTTTCCGGTTACCTGCCTTCCTATATCATCGGTGTAAACGGCTTCACGCCCGGCTTTACGCTGGAGCAGCTCGAAAGCGGCGGCGCGATCAGCGCGCGCGCGCAGGCGGCGGACAACGCGTCAGACTTCTCCAACCGGATACGCGAGGGGGTGCCGGGCGTAGCCTCCTTGCCGCAGCCATGATGCCGCTTAAACTGGAGAAGCAGACAACAGGGATATCCGCATGAACCTCAAGGAGTTCGCAAACCGGCTCGAACTGTCGCAGACGACGGTCAGCCGCGCCTTGAGCGGCTATCCGGAGGTCAAGCAGGCAACCCGCGAACGGGTGCTGAAGGCAGCGCTCGAATATGGCTACCGGCCGAATACTAGCGCGCTCGGACTTGCCACCGGCCGGGTCGGCGCCATCGGCATCGTGCTGAAGGGGGGCGGCGAGTTCGGGCCGCATACCAGCGAGTTCATGGGCGGGCTCGGCGGGCGGTTGCAGCAGGAAGAGATCGACATTCTCGTCTCGACCGTAGATTCGGCCGAGGCAGAACTGGCCACTTATCGCCGTCTTGCCGCCAGCAAGCGCGTCGATGCCGTCATCCTGCATTCTCCCTTTCTCGACGACCCGCGCATTGCGCTGCTGAATTCGTTGCGCCTGCCGTTCATCGTGCATGGCCGCACCAATTCCGAAGGCAATTTCGGCTGGCTGGACATCGACAATTTCGGCGCGGTGCGCCAATCGACCAGCCATCTGCTCGACCTTGGTCACCGCCGCATCGCCCTGCTCAACGGTTATCGCGGCCGGATTTTTGCCGAACACCGGCAGGACGGTTATCAAACAGCGCTGGCGGAACGCAATGTCGCCATCGACCCAGCGCTCTGCGGACATGGCGAATTCACCGACGAGATGGGCTTCCGGCTGATGCATGGGTTTCTGAAACTCGAAGACCGGCCAACCGCCGTGGTCGCCGGATCGATGATGTCGGCACTGGGCGCCATGCGGGCGATCCGCATTGCCGGCCTGACGGTCGGCGAGCATATCTCGCTGATCGCCCATGACGACGTATTTCCCTATATCAGCCCGGACCATCTGGTGCCGACGCTCTCGACGACACGATCATCGATCCGCGCGGCGGGTGCGCGGATCGGCGAGATGGTGCTGGAAATGCTGCAGGGAACACCGGCCGAAAACCTGCGCGAGGTCTGGCCAGTGGAACTGGTGATCCGCAACTCGACGGCAGCGGTGAAGAAGGCTTAAACCGCGAGTTCGCGGCGTTCCTTCTCGGTGACCATGGCGAGATCCAGCACTTTCTGCAGATCGGCGGCATGGCGGAAGCCCGGTTCGACGGTCTTGCCGGCGCGCACCGCGTCGATGAAGCGCTGGTAGTTGGTCAACACGGTTCCCGCATCGATATCCTTCCAGATACCCTTTTCGATATCGTCACCTAGGCAGGCCCTGAGCGTCGAACCATCCGGCGTGTGGATCACCTCGATCGCGCCCTTGTCGCCATGCATGCGCAGGCGCAGTTCGTTGAGGTGACCGACGGCCCAGCGGCTGGCGTGGATCACGCCCATGGCGCCGTTATCGAACTCGGCCGTCATGGTGAAACTGTCATTGGCATCGAGATCGTATTCGCCGATCCGGTTGCCGGGCGCCTTGTCGAAGGTCTTCAACCGGGCGAAAATGTGTTCCACGTCGGTAGCCGCGCCATATCCAGCGAAATCGAGGATATGAATGCCGACATCACCGAGTACGCCGTTGGAGCCATGCTTGGTCGACAGCCGCCAGAGCCATTGCGATTCCGTTGCCCAGTCGCCCCAGGCCTTGGAAACCAGCCAGCTCTGCAGGTAGGACGCCTCGATATGGCGGACCTTGCCGATCTCGCCGGCGAGAACCATCTGGCGGGCCTTCTGCACCTCGGCGACATTGCGGTAGGTGAGGTTGACCATCGTTACCAGACCGGATTTTTCAGCAGCCGACGCCATCTCGTCAGCCTTGGCATAATCCTCGGCCAACGGCTTTTCGCAGAGCACATGCTTGCCGGCAGCCAAAAGCTTGAGTGTCGTCGGATAATGGATCTTGTCCGGCGTCACATTGGTGACCGCATCGAATTCGCCCCAGGCGATCGCCTCGTCAAGCGAGGTGAATGTCTTGGCGATCTTGTGGCGCAAGGCAAACGCATCGACCCGAACCTGATCGACATCGACGGCCGCCACGAGTTCGACGCCATCGATTGTGACGAAGTTCATCGCATGGGTATTGGCCATGCCGCCCGTACCGAGAACGAGAAGACGGATCGGCTTCATCACTTGTACCCCTCCTCACCGGCCTGATGCAGTTTTGGGCCGCGCTCGACAATCGGCTCCAGCGCCTTTTCGACCGGCACGTTCGGCGCATCATGGATGGCGCTGTAGGTACCCTGCGGGTTGTAGGCCCACTTCACCGAGTTGCGCAGAACCGTGTGGACGTTGGCATCGTGATAGGTCGGATAGGTCTCATGACCGGGGCGGAAGTAGAAGATATTACCGGCACCACGGCACCAGGTGAGACCGGAGCGGAACACCTCGCCGCCGGCAAACCAGGAGATGAACACCGTTTCCAGCGGCTCCGGCACGGAGAATTGCTCGCCGTACATTTCCTCGTTTTCGAGCACGAAGTTCTCGTCCAGGCCAGCTGCAATCGGATGGCGCGGGTTGATGACCCACAGCCGCTCGCGCTCGCCTGCCTCGCGCCATTTCAACGCACAGGGCGTACCCATCAGCCGCTTAAACGGCTTTGAGAAATGGCCGGAATGCAGGACAATCAGGCCCATGCCTTCCCAGACCCGCTTGGCGACGCGCTCGACGACCTCGTCCGACACCGCGCCGTGATCCTTATGGCCCCACCAGAGCAGAACGTCGGTCTCGGCCAGACGCTCGACGCTCAGGCCATGCTCCGGCTCCTGCAATGTCGCCGTCGTTGCCTCGATCGTCGGATCGGTATTCAGCGCCGCGGCAATCGTGTTGTGCATGCCGTTCGGATAAATGCTCCGCACAACCTCGTTGGTCTGCTCATGAATGTTCTCGCCCCAGACAACTGCCTTGATGGTCATGACCGATCCTTCATTCGATGCCGCATTCATCAGCATCCGATAAAATTGAAACCGCTTTCAATTTCCAGCGATAGAATCCGTCCGGCGCTTTTGCAAGTGAAAATCTGGTGACGGGATGCGTTTAGTGGAAGGTGGATTTGGAGAAGACGTTGAGCACGACGACACCGGCAATGATCAGCCCAAGCCCCAGAACGGCGGCCAGATCCAGCTTCTGCCCGAAGACGAAATAACCGGCGAGCGAGATCAGCACGATGCCGAGACCACTCCAGATCGCATAGGCGATGCCGACGGGAATGACCCGCAGCGTATAGGACAGCAGATAGAAGGCGATCGCGTAGCAGACCACCATGATCAGCGTCGGCACCAGCTTGCTAAAATGCTGGGCGGCCTGCATGGCCGAGGTGCCGAGCACTTCGAAAACGATGGCACCAACGAGGACGGCATAAAGCATGACGGGGTTCATTCGAGGCTCCGATAGCCGATTATTGCAAGGAAAGTGCGACGAGTTGCGCCCGCATCGCTTGGCGTATCGACTGGTCGACATCATGGCTTTTCAGAATATCCGCCAGCCACAGGCCATCGGCGGCAAACCGCGCCAAAAGGCATCCCGGTGATGAGTCGGTACCGATGAATTCATCGGCATGATCAGCCACCCACAATCGCCAGCGCTCGCGCAGATGCGGCTCCGACAAGAGCGCTATGGTCAAGACCTGCCATCCCTGCGCATCCGGGTCCTCCCCCAACGCGAAAACGACAGACAGATAGGCGCGGGTGAAACGGCCGTGGGCGACCGGATCGTTGCGCATTTCTTCCTCGATCGCCCGCTCCATTTTGCCGGTGAGGTCGTCGAAGAGGCCGTTCAGAAGCGCCATCTTGTTGGGAAAATGATGCAGCAAACCGCCTTTACTGACACCGGCTGCCTGCGACACGGCATCGAGCGTTACACCCGCAGCCCCCTGCTCCAACGACAGGCGCGCGGCAACCTCCAGCAATTGCTGGCGGACCAATTCCGGTTGTTTGCGGCGGTGGTGGGCGATAGACATGAAGTCATAAGATACCGTCTGGACGGTTTGTCAAGGAAAATTAGATATCCCTTGCTGACGCGATCAATCGCCGCAGCCCGCGCAACAGACGAAAAACGGTTGGAACGGCGTTGCGCGCCGCGCTAGAACTATCACCAATCAGGGAAGCGATAATGACGGACGGCCAGACGGAAACACTTTACAATGCCATCGGCGGCGACGGTACCGTGCGGGCATTGACCCACCGTTTCTACGAATTGATGGATACGCTGCCGGAGGCCGCTCGTTGCCGGGCGCTGCATCCCGCCGATCTGTCGGGCAGCGAAGAAAAATTCTATGAGTATCTGACCGGCTGGCTCGGTGGACCGCCGCTCTACACCGACAAGCGCGGCCATCCACGCTTGAGAAGCCGCCATTTCGGCGCTGCAATCGGTGCCGAGGAACGCGACGAATGGCTGCTCTGTTTTACCCGGGCGCTGGACGAAACGGTATCACATCCGCAATTGCGGTCGATCATTCTGGAGCCGGTGACGCGGCTTGCCCATCACATGCAGAATAAGGACGAATAGACATGCAGAACGGGCAGTTGCGGCCGGTTACGCTTTTCATTGCAGGCTTGATGGGCCTGTTCGGGGTTATGAGCGCCGCTGCCGCATCTCATGGGGCCGACCCACGCCTGCTCGGCGGCGCTTCGGCGATGTGCCTGGCACACGCCCCTGCCCTGATCGCGCTTTATGCCGCCTGGCCTGTCATGCGCACGGCGCCGATTGCAGCCTTGCTGCTTTCAGCAGGAACCGCCCTGTTCGCCGCCGATCTGACGGCGCGCCATTTCCTCGGCCACGGGCTGTTCCCGATGTCGGCACCGGCAGGCGGTGTATTGATGATGCTCGGCTGGCTTTCCGTCGCTGCCGGCGCATTCTTCATGCGCAAGGAAGGTTAAGCGCCCTCGACGACCGAGAAGCCTTCAAACTTCGGTGGCCCGAGATACATCGCCCGGTTATCGCCGGCGCTCTTATGGGCAGCCCGGAAGTTTTCAGATTTCGTCCAGGCGATAAAAGCGTCCCGGCCTTCCCAGACCGAGCTCGACACGAACAACGTATAGCCTTCGTCGGCAACAGTCTCGCCGCGCAACAGCTTGAATTCCTTGAAGCCTGCATTGTCTGCAAGGCTGGAATCACGGCTCTTCCACACGTCTTCGAACGCCGTCTCGTGGCCGATCGTGATCCGGAAGCGGTTCATGGCGACATACATGCGAAAATCCTCAAGCTTGATCTTTGATCTGCACTGTGCCGGCAGAACCGGATGGAAACGGCAGGATATTGTCTCTCGGCTCGGGCGCAAGTCCCAATGGGGAGCGCGCCGGCGGGCGTGCCTGCCAAGCCGGAAACTCCGTGACGTTCGGATTGTCCTCGACCATCTGGGCACGGCGCGACAAAAGCTCGTATAATTCCGGCACCAGCCCGTCGCCAAACTGCGAAGCCAGCTTGTGCAGTCCGATCATCATGCATTGATCAGGACGCTCATTGCTCATGTCATTCTCTCCAGAAGATAGGGGCTGTCCCGACACCGGTCCCGGACGGGCAGATCAGTTCGCGGCGCTGCCAGCCGCCTTCAGGTCGAGGAAGGCGCGCTCGAGGCTTGACTTGCTGCCGTTGCGCAAGGGCACGAAGGCCTTGCCCCACTTCTTGCAGCCGGACTTTACCCGCAGACACGCATCATGGCTGATACAGTCGATCGGGCAGAAGACGCAGTCGACCGACGGAAGGATATTGTCGATACGCGATACCGCCTCGCGCAGGCCGCCGTCATGATGGATCAGTTCGGCGCCGTGGGAGCTGGCGATCTGGCGCAGATGGGCCACCTGGCAATCGCGCCCGCCGACATAGAGGAAGCTGCGGCCTTCAAGCCGGGCTTCCTGCGTTTTGCCAGCAACCGATGCGTTGCGTGGTTCTGCCTCCCGGCTCTGCTTCTGCTTCGGCTTGAGCTGTTGCCGCTTGTCACCCATGTCAGTCTCCGCGCGTTTCGGAATCGGCCGTCCGGCTGATCGTGCGGGAACCCTATTTAACTTGATAAAAAGAGTAAAGTATAAAGATGAGTTTTTTTGTCATATTATCTAAAGACGTTGCGCCGCAGCGCCTTGATGCGGCGCAAGCCCGTGTTTCATCAGACAAAACGGGCTTGCGCGATATTAGCGGCCAAATTGGAGCGGGATCACAAAGGCCCAACTGCTTCGATTGGCCGCCTCGGGAATTTTGGGAAAAGGCTCCGCCCTCTGTACTGCGCTTACGGCAGCATCATCGAGAACCGGCGAACCTGATCCCTTGACGATCCTGACGCCGGAGACACCTCCAGTGGCTGATATCGTGAAGCTCACCGTTACCGTTCCGCCCAAACCCGCACGATCGGCCGACTTGGGATAACGGAAATGCCGCTGCACTTTCGAGCGGACCTTGCCCTTGTAATTGCTTTCCGCCGCATTCCCGAATGCCTGGGCAACCTTGCCTTTTTTGCCGGTACTGGCCGTGGCAACCGCACCTTCGACACCATCCGCCTGGCCCTTGGTCACCGTTTCAACCTGCTTGCCGGCATCGCCAGCCTTCTTGCGGACAGGCTTCTTCTTCGGCTTTTCCTTGTCCGGCTCCTTCTTCGGCTCCGGCTTCTTTTCAGGTTCAGGCTTGATGTCCGGCTTTTCCTCAGGAACAACAGTTTCCACCGGCGCAACGGTTGCAGTGATTTCCGGCTGTTCGGCTGTGGCCGCAATGATTTCCTCTGCGGGAAGAATGACATCGGCTTCGGTGGGAACAATGTCCGTCGGCGTCTCGGCCGTGACTTCGGATGAAACGGGTGATATCTCCGCCACGTCCACCCGCTCCGGCTCGATCGGCTCGGGCTCCAGTTCTTCCGGCTCGATCGCTTCGGTGGGATCGCCGGCCAGAACGGTTTCTTCGAACGCATTGCCGAGAACAGCCACCTCCATGGCCTCCCCGCCGGCGACCAGTTCCTGCTCCAGCGGTTTTTCATTCGGCTCGAACAGTTGCGTCGCGCCCGCATGCGCCAAAAGCGAGAAAAGGATCGCTCCGGTCCATTTGATAACAGTGTTCATCACAGATACCGACGCGAAATCCGCATCAGCCCTTCAGTTCGACAGGCAATTTTGAACCCGTCTTCAACGCCTTCATACAGGCGTCCTTGGCAACACCGTCACCGTCGCAGACCGGAGCATCGTTGATCAACAGGCTCTTCACAGCCTCGCATTTCGTTCCGGGCAGATCGAACTGCCGGACCTTCGTCTTGGCAGCAGGCAGATCGCGGAAATCGAGAACGGCCATTCGCTCGACCAAACCCTTTCCATCAAACAGCACAAACTCAAAGGAAACCTTCGATAGCGATTGCTGCAACGTGTTTGCCGCCACGAATGTCAACTTGCAGCCCTTGTCCGACGGCGTGAGGTCGTTGATCTCGATCGACAGGTTGCCGGACGTTCCCGCTTCCTGCGCCAAGACCGCCGCGGCTGAACACGAGGCTGCCAAAACGGTCAGAGAGAGCAGTCGAACACATTTCATCATCGTCTATCCATCCTCACAGAGTGGCTTGCCGCAACCGAGCCATCAGCGCCTGACAGCCTCATTCGCTTGCAGCGCATTTCGGCCCGGCAATTAAACTGGACTAAAAAAATCCTATATTGCGTCCATAATAAAAGGTGAGTAATGAAGTCAAGATACTAATCACAATGCCCCGGCTAAAGAAGAAGGAAAACCCTTGTTTTTCGGCCGCATGATCAGGACCGGAAACCTGTGACACCGAATGAACCAGATGCCGTGCCGGTCGCCGTCCCGGCAGGCCAGACACAGCGCATCGTCGAAAGCCGCGAGCTTTTCCGCGGTGGAAACGAAATCCTCATTGCACATGAAGGCGCGATCTACCGCATGAAGATCACCCGTCAGGGCAAACTTATTCTGAACAAATAGGCCAGACACATGACCCAAACATCCCGCCCGACCCCATCCGAAATCCGCGCCTACCGGGCTGCCAATCCGAAGATGCGCGAGCGCGATATCGCCGCTCAGCTTGGCATTTCGGAAGCAGCCCTTGTTGCGGCCGAATGCGGTCTCACCAGCATTCGCATCGATGGCAGCGCCAATCGCTTTCTGGAACGGGCAGCGGAACTTGGAGAAGTGATGGCGCTGACCCGTAACGAAAGTGCGGTTCACGAAAAGATCGGCGTCTTTGAAAACATCACCCCCGGCAAACACGCCTCGATCGTACTTGGCGAAAATATCGACTTGCGCATCTTCCCCGGCGCCTGGGCCCATGGCTTTGCCGTGACCAAGACCGATGGTGATGACGTGCGCCGCAGCCTGCAGTTCTTCGACAAGCAGGGAACCGCCGTTCACAAGGTGCACTTGCGCCCGGCCACCAATCTCGATGCCTACCACAGCATCGTCGAAGCCTTCCGGCTCGACGACCAGTCGCAGGATTTTGTCCCCGAGATCAAGCTCGAAAGCATTGCCGAGACCGTGCCGGTTGATGTCGCAACATTGCGCGACGAGTGGAGCAAGATGACCGATACGCATCAGTTCCACGGATTGCTGCGTAAATTGAAGGTCGGCCGCCGCGAAGCGCTGCAGTCGGTTGGTGAAGACTACGCCTGGAAACTGCAGCCCGAAGCCGTCGAAGCGATGCTGCGCGAAGCGGCCAGGATCGAAGTGCCGATCATGTGTTTCGTTGGCAATCACGGCATCATCCAGATCCATTCCGGACCGGTTGCCAATATCCAAACAATGGGGCCGTGGCTCAACATCATGGACCCGACATTGCACCTGCACCTGCGCAGCGATCACCTTGCCGAAATCTGGGCGGTCCGCAAGCCGACCGCCGACGGCCATGTAACCTCGCTCGAAGCACTCGACGCCAAGGGGGACATGGTCATCCAGTTTTTCGGCAAGCGCAAGGAAGGCTTTGCCGAACGCGAGGAATGGCGCGCCGTCATGGAAAATCTCGCACGGCTCGATATCACCGAAGCGGCCTGAAGGAACGGTCATGAAAGCTCCCTATGATTTCCGCCGGCTGCGTTCGTGGGAACTGGCTTTGGCGATCTTCGCGGTCTCTACTCCTTTCGTGCTACCGTCCGCCCTGCCGGATGGTGCGTCCTTCGTGCGTGCCGCTGTTGCACAGGAAATGCAGAAGGCCGACACCTCCCGGCTGGTTTCCGTTGGCGGCGACGTTACGGAAATCATCTATGCACTCGGCGAAGAAGGAAAACTCGTCGGTCGCGACTCGACCAGCCTCTATCCGGAAGCAGCAACCAAGCTTCCGGACGTCGGCTATATGCGGCAATTGTCGCCGGAAGGCGTGATCGGCATCAACCCGAGCGCCATCCTCGCTGTCGAAGGCAGCGGCCCGCCTGAAACGCTTACCGTGCTCAAGAACGCCGGCATCCCGTTTCAGACGGTGCCGGAAAAATTCGATCGCGACGGCATTCTCGTGAAGATCCGCAATGTCGGTGACTTTCTCGGTGTCCCTGAAAAGGCAGCGATCCTTGCCGATCAGGTCAAGGCAGACCTTGATGCAGCCGTTGCCGAAACAGCAAAGCGGCCGGAAAGCGAGCGCAAGCGCGTTATCTTCATCCTGAGCACGCAGGGCGGCAAGATCATGGCGTCCGGCGCAGGCACCGCCGCCGATGGCATCATCGCGCTCTCCGGCGCCGTCAACGCCACCGCCGGCTTTCAGGGTTACAAACCGCTGACCGACGAGGCGATCATCGAAGCCAAACCCGATGTCGTACTGATGATGACCCGCCGCGGCAGCCATTCGGCAAGCGATGACGAGCTTTTCGCGCATCCTGCCCTCAGCTTGACGCCAGCGGCGAAAAACAAGACGGTCATCCGCATGGACGGTCTGCATCTGCTCGGCTTCGGGCCGAGAACGGCAAGCGCGGTGCGCGAATTGACAAGCGCGATCTATGGAAAACCGAATGCTTCCCAGTGAAATGATGGCGGGTGACGGCCGGTCGCGGTCCTATGCGGCACGCTTGATATCCGACTGGCATATGGGCGACCGGTCACGGCTTGCGCGGCTTTTGATTGTTTTCCTCGTCGTGGCCGCCGCTGCGATGTTTGCGGCATCGATCATGACCGGGGCCGCCGATGCCTCGCTGGCCAATGTGTTGCGCTGGCTGCTTGGCATGGAGAGTGCCGAGCAGGCGTTGAGCGTGCGCGATCGTATCATCATTCTCGATATTCGCCTGCCACGTGCTGTACTCGGCCTGCTGGTCGGTGCGTCGCTCGCCGTCTCGGGCGCGGTGATGCAGGGCTTGTTCCGCAATCCGCTGGCAGATCCTGGTCTGGTTGGTGTCTCCTCCGGCGCAAGTCTCGGCGCGGTCCTGCTGATCGTACTTGGCAGTTCGTTTTTTGGCCCGCTGTTTGCGGTCTTCGGCTTCTACGCGCTGCCGGTCGCAGCCTTTGTCGGTGGTCTGATCACGACCCTGCTGCTCTACAAGATTGCCACGCGCAGCGGCCAGACTTCGGTCGCCACCATGTTGCTGGCCGGTATTGCGCTCGGCGCGCTGGCCGGCGCCGTCACCGGCGTTCTGATTTTCATGGCCGACGACAAGCAATTGCGCGACCTGACATTTTGGGGTCTCGGTTCGCTGGCCGGTGCCAACTGGATGAAAATCCTGTCGGCCGGTCCGATCATCCTCATCTCGCTCGCGGTTGTTCCGTTTCTGGCGCGCGGCCTCAACGCCCTGACGCTTGGAGAAGCCGCGGCCTTCCACATGGGCATTCCGGTTCAGCGGCTGAAGAACATCGCCATCGTCAGCGTCGCAGCGTCCACCGGCGCTTCGGTTGCCGTCAGCGGCGGTATCGGCTTTGTCGGCATTGTCGTTCCGCATGTGCTGAGAATGGTGATCGGGCCTGACCACCGGTATCTTTTGCCGGCATCGGCATTGCTCGGCGGCACATTGCTGATCTTTGCCGATATGATCGCCCGCACCATCGTTCCGCCGGCCGAATTACCGATCGGCATCATCACCGCTTTTGCCGGCGCGCCGTTCTTCCTATGGATCCTGCTGCGCGGGCGCTCCCATATGGGGCTTTAGACCATGATCAAGGCCAGTAATCTCTCCGTCCGGCTTTCCGGCACGCAGGTCCTGCACGGCGTCAACATCGAGGCTGCGGCCGGACAATTGACTGCAATCGTCGGCCCCAACGGATCCGGCAAGACCACCAGCCTCAAGGCCATTGCCGGTGAAGTCCCCTATGACGGCACCGTCAGCATTAACAGCCATAACATCACGACGTTGAAACCCTGGGAACTGGCGTTGAAACGGGCTGTACTGCCGCAATCCACCGTCATTTCCTTTCCATTCACAGTACGCGAAATCGTCCGCATGGGCCTGTCGGTCGGAGCCAAAGCGGATGCGGCCGATACCGACCGGATTGCCCGCGATGCGCTTGAAGCCGTCGACCTGTCCGGTTTTGCCGGCCGCTTCTACCAGGAACTTTCCGGCGGTGAGCAGCAGCGTGTCCAGCTTGCGCGGGCGCTGTGCCAGATCTGGGAGCCGGTCCAGCATGGCGAGCCCTCCTTCCTGCTGCTGGACGAGCCGGTCTCGAGCCTCGATATCCGCCATCAACTGACCATCATGCGGCTGGCCCGGGGCTTTTGCGAACGCGGCGGCGGTGTCATCGCAATCATGCACGACCTCAACCTGACGGCGATGTTCGCCGACCGGATGATCATGATGAAGGCCGGACGCGTCCATGCGACGGGGCATCCGAACGAGGTGATGACAGATGCGGTGATGGAAGCGGTATTTGGCTGCGCCATGCGGGTCAATGCCACACCGGTCGGCAATGTTCCGTTCGTCCTGCCGCATACGGCAGCCTGAACGGTTATGAACAATGGAACCAAACACCTTTCTGCGCGTTGAAGTGGCGAACCGCTGACTTGGTGATGTTTTCACCTGCCGGCACGACCCGCACACCGGGGCACAGCTCAGAACCGCTGCCCCGGCGCATCAAGGAGTTTCTTCATGGCCACAGGTCTCTTTTCAGGCGCAAAGAAGCGCAATGGCAGCCTTCTCGATGCCCCGATCGAAGATCAGATCAGCGAAATCCGCGACGAAATCGCATCCTTGGCCAAGCTCCTGTCGCAACGCGGCGCAGACGCATCGAAGGATGCGCGCGCCCGGGCATCCGATGCGTCCAGGGACGTTCGTGAACGCGCCCACGATGCACGCGATCAGGCCGAGGCGGGACTTCAAGATCTCCTCGAAAATGGCGAAGCACTGTTTGCCGAGCTGCGCAGCCGCTATTCGGTGACAGAAAAGCAGGTCCGCCGGACCGTGCGCCAGCATCCGGTTGCCACCCTGGGCGCTGCTGCTGCCTTGGGCCTGCTGGTCGCCGCCTTGATCCGCCGATAACCCACCGACCCGAGTGGGCCGCCGGACAACAATCCGGCCGCCCGCATCCCATCGAAGGCTGGCGAAGCAACATGGTTGTCAGCCGGCCTTTGTGTCATCTGCCTTCTGGAGAAAAAAATGGGTCCTCTGGCTGCAATGCTTTCGGCTCTTGTCGTGACGGATGTCGGCGTCACCGTGTCGCGCTACAAGCGCAACGGTGCGATGTGGGCCATTGCATCGCTGTTCTTCCTCACCGCGTACATCTTTGCACTGGTGGCAGGCGCCATCTATCTGAGTGCGATCTACACACCCCTGAAAGCCACAATGATCCTTGCGGGAATCTCCGTCGTTATCGGCTTGATCATTATCGGTATCATGTACGCGCTGAATGCCCGTGACGAACGCATCGCTGCCGAAAAGCGCCGCCGCTCACAGGCGCAGACCACATTTGCCATCGCCACGGCGCTGACGCTTTTTCGCAAACAGCCGCTCCTTGCCGCCGGTCTTGCGGTCGGCGTTGGCACGGTTCTCGGCTTGATGAGAAAATCAGGCGATAACGATCGTTCTTGAGGCAGGACAGGAAGGCAGTGTCAAAGCGGCAGGCGGACGATTGCCGTCAGGCCTGCCGGTAGATATTCAACCTTCACCGAACTACCCATCACCTTGTCCAGGCTGCGCTCAATCAGGATCGAGCCGAAGCCGCGCCGGGCGGGCTCTTCGACCGGCGGACCACCGACCTCAGTCCAGGTCATATGCAGGACGCGGCGGCCCTCTTCGTCGACACTGCGGGCGGTTAAAACCACCCGGCCGCCGTAAACCGACAGCGATCCGTATTTCGCTGCATTGGTTGCGAGTTCGTGCAGAACCAGCCCCAGACCGACGGCTTGGTCCGGCCCGAGCAGGATTTCGTCCTTGTGGATCTCGATCTGCTTTTCATAGTCCCGCACATGCGGCGCCAATTGTTTCGCCAGCAATGCGGACAGACGGATCTCGCCCCATTCGTGATCCGAAAGCAGCCCGTGCGCTTCAGAGATCGCCTGCAGGCGGCCCGCGAACGCCGTCATGAACTCCTGCGGGTCGCTTGTCTGCCGCAGGGTCTGGCGCGCCAGGGATTGCAGCATGGCCAGCGTATTCTTGACCCGGTGATTGAGTTCACGCAGCAAAAGCCGGGTGCGCTGGGTCGCTCCCTGCTCTTCGGTCACATCGACATTGATGCCGAGAAAAACAGTCGCCTTGCCCTCGGCATCGCGCTCATGAACACGGCCGCGGCCAAGCAGCCAGCGCCCCGTCGATGCCACCCGGAAGGTGCCGTCATATTCCTGGTCGTGCGTCATGGCGGACCGGAACTTCGACAGGGTCGCCACGCGGTCCTCGGGGTGAATGGCACTGAAGATATCGCGGGCCTGCATGTTTTTGGTGGATGGCATGCCGAACATCCGCAACATCGGCTCATTGCAGGAAACATTGCCGGAGCGGATATCCCACAACCAGCTGCCGACATTTGCCGCATCCAGAGCCATCGCATGCCGCTGCTCCTCGCGCGACAAGGCGACTTCCTTCAAGGCGCGCTGACGGGCTTCGTGCTTCAGGATGAAGAGTGAGGACGCGACGCGCGACAACCGTTGCAGTTGGACAATGAGTTGCGGCGCCAGATCGTCTCGTGGACGCAGATCGAAAACACAGATCGTGCCCACCGGTTGACCGTCTACAACAAGCGGAACCCCAGCGTAGAAACGAAGGAAGGGCGCGCCAGTAACGCGCGGCTGATTGGAAAACCTTGGATCGCTCCTGGCATCCGCGACCACCAGCGCACCGTCCAGCGGCCCGGCAATCGTGTGGACACAAAAAGAATCACGGGACGGCGCATGTGTCTCGTCAATGCCGCTGGTTGCCTTGAACCACTGGTTCTGCGCATCGAGAAGAGTGATCAGTGCAACCGGCGCGTCAAAGAGGGCGGCGGCGATGTCGGCGAGATCGCTGAAATCGGCGTCCGGCTCCGCCATATCCGGGACGACCGTGCGCAGCACATCGAGCCTTGCAGCCGATGCTAGAACGGCCGCCACGGCCGGCTGCAGATCGTTGGTTTCTCGTGTCATGAATTCCAATACCCAGCCGGGCAGCGTCAAATTTCCCGGCTCCGCGGCCTCAGCCCTGCAATACGCCGGAAACAGTTTCTGCACCAATGCGGCCTGCGACGCAATCGCACGCACATCACACTCAACAACAGCAGCCTGCCAACGTGGTGTGCCAAGGTTGGCAGGCAGAGATTTGTTGATGTCAGGAAATGAAAGCGCGCGATGTCATCGGTGCCGATGTCGCATCGGGGCCATACTCGTTTTCACCTGTCACCTGGAGAATGTCCTGCAGACGCTGGCGAGCGCGGTTGACACGGCTCTTGATGGTGCCGAGCGCGCATCCGCAGATTTCCGCCGCTTCCTCGTAAGAAAAGCCGGACGCACCGACGAGAATGATGGCTTCGCGCTGGTCCGGTGGTAACGTTTCCAGCGCCCGCTTGAAATCCTGGAGATCCATCGAACCGTATTGAGCCGGGTGCTGCGCAAGGGATTCGGTAAAATAGCCGTCGCTGTCCTGAACTTCGCGGCCGCGCTTGCGCATCTGGCTATACAGTTCGTTGCGAAGGATGGTGAAAAGCCACGCCTTCATATTGGTGCCCATCTCGAAATGGTCCTGCTTGGCCCATGCCTTCATGATGGTGTCCTGCACAAGATCGTCAGCCCGGTCATGCCTGCCGATCAGCGACATGGCAAATGCGCGCAGGCTGGGCAACGCCGCCAGCATTTCACGCTTGAAACTGGGTTCTTCAGACGTCATGCCGCCACTCATTCTGCCACATCCGGCATAGACTGACGCTCGACCGCATCAAGCTTCTCGAGCAGATCGAGAAACCGGTCCGGAATGGCTTCTTCTTGAACAGAGAGATAAAGGGCGCGGAGCTTCGTGGCAATCTGCGCATTCGGACTGTCGGTGCGTGCAGACAGTATCGTCTCACGCCCTGCCCCAAGTTTGTCGGTCATCAAAATAAAATACCTTCGAGGTTTACCTGCCACGATAATGCACAGCCCAAAAAAATGTTCCGCTCGCAAGGAACCTTTTTTTTTGCGTCGCGTTTCTCCGCTGTCATGGCCATAAACTCGGCCAGATTGAGGGAGTTTTTATATGTCACTGTCCACCCGGATCGCACCGTTCCTGCCCTATCTGCGCCGGTATTCCCGCGCGTTGACCGGATCGCAGACGTCGGGCGACGCCTATGTCGCAGCCGTTCTGGAAGCCCTGATTGCAGATGTCGGCATTTTCCCGGAAGCCAGCAATGACAGGGTTGCCCTGTTCCAGCTTTACACCAAGCTGTTCGGCTCATCGTCGGTGCTGATTCCTGAACCGGTCTCACCGTTCGCCTGGGAAAAACGCGCCTCGATCAATTTGGCATCCGTATCGCCGCGCGCGCGCCAGGCCTTTCTTCTCGTCTCGGTCGAAGGCTTCCGCGTCGGCGAGGCGGCGGAAGTTCTCGATACAACCGAAAGCGGCATGAACCAGTTGCTGGAGCGTGCGTCGGAGGAAATTTCCCGTCAGGTCGCCACCGATATCATGATCATCGAAGACGAGCCGCTGATTGCGATCGATATCGAACAGATGGTCGAAAGCCTGGGGCATAAGGTCACCGGCATCGCGCGCACCCGTGATGAGGCCGTCGCCCTGTTCAAGGCAACGCGGCCAAGCATGGTGCTCGCCGATATCCAGCTCGCCGATGGCAGTTCCGGTATCGACGCTGTCAACGAAATCCTGAAGAACACGGCCATTCCGGTGATTTTCATCACGGCGTTCCCCGAACGCCTCTTGACCGGCGAACGGCCCGAGCCAACCTTCCTGGTCACCAAACCGTTCAACCCGGACATGGTCAAGGCGCTGATCAGTCAGGCACTTTTCTTCAACGAATCCACCAAGGCTGCGGCTTGAGGCCCGTCTCGCCCAGAGCATTCTGTTGAGAAACCAAATTGTCCAAAGGCCCCGGCCATGCCGGGACCTCTGACGGATGCGTCGATATTCGAGCCGGCCCGTTACCGGTCGCACCACTGACCGGAAACAACCGCTCTACCCCGGACGCTGCCAGGGTGGAACGGACAATCGATCAGAGAATGGAAGGCGCTTCGCGTGGGCAATGCAGGCAATTCAGCCCCGACCAAGACCGGCGCCAATACAAGCAAGGTCCTGATGGACCTGGTTTTGAAGAAGTCCGGCGCGGGCTATGTTTATCAGCCAGACGGTTTCAATACGGTTGTTTCCGGAAACCTGCCTGAAGCGTTGCAATTGCTGGCAACGACGAGAGAAGCGGATGAAACTGTATTTGGCGCCGAGGATGGCGCCCGCCTGATCGCCTTGAAACGCACTGTAGCCGGCACCAGTACTCCTGCATCGACCGAAATCGACGTGACGTCGGCAAACGGAGTGCTGACCTACCGGATCGATATCGAACGCGTTGACATGGCTGGGATGGCCGGCATTCTTTCTGTGATTACCGATATTTCGGAAACGCGGCATCGCGAACGCATCCTGAAGACCCTGCTGCGTGAACTGAGCCACCGGTCCAAGAACCTGCTCGCCATCATCCAGGGGATTGCAACGCAGACGGCCCGCCAGGCCCTGTCGCTGGACTATTTCCTCATCAAATTTCGCGGACGGATCCAGTCGCTAGCCTATTCGCAGGATCTCGTGACGGATTCAAGCTGGCGCGGCGCCTATCTTTTTACGCTCACCGAGCGGCAGTTGAGCGCTTATTGGCCGGATTCGCAAACGCCTATCTCCATCAACGGCATCAATGCGCATCTGTCCCCCAACGCAACGTTGCATATCGGCCTTGCGCTGCACGAACTGGCCGTCAATTCGGCGTCGTACGGAGCTATATCAGCAGGCGTAAATTCGCTGATGATCGATTGTTTCGAGACGATCCTCGACGAGGATGAGGCCATCGAGCTGGCCTGGGTCGAACTCATGCCGCCCGCTGCCGCCCTGCGCGAGGCGGACGATCATACCTTTGCGCGCACGGTTCTGGAGCGCGTCGTTCCCGTGGCGATCGGCGGCAAGGCCCTGTATCTGACCACGCCCGACCGGATCGAGTACCGCCTGACCATTCCGTCACGGGAATATGAAATCATCAACGAAACATAAGCCGGCAAGCCGGCGATGGTAGCCCGCAACCCGATCTCTCTCATACCGGAAATGAAGACAAAAAAACAGCCAGCGCCGGGGGAAGGCACTGGCTGATATTGACAACTCACCGAGGGGACGTGTGAGTTGATCGCCGGATATAAATTGGGGTTTCCATTGGGGGCGATGAAAACCGCTATCCAGACAGCAGGGAAACGGATCCGCGGACAAAAAGTTCCGCGCCGGTCTCATTTTTTTTCAAAGCGTGCTGATCCCCTATTTTACAAGGTTTCCAGCTCGACGCGATGCCGGTAGAGGCTGAGGAACTTGCGATAATCGCGGTCGTAAGTTTCCCGCATCTGCGCATTGGGATATTGCGCATGACCGCCCGGGGACATCGCCGGTCCAGCGGTGCGCAGGTCCGGATAGAGGCCGCCGGCGACAGAGGCGACCATGGCGGTGCCAAGCAACACGGCATCGTTGGTTTCCGGCACGACGACCGTACAGCCGGTCACGTCGGAATAAAGCTCCATCAGCAACGCATTGCGAACATGGCCGCCGGTCACATGCAACGTGTCGAGGTCGTAGCCAGCCTCTTTCATCATTTCAAGAATGTGGCGAATGCCGAGCGCGATGGCGACGCAGGTGCGCCAGTAGAGACGGCACAGCGCGTCGAACGAACTGTCCAGCGTCAAGCCGCTGATGACGCCGAGCGCGTGCGGATCGGCAAGCGGCGACCGGTTGCCGTGAAAATCCGGCAACACATGCAGCCGGGCCGCAAACTCGGTCCCGTAGGCCGCCCGCAATTCCTGAATACGAAGGACTATCCGCGCATGAATCTCGGCATCCGGCTCCCCACCAGCACTATGGCTGCGGACCACATGATCGAGCAAGGCGCCGGTCGCCGATTGCCCACCCTCGATCAGCCAGCTGTCGGCAAACGCCGCCTCGTAATAAGGCCCCCACATGCCGAATCCCGGCTTCATGTCCTTGGAAAAGGCAACAATGCAGCTCGAGGTTCCCGCAATCAGCGCGAGTTGGCGCTCCAGCTTTTCTGGCTCGCCGGCGAACCCGCCAAGCACGCCGATAGCACCGGCATAGGCATCGATCAGCCCCGTCGCCACCGCGCAGCCCTCATGCAGACCGAGTTCTGCCGCAGCTGCAGCCGTCAGATGCCCAACCGATTGCCCGACCGGCAAGGTCTTTTCCGGCAGCCCGCCACGCTCACGCAGGTCCTCAAGCCCGATCCGTTCGAGAAACTCGTCCTGCCAGCCGTTTTCCTTGTGTGAAAGATAGTTCCACTTGGCCGTCAGCGTGCAGCGTGAGCGCGCAGTATTGCCGGTTGCCCGCCAGGACATGAAGTCAGCGAGATCGAAGAAATAGCCCGTCTTTTCCCATTGCTGCGGCAGGTTCTTCTTCAGCCACATCAGCTTGGGCATCTCCATTTCAGGAGACATGACCCGGCCGGAATGGTTGAGGACAGGATGTTGCGTGGCCGTGCAGAAGTCAGCCTGCTTCAACGCCCGATGATCGAGCCAGACGATCGTATCCCAGCGCGGATCACCCTTGCTATTGACTGATAACGGCGCGCCGTCCATGTCCCGGACGACCAGTGAGCATGTCGCATCGAAACCGATTGCAGCAATGGCTTCGGCAGGCACCCCGGCCTTGGCACGGGCCGTCTTGACGGCGATGCACACGGCGGCCCAGATATTTTCGGAATCATGCTCGGCGTGATTTTCTTCCGGCCGGTTCATCGCGATCGGATAGTCCGCCCGGGCCAATTGCTTGCCATGCCGATCGAAAATGCCAGCGCGAGCGCTGCCGGTTCCGACATCGACAGCAACGATCAAATCCGCCATCAGAGCCCTGCGTTCCCATCCCTTTGTTCCCTACGGACAAAATGGATCAATTCCCGCATGTCGTCAAACAGCACGTCCGGCGAAAGCCGCCGCAATGAGTCCAGATGCCGCTCGGATTTTGCGTGCGAGGCACCAGCAAAGGCAAACACCCGCATGCCGGCGGCCTTGGCAGCCTCGATCCCGGCAGGGCTGTCCTCGATGACGATGCAGTTTTCGGGCGGCGTCGCCATCTCGGCTGCGGCGTGCAGGAAGAGATCCGGCGCCGGCTTGCCACGCTTGACCATGCTCGAACTGAACAGATGCGGCTCGAGCTTGCCGATCAGCCCGGTGATCGTCAGGGAAAGCCGGATACGTTCCATCTGGCTCGACGAGGCGACGCAACGCGGAAGATCGAGCTGATCAAGCGCCGTGGCGATCCCCGCAACCGGCTGCAATTCCTGACGGAACCGCTGGTAGAGATCAAGCCGCATCTGCTCCAGAAAATGATCATCGACTGCAAGGCCGTAGTCCTCGTGCAGAATATCCGACATTGTCTTTAGGCTTTTACCCAGAAAGCGTTCGGTTGCCTCTTCGGTATCCATGTCGACACCGGCATTGCGCAACACGCGAACCAGCACATCAAGCGACAAGGGTTCGCTATCGACCAGAACCCCATCGCAATCGAAAATCACCAATTTTGCCGGATGCGTATTCATCTCCGTCAAGCCACCGCTTGCCCGCCAAAATGGCCGCAGATCGCAACCACGACGTTACACGAGAGCCGAGGCGTCATGACATCATTCTCCAAGTTCTCCGTCGAGATAGAGCTGCAGCGTTGCCCGCGTGCCCTTGTCCCAGAGCATCCGCAGCGCATGCGCGAACCGTTTCTGGAACAGCGTTGATTGCGCAACATCGCCGAAGATGTCCGAAAGCGCAAGAAAGGCCTGTGGATCGTCCTTGGCTTTGATTGCCGCCGCGTGAAGCCGGTCGGCACTGGCATCGTTGAACGTGATGCCCTTGCCGCTATCGGTGGTACCCGCAAAATACCGGCACCAGAGCGCCGAGACCAGTGCCAGGCCGATGACATCCTCGCCGCGCCGCAACCGGTCTGCCGTCGTCGGCAGAATGAATTTCGGCTGGCGGTTGGAACCGTCCTGCGCCAGACGCGGGATCGTGTCGGCGATTTTTGGATTGAACAGCCGCGATTCGACCTTTTTGAAATAGGCAGTCAGATCGGTGTTGGGCACCGGCGGGATGACCGGGATGATCTCGTCTTCCTCCAGCTTGGCGAGGAAAGCGCAGACAGTCTTGTCCTCCATCGCTTCGTGGACAAAGTGGATATCGAGAAGCGCTGCCGGATAGGCGATTGCCGCATGGCCGCCGTTGAGGATACGAATCTTCATATGTTCGTAGGGCGCAACATCCGGAACAAACTGGACGCCGACCTTTTCAAGGGCCGGACGTCCGGCCGGAAAATGATCCTCAAGCACCCATTGCTTGAACTCTTCGCAAAAGACCGGCCAGTTGTCGTCAATGCCATACTCATCGGCGACGATGCCGACTTCGCGCGGGCCGGTCGCCGGCGTGATGCGGTCGACCATGCCGTTCGGGAAGGCGACATTGGCCTCGATCCATTCGGCAAACGCCGGATCGGACAGACGCGCAAGACCTGACACCGCTGCATGCGTCACTTCACCATTGCCCGGGATATTGTCGCAGGACATCACCGTGAACGGCACGATGCCCTTGTCCTTTCGGGCCTTCAACCCGGCAATGATCAAGCCAAACACGGTTTTTGGATCGCCCGGATTCTGGCCGTCGTCGACGATGGCCGGATGTTTCGGATTGAACACGCCGGATGCCGGATCGATGAAATAGCCACCCTCGGTGATCGTCAGCGAGACGATGCGGATCGCAGGGTCTGCAAGCGCAGCAATGGTCGCCGTCGCGTTGCCGGGCCGCAGATAATCGATCATCGGTGCGGTGACGCGGGCCGCACTCTTGTTGTTATCCTGCTCGACCACCGTCGTCAGAAAATCCTGCGCTTCGAGCTTTGCCCGCATCGCCTCATCCGAAGGCAACACCCCTGCCCCGACGATGGCCCAATCGTGGTCGCTGCCGGTGTTGAACAGGTCATCGAGGTAGATTGCCTGATGGGCGCGATGGAAATTGCCGACACCAAAATGGATGATGCCAGCCTTCAACGAGGACCGGTCATAGGCCGGGATCGCGGCTGTCGCCTTGATGGCGTCGAGGTTGGCGAGCGAAAGTTTGGTCGTCATGTTCATTCCTTTCGACGAGCTGTGAACTCAGCTCATCCAGTTGCCGCCGTCGACATTGTAGGTCTGTGAAACGACATAGTTGCTGTCTGCGGAGGCGAGGAAGACCGCCATGCCCGTCAGGTCTTCAGCCGTGCCCATGCGTCCGAAGGGGACTTCGGCGCCGACAAGCCTCTTCTTCTCGCCCAGTGGGCGGTTTTCATATTTGGCGAACATCGCATCGACGCCATCCCAATGCTCGCCATCGACGACACCGGGCGCGATCGCATTGACGTTGATGCCATGCTTGATGAGATCGAGCCCTGCGGATTGGGTGAGGCTGATGACGGCGGCCTTGGTGGCGCAATAGACGGCGACGAGAGCTTCACCCCGGCGCCCCGCCTGGCTGGCCATGTTGATGATCTTGCCGCCGCGTCCCTGCGCGATCATCTGCCTTGCGGCGGCTTGCATGGTGAACAGCGTACCGGAAACATTGATCGTAAACAGCCTGTCGTAACTGTCCCGCGTAATCTCGACGATCGGTGCGAGATCGAACAGGGCCGCGTTGTTGACCAGAATGTCGATACCACCGGCCTTTGCGACCACCGACGCAATCGCTGCATCGATCGACGCCTGGCTGGTCACGTCCATCTCAACCGCATAGGCCGAAGGTCCAAGCTCACCGGCCGTCACTTTGGCCCGTTCAAGATTGATATCGGCAATCGCAACGCTAGCCCCCTCGCGGATATAAGCCTCCGCGAACGCGCGTCCGATACCGCGCGCCGATCCTGTGATCAGTGCGTTTTTTCCTTGAAGCCGTTTCATCGAATTGCCAGTCCCTTGTCGTTGAATTTGTGCACCCGGCCGTCTTCTGGCGTCAGGAAGACCTTGTCGCCGTGTTTGACGGCGAAGTCGCCGCCGACGCGGGCCGTGACGAGGCCGATGCCATCGACGTGGATGTGCAGGAACGTATCGGATCCGAGATGTTCGGCGACACCGACTGTGCCGCGCCATGTTCCGGTCTCGGTCGAGAGCTTGAGATGTTCGGGTCGAACGCCGATCGTATGGGCGTCGTACGGCTTGGCAAATTCGCCCGTGGCAAAGTTCATGCGTGGCGAGCCGATGAAGCCGGCAACGAAGATATTGTCGGGCCGGTGATAGAGGTCAAGCGGCGAACCGACCTGCTCGATATTGCCGGCGCTCAACACGACGATCTTGTCGGCCATGGTCATGGCTTCGACCTGATCGTGGGTGACGTAGATCATCGTCGTCTTCAACTGATGATGAAGCTCGCTGATCTCCAGCCGCATCGTGCCACGCAGGGCTGCATCGAGATTGGACAGCGGTTCGTCGAACAGGAAGGCCGAGGGCTCGCGCACGATGGCCCGGCCGATGGCGACGCGCTGGCGCTGGCCGCCGGACAGCTGGCCGGGGCGCCGGTCGAGATAGTTGGTGAGGTTGAGGACGCGCGCCGCTTCCGTCACCTTCTTGTCGATCGCCCCTTGATCCATTTTCGCCATCTTCAAGGGAAAGGCGATATTGTTGCGCACCGTCATGTGCGGATAGAGCGCGTAAGACTGAAATACCATGGCCAGCCCGCGCTTGGCGGGAGCAGCGCCGGTCACATCCCGGCCATCGATCTCGATCGTGCCGGAGGTCGTATCCTCAAGACCGGCGATCAGCCGCAGCAGCGTTGACTTCCCGCAGCCCGAGGGGCCGACGAAGACGACAAACTCGCCCTCGTTGATCGTCAGGTCGATGCCAGGAATGACCTGCGTCGCGCCAAAGCTCTTGTTGACCTTTTTCAGAGTGATATTGCCCATGCGTGCCTCCCAAGTCTTTTCTGTGCGTTACTTCACGGCGCCAAAGGTCAGGCCGCGGACAAGTTGTTTCTGGCTGAACCAGCCCATGATCAGGATCGGTGCGATCGCCAGCGTCGATGCCGCCGACAGCTTTGCCCAGAACAGGCCCTGCGGTGAGGAGAAGGAGGCAATAAAGGCGGTCAACGGTGCTGCATTCGTGGTCGTCAGGCGGATCGTCCAGAACGCTTCGTTCCAGGCGAGGATGATGTTCAGCAGCATGGTTGAGGCAATGCCCGGCACCGCCATCGGTGTCAGCACGTACCAGATCTCGCCCCACAGCGACGCCCCGTCCATCCGCGAGGCTTCGAGGATTTCGCCCGGGATTTCGCGGAAATATGTGTAGAGCATCCAGACGACGATCGGCAGGTTGATCATCGTCAGCATGATCGTCAGACCGAAGCGGCTGTCGAGCAGGCCGAAGTCGCGAAACAGCAGATAGATCGGCACCATGACGGCTGCCGCCGGCATCATCTTGGTGGAGAGCATCCACATCAGAATGTCCTTGGTCTTGTTGGTCGGCGAAAACGCCATCGACCAGGCGGCAGGCACAGAGATCAACAGCGCAATCAGTGTCGAGCCCACCGAGATGATCACCGAGTTCAGGAAGAACTTAAAGTAGTTGCTCTGCGCCTGAACAGCCTGGTAGCTTTCCACCGTGCCAGAAGGAATGAGGTTAAAGCCTTGAATCGCCTCCGTTTCGGACTTGAAGGAGGTGATGATCGTGTAAAGGATAGGGAAGAAGATCACGAGCGCGATGATCCAGGCGACAATGGTGAAGACAACGGTTCTTCTGGTCGAAACTGCACGGGCCATGGTCTTGCCTCCCTTACTTGTCGAGGTTCTTGCCAACGGCGCGCATCAGGAAGAAGGCGACGATATTGGCGAGGATGACTGCGATGATGCCGCCTGCCGAAGCGCCGCCGACGTCGTAGCCGAGAAGGGCCGTGCGGTAGATCAGGAACGGCAGGTTGGTCGATGCGTAGCCCGGGCCGCCATTGGTGGTGACGAGGATTTCGGCATAGACGCCCAGAAGGAAGATCGTCTGGATCAGGATGACAACCGTGATCGAGCGGGCGAGATGCGGCACCGTCAGGTAGATGAAGCGGTTGACGAAACCCGCACCATCCATCTCGGCCGCTTCCTTCTGTTCGCCATCCAGCGACTGCAGCGCGGTGAGCAGGATCAGCGTGGCAAACGGCAGCCATTGCCAGGCGACGATGATGATGATCGAAAACAGCGGATACTGCCCGAACCAATCGACCGGCTGCAGCCCGAAGAAGCGGCTGATATCGGCAAACACCCCATATTGCGGATGCATGATCATGTTCTTCCAGACCAGTGCCGCAACCGGCGGCATGACGAAGAACGGCGAGATCACCAGGATGCGAACAAGCCCCTGCCCCCACATCGGCTGATCGAGCATCAGGGCGATGGCAATGCCGCCGATGACCGTGATAAAAAGCACGCCGCACACGATAAGCAGCGTGTTCCAGATGGACTGGAAAAAAGCCGGATCCGTATAAAAATACTGGTAGTTGAACAGGCCAGCGAAACTGACATTGCCGGGGTTGAGCAGGTTGTAGTTCTGGAACGAGAACCACAGCGTCATCGCCAAAGGCACGATCATCCAGACCAGCAGAAGCCCAACGGACGGGGCCATCATCCAGCGCGCAAGCGCACGCGTATTCTGCGTTGCCATTTCAACACCCTCCCTCTGATGCCGGTACGGACACCCGCCCCGCCGGGAGGGCAGCAATCCGGCCGCCTTGGTCGTCTTTTAAGAAAAGCCTGGCGTCATACGCGGCGACAACAGGCCTCGCAGCGAATAACGCCAGGTTTAAGTTGGCAACCCGGATGGTAGTCCGGGCCGCCTGTCCTTGGGAAGGAACCTACTTGATGTAGCCGCCGCGTGTCATTTCGCGGGTGGTTACCTGCTGAGCCTGCGCCAGCGCATCATCAACCGTCATCTGGCCGGCCAGAGCGGCCGAGAACAACTGTCCAACCGTCGTGCCAAGCCCCTGGAATTCCGGGATGGCGACAAACTGAACACCAACGTAAGGCACGGGCTTCACGGATGGGTTCTTCGGGTCGGCAGCGTTGATGCTGTCGAGCGTCATCTTGGCGAATGGAGCCGCCTTCTGGTACTCGGGGTTATTGTAAAGCGAGGTGCGCGTGCCCGGAGGAACGTTTGCCCAGCCTTCCTTGGCGGCAACGATGTCGAGATAGTGCTTGCTGGTTGCCCAGGACACGAACTTCTCGGCAGCTTCCGCCTTCTGGGTGCCTGCCGGGATGGCAAGGTTCCAGGCCCACAGCCAGTTGCCGCGCTTGCCAAGACCCGTATCCGGAGCAAGAGCGAAGCCGACCTTGTCGGCAACGGTCGAGTCCTTCGGGTTGGTCACGAATGAGGCAGCCACCGTGGCGTCGATCCACATGCCGCACTTGCCCTGCTGGAACAGCGCCAGGTTTTCGTTGAAGCCGTTGGACGAAGCGCCTTGCGGGCCAGCGTCGTTCATCAGCTTGACGTACATGTCGAGCGTGTTCTTCCATTCCGGCTGGTCGAACTGCGGCTTCCAGTTTTCATCGAACCAGCGTGCGCCAAAAGCGTTGGACGTCGCCGTCAGGAACGCCATGTTCTCGCCCCAGCCGGCCTTGCCGCGAAGGCAGATGCCATTGATGCCGGCAGCACGGTCGGTCATCTTGCGGGCAGCATCGCCGATGAATTCCCAGGTCGGAGCATCGGGCATGGTGAGTCCCGCCTTTTCCATCAGGTCCTTGCGGTACATGACCATCGAGCTTTCGCCGTAGAACGGTGCTGCATAGAGCTTGCCGTCGGCGGTCAGGCCCGAACGGATGGCCGGAAGCAGGTCATCGACATCGTAATCGGCGCCGAGATTGTCGAGCGGCAGCAGCCAGCCTTGCTTGGCCCAGATCGGAACTTCGTAGGTGCCGATCGTCAGCACGTCGTACTGGCCGCCCTTGGTGGCGATATCGGTGGTGACGCGTTCGCGCAGCACGTTTTCTTCGAGGGTGACCCATTCGAGCTGAATGTCCGGATTAGCCTTGGTGAAATCGTCCGTCAGCGTCTGCATGCGGACCATGTCGCCATTGTTCACCGTGGCAATGGTGAGGGTTTCAGCCTGGGCGAAACCCGCGATGACGATTGCCGAGCATGTGCCCAGCAGGAAAGTTTTCAAGTTCATATATCTTCCTCCCAGAAGAGTTATGAGCATTTGCCTTGCTCGTGGGCAATTACTCACACAACTGCAAAAATTGTCAATCGGCATTCGTTGCTGCAGTGCAGAAAAGAATGCCGGTTCAGTTGATTTTGCTGGAGAAAATTTCCGGTTACCTGCTCAATTTGTGAGCAAAAACTTGGCAGTCGCCTCGTCGGTGATAAGGCCGTTGATCACGCGCCCCGTCAGGGCGGCCCGCAGTGCGACCTGTTTGCGCTGGCCTTTGGCAATGCCGATCACGATCGCTGAATCGCGCGACGGCAAGGGCACGCTGGCGACGCGCTTGTTGATGCTGCCGGACAGCATCTGACCGTCGCGGTCGAACATCCAGCCGCAGATTTCGCCCGCAGCCCCCTCGTCCATCAGCCGCATCATCTCGTCGCGGGCCAGAAAGCCGTCCTCGCACAGCGGAGCGTCCTGGCCGAGTTCGCCGACGCCGACGAAGGCGACATTGGCTTCCGAGCCCAGTTGCAATGCCGATTTGACCAGTGCTTGATTGTGCAGCAACGCCCGCTCTTCTGGCGACGACACCAGAACCGGCAGCGGCATCGGAAAATGCCGCGCCTTGACCGCATCCGCCATCGAAAAGATGACGTTGTAATAGGCCGCCGATCCGTCGAGACCTATATTGCCGGTCAAGGACACGATCCGATGCTGCGGGCACTCCATTGCCGGCAGCTGGTCGATCGCCGCCTTCAGCGTTCGCCCCGTACCGATTGCCAGAATGATCGGATCGGCCGATTTCAGCCAGCGCTCGATCTCGGCCGCCCCCGCCTCGGCAATGCCGACGGTGGTTGATGACGATCCGGGATCACTCGGCACGATATCGACCTGACGGAGGTCGAATTTTTCCTTGAGGCGAAGCCCGAGTTCGAGACAGGCGGCAATCGGATGATCAAGGCGCACCTTGATCAGGCGCTCGGCCATGGCCAGCGAAACCAGCCGTTGCGCCGACTGGCGCGAGATGCCCATACTGGACGCGATTTCGTCCTGTGTGCGCCCGGCAACGTAATAGAGCCAGCCTGCACGCGCGGCGTCATCGAGCCTGTTATTGCCGTCCGGTCTGCGCGCCATTTGTCCATACTCCCTGAACGATGTGCTGACACTTTTTCCCGGCTTCTGTCAAACACAGACCGTAGCGCCTTCCCTGACGGACCCTTTCAAACCCCTACACCGCGGGGATTCCTGCGAATTTCATTTTAAAATTTTACCGTTTGATAAAAAAATAAAGCGTGTTACCGTTTCGACATCCTGAGGCACGACATTTGGGAGCAAACAATGGGAACGACTGAAACTGGAATACTGAGCGGGCGCCTGTCTCCCGTCGAATACGAGAGAAATTTTTCCGATCTGCACCCACCGCTGGATGAGCATGAAGCACTGGTCGCATCCGACCGCTGTTATTTCTGCTACGACGCGCCGTGCATGACGGCCTGTCCCACCTCCATCGATATCCCGCTGTTCATCCGGCAGATATCGACTGGAAACCCGATCGGGTCGGCAAACACGATCTTCGACCAGAACATTCTCGGTGGCATGTGCGCCCGGGTCTGTCCCACCGAAACGCTCTGCGAGCAGGCCTGCGTGCGCAACGAGGCCGAGCACCGGCCCGTCGAGATCGGACGGCTGCAGCGTTATGCCACCGATATCGCCATGCGCGAAAACCGCCAATTCTACCAGCGCGCCGAACCGACGGGTAAATCCATTGCCGTGATCGGTGCCGGCCCAGCTGGCCTTGCCTGCGCCCACCGTCTGGCCGTCAAGGGTCATGACGTCGTCATCTACGATGCCCGCGAAAAAGCCGGCGGCCTCAACGAATACGGTATCGCCACCTACAAGGCGGTCGATGATTTCGCCCAGGCCGAAGTCGATTACGTGCTTGCCATCGGCGGTATCGAGATCCGCAACAACCAGATGCTTGGACGCGATTTTTCGCTGAACGATATGCTCGCCAGGCATGATGCCGTTTTCCTTGGTCTTGGTCTTGCCGGCGTCAATGCGCTCAGGGCCGAAGGAGAAACCGCTGAGGGCGTCGAAGACGCCGTCGACTTCATCGCAGCGCTGCGGCAATCAGCAACCAAGGCCGACATCGCCATCGGCCGCCGTGTCGTCGTGCTCGGCGGCGGCATGACGGCGGTCGATGCGGCCGTGCAGGCCAAATTGCTCGGCGCCGAGGAAGTGACTATCTGTTATCGCCGCGGCAAGGAGCACATGAACGCTTCCGAATTCGAGCAGGATCTCGCCGCCGCCAAGGGTGTTACCATCCGCCACTGGCTGCAGCCAAAGCGCATCATTGCCCGTGACGGCAAGGTTGCCGGTATCGAACTCGATTATACGAGCATCACCGACGGCCGCCTGACGACCACGGGAGAAACCGGCGTCCTCACAGCCGATCATGTTCTGAAAGCCATCGGCCAGACCTTCGAGGCAGACGGACTCGGCATCATCACCCTGCAGTCCGGCCGCATCGTCGTCGATGGCGAGGGCCGCACCTCGCTCGACCGCGTCTGGGCGGGTGGCGACTGCGTGCTTGGCGGCGAAGACCTGACGGTTTCCGCCGTGGCACAAGGCCGCGACGCCGCCGAATCGATCAACCACGTGCTCGCCGCTGCTTCGCAGCCGGCCGTTGCCGTCGCGTGAAGGGGAGAATGAACAATGGCTGATCTGCGCAACAATTTCGTCGGCATCAAGTCTCCGAACCCCTTCTGGCTGGCGTCGGCACCGCCGACCGACAAGGCCTACAATGTCGAGCGCGCCTTCAAGGCGGGCTGGGGCGGCGTGGTCTGGAAGACGCTCGGTGAAGAAGGCCCACCGGTCGTCAACGTCAACGGCCCGCGCTATGGCGCGATCTGGGGCGCCGACCGCCGGTTGCTGGGTCTCAACAATATCGAACTCATCACCGATCGCGACCTCTACACCAACCTGCGCGAAATGAAGCAGGTGAAGATGAACTGGCCGGATCGCGCCCTGATCGCCTCGATCATGGTGCCCTGCGAGGAGAATGCCTGGAAATCGATTTTGCCGCTGGTGGAAGAGACAGGCGCCGACGGCATCGAACTCAATTTCGGCTGTCCGCACGGCATGTCGGAACGCGGCATGGGCGCTGCGGTCGGACAGGTGCCGGAATACATCGAGATGGTGGTGCGCTGGTGCAAGCAGTACACCCGCATGCCGGTCATCACAAAGCTGACGCCGAACATCACCGACGTCCGCAAGCCGGCGCGTGCGGCAAAATCCGGCGGCACCGATGCCGTGTCGCTGATCAATACGATCAACTCGATCACCTCGGTCAATCTCGACACGTTCTCGCCGGAACCGTCGATCGACGGCAAGGGCAGCCATGGCGGCTATTGCGGCCCGGCGGTCAAGCCGATCGCACTCAACATGGTGGCCGAGATCGCCCGCGATCCGGAAACCTACGGCCTGCCGATTTCCGGCATCGGCGGCATCACCACCTGGCGCGACGCGGCCGAATTCCTCGTCCTCGGCGCCGGCAACGTCCAGGTCTGCACCGCGGCGATGACCTACGGCTTCAAGATCGTTGAGGAAATGATCACCGGCCTCTCCGCCTGGATGGACACCAAGGGCCATCGCACTCTCGACGACATCTGTGGCCGGGCCGTGCCGAACGTCTCCGACTGGCAGTATCTCAACCTCAATTACATTGCCAAGGCCCGCATCGATCAGGATTCCTGCATCAAGTGCGGCCGCTGCCACATCGCCTGCGAGGACACCTCGCACCAGGCGATCACCCAGTATGTCGATGGCAAGAGACACTTCGAGGTAATGGAAGACGAATGCGTCGGCTGCAATCTCTGCGTCAATGTCTGTCCCGTGCAGGATTGCATCACCATGGTCGGGCTTGAGCCGGGCGTGCTGGACGAACGGACTGGCAAGACCGTCGATCCGAACTACGCCAACTGGACCACGCATCCGAACAACCCGATGGCCCGTCAGGCCGCCGAATAACATCTCTACACGGGTCGGATCAGCCGCTCCGCTGGTAACGCGGGGCGGCTGATTGCTGTTCAACACGGCAAAAATCGGCGTCAAAAAGGAGGCGGATACACGGCAAGCGGGGCCGACAGCCCATTGGACGCAATTTCGCGACGCTGCGTCCACAAAAACGTGCGTTGCCCCTCACCGCGAACTCGTCAATAAGAGGATATGACGAGATGCGGCCTGGCCGCCAACACCGGACGCCTGCTTGAAGATCGCTTCCTCACGAACCCGCAAAAGGCTGCATCTGCTGACGGGCGCCTGCCTGGGCTTTTTCCTGCTGACGCATTTCTCCAACCACGCGCTGGGCCTCGTTTCGGTCGAAACGATGGAAAGTGCGCGCCACATTTTCCATCTGGTTTGGCACAGCTGGCCTGGCACGGTGCTGCTCTACGGGTCGTTGCTCGTTCACTTCCTGCTCGCCCTTGAAAGCCTCTACCGCCGCCAGACTTTGCGTATGCCAGCCCGCGAGGCCTTGAAGATCGGCTTCGGCCTTGTCTTCCCCTTCCTTATCGTCGGGCATGTGGTCAGTACCCGGATCGAATCGATGCTTATCGGCCATGGCGACGGCTATTATCAAGTCTTGCCGAAACTCTGGGCCAATCCCGCCAGCGCGACACAGCAGTCGCTGGCGCTGATCATTGTCTGGGCGCATGGCTGCCTCGGCGCCTGGTTCTGGATGCGGGGGCGCAGCTGGTATCCGCGTTACTTCCTGTTCTTCTATTCTTTCGCCGTCCTTGTCCCGCTCTTGGCTCTGCTTGGCTTTGTAACCGCAGCTCAGTCGCTTGAAGCGATTGGCGTGCCATCGACAAGCTGGTTCATGCCTTACCGGACCTCACCGGAAGTCCTGGAGGAAATCAAGACGTCCATCACCGCCGGACTGCTCGCGATGATCGCCGGCACACTGGTTCTACGGGCAATCCCGGTACGCGGAAAAATCCGCATCACCTATCCCGACCGGGCCATCTCGGTCGCAAAAGGCTTCAGCGTATTGGAGGCAAGCCGCGCTGCAGGCATCCCCCATCTTTCGATCTGCGGCGGGCGCGGGCGGTGTTCGACCTGCCGCGTGCGGGTAACTGAAGGCCTCGAACGCCAGCCACCGGCCACCGATGCCGAACGGGCAACGCTGACGCGTATCGGGGCACCTGACAATGTGCGCCTCGCCTGTCAGCTGCGGCCGAGCCACAATCTGTCCATCTCGCCCATTCTCAGCGGCGGCCATGCCGGTCTCAAGACCAAGCCGACGGAGCAACAGGCCGCCGGCCGCGAGCGCCATATCGCCGTGCTGTTCTGCGACCTTCGCGATTTCACGCTGCTTGCCCAGAGACAGTTGCCCTTCGATACCGTCTTCCTGCTCAACCGCTATTTCGAGACCATCGGGGAAGCGGTAGAAGAGTCGGGGGGCGTGATCGACAAGTTCATCGGTGACGGCGCCTTAGCGCTTTTCGGCCTCAACAACACTATCGAGGAAGCCTGCGCGCAGGCGCTGACGGCAACGACGCGTATCGCCAAGGGTATCGACGTGCTCAACCGCAATTTCATGAGCGAATTGGACACGCCGTTGCGCATCGCCATGGGCATGCATGCCGGCCCGGCGATCATCGGCCAGATCGGCTATGGCAAGGCCTCGTCGCTGACCGCCGTCGGCGACACGATCAATGCGGCAAGCCGGCTGGAAGGCTTTGCCAAGGAATATGACGCCCAGCTTGCCGTTTCTGCTGACCTGGTCCGCTATGCCGGTCTCGCCGTCGATGACCGCGAAAGCTACAACATTTCCATTCGCGGCCGCGCCGGTACGCTCGAAACACTGATCGTACAGGATGCGGTGGAAGTCGAAGCCATGTTCGAAGCCCAGAAACAGCCGACGCGCCCGCCTGCCTGACACAATAAGCAGGTCCCGAATCCGTTGCCGCATGCGCTGGGTGCATGCCTGCAATCCAATCACAGGTGGCGACAAGGGGCTAAAATACCCCTAGGATTTAGTAGTATTTTTGGTTAAATTGACGCTGCGCACAGCAAATGCGCGCAAGAGCGACGATACTATGTCAACGAGTATATGGCCGCCATGCCCCCACTGATCGCCGAGAATTGGAAATCGTCCCAGGGAACTCTGACTGGAACGGCTCGTGATGCGATCGTTCTGGCAAGTATCGTCTTCCTTGCTGCGCTGCTCGGCATCCTGACACGCCCCATGGGTCTGCTTGCCCTGTTCTGGCCCGTCAACGCCATTCTACTCGGTGTGATGGTCCGCCGTCCCGGTTATGCCACGGCACTTGGCTGGGCTGGGGCAGTAGCCGGATACTTGGCAGCCGACCTGCTCACCGGCGGCACCCTGGTCAAAACACTCTGGCTGACCGGCGCCAATGTCGCCGGTGTCTTTGCCGGCAGCCTGCTCTATCGTTTCGTCAGCACTGGCCACCAGCGCCTTCGCGAGCCGCAATCCGTCATCATCCTGCTCCTGATCTGCAGTCTTGCAGCACTTGCCAGCGCGCTTGTCGGCGGCATCGCTGCAGGGTTCTCCCTGGGGCAGACCTATTTTTCCGGGTTCTGGTTCTGGTTGGTGACGGAGCTTGTCAATTTCATCGTTATCTTGCCCGTCATGTTGACCGCGCCGTCCTTCGGCAAATGGCATGTCAAGCTGGCGTCGATCGACCTGAAGGCGACCTCGTGGGGCCGCCGCGCGCCTCCCGTGGCTGCCCTGGCACTGTCGATGCTTGCCAGCAGCCTTATCGGCGGACCTGGCGCTTTCGCATTTCCTGTGCCCGCCCTATTGTGGTGCGCCACGACCTTCCCGCTGTTTCCGACGGCCCTTTTAACAATGATCTTCAGTATCTGGGGCATGATGACCTTTAGCAACGGCGCACCGGAAAGCATGGATCCGTTGCCGTGGATGCAGTCCATCCGGCTGGGTCTCGGCATGATCGCGATGGCGCCACTCTCGGTGGCAAGCGTCACGACCACGCGCAACGGCCTGTTGCAGCGACTGCAATATTCCGTCGATCACGATTTTCTCACCCGGGCACTCGCCCGCGGCACGTTCATAGCACGCAGCGAAAGCATCATGTCCCAGGACGGTACCGTCGATGGTTCGGCCGTGCTCGTTCTCGACATCGATCACTTCAAATCGGTGAACGACCAGCACGGGCATGCGGTCGGCGACAGCGCGCTGATTGCCTTTTCATCCGCGGTCGCTTCGACACTGCGCAAGGACGATCTCTTCGGACGAACCGGTGGCGAAGAATTCTGCGTGGTTCTGCCGGGAGCGTCTGCCACTGCGGCTAAAATGGTGGCGGAACGAATCCGGCAGGCGGTCGAGCGCCTGCAGATCGAGGCCGCAGACGGAACGCCCCTGTCGATTACAGTGAGCGGCGGCCTGGCTGTGTGCAGCGGCGATCAAAAACTGTCCTTTGACGACATGCTGACCCGTGCCGATATGGCGCTCTATCAAGCAAAGGCGGAGGGGCGCAACCGGATCGTGACCGACGCATTCTGATCACCCGTTAAGCACCACCATCGCGGATTTCCAGACCGCTGACGAACAACTGCTCGAGAAACCGTGCGGCGTCTTCAAAGCGCCCCTCGCCCGAACGCTCATCGCCGAGAACGCCGCGCACCTGAACGTCGAAATCGGCATAGTGCTGCGTCGTCGACCAGATGGCGAAGATCAGGTGGTAGGGATCGCATTTGGCAATCTTGCCGGTCTTGGCCCAGCTGCGGATCACTTCGGCCTTTTCATCGACAAGCGATTTCAAGGGGCCTTTCAACTCATCCTCGATATGGGGGGCACCCTGCAGGATCTCGTTGGCGAACAACCGGCTTTCGCGCGGGAAATCCCGCGCCATCTCCAGCTTGCGGCGAATATAGCTGCGAATTTCCGAGACCGGGCTCCCTTCCGCATCGAACTCACGCAGCGGATCAAGCCAGCTGTCGAGCACCCGGTCGATCAGTGCCCGGTGCATCGCTTCCTTGGTGCGGAAATAATAGAGCAGGTTGGGTTTGGACATGCCCGCCACTTCGGCGATCTGATCAATGGTGCTGCCGCGAAAACCGTGGGTGGCGAAGACGTCGAGCGCCGCCTCGAGAATCAGTTCTTCCTTCTCCTCTTGGATGCGGGTTCGCCGTTGCGTTCGGGCTGCCCTCGGAAGTACCATCTTTCCCCCAGTCTTCTCACCGATCACCGCTGGCGCGCGGCCTGAAAACGCCTGAAAACCCTGTGATCCAAAAATTCGGACGGCACCGGCGTTTTTTCTGTTTTTCGTCTTGAGTGCGGCAACGGAAGTTGTAATGTTTTACCAACCGGTCAAATTATCAGTCAGTTCAAGCACAAACGCAACGGCTGATCGCAGGGCAATCGAAAAAACCAGATGCCCCGATTTGACCACGGGAACAATGGGATGCGCAGCCAAATCTGCCTCCCTTAAAAAGAATGAGGAGAACCGTCATGGCTCATGCACCGGGCGAGAACATGCGCGTCAACGCCGACCGTCTGTGGGATTCCCTGATGGACATGGCGAAGATCGGCCCCGGCATTGCCGGCGGCAACAATCGCCAAACATTGACCGACGAAGACGGCGAAGGCCGCCACCTGTTTCAAAGATGGTGCGAAGACGCCGGCATGAGCATGGGCGTAGACAAGATGGGCACGATGTTCGCCACCCGCCCCGGCACTGATCCCGAGGCCCTGCCCGTCTATGTCGGAAGCCACCTTGATACCCAGCCAACCGGCGGCAAATATGACGGCGTGCTCGGCGTTTTGGGCGCATTGGAAGTCGTGCGCACCATGAACGATCTCGGCATCAAGACCAAACACCCGATTGTCGTCACCAATTGGGCCAACGAGGAAGGCGCGCGTTTCGCACCGGCGATGCTGGCCTCCGGCGTCTTTGCCGGTATCCATGAGCTGGACTACGCCTATGGCCGCAAGGACCCCGAGGGCAAGACCTATGGCGACGAGCTGAAACGGATCGGCTGGCAAGGCGACGAAGAAGTCGGCGCCCGAAAAATGCACGCCTATTTCGAATATCACATCGAGCAAGGCCCGATCCTGGAGGCAGAAGAAAAGACTATCGGTGTGGTGACGCACTGTCAGGGCCTGTGGTGGCTGGAATTCACCTTGACGGGCCGCGAAGCGCATACCGGCTCGACGCCGATGAACCTGCGCGTCAATGCCGGGCTGGCGATGGCGCGGATCGTTGAAATGGTCCAGGGGGTCGCGATGGAAAACCAGCCGGGTGCCGTTGGCGGCGTTGGTCAGGTGTTTTTCTCGCCGAACTCCCGCAACGTCCTGCCGGGCAAGGTTGTGTTCACCGTCGACATCCGCTCGCCCGACAAGGCCAAGCTCGACCGCATGCGGGCGAAGATCGAGGCGGAAGCGCCGAAGATCACCGATGCGCTGGGCGTGGGCTGCTCGATCGAACCCATCGGCCATTTCGAGCCGGTCACTTTCGATCCAACACTGGTCACCGCCGTACGCACCGCCGCCGAAAAGCTCGGCTACAGCCACATGAACCTGATCTCCGGCGCCGGCCACGACGCCTGCTGGGCCGCCAAAGTCGCCCCCGCCACCATGGTCATGTGCCCCTGTGTCGGTGGGTTGAGCCACAACGAGGCCGAGGAGATCTCCAAGGAATGGGCCTCCGCCGGCTGCGACGTGCTGTTTCACGCGGTTGTCGAAACTGCCGGCATCGTTGAGTAATCAAAGGCGGATTTTGTCCGCCTTTTTTATTGGCGAGCGCAGAACCTAGACCAATCAATTCAAGGGACCTGATCCATGACCACAGTCATCAAGAACGGCACCATCGTCACCGCCGACCTCACCTACAAGGCCGACGTCAAGATTGATGGCGGCAGGATCGTCGAGATCGGGCCGAACCTTTCGGGCGACGAGACGCTGGATGCGACCGGCTGTTATGTCATGCCCGGCGGCATCGATCCGCATACCCATCTCGAAATGCCGTTCATGGGCACTTATTCCTCCGATGATTTCGAAAGCGGCACGCGCGCGGCCCTGTCCGGCGGCACGACCATGGTCGTCGATTTCGCTCTGCCCTCGCCCGGCCAGTCGCTGCTCGAAGCGCTCACCATGTGGGACAACAAGACGTCGCGGGCCAACTGCGATTTCTCCTTCCACATGGCGATTACCTGGTGGGGCGAACAGGTCTTCAACGAGATGCAGACCATCGTTCAGGACAAGGGCATCAACTCGTTCAAGCACTTCATGGCCTACAAGGGCGCATTGATGGTCGATGACGACGAGATGTTCCATTCGTTCCAGCGCTGCGCCGAGCTCGGTGCGCTGCCTATGGTGCATGCCGAAAACGGCGATATCGTTGCGCAGATGCAGGCAAAGCTGCTGGCCGACGGGAACAATGGCCCGGAAGCGCACGCCTATTCCCGCCCCGCCGCCGTCGAAGGCGAAGCGACCAATCGCGCCATCATCATTGCCGATATGGCGGGCGCACCGCTCTACGTAGTGCATACCTCCTGCGAACAGGCGCACGAAGCCATCCGCCGTGCCCGTCAAAACGGCATGCGCGTCTATGGCGAACCGCTGATCCAGCACCTGACGCTCGACGAAAGCGAATATGCCAATCCGGATTGGGACCACGCCGCCCGCCGTGTCATGTCGCCGCCGTTCCGAAACAAGCAACATCAGGACAGTCTTTGGGCAGGCCTCTCCGCCGGTTCGCTGCAGGTGGTCGCGACCGACCACTGCGCCTTCACAACTACACAAAAACGCTTCGGCGTCGGCGATTTCACCAAGATCCCCAACGGCACCGGCGGTCTTGAAGACCGTATGCCGATGCTCTGGACAAACGGCGTCGCCACCGGCCGCATCACCATGAACGAATTCGTGGCGGTGACCTCGACCAACATCGCCAAGATCCTCAACATGTACCCGAAAAAAGGCGCGATCCTTGTCGGTGCTGATGCCGATCTCGTCGTCTGGGATCCGAAACGCAGCAAAACGATCTCGGTCTCCAGTCAGCAGTCGGCGATCGATTATAACGTCTTCGAAGGCAAGCAGGTGACCGGCCTGCCACGCTATACGCTGACGGGCGGCATGGTCGCCATCGAGGAATCGACGGTCAAGACACGCGAAGGCCAGGGCAAGTTCGTCAAGCGCGAGCCCTTTACTGCCGTCAACAAGGCGCTCTCCACCTGGAAGGAGATCACCGCGCCGCGCAAGGTTCAGCGCACCGGCATTCCGGCCAGCGGGGTATGATGGTGAGGACGGCGTACACGAGGGGGCTTTGAAAAAATGCACGTGAGCAGGCCCCCATCCTCCAGATCGCTCTGTCGCCGGCCGGCGGGCCAGCGGCGATACCAGCCCGTTCACGCAACACCAAAATTACAACGGCACGAGGGCCTCCAGTTCCGGCAGCAGCACGACGCTTTCCTGCTCGTTCGGGTCCGTTCTGGCAATCACTGCCGAGGCGGGCTGATCCGACAGATTGGCCGGCAGATGCGGCACGCCAGCCGGGATATAAAACATCTCGCCCGCACGCACGATCACATGGTTTTCCAGCCTTTCGCCAAACCACGTATGGGCTTCGCCAGACAGCATGTAGATCGCCGTTTCATGGGTCTCGTGTTTGTGGGCCTTGGCCCGGCCACCCGGCGGAATGGTCAGAAGGTGCATGCAGATGCCCGCCGATCCGACAGCCTCTGCCGAAATCCCCTCGAAGTAACTGAACCCCTGCTTGCCGTCATAGGTCTGGCCGGGACGGACGATCCGGCAGGTGGGTTTCGATGATTGCAACATTTTCATATCTCCTCCGCAGGAACGCCGCAGGCAGCATACCCCATTCAAAAAATATGAAGTACGACTATCGGAGGCAGAAGACCGAATGACGTCACACCAATCTTCCAGCCAATGGCATTCAGGGCGGAGCGCACCGGACACAATGACAGGCACAGCAACATCCGTCGTTTCGGCGCGCGATCTCGGCCTCACCTTCGAGACCAACGACGGCCCGGTCAACGCGCTGACAGGCGTCAATCTCGACGTCAACAAGGGCGATTTCGTCTCCTTTATCGGCCCCTCCGGTTGCGGCAAGACCACCTTCCTGCGCGTCATCGCCGATCTGGAAAAGCCGACATCCGGCGCGATCACCGTCAATGGCACGACACCGGAAAACGCCCGCAAAAACCGCTCCTACGGCTATGTCTTCCAAGCCGCCGCCCTCTACCCGTGGCGCACCATCGAAAAGAACATCGCTCTGCCGCTCGAAATCATGGGCTACAGCGCCGCGGACCAGAAGGCGCGGATCGAGCGTACCCTCGAACTGGTCAACCTGACGGGCTTTGGCAAGAAATTTCCGTGGCAGCTTTCGGGCGGCATGCAGCAGCGCGCCTCGATCGCCCGCGCGCTCGCCTTTGACGCCGACCTTCTCCTGATGGATGAACCGTTCGGCGCACTCGATGAAATCGTCCGCGATCACCTGAACGAACAGCTCCTGAAACTCTGGGACCGCACCAACAAGACGATCTGTTTCGTCACCCACTCGATCCCGGAAGCCGTCTATCTCTCCACCAAGATCGTCGTCATGAGCCCCCGTCCCGGCCGGGTCACCGATATCATCGAATCCACCCTGCCACGCGAACGCCCGCTCGGCATCCGCGAAACCCCGGAATTCCTCGCGATCGCCCATCGCGTCCGCGAAGGATTGAGAGCGGGGCATAGCTATGACGAGTAGGACGATTGTGCCGTGGAATACCCCCCTCTGTCACTTCGTGACATCTCCCCCACAAGGGGGGAGATCATTCTTTTCCCTCACCATCTCTCTGAGAAGCCAGGCAAAAAGCTTGCGGCTAATCTCCCCCCTTGTGGGGGAGATGTCACGAAGTGACAGAGGGGGGTGCTTCGGCACGGCAAGGTGCTTATCATGAACCTCTCCTTCATTCTCTGGCTTGCCGCCTCCATGGCGATCTTCCTCGCTGGCGCCACGGCGTCGCGTTACTATGTTTCCACCAACAACGTCCTGATCCTCCTGTTCTCTCTCGGGCTCTATTGCCTCGGCAATCTGATGATGGTGCGATTGATGCGCGAGGGTGGGCTCGGGCTTGCCATTTCGGCGTCCGCCATTGCCCAGTTGCTGCTGGTCAATTTCATCGCCTTTGCCGTTTTCGGTGAGCGCATGACCTTGCCGCAACTGGCCGGCGTGGCGCTTGGCGTCGTCTCGATGGCGCTAATGCTGATGCCAGCTGGAGGAAAGGCTTGAACATGGAAAAGCCAAACCTTTTCAAAGACAGTATCATGCCAGTCGGCGTCATTCTGCTTGCCGTCCTGATCATCTGGTATGTTTCCGCGGTCTTCCTCAATGCGCCGTTCGAACGCGACACGGCTGCGCGGGCGGGAACGGAAATTACCTTTTCAGAAATCCTGCCGAAAACGATGTTCCAGCAACGGCCGGTTCTGCCTGCCCCGCATCAGGTGATCGCCGAAATCCGGAACACGACGTTTCTGATGCCGGTCACCTCCAAGCGCAGCCTCGTCTATCATGCCTGGATTACACTCTCAGCAACGTTGCTCGGGTTTGGCATCGGCACCGTGCTCGGCATTCTGCTCGCGGTTGGCATCGTCCATAACCGGGCGATGGATCGCTCACTGATGCCCTGGGTCATTGCCAGCCAGACCATCCCGATCCTCGCCATCGCGCCGATGATCATTGTCGTCCTCAATGCCGTCGGCATATCGGGGCTTTTGCCCAAGGCGCTGATCTCCACCTATCTCAGCTTCTTCCCCATCGTCGTCGGCATGGTCAAAGGGTTGCGCGCGCCAGAGCAGATCCAGCTGGACCTGATGCACACCTATTATGCCAGCCCGGCACAGACCTTCTGGAAACTGCGCTGGCCATCGTCCATGCCCTACCTCTTTGCCTCCCTGAAGGTTGCCATCGCCATTTCGCTGGTCGGCGCTATCGTCGGCGAGCTGCCGACCGGTGCCGTCTCCGGTCTCGGTGCCCGGCTGCTTGCCGGCTCCTATTACGGCCAGACGGTACAGATATGGTCGGCGCTGTTCATGGCAGCAGCGCTTGCCGCAACGCTTGTGATCATCGTCGGGCTCGCCCACACCGCCGTCCTCAAGCGCATGGGGATGAAACCATGAACTACGGTCTTCTGTTCGGCGCCATCGTCTTCTGGCTCGCGGCCTGGGCAACCAATGAATGGCTGGTGCGCCGAAAATTCAAAAACGCCTCGGCAAACAGCGCCGTTCGTCTGGCGGTTCCGTTGCTGTTCGGCATCAGCATCCTGGTTCTCTGGGAAGGACTGGTACGAGGGCTCAACGTTCCCTCCGTTCTTTTGCCGCCACCGTCGATGATCTGGACGCGGCTGGTCAACTCGGTGCCAACACTCTGGGCCGATTTCCAGCAGACGTTCCTGAAAGCCGTCATCACCGGTTATGCGCTCGGCTGCGGTCTCGGCTTCCTCGTTGCCATCGCCATCGACCGCTCGCCTTTCCTGCAGAAGGGCCTTCTGCCGCTTGGCAATTTCGTCTCCGCCCTGCCCGTCATCGGCGTTGCGCCGATCATGGTCATGTGGTTCGGCTTCGATTGGCAATCAAAGGTCGCGGTCGTCGTCATCATGACCTTCTTCCCGATGCTGGTGAACACGGTGTCGGGACTAGCCGCAGCAAGCGCGATGGAGCGCGACCTGATGCACACCTATGCCGCCAGCTGGTTCCAGACGCTCGTCAAACTGCGCCTTCCGGCGGCATGGCCTTTCATTTTCAACGCGCTCAAGATCAACTCTACCTTGGCATTGATCGGGGCCATCGTTGCCGAGTTCTTCGGCACCCCGATCGTTGGCATGGGGTTCCGGATTTCCACCGAGGTGGGACGCATGAATGTCGATATGGTTTGGGCCGAAATCGCCGTCGCGGCGGTGGCTGGCTCGGCGTTTTACGGGATAGTCGCGCTCATCGAGCGGGCTGTCACGTTTTGGCATCCGTCCGTGCGAAACGCGCGGACGGCTTAAAAAATGCCTGTCCGTGGTGGGCGGGTACAACAAAAAAAGGGAACTGACATGAAGACAAGACTTGCATCATTGCTGCTGGCAAGCGCTTTTTCGCTGTCCGCATTCCATGCCATGGCCGCCGACAAGGTGGTACTGCAGCTGAAATGGGTCACGCAGGCCCAGTTCGCCGGCTACTACGTCGCCAAGGACAAGGGCTTTTATGAAGCCGAAGGTCTCGATGTCGAGATCAAGCCGGGCGGCCCGGACATCGCACCTCCGCAGGTCATCGCCGGTGGCGGCGCCGATGTCGTCGTCGACTGGATGCCATCTGCCCTTGCGACCCGCGAAAAGGGCGTGGCGCTCGTCAACATCGCCCAGCCGTTCAAGTCGTCCGGCATGATGCTGACCTGCCTGAAGGAATCCGGCGTCGCCTCGCCGGCCGATTTCAAGGGCAAGACGCTCGGTGTCTGGTTCTTCGGCAATGAATATCCGTTCCTGTCCTGGATGAGCCAGCTCGGCCTCAAGACCGACGGCGGTCCGGATGGCGTCACGGTCCTGAAGCAAGGTTTTAACGTCGATCCGCTGATCCAGAAGCAGGCAGCCTGCATCTCGACCATGACCTATAACGAATATTGGCAGGTCATCGATGCCGGTATCAAGCCGGATGACCTGGTCGTCTTCAAGTATCAGGACCAAGGCGTCGCGACCTTGGAAGACGGCCTCTATGTGCTTGAAGACAAGCTCAAGGACCCAGCCTTCAAGGAAAAGATGGTCAAGTTCGTGCGCGCCTCGATGAAGGGCTGGAAATACGCCGAGCAAAATACCGACGAAGCAGCCGGCATCGTTCTTGAGAACGACGCTACCGGCGCCCAGACGGAAGAACACCAGAAGCGCATGATGAGTGAAGTTGCCAAATTGACGGCAGGCTCGAACGGCGCGCTGGATGACGCCGACTATAAACGCACCGTTGCTTCGCTGCTGAAGGGTGGCTCCGACCCGGTCATCAGCAAGGAACCATCAGGCGCCTTCACGCATGAGATTACTGACGCCGCTCTCAAGTAGGCGTTTTTATAATACTTTTGACAGAAGAAACGCGCGGGGCCAGCCCCGCGCGTTTCTCATTTGCAACACTTGCAAATACGCTTGCGCAACAAAAAGACATAAAACAGAAGTTGCATTGATGGCACTCAACAAATAAAATAATGAGGCACCATTCTTTATTGCTATGTTCTTGCATAGCCGAAAGGGCCTAACTAAATACAGCCCGTGGCATTTTGAGGAGGATGCGGAGGAGAATTTACGCGTCATGTAATTGCAATGGACGCGCTGTTTCCTTCCCTTCCAGCAGACGACGGCGAAAATCCTTTCCGAAAGGGCTTTCCGCGTCAGTGAACTAATTTATCCGGAATTCTAGGAAAGTGAGCCGATGGCCCGTAACACGACGTTTGCGTTTGGAATTTCCACTGCCCTGGTGCTGACTTTGCTGTCGGGCACCGCATTCGCACAGGAAGCCGCCGCGCCGAAAACCGAACAGGCATTGCCGTCCATCGTCGTCAGCCAGGTCGAGTCCAAGCTGATTGTAGACCGGGTCCTGGCCACGGGCGCCGTCAAGGCCGTTGACGAGACCTACGTCTCCCCTCTGGTCGATGGACTTTCCATCCGCACGCTGAATGCCGATGTCGGCGACCGGGTCGAGGCCGAAAGCACGCTTGCGACGTTGAACCAGGACATGCTGGTGCTTCAGAAGAGCCAGTATGCCGCAAGCCTTGCCAAGGCTGAGGCCGCCCTTGCCCAATATCAGGCACAGCTCGCGGAAGCGCAGGCCAATGCGGACGAAGCCGTCCGGGTCAGTGAACGGTCGAAGAAGCTCGCCGAGGCGGGTTCGATGTCGACAGCCCAGCGTGACCAGGAGAAAGCCGCCGCCACCGCAGCGCTTGCACGCGTCCGGTCAGCCGACCAGCTGGTCTCCGTCGCCAAGGCGGATATCAAGGTCGTCGAAGCGCAGATTTCCGATGTCGATCTGCGGCTTGCCCGCACGGATGTGAAAACGCCGGTGACCGGTGTTGTCTCGGCACGCACCGCAAAGGTCGGCGCCATTGCAAACGGCACTGGCGAACCATTGTTCACCATCATCCGCGACGGCGCCGTCGAAATGAAGGCCGAGATTATCGAAACCGACCTGCCGAAACTTCAGATCGGCCAGAAGGCAAAGGTGACGCTTGCCGACGGCAAGACGCAGATCGATGGGAAAATCCGCCTAATCTCGCCGGTCGTCGATACCCAGACCCGCCTCGGTAGCGTCTTTATCAGCCTGCTGGAACCCGAAAAAGCCAGAGTCGGCATGTATGCACGGGCGCAGATCATTGTCACGGAAAAGCAGGCGCTGGTCCTGCCGCTTTCGGCCGTGACCAATACGAAGGACGGCATGGTCGCCCGCAAGGTCGAGGGCGACGTGGCGCATGTTGCGCAAGTTGAAACCGGCATTCAGGACAACGGATATGTCGAAATCCGCAGCGGGCTGAAGCAGGGCGACCGCGTGATCATGAAAGCCGGCGCCTTCGTGCGCGATGGTGATCGCATCAAGCCGGTGCTCGCGGCCGCCGAAACCGTATCGAACTGATCGAGGTCAAAGAGATGAACTTTTCCGCCTGGTCCATCCGCAACCCGATCGCGCCGATCCTGGGCTTTGCGCTTCTGCTCTACCTGGGAATTCAATCGTTCTACGCATTGCCGATCACCCGATTCCCGAACATCGACGTCCCGGTGGTCGCGATTACCGTGAGCCAGAACGGCGCCTCGCCGTCGGAACTGGAAATGCAGGTGACCAAGGAGGTCGAGGACGCTGTCGCTTCGATCGCCGGTGTCGATGAAATTCAGTCGACCGTCACCGATGGACAATCGGTCACTTCAGTCGTTTTCCGTATCGAGAAGCCGACGGAAGAAGCCGTCCAAGATACCAAGGACGCGATAGACCGCATCCGCAGCGATCTGCCTGCCGACGTTGAAGAACCGGTCGTCACCAAGATCGATGTCGAAGGTCAGGCCATCCAGACATTCTCCGTGACATCGCCTGACATGACACTGGAAGAACTGTCCTGGTTCGTCGACGACACGATCAAGCGCGCGCTGCAGGGCCAGCTCGGCGTGGGCCGGATCGACCGTTACGGCGGCTCCGACCGGGAAATAAGGGTTGAACTCGATCCGAGCAAGCTCGATTCCTTCGGCATTACGGCACCGGATGTCAACAATCAGCTGCGCAGCACCAACGTCGATCTCGGCTCCGGCCGCGGCCAGATCGGTGACAACGAGCAGACCATCCGCACGCTTGGCGATGCCCGCAACGTGGTCCAGCTCGCCAATACGACAATTGCGCTGCCCAATGGCCGGTTCGTAAAACTCTCCGATCTCGGCACCGTCACCGATACCTATGAAGAGCAGAAGTCTTTCTCGCGTTTCAATGGCGACGCATCGGTCACCTTCGCTGTGTTCCGGTCCAAGGGCGCCAGTGAAGTCTCGGTCGCCGAAACCGTGGCGAAAAGCCTCGATACGGTTCGTGCCGCCCATCCGCAAGTCAACATCGCGATGGTCGATGACTCGGTCTATTTCACCTACGGCAATTATGAAGCTGCACTGCACACGCTGCTGGAAGGTTCGATCCTTGCCGTTATCGTCGTGTTTCTGTTCCTCAGAAACTGGCGGGCGACGCTTATCGCCGCGGTTGCCCTGCCTCTGTCCGCGATCCCGACATTCTGGATCATGGACCTGATGGGCTTCTCGCTCAATCTCGTCAGCTTCCTGGCATTGACGCTGGCAACGGGTATTCTCGTCGACGACGCAATCGTCGAGATCGAGAACATCGCCCGGCATATCAAGATGGGCAAGACGCCCTATCGGGCCTCGCTCGACGCCGCCGACGAGATCGGGCTTGCGGTCATTGCCACCAGCTTCACCATCATCGCCGTCTTCGTGCCAGTCTCTTTCATGCCCGGCATTGCCGGACAGTATTTCATCCAGTTCGGCCTGACTGTCGCGTTCTCCGTCTTCTTCTCCTTGATGGTTGCGCGTCTGATCACACCGCTGATGGCGGCCTATCTGATGAAGCCCGAAGACGGCGTTGACGATCATCATGACAATGATGGCCGGCTGATGAAGGGCTATACCTGGCTGGTCGGCGCCACGACCCGCCGCTGGTATATGCGTTACGCCACCATGCTTGCCGCTTTCGCATTCCTGGCAGGCTCGCTGGCCCTGATGGCACAGGTGCCCGGCAGCTTCATGCCGCCGGACGATTCATCGCGCGTCGTGCTGTCGGTCGAATTGCCGCCAAACGCAACTCTTGAAGAAACCGACGCCACGACCGAACAGATCTACAACGCTGTGCGGGGTATCGACGGCGTCGACAGTGTCTTCGTACTCGGCGGCGCATCGCCGAAGGGCGATCTGGAACTGCGCCGTGCAACGGTCCGCATCATTCTCGGAACGATTGACCATTCGCTTGTCAAAACCCTGGTCAACAAGGGCCTCGGCGGCCTTCCCGTCATCGGGCAATATATGCCGAAAATGAAGATGGATGGCCGGACACGTCCACAGTGGGATGTCGAAAAGGACATTTTCGCCAACCTGCGCGGCATTCCGGATGTGCGCATCACCAAGCTGAACGATCGCGGCGAACGCGAATTGACGTTCAACTTCCTGTCGTCCAATGAAGACGACTTGAATACGGCGGTCAGCCTGCTGGAAGGCAAGCTGCGTGCGTCCCCAATTCTGTCCAACGTCAGCTCGGAAGGAGCCCTGCCCCGGCCGGAACTTCAGATCCATCCACGCAAGGATGAGATTGCGCGTCTCGGCATCACGCCACAGCAGATTTCGCAGACCATCCGCGTCGCCACGACCGGTGATGTCGATGCGGCGCTGACCAAGATCTCGCTCGACAACCGGCTGATCCCGATCCGCGTACAGACGTCACTTGACGTGCGCCGCGACCTCGCGGCGATCGGTGCCCTGAAGGTGAAGACCGCCTCTGGCTCGACGGTTCCGATCGATAGCGTGGCCGATATCAGCTACGCCGAAGGCCCAAGCTCGATCCTGCGCAATGCCCGCAACAAGGTGGCCTCGATCGGCTCCGATGTACCGCAGGGGACGGCGCTCGACACCTCGACCGCGGAGTTCAAGCGGATCGTCGACGAGACGAAGCTGCCCTCGACCGTGCGGCTTGCCGAGAGCGGCGACACCAAGATCCAGAGCGAGATGATGCAGAGCTTCGGCAATGCCATGCTGCTCGGGTTGCTGATGGTTCTGGTCGTGCTGATCCTGCTGTTCAAGGATGTGATCCAGCCGTTCACCATCCTGTTGTCACTGCCGCTGGCAATCGGCGGCGTCGCGGTGGCCTTGATCCTGACACGCAATGCATTTTCGATGCCGGTCATGATCGGTGTCCTGATGCTGATGGGTATCGTCACCAAGAACGCCATTCTGCTGGTCGACTTCGCCGTCGAGATGAAACGCCACGGCATGGAACGTGTACAGGCCATGATCGAGGCCGGCCGCAAGCGCGCCCAGCCGATCATCATGACGTCGATCGCCATGTCTGCAGGCATGATCCCCTCGGCACTCGGTGTCGGCGAAGGCGGGTCGTTCCGTGCGCCGATGGCGATTGCCGTTATCGGCGGCATCATCGTCTCCACCGTGCTGTCACTTCTCGTCGTGCCATCGTTCTTCCTGATCATGGACGATGTGTCGCGCCTGATGGGCTGGTTGTTCGGCCGCATGGTCGGCAAGAAGGACGAGGAACTGGAAGTGCTGGAAAACGAAGCGCTCACCGGCATCGTCACCGATCAAAGCAAGGCGATCGATGAGTTGGAGAAACGGTTGGACAAGTTGGAAGGGCCAAAGCGCCCAAACAACGTCATCAACCATCCGGCAGCACTCGCAGCTGAATAGGTTTCCGAAAACAAGAAGCCCGGCCGTATGATGATGCGGCCGGGCTTTTCCGTTGAAGGAGATGCGGATCAGAGCCCGCCTTCGACCCGCAGGAAATCGACGATACGCTCGACGCCGTCGCCGCGCTTCATGTCGGAAAACACGAAGGGCCGCTCGGCACGCATGCGGCTGGCATCGCGCTCCATCACATCGAGATCAGCGCCGACGTAAGGCGCCAGGTCCTTCTTGTTGATCACCAGCAAGTCGGAGCGGGTGATCGCCGGCCCGCCCTTGCGCGGGATTTCCTCGCCCTGGCAAACGGAAATGACATAGATGGTGATGTCGGCAAGATCGGGCGAAAAGGTCGCAGCCAGATTGTCGCCACCGGATTCGATGAAGATGACATCGAGATCCGGAATGCGGCGATTAAGGTCGGCGATGGCCTGCAGGTTGATCGTCGCGTCCTCGCGGATCGCCGTATGCGGGCAACCGCCGGTTTCGACGCCGACGATCCGGTCTGACGGCAGTGCCTGCATCCGCACCAGCGCCTCGGCATCTTCCTTGGTGTAGATATCGTTGGTGACGACGGCGACCGAATATGTTTCGCGCATCGCTTTGCAGAGCTTGTCGGTCAGTGCGGTCTTGCCCGAGCCGACCGGGCCACCGATGCCGACGCGAAGAGGACCATTGGCAGATTTCATCGCAATATTCCTTTCAAGAAAGCGGGCTCGAAACCGTCAGGACCGGAAGAGCCGCGAATGCAAAGTCTCGTGGCGCAGCGCTGAAATATCAGCGGTAATGGTCGCGGAACCAAGATCATCCAGCGTGCTCGTCGCAGCCCGTGCCGCTGTTTCAGCGATCACCGGTTCCAGCCCGGCAAGCACACCGACCCCATGCGTCTGGCCCATTACCCCGCAACGGATTGCCACCGACACGAGGTTGGACGCCGTCGCATGCAGATAGGCAGCCAGCGCCGGCTCAAGTCCCGTGCCATGCGCGCCCGCAACCGCGCCAACAGCAACAGGATAGGCAACCGCACCCGTCAGGGTATCCAGCACCGGATGCGGCCAGTGGGCAGCCGCCGTCAGGAAAGCCTCGCCCTGCAACATGGTTTCCATATGCCGCTCGCGCGATCCGGCCAGCGCCTCCGCAAGTTCCCGTACCGCCGCAAGCCCCGGCACATGTCGGCAAGCGCGATAACTCTCGGCCAGCAACACGGCATCATTCCAGCTCGAACCATGCTCGATCAAGACCTGCAGCCATCGCGCAAGCTCTGGCGCGTCACGCACCAGCTCATCCTGCACGGCCTGCTCCAGCCCACCGGAATAGGAAAATGCACCGACCGGAAAGGCCGGCGACATCCATGTCACCAGCCGCAACAGTGCCTGCGTATCGGCCCGGTCAGTCATGGGCGTGGTGGTGGCCGCCATGCCCGTGCGAATGCCCACCCCCGCCATGATAGGCGCCGCGCATCGGCTGAAAGGGTTCGGTCACCTCGCTGACCGCTGCACCCAGACCCTCCAGCATCGCCTTGATCACCGGATCGCGCAGGACCAATATCCGGTCCAGCCGGATTTCAGCGGCAAGATGCCGATTGCCGAGATGCCAGGCCAGTTCGATGAGGTGGAGGGGATCACGCGGGCGAATATCATAGAGCGGCTCATCGATGGCAGCGATACGCACATAATCCCCGGTATCCAGCACCAAAAGGTCGCCATCGGCAAGCATGACGGCTTCCTTGAGGTCAAGCATCACCACATCGTCATTGTCGAGATGCAGCAGTTTGCGGCGAAGATGCCGCTTGTCATGGGCAAGAGCGATCGTATGCAGCGCTGTCTTGTCTGCGGGTCCGGGCGACAGGATTTCAGTCGAGCGATAGGGCATTCGGCGAGCCTTCAAATTCATCCATGCAACTGTAACAACAAAAAAATCCGGCGCCAGACCAAACAGGCCCGGCGCCGGATTTCGCGAAGATCACGCGTGCCTGAAATCAGGCAGCGATCTTTTCCGCCTGCAGCGCGCCGAGAATGTTCTGCGGCGACGAGACGCCATAAGGATCGCTGTCGGCATTGTCGCAATAGCCTTCTTCCTCGAACCACTGCTCAACGACACCATCATTGATGACGGCAGCATAACGCCAGGAGCGCATACCGAAGCCGAGATTGTCCTTGGAAACGAGCATGCCCATCTTGCGGGTAAACTCACCGGAGCCATCCGGAATGAGCTTGACGTTTTCGAGGTTCTGCGACTTGCCCCAGGCATTCATGACGAAGGCGTCGTTGACGGAGATGCAGTAGATTTCGTCAATGCCCTCGGCACGGAAATCAGCCGTCAACTTTTCGAAGTCGGGAAGCTGAAAGGTCGAGCAGGTCGGCGTAAACGCGCCCGGCAGCGAGAACAGCACAACACGCTTGCCGGCGAAATAATCGGCCGACGAAACGTCCTGCCAGCGGAATGGATTGGCACCGCCAACAGCTTCGTCGCGAACACGCGTACGGAAGGTAACGGACGGAACTTTTCTGCCAATGATCATGATGGGAACTCCTTGAAAAACGAACACCCTGCGCGGCAGGTCTTGGGAGGAATCCGGCGCAGGAAGTGACCCTTTTTCTATAGCAATGGCTGCTGCGATGCAGCACAAAGGCGACGAAAAACACCCGCCGCATGGCTGACCTGCACTCAGCGCATGCCTGTGCCTGCGACAAAAAGTCAACAATTTCAATTATACAGCGCCAGCGATGCCGACAGGGAAACCGGCAACGGGTTCCACCAGCCAGTCCGCAAACCCGCCTCGCGAAGCGCCTTGGCCGTCCAGGTATTGCAGCCGGCGACAGCACTGAACCAGCCGTTAGCCTCGAAAAACCGGTCGTTGGGACCATAGGCGGTATCCGGGATCGCCTCGATCCTGCCGCCTGCTGACATAAAGCTCGCTTCGATGAAGGATAGCAGCCGTTCGTATTCATCCGGCCCGATATCAAAGCCCGCAACATGATCCGCAGGCTCGATAACATCACCAACGATATCGGCGTGGATGACGGAACGATCGAGCGTCAGCCCCTTGAACAAGGGCACTGGCTTCAACTCCGACCATGTGGGCGTCTCGATATAAAACGCCATGCCGCCCCAGCCGAGAACCAGCCAGCGTGCGTCCGGATGCGTTACCGGCATGCCGCTTTCGGCGAGAAACGGAAAGCGGGCAAGCGTTTCCGCATCGATGGGAATGGCAATGTCCGTATGGATGGGATTGGCGAGCACCAGGATACGATGCGTTCCCGCCGCCTTATCGGCCTTTTCCGCCGGCCACAAAGGCCGAGGCACCAACGTTCCGGCAACCACAACAAAGGCGGCCGCAAAAACAATGGCAGCCAGCCAGCGCAAGGGCCGTCTCCACAACATCAGCATTCTTTCTCGATCTACACCGGCTAGAACATGAAGTAGCGCTGCGCCATCGGCAAGACGGTTGCGGGTTCGCAGGTCAGAAGTTCACCATCGGCCCGAACCTCGTAGGTTTCCGGATCGACTTCGATATGCGGCGTCAGGCTGTTGTGGATCATCGAGGTCTTGCCAATGCCACCACGGGTGTTCTTCACCGCAACGAGCTGCTTGGCAACACCGAGCCGCGCCTGCAATCCGCCATCGAGCGATGCCTGCGATACGAAGGTGACGGACGAATTGGTCCTCGCCTTGCCAAAGGCGCCAAACATCGGCCGGTAATGCACCGGCTGCGGCGTCGGGATCGAGGCATTCGGATCGCCCATTGGAGCAGCCGCGATCATGCCGCCAAGAAGCACCATATCGGGTTTCACCCCGAAGAAGGCCGGATTCCACATCACCAGATCGGCGCGCTTGCCGACTTCGATCGAGCCGATCTCATGGGAAAGCCCCTGCGCGATCGCGGGGTTGATCGTGTATTTGGCGATATAGCGCCGGACGCGAAAATTGTCGTTCTCGCCGGTCTCCTGCGGCAGCCGGCCCCGTTGCCGTTTCATCTTGTCGGCCGTCTGCCAGGTGCGGATCGCCACCTCGCCGACGCGGCCCATGGCCTGACTGTCGGACGAAATGATCGAGAACGCGCCGATGTCATGCAGGATGTCTTCGGCCGCGATCGTCTCCTTGCGGATACGGCTTTCGGCAAAGGCAATGTCTTCCGGGATCGACGGCGACAGGTGATGGCAGACCATCAGCATGTCGAGATGCTCGGCCAGCGTGTTGACCGTGTAGGGCCGGGTCGGGTTGGTCGAGGATGGGATGACGTTAGGCTGGCCGCAGATCTTGATGATATCGGGGGCATGGCCGCCGCCTGCGCCTTCGGTGTGAAAGGCATGGATCGTACGCCCCTTGATGGCCCCGATCGTATCTTCGACGAAACCGCTTTCGTTCAGCGTATCCGTGTGGATCATCACCTGCACGTCAAAGGCATCGGCAACCGACAGGCAATTGTCGATCGCGGCCGGCGTCGTCCCCCAGTCTTCGTGCAGCTTCAGGCTGGAGGCTCCGGCAAGGATCATCTCCTCGATCGGTGCCGGAAGCGATGCATTGCCCTTGCCGGCCAGCGCGAGATTCATCGGAAAGCCATCAAAGCTCTCGATCATCCGCTCGATATGCCAGGCGCCGGTGCACGTGGTTGCCAGCGTGCCATGCGCCGGGCCGGAGCCGCCGCCAAGCATCGTGGTGATCCCCGACATCAGGGCTTCCTCGATCTGCTGCGGGCAAATGTAATGGATATGGGCATCCATACCACCTGCCGTAATGATCTTGCCCTCGCTGGCAATCACCTCCGTCGACGGACCGACAATGATCGTCACACCCGGCTGGGTGTCCGGGTTACCAGCCTTGCCGATCGCGGCGATCCGGCCGTTCTTCAAGCCGATATCCGCCTTGACGATGCCGGTGTGATCGACGATCAGCGCATTGGTGATAACGGTATCGACGGCACCTTGAGCGCGGGTCGCCTGGCTCTGGCCCATGCCGTCGCGAATGACCTTGCCGCCGCCAAACTTCACCTCGTCGCCATAGGTGGTGAAATCCTTTTCCACCTCGATGAACAGCTCGGTATCGGCCAGCCGAACCTTGTCGCCGGTGGTGGGGCCGAACATGCTGGCATAGGCCGCTCGCGACATTTTGTAGGACATGGCTTTCAGGCTCCCTGAGCAAAGGCGGGTAAACTGGTCGGATCGAGGCGCAACAGCTGCCCCTTGGAAATCAGGTCATCGACATAACGGCGCTCGGCAGAAAACGGATGCCACTCCCAGCCCGCATGGCCAAAACCGGCAAGAACCACGCGATCAGCCGGACGGCACCAATGGGCCAGCACTTCGGCAATCGCAATCAAACCGCTGCTCGGCACGACGTATTCGCCGAGGTCGAATGGCTTCAGCCCCGCATCGACACGCTCATGCGTAGACGCCGGGATCGTATGAAAGGCGCGGCCGGTCGCCTGGGCAAAGGCGCGAAAACCATCGGTATAATCGTCGCAAAGGTCATCCAGATCCGGATGCGTCACAGCCAGTTGCGGCCGCAGCGCCTGAAACTTGTCCGCATCACGAACGCACCAGATCGCGCTTGCCCGCCGCACCGCCGCTTTCGTCTTCCACATCCCGCCCCCCAGCATGGCCAGCGCCGGGCGCCCGGTATTGCAGACGGCAATGATATCCGTCTTCTCCCCACCCGCTCCGCAGGAACGGCAATCGTTGAAGCGGATCACCAGATCAGCCGCATCGATGATGGCGGCCGCACCATCCGGCACCGGACCATTGCCAACGATCATGATGGTCCGGCTCGCGGTCACGAACACCTCAGTTTCCAGCACCTTCCGTCAGGCCCTTCAGTTCCTCGGTTCGCTTCTTGGTAAGGTCCGCCAGGCAACCGGAGACCAGCATCGGCTCCATCGAACCGCCCCGCGCCTCGAAACCGGCAAGCTCACACTGGCCGTCGCGATAATCGATCCAGGCGCGCTGGGCCTTCTTCAGCGCATCGACAGCACCGACATAGTTGGGGTCGATACCGGCCATTTCCTTGTCGGTGTCCTTCATCGCCGCCATGGTCTTCTTGTAGACCGCGTTCAGCTCCGTATCGGCCGCTTCATAATCCTTGTTGGCGCAAATGTTCATATCCGCCTGGGTCATTGCATTGGCGCAATCGGCCTGCGGCTGCTCTTGCGCCTGTGCAAGGAGAACGCCTTGAAAGAGAGTGGCGGCAAGCAAAGCCGACGTGAGGAGAAGACGCCTCATAGCTTGCCCATGACCTTCTGGCGGAAGCCGTAAACCTCGCGCTTGCCGGTAAAAGGAATGAGCGTGACGCTACGCGTCTGTCCCGGCTCAAAGCGCACCGCGGTTCCGGCTGGAATATCCAGGCGCCTGCCATGAGCCACGGCCCGGTCAAACAGCAAGGCGGCATTGGTTTCAGCAAAATGATAATGGCTGCCGACCTGCACGGGACGGTCGCCGCTGTTGGAAACCTCCAGCGATACCGTGTCCAGCCCGGCATTCAGCTCGATCTCGCCCTCTGCCGCAAGGATTTCACCGGGAATCATCGTATCGTCTCTCCTCTTCAGGCAGCCTTGATCGGCGCGCAGCCTTCGGCTTTCAGGACGCGCTCGGTGGAGGCCGGAAACTTGCCAAGCTTGGCCGCCGGACGAACCGGGCGGCGGACAAGTTCTCCGCTGCAGTTCGGGCATTGTCCATCGAGAACATCGGTGACGCACTGCGTGCAGAAGGTGCATTCAAAGCTGCAGATCATGGCTTCGCGGCTGCCGGGCGGCAGATCCTTGTTGCAGCATTCGCAATTGGGTCTCAGTTGCAGCATGGTCCTTCCTCAGCGAATGGGTTCATGGACGGTGACAAGCTTTGTCCCATCCGGAAACGTCGCCTCAATCTGGATATCGTGGATCATCTCGGGAATGCCTTCCATCACCTGAGCGCGGGTGATCACATGAGCGCCCGCCTCCATCAGGTCAGGCACCGAGCGGCCATCGCGCGCACCCTCGACGACAAAATCGGTGATCAGGGCGATTGCTTCGGGATGGTTGAGCTTGACGCCGCGCTCCAGCCGCCGGCGGGCGACCATGGCTGCCATCGAAATCAGCAGTTTGTCTTTTTCACGAGGCGTCAGGTTCATGCGTGGTCACCGGGATTATGGGTCAATTAGAGGTTCCAGACTTTCGGCACAGAGGCGCCTTTGCGCAAGTGCGAAATGATCGGGATGAGGATTTTTCTCAAGGCAAAACCATCGGCGGCAACCAGGCGGGCAATCAGCTTGTCTTCGCCTGCCACCCGATAGCAGCTCACACCGCCCCCAATGCCGCCGATCAGACGGCGCAGTGTGTCGAGATGCAGTTCGCAATCAGCGCCGGTGTAAAACACGGTCGCGAAAGCCACCTGCCCGCCGAGCACCGCGCGTTCCTGCGTCAAACCGGCGATATCACCGGACAGCCGCAGATTTTCGGCATGCAGGAGCACGCCGTTCTTGCGAATGCGCCAGCGATCCTGAAATAGGCCTTCCCGCATCGCCTCGCCCATCGCCTTGCGGCCCAGAAGCACCGCCTCCACCGCCAGAAATTCCGCCTCTTCAGCAAGATCGACCTCCAGTTTTCGAGACAGCGATGCGCGGTCAAACAGAATGGTTTCCTGCGGCAGCCAATGCACCGCCGCACCTTCAGAAACCGAAATCCGCGCACTCACCGCAGCCGTGCCGGCGCTGGCTTTATAGATTTTCTCGCAGGCCTGGGTCGTCAGGGTCAGGTGCGTACCGTCACCGGCGGCAAACGACCATTCCATATGATCGCCACCCGTCAGACCGCCGGAGCTGTTGATCAGCACGGCTTCCATCGTGGAGTCGAATGTGTCCGGCAACCGGATCTTGGCGCAGCCTTCCTGGTAGAATTCTGCAAGCCGGGTACGCCCCGCAAACGGCTTTGCGACCAGCCGCCCTTTACCCCACGCCCTTTGCGGAGCGATCCCTGCTGCTACTTCAGCCATTCCCATCCGCCGTCACACTGTCAGATGGCGGCGCGCTTCCGGCGTATCCAGCGTCTCGGCCGGGCCTTCATGCACGATCTCGCCACGGTCCATGATATAAACATGGTCTGCAAGCTCCCGGCAGAAGTCAAGATATTGTTCCACAAGCAGAATCGCCATCCCGGTGGAATCGCGCAGATACTGGATAGCCCGGCCGATATCCTTGATAATCGATGGTTGGATACCCTCCGTCGGCTCATCGAGGACGAGGATTTTGGGCCGGGTGACCAGCGCCCGGCCAATCGCCAACTGCTGCTGCTGCCCGCCCGACAGATCGCCGCCGCGGCGGCCAAGCATCGAGCGCAGGATGGGGAAGAGATTGAAGATATCCTCCGGAATGAACCGGTCCTTGCGCGCCACCGGCGCATAGCCCGATTCCAGGTTTTCCTTGACCGTCAGCAGAGGAAAGACCTCGCGCCCCTGCGGCACGAAACCAATGCCGTGCTTGGCCCGATTGTAGGGCGCCATGCCGTTCAGCACCGTGTCGTTGAACGTGATCGTGCCGGCGCTTGGCCCATGCTGGCCGGTGATGGCCCGAAGCAGGCTGGTCTTGCCGACGCCGTTGCGGCCGAGAACGCAGGTGATCTTGCCCATGGGCGCTGTAATGGACACGCCACGGAGGGCTTGAGCCGCACCGTAATGGAGATTGATGTTGTCGACGGTCAGCATAGTTGATCACCTTCAGAAGTTCCGGCTCCCCCCCCCTCTGTCGGCGGCGCCGACATCTCCCCCACAAGGGGGGAGATTGCCATTGGCTTCAGCGCAATCGAGGAAAGAGAACGATCTCCCCCCTTGTGGGGGAGATGTCGCGAAGCGACAGAGGGGGGTGAAAGCGGCATCCACCGGCCGCAGAACATCGAAACGTCATAATGCATCTCACCGCCCCAGATAATTCTCGATCACTTTCGGATCGTTGCTGACGAAATCGATCGAGCCTTCGGCCAGCACCGAGCCTTCCGCTAGGCACGTCACCTTGACGCCGAGATCGCGGATGAAGCCCATGTCGTGTTCGACGACGACGACCGAGCGGGTCTTGGCGATTTCCTTGAGCAGGATGGCGGTTTCGGCGGTTTCCGCATCGGTCATGCCGGCAACGGGCTCATCGACCAGAAGCAGCTTCGGCTCCTGCGCGAGCAGCATGCCGATCTCCAGCCACTGTTTCTGACCGTGCGAAAGATTGGCGGCCAGATCGTCCCTGCGCGCAGTCATGCGCACCGTTTGGAGGATTTCCTCGATACGCGCCTTGTCCTCCACCGTCAGCCGGTAAAACAGGGTCGAGAACACGCCACGTTTCCGGTTGAGCGCCAGTTCGATATTGTCCCAGACGGTATGGCTTTCGAACACCGTCGGCTTCTGAAACTTCCGGCCGATGCCGAGCTGGGCGATGTCGGCCTCGTCCTTCTTGGTCAGATCGATATCGCCATTGAAAAACACCTGGCCGCTGTCGGGCCGGGTCTTGCCGGTGATGATATCCATCATCGTCGTCTTGCCTGCTCCATTCGGACCGATGATAGCCCTGAGTTCACCGGGCTCGACCACAAAGGACAGCGAATTCAGTGCCTTGAACCCGTCGAACGATACCGAGACGCCGTCGAGATAAAGCAGGCTCCGTGAGGTCTTTGCATCCATCGATCTTACTCCGCAGCCTGGGGTTCAAGCGTGGCCAGCCGACTTTCAGCCCTGGCCGCAGCCTTGTCCTGATAGATTTTTTCAGCGGCATCAGCTTGTTTCTGTTCCTTGCGCCGGGAAAGAAACTGCTGGACCGTGCCGACCACCCCCTTGGGCAGGAACAAGGTCGTGGCGACGAACAGGGCACCCAGGGCAAACAGCCAGAATTCCGGGAAGGCAGCGGTAAAGATGCTCTTGCCGAAGTTGACGAGGATGGCGCCGATGATCGGACCGATCAGCGTGCCGCGTCCACCAACGGCAGTCCAGATCACCACTTCGATCGAGTTTGCCGGGGCGAATTCGCCGGGATTGATGATGCCAACCTGCGGCACATAGAGCGCACCGGCCACACCGGCCATCATCGCCGAGACGGTGAAGATGAACAGTTTCATGTTTTCGACCCGGTAGCCCAGAAACCGGGTCCGGCTTTCGGCATCGCGCACGCCGACCAGCACCTTGCCGTATTTTGAACGGACGATGGCCGAACTCAGAACCAGCGCCAGCGCCAGCGCGATTGCGGTTGCCGCAAAAAGCGCTGCGCGCGTGCCACCGGCCTGAACGTTGAAGCCGAGAATTTCCTTGAAATCGGTCAGGCCATTATTGCCGCCAAAACCCATCTCGTTGCGGAAGAAGGCGAGCAGCAGCGCATAGGTCATCGCCTGGGTAATAATCGACAGGTAGACACCAGTAACCCGCGAGCGGAAGGCAAACCAGCCGAAAACGAATGCCAGCAATCCGGGAACCAACAGAACCATCAGCGCCGCAAAGGCGAAATGATTGAAGCCATGCCAGTACCAGGGCAGCTCGCTCCAGTTCAGGAAGACCATGAAATCCGGCAGTAACGGGTTGGCATAGACGCCCCGGTCGCCGATCTGGCGCATGAGGTACATGCCCATGGCATAACCGCCGAGCGCGAAGAAGGCGCCATGACCAAGCGAGAGAATGCCGCAGTAACCCCAGACGAGATCAAGCGCCAAAGCCAAAAGCGCATAGCAGAGGTATTTGCCAAGCAGCGGCACCAGATAGCCGGGGACATGAAAGACGCTGCCTTCCGGGATCAGCAGATTGGCGAGCGGTACGAGGATTGCTGCAAGCAGGATGAGGCAAACGGCCCAGACCGTCTTCTTTTCGTGCCGGCTGAAAAGCATTTGCGTGATCATTGTTCGACCGCCCTTCCCTTGAGCGCGAACAGGCCGCGTGGCCGCCGCTGGATGAAAAGAATGATGAAGATGAGAATGAGGATCTTGCCGAGCACCGCACCGGCATAGGGCTCCAGAAACTTGTTGGCGATGCCAAGTGTCAGCGCGCCCACCAGCGTCCCCCAGAGATTACCGACACCGCCGAAGACCACGACCATGAAACTGTCGATAATGTAGTTCTGGCCGAGATTGGGCGAGACATTGTCGATCTGGCTGAGCGCCACCCCCGCCATGCCGGCAATGCCGGATCCGAGCCCGAAGGTCAGCGCGTCGACCCAGGGGGTACGGATACCCATCGACGAAGCCATCCGCCGGTTCTGGGTGACCGCGCGCATCTGCAGGCCGAACTTGGAGCGTTTAAGCAGCAGCAGCAAGGCGACGAAGACACCCAGCGAAAAGACGATGATCCACATGCGATTGTAGGTGATCGCAAGCCCGCCGATCTCGAACGCACCCGACATCCAGCTTGGATTGTCGACCTGACGGTTGGTCGGGCCGAAGATGGTGCGGATCGCCTGCTGCAGGATCAGCGAGATGCCCCAGGTGGCGAGCAGCGTTTCAAGCGGACGGCCATAAAGCCAGCGGATGACGCTGCGTTCGATGCCAACGCCAACCAGGCCGGTGAAGAGAAAGGCCGCGGGAACCGCAAACGCCAGCGAAAAATCGGCCATTCCCGGCGCCACCGCAGCGATCGTCTGCTGCACCACGTAGGTGGTGTAGGCCCCGAGCATGACCATCTCGCCATGGGCCATGTTGATAATACCCATGACCCCGAAAGTAATGGCAAGGCCGATGGCCGCGAGAAGCAGGACGGAACCGAGCGACAGGCCATACCAAACGTTTTGGGCGATATCCCAGACGGCAAGGCTTCGCTCGATCGCATTGACATGGGTCTGGATCACCGGCTTCAGGTCATCAGGCGCATTGGCCATCGCTGCCGTCAGGATCGTCAGGGCATCGCGGTTTCCACGCGCGGCAATCGTGCCGATAGCGGCTTTCTTGGCTTCGGCGTTGGCTTCTGTCTTGAGCAGGATAACGGCGCGCGCCGCTTCCATGGTCGATTTGATCTCGGCGTCCTTCTCCTCAGTCAGAGCCGAATTCAACAGGGCAAGATTGTCCGGATTGGCGTCCTTGAGCAGATTCTGCGATGCCGCAAGCCGGGCGGAACGATCCGGACTCAGAAGCGTCAACTGGCTGAGCGCCGTGCCGATCGCCCCGCGCAGGCCATTGTTTAACCGGATTTTCGCAAGGTTTCCGGGAGCATCAGAGACCGCGGCCCCTGTCAGCACATCAAGATAGGTACCGTCGGCCGAACCTTCGAGATAGACCGCACCGCCGGTCTTCGGCGCATAAAGCTTGCCGTCGCTGAGGTTCTTCAGGATGTCACCGACCTTAGGATCACCCGATGCGGCCAACGCTTTGACGGCCTCGATCTTCTGCGGGAAAGCCGGAGCGCCCAGCGCATCGACCAGCGGCCGGATGTTCTCCTCAGCGCGCAGGCCCGTTGCCAAGCAGCTGATCAGCAGGCAGAGAGCAACAAGGAAGGTTTGGATGGCGCGATACATGAGCTCTTCTTGTTCCGTTGGCTCGGGCGCCGTGCATTGACGAAACACACGTTATGCCGGCGCTGTTGCTTAAGTTTTCCGCACTCCGCTCGCTCGACGAGCACATCGATGAGGACCGGCATCCAGGAGCCGCGTCCCAACTGAGCCAAGCAGAAAACATGCCAGATGTCGGGATGCAGGTCCCTCCGCCCAGACAGGGTCTGGACGGAGGGTATTGGCATTTCAATCAAGACGTCATGAGAATGATTTCTGGGAAATGGCTGTCAGGCCGTTGCCGGAATATGCTGAGCTTGATGAAATCAGCGGGTAATCGTTGACATCAGGAGCCCTTGCCGCCGCACTTGCCCGTTGCAACGTTGAAGTTGCCGCAGGACATCGGCTTGCGCCAATCGGAGATCAAATCCTTGGAGTCCGGCAGGAAGTCCGACCATTCGTCGCCGACAACTTGTGGGGTCTGCTGGACGATTTCGAACTGGCCGTCGGCCTGGATTTCACCGATCAGCACCGGCTTGGTGATGTGGTGGTTCGGCATCACGGTGGAGTAGCCGCCCGAAAGGTTCGGTACGCTGGTGCCGATGATCGTGTCGAGAACGGCATCGGTTTCGGTGGTTCCAGCAGCCTCGACGGCCTTTACCCAGGCACTAAAGCCGATATAGGCGGCTTCCATCGGATCGTTGGTGACGCGCTTGTCATTCTTGGTGAAGGCATGCCACTGCTTGATGAATTCAGCATTGGCAGGCGCATCGACGGACTGGAAGTAGTTCCACGCGGCGAGGTGACCAACCAGCGGCTTGGTATCGAGACCGGCCAGCTCTTCTTCGCCGACGGAGAAGGCGACGACCGGGATATCGGTTGCCTTGATGCCCTTGTTGCCGAGCTCCTTGTAGAACGGCACGTTGGCATCGCCGTTGATGGTCGAAACGACGGCCGTTTTCTTGCCGGCCGAACCGAATTCCTTGATCTTCGCCACCTCCGTCTGCCAGTCGGAGAAGCCGAATGGCGTGTAGTTGATCATGATATCCTCTTTTGGGATACCCTTGGCGATCAGATAGGCTTCGAGGATTTTGTTGGTCGTGCGCGGATAGACGTAATCGGTGCCTTCCAGCACGAAACGTTCGACGCCCTCGGTGTTCATCAGATAGTCGACGGCCGGAATGGCCTGCTGGTTGGGAGCTGCACCGGTGTAGAAGATGTTGCGCGAGGATTCCTCACCCTCGTACTGGACCGGGTAGAACAGGATCGAATTCAGCTCTTCGAAAACCGGCAGGACCGATTTGCGCGACGACGACGTCCAGCAACCGAAGACGGCCGCGACCTTGTCGACGGAGATCAGTTCGCGGGCTTTTTCGGCAAACAGCGGCCAGTCGGAGGCCGGATCGACAACGACGGCCTCGAGCTTCTTGCCGAGAAGGCCACCCTTCTTGTTCTGCTCTTCGATGAGCATCAGCATGGCATCCTTGAGCGTCGTCTCGGAGATTGCCATGGTGCCGGACAGCGAATGCAGCACGCCGACCTTGATCGTGTCTTCGGCAGCCTGAACGCTGGAAAATGCTGTCGTGGCGAGCGCGCCAGCCAGAAACGCGCCCAGGATCTGGGATTTAAATGTCATTTGGGAACCCCTCTCGTTCTTTTGACGACGGCGCTTGGGAGACCTTTGCCGTTCGTAGGCAAACTATCAGCCCGGGTTTCCGGATTCTGTATACGTCAATTAACGTAGTCGCCGGGGCGAAGTGTGCACTGCAATACACCTGGGAAGACATTCACCGGACTCCCGTGGCAAGCGGTTCCGCGTTCGCCGTCCCTGCGGTGAAAACAAATCCCTATCCCCAAATCAATCGGCATCTCGCACTTGCAAAAAATCGTAGACCGGAGGACATTGCCTAATCATTGATCACATAAAGAACGGGAATATAAATTAGGCATGACCGCACGCCAGCGCATCATCCCGGTCCGCCGCGAATACAATCGCTGGGTCGCCAACCAGACGCTGGAAGACTACGCGCTGCGGTTCACCGCCAAGAGCGCCCGGCAATTCTCCTCGCAGCGCATTTCGCAGACGGCGATCGGGGCGATCTCGTTTCTGGCGCTGGAGGCGATCGGCGGCGCCATCACATTGTCCTACGGCACCACCAATGCCATCATCGCCATTCTCGCCGCCAGCCTCGTCATGCTCGGCGTCGGCCTGCCGATCAGCCGCTATGCCATCCGCCACGGCGTCGATATCGACCTTTTGACGCGCGGCGCCAGCTTCGGTTACATCGGCTCCACGATCACTTCGCTGATCTACGCCTCGTTCACCTTCATGCTGTTTGCCATCGAAGCCTCGATCATGTCGGCGGCGCTGGAACTGGCACTCGGCATCCCCGTCTGGATCGGCTATATCATCAGCGCCGTTATGGTCATCCCGCTGGTGACCCATGGTGTCCGGCTGATCAGCAAGTTTCAGCTTTTGACCCAGCCATTCTGGATCATCCTCAATATCGCACCCTTTATCTTCATCGCGCTGGCCGACTGGAGCAAGTTCGACCTCTGGCTTGCCTTTCCCGGCACCAGCAAGCCATTCGGCGAATCTGGCACACTTGCACCGTTCTCGCTGCTGGAATTTGGCGCAGCCTCCGCCGTTATCCTCGCCCTGATGGCGCAGATCGGCGAGCAGGTGGATTTCCTCCGCTTCCTGCCGCCGGAAGGCCAGCGCAAGTTGCATCACCGGCTTGCCGTATTCCTGGCCGGCGCCGGCTGGGTAATCGTCGGCGCGCCGAAGCTGCTGGCGGGTTCGTTCCTGGTCGTCCTCTGTCTCAGCGCCGGCGTTCCGGTCGAGGATGCCGCCGACCCCGCACATATGTACCTGACAGCGTTCGGCTACATGATCCCGTGGCACAATGCGGCGCTGTTGCTGATGGCCGCCTTCGTCGTCGTGTCGCAGCTGAAGATCAACGTCATGAACGCCTATGCAGGCTCGCTCGCCTGGTCGAATTTCTTCTCCCGCCTCACCCATAGCCATCCCGGCCGCGTCGTCTGGCTGATGTTCAATGTGGCCATCGCGCTGCTGTTGATGGAACTCGGCATCTACAAGCTCTTGGAAGAAACGCTCGGCATCTTCTCGATCATCGCCATGGCCTGGCTCTGCACGATCTCCGCCGATCTGTTCATCAACAAGCCGCTGGGACTGGCGCCCCCCAATATCGAGTTCAAGCGGGCCCATCTCTACGATATCAACCCAGTCGGCACCGGTGCCATGACGGCATCGGCACTGATCGCGTTGACGGCGCATTTCGGCGTGCTTGGCGCCATGGCCGCGTCGCTTGCGCCCTATATCGCACTGATCACCGCCTTCGTCGTCTCGCCCGCCATCGCCTGGGCGACAAAGGGCAAATATTACCTTGCCCGCAAGCCGCGCCAGAGTTGGAAGAAACTCTCGATCGTTACCTGCTCGATCTGTGAACACCCGTTCGAGCCGGAGGATATGGCCTGGTGCCCGGCCTATTCCGCGCCGATCTGCTCGCTCTGCTGCTCGCTCGACAGCCGCTGCCACGACATGTGCAAGCCACATGCGCGCTTCAACGCGCAGACAGCGGTGGTGGCCAAGGCCCTGCTGCCGCAAAAAGTGATGGAAACGCTGTCCACCCGGCTCGGCCGATATTGCATCGCCGTCGTTCTGTCGGTTGCCGGTATCGGTATCATTCTGGCGATGATCGCCCATCAGACCGGCACGGCCTCGCCGGAGACAGCCTCGGTGATCAACCGCACCGTCGGCGTGGTCTTTTTCGTTTTTGCCGTGGTGACCGGGGTCGTCTGCTGGTTTTACGTGCTGGCGCATGACAGCCGCCTGGTTGCTGAAGAAGAATCCTCTCGCCAAAATACCCTGCTGCTCAAGGAAATCGCTGCCCACAAAAAGACCGACGCTGCCCTCCAATATGCCAAGGAGACGGCAGAGGCCGCCAACCGGGCCAAGAGCCGTTACGTGGTTGGCCTCAGCCATGAGCTGCGCACGCCGCTCAATGCCGTGCTCGGCTATGCCCAAATTCTCGAGCGCGACGAAACAATACCCGCCCCACGCCAGTCGGCCATCAAGGTGATCAAGCGCAGTGCCGATCACCTCTCCGGCCTGATCGACGGTCTGCTGGATATTTCCAAGATCGAGGCTGGCCGGCTGCAGGTCTATTCCAACGAGATCAATATCCAGGATTTCCTCGCCCAGATCACCGATATGTTCCGGCCGCAGGCGCAGGCCAAAGGCCTGCTGTTCGAGCACGAGCGGGCAAGCGCTTTGCCGCAATATGTCCGCACCGATGAAAAACGCCTGCGCCAAATCCTCGTCAATCTGCTCTCCAACGCCATCAAATTCACCGATACAGGCACCATCCGCTTCGGCGTCACCTATCGCAGCCAGGTGGCAACCTTCACCGTCTCCGACACCGGCCGCGGCATTTCGCAAGCGGATCTGCCGCGGATTTTCGAGCCCTTCCAGCGCGGCGAGGCAGAGCATATCCGCCCCATGCCCGGCCTTGGACTGGGATTGACCATCACGCAGCTTCTCACCCAGACACTGGGCGGCGAGATCGTCGTCGACAGCGAGCGCGACAAGGGCTCGACCTTCCGGGTGCGACTGATGCTGTCGGCCATCAACCGGCCAACCGCATCGCTGCCGTCCATCCGCAAGATAGCCGGGTATGCGGGTGCTCGCCGGACCATCGTCGTTGTCGATGACAATGAAGACCATCGCGACCTGATGCGCGAGGTGCTGATGCCGCTCGATTTCGTCGTGCTGACGGCCGCCGGAGGGGCGGAGTGCCTGACGCTGATCGAAGGCATCAAACCGGACCTCTTCCTGATCGACATCTCGATGCCGGGCATGAACGGCTGGCAGCTGGTAACGCGGCTGCGTGATCACGGGCAACTGGCCCCCGTCATCATGCTGTCGGCCAACATTGGCGACGGGACAGCTGCCGACAGCCATAGCGGCCACAATGATACGCTGGCCAAGCCATTCGATATCCGGCAGTTGCACGATAAGCTCGCCGTTCATCTGGCGCTCGAATGGACCTACAGCGACATGCTGCAGCCAACACCGCTGGCCAGACCCAAACGGGCGGTCAGCAACCCGGGCAGCGCTCATGTCGAGGAACTGATCCGGCTTGGCGAAATCGGCTATGTCCGCGGCATAGAGGCCAAGCTCGCCGACCTTGCGCGCCACGAGGAAAATCAGCCATTTACCGACGTGCTCAAGACCTATGTCCAGGCTTTCGATCTTGCCGGATATGCCGACTTCCTGCACAACATCGACAAACAGGGGAGACCGGCCAGTGAATGAAGCAGTGCATCCGCGCGATATCGTGCTCATCGTGGACGATTCTCCGGAAACGCTGGGTTTTCTCACCGATGCGCTGGAACAATCCGGATTTTCTGTGCTGATCGCCACATCCGGAAATGCCGCCATCAACGTCGTCGATCGCATTACGCCCGACATCATCTTGATGGACGCCGTCATGCCCGGCATGGATGGCTTCGATACCTGCCGGACGCTGAAAACTAACCCTGCCGTCACGCAGGTGCCGGTCATCTTCATGACTGGCCTGACCGAAACCGAGCACATCGTCCACGCGTTGGAGTCCGGCGGCGTCGATTATCTTTCAAAACCCATCAATATCGACGAATTGCGCGCCCGTATCCGCGTGCACCTTGCCAATGCCCGTTCGGCACAAAGCGCGCGTGTGGCGCTGGACGCGGCGGGACGGCATCTGCTTGCCGTGCGCAGCAATGGCGCCATCCAATGGTCGACACCGCAGGCGAACCGCCTTGTCAATGCTGCAACAGGCAGCGACGACGGCCTGGATACGCTGGCGGTGCATATTCGCGGCTGGTTGCAGGAACGTGAAAAACACGGCGTATCCAAGGATGGCCCGCTGATGATCCATCAGAACGGACAGCCGGTATTGCAACTCGCCTATCTCGGTGCAAACGGCGGCGACGAATTCCTGTTCCGGCTGACCGGCGTCAGCCAAACCAGCGACGACGAAATCCTTCGCCAGAATTTTTCGCTGACGGTGCGCGAGGGTCAGGTCCTGCTCTGGATCGCCAAGGGCAAATCCAATCGCGATATCGGCGAGATACTTGGCCTGAGCGCCCGCACGGTCAACAAGCATCTGGAGCAGATTTATGTGAAGCTCGGCGTCGAAAACCGCGCGTCTGCTGCTGTCAAGGCGGCGAATGCGCTGCGCCAGGAATAGCCGGTCAGGCAACCCTGTCTGGCGGCTCGCGGCCTTCGAAGAAGGCGGTAATGTTCTCCACCACTTTCATCCCCATGGCGGTACGCGTTTCCTCCGTCGCGCTGCCAAGATGCGGCAAAAGCACGACATTCTCCAAGGCACGCAAGTGCTGGGGAACGTTCGGTTCCGCTTCGAAAACATCGAGCCCAGCGCCCCGGATGATGCCGGTTTGCAACGCGTGGATCAGCGCAGCTTCATCGACGACATCGCCGCGTGCCGTGTTGATCAAATAGGCGCCCGGCTTCATCACCGCCAGCCGCCGTGTATCGATCAGATGCCGGTTTTCGCCGCCGCCCGGGCAGTGCAGTGAGACGAAATCGGCGGTGGCCAGCACATCCTCGACAGTCTCCAGCTGCCGTGCGCCATAACGCGCCGCTTCCACCGGGTCGATCTTCGATCGGTTGTAGAAAACCACGTCCATGTCGAAACCGAAATGGCAGCGCTTGGCCATCGCCTTGCCGATGCGGCCAAAGCCGATGATACCAAGCGTCTTTCCGGTTACCTTGGTGCCGATCATGTGCGTCGGCCGCCAGCCGGTCCATTGCCCGGCACGCACCTCACGCTCACCTTCCCCTGCCCGACGCGCGACAGAGAGCAACAGCGACATGGCGATATCGGCGGTGCAATCGGTCAGTACGCCCGGCGTGTTGGTGACGGTGATCCCGTAATGCTCGGCCGCCGCAATATCGATGTGGTTATAACCGACGCCAAAATTCCCCAGGATCCGGGTACGCAAATCCCCCTCGTCGAACAGCGACGCTGGCAGGCGGTCGGACACCGTCGGCAACACGGCGTCGAACGACTGGAGTGCCTCGGCTAGAGTTTTGGCATCCATGGCAACATCCGACGTGTTGAAAGACGCGTCGAACCGCTCGGCAAGCACGCGCTCGACGGCATCAGGCCAGCGACGGGTCACAAGAATGCGTGGTTGCTCAGTCATCAGGTGCTCCGGTTCAAAACGACAGATCTGACGTTTAGCACAGGAAAGGCCGCGATCCAGCCGCTGGTTTGTTGAAACAGACTTGTCAAAAGCGGCAACCGACTACGGCGCAGGCAGAACGCAAAAAGGCCCGGCAATGCCGGGCCTTTCGCGGTCCATACGGACCAATCGGTGTTCAACCGAAAACGATTATTTTTCGTTTTCGAAGTAGCTGAACTTGCCGTCGTCACCCTTCTTCCAGGTGTACATGACGTAGTCCGGACGGGTGATGTCGCCCTTTTCGTCATAGCCGAACTCGCCGATAACGGTCTTGAACGGACCCTTGCCCTTGATGTTCTCGGCAACAGCCTGCGGGTCGTTGCCGCCGGTCGTCTTGGCAGCTTCAGCGATAACCTGCAGAGCCGAATAGGAGTACAGCGTGTAGGCTTCCGGCTCGAAGCCGTTGGCGCGGAACTTCTCGACGAGTTCCTTTGCAGCCGGGTTCTTGCGCGGATCCGGAGCAAACGTCATCAGCGTACCGTTGACTGCGTCGCCAGCGATCGAAGCAAGTTCGTTCGAGACGATACCGTCGCCGGACATCAGGGTAGCCTTGAGGCCCTGGTCAGCCATCTGGCGCATGATCAGGCCGGCTTCCGTGTGCAGACCGCCGTAGTAAACCAGCGAAACGCCGGCTTCCTTCATCTTGGCGATCAGAGCCGAGAAGTCCTTGTCGCCAGCGGTGATGCCTTCGTAGACGGCTTCCTTGACGCCGGCTTCGTTCATGGCAGCCTTGGTCAGGTCAGCGAGGCCCTGGCCGTAAGGTGTCTTGTCGTGAACGACGGCAACCTTGGCGTCCTTGAAGTTTGCAGCGATGTAGGCACCGGCAACGGCGCCCTGCTGGTCGTCACGGCCGCAGGTACGGAAGGTGTTCCACAGGCCACGCTCGGTAAAGACCGGGTTGGTGGAGGCAGGAGTGATCTGCAAGATGCCGTTCTCAGCGTAGACTTCCGAAGCCGGGATCGAAACGCCGGAGTTGAAGTGGCCGATCACGAACTTGACGCCGTCAGCAACGAACTTGTTGGCAACGGAAACGCCCTGCTTCGGATCGGAAACGTCGTCGCCGAGCACGATCTTGATCTGTTCGCCGTTGATACCGCCGGCAGCATTGATGTCGGCTGCGGCCTGCTCAGCACCCTTCTGGAGCTGCGCGCCGAAGGCTGCATTCGGACCTGTCAGCGGGCCAGCAACACCAACCAGCAGATCAGCCCATGCATTGCCGCTAAAGGCGACCATTGCAGTCAGCGCAACAGCTGACAAAAGTGACTTTTTCATCTTGTTACTCCCAAAAAAATTGAGCGGGTGCCTTTTTAAACCAGTCACGATACCCACCATAATCGCGCCGGTATTCTTATCTCCGCGCCAGCATCAAAGGCTCTGACGCGGGGTTCCCTCTGTCATTTTGACTTCCACGAAAAAGGCGAGACCTTTTCGTAAAGCCAGTAGTAATTGTTGGTCATCTGCTTCGTGCGGTAGTAGCGATAACCTGCAGTAGCAAACAGCAAAAGAATGATCGTGTCCACGGCATAGTACTGCAAAGTCAACATGCTGCCGTTGAAAAGCGCATGATGGATAAAGCGGATCGCCACACCCAGAAGTAGTGTATAGAACACCAGAACCTTAAAACCGCTCCAGCCTTCGGCGGCACTCTTTCCCGTGCGCCATGCCGTCCATCCACCCATCACAATGGTGATCAGCGCAAAGTACAGAACCGAGGGTTCTTCGTAGAGAATGCCTTGCATTCGGTTTCTCCCCTTCAAAGCGCCGGGCGGTTTTCAAACCGCACGCGAACGCCCCAGTATATCGGATAGGCAAACCGGCCCGGGTCGAAAGACCCCTCTGACGCATGCCGGTAAGCCATCAATGATGACCGCCTTCGAGATAGGCGGCACGCACTTCCGGGTTGGCCAGCAATTCCTTGCCGCTACCGCTCATCGTCACCTTGCCGTTGACCATGACGTAGCCACGGTGCGAAAGCTTCAGAGCCGCAAACGCGTTCTGCTCGACCAGGAAAACCGTCAGGCCTTCCTCTTCATTGAGCTTCTTGATCGCCGCAAAGATGCCCTTGACGATCAGCGGCGCCAGACCAAGCGATGGTTCGTCGAGAAGCAGCAGTTTCGGACGCGCCATCAGCGCGCGGCCGATCGACAGCATCTGCTGCTCGCCGCCCGACAGCGTGCCGCCGCGCTGCGCCTGACGCTCCTTGAGACGCGGGAACAGCGTAAAAATCTTCTCCACGTCCTCGTTGAAATATTTCAGATTGTCGAGGCTTGCGCCCATCTGAAGATTTTCAAACACCGTCATGCGCGGAAAGATCCGGCGGCCTTCCGGCGACTGGGCGATCCGCAGCCGCGCGATCTCATGCGTCGGCATCCGGGTGATGTCCTGCCCCTCGAAGGTCACAGAACCAGCCCTTGCCTGTGGGCTGCCGCAGATCGTCATCATCAACGTCGACTTACCGGCACCATTGGCGCCGATCATGCAGACGATCTCACCACGTTTGACTTCGACCTCGACGCCGCCGAGCGCCCGGATATTGCCGTAATAGGTCTCGACGTCTCTTACATGCAGAAGGTTATCGCTCATTTGGGCGTATCTCCTGGCGCAGTAACGGCGATTACCTCAATCTGTTCGATCACCTCTTCGACCTCATCATCCTCAACACCGAGATAGGCCGCAATAACCTTCGGATCGTTCTTCACATGGTCCGGATTGCCATCCGAAATCTTCTGGCCGTACTCCAAGACGACGACATGGTCGGAAATTTCCATAACCACGGACATGTCGTGCTCGATCAGCAGGATCGAGGTTCCGGTATCCTTGCGGATTGAGCGCAGCAATTCGTTGAGCGCCAGCGATTCACGCGGATTGAGACCGGCCGCCGGTTCGTCGAGGCAAAGGAACTCCGGCCCCGTGCACATGGCGCGGGCGATTTCCAGACGGCGCTGGGCACCATAAGGCAGATCACCGGCCGGATCGTCGGCACGGTCGATCAGGTTTGCCTTTTCGAGCCAGTATTTTGCCTGTTCGATCGACTGCGCCGCCGCCCGCTTATAGGCAGGGAAGCCAAGAAGGCCGAGAACCGTATAGCCAGATGCCAGCATCAGCTTGTTGTGCTGCGCGACCAGGAGGTTTTCCAGCACCGTCAGGCCGGAAAAAAGCCGGATATTCTGGAAGGTACGAGCCACCTTGGCATCGCGGTTGACCTCGAAGTCCGACATGCGTTCGAGCAGGTATTCCTTGCCCGCCTTCTGCCGCATCGTGATCATGCCCATCGTCGGCTTGTAAAAGCCGGTGATGCAGTTGAACACCGTGGTCTTGCCGGCGCCGTTCGGGCCGATCAGGGCAGTGATGTCGCCGCGGTAGGCTTCGAACGACAGGTCGTTGATGGCCATCAGGCCGCCGAAGCGCATCGACAGGTGGTCGACTTTGAGGATTGGATCTTTCGTCATCGTATTCGTTCCGGCCATGATCAACCGTGACCTTCCTTGGTAAAGCTGCCGGAGACACTCTTGCGTTCGCGCAGGAATGCCGTGGGTTCGCGCGAGCCGACAAAGCCGCGTGGTTTCCACACCATGACAATGATCATGGCCAGACCGAAGATCAGCATGCGGTACAGTTCCGGGGTAAAATCAGGCCCGAAGATATGTTTCAGGAATTCCATTTCACGCAGCAGCTCGGTGCCGCCGATCATCAATGTCGCCGCGACAGCGATACCGATCAGCGACCCCATGCCGCCCAAAACCACGATGGCAAGGATGATGGCCGATTCCAGGAAGACGAAGGATTCCGGCGAGACGAAACCCTGGCGAACGGCGAAGAAGGAGCCCGCAAAACCGCCGAACATGGCACCCGTGGCAAAGGCCGTCAGCTTGGTTGTCACCGTATTGATGCCCAGCGAGCGGCAGGCAATCTCGTCTTCGCGCAGCGCTTCCCAGGCACGGCCAATCGGCATGCGGCGCAGGCGGATCGTTACGAAGGCCGTCAGCAGGCAGAGTGCCAAGATCAGATAGAACAGGAAGATCTTGTAATAGGCCGAAGACATCGGCAGTCCGAAGACCTTTGCAAAGTTGTTCGGCGAACTGACATCGAATGACCAGATACCGAACACCGATGCCTTGGCGATGCCGGAGATACCGAACGTACCCTTGGTGACGGCCGTCCAGTTGATCAGAACCAGCCGGATGATTTCGCCGAAGGCGAGCGTCACGATCGCAAGGTAATCGCCCTTGAGGCGCAGCACCGGGAAGCCGAGGATCATGCCCCAGAGTGCCGCAAAGATGCCGGCCATCGGCAAAAGGACCCAGAACGACAGACCGAAGTAAGACGACAGCAATGCGTAGGAATAGGCGCCGACCGCATAGAAGGCGACATAGCCAAGATCGAGAAGACCGGCGAGGCCGACGACGATGTTCAGGCCCCAGGCCAGCATCACATAGATGAGGATCTGGATGCCGAAGTTATCGACCCATTTCAACGAGCCCTGGAAACCGAAAATGGCAACCATGATCGGTGGATAGACAAGCAGGATCGCGACCGCGATCATGCTGAAGTTGCGCGTCACGAAGCCGGGCTCCTTCACGCCTGCACTAGCTTTTGAAGCCTTGCGCTCGGCGAGATAGGGACGGATGAAGGCCACCGACAGGAAGCGCCCAACCGCGGCTATGGCGACGAAAACCGCCAGCAATCCCCAGCGTTGAACGAGGACCAACTCATTCAGGATGTTCTGGTCGGTCTTCAGGCCGACGAACAGAACGAACAGGCCAAGGGCGACGAGACCGGCATAAAACGCCTCGCGCAGAGCCCGCGCCATCAGATTGCTGCCGGCGCTCTCAGGTGTATTGGTAATGTTTGCCATTGAATTATACCTTCTCGACTTCCGGCCGACCCAGAATACCAGACGGCTTGAAAATCAGCACGATGGCGAGGATCGAGAATGTCGCGACATCCTTGTAGTCGATGGTGAAATAGGCGGACCAAAGAGACTCGATCAGCCCGATCATCAAACCGCCCAACACAGCGCCCGGCAGCGAACCGATGCCCCCGAGAACGGCGGCCGTGAAAGCCTTGACGCCCGGCGTGAAACCGTCGGTAAAGACGATGACGCCGTAATACATCAGGTACATTGTCCCGGCGACGGCAGCCAGTGCCGCCCCCATGATGAAGGTGATCGAGATGGTCTTATCGACGTCGATACCCAGCAGCGCCGCCATCTTGCGGTCCTGCTCGGTGGCGCGCTGAGCGCGGCCAAGCGGCGTGTGATTGACGATATACCAGAAGATCGTCAGCAGAACCGCCGTCACCACGACGATGATGATCTGCTTCAGCGAAATCGAGATGCCGAAAACATTGTAGACCGACGAAACAAGCGGCGGGATTGGCTTGTTACGCGGACCCTGCGTCACCTGAATGAAGTTGGACAGAGCGATGGACATGCCGATCGCCGTAATCAGCGGTGCGAGACGAAACGAGCCGCGCAAGGGCCGGTAGGCCATCTTTTCAATGACCCAGTTCCACAACCCGGTCATCAGCATCGCAACGAGGATCATGATGAACAGGGCAAGCGCGATCGGAATACCGCCGAACAGCCCAACAAGAACCAGGTAAACGATGAGTGCCGCGAAACCGCCAAGCATGAAGATATCGCCGTGGGCGAAGTTTACCATGCCGATAATGCCGTAAACCATTGTATAACCAATGGCAATCAAACCGTAAATCGAGCCAAGAGTCAGCCCATTGACGAGCTGCTGGACAAAATACTCCATCAATATCCCCCGGGTCTGATCCTAGTAGGTCAGACCTCTTCTTTTCGTGGCTCTTTCTGAGCCTTTTCGATAGAGGATTCCATAATGCTTTCAGACCAAAAGTGAAGCGTAAAATGATGCTTTCCTGATTTTCTTTCCCATTTTAGTGATATTGACGCTTAAACAGTCGGAAAATCAAAAATAGTGCAGTTTAGGCCCTGTTTTTGGGCATCAGACCGTGAATTCTACGGTTAACCTCACGCAAGAATCCGGCGGTCTTGTTGACCGCCGGCCGGGTCCGCAAAGGGTTCGTTTCTACAATCACACCTGTCAGGATCGCATGCGCGAACCGTTTGCATCGAAAAGCGGCTGCGCCTGCAGGCGGGCGGGCAACATCTCACCCAGCAATTCAACTTGCCATCCCTCGACCTCGTCCGCAACCTCCTTTGGAACATAGCCGATAGCCACGGAAACGCCGGACGCATGGGCGTAACCGCCCGATGTCACCCAGCCGCAGACCTTGCCGTTCAGCGAGATCGGCTCGTCTCCGATAACATCGGCATCCTTGGCGTCGATGATAAAGGTTCGCAATCGCAAGTTGCCGCCTTCAGCCTTTTCCTTGGCCGCCGCTTGTTTGCCGATGAAGTCAGCATCCTTCTTCAGCGCAACGAATCGCCCGAGCCCGGCTTCGAACGGACCGTAAAGCGGACGGTATTCGCGCGACCAGCTGCCAAAGGATTTTTCGACGCGCAGCGCGTTGAGCGCACGCAAGCCGAACGGCTTGATGGCGAACTCGGCACCAGCTTCCATGATCAGGTCATAGAGATAGCGCTGATATTCCGGCTTCATCCAAATCTCGTACCCGAGATCGCCCGTATAGCTGACACGGCCGACGATCGCAGGCGCCATGCCGAGATCCATCCGGCGGATATCCATAAAGGCAAAAGCCTCGTCGGACATGTCGAGATGCGTCAGCTTGGAGATCAGCGCGCGGGAATTGGGACCGGCTATCGACAGGCCGACCAACTGCAGGTTCAACGCCTTCAGCGTCACCGAGCCGTCCTTCGGCAGATGGCTCTCGAACCAGCGCATATGATAGTCCTCGGCAATACCCGAGCCGATCAGCAGGAAATCCTCCTCGCCCAGCTTTGCCAGCGTGAAATCGCCGATCAGCTTGCCGTCGTCCTTCAGCATCGGCGCCAGCGACATGCGGCCCGTGGCCGGGATGCGGCAGGTCAGCATCCGGTCGAGCCAGGCTTCCGCCCCTTTGCCGGTAATGGCGTACTTGGCGAAGCCCGACGTTTCCATCAGACCGACGCTGTCGCGCACGGCTCTGGCTTCGGCGCCGACGACATCAAAATCGTTGGAACGGCGCCAGGAGAATTTATCTTCCTCGCCCTTCGGAGCGAACCACAGCGGCGCTTCCAGCCCATAGGAGGCCCCGAAGACGGCACCTGCGTCCTTCAACTTGTCGTAGATCGGCGTGGTCAGGAACGGACGGGCGCCCGGCAGCTCCTCGTTCGGATAACGGATCGAGAAGCGACGGGAATAGTTTTCGCGCACCTTGGCGTTGGTGAAACCGAGCGTGGCGAAATCACCGTAACGCGACACGTCCATGGCAAAGACGTCAAAACCCGGATCGCCGTAGATGATCCAGTTGGCAAGCGCCAGGCCAACACCGCCGCCCTGGCTGAAACCAGCCATGACGGCGCAGGCCGACCAGTAGTTGGTCAGGCCGCGCACCGGGCCGACCAGCGGATTGCCGTCCGGCGAGAAGGTGAAGGGACCGTTGATGATCTTCTTGATGCCAGCCTTGTTGAAGGCCGGGAAATGGCGGAAACCGACTTCGAGTTCGGGCGTGATGCGCTCGATATCCTCGGCCAGCAGCTCATGGCCAAAATCCCACGGCGTGGTGATCGGCGACCAGGGACGGCAGGCCTTTTCATAGGTGCCCATCAGCATGCCGTTGCGTTCCTGGCGCAGGTAGATTTCGCCGTCGAAATCGACGCAGTGCATCAGTTCCTTGCCGCGCGTCTGATTGAATTCGATGACCTCAGGCATGTCTTCGGTGATGAGATACATGTGCTCCATGGCAAGCACCGGCAGCTCAAGGCCGGTCATGCGCCCGACTTCACGCGCCCAGAGACCGGCGGCATTGACGACATGCTCGGCGATGATGTCGCCCTTGTTGGTGATCACCCGCCAGGTATCGTCCTCCAGCTGGACCAGATCTTCGACCTTGGTGTGCAGGTAGATATCGGCGCCATTCTTCTTGGCGGATTTGGCATAGGCGTGGGTGGTGCCATAGGGATCGAGATGGCCCTCGACCGGATCGAACACGGCACCAACGAACTGCGACGGGTCAAGCAGCGGCATCAGCTCATGCGCTTCCTTCGGTGTCAGCAATTCGGCTTCCAGCCCCATGTAGCGGCCCTTGGCAAGGATCGACTTCATCCAGTCGAACCGCTCCTTGGTCGCCGCCAGCATCATGCCGGAGGTCATGTGCAGGCCGATATCCTGGCCGGAATAGTCCTGGATCTCCTTGTAGAGTTCGACCGTATATTTCTGCAGCTTGGCGACGTTCGGATCACCGTTGATCGTGTGCATGCCGCCGGCCGCATGCCATGTCGAGCCGGAGGTCAGTTCCGAGCGTTCCAGAAGAACCACATCGGTCCAGCCGAATTTCGTCAGGTGATAAAGGATCGAACAACCGACGACGCCGCCGCCGATAACGACGACCCTGGCATGGCTTTTCATGGATATTCTCCGGTTTCGGGATTGCCTGCGAAAAGCATCCCGCTCAGTTAAGCGAAATCTTGGCTTTCGAAACCGTACCGGCAAAGCCGCCGCTGTGAAAGATATCCCTGCGAACAGGTCTTGCCCATTCCCGCCATCGGCTACTTCAGGAGCGCCGGAAAAACGTCATGCGATGCCGCTTTTATCCCCGGACGGAGAAACCGGCGGAGAGATCGAACTCCCGCCCCATCACTTTCAGATCATCGAAAAGCGCGATGGCGAAGCTGCGCATGACGATCAATTCGAACTCGTTCTCACCGGTGCGGGCCAGATTGATGCTGATATGGCCGCAAAGAACGTTCGACGACGTACCGACCTCGAAGATCGCCGGATGCAGATCCGTGGCGATGCCCTTGGCAAGGATGCGCCGGACATTGGGGCCGGACAGCCTGAAAACGACGCGGCCATCGCTCTGGTCGACAAAGTAGGCCGTCTCTGCCAGCAGCAAGGATAAATTGCGATGCAGGCTTTCCGGCGTTTCCGATTGCGACACAGCCAGCCACTCACCAGGTCCGGTAAAGCGGATGGAGACATCGCCGGATGCCGCCAGCCCCGCGGTAACGGAAGCTTCTTCGCCGTCCATCGCCATCACCGAGACGATCGCAGAGGAGCGCGGAACATCCAGGTGGTCGACGGCGCGAATGCCCGGTTCCAGCGGCAGCAGATCATCCAGGGGATGCCGGGAAATATAGGTTCTGCTCATGTCCGCCTCAGGAATTCAGTTTCGTGTTGCCGGGATCAACGAAGACAGGATTGCAGATTTCCGCCACCACCTCGGCACCTGCCAGCTTGTCCCAGACGACGACACGTTCGCCATAGCGCTCGCGGCCCGATTTGAGAAAGGCCAGCGCGATATCGTGTCCGAGCGTCGGGGAGAAGCAGGCGGAGCTGACATAACCCTGATCGTTCAACGTCGACGGCTTTGCACCCTCGCGCAACAGATGCGCACCGGCACGGATATGCTGGTCCGGCTCCACCGGTTTCAATCCGACCATCTGCATCCGGTCAGCGGCCGTCAGTCCGTAACGGGTCGAAAGCCGCTTGCCGATGAAGTCGGGTTTCTGCGCCGAGACCATGCGCCCGAAGCCGGCATCATCAGGCGTGACCCGGCCAGCGAATTCGGCATGGGTGACATGGCCCTTTTCGATGCGCAGAACGTTCAGGGCTTCCAGCCCGTAAGCACAGATCCCGTGCGCCATGCCCTCTTCCATGACGGCATCCGCAACGGCCTCACCAAGTCCGGCAGGCACAGCCAGCTCGTAGGCCAGTTCACCGGAAAACGAGATCCGGAACAGCCGCGCCTTCAGTCCGCCTCTCAGGGTGACCGCACCGGCGGCAAGGAACGGGAAAGCCGCATCGGAAATATCGTCCTCGACCAGCGCTTGCAGGACCAGTCGCGCCTTCGGCCCGGCGATCGCCATCTGCGCCCATTGATCGGTCGAGGAGCAGAAGCGGACCTTGAGGTCGGGCCAATGCACCTGCGCACAATATTCCATATGGGACATGACGCCGCCGGCCAGCGCCGTGGTGGTGGTCATGACAAAATGCTCATGCGACAACCGGCTGGTCGTGCCATCGTCATAGACCATGCCATCCTCGCGCAGCATCAAGCCGTACCGTGCCTTGCCGACCGGCAGCTTCAGAAACGGATTGCAGTAAAGCCGATTGAGAAATTCCGCCGCATCCGGCCCGAAGACTTCGATCTTGCCGAGCGTCGAGACATCGCAGAGCCCGGCATTTTCTCTGATATTGCGGACTTCCCGGTCAGTGCTTTCGCGCCAGGTCTTTTCGCCACCGCGCGAAAAATAGGCGGGGCGGAACCAGAGGCCGGAATCGACGAAGACGGCACCGTTTCTCTGCGCCCAGCCATGCAGCGGCGATTTGCGCACTGGTGCTGCATGCTCGTCGCGCGATGTTCCGGCCAAAGCGCCGAAGGCGACCGGCGTGTAGAACGGCCGGAATGTGGTCGTGCCGACATCGGCCGGGCTGATGCCCTGCATGGCTGCCAGGAGGCCGGTCGCATTGATCCCGGAAAGCTTGCCCTGATCGGTCGCCATGCCGTTGGTCGTATAGCGCTTGGCATGTTCGACATGGCCAAAGCCTTCGCGCAGGGCAAGGCCGATATCCTTGACATGGACATCGTTCTGAAAATCGACAAAGGCCTTTGCTTTGGCACCCGGCGAATACCACAGGGCCGTGAACGAGGGATCGATTTCGCCTTCGACGGCTGGGGCGGTGTGGGAGACCGTCGAAAATCCGAGATCAGCGGCGATAACCACCGCCTTCTCGGCACCATCCTTCAGACAGCCAGCCAAAGTGTAGCGTCCCGCCGCAGCCCCGGCGACAACCAGCCCGTTACCGACATCCGGCGCAAGAAACGTCTTCAAATCCTCGGACCAGATGGCCTTGGCCCCGCGCTGGCAGGCGAGATGAATGACCGGGTTCCAGCCGCCGGACATAGCGATCGCGTCACAGGCAATCGTCTGCTCGAACCCCGAGCGCTCCACGACGGCACCGCAGACACGCTGACGTCCCTTCGTGTCGATGACAGACGCCGATCGAATGACCCGAACGCCATCCGGCGCGACATCAGCCCCCTCCGCACGGCTGTCGATGATCGCGGCAATCTCGACACCATGCGCTGCAAGATCGGCGGCGGTGCGGTAACCGGCGCTGCCATTGGTGAAGATCGCCACCGACTTGCCCGCAGCAACGCCGAAGCGGTTTGCATAGGTGCGCATGGCACCGGCCATTATCACGCCCGGCCTGTCATTGCCGCCGAACACCAGCGGCCGCTCCTCCGCTCCAGTCGCCAGCAGCGCCCGCTTGGCGGCGATGCGCCAGAGCCGCTCGACCGGCAGCTTCGCCTGCGGCAATGCCACATGCTTCTGCACCCGCTCGACCGCGCCGAATACATTGTCATCGTACCAGCCGAAAACGGTGGTGCGCGGCATCATCGTCACATTCGGCAAGGACCGCAGTTCGGCCAGCACCGTTTCGGTGAAATCCTGTGCTGAAGCATCATTGACGCGCGCCGTCTCGCCAAGCAGCGAACCACCCAACCTGAAATCCTCGTCGGCCAGGATGACCCGCAAGCCTGCACGCCCCGCCGTCAACGCCGCCATCAGCCCCGTTGGACCGGAGCCGATAACGAGCAGATCGCAATGCGCCCAGCATTTTTCATAGGCCTGCGGATCGCGCTCCAGAACCGCGCGGCCAAGCCCGGCCGCCTTGCGGATGATGGGCTCGTAGACTTTCTCCCAGAAGGCGGCCGGCCACATGAAGGTCTTGTAGTAAAAACCTGCGCCAAGGAAGGGCGACAACAGGCCGTTTACCGCGCCAAAATCGTATTTCAGCGAAGGAAAGCGGTTCTGGCTATGCGCATCAAGACCGGAATAGAGTTCCGCGACCGTCGCCTTGGTGTTCGGGTCGCTATCGGCGCCCTTGCCAATGGTTACCAGCGCATTCGGCTCGGATGGCCCGGCGGTGACGATGCCGCGCGGCCGGTGATATTTAAAGCTGCGGCCAACCAGAAGCTGATCGTTGGCAAGCAATGCGGAGGCGAGCGTATCGCCTGAAAAACCAGTAAGGTTCCGGCCGTCAAACCGGAAATCGAGCGGCGCACTGCGATCGATCAGACCGCCAGAGGCAAGACGATAGGCTGTCATCGGCCAGCCTCCCGTGCAGAAGACGCGGCATCCGTGACCGCAAACACCTCATGGGTGAACGTATCGCGCTCGACCACCAGCCAGCGGCGGCAACCGGCAACATGCTGCCAGTGTTCGCGGTAACGTCCGCGCGGGTTGGAACGGATATGGACATAATCGTTCCAGGCTTCGTCTGACGCTTCCGGATCGGGACGGATCAGCGACGCGTCGCCGCGGATCGAAAACTCTTCCTTCGGCCGGACGCCGCAGTGCGGGCAGTGAATGAGGCTCGCCATTCTTTTCAGGTCTCAATGCAGGTTGGGCTGTGGGCCAGCGCCGTGTTCATCGATGGGATAGCCGCGCTCGAAGCGATCGAGGCGCAGGAAACGGGCAACGGGATGGGTCTCGTTCTTGGCGATCAGATGCGCAAAACACCAGCCGGAAGCAGGTGTCGCCTTGAAGCCGCCGTAACACCAACCGCAATTCAGATAGAGATTGTCGATTGGCGTGTGGCTGATGATCGGCGAGCCATCCATGCTCATGTCCATCACCCCGCCCCAGGAGCGCAGCACGCGCACCCGCGACAGGCCGGGGATCATCGTCACCCCCTCTTCCATCACATGCTCGACGGTCGCCAGATTGCCGCGTTGAGCATAGGAATTATAGCCGTCGATCTCGGCACCAAAAACCAGACCACCCTTGTCCGACTGGGAAATATAAAAGTGCCCGGCACCGTAGGTGATGACGTGATCGATGGCTGGCTTCAGCCCCTCGGTCACAAAAGCCTGAAGCACGTGGCTTTCGATCGGCAGTTTCAGGTCGGCCATCTCTCCGACGCGCGAGGTATTGCCGGCTGCCGCCAGCCCCAGCTTGCCACAGCCGATGAATCCTCTCGATGTTTCGACACCAGTCACCACGCCGTTCTCGCGACGGATGCCGGCAACCTCGCAATTCTGGATGAGATCGACGCCGAGACGGTCGGCGGCGCGGGCGTAACCCCAGGCAACGGCATCATGACGCGCCGTGCCGCCGCGCTTCTGCAGCAGGCCGCCCATGATCGGAAAGCGGGCGTGATCGAAGTTGAGGAAAGGCAGCATTTTCTTCAAGGCCGCCCGGTCGAGCAGCTCGGCCGGAACGCCCTCCATCCACATGGCATTGCCGCGGCGGATATAGGCGTCGCGCTGGCCGTCATTATGGTAGAGATTGATGATGCCGCGCTGAGACAGCATGGCGTTGTAGTTGAGGTCCTGCTCCATGCCTTCCCAGAGCTTCATCGAAAACTCGTAAAACGGCTCGTTGCCGGGCAGCATATAGTTGGAGCGCACGATCGTGGTGTTGCGGCCGACATTGCCGGAGCCAAGATAGCCCTTTTCCAGCACCGCGATATTCTTGAGACCGAATTCCTTGGCAAGATAATAGGCCGTTGCCAGCCCATGGCCACCGCCGCCGACGATGATCACGTCGTAAAACGGCTTGGGTTCTGGCTGACGCCAGGCCGGGGTCCAGTTGACGTTGCCCGTCAGCGCGTTCTTAACGATGGAGAATGCCGAATAACGCATGCCAGTCCCAGTTCCACCCATCCTGTTGCAGTGCAATCGCAGCTCTACCGCACCAGCGCAAAAGACGCAGTGCCAAATGCGGCACAGTCGGCAAAATTTCACGCGCAAATCTTGAAAAGACCGGTAAGGAATGTGGATGTATAATCCCTGGCAGAGATGTTGGAACTCAACGTCTTCACGCAATTTGGAGACCAAGGCCGTGGACGGCGGAAAGACACTGGAAGCACAGATGCTCGACATTCTGGAAGCGGCAGCGGTAGCTGCGGGGAAAGCGATCCTCGACATCTATCATGCCGGACCGGAAGTCAGCTACAAGCCTGACTGTTCCCCCGTCACCGATGCCGACGAGAGCGCCGAGAAGATCATTCTCGATATCCTGGCTGCAGCTTTCCCTGATATCCCGGTCGTCGCCGAAGAAGCGGTTGCCGCCGGGCACATCCCGGAGATTGAAGGCAAATCGTTCTTCCTGGTTGACCCGCTGGACGGCACCAAGGAATTCGTCGGCCGCAACGACGATTTCACCGTCAACATTGCGCTGATCGAGAAGGGTGAACCGATCGCGGGCGTCGTCTACGCCCCGGCCCTCTGCATCCTCTATGCTGCCACCCGCAACAAGGCAAAAAAGTCCGTCGTTTCCGCCCAGCACGATATCGGTCCACCGGTCATCATCGGTTGCCGCAGCCGCGGCGACAGGCTGGTGGCCTTGGCCAGCCGCTCGCACAACAGCCAGGAAACCATCGCCTATCTCGCGGAGCATGGTATTACCGACTATGAAGCGATCGGCTCGTCGCTGAAATTCTGTCTTCTTGCCGAAGGGCTGGCCGACATCTATCCGCGGCTGAGCCGGACGATGGAATGGGATACCGCCGCGGGGGACGCCGTCCTGCGCGCAGCCGGCGGCGAGACCGTGACCATGGATGGCAACCCACTGACCTATGGCAAGCGCAACCAAACATCCGACGTCGATTTCGCCAACCCGCATTTCGTCTCGCGCGGCAAGGACTGACACGAAATCTTGCCAGCCCCGGGGATCAGCGGGCATGTTCAACCTCAATCTGCCTTGAAAAACAACGGCAGAGCCAGCTGACCGTCCCCTGCCCTTCATCAGCGGGTATCCTTCTCCTCACCCGCAAAGGAGAAGGGACCCGATGAGCGAAACAACCGTCAACCTGGAACTGCCCTATATCCTGCCGTCGCAGGCGCAAAAGCATGTCACCCACAACGAGGCCCTGCAGCGCCTCGACGCCCTGACTCAATTGACGATCACCGCTTCATTGTCGGTCCCGCCATCCGATCCGCAGGAAGGCACGTGTTTCAATGTCACGGCGTCACCGACGGCTGCCTGGGCCGGAAAGAGCGGCAAGCTTGCCTTCCGCCAGGACGGCGACTGGATCTTCATTACGCCAAAGGATGGCTGGCGCGGCTGGTTCGCGGCCGAGGACAAGTTGAAAATTCACAATGGCAGCACCTGGGCTGCATTCGACGCGATCGGCACCCCGGCGTCTGTCGGCATCAACACCACCGCCGACAGTACCAACCGGCTCGCCGTCGCAGCAGCCGCCACGCTGCTAACCCATGACGGCAGCGGCCATCAGATCAAGGTCAACAAGGCGGCGGCAGGCGATACGGCAAGCCTGCTGTTCCAGACAGGCTGGTCCGGCCGGGCGGAAATGGGGCTGACCGGCTCGAACGAATTCTCCGTCAAGGTCAGCGCCGACGGCACCAGCTGGAAGTCGGCCTTGAGCATCACCGGGCAAGGCCAGGTCAGCATGCCGCAGCGCCCACTGGTGCGGGCCACGCGTGGCGGAGGCGTCTTGACGCCGGCGTCCGGTTCGCAAACCGGCTTTTCGACGCTCAGCGTCAATCAGGGCGGCTTCACCCTCGGCGCAGCCGTTGCAGGCGGCGGCAGCCGATTGGTCGTGCCGGTCGCAGGCCCCTATCTGATCTGCCTTGGCGTCGAGGCCAATCCCGCAGGTGCCTTTTCCGTTACAGTCAAGGTCAACGGCACGACGATTGTCGCCAGCATCAACGACAACGATACGGCTGCCTCATCCTACGGCAACTGCGCCATCGGTATGGCGATCCTCAACGCCGGCGACTGGCTGGTGCTGGAACATACGGGAACCACACCGATCGATTTTGCCTATGACAAGACCGAGCTGACGGTGGTGATGCTGTAAAACGCCTAGACCGGAACAGCATCATCCGTGGCCGCGACCGCCGATCCTTCCAGCGTGATTTCCTCGGTCTTTTCCGGCGGCTTGATGCGGAACCAGGCAAGGTACAGCGCTGGCAGGAAGAGCAGCGTCAGGACGGTACCGACGATGATGCCGCCCATCATGGCGTAAGCCATCGGCCCCCAGAAGATTTCCCGGGCAATCGGGATCAGCGCCAGGCTGGCGGCAGCCGCCGTCAGCATGATCGGCCGCATCCGGTGCTCGGTCGCCTCCTGCACCGCCTGCCAGGGCGCAACGCCCTCGGTGCGCAGATGTTCGATCTGCACCACCAGGATCACCGAGTTTCGAATGAGGATGCCGATCAGCGCCAGAATGCCGAGAATGGCGACAAAACCCATCGGCGAATTGCTGGACAGCAATGCGGCCACGACCCCGATCAGCGCCAGCGGCGCCACGGCAAAGACCAGGAACAGCCGCGAAAAACTTTGCAGCTGGATCATCAGGATCGTCGCCATCACGAACAGCATCAAGGGCACGACGGCGGCGATCGGCGCCTGGCTTTTGCCGCTCTCCTCGACGCTGCCGCCGACATCGATCTTGTATCCGGGCGGCAGTTTTTCCGCGAACGCATTCACGTCCTTGGAGAGTTGCGCGACGATCGTCGCCGGCTGCGTCGCGTCGAGAATACCCGCCTTGACGGTGAGCGTCGGCAGACGCGAGCGGCGCCAGACAACCGGTTGCTCCATCTCGTAGCGGAAGCTTGCAACGGCGGCGAGCGGCACGGAATTGCCATTGGTACCGGGTAGCTGCAAGTCGCGCAGCAATTCGATCGACTGCCGCTCCGACGCCTTGGCACGGGCAACGACATTGATCAGGTAGATATCGTCGCGCACCTGGGTCACGGTCGTTCCGCCGACAATGCCATTCAGAGCCGAAGCGATATCCTGCGAGGTGACGCCAAGCTGGCGCGCCTTGTCCTGCAGCACATCCACCTTGATGACACGGGCCGGTTCGTTCCAATCGTAGACGACATCGCCAAGCAGTGGATTGCGGCCGAGAACGCTGCCAAGTTCCAGCGCGTGCTCGCGAACCTTGCCAATATCCGGACCACTCAGCCTGTACTGCACCGGCCGGCCGACCGGCGGCCCGATATCCAGAAGCTTCACATAGGCATCGGTGCCGACGAAGGTCTCCTTCAGATATTTCTGCAGGTCGGCCCGCAGTCTGTCGCGCACCTCAAGGCTCTTGGTGACGATGATCGTTTGGCCGAACGACGTATCCGGCGGCTGGACATCGAACGAGAGAACGAAGCGCACGGCACCCTGCCCGACATAGGTGGACCAGCGCTCGACATCCGGGTTGCCGGCAAGCTTGTCCTTTTCGAATTTCGCCATCTGCGCATTGGTCTCGGTAATCGAAGAATTTTGCGGCAGCGACCAGTCGACGATCAGCTCGAGACGGTCGGAGGACGGAAAGAACTGTTGCTGCACCTTGGTCATGCCGAACAGCGACAGGCCAAAGACCAGCATCGTCAAGGCGATCGTCGTCCATTTCCAGCGCATGCACCAGCCAAGCAGGCCGGAGAAAGACCGTGCAAGACGCCCCTTTTGCTCATGATGCTGCTTCATGGTTTTCGGCAGGATGGTAACGCCGAGCAGCGGCGCGAACACCACCGCGACGATCCACGACACCACCAGCGAGACGGCGATAACGACGAACAGCGTGAAGGTGAATTCGCCGGCGGCGCTGTTGTTGAGACCGACCGGAATGAAGCTGGCGACGGTGACCAGCGTGCCCGTCAGCATCGGAAACGCGGTCGACGTATAGACATAGGTCGCCGCCTTGCGCAGCGAATCGCCGGCCTCCAGCCGCGCCACCATCATCTCCACCGCAATCATCGCGTCATCGACGAGAAGCCCCAGTGCGATAATCAATGCACCGAGCGAAATGCGCTGCAGCGAAATGTCGAAATAGGACATGACGACAAAGGTAATGGCCAGCGTCAGCGGGATCGACAGCGCAACCACGAGACCTGCCCGGACGCCGAGACTGACGAAGCTGACGAGAAGCACGATGATGACAGCTTCCGCCAGGCCACGAGTGAAGCCCGACACTGCCTCCTCGACGATCAGCGGCTGATCGGAAACCAGATGAACGCCGACGCCGACCGGCAGTTCCGCCTCGACCTGCTTGATCTTTTCCTCGACGTGATCGCCGAATTCCAGAAGATTGGCGCCCTGCTTCATGCCTATGGCAAGGCCGATCGCCGACTGGCCGTTGTAGCGGAACAGCGCCGACGGCGGATCAGTATAGCCCCTTGTGATCGTGGCAATATCGGTGAGGCGGAAGAAACGGTTGTTAACCTGCAGATTGACCGCCCGCAGGCTGTCTTCCGACGAAAACTGGCCGTTGACACGAACGCTGACACGCTCTCCCTTTGCCTGCACGACGCCCGAAGGCGCAATCGCGTTCTGTGCCTGCAGCGTGGCAACCACATCGTTCTGATTGATGCCGAGTGCTGCCAACTGCCGTGTCGAAAATTCGAGATAGATCACCTCGTCCTGCGCACCGACAATATCGACCTTGCCGATATTCGGAACCGTCAGGATTTCCCGGCGCGCAGTCTCGACATAATCACGCAATTGCCGTTGGGTCAGCCCATCGGAGGTGAACGCATAGATATTGCCGAACACGTCGCCGAAGCGGTCGTTGAAGCTCGGCCCGACGACGCCGGATGGAAACTGGCCGTGAATATCGGCGATCATGTTGCGCACGGTCACCCAGATGGACGCAACATCCCGCGCCTTCGTCGTATCCTTGAGATTGACGAAGACCAGTGTCTGGCCCGGTGTCGTCATGCTGCGCGTGTAGTCGAGCGATTCCAGTTCCTCGAGCTTGCGCTCGATCCGTTCCGTCACCTGGCGGGTGGTTTCCTCCACCGACGCGCCCGGCCATTGCGCCGAAATCGTCATCGTCTTGATGGTAAAGGAAGGGTCTTCCTCCCGGCCGAGGCTCAGGTAGGAAAAGAAACCGAGCAGGCCGAAGACGATCATGAAATACCAGACCATCGATGCGTGATCGAGCGCCCAGTCCGACAGATTGAACTTCTTCATGACTGCGCCCCGTCTGCAACGTTGACTTTCTGGCCCTCTTCCAGGCTGTGGACACCGGCCGTGACAACACGCATGCCGACGTCGATGCCCGACGTGATGACGATCCCGTTGCCCGCCTGCTGCCCGGTGACCACTTCACGGGACTTGACCGTGCCGCCACTCTCATCGACCACCCAGACAAAGGATTTGCCGTCACGCACAAGGATGGCCGTTGCCGGCAATACCAGCTGTTCGACCAATGCTTCCTTGAGGGTTGCGGTGATTGTTGTCCCCAGCCGGAAGGCCGATGGTGGGTTTTCTAGCGCGATCTTGACGCGGCGCGTCCGGGTCGCCGGATCCGCGGCCGGTGCAACCTCGCGGATCTTGCCCGTGACCGTCATGGCCGGATCGATCTGCAGCGAAACCAGAAATGGCGTGCCGAGCGGCAAAAGCGCGTTGCCGTCGGGAACGTCCACCACAGCATCGCGAGCATCGGGCCGGGCAACCGTCACGACGGCGGCACCGGCGGCGACAACCTGACCGACCTCTGCCCCGGTCTGCGTGACCACACCGTCGAAGGCCGCCTTGACCTGCGCATAGGAAAGCTGCTCCTCCGCCTTCGACAGCGCCGCGCGCGACTGGACGACCGACGCTTCTGCCGCCGCACTCGCCTGTTCGGTGCTTTCCACGGATGCCTGCGTTTCAGTGCCGATCTTGAACAGTGCCCGCGTGCGCCGTTCGACTGAAACGGCATTGGCAAACGTCGCCTCCGCATTCGCCAGATCGGCCCGCGCCGACCCGACGGCCAGCTCCAGCGCTGTCGGGTCGAGTGCGGCCAGCAACTGGCCGCTGGTCACCGTATCGCCGGTATCGATATCCCGGGCAACCAGCAGGCCGGTGACACGGGGCCCGAAGACAGTCTGGACCTTCGGCTGCACGGTGCCGGCGAAGCTTGGTGCGGGCAGGCTCTGTGACACGACGATTTGCGAAAGCACCGGCCGGATCGCCGGTTGGCTCTCCTCTTCCTTGTCCTGACAACCGGCCAGCACCGCAAGCAGGAAGGGTGCAACGAGCAGACCCCGCGATATCCGGTTCATTTCGCCTGCTCCTTGATGACGTCGACAACCTGGCCGGGACGCAGCATCTTGCCCCCCTCGGTGACCACGGCTTCACCCTTGGCAATTCCACCGGACACAAGAACGCTGCCCGTCTCGTAGGCGGCGATCGTCACCGGCTTGCGGTTGACCGTGCTGTCGGTGCCGTTGACCACCCAGACCGCCGGCTTTCCGTCCTGCGCCGACAGGGATGTCCACGGCAGGACGATCAGCTTCGATGGTACCGAACTGGCAAACCCGATGACCGGAGCGCCGAGCGTCATGCGCTCCGGCGTCGTATCCATGGCGATCTTGACGCGCACGGTTCCCGTGGCCGTGTCGATCGTCGGCGAAATCTCGCCGATCCTTCCTTCTGTCTTGACAGAGGGATCGCTGACCAGTGCCAGCTGGATTTTCGGCTCTGCCGGTTTTTCGAACAGCAGCGATTCATAGACATCGAAGATCGCGTCGCGCGGGCCATCCCGGGCGACGGAAAACATGGTTTGTGCGGCCTGGACCACCTGCCCCGTCTCGGCATTGCGCACGGTGACAATTCCGTCGGCATCAGCCTTGAGTTCTGTGTAGGACAACGCATCACGGGATGTGCCGAGCAGCGCCTTTGCAGAATCCAGCGATCCCTGGGCAGTCTGCAAAGCCGTCTGTGCCTGATCAAAGGTCTCCTGTGTCGTCGAGTTCTTTGCCAGCAGCGATTTCTGCCGCTCGAAACCGGATGAGGCCTGGGTTACCTGAGCCTGTGCGGCCCGCACGGCGGCTTCGGCAGCCTCGACATCCGCCTTCTGTTCACTCGGGTCGATACGGGCCAGAACCTCGCCAGCGGTGACATGCGATCCGACGTCCGCCAGCCATTCGGTTATCTGGCCGCTCACACGAAAGGAAAGATTGGTCTGGACATGGGCGACGACCTCGCCGGTCAGCGTCACCGTCTGCCGGTGATCGACGAATTCCGCATTCTGCGTCCGCACAGTCGTTCTTGCCGTTTCCGGAGGCTTCGTTTCGCCCTCGCAGGATGTCAGGGCCAAGGCCGCGAACGGTGCCAACCACCATCCGGACCGGAGGAGTTTCGGTCTTTCACTCATCTGCGCCCGCTCATTCCGATATTTAAGCCGAACCATTTAATGTGGCCCCTCAATATACGCGACCCACATCAATGACAAGCCGATGGGATCGACGGAAATCATTCGTTACACGATGAGCAAGTTGCCCCTCGCCGCGCTCGCGGTCAGGGAGAGGCTATGCGGATTTTTTATGGAAGCATAGCGAAAACCGCTGGTTGAGCCATAGTAGCGCAGCGGAACGGTCGAACCGGAGAATGCCCGCAGAGAAATGACTTACGCCGGATTGATCGATGCCGTAGCCAGAAGACCGGCCAGCGTACCTTGATCGAAGGGTTTGGTGATCCGGGGTATGTTGCGCAATGCGGGAGGGAAGACGAAGTCGTCGGCATAACCGCTGACGAAACCGAAGGCCAGGCCACGTTCTATCAGAGTTCCAGCAAAATCGAAGCTCGTCTGCGAACCCAGATTGACGTCGAGAAGGGCAAAGTCGAAGCATTGCGCCGCCAGCAAAAGCTGAGCATCATCGACATTACAGGCAATCTCGACGTGATCGATACCGATCGATTTCAGAATATCCTCGGCTTCAAGGGCGATAATGAAACTGTCTTCCAGCACCAGCACACGCTTGATTGACACTGGAATTTCCGTAAGCGCCACCGATTGGGATCCTGTCTGCAAATCATCCGGCACTGCTCGAGCGCAGGCTTGCAAAGACACCTAGGACAAGACAGGGGCCGCGGCATTTAAATAAGACATGCCCCGGCGCGATATATCTTCCATCGGCTGGTACTTCAGATGAAGGGCCGGTTCTTTTCGTGGTAACCGTCCCAGCCCGAAATCTTCATCAAGCCCTCGTCATCGAGAATATCGCAGCCGCGATCTGCCCAGCGAATGAGTTTGCGCTCGCCCAGCTTTTTCAACGTTTTGTTGGTGTGGACTATGGAAAGGCCAAGCGTGTCGGCCACATGCTGCTGCGTAATCGGGATCGACACACGCTCGCCCTTGAACAGATTGGTGGCCTTGGCCCGCTGATAGAGGAAGGCCAGCAGATAGGCCGCCCGCTCCAGGGCCGAGCGCCGCCCGATGCTCAGGAGGTTTTCATCGAGGATGCGTTCCTCCTGCGCTGCAATCCAGGTGAGATCATAAGCAAGATCGGGATAGCTGCGGTAGAGCATACCGAGCTTGTCGCGCTCGAAAACACAGAGCGTCACCGGCGACAGTGCCTCGACCGAATGCTGCATCTCGCCCATCAGGGTGCCCTGCAAACCGATCAGGTCTCCGGGCATCATATAGTTGAGGATTTGGCGGCGGCCATCATCGAGTGTCTTGTAGCGAAAGCCCCAGCCGGACAGCACCGTGAACAGATGGGCGCTGTGCGATCCCTCCACCAGGATCGTCGTCCCCGCATCGACGGCCAGTTCGCCGGTCTTGAAGTTCGACACGAATTCCAGCTCGTCCGGCTTGAACTCGCGGAAATGCGGCAGCGCCCGCAAGGGACATTGTTCGCATGGCGTCTGCCGGTTGTTGCGGGTTTTTGGTGCGGCCATTGATGTCCTCTGCGGCGATATCTGGATCACAAATCGGGAGTGCATATTTCCTTGAAAATTAGGGCCGGATATTTTCCCGGCAAGAGGAACGCCGATGGCATGGTGGACTTCTCCACCCGGCTTGCCTAGGTTTCCCTCCAGGACGATGCCCTCGAAAATGAGATGGAAGCCATGAATCATCCAGCCTTTGCCAGCAACCATGTCGCCGTCGTGACCGGAGCCGCCTCCGGGATCGGCCTTGCCGCTGCCCGGCGCTTTGCCGGACTGGGCATGAACGTCGTTCTGGCCGATCTGCCGGGCGAGCGGCTGGACAAGGCGGCGGAACAAACGGTAGCAATTTCTCCGCATGGTCCCGGCAGCGTCGCAGCGATCGCGACCGACGTATCGGACATCAGCTCTCTAAAGGCCCTGGAAGCCGGAGTAATCGCCCGGTTTGGCCGCGTGCACGTGCTGATGAACAACGCCGGCATCCAGCCTGGCAGCGCAATTCTCAGCGGAAACGATACCTGGGAAAAGGTCTTTGCCGTCAATCTCTGGGGCGTCATCAACGGCTCACGCATCTTTGCACCTGCGATGATCGCCCATGGCCAGACAGGCCTGATCATCAATACCGGCTCCAAGCAGGGGATCACCACCCCGCCCGGCGATCCCGCCTATAATGTCGCCAAGGCCGGCGTCAAAGCCTTTACCGAAGCGCTGCAGCACGAGTTGCGCAACACGGCCGATTGCAAGATTTCGGCCCATCTGCTGATCCCCGGTTTCGTCTATACCGGCCTGACCGCCAACGGCCGCACAGAAAAGCCGGACGCGGCCTGGACCTCGCAGGAAACCGTCGATTTCATGATGCAAAGCCTGGAAAACGGCGATTTCTACATTCTCTGCCCTGACAACGATGTTGACCGGGCGACCGATGAGAAGCGCATTCTCTGGGCCGCCGGCGATATCGTCGAAAACCGCCCGCCCCTGTCGCGCTGGCATCCAGACCATGCCGATACATTCAAGGCCTTTCTCATCAAGGCTCGCCCGAAGATCGATTGATGCCGCATCAACCGGCGCAGTCCCATAAAGTGGACGATGTGTTCACGCCGCAAGGCTGGCGCAAATCTCCGTTTGCTGCTTTTGTGCGGCCAGATTCAAGAGGTTTCATCCCATGACAAGCGGCATCCACCACATCACCCTGATCACGCGAAAAGTACAGGCAAATGTCGACTTCTATGCCGGCTTCCTGGGGCTGCGTCTCGTCAAGCGCACAGCGGGATTCGAGGACGCAGCGCAACTTCATCTGCTTTACGGTGACGAGACCGGATCACCGGGATCGCTGGTCACGTTTCTCGTCTGGGAGGACGGCGCGCCCGGCCGCGTCGGCTACGGCCAGCCGAGCGAGATCGCCTTTGCCATCGCACCGGAAAGCCTCGGCTTCTGGCTCACCCGGGCGCTCCGCTACAATGTGACGACAACCGGCCCGGCGCATGAATTCGGCGAGCCGGTCATCCGGCTGAAGGACCCCGACGGCGTCATCGTCAAGCTGGTCGGCAGCAACGCCGTGACCAGCCCGGCCGTCCATGTCACGGCTGATATTCCGCAGGAAGACGCGATCCGGCGGCTGCGCGGCGCAACCATCCTGACAGCCACACCCGATGGCACCGCCGCTTTCGTCACCCGGCATTTCGGCTATGCCGAGGCGGAGAGGATGGACGCGATCCGGCGCCTCGTCTCGGATTCCGGCGATATCATCGACGTCCGCGATGCCGGCGGTTTCTGGACGGCGGCCCCCGGCACCGGCACCATCGACCATATTGCCTTCCGCGCCCCAAGCGTGGCGGCTGTCAAGGATCTGCGCACGCAGCTTGAGGCGGAAGATGCGGGCGAGATCAATGCGCATGACCGTAAGTATTTCTATTCGCTCTATGTCCGCGAACCCGGCGGCACGCTGTTCGAATTTGCCACCGACACGCCCGGCATGACGGTGGATGAAAGTCTTGATACTTTGGGAACGAAACTGTTCGTGCCGGAGCATTTTGGCGGCAACCTGCAGGACAACCTCGTCATGCTGCCGCAATTCGGACTGCCCAGCGAGGAACGCTTCACCGAGCGCGACCTGCCATTCATTCACCGCCTGCATCAGGCCGACAGTCCCGATGGCACCACATTGGTACTTCTGCACGGCAGCGGTGCCAACGAAACCAGCCTGCTGCCGCTCGGCCGCCAGATCGCTCCGAACGCGTTGCTTCTCAGCCTGCGGGGCCGCAGCACGGAGGAAGGCCATCCACGCTTCTTCCGCCGGATCACGCCCTTCACCTTTGATCAGAAGGACATCGCCTCGGAAGCCGAAGCCTTCGTGGCGATGATCGAAGGGGCTGTTTCGGGCTACGGCCTTGATCGCGACAAGATGGTTTTCGTCGGCTATTCCAACGGCGCCAACATGCTGATCGCAACGATGCTGCTGCATCCCGGACTGATCAAGAAAGCGGCGCTGCTGCGGATGATGAACCCACTGGATACGGTACCGGAAGCGGATCTTTCCGGCACTGAAATCCTGCTGGTGACGGGAAAGACCGATGGTTATTCCCGCTATGCCACACCGCTGGAGGGCGTGTTGCGCGACGCGGGCGCAACGCTTACGACCGTTACCCTGGATGCCGGCCACGAGATTGGCCCGATGGACGCAGACGCGGTTCGCGATTGGCTGAAAACGATCGGGGGCTGACGCCCCCGCACGGCCTTACTTCGATTTTTCCGCAACATAGCTGGCAAAGGCCTCGACAAAAGCCTTCAGCCTGGCCTTGGCCTCGTCGTCGACAAGATGGCCTTCCTTATCGAACAGCGACGCCGCCTTCGGCAGTATCAATCGCTTGCCGGACCAAAGATCGGCGCCAAGCGTGCGCATGACGGACAGCCAGGCATTCTGGCTGAGCAGCGTGCCGAAAGGCCCCGGCGACGTTCCGGCAATGGCAAAGGCGCGGCCGGCAAACACATTCGGCGCACCTGTCATCGACGAGCTGACCCAGTCGATGGCGTTCTTGAAGACGCCCGGCATCGAATTGTTGTATTCCGGCGTGAACAGGATAACGCCGTCGGCAGCGGCGATCTGGTCCTTGAGCAGTTGCACCGCCTCCGGCACGCCTTCGCGCTCGACATCGGCATTGTAAAGCGGAATGCCTTCGATGGTGCCGGACGTAAACACCACACCGTCAGGCGCGAGTGTCAGGGCTGATTTCAAGAGAGCGGTGTTGAAAGACGCCTTTCGCAGGCTTCCGGAAATGCCGATCAGTTTTGTCATATGCAAGAATCCTTTTCTTTGCCGAAGCATGCGGCGAAATGCGGAAAAGTACAGACAAAAAAGCCGGGAGTTTTGCTCCCGGCTTTTGTTGACGTTAGACCAGCGGCTTCAGCCGGGCCTCGATCTGGACGCGCTTATGCTCCAGGAACGGCGGCAGCGACAGACCTTCGCCGAGCGTTTCCATCGGTTCATCCACGGCGAAGCCGGGACCGTCGGTGGCGATCTCGAACAGGATGCCGTTCGGCTCGCGGAAATAGAGCGAGCGGAAGTAGAACCGCTCGACCTCGCCGCTCGACGGAAGGCGGAAACCCTCGAGACGTTCGGTCCATGCGTGCAGCGCAGCCTCATCCGGTGCGCGGAACGCGACATGGTGAACGGCACCTGCTCCCTGGCGGGCGGTCGGCAGGCCGGGCTGAACGGCAACATGCAGTTCGGCCGCCGGGCCACCTTCACCCATCGAGAACACATGCACCTCGCCATTGCCATCCGGCGATGGGTACTGGCGCTGCTTCGTCATGTTCATCACCTGCTCCAGCACCAGTTGTGTATTGGTGATATCCGGAACGCTCATGGTGATTGGGCCGAGACCCTTGATCTGATGTTCGGCTGGAACCGGGCTGCGGTCCCACGGATGCGACGGCGCAAGCCCACCATCGTCGATCAGCCGGAACCGCTGGCCCTCGCCATCTTCGAAATCAAGCGACAGACGGCCGTCGATCTCGATGACATCGCCCGACGCAATGCTCAATTCGCCCAAGCGGGCCTTCCACCATTCGATGCTTTCCGGGCTGCCGACCCGAAGGCCGGTGCGCGAAACGCTATGGGTCCCGCGGGTCTCCCGATTGACAGGCCAATCGAAGAACGTCAGGTCGGTACCCGGCGTTGCCTCACCATCGGCATAGAACAGATGATAGGCGGTGGTATCGTCCTGGTTCACGGTCTTCTTGACCAGACGCATGCCGAGGACATGCGTATAGAAACGCACGTTTTCCTTGACGTTCGCAGTGATCGCGGTGAGGTGATGAATTCCTGTCAGTTGCAAGCTCATGGCTGCCTCCATTCGTTATGTCTGGAGCGAATATCGGCTGCACGAGCCGTTTTATAAAGATGCCCTGCGCGGACAGAACGTTCACAATATGTGAACGATGATTTGGGCCTTGCTGCATCAAGCCGGTTTGGACAGGTGTCAGGCTTTTAACCCTGAGCCAAAACATCAGTTGCCGGATCAGGCGCGATGCGTGAGGTCGGTGAGATAAGTATTCTCGGTTTTCGAGACCTGAAAATCGGCAGGGTTGATGCTCGTGAGCATCAAGGCCTCGCCGTGCGGAAGCGCCTTTGCCAGCAGACTGCCGTCGGGCGCCGCGATCCGCGACGATCCGGCGAACGTAAATCGTTCATCCGCACCGTGATGATTGATGTAGGCGACGAAAACCTGATTTTCGAAGGCGCGTGTCTGGATCATATGATCGGCAATGAAGGTACCGGAATAACCCGCCGGCAGCGCCGTCGGCACCAGCACCGCATCCGCCCCCGCCAAGGCAAGACGGCGGACATTTTCCGGGAACTCGACATCGTAGCAAATCAGCATGCCGCATTTGACGCCACGGTGGTCGAACAGGACAGTGCCCGGTTTAGGAGCCGCAAACAGCCCCCGCTCGTAATCACCATAAAGATTGGACTTGCGATAGATGACGGGGGCAGCCGCGCCATCCACATAAACGGCACTGTTGAAGACCGTGCCCTCTGCCCTCTCGGCAAAACCTGCGATGACGGCAATGCCAAGCTCCGTCGAGATTGCCTGCAGCCGCCGCACCAGAGGTCCGTCAACCGGCTCCGCCAGTTCGCGAATGACATCACCGGCGCCGTAGCCGGTCAGCCCGAGTTCGGGCGTAATCAGCAGGCTTGCACCTTTGGCTGCCGCCTCCCGCGCCGCCTGTTCGATGCGGGCGAGGTTGGCAGCAGTGTCGCCGCTTTCCGATTTCATCTGCAAAGCGGCGATCGTGATCATGTGTCGTCCGATGACATGGCGCCGAGCAGTTTCGGCAGATCGCCGAACCGCGCGACAAGGGAAAAGATGATGGCGGCGGTCGCCACGAACAGGATCGTCACGGATGCCATGGTTGGCGTATAGCCGTAGCGCAGCGCGTTGAAGATCTTGATCGGCAGCGTTTCCATGGTGAAGCCGACGGTCATGTAGGCAACGATATATTCGTTGAGCGACAGCACGAAGGCAAAGGCATAACCCGACACGATATAGGGCAGGATCAGCGGCAGCACGACGGTGCGGAAGATCGTCCTGTCATCGGCGCCCATGGTTGCGGCGGCCTCGACCAGAGATCGGTCGATCGCGGTAAAACCGAGCGACAGGGTCACCAGCGGCAGCGTTACGAAGAAGATCGCGTGGCTGACGACGGCGGTCCACGGCTGGCCGTAAAAACCGGTGGTTGCCCAGAAGGTCAAAAGGCCAAGGGCCGTAATCACCGGCGGCAGCGTGAACGGCGCGATGCCGAGCAGCTGGAAGATATTGGCCCATGGCGCAATCCGCCGCCAGAGAAACCAGGCGAGCGGCAAGGCGATCGCAACGGCCAGTGCCGCCGACAGGATTGCCAGCGTCAGCGAGGCAAACAGGGCGTTGCGCCATTCCGGATTGAGGAAGATTTCGCCGTACCAGGACAGCGAAAACCCCTTCGGCGGGAAGGCCAGTGTCTGCTTGGCGTTTACCGAGACGCCGGCAACGACGATCATCGGCAAGGCCAGAAACAGGCCGATCAGGAAGAAATAGACTTTGCTGAGCGCACCGGTCATGCGGTTTCTCCCTTGCGTCCGGCAAGAACGGTCAACGCGACAAGGCCGAGCGTCACCAGCACGAGGAACACCGCCATTGCTGCCGCAAAGGGCATGTTCGACTGGTAGATCGCCTGATCGGTGATCAGCACCGACAGCGTCCAGTGCTGCGGCCGGCCGAGAAGCTGCGGCAGGAGGTAAGACCCGAGCGCGAAGATGAAGACCATGATCAGTGTTGCGGTAATGGTGTTGCGCAGCGCCGGAACGACGACCGTGAAGAACGCCTTGATTGGCGAAGCGCCCAGCGTGCGGGCCGCTTCGGTCAGGGTCGGGTCAAGCCGCACGAGGGCCGGATACAGCACCAGGACGGTGTAGGGAAAGGCCTGATAGACCATGCCGGTCAACACCGCTCCGAAACTCGGCAAAAGAGCTTTCGCCTCGCTCATGATACCAGCCATGACGAGCAGATTGGTGATCCCGGCGGTGCGCGAAAACAGCGTCGACCAGGCAAAGCCGATGATGACTTCCGACAATGATAACACCGACAAAAGCGCCACCAGCCAGGCGATCTGCACTTTCCGCTTCATGCGGGTCAGAAGATAGGTGAAGGGAACGGCAAGCACCACACAGCAGATCGCCACCGTCACCGCCAGCATCAGCGAGAAGCCAAGCACATTGGCAAAGAACAGGCTTAGAAAGCGCTCATAATTGGCGAATTGGAAGGCTGGCACATAGAAGCCGCCTTGCTGGCGCTGGAAGAACGAGACGGCAATCATCGTCGCGAACGGCACGACGAAAAAAACGATCAGCATCATCGCCGGGAAGAACAGCGGGCCGTAATCGCTAAGTTTTTGCGGGGCTTCGCGTCTCATTTGGCCAGCACCACGCAGACGTCTGGCAGAAGCACTACACCAACCGGCTGGCCGACGGTGACGTCGGGCCGCGCGCGCGGCGTCGAGACTGCAACTAGCTGACGGCCAGCAATATCGACGAAGGTTTCGATCGTACCGCCGAGGTCGCGCACGAAGGTGACGGTACCGGACAGCGCGCCATTACCGGGTGCCGTGAGATGCACGTCTTCCGGCCGGATCGACAGCGTCGCTTTGCGGACACCTCCCCCGAGAGAAACGCCGGACACCGGCTGGCCAAGCACGGTGACGCCACCGGTGCTGTCGGCTTCCGCCTCGAGAAGATTGGTCGAGCCGATGAAGTCTGCAACGAACGTGTCGGCCGGACGGCGATAGATCTCGATGGGCGAAGCGGCCTGGCGGATTTCGCCACCCTTCATGACGACCACCGTATCGGCCATGGTCATCGCTTCGCGCTGGTCATGGGTGACGACGATGGTGGTGATGCCGAGCTTCTGCTGCAGCTGGCGCAATTCTACCTGCATCGCTTCGCGCAGCTTAGCGTCGAGCGCCGACAGCGGCTCGTCGAGCAGGAAGAGTTTGGGCGAGATCGACAGTGCCCGGGCGATCGCGACGCGCTGGCGCTGGCCACCGGAGAGTTTTGCTACCGGCCGGTCGGCATAGCCGGAAAGGTGGATCATCAACAGAAGCTCATCGACACGCTTCTTCTGATCTTCCTTCGGCACGCCGCGAATGCGCAAGGGGTAAGCGATGTTCTCGCCGACGGTCAGATGCGGAAACAACGCCAGCGACTGGAACACCATGCCGAGATTGCGCTTGTGCGTTGGAACATGGGTGATGTCTTCGCCGTCAAGCCGGATCGCGCCGCCGGTCGGCAGGTCGAGGCCGGCGATCATCCTGAGCAGCGTGGTCTTGCCGCACCCGGACGGTCCGAGCATGCAGACGAACGTGCCATGCGGCACCGTCAGCTCGACATTGTTGACCGCGGTGAAAGTCCCGAATTCCTTCGTGACATTGTTGAGGGCGAGGCCTGACATGGTGTTCCTTTTGAAAAAACTTCGGGGCTATGCGACACGCATTCGACACGGCAGATGCCGCCTTCGCCCCCCTCTGTCCCTTCGGGACATCTCCCCCACAAGGGGGAGATTATTCTTTTCCCTTATCCCTACCGAGACAAGGAACGCACAGGGGCTGCAGCTGATCTCCCCCCTTGTGGGGGAGATGTCGGCGTCGCCGACAGAGGGGGGCTAATCCACCCTCCGCGCCCAAATCATCCGACGATCAGTTCGGTCCATTTCTGGTTCAGCCAATCCGACTTCGTCTGGTAGAGATCGTAGCGCGGAATGATCGGTTCGATGTCGGACGAAACGGCTGCGAATTCCGCATCCGTCAGGTCCATCAGCTCACGCTTCACCGTCGGCGACGTGCCGACCTTCCGCGACAGCAATGCCTGGATCGACGGCTGGCTCATGTAGTCGATGAACACATGTGCTTCCTCGACCTTCGTCGATGCGCGCGACAGCGCCCAGCAACCCGAATCCTGAATGCCGCCTTCCTTCGGGAAGGTCGAGCGGACAGGATTGCCATCGGCAGCGGCAAGGCCGGTGACGTCATGGTAATACTGACCCATCGGGATTTCGCCCGATTTCAATGCCTGCTCGAACTGGGCTTCATCACGATACCAGAGGCGAACGTTCGGCTTGACCTCGGCCAGCTTGTCGAACGCCTTCTGCACGCCTTCTTCGGTATCGAGCGCATTGGTGCCGCCGAAGAACGTCTTGGCCGTCACTTCGAGCAGGAACGAGTTGGACACGAGCGCAAGAAGGCCGAGCTTGTCGGCGTTTGCCGGGTCCCAGAATGCCTGCCAGGATGTCGGGGCTTCCTTGTAGATGTCGGTATTGGTGACAAGCGTGATGTACCAGGAAACGGCACCGATACCGGCAACACGGCCATCTGGATACTTGTTGACAAAGCGGTCGATCAGGTTGGAGCCGTTCTTGATCTTGGCCATGTCGAGCGGCGCCCAGAGATCGGTCGCCTGGCCCTTCAACATCGCCACCTGCGACATCATCGAGACGTCGGCCGGAGCCTGACCCGCCTTGGCGGCCTGGTCCAGCTGGACCAGCCAGGCTTCACCGGTCGGCTCGGCAATCGCTTCAACGGCAATGCCGGTTGCCTTGGTGAAGTCCGGGAAGATGTTCTTGTCGAACGAATCCTTGAAGTAACCACCATAGACGCCGACCTTCAGCGACTTGTCCTGGGCGCGCAGGATCGACGGCATGGCCAGCATCGATGCACCGGCAAGGCCGGCACCGAGCACGGCGCGGCGGCCGATATTCTGTTTCAGAAAGTCTGTCATCGTGGTTCTCCTGTTTATGCCGGTGCCGCTTGTTTTGAGCGCCCGGTCTGTTCCCAAGTTTTGGTGCGGCTTGCAAGCCCCGCACCATGATTTGATCAGTGTTTTAGAGCCCGAAGCTCCAGTATCTTGGCGTATCGCGTTAGCGGAAAACACAAGGCGAAATAGATCAGCGCAACAAAGCCATAGACTTTGAACGGCTCGAAGGTTGCATTGTTGATCGCATTCGAGGTTCTGACCAGTTCCTCAAATCCGATGATCGATGTCAAGGCCGTGCTCTTGATCAGCTGCACGAGAAAACCAACCGTCGGCGCCCGCGTCATGGCAAAGGCCTGCGGCAGGATGATCAGCCGCAATTGCTTGAGATAGTGCAGGCCCAGACTGCTGCCCGCGTCCCACTGCCCGACCGGCACCGCCTGCACGCCCCCACGCCAGATTTCCGCCAGGAATGCGCTGGCGCAGAGCGTCAGGCCCAATACCGCCGCCGTCCAGGGTTCGATACGCAAGCCCAGCAGCGGCAGGCCGAAGAACAGCAGGAACAGCTGCATCAGAAGCGGCGTGCCTTGAAACAGGCCGATGTAATATTCGGCAAACCGCTGCACCCAGCGCCGCTTGGAAATGCGCATGAACAGGATCAGCAAGCCGACGATGGTGCCGCCTGCGAAGGCAACGGCGGACAACAGGATCGTCCAGCGCGCCGCCAGCAGAAGATTGCGGATGATGTCCCAGAGGGTGAATTCGATCACGACACGCCTCCGGAGAGGAAACGGTTACCGCTGGCGACAAGCAGGCGGCGCAGGCCGATGCTCATGGCGAGATAGACGAGCGTGACGACGAAATAGGTCTCGAAGGCGCGGAACGTCCGGGCTTGCAGCAGATCAGCCTCGTAGGTCAACTCGCGCACGGCGATCTGCGAGACGACGGCCGATTCCAGCATCATGATGATGATCTGGCTGGTCAGCGCCGGATAGATCACCTTCAAGGCCTGCGGCAGCACGATCTTGATGAACACCAGACGCGGCCGCAGCCCTAGCGCAAGCGCCGCCTCGCGCTGCCCCTTCGGCACCGCATCGAGACCGGCACCGACGATCTCCGTCGTATAGGCCGTCATGTTCAGGGTCATCGCCAGAATGGCGGCGACGACCGGATCCAGACGGATGCCGAGACTGGGCAGCCCGAAGAAGATGAAGAACAGCTGCACAAGAAACGGTGTGTTGCGAATGAGCTCGACATAACCGGCGATCGCATTGCGCAGCCACGCATGGCGGCTGCGCCTTCCTGCGGCACCCAAAACGCTGAGCACGATGCCGGCAACAGCCGACACCGCGATCAGGAAGAGCGTCATGGCAGCACCGCTGGCGATCAGCGAAACCGCATCGCCCAGCCAGCCAAAATCGAGCACATAGCCCAAAGGATCAATCCTTCAGGTTTTCAGGATTGAGCGGCACTTTCAGCCATGCTTCCGAGCTTGCATTCAGCTTGCCGTCTGCCAGCATCTTGGCAACCGCGTCGTTGATCGCCGTCTTCAGGCGATCTTCGCCCTTGTTCAGCGCCAAATGCGATGGCGAAGTCAAAAGCTGAAACTTCTGTTCCGGCTTCAGGGCTTCCTGACGGGCGAGAACCTGGGCACCGACATCGTTGCCGACCACCATCAGTTCGGTCTGGCCGGAAATGAAGGCCTGGATCACCGAATTGTAGTTGTCGAAACGCTTGATATCGGCATCCTTGGGGGCTGCTTCCGTCAGCGATGTATCTTCCAGCGTGCCGCGGTTGACCGCGATGCTCTTGCCGGCAAGGTCTTCCTTGCCTTTGACTTCCGTTGCGGCCGGACCAATCACGGCGATGTAATAAGGCGCATAGGCGGCAGCGAAATCGATGACCTCGGCGCGCTCCTTGCTGTAGCCGACGCTGACCAGCATATCGACGCGCTTTTCGGTGAGATACGGGATGCGGTTCTGGCCGGTGACCGGTACCGGATTAAGCTTCACCTTGAGGCTGTCGGCAATGTACTGCGCGACGTCGATGTCATAGCCCTTGAGGCTCATATCGGCGCTGGCCGAGGAGAAGGGCGGGAAATCGGCAAAGACGCCGACGTTGAGCACGCCAGCTTTGGTAATGTCGTCGATGGCATCGGCATTGGCGGCGGAGGCGAAGCCGAGAACGGCGCCGCTGAGCATCAGGACGGCGGTCAGACCGGATTTCAAAGTCGAGAGTTTGGCCATTGTATTCCCCTTTGTGATTTTTGTTTGCGATAGGCACGGCTGAGTGTGTGGCTTCTGCCCCTCACCCTAGCCCTCTCCCCGTAAACGGGGAAAGGGAACGATCGAATTTGCCACGATCTCCCCAGACTGCCGGGCGGAACGGAGCTTGCCGCATATTCCTTTTCCCCGCCAGCGGGGAGAAGGTGCCCGACAGGGCGGATAAGGGGCAGCGCTACATCAGTCCCGCGTGCCGTTGACGAACGGGCTGAACACCATGAGGCTCAGGATCTCGAACAGGACCTGCGAGCCGACATGCGCCGTGTTGGTGGTCGAATCGTATTGCGGCGCGACCTCGACGACGTCGCCTCCGACCAGGTTCAGGCCCTTCAAGCCACGGATCAGCTCCAGAACTTCACGGGTGGTGAGGCCGCCGATTTCCGGCGTGCCGGTGCCCGGTGCAAAGCTCGGATCGACGCTGTCGATATCGAAGGACAGATAGGTCGGGCCATCGCCGACGATCTTCTTGGCCTTCTCAATGATCGCCGGAATGCCCATGCCGGTGACTTCCTCGGCATGAACAACGGTCATGCCGGACTCGTAGGAGAACTCCCACAGATATTCCGAGGAACCACGGATACCGATCTGGATCGTCCGGGTTGGATCGAGCACGCCGTCGAGCACCGCGTTGCGGAACGGACCACCGTGATGGAATTTGGTCAGATCGTAGGCCCCGCCGGTATCGCAATGGGCATCGATATGGATCATGCCGACCGGGCGCTTCTTGCCGACGGCCTTCAGGATCGGATGACTGACCGAATGGTCGCCGCCGACAGAAAGAGGAACCACGCCGGCATCGACGATCTGGTTGATGCGCTTTTCGATGTCGTCATGGCTGAGTTCCAGCCGGTAGCGGCTCTGGAACGGCACGTCGCCGATATCGGCGACGCGCAGGTCATGTACCGGCGCGCAGCCGAGAACGTGGTTATAAGGACCGATACGCTCGATGGTACGCATGGCGCGCGGCCCGAAACGCGAGCCCGGACGGTTGGTAACACCAAGATCCATCGGCACGCCGACGATGGCGACCTGCAGATTGCCGAAATCCGGCTCGTTGGCATCAACCGGCATATGCGGCGCCATCAGGAAGGTCGGAACGCCCGAGTAAGGTGCGAGACGCGTGCCGTTCTTGGAGAAGATCTTGTCAGCCACCTTGCGGAAAGTCGGATCGAACATCTCGCCACCATGGGCTTCGCCGTACTTCGCCTTCAGTTCGTTGAGCTTGCTGTCATCCCACGCCATGTCCGCTGACCTTCTGTTGGGCCTGGAAGACGTGCGGTTTTTGGGCGATTGCCGAGCAAGAAATGCGACTGCTCGTGACGCCTAAAGCCGGGAAACCGCCGCTGTTTGTCAGCGATGGTACCGGATGCATGTTCCCCAGGCTTTTGCCTTTGTTGATCACATTAGGAGACAAATTGATTGGAAAATCAATTGACATTGTTATAGCGTTTGATGTGAGAAAAACTAACATTGTTTTCGACGCCTTGGAGCGCACGTCTTGTCCAGCCGCCTGCCCCCGCTGAACCCTCTGCGCGCCTTCGAGGCGACCGCCCGGCGTGGTTCGGTTTCGGCGGCGGCGCGCGAGCTCAACGTTACGCACGGCGCCATCAGCCATCAGATAAGAGCGCTGGAACTCTCCTTCAACGCCGCCCTGTTTGAGCGCGGCGGCAAGCGGCTGAAGCTGACCTCGCAAGGCGCACTGCTGCTTCCCGCCGTCACCCATGCCTTCGAGGGCATTGCCGCCGCCACTGCGGCCATGACGCGGCCGACCACCAGCGGCGAGCTGAGCATCGTCTGTGTGCCGGCTCTATTGTCCTTCTGGATGATCCCGCGCCTGCATCAGTTCACCGAACAGTTTCCGGATGTGCAACTGACGCTGATCGCCTCCAACGATGCGGCCAACCTGTTTTCCGGCGATGTCGATCTCTGCCTGCTCTATGGCGACGGCAACTGGCCGGACTGCTGGGCACGGCTGTGGAGCCGGCTGGAGCTGTTTCCGGTCGTCAGCCCGACGCTGCTCAACATGCGGCCGCTGCGCTCGCTGCGTGACCTGCGAGACCATGTCATCCTGCATGGCGATGACGGCCGCGAATGGAACACTTGGCTTGCCGCCGCCGATGGCATCGATATCCAGCGTGGCCGCCAGCATTTCATGAGCGACGCTCGCCTTTCGACGGAAGCGGCGCTGCACAACCAGGGCGTGGCGCTCGGTGATACCATCACCGCCGGCAGCCTGATTGCCAAGGGGGAACTGATCGCCCCGTTCGATCTCACCGTTCCGGCCAACGATGCCTTCTATGTCGCCTGCCGCAACGAGATCCGTGCGGCGCCGATCGTAAAAGTCTTCATCGACTGGTTGTTTTCGGCCCTTGAAAACGACCCGATGCCGGAGTTACAGACCTCGGCACGCACCATCATCCGCGCTCGTACCCACAAGGTCAGCGCCCCCGAACGCCTGGCCGCCAAGGACAGTTTTCAGGCCGTCTCCTCGCCCGCCCGCACAAGGCGCCTGGAGCCGGCACCGAAACGCCGCGCCAAATCGTAAGAACAGTCACGTCTTAAGAACCACAGGACAATCCGATGCCGCATTTCAATCCGCTGATCGCCAAGCTCTCGCCGCCGCCCGTGCCTTCCGTGCTTGCCTGGGCCAAGGCCTATGACGGTTCGCGTGGCCCGTTGATCGATCTGAGCCAGGCCGTTCCCGGCTATCCCGCCCACCCGGATATGCTGCAATGGCTCGGTGAAACCGCCTCGTCCCCCGCTTTCACCGGCTATGGCGCCATCGAGGGCGAGCAGGTGCTGCGAGATGCTTATGCGGCGCATGTCTCCGGCCTCTACAATGCTGCGGTCAGCGCCGGTAACATCCACATCACCTCCGGCTGCAACCAGGCTTTCATCTGCGCGGCCATGGCAATTGCCGGCGCGGGCGATACGCTGCTGATGACCAACCCCTTCTATTTCAACCAGCAGACGACACTGGCCATGCTCGGCATCGGCATCGAACTGGTGCCTTGCGACGCGGCCGACGGCTTCCTGCCCGATGTCGATGCGATCGCCGCAGCCCTCAAGCCCGGCATTCGTGCCCTGGCACTGGTGACGCCGAACAATCCGACCGGCGCCGTCTATCCGCCCGCATTGCTGCGCCGGATCTACGATCTCTGCCGCGCCAACGGCACCTGGCTGATCCTTGACGAGACCTATCGCGACTTCCTGCCGGAAGGCAGCGGCGCGCCGCACGACCTTTTGTCCGTCGAAGGCTGGCAGGACGGCCTTATCTGCCTCTACAGCTTTTCCAAATCCTTCTGCATTCCCGGCCACCGGCTTGGCGCCATCACGGCAGGCCCCGCTGTCGTCGAGCAGGTCGCCAAGATCATGGACAACCTGCAGATCTGCGCGCCGCGCTCAGCCCAGGCAGCCGTTGCCAAGGCCATTCCCGCGCTTGGCGAATGGCGCGCCGGTAACCGCGCCGAGATCACCAATCGCGCCGACGCGCTGAAACAGGTGATGAGCAGGCTCAAGGGCTGGAAACTGCAGGCGATCGGTGCCTATTTCGCCTATATCCGCCATCCCTACCCGGATATCCGCTCGGAGTTCGTCGCCGAAAAGCTGGCGAAGATCGCCGGTGTCGTCTGCCTGCCGGGCGACTATTTCGGCGAGGGTCAGGAAGGCTACCTGCGCTTTGCCTTCGCCAATGCCGATGCGACAACCATCCTGCAGCTCGAGGAACGGTTGTCGGGCTTCAATCTGCCGGGGATCTGACCTCCGGCAAAATCAGCCGCGGCGGGCGATCAGGATACCGGCAAGCACGATCGCCCCGCCGATGGCCTGCATCAGCCCGACCGGCTCGCTGAGCAGCAGCCAGGCAAGGACCGCCGCCACCACCGGCTGCAACAGCAGCGTCAGCGACGAAAAAGCTGGCGGCAGGAAGGCGAGCGCATAGATGATCAGCCCCTGCCCGCCCGCATGGCTGATGAAGGCAAGGCCGAACAATATTGCCCAACCGAACAAAGCGGTCGGCATGAAGCTGGCCTCGAAGAAGAACGCGATCGGCAGCATGCAGACGGCAGCCGATCCCGTGCTCCAGATCATGATGCGGTTGGTGGAAAAGCGGCTGCGCAACCGGCCGATCGACAGGATGTAGCCGGCATAGAACACCGCAGCCAATGCCGCCGTCGCATCGCCCGCCAGTTGACCATCACCCAGCGCCGTCGGTCCGCCCTTCAGGATCGCCACGCCCGCCAGCGCCGTCGCAAGACCGGCGATGAACACGCCGCTGACATGCGCACGAAACAACAGCCATGACCCCAGCGTGACGAAGATCGGCGCGAGATTGGCAAGCAGCGTGGCATTGGCAACCGAGGTCATGTGCAGCGCCAGATGCCAGGCTGCGAGATCGACGGCCAAAAAGATACCTGGAAGCACCAGCAGGCCGTAATCAGCCCATCCGGCAGGTCGTTGATCCGTGACCGTATTCCCGGCCGTCCTCGACCAGATGACAAGCGGCAGAAGTGCGAGCGCCACCCGCCAGAACGCCGTCGCCATCGGCCCGACTTCCGAAAGGCGCACGAAGATAGGCGAACCGCCAATGGCAGCACCACCGATCAGAAGTGCAATCAGAGCAAGCCGGTTGGCAGATGGCGAGGCAGTGGAGGATGCGGGAAGTACGGTGTCTGACACGAATGCTGTCCAATACAAACGGGCGCAGCACGTGCCACGCCATATCGCCCCGAAAATATCAGAACGGTTTGCGGGGAAACAGCGACTTCCATATATGGAATGATCAGAAACCGTGAACTTAGGCCCGCAGACGCTTCTTCGCCTGCGGGCATTGTCTTAAGTCGGATTGATTGATTTCAGGCAGCGTCCGGGCGGTGAACCGTCTTCACTTCGAGGAAATCCTCAAGCCCGAACATGCCGCCTTCCCGGCCGTTGCCGGATTGCTTGTAGCCACCGAACGGGCTGCCATAGCGATGTGGTCCGCCGTTAATGTGGACCATACCGGCGCGAAGCCGCGAGGCGACGCGCTCGGCACGCTTGGGATCACCTGTCTGGACGTAGGCGGCCAGACCGTAATTGGTGTCGTTGGCGATCTCGATCGCTTCCTCTTCGGTCTCGAACGGCATGATGGCCAGCACCGGACCAAACACCTCTTCGCGGGCGATGCGCATCGTGTTGTTGACATCGGCAAAGATCGTCGGCTTGACGAAATAGCCGGTCTCAAAACCTTCCGGCTTGCCGGCACCGCCAACGAGAACCTTTGCCCCTTCGGCGATACCCGCCTCGATCAGGGTCTGCACCCTGCCGAACTGAACGTCGCTGACCAGCGGCCCGATATGGCTGCCCTCCTCGGTCGGATCGCCAACCCTGGCCTCCTTGCCAACCCGCGTCGCGATCTCGACAGCCTTGTCATAGACCGACTTCTGCACCAGAAGACGGGTCGGCGCATCGCAGGACTGGCCGGAATTGTTGAAGCATTCCAACACGCTGCCCGCAACGCGATCTTCGAGATCCGCATCTTCGAAAACGATGTTCGGCGACTTGCCGCCCAGTTCCAGCGTCACCCGCTTGACCGTTTCGGCCGCATCCTTGCTGACGGCGATGCCGGCGCGGGTCGAGCCCGTGAACGACATCATGTCGACGTCCTTGTGCTTGGAAAGTGCCGCACCGACATTCAGGCCGTCACCATTGACGAGGTTGAAGGTACCGGCCGGGAAGCCAGCCTCATGGACCATCTCGGCATAGAGCAGCGCGTTCAGCGGCGTGAATTCGGACGGCTTCAGCACGCAGGTCGAGCCGGTCGCAAGGGCGGGAACGACCTTCAGCGCAATCTGGTTGATCGGCCAGTTCCACGGCGTGATCAGCCCGCAAACGCCGATCGGCTCGCGCAGCATGACATCGCCGTTCGGCAGGACTTCGCGCGTACGCAGACGCTTCAAGGCATCGATGAAACCCTGGAGATGGCCAACGCCTACATCGGCCTGCTGCTCGGTGCTCATGGTGATCGGCGCGCCGAGTTCCATGGTGATGGTCTGCGCCATCTCTTCATAACGGCGCTTGTAGATGGCCAGCAGTTTTTCCAGAAGCGCCAGCCGCTCCTCCGTCGTCGTCCGGCTGTAGGTGGCAAACGCCTTCTTGGCGGCGGCAACGGCGCGGTCGATATCGCCTGCCGAGCCCATCGAGATCACCGCAATCGGCTTTTCCGTCGCCGGGTTGAGCACTTCGAGATCGTTGGCAACCAGTGGGGCGACCCATTCGCCGTTGATATAGAACTTGCGTTTGTCGAGCATCCTTGTTGTCCTTCCCGTCAGATCGTCTTCTGTTTTTCATTCAGCCAATCGGTGATCAATTGGCGGTAGCGTTCACCGCTGAAGCTGGGAAAATGACCGCCATGCACGATGCGGGCGGGAATTTTCAACAGGCGCTCCATGGAAGCGAGATAGTCTCCGGCATTGGAATGATAGGTATCCTCGATCAGCGGACCGTCATAGAGGATATCGCCGGAGAACAGAATTTCGGTCGCTTTCTCGTAAAGCGCAATACCTCCGGGGGAGTGGCCGGGCGTATGAATGACCTCGAAAACGCGGTCGCCAAGATCGATCATATCCCCGTCGTCAAGAATGCGCGTCGCAGGCGCTTTCTTCACCGCATAACATTTCGAGCAATAGGGCTCCGACGGCAGGGCTTCGAAGAAGTCGTCCGTGACATAGGGATCGGCAAGCGTGTTTTCCCGCGTCGGATTGGCGAGCAGACCGGCCTCGGCCGCATGCACGGCCCGGCATTCAAATTCGTGATGGCAGCCGATGTGATCGAAATGGGTGTGGCTGGCAACCGCGATCAGTTCGCGTTCAGTGACCAGCGGCACATATTCCCGGAGCGAAACAACGCCCATACCGCTATCAACCAGCATATCCCGCTCCCGGCCGCGCACATGCCAGATATTGCAGCGGTAGAATTCCTGGATGAACGGCTCGGAAATGGCGGAGACATCGTCATTGAGACGCTTAACCTCATACCATTTGTCGGCGCTAATGCGTTGCATGCTCAATTCCTGCCCTCAGGCAAGGCTACGATATCGGCGAGACTGACCGCAAGGGGGACGATGTGGCCGTCCATTACCGCCGCCGATTGCGGTTTATGCGCCACGACGGAAAGATCCGGAGCATTCGCCGGCTTCAGATGGCATGTGGCTCGCCGTTCACGAACATCTGTCGCGCGCGTCCTGAAAACCAAAGCCCCTGCATCCGGAGGGATCAGGGGCTTGAAGCAAATATCGATGTTATGCTGTCTGTTAAGCTCAAATCGCGCCGCAGACCATCGCGGTCACGAACAGGAAGGCAGCGGCCAATGCAGTGGCCTGCGCTGCCATCGTCCAGGAAAAATGCGGCGCAGAATGCGCGCCAAAGCTCACCGGACTTTTCTGCATGACTGGTTTCGAACCTTGCATATCGTCCTCCACGAGAGTGTTGCAGATGTCTGCCGCCATCACGGCCGCAGCGCCATGCGTTTTTCTCGGATATTTTACACCAAGTTTATAGATATTATTTTCTGCATTTTGCACTGCCTGTGAAAAAACCGACCTGGGGGGCATGCGCCGCCACCAAAACGTTGCCGAACCGTCAATGTTTCCGCTCAAGCTCCCGCTGCTGGACCAGGCGAGACCAGTGTTCACTAAACCAGGGCGTCAAAAGGGAGACATCTGCCCGGCTGTGCGGTTTGGTCAAAACCCCGTCCGCCTCCTTGGACGTCCAGACCTTGAAGGTCGTCAATTCGTGCTTGCCGAACGTCTGGATCAGCGGAATATCGGCGGCATCGCGGCCGCGGGCGACAACGATCCGTCCAATGCGCGGCACATTGTGGCGGGCATCGAACGTATACCAGCGGTCATCGAGAAATACCTCGAACCAGGCATTGAAATCCATCGGCGCCGGATTGTCCGCCGCGCCGATATCACCCATGTATCCGTTGACGTAACGCGCTGGCATGTTCATGCAGCGGCACAGCGTCACGGCAAGATGGGCATAGTCACGGCATACCCCGGCCCTTTCTTCATGCGCCTCCATCGCAGTGCGCATTGTCGCCGTATAACCATAGCTGAAGGTGAGGCGTTCATGCACATAGTCGCAGATCGCCTGGACGCGCGCCCAGCCCGGCTCCACGTCGCCGAACAGGCGCCACGCCAACGCCCCGAAACGATCGGTTTCGCAATAGCGGCTGGCGGATAGATACGGCAGGCATTCTGGCGGCAGGTTTTCGACCGGCACGGCCTGAGCGCTGCGGCTCACCACATCCGGCCGCCCACTGTCCTTGATCACGGCATCGTAGCTCAAACGCAAACCGCCTGCGGGTACGACCATGCGCATACAGACATTGCCGAAGGGATCGGTCACCTCGCCCATTTTCACCACGGGATCGGATATCGGCCCGAGTTCGCTGACAATATTGGCCCGTCTGGCACGATCCACCGACAAAAAAGTCATCATCGGGGTTGGCTGACTGCAACTGATGCCGATCTCGAATCCCAACCGAATGAACATATGCCACCTCCACCACACGGCAGGAACGGACATGCTGCCGATTTGTTCCGGTTTCAGATTGGCAAAAATGGCCGGGCGCGCCTCCAGCGCAGGAACAGCGTCCGCACCGGGTTCCATGCCGCCAGACAGGCCGCTAGACGACCAGCATAGCCCGCAGATCATTGACATTGGTGCCGGTCGGGCCGGGCACGAACAGATCACAGCTGGCGCTGAATGCGCTCCAGGCATCGTGGCGGGCCAGATGGTCACGGGGATCGGCGCCCGCCGCTCGCATCCGGCTTACGCTCGACCCGTCGGCAAAGGCACCGGCATTGTCCTCCGACCCGTCAATACCGTCTGTATCGGCAGCCAACGCATGAACACCTTCGACACCATCGATATCCAGCGCAAGCGAAAGCAGGAACTCGCTATTGCGGCCGCCCTTGCCATAGGCATCGCCCGCAATCGTTACCGTGGTTTCGCCACCGGACAGGATCACGACCGGCTTTGAGAACGGGCGGTTGCGCAACGCAGTTTCCCGGGCGATGGCCGCATGCATCCGGCCGATATCGCGCGCTTCCCCCTCGATCGCATCCGACAGGATCACCGCCTCGACACCCAGCGCGCGGGCTTTCGCGGCCGCTGCCTCCAGCGAGACGCTGGCTGATGCGATGACGTGCTGCTGTTGATTGCCAAATGCCGGATGATCGGGGGTGGGTGCAGCGGCCTGCTCCGAGCGCAGATGCTGCATCACGGCTTCCGGCAGCGCCATGCCGTAACGGCTGACGATGGCCAGAGCCTCGGCTGGCATGGACATATCGGGAATCGTCGGGCCGGAGGCGACAAAGGCCGGATTATCGCCGGGTACGTCGGAGACGATCAAGCTGATGACCCGGGCCGGTGCGGCAGCAAAAGCCAGCCGCCCACCCTTGATGCGAGAGACATGCTTGCGCACCACATTCATCGCCGAGATCGGCGCACCGGACGCAAGCAGCGCCTTGTTGACGGCAATTTCGTCTGCCAAGGTCAGACCTTGTGGCGGTGCAGGCAACAGCGACGAGCCACCACCGGAAACCAACGCCACCACCAGATCGTCCGGCGTCAGCCCCTTAACCAGCCGCAGCAATTCCGCCGAGCCTGTAAGTCCGGCCTCGTCCGGCACCGGATGGGCCGATTGCAGCACGCGGATGCGCTCGCACACGGCGATCGGACCATGTCGCGCAACGACAGCGCCCTCCAGTGGCCCATCCCAAAGGCTTTCGAACGCCGCTGCCATCTGGCTTGCAGCCTTGCCGGCACCGACGACGATCGTGCGACCTTTCGGCTTTTCCGGCAGATGAGCACGGATCGCTGCCAATGGATCGGCCGCTTCGACGGCTGCCTCAAACAGGCTCGTCAGGAAGGCACGGGGTGCAGCAATCATCAAATCAGCCTGCAATCTCGAAATCATAGACGAAGACACCATCGACGCCGCCCTCGGTCGCGGCAACGATCCGGCCGCCCGCCTTTTCATGCGCCGGATGGACAAGATAGGCATCGCGCGCCGCCGCATCGGCAAAATCGATGATGAATCCGCTGTTATAGCCCTTGCCGAGTCCTTCCGGACTGACATTGGCACCAGCGGTATAGGCCAGGTAACCGGGAACCAACGCCTGCAACGCGACAATATCAGACAGGATCGATTGCCGCTCGGCATCGGCGACGGTTGACTGGAAGCGGATGAAGACACAATGGCGGATCATGGCAGGCTCCTATCGGATATCGGCGCGCGCACGCGGCCGTTGATCGTTGCGCTCATGGCTGAAGATGGTGGCCGGCAGTGGTTGCCGCTCACGGATAATGTCCGAACCCTTTTCACCCATCATGATCGTCGGCCCGTTGGTATTGCAAGAGGGAACGCGCGGCATGACCGAACTGTCGCAGACGCGCAGTCCCTCTAATCCATGCACACGCAAATCCAGCCCGACCACGGCGTCAGCACCGGTTCCCATCTTGCAGGTCCCGACGGGATGATGATCGGTCTTGGCATTGGCGCAACCGTATTCGAACAGCTCGTCATCGGTCATCACCTTCGGCCCCGGCAGGCGCTCGGCCATGATGAAGGGTTTCAGCGCCTGCTGCTGGAAGATTTCGCGGGCGATTTTCAGGCCTTCCAACGACATCTTGCGATCATGCGGATCGCTCCAGTAATTCGGATCAATCAATGGGGCTGCGGCCGGATCGGAAGACGACAGCCGGACGGTGCCGCGCGAACGCGGATGCAGATAGGCAGAATTCAGTGTCACACCGGCATTCTTCAGCTTCTCGACACCGGCTTCGATTCCGGAGCCAAGCCCCAGATGGAACTGGATATCGGGTGAGCGTGCATTCTGATCGGCATACCAGAAGCCGCCGGTCTCAAACAGCGACGACGCGACCGGGCCGGAGCGGAACAGCACATATTGCAGGCCGGCCCAGACGGTGCGGTGAAGTTTCGCGACGCCGTCATAGGTGTGATCGCCGGTGCATTCGGAAATGACGAAGAGGTCGAGATGGTCCTGAAGGTTGCTCCCGACACCCGGCAGGTCATGCTTCACATCGACGCCAACCGAACGCAGATGATCGGCCGGGCCGATGCCCGATTGCTGCAGCAGTTTCGGCGAGCCGATAGCCCCGGAAGAGACCAACACCTCGCGTTCGGCGCGGATGAATTCCAATCCCTTAGCAGTTGCGACCTCGACGCCGGTGGCACGCGTTCCCTCCAGCACGATCCGCGTCACCCGCGCGCCGAGCCGGACGGTTAGGTTCTTGCGATCGCGGATGGGATTGAGATAGGCAAGCGAGGCCGACGAGCGGCGGCGATTGCGCTGGGTCAGTTGATAGAAGCCGACGCCCGCCTGCTGTTTGCCGTTGAAATCGTGATTGTAGGGAATGCCGAGCTCCTGCCCCGCGCGGATATAGGCATCGCAAATCGGCAGGCCCGACACCGGCATGGAGACGCCGAGCGGTCCGCCATAGGAATGGTAATCGTCAGCAAAGCGCTGGTTGTCTTCCGAGCGTTTAAAATAGGGCAGCACGTTGCGGTAATCCCAGCCGGTGCAGCCGTCCTCGCTGGCCCAGAGATCATAATCGGCCGCATTGCCACGCGTGTAAAGCTGCGCATTGATCGACGAGCCGCCGCCGATCACCTTGGCCTGCGTATAGCGCAGAACCCGGTTCTTCATGTGCTTCTGCGGCACGGTCTCCCAACCCCAGCTGGCGACGCCCTTGGTCATCTTGGCAAAGCCGGCCGGCATATGAAACAGCGGATTCCAGTCGCTGCCGCCAGCCTCGAGCAGCAGCACCTTGACGTCTGCGTCCTCCGTCAGCCGGTTGGCAAGCACGCACCCGGCCGGCCCGGCACCGGTGATAATGTAATCGTAAGTCATGTCGTCGTCCTCAAAACAAATACCCAGGGGATGCCCGCCCCTCATCCGCCCTATCGGGTACCTTCTCCCCGTAAACGGGGAGAGGGCTAGGGTGAGGGGCAATTCCCAGCAGGTCGCCGTCTAAAGCCGCCCGATCGAAAGCCCACCATCGGCATTAACAACCGAGCCCGTGGCAAAGCCGAAGCTGCCGTTGGCCAATGCCGCGACCATGCGGCCAATATCATCCGCCTCGCCCCAGCGTTTCATCGGCACCAGCCCGCCATCGATCAGCGCGTCGTATTTGGCGGAAACACCCGCCGTCATATCGGAACGGATGATGCCGGGCCGCACTTCGAAAACGGAGATGCCAGTATCGGCTAGCCGCAGTGCCAGCCCTTGCGAAAAGGCAGCAAGCCCCGCCTTGCTGATGCAATAGTCCAGACGCTCCGGCGAACTCATCACCGCCGAAACGGAGGTAATGTTCACGACCGAGCGAGGCCCCTTGGCACCGCCCGCCAGCATCGCCTTCACCACCGCCTGAGTGAAAAACACCGTGCCGCGCAGATTGGTGCCGCTGATCGTGTCGAAGTTTTCCGGGGCGAGATCAAGGAAGTCGCCGCGCACCACCGATGCCATGCCCGCATTGTTGACCAGGCAATCGATCCCGCCGAACTCAGCCAGAACCGCGTCGACCGTCGCCTGATGGCCGGGCAATTCGGAGATATCCGCTTTCAGGAAGATCGCTTTCGCGCCAAGTGCTGCGAGATCGTCCAGCACGCCGGACACCTGATTTGCCTCGCCGATACCGGTCAAAGCGATATCGAAACCGGTTTTCGCCAGCGCTTTGGCAATACCAAGCCCGATGCCGCGGCGGCCGCCGGTGACAATGGCAACAGGGCGCTTGAGATCACTCATGCCGCCAGATCCTTCGCGATGATGTGATCGGCGACACGCAACGCCTGTGCAGCGATGGTCAAAGCCGGATTGACGGCGGCCGATGTCGGCAGGCAGCTGGCATCGACGACGAACAGGTTGTGGTGATCGAAGGCTCGGCAGTGGACATCGAGCGGCGCCAAGTCCGGATCGGTGCCCATGCGCACCGTGCCGCATTGGTGCGATGGCGTGCGCTTGTCAAAAGGCTGGGAGAGCACGATCGGATAGCCTGCCGCCTTGAAATGGGCGCGCATCTTCGCCTCAAGCCCGGACAGTGCCTCCATGTTGGAGCGCCGCCACTGCATGATGATGCCCTTGCCATCGACCATGATCCGGCTTTCGGGGTTCGGCAAATCCTCCGTCATCATGTACCAGTCGATCGCGTGGCCGGCCATGAAGTCGAGTGCGAAGCGCGGCGCATAACGCGGCGCATTGGCCTTGAGAATGTCTCCGTTGATCTTGCCGAGCAGTTGGACATTGCCGAGCGGCAGGCCATCCCGGCCACCGGTCAGGTAATAGTCATTCAGCATCAGCGTCTTCTGGTAGACGCTGTCATTGCGCCGGAACGGGTTGATTGCCAGCATGGCGCTGCAATTATGGTTCATGAAGTTGCGGCCGACCTGATCGGAACGGTTGGCAAGCCCCTTGCCGTCGCCGGAGCGCAGCAGGATCGCGGCGGAATTGATCGCGCCGGCCGACAGGATCACCAGCTTCGGGGACAGTCGTTTCTTCTCGCCTTTGTGGACGTATTGGATCGCCTCGATCCGCCCGCGCGGGCCGGCCTCCAGCGTCTCGACATAAGCGGAGGTGATCAGTTCGATATTCGGGTCCTTCAGCGCGACGGCGAGCGGAGCGGTCTCGGCGTCCTTCTTGCCCTTGCCCGTGTTGGGAAAGCCGTCCCACGGCGTGCGTCCGCCCGCCAGCCAGGTGTCGATATCGACGCCGAGCGGCAATGTCGCCGGATGCAGTCCCTGCGCCTTCAACTCGGCGCGGGCGCGGGCGATAGCGGGCTCGTCCGGTACCGGGCCGTGAGAGTAGGGCGTCGAATGGTCAGGCTCGGTCGGGTCCTGTCCCAGTTCGCCGCGCACCTCGAACAGCCGTTCCGCCTTGCCGTACCATGGTTCCAGTTCCTCGTAGGGAAAGGGCCAGGCCGGCGAGACACCACCGAGATGCTGCATTTCGGTAAAGTCCTCGGCGCGGTAGCGCAGAAGGACCGCGCCGAAGAGCTTGGAATTGCCTCCGACGAAATAGAAATTCCCTGGATTGAACGCCGTCCCGTCCGGTTCGCGCCACATCTCCTTTGGCCGGAAGTGTCCATCAACGAAGATGGATTTATAGCTGCGCGTTTCCGGCGTGTCGGGAAGGCGCTCGCCGCGCTCGAGGATGGCGATGCGTGCGCCCGACCCGGCAAGCGCCGAAGCGACCGTCGCTCCGCCGATGCCGGAACCGATGATGACGATGTCGGGCTGGTTGACCATGACGGAACTCAGCCGATGCGCTGCTGGTTTTGCGGGTCGAAATATACCGCCTTGTCGAGATTGAAGGCCAGACGGGTATTTTGGCCGGGCGCGATACGGGCGTCGGCGCGCAGACGCGCCACCACTTCCTTGCCGCCAAGTTTGGTGACTGCGAACGTGTCCGAACCGGCTGGCTCCACCACTTCGATCAGGCAATCGCCTTCCACCAGAGAGCGGGCGTTGCGATCGGCGCCATCGGGATCGGTCAGCGCTTCCGGCCGGATACCGAAAACAACCTGCTTACCGCTATAGGCGGCAAGGCCAGACACCTGGGCGACCGGCAGATGCAACGGCTCAGCATCTGGTCGAACCAGCGAGACACGCAGATCATTGCCGCCGCCCTCCACCGTGGCCGTGAGCAGATTCATGGCTGGCGACCCCATGAAATCCGCGACAAACAGATTGGCCGGATTGTTGTAGATTTCGGCAGGCGTGCCGAATTGCTGCAGGATGCCGTCCTTCAGAACGGCGATCTTCGTTGCCAGCGTCATCGCCTCGATCTGGTCGTGCGTGACGTAGACGATCGTCGTCTTCATGCGCTGGTGCAGGCGCTTGATCTCGGTGCGCATATCGACGCGCAGCTTCGCATCGAGATTGGACAGCGGTTCATCGAACAGGAAGACCTGCGGATTGCGCACCAGCGCCCGGCCCATGGCGACGCGCTGGCGCTGGCCGCCGGAGAGCTGGCTGGGCTTGCGGTCGAGCAGATGGCCGATCTGCAACATGTCGGCAACCTGCTTGATAGCCTTGTCACGCTCATCCTTCGGCACGCCACGGATTTCCATGCCAAAGGCGATGTTTCCGGCCACCGTCATGTTCGGATAGAGCGCATAGGACTGGAAGACCATGGCGATATCGCGCTTGGAGGGATGCAGGCCCGCCACCGACTTGCCGTTGATCGAGATTTCGCCTGACGTGATCGGCTCCAGCCCGGCAATGGTGTTGAGCAAGGTCGACTTGCCGCAACCGGACGGACCGACCAGCACCAGGAAGCCGCCCTCGTCGATTTCCAGATTGATATCTTTCAGGATTTCCAGCGAGCCATAGGACTTGCGAAGGTTTGTGATTTTCAGAAAGGACATGGCTTTAACCCTTCACGGCGCCGGACATCAGGCCACGGACGAAATAGCGGCCGGAAACGATGTAGACGACAAGCGTTGGCAAGGCGGCAAGGATCGCGCCTGCGAAATGGACGTTGTATTCCTTCACCCCGGTGGAGGAAGAAACGAGATTGTTGAGCGCCACCGTCATCGGCGTCGAATCCGCTCCGGAGAACGATGCCCCGAACAGAAAGTCGTTCCAGATATTGGTGAATTGCCAGATGACCGAGACGACGATGATCGGACCCGACGATGGAAGCAGGATGCGCCGGAAGATCTGGAAGAAGCTGGCGCCATCGATCTGCGCGGCCCGCACCAGTTCGGTCGGAAAAGCCTCATAATAATTACGGAAATACAACGTCGTGAAACCGAGACCATAGATGACGTGCACCATCACCAAGCCAGGGACCGATCCGGCAAGACCGAAGATACCCAGCATGCGCGCCATCGGGATCAGGACGATCTGGAACGGAATGAAGCAGGACAGAAGCAGCATACCAAAGAAGATGCCGGAGCCCGGAAACCGCCACTTGGTCAGGACATAACCATTGAGCGCACCGATGATCGTCGAGATCGCCACGGCCGGCACGACCATCAGGATCGAATTGATGAAGAAGGGACGCAAGCCTGTCGGCTGGACGCCGATCTGCGCCGTCGACCAGGCGGAACGCCAGGGATCAAGCGTCCAGCTCATCGGCAGGTTCAGCATGCCGCCCTGGCGGATTTCGTCCAGCGGCTTGAAGGAGTTGACCAGCATCACATAGAGCGGCAGCAGCGAATAGGCCGCAAACAGGATCAGCACGGTATAGATCAGCGCGCGCGTCAGGCGGCCGGAAGAAATGGCGTTGTCAGGGCTCTGGACACTCATGCGCGCTTATCCCCTTTGATTTCGGAATAGAGGTAGGGGATGATGATCGAGAAGATCATGGCCAGCATGACGATGGCCGACGAGGCGCCAATGCCCATCGAATTGCGGGTAAACGTGTAGGAATACATGAACGTCGCCGGCAGTTCGGTCGCCTGCCCCGGCCCACCGCCCGTCAGTGCCACGACCAAGTCATAGGCCTTGATGGCGAGATGGGCGAGCACGACGAAGGCCGACAGGAACACCGGACGCATCAGCGGAATGATGATCCGCCGGTAGATCGTCGTGGTTGAAGCCCCGTCGATCTGCGCTGCCTTGATGATTTCGTTATCGACGCCGCGAAGACCGGCCAGGAACATCGCCATGATGAAGCCGGTCGATTGCCAGACGGCTGCGATCACCACGCAATAGATCGCGTAGTTGCGATCCTTGATCCAGTTGAAGGTAAAACTTTCCCAACCCCAGAGATGCATGGTGTTTTCAAGGCCGATGCCCGGATCGAGAAACCACTTCCAGGCCGTGCCGGTGACGATGAAGGACAGCGCCATCGGATAGAGATAGATCGGCCGCAGCAAACCTTCGGCACGGATCTTCTGGTCGAGAAGAATGGCAAGGCCCAGCCCCAGCACCGAGCAGATGAGAATGTAAAGCGACGCGAAGATCGCCAGATTGGAAATTGCCCGCCACCAATGCGGCAGAGCCCAGAGCTTGGAATAATTGCTCAATCCCACGAAGTTGTAGGACGGCAGCATCTTGCTGTCGGTGACCGACAGATAGCCGGTATAGGCAATGAAGCCATACACGAAGACAATGACGATCAGAAAGCTTGGGGCAAGTACCAGTTTTGGCACAAGGTCCTGCAGCCGGCTTCGGCTATCCATAGCGAATACCACCGTTGTATGTGAATTGAATAAAGCAAGATGCCCCTCACCCTAGCCCTCTCCCCGTAAACGGGGAGAGGGGACGACGGAGTTTGCCGCTTGTCCCTTCTCCCCGTTTACGGGGAGAAGGTGCCCGCCCCTCTTATCGAATTGAGAGGGCGGATGAGGGGCAAAAACAGACGCCGATGACGGACGGATTACTGCGCGGCAGCAACAGCGGCCGGCAGTTCCTTGACGGCTTCTTCTGGGGTGAGTTCACCGTTGAATTCGCGCGTCACGACGTCATAGATCGCGTTCTTGACAGCGGCCGGATTGGCATGGCCATGCGCCATGGAACCGAACAGCTTGCCGTTCTTGTCGGCATCGGCGAGATCGGCGATTGCCTTCTTGCCGCACGCGTCAAACGCTTCGTTCGACACGTCGGTACGGGCCGGAGCTGAGCCCTTGACCACGTTGAAGGCCGACTGGAAGGTCGGGCTTTCAATCGCAGCGGCCATCTGCATCTGGGCCGGAACCTTGTCGGCGGCAACCTTGAACATCGCGAACTGGTCGGAGTTGAAGGTTACGGATCCTTGTGTTTCCGGATAGCGCATGCAGACGAAGTCGGTGCCGGGCACCTTCTTTGCCTTGACGAACTCGCCCTTTGCCCAGTCGCCCATGAACTGCACGCCGGCCTTGCCTTCGATGACCATGGCAGATGCCAGGTTCCAGTCGCGGCCGGAGAAATTGTCGTCCACGTAGGACCGCAGCTTGGTCATGCGCTCGAAGGCCGTCTTCATCTTGTCGCCGCCAAGCGCTGCCGGATCAAGATCGATGAAGGCCTGCTTGTAGAAATCGGTACCGAGCGACAGAACGACCGCGTCAAACAGAGTTGCGTCCTGCCATGGCTGGCCACCGGCTGCGATCGGGGTAATGCCCTGCGCCTTGAAATTATCCAGCAGTGCGACGAGTTCGTCCCAGTTCTGCGGCTCCTTGCCACCGGCCTTGTCGAGTGCTGCCTTGTTGATCCACATCCAGTTGGTGGAGTGGACATTGACCGGAGCGGCAATCCAGTGGCCGTCGTACTTGGAGAATTTCTGCAGGGCCGTCGGGATGACCTTGTCCCAGCCTTCCTTGCCGGCGATTTCGTCGAGATTACCAAGCGCGCCTTCCTTGGCCCAGTCGAGAATGTCGAAGCCGAGCATCTGAACGGCCGTTGGTGCATTGCCCGAGGTGACGCGCGCGCGCAGCACGGTCATGGCTTCCGTACCACCACCACCGGCAACCGGCATGTCGGTCCAGGAAATACCCTTGGTTTCCAGATCTTTCTTCAGGACGTCCAGGGCAGCCGCTTCGCCGCCGGATGTCCACCAATGCAGAACTTCAACGCTTTCAGCAGCCTGCACGGCAGAGCCGCCCATCACCGCGCCACCCGTCATCATCAATGCTGCAATTGCTGTCGTCGTCATAAACTTGCGCATCGTAGTCCTCCCGTTTGCAAGTCGGATAGCGGGAAACTCCTCCCCCGCCGTTGAATGCCATCCCCGCTCAAACAGGGAAGCAATTGGTCTGCGGTCTCCGCCGCCGGTTCATTTAAAACGTTATAAATAGGCTCAAGTCAAGCACCGCACACCATAGCCAGACAATTCGAATTAACACGTTGAATTCCAGTGTTTATAAGCTCTGAAATTAATGCCGCAACGCAGCAAATCCTTGCCTGCAATGCGCATTTATAACGTTTGCATAAACACACATTGCGCATGTGTGCGTCTGACGTTACAAAGACGCCTTGTCGTCGCCTCAAGGGAGTATTTCATTGGTTGACACTCCCAAATCCGCCGCTGCCGAAACGAGACCGAAAAGCGGCAAGCCAACGCTGCGCACCCTCGCCGATCTCACGGGTTTTGCCGTGACGACCGTGTCGCGTGCGCTGAGCAACGCGCCGCAGATTTCGGCCGAAACCCGGCGCCGCGTGCATGAGGTGGCGGCAGAAATCGGCTACCTTCCCGACCGAGCGGCGCAACGCCTGAAGACCGGCCGCACCAACGTCATCAGCGTTCTTCTTGATCCGCACGAGGAAATCCTCGGCTACGGCACCTCGCTGATGCTCGGCCTTGCCAAGGCGCTGACCGATACGCCCTACCACATCATTGTCACACCGAATTTCATGAACGACAGCAATCTCGATGCGGTGCGCCACATCGTCCGCAACGGCATGGCGGACGGGCTGATCTTCTCGCGCACCGAACCGTTCGACCCGCGCGTGCGCTTCCTGCTCGAAAACGATTTTCCCTTCGTCTGTCATGGGAGAACGGAGCTTTCCACCCCTCACCCCTATGTCGACTATGACAATTTCTCCTTCGCCTACGAGGCAGCCAGGCGGCTGATTACGCGCGGCCGGCGAAAGCCGACGATCATCCTGCCGCCGAAGCGCATGACCTTCTCGCAGCACCTGATGCACGGTTTCATGACGGCTGTGCGCGAGGCCGGCGTCGCTTACGAAATCCCCGACGAGATCCACCTCGATAGCCCGATCGACCATATCCGTGACTTCATCAGCCGCCGCGCCGGGCAACCGGATGCCCCCGACGGCTTTGTCTGTGGTGGTGAGGTCTCGGCGCTGGCGACGATCACCGGCATGAGCGATCACGGACTGGCGCTGGGCGTCGAATATGACATCGTCGCCAAACAGACCTCGAAACTGCTGGTCAACATCCAGCCCAAGGTCGAGACGATCTATGAGGATCTGACGGATACCGGTGAACAGATGGGCCGTGTCCTGATGGCCCGGATTGCCGGAACGAACACGGCGGACATGCAGGTCATGCTGAAGCCAACGATCAATTTTCCGGCAACGTGAGACCTTGGGAATGAGGCCAGTGCCCTGTTCCAAACTCGAATTCAGCTCCATGCCCCCTCCCTTCCTCTCATCGCCCCAACCCACCTTACCCGCGCGGCATCCACCAGCCGGTGCGGCCGCCGATATGCATGTTGAGCGTCTTGGTCTCGGTGTAATCTTCCACCGCATGACGGCCGAGTTCGCGGCCAAGGCCGGATTGGCGGTAGCCGCCGAAGGGCAATTCCGAAGCCCCATCCATGAAGGTGTTCATCCAGACCGTTCCGGCCCGGACTTTCCGGCCAACCGTCAGGCAGGTATCGAAATCGCGGCTCCAGACACCGGCCGACAGACCGTAATCGATCGAATTGGCAATCCGGATTGCCTCCTCCGTGGTCCCGAAGGTCAGCACCGAAAGCACCGGACCAAACACTTCCTCCCGCGCAACCGCCATATCGGGCGTGACGGATGAGAGAATGGTCGGCGACATAAATTGGCCGGAGCCTAGATCAAGGGCTGCGCCGCCATGCGAAACCTTAGCCCCATTGCCGGAGGCGGCCGAAACGTAGCCGACGATTTTGTCCAGATGCTGCGGCGTGATGATCGCGCCGACTTGAGTTTCAGGATCAAGCGGGTCACCGACCTTGACCTTTGCCGACATGGCGGCGATGCGGGCGATCACATCCTGCGCGATCTCCTTGTGAACGATCAGCCGCGAACCGGCATTGCAGCATTCCCCAGCATTGAAATAGGCGCCGAACACCGCCGCATCGATGAAATCGTCGAGATTGGCATCCGGAAAGACGATCTGCGGGTTCTTGCCGCCAAGTTCCAGCGAGACCTTCTTCAGCGTCTGCGCGGCATTGGTCATCGTCAGCTTGCCGATACCGGTCGAACCGGTAAAGGAGACCATGTCGACGGCGGGATGCGAAGTCATGATCGCGCCGACATCCGGGCCAGTGCCAGTGATGATGTTGACGACGCCTGCGGGAACACCAGCCGCTTCCAGGATTTCGCCTAGCACCAGCGTCGATCCGGACGTGAGTTCAGACGGCTTGACCACCGTCGTGCAGCCGGCAGCCAGCGCGAATGGCAGCTTCTGGCTGACGATCAAGAACGGGAAATTCCACGGTGTGATGATCGAGACCACGCCAATGGCTTCCCGCAGCACGACGCCAAGCGTGCCGTCCCCAAGCGTATTGTAGCTTTCACCATGCAGGTCGCGGGCAAGCGCTGCGGCATAGCGCCAGATATCGGCGGCACCGCCCAGTTCGCCCTTGGCCTGGCTGATCGGCTTGCCGCTTTCGATACAATCGAGATAGGCCAGCTCATCGGCGCGCGCCGCGATCATGTCGGCGGCCCGAAGCAACACAAGCGAACGTTCCGATGCCGTCATGCGCGGCCAGGGGCCGTTATCAAATGCCTTGCGGGCTGCAGCGATCGCCCGCTCGGCATCCACTTTCGCCGCCGCAGGATAGCGGCTGACGGTGACGCCATGACCGGGCGCCACGCGCTCGAGCGTCCGGCCTTCAGCCGCGCTGCCCCACTTGCCATCGATCAGCATCTGGAAGTCGCGCACCTTTGTGTCAGTCAAAGCCTTGGGCTTCACCAGAACCGTCATTACCATTCTCCCTTGAATTCCGCCGGGCGCTTGCCGGTAAAGGCCGCGACACCCTCTTTCATGTCGCCGGTCTTGGCAGCCAGGATCGATCCCAGCGCTTCGACGGCCGTGCCATTGTCTTCATCGTTCGCGGACGCGATCATCAGCTTGCAGATTTCCAAAGCCGCCGGACCACGCTTGGCAATGCGCCCTGCATAGTCTTTCGCCGCGTCCAGCACCGTTCCGGTCTGAGCGACAGCATCGACCAGCCCGAGCGCTTTCGCTTCGTCCGCCGTAAACATCTCGCCACCCAGCACCATGCGCCGCACAACCTGCGCGCCAAAACGCTTGACCAGACGCTGCGTGCCGGACCAGCCAGGCACCATGCCAAGGCTCGTTTCCGGCAGGCCGATCTTCACCTGCGTTTCTGCAATGCGGATATCTGCCGCTGCCGCCAGTTCCAGCCCGCCGCCAAGCGTGTGGCCGTTGATCGCCGCAATTACCGGCATGCGCAGGGTCGCCAGCCGCTCGAACACACGGTGGCCGAAGCGCACCCAGGCGTGACCGAATTCGTTGGGGCTCATCGCCCCCCAGGCCTTGATATCGCCTCCGGCCGAAAAGGCCTTGCCCTCGCCTGTCAAAATAACGACGCGGATGGTCGCATCGGCCTCGACCGTATCGCAGGCCGCCGACAGCGCCTTAAGCATATCGATATCGAAGGCATTCAACTTGTCCGGCCGCGCAACCGTGAGGGTGGCAATCGCCCCGTCGATCTCGATGCGGATGCGTTCGTCAGCCATGTGCCGCTCCTTCCAGCGTCCGAACCGGCTTTCGCGGCAACGTCAGCCCGATCGGCGCCTCATGAAACAGCGCCGCATCCATGACCTTCAACTTGTCAGAGACGATCAGCGGGAATTCCGACTGGTCGAGAATATGGGCCTGCAGATCGACACCCGGCGCAATTTCGGTGAGCACGATACCGGCAGGCGTCAGCTTCATCACGCAGCGTTCGGTGACATAGGTGATGTCCTGCCCCTGCTCGACAGCACGGCGGCCGGAGAAGGTGACGTGTTCGACCTCGTTGACCAGCTTCTTCAGCTTGCCTTCTTTTTCGATCACCAGCTTGCTGTCGGTCATCGAGAGCTTCGCCCCAGCGTTGAACATGCCGGAGAAGACGATCTTCTTTGCCCGCGCAGTGATATCGACGAACCCGCCCGCCCCTGCCGTTACATGTGGCCGGAAGGAGAGCTTCGAAACATTGACCGAGCCGTCCTTGCCGATCTCCAGGAACGACAACAGCGAGGCATCGAAGCCCGCGCCCTGAAAATAGGTGAACTGATAGGGCGACGGCATGAAGGCGTCGGCATTCGAGGCGCAACCGAAGGCAAAATCGAGCAGCGGCACGCCACCGACCGCCCCCTGCTCGATCACCCAGGTGACCGAGCCATGCAGCCCCTCCTCAAGCAGGATGCGCGGCACATTGGCCGAGATGCCGAAGCCGAGATTGACGCAGGAACCGATCTGAAGTTCCTGCGCGACACGGCGCGCAATGACCTTCTGGATATTAAATTCCGGCACCCGGAAACTATCGAGCGGCCGGAAAATTTCACCCGAGATCGCCGGGTCGTAATCCGTCAGCGTCGTTTGCTTCTGGTCGGGATCGACGATGACATAATCGACCAGCATGCCGGGAACCCGCACGTCATGCGGCTTCAGCGAACCGGATTTGGTGATACGCTTGACCTGCGCAATGACGATGCCACCGTTGTTGCGGGCAGCCAGCGCCTGGTCGAGACCGCCAAGATAGGCCCCTTCATGTTCATAGGTCAGGTTGCCGCGCTCGTCGGCGGTCGTTGCCCGGATGATCGCCACCTGCGGCACGATCGTCTTGAAATACAGCCAGTCCTCACCCTCGAATTCCATCTTCTTGACGACCGGTTCGGCCGCGGCAGACGCGTTCATGGCGCAGCCCTGGCGCGCGGGATCAACGAAAGTGTCGAGACCGATCTTGGTGAGCACGCCCGGACGCTTTGCGGCCGCTTCCCGGTGCATGTCGAACAGCACGCCCGACGGAATGTTATAGGCAGCAACTTCGTTATTGCCGATCATCTGCCAGATCAGCGGCGGCTCGGATGTCGAAGGACCGGAGGGATAGGAGCCGCCGATGATCTTTTTCAAAAGCCCCTTCTTGGCGATGTAATCGACACCCTTGATGCCACTCATGTCACCGGCGGCAATCGGATGCAGCGTCGTCAGATCGCGTGGATGACCGGTCGCGTCGAAGCGTTCGCCGATCGCCTTCAGCATCAGGTCTGGGCAACCAAGCCCGCTCGACGACGACACCGAAACGGTCGCGCCATCGGGGATCAGGGAGGCTGCCTCAGCCGGAGTGATATGCTTGCTCATGGAACGCTCTCAAAATCCGGTTTCAATCTTGACCGCGCTACCGGTCTGCGCCGATTTCATCACCGCAAGCCCGGTGGCCAGCGACCAGATGCCATCGTCCCCGCCGCAAAGCGGCTTGCCCCTGCCCGCAATGGCGTTGTCAAAGGCAGTCAACGTGTTTTCGTAGAGATTGCGATGGTCGAGCGGCAGCTCCGTCTCGCCATCGGCATTGCGCAAGGTCACCGTGCCGACCGGTTTCTGGCTCATGCAGTTGCGGGCGATCAGCGACCCCTCCGAGCCATGCACCTCAAAGCCGGTGACAGCATATTTGGTGGTGAAACCATCATGGAACTGAGCGATCAGGCCTGACTTGAACCGCAGGACACCCATCGCAGCATCTTCAAGCCCTGCCTTTGCCATGCCGCCATATTGGCCAAGCGCGATAGCCTCGACCGGATCGTCGCCCAATACGAAACGCAACGTATCGGTGTCATGCACAGTAATATCGAGAATGACCCCACCACCCGCTTCCGGCTTGTCCAAGCGCCAGCCCTGAAGGTGCGGCGGCAGGTAACCGGCATGGCAGACGCGAGCCGCCAGCGGCTTACCGATCTTTCCGGCGGCAATCGCATCGCGCATCGCCCGGTGCGTGGCCGCACCGCGCAGATGATGATTGGTTGCCATGACGACACCGGCGTCCCGTGCAGCCTTGACCATGTCATGGGCATCGTCAAGGCTCATCGCCAGCGGCTTTTCACAGAGAATATGTTTGCCGGCCTTGGCTGCTGCGACCAGTTGGTCACGGTGCAATTCATTGGTGGTCGAGATGTAGACGGCCTCAACGTCGGGATCACCGACAAGCTCGGCAACGCTGGTCACCGATTTTGCAATGCCATGGTCCGCAGCATATTTGGCGCCACGCGCGGCGCTGGTGCTCATCACCGAAACGATCTCGCCGCCAACGGCGCGGATCGCGTCGATCACCCATTCGTGGGCAATCGTGCTTGCCCCGATCAAACCCCAACGTGTCATAACAAGGATAGCCTTTCCCGCTTGTCGATGGCGGCGCCACAGCTTTGGCGCACGACCAGCCGCACCGAACTGACGATCGCTTCCGCATCAGCCCGTCCGGCATTGATCTGCTTCAAAAGAAGCTGTGCTGCCCGGCGCCCCATGCCCTGCGGATCGACCGAAATCGTCGTCAGCGCCGGCACCGCCGTTTGCGCCTCGATCACATCGTCGAACCCGATGACGGCAAAATCCTCGCCTGGATCGAGACGATGGGCACGCAAGCCGTCGCACACCCCGAAGGCGACCGCATCGTTGAAACACACTGCCGCCGTCGGCCGCTCGCGCAGCAGCAATGCCCGCTCGATGGCAGCGACGCCCCCTGCCCGCGACGGCGCCGAGCTGACCACAAGTTCGTCATGAAGAGCTAGATCCATATCGGACAGCGCGTCGCGATAACCCTGCAGCCGCTCATTGAAAACGGCCGTATCGGGAAAGCCGCCGAGGAACGCGATACAGTGATGGCCAAGCCCGGCCAGATGACGGACGGCATCGCGCATGCCGGCATGATTGTCGGAGATCAGCGAGGAAACCTTGGCGCCGGCAACCTGCCGGACGACATTGACGACGGGAATACCGCTCGCCACCAGCGGCTTCAGGTCATTGGCATCTGTTCCACGCGCCGGCGACAGGATCAGCCCGGAAATACCGTGCTCGCGCATCGAGGATATTACCTCACGCTGGCGATCGACGCTTTCGGCGGTATTGGCAAGGAATTGCACGTAACCGGCCGACTGCACGACCATATCGACGCCGACGGCAAGCTCGGCGAAGAAGCTGTTGGTCAGGTCGTTGACGACGATACCGATGATCTTCGACTTGGAATTGGACTGGCGCAGGTTGGCGGCACCACGATTGTAGACATAGCCAAGGTCGCGAATGACGGCATTGACTTTGGCCCGGGTGGTCTCATTGACCAGAGGACTTGCCTGCAACACGAGCGACACGGTCGATTTCGACACGCCGGCGGCGCGCGCAATATCGATCACTGTCACCCGGTCTTTTGCCACATCATCCTCCCAGCCAAGGTCTTCCGCCTCAGCACTATCACAAAATAATTGGAACGTTCCAAATTTGTCAAGCGGATTTCGCGAGCCACGGCCACACTCATCCTTATCCACAGACCCCGAGACCGATCGAAGACATAGAATCTTTCAATACATTGATATTTAATAACTAATTTGAAAGTAACGACTGAACACCCGACCATAGAAAACTCAACATCAATCCAAAAATCCACTCGCCGCGCATTTGAGCATGAGATTTGGTGCATAAATTTTCCTTGAAATTTGGAACGATCTAAATTAATCGGCTTTCATCACCCCGAGGAGGAGCCCGCATGTCCGCCACCCTGCCGCTGCCGCGTGCCGACGGCTCGCTTGAGATTTACCGCTTGACGGGAACACCGGTCTTGCGGCCACAAACAGCCCCGACCTTCAATCGTATCGCCTATGCCGCCGCGCACGTGGTCTCTGATCCGTTACGCGATCTCGATCCATGGGGCCGCCCGGCCATCGACTGGGAACGGACCATGGCCTTCCGCCATCATCTCTGGGCGTTGGGTTTCAAGATTGCCGAGGCGATGGACACATCGCAGCGGGGCATGGGTTTGGATTGGGCAGGCGCGCAGGAACTGATCCGCCGGTCGCTGGCCGAAGCCCGCACGGTGCCGGGCGCCGATCTCGCCTGCGGTGCCGGAACCGATCACCTTGCCCCCGCCGATACCCGCTCGCTCGATGACGTTATCCGCGCCTACGAAACCCAGGCCGGTTTCGTCGAAAAAGAAGGCGGCCGCTCGATCATGATGGCCAGCCGGGCGCTCGCCGGCATCGCCAAATCGCCTGATGACTATCGCAAGGTCTATGGCCGCATCCTGTCGCAGACCAAGGACAAGGTCGTACTGCACTGGCTGGGCGACATGTTCGATCCGCAGCTGAAGGGCTATTGGGGATCGGAAAACTTCGAAACGGCGCTCGATACGGTCCTGTCGATCATCGAGGAGAACAGAGCGAAGGTCGAAGGCATCAAGATCTCCTTGCTCGACAACGCCTATGAGATCGCCCTGCGGAACCGCCTACCCGACGATGTGCTCTGCTTCACCGGCGATGATTTCAACTATGCCGGACTGATCGAAGGCGACGGCCGGAAATACAGCCACGCCCTGCTCGGTATCTTCGATGCCGTGGCGCCCTCCGCCTCGAAAGCTCTGGCCTCGCTGGCAGCGGGCGATGTCGAGACGTTCCGCGCGGTGATCGAACCGACGGTCCCCCTGTCACGAAAAATCTTCGAAGCCCCGACACAATATTACAAGGCCGGCGTCGTCTTCCTCGCCTGGCTGAATGGCCACCAGCGGCATTTCACCATGCCGGCTGGCATGCAGTCGGCCCGTGGCGTGCTGCATTATGCCGAAATTTTTCGTCTCGCCGACAAGGCCAATGTGCTGGATATGCCGGAGACGGCAGTCGAACGGATGAAGGCGTTTCTGGTGACGCAAGGGGTTTGAGGGTTTCATCAGCCCCTGCAGCTTGCGGAAAGTTACCCCCCTCTGTCGGCTACGCCGACATCTCCCCCACAAGGAGGGAGATTGGCCGTTGACCTCCGGCACCCCTTATATGAGACTCGAGGGAAAAGAAGAATCTCCCTCCTTGTGGGGGAGATGTCACGAAGTGACAGAGGGGGTAATCTTCCTCGAACTCAAACGGTTCGGCTCCGCCTCAAAATCGCGACTGCGCCATCAGGATTTCCCGCGCGATCTGGTCAAGCGGCACAACCCGGTCGACGCCGCCGCGGGCAATCGCTTCCTTGGGCATGCCGAAGACGATCGAAGTCGCCTCGTCCTGTGCCACCGTGAAAGCCCCCGCCTGCTTCATTTCCTCCATGCCGCGTGCGCCGTCGTCGCCCATGCCGGTCATGATGACGCCCATGGCATTGCCGCCGGCAGCCCGGGCGGCGGAGCGGAACAGCACATCCACCGATGGCCGGTGGCGCGAAACGAGCGGTCCAGTCTTGACGGAAACGTAATAGCGGGCGCCCTGGCGCTCCAGCAGCATGTGCTGGTCGCCCGGCGCAATCAGCACATGGCCGCGCAAGACCGGATCGCCATCCACGGCTTCCTTGACCTCGACCTCACACAGGCTGTTCAGCCGCTTGGCAAAGGCGGCGGTGAATTTTTCCGGCATGTGCTGAACGATCACAATGCCCGGCGCATTGGCAGGCAGCGCTTCCAGCATTTCCCGCAGCGCCTCGGTTCCGCCGGTGGATGCGCCGACGCAGACAACCATTTCCGTGGTCTTGGCCATCGCGCGCCCCGTTGGCGGCGGCAGCATGGCGTCGGCCGTGAATCTCGCATTCGGATTGGACGCCTCGCCTGCCGAACGCGCCGATGGGCGGCGAACCCCGGAAACCCGCGCCTGTGCAGCACTCTTGACCACTTCCCGAATGCGCATGCCGCTTTCGGCCAGATGATCTGCCGCGCCGATCTTCGGCTTGAGGATGATATCCACGGCACCCGCTTCCAGCGCTTGCAGCAACGTCTCTGAACCGGTCTCTGTCAGAGACGAGCACATCACCACCGGGATGGGATGCTGCGCCATCAGCTTGCGCAGGAAGGTGATGCCATCCATGCGCGGCATTTCCACGTCCAGCGTGATGACGTCGGGAATATCCTCGGCGATCTTGCGCGCCGCCATGAACGGATCGGATGCCGCGCCCATCACCTCGATATCGGGATCCTGCTGCAGCACCGCCGTCAGGGTCTGGCGGACACTGGCGCTGTCATCGATGATCAGAACACGGACTTTCTTTGCCATATCGGCCTGTCTCTTCAAAGAATGGACCGGAGAACCGGTCCGGAATCAGGGATCACGTACGCTGGAAAACGGTATTCGAGACCTGTTTCAACGGCAGATCAATGCCGGTGATCGATTCCGAGTGGCCGATGAACATATAGCCGCCGGGCAAAAGGCAATCACACAGCCGCGTCAGCACGTCCGATTGCGTCGGCTTATCGAAATAGATCAGCACGTTGCGGCAAAAAATGATGTGCATGGGGCTACCGACCGGGTATTTCGCATCCATCAGGTTCATCCGGCCGAAGCCGACTTTGGCGCGCAGTTTCGCCGCGATACGAACCTCGCGCCGCCCCTGTTCTTTCGCCGTCATCACATATTTCTTGCGCAGGGCGACCGGCACGGGCGCGACGATATCGTCGGCATAGATGCCCTGACGGGCAACCTGAAGAACCTCGGTGGAAAGGTCGGTGGCCAGGATCGAATAATCGACATCCGATCGCCCTTCGGCAAACTCCGCCATCACCATCGCAATCGTATAGGGCTCGGCACCGGTCGAGCAGGCTGAACTCCAGACCCGCAGATTATGATGCCCCTTGTTCAAAAGAGCAGGCAGTGAAACATCGCGCATGAAATCGAAATGCTTGGATTCACGGAAGAAATCCGTCTTGTTCGTCGTCACGGCATCGATCAGGTAGACAGCTTCCTGCTCGATCCCGTCCTCGTTGAACAGGAAATCGCAATAATCGTCGAAACTCATGATATTTGTCGCCCGAAGGCGCCGGCGAAGGCGGCCTTCAAGCATCGTCAGCTTGCTCTGCGGCATCTTGATGCCGCTATAGTCATAGATGAACCGCGCGAGGCGATCGAAGTTGCGCTTGCTGATATGATCAGAAAGCGACTGCGTCTGACGGACGGCAACATTCATGCTCAATACCTCAAGCGGCATGCCCTGCCGAACCCGGCAGGGTCAGCAAGGCCGTCTCTTCGCGCGAAAGCAGGCTGGCGAGATCGATGATGACGACAAAGCCGCCTTCCCGGCGCACCACACCGGCGATATAGCCCGAACGCCAGCGGATGCCGATATCGGGCGCCGCCTCGATCTGGTCACGCCGGAATGGCGTGACTTCGAAAACACGGTCGGCGACGAGGCCGAGCGACAGCGTCCGGTTTTCCAGCGGGATATCCATCACCAACACCCGCGTATGGGGTGTTGGCACGGTTTTCGACAGGCCGAGCTTGAGCCTGAGATCGATGGTCGGCACGCCCTGCCCGCGCACATCGCGCAGGCCGAGCAGATAGTCGGGGCCGTTGGGGATCTTGAAGGCTTCCTCATAGTCGAGGATTTCCCGGACCACTTCGACGGGGACGGCAAAGACCTCCTCGCCGAGACTGAACGTGACGAATTGCGATTCCAGCGATGCTGTTGCCATGATCAAGCGCTTTCCCGGAAATCAGCATCGGCTGCATCCGGCCCGCCCATCGACAGGTCGAGGGCAAAACCTTTGGCGCGTGCCTGCTGGGCCGAAATGCTGTTCTGCGCGGCGGCCGGCGCCTTGCGGGCAGCGGTTGGGGCAAAGGTGCGCGCCGCAGGCTTCTGCGACGGCTTCTTGGCAGCGACGCGAACGCCTGCACCATCGACCTTGAAGAAGGCAATCGAAGCCTGCAGTTCTTCCGCCTGGGCGGCCAGTTCTTCAGAGGTGGCCGACATCTGCTCGGAAGCACCGGCATTCTGCTGGGTCACCTTGTCGAGCTGCTGGATCGCCTCGTTGATCTGGCTGGCGCCGATATCCTGCTCGCGGCAGGCAGCGGAGATTTCCGAGACCAGTTCGGCGGTCTTGCGGATATCCGGAACCAGACGGTTCAGCATGTCACCGGCTTCGGCTGCAGCCTTGACGGTATCACCAGACATCTGGCCGATTTCGGCGGCAGCCGATTGGCTGCGTTCGGCAAGCTTGCGGACTTCGGAAGCGACGACGGCAAAGCCCTTGCCATGCTCGCCGGCACGGGCTGCTTCAACGGCGGCGTTCAGGGCGAGAAGGTCGGTCTGGCGGGCGATTTCCTGAACGATGCCGATCTTTTCAGCGATCGTCCGCATGGCGCTCACGGCGCGGGCAACAGCCTCACCGCTCGCTTCAGCATCCTTCGAGGACTGGCGGGCAATCTTTTCGGTCTGCGCGGCATTGTCGGCGTTCTGCTTGATGTTGGCGGCCATCTCTTCCATCGAGGCAGAGGCTTCTTCGGCGGATGCCGCCTGCTCGGTCGCGCCTTGCGAAATCTGCTCGGAGCTTGCCGACAGTTCCTGGCTACCGGCCGAGACATTGTCGGAAGCCGACAGGGCATCGGCAACGACGCCACGAAGACGCTCGACCATACGCTGCAGCGCCAGACCCAGCGTGTCCTTTTCCGACAGCGGTGCCGGCTCGACCGTCAGGTCGCCGTCTGCAACTTTGTCAGCAAGGCTTGCCGTGTTGCGCAGGTTGGACGTCATGACCTGCATCGAATTGACCAGATCCTTGATCTCGTCGTTGCTCTTGTGGGCGATTTCATAGTTGAGATCACCAATGCTGACGGCATCGGCAAGTTCGACAGCGCGGCGCAGACCACGCGAAATGTTCAGCGAGATCCAGACAGCGGCGGCGAACGAGAACAACGTCAGCGCGATGGTCGCCGAAATCAGCAGCAGGCGCGAATTCAGATATTGAATATCGGTCGCTTCGTCGGTTTCCTGAACGTTGCCGGTGACGACACCGCTGACCTCGTCGATCAATTGCAGCGCTTTGTTCATCATGTCGCGCCCGGCGCCCATGGTCAGGGCCGATGCCTGGATGTTCGATTCCATCGTGTTTTGGGTCGAAAGGTCCGCTACCCGCAACTGAAGCGGCATATATTGCTCATAGAGCGTACGAATTTCAGCCGCCTTGGCCCGGACGTCAGGATCTTCCGACTTTGAAAGTGTTGTTATGAACCCATCCAGCTGCACCTGGCGATCCTTCATCGACTTGACGAACTCGGCGATCTCCGCTGGGTTTTCGCTGAGGATCGCGTTCTTTTCAGCGCGCACCGTTCCGTTGAAGGCGCCGCTGAGATCGATGACGGTCTTCATGTCGACGATCGGTCCGTTGACCATATGCGTGATAGCGGTGTTCAACGAAGAGAGGTTGAGAACAGCCAGAGTGGCCATTCCGCCGGTCAACAGGATGATGACCGCGAACACGATTGCGAGTTTCAGTTTGATAGTTATGCGCACCGTAAAATCCTTACTTTGGCCGGAAACACACGGGCATCCCGAATAGGAGCCCAATTGGAGGGGTGTCCGAGCCAGCAAAGCGATGCGGTGAGTGATTCACGTCCGCGGAACCGGTAGTTTCGGAAAGTTCCTGTCCGCGCCTACACACGCGGACACTGCAGCGGCCCCGTAAGGGCCGCCGGATTACGATCGGGCGCAGTTATGCGCTCTCACGGAAATTCTGGTCTTCGGCATCCGGGCCACCCATCGATAGATCGAGAGCAAAGCCCTTGGCCCGTGCCTGCTGGGAGGCAACCGAGTTTCCAACGGCTGCCGGCCTGCGGTGTGCAACCGGCTTTGTCGTCAAAACCTTTGTCAGCACCACGGGTGCAACGGCCTTCCGGACGCTCGCACCGTGATTGGCGCTGTCCACCTTGAAGAAGGCGATCGATGCCTGCAACTCTTCCGCCTGGGCCGCCAGTTCTTCGGAGGTCGCCGACATCTGCTCGGAGGCGCTGGCATTCTGCTGCGTGACCTTGTCGAGTTGCTGGATCGCCTCGTTGATCTGGCTCGAACCGATGTCCTGCTCGCGGCACGCGGCCGAGATTTCCGAGACCAGTTCGGCGGTCTTGCGGATATCCGGAACCAGCCGGTTCAGCATGTCACCCGCTTCGGCAGCAGCTTTGACCGTATCGCTCGACATCTGGCCGATTTCAGCCGCTGCCGACTGGCTGCGTTCGGCCAGCTTGCGGACTTCCGAGGCAACGACAGCAAAGCCCTTGCCATGCTCGCCGGCGCGGGCCGCCTCGACCGCAGCATTGAGGGCGAGAAGATCGGTCTGGCGGGCGATTTCCTGGACGATGCCGATCTTCTCGGCGATCGTGCGCATGGCGCTGACGGCACGCGACACAGCTTCGCCACTGGCTTCCGCATCCTTCGACGATTGACGGGCAATCTTCTCGGTCTGGGCCGCATTGTCGGCATTCTGCTTGATGTTAGCAGCCATCTCTTCCATCGAGGCGGAGGCTTCTTCGGCAGACGCTGCCTGCTCGGTCGCGCCCTGGCTGACCTGCTCGGAGCTGGCCGACAGTTCCTGGCTACCGGCGGAGACATTGTCGGAGGCCGACAGCGCGTCAGCAACGACGCCGCGCAGGCGTTCGATCATCACGTTGACATTACCGAGAAGAGCACCGATCTCATCGCGATTGGTAATTTCCGCAAGCTTTGTCAGATCACCATCGGCGACATCGGCAACGGCAGTCGTTGCGCGGCGCAGGCCCTTGCTGATGGTCAGCGAAATCCAGATGGCGGCAGCAATGGCAATCAGCACGGCGAGACCTGCCGCCGCCGTCATCATCAAACGCGTGTTCAGATACATTGCGTCGGCGGCGGCCTGCGCTTCGGCAAGACGCGTTTCCTCAAGCCTGACGACCTCTTCGAGAATGGCGTCCATATCATTGGCGCTCTGACGCGCCGTGGTAACGGAGATGTTCTGCGCGGCGGGCGCATTACCGGCATCGAGGAATTTGCGGATTTGGCTTTCGGCCTCATTTGCCTGAACCGACAGCGCCTGCAGTTTCACCCAGTTCGGCTTGCCCTGTTCGGTTGCCTTGGCGGTTGCTTCATTCAGCGTTTCATCGAAAAGCTTGCGATTGTGGTCGCCCTTGGTGCGGGCATCCGAGGATTCTTTTTCCGATGTCGCGGCCAGAAGGTTCTTCTGCTGACGGATCGCCTGCAACTGATAGATATTGATCTGCTGGGCAAGCTGCAGGCGCGCGGCCGGGCCTTGCAGCACGTCTTCAACTGTCTGATTAAGATTGCCGAGGCTCAGGATACCGTAACCGGCCGTTCCAAGCAGCAAGGCGATAACGAACACAAAGGCGATCGCCAGTTTGAGCTTGATGGTAAATCGCATTGTCAAATTCCTTGAATATGAACAACCGCGCATGCCGTATGCAGCCTGCGCGGCGTCAGGTGTCTTTCCTGAATGAGAAAATCGCCTGCAGGTTGGGAAGGATGATGAATTGTCCTCCCCGCTTGACCAGGCAATTGATGTAGTCCGGCCGCCACCGCATCCCGACGCTGGGAGGCGCCTCACTGGATGTCTTGGCAAGCGTGGTGACTTCATTCACCTTGTCTGTTCGAAGGCCGACCAATGTCGGCTCTCCCTGGAGATTAAGCTCGATGACGATGATACGGCTGTCGATCGTCGTTTCCGCCGCTTCCATGCCGAAAGCGAGGCGAATATCGGCAAGCGGGATGACCTTGCCGCGAAAATTGATGACGCTGCCGACAAAGGGCATGGCGCCGGGAACAGTGGTTTCCGGCAACAGGTCGAGGATTTCCTGAACCATGGCTGCCTCAAGCGCAAACGTTTCGCCGTGAAGGTCGAATGTCAGCACTTCCAGCTCGCCGTCGCTGTTCCAATGCGTGTCGGATTGCGGCTGTCTGTCGTTTGTCTGAACTGCTTCGATCATCCTGCCGCGCGCACCTGCGCCTCCTGTTGCTGACCGGCCGCCACCAGATGGGCGACATCGAGAATGAGGGCGACACTGCCGTCGCCGAGAATGGTCGCGCCGGAGAAGGTGGCGACGTCATGATGCAGCTTCGACATCGACTTGATGACCGTCTGGTGGTCGCCGATAATCTGGTCGACGACCATGCCGACGCGCTCCGTGCCGGTTGAAATGACCACGACCTTCTGATGCGCATCCGGCTTTGTGCCGGTGCGGAACAGATCGCGCAGCCGCAGGAACGGCACAAGGCTGTCGCGCAGCGAAATGAAGCTGCGGCCGCGCGAACGCAGATCTTCCTCGAGCGACAGCTCCAGGCATTCTTCCACCGCCGACAGCGGGATGACGTAGCGCCCGGTACCGACGCGGACCAGAAGCCCGTCGATGATCGCCAATGTCAGCGGAATGCGCAGCGACACGTCTGAGCCTTGGCCGGCCTGGCTGGTAATGTCGATCGCACCGCGCAGGGTCTCGACCGTCTTTTTGACCACGTCCATGCCGACACCACGGCCGGAAAGGTTGGTGACCTGTGCCGCCGTCGAAAAGCCGGGAGCGAAAATCAGCTGCAGCAGGTCCTGATCGGACAGCACGGCGCCGGGCTGGATGAGACCGGAGCCCTCTGCCTTGGCCCGTACCCGCTCGCGATTGATGCCGCGGCCGTCGTCTTTGATGGTGATGATCACTTCGCCACCCGCCTGACGGGCCGAGAGCATGATCTTGCCAGCCTCGTCCTTGCCGGCTGCACGGCGTTCTTCCGGCGATTCCAGGCCATGGTCGATCGAGTTGCGCACCAGATGCACCAGCGGATCGGCCAACCGTTCAATGACGGTCTTGTCGACTTCGGTGGTCTCGCCTTCCGTCACCAGTTCGATGACCTTGCCGGTCTCGCGAGCGAGATCATGCACCAGCCGCCGGAACCGGCCGAACAGGCTGCCGACCGGCACCATGCGCAGAACCATCATCGTGTCACGCAATTCACCCGACAACCGTTCGATTTCTTCAGAGACCGACCGCAGCTGCAGGTCCGTGCTGGAACTGGCCAGCTGCCGGAGGCGCGACTGCGCGATCACCAGCTCGCCGACACGGTCCATCAGTTCGTCCAGCCGCTCGGCGGGGACACGGACGTTCTCAGAAGCCTTTGCCTGGCGCGCATCATTGCCACCCGGAGCTTCGCGCTCGACGGCTGGCGCGGCCGGCGCTTGGACCGGAACAGGCAGCGCGGCAGGCGCGGCGACCGCGACGGGCAGAACCACCGGCACAGACTGTTCGGCCTGAACCACGGCAGGTTCGGCAATCGCTGGAACGCCGTCTGTCAGCGTCTCGACATCAAGCTGCATATCGTCGAGCACGAAGATAAAGACATCATCGATCGCCGAACGCGGCTGATCGGTCGTCACCGTCACATCCCAGGACAGATGCAGATCGGTGGGGACAAGCACATCCAGCGATGGGATGGCTGAGGTATTCACAGCGATGCGGCATTCGCCGAGATCGCGCAGTTCGTCCAGCAGGCCCAGCGGATTTGTGCCATTGACCATGGAATTGACAGGCAGGCTGAAGCGGATACGCCAGGTATTGACAGCACTTTTCACAGCAACAGCCGCAGGCTCCGCTTGAATTGCCTGCGCAGGCGCCGTCATCGGCGCGCCGCCCTCGACCGCCCGCTGCAACTGGCTCAAGAGAATGTCGCCGATATTGCCGTGGTCGTCCGTCGGCCGGTCGACCAGCGCGCGCATATGATCCTGCGCAGCAAGAACGGCGGCAATCAGCTCGCTTGTGGCGGGTTTTTCACCCTTGCGAACCCGGTCGAAGGCCGTCTCGCAATGATGGGTGAAGGCTGCGAGCGCGTCGAAGCCGAACATCGCACCCGATCCCTTGAGTGTGTGGAGGCCGCGAAAGACTGCGTCGATCTGCTCCCTGTCGTCGAGCCGGTGGGTCAGATCGAGCAGACCGGACTCGATCTGCTCAAACAGTTCCGCCGCTTCCATTCGAAACACTGCAATGGGATCGGTCATGCTCATCTTCCGAGAACCTTCCTGACGATCTTGACGAGGGTTTCCGGATCAAACGGTTTGGTCAGCCAGCCGGTGGCACCGGCCGCCTTTGCCCGCGCCTTGAGATCGGCGTCAGATTCCGTCGTCAGGAAGATGATCGGTACGCCGGTATGAGCCGGCAGCTTGCGCAATTCCTCGATCATCGTCAGCCCGTCCATGACCGGCATGTTCAGGTCCGTAACGATCAGGTCGAACTGACCCGACTTTGCCTTTTCTAGGCCTTCGGCACCGTTGACGGCCTCGGTGATATCGTAGCCCGCATTCGACAAGGTGACCTTCGTCGTCAAACGGATGCTGGCCGAGTCATCGACGGTCAATATTCTCGCGTTCATTGTATTACCTCTTCATGCAACCAGAATTTCTTGTCTTCGGGAGAGAATGTTTCGGCGAAGCCACCGCGCTCCAGCACGTTGAGAACCGAACCTTCAGCCGGGCTCGCCATGACAATATGATTCCCGGTGGTTTTCGCGCGTATTCTTGCAGACTCCATCAATTGAATGAAGCTTAAGTCGGCATCAGCGCTTTTCGGAACGGAAATCAATAGTGATTTATTTGAATTTACTTCAGAATAAATTAGATCATATACATTAGATATATTTCTAATATTCAATTTATCTGGCAGTTCAACCAAAATATATTCATCGATTAAGGGAGGCATTGCAGTCCTATGAAGCGATTAATACTATTTTCTCTCCTGTTGGAATCTCACGCCAGCCTTAACAGCGGGTAAATTCAGGTTGTGAGATTCTGCACTTATTACGAGTCTGTTCACTATGAAATCTTACCTGAGAGTTTTCATAGATCACCAAAAACCAGACGGAAAACCTTATGAATTCAATGAATTGCGGTAAAACAATTTTTCAAGGCCCGGATAAACCTCTACACTTCTCGCGACGGCTGAGCGCCGCATCGGCAATGCCGCTGCAACGCAGACGAGTCCCGCATTTAACCAGACATTTCCATCCTTGCCCTATGGATGCCGGAAAGACCGCACATGTTTCGAGTTGAGGGCTATTTTGACATACAGCACCGCATTGGCCCACCAGACCGGCGCCCATCCAACCGGCATTGCCAGCGCCAGCGCCACCGCCATCGGCCACAAGCTGGAGGCTGCACGGACGAAGGTCGAGCAGCGTTTTCTCGAAGGCGGCAGCGTTCTGCTGGCCGTCATGGACGTGCTCAACAACCTGCTTGCTTCGCTGGACAATGTCACACGAACGCTCGATGCTGGCGCCGCCACCGACACAACGGCCGACCTGCTGGCGACGGTGAAAAACCTATCGGAACTGCCGCAGCTGGAAAGCCTGCGCCAGAAGAACCTCGATATCCTGTCCAGCTCCGGCACCGGCCTGCGCACGCATGTCGCCGACATGCAGGAGACCATGCGCTACCTGCAGACCTTTGCCGTGACGGTGAAGATAACCGGCGCTGGCATTGCCGAGTTTGCCGGGTTTGCCGAGGAAATTCTTGATCGCATCCGCTCCGGCACGGCCGAAGTCAACAATTTTGCCGGCCAGCTCCAGGCGCTGGAAAAAGAACTCAACACGGCCCAGACCTTCGGCTCCGGTGTCGCGCAGCGTTATGAGCAGACGGTACCCTCGGTGGTCAGCGCGCTGCAGCGCGACGCGCTGACGATCAGCACACACCGCAAGAAGCTCGGCGAGATTGCCAAGCAGGTCGGCGTGCTCGCCCGCGGCGTCCAGGGCAAGGTCGCGACGACCCTGTCCGCACTGCAGATCGGGGATATCACCCGCCAGCGCATCGAGCATGTGCAATCGACGCTGACCATCATCGAAGATTTCCTCGCCAGCGACGAAGGCCGCGCCCTTGATCGTGGCGCACAGGCACGGCTGGAAAACCTCGTCCATCACCTTGCGGCCGCCCAGATGGTCGACATGGTCGAAAATTTCCAGCGCGATTCCCGCAGCGTCGTCGAAACCATTGCCAGCTTCAGCCACGACACGCAGGACATTCTCAACCTGCGCGCCGAGATGCAGACCGAGGACGATGCCAAGGGCGGCAACTTCATGCGGGCGCTGGAGGAAAGCGTTTCCGCAGCCCACGCCATCGTCAAGCAGGTCGAGACTGCCAGCCTTCAAGCCAATCATGTCAGCCAGTCGACCACCGCGACCGCTGCCAACCTGCTCAAGGGTATCGAGAACATCCGCGCCGTGAAAATGGACATCCATTATATGGCACTCAATACCAATCTGCGCTGCAGCCGCATGGGCGAGGAAGGCCGGTCGATCAATGTCGTCACCGCCGAGCTGCGCGTCTTTGCCGCCAAGCTCGACGAATCCGCCGATGCGATCGTCAACGGCCTGACGGGTTTCGAGGAAGCAGCCTGCGCAATCGCCGCCACCGACAGCACCGGCGGCCCTGGCCTTGCTGAACGCCTGAGCGACGCCGTCGGCAATATCCGCTCGGCCGCCAACGCCATGGAAACCGAACTGGGTATTCTCTCCGAGCATGGCCGGGAAGTGGCAAGCAAGATCGGCCTATCGATCAGCAAACTGGACTTCCAGAACGATCTTGGCGAAGTCCTTACGACCTGCTCCGACGATCTCTGTGATCTCGCCGGGTCCAGCCTACCGGAGATCGGTGATCTCAGCGACGTCTTGAGCCATCTCGGCCCGCGGATCTTCAAGCTCTACACGATGGCACAGGAGCGCACCGTTCATCAGGCCATCATTCCGTCCGCAACTGTCGTTGCAGTGCCGGTCGCCGCTGCCGCCAATGACGACGAGCTTTTCGAAGATGCGCTGTTCTAAGAGAGTTCAGGCGTTCCGCCGGAGGAGGTTTACCGGTCTGACCAGCGGAATGACGGCAGGATGAAGTCGGGCGTGGCGCCATGCCCGGCAAACAGCGCCTGGCGCTGCGCATCCGAGGCGGCTTCCAGAATCCCCGTCGTCACCAGGATCGATTTCAACCCGGCATCCGCAGCGCCAGCGATGTCGTGTTCGATACTATCGCCAATGCAGCAGATTTTCTCCGGCAGAGTGGACCCCAGGAAGTCCCGCGCAGCCGCGTAGATATCCGGAAACGGCTTGCCGATCCAGCGCACCGTGCCTCCCAGCTCTTCGTAAAGCTCGGCAATGCGCCCTGCCCCGAAGGCCGTGCCGTTCCTGGTGAGCATGATCTTGTCCGGGTTGGTGCAAAGGCAAGGAATCCCACGCCGTGCCGCCGGTGTCAGCAATGCCTCGTAGAACGACAGCGGATGCACATCACCTTCGCTTGCGGCCAAAAGAATGAAATCCGCCTCCTCGCCGCGTTCGGTGCGGACGAGATCAAGCCCGTCCAGCGGCGAAGTATCGCCGTCGCGGCTAATCAGCAGGCACGTGCGAGGAACCGCGCTGCTCACCTGCCTGATCTCGGACTGAAGAATGCACCAGGCAACCTCCCCGGAGGTTAAGAACCAGTCCCAGCTCTGCGGATCGAAACCCAGCGCCGCGAGGCGGCGATCGTTCTCCGCTGAACGTTTTCCCGAGTTGGACAGAATGATAATCGTCTTGCCCGCCTGTTTCAGACGGACGAGTGTTTCCACGGCGCCGGGATAAGGCCCGCTGCCGTCGCGCAGCACGCCAAACTGATCGATCAGGAAAGCGTCGAAACGCTCTTCGATCTGGTCCAGACCGGAAATCTTCAATGGTCGATCTGTCATAACATGCCCGCCGATTTCGCGCCGGTAAGGGCAAGCCGCGCGGTTCCGGCCGCCGCCTCTTCCGAGGCCACGGCCAAGAAGGGAACCAGCACCTTCCGCTTGCGGATCGCCGTCCAGACCGAATTCTTCGCCCCGCCGCCGACCGTGCGGATGGAGCGCAGAGCTGGGCTACCAAGAGACACCAGCCGCTGATAGGCCAGCGCCTCGACACCAGCGATGCCCTCGAAGATAGCTTTCAGGAACTCGGCATCGATCTCCGGCCGCGGCTCCATGCGCGGCTTCATCGCCGGGTCGTTGACGGGAAATCGCTCACCATCCTTGATCAGCGGATAGTAGTCCAGTCCAGTATCCGTCTGCGGATCGATCCTCGCCGAAAGAGCGGCAATTTCCTCATTGTCGAAATGGGTTGCCAAAACCACACCACCCGTATTGGAGGCGCCGCCGGCCAGCCACATGTCGCCGATCCGGTGGCTGTAAAGACCATATTCCGGCGCGAACAGCGGCCGGTCCGACAGCATTTTCACCGTCAGGGTCGTGCCGAGCGCCGAGACAGCATCACCGGGTTGATCGGCTCCGGTTGCCAGAAACGAGGCGCAGCCATCCGTGGTGCCTGCAATGATCACTACCTCATCGGAAAGGCCGAAAGCATCGGCTGCGGCCTGCGAAATTCCGGCCACCGGCGCGCCTGCAGGCAAGACATCCGGCAACAGGTCCAGCCGCGCCCCTGTGGCAGCGATCCAGTCAGGCCATTGGCGCGTGATGGGGTCATAGCCGGTCTTCAAGGCATTGTTCTCATCGGACACATCGTAGAGGCCGGTGAAATGACCGGCCAGCCAATCGGCCTGATGGATGATGCGAAAGATGCCCGGGATGGACTGAAACGTCAGCGCCTTGGCCAGCCCCGATGTTGCCCCGTGTGCGGCGCTTTCCTTGGGTGCGTGGGCTGCGATTGCGGCGAGAATATCTGCATTCCCGACAGGATCATTGTACATCATCGGCACCGCCAACGGCGTGCCGTCCGCACTGACAGGCAGCATCGTGCCGGACGTGCCGTCGATCGCAATCGCCCGGACCTGTGTCCGGTCAATGCCGTCCAGAACCTGTCCCAACGCCGTCCGCACCGCGTTCCACCAAACCACGGGATCGCGGTGATCGGCGGAAAAATCGGCAAGTTTGGAGGATCCTGAAGCGGCGATCTCAAAACCGGCATCCATCGCCACCGCGCGGGCACCGGATGTTCCGATGTCGATGCCGATCACCAGTGGACTGCCTGCGGCAAAACTCATTGCAACGCCTTTCCGGCCCTGTTCAGTTCCTGCCGGTATTTTTCAGCGTCCCAGCCGAGCAATTCGGCATTTTCCGCGTCCGTCAGATAGCGCAAACGGGCACCTTCGTTGATCCGGCCAAGCACATCGGACAGGCAGCGCGCCAAGGCAAGAGCCCCTGGCGTGATTTCCTTGGAAACGAGCACGCCCTTGCCCGGAAACAACAGCGTTGGCGGCAATGACGCCCCTTCCGCGCGATATTGGTCTTCGATCGAAGCGGCCGTATCCCCAGGGGCTGCGACAAACGAACCCCGCCCGAGAAAGATCACATGATCCGGATAGAGACTGCCGCCGGCCGCGATACGGCAACTCGTGAGATCGGTGGCCACATCATGGATCGTGCCGTCCTCCGGCAGAGTGAAACCGCTGCCGACAGCGAGCCGCGATAGGGCTGTAAGATCAGCATCCGGCGCTTGACGGCGTGGCAAAGCCAGCCTCTGGGAAACCTCGGCCAGCAAAGTTTCAGCCTCAGCCACGGTTTCTCCCGCCACCGCCAGCCCATGATTGCCCAGGATCAGCACGCTTGTATCCGGCCGGATCCGTGCGGCAATCGCCTTGGCAAGTGGCAGGCCCGGACGCGCATAAGGTACGAACACATGCGGAATGCCACCGAGCTTGGATGCAGCAAGAGTTTCACCGGCAACCTGCACGGCGGTCGCGATCGTTTCGACGCAATGGACGTGGATCACCACCTTCTGCGGCATAAGCGCATGCACCGTCGTTTCGATCGATGGCCGCAAGCCGGATGGGTTGCTGCCCGCTATGACAAAATCCTGTGCTTTCTCGGTCGAAGGATCGTCACGTTCCAGCGCGTCAAGCAATGCGTCGAGCGCCACCGGCACCATCACGTCCCGCTGCCTTGCCTGCATCAGCCAGAGGCCGGACGCCTTGATCCACAGCGTGCCGCCTTCCTTGATCGAGGTATTGCCGCCCGCCGCCTGCACCAGCGCCGGATCGGAACCGACCCGCGCCGAGACATCCAGAAGGGCTTCGAATTCAGAACTTCTCACCATAGTCTCCGATATCGTTCAAGCCGCCTGCGACTGCCGCAGACACCAGGCGGCGAAAGCCTCGCGGTCTGCCGGCGTCATGTGCAATCCGTGTTTGGTGCGGCGTTCCAGAATGTCCTGCGGCGTCTGCGCCCATTCGGTCTCGATCAGGAACCGCGCCTCGCGTTCACGCAACAGTTTGCCGAAGGAAGCACCGAGATCGTCGAGCGATGCCGCGCTGCCGAGCAAGTCATGGGCGCGCGTGCCGTAGAGTCTTGCGTAATGCTTGGCCAGATCGGCCGGAAGCCAGCGATATCGCGCCCGCAGATCGCCGAGAAACTGCTCGAAATCCGCCTTTGGCATATCGCCGCCCGGCAAGATGCCTTTCGAGGTCCAACCCGGTTTCATCGACGGGAAGAACGGCCTGATCTTCTCCAGCGCATGCTCGGATAATTTGCGGAACGTCGTGATCTTGCCACCGAACACGGAAAGCAGTGGCGCTTTTCCACTCTCCGCATCAACCTCGAAAATATAGTCCCGCGTTACGGCCGACGGATTTTCGGCATTGTCGTCATAGAGCGGCCGCACGCCGGAGAAACTATGGACGATGTCACTTTCGGCCAGTTGCTGCTTGAAATAGCGGTTCACCGATTTGATCAAATAATCGATCTCGCCGGCATCGGCCTTCACATCCTCCGGCCGCCCGCCATAGGGAATATCGGTCGTGCCGATCAGGGCCAGATCGTTTTCGTAAGGGTTGATGAAAATCACCCGCTTGTCCGGGTTCTGGACGAGATAGGCCTGCCGTCCCTCCCAGAATTTCGGCACGATGATATGGCTGCCCTTGACGAGCCGGACATTGCGGCGGGAGTTCAGCCCGGCCACCCGGCCGATGACATCGTTGACCCACGGTCCGGCGGTATTGACCACGCACCGCGCTTTCAACTTCGTCTTGCGGCCAGTGTCGGCCTCGGTCATCTCGATATCCCAGAGATCGCCATTGCGGCGCACCGAGGTGCAGGCAGTTCTCGTGTAGACTTTGGCGCCGCGCTGCTTGGCATCCAGCGCGTTGAGCAGCACCAGCCGGGCGTCGTCCACCCAGCAATCGGAATATTCGAACGCCTTGCGGTAGTCCGTCTTGACCGGCGCGCCCTCCGGCGCCGTACGTAGATCAAGCGTGCGCGTTCCCGGCAACCGCTTGCGGCCACCGAGATGATCGTAGAGAAACAGGCCGAGACGAACGAGCCATGCAGGGCGATCGGACGAACTGTGCGGCAATACGAACCGCATCGGCCAGATGATGTGCGGCGCGGATTGAAGCAAGACCTCGCGCTCGATCAGCGCCTCGCGCACCAGCCGGAATTCGTAGTATTCGAGGTATCGCAAGCCGCCATGCACAAGCTTGCCGGAGCGCGAGCTGGTACCCTGAGCCAGATCGTCCTTCTCGCACAGAACAACCGACATGCCGCGCCCGGCCGCATCGCGGGCGATACCGGCGCCATTGACGCCGCCGCCGATGATGAACAGGTCGATGATGCCGGCTTCAGCACTCACGCCCGTTTCTCCTGCAATCCGTAACTGGCAAAGCCCTTCCGCACGCCTGCAATCTCTTCTGCAGGCAGAACGACCGGACCACCGATCAGCATCGCGTGGTAATATTGCTTGGCGATGGTCTCGAGCTCCACCGCCGCCCACATCGCCTTTTCGAGGCTCGCTCCGGTGGCAAGCATGCCGTGATTGGCCATCAGGCAGGCGCTGCGGCCTTCCATCGCCTTGAGGATATTGTCCGAAAGCTCCTTGGTGCCATAGCGTGCATAGTCGCAAACCTTCACGTCGTCGCCACCAAAGGCGGCAATCATGTAGTGACAGGCCGGGATCGGCTTGTGGGCGATGGCAAGGATGGTCGAATAGATCGCATGCGTGTGGATGACCGCATGAACCTCTGGCCGGCTCTTCATGATATCGAGATGAAAGCGCCATTCCGTCGAGGGTTTGCGCGGGCCATCCCAGGCGCCGTATTCACCCTCCAGCGGCAACGAGGCGATCATGTCCGGCGTCATCTCATCATAGGGCGCTGCCGATGGGGTGATCAGCATCCGGTCTTCGTAGCGCGCGCTGATATTGCCGGATGTGCCCTGGTTGATCCCCAGCGCATTCATCTTGCGGCAGTGGTCGATGATCGATTGACGAACATAATTCTCAGTCATCGCTCTGCCCTCAGCACGGATTGACCGGCGGCATGCCGGCGATATAGCGGCGCACCTCTTCGGCGGCCATCTCGGCCGCGTAGGTGACAGTGCGCACCGAAGCCCCGGCAATATGCGGCGTTAGCGTCACGTTAGGCAGCTGCAGCAACGGCCAGTCTTCCGGCACCGGTTCGACGGCAAAGGTTTCCAGCATCGCCGAGCCGAGCGGGCCATTCACCAGGGCATCGTACAGCGCATCATAATCACAAAGCGGCCCGCGCGCGGTGTTCACGAAGATCGCTCCCGGCTTCATCTTCGCAAAGCTCTCGGCATTCATCATATGCCGTGTTTCCTCCGACACACGGGAATGCAGCGTGACGACGTCGGAGCGCGACAGGAGATCGTCGAAGCTGACATGCTCGACACCGGCATTCCGGTCATCGGCCGAGAGCTGGACATAGGGATCATAGACCACAACCTTGGTTCCAAACGCCCGCAGCAGCCGCACCACCTTGGTGCCGATATTGCCGTAGCCGACGACACCGACCGTCATTTCGGAAAGTTCGCGGCCGGTCTTGTCGGCGCGGTAAAGCTCGCCGCGCCATTCGCCCTTGCGCAGGGATTCGTGGCCGGAGCGGATCAGCCGCGTTTCGGCAAGGATGGCGCCGAGCGTAAATTCGGCAACGGCGCTGGCATTGCGGCCGGGCGTGTTGACCACCAGAACACCGGCATCGCGGGCGGCATTCATATCGACATTGACGGGTCCACCGCGCGAAACGGCAACGAATTTCAGGTCCGGCAGCTTGGAAAACATACCGCGTGAAAACGGCGCCAGCTGGGTAATGACCATCTCGGCATCACCGACGAATTCGATGATATCATCGGCCTTGCCCATATATTCCTTCAGGCCATCCATGCCCTCGACGGCATAACCGTGTTCCATCGGCTCATCCGGCCAGGGCTGCTCGAGGAGACGGATATCATGGCCGTCACCGCAGGCTTCCACGACCTTGTCGCGAAAGACCGTCGGCAGCATGAACCGGTCTCCGATGATGGCGATTTTCTTCATTTCAGTCTTCCTATTCAGATGCCGGGGCTGTGCCGTGGGAAAGGGCATGCCAGACCGGACGAAGGGACAGGCGCGATTGCCTGTAGAGAGGAAACGCCGCGTTGAAACGCGCCGCCATGGCTTTATCGGCCGGTTCCGCCGGCCGCTGATAGGGGGTGACCCATTGCTTGACGCAATCTTCCATCGAGCCGTAGATGCCGAGCGAAACGGCCGCGATCATCGCCGTGCCGGCAGCGCCCGCCTCTTCGCGCTCGCTGGTCTGCACCGACGAGCCCAGAGCGCCACCGAGAATACGCCGTAGCGATGCACTGCGCGCAGCACCTCCGGTCAACCGTACCCGCGACGGCAGCGGTCCCATTTCGACGTAACAATCACGCGATGCCATCGCGAGACCGTTGAAGACGGCACGGACCATGTCGGCAAAGCCGTGGTTCAGATCGAGCCCGATAAAAGATGCCCGCGCCGAGGCATCGACAAACGGACCGCGCTCGCCTGCCTCGGAAATATAGGGATGGAACAGCAGTGAGGTTTCCTTGGATTCCGACAGCCAGCCTTCGACATGACCGAGCAGTTCGGCCTTGCTCTTGTCGATACCCATGCCCTTGAGCACGCTGCCCGCAAGCGACAGTATCCAGTCGATATTCAGCGTCGCTGCCATGTTCGACTGCATCTGCGCATAATGGCCCGATATCGGCAGGCACATCGTATAGCCGGTCAGGTCGTTATTGAGTTGAACGTCATCCGGACTTTTTGCCAGCCGCATATGCATGCCGGTCGAACCGATAATCGAGCAGCCGGTGTTCGTGCCCGGTTCATAAAGGCCAGCCCCAAGCGAGGTGCAGACGACATCGACATAACCAAGCACCACGGGCGTGCCAGCCAGAAGCCCGGTCAAAGCGGCAGCGCTGTCGCTTAACGCATGCTGCGTCACCGCGCCGTCGACGATCTCCGGCAGCAGATAGCGCTGTTTTCTCAGATCGAGAAAATCGATGACATCCTCGGAATATTGCCGTGTACGGAAATTCCCGAAGGTAAAATTGGCCTCGGACGGATCGGTCGCCCGCTGGCCCGTCAGCTTGAAATAGAGCCAGTCCTTGCAGTGAAATCCGGTCGTCGCCCCGTCGATCATCTCCGGCGCATTGTCCAAGATCCACCGGAGCTGCGAGCCCATCTGGCAGGCGGCAAGACCGGAACCAGTATGCGAAAAGCGGGCGGCATCGCCGCTGTCCTGCCGCAGCCGCTCCACGGTATCGCCAGCCCGGGCATCGAGCCATAGCCAGCCCTTGCCGACAGGATCACCATTTTTGTCGATCAGCCAGGTGCCATCGCCCTGGCCGGTGACGGAAATCGCCACCACGCGGCTGGCGAGGTTATCCACTTTGCCGGAGAGATCGGCAAGCGTCTTTGCGGTGTCGGCCCAGGTGCGGTCGAGATCCTGCACGACGCCGCGGCCACCCTCGCTTTCATAGCTGTTCGGGATGGCCGAGAATGCGATCTGGCGGCCGCTCAGATCAAAGGCGACCGACTTGATGACGGAGGTTCCCGCATCGATCCCGATCAGGATATCGCGCATCAGGCAAGCTCCTGCCCATGGCTGATCGCCTTGCCGCTATCGCCGTCGAACACATGCAGGCTCGATGGGTCAAGGCGGATGCCGACATTCTCGCCGATCGCCAGGTTCGTCCGGTCATGCTCGACCAGCACCATCGTGCCGCCGGCAAAATCAGTGGCGATATGCGTCTGGTCGCCAAGCCACTGGTTGACCGCCACTTTCGCGCCGACCCCGCCTTCGCTGCGGCGAACCGCATAGGGCCGGATGCCAAGCACCACCTTGCTGCGCTTCATCAGTTCGGCACGGACCTCGTGGGAAAAGTCTGATGCCTTGTAGTCAAGCTTCACGCCTTCGTTCAAGCCGAAGGACACGGTATCGCCGGAGCCCGAAATGCCTGCCGAAAACACATTCATTGGCGGCTCGCCGACGAAGGTGCCGGTAAACAGGTTGGCCGGACGCTCCTTGATCATCTGCGGCGTATCGAACTGCTGCAGAACCCCGCCCTCCATGACGGCGATCCGGTCGGCCAGCGCATTGGCTTCCGTCTGGTCGTGGGTGACGAGAATGGCCGTCAGCCCGCGTTCCTTGATGAAATGCTTGATACGGCCGCGCAGAAGAGCACGCAACTGCGGCTCCAGCTGCCCCATCGGCTCATCGAGCAGATGCAGGTCCGCATCGCGGATCAGCGCCCGGCCGAGCGAGGCACGCTGCTGCTGGCCGCCCGAGATCGAGCTCGGATAGCGGCCCATGATGTCGCCGATCTCCAGCAACTTGGCGATGCTGGCGACCTTCTCATCGACGACACTCTGCGAGAGCCTGGAGGCCTTGAGCGCAAAGGCAATGTTTTCGCGCACGGTCAGCGGCGGATAAAGAGAATACCCCTCGAACGCCATGGCGACGTTGCGCTTCACCGGCGGGAAGGTCTGAACCTCCCTGCCCTTCAATGAAATCGTGCCACGCGAGACGGGTTCGAAACCGGCGACCATGCGCAGGGTGGAGGTCTTGCCGCACCCCGAAGACCCCAGAAGCGCGATAATCTCACCCTTCTTCACGTCCATGCTCAGTTGCTTGACCGCATGGACGCCATGATCGATCGGGCCATAAAACTTGTCGACGCCCTTGATGAACAGCGCTGTCTCGCTCATGCCGCTTCTCCATTGCGTGTCATCGGGGCGGCGGCCGTGCGGATCAGGCCGCCGCTCTCCTTGTCAAACAGGAAGGCCGCCTTGCCGTTGACGGCGATATGGGCGGGGCCGGAAACAGGGCCCGGCGTTCCTGCCGGGCGCGACACCAGGATTTCCCGGCCACGCGCGGTCAGGACCAGCGTTACCGTCTTCTCGTTGAGCGGCGTTTCGGCTTCCACCGTCACCGGAATAGCGCCCGGCGCCCCCGCATCGGTAAAAGCTATGGCTTCGGGCCGAAGGCCGATGACGCAAGCTCTTCCAGCAACGTCCGCCGGCATGTCAGGCAAAGTCACCTTCACGTTCGACAGTTCGACATGGATACCCTCCGGTCCGGCTTTCGGCGTCACATCCAGAAGGTTGATGGTCGGATCCCCGAACAGGCGGGCGATCTCGATATCGGCCGGTGTGTTATAGATATCCTCCGGCGTGCCGATCTGGCGGATGCGGCCCTGCGACATCACCGCGATGCGATCGCCGAGCGCCATCGCCTCCTTGTAGTCCTGCGTCACATAGACGACCGTGGCACCCTGCGCGGCCAGCAGGCGCGGCAATTCAAGCCGCATTTCGAAGCGCAACTTGGCATCGACATTGCGCAAGGGATCATCCAGCAAAAGCAGCGGCGGCGAGCCTGCGAGCGCGCGGGCCAGAGCAGTGCGTTGCTTCTGACCGTTCGACAACGCCTTTGGATGATGCGACAGCACGTGGTCGATCTTGAGCAGCTTGGCGACCTTGTGCACACCAGCCGAAATCGCATCCTTCGTCGAATTCGTCGCCGTCAGCGGGCTGGCAATGTTGTCGAAGGCACTCATATGCGGAAACAGCGCGAAATTCTGGAAGGCCATGCCGATGCCGCGATGCTCCGCGTCAATATCGGAAACATCCTCGCCGCCGATCAGGATCTGCCCCTCTTCAGGATCGATCACACCGGCGACCAGCCGGAGCAACACCGTCTTGCCCGCACCCGATGGGCCAAACAGCACCAGCGTTTCGCCATCGGCCACATCCAGCGATAGGTTGTCGAGGACCGTGTTGGTCTTGTAGCGCTTGACGATATTTTTAAGCTGAAGTGTCGTCATGATTTATCCCTTCACCGCGCCGAGCGACAGGCCTTCGACAAGATAGCGCTGGGCGTAGAGTGCAAGTGCAAGCGTCGGCGTGACCGACAGCACAATGGCCGAGGCAATCTGGCCGTACTGGATGCCGGAAGACGTGACGAAGGCGAGCGCCCCAACGGTCACCGGCTGCTTGTCAGCCGAGGCCAGCACTAGCGCGAAGACAAAATTGTTCCAGGCGAAGATGAAGGCGAGCAGACCGGCAGCCGCAATCCCGGGTCCTGCCAGCGGCAGGGCAATCTTGCGGAAGGTCGCAAACCACGAATGCCCGGCAATGCGATAGGCATATTCGACGTCGGCCGAGATATCCTCGAAATAGCCGCGCACGATCCACAGGATCAGCGGCAGGCAGATCAGCTGGTAGACCCAGATCAGCCCGAAATAGGTGTCGGACAGCCCGAGCCACTGGAAATACTGGGTGAGCGGCAGGAGAACCAGCAGCGGCGGTGCGAACCGGAAGGACAGGAGCGTGAACGCGATGTCTTCCGAACCCTTGAACTTGTGACGGGCAAAGGCATAGGCGGCCGGTACGCCAAGAACGAGCGAGATGGCGACGGATGTGACCGACAGGAAGATCGAGTTCATCAGGTTGCGCATAAAGGCGATATCGAGCGTACCGGCTGCCGTCGTCAGCTTGCCGGTGATCAGGGCCGCATAGTTCGACAGCGTCGGCGTGAAGATCACCGAAGGCGGGATCGCCAGGATCGTCTCGTTCGTCTGGAACGACATCAGGAGGATCCAGAAGATCGGGAACATGAAGAAGATGACGACCAATGTGAGGGCAATCAGCCGCAGGGTCTTTTCGAGCGTGGATGTGGTTTCCATGGTTTTCCCCTCACGCTTCGCCGCGGGCGCGTTCGCGCAGCCGCAGCCAGTTCTTGATGAAGATATTGGAGAGCAGGTAGGTGATCGCCCACAGGATGACCATCAGCGCCGCGGAGCGTCCGACATTGGTCGACTGGAAGAAGTTGAGATAGGCTTCCACCTGGAAAACGGTCAGTGTATTGCCCGGCCCCCCTTGCGTCATCGCGTAGATGATATCGAACTGTTGAATACTGTCGAGCAGCCGGAACAACGTGGCCGTCAGGATATAGGGCGTCAGCATCGGCAGCGTGATGCGGAAGAACACGAAGGTCCTCGGCACGCCGTCCAGCGCCGCCGCCTCGAACGGCTGGGTCGGCAACGAGCGCAGGCCGGCCAGCAAAAGGATCATGATGAAGGGCGTATAGACCCAGATATCGACGAGAACGACGGTCAACAGTGCCGTGCTCGGCGACGATGCCCAGCGGAAATCGTGAAGCCCGATCAGGCTTGCGAGGTAGCTCAGAATACCAAAGCTCGGATTGGTCATCAGCTTCCACATCAGCGCGGCCAGCGCCGGCGCGATCATCAGCGGCAGAAGCAGCATGATCGAGATGAAATTGTTGACGGTCGAGCGGCGCTGCAGGAGAAGCGCGATACCGAGACCGAGCAACAGCTCCAGCGTCACGGTGATGCCGGCATAGAGCAGCGACACTTTCAGCGTGTTCCAGAAGGCTGGATCGGTGAAGAAGTTGAGGTAGTTCTCACCCCAATTGAACTGCCGCGCCCAGGGTTGGCTCAAGCGGTAGCGCTGGAAGGAATAGATCACGGCGGTGAAAAACGGGATCAGGATGCCGATGCACACAAGCAGCGCCGGCAGGCTTAGCACGTAGGGCAGCATCTTTCTGCTGATGCGGAAACCTGAGGCCGGTTTGCGGAGGGTTGCTGTTGAAGCCATATCGAGCTCCGTTCTTTGTCTTTGAAGAAAGCGCGCGGCACGCGGTTTGTCCCGCGCCAGTCCATCGGCATCTCACGTTGTCTCAAGGCGGCTTTGAGCCGGTGTGCGGGTGCCCGGCGCTCTATTGAGCGCCGGGCTCTGCTTGGGAGGCAGATCAGCCGAGACCGGCTTCCTTCAGCTGCCGATCGATGCTTTCGACCAGCTGGTCGAGACCTTCGTCGACAGGCACTTCCTTGGCGACCATCTTCTGCAACGTCGCCGCCCATTCGGTGGTGACATCGAAGAACAACGGCTGCGGGGTAAACTTGATCGAGGCACCGGCGGCCGACGCATCAAACATGTCAACGTAGCCCGGGTACTTGTCGAGCTTGGTGCGGAAGGCTTCGTCCTTCCAGACCGACTGGCGAACCGGATCGACGAAATCCATCTTGGTGGCGCCAAAGATGGCATGCTCCGGACCGGTCGCCCATTGCAGGAAGTACCAGGTGGCGTCCTTGTCCTTGGAGAAGTTGGACATGGCGAGCGACCAGATCCAGATGTTCGGCGTCGAGGCTGTCGCGTCCGGGTTGGCGGTGAAGGCGGCATAGGACAGCTGTCCGGCCATCTTGTTGTCACCACCGTTCATGAAGTAGCCTAGGCAATCGGCGTCGAAGATCATCGCCGAGGCACCGGCACCAAGATCGGTACCGACCTGATACCAGGTATAGGTCGACCAATCCTTCGGGCCGCTTTCCTGGATCATCTGCACCCATTTGGCGTGGAAGGCCTTGGAGCCTGCCGTGCCCATCGCTGCCGACAGCTTGCCGTCGGTGACGTTCAGGTCCTTCTCGTTGAAGTTCGAGTAGGCGGACAGGAAGCCCGGATGGATCGTCGCCCAGGAGCGCGAGCCGCGAACACCGATACCGTAGATGCCACCGACATCCTTCTGCAGCTTGGCCGCAACGGCGATCATGTCATCGAGGTTCTTCGGCACGGAAACACCGGCCTTGTCGAACATCGCCTTGTTATAGGTGATGTTGTTCTGCTCGAACGCCCACGGAATGCACCACTGCTTGGCATCGTCGGAACCGAGCGCGCCGCCGGGCTGGCCATTCCAGGCGCAGGAATTCTTCACGCCGGGCAGGAAGTCGTCCCAGGCATAGTTCGGGTTGGTCTTTTCCGGATCGTTGATCCATTCCTTGAGGTCGGTGATCCAGCCGGCCGGGCCATAGGTCCAGGTCATGTAGGCACCGGTCATGAACGCGTCATATTCGGTGGAGCCGGATGACAGGGCAGCGGTCACCTTGTCGAAATAGACGTCTTCCGGGAACACGTCATATTTGACGTCGATGCCCGTCAGATCCTTGAACGACTGCAGGTTGGCAATCATCGCATCCGCATAGGGATGCTTGTTCAAAAGCAGCTTCACGGTCTTGCCGGAATGTTTCTTCCAGTCGAAATCGGCAGCCATGGCCCTGGTGGACATCATGTTGAGCAGCGTACCCGCCGCGCCGGCCGTAACGCCCATGGCGCCGAGGCCCTTCAGCATTCCGCGGCGGTCCACCTCTCCCCGCAGGAATGCACTGATCAGGTCTTTCTCTTTCTCATGCATTGGTCTTCTCCTCCTTCACGGGCAAAACATGCTCAACCCATTGAGCCGTACCGGCTTACCCGACCGGTATCTCCTCCAGATCGCAGCGCGCACCTCGCGGTCAGGCGGGATGCTGCTGCGAAAGGCCTGAACCGAACCACTCCCCGGTCCGGTCTTCAGCCGTCACTCCCTATGCGGGACAGCGCCATTTCAGGCGGCATCCTCCATCAATGTCTGCGCCGTCTTCTCGTCGGTGATCAGACCGCTGAGAAACCGGCTTTCCAGCACGGCGCGAATGGCGCGCGCCTTGACCTTGCCGCCGGCAACAGCGACCGTGCGGCGGTTTTTCAGAGCCTCGCGGCTGAGCGTAAACGTGCGGTTGGACAGCGACGTCTCGATCGGCTGGCCCTTGTCGTCAAAGAAATGACCGAGCAATTCGCCAGCGCCGCCGGCATTCTTGATATCCTCGAGTTCGGCCTTCTCGATCATCCCGGTCGCCACCAGCGACGCTTCGCGCTCGACGGTGCCGATCCCGACAAGCAGCAGATCGGCGCTGCTGGCGAGATCAAAAATTTCCCGCACACCGCGCTGGTTGAACAGCACGTCGCGATCCTCGACCGAATTGGCAAAAAACGGCACCGGCATGACATAGGCTTCGGCGCCTGTCCGCTCCGCCAGCCGGTGGATCACGTCATGCGGATTGGCGGAAAATCGCCGCGTCAGGCCGCCGAGCAGCGACACGAACTGGACATCCTTGTTGACCGTGCGCGGCAGATATTCGACGCACGCAGCCAAGGTCCGTCCATGGCCCATGCCGATCAGCAGCGACCCTTCCTTCTCGATTTCGCGCTTCAAGAATTGCGCGCCGGAAATACCCAGCGCTTTCAGCGGCAGGTCTTCCGGATCGAAGTCTGGAACCACTTCGCAATAGTCGAGGCCATAGCGCGCCGACAGCTTCTGCTCCAGCTCGACGCATTCGGAGACTTCGCCGTCGATATAGACCTTCACCAGTCCTTCCTGGTTGGCCTTGGTGATCAGACGATGGGCCTTCAGCGAAGTCAGGCCGAGACGCTTGGCAACTTCGGACTGGGTCAAGCCACCGGCATAGTGCAGCCAGGCCGCACGCGTTGCCATGCTCGACTCCTCGTCCCGAATTGACCCTGCGCCCAGAACCATCTCTCCACCCCGCTCTGCTATTTTTTTCACATTATGATATTTTTATCTATTGATGAAAGAATTTTCACGACATGAAAATATTGTCAAGCAGGTTCGATGCGGCGGCGCAGCAATTCGATATGCGCCTGCAACAGCACTGGCTTGGGCAAACGCAAACGCAGAATGCGCCCGGTTGCGCGGACTTAGCCGCCCAAATTTTCGCAGAAACGCCTTCATTTCCCGCTCAATCTCGTGTTGAAGAAGATCGAGACACGATGGAGACGGGCAAGGCATGCAAGCGATGACATCCTGGAAGCGCCAGTTGCGCAAATGGCGCAATCGCGTGGCACGGCGCATTCTTTCCACCCGCATCGGCCGCGAAATGCTCGTCAACGCCGTCAGCCCGAAAATCCTGTCGATGACCGCCGATTGCGGCGATCACCTGATGACCTTCTCGCCGCATGACTACATTGGCCGGAAAATCTATCGGAAGGGCCATTTCCAGCGCGAAAATGTCGAGCGGCTCCTCAACGTCCTGCGGCAAAGGGCGTTGCTGCAACCGGAAAAGGTCCTGCTCGAACTTGGCGGCAATATCGGCACGCAGAGCGTCTATTTCGCGCTGAGCAAAGCCTTCCGCCACATCGTCACGGTGGAGCCGGATCCGCGCAACTTCAAGCTGCTTAGAACCAATATCGACCAGAATGGCCTGGGCGAGCTGATCACCGCCATCAACGTCGCCGCTGGCGAGAGCGAAGGTACGCTCGACTTTTTCATGCACAGGGACAATCACGGCAAGAGCAGCGCACTGCGCCAGAGCGAGCGCGATATCGAGATCAAGGTCCCGGTCAAACCGGTCACGGCCATGCTCGCCGAAACGGGTGTCACACCAGAAGACATAGGCCTGATCTGGATGGATATCGAGGGATATGAGCCGGTGGCGAGCCGCTCCATGCAGCCGCTTCTCGCCCGGCGTGTGCCGTTCTACATGGAATTTTCGCCGGTCTTCTACGGACCGGCCGGATCGCGGGCATTCGTCGAATACCTTGCAGGCTTCTACGAGGATTGCATCGTCTTTTACGAAGACAGCCAGGTCGAAATGAAGGTCACCGCCCTGCCCATAGGGCAGGACCAGTTCGACGTTTTGCTGCTGCCTTGAATCCCACCCGCCGGAACGGCGGGCGATGAACAGGCGGCTTAGCGCTTCCGGTAGAAATAGGTCCGGCCCGGATCCGCGCCGGCCGGCAATGGCAGCGGCTCAAGGTCGGGATGATCGAGCGGCAGGCCGCTTGCAGCCACCCCGCCCGCCTTCAACGCCGAAGCGATCGACTGCGGCAGCCACGTCAAGGTCTTGGCGTCCTTCTCGGGATAGGCCGTGCCGATATCGGCATGGGCAAACGCGACGTCTTTGCCAGAAAACTGGGCAATCGTCTCCTTGATATCGCCAAGAATGAGATCCGCCTCCGGTGGCGTCGAGCCGGGATGCGAGCCGACGGCCCGGTCGAAAGCGATGATCCGGTTGTTGGGAAACAGTTCGCGGATATGGTCGTAGGTCCGCCCGTTGCCAAGGCCGATTTCCAGTATCACGCCATCGGGCGCGACCATAAAAGCCTCCTTGATATGGTTGAGAACAGCACGCTGCGAGTGCATGCGGGAGATAAAACCATCAAGGCGACTCATCTATTTCATCCATTCATTCAAATCATGCTGGTTGCATCGCTTAACACGAGACACAGCGGTGGGTCGACCGCGGCAGCGGGAAATCTGCTCAAAACTCCTATACGTGATGGAACGTGATCGGCTTGTTTCTGCCGGTTTTTCCAACAGCCAGCGGTCAAGCCTCTTCGCCTGCCCGGCGCGAATATGTTAGCCTTAGGCATGAGCCAGCTTTCCAGCGAAACATTTTTCAGTGCGCTTCCGGTCTTCGTCGAATTCGAAGGCGTCGCCGATAGCGGCAACTACCGGGCATTGCCCGCCGACTGGGCCTTGGCGACAGCCGATATCGTCGATTCCACCGGTGCGATCGAGACCGGCCGCTACAAGGCGGTCAACATGGCCGGCGCCAGCGTCATCTCGGCTATCCTGAATGCGCTTGGCAATAACGATCTCCCCTTCGTCTTCGGCGGCGATGGCGCTTTGGTCGCAGTCCCGCCCTCGGGGGTGGAGAAGGCACGGGAAGCCCTCTCCGCCGTGCAGGCCTGGGTCGGCGAGGAATTACAGCTGACGTTACGCGCGGCTCTTGTCCCCGTTGCCGATGTCGTTGCGGCCGGGCTTGCGGTTCGCGTCGCCCGTTTCCAGGTCGCCCCTGAAGTGTCTTACGCGATGTTTGCCGGTGGCGGCTCAAGCTGGGCGGAAGCGCGGATGAAGGAAGGCTTGTTTGCCGTTCCGCCCGCACCAACGGGTGCACGGCCTGACCTGACCGGCCTTTCCTGCCGTTGGAATCCGATACAATCCCGCCATGGAGAAATCGTCTCGATCATCGCCATTCCCGTCGGATCGGAGAACCTGGCGGCCTTTCAAGCCCTGGTCACCGACATTGTCGCGCTTGCCGCAAGCGAAGAACGGGAGGGTCACCCGGTCGCTGTTGAAGGTCCGCAGATCGGCCTATCGGTCGCGGGGCTTGCGGCTGAAACCAAGACAGCGCCGAAGGGAAAGCGCTTCACGCACCGGCTTTTCATTCTGGCGCAATATCTGCTGATCGTCGCGCTCTATCGGTTTGGGCTGACGCTCGGCCGTTTCGACCCGAAGCTTTACCGGCAGGATGTCGCCCGCAACACCGATTTCCGCAAATTCGACGATGGCCTGAAGATGACCATCGATGTCGATCCCGAACGGCTGCGCAAAATCGAGACGCGGCTGGAGGAAGCGGCACGTGCCGGCATCTGCCGCTTTGGCCTGCACCGGCAAGATTCGGCGCTGATGACCTGCATCGTCCCGACGCCGCTCAGCCGCGACCACATGCACTTCATCGACGGTGCCGCCGGTGGCTACGCCATGGCCGCCAGCCGCCTGAAAAAGCAGACGCCGGTCCCGCCTTTGGCCGCAGCCGCACCGTAAGACCAGCGGTGGTTTCCAGCCGGTTACGCCTTGAGGATGGTGTCGCCTGCAAGGCCCCTGCGGGCAAAGGCATTGCGCGTATCGACGATCAGCGGCGCCCACTTGGCAAGAGCCGCATAATCGACCGCATCATGGTCGGTGGCAATCAGAACCGCATCGAAACCCTGGATCGACTGCTCGTCCAGCGGCACGGACGTCCTTCCCTTCAGCGCCATATATTCGCGTGTCTTCGGAATTTCGGCCACATGCGGATCGTGATAACAGGCACTCCCGCCCCGCTCCTCGATCAGCTCGATCAGCTTCAGTGACGGGCTTTCGCGGATATCCGGGACGTTCTTCTTGTAGGCGAGACCGATCACCAGCACCTTCGAGCGGCTGAGCGCCTTGCCGCAATGGATATCCAGCGCTTCGGCCAGCCGTCCGATCACATGCTTCGGCATGGCCGAATTGATTTCGCCGGCAAGCTCGATGAAACGGGTCGGCAGTTCATATTCGCGCGATTTCCAGGTGAGATAAAACGGGTCGATCGGGATGCAGTGGCCGCCGAGACCGGGGCCGGGATAAAACGGCATGTAGCCAAACGGCTTGGTCTTGGCCGCGTCGATGACTTCCCAGATGTCGATACCCATCGCCTCGTAGACAACCTTCAGCTCGTTGACGAGGGCGATGTTGACGGCACGAAAGATGTTCTCCGTCAGCTTCACCGCCTCGGCCGTCGCTGGCGACGAGACAGGCACGACCGTCTGGACGACAGCGCCATAGAAGGCTTTCATCAGGTCCGCGGCCGCCTCGCCGTCACCGGCCACGACCTTTGGAATACTGGATGTGTGAAAATCGCGGTTGCCCGGATCTTCGCGCTCCGGCGAGAAACCAAGAAAGAAATCCTGCGCCGATTTAAGGCCGGTCTTTTCCAGGATCGGCCGCACGACCTCATCGGTGGTACCGGGATAGGTAGTCGATTCCAGCACGATCAACTGGCCGGGCTTCAGTGTCTCGGCAATGCGCTCGCAGGTCCGGGTGATGAAAGACAGATCCGGATCGCGATGTTTCGTCAAGGGCGTCGGAACGCAGATGACGATGACATCGCACGCGGCAAGCTGGCTGAAATCGGTTGTAGCGCGAAAACGGCCTTCTCCGGTTTCCGTTGCCAGGACAGCATCTGGAACCGCGGCGATATAGGATCGTCCTGCATCGATCGCGACGATCTTCTGCGGGTCGATATCGAAGCCGGTGACGGAAAAACCGTTGCGGGCGGCGGTGATAGCCAGCGGCAGGCCGACATAGCCGAGCCCGATGACGCCGGCATGGGCGCTCCGGTCGGCGATCTTTGAAAGGAGAGCCTCGCTCACGGAAGAATGGACGGTCAAATGCGTGTTCTCGACTAATCGTGACGCGCTGGAGCGCCTTTGCGGATGTGGGTCAGTTGAGGATAAATTGGTTTGAAGTCAAGGACTGCGGCCGACGCGCCTCTCGCTGCAGCGCAAACAATTCTCCAATTTTGTTGGCACGGAATCTGGTTTTGCCATTATCGCCACCTATATTGAACGGGTGCAAACGCCTGATCTATCGAGACGCAGACCGGACATCCGGCCATCGCCGGGATTTCGTTGAGAAAGCGACACGCCACGCGATGAACATCCATAGAAACACTGTTTCCACCCACCTGCTGGACCGCGTATCGAATTGGTTGCAGCAGGCTGCCCTCAACGGCGAAACTTTAGAGACGGTCGTGACCGGCTTTTGCGAGAGACTGGCGGCCTCCGGCGTGCCGCTCAGCCGGGTCCATTTGAGCTTTTCGATGCTGCATCCGCTCTATGACGCGCTGGGCTTCACCTGGCTGCGCGGCCAGGGCGTCACCGTTGAAGGCTACCGCGCCGACCCAACCGATGACAAGCCGGACCGGTTTTTGCTCAGCCCCTATTATTATCTCCTCAGCAACAATCTCGAACACATGCGCCGGCAGATCGACCCTTCGATGCGCTCGGAATTTCCGATCTTCGACGAATTGAAGGAAATGGGCGTCACCGACTATATCGCCTTCGTCCAGTCGTTCGGCGAAACCTCCGGCCAGGGTATGATCGGCTCATGGTCGACGGATGCCTATGGCGGCTTCAGCGACAATGTCATCGAGGCTCTGCTGCGCATCCAGAACAATCTGGCCGTTGCCGCCAAGATGGCCGTTCTCGGCAAGCTCGCCGACAATATGCTGACCACCTATCTCGGCGCCAATGCCGGCAAGCGCGTTCTGGCCGGCCAGACGCGGCGGGGCGATGGCGAAACCATCCGGGCGGCTCTGGTCATGGCCGACATGCGCCAGTCGACGGTGCTTGCCGAAAAGGAAGGCCGGCAGGTCTATATCGACACGCTCAACCAGTTCTTCGATGCGATCGCCACGCCGTTCAGCCGCAATGGCGGCGAAATCCTCAGTTTTGTCGGCGATGGTTTTCTTGCCGTCTACCCATGCGGCCGCCACCGCGAGCCATCGCAGGTCGCAGCGCTTGCAGCGATGGCCGCCGTCCGCCAGGCAGCCGCGCACATGGCCGAACTCAATGCCGGCCGCCAGCGGCAGGATCTTCCGGAAGTCCGGTATGGCATCGGGCTGCACGTCGGCAATGTCATGTTCGGCAATGTCGGCCTCAACGACCGCCTGACCTTTTCGGCCTTCGGCGCCGCCGTCAACGAGGTGGAGCGGCTGCAAGGCCTGACGAAGAAATACACCCAGCCGATCATCGCCAGCCAATCCTTCGCCACCTATTGCGGCGGCGACTGGGTAACGCTTGGCCAGGAAAAGCTGCGCGGCGTCGGCCAGAAGGTCACTGTGCTTCTGCCCGGGCAAGACAATATGAAGCTCGATGATGGCGAAGCCATCCGCAACAACGCAATGGAGACACGATCCGAGGCCGAGCAGGTCATGCTGCTTTATCGTAACAGCAAGAAACCGCAGCCGCGCGACCTCATCTGGAACAAGCTGCTGCAGTAAAGAGCCGGCGATGAACGCCTCTTTGCAGTGATTGCCTGGCGGGATAAACAACACAACCATCCCGCTCGAATGATTGACATTTCCCCATCACGCCGGCTGGCCGCCGCCGTGAGTATATCCGTGCGCACTTTACCAGCCGAAGGTCATGGACACGTCAAATTCCGTGCGATAGTCTCTTTTGTGAGGAAGCCGGGCTTACCCCCGGAAGCGCGCTCCGCATGATCGCGGAACGCCATCAGAACAAGGACACATGCTGGCATGAAATCAGGCGCGGACCTGCTGCGGATCGAGAATTTGGGTATCTCGTTCGCGATGCTCGGCGGGCAGATCGATGCTGTCCGGAATGCCAGCCTGCGTGTGCTGCCAGGCAAAGTGACAGCGCTGGTCGGCGAAAGCGGTTCCGGCAAATCGGTGATCAGCCAGGCGGTGATGGGCATCCTGCCAAAATCCGCCACGTGCACCGGCCGCATCCTCTTTTGCGACCCGGCCCATGGCGAACAGCCGGTTGATCTCTTGGCCATGCCGCGCGACGGGCGCGAAATCCGCAACCTGCGCGGCAACCGTATCGGCAAGATCTTCCAGGAGCCGATGACATCGCTGTCGCCGCTGCACACGATCGGCAACCAGATCAGCGAATCCCTGAAAATCCACACGCCGATGTCGAGCCGCGAACGGCGCGAGCGCACCGAGGAAATGCTCGGCATGGTCGGCTTCCAGAAGCCGGCCCGCGCCTTCGACATGTATCCGTTCGAACTATCCGGCGGCATGCGTCAGCGCGCCATGATCGCCATGGCGCTGATCTGCAATCCTTCCCTGCTGATCGCTGACGAGCCGACCACCGCGCTTGACGTGACCATCCAGGCGCAGATCCTGCAATTGCTGCGCGGACTGCAGACCAAGTTGAACATGGCGATGCTTTTGATCACCCACGATCTTGGCGTCGTCGCCAATGTCGCCGACGAGGTCGTCGTCATCTATCACGGCGAGATCATGGAGGCCGGCCCGGTCGAGACGATTTTCCGCAATCCCTCGCATCCCTACCTCAAGGGCCTGATGGCCGCTGTCCCGCATTTCGACATGAAGCCCGGCGAGCGCCTGAAGGCCTTGCGCGAAGTGCCAGTCAATACGAGCAATCTGCTCGGCAAAAAGAAGATCGTTGCCGCCGATGAAGCCCTGAAGCCGGAAATCCTGCTTTCGGTGCGCGATGTCAGCAAGACGTTCACCACCCGCAAATCGAGCTGGCTGACCAAGGATAATGCGTCGGCCGTCAAGGCGGTCGATGGCGTCAGTTTCGATATCATGCGCGGCGAATGTCTCGGGCTGGTGGGCGAAAGCGGCTGCGGCAAGACGACGCTCAGCAAGATCCTGATGCGCGCCGTCACTCCGGATAGCGGCGCGATAATGCTCAACAGCAGCGACGGTCCGATCGATGTCCTGAAGGCTGAGGGCTCCGGGCTGCAGGAGTTGCGTACCAAGGTCCAGATGGTGTTCCAGGATCCCGTCTCCTCACTGTCGCCGCGCATGACAGTTCAGAACATCCTCAGCGAACCGCTGGAAATCCATGGACGCGGCAGTGGCAAGTCCCGCGTCGAGACCGTCAAGGCGCTGTTGAAGGCGATCGGGCTGAGCGAACGCCACCTCAACCGTTATCCGCACAGTTTTTCCGGTGGCCAGCGCCAGCGCATCGGCATTGCCAGAGCACTGGCGCTTGGGCCTGACCTGTTGATCTGCGACGAGCCCGTCTCGGCGCTTGACGTGTCGGTGCAGGCGCAGATCCTCAACCTCTTGAAGGATCTGCAGAAGGAGCTGGGGCTCACCTATCTGTTCATCTCGCACAATCTTGCCGTCGTCGACTACATGGCCGACCGGATCGCCGTCATGTGCGGCGGCCGCATCGTCGAGATCGCGCCGCGCGAAACGCTGATGGAAGCGCCTGTTCATCCCTATACGAAATCGCTGCTTGCCGCCGTGCCCTTCCCCGATCTTGACAGGCCGCTCGATTTTTCGATGCTCAACCCAAGCGGCGCCGCCGACAAGCGCAGCTGGGGCAGGCATTTTTCCGATGAGGGCGAAGAAGACGTGCTGGGGACGGCAGATCTCGGCAACGGCCATCTTGTTCTGGCGCGAAAGAGCGCCGATGTCAGGGAGCTCGTACCATGATCACACGACGCACCACCCTTGGCCTGCTTGCGACCGCTCTCGTACCCGGGGTCGCGCGGGCGACGCCGGAGCCGCCATTCCTGCGGCCTTTTCTGCGGGCCCAGGCCCTGCCCGACCTGAAGGACCGCCTGCCGGCCAATCCACGGCGCATCAATCTGGCCGCCATGGGCCGGCAGCCCGGCAAGTATGGCGGCACCGTGCGCATGCTGATCGGCAGCCAGAAGGACATCCGGATGATGACGATCAACGGCTATGCCCGTCTGGTCGGCTATACCGAGGACCTTAAGTTCCAGCCTGATATCCTGGAAAGCTTCGACGTTCAGGAAGGCCGGATTTTCACCTTCAAGATCCGTGACGGCCATCGCTGGTCAAACGGCAGCTACCTGACCTCCGAGGATTTCCGCTATACCTGGGAAGACGTCATCCTCAACAAGGACCTGCGCAAGGGCGGTATCCAGCGTGAGCTTCTCGCCGATGGCGAGGGGCCGGCATTCGAGATCATCGACAACCTGACCGTCCGCTACACCTGGAAAACCCCCAATCCGGACTTTCTTCCAGGCCTTGCTGCCGCCTCGCCAGTCGTCATCCTGATGCCGTCGGCCTATATGCGGCACTTCCACAAGAAGTATCAGGATGATTTCCGCCTGTCGGCGCTAATGAAACGGTATCGCGTCAAGAAATGGGCCGATCTGCACATCAAGATGTCGCGCCAGTATCGCCCGGAAAATCCCGACCTGCCGTCGCTGGACCCGTGGATTCCGCGCACCGCGCCGCCGGCCGAACAGTTCGTTTTCGAACGCAACCCGTTCTTCCACCGGATCGACGAAAACGGCCTACAGCTGCCCTATATCGACCGCTGGCTGCTCAATATCAGCTCCTCGGAAATCATCGCCGCCAAAACCGGCGCGGGCGAGACGGACCTGCAGTCCACCGGCATCGATTTCTCCGACTACGCCTTCTTCAAGGACGCGGAAAAACGCTATCCGGTAAAGGTCAACCTGTGGAAGCGCATCCAGGGCTCGCGCCTCACCCTCTTGCCCAACCTCAACTGCAGCGACAAGGTCTGGCGCGATCTCTTCTGGGACGTGCGCGTGCGCCGCGCGTTGTCGCTGGCGATCGACCGGCGCGAGATCAACATGGTGAGTTTCTACGGCCTTGCCACGGAAAGCTCCGATACGATCCTGCCGGAAAGCCCGCTTTACAAGCCGGAATATGCGGCCGCATGGTCAAGCCACGACCCCGACCAGGCCAACAGGTTGCTGGACGAAGCCGGGCTGACCAACCGCAACAGCGATGGCATCCGCCTGCTACCGGATGGCCGGGAAGCCCAGATCGTTGTCGAGACCGCCGGTGAGAGCACGCTCGAGACCGACGTGCTGGAGCTCATCAAGGACCACTGGTCGAAAATCGGCCTGGCGCTCTTTATCAAGACCTCTCAGCGGGACGTTTTCAGCAGCCGGACGATGGGCGGTGAGATCATGATGTCCATGTGGTCGGGCATCGAAAATGGCGTGCCCACTGCCGATATGAACCCCGGCGACCTTGCGCCGAGCAGAGACGATCAGTTTCAATGGCCCGTTTGGGGCATGTATTATTTGTCGATCGGACAGAACGGAACTGCGCCGGAATTGCCAGAAGCGATCAAGCTGGTCGAGCTCCTCAAGGAATGGCGTAAGACCATTGACACCGGGGAAAAGACGCGGATCTGGCACGAGATGCTGGAGATCTATACGCAGAGCGTCTTCTCGATCGGCATTGTCAACGCGGCGCTGCAGCCGATCATGCACTCCGCCTATATCCGCAATATCCCCGAAAAAGGCCTCTACGGCTTTGACCCGACCTGCTATCTCGGGGTCTACATGCCAGATACGTTCTGGTACAGCGAAGAGGTTAGCTGACCATGCTGCGTTACATTTTCTGGCGTATCATGGCGATGATCCCGACACTGGTGATTATCTCCGCGCTGGTCTTCACCATCATCGAACTGCCGCCGGGCGATTATTTCGAGAGTTACATAGCCGAACTTCGCGCCCAGGGCGAAGCCGTGGATACCGCCGAGATCGATGCCCTGCGCAAGGAGTACGGCTTCGATCAGCCGCCGGTGATCCGCTACTTCCACTGGGCCACAGGCTTGTTGCACGGCGATTACGGCTATTCGTTCGAGTATCAGCTGCCGGTCAACGAGGTGGTTGGTGACCGGCTCTGGCTGACGGTGCTGGTCTCCTTCGTCACCATCCTGTTCACCTGGTTGATCGCCTTTCCGATCGGCATCTATTCCGCCACGCATCAGTATAGCTGGGGCGATTACGGGCTGACCTTCCTCGGCCTGATCGGTATCGCCATTCCGAATTTCATGTTCGCGCTAATCCTGATGTATTTCGCCAACATCTGGTTCGGCACCTCGATCGGCCATCTGATGGATCAGAAATATCTGGCCGAACCGATGAGCTGGGAGAAGGCGAAATCCATTCTCGAGCATCTGTGGATCCCCGTGCTGATTGTCGGCACCGCAGGCACCGCCGGCATGATCCGCCGCCTGCGCGCCAATCTGCTCGACGAACTGCAAAAACAATATGTCGTGACCGCCCGGGCAAAGGGCTTGCATCCGTTCCGCGCACTGATCAAATACCCGCTGCGCATGTCACTCAACTTCTTCATCTCGGATATCGGCTCGATCCTGCCGGCAATCATTTCCGGAGCCGAAATCACGGCGATCGTGCTTTCGCTCGAAACGACAGGACCGATGCTGATAAAAGCGTTGCAAAGTCAGGATATGTATCTCGCCGGCTCGTTCCTGATGTTCCTGGCATTCCTCACCGTGATCGGAGTGCTGATCTCAGACATTGCGCTCGCATTCCTCGATCCGCGCATCAGATTGCAAGGCGGTAGCACCAAGTGACGGTATCCCTCCCCCAATCCGGCGAACCGCTGTCGCATTACGTCTCAACAGCCCCTTTCGATCCGCATTCCGTCGATGTGATGACGGAGGAGCAGTCGCGGATCTATCAGGCCTCGCAGCTGCGGCTGATGTGGTGGAAATTCAAGAAACACCGGCTTGCGCTGTTTTCACTGTATTTCCTCGCCATTCTCTACGTGACCATTGCCATCGTCGAGTTCCTGGCCCCCTACAACCTGCATACCCGCAACGTCGATTTCATCCATTCGCCGCCGCAAAGCGTCCATCTGTTCAACGATGGAAACTTCGTCGGGCCGTTCGTCTATGGCCGCACAATGACGCTGGACATGGATACACTGCGGCGGATCTATACGGAAAATAAGGACCAGATCGAACCGCTCCGCTTCTTCTGCCGGGGCGACGGCTACAAGTTCTGGGGTCTTGTTGAGACCAATATCCATCTGGTCTGCCCGGCCAAGGACGGACAGCTCTTTCTTCTCGGCACGGATCGCCTTGGCCGCGACGTGCTGTCGCGTATCCTCTACGGCGCCCGGATATCCTTGACCATCGGTCTGCTCGGCATCACCATGAGCTTCGTGCTGGGCATCACCATCGGCGGGCTTGCCGGTTATCATGGCGGCACCTTCGACCTCATCGTCCAGCGCATCATCGAGGTGCTGCAGTCTATACCCAGTATTCCGCTCTGGATGGCGCTGGCGGCCATCATGCCGGTGACCTGGAGCCCGATCCTGATCTACCTGGGCATAACCGCCATCCTCGGCCTGCTCGACTGGACGGGGCTGGCGCGCGCCGTCCGCTCGAAACTGCTGGCCCTGCGGGAAGAAGACTATGTTCTGGCCGCCCAGCTGATGGGTGCCGGTTCAAGCCGCATCATCGGCCGCCACCTGGTCCCCGGCTTCATGTCGCACCTTATCGCCACCGCCACCCTTGCCGTCCCCGGCATGATCCTTGGCGAGACGGCCTTGAGTTTCCTTGGCCTTGGTCTTCGCCCACCGATCACCAGCTGGGGTATTCTGCTGACAGAAGCCCGCAGCGTCAGCGTCATTGCTTTTTATCCCTGGCTGTTGTTTCCAATCATCCCGGTCATTCTCGTGATTCTGGCGTTCAACTTCCTGGGCGACGGAATGCGCGATGCTGCCGATCCGTACAAGTGAAGTGGATACCCAAATGCTAAGGCCCCTCCTCGTAACGATTGGCAAAGCCATGGGAGACAAGAGGCTGCGCTCGTGACGCGCCGGATCGAAGACGCCCGCATCCTGATGTACAGCCACGACACGTTCGGTCTGGGTCATCTCAGGCGGTGCCGTACGATCGCGCATTCGCTGGTCGAGGATTATCGCGGCGTCAATATCCTGATCATTTCAGGAGCGACGATCGCCGGTGCGTTTGACTACCGGGCACGCGTCGATTTCGTCAAGATTCCCAGCGTTATCAAGCTGCGCAACGGCGAATACACCTCGATGGACAGGCATATCGACCTGCACGAGACGATGAAGATGCGCAAATCGATCATCCGTCACACGGCAGAAACGTTCCAGCCCGACATCTTCATCGTCGACAAGGAACCGATGGGCCTGCAGGGCGAAGTCGAGGACACGCTGGCCTACCTGAAAAAGCAGGGAACGACCCTGGTTCTCGGTCTGCGCGAAGTCATGGACGCCCCGCATCTGCTGGATGCCGAATGGAAGCGCAATGACGTGCTGCGCAAGATCGGCCAGTTCTACGACAGCGTCTGGGTCTATGGCCCGCCGGATTTCTACGATCCCCTCGTCGGCCTCGACGTGCCTCAGACTGTGCGCGGCAAGATGGATTTCGTCGGCTTTCTGCAGAGAAGCATCTCGCAGGACGTCGAATCCGAACACAAGCCCAAGGGCGACTATATCCTGATCACCACCGGCGGCGGCGGTGATGGTTCGGACCTGATCCATGACGTGATCGACGCCTATCAGGAGGACCCGACGCTGACGCACAAGGCGCTGATCGTGCTTGGCCCCTATATGCCGGCCAAGCAGCGCCACAAGCTGATCCTGAAATGCGCCAGGATCCCCTATGTCGAGGTCATCGAGTTCGACAACCGGATGGAAGAGTTGATTGCCGGCGCCAAAGGTGTCGTCGCCATGGGCGGCTACAACACCTATTGCGAGATCCTGTCCTTCGACAAGCCGGCGCTGATCGTTCCCCGGGTGATGCCACGGGAAGAGCAGCTGATCCGCGCCAGCCGGGCGGCCGAACTTGGCCTCATCGATATGCTTCTTCCGGAGCAGGCAGCCGATCCCATGCGCTTCGCCGCAGCGCTGAAGGCCCTGCCAGATCGCGATCCGCCCTCCAAGAGCGCCAAGGGCATGACGCTCGAAGGACTGGCGAACATCTCGCAGATCGTCGGAGAATGGCTCGGCCGCCGCGACCGCGAGCATTTGACGGTCGTGAAAGGTTGACCCGGAATTGACCCAACGCCGCAAGATCGTCGTGGTGCTGAAGGGATATCCGCGCCTGTCGGAAACCTTCATCGCCCAGGAGCTGCTTGGCTTGGAACGGGCCGGTTTCGATCTCGAACTGGTGGCGTTGCGCCAGCCGACGGACAAGAAGCGCCATCCGATCCATGACGAAATCAAAGCGCCGGTCCATTATCTGCCAGAATATCTGCATGAGGAACCGGTTCGGGTCGTCCGTGCGCTCTTCCACTGCCTGCTAAAACCCGGTTTCTGGGGCGCTTTGCCCGCGTTCGTCAGCGATCTCTGGCGCGACCGGACACGCAACCGGGTTCGCCGCTTCGGCCAGGCGATGGTTCTCTCGGCCGAATGGCCAAAAGGCGGCGAATGGCTGCACGCGCATTTCATCCACACCCCGGCCTCTGTCGCCCGCTATGCCAGCATGATCACCGGTATCGGCTGGACCTGCTCGGCCCATGCCAAGGACATCTGGACATCACCAGAATGGGAACTGGCCGGCAAGCTCGCCAGCACCCGCTGGACCGTAACCTGCACCCAAACCGGCTTTGAGCACCTGCGCCACCTTGCCGGCGGCAAACCACATGTGCACCTGAGTTACCACGGGCTCGATCTCAGCCGCTTTGGCCCGTTTGACGGCACCCGCCCACCCTATGACGGCTCCGATCCGGCTCACCCCGTCACGATCGTCAGCGTCGGCCGCGCGGTCGAGAAGAAGGGTTTTGATATCCTGCTACGGGCGCTGAGCCTCTTGCCTACCGGTCTCAACTGGCGGTTCGTCCATATTGGCGGTGGCGATCTTTTGAAGAAGCTTCAGGTACTGGCATCCGAACTTGGCATCGCCGAGAAAATTGTCTGGCACGGATCGCTGTCGCAGACCGAAGTGCTGCAGCAATATCGCGACGCCGATATTTTTGCGCTCGCCTGCCGCATCACCGCCGATGGTGACCGGGATGGGTTGCCGAACGTAATTGTCGAGGCATCGAGCCAGGCGCTGGTCTGCATATCGACGGATATTTCCGGGATACCGGAGCTTCTCACCGATGGCGAAAATGGCTTTGTTGTCCCGCCGGAATGCCCACAAGCGCTTTCACGCGCACTGGAGCAAGCCATCCGCGATCCGGCGCTGCGCAAGCGTCTCGGTGAAGCGGCCGAACGCAAGGTCCGTGGTCACTTCGACCATCAGACCAGCATCCGCCAATTGAGAGACCTGTTTGAGAGTGAGTGGCGGAATGGCCGATAACCGGGCGAGAGCCCCCCGCGCTTTTTTCTATGTCCAGCACCTGCTCGGCATCGGCCATCTTGCCCGGGCAAGCCGTATTGCCCGCGCGCTGGCCGAAGACGGTTTCGAGGTGACGGTGGTTACCGGTGGCACCCCCGTACCCGGTTTCCCCGGCCCTCTGGTTCAGCATGTACCTCTGCCGCCGATCACGTCAGGGGATGCTGGCTTTTCGGGGCTCGCCGATATCAATGGCAACCCGGTCGATGACGCCTTCAAGGAAAGCCGCAAGCAACAACTGCTCGCAGCCTTTCACCAAAGCCAACCCGATATCGTCATCATCGAAGCCTTTCCGTTCGGCCGCCGTCAGGTCCGTTTCGAACTTCTGCCGCTGCTCGAGACGATCGCGGCGATGGACAACAAGCCGCTGGTGGTCACGTCGCTGCGCGATATCCTGCAGGAACGCTCCAAGCCCGGCCGCGACGAAGAAACAGTTGCCCTGGTCAAGCAGTATTTCGACCGGGTTCTGGTGCATGGCGACCCGGCCTTTGCCCGGCTGGAAGACACGTTTCCGCTGGCTGCCGAAATTACTGACAAAGTCATCTATACCGGGCTGGTCGCAGCCCCCGCCCCTGCGCAGCCAACAGAGCGTTTCGACGTTATCGTCTCGGCCGGTGGCGGCGCCGTCGGCAATGCCTTGATCCGCGCCGCCCTCGAAGCGGCAAAATCGATCGGCGGTTCACTGTCCTGGGCCTTGATCACCGGCCCCAACCTGCCACAGTCCGATTTCGACGCGATCTCGGCCGATGCGCCGGCCCATGTCAGCGTCTACCGCTTCCGTCCGGATTTCGCGAGCCTTCTCGCCGGTGCGAAGCTGTCGGTCTCACAGGCGGGCTACAACACGGTTTGCGATATCCTGCGGGCCGGATGCCACGCCCTGCTCATCCCCTTCACCGCTGGTGGAGAAACCGAGCAGACGGTTCGGGCCGAACGCCTCGAAAAGCTTGGGCTGGCCCATGTCCTGACCGAGAACGACCTGTCGGCAGGGAGCATGACGCGGGCGATCGAAACAGCGCTTGCAGCGACGAACCGCCCGCCGCACACGCTCGATCTCGACGGCGCCCATCGCACCGCCGAAATCCTGCGCAGGTTGATCTGATCGAAGATCAGACCGTTCCGATCACCATGAAGCGAGTATATTTCTTCATCTTCAGCGACCCGGCAAAGGCAACCTGCGACAGCGATGTCTGCTCCTTGAAGGCTTCCAGCGACGGCACGCAATTGATATGGGTCGGCTCGCTGAAATAATCGTTCGACTGTAGCAGAACCTTGGTGCCGCGCGGCACCAAAGCCAGCCATGCGGGCAGATCGGCAATGTGCTCGCAGCTGGTGTTGATGACGAGATCGGCGCCGCGAGTGCTGTAATCGACCGTATACATATCGTGCGTGGTCGTGCGGAAACGCTCACCAACTTTGGCGTTCAACGTCTCGGCGATTTCCGCCACAGCCGGGTCGATATCGATGCTTTCGAACAGCTCGATGTCAAAACGGCTATCATCGAAACACATGGCCGGAAGCACGCCATACCAGCCACCGAGCAGGACGATGTGCTTAAATTTTCCGCCAAGGCTTTCAAACAGCTTTTCGCGTGCCCATATCTTGCTTCCAACCTGCTTGTGGTTGAAGGCCGTGCCGAGGTCCGCATCCGGATATTTGGCGATGACTTTCGCAAGGCCTTCTATCAGAGAGCTTCCCGTATAGGCGGACAGACCGCGGATGATATCGAAGGCACTCTCGTGCCAATCTGTTGTGTTTGCTTCGTTTGATCGGGTGGTTTTCATCATGCGCGTGTTGTAGTCTGGACTTTTCTGGAGTGCAAGGAATGCAAGTCAACCTGAAGGATGCCGCCTCCGTTTCGCCGCCCCTGGAGGCGGGAAAGGACATACCGCATCTGGCAGGACTGGGCGCAACCATGCGGCAGGTCTTCGCCGCCCATTTCATGCGCAACTGCCCGCACATCCTGGAAATCGGTGGCCATATCCGGCCAATCACCCCTTATCTGACCCATCATCCGCTATCGGTGACCTCCGTCGATCCGAAGACGGAAGCCTATGAGGCAAACGAGATGAACGGGCAGCAGTGCCATGTCCGGCATATTCCGGCCAAGTTCCAGCAGATCGACTATCATTATCAGCCTGGAAGCTATGGTCTCGTCCTGCTCGGTTATTCACTCAAACCATTCGGCCGCAAGGATCCGCTCGGCGACCTGTTGTTCTCGCTGATCGAAAACGCCAAGACCGTCGTCATCGAATACGCACCGGAACTCGAACGCGCCGCCTCCCAGGTCCCGCATATCGTCAGCCGTCCGGCGGTCACGATCCGTGGACAATTCGATCTTCATCTGCACGATCCGGAGATCGCCGGCACGCCTTATGCTGCCCGGCGCTTCTACGTGCTTGACACCCGCTACACGGCCAGTTGAATCTCCCCATGGAAAAAAGCATCGCCCGCTACATCTGGACGCACACGAGAGGCCAGCAGCTCTGGATCCTTTTGGTCGTCGCCGTCTCGATGATCCCCTATTTCCTGTCGTTCGACCTGCCCAAGCAGATCGTCAACGGGCCGATCCAGGGCCAGGGGTTTGACCAGCCGGGCGCCACGCAAACCTTCATGAATATCAGTTTCAACCTGCCTTGGCTCGGAACCGTGACGCTGTTTGACGGCGTCGAACTGACCCGCATGCAGACCCTGTTTGCGCTCAGCATGGTTTTCCTGCTGCTGGTCATCATCAACGGCCTCTTCAAGTTCTATATCAACACCTACAAGGGCCGGCTCGGCGAACGCCTGCTGCGCCGCATCCGCTTCGAGCTCGTCGACCGGATCCTGCGTTTCCCGCCCGGCCAGTTCAAGCGCATGAAGGGCGCCGAAGTGTCCAGCATGGTCAAGGACGAGGTCGAGCCGCTCGGCGGCTTTACCGGCGATGCCTTCGTCCAGCCGGCGCTGCTCGGCGGACAGGCCTTGACGGCCCTGTTCTTCATCTTCATGCAAAATACCTGGCTTGGCCTGATCGCCGCCGTCATGGTCGGCGTCCAGGCCGTGATCATTCCGCGCATGCGCCGGCGCCTTCTGGTGCTTGGCCGCGAACGCCAGATCACTGCCCGGGAACTGGCCGGCCGCGTCAGCGAAATCGTCGATGGCATCGGCACCATCCACGCCTATGACACATCCAACTACGAGCGCGCCGACATCGCCTCGCGCCTCGGCCGCATCTTCAAGATCCGCTACGACCTCTACCAGTGGAAGTTCCTGGTCAAGTTCATCAACAACTTCCTCGCCCAGCTGACACCGTTCCTGTTCTATTGCATCGGCGGCTACCTGGCCCTGCAGGGCCGTCTCGATATCGGTCAGCTGATCGCCGTCATCAGCGCCTACAAGGACCTGCCCGGCCCGTTGAAGGACCTGATCGACTGGGACCAGACCCGCCAGGACGTCCAGGTCAAGTATGTCCAGGTGGTCGAGCAGTTCAGCGTCGACAAGACCATCGATCCGGCCATCCAGGCCATCGCCATCAAGGATGCAGGTTCGCTGAAACATCCGCTGGCAGCCGTCAACCTGTCGCTGGCCGACGATAGCGGCGCCAAGCTTCTGGAGCGGGTGTCGGTCCAGATCCATCCCGGCGAAACGGTTGCCATCGTCGGCGGTGCCGCCGGCGGCGGCGACATGCTGGCGGAAGCGTTTGCCCGCCTGACATGGCCGGAGAGCGGCAAAGTAACGGCCGGTGGCGACGATCTTCTGGAGTTGCCGGAATCGGTGACCGGACGGGCGATCTCCTATGTATCTTCCGACGCCTATTTCTTCTACGGAACCTTGCGGGACAACCTGCTTTACGGCCTCAAGCACGCGCCGCTGAAGGAAGCCGTTTATGAAGGCAGCGGTGCCGCGCATCGTAAATGGCAGATCGCCGAGGCGAAACTGGCCGGAAATCCGGACTATGACGTCAACAGCGACTGGATCGACTACGACGCCGCCAACGCGACGAACCGCGACGATCTCTTCACACCGGTTCTTTCGGTGCTGGATACGGTGCAATTGTCGAAGGATATTCTCGATCTGGCCCTGCGCAGCACGGTCTCCCCGAACGAACATCCCGGTCTTGCCGAGGGCATCGTCGAAATGCGCCACGCATTGCGCGAAGAACTCGAAGAAGCCGGGCTCAGCAGCCTCGTCGTTTCCTTCGAGCCTGGCGCCTACAATACCGAAGCGACCGTCGGCGAAAACCTTCTGTTCGGCACGGCAACCGGCCCGGCGTTCATCGGCAAAGCAATCGGCAAGAACGCCTATTTCCGCTCTGTCGTCGGCCGCTCCGGCCTTGATCGCGTCCTGTTCGACATGGGCTACAGCATCGCCGAAAACGCGGTGGAACTGTTCGCCGATCTGCCGCCGGATCATCCGTTTTTCCAGCAACTGACGTTCATGACAGCGGACGACATTCCCGAATATCAGCTGCTGCTGCAGAAATTAAAGGGCAAGGGTTTTGACGCCGCGTCGGAAGATGATCGCGGCCAGATCATCCGCCTGAGCTTCCGCTATGTCGAACCACGGCATCGTTTCGGTCTCCTGACCGATGAACTGATGGCCAAGATCGTCGATGTTCGCCGCCAGTTCCATGACGGCATGCCCGAGAGCATGCGCGGCGATATCGAACGCTACGATCCGGAGCATTATCTGGCGTCCGCAAGCCTGATGGACAACATCCTGTTTGGCCGCATCAGTCACAAACATACCGACGGGTCGAAGCGCATCCGCTCGATCGTCAGCTCGCTTTTGAATTCGCTCGGCCTGCTTGAGCGCGTCATCGATATCGGCCTGGATTTCAATCTCGGCGCCGGCGGCAAGCGCTTGACGGCGGTGCAGCGCCAGAAGCTCAATCTGGCACGCGCCCTGGTTCGCAAGTCGGAATATTACATCTTCAACCGGCCGCTGCCGGGCCTCGATCATCGTCTTCAGGACGAAATCGTCCGCGATGTGCTGAAGCTGGTACGCCGCGACGGACGCGATCCGGCCGTCGTCTGGGTCCTGTCCAATACGGGCCTGGCAAACCTGTTCGATCGCGTTCTGGTGTTCGACAGGGGCTTGCTTGTGGAAGAAGGAACGCATGCGGCGCTGGTTGAGAATAACGGTATCTTTAAGGAGCTTGTGTCATCATAATGTCAGTGGTGAAGTCCATGCATGCGACGGGGATGCAGGCAGGGACGGTCTTCCCGGTGATATTGCGGTGACCATCACCGGTGGACGATACGGGAGAGAAAAAAATGGGGAATGGGCACGATTATGCTGTTGAAGGATGAAGTTCAGATGCTGCGGCGCGTGCCGCTGTTTTCGAATGTTGAACCGGGCAAGCTGAAGCTTCTCGCGTTTACCTCAGACCGTGTCAGCTATGATCCCGGCGAAGCGCTATTTCACCAGGGCGATACCGGCGATGCAGCTTATGTCGTACTGGCCGGCAAGGCGGACATTCTCGTCGATTCCTCCACCGGCCCGATCAAGATCGCCGAAGTCGAGACCAATTCCATCGTCGGCGAGATCGCCATCCTCTGTGATGTCTCGCGAACCGCCACGGTGCAGACGACAACACCACTGGAGGCCCTGCGCATCCGCAAGGAACATTTCCTCAAGCTGCTCACCGATTTTCCCGAAATCACTATCGAGATCATGCGGGTGCTCGCCGATCGCCTCAGCCATACGACAAGCGAGCTGTCCGAAGCCCGCAGCCGCGCCCGCAAGGATCCCGAACTGCACTGAGCGAACACCTGCATTCCCGGCAGGTTAGAGCCCTGCAGGGATCGCCAAAAGGTCAGCCTGCGGGAGGCTCCCACAGTTCGATCACTCCACTTGTCCGGTCGATGCTGAAATTTCGCGATGGCAGGCCAGAGAGATATTTCACCAACATCCGGAATATCAAGGCGAACTGCGTCTGCACTGCGCCTGGCTCCTTGTTATTGCGATCCGAAAACAGCTGCCCGACGGTCAGGTAGGACGTGATCTTGTCTGCGCCGATCCAGTCCAGCGCCAGTTCGCTTCCCATCCGGACCCGGTACCAGTCAGCCAGAAATGCCAGCGCCGGCATTGCGCGTAGCGCCTCGATTTCCATTCCGCATTCCATCAAGCGCGTGGCCAACCGCTGCTGCAGGTCCGTGTCGTCGCGGGCAGCGGCGATGGCCGTCATCGCATCCCCCACAGTCACCGGTTTCTCGATCAGCGCCAGAGCCGCCAGATCGGCGAGATGGAGACTGCGGATCAGCGCGGCGATATCCTTCGGCCATTCCCGCTTGAGATAACGCCGCCCGGCCAGATGGCCGATATGTTCGAACAGGAAATCACCATAGCCGTCGACATCCAGCAGGCCGCCGGCCTCCAGCCGCGACGGCAGAATCTCCCTGCCATAAGCCTGCCGCAGATCATCATCGAGCACCATCGCCTCGAGACCGACCGTCTCGATACCAAAGCAGCCTTCGCCGATGGTGATGATCTTGTAGGCGCCCGGAAACGCAACAAGCGATGGCATGGCGATATTGGTGAGGAAGCGCTCGCCACTGCGATACTGCGCCGTATCGTTGACATGCAAATGCCCGCTGAAATGAATATCGATGCCGGCTGCGATCAGCGCCTCTGCAACGTCGATGCGGGGAATGCGCTCCGACATGCCTGTCGGGCCAAGCAGCGCCACCTCGTCATCGACCGTCGCATCAAGTGGATCGAGAACCGGATAGTGTGAAAACGCCAAAAGGCATTTGCCCTCGTCCTGCGCACGGCGGGAAACATCGGCCATCCAGTCGAGAACGAACCGCTTGTGCACCAGCATCGCGTTCCAGCCCGCGCTGGTGCTGTCAGCCAGATCGCCCTCTTCTCCGGGGACGACCCCATCGACAGGCGCAAAAACGTTGGCGTCGATCATCAGCAGCCAGACGCCGGGAAAGGGCTCGATCAGATAGGACGCATCCATCAGCCTGCGCGTGGTATTCCCATCCGGCGACTGAACAGCGTAAATCCGCGCTGCCGGATCGCCATCCGTGCCAAATGGCGTTTCCCAGTGCAGATCACCGGCGCGCGGATAAAAACCGAAACCCGCCATGGCATCGAGGCCATCCGGATAACCCTGGCAATACATCCGGTCGCTGGCGATGACGGCATGCGCGCCCCGGTCGCGCAGATGCGGGTCACTGCTGAGAATGCTATAGCCGCCGTCTTCATTGAGAAACCGCTTGGCGCGGTGACGGCCATCCGCTCCGAAAATGTCGTGATTGCCGGTGGTTGCATAAAACCGCATGCCGAACCGCCCTGTGTAGCTGTCGAGCACGCGCTTGACGCCCCTGACGGTTTCCACCTGCCCATCATCGGAGTAATCGCCCAGCAGCACGACATGGCGGATACCGCGTGCGGCGATATCGTCAAGCGTGTAATGGAGGGCGAAATAGCTTTCGTTGAAAACCCGCGTCGAGCGGGCCGTGTCGGCCAAAAGCCGGAACGTCAGCCGCCTGTCCTTCTGGACGATGCCGGGGAAACCGTAATCGGCATAAAGATCATGGAAATGCGCGTCGGCGATGACGGCAATGCGCGGGTGCTCTGCGGGCGGCATTCTGTCGGTATTTTCCGTCTGCACGTTCAAACCGGATTCGTTTCTCTCCGTCTCTCGCATATGTGGAAAGAAAAAGCGAATTGAAGTCTCGCTTAACCCAAGCAGTTTAGCTAACATGGCGGAAATGCGGCTTGGTTAATCAAGCCCGATAAAAGACGACTTTAAGAATTAAGTGGGACAGTTGCAGACGGAAAGGCAAAGTAATTTTCCGTGACTGAGGCGAGAGAGTGAACGAAAACGTGTTTCGGGTGCGGTTATGGGGAGTGCGCGGCAGCCTCCCGGTTTCGGGGGCCGAGTTCCAGAACTATGGCGGCAACACCATCTGCATCGAGATGCAGTGTGGTCCTCACAGGCTATTGTTCGATGCCGGCTCCGGCCTGATGCCGGCAGGCCAGGCGCTGAAGTCCGAAGGCGTTTCCGATTTCAACCTGTTTTTCACCCACTGCCATTACGACCATATCGTCGGCCTGCCTTATCTGCCCGCTCTGTTTGATCCGCACGCCTCCGTGACTCTGTGGTCCGGACATTTGGCCGGACGCATGTCCACCCGCCAGATGATCGGCGAATTCATGCGGCCGCCGTGGTTTCCGGTGGAGCCGGATATCTGCCGCGCCTCGATCAACTGCCGCGATTTCCGCTCAGGCGATGCGCTGGTTCCCCATCCCGGCGTGACGATCCGCACCGGCAGCCTCAATCATCCGGGCGGCGCCATCGGTTACCGCGTCGAGTGGGGTGGCCGCGCGGTGGCGCTGGTGACCGATACCGAACACAAGCCAGGCACGCTCGATCCCGCCGTGCTCGATCTGATCGATGGCTGCGATCTTTTCCTCTACGATTGCATGTATACCGACGACGAGATGCACCGCCATGTCGGTTACGGCCATTCCACGTGGCAGCAAGGCATCAGGCTCGCCAAGACAGCAAAGGCCAAGCAGGTCGCCTTCATCCATCATTCGCCGCTGCGCACCGACACCGAACTCGACGAAATCCAGCGGCTCGCCGGCCGGGAATTCAACGGCGCGATTACCGCCCGTGACGGCCAGGTGATCGATCTCTGAGACAGCCTTAGCCGGTTGAGGCCTGCTGTTCGCGAAGGACATCCGCAACCGGGGTCCACCGGCAGGCGGGATGATCCGCAGTCACGGCGAACAGTGCACGCATGAAATCCCAGACCGCTGTATCGTGCACCAGATGATGGGTTAAGAGCCCCATCACCCCGCCATGATCGAACATGAACCGCAAGCGCGCAACAATCTCCACCGCCAGCGCCTGCGGGTCACGCCCGCCCCGCGTCCCATGCCAGTCCATCACATCCACATGCGTATTGATCAGCGGCAAGGCGGCCGGCTTTTCCGGGCCATAGACCGACAGCGCGCGATAACCGAGCCCGGCCAATAGCGGAACAAGGGCAGCATCGATCCGGTTCCACGGCGGCACCAGCATCGGCACTAGTTGTTCGCCGTAGAGCCCGCGAAGCTGGTCGAAACCCCGCTTCAATTCGCCAAGCACATGCTCCGCCGGGCGATGCCGGCCAAGTTCCTGCTTCTTCTCGTCGGCACTGGCATGGTTGCGGTGTGACCAGCCGTGCACGGCAACGGAGCACAATGGCTCCGCCTGCAGCCTTCCGGCCAACGCCGTACCTGTATGCGCAGGAATGACCGCCAGCGTCAGCGGCACCGAGAACGCGGCCGATATATCCAACAACCGGTCGAGGGCGCCCGTTGGCTCAACGGCGTCGTCATCCCGCAGCCAGAACTGCGCCACCTTGCCCGCCTGCTGCCAGCGATCCAGCTCACCACCAATCATCGCTTCGAATTCACTCATCATATCGCGCCCGCTTTTATATATTCGTCGAGGATCGCACTTAACCGCACCGCCGCCCGCTCAAGTGAGCGTTCCTCAACAGCAAAAGACCTGGCCGCGCCGGCAAGCGCCCGCCGCTGGGCATCATTCGCCAAAAGCCGTTCGATCGCCTGCGCATAGGCATCGATATCGCCCGGCGATGTCAGCAGACCGGTGCGGCCATCCAAAACCACCTCCGGCACACCGGCAATCTCTTGCGCGACAACCGGCAATCCGGCGGCCTGCGCCTCCAGATACGCCAGCCCATAGGCTTCGCCGCAGCCCGGCCAGACATAGAGTGCTGCTTTCGACAGGAGAGCGGCAATCTCGGCTGCCGATTTTTCGCCATACCAGACAATCCGGTCCGCATCGAACCCGCCAAACAATGCGCGCACATCGGCGGCACGCGGACCGTCGCCGACAACGGACAATTGCCACGGCAGATGCGTCAACCGCGACAGGGCATCGGCCAGCATGACGTAGCTGTCCATCTTGTCGCCGGAGCGCATCATCGCAACCGTGATCAACCGTCGGGGTTCAGGCCGTAGCGGCTTTTCGAGAAACAAGCCCGGATCGATGAACGGTGGCAGCAAGGCCAGGCTGGCGCCGGGCGACGCCGCCGCAAGCCCCTCCAGATCGCGCCGGGTCAGGCAGATATTCACCGACGCCTGCTCAATGGCGTCCAGCACCTGTTGCTGCATATCCGCCCAAAGCCCGTTGTTGCGCCGTGCCGAATAGGAAGCCTCCGCCGTCACGTAACCGATGCCGAATTCACGCGCGAGCGCCGGGCCCATCAAATCCGGCGCCTTGTAATAGGGATGGTAGCAAAACCAGACATCCGGCGCGCCGCGCTCGCGCCAGAGCGCCGAAATCCGCGCGCGCTCCACGTTCATCGCTGCGGCCCGCGTTTCGATCGCATCCGCCGAAGCATCCGGCAGGAAAGCCCGCACCTCCGATGCAATCTCCACCTGATGGCCTGCCTTGACCAGCGCGGCCATCAGCAGGCGTGCCATCAACCGGTCGCCGGAGGGAACGGGATGATTGGGGGATTTGAGCGGGCTATAGAATGCGATCTTCATCAGATGCGTTTCTAGAACATAGCGCCACCGTTGGGAACCAGTCCTGCCGGGTTGTTTGCAACCCGGTCAGCCGAGCGCCAGCTCCGTCTGGGCATCGAACAAATGCAGCGCATCCTCGTCAAAACCAAAGGCCTGTTTCATGCCAACAGAGAGTTTGGTGCGCGGCGGCAGGCAGGCGGTGACCTTTTGTCCGCTGACCCGGCCGGTGATCACCAGTTCCGGGCCTGTCAGTTCGACAACCTCGATCTCGACTGCAAGCGCGGGACTTTCGGCCACATCCGCAGCAAGGCGAAGCGCTTCCGGACGCACACCCAGCTTGACGCGCCGTCCCGCTGATGCTGCATTTTTGAAGCGCGCCGGCAGAGTGATGACCGTAGCCGATCCATCCAGCTGCACGCCCTCGCCCGTGACCACGCCATCCAGCACGTTCATCGGCGGTGAGCCGACAAAGCCAGCAACATAGAGCGTCGCCGGATGGTCATACACCTCTTCCGGCGTACCAAGCTGTTCGATCCGGCCGTTGCGCATGACAGCGATCCGCGTTGCCAGCGTCATCGCCTCGATCTGGTCATGGGTAACGTAGACGATCGTCGTACCGAGCATCTGATGCAGACGCTTCAGTTCGGTGCGCGTCTCCATCCTGAGCTTGGCGTCAAGATTTGAGAGCGGCTCGTCGAACAGGAACACCCGCGGCTTGCGCACCAGCGCCCGGCCGATCGCCACGCGCTGGCGCTGGCCGCCGGACAGCTGGCCCGGTTTGCGGTCCAGCAGGTTTTCGATCTGCAACAGCCTGGCCGTTTCCTGCACCGCCTTCTCCCGCTCCGCGACCGGAACCTTGCGCATCTCCAGCCCGAAGCCGATATTGCGATGGACCGTGAGGTTCGGATAGAGCGCATAGGACTGGAACACCATGGCGATGTCACGGTCCTTCGGATGCACCCCGAGGATAGAGCGCCCACCGATCCGGATATCACCACCCGATGCTTCCGCAAGTCCGGCAATGATGTTGAGCAAGGTCGACTTGCCGCAACCGGAGGAACCGAGCAGCACGAGGAACTCGCCGCTTTCCAGCGAAATATCGATGCCTTTCAGCGTCTCCAGCGCGCCGTAGGTCTTGCGGATATTCTCGATTTCGAGCGCGCTCATGCGGTCTCTCCGGTCGTGGTCACCAAGGGGCCACCATAGTTGCGGGGAAGCGTGGAAATGGCGCGCGAGGCAACCGCAGTTCCGGCCTGCAGACACTCCGGAAGCTGCAGGCCTTCGGCAAGGGCGGCAAGAAAGGCCGCATTGAAGACATCGCCTGCACCGATCGTGTCGACGACCTTGACCGGCGGTGCCGCTGCAGACACCAGCGCACCATCGGCGCCGATCGCAAGAGCCCCATCCGGGCCACGCTTGACGACGACGATGGCATCCTTCGGCATATGACGCTTGAGTTCACGGGCGGCTTCAACGGGGTCGGCAAGCCCGGCCAGTGTGGTTGTTTCCACCTCGTTCAATAGCGCGCAGCCGCAGCGCGACAGCCAGCCGCGCGTCGCCTGCCGGTTTTTCTCCGTCCAGCCATCGAGCGGCCAGCCGGTGTCGAGCGCCAGCGTGATGCCGTGCTTGTCGGCCCAGTCGAACAGGGCGGGATACTCCGCCGCCAAATCGTCAGTGAGGAAAGAGCCGCAAAGCAGCGCGTAGCCGCCTGAGAGCCGGGCGCCATCAAGGGCTGCAAACACGCAATCGAGCGAAAACCGCGGCAGATGTCCGCGGGTGGTGAAAAACGTCCGCTCGCCGTCGGGATGGGTGATGCCGACCGAAAGCGTCGTCCCTTCCGGCCGGACCGGCCATTTCTCCGCCTGAGCACCGAACGACTCGCGCAGCCAGCGGCCGAACTCGTCGGTACCGGTATTGGCGGCGATCTCGAAATCGACCCCGAGCGCCTTCCAGGCCAGGGCCGCATTGCCCGCCGATCCGCCGACCCGCAATTCATCGTGATCGACGATGATCTCGGTGCCGGCCTTCGGCCAGGGCTCCGCCGGCCCAAGGATCAGGTCGACGTTGACATTTCCGATCACCGCAAGCGGACGCATGTCATTCGCTCCGGGTAATCTTGGTGGAGCGCACCGGCGTTCCGGCATTCTCGACCCGCGCCTCGGCAAAGGCGATCATGAAGCGCTGGGCAACCGGCAGCATCGAGAAGATGGCCGCAAACCCCGTCGCTGGCGCAAAGCTCAGCGTCGTTGTCCCCGCCACCGGCGCTTGCCCCGATGCATCGAAAACAACAACCGGAGAGCCTGTCTCCGCAGCTGATGCCGCCATCGCCGTCACCAGATCGGCGGTTGCATCATTGCCGCGAAACAGCACGACACCAACCTTTGGCCCCAGCATTTCCATCGGACCGTGCCGAAGCTGCCCGCCCTCCAGCGAGAAACAGGGATAGCGCGACAGCTCCGTCAGCCCCAGCGCCAGCGCTTCCGCCAGCCCCTGCAGGCGGCGTCCCGAAGTGACAACCGCAGCGATGTTTTCAAAAGCCGTAAGTGCTGCCGCCAGATCATTTTCAACAGGCGCCGAAAGCACAGCCAGCGCGGGCGCCGGATCTTCGCCGAGCGCCGCAAGGATTGCCAGATGCAGCGCGAAACTGACTGTCAGGCTGCGTGTCGCGGCAAAAGCAAGCTCCGTACCACCGGCACCGACGAGGCAGGGCGCGGCTCCAGCCAGAAAGGACGTCCCCTCCAACGTCAGGCCAAATGTATCTTCCGATCCGCCTGTTTCCGAAAACCAGCGCAGGACTTCGGCGCTCTCTCCGGATTGCGAGGTGATCAAAACCGTGCGGCCTTCGATCGCCAGCGGCATGCTGAGTTGCTCGGACAATGTGACAGCAATCGCCTCTATGCCAAGCGCACGATATAGCGGTTCGACCGCCCGGTTGACGGCATGCGACCCGCCCATGCCGAGCAAAAGCAGGCCGCCGGTTTCGCGCAGTGACGCGGCGATCACTTTGGCTCTCTCGCCTGCGCTCTCAAAGGAGGCAATCGCATCGGCATTCTGCCGTGCCATTTCGCGATCGATCGCCTGCAGCCCGATCGGGCGGTAATCGTTGGAGGTCATGGTCATCCCTTGACGCCGCCGCTGGTGAGCCCGGAGATCAGGGCGCGTTGCATGACGAGGCCGATCACCACGGGTGGCAGGGCGGCAAGCACGCCCGCGGTTGCGATCAGTCCGTAATCGGAAACACGGCCACCGGCGAGATCGGCGATGGCAACGGTCAGCGTTTTGGCGCGCAGGTCGGAGGTGAACAGCAGCGCATAGAAAAATTCATCCCAGGCGAGCAGGAAGGCAAACAGCGCCGACGTCGCCATCACGGGCGCTGCCAGCGGCAGGGTGATGATCCGCAGGGTGGCAAACAGCCCGGCCCCGTCCATCATCGCCGCCGCCTCGATCTCCCTTGGGATGGCATCGAAGCCGGATTTCATCAGCCAGGTGGTGAAGGGGGCAAGGATGGTCAGATAGACCAGCGCCAGCCCGAAAACGCTGTTGAGCAGGCCAAGATGCGCGAGGCCGAAATAAAGCGGCACCGCCAGCGCCACCGGCGGCAGCATGTAAGTGGCGATCACCATATACAGCGACCAGCCGACGGAGGGTGCGCGCGACACGGCCCAGGCCGCGGGAATGGCAAGCGCAAGGGCAGCGATGGTCGCCATGCCGGCAACGAGAATGCTGTTGGTCAGCGATGCGACGAAGGCGGCACCGGCGCTGTTTTCAACGCTTGAGAGCAACGTGGCATAGCGTGAAAAATCCACCGACTGCGGCCACCAGACAAGCGGCTTTGCCGTCAGGTCAGCGGCCGGTGAAATGCTCATGACGAACAGCCACAGAACCGGCGCAAGGATAATGACCGCAAGCAGGAGCGCGCAGGCATGGAGGAAAAAGGAGAACAGGAAGCTTTTGCGTTCCATTATGCCGTACTCCCCGCAGTGCGCCGGACAAGCATGGCATAAACAGCCGCCAAAACAGCCACCAGCAGCGTGACGATCAGCGCCAGCGATGCGCCGGATCCCGCCCGCTGGAAGGAAAATGCCTCCTGATAGACGAGGATCGACAGCGTGCGCGTGCTGTTGGCGGGTCCGCCTCGGGTCATCACCCAGATGATATCGAATACCTTGAACGCCTCGATTGTTCGAAGCACCAGCGCCACGATCAAAGGCCCGGCCAAATAAGGCAGGATGACGAAACGGAAACGGGCAAAGGGTCCGGCGCCATCGACCAGCGATGCGGCGGTGATATCGCGCGGCACGGCCTGCAGGGCGGCCAGCGCAATCAGCGCCACCAGCGGAAAATTCTTCCAGCAATCGGCAATGATCAACGAAGCCAGTGCCGTGCCGGGCTCTCCCAGCCAGGAACGGTAGGCATCGAGCATACCGATCTGGGTCAACGCTGCGTTCAGCGCCCCATATTCCGGATTGTAGATCAGCCGCCACAGCGTCGCGTTGACGACGGTCGGCAAAGCCCAGGGCAGGATCATCAGCGCACGCAGCACGGTGCGTCCATAAAATTGCTGATTGAGCAGAAGTGCTGCCAGAACACCGAGAATCATTTCGGCAAAAACGGAGATGACGGCGAAGATCGTTGTGGTCGTCAACGTGCGCTGGAAACTGGAGCTCGTCAGCGTCTTCACGTAATTGTCGATGCCGACGAAATTACCGGCCGTACCGACCAGCTTGGCATCGGTGAAGGAGAGCCCGACAGTATCGGCGAGCGGCCAGCCGATGACGGCGATCATGACGGCGAGCAACGGTAGCATCAGCAGCCATGCGCGTGTGGTCATCGATGTCCCGGACATGGGGCAACTCTTCCTGAAAAAATCATGGGATGCAAGGGGGTGGGAAAGTCCGGGCGGCAGATATGCTGCCGCCCGGAGATCGGTGGATGTGTGGCGAAGGGGTGACCCCGGCGCCTTAGAGACCGCTATTCTCGGCCGCAGTCTTCAGCGCATCTTCCGCACTGGTCTGGCCAAGCAATGCTTCCTGAATGGCCTGCTGCAGGGCTGTCGAAAGCTCCTGGTATTTCGGCGTCGTCGGGCGCGGATACATGGCGGCCAGCGACAGCTTGGCCGCCGCGATCAGCTCTTCCTGATCCTTGCTGACAGCTGCATCCTCATAGGATGACGCCCAGATCGGCAGGCTGAGTTTGGCATACTGGTTCTGCACAGCTTGCGAGGTCATGAAGGTGATGTATTTCCAGGCTTCGTCCGGATGCTTGCTGGTCGCGGTGATACCGAGGCCCATCGAGCCGTTGACCGCCGAAACCTCGCTCTTGCCGGCAACGCCCGGAGCCGGAACGACGCCGACCTTGCCTGCCACCTTGCTGTCCTTGCCCGCGTTGGCGAGGTTGTACATGTAGGTCCAGTTCAGCGCGAACGCGGCTTCGCCGTTTTCAAACACCTTGCGGACGTCTTCCTCCAGGAATTCCTTCGAGTTCGGGTTGGAGATGCCGGACGTATAGCTCGACACCATATACTTCAGGGCATCGAGGCCGCCGCCGGTCTGGAAGTCCGGCTTGCCGTCCTTCAGGAAGCCGCCGCCATAGGCGCTGACCAGCGTGGTGTAGTCGCAGACCGCAGCTTCCGCCTGCGACCAGCTCCAGGCGATCGGGGTGGCCAGCAGGCCCTTGTCCTTGATGGCCTTGGCCTGTTCGGCCAGCTCATCCCAGGTCTTCGGCGGCGTCTTGATACCGGCCTTTTCGAGGATTTCCTTGTTGTAGAACAGGTATTTCGTATCGAGAATCCACGGCATGCCATAATAGGCGCCGTCATACTGCACCGTCGTCCAGGCGCCGGGCAGCACGTTCTTCTTCATGTCGTCGGTGACGCGCGAGGACACGTCGACCAGAACCTTGTTGCTGGCATATTCGGCAGGCCAAATCACGTCGAACAGCACGACGTCATAGCCGCCGCCGGAGCCCTGCGCCAACACGGTCTTGTCGTGCAGGCCTTCGTAAGGCACGAATTCGAGATTGACCTTGACATCCGGATTGGCCTTGGCAAAGGCATCGGTCATGGCCCGGACATCGGCTTCGCTATAGGCGGCCTGGGCCATGAACAACGCATTGAGCGTGGTTTCGGCATAGGCGTTGGTCGTGAAAAATGCACCGACCAGAGCGGCGCCCATGAGCGCATTACGTTTGGATTTCAACATGTCTTTTCCCTCCATTATTAAACAACAGTCGTCTTATCAGCCCGCAAAACGCGCGCCTCTCCGCGAAACCGCGTGAAGCGGCTTCCGGCATGCCTTGTCGAAGTGTTGTGCGGCCACTAGGACTTGTCCCGTAATGCCGTTCGTTCCCCAAAAGCTCTGCGGCTCTTTTTATTAAGTCAATTGCTTTGACTTAATTCTTGTTCAATATTCTAATGGTGTCAAGAGGGTTTCGCGGGATGAACGAAATGCGACCGATCCGGGCCAAGAGCGGCACCAATCAGGAGGGCACCAGCGCCCATAACCGCCGCGTCATGATCGACGCGCTGCGGCTGAACGGCCAGTTGTCGCGCGCCGATCTCGCGCGTGCAACCAAGCTCACCAAGCAGACGGTCTCCAACATCATCGAGGACCTCGAACGCGACGGACTGGTGGTCTCGCTGGCGGCTGTCCGCAACGGCCGAGGCCAGCCCTCGACGCCCTATCGGCTGGTGCCGGACGGTGCCTTTGCCATCGGGCTGCAAATTGACCGGCATGTGACACGGGCAATCGCGGTGGATCTGATCGGCACCGTACTGGTGCGCGCCCAGGCAAATCTTCCGCCGGGCGGGCCGGCCAATGGCGCCAAGGTCATTCTCGACCTGATCGAGCATGTCCGAACCGAACTTGCCAGTAGTGCCGAACAGGCCGAGAAACGGCTGGTCGGCCTCGGCGTTGCCATGCCGGGTCCATTCGGGCTGGCGACTGACAATGACGATCAGTGGATGATGGCGGCCTGGCAGAATTTTCCGCTACTCGAGACACTGGCCGCCGGCACCGGGCTTGAAGTCGCCCTGCAGAACGATTCGGCGGCTTGCGCCACGGCCGAGCGCATGGTCGGCGCTGCCCATGGCATCGATCACGCCGTCTGCCTTTACGTCGGTTATGGTATCGGCGCCGGGCTCATTCTGAACGGCGAGCTTTATGCCGGCGACAATGGCAATGCCGGAGAAATCGGCATGGTGCTTCTACCGCCAACCCGGCAGCGTCCGGACCGGACATCACTTGAGCACCGCGCATCGCTGGCCTCGCTCTACCAGCATCTCGGTGCCGATCCATCCGACCCCGGCCTTCCCGACCGGCTGAACAGGCTAGTGAGCGACGGCGACCCGGCCATAGCAGGCTGGATCGATGCCGCCGCAGAAGAATTGCGCTGGGGGGTGCAGATTATCGAGACGATCTTCGATCCACAGACCGTCATCCTGTGTTCCAGCGGGCCGGAAGCACTGACCCGCAAGCTTTTGGAGGCCATCCATCCCCTGCTGCCGTCAAACGCCAATCGCCCCGGCCGGTCGATACCCCGGTTACAACTGGGCATGACCGACCCGTGGTCGGTGGCATTGGGTGCAGCCGCCGAACCGATCAGCCGCGCCTTCGACCCGCGTTTTTCCGCGATCCTCAAGACGCGGGCCAACGCGCTGGATTGAGGGCCGGGCCGCATGAACTTGCACCAAAGGATGGTCAGCTTTCGGCCCGAAGCGGTCAAGCAGCCCTGCCAGTGTATTGGTCTGATCACCGCCAGGTGGATGACGAAGGCACGAACGATAGAACGAGTTTCTTCGAAGCGGGATAAAGGGATTTTCAATGACGATTGTTGAGCGTGCCCGGCCTGTTCTTGATCCGGTCGACCGGATGTCAGAGATTGTCTTCGGATTACTGATGGCGCTTTCCTTTACCGGAACGATGAGTGCGGCCGTAGCCGATGGGGAACAGGTCGGCGGCGTGCTGGTTGCCGCGCTGGGATGCAATGTCGCGTGGGGAATCGTGGACAGCGTGATGTTCGTGCTTGCGGCCGCAGTGGAGCGGGCGAGAAAACGACATTTGATGACATCGATCCGAAAAGATGCTGTGCCTGAAGCCCGCCAGGTTTTTCTTGAGCACCTTCCCGATGAGATCGGATCATGCCTCGACAACAGCCAGGTTGAGGCATTGTTCTCATGCATGCGGGCGAAGCCGGAGGTACAAGGCGGCAGAGTGGTTACGCTTGGCGATTTCAAGGCTGCTGTGCTGATTTTCGGACTTGTCGTCGCCTCGACACTGCCTCCGAGCATCCCTTTCTTTTTTATCGACGAATTGCGCTTGGCCATGCGCGTGTCCAACGCGACATCGCTAGTCATGCTGTTTATCATCGGCGCTCAGATCGGCAGATATACCGGACGGAAACCTTGGCCAACGGCCTTTGCCATGGCTTCGATCGGCAGTGTCCTCGTGCTCGTCACCATCGCGTTCGGCGGATAAACGGCGCGAAAAGGCAGTTTAGCTCACGGCACTGACGTGTTCAGGCCGTGCGGAAAGCCATCACAAAACACCCCAATGCGCCGATCGACGACAATGTGCGCACATGGTTCCACCGGACCCAGTCGACGAGCGTGGTGGATGCCCACAGGCGGGCGGCTTCGTCGCTGCCCGGTTGCAACGCTTCCAGCGCATTGTTCATCGGCACATTGACGATCATCGTCACCAGGATGACGCCGCCGAGAAAGAGCAGCCCGCCCGCAATCAGGTAGAACCGCGCCGGCCCGCCATGGATGAAACCGCCGGCAACCAGGATCAGCGACAGAGCCGCCGTTCCCATGAAGACCAGCAGAAACCATGGATTGAGGATCACCACGTTGATCGCCTGCATGGCGGCGATGCCCTGCTCGGCCGGCAGCCGCGCCAGCGACGCCATGATGCAGACCGAGAAGATGAAGAACAGGCCGGCATTGAGCCCGGCGCCGATCACGGCCGAAAAGATCAGCCAGGGAAAAAGTGCGGCAATCATTTCGGCTCCTCCCAGACACCGGTTGCAACTGTTTCACGCACGAAACCGGCAAAATCACGCGGCGGACGGCCAAGTGACTGCAGGACACCGTCCGCCAGGCTCTCGTTGCGGCCATCCAGAACGCTGGTGAACAGATACCGCACCAGCCCGATATAATCAGCCGGAATCTGCGCCTGTTCCAGCATGGCGGCATAGTCATCGATACCGACTGTCGTGAAGCGGATATCGCGGCCCGTCTGCCGGGCAATCTCGGCCACCGCCTCACCGAACGTCATCAACTGCGGCCCTGTCACCTCGTAGGTCTTGCCCGTGTGTCCCGGCTCGGTCAAAGCCGCCACCGCAACATCGGCAATATCGTCGGCGTCGATGAAGGGCTCCTTCACAGCACCGACCGGCAGAAACAACTCGCCGGACTGGATGCCGTCGAGCAGGAAAGCCTCGCTGAAATTCTGGAAGAACCAGCTGGCGCTGATGATGGTATAGTCAACGCCGGACCGTTTCAGCGTCTCTTCCGCCGCCAGCGCCTCGTCCTCTCCCCGTCCCGATAGCAAGACCAGATGTTTGACGCCCTTCTCTGCCGCCATCCGGCAGAGCGTCCCGATCGCCTCGACGGCACCTGGAACAGCAAGGTCCGGCTGGTAGCTGACATAGGCGGCATCGGCACCTTCGAACGCTGCCGCCCAGCCCGAAGGATCTGTCCAGTCGAATGCCGGAGCGGTCGAGCGCGACGCAAGCCGCACGTCCTTGCCCTTTGCCGCCAGGCGCTCCGCCACCCTCCGGCCGGTCTTGCCGCCACCGCCCAGGATCACAATTTTTCCGTCTGCGCTCATCATCCTGCTCCCTTTGATCGCATCAATATGAGTATTCCTCACATTTGCCAAATGTGATAAACCCTCGTATTTTGACCGTCAAGCGAAATATTGGAAGGATGAACCTTGGCTCTGGACCACACAGCCCCCCCGCCCACACCGGAAGACGAAGGAGCAATGCGCAAATCACCGACGCAAAAGCGCAGCCGCGAACGGGTCGAGCTTATTCTGGCAAGCGCCTCCCGGCTGATTGCCGAGCGTGGCAGCGACACGATGCGGATGAGCGAAGTGGCCGAGCTGAGCGGCATTTCGATCGGTTCGCTCTATCAGTATTTTCCCGACAAGGCGGCGATCATCCGGACGCTGGCCGAGCGTTACAATGCCATCTCGCGCACCTGCATCACCGATGGCCTCGCCGATGTAAGAACGATGGCAGACCTGCAACGGGCCTTTTCGGCGCTGATCGATGAGTATTACGGGATATTCCTGGCCGAGCCGGTGATCCGCGACATCTGGTCGGCAATGCAGGCGGACAAGGCATTGCGCGAGATCGAGCTTGAGGCCAGCCGTCAGAACGCCATCCTTCTCACCACGGCGCTGAAGCGCGCGCTGCCGGGCGAGAACGTAGACAAGCTTCAGGCGTCGGCCTTGCTGGTGATGTATTTCTGCGAGTGCGTCATGCGGCTGGCGATCTCGACCGGCGAGACGGAAGGCCGTGCCCTCATCGAAGCCTATAAGCGCATGGCCTATCGGAGCTTTGCTGACGCCCCCGATACGCCGTGAAATCCCGGCGCATCAGGTTTGCCAGCAGGCTTGCCGCTCAGGCAGCCAATCGTCGCTCGCCGTATCGGATGCCTATCGAGCCGCAGCAATCAGCTCCGCCGCCTTCTCCGCGATCATGATGACCGGCGAATTGGTATTGCCCGAAACGATCGACGGCATGATCGAGGCATCGACCACCCGCAGTTTCGAGAGGCCATGCACCCGCAACTGGGGATCGACCACCGCCATCGGATCGCTGCCCATCTTGCAGGTACCGACCGGATGGAAGATCGTCGTGGCGATATCGCCGACACGGCGGATCAGCTCCTCGTCGCTCTGGTACTGAGTACCGGGCAACATCTCCTGCGGCCGGTATTTGGCGATCGCGCCGGCTTCCATCAAGCGCCGGGCATGGCGGATGGAATTGGTCGCAACGATCCGGTCCCCGGCCGTCGAAAGATAGTTCGGGCGGATTTCCGGGGCGGCGGCAAGATCCCGGCTGCCGATATGCACCGTTCCCCGGCTTTCCGGCCGCAAATTGCACACGGAAACCGTGACAGCCGGATACCGGTGCAACGGCTCGCCGAGCCGGTCGGTGCTGAGCGGCTGCACGTGATACTCCAGATCGGCGGTGGCAACGGCAGGATCGCTCTTGGCAAAGATGCCAAGCTGGCTTGGCGCCATCGACAGCGGTCCAGAGCGGCGCAGCATGTATTCCAGTCCCATGCCCGCCCGGGTGAACAGGTTGTGATAGAGCTGGTTCAGCGTCTTGGCGCCCTCGATGCGGAACACCGTGCGGATCTGCAGATGGTCCTGCAGGTTTTCACCGACACCCGGAAGATCGTGGGTAACGTCCAGCCCGGCGGCGGACAACACATCCGGACGGCCGACGCCGGAAAGCTCCAGGATTTTCGGCGAGTTGATCGCACCCGCCGAAAGGATGACCTCACGGCTGGCGCGGGCGACATGCGTCTGCCCATTTATCCGGAACCGCACACCGGTCACCGTCTTGCCGTCGAACTCCAGCCGCTCCGTCTCCGCCCCGGTCAGCACCCGCAGATTGGCCCGCTTCATTGCCGGGCGCAGGAAGGCCTTGGTGGTGTTCCAGCGCAGGCCGCCGCGCTGGTTGACCTCGAAGTAACCCGAGCCCTCGTTGTCGCCGTCGTTGAAATCATCGGTTTTCGGAATGCCGAGTTCTTCGGCCGCATCGCGAAAAGCATCGAGGATCGGCCAGGACAGCCGCTGCTTCTCCACCCGCCATTCGCCACCCGCCCCGTGCATCCGTGACTTGCCGCGGTAATTATCCTCGGACTTGAGGAAATAGGGCAGCACATCGTCCCAGCCCCAGCCGGTATTGCCTGCCTGCCGCCAGCCGTCATAGTCGGCCGCCTGGCCGCGCATGTAGATCATGCCGTTGATCGACGAGCAGCCGCCGAGCACCTTTCCACGCGGATAGGGCAGCGACCGGCCGTTCAGCCCGGCCTCGGCCGCCGTCTTCATCATCCAGTCGGTGCGCGGATTGCCCATGCAGTAGAGATAGCCGATCGGCACATGCACCCAGTGATACCGGTCGCTGCCGCCAGCCTCGAGCAAAAGCACGCGGTTTTTCGGATCGGCAGAAAGCCGGTTGGCAAGAACGCATCCCGCCGATCCCGCCCCGACGACGATGAAGTCGTAGGTTCCTGCATCCAAAGCCTGGTCGTTCACATGCATGTTCACGCCGCCACTCCAGCAACAACCGGCTCAACCGCCGTCAGACGCCGCCAGAGCGGACCCATCGCCTCGGCAATATCGGTATAGAGAGCGTAACGCCGGGCATAATGCGCCTCAAGCGAGACGTTCGGACGATAATGCCGCTCGGTGCGCACCATGGCTGCCGCACCCGCACCGAAATCCTCAAAGATACCGACGCCGGTTCCGGCCGCGATCGCAGCCCCCAGCGCACCGGTTTCGCGTGAGCGGGCAACGGTGACGGGAACGCCGAGCACATCGGCAAAGATTTGCGGCCAGATCAGGCTGCGCGACCCGCCACCGGAAAGCACAGCCTCGTTGAACACGGCACCGGCCTTGCGGATCGTCTCGATATGCTGGCGATGACCGAAGGCAACGCCTTCCAGCAGCGCCCGCACAAGATGCCCCTTGGTGTGCCAGCCGGCAATGCCGTAGAAACCGGCGCGCGCATGGCCGTCCTGCTGGGCGCCGTAGAGATAGGGATGGTAAAGCGGATCGTCGGCCGCGGGGTCGATTGCCCCGGCGAGCGCGCAGGCTGCGTCGAAGGGTGAAACGCCGTCCGCAGGCTCGCCTTCGAAGAATTCCCTGACCAGCCATTCAAGATTGGCGGCCGAGGTGGCGCTGTTTTCCATCGCCATATAGCGGCTGCGGTCGAAAGTCGAGGACATGAAGACCGGCCCATCGAGATCGGGACCGTCGATGATCACCTGGTTGATGCTCCAGGTCCCGGCGATGATAGAGGCGCTGCCGGTGCGCGTGACGCCCGAACCAAGTGCCGAGGCGACCACGTCGAACAGCCCGCCAACCACCGGCGTTCCGGCGGCAAGACCGGTCTGGCTGGCAACCTCTTCCGTCACCGTGCCGGCAATATCGGCACTTTCGATCAGCGGCGGCAGAAGGTCCATGCAATCGCCAAGGCCGTAGGCCTCCATCAGCGCCTTGTCATAACGGCGCTCGGCAAGATCGAGCAGCCCAGCGCCGGACATGTCGGAAACCTCGCTGACCCGCTCGCCGGTCAGGCGGTTGACGATGAAATCCTTGGAGAAGAAAACGGTGCCGATACGGCTGAACTGCTCCGGCCGGTGGCGCTTCAGCCAGGCGAGCAAGGTCGGCGTCTGCGACGGCCAGGGACGCTGGCGGGCAATCGGATAGGTCCGCTCGCCGACACCCGATCCACGCCATTCGTCCACCAGGCCGGACGCCCGCGTGTCGAGCGACTGGATCCCGAGCAGCGGCGCGCCATCGCGATCGAGCGCATAGAGGCCGTTGCCATGCCCGGCGCAACCGATCGCGGCAATCTCCTGCGGCGCAATCTTTGCCTTTTCGATGCAGGCGCGGATGACGTGGCGCGCATTGGTCCACAGTTCGTCCAGACCGCGCTCGACATGGCCTGGGTGCGGCATGCGGCTATGGCCCTCTTCTGCGGCAGCGGCGATTTCGTTGCCTGCCCGGTCAAAAATCACCGCCTTGATGACGGTGTTTCCGGCATCGAGCCCCAAAAGATAATCTTTCATACTGAACCCCTCCCAAGGCTATGACAGTTTCGCGCGGATCGGACGGAAAGCCCAGTACCGATCCCCTCTTCTCCCCAACGGGGAGAAGGTGGCCCGCAGGGCCTGATGAGGGGGCCGCACATTCAAGGCTTGCCGTACCACCCCCTCATCGCCTCGCATGCGCTCGGCACTTCTCCCCGTTGAGGAGAAGAAAGAACAATCAGCCCTGCTGATAACGTGCGTACGCCTGCTCGCCGTTTGCGCCATCATGGATGATCGCCATCAGCCCTCGCACCACGGCGCTCGGATTGGCATGCTGATAGATATTGCGCCCATAGACCATGCCCATCGCGCCCTGCTGCATCAAGGCTGCGGATTTATCGAACACCGCACGCAGATCTTCCTTGCCGCCACCGCGCACCAGAACCGGGCAACGCGCCGCCTCCACCACCCGGTGGAAATCCGCGGCATTGTCGGTCGGGTCCGCCTTGATGATATCGGCGCCCATCTCGCGGGCAAGCCGTGTCAGGGTGACGATCTTGTCGGCATCGCCATCGACCATGTAACCGCCCCTTTCGGTGACCGGCTGCATCACCAGCGGCTCGATCATCAGCGGCATGCCGTACTTGTCGCAATCGGCCCGCACGCGGGAGATGTTCTGCACGCACTGGCGGAACAGGTCCGGCTCGTCCGGCAGCATGAACAGGTTGACGACGACGCAGGCGGCATCCATCTCGAGCGCGCCGATCAGCGGTTCCGCTTCGTTCTGCAACACCGCCCACATATCGCGATGGCGGATGCGGTTATAGGGATTGCCCATGTCGATGCGCATCACCAGCGCCGGCTTGTCCTTGCCGGGGATATCCTGCAGCAGGTCCGCCTGGCCGTAGTTCATCTGGATCGCATCCGGCCCGGCAGACACCAGCGCCTTGACGACGGCTTCGATGTTTTCCAGCCCGTCGAGGAAGGACGGCTCGTTGCAGACACCGTGGTCGATTGCCACGTCGAGGCAGCGGCCATTGCCGAACAGCCGGTTCATCCGGACTTTGCTGTTGTTTCGCATTCTGTGCTCCTTGGTTCGTTCCTTGCGGAAAGCATGTCTTCATCGACGCCGTGGCGCCCGGTGAGAAGGGTGAGAAAACGGCTGCGCTCCTGAGCGCGCTGCGCCGGTGTCCAGTGTTTTTCCTGCGCCAGCAGATCCATCACCGCATCGGCCATATCCAGCGACAGTTCGCCCGAAATCGCCAGCGCCGTCCGGCGCAAAAGCAGGTCGTCGAGATGCTCGACAGCCTCGCTGCGGATCAGGAACTGCAATTCGCGCACCGAGTAACCGGCATGCGGCAGCGCTGTGTCGGGACCTGCCGCGATGAAGGCTGCGACGGCCTCGGCATCAGTGCCATAACGGACAAACAGCTCGGCTACGCGGCGCCCGGAAAGGCCGCTGGCGGTCGCCGCATTGGCAAGCCAGACCGGCGTATTGGCCGGAAAGGCCCGCCCGCCGCCGATCGGCCGGTCGGTTGTCGAAACCTGGCGACGTTTGCCCAGCCGTTCCAGCGCCATGTCGGCCGCCAGTTCGCCGAAGGACCGGAAGGTCGTCCACTTGCCGCCGATCATGCACAAGACGGGCGGGCCGCCGTCCTTCGGTTCCACGACCGTGCAGAAATGATCGCGCGGAATACGGCCGGTAAAGCTGTCGTTGCTGGCTGGCAGCGGCCGCACGCCGGCAAACTGGAAAACGATCTCCTCCGGCCTGATCTTGATATCCGGCAGCACGAAGGCAAGCGATTGCAGGATGTAATCGCGCTCGTCGGTCTCGCAGCGCACCGTTTCGGGATCATCGACGCGGATATCGGTGGACCCGACCAGCACTTTGCCGAGATAGGGAAACAGGATGCAGATCCGCCCGTCCTCATTTTCGTAATAGATCATGTGACCGGCGAGCGCGTCGCGCAGCGCGTCATTGTCGATGATCAGATGCGATCCCTTGGTGCCGCCCATCAGCGGCGCCGGGAGCGCCTCCCGCGAAAACAGGTTTTGATTGGCGATATCGATCCAACCGCCGGTGGCGTTGATAATCAGCGCCGGCTCAACGGCAACCGATGCGCCACCAATCTGGTCCTCGACGCGATACCCGCCATCTTCCATTCGGCGCAGCTCCGCATAGTTCAGCGCCTTGGCGCCGGGTGCCGCCAAAAGACCGTCCTGCAACAGTTCCATGCCAAGCCGTTCCGGATGACTGACCCAGGCGTCGAAATAGGTGGCGGAACTCTTGATGCCAGGATGAAGGGCTGGCCATTTCTCCAGTGTCGAACGCCGTCCGCGAAATTGATGGCGCGGCATCATCGCCCGCTTGCGCGTCAGGAAATCATAGATACTGAGACCTGCCTTGATGGCGATGGCGCCCCTGCGGCTCGGGCTGCGGCTCAAACCCAGAAACCGGACGAGACCATTGCCGAGACCGGAAAAGATATCGAAGACCGGCACCGTCGTTGGTAGCGGTGCCACGTAATGCGGCGCGTTGCGCAACAGCCGGTCCCGCTCCGCCAGTGATTCCTGCACCAGCTTGAATTCGCCGTTTTCCAGATAGCGAAGCCCGCCATGCACCATGCGCGACAGCGCGGCACTGGCACCCGAGCAGTAATCATGCTTTTCAACGAGCAGCACGTTCAGCCCCTGCAGCGCCAGCTCTCTGAAGACGCTGATGCCGTTGATGCCGCCGCCGATGACACACACGTCCACCTTCGGGCTCTGGCGGAGCCCGTCCAATATTTCTTCACGTTTCATGATGGCGATCCGCTACCTGTCCATATCAGTCAGTTTCGCCGCTATCGCCGTATCGATGGCCGCGAGATCGGCCGCATCCAGCCGGAGGCTGCCAGCCCGCGCGTTATCGATCGCCTGCGCCGGATTGCGCGCGCCGCACAGCGCGAATGTCACGCCGGGTTGAGCCAACGTCCAGGCAATCACGGTCTGGGCGATGCTGGCCTCATGCTTTTCCGCAACCGGCCGGATGGTGTCGGCCAGAACCGCTGCTTTCTTCCGGTTCTCGACTGAAAAGCGCGGATTTTCCTTGCGCTGGTCGTCGCCGGAAAACACCCGGTCCGGACCGATGGTGCCCGACAGAAGCCCGAGCGCCAGCGACGAATAGCTGAGCGTCGCGATGCCGTTGGCCTGGGTCACGGGCAGAAGATCCACCTCGATCTCGCGATCGATCATGCTGAACCGTTCCTGGATCGCATCGAGACCACCCACCGCAATATAGGCATTGAGATCATCGCGGCTGACATTGCTTGCCCCGATCGCCCGGATCTTGCCGGATGTCCGCAGGTCTTCCAGCGCCCGCATGGTCTCTTCGACCGGCGTCGTCGGGTCCTGCCAGTGGGTGATGTAGAGATCGATATAGTCGGTTCCGAGCCGCTTCAGGCTCTCCTCGACCTCGTGCAGGATTGCGTCCCGGCCGAGATAGCGGTGAACCGGCTTGCCGTCCTGATCGAAGAAATGCCGGCCTTTCTGCGTATGCCAGACAAGCCCGCATTTGGTGGCGATGACGGCCTTGTCGCGGCGGCCAGCCAAGGCCTTGCCGACGATCTCCTCCGAGCGGCCAAGCCCGTAGGCCGGCGCGGTATCGATCAGCGTTACGCCGGCATCGAGCGAAGCCTGGATCGCGGCGATGGATTCCGCCTCATCCGTCCCGCCCCACATCCAGCCGCCGATCGCCCATGTGCCGAGCCCGACCGCCGAGGCGGAAACGCCCGATGTGCCAATTTCGCGTGTCAACTGTTGTCCGCTCATGCCCATTTTCCTTCGCCATTCGCCAATGCCAGTACCCGCGCACCGGTCGCTTCGTCCGTCACCAGCGTATCGAGATGATTGCCTCTCAGAACACTGAGGATCGGTCCTGCCTTGTTTGGTCCGCTCGCCACGCCGATCTTGGTGGGGATCGAGGCAAATTCCGGCAGCGTCAGCGACACCAGCGACCGGTTGAGGCTGTAGTCACAAACCTGCCCCTGATCGTCGAGCAGATGCGCGAGCAGTTCGCACGATGCGCCGGAACGCTCGATGGCGGCGCGGTCGGTGCTCGAAGACGGATGCAGGTCATAGTAGCTCGAATCATCCGATAGGATCGAGCCGATGCCGACCACCGCGATCTTTGCCTCTCGCGCCCGCTTGAACACATCGGCAACGGAGCGCATGTTGATCAGCATGCCGCGCTCGGCCGCACTATCGGCAAACAGCGGCGCATGGATCTGGTAGGAGCGCCCGCCCAGCCGATCGGCCATCATCGTCGAGACGTGGTTGACGTCGGTGTAATGCTTGCCCTGGACGCAACCGGTCGCGGGGATCACCTCGACATCGAACCGGCGCTGCGCCTGCAATCCGGCAACGACGGCGCTGACGCCCTTGCCACCCGTGATACAGATCGTATCCCCATCGATAATCTCTTCCAGCAGCAGCCGGGCGGCGGCCTCTCCGACAGCCTGAAGCGCCGTCTGCGGATTATCCGATACCGTCGGCACCACCACAGCGCGGCCGATGCCGCCAAGCGCCAGCAACTGTTCTTCCATATCGACCAACGGCTCGACCGGCGACTTGATCTTGATTTCGACCAGGCCCAGCTGACGGCCGCGCTTGATCAGCCGGTTGACGGTGGCGTGTGAGATGCCGAGCTGGTCGGCGATCTGCGCCTGCGTCAATCCTTCGAGGAAATGCAGGACCAGAGCCTGGTGCATCTGCCGTGCAATGACGATCTCCTCGCGCGGCGCATTGGCGGGTTTCAGTTTGGCAATCGGCCTATTGGGCGACATATCAGGCAGCCTTCCGCTTGTGCAGGAAATGGTCGATTGAAACAGCGGCGAGCAGAATGCAACCTTTGATCATGTCTTGCCAATAGACGGACACGTCGAGCAGGATCAACGAGCTGGTGACAACCGAGAGCAGAGCGATGCCGAGGATGGCACCCAGGATCGTGCCGGAGCCACCGTTGAGCGAAGCGCCGCCGATCACGGCCGCTGCGATGATGTTGAGTTCCATGCCAACGCCGAAGGTCGGCGTCGCGGCACCGAAGCGCGACATGTAGATGACGCCGGCAACGCCTGACAGGGTGGCGCAGAGCACGGTGACCCAGAATTTCACCTGGTTGGTCTTGATACCGGAATAGAGCGCCGCCTTCTCGTTGCTGCCGGTGTAGAACACCTTGCGGAACGCCGTTGCCCGGCGCAGCAGGAAATCGAACAGCACGACAACGGCGACGAAGATCAGGATGACATAAGGAATGCCGTAGAACGTCCCCTGCCCGACCGCCTTGAACGACGGCGGCAAGGTAAACAGCGACAGCGGCGTGCCCTTGGTGATGATCAGGCAGATACCGCGCACGATCACCATGGCTGCGAGCGACGTGATGAAATGGTTGAGCCCCACCACCGTGACGAAGAAGCCCATGACGCAGCCGATCAGGCCGCTAGCAATGATGCCGATCAGCGATGCACTCCACGGATCAAGCCCCATCAGGAACAGCGATCCCGATAGCACCATCGAGAAGCAGACGACCGAACCGACCGACAGGTCGATGCCGCCGACGATCAAAAGGATGGTCATGCCGACGACGACGATGCCTTCGACCGAAAAGGACATCATCATCGCCCGGAAATTGCCGAGCGTCAGGAAGTGCGGCGAGGCAAACGTCATGGCGATGCAAAGCGCCAGGATGATCGCGATCAGTCCCGCCTCGCGCATCGTCCCGAGCCGCTTCCAGCCCGGCGCCCGCGCCTGATGTGCCGTTGCCAATGTAGCATCCGCCATGACCTTGTCTCCTGCCCCTGCTTGTTCTTTATGCGGCATGCTCTGATGCCTTCGAATTGTTGTGATCGCCGACACCCGATGCGAGCCGCATGATGGCCTCTTCCGTCATTGCCTCGCCCTCGACCTCGCCGGCGACGGTCCCCTCGCGGATCACCAGCACCCGGTCGCAAAGGCCCAAAAGCTCCGGCAGTTCCGACGAGATAACGACAATGCCGATACCGGAGCGGGCGAGATCGCGCAGCAGCCGGTGGATTTCCGATTTGGCGCCGACATCGATGCCGCGTGTCGGTTCATCCATCAGGATGACCTTGGGATTGACCGCTAGCTGCTTGGCAATTGCCACCTTCTGCTGGTTGCCGCCCGACAGCGACGAGACCGGCATTTCGATACCGCCCATGCGCACGCCGAGCCTCCTGGTCAGATCACGGGCGCGCTCCGCCTCCGTCTTCGAATTCAAAAGCCCCAATGGTCCTGTCAGCGACTTCAGGTCGAGAACGGCAATATTCTGGGCGATGGATAGGTCGAGAAAAACGCCTGAGCCCTTGCGGTCTTCCGAGAGGTAGACGACACCAGCCTTGACGGCCTGAGCATAGGACCGGGCGTTCAGCCGCTGCCCATGCAGCGTCACGTCGCCCTCTGTCACCGGCCGCAAGCCACAGATGCCTTCTGCAATCTCTGTGCGGCCCGATCCGATCAGACCGCCGACCCCGAGAATTTCGCCCTTGCGCAAGTCGAAGCTGACATCTTGAAAGCGGCTGCCATCACCCAGCTTGCCGAGGCTCAAAATGGTTTCGTTTGTCCGCTCGCTCGCGGTCTGCTTTTCCGGATAGAGCTGCGTGATCTCGCGGCCGACCATGCGGCGGACGATATCGTCCGGCGTCAAATCCGCGACATTCTCCGTCGAGACGTAACGCCCGTCGCGAAAAACCGTGACCCGGTCGCACAGGTTGAAAATTTCGGCCATGCGATGGCTGATATAGATGATTGAAATACCCTGCGCCTTCAGATCACGGATGATCCCGAACAGCACCTGGGTTTCGGATTCCGTCAATGCTGCCGTCGGCTCGTCGAAGATCAGCACCCGGCAATCGAGCGTCAGCGCCTTGGCGATCTCGACCAGCTGCTGGCTGGAAATTGGCAACTCGGCCACCTTCTGGCGCACGTCGATTGGTGCCAGCCGGTTCATCACAGCCTGTGCGTCCCGCTCCAGCCTGCCATAATTCATGAAAGGCGAGCGGCGTCGGTTGGTGGCTGCCATAAACATGTTTTCCGCCACCGTCGCATCGGGGCAGAGCGCGATTTCCTGATGCACGAGGCCAAGCCCGAGCGATTGCGCCACCGACGGCGACGTCACCTTCACCGGAACCCCATCGACGAGAACCGCGCCCTCGGTCGGCTGCAATACACCGGCGATGATGTTCATCAGCGTCGATTTTCCCGCGCCGTTTTCGCCGCACAGCGCATGAACCTCGCCCTTCTCAAGGCTGAAACTCACATCCGTCAATGCCTTCACGGCACCGAAGTGCTTGCTGACATTGCGGATTTCCAAGACCGGCACCGGCGCCATGACATTCTCCCTGATACGCTTGCGGTGGCTGCCCGGAGCATCATGCCCCGGACAGCCGGCACGAAAAGGCTTACTCCTCGATGCCCTTCGTACCACGCCGCTTCAGGTACTTGTCCCAGTAGAAGTCGTCGGCATTGTCGGCAGTCACGATCGACAGGCCGTTATCGACGAAGGGAATGCTCATCGGGTTGAAGCCGGCGCGCTTGGCGTCGTTCATCGGGTCGATGAGTTCCGGATGCTTGGCGAGCCACAGAAGCATGAAGCCCATGTAACCCTGCATGCCCTGGTTCGGGTTGATCGAGCCGAACACTTCGCCCGCCTTGATCATGTCGAGAATGTTGGCGTTGACGTCGGCGCACATGACGAGGATCTTGCCGCCGTTTTCCTTGCTGGCCTGCGACGCGCCAATCGCCGAGTTGGCTTCCGGCATGAACACGGCGCCGAGGTTCGGATTGGCCTGGATAAGGCTCGACAGCGCCTGATACGCCTTGGTCGGATCCTGGTTGGATGCCGCGCGGCCGACCAGCTTCATGTCCGGATATTTTTCGCCCATCCGGGCAATGAAGGCTGCAATGCGCTTATCGTGGTTGTCCTGGCCCGGGTTTTCCAGAACGGCATATTCGCCCTTGCCGCCCATCTTTTCGGCGATCGCGTCAGCGGCATAGGTGCCTTCGCGGGTATTGTCCGAGGTAATGAACGAGATGCGCTTCGAAAGCGGCGCATCGGCGGCGAAGGTCACGACGGCCGTGCCCTGATCGATGGCACGGTTGATCGGCTCGATGAACGGGTCGGAGTTCATCGGATGAACGAGGATACCGGCCGGGTTCTGGGCCAGCGCCTGGTCGAACGTGGCAATCTGCTTGTTGACGTCATATTCCGGCGTGCCGGTATAGGCGGTTTCGCAACCGAGCTGCTGGCCCGCCTGTTTGAACATTTCATAGACCGGGAACCAGTACTCGACGCCCGAAACCATGACGTTCATGACATACTTTTCGCCCGGCTTGCAGCGGAACGGATTTTCCGTTTCAGCGCTGGCAGCGCCAGCAAACAGCGTGGATGCAAGGACCGCCAATGCGGTCGTGCTTAGAAATTTGCGCAAGATTCCTCCTTGAGGCCGAAGCCCCTCCCAAATACCCGGCGGCGCCTGAGCGGCGGCCCGATGATCCAATGAAGACCGGAGTTCCTCCTCGAAGTCCGGTATGGGCAGATAATCGCAACGGCGAAGCCATGTCAATATAATTCATACTATGAAATATATTTCACACATTCCCTCCAGCTTTTCCCCGGACAGCATTGCACGCCGTTCAGGCTGTTGTCAGCCAAAACGCCAATGGTCAGCCCATCGAAGCGGACGTTGGTGAGATAATGCACAAAATCGTCAAGCTGGCTGGACTGGCAGGCTGCGTGGCAGCTCTGGGGCTTGGAGCCTATCTGTTTGCCATTCAGGCTGGGGGTAATTTTTCCGAAGTGCTGCCCGGCACGCTCTATCGTTCGAACCAGCCGACAGCCCTGCAAGTTGCCGACTATGCGCAGCGCTACGGCATCAAGACCATTGTCAACCTGCGCGGCAGCAGCGAGGCTGCTTCATGGTACAAGAACGAGGTCGCCGCCGCCGGCGCCCTCGGTATCAAGCATATCGATTTCAAGATGTCGGCGACCAGGCAATTGAGCGTCGAAGAAGCCCACAAGCTCGTCACGCTGTTGCGCGACGCGCCGACGCCCATTCTCATCCACTGCAAATCCGGCGCTGACCGGACCGGCCTTGCCTCCGTGCTTTATCTCAACCGCATTGCCGGCGTCGACGAGGACATAGCCGAGCGGCAACTGTCGATCCGCTTCGGCCATTTCAGCATCCCGTTCCTCTCGCCCACCTATGCGATGGACGAGAACTGGGAAATGCTTGAAAAGGTCTACGGCCTTTCCGGCTGAGCGCTGACGTTATCTACGCAATCAGGACACCGCCCGCTGCCGGGCGATGTCGTTGACCCCTTCGGCATCCGGCGCATAGCCATAGCTCATCTTGCGCATCTGCTCGATCACCCGCGCCATTTCATCGTCCGGCAATACCGGCGGCTCACCCAGCGTCAAAGCCTGGACATACATGCGCGACAAGGTCTCGATCTCGATCGCCAGCCAGAGCGCGCCTTCCAGCGTCTTGCCAAGCGAGATCTGGCCATGCTGACCGAGCAGGCAGGCGAGCCGGTCCTTCAAGGCGACCAGCGCATGATCCGAAAGAGCCTGCGTCCCGAAGGTCGCATATTCGGCACACCGCACTGTGGTGCCGCCCGCCACGCCCGTCATGTAGTGAAAGCTCGGGATGGTCTTGTGATGGCAGGCAAGCGTCGTCGCATAGATCGAATGGCAATGCAGCACGACATTGATATCCGGCCGGTTCTTCAGGATGTCGCGATGGAAGCGCCATTCCGAAGACGGCCGGCGGCCGGCATAGGTGCCGTCGAAATCCATCTCCACCAGATCGTCCGGCGTCATCGTGTCATAGGCAAGTGAGGACGGCGTGACGAGAAAACCGGTCGCCGTGCGGACAGACAGGTTTCCGGCTGTTCCCTGATTGATACCGCTGGAATTCATCCGGCGGCAGGTTTCGACCATATCGCGGCGCAAAGCGGCAATATCGGTGTATTGAGTGCTCATGGGGAGAACCTTTCGTAAAGCACGTTGACATTCGTGGCCTGCCTGGCCGCAGCCTGCCAACGGCGGGTGTAGGCCGCCAGATCGGCGGGTGGATGATCGAAGACCGGCGGCTTTTCGAGCGCGATCGCCGCGCGCGCAGGCCGGGTGCCGTGGCTGGCAAGAAGGGCCGCGCCCGAGGCGACGCCATAGGTATCGAGATTGGAAACCGTGTCGCCCTGCGGCCGCAGTGCCGCAACCAGCGCCGCATAGAGCGGATCCCGCAGAAAGCTGCCGTCGAGGACCACCCGGCCGCTGCTTCCCAGCGCATCGAGGCATTCCACTGTCAAAAGCGCCGTATAGAGCACCGCCAACGCCTTGCGCTCCGCCGTATCGGCGGGATGCGGCCCGGTGATCCGCCCCTTTCCCGCGCTGCCGGGAAATAGCCCGTCGTCATCGCCGAAGGATGGCAATGCCATCGTGCCTTGCATAATCATCCGGCTGACGAGCGCTGCATCGGCATTGAGATGAGCATCATCACGCCCGGCAACATGGGTGAATTCGCGCCCGCCCATGGTCAGCGCACCGCCGATCGGGTTGCCATCGACATCGCTGTTGCAGGTCATGCCGCGATGTTCGTCCAGCAGGTCAAGCGGGGTCTTGCCGCTCAAGGCAACGATCCATGTACCGGTGGAAACCACGGTCGCCTCATCGAACCCAGCCGCCTGATAACGGTAGAAGTTGGCGCTGCTGTCATGAATGCCTGTGAGAACTTTGATGTCCAATGGCAGGCCATGCCGCTTGGCCAGAGCCGGGCGGATTGTGCCAACCGTCTCCCATGCCTTGGCAAACGGCGGCAGCAGGTTTTCCCAGCCTTGAGATGCGACGATAGGAGACCAATGCCGCTCCGCCACATTCCAGAGGTGTGATTGCGCACCGAGAACCGTGGCTTCTGACACCGCCACGCCCGACATCCGCCAGGCCCAATATTGCGGCACGCCCAGAAACCACTTCGCCCGTGAAAAGCCTGCAGGATCAGCCTGCTGCATCCAGAACATCTGGCGGGCATGATGGGTGGCGCCGTGCATCATGGCGCTGCCCCGGTCGAAGAACGAGCCGGACATGGCCGCATAGCGCCTGCGGATCTCGTCCGGCAACGCCTGCTCGTAATCGATCATCGGCAGGGCGGTGCCGTCACCCGCATCAGGATCCGGCCCGGCAAGAACGCCGCCGGAGCCATGCCCGGCTGAAACGAATGTCGAGAGCGGATGACGTTTTGCAAGACCGGCAAGCGTGCTGAGCATCCAATCACTGAGTGTATCCAGATCGTGATGCCGCCACGGGCCGCCTTCGAGCACAGGATTGGCAACCGACAGTGTTTCGAGAATGGTGCCGGACGCGGTGACGGCGTTGAGCTTCACATTGGTCTTGCCGACATCGAGAACCGCAACCGTCGCCGCCTGCCCGTCATCCCGTCGATCGTTCCACTGCCCGTCCGCCATTGCCGCATCCCGCATTTGCCTATCCGTGCGGCTGTTCCCGCCCGTACGGGAACGGCCCGGTCCTGTTGTCAGATCAAACCGTATTGCCGTGCCTTGTTGCGCAGGAACGGCAGGCCGTTGCCCATCACTTCAGCCTCGTCCTTGGCCACCGGCCGCCAGACGGCAAGCCCATAGGCCACCTGCGGCGGCATGTTGATGAAGCTTTCCATGGCAAGGCCGCCCTTGAAGCCGATGGCGGCAAGCGCTGCATAGATCTCGTCCCACGGCACGTTGCCATAGCCCGGCGTGCCGCGATCGCTTTCCGAGAGATGAATGTATTTCAGGTGTTCGCGGGCATCGAGAATGCCGTTGGCGGCGCCCTTCTCCTCGATATTCATGTGATAGGTATCGAGATGCACGAAGACATTGTCGGCACCGACCCTCTCGATCATGTCGACCGCCTGCCAGCCGGTATTGATCAGATGGTTTTCATAACGGTTGACCGCCTCGACGCCCAGTTCGATGCCGCGCGTCTTGGCGTGCTTGGCCGCCGACTGCAGCGCGCGGGCGATATTGTCATATTCCTTTTCCGTCGGCGGAACGCCGGTGCGCTCGCCGATACCGCCGAAGATGACGCCGGACAGGGCTTCCGCCCCCATATCCGCCGTCTTGTCGATGGCGACCTTCAGGTGCTCGACTGCCTTTTCCGGATGCACCGACGCCCAGGCATGCTCCGGCAGGCCGAGCGAGCAGACCGAACGCAGCTTGTGTTTTTCGAGCAGCTTGCGGCTATGTCCGGCATCGACCGCAGGCGCGTCGAGAAGCGCGATCTCGATGAAATCCATCTCGTATTTGACCGCGGCGGCAATCGCCTTTTCCGCTCCCGCGTGGTCCCATTTCATGGTCCACATGCTGGTATGAACGCCGAAACCTTCCATGGCCTTATCCTTTTTTTCGCTTGAGAGATTTGAAGTGGCCTGCGGCAAAACGCAGGACCATCACGGTGATGAGCAGGATGCCCCAGACGGCCGTCGCCAGATGCTGGTTGGCGCCGAGGATATTGAGGCCCGAGGACAGGAGTTGCAGCACCACCAGCGCAACCGCGACCGGGATGACCCGGCCAAAGCCGCCGAACGGATTGACGCCGCCGAGGAAGCAGGCAAGCACGGTGATCAGCAGGTAGGACTCGCCGTGGCCGACGCGCACCGAGTTGAAGCGGGCCAGCATGATGATGCCGGCAATCGCGCACATCGCGCCAGACAGCGTATAGACCAGCACCAGCACCTTGCGGGTATTGACGCCGGAATACCGCGCCGCCTCGATATTCGAGCCGATCATGTAGGTGTTGAAGCCGAGCTTCATGCGGGTCAAAAGCAGATGCCAGATCAGGACACAGCCGATGAAGACGAGCAGCGGCACCGGAAAGCCAAGAATGCTGCCATGGCCGAGCGGTTGCAGGAACGCCGGAAACCCCGAGACATCGCCGCCCCGCGTCAGGAACTCGCCGAGCCCGCGCAGAAAAATCATCATCGACAGTGAGACGAGGATCGGGTGGGCGCGGGTATAGGCAATCACCAGCCCCATCACCACGCCGCTCAGTGCTCCGACGCCCACCCCAAGCACGGAGCCGAGGAAAAAGGCAAATGGTCCGGCATCGGCGCCGCCATTCTGCTGCAACACCCAGGCAACCGTCAGCCCGGCAAGATTGGCGGTAAAGGTGATGGCAAGGTTGAGGCCGCCCGTCAGCACCGGCAAAAGCATCGCCAGGGTCAGAAGCCCGAGTTCCGGCAGCTGGAAAGCCACCGAGCCGAAGGTCGCCCAGCTGAAGAATTGCGGCGACGCCAGGCTGAAGATCACCAGTACGGCGATCAGCGCAAATCCCGGCCCGGCCATATCCGGCCCGAGGGCCACCTTGATGCGATTGAGGATTGCGGTCATTTGCGGCCCTCCTCCTGGCGCATGAACGGCAAGAGCTTTTCGATGCTGGTATTGGACAGGGTAATGGCGGCGAGAATGATGGCGCCGACGATCATCTTGAAAGCGTAGGGTGAGACACCTGCCAGATTGAGCCCGTTCTGGGTGATCGAGATCAGAAGCACGCCGAGCACGCAGCCCAGCACCGAGCCCTTGCCGCCGCCGAGCCGCGCACCGCCGAGAACAACGGCGGCCAGCACGTCCAGTTCACGGCCATACAGTGCATTCGGCACCACTTCCTGGGCATAATGCGCCTGGATCAGCCCTCCGATCCCAGCCATCAGGCCAAGCCAGCCGAAGGCGATGAACTGCATGGCGCCGATATTGATGCCGAACCGGCGTGCGCCCTCCGGATTGTCGCCGAAAGCGTAGAGCTGCCGTCCGGTCGTCGTGCGGGTGATGAACACCCAGGTTGCCACCACGCAGATCAGCATGACCAGCACCGGAAGCGTGATCTCGATCCAGCTGCCATCAGCCATTTCGTGTTCGAACAGGATGACGCGCGCGGTCAGCCAGTCCGGCAGATTGTAGATCGACACCCCACGGGTGAAGAACATCAGCAGGCCGAAATAGATGTTGAAGGTGGCGATGGTCGCGACGATCGAAATGATCCGGAATTTATGAATCAGGAAAGCGTTGACCGCACCGAGCAGCACCCCGAGTCCGCCGGCTATCAAAAGCCCGCTGATCCACCCGCCACCTCCCATCCACCCGAGCATGAGGGCAGCGAGGTACTGAACGACGGAAGCAGCCACCGCAAATGAGATGTCGATGCCGCCGGCAATCAGCACCACCAGCAACCCGACGGCGAAGATGATGTTGACGGAACTGGTGTTGAGCAGATCGAACGCATTGCCGAGCGAGAAGAACCGGTCGGTTGCGAAGGACAGGAACAGGCTGATAACAGCGATGACGGCGAGCAGCGCAAATTCCGTCGCGTGGGATTGAACGGCCTTACGCATAGACGGCTGCCTCGATCTCGGCGAGCGAGCAGGCCGCCGGCAAGAACTGGTCGACGATCCGACCCTTTGCCATATGCAGCACGCGGTCCGCGTTGAAATAGACTTCCGGCACTTCGTCGGAAATCAGGATGATCGCGAGGCCCGTCTCCGCCAGCTTCGCGACGATATCGAAGATGCCTGCGCGTGCGCCGACATCGACGCCGACGGTCGGGGCATCGAGGATGAGCAGCTTCGGATCGGTCGCCAGCCATTTGGCAATGGCAATGCGCTGCTGGTTGCCGCCAGACAATGTCGAGATCGCATCGGTTTGCAGCCCGATCTTGACGCCGAGATCAGCGATCCATTGAGCGACGAGATCGCGCTTGCGGCTGTCGGACAACAGTCCGCCCGCGATGATCTTGTCGAGCGAGGAAATCACCAGATTGTCGGCGATCGATTGTGGCTGGATCAGGCCGAGCGACAGCCGGTCTTCAGAGAGATAGGCGATCCCCGCCGCGATGGCGTCACGATTGGAAGAGAAATGCACCGGCTTGCCTTCGAGTTTGACGGTGCCGGAACGCGGCTTCAGCATGCCGAACAGCGAGAGTGCCAGTTCAGTGCGCCCTGCCCCCAGCAATCCCGTAATGCCAAGGGTTTCGCCCCGCCGCACGGTAAACGAGATATCCTCGAACTGTCCGGGCCGCGAAAGAGCTTCCACCTCCAGCACCACCGGATTGGCATTGACATTGCGGGCGCGAACCGTCTGGTCGAAGGTCTTGCCGGTCATCAGTTCGGTAATGCGCGACTGGGTCATGCCCTCGGTCGAATAGGCGCCAACCAGCGCACCATCGCGCAACACCGTCAGCCGGCTGGAAATCTCCAGCACCTCGGCCAGCCGGTGGCTGACGAAAACAACGGCAACACCGGAGGCAGACAGCGTGCGGACAATATCGAGGAGATGGTCGGTTTCCGATTGCGTCAGCGATGCGGTCGGCTCGTCCATGAAGACGAGCTTCGCTTCGCCGACCAGCGCCCGGGCAATCGCCACGATCTGGCGCTGGGCGATGGCATAGTCCTTCAGCGGCCGGTCGACATCGAGCGTCACGTCCAGCCGCGCCAGGGCTTTGACCGCCTTCTCGCGCATGGCGTTATAATTGACGAAACGCGGCCAGCGGCCGAGCAGCGTCTGGAACGCAATATTCTCGGCCACCGTCATTTCCGGAAACAGCGCCAGATCCTGCCAGATCACCTGAATGCCGGAATTCTGCGCCGTCACCGGCGACATATGCGAATAGGTCTGCCCGTCGAACTCGATCACCGCGCCATCCTGCGGCCGGTAGACGCCGGTGATGATCTTGATCAGCGTGCTCTTGCCCGAGCCGTTTTCACCCGCCAGGCAATGCACCTCGCCCGGCAGGACGTCGAAACTGACATCCTTCAAGGCCCTGACGCCACCAAACGTCATGTTGATGTTGCGCAGGGACAGAAGCGGCTTTTGGCCACTCTTAGCGCTCTCGCGTCCAGTCATCGGTTCAACCTGTGAAATGCTGATTTTTAGAACTTCCGGGCGCCGCCGAGCCGGCCGAAGCCAGCCCAGCAGCCCGGGAGAACCCATTCGGGAAGCGCGTTACAGGCCCATGCCTGCAAGCTCGTCCACGGTATCCTTGTTGATCGGCAAAAGCTGATCGACGATGATGTCGTTACCAGCAGGCTTGATGACGCCGAGACCCGGAATATCGTCACCATCCTTGACGCTTTCGCCCTTGATCAGGCGGTCGGCCATGGTGACGAAGACTTCGCCGGCCTGTTTCGGATTCCACATGAAGCCACCGGAGATCGCACCGGACTTGATCAGCTTCTGGCCCTGGCCGGGCGAGAATGGTCCGAGCACGAAGATTTCACCGGTCTTGCGGCGTTCCTCAACGGCACGTCCGGCGCCGATCGGCCCCTGGCTGCCGAAGGCAAGGAAGCCCTTCAGGTCCGGGTGAGCGGAGATCAGATCAAGCGCCGTCGAACGGCTCTTATCGACATCCTCGGCCACGCCGTAGCGTTCGCCGACCAGTTTCATGTCGGGATAGTTGGCCTTGAGATAAGCGACGGCCGCATCGGCCCAGGCATTGTGCAGGGGAACGGTGAGCGAGCCGACGAACACGGCATATTCACCCTTTCCGCCCATCTTTTCAGCCAGGAGTTTGGCATGCGCTTCACCAAAACCGGTCGATGAGGCAAGCTCGAAATTCCAGTCGGCCCCCTTCTGGCTCGGCGATTCATGGGTGATGACGAAGATGCCGGCTTGCTTCGCCTTGGCAAGCACCGGCTCAAGAACCTTGGCATCGTTGGGGACCACGCCGATCACCTTGACGCCCTGCGCGATCAGATCCTCGATGGCGCGCACCTGCAGCGCCGGGTCAGCGCTGGTCGGGCCAACCATGAAAGCATCGAGACCGAGCTTGGCGCCCTGCTCCTTGATCCCGGCATCCATCGCGTTGAACCACGGAATACCGCCGATCTTGACGACGACGCCAACCTTGTCGGCGGCCATCGCCGCAAACGAAACACCAAACGACAGCGATGCAGCGAGCGCCGCAATCATAAATCTTTTCATGCTCTTCCTCCTCCAAACGTTTCCGCGCACGGAAACAGGCCCGGGCGCCCGGCTGGCGCACCCTGTCAGTTCAGTTCGGATTGACGCGGGAAATCGCATCCTCCACTCCACCGCCTCCTCAAGCGGACCATGCTGCACAATCGATATTTCTTTTTTGCACAATCGATGGTGCAAATAATATGTTTTGGATTTAAACTTTCGTCAAGAGGAAATTGGCACTAAGCAAATGAAGGGAGGAATCGATGAAACCGCAGGGCAAAAAGAAGGCAACGATCTACGATCTATCGGTCCTGTCCGGCTGTTCAGCGTCTACCGTCAGCGCGGTGCTCAACGGCACATGGCGCAAGCGCCGGATCAAGGAAAGCACCGCCGAACTCATTCAGGGCCTTGCCGAGCAGCATCAATACACCGCCAATCTCCAGGCCCGCGGCCTGCGCAATTCCCGCTCCGGGCTTGTCGGCCTGCTTCTGCCCGTTCACGACAACCGCTATTTCTCCTCCATGGCCCAGACGTTTGAGGCGCAGGTGCGCAGCCACGGCAAATGCCCGGTGGTTGTCAGCGCGTCACGCGATCCGCAGGAGGAACTGGCGACGGTCGAAACGCTGATTTCCTATTCGATCGACGAACTGTTCATTGCCGGCGCCACTGATCCCGACAGCGTCCATGGCCTGTGCGAAGCCGCAGGCATCCGCCATATCAATATCGATCTTCCCGGCACCAAGGCGCCGTCCGTCATCAGCGACAATTATCAGGGCGCTAGACTCCTGACCCAGGCGATCATCAAGCGGTTCGACGATGCCGCCTCGCCTTTGAAGCCAGAGGAACTGTTCCTGTTCGGCGGCCGCAACGACCATGCCAGCCGAGAGCGCATCAAGGGTTTTCGCGATATCAAGACCGAACTGCTTGGCCACGACAGCGACGCCTGCATCCAGCCGACCGGCTATTCACCGGGCATGACGCAAAAGGCTTTCGAGGCTTTTTACGAGCGCGAGGGAAAGCTGCCGCGCGGACTGTTCATCAATTCGTCGATCAACTTCGAAGGCCTGCTCCGCTTCATGGCGCAGCACCCGCACGAGACCTTCGCCGATATCGTGGTCGGTTGCTATGACTATGACCCCTTCGGCTCCTTCCTACCCTTCCCGGTGATCATGATCCGGCAGGATACGGAAAGCATGCTGGCCAAGGCCTTCGAACTGATCGAAGAAACCCGCCCCGCCGTGAAGATCCACCTGATCCAGCCGGAGCTGGTGCATCCGCGCACCGCGCTCAAAGGCCCACTCGATTCCATCCGCGACATCGATGCCTGAGCTGCCACTCTTTCGAATTTGGAGCGCGGCAACGGAAAACTTGGCGTGCCGCGAAAATGCCTATTGCACCAAGGTGTTTGCCCGCGCCATCGAAAGGGAAACCATAAGCCCCGGATGGTTATCGGCCAGCGCCAGATCCGCATCATGCAGATCGGCAATGGCGCGAACCAGGCTGAGGCCAAGGCCGCTGCCCGGCGTCGAGCGGCTCTTGTCCAGCCTGTAAAGGCGCCTGAACACTCTTTCACGCTCGGTCTCCGGAATGCCCGGCCCCGTATCGCTAACTGTTGCGACCAGCCGGTCAGCGGCCATTAAAAGCGAGAGAGTGATCCTCGTTCCCGACAGGCAATGATTGATGGCGTTCTCGACGAGATTGACGAACAGCTGTATCAGCAGTTCGCGATCGCCGGAGACCAGCCATACCCCGGCCGAAGGCGCGGCAAAGCTCAGGAACTGGCCGTTGTCTTCGGCGACATCGGCGTAGATTTCCGCAATGTCAGTCATCAGGCCGAGCAGATCGACAGGGTGGAAACGGGCTTTGCGGCTACCGGCCTCGATCTGCGAGATCCGCAGCAAAGCTTCGAACGTCGCATTGATCTGGTCGCTCTCCTCAAGCGCGGCGGCGAGAAGGTCCTCGATCGGTTCCTTTCGCTCGTTCTTGCCCATGGCATCCTGGATCGTCATCTTCAGGCGGTTGAGCGGGGTTTTCAGATCATGCGCAATGTCCGCACTCACCTGTCGCATGCTTTCCACCAGACTGGACAAACGCTCCAGCGCATCGTTGATCTGGATCGCCAGGAGATCGATATCGTCCCTGCGGCCGCTCAGAGGGATGCGCGCCTGCATTCGGCCATTGGAAATATCCACCATGGTCTCGGCCACCCCGTCCAGCCGCCGCTGCGCCCGGTTTGCAAGAAGGGTTCCGCCCACAGCCGCGAAAACGATCGTCAGCACCGCCACCCAGGCAAAGCTGAAAAGGGCGATATCCTCGAAATCGTCGGTTTCCGACAGACTGCGCCCGACGGTCAGGCGATTTTGTCCGACGGGACCGGAGAAGACACGAAAGACGCTATTTCCCGGCATACCGATATCGGCCGCCGTAACGCTGGCAAGGCCATCGGCAAGGTGTGCAACCGTTGCGTTTCCGGCGATGCGCCGCCCGGATGGGTCGACCAGAGAAAAGACCCGTTCGTCAGCCGCCGGATGTTTGCCATAGGCTTCGATCGCTGCAACGAGATCTTCCATATCGTTGGGGGCATAGTTCGACGTGGTAACCGCATACATTTCCGTCACCGATGTATCCAGCGCGCCGGTCAGTTCGCGCTTCAGGTACTGATAGGTGATGATGCCGGAGATCAGGAAACCGAGAATGAACAACAGGCCGAAGGCAAGAGCCAGCCGGAACGGCGTACTACGGTACAAGCTAGCGCGGCGCATGCAGGCTATAGCCAATGTTGCGAATGGTATGGAGAAGCTGGGCCCCGAACGGTTTGTCGATTTTGGCCCGCAGGCGGCTGATATGGGTCTCGACGACGCTTGTCTTCGGATCGAAGTGAAAGTCCCAGACGCGCTCCAAGAGCATGGTGCGGGTGAGCACCCGGCCCTCGCCGCGCATCAGGGTTTCCAGCAAGGTGAATTCCCGCGGCTGCAGATCGATCGCCTGATCCCCCCTGCGCACCAGACGCTTGATCAGGTCGACCTCGAGATCGGCGACGCGCAGTACCGTCGTTTGCTCCTGTTGAGGCGGCCTGCGTCCGAGCGCGTTGACACGGGCAAGCAGTTCGGAAAACGCAAACGGCTTGACGAGATAGTCATCACCGCCAGCCTCAAGCCCCTCCACGCGATCATCGACACCGCCAATCGAGGTCAGGAAAAGGGCCGGCGTCTTGACCTGCGCCGCTCTGATGGCCTTGACCACCGAAAGACCGTCGAGACCCGGCAGCATCCGGTCGACGATGACAACGTCGTAGGCTTCGCGCGTCGCCTGGAAAAGCCCGTCGCGTCCGTCGGCAATAGGGTCGCAGACATGGCCTGCTTCCGTCAGCCCCCTGACAATGTACTCGACGGTTTTCCGGTCGTCCTCGATCAGCAAAATACGCATTGAAATCTCGCTTGTGCCCGTGGCGCCTCAATAGCAGAAAAAGTGCTTCCGGTCTTCACGGACCAGCGCCGGCGGACACGATGAAGGCGGGATTTTACCGCCCCCTCGCCCCGGCATTACCGATTTGTAAAATCTGGCCGCAAGCGCGCAATTTTCGTCATCCGGGAACTGACACATCTCGCCATACGGTGCTTTCACATCAGTCCAAAGCCTGAGCGCGCAGGAAAATTTCACACCACCTTACGAAACCGTATCCCTGCGGCAAGGCGGCCGTATGAGCACGCCGGTAGAGATTGGTCCTCCGTCACATCTCTCGACGGAACAATTCCAGGCAATCGCGTCTCACACATTCAAGGACAGATCCCATGAAAAAAGCCCTTCTTGCCACCGCCCTGATGATCGCTGCCGCCGCTGCGCCGCTCTCCGTTTCCAACGCACGGGCCGCCACGGTTCCCTGTGAGGACATGCTGAAAGACATGCGCGCCGCCAAGGCGGCGGCATCGCTGAGCGAGACGGACATGGCCAAGGTCAACGACCTGGAAACGAAGGCCGTCGAACGCTGCAATGCCGATGACGACGCCCGTTCCGACGGTTTCCTGACGGACGCCATGAAAATCATGGGCAAGTAAGGATTGGAGCACCGCCATGACCACCACCGCCTCCCCCTCCCGTCCGGAGAACCGGGTTCCCGAAGTCACCGTGGAATTCTGGCTCATCAAGCTGATGGCCGTCACCATGGGCGAAACCGCAGCGGATTATTTGGCAGTCAACCTGGGCTTCGGCCTGACGGTCACGTCGATTGTCATGACCGGTGTCCTCATCGCCGCGCTCTGGTTCCAGTTTGCGCAGAAGCGCTACGTACCCACAGTCTATTGGACGGCCGTCGTCCTGATCAGCATTGTCGGCACGCTGCTAACCGACAACCTTGTCGACAATTTCGGCGTGGCGCTGCAAACCACCGCAATCTGGTTCACGCTGGCCCTGGGCGCAACCTTAGCCCTCTGGTATGCGGCTGAACGAACGCTTTCCATCCATTCGATCGTCACGGTGCGCCGTGAGGCGTTCTACTGGCTGGCAATCCTGTTCACCTTCGCGCTCGGAACGGCCGCGGGCGACCTCGTCGCAGAGGTGTTTGCGCTCGGCTACCTGACGACCGGCATCCTGTTCGCAGCCATCATCGCCGTCATTGCCGTGGCTTATTATGTCTTCAGAATGGACGCCGTCCTGGCATTCTGGCTGGCCTATATCTTCACCCGCCCCCTTGGCGCATCCTTCGGAGACCTGTTGTCGCAGCCGGTCGAATATGGTGGCCTGGGCTTCGGCACCATCCTCACCAGCTTGATTTTCCTCGCCGCCATCATCGCCCTGGTCTGCCATCTGATGCTCAATCAAGATCCGGCCCGACAGTGCTCAGAGGCGGGCGAAATCGACAGCATGAGATGAGCGGCCGTTGACGCCCGGCAACACCGCACCGATCCTCTGAAAGGCCTTGCCCGCATTGCCGGAGAAGACCTTTCAGAGAGAGGGGAACAACGAACTGGGATGGTCTCCCCTCCCCGGCACGCACGATGCCGCCAAGTTCATCAGGAAGCTCGCCGGGCATCGTGCGTTTAAACGCAAGAAGCCCGC
>UCHD01000006.1 GCA_900472175.1 Hyphomicrobiales bacterium | reverse complement strand
GAACTTAACCTGACATCACCGTTCAGTCATCAGCTACAAGCGACACCGCTTCCCGCAACAGGTCATCGCCCACGCGGTTTGGCTCTATTTCAGATTTCCGCTGAGTTTGCGCCTCGTCGAGGAGATGTTGCTGAAGCGCGGGATCGTTGTTTCGTATGAAACGACCCGGCGATGGGGCCGAAAATTCGGCCCTGCCTACGCGAAGCAACTCCGCCGCAAGAAGCCGTCCGGGAAAGACATCTGGCACCTGGACGAAGTGGTAGTTTCCATCGCCGGTCGAAAGCACTGGCTCTGGCGTGCCGTCGATCAGGACGGTTATGTTCTCGACGAGGTCGTCCAGACACGCGCGACACCAAGGCCGCCAAGCGATTGCTGCTCAGGTTGCTGAAGAAGCAAGGTCTCACGCCAAAGCGCATCATCACCGACAAGCTGTCGCTCGTACGCCGCAGCAAAACGGGACATCATGCCAGGCGTCGAACACCGATCGCACAAGGGCCTCAACAACCGGGCGGAGAACGCTCACCTACCGCTTCGAAAGCGACAGCGGATGATGCAGGGATTTCGATCCGCCGGCGGCATGCAGCGTTTCATCTCGGTCTTCTCGGCGGTTCGAAATCTCTTCGTCGCAACGCATCACAAACGCGCCGCTCTCGCCACCCATATCCACCGCATCCGCGCCATGCGCACCGGAAAGCCGTGACCGCCGTGCAGGCGTCATTTCACGGATAGCAGCCCCTCTTGATCTTGCATGAATTGATGTGACAGCGCCCCGTTTATACGTCATGTAACCGTAACGTACTTGCTATCGACATGCGCACGGCTACCATCGCTTCCGTGGCAACGGCGGTACTCGTGTCGGGTAGGCAGCTGTCCTCATCACACACAATGGATGGGGCTTGCTTTCAGCTGTTGAACGGGAGCACGTCATGAAAATTACGTCTGCGATGAAAAACGCTACCTGCCTCATTGGCATGGGCTTGGCATTGATTCTTGGGAATGCAACCCGAGCGGCGGAGAATGAGCAGATTCCCCAACCGAGCGCTGAATTCAAGGGCGTGATCGGCAAGACCTATAAAGAATCGACATCAGCCTGGCCCGAAATCCCGAAGGCCGCGGAAGGTGCGCCCAACGTCCTCATCGTCTTGCTCGATGACGTCGGCTTCGGGCAGCCCTCGACCTTCGGCGGGCTGATCCCGACGCCCAATCTCGACAAACTCGCCGCCCATGGCCTGACCTACAACCGCTTTCACACTACGGCAATTTGTGGCCCGTCCCGCGCTGCGTTGCTGACCGGACGTAATCATCATGACGCAGGCAATGGCTTCCTCATGGAATGGGCGACGGGATTTCCGAACTACAGCACGATGATCCCGCCGGAGACGGCGACGATTGGCGAGGTCCTGAAGGAAAACGGCTATGCCACATGGTGGTTCGGAAAGAACCACAACACACCCGACTGGGAAACGTCTGTTGCCGGACCGTTCACGCGCTGGCCAACTGGACTTGGCTTTGAGTATTTCTATGGCTTCAACGCCGGGGAGACCCATCAATACTACCCGGTGATTTTCGAGAACACGACGCCCGTTGAGCCGGACAAGACCCCGGAGCAGGGCTACCATTTCATGACGGACATGACCGACAGGGCCATCGCTCGCATGAAATACTTCAAGTCGGTGTCTCCGAAAAAGCCGTTCTTCATGTACTTTGCGCCTGGCGCAATGCATGCGCCTCACCACGTCACTGCCGAGTGGAGGGACAAGTTCAAGGGCAAGTTCGACATGGGCTGGGAGAAATACCGCGAGCAGGTGTTCCAGCGCCAGCTCGACATGGGCATCGTCCCGAAAGGCACCAAGCTCACGCCACGCCCGGATTGGGTGCCCGCCTGGGACTCGTTGTTGGCCGAGCAAAAGACAGTCTACAATCGCCTCTTCGAGAATTATGCGGGCTATTTCGCCTTCACCGATCATGAGGTCGGCCGCCTTCTCGACGCGGTCAATGAACTTCCCGACGCCGACAACACCCTGATCATCTATATCGCCGGTGACAACGGTGCGTCTTCGGAAGGCGGTCCGGACGGTACGCTCAACGAAATCAAATCGCTGAACGGCTTTCCGACGGACATGAAGGACACGATCAAGCGGCTCGATGAAATCGGCGGCCCGAAGTCGGAGCCGCATTATCCCGTGGGATGGGCCTGGGCAGGCAATACACCGTTTCAGTGGGTCAAGCAGGTGGCCTCGCATCTGGGTGGAACACGCACCGGCATGGTGGTCAGCTGGCCCGCCAAGATCAAGCCGGACAAGAATCCGCGCGACCAGTTCCTGCATCTCGTCGATGTCGCCCCCACAATTCTGGAGGCCGCGCATGTCACGATGCCAAAGCTGGTGAATGGCATCACCCAATTGCCGCTGGCGGGCGAATCCTTCGAGGCGAGCTTCGATGACCCCAAGGCAAAAAGCCGCACGGAGCAATATTTCGAAATCCTCAGCAATCGCTCGATCTACTATGAAGGCTGGAAGGCCGACGCTCAGCATACACTGCCCTGGCGTCAGGACCTTGCACCCGGAAAGTGGGACGAGGACAGGTGGGAGCTCTATAATCTCGACAAGGACTTCTCCGAAGCCAATGACCTGGCAAAGGAAAATCCCGAGAAACTGGCCGAACTCAAGGGCCGCTTCGATGAGCTGGCGCGTCGGTATCACGTCTATCCGCTGGACGACCGTGGCGCTGCACGGCTGGCTATCGCCAAGCCGACACCTCCGGGCTACGACGCGGATGCCAAGACCATAACCTTCTACAAAGGTGCTACACGTCTTGCGGAAACGGCCTCCCCACAGATGAAAAATCGCTCCTGGTCGGTTATCGCCAAGATCGGTGCCGATGGGGAAAAGACCGAAGGTGTGCTGCTGGGCTTCGGCGGCGTGGCGGCGGGGCTGTCGCTCTACATCAAGGACGGCAAACCAATCTTCGACTACAACTGGTTCGAGGAACATTTTGTCGTCAAGTCGGATACGGTGGTCCCCAAGGGAGACACGGTCGTTCGCCTCGACTTCAACTATGAGGGTGGCAAAGAGCTGGGCAAGTCGGCGACCGCAGCCATCTTCATCGATGACAAGAAGGTCGCCGAAGGGAAGATCGAAAAGACAGTTGCCGGCCGTTTCGGCATCGACACGTTCGGTATCGGCGAGGATTCAGGCCAACCGGTAACGTTCGACTACGCGCCGCCGTTTGCGTTCAACGGCGACTTGAAGGAAGTCCAAATCGAGCTGAAGTGAAACGCGAGGCGGCGCAAAACAAGTGCGCCGCCTGGACGACGCTGCCAAACCACGGTTCGGCGGCATTGCTCCGTATTGCCCGGCAGGAGTGTTTCTGGTCGAAGGAGTTTTCCAATGTCGTTTGCCAGCAAGGTGTCTGGATGTCTTGTTGCCGGCACACGCCTGACCGCCGCAGTTTCGCTGACGATGCTGTTCGCGACAACATTGGTTCCGTCGTCCAGCCAAGCCGCTGACGATGGCTCCGTGCTTCCGTTTCCGGCTCCGGTCATGAAGGGCAAGACCGCGCCTCGTCTCCAGGATTCTACGATGACATGGCCGGGCGATCCGCAACGGTTGCCGAAAGATGCGCCGAACATCCTGATCGTGCTGCTCGATGACGTCGGTTTCGGCATTTCCGAAACATTCGGCGGCGAGGTTCACACGCCGACATTCGACCGCCTTGCCAAGGAAGGCATCAGCTTCACCGGCTTCAACACGACTTCGATCTGCTCGCCGACGCGTGCTGCACTTCTGACAGGACGCAATCACACGCGTGTCAGTTCGGGTACCATCGCCGAACGCGCGGTGGCATGGGATGGCTATACCGGCATCATTCCAAAGGAAGGTGCCACGATTGCCGAAATCCTGAAGAACTATGGCTACCACACCGCCGCCAGCCGGCGCCCGTTCGAATTCAACGGCAAGATCGACAAGATGCATGTGGAATTGGTGCCTTGACGCTCAGGTGTGACACTTTTCGCCGACCAGAAGGAGACTGTGATGAGAATGAAAGCATTGGCAGCGTTAGCGCTGCAGGCGGCCGTATTCGCCGCCGTTCCCAGTTTCTGCTTTGCGCAATCCGTGCTCTCGAAGGCGGTTCGCACCAGCGAGAGCATGGAGCCTGCGCTGGTCTTTCCCGACCAACTGAAGGAGGCCCAGAAGAAGCTCGATGACCTCCAAGCCAAGACGGGTAGGAAGCCGAACATCGTCTGGCTTATTGTGGATGACATGGGCTATGGCGATCCGGGCGCTTTCGGCGGCGGCGAAGCAATAGGTGCGGCGACGCCGAACATGGACCGTCTCGCTCTCGAAGGACTAAAGCTCACCTCGACCTATTCGCAAACAACCTGCACGCCGACCCGCTCCGCCATCCTGACCGGCCGTCTCCCTGTTCGCACAGGACTAACCCGCCCGATTTTGGCGGGCGACAATATCACCAAGAACCCGTGGGCCGACGAAATCTCATTGCCGGCCCTTCTCGGCCAGTCGGGCTATGCGACGGTTCTATCCGGCAAATGGCATGTCGGCGAGGACGTCGGCATGCGTCCCCACGACATCGGCTTCGATGAATTCTACGGTTTCTACGAGGCTGAAAAGGAGGTCAGTCAAAGCGTCGACAAGCGGCGCTATCCGGACCTGGTGCTCAATCCGGAGCGCTTGGCCATGCTGGCGAAAACCGGGTCTTCCAACCAGTTGATTCATGGCTTCAAGGGCGGTGAAACAACCGCAGTCGAGACGATCGACAGCCTTGAGAAGATGGCAGAGGGCGACAGGCTGCTGAAGGAGTTCAGCGTCAAGAAGATTGCCGACCTGGCAAAGGGCGACAAGCCCTTCTTTCTCGAACACTGCTTCATGAAGGTGCACGCCGACAATTTTGCCTCCAAGGAGTTCGAGGGCAAGAGCAGCTCCAAATTCCCCTATAAGGACGATGTCGTCGAGGTCGATGCCTATATCGGCCAGATCGTCGATGCGCTGGACAAGGCGGGCGTGCTCGACAACACCTTCATCTTCGTGACATCGGACAACGGTCCGCAGATGGATAGCTGGCCTGATTCGGGTTATACGCCATTCCGCGGCGCAAAGGCTTCGGCCTGGGAAGGCGGCATCCGTGTGCCTGGCATCGCCTATTGGCGTGGGATGATCAAGCCGGGGCGGCAGAGCGACCAACTCTTCGATCTCATGGATCTGTTCAACACATCACTGCACCTGGCCGGCGCCGCAGGCAAGATACCGACCGATCGTTACATTGACGGGATCGACCAGACATCATTCCTGGTCGCCGACAACGGCCTCTCAAACCGCGAAAAGGTATATGTCTGGAGCGGCAAGGACCTGATGGCGATGCGGATGTATGAGCTCAAGATCCATGTGAAGGTCGTAGAAACCAAGGCGCAGTGGCTCGATATCGACATGACCACCGTCAGCGACGTCGGCCTCGCGCCCTGGCTGTTCAACCTCTATATCGACCCGAAGGAACAATACCCCGTTGGTCACCGCATGAGCGCTTTCCTCGCTTCAATGCTGGCTGAACTCAAGGAGCATGCCGCGACTTTCAAGAAATATCCGCCGAAGGATATCGGGCTTTGAGGAGGCTGTAGGTTTGAAAACTGCTGGGCGGCAGTTTGCGTGCGTTCCTGAGGGGGCTTCTGGCGAAGCAGACTGGCTGAAATAATTCCCGGTAGCGGCTGATGGCGGTTAAGGCTCGCGTAGCCAACCTGACACGCAGTGTAGAGCGCCCAAGCGGACGAACGATGTGTTGTGATGGGCGGATGTCGTGTCCCAATGTTCTTTAATTTGTGCACCCACGCGGAGGATAAAGTGATCAAACATTCCATAACCGCAAGCATGATGCTCCTTGCCACGCAGACGGCAATTGCATTGGCCCAGACGCCGCCGGCGATACCCGGCTCCATTTCGACGCCGAATGCCGTCGAGACTCCGATCGGTGAGCTGGAATTCAAAGATGGAGTGCCGCCCAAGGAAACCGCCGCGAAGCTCTACGACAATCTTGACTTTATCTACGCTCACCGCGCCTTCATGGACAACATGCGCGGGGTCAGCATCCGGGCGCTGCACAATGGGCTACAAAGCATTGGGGTCAAGGAAACGAAGTCCTCGTCTTCTCCAACCTGATGGGGCCATTGGCGTCCATCGGGATCGTCAAGGGCAAGCAATTCGCTCCGGACGAGCGGATGAAGAAGATCATGACTGAGGCGCTGGCAGCTGCCAATGCCACCTCGCGCAGCCTGTTTATGAACCCGCGCGATCCGAACTGATTCTACTATCCGAATTCGTCCTGGTTCAATTTCCTGTTCGACACCGGCTACGAGTTCGAGACGCCCATTCCGAGGATCACCGCCAAGGGGGTGGAGCCGTATCCGCCCACCGGCTATCGGACGATGGATGCGCGCACGAACTTTTTCTACGGCATAACCGGCATTACGCCCGCCATGGCGATGCGCCTGCCCGGGATAGGCTCGCAGTATCTGCTCTCCACGACCGATGCCGACAAGAACCATTTCGACGGTGCCAAGACCTATGAGGTCACGCTCCCGAAAGGCATCCCGGCGGCAAATTTCTGGTCGTTCACCGTCTACGACAACATGTCGCGCTCGATGCTTGATACATCACAACGCTATCCACGCGCCGGAAGCCAAAGCTATCCTTCGCCGGCAGCCGAAGCCGAGGCCGACGGCTCCACGACGATCTGGTTCGGACCGAAGCAGCCCGAAGGTATCGCCCGCGGCAACTGGATTCAAACCGATCCGGAAAAGGGCTGGTTCGTCATCCTTCGCCTCTACAGCCCACTGGAGCCGTTCTTCGACAAGTCTTGGCGACCGGGCGAGATCGAAGTGGTGAAGTGAGACGTTACCGCTACGAGTCGAGTAGTCCCCGTGACCAAGCCGCCCAAAGCGCAAGATCATGGGGACTGCCACATCCGGCCCCGAACCCGAAGGCTGACGAAGGGATACAGATGCGCTGACACGGTTGGGCACCAGGCTCGGTGACCGCCTTTGGCTCGAAGGCGACGAAGCTACGGCATATGCAATGTCCGCCTTAAGGTCAGCTCGACGACGGCCTCTATGACCGGCTTGGGGGCGCAATCCTGCCATGACGGCAGTCGCCCGAAGCCGACATTCTAACTTCGCAAATGCTTGTAGGCCTCGGTTATAGCTTCACCAACTGCTTTCCGAAGTTCTCGCCTCTCAGCATGCGGACGAACGCGTGGGGCACAGTTTCAATCCCCTGCGCGACATCCTCCCTCGTTTGGAGCAATCCCTGTTTGTACCACGACAGCAGATCGGCTATCGCGGTTTCGTATTCGCGCGCGTGGTCATCGAGCAGAAATCCCTCGATCCGGGCTCGGGTAATCAGCGTTCGCCGGAGATGCCTGACGCCGATGTCGGGCTGATCGAATTGGTCGGCTAGGGCAATCGTCCCGACCACCACCACTCTGCCGAACGTGTTGAGGTTCAACATCGCCGCATCGTGGATGGGTCCAGCAGTGTTTCGGGCGTGCACATGCGAGCATTTGGTTGAGGACGGCGCAGCCGATGGTAACCTCGGTCTGTTGGGCGCCGAACGAGCGTGCGCGTAGGCGGCGGCCGATGATCGATTTGTACCGACCGATCGCGTTCTCGACCAGCGATCGTTTTCCGTAGCCAGTAGCAGCCTGCCTCTTTATCCGGCCATCGGCGTAGATCGCCGCAATGTGGCGCTCTCGTTGACTGGACCTGCCTCGTATTCCGGCCAGTTCGTCACCTTGAACTTCATCTTACCAATACGATGGCGGCGGGAGGCATTATGTTTGAAAGGCGTCGTGGTACAAACCAGTTGTGAGACTGGAGCAGCACCTACGTCGATGCCATTAACGATCCGCGCACCAACGCTGTATAAAGGGATTCTTGACGTGTCCCGGTATTTGGTATACCAAAACTTCAAGGGGTCGGGAGGACCTCTTTGGAGTTGGGAGGACCAAATGAAGAAATCCGTTTCACTCGCATGCATCATGGCGGCCGCATTTGGCGTTGCCGCACCGGCATCGGCTTTCGAGCCCGACCGTCCGGTTGAATTCATCGTCACGGCTGGCCCCGGCGGCGGCACGGACATCTTCGCCCGCACGATCCAGGCGATCATCGGCAAGTACGAGCTGATGAAGGCTCCTGTTGTCGTCACCAACAAGGGCAGCGCCAGCGGCGCCGAGGGCTTCGTCTACACGGCGACCAACAAGGGGGACGCCTACAAGCTCGCATTCGGCACCAACAACGCCTACCTGCTGCCGGTCCGCGCCAAGGTGCCCTACAAGGCCGAAGATCTAACGCCGGTCGCAGCGCTCGCATCCGACGAGTTCATCTTGTGGGTCAACGGCAAGGAAGAATTCAACACCGCGGCGGAATTCGTCAGCAAGGCAAAGAAAACGTCTGACGCAATGAAGGTCGGCGGCAGCCAGTCGAAGGACGTCGATCACATCCTGACCGTGATGATCAACGAGGCGACGGGCTCGAAACTCGGATATATCCCCTTCAAGAGCGGTGGCGAGGCCGTTGTGCAACTGGCGGGCCGGCACGTGGCCGCCAACGTCAACAATCCGAGCGAGAACCTCGGCCAGTGGCAGGCCGGGATGGTCAAGCCGCTCTGCGTCTTCAAGAGCGTCAAGCTTTCCAACGAGACCAAGGTCGCCGGCGACAAGGCCTGGAGCGATATTCCGACCTGTAAGGAATCGGGCATCGCCATCGACAACTACTCCATGCCGCGCACGGTCTGGCTGCCGGCCGGCGTTGACCAGGATGCGGTCAAGTTCTACGCGGACCTGATGCGCAAGGTTTCCGAAACGCCGGAGTGGGCGAAGTATCTGGCCGATACCTCGCAGTCTCCCGCTTACATCGCTGGCGACGACTTCAAGGCCGCCATTGAGATGGACGGCGCCGCTGTCGGCGAAGTTCTGAAGCGCGAAGGCTGGCTCGCCAACTAAAACGGGCGATATATCGGGACGGGCGCTTCTGCTGCACCGCGCGTCAAGTCTGACGCCTACAGGATGCTTCAGAGCGCCCGTCAACCGGTTTGAAAGGTCACGATCATGAGTGAGAACAGTGCGAATGGGCTCTCCCGCTTCGCGGTGGAGCTTGGCGTAGCCGCGTTGACTGGCATCTTTGGCGCCGCCGTCTGCTATGGCGCCTTCGATATCGGCGCCGGGTGGAGCGATTTCGGCCCCGAGGCCGGCTATTTTCCCTTCTACATCGGTGCTCTGATCATCCTGGGAAGCGTCGCCAATGCGATTGGCGCTTTCGTCAAGCATCGCGGCACAGGCGACATCTTCATCGACGGTGCCCGTGCCCGGGTCGTTGCCTCGTTCTTCTTGCCTCTTATTGCCTTTGCCGGCGTCTCCGCCTGGCTCGGCCTCTACGTCGGCACGGTCCTCTACATCGCCGGAGCGATGCTGTTCCAGGGGCGCTACAAGTGGTGGATCGCGCTGCCGTCAGGCGTCGCCGTTTCGCTCTTCTTCTTCATCGTTTTCGAGATCGGCTTCAAGGTTCCGCTGCTGAAGGGACCGGTCGAGGCCTGGTTCGGGATCTATTGATCCCGACCTCTTAAAAGTTTCCCCGGGAGGAATGACATGGAAAATATCGGTCTTCTGATCGATGGCTTCGGCCACATCCTCAGCTGGAATCACATCTTGCTGATGATGGTCGGCGTCACGCTCGGCATTCTCGTCGGCGTTCTGCCCGGCCTCGGCGCACCAAACGGCGTCTCGCTGCTGTTGCCGTTGACCTTCTCCATGGATCCGATCTCCGCGATCATCCTGCTCTCCTGCATGTATTGGGGCGCACTGTTCGGCGGTTCGACGACATCCATCCTGTTTAACATCCCGGGCGAGCCTTCGTCGGTGGCGACCACCTTCGACGGCTATCCGATGGCCAAGGCCGGTCAGGCGAGCCGCGCCTTGACGCTGGCCTTCGTCTCTGCCGGTATCGGTGCGCTTGCGGGCGTCGTCATGATCACGCTCCTGTCGGGCTGGGTCGCGAACTTCGCGCTGCGCTTCTCTTCGCCTGAATACTTCGCGGTCTATTTCCTCGCGTTTGCCAGCTTCATCTCGATGGGCGCGCAATCGCCCTTCAAGACCCTCGTGTCGATGATGATGGGCTTTGCGCTCGCCTCCGTCGGTATGGACACCATTTCCGGCGACCTGCGTCTAACGTTCGACATCCCGACGCTGATCAAGGGCGTCAGCTTCCTGATCGCCGTCATGGGTCTGTTCGGCATCGGCGAACTCCTGTTAACGACGGAAGAAGGCTTGCGCTTCGAGGGCATCAAGGCACGCGTCAGGCTTGCCGAAATCGGCCGCACCCTGGTGGAAATCCCGCGCTATTGGCTGACGATCGCCCGCTCGACCATCATCGGCATCTGGATGGGCATCACGCCTGCCGGCCCGACCGCGGCCTCCTTCATGAGCTACGGTGTTGCCCGCCGATCCGCACGTGACAAGTCGAAGTTCGGTAAGGGTGATCCGCGCGGCATCGTGGCACCCGAGACCGCCGACCATTCGGCCGGCACCTCCGCACTGCTGCCGATGCTGGCGCTCGGCGTTCCCGGCTCGGCCACGGCCGCCGTGATGATGGGCGGCCTGATGATCTGGGGCCTCACCCCCGGCCCGATGCTCTTTACCGACCGTCCGGACTTCGTCTGGGGCCTGATCGCCTCGATGTATCTCGGCAACGTCGTCGCCGTCATCCTGGTGCTTGCCACCGTTCCGCTCTACGCCTCGATCCTGCGCGTCCCGTTCTCGATCATCGGCCCGATCATCGTCGCCGTCATCTTCTCCGGCGCCTACCAGGTGGCAAATTCGGTCTTCGACATCTTCCTGGTCATCGGCTTCGGCTTGCTCGGCTACGTGTTCAAGAAGCTTGATTACCCGCTGGCGCCGCTGGTTCTTGCCATGGTGCTTGGCGACAAGGCTGAAGATGCCTTCCGCCAGTCGATGCTTCTCTCCGGCGGTAGCCTGAACATCTTCTGGTCGAACCCGCTGGTTTCCTCGCTGATGGCGCTTGCCCTTGCTCTTTTGCTGTCACCGCTCGTCTTCGGACTGATCGGCCTGGTTCGCAAGCGCAAGCATGACGCCCACCCGCATGGTGACGGCAGCGCGGCGGCTCGACGGAGCCGTCGCACCCAAAACGTAAGTGAAGAGTTCCGCGAAACGTAGAGGCGATCCCTGGCCGGGCGTTGCATCGCCCGGTCACAAGGACCGCAACTCACATCTCCACGATCGGCCAATGCCGGCATCTGGCACAAATTCGATCGGTTAGTGCCCGACGCTCACAACCTGGCCGATGGCGAAGCATTGCGGCCTCGGCATGCCGTGCGTTGGCGGATCCGCATCCGCGATGCTCGTGACCCGCAGTGTCAGCTTCGCGGAAACAGCGTGTCGGTGATGTTCTTTTCCGCCTGGGCCATATGGGTTCGCAGTTCTCGTTCGACCCGATCGCCGTTGCGGGCAAGCAGGGCTTCAACGACAGCGTCGTGTTCCCCAAGCGCGCGTTGCCTGTTCGCCGCCTTCGTCGAGCAGACGTAGCGCGCCCGATACAGCCTGTCGTTCAAGGCCTTGTGGGTTTCGATCAGAACCCTGTTGCCACTGGCGGCAACGATTGCGCGATGAAACGCGATGTTCGTTTCGAAATAATCGAGGTGGGTCTGACCGTTGGCGGTGCGGCGCATGTCCTCTTGCAGTCTTGCGATGGCAGCAAGGCTTTCGGCGGCGGCAACCGCGCAGGCGAGCCGGCCCGCGAGCCCCTCCAGCACGCCGATCACTCTGAGCATATCGTGCAGCTCTTCCTCGCTCGGATTGGCAACGAAGTAGCGCCCGGTGCTCGACAGCGTGATTAGGCCTTCGAGAGCCAGGGCACGAACCGCCTCCCTGATCGGCGTGCGGGAAGCGCCGAGAAGGGACGACAGCTCGCGCTCAGTCACCTGCTCCCCTGGCGGCAGGGCGCCCTGCACAATCATGCGCCGCAATTCGCCGGTCGCCTGATCCGCCAAAAGATCGCGTTTGATTTTGTTGGGTGCCTCGAGGTTCAAGTTTTTCACCGGTTGTCGTTCTTGCTCGCGCGAACATATGTGATGCCCGCCGCCATTTACAGCCAAAACCTTTCCAAGAAGGTTGACCAGGTGTTATTTTGGTATACCATAGGCCAAAATTGCAATTGAACGGGTTTTGATGACATGAAGACGATCGCTTTGATCCAGGGGGACGCTGCCGGCATCGGGCCGGAACTGATGGTCAAGTTACTGCGGCAGGTTCATTTGCGGCAATCGGCAAACATCCTTGTTATCGGCGACCCGCGCCTGATGCGCAGCGGGGAGACCGTCGCCGGCGAAGACCTCCCGGAGATCCGCTACATCGACGATATCGCCGAGCTCGACTTCTCATCCGCACGCATTCATCACCTGAACATGCCTCACGACGGCGTCGACGAAGCCGCGTTCGGCAGGGCGTCTGCGGTGTGTGGTGCTGCCTGTATGGCCTGGCTGACGCGTGCCTATGAGCTTGCGGCCGACGGAACGATCGACGGCATCTGCTTTCTCCCCTTCAACAAGGAGGCCATGTACCTGGGCGGCAGCGAGCATATCGACGAACTGAGCTATGCGCGCAGCTTCTTCAAGCTGCCGAACCGCCCGAGCGAGTTCAACGTGGCCAACGGGATGTGGAACGGCCGCGTGACCTCGCACGTCCCGATGAAGGAGGTCGCGGACCTTCTGACCCACGAGCGTGTGCTGGAATCGATCGAGCTCACCGACGCGACGCTGAAAATGGCCGGTTACGACCGACCTCGCATCGTGGTTGCCGCGTACAATCCGCATGCCGGTGACGGCGGTCTGCTCGGCGACGAGGAAATTCTCGTCATCGCTCCGGCGGTGGAGAGCGCACGCGAAAAGCAGATCCTCGTTGCCGGCCCGATGCCGGCCGATACGCTCTGGCTGAAAGTGCGCGACGGGCACTACGACGCCGTCGTCACGATGTATCACGACCAGGGACAGATCGCGATCAAGCTCATGGGTTTCGAGAAAGGCGTCTCGGTTCTGGCCGGCCTGCCGGTCCCGATCACCACGCCCGCCCATGGCACCGCCTTCGATATCGCCGGCAAGAACCTTGCCAACGTGGTGCCGACGACCAACGCGTTGACGATGCTCGTCAACATGGCCGAGCGCCGCAATGCGATCGCCGGGCTCGATCTCCAGGTCGACCTTCTCGCCTTTTCTTCACTTCAACATCGGGATGATAAGCCATGAGGCTGATACAGTTTCTGTCTGAGGACGGCACGCGCCATGTGGGTGCGGTCGAACAGGACCACGTGCGCAGGCTTGCGGATATGCAGAGCGTTTTGGCGCTCGCATCGCACGCGATCGCCGAGGGCGTCTCGCTCGAAGCGGCGGCTGAGGCGCACAAGACCAGGCTGATCGAACCTTACGCGGCGGTACGCGACGCCGGACGATTGCTGACGCCGGTCGATCATCCAGACACCGCGCATGTGTTCGTGACCGGGACTGGGCTGACGCATCTCGGGAGCGCCGACGCGCGCGACGCGATGCATGCCAAGCTCAACGACGGCAGCGCCGATCTCTCGGACTCGATGAAGATATTCAAGATGGGAGTCGAGGGCGGCAAGCCGCCCGCGGGTGAAATCGGCGTCCAGCCGGAATGGTTCTGGAAAGGCAACGGTTCGATCCTCAAACCATCGGGCGCACCGATGGAAAGCCCTGATTGGGCGCTCGACGTGGGCGAAGAGCCGGAGATCGCCGGTGTCTATCTGATCGGACCCGATGGCACGCCGTTCCGGTTAGGCTTTGCCCTTGCCAACGAAATGTCCGACCACGTGATGGAGCGCAGCAACTACCTGCTGCTTGCCCATTCAAAATTGCGGCAGTGCGCGCTGGGCCCTGAGCTTCTGCTTGGCGACTTGCCCGAGGATATCCGTGGAACCAGCCGTATACATCGCGACGGAGCGGTTCTCTGGGAACGGCCATTCCTGTCGGGCGAGACCAACATGACCCATGCGATCTCGAACCTGGAACATCACCACTTCAAGTATCCGCTGTTCTGCAATCCCGGCGATATCCACGTTCATGTCTTCGGGACTGCGACGATCAGCTTTGCCGATGGCGTCCGCCTGCGGGAAGGCGACGAGATGGAGATCGATTGCCCCCAGTTCGGGCATCCCCTGCGCAATCCGGTTCGCGTCGCCGCGCCGCGCGCCGTGACGACCCGATCGCTCTGACCACGCAAGCCCGCCAATGGGCCGCGCTATTTTCCCCATTCCGCTACGAGAACCGTGACATGAAAATCAAATCTGTCCGCGCCAAGATCTACCGCTGGACCGGCGACGTCGTCCCGCCTCAGGCAAATTTCTGCACCAACGCCAGTGACCTTCTCCATGAGAAGGGCGACGCCATGGCGTCGTTCCGCTTTCTCGAATGGCTCGTTGTCGAGGTCGAAACCGATACAGGTCTTATCGGCTACGGCAATGCCGCGCTCGCGCCGCGGCTGGTGAGGGCGACGATCGACCAGTATCTGGCGCCGCTGGTGATCGGCGAAAGCCCATGGGACTACGGCTACATCTTCGAAAAGATGTATCGAAAGACGCTGGCCTGGGGCCGCAAGGGCGTGGGCATCACCGCAATCTCGGCGATCGACATCGCCATCTGGGATATTCTCGGCAAGGCGGCCGGACAGCCGGTCTTCAAGCTTCTGGGTGGGCGCATGAAGGAGAAGATTCCGGTCTACGCCTCCAAGCTCTACGCCGACAACATCGAAAATATGCAGGCCGAGGCCCAGCGCTACGTCGACCAGGGCTATGCGATGATGAAGATGCGCTTCGGCTACGGGCCGAAGGACGGCGCGTTCGGCGTTAAGGAAAACCTGAAGCGCGTCGAGGCCGTGCGCGAAGTCATCGGTTACGACCGCGACCTGATGCTCGAATGTTTCATGGGTTGGACGCTCGAATACACCAAGCGCATGCTGCCAAAGCTTGAGCGGTTCGAGCCGCGCTGGCTGGAGGAGCCGGTCATTGCCGACGACATGCACGGCTATGCCGAGCTCAATGCCGGGCCTATTCCGATCTCAGGCGGCGAGCACGAATTCACGCTCTTCGGCTTCCGGCAGCTTCTGGACATGAAGGCCGTCAGCGTCATCCAGTACGACACCAACCGTGTCGGTGGCATCACCGCCGCCCAGAAGATCAACGCGCTTGCCGAGGCCTATCAGGTGCCGGTGGTGCCGCATGCCGGCCAGATGCACAATTTCCACCTGACCATGGCCAATACCAACTGCCCGATCGCCGAATACTTTCCGATCCATCCGGTCGAGATCGGCAACGAGCTCTTCTGGTATATTTTCGACGGCGAGCCGGATGCCGTCGACGGGTGCATCGATCTCGACGACCGTAAGCCCGGCCTCGGACTGACGCTCAGCGAGAAATATCTCGATCAGTTCGAGATCATCGAGTGATCGTAGGTGGATCGGGTGATGTCAGGTTAAGT
>UCHD01000009.1 GCA_900472175.1 Hyphomicrobiales bacterium | reverse complement strand
GTTATGTCCAACCCGCACAACGGTGCACCGAGAATGCTCGCGTCGGAAAGAGGTTCGACCGTTTCCGCCAGGCGGGCAGCGATTTGGCGGCGGCAATTACCGGCCAACTCGACAATTCCACTCTGCGCGATACACTCGCTGCCAATTCCGCGACGATGAAAAGGGCCGCCGGCGCAAAGGTGGCCACCAAGGCAATACTTGATCTGATTTGAAGAGGCACGGCGACATGCAGGACAGGCTTTACATCGACGGTGCGTGGGTAAGGCCTGAGAAAGGCGGCACGCTGGATGTCATCGATCCCGCCACCGAACAGGTCATTCACAAGGCCCCGGCCGGGACCAGTGGCGATATCGATAAAGCCGCCAAAGCTGCCCGCTACGCATTCGATTCCGGCCCGTGGCCAAAATTTACGGGAACCGAGCGCGCCGCCTACCTGCGTGCCATCGCCGCCAAGATCACCGAAAAGCGCGAGTTCCTGGCGAAACTCGAAGTCGCCGACAACGGAAAACCGCTTCCGGAAGCCCTCTGGGACATCGACGATGCCGCCGACTGTTTTGCCTATTATGCCGGTCTGGCGGAAGAACTCGATCACCATCCTGAAGAAACGATCCCACTCAGCGAGCCGCGCTTTTCCTCGCGGGTGGTGCGCGAGCCATTCGGTGTCGTTGGTGCGATTACGCCATGGAACTATCCACTGCTGATGGTCTCCTGGAAAGTTGCGCCGGCCCTTGCCGCCGGTTGCACAATGGTGCTGAAGCCTTCGGAACTCACACCGCTTACCGCGCTTGAACTCGGCGTGATTGCCGAGGCAGTCGATCTCCCGGCCGGCGTGCTCAACATCGTCACCGGCACCGGTCTGCAGGCCGGTGAGCCGCTGACCGAGCATCCGCTGGTCGACAAACTTGCCTTTACCGGCTCGGTCGCCACCGGCCGCAAGGTGATGATGGCCGGTGCGCAGGACATCAAGACCGTTAGCCTCGAACTTGGCGGTAAATCGCCCTTTGTCATCTTTGCCGACAGCGATATCGAAAAAGCCGTCGAATGGATCATGTTCGGCATTTTCTGGAACCAGGGCCAGGTCTGTTCTGCCACCTCGCGTGTACTGGTCGAGGCGGAAATCTATGATGCCGTCGTTTCGCGCCTATGCGAAGAAGCAGCCAGGATCAAGATCGGTAACGGCATGGAGGATGGCACGCTGCTCGGCCCGATCGTCTCGAAGGGCCAATACGACAAGATCGTCTCGGCCATAGACCGCGCCCGCATCGATGGCGCCACCGTTGCCTATGGCGGCGCCCGCCCGGCCGGTCTCAACAGTGGCTATTTCCTTGAGCCGACGGTGCTGACCGACATGGGCGAAGACAGCTATGTCTGGAAGGAGGAGATTTTCGGGCCGGTCGTCTGCATCAAGCCGTTCAAGGACGAGGACGACGCCATCCGCATGGCCAATGATAGCCGTTTCGGCCTTGCCGCCGCGGTTATGTCGAAGGATGTGATCCGCGCCGAACGTGTCGCTGAAGCGTTTCGGGCCGGTATCGTCTGGGTCAACTGCTCGCAGCCGACGTTCGTCGAAGCCCCGTGGGGTGGCTACAAACAGTCCGGTATCGGCCGCGAACTCGGCCGCTGGGGGCTGTCGAACTATCTTGAAACCAAGCAGATCACCCGATTCAACAGCGACGAACCGTGGGGCTGGTACATCAAGGACTGAGGCACAACCGGCAAGGAGATTGTTTCTCACCGCGGGCAGGATAATGATCCTGCCCGTTACGATGCAAATCCAGCCCGGCTCACGCTAGTAGGGCGAAATGCACTGACGCCGGCGGCCGTTATACGGCTGGAACGTGTTGTCATAGGCCCGGTACGAGCGATAGCGCGCATAGCACCAATCGGCATGCGAACCACCGGTGCGATAATAACGGCGGTTATCGCCGTAATATCTCGGCTGCGCGAGAAGACCGCCGATAATCGCCCCGGCAGCAAGACCACCAAACGCTGCGCCGAAGTTGTCATCATAGTCACGGTAGCGCCGATAATTGCCGTAGTCACGGTAATAGCGCCGATTGCCATAGTAGCCACCGTTGCGATAGTGGCGCCGGATGTAGGGGCCACGATTGCCGCCATAGCGGCCGATACCCCAGGAACTGCGGTAGGATTCGACCTGTTGAACATCCGAAACCTGGATCTTCAGCCGTTCAATGGATGGAAAGGCCTGCGCCGGTACAACGCTTGAAAAGGCAGTAGCCAGCGACAGACCAATGATTGCGAACATCTTCATTTGAATCACCATTTTGCCTTTCCAGGAGGAAACGTTTCAAACAGTGCTTTTGTGCCATGGCCGGGTCAAAAAAATAATATCGCAATAATTCCGCAGGCGCGACGGGCTCGTTTCAGGCGGCGCCACCTTCAATCCAGACGCTTGAATGTCCATTTGACGATAAACTCGCCGCTACGCTTCATCTTGGTTTTGGTGCGCACCCGGACCGGCCCGCCAAGCGCGAGTTCCGCATCGTCAAAGGCTTGGCGCGCCTCGGCCATGACCCGATGATAGGTACTGTTGTCCCGCTTCGGGCTATCAGCAATCGCCTTGAGAAGGGCGATCGTGTCGAGCTTGTCTTCGGGCATAAATGGTCTCGCTTCGTTTCGATGGGAGCGCCGTCTCTGCGGCGGCACCGGACATCGGTTGAATACACGCAACCACGCGCCTTTCTCAATCCAAACCTGAGGCAGTGGGCAGGGCAACGGTTGTCCCCCTGCCCGGCCGCTTAGCCCAGCGTTTTCCGGCGGCGCAACAAAGCCAGAGCGGCCAGGACCACGATTGCCATCAGCGCTGAATAGGCCACAAGCGGCCACGTCGTATCGCCTTGCAGCGCCACCACCGCCAACGTCCCGAAAATGCCGGTGATCAGGCTCTGGATGCAGAAATAGAAGGCAACCGCCGATCCGGCGATATCGCCAAAGCCTTGCAATGCACCATTGGCGGCCACGGAAACGGCAAGGACGATGCCGATCACCATGATCCACATCGGCAGGATGAACGTCAGAAACGACGCAGTGCCGAAGATCTGGCCGATACTCAGCAGCGCCGCCCCCAACAACAGCAACATCATTCCTCTGGCGAGACTGCCGGAAATGCCCCACATCGCCACGAATTTCCGGATGAAACGCGTGGTGACGATCATCACGCCAGCGGCCGTCGCAAAAGCCAGGCTGAAGGTCATCTCCGAAAAGCCCGCTCGATCAATCAGGACACGCGGCGCGGTGGAGAAGAACACGAAAAATGTGCCCATGGCCGCGCTGAACCCCAACGTATAGGTCCAGAATGTAAAACTCCTGAAGATGGGCAGGATCGAACGACGAGTGTTTGGCGCGATCACCGGACGCGTTTCGGGCCATCGCAGCAGGGCATTGACGAGTGCCAGAATGGTGACGGCACCGAGAGCCGCAAAAATTGCCCGCCAGCCCAACGCATCGACGATCAAAGCACCTGCAATCGGGCCAAGAGCCGGCACGAAGGACAGCATGGCGCTGAAAAGACCATAGATGACGGTGCTTTCCGGACGATCCGCATAGACATCGCGAACGGTCGCAAACGTCGCCACCAGTGCTGCAGACGCGCCGATGGCCTGAAGAAACCGGAAGACGATGAACGGGGCAACAGTCGAAGACGCGGCCAGGCAGAACGACGCGGCAGCAAACAGCAGCGCGCCGCCGATCAGCACCGGCCGCCTGCCGATACGGTCGGAGACCGGCCCGAAGATGATCTGCCCAAGCCCGAGCATGATCATGTAGAGGCTCAGGCTCAGCTGGATAACCGCCGGGCTGGTGTTGAGGATTCCGGGCATTGCAGGGACGACCGGGAGATAGATATCCATCGCCAGCGAGGCGAGAATATCGAAGGGGGCCATCAGCAGCAGTGTTGCTGACAGGGAATAGGCCCAGATACGGGGTTTTATAGACATGGGAAAACATCCGCTCAAATGAGGTACATTTGGCGGCGTCTGCCTGTCAGCTTGAGCTGGAATTGGATCGACAGACCGCCGCAACAACGTGAAAAGGTTGTTGCGGCTTACTTATCTGCGGATTTTGCGGTCCCCATGCCGATGCTCCAAGATCCGGAATTCGATGCACGCTTCTATATCAAAACAGGATCGGCCAAACAATGTCCCGGAAAAACGACACCTATTCCGCCGCCTCAACCCTCGGTGCCGGGACATAGTTCAGGATCGGCCCCAGCCAGCGTTCGACTTCGCCAATCGGCATGTCCTTGCGGTCGGCATAGTCTTCGACCTGGTCGCGCTCGACCTTGGCGACGCCGAAATAGTAGGATTCCGGGTGAGCGATGTAGATGCCGGAGACGGAGGAGCCGGGCCACATGGCAAAGCTTTCCGTCAGCGTCACACCGATTTCCTCTTCAGCCTTCAGCAGATCGAACAGTGTTGCCTTCTCCGTGTGATCCGGCTGGGCCGGATAGCCGGGCGCCGGGCGGATACCCGCATAGGGTTCGGCGGCCAGCTCGCTTGGATCGAAGGCCTCATCAGCCGCATAGCCCCAGAGTTCCTTGCGGACATATTCGTGCATGCGCTCGGCAAAAGCTTCGGCAAACCGGTCGGCCAACGCTTTCACCATGATCGACGAATAGTCGTCATTCGCCCGCTCGAAGCGCTCGGCGATCGCCACTTCCTCGATACCGGCCGTGACGACGAAGCCGCCGAGATAGTCCTGCCTGCCGCTATCGACCGGAGCAACGAAATCCGACAGCGCCACGTTCGGGCGGCCGTCGCGCTTGGTCATCTGCTGGCGCAGGGTGTAGAAAGTCGCGCGTTCCTTCGCCCGGCTTTCGTCGGTGAACAAGCGGATATCGTCACCGACCACGCCGGCCGGCCAGAAGCCGACGACCGCCTTCGGCGCAAACCATTTTTCCGCAATGACCTTGGCCAGCATCGCCTGCGCATCGGCAAACAGTGCACGCGCCGCTTCGCCCTGGCGTTCGTCGTCGAGGATCTTTGGATAGACGCCCTTCAACTCCCAGGTCTGGAAGAACGGGGTCCAGTCGATATAATCGGCCAGTTCCGCAAGATCCCAGCTCTGGAAAACCCGCGTACCAAGGAAAGACGGTGTCTTCGGTTGATAGGCATCCCAGTCGACCTTCTGGGCATTGGCGCGGGCCTTCGCCAGCGGAAGGCGCTGCTTTTCCAGTTCGTTGCGTGCATGTGCGTCCGCAACCTTCTTGTACTCGGCCTTCACGGTATCGATATAGCCGCCTTTCATCTCCGGCGACAGCAGGCTGGAAACCACGCCGACGGCGCGGCTGGCGTCGGTGACATAGATCGCCTGGCCCTGATTGTAGCGCGGATGGATTTTCACCGCAGTATGAACACGGCTGGTGGTCGCGCCGCCGATCAGCAGCGGGATATCGAACCCTTCTCGCTCCATTTCAGCCGCCACATGCGCCATCTCGTCAAGCGACGGCGTGATCAGGCCGGAAAGGCCGATGATATCGACATTCTTTTCGCGGGCGATCTCGAGGATTTTTGCCGCGGGCACCATGACGCCGAGGTCGATGATTTCATAGTCGTTGCAGGCGAGCACGACGCCGACGATATTCTTGCCGATATCGTGCACATCGCCCTTCACCGTCGCCATCAACACTTTACCGGCGCTCTTGCGCTCGCCAAGGCCGCCACCGGCCAGCCGTTCGGCCTCCATGTAAGGTAGCAGAATGGCAACCGCCTGCTTCATCACACGGGCGGATTTCACCACCTGCGGCAGGAACATTTTTCCCGCGCCGAAGAGATCGCCGACGACGTTCATGCCGGCCATCAGCGGGCCTTCAATGACGTGCAGCGGCCGCTCGGCATTCTGACGGGCTTCCTCGGTATCGGCCTCGATGAATTCGGTGATGCCGTTGACCAGTGCATGTTCAAGCCGCTTTTCGACGCCCCATTCGCGCCATTTCAGGTCCCGTTCCTTGGCTTCCTTGCCGGCAGTTCCCTTGAAGCGCTCGGCGAGTTCCAGCATGCGCTCGGTCGAATCGGCGCGGCGGTTGAGGACGACATCCTCACAGGCTTCCTTCAATTCGGGCTCGATCGATTCATAAACAGCCAGCTGACCGGCATTGACGATACCCATGTCCATACCTGCCTGAATGGCGTGGTAGAGGAACACAGCATGCATCGCCTCGCGCACCGGCTCGTTGCCGCGGAAGGAGAAGGACAGGTTGGAGACGCCGCCGGAAATATGCACATGCGGCAGGGTATCGATGATCTCGCGTGTCGCCTCGATGAAGTCGACACCGTAATTGTTGTGTTCCTCGATACCGGTCGCGACAGCAAAGACGTTCGGGTCGAAGACGATATCTTCCGGCGCGAAATTGGCCTGTTCCGTGAGCAGCTTGTAGGCGCGGGTGCAAATCTCAACCTTGCGGGCCTGCGTATCCGCCTGCCCCTGTTCGTCGAAAGCCATGATCACGACGGCGGCGCCATAGGCGCGGCAAAGCCTGGCGTGATGCAGAAAGGCCTCTTCGCCTTCCTTCATCGAGATCGAGTTGACCAGCGGCTTGCCCTGCACGCATTTCAGGCCCGCCTCAATGATCTCCCATTTTGATGAGTCGATCATGACCGGAACACGAGCGATATCCGGCTCGGCAGCGATCAAGTTGAGAAACTCGACCATCGCCTGTTTCGAATCGATCAGGCCCTCGTCCATGTTGATGTCGATGATCTGGGCACCATTGGCCACCTGATCGCGGGCAACATCGAGCGCTGCGGCATAATCACCGGCGGTGATTAGCTTGCGGAACTTGGCCGAGCCGGTGACGTTGGTGCGTTCGCCGACATTGACGAACGGAATATCCTTGGTCAGCGTGAACGGCTCCAGACCGGAGAGCTTCATCAGCCGTGGAACGTCGGGGATTTCACGGGGTGCGTGTTTGGCGACAGCCTGTGCGATCGCCCGGATATGTGCCGGCGTCGAGCCGCAGCAACCGCCGACGATATTGACCAGGCCTTCGCGGGCAAAACCTTCGATCTGGGCCGCCATTTCATCCGGCGTTTCATCATACTGGCCAAATTCGTTGGGCAGGCCGGCATTCGGATAGGCACAGACGAATGTATCGGCGACGCTGGAAATCTCGGCCAGATGAGCGCGCATGGCATTGGCGCCGAGCGCGCAATTGAGACCGATTGTGAAGGGATCGGCATGGCGCACCGAATGCCAAAACGCGGTCGGCGTCTGACCGGACAGTGTGCGGCCGGAAAGGTCGGTGATCGTGCCGGAAATCATCACCGGCAGGCGGATGCCCCTCTCGATAAAAACTTCTTCCGTCGCAAAGATCGCCGCCTTGGCATTCAGCGTATCGAAGATGGTTTCGATCAGAACGATATCCGTGCCACCATCGATCAGGCCACGCAGCTGCTCGGCATAGGCGATGCGCAGGTCATCGAACGAAACGGCGCGGTAACCCGGATTGTTGACGTCTGGCGAGATCGAGGCCGTGCGGTTGGTCGGCCCCAAAGCGCCAGCAACGAAACGACGCTTTCCATCAACCTGTTGCGCGCGCAAACCGGCGCGCCGGGCAAGGCGTGCGCCATCGCGGTTGAGCTCATAGACCATCGCTTCCATGCCATAATCGGCCTGTGCAATCGAAGTCGAGGAGAACGTGTTGGTCTCAAGGATATCAGCGCCGGCAATGGCGTAATTATAATGGATTTCCTCGATCGCGCCCGGCTGGGTCAGCGTCAAAAGGTCGTTATTGCCCTGCAGATGACACTCACAGGAAACAAAGCGGTCGCCGCGAAAATGGTCTTCGCCAAGGCCGAGCTGCTGGATTTCCGTGCCCATTGCGCCATCCATGATCAGGATGCGTTCGCGCGCCGCCGCTTTCAGCGCGGCCATGACCTCGGATCCATCCGGTTGGGGTGAAACGGCGCCGAAAAGGGCATCGATGGCGGACATGGGAAATCTCCCGTTCTGAAAACGACATTAATTTGAAAATCAGAGATCACATAAAGATATCTTTATGTCAATATATCAGTTGGAAATTTGATCACCCTAAAAACAAGGCGGCCCGCCTCTGCCTGAGACGGGCCGCTTGAAAAAATCGTGCAAATATCTTGGCTTAGAGCCGTTTCAGGCAGTCGTCCAATTCATAGATGGCGCACAGAATGTGATAGAAGCTGCTGGCCGGCGCCGGCTCGTCGACAAAGTCGCCGTCTGCCTTTTGCTTGTCGCGCCAAAGCCCCTCGACCGGTGTATCGAGAAAGCTCTGCAACGCTGTCGCGGCGCGAACAGCAGACCGTAAATACCGCTCACGCTCATCGCCCTGTGTCAGCGCAGCAAAACGAACGGCTGCCTTCAGCCATTCCGTCTGCGGCCACAGCCGGGCAAGCGGATCGGCGACGGAGAAATCGTCCAGCAGCGTCATAACGGCGACGTCGCGTGGCTGAGCAATGCCGTACTGTTCGCCGATTTCGAACAAACGCCGCGCCTTCACCAGTGCATCGGCATTGCCGCGCCGCTCGGCCCAGCGCAACAGAAGCCAGGCCCATTCGAACTGGTGGCCGGGCTCGACGATACGGCCCTTGTCACCCGGCATGGGCGCCCAGTCCTGATCGAAGAATTCACGCAGAGCGCCGGTTTCCCGGTCGATGAAATGCTCCATGCAGAGAAAGGCTATCTCATCGGCCAGATTGGTCCAGGCCACGGTATCAAAACCGTCCACGGTCTCGCTGGCAAGGCATGCTTCGAACAGGTGCATATGCGGGTTCGAACAAAGCGGCAGGCGCGGTGGATTGTCTTCCTCAAACCCCGCCGACTGATGTTTGCAATGCGCTTCCAACCTGTCGCGCAGCGCATTGCTGCGGTCGATCATCTCTGCCTTGCGGGCGGGAAACACCTGCGCCAGATAGGCGAAGGACAGAAGCGCGAAGGCCTGATTATAGAGATCGAAAGAGGCATCGATCAGAGTGCCGTCGGCATCCGCCAGTGCGCCATAAAAACCGCTCGGCTGCAAGTAGACCCGGTCGAAATAGGCAAGTCCTTCGGTGGCGGGCGTCTGCCAGTCGCCGGACCATCCACGGCGCCCGGCCTCGGCGAAGCAATAGACCTGGCGTGGCTGGACGCGCGAACGGCGGTTCGCCGGCGTCGGCTGGCCTGCCATGTCGATGGTCTCGACAAAGCCGCCGCCTACCCCATCAAAACCCTTGTCCCGCCAGAGCGGCAGCGCCTTTTCGGAAAGCCACGCGTTCAGTTTTGCGGAAAAACCGGCAATATCCATGGTCATCTATCCCAGCCTCATTCGCTCAGCTGCAGCCGGCCAAGATCCTTGCCGAGAAGTTTGGCCAGCGCTTCGATGACCATGGTGTGATCGTCGCGCTGCGGCAAGCCCGACACGGTGACGGCACCGATGCAGCCGGTGCCCTTGACGACAATCGGGAAGCTGCCGCCATGCGGCGCAAATTCCGCATCCGGCAAGCCGAACTTGGTGGTGATATCGGTGCCTTGCTTGGTAAGCGACAAACCCACGGCATAACTGCTTTTCAGAAAGCGGAAGACGCAGTTGCGCTTGCGGCGCACCCAGTTCGGATTGTCCGGCGTCGAGCCTTCAAGCGCCGTATAGAATACAGGCATGGAAAACAGCGTCACATCGATGACGACGCCGAGCTTGCGCTCCACCGCCATCTCGCGCAGCAGCGAACCCAGCGCCCAGCCCGTTTCCACACTGAAACTGTCGAACTGAAGTTCGCTTTCCTGCAGTGCAATCCGCTCCAGATCCGCTTCGATAATCATCGTAATTCCTCCATCAATCCTTCCAGAGCCAGGCGGCACCGCGCACGCCGGAACTGTCGCCATGCACCGCCTTGCGGATCGGCGTTTCAAAGCTGTCGCCGAAGATGTATTTGACGATCAGGTCCGGCAATTCGTCGTAGATCTCATCGACATTCGACATGCCGCCACCCAGCACGAACACATCCGGATCGACGATGTTGGTCAAAAGCGCCAGGCTGCGGGCGAGCCGGTCGACAAAGCGCTCGTAAACGGCAGTGGCCACCGGTTCGCCGTTGCGCTTGTCGGCAATGATATCGCGGCCCCGCCGGTCGACGCCCGTGGTCAAGCGATAGTCCAGCTCTACCCCGGTACCGCAAGCATACATGTCGAGACAGCCATGTTTGCCGCACCAGCATTTGTGGCCGGGATATTCGTCCCTGGTCATCCAGGGCAGCGGATAATGGCCAATTTCAGCGGCAATGCCCTGATAACCGGCATGCACATGCTTGCCGATCGCCAGCCCGCCGCCATGACCGGTCCCGACGATTACGCCAAAAACTGTATGCGCGTCCCTGCCGGCACCATCGACGGCTTCCGAAATTGCCAGGCAATTGGCATCATTGGCAAGCCGGACCTCGCGCCCGAGTGCGGCGCCAAGATCGCGCCCGAGCGGCTGGCCATTGAGAAGCACTGCGTTTGAATTGCGCACGATACCTGTGCGCGGATTGGGGCTACCGGGAATGCCGATACCGATCGTGCCCGTCTCGCCTGCCGTCTGCTCGGCGGCCGCGACAAGCTCCTGCACGGCACGGATGCAAGCGTCATAACCGCTCGTCGGCGTGGCGATGCGATGCCTTGCCCGTGTAGCGCCATCGCGATCGAGCGCGATGACTTCCATTTTCGTACCGCCCCAATCAATTCCGATGAACATGCTGGATCAAACTCTATGGATGTCGTTGTCAAAGGCGGCGCCGTCGCGGCCGGGTCTCCTCCCCGTTTCGCCGCACCCTGCTTATCATCGGAAAACCGTTCCGCGCCAGCCCCGGCCTGCATCACGCACGTTAGAAAACCCAGTTCGCAGAAAACCACCCAAACCACACCGGAAACACTTGGCTTCCACGCCCACCTTTTGTAAGGGTTCTTCAGGTCGGTCCCATAGCTCAGCAGGATAGAGCGCAAGATTCCTAATCTTGAGGCCACTGGTTCGAATCCAGTTGGGATCACCACCTGCTCTCTCCTGCCTTGAACATCTTCGGGAAAATGCGCAAGGGACAGGCACGGTCCCCAATCTCTACCCCATTTTAACGAGCAACTCGTCCGCAGTTTTCAGCTTGAAGTGCGCGCTGCGGGCGTCAATGCGGCGATAACCTGACTTGACCCGGCGAGCGGCTTCGAGTTGTCGGATGCGCTTGGTATGACATTCAGTCCATAATAGCCGACATGAATCGGACGCACGGATAAAGGTGCGTCCGATGAATAGCAGAAGAGGAGCGTCACCTATTTTTCGATACCGCGATCCTTGAACGACTGATCGATCACCTTATCGACCTCGGCGCGGATACCTTCGAGGTTGAAGCTCGCGCCACGCTGGCTTGGCGGATATTTGACGAACGTCTCCAACAGACTTGCTGCCTGCAGCGTCCCCTTTACCAGAAGATAGTCGTTTCGCACCAGGAAGTCGTTATACTGGTCTGAGACGACATCCGCCCGCTCGTAAGGATCCATGCGCAGGTTGAAGAGCTTGGGCACCCGCCAGGTGACGAGCGGCGTCTGCCAGACGGCAAAGCCGCCGGGCGCTGGTTGCTCGTGGAAAACGACTTTCCAGTCGTCAAACCGTGTCGCCACGAGATTGCCGTCGTCATCGAAGTAGTAGAAATCCTTGCGGGCGCTCTTGTCGGATTTGCCCGTCAGGTAGTCGAGTTGATTATAGCCATCGAGATGGTTTTTGAAGGTAACCGTGCCACCATCGGGTTTCCAGCCGTCCAACAGACGGGTTTTGACGTCGGCGTCGCCGGCCGCTGCCAGAAGGGTCGGGAACCAGTCCAGACCGGACATCATCTGGGTGGAAACTTCACCGGCCTTGACCTTGCCCGGCCAGCGAACCATGGCCGGCACGCGGAAGGCACCTTCCCAGTTGGTGTCCTTTTCACTGCGGAACGGGGTCGTTGCCGCATCAGGCCATGACCATTGGTTCGGGCCGTTGTCGGTCGTATAGACGACGATCGTGTTGTCGGAGATGCCAAGGTCGTCCAGTGTCTTGAGGAGCTTGCCGACATCGCCGTCATGCTCAACCATGCCGTCGGCATAGTCGTTACCAACCATGCCGCTTTGGCCGCGCATCGATTCACGCACGTGGGTGAAGGCGTGCATGCGCGTCGTGTTCATCCAGGTGAAGAACGGCTTCTTTTCCTTCGCCTTCCGCTCGATGAAGTCGATTGCGGCGGCGGTCGTCTCGTCGTCAATCGTTTCCATGCGCTTTTTGGTCAACGCGCCGGTGTCCTCGATCTTGCCGTCGGCGGAGGCCTTGAGGACACCACGAGGATTATAAGCCTTCAGGAAAGCCGGATCGTCCTTCGGCCAATATGGCGCTTCCGGCTCTTCCTCGGCATTGAGATGGTATAGGTTTCCGAAGAACTCATCGAACCCGTGATTGGTCGGCAGATATTCGTCCTTGTCGCCAAGATGATTCTTGCCAAATTGCCCCGTTGCATAACCGAGCGGCTTCAACGCCTGCGCGATGGTGATGTCGCCCGCTTGCAGGCCAACTGGCGCACCAGGTGCACCAACTTTGCACAACCCGGTTCGCAGGCACACCTGCCCCGTGATGAAGGTCGAGCGCCCAGCCGTGCAGCTGTTCTCGGCATAATAATCGGTGAAAATCATGCCTTCTTTAGCGATGCGGTCGATGTTCGGTGTCTTGTAGCCAAGCACGCCCATCGAGTAGGCCGAAATATTGGTCTGGCCGATATCGTCGCCGAAGATGACAAGGATGTTGGGCTTGGCTGCCGCAGCGTCCTGTGCCTGTGCGGTCGCAAAAGGCGCGGCAATCAACGTCATCGCGGCTGCGGCGGTAGCGCTCAGCAGTCTGCGGGAAAGTTTACTGGTCATGACGGTCTCCCATCGTGCCGGGTGTGAAAGTTTCCGGACATTACGGATCTCCTCTTTGCGGGACAGCTGGGCTGTCCTGGCAGGTCGCTTTTTCGACCCTGCAACTCTGATCGGAAAATTCGCCGGAGGAAGTACGTTACTGTAACAATCGGAACGATCCGATGAAAAAAGGCCTCGCCCCTGTTTTTGGCCGATCAATGCAGCGGCCGGTTCTGCTGTGATCACACGGAAAAAGCAGGCAGGTTTAGGTCGGCCTGTAGCCCCGTGGAGTGGCCGCCAAACTTGGATCAACGCGAAATATCTGGGAAATCAAGACAACCAGCTGGATGCCGCCGTACCGGCATCAGTAAGCAAGTGTAGTTGCAGGGGCATGCCAGCATCCCCCTGCAAGGGGTTCGTTCAACGAACGTCAGTAGCCGATGCGTACGCCCCCCGCGTCCGAAGGGCCGAGGTCCGGCACCGGGCCGTAGCCCTGGTATTGCGCATAGGTCGTGTTGTTTGCGCCGGTGCTTGCGCATCCCGAAAGCGCCAGAAGCGCCAGCGCCGCAACGGCCATCAGAGATTTAAGGGGCATGGTTTTCTCCTGTCGAGGGAAGTGGCCGGAAGGCCGGATGGCCATGGCAAATGTTCGTCTAAATCATCTGCAATGACAAGTAGGGCCATCCCTGCGAAAGGCGAGATAACGAACGACAGCGTAAACACAATTTGAAGAGAAAGCCGCGTGGCAGAAAAACCGCCGGGATACCGGCAAAGAAAAAGGCCGGGTGAACACCCGACCTCTCCGACCCGTCTCGACAACAGTTGCCAGTACATCCGTGGTCAACCGCTGGAAACGAATTCCATGAGCGTAATATGGCAACGGAATGTAACCGTTTCAAGACAAAGCGAAAAATAAGAAAAAATCGTCGCCGGATATGTCAGGCGGCATCCAGCGCCATTGTCAGGTCGGCGATCAGGTCATCCGGATGTTCGATGCCGATCGACAGGCGGATGGTGGATTCAAGCACCCCGATCCGTTGGCGAACCTCCAGTGGCACGCCGGAATGGGTCATGCTTGCCGGATGGCTGGCCAGCGATTCCGTGCCGCCAAGACTGACCGCCAGCTTGAAGATCTGCAGCGCATTGAGAAACCTGAAGGACGCCGGCTGACCACCGCGGATATCGAAGGAAAAGGTCGATCCCGCCCCGCTGCATTGTGCCGCGAATGTTTTCCCAAGGGCGGATGCCGGGTCATGATACGGTAGATAGTGAATGCCCGCGACCTTCGGATGATCCTTCAGAAAATTGGCGATTTCGAGCGCGTTGTTGTTGGCCTTCTCCATGCGGATCGACAATGTCTCGAGAGACCGGCCAAGCATCCAGCAGGAATGCGGATCGAGCTGCGTGCCGATGGCGCCGCGCAGCGCCTTGACCTGTTTCATCACCGCTTTTGCGCCGAGAGCCGCCCCGGCAATCAGGTCTGAATGGCCGCCGACATACTTGGTCAGCGAATAGAGCGAGATATCGGCGCCATGCTCGATCGGCCGCTGGAAGACCGGGCCAAGCAGGGTATTGTCGCAGGCAATGATCGGCGTGTGGCCCTGTTTCCGGCCGATCGCATCGGCGATCTTGCGGATCATCGCGACGTCGACGAGGCTGTTGGTGGGGTTGGCCGGCGTTTCGATCAGGATCACCGAGACCCGGCCTTTCGCCATCGCCTCTTCAGCCGCCGATTGCACGGACGCCTCGTTGACACCATCGGCAAAGCCGACAGCAGCGACACCCATGTTGAGAAAGGTCTTTGCCAACAGCGTTTCGGTACCGCCATAAAGCGGCTGCGAATGAAGGATGGCATCGCCCGGCCGGACGAACGCCAGGAGCGTCGTTGCAATCGCCGACATGCCGGAAGAAAACAGCGCGCAGCTTTCCGTGCGCTCGTAGACAGCGAGGCGATCCTCGACGATTTCGCTGTTGGGGTGATTGAAACGGGAATAGACCAGCCCTGCTCCGGTCCCTGCTGGCGGCTCGCGGCGGCCGGAAACGAAATCGAAGAAATCGCGTCCTTCCTCGGCCGACTTGAACACGAATGTAGACGTCAGAAACACCGGCGGCTTGACCGCGCCTTCGGAGAGTTCCGGATCGTAACCGTAGTTCAGCATCAGCGTTTCAGGATGCAGTTTATGATTGCCGATATGGGTCTTGGAGGGGTGTGGAGCGGTCATGGCGGTCTCCGGGATGGGTGTGACCGCCATAGTCTACATCAATTTTCGCCACCGCTTCTTGCCAATCTTCCGGCTTTTTCATCCGAAAATTGCGCGGCTGCGAGAGATAAAACCGGGAGGCCGGCTGACACTCATCCCGTATTCAGGAACGATCAATCCGCGGCGCCGCCCCTGAGACCGCCGGGCACATTCATCTTGTTGCGCTCCCGGGCCATGTCGCTGACGGCGGCACGCAGGCGGGGATGCCGCGCCATGAAGATGTTGAAATCGCGCCGGTCGAGCCTCAGGAACTGGCAGAAATCTACCGCAATCACATCGGCGGTGCGCAGCCCGCCGCTGAGCAGCGCCATCTCACCAAAAAACGCGCCGGCCTCCAGCATGATGGCATTGCCGGGCAGGCGGACTTCGGCGGCACCGGACGAGATGAAATACATCGCATCGCCACGCTCCCCAACCCGGATGACCTTGTCGCCCGGTGAGGCCGAGGCCGGACGGAACAGGAGGAGAAGCTCCTCTAGCGCGTGCTCATTGACTTCGGAAAACAGCGGAAAAGTGTGGACCAGCTGCTGTTTCTTCAGTTGCTGCTGGCTTTCCTTTTCTTCGACCCGCGCCTTGATGACGTCGAGCTCCCGGCTCAACACTGCAAGTTTTCGCGCACCATAGTTTGGCGCAGTGCTACTGAGCGCTGTGTTCAGCTTTGCCGCAGCCCAGAAAATCAGCGGGTTGAGGGTAATCGACAGGATGGCGCCTGCCAGGATGAGGTCATATCCCTCCTGTGACATCAGGCCCAGGGAGACGCCGAGACCGGCGACGATGAAGGAAAATTCACCGATTTGCGCCAGGCTCGCCGCCACGGTCAACGCCATCGACAGGGGATAGCGCAGCAACAGCACGAATCCGGCAGCAATCAGCGATTTTCCAAGCGTGATCAACGCCACAATGGCGAGGACTGCAAGCGGCTGATTGATGAGGATCATCGGGCTGAACAGCATACCGACGGACACGAAGAACAGCACCGAAAAGGCATTCTGCAACGGCAGAGAATCGGCCGCCGCCCTGTGGCTGAGATGCGATTCGCTCATGACCACGCCGGCGAAGAACGCGCCGAGTGCAAACGAAACACCGAAAAGCGTGGCCGAACCGAAGGCGATGCCAAGCGCAATGGCTAGAACCGTCAGCGTGAACAGTTCGCGCGATCCGGTGCGGGCAACCAGCGTCAGAAGCCAGGGAACGATTCGTGGCCCAAGAACAATGGCAAGAACAGCGAATGCACCAAGCTTGACCAGGGTCAGCACGATCGTCAGCGCAACCGGCGTAGAGCTCGCTTCTGCTCCGTGCGCCGCGGCACCTTGAGCGCCCAGAACCTCGGCGACGATCGGCAGCAGAACGAGCGCCAGCACCATTGCCAGGTCCTCGACGATCAGCCACCCGATGGCCACCCGGCCATTCGGCGAGTTGACCAGATTTCGCTCCTCCAGCGCCTTGAGCAGAACGACAGTACTGGCAACCGAGATGCTCAGGCCGAAAACCAGTCCGGCGCCGAGGTTCCAGCCCCACAATGTACTGAGGCCGATCCCCAGAAGCGTTGCCAGTATGATCTGGCCGATGGCACCCGGGATGGCCACACCGCGAACGGCGATAAGATCAGCGGCGGAGAAATGCAGGCCGACGCCGAACATCAGCAGAATGACGCCAATCTCGGCGAGTTGGCTGGCCAACGCGGTATCTGCTGTAAACCCGGGTGTAAAAGGTCCCATCAGAATACCGGCAACCAGATATCCGACCAGTGGTGGCAGCCGAAGCCGGTCCGCGAAATAACCACAGCCGGCTGCCAGCACGAAGCTGATCGCGACCGTCGCTACCAATGCCATATCCTGATGCACGCACTACCCCCGGCTGCTCTTCATCCCGCCAATATGATGTATTTGCATAATAAGCCGCCAGCAAGCGCCCAACCAATACCATATAGAGGTAAGGCGCCTTGCCGCTCCTGGTGGTTCCAGCAGCATGTCTCCAGCGCCTGTCTTCGGAACAAACCCGTGCCCCAGACGTTTGCAAACATGCTTAAACAGGAAAAGAAACAATGCAAATGACCATGCGCGCCGTTGTCTTCGTGATCGTCGGGTCGATTTTGAGCATTCTTGCCATCAAATATGCCGACAACGATCTGAACGCCGCAGTTCCGATGATGGATCCGGCCGCAGCCGCCGCACCGGTCTGATCCCGCGATAAAAAACCGCCACAATCCATCGTCACTCGTATCGATCAAGGAATGCCCGCATCTCTGAACGGCGCATTCCTTGTTGGAATCCAGCCCCGGCATGCCCGCCGGCAACAGGAGACGAAACATGACGAAATGGCGCAACGAGCCGATGCTCCCCAACCATGTGGAGCTTTGCCAGCGTGTCTTCGACAGAGCGAAGACCGCCCGCAACATCGCTCCCGATAGCGATGCCAACGACCCGGTGGCGGCCTTAGTACTGACGTTGTATCGCCACGGCGTTCGCGATGAGGAAGAACTGTTGACGCGCGTCCTTCTGGCCCTGGACGAGACATCCTGAAGCCGGCCTCCAGCCTCTGGCGTGGTCCGTCAACACGCTAAAGACTTGACCGCCGGGTAATATTGATAAAAACTATAGACTATCAAGCGGCCCGGCGGTGAGGTGTCATGAACCAGTTGATCGTCAACCCGATGACCTTGTCCGGTGCCGCCTCAAGCGGAGCGCCGAAGGCCTCGCAACGGCCGGTGGTTGCCATTATCGGCGGCGGTGTCTCGGGCGCAGCGACAGCCTTTCATCTTGCACTGGCGAACCAGATTCCGGCACCGGAAATCATCGTCTTCGAGCCGCGCGAGTGCCTTGGCAAAGGCCTCGCCTACGACACGGCCGAACACGCCCACCGCATCAACGTTCCGGCCGCGCGCATGAGCCTGCTGACCGACGAACCGGATCATTTTCTACGCTGGATCACGGCACATTCTGCGACGGCCGGCGATGACGAGGCCCTGCGGCCTGACGGCGCGCTGTTTCCACGCCGCAGCGTGTTTGGCGATTATGTCAATGCCATGCTGCAGCCACTCGTCGCCAGCGGCGCCGTTCAGCATCGGCGCAGCACCGTCGCCCATGTCCTGCGCGATGGGGCGCACTGGTCGATCAACGACGACGATGGCGCACAGACCAAGGCTGACATCGTCGTCATTGCCACCAGCCACCCGCCGCCGGTTGCTCCAGGCCAGCTTCAAGCCGTGCTGAAAGATCATCCCCGGTTCGTGCCCGACCCAACCAAAGCCGGTGCGCTCGCAGCCATACGCCCCTCGGACCGGGTGCTTGTCGTCGGCAATGGCCTCACCTCCGCCGATGTGATCGCGGCCCTCGCCCTCAAAGGCCACACTGGCCCGATCACCGCAGTTTCACGGCGTGGACTGCGCTCGCGTGGCCATGCGCCGGTGGCGCAGGACCCCGCCGGCGACTTCCTGACGGAACCGGCCTTCACGGCACGGACATTGCTCAGAAACATCCGCCACACTATCCGGCAAGCGGCTCTGGATGGCCGGACCTGGCACGGCGTCATCGATCAGGTCCGGGCGCAGGGACAGGCGCTGTGGCAGGTTCTGCCGCTGCAGGAACGGCAGCGCATCGTCCGGCATCTGCGTCCATTCTGGGATGTACACCGTTTCCGCGTCGCGCCGCAGGTGGAAGCTGCCCTTGATGCGGCGATTGCCGAAGGGCGCCTTGAAATCCTCGCCGGGTCGATTGCGGCAACTCATGTCGAGGCGGGTGCGATCCACTGCGCGCTACGCCTGCGGCGGTGTCCCGGCACCGTCGAGAAAAGCTATGACGCCGTCGTCGTCACCACCGGTCCCGGCCATGGCGGCATCCTCGCGAGCCAGCCTTTCCTCGCCGAACTCTCGCACAACGGTTATCTGGAACTCGATCCGACCGGCCTTGGGCTGTCCTGCACCCGAAACTCGGAAGCCATCGGGCCGGTGGCGGGCGTGACACCATCCCTGCTGATCGCCGGACCGCTGGCACGCGGCACGTTCGGCGAGTTGATGGGCCTGCCGCAGGTAACCGACCATGCCGTGTTCGTTGCAACCCGGATCGCCGAATGCTTGCGGTCACAAATGCCAAAGACGGCGCAAAACCCACTTTAAGAAAAGACTTTTCTTAGTCCACTCGATCTATAGAAATTATAATCTTATCTTTCCGCCCGACTTCTTCCACCCATGGTCCGTACAAAAAATGGAGCGTGCGATGGAAACCATCCTGCAGTATCAGCCAATCGTCAAACAAACGGCCGGTCGCCTCCGCAGCGATTTCGAAGCCATCGAAACTGCCCGGGCACTGGCCGCCGATTTCGCCACCCGAGCCGCCGATCGCGATGCCAACCGCACCCTGCCCTATGACGAACTCGAGGCGATCGCCGAGTCCGGGCTTCTGGCGATTACCGTTCCCGCCGAATATGGCGGGCTGGATGTGTCCAATGCGGTGCTTGCGGAAGTGACCGCGATCCTGTCGGAGGCGGATGCGTCGATCGGCCAGATTCCACAAAACCATTTCTACATTCTGGAAGCCTTGCGGGTAGACGGTAGCGAGGAACAGAAGCGCTATTTCTTCGGCCGCGCACTGGCGGGCGACCGTTTCGGCAACGCGCTTTCCGAACGCGGCACCAAGACGGTGGCCGATTACAATACCCGCATCACGCCGGAAGGACCGGGCTACCGGGTCAACGGCCGGAAATTCTATTCGACCGGTGTCCTCTTCGCCGACTGGATCACCGTGTTCGCGCTCGATCCCGAGGATCGGCTGACCATGTCCTTCGTCGCCAAGGGCACTGAGGGTATCGAGATCATCGATGACTGGGATGGCTTTGGCCAGCGCACCACCGGCAGCGGCACCACCATCTTCAACAATGTCTATGTCAATGCCGATGCCATCGTCTTCCATCACAAAGGCTTTGAGCGGCCGACCACCATCGGTTCGGTCGGCCAGATCATCCATGCCGGTGTCGATCTCGGTATCGCCCGTGCCGCCTTTGCCGAGACGCTGGATTTCGTCCGCACCCAGAGCCGCCCGTGGAAGGATTCAGGCGTCGACCGCGCCGCAGACGACCCGCTGACCATCGCCCGGATCGGCGAGATCGCCATCAAGATAGAGGCGGCTGCGGCCCTGATCGAACGGGCCGGCCGCAAGGTCGATGTTGCCCAGATGGACGCGACCGGGGCCAATGTTGTCGACGCCACTCTCTCGGTCGCCGCCGCAAAGGTACTGACGACCGAAGTGGCGCTTGCCGCCTCCACCACCCTGTTTGAACTCGCGGGCACCTCGGCCACCCGCATTGGCCTCAATCTCGACCGCCACTGGCGCAATGCCCGCACCCATACGCTGCACGATCCGGTGCGCTGGAAGGCCCATGTCGTCGGCAATTATCATTTGAACGGCGTGGCGCCACCGAAGAATGGAGCACTGTGAGGCTGAGGCTCTTCACATCCGGACAAACCCAAGCGAAGCTGGCTCCAAACCACCACAAAAAGCCCTCCTGGCCGAACCAGGAGGGCTTTTGCATGAATATTACCATGCTCAAACGATGCCGATGCACGTAACACCGCGTGGGCCTGCAATGAAACGGATGACGGCCCGAAAGGCCAAATCCACCGCACAGGGGCGTGCTCAGCTGTACAAACTCACCACCGGGATTTTATCGTTCAGCACGAACTCGCCAACTTCCTTCGCCTTGTAGAACACCGGATCGTGCAGCGTGTGTGTTCGGACATTACGCCAGAAGCGGTCGAACCGGTATTTTTCGGCAGTTGACCGGGCGCCGGTCACCTCAAAAACGCGCGCGGTGATATCGAGGGCGACATGGGTGGCGTGAACCTTGGCAGCGTAAGCTTCAGCCGCCGCCTCGCCGCGTTCGCGCGCGGTCACATCCCGTCCCTTCGAAAGGGCCGTTTGCACCGCCAGGGCTGCACTGTCCGCAAGAGCCGCAGAGGCCTTCAGCGCAGCCGTGAATTCGCCGACACGTTCGAGAATATACGGATCGTCGGCCGCACGCTCGACACCCGACGTCACCCAGGGGCGGGTGGTGGTGCGGACATAATCGATGGCGGCAGCCAGCGCGCCTTCAGCGGCGCCCAGATAAAAATTGACGAAGACCAGCTGAATCAGCGGCGTATTGAACGTTGCCAGAGCCGGTAGCGCCGCATTTTCATCGGCAGGTGGCGCGATGAAATCCTCATCATAGACCGGAAAGTCATGGAACTCGACGCTGCCTGAATCCGACAGTCGCTGGCCGATATTGTCCCAGTCGTCGTTGGCGACATAGCCTGGACGATCAGTTGGCACGGCGAAATTGGCGATCTTGTCCTCCAGCGTCGCGCTGGCATTGATATAGTCGGAAACCCGGGCGGCGGTGGAGAAGGATTTACGGCCGTTCAGCACGTAACCGGTACCACGGCGCGTCAATGTCAGGCCGGCGTCGCGCGGGTTGACCGCCGCACCCCAGTAGAGATTCTGAGCCACGGTCTCAGCGCCCAGCACCTGCGCCCGCGCCTGATCCGCAAACGACCAGTAGATCGACTGGCTGTTGACATAGTGGTAGCCGAGCAGCTGGCCGATGGAGCTTTCGCCTCGTGCCAGGATGCGAACGAGCTTCAGCGCATCGACCCAATTCAGCCCGCCACCACCAATCTCACGCGCATGCAGGGCGTTGAGCAGGCCGGCCTTCTTCAGTTTGACGATCTCGCCGACCGGCGGGCGCCCTTCCCTGTCAAGGTCCGCTGCGTGCAGCGACAGATCGTGGGAGATTTCGGCAGCACCGGCAAACAGGCTGTCGCGCGTGACGCCGAGGCCGGTTGCATAGACGACGTTGGATTGGCTCATGGGAACGCTCCAGTTCTAAAAGAAGGATAGCAGCGGAGCCACAAGCGGCTCCGCCGTTACAATGCAAAGGATCAGAACAGCTTGGCCGGGATCCAGTTTGCCGTGACCGCATCGCTGGCGCTGAAGGCCGGGATCTTGGCGGCGAGTTCCTCGATGGTTTTGACGCCGGCGTCTCTCAGGCTTTTCTGGGTCAGCAGCGTCGGCTCGACGGTGATCTGGCGGGGAACGTCCTGTCCGGCAATTTCAAGCGCAGCCGCGCGGATCGAGACCGCGCCAACCACGGCTGGATTGGTCGCGACCGTAGCGACCCAGGGGCTGCCCTCCTCGACGATCTCCTGAATATCGGCGGTGGAAACATCGGCCGAGTAAATCTTCAGCCTGTCGGCGATGCCGAGATCGGCCGCCGCCAGCTTCACGCCACGGGCAAATTCGTCATAGGGGGCAAAAACCACGGTAATATCCGGATTGGCCCGCAGTGCCGCCTTCGCCTGGTCGGCCGTTGTGGTGGCTGTCGTATCGCTGACATTGCCGAAGCGCGCCTTTTCGACGACGCCCTTGTTCTCCGCCTTGAACGTGTCCCAGACCTCGTTGCGGCGATCAAGCGGCGCAAAGCCGGCGACATAGACGTAACCGGCGGTGAAGCTGGTGCCGTTGTCCTTGACCGCCTGCTCAAGCGCCTGTTTTGCCAAGGCGTGGTCGCTCTGTTCGACCTGCGGCACCTTCGGATTGTTGAGATTGACGTCGAAGGCGACGACCTTGATGCCCTTGTCCAACGCCTGCTGCACGACATCAGCAAGTGATTCAGGAACACCGTGGTCGATGACGATGCCTTCGACGCCGAGATTGATCGCCTGCAGGATCTGTTCGCGCTGTTCCGCTGCATTCTGGCGGCCGGGGAAGACCCGCAGATCGATACCAAGCGCCTTTGCCTGCGCCTCGGCGCCAGCCTGATAGGCCTGGAAGAAGTCACCGGTGGAAATGTAGCTGATCAATGCCAGCTTGACGCCGCCCTTGTCGAATGGCGCCGGTGCACCGGCAACACCATCGGCCTTGGCAGCCGAGACGAACAGGAAGGGAATGAAGGCGGCGGTTGCCGCCAGACGGAGAATGGTTTTCATAAAAAGCGTTCCTTCTGAAGACAATTGGACACGTCACCGGCAAGCAGCCAGCCTTCCTCGGGACGCAATACTTATTAGATATTCAATCCATAAATTTCATAGACTAATTAGTGCCATTTTTCCGGATTGGAGAGAAACCTGTTTCACGGGAACTGGCCTCCACGGCAAAGTCCTACCGAAGCACAGGCGCATTGGGGACAGGTAGCCCAGCTGGCGCGAACGTTCTGCCGGAGCCCATCCTGCCGCAAAGAAATTACCGGCTCAGCCGGTACTTCGCAAAGCTGTTCCGCCAGCCTGGCTGTCACCAGCGGAAAATATATGACAAATTATATAGACTATAAGAATATTGGATTGCTTTTTTCATGCCCCTGCTTCACGTCGATGCGCTCAGCCGCAGCTTTCAGTCCACGCGCGCGCTGGTCAACACGTCGCTGACAATCGCTGCAGGCAAGATCGTCGCGCTGATGGGGGCAAACGGCGCCGGAAAATCGACACTGGTGAAGATCCTCTCCGGAGTGTTGCCCGCCGATAGCGGCGTAATCACGCTGAACGGCCGGACCTATGCCCCGCGCTCGCCCGCAGAGGCCGCCGCTGCAGGCGTCGTTACCGTCCATCAATCGACCGGTCTGGTCGGCGCTGCCGGTCTCACCGTTGCAGATACGTTGTTGCTGACGCGCTTCTGCCAGCGCGGCCAGCCCTTCTTCGTCTCCCGGTCCAGCGTCAACCGGCAAGCCCAGGCGATCCTCGACATCGCCGGGTTCGATCTGCCGCTGGACCGGGACTTCGCCGACTTGACCGCAGCAGACCGGCAACTGGTGGCCATAGCCCGCGCGCTCGCCAACCGGGCAGACCTCTTGATCCTCGACGAACCGACCGCCAGCCTTTCCATTGCCGAAAGCCAGCGCCTGTTCGATATTCTCAAGCGTCTGCGCGATGGCGGCCTTGCCATTCTCTACATTTCGCACCGAACCGCCGATCTGCAGGCAATTGCCGACAGGGTGCTCGTCATGCGCGGCGGTACGGTCGCCGGTGCCTTTGAACGTCCGATCGATTTTGATGCGGCAATCGAAACGATGATCGGCCGCAAGCTGCAATCGGCCCGGCCCGGCATTCGCGCGCCTGAAGGGCCGCCGGTCTTCGAGATGCGCGACGCGCGGCTGTTGCCCGGCTCCCTTCCTTTCGATCTCACCGTTCACACCGGCGAGGTGGTGGCGATCACTGGTGTGCTGGGGGCCGGCAAGAGCCGTCTGCTCTCCGCGATCTTCGGCAACGGCCGCCTTGCCGCCGGAGAGATGTATCTGGACGGCCGCCGGCACTGGCCGAAAACACCGGCAGAGGCGATTGCCGCCGGTGTCGCCATGGCCGCAGAAGACCGGCACCGCTCTTCCTTGATGCCAGCCGATTGGCCGGGAAGTTCGCTGGCGGCCACCATCAGCCTGCCACACCTCTCCAAATGGTATCCGCGCGGCCTGCTGTTTGGCGGCCGTGAACGGCGCGAGGCCGAACAGGCAATCGACCGCCTGCGCATCAAGGCATCCGGACCACTGGCCCCGATAACCTCGCTTTCCGGCGGCAACCAGCAAAAGGTGGTTTTGGCCCGCTGGGAAGCCGAACCGAGCCGGCTTCTGCTGCTCGACGAACCCTTTCAAGGCGTCGATGTCGGCGCCCGTCACGATATCATCCAGGCGATCCGCAGCCGCAGCGACCGTGCCACCCTGATCGCCACCTCCGACCCGGAAGAAGCCTACGAGGTTGCCGACCGCATTCTGATCATCGACCACCACAGCCTTGCCGCAGCGCCCGGCGCCGCGCGCGGCGGTCTTTCCGAGGAAATCCACGCATGACATCGACCATTGACGAAGCCGCTCCGGTACAACGCAACGCAAACCGGGTTGGCTGGCTTGCAGACCTCGGTACGGCCTTGCGATCGGGCGCCGTCTTCATTCTTCTGGCAGCGCTGCTTTTTGGCTTCTCTGCCGCCGAGCCCGCCTTCGCCAATCTCGGCAACCTGATGAGCATCCTGCAGGCCGTGGCCGTCGTCGCGATTCTCGGTGCAGGCGTCACCGTGACGCTCGCCGTCGGCGGCTTCGATCTGTCGATCGGCGCGATAGCCGCCTCCAGCGTCATGGCGGCCAGCTATGCGATGATCGTCTGGGGGCTCGGTGCCATTGCCACCGTCCCGCTGGTGCTTGCCTTCGGAGCGCTGATCGGCCTCGTCAACGCCTTCCTCATCGTCCGGTTGAAGGTTCCCGATCTCTTGGCCACGCTGTCGATAATGTTCCTGCTATCCGGCCTGCAACTGATCCCGACTGCTGGCCGCTCGATCTCAGCCGGGCTGATCCTCCCGGACGGCACAACCGCCACCGGCGCCTACGATCCCGCCTTTCTCCTGATCGGCCGCACAAGCCTCGCCGGTATCGTCCCGGTTTCCGTCGTGCTGATGGCTCTCGTCGCCATTGCACTGTTCGTGCTGACGGAGCGGACCCGCATCGGCCGCTTGCTGTTTGCCACCGGCGGCAATGAGGTGGCGACGCGGCTGGCGGGTGCATCGACGGCGCGGCTGAAGATGCTTGCCTATGTGATCTCCGGCACGCTTGCCTCGCTCGGCGGTATCGTTATTGCTGCCCGCGTCGGGCGCGGCGACGTCTCCTCCGGCGGCTCGTTGCTGATGGATGCTGTCGCTGCCGCCCTGATCGGCTTCGCAGTGCTGGGCAAGCGGCGGCCGAATGTTCTCGGCACCATCGTCGGTGCCGTCTTCATCGGCGTTCTGCTCAACGGCCTGACCATGCTCAACGCGCCCTATTACACGCAGGATTTCGTCAAGGGCGCCGTCCTCGTCGGCGCCTTGGCGCTGACCTACGGAACTGTTCGCAGTCCCTCCCCCTGACATGACCCCGCCGGCTGCGATTTCGCCCGGCTGGGTAACTTCCCAGCCCAAGTTTTCCGGCCGCTGTTCCATCTTTGGAAATTTCTTCCTCGGCAATCCGCATAATACACCTATTCTATAGATATTATTTAAACGGGGATTGACCATGACACAGGATAAACCGGCGCAGGGCGTTGGCCGCCGTGACCTTTTGAAACTCTCGGCAGTCGCTGGTGCGGCCATTGCCGGAGCCAGCCTTATCGGCAGCCGGACAGCGGCGGCGGAAGGTGAACTCTCGCTGAAAGGCAAGCGTATCGCCATCAGCGCCACCGGCACCGATCACTTCTTCGACCTTCAGGCCTACAATGCCCAGATCGAGGAAGTGAAGCGCCTCGGAGGTGAGCCGATTGCTGTGGATGCAGGGCGCAACGACGGCAAGCTGGTATCGCAGTTGCAAACGCTGATTGCCCAGAAGCCGGATGCCATCGTCCAGATCCTTGGAACGCTCAGCGTCATCGATCCCTGGCTGAAAAAGGCGCGCGACGCGGGCATTCCGGTCCTGACCGTCGATGTCGGTTCGACCAATTCGATCAACAACACCACCTCCGACAATTGGGGCATCGGCAAGGACCTGGCGCTGCAGCTGGTTTCCGATATCGGCGGCGAAGGCAACATCGTCGTCTTCAACGGTTTTTACGGCGTGACGCCCTGCGCCATCCGCTACGACCAGCTGGTCAATGTCGTCAAATATTTCCCCAAGGTCAAAATCCTTGAGCCGGAATTGCGCGACGTCATCCCGAACACGGTTCAGGACGCGTTCACGCAGATCACAGCACTTCTCAACAAATACCCGGAGAAGGGCTCGATCAAGGCGATCTGGTCGGCCTGGGATATCCCGCAACTCGGCGCCACCCAGGCGGTGGCCGCTGCCGGCCGTACCGAAATTCTCACCTACGGCGTCGATGGCAGCCCGGAAGTGTTGCAACTCGTTGCTGATCCGAATTCGCCGGCCGGTGCCGATGTCGCGCAGCAGCCGGCCGAAATCGGCCGCACGGCAATCCAGAATGTCGCCAGGCTGCTCGCCGGCCAGACACTTCCGCGTGAAACCTACGTGCATGCGCTGATCGCCAACAAGGCAAATGTCAACGAAGTCACCAAGAAGCTCGGCATCGGCTGACATCAACATGTCTTCAGGGCGATCCGGACCGATACCGGATCGCCATTCCACACGGGCCGATCAGCAGGACAAACATGTCATGAGCGCAGCTTCACCAGATGAAATCGGCGACGCCATTCACCTCGACGGGATCGTCAAGCGCTTTGATGGCGCACTGGCGCTCAGCCGCGCGTCGTTGCGTGTCCGGCGCGGCACGGTCCATGGCCTCGTTGGCCAGAACGGCGCCGGCAAATCGACGCTGATCAAGCTGCTCGCTGGCCTGCATCAGCCGGACGAAGGCCGCATCGAGATCGATGGCCAGGCTTACGACAAACTGACACCGCACCGGGTCGAGGAACTCGGCATCCATTTCATCCATCAGGACCGTCTGCTCGTTCCCACCTTCACGGTCGGTGAAGCCCTGTTTCTCGGACGCGAACCGCGCATCGCCGGCACGCCCTTTCTCGACCGCCGGTTAATGCACCGCCGTTCCAGCGAAATCCTCGACGATTATTTCGGCGTCAAGCTGCCCAACAGCGCGCTGATCAGCGAGCTCTCCACCGCCGAAAAACAGATCGTCCAGATCACCCGCGCGTTGCTCGACCAGCCGAAAGTGCTTGTCTTCGACGAGCCGACGGCGGCCCTTGTACGCCGCGAGGCCGATATTCTCTTCCGCCTGATCCGCCGCCTGCGCGACGATGGCGTGACGATTATCTACATCTCGCATTATCTCAACGAGATCGAAGAACTCTGCGACACCGTCACGGTGCTGCGCAATGGCGAAGACGTCGCCACCCTGCCGCTTGGCGAAACGTCTGCCGCGGCCATCGCCCGGCTGATGGTGGCGCGCGACATCGCTGACCTCTACCCGAAACGCAGCGTCACGCCCGGCAAGGATATCCTGACGCTCGACCGGCTGTCGGCACATGGAAAATATCAGGATATCTCCCTGACACTGCGGCGCGGCGAAGTGCTCGGCCTGACCGGCCTTCTCGGCTCCGGCGCAAAAGAGCTGATCCGTACACTGTTCGGCCTGGAAACAGCTACTTCCGGACAAATCACTATCGGCGGCAAACCGGCACGGTCCGCCAGTCCCGCGCAAGCCGTCGACCGGCACCTTGCGCTTGTCCCGGAAGACCGGCGTGGTAACGGCGTGGCGCTTGATCTCAGCGTCACGGAAAACATCACGCTGTCGTCGCTGAAACGCTTCACCCGCTTGGGCTTCCTTGATTTCAGCGGCGAACGGCGCGAAGCGGATGATCTCATCCGCCGCCTTGAAATCAAGACGTCGGGACGCAACGCCCTTGTGCGCACGCTCTCGGGCGGCAACCAGCAGAAGGTGGCAATCGCCAAATGGCTGAGCCGCCATTCCGAAATCTACCTGCTGGACGAACCGACTGTTGGCGTCGATATAGGCTCCAAGGTCGAGATCTACAACCTGATCGGCGACCTCGCCGCCCGCGGGGCCGGTATCATCGTGCTGTCCTCGGACTTGGCCGAACTGATCGGCATTACCGATCGCATCCTCGTCCTTTTCCGCGGCAGTGTCATCAGCGAATTCGTCTCTTCGCAAACATCACCGGACGACGTGCTTGCCGCATCCACCGGCTCCTCAGAGGTTCTCCGCCATGTCGGTTGATATCCAGCTTGCCCCCGTCATCCATTTTGAACCGGGCGTATCGACGTCCAAGCCGAGCCGGAGTGGAAATCTCGCGGCCAGCGCCCTTCGCGCCGGATCGCTGGTAGCCTTCGTTGCCATCCTGCTCGTCTTTTCACTGACGGCACCTTACTTTCTCAGCGTCGGCAATATCGGCAACGTGCTTGGCCAGTCGGCGATATCAGGCGTTCTGGCCATCGGCCTGACCATCGTGCTGATCGCCGGTGGCTCCAACGTCGTCACCGGCGGCATCGACCTGTCGCTCGCCGCTAATATGGGCCTGAGCGCTGCCGTCTATGCGACGGCAGCGCAACTCGGCTATGGCGATGCAACGGCAGTCGCAGCCGCCCTCCTCACCGGCCTCCTGATCGGTGCGGTCAATGCCATCGCCGTGGTCGTTGCAGGCATCGTGCCGCTGCTTGCAACGCTTGCCGTAATGAACATCGTCGCCGGCCTCGAACTGGTGCTGACGCAAAACACCGTCATTCCCGCCTCGACGCCGCTGCTGACGGCTCTGTCCTCATCCGGGCCTCTGGGCATTCCGGCGCTCGCCTATGTGTTGCTGGTCTTCACGCTGATTGCTGCAGCCATCGTGCAATACACTTCGGCCGGGCTCCAGCTCTACGCCGTCGGCGAGTTTCCCGATGCGGCCCGCGCGGCCGGCCTGCCGGTTCGCCGGCTGGTCGCAGGCGCCTTCATCGCCAGCGGCCTGTGCGGCGGGTTTGCCGGCATTTTGTCGGTCTCCAATCTCAGCGGCAGCACCACCGGCTCCGGCGAAATGCTGCTGCCGGTGGTGGTCACGGCCCTGCTCGGCTCCGTCTTCTCGCGGCGGCTGGTGCCGACGGTCATCGGCACGCTGTTATCCACCCTGTTCGTCGGTTTCCTCGTCAACGGTTTCCAGCTTCTCAACATTTCAAGCGTGCTGGTGAGCGGCGTCCAGGGTCTGCTGATCCTGCTCGTCGTTTCGGCAACGACATTGCTGCGCAGGCAGGAGGCCTGATCATGACCCTGCAGACCTCCGCAATCGAACCGTCCGTCCCCCGCGCCCTCATCGGCGTGGTCGTCGATAACGCACTCGTGCTGGCGCTCGTCACGGTGTTTGCGATCTTCTCCTTCGCGACCCCGACGTTTCTGACCATCGCCAACCTGCAGAGCATTCTCGTCAACAATTTTACGCTGCTCGCTATCGCCGCCATTGCCATGACCTTTGCCGTCTCGGTTGGCGGCATCGACCTGTCGGTCGGCACGGCCATTGATTTCGCCAGCTTCGCCTTTGTTTCCCTGGTCCTCGCAGGCCAGCCCGTCGCAGTCGCAGCCTTGGCAGGTCTTGGCGCTGGCGCAGCAGTCGGGGCTTTCAATGCAGTGCTGATTTCAGGCATCGGTATTTCGCCGTTTCTCGCCACGCTTGGCACGCTCTTCATCGGCCGCAGCATCCAGCAGCTTCTGACCAATGGCGGCAACCCGGTCTATCTGCCACCATCGGGCGTTCCCGAAGCTTTTCGCTTTCTCGGACGCGGCGCGATCGGCGGCATTCCGGTTCCGCTTATCATCGCCGCCATCATCATCGTTGGTGCAACCGTGGTCCTCACCCGCGCCCGCTTCGGCCGTGTCGCGCTCGCCATCGGCATTCAGCCGAGCGTCGTGCGCTATTCCGGCATTGCGGCCCGTGCCCATGTGGCCGTGGCCTTCATTCTCGCCGGCCTGATCGCTGCGGTCGCCGGGCTGATCCTGTCGGCGACGGTCACCGTCTACATCCCCTCCTCCGGCAGCGCCTTCCTGCTCAATGCCATCGGCGCCACCTTCATCGGCACGACGCTCTCGAGGCTTGGCCGCCCCAATATCCCCGGCACCGTGCTTGGTGTGCTTTTGCTCGGCATCGTCGCCAATGGCCTGCTGCTCACCGGGTTGAATTTCTACTGGCAACAGGTCGGAACCGGCCTGCTGATCTTCGCCGTGCTGGCCCTGAGCTTCATCACCCGGCGTAAGGCCTGACATCTACACAAGGAAACGAACATGAGCCGCGAAATCAGGCTGAACGCCTTCGACATGAACTGCGTCGGACACCAGTCGCCGGGCCTCTGGCGGCATCCGCGCGACCAGTCATGGAAATACAAGGACCTCGACTACTGGGTGCATCTGGCAAAGACCCTTGAGCGCGGCAAGTTCGATGGCCTGTTCCTCGCCGATGTTCTCGGCGTCTATGACGTGCTGAACGGCAATGTCGATGCGGCTTTGCGCCACTCGGCCCAGGTGCCGGTCAACGACCCGCTGCAGCTTGTGCCGACCATGGCTTATGTCACCGAACATCTCGGCTTCGGCCTGACGGCATCCCTTTCCTTCGAACATCCCTACACATTCGCCCGCCGCATCTCGACACTCGATCACCTGACCAAAGGGCGCGTCGGCTGGAACATCGTCACGTCCTATCTGAACAGCGGCGCCCAGAACATCGGCCAGGCAAACCAGACCAACCATGACGATCGCTATGATCTGGCCGAGGAATATCTCGAGGTTTGCTACAAACTCTGGGAAGGTAGCTGGGAGGAGGACGCGGTGGTGCGCGAACGCGACAGCGGCATCTTCACCCACCCGGAAAAGGTTCATCCGATCCATCACGCGGGCAAGCATTTCACCGTGCCTGGCATTCACCTGAGCGAGCCATCCCCACAGCGAACGCCGGTGCTCTATCAGGCCGGCGCATCAAGCCGCGGCAAGGATTTCGCCGGCGCCCATGCCGAGTGCATCTTCGTCGCCGCACCCTCCAAGCCGGTTTTGAAACGCTACGTCGCCAATGTCCGTGAGGCCGCCGAAAAGGCCGGCCGCGATCCCAGAAAGATCCTTGCCTTCAACCTGCAGACCGTCATCCTCGGCGAAACCGATGCCGAAGCGAAGAAGAAGTTCGACGATTACCGGAAATATGTCTCTTACGAGGGTGCACAAGCCCTGATCTCCGGCTGGACCGGCATCGATTTTGGCCAATTCGCACCCGACGAGCCACTGCGTCATCGCTACACCAATGCGGTTCAATCGGCGGTCGAGACGTTCACCACGATCGACCCCGGCAAGGTCTGGACCGTGCGGGAAATGGCCGATTGGGTCGGCATCGGCGGTTTCGGCCCGGTCTTTGTCGGCTCGCCCTCGACAGTTGCCGACCTGCTGCAGGAGTGGGTCGAGGATACCGATGTCGATGGCTTCAACCTCGCCTATGCGGTGACGCCGGAAAGCTTCGAGGACGCGGTCGACCTGCTGGTGCCGGAATTGCAGAAACGCGGCGTCTACAAGAAGGACTATGCGAAGGGTACCCTGCGTGAAAAGCTGTTCGGCCAAAGCCCACGGCTTGCCGCGCCGCATCCGGGCGCAACCTATCGCCACCAGGCGCAGGAATGGGCAAGGCTGGCGGCGCGCGGGTAAAAGATCAAAACCGTAGAGAGAAACCACCGGCGTTCCTGCCGGTGGACAGGGCCTATTCCACTTTCGAGCAGGCGATACCGGGGGCGTCTTCGCCCTTCATCGTATCGATCAAGGTCGCCTCATCGCCTTTCGTCCACCAGACATACTGTCCGCCCGCATATTTGGCGCCCGATCCCGAGAGAACGTTGGAGGCAATCACGAACTCGCCGCCAATCGTCAGTGTCACCAGCGAGACCGGACCGGCATTGATATATTCGGCAGCGATCGGCTGGCCGGCACAGTCGTAACGTATCGACTGCCGGTCAACCATCCGGGCGCCCGGAATATTGATCAGGACATCCGATGACACCGTATGCGGTGCAAGCCGCAGGGCGGTTTTCGAATCGGCTTTTGCCAGCACCAGCTTGGTTTGCTCGATTTTCCAAGACAGGCCGGTTTTCAGGGCGGCGAAGAATTTCGTCTCCTGATCCATCACCGCCGGCACGCACATCTTGCGCGTCGCGCCCGCGGGACCAAACAGGATTTCGCCCTTCTTCAGGTCGAAGGTGCCGGTATAGTTGTTGCAGCCCGCAAAGCCGGAATAGGTGCCGTCATCATTGATTTCCAGCGTGGTCTGCAGATAATCGATGACGCCGCCACCTCCGATATCTTCCGCCAGCCATGTCCCCACCAGCTCGTTCGGCACCGATTCGGCAGCGATGGTCGAAACCGACGTGGCATCGATCAACACGCAGGAACAGGAAAGAAACAGCGCAAGTTTCAGCATTGGGAACATCCTTTCCGGCAAAAAACTGCCCCTGCCCCAGGAGCAGCGGCCAGTGATTCGCAGCACCTGCGACCCTATCGCTCCCACCCGGAGCGAAGCTACCCTTGTTGGCATCCACTTTCACCTGTAGAGCCTACCATGAAAAACAAAAAACAACGGGACTTGGCCATGACCTCCGGCGCGCAAGGCAAACGCCGCTTGACCATTCTGGGCTCGACGGGCTCGATCGGCACCAGCACACTCGACGTCATCCGCCAACTCGGCGGACGCGAAGCCTTCGATATCGCCGCGTTGACCGGCAACGGCAATGTGGCACTGCTTGCCGAACAGGCAAAAGCGACCGGCGCCGAACTCGCAGTAACGGCGGATGAAGGCCAGTACGAAAACCTCAAGGCAGCGCTGGCAGGCACCGGCATTGAAGCCGCCGCTGGCCGTAGCGGACTGATCGAAGCGGCGCAGCGTGATGCGGGCTGGGTGATGGCCGCCATTGTTGGCACGGCAGGTCTTGCCCCAACGTTGGCTGCGGCGCGGCGCGGCGCTGATATCGCGCTTGCCAACAAGGAGTGCCTGGTTTCGGCCGGAGATCTTTTCGTGCGCGCCGTTCATGCCGGTGGCGGCAAGCTGCTGCCGGTCGATAGCGAACACAACGCCATCTACCAGGTGCTGGAAGAACATCAGCGCCATGCCGTCGAGCGCATCATCCTCACCGCCTCCGGCGGCCCCTTCCGTCGCTCGACGCTTACCGAGATGCGCGATGTCACCGCCGCCACGGCCCGCGCCCACCCCAATTGGTCGATGGGCCTGAAGATCTCGATCGACAGCGCCTCGATGTTCAACAAGGCGCTCGAGATGATCGAGGCCAAGCATCTGTTCGGCATGCGCCCGGACCAGATTGAAGTCATCGTCCATCCGCAATCGGTGATCCATTCGATGGTCGGCTATAGCGACGGCTCAGTGCTGGCGCAGCTCGGCTGCCCGGACATGCGCACAGCCATCGGTTACGCGCTATCGCATCCGGCGCGGCCGGCGCTCGACGTCGAACGGCTGGATTTCGCAAAACTATCGCGGCTGGATTTCGAAGCTCCGGATGAAGAGCGCTTCCCGGCGCTGCGCCTCGCCCGGCTGGCGATGGAGCGCGGCGGCATGCAGAGTGCAATCCTAAATGCCGCCAAGGAAGTGGCACTGGAGGCCTTCATCGGCGGACATGTCGGTTTCCTGCAGATGGCGGAAATAACCGAGACCGTGATGGAGGCGATGATCACGGCGCCTGCGGCATCTGCCATGGACGACGTCTTTGCCATTGACGGCGACGCACGGCGTATGGCCAAGGCAATCGTCGATCGCAAGGCCGCAGCGGCTTGAAGCCGGGCTAAACTGCGTAGACTGCCTCGACGATCCGGTTCGGAAATTCACCCATGCAGCCTTCCACGGCATTGTTGCTCATGTTCAGCACCGTCAGCCCCTTGGCCGGATCGATGAACCAATTGTGGCCGTAGACACCACCCCAACGGATAGTACCCACCGAGTGCGGCGTCTGCGCCTCATCCGGGTTTTCAACCACCGCGCCAAAATAACCGAAAGAGCAGCCGGGATCGGAAACCAGCCTGCCGATCCGATTTGAAAGGCCGAGACTCACCGTCTCCGGCTTGAGAATAGCGCCTCCTCCCGTCCGCAACATCTCAAGAAAAACAAGGATGTCATCAGCCGTTCCCGCCATGCCAGCACCACCGGATTGGAAGGCTTTGGGATTGAAGATTCGAGACGGTGAAAAACCCACCGTCCAGTCTGCATCTGACGGCGCAAAATATGGGTCGGTCATACGCACCGCAACCGGATCACCGTCGGCGTAGGGCACGGCGAGCCGGGCAACGTCAGTGACATGAAAGCGGCTGTCAGTCATTCCGAGAGGTTCAGCAACGTAAGTCACCACTGCCTCTTCCAGCGTGCCACCGTGAACAGTGGAAATCACTGCCCCCAGAATATCCGTAGCGAAAGAATAGGCCCACTGAGTCCCCGGCTTAAAGGCCAGCGGCACAGCATTGTGGCGGCCGAAATTGGCCTTGTAGCCGAGATCGGTATCGAGCAGACCGACAGTGATGGCGCGATCCGCAGGCAGATGCTCGAGTGCGACGTCGTAGACCAGTCCGGACGTATGAGTAAGGAGATGGTGAAGGGTCATATCCGCGGCCGCGCCACGTGGCGCCTTCGGTTGAAACCACGGCAGATAATCCGCCACCAAGTCGGACAAAGACAGTCGGCCTTGATCGGCCATCGCCAGCGCCGTTGCTGCAACAATGGGCTTTGTCACCGAAGCGAGGCGAAAGATCGTATCGAATTCGACCGGCTTGCCCGCCTCCCGGTCGGCATAACCGGCCGCGCGACGGAAAAGCGGTTTGCCATGCTGATAGGCAAGCACCACGGTTCCGGTGATTTTACCGGATTCGAGAAACCGGTCGATCACCTGATTGAGCCTGCGCGCGATGCCCATTCAAAACTCCTGAAAGACTGCCCAGAATCAAAAATGCGGACCATCTTTCGATGATCCGCATTGCAACTTCAAGTCTTTGGCAACTCTTATGCGACGGCCCTTGCCAGTGCGCAACGCGACCAGAGCTGGTGCAGCGCGCCGACCAGATGATCGAGATCGGCATCCGAATGCAGCGGCGTCGGCGTGATGCGCAGACGCTCGGTCTTCTTCGGAACCGTCGGATAGTTGATCGGCTGAACATAAACGCCGCAATTATCAAGCAGCAGGTCGGAGATCCACTTGCACTTGGATGCGTCGCCAACAATCACCGGCACGATATGGCTCGGATTGTTGAGATGCGGAATGCCGTTCTTGTCGAGCAGATTGCGCAGACGGCGAACACGTTCCTGATGGGCGAAGCGTTCGACCTGGCTTTCCTTCAGGTGCCGGATCGAGGCGACCGCACCGGCAGCCAGTGCCGGGGGCAGCGCCGTCGTGAAGATGAAACCGGATGCGAAGGAGCGGATGAAATCGCACAGCGCCGTCGATGCAGCGATGTAACCGCCCATGACGCCAAACGCCTTGCCGAGCGTGCCCTCGATCACCGTCAGGCGGTGCATCAGGCCTTCGCGCTCGGCGATACCACCGCCACGCGCACCGTACATGCCGACAGCGTGCACTTCATCGAGATAGGTCATCGCGCCATACTTGTCCGCGAGATCGCAGATTTCCTTGATCGGAGCGATATCGCCATCCATCGAATAGACCGATTCGAAGGCAATGATTTTTGGCGCACGCGGATCGGCAGCCTGCAGCTTCGCTTCGAGATCCGTCAGCGAGTTATGCTTGAAGATCACCCGCTCGCACTTGGAGTAGCGGATGCCTTCGATCATCGATGCGTGATTCCCGGCGTCCGAAAAGACGATCACACCGGGAATCTTCGAACAGAGCGTTCCGAGTGCGGCCCAGTTGGACACGTAGCCGGAGGTAAACAGCAGCGCCGATTCCTTGCCATGCAGATCAGCAAGTTCGCGCTCGAGAAGAACGTGATAGTGGTTGGTGCCCGAGATATTCCGGGTGCCTCCCGCACCCGCGCCACACTGGTCGATGGCGAGTTTCATCGCCTCGGTGACCTTGGGATGCTGGCCCATGCCGAGATAGTCGTTGGAACACCAGACGGTGACGTCCTGTTTCTCGCCGGCCGAATTGTAACGGGTCGCCTTGGGAAATTGCCCGCTCTGGCGTTCCAGATCGGCAAAAACGCGGTAACGGCCTTCCTGATGCAGGCCGTCCAACTCACCCTTAAAGAAACTCTCGAAATCCATCATTGTCTCCAGAACCTTGCCGTCTTTTTGATCCAAAGCGTGGCGGCGTCAACCTTTGCGAGGGTTATCGCGGCCAAGTGCGGCAAAAGGCCCCTAATTTTGAACAGTTCCAAACTATCCGTCGTGAATTTCATTCCACTTAACCTTGATCTGAGTCAAGACCATGTAAAAAGGACGGGGGATCCCGTCCTTATATTCTGTTTCAAGGAAACCAGCGGTAATCCTTTACGAGGCCGCAACGGCGCGTTTGGCCATGACCTTCACCAGATTGGCGCGGTATTCCGAACTGGCATGGATATCCGCCATAAGGTTCGACGGGTCGACCGCAATACCGGCAAGCGCATCCGGCGACCAGTTGGCGGCAAGGGTTGCCTCCATGCCGGAATGCCGAAAGACCCCATCGGCACCGGCACCGGTGACCGCCACCCGCACATCGCCATTGTCCCGGCGGGCAACGAAGACCCCGGTCATGGCATAGCGCGACGCCGGATTGCGGAACTTGGCATAGGCGGCTCTTTGCGGCGCATCGAACGTGATGGCGACAATCATCTCGCCGTCCTCCAACGCTGTCTCGAACAGGCCGGTGAAGAAGTCCGCCGCCTTGATCTCGCGGGCATTGGTGACAACGATAGCATCGAGCGCCAGAAGGGCTGCCGGATAATCCGCCGCCGGGTCGTTGTTGGCCACCGACCCGCCGATCGTGCCCATATGGCGCACATGCGGATCGCCGATGTGATGGGCGAGATCGCAGATTGCCGGACAGACAGCCTTCAGCTCTGCGGACGACGCGACATCGAAATGCGTCACCGCAGCGCCGATTCGCACGGACTTCCCATTGCCGGAAATACCCTTGAGGTCGGGGATATGCCGCAGATCGACGAGATCGCTCGGCGATGCCAGCCGTTGCTTCATCGTCGCGATCAGCGTCATGCCGCCGGACAGATACTTGCCCTCGTCGGCACCCGCCTGCAGCTTCACCGCATCCTGAACCGAGGATGCGCGGTGGTAATTGGTCGCATACATATCGTTTCCTCCTCAGTTGGCGGCGTTGAGCGCGGCCCAGACCTTTTGCGGCGTCGCAGGCATCGTCAGACTGTTGTTGCCGATCGCATCGGTAATGGCGTTCATCAGCGCCGGTGGCGAACCAATCGCACCCGCCTCGCCACAGCCCTTGATCCCCAACGGATTTGACGGACACGGCGTGTTCTGGTGCGACAGCGTGAACGACGGCAGGTCGTCGGCGCGCGGCATGGCATAATCCATGTAGCTCGCCGTGATCAGCTGACCGTTCTGCGGATCGTAATGGACGTTTTCGAGCAGCGCCTGGCCGATCCCTTGCGCGATCCCGCCATGCACCTGGCCCTCGACGATCATCGGGTTGATGATGTTGCCGAAATCGTCAGCCGCCACGAACTGGATGATGTCGGTCACGCCCGTTTCCGGATCGACCTCGACCTCGCAGATGTAACACCCGGCCGGGAAGGTGAAATTGGACGGATCGTAGAACGCGCCCTCCTTCAATCCCGGCTCCATGCCCGCCGGCAGGTTGTGGGCGGTGTAGGCGGCGAGCGCCACCTGGAACCAGGGCAGCGTCTTGTCGGTACCCGCCACCTTCAGTTCGCCATTCTCAATGACGATATCGCTTTCGTCCGCCTCCATCAGGTGGGCGGCGATCTTCTTGGCCTTGGCCTCCACCTTGTCGAGCGCCTTGACCACCGCCGACATCCCCACGGCGCCGGAGCGGGAGCCATAGGTTCCCATACCCATCTGTACCTTGTCGGTATCGCCATGGACGATGTTGACACTATCGATCGGAACGCCGAGCCGATCGGCGACCAGCTGGGCAAAGGTGGTCTCGTGCCCCTGGCCATGACTGTGCGACCCGGTCATTACCTCGATCGTCCCGACGGCATTGACCCGGACCTCGGCCGATTCCCACAGGCCGACACCGGCCCCGAGCGAGCCGACAGCCGCCGACGGCGCAATACCACAGGCTTCGATATAACAGCTCATGCCGATACCACGCTTTTTGCCGCGCCGGGCCGCCTCCGCCTTGCGGGCGGCAAACCCGTTCCAGTCGGCCGATGCCATCGCCGCTTCGAGCGATGCCTCGTAGTCGCCGGCATCGTAATTCATGATCACCGGCGTCTGGTAGGGGAAAGTCCGCACGAAGTTCTGGCGGCGAAGCTCGGCCGGCGAGACGCCGAGTTCCCGCGCCGCGGTCTCCATCGTCCGCTCCAGCAGATAGGTCGCCTCCGGCCGCCCGGCACCGCGATAGGCATCGACCGGCACCGTGTTGGTATAGACTGTGCGGACATTGGCATGGATGGCCGGAATGGCATATTGGCCGGACAACAGGGTGGCATAGAGATAGGTCGGCACGGCGGACGAGAACAGCGACATGTAGGCGCCGAGATTGGCGATCGTATCGACCTTCAGGCCGATGATCCGATTGTCCTTGTCGAACGCCATCTTCACCGTCGAAACATGGTCGCGGCCATGCGCGTCGGTGAGGAACGCTTCGGTGCGGTCGCATGTCCATTTGACCGGCACGCCGGTCTTCTTCGACGCCCAGAGACAGACGATCTCTTCGGGATAGATATAGATTTTCGAGCCGAAGCCGCCGCCGACATCCGGCGCGATCACCCGCAGCTTGTTTTCCGGCGCCACATTGTAAAATGCGCTCATCACCAGCCGGGCGACATGCGGATTCTGGCTTGTCGTGTAACAGGTATAGTGATCCTCGGCGCTGTCATAGATGCCGAGCGTTGCGCGCGGCTCCATCGGGTTTGGCGCAAGCCGATTGTTGCGAAGGGTGATTTCGGTCACATGCGCAGCGTCCGCGATCGCTTTGTCCGTTGCGGCACCGTCGCCGATCTGCCAGTCGAAGATCAGATTGTTTGGCGCCTCCGGATGCAATTGCGGTTGCCCCGGCTCCAGCGCCTTGACAGCTTCGGTGACCGCCGGAAGAACGTCGTAGTCAACCACCACCGCCTCGGCCGCATCGCGGGCCTCGCCCAGACTGTCAGCAACGACGATGGCAACGGCATCGCCGACATAGCGCACGGTTTCATGTGCCAGGGGCCGCCACACACCCATGTTCATCGGCGAACCATCCTTGGAATGGATCATCCAGCCGCAGATGATGTTGCCGATCGCATCGGCCTGCAATTGCTTGCCTTCCAGGATGCCGATGACGCCGGGCATGTCCTTGGCCGCCGACATGTCGATGCTCTTGATCTTGGCATGGGCATAGGGGCTGCGCACGAAAAACGCATATTTCATGCCCGGGACGCTCATGTCGTCTGTGTACCGGCCCTTGCCGGTCAAAAACCGCTTGTCTTCCTTTCGCGCAACGCTTGCGCCAATGCCTTCAACACCCATGCTTCATCTCCTCCCGAGATATTTCTGCGTGGTCAGGTCGTGGCAGACGTTGGAAGCAATCGCGAAATGACGACGCTCCGGGAAGCGCGTTCATTCCGTATCCACCGGCTACCTTAGTCTGCGACCGCTGCTTATTCGGCTGCCTGCTGCGCACCGGCCATTTCGGCGGCGGCGGCGAGGATCGACTTGACGATATTGTGGTAGCCGGTGCATCGACAGATATTGCCGTCGAGTTCCGCGCGCACCGTCGCCTCATCCAGATTGGCACCATGGCGGCGGATCATGTCGACGGCGGTCATCACCATGCCGGGCGTACAGAAACCGCATTGCAGACCGTGATTGGCTTTGAAGGCTGCCTGCACGGGGTGCAGTTCGCCGTTTGCGGCCAGTCCCTCGATCGTCGTGATTGTCGAACCCGCCGCCTGCGCGGCCAGGATGGTGCAGCTCTTTACCGAGCGGCCGTCCATATGAACGACACAAGCGCCGCATTGCGTGGTGTCGCAGCCGACATGCGTTCCGGTCAGAGCCAGATTGTCTCGTAAAAAATGCACCAGAAGGGTGCGGTCCTCGCAGTCACTGCCGACCTGCCGGCCGTTGACCGTCATTTTCACTTTTGCCATCTCGCTCCTCCGAGGTTGGTCTTGCCAACACGAGCGGCTGTCGGGCAGATAAACTCGTTCCCGCGACAGAACCGCGTCAACTCTCATGCCTGGACCGCAGGCTTTCTCCTCAAAGCGTTACGGCATTCGTATCATTTGTTTTTTTTCGGCTGGCCGCAACCGCTACTTTCAATCCTGACGAAAATTCTGCCGGACAGAAAATACCCAAGCCTCTCATGCCCAAACCTGTCACGCAGGGAACAGCCTTCAGCTTCCGTTCAGGTTGAATAGCATTACTTGTGCCAAGGGGATTTTGCAGGATATCTGTAGACTTTCACAGGCAGGTATTTATCTTTTAAAGGTGCAAGTTCGACCGGAGGGGGACCTTACCGTCCATCTTCCATCCCTGGGGAGAAACGGACGGCCGGGAACTTGGGTCTCGCGTCCAGATTTTGGAGAAATAAATGAAGAAGGCCATCGTGCTTGTCCTGCTCGCGCTATCCGTTGCGAGCTGCACGCAGACTGAAAAGGGTGCCGGTATCGGGGCGGTTTCCGGCGCAATCATCGGCGGAGCAATCACCGGCGACGTTCGCGGCGCTGCCGTTGGCGCGGCAATCGGTGGCGTTTCTGGCGCTGTTATCGGCCACGTGACTGAGCAACCCGGCCAGTGCTACTACCGCGACCGCTACGGCCGCCGCTACATTGACAGCTGCCCGCGTTGATTGCACGCCACACCGCGAAAAGTGGCGTCTTACACCGCTTTTCCACGCGCAACCCCGGAGAAATCCGGGGTTTTTTGTTTCCCACATGCCACACCAGCCGGAGTTTCGGACAAGAAAAGCGCCCGAAAGCCTTCATCCCACGATCAATGCTGTGTAGGGTCATCATTAACAAACGGCAAACCTTGTCATGCGATTGTACCCCTGCCGTGATGGCAGGCAGGTGTTTGAAGTGGCCTGAACAGCGGAATGCGGAAATTATGCGTTTGCCGACTATGAGTGTTGCGTATCGGAAGATTGGTGCTGCTTTTGCAGTCGCGGCTCTGGCTGCCTGCGGCCCGCTGTCGGTCAGTGACGCCTATGCCTTCAAGATCTTCGGCATGCGGTTTTTCGAAAAAGAAGAAGAGCCCAACGACATCGTCGATCCCGTCAATTTCAGTCTGACGCTGAATGAATCGTCCGGCGACGAGGATCTGAAGTCGGCGCTGGAAAACAGCTCGCGTCTGTTTCAGGACAAGGACAAGCCGGTTTCCGGCGATCTTGGCCTTGCCATCAAGGCCCGCGACGACCGCGACCGCCTGCTGGCAGCCCTGTACGAACAGGCCCGCTACGGTGGCACCGTCGCCGTCAAGGTCAACGGTCAGGACATCGACACGCTACCGCCCGATCCCGTCTTTCCGGATGGTACCCCGGTACCCGTTGAAATTACCGTTACCCCCGGTCCCGTTTTCACCCTCGGTGACGTTGTGCTCAAGGGTGACGCCATTGGGCGCCGGCCGGACGAATATCTGAAACCCGGCGCGCGTGCGGATTCGACCCTGATCATCAAGGCGGGTGAAAAGGTCGTCGAAGATCTCAAGCAGGAAGGCCGGCCCCTCGCCAAATTGATCGAACGCAGCGTGATTGCCGATCATGCGACGAATACCGTCGATGTGACGATCGCGGCCGAAGGCGGCCCCGTCGCACCCGTGGGCACGGTCACCGTCAGCGGCACCAAGACCGTCGATCCGGGTTTCGTTGCCGATTACTCCCGCCTGAACGGCGGCAAACCCTATTCACCCGAAGCGCTGCGCAAGGCATCCGACCGGCTGCGGCAACTGGGCGTATTTTCCAGCATCACCATCAAACAAGCCAATGAACTGGCGCCCGACGGCACCATCCCGATGACCATCGAAGTTTCGGAAGGCAAGCAGCGCTATTTTGGCGCCGGTGCGCAATACTCCACCACCGACGGCTTCGGCCTCCAGGGCTACTGGGGTCATCGCAACCTGTTCGGCCGGGCCGAATCTCTGCGGCTCGAAGGCTCGGTCAGCCGCATCGGCGAGACCACCGATATCGGCGATCTCGACTATTCGGCCGGTCTGCTGTTTGCCAAGCCCGGCGCGTTTGGGCCAACCTCCACCTTCAACGCCAGCCTGAAGGCACAACTACTTGATCCCGATGCCTACAAGGCAACGATCTTTACGGCGGCTGCGGGTGCAACGTTCGAACTTTCGGATACGGACACGGTATCTGCCGGCGGCGAGCTGGCCTGGGCCGATGTCGATGATGCGTTCGGCAAGAACGAATACCTGACGGCCGCAATCCCGATCGAATATGTCCGCGACACGCGTGACAACAAGCTCAACCCCGTCTCGGGATATCGCGCTTCGATCAATGCCAAGCCGAGCTATGAGATCAACGGTCAGAGCTTCTTCAGCTCGTTCGAGGGATCGGCCGCCGCCTATGTCGGCTTCGGCGAGGAAAACCGTTTCGTTCTGGCCGGAAGGCTTGGCGCCGGTGTGATCGCCGGCGGCGACGGACTGGCATCGATTCCGGCAAACCGGCGTTTCTATCTTGGCGGTGGCGGCACCGTGCGCGGCTATTCCTATCAGGAGATCAGCCCGCGCAACGGCGACAACGAAATCCTCGGTGGCCGCTCTTATGTCAACGCCACGGTGGAAGCACGCATCGGCATTACCGACACGATCGGCATCGTTCCCTTCATCGATGCGGGAACGGTGTCGTCAAAGACGGCCCCGGATTTTTCCGATATCCGCGCTGGTGCCGGTATCGGCCTGCGCTACAACACACCGTTCGGACCGATCCGGCTGGATGTCGCCGTGCCGCTGAATGCCTATCCGGGCGGCACCAAATACGGAATTTACGCCGGGATCGGCCAATCCTTCTGATTGCGTGAGGGCAGTCACCACGGCCTGAACCCGGTTTGAAAGATTGGGTTTCAGGGAGAAGCAATTTCACCGCAACGCGACTTGCGCTATGGATGAACCATGAATCGTTTGCCCCGTTTTCTGAAGATCGCGCTGCGTTGGCTGGCTTATGGCACAGGCTTTGCCCTGTTCGCCCTCGTGCTCCTGGTGCTTTTCGCAGGCTTCACCGCCCCCGGTGCGCGCTTTGTCGCCGCGATGATCGAGAAATACGCCTCGACCCCGGACCAGATCGTTCGCATCAACGACCCGAGTGCACTGCTCACCGGTGATTTCAAGGCTTCGAGTGTAACGCTGTTCGACAGCAAGGGCGTCTATGCGGAAATCCGCGAGGTCGCCATCGACTGGTCCCCCACCGCCCTTTTCTCCAAACGTTTCGATGCCGCAAAACTGTCGGCCGGATCCGTGCGCCTCGAAAGGCTGCCGATCCCTTCACAGGAAACCAAGGAAGTCCGCAAGACCTTTACTCTGCCGCTTGAAGTCAAGATCGACGCGTTCAATTTTGAGGAAATCATCATCGGCAAGGAGATTGCCGGCGCCGATCAGTTCCTCAATGCGCAGGGTAAGCTGAACGCGACCAATGCTAGCATTGCCGCTGCCCTTGCCATTGCACAACGCGACCGTCCTGACGCCAAGGCCATCGCCGATATCGTCTTCAATCCGGCAAACGACGAACTGAAGCTGGAAACCACCATCGAGGAGCCGAAAGGCGGGTTGCTTGCCAAGGCCATGCATCTGCCCGGCGAACCGGCGGTCAGCATTTCGGTCACCGGCAACGGTCCACTGACGAAATGGACTGGCACGGCAACCGCAGCCCTCGATGGCAATCAGGTGCTGAAAGTGGACGGTGAGCACACACTTGCGCCGGATGGCTTTCGCACCATGGCGCTCAAGGGCGGCGGCACATTCCGCGATCTCCTGCCTGCTGTCTTCCGGCCGCTTTTCGAAGGCACCACCGACATCGACCTTTCTGCGGCGCTCGACGGCACGACCATGCGCATCCAGCGCGGCAAATTCACCACCGCGGCTTTCGCGTTTGCTGCCTCTGGAACCTATAGCACGCTGGGCCAGAACGACCTGCAGGCAAGCCTCACCGGCACCAATGGCCCGATCGATTTCCGGCTACCGCTGGCCAAGGGCGAAGCGCAGTTTTCCATCAACAACGCCAGCATCTCGCTGATCGGCGAGGCCCAGGCAGCCGTACTCGACATCGGTGCCGATATCGGCAAGGCAACGCTGCCACAGGGCGAGATCGAGGCAATCAGCCTGCACGCCTTTAGCGATGGTTTCAACCTCTCCACGAAGACAGGCCCCCTGAAGACGACGATCGAAACCGGTGCAACCCGCTTCGTCAGCGCCGATATCGACCGCCTCGTCAAGGGACCGGTGAAGATCGACGGCACACTATCGGTGACCCCTGAAACCGTCTCTTTCGATCCGCTGACTCTCGAAAGCGCCAGCATTGGCGGTACGCTGACTGGCTCCTACACCATTGCTGAAAACACGCTCGCTACTGGGTTTAAGCTCTTTGCCCTACCGGCTGTCCTGCCCCCTGCCCTCGCGGAAAAATTCGACACGACCATTGCCATCACCGGCAATCTTGGTACCGGCGCCAACGGCAGCTTCACCGTCAGCGATCTCGCCCTCAAGTCCGGAACGATCGAGGCTGCCGGATCGGCGGCACTCGAAACCGGAAACCTGACGGCAGCGGTCAGTGGCATCGTTCCTGAAATCGGCAGGTTCCTCGCCAACGCCAAGGGTGCTGCCAACTTCAAGGCGGATGTCAGTGGTCCGCTCGATGCTTTGGCCATCAAAGCCGAGGTAACGGCAAACGGCGCAACACTTGCGGGACGCACGCTCAACGATCTCGCCGTCAATGCCGATGCCATCGTCGGTCAGAACGGCCCGAATGCGACGGTAACCGCGACCGGCTCGCTGGACGGACAGAAAATCGACGCCAAGGCCGAGATCGCCTCCGCCAAGGGTGCTACCAGCATTCCCTCGATCGAAGCCACCATCGGCCAGAACGCGCTGACCGGCGCGCTCGACCTGACGGAAGACTTCCAGCCGAACGGTTCGCTCACGTTCAATCTTCCCGATCTCGGGCTGCTCGCCGCCATGGCCGGACAGACCGCGTCCGGCGATCTTGCCGGAACAGCCAGCATCACGTCTGAAAACGGCGTGACCTCGGTTGCCGTCAAAGCCAATGGCTCGGGCATCACCCGGGGCGACCTGGTGATCAGCAAGCCCGCCGCCGACATCACCATTGCCGATCTGAAGGCGCTCGCGATCAAGGGTGCTGTTACGGTGGAAGAGGTCAAACAGGGCGATACCCGCCTTGCCGGCCTCAAGCTCGGCTTCGAACAGCAGGGGCCGAAAACCAACTTCGCGCTCGACGGCACCTATGATGACTCACCGCTGACGGCACGCGGCGACCTGCAGAGTGCTGGCGGCAAGACGACGATCAATCTCCAATCATTCGCCGCCGCACCGAAGAAAATCCCGTTGCAACTCGCGGCGCCGACAACGATTACGATCGAAAACGGCGCGGTCAATCTGCAGCAACTGGCAATCGCTGCATCCGGCGGCACCGTCACTCTGAATGGCAGCGCCGGTGAAAAGCTCGATATGACCGCGACGCTGGCGGGCATCGACGCGCGTCTGCCGCTCGAGAATGGCGAAGCACATGTCGTGCTCGACACTGGAACCGCATCCATCACCGGCGGCATGCAGTCCGCCATCATCGACGTCCAGGCAAGCGTCGGTCAACTGGCCCTGCCGCAGGGCCGCATCGACGCGATCAAGCTGACGGCCCAGAGCGATGCCTTCAACCTGTCGACCCAGACCGGCCTGATCAAAACCAGTATCGAAACCGGCAACACACAGCTGACAAGCGCCGATCTCGACAGGCTGGTAAAGGGACCGTTGAAGGTTGAGACCATCCTGGACGTATCGCCAGAACGGATCGGTTTTGATCCCGTCACCATTGACAGCAATAACCTCGGCGGCACGATCAACGGCGCATTCGAAATTGCCGCAAAGGCTTTGAACGCAGGATTCAATCTGTCCGTCCTTCCGGCTGGCCTACCAACGTCCCTCTCCGCCAAATTCGATACGCCGGTCACGTTATCCGGCATGGTGACCACCGGCGCCGAGGGTGCCGTTGATATCAGCAGGCTGGCCGTCGGTTCCGGTACGATCCAGGCCGCGGGCTCGCTCGGTCTCAAGGATGGAGCCCTGACGGCCGCCCTCACCGGCACGCTGCCCGATCTCGGCAAGGTCTTGGCGGATGCCAGCGGCATCGCCGACTTCAAGGTCGATGCCACCGGCCCGCTCGACAATCTGGGCATCAAGGCCGAAGTCACCTCCAGCGGTGCAACGTTGGCAGGCCGCACACTCAGTGACCTCCAACTGACCGCAGACGCGACAGCCAATCCGAAAAACCCGCAGGCCAAGATCAAGGCCACCGGTGCTCTTGGTGGCCAGGCCATCAACGTCAATGCCGATCTGGTATCCGAAGAGGGACGCACCAGCCTTCCGGTTCTTCAGGTTCAGGTCGGCGACAACCGATTGAACGGCAAGATCCAGTTCACCACCGATTTCCTGCCGCAGGGCAATGTCGACTTCACCTTCCCCGATGTCGGCCTGCTCGCCGCCATGGCCGGTGAAAAAGCCTCCGGCGACATTGCCGGATCGGCCTCGATCAACAGCGCCGGCGGCAAAACCTCGATCGCGCTGAAGGCGAGCGGCTCCGGTATCAAGCGCGGCGATCTCGTCATCACCAAGCCGGTCGCCGATATCACCATCGCCGACCTCAAGGCCTTGGCGATCAAGGGCAATCTCTCCGTCGAGGCCTTCGCGCAGGGTGAAAATCGCGTCAATGGCCTGAAACTCGACTTCACCCAGCAGGCCGGAAAGACCGATGTGACGCTGGATGGCCAGTACGACGGAGCGCCGCTCAACCTGCGCGCCGGTATCGAAACGGCAAACGGCAAGACCACCGTCAATCTTGCATCGTTCTCGGCAACCCCGCGAAAAATCCCGGTGAAACTGTCCGCACCAACGACCATCACCATCGAAAACGGCACGGTCCGCCTGCAGAAACTGACGATTGGCGCCTCTGGCGGCACAATCGCGGTGACCGGCTCGGCGGGCGAAAAACTCGACCTTGATGTCAATCTCAACGCCTTGCCCGCAAGCCTCGCCAACACATTTGTATCATCGCTCGGCGCGGACGGTGCGATCAGCGGTAAGGTCGATGTCACCGGCACCGCAGCAGTACCCATCGTCGCCTACGATTTGCGCTGGGCGAACGCCGCAGTCGCGCAGGCGAAATCCGCCGGCGTCGGCGCCCTCGATATCGCGGCGAAAGGTCAGTTTGCCAACAACATCGTGACACTCGACACCACCATCAACGGTGCCGGCGGCCTTGGCTTCAAGGGCAATGGCAAAGTCGGCATCACCGGCAACAAGCCGATCGACATGAAGGTTTCGGGCAATCTGCCCTTCGGCCTCGCCGCCAATCTTCTGGCCGAGCAGGGCTTCACCCTGACCGGCGCTGCCAATGTCGATCTCTCCATCACTGGTGCCGCAACGGCGCCGCAGGTGACCGGAACGATCTCCACCTCCGGCGCGCGCCTCGTCGATGTCCGCCGCAATCTGGCGATCACCGATCTCACTGCCAATGTTGCGCTCGATGGCAAGCAGGCGAGCATCCAGAAGCTTTCCGGCAAGCTCGCCAGCGGCGGCACGCTGGATGTGACCGGCACGGTTGGCATTGCACCCGGCTCCGGTTTCCCGGCCGACCTCGCCATCCGTCTTGCCAATGCAACCTATGTCGATGGTAGCCTGTTCACCGCCAGCGTCGATGGCGCCATGACCCTCAAGGGCTCGCTGACCGCAACGCCGGTGCTGGGCGGCAAGGTCACCATCCATAAAGCCTCGATCACCATTCCGGAAAAGCTGCCGGCGTCGCTGTCCGAGATCAACATCAAGCACAAGAATGCCCCGGCCAAGGTCAGGCAGATGCAGGCGGATGTCAGCAAGGACACGGCCAGTGGCGGTAGCACCAAGAGCGGTGGCATTGCCTTTGACCTGGCGGTCAGCGCTCCCAGCAAGCTGTTCGTGCGCGGCCGCGGCATCGATGCCGAGCTTGGCGGCGATCTGACTATTCGCGGAACGGCTGCCGAACCGGCGGTATCGGGTGGTTTCGAAATGCGGCGTGGCCGGCTGGAAATCCTCGGCAAGCGCCTCAATTTCGCCGATGGCACGATCAGCTTCGGCGGCAACCTGGTGCCCACCCTCGATCTCGACGCAACCTCCACCGCCGGATCAACAACGGTTACCGTCAATGTTGCCGGCCCGGCCAACAATCCGGCCATCACGTTCTCCTCATCGCCCGCTTTGCCACAGGACGAAATCCTGGCGCAGCTGATCTTCAACCGGTCGCTGTCCAATCTTTCGGCGCTGCAGATCGCCCAGCTGGCGGCGGCCGTCAGCGAACTGGCCGGCGGCGGATCCAACTCGCTCCTGAGCGGATTGCGCAACAAACTCGGTGTCGACGATCTCGACGTTTCGACGGATGCGACCGGCGGCGCCACGGTGACGGCCGGAAAGTACCTCAACGACCGAACCTATCTCGAACTGCAATCGGGCTCGGAGGCCGGCGGCGGCAAGGCGATCATCAATCTCGACGTCGGCCGTGGTGTCAAGCTGCGCGGAGAAGCCGGCGCCAGTGGCGCAGGCGGCGGGATTTTCTATGAGAAGGAATATTGAGCGATGCCCGTTGGCAGCGCTCATAACCACCGAAACTAAACCGCCACCGAAATCTTGCTGGTTTTCAGCAAAATGTTCGTCTCCGTCAGGTTGATCCCGTCGATCAGCCGGATGAGCCGCAGCGTTTCGTCGAAGGTGCCGAGATCCTTGTCTTCCAGCTCGGCAATAAAATCCCAGCGGCCATTGGTCGAATGCAGCGCCCGTACCTGCGGCATGCCGCGCAGCTGCGTGGCAACACGATCGGCCATTTTGCCGTGAATTTCGATCATGACGATGGCGCGTACACCACTGCCGGAAAGCTCCGCTCCCGTGCGGATCGTGAAGGCGGCAATCGTTCCGGATGCCACCAGCCTGTCGATGCGAGCGGCAACGGTCGCACGCGACGCGCCGGTGGTGACGGCGAGAGCCGAGACGGGCGTGCGGGCATTGTGGCGCAGCGCGCTGATCAGGGAATGGTCAAGATCGTCGAGACTTATCATTTTGCCTATCCGCATTTCTCATAGTGTCAATTATTGCCACCTATTTGCCAGTTTTCCATCTATTTGCCAACGAACAAACCCGTATAATCCGCGCACAAACCGGGCAAACCGGCATCGCGCGAACTTGCGGGGAAGACCATGGCAGAATCCAAGAAGAACATCGTACTCATCGGCGCACCGCTTGAAGAAGGCTCCGGCCGGCGTGGTGCTGCAATGGGTCCCGCAGCCCTGCGCATTGCAGGTCTCGACACAATGCTGGCTGGCCTCGGCCACAGCGTCACCGACGACGGTGACCTGAAGCCGCTGCCTGCACGCGACCTGCCGAACCACCCGAAAGCCAACAATTTGCAGATCGTCGCGGCGATCACCCGCGCGCTCGACGAATCGGTGCATCAGGCTGCCCGCGCCGGCAAGTTCCCGGTCATCCTCGGTGGCGACCACGCCCTGTCGATGGGCTCGGTCTCCGGCATGGCGCGCTATGCCCAGGAACAGAACCGCCCGCTTTTCGTGCTCTGGCTTGATGCCCATGCCGATTTCAATTCGCCGGCAACCTCCCCTTCAGGCAATATGCACGGCATGCCGGTGGCTTTCTTCTGCGGCCAGGCCGAGTTCGCACCGATCCTCGACAAGGACCGTCCGATGGTCGATCCGAAGAACGTCTTCCAGGTCGGTATCCGCTCCGTCGATGACCGTGAGCGCGAGGAAATCGCCGAACATGGCGTCAATGTCTATGACATGCGCGCCATCGATGAGACCGGCATGGCCCATATCATGCACGAGATCATCGCTAAGATTAAAGCCGCCAACGGCCTGTTGCATGTCAGCCTCGACGTCGATTTCCTCGATCCGGAACTGGCGCCCGGCGTCGGCACCACGGTTCCCGGTGGCGCGACCTTCCGCGAAGCGCATCTGATCATGGAAATGCTTTGCGACAGCGGCCTCGTCTCATCGCTCGATCTGGTCGAGCTCAACCCCTTCCTCGACGACCGCGGCAAGAGCGCCCGCATTCTCGTCGAGTTGACCGCAAGCCTGTTCGGCCGCCGCATTCTCGACCGGCCGACCCGCAGCGCCTGAGCCAATAACAAAAGCCACTGGAGGACCCATGAATACGACAAACGCACTGATCGAAACCGAATACCGGCTGGGCGCGCATAACTACAAGCCGATCGATGTCGTGCTTTCGCGCGGTGAGGGCGTCTATGTCTGGGACCTCGATGGTAATCGTTACCTCGATTGCCTGTCGGCCTATTCCGCCGTCAACCAGGGCCATTGCCACCCCAAAATCCTGGCAGCGATGATGGAACAGGCGCAAAAGCTGACGCTCACCTCCCGCGCCTTCCGCAACGACCAGTTGGCGCATTTCTACGAGGAACTGGCAGCGCTGACCGGCAGCCACAAGATCCTGCCGATGAATTCCGGCGCCGAAGCCGTCGAAACCGCCGTCAAGGCGGTGCGCAAATGGGGCTACGAGGTCAAGGGCGTTGCGGAAAACAAGGCGGAGATCATCGTCTGCTCCAACAACTTTCATGGCCGCACCATGGGTATTGTCGGCTTCTCGACTGATCCGGACGCCCGCTCCGGCTTCGGCCCGTTCGCGCCCGGCTTCAAGACCGTCCCCTTCGGCGACATTGAGGCATTCCGCGCCGCGATCAATGAGAACACCGTTGCCTTTCTGATCGAGCCAATCCAGGGCGAAGCCGGCGTGATGATCCCGCCGCAGGGCTATTTCCCGGAAGTGCGCGCGCTCTGCTCCAAGCATGGCATTACGCTGATCCTCGATGAAATCCAGACCGGCCTCGGCCGCACCGGCAAGCTGCTCGCCGAAGAGCACGAGGGCATCGAAGCCGACGTGACGCTGATCGGCAAGGCACTGTCCGGCGGCTTTTATCCGGTCTCGGCCGTTCTTTCGAATTCCGAAGTGCTCGGCGTGCTGAAGCCCGGCCAGCATGGCTCGACCTTTGGCGGCAATCCGCTCGCCTGCGCCATCGCCCGCGCTTCGCTGAAGGCGCTGACGGAAGAAGACATGATCGGTAACTCCGCCCGCATGGGCGAGCGTTTCCAGGCCGGCCTCAAGGACATCCGCTCCAACATCATCAAGGACGTACGCGGCCGTGGCCTGATGCTGGCCGTCGAACTGGTTCCCGAAGCCGGCGGCGCCCGCAAATACTGCGAAGCACTGAAGGAACGCGGCATCCTCGCCAAGGACACCCATGGCGACACGATCCGAATCGCTCCGCCGCTGGTGATCACGGCTGATCAGGTCGATTGGGCCGTCGAGCAGTTCGCCGGTGTTTTGACGGCGCAGTAACCGGCAAGCCTGGGCTTATGCAACCCCAGAATGTACCTATAATACGAACCAATACCCGGCGTTGCGCCGGGTATTGTCATTTGTCATATTTACACCGGTACGAGTTCGAAAACCGGCAAATCTTAAATATCTATTGAAGTTTTAGCCCCTAGATATTGCCATCGCGACCGGGATCAACCGGGGCATGAAGCATTCGCGCAAAGCCGGTTACCCGGCATGACCTGACGACACCACGCAAGTACCGGTTTCGTACGCCAGCCGTCCGCATTCCCATTCAGCAAAACCGCCCCGATTGCGCGGCGCGTAGCCGCGCGCGTTGCTAAACCGTGCGCACAAGGATCGATAGCTATGAGCAGTTTCCCATCACCGTTCGGCAGCGATGCCAAGGCAATCCTGGCGGCGATGCAGCGATCTCAGGCAATCATCGAGTTCGATCTGCAGGGAAAAATCCTGACGGCCAACGAAAATTTCTGCAAGACACTGGGGTATGACCTCAAGGACATCGTCGGTCAGCACCACCGCATGTTTGTCGATCCGGCCGACGCGGCAAGCACGGACTATAGCGACTTCTGGGCGCGGCTTGTCCGCGGCGAATTTGATCGCCGCCAGTACAAGCGGATCGGAAAGGGTGGCCGGGAAATCTGGATCGAGGCGTCCTACAATCCGGTTTTCCGCGGCTCCAAGCCCTATAAAATCGTAAAGTTCGCCACCGACATCACGGCCGCCAAACTGAAAAGCGCCGAAGACGCCGGCAAGATCAATGCGATCTCGCGCGCCCAGGCCGTCATCGAGTTCACCCCGGACGGCGACATCCTGACGGCCAACGGAAATTTTCTCTCGACGCTCGGTTATCAACTGTCCGACATTCAGGGCAAGCATCACAGCCTGTTCTGCGAGCAGACCTATAGCCGCAGCGACGAATACAGGGACTTCTGGGCCAAGCTGCGCAATGGCCAGTTCATCGCCGATGAATTCAAGCGGATCGGTAATGGTGGCAGGGAGGTCTGGATCCAGGCCAGCTACAATCCAATCTTCGATTTGAACGGAACCGTGATGAAAGTGGTAAAATTCGCCACCGATATTACCGGCCGCGTCAACAACAGTCAGGAACTGGCGGCAGCGATGCGGGAACTGGCCGATGGCAATCTCGATCAGCACCTTGACAGGCCATTCATCCCGGCACTGGAAACGCTCCGCCTCAGCTTCAACGATTCCATCGACAAGTTGAAAGAAGCCATGCGCGCCGTCGGCGCCAATGCGCAGGCAATCGCAGCCGGCTCAGGCGAAATCAGCAGTGCGGCTCAGGATCTTTCAAAACGCACCGAGCAACAGGCCGCATCGGTTGAAGAGACTGCGGCAGCGCTGGAGCAGATCACCACGACCGTGGCCGATAGCAGCCGCCGCGCCGAGGAAGCAGGCACACTGGTCGCCCAGACCAAGCTCGGCGCCGAACGTTCCAGCGAGGTGGTGCGAAACGCCGTCAAGGCGATGGGCGAGATCGAGAACTCGTCGCGCGAGATTTCCAGCATTATCGGCGTGATCGACCAGATCGCTTTCCAGACCAACCTGCTTGCGTTGAATGCAGGTGTCGAGGCCGCGCGCGCCGGCGATGCCGGCAAGGGTTTTGCCGTGGTGGCGCAGGAAGTGCGCGAACTCGCCCAGCGCTCGGCAACAGCGGCGAAGGAAATCAAGAACCTGATCACCACGTCAACCGATCAGGTCAGTAACGGCGTCTCTCTCGTCGGCCAGGCTGGCAACGCCTTGCAAGAAATCCTGACCCAGGTGGATCAGATCAACACCAATGTGACCGCTATTGTAGAGGGTGCAAAAGAACAGGCGACAGGTTTGAAAGAAATTAACCAGGCTGTGAATACAATGGACCAAGGTACACAGCAGAATGCAGCAATGGTCGAGCAATCCACGGCTGCCAGCCACGCCTTGGCGAAGCAAGCGGACGGTCTTTTCAGTCTTCTCAGCCAATTCAAGGTCGGCGAGGCATCGCAGGGTCGCTTGGCGGCAGCGCGGCAGGACGCAAAACCGGTCGCTTCCCCGGCCAGAACCATGGTCAGCCGGGTAGCGAAGGCCTTTAGTTCAAACGTGGCAGTTGCCGCCAATCGGGATAGCTGGGAAGAATTTTGATGAACAACACGATCTCTACAGGTACCTTCGGTCACGAAACGCTCGAGATCATCGCCTTCCGTCTTCACGATCAGGAGTTCTGCGTGAAGACCACGACGATCCGCGAAATCCGCGGCTGGGCACCGTCCACCCCGATCCCACACTCGCCTGCCGATGTTCTCGGCGTGATGAACCTGCGCGGCACCGTCATCCCGATCATCGATCTCGCCCACAAGCTTGGCATGAAGAGCACGGTTGCCAACGAGCGCAGCGCCATTGTGGTTGCCGAAGTGCACAACATGGTCATCGGCCTCGTTGTCGACCGCGTCTCCGACATCCTCACGGTTCGCGGCGACCAGGTTCAGCCGGTCCCGGAAATCACCACATCCTTCGACAAGAGCTATGCGGAAGGCATCATCGCCAACGAGACCGGCATGATCTGCTTCCTCAATCTTGCCCGCATGTTCAAGGAACGCGAAATGGAAGACGTCGCAGCCTGATTGCTGCCGCTTCGCTTCGCCATCAAAGAGCGGCTCCGGCCGCTCTTTTTGCGTTTAGGCCGCGGCCGTATCCGTTGTTGCCTGTCGCCCGCAGGCGGAACAAAACCCGCCTGGCATTGTTGTTATGAGTAACGCAATCACGGAGGCGACTGTCATGGAGATAATCGGCACGCAGGTCCACCCCCAGCCTTCGGCAGGGCTGATGACCGTGGAATTTGTCGGCGAAGGTGGCGATGTCATTTCGGTCCAGATGCATCAAACCGAATCCGATGGCTTGAACCGCGTCAATGCCATCGCACGGGCAAAGGCAATGATGCTCCAGGTAGCGACGTTCGACCAGCCTGATGATGGCGATGATGATTCGACCCTTGGCAATGATTCCACCGGCGTATCCCCTGCTGTGATGTCATTGCGAAGTGCACGCGTAGCGGGCGACACTGGAACGCTGGAAGAGCAGCTGAATGAAGGACTGGAATCGTCGTTTCCCGCCAGTGACCCGGTTTCGGTGACCAGCAGCAGCATCCCCAGCGGCCGGGCCGATACTGAGGAAGCCAAGAAGCAATAACGAAGGACACGGGACTGCCCGCCTGGGCGATCCCGTGTCCCAGATAGGCGCGCCGGCCAAGGCTTAGCGCCGGCTAAGGCTTGGTGACAGCCGCCAACCTGCGATCAAACCCATCCAGAATGCGTTTGACCAGCGCCGGATAATCCTCGTCGAAGTGATGGCCGCCATCGATGGCAATGACTTCTACGCCCGTATCCTTCAGCGTCGGGCAGACATCGTCGTCCTCATCGGTCCCGTAGATGCACTGCACGAGAGCCGGTTTCATCTTGGTGATGTCGTCGGCCGGATCACCGGCACCATCAGCCGCAGCCGCACCCAGCCAGCCGAGCACCGAAATCTTGTAATCCACCTGATGCGACACCGCGAGCAGCGACACCTGCGCCACCCGGTCCCGGTCCGCTTGTGGCAGCAGATTGTAGGTCCGCGGCACGATATCGGCACCGAAGGAATAACCGATCAGCAGCACATGCTTGACGTTCCAGCGTTTGCCATAGAACGCGATGATGCGATGCAGGTCATCGGCGGTCTCCTGCGGCCGACGCTCCGACCAGAAGTAGCGCAGAGAATCGATGCCGACCACCGGCATGCCCTGTTGCTGGAGAACGTCACCAACTTCCTTGTCGATATCGCGCCAGCCGCCATCGCCGGAATAGACGATCGCCATCGTATCGCGCGTCGGCTTGGCCTCGAGCACCGTCAAGGGCAGGCCGAGTGGATTGTCCTCGCCAGCGGACGCGGAGACCAGTGCGGAGAGGGTATCGGAAAAAGCCGACCACATATCGTCATCGGTTTCGGTCACTTCGATATCACTGTGTTTGGCAACCAAAGTGTCGACATGGGCGCGGCCATCTGCTGGAGCGTCCTTTGTAAACAGTACGGTAACCGGATCGGGCAACGGCCCGTCGGTCAGGCCATAGACCATCCGGTCACCGACCTTTTTCTTGTCAGCTGGCGTGCACAGCTGCTTGCTCAGCGCGATGCCGGCCTCGGGGTCGATGGCGAGCGTCTGGCCGATTGTCGCAGCCGGGGTTTGTGCAGCAATTGCGAGAGCGAGCGCGCCACCTGCCCCGGCACCGGCAACGATGGGCAGCCGGTAATCATTGTTCTTCGCCGCCCGCTGGACCTGCTGGCTCAGCGCTTCGATGTCGGACACCATGTAGATGCAGTCGCCATCGTCCTTCGCCAGCGACGCCAGATAAGTCGGCAGATCGATGCCGATCACCAGGGCTCCGCCGTCGGTCAGGCTCTTGGCCAGCGTATCTTCCCTGTCAGACCATCCGGCCTTGTCGGAAATCAGCACGACGGCGGCGGCAACGTCGCCGGTGGGCATCAGGATATGGGGCGACGGGATCATGCCGGTATCGAACGCCGCCGGGTCCTGCGATCGCGCCGGGGATGCCGCAAGGAAAAGGCTGGCTGCAAAGGCGGCCTGACAGAATGTCTTCAAGATCATTTCTTCACAATTCCCTTCATACCGCCGCCAATCAGGAATGTTGCATCCATCAGGGCCAGGACAGGATTGATACCACCACCCGCCGCCATGTAGCGAGGCTGCCAGTACGGGTGGAATTTCGACTTGAAGGCCTTCAGGCCTTTGAAGTTATAGAAGCGTTCGCCGTGTTCGAAAACCGTGCGGCCAACCTTGTCCCACACCGGCGAGGAACGGCGGCCGGAAAGACCGGCCAACGGCGCCATGCCAAGATTGAACCGCTTGAACCCCTTGTCGCGCAGATATTCCATCAGCGATACGAACAGAAAGTCCATCGAACCTTTTGGTGCATCCGGCAGGAAGCGCATGAGATCGATGGTCCCTTCCTCGCGCACATCCGTCACCAGGATATTGGCGAACGCAACGATTTGTCCGTTCAACCGCAACACCCCAACCGGCTGGGCAGTAATGTAATCCGGATTGAATGCCCCCAGAGAAAAGCCCTTTTCCTTGGCGCGATGATGGGCAAGCCAGGCATCGGACACGGCCACAAGATCGCTCATGATCGCCGGGACATCCTCGCGTTCGATAACGGCAAACTCAAGCCCGTCGCGTTGCGCGCGGCTGACCGTCTGGCGAAGCGTGGCCCACTTGCCGCCTTTCAGCTCGAAGGTGGTCAGGTCAGCGGTAGCCAGTTCGCCGAGGCGGAACGCCCGCAGACCCGCATCCGCGTAGTAGGAAAGCCCTGCCGGTGAGACCTGATAGAAAACCGGGCGGCAGCCGCAGGAACGCGCCTCCTCGATGAACCGCCAGATCAGGTCCGGCCACGCATCACGCGGGCCGACCGGATCGAACAGCGCGATCCAGGACCGCGCCTGGCGGCCATACATGATGAATGCGCGGCCATCGGTCGAAAACATCAGGCTCTTGTCGCCCATCCGCACAAGATTGGCGTCTGACATATCCTGCGCATTGGCGATGGCGATCGCCTTGTCGATGTCTTCGTTGGACGACGCCTCTCTTGTACCCTTGGCGGGCCGCAGCAGGCTCCAGAGTGCCGCAGCCCCGGAGAAAATCGTCAAGCCGAGCACCGCGCGCAGGCCGCGCGGTGCCTCCTCCGACAGCTCGAACTGCCACCAGAGCGTATTGCTGTATTCGACGTCGCGGTAAACGAACAACAGCACGATCACCGCAAAGGCGCAGAGCGCCAGCATCGCGGTCAGCCATGGCAGCGTCAGCCGCTCGTTCGACAGGTTTGCCGGCCGGTTGAAAAGCCGGTGCGTGGCAAGCAGGCTGACGATGAAGAAGCCCAGAAGGCTCGCCTCGATCAGCGCAACCGCCTTCAGGAGAGAAAACAACAACGCGATGACGGCAACGATCAGCGCCGCCCACCAGGCACTGTCCAGCCGCCGTGCCAACCCACGTGCGACAATGACGAGAACCAGGCCGAGCAGGCTTGCGAGGAAATGCGTGCCTTCGATGATCGGCAGCGGCACATAGTCAGAGAGGAAAGCCAGATTGTCATCCGGCGTCGGGGTCACGCTGGAAAACACCAGCATGGCAGCCAGAATGAGCGCCAGCGTTGCCAAGAGAAGCGGCGTCAACCGGCCCGCGACGCGACGCAGGCTGGAGCCGACCGGCTTGCGATAGAGGCTACGCAGTTCAGCACCGATGACGAAGATGACGGCCAGAAGCAGCGGCAGGACATGATAGATCAGACGGTAAAGAACCAGCGCGCCCAGCACCGTATCCACATCCACAGCCTGACCGAGTGCTGCGACGATCACCGTTTCAAAAACGCCGAGACCAGCCGGCACATGGCTGAGAACGCCAAGCCCAACGGCCACCGCATAAATCGCAAGAAACGCCGGCCAACCGATGACGCCATCAGGCAGCAGCACGTAAAGCACGGAGGCAGAGGCGGCGAGGTCGAGAACGGTGACAAGAAACTGCCGCGACGCCGTGCGTGAATCCGGAATGCGCAGAGAAAAGCGCCCGAGCTGCAAGGCCCGGCCATTGCGCCCAGCCACCATCAAAGCCAGCAGAACAGTCAGGATCACCACCGCAATGGTGCGCAGCGCCGGTGAACTCATTCCCACCAGCGGCGCCACTTCCGGGGCGATCATCAACAGGCTGAGCGCCGCCACGCTCGCAAGCCCAAGCCCGAAAGCCAGCGTAACGAAGGCAATGACCGCGCCGATTTCTTCCGGCTTCAGGCCGAGGCGGGAATAGGCGCGATAGCGGATGGCGCCACCGCTCAAGGGACCGAACCCTGCCGTGTTGCCGACCGCATAGGCAGCCGATGCCGTCAACGCCACGTCGGCATAGGGCAGACGGCGCTTGAGATAGATCAACGCCCCGACATCGTAGAAGGTCAAGGCAAAGAAGCTCAAGGCCGTAAAACCGATGGCAAGCGCGATGGACGTATTGCTGGTATTGGCCAGCGCGGCCATCACGTCTTCGTAGCGAACTTCACTAGTCAGATGGAAGATCGCATAGCCCGCAAGGGCAAGGATGAGGATCGTGGCGATCGCGGTCAGCAGCCGGCCCTGAAGCCACACCCGCTGAACCAGGATCTGTGCACCATCTGGCTCATCGTTTCTATCGGCTGGATTGGACATGGAGCACCTGGTGGGGCAATTCAGACTGAAGCTTCATCTGACGATATACATCCTGCGACAGCTAAATAAAGTGAACTTAATGTAATCTTCAAACACCGGATTCCAGCCTTTTTGTGCCCGCGCGGTGGACACGGTGAAATTGCAATGCAACCACGGCCGGGCAATCACGCCTCATCACATCCATCAGCATTGACCGGCTTGCCGCACCAGCCTATTTCAACGTCATGACAGAGCAGACTGAAAAACCGGAAGAACCTCCATTCCATGCCCTGCGCTGCAAATTGCGCGCGCTTTATCTCGGCACCAGTGCCACGGCGATCCGGTTCCAGATCACCATGGCGATCATCGATCTCACCATCATCATCTTCTTCCTCGTCGGCCCTTATTTCGCTGCTGGCGACACCTACCTTATCATCGATTATGCGGTCGCTGTGTTGATTGCTTTCGAACTCGGCGCGCGGGCGCTGATCGCCTCAAGCTTCCGTCGCTGGCTGACACGGCCGATGACCTGGGTCGATATCGCCATCCTGGCAACGCTGCTATTTCCGGCGCAATTTTCCAATTTCGCGTTCCTGCGCGCCCTTCGCATCTGGTCGCTTGGCCAGAGCAAGGCATTCACGCTGCTGATCAAGCGCGCTGGCTATGCCGAATGGGAAGAGGTCATCCGCGCGTGCATCAATTTCGTGACGTTCCTGTTCCTTGTCACCGGCTTCGTCTACACCGCGTTCTTCTATCATCAGGCGGCCGGCGTCGAAGGGTTTGTCGATGCCCTCTATTTCACCGTCGCCACCATCACGACGACGGGCTTTGGTGACATCACCCTGCCGGGCACGCTGGGCAAGCTGACCTCGATCGTGACGATGATCTTCGGCATCTCGCTGTTCGTGCGGCTGGCGCAGGCGATCGTGCGCCCGCTCAAGGTCGTCTTCCCCTGTCCGCAATGCGGCTTGCAACGCCATGATGCCAACGCCGTACACTGCAAGGCCTGCGGTCACGTCCTCAACATTCCCGACGAGGGAAACTGAGCTTTCCCTTTGGCTTGACCCGCCCGGAAACGACCAAATTTGGCCCTTCGCACCGAACCACACCGAGTGCTAATATTCCCTCAGGGCAACACCTTGGGGGAAGAGACATGCCACGCATCGCAAAGCTCTATTTTCGCACCGCCATCATTTTTCTGATCATCGGCATTGCCATGGGCCTGACCATGGCAATCTCGCAGGATCACAGCGCAATCGGCGCACATGCCCATGCCAACCTGCTCGGTTGGGTGACGATGGCGATCTTTGGCGGATATCACGCGCTGAACCCTGCCAAGGCAGAACGGCGGATCGCCATGATCCAGTACATGGTCTACACGACCGGCGTCGCCCTGATGGTTCCGGCACTTTACCTCATGCTCACCGGAAATCCGGCGATGGAGCCGGTTGTGGCGATTGCTTCATTGATCACCTTCGCGGGCGTACTGCTGTTTGCAGTGATCATCTTCAGCGGCGAAACGGCACCTCGTCCGGCGACTGCCGCACAATAAACGGTTACTGGATTCAAACGCGGCCGGCGCCGCCTATACTCGCTGCGGCTTGCCTATCCGTGGCAAAACTTACCGCCAGGCTGGACGCGGGGATCAAAACACCGGGATGACGTCACCAATCCTGGGCTGGCGTCTGATCAGCCCGTTGAAAAGACACTTGGCAATGCGGCGGTATTGCCAGATGCACAAGCACGAACCCATCGTCTTTTCTTGCAGCGAACTCCCGGCCGCCGCGGGATCGTATGGTTTCTTTCATTTTATACCTTGATATGTCTGTTTTTTATCGACAAATACCTATCGCTTGGATGAGGCGATCGGCTGAGGAACAAAACGTCTCCGCGATCCTGCCAAGAACCTATGCCAGGATGGGCTTGGCACAGATGAGAACGCCGGATGGGCAAGGCATATGGGCTGCTGATGTCTCAGGCCGGTGAAAACTGCGGAGTTCAGGTTTCGGCATGAATGTGCAGCGGAAAAGCCGATCCGGAAAGATATTCTTCCTCGTCGCACTCGGGCTGGTCTTTGCCGGCATCCTGGCGACGGTTCTGCTTGCCAACAGCCACCGCAATCTCGATCTGCTGCTGACCTATCTTGGATATCCCAATCTCATCCCGCAGATAGAACCCGCACAACAGCAGATAAAGATAACCCAAAGCAGGAGCATACGGATGCCGCCGGCACGCATGGTCTTGCCCGTCTATGCCTTTAACGACCTCAGAAGCCCGGAACAGCATTTCATCCGCCTGATCCAGAGCGACCCGCTGACCTTATGCGAGCAACTGCGGGACGGTGGTTTCGGTGAATTAGCCTGGACCATCAGCCGCGCCAACAAGGACGATTGGGAATGTTCATCCTCGGTCGATCTCCCCCCTTCTGGCGCCCCTGAACAATCCTCGCTCTTCATCGTCATCAAGGGCGATGGGGAGAACCGCGTCACCTCCTTCCGCATCAAGCTGAATATCGAGAATGCGGCCGATACGGCCAAGGTATCCCAACTCGCCGGAGAGGCGGCAAACATCTTCCTGCGTCAGGTTCGCTGGGGCAACCCGGAGGAGATCATCGGCAAGATCCACGCACTCGAACCGTTCGACTTCCGCAAATTCGGCAGCCGCATCCAGTTCAAGAAAGAATTCGGCGATACCCCTCGCTACAATTTCTTCGCCAATCAGATTACAGCGCGGGGCAAGAAAACGGCGGAAAATCTGTATTTTGACCGGAGCAGGTGGTTTCCGCTGACGGGAAGTGACGGCTTGCCGATGATAGACGGCATGATGGCTGGCGAAAGTGCTGGCGGATTGCCCCTCACGGACCCCGGCACTCCAGCGCCATAAGCCAATTCATCCATCGGCAGACTGTGACGGCTGCGCGGATCGCCCGCCCATCTCCCGTTCAAAAACTGGCGCATTAAAGCAGAGATGTCTCCTTTAAAAACGAAAAACGCCCGAAGATCGGCTCTTCGGGCGGTTTTCATTTCAACGGAGGCTGAAGCCCGGCGCCGGGCTGGACCCGGCGCCAGCTTGTTGTCTTTACTGCCAGCTCTTGACCAGTTCGTCGTAGTTGATGGTCTGTGGCTTTTCTTTTTCGTTCTCGATCTTCAGCTGCGGAGCGAGGTTGCCCTTCGATACGGCATCCTTGTTCCAGAAGTCGAGATCATGCTCTTCGGCGAGCTTCGGACCGATATCGCCCTGAACGCCGGAACGCTCCAGGCGCTGCAGAACCTTTTCCTGCTCGGCGCACAGCGAATCCATGGCTTCCTGGGCGGTCTTGGCACCGGAGGAAGCATCACCGATTGCCTGCCACCACAGCTGGGCCAGCTTCGGATAGTCCGGGATGTTCGTGCCGGTCGGCGACCACTGAACGCGGGCCGGCGAACGATAGAACTCGATCAAACCACCGAGCTTCGGCGCACGATCCGTGAAGCTCTTGTCCTGGATGGACGATTCACGGGTCAACGTCAGGCCGACATGGCTTTTCTTGAGGTCGACGGTTTTCGAGGTGACGAACTGCGCGTAAAGCCATGCGGCCTTGGCGCGGTCTTCCGGGGTCGACTTCATCAGCGTCCAGGAACCTACGTCCTGATAACCGAGCTTCATTCCATCCTTCCAGTAGACGCCATGCGGGCTCGGAGCGAAGCGCCACTTCGGCGTGCCGTCAGCATTGACGACCGGCAGGCCTTCCTTGACGAAATCGGCTGTGAACGCCGTGTAGGTGAAGATCTGCTGGGCGACTTCACCCTGGGCTGGAACCGGACCAGCTTCGCCGAAGGTCATGCCCTGGGCGGAAGCCGGAGCGTAAGCCTTCAACCAGTCGAGATACTTCTGGATCGAATAGACGGCTGCAGGACCGTTGGTGTCACCACCACGAGCAACGCAGGAGCCGACCGGCTGGGACTTTTCGTTGACCTTGATGCCCCACTCGTCGACGGGCAGACCGTTCGGCAGGCCCTTGTCGCCGTTGCCGGCCATGGAGAGCCAGGCGTCGGTGAAGCGCCAGCCGAGCGACGGGTCCTTCTTGCCATAGTCCATGTGACCATAGACCTTCTTGCCGTCGATTTCGCGACCGGTGAAGAACTCGGCGATGTCTTCGTAAGCCGACCAGTTGACCGGAACGCCGAGGTCATAGCCATACTTCGCCTTGAAGTCCGCCTTGTTCTTCTCGTCGTTGAACCAGTCATAGCGGAACCAGTAGAGGTTCGCGAACTGCTGGTCGGGCAGCTGGTAGAGGTCTCCATCCGGCGCGGTCGTGAACTTGGTGCCGATGAAGTCGGCGAGGTCGAGACCGGGGTTGGTGACGTCCTTGCCTTCGTTGGCCATCCACTTGGTCAGCGAGCGGGCCTGCTGGTAGCGCCAATGGGTACCGATCAGGTCCGAGTCGTTGACATAGGCGTCATAGATGTTTTCGCCGGTCTGCATCTGGGTCTGCAGCTTTTCGACGACGTCGCCTTCGCCGATCAGGTCATGCGTGATCTTGATGCCGGTGATCGCGGTGAAGGCTGCAGCCAGCGTCTTGGATTCGTATTCGTGGGTCGTCAGGGTTTCGGAAGCAACCTTGATGTCCATGCCGGCAAATGGCTTTGCGGCATCGATGAACCATTGCATTTCCTTTTCCTGATCAGCGCGGGAAAGCGTCGAGAGATCGCCGATTTCCTTGTCCAGGAACTGCTTGGCTTCGTCCATGCCCGCGAACGCGGACCCGGTAAAGGCCAGCAGCATAACTGCCGTCGATGTTAGTAGGTGCCGTCGCATAATTGTCCTCCCTTAAAGGTTTTGCGATTGCGATGTCGGATTGCCTCCCAGGCAATCCGTTTCAGTAATCCTGCCTCAAACCAGCTTGAACACGCCGACGGCGTACACGAAGGAAAGCGCAAGAGCCCACCACACGTTGGGACCGACAAGTCCCAGCCATGCGAGATGAATGAAGGCGCTGCCGAGCAGCGACACGAACAGCCTGTCCCCGCGTGTCGTCTCGAAGCGCAGGATGCCGACCCGAGGACTGCCACCCGGCCGGGCATATTCCCACACCGCCATCAGCGACAGCAGCGCGAAGATGGTCAGAAAGAACATCGCGCCCGGAAACGACCACGCCATCCAGCCGCCGCGGATCAAAGGCGCAAACCAATCACGCACTCCGTCCTTGACCGGCAAGATCGAGATCAGCAGACCGGTCAGGGCGGCATAGACGATGAGAACGGCAGCCAGCGCGAGGGGCCAGCGCGTGTTACGTTGGGATACGGTGGCCATTAGACCCTCCCCAGGGCGAAGCCCTTGGCGATATAGTTTCTGACGAAATAGATGACGATCGCGCCCGGGATGATGGTGAGCACACCCGCCGCCGCAAGAACGCCCCAGTCCATGCCCGATGCAGACACCGTGCGCGTCATGATGGCGGCGATCGGCTTGGCGTCGGTCGTCGTCAATGTCCGGGCGATCAGAAGCTCGACCCAGGAGAACATGAAGTTGAAGAATGCGGCGACGCCGATCCCGGATGCGATCAGGGGGATGAAGATGCGAACGAAGAAGCGCGGGAACGAATAACCGTCGATATAGGCGGTCTCGTCGATTTCCTTCGGCACGCCCGACATGAAACCTTCGAGAATCCAGACGGCCAGCGGCACGTTGAACAGGCAGTGCGCGAGCGCCACGGCGATGTGCGTATCGATCAGGCCGAAAGCGGAATAAAGCTGGAAGAACGGCAGCGCGAAAACGGCCGGGGGCGCCATGCGGTTGGTGAGCAACCAGAAGAACAGGTGCTTGTCGCCAAGGAACCGGTAACGCGAGAAGGCATAGGCCGCCGGCAGCGCCACCGATACGGAGATCACCGTATTCATCACCACATAGATGATCGAGTTGATATAGCCCTTGTACCAGGACGGATCGGTGAAAATCACCGCATAGTTCCGCAGTGTCGGCGCATGCGGATAGAGCGAAAAGGTGCCGGTGATCTCGGTATTCGTCTTGAAGCTCATGTTGACGAGCCAATAGATCGGCAAGAGCAGAAAGAGGATGTAGATGGTGGGTACGAGCCAGGAGAGGCTACGGCCGGAAGATTGTGTTGCTGTGGTCATTGTTCTTTCTCCCTTCCGTCAGCTCTGCGCATCGCTATTGGTCATCACGGTGTAGAATATCCATGAGAGCAACAGGATGATCAGGAAGTAGATGAGCGAAAGTGCTGCTGCCGGACCGAGGTCGAACTGGCCGATGGCCGTCTTGACGAGATCGATCGACAGGAATGTGGTGGCATTGCCCGGTCCGCCGCCGGTGACGACGAAGGGCTCGGTATAGATCATGAAACTATCCATGAAGCGCAGCAGGAAGGCGATCAGAAGCACGCGCTTCATCTTCGGCAGCTGGATGTAGCGGAACACCGCCCAGCGCGAGGCACCATCGATCTTGGCGGCCTGATAATAGGCATCCGGTATCGACACGAGGCCGGCATAGCACAGCAGAACGACGAGACTCGTCCAGTGCCAGATGTCCATGACGATCAGGGTTATCCAGGCATCGAAGACGTTGTTGACATAGTTATAGGGAATGCCGATCGCATCCAGCGTATAGCCGAGCAACCCGATATCGACGCGTCCAAACACCTGCCAGATGGTGCCCACCACATTCCACGGAATAAGCAGCGGCAGCGACATCAGGACGAGGCAGACGGGAACGCCAAGCCCGGTCTTCGGCATGTTGAGTGCGATCAGGATGCCGAGCGGAATCTCGATCGCCAGGATAATGCCGGAGAAAATCAGGTTGCGGGTCAGCGCATCCCAAAAACGGTCTGACTGCAGCACCTGGGTGAACCAGTCGGTGCCTGCCCAGAAGAACTCATTGTTGCCGAACGTGTCCTGTACCGAATAGTTGACCACCGTCATCAACGGGATGACCGCCGAGAAGGCGACCAGCACCAGCACCGGCAGAACCATGAACCAGGCCTTGTTGTTCCAGGTCTTTTCCATGATCAGGCCTCCCCGCCGATGCGCCAGGAATCGGCGTAGATATTGATGGCCGCGGGATCGAAAGTGATCTTCGGTTCCGCCGGGATGTCGCCGTCCTCATGCACGACAATGGCGATCGGCCGATTGGCAAAGGTGGCGCGGACAATCTTCTGGCGGCCGATATCCTCGACCTTGGAAATTGAAACCGGCATGCCTTCTCGGCCGAGCCGGACGAATTCCGGGCGGATGCCGAGTTCGGTCTTGGCACCGGCTGCGAATTTCGGCGCAAACGACAGGGCGATCTTCTGCCCATCGAGGTCGACGGACGAACCGTCGATCTTTGCCGGCAGGACGTTCATGCCCGGTGAACCGATGAAATAGCCGACGAATGTGTGCTTGGGCTTTTCGAACAGTTCGGCTGGCGTGCCGATCTGGACGATCTCGCCGTCATACATAACGACGACCTTGTCGGCGAAGGTGAGCGCCTCGGTCTGGTCGTGCGTGACGTAGACCATGGTGAAACCGAACTGCTTGTGCAGCCGCTTCAACTGCGAGCGCAGCACCCATTTCATATGCGGATCGATAACGGTCAGCGGCTCGTCGAACAGGATGGCGCTGACATCGGAACGGACCAGACCGCGGCCAAGCGAAATCTTCTGCTTCTGGTCGGCCGTCAGCCCTTGCGCCCTCTTCTTCGCACGGTCGGACAGGCCGATCATCTCGAGGATTTCGGTGACCCGGCGATCGACTTCCGTTTCCGGAACCTTACGATTGCGCAGCGGAAAGGCCAGGTTGTCGTAAACGGTCATCGTGTCGTAGATCACCGGGAACTGGAACACCTGTGCGATGTTGCGCTCCTGCGTCGACAGGTTGGTGACGTCCTTGCCATCGAACAGGATCTTGCCTTCGGACGGCTGCAACAGGCCTGAAATGATGTTGAGCAGCGTGGTCTTGCCGCAGCCGGAAGGTCCGAGCAACGCATAAGCGCCGCCGTCGTTCCATTCGTGATGCACTTCCTTCAGCGAATAGTCCGAAGGCTTTTTCGGGTTCGGGCCGTAGGCGTGGCGGATATGGTCGAGATTGATGCGTGCCATGATTTTCTCCTCACGCCCCCCGAACGGTCTGGCTAGCGGCAGAGCCGCCGATCGCACGTCCGTCTGCCCCGAAAGCCATCAGGTGGCGGGTATCGACGAAAAGCTCGATCGCCGCATCCGGCTCGATATCGTGAATTCCATGTTCGAGCATGACCCAGCGCGATCCCGCACAATCGACATGGATGAAGCTCTCGGACCCGGCAATTTCGGAAATGATAATGCGCGCCTTCAGCGTCGCCGCCGTCTCGTGCGGACGCGTGAGCGACAGGTGGTGTGGATGGAAGGCGATGGTATAGGCGCCATCGGCGATACCGGCGAGATGCGCCGGGACCGGGAGGACGGTGAGACCGCCGCGTTCGAATGCGTTGCCGGACTTCACCACGTCGAGCGTATTCAGCGGCGGATCGGCAAATGTCTTTGCCGTCGCGATATCCGCCGGCTTGCGATACACCGAGATGGTCGGCCCGAACTGGCTGATACGGCCCTGGCTGAGCGTTGCTGTATTGCCGCCGAGCAGCAGCGCTTCCTGTGGTTCGGTCGTCGCATAGACGAAGATCGAGCCCGCGGCCGCAAACAGTTTTGGCAATTCTTCGCGCAATTCCTCGCGCAGCTTGTAGTCGAGGTTGGCGAGCGGCTCGTCGAGCAGCACCAGGCTGGCATTCTTGACGATGGCCCGCGCCAGCGCGGTGCGCTGCTGCTGCCCGCCCGACAGATTGAGCGGCGTGCGCTCCAGATAAGGCGTCAGCTTCATCAGCTCGGCCGCCTTGCGAACCTCGCGATCGATCGTTGCCGCGTCCTTGCCGGAAATACGCATCGGCGAGGCGATGTTCTCGTAAACGGTCATCGCCGGATAATTGATGAACTGCTGATAGACCATGGCGACGGAACGATCCTGCACCCGCACACCGGTCACATCCTTGCCGTCGAACGTGATGGTACCGGTCGTCGGCTTGTCGAGACCGGCCATCAGCCGCATCAGCGATGTCTTGCCGGATAGCGTCGGGCCCAACAGCACATTCAGCGAGCCCCGCTCCAGCACAAGGTTCGTCGGATGGATATGCGTATCCGCTCCGACAGCCTTGGTTATGTTTTTCAGTTCAAGCATTCTCAGGCTTCCTCCCAGCCATCGGCGGCGCCATCCCGGCGCGGCCTTCAGGCAACGTTGCGGATCGTTTCCCGCATGTAGTCTTCCAACCCGTCGGCTTCCGCTTGGGTCAATGTCAGGCCCAGTTTGGTGCGGCGCCAGAGGATATCCTCGGCATGCCGCGCCCATTCCTGGCCAATCAGCCACTGCACCTCGACCTCATAGAGATCAGCACCGAAATGCCGCCCGAGATCGTCGGTCGTGCCGGCGCTCCCAAGCAGGCTCGCCGCCAGCGTTCCGTAAAGCCGAACCAGACGGCGAGCATAGCGATCGGCCAGAAAGGGATAGCGGCCCTTGAGTTTAGCGACTTCGGCCTCGTAGCCGGTCGCTGGAAAATCACCGCCCGGCAGCACGCTCCCGGCGGTCCACGGATTGCCCTTGGCACCGATCGCACTGGCGATCTTTTCGAGCGCATGCTCGCCAAGCCGGCGATAGGTGGTCAGCTTGCCGCCAAAGACGTTGAGCAACGGCGCTTCGCCATCACCGCCATCGATCTTCAGCACGTAATCGCGCGTCGCTTCCTGCGCCTTCGAGGCCCCGTCATCAAACAGCGGCCGCACGCCGGAATAGGTCCAGACCACATCGGCCGGCTTGACCGGTTCGGAAAAATACTCGCTCGCCGCGTTACAGAGATAATTGATCTCGCCATCGGTGATCTGAATGGTCTTCGGGTCGCCGGTAAAATCGTTATCGGTCGTGCCAATCAGCGTGAAATCGGTTTCATATGGGATCGCAAAGATGATGCGATTATCCGGGTTCTGGAAGAAATAGGCGCGCGGATCGTTGAACTTCTTCTTCACGACGATGTGGCTGCCTTGAACCAGGCGTACGTTGTGAACCTTGTTCTTGCGCACCGCGTTCGACAAGACCACGTCGACCCAGGGGCCAGCCGCGTTGACAAGCATCCGCGACTTGAAGGTCGTGATGGCACCGGTCGACACGTCCTCGACATTGACGGACCAGAGCGCGCCTTCGCGGTCAGCCGAGACGACCCGGCTGCGCGTCATGATCTGCGCACCCTTGAGCGCCGCATCCTTGGCGTTGAGCACCACGAGACGGGCGTCATCGACCCAGCCGTCTGAATATTCGAAGGCCTTGGTGAACAGCGCCTTCAGCGGCTTGGCGGCCGGGTCGCGCCGCATGTCGAGCGTACGGGTGGCGGGCAAAAGCCTGCGGCCGCCAATGTGATCGTAAAGGAAGAGGCCGAGACGAATGAGCCAGGCCGGGCGGATGCCACCCTTGTGGAACGGCAGGACGAACCGCATCGGCCAGATGATATGCGGGGCCATGGCCCAAAGCACTTCACGCTCCATCAAGGATTCACGCACCAGCCTGAACTCGTAATGTTCAAGATAGCGCAGTCCGCCATGAATGAGTTTGGTGGCGCGCGATGATGTGCCGGAAGCGAAATCGTCCATTTCAGCCAGCGCAACCGAATATCCACGGCCAACGGCATCCCTTGCGATGCCGCATCCATTGATGCCGCCACCGATCACGAAAATGTCGAGTACGTTCTGCGCAGGCACTGCTTCCCCTCCCACATTTCGCATTGCACAATTTTGAGCACATGCGAAAGTGAAATTAATTAAAGCGAAAATATTACGAATGTCAAACGAATGTTTATGGAAAACAAGCAGACGCTAAAACCAGCGTTTTTAGCGCGCGGTCTCGATCAACCGCACATCCTGCTCCTGGCAGATGTTACGGACGTTTTCGATGGGACAAATATCGGTAATGAAGGTGTGAACCTGGGTAATATGGCCGATCCGGACCGGAGCCGTGCGCTCGAATTTGGTCGAATCGGAGACAAGAATGACATGCCTGGCATTGGCGATAATCGCCTGCGCCACTTTCACTTCGCGATAATCGAAATCCAGAAGCGCGCCGTCATGATCGATCGCGGATGCGCCGATAACCGCGTAATCGACCTTGAACTGCCGGATGAAATCGACGGCCGCTTCACCGACGATACCGCCATCGGCACCGCGCACCACGCCACCGGCAATCACCACTTCGATCGAGGGATAAACCCGCAAGCGATTGGCAACATTGATGTTATTGGTAATAACCATCAGCTCCGTATGGTCAAGCAGCGCTTCGCCGACGGCTTCCGTCGTCGTACCGATATTGATGAACAGCGACGAATTGTTCGGAATCATCGCTGCTGCCGCCTGGCCGATTGCCTGCTTCTCGAGAGCCGCAATCGAGCGACGGGCTTCGTATTTCACATTTTCATTGCCGCGCGGAAAAATTGCCCCGCCATGAATGCGCGTCAGCACCCGGCCGTCGCAGAGGTCGTTCAGGTCCTTGCGGATGGTCTGCGGCGTCACCGAAAAACGAGCGGCGAGTTCATCGACGAGAACCCGGCCTTCGGTCTTGGCCAGCTCCAGAATTTCCGACTGGCGCCCCGTCAGATACATGGTAATTCCTCCCCGTCGTTTTCGTTTTCTTTCATAATAGGCAAAAACGAAAGCAGCGCAATTTCATAAACGCGGCGAGTGCTCGAAAATGAGCCCTTCGCAAAGAAGGAAGACTCTCCGCGTTGCAATTCAGGTCATCATGCGACAGCCTGTCGGTCGCGGGAGGGTTTCACCATGTTTCATCCATCGCTGTTCAAGGGTTTGAATGTCGTCGTCACCGGTGCCGGCCGCGGCATCGGATTGGAGGTGGCACGCCAGTTTCTCGATTGCGGCGCAAACGTCTACCTGCACGGCGGCCGCGTGGCGCGCGAACCGCTGCCGGATTTTCTCGATGCGGCGCTGACTGAGGGCCGGGCCTTTCTCTCCTATGCCGACTTCTCGACCGCTGGCGGCATTGAACTTCTCGCCACCGGTATTGCGTCCCGTTTCAAAACGATCGATGTGCTCGTCAACAATGCCGGAACGATGGTCGGACGGTTTCTCGCGGGTGATCTGACAGACGAACAATATGAGACGGTGGTGCAGCTTAACCAGACCTCCGTAGTTCAGACCACGCGGGCGCTGCTACCGTTCATCCGGCGAGGCACGCATCCGGCCATTATCAACACTGTCTCAATCTCGGCACTCACCGGCGGCAGCGCCGGATCGGCGATCTATTCCGCCACCAAGGCCTTCGTCTCGACCTATTCCAAGGCACTCGCCCGCGAACTGGCGCCGGAGGGTATTCGCGTCAATTGCGTTTCGCCGGGAACAATCACCACCGATTTCCACGAACGCTATTCCTCCGCCGAAAAGCTCGAAGCCACCCGCAAGACCATCCCTCTGCAACGCCTGGGAACGGCGGAAGATTGCGCGCCAGCCTATTTGTTCCTCGCGTCGAACGCGCTCTCGGGTTACATCACCGGTCAGGTGCTGGAAGTGAACGGCGGTCAATTGATCTGCTGAGTGCAGCCAGCGGGAGGGTGGCGGTTGATCGACAAGCTGGAATTCTTCATCGCGCTGGCGCAGGAGCGGCATTTCGGCCGCGCCGCCGATCTTTGCGGCATTACCCAGCCGACGCTTTCGGCCGCGATCAAGCAGCTGGAAGACCAGCTCGGCGTCATGCTGGTCAACCGCGGTTCGCGCTATCAGAGCCTGACACCGGAAGGGCAGCGCGTACTGGAATGGGCGCGCCGAATCGTCGGCGATTCCCGCACCATGCACGAGGAAATGCGCGCCGCCCGCCGCGGTCTTGTCGGTCATATCCGGCTGGCTGCGGTACCGACAACGCTTGCCATGGTGCCGCGCATTACCGCACCGTTTCAGGAGAAACACCCGGACGTCACCTTCTCCATCCTCTCGACAACCTCGCTGAAAATCCTCGGCCTCTTGGAAAACCTCGAGATTGATGCCGGTCTCACTTACCTCGAGAACGAACCGCTCGGACGCGTCACCAGCGTGCCGCTGCAGGTGGAGCGCTATCATCTGGTCACGGCCGCCGGTAGCCCGCTTTCGGATCGCGAAACTGTGACCTGGAAGGAAGTCGGCAGTATTCGGCTTTGTCTATTGACCGCAGATATGCAGAACCGTCGCATCATCAACCAGCATTTCGCCGAGGCCGGCGCCACCGTCTCGCCGACACTGGAATCCAACTCGATGATCGTGCTGTTCTCCCATGTCCGCACCGGCCACTGGGCCAGCATCATGCCCTATAACGTCGCGAAATCATTTGGTTTTCACGAAGACATCAAGCTCATACCGATCATCGAGCCGGATGCCCGCCACACGGTTGGCCTGGTCGCGACGCACCGGGAACCGTTTACCCCGCTTGTCTCTGCCCTGCTGCACGAAGCGCGCATCCTCGCAGATGCGCAGGCCCTTTGATAGAAAACATCTATCGCTTAACGGAACACGCCTATTGACCCTCTCCCAGCCTGCTGACACGCTGTATTTCAGTACGTGAGCTGCAAAACCGCGTGTTATCGGCCCTTTCGAGCCGGAAATCTGAATCGATGATGGTCTGGAGGGACTTCGTTCGGTTGGAGGTATTGCAGAGCGCAGCCAATTGTTCATTTCAGTTCGGGAGGTCTGAACGTTGAACCTGCATGTATCAAGCCGTGATATCGGTGAACGGACGCTGGATATCGTCAGCGCGATGAAGTCGCTCGAAGGGCCGCTTCTGCCGATCCTGCATGAAATCCAGGCCGAGTTCGGCTATGTGCCGCAGGAAGCGCTGCCGGTCATTGCCCGCGAACTCAACCTGTCGCGTGCCGAAGTTCATGGCGTCGTCACCTTCTATCATGACTACCGTGATCACCCGGAAGGCCGGCATGTGCTCAAACTCTGTCGCGCCGAAGCCTGCCAGTCCATGGGCGGCGATCAGCTGGCCGAACGGGTCAAATCCCTGCTGGGTATCGATTTCCACCAGACGACGCCCGATGGCGCGGTGACGCTGGAACCTGTCTACTGTCTGGGGCTCTGTTCCACCGCACCCGCCGCGATGCTCGATGGCGAGGTGCACGGAAGGCTCGATGCCGATGCGGTGCGTGAGCTTGTGGCGGAGGTGCGGGCATGAGCGTGCGGATTTTCGTTCCCCAGGATGCTGCAGCATTGGCCCTCGGTGCCGATCGGGTCGCCAAGGGCTTGGCGCGTGAGATCGAAACCCGCGGCATCGACGTCACGATCGTTCGCAACGGCTCGCGCGGCCTGCATTGGCTGGAGCCGATGGTCGAGGTCGAAACGGTGGAAGGCCGCATCGCCTATGGCCCGGTCAAGGCATCCGACATTTCTTCTCTTTTGGACGCGGGCCTTGCTACCGGCGGCAATCATCCGCTCTGTCTCGGGAAAACCGAGGACATTCCCTTCCTGAAAAATCAGACACGGCTGACCTTTGCCCGTTGCGGCATCGTCGATCCGCTGTCGCTGGAAGACTACAAGGCCCATGACGGCCTGAAAGGCCTTGCCAAGGCCGTGGCGATGGCGCCCGCCGATGTGGTGGCGCAGGTCACCGAGTCCGGTCTTCGCGGCCGTGGCGGCGCCGGTTTCCCGACGGGCATCAAGTGGAAGACCGTGCTCGATACCGCCGGCGACCGCAAATACATCGTCTGCAACGCCGACGAGGGCGACAGTGGTACCTTTGCCGACCGGATGATCATGGAGGGCGATCCCTTCGTGCTGATCGAAGGCATGGCGATCGCCGGTCTCGCGACTCTTGCTACCAAGGGCTTCGTCTATATCCGCTCGGAATATCCACACGCCATCGCCACGATGACGGAAGCTGTCGAAACCGCCCGGCGCGCCGGTATTCTCGGTGCTTCGGTGATGGGCTCCGGTCGGGCCTTCGATATCGAAATCCGCAGCGGTGCGGGTGCCTATGTCTGCGGCGAGGAAACGGCGCTTCTGAATTCGCTGGAAGGCAAGCGTGGTATCGTTCGCGCCAAGCCACCGCTGCCTGCCCACAAGGGGCTGTTCAACTGTCCGACCGTGATCAACAACGTCATCTCGCTCGCGTCCGTGCCGATCATCATGGACAAGGGCGCAGTCTTTTATAAAGACTTCGGCATGGGCCGCTCGCGCGGCACGATCCCGATCCAGATCGCCGGAAACGTCAAGCATGGCGGACTGTACGAGGCAGCCTTCGGCCTGACGCTTGGCCAGATCGTCGACGAGATCGGCGGCGGCACGGCATCAGGACGCCCGGTCAAGGCGGTTCAGGTCGGCGGCCCGCTCGGCGCCTATTTCCCGCGTGCCCTGTTCGATACGCCGTTCGACTATGAAGCCTTTGCCGCCAAGGACGGCCTGATCGGCCATGCCGGCATCACCGTCTTCGATGATACCGCCGACATGTTGAAACAGGCCCGCTTTGCGATGGAATTCTGCGCCATCGAATCCTGCGGCAAATGCACTCCTTGCCGGATCGGCTCGACCCGCGGCGTCGAAACGGCGGACAAGATCGCGCAGGGCATCGAACCCGAGAAGAACCTCGCTTTGCTCGCTGACCTCTGTAACACGATGAAATTCGGTTCGCTCTGCGCACTCGGCGGCTTCACGCCCTATCCGGTCACCAGCGCGATGAACCATTTTCCGGACGATTTCCGCCCAGTGCCATTGGTGGAGGCCGCGGAATGAGAGTTCGTGGTTCTACCCCTCTCTGCCCTGTCGGGCATCTCCCCCACAAGGGGGGAGATCGCAAGCAGCGGGCTTACGAGGGAAAAGATCGATCTCCCCCCTTGTGGGGGAGATGTCACGCAGTGACAGAGGGGGGTAAAGCCTCCGCAAAATCATATATGGCGACATCCACACAGGAGGCCCTCCATGCCCCTCGTTCCTGAAATCGACTTCGGTACCCCCGCTTCCCGCTCGGAAAAGATGGTGACACTCACCATCGACGGCAACGAGATCACCGTGCCGGAAGGTACCTCAATCATGCGCGCTTCGATGGAGGCCGGCATCCAGGTGCCGAAGCTCTGCGCCACCGATATGGTTGACGCCTTCGGCTCCTGCCGCCTCTGTCTCGTGGAAATCGAAGGGCGCAACGGCACGCCGGCCTCCTGCACGACACCGGTCGCGCCCGGCATCACCGTCCATACCCAGACGAGCCGCCTGAAGGATATCCGCAAGGGCGTGATGGAGCTCTACATTTCCGATCACCCGCTCGACTGTCTGACCTGTGCCGCCAATGGCGACTGCGAACTGCAGGACATGGCAGGCGCGGTCGGCCTGCGCGATGTGCGTTATGGCTATGAGGGCGATAATCACGTCAAGGCGCGCAACAATGGCGATATCAACGCCAAGTGGATGCCGAAGGACGAGTCCAACCCCTATTTCACCTATGACCCAGCAAAATGCATCGTCTGTTCGCGCTGCGTGCGCGCCTGCGAAGAGGTTCAGGGCACGTTCGCGCTGACCATCGAATGCCGCGGCTTCGACAGCCGTGTCTCGCCCGGCATGCATGAGGATTTCCTCTCCTCCGAATGCGTCTCCTGCGGCGCCTGCGTCCAGGCCTGCCCGACGGCGACGCTCACCGAAAAATCCGTCATCGCCATAGGCCAGCCGGAACATTCCGTCGTCACCACCTGCGCCTATTGCGGTGTCGGCTGTTCGTTCAAGGCGGAAATGCGCGGCGAAGAGCTGGTGCGCATGTTGCCGTGGAAGGACGGCCAGGCCAATCGCGGCCATTCCTGCGTCAAGGGGCGCTTCGCTTATGGCTATTCGACTCACAAGGAACGCATCCTCAACCCGATGATCCGCGAAAAGGTCAGCGACCCCTGGCGCGAAGTCAGCTGGGAGGAAGCCCTTGCCCATACGGCATCGGAATTCCGCCGCATCCAGTATCAATATGGCCGCGAATCGATCGGCGGCATTACCTCCTCGCGCTGCACCAACGAGGAAACCTATCTCGTCCAGAAGCTGATCCGCTCCGGCTTCGGCAACAACAATGTCGATACCTGCGCCCGCGTCTGCCATTCGCCGACCGGCTACGGTCTCGGCGCCACCTTCGGCACGTCGGCCGGCACGCAGAATTTCGATTCGGTCGAGCATACCGATGTCGTCATCATCATCGGCGCCAATCCGACCGATGGCCACCCGGTCTTTGCCTCGCGCCTGAAGAAGCGTCTGCGCCAGGGAGCGAAACTGATCGTCATCGATCCGCGCCGTACCGACATGGTCTCCTCGCCGCATATCAAGGCGTCGCACCATCTGCCGCTGCGTCCCGGTACCAATGTCGCCATCGTCACGGCGCTCGCCCATGTCATCGTCACCGAAGGCCTGTTCGACGAAAAATTCATCCGTGAACGCTGCGACTGGTCGGAATTCGAGGATTGGGCCGGCTTCGTCGCCGAAGAACGCCACAGCCCGGAAGCCATCGAAACGCTCACCGGCGTTCCGGCCGAAGAAGTTCGTGGCGCCGCCCGCCTGTTTGCCACCGGCGGCAATGGCGCGATCTATTACGGCCTCGGCGTCACCGAACACAGCCAGGGCTCAACGACCGTCATCGGCATCGCCAATCTTGCGATGGCCACGGGCAATATCGGCCGCCCCGGCGTCGGCGTGAACCCGTTGCGCGGCCAGAACAATGTCCAGGGGTCCTGCGACATGGGGTCTTTCCCGCACGAACTGCCCGGCTACCGGCACGTTTCAGACGATGCGACCCGCGACATCTTCGAAAAGCTCTGGGGTGTAAAGATCTCCAACGAGCCGGGCCTGCGCATTCCCAACATGCTGGACGCCGCCGTCGATGGTTCGTTCAAGGGCATCTATATCCAGGGCGAAGACATTCTGCAGTCCGACCCCGACACCAAGCACGTTTCGGCCGGCCTCGCCGCGATGGAATGCGTCGTGGTGCAGGATCTGTTCCTCAACGAAACCGCCAACTACGCCCATGTCTTCCTGCCGGGCTCGACCTTCCTCGAGAAGGATGGCACCTTCACCAACGCCGAACGCCGTATCAACCGTGTCCGCAAGGTGATGACCCCGCGCAACGGCTTTGCCGATTGGGAAGTCACCCAGAATTTGGCGAACGCCATGGGGCTGAACTGGACGTATACGCACCCATCCGAGATCATGGACGAGATCGCCGCGACGACACCGAGCTTCGCCATGGTCTCCTACGAGTATCTGGAAAAGATGGGCTCCGTTCAGTGGCCCTGCAACGAAAAGGCCCCGCTCGGTTCGCCGATCATGCATGTCAACGGCTTCGTGCGCGGCAAGGGCAAGTTCATCCGCACCGAATATGTGGCCACCGACGAAAAGACCGGTCCGCGCTTCCCGTTGCTGCTCACCACCGGCCGCATTCTCAGCCAGTACAATGTCGGCGCCCAGACCCGGCGTACCGACAACGTCGTCTGGCACGAGGAAGACCGGCTGGAAATCCACCCGCATGACGCCGAACTGCGCGGCGTGCGCGATGGCGATTGGGTGAAGCTGCAAAGCCGCGCAGGCGATACGACGCTGAGGGCGCTGATCACCGATCGCGTCGCTCCCGGTGTCGTCTACACCACCTTCCACCACCCGACGACGCAGGCCAACGTCATCACAACCGACTTCTCCGACTGGGCAACCAACTGTCCGGAGTATAAGGTGACGGCGGTCCAGATCTCGCCATCGAACGGCCCGTCGCAATGGCAGGTGGATTACGACGAACAAGCCCGCCAGTCCCGCCGCATCGCCGGCAAGCTGGAGGCCGCGGAGTAGTTTTCGGATGATCGTGTTTGCCGCATTCTCTACTCTCCGCCCTACCGGGTACCTCTCCCTCAAAGGGGGAGAGTGGCTGGGACCTGCGCAGCAAACTCCCTCTTCTCCCCAGCGGGGAGAAGGTGCCCGAAGGGCGGATGAGGGGGCGGCTCGGCAATCACTGCTTCCAGCCCTTCCATCTCGCAGTCACAGTGTCTCGCCGTTTGGAAAGGTGGCTTCGCCCCCCTCATCCGGCGCTGCGCGCCACCTTCTCCCCGCTGGGGAGAAGAGGGAGGCTGCCCCATGACCTCGTTCAAGCTCACTCATACCGTCGCCGAAACCGCCCATCGCAGTGGTAAGCTCACGCGAGGCTCCCGCGTCGTGCCCGAAGAAACGCCGATCGCGCTGTCCTATGGCGGCTCCACCCATGCGGTGATGATGGCGACACCCGGCGATTTCGAGGATTTCGCCGTCGGCTTCAGCCTGACCGAGGGAATCATAACCGATCCCTCCGAGATCGAAGCGATCGAAGCCGTCGCGGATGAGAAAGGCATCGACCTGCAGATCATCCTGAAGGACGAGCAGAATGACGCGCTGGTCTCCCGGCGGCGCCATATGGCCGGCCCGGTCGGTTGCGGTCTCTGCGGCATCGAATCGATCGAACAGGCTGTCCGCAAGACACCCTCGGTCTCGGCCTCGCCGCTGCGGCTGTCCGAACAGCAGATCATCGAAGCTGTTAGCCTTCTCAACGGTCAGCAGCCGCTGCATTTCGAAACGCGCGCCGTGCATGGCGCCGGGTTTTATGTGCCAAGCAAGGGGCTGATCGCCGTGCGCGAAGATGTCGGCCGCCACAATGCACTGGACAAGCTGGTGGGCGCTGCGGCGCGGGCCGGACATGCCGGCTCGACCGGCGCCGTCGTCGTCACCAGCCGTGTCTCCGTCGAGATGGTGCAGAAGACCGCCATCATCGGCAGCCCCTTCATCATCGCCATATCGGCACCGACGGCGCTCGCCATCCGCACGGCGGACGAGGCAGGCATGACGCTGATCGCGCTGGTGCGCGGCGCCGATTTCGAGATTTTCACCCACCCTGACCGCATTCAATCCGGAGCCATCGCCGATGTCGCTTGATAACACCAATGGCAAACTGGTCCGCATGGCCAACCAGATCGCCACCTTCTTCAAGTCGCAGCCCGAAGCCGAGCGTATTCCCGGCATCGCGACCCATATCAACAAGTTCTGGGAACCGCGCATGCGCAAGGCGTTCTTCGAACTGATCGAGCAGGGCGATGCCGGTTTCGACCCGCTGGTTATATCGGCCTCCGCCATTATCAAGCGGCCGGGCAGCCCGGCGAAACCATCAGAACCCTCCGAGCATGTCGATACCGAAATGCTGCAGGCTGGCTTCAGCGATTGATACAACAGGGAAACCCGCACCAGTATTGAATACGATCAACGCCGGCTCCCGGCATACGATGCAGGGAAAGTTGAGCCGTTTGATACGCCAGCTCTTGTGTTGAGCGCTTTTCAGCCAACAGGTTTTCACGGTATCTGTTTGATCACATCACCGGTGAGATGCATGGCTCCATGCCGTATGTTCTCGATGACCGATAAGGATCAACAGCATGGCGCCCTCCCTCTCCCCGGCCCCCCCCATTTCACCGGCCAATACGATCGAGAACCGCGAACTTAACCGCTCAACAATCGAAGTGCTCTCGAAAAGCGGACTGCCGCACAAGCTTATAGACTGCGTCCTGGAGGAAGCAGACCTTTCGCGCCTGGCGCTGGACGGCTGGGTGTTCGAGAGCTGCAATCTCAAACAGTCGAATTTCATCGGCGCAAAACTCAGCAACACCCTCTGGTCAAGCTGCAAGGGCGGCTTTGCCGATTTCACCGGCTCCGACCTGTCCGAAAGCAGGATCGAGGGCTGCGACTTCAACAACAGCAATTTCAGGGGCGCGACACTGACCGGCGCGCAGTTTGACCGCTGCAAGCTGACGGGAGCCAACCTCACCGAAACCAAAACCCTCAACCTGACCTTCGACGAAACCCGCCTCGCCGATGCCCGCCTTCCCGGCCTCTCCTTTCGCAAGGCCCGCCTGAACGGCCTCGACTTCCAGATGGCCGACCTGAAGAAATGCGATTTCCGCGACGCTATCTTTCAGGATTGCAGCCTGCGCGACGCAAACCTCGCCGAATGCCGCTTCGAAGGCGCCGACCTGCGCGGCGCGGATCTGGGCGGTATCCGCCTGCTCAACGCCAAACAATTCAGGGGCGCAACGATCTCGCGTGATCAGGCAGGGCAATTGCTTGCGGAACTGGGGCTGAAGGTCCGGTAGGATTGGGACGACCCCGCCTATAACACGCCGATCCAGCCATGCCCCGGATGCACCCTTTCAAGGCTGGCTTTCAGCCAAGCCCGCTCCGGCACAGTCAGCTTCGGCAAAGCGTTTTCAAAATCCGTCTCGTCCTTGGCCCGCCGGTATTTGGCCTTGAAAAGAAGGATTGGTGCCGGGGCGAGATAGGGAATTCCGTCCGCGGCCGTGCGGACGAAATCACTGCGCGACCCAACAATTTGCGGATCGCGTTTACAGACCCAAGTCTGCGGCGTTCCCGGCTCGATCATCATATCCACCCGCCAGCGGCGCTCGACGCTGTCCAGGCACCAGATTTGCACGATATCGGCTGGCAGCTCCGTACCTTGTAGCAAAGGCGTCACAACCCCGCTTCCGGCGGTGTAGAAATCAAGTCCTTGCAGAGCCTGGCGAAAAGTCCCGACATCCGCGCGCAGCACGGTGAATTCGAGATCGTCGTGGTCGCGGGTCTGATGGCCGTGCCACAGGTCAAGCGCCCAACCGCCGACAACGCACCAGGGTTTCGTCACGCCGGACAGCCGGGCCGCCAGTTCCAGCGGATGCCAGGCGCTCCAGGCATCATGATCCGGAATTTTATGTGTATTCATCGAAACGCCCTCGTCCATTGCATCCAATCCGGGCATCTACCAGAGTTGAAGAAACGAAGAAACATGGCCAACCGGCACTTGCCAATCGGTTGTTCGGCAAAAGAAATTCGAAAGAGCTTTGTACCTGCCCGCCAGCCTTGCTAAGGTCGCCCCGTCAAAAGAGGGAGAGACTTTTGCAGGGAGAGGCAGCGCGAAAGACGCCCGTGCCGGAGCGCGATCCGGAGTTCGGCCCGTGGCTGGCGCAGGCCTCCATCCTGATTGTCGATGACGAACCCGGCATGCGCAATTTTCTCGTCCGCACGCTCGGCCCCCGCTGCAAGCGGATCGAGGAGGCGGCCGATACCGACGAGGCCTCGCGCAAGCTCGACGCCCATCATTTCGACGTTGTCATTCTCGACAATATCATGCCCGGCAAGAATGGCGTCGACTGGCTGGCCGAACAGCGCGCCATCGGCTTCTTCGCCGAAGCGATCCTCATCACCGCCTTTGCCGATCTCGAAACCGCGATCCAGGCCTTGCGCGCCGGCGCCGTCGATTTCGTGCTGAAACCATTCCGCTCCAACCAGATCCTCAATTCCGTCGCCCGTTGCCTCGACCGGATGCGGCTGCAGCGCGAGAATTTTGTGCTGCGTTACGAACTGAAATCCACCTCCGATCATATCCTTTTGCGCGACCGGCTGATCGGCACATCACGGGTGATCGGCGATGTCCGCGACACCATCGCCCGGGTCGCGCCGCTGCCGACTTCGGTATTGTTGACCGGCGAATCCGGAACCGGCAAGGAAGTCGCCGCCCGCTCGTTGCACACTCTGTCCGATCGGGCCGAAAAACCCTTCGTGCCGGTCAACTGCGCCGCCATTCCGGCCGACATGATCGAGACCGAGCTGTTCGGTCATATCAAGGGCGCTTTCACAGGGGCTGAAAACAATCGCGAGGGCCTGTTCACCTATGCGCAGGGCGGCACGCTGTTCTTGGACGAAATCGGCGAAATGCCGCTCGCCACGCAGAGCAAGCTGTTGCGCGTGATCGAGGATCGCCGCGTTCGGCCGGTCGGTTCGGAGCGCGAGGTACCGGTCGATCTGCGCTTCATCTTCGCCACCAATGCCGATCTGCAGAAGGAGGTCGAAAAGGGCCGCTTCCGCGCCGACCTGTTCTACCGGATCAATGTGATGCAGCTCTACCTGCCGCCGCTGCGCGAGCGCGGCAATGACGTGCAGGAACTGGCCGATCTGTTCATGCTGAAACTGTCACAGCAACTTGGCATGCCGCAGGTGACGATCGACGCGCCAGTGCGGGCGGCTCTCACCCGCTACTCCTGGCCGGGCAATGTACGCGAGTTGCGCAACCTGATCGAGCGCTCGCTGATCCTCGGAAAATTCCCCGACGATTTTCGAGGCGGCCGCAGCCAGCAATCCGCCGGCGAGACGTTGGACGACATCGAACGGCGGCATATTCTGGCAGTGCTGGAGGAAACCCGCGGCAACCGCGATGAAGCGGCCCGCCGCCTTGGCATTTCACGCAAGACCATCGACCGCAAATGTGCCGTCTGGAATGGCTGAGGCCTCCCGCCCGCAGGAGCGTCCTGCCCGCTCCATCCGCTTCCGGCTTCTGGCCATTGCGCTGCTGCCGACGCTGGTCATCCTGCCGCTCCTGCTCGGCATCGCCATTGCCCGCTGGAACGCCAAGTTCGATGCTCTGCTGATCACCAAGGTCAACGGCGACCTGACCATAGCCCATCAGTATCTCTCCCGCATTCTCGAAAACACCGGCGAGCATATCCAGGCGCTGGCCGTTTCCGCCGCGTTTCGCGACACTGTCGGCTCCAGCGAGATGCCGCGCTTGCCAGCATTCCTTGAGAGAAGCCGCGCGAAACTCGGGCTCGATTTTCTGATGCTGGTGGATCGGCAAGGCCAACCCGTAAACACAGCCGGACAACCGTCTGGTGCATGGCCGGTGGTGGCCACTGCGCTTCGCGGAATATCCTCGACCGCCATCGACATTTTCTCCAATGAACAACTGTCAGCCCTGTCCCCCGCACTGGCTGCACGCGCCCAGATCGAGCTGGTGGAGACGCCAAACGCCGTGCCAACCGACAGGAAGAGCGAGACGCGTGGAATGGTGGTTCATTCCGCCAGTCCCGTAACGCTGGCAAATGGCGAGAAAGCGGCCCTTGTCGGCGGTACCCTGCTCAACCAAAATCTCGTTTTCATCGATACGATCAACGACCTCGTCTACCGTGAGGCAAGCCTGCCGGAAGGCAGCAAGGGCACCGCGACGCTGTTTCTCGAGGATGTACGCATCAGCACCAATGTGCGCCTGTTCGAGGATCGCCGCGCGCTCGGAACCCGCGTCTCGGCTGCCGTGCGCGCCGCCGTTCTGGACGAGGGCCGAACCTGGCTCGACAGCGCCTTCGTCGTCAACGACTGGTATATCTCGGCTTACGAACCGATCGTCGACAGTTTCGGCAAGCGCGTCGGCATGCTCTATGTCGGTTTTCTCGAAACGCCCTTCCGGCAGGCAAAATACGCGACGCTGCTGACCATCGTGCTTGCCTTTCTCGTCGTCACCGCCATCAGCGTGCCGATCTTCCTGCGCTGGGCACGGGCAATCTTCAAACCGCTGGAGCGCATGAGCGACACGATCACCCGCGTCGAGGGCGGCAATATGGGCGCGCGCACCGAACTGAAAGCCGCCAGCGACGAGATCGGCCGCGTGGCGCTGCATCTCGACGGCCTGCTCGACCAGCTACAGCAGCGCGACCGGGAACTGCGGCAATGGAACGAGGAACTGAACGATCGTGTGGCCGAACGGACCAGCGAACTGGAGCTTGCCAACCGCCAGATCGAGGCGACGACCAAGCAGCTGATCATGTCGGAAAAACTTGCCGCCATTGGCGAGATCACCGCCGGCGTTGCTCATGAGATCAACAACCCAATCGCCGTCATCCAGGGCAATCTCGACGTGGTGCGCAGCGTGCTGGGCGCAAGGGCCGAAGAAGCGAAGGTCGAGTTCCGGCTGATCGATGAGCAGATCCACCGCATCAGCCAGATCGTCACCAAACTCCTGCAATTTGCCAAGCCGGAGGAGTATGCCGGTTACGTCGAGCGCCACGCGCCATCGAACGTGATCTCCGACTGCCTGCCGCTGGTGCAGCATCTTCTGCACAAGGCCGCCATCAAGCTTGTCCGCGACGACAAGGCAACCCGGCTGGTTCTGATGAACCGGACGGAGCTGCAGCAGGTTGCCATCAACCTGATCGTCAATGCCATCCACGCCATGCCGAAGGGCGGATTCCTGACAATCCGCACGCTGGACCAGGATATCGAGGCGCGCGCCGGTGTCGTGATAGACATCACCGATACAGGCGTCGGCATGACGCCGGAGCTGATCGGCAAGATCTTCGATCCCTTCTTCACCACCAAACGGCAGGAGGGAACCGGCCTTGGCCTTTCTATCAGCCAGCGGCTGATCTCCCGCCAGGGCGGCCGTATTTCGGTTCAAAGCGCCCCCGGAAAAGGAACCACCTTTTCCATCTGGCTGCCGGAAGCCAGTTGAAACGGACAAAATGTCCATGATCTGCCGGACATTTTGTCCGACAGCGGCGGCTTTCCTCCCATAAACCATTGAAATCATGAATGAGCCGATTTGGCACACCGATTGCTCCCATGTTGGCAAGGGCGGCAAAGGCGGCACCACGCGTTGAGGAGCGGGTGATGCCCAGAAAACCTCTGCCCGTCCCTGAAATGGCTTCATTGGGAACCGCCCGCTCGGGCGCACGGAGGACAAAATTCATGACGGCAACAACGGACACCTATGTGGGCGGAGGCTCGGTGGGTCTTCTCGACCGAGAGCGCATCATCGCCAAGCCGGGCTTTAACCGCTGGCTCGTACCGCCGGCAGCGCTTGCCATCCATCTCTGTATCGGCATGGCTTATGGCTTCAGCGTTTTCTGGTTGCCGCTGTCCAAGGCGCTCGGCACGACGCCTGACACCTGCGCCAGCATGAACCTCGCATCTGCGCTGTTTACCACCACCTGCAACTGGCGCGTCGCCGATCTGGGCTGGATCTATACGTTGTTCTTCGTGCTGCTCGGCTGCTCGGCCGCCATCTGGGGCGGCTGGCTGGAGCGCGTCGGTCCGCGCAAGGCAGGCTTCGTCTCCGCCTGCTGCTGGTGCGGCGGCATTCTTGTCGCGGCACTTGGCGTCTATACCCATCAGCTCTGGCTGATGTGGCTCGGCGCCGGAGTGATCGGCGGCATCGGTCTTGGCCTCGGTTACATCTCGCCGGTTTCCACCCTGATCAAATGGTTCCCCGACCGGCGAGGCATGGCGACCGGCATGGCGATCATGGGCTTTGGCGGCGGCGCCATGATCGGCGCACCGCTTGCAAACCTGCTGATGACCAACTTCCGCACCGATGTTTCGGCCGGCGTCTGGCAGACGTTCGTCGTCATGGCGGTCATCTATTTCGTCTTCATGATGGGTGGCGCCTTCGGGTACCGCATCCCGCCAGCAGGCTGGCGGCCGGAAGGCTGGACACCGCCAGCCTCCAAAAGCACGATGATCACCACCAAGCACGTGCATCTGCGCGACGCCCACAAGACAAAACAGTTCTGGCTGATCTGGGCAGTCCTCTGCCTGAATGTCTCGGCCGGCATCGGTGTGATCGGCATGGCATCGCCGATGCTGCAGGAAATCTTTGCCGGGTCGCTGATTGGCCTGCCGGATGTCGCCTTTGCCGACCTCGATACCACGCAGAAGGCATCGATCGCCGCCATCGCGGCGGGCTTTACCGGGCTGCTCTCCCTGTTCAACATCGGCGGCCGCTTCTTCTGGGCATCGCTGTCGGACAAGATCGGCCGCAAGAACACCTATTTCTGCTTCTTCATCCTCGGCATCGCGCTCTATGCGCTCGCCCCGACACTCGCCGGTCTTGGCAACAAGGCGCTGTTCGTGCTCGCCTTCGGCGTCATCCTGTCGATGTATGGTGGCGGCTTTGCCACCATACCAGCCTACCTCGCTGACATCTTCGGTACGCAGTTCGTCGGTGCCATCCACGGGCGTCTGCTGACGGCGTGGGCAACGGCAGGCATCGTCGGCCCAGTCGTGGTCAACTATATCCGTGAAGCGCAGATTTCAGCCGGCGTCGCCCCCGGACCCGAGCTTTATACCGGCACGATGTATATCCTTGCCGGTATGCTCGCGCTGGGCCTGATCGCCAACGCGCTGATCCGGCCACTATCGGACACGTGGTTCATGAAGGATGAGGAAGTGGCTGCCCTGCAAGCCAAATCCGCTGCCGCAAACGCGGGCCCGACCGGTTCCTTCGGCATTGGCACTGGCGGTCTCGACGGGACAGCCCTGTTCGCCTGGGCCATCGTCGGCATTCCGATGCTGTGGGGCATCTGGGTGACGCTACGAGCCAGCATGGCATTGTTCGGGTAAGGACGCGCTTGGGTCGCCCCTCATCCGCCCTGTCGGGCACCTTCTCCCCGTAAACGGGGAGAAGGGAACTAGCAGCAACCTCTATCATCCCCTCTCCCCGCAAGCGGGGAGAGGGTTAGGGTGAGGGGGCCGCAGACGCTCTTCACTGACTGAATGACTACCGGTTGATCCGCGTCGACAGAATAATCGACGACAGCGTCTTTTCCACCCCGTCGATCTCGCCGATCCGGTCGATCACCAGATCCAGCTCGCTGATCGATGACGCAGCCACGATGGCGATCAGGTCGAAACTGCCGCTGACCGAATGCAGCGTGCGCACATCCTCGATATCGTGCAGGTCCTGCGTCACCCGACCCAGCGCCTTGGCGGCAAGCGTGATCAGCACATGCGCCTTGACCAGTCCTTTTTCAAAATCATCCGACAAGCGCACGCCATAACCGGCAATGATGCCATCCCGCTCCAGCCGCTCGAGCTTTGCCTGTACCGTGGTGCGTGAAAGACCGAGTTTCCGCGCCAGAAGCGCCGTCGGCATGCGGGCATTTTCGCTGAGAATGGCCAGAAGCTGCCGGTCTTTATCCGCTAACGTCATATCGATCATCCATATCGGCATTATGCCGATTATTGATCGGCATTTTTATCAGATCAGCGCTTCATATCAACCATCGGAAAGCGGACAATGACGCCACAGACAGACTCATTCGGGGAACTTACTATGAAAAACATCGTTGTCATCGGCGCCGGCAAGATCGGCTCGACCATTGCCCGCCTTCTCGCCCATTCCGGCGATTATCAGGTGACATTGGCCGACCGCAGCGCCGAGCAGCTCGCCCTGATCGAAAAGCACGACGCCATTTCGGTCACGGAAATCGACATTTCCGACAGCGCCGCCATGGTCAAGCTGCTGACCGGCAAGTTTGCCGTCCTCAGCGCTGCCCCGTTCCATCTGACGATTGCGATTGCCGAAGCCGCTTCCCAGGCCGGCGTCCACTATCTCGACCTGACAGAAGACGTCGAATCCACCCGCCAGGTCAAGGAAATTGCCGAAAAGGCCAACACCGCCTTCATTCCGCAGTGCGGCCTCGCACCGGGCTTCATCTCCATCGTTGCCAACGACCTTGCCAGCCGCTTCGACACGCTCGACAGCGTCCGCATGCGCGTCGGCGCCCTGCCGCAGTATCCGTCCAACGCTCTGAACTATAACCTGACCTGGAGCACCGACGGCGTCATCAACGAATATATTGAACCCTGCGAAGCCATCGTCGAAGGCCAGCTGATCACGGTACCGGCGCTCGAAGAGCGCGAAGAATTCTCGCTCGACGGTGTCACCTATGAAGCCTTCAACACATCGGGCGGCCTCGGCACGCTCTGCGAAACGCTGAAGGGCAAGGTCCGCACGCTGAACTACCGCACCATCCGTTATCCCGGCCATGCCGCGATCATGAAGGCGCTGCTCAACGACCTCGGCCTGCGCCATCGCCGCGAAGTCCTGAAGGACATCTTCGAAAACTCGCTGCCGTCGACCATGCAGGACGTCGTCATCATCTTCGTCACGGTTTCCGGCCGCAAGGAAGGCCGCTTGGTGCAGGAAACCTACGCCAACAAGGTCTACAGCGCCGTCGTCGCCGGCCGCATGATGAGCGCCATCCAGATCACCACGGCCACCAGCATCTGCGCTGTTCTCGACATGTTGGCCAAGGGCGAACTGCCCACCAAGGGCTTCATCCGCCAGGAAGAAATCGGCCTCGACGCCTTCTTGAAGAGCCGCTTCGGTCATCACTACGAACAGCGCGCCTATGCCGACAAAATGGCCGGCTGAACTGCGGGGATAAAAAGACTTCAAAACCGCAACGCCCGGGATTTTTCGATCCCGGGCGTTTTTATGTCTGCTTTTCAGCGCAAATTCATAACGCAGCCCGATCTACGTCCGCCCGAACTCGTCATCCAGCCGGATGATATCGTCATCCTCGAGATAGGATCCGGTCTGCACCTCAATCAACTCCAGCGGAATCTTGCCCGGATTGGTCAGCCGGTGAACCACACCTTGCGGGATGTAAACTGACTCGTTTTCGTGCAGCAGCCGTGTCTCGCCATCGATCGTAATCTCCGCCGTGCCGCGTACGACGATCCAGTGCTCGGAGCGATGATGATGCTTCTGCAGCGAGATCTTGCGGCCGGGTGTCACATGCAGCCGCTTGACCTCGAAACGCTCGCCGCTCAGCACCGAAGCCACGGCCCCCCAGGGCCGGTAGGATGTCGGATGGTTTTCCGTCAGCCCTTTTGTCTTTGCCGACCGGGCCAGTTGCTTGACGATCTCGCCGACGTTTTGGCTGTCTTCCATGCGTCCGACATAGACGGCATCCTCGCTGGCGATGACGGCGATATCATCCAGCCCCTGTACCGCAAGATGGATGTCCCGCGACAGAACGAGGGAATTGCGCGTATTCGACACGGTTGCCTTCTGCCCGACGACATTGCCGTCCGCGTCCTTGTCGCCGATCGCCCAGACGCTGTCCCAGCTGCCGAGATCAGACCAGCTGAAGGAGGACGGCACAACGGCCGCATGCGGCGTATTCTCGAACACCGCGTAATCGACCGAGATATTCGGCGCCTGCGAAAAGGCGGCCTCGTCCAGCCGGTCGAAGTCGAGGTCGCGCTCGGCGCCCTGGATTGACCGCTGCGCCGCATCGTAGACGGCAGGCGCATAGCGCAGGATTTCCGCCAGAAACTGCCCAACGGGCAGCATGAACATTCCCGAGTTCCACAGGTAGCGGCCGCTTGCCAGCAACCCCTCGGCACGCGCCTGATCCGGCTTTTCAACAAAGCGGGCAACGGTTTTTGCACCCGTTCCGAGATCATCGCCCATTTCGATATAGCCGTAGCCGGTCGCAGGTTCCGTCGGCTTGATACCGAAGGTCACCAGCTTGCCGGCCTGTGCCGTCTCCTGCGCAATGCGGATGCAATCGAAATAGTGCGCACCAGCATCGATCTCATGATCGGAGGCCAGCACCTGCATGATGGCGTCATCGCCATGGTCGCGCAAGACGACGAAGGCAGCCGCCGCAAGCGCGGGAGCGGTGTTGCGCGCCACCGGCTCCAAAAGGATGCCCGATAGCGGCGCCTCAAGCGCCCGCGCCTGCTCTGCGACGATGAAGCGGAATTCGGCATTGGTGACGATCACCGCCGGTGTGTACCGCGCCTGATCGGAAACCCGCTCCAGCGTCTTCTGGAACAGCGATTGGTCGCCAAGGAACTGGAGAAACTGCTTCGGCGCCGCCGAGCGTGACAATGGCCATAGCCGGGTACCCTTGCCACCGGCCATGATGACCGGCACGATCTTCGAAGACATGCGCATCCTCTTGTCTCTTGCCGAACCTGATTGTTCGAAACGTTCGAAACTGCCTACGTCTCACACAGCCTAACGCAAAACCGGGGCAAATGAACCCACTAACCGGTTCGAGCCTTCATAAAATCAAAGCGTTAACGCGATGGCACCAAGCCGCAAGACCCTTCAAGCAAAGATATCAAGTAAAATTCAGCCAATAAAAAACCCCGCCGGAGCGGGGTTCGGAAAGTGACGTCTTCAACCCTCTCAGGCCGCAACGACGATCTCGTTGAGCTGTGTCAGCTCTGCGAGGAAACTTTCAAGGCGGGTCTTGTGCTCGTCGCTGTGCGAATTGGCATCCAGCTCCGACTTCGTCGCATCAATGCGCTTCGCGATCAGGTTGGCATCCATTTCGCTGACAGGAACAGCCGATTCGGCAAGCAACGTGCAGCCGGTCGGCAGGATATCGGCGAAACCGCCGAACACGACGTAGCGTGTTACTGTGCCGTCAACGGCCTTGACGCTGACGATACCTGGCTTGATCGTCGTCATGACAGGCGCATGATTGGCCATCACGGTCATTTCGCCTTCCGTTGCCGGAAGAACGACTTCGCTGACGCGCTCGGAAAGCAGCAGGCGCTCCGGGGAGACGAGTTCGAAATTGAAATCAGCCATGATCATTCGCTTCTTTTGGCGCTACCGGCGAGAAACCCCGGCAGAAAATCCCGTTCGGCGCGGCCGGACACCTGCCAGCCACAGCGAGTGACGATCAGGGCGCCAATGAAGCGCCCCGATCGAAAGTCATTAAGCGGCTTCGGCAGCCAGGCGCTTGGCCTTTTCAATCGCTTCTTCCATGGAACCAACCATGTAGAAAGCGGCTTCCGGCAGATGGTCGTACTCGCCGTTGACGAGGCCCTTGAAGCCCTTGATCGTGTCTTCGAGCGCAACCAGCTTGCCCGGCGAACCGGTGAAGACTTCGGCGACGAAGAACGGCTGCGACAGGAAGCGCTCGATCTTACGGGCGCGGGCAACGGCCAGCTTGTCTTCTTCCGACAGCTCGTCCATGCCCAGGATGGCGATGATGTCCTGGAGCGACTTGTAGCGCTGCAGGGTCGTCTGCACCTTACGGGACACTTCGTAGTGCTCTTCGCCGACGATCATCGGGTCGAGCATGCGCGAGGTTGAGTCGAGCGGGTCAACGGCCGGGTAGATACCCTTTTCAGCGATCGAACGCGACAGAACGGTCGTTGCGTCCAAGTGGGCGAACGAGGTTGCCGGCGCCGGGTCGGTCAAGTCGTCGGCCGGAACGTAGATGGCCTGAACCGAGGTGATCGAACCCTTGGTCGTCGTGGTGATGCGTTCCTGCATCTGGCCCATGTCGGTGGCGAGCGTCGGCTGATAGCCCACGGCCGAAGGAATACGGCCGAGAAGAGCCGACACTTCGGAACCTGCCTGGGTGAAGCGGAAGATGTTGTCCACGAAGAACAGAACGTCCTGACCTTCGTCACGGAACTGTTCAGCGATCGTCAGACCGGTCAGAGCGACGCGAGCGCGGGCGCCCGGCGGTTCGTTCATCTGGCCGTAAACGAGGGCAGCCTTGGAGCCTTCGCCACCGCCGTGCTTGTTCACGCCGGATTCGATCATTTCGTGGTAAAGGTCGTTGCCTTCGCGAGTACGTTCACCCACGCCTGCAAACACTGAGTAACCACCGTGCGCCTTGGCGACGTTGTTGATCAGTTCCATGATCAGAACCGTCTTGCCAACGCCGGCGCCGCCGAACAGGCCGATCTTGCCGCCCTTGGCGTAAGGAGCCAAGAGGTCGACGACCTTGATGCCGGTGACGAGGATCTGTGCTTCCGTCGACTGCTCGACGTAGGACGGTGCTTCCTGGTGGATGGCGCGCTTGCCCGAAGTGATCAGCGGACCAGCTTCGTCAACCGGCTCGCCGATGACGTTCATGATGCGGCCGAGTGTTTCCAGACCAACCGGAACGGTGATCGGAGCGCCCGTGTCTACAACCGGCTGACCGCGAACCAGACCTTCGGTCGAGTCCATGGCGATCGTGCGGACGGCATTTTCGCCAAGATGCTGTGCGACTTCGAGAACAAGGCGGTTGCCGTTGTTGTCGGTTTCCAGCGCGTTCAGGATCTCCGGCAGTTGACCTTCATCGAAGGTCACGTCGACGACGGCGCCGATGACCTGCGTAACGCGGCCGGTTGCGCCGGTTGCCGTCAAGGCGACCTTGGCTGCCGGTGCCTTCTTCGCCACAGCGGCCTTCGCTGCTGCTGCCGGCTTTTCCGCTGCTGCCTTCACTGCCGTCGGCTTCTTAGCCGCTGCTGTTGTACTGGGGGTAGCTGCCTTAGCCATAATCCTTACCCTCTTTCCGTAACCTTAGAGCGCTTCCGCGCCCGAAATGATTTCAATGAGTTCCTTGGTGATCTGAGCCTGGCGCTGACGGTTGTAGGACAACGTCAGCTTGTTGATCATGTCACCGGCATTGCGCGTGGCGTTGTCCATCGCGCTCATTTTGGCACCCATTTCACCCGCAACATTTTCGAGCAAAGCCCGGAAAACCTGCACCGAAATGTTGCGCGGAATAAGATCGTTGAGGATCTCGCCCGCATCTGGCTCGTATTCGTAGATCGCAGCCGCTGCGTCCGTCTGTTCCGCGCCTGCCGGAACGGCAGCCGGGATCAGCTGAAGGGCGGTCGGAACCTGCGAGATGACCGACTTGAATTCCGAATAGAACAGCGTGCAGACATCAAACTCGTTCTTTTCGAACAGGCTGATGATCTTCTTGCCAATCTGGTCGGCATTTTCAAAGCCGATCTTCTTGACTTCACGCAGGTCGACACGGTCGATGATCAGCGATGCGAATTCGCGGCGCAGGATATCGAAGCCCTTCTTGCCGACGCAGACGATCTTCACCGTCTTGCCTTCAGCAAGCAGCTTGCGCACGTGGTCACGGGCAAAGCGGGCAATCTGCGAGTTGAAACCACCGCAGAGGCCGCGTTCCGCCGTGCAGACCACGAGCAGATGCGTCTGGTTCTGACCGTTGCCGGTCATCAGGCGAGGTGCACTATCATCCGAACCGACAGCGGCGGCGATGTTCGAAAGAACAGCGCTCATCCGTTGCGAGTAAGGCCGTGCGGCCTCGGCCGCCTCCTGCGCACGCCGAAGCTTCGCCGCGGCGACCATTTTCATCGCCTTGGTGATCTTCTGCGTCGCCTTGACGGAGGCGATCCTGTTTTTCAGATCCTTTAGTGAAGGCATCCGTTAATCCGTCCTAAATGGTACCCGATCAGGCGAAGGATTTCGCAAACGTGTCGATGGCAGCCTTGAGCTTGCCCTTGACGTCGTCGCTGATTGCCTTGTCCTTGCGGATAGCTTCAAGAATGTCCTTGCCTTCGGAACGCATGTACGACAGCAGACCCTGCTCGAACGCGCCAACCTTGTTGACGGCGATCTTGTCGAGGTAACCGTTCACGCCAGCGAAGATGACCGCGACCTGCTCTTCCGTCTTCAACGGCGAGAACTGCGGCTGCTTCAGGAGTTCGGTCAGCCGCGCACCACGGTTCAACAGGCGCTGCGTTGCGGCGTCGAGGTCGGAACCGAACTGGGCAAACGCTGCCATTTCGCGATACTGGGCGAGTTCACCCTTGATCGAGCCGGCAACCTGCTTCATCGCCTTGATCTGAGCGGCCGAACCAACGCGGGAAACCGACAGACCGACGTTAACCGCCGGGCGGATACCCTGGTAGAACAGGTCCGTTTCAAGGAAGATCTGGCCGTCGGTGATCGAGATCACGTTGGTCGGGATGAACGCCGAAACGTCGTTACCCTGGGTTTCGATGACCGGCAGAGCCGTCAGCGAACCAGCACCCATCTCGTCAGAAAGCTTTGCAGCGCGCTCAAGCAGACGCGAATGCAGGTAGAAAACGTCGCCCGGATAGGCTTCGCGGCCCGGAGGACGACGCAGAAGCAGAGACATCTGGCGGTAAGCAACGGCCTGCTTCGAAAGGTCGTCATAACCGATCAGCGCATGCATGCCGTTGTCGCGGAAGTATTCGCCCATGGCAGCACCAGCGAACGGTGCGAGATACTGCATCGGAGCCGGGTCGGATGCAGTTGCGGCGATGATGATCGAGTACTTCAGTGCGCCGCGCTCTTCGAGCACCTTGACGAACTGTGCAACCGTCGAACGCTTCTGGCCGATAGCGACGTAGACGCAATACAGCTTTTCAGCATCCGGGCCATTGTCGTGAATGGCCTTCTGGTTGAGGATCGTGTCGAGAATGATCGCGGTCTTGCCGGTCTGACGGTCACCGATGACTAGCTCGCGCTGGCCGCGGCCGACCGGGATCAGAGCGTCGATGGCCTTGAGGCCTGTCGACATCGGCTCATGAACCGACTTGCGCGGGATGATGCCCGGGGCCTTGACGTCAACGCGCGAGCGCTGCTTGGCATTGATCGGGCCCTTGCCGTCGATCGGGTTGCCGAGCGCGTCAACGACGCGGCCGAGCAGCTCCGGACCGACCGGAACGTCGACGATTGCGCCGGTCCGCTTGACAGTGTCACCTTCCTTGATGCCACGGTCGGCACCGAAGATAACCACACCGACATTGTCGGCTTCAAGGTTCAGCGCCATGCCGCGAATTCCACCCGGGAATTCGACCATCTCACCTGCCTGGACATTGTCCAGACCGTAGACGCGGGCAATACCGTCACCGACGGAAAGCACCTGGCCAACCTCGGAGACTTCTGCCTCCTGGCCAAAGTTTTTGATTTGATCTTTAAGAATTGCGGAAATTTCCGCGGCGCGGATATCCATCAGCCGACCTCTTTCAGTGCAAGCTTAAGGCTAGAAAGCTTTGTGCGAAGGGAAGTGTCAATCTGGCGGGACCCGACCTTGACGATCAGACCACCGAGAATAGAGGGTTCAACCGTGACGTTGAGCGTCACGTCTTTGCCGGTGACGCCCTTGAGCGCCGCCTTCAATTCAGTCTGCTGCGCTGCCGTCAGAGCATGCGCCGAAGTCACGTCAGCAGAAACTTCGCCACGATGACGGGCAGCAGTTTCGCGATAGGACTTGACGATGCCAGGCACCGCGAACAGGCGGCGATTGCGTGCAACCACCTTCAGGAAGTTACCGACCAGACCCGAAATTCCGGCCTTCGCGATGATCGCGGAAATGGCCTTGAACTGGTCGTCGGCAGAAAAGATCGGGCTGACAATAAGGCGCTTCAGATCAGCGCTCTCGTTGACCAACGACTGGAACTTGTCCAGATCCGCCGCTACGCTCTCCACCGAACCCGCTTCCAATGCGAGATCGAAAAGCGAAGACGCGTACCTTTCTGCAACACCGGAAATAAGCTGGGATGTGTCTGCCACGGGCACAAGCTTCTCTTATTTTAATTCAAGGGCGATGTCTGCGGAGAACCGTAAACCCAACACTTTGAATTTGCTGCTATATTTTAAAGGATGCACAGACCGGGCGGCCTGTGCCCCCCACAAGTCGCGGTTCGTCTAGCATAGGATATCTGGACTCGCAACACGCGAACCGCACGAATGCGCATAGTTCGTGCCGGTTTGGCCAAATTTTGACAAAAATGGGGTATGAGCTGACGAGGCTGGTCGTAGGCCCTTGCTGGCCGGGGTTTAGATAAAACCAAAGACATAAGCCAAGGGCAACGCCGAGAGCACGATCTGGACGATCAAATACAACCAGTTCACAACCGTATTGCCACTGTCCGACAGCATCGACAGGATGCGTCCGAATGCTGCAAGTGCAAACGCGGCACCCAGCGCCAGATAGACCATCGGCTGGGCGAGCAGCAGCGCTGCAATGCCAAGACCAAGATGAAAGCCACCCATCGTTGAACGCGCCTCGGCATACCCGCCGCGCCGGCCTTCACGCAGATCGATCCCCAGCGCCCGAAAAGCGATGCCCGGCGCAAACAGGAAGATAAGCCCGAGCAGCGATGTGACAACGGCTGCGCAAAACGCCAGGAATTCTCCCGTTTCGGTTGGAATGTAGAACTCCATAGTGCGCCCCTTCAGCCTGACGTCCCTGATCTAGCCCAAGTCCTGGCGAAAGGGAATCGCCGCCGAGAACGAATTCCCGCTGTTGTTCAAAGAAAACTCTGCGGATCGATATCCAGCTGAACACTGACCGAGCCGCGCAGCTTTGGCCCATTGGCCATCATCGTTTTCACAAAAACCTGCATGTCGCTGTTGCGGCGGCCGTGCACCAGAAGCCGGAACCGATGCCGCCCGCGGATCAGCGCCAGCGGCGCCTCGGCTGGGCCTAAAATGGTAATGCCGCTGACCTTGGGTGCCGCCTGCCGCAGGCCGCGCGCATGCCCTTCGGCGTCGGCGCGGGTATCGGCAGAGACGATGATCGAGGCAAGACGCCCGAACGGCGGCAGAAGCGCCTTTTCCCGCTCGCTGATCTCACGCTCGTAGAAGGCATCCGAATCGCCCGAGACGATCGCCTGCATCACCGGGTGCTGCGGCTGGTAGGTCTGCAGCAGGCCGAGCGATTTCAGGCCGGTTCGCCCCGCGCGGCCCGTCACCTGGCTCAAAAGCTGGAATGTCCGCTCAGCGGCGCGCGGATCACCATTGGCGAGGCCGATATCGGCATCGACAATGCCGACGAAAGTCATCATCGGAAAATTATGCCCCTTGGCGACCAGCTGCGTGCCGACGACAATATCCGCCTCACCCTTGGCGATGGCTTCGAGTTCCAGCCGCAGGCGCTTGACGCCCATCAGGTCGGACGAAAGCACGATGGTGCGGGCATCGGGAAAATGCCGGTCGACCTCTTCGGCGATCCGCTCGACGCCTGGGCCGCAGGCGACCAGATGATCGAACGTGCCGCATTCCGGGCAGCTCTCCGGTGTCTTTTGCGCATAGCCGCAATGATGGCATTGGATCTGGCCGCGAAACCGGTGCTCGACCAGCCAGCTGGAGCAATCTGGGCACTGGAACCGGTGGCCGCACACACGGCAGAGCGTCAGCGGCGCATAGCCCCGCCGGTTGAGAAACAGCAGCGCCTGTTCGCCGCGCTCCACCGCCTTGCCGATATAGCGCAGCATCACCGGCGAAAGGAAGCCGCCGCGCTCCGGCGGATGTTTGCGCATGTCGACGAGGCCGAGATCCGGCAGCGCCGCATCGCCAAACCGGGTGGGCAGGTGGATGGGATTGTAGCGGCCAAGATCGCCGTTGACCCGGCTTTCAACCGAAGGCGTTGCCGACACCAGCACGATCGGGAACTCACCGATCCGGGCACGCACCACCGCCATGTCACGCGCATTATAGAAGACACGATCTTCCTGCTTGTAGGCCGGGTCGTGTTCTTCATCCACGATAATGAGGCCGAGATTTTCGAATGGCAGGAACAGCGCCGAGCGGGCGCCGGCGACGACCCGTACGCCACCCTCCGTCACCTGCCGCCAGACCTTTTCACGGGTGCGCGGCGCAAGGTCCGAATGCCATTCGGCCGGCTTCGAGCCGAACCGATCCTGGAAACGCTCGAGAAAACTTGCCGTGAGCGCAATTTCCGGCAACAGGATCAGCACCTGCTTTCCCGCCTTCAAGGTTGCGGCGATCGCCTCGAAATAGACCTCGGTCTTGCCGGAGCCGGTAATGCCATCGATCAGCGACACGGAAAAACCGCCGGCATCGACGCTTTCGAGCAGATCGAGCGCTGCCTGCTTCTGCGGCCCTTCGAGCCGGTGCTCGACATAATCGGGATCGGGCAAGGCCACCACCGGCGGTGGCGGCATGAACACCGTTTCGAACACGCCTTGCGCTGTCAGCCCGTCGATAACACTTGATGAGGTTCCCGCAGCATGCGCCAATCCTGACCGCGTCCAGGTAAATCCGTTATCGGCCGTGGCGATCACACGTTCGCGCGCCGATGTCATCCGCTCCGGACGCGCATCTGTCAGCCGTAGTCCTTCGACCATCGGCTCGGGATCAAACGCCGCTGGTGCGCGCAGCGCCATGCGGGCAACCAGCCCGGGCGGCGAGACGGTATAAGTCGCAACCCAATCGAGAAAGGTCCGCATATCCCTTGCCAAAGGCGGGCAATCAAAGACCTGGGTGATCTGCTTCAATTTCTTTGGATCGACGCTGCCATCGTCGACGCCGTCCCAGACGACGCCCACGACCTGGCGCGGGCCGAGTGGCACCTGGACGATCGATCCGGGCTCGACAGCCATTCCCTCCGGCACCGCATAGGAGTATGGTTTCGGGGCGGGCATCGGCACCAGAACGGGCACGACGCGGCGGGCGAACAGGTCGTCAAACAAATCGGTCGAATCTTCAGTCATCGGCCGTGACCTTGCCTCCGGATTGCGTTAAAGAAAACCCCGAAACAACACAGCAGCCCCCGCATCCCAAGGGAGAATACCTATGAAGTTTTTTGTCGATACAGCCGATGTCAATGAAATCCGGGAGTTGAACGACCTCGGTCTCGTCGACGGCGTCACGACCAACCCTTCGCTGATCCTGAAGTCCGGCCGCAACATCGTCGAAGTGACCAAGGAAATCTGCAGCATCGTTGACGGCCCGGTTTCCGCCGAAGTCGCCGCCACCGAATACGAACAGATGATGAAGGAAGCGGCTGTCATTTCCAAGATCGCCGACAATATCTGCATCAAGCTGCCGCTGACGCTCGATGGCCTCAAGGCCTGCAAGAACCTGTCGTCGGATGGTCACCTGACCAACGTGACCCTGTGCTTTTCGGCCAACCAGGCCCTGCTCGCCGCCAAGGCCGGCGCTACCTTCGTATCGCCTTTCGTCGGCCGCCTCGACGACATCGCCTTCGACGGCATGGACCTGATCCGCGAAATCCGCCAGATCTTCGACAACTACGGCTACGAGACCGAAATCCTCGCTGCCTCGATCCGCACGGTCAACCACGTCAAGGAAGCCGCCCTGATCGGCGCAGACGTCATCACCGCCCCGCCGGCAACCCTGAAGGCCCTCGTCAAGCACCCGCTGACCGACGCTGGCCTGTCCACCTTCTTGGCCGACTGGGCCAAGACCGGCCAGAAGATCGCCTGATTTTTTTGAGGTTTTGGAATGAACGAAGCCCCGCGAGACAATCGCGGGGCTTTTTTGTTTCAATCATCATCCTCTTCGATCACGCCGGTCAGCCGCATGCCCTCGATCCAGGTGGCGCCATCGTTGCGGATCACCCGTTTCGGGCGGGCGCCGCAGCGCTTGTGGATTTCTGTGGCCAGCAGTTCAGAATGGGTAACGATCCAGATCTGGCTGTCGGTCGATGCTTGCGCGATCATTTCGGCAAGAGCGGGCAGCATATCGGGATGCAGACTGGTTTCCGGTTCGTTGAGAGCGATGAAGCGGGGCTTGCGGTAGGACAACAGCGCACCGGCAAGCGCCAGGAACCGCATCTGGCCATCCGACAGTTCGCGCGGCGAAAACTGGCGTTGTGGAAAATCCGGGAAGACCAGCGAGAATTCGGCAAACTCTTCCGGTTCAGGCACCACCAGCCGGGCGCCACCAAACGCATCGGCAATCGCCCGGTCAAGATCTACCGTATCCTGGCGGGTGTGAAACAGTGTTGCAAAGACGGCCGCCAGATTGGAGCCGTCCTCGTCCAGCATCGGCGCTGTGACGGCAAGGCAAGGTGAGCGCAGCGGCGAATCGCGATCGGTGCGGAACCCGTGGAAAAAGCGCCAACCGTCGATCGCCCGCCGGAACGTGCCGATCTCCGGGTAGTGCCCGGCATCGCCCAAGAGCGCGATGGCGGTTTCCGACGTCAGCGCCTGTTCCGGATGTTCCTCCATGCGGCCTGCCGCGTTTCTGACGAAGATGCCCGGCCCGGCCCGCTTCATCACCGTCACCGGCCGGCCGGCATCGACCTTCAGCTCCTCCTCCTTCACCTGCGGCTCAAAGATGAATCCGGCCGCAGCCTTTGCGGGACGCAACCCGGCCTCGACACGGTAGAGGAAACTCAGCGCCTGGACCTCGTCGAGCAGCTCGACCTCAAGCTTGATGCGAACGGGATCGCCGCTGCGGCGTTTGCCGCTCCACAGAGCCGAAGCCATGCCACCCTCGCGGGCAATCTCGTGCGCCAGCCTACCACGCACGGCCGCCTGAACCAGTTGCAAGGCGCGGTAAAGGTTGGATTTGCCGACGCCATTCTCGCCGATGAACGAGTTGACGTCTGCCATATCCATGCGGATGGATTTGAGCGAACGGTAATTGGCGGCGAACATGGAGCGAATCTGCATGATGCAGAATTTACCCGATCGTCTCCACGGACGAAACCGGGTTGCGAAACCGGGCATCGGCATCGAAGGCCAGATCGGCCACGGTGTGCCGCTCCAGCGCCCGGGTCACCTCGATCGGATCGCCATCCAGCGCATCCGGCTGAATGAGATTGCCGATGGTGAAATCGAACAGGTCGCCCTTCTTGTTCAGAAGTTCGTGGAACACCGTCATGTCGCGCAGTTCGGCCGACCATTTGGCGAGCCAGTAGAACAGCCCGGAATTGCGCGCCGACATATGCACCGGCAGGATGGGCAGATTGTACTTGCGGGCAAACCCGACGGCCGACGTTTTCCATGACCGCTCATTGAGCCGCCCATCCGCCCAATAGGCGATGCGGCCGGACGGAAACAGCACCGTCGCCTTGCCCTCCGAGATCGCCCGGTTGGTGATTTGCAAGGTTTCACGCGCCTTCAGCTTGCTCTTGTAATCTTCGCGCCACTCGACCGGGATGACCATTTCCACAAAGCGCGGATTGACCCGGATCGCATCGCGATTGGCAAAGAACATCATGTCCGGACGGCGGTTTTTCAAAAGATCAAACACCGCGATGCCATCGGCAATGCCGGTCGGATGGTTACTCACCAACAGGAAACCGCCCTTTTCGGGGATGCGCTCTTCATTGCGCACGCGGATATCAAGCGACAGGGTCCGGCTCAGATGCTCGAACGCCTGGAAACCCGGCGCATTGGCAACGGCATCGGCAAACTCGATCGCCTTGCGATAGTTCAGCACCGTATAGAGAACCGGCCGCATCACCGGCCAGAGTGGGTGCTGGACGATGCGCTGGCCGCGTTCGGCAATCAGCGTATCGACGATATGGCCGGGCTGGCCATGCGATACCAGCGCCACCGTCTCCGCGAAATAGGTGAAACCGCTTGCCGAATCCCGTCGCGCCATCGCTTCTTCCGCCTTGCCTGCGCTTGAGCTATCGCAGTTGAATATGATCCGGGCATGACAAATTCCAAGGGCTGTTAGGAAAAACATAACCGGCGAACGCGCAGAGTCGGCTCATCTCAAATCGCGGAGCATGGCTGTGAACGAACTCCTGATCATTGGTCATCCCGAGCTGATGACGGAGCGCCAGCGCTGGCTTTCGAACCTTGGCGAGGAGCGGCGGCTGTCGGACAAAACCATCGAAGCCTATGAGCGCGACACCCGCCAATTCCTGCATTTCCTGACCGGGCACCTGAGCGGCCCGGCTCGGCTGAGCGACATCAGCGCGTTGCGCCCCGGCGATCTGCGCGGTTTTCTCGCTGCCCGCAGGCGCGACGGTGCAGGAGCGCGAACGCTTGGCCGCGGACTGGCCGGCCTGCGCTCCTTCCTGCGCTATCTGGAAAAGAAAGGCATGGCCAACGCCGCCGGTGCTTCCGCCGTGCGCTCGCCCAAACAACCGAAATCCCTGCCAAAGCCGCTGACGGCGGTAGATGCGCTGACGGTCGTTACCAATGATGCGCAACTGGCCGAAGAGCCCTGGATTGCCGCCCGCAACGCTGCCGTCCTGACGTTGCTCTACGGCTGCGGCCTGCGTATTTCCGAAGCGCTGGACCTGACGCCAGCCGATTTTGCCGGTACGCCGACAGCGCTGCGCATCCATGGCAAGGGCGGCAAGACCCGCATCGTACCGCTGATTTCGGCGGCAATCGATGCCGTGCGCGCTTATGAAAAACTCTGCATTTATCACCTAGCCTCGGACGGCCCGCTGTTTCGCGGCGCCAAGGGCGGCAAGCTGCAACCGGCGATCATCCAGCGCGAGATGCAGAAGCTGCGCGGCGCGCTCGGCCTGCCGGACACGGCGACGCCGCATGCCCTGCGCCACTCCTTCGCCACCCACCTTCTGGCGGGCGGCGGCGACTTGAGGACCATCCAGGAACTGCTCGGCCATGCCAGCCTCTCGACCACGCAGGTCTATACCGGCGTCGATTCGGCCAGACTGTTGGAAATCTACGATCGCGCCCATCCGCGGGCCTGAATTTTGCCGGTTAAGGCACGTTAACCAGTTTTGTTAAACAGCCCGTGAGGCCGGGGCGGTAAGAATCGCCGGATAGAATCTTCGCAGACGGGATCGACAATGTTTCAGCACTGGGCAAAACCGGTACGCAGCCTGGCAGATAGATTGACCGGCAGGTTGGGCGACAACCTGCTTGCGCTGATCGCTACACTGCACGTCTTGTTTGCACTCAGCCTCATTGTCATCCTGCTGTCGATCTCGCCTGCGCGTGCGCAGGACGTGTCCTGCGGTGGCAAGAACCTGATTGCCGAAATGGAGGTCTCCGATCCGGCCAGGTTTGCCGCTCTGGAGAAGGAAGCGGCAGCGATACCGAACGGCAAGGGCACATTCTGGAAGATCGAGAAGGCAGGCGTCGCCCCCTCCTATCTGCTCGGCACCATGCACGTGACCGATCCGCGCGTGCTGGCCATGCCTGCCGGCGCCAGCCAGGCCTATGATGCGGCCAAGACCGTCATCGTGGAATCCGACGAGATCGTCGATGATCGCAAGGCGGCCGCGACGATCATGATGCAGCCCGGGCTGACGATGTTTGCCGATGGCAAGACGATCAAGGACTTCCTCAAGCCCGAAGACGTCACGAAGCTGGAAGCGGGGCTGAAAACGCGTGGCATCCCGTTGACGCTGGTGGCCAAGATGAAGCCATGGATGCTTGCCAGCTTCGTTGCCCTGCCTGCCTGCGAAATGAGCCGCAAAGCCGCCGGCGCCGCCTTCCTCGACAAGAAGCTCGCCGAAGACGCCCTGAAACAGGGCAAGACCCTGAAGGGCCTGGAAACCATGGTCGAGCAGTTGCAAGCTATGGATGCGCTGCCGGTTCAGTTTCATCTAGAGGCACTGATCGAGACGCTGGCGCTTGGCGACACCATCACCGACGTGATGGAAACAACCACGGAGCTTTATCTCGCCGGCGATACCGGCCTGATCATGCCGATGATGAAAGCCGTGTCGGAAGAGAAGTCCACCAGCGATGACGCAGGCTATGCCGATTTCGAACAGCGGATCATCACCGACCGCAACAAGACCATGGCCACCCGCGCCAAGCCGATCCTCGATAACGGCGCCGTCTTCATGGCCGTTGGCGCCCTGCATCTGCCGGGCAACGAAGGCGTAATCGAGCTTCTGCGCAAGGACGGTTTTACCGTCACCGGCATGCCGGCCGCCAATTGAGCGGCCACGGGCTCCCTCTTCTCCCCCCGCGGGAAGAATTGCCGAACGTAGTGAGGCGATGAGGGGGCGTTTCGGCGTATTCCGCACCTGCGGCCCCTCATCCGGCCTTTCAGGCCACCTTCTCCCCGCTGGGGAGAAGAGGAAGTGCCTCCAGAAACCATCGCCAGTACAGCAATTTTAGCTGTGACTCTTGCACGCGCGCCGTCTCTCTGCCTTTTTGCCATCATAACCTGCAGCGGCCTGATTCGCGCCCGCTCCGCTTCGCATTCGATGCAGCTCCCGGAACGCGCTTCCATATGCCGGGGCCGCGCTTACGTCCAAGGAGACAAGATGACAGAGATCAAGAAACCCGTGATTTCGGAAATGAGGCCGAAGATCACTGTCATCGGCGTTGGCGGTGGTGGTGGCAATGCCATCAACAACATGATCTCCGAGGGCCTGCAGGGCGCCGAATTCGTTGCCGCCAACACCGATGCGCAGGCGCTGACCATGTCGAAAGCGACACGGCTGATCCAGCTCGGGTCACTGGTGACCGAAGGTCTCGGCGCCGGATCGCTGCCGGAAGTCGGCCGCGCAGCAGCCGAAGAATCGATCGACGAGATCATGGATCATCTCGGCGGCACCCATATGTGTTTCGTCACCGCCGGCATGGGCGGCGGCACGGGCACCGGTGCAGCACCGGTTATCGCACAGGCGGCGCGCAATGCCGGCATCCTGACGGTCGCCGTCGTTACCAAGCCGTTCAGCTTCGAGGGCAAGCGCCGCATGCAGTCGGCAGAGGAAGGCATCGAGCGGCTGCGTGAAGCCGCCGACACCGTCATCGTCATTCCCAACCAGAATCTCTTCCGCATCGCCGATGCCAAGACCACCTTTGCCGACGCCTTTGTCATCGCCGACCGGGTTCTCTATTCCGGCGTTGGCTGCATCACCGACCTGATCGTCAAGGAAGGCCTGATCAACCTCGACTTCGCCGACGTCAAATCGGTGATGAAGGGCATGGGCCGTGCTATGATGGGCACCGGTGAAGCTGCCGGTGACGGCCGCGCTTCCAAGGCTGCCGAAGCGGCGATTGCCAATCCGCTGCTGAGCGAAGTCTCGATGAAGGGCGCCAAGGGCGTGCTGATCTCGATCTCCGGCGGCTCCGACATGACACTGTTCGAAGTCGACGAGGCTGCGACCCGCATCCGCGAGGAAGTCTATGAGGATGCCGACATCGTTGTCGGTGCGATCTTCGACAAGAGCCTCGACGGCGTCTTCCGCGTTTCGGTCGTCGCCACCGGCCTCGACGGCCAGGCTGCAGGCGCCGATACCGGCGGCATCCCGGCACAGGCGGCACAGTTCCGCACATTGCAGTAAGACTCTGATCCGGGGCGATTGGCAGAAGGCCTCCGCCCCGGAGTTCGACGGCCGCGAAAACGTCAGCTCATTGCCGTCACGGGACGGGCAAGCCGGGCCAGCATCGTCCTGACGATCAGCCGGTGAAACGGTGTGATGACGGCAACGTAGATCCTGCCCAGCAGGATCTTGCGGCGCACTAGCGTCGTGACGCTGACCCTTTGGGCAAGCTCGCCCGCTTGGCGAACATCGACGACAATGCGGAAATCCAGATGAGTATCATCAAAGCCGAGCACGGCCTGCTCGCTTGATTGCGAAATGACGGGGAAAAAGCCGACCATCTCCGCTTTTCCGCCCGGACTGTTATCTGACCCCTTCAGGCCAAACGGGCTGACAATGGCGTTTCGCAGCCACATCAAAGCGCGCACCCAAGCCGGAAAATCACCCAATGCCCGTTTGGCCGCAGAGATGGCCGTGGTCGCCTGACCTGGTACCAGAAGCTCGTAACAATCCGCCCAGTCGGCGAGCGGCAGGGCCGGGTGCGGCAAGGTGACCGGAACGGAATGCGTGCGGGGGGCCATAGGCGCGTGCTCCTTGAATGCGCCGATCCTAGACCGCGCACTCAAGAGCCGCAAAGGGGCCGATTGTCACGGCCCCTCGCAGTTTGTCTTACATATGGATCGGCTTGAAGAAGGTCGCGAGTGCTGCTTCCTTGACCGCTTCCGACATGGTCGGGTGGGCATGGCAGGTGCGACCGAGATCTTCCGAGGAACCGCCGAACTCCATCAGCACGGTGATTTCGTGGATCATTTCGCCAGCGCCGAAGCCGACGATGTGACCGCCGAGAACCCGGTCGGTTTCCTTGTCGGCAAGAATCTTGACGAAGCCGTCCGTCTGCAGCATGGCGCGGGCGCGGCCGTTTGCGGTGAACGGGAACTTGCCGACCTTGTAGGCGATGCCTGCAGCCTTCAGCTCTTCCTCGGTCTTGCCGACCGAAGCGACTTCCGGCTGGGTGTAGACGACGCTCGGGATGACGTCATAGTTCACGTGACCAGCCTGGCCGGCAATGATCTCGGCAACCGCAACGCCTTCATCTTCGGCCTTGTGGGCCAGCATCGGGCCGCGCACGACGTCACCGATGGCATAGATGCCGGTCACGTTGGTCTGGAAGTGTCCGTCGATCTCGACACGGCCACGGCTGTCCATGACGACACCGGCCTCAGCCAGGCCGAGACCATCGGTGAACGGCTTGCGGCCAGTGGCGATCAGCACGACATCGGCATCGATCGTCGCAGCATCGCCGCCCTTGACCGGTTCGAACGTTACCTTGGCGCCGCCTCCGGCCTTCTCAACGCCGGTCACCTTGGCGCCGAGCTTGAAGTCGATGCCCTGCTTGGCGAGCATGCGCTGGAACTGCTTGGAGACTTCGCCGTCCATGCCGCCGAGGATCGTGTCGAGGTATTCGACGACGGTCACCTTGGCGCCGAGACGCGACCAGACGGAACCGAGCTCGAGGCCGATCACGCCGCCGCCGACGACGACCATGGTGGCCGGAACCTTTTCCAGCGCGATGCCGCCGGTGGACGAGATGATGATCTTTTCGTCGATTTCAACGGGAACACCCGGAATGCCCGCAACGTCGGAACCGGTGGCGATGACGATGTTTTTCGTCTCGATGACCTGTTCTTCGCCCTTGTCATTGGTGACGGAGACCTTGCCTTCGCCGACAACCTTGCCGGTGCCCTGGAAGGCATCGATCTTGTTCTTCTTGAACAGGAAGGCAACGCCATCCGTATTCGACTTTACCGTCGCATCCTTGTGGGCAAGCATCTTGGTCAGGTTCAGCTTCGGGGCTGCAACCTCGACGCCGAGCGCATCGATAGCGTGGCCAGTCTGGTGGAAGACTTCCGACGCATGCAGCAGCGCCTTCGAGGGAATGCAGCCGATATTGAGGCAGGTGCCGCCATAGGTGGCGCGCTTCTCGATGACGCCGACCTTGAGGCCGAGCTGGGCCGCCTTGATGGCGCAGACATAGCCGCCGGGGCCGGTACCGATAACGATGAGATCATAAGCCATTGAAAAGTCCTTCCTGAGAGCGGCTAGCGTCCGCCGCTGACGTTGAGAATGGCGCCCGTAACATAGGACGACGAAGGGGAGAGAAGATAGAGAACGGCGTCGGCGACCTCTTGCGCGGTGCCTGGCCGTTTCATGGGAATGGTCGGCCCGAGATCGCGGGCGCGGTCTGGAAGCCCGCCGGACGCATGGATATCCGTATCGATGACGCCGGGGCGCACCGCGTTGACACGGATGCCATCCGAGGCGACTTCGCGCGACAGGCCGATGGTGAACGTATCGATGGCGCCCTTGGAGGCGGCATAATCGACATACTGCCCGGCCGAGCCGAGCACGGATGCCATCGAGGAAATATTGACGATGACGCCGCCCTTGCCACCATGACGCACCGACATACGGCGGACTGCCGCAGCGGCACAGAGGATCGAGCCGGAGACGTTGACACGCAACATACGCTCCAGCCGCTCCGGCGTGATCTCGTCGATCCGCGCCGGCGGGCCGACGATGCCGGCATTGTTGACCAGTCCGTCAAGACGGCCGAACCTCTTGTCGATCGCGGCAAAAATGGCCGTGATCCCGGCGTCGCTGCCGACATCACCTTCCACTGCGATGGCCGTGCCGCCTTCTGCTTCGATCGCGGCCACGACCGCGTCGGCAGCAGGCCGGTTGGAGGCATAGTTAACGGCAACCGCCCAGCCCTGTTCAGCGGCCGACCGGCAGATGGAGGCACCGATGCCGCGGCTGCCGCCGGTGACCAGCAGAACGGGCCTGTCATTCCGCGTCATTGGCTGCATTCCTTGAAGGTCAGAACATCCCAGGGCGCGACGGTCGCTTTGCCCCAGATGGATGAATTGCGGATCGCCGGGCCGAAATCCGGCAAAAGCACCTGTGAAGCAGCTTCCAGCCCCTCCCCCGGCAGCGAAGCCACCTTGCCGTCGGTACCGACGGAATAGATCACGCCCTGCCAGACGGTGCAGGCGGCGATATCGTCGCCCGTAACATCGCCTTCCGGGCAATTGTGCATGATCATGCCATTGGCACGCACCGGCTCGTCCGATTGCATGACGATGCCATCAAGCACCAGATCGGTCTTGCCGACCTTGACCTTGAAATGATTGCTGGTGGCGGCACTGGCCGAGCCGACCGGCTCGAAATGCAACTCGTAAGCATTATCCGCATCACCATAGATCGCCTGTTCCTGCAGGCAGTCGGCGGCACCTGCCGGCGAAACCGCCAGAAATGCGCTCAGGATAGACGCGGGGCCAGCGAGACGCATGCTCAGGCCGCCTTTTCCGTGGCGAGCTTCAGGCCAAGCGCAATGAAGACCATGCCGCTGGCGCGGTCGATCCACTGGCTGGCGCGCGAGAAGGCGGCGCGCATCTTCGGCGTCGTCATGAACATGCTGACACCGACGAACCAGAGGATCAGGCAACTGGCCATCACCAGCCCGTAGCCGAACTTGACCATGATCGGCGTATGGGCGCTGACCACCGTCGAGAAGATCGACAGGAAGAAGAAGACCGGCTTCGGGTTCAAGGCATTGGCGGCAAAGCCGAGGCCGAATGCCTTCAGCCCCGACTGGCGCTTTTCACCGGCCTGCACCCCTTCGGCCTGCGCCGTCATGTCGGTCTTGCCCGCCCGCAGCGACTTGACGCCGATATAGAGAAGGTAAGCGACACCGCACCATTTGACGATGTTGAAAAGGTAGATCGACTGCGAGATGATCAGCCCCAGACCGAGGATCGTATAGGTCACATGGAACATCAGCGACGTGCCAACGCCAAACGACGTGATGATGGCGGAACGGCGGCCGTTGACGATCGACTGGCGCATGACCATGGCAAGATCGGCACCCGGAGAAACGATAGCGAAGGAGAAGATGGCCATCAGCGAGGCGAGTTCGAACAGATAGGGATGCACTGCACTCTCCGTTTATCGCTGCGGGACGTCAGAAAATCAGCGTCGCGACCATTATGAGAAGCCCGGCAAGCGAACCGAGCCAGATGAGCGAGCGGATATAGGGAACACCCGCCAGATAAAGCGGAATATAGATGATCCGGCAGACAAACCAAGTCCAGGCGCCGATCAGACCCCAGCCGGTGAGATCACCGGTGATGGCCAGCGCAAGAGCCAGGCCGACAAAAGCCGGATAGGTCTCACGAAAATTGGCCGATGCCCGTGCCGCACGTCCGGCCAGTTTGCCGGAGGGCTTCTTTTCCTCGTCTCGCGGACCGGCATTCCATGCCGATCCAAGTTCGAGGGTTGCGGAAAATCCCTGCAGCGAGACATGAAACACCAGCAGCACCACGCTCCAGGCAAGGAGCGTGACGAACGGCGATACCGCCAGTGCTGCCGGGTCCATACCTGTCGTTCCTTACAGATCGAGAACGAGGCGTTCCGGATCTTCCAGGCTTTCCTTGACGCGGACGAGGAAGGTCACCGCTTCCTTGCCATCGACGATGCGGTGATCGTAGGAGAGCGCCAGATACATCATCGGACGGATGACGATCTGACCCCCGACGACGACCGGACGGTCCTGGATCTTGTGCATGCCGAGAATACCCGACTGCGGTGCATTGAGGATCGGCGAGGACATCAGCGAGCCGTAGACGCCACCGTTGGTGATCGTGAACGTGCCGCCTTGCATGTCGCCCATGGAGAGTGCGCCATCGCGAGCGAGCTTGGCGAGACGGCCGAGATCCTTCTCGACTTCGGCGATCGACATCTCGTCGGCATCGCGGATGACCGGAACGACGAGGCCCTTGTCGGTGCCGACAGCCATGCCGATATGGCAGAAGTTCTTGTAGATGATGTCGGTGCCGTCGATCTCGGCGTTGACCGAAGGAATTTCCTTCAGGGCATGCGTCACAGCCTTGGTGAAGAAGCCCATGAAGCCGAGCTTGACGCCGTGCTTCTTCTCGAAAATGTCCTTGTACTTGGTGCGCAGCGCCATCACGGCCGACATGTCCACCTCGTTATAGGTAGTCAGCATCGCAGCCGTATTCTGCGCATCCTTGAGGCGCTTGGCGATGGTCTGGCGCAGGCGGGTCATCTTGACGCGCTCTTCGCGCGGCGCATCCTCGGCCGACGACGGACCGCGCGACACGACCTTCACCGGCTCGGAAGCGGTTGGTGCCGAAATGCCCTTGGCAACGGCAGCGATAACGTCACCCTTCAGAACCTGGCCACGCTTGCCGGAGCCGTCGACCTGATCGGCCGAGAGATTGTTTTCAGCCAGCATCTTGGCAGCGGCAGGAGCCGCAGGCATGGCGGCGGAAGCAACCGGCGTGGCGGCCGGTGCAGCAGCTGCGGCTGCAGGAGCAGCAGCAGCCGGCTCGGCCTTCTTTTCAGCGGCGGCCGGTGCGGCAGCACCAGCAGCGCCTGCTGCGATATTGCCGAGCAGCGCGCCAAGGCCGACGGTCTCGCCGGCGGCAGCAACGATTTCAGACAGAACGCCGGCGGCAGGAGCCGGTACTTCGATCGTCACCTTGTCGGTTTCAAGCTCAAGCAGCGGCTCGTCGGCCTTGACGGTATCGCCAACCTTTTTGAACCAGGTGCCGATGGTGGCTTCGCTGACGGATTCGCCCAGAGTGGGAACGCGGATTTCTGTGGCCATGATTTTTTGTCGTCCGTTGATCGGGTGTCTGTTTCTGTTGAGGCAAAAGAGGGAGGCCTTTCAGCCTCCCATGTTTCAGCCCCCGAGGGCGTCTTCGAGGAATGCCTCGAGTTGTGCCTTGTGCTTGGAAGCAAGGCCCGTCGCCGGCGAGGCGGCAGCCGGACGGCCGGTATAGCGCACGCGCTGGTATTTCGCATCGATATGGGCAAGCACCCATTCCAGATACGGGTCGATGAACGACCATGCGCCCATGTTCTTCGGCTCTTCCTGGCACCAGACCATTTCGGCATGGCGGAAGCGCGAGAGCTCATTGATGAGCGCCTTGGCCGGGAACGGATAGAGCTGTTCGACGCGCAGCAGATAGACATCGTCGATGCCACGCTTTTCGCGCTCTTCCAGCAGGTCAAAATAGACCTTGCCGGTGCAGAGCACGACGCGGCGGATCTTGGCGTCCTTCTGCAGCTTGATCGGGCCGTCCTTGATGACCTCGGCATCGTCCCAGAGCAGACGGTGGAAGGAGGTCTCGCCAGCCATTTCCGACAGGGAAGAGACGGCGCGCTTGTGGCGCAGCAGTGACTTCGGCGTCATGATGATCAGCGGCTTGCGGAAGTCGCGCTTCACCTGGCGGCGCAAGATGTGGAAGTAGTTGGCCGGCGTCGTGACGTTGGCAACCTGCATGTTGTCTTCGGCGCACATCTGCAGCCAGCGTTCGAGGCGGGCCGAAGAGTGTTCCGGACCCTGGCCTTCGTAGCCATGCGGCAGCAGGCAGACGAGACCGGACATGCGCAGCCACTTGCGTTCGCCCGACGAGATGAACTGGTCGAAAACGACCTGCGCGCCGTTGGCGAAGTCGCCGAACTGGGCTTCCCAAAGCGTCAGCGCGTTCGGGCGGGCCAGCGAGTAGCCGTATTCGAAGCCGAGTACCGCCTCTTCCGAAAGCATCGAGTTGATGACTTCGTAACGGGCCTGGGCCGGCGACAGGTTGGCGAGCGGGATGTAGCGGTCTTCGGTCTCCTGATCGTAGAGAACGGAATGACGCTGCGAGAACGTGCCGCGTTCGCAATCCTGGCCCGACAGGCGGATCTTGGTGCCTTCGACGCAGAGCGTGCCGAATGCAAGCGCTTCCGCCATCGCCCAGTCGATACCTTCACCGGTCTGGACCATGTTGGCACGGCCGTCCATGAAGCGCTGGATGGTCTTGTGCGCGTTGAAGCCCGCCGGAACTTCCGACAGCTTGCGGCCAACCTCCTTCAGCGACTTCATCGGAACAGAGGTCTTGCCGCGGCGCTGCTCATCCTGGTTGTCGGCGGCGCGAAGCCCCGACCAGACACCGTCCAGCCAATCGGCCTTGTTCGGCTTGTAGGATTGGCCTGCCTCAAACTCCTGCTCAAGATGCGCACGCCAATCGGCCCGCATCTTTTCCAGTTCGCCTTCGGTGATCAGGCCTTCGGCGATCAGACGCTGGGCATAGATCTGCACGACCGTCTTGTGGGCGCGGATGACCTTGTACATTTTCGGCTGCGTGAACGACGGCTCATCGCCCTCGTTATGGCCGAAGCGGCGATAGCAGAACATGTCGACGACGACAGGCTTGTGATACTTCATCCGGTATTCGGTGGCGATCTTGGCAGCGTAAACGACCGCTTCCGGATCGTCGCCGTTGACGTGGAAGATCGGCGCTTCGATCATCTTGGCAACGTCCGACGGATAGGGCGACGAACGCGAGAAGGCCGGATTGGTGGTGAAGCCGATCTGGTTGTTGATGATGAAGTGTACCGTACCGGCAACGCGGTGACCGCGCAGGCCTGACAGGCCGAGGATTTCAGCCGTGACGCCCTGGCCGGCAAAGGCCGCATCGCCGTGCAGCAAAAGCGGCATGACCTGCGCACGCTCGGAAAGCGGAATGACGTCGCCTTCAAAAATCTTCGCCATCTGGTCTTGCTTGGCGCGGGCCTTGCCCATGACGACAGGATTGACGATTTCCAGATGCGACGGGTTGGCCGTCAGCGACAGATGCACCTTGTTGCCGTCAAACTCGCGGTCGGAGGAGGCACCCAGATGGTACTTCACGTCGCCCGAGCCTTCAACGTCGTCAGGCGCGGCGGAGCCGCCCGTGAACTCGTGAAACACCGCGCGGTGCGGCTTGCCCATAACGTTGGTCAGGACGTTCAGACGGCCGCGATGGGCCATACCGAGGATGATTTCCTTCAGGCCTTCCTGGCCGCCACGCTTGATGATCTGCTCCAGCGCCGGGATCAGCGATTCACCACCGTCGAGGCCGAAGCGCTTGGTGCCCTTGTGCTTGACGTCGATGAACTGCTCGAAGCCTTCAGCCTCGATCAGCTTCTGCAGGATGGCTTTCTTACCTTCTGCAGTAAATTCGACGCCCTTGTCCGGACCTTCGATGCGCTCCTGGATCCAGGCTTTGATTTCCGGATCGGAGATGTGCATGAACTCGACACCGAGCGTCGAGCAATAGGTGCGCTCAAGGATGTCAACGATCTCGCGCAGAGTGGCGTACTCCAGGCCCAGCACGTTATCGATGAAGATCGGCCGGTCCATGTCTTCCGGGCCGAAACCGTAATTCGACGGCGAAAGCTCGTGATAATCTTCGACCGGAGCGGCGATTGCCAGCGGATCGAGCTTGGCATGCAGATGGCCGCGCATGCGGTAGGCGCGGATCAGCATGATGGCGCGCACGCTGTCACGGGTCGACTGGTGAACGTCGGCAGGCGCTGCGGCAACGCCGGTCACGGCAGCCTTGGCTTCGGCCTTCGCCTGAACCTTCTTTTCGATGACCTTTTCAACCGTGCCCCAGTCGCCGTCCAGCGCCGAGACCAGTTCGCCACTGGCCTGGATTGGCCAGTGCGGCTTCTTCCACGAAGCGCCCTTGGCGGCCTTGATCACGTCTTCCGGCTGCTCCTGCAGCGCCTTGAAGAACGACTGCCATTCGCCGGAGACCGACGACGGATCGTTTTCGTAGCGCGCATAGAGCTGGTCGATATAGCCAGCATTCGCTCCGTCGAGGAACGAGGTCAGCTGAAATTGCTCGTTGGCTTCTTGCCGTGCCATGGTGTTCCGCGGACCTGTCCGTCCGCCTCCTGACTAGTTAACTCTGCCGGGTGGATGGCCCCGGTAAACCGCATTTTCGAAAGCGCCGGATGCGCCCTCGCGTCATCAGATGGTGCGGACCGGGCCAGCCGCAATGGGCGGCCCGGTCACGTTATCGCTTGGAACGTCTCAGCCCTTGAGGACTTCGACCAGCGTCTTGCCGAGGCGCGCCGGGGAAGGCGATACCTTGATACCAGCCGCTTCCATGGCCGAGATCTTCGATTCCGCATCGCCCTTGCCGCCGGAAACGACAGCACCGGCGTGGCCCATGGTGCGGCCCTTCGGAGCGGTACGGCCGGCGATGAAGCCTGCCATCGGCTTCTTGCGGCCCTTCTTGGCTTCGTCGATCAGGAACTGTGCTGCATCTTCTTCAGCCGAGCCGCCGATTTCGCCGATCATGATGATCGAGGTCGTGGCCGGATCGGCCAGGAACATCTCAAGCACATCGATGAACTCGGTACCCTTGACCGGGTCGCCGCCGATGCCGACAGCCGTCGTCTGGCCAAGGCCTTCGTTCGACGTCTGGAACACGGCTTCATAGGTCAACGTGCCGGAGCGCGACACGATACCGACCGAACCCTTGCGGAAGATCGAGCCCGGCATGATGCCGATCTTGCATTCTTCCGGTGTCAGGATGCCTGGGCAGTTCGGGCCGAGCAGGCGCGACTTGGAACGGTCGAGGCGAGCCTTGACGCGGACCATGTCCATGACCGGAATGCCTTCGGTGATGCAGGTGATGAACGGGATCTCGGCTTCGATCGCCTCGATGATCGCGTCGGCAGCACCTGCCGGCGGAACGTAGATCACCGATGCGTCAGCGCCGGTGCGTTCCTTGGCTTCAGCGACAGACGCGAAGATCGGCAGGCTTTCGCCCTTCGAGCCGGTCCAGGTTTCTCCACCCTTCTTCGGATGGATACCGCCGACCATCTGCGTGCCGTAGTAGGCAAGCGCCTGTTCGGTGTGGAACGTGCCGGTCTTGCCGGTCAGGCCCTGAACCAGGACCTTGGTATTCTTGTTGACGAGAATAGACATGAGTTCGGGTCCTTAAAAATTAGGCGTTGATCGCAGCGACGATCTTCTTGGCCGCATCGTCCAAGTCGTCTGCCGCCGTGATCGCGAGACCCGATTCGTTCAGAATCTTCTTGCCGAGCTCGACATTGGTGCCTTCGAGGCGCACGACGAGCGGAACCTTGAGGCCGACTTCCTGAACGGCTGCGACAACACCTTCAGCGATGACGTCGCACTTCATGATGCCGCCGAAGATGTTGACGAGGATGCCCTCGACCTTCGGGTCAGCCGTGATGATCTTGAAGGCAGCAGCCACCTTCTCCTTGCCGGCGCCACCGCCGACGTCGCAGAAGTTTGCCGGTTCCTTGCCGTACAGCTTGATGATGTCCATCGTCGCCATGGCGAGACCGGCGCCGTTGACCATGCAGCCGATGTTGCCGTCGAGCGCCACGTAAGCGAGGTCCCACTTGGAGGCTTCGATTTCCTTGGCGTCTTCTTCGGTCTCGTCGCGCAGCGCCTTGACGTCGTCGTGACGGAAGATCGCGTTGCCGTCGAAGGACATCTTGGCGTCGAGAACGCGCAGATGGTCATTCTTCATGACGATCAGCGGGTTGACCTCGAGCAGCGCCATGTCCTTCTCGTTGAAGGCCTTGTAGAGGATCGGGAACAGCGACTTGGCGTCTTCGGCAGCAGCGCCCGAAAGCTCGAGTGCCTTGGAGATCGCAGCAACGTCAGCATCGGTCACGCCCGTTTCCGGGTCGATTGCGATTGTGTGGATCTTTTCCGGCGTGTCATGGGCGACAGCCTCGATGTCCATGCCGCCTTCGGTCGAAACGACGAAGGCAACGCGGCCAACCGAACGGTCGACCAAAAGCGAGAGGTAAAGCTCGCGGGCAATGTCGGCGCCGTCTTCGATGTAGAGGCGGTTGACCTGCTTGCCGGCTTCGCCGGTCTGCGCGGTTACCAGCGTGTTGCCCATCATTTCCTTGGCATGCGCCTTGGCTTCGTCGATGGAGAACGCCAGGCGAACGCCACCCTTGGCATCCGGGCCGAGTTCCTTGAACTTGCCCTTGCCGCGGCCGCCAGCATGGATCTGGCTCTTGACGACGTAGAGCGGGCCTGGAAGCGACTTTGCAGCCGCTTCTGCCTCGTCGGCGGAGAAGATGGCAACACCTTCCGCGACCGGAGCGCCAAAGGTCTTCAGCAGAGCCTTGGCCTGATATTCATGAATGTTCATGGGGATATTTCCTGTTTAAGCCGAGCGGCAATTACTTGAGGCTAGGCGCGATGGCGATGCAGGCTTCGCAAAGGCTCGCCACCGAAGCGACGGACTTTTCGAAGGCTTCCTGCTCGGCCTTGTTGAATTCAACTTCGATGATACGCTCGATGCCGCCGGCACCGATGATCGTCGGAACGCCGACATACATATCCTTGACGCCGTACTGGCCGGACAGATGGGCAGCAGCCGGAAGCACGCGCTTCTTGTCCTTGAGGAAGGATTCGGCCATTTCGATCGCCGACGCAGCCGGGGCGTAGTAAGCCGAACCGGTCTTCAGGAGACCGACGATTTCGGCGCCGCCATCACGGGTGCGCTGGATGATTTCTTCGAGGCGTTCCTTGGTGACCCAACCCATCTTGACCAGATCGGTCAGCGGAATGCCGCCAACAGTCGAGTAACGGGCAAGCGGCACCATCGTGTCGCCATGGCCGCCGAGAACGAACGCAGTAACGTCCTGGACGGAAACGTTGAATTCCTGCGAAAGGAACAGGCGGAAGCGCGAGCTATCGAGAACCCCGGCCATGCCGACAACCATGTTCTTCGGCAGGCCGGAGAACTTCTGCAGCGCCCAGACCATCGCGTCGAGCGGGTTGGTGATGCAGATCACGAAGGCGTTCGGGGCATACTTCTTGATGCCGGCGCCAACCTGTTCCATGACTTTGAGGTTGATGCCGAGCAGGTCGTCGCGGCTCATGCCGGGCTTGCGGGCAACACCGGCGGTGACGATGCAGACATCGGCGCCTTCGATTGCGGAATAGTCGCTGGCACCGGTCAGGTTGGCGTTGAAGCCTTCGACGGGAGAGGACTGGGCGATATCGAGACCCTTGCCCTGCGGAATGCCGTCAGCGATGTCGAACAGGACGATATCGCCCAGCTCCTTCAAGCCGGCGAGATGCGCCAGCGTGCCACCAATCATTCCAGAACCAATAAGTGCGATCTTGTTGCGCGCCATGAAAGTGCTTCCTTTGCGATCCAAATCTGACAAGGCCTGACGTGGCGCTCTAAGCGCAGACTGTGGCAAACCTTCGGCGCAAGGAATTAAACTTCAAAACCTAAAATATCAACTGATACTTTTGGGTGGAACAATTTCAATCGGTTAGATCATAAAATTCTTACGTAAACGTAAGATATTTTGTCGCCGATACGTCACAAAATAGCAGAAGCTGCGTGATGGTTGGCCGCATATTCCTTGCTCTGCAACTCGATCAGGCGCGATACCGTACGGTCGAATTCAAATCCTTCGGTGCCTTTTTTCGCCGTCAGCAGATCGATCGGCGCCGAGGCCGCCGAAGCAAACAGCCGGGCACCGTGATCGTAAATCGTATCCACCAGCATGATGAAGCGCTTGGTCTCGTTGCGGCGCTCCGGCCCGAGATGCGGGATGTGCTCGACGAAGATCGTCCGGTAGTGCGAGAGGATAGCAAGATAGTCGGCCGCGCCCAGCGGCTTTTCGCAGAGGTCTGCGAAGGAAAACCGGGCGCAGTCACCGGCAGCCTTGGGCACGACGATCTTGCGTCCCTTGAACGCCACCTCGGCGGAGGCAACCGTCAGCCCCGCCGTCGCCAGCTTCCAGGCATTGTCGAGTTCGGCGTCAGCCTGTGGCCCAAGCGGCGACGACCAGACCGGCAGGCCTTCGATCTTAGCCAGCCGGTAATCCGTCGTCGTATCCAGCGGTACGATAGCGGCATGCGCCTTCAACAGATCGATGAACGGCAGAAACAGGCCGCGATTGAGACCGTCCTTGTAGAGATTACCCGGTTCGACATTCGATGTCGCCACCAGCACGCAGCCTTTGGAAAACAGCTCGCCAAACAACCGCGACAGGATCATCGCATCGGCGATATCGGTCACAGAAAACTCGTCGAAGCACAGAAGGCGGGCCTCGGCAAAGATCTCGGCCGCCACCGGCGGCATCGGATCGGCTTGCCGCGTCTCGCCGTTCTTCAGCTTCTGCCGGTGCTTGAAGATACGCTCGTGCACGTCGGCCATGAATTCGTGGAAATGCGCCCGCCGCTTGCGCTTGATCGGCACCGTCTCGAAGAACAAGTCCATCAGCATGGTCTTGCCACGCCCGACGCCGCCGTAGAGATAAAGCCCCTTCAGCGGCGGATGTTCGTTCTTGCGCGAAGCAAACAGCCATCCAAGCGCATTCGACTTGCGCTCAGCCCGGCCAGCAGCCAGTTCTGAGGAAAGATGATCGAGGCGCTTGGCGATGGCAAGCTGCGCCGGGTCACGCGACAGCGTTCCCGCCGCGACCATGGCTTCGAGTTTTCGCGAAATACTGTCTTCGGGATTTGGCACGCGCTGGACCGCCCTGGTGTCGGAAACGACGGCAAGAAAAAGCCCGGCTCAAGCCGGGCTGATGATTAGCGGCTGAGACTGACCGGCTGGCCGCCATTGGTCGAGCCGTCAAAGCGCGCATCGGCTGTCTTGAACAGGCGAGCGAGCGGATTGCCGTTGCGATCCTTCAAGACGACCTGCTTGCCGGCCACTTCCCAGGAACCCATCGACGTCAGTTCACCGGCGCAACCGCGTGTACCGCCGCGCGAGCCGCTGCCGAGATTGGTCAGCGTCAGGAACATGTCGCAGGATGCGCCCGCATTCGAGACACGCCAGTTACCGACCATCGATTCCTTGGTCACATCAAGCGCATTGGCCGCCGCAGCAGTATCGCCGGCACCCGGCGTCGTGACGCCGCCGACCGCGGCCGTGCCGCTGACCGGAGCCGCCGGAAACTGCGAGGTATCGCCGGGAGCGGCAAGCTGGCCGGACGAGACGGTCGGCACAGGCTGCGCCTGAACCGGAGCCGGAGACATGTTGTTGCCACCGAAATCGGTCATGGACGTCCTCTGACATCCAGCCAGCGCCAGCACCAAGGCCAGTCCCGCTACCGTATGTATTGTCCGCATGTTTTAGCTCCCGATCATCTCTGCTATCGCGTTGTCCAGGGGAATATAGGCGGAATTAGCTTAAAACTAACTTTAAAATCAAGACAGCGCTGATTCTTTAACACTGTGGCATGATTGAAACGGTTCCGATCCTGCGTGGCAGAGTTGCCGGCGCACCAGGATGCCCGGCGATATCCGCTGCATTGGCGACAATGACGCAACACTGACAGACTTCAATCTGAACACGCTGAATCTACAGCGCAAACCGGCAACGCAATATCTGGCAGCTCCTTCGAAAGAGGAGATCCCAAGCTCGGAAAGCCCGAAGGCTCGCCTACAGCCAAACAACCATTGCTCAACCGTAACGACAGATTGAGGCAAGAATTCCCCTCTAAAGCGAAAGCACACAGGGAAAAGCGCAGGCGATGAATATCAGCAGCATCAACTATTTCAACATTCAAACCGACGGGCCGTTGGCCCCGGCCAGACAGGTGACCACCTCCGGAAATCCGGTTGAGCCTGCCGCCTCCTATGGCGCTCCTGAGCCGGAGGGTGACGACGGTGACATCGGAACATACGATAGTTTTGGCAACTTGGCGCCGATATCCGGCAGCTTCGTAACATCGCGGCCGAATGGCTTCGAAATTTACATGCCGGTCCGCCCCGGGTTTTCGTCCAACAATTTGGCACTCGCGATCACCGATCCGGCGGCGGAACCATTCTCGTCAGGCAAGACAAAGACGGAGATTGCCGAAGCCGCACGCAAGGCGATCGACAGCCGATACGCCCAGATGAGCGGGAATGGACAACCGTTCGGGTACAACAGTCATGAGGGCGAGGATTGGTATTCAGCCCTCGGCGATTTGGATCGCCGGGCTCTAAATGCCATGCGCACCGACACCACCGGTCTATTTTCCAAGGAGGAAAAGGATATGGCGGCGTCAATCATGGCAAATCAGCAGGGGCTCGCCATGGGGCTCTATGCTGGCCCGATACGGCTGGCGGAAACGTTCGTATCAGACCCTTCCAATCACATCGCTGTCGGGAAGGCAGGGGCTCTTTGGCTCGACAAGGTCAGCTATGAAGAAAAAACCACGTCTATCGAATGGATGGAGCAGCGGGCAGCGACACAACGCCTTTATGAGCATGGCGCGGAGCATGCCGGGGTCGAGCCAGAAGACCTGAGTTCCGGCTTCTCATTTGTCGATATGTTGTTGCAGGCCTATAAAGACCTCGAACAGCTTGGCGAAGGATATGACCTGAAGGATGTCCCCGCCTACCGCAAAGCGCTCGAACTCTTTGCGAATTACGCACCAGCCAAACAACAGGCTGCATCAACCTTATACCTTTGATCACAGCGATCATTTCGCCGATTTTCCCAAAAGTATGGCGTGACTTGTCTTGCAGCCTCGGGGGGGGGCGCGTGCGGCGCGGCGACAGCTTTTTAGTAAAAAAGCCGCCCGCAACGTTTGCTGCGGCCGGCTTCAATACATGAAAAGTGTCGATCTGAATGGAAGCCGAAGCAAGCGGTCCCACCGATCGCCCCACACCCGGTTATCAGACGCGGCGCTCGACCATCATCTTCTTGATCTCGCCGATCGCCTTGGCCGGATTGAGGCCTTTCGGACAGGTCTGGGCGCAGTTCATGATCGTGTGGCAGCGATAGAGACGGAAGGGGTCTTCCAGATTGTCGAGACGCTCACCCTTGGCTTCGTCGCGGCTGTCGATCAGCCAGCGATAGGCCTGCAGCAGCACGGCCGGGCCGAGGTAACGGTCGCCATTCCACCAGTAACTCGGGCACGAGGCGGAACAGCAGGCGCAGAGAATGCACTCATAGAGGCCGTCGAGCTTCTGGCGATCCTCGTGGCTCTGCTTCCATTCCTTGGCCGGCGTCGGAGACACCGTCTTCAGCCAGGGCTCGATCGACCGGTGCTGGGCGTAGAAATTGGTGAGATCCGGCACCAGGTCCTTGACGACAGGCATATGCGGCAGCGGGTAAACCTTTACCGCCCCCTTCACCTCGTCCATGCCCTTGGTGCAGGCCAGCGTATTGGTGCCGTCGATGTTCATGGCGCAGGAACCGCAGATGCCTTCGCGGCAGGAACGGCGCAGCGTCAGCGTCGGGTCGATCTTGTTCTTGATGTACAGAAGCGCATCGAGAACCATCGGGCCGCAGTCGTCGACATCGATATAGAAGGTGTCGATCGACGGGTTCTTGCCGTCGTCCGGGCTCCAGCGATAGATGCGGAATTCGCGGGTGTTGGTGGCACCGGCCGGCTTCGGCCAGACCTTGCCTTCCGTCATCGTCGAGTTCTTGGGGAGAGCGAGTTCAACCATGGATCATTCTCCTCAATACACACGTGCCTTGGGCTCGATCTTTTTCGGATCGATGCCGTCAGCCAGAAGTTCGGTGTGAACCGGGCGGTAGTCGAGACGGACTTCGCCGGCCTCGTTCACCCAGGACAGCGTATGCTTGCGCCAGTTGACGTCGTCGCGGCCGGCAAACGGGCCGTCGACAAAGTCCTCGCGCGCATGGCTGCCGCGGCTTTCCTTGCGGGCCTCGGCGCCATAAACGGTGACGATGGCGTTGGCCATCAGGTTTTCCAGTTCCAGCGTTTCCACCAGATCGGAATTCCAGATCATCGAACGGTCGGTGACCTTGACGTCGGCCAGTTCCTGCCAGATGGCGCTCATGCGCTTGCAGCCGCTCTCCAGCGATTCCTGGGTGCGGAACACGGCCGCGTCGTCCTGCATGGTCTTCTGCATCTTTTCACGCAACACGGCGGTCGGCGTCGAACCATCAGCATAACGCAGCTTGTCGAAGCGCGTCATGATCTTTTCGCAGGCCTTTTCGTTGATCGCCGGGATCGGTGCGGCGCGGTCGATGACTTCACCGGCGCGGATCGCAGCGGCGCGGCCGAAGACCACGAGGTCGATCAGCGAATTGGAGCCGAGACGGTTTGCGCCGTGCACCGAGGCGCAACCGGCTTCACCGACAGCCATCAGGCCCGGCAGCACACGCTCCGGATTGGCGCTGTCGGCGTTCAGAACTTCGCCCCAATAGTTGGTCGGAATACCGCCCATATTGTAGTGAACGGTCGGCAGAACCGGGATCGGCTCGCGCGTCACGTCGACACCGGCAAAGATCTTGGCGCTCTCGGAAATGCCCGGCAGGCGCTCGTGCAGAACGGCTGGGTCGAGATGGTCGAGATGCAGGTAGATATGATCCTTGTTCTTGCCGACGCCTCGGCCTTCGCGGATTTCCAGCGTCATGCAGCGGGACACCACGTCACGCGAGGCAAGGTCCTTGGCCGATGGAGCATAGCGCTCCATGAAGCGCTCGCCTTCGGAATTGACGAGATAACCGCCTTCGCCGCGCGCACCTTCGGTGATCAGGCAGCCCGAGCCATAGATACCGGTCGGGTGGAACTGGACGAATTCCATGTCCTGCAAAGGCAGGCCGGCGCGCGCCACCATGCCGCCACCGTCGCCGGTGCAGGTATGGGCAGACGTCGCCGAAAAATAGGAGCGGCCATAACCGCCGGTCGCCAGAACGACCATCTTGGCGGAGAAGCGATGGATCGTGCCATCGTCGAGGTTCCAAGCAACGACGCCGGTGCAGCGGCTGCCGTCATCCGACATGATCAGGTCGAGTGCGAAATACTCGATGAAGAATTCGGCATTGTTCTTCAGCGACTGGCCATACAGCGTGTGCAGGATGGCGTGACCGGTACGGTCGGCAACGGCGCAGGTGCGCTGAACCGGCGGGCCTTCGCCGTAGTTCTGCATGTGGCCGCCGAACGGCCGCTGGTAGATCTTGCCTTCGGCATTGCGCGAGAAAGGAACGCCGTAATGTTCCAGCTCGTAAACGGCCTTCGGCGCTTCCATGGTCAGATACTGCATGGCATCGACGTCGCCGAGCCAGTCAGAGCCCTTGACCGTGTCATAGAGATGCCACTGCCAGCTGTCCGGCGTCATGTTGGTCAGCGAGGCGGCAATGCCGCCCTGGGCCGCGACCGTATGCGAGCGCGTTGGAAAGACCTTGGTGATGCAGGCCGTCTTGAAGCCCTGTTCGGCCATGCCGAGCGTGGCGCGCAATCCGGCGCCGCCAGCGCCGACGACGATGACGTCATAGGCATGGTCGACATAATCATAGGCGTGGCCGTTGATGAGCGGCGATGAGGTGGGTGCCATTGTGAATTACCCTGCAAACGCGATCTTCAGGATGGCGAAAAGACAGAGCCCGCCAACTGCGATCGCAAAAAACGTATTGAGCATGACGAGGACGACCTTGGCGCCTTCGTTGTGAACATAGTCCTCGATGACGACCTGCATGCCGAGCTTCATGTGGATCAGGCCGGAGATAACCACCAGCCCCATGACCACAGCCACGAAGGGGTTCGACAGGGCAACGACGACCTCAGCATAAGGCGCCCCTGCATATTTGATCAGGAACAGCACGAAGAAGATGATCAATGGCACGTTGGCGACGGCCGTCAGCCGCTGGCGCCAGAAATGATCGGTGCCTTCCTTGGCCGAACCGAGGCCGCGAACCTTGCCGAGGGGAGTACGCATATCCATGGAATTTTTGTCCTCTCAGCGAACCGCGTAGCCGACGATCCAGATCAGCGCGGTAACCGCGACCGAACCGATCAGGTTGGCAATGGCAAGCTTGGTGGCGAAATGCTTTTCGTAGCCGTAGCCGAGATCCCAGACAAAGTGCCTGAGACCGCCGAACAGATGATGCACCAGCGCCCAGGTATAGCCAAACAGAATGAGCTGGCCGATGATCGTGCCAAAGGCCCACATGGCCCAATCGTAATATTCCGGTCCGCTGGCTGCGGCGATCAGCCAGAAGGCAACAAGCACCGTGCCGAAGTACAAGGCACATCCGGTGATGCGGTGCACAATGGACATGACCATGGTGGGAATAGGCTTATAGATTTGTAGATGCGGCGACAAAGGCCGGCTTTTGGTGACATTCGTCATCTGAACCTCACGGAAGACCCGGAAAGATGCCCAAAAACTGGACTATTTTCATCCGGTATTGCACCTGATTGTGCGCAATTCAGTCAGCCGACGTTTAATCACCATATTGATTAACGACAAGTGTGTTTGCACTGCAAAATCAATTTAATCGATTAGACGAAAATGTGGCGGCTTGACGGATGCGATTCGCCCACCGCGTTAACGATAAGGCGTGAAAATTCAACGCAATCCGTGACTTTTGCCCGTCTCTACCCCACATTGCCTCTTAAGGATTTATTAAGGGTTGTGCGGAGGGCTGCACGAAATGCGTCCAATCAGTATGCAGAATGCGACGAAAGTCTTGATCGCGGCGCTTGCCGTGATGCTCTCGTTTGCCAATTTCGCCGAAGCGCGTGACCGGAGCGACCGGAACCAGATCCGCCGTCCACATTTCGAACGGTCGTTTGACCAGCGCCCGCGCTTGGGACGGCAGGAAGCCGTTTCCGGCGTAACCGCCGATCGCTATCATTACCGGCACGGCCGGCGTGACCGCGGATATCGCGTCGATCGTCGCTATGACCGGTTCCAGTTCGACAGGCGCCAGGCCAATCGCGGCCATTTCGCGCCAAGATATGGGCGTGACCGCTACGACCCCACTCTGCCGGTGCGGGGATTTCGTGGTGAGCGTCGACCCGGCTGGAACCAGTCCTATGGCAATGACGGTTTCCCATCGCACACCGATGCCGGCACCTATTTCGGCGGCCTGTCTGCCTGGACCGATCCCGGCAACGGCACCTATTTCCGCTCGGAACGTAACGGCTATGGCTATTTTTCGGATGATACCGGCATGACCTATCCTGCGGCGCGCCCGAAAATCATCCACGTCAATCCGTCCACCAACGCGCGCGCCTGCTCCTGGGAATCCGGCGTCTGCGTAATCCGGCGGTGACGGACAAGGCGTAGCAGCGTGAGTATCGATAAAATCGCAATCCTCCTGCAGGACGTAAAAGAGCATCGCGCGGACCTCTTTCCGATTGTCGCGCGTGTGCGCGCCATCGTTCTGGCCACTGGTCCATCCATCACCGAAGAGGTGAAATATGGTGGATTGCTGTTCTCCTGCGGCCCGAGCTTCTGCGGCGTTTTCCCCTACAAGGCCCATGTGACGCTCGAATTCAGCCAGGGTGCGGCACTCGCCGATCCCCACGGCTTCCTGTCCGGCGACGGCAAGTTCCGCCGCCATATCAAGCTGGAGACACTGCAGGATATCGAAACAAGACACGTTGCCGGGTATGTTGCACAGGCATACGCGGCGGCGGAGTGCTGATCATCCGCGCTGCGGCCCGGCGCCACAGCGTTCGCCGCGCAGCAAAAGTCTTCAGTCGCGCACTGCGCTCAAAAACCGCCAGACCGTGGTTTTCTTGACCTCGCTGTCCTCCAGCGCCCGGGTCACCGGTACCTGGTAGGTCGCCAGCATCTGCATCCGCTCACGCGGGCAATAGGCACGGCCAGGATCGCCGACGAGGACATCCGCCCCCGCTTCGGCAAGCGCGCTCAGCCACGGAACGATACGGTCGGCAAACACCTTGTCATAAAAGACATCGCCAGCCAGATAGACATCCGCTTCCCGTCCAGCGCCGATCATGTCCAATCCCGCCGAAGACACTTCAACACTGTTCAGCGCGGCATTGAGCCCGATCGCCGTTTCGGTCCACGGATCGATATCGACGGCCAGCACCGACGATGCGCCTGCCTTCATCGCCGCAATCGCCACGAGACCCGAGCCGGACGCGAAATCAATCACCCGCTTGCCGGCCACTAGGTCCGGATGATCGAGAATATGCCGCGCCAGCCCCTGCCCACCTGCCCAGGCAAATGCCCAGAACGGCGGCGGCAGGCCAATCTCCTCCAGTTCCTCCTCCGTCTTCAGCCACAGATCATGCGCTTCACTGGCCAGATAGAGCCGCACCTCCGGCACATGTGGCGGCGCCATGATGTCCGTGTTCTCGCGGATGAAGGTTTCGGGATTGGTTTTCATGGGGCATTTGTTTTCGTCGGAGTTGGGAGAAGGCCCCTCACCCTAACCCTCTCCCCGCCCGCAGGGAGAGGGGACGACAGAGGTTGCCGCAGATGAGGGGTATTATCAGCTAAACCCGCATCACCGCGGCGGATTATCCAGCCCGCCGATCCGGCAAATTTCCAGATACTCGTCCTCGGTCACCGGCTGCACCGACAAGCGCATCGACGTCACGAGAGCCATCTTCTCGAATTTCGGATTGGCCTTGATATCCTTCAGCGATACCGGGTTCGGCAGGTCGCAGACGGCGCGGATATCGACGCAGTCCCAGCGGGCATCGCCCTCAGCGGTCGAATCCGGGTGCGACAGTGCACAGACCTCGGTGATCCCGACGATCTCCAGCCCCTCGTTCGAGTGATAGAAGAAGCCCTTGTCGCCGATCTGCATCGCCCGCATGTTGTTGCGCGCCAGATAGTTGCGCACGCCCGTCCATTCGGTCCCCTTGGCGCCCGCATCCTTCTGCATTGCCCAGGACCATTTGAATGGTTCGGACTTGTAAAGCCAGTACCCCACGCTCAAGCCTCCGGCTTGTTGAAGACCCAGTTCCAGGGCTTGATATCGACATTGGAAAACAGGCCGGCCTTGGCATAGGGATCGGCGCTCGCGATGGCCCGCACGTCCTCGATCGTCTCTGCATGAAGAACCACCAGGCTGCCATTCGGCTTACCGGCATCGTCAAGGAACGGACCGGCGAAAGCCAGCGCGCCCTTGGCATTGAGATCGTTCAGAAACTCGACATGCGCGGGGCGGGCATCCATCCGCACCTGCAGGGCATTCGGCTTGTCCGTGCACAGAACCGCAAACAGCATGGTTTTCTCCTTAATTGATTATTCCTGCGTGATCGGCCGGGACATCAGCTGTTCCAGCGCCGTCTTCACGTCCATCTTTCCATCAATAATCGCAGCCACCGCTTCGGTGACCGGCATATCGACACCCAGTTTCCGGGCAACCTCGGCAGCGACGGAGGCAGCAAACGCACCTTCGACCAGCTCATTCGAATGCCCCTTGGCACTGCCGCTCTGCCCGAGCGCGATGCCATAACGCAGATTGCGCGACTGATGGCTGGTTGCCGTCAGTACCAGATCGCCAAGACCGGAAAGCCCGCGCACCGTATCCGCCTCGCCGCCCCGTGCCGCAACGAACCGTGACATCTCGGCCAGTCCGCGCGAAATCAGCGCCGCCCGGGCGGAATCGCCAAGACCTGCCCCTTCGACGATACCGCAGGCAATCGCCAGCACATTCTTCAACGCGCCGCCGAGCTGCACCCCAATACGGTCAGCCGACGGATAAAGACGAAAAGTCGCACCCGACAAGGCTTCGGCCAGAACCGCGGCTCGCTCGACAGTGCCTGCCGCAATCACCATTGCCGTCGGAAGACCCTTGGCGATATCGGCGGCAAACCCCGGGCCGGAGAGTACGGCGACATTCTGCAGATGCAGCTCTTCCTCGACGACATCGGTCAGCAACCGGCCACTCGCCCGCTCCATGCCCTTGGCGCAGATCACCACATCGGCCCCCTTGCCGATGAAACCGTGCAGCGACCGCCCAGCCTCGCGCTGCGCCTGCGATGGCATGGCGAAGAGCACGATGCCGGCACCCTCAAGAACGGTTGGATCGTGGGAAACAACAAGCGTTTCCGGCAGGTCGATGCCCGGCAGCGCGCTGTCATTGCGGCCGGTCTGCTTGAACTCCTCGACGATACTTTCGCGGCGGGTGAGCAGCGTCACCGGCACCTTGCCGGAGGCGGCGGCAACGGCGGCCAGTGCCGTTCCGAAGGCCCCGGAGCCAACGACGACGATACGATCCGTATTCATGACGTCCGCCATCACGCCTTTGCTCCCCGCTTGCCAAACCCGATCAGGGCTTTCGCATCCGCATCCAGCGGCCAGCGCGAACGCGGCGCCACATCGAGATCATCGGCCGGCAATCCTGCCGCCATGCGCTCGGCCCCCGCCCAGGCGATCATTGCCGCATTGTCCGTGCACAGCTGCATCGGCGGCGCGATGAAGTGAAAACCGTTCTTGTCGCACAGCTCCTGCAGCGTCGCCCGCAGCGTCTGGTTGGCCGCCACGCCACCGGCCACCACCAGCGCCGGATGCGCCACCGTGCCGGCAAACTGCTCCTTGAAGCGGGCAAGCCCGCGGCCGATCCGGTCCTTCAATGTGCGCGAAATCGCCTTCTGGAAGGAGGCGCAGATATCGGCGATGTCCTGTTCGGTCACAGGCTCGATCGACTGCGCCGCCTGGCGCACGGCCGTCTTCAGGCCGGAAAACGAAAAATCGAGCCGCGCTTCGCCGACCAGCGGACGCGGGAAGGAAAACCTGTCCGGATTGCCACTTTTTGCCGCACGCTCCACCGCCGGGCCGCCCGGATACGGCAGGCCCAGAAGCTTCGCGGTCTTGTCAAACGCCTCGCCCAGCGCATCGTCGATCGTCGTGCCCCAACGCTCGTAGACACCGACACCCTTCACCAGGATCAGCTGTGTGTGGCCACCGGAAACCAGCAGCATCAGATAGGGAAAGGCCAGCCCATCGGTCAGCCGCGCTGTCAGCGCATGGCCTTCCAGATGATTGACGGCATAAAGCGGTTTTCCCGATGCCCTTGCCATCGCCTTGCCGGTCATCAGGCCCACAAGCAGGCCGCCGATCAGGCCGGGACCGCTGGTGGCGGCGATCGCATCGATATCCGCAAGGGTTACCCCGGCGCGCAAAAGCGCTTCCTCGATCAGCGTATCCAGCGCCTCGACATGGGCGCGCGCAGCGATCTCCGGGACGACGCCACCGTAGGCGCTGTGCTCTTCCAGCTGGCTCAACACCACGTCGCCCAGAATTTCTCCATGGCCGTTTTCGTCGCGCAACACGACGGAAGCTGCGGTCTCATCACAGCTTGTTTCGATACCGAGGATGCGCAGGCGGGCAGACATGGGCAGAATTACTCGAACATTGCGGTCGCGGGGAAAGGCGGATACACGGAACTCCGGTAACAACGGATCGCAGTGGATGCAAACAAAACCTTTCCGGATCGGCACGCGGGGCAGCCCCCTGGCGTTGGCGCAGGCCCATGAAACGCGGGACCGGCTGGTGGCTGCGCATGGCATGCCGGCCGAAATGTTCGAAATCGTCGTGCTGTCGACCATGGGCGACCGGATCACTGACCGGTCGCTGTCGGAAATCGGCGGCAAGGGCCTCTTCACTCAGGAACTGGAGGATATGCTCACCTCCGGCGGGCTGGATTTTGCCGTGCATTCCTCCAAGGACATGCCGACCAAGCTGCCAACGGGTCTGTATCTCTCCGCCTATCTGCCGCGTGAAGACGCCCGCGACGCCTTTGTCGGCCGCACGGCCGCAAAGCTGCTCGACCTGCCGCAGGGCGCCACCATCGGCTCGTCGTCATTGCGCCGTCAGGCGCTGATCAAGCGCCTGCGCCCGGATATCAACGTCATCACCTATCGCGGCCTCGTCGATACCCGGCTCAGAAAGCTGGCCGAGGGCCAGGTCGATGCGACGCTGCTTGCCTTTGCGGGCCTGAAGCGGCTGGGCAAGGACGACGTGCTAACCGAGCTTCTCGATCCCGAAACTTTCCCGCCAGCCCCGGCACAGGGCGCAATCTGTATCGAAAGCCGCATCGGCGACGACCGGGTCAATAGTCTGCTCGAAGCGATCAACGATGCGCGAACCCATGAGGCCGTCACCTGTGAACGCGCATTCCTTGGGACGCTCGACGGCTCCTGCCGCACGCCGATTGCCGGTTACGCTGTCTCTGATGGCGAGAACATTCGTTTTTCCGGCATGGTCCTGACGCCTGACGGCAGCGAATATTTCCGTGTGTCGACGGAAGGCAAGGCCGCCGATGCCGAACGGCTTGGCGCCAAGGCCGGCGACGATATCCGCCTCGATGCAGGACCGGACTTCTTTTCGAGCTGGGTCTGAACATGCCTGCCCCTTTGCGTATTCTTGTCACCCGGCCTCAGCCATCAGCAGCGGCGACGGCAGCAAGGCTTGAAGCAATGGGGCATGAGGCCGTGCTTCTGCCGGTCATGGAAGCGATCCATCAGCCACTGGCAGCATTGGAGGCGCTTGCCCACACCCACAGCGCCATCGCGGTCACCAGCGCCGAAGTGTTTCGCGCCTTGGCTCCCTACAGGGACCGGCTGACGCCGCATTTCCAGACAACCGTCTATTGCGTCGGGCCTGCAACGGCGCAGGCGGCGCGGAAAATGGGGTTTCAGTTGGTTGTTTCCGGCACAGGCACCGGGCTGTCCCTGGCAAAGATCGTCGCGGACGCATCGGCAGACCTTGGCGACGGTCTGGTCTATCTCGCAGGCTGGCCCCGCTCTCCTGCTTTCGAGGCCGGTTTGCAGGCCGCAGGTATCGCCTGCCGCACCGCCGAAACCTACCGGATGTCCGCCATCGCCCATACGCCCGAGACCATCGAAGGGCTGCTGCATCCTCCCGTTCCAGACATCGCCCTCCTCTATTCCTATGAAACCGCGCGGCATTTTTTCGCGCTGCTTTCTGAAGAAACGGCAAAGCGGATTTCCGGCATGCGGCTGATCTGTTTGAGTGAGCATGTCGCGGATGCCGTACCGCCGGGTTTCGGGCCGGTCGCCATTGCCGCGGAGCCTTCCGAAGAAGCCCTTCTCGCCCTCGTCTGACCCGCTGCACCACAGGCAACGGAACACAAATCCATCCAACGGCGGTCAAGGAATTGTCGCTTGGGGGCTTTCCCTATCCCCATCGCATGTCTAGGTTTAAGACAGTACGTCAAGTTCATGCGATAACGGAAAGAGATCATCATGGGACCGGAAAACCCTCCGCGCCGCTCGAAGTCCGATCAGGAGCCGTTGACGATCGATCTGGATGCCAATCCGGCCACTGCGGACGATGCAAAAAACGACGCAGCCGTGGAAACCGCTGAAAATGGCGACACGGCCGACATCCGGGCTGGGGAAGCCGATGAAACCGTTCGGGCCGATATTGCCGAAGCATCCGATAACGCCAGAACAGACACCGGCTCCACAGCTCAGCCGGACGAAGAGAATGCACGGGCAGAAGCCGCATCCGCAGCCTTTGCTGAGGAACCGGTATCGGCCGCGACTGCGGCAGAAGAACCGGCAAGGCCCATCTACCCTGCACAGCATCGTACCTCCAATTCCGGCGCCCTTGCCGCCGGCATTCTCGGCGGCCTGATCGCGCTTCTCGGCGCCGGCGTCCTGCAATATGCCGGTATCATGCCCTCGCTTGGCCCGGGCGGTGGCAATACCGCGATCGAGCAGAGCCTTGCCAGCGATATCGAAGCCCTGAAAGCGCAGCTCGCTGCAGCTCCGGCGCCGCAGGCGGCGGCCGATCTTAGCCCGCTCGATGCCCGCATTGCCGAACTGGAGAAGAAGACCGCCGAAGCGGGCAATGGCGCGGCCGCCGATGTCTCGGGCCTCAATGCTCAGATCACCAACCTGACCGGTGAAATCGCCACGCTGAAAGCGGCGTTGGCCGATGCACAGCAGTCAACCGAAGCCGCCAAATCCGAGCTTTCGACCCGCCTTGACGCAGCCGAAAAGAAGATCGATGAGCCGGCAAGCGATGTGCAACTGGCCCGGGCCGTAGCGGTCACAGCTTTGAAGACGGCGATTGATCGTGGCGGACCGTTCCTGGCCGAGCTCGACGCGCTGAAAAGCGTCGCCGCCACTGATCCGGCCGTCACCGGCCTTGCGGAGGACGCCAAGACCGGTATTTCCCCGCGCGCCGACCTCGTGCGTGATTTCCCAGCCGTTGCCGATACCATGCTAGAGGCAACCCGGCACACCGATCCCAATCAAGGTGTGTTCTCCCGCCTGATGGACAGTGCATCTTCGGCCATCCGCATCCGCCCCGTCGGCAGCGTCGAGGGCGAAGGTCCGGAAGCCGTCGTTGCCCGCATCGAGGACAAGCTGGTGAATGGCGACCTGAAGGGCGCAAGCCTGGAATGGGACGCGCTGCCGGAACCGGCAAAGGCCGCAGGTGCCGCTTTCAAGACCAAGCTGGACCAGCGTATCCGCGTCGAGGGTCTGATCGACGCCACCGTTGCCGGCGCCATGACGGCCAACCAGGGCTAAGGAAGAGTTCATGATCCGTATTCTGTTCTATGTTCTCGTCGTCCTCGCCCTTGGCGCAGGCTTTGCCTGGCTGGCTGATCGTCCCGGCGAACTGTCTCTGATCTGGCAGGGCCAACGCATCGAGATGAGCCTGATGGTGGCGGCAACGCTGCTTGCCTCGCTGATCGCTGCCATCCTGATCGTCGTCTGGTTCATCCGCGTCGTCTGGCTTTCGCCCCATTCGATCTCCCGCTATTTTCGGGCCCGCAAGCGTGACCGGGGCTATCAGGCCCTGTCCACCGGCCTGATCGCCGCCGGTGCCGGCGACAGTGCCCTTGCCCGCAAGATGACCGCCCGCACTCACGGACTGCTCAGCGCCGACCAGGAGCCGCTGATCCATCTGCTCGAAGCGCAGACGGCGCTGATTGAAGGCAAATACGACGACGCCCGCAAGAAGTTCGAGCTGATGGCCGACGACCCGGAAACCCGCGAACTCGGCTTGCGCGGCCTCTATCTGGAAGCCAAGCGGCTGGGCGCCAATGAAGCCGCCCGCCAATATGCCGAACGCGCCGCCGACAAGGCGCCGCATCTCCCTTGGGCGACCTTGGCCGCTCTCGACTACCGCAGCCAGACCGGCCAGTGGGACGAGGCCATCCGCCTGCTCGACCAGAGCCGCACGGCGCATGTTATCGAGCGCAAGGAAGCCGACCGCAAGAAGGCGGTACTTTTGACCGCCCGCGCTTCCGAAAAACTGGAGGCCGATCCAAAGGGCGCCCGCGACGATGCGCAGGCAGCGCTCAAACTGGCCGAGGACCTGGTGCCGGCCGGCCTCATCGCCGCCAAGGCGCTGTTTCGCGAGGACAATCTGCGCAAGGGTGCCGCCATTCTGGAAAAGCTCTGGAAGCAGGAGCCGCATCCGGACGTCGCCAAGCTCTATGTCCGTGCCCGCAGCGGCGATTCCGCCACCGACCGGCTGAAGCGCGCCAACAAGCTCGAAGCATTGCGGCCCAACAATCCGATCGCGCTCGCCGCCGTCGCCGAAGCAGCACTTGAGGCCCGCGAATTGCCGCTGGCCCGCGCCAAGGCGGAAGCCGCCGCCCGCATCCAGCCGAACGAAAACATCTTTCTGCTGCTCGCCGATATCGAGGAGGCAGATACCAACGATGACGGCCGCATCCGTCACTGGATGAACCAGGCACTGAAAAGCCCGCGTGATCCAGCCTGGACCGCCGATGGCGTCACATCGCCGGAATGGCTGCCGGTCTCGCCGGTCAGCGGCCGTCTCGACGCCTTCGAATGGAAGCAGCCGGTCGCCGAGATTGCCGGGGCGATTGAAGAAGGCAGGCCGGATACCGCCGACGCGGCGATCCGCAGCCTGCCGCCTGTTGCCATCGTCCACCAGCGCCCGGAACCACAGCCGGAGCGGGCCACCGTTGCGGTCAAGGCGAGCCCGGTGATCGAAGCTGCGGATAAGGCGCCGGAGACAGTCAAGACCATCGCCGTACCGGCACCGAGCGAATCGGTGATCGTGCCGCAAACGGTGAAGGCCGAGCCCAAACCGGCCCCGGCCAGGACTGTGGAAGCCAAGCCTGCAGAGGCTGTCGTTGAGCCCTTCTTCGGCCGCCCGCCGGATGATCCCGGCGTTCGCGACGACAACAGCAAGCCGCTGGAAAAGACGACATTTCGCCTGTTTTGAGAAGCAACCCCGATCCTTTGACGGAAAACCATGTTTGAACGTTTTCGAACTTTCCTCGATAGCCTGACCGGCGGCGGACCGGTCACCATCCAGCCCGGTGATCCCCGCATCGCCATTGCCGCGCTCTGCATCCAGGTGATGGAGGCCGACGGCGAGATCCACGAGAAGGAGCGCAAGAAAGTGCGCTCGATGGTCAAGGATCATTATCAGCTGGACGATGCGTCACTCGATGCACTGATTGCGGCGGGCGAGACCGCCGAAAGCCAGGCCATCGATTTCTTCCGCTTCACCTCCGACATCAAGCGGCATTTCTCCGAGGAACAGCGGATCGATCTGGTCGGCATGCTGTGGGAAATTGCCTATGCCGATGGCAAGCGCAGCGAGATGGAAGATCACGTCATCTGGCGGGTCGCCGATCTCCTGGGCGTATCCGGCAGGGACCGGATCATCAAACGGCAGGAGGTTGCCGCCAAACTGGACATCGTGGAGGAGGCCACAGCCCACCAGGAAAAGTGACATGCTTTTCGACAACCGTACTTACTATAGGCGCAACGCAGGCAAGCCGGTCCTGATCGTCCTGCACCAGGAGCGCTCCAGCCCTGGCCGTGTCGGCCATCTCCTCTTGGAAAAAGGGCTGAGCCTCGATATTCGCCGCCCGGTGTTGGGCGATCCCTTGCCCGCAACGCTGGATCAGCATGCCGGCGCCGTTGTCTTCGGCGGACCGATGAGCGCCAATGACGACGAAGACTATGTCCGCCGCGAGATCGACTGGCTGTCCGTGCCTCTCACGGAAAACAAGCCCTTCCTCGGCATCTGCCTTGGCGCCCAGATGCTGGTGCGTCATCTCGGCGGCGTGGTCGGCCCGCATCATGAAGGCCAAACGGAAATAGGCTGGTATCCGCTTGAAGCGACCGACAAGGGCCGCGCCCTGATGCAGTGGCCGCCGATGGTCTACCAGTTTCACCGCGAGGGCTTTGATCTTCCGGCGGGTGCCGAACTGCTGGCGTCCGGCGCCACCTACCCCAACCAGGCCTTCCGCTATGGCGAAAACGCCTGGGGCATCCAGTTTCATGGTGAGTTGACGCGGGTGATGATGCACCGCTGGGTCGTTCATGGCGCCCACCGGTTCGACCTGCCGGGCGCCCAGTTGGGCCGCCTGCATCTCGAAGGCCGGATGGACTATGATGCGCCGCTGCGCGCCTGGATGGATCAGTTTCTCACCCACATCTTCCAGCGTAACGGCGAGAAGACCGCTCTCTGATCGTCACGCCTTGCTGCGATCCGGTGCATCGAGCGAATCGATCTTGCGCAACTGCGGAAAACCGAGCGCCCAGATCACCGCGACCGCCAGCGTGCCAACGCCGCCGATGACGACGGCCGGCACCGCGCCGATGAAATGCGCCATCGTTCCAGCCCGGAATTCACCCAGTTCGTTGGACGCTCCGACAAACACCATGTTGACCGCATTGACCCGGCCGCGCACAGCGTCCGGCGTCCACAGCGCAATCAGTGTTTCGCGCACATAGACCGAGATCATGTCGGCGCCGCCCATCAGCATCAAGGCTGCGATCGACAGCCAAGCGACGTGCGACAGACCGAAAACCACCGTGCCGAGACCGAACAGCGCCACACCGGCAAACATCAGCCGTCCGGCATTGTGGCGTATCGGGTAGGCGGCCAGGGTCACGGCCACGAGGATGGCGCCGATGCCGGGCGCTGCCCGCAACATCCCGAGACCAAGCGGACCCAGCACGAGGATTTCGCTCGCAAACACCGGCATCAGCGCCACGGCGCCACCGAGCAGCACGGCAAACAGGTCGAGCGAGATGGCTCCCAAAACGATCTTTTCCGTACGGATGAACCTGAACCCGGCCAACACCGAGGTCCAGTCGCGCGGCTCGCTAAGGCTATGCTGCGCCGGCTTTGCGATCATGAAGATGAGAATGGAGGCAAGCACAAGAAACACCAGCGCCACGGAATAGGCAACGATGGCGCTCAGACCATAGAGCAGGCCACCGGCCACCGGCCCGAGGATCGCCGCCGTCTGCCAGGAGGATGAGTTCCAGGCAATAGCGTTCGCCAGGTCCTTGGCCGGAACCAGGTTCGGCGCCAGCGACTGCACGGCGGGCGCCATGAAGGCGCGCTCGATGCCGAAGATGATCAGGATGGCAAATACCGGCCAGGGCGAAAAGGCGTGGGCAAGCGTCAGCCCGAGCAGCGCCGCCGCGCAAAGGGCGCTGATGATCATACAGATCGAGACGATCATGCGGCGCGAGTGCCGGTCGGCCACATGCCCGGTGATGAGGATAAGCAAAAGCGACGGCAGGAACTGGAAGAGGCCGATCAGACCGAGATACAGCGTGTTCTGCGTCTGCTCGTACATCTGCCATCCCACCGAGACGCTGATGATCTGGATGGCGAAGGACGCAAGGAAGCGGGCGAAGAAGAAACGGGCGTAGGAGACATGCCGGAACGCGGCGAACCGGTCAGCATCCTGATGAACGGACATACGGCAATCTTCCCCGACAATGACAGTTATTCCGCCGTATTAAACATGTTTGGCCCATCGCGAAAGCACGGACTTGCCGGTTTAACCGTCAATGTCTACATGTCTGTCAATAACGAATTGGAGACCGGCATGCTTGCTGTCATTGCGACCCTGAATTTCATCATCAACATAGCGTGGTTCCTGGTCATCGCCTCGGCCATTTTTTCCTGGCTCTACGCTTTCAACGTCATCAACGTGAACAACAACGCCATCAACATGATCGGCCGTTCGCTCTACCAGTTGACGGAACCACTCTACCGGCCGATCCGCAACATTCTGCCCAACATGGGCGGTGTCGACCTGTCGCCACTGGTGGTTTTGGTCATCCTCTATTTCCTCTGGTATTTCCTCAACACGACCGTTGCTGCCGCCTTGCTCAGCTAAACGCTGCGGCGCCTACGGGCTCACGGTTTGAATATTCGAAAACAAAAAACCTCCGGATCGGCCTGATCCGGAGGTTTTGTTTTATGGAGCGGTCGCTGCTGGCTCCCTCCCTCTTTTCCCCACCGGGGAGAAGGTGGCCCAAAGGGCCGGATGAGGGGCTACAAGCCCAGAACTCGAGAAAAGTCCCTACCCCACTGGGTAGAGAGCACGCACCGCGAGCCGTTACTTCTCAGCCTTGGCGCGCTCGACTGCTTCGAGAATCAGCTTCTGCGCAACCGTGACATCCTTCCAGCCAAAGATCTTCACCCACTTGCCGGGCTCCAGATCCTTGTAATGCTCGAAGAAGTGCTCAATCTGCTGCAGGGTGATTTCCGGCAGGTCGGTATAATCCTTTACCTTGTCGTAGCGCTTGGTCAGGTGATAGTTCGGCACGGCGACGATCTTTTCGTCCTTGCCGGAATTGTCTTCCATCATCAAGACGCCGATCGGACGCACGTTGATGACGCAGCCTGGAACCAGCGGGCGGGTCGATGCGATCAGCACATCGATCGGGTCGCCATCTTCCGACAGTGTGTGCGGCACAAAGCCGTAATTGCCCGGATAGGTCATCGGCGTGTAAAGGAAACGGTCGACAACCAGCGTGCCGGCTTCCTTGTCCATTTCATACTTGATCGGATGGCCGCCAACCGGAACCTCGACGATCACGTTGATATCTTCCGGCGGATTCTTGCCAATCGAAATTGCATCAATACGCATGAGTTTTCCCCCAAGGGCCAGTTTTTCGGATGGCAAGTCCGATAAAGGGAAACATGACGCAGCGCAACATTACTTTCGTTTTCGTCCGAAAAATGCGACGTTTGAGCGAATATTCGCGCAGGCTGGGACGTATATCTGCAAGAGGAACTCCGATGAAACAGTTCGCCTATGCAATACCGTTTCTGATGCCATTCTCGATGGCGGCCGGCCCGGCCCATGCCAATGACAGCGCGTATACGGACCTAGATACCGATCACTGCAAGGCCCTTCTGCCGGAAGATACGGAAAGCGGCAGCGTTTCGCTGCGCTGCAAGGGGTTCAAGGATTATGCGGTTTATTTCAAGGAAGGCGATCTGCGCCAGAGCATCCTCTACGGCTCCGTCAGCGACACTTATGTCAACGACGTCTTCGAGAGTTTCGAGCCATTCAACACTGCGACGCGAAAGATCGAATGGCGGCTTGGTGCGGACGGCAAACCGGCTGCGACAATCCTGCGCTGGTTTCTCGACAATATCGATCCGGTCACCTACGAACCGTCACCGAAATTGAAAGGTCAGGTTCTCGTCGTCTCGAAAGTGGCGGATGGCTCCGGACGGGGCTGTGTCGTCGGCTATGTCGATGCATTGGCCAATCCCGAGCCCAACGCACTGGCCCGGGAAATCGCCGACACCAGAACAAAAGACTTCGTCTGCGGCCGCGACATGGCAGCGTATCACGGCATTCGCGGACCAACTGCTGCAGAGCCAACGCATGTTTTTCCCGACTGAACCAGTCGCATATTGCGCAGACGCAGTCACCGCGAACGCGTCAATCCCAGATATAGCCGATCTTCTTCAGGTTCTTTTCGCCGAAATCTTCCATGCCCTCGCAGATGTCGCGGCCGCCGGCCATGCGGAAGAAGCGGTCGGCATGGTGGCTGTCTTCCAGGCACCAGACAACAAGGCCCTGGCAACCCAGAGATTTCAGCAGGTTCTTGGCTTCGCCGAACAGGATGCGGCCAAGACCGATGCCCTGATATTCCGGGCGTAGGTAGATCTCGTAGACCTCGCCTTCCTGCGGTAGCGACCGGGACCGGTTGAGGCCAAGCGTTGCATAACCCGCAATCACGCCGGCCACTTCGACGACCAGCAGTGTCGAGGGTCCGCGCGTGGCCTTGCGCCACCACGCGTGATCGCGCCGGTGAACCATCTGGGTCAGCGGCTTGTGCGGAATGAGCCCGCCATAGGCCTGCAGCCACGAGACGCGATGCACATCCGAAATGGACATGGCGTCCCTCGGCTCGCCCGGACGCACCTCGATCGATAGTGTTTTCATAACGCGACTCTAGACCCGTGCCGGACAAACAGGAATCCCGTCCAAGCCCTGTCTTTAACTAACTCACAGGCAACTTATGGGGACAAGCATCCAAAGTTAACGCTTTTTTAACTTTTCCGGCAAGCGGCATTCATCGCGGCACACAAGTTTTGGCTTCAAGCTCGGCCTCTAACACCCGGGCAGTTTTCTCTTTTTTGCGAATGACGATGATTCGATCCGGCCTGTAATCGCCCAATTTGGCCCCTTGCGCTGCAAACCGGGGTGCAAACGCACAAAAATGCTCACGGCCACAGAATATGGCAGCGCAGCATGGAACCTTTTCATCAGGCGCGCGTTTGAGAACGTCTGGATATGCGCATTCGCACAAATCGGGACTGCCGCGGCCACCTCTTCGGCCCCGGATCTTAACGGCAAGTAGGGCGGTTCGAATTCTGGTCAAGCTCCAGGCGGCGGAAATCCCGAAACACCTAATCGACCTATCGTTCAGCGGCACCCCTTGTGCCCGTCATGGAGTAGCCGATGAAAAACCTCTCAGCAGACAGGCGCATGATCAAGATCGCCATGGCGGCACCCTATCTCGAACGGGACGAGGAGCATGCCCTGGCGCTGGCATGGAAAGACCATCACGATCAGGACGCCCGCAACAAGATCGCCATGGCCCATATGCGGCTGGTGATTTCGATGGCGTCCAAATTCCGCAATTTCGGCCTGCCGATGAGTGATCTGGTCCAAGAAGGGCATATCGGCCTCCTGGAAGCTGCCGCCCGCTTCGAGCCAAGCCGCGAAGTCCGCTTCTCGACCTATGCCAGCTGGTGGATTCGCGCCTCGATGCAGGATTATGTGCTGCGCAACTGGTCGATCGTGCGCGGTGGCACCTCGTCGGCGCAAAAGGCGCTGTTCTTCAATCTGCGCCGCCTGCGCGCCAAGCTTGCCCAGGGCGACCGCCAGCTGACGGCCCGCGCCGTGCATGAGGAAATCGCCGTGGCGCTCGGCGTCAGCCTTGCTGATGTGCAAACGATGGATGCCCGCCTGTCCGGCAACGACGCGTCGTTGCAGGCGCCGATCTCGTCATCGGGCGAATCCGATGGTGGCGAGCGCCTCGACCTTCTCGCCTGCGACGCGCCGCTTCCCGACGAGCAGGTGTCCGAGATGATCGACAGCGAGCGCCGCCGGACCTGGCTCAGCCACGCGCTTTGCCAGTTGAACGAGCGCGAAATGAAGATCATCCGCGCCCGCCGCCTCTGCGAGGACAGCGCCACCCTCGAAGAACTCGGCGCCGACCTCGGCATCTCCAAGGAACGTGTCCGCCAGATCGAAACCCGGGCGCTGGAAAAGCTCAAGATCGCCCTTGTGGCCGAGGCCCCGGTGCTGGCAATGCGGCATTGACGAAATGGCAGGCTAAGCAGAAGAGCCGGATGAAAAACGTCATCCGGTTTTTTTGCGACAGGATGAACCGGGGAAGCACGCCGGCAGAGTAATGTTCTGCGGCGGCGGTCATGGGCGGTTTACCTTTCAGAGCTAATACTTCAAACACGCGGTATTTGCGCCGATGCGCAGATTGTTCCCAGCTCGTTTTCAGGTGGCGTAATGCACGAGACATTCGATTCCGGCGTCTTCAACCTTGCGCCGATTGCCATGTGGATCGAGGATTTCAGTGAGGTAAAAGCACTTTTCGATGCGTGGCGCCGGCAAGGCGTCACCGACATCCGCGCATTCCTGCGGGACGATACCGCGCGCATATCCGAATGCTCAAAGCGGATCCGGGTGCTGGACGTCAACCGGAAGACGCTTGAGCTTTTTGAAGCCGATGACGTCGATCATCTTCGGGCGAACGTGGCGCAGATCTTTCGCGACGACATGCTCGAAACCCATATCAATGAACTGGCCGCCCTTTTCGACGGGGAAACCACGTTTTCCAGCACCACCGTCAACTACACGCTCTCCGGCCGGCGTCTCGATATCCAGCTGCGTGGCGCAGTGATGCCGGGCCATGAAGGCTCCCTCGGCATGGTGCTCCTGACGACGGAAGACATCACCACCCGGGAAGATGCGCGCCGGGCGGAACTTGAACAACGGCTCTATGCCGAAGGCATCTTCCAGCATTCGCCTGTATCGCTGTGGATCGAGGATTTCAGCCGCATCAAGGCTCTGATCGAGGATATTCGCAATCGCGGCATCACTGATTTCCGGACATTCATGGATGTCCATCCGGAATTCGTCACGCAATGCATGAGCGAAATCCGCGTTATCGACGTCAACCAGGCGACACTCGATCTGTTCTGCGCTCCGGATCGCATGACGCTGCTTCAGCGATTGAGCGATATCTTCCGCGACGATATGGAAAAGCCGTTCCGCGAGCAGTTGATCGAGCTTTGGAACGGCAACCTCTTCCATCACCGCGAAATCGTCAACTACGCGCTGGATGGGTCCGAGCGGCATATCCTGCTGCATTTCTCCGTCTTCCCCGGACACGAAAACGATTGGTCCCGCGTCCAGGTGGCGCTCGCCGATATCACCGCGCGCAAGAAAGCCGAAGCCTATCTCGAATATCTCGGCAAGCATGACGTCCTGACGAAACTCTATAATCGCGCCTTCTACGCTGAGGAAATCAACCGGCTGGAACGGAAATCGTTGCGTCCGGTTTCAGCGATCATCATCGATCTCAATGGCCTGAAGGAGGCCAATGACCAGCTTGGCCACGACGCGGGCGACGCGTTGTTGCGGCGGTTCGGGGAAATCCTTAACGGCGCCGTCTCGCAGCCCAACCACGCCGCCCGCATCGGTGGCGACGAATTCGCCGTGCTGATGCCAGGCGCCGACAGCAAAACGGCCAGCGCAATGATGGAGACCATCAACGAGCTCCTGAAGATCAACAACCAGTTTTATTCGAGCGCGCCCCTCACCATGTCCTTCGGCGTCGCGACCAGCGAACAGGGCGAATCCATGGAGGCGCTCGTTCAGCGCGCCGATACGCTGATGTACGAGCAGAAGAGGGCCTATTACGATGCCAAGGGCACGATGGGCGTGACCGGCGGCCGCATCGCCCGCCGGACGTCCTAGCGGGAGGCACACTGGCCTCTCAACTATCGGTGCATCAGCTTAGCGATAGGTGCGGCCGCGCTCCGCAACTGAAGTGCCTTCAGGCATCAAGCTTGATTCCGGCCAGAATGACCGACAGGGCCAGCGGACTGGACATCCCAAAGACGACCAGGACTGCAACGCAACCAATACCATAAGCAATCCAAGCAAGACGATATCGGGTTGTGGCACCGAGAATACAGACAAGAACATTCAAGCCAAAGATCAGCACGCCAATGCCCGGGTGAAAGACACCCCCAGCCAGCCGGAGCGCAAGCGGCGCCAGTCCCAGCAACAGCACCGAAATCAATAGCAATCTCTGATCTACGAACATCACTTTTCCGCTCCTCGATATCATTGACATGACTACACGTAAGAACCCAGAATAGACAACTTAAAATAGCAAAAGCATTGATCGCGGGCATCCGGGACGAAGCGGCAGTCCATCTTTACCCGTAAGGGAGGGTGCGGTTGAGAGAAAAGATTAACGAACGCTCAAGTCCTTCACCTCAATTTTAAATGTATATTAATGCAACTTTAATGACTTGACCCCAGTCAACCATTCTTTGATTGGCTTCAACCCCAACTCCATGCACGTTTCATCCTGCGGCATAGCGCCGTTCAGGATCGCTTTCAGCGGCGTTGCATGGGGTCGTTGGTATTGATTGCCTTTGTCATGCGGCTGCGCAGCCGCAATCATTTCAGCACGCGCAAGAACAGAGTCTTCACCGGTTCTGCCAAGCGCAGGGTCGATACCAAGCAGAGGCTCGGCATCGTCATCGCCGCTTTTGCCGTGATCTTCCTCGTGGCCCTTGCCCGTCTGGTTCAATATGGGGTTGCAGAACCCGTTGCCCTCGCATCGATCGGTGACAACGTCTCGGCTGTTGCCTCGCGGCCAGATATCGTCGATCGCAACGGACAGCTGCTGGCGACGGACCTTCGAACCATGTCGCTCTATGCAGAGCCGCGCCGGATCGTCGATGCCGACGAAGCCGTCGAAAAACTTGCGACCGTCATTCCCAATCTCGACTGGAGCGATACGCACAGGAAACTGCGATCCGATTCCGCGTTTCAATGGCTGCGGCGGCAGCTCACGCCCCGCCAGCAATCGGATATCCTGGCGTTGGGTATACCCGGCATCGGCTTCAGGCCCGAGAACCGGCGGTTTTATCCGGGCGGCCCCACCGCATCGCATATTCTCGGCCATGTGAACGTCGACAATCAGGGCCTTGCCGGCATGGAGCGCTATATTGACCAGCAGGGGCTGGCCGATCTGCGCGCCGCCGGTTTGACGGGCGATGTACCGCTGGAGCCTGTCAAACTGTCGATCGACCTGCGCGTTCAGCATATCGTCCGGGAGGTCGCTGCGCGGGCAATGCAAAACTATCAGGCGGAAGCCGCGGGCGCCGTGGTTCTGGACATGGAAACCGGCGAGGTTCTCGCCATGGCCTCGGTCCCCGACTACGACCCCAATCAGCCATCCCGCACATTGCCGGACGGCAGTGTCGATAAAGAATACGAAAAGGGCTGGTTCAACCGCATCAGCAACGCCACCTTCGAGATGGGATCGACGTTCAAGAGCTTTACGCTAGCCATGGGTTTCGACGCCGGCAAGATCAACCTCAATTCGGTTGTCGACGCCTCCCGCCCGATCCGCATGGGCGGCTTCACCATCAAGGATTTCAGGGGCAAGAACCGTCCTCTCTCGATCGTCGAGGTTTTCCAGTATTCCTCGAATATCGGCACGGCGGCAGTGGCAGACATGGTCGGCATCGAAGGCCATCAGGAATTCCTGACCCGGCTGGGACTCCTGTCCAAAATGGACACCGAAATGCCAGGCGTGGCGACACCGACGCAGCCCCGGGCCTGGAAGAAGATCAACTCAGTGACCATCTCGTTCGGTCACGGGGTAGCGACCACACCGTTGCAGACAGCCGTTGCGGCCGCCTCGCTGATCAATGGCGGAAACCTGATCCCGCCGACATTTCTGCCCCGGACGCTTCAAGAAGCGATGACGATCTCCCGCACGGTGTTGACGGAAAAGACAAGCGCCGACATGCGCTATCTTTTCAACTGGAACGGCTCAAACGGATCGGGCCGGCATGCGCAGGTCCCCGGTTTCAATGTTGGCGGCAAGACCGGAACTGCCGACAAGGTGATCAACGGCCGATATGCCAGCACCATCAACTTCAACGCCTTTGTTGCGGGCTTTCCGATGGACAAGCCAAAGTACATTGTCCTGTCGATTGTCGATGCGCCAAAGACCGGAGAGAATGGCGGACGCACGGCCGCATCCACCGCCGCCCCAATGATCAAGGAAATCATCAGCCGCGCCGGCCCGCTGCTCGGCGTCCAGCCGCGTTTCGGCAAGGACGAATCCATGGCGCTCGCCGACTACTGAGGAAGACAAACCGGCCTTCCAGCTGTCTGCACCTATTCCGAAATGATCTTCACCTTGTCGCCCGGCTTCACCGTCGAGGTGATCTGCATGGCGTTGATCAGCCGGAAGAGATCGAGCTTGCGGTCAGTTCCCATCATCCGGGCCGAAAGCGTGGCCAGCGTGTCGTTCGCCTTGACGGTCACGACGCGGATGCGCAGCGGCTTCAGAGCCGCGGCCTCCTGCGGCGTCATGCGGCGGAAGGAAGCGCGCAGCACATCGGCCGTCGGCTCCAGGCTTGTTGCGCCCTTCGGCACGGCGGTGAGGAACCGGTAAATCTGCGTGTCGATGCGGATCACAGTGACGTCGAAATCCCAGCGCTCTGCCGATGCGCGTGCCGTTGCCGCCTCAAGCCCGTTGATCGTCACGGCATGGATCGTGTCCGGCTGCAGGCCGGTAACCCAGCCGCTGCCGATATAGTCGGTCAGGCTGCGCTTCTGCGCATCGGCGACGCCGTCGAAGCGGATCGCGGTCTCGTTCGGCCCGGTGGCCAGTACGGCCTCGGCCTTGTTGTCGATCTGGAAACCGGCGGGAACATCGAAGCGAATGCCGAGCTTGCCGTGCAGGAACGTCTGGCCGCGGACATAGCCTTCCTGCGGGCTGTCGCCATAGAGCAGGCCATCGATACCGGCGAGATAGTAGTCGCGGCCGCGATCACCGACAGCGCCCTCCGCCCCAAAGGCACGGGCATGGCGGCGGGCAAGATCGACGCGCTGCGGCGCGCTCGGATGGCTCGACAGGAAGTCCAGGCTCTGGTCGCTGTCCGGATCGACCGAGGAGAACCGGCTATAGGCTGCCATCGAATCGAGGAAGCGTGCCGCCGCATAAGGGTCGTACCCGGCTTCGCCGAGCATGCGCACACCGATAACGTCGGCCTGCAATTCCTGATTGCGCGAAAAGGCCGCCAGACGCAGCTTGCCACGCGCCAGGGCCTGCTTGCCGGCCAGATCGCTCGACAACACTTCGGAAACGACACGGCTGGCAATCACCTCCGCCTCTTCGCGCTGCTGCCGCTCGATGCCGTGGTTGGCGGTCACGTGCGCCATCTCGTGGGAGAGCACAGCGGCCACTTCCGAGGCGTCGTCGGCGAGCGCCAGAAGCCCGCGCGTCACGTAGAGATACCCCCCCGGCAGCGCAAAGGCGTTGATCGCGGGCGAGTTGAGGATGGTAATGCGATAGGACTGGTTCGGGTTTTCCGAAACGGCCGTCAAAGCGCCGGTGATGCGCGCGACCAACCGCTCGGTCTTTTGATCCTGATATTCGCCGCCGTAGCTCGCAACGATGCGCGGATGCTCGCGGGCGCCGACTTGGGCGCGCGGGTCATTCTTCTGGACTTCCTCGACGATCTGCGGATTGGAGGACGGCGAAACCTTTGGCTCATAGGTCTGCTCGATCACCGATTGGCAACCCGACAGGAGCAAGGCCCCGAACAACGCCGCGACGGCGCGATAGGACACGCCGAAGCCCGTTCCTGAATCCCGCTTTTGCGTTCCTGCCGTTCTGCTCATTGCCTCAGCTCGTTTCCAGTCTTCAGCCCAGCCGCGCAAACAGTCCGTCGATTGCGTGGATGCAAATTCAGTATTCTTTACAGCCGTATAAATAGGTCTGGCGCCAGTTACGGCAATGACCTGCTGTAACCTATTCGCGCCATGCGTGCCTAGCATACACCCATAGAAATAGTTTCCCCGTGATATCCCGGCAACGCACACATGAATGTGAGCCGTGCGAGACACCGCAAGCGCCGTCGCACAGGGTATCGTTCAAATTGTGGCAAAAGCATCGCAGGCGATGCTCATCGCCCCAGAAACTGGGCGACCGCCGGAAGATCGGTATGATCGAGAAACTGCGTCACCGGCTCATGTAGCAGAATGCGGCCCTTGTCGAGAAAGAGCACACTGTCTGCCAGCGTCCGGACGTCGTCAGGATGATGTGTAATGATCAGGATCGTGTGACCTTCCTGCTGGTGCAGATCAAGCAGAAGGCTGCTCATCCCGGCCCGCAGGCCCGGATCGAGCGCCGCAAACGGCTCGTCGAGCAACAGGACCGGCTTGCGGCGCACCAGCGCCCGGGCGAGCGCCACCCGCTGGCGTTCGCCGCCGGACAAGGTCGGCGGCAGGCGTTTGCCAAACCCCTCCAGTCCGACGCGCAACAGCGCGCTTGCTATTTTCGCCTTTTCCTTGATGCCAAGCCTCAGTGCCGGATCGATGCCGAGACCGATATTGGTGGCGACGTCGAGATGCGCAAACAGGTTGTGCTCCTGAAAGATCACCGAGACCGGCCGTTCGGCAGGATCGCGCCCGGCAACATCTTTCCCGAGAATCTCAACCCGGCCGGTATCCGGTGTTTCGAACCCGGCGATCACATTGAGCAGCGTCGACTTGCCGGAACCGGATGCCCCCGTCACGGCAACGATCTGTCCCTTGCCGACGGCGCAATCGAAATGCAGTCCGGTTTCACCGAACTGGACCCGCACGTTGTCGAGACGAACAGCGATATCCGTTTCAGGCAGTGACATCTTTTCTCCTCTGGTCATCAGCTCCTGCCCGCGGCGTCCCGGCAATCGTCAGCGCCAGACAGACAAGCCCCAGAAATAGCGCCAGCCCCGCTGCATCGGTCGAGCGGTAACCCGCCATGCGGCTGTACAGAAGCCAAGGCAGCGTCACCATATCCTGCGACCCGAACAGTGCCACGGCGCCGAGATCGCCAAGCGACAGCGCGCAGGCAAACGAAAGCGCCATCAGCAACGGCCGGCGCAAACCCGGCCAGTCGATCAGCCGCAGACGATACCAGCCGCTGAGACCAAGACTGACCGCAAGTTTGGCCGTGCGGGCCGTATGCGTGGCCATTGCCGGTTCCAGCACGCGATAAACGAAAGGCAGCGCCATCAGCGTATTAATCAGGATGACCAGCAGCGGCGCAAACCGTGCGACATCTCCGAACGGCCGCAACAGCAGAAACCAGCCAGCCCCCAGAACCACCGGCGGCACCAGCAGCACCAGCGACGAACTGGCAAAAATCCCCACGGCCAGCCCCCGAAGAAGCACCGTTGGCCGCCTTGACGACAGGGCTGCCTGCCGGGCCCGAATCATGACGGAGGCGGAGACAACACAAAGCAGCCCCGAGATCAGCGCGATGACGATACTGGTGACCAATGCCCGCTGCACCATGGCGTCCCCGGCAAGCTTGACAAGATCGGCGCGAAGTCCGGAGGAGACGACCGAGCCGAGCGGCAGGGCCAGGAACAAAACGGCAAGCGCGATCACCAGCCCGTCGCCTGCCCGACCAAACCCACCGCGTCCATCAAAGCGGCGCACCTTGCGCCCGCCGCCATGTCCCTCGTCTGCCGCAGGTGTCAGCAGCCGGATCGCAACCAGCAGCGCGGCGGTCACGGAAATCTGCAGCAGCGACAGCGCAATGGCGCGCGGCGGATCGAAATCGAAGCGCAGCGCCTGATAGATAGCAACCTCGATCGTACTGGCCGCCGGCCCGCCGCCCAGCGTCAGCACCAGCGTAAAACTGGTGGCGCAAAGCATGAAGATCAGCCCGGCAATGCCCGGCAAAAGCCCACGGATCACCGGCCATTCGATAAAGCGGAAAATCGACAGCGGCCGCATGCCGAGATTGGCCCCGGCCAGCCAGTATTCGCCGGGAATACGCTCCAGCCCGCCCAGCATCAGCCGGGCGGCGAGCGGCATGTTGAAAAAGACATGAGCAACGAGAATGCCCGACAGGCCGTAGATGCTGACCGGCTGGTCGAGACCGATGGCCACCAACGCGGTATTCAAAGCGCCCTGCCGTCCCCAGATGCCGATCAGTCCCAAAGCTGCTACCAGCGCCGGCAGCCCCAGCGGCAGCGCCATCAGCCGGATGATCCAGACACGGCCGGGGAACGCCGCCTGCCGCGCCAAGGCCCGCGCCACAGGAATGGCAAAGACAATGGAGAGAACGGTCGAAAGCGACGCCTGCAGCAGCGTGAACCGGGCAACGCGCCAGACATAGGCATCGAACACCACGCCGTCATTGGCGGATCCCGGCTCGTCGAAAGCCAGGAGTGCCACCGCCGCCAGACAGACGAACAGCACAATGCCGCCGAGGCACAGCGCCCCGGCAGTCAGCGTCAGACGTCGTTCGATGCGGTTGATCATGATGGCTTCGTATTGCTATCGGGCGCCACCTTGCCCCCTCTTCTCCCCGGCGGGGAGAAGGCGGCCCGCAGGGCCGGATGAGGGGGCAGGCGTTGCCCAAACGGGATACTAATTCTTGCTCATCGCAGCCAGCCACTCATCGATCCAGGCCTTGCGGTTGGCGGCCACTTCGTCCGATGACATCAGAAACGTCTTTTCCGGCGTCACCAGCTTGCCGAATGCCTCCGGCAGCGGTGCCTTGGTGGCGGCAACCGGCATCATCCAGTTGGTCGTCGGGATGATCGACTGGAATTCCGGACCGGTGACGAAGGTCAGAAAATCCTTGGCGAGCGCTGGGTCCTTGGCAGCCTTGGTCACGCCGGCGACTTCGATCTGGATATAGTGGCCTTCGGAAAAGGCCGCCGCCTGATAGCGGTCGGTGTTTTCAGCGACCATGTGATAGGCAGGCGACGTGGTGTAGGAAAGCACCATCGGCGCTTCGCCCTTGGTGAACAGGCCGTAAGCTTCCGACCAGCCCGGCGTCACGGTCAGAACACGATCCTTGAGCTTGGCCCAGGCGGCACCGGCTTCATCGCCATAGACCGATTTCATCCAGAGCAGCAGGCCAAGCCCCGGCGTCGAGGTGCGCGGATCCTCGATGACGATCTTCTGGTTCGGATCGCCCTCGACCAGTTCCTTCAGGCTCTTCGGCGGTTCTTTCATCGTCTCAGTGTCATAAACCACGGCAAAATGGCCGTAATCATAGGGAACGAAGGTATCGTCGGTGAAACCGCCGGGAACCTTGACGGCCGAGGTATCAATGCCATGCGGCGCAAAGAAGCCGGTCGCCTTGGCCTCGGACACGAGGTTGGTATCGAGGCCCAGCACGATATCGGCCTTGGACGACGCACCCTCGAGCTTCAGCCGGGTCAGGAGTTCGACACCATCGGCGACGCTGACATAGGAAACCTTGCAGCCGCAGGTCTTTTCGAAGGCTTCCGCCACCTTGGCGCCAGGCCCCCATTCGCTGGTGAAGCTTTCATAGGTATAGACCGTCAGCACCTTGTCTTCGGCCGAGGCGGAAAACGCGATGGTGAATGCAGCGGCTGCTGCGAGAAATGGAATGATTGCCTTGCGCATCCGCGCCTCCTCATAAATCCAAAATTGGGAATAGGGCGCTGGAATGTGCCGTCTAATCCCTCCGCCGGTACAAACCGGATCAGGTTCTTCGGGTTGGCTTTTGAATAGCCTCTCAGCCGAACGTTCCATAAAAGAACGGCCGGCACCCCGTTAGAGCAGGAGGAGGTTTAGACCCGGGCGAAATACTTGGCAAGTGGGGATTGTTGCCCCGCCCGATTACCGCAAAGCGGACATAATCCCATGACATGGGGCCTTATTGATTGAGAAATTTAGAGTAATTCTGGAGATATGCCCAATGACCGAAGCTTGCCGCATCCTTACCCCCGCCGAACAGAAAATCAGCGACATAATAGAACGAACTGAGCAAGCAATGATGGCGGCCATCTATAAAGCTATCGAGGATGCCACCAGGCAGACCGCCGATGAATTGCGTTCGATTGGCGCGCAGGACGAAGCGCCGGCATATGATTATTTTGCGGCCACCGCTCAACAACAGCTTTTTTTGTCGCAATGCGGCGCCGACCCTGAAACGCTCGAGGGCGGAGATCCCGAACGCGGCGCTCTGATCATCAACAACTACCAGAACATCTCCGACTACTACTGGCGCAAAAAAGGCTGAAGTGCCGGCCGAAGGACAACGGCCAGCTCCTCATGCCGCCGGCTTCTGCGGCAACCTTACCGCTTTCAGGCTGATGGCCGCGATGAGCGCGATCAGCGAGATACCGCCAGCCGTCAGGAACAAGGGCAGGAAGGCGGCCGTATAGCTCTGGGCGACGAGCTGGCGGGTCGCCTCCGGCAGAGTCGACAGCACCAGCGGCGTCAGCTTTTCGATATCGGCAACGCCCGGGATCGCCGTTGTGCCGCGGGCAAGACCCGCCGCGATGATGGCGCCATAGATCGAAATTGCGATCGAGGCACCGCCCATCCGTGACAGGGTGACCGCACCGGTGGCGGCCCCGACATCGCCGCGCGCGGCGATGTTCTGCACAGCGACGATCGGCACCTGCTGGCCAAACCCGATGCCGATGCCATGCAGCGCCATGATCGCGCAGATCACATAAAGCGGCGTGCCGGGCTCAATCTGGGTAAAGATGAGCAAGGCCAGGACCGTCAGGCTGGCGCTGACGATGGCAAACGGCTTGTAGCGGCCCGAGCGTGAGATCAGCCGTCCCGCCGTCAGCGAACCGCAGACGATGCCGCCGGTCAGCATGATGAACAGCAAGCCAGCCAGCGATGGCGACAGCCCCGTCGTCGTCTGCAGATACAGCGCGAAATAGTTGACCATGCCGATGCCGACGGCACCGCTCGCCAGCGAAATCACCAGCATCAGGCTGAATGTCGGGTTGCGAAACAGTGTCAGGGGAACGATCGGCTCCGGCGCGCGGCGCTCGACAAACACCCAGGCCGTCGCGCAGACCACGCCGAGCGCAACGATCGCCAGACTGCCGAATGAAAGTAGCGAGCCAAACAGTTCGGCACCGTCGCCCAGAAGCACGACGCAGGTTACCGAACCCGCCAGCAGCAGCGCTCCGGCATAGTCGATGGTCGGACGGCGTGTCGGGCGGCGGTAGGGAAGGAAGACGAACAGGCCGATCAGCACCGCGATGCCGATCGGGATATTGATGAGGAAGATCGAGCGCCAGCCGAAATGGTCGCTCATCGCCCCGCCAAGCACCGGTCCGACAGCACCGGAGGCCATCAGAACGAGGCTCGAATAGCTCTGGTAGCGCGCCCGCTCGCGCGGCTCGAACAGATCGGCATTGATGGAAAAGATCGATACCATGATGCCGCCGCCACCCAGGCCCTGCAGCACGCGGGCCGCAATCAGCGTGTTCATCGACACGGCAAGACCACAGGCGATCGACCCCAGCGTGAAGATCGTCACCGCCGTGACCATCACATATTTGCGGCCGAACAGATCGCCAAGCTTGCCGTAAAGCGGCATGACGGCGCAGGTGGCCAGCAGATAGGCCGAGCCGATCCAGCCGAAACGCTCCATCTGGCCAAACTCGCCGACAATGGTCGGCAGCGCCGTGGCGACAATCTGGTTGTCCAGTGTCGCCATGAACAAAGCCGTCATCAGGAAGAAGAAAAGGGTAAGCCGCAGCGCGTGACTCGAAACGAGCGGTGCCGGCGTGATGTGCATGTCCATGGGAGCGTTCCGGTTGGTTTTGGCAGTTTATGTGCTGTTAGCATATATTTGTCAACAGCACATTTATGCCGAGGGCATATCCGTGCTTTATGGATCGCGCTTGTTTTGCTAGGATCAGCCATGGATCACGCACCTTTACCCCTGGAATGCACATCGGAGACCGGAGAGCCGGAGGCCAGCCGCGCCCTGATCAGCCGCTCGATGGGCCGCTGGCGCACGATGATCGGCCGCCGCGTGCTGGCGCGCCTCGCCATCAGCAATGTCGCGCCCAGTCTCGAAATCACCCATCTCGACGTCCTTGATGCCGTCAGGCGGGCCGAACCGGAGGGCGAAGTCACGGTCGGCACCATCGCCGGAATGATGCGCATCGATCCCTCCCGCGCCAGCCGCATCGTCGGCGAAATGGTGGCGCGCGGCGCTCTGAGGCGCGAGGCCTCGCAGGCCGATGCCCGCCGCATCATCGTCGTGATGACCGAGCTCGGCCAGCAATTGATGGGCGAAATCCAGGCGGTCAAGCGCAACGTCATCGACAGCGTGCTGGCCGACTGGCCGGAAGAAGACGTCGCCAGCTTCTCCCTCCTCTTCGACCGCTTCGTCACCTCCTTCGAACAGGTCTGCACCACCTCCGGCAAGGATACGGATTAGCGGCGATCTCCCTCTTTTCCATAACGGGGCAAGGGCGAGCGGCAGACACCCTCTTCTCCCCGGCGGGGAGAAGTGCCGAACGCAGTGAGGCGATGAGGGGGCGGCTCGGCAATTTCTGAGCGTGTGGCCCCCTCATCCGGCCCTTCGGGCCACCTTCTCCCGCCAGGGAGAAGAGAGCACCAAATCCACGCCTGCCCCTTCCCCTTGCGCCCCTGTTTACGCTATGGCCTTGCGCCATGAGCAAACAGGCTTTTATCATCTTGATGGGCGGCCCCCTGACGCCGACGGACAGGCTTGCAGCGCAGCTTGCCGGCGCCCGCGTCATTGCGGCCGATGGCGGCATGCGCCATGCCAAGGCGCTCGGCCTCACCCCCGAGCTCTGGGTCGGCGATTTCGATTCCACGCCGCAAGCCCTGATCGCCGAATGGCCGAATGTCCGTCGCGAGCCCTATCCCGCCGCCAAGGCCGAGACCGACGGCGAAATCGCCGTTGCCACCGCCCTTGAGCGCGGCGCGAAAAGGCTCATTCTCGCCGGCGCTCTCGGCGGCGAGCGCAGCGACCATGCCTTCATGCACCTGCTCTACGCCGCAAAGCTTGCCGAAGACGGCATCGAGATGCTGCTGACCTCGGGCGAGGAGGAAGCCTATCCGTTGCTGCCCGGCAGTTTCGAGATCGCCCTGCCGAAGGGCAGTCTGTTTTCCATCCTCGGGCTCGATACGCTGACCGGCCTTTCGATCGAAGGCGCCCGTTATCCGCTCCAAGATTTTCATCTGCCGTTCGGCTCCTCGCGCACCGTTTCCAATGTCGCCGAAGGCACCGTCCGCTTCACCCTTTCCTCCGGCCGGGCGCTCATCCTTGCCCGCCCTCATGATCTTTCGGGAGCCTGACCATGGCGCCACCCATTCTGAAACTCGATAATATCGTCCTTTCCTTCGGCGGCACGCCGCTGTTGAACGGCGCCAATCTGCAGGTGGAGCCCGGCGACCGCATCTGCCTGGTCGGCCGCAACGGCTCGGGCAAATCGACCCTGATGAAGATCGCCGCCGGCCTTGCCGAGCCGCAGTCGGGCGAAACCTTCCGCCATCCCTCCGTCACCGTCCGCTACCTGCATCAGGCGCCGGACTTTGACGGTTTCGACAGTGTTCGCGCCTATGCGGAAGCGGGCCTCGGCCCGAGCGACGACCCTTACCGCGTCGCCTACCTGCTCGAACATCTGGGCCTCACCGGCGATGAGGACCCAACGCAGCTGTCCGGCGGTGAAGCCCGCCGCGCCGCCCTTGCCCGCGTCATGGCGCCGGAGCCGGATATCCTGCTGCTCGACGAGCCGACCAACCATCTCGACCTGCCGACCATCGAATGGCTGGAAGGCGAGCTGATCAAGAGCCGCTCGGCCCTCGTGGTCATCTCCCACGACAGGCGCTTCCTCGAAAAGGTCTCCAACGCCACCGTCTGGCTCGATCGCGGCCAGTCGCGCCGCCTCAGCCAGGGCTTTGCCTTTTTCGAAGCCTGGCGCGACAAGGTGCTGGAAGAGGAAGAACTCGAACAGCACAAGCTCGGCAAGGAAATCGAGCGCGAGGAACACTGGCTGCGCTACGGCGTGACGGCAAGACGCAAGCGCAACATGCGCCGCCTCGGCGCGCTGCAGGACCTGCGCGCCAAACATCGCGGCCACAATGGCCCGCAAGGCTCGGTGCAAGCGACCGTCTCCGATGCCCGCGAATCCGGCAAGCTGGTCATCGAGGCCGACCAGATCACCAAGATCTATGGTGAGCGCACCATCGTCGCCCCGTTCTCGATCCGCGTCCATCGCAGCGATTGTATCGGTCTCGTCGGCCCGAATGGCGCGGGCAAGACGACGCTTCTGAAGATGCTCACCGGCCAGATCAAGCCCGACAGCGGCTGGGTCAAGCTCGGCACAAACCTCGAGATCGCCACGCTCGACCAGCGCCGCGAAGACCTGAACCTCGAGGATACGCTGGCCCATTACCTCACCGACGGCCGTGGCGACAACCTGCTTGTCAACGGCGAGCAGCGCCATGTCACCGGCTATATGAAGGAATTCCTGTTCCAGCCCGAACAGGCGCGCACCCCGATCAAGAACCTGTCGGGCGGCGAACGCGCCCGGCTGATGCTGGCGCGCATCCTGTCTCGCCCGACCAACCTTCTGATCCTCGACGAACCGACCAACGATCTCGATATCGAAACGCTCGACCTGCTGCAGGAAATCGTCGCAGGCTTTTCCGGCACCGTCATCCTCGTTTCCCACGACCGCGACTTCCTCGACCGCACCGTCACCTCGACCATCGCGCCCGCCAATCCGGATGCGCCTGATGGACGCTGGATCGAATATGCCGGCGGCTATTCCGACATGATGGCGCAGCGCAAGGGTGCCGCCGACGAAAAGAAACGCACGGAAAAAGCCGAAAAAGCCAAATCCGCCAGCAACGACGGCTCGTCCTCCGCCCCCAAGACCGGCAAGGGCAAACTCTCCTTCAAACAGAAATTTGCGCTGGAAAACCTGCCGAAGGAGATGGAAAAAGCCGAAACAGAGATCGCCAAACGCGAAAAGGAAATGGCCGACCCGAACCTGTTCTCCAAGAACCCCACCCGCTTTTCGGCGCTCGCCGCTGAGCTCGAAAAGCTGCGGGCCTCGATCACCAAGATGGAAGAGGAATGGCTGGAGCTGGAGATGTTGCGGGAGGAGATCGAGGGGTAGGGCACGCGACACCGAGCCGCAGAATGATTGCTTTGCGCCGTTAGCGGGCGTGGATTCAGTTGTGAGAAGTGACGATTTGGGGCCGATAACGGACTGAGAGTTCTTTAACACATCGCCCTATTTGCAGGCAATTCACCGCGATCTCACGTTACTCCGATAGCTCGAAATCAGGCATTTTGAACGTCTTGTTGTTTAAGGCATCGGTTCCGCCATAGAAACGCATCGCCGGAAGTGGCCGCTTGCCAGCCGTAGGAATCCAGTTCGACTTTAAGCCGGCGGGAGCTGTCGGTCCCACGTAGATAGTCACACCTCCATCGGCATTCTTTTTCATGTTGTCGATGTCGTATGACGAAAGCGTGGTGCGATTGGTGTCGCTATAAATGAACGACATCGTGGCGCGGTTATAGACCGTCAAGGCCCAGAATTGCTTTACGGGCATATCTGCTGGAACGTTGAGCTTGTATAGCTTCCCGGCTTCGAGTGGCTTGCCATCCTTATCGGCCGTTGCCATCAGATACTGGGTTGCCGGGCTGTTCGACAGTTCCTTGGGCATATAGGTGCACCAGAAATATTCTGCTGCCCGCGCAATCAGGTCTATGTGGTCGTCATAGACGAAAGTGAAGCGGCGGTTCGCGTCGGTCATCAGCAGCGATGCATAGTGCCGGTCCGGCCAGTAGAGGCGGTCCTTTGGAATATTGTCGAACCACTCCTGCAGATAGTACCAGGCGTCGATGGCCGCCTGCCGCATGGCCTTCTTCGTCTTTTCGTCGGGAGCGAACGGCTTGCCAGGCTCAATGCCAAGCGACTGCAGCATGCCCATCATGACCTTGTCCTGCTCCTTGACCGGCTCGACGCTCATGATCTCAGCCATGTCTTCGAAGTGGCGCTCGTCATAGAAGGGAAGGGTCGGATATCGATCATCAATTGGATCGACGAAGCGCTGCTCGGGAGGATTGCCTGCTTCCGACAGGTAGTACATTCGCAGCTTCCTGGCGTAGGCGTAGGCATCAGCGACGCTCTTGCCGGGTGCGCGAACCGAGCGGAAGGCAAAGGCGATGCGGTAATTCGGTGAAACAACCTGAATATAGCCCGCGGGTATTTCGCCTTCATAACCGGGAGGCGTGAACAGCAGCTTACCGCCTTTGCCTTTGTCCAGGCCGGAAGGCCCGACGTCGGCGATCGTGAACTGCCAAGCATCGACAACTTGTCCATAGACGCTGCCGTCTTCGCTGGCGGCCGGGATTTCCAGCACGACAGGGCCTTTCCGAAGGTCGCTAAAAGCCGTGATGTACGGTGTCGTGCTGTTGGCCGTGATGGCTTCCAGCTTCGGCGTCGCCGTGCCGGAATACGCTATAATGTCGTTGTCCTTCAGGCCGAGGTTTTCAAAGGCGGCGCGCCGGAAGCTGTAGATGGCAATTGCTGGCATGTTCCAGAGGACAGCTTCAAACGCCCTCTGGTATTTGATCTGATAATCGAAGTCCTTGACCGATGCAGTTGCACCTGCCGGGGGCTGGCCTCCCAGTGTTTCCGCGCCGTCCTGAGCATTGGCCATTGGGGAAATGGCCAATGCCGCAAGCAACGCTGTCGTCGAAGCCAGTCTCTGAACATTCTTCATCGGGAATCCTTCTCCTCGTGGCTATCGCTGATCGACCGGCTGCTATTTTGCGACAGTTACTTGCGGCAACTGCCACGTTCCGCTCAAAGCGGCCTCGCCCGGCTGGTACATGCGCAGGATCATATAAAAATCACCCTTCGGTGCAGGCAGCCAATTGACGTTGCCATCGGACGGCTGCCCGTTCTGGATGGCAATCGTTATCGATCCATCCGACCCTTTCTTCAAACCCTGGGTATCGGTTCCAACCTTGTAGCGCTGGATCGGGTTCTCGACGAGCATCTTGTCGGAAGCGTTATACATCGTCAGCGACCAAAAAGCATCGACCGGCGGTTCGGAGGCCATCTTGAGGATATATTTGTTGCCGCCGTTGAGGACCTTGCCATCGGCATCTGTGTAGCGGATGGGATACATCGCCTCCTTCTCGCCATTGCCGCCGAGATACGGTCCTGCGACCATGGCACGCATCGGATAGTTGAAGCCGAAGCTATCGAGGCCCGTCACCCAGTTCCAGCCATTGCGAACTTCAGAGGTGCTGGCGAAGGATGACACAACGACCGCAGGACCATCTGCCAGTGCACGAACGACGCCCTTGCGCATCTCAGGGGAGAGCTTGGCCTCGTCGAAACCGTCCTTGGTCAGTCCCATGCGTGCAAACTGCGCGAAAAGTGCCTCGTCGGCGGGCTTGACCGTGTTCGACTTCAGAGCGAAGGCAAGGTGCTTATAGAAGCCGAGTTCGTCACCGTCGATGGCTGGCAATGGCGGAAGTTCACCCGTTTTGGCCTCGCCGCTTGCCGGCGTCAGCGTAAACTGCTTCTGTAGCTGATGCAGGGGAGCGACGTCCTCACCCTGCGCAACACGCAGCCGTCCCCACAGCCATATCATGTTGGTCGAGACATCAAGGCGCGTGGCATCAGAGGGCACGTCTCCACTCCAGCTGGGAGGAACGATCACATAGCGTCCGGCTTTTGTGCCGGTGGTCCGGCGGCCGATGTAGTGTTCGAGTTCCTGCCACATATTGAAGACGTCTATGACATAGTAGCGATCACCCGTGTCTGGTACCGACAGAATATACGGCTGATCGAGATTGACGAACGAACTCAGATAGAACGTGTCGTTGTTGGCGGTCGGCATATCCTTCGCCGACGGCGTCGCAAGTTCATGCGCCCATCCGATCTGGTTCAGGGGTGCGCGGTAACTGGTCGCGGGCACGCCGCCGGAGACATCGGTGTAAGATCGTGCCGCCCTCTGCATGCGAACAAGCGGATAGCCCCAGGTATAGGCGGAAAGTCCAAGCTGATACCCGTCTGCCTCCAATCCCTTTGCGGTCACTTCCGGCGAGGCAGGTGTCGTCAGCAACTTGTCTTCGAACTCCGTGGCGGCCGAAGTTTGGACACCGAAAAGTGATACAACAGCAAGCGCTGCGGATAGCATTCCCTGTCGAAGTTTGGCACTCATCACTCTCTCCATTGAAGCAGAAACTTACACGCCTGAGGCGTAGCTAGGTTGAGAAAACTTAACGCGGCCGCAGCGATTAGGAAGTACGTTACGGTAACAGCGCCAAAATAAACGTACAAATACTGTTAAATTTAAAAAAATTGGCGCCGATGTGAGAATCCGTTATGACTGTCTATGCGCTGCTTATTTCATCTGTGGCTACAGCTTCTGACACTCGCGATTTCAGGTTCGAGTTACAGGTGAAATCTCTGATTCAAGTATCCTTATTTTCGACGGCGACGCGAAATTATATTGGCAAGGTATAGATACAACTACTAAGATACCAGACTGAATTCCTTCAGGACTGAACCGTGTCGTGCGGACGACCGAGATGAAGGCGCAAACCAGTCTTTTGCACAAGCATCTTCTATGGCCGCGTCTGCCCGATCGCGCCCTCCTCCAAAAAAATTCATCCCCGCAAATCCCCGCCCTGAAAACCCGTGCCATACTCACGTCGTCCCATCACGGATACACCGGTTTGCGTTGCCGGCGAGGTGGGCCCGGATGGTTTGGCGAAACGCGCGCGAAATCCCCGGGGCTGCGTGAAAGGTGGTTCTCCTCCGGTTCGTGAATGAACCGGACATGCCGGGTGGTCACACCGTCTTTGGACGGTCCAGGGCCAAACCCCGCCGGATTGGAAGGCTTGGCGGATAAGCGGCCGGGCTGGGGCATTGGAGGCTTTCCGGTCAGAGAGGAAAGCGCAGAAGAACCTGAGAAGCGCGGCAAAAGACATCGAACGGGGCGCTGAGAGGTGTCACCTACGACTACTTTACGAGGCAGCTTTCAGCGCCCCGGCCGGCCTGCTCTTTGAAAACCCACGGCGAATTTTTCGCGCGTGGACGCAAACCATGGGACATTGTTTGTGCCCAACTTCCTAAGCCCTTCCGGCGGGGATGCAATGCCGCAAGAAAGACGGCTGCAAGGAACAGCAGCGCGGCAAACTCTTACTCCCTCCAAAAGGGTGAGACGGTCCTCCCAGCCAAGCCCAAGGACCGCCCCACCCACCGTCTGCGGCAATCGCCTCTCCCCGTTACACAGTGGGAAGAAGACGCCGACTGCCGCGCGACCTCGCTCAACTCCGGCTCTGGCTCAGCGCCGCCACCCGGCCATGCCAGATGACCAGGCAGGGCACGACGACGAGCTCCATGCCAAGCCCGAGCACATGCCCGGCCGACGGCACCCCATCGGCAATCAGCGAAAACAGCCGCGCCAGCCCGCCACTGAAGGTCAGGATCGCCAGAAGCCGGATCCGCTCCGCCTTCTTCTCGATCGCCGGAATACAGCTGTACCAGGCGAGACCAAAGGCGAGGAACAACCCGGACAGGAACCGGACATGGCTGCTCAGATCCACCGGAGGTTTTGTTTCGGTAAGAAACGCCGGCCCCATCACCACGCCCGCCAGCCCGGCAAACACCGGCAGCATGGCCAGGATGGCAATGCTCGCTTGAAGCAGGCGCCGCTGGCGGAAATCGGCCGGGCTGATCTGATAGGCAAGACTGGGCATCGCACATCCTCCTGAAGTCATCAGAGGAGTACGGAGACAGGCGCCGCCAGGTTTCAGCAGCTCGAACACATCGGCGTGATGACAACCGAACGGCGACCATCACCGCGGCGCGCCACTCATCGACGGGGCGCCGCATATTGATTCGCACGCCAACAGGCGCTATCTAGGAATTCGTGGTGATTTGGCCGGCCGGCTTGCAGCCACGTTAAATAAGTCGCTAAAGGGCCGTGCGAGCGCAAGCAAGCGGGGCCGGGAGCGATTCCTATCGTTGCCGGTTTTTTTGTGCCGGTCTGTTCGTTGAACCGAGTGTTGCCCATGCCGATCAAGATTCCCGATACGCTGCCTGCCTATGAAACCCTCGTCAAAGAGGGCGTGCGGGTCATGACCGAAACCATGGCGGTCCGCCAGGATATCCGGCCGCTTCAGATCGGCCTGCTCAATCTGATGCCGAACAAGATCAAGACCGAAGTGCAGATGGCGCGCCTCGTCGGCGCCTCGCCGCTACAGGTCGAGTTCTCGCTGATCCGTCTCGGCGGCCACAAGGCCAAGAACACCCCGGAAGAACACCTGCTTGCCTTCTACGAAACGTGGGACGAGGTGAAGCATCGCACATTCGACGGCCTGATCATCACCGGCGCGCCGGTCGAAACGCTTGATTACGAGGATGTCACCTACTGGAACGAGATGCAGCAGATCCTCGACTGGACCCATACCAATGTCCATTCGACGCTGAACATCTGCTGGGGGGCGATGGCGGCGATCTACCATTTCCACGGCGTGCCGAAATACGCGCTGAAGGAAAAGGCATTCGGCGTCTACCGCCACCACAATCTCAACCCGTCCTCGCCCTATCTCAGCGGCTTCTCGGATGATTTCCAGATTCCGGTATCGCGCTGGACCGAAGTGCGCCGTGCCGATATCGAGAAAAGGCCCGAGCTGGAAATCCTGATGGAATCCGATGAAATGGGCGTCTGCTTCGTGCATGAGAAGGCGGGCAACCGGCTCTATGTCTTCAACCATGTCGAATATGATTCGACCTCGCTGTCGGACGAATATTTCCGCGATGTCGATGCCGGCGTGCCGATCAAGATGCCGCACAACCATTTTCCCCACAATGACCCGACGCTGACGCCGCAAAACCGCTGGCGCAGCCACGCACACCTGTTGTTCGGCAACTGGATCAACGATATCTATCAAACGACATCCTATGATCTCGCCGATATCGGGAAGGACAGACGCTGACCGCAACCCTCACCATCCGCCCCATCGAATCCGGCGACGAGCAGGACTGGCGCCGCCTGTGGAAGGCCTATCTCGCCTTTTACGAGACCATCCTGCCGGAAGACATCTACGCGCTGACCTTCTCGCGCCTCTTGAGCGGCGCGGCGCATGAATATGCGGGTTTTCTTGCGGTTCTCGATGGCAGGCCGGTTGGCCTTGCGCATTACCTGTTTCATCGCTCCTGCTGGCAAAAAAACTCGATCTGCTACCTGCAGGACCTGTTCGCCGATCCTGAGGTTCGCGGACAGGGGATCGGCCGGGCGCTGATCGAGGCCGTCTATGCCCGGGCAAACGCGGAAAAGGCCGAAGAAGTGTACTGGATGACCCAGGACTTCAACGCCAATGCCCGCAAGCTCTATGACCGCATCGCAGACAAAACCCCCTTCATCATCTACCAGAAGACGTTCTGAAACGGATCGGCCTGTCTCTGCAGGAAGGTGATGCGAGCCTGAGGCGGCCACCGTCGTTAATTGTATGACTTTTCGGTTGCCGCGTTCAACGAAATGACGCAGTTTGCCGCCGGGAAGAGTGGAGGAAGAATACCCGTGCAGACAGAGACTGAAGTATTCGGCCATATGCCGTCCGGCGAACCCGTGCACCGCATCGTCATCAAGGGCGGCGGGCTGACCGCGCATATCCTCACTTGGGGCTCGGTCATCCAGGACCTGCGCCTCGATGGCCACGCTGCTCCTCTTGTGCTCGGCTTTGAGAATTTCGCCGATTATCTCACCCATTCCCCTTATTTCGGCGCCACGCCCGGCCGCAATGCCAACCGCATCGGCAGCGGCGAGTTTGCCATCGATGGCGTCTGCTACCAGCTCGAATGCAACGAGAAGGGTGTCACGCACCTGCACGGCGGCAGCGACGGCATTGCCAAGCGCCTGTGGACCTTGATCGAGGCGGCGGAAAACCGCGCCGTGCTGCAGATCGTCGATCCGGATGGCCGCGCCGGCTATCCCGGCAATTGCACGATCACCTGCACCTACACCGTCAGCGATGGTGGCGTCCTCAACGTCCTCTATGAGAGCACCACGGACCGCGCAACGATCTGCAACGTCTGTCAGCACAGCTATTTCAACCTCGATGGCACTACCGATGCGCTCGGCCATGATGCGATGATCGCCGCCAACAGCTATCTGCCGACCGACGAGCTGCAGGTCCCGACCGGCGAGATCCGCTCCGTCGAAGGCACCGTTTTCGACCTGCGCGCCATGACCCCGCTGCGCCGTCAGCTGGAAGGCGACAAGATCGGCTACGACCACAATTTCTGCCTGGCGGACGCCCGAGGCCCCAAGCAATCCGTCGCGCTGGTGCGCAGCATCAATTCCGGCGTTTCGCTGGAAGTCCGCACCACCGAGCCCGGTGTGCAGTTCTATACCGGCTTTAAGATGGACGTTCCCGTGCCCGGCCTCGAAGGCCGTCGTTACGGGCCTTTCGCAGGCTTCTGCCTGGAAACCCAGATCTGGCCGGATGCGATCAACCACGCCAATTTCCCGCAAGCCGTCCTGCGGCCCGGTGAAACGCTCAGGCAGGAAACCGACTACGTCTTCACCCGCAGCTGACCGCGCGAGACCCGTCTGCCGCCTGCTCAGGATCAGCCTGAGGGACTTGGACCGCCCCCGTTGCGGCGCGTCATCCTTTGGCACGTGTGATACTGTTTAAAGACGAAGCGCTCTAGGCTTTTGCGGTTAAACCGGATTTGATGCCCCGATCGAGGCTGCGGCAAGGGGAGGACTTGGCATGGCTGAAACGGGCAGAGCGAAAATCGCGTTGGTGACGGGTGGCGGTACCGGAATCGGCCGCGCTATTGCCGAGGCGCTGTTGAAAAACGGCTACACGGTCATCCTTTCCGGCCGGCGATTCGATGTTCTCCAGCACGCGGCAAAGGAAATGGCCACCTTGACCGGCGGCACGGCGCGGGCGTTCGCTGCCGATGTCGGCGACCCGCAGGCGGTCGCCAGCCTGTTTTCCGCCATCCGCCATGATTTCGGCCGCCTCGACCTGCTCGTCAACAATGCCGGCATGGGTCTGCCCGCTGTTCCGATGGAAGACATCACGTTCGAGCAATGGAATGCCATCGTCGGCGCCAACCTGACTGGCGCCTTCCTCTGCACCCAGCAGGCGATGAAGCTGATGAAGGCACAGACGCCGCGTGGCGGCCGGATCATCAACAACGGCTCGATCTCCGCCTCGACGCCACGGCCGATGTCAGCGCCCTATACAGCCACCAAACACGCCATCACCGGCCTCACCAAATCGACGGCGCTCGATGGTCGCCCGTTCGACATCGCCTGCGGCCAGATTGATATCGGCAATGCCTCGACTGAAATGACATCAGGGATGCGCGCTGGCATCCTGCAGGCCAATGGCGAGATCGCCGCCGAACCGACCATCCCGGCAAACCTCGTCGCCGACGCCGTCATCTACATGGCCGGCCTGCCGCTCGACGCCAACGTGCTGACGATGACCGTGATGGCCACACAGATGCCGTATGTGGGACGGGGATAAGGAAACAGCCCACGCACCACGGCGGCTGCTAAGATTATACCTATTTTCCTGGAAGGCTCTCCGAAGAGAAGAAAATGGAGCGGGTGAAGCGATTCGAACGCTCGACCCCAACCTTGGCAAGGTTGTGCTCTACCCCTGAGCTACACCCGCTCATCAACCTCGGTCCGGGGGTAGTCGGTGGACCGTGGCGCCGCTGCGTTTGTTGTTTGCTGCGACGACGGCTATATGGCCCAGACGATTTTTAAATGCAACAGGGAAATGACGGCCAACCCGATATTTTTTTGAAGAAATGTCGCAAGCCCCTGAAAACAAGGCGTTTTGCAGCGTACATTCTGTGGAAGATTGCGGTTTTTTGCCCTTCGCCGTAAGGAAGATCGATATTTTCAAGCCGGAAGGAAGCCGTCATGAGTGAAATGCAGCCGAAGACACAGGACGAATTGTTCGCGTTTCTCGACAGCCTCGGCATCGCACACGAAACCATGCGGCACGAGCCGGTTTTCACCGTTGCCGAATCGGTGGCGCTGCGGGACGCGATTGCCGGCGGACACACCAAGAACCTGTTCGTGAAGGACAAGAAGGACAATTATTTCCTGCTGACCGTCGAGGAGAACGCGACGGTCGATCTGAAGACGGTGCACACGATCATCGGCGGCGCCAGCAAGGTCTCATTTGGCCGTCCGGAAAAGCTGATGGAATATCTCGGCGTGATTCCGGGAGCGGTGACGGCCTTTGGCGTCATCAACGACATCGGGCAGAACGTGAAGATCATCATCGACGAGGAGCTGATGAAGGATGAGATCGTCAACTGCCATCCGCTGTCGAACGATGCGACGACATCGATCGCCTCGAAAGATCTGCTGCGCTTTATCGAAGCGACGGGACACGAAGCCCTTGTCTTGAAAGTAACGTCCTGACATACGATCTTTGACGCAAACAGTCAGGCGGACGCGGATGTCCGCGAGGAGACACGATGAGCGGCAACGACAATCCCTACGCAGCATCCTACGGCAACCAGATGACGGCAACCGCCAGCTATGGCGCCGCACCGGCGGCAGCGGCAGCGCCGGCGGGTGAGCTGATCACGGAAACCACCACCGCCAACTTCACCCGCGACGTGCTCGAAGCTTCCCGCCAGCAGCCGGTCCTCGTCGATTTCTGGGCGCCCTGGTGCGGCCCGTGCAAGCAGCTGACGCCGGTGATCGAAAAGGTCGTCACCGAGGCCCAGGGCCGCGTCAGGCTGGTCAAGATGAACATCGACGATCATCCGTCGATCGCCGGTCAGCTCGGCATCCAGTCCATCCCTGCCGTGATCGCCTTTGTCGGCGGCCGCCCGGTCGATGGCTTCATGGGTGCCGTACCAGAAAGCCAGATCCGCGACTTCATCGACAAGGTCGCCGGTCCGATGATCGACGACCAGCAGGCTGGGATCGATGCGGCGCTCGCTGATGCCAAAGCCCTGGTCGAGCAGGGCGATATCGAAAACGCCGCCGGTCTTTTCGGTGCCGTGCTGCAGGCAGACCCGGAAAATGCAATCGCGCTGGCAGGGCTTGCCAATTGCCTGATCACCGCAGGCGAGTTGGACCAGGCGCGCGAAGTGCTGGCCGATCTCTCCGAAGAGTTGGCCAAGGATGCCGGCATCGCCGCCGTTGTGAAAAAGCTCGCCCAGATCGAGGAAGCCCGCAAGCTCGGCGATCCGGATGCGCTCGAACAGGTCCTCGCCACCAATCCCGACGATCACGGTGCCCGCATCAAGCTCGCCAAGATCCGCAATGTCGAGGGCGACCGCGAGGCGGCAGCCGATCACCTGCTGAAGGTGATGAAGCGCGACCGGACCTTCGAGGATGACGGCGCCCGGCGCGAACTGCTGCAGTTCTTCGATGTCTGGGGACCGATGGACCCGGCAACGCTGTCAGCACGCCGCAAACTGTCGTCGATCCTGTTTTCGTGATACCCTGACAGGGGCGCCTTTATGACAATCTCCCTTGAGATTTGACGTCGGCGCCCCATTTCTTGTCAGTAAGCGGCGCGGCGTCATTAAGGCCGCCACAAGAACGCCTGACAGCGACGGGGTGTTGAGACATGCAAGTTGGTAACGCACGTTATCTGAGGCCTCAGGACCTGCCGGAGACACTTCCGGTGTTCCCATTGACGGGCGTGCTGCTGCTTCCGGGTTCGCAATTGCCGCTCAACATCTTCGAGCCGCGTTATCTTTCCATGTTTGACGATGCGCTGGCCGGAAACCGCCTGATCGGCATGATCCAGCCCTTCTTCGGTGAGACGCGCGAAGAACCGGGCCAGGCGCATGTGCAGGCGCTTTGCCAGGTCGGTTGCGCGGGCCGCATCACTTCGTTCGCCGAAATGGAAGACGGCCGCTATATCGTCTCTTTGACCGGCATTTGCCGGTTCCGGCTGTTTGACGAAGTGCCGCTTGCAAAAAAAGGCTATCGTTCCTTCAAGATCGCCCCGTTTGCGACCGACCTCACCGGACCGGACGATGAAGCGCAGGTCGATCGCCAGGCTTTGCTGGCCGCCTTCAAGGCCTATCTCGATGCCAACAAGCTGGAAGCCGACTGGGAAAGTGTCGAACGCGCCAGCAATCTGACACTGGTCAATTCGATGGCGATGATGTCGCCCTATGGCCCGGCGGAAAAGCAGGCGCTGCTTGAGGCACCGGACCTGAAGACCCGCGCCGAAACGCTGATCGCGATTACCGAGATCGTGCTCGCCCGTAATTTCGGCGATATCGAAACCATGCTGCAATAGGCGGATATGATGGAAGACAGGACCAGCCGGGTCGATCCCAAACTGCTTGAACTGCTGGTCTGCCCGCTGACCAAGGGCCGTCTCAGCTACCACGCGGCCGAAAATGAACTGATCTCGGAAAAGGCAAGGCTGGCCTACCCGATCCGCGACGGCATTCCAATCATGCTGATTTCCGAGGCGCGCAAAATCGAGGATTGAGGCGGCGATCGGTCGTATGAAAGCCCCTCATCCGCCCTTCGGGCACCTTCTCCCCGTCACGACGGGGAGAAGGACCGACCGGCAAACTCCGCGCAGATCCCCTCTCCCCGCGTGCGAGGAGAGGGTTAGGGTGAGGGGCATTCGCCGGTCAACGAAGTCCAGCACTTAAATCGCCTGCCCGCCTAACATCTTCGGCTCGCTCTGGCCGCCAAGCCCGGACGCCTGACGGATGAAGAATGATTTGACCGATGGCATCCGGTCGACGATGCCCAGCCCGAAATCGCGCAGCGCCCTGACCGGCGTGACATCGTTGGAAAACAGCCGGTTCAGCACGTCGGTGGTCACGCCCATGCGGAATGTGTCGAAGCGGCGCCAGCTCTGGTAGCGCTCGAGCACGGCAAGCGAACCGATATCGAGGCCGAGGCGGTCGGCGTCGACGATGGTTTCGGCCAGCGCCGCCACATCCTTGAAGCCGAGATTGAGACCCTGGCCGGAAATCGGGTGAATGCCGTGGGCGGCGTCCCCGGCAAGCGCAAAGCGCGGCGCGATGAAATCGCGTGCCAGCGTCAACCCCAGCGGAAAGGCGCGGCGGCCGCCGACGACCTTCAGCGTGCCGAGCTTGTGGCCGAAACGGCGCTCCAGTTCTTCCTCGAACACCAGGTCGTCGCTGGCGATCAGCCGGTCGGCGTCGCGTGTCCGCTCGGTCCAGACCAGCGAGGAACGGTTGTTCTTCAAGGGCAGCGTTGCGAACGGACCGGCGGGCAAAAAGTGTTCTTCCGCCGTACCGTCATGCGGCCGCTCATGTTCGACCGTGGTGACGATGCCGGACTGGCCATAATCGAAATCGACGGTCTTGATGCCTGCGGCATCGCGCAGTTTCGAGCGCACGCCGTCGCAGGCGACCAGAAGCCGCGCGTCGATCGTCTCGCCATTGGCAAGCTCAATGGAAACCGAGTGATCGCCGCTCTTGAAACCGGCAGCCGCGGTCGATTGACGAATCTCCACGCCGAGATTCGTGGCTGCCTTGCGCAGCGCGCCGACCAGAGCGACATTCGGCACCATGTGGGCAAAGGGACGGCCCTCGACCTTTTCATCTTCGAAGGTCAGGAACACCGGGCGCACCGGATCGGCGGTTTTCGAATCGGTGATCACCATGCGCTTGATCGGCTCGGCTTCCGGCTCGATCTCGCTCCAGATACCGAGAACATCAAGCATTTGCGAGGCGGCGGCGATGATCGCCGAGGCGCGCTCGTCCTTCTTCCAGGCATTGTCCGGAGCGCCGTCGATCAGGCTGACGGCGAGATGCGGCGCGGCCTTCTTGATGGATACGGCCAGCGACAGCCCGACATAACCGCCGCCCGCAATCAGCACATCGATCATCTCTCATTCTCCCGTCGCTCTTGAGCATTGCATGTGGCCTATATAGATCATTGATGCGCTCGTTCCTACCGTTTGAGCGCTCGAGCCTAGGAGATTGCCGAAATGTCGCGCCCCGCCGAGACCCCCGCCCCGATGGATGTCCTCTTGCAGACGCTGGATCTGGAAAAGCTGGAGGAAAACCTGTTTCGCGGCCGCTCGCCGCAGGTCGGCTGGCAGCGCGTGTTCGGCGGGCAGGTGATCGGCCAGGCGCTGGTGGCAGCTCAACGTACCGTCAGCGAGGGCCGCTACGTGCATTCTCTGCACGCCTATTTCATGCGGCCGGGCGATCCGTCCGTACCGATCGTCTACGATGTCGACCGGATCCGCGATGGTGCAAGCTTTGCCACCCGCCGTGTCGTCGCCATCCAGCATGGCAAGGCGATCTTCTCGATGTCGGCCTCCTTCCAGTTCGACGAGGAGGGCTTCGACCACCAGATTACCATGCCGGATGTAGCCCCGCCGGAAACGCTGCTGGGTGAGCAGGATATCAAGGAGAAATTTCTGGCCAACGCGCCGGAGGCGATCCGCCGCTACTGGGAGCGGCCCCGGCCGATCGAAATCCGCCCTGTCTCGCTGAAACACTATTTCTCGCGCGACAAGCTTGAGCCGTCACAGGACGTCTGGGTCAAGGCGGTCGGCACCGTTCCGGACGAGCGCCACATCCAGGCGGCGGTGCTCGCCTACATCTCTGACATGACCCTGCTCGATACCGCTCTTTATGCGCACGGCACCTCGGTATTCGACCGCGACCTGCAGGTGGCGAGCCTCGATCATGCCATGTGGTTTCATCGCCCCTGCCGCATGGATGACTGGCTGCTCTATACGCAGGACAGCCCCAGCGCTTTCGGCGCACGCGGCATGACGCGCGGCAGCCTTTTTGATCGCTCCGGCACCCTGATCGCCTCGGTTGCGCAGGAAGGCCTGATCCGGAAAAAGGCATCTGAATAAAAAAGCATCGCTTTTTTGATTCTGATTAATTTTTAATCGTTTATTTCGATAATTTTTTGACGTTCCGCCGAAGCGATTTGACGGAATATGGCATTTCCGTGTCTTTTCATGGACTTATCCATCCGATCCCAAACTGGCACGCCCCTTGAATAGCTAGGGGCGGTCGTTGGGGATTTGTGCTCGGCGGCAAGGAGAGACGGCCCCGAGCCGAAGTTGAACAAGGATGGGAAACCAGATGAAAATTGTAATGGCCATTATCAAGCCGTTCAAGCTCGATGAGGTTCGCGAAGCCCTCACTGCCGTTGGCATCCAAGGCCTGACCGTGACCGAAGTGAAGGGTTACGGGCGTCAGAAGGGACATACGGAAATCTACCGCGGCACCGAATACGCCGTGAGCTTCCTGCCAAAACTGAAGATCGAAATCGCTGTCGCCACCGAGATCGTCGACAAGGCCGTCGAAGCGATCGCCACGTCAGCCAAGACCGGCCAGATCGGCGACGGCAAGATCTTCGTTTACTCGATTGACCATGCGGTGCGCATTCGTACCGGCGAAACCGACACAGAAGCGCTGTAAGTCACGGCCGTTCAGGGAGCTCTATATCAATGTCTTCATTTAAACTTTCTACCTCTCTCGGACGTGTTGGCGCTGCAGCCGCAGCCCTTCTCGCACCGGCCATCGCCTTCGCGCAGGAAGCAGCCCCGGCAGCAGCCGAAGCCGTTGCCGCCACACCGGTACCGGACAAGGGCGATACTGCCTTCATGTTCATCTGCACCATTCTCGTCCTGTTCATGCTGGTTCCGGGTCTCGCCTTGTTTTACGGCGGCCTCGTGCGCGCCAAGAACATGCTTTCCGTCCTGATGCAGTGCACGGTCATCGGCGCCGTCGTCATGCTGATCTGGGTCACCTATGGCTATTCCTTCGCCTTCGGCGGTTCGGATAGCTCCTACTGGGGCGGCACTGCCAAGCTCTTCCTGTCGGGCGTGACCAAGGACTCGACCGCGGCGACCTTCTCCGCCGGCGTCGTCATTCCGGAATACATCTTCGTGATGTTCCAGATGACCTTTGCCGCCATCACCCCCGCCCTGATCGTCGGCGCCTTTGCCGAACGCATCAAGTTCTCGGCCGCAGTCCTGTTCTGCGCGCTGTGGGTCACCTTCGTCTACTTCCCGGTCGCCCACATGGTCTGGGACGCAAACGGCCTGCTCTTCAAGATGGGCGCGCTGGACTTCGCCGGTGGCACCGTCGTGCACATCAATGCGGGTATCGCAGGCCTCATCGGCGCAATCATGGTCGGCAAGCGCACCGGCTTCGGCAAGGATATGATGGCTCCGCATTCCATGACGCTTACCATGGTCGGCGCATCGATGCTCTGGGTTGGCTGGTTCGGCTTCAACGCCGGTTCCAACCTCGAAGCCTCGGGCGGCGCAATGCTTGCAACCGTCAACACCTTCATTGCAACGGCTGCTGCCATCGTTTCCTGGTCGCTGGTTGAAACCTTCACCCGCGGCAAGGCTTCCATGCTCGGCGGCGCATCCGGCATGGTTGCCGGTCTGGTTGCCGTCACACCTGCAGCCGGTATCGTCGGCCCGATGGGCGCGATCGTTCTCGGCCTGATCGTCTCGCCGTTGTGCTACTTCTTCGTCTCCGTGGTGAAGAACAAGTTCGGCTATGACGATACGGCTGACGTGTTCGGCGTCCACTGCGTCGGTGGTATCTTCGGCGCTCTGGCGACCGGCATCTTCGCCAGCGCCTCGCTCGGCGGTATCGGTTATGCCGAAGGCGTCACCATGAGCGGCCAACTGGTCACCCAGGCATCGGCCGTCATCATCACCATCCTGTGGTGCGGCATCGGCTCGGCGATCCTCTACAAGATCGTCGATGTGATCGTCGGCCTGCGCGTCCCGGTCGAAGCCGAACGCGAAGGTCTCGACCTCTCCTCGCACGGCGAAGCCGCCTACCACTCATAAGGAACTTGCGGGGCCACAAAACCGGCTCTGCATCCAGTCCCGTCGCGGTTTCGTCTTGTGCGAAACCGCATTTGACCCGGACACCCGTCCGGGTCTTTTTTTGCCCTGGCGCAGGCGCATGACTGCCAAAAAAACGCTTTCAATAGGGAAAACTGCGGTTGCAGAAGCGTTTCGCGTAAAGGAAGCGTCAAGGTTAATAGGGCTTTAACTCTCCTCTGCTTACCTTCGAAGCATGCGCGCATGGCGTTTTTCGGGAATAACAGGCAGCAGGTCATCATGAGCAGAAGCAATCAGGCGGTATACGACAACCGTTCCAACCGGTTTGTGCTTTCCACATTCGTCTGGAAACAGGTCGCCGCCCTGGCGGGGTTTGCGGTGTTCGTCGCTCTCGGGTTCGCGATCGCGGCATTGTCGAGCTGGAACGTCGCCGATCCCAGCTTCTCCTACGCCACAGCCGACGCCCCGACCAACCTGCTCGGCTATACCGGTGCCGCCTTCGCCGATATCTTCATGCAGTTCTTCGGCATTGCCAGTGTTGTCGCACTTCTGCCCGTCGTCGCCTGGGGCCTGGTGCTGATCATCGGCAAACCCTTCGATCATATCGTCAAGCGCGCTGGCGCCTGGTTCCTCGGTTCGGTGCTGGCCTCGGCAGCGCTCAGCTGCGTTCCCGCCCCCGTCACCTGGCCCTTGCCCAACGGCCTTGGCGGCGTCTTTGGCGACATGATCCTGCGCTTTCCTGCCCTGTTTACCGGTACCTATCCGACGGGCACGTTCGGCACCGTGCTTGCCGTCCTGTTCACGCTTCCCGCCGCCTACTTCCTGATCTACAGCGCCGGCCTCATCGGCGTATCCGAGCCTGAGGACGAGATCGACGAGCCGGCACCGGCACCCAGCAAGGCCCGCACCGTCAGCGACGAATCCGAGGACGACGAATCCGAAGGCATCATCATGGTGATGGCAGGCGCCCTCACCCATATGCGCTTTACCGCGCAAGCCCGTATCCGCCGCCTGTTTGGCTTGAGCGGCCGCCGCAAGCCGGCACCGCGCGACTATGACGAGCCCTATGATTTCAACGGCGATGAATTCGGCACGCTGAACGAACCGTCGCGCCCGAAGGCTGTTTCCCGCTCCGAGCGGGTCGAGCCGTCGCTGGACCGCAGCGAACGGCGCACGGTTACAGCGCCGCCAATGTCCATGGACGAAGACGACGACGATTTCCCCGCGTTCGACAACCGCCGTGCCTCCGCCGACTTCATGCCTGATGGTGACGAGGACGACGACAACGATCCGGCGGCCGACTGGGCGCCGGTGCCCGCACCGCGCAAGCAGGCGATGCCGTCGGCCGCTGCCCGTGTAGTCCCGGCGGCACCTCGCCCGAAAACCGGCCAGCGTGGCGATCGCGAGGCGCAGGCATCGCTGGTTTCCGACGATGGCGACTTCACGTTGCCGCCGCTGCATTTCCTCGCCGAGCCGAAGAACGTTACCCGCGACGCGACCTTGTCTGCCGATGCGCTCGAGCAGAATGCCCGCATGCTGGAAGGCGTGCTGGAAGACTTTGGCGTCAAGGGCGAGATCATCCATGTCCGGCCCGGCCCGGTCGTCACCATGTACGAACTGGAACCCGCGCCGGGCATCAAGTCCTCGCGCGTCATCGGCCTTGCCGACGATATCGCCCGCTCGATGTCGGCGATCGCCGCCCGTGTTGCCGTCGTTCCCGGCCGCAACGCCATCGGTATCGAACTGCCGAACCAGCGCCGCGAGACCGTCTATCTGCGCGAACTGATCGGCTCGAGGGATTTCGAGACCAGCAAGACCAAGCTTGCCATGGCGCTCGGCAAGACGATCGGCGGCGAGCCCGTCATCGTCGATATCGCCAAGATGCCGCATCTGCTCGTCGCCGGCACCACCGGCTCGGGTAAATCGGTCGCCATCAACACGATGATTCTGTCGATCCTCTACCGGCTGAAGCCGGAACAGTGCCGCTTGATCATGATCGACCCGAAGATGCTCGAACTGTCCGTCTATGACGGCATTCCACATTTGCTCTCACCCGTCGTTACCGATCCGAAGAAGGCCGTCGTCGCCTTGAAATGGACCGTGCGCGAGATGGAAGAGCGCTACAAGAAGATGTCGAAGATCGGTGTGCGCAACATCGATGGCTTCAATTCGCGCGTCGAGCAGGCGATGGCCAAGGGCGAGCAGATCAGCCGCACCGTCCAGACCGGCTTTGACCGCCAGACCGGCGAGGCCGTCTACGAGACGGAAGAATTCGACTTGGCACCGATGCCCTATATCGTCGTCATCATCGACGAAATGGCCGACCTGATGATGGTGGCCGGCAAGGACATCGAGGGTGCCGTCCAGCGCCTCGCCCAGATGGCCCGTGCCGCGGGTATCCACGTGATCATGGCCACCCAGCGCCCCTCCGTCGATGTCATCACCGGCACGATCAAGGCTAACTTCCCGACCCGCATCTCCTTCCAGGTGACGTCGAAGATCGACAGCCGGACGATTCTGGGCGAGCAGGGCGCCGAACAGCTGCTCGGCATGGGCGACATGCTCTACATGGCTGGCGGCGGCCGCATCCAGCGTGTGCACGGCCCGTTCGTCTCCGATACCGAGGTCGAGGACGTCGTCAAATATCTGAAGACCCAAGGCTCGCCGCAATATCTCGATGCCATCACCGAAGATGACGACGATGACGGTGAAGGCGGCAGTGGTCCGGCGGGCACCTCCAACCTTGCCGATTCGGACGATCCCTATGATCAGGCCGTCGCCATCGTGCTGCGTGACGGCAAGGCATCGACCTCCTATGTCCAGCGCCGCCTCGGCATCGGCTACAACCGTGCTGCCTCGCTGATCGAGCGCATGGAGCAGGAAGGCATCATCGGTGCTGCCAACCACGCCGGAAAACGCGAAATCCTGGTGCCGACCGAAAGCGATATCACCGGCCGGTAACCCTCGGAGAAAGCTGTTCGAAAGAGAACGGCAATCCCGGACAAAAATCACCGGGAATATCCTCACGGCGAATTGAAGACGCGCGCAGGACAGGCCTTGAAGGCGCCGCACTTGCGCTCCACATGAGACTGGAAATGAAGGAGACGACGATGACAGACACGCAAATCGGCCATTTTGAACAGGATACGAAACGTCCGTCTTTGTCGCGCCGTGCCTTCGTCGGCGGTCTTGCTGTCTTCGCCGCCCTCACCTTCGTCGGCCTGCCCATCGAGCCGGCCCAGGCGCAGCAGACGGCTGTCGCCCAGAAAATCGCCAACCATTTCGCCTCGGTCAAGACCATGAGCGGCGAGTTCGTGCAGTTCGGCCCGCGCGGCGAGCAGACCGGCGGCAAGTTCTTCATCAGCCGCCCGGGCAAGATCCGCTTCAACTATGAAGCGCCGTCGCCGATGCGGGTGATCGCCGACGGCAAGTCCGTCGTCATCGGCAACCAGAAAATGAAGACCTGGGATATCTATCCGCTGTCGAAGACGCCGCTGAAGCTGCTGCTGTCCGACGAGATCGACCTGACCGGCAAGATGGTCCGCGACGTCAAGGAAGAGCCTGACCTGATCACCATCGTGCTGGGCGACCGCACCGTGTTCGGCGATGCGACGATTACCCTGATGTTCGACCCGAAGACCTATGACCTGCGCCAGTGGACGATCACCGATGCACAGAAGAAAGATACGTCGGTAATGATCTTCAACGTCAAGAACGGCATGCCGATGGACGACAAGGTCTTCCAGATTCCGTATGACGACATCAACAATCGCGGCAAGTAAGCCCGATTGAGGCTACCGATCATCCTTGATGGGCGCCGCCGTCGATGCGGCGAACCATGAGGATATCGTCGATCTCCCTGCCCTCATGAAGAATGCCGGCCTCGACACGGCCGATTTCCCTGAACCCCTCGCGCTGATAAAATCGCAGAGCTTGAGGGTTTTCTGCACTCAGCGCCAGTTCCAGCAACCGGACACCGGTCCCGCGCGCGTAATCGGCAATCGCATCGAGAAGAGCCTTTGCGTGACCGGCGCCACGCCTGTCCTTGCGCACATACACCATGATCACCGTGGCGCGATGCGCCAGCTTGCTGGCGCCTTGCGGCATCAGGCCCATGATCGCAACCGGCTCATCTTCGTGAAAATCGACGAAAACAGCATTGACGGTCAGCCGCCTTGCCCATTCGGCATCCGGCAAGGCTTCCCAGTCCGCGGCGCTGCTGGCGAAGGCTGCGGGCTCGCGGCGCAGGGCTTCGAGCCGGATCCGGCGGAATATGTCGATGTCCTCAGGTCCGAGGTGCCGGATCATGTTGCTCTCCCATCAGCGGCAGAATCGCAAACCGCTGCCGCCCGGCAAGCTACACGGCAATCGATCCGATGGCCAAGCCTAGAAAGCCGGGTTTGCTCTCGCTCACATCAGGGATGTAAGAGCCGATCCGGCAGCGATGGCGAGATAATAGGACACAATGCAGGCGGCAACGCATGCCGCCATGGCCACGATCACCATCAAACCATCCCTTTCCGCCAGCGAGATCGCGATCAGGACGATCGCCAGTGATGGAAGGGTGTTACCGAACGGGATCGGCAGAGCAATCAGGACGGCAAGCAGCAAGACAGGGAGCGCCAGCACGATCCGGGCCTTGCGCCCGGTCAGCGCCCCAAGCCGTCCCGGCGTGAGCCACGCCTCGAAGCGCAGGACCCATGGCCGTGTCGTTGAAACCGTTGCCTCGACGGCTTTCAACGGCAGAACGCGGCGGCCGATGAAATCGGGCAACCACAGCCGGTCAGCTCCCGCCATCATCTGGATAGCAACAAAGGCAAGGCAGGATCCGAGGACAAATCCGAACGGTCCCGGCAATGGAATGATCGTCGGCAGGGCGAGAATGAGAAGGGTGAAGGCGACACCGATCCGGCCTTTACGCCCCAGCATGCATTTCAACTGCAGCCCATTATCCTGTCTCGCGCGGTCGAGGAGTTCCAGCATGAACTCCGACCCCTTGATTTTTTCTTCCTCAAGCTGACCGTCCAAGTCATCAATCCGTCGAATGACTGTCGAGCAATGACTGACGGTGGAAGGATTTGAGCAGCTTGCGCATCTCTTCCTCGCTGACAGTGATACCGTTGGCTTCGAGATCGTGGATCAGTTTGGCGATGATGTCGGCATCGCCGGCAATCTCGAAATCGCTCCTGTGCACGTCTTCCACATAGGCGGATAGATCATCGCCCGAAAGATTGAGTTTCTGACCCGCCCAGTAACCGGCGAGACGATTGCGTCTGGCGCGGATTTCATTGAGTGGCGAGGAATCGAATGGCTCGCTGGTTTCTGTCCTGTTGCTGTTTGTCATAACTACGCTCATCCTTGCATTGGTCCTTTCAATTTCACGTCCGATGGAGGACGTCAGGACTCCTCTTTCTGGAGCTGCGCCAAGGTCGCATCGCAGGCCGGATGGATACCCTGAAGAAAATCTTCCGGCTGATACCAGCCAATGGTGACACCCATCGCCGACGTCAACGCCCAGGCAGGCCGTTCACCCGCCTGAGTAAGGAGACGCGGTGCGCCCTCACGTAGGCAGGTCTCTGCCTGTTCGACGATGGCAGGCGCAGCCTGCGCACCGGCAAGCGCTTCGCGCAGGTCGGCTGCAGCGGGTTCGACGATCATCGAAGCGATAATCGATGACATGAATTCGAGAAGCATTTTTTAGATCCGAATAATGTTAGAAGGGGGAGTGTGGCTGCCCTTAATGGGCAGCCGTGTCGCTCTTGCGGGTCTTCATCAGGCTCCAGACCACGCCGCTTGCGATGATCAGGAAAGTCATCGACAGGGACAGGGCAGCCGGGAATTTTTCCAGGCCGAGAAGATCGGCAACGAAGATCTTGGAACCGATGAACACCAGGACGATGGCAAGCGCCGGCTTCAGATATTTGAAACGGTGGATCATCGCATCCAGCGCAAAGTAGAGAGCGCGCAGGCCCAGGATAGCGAAGATGTTCGAGGTGTAGACGATGAACGGGTCGGTGGTGATTGCGAAGATCGCAGGAACCGAATCGACGGCAAAGATCACGTCGGCAATTTCGATCAGCACCAGAGCCATGAACAGCGGCGTGATGAACAGCACCGTCTTGCCGGTCTGCGGGTGCGGCAGCTTGACGAAGAACCGTTCGCCGTGGTGCGTCTCCGTGACGTTGAACTTGCGTCGCATGAACGACACCAGCGGGTTGTTGGCGATATCCGGATCGGATTCCCCGACAAACAGCATTTTCAGGCCGGTAAAGACCAGGAAGGCCGCGAAGAAATAGAGCACCCAGGAGAACTCGGTGACGAGCGTAGCGCCAAGGCCGATCATGATGGCGCGAAGGACGATGACGCCGAGAATACCCCAGAACAGCACGCGATGCTGATAGATGCGCGGAACGGCGAAGAAGGAGAAGATCAGGGCGATAACGAAGACGTTGTCCAGGGCCAGCGTCTTTTCGACGACGAAGCCGGTAACATAGTTCATCCCGGCTTCAGCGCCGAGATACCACCATACCCAGCCACCGAAGGCCAAACCGAGGGAGATGTAGAGCGCCGAAAGCTTGAGGCTTTCCTTGACGCCGATTTCCCGGTTTTCCTTGTGCAGGACGCCGAGGTCAAATGTCAGAATGGTCGCGACCAGCGTGATGAACGCAGCCCACATCCAGAGTGGGGATCCCATCCAGTGGACGAGCATAAACGAAAGGTCCAAAGCCTTCTCCTTCGCCGGCATATAATGTCGAGGAAGGTCCGACATCGTAGAACGCCGGCGGCTCTACCAGAGGGGCCCGGACCACGGGTCTCGCCCCAAGTGGAGTTGCGCATCGGGCCGTTCAAGGGGCCTGGTATTTTTTATTTTCGATTTTGACGTTCCTGATGAGAGGCTCGCCGGGGATACGCAGGACTGCGCAATAGCAACGTAAATCCAATGGCCAAGCCGGTGAAAAGCCCCTATGACGGAACGCGCGGGCTGCGCCCGTCTCAACCAGTCTTCATGAAAGAACCCCTCGCATGGCATTGTCGATCGCGACCTGGAACATCAACTCGGTGCGCCTGCGCATGCCGCTGGTCGAGCACCTTTTGAAGACCTGGGCGCCGGATATCCTCTGCCTGCAGGAAACCAAGGTCGCCAATGACCTCTTCCCCTTTTCACCGCTTAAGGCACTCGGCTACGAGCATATCGCCATCCATGGCCAGAAGGGTTACCACGGCGTCGCAACCATCTCCCGCCTGCCGCTGCATGAGCTGAGCGACCGGCGCGACTATTGCGGCGTCGGCGATGCCCGCCATCTCTCGGTGGTGTTTGAAAAATCCGGCAAGAAGATCCGCCTGCACAATTTCTACGTGCCCGCCGGGGGTGACGAGCCGGACCGGGCGATCAACCCGAAATTCGGCCACAAGCTCGACTTCATCGACGAGATGAAAATGCTGCATGCCGAGAGCGAGGCCGGCATATCATCAGTGCTGGTCGGCGATCTCAACATCGCCCCGCTGGAACACGATGTCTGGTCACACAAGCAGCTCCTGAAGATCGTCAGCCACACGCCGGTCGAGACCGAAGGCCTGACGGCGGTGCTGAACGGTGGCGCCTGGGTCGACCTGATGCGCCAGCACACGCCGTCACCCGAAAAGCTCTACACCTGGTGGAGCTACCGCGCCAAGGATTGGGAAGGTGCCAACAAGGGCCGGCGTCTCGACCATGTCTGGTCATCCGCCGACCTCTCGCCGCACCTCACCCGCGTCGATATCCTGAAAGAAGCCCGTGGCTGGGACCGCCCCTCGGACCACGTCCCCGTCATCGCCCATTTCGACCTTTAGAGCGGTTTATCGCCAGCCGAGTGCCGGCGCCACATGCTTCAGAACCGACTCGATGACATGCGCGTTGTAGTCGACGCCCAGCTGGTTCGGAACGGTCAGAAGCAGGGTATCAGCCTCGGCGATCGCCTCGTCTTCGGCTAGCTGCCGGATGAGGGCTTCGGGTTCGGCAGCATAGGAGCGGCCAAAGATCGCCCGCGTCTGGTCGTCGATATAGCCGATGGAATCGCTTTCCTTGCTGCCGCCACCGAAATAGGCCCGGTCGCGATCATCGACCAGCGCAAAGATGCTGCGGCTGACTGACACGCGCGGCGTGCGCGTATGGCCAGCTTCCTTCCAGGCCTCGCGGTAGAGCCGGATCTGCGCCGCCTGCTGCACGTGGAAAGGCTCGCCGGTTTCGTCGTTCTTCAGCGTCGAACTCTGCAGGTTCATGCCGAGCTTGGCCGCCCAGATGGCGGTGGCGTTGGAGCTGGCACCCCACCAGATACGCTCGCGCAAGCCCTCCGAATGCGGCTCGAGCCGCAGCAGGCCGGGCGGATTGGGAAACATCGGGCGCGGGTTCGGCTGGGCGAAGCCCTGACCCTTCAGCACTTCGAGAAACACTTCCGTGTGCTTGCGGGCCATGTCCGCATCCGTGGCACCCTCTTCCGGTTCAAGGCCGAAATAACGCCAGCCATCGATCACCTGTTCCGGCGAGCCACGGCTGATGCCGAGCTGCAGGCGTCCGTTCGAGATCAGGTCGGCGCTTCCGGCATCTTCGGCCATGTAAAGCGGATTTTCGTAGCGCATGTCGATGACAGCAGTACCGATCTCGATCTTCTTCGTCCTTGCGCCAATAGCGGCAAGAAGCGGAAAGGGCGAGGCGAGCTGGCGGGCAAAATGATGGACGCGGAAATAGGCGCCGTCGGCACCGAGTTCTTCGGCGGCAACCGCCAGGTCGATCGATTGCAAGAGCGCATCCCCAGCCGAGCGGGTTCCCGATTGCGGCGAAGGGCTCCAATGTCCGAACGAAAGAAAGCCGATTTTTTTCATTGTTTTCTATCCCGATGATGGCGATGTGTTGCAGCATAGATGGGGAAGACGCGCATCACAGGAAAGAGCGGAGTTCAACCGCAGACCTCCTGTCTTGGAAACACACTGTCTTCAAAAAGAAACGGCGATCTGGTCCTGGCACAAGCGCCGGTCTTTTTCCGGTCTTGCTATTCGATCAACGTCACCTGCCCCTGCTCCAGGCAGTAAAATCCATCCTGCGGCACCGGCAGTTCCAGCATTTCACGGCGGGACAGCCCGAGGTAGACGCCCCTGATCAATCGCCCGGTGAGCCCGTGTGAAACGGCGATCACCGGCGTGGATATTCCAGAGAGCCAGCTCTCGACGCGCGCACAGGCACTGTCGAATGTCTCGCCATCCGGAGAACGGAAGTACCAGTCAAACGTATCCGCTCCCTCAAGCGCGCCCGGATATTCGACGTCGATCTCGTATAGCGTCATGCCGTCCCAGCAACCGGTGGTCACCTCCATCAGACGGGCGTCCTCCCGGACAGGAAACGAAACCGTCAGCATGATGCGCGCCGCTGTCTCCTGCGCGCGGCCAAGCGGGCTGACGTGAAGTTCAAATGGAGTGCTGCATCCGCCGGTTTCCTGCGCCAGCCGCGCGGCGACCCGATCCGCCTGGAGAATACCGCGTTGCGTCAGCGGCGAATCCTTTTGTCCCTGGAAACGCCCAAGCGTATTCCAGATGGTTTCCCCGTGGCGGAGAAGATAGATCATGCAGGATATCTTTCGCGACGAGTGATCACCGCCGAGCTCTACCCGAACTTCGGCGCCAGCCTCTGCATGGCATCGATCATCGCCTGCAGGTTGGCCTTGATCCGGCCTTCGACGACGACGGCGACTTCCGGATATTCCTCCAGCATGCGGCGGAACAGCGGCCGGTTGATGCGGATGACTTCGCTATCTTCCTCGGCGGTTGCAGTAAACTTGCGCTCGACGAAGGAGATCATCGCCAGCTCGGAGAGAAGCGTGCCACGCCCGACTGTATCCACCACCTCGACGCTGCCATCGACCAGATTGCGTGTCAGCGTGACGGAACCACTGGCAATGGCAAAGGCGCAATCGGCCGGCGCGCCCTCGCGAAACAGCTGCTGGCCCCTGTTCAGACGGCGCCGCTCGGCACCGAATGCGATCAGCCGCAACTTGTCGTCATCGATATCCGCAAACAGCGGCACGAGGGACAGAAGGGTGATATCGTCGTTCAGCGACAAAGGGATACCTCAAAGCGGGCATGACAGCAGTCATGCCCCATGTCGTTAGGGAACTATCTTGTAGCCGCCATTCTCTGTCACCAAAATCTCCGCATTGGAAGGGTCGCGCTCGATTTTCTGGCGCAGCCGGTAGACATGGGTCTCCAGCGTATGGGTGGTAACGCCGGAATTATAGCCCCAGACTTCTTCCAGAAGCACGTCGCGGGTGACGACCTTCTGATCGGCACGGTAGAGATAGCGGATGATCGCCGCTTCCTTTTCGGTGAGCCGGATCTTCTGGCCGTTCTCCAGCGTCAACAGCTTCTGGCCTGGCTTGAACGTATAGGGACCGACGGTGAACGTGGCGTCCTCGCTCTGCTCATGCTGGCGCAGCTGTGCCCGGATGCGGGCAAGCAGCACAGCGAAGCGGAACGGCTTGGTGACATAGTCGTTGGCGCCCGCCTCGAGGCCAAGGATCGTATCGCTGTCGGTATCATGCCCCGTCAGCATAATGATCGGCGGCTTGAAGCCGCCTTTGCGCAAAAGCTTGACCGCCTCGCGGCCATCCATGTCCGGCAAGCCGACATCCATCACCAGAAGGGCGATCTGATTGTTGCGGGCGGTGTTGATGCCCTTGGCAGCCGTCGATTCCTGGAGGATGGTGAATTCCTCATAGAGGGCAAGTTGCTCCACCAGTGTTTCACGCAGGTCGTTGTCGTCATCGACGAGAAGAATGGTGCGGGCCGACATGGTATTCCCTCCTTGCTTGCGGTCTTAACCTAGCGCAATCGCTGCCTTAAACAAGCTGTGCAGCACGCACACGGTTGTTACATATTGTGTAGTGCTATTGTTATGTTTCAGATCACGCACAACGCAAAAAACTGTGAGCAAAATGCGATTGAAGCCCCGAAAATCCGCCGCTGCGGCCCGCACCATCACCGTCAGGGCAAAGCCCGGCAGCCGTACCCGCGCGCTGGTGAGCTTTGCGGGACGCACCGAAGTGGCCGCCATCGGCCGTAGCGGCATCACCGCGCGCAAGCGTGAAGGCGACGGCGCCACCCCGATCGCTGGCATGCGCCTGATCGGCGGCTATGTCCGCCACGACCGCATCACCAAGCCGCCAACGGCCCTGCCGCTGCGCTTCACGCCAAAAAACCTGCTGTGGTGCGACGAGCCCCATCATGCCCTCTACAACCGGCCCGTAGACGCGCCGTTCAAGCCCAGCCATGAAAAGATGCGCCGCGACGACGGCCTCTACGATGTCTGCCTGGTGATGGACTGGAACGTGATGAGCCGCAAACGCTATGGCGGCTCGGCCATCTTCTTCCACCTCGCCACGCCCGGCTACAAGCCGACCGAAGGCTGCGTCGCCGTCAGCCTGCCGGCGATGAAACGGCTGCTGCGGTTCATGCGGCGGGGGACGGTAGTGCGGGTGACGCGATAGGGTTGGGCAGAAAACGTCACGCCGGCTGGGGCGTGACGAACCGCTCGAGGTAACCGCTTTCCGGCGCAATCTCCGCCCAGTTCGCCACCGCGAAATCAATGACGGCAAGCGCTGCTGTCGGAAATTTGGCGTCGAGCCGCGCCATGGCGTCTATCTCTCCATCGCCACAGAGCAGCGCCGCTGTTTCCTCCATCTCCGGATTGTGGCCAACGAGAACGATCACTTTCGCTTCGGTTCCCGCCGCGCGGAGCGCGTTCACCAGACGCTCCGGCGTGCTGTCGTAAAGGGAGGTGTCGAAGCGCTCAGGGATACCAGCAGCAAAGGCCCGCCGCGCCAACGCCCAGGTTTCGCGCGTGCGCAGGGCGGGAGAAACAAGCGCGAGATCTGGCACCAGGCCTTCTCGCGCCATCAGGCCGCCCATGAACGCCGCGTCCTTGCGGCCACGCTCCGCCAGCGGCCGGTCGTAGTCGTCCACGCCTTCGGGACGGGCAGACTTCGCATGGCGGAGGAGAAGCAGGTGGCACGTCATTTGTTGCTCTCCTGATTGCGGCAACGCGTGGCATCGATAGCGTTGTGCCGTACCCGATGGCGCGCCCCAAAATCCATCAGCTGATTAGGGCAGTGCCATAACAATATGCGCACGGATGGAGCCTTCGATAGCTCCGTCGCCAAACTGCCGCCTCAGCCCTGCGGCAACGATTTCGGTCACATCATGCAGCTTTCCGGGCGCTCGCGCCTCGATCTCGGCTGCCAGCGGGTTACCCTGGCAATAGGCCGTCGCCGCATCGAGCGCTGACCGGGCATGGCTGCTGTACGCAATCGTCTCGATCTCTACCGACGAGAACCCGGCCGCCCGCACATCCGCAGTGATCGCGGGAATGTCGTGATATCCATGCGGCGTCCGCTCCATGAAACGCGGCGGATCGTCCGGAAACAGATCGTGCAGGGTTTGCGTTACATTCAGGACGAATGCATTGCTTTGGATGGCATCCCAGACACTGAAGAGATAGCGCCCGTCAGGCCTCAAAACGCGCCGGGCTTCGCGGTAGCCTGCGATCCTGTCTGGAAAGAACATCACGCCGAATTGGCACACCACGGCATCAAAACCCTGATTGCCGAACGGCAACGCCAGACCATCAGCCTGCTTCCAGGTCACGCGGTCATCCGCACCCTGACCGGCGATTGCCAGATCAAGCATCGGCTGGTTGAGATCCGTAGCGACGATCCGCACGTCACGCCCGAGCCGGGCCGCCATGGCGCGCGTCAAAACACCAGTGCCAGCGGCGATTTCGAGCACGTCGCGCGGTTGAGACATGGCAACACGCCCCGCCATCTCCTGCGCATAAGGTTCGAAGATCATCGGCACGAAAAGCTTTTCGTAGATCGCCGGCATGCCCCCGGCAAAGACCTTGTCCGCGCCAGTCATGAGGAGACTCCCAAACCGTGAGGCCACTCTCCCAGCATACACCCCCAAACAAAAAGGCGGAAGCACCGCTTCCGCCTTCGTTGGTACTGGCCCCCGGCGTAAGAACGCCGGGAGATAAAACCCAAACTTACTTCCAGTCGCGAATGTCGACGAAGTGTCCGGAAACCGCGGCAGCAGCGGCCATCGCCGGCGACACCAGATGGGTGCGGCCCTTGAAGCCCTGGCGGCCTTCGAAGTTGCGATTCGAGGTCGAGGCGCAACGTTCGCCCGGCTTCAGGCGGTCGTCGTTCATCGCAAGGCACATCGAGCAGCCCGGCTCGCGCCAGTCAAAGCCGGCAGCCTTGAAGATCTTGTCGAGGCCTTCGGCTTCCGCCTGTTCCTTGACGAGGCCGGAGCCTGGAACGATCATCGCTGAGACAGTCGAGGCCACTGTACGGCCTTCAACGACCTTGGCGACTTCGCGCAGATCCTCGATGCGGCCATTGGTGCAGGAGCCGATGAAGACGCGGTCGATATTGATATCGGTGATCTTTGTGCCTGGCTTCAGGCCCATGTAATCAAGCGCGCGCCACTTGGAGGTGCGCTTGTTCTCGTCTGTGATGTCGTCCGGGTTCGGCACGATGCCCTGAACCGAGATGACGTCTTCCGGCGAAGAACCCCAGGAAACGATGGGTGGCAGGTCGGCGGCATTCAGCACGACAACGCGGTCATAGTGCGCACCTTCATCCGTCTGCAGCGTCTTCCAGTAGGCAATCGCCTTTTCGAGGTCTTCGCCCTTTGGCGCGCGCGGCTTGCCCTTGATATACTCGAAGGTCTTTTCGTCCGGCGCGATCAGGCCGGCGCGGGCGCCGCCTTCGATCGTCATGTTGCAGACGGTCATGCGGCCTTCCATCGACAACTCGCGGATGGCTTCGCCGGCAAATTCGATGACGCTGCCGGTGCCGCCGGCCGTGCCGATCTCACCGATGATGGCCAGGATGATATCCTTGGCGGTGACATGCGGCGGCAGCTTGCCGTCGACACGCACCAGCATGTTCTTGGCCTTCTTCTGGATCAGCGTCTGGGTCGCGAGCACGTGCTCGACCTCGGATGTGCCGATACCATGCGCAAGCGCGCCGAAAGCACCGTGCGTCGAGGTGTGGCTGTCACCGCAGACGATGGTCATGCCCGGCAGTGTAAAGCCCTGTTCGGGACCGACGATATGAACGATGCCCTGGCGGATGTCGCTCGCCGAATAATATTCGACGCCGAAATCGGCAGCGTTCTGAGCCAGCGCCTCGACCTGGATGCGGCTTTCCTCGTTCTTGATGCCGAGATGGCGATCCGGCGAGGTCGGCACGTTATGGTCGACGACGGCGAGCGTCTTTTGCGGAGCCCGCACCTGACGGTTCGTCATGCGAAGGCCTTCGAACGCCTGCGGGCTCGTCACTTCGTGAACGAGATGGCGATCGATATAGAGAAGACAGGTTCCGTCATCCTGCTGATCGACCAGGTGGTCGTCCCAGATCTTGTCGTAGAGAGTACGCGGTGCGCTCATGGCTGTGCATCCATTTGAAGTTTGGGCATTGTGAAGAAGGAAAATTCCGGCAAAAGCGCCGGTCACCCGGCCGGGGGTCAAGCCCCAGCGGTCAGATAAGCCGGCTGCTAAGGGCGCCGCAAACGCACGCAAAAAAACGTGCCGGCAGACGCTTGTGGTCCTGCAGCACGACAATTTTCTGCTCGTAACATCCGAATTTGGATTCCATGGGGCGGATATAGCAGTTTTGTGAAGGCTCGGCAATTGGCGAGATGGGTGTCGCGCGCTCGCTCTTCTGCCCATTGCGGAGAAGTGCCGAGCGGAGTGAGGCGATGAGAGGGAATTGCAGCAAGCTCCGTCGAGCGGCCCCTCATCCGGCCCTTCGGGCCACCTTCTCCCCGCTGGGGAGAAGGGGAAGCCGCGCCGTCAACCTAACCTCGCTGCCCCTGTCTTAACCTCTGCTCCAGCCGCCGCAGCGCCAGCGACAGTCCGACGGTCAGGATCAGGTAGATATAGGCAACGATTGAATAGGTTTCGAAGAAGCGGAACGAGCCGGACGCATAGATCTTGCCCGCCTGGGTGATGTCGGCGACGCCGAGCACCGACACGAGGGATGAGTCCTTCACCATCGCCACGAAATCATTGCCGAGCGGCGGCAGGATGACGCGGATTGCCTGCGGAAACACGACCAGCCGGAAGCGTTGATAGCGCGACAGGCCGAGCGCCTTGGCGGCCTCGATCTGCCCTTTGTCAACCGACAGGATACCGGCGCGAAACACCTCGGCGATGAAGGCGGAATAGCCGATCGACAGCGCTATGATCGCCCGCCACATCAAGGACAGGTCGCGCACCACCATCGGCTCCATGGCGCCTGCCGAAATCAGCGGCGACAGGATGAAATTGATGGCCACCACCAACGCCGGAGCACCGGCAAAGGCGATGTAGAACAACAGGACGAGGATCGGGATGCCGCGAATTACCTCGGTATAGAACCGGGCGATCTGGCGCAGCGCTGCGCGGTCCGACAGCGCCATCAGCGCAATGCCGAGCCCCAGAACCGTGGCGAAGAAGAAGCCAACCAGCGTCACGAAAATGGTGATGCCGATACCGGCCGATACGATGGTGAAAACCTGGCGGTAAACGCCATTGGAGATGATCACCACGGCCAGCGCCACGGCGATCACGGCAAGGGCGACCAGCCACCAGGGATAGTCGCCCTTCTGAGAAGTGTCGTGCGCAGGCGTCATCGGGCGGGGATCATTCGCCCATCTTGTAATCGACGAACCACTTCTGGTTCAGCTTGTCGAGCGTACCGTCCGCCTTCAGTGCCGCAATCGCGGCATTGACCGGGGCAACGAGATCCGAGCCCTTCTTGAAGATGAAGCCAAAATCCTCGGTGCCGAGCGGGCCGCCGACCACTTTGAGGGCGCCGGCCGAGGAATCGACATAGCCCTTCGCCGCAACGCTGTCGGTCAGGACGACATCGACATCGCCTGCCTTCAGCGCCTGCACCGTTGCGCCAAACGTCTCGAACAATTTGACGCGCGGATTCTGCTCGTTGCCATCAAGCATTTCGTAGACGGCGGTGTAGAATGGCGATGTTCCCGGCTGTGCACCGACCAGACCATCGGCAAACGCGCCAAATGTCTTGGCGTCAGTGAAACGGCTCTCATCACCGCGCACCAGCATGAACTGCTGCGAACGCATATAGGGATCGGAGAAGTCCACCTTTGCCTTGCGCTCATCCTTGATGGTGATACCGGTCATGCCGATATCGTACTGGCCGTCGGATACCGACTGGATCATCGCGTCCCAGGACGTGTTCTGGATTTCCAGCTTGAAGTTCAGCCGCTTGGCGATCTCTTCCATCGCGTCATATTCCCAGCCGATTGCCTTGCCGCTCTTCGGATCGACAAACTGCAGCGGCGGATAGGCATTCTCGGTCACCACAACGACGCTACGCCCGCCGAGATCGGGCAGATCGGCGGCGGCAACGCTCAAGGGCGCAAGAACAAGGGCGGTCAGGCCGGCGAGAAGGGTGCGGCGGGAAAACATGGGTGGCTCCTGAATTGTGGCGACCGGAACCTGTCACAGAAGCCAACGGGCTGGCAAGGGCCACGGCTTCGCCTCCGCCGGCAAAAATTGGAAAGGCCCGGCCTATCCGGTTGAATTTACGAAAAATCCTACCGGATACCCTGTCCACTCCATAAACTCAGCGAACTTTTGTCGCGCCGATCGAAAACGACAGCGGAATACGCGGTAGTCCCGGTACCTGCTCGAACTGGTCTTCGCCGATCTCCACCATGCCCGGATAATGCCGCCAGACGAGGACCTCGTGCTCGTTGAAGAAATCGAGTGACAACCCGGCCTTGAGGAGCGCATTGACGGTATCGCTAACCGGGTGCAGCCATTCGTACATGCGCTGATGGGTCAGCGGCCGTTCGTCGCCGGTATAGGTGTGAGTTTCCTCGAACAGCAGCGGCTGGTCGGCCGGTGTGCGCCAGCCATAGGTCAGTGCCAGACGGCCGTTCTCCGCACCTTCATACTGATACATCTGCGGATGCCCGTCGAGCAGGTAGAGCCGGCCACCCGGCCGCAACAGGCTGGCGACGACCTTGGCCCATTGAAAGATATCCGGCAGCCAGTGAATGGCGCCCCAGGTGACGAAGACGATGTCGTAGCTCCGGTGTTCCAACGCCTCTGCCGCATCATAGACCGAGGCCTCGACAAACGTTGCCTCCGTCCCGGCTCTTTTCGCAAAATCGCGCGCAGCGGCGACGGCAACCGGTGAAAAATCGAGCCCGGTGACGGAGCCCGCACCCAGATGCTTGAGGCTCAGCGTATCCAGCCCGATATGGCATTGCAGGTGGACAATGTCCTTACCGGCGATATCGCCGATCTCGCTTGCTTCCAGCGCATGCAAGGAAGAGCCGCCTGAAATCACCCGGTCGATCCGGTAGCGGCCGGTCGTGTCCGTCGCGTGCAACCCCGCCCGGTCGTCCCAGTTCAGCCGGTTGGTTTCGATATAGTCGCTCATTGTCTTCTCCCCCCAGAGAATTCCCCTGCTATCAAACAGAAAAAGGCGGCCCGAAGACCGCCTTTTCCAAACAATCCCGATGGATTGAAACTTATTCTGCTGCCGGCTCGGCTGCTGCTGCAGCGGCTGCTTCTTCAGCGGCCTTGGCTGCTGCGGCTTCGGCTGCTGCCTTTTCGGCGGCCAGAGCCTGTGCTGCTGCGACCTTTTCAGCTTCCAGACGTGCCTTTTCTTCGGCAACGGCGGCGCGCTCGGCGTCGTTCAGCTTGCGGGCGCGGGTGCCGGTATCTTCAACGATACGAGCCGACTTACCGCGGCGATCGCGCAGGTAGTAGAGCTTGGCGCGACGGACCTTACCGCGGCGAACGATCTCGACACCCTCGACGAGCGGCGAGTAAACCGGGAATACGCGCTCGACGCCTTCGCCGTAGGAAATCTTGCGGACCGTGAAGCTTTCGTTGATGCCACCGCCGGAACGGGCAATGCAAACGCCTTCATAGGCCTGGATACGGGTACGGGTGCCTTCTGTCACGCGAACGTTGACGCGGACGGTGTCGCCTGCCGAAAATTCCGGAAGCGTACGCTTGGCGGCAATCTTGGCGGCCTGTTCGGCTTCCAGCTGCTGGATGATGTTCATGGGTCTAACCTTCTCAAGTTCTTCTGCAACAGCCAGAGCGCTCGATCGAACCCGTTGGACCTGACCTCGGATGAGGCGCCTCAAGGTTTTGTTTCTCGGGGAGAAACAGGAGCGAATTCACCATTCTTTGTTTTCGGCTGACGGGATTTCTCCCGAACCGGTCGGGCGAATACACCAAAGCACAGCGTTTGTCATCCCCGGGCGGCAAAAATTCTCCATGCCACAAGCCGGCGGAAGATGATTTCCGCGTCTTGCCGCCAGTGACCCTGCAGGCTATGCCGGATTCTATCGCTGGAGGAGCGTCATGTCCATATCCACTGCCATTCTGCTGTTTGTCGCAGGGTTCCTGTCGAGTGCCGTCAATGCGGTGGCTGGCGGCGGCACCTTCCTGACCTTCGGCGCCATGACGCTGGCTGGCCTGCCGCCGATCGTCGCCAATGCCACGTCCTCCATCGTCCAGTTTCCGGGCTATGTCACGTCGGCCATGGCCTATTCCAAGGAAATCTGGGCGGACCGCCGCGAGGCCGCCATTCTGGGCGTCCTGTCGCTGATCGGTGGCCTGGGTGGCGCGCTGATCCTGCTATCGCTATCCAATCCCTCGTTCCGGGCGCTGGTCCCTTGGCTGTTGATTGCAGCGACGGCGATCTTTGCCGCCGGTCCGCTGCTGCGGCCGAAGTCGGCGGTGGATGGCGCGCCGATCGGGCCGGTGGGATTGCTCAGCCAACTGGCCACCGCCATCTATGGCGGCTTCTTCGGCGCCGGCATGGGCATCATGATGCTGGCCGTGCTCGGCCTGTCGAAGGGCGGCGACTATCACCGGCTGAACGCGCTGAAGAACTTCCTTGCCATGGTCATCGCCGCCGTCGCCATCGTCGTCTTTGCCGGCGGCAACGTCGTCGGCTGGCTGCATGCGGCCGTGATGATCCCCGGCGGCGCGCTCGGTGGCTATGCCGGTGTCTGGCTCGCCCGCCGCGTGCCGCAGGCGCTGATCCGCGGCCTCGTCGTCGCCGTCGGCCTGCTGCTGGCAGTCTATTATTTCGTCACGGGTTGAGACGGCGCCGTCACGCCTGCTTCAACCGCAAGCCTTCGAGCAAGGTGCGAAATCCCTGCACCGCCCGCCTTGAGGTCTCTTGTGGATCCCCGGAATTGGCGATCCACAGGGCGGCGTTGATGCTGGCGCCGTTGATCAGCCGCGCGGTCACTTCCTCGTCGACCTCGATGATCTCGCCGTCCTGTTTCAGCTGGCTCAGACTTTGGCTCAGGGCCGCGATGCAGCCGTTGGTCGTCGGCCATTGCGAGATGTCGCCGAGTACGGCCGGGCCGTCGCGGAACATGATGCGCTGGATTTCCGGCTCCAGTGCCATCTCGATATAGGCCGAACATTCATCGACAAATCCCTGCCAGCGTGTCGGGGCGCCGGCCGAGACCGTGTGCAAGTGCTCCGTCATCTCCGCATCGATTTCCCGGATGACCGCCTGCAACAAGCCCTTCTTGTCACCGAAATGATGATACAGCGCGCCGCGCGTCAGGCCCGCCGCCGCCGTGAAATCATCCATCGAGGATTCCGCATATCCCACGGTGCCGAAGGCATGGCGGCCCGCCGCAAGCAGCTTGGCACGCGTTTCGGCAATCATTTCCGGGCGAGGCTTGATGATCCTGACCATGCGGGCTCCTGCTTCACATACGCGGCGTATTTATTTTTACATACGCAGCGTATTTTAATTGACATACGGCATGTATGCAACCACGTTAAGACATACGCCACGTATGTAGGTGGCCTGACCGGACAATTTTAGGAGCCTTCCGATGTCCAACCCATACAAGGAAATATTCAGCGTGCCGGGGGCCAAGGGGTTTTCCGCGGCCGGTTTCTTCGCCCGCCTGCCGCTTGCCATGGCACCGATCGGCATTGTCGCCATGCTGTCGCAGACACGCGGTGACTATTGGGTCGCCGGTGCAGTTTCGGCGACCTTTGCGCTGACCAATGCACTGGCAGCCCCGCAAATCTCACGTCTGGTCGACCGGTTCGGGCAAAGCGCCATCATCGTGCCGAGCACGATCGTCTCGGTCATCGCCTTTGCCCTCCTCATCCTGTCGGCCAATCAGGGCTGGCCGGAATGGACCCTGTTCGCCTCGGCCTTTCTCGCCGCCGCCATGCCCAGCATGCCAGCCATGTTGCGGGCACGCTGGACGGAAATCTTTCGCGGCCGCCCGGAGTTGAATACCGCGTTTGCCTTTGAATCCGCCGCAGACGAATTGGTCTATATCGCCGGCGCCTCCGTATCGGTTGGTTTGGCCGTCTCGCTGTTTCCCGAGGCCGGTATGCTGATCTCAACGTTCTTTCTTGCCGTGGGCACCACCGCCTTTGTCCTGCAGCGATCGACCGAACCGGCGGTCCGTCCGGTCGAGGCAGGAGTGGCTCAGACATCGGCCATTCGCCTGCGCTCCGTGCAGATCATCACGCTGGCGCTGATCTTCGTCGGTTCGACGTTCGCAACGGCCGAGGTCACCACCGTCGCCATGACCAGGGAGCTTGGCCAGCCGGGCGCCGCCAGCTTCGTCATCGGCGTCTATGCGATCGGCTCGTTCGTGGTTGGCCTCATCATCGGCGCCCTCAAACTGCGCACGCCGTTGCACAGGCAGCTGCTGATCGCCGTCAGCGTCCTGGCCGTGACAGCCCTGCCGCTGCTGATGGCCGATACAATACCACTTCTAGCCCTTGCGGTCTTCGTCAGCGGCATCGCCATCTCGCCCACGTTCATCACCGCCTTTGGCCTGATCGAACGCCGGGTGCCGGAATCGATGCTGACGGAAGGCATCACCTGGGTCATGACCGGCATGGGCATGGGCATGGCGCTTGGCGCATTTCTGGCCGGCATGGTTGTTGATATGTTCGGGGCGCAAAACGGCTTTTGGCTCTCGGTCGCGGCCGGCGTAGCGGTGGTCATCATCATCGCCCTGGGCCAGAAAATCCTTGCAGGTGGCAGGCCGCAAGCAGCCAGTGATGCGTTGCCCCAGGCCGCCGAATAATCCGGCAAAAGACCATGGCGCGCCGATTGGTGCGCCATGGTGGTCATGATGAGGACAAGAAGTGCTCGCCGGAAGGCAGACCCCGATAAACTCTAGGTCCGCGTGAGGCGCTCCGGCCGTGCCTCGAAACCGCTGGCCTCCACCCGGTTTCGCCCCATTTTCTTGGCCTGATACAGCGCTTCATCCGCCCTTTCGACCAGGTCTTCAGCCGACGTCACAAGCGTACCGGCGTCGAAGGTCGAAACTCCGATGCTTGCGGTGACAACATTGAATTCGCTGCCAGCATGGACAAGCGCCCGCTGCTGCAAGGCAGCCCGAAATGCCTCGGCAAGATCGAGTGCTACCGTCCGGTCCGTCGCCGGAAGCACAATGGCAAACTCTTCCCCACCGTAGCGCGCGACCAGATCACCCGGGCGATTGGCAATCGCATTCAGACATGCGCTCACATGCTTCAGGCAGGCATCGCCCGCCGGATGGCCATAGGTATCATTGTAGGACTTGAAGCGATCGACATCGATCATCAGCAGGCTGAGCGGTGCTACCGTCCGCTGCGCATTGGCGCATTCCGCCGCCAGTGCTTCATCGAAAACGCGGCGGTTTGCCAGACCGGTCAGTCCATCGGTCTCGGCCAGATCCCGCATCTGCTCGGCAAGCTGCCGCAGTGACAATTCGGCATGTTTCATCGCCGTAATATCGGACACGACCACCAGGGCCGAGCCATCCTGCGTCAGGCGCGTCCGCAGGCTGAGCCAGCGATTGTCGGACAGCGGGATTTCAGTGTCGCGGGTAAAATGCAGGCCCTTGGCGGTATTCTGGATCCAGACTTCGCTGACATCGATCGCAATATCCTTGCGCTCGCCGTTGCGGGCGGATGCGCGCATGATGTCGGTAATATGAGCCCCGGGTTGCCGGGCATAGGCCGAGAGCGGGAATGCCGTCCGGTATCTTTCGTTGCAGAACAGCAGGTAACCATGGCGGTCAAACATCGCCAGCCCGTCCGACATTTCGGCCATCGCCTGAGACAAGAGGTTCCGGCTGTCGAGCAATTCGCGCTCGAGACGCTTGTGTTGGGTGATGTCCCGCGTCACGCCAGCCAGGCCAACCGTGTCGCCATGCCGGTTCTTCAGCACCACTTTCGTCGTTGAAAACCAGCGCGTCGCGCCCGTTTCGTCGTCAAGCGCCTCTTCATGATCAATCAGCGGCTCACCCGAACCCATGATCTGCTGTTCGGCCTCGAACAGGCGCTGGGCCCGCTCCGGCGGCGCGAGGTCAAAATCCGACAAGCCGACCATGTCCGACGATTTCTGGCGGCCGTGTTGACGGGCGACATTCAGATTGGTCATGACGAACCGGCTGCGGGGATTTTTGACATAGTGAAAGTCCGGCGCCTGAGTCAGTGCCGCGCGCAGCAGATCCCGCTCCAGCGTCGACCGGTGGACATAGGTCATGACTGTGCCGGATATGGCTGCCGCCACCATGTTCAGGGAGGCCGTGATCAGGCTCATCTGGTACATGATCAATGGTGTATCAGGTTTTGAAAACACAAAGATCAGGATGCTCGACGTGACCGGCAGGATGAAAACGGTTGCCGCAACGCCTTTTGGCTCCGACGCGTGTTTTCCCAGGGCGAAATGCGCAGCGAGAAAGACTGCCGATACGATGGTAATACCGATGACGCCGTTGATTGCGCCGGCACCACCCATGACCAGCCGAAATGCCACCGCCATTGGTGCCGTGATGGCGATCGCCAGCGGCCCACCGAACATTGCCGAAATCGCCAGCAGCGAGCTTCTCAAGTCAAACCGGATGCCGCCGTCGAACTCGACCGACAAGAGCATGGTGATGACGACTCCAAGGCCCATCACCGCCCCGAAGCCAAGCTTCAGCTGAATTTTGGAGAGACCGTAGAAACGGTAATACAGGTGCATCCAGAGCGAGATCAGCAATGCTACTGAAGCCAGATTGCCGACCAATACCTGCCAGGCTGATGTCATTTCGTTCGTTGCCGTCTTAATCGAATGGATGACACTTATCAGCAAGACGTTACACAAAGCTTATGCCGGGCAAATACCCACATACGGGGCAGACACCCGCCGCAATCTTGAAAGCTTGAAGGTTACTTCTGGCGCAGGTCCGGGCGTCGCTCCGCCGTCAGCCGCTTGGCTTCGGCTTCACGCCATTTGGCGATATCGCCATGATGACCGGACGTCAGGACTGCCGGGATTTCCTGGCCTTCGAACACCTGCGGCCTTGTATAGTGCGGATGCTCCAGCAGGCCGCCTTCGAAACTCTCGTGTACACCGGAGAGATCGTTGCCCATGACGCCAGGCAGGATGCGCACAATGGCGTCGAGCAGGATCAGTGCCGCCGGCTCGCCGCCGGACAGGATATAGTCACCGATCGAAACCTCTTCGAGCTTTCGTCCGTCGATGACGCGCTGGTCCACGCCTTCGAAACGGCCGCAGACGATGATCGCGCCGGGGCCGGCTGCCAGTTCGCGCACCCGCTCCTGCGTCAGCGGCTTGCCGCGCGGGCTCATCAAAAGCCGGGGGCGGTCGTCGCCATCGGATGCGTGATCGATGGCTTTGGCCAGGATATCGGCCCGCAGCACCATACCGGCGCCGCCGCCGGCCGGCGTGTCGTCGACCGTGCGATGCTTGTCTTCGGTAAAATCGCGGATCTGCAGCGTATCGATCGCCCATTGGCCACGCTCCAGCGCCTTGCCGGACAGCGAATGGCCGAGATGCCCCGGAAACATATCCGGGTAGAGCGTCAGGATGGTGGCGCGAAAGGGCAAGTCTTACTTCGCCTTCGGCTTGAATTGTTTGGTCGGATCCTCGTCCTTGTCGTCGGTGAGACCAGCGGCAAGCGGATCGACCAGCATCGTGCCGGCTTCCAGGTCGATTTCCAGCACCGACCATTCGGTAAAGGGGATCAGCACCGGCCGCTTGCCGGGACCTTTCAACTCGAGCAGATCGCCCGCGCCAAAATCGAACACGCCGGTGACTGTTCCATAGCTTTTGCCGTCGGCATCGAGCGCTTCCAGCCCTTCCAGATCGGCATAGAAGAATTCATCCTCATCGAGATCGTCATCCGGCAGGTTGTCGCGCTCGACATAAAGTTCCAGCCCGTTCAGTGCCTCGGCAGCGTTGCGATCGTTGATCCCGCGAAACCGCACGACGACGACGTTCTTGGCTTCGCGCACTTCCAGCACCTCGAACGAACGGCCGTCCTGCGAATGCAGATGGCCATAATCGCCGATGGCGGTCGGTTCCTCGGCAAAGGATTTGACGCGTACTTCACCGCGCAAGCCCTGAGCGCCGCCGATCGTTCCCATATGGACAGGGTTTTTGAGTTTGCTCATTGCCGGGTCACTCTCCAGATCAAGCCCTTCGCATAAACGAAAACGGGCGGCATGAAAACGCCGCCCGTCTTTAAAAACACGCTGACGCGTGGCTTATTCGGCAGCAGCGGCGGCTGCGTCTTCAGCCTTCTGCTTGGCTTCGGCGATACGCTCGAGAGCCTTCTTGCCCGGCAGGCCCTTGGTCGGGTTCGAGCGGGCTTCGCGGGTAGCAACGCCGGCTTCGTTGAGGAAGCGCAGAACGCGGTCGGTCGGCAGCGCGCCGTTCGACAGCCAATGCTGGATGCGCTCGATGTTCAGTTCAACGCGCTTTGCGTCGTCCTTCTTGAGCATCGGGTTCCACGAGCCGACCTTTTCCAGGAAACGGCCGTCGCGCGGCGAACGCACGTCAGCGATAACGATCTGATAGAACGGGCGCTTCTTGGAACCACCGCGGGCGAGACGAATTTTCAGTGCCATGTTTTGTACTCCTTGAGATATTCAACCGCCTGGGGCGGCCTTTTTGTTTGGTTGTTGGTGCTGTGTTCTTGGGATTGATCTGGTCCGAAAACCGGTTTCCCCTTTTCGGGATCAATCCTTGAGATCGGCAGCGATTGCTTCATGATGCCGGATGACTTCGTGGATGATGAAGTTCAGGAACTTCTCCGCGAAATCCGGATCCAGATTGGCATCCCGCGCCAGATGGCGCAGGCGTTCGATCTGGTATTCCTCGCGCGCCGGGTCCGCCGGCGGCAAATTGTATTTGGCCTTCAGCACGCCCACTGCCTTGGTGCAGCGGAAGCGTTCGGCCAGCATGTGCACGAGCGCCGCATCGATGTTGTCGATCGACTGACGGTAGCCCGAGAGTTCCTGTTTGACGGCGGGATCAATCATACTGGTCCAGTCCTCACTTCTTCTTCGGTAGACCGGGAAGCCCCGGGAACCCGCCACCGAGACCGGGCAGCTTCATGCCGCCGCCCAGACCGGGCAAACCGCCGCCGCCCATGCCCTTGCCGAGGCCAGCGGCCTCCGCCTGCTTCTGCAGGGCTTCGAGCTGCTTGGGGTCCATCTTCGACAGATCGGGCATGCCGCCCATTCCGCCGCCCATGCCACCAAGGCCCATCTTGCCGGCAAGACCGCCCATCATCTGCTTCATCATGCCGCCCTTGCCCTTGCCGCCCATCATTTTCATCATGTCGGCCATCTGGCGGTGCATTTTCAGAAGCTTGTTGATTTCGGCCGCATCGGTGCCGGAACCGGCCGCGATGCGCTTCTTGCGGGAATGCTTGAGAATATCAGGGTTGGCGCGCTCTGCCTTTGTCATCGAGGAGATGATGGCGAGCTGGCGGCCGAACATGCGGTCGTCGAGACCGGCAGACGCCATCTTGTCCTTCATGCCGGCCATGCCGGGCATCAGGCCCATGATGCCGCCCATGCCGCCCATCTTCTGCATCTGGCCAAGCTGATCGGCGAGATCGTTGAGATCGAACTTGCCGGACTTCATCTTGGCGGCCATGGCCGCCGCCTTCTCGGCATCGATGTTTTCAGCAGCCTTCTCGACCAGCGAGACGATGTCGCCCATGCCGAGGATACGGTCGGCGACGCGGCGCGGATGGAACTCTTCCAGCTCCGACATCTTTTCGCCGACGCCGATCAGCTTGATCGGCTTGCCGGTGACGGCGCGCATCGAAAGGGCTGCACCGCCGCGGCCATCGCCGTCCATACGGGTGAGCACGAGACCGGTAATGCCGACGCGCTCATCGAAATTGCGGGCGAGATTGACAGCGTCCTGACCGGTCAGCGCATCGGCGACAAGCAGGATTTCATGCGGATTGGAGCGGCGCTTGATTTCCGCCATCTCCAGCATCAGCGGCTCGTCGATATGCGTGCGGCCGGCGGTATCGAGAATGACGATGTCATGGCCGCCGAGCTTGGCAGCCTGGACGGCGCGCGCAGCAATATCGGTCGGCGACTGGCCGGCAATGATCGGCAGTGTATCGACGCCGGTCTGTACGCCGAGCTGGCGAAGCTGCTCCTGGGCTGCCGGACGGCGCGTGTCGAGCGACGCCATCAGGACTTTCTTCTTGTCACGCGACTTCAAGCGAAGGGCGATCTTGCCCGTCGTCGTCGTCTTACCCGAGCCCTGCAAACCGACCATCATGATAACGACGGGGGCGGCGGCATTCAGATCGACCGGCACGCCTTCGGAGCCGAGCATATTGACCAGCTCGTCATGGACGAGCTTGACGACCATCTGGCCCGGCTTGATCGACTTGAGGATTTCAGCGCCGACGGCCTTTTCACGCACCTTGTCGGTGAACGAACGAACGACTTCGAGCGCAACGTCGGCTTCCAGGAGCGCACGGCGAACCTCGCGCAGGGCAGCCGAAACATCGGCTTCCGACAGCGCGCCACGGCCGGTCAATCCATTCAGAATGGATCCAAGGCGGTCCTGGAGACTTTCAAACATCGCTTCATCCTTGTCGTTTCGAGCTTTTACGTGGTTCGAAACGTTGTGCTTTTCCTTGACGAAAACAAGACGCAAAGCCAAAAAGCACCCGAGGGCGCATCGCGCTGTCGGGTGTTGACCTCCGGGATCTCCGCAAGGGGTCCGGGTCGGCGGCTACAAGTCTTGTTCTTGTCGCAGATTGCGGGCGGTAAACACGATATGGGCGGCAAAGTCAAGGCGAGACGGCAATTTCACCGCCCCAACTGCCTGCCCGCAAGCCTTTCTCAGGCATCCCGGCCGAAATAAACCTCCACCGAAGCGATACGGTCGCCATGAAACCGGATGACCTCGACATTGCGAAATGCGCCGCCGTCCCACTTGTCAGCCCGGTAGCGCACCAGCGCCTCGTTGTCCTCAAGCGAAATGCGTTCGATGTGAATGGCGCTAAAGGCCGGCGGCTGCGGCCAGCACCGCTCGAAATACGTGGCCTTATTAATATGATCGTCGTTCGGACTGGAAAAGGTGAAATCCTCCGTGAGCATGTCGGAAACCTCGTCCTTCCGGTTGGCCAGATAGGCTGCGAAGAGCCCACGAACGGTTGCTTCCCTGTCCATCTTACCCTCCACGAACGGATTGCATTGCGGAACTGAGTTATAACCCAAACGACGGTCCGGCGCCAGAAACCGGCATGCCGCCGCCCAATTGAAGGGAGAAATGCAAGGCCCCATGTTAAGAAGCGAAACCGGTGCAACGAAAGAGCTGCAGTGAGCCAGATCCGAAATCCCTACTATACCGGCCCCATCTCCGATCATTTCGACGGCACCGTCTTCTTCAACCCCGAGGGCGAAGCACCACTCGGCTTTCGCGAGTTGATGCGCTGGCAGTTCGGAGGCGGACGTAGCATATGGCCCAAGACTGTCCGCAGTCCCTTTCCACAGGCGAAACCCGATAGTCGCGTCGGTGGTGATACCCTACGCATCACTATGATCGGCCATGCCTCACTGCTGATCCAGGTCTGCGGCCTCAATATTCTGACCGACCCGGTCTGGTCGCAGCGCACCAGTCCGTTTTCCTTCATAGGCCCCAGACGCGTCGTCGCGCCCGGCATCGCCTTTAAAGACCTGCCGCCCATCGACATCGTGATCGTTACCCATAATCACTATGATCACCTCGATCTCGCCACGCTGAAACGGCTGCATGAAGAGCACAGCCCACACATCGTCACCCCGCTCGGCAACGATACGATCATCCACCGCGCCCTTCCCGAAGCCAAAATTTCCGACATGGACTGGGGCGACCAGACTTCCTTCTGGGATGACATCACCATCGATTGCGAACCCTGCCACCACTGGTCGGCACGGACGTCCCGGGACCGCCGCATGGCGCTCTGGGCCGCCTTCGTGATCTCGACACCATCAGGCAAAATCTACCATGTCGGCGATACCGGCTTTCACGACGGCTTCAACTACCGGGCTGCTGCCGCCAAACACGGCGGCTTCCGCCTCGCCAACCTGCCGATCGGCGCCTATGAGCCACGCTGGTTCATGAGGGCGCAACACCAGAATCCGCAGGAAGCCGTCGAAGGCATGCGGCTGTGCAACGCTTCCTATGCCGCCGGTCACCATTTCGGCACCGTGCAGCTGACCAATGAGGGGATCGAGGCACCGGTTCAGGCGCTTGAGGTTGCCTTGAAGGATCAGGGCGTAACGCCGGAAAAATTCCGGCCACTCAGAGCAGGCGAAGTATTCGATGTACCGGCCGTTTAGGTTCAGCCTCCCTTTCCCCGCCGCCGGGAGAAGAAGGAGCCCGGCGCCACGGCCCGTCACCCCTCGGGAAATTCCCGATACTGCGGCAGATTATCGGTAATCTCATACCATGGCGCCTTCGAGCCGACGAAAATATGCGCCGTTGGCCGGATCGTCGGCGCATCCACCAGCGTGCCCATAGGAACATGGGCATAGGCACCTTCGCGTACCACCGAATAGACCAGTGACCCGCAAGTACCGCAATGCACGTCATGGTTCTCATCGGGTTTTCCGTAGATCGACATCGCTTCCGCGCCCTTGATGAGTTGAAACCGCTCACGCCTGATCCCGGCAATCGGCTTAAAAGCCGACCCGGTCGTGCGCCGGCAGTTGGAACAGTGACAATTCATTGCATATTCGAAGGCGTCGTCGACTGCATATTCGACGGCACCGCACATGCACTTCCCGGTGAGGAGGGGCGAGGTTTCAAACATGGCATCTCTCCGTAAGCATCAGCGACCAACAATCAGCATGACCCGCGCCCGCCGGGACCGCGACGCCTTGACCACACCAGTAAGCAGCTTCCAACATTTTTTCATCCCCGCAAATCCCCGCGATCAAAACCTGTGCCATCATCATTGCGTCCTGTC
>UCHD01000022.1:0-2500 GCA_900472175.1 Hyphomicrobiales bacterium | reverse complement strand
TGGCTTAGAAGCAGCCATCATTTAAAGAAAGCGTAACAGCTCACTGGTCTAAATAAGGGTCTTTGCGCCGAAAATGTAACGGGGCTAAAGCCATGCACCGAAGCTGAGGATACGCAGTAATGCGTGTGGTAGCGGAGCGTTCCGTAAGCCTGTGAAGGGATACCTGTGAGGGGTCCTGGAGGTATCGGAAGTGCGAATGTTGACATGAGTAACGATAAAGGGAGTGAGAGACTCCCTCGCCGAAAGACCAAGGGTTCCTGCTTAAAGTTAATCTGAGCAGGGTTAGCCGGCCCCTAAGATGAGGCAGAAATGCGTAGTCGATGGGAACCACGTTAATATTCGTGGGCCTGGTGGTAGTGACGGATTGCGTAACTTGTTCAGACTTATTGGATTGTCTGGGCGGGGAAGCGGTTCCAGGAAATAGCTCCACCGTATAGACCGTACCCGAAACCGACACAGGTGGTCAGGTAGAGTATACCAAGGCGCTTGAGAGAACTATGCTGAAGGAACTCGGCAAATTGCACGCGTAACTTCGGAAGAAGCGTGACCTCTTCGTACGCAAGTATGGAGGGGTGGCACAGACCAGGGGGTAGCGACTGTTTATCAAAAACACAGGGCTCTGCGAAGTTGCAAAACGACGTATAGGGCCTGACGCCTGCCCGGTGCTGGAAGGTTAAAGGGAGAGGTGCAAGCTTTGAACTGAAGCCCCAGTAAACGGCGGCCGTAACTATAACGGTCCTAAGGTAGCGAAATTCCTTGTCGGGTAAGTTCCGACCTGCACGAATGGCGTAACGACTTCCCCGCTGTCTCCAGCATAGACTCAGTGAAATTGAATTCCCCGTGAAGATGCGGGGTTCCTGCGGTCAGACGGAAAGACCCCGTGCACCTTTACTATAGCTTTACACTGGCATTCGTGTCGGCATGTGTAGGATAGGTGGTAGGCTTTGAAGCAGGGACGCCAGTTCTTGTGGAGCCATCCTTGAAATACCACCCTTATCGTCATGGATGTCTAACCGCGGTCCGTTATCCGGATCCGGGACAGTGTATGGTGGGTAGTTTGACTGGGGCGGTCGCCTCCGAAAGAGTAACGGAGGCGCGCGATGGTGGGCTCAGAACGGTCGGAAATCGTTCGTCGAGTGCAATGGCATAAGCCCGCCTGACTGCGAGACTGACAAGTCGAGCAGAGACGAAAGTCGGTCATAGTGATCCGGTGGTCCCGTGTGGAAGGGCCATCGCTCAACGGATAAAAGGTACGCCGGGGATAACAGGCTGATGACCCCCAAGAGTCCATATCGACGGGGTTGTTTGGCACCTCGATGTCGGCTCATCGCATCCTGGGGCTGGAGCAGGTCCCAAGGGTTTGGCTGTTCGCCAATTAAAGCGGTACGTGAGCTGGGTTCAGAACGTCGTGAGACAGTTCGGTCCCTATCTGCCGTGGGTGTAGGAATATTGACAGGATCTGTCCCTAGTACGAGAGGACCGGGATGGACATATCTCTGGTGGACCTGTTGTGGCGCCAGCCGCATAGCAGGGTAGCTATATATGGAATGGATAACCGCTGAAGGCATCTAAGCGGGAAACCAACCTGAAAACGAGTATTCCCTTGAGAACCGTGGAAGACTACCACGTTGATAGGCCGGGTGTGGAAGTGCAGCAATGCATGAAGCTTACCGGTACTAATCGTTCGATTGGCTTGATTGTTCTCATTGCTCATGTTCATTGAAATGAACAGAGCCATCTGTTTTGTCTTCACGCTGTCGCCGCAAGGCGGCTGCGCTGCAGACGGCGCGCCAAACGATTGGCGACGCGCTCTGCGTTTGCGGCCTGACGGCCGGAACGCGGGCAACAAGACGTGTTCAAAGATAAAAGAGGGTTTCCCTCGCCAGCTTCTCATTTGGTTTGTCACCGTCGCCGGTGACATTCTTGCCCTTAGTTGACCTGGTGGTTATTGCGGGGTGGCTGCACCCGTTCCCATTCCGAACACGGCCGTGAAACGCCCCTGCGCCAATGGTACTCCGTCTTAAGACGCGGGAGAGTAGGTCGCTGCCAGGTCTATTAATGGCAAGAAAATACCAAACAACATCTTCTCGACACCACTCCGGCCCAGCCGAACAACAGGCCGCCCTCAAGCGGCCTTTTTGCTTCGGTAATATACCGGGGAACCTGAATTCCAGGGGCGGAGGAAACAGTTTCTACCTCCCTCACAGGAGACAAATTGCCTCTAGCAATTTGCTCAGAATGAATACCGGAACGGGCATTACGGCCCAATCCGTAAGCGACAAACCTTCGGTTTGCGCTGTCGACGAAAACCGCCAAGGCGGTTTCCTCGTCGCGATCTTCGGCTTCGCCGAAGACGCTGATAACGCGGGGTGGAGCAGCCCGGTAGCTCGTCAGGCTCATAACCTGAAGGCCGCAGGTTCAAATCCTGCCCCCGCAACCAAAGCTTACGAAAACAAAACACAAAAGCCCGCACGGAAAAATCCGGCGGGCTTCTTGCGTT
>UCHD01000002.1 GCA_900472175.1 Hyphomicrobiales bacterium | reverse complement strand
CATCCAACCCGGAAAGCCGCAACAGAATGCCTATGTCGAACACTACAACCGCACCGTCCGACATGAATGGCTCGACCAATACATCATCGAAAGCATCGAGGAGGCACAGGAATTCGCCACACAGTGGCTATGGACCTACAACAACGAACGGCCCAATATGGGCATCGGTGGCATAACGCCCGCACAGAAACTGAAAATGGCCGCGTGAATTCTACTGCGGAGCCCGGTTAAAAACGGGGGGATTACCATCTCACCTGTCGCTACTCTTGCTAGCGGCGATCATGGCCGGGGAAGGTCTTTCAACTCTTTGGGACAGACAAACCGTAATCAGCGCGTTTAACAACCGCACACCAAATGCTGCCCTTTTCACCCGTTCCGGGAGAAGCCGGACACAAGCTAACCCGTCAGCGCCATGACCAGGCCGACCACGACGGGCCCCATCAATGGCAGCAAGACATTGGAGATTGCATAGGTGACCGTGTAGCCGATCACCGGCGTCGAATTGCCGGCCTGGGAGACGAGCGCGCTGATAGTTGGAGTGCTGCAATGCTGCCCCGCGATCACGCCGAGCAGAATGGGCGCTTCAATCTTCATCAATTTCCAGCCGACAAACAGCGAAACCAGGGCAGGCAGGAATGAAACCAGCAGTCCGAGCACAGGCAGGATCAGGCCGTACTCCATGATCAGTTTGATCGCACCGGGACCTGCACTGAGGCCGATTACCGCGATGAACGTGGCAAGGCCAAAATCCTTGGCAAACTCCGCCGCGGCCGGAGGCAGACCCCCGCGCACCGGATTGCGCATGTTCAGCCAACCAAAAACAAGCCCTGAAATCAGCGCGCCGCCGCCAGCGCCGAGCCCCAGCTCCAGAGCACCGATCTTTAAATGGAAATGCCCAAGCACGAGCCCTGCGGCAAGGCCAAGACCGAGGAATATGAAATCCGTACGCTCGCCGGAGGGTGCGGCTTTGCCGAGCTCGCGTGCCGCGCGCTCCAGCGCAGGCTCTGGCCCGTAAAGCGTGACGATATCGCCGTGCTGCAAAATCGTGCCCGAAAGCGCAGGGATGTTCTGCCCCATGCGCCGGACGCGAGATATGAAAATGCCGCGCTGCAGCTCGGGCGAAGCCATCTGCCTGAGTTGCCGGATCTGACGGCCGAACACTTCCTTCCGCACCAGAACGATATCGCGGGTCGCGAGTGAAAAGTTGGTTCCTTGCGGAACCGGCACTTCGTCACCGAGCTTGTCCCGGACGGCGATCACGGCGTTGCGGCGGCCCCAGACAAACACGATGTCATCCGCTTCGAACAACAAGTCCGGTTTCGTTTCAAGAATCTCGCCGCCGCGCTGCAGCCGTTCGATTGCCACAGCCCATCCCCGGCTCTTCTCAAAATCGCCGACCGTTTGGCCCGCCGCCTCGCCGACACGGAATGCGCGGCCGACAAAGGCCGGAAGGCCTTCCGCCTGCTCCTCATCGTCATCCGTCGATCCCAGTTTGCGCGCGAGATCCTGCGCTTCCTTTCGCAGGTCGATTTTCAGCAGCAACGGAGCGATCTGCGTGGTGAAGATCACGATGGCAATAAGCCCGAAGAGATAGGTGAGACTATAGGCCGTGGCGATATTGGCCTGCAGTTGCTGAATCTCAGGGCCGGACAGATCGAGACGCGCGATCGCTTCCGACGCGGTACCAACCACGGCGGACTCGGTGGCAGACCCTGCAAAGAGCCCTGCGGCTGTCCCGACATCGAGATGGAAGACAAGCACCGCAATGGTCAACAGCGCCAGCACACAGACAACTTCGATGATCGAAAAGATGCCGTATCGCCAGCCGCCACGAATGTTGGTGAAGAATTGTGGTCCCGCGGAGAAACCGAGTGCGTAGATGAAAAGGGCGAAGGCGGCGCTTTTCAGATCGGTGCCGACCTGCACGCCCAATTGGCCAATTGCGAGGGCGATGAACAGCGTTCCGCACGTTCCGCCGAGCTGAACCGGGCCAACCCGCAGTTTGCCGATGAGAAAGCCTAACGCCAGCGATATGAACAGGGCGATGATGGGATCGGTGAGGAGCGACATGAACAGATCCGGTGCCTAAAGGGAAATTGGACGTGTGGATACGCGGTCGAAAAGGACGAAATAAGCTAAAAAACACGAGAGGCTTCAGCGTTTGCTTCAGCTTAAGCTTTATCAATGGCCCGGCCCAGCGCCGAGACGGATCGCATAGTAAATGCGCGGACTGCGAGCACAGTAAGCTCTGCATATACCAGGTCAAGCACCAGCCAGAAGCAAGGCGGATGCAAACCGGTATGCGGCCTTCAGGAACATGTTCGTACATGTTCACATCTCGTCTCTTGCGAAAAATTAAGGGATAATCAGGCGGTGAAACGTCGATATGGTTTTGCTCGCGCGTTGCGGAAGAGGCCGGATGAATGCCGACCGGCAATAACCAAATATCCCGGTCCCTTGCGCGTCCTTCGAATGACCAGATCAAGGAAGAACCTTGCACTGATCGATGTCAAAAACAGCGCCACCCTCTACGCGCTGCTTCTGCGATCTTGCCGCTCGCCCGCACAAAGGGCTTGCACAACAGGCCTGAACTTTTTGAGACTTCATTCTGATTGAGGAGTTGATCATGAGTTTTCCGGACAATGAAACACCGAAGAAAGACCAGCCATTGAGCATCAATCGCCGGGGGCTGCTCTTGGGTGGCACGGTGCTGGCTGCCGCCGCCGCAGTCGCGGGTGGCACCGCCGTCGATACTGCCCAGGCGCAGACGACAGCGGCGAGCGGCTCTGCGAAATCGCCGAACGTGCTTGTCATTTTCGGTGATGACATCGGCGTCCCGCAGATCAGTGCCTATACGATGGGACTCATGGGCTACCGCACGCCGAACATCGACCGCATCGCTGCCGAAGGCGCGATCTTCACCGACAGCTACGGCCAGCAAAGCTGCACTGCCGGCCGCGCTTCGTTCATTCTCGGCCAGGAGCCATTCCGCACGGGCCTGCTGACGATCGGCATGCCAGGCGATCCGCATGGCATTCAGGATTGGATGCCGACCATTGCCGACGTGATGAAATCGAAAGGATATGCCACCGGACAGTTCGGCAAGAACCATCTCGGCGACCGAGACGAACATTTACCGACCAACCACGGCTTCGACGAATTCTTCGGCAACCTTTACCACCTGAATGCCGAGGAAGAGCCGGAAGGCTATTTCTATCCGAAGGATGCCGAGTTCCGCAAGCAGTACGGTCCGCGCGGCGTCATCAAGTCGACGGCCGATGGCAAGATCGAAGATACGGGCCCGCTCAATACCAAGCGCATGGAAACGGTCGACGAGGAGTTCCTGGCCGCTGCCAAGGATTTCATCGATCGGCAGGCCAAGGCGGACAAGCCGTTCTTCTGCTGGTTCAACTCGACCCGCATGCATGTGTTCACGCATTTGAAGAAGGAATCGCTTGGCAAGACCGGTAAGGGCATCCATGCCGACGGCATGGTCGAGCATGACGGACATGTCGGCCAGTTACTCGATCAGCTCGACAGTCTCGGCATCACTGAAAATACGATCGTGCTCTACACGACCGACAACGGCGCTGAAATCGCACTGTGGCCCGATGGCGCCATGACCATGTTCCACGGCGAAAAGGGCACCACCTGGGAGGGCGGCTTCCGCATCCCGATGATGGTCCGCTGGCCGGGCGTCGTGAAGCCCGGCACACAGATCAATGATCCCGTCACGCTGATGGATTGGTTGCCGACCTTTGCCACAGCCGCCGGCATCAAGGATATCAAGGCGGAAATGAAGCAGGGCTACAAGGCCGGAACCAAGACATTCAAGGTTCACCTAGACGGCTTTGACCTAACGGATGTGCTCAAGGGCGAGGCTAAAACCCCGCCGCGTGAATCCGTCTATTATTTCGACCAGGGTGGCAATTTGAACGCCATTCGTTGGAATGACTGGAAGCTGAGCTTCGCGGTGGCGCATGGCAATATTGCCACCGGTGTCCGCGAAACCCCGGCCTGGGCGCTGATCGCCAATCTGCGGATGGATCCTTACGAAAAGGGTCTGGAGGAAGGCGGCGGAGCGGTCGAGTTTCTTGCCCGGAACATGTGGCTACTTGTGCCGATCCAGGGCAAGATCAAGGAGTTCTTCACCGACTTTGACAAATACCCGTTCCAGATGGGCAGTACGCTGAACGCCAGCGGCATCAACTATGGCTGGTTACAGCAGCAAGCAGCCCTAAAGAAGCTGAACGAACTGGAGCAGCTTGCACCGCGCTAAGCGTGATAGACGAACAAGCGAAGGAGGCGGACGTTCCGCCTCCTTTTTGTTTGCCGGCTGAAGGGCGCCGACCTTGAGATGCCGATGGTTATTCGCTGTCCCAGCGCGGATTGAGTTGCGGCAGGATTTTGCCATGCCAGTAAGTGGAACGGGGATGCGACTTGTTCAGCCAGGCGGCGCGGGCTGCCTGTAATCCGGAGCCAAGCCCGCCGCTGGCGACCGCCGGCGTGGCAGAAGCCCCGTAGACTGCCTGGCGCTGGTCATCGAAGGCCTGCAGTGTCTGCGCACTGCCAAACCGGGCGACCCATGGCCGAAGCGGTACGATCCCGGCCTGGCGCGACCAGCTGTCGAGCGCCTTTTCTATTTCTATGGACGAGCCGTCCTCGCAGGCCTGGCCAACAAGCCGAAACGAAGCTGCTTCGCAATGGCGGCTGTCTGACCGGCGGCGCTCGAAAGCCTCTTCGAGTTTCGACAGCACCTGGGCAAGCAACCAGATCACGAGACCTGTCACGAACGCGAAAGCGGCGATCGCACCGGCAAGCAACCAGTTGAGCCGAGGTGCTTCGGGTTCCGGCGCCGGTGGCGCAAGACCGGTCACGGCGATGAGGGCTTCCGCGACGGAAGCGCTGATGGCCGGGGCCGAAACGGTCTCGGTCTTTGCGGTCACCGGGTCGAACCAACTCACGTCGATTGCCGGCAGGGTATATTGGCCGGCCTTTGAAAAAAGATACTGGACCACATCCTTGCGCACACCGGCGAGCGGCAGCCCCCGCGGGTCTGTTTCCTCCGAAAGAACCGGATCCTGCTGGTAAAGCCGAACACCCGGCAATGGCGAAAATTCCAGCGCTGGGATCATCATCGCCCGAAGCCCCTCGGCGCGAACGGTGATGGTTCGAACGAGCGTATCGCCGGCCTTGAGCGTCTTCGGATCGGCACTCAGGTCCTGTGTCACCGCAACCTTTGCGGCCACGACGCCCGATGCGCCTTCCGCCGCGCCGGAAGCTGCCATAACCGTAAAACGGAACTGCGGCAGGCTGACCTTGCCCAACGTCATCTGACCCGGAACGGCGGCATAGCCAAAGGTGATTTCGGCTTGGGGCAGGGTGAAGGTGCCATCCCGTTGCGGCACGACGATGTAGGTGCGCTGGATACCGGAATAGAGCGTCTCCCCGATCGTTTCATTGAGGTTCAACGCCTGACCATCCTGCAGCAAGACCGTCGCGCCGGGCAGATCGAATTGCGGAAACTGCGGAGGTTGGAGAAAATAGTTCGGGACGAGAACACCGACATCAATCAGAACCTGCTGGCCGACATAGAGCGTTCCCTTCGATTGTAGCGATGCCCGTACGACCGGCTCGGCAGCAACAGCCAGTCCGGCGAGGGCGCAGCACCAGAAGAGGAACCCTAAGAGAACGGGGGTGACGGTCAACCGGCGGTTCATTGCGGCTTGTCTCCCGAGGCTTCGATGGCAAATTTTCGCGCCAGGAGTTGGGCAGGTGAAACCTGGATGTTGCGCATCCACATCTCGGCGGTCTGGTTTGCGCCCTTGACCTGCCCCTCCTTGCCCTTCTTGCCTTTGTCGTCGAACTGGATCTGGTCCGGAGTTTCGCCGTTATCTTCCTGCTGCTGCTCCTCCTCCAGATCGTCCTTTTCCTTCTTGCGCCGCTCGGCAAGCTTAAGGTTCGCTTCTGCTTCCGGCCATGCTGGGCGTTGTTTCAGCGCCTGCCGGTAGGCAGCGATGGCGTCTTCGGTCTTGTCGATCTGCATCAGGGCGTTGCCCTGATTGTAGTAGCTGGCGGCATCGGTCGATTGCGCAAAGGCATCGATCGCGTCCTGATATCGGCCGGCGCGATAGAGTGCCGCCCCACGCCAGGCGGGGTCTGCGAAATGATCAGCAGCGCTCGCGTAGTCACCGCGCTCGAAGGCGCGTTTGCCCTGCTGATCCGGCGTAAACCAGGCATCGGCAAAATCGGCAGCAGATGCCTGTCCCGGAGCCAAGCCGAGCGGCAATGACAGAAGGAGGACTGCGCCAAGCCAGTGGATCTTGTGGCCACGGCGAAAAGTCAGCATCACCAGCAGCGCAATGGGTATGGTCAGATACCAGCCGGCATCGCGCCAGCGCTGCAGGCCTGCGTCGGTTTTCTGGGTATAGGCACTCTGGATGCGATGCACGATCCAGTCGACATCCGCATCGTCGAGGGTGACGGTCGCGACCTCAGTCGAAGAGGCCGATTGCAGCGCCTTCAGGGCATCAAGGTCCATTCTGGCCTGTACCCGCGCGCCGCCGGCATCGGTCAAATATTCGCCATTGCCGGTTTTCACCGGACCGCCCTCGGCGGTACCAATGCCCAGCACCATCAGGTCGTTGCGGCCCTTGTATCCGGAAAAGGCAGGAAACGAAGGGCGATCGACGCCATCGGTCATAAACAGGATCGTTCCGGGTGCAGTCTCTCCGGCAAGCGCCGTTTCGATCATCTGCAATGCCTTGGCGGTGTTCTTGCCCTCCACCGGCATCAACGCCGGGGAAAGCGCGGCGAGGTAGGTGGCGATCAGCGAGGCGTCATCCGTCAGCGGCAATACCATATGTGCGGAACCGGCATAGGCGAACAGGGCAGTGCGCGCGCCTTTGCGCCGCTCCATGATGTCCTGCACCTTGAGCTTTGCGCGCTCCAGCCGGGTCGGTGTGATATCCGTCGCGTCCATCGTCGGCCCGAGATCGATGGCGATGGCGAGCGGTGCGCGATCTTCGACGAAAGGCGGCCGCTCCTTTTCCCAGGTGGGACCTGCTGCAGCGATCGCTGAAAGAGCAAGCAGGGCTGCAATCAGATGGACAGGGCGCAACCCACGGGTGGCGACCTGATCGATCAGAAGATGGTCGAGCAGGCCGGGTGCGATGAGATTTCGCCACCGGGCGCGCATATCGGTCTGCCTGTCGAGCAACCAGACAAGCAGGACCGCCGCAACGACCGCCAGAAGCCACCAGGGACGAAGGAAATGGAAATCCATGATCATGCCTGCGCCTCCCGGTCTGAACGGCGGGCGGCATTGGCGGAGATGATCCACATCAGCAGGTGATAGGCGAGGACAAGCAGGACCACGGCGCCCAGTGGATAGTAGAACAGTTCAAGGCGCGGTTGCCAGCTGAGTGTCTTCTGGTTGGCTGGCGTAATTTGGTCGAGCAGGGTGTAGATATCGGCGAGCGCGGTCTGGTCGCCGCCGAAGAAATTGCGGCCGCCGGTGGTCTTGGCGATTTTTTCCAGCGTCGCCGGATCGAGCTTGTCTTCGCCCGTCGCGTTCGGATCGCCGATGCCGATCGTGTGGATGACGATGTGGCTATCTTTGGCGATATCGGCTGCCCTTTCGGGCGCCATCTTGCTGGCGGTATCGTTGCCGTCGGTCAGAATGATCAGCACCTTGTCGGGCGCCTGGCTTTTTTCGAACAGCTTGATGGACAGGCCAATGGCATCGCCCAAAGCCGTGCGCGGACCGGCCATGCCGGGCAGCGTATCGGCCAGCATCATGCGAACGGTACCGTGGTCCATGGTAAACGGTGCGAGCGGGTAGGGGGCATCGCCGAAGGCAATCAGGCCGAGGCGATCATTCGGCCGCTTGTCGATGAAGTCGGCAACGACAGTCTTCACCGCATCGACGCGGGCGTGAACATTGCCTTGGGGATCGCGAAAATCCTTGGTGTCCATCGATTGCGACAGGTCGAGCGCCAGCAGCAGGTCGCGCTGCGGCTCAGTCTTTTCGATCGGCGGCTCGACGAATTGCGGCCGGGCCAGCGCCAGCAGAACCAGTATCCAGCAGATCGGCGCGATAATTTTCTGCAAAAGGTTTGCCCGCGGCACGACTGAGCCTTCGCTCGCATCAATGCCGGCTGCCTTGGTTATATCGTCGAAGAATGGAATCCGGACGGCCGGCGTCTGCTCACGATAGGGCGGTAGCAGCCACCAGACGAGGATGGGTACAGGCAGAAGCAAGAGCAGCCAGGGATAATCAAGGGTGTACATCGTGCCCCTCGATCCATTGACGTGCGGCAGCAAAGCTCTGCCGGGCGGCGGCCGCGTCCGGGACGGCGCCAGCCAGCCGATACTCGGCTTCGGCAAAGAGGCTGTAACCACCGGCATCGATTTTCGCCCTGCCGGCGTTGGCTTTCAGGAATTCGATCCAGGCGGGACCACTGAGTGCTGCAACCTGCTCGCGTGGCCAGACGGCCAGTGCGGCGCGTTTGAGAATGGCGGGCAGTGCGGCAAGCGCCCCAGCCCGGTCGGCGTCACTGGCGATCCGAGCTTCCTGCCCGGCGATCTCGGCCAGTGCATCCCGCCGGTAACGGTTCAGCGCACGATGACGCAACCAGCGCCAGAAGAGCAGGGCAAGCGCGAGCGCGACGAAACCTGCGAGCACGGCCCAACCCCAGGTCGCCGGCATCATCGAAACGGGTGGTGGCAACGTGATGTCGGCCATCTGCCGGAGCGTGGCCTGCAACATCGGGTCTTTCGGTGGCACAACCGGATCCATCATCGTCTCCTTTGCTGAAAGGAGAGCTGGCCAAGCACTGTGCGCAGTTGCGGGGCGACCTCTTCGGCGGCGGAAACCGCAATCATCGGCAGGCCCATGTCGCGTTGCCAGGAGCGTAGATCGCGGCCCCGGTTACGGGCGAAATTATCAACCGCATCACGCACCGAACTGCGTGAGAACTGAAGCTCTGCCTGCAGAGCACCACCGCTCACCACCATCTCACCCTGCCGTGGCAATTCCAGCAGAAAGGGATCATACACGAGGATGCAGATGACATCGTTTGCCACCGACATTTTGAGCAGCAGATCACGAGTGGCAAGGCTGTGGCCATCGAAATCGCTGACGACGATGATCAGGTGGTCGTGCTGGGCGACCGAGGCGACCTTGGTCAGCACCGCGTCCAGTTTCGATGGCGTTCGCGGCATGTCGGAGGCAGCACTTAGGGTGCGATTCTTGGCCGAAATCTCTTCGGCAAAGCGAATGACGGCCTCCCGGCTGCGGTGTGGACGCAAGACCTGCTCTTCAAGATCGTTGAAGACCACGCCGCCGACCCGATCTCCGAGCGACATCACCCGCCAGGCACACAAGGCAGCGGCCTCAGCCGCCGCGACGGATTTCAGCGACCGGCGGCTGCCGAAGAACATGTTGATGCGCTGATCGACGATGACCAGCGCGGGCCGGTCCTTTTCCTCGTCGTAGACACGCACGAACGGCTTGCCGGTCCGGGCTGTCACGCGCCAGTCGATGGTGCGGATATCGTCGCCAGGCAGATAGTCGCGCAGTTCTTCGAAGCTCAGGCCACGGCCTCGCATGCGCGATTCGTGGCGGCCGGCAAGGAGCCGGCGCACCGGTGCCTTGCGCAGGAAAGTCAGATCGCAAGCGATCGGCTCGAGTGCTGCAAGATCGTCGACGCTGACATAGACACCCTTGGCGATCGCATCGGTTGCTTTTTTCAGGCCCTTGGTCCGGCCAAGTGCGGGCAGGGAAAACGCCATTGCAAAACCCTCCCGATCAGGCGGTTGCCACCTTTTCCAGGATACGGTCGATCGCCTGATCCGCCGTAATGCCACCGGCATGCGCTTCATAGGAAAGGATCAACCTATGGCGGAAAACATCGTGAACCGTCTGCTGCACATCGTCCGGCGTGACGAAATCGCGCCCCTGCAGCCAGGCATAGGCGCGCGAAACCTTGTCGAGACCAATGACGCCACGCGGACTGGCGCCGACCTGCACCCATTTGGCAAGCTCGGGGTCGATCTTGCCGGGATAGCGGGTGGCCATGACCAGCGCGACGATATAGTCCTCCACCGCCTTGGAGACGGTGATGTCGGAAATTTCCTTGCGGGCGCCGAGCACGATCTCGGCCGCGAGTTTCTTCGGGCCTTCTCCATGGGCCGAAGCCTGTTTTTCCTCCGAGCGGACCAGTTCCATGATCGCGACTTCCGATTTGGCATCCGGATAATCGACGCGCACATGCATCAAGAAGCGGTCGAGCTGCGCTTCGGGCAGGGGATAGGTACCCTCCTGCTCGATCGGGTTCTGCGTCGCCATGACGAGAAAGAGTTCCGGCAGCTTGTGACTCTGGCCACCGACCGTGACCTGCCGCTCCTCCATCGCCTCGAGCAATGCCGATTGCACTTTTGCCGGCGCACGGTTGATTTCGTCGGCGAGGATCAGGTTGGCGAAGATCGGCCCCTCCTGAAACTTGAACTCGCCCTTGCCCCCAGCGCTGAAATAGATTTCCGAACCGGTGATATCAGAGGGAAGCAGATCCGGGGTGAACTGGATGCGGGAAAGATCGGCCTCAAGGTTCTTGGCAAGGCTTTTGATCGCACGCGTCTTGGCAAGTCCCGGCAGGCCTTCCACCAGCAGATGCCCGTTGGCAAGCAAACCGAGCAGCAATCGCTCGATCATCGCCTCCTGGCCTATGATCGATTGCCCGATGCGTTTGCCAAGCGCCTGAATATCTTCCCGGTGTGCCATCCGTTTCTCCCAGACGCTCTGCGATCTTCGAAAGGGGTGAGCTGCATCGAAGATCAGAGCAATCGTTTGATATGCAATGCCGAATTGTTTCCCTGCCCGCTATTTCGGAAAAAGGAAGGTTATGCCGGCTCGAACACCCCAGCCGTTTGGTCCATTGTCCGGTGCCTTCGCCCAGTAGCGCGCACCCAGTTGCAAGCTGACCGGCTGTTCACCGAACTTGGTCAGTTTCGAGACGGAGAAATTGATCGGAATGCTCCAGTCGTCATGCTTCCAGTCGTAGCTGCTTTCGGTATTGAGCGCGAAGGTCCAGGCGGTCGGTGTGGTGTAAGCGAGGAAAGGCTGAAGGAAGGTCGAACTCACGTCATCGCGATTGTGATCACCGGCGACCGACCAGATATGGTTGGCGAGCACTCCGTAGGTCCAGTGCCCTTCCTGCTTGAGCAGAACGGCGGTCGGGCCAAGGCCCCATTTTTCGCCACCGAGCAGTTCATCCGTTGCGGTCGGCAGCAGGAATGCCGGTCCTACGCCCCAAATGATGCCACCGGCCGTCGGCTGTTTCGGTGAGAAGAAAAAGCTCTGCAACGTATCGCCAAGGCCGAACTGGGAGCCGGAATCGCCGGCTATGTCGCTCTGCCAGACAACCGGCACGATCGTGCGCGAGATGACGTTCCAGTCGTCGTTCAACGAAAAGGGAACGACAGGCTGGATATTCATCACAGCCTTATGGCCGTCATCGGGGCCATAACCGCTGTCGTAGTTGAACTGAAATGGTACACTGATCAGGGACGCAACAGGGTTTGAAAGCTGCTTGGCCAGATCGGCGTCTTCAGCGAATGCAGGCGCGGCAAGGACTGAGACCATCAACGATACGGTTCCAGCGTAAATCATTCTGAACATGGCCAGCCTCCAATCTTCTAAGCGAATACTTCCCACACTATTGCCGAGACCAAATTGCACCGAACAACCGGCACTGAAGAAATCAGTTTCTTGCCCCGCGCGATAGGGAGGAACAGGTGCGAACCTGTAACATTTTGGATTTACGGCTATGCAATCGCATTGCGTCAACCAAAATCGACCGCAATTCGAAATTGAGCTGGATTTTTAACCCGCTTCGAAGTTGAATGTAGAAGCGTTTCTTTAGCAGTCGATTTCGGAGGCAGATCGCGATGCGAATGGACTTGCCCAAGGAAAACAGTAGCCCCCACGCGCACCAGTTTCCGGTGGCGAGCGAAGTGCAAGAGGAACTTGAGCGCGTCCTTGGAAGCAGCGCGTTCAGGGCGACGCCACGCCGCAAGAAATTGCTGCGCTATCTTGTTGAGGAATCGCTTGCCGGCCGGGGCCGGGAACTCAAGGGTTATACGATCGCGACCCTAGTATTCGAGCGCGATGAAAGCTTTGACCCCCAGGCAGATCCGGTCGTGCGGCTGGAAGCACGCCGTTTGCGCCACGATCTCGATAGTTATTATGTTTCACACGGGCGTAAGAACCCCGTGCGGATCTCAATTCCAAAAGGACAATACGTACCGTTGATGGAATGGGGAGACCGCGGCTCCGCAGCCGATGACGCCGCATCCGTTGCCGCTGACGATCCAGAAGTGCATCTGCCGAAGACCGCCGATATAAAATCGTCCATTTTTTTCCGGCGTGCATCGATCGCTGCCGGGGTCTCGTGCATTCTCCTTCTTGCCGCATCCATCCTTGTCTTTCTCAATCCTCTGCAAAGCAGAAAGAGCAACGCGACTGAAAACGGCGCGGCGATTGCCGTGATACCATTTCAGGCGGAAAGTGCTGACGCAACGCAGGTACTGCTGGCGACCGGCATGGCCGACGAAATCATGGGCGGCATCAACCGGTTTGGCGTGTTTCGCCTCTATATGCCGTCCAGTGGCGGCAAGGGCATTGCTGGTTCCGACCCCTTGGAAATTGGCAAGAAACTGAATTTGGACTATGTTGTCAGCGGGACGCTCGGCGTCGATGACACGGCGGCTACGTTGAGGGTCAATGCGCGCCTGATCGATGTCCATTCGCAGCGGATTCTCTGGATGGGCAGCTACGACCGGAATTATTCGACGCATTCGCTGCAAGCAGTTCAGCGAGAAATCGCGACCGCCGTCGCCTCCGCCCTTGGTCAGCCCTACGGCGTGCTGCGCACGGATGAAAGTGTCCGGACGGCAGGCGCAGATGCTTCCAACATGTCGAGCTATCAGTGCGTGTTGCGCGGCTACACATACCGGCGCTCCTTCGACAGGTCGGAGCATGACGCGGTTCTGCCCTGCCTGGAAAAGGCCGTTCAGAGAGATCCGAATTATGCCGAAGCATGGGCGATGCTTGCGTGGTTTTACATGGACGAAGGACGCTTCGGCTGGACTGCAGATGGCAACCAGGATGGTGCCTATCGCCGCGCTCTCGCAACGGCGCAACATGCTATTGCACTCGAGCACAACAATGTTTCAGCCCTGAAGACGCTGGCCTCGACCGAACACTATATGGGTAATTATGCAGAAAGCGCCCGCGTCGAGCGTCTGGCTCTGGCCCTCAACCCCATCGACCCGGACACACTCGCCCAGTTCGGCTGGCGGTTGGCCGTACGCGGCAATTTCGAAGAGGGCATTCCTTACCTGCGCCAAGCGATCGAACGTTCGATCAATCCGCCCGGCTGGTACTATCACCTGATTGCGGTCGACCAATATCTCAAGGGCCAGTACCAGGAGATGCTGGAAACCGCGCAGCGGTCCGTCGTCGATGGCTCCGGTATCAGTTGGTCTTTCGTGGCGATTGCCGAAGGAGCGCTTGGCGACAAAGACCAGGCGCACGCGGCGCTTGAGAAAATGGCCGAAATTTCTCCGTTGCTCGCCCGCGCCCCGGCAGACGCCTATCGCCGCCATCAGGCGACCGACAGCATTGTAGACGCATTGGTCGCCGGCCTTCGCAAGGCCGGCTGGAGTGAAACCCCGCCAACCAAGAATCCCGCATAGGTCACCTGATATCCCGTGTTCGCCGTTTATCTGCGGACGACACAACGAAAGCCGACATGGCTCGTGGTCGTGTCTATCTCCTGCGCGTGGCGGGCGGCAGGCCGGTAACGGCGGCAGTAGTTCGGCGCGCACAGATGCGAGCCGCCCTTGAGCACCCTACGCGGTATAGCCAGTGCTGCCTGGCTTGGGTTGATGCTTGCCTCGGCGTCAAGACTGCGTGGATTGGAGGGAATACAGCAGGGCTTTGCGGCGGCCTCGGGATGACGCGTCGTCCAGAAATCCGTCGTCCACTCCCAGGTGTTACCGATCATGTCATAGAGCCCGTACCCGTTCGCCGGATAGGTGCGGATCGGCGAGGTTCGGTCGAAACCGTCCTCCAAAAGGTTCTCAGTCGGGAAGCCGCCTTGCCACGTATTGGCCATATGTTTGCCGCCGGGCGTCAGTTCTTCGCCCCAGGCGAATTCGGCCTGGTCGAGCCCGCCCCGGGCTGCAAGCTCCCACTCCGCTTCCGTCGGCAGTTCCTTGCCGGCCCATGCTGCATAAGCTTCGGCGTCACAGAAGGCGATGTGGACGACAGGATGGTCGAGGATGGTGCCGATGCTGCTCTTGCGGCCGAGCGGCCGGCGCCAGTTCGCACCGTGGGTGAAAACCCACCATTGCGAGATATCGCGCCCTTGAAGCGGTTTCGTCGGTGGGGTGAAAACGAGCGAGCCGGCCCGTAGGTTTTGCAATGGAGCGCCAGGATAGGCAGCCGCCTGCGGGCGCTTTTCGGCAAAGGTAACGTAACCGGTGGCGTTGACGAAGGCGAGGAAATCGCCGTTGGTCACGGGGACCTCGTCCATCCAGAACCCATCGACCTTGACGGGGTGAACAGGCGCCTCTTCGGGATAGTGGTCATTGGAGCCCATCATGAAGGTTCCGCCTTCGATCCAGGCCATGCCCGGTCGGCGGGCTTCCTGTTCGACGCGCAATTCGGATGTCTGCATGGCTTTTCTTCCTACGCTTATCGTTTTCACCAGAGCAGGTTTCCCTGCTACCGGTTCACTTCCTGGCGTTATGGCTTGTTGCCCGCTGACGCCGTCGCCTGTTTCTCGCCTTTTTCCGCGTGTTCGGCCAGCATGTCATAGGCGACGTAATATTTGTAGATATTGCTGACATATTGTACGGTTTCGCGCCCGACAATGGCGGCGGCACCGTTTTCGACATTGCCGAACCACCGGTTCGGATCGAGCCCCATCTCCTTCGCCTTGGCGCGGAACTTGCGCAGATTGCCGGGGCCGGCATTGTAGGCGGCGAAGGCAAAAAGCAGCTGTTCACGCGGTGGCAGGTTTGGATCGTCGATGTAGGTGTCGATCAGGTGACGCAAGTACTTGTTGCCTGCTTCCACATTGCGATCGGGGTCTGACGCGATATCCTTGATCCCGACGGCCTTATCGGCGGCCGTCGACGGCAGAAGCTGCATGATACCGACGGCACCGCGCGGGCTGTGCCGTGCTTGGTCAAGCTGTGATTCCTGATAACCTTGTGCAATCACCATCAGGTAGTCGAAGGAATATTTGGCCGCATGCTTGCGGAAGATGCCGATGAGATTGCGGAATTTCTCCATCTCTTCGGGCGAATAGGCGCGGCGCACCATCTTGTCGCTCTTGTAGTAGCGGCTTTTCAGGATGTTGCCGAAGGTCGTGCCAATCTTGTGATCCTTGGCGAAGGCGTCGAGCGTGGCTTTCAGAAGCGGGCTGTTCTTGCGGATCGCCCAGGCGATCTGCCCGTCCGTATTGATGGCAATATCGTCGCGAACGGTGAGGTTCGGAAAGACATTTTTCCAGATCGCCGCCTTGTAGTCATCGACCACAGTCCAGGGCAGGAGCCCGGCGTCAACCATTTCGAGCAGGTCCTCGTCCTCAAGGTTTTCATCCATCGCGGTCAGCGTGATTTCCGGCTTGCCGCCGGCACGGCGTTTTTCGTTCAATGCCGCCAGATGCTCGTAGTAACTGCTGGAAGCGCGCAGCCTGATTTCCTTGCCACCGAGATCGTCGATGGTCTTGATGTCAGGCGCGCCCGATCCCGTCACCAGAACTTCGGACGCCTTGGTGTAGAGCGGCGTTGAGAAATCCACCTCCGCCTGTCTCACCGGTGTGATCGTCAGGTTGGCCATGACGATATCGCCGCGTCCTTCCTTGAGAGCCGCAAGCAGCTTGTCGCGCTCCACCGGCACGAAGGCGATGCGGACTTTGTCAATCTCCTGCTTCTTGCCGGCGTTGAGGACTTTCTGAAGTTCGGTCCCGAAATCAACGGCGGTGCCATATTGCGCACCCTTGTCGATGAAATAGATGGTCTTGCTGAAGGGCACGATGATGCGCACCAGCCGGCGCTTCTGCATTGCATCGAAATCGTCGGTGAACTTGCCCATCAGGTGCGGTGTTTCCTGGCCCATTGCGGGGCCAGGAACAGAAAGCGTGGTGGCGAAGCCACAGAAGAAGACGAATGCGAATAGAAGCCGATCAAACATCAGGGCCGCCTTGCCGGTTCTCAACGACGTGTCAGTCTTCCAAAACCTGCCAGTCGTCATTCGGATTGAACGTTTCGATTTTTGACGCGATTTTCGACGTGCCGTCGCCGAGATCAGCCTCATAGATGATGCCGTTCCGGTTGACGACGAAGGTCTTGACCCCGGTTATACCATAATGGACGGGCCAGGCCACGAGGCCGAAGCCGGCGATCATGTTGCCGTTGATGACATAGTTATAGGCGCCGCCGGCAATCGCGTCCCCCTGGCGGGTCAGGATACGGTAGCGGTAACCGTTGAAGCCTTCACCGGCCTTGGCCACAGCCAATGCGGTTCCATCGGCAAGCGCCGGGCCAGCCGGACTTTCCTCGCCGCCGAAGTCTTGCGCCGGCCAGTAGAGGCCGTCCTGGGTGCCTTCGGTGCTGATCAATTTCTGCGCGTATTCAAGAACGCCATCGCCATCGTGATCGGCAAGGGCGTATTGCTCCTGTGCAGCCACATAGTCATGAATGGTATCGATGGTTGAAAGCTCGTTGGAGCCGACACGGCGGTTTGCGACTTCCTCAAGTCCGACATAGGTGTCGAAAGCCCATTTCCCGTCCTTACCCTTGGAGATCGGGAAGGGGAATGGCCAGCGCGCATTGCCAATTTCCAAAACCTTACGGCCTTCGACATCAGTAGCGTCGAGTTTCTCCTTCACGCCGGATTTTATGCCGTTGTAGGCTTCCGTTATGCCATCGCTCGATTTGGTTTTTGCCGCATCGAGGCCGAGCAGGACCGCGAGCTTGTCGATATCGCCCCCCTCAACAGTCGATTTGAAGGCCGCGACAGCCTCTTCGGGCGTCGCGAAGACCGGCGGCTCCTGCGTCGATACGAAATCCGTAATCGACATCGTGTCGTCGGCGGTCTGTGCATAGGTCGAAGGTATCACCGTTGTGCCGGCAAAGACCGCTGCGCAGGCCAACGTGCGAAGAATAGTTCTGTATTCTGTTTTCATCGTCGTTCTCCTTTGCGCCCGGATTACCGGCGGTGTCCGCCGCCGCCACGTCGAACCGCTTTGTTACCACCCCCGCCGCCACGATGACCGCCACCCATCGACTGTCTGCCGCGGTTGGAGGACATGTTCGTTTGATGACGGTTTCCAGGGTTGCCGATCACGGATCTGTTCTGAGCCGGCCGGTTCTGGACGCGTGCGCCCGGCTTCGGTTGCTTGACCTGGCGTGTCACCTGCTTTGAACGGTCGACGGCTGGGCGCGCCTGCGAGGCATTCGGGCGATTGGCAACGGCATTCTGTGCCTTGCCGGGCCGCTGATTACCGGCAGCCGGGGTCCTGTTGCGCGCGCGGTCCGCATCCACCTTGCTCTTGCGGATGTCGTTGGTGGTAATCTTCGGCCGGTTGTTGGCAATGGTATTGCCGCCATCGCGCCGCACGTCCTTTGCCTTGATGCCGATATTGTTCTCGCGGTTTCCCTTGAAGTCATTACGCATCTTGGTGCGGTCGATATTGTTGAACTGGTTCTTGTCGAACTTGATTTTCGAGCGGTCGACGTTCTTCCAGTCGACATCACCCATTTTGAACTTGTTGCGGTCTATGTCGACATTGTTGAAGCACTTGTTGCAGTCGATATCGACATCGCCGCCGCGCCAGTTACCGCCCCAGACACCCCAGTCATCCCAATCCACCACCGAGGCCCAGATCGCACCCGTAACGGCGCCGGCAAAAAAGGTTGCCGTCGGATAGTAATAGTTGGGGTAGGGGTCGGGATAATAACCGATCGGAACCGGGTCATAGTTCGGCTCGTAAAGCATCTGCGGCTCGTATTGCGGCACGTAAATCTTCTCGGGGTCCTTGGATTGGATGACGACGCTATCGCCCTGATTGATGACAGTGATCTTGTCGTCACTCTTGATGATCTTGTCATCGACCGCCTTGTCACGCAGCGCCTGTATGGCGATCAGCACGTCCTTCTGCTGATAGGTCAGTGCGCTGCCAAGCGCCTGCGTCCATTCGAGGTCGTCGCTCATCATCTTGACGACCTGCGGGTAGTTCAAGAGGGAGATGACGCTGCCATCCCAGCTGTCCTTGGGCTTCAGGTTCTTGTTGGTCTTTGACTGATCGAGGAACCGTTGTGCCTCGATGATCTGCAGCGGGAAAATCGAGGACGACGTGATCACCGCGACCAGTTCGTCCGGATAAAGGGCGATGCGGGCGACGAGCACCTCCATTTCATCCTCGGTGAGCAGATCGGGTGCATCCGCATCGGAAGCGGCTGCCTGGGACGTATCCTGCGCGCGAGCCTCGGTCAGCGCAACCGGACCCCCGGCAACTGAAAAGACAAGTGCGGCTGCGCCAAGCCAGCGCCCGAGCACGTTGAAAATATCTGGCATGCTATCAACTCCCAATCCGTGGATCCTGAATGCACTTGCACGTCACTGCCTGAACGAAGGGACGCGCCATTTCCGCATCCCTCCACCGGCAAATCTACTCTGGATAGACCTGTTTCCAGTCGCTTTTCATGCTGACGATTTGCCAGCCACGTTTGCCTGCCTCGTCCAGCCCCTTGTCCAGACGCCCAAAATGAGATTGGCGATCATAGGCATATTCCCGCTCGCCATCATCGTGATGCACGATCAGGCCAAAGCTACGCCCGGCTCGTGACGTCGTCCATTCCAGCATCTGGAAATCGCCGTCCGAATTGCCAAAGGCGGCGATCGGGCGGCGTCCGATATGGGTATAGATGCCAACCGGCTTGCCTGGGCCATCATCGACGAAATCGACTTCCGGCAGGCGCGTGATCACCGGCTTTCCGTCCTGCACCTCGTATTTCGACTTGATCGACGACCCGACGACATTCTGTGGCGGAATGCCGTAAACGCGCTCGGTCCAAGGGCGCATGAACTCGATGCCGCCGCCGGAAACGATGAAGACCTCAAAGCCGTTTGCCTTCAGATAGGTGATCAATTCGAGCATGGGCTGATAGACCATCTCGGTATAGGGCTTGCCGGTCTTCGGGTGCTTTGCCGTGCTGATCCAGTCGCTGGTGATTTTCGTGAATTCTTCGCTGCTCATGCCTGCATGGGTGGCGCCGACGAGGTCAACAAGTCCCTTTTCTCCCGATGCTGCAATGCCGGCCACGTCGCCCGCCAGCACGGATTTGAACGGCTCCGTGTCTTTCCATTCGGGATGCTGCGGCGCGAGCGTCTTGATCCGGTCGAGCACAAAAGCGAGCTGGACATACATCGGCTGCTCGCTCCACAGCGTGCCGTCATTGTCGAAGACTGCAACACGCTCTGCCGGTGCCACATAGTCGCTGCCACCCGCCGTCGTTACCGCCGACACGAAATCGACGATGCCCTGTTTTGCGGCACCATCGTTCCAGGATGGAAGGTCATCGGCCTGAACGGCAAGCGGCGCGGATAGCAAAACAAATGCTGCCAAGGCTGTAATTCTACCAAAGCCGAACATGAAGACCTCCAAAATGGGAACTTAAGCTGGAAAAAGGGTTGAAGACCAGATGCTTGCGTTTGGCGAAAACACTGCGCAGTCCGTGACGGCCTCTGCATTACGTTTCCTCTTTCGGATGAGCATGACGCAGCGTAGAAAGCGCGACTTCGATAAATTCTTCAATTTCGGCTTCGATTTCCTCGATCAGATGCTGGAACTCCTGCATCTTTCTGTCGTCATGCCGCCACCGCTCGAGCGCGCTCTTCGCCGTCTCATAGTCGTCGCAGACGCTTCGAAATTCCGGCATGCGAGCGTAGAGCCGCCGGACGATAAGTTCATGGGCCGGAAATTTCCTGATAACCGTGGCTAACTCCGACATGACGGCAACCTTCGGCTCGTCGCTCCTCAACGGAAGCATTGTTACATTTTAAGATGAGCGAGCTAGGTGCGAACATGTACGAACATGTTCATGGAAGCCTTCGAACGTTTGAATCGCTATGCTGACGTGCCTGATGCCGCTGACGAAGAGCGTCGCAAGAAACTCCACCCTGGCTTGGCGGCCACTGGCTGCCGTTGAAACGTGATGGACAAAATGACGGACACGCATTCACCTTCCACACATGCCGTGACGCCTCCACATGGTGCCGATTTTCTGGCCTCGCACGGCGGCCCGTTCTTTCAATTGCAAGTGCGCCTGAAGTTGCTCAAGGAAAACAGCCTGCGAGCCCCCCCGCGTGCGGCCCTCTTCATCGCCCTTGCCTGGGGCGTACCGTTCCTGCTCGGCGTGCCGCGCAGCTTTTCTCTCGATCACGGCGAGGGCGCCTATCTGGCCGACCTCAGTGTCTGGTCCAAGTTCTTCATCGGCATCGGTGCTTTCGTTCTTGCCGAGCAGCAAGTGGAAAAGGGGCTTCGCGCCAAGTTGCAGCAGCTGTTCTTTGCGCCGATCGTGGCGCCAAGTTCGATGGCGCGCGCGGCCGCGCTGGTGTCCACCGCGCTTCGCCGGCGCGACCTGTGGCCGGCCGAACTGGCCTGCCTCATTCTCGCGGTGTTTGCTTCATTCCTGTCCTATAGCAATTTTCACGCCGCCGAGGCGTCGTCATGGGCCGTCGAGCATTCATTGGACGGAAACAGGATCAGCGCTGCCGGCTGGTGGTCGATCTGCTTCAGTCTCCCCCTTTTCGTGTTTCTGTTCACGCGCGGTATCTGGCGCCATCTGGTGTGGGCGCAGATGTTGCGCGGCATCTCGAAGCTGGAACTTCGGCTTGTCGCCAACCATCCGGATGGAAAGGCCGGATTGGGCTTTCTTGCCCGCTATCCCAATACTTATGTCCTTTTTGTCCTTGGCATGAGCTGCGCGATCGCAGCCCAGATCGCCAAGCATTTCATCAATCAGGATGTCTCCACCGCGACGCTGACGACCATCATGGCGGGCTGGCTGGTGATCGTACTCGCTTTTTTCGCCTACCCGCTTTCGGCCTTCACGCAGCCGCTGACACGGCTGAAGGAAAACGGTCTCATCGTGCTTGGCGCACACGCGACACGGTATCTCCGTGCATCCGAACGCAAGGCGATCGGGCGGAACATCTTCGCAGATCCGGGAACCGAGCCGGAGGTCGAGATCGCCGATCCGTCGAAGCTCTACGATGCTTCATCCAAGCTCTCGTCAATGCTGATCAGCCGTAGCGCCGTTATCCCCGTGGCCGCCGCAGCCCTTATCCCCTTTGCCGTGGCTGGTGCAACGAAACTGCCCTACAAGGAAGTGTTCTCCGTGCTGAAAAAGCTGTTGTTGCTCTGATCAATCCAATTTGGCTTTGCTCCATCGAGGTGCCCGGCCATCGTGACGAACGCAGCGAACACCGCGGCAAGTTTGCCGCCGCTTCCTGGCATCCGACCTCACCACCGAAACCTCGATTGCGCCTCCATCCAGCGCCAGACCCAGGCCATGACGAACATCGTCAGCAGCCAGCCCAGCACCACATCTGACAGGAAGTGGGCGCCAAGCATGACGCGATTGAACGCCACGAAGACAAGGCCAGGCACCAATATGATTGCAGCGGCCCGCCGAAGCTTTGCCGGGACAAAAACCAGGAGCGACAGTGACGCGGCCGCCGCCGAGGCTTCACCGGACGGGAACGAGCAGGCGCGGCTGCAGGCTGCGGAAAACTGCCATACCGGTGTGAAATCCGCCGTGCCACCAAATTCGACAAGCGCGCGCGGCCGTACACGTCCGATGAGAACCTTCAGCGTCTGGACCACGAGGAGCGGGCCTGCGGCAAAACTCAACAGGACGAACAGCGGCTTGTAAGGCGAGCAGAACCGCATGCGGTGCGGCAGGAATTGATGCAGCGCGATCAGCATGATCATCGAGCCGATAAGATAGGGTTGCGCCTGCCGGCTGATATCCCTTACCCCCAGCAAGAACAGATTGTCGCCCAGAAAGAAAGTCTGCCCGTCGGCAAACCAGCGCGAGACCATCAGATCGAGATCGGGAAAGACCACAAAGACGAAGCTCACCCAGACGATCGACGCGCCAATGACGGCAATCGCACCGTCGGTGCTGGATGGGGCCGCCGGCTGGGACAGGCCCGCGTCCCCGGAGGGAGAATTCCAATAATCGAACGCAAATTTTCGCATGCCGGCATCTCCGAAGACTGAACCGGCGGCAAACTGAAATCGGATTGTCAAGAAACGGCGGAGATGCAATCAAGGCCGTGTTCGGAACAGGCTTTCTGGCCGCCGGCAGGCCTATTGGAAATTGCAGAAGTTTTTTTGTCCGTGATAGTTTCCGCCCGGCAGCAACATCGCGCAGAAAATAGAAGAACCGCAGGGCATTAGGGTGGATAACAGTCTCGTATTGATCGTTGAAGATGAACCGGCAATCGCGCAGATACTGGAGGCGTATCTCTTGCGTGACGGCTTCCGCACCGTTCGCGCCGGGGATGGCGAAGTTGCGCTTCAACATCATGCCTATCTGAAGCCGGACATCGTTCTGCTCGACGTGCGCTTGCCGAAACTTGACGGGTTCGGCGTGCTTGCCCGTCTGCGTCAGGCCGGTTCAACGCCGGTGATCATGGTGACGGCCATTGCCGACGACATCGACCGGCTGAGCGGCCTGCGCCTTGGTGCCGATGACTATGTGGTAAAGCCTTTCAACCCGCAGGAGGTTGTCGCACGGGTCAGGGCGGTGTTGCGCAGGACGCAAGGAGAGCGTGCCGACGCGATCAAGCGGTTCGGCGCCATAGAAGTCGATTTCGCCAGCTACACCGCCTTCGTCTCCATTGACGAGCGCCGCACGCATCTCTCGCTCACGCTGAGTGAATTTCGCATTCTCGCCTATATGATCCGCCATCCGACCCAGGCCTTCGCGCGCGCCGACATTCTCGACGCCTGCCTGCCGGAAAGCGACGCCCTAGTGCGCACCGTCGATACGCATATTTCCAACCTCAGGCGCAAACTGGACGACATGGGGCAAAACGGCTTTTTTCCAGCCGTGCGGGGCATCGGCTATCGCTTTTCGGATCCAAGATGAACAGACCCAGGCTCACTGCTCTTCCGCTTGCAACGCTGACTGCGATGATCATTACGGTCATGCTGCTGCTCAGCGTCGGCATGACTTATCTCGGCGTCACGCTGTATACCTCCTATCTGGAGCGAAGCATCACCAGCGCCCTGCCACCGAGAGCATTGACCGCCTATAACAATCTGGACAAGGGCATCCTTCCCGACCAGGATTCGCTCAAGCTTCTGCTTGATAATCTCAAGGTGCTGGAGGGGCCGACAGATTTCAAAATCCAGGTATCCATTCTGGTCTGCGGCCTGCTTTCGGCCTTGGTATGCGCCGTTATCGGCATGTTTCTGGCCCGGCGGATCGTCGGCCCCCTCTCAGACCTGACATCTGCCGCCGTGGAGTTGAAATCCGGCGATTTCTCCGTCAGCGTCACCCCGTCAAACCGCAGCACCCGTGAAGTCTCGAGCCTTGTCGATACCTTCAATGCACTTGCCGCGAGCCTCGACAACATGGAAAAAAGGTTGCGCTTCAACAACATGGCGGTAGCGCACGAATTGCGCACGCCGCTGACAATCCTGCAAGGTTCGCTGCAGGGCATGCTGGATGGCGTCTTTCCCATGGATCGGAAGATGATCTCGGACCTTCTGCTTCAGGTCGAAGGCCTGGGCAGGATTGTTGAAGACCTGCGCACCCTGTCGCTGGCCATCGGCCAAAAGCTGGTGATGGAGCGTCAGAGCACTGACGTCTCCGAGGTGGTCGCCGCGGTACTGATGTCGGCAAAACCGATGTTGGACACAAGCAAGTTGACCGTCGAAACCGGCCTACACCCTGCCGTCATCCCGGTGGACTCGCCCCGTATTCGCCAGGCTGTTCTGGCTCTCCTGGAAAACGCCTGCCGCTATGCGGCAGATGGCAACTGGCTGCGATGCGAAACGGAGCGATTGCCGGATGACAGCGTCGTGATCCGCTTTCTCGACCGGGGTCCCGGATTTCCGCAGGACCTGGATGCCGTGGCCACAAACCCTTTCTGGCGGGGCGACCCATCACGGTCGCGGGCGACAGGCGGCACAGGACTGGGCCTGTCCGTGGTCCAGGCCATTGCGCTCGCCCATGGAGGTCATCTGGAATTCGCGAACCGGCAAGGCGGCGGCGCGATGGTGGCGATCCATCTGCGCCCGGAATGATCTACGAAGAACTGGCAACTCCCGGCTCGACGGCAATCTGTATATTGTTCGATGCCTGAAGTAGAAGCCCGCTCTGGCAGTGCCTATATGAATGCTATGGCCACATAGAGGGCCGCCGCTATCGGCCGGGCCAACCGGGCGTGAAAATTCGGTAACGGAGCACGTTTCGATACCTTCACGTCCGCCAACCAGAGATCCGGTGCGCCGACCGCAATGAATGTTTTAAATTGTGCCGCCGATGCGGCAAACGCAAGGTGATGAATGGACGACGAATTACAGGCGCGCGCTTTGCATAGCGCGGCAATCCGCGAACGCGCCGAAGCTGAGATGAAATCGATGGGCATCGATGATCTTCTCATCGATGTTCTGGTCGAGGCGTTTTATGCCCGGGTGCGTTCGCATCCGCAACTCGGGCCGGTCTTCGATGCAAGGCTGACGGGGCGTTGGCCTGAGCACATTGAGAAAATGAAAAACTTCTGGTCCGCCGTCGCATTCAAGAGTGGCGCCTATGGCGGAAAGCCGGTTCAAGCCCATCTTGGCGTCGCCAACATGACGCCCGAGCTTTTTCCGCAATGGCTGGAACTGTTTTCCGCAACGCTCGACGACGTCGTTCCAACGGCGGAAGCCAGAGTTTGGTTCATTGCAACAGCCGAGCGCATAGCGCGCAGCCTGACGCTCTCGCTTTTCTACAATCCGGCCCTCGACGACCCGGCACTGAAGCGAAACGCACCTGCAGCCGGTTGACCAGCCCTAACGCAGCCTCAGTCCGCTGGAATCGAAGAAGCGCCGATTTCCAGGATCACAGGTCAATTGGACAACCTCATTATCCTTGATCGCAATCGACGAACGATGCTCGGCAACAACCGCCTGGCCGTCGTCAAGCTGGCAATAGAGAAACTGCGTGCCACCGAGATATTCGTAGAAATCCACCTTGGCGCTGAGCGATTCCGCCGTTGCCGTCGTCGATACGCTCAGATGCTCCGGGCGGATACCGAACGTCACCCGCTCCCCCGGTTTCAATAGCGAGGCCGAAAGGGCGGATGCGATCCGTTGCCCACCGGCAAGCACATAACCGTCGCCAGCCCATTCCGCATTGAGAAGGTTCATCCGCGGCGAGCCGATAAAACCGGCAACAAAGGCATTGGCCGGATCTTCATAGACATCGCGGGGACTGCCGGTCTGTTCGACGCGGCCATCCCGGAGCACGACGATCATGTCGGCCAGCGTCATGGCCTCTGTCTGGTCGTGCGTGACATAGATCATCGTATTGCCAAGCTCGCGGTGAAGCCGGGCAATTTCGATGCGCATGGACACACGCAGTTCCGCGTCGAGGTTGGACAGGGGTTCGTCGAACAGGAACACATCGGGCTTGCGCACGATCGCACGGCCGATCGCGACCCGTTGCCGCTGGCCGCCGGAGAGCTGGCCCGGCCGCCGGTCAAGCAGGTGGTCAATCTTCAGGATCGACGACGCGGCGGCAACCCGGGCGTCGATCTCCGCGACCGGCGTGTGAGCCATCTTCAACCCGAAGGCCAAATTGTCACGCACGCTCATATGCGGATAGAGCGCATAGGATTGAAAGACCATGGCGATGCCGCGGTCGGAAGGATCGAGATCAGTGACATCCCGCCCCTTGATCTCGATCTCGCCATCGGTGACCTCTTCCAGCCCGGCGATCATCCGCAAAAGCGTCGATTTTCCACACCCGGACGGTCCGACGAAGACCACGAAGGAACCCTCGGCAATCTTCAGGTCGATGCCGTGGATGACCTCCAGGTTGCCGAAGCTCTTGCGAATGTCGGTGAGAACCACACCGGTATCGGTCATATTCTTATTCACCGTTCAGCTCACCCGCTCTGACCCAGACAAGCATCTCGCCGGGCTCCCGGTTGTCCCAGAAAGGATAAGGCACGAAGCGCGCCGTGCTCTTTTTTGTCGTTGGCGGCGTTGTGCGATACAATGTGGCGCCCCAATTGGTTTCATCACGTTTGACCGGAATATCGAGCGCCACTGCGCCGCGCAGCTCGGCCATTTCCGTCGTCTTTGCCGCAGTGAGGTTACCGGTCAGTTCGATCGCGTTCAATTCCTTGCCGTTGTCCGTCGCCTCGACGCAGTAGACGAGAGGTCCGCGCATCAGGGCTGCACGGCCGGCATCCTGGCGCACCAGCGGATTGGCAAACAGCGCGCGGGGCGCGAGCGGAATATCGAGGTCGATATGGTCGCCGCTCGCCCAGTCGCGCTCGATCCGGGCATAGCCGTCGATCGTCACCGACGCGAGATCGATCGCTTCGCCGTTGACCTTCAACGTCGAACCATCGGCCCATTCGGGAATACGCAGCGAAATGGCGAAACGGGTGGTCTTGTCGGTCTCTATATCGAAACGGATCGCGCCGTCCCATGGATAGGCTGTTTTCTGCTGCAACTCGATCGCCGCTGCGCCGATGTCGAACCTTGCGGTGCTCTCACCATAAAGATGCACCGCGATTTCGTCGTCCGATACGGCATACATGTAGGAGCCGATAGACGCGAGAAGGCGGGCGATGTTGGGCGGGCAGCAGGGGCAATGATGCCAGACCCAGCGGTGATGCTTGCCGCCGCTCTCCAGCGGGTTCTCATAGAAGAAGGTCTTGCCATCCAGCGACAGGCCGGACATGGCGCCGTTATAGAGCGCCTGCTCCATGATATCGGCATAACGCCGGTTGGGGCCGCGTCCCAGCATGCGGTTGGCCCAGAAAACCAGGCCGACCGACGCGCAGGTCTCGGCATAGGCGCTTTCATTAGGCAGGTCGTAGTAATCGGTAAAGCCTTCGTTGGCCGCAGCCGGGCCGATACCGCCGGTCACGTACATCTGCTTGGTCGTCAGGTCGTCCCAGAGCGTTTCCAGGGCGGCAGTCAGGCTGTCATCGCTATATTCCGTGGCGATATCGGCCATGCCGGAGTAAAGATACATCGCACGCACGGCATGCCCGACGACCTTTTTTTGGTCGCGCACCGGCTGATGCGCCTGACCGTACTCATAGGTCTTCTGATGGAAATCGGCAGCCGTGCGCCCATCGCGGATGGCTTCTTCTGTGAAGAAATGCGGTTCAGTGCCACGCTCGTCGATGAAGAACTTGCAGAGGTCGAGATATTTCCTCTCGCCGGTCACGCGGGCGAGCTTCACCAGCGCCAGTTCGATTTCCTCATGGCCGCAATAACCGCGCAGCTGCCCCTTGCCGCGGCCGAAGGTCTTGATCAGGTAGTCCGTGTAGCGGCACATGATGTCGAGCAGCTTGCGCTTGCCGGTCGCCTGGAAATAGGCAACGGCCCCCTCGATCAGATGGCCGGCACAGTAGAGCTCGTGATGATCGCGCAAGTTGGTCCAGCGGCGGTCGGGTTGGACGCGCTGGAACCAGGCGTTCAGGTAACCGTCCTCGTCCTGCATCTTCCCGTACATGTCGATGATCTCGTCGACACGAGCCTCGAGCTTCGGATTTTTCCGCCGGTAAAGCGAATAGGCAACCGTCTCGATCGACTTGCCGAGATCGCTATCCCAGAACATCTGCGTCGTGCCGCCCCAGGGCTGGATCGGAATGACGATGCCCGGGCTTGGCTGGTCGACATCGATGGCCCTGACCATGCCGGCCTCGACGCAACGGTCGAGCAGCGTTTCGGCTGTGGTGTCGCAGATCGCGTCTTGCCGGTCGCCGAACAGGCCGTGAATATCGACGCTGGGAACGGGGAGAGGGCGGAATTGTCGGTCTTTTTTCATCGTGTTCATGGCTTTCCGTTTCTTGAGATTATTTGACCGCGCCGGCCATCAGCCCGCGCATGTAGTAGCGTTGCAACAGCAGGAAGACGATCAGGCAGGGGACCGTCATGACCGCGACGCCAGCCTGCACTGCTCCCCAGTTCACAGCACCGAGACGCCCCGCGCGCACCGCCATCATCAGCACCGGCAACGTGTATTTCTCGTTGCTGGAAAGCAGGATCAGCGCTGCGAGGAACTCGTTCCAGGCGTTAAGGAAGGCAAAGATTGCGACGGTCGCGATACCCGGCAGGACGAGCGGCAGAAGCACGCGAACAAGCAGCCTGAGATCGCGCGCGCCGTCGATGCGCGCGGCTTCCTCGATTTCCTTCGGCACCGCGTCGAAAGCGTTGCGCATCATGAAGACGGAGAAGGGCAATTGCAGCGTCACATAGACCAGCGTCAGCCCGAGCAGCGAATTGTTCAGCCCAAGCTTGGCAAGGATGATGAATAGCGGCGTCAGGATCGACTGGAAGGGTATCATCAGCGTGGCGATGATCAAAACGAACAGCACGTTCTTCAGAGGAAACCGGTAACGCGAGAAACCATAGCCGGCCAGCAGGCTGACGGCGACCGTCAGCACGACGGTTGCGAGCGACACCAGCAGCGAATTGATGGTGTGCTGCCAGATGCCGGCACCGAACGTATCGAGAGACAGATAGGAATCGATGCTCAACCCGTTCGTCGGCCATGGCGGCAGAGGCGGCAGCCTGGCTTCCGTGCCATGCCGGAACGAGGCAAGAAACGTAATGACGAAGGGCGCCAGGAAAAACAGGCAGATGGCGATACCCGCCGCATGATAGGCGCCGTTGGCTCTGAAGGCTTTGCGGGCGCGGCGTTGTTTCGAGGAACTGACTTTAGCAGTTGTCATGGCCGCTCCTCTCCGACGCGCAGCAGCCAGAGCTGCACGATGCTGAGCACAACCAGGATGGCGAGCAGCGCGATCGACAGCGCAGCGCCATAACCGAGATTGAACGACACGAAGGACTGGTTGAAGATGTAGTAGACCACCGAAATCATCCGGTTCTGGGGGCCACCAGACGTCATGATGTAGAACTGGTCGAAAGCCAGGATCGAACCGGTGACGGAAATAATCAGCGCCAGTGCAATCGTCTTGCGCATCAGGGGAAGCGTCAGATACCGGAACCGCTGCCAGCGTCCGGCGCCGTCGATGCGGGCAGCTTCGGTCAGATCCGCAGGAATGGCCTGCAGCCCGGTCAAGAGAATGATCATGGTGAAGCCGGCGATCTTCCAGACGACCATGATGATGATAGTGAGAAAGGCGCTGTCGAATGTGGCGAGCAGGTTGGGGCTCTTGTCCGCCAGCCCCAGGGCCTTCAGCGCCGGTCCGACGAAACCGCTGTCGACATTGGCCAGCCATACCCAAAGCAGCGAGGCCGTTGCCAGGCCGACGACGACGGGCAGGAAGATGATCGTGCGATAGACACTGACGAAGCGCCGCTGTTTTTCCACGAAGATCGCCAGCGGGAACGCTACGGCGAAAATCGCGATGGTGACGATGACAGTGTAATAGGCGGTGAATTGCAGCGCCGACAGGAAGCGCGCATCGTGGAACATACGGACATAGTTCTTGAGGCCGATCCAACGTGTTCCGCCCATCAATGGCCAATTGTGCAGGCTCATCCAACCGGTAAAGATCACCGGCATGACGAAGAACAGGATGACGAGCGCCATCGCGGGCGCGATATAGACGAGGCCGCGCCAACCCGATCTGCGCCGTCTCTTGCGCTGAGGCGACAGGGTCTTCGAACCGGAACCGGTCATCGAAAAAGCTCCGCGTGGAGTTGAGGAAATGGCCGGGAGGCGGCTTTGCCTCCCGGCCGCAGCGACCGGGAGATTATTGGCCGCTGTCGATGATCGACTGCATTTCGCTCTGGGCACTCGAAAACGCGCCGTCGACATCCTCACCGAAGATGGCGGCATTGGTGAAGCTCGCCCACGGGCCGTTGGCACTGTTGATCAGATCGTTGAACTGCAGCGTATAGGGCGTCTTGGCAACGGAGATCGCCTCGATGCCGACCTGCAGGCGCGGGTCGAGACCTTCCAGTACCTTGCCGGCGATATCGCCGCGGGTCGGCAGGCTGCCATACTTTGCCATCATCTTCTGGCCATCCTCGGAATAGATGTATTCGAGGAATTCCTTCACCGCTGCCATCTTCGGCGTGCCCTTGGTGATGACGAAATTGTCGCCGCCCGCAAAGGAGGACGTTCCGCCTGTAGCACCAGGGATCAGCGTCACGCCGAAATTGATATCGGGATGTTCGGTGACCAGCGAACCAATGGCAAATGCACCGAGGCTCTGCTGGCCGATCTTGCCGCTTGTGAATGTCAGGAAATTCGCGCCGTTATCGCTGGCAGCGCCCGCAGGCACCAGGTCCTTCTTGACCATGTTGCGGTAGATGTCGACCGCCTTGCGCATCTCAGGTGTGTCGAGCGTCGCGGTCTTGCTATCGGCCGACAGGATATCGGCGCCGGCACCCCAGACAAGCGGAGTGAAGGTGAAGATCATGCAGCCGCCACAGCCGCCACCGGAGAAATAGAAGCCGTAATTGTCGTCACCCAGGGCGCGGATCTTTTCAGCGTTGGCGGTAATCTCGTCCCAGGTCGTTGGCGCCTTTTCCGGATCCAAGCCGGCTTTCTTGTAAAGATCCTTGTTCCAGGCAAAAACCGACGTTTCGACGGAGAGCGGCAGACCATAGATGCGGTCCTGATACGTGCCGAGCTTGACGTGCGACGGTGAGAGCGAACTGAAATAGGGCAGGGACTTGGCCCAGTCGGTCAGGTCTTCGAGCTGGCCTGCAGCGGCGAAGGCGGGATTGTAGATGAGATCCATCGACAGCGCATCGGGCGCCTGGCCCCCGGCGATCGCCGTTGCATATTTCTGCACCAGTTCCGAAAACGGCACTTCGGTCATCGAGACCTGGTTTTCGTGGCTGGAATTGTAGGCCTCCACGGTTTTCTTGAAGGCCTCACCGATACCGGTGCGAACCCACATTTCGACCTTATCGGCTGCCGAAGCAGCCGACATCAGGCACAGGGTAGCGATGCCGGTCGCTGCCAAAAGACGCTTGATCATGACATTCCTCCCAAACGGCGCATCTCCTCTGCGCCTTCGTTCATTCCCTCGGGCTGTTACCCCCGCACGATTGCCGGACGACCAGCCGGCATGGCAATTTCCTCACTCCCGGCTCGACAGGCCGTCCCTCCGCCAGTGCCAGGACGGTCAGACCCGCCTGCCGCCCGAGTTCTTTCAGTTCCATGTCCACCGTCGTCAGCGGCGGCCGCGTCTGGGCTGCGACAATCTCCCAATTGTCGAAGCCGATGACGGAGACGTCTTCAGGCACCTTGATGCCGCGCTCCCGCAAGGCATCGACGGCGCCACGGGCAATCTGGTCGTTGCCGCAAAACAGCGCGTCGGGCTTTTCTCCCGTTCTCTTCCAGATTTCGGCAACGGCCTCGTGACCCCAGCTTTCCGACCAGATGCCGTACATCACCGGTTCGCCGCCACCTGCCGCCTTGCTGTACGCATCGGCCCGTTCGTGCACCGAAAAGAAATCCTTCGGACCGGTGATATGGGTTATCCGCCGACGCCCGGTCTGCAAAAGCCATTCCACGGCAAGCGTTGCCCCGTGGGTATCATCGGAGCGGAAAGTGACACTGTTCGGCGCGCCCTCGGTAAAGGCGTAGACCACCGGAACCGGTAGATTGGAAAGATCAACCGGCAGCCGCCTGTCGAGGCGCTTACCGGTGGCGATGATACCGTCAACCTGTTTGTCGAGCATTGCCTCGACATGGATCTGGCCCAGCGCCGGATCATCCTCGATAGCACACAAGAAGACGGATACGCCGTGATCGACCAGCGCCTCGGAAACGCCTGCCATGACCGGCAGCGTGAAGCGCCCGTAGGTGTCATTGGTCAGCAGCCCGATGGTAAAGCTGCGCTTGCTCAACAACCCGCGGGCAAGAGCATTCGGGCGAAAGCCGATCTCGCTTGCCACGCGCTTGACCCGCTCCCGTGTCTCATCTCCCATACGGCCGTTATTGTTCAGCGCTTTCGACGCGGTCGAAATGCTGACGCCGGCCGCAGCCGCGACATCATGGATCGTGATCCGCTTTTTTACTCCTCCGGTCTCCAGAATATCCTCCCTCATCTGCAGTGAGAAAACCTTTTACCAAATCGTATGTCAAGTGAGAAAAGGTTTTCTCACGGATTTCACGTTTCCTGTGTAATGAGCTGATCGTGAGGTGCGCGCCGGACGGGGCATTCCGGCCGCCTGCCGCCGGGCTTTCGATCGAAAAATGCGAAATGGCACCCCCCTGGGAGTTGGCTCCGTGGGTTGACGAAGGTGTGCTATCGCGGATTGATCATATCTATTTTTCTGATACACATCAATTTCGCATTCGAGAGGGATATATGAGCACGCGATTTCTGATGATTGGCCCGGAGGACGGGAAGGAGGTGCTGAAATGCCTTGCGGCACCGGCGCGGCTTTCCATGCTGGAACTGCTGCATGCCCGCGGCCCGCTCAACGTCAATGACATTGCCGAAGCGCTTGACCTACCGCAATCGACCACATCGACCCACCTCAATCTGCTGGAGGAGGCGGGCCTCATCCGCACCGAGGTCTCCAAGGCGCGCAAGGGCAGCCAGAAGGTCTGCCATGCCGTGCATGAGGAAATCGTGCTTTCTTTTGCGAGTCCGGCGAAGACCGGTCAGGAGGTGATCGAGGTCGCCATGCCTGTCGGCCTCTATAGCGGCTATGAGGTTGCGGCCCCCTGCGGCATGTGTTCCCGCGACGGCATCATCGGCTATCTCGACAGTCCCGACACCTTTCTTACACCGGACCGGATGAAGGCAGGTTTGCTATGGTTTACAATGGGATATGTCGAGTATCAGTTCCCTAACAACGCCCGGATCAAGGGGGCAGAAGTCAAGGAGCTGGAGGTTGCGCTGGAACTCTCTTCCGAGGTTCCAGGCACCTCTGACAACTGGCCGTCCGACATCACGCTCTCCGTCAACGGCAAGGGCATCGGCGCCTGGACCTCGCCGGGCGACTTCGGTGATCGCCGCGGCAAATACACACCCGACTGGTGGAAGCTGCGGGGCAGCCAATACGGCGTTCTAAAATATTTCCGCGTGACGGAAGAGGGCACGTTTATCGACGGGATCAGGATTTCCGATACGACTCTCACCGATCTCGATCTGCTTGAACACCGTTCGATCCGGCTTCGGATCGAGGTGCCGGAAACGGCGAAGAATCCGGGTGGAATCAATATCTTCGGGCGAGGCTTTGGTAATTATGATCAAGATATCGTGCTGCGGCTGAAGACCTGATTTTCCACTGATTGCATGTTTGCCACTCCAAGGCGGGTTGACGCCCGCAACTTCCTGTGCGAATTATCATATTAATGGATATATATCTGATTTTCAGATATGCAGGGAGGTAAGCATGCGCGCAGTCGGCACCGCACACAGCGGTTACGTCATCGGTACTATCGATCCACGTCTCTACGGCTCTTTCGTCGAGCATCTCGGCCGGGCCGTCTATTCGGGCATCTACGAGCCGGATCATCCGACCGCCGACAAGAACGGCATGCGTCAGGATGTCATAGACCTCGTGCGGGAAGCCAATGTTCCGATCGTACGGTATCCCGGCGGCAATTTTGTCTCAGCTTACGATTGGGAAGACGGCATCGGCCCACGCGAAGAGCGCCCCGTGCGCCTCGATCTTGCCTGGCACAGCTCCGAAAGCAATCATGTCGGCATCCACGAATTTGCCGACTGGGCGGAGGCTGCCAATACCGACATGATGCTGGCCGTCAATCTCGGTTCGCGTGGCTTGGACTCAGCCCGCGCCTTCCTCGAATATGTCAACCATCCGGGCGGCAGCCAGTGGTCGGACCTTCGCCGTAAGAACGGCCGCGAAGAGCCCTGGAACGTCAAGATGTGGTGCCTGGGCAACGAGATGGACGGTCCGTGGCAGATCGGCCAGAAAACAGCGGAAGAGTATGGCCGCATCGCGTTCGAGACCGCCAAGGCCATGCGCGCCTTCGACAAGTCGATCGAACTCGTGGTCTGCGGCTCCTCGTCACCGAAGATGCCGACCTATCCGGCTTGGGAAGCCACCGTTCTCGACTACACCTACGATTCCATCGATTACATCAGCCTGCACATGTATTTCGACAATCATGCGGGCAATACGGCGGACTATCTGGCCCAGAATGCCCGCCTTGACGACTACATCGCCACCATTGCCGGCGTCATCACCTACACCAAGGCGAAAAAGCGTTCGAAGAAGGATGTCTATATCTCCTTCGACGAATGGAACGTCTGGTACCACTCCCGCGAAGCAGACCGGAAGGTTCTGGAAGGCAATGACGGCTGGCCACATGCCCCGGCGCTTCTGGAGGACATCTACAATTTCGAGGACGTGCTGCAGGTCGGCTGCATCCTCAACACCTTCATCCGCCGTTCGGATGTGGTGAAGGTCGGGTGCCTCGCGCAGCTCGTCAACGTCATTGCTCCGATCATGACCGTTCCGGGCGGCCCTGCCTGGCGTCAGACGACGTTCTTCCCCTATGCCTATGCGTCAAAGTACGGCCGCGGCAAGGCGCTGAACCTGTCGCTTGATTGCCCAAGCTATTCGACCGATTTCGCCAAGGACGTAGCCTATCTGGACGTTTCCGCCGTCGAAACGGAGGACGATGGCGCGCTGACCGTCTTCATCGTCAACCGTCACCAGACGGAAGTGATCGAACTCGATCTCTCTCTCGAAGGTTTCGGCAGCCGCAAGGTGATCCTCGACAAGGTCATGGAAGGCCACGACCTCCGCGCCGTCAATGGTCCAGGAGCCGAGACGATCGAGCCACGGGATGGCTCGGGCGCATCGGTTACCGAAGGCCGTCTCGTCGCCGCCATCGCGCCGCTGAGCTACCGGATGATCCGGCTCGGCGCGTAAGGCAGACAACGACGGGGAGGAGAAACCATGTCGGCATCGATCGAAATTACCAACGTTACCAAACGTTACGGCGCGCTCGCCGTGCTGGACGACATTTCGTTGTCCATCAAGGCAGGCGAGTTCGTCGTCTTCCTTGGGCCTTCAGGCTGCGGGAAGTCCACGCTTCTGCGCATGATCGCGGGCCTTGAGGACGTGACCGCTGGTACGATCTCTGTCGCTGAACAGCGTGTCGATACGTTGCCGCCCGGCAAGCGCGGCGTCGCCATGGTTTTCCAGTCCTATGCGCTTTATCCGCATATGACGGTTGCCCAGAACATGTCCTTCGGCCTGGAAAACATCGGCCTGCCGAAGGACGAGATCGAGCGCCGTGTCCAGCAGGCGGCGGCGACGCTCGAAATCGCCCATCTTCTCGATCGCAAGCCACAGAAGTTGTCGGGCGGGCAGCGCCAGCGCGTGGCTATCGGCAGAGCTATCGTCAAGGAACCGAAAGCCTTTCTGTTCGACGAGCCATTATCGAATCTCGACGCCGCCCTTCGCGGCCGCACGCGGCTTGAGCTTGCCCAGTTGCATGCCCGTCTCGGCAGCACGATGATCTTCGTGACGCATGATCAGGTGGAAGCGATGACGCTCGCCGACCGCATTGTCATCATGCACAACCGCAAGATCGAACAGATCGGTACGCCGATGGAAATCTACCGGCGCCCCGCAAGCCGGTTCGTCGCGGGTTTCGTCGGCTCCCCGGCCATGAATTTCGTGCCGCTCCGAAGCGTAGCTGCCAATGGTCGCACCGTTAAAATCGGCGCAAGTGGCCTTGGTGAGATCCATGCCGCGTTTCGTCTGCCGGCAAGCTTTTCGCCTGAGGGGGCAAGTCTCGGCATCCGGGCCGAGGATATAACCGTTCTGCCAGCCGGACAGACGGGCATCGCGCTCAAGGCCGAAGTCGTCGAGCGGCTTGGTGATCGCACGCTGATCTATGGCCAGCTGGCGGATGGAACGAAGCTGACGGCCGAAACGGACGGACGCAGCGAAGCGCGCGGCGGGGACACGCTGCAGATTGCGCTTGATACCACCGCCATCCACCTGTTCGACGCCGCCGGTACCGCTCACCATTCGGAGGGCGACTGACATGGCCGAGAGCTATCGCCGCAGCCAATGGAGCAACGGCCTCTTCATCCTTCCCTATTTGTCCGTCTTTGCGGTGCTGCTCGTTTTCCCGCTCTTCTGGGGCGCGTGGCTGAGCCTGCATAAGGTCGATCTTTTCGGTCCGGGCCGCTTTGTCGGCCTGGGAAACTATACCCGGGTGCTTGCCGACCCGGTTTTCCTGCAGGCGCTGCGTAACTCAATTATCTTCGTGCTCGTCAGCGTTCCGGCGCTTGTAATACTCGGACTCTTCCTCGCGCTGGCACTCAACAAGACGACGCGAACGACCTCGTTCCTGCGTGGCCTGTTCTTCTCGTCCTCCGTGCTTTCGGTCACAATCGTGACGCTGATCTGGCGTTTCGTCTTTATCCCCGGCGACGGGCTCTTGGCCGTCATTTCCGAACAGTTCGGCATTCAGCCGGTCAATTTCCTGTCGACCAGCGGCTGGTCGCTGTTCTCCGTTGGCGTCGCCACAGTCTGGTGGTGTCTCGGCCTGCCAATGATGCTGTTCCTCGCCGCTCTGCAGCAGATTCCGAACGATCTCTATGAGGCGGCAGCGCTCGACAATGCCAGCCCCTGGCGTGTGCTGACACGTGTCACACTGCCCTCGATCGCCCGCACCATCATGCTGGTGACCATCATCCAGATCGTGATGCAGTTTCAGCTGTTCGGCCAGGCGCAGATCATGACAAATGGCGGTCCGAACGGCACGTCCCGTCCGCTCGTCATGTACATCTATGAGGTTGGCTTCGTGCGCTGGGACGTCGGCAAGGCCGCTGCAGCATCCGAGTTCCTGTTCCTGATCATTCTCGTCGCGGCGATGGCGCAGTATGTCATCTCAAGCCGCAAGTCGGAGGTTTCCGAATGACGGACCAAACGACCTACCGTCCCGAAGCGCTGACCGGCAATCGCACGCTGCTTGCGATCGCCATTATCCTCTCCATCGTCATGATGGCGCCGGTTGCCTGGCTCGTCGGCCTGTCGATCAAGGACAACAAGGAGCTGATGCTCGGAACAGAATCCGTTTTCGAGCTGCCCTATACGCTCGTCAATTATGTCAACATCATCTACTCGTCGCAGGCCTTTGGCTGGTTCTTCAACAGCCTTGTGGTGGCGATTGGACAGACGACCGGCGTGCTCGTCCTCGCATCGCTTGCGGGTTATGCCTTCGCCCGCCTCGAGTTTCCGTTCCGGCGCACAATCTTCGTCATCGTGCTGTTCGGTCTGGCCGTGCCGGAACAGGCGGTCATCATTGCCCGCCACCAGATGTTCAACTGGTTCGGGCTGCACAATTCCTATATCGGGCTGATGCTGCCCGGCATGTCGTCCGCCTTCGGCGTCTTCCTGATGACCCAGTTCTTCAAGGCGATCCCTAAGGAGATCGACGAGGCAGCCCTTCTCGACAATGCTTCGCCGCTGCGGATCTTCTGGAAGGTGCTGCTGCCCTTGACGCTGCCAGCCCAGGCGACCCTCGGCATCTTCACCTTCCTGCATGCCTGGAACGACTACTGGTGGCCGCTGATCTCCGCGACGAAGAAGGAGATGTTTACGCTCACCATCGGCATCGCCTCGTCGCAGACCAATTTTGCCCAGAGCGAAGGGCTCGGTTTCCTCAGTGCCCAGGCGGTCTTTGCCAGCCTGCCGGTGTTGATCGTCTACGTGATTTTCCAGCGCCATATCGTCACCGCGGTTTCGGGCGGCGCCGTGAAATGACTATTGCTGCGGCCAGGAGGAATGGCAGCAGTGAGTTTCAACGGGGCGGGGAGCCCCTTCAAAAGGGAGAGACAGACCATGAGACGTTTTCTACTCAGCACGGCAGCGTTGATAGCGCTGACCTGCGCCACGTCGGCCCAGGCGCAGACCAAGATCGAATTGCAGCGCTTCTTCGGCGCCTGTGATGCGGACTACGGCAAGGTGACCGACGTCTCCAAAGCGGTCGGCGAATGCGGCATTATCACTTCTCTGATCAACAAGTTCGAAGCCGACAATCCGGATATTGACGTCAATGTGACCACCGTCGAGTGGCCGGGCTACGACCAGCTCAACGCCCAGCTCGCATCGGGTGCAGCACCTGACGTCGTGTCGATGCACTATTCGGCGATCTCCGACTATCAGTCGCGCGGCCTGATCGACCCGATCGACGACGTCCTGTCCGCCCAGGGCATCTCACCCGATAGCTTCACCGATGCGGCCCGGGGCGGCGTTACCAAGGAAGACCACCTGTTCGGCCTGCCGTTCGACAATTGGACCATGCTCTTCCACGTCAACCTGAACCTGATGAAACAGGCCGGCCTTGTTAACGCCGATGGAACGCCAATTCTGCCAACGTCCGCCGAAGAATTGATCGCCCAAGGCAAGCAGTTCAAGGAAAAGACCGGCAAGCCGTACCTCGTGCAAATCCTTGCCAATGAGACGGCAGCCTATGCCCGCGTTCTCTATACGCTGCTGCAACAGCAGAATGCCGACTTCTTCGCTGATCCAACCAAGATCACGCTGAACACGCCGGAAGCCAAGAACGTCGTCGAGCTGATGAAAAAGATCAAGGACGAAGGTCTAACGACCACCGGCCTCGACTATGCGGCCTCCGTCACTTCGTTCACGAATGGCGACGGCGGCATCGCGGTCAACGGCACATGGCTGATTGGCGATTTCGTTGCCCAGTCGGAAAAGGAAGGCACTGCGCTTTCCGGCGGCTACACCGTTTACCCGGTCCCGCAACTCTATCCTGGCCGCGACAGCACCTATGCCGACGGCCATAGCTGGGTCATGCCGCACAAGGACCGCACGCCGGAACAGACCGAAGCAATCGGCAAGCTGTTCAAGTTCCTGGCCGAAAACGACTTTCAGTGGGCCCGCACCGGTCACCTTCCGGCCGTCAAGGCCGTCTTCGCAATGCCGGAATTCAAGGCACTGCCGCATCGTGAAAACATTGCGGAGATCGCCGAAACCGGTCGTTCGCTGCCGGGTGCCGTCCAGCGCCAGTTTGCCATTCAGGACATCATCGGCGAAGAAGTCGGTGCAGCCGTGAATGGTGACAAGAGCATCGACGAAGCCCTTGGCAGCGCCGAGAGCCGGATCAACGACCTGCTTGCCAACATCTGATCGTAGAAATCCGAATGCCTTTCAAGGACGCAGGAACCACGTTCCTGCGTCCTCCTAATTTAGGCGATTTTCCGGGGCCGCCGCCACACACCCCGTTTCTCAACGGCAGTTCATCCTTCAGCCCGCCGGAGCGGGCGTGCGCAAGCGCGCGAGCACTGCTTTGCTGTCATGCTCGGGTATGTCTCCGATCTCGGCCATCTTGGCATCCAGCTTGGCGAGCATCTCAGCAAAGATGCCGGCATGGGCGGGGCTATCAGCCCGGTTGTGCAGTTCGAACGGGTCTTCATCGCAGTCGAAAAGTTCCCATTCAGGCGGTTCGGTGCCAGCGTTGGCGCCCAACTGGCCGAGCGGATCATTGTACCAGTAGATCAGCTTGTAACGGTGGTCGCGCACCCCGTAATGGGCGAAGGCGTTGTGGAAGTCGTCCTTGTGCATCCAGTAGCGATGATAGGCGACACGCTGCAGATCGTTGGCGGCAGCCTGTTCCAGCGCCGGACGCATGCTTTCGCCTTGCATATAAGACGGGATCGACAGGCCTGCATAGTCCAGGAAGGTCGGCGCAAAATCGACGTTGGTCGTGATCGCATCCGAAGCCGCGCCTGCCTTGATACCGGCAGGATACCGGATCAGGAACGGCATCTGCAGCGATTCCTCGTACATGAACCGCTTGTCGAACCATCCGTGCTCGCCGAGGAAGAAACCCTGGTCGGAGGTATAGATGACGATGGTGTTGTCGGTCAGATTTTCGGCGTCGAGATAGTCAAGCAGCCGCCCGACATTCTCGTCCACCGCGGCGATCGTCTGCAGATACCGCATCATGTAGCGCTGATATTTGAACAGATCGAGCGCGTTGGCGTCAGTGAAGACATAGGCTTCGCCGGTGTTGACGTCGATCAGACGCAGTTCCTGCCCGTCGACGATCCCCGGAACCTTGCGTTGCGACCAACCGGGCAGAAGAAGTTCACCGACCTCGTCACCGCCCTCGGGCTGCACGAGCCCCAGGTCCTTGTAGGTCATGTCCGACCGGATACGCATCTTGGCGGCGGCGGCCGCTGCGGCGCGGTTTGAATAGTCGTCGCCAAACGTTTCCGGAACCGGCAGCTTGCCGTCGGCATAGAGATGACGATGGCGCGGATGCGGCTCGAAGCTGCGGTGCGGCGCCTTGTGGTGGCACATTAGGAAGAACGGGCGGTCCGCGTCACGCTTGCTCAGAAAATCCAGGCATTTGTCGGTGATGATATCCGTGGCATAGCCCTGTTCCGCATGGGCCCCTGTCCGGTCGATCATGACGGGATCAAAATACTCGCCCTGACCCGGCAGCACCGACCATGCGTCGAAACCGGTTGGCTCATGGGCCTTGCCTTCGCCAAGATGCCATTTTCCGAAGATTGCAGTCTGGTAGCCGCCGGCGCTCAGATGCCTGGCGACATTCGGCAGCCGGTTGTCGATATGGGTATCGAGCGTGGTGACCAGGTTGACGTGGTTATATGTGCCCGTCAGGATTGCCGCCCGGCTTGGCGTGCAGATCGAATTGGTTACGTAGCATCTATCCAGCCGCATGCCTTCATCGGCGATACGGTCAAGATTGGGCGTCCTGTTCAGACCCGAGCCATAGGCGGAGATCGCTCTGGCGGCATGGTCGTCCGACATGATGAAAAGAATGTTGGGCTGCTTGATCATTCGAGGCTCGCTGAAAGGTGCCCGACGCATCGCCAAGCGTTGCGCCGGGGAAGGGGGACTAGTTGCCGGCGTAGAGATCCGCCAGGTAATAGTCTTTCGGATCGAGAGGGTTCTTCAGTTTGCCGAAAGCGACGAACTGTTCATTCAGCCCCTTTAGCCAGTTTGCCACGGTTCCATCCTTTGTCGCGGCGACCAGCTCGGCCGATGTCAGAAAGCTTCCATTCTGGCTTTCCGTCTCGAGCGGTTCGGCCGGGACGCCAAGGAACTTGGCGGTGATGGCAACCGAGCGCGGCACATCGGCGGCGCGATAATCATTGGCGTCCTTCATCACCGCGATGAATTTCTTCACCATTCCGGGATCCTGGTCCGCGACTTCGTTGCGCGCAACAAATGCCGACGGGAAGGAATTGGCCGGATAGAAATCGGCACTCTTGGCGACCTCCACGAGATCCGGCACTGTCTTCTTGATGATTCCGACCAGCGGGTACCAGATGCCCGCAGCATCGATCTGCTTCGAGGCAAAGGCCGAAACCACGGTCGGCGGATCCATCTTGATCACTTCGACGTCGGAGAGCTGCATCCCCGCCTTGGCCAGCGCCAGACGCAACAGCATGTCTCCCGACGTGCCCTCGGGAACACCGATCTTCTTGCCCTTCAGGTCTGCCATCGTGTTGACGCCGGCTTGGGCGATCACACGGTCGGATAGACCGAGCGCGTTCATGGCGACCAGTTTGGCCTTGCCGGTTGCGGGCAACCAGAGAGCCCCCGGGCCGACATAGCCGAAATCGAGACTGCCGGCGCCCAGCGCCTGGATCTGGATCGGGCCATTCGTGAAGACCTTGAGGTCGGGCTCAAGGCCGTGCTTGGCCCAGAGGTCCTGATCGCTGGCAATCGCTGTCAGGCTCGTGCCGAAATAATCGGCGATGTAGCCGACCCGGACCGGCGTGGCCTGGGCGAATGCGCCGCGCGCAGTCAGCGAGAGTGCCGGGACAGCAAGTGCACCGGTTGCGGCTGTGGTCAGAAAATGACGTCTGGTAAGTTTCATGTCAGTGTTCCTCCTCTTGGATAGTGGGTTCGATCTGCGGTTTTTGATGATAGACGGCATGCCAGACCCGGTTGCGGATATCCGCGAACTTCTGCGACAGACGAATTTCTTCGGTGCGCGGGTAGGGCAGATCGACGGGGATAATGTCGTGCAGGCGCCCCGGCCGGGCAGCCATGACGATGACGCGATTGGCCAGGTACACCGCCTCATCGACATCATGGGTGATGAAGATGACCGTGCGACGTTCACGGGTCCAGGTATCCAGCAACTGATCCTGCATGTTGACGCGGGTCAGCGCATCCAGCGCGCCAAAAGGCTCGTCCATGAGCAGGATCGAGGGATTGACGGCATAGGCGCGCGCAATGGCACATCGCTGCTTCATGCCGCCCGACAGGGTCTTGGGCAGCGCATCGGCGAAGTCGCTCAATCCCACCAGGTTGATGAAGTGATCCGACACGCGTTTGCGCTCGGCGGCCGGCATTCCCTTGATGCGAAGGCCGAATTCGACGTTTTGGCGTACGCTCAGCCATGGGAAGAGAGCATATTGCTGGAAGATGACACCGCGCTCCGGTCCCGGACCGTCGACGCCCTTGCCATCGACAAGCACCCGGCCGTCGGAAACGTCCGTAAGCCCCGCCGCAATGTTCATTGCCGTCGACTTGCCGCAACCGGACGGACCGACAACGGTGACGAACTCGCCATCGGCAATATCAAGCGACAGGCGATCCAGCGCGAGAAAGCTGCTGTCGCCTGCACCGAAGCGCCGGCTGACGTTTTGAAACGAGATCTTCGGGTCCGTGATCTGGGAAGGGGTCATCAAACGCGCTCCTGCCATTGCGTCAGCCTGCGCTCCGCTGCCTGAACCAGACGGTCCATCAAAAGCCCGAGAATGCCGATGCTGATCAGGCTGACGAAAATTGTCGGCAGGTCGTAGTAGAGTTGCGCCTGCTGCATGCGGAACCCGAGTCCCGATTGCGCCGCGATCAGTTCCGCCGCCACGACCGTCGCCCAGGCCGAGCCAAGACCGATGCGAACACCGACCAGGATGAACGGCGTGGAGGCCGGGATGATGACGCGCGGGAAGATGACACGGTCTTTCGCACCCAGCACACGGGCGGCGTTGATCAGCGTGCGATCGACGCTGATCACGCCTTGATAGGTGGCGACGACACACGACAGAAAGGAGGCGAGAAAGATGACAAAGACCTTCGGCGCTTCATCTATACCCATCGTGACGATCGCCAGCGGAATGACCGCCAATGGCGGAATCATCCGGAAGAACTGGATGTAGGGTTCGATCAGGGCGCGTGCGACGCGGTACCACCCCATCAGGAAGCCTACAGGAATAGCCAGAGCGACGCCAAGCATGAACCCCGTCAGGACACGGCGCAGGCTGGACAGGATATCGATGAGCAGCTGACCACTCATGATCAACTCGACGCCTCGCTGGAAAACATCTACCGGTCCCGGCAGCACGACCAATTTTGCCGCCGTTATCGCCCACCAGACGGCGATGCCAAAAGCGAACGCAATCAAGTTGAGGATAATCGGGGGCCAATCGGCAAGCGACTTGCTCCGCGCACGTTGGCTGCCTGCTGGCATAGTGTTCATGACCTCGCTCCCGAATAGAAAAAATGATCCAGCGCCACGGCCGCCCCGCCGATAGCCCCAGACAGTGGGCCAAAGCCCGAACGCTCAATCCGCAGGACTTCCCGCATATGCGGCATGACTCTCGGTGGCAGATTTTGGAGCAGATGGCCGAATAGACTATCCGGAGCCTCGCCCAGATGACCGCCGAGAATGATGAGATCAGGCGTCAGAAGATTGATGGCAATGGCGAGGGAGTCGGTCAGCCGGTCGAGGGTTGGGGTCCATGTGTCCGTTGCCTCAAGGCGCTCCAACAGATTATTGGGTGCCTGCCCCTCCAGGCCAACTGCGCGCATCAGCACGCTTTCATTGACATAACTTTCTAGGCAGCCGTGGTTGCCGCAACTGCAGAGCGGCCCATCACGCGAAATCTGGATATGCCCCAGTTCGACGGCGCCATGACCGCCTGGCCGGAACGGCATGCCGTCCACGACCAACCCGGCGCCAAGACCGGTACGCAAGTAAACGTAAAGCACCGCCGGAACGCCGCGCCCGGTGCCATATCTGACCTCGGCCAATGCCATGGAACTGACATTGTGCTCGAGGATGACGGGAAGGGCGGTTTTTGTTTCGAACATGCTGGCGAGCGGCAGGTTGCGCCAGCCGGTGTTGATCGACGCAAGAATGGAACGCTGCTCAGCATTCACGGGTCCCGGCACCGCAACGCCGACGCCCAGCAGGCGCGGATCTCCTGCCTCGCGCCTTAGTCTCAGCAGCATATCGGCTGCGTGCGACACAACATTATCTGGGTCTGTTTCCCGAAGCGAAAAATCAAAGGAGGCAGAAGCTTTTACGTTGGCGTAGAGATCCGTGATGACGATTTGCACGAGCCCGGCACCAAGGTGAATTCCAGCAACGTGGAAAGCCTCGGGAATGAGCTTTATGGTCTGGCCGGGCCGGCCGACGCCCGTGGATTCGACAATATCGCATTCCGCTACCACACCGTCCCGAAGCAACTGAGCTGTGACGTGTGTGAGCGTCGTGGGCGACAGCTTGCTGCGCCGCGCCAAGGCGGCACGAGACTGCGGACCTTCATCCCGGATGATGCAAAGCACCTGCCCATGATGGGTTCCCATCATCGCCTCCCAATTAATTTCTAAAATTTAGAAATTAATTGGGTACCGCTGTCAAGCCTTGAAATTTCAGCGCACCATCGCTGGCCCTGGCGAGAGAATTCTGGATCGCAACGGTTGCGTTTGTTGAAAGCTTGCACACTCATCTGCCCGCATCTGGTTTGATCGAATATCGGTGCAAGGCGGCGTGGCTTGACTTTGCCCCCGGCCACGCCCCATCATGGGGGCATGAAGATGTCGCTCAACTTTGCCAGGTTTTTGAAACGGCTGTTTCCTCTCGCAGGATACTAGCCCCTCGGCTTGGTCGCGTCGCGCCCCAGCCGTGGGGCGATCGTGGTTCCGTAACGTTACGTGAACCGCACCAGAGACGTGCGACGTCATTTCCCAGTTTTCCGTTTTTTTTTGCGCGTGCCCGCCGGGCCGCAACGCACCCATGCCGTGAGGTTCCAATGACCACGAAGATCCAGGGCAGCCGTCTGCCCGCCATTACCATTGCTCGCTCCGAACACGCGCGCCTGTCGAACCTTGCCGACATGCTTGCGGAACGCGATCCGCACGTCGCCGACCAACTTGCGGCAGAACTCGACCGCGCGCGGATCGTCGAGGATGCACAGATGGCGCCCGGCGTGGTCCGCATCGGCTCCATTGCCCAGTTCCATCTCAACGGCGAGGCATTGCAGACCGCTGAGCTCGTCCTCCCCAAGGATGCCGACATAGCCAGCCAGCGCGTCTCGGTGCTGACACCGGTCGGCGCGGCTCTCCTTGGGCTTTCCGCCGGTCAGTCGATCGAATGGATGGCGCGCGACGGCAGGGTTCGCCACATCAGCGTCGTCACCGTGCAGGACCGGGCGGCGGATGCTGGCCCCTGAGGCTGTCAAACTTTGTCCAGCTTCGGCCGGGAGCGTCGGCGTTTGCTCTTCCCGGCTTTTGCATGCCGGATAGCGCCTTGCTGCCGATCCCCCATCGATCCCACGCGGCATCACGAGTGACAGACATTGGCCGTTACTTTTGAAGTTGCTTAAATCCACCATTTCGCACCATAGTGTCATTTGGCTACCTGAAGCTTGAGCGAAAGCGCGCAAACGGGGCAAAGAATCAGATGACAGCTGTGGCGCAGACGGAACGTTCGCTTCTGGTCGATGAACTTTATCGCGCCGCGTGGGAAGGTGGACAATGGCAGCCGGCGATGGCGAGATTAAAAAAGCTCGTCAAAGGCTCGAAGGTTCATTTTGCCCGCATATGCCCGGCGGACACCTGGCTACCCTTCTACAAGGAATGCGATCCCTACTATGAGACGGCATTCGTAGAAGCACATCTCAAAAATCCAATTTTATCTTATCTGACAGGCATCAAGCCTCTGGACGTTTTTACCGACCAGTCCGTGATGCCTAAAAGTGAGTTCCGCAAAACTGCGATCTTCAACGAATGGTATGTTCCGCAAGGCGACCATAGCAGCATTGCGTGCAAAATCCCCGTCGCAGGCATGGCGGGCATCCTGGCGGTTCAACGAGGCGGACGTCAGCCGGACTTTGACGATGACGATGTTTCCTTGTTGAGGGAACTCGCGCCTGTCATTGCCCGTGCGGCTGAACTTCAGCTGCATCTCGGACACAAGCGCCTCGAGATGCAAGCCACGGCGAGCCCGTATCTGGGGCAAATTATCGTCGATGCTTGCGGCAAGATCTTGAGCATGAACGACTACGCCGAGACGCTTCTCGCCGAGCCGGGGAATGACTTGACGCTTTTGGGAGGGCGCCTGTTGGCGGGACAATGCGGCGATGCGTTGAGAAGCGCGATAGCATCGGCCTGCGGACCCGTTTGCGGGTATCCGGCGAAAAGCGGCAACGTCTTGATCCGATGCACAAAGACCGGGTCGCCCCTGCTGGCTTTGACAATCAACCCTTTTGTCTCAACGGCCGCATCAGACTTGCCAGTTGCGCGGGCAGCCCTGATCCTCATCAAGGATCTTTCGCCGAAGGTATCGGCAGATTTCCCGGAGCAGCTGCGTGGGCTGTTTGAACTGACACAGAAGGAGGCGGCGCTTGCGGTGATACTAATGCTCGGCCATTCCTTGCAATACTACATGGCGCACCAGCAAGTATCGTATGAGACCGCCCGCAGCCATCTGCGCAATATATTCCTGAAAACGGCGACGGCACGCCAAGGTGAACTTGTCGCGCTTCTCAATCGCGTCATGCGCCTGTCCGATACCAGCCACTGACCCGATCGCCCTTGGTCTCTCTGAAAACCGAGATCGGCAGATGTACCGTGTGGGATCCGTTGAACCCACACGGCAATCACAAAGTGAACCTCAGCAAAACCCGTTCAGTTTGAGGATCTTGTGCGCCTCGATCGATGCACGAAGCTCGTCTTCCGAGGTGCGGTTTCCCTGGTTGGCGTCGGGGTGATGCATCTTGAGCCGTTCTTTATAGCGGCTCCTGATTTCGTCGGCTGTCGCCTCTGGCGAAAGGCCGAGGGTTTCGAAAGCCTTGGCTTCGAGCACCTTGAGTTTTCGTTTATGCAGCGTGCTGGTTTGCGCCTGCTGTTGTTTGGTGGTCCTACGGGCATTCAAGGTCTTCGCAGAACCGGAGCGCACGGTGGACGGAATCGGGATTTCGGTCGCTTCGGTCACCCGGGTCCCAAACGTCGCGCGGCTACCCTCCACCGCTTCCTTCTGGTAGCGGGCGACCTCCGGGCTCGAGGGAGCAGCAGTGAAGCTGTATCCCTTGTTGTATTCCTTCACATGCTCAAGACAGAACAGCAGGTAGAGGCCTTCCGCGCCCGGCCCGACAGGGGCCCGATGCGCGCCGGTCTTTTCACAGCCGTCCCATTGGCATCTCGGCCCCGTGGGTTCACTGGTGGCAGTTGTTTTTTTGCGTGCGGACCTAAGGCCAACGAATATTTTTGAATCGAGCGTCATGGCGTCTATATGCACATCGCGTGGCATCACGGCAAGATTTTGCGAAGCAAGCAGCGAATGCTTATGTGAATTAGCGTCAGGTGCGGAGGCTCGGCGTTGATAATCAAGCGTTCATCAAGGACCAGCGCACCCGTCTGCAATCACGATTTCGGCACCACGCTCAAGCACTTTGATGGAAAAACGTGGCTAATCAGAGCCGAGAGCAGACCGAAGGGCCGGGGCGGCCCATCCCTTTGTTGCCAAAGAACCAAAATTGTTCCACCAACACCGTTCGTCAAACGACACGACATCAAGAATTGGAAACTGAATGCGTATACTCTGCGGCGTGCTTGGTCTTTTCCTGGCATTTGCGTCATCCGCGTATGCTCTCGAAGTCGAATCACCGCCCGTTCTGGCGCCTCAGAAGCAACAGGGCCAAGCCGCAAGCTTGAGCGCGCAATTTCTGACGCGTTTCGGCTACAGGCCTGTTCCGCTGGATGATGCCTTGTCGGCCAAGATCATGAACCGGTACATCAAGTCGCTGGATCCGGACCGGATGATGTTCCTGCAGGCCGACATCGACACGTTCATGACGAACAGCACCAAGATCGATGACGCGATCAAACGGGAAGACCTGCGGATCCCGTTTTCAATTTTCAACGTGTATGAAGAACGTGTTGTCGGACGGATGCAATATGCGCGCAGCCTGCTCAAGCAAAACTTCGATTTCAGCGCGCAGGAAAGCTATGCCGTGTTGCGCGACGAAGCTCCTTGGCCACAGTCAGAGGCCGAAATTGATGATCTCTGGCGCAAACGCGTGAAAGGCGACTGGCTGCGGCTGAAACTGGCTGGCAAAACCGATGCTGCTATTCGCGATACGCTCGACAAACGTTATCAAAACTCCCTCGAGCGCGCCTTCAAATACAAGAGCGAAGACGTTTTCCAATCCTTTATGGACGCCTATACGACCTCGGTTGATCCACACACCGACTATTTCGGCGCCAGGGCTGCGGCCGAATTCGATATTTCCATGAAGCTGTCGCTGGTCGGTATTGGCGCGGTCCTGCAGGAGCGCGACGACTACACGACGATCCGTGAACTCGTTCCGGGTGGACCGGCCCAACTGTCCGGCAAGCTTTCGGTCGGGGACCGCATTACCGGCGTTGGCCAGGGCAAGGACGGTCCGGTCAAGGAAGTGGTGGGCACGCGGCTTGATGAAATCGTGCAGTTGATACGGGGGAAAAAGGGCTCCGTCGTCCGCCTGGACATCCTGCCGGCGGATGCCGGGCCGGATGGTGGCCATCGCCTCATCAGCCTGACACGCGACAAGATAAGCCTCGAAAAACAGGCCGCCAAGAAAATCATCCTGCCGGTAAAAGAAGGCACGGTGACGCGCAGAATCGGGGTTATCACCCTGCCGGCATTTTATGAGGATTTCGAAGCGCGGAGAAAAGGCGACCCGGACTATAGAAGCGCAAGCCGCGATGTCGCCAAGCTCCTCGGCGAACTGAAGCAGGACGGTGTCGATGGCGTGATGATTGATTTGCGCGACAATGGCGGCGGGTCGCTGACCGAGGCGATCGAATTGACAGGCCTGTTCGTCGGCAAAGGCCCGGTGGTTCAGCAACGCGGCGCAAACGGCAAGGTGGAAGTCGAAAGCGATGACCTTCCCAAGCCGGCATGGACAGGCCCGGTCGGCGTTTTGATCAATCGCGGTTCGGCATCGGCTTCCGAGATTTTTGCTGCAGCGATACAGGACTATGGCCGCGGCGTGATCGTCGGCGAACCCAGCTTTGGCAAGGGTACCGTGCAGACCGTGGTCAATCTCGACAAGGCGGCCTACAACAGCAAACCGAAATTCGGCGAACTGAAATTGACGATCGCCCAGTTTTTCCGCGTCGACGGCGGTACGACACAGTTGCGCGGCGTCACCCCCGACATCAGTTTGCCAAGCCTTTCCGACCCGAAGACTTTCGGCGAGGCGAGCTATGACAATGCTCTGCCGTGGACACAGATCAAACCTGCACGCTATGTGCCTTCCGGAAATCTCACGGCGTTGCTGCCGAAATTGCAAAGTCTTCATGATAATCGGGTGCAAAACGACCAGGACTTCCAACGGTTTGTCGAGGATATTGCCCAACTGAAAGCGCAGCGCGAGAAGGGTGTCGTCTCCCTCAATCTCACCGAACGCCGGAATGAAATGGCTGCGCAAGCAGCCCGTCTCAAGGAACGTGCGCAGACAAACGGTGGTGTGGACCTCGGCGGAGATGACGGCCTGCAGGCAGACGAGCGCAGCCTGAGCGCCGAAATCGCCATGGAAAACGCCCGCAAGAACGCAAAGGATGTCTTGCTGAACGAGACCGCCGCCATCCTTGCCGATGCCGCGGGTTTACAGGAAGGCATGCAATAAGAGGCCGTTTGAATCGTCCGGAGGATATCACCACCGATCGCCTCCGGCGCCGCTTGTCCGGCGGCCGCCATCAATGGAACAGCTCGCCGATTGTGTGAAACGACGCCTTGCTGCGGCTGCGAACGTCCGTTCCGCCGGTCGCGGATTTTGGCACGATGAACCCGTAGGTCTCCTCAGGTGCGGCAGAACGCTCTGCCCAGAAGGCGTCGATGGCCGATAAAAGCATCGAGCGCCGTTTGACGCTGCGGTACCGGATTGGCTGTTTCGCTTGCGAAATGGCGAAAAAATCCGTCATGCCACCCTCGACCGTCAATCCTTGCAGCACCATCAGGATCGCCTCTTTCGGGCGAACGCCGAACAGGTCGCGCGTCGCCTCCACCGTCAGCCGCTTCCCGTTGCGAGGTCCCTGCATGCTGCCGACGACAAAGGTGTAGCAGCCTTGTGGACCATGGCGAAGAAAGGTGAACCTGACGGTGCACAGCAAAGCCTTGTCGCGCGTCCGGACCAGCTTGATTGCGAAGGCGCCTTCGTGACGCCCGCCGCAACGATCGGCCAATGCGATGTGGCATGTATAGGTTTCACTGCGGCCATTGATTATGCCCATGTCCAGCCAGCCCCCATGCCACAGTTTCATCATGCTTTCCTTGGCGAGGATCTTTTCCGCAATCTTGAAATGATCGACGAGAAGGGCAAGCCGGCCGGAGCTGCGCATCCCGTAAACCAGGAATTTCGACAGTGGTTTCTGCAGCAGTTCATCGTGCGGCGCGGGAAAATCCCGTTCTGCGGTAAACTCCGCAAGGAAACGCCACCAGCGAAAAGTCAGGAGCGGATTGGCCGCGAACCGAGCCCAAAAAAGAATACCGCGCTTCCACCGCGCCCTAAGGGCGAAAGTCAGGATTCGCCACAGCACGAGATTCCGCCTCTTCGGCGGTGCACCGGCGATTTCCGGCGCGGTGTTTCGCCGCTGCATGCCGGGAATTTCGACTTTTGCCGCAGCAGCGATCACTTCGTTTTGAATCATGTTTAAATCCGCCGAGTATGGTTGCGGCCAACCATCTGCGGCGGGATTGTCAAGATCGCGCCAAGAAACCGTGGTCATTCGCTGCGGGCGCGATTTCCGCCAGGCCCCGAAAGCAGCCGTGGGCCGCTTCCGAGATTGGAGAAGCGGCCCATGTGTCGTCGGCAAACGAGTATTTCTTGCGCCAGGTTTCCTGATCTGCACCCAATCAGCGCCTTGCAAAACCAGATCCAACCTAAAGGTGCATCAGGTTTCTGGCTCTGAGTTGTGCGGTAGTCTCTGCAATTTCCACGTCCATACGCTCGCTGTTCCAACCACGGGCACCGGCGACAACAGGGGCTATTGCCTGCAGGTCCCTGATCGTCAGGGAGCCGGTGACTGCCAGTGTCGTGCGGCGCATCACCACGTCGGCAAGGTGTTCGACAAACTCGTGACGGACGATGTAGTCGATCTCCAACAGGCTATAGTCATGCGAGTCCGGCAAGCGGTCAGCGTCGCTCCACGCGCCCTGGTGCAAGGCGATCGGCAAGGCCTGCGTACCATAGCGGGAGAGAAGCGTGTCGATCCGCTGCAGGTCGATGCCGGATGCAGCCGACGCTTCGGTCAGCCATTCCAGCCGTCGCTCTGCGTCTACCGGGAAGCCTCTGCCGCCACCGATCGGCATCGAGCGGGTGCTGACGGTGCGGGACCGTCCAAGCCGCTTAAGAGCCACGTCGGCAACCTCTTCGGCGAAGCCTCGAAAAGTGGTCCACTTGCCGCCAATCAGCGAGATGATGGCAAAGGGGCGAGCTCCGTCCGGCTCGGTCACCGGCGCCGAATGATCACGGCTGATCAGGCCGGCGGCGGTCCCGTCTGCAGCGGGCAGGGGGCGGATGCCGCTATAGGCATAGACGATCTGGTCGCGCTCGACTTTCACGCCCGGCATCAGTGTGCGCACGCTGGCCAGGAAATAATCGACTTCGTCCTGCTCGCAACGGACAGTATCCGGATTATCGGCCTTCGTGTCGGTCGATCCGACAAGGGCGCAGCCGAGATAGTCGAACACCAGGCAGATACGGCCGTCGTCGGCCTCGAAATAGACCATGCGGCCGGCAAGGCTGCGCACCAGTTCATCGTTCTTGAGAAGAATATGCGAGCCCTTGGTGCCGCCGATCATCTTGGAGGGCGCGCCGAGCGCGGCGTTGACGTGATCGATCCATGGGCCGGCACCGTTGACGACCAGTTTCGGCCGCACCGAAAATGCGCCGCCTGTTTGGGGCTGGAAGGTCAAAAGGCCATTTGAGGCCGACGTCAACGTCGCGTAATTGGCCGCCGCCGAGGTATTGCTGGCCGCCAAACCGTCCTCGATCAACTCCAGGACCAGCCGTTCAGGATGGCTGATCTTCGCATCATAATAGGTGCCTGCGGCAACGATCGACTTGGTCAGCACAGGCATGTCTTTCAGCGCACGGCCGCGCCCGACCAAGCGGTGGCGCGGCATGACCCGGTCTCGCGATCCGTAGAAATCGTAAAGTGCCAGCCCGATTTTTACGAGAACGGCGCCGCGGCTGCGCGGGGCGCTGGTCGAACCGAACAGCGTGCGCAGAGCAGCAGTTATGCCGTTGAACCAGGAAAAGATCGGGATCAGCGTCGGCAGCGGCGTGACATAATGGGGGGCGTTTTTCAGCAGCAGATTTCGTTCCAGCGTTGACTGGGCGACGAGACCGAATTCACCTGTTTCGAGGTATTTGAGGCCGCCATGGATCAAGCGCGACGGTGCAGCACTGGTGCCGGAACCAAAATCCCCCTTATCGACGATAAAGCATTTCAGTCCCTGCGCGCACAAATCGCGAAACAGGCCGGCGCCATTGATGCCCGCGCCGAAAATGACGACGTCAAAATCTTCCTCGTTGCCCAATGCGCTGACGCGACCGGCCAGGCGTGGAGATGTTTCTTCTTGCAGTTGAGTCATGCCGAAGCTGTCCTGACGACGCGCAGGTGAACACCCGCCTGTTCGAGTTTCTGCGCCTGAGCGTCGGTGATGCCGTCGGTCACCAGAACGGTGTCGAACGCGGTCAGTTCGTCCAGGGCATGCAGAGCGACGTTGTTGAACTTGAAATGGTCGACAAGCAAAATGCGCTGGTTGGACGCCGCCATCATCGCCTGTTTGACACGCACGACCTGCGGATCCTGGATGTAGGTGGTCGTGCCGGTAATGGCCGAGACCGAACAGAAGAGGACGTTGGCCCTCAGCCGGGAGACGGCGTTTTCGCAGACGATGCCGATATAGGCATTGTAGGTCCGGTGATACTGGCCACCAAGGCAGATGAAGTCGATATCGTCAGCGGCGGTCAACAGGGCGGCAGTCGAGAGGCTGTTGCTGATCACGGTCAGCGGTTTGATATCCTGCAAGAGCGGTGCAATGGCGCAGGTCGTGGTTGAATCGTCGAGCATGATGACCTGGCCAGCCTCGATATAATCGAGAGCCGCGCGTGCCAGAGCGTTCTTTTCGGCGGTCCCGACCGTCATGCGGTAACGGAAGGCGCTTTCGTAAACCCCGGATGGCTGGGCGGTTACGGCGCCATGCAGCTTGCGCAACACACCTTGCTGCGCAAGGTGGTCGATATGACGATGGATGGTCATGCGCGACACACCGAAATGCTCGGCCAGATCGTCAAGCCGGACCTGACCGTGCTTGATGACGTAGTTGGCGATTTCCTCGCGCCGTTCGTCTGCCTTGATCATGCGCCGTCCCCCTCGGTTTTGTCAGCCAGTTGTTCGATATCTGGCCATAGCGGCTTCAGTGTTTCAGCGATACGGCAGTAGAGCTGGAAACGCCGGTCAAATTCCGCGCTGCGGACCGGATCAGGCTGGTAGCTCTGTCCGGTTGCGCTGAGGCCGCGAGGATCGTCATGAACCGACGTGTGCAGGCCGACGGCCGCGCCGGCACACAAGGCCGCGCCGAATGCCGCCGCTTCATCGGTCGACGTCACCGTGACCGGCATGCCGAGGACGTCGGCAAACATCTGCGCAAAAGCCGGATTGCGCGATGCGCCGCCGGTGAGACGGGCCTGCCTGAAGGCAAAGCCGTCGCTCAGCGCATCGATATGGGTTCGATGATTGAAGGCGATGCCTTCAAGCACGGCCTTCAGCATGTCGCCACGATCGTGCCAGCCATGCAGCCCGAGAAAACTGCCGCTGGCAATATTCCCGTGTGGTGAACCGAAGAGATAGGGATGGAAGAGGATAGTCGATGGTCTTTGCAGGGCGGCGTTGATCTCATGCGCCAGCGCTTCATGGATCGACGTACCGCTTTCAAGGGCGGCGGCCTGATCCCTCTGGCACAGCGTATCGAGGAACCAGTCATAATTGGCTGCAGAAGCGGGCGAGATCGCCATGTTGTTCCAGCGCCCCGCGTCGATCGCATTGCGGCAGAACCAGCGGGGGTCGATCCGCACATCGGTGGAGACAACCTGGTTGATCGAATAGGTGCCTGCGACGATGCTGATGATGTCATCGGCATGGCCGCCGATGCCGAGAGCGGAGGCCGTGACGTCATGCAGGCCAAACGCAACGGGAGTACCGGGAACAAGTCCGGTCAGCGCCGCCGCATCGGACGTGACGTATCCGGCAATATCAGCCGAATGTGCCATCGGCGGCAGGGCGTCGAACAGGGCGTCGAGGCCAAACAGGTGCATCGCTTCCGGCGAGAACGCCTGGGTGCGCACGTCGGTGAAAGACGTGCTTGCCTCGGTTCTGTCTGTGCCGATCGCGCCTGTAAGGCAGAAGCGCAGCCAGTCCTTGCAGCCCAAAACATGCCGGATACGCTTGTAGCGGTCAGGCTCATGTTGCTTGATCCAGGCGAGCAGCGCTGACGGCGCGGAGACATGCGGAATCTGACCGGTGAGGGCTAGGGCATCGCCGAATACCGCCCCCTCCGACCAATCGTCGATGATCGCGCCAGCGCGGCTGTCGAGCGAAAGAATGCCAGCGCCAAGGGGCTTCTTGTCGTCATCAAGCAGATAAAGCCCGTCGCCATGGGCGGTTGCCGCGACTGCCTTGATATCGGCAGCCGGCCGGCCGCTGAGCGCAATCGCCTCGCGGATCGCCTCGGCTGTGGCGCGCCAAAGCCCGGCCATGTCGCGCTCCACGAAACGCGCCTGGGGCATGGATTGCGGCACCCGCCGCCGCGCGACTGAAATCTGCGTGCCGTCGGCATCAAAGATGACGGCTTTCGTCACAGTCAGTCCGTTGTCGATCCCCAGCAGGCTCGCCATGATGTTCCTCGTCACTGATCGGGCATCCGGATACCGCTATCCGTGCGGAAATACGATACCATAATGTGATTTTATCGTATTTCACTGTGAAATTAACGTCAAGTATTGTTATTTTCGTAGCGGGATTTTTGGGCACGGAACGTTCGGTCGCAAACGCGCCGAAACCATGTCTGGAGAGAGACATACCCGGAAAGGCAAGAAAGACGTCGTCTCGCACAAACTACCGGAAGTGTCCGCAAAAGGCTCCACCGGGCTTTGCCGGGAGCCGTGGCCGATGAAGCATCGACAGCAGATAGAGTTGAGGGCGCCCCGAGGCGCCCTCGGGTCTTGTTACTCGGAGAGCGTGAACGGAGCCGTGTACTTGTCGACATTCTCCTTGGTGATCAGCAGGCAATCGAACAGTTGCTTTTCGGTTGCAGCGCCGGTCTTGCCCGTCTTGATGAAGGAATCGGCCTGCTTGACGGCTTCTGCCGAGAAGACGGCAACCGGCTGAAGCACGGTATATTCCAGCTCGCCAGCCTTGATGGCGGCTACGGCGTCCGGGGAGCCATCGAAGCCACCGACCTTGATGTTGGCAAGCTTGCCGGCTTCCTTCAGCGCGGCGATCGCGCCGAGTGCCATTTCGTCATTGCCGCTGATCAGGCCGATAATGTCGGGATTGGCCTGCAGCAAGCTCTGCATCTTGTTATGGCCCTGGGTGCGGTCCCAGTTGGCGACCTGCGACCCAACCTTTTCCAGGTCCGGGTACTGGCTGAGAACGGTCTCGTAACCATTCGAGCGGGTTGCTGCATTGTTATCCGATGGCGCGCCGAAAAGTTCGACGTATTTTCCCTTTTCGCCGATGCTCTCGACCCACTGCTGGGCACCGAGCGCAGCCCCCTGCGCATTGTTGGAAACGAGCTGCGCCTTGGCGAGGCCCTCCTGGTTGATCTCGGCATTGACGAGGAACACAGGGATGTTGGCAGCAACGGCCTTCTTCACCGCTCCGATGGAGCCGTCAGCGTTGGCCGGATCGAGAATGATCGCCACAGATTTGTTGGTGATCGCGGTATCGATCAGGTTGCTCTCGGTGTTGGTGTCGCCTTTGGAGGCACCAACTGTGGCCGTATAGCCCAGTTCCTTGGCTTTCGCGGCAGCGACTTCGCCCTCCGTGAACCAGTAGGGGTTCGACGGATCGTTGACGATGATCGAAATCAGGCCTTCGGCCGATGCGGCTGTTGCCGACAGCGTCATGACCGGCGCCGCCAGAATGAGGCTGGCCAGCAGCATTCTCTTTGTCAGTTTCAACATTTTACTCTCTCCCTTGATGGTTGGTCGTATGCCAGTCAGCTGGCGATCTTCCCGTGAGTGGCGCTGGCCGTCTGGCCGTTACCGTTGGATTGCAGAGAAGCGGAGGGGCCACCGGTCTCGGTCGTCTTCTTGACGCGGCGGCGATACTGGACGGCATTGAGCAGCACCGCGAGCACGATGACCGCGCCGGTGAAGACTGTCTGCCAGTAGGAGGAAATGCCGATGATCACCAAACCATCGGACAGAAAACCGATGACAAAGGCGCCAAGCAGGGTTCCGCGAATGTTACCGCGGCCACCTGTGAGCGCCGCACCGCCGATAACCACTGCGGCGATAGCCGTCAGTTCGTAGGAGGTGCCAGCTGTCGGGCCAGCGGAGGTCAACTGGGAGGACAGGATCAGGCCGGCAATGGCAGCGCAGATCCCGGACAGCATATAGACCGTCACCTGAACCTTTTTGACCGGAACGCCGCTGAGTTCTGCCGCGCGCTCGTTGCCGCCCGTCGAATAGAGCCAGCGGCCGAAAGCCGAACGGTTGAGCACAAGGCTGCCGATCAGCGCCAGGACGACGAGAACGATAACGCCAATCGGAATGCCGGCGAGACGATTGAAACCAAGCCAGTCAAAGCCGGCATTGCCCAATTCAGCCTTGCCGCCGAGATTGTTATAGGTGAGGCCATTGGTCATCAGGAGCGCAAAGCCGCGCGCCACATACATTACGCCGAGTGTCGCAACGAAGGCTGGCACTTTGAAGCGGGCGATGAGAATGCCGTTGATCAGGCCAACGAAGGCGCCAAGGGCGCAGACGAGCAGGACGACGACCCAGATCGGCGGGTAGAGCACGACACCAAGCACGTTAAGCGTCACGCCCTGCATCAGGAACCCGGCGACGACGCCCGCAAGACCAAGCGTGGAGCCGACCGACAGGTCGATGCCGCCGTTGAGGATGACGAGCAGCATGCCGATCGCAAGGATCCCGTAGATCGCCACATGCGACGACATGATCAGGAAATTGCTGACCGAGAAATAATAGGGCGACAGGAACGAGAAGACGACGATGATGGCGATCAGCGCGAAGAATGCCCGCCCTTCAAGCAGCAACCTGCCCAGCTCAAAGCCATCGGGGAAAAGACCTGAACGCGGTGGGGTAGTGACTGAACTGGCCATAGTCAGGGCTCCATTAAACTCGGTAATCAGACATGCACGGCTTCGCCGGAGGCGGCCATGATCTCTTCTTTTGAAACATCGGCGCCGAACTGCGCTGAAATCCTGCCGCGCCGCATCACCACGATCCGGTGTGCAATGCTGAGGCATTCCGCGACTTCGGACGTGGAGAAAACAACGGCAAGGCCCTTGGCCGCCCGTTCGGAAAGCAGCCGGAACACCTCGGCCTTTGCGCCGATATCGATGCCGCGGCTGGGTTCGTCGAGAAGGATGACGCGCGGATTGGTCGCCAACATCTTGCCGATAACCACTTTCTGCTGGTTTCCACCCGACAAGGAGCCGATCGCGGCCCGGCCACCATCGGTCTTGATGTGAACCTTGCCGATCGCTTCATCGACCACGGCCTGCTCGCCGGACCGCGACATCAGCATGCGCCGGGTAAAGGCCGCTATGCTGGCAAGCGACAGGTTCTGGCCAACCGACATGGTCTGAACCAGGCCGTCCCGCTGGCGATCCTCCGGGACGAGCACAAGCCCCCTGTCGATACGCTGCGAGATGCTGAGCCCTGCGATATCGTCGCCCTCGACGATCACCCGGCCGCCGCTCAACGGCATCCGCCCGGCAACCGCTTCCAGTAGCTCGGTACGGCCGGCTCCCATCAATCCATAGATGCAGACGATCTCGCCGGCCTTGACGTCGAGCGACAGATGATCGACGACCGAATAACCCGATCCGGAAGCATCGGTGACGCTGACATCCTCGATCGACAGGGCGGTTTCGCCGAACGCATAGCCTGTCGGCGGGGAGCCGAGATCGAAATTCTCGCCGACCATGTTGCGGACGATCCACTCAAGGTCGATGTCCTTTGCTTCTGCATTGGCCGTCATCGCGCCATCGCGCAACACGACAGCGTAATCGGTGATCTGCAGCGCCTCTTCCAGGTGATGGGATATATAGACGATCGAAACGCCACGGCTCGTCAGGTCCCGGATGACCTTGAACAGCACCTCGACTTCCGTCGCGCTCAGTGCCGACGTCGGCTCGTCCATGATCAGGATGCGGGAATCGACCGACAGGGCGCGTGCGATCTCGACGATCTGCTGCTGGCCAAGCCGCAGATCCTCGACAAGGGTCATCGGATCGATGTCTTCCTCGAGGTCAGCCATCAACGCTTTTGCCTGCCGCGCTTCCTCGGCAAAATCGACACCGGTGGCCGTGCGAATCTCCCGGCCCATGAAAATATTGTCGCGAACGCTCAGATTGGGCGCGAGACTCAACTCCTGATGGATGATCGAAATGCCGCAATCACGGGCGTCGGACGCTGACGAGAAATGCACGACTTCGCCATCGAGGATGATGTCGCCCGATGTTGGCGTCACCACGCCCGACAGGATTTTCATCAGTGTCGACTTGCCCGCACCGTTTTCTCCGAACAGGGTGGTGACCTTGCCGCGATGAATATCGAAATTGACGCCCTTGAGGGCGTGGACACTGCCATAGGACTTGGCAATGTTGCGTGCCGACATGACGGCGTCGCCGGACGTAGGAGGTGTTGCGGGTAAGGGCTTCATTGCACGTCCAGACTTACGGGGGTGATCAGCCAGTTTTTCGGGTTGATCAGCTTGAACGCGCCAATCAGCGATACCGTCTTGCCGGTCAGTTGGCTTGTGTCGATCTTGGCAAGAACATCCGTCTTCAGCTGGTTGTTCAGAGCCGAGCCCGCATCCTGGTACTGGATCTGGTTGGTAAACTGGCCAAACGCGATTGTGCCCGTGGCATCGCGCAGCTCGGTCCCGTTGATGGCAGGCCCGGTCTGGACGCGCACGCGCACCGTGTCGGGCACGCCCTCCACCTTGACGTCGTAGATACCGGATTTCGCCTCGCCGAACACACCCGTCAGCTTGACGGACATGACGGCGCCGGTTCCCGCGGATACGCCATACGTCTTTTCGGCAGCGGGCCGGTCCTGCGCGATCGCGGCTGCCAGCGTCGCAGCATCAACCGCCCGTTCCTCAACGCCAGCCTTGACCTTGGGGAATTCCGCCGCACCGTAATCGGCGGCGGAAAACGCACCAGTCCTGACGTCATCGCTCGAGCCAATTCTGACAATCTTGGTATCGAGCGCCATGGCGCCCACGACGATCAGAACGGCGGCAGAGACCAGGAACCGGCCCATATTGGATTGCTTGCGCCCCTTCTTTGCGGCGTAGGACTGTGAACTCATATCGTGGCGACCTGTACTTGGAGTTGGACTAAGGCTGGCGTTCCGCTTGTTGCAGCATGCGCTGGCAAGAGAGCCGGCAATTCAGGGGATCGTGTCCGTCATGGGTTTCAGGGGAAGGCGGCGGCGGTCCCGTCGTATTGCCGGCTGCGGCAGAGCACCGATGAAGCCGCCGCTGGACGCACCGGCGGGCGGGCGTGCCTGGGCAGCATGAAATCGAACTGCGATCGTCTGCATAACCTGCTCCTCCACCGTTTGTCCGCGCAGCAATCTCTCCCAACCGCACAGCTTACTTCCCGATTCTGCCGATGCTCCGGCATCGCATGGTATCAAGGGATTATAAGTTCCCCTGACAATGTGGTACGTTTTTATTCCTGTCAACATATATGACGTTAAGATAAATCTAAACAGTGATACATTTTCGGATCACCGATCAGAAATTGCCTCTTTCCATTCAGGTGCAACACACCCGGCAAGCATTGAAACTTGGCAATTTCGCCGCCGCCCGCACCAGATTCCGGCCAAAACAGACAGACCAGAACGGCCTTTGTTTTCATCGCCCCCTTCAAAATTCAGAGTGTGAAAATCAAAGGGCATAGTGTGATCTTGTTGACTTAAGATTACGCTTTGTGTAAAAAAATGCAATAGGTGAAATTAATTACATTTTGCAACACGCCGAACGGGAGGAGAGGGGATGCGAATGGTTACAAATCGTGAGCGCGACGACAGCCTGGCCGTCCGGGCGGCATGGCTCCATTACGTCGGCGGCCTGACGCAGGCGGAGGTTGCCGCGCGGCTTGGCATACCGAACGTCAAGGCGCACCGGCTGATCATGTGGGCAAACCAGAATGGGGTGGTGAAATTTTCCATCCATGGCGACGTGACCGAATGCGTCGCCATCGAAACCAAACTCGCCGGCCTGTTCGGACTGGATTATTGCGAGGTCCTGCCTGATCTCTACGACAAGAGCCTGCTCCTGCGCGCACTCGGCGTTGCCGGTGCGGAATTCCTGCAACGGGAAATCAAGAACCTGCAAGGCCAGGTAATCGGCATCGGCAACGGCCGCACCCTGGCCGCCGCCATTGCCGCCATGCCACATGTGGACGCTGGCGATGTGCGCTTCGTGTCTCTGCTTGGTGGGCTGACGCGCAACTATGCGGCCAACCCGCATGACGTCATGCACCGTTTGGCTGAAAAGACCGGCGCAGTATCCTATGTCATGCCGGTGCCATTCTTTGCCAACTCGGTCGAGGACCGGGAAGTGCTCCTTTCCCAGCGCGGCGTGCGTCACGTCTTTGACCTGGCTGCCCAGGCGGATCTGATGCTGGTCGGCATCGGTACCGCGGAACTCGATTCGCAGCTCGTCGTCTCGCAGATGATCGAGGTGCCGGAAATGCAGGATGTGCGCGATCAGGGCGGCGTCGGCGAAATGCTTGGTCATTTCTTCGATGCGCAAGGCAAGCCGGTCGAGACCACGCTGGGTGAACGGACCCTGTCGCCCAGCCTGGACAGCATGAAGGCGCGCCGGATCGTGGCGATTGCCGGCGGCCCGGGAAAAGTTGCGGCAATCCGCTCGGCTTTGCTCAGCGGCTGTCTCAGTGGCCTGATCATAGACGAGCAGACTGCGTCAGCGCTTATTAGCGCTGCGCCTCAGCAGCCGTAACGAAGAGGAGGCTGTTTGATGCCGCATGCTGGCAAAGATATCCTGATTGGCATCGACGCCGGGACTTCGGTGATCAAGGCGATCGCCTTTGACCTGACCGGCCGCCAGATTGCTGCGGCTTCCGTGACCAATACCTATATGACGGGTGAGGACGGTGCCGCCTTCCAATCGCTGGAAAACACGTGGGCTGATTGCGCCCGGACTATCCGCGATCTCGCTACCAAGGTCGAGCGTCTCGCGCAACGCACGGCCGCACTTGGCGTGACAGGGCAGGGTGACGGCACCTGGCTGGTGGGCAAGGATGACAAACCGGCAGGCGACGCCTGGCTTTGGCTTGACGCACGCGCAGCACTGACCGTCCGCAAACTGAGCGCCGCACCAGGTGACCGCACCCGTTTCGAAAGAACTGGCACCGGACTTTCCACCTGTCAGCAAGGCGCCCAGCTCGCCCATATGGCATCAGAAAACCCGGAACTGCTCGGACGCGCGGACATTGCCCTTCACTGCAAGGATTGGCTCTACCTGAACCTGACGGGCGTCCGCGCCACCGATCCGTCGGAGGCGAGCTTCACATTCGGGGATTTTCGCACGCGGCAGTATGACGACACGGTCATCGCTGCGCTAGGCTTGACAGAAAAACGTCATCTACTGCCCGAAATCATCGACGGGACACAGATCAGTCATCCGCTCTCCCCGGCTGCGGCAAGAGAGACCGGGCTTCTGGAAGGTACGCCGGTTAGCCTCGGCTATGTCGATTTCGCCTGCACGGCGCTGGGGGCCGGTATCTTTACGGAGGGCAGGGCGTCTGCCTGTTCGACGATCGGCTCCACCGGCATGCACATGCGGGCAATGGCGGTTGACGATGTCATTCTGAATGCTGAAGGGACGGGCTATATGGTCGTCCTGCCGATACCCGGCATTGTGGCGCCGGCGCAATCGAACATGGCAGCGACACTCAATATCGACTGGGCGCTGCGAATGGCCGGCGACCTGATGAGCGAACTGGGGCATCCGGTTTCCCATGCCGAACTGGTCGGGCGGATCGAAGGATGGCTTGCGGCAAGCCAGCCGGGTGCGATCCTTTACCACCCCTATATTTCGGAGGCCGGAGAGCGCGGACCGTTCGTCAATCCGGATGCGCGCGCAGGATTTATCGGCCTCAGCAGCGGACATCGCTTTCCCGATCTGTTGCGGGCCGTCATCGAAGGGCTGGGGATGGGCACGCGCGATTGTTATGCGGCGATGGGCGGAATGCCTGACGAACTGCGGATAACCGGTGGCGCCGCGCGCTCACCGTCATTGCGCTCGGTGATCGCGGCTGCGGTCGGATCGCCGACCCGTATCTCCTCGCGTGAAGAGGCAGGCGCTGCCGGCGCCGCCATGATCGCTGCCGTCGCCACCGGTATATACGCGGACATGAACGCCTGCATCGCCGAATGGGTGACGCCGCTGCTCGGCCCAGCCGAAGCGCCCGATGGCACACTGGTCGAAACCTATTCCCGGATGTTCCCGCCCTATCTCAACGCCCGCCGCGCCCTTGAGCCGGTGTGGGACGAAATGGCGCGTGCGGGACACGTAGCGAAATGACGGCATTACGGCGCGGCCAGAACGAAGACCGGCACAGCGCATCTATCGATTGGCCTTGCCAAAGGAGAACAACATGAATGATTCCCGGATGATCGACCTGTTCATTATCGGGGGCGGCATCAACGGCGCGGGTATCGCGCGCGATGCGGCGGGCCGGGGTCTCTCCGTTATCCTGTGCGAGAAAGACGACCTCGCGCAGGGAACATCCTCCCGGTCGGGCAAGCTTGTCCACGGCGGCCTGCGCTATCTGGAATATTACGAGTTCCGCCTGGTGCGGGAGGCCCTGATCGAACGGGAGGTTCTGCTGAATTCGGCCAGCCACATCATCTGGCCGATGCGCTTTGTCCTGCCGCACAGCCCGGACGATCGTCCTGCCTGGCTCGTTCGGCTCGGGCTGTTCCTCTACGACCATCTCGGCGGCCGCAAGAAATTGCCGGGGACCCGTTCGCTCGACCTGCGCCGTGATCCAGAGGGCGCGCCGATCATGGACAAATACACCAAAGGCTTCGAGTATTCCGACTGCTGGGTGGATGATGCCCGCCTTGTCGTTCTCAACGCCGTCGGGGCTGCCGAAAAGGGTGCCGAAATCCTGACGCGCACCGCCTGCATCAGCGCCCGGCGTGAAAACGGCGGCTGGACCGTCCAGATGCGGAACGAGCGCACCGGCGAAATCCGCACCGTCCGCGCCCGCGTCGTCGTCAATGCCGGCGGCCCCTGGGTCAACGATATCGTCGGCCGCGTTGCCGGTTCAAACAGCCGCCGCAATGTGCGGCTGGTAAAGGGCAGCCACATCATCGTGCCGAAATTCTGGGAAGGCCAGCAGGCCTACCTGGTGCAGAACCATGACAAGCGGGTGATCTTCATCAACCCCTACGAAGGCGACAAGGCGCTGATCGGCACCACCGACATTCCGTATGATGGCGCGCCGGAAGAGGTGAAGACCGAAGAGGCCGAGGTCGAATACCTGCTGGCGGCCGTCAACCGGTATTTCAAGGAAACGCTGCGGCGTGAAGATGTGCTTGAGACATTCTCAGGTGTCCGGCCGCTGTTCGACGATGGCCAGGGCAATCCATCGGCCGTAACGCGTGACTATACGTTCGATCTCGACGAAACCGATGGCGCGCCTCTCTTGAGCGTGTTCGGCGGCAAGATCACCACGTTCCGCAAGCTGTCCGAACATGCGATCGAGAAAATTGCAAAGTTCTTCCCCAGCATGGGCGGAAACTGGACACGCCAATCGATCCTGCCCGGCGGCGAGATCGAGAACGCCGATTTCGTCCAGTTCACCGAAAGCCTGCGCCATGCCTACCCCTGGATGCCGCGCACGCTTATCCACCATTACGGCCGGCTCTACGGTGCGCGGATCGGAAAGGTTATTGGCGACGCGACCTCGCTCAGTGGTCTTGGCAAGCATTTCGGGGCTCATTTATATGAAGCCGAAGTGCGCTATCTGATGGCCCACGAATGGGCGATGACAGCCGAAGACATTCTTCAACGCCGGACGAAGCAGGGCCTGCATCTGAGCGCAATCGAGAAGGCAGCCTTTGCCACCTGGTTTGAAGCGGACGGCGCACATAGCGCCCGGGCTTCCGGGTAAACGCGGACTGCCCGCAAGTAGTAATCGTTCGAAATCCGAAGAGAAGCCATCATGTCCCTGACCCTCTCGTTGAATACCAATCCTCTGGTCAACCGTTTCGCCGCTCCGGACGACCTTATCGAGACGGTCGCACGCGACTTGAAGATCCGCGATCTGCAGCTGACCCATGAATTCATCAATCCATCATGGCCAGCGCCCGTAATCCGCCGGATGACGCGCAGTTTTCGCGTGGCACTTGACCGAACCGGCGTGCGTGTCACATCGGGCATGACCGGTCCCTATGGACGGCTCAACCATTTCGGCCATCCGGACCGCGACGTGCGCCGCTATTATGTCGACTGGTTCAAGACCTTCGCCGACATTTCGGCAGACCTTGGGGCCAAGTCGGTCGGCACCCAGTTCGCCATCTTCACCTTTGCCGATTTCGACGATCCGCAGCGCCGCGAGGACTTGACACAGATCGCCATCGATTGCTGGGCGGAAGTGGCCGAACACGGCAAGTCGGCCGGGCTGGATTACGTCTTCTGGGAGCCCATGTCCGTGGGGCGCGAGTTCGGCCATACCATCGCGGAATCCATGGCGCTGCAGGACAGGCTGACGGCGGCCGATATGGCGATCCCGATGTGGATGATGGCCGATATCGATCACGGCGACGTCACGTCACCCGACCCGGATGATACCGACCCTTATGCCTGGGCGCGCGCGGTGCCGAAGGTTTCGCCGATCATCCATATCAAGCAGAGCAAGATGGACAAGGGCGGACACCGTCCCTTCACCGCCGAACACAATGCCACCGGCCGGGTTCAGCCCGAACCTTTGCTGGCAGCATTCCATCAAGGTGGCGCGGTCGATAATGAAATCTGCCTGGAACTGTCGTTCAAGGAGCGGGAACCGGATGACCGCAACGTCATCCCCGCCATCGCCGAAAGCATCGCCTTCTGGGCACCTCATATTGATTCGGGCGTGGCTGATCTCAACATCTGAGGCGGATAACGCAGCGGCATCGATCCGATCCTGCTGATTGAGGCCGGACGGTTTCCGGAGGTAGCAGGCAGGCGAGGCCGTCAGCCGTACCAGCCGCTCCGAAAAGAAGCCCGCTATGCGCCGGTTCGATGGGCCGTGCTAGTTACTTCGAATGGAGCAAGGCGCATCTGCGGGACACGCAAGCCGAGCTGCGTCGTGTCGATGGACTGCTCCTCCGCCGTGAGGTTGACGATCCAGGTCGCTCCTCCGGCCACCGTTTCTACCGTGAACGCCAAAACCTTTTCCGGAGCGGATGAGATGACGGCCTGCCATCTTTGTCCGGCAAGCTCCGCCAGCCCTTCGACGATGGCATGAAGCGGGCGGTTGCCGCCGTCCTCGACCGGCTCGGCCTTGCCCGCATAGAGCCCGAAAGGGCCTGTGAGAGCCGACAGCGTCAGCGTTTCGGGACCAGCATCCAGCACCGATGCGGCGTATCCGGCCGCAAAGGCGGCAGCGAACTGGCCGTTATGGCGCGGGTCGCAGTTCGCCATCGGGATGCGAGCGCCGTGCGGATTGTCCATCGTCCGGCTGCCATAGGGGTTTTGACGCATCGGAATGGTGGCCGGGCCGAGGCGGTAGGGTTTCTCGCCATAAATGGCGCGAACGGACCGGGTGATGAAGGGCAGGGCTTCGAGCGTCTGCATGACACTGACATCATCCGCCGCATGGACGATCGGGTTGGTGCAGTGGCTGATGAAGGCGAGATTTTCACCCGGCACGCGCTTGCGGTTCAGCTCGGTAAAATAGGAGAGCATGCCGCCGCCGAGGCGGATGCCGGCGAAGGCATTTGCCGCTGCCGCGTAGACGTCTTCGAGCGGCGGGCAGTCCGGCCACGTGCTGCCGGGCGGGGTCGATTGCCGGTCAACGGAGGGGCAGACCATGATGGCGCCGGGCACGAAATTTGCGGCCCGTATCCAGCCAGCGATTTCCTGAAATTCCTCGTCGAGCGGACGTTGGCAGGGGACGGCGATCTCCAGCGTCGTGGTGCCGTCATGAATGGCGGCGATCGCGGCGAAATCCTTGAACGCGCCGGCGCCGTGGCCGGCTTGAGGGTCGAAATGAAAGAGCAGATCCTGCACCCTTGGCGCACTGGACTGTTGAAGCGCGGCGAGACTGGCTTTGGCTTCCTCAGGAGTGATCAACAGACCGATGGCGGGCATGATGCCGGATGCGTCTCCAGGGACAAGCCGGATGATGTTCCCGCTGAGTGCAGCAAGACCGTCTGTAGCCGGACGATTGTCGGTGATCGTCAACGTCACCTGCTGACAGGCCCGCTCGTTTGCCGGGATGCGGTAGGGCCAGGGCAGTGCGAGCGGCCGGACATAGGTTTTGTAAGAGGCATCAGACCAATTGCGCTGGTCTTCCATCTCGAACGTGTCGCCTTCCATGCGACATTCGACGCTGACGCCGGGAAGAGCGGTGTGGGTGATGGCGCGCATGTCCTTGAACGGTTGCCAAGGCTCGATCAGATCGGGCATATCCGTCGCTTCTATAACGCCATCCACATGCTCGACTGTCACCGGGGTCCCGGCAACGCCGACGATCGGATGGAGGATGCAGAAGCCGCAGCGGTTGGTCTCGAAGCCGGTGGCGGAACTGGCCTCACCCTTAAAAATCAGGGTGCCGTCGGCGCGGCCTTCGATCGATGCAGCGATTTCCAGAGTGGTATCGTCCGGTCCGTTGCATCGGGCGGTGTAGGAAACGGTGAAGCCGGCAGCGGTTTCGGTGACCGCGATGCCGGACAGTTCGGGATCGTAGGTCCCCCAGTCACGATCGCGGATCAGATAGGAAATCGCGCGCAGTACCTCGACACCGTCATAGGTGACAGCCCGCAGGTTGCCGCCGGACAGCTGCGCCGTCAGTTTTCCGGCTTTGAAGGTCCGCGGGGCAGGTTCGGACTGCGTCGTTCCATAGAGCCTGAAGGCAGTTTCTGCACCGGTCATTTCAGCAGGGTTCCGATATCAATCATGACTTTGGTGGCGGCACTTTCATAGGCGGCCTCGACCAGCGCGAAGGTCTTCAGATTATCGGCACCGGAGGTAGAGGTTTCCGTGCCGCCCTTCAGGCTATCCGCCCAGTGCTGCTGGATGGCGAAAACGCTCTCCTGGATATTGTGCCACGGGCGCGATGCCCACGACAGAAGCGCCGGGGCGACGTCGGTGTTGACTGTTCCTTCGGCATTGGTGACCTGCAGTTCGTAGCCTTGCGACAGGCGGATCGATCCTTCGGTTCCGTCGATCTCGATCAGCGTTTCCGGAAAAGGCTCGATCGATTGCTTCGTGGCATAGCTGACATCGACGATGGAGGTGGCGCCACTGTCATGATCAAGCAGGATGGTGGCCACATCCTCGCCGTTGATCTTCGGATTGACACGCTTGGTACGTGCCGACAGCGAGGTCACGTCGCCGAGAATGTAGCGGGCGATGTCCAAGGTGTGGATGCCGAGGTCCTCGATGATGAAGCGCTTGCCTTCGGCGAGATAGGGCTGGCCGGAAAACACGTCGTAGCCGGAGCGGAACGAGAAGCGGCCCCAGAAGGGCGTGCCGATCGCGCCACTGTCCAACACTTTGCGGACGGCCTGGATCGGCGTTTGCCAGCGGAAATTTTCGTGGATCATCAGCGGAATGCCTGCATTGGTGCAGGCGGCAACCATGGCCTTGGCATCGGCAAGTGTCGGAGCAAACGGTTTCTGGCAGATCGCCGGAACCTTGTAGGCGGCAGCCATCTCAACAAGCGTACGGTGGCTGTTCACGGTGGTGGCGATATCGACGAAGTCGAAGCCGCTGTCGGCAAACATCTGCGCCGCATCGGTGTAGCGGCGTTCAATGCCGAACTGGTCGCCGACGATCTTCAGGCGCTCGGGATCACGGTCGCAGATGGCGACGATCTCCGCACCCTTGACATCGTTCCAGCCATGCATCTGGTTGACGGCGAAGAAGCCGCAGCCGATCAGCGCGCCTTTGAGATCTGACATATCGTTTCCTTCAAGACTCAAAAGCCTCTTCCGTGTACGGAGCGGGCACTTGCATATGTGTTGGCCGCTGGCGATGGTTTCCCTCTTCTCCCCAGTGGGAAGAAGAGGGAACCGCAAGGAATGTAGACGTTAGCCCTTCTTTGCCAATTGCATCAACGTCACCTGCTGCTGCAACCGTCTTTGTGCCTGGTCGACCACCACGGCGACGATGATGACGATACCCTTGATGACCATCTGCCAGAAGGAGGACACGCCCATCATCACCAAGCCGTCGGACAAGATCCCGATGACGAAGGCGCCGATGATGGTGCCGCCGATCGTGCCGCGGCCGCCGGACATCGAGGTGCCGCCGAGAACGGCTGCGGCGATGGCGTTGAGTTCGAAGGAATTGCCGGTTGCCGGATGCGACGCCATCAGTTCCGACGAGATGACGATGCCGACGATGGCGGCACAGAAGCCGGAGAACATGTAGACGAACATCTTGACGCGATCGACGCGGATGCCGGACATGCGGGCCGCGCGCTCGTTGCCGCCGACAGCGAAGATCTGGCGGCCAATCGGCACATATTTGGCGACATAAGCAGCGGCCAGCGCCACGACGATGAGGATCCAGATCGACACCGGCAGGCCGATGATGCGGCCGGAGCCGAGAAAGCCGAAACCGGTGGTAGCGAGTTCTTCCTTGCCGATCAGGTTCGGAAAAGTCTGGCCATCGGATGAAAGCAGCGCGAAGCCACGGGCGACATAGAGGGTTCCGAGCGTGGCGATGAATGGCGCAACATTGAGCTTGGTGATCAAGAGCCCGTTGACCGCGCCGATGAGGATGCCGACCACCAGCGTGATCAGGCAGACCTCGACGACGTTGAAATACATCGTGTAGCCGATCTGCAGATCGATACCGTTGAGGATCAGGCCGCCGGCCACCATGCCGCAGAGACCGACGATCGAGCCGACCGACAGGTCGATGCCGCCGGTGATGATCACGAAGGTCATGCCCATGGCGAGAAAGGCGTTCAGCGCAACATGCTTCGACATCAGGATGATGTTTGCAGTCGACAGGAAGTTCGGCGCAAAAATCGAGAAGAAGGCGATGACGGCAAACAGCGCGATGAAGGTTCGGAGCTTCATCAGCGTCAGGAGAATGGAGCCGCCGTCGGCTGCCGGTACTTTTTCAGTCGCGGTTGCGGTGGTCATCACGCAAGTTCCCCAGTGGTTTTGTGTTCGGCCGATTTGTGTCCCTCGGACGCGGCCTTGACGATCAGCTCTTCCGTGGCATCGGCCCGGTCGAGGATCGTGGTGACCTTGCCGTTGCTCATGACGGCAATGCGGTCGGAGAGCGCCATGACTTCCTCAAGGTCGGAGGTCGAAAACAGGATGGCGAGGCCTTCGCCGGCAAGCCGGCGCATGGTGCGAAAGACGTCGGCCTTGGCGCCGACATCGATGCCGCGGCTCGGTTCGTCCATCAAAAGGACCTTTGGATTGGTCATCAGCGCCTTGCCGATGACGACCTTCTGCTGGTTGCCGCCGGACATCGAGGTGACGTCGAAATCCGGATTGGGCGCCTTGATCGAAAGGTTGCGAATGGCTTCGGCAATCGCCGACCGCTCACGGTCTCCGGAAATGTGAAAACCGGCTTTCACGAACTTTTCCAGGCTCGCCAATGTCAGATTGGCGGCAATCGACAGGACCTGCACGAGGCCTTCCCGCTGGCGGTCCTCCGGAATGAGGGCAAGCCCCTTGCGGATTCGGGTGGACGTGTCCTTCGCGACGATTTCCTCGCCAGCGACGAAGATCCTGCCGGTCGAGTGCGGATGCTGGCCGATGACGCATTCGAAGAACTCGCTGCGACCAGCCCCCATCAGGCCGTAGATCCCCAGCACCTCACCGGCCCTGACGGAGATCGCCAGGTGATCGACAGCAAAGCCGCCGGTCTTGCGCGGCAGGCAGATGTCTTCGGCGCGGAAGGCTTCTGCACCGAGCTTGTGATCGAGGGACTTGGCGAAATCCTTGGCGTCCGAGCCGATCATCGAACGGACGATCCATTTCGTGTCGATATCGCGCACCATTGCTTGGCCCGTGATCTGGCCGTCGCGCAGGACCGTGATGTAATCGCCGATCCGCATCAACTCCTCAAGGCGATGCGAGATGTAGACAATGGCCACCCCTTGCGCCTTCAGCTCGCCGATAACCTTGAACAGGATATCGACCTCGGCGGCGGAGAGTGCCGAAGTCGGCTCGTCGAGAATGAGGATGCGGGTATCGAGCGAGATCGCCTTGGCAATTTCGACGAGCTGCTGCTGGCCGATCGGCAGGTCCTCGACCATCGTTTCGGCGCTGATGCCGGCATCGAGCTTGTCGAGGAACTGGTTAGCCTTTTCGACCTGCGCCTTATGGTCGATGCCGCGCAGACCGCGGGTGATCTCGCGGGTCGCAAAAATGTTTTCGGCAACCGAGAGATTGCCGAACAGATTGAGCTCCTGGAACACCATGCCGATGCCATGCTTCTGGGCGTCGGCTGGGGAATTGAACTCAACCTCCCTGCCTTCCAGCAGAATGCGGCCGAGCGACGGTTTCTCGACGCCGGCGATCATGCGCATCAGCGTCGACTTGCCGGCACCGTTTTCGCCAACAAGCACGTTGACCGCGCCGCGCTTCAATTCGAGGCTTGCGTGCTTGACGGCGACGATGCCGGAATAGACCTTCGTCACGTCATCGAGCTTCAGGATCGTATCGTGGGTTTCGGCCGCCATGTCAGCCGCCGATCGTGATGGTGGCGGGCGTCAGCAGCGCCGGTTGGCCGGCAGAGGGCAGCGGGTAGGCGCCGAGCGCCTCGACCTTCTTGCCTTCCAGGCCTTCGCGCGGCAGTTTTTCCAGTATCAAGCCGTTGACATGGACATTGAACGCCTTGCCGAATTCTGCCCACTGGATCTGGTTCTTGAATTCGTTGAAATTGACAAAATCGAGACTGTCGCGAATCGCCGTGCCACGGATGACCGGGCCGATCTGGATGCGCATGTCGGCCACGCCGTCACCATCGACATCGGTATCGAGATAGGCCGCGCGCGATGCGGTCTCGGCCTTGATGATCGTTCCGGAAACCCTGGCTGCAAAGGTCCAGGGGGCGCTACCCTCCTTTTCCTTGTGACCATATTTTGCCGCTGCGGCATCGAGATCGGATTTGGATAGAGCAGCAACCTCCTGGAACGGGCCAGCGCGTTTTTCCAGGAACGGGATGACCTTGCTGTCCCAGATTTCGGCGACCTGACGGCCGGGATTGAAGCCGCCGCTTGCCGCTTCTGCAGCCTCTTCCGCTGTCGGAGTCTTGATGATCTTGCACCCGGCGAGGACCAACAGGGTGGCCAGCGCAAGGGAAAGCGGGATAGCGGCAGCGGGCCGGGAATTCGGCATGAAAGTCACTCCGTCAAATGGCAAAAAACGCACAGGGCAGAATGAAACTGCCCTGTGCGCATCCTTGGGGAGGATTAGTCCTTGAGTGCGAAGGTTTCGAGCTTGGCGGCGTTGCCGGCATTGATCAGCACGCAATCCATCAGCTGCTTTTCTTCGGCAGGCCCTTTGCCGGTCTTGATGTAGGTGTCAGCCTGCTCGACGGCCATCTGAGCCTGGGCATAAGCCGGCTGCAGTACGGTCGCCTTGATGCCGCCCGCAGTGATCGAATCGCGCACGTCGTTGGAGCCGTCGAAACCGACGACGATGACGTCCTTGCGGCCTGCCGCCTGAAGGGCTGCGATCGCACCCATGGCCATCGTGTCGTTGCCGGAGATCACGCCCTTGATATCGGGGTTGGCCTGCAGGATGGTCTCCATCTTGGAATACCCTTCCGTCTGGCTCCAGTTCGCCGACTGCTGGGCTACCATTTTCAGGTCCGGATATTCGTCGATGATGTCGTGGTAGCCCTTCGAGCGGATGCCGGCATTGAGATCGGCTTCGCGGCCGAGCAGCTCGACATAGTTGCCCTTCTCGCCCATCAGCTTGACGAACTCTTCAGCGCCAAGCTGCGCACCCTGATAGTTGTTGGAGACGATCTGCGAGACGGCAACGCCGGTGGCGTTGATTTCGCGGTCGATCAGGAAAGAGGGGACGCCTGCGTCCTTGGCCTTCTGAACGGCGGCGATCGAGGCTTCGGAACCGGCATTGTCAAGAATGATCGCCTTGGCGCCGCGGCCGATAGCGGTATCGATCAGCTGGCTCTGCTTGTTGGCATCGTCATCGTGAACGAGAATGAGTGTCTCGTAGCCAAGCTCCTTGGCCTTTGCCTCGGCGCCGACCGCTTCCGCCTTGAAGAACGGATTGTCGTGCGACGGCGTGATGATGGCGATGAGATCGGCGGCAAAGGCCGGCATGGCAACGCCCAGCGAAAGGGCGCCGGCGAAGGCAGCAAGCGTCAGTCTGCGTGTCAGTTTCATGTGGTTCCTCCCAGGTGATTTAAGGATGCGGCCCCGTTCCCGGCGGAGCCGCAATGGCATAGGGCGAATGCCCTATTTCGGTCAGGTGATGCGCCGGATGCTTTCGGCGATCTCCTCGGGTTCAAAGACATTCTTCCAGTCGTCGCGCATCAGCGCGGGGATGCCGAATTCGATGGCCTTGTTGCAGGCATCGGAAAACACGCCCTGGACTTCGCCGAAGATGACAGCGCCGAGCACGTTGAGATGACCGAGCAGGAAGTCGCGGGCCGCCTCTTCCGGCACGCCGCGCTTCACGCATTCATCCATGGCCTGCTTCATGACGACCAGCAGCGAGGCGGCAACGGTTTCCGACAGGCCCGGCTCCAGCATTGCCATCTGATCGACGGTAACGCGGTGCGAGCGCATGACCGGCGCCCAGATGACCTTGGCGATCTCTTCGCCGAGGCCATAGGCTTCTTCCGGGCCCTGCATCAGGGCCGAAACGATATGCTGTTTGGCAAACAAACCACCGAAGTGATCCTTCTTTGCCTGCATGTCCGTCTCGTCGTTGAAGATCGGCGGGTGGCAGGGATGGGTGACGAAATAGGTGAGGTCAGTGCGCTCCGGCAGATGGCCGGCAAACGGGGCAGCCGCATCAAGCGCCACAACCATGGTGCCCGCCGCAAGCTTGCCGGAAATACCGGCAGCAACCTTGCCGATGGCCGTATCCGGCACGGCGAGAATGACAACATCAACCCCGGAAAGCGCTGCATCGACGTCGACGCAGGAAAGACCAAGGTCATTTTGAAGACGCGCCTTGCCGGCGTCACTTACTTCCACATGACGCACGTCGAAACGTGAGCCCTTGAGGTTCTTGGCAAGCCGGTAGCCCATTTTGCCGCCAGCACCGAAGAGTGCGATCGAAGTCATGTTTCCTCACTGCGCGTTTGTTTCGCGATGATTTAAGACAACTGGTATGATGAGTCAATCAGTATGTCACATGGTGAGGTGAATATTTACGGGCAGATCGTCCATGAAACTGGGATCGGAGGGTCCGCTCAATGGCACAAACAACCAAAGGAGGATTTTTCGATGCAAAATCAATCAAAGGTAGATTTCTGTAACCCTTGATTATTTTGCGACTGGCGCTGAGACTTTAACGCTGATTAAATCGTTCTGGCCAAATATCCCCCATGGGAGAGTTGCAGCACGGATAGTGTTTCTCGGTGGAGACTTGAGATTGTTCCCCGACGGAGACGCGGGATCGAAATCTATACTCACGACTTTATCTATTATGGTGTAAATCCGGAGGAAGACGCGCGCGATGATTGAAGACGAGCGATAGACATGCTCAAGCGCATCAAGCGGCACCAGGTCCGGGTGGGTATGTTTATCACCGATATCGAAGACCCTTTGCGAGACGAGGCAGCGCCGATGCGCAGTTTTCTGCTCAAGGACGAAGGCGCTGCGGCAAAGGTGAGGGCCAGCAACATCATCAGCCTGGTCATCGACACCCGCAGGGGCGTGGATGTGGGTACAGGCCGGCCTCTGCCCGAGGCGCAGGAAAACCGGTCATCCCTGTCCGATCTTTCCCGGGCGTTCACCCAGACGGAAATCAAGGAAGCGCTGCAGACGATCGAGCAGACACGGCCGCTTCTCGACACGCTGTTTTCGAATGTGCGGCTGGGGGGAGCGGCCAGGTTCGAACCCGCCGATCGCGCGGTCGAACAGATTGCCAAGTCAATGGAAAGCAATCCGGCAGCGCTGATTGGAATTACCCGCCTCAAGACCAAGGACGAATATACGTTCCTGCATTCACTCGCCGTCAGCGCGCTGATGGTGCATTTCGGGCGCTTCCTCAAGTTCGATGAGCAGGCCGTGCGTATTCTTGGTATCAGCGGCCTGTTGCACGATGTCGGCAAGATGCTCATGCCGGACGCCATACTGTCGAAGAAGGGCGCACTCACGGACGAGGAAATGGCCGAAGTCCGCACGCACCCGGTTCGCGGCTACGAATTGCTGTCACGCCAGAGCGACATGCCGCAAATCGTTCTGGACGTGTGCCTTCACCATCACGAACGGATCGACGGAAAAGGTTACCCTTTCGGATTGTCGGATAAGCAGATCAGCACGCAGGCGCGGATCGCGGCAATCTGCGACGTCTATGATGCGATGACCTCGGCACGGTCCTACAAACGGGCATGGACACCTGCAGAAACCCTGCGGATGATGCTTAAGTCGGAAGGGCATTTCGATCGGCACCTGCTGGCGCAGTTCAATGCCAGCCTGCGTGCATCGTTTTCACCCATCCCGCCCAACGAGCGCCGCAGCGGCGCCCGTGCAATCCAGTAGGCTTGACGGCATGCGGCCTACGCCTGAAGGCCATCCCTGATCTGCGCGAAATAGCCATCCGACCCGACCTGACCGCCCTTGAGCGCGATCTGCAGGCCGTTGGTCGCAGGATATGTGCCGTGCGCGGTGCACAACGGCGATCCCGGCGTTTGCGGCAGTGGCAAAAGCGTCGTTAGCGCCTGGACATGCAATTCGCGCAGCGCATGGCTGGACGTATCGCCACCGGCGATGACGGCGCGGGTCAATTGCTGTTCCTCGACAAGACGGCGCAGGATGGTTCCGAGCAAGCGGCCGAGGCGATGACGGCTACCGGGGATGCGGTCAATATCGCCGCCGCGATCGGCGGATGGGCCGAGCGCCGTATTGAGAATGACGCTTTCGCCCCGCTTGAGACCGTCGAGGCCACTGGCAATTGCCTGCTCCAGAGCGGCATTACCGTTTTCGCCGAGCAGTTCCAGCGGATCGAGATTGATGCCGGAAAAACCATTTTGCGTTGCATGGCGGATCTGCCGCTCGGTGGTTGGCGAGACGCTGCCGGACACAACGGCGATGCGATCTGCCTTGCCGGGCAGAGGGAAGGTTTTCCTTCCCTCCGTCAGTCCGGCGGCGTTCCAGGCGGTCAGCAGCGCGTATTCGACGCCGGAGGAACCGGTAACGAACCAGCCGCCTCGGCGTCTGAGGCGCCAGAGCTGGCGGCCGGCATGGGACTGGCTTTCCGGGCTGTCGACATCGAACAGAACCATGCCATCGGCATCCCGGCAAAGTTCGTCTACCCTGCTGTCCGCATCCGTTGCGGCCAGCATGGACAGATCAGCCAGCCGTGTTTTCAGCGCAGTCTGGGCGCTCAGGTGCAGGCGCAGGTCGGCCTCGGCCATCGGCGTCACCGGATGGCGGCTCATCACGGGGTGGCGGTCGATACGGTAGACCTCGCCCTGATAGGCGGCAAAGAGATGGCCAAAAGCGGTGTAGCGCTTCAACTGCGGCGCGCCGACGAGAACGGGAACATATGGCTGGCCGAACAGGCCCTTGCCGATCTCCACGGCCTTGCCGATATTGCCGATCTTCGGGCTGGAATCGAAAGTCGAGCAGACCTTGTAGTGGCAGATATCGGCACCAAGGCTCTTCAGCCAGCGGAAGGCCGGCTTCAGGTTTTCGTCCATCCAGTCCGGCGTTTCGCTGCGGCTGGTTCCGGCAAGCCCGATGGCGCGGCAATGGCCAAAGCGCTTCAGCAGGGCCGCATCCGGCACATCCATGAACAGCACCGTCTCGACGCCGTTGGAGGCCAGCGCCTCCATGACATCGGTGGAGCCCGTCAGGTCATCGCCATAGTAGGAGAGGAGAGGATTGTTCTGTGCGATCATGACGTCTACTCGCTGGCGCTGCCGAATTTCTTGAGGGAGGCGGCAAGCTCCGGGTGATCCTTGGCATAGGTTTCAAGCGGGATATCGGCGACGGCCGCTTGCCACGCCTGCTGCACCGCCCGCACGCCGGCCGCCGGGCCACCGGGATGGCTGACGATACCGCCGCCACAGAGATAGAGCAGATCGGTGGTGCGGCCGGTGCGGCGATAGGTTTCCGGCGCCTGCCCACCCCACTGGCCGGAACCGGCGACGGGAAGGGCGCAGTCTGACTGGTCAAACAGCGGCGTGGTGACGGCCTTGAAGCTCTCGACAAAACTGTCGTCCGGCTCCCAGTATTTGACGCCGATGCCATTGATCTGGAACTGGTCGACGCCAAGAAGCCGCCAGAACTGTTGCCAGACCTTGAAATCGAAACCGATGCCGGGATGGCGGGTGAGCACGTCCCAGCCGTTGCGATGGGCATGCAGGACAAGGCCGGACCGCTTGCGCAGGAACGCCATGCCGCCCATGCCGATCGAGTTGATATTGACGACGGCGCTATTGCCGCCTGCCGCCAGCACCAGGTCGTGATTGCGCATCATCTCGTCGGGATCGGTCGCCGAAATGCCGAAGGCATACATCACCTTCTTGCCGGTCTTCTGCTCGTGATCGAGAATTTTGGGCATGATGGCCGCGACGCGCTCGCTGAGCGGCGAATAGGCCGGGCTCATCAGCTTCTCGTCGTCCTTGATGAAATCGACGCCGGATGCGATCAGTTCGCCGACCAATTCAGCAGTCTCGTGTGGACGCAGGCCGAGCGCCGGTTTGACGATGGTGCCGATGATCGGCCGGTCATGGACGCCGGTAAGCTTGCGGCTGCCAGGCAGGCCGAATTGCGGGCCGGGATAGGCGGACCTGTATTCCTGCGGCAGCTTCAGATCGACGACGCGCAGGCCGGTCATGCCACGGATTGAGAAAATGCCACCAACCGCGATGGTCATCAGGGCGGACAGATCGGTGCCAATGGCATCAAGCGGGAAGGCGATATCGACATCGGCACGGCGGATCGGCCCATGACCTGCACCGGCCTCGGGCCAGCTTGGCTGTGACGCATCGGCAAGCGGGCGGATGGCAAGAACGCGGGCCGCGACCCGGGCCTTCAGTTCCGGCGTCTCGCCGGGAACCGGTACGAAAGTGCCGGTCGACTGGTCGCTGGCGATCTTTTCCGCCATGGCCTCGATGCTGCCCGGCGTTTCAATTCTGTAGGTGACGACGATCATGGGCGCGCAAAATCTCCCGCATGGCAATTTCCGCCAGTTCCCGGCTGGCACGTTTTCCGCAACTGGTATAATGAGTATATCAATTAAGCAAGAGGAAGCTTGCATCCGCCACAATCAATGTGGACTGTGACGCTCACAGGTGGATGTGTTCGTTTCCTTCGCGATGGAAGCGGTGCATAACGATGGCGAATGTAAACCAGCGAGACACTATGGGCCAGCAAACCGAACAGATCGTCCGCCGCAAACTGTCCGACGAAGTTTTCGCGCGGTTGAAAGCGATGATCACCTCCGGCGAGTTGCAGCCCGGCGACGAAATGCCGTCCGAGCGGGAACTGATGGAGCGCTTCGGCGTCGGCCGTCCGGCAATCCGCGAGGCAATGCAGGCGCTGGCGGGCATGGGGCTGGTGGTGATCTCGCACGGCGAACGCGCCAAGGTGCTGGAACTGACGGCGCAATCGATCTTCCGGCAGATGGACATGACGGCGAAGATCATGCTGGCCAAATCGTCGGATACGCTGGAGCACCTGAAAAGTGCACGTATCTTCTTCGAGCGCGGCATGGCGCGTGAGGCGGCACTGAAGGGCGATGCCAATGATATCACCAGCCTGCGCGACATTCTCGAGCAGCAGCGCACATCGCTGGGCGACGCCGAAGCCTTCATCGCCGCCGATATGGCATTCCACACGCGGATCGCCCGGATCTCACGCAACCCGATCTACATTGCAGTCAGCGAGGCGATGCTTGCCTGGCTGAAGGAATACCATACCGAAATGCTGATCTGGACCGGCAAGGAAAAATTCACGCTGGCCGAACACGAAGAAATCATCAGTTGCCTGGAAGCGCGCGATCCCGATGCCGCCGAGCAGGCCGTGCTGAAACATCTGGAACGCTCGCGGTCACTTTACACGGCGAAATGATCGCTGGCGTATGGCCTACGGCGTGATCACCTTCGACAAAACCTCGATCCGCTGCAGATCGCGTTCGCCCATCGCCATCAATCCCATCCGCAATATCCCAGGCATCGTTCACACCCGGGGAGTGTGACATTCCAATCTTTGCAGGATCAGGACAATTTAACTTTGCGGCTACATGATACGATCAGGTAATGTAAGTTATGGAACTCACTTAATATCATCCGCTAAAGGCTTAATCCAGCCGATAGTGAACGTGTTGCCGCCCATGATGCGCCGAGCGCTCGATATAGACGCGCACGCCAAAAACGTTGGCGATCAGGTCTTCGGTCAGAACCTCTTCCGGCGTCCCGGCGGCAACGACCTTGCCGTGGTGCAGGACAGCAAGATTGTCGCAGAACATCGCCGCCAGATTGAGATCATGCAGCGCGATGATGCTGGTGACCGGCAGCTTTGCCACCAGCGACAGGATTTCCAGCTGGTGCTGGATATCCAGATGGTTGGTCGGCTCGTCGAGCAGCAGTTCGCTCGGCGTCTGCGCCAGTGCCCGGGCAATGTGAACCCGCTGGCGCTCACCGCCCGATAGCGTATGCCAGAATTGCCCGGCACGCTCCGGCAGACCGACGTGGTCTAGCGCATCGTTGACGGCCTTGTCGTCCACCGCACTCCACGGGGCCAGCGGGCCGCGATGCGGCGTGCGCCCAAGCCGGACGACGTCCAGCACCGTGACCTGCGCCTCCGTCGTTGCCTGTTGCTCGACCAAGGCCACGCGCCGGGCGATATCGAGACGCGCCATGCCGGCAATATCGGTCTTGCCAAGCGCGATGACGCCGCTCTTGACGTTGCGCAGGCGGCAGATCAGTTTCAGCAGGCTGGATTTTCCCGAGCCATTCGGACCGAGCAGGCCCAGCGTCTTTCCGGCAGCCACATCGATACAGATGCCGTTGACGATCATGACCCCACCGGCCGACCAGTGCACATCGTTGATGGAAATGCTCAAACCGGCCTCCTCGCCTTGTAGAGAATGAGCGCAAAGGCAGGCGCCCCGAATAGCGCCGTGACAACGCCGATAGGCAGGATCTGCTGGGGAATGATGATGCGCGAGACGATGTCGGCGGCCACCATGAAGATCGCGCCGATGATCGCCGATGCGGGCAACAGGCGGCCGTGCGACGGGCCGACGAGAAACCGTGCGGCATGCGGAATGACCAGCCCGACAAAACCGATCGAGCCGACGATGCTGACCATCGCCGCCGTCATCAATGCCGTCGCACCCAGCAGGATGATCCGCACACGATTGACGGCGATGCCCAATGCCGCCGCCGCATCAACGCCGAAGGTGAAGGCATCAAGCGCGCGGGCAAAAAACATCGATATGGCAAAGCCGATCAGGGCGACCGGTGCCGCGAGATACACATCCGGCCAGCGCACGCCCGAGAGACTTCCGAGCAGCCAGAACATCACGCCGCGCGCCTGCTCGGCATTGGCCGACGTCGTCACGATATAGGAGGTCAGTGCGTTGAACAGCTGCGAGCCGGCAACGCCGGCAAGAATGATCCGGTCGGCCCCGCCACCTGCTCCGGCGGCCAGCGCCGAGACGAGGACGAAGGCCACAACCGCGCCGATGAAAGCGCCGGTCGAGAGCGTCAGTACCCCATAGCCGAAACCCAGGATCATCACGGCAACGGCACCGGTCGAGGCGCCCGCGGAAATGCCGAGCACATAGGGTTCCGCCAGCGGATTGCGCAACAGCGCCTGCAGGATGGCGCCCGACAAGGCCAACGCCGCTCCGGCACTTGCCGCAAGCAATGCACGGCTCAGCCGGTAGTCCCAGACGATGCCCTGGTGGATACGGCTGAGTTCGAACGCAGTGCCGAACAGCCGATTGGAAACGGCTTTGGCGGTCGTTTCCAATGGAATGGCAATCTCGCCGATCGATACGGCGAGACTGATCATGAAGCCGAGTGCAATGAACGACAGGACGATAAGCGCCAAACGCGCCCACCACCTCCCGCTGATCGCGGACGGCTGTACCATGGCTAGGCTCACTGCGACAATCCGAACGACTTGATGCCCTTGGCAAGGATCTCGATGCCGTCGATCGTGCGGATCGTCGGGTTCATCGACTGCGCATCCATTTCGACAAACCGCTTGTTCTTGACCGCATCAAGCTGGCTGGTCACCGGGTCGTTTTCGAGAAATTTGATCTTCACGGCCGGGTCGTCGGCGGCATAACGGCGGCGGTCCATGGTGGCGATGACGATCACCGATGGATTGGCTTCCGCGATAGTCTCCCAGCCGACCAGCGGCCACTCCTCTTGCGTCGTCACCACATTCGTCGCGCCGAGTGTTTTCAGGATATAGGCTGGCGCGCTGTTCTTGCCGGCGATGAAGGCATCGCCCTGCACCTCCTTGCTGGAAAACCAGAAGACCACCGGCAGCGCGCCCAATTTGGCGGCGCCGATCGATGCGACGGCCTCGGCCTCGCGCTTCTTCAGGTCTGCAATCAAGGCGTCACCACGGTCCTGGATATCGAAGATCTGGGCCAGCTCACCGATCTCCTGATAGATCAGGTCCATGGTGAACAATTCGCGGCGAACGCCATCGCCACCGTCGGTGTTGATCTTGGCGACGCAATCGGCCGGTGAGACATAGGTGTTGATGCCAAGACTGGAAAACTGCTCGCGCTTGCCGACCGACCCTTGCGTGCCGACATGCCATTCGAATTCGGCAGCCACCAGATCGGGCTCGACACCAACGACGGATTCAAAGCTCGGGTCGTTATCGGCCAGCCGCATGATCGTCGCGTTGACGCCGGCATAGGCAGGCAGGACCGGGCCGACCCAGACGGCGGTACCGGCGATCTTGTCAGCCAGCCCGAGCGAAAACAGGATTTCAGTCATGCCCTGGCCGATCGAGACGATCTTTTCGGGCGGCTTGTCAAAGCTGACGGTCTGGCCGCAATTGGTGACAGTCAGGGGATAGGCAGTCGGCGCTGCAGCGGCCGGGACCGCAAACCCCGTAATCGTAAGGGCGGCAGCCGACAGCGGCGCCAGAACGCGGGAAAGATGACGTGTGTGGTTGGTAAACATGGTGACCTTCTTGAAACGGAATTTTGGGCCGGGCGGCAATGCGCGCGTGCACAGCTGAAAAAGATGCGGAAGGCGGTGTTTCGCGCCTGGGCGGGAGCGGTCCGGGCGAGCCGGTTTCGCTTGATGCTCAGGGACAATCTGCCGGCCGCTCAGGGATGGGCGGAATAGTCCGTTTGGAAGGAAATGGCGAAAAGACGCCGGGGACGGCGGTCGAAATCAAACATGATGGCTCCTGTTCCGGGCAACCCCGCCCGGGAAGTTGGATGTTGCTTTCGACGGCAGGTCTCCTGGCTCGCGGATATCTGCTGTTCACCTGCCTTCCCGCAGGCCCGAAGGGCTCGCAGTGGCGCGGCGCTTTGAAAGCGCCGGATGGCGATCGGCAATCCGCTTACAGTTGCGGGGGCAGCCACGGTCTTGGTCCCTGTTGGGTCTTCCGCACCGTGTTCCCTATTAATCCCCTCGAAGTCATCCATCGGGGAACCGTCAGATGTCACTTAGTCCGGGCGTGGCGGCGGCGTCAAGGCAATAGCACGCCCATCCCGGCCTATGGCATCAGCTGGCCACCGTTCACCTCGAGGATCTGGCCGGTGACATAGCCGGAGAGCGCCGGTGATGCGAGAAACAGATAGGCGCCGACGCATTCTTCCGGCGTGCCGACGCGCCCCTGTGGAACGGTCTTTCTTTGGGCATCCAGCATTTCAGGACTGGTGTAGCGGTCATGAAAAGGTGTCGCGATGACACCCGGCGCCACAGCGTTGACGCGAATGCCATCGCCGGCAAACTCCTTGGCGTGGCCACGGGTGATCGTCGAGACGAAACCTTTGGACGCGGCATAAAGGATGGCGCCATTGCCGCCGCCATTGCGGGCGGCGATCGAGGTCGTGTTGATGATGAAGCCGCCCTGTTTCTTCAGCCACGGATGCGCTGCACGGGTCGCGGCCAGCACGGAACGGGCATTGAGATCCATGACACGCTCATAGTGCGCGTCGCTCATTTCAGCGGTCGCGACACGGCCGAGCATGCCGCCGGCATTGTTGATCAGCCCATCCAGCCGGCCGAAATGACCGGCAGCCTCTTCGATCACACGCTCCGTCACGCCATCGGCGGAGACATCGCCCTGAACGAGAACCGCATTAGCACCTGCCTTTTCGACTTCGGAATGAAGGTCGACTGCAGCTTGCCGGCTCTCATTGTAGTGGATCGCGACGCTGGCGCCCTGCGCCGTAAAGGCACGGACAAGCGCCGCGCCAATGCCGGTTGAAGCCCCGGTGATCAGAATTGCCTTGCCGTCGAGGTCGGCGATACCAACCCCGTTCCATTGTCCTCGCAGCCCCGCCATCTCTCACCCTCGCTGGTCTCGATATCGTGGCGGGGAAAATAGCGTTCTAAACGGGATTGGCCAGTCCCCTTCAAACCAGTACCGTCCGAAGGCAGAGCCTCCGGACGGGTAGATCGAGTGGCCGGTCAGCGGCGGCGGAAGCCGCCACCTCCATGGAACCCGCCGCCACCGTGGAAGCCCCCACCCCCGTGGAAACCTCCGCCACCAAAATTGCCGCCGCCATGGAAGCCACCGCCTCCGAAACCGCCGCCGCCAAAGCCGCCCCCACGCTGGAAATCGCCGCCGTCAAAGCCGCCTCTTGACGGACGGCGGATCATCTCCTGCTGGAAGGACCGCTGGTTGCCGATCTGACGGCCGGCCCGATCTAGCCCGAGATTGTCCGGTGCCGCCGCCCGGACATGCCGGTTGTTGCGATTGGCCGATGGTCTGACGGCATCGTGGTTCTGGCCAATTTTCTGCGCCGCGTCCGGATGCTTGGCCGCAAAATTCTCGCCATGCTGTTTCAGATTGTCGGTCGAAGGCTTCTGCACCGGGTCCCAACCGTCGGGCGTGTGCTTCTGCCATTGTCCGTTGTCGCGGCGATAGACATTGCCATCGCGACCGGCATAGATATCGCCGCCCTTGCCGCCTGCGACAAAGCCGTGATTGCCGTCGGAGTTGCGCCAGTGAACGTTGCCGCCCGCCGCGTTCGTGCCGCCGGCAATATGGGCAAAGTCCGAGCCATGCTTGACATTGGCCGAGCCCCAGGAGCCGTAGACATTGTGGCCGCCCCGCGCCATCACGCCATTGCCGGTGCGCGGATTGTAGGCGGCGATGAAACCGCGTTCACCGGCAGGCCCGGAAATCGCGCCACCGCGAATATATGTGCCTGTGCGCGGATTGTAGGCTGCCCCGCCGGCGATGCCGCGATAGGGGCCATAGGCATAGCCGTAGCGGCCAAACGTGCCGAAAGCCGGATTGTAGAAGGCACCGACCCCGTAGCTGACAGGACGCGGATAATACGGCACGTAACCGCCACCGGCCCAGCCGTAGTCCCAGTAGTCGTCATAGGCCCAACCGGTGCCGTAGACGAAGGTATCCCAGGCCAGGTAGGCACCGAGATATCCCATTGTGTAGCCATACCAGACGGCATCCGGCTCGGTCTTGTAAACGCGCACATAGGTGGCGTTGTAAACCGGCGATGATGGCGGGATCTTGTAGATCTCGTCCGGCACCGCCTTGGCGACGGCGAACGGGCCGGTCGGGCTCGCGCCCTCGAACCAGACCCCATCCTTCAGAACGAAATATTTGTCACCGACCTTGATGACCTGTTCATTGGTGTTGACCGCATAGGACAGCGAAGTGCCGTCGATCGGTTGAAAATTCGGCTCGCCGCTATAGGAAACGTCAACCTTCACCGACCCGTCGGTGGAAACGCGGGCCGTCTGCGGAATGCTCGCCTTCAGCCGCGCCTCGGCGTTTTCCGACGTGCCGGGCACGGATGCGCGCACCGCGTAATAGGGTGCGTCATCGGGAATATTCTGGAAATCGGCAGGCAAGTTGGGCGTTGCGAATGTCCAGGGACCATCAAGCGTTGCAGCCGAGAACCAGCGTCCGGACAGTAGCACGTACCATTGTTTGCCCTTCTCGTCGAAGAACACGTCGCTGGCGGAATTCGACGCCCATTTCAGCGCCGTGCCCTTGACGGTTTCCAGCTTCGGCTCGCCTTCAAACTGGACCAGTTCGGCCGGCGTTTCCGAATAGACTACCTTCGGCAGCTTGTAGCCGTCGACCGCAGTCAGCGGAATGGCGGTCCGCGCGCCCTTCCAGTCATCATCGTCGGGCAATTTCGTCAACGCGTCCGGCAGGGTTTCCGCAACCTGCCAGCCGGCCGTTAGATCCTTGGAGGTCAGCCAGGTCTTGTCATCGCGCAGATAGTAGCTCTTGTCGGCATCGGCCTGGAACAGGTCCCAGTTCGTGTTGACCGCAAAGGACAGGCCGGTGACACCCTTGACCGGGGCAAGCACCGGCTTACCGTCCATCTGCAGGAGAATGGCCGGACTGTTGCTGATGAAGATCGGCGGTGGATCAGATTTCAGCCCCTGGACGTCATCCATGCGCTTGTAGTCGGCCAGGCTCGCCGTCAGCCGTTCCTCAGGATAGGTCAGGTCTCCCGTCGGCATCAGCTTGCCGACTTCGAGCGACAGATCGGAAATCTGGCCTCGGTCGAGCGTCGAGAAGTTGATCTCCGTCGCCTTGATATTGCTGAGGACGACGGTACCGGCTTCGGCATCCGAAGCCGTATCGGCGCTGACCCCGATGACGCCGAAGATCGGCTTTGCATCCTTCCTCGACTTGTATTCCGTAGCGATGAGCGCCGAGAGTGTGGTGAAATTCGCCCAGTCGGTCACCTGCGGCTGATAGAGCGTAATTTCGGCACCCGCATCGGTGGTGTAGATCCGTGGCCAGCCTGGACGGTCTGTCGTGGCGTCGGCCTGATTGAGATACTTGCCACTGACGAAGCCCTGTTCGCCCTTGACAGACACCGCACACCAGGCGCCGCTATCGTCGCATTCGCCAAGTTCAACGGTGGTTCCTTCGACAAGCTGACCGAGGCTATTGAACCCGGTGCCCGGCCCCGAGCGGAAATTCACATTCGCCGTCGTCACCGCAGGCCCCGCGATAGCGGAACTCGCCGTCAACGCGGCGGTCATGAGCACAAAACCAAATCTGACCATCGTTCTCATCCTTGTCATGGGCATTGCGTATCGTCGCACACGATCCCCGTTCGCGCGGAAACAGGCTTGAAAGCCTGCCACGATGGCGCGCTGAAACAAGTACGTTACAGTTACTTTTGTGAAATCCGGGTACCCGATGCACATAGCCCCGGCCGGAAAGCAGACACCATCAAGGAACAGCTCGGTCCCGGCATCAAAATTTCTGTGCCGCAGCCTTCATCACGCCGGTTTCGAGAAGGCCGGTCATTTCGGGTGTGAAAGAACGCACGCTCATGCCCTTGCGAAATGTGGCATCAAAATCGGCCTGGTCTGCTCCGAGGCTGGCCAAGGCCAGGCGCGCCTCAGCCGCTCTGCCCAACTGGCCGGCGGCGGCGGCCTTTACCGCTTGAACCGCGTAATCGTCAGACATATTCAATCGCTTGGAGAACGCCAGCGCATCTTCAAAGCGGCCAAGACGATAGGCATTCAGCGCCCGGGTCAGGAGAACATCGGAAGCAACGGTCCGTTCCATCTGGGCTGAGCGCATGGCAAGACCGGTACCTTCCTCCCAACGCCCAGCGATAAAGAGATAGAGTCCCAACCGTGCCGTGATGTCGCTATTGTTGGGATTGAGGGCCATTGCCGCATATCCCGTCTCAATCGCCGCATCCCGCTGCCCACCACGAAACTGGCTCGTCATCAATGCGTATTTGCTGCGGGCAGAAAATGGCGCGAGCTTCACCGCATCTCCAGCCAGCCCGGAGGCTCGCGTAAGGAGGTCGGCGGGGGCATCTACCGGATCCTGCGCAAGCAGCACAATTGCCAGTTCCGCTTTCACACCGGGGTCATTGGGCGCAATGGCCAATGTCTGCTCCAGGCAGCCACGGGCATCCGCCAAGCCCGCCTGATCGCCCCGGTCGCCCGCCGCGATCGCTCTCAGGATACAGCCGTTTCCGAGCGACGGCGTATCGAGTTCGTGACGTGTTTCGATGGCATTGATAGCACCACGGGTACCGACAAGCGTCCGTGCCAGCCGGCTCGCCAGGCTCTCGCTTGACGGAAACGTATCTGTGTCCGGCCGCAACGCATCCTCAAAACCCGACAGCAGCACCTCACCTGTCGATGCATCCGTGACATGCCACCAGACGACACCTTGCCCTCCCCTACCTTCGTATTTGAGAACAACACGATAGTCTTCGGCAACCCGCTGGCCCCGCAGGGCCGCGACAAGTTTCGAAGCAGCCCAGTCGCCGGGCGCCGCCGCGACGGCCTGCTCGACGGCAGATGCGAGCCGCACTGTCTGGAATTGCGCGATTGCAACAGTGAGGTAATCCCGGGCGTTCTCGACTGCGCGTACAGGCGCTTCGCCATCGGCGTCTAGCGTTATGGAAATCAAGGGCTTCTGCCTCAAGGCACTGTGTTTCCAGCCGTCAAGACCTACCGTCAGCGCATATGTGGCAATGCCGATGCCGACAAGCAACCACGTCATGGCAAAAGCCGTACTGGCTCGCCAAAACCGGCGGCTTGCGCTCTCCTCTCCACCCGGAGCGTGATCGGCCATATCCGGCTCCGGCGTTTCATCTGGCAGGCTGCTCATATCGCCCGGCGTCATACGCGTGAAGATCGGAACATAGCGGCCACGGGGGAGATCGATGCGGATGCCGGTGTCGCTACCGTGTACGTCGTAATATTGGGTCAGAGCCGCGCGTAGCCGTGTCGCTTCGATGCGTACGATCGGATCGGCGGATGGGTCGAAATTCGCGGGACGGCCGAACACATCGACAGCGATCGCATAGGCCTTGATCACCTCGGCCCTGCCCTCGAAAAATTCGGCCGCGATGAAGCGCAGAAAGCTCCTGTTGCGCTCCGGAGACTGAAAGCGCGGATCCGCCAACAGACGGTCGATCTCCGCCTGCGCCTCCACTTGGCTAATATTCTTGCAGAATGATCGATCGAATTTACGCTCGCCGCTCATGCCCGCCCCCAAGTTTTCAACTTAAGGTCACAGTAGCACACGGAATTGACGCAACGGTCAAACGCTCTTTGCTGAAGAACACCCTTTGCAAATGCGAAAAATTCCTTTGACTGTTTCAGAATTGATAATTCTCCATGGAAGCGTTCTACTTTGGCACGGGCCGCAAAATCCAGGCTGAACACCAGTAGGCGATGAATGTTTACCGCTGTTTGTGCTGTCCCAGCAGGCATATTTCGATCACTTCGCCTTCGATTTCGCTGCAGAGCGTCTCATATTCGCGAATGATGGCGGCATCGGCCTTTGGGTCCTTCCGCAAGGAATCCAGCGTCGAGCTTGCATCGTGAAAAGCGTCGCACAGGCTGAGCAGGCTCTTGTTCCGGGCGCTGAGGATTTGCAGCTGTCCACGCAAGGCGGGCAACTTCAGCATCAGCTTCCACAATCCTTTCTGCGCCGTACCGGTCGACATCGATCTCATACCTGGTTGGGTAGGTGAATGCGTATCTATGGTCTCAACCGTCCACCAGGATATGTATCGCCCGTTTCCAGGGCCGATGGGAGTACGTTACGGTTACAATTGAAACGTAAACAGCCCGAACGCGGGCGAAACATCACCCACGTTCGGGATTTTGAGCCGAAAGCGCCTGCAGAACCGGATCAGAAATCCCAGTCGTCATCCTCGGTCGCAACGGCCTTTCCGATGACATAGGACGAGCCAGAGCCGGAGAAGAAGTCGTGGTTCTCATCAGCATTCGGCGATAGCGCCGAAAGGATCGCGGGGTTGACCTTGCAGGCTTCGGCCGGAAACAGCGCCTCGTAGCCAAGATTCATCAGCGCCTTGTTGGCGTTGTAATGCAGGAATTTCTTGACGTCCTCGGTCAGGCCGACGCCGTCATAGAGCGTTTCGGTATATTTGGCCTCGTTGTCATAAAGCTCGAACAGAAGTTCATAGGCAAAATCCTTGATCTCCTGCTGCCTTTCAGCACTCAGCCGCTCCAGCCCCTTCTGAAACTTGTAGCCGATGTAATAGCCGTGCACAGCTTCGTCGCGGATGATCAGGCGGATCATGTCGGCGGTGTTGGTAAGCTTTGCCCGGCTCGACCAGAACATCGGCAGGTAAAAGCCGGAATAGAACAGGAAGCTTTCGAGAAAGACGCTGGCGACCTTGCGCTTCAGCGGATCGGGATTGCGGTACTGCTCGAGGATAAGCGCCGATTTGCGCTGCAGATGCTCGTTTTCCTCCGACCAGCGATAGGCATCGTCGACATCGGGTGTCGAGCAGAGCGTCGAGAAGATCGAGGAATAGGAGCGCGCATGCACCGCTTCCATGAAGGAAATGTTGGAATAAACAGCCTCCTCATGCTGCGTGATCGCATCCTCCATCAGTTTCGGCGCACCGATGCTGGTCTGGATGGTGTCGAGAAGCGTCAATCCGGTAAAGACGCGGATCGTCAACTGCTGCTCTTCAGGACGCAAGGTCGCCCAGGACGGGATGTCATTGGACAACGGCACCTTTTCCGGCAGCCAGAAATTTCCGGTCAGCCGGTTCCAGACTTCAAGATCCTTGTCGTCCTCAATGCGGTTCCAGTTGATGGCGCGCACGCGCGAAACGGGCTTGATGGCTATGTTCATGGGATGTCTTTCCTCGAAAAAATCTTACGGACCGCCCGGCCCCCTCACCCTGCCCTCTCCCCGAAGGGAGAGGGGGAGCCTCACGCTAGCCGCTTGTCTCTTCTCCCCATCGGGGAGAAGGTGCCGGCAGGCGGATGAGGGGGCTCCGGGCACAGGCGTAGCTGAGATGGCCTCAAATCAAAGCGTGCACGACACGCAGCCCTGCACCTCGGTGCCGGACAACGCCATCTGGCGAAGACGAATGTAGTAGATCGTCTTGATGCCCTTCTTCCAGGCGTAGATCTGCGCCTTGTTGATATCGCGCGTCGTTGCCGTGTCGCGGAAGAACAGGGTTAGGGACAGACCCTGATCGACATGCTGGGTTGCCGCGGCATAGGTGTCGATGATCTTCTCAGGCCCGATCTCGTAGGCATCCTGATAATAGTCGAGATTGTCGTTGGTGAGGTATGGCGCCGGATAATAGACGCGGCCGATCTTGCCTTCCTTGCGGATCTCGATCTTCGAGACGATCGGATGGATCGAGGACGTCGAGTGGTTGATATAGGAGATCGAGCCCGTCGGCGGCACGGCCTGGAGGTTCTGGTTATAGAGCCCAGTCGCCATGACGGCCGCTTTCAGTGCCAGCCAGTCTTCCTGTGTCGGGATGTGGATGCCGGCAGTCTCGAACAGTTCGGTCACACGCTCGGTCGCCGGTGCCCATTCCTGTTCGGTGTACTTGTCGAAATAGTCACCGGAAGCATATTTCGAGTTCTCAAAGCCCTTGAAGCTCAATCCACGCTCGACCGCGATCCGGTTCGATGCCCGGATGGCATGATAGGTCACGGTGTAGAAATACATGTTGGTGAAATCGACACCTTCGTCCGAGCCGTAATAGATGCGCTCGCGAGCGAGATAGCCATGCAGGTTCATCTGGCCGAGACCGATGGCGTGGCTATCGTCATTGCCCTTTTCGATCGATGGAACCGAGGAGATGTGGCTCATGTCGGAGACCGCCGTCAGCGCCCGGATCGACGTTTCGATGGTCTTGCCGAAATCGGAACTGTCCATCACGGCTGCAATGTTCAGCGAGCCGAGATTGCAGGAAATGTCCTTGCCCATTGTCTTGTAGGAGAGGTCGTCATTGTATTCGCTGGCCTCGCTCACCTGCAGGATTTCCGAGCAGAGATTGCTCATGGTGATACGCCCGGCGATCGGGTTCGCCTTGTTCACCGTGTCTTCGAACATGATGTAGGGATAGCCACTCTCGAACTGGATTTCGGCCAGCACCTGGAAGAACTCACGCGCCTTGATCTTCTTCTTGGAAATGCGCGCATCGTCCGCCATCTCGCGGTATTTTTCCGTCACCGAGATTTCGGTGAACGGCACCCCGTAGACGCGCTCGACGTCATAGGGCGAAAACAGGTACATATCCTCGTTGTTCTTCGCCAGTTCGAAGGTGATATCCGGCACGACCACGCCGAGCGACAGCGTCTTGATGCGGATCTTCTCGTCGGCATTTTCGCGCTTGGTATCGAGGAAGCGCATGATGTCGGGATGATGGGCGTTCAGATAGACCGCCCCTGCCCCCTGGCGCGCGCCGAGCTGGTTGGCATAGGAAAAACTGTCTTCCAACAGCTTCATCACCGGAATGATGCCGGACGACTGGTTTTCGATCTGCTTGATCGGTGCACCCGCCTCGCGGATGTTGGTGAGCGACAGGGCCACGCCGCCACCGCGCTTCGACAGCTGCAGCGCCGAATTGATGCCGCGGGCGATACTCTCCATATTGTCCTCGACCCGCAGTAGGAAACACGAGACAAGCTCGCCGCGCTGTTTCTTGCCGGCATTGAGGAAGGTCGGCGTCGCCGGCTGGAAGCGGCCGGAAATGATCTCGTCGACCATGTCGCGGGCGAGTGCCTCGTTGCCCTGCGCCAGTGCCAGCGCCACCATGCAGATACGGTCCTCATAACGCTCGAGATAGCGTTTTCCATCAAAGGTTTTGAGCGTGTAGCTGGTGTAATACTTGAAGGCGCCAAGGAAGGTCGGAAAGCGGAATTTCTTCGCATAGGCGTGATCGTAGAGGTCGCGCACGAAATTGAAGGAATACTGATCGAGAACCTCGCGCTCGTAATAGCCTTCGGTCACCAGATAATCGAGCTTCTCCCTCAGATTATGGAAGAACACGGTGTTCTGGTTGACGTGCTGGAGAAAATACTGCTTCGCCGCCAACCGGTCCTTGTCCAGCTGGATCTTGCCTTCGTCGTCATAGAGGTTCAGCATCGCGTTCAGCGCGTGATAGTCAATCGCGGTTTCCGGCGCCTTCAAAGGGCGTTCACCAGCGGAATGAGGAAAAGTGTTGAGCGGTTTTCCGCCTGCATTCCGCGTCAAAGTCTCTGAGACGTCCAAAATCGCTCCAATCCATTGATGACATTGGCGACGTCCTCGTCCGTGCCCAAAAGCTCGAACCTGTAGAGGTACGGCACTTGGCATTTGTCCGAGATGACATTGCCCGCGAGACCAAACGTCTCGCCGAAATTGCTGTTGCCGGCGGCGATCACGCCCCGGATGAGGGATCGGTTGTCCGCATTGTTGAGAAAGCGGATCACCTGCTTGGGAACAGCGCCCCGGCCATCATCGCCGCAATAGGTCGGTAGGATGAGGACGAAGGGTTCGCGCACATCGGGCACTTCCCTGCCTTGGCTGACAGGGATGCGGACCGATTTCAAACCGAGCTTGGCGACGAAACGATGGGTGTTTTCCGACAGACTGGAATAATAGACGATCAGCCCCATCGTTCGTCAGACCGTACTCAAGAAAGCGCGCTGATCTTGTCCGGCCGGAATCCGGCCCAATGGTCTTGGCCGGCAATCACGACCGGAACCTGCTGGTATCCGAGACCGATCACCTTTGCGAAGGCGTCCTCGTCCTTGGAGATGTCGATGACCTGATAGTCGATGCCTTCGCGATCGAGTGCACGGTAGGTCGCGGTGCACTGGACACAGGAAGGCTTGCTGTAAACGGTAATGTTCATGGTTTTCCTCGTGATCTGTCGTGTTGCTAGGCGCACGAAAGGGTTCCGAGCCGCTGCACGCGGATCCGATCGTGTGGTTTTCATTGCGAGCTGGCGATCAGGCTAGGCGTGTACCACCGATCGTGATCCCGCATCTCTTGGTCTGCGAATTCGATTGACTGACATGCCTTCACCCCGAAGCCTTTTTGGCGGGCATCGGAAGAACGCAACACAAAGCGGAGTCATTCCGCTGTACATCACGCGACCTTCCGGACACCCCGCCCGTGGACGTTTTGTTTAAGGCAGGTCTCCTGGCTTGCGGGTCGTGGCGCCTGCTCCGTCTTCCCGAAGACCGATGCCTTCAGTGACTTGAAATGAAACAGGCACTTGCCGCTTACAGTTGCGGGGGCAGCTCCGGTTTTGCCCGGCCAAAATGGCTGAACGCACCGCATTCCCTCTTAGCCTCCGAATCTTGCGAGTCAGAGGAACCTTGAACACTAGATATAGTATACGACGGGGAAATAACGTCAATGTGTGGGCTTGGGAAACATGGCCCGCCGGGCATAATTTTTGTGACGGTGTGGATAATGGGGCGTTAATACTGGGCACGCCGATCGGCTGTGGATAGCGTGGCCGCCACCTGGGACGGCCGTTTGCGTTTCCGCTATACGCGGCGCTCAGGCTATCGAGCGTCCATCAGGACGGAGACCATGACGAATTCGCCGCGCCACTAGTTCGACCAGCTGCCCTAGATATGAGGGCCGCGAAAATCGACCCGGCCGCAAGAGCGGGCACGATCTTGTTTCGTATCGGCATCTCTCATTCGCCGACAAACCGGCAATCAGAGCATGCGCAAAGCCTCAATTCTCATTCATCGCCGCGCCGCTGTCATGCAGGCTGCGGAAGCGCGCTGCGGCCTCTGTCCTGTTGTGGACGCCCAGTTTGCGGATGATGTGATGCAGGTGGATCTTGACAGTATGCTCGGACAGCCCGCATTCGGCAGCGATCAGTTTGTTTTGAAGGCCATGGGAAACCATTCCCAGAATTTGCGATTCGCGGGTGGTTAGTTCCGCCATATTGGCTGCCGGGCGGCGCATAACACCATTGTGGGTATGGCTTGAATTCTGGCTGCGGATTTTCCCCCGAAGAATTAATCCTGGTGGCAGGTATTCCCCGCCGCAAAGCAGCAGCCGTACGATCGATAGCCACACATCGAGCCTGAGGTCCATCGGCAGAACACTGCGAACAAGGGAAGATGCCACCACATCGTCCAGAGAGGTGACCAGGACCTTATCGTAAGGCTCTATAACTGCCGTCAATGCATGGGGATGTATACGCAAAAGCTCCGCCGAGGCGGCCTCTGCCTTTCTCATCAGGGAGATGTCGACCAGAATGAGTCCGACGGGATGCGCAAAGGCTGCACATGCCGTATCGACAGCGTCAACCTGTTCGACCCTAGTCCACGGGAATTCGCGCTCAACAGCGTCTATAAGGGATGTTGATATGCTCCCGCTGTTCGTCAGGATCAAAATGACGCGCGATGGCTCAAGTGACCTTCTGGCCCCCGCGGCGTCATACTCATTCCCGTCCAGCAGCATCATATCCAAACCCATCACTCTCGGTTCGTCTGCGCGGATGGTGCGGCAGGGCGAACGGAATCCACGTGTCGTCGCAATATTCTAACTGACGCCGCCATCGACCGCGACGGCGCAAATGGGCTGAGCCGGGGCCAGTGATGTTCACTCTGTCCAGAAGGACTGCAGCATGCCCCTCATCCCAATGGACGAGGCAAGTAGCCTGCGTAGCCCCCAAGCGGTGGTGGTCCCCTGCCCCTTCTCCTCTGTTTCTTGGCCACCGCGGACCGCCTTTAGATAGGTCCGGATCAATCGACAGCGATGCCTTCATGTCCACGGCAGACCGCGCATTCCGGCCTCACCCATATTGATGAAGCAAAGCCGCCGGTCTTCCCCTTCTCAATTTTTATCCAATGGGCACACTGGGAACTGTTCGCTGGATCCCGCGATGGGGCAGCTTTTTAGTTTGGCTTGGAGAAATACATTGATTGTATCTTTCTTGCGCTACCGCGGTAGAGGACGAGTAGCATTCGCTGCGGCGGCCATAACTGTTTTCGGGGGCACTTTTTCACCCGCCCTGGCGGACAGTGATCGATTTGCGCCGCAAACAAAAATTCGCCTGACGGTCGTCCAGTGGGTACCCACGAAGGGTGTTTATGAAAAATGGGATGCGATCGGTGGCGACTTTCTGATTTCGCAAGCAAAAACGGTATCGCTTCCGATTATCGGCACCCTGTCGGTCGGGGACCTCGACGGCGCGGGTCTCGCAGCGGAAATCGCCCAGCAGTTGAAAACCAAGATAGGGTTGGTGCAGGCGCCTGAGGCCACCATCGAGATTCTCGAACAACCGCCGATCTACGTCGTGGGTGACGTAAACAAACCCGGAGAATACAAATTTCGGCCCGGGTTGACAGTCCTGCAATCGGTGGCGATGAGCGGCGGCGAATTCCGGCCTTCGGATGGATCCCAAAGTGTCGCCGACAAAACAGGCTATGTCGGCCAACTGCAGGCGATCGGCAACGCGATCCTGCGCAGCAAGATAAAAATTATCCGGCTTCAGGCTGAAATGTCCGGCGCCAAGGAAATGCGCCTTGAACCGGAAATGCGGGATGACCAGGGGGTCGCCTCGGCGATATTCGAGCAGGAAAAGATCATCTACGCTGCCCGTGCAAATGACATGGATCGCCAGTCGAAATCCTATCTCGAACTGCGCGATCTTCTAACGTCGGAAATCGCCACGATCGAAAAGAAGATCGCCGGTACGGACGCGGATATCGAATCGATCGAAAAAGAACTGACCAATGTCAAAAGCATGGTCGAGCGTGGCATTGCTTTGCCGACGCGGCAGTCGGACCTTGAACGCACATTGCGCAGCTATCATGGAAATCGGCTGGATCTTGTCACCGCGATCATGCGCGCTCGTCAAAACATCGCCGAAACGACACGCAATCTGGACGGCCTTTATGACAAGCAGCGCACGGAGGTTGCTGTCGAATTCCAATCGGAGCAGGCTAGTCTGGACGAGCAGAAACTGAAGCAAGAGACGACACAGAAACTTCTTCTTCAGGCGTTGTCGGGAGACCCGGCTTCGCAAGCTGGCGCCGGTGCGGTGATGCTTGCTTTCTCGATCACGCGGCAGGACGGTATATCTGTCACGGAAATCGCTGCGTCGGATTCAACGGTTCTTCTGCCTGGCGATGTCGTGCGGGTTCTTCGCAAGGCGCCTCCGGCTCCAGTTGATGCGGCAGCTATCCCCGCTGTGCAGAAAACACAGACAGAACAGGCCAGTCGCTGAAAAGCTGGCCATCGCGTTACGGCCGGCGGCATGGATCAAACCATTTGGGGCAACAGGACGGGAAAACAAGGCATTCAAAATGACGGGGTTCCTACTGGCCGGGGCGAGCGACGCCCATCTCCACCCTCTGACGCGTCCGGCATCGAAAGAGACACAGCCGACCTACGACAAACCAGTGACCGATGATCCCGTGGGCGTTCGAATGCTGGCTGGAAGCCTTGAAATTCACATCACTTGCGCGCCGGGTAAGCTCCCCTGTTTTCCATCGTTTTATGAAGACAGCCCCGTCTCCGGGCTGCCCCTTCCTCACGGCGAACAAATTCCATCCTTTGGGCTGCCCAACGGCCGCAGCTATGCCTGGTCTGATGCCGGTACATATGACACTCCGCAGGGCGCCGCCGCTTTGGCCGATGTTGATATCCGGATCGCCTGCCCGAAGAGCATTGCCTTGGAAGTGGGGCGTCCCCAGTCGCAGTGGGCATGCATGTCGGGAAAGACCACCGGTGTAGCCTATCTCCGCTGCGGTGTGGAGAGAGATGCAGCATGAGCCTCCAGATCAAATCGCTAGGGCTAGATGGTGTACTGGAAATCGTCCCGCAGAAGTTCGAGGATGACAGGGGTTCCTTCTCGGAGACATGGAATGCACAGCTCCTTTCCGAATGCGGCGTGACACTCGATTTTGTCCAGGACAATCACTCCCACTCCATCGCTACAGGAGTGCTGCGTGGATTGCATTACCAACTGCCACCCTACGCTCAGGACAAGTTGGTGCGTGTGGTGAAAGGCTCCATCTTCGACGTCGCCGTCGACATCCGCCGAGGCTCTCCCAGCTTCGCGCATTGGACCGCACTGCGAGTGTCTGCAGCCAAATGGAACCAGGTGTTGATACCGAAAGGGTTCGCGCATGGTTTCCTCACGCTCGAACCCGATACGGAGGTGGTTTACAAAGTCACCAACCCATATTCGGCCAGCCATAGTCGTGCCATACGCTTTGACGATCCTGATATCGGCATCATCTGGCCAATGAACGCTTCCACATTTCAGCTTTCCGATAACGATCGCATGGCGCAGTCCCTCGATACAGCGGAAGTTTTCGATATGTGCTCGGAGGCTCAGGTATGAACGTTCCCACGACCGGAAGCGCGGCGTTCATCGGTTCAGCGCTTCACCGGCATCGCGTCTCAACCGGCGAAACGGTCCTCTACGCCAGCGAACCGGCCTACCCCGGCAATTTGCCTTCGCTTCGCCCCAGTGAGAACTGGGCAGATCATCTCCCTGCCAAAGCCATATTTGGTGAACCGAAGGAGCAGGAAAGGATCAATCGCATCCTCTATTTGGCAGCAGTACAATGAAAATTCTGGTGACCGGCACGAAGGGTCAGGTCGCTACCAGCCTCGTAGAGGCCGCCGCCGACATGGATGACATCGAGCTGGTCACCGTTGGCCGGCCGGATTTCGATCTTGCGGATCCCATCTCGGTCAGACAGATCATTCTCGCTTCCAAACCTGATGTCGTCGTCTCGGCAGCCGCCTATACTGCAGTTGACCGCGCCGAGGACGAACGCAATCTTGCCTATGCGATCAACGTCACGGGTGCAGCCGCAGTTGCCGAGGCGGCAGCGGTTTTGCGGGTGCCGATCATCCACCTGTCCACCGACTACGTTTTTTCTGGAACGGATCCCTATCCCTATCTGGAAGACGACGAGGCCGAGCCGAAAACAGTCTATGGCTATACCAAGTTGCGCAGCGAGCGCGCGGTGGCCAGTGTCAATCCACGCCACATTATCCTGCGGACAAGTTGGGTTTATAGTCCGTTCGGCAGCAACTTTGTCAGAACCATGCTGCGCATCGCTTCCGAGCGGGACAGCATCGGTGTCGTGTGCGACCAGCGGGGGAACCCGACATCTGCTCTTGATCTGGCGACGGCGATCCTGCTCGTCGCGATGCATCCGGGAAAACACTATACGGGCATTTTTCATCTCAGCGGGACGGGTGAGACAAACTGGTCGGGGTTTGCCAGGCATGTTTTTGACGTCAGCCGGACGTATGGCGGCCCCTCGGCAGACGTCGAAGATATTCTTTCCTCCGACTATCGCACCAGGGCCAGACGCCCGGCAAACTCGTGTCTTTCGACCGACAAATTCGAAAGAGCTTTCGGATGGCGCGCGCCGGACTGGCAATCAAGCGTCGAAACGGTTGTCCGGCGCATCATCGATAGAGATTACCCCAGTTCCCCTTCGCCGGCGTCCGGCAGACATAAGGCGTGAAGACCCATGAATGCACGCGAAATCCCCCCGGAAGGGCAAACCTACACACAAATTCTCAAGTCGACGGCCTTGATCGGCGGATCGTCCCTGATAACGGTCGGGTTTTCCATCATCCGCAACAAGGCAATGGCTCTCATCCTTGGCCCCGAGGGCGTCGGGCTGATGGCGATTTACAGCTCGATCGCCGACATCGCTCAGGCCGTTGCCGGCCTTGGCGTTCAATCGAGCGGTGTGCGTCAGATTGCCGAAGCGGTCGGAACGGGAGATGCCGAAAAAATTGCCAAGACCGCCTTCATTCTTCAACGCATATCCATCGTGCTGGGCATCGTTGGCACCCTCTTGCTTGCGGCATTGGCTTTTCCGGTCGCCGAGCTGACATTCGGAGATCACCAGCACGCCGTCAGCGTCGCATTGCTCTCACTTGCGATTTTCTTCCGGCTCGCGTCGGCGGGACAGACCGCCATGATCCAGGGGATGCGGGAAATCTCGATGCTCGCCCGCATCAACCTGCTGACCGCATTTTTCGCAACGGTGGTCACCATTCCGCTTGTCTATTTTTTCGGCTTTGAAGGCATTGCGCCCTCTCTTGTCGCAATCGCTGCAGTGGGGCTGGCTCTCTCCTGGTGGTACAGCCGGAAGATGCCGCAAAGCAGCGCCAATCTGTCCGCGCCACAGTTCAGGCAGGAACTGGGAGCGTTGCTGAAACTTGGCCTTGTCTTCATGGCGAGTGGCTTGCTCACCCTTGCCAGCGCCTATGCCGTTCGTCTCATCGTCCTGCAGCATGGCGGCATCGTCGAAGCCGGGCTCTATCAGGCTGCCTGGGCGCTTGGCAGCCTTTATGCCGGCTTCATCCTGCAGGCGATGGGCACCGACTTTTATCCACGCCTGACAGCAATCGTTGGCGACCACGCAGCCTGTAACCGCCTGGTCAATGAGCAGGCGCGGGTCAGCATCCTGCTTGCCGGTCCCGGCGTGCTGGCAACGTTGACATTTGCACCGGTCGTCATGCGGCTTTTCTATTCCCCGGAATTCTATGGCGCCGCGGACCTCCTGCGCTGGATCTGCCTTGGAATGCTGCTTCGCATCATTGCATGGCCGATGGGTTTCATCGTGCTGGCGAAAAACGAGCAGGCCGTCTTCTTCTGGACCGAAGTTGCCGCCACCGTAGTGCATGTCGGCCTGGCCTGGCTGCTGGTATCAAAAGTCGGTCTGGTCGGATCTGCGGCCGCATTTTTCGGGCTTTACCTCTGGCACAGCATGCTCATCTACTTTTTCGCGCGCAAACTCACCGGATTCCGCTGGTCGCCCGACAATCTCAGGATCGGGCTGGTCTTCCTCGTCTCATCGGCGCTGATTTTCAGCGCGACGCTCTTTTTGCCATTCTGGCAAGCCATCGCGCTGGGCTCACTCGCCGTCCTGTTGAGCGGACTGTATTCGTTGAGAATGCTGATCGGGCTTGTGCCGCCGGAAATGCTTCCCCGGCCAATCAGAAAATGGGTACTCAGAACGGTCTGACGGATCGTCGAAGGGGCTCCGCAGATATTCCTTTCCAATGCTGCAGCCAGCAAAAAACGCGCCCTTTGGAAGAGCGCGTTTAAGAGGTGTACGCAGACTGCACATCGGTTGATCTTCAGGTGACCGGCATTAAAGGAGATCAGCCGGTCGCCCTTTGCGGCGCAACGCACAGTTTGCGCAGTGCTTCAGCGACGGAAAATGCCTCTTCGTCGGTGAGTTGCGCAAACAGGGGCAGAATAATCGACCCTTCCTGCGCAACCACGCTTCGCTGTAGCTGACCTGCGGAGACCCGATGTGTTGCCTTGTCTGCATAGGCCTCTTCGCGGTGAATGTTCATGATCCCGCGCCGCGTTGAAATTCCCTGATCGAGCAGGGTCTGCATCGTGTCGCGCTGATCGAGCCACGGTGGCAGCACAACACAGTAGCTTTGCCAGTTGCTGCGCGCCCATGATGGCTCCGCCGGTGTTTCCAGCCACGCAATATCGCGAAGTTCCTGGCTGTACAACTCGGCAAGATGGCGGCGCCTCGCTATCAGTTCCGGCAGCCGGGTCAGTTGCACCCGGCCCATCGCGGCCTGGAGATCAGTCATGCGGTAATTATAGCCAAGCTCGGGATATCCCTCGTAGATGACCTGGCGCGAGCCGTGGCGGACAGTATCGGGAACGCTCATGCCGTGCTGCCGCCAGAGACGGAACTTGCGGTCGTAATCGGCATTCGCGGTCGTCAGCATGCCGCCGTCACCGGTGGTGACCACCTTGCGGGGGTGAAAGGAAAAGCAGGCGATGTCGCCACACGGGCGGCCGATTTTTTCCCATTGCCCATCCCAGAGGATTTCGCTCCCCGTGGCGCACGCCGCATCTTCGATGATCGGAATACCGTTGCTCCGGCCGATCTCGACGATCCTGGCAAGGTCGCACGGCATGCCGAGCTGGTGTACGCACAGGATCGCCTTTGTCCTCGGGGTAATTTCGGCCTGGATGAGATTGGGATCGATGTTGAACCCGTGGGCTTCGATGTCGACGAACACCGGGATTCCACCCAGATACCGGACGGCGTTTGCCGTTGCGATAAAGGTATGGCTGACGGTTATGACCTCGTCGCCCGGGCCGACCCCGACAGCCTTCAACGCAAGGTGCAGGGCCGTCGTGCAGTTTGAGACCGCACAGGCATGTTCGGTTTGAACGAAAGCCGCAAACTCACTCTCGAATGCAGCGACTTCCGGACCTTGCGTGACCCAGCCGGACAACACGACGCGGCGGACTGCCTCGACCTCCAACTCGTCGAGGAGAGGCTTGGCGACGGGAATCTGAGGAAGCGTGTGGCTCATGCGGCTTGCCCCCCGATTTCCAGCACTCTTTCCTTGCGCCACCAGTCGACAAGGCCCCGAAGCCCATCTTCCAGCGTGATCTCGGCCTTGAACTTCAAGAGGCGTTCGGCCTTGCTCGTATCGGCGAGCCGGCGCGGCACGGCGTTTACCTTCCGCGCCGCCTGATGTTGCGGTTCCATCGATGCGTTCATCACGCCGGTCAACAGTTTCGCGAGTTCCAGCAGACTGGTCTCCGTCCCACTCGCGACATTGAAGACCTCGTCGGTCACATCAGACTGTGCCGCCAGCATGTTTGCCCGTGCGATATCGTGGATATGGACGAAGTCCATGGTCTGGCTGCCATCCCCGTTGATGAGCGGTGGCAGGCCCGCCGATATCCGCTCCATCCACCGGATCAGCACTTCGGTATAGGCGCCGTAGACATCCATACGGGGACCGTAGACGTTGAAGTAGCGTAAGGCGACGTAGTTCAGGCCGTACATTTCGGCAAAGCTGCGCAGCAGCCCTTCGTTAAAGGCCTTTGCGGCTCCGTAGATTGTCCGGTTGTTGTAGGGGTGATGTTCCTCGGTTGTCGGAAAACTGTCCGCAAGACCCAGAACGGACGCTGAAGAGGCGGCAATCACCTTTTCCACCTTGGCCTTAACCGCCGCTTCGAGAACGTTGAATGTTCCCCCGGCCAGAACGTCAAAGGCAAGGCGCGGTTCCTCGGCGCACTGCGTGATCCGGATTGCCGCCTGATGGAAGACGATATCGACGCCATCGAAGTGTTTTTCCAGCAACGCGCGATCGCGGATATCGCCTTCGATGATTGTCAGTGGAAAGGCCGCCGAAGCCTGCGCAAGGTTTTCGCGCCGTCCGCGCACGAAGTTGTCCAGGATCAGGATTTCGCGCGGTTGCTCGAGAGCAACGAGATCGGCAATGTGTGATCCGACGAGACCAGCGCCGCCGGTGATGAGTATCCGCTTGTCTTTCATGGTCTGTCCCCAACGTTCAGGATGTGGCTACCGTCGTGTCGCTGTCGCTTCGCCAGCGCAGGAATTTTGCCGGAACACCGGCGACGACCGAGAATGGAGCGACATCGGAAACGACAACCGCTCCCGCGCCCACGATCGCGCCCTTGCCGATTGTGACACCGGGAAGGATCGTCGCATTGGTTCCAATATCGGCCCATGCACCGACGCGGACCGGCTTGATTTCGAGGTCCGTGCGGATGATCGGCACGTCGATTGGAACCGCAGTATGGCTGGAACCAAGCAGCTTGGCACCCGGCCCCCAGCCGACACATTCCTCGATCACAAGGTCGCGCGCATCGAGAAACGCCTGCGGACCGATCCAGACATTGTCGCCGATCACGCATGTTCCATCATAGCGGCCCTGAACATAGGCCTGTGCACCGATGAACACGCCGTTGCCGATCTCGAATGTTTCGGGATGCTTGAAGCCGGCACCGCTTCCAATGTTCAGGCCGCCACCGCATCGGCGCGTGGCTGCCTGCCAGATCGCCTTGCGCATCAAGGCGTCGACATATCCATCCCCGGCTGAAAAACGGCCATAGAGTTCGACAAGGCCAGCGGCCCCGTATGATCGCTTGAGTTCGGCGGCGAGTTCACGCTGGAAGTCCGGATCCTTAGGGATTTCGCGGCGGCCGTGAACCGCTTGAACAATCCGGGCAACGGAGGCGATGTCAGCTGACATAGGCGTCTTGCTCCACCGCGGCGACCACCTGTTCAACCTGTCTTGCCGTCATTTCAGGATAGATCGGTAATGACAGAACCGTGCGTGCAGCAGCCTCCGAGACCGGGAAGTCCCCCGGCCGGTATCCAAGATCTTCGTGCGCCTTTTGAAGATGAACCGGAATGGGATAATGCAGACCGGACTGGATACCCTCGGCTTCCAAAGCGCGATGGAGGGCGTCCCGATCCCGGCAGCGGACGGCATAGATATGATAGACGTGCCGACGATACGCGACTTCGACGGGTGTTTCCACGGTGTCCAGATTGGAGAGCATAGAAGAATAGCGTGCGGCATGCGTCCGGCGCGCAGCGGTCCAGGCGTCGAGATGCCGGAGTTTTACGCGCAGGATCGCACCTTGGATGCCATCCATGCGGTAGTTGAATCCTTTCACCAGATGGTGATAGCGCCGCTCCTGGCCCCAGTCCCGCAGCATGCGCATGGTTTTGGCGTGTGCATCATTGTTGGTGACAATAATGCCGCCTTCGCCACATGCGCCAAGATTCTTGCCGGGGTAGAAGCTGAAGCAACCGGAAACGCCAATGCTGCCTGCGCGGTGGCCCTTGTACTCCGCCCCGTGCGCCTGGCAGGCATCTTCGATAACCGCGATACCGTGGCGGCGGCCGATCGCCATGATTGCATCCATATCGGCCATCTGCCCATACAGATGAACAGGCATGATCGCCTTGGTGCGCGGCGTGATTGCGGCTTCAAGTTTGGCGGGATCCATCGTCAACGTGACCGGCTCGACATCGACGAATACCGGCAATGCGCCGGCATAGCAGATCGCCGATACGGTCGCGACGAAGGTGAACGGAACGGTGATGACCTCATCACCGGGGCCAACACCTGCGGCTAGCAGAGCCAGGTGGAGCGCACTTGTGCCGGTGTTGACGGCGACGGCGTGTTTCGCGTCACAATAAGCGGCGAACTCCTCTTCAAATTGAGAAACCTCCGGACCGAGCACATATTGTGCCGAAGCCAGCACGCCAAGGACCGCCGCATCGATCTCATCCTTGATCGAGGCGTATTGTGCTTTGAGATCAAGAAAGGGGATCATGCGATCAGCCTCGCTTGTTCCAGCTCGACCACGCGGCCGCGCTGCGCAAGAGACTGGGTTGCCGCTTCCAGAATGCGCACGACACGCAAACCGGCATTGCCATCGACGATCGGCTGCTGGTTCTGTTCCACGCAATCGACGAACTGTTTGAGTTCGCGGCCCAGCGCCTCGGTCATGTCCAACTGCGGTGCATACATATCGCCCGTGCGATAACCGACCAGCATCTGGTAGACCTTCTCGCCATTGCGCTGCGGGTTACCATTGAGGGTAATGCCCTTGTCGTAGATCTTGATCTTCTCGCTCGGCTCGAGATCGTCGTAGACGATCATCTTGTTGCTGCCGCCGATCAGCGTGCGGCGCACCTTGACCGGCGCGAGCCAGTTGACGTGGATATGGGCGATCAGCTTGCTTTCGAAGAACAGGTTGAGATAGGCGATGTTCTCCGGTTCGCCTGCGACATGGCTCATGCCGGTTGCCGACACCGCGACCGGCTTTTCCTGCAGCACGTAATCCATGATGGAAAGATCGTGGACGGCCAGATCCCAGATGACGCTGACATCATGCTGGAACAGGCCGAGATTAACCCGGACGGAATCGTAGTAATACATGTCGCCAAGGCCGTTTTCGACGACTTCGCGCATCTTGCGGACGGCGCCCGTATGAACGAACGTGTGATCGACGGCAAGCACGAGACGGCGGCGCGCAGCTTCATCGACCATCCGGCGCGCTTCATCCACTGTCGAGGCCATCGGCTTTTCGACGAAGACGTGTTTGCCCGCCATCATGGCTTTCATTGCAAGCTTGAAATGGGTCGAAACCGGCGTAGCGATGGCGATCGCATGAACGCGGGGGTCGCGCAGAACCTCTTCGAAGTCGCTGGTGATTTCCACGGCCGGATAGCGCGCCTTAACGGTCGTCAGTCGCTCCGGCATAAGATCGCAAACATACAGAAGGCGGGCATTGGGTACCTCCGCTATGTTTCTAACAAGATTGGGCCCCCAATAGCCGTAACCGATCACCGCTATGCCGATCATTATACTCTCCTGGATAAAGGGATTTTGGCCGGTGCGCCCTGGGCGCGGCCGATAATATTTGCTGGAACACCTGCGACGATGGCCCAGTCCGGAACATCTTTTGTCACCACGGCGCCCGCGCCGATGACAGCACCAACGCCGATCGTCACCCCCGGAAGGATTGTCGCATTGCTACCGATCGCCGCCTGACGTTTGACCAGGGTGGGAACGACCTCCCATTCGCCATCGGTCACGAGCTCGCCGTCGGAATTGACGGCACGTGGATAGGGATCATTGGTGAACATGACACCATGGCCGACGAAAACGCCGTCCTCGATCTCCACGCCTTCGCAAATGAAGGAGTGGCTGGAGATCTTGCAGTTTCGGCCGATGACGGCGTTTTTCTGAATTTCGACGAAAGTGCCGATGCGGGAACCCGCACCCACTTTGCATCCATAGAGATTGACCAAATCCGGGTGGTAGATAACCACCCCTTCATCCAAGATGACACTCGATGCGATCATGCCGAGAAGACCCCACATCACCAACTGAAGCTGAATTCAAAGGGGCTTGATGCGGCGATTTCTCTCGCCAAAACAATCATCGATTGCCGCGTTGCTTTGAATTCCTAGGCTTTCAGAAGAGTTCCTTTCGACCGGCGAGTAAAGGGAACAAATTTCGGTACAATCATCTCCGAAAGGAGTACCGAAACCTCCAATACATAGGGTCGGCTCCAACCATTGAACGCGGTCAACCTGGTGGACGCGACCGCAATTCTAGGTCTAACTGCGATTAAGACTGTCTCGGACACGCCGGGAGCTGCGTGTGAGCAGAAATCTGGCCGCCCAGCTAAAGTTTCCTTGCCACCTGTCACCGCAAGATGGAGCCGCCATGAGGGTATTAGTATTTGGGCATCGGCTGGATGTCGGCGGTACGCAGGTCAATGCGATTGAACTCAGCACCTATCTGCGGGATGTTTGCGGGCATCAGGTCACCTATCTTGCCAGTCCCGGGCCGATGAATGACTTGATCGACAAAGTGGGCCTTCGGTTCCGAGCCGCGCCAGAAGCGGGTTCACACCCCTCGCCGGCCCGGATGCGCGTCATCGATCAGATCATCCGCACCGAGCGGCCGGACGTCGTGCACGTCTGGGATTGGCCACAGTGGCTGGATGCATTTCTGGGTGTTCAGTTGCTGAGACGAATGCCGGCGGTCGTGACATGCATGTCCATGGTTGTGCCATCTGTTTTGCCAAAAAGGGCCGCCCATACAACATTCGGAACGCCGGAACTTGTCGAGAGGGCACGCTCTCTGGGTTACCGGAATGCACATTTGATCATGCCTCCTGTCGATATGAAGCTTAATTCGCCCGATTTGCGAAGCGGCCACGAATTCCGTCAGAGCTTCGGAATCGATGAGAATGATGTCGTGTTCGTGACTGTCAGCAGACTGGTCGACTGGATGAAAACGGAGAGCATCATGAGAACGATGGATGCGATGCGGCGATTGGGATCCGATAAAAGATTGCGGTTCGTTATCGTTGGGGACGGTTCGGCCAAGGCAAACTTGGAAGCGCGCGCCTCACAGATCAACGCCGAGCTTGGTCGAGATGCCATCCTCTTCACGGGCGCACTGCTCGATCCGCGTCCGGCCTATGCCGGCGCAGACGCAGTCATCGGCATGGGAGGCTCTGCATTGCGTGGCATGGCCTTCGAAAAACCGGTAATTGTCGTTGGAGAACGCAATTTCTCGGCCTTGTTTTCAACGCAAACGAAGGACTTCTTTTACACAAAGGGCATCTATGGCGAAGGCGATGGCAGGCCCGGCAGCGACCTCCTCGTCGCGGATATGAGCCTTCTCGGGAAATCGCCGGAGGAGCGCCGCTCTCTTGGCCAGCTTGCCCGCAATTTTGTCGAACAACACTATTCCATCGACGCAATCGGCCGTGATCTCAACGATGTTCTGGCCTCCGCCAGCACTGATCTGTTGACCGTCAAGGATGTGATCTACGATACATTCCGAACGGCTTCGCTCGCCACCGTTAAGAGACTTCGGTTACAAGCAGCCTGGCGGGCACTCACGCAACGGGCAGCGGCCAGCTAAGCCATGGTTTGGTGCACCCTGCCTGACAATCTGCAAAGAGATTGCGTTGTCGGATCTTGAATATACGGCATGAACTGTCACGCGCACCGACTTGCTTTCGCCAGACAGAACTAACTTAAAAATCGACCCGCAGGTTTGCCTGCGCCGCATTCGACTGCAGGCCATCGGCGAATTCACCTGAATAGGTCAGCGTCAGCCGAGCCGACTTGGAGAGTTCGGCAGAAATGCCCGCTTTGACGACCAGGGCATCACGAGCCATCGCCACGCCTTCAATCATGAAGGGGGAACCGCCTGAAAAGGCGACACGGGTAGCCGGTTCAAGGTCGCCTGCGGCGTGCCGCCAACCCAGCATGCCATTCAGGGCGATGGGGAACGCGCCGGTTGGGAGATCCGCCGAGAAGCGGATGCCTGCTGTGGATATCGTCACCGCATCCGAACTGCCGGCCGCTGACAATGCGGCTAAACCACCGCTTTCCCTGAAACCGCCGGTGTTGAGATGGATGTAGGCGAGATTGGCAAAAGGCTGGAGTTGGATGTCATCCATCGCCAATGTCCAGGAAATGTCCCCGAAAACCTGCGTGATGGTGCTGTCATAGTTTGCCGCCAGCGCGTCGGTAAACGTATCGAACGACACACCACGACGGGTCGAAGTCTCGTTGCGGGAATAGATGGCACCGCCGGTGAAATCCAGCGGCCCGATCTCGCCCGACGCGTAGAGGCCGGCATGATAGGCCTCGGCACGCGCCTGGGGTTGCATCGAAAGGTGGCTATAGCCGACGAGCCCACCCAGACGCCATTGATCGGAAATCGCCGCGTCGCCGCCAAAAACCGCGCCGGCAACACGGCTATCGACGCCCGCTGCGTTGCCATCGCCGGACATGGCGTGAGCGGCGAGGAAGCCGGATGTCCAGAACACCACGTCGTCGGCCTGCGCGGAGTGGCGCCTGGCAGGCAATGTCATCTGATCGATGACTGCGTCACGCTGGAAACGGCTTTGCCACAGCAGTTCTCCCTTGAAGGAAGCGTGACCTTCTCCGCTTAGCTGCGAGAAAGCGCTGCTGGCGGTTTGCACGTCCAGCGGCAGAATGGTTAGAAAGAGCGGGTTTGCGACCCCCAACGTTTCGACGGCATTCGCCGCTGCGCGGTCATTCCCGCTCACCGCCACATCCGCGAATCGCACGTCATTGCGATCAAGTTCGAGATCGACGGTCGTCGGCCCGTAGGTCAGTGTCGGCGACAGGAAGGCAAAATCGCTGGCAATGCTGTCAAAGGTGCCGGTAACACTGCCGGCGGTGAAGAGCGCATAGTCTGTGGAAAGACCATACGTGCCGCTTGCGGCCTTGATATCCAAAATGCCGCCTACGATGACGAGCCCACCGGAGGCGTTTACCCGATCGGACAGGCCAGTGGCGTCGATATCGACCTCATAGGTCGATCCGGCGTGAAACGTCAGGTTCCCGTTGACTGCAAGCGTCTGGAGACCAGGGCCAGGTGCAAGTATGCCACCCGCATTGACCGATAGTCCGCCCGCCACGCCGCTTCCGGACAACAGTCCGCCGTCAAAGATGTCGATTGTACCGGTGACCGTTCCTTGATTGATTAACGCGCCGCCAGTGATCGATGCTGCCCCATTGATCGTTCCAGAGTTGGAAAACGTTCCGTCGCTGTTTACTAGCGATGCGATTATTCCGTCGTTAAGAGCAGTGCCAGCGTTGTTGACCGCACCTGCGGTTGCGCCACTATTGTTGGTGAGGCTGCCCTGCGTACCGACGCTGACGCTACCCAGCGCCGCGTTGTTGACAACCTGACCACCGGCCACCACGGTGGTGCCGGTAACCGTGCCGCCACCATTGTTCGTGAAGGTTCCGGCGTCGTTTTGAAGCGACGCCACGGTGCCCGCATTCGATACGGTGCCGGCGTTCCGAATGGCGCCGGCCGTCGCACCGCTATTGTTGACGAAGGCGGCCGCAGCCGCGACATCCGCGTCAGTAATGACGAAATTATTGGTGACGGTCCCACCGGAAATCGTCGTTTTTCCGGTGACTGTGCCTCCGGCATTATTGGCAAAATTTCCAGCGCTGTTTGTCACATGGGCAATCAAGCCCGCATTCGACGCGTCGCCGGCATTCGTCAGCGTGCCACTACTGGCGCCCGTGGCGTTGGTAAAGGTGCCGCCGGCGCCGACATTGACAGCGTTGAGGACCGCATTGTTCGTGACGCTTCCACCGCTAACCGTTGTGTCACCTGTTACTGCACCGCCGAAGTTGTTCGTAAACGATCCCGCGTCGTTCTGGACCGAGCCGATCGTACCCGCATTCGATACGGTGCCGGAGTTGCGGATAGCACCCGCCGTCGCGCCATTGTTGTTGACGAAGGCGGCCGCTGCCGCGACATCCGCGTCGGTAATGACGAAATTGTTGGTGACGGTTCCGCCGGAAACTGCCGTGTTTCCCTGAATGGTGCCGCCGGTATTGTTGGTGAAGTTGCCCGCCGTGTTCGTCAGCGCTTCGAGTGTTCCGGCATTGGAAGCGGTGCCGTCATTGGTGAGCTTGCCGGCCGTGGCCGTGCTATTATTGACAAATGTTCCCCCAGCCGAGACCGCAACGTCGCCCACCGTACCGTTATTGGAAAGCGACGTGCCCGTAGCAACAGCGCCGCCGCCGAGTGTGCCGTTCACGGTCACGTTTCCGGTGTTGAGTGTCAGCCGCCCGTTGAGATCGCCGTCGACGAGCAGGCTACCACCGTCGAGATCAACATCCGAGTTCAACTTGCCACCCGCGTGGATCGCAACACTGCCCGAGCCGATCGTACTGCCGTTCTTGACGGTCAACGCGCCAGTATTGGTAACCGTAAGATTACCACCATTCACGCCCAACGCACCGATCGAAACATCGTTCGTGACCTGCGGGGAACCATCGTTGACCGCAGCCGCGTCGTCAACGCCTGGCAAGACCGGATTCCAGTTTGAACTGTTGCTGAACTCATTATCGGCGCTGCCCGACCATACCGACTGAGCAAGGGACGGCACTGTCAGCACGACGGAAACCAGCGCCGTGTAAAAGCCAAGACGCCGCGAAAATGCCGGGAGCAGTTGGTGTTTCATTGATCAGCCGATGCAAGCAGGTGCCGACATCCATCGGCGGGATAGGCAACAATCCTTATCCAGCCATGGTTAATGAACATTTAACCTTTCCCAGCGACTCGCCAAATGGTTGCAAAACACTCCGTAAGGCAACAGCCTCAACAAACGCAGGGGATGTGCTCGTGCGGCGGCGAGCTTGATGGGGCCGCAGGGCACTGAGCGCGTTTCTTCTCCAGTGGCGACCTAATCTAGATCGCCTCGCCACTTCCAAAGCAAGTCCAGGTCATGGCTTAGATACAGATTGACCTGCCATGGGGGCAGTTTTGCTTTTGCGCCACAGCGACTTGAGGTGGCGCGCCCATTTGGACTGTGCGGCGAATTTGCGCGCCTGATTGTTTGCGAAAGTAAAAATAGAGTGAGTGGTCATCAGAAGCATGGACAACGGACGTGCGGAAATCAGTAGCACTTCCCGCTCCAATCGAACATCGCGGCCGAACGCGGACTTGTATTCGGCCTCGCCTTGGCCGAAATCGAGCCGCGAAATGTTGGAATCTGCGCACAAATCTTCCACCATGCGCAACATCGTGAAACGCCCAACGGAGTCTTTCGCGTAATCCGGATCGAACCCCGGCGTTCCCACCAAAAAGGTATTTCCATACGCCACCCCCGTCCAGAAAGACACAGGACGACCGTCAAGATATAATATCCAGGTGCGATGCCACCCCTTGTCCAGACCCAGTTTCATCAGCGCCCGCTCGGTAGGGGAATTCGAAAATCCGACGCCAAGCCCGCCCTGATATGAGCGCGACGCGATCACCTGCATATCCCGGCAGAGTTCTTCAATCTCTTCGGGTTGACTGAACTGGCGCATCTGCATGCGGTTTTCAAAGTCTCTTCGCAGCGTCCGGTCATACCGGCGCAATTTGTTCCGGGTCTTTGAAGACCGAACTTTCAGGAAGTCTTCAAACGAGTTGGGAATGTCGGCCACCCATCGATGCGACGCCGGCTGGCCACAGCCACGAAGGACCGTTGATGCCAGGGCCGCGGCGTAACGGTCTCCCTCAACGTCAACATTGCGCATCAGAACGATATCTGCCTTCCCCTCCCTGAGGGACTGGCGAAGACAACTGAAAACCAGGTCCTCATCCGCCCGGTTCTGCGATCCCAGAATACCATCGAAAGACACGATGAGTGCACGCACGGCAACATGGCCGAAAGCGCTGTAGCCGAGCCGGAGCGGCAGCTTCAGCTTTTGAAGACGCGCCACGACCAGCAGGTCTTGATCTGCCGCGCGACGGATATGCAGCACATGCGGTCCTATGATCTGATCGCCACTATCGACGACAGCCATGAAATAGTCGATGTCCGCGTCGATGTCGGTAACAGTGAAGGAAGTCCAGACGTCCCTCAGTGCCTCAACCTCGGGCAGACTCGTTGCTGCACTGATTGCCACTGCATCTGGCCGGGCGACTTGTAGCGATCCAGAGATAGCATGCACGAACGACACCTCCGGTGCTAACAGCGGGAACGGTTGGCACGGACGATATCCGAGAACCCAATCGCCTGCTATCCGCGCGATGGTCTCGAACGATGTACCGTTCCTCGGCAATAAGGCTTATATTCAAGCCTCCCTCGGCTTCTGCTATTGATCCAGCTTGCGGCAGGTTCGCATATTCGCCGCTGGGTTAGGCACACCGTGTTTATGATGACGCGCGTGTTCGCAAACAGAGAAGGTGGACAGCGTCACAGTACGCTTCGATGCGTTGCCCGCTGGGCTGATCAGTGGAAAAACTGCGGATTATCGGCGATGGTTGACGGCATTGGACTGCGCAGAGCTCGTTGCTCTTAACAGCGCGGCCGTCACCGATAGCCGCTGCCCGGACGGTCCATATCCAGACTGGTGTTGCCATGCATGACCGGCTTTTCATCATATAGGGAGAAATTGCCCCAGCGGCCGCCGCCGATCTGATTGTTGGTAATCCTGATCGAAGCGTCGTCGATTACCCCTCCCCCTTTTCGCCCATCAAGGTAGACGGTGTAACCACCGCCAACCAGGCGATTGCCATCGATGGTAATGTCGGACAGATCGCCGAACGTATTGCCCATGCCGATGGCTGAAGTCTGATCGTGATCGTTGATAATCGTGTTGCCGATGATGGCGACGTGCTGTCCACTGGTCATCTGGATGCCGTCGTAGTGCGGATCCGCCTGCGCACTGCGCAGGCCGTGAATGTAGTTACCCTGGACAAGAGACGGCCCCCAGAGAGTCAAGCCGTTCTCGGCATCGTGAAGATCGTTACGCAGGAATGTGCCGTAGCCATAAATGGCATTATCCGTTGTCCCGCGACCATCGATTTCGCTGTCCTGGAGCGTAAAGCCGCTGGCGTCATCCATGATCTGGAGGGCGTGCCAAGGCGTAGCAGAAATCAGCTTGATGTGACTGAGCGTGACGTTCTTTGCGTCAACAATGATGTCGCCAGTGACTTCCATATTGCTGATGACCGCATTGTCCGTCGTGATATGGAGCGTACCTCGATGCTGGATAAGGGCTCCACGGCTTGGGACATCGTCGTCATTCATTTCAGCGCCAGTTGACGCCCCCGGTCCGCCCCCCCACGTCAAAGCCAGCAACAATGCGACGTACGCGTTCCGGCGACGGACCCCGGATCGTTGCAGACCAAGTTTGCATCCATTCCGAAAAAGCCAGGACACGATCTTTCCTAAATCACCCGGCTATTTCAGACGAGACCTGCGGAAGGCTTTGCCTTTTTGGCACGACCAAAACACTCTTCGCTTTTCGAAGAACGCCTGCCGCGGCCAATCCCAAATGGGCGGGATGGTCCCTCAGCGCGGCCGTCAGGAAGGCCATCGACCGTCTTGTCTTGCCTAACTTGTAAAGGGCCATGGCGAGACCGACCATCATCCTGGATTTTTGCCTTTTCCTGCCGGAAAGGACATCCTTGTTCTTCCTCAGGATCCGCAACATACCCATGGCCTGCTTGCGAGGATCCGATGATATGCTGTCATTCGAAATGAAGCCCAAGACGACCGGCTCGATGTCCTCGTAGACGGTCGTATGCTGGACAAGCCTGATGGCAAACTCCCAGTCTTCGTTGGCGCGCGTGCAGGTATCAAACCAGTCCCCGGCGGGAAGGCAATACCGTCTGAAAAGGGCGTTCTGCAAACTTATCCGGTTTTCCGACAGGAGGTGATCGAGTTGATCTTCGTCTAGTCGCAGGCATCCCTCCGGTGATGGCGCGTAAGCCACCTTGGCAGGACCGTACTGGAAGGACGCATCCCGCCCATAGATGATCTTTGCGCCGGTGACGACGCCGACACGGTCTGGAAGGGTCGAAAAAAGGCTAACCTGCCTCATCAGCTTACCCGGCAGCCAAATGTCGTCGCTGTCTTGAAAAGCGATGTAACTACCCTTTGCTTCGGCAAGTCCCGTGTTGCGCGCAGCAGCAGCGCCACCGTTCCTGGGCCGCCGGATATACCGTACGCGCTCGTCGTGGATGCTGCGAACCAGCCCCTCCACGTCCTCCGAGGAGCCATCATCTACCACAATCAATTCAAGATCTTCATACGATTGGATAAGGACGCTCATCATTGCTGCAGCAAGGCTGCGGGTCCGGTTAAATGTTGGAAGTATGACGGATACATTCACTTTCATAGAGAGCCTCATGAGGTACGGCGGAAGAGCGGCTTCCGGTTTGCCCTGCCCGCCTGTATTTTCCTTTTCGTCAATGACTGCGGAATTCGTGGAGACGTCCGCTTCTTCGAAGAGAGCCTCGGATCGAGGTGGACGCTTATGTACCTGTGAAACAATAGGCAGAAAGGCAACTGCATGGGAAGCCACGCCAAAGCAGGCGATATCCTATACTTTAGGATGGGGGGAGCGTAGTGTCCGAAGCTGCTGTCCGCACCACCGCAACATCGCGGTCGTCGAGAGTTTTGCCCGGCCTCCATGGGGCTGTTTACGCAAGTGAGCACGCGAAACTTGCGTGGCCTGTCCGTATTCTTCTGATATCGCTCTTCCTGCCCTGGACCTGGCATATAGGGCCGCTGGCAATCTCGCCATATCGGCTGGTCGTCCTCGTTATGGTTATGCCGTGCCTTTTCCTCTGGATTACGGGCCGTGCCGGCCGTGTCCGGAGCGCTGACATTACGATACTTCTGTACTGTCTCTGGTGCTTCATGAGCCTGGTGGTCAATCACGGATTAGAGGGTAGCATTCAGCAAGCCGGCATCCAATTTATCGAAACAGCAGGCGCGTATTTTATTGCCCGATGCTACATCCGCAACGCGGATAATTTCTATGACGCAATTCGCCTGCTGTTCTGGATCGTTGTTATCCTGTTTCCCTTCGCCATTCTGGAAGCCGTCACAAACCGCAATTTCCTGCTCGAGTTCCTGTCCAAATTCGTGCAGGCATTTCCGCTCTCGGGAAGAGAGGCACGATGGGGATTACGCCGCGTCCAGGGCGTTCTTGAACATCCGATTCTGTTTGGAGTGGTCTGCGGAAGCATTTTCGCACTGGTGCATCTTGTTCTGGGTTATGGCGAAAAAGCCGGCAGACGGTGGCTACGAACCGGAATTGTTGGTGCAACGGCATTGCTCAGCTTGTCGGCGGGCCCAATCAGCGCGCTTGCCGCGCAGGCAATGCTGATATTCTGGAATTGGCTGTTGCGTAACTACGAGTATCGTTGGCGGTTGTTAGTCGGACTGCTGTCTGCGATGTGGATACTCCTTTCGCTGGTAGCGAAGCGATCGGTACCAAACATCTTTCTCAGCTTTTTCTCCTTTGACGCGCAGTCCGCCTATTTCCGTATCCTGATATGGACGTTCGGGACCCAGTCCGCGCTCAATCACCCGCTTTTTGGCGTTGGCATGAACAGATGGGAACGTCCGAGCTGGATGCCGAGCAGCATAGACATGTTTTGGCTCACTCATGCCGTATATTATGGAATACCCGCAGCAATACTGATGATTGTTGCTTTTATTCTTCCCCTTTTGAGCATTGGGTTCTTAAAAAATCTGGATGAACGTCTGGAGCAGTACAGGACGGGTTACATTATTGCGATGTGCAGCTTCTTTCTGGCGGGATGGACCGTGCATTTCTGGAACGCACCGTATGTCCTGTTTCTCTTTCTGCTGGGTAGCGGGCTCTGGATGCTGGATGTTCGTTCCGCCGAAATTGCACCCGACCGGCTTCCCGCGCGGACAGCAGCCCGATCCGGTCTCCGAACGGGGGAGCGAGATGGCCCGCGAACCGGAGGGCGGGAGAGAATGGAGCCCAGGCACAGGTCCCGCCCGTCCCAGCGGCTCCAGGTAAAAAGTGACCGCGGACGGCGTCGCTGACCAGCGACGTCAGTCCATCCGGGTTTCGCATATCGCGGTTTATCCAATGCCAGCAGCCTGAAGAGGCGAAATATAGGAAGGAAAGCCTGTGCATACATTGGCAAGAAGGAGATTGTCAGCGCTTTTCTCGACGGTTAGGTACAAACTACGCCGCGAGGGGCCGATTGAAGTCTCGCGTCTCCTCATCCGCAAACTTCGTTCGTCCTACCAAAGAAGGCGAATGAACACGCAAGATACATTCGATAGCGAGTTTGGCACGGACACGGAACAGATTGTGCCGTTGTGGAAGCTCGACATCTCCAGCCCCAACCGTAGCGACGGCACCCGCTATCAAGCGATCGATGCCCAGCCTTTGCGTATGGCGATAGAAGCTTTACCGATCACCCCGCAAGAATTTACCTACGTTGATCTTGGCTCCGGCAAGGGGCGATCGCTTCTTGTGGCCTCCGAATATCCGTTCAAGCGAGTTCTAGGCATCGAATTCTCCGAAGAACTCCATACCGTCGCAGCCGAGAACATTCGCCGCTACAAGAACCCTAGGCAAAAATGCGAAAACGTTGCTTCGCTTTTTTTCGACGCTGCGGCGTATACATTTCCACCGGAAAATACAGTCGTTTTCATGTATGACCCGTTTAATGAAGCCGTACTCAGCCGCGTGCTGGAAAACCTGAGAACCTCTTTTCGACAGGGCACAAAGAGCCTCTACATCATCTACTTTAATCCCGCCCTGGCATCCCTGATCGACAAGGAGGCCTTTCTCGAGCGCATAGAGATCCCGGTTTCAGCTGCAGTTTACAGAGTATGCGGTGCTTTGACCCACCTACCTGATCGCGGCTTGATCGGCGATGTTGCAAGCCCAACTAGGACTTAGACATGTGACGTTTTTTCAGAACTTATGCCTAGCACGAAGGACGAAGAGCTGGTCCGGCCGTTCGAGATCTTTTTGGAAATTGGGCTTATCACGCGTGGAGCAACGGGGAGAAGGTGCAGATCGTAGTCAAAAGCTATTCGGCGACGGAGCTGTTTGCGCGGAGGCATTGCACATTGATGATCTGCTCTCCGGTAGATCTCCGCTTTTTCATGCACTCCTCCTTAGCCTAGCCGAAAGCACTAGGCCGGATCGACATTCAGGATTCCCAAATCGCTTGAAGGCTGGTTCATAAGACACGGCGTTGAACCACGGAGGTCTTTGCATGGCTGCAGGGCGGTATGAATTAAGCGATGTTCAGTGGACCAAGATTGCGTCGCTGTTACCGGGTAAAGTCGGCGATCCGGGTCGGACGGGCTCGGACAACCGCTTGTTTATCAATGGTTGTCTGTGGGTGTTACGCTCCGGCGCGCATTGGCGCGATCTGCCGGAACGCTATGGCAAGTGGAAGACGGTCCATAAACGCTTCAGCCGTTGGTGCCATGCCGGCGTCTGGGAGCATGTCTTTGAGACGCTGACAGCCAATCGAGATAACCGGTATTGATGATCGGCAGCACTATCGTCCGTGCCCATCAGCAGGCAGCATCCGGAAAAGGGGGACCAAGGATCAGGCGATGGGGCGTTCCCGAGGCGGACTGACCACCAAGGTCCACATGCTGGTCGATGCACTCGGCCGACCCTTGCGTTTCATCGTCACCGCCGGTCAGGTCGGAGATATCGCGCAAGCTCCGGCACTGCTGGAGAACCAGACCGGCAAAGCCGTGCTGGCGGATAAAGCCTATGACAGCAATGCCTTGCGGGAAGCGATTGCCGACATGGGAGCCGAAGTCGTGATCCCATCAAACCGCTCCCGCAAGATCATCATTCCCCATGATGCAGTCACTTACAAACATCGCAACCGCATTCGAGCACTGCTTCAGCCGGATGAAGCATTTTCGCCGTTTCGCAACGCGCTACAACCGAAGAACCGTTCACTTCGAGGGTTTCATCTATCTCACCGCAGCAATGATTTGGCTGCGCTGAATGTCGATCCGGCCTAGGTCCTTCACTAACAAACACTTTGGACAGGGACGGGATCGCGGATATTGCCCGGCTGGCTATGGCGCCTTGAACACAGGCGAGAGCCATAAGAGATATCGGCCAGCGGGGGCGCCTGTGCCTTATGGTGTACACCGATCAGCGGCACGGCCGCTCCGGCCCTGTTGAACCGCGTCAAGTGCCAATCTTGTCGTCGAGATGAAACACATCTGGGCTCTCACTATTGACGCTTGCGCTCGCCCTAGGCCGATGGCTGATCGAGGGCTCATTGCAGCGCCTCCCTGAACGTCACGGTTTCCGCCGGAGGTAGCGACATGCGGCTATCTGGGGCGTCGGCGCCAAACAGCGCGTTGTGCAAATGGCTGAGCCCGATTGCGGCCGCACCGACAATCGCCGCGCGCGGCCCGAGCTGGCTCGCCTCGATATCGACGGGATAGGGAAAACACGTGGGCAGGAATGTCCGGATGCGCTCGATCAATTCCGGGCGCAGGCCGATTGAACCGCCCATGATGACCTTTTCCGGATTGGCAATCGCTGCAATCGCGCTGATGCCGCGGGCCAGGTATTTCGCCGTTTCGTCCAGTGTCGCCGCCGCATACACATCACCGCCCGCTGCGCGCTCGAAGATTTCCGGTACGCTGGCCGTCTGGCCGGATGCCGCAGCATAATGCTCCATGATGCCGATCGAGGCGGCGACCCGCTCGAAGGCGCCAGTGCGCAACGATTCCGGATCGAAGGGATCGGCGCCGAACGGCAGGAAACCCAACTCACCGGCGGCATTCATCGCACCGCGCACCAGCTGGCCGCCCACCATCAACCCGCCGCCGATCCCGGTCCCGACAGCAATGAAGGCGAGATTATCGATGCCCTGCCCCTGGCCCAGCCAGTTTTCGCCGAGCACAGCCAGGTTGACGTCGTTCTCAAGGATGACACCGACGCCGAGCGCCTTCTCGAAGGCGGCTGCCACGTTCATCGTGTCGAAATCAGAGATATTCGGCGCCAGCAGGATACGCCCCGTCTTGGCATCCGGCGCACCGGGGGCGCCGATGACGGCCATGCGGATGCGCTCGCGCGGAATGTTCAGATGGCCTGCCGCCTGCGCGCAAAGCCCGGCGATCTGATCCACGACGAACTGGCCGCCGCGCCGGTCGGTCGCAGCCACTTCCTCGGCAAACACCTGGCAGGCAAGATCGGCGATCGCCAGCCTGATCTTGGTACCGCCGAGATCGACCGCCGCGATATAGGCCGCATCCGGCACCAGTTCATAGGTCACGGCGGTGCGCCCGACATGGCCGCTGGTACGCCCGGTTTCACGCACCCAGTCATCCAGCTCGAGCTGGCGGACGATTTCCGAGATGGTCTGCTTGGAAAGTCCGGTCTGCTTGGCAATCGAGGCGCGGGAGATCGGCCCGTTCTGGATGATCGCTTCCATCACGGCTCTTTGGGAAAATTTCCGGGAGATGCGCAGGGTTTCGCTCACAGTCGCCTCAATTAATTCGTTCTATCACCGAACTATTAAACCGAGCGGAATATGAGTCAACTTTAAAATTCGCGACGGATCCGGAGTTACGGGTTTTCCTGCGGCGTTATCAGGCCAACCTTGACGGCGAACAACGTCAGGCAATCAGGGGATAGCCCAGCCGCTGTGCCTGCCGTTCAAGCGCAGCCAACGGTTCGTAATCGGCATCGGATAGAACGGCGAAATCCTTGAGGCGAAGCACATCACGCACTGGCGCCAGCGATGGTTCTGCGACGGCCTGTTGCAGACCCTGCCTCAACAGCTTTACCTCCTGGTCAGAAGCATCACCTCTTGTGATGAACGGCAATCCCGGACCGCTCACGGTTTGCGTCAGGATGCGGATGCCGGCAAGGTTTTCGGGATCGAAGCGCAGCACGTTGCCATAGGTGATGCAGTCGATCGCTGCGACATCCGCATTGCCGGCGGTGATCGCCGCGATGCTGTTGCGATGTCCGCCGGTCTCTACGACCGAGAAAAAGAACCGGCCACCCAGCGACAGCGGCGCAATGGCGGCACGAAACAGGTTGGAACCGGAATTGCTGTCGAGCTGGTTGATCGCCGCCCGCGCGCCGCGCAGGTCTTCAAGGCACTGGGCGGAGCTATCCTTCGCCACGACAATGAAGCTGCACATAAACGGCCCGTCGCAGCCTGGATGCCCATAGACAGGCGTCGCCACCAGCCGCACCTTGCCGCGCAGATGTTTGACATAGGGAAAGCCGCAGGTCTGGGCCAGCAGCAGATCCGGCCGCGTCCAGGCCCGATGATAATCCACGGCATCGTCCAGCCTGGCCGGAATTTCCTCCAACCCTGCCCGCTTCAGTGCTTCGCTGAGGAAATCCCACAGTTTTGCCGTGGCCTCCGTAAGCGGCGGCGGACTGGCATACATGGCAAGGCTGGCAAGACGCATTCAGAGGCTTTCACAAAGGATAAATGCACTAAAGTAACGCGCTTCATTCATGACGCGCAAATATCACTGCAGCACCTTACGTTTATTGCACAATCGGCCCGCACCGTATCACCAGATTTTGACGCGGCGGCACGTTCATCCGGAATGGTTCGGATGGGTGATCTCGTCATGCGGTTTCAGGAAAAACCGCCGGGTAATGTCCCAGTAGCTATTGTAGACCAGTCCGCCATTCGTGCCGATCAGGGCTTCGCGGTTACGACGGTAGACCGATGGCAGGCGATACCAGGAAATGCCGGGCTTCAGGTGATGCAGCACATGCAGGTTGTTGTAGAGAAACAGCAGCCCGAACACATGGCTGTTTTCGACAATCGCTGTGCGCTCCTCGTACCTTTCGGCATAACGATGCTCAGCATAGGAGCGCAGCCGCGTCAGCGCAGCGCCGAAATAGACGAAGCCTATGAAGTACAGCCAGAACGGCATGCCGCAGATCACCGTGACCCAGAACAGCACGGCTGCAACGCCGACCATATGCACCGCCCAGATGCGCGCCCGGCCGGGTTCACCTTGCCGCAGCAATTTTACCTCCTGCATAAGAAAGCTCACCAGCATCACGGCAGGTCCAACCGTCAATCGCCCAAGCAGTGTGGTATTCCAGCGGGCAAGAAGCCTGCCCATCCGCCCCATCCGCTCCCAGGCCGTCCGGGTAAAATAGGAGGATTCCGGATCCTCGATCGGATCGGTCAGGTGTTCGTCGCGATGATGCTCCAGATGGCTCTCCCGATAGATCGGATAGGGCAGCCAGAGCGACAGGGGAATGGAGCCAATCGCATCGTTGATGCGCTGGTTTCCTGTCGGATGCCCATGGATGATCTCATGCTGCAGCGACCCTTGCCAGGCGATCAGCCAGCCTCCCAGAAGCGCAACGGCCGGAAGCGGCAGCGATTGCCACCAGAATGTCAGCGCTAGAAAACCACCATAGATTGCGATGGCGAGAATAACGGTCGGCCATTCCACACGGCGGGCCGGTATTTTGATTGTATAGGATGGCGTCTTCGACATGCGCGGCTATTCCCCAAAGGTGAAGAGAAATTACATCGTCGCGCGCCATTTAGATAATTATGTTTATTTATTTTGTAGACTATTATGGGAAAATCGTTCGTTTTCAGCCGCATCGGCTGCAGCTTTCATCCTTAATCTGTGCAGGCTAACGAAATCCGGATCAGATCCAGGAGGCGGGTGTCTTCGGCAAGCGACCATCTGGATCGACAACGTCGAGGCGCGGCGCACCCCTGACATTCCACCGCCACAACGCCACGCAGGTCCCGCCCGGCGACATGAAGGACGGGTAGATGACACCATCGAAATCGTCGCCAAGCAATCGCTGGCGCAGCTGATGCGTCTGCGGCACCTTGCCCTCGTCGAGACGCATCCGCCACTCGCAGAGATGAATATCGTCATCGACGGCAAGACCGGACAGCATGGTGGGATCAGTGAGGTCGGCGAGCGCGGCATCCTTGAGGTCGAGCTGCACGATCAATGCCGGGTGCTGGACAAAACCCTGGTTATACTCGGCCCAGGCGGTCGAGAGTTCGCGTGCGGCATAGATCGTTGGCGCTCCCACCGGATTCCAGCGGCCGCCGAACCGCGCCGCCCCCTCGCCCGACAGCGGCGCAAAGGCCCATTGCGGTACGAAGGCGCGCCACAGCGTTAGCGTGCTTTTGGCTTTATCAGGCATAAACGCCGGATCGTACCGCCTCGAGATAGGCCAGCACCTTGTCCGATTTGCCTTCGCTCACCAGATCATACGCGGTCTTGCCCGCCCAGCCGGGGATCGGCTGATGCTTGAACCAGATGGTCGCCCGGTTCTCGTCGCCCGCCATTTCGCTGGCCATGGCAAGGATGCGCACGACGTGGCTCAGCGCATGATCCACCTTGCGCGCGCCGGATTTCGCCGTCAGCGTATTGCGGGCAACGCCGATCAGCCGGGCAAGCTCGGACAGAGTGACGCCGAGCTGCTTGGAAACCCGCTCGGCCGAAAGGAACGGCGATTGCCCGTCGCCAAACCGGCTTGCCGTCAAGCTCAAAGCTGTCATGGCACTTTCCTAACATATTTTGATAAGTACAGTATCAAAATATGCTCAAATCTCGCCCATTTCAAGCGCAGTTATCCATTAAAGTGGCTAAACCGGTTTGCGCCACCATGGCTGGCGTTTTTCCAGAAAGGCCGAAATTCCTTCCCGCGCCTCGTCCGTTTCCCAGACATCGGCCAGGCGCTCGATCGTCGCTTCTATGACCGCTTCAGTAATCGGCATGCCCAGAGACCGTGCCAGCGCCTTGGATTGCCCAACAGCGCCGGGCGCCACCTGCAGATAGGGCGCAACCTCCGCCTCGACCGCCGCATCGAGATCGCCTGATGGCACCACGCGCGTCAAAAGACCTACGGCTTGCGCAGCCTGCGCATCCAGAATCCGGCCGGACATGAACAAAGGCCGCGCCTGCCCCTCGCCGATCCGCGCCACTACATAGGGGCTGATGGTTGCAGGAATCAGTCCGAGCCGGGTCTCGGTCAATCCGAACGTCGCGGTATCGGCGGCAACAACCACATCGGCGATGCACAACAGCCCGATGCCGCCGCCAAACGCATTGGCCTGAACGCGGGCAATGACCGGCTTCTCCAAATCGTTCAGCGCCTTGAACATCAGCGCCAGCCGCTTGGCCTCCTTGATGCGCGCCGCCCGGTCCGCCTCGATCTGCGCCTTCATCCAGCCGAGATCGCCACCGGCACAAAAGCTTGCGCCCTCGGCCGACAATACGATGGCCCGAACAGCGGCATCTGCGCCCAGCAATCTTGCCACGGTGGTCAATTCGCCGATCATCGTGCCGGACAAGGCATTGTGTTTGTCGGGACGGGCAAGCGCCAGCCGCGCCACACCCCGGCCGTCAACCTCGACGCGGATGGTCTCATATGTCATGCCGCACTCCTCAAACTGCGCGCAAAAACAGAGGCGGCCTCAAGCGCGTCTTCATCAAGGCCGGTGGAAAATCCGCGGGCTTTCAAGTAGCGATCCACCAGCAGCGTATCGACATTACCCTTGGCACCCGGCGCATAGGGACAGCCGCCGAGCCCGCCAACGGACGCATCGAACACTCGGATGCCGCGATCGAGAGCCACGCCGATATTGTCGAGCGCCCGGCCCGACGTGTCGTGAAAATGCCCGGCGAGCTTTTTTGCAGGGATACCCTCAAGCACGACAGCCAGCATACGGTCGATCGCCTCCGGCGTGCCGCGGCCGATCGTATCCCCAAGGCTGATTTCATAACAGCCAAGCTCCAGCAATTGCGCCGCAACGCCGGCCGCACTTTGCGGCGCAACGGCTCCGTCATAGGGGCATTCCACCACGCAGCTGACATAGCCGCGCACCGGCACGCCCTCTTTGCGGGCCGCCTCCGCCACCGGGCGAAACCGCTCGATGCTCTCGGCAATCGAGCAATTGATATTGTGCTGCGAAAATCCTTCCGATGCCGAGGCGAAGATCGCCACCTCGTCCGCACCTGCCGCAAGCGCAGCCTCGAAACCCTTCATATTGGGCGTCAGCACGGCGTACCGCACGCCCGGCCGCCGGGCGATCCCGGCCATCACCTCGGCAGCATCGGCCAGTTGCGGCACCCATTTCGGACTGACGAAACTCGTGACTTCGATCCGCTCGAAACCGCAGCCCGACAGCATATCGGTGAGCCTGATCTTGTCCTTGGTCTCGATCAGCACCTTCTCGTTCTGCAGGCCGTCACGCGGCGCCATCTCGACGATGGACACGCGGTCCACAACTGTGCCGGTGGAAGACATCAGGCCTCCTCGGGCTTCAGCATCAAAAGCACGGTGCCATCGGTGGTCTGATCGCCCTCGGCGACAAACAGGCTATCGACAACACCGTCCCGGCTGGCCGAAAGCGTCAGCTCCATCTTCATCGCTTCCATGACAACTAGTGGATCACCTTTCGACACTGCATCCCCCGCCCTGACGCGCACCAGCTTGATCAACCCCGGCATCGGCGCGATCAGGCGGTCGCTTCCCGCGGCACTTTCCGCTTCGCCGTCCAACGGATCGGGAACATGGAAATCAAAGGCGCGGCCGTCGACGAGAAGCGTAAACCCTTTTGCGATCTCAAGCCGCTGCAACCGGCTCTGGCGGCCATCGGCCTCGACAAGGCAACCGCCGTCGAACCGGCCGGAAATCCGAACCGGAATGACCCGGCTACTGCCATGCACGGCAAACAGGTCGAGGCCACGCGCCGCCACCCGCAGCACGTGCCGCTCGCCAGCATGATCCAGCGTCACCGTGCGCGTCGCCTGCCCCCAGACTTGCCAATGGCCAAGCGACCGCCAGGGATCGCCGGCCGGTGGCGCCTGCAAGGTACCGAGCGACAACACCGCCGCCAGCGCCAGCACGGTTTCATCCGGCGCATCCGCCACCGTCAGCGCCTCAACCTCCCGGTCGATCAGGCCGGTATCCGGATGTCCCGCTACGAAATCGGCCTGGCGGCTCAGCCGGGCGAGGAACGCGAGATTGTTGGCGACGCCGCCGATATGACTTGCTTCCAATGACGCGGACAGCCGTGCAAGTGCCGCAGCCCGCGTCGGTCCGTGCACGATCAGCTTGGCAATCATCGGATCGTAGAACGGGCTGATCCGGTCCCCCTGCCGCACCCCGGCATCGACCCGCACACCATCAGCCGGAAACCCGACATGCGATAGCGTGCCGGTCGATGGCAAAAAACCGCGCGCGGGATCTTCCGCATAGACCCGCGCCTCGAAGGCCCAGCCGTCGATCGACAGTTCCGATTGCTTCAATGGCAGCGGCTCGCCATTGGCCACCCGCAATTGCCACTCGACCAGATCGATGCCGGTGATTGCCTCCGTCACCGGATGCTCGACCTGCAGCCGCGTGTTCATTTCCATGAAGAAGAACCGGTCGGGCCAAAGCCCGTCGGAAACATCGGCGATGAACTCGACCGTGCCGGCTCCGCAATAATCGATGGCGCGCGCCGCCCGTACGGCCGCCTCGCCCATCGCCCGGCGCATTTCCGCCGTCATGCCCGGCGCCGGCGCTTCCTCGATCACCTTCTGATGGCGCCGCTGCAGCGAGCAATCGCGCTCGAAAAGATGCACCGCATTGCCATGCCGGTCGCCGAAGACCTGGATCTCGATATGGCGTGGTTTCATCAGGTATTTTTCGATCAGCACGGCGCCGTCGCCGAAGGCCGCCTCCGCCTCCCGCCGCGCCGCTTCAAGCGACGCCGCGAAATCGTCTGCCCGATCGACGCGGCGCATGCCCTTGCCGCCACCGCCCGCCCGTGCCTTGATCAGCACCGGAAAGCCGATATCGATCGCCTGTTCGGCAAGAAATGCTGTGTCCTGGTTGTCGCCATGATAACCCGGAACCACCGGCACGCCGGATTGCTCCATCAGCGCCTTTGCCGCATCCTTCAGGCCCATGGCGCGAATGGCTGCGGCCGAGGGTCCGATAAAGGCCATGCCCGCCGCCTCGACAGCCTCGGCAAACTCGGCATTCTCCGACAGGAACCCGTAACCGGGGTGGATCGCCTGCGCGCCAGCGCGCTCGGCAGCCGCAATGATCCGTCCGGCGTTCAGGTAGCTTTCGCTCGCCGCCGCAGCGCCGATGCGAAAGGCTTCGTCCGCCAGTTCGGCATGCAGCGCACCGGCATCCGCATCGGAAAACACCGCGACCGTCCGAATACCGAGACGCCGCGCCGTGCGAATGATCCGGCAGGCGATTTCACCACGATTGGCAACGAGTATCTTGGAAAACATTACTCTATCCCGGTCTATTGCGCGGCGATGACTTCGACCTCGAGAAGCCAGGCCCCGTCAAAAATACCGGCGATTACCACTGTCATCGCCGGCGTCAGGCTGCCCAGATATTCGCTGCGGATTTCACGATTGGCCATGGTGTGATGCCGGTCAGCGAGATAGGCCGTCACCTTGACGATATCCGCCTTGCTCATCCCGGCGGCCTTCAATTGCGCATCGACATTCAGCCAGACCTGCCGCGCCTGGGCTTCAAACCCCGCTGGTACGTTGTCGTCTGAATCCGCCGGAATCTGGCCGCTAACGAACAGCACGCGGGAAAAATCCTCAAGTCGGACAGCCTGTGAATAACCACCACGTGGCTGAGGGGCGTTCTTGGCATTGAAAGCATCACGTTTCATGGTCTTTCTCCTCACATCCTGAACAGGCCAAAACGGGTATCGTCGATCGGCGCGTTGAGCGCAGCCGACAGGGAAAGCGCCAGCACATCGCGGCTTTTGCGCGGGTCGATGATGCCGTCGTCCCACAGCCGCGCCGAGGCATAAAGCGGGTGGCTCTGGGTCTCGAACAGGTTCAGCACCGGCTGCTTGAATTTTGCCTCGTCTTCGTCGCTCCAGGGCGTGCCGGCCCGCTTCAGCGCATCACCGCGCACGGTTGCCAGCACCCCTGCCGCCTGCTCGCCGCCCATCACCGAAATCCGGCTGTTCGGCCAGGTCCACAGGAAGCGCGGTGAAAATGCCCGGCCGCCCATGCCATAATTGCCGGCACCAAACGAGCCGCCGACCAGCATGGTGATCTTCGGCACCCTGGTCGTCGCCACCGCCGTCACCAGCTTGGCACCGTGCTTGGCAATGCCCTCCGTCTCGTATTTGCGCCCGACCATGAAGCCGGTAATGTTCTGCAGGAAGATCAAAGGGATCTTCCGCTGAGAGCACAGCTCGACGAAATGCGTGCCCTTCAGCGCCGATTCCGAAAACAGCACGCCATTGTTGGCGATGATGCCGACGGGAATGCCGTGAATATGAGCAAAACCGCAGACCAGCGTCGTGCCATAACGCGCCTTGAACTCGTCCAGCCGCGAGCCATCGACGATCCGGGCGATCACTTCGCGGATGTCATAGGGCGTGCGCAGGTCGGCGGGAACGACACCGGAGATATCTCCGGGATCGTAGACCGGTTCTTCCGGCGCCTGCCGCTCGACGGTGGTTATGGAGGTGCGGTTGAGGTTGGCAACCGCCCGGCGCGCCAGCGCCAGCGCATGCGCATCGTCGCGGGCCAGATGATCGGCAACGCCGGAAAGCCGCGTATGCACATCGCCGCCCCCGAGATCCTCCGACGTCACCACCTCGCCCGTCGCAGCCCGCACCAGCGGCGGCCCGGCGAGAAAGATCGTCCCCTGCCCCTCGACGATGATTGCCTCGTCCGACATCGCCGGGACATAGGCGCCACCCGCCGTGCAGGAGCCCATGACGACGGCGATCTGCGGAATGCCCGCGGCCGACATATTGGCCTGATTATAGAAGATGCGGCCGAAATGATCGCGATCCGGAAACACTTCATCCTGGTTCGGCAGGTTGGCGCCGCCGGAATCGACCAGATAGATGCAAGGCAGGTTGTTTTCCGCCGCGATCTCCTGCGCCCGCAAATGCTTCTTCACCGTCATCGGATAATAGGTGCCGCCTTTGACCGTCGCATCGTTGCAGACGATCATGCAGTCACGGCCGGACACACGGCCGATACCGGTGACCAGCCCCGCCCCCGGCGCCTCGCCCTTGTAGAGCCCGTGCGCCGCCGTCAAGCCCACTTCCAGAAAGGGCGTCGCCGGGTCGATCAGCTGCGCCACCCGTTCACGCGGCAGCATCTTGCCACGGCTGACATGACGCTCGCGCGCCACCTCGCCGCCACCGCCGGCAGCCAGCGCCGCCGCTTCCTCGACGACACGCATCGCCTCCGCCATCGCAGCGCTGTTGGCGCGGAAGGTTTCCGAGGACGTGGTAATTTGCGATTTCAGAACGGCCATTCATTCCCCCGACCAAACATCCTGCAGAGTGTCACGTTCAAGCCGTCTCGCCGAAAAGCTCCCTGCCGATCAGCATACGCCGTATTTCCGAGGTTCCAGCACCGATCTCGTACAGTTTCGCGTCCCTCAGCAGCCGCCCGGCCGGATAGTCGTTGGTGTAGCCATTGCCGCCCAGCACCTGGATGGTTTCGAGCGCCAGGGCGGTTGCCCGTTCGGCCGCGTAGAGAATGCACCCGGCCGCATCCTTGCGTGTCGTCTCGCCCCTGTCGCAGGCGGCCGCCACGGCATAGACATAGGCGCGTGCTGCGTTCAGCGTCACATACATGTCGGCGATCTTGCCCTGCATCAGCTGGAATTCGCCGATCGGCTGGCCGAACTGCTTTCGCTCATGCAGATAGGGGACCGCGACGTCGAGGCAAGCCGCCATGATGCCGAGCGGCCCGGCCGACAGCACGACGCGCTCATAATCAAGGCCCGACATCAAAATCCGCGCACCGCCGCCGACGCTGCCGAGCACATTTTCCTCCGGCACCTCGCAATCGCTGAAGATCAGCTCGCAGGTATTGGAGCCGCGCATGCCGAGCTTGTCGAGCTTCTGGCCGGTCGAAAATCCGGCAAACCCCTTTTCGACCAGAAACGCGGTAATGCCGCGCGGCCCGGCATCCGGATCGGTCTTGGCATAGACCACCAGAACGTCCGCATCAGGACCATTGGTGATCCACATCTTGTTGCCGTTGAGCACATAGCGGTCACCGCGCTTGTCGGCCCGCAGCTTCATCGACACCACATCGGAGCCTGCCCCCGGCTCGGACATTGCCAGCGCGCCGACATGCTCGCCGGAAATCAGCTTCGGCAGATAGCCGGCTTTCTGCACGTCGGAGCCATTGCGGTTGATCTGGTTGACGCAGAGGTTGGAATGGGCGCCGTAGCTCAGGGCCACCGACGCCGAGGCCCGGCTGATTTCCTCCATCGCCACGCAATGGGCGAGATAGCCAAGGCCGATGCCGCCATAATCCTCGCCCGCCGTGATCCCGAGCAGGCCGAGATCGCCCAGCTCACGCCAGAGCGGCATCGGAAAACTGTTGCTCCGGTCGATATCGGCCGCCTGCGGCGCAATGCGCTCGCTTGCAAACCGCCGCACGTTCTCGCGCAGAGCCTCGATCTCTCCGCCCAAGGCGAAATTCAAGCCGCCAGAATACATCAGGCCTCCTCCCAGTCGGATCGCGCTGCCTGAACGGAAAGAATACGACGATATCAGACCCGGCCTCAAAAGGCGGTCAAGAATGTCTGCATCCTCCCGACAGCAGTCGCTGCAAGACGCCGGTGCTGCGGACTCCTCTCCACCGCACCGGTACCGTTTTTGAGATTAACACAGCCGCAAAACAATTTCCGAACCAAGACAGCAGCTTGCGCGCATGATTTGTAAAAATTTACGGGATGAAACCGCTGCGCTAACGCGGCGCATGGCCAATCACCGCGATTACCCTTGCGCAAAATGCCTGCAGTCGCCAAGACGGGCGGTGAACACTCAGCAACGGACGGATCATGTCAGGAAAACAGATCGCGATCATCGGCGGCGGACCGGCGGGCCTGATGGCGGCGGAAGTCCTGTCACTGTCGGGTCATGCCGTGACGGTCTATGATGGCATGCCAACATTCGGCCGCAAGTTCCTGCTTGCCGGAAAATCCGGTCTCAACATTACCCATTCGGAAGACTATCGGCTTTTCGCCACCCGTTTCGGCCCGACATCGGATCGCCTGCGCACAGCGCTGGATGCTTTCACCCCCGCCGACGTACAGTCATGGGCTTCCAGCCTCGGCACGGAAACCTTTACCGGCACGTCCGGCCGCGTCTTTCCAACCGTCATGAAGGCCTCGCCGCTGTTGCGGGCCTGGCTGAAGCGGCTGGAGGCACAGGGCGTCAAGCTGATGACACGCCACCGCTGGACCGGCTTTGCCGATGACGGCCTCACCTTCGAAACCCCGAGCGGCCTGACAACTCTCCACAGCGACGCGACGCTACTTGCGCTCGGCGGCGCCAGCTGGCCGCGCCTGGGCGCCGATGGCGGCTGGGTTCCGTTGCTGAGAGACAAGGGCGTCGGCATCGCCGGCCTGCAGCCCGCCAATTGCGGCTTCGATGTCGATTGGAGCGATGTCTTCAAGGACCGCTTTGCCGGTGCGCCGCTGAAATCCGTCACGACCACATCGGACGCCGGCACCTTCCCCGGCGAATTCGTCATCTCCCGCCATGGCATCGAAGGAAGCCTCGTTTACGCCCATTCGGCGGCATTGCGCGACCGTCTGGCGCGGCAGAGTAAGGCAACCCTGCTGGTCGATCTGGCGCCTGGCCGCAGCACCGAACGCCTCGCAAAAGACCTTTCACGCCAGGACAGTAAGATCAGCCTGTCCAACCGCCTGCGCAAAGGCGCCGGCCTGAAGGGCGTCAAGGCCGCACTCGTTCGCGAACTCGGCTCCCAAGCCGCAGTCAATGATCCCGCCCAACTCGCTCTGCTGATCAAGGCCCTGCCCATTCCCGTCACGCGGCCCCGTCCCATCGCCGAAGCCATTTCCTCGGCAGGCGGCATCCGTTTCGATGCTGTCGATGAGCGCTATATGCTGAAAGCCTTGCCTGGCGTCTTCGCCGCCGGAGAAATGCTGGATTGGGAAGCCCCGACCGGCGGCTACCTGCTCACCGCGTGTTTTGCTACCGGACGGGCAGCGGCAGCGGGGCTCAGTCACTGGCTGGAGAGCCGCACCTAAGTATCGCCCTATCAGTTCGAAGGCTTCTTCTGGCTAACCGGCAACTGATCGATCAACGCGAACAGCACCTCTGCCGGCACCACCTCGTCGGTGCGGAACGTCACCGCACCATCCTTGCTGACCAGTATCATTGCAAAGAAACCGTCCGTGACGTCCAGATCCGAACGGATGGCGTAGCAATTGAGGTCGTATTCCGGTCCGAACAATGCCTTGACGTCGTTCCGGCCGACCTCCAGCACGATGATATCTCTTTCGCGCAGGCCCTCGGCCTGGCCAAGCAGCTGGTTTGCCTGCCGCGCCGCATCGATATGACTGTCATCAGGGAAAATGATCAGCACGCGGTAGCGCCATTCGAAATCGGCCAGACTCATTCCGCCCTGCTGCGGATCGATTTCGATACCGGAGATTGCGGGAGACAATGATTTCAGCATTGCCGTCATCCTCCTGCGTTGAACCATGAGGAAATTAACTGCCGATCAAGGCATTTGGTTCCGAATCCTTCGCGGAGTCGATGCGTGACGGCAGAGCCATTCATCCCCCCGTCATCAAGTCAGTTGCGCAAGCAGACAATGCAGGCCTACTGCACCAGAATCGCCCGAAAATCATTGACGTTGGTCCCTGTCGGTCCCGGCTTGAAAATGTCACCGACCGCATCGAATGCGGTCCAGGCGTCGTTGCGGTCGAGTAAAGCCGCTCCGTCGACACCGGCCCTTGCAAGCCGCGACACACTCGTGTCGTCCGCGAATGCCCCGGCATTGTCCTCCGACCCATCGATACCATCGGTATCGGCGGCTAGCGCCGAAATACCATCGGCACCATCGATCCCGAGTGCCAGCGACAGAAGAAATTCGCTGTTGCGCCCACCCTTGCCCTTGCCCCGGATCGTCACTGTCGTCTCGCCGCCGGAGAGAATGACCACCGGCTTTTGAAAAGGCCGGTTTCGAACGGCAACCTCGCGGGCAATCGCCGCGTGTACGCGCCCGACTTCCCGCGCCTCGCCTTCGATGGCATCGGACAGGATCACGGCCTCGACACCGGCGGCCCGCGCCTTCTCGGCCGCAGCCTCCAGCGAGACCGCAGCCGAGGCGACAAGCCGGACCTCGTTGCGGCGAAACTTTTGGTCGGCCGGGTTCGGAGCTGCAGACGCATCGCCGCGAATAAACGCCATCACCTTTTCCGGCAATTCCAGACAATAGCGTTCGATGACCCTCAAAGCGTCTTCCCGCGTGCTTTTGTCCGGGATGGTCGGCCCCGAAGCGACCAGCGCCGGATCGTCACCCGGAATGTCTGAGACCACCAGCGACACGACCTTTGCAGGCCATGCCGCAGCGGCCAGCCGTCCGCCCTTGATACCCGAAACATGCTTGCGGATCGCATTCATCGCGCTGATCGGCGCGCCGGATGCCAAAAGCGCCCGGTTGACCACGATTTCATCCTCCAGCGTCAGATCACCAGCCGGCAGCGGCAAAAGCGCCGAGCCGCCACCGCAGATCAGCGCCACGACGAGATCGTCTTCGGTGAGGCCACTGACCTCCTCCAGCAACCGGCGCGACGCCTTCAACCCGTTCTCGTCCGGCAGTGGGTGCGATGCCTCCAGCACCTCGATCCGCTCGCAGCGTGCACCATAGCCGTATCGCGTGACAACGGCGCCGGTGAGCGGTCCATCCCACAGCCGCTCGAACACCTGCGCCATCTGGGCGGCACCCTTGCCGGCACCAATCACCACCGTGCGGCCCTTCGGCTTTTCCGGCAGGTTGGCGGCAAGCACTTTTTCCGGATCGGCCGCAGCAACGGCTGCATGAAACAGCGTTTCCAGAAAGGTTTTCGGGTCGGCGATCACGGCCATGTCTTTTATCCTCATTCATGAAAAAGACCGGGCAGTCCTCCTCCTGACTGCCCGGTCCTGTCGTCAGGCGACCGCGTGGTTGGCCATGCGTTCAAGCGCCGTGACGAGGCCTGAATGATCAAGACCGGCATCCCCGTGTGCAGCGCAGCTGTTGAACAATTCCTGCGTTGCCGCCGTGTTCGGCAGCGAAACACCGATGGCTTTTGCGCCCTGAAGGGCGAGGTTCAGGTCCTTTTGATGCAGCGAGATGCGGAAACCCGGATCAAAAGTGCGCTTGACCATGCGGTCGCCATGCACTTCCAGAATGCGCGACGAGGCAAAGCCGCCCATCAACGCTTCACGAACCCGCGCCGGATCCGCACCAGCCTTGGAGGCAAAGACCAGTGCCTCCGCGACAGCCTCGATGGTGAGCGCAACAATGATCTGGTTGGCAACCTTGGTCACCTGTCCATCGCCGCAATCGCCGACCAGCGTGATGTTCTTGCCCATCAGTTTCAACAGCGGCAATGCCCGGTCGAAGCTTTCCTGCGAACCGCCGGCCATAATCGACAGCGATGCGTTCTTGGCACCGACCTCGCCGCCGGACACCGGGGCATCGATATATTCGGCGCCGGTTTCGCGGACTCGTTTGGCAAATTCCTTCGTTTCGATCGGTGAGATCGAGCTCATGTCGATGACCAGCTTGCCTTTCGACAGGCCGAAGAACACACCGTTTTCGCCGAACAGGACATCCTTCACTTCCGGCGTATCCGGCAGCATCAGGATGGTGATGTCCACCTTCTCCGCCAGCGCTGCTGGCGTCTCGACGAACTTCAGGCCGTTGTCGATCAGTTCCTGTTTCGGTGGAATATGGAATGCCGAAGTGACAACGGTGTGGCCGGCATCCTGCAAGTGGCGCGCCATCGGCGTGCCCATGATACCCAGTCCGATAAAGCCGATTGTGGCCATGATGCTTAACTCCTGATCTTGATGATGTCTGCGCCATGCGACTGGCGGTTGGTCTCGGTGAACCAGCCAAGCCCTTCGGATGTCGTGGTGCGCGGCTTGTATTCGCAGCCGATGAAGCCGTCGTAGCCAGCCGCATCCAGCGCCTCGAAGACGAAGGGATAGTTGATCTCGCCGGTGCCCGGCTCGTTACGGCCGGGATTGTCGGCCAGCTGGATATGAGCGATCTGCGCCTGGTATTTCTTGAACGTACCGATCAGCTCGCCCTCGGTGCGCTGCTGATGGTAGAGGTCGTACTGGATGAACAAGCTGTCGCTGCCGACTTCCTTGATGATCGACGCTGCCTGCTCCACCGTGTTGAGGTAGAAGCCCGGAATATCGAACCGGTTGATCGGCTCAATCAGCAGCCGGATGCCGTGCTTGCCGAGTTCGCCAGCGGCCAGCCGCAGATTGGCAACGAATGTCGCCCGCAGCACGTCGTCCGACACGCCGACCGGCGCAATACCGGAGAGGCAGTTGATCTGCGTGCAGCCAAGCGCGGTTGCATAATCGATGGCCGAGGCCACGCCGCGGCGGAATTCATCCACCCGATCAGGCAGCACGGCGATGCCGCGCTCGCCACCGGCCCAGTTTCCGGCCGGCAGGTTATGCAGCACCTGGGTCAGACCGTTGACCTCAAGGGCCGCCTTCAATGCCTTGGCGTCGAAGTCGTAAGGGAAGAGATATTCCACCGCCGTGAACCCGGCCTTGGCGGCCAGCGCGAACCGGTCGAGGAACGGCACCTCGTTGAAAAGCATCGTCAGGTTTGCCGCAAATTTTGGCATGAGAAAATCCTCCGTTCTCTGATCAGTCGAGCAGCGCCATGATCGCCGTCGGGGCGTCCTCGCCGCGTTCGGCCAGTTCCTCGAATTCAACGACAGCATTGATGTCGGCGCCCATCGAGATATTGGTGACGCGCTCGAGAATGAATTCGACGACAACAGGCACCTGGTGTTCGTCCATCAGCGCCTGCGCCTTGGCAAAAGCCTCCTGGAACTCGTTCGGGCTCCTGACCCGGATCGCCTTGCAGCCAAGGCCTTCGGCTACCGCCACGTGATCGACGCCATAACCCTTTTCGGCATCGCCGGAATGGTTGATGTTGTCGAAGGCAAGGCTGACTTCGAAATCCATGTTCAGTCCGCGCTGCGCCTGGCGGATGAGGCCGAGATAGGAGTTGTTCACCACCACGTGCAGGTAAGGCAGCTTGTGCTGGGCGCCGACGGCCAGTTCCTCGATCATGAACTGGAAATCATAGTCGCCCGAGAGTGCCACGATCTTCCGCTCCGGATCGGCGGCACGCACACCGAGCGCTGCCGGCAACGTCCAGCCGAGCGGGCCTGCCTGGCCGCAATTGATCCAGTTGCGTGGGCGATAGACATGCAGGAACTGCGCACCGGCGATCTGGCTGAGACCGATGGTCGAGACGTAGCAGGTGTCGCGGCCGAATGCCTTGTTCATCTCCTCGTAGACGCGCTGCGGCTTCAGCGGCGTCTGGTCGAAATGCGTCTTGCGCAGCATCGTCCGCTTGCGCTCGCGGCATTCTTCGGCCCAGCCCGACCAGTCCTTCAGCTTGCCCGCCGTCTTCCATTCCGTCGCAACATCGAGGAACAGCTTCAGCGCGGCGCCCGCATCCGAAACGATGCCGAAATCCGGGGCAAAGACGCGGCCGATCTGAGTCGGCTCGATATCGACATGGACGAACTTGCGCCCTTCGGTATAGGTCGGCACGTTGCCGGTGTGGCGGTTGGCCCAGCGGTTGCCGACACCGAGCACGAAGTCGGAGGCGAGCAGATTGGCATTGCCATAGCGATGCGATGTCTGCAGCCCGCACATGCCGGCCATCAGCGGATGATCGTCAGGGATCGTGCCCCAACCCATCAGCGTCGGGATGACCGGAATGCCGGTAATCTCGGCGAATTCGGTGAGCAGGTCGGACGCATCGGCATTGATGATGCCGCCACCGGCGACGATCAGCGGCCGCTCTGCTTCGTTCAGCATCGCGATCGCCTTTTCGGCCTGCGCCCGTGTCGCGGATGGCTTGTAGGTTTCAAGCGGCGCGTAGGTGTCGATGTCGAACTCGATTTCGGCCAGCTGCACATCGACCGGCAGGTCGATCAGCACCGGCCCCGGACGGCCCGAGCGCATCAGGTGGAACGCCTTCTGGAAGACGAACGGTACCAGCGCCGGCTCCATGACGGTGACGGCCCATTTGGTCAGCGGCCCGGCGATCTTGGCGATATCGACCGCCTGGAAATCCTCCTTGTCGAGCCGGGCGCGTGGCGCCTGACCGGTAATGCAGAGAATCGGGATCGAGTCCGCCGACGCCGAGTAGAGGCCGGTGATCATGTCGGTTCCGGCCGGTCCCGAAGTGCCGATGCAGACGCCGATATTGCCATGCTTGGCGCGGGTATAACCTTCCGCCATATGCGAGGCGCCCTCGACATGCCGCGCCAGGATATGGCGCACCGAACCGCGGGCCTTCAGCGCCGAGTAAAAGGGATTGATCGCAGCACCCGGAACCCCGAAGGCGCAATCGACGCCTTCCTTCTCCAGAACCAGAACCGCCGCATCGACTGCGCGCATTTTCGCCATGAGTTTATCCTCCATCGTGTGAGGATCAGGGTAGTCCAATTTTTCCGGGGGACAATCACAAAATGGAAATCATTCCCACCATATGGAAATAAACATCTTCAACGATTTCGATATGAATGGCGGCGTTCTGGAGCATGATAAATGGCTACGGAATTCATGCACGGCAGCCAATCCCTCTTCTCCCCAGCGGGGAGAAGGTGGCGCAAAGCGCCGGATGAGGGGACGAAGCCATTGATTCAGGAACTTGCCGAACCGCCCCCTCATCGCCTCGCATGCGCTCGGCACTTCTCCCCGTGGGGGAGAAGAGGAAGATACGGAAGCACCCGTTCCGCTTTCGGCAACGATGCACTATGTCATGGACGACCAGACAAAACGGAGCCGACATGGCCGACAAGCAGACCCATCAGGATCAATTGCGCGCCAAACCCGGCCGTAAGGCGGCTGAAAACGCCGTTCCCTCCTCCGTGCAGGTGCTCGATCGCAGTTTGAAGCTGCTCGATCTCGTCGCCAGCGCCGATGGCGCGGCACTGACGGAGCTGTCCGATCAGTCCGGCATGGCGCCCTCGACCGTTCATCGTCTGCTCACCTCGCTTGCCAATCACGGCATGGTCACCCACGACGCCGAGACCGGCGCCTGGACGATTGGGCTGAAAGCCTTCGAGATTGGCAACGCCTTCCTGCGTTTCCGCAAGCTCGGCACGATCAGCCGTCCTTTCCTGAAAAACCTGATGGAGCTTTCGGGGGAAACCGCCAATATCGGCATCGAGGACGGCGGCGATGTCGTCTTCATCTCGCAGGTCGAAAGCCACGCGCCGATGCGCGCCTTCTTCCGCCCCGGCCGCCGTGGCCCCATTCATGCGTCCGGCATCGGCAAGGCCATCCTCTCGACCTGGCCAAACGCCGACATCGAGCGCCTCATCTCGCCGCGCCCGCTGACAGAGTTTACCGGAAAGACCCGCGACACCCTGCCGAAGCTTCTCACCGATATCGAAACCATCCGCGCGCGCGGCTGGTCGATCGACGACGAGGAACATACGCTCGGCATGCGCTGCCTCGCCGCCCCGATCTTCAACGAATACGGCGAGGCGATCGCCGGCATCTCGGTATCAGGCCCGGCCGTACGGCTGCCGGACGAGACGCTGGCCGCACTCGGCCCGGTGGTCATGGCTGCAGCCGACGGGGTAACGCAGGCGATGGGCGGACGGCGCGACGGCCATCAGAAACACAAATCCTGAACGGCACTGAAGCCGCAGCCACCAATGTCCAGCTCCCGAATATCAATGTCCGGGATGCAACGCGTCGTTCAGATACATGCAGGTCAGCATGGTGAAGACATAAGCCTGGATAACCGACATCAGCATTTCCAGCGCCGTCAGGGCAACAGTCATCGCCAGCGGCAGCACGGCGCCGATAACTCCGAGCGTTCCAAGGTCGGTCATCGACGCCACGAAACCCGCAAACACCTTCAGGGTAATATGTCCGGCCAGCATCACCGCGAACAGGCGGACGGAATGGCTGATCGGGCGGGACATGTAGGAAATCACCTCGATCGGGATGATGATCGGCGCCAGCACCATCGGAATCCCGGCCGGCATGAACAGCCGGAAAAAGCCGAACCCGTGCTTCACCAAACCGTAGATCGTCACCGTGCCAAACACGATCATCGCCAGCGCGAAGGTGACGATGATGTGGCTGGTCACCGTGAAGGCAAACGGAAACATGCCGATCAGGTTGGCGAAGAGGATGAACATGAACAGCGAGAAGACCAGCGGGAAAAAACGCATGCCTTCTTTCCCGGCATTCTCGCGCAGGGTTTTGCCAACGAATTCGTACAGCAGTTCCGACACCGATTGCCAGCGGCCGGGCACGAGGCTGCGCCTGGCCGTACCAATCAGAAGCAGGCCGGAGGCAAGCACAACCGTCAGGACCATGTAGGCCGAGGAATTGGTGAAGCTTAAATCGACACCACCTGCCGTCAGTTCCAGAAGCGGCTTGATTTCGAATTGTTCAATAGGACCGGCCATCGGTTATCCTTGAAAAGAGATCGCGATCACGCGCAGGTCCGCACGCCGGCTGAAGGGCGCAAGGACACGCGCGACGGGATCGCGGGACTGAATGATGAAAGCGAGGGAAAAGGTCTTCACGGGCGGCTCCTGCACTCACGAATGAGATGCGGGGCCGTCCCCGGAATGGTCGAGGCGCAGGTCGTCCTGCGCAGGGGTCTGATAGACATATCCTGCGGCGATTGCAACCCGCCGCAGGCCATCGGATATCAACTGGTGAACAGCATCAGGGCAAACACCGCAAACACCATCAGATGCAGCAGCCCTTGCGTGATCGAGGTCCGGCGTCCGAGATAGGTCATGACCGTCAGACCCACGGTCAGGCCAAACAGCACCGTCTCCGTCGGCGAGATTCCGAGGACCACCGTCTTGCCCGTCACCAGGCCGACCGCCAGCACGGCGGGAACGGTGAGCCCGACCGTCGACACGAAAGCCCCGAGGCATAGGTTGATCGCCCGCTGCGTTTCGTTATTCAACGCCGCCTTCACGGCGGTGATCGATTCGGGCGTGAAGACGATGATCGCAATCAGCACGCCGCCAACAGCCACAGGCGCACCGGCGGTCGCGACGCCATAGTCGATGACGACGGCAAGATCGTGCGCCAGAAGGACGATCGGGATCATCAGGGCGATCAGAACAACGGTATGCGTGAGCAGCTTGCGCCGGTTCGAACCGGACTGCGCGGTTGCCACCGCGCCAGTGGCCGTCACCGTTTCCCGGCGGATGGACATTGCGCCCGCAGGCGGCTGCATGAAATGGATCTTGTACCGGCCCATCTGCAGAGCCAGGAACGCAGCGTAGAGCGCTGCGGTCAACAATGCGATCACGACGGCCTGCGAAGGCCAGAACGTGCCGTTGCCGGTCGTCAGCGTGTTGGGCAGAATGAGCGCCACACCCGCAAGCACCAGCGTCATCGAAATGAAAGCCAGGGCACCCTGCGCGTTATATTCCTGCTCGCCATGACGCCATGCACCGGCAATCAGGCAGAGGCCGGTGACCAGGTTCATGATGATCATCATCACAGCGAAGATCGAATCCCGCGCGATGGTCGGCGCGTCGCTCGGGCCTAGCATGACGGCGGCGATGAGAATGACCTCGATCGACACGATCGAAAGCGTCAGGATCAGCGTTCCATAGGGCTCGCCCAGTTGATGCGCCAGATGGTCGGCCTCGCGCACGACGCCGAACGAACCGAGCAGGATCGTTCCGAACAGAGCGGCGAAACAGGCAATCGCCGTTGAAACCGTCATCGGCTGGGAAAGCCAGGCGGACCCGTTCCACAGGAACAGGATGACGACCAGCCAGGCGATGGCCAGTTTCAGATAAGGGCTGTGGATCAGGCTAGGGGAAGATTTCGGCAACAAGACTTGTGAACCTCACAAGGGGCCGTCCCCAACTATAGGATCGCGGCAGGGTCGTCCGTGCCGGGCTTCTGCGAAGCATATGGGGTGTTTCTAACAATCGAACGCGCTGGAGTCCAGCCACCGGAACTGGCCTTGATGCCACGAAGTTGACCGGGGCTGCCGATCGCCCGGTGCGATCCGCAGCCCGGCCACCGGCACCAGGTCAGTTCCGCGCCACCCAATCATGCCAATCGGCTTCGCTGCCACGGAATACGTTGAGATCGATCCGGCCCTCGACGCCGTGCGAAAGGCCCGAACCCGAATACTGCCAGAACACCCATTTGCGGCCCGGATAGACCTGCGACGGATGCGCTGCCACCGAGCGCAGCCAGAACGGATAGTTCTTGAATTCGCCTGCCAGGTTGTCGCGGTAGAAGTCGGGCGCGGTATAGATCACCGGACGCTTGCCATAGTGGCGCTCAAGCTTGTCCATGAACACCTGCATCTTCTCAAGCGTCTTGGCCCGCGACAGGCGGAATTTGCAGCTCGATTCGCCGTTATATTCGACATCGATGACCGGCGGCAGCGCGTCGGGATCGCGCGGCACGTTGCGGATGAACCAGTCGGCCTGTTCGCCGGCCGTCCGGCACCAGTAGAAGAAGTGATAGGCGCCGCGCTTCAGCCCGGCATCCTTCGCCCGCTTCCAGTTCGTCTTGAACATCGGGTCAAGATGATCGCCGCCATCGGTGGCCTTGATATAAGCGAAGTTGGCGCCTTGCGTGCGTAGCTTCGCCCAGTCCATGTTTGCTTGCCAGCGCGATACATCGACGCCGTGTACGGCGAGCTTGCGCGGTGAAGCCTTGCCGAAATTGATCGGATGCGCGTCGCGGAACTGATGGCTGTAGATTTGCCCGCGGCGGGTCCGCTTGGTGCTGGTCACCGGATCATCCGGCATGATCATCGCCACCGGCCGCTCAGCCGGAACCGCCATGCCTTGGGTCGACATGGATTCAAACGCCTGCGACTGCGGCACCTGCCCTGCCCAGGCCAGTTGCTCGGGATGGCTTTCAGCCTGCGCAATCACAGCGCCGACATCGGCCGCAGGCACGGGCGCCGCAACGACGGAACTGGTCGTCTCTTTCGACGGCAGTCCGCTCACCAGGCTTTCCGGCCCGGAACTCGATGTGCAGCCCGCCATGAGTAGGCCGGCAAGAAGGATCGCTGGAACAGCCGAAAAACGCATGAGACCCCGTACGCAAAACAATAAACAGGCGGCACCCGCCCCACTGAATTCAATTCCTAACGGAAAATTACCAACAAAGATTGAATCCGATCTTTCTTACGTACGATGGACGCAAATTTGGAAAGGAGCGGCGATTTTATCACTGATAACGGGGACGTCCCGATGCGATGGCCCCACTTTTCCCGGCCCTTGATAGAAAAAACATCCCCGCAAATCCCCGCCCTGAAAACCCGTGCCATACTCACGTCGTCCCATCACGGATACACCGGTTTGCGTTGCCGGCGAGATGGGGCCGGTGCCCGGACGGTTTGGCGAAACGCGCGCACAATCCCCGGGGCTGCGTGAAAGGTGGTTCTCCTCCGGTTCGCAAATGAACCGGGCGTGCCGGGTGATCACGCCGTCCTTGGACGGCCCAGGGCCAAACCCCGCCGGATTGAAAGGCTTGGCGGATAAGCGGCCGGGCTGGGGCATTGGAGGCTTTCCTGTCAGAGCGGAAAGCGCAGAAGAACCTGAGAAGCGCGGCAAAAGACACCGAACGGGGTGCCGGAAGGCGTCATATAAACTTATTTAGCTCCGGCACTTTCCAGCGCCCCGGCCAAATAAGCACCAGACAAAACCACGGCGGATCTTTCCGGGCGTGGCTATAGGGCGTGGAAGCAACGGCATCCTCCCTCTTCTCCCCAGCGGGGAGAAGGTGGCCCGCAGGGCCGGATGAGGGGGCCGCGAACTCCGTGTTGGCCGAAACGCCCCCTCATCGTCTCGCATCCGCTCGACACTTCTCCCCGCTGGGGAGAAGTGAGAACGCCCCTCCCCCTCAAGGGGAGGGTGTACACCTTACGCCGTCTCCAGCGTCCGGACCGAAGCACCAACTTTGCGCTTCTTCATCGCCTTGCCCGCCACATAGACTTCGGCCACGCAGCGGTCATCACCCATCGTCTGCAGGATGAACAATTCGTCGGTCAGCGATTTTGCCGTGCGCATGCGCAGGTCCATTGCCGATTTGCCGCTCGAGTCCAGCACGACGATATCAGCGTCAGCGCCCACATGCAGCGAGCCGATGCGGTCCTGAAGTCCGAGCGCCCGGGCATTGCCGAGCGTCATGCGATAGAAGGAATTGAGCGGCGACAGGCGCTGGCCCTGCAGATGCAAGACCTTGTAGGCCTCGTCCATCGTCTCCAGCATCGAGAAGCTGGTGCCGGCCCCGACATCGGTCGCCACCGACCATCGCGCGCCGAGCCTGTCGAACCGGTCGCGGTCGAACAGGCCGGAACCGAGGAAGAGATTGGAGGTCGGGCAGAACACGCCGACCGCGCCGGTTTCCGCCAGAACCGAAATCTCCCGGTCGCTGAGATAGATGCAATGCCCCAGCAGCGTCTTGTCCGTCAGAAGATCGTAGCGGGCATAGATGTCGGTATAATCCTTGGCATCAGGATAGAGCGAGGTGGCAAAGGCGATCTCGTCCCGGTTTTCCGACAGATGCGTCTGCACGTAGCAATCGCGGTGTTCGGCCACCAGCGCCTGGCTCATTTCCATTTGTTCTGGCGTCGAGGTGATGGCAAAGCGCGGGCTGATGGCATAATGCGCCCGGCCCCGGCCGTGCCATTTGCCGATCAGCCGCTTGGTCTCGTCATAGCCTTTCTGCGGCGTGTCGCGCAGCGCATCCGGCGCATTGCGGTCCATCATCACCTTGCCGCCGACCATCAGCATGCCGCGCTGTTCCGCTGCGGTGAAATAGGCGTCCACACTCTGCGGATGCACCGAGCAATAGGCAACCGCCGTGGTCGTGCCGTTCGACAGAAGCTCGTCCATGAACCGCCCGGCGATGAAGGCCGCATGTTCCGGCTCGGCGAATTTCTGTTCCTCGACGAAAATATAGGTGTTCAGCCACTCCAGAAGCTGCGCGCCATAGGATGCGATCGCCTGTGTCTGCGGAAAATGCAGGTGCGTGTCGATCAGCCCGGGCAGGATGAGATGCGGCCGGTGATCGGCCAGCGCAACGCCGGGACCAGCCACCTTGCTGATATCGGCATAATCGCCGATGGCGGTGATCTTTCCGTCGCGCACCAGAACCGCGCCATCGTCCACGGTCAGATAGGATGCTGTGTCGTCAATGCCCTTGGGTTCATCGAGAAAGGTCAGCACCCGTCCACGGATCAGGAGTTCGCTCATTGGGTTTTTCCTCCGTTCACAACTGTCTCGTACCAGGCGACCAAGAGCTTGCGCTCGTCGTCGGTCACCGCCGTCACGTTGGCCGGCGGCATCGCGTGGCTGCGCCCTGCCTGCAGGTAAATTTCCCGCGCATGGGCGGCGATCTCGGCGTCGGTTTCCAGCACCACGCCCTTCGGCGGCTTGATCATGCCCTCCCAGCCCGGTTCCTGCGCATGACACATGGCGCAGCGCCCGAGGATCGTATCGCGCACCTTCGGAAAGGCTTCCGCGGTCACGAACGGCTGCTGCGCGGCCGAGGCCTGCTCAGGCGCGCCGGTGAGGATCTTCGGCACCGTCGAAAGCCACATGATGACGATGAAGAGCAGCACGGTGGCGAGCCAGGTCCAGGTCGGGTTGCCGGTGTTGGCGTGGCGGGTGTTGAAATAGTGCCGGATGGTGACGCCCATCAGGAACACCAGCGAAGCAATGATCCAGTTGAACTGGGTGCCGAAAGCCAGCGGATAGTGGTTCGACAGCATCAGGAACAGGACGGGCAGCGTCAGGTAGTTGTTATGCGTCGAGCGCTGCTTGGCGATCCGGCCGTATTTCGCATCCGGCGTACGGCCGGCGATGAGGTCGGCGACGACGATGCGCTGGTTCGGCATGATGATGAAGAACACGTTGGCCGACATGATCGTCGCCGTGAAGGCACCGAGATGCAGGAAAGCGGCGCGGCCGGTAAACAGCTGCGTATATCCCCAGGCAACCGCGACCAGAATGAAGTAGAGCGCCACCATCAGCCGCGTGTTGTCATTGCCGAAGGGCGACTTGCAGAGCAGGTCGTAGATGATCCAGCCGAAGGCAAGCGAGGCGAGCGAGATACCGATGGCGACCGGCTTGGAAACATCCAGCACGTTCGGATCGATCAGGTAGAGATCCGCACCGGCATAATAGACAAGACATAGCATGCCGAAGCCGGACAGCCAGGTGACATAGCTCTCCCATTTGAACCAGATCAGGTGTTCCGGCATGTTGGCAGGCGCCACGAGATATTTCTGGATATGGTAGAAGCCGCCGCCATGCACCTGCCACTCCTCGCCATAGGCGCCAGCCGGAAGGTCCGGGCGCTTGCGCAGGCCAAGGTCGAGCGCGACGAAATAGAACGACGAGCCGATCCAGGCGATGGCGGTGATGACGTGGAGCCAGCGGACGGCGAAGGTCAGCCAGTCCCAGGCAATGGCGTATTCGTACATATGGGCCTCCCTGTTTGGGAGCTTTCTGCCATCGCGCGATCTTCGCTAAAATGCCGGTTAATCCCCAACACTTTCAAAAAAAACTATAAGATCGCCCCCGATGCCGTTCGATTTTCAATGTGGTAGAAGAACCCCATGTCCTATCTCGATAACGTGCGCGTCTTTGTCCGGGTCGTTGAACTCGGTACCCTTTCCTCCGCCGGCCGCGACCAGCGGGTGACGCCTGCCGTCGCCAGCAATCGCATCAAGGAGCTGGAACGGCACCTTGGCGTGCGCCTGTTCAACCGCACCACGCGCAAACTGTCGCCGACCGAGCATGGCCGGGTGTTCTATCAGGGCGCGGTCAAGATCATCGAGGCGGTCAACGAAGCCGAGAGCGCCATCGCCGATCTCTCGCACAATCCGAAGGGGTCGCTCCGGATCACCGCCCCGCTCGGCATCGGCCGCCGGCTGATCGCGTCGGGCATTCCGGAATTCCACGACAAGTATCCGGACATCGAGGTGCGCCTGCGCCTCTCCGACCACAATGTCGATATCTTGAGCGAAGGCGTCGATGTCGCCTTCAAGCTCGGCGTGCTGGAGGATTCCAACCTGCGTATGCGCGGTATCCTCAACTGCCAGCGCGTCGTCTGCGCCGCCCCCGGATACCTTGCGAAACGCGGCACGCCGGAAACACCGGACGCCCTGATCGACGACAAGCACGACTGTCTGCTTTTACGCTATCCGGGCTCGAAGGAATATTACTGGACGCTGCAGACGCCGGACGGCACTCGCAAACTGGAAATAGGCGGCCCCTACGATTCCGACGACGGCGATGTCCTGACCCAGTGGGCGCTCGAAGGCCGCGGTATCATCAACAAGCCGCTGTTCGAGGTAAAGAGCTACCTCAACGAGGGCTCGCTGGTCGAAATCCTCAAAGATACCCCACCCGCCAGCGTCCAGCTCGCCGCGATCTATCCACACAAACGCTTCCAGGACCCAAAGGTCCGCCTGATGATCGATTTCATGGCCGAACGCTGTCAGCGCATGATCGGCAAGATGCTGGAATAAAGCGTTATCGGGCGCTCACCGTGAAGCGGCCGCTCCGGACCACATCAGTTGCGCCTGGATCATGATTGAGCGCTGCGGCCATCACTTCCGCCGCCGCCAGCGCGGCAATCACCGCCGGGCGTTTGTCCTTCACCGCCGTGCCGCCGATCGGGCAGATCAGGCGGTCGAACAGTTCCGGGCGCCCAACCTCGCGGGAGAGCCAGCTCTTGAATGTGGCGCGCTTGGTCTTCGAGCCGATCATGCCGACATAGGCCGCATCATTGCGGCGCAAGGCTTCCGCGGTGATCAGGAAATCCAATGCATGGTCATGGGTGAGGATAACGAACGAGCTTCCGGCCGGAGCGTCGCGCACCACCGCCTCCGGCATCGCCGTCAGGCAGGTTTCGATGCCGGGAACAGTCGAAGCAGCCAGTTCGTCCTCGCGGGTATCGACGAGCACGATGCGCAGCGGCACCAGCGACAGGGCCATCGCCAGCGCATCGCCGACATGGCCGGCGCCAAACACATAGACGTGAGGCCGGGCGGCCATCTCGCGATCGCTGCGCGCAATGAGGAATGTGGAAAGTTCGGGGCTCATCTGCGTGAAGGAAAGCCCGACACGGCCGCCGCAGCACTGGCCGATTTCCGGGCCGAGCGGAACATTCATCGCTTCGGCAGGCACGCCCTGCCGCAGGCTGCGGCGCGCATGGTCAATGGCCATGTATTCCAACTGACCGCCGCCAATGGTCCCGAACAGGCCTTCGGCCGCCACCAGCATCCAGGCATCGGTATCGCGCGGCGTCGAACCGGCGGCACCCGTCACTTCGACGAATACGCAGCCCGGCTCGCGGCGCAGGAAATCCCTGATGTCTTCGCGCTTGGCGGCCATGTCAAATCACCCGTTTCTTGCCGCGCGGCGTAGCCGCTCGATGCCGAGCAACACCCGCTCCGGCGTCGCCGGCGCATCGATGCGCGGTGCGATACGATACTCCGCAACGCTCGCCGCTGCCATCGAGATTGCTTCCAAAACCGAGATCGGCAGCATGAACGGCGGCTCGCCGACCGCCTTCGAGCGGCGGATCGTTTCCTCCCGGTTGACCGACCATTCGGCGAGCTTGACGTTGAAGATGCGCGGCCGGTCGGAGGCGAGCGGGATCTTGTAGGTGGACGGTGCATGGGTTCTGAGCCGTCCCTTGGCATCCCACCACAGCTCCTCCGTCGTCAGCCAGCCCATACCCTGCACGAAGGCACCCTCGACCTGGCCGATATCGAGGATCGGATTGAGCGACTTGCCGGCATCGTGCAGCACATCCACACGGTCGACCTGATATTCGCCGGTCAGCGTATCGACGCTCACCTCGGAGCACGACGCGCCGTAAGCGTAGTAGAAGAACGGACGCCCCCGGCCTTCGGAGCGGTTCCAGTGAATTTTCGGCGTCTTGTAAAAGCCCGCCGCCGAAAGCTGGATACGGGATCCATAGGCGATCTTGATGAACTCCGAAAAGGCGATGCGCTCGGCGCCAACGCGGACCGTGTTCGGCTCGAACGCGACATCGTTTTCGCTGACATTCCAGCGCTCGGCCGCAAAGGTGACCAGCCGCGCCTTGATCTGCTGGGCGGCATTGGCGGCGGCCATGCCGTTGAGGTCGGAGCCGGAAGACGCCGCCGTCGCCGAAGTGTTCGGCACCTTGCCGGTCGTCGTTGCCGTTACCTTGATCCGGTCCAGATCGACCTGGAATTCGTCGGCCACCACCTGCGCCACCTTGGTATAGAGCCCCTGCCCCATCTCGGTGCCGCCATGATTGAGATGGATCGAGCCATCGGCATAGACATGCACCAGCGCGCCGGCCTGATTATACTCCGTCTTGGTGAAGGAGATGCCGAACTTGACCGGCGTCAGTGCGATACCGCGTTTGATGATGCTGCTCTTGCGGTTGAACGCCAGAACCGCCTCGCGCCGCGCCGCATAATCGCAGGAGGTTTCGAGTTCCTCGATGATGCGGCCGATGATGTTGTCTTCAACGGTCTGGTGATAGGGCGTCAGGTTGCGCTCTTCGCGACCATAGAAATTCAGCTTGCGGATTTCGAGCGGGTCCTTGCCCAGCGCATAGGCGACATCCTCGATCATCCGCTCGCCGCCAACCATGCCCTGCGGGCCGCCGAAACCACGAAACGCGGTGTTCGAAACGGTATTGGTCTTCAACGGCCGCGAACGCAGCCGGACATGCGGGTAGAAGTAGCAGTTATCGGCATGAAACAGCGCGCGGTCGGTGACCGGGCCGGAAAGGTCTGCCGAGAAGCCACAACGGGCCGAGAAGGTCGCATCGACCGCTTCGATGCGGCCGTCGTCATCATATCCGACCTTGTAGCCGACATGAAAATCATGGCGCTTGCCGGTCGCGCTCATGTCGTCGTCGCGGTCCGGGCGGATCTTGACGGCGCAGCGGTATTTCTTGGCAGCGATCGCTGCAACAGCCGCAAACAGGTTGGCCTGCGTTTCCTTGCCGCCGAAAGCGCCACCCATGCGCCGCACATTGATGGTGACGGCATTGGACGCGACACCGAGCACTTGGCCGACCATATGCTGGGTTTCGCTCGGATGCTGGGTCGAGGAATAGATCGTGATCTCGTCGTCTTCGCCTGGGATGGCAAAGGAAATCTGACCCTCCAGATAGAAGTGATCCTGGCCGCCAATGCGCATCTCGCCTTCGAGAATGTTCTTTGCCTTGGCAAATCCGGCGGCGATATCGCCGCGTTCCAGCTTCAGCGGATCGATGACCAGCGGATAATTGGCGGCCGCCGCCTCGAGCACGTCGGTGACATGCGGCAGGTCCTGATACTCGATCTTGACCTTGGCGGCAGCGCGGCGGGCCGCATCGCGGGTTTCGGCGATGACGGCGAAGATCGGCTGGCCGTGGAATTCGACCTTGCCGGTCACAAAGACCGGATCGTCATGCTTGTGGGCCGGGCTGACGTCGTTTTCGCCGGGAATGTCGTCGGCTGTTAGGATGCCGATTACCCCCGGCGCGGATTGGACGGCATCAAAATCGATCGACAGGATCTGCGCATGGGCGCGCTGCGACAGGCCGAGATAGGCGTGCAGGGTGCCAGCGGGCTCGGGAATGTCATCGATATATTCGGCGGTCCCCGTCACATGCTTGTGGCCGGATTCGTGGCGCTCATTTTCGTGGACGCCGCCGCGGATGCGATTGATGGGCTGCATGACGTTCATGATCTTCTCCTCACACAGCCTGCTTGCGGTCAAGCCGCACCGGCTCATCGCCTTGCGTTTCCAGATAGAAGCGGCGCAGGAGGTTCTGTGCCACCAGCAGCCGGTAATCGGCAGATGCCCGCCAATCGGTGAGCGGCGTGTAATCCCTGCCGAGCGCCTCCATGGCAGCTTCGACGGTGGCTTCCGTCCAATCCGCTCCGGTCAGGACGGCTTCGGCATTGTCAGCCCGCTTCGGTGTTCCGGCCATGCCGCCATAAGCGATCACCGCGCTGGCGATCTTGCCGCCCGCATCAAGGGTGATGCGGAAGGCGCCGCAGACGGCGGAAATATCCTCGTCCAGCCGCTTGGTGATCTTGTAGACCGCATAACGGGCATTCTCGCTCACGAACGGAATCCGCACCGCCTCGACGAATTCGCCGGGCTGGCGGTCCTGCTTGCCATATTCGATGAAGAAGCTTTCGAGCGGCACGGTGCGGCTGACCTTGCCCTTGCGCAGCACGACGGACGCACCGAGCGCAATCAGCGCCGGCGGCGTGTCGCCGATCGGCGAACCATTGGCGATATTGCCGCCGATCGTACCCATGTTGCGCACCTGCTGACCGCCGATACGATTCCACAATTCGATCAGTTGCGGGAAATGTTTTGCGATCAGCGGGAAGGATTCGGTGTAGCTGACACCGGCGCCAAAGGTGATGCCAGCCTCATCGACGGTGATGCGGCGCAGCTCGTCGAGATGGCTGAGATGCACGACCGGCGCGATATCGCGCATGAATTTCGTCACCCACAGGCCGACATCGGTGGAACCGGCGACGATGCGGGCCTTTGGCTCCGCCTCATAGATTTCGGCGAGATCATCGACCGAGGCCGGTAGCAGGAACCGTTCGGAACCTTCACCGATCTCGACGCGCTTGCCGTCCTTCAACGCTTCCAGCTTCTCGACAATCTTAGCGCGTTCCGCAACCAGCGGATCACGGTCGAGGTCGCCGATCACCGAGACCGCTTCGGCGGCACGCAGGATGGCGGCATAGCCCGTGCAGCGACAGAGATTGCCCTGTAGCGCCTTCTCGATCTCCGCCACCGACGGCTTCGGGTTTTCCATCCAAAGCCCGTAGAGCGACATGACGAAGCCGGGCGTGCAGAAGCCGCATTGCGAAGCGTGCGTATCGACCATGGCCTGCTGCACCGGATGCAGCGGGCCGCCCGGCACGGCGAGCGAATCCACCGTCACGATATGGCAGCCGTCAAGCGAGCCGACGAACCGGATGCAGGCGTTGACCGATTCATACTTCAGGCGGCCATCCAGCAGGCGGCCAACCAGCACGGTGCAGGCACCACAGTCGCCTTCGGCGCAGCCTTCCTTGGTGCCGCGCAGATTGCGGTCAAGCCGCAGGAAATCGAGCAAGGTCTGAACCGCCGAGACGGCGGAGAGCTCGACCTGGCGATGATTGAGCAGGAAGCGGATGGAGCTGCGGATCTGGACGGTCATGGCTTAGCTCCCGCGATAGGTCGAATAGCTGTAGGGCGACAGCAACAGCGGCACATGATAGTGCGCCGACACATCCGCGATGCCGAAGCGGATGGGGATGATATTAAGAAATGCGATCTCGCCATCCGTCTGGCCGAGATAATCGCCGGCGTAAAAGCGCAGCTCATAGGTCCCGGACTTCATGGCATCGCCGCTGAGCAGCGGCGCATCGCAGCGGCCGTCATCATTGGTGCGGGTCGAGCCGATCTCTACGGCGCGCTCGCCTTCGATGCGGAAGAGATCGATGCGCAGGTTCTCGGCGGGTTTGCCAAGCGCCGTGTCGAGCACGTGGGTCGTCAGCCGGCCGACTGTTCCAGATTGCATACGTTTCACCTCCCGAAGACTGCATTCATTCGGCCACTATCCGTCATTCCACTTCCCTGTAGTAGCGGGCCGATCGTTCGAGACTTTCAAAATTTTGAGGGGGAATGGCGCGCGCGATTTGCGGTTAGAAATCGGCCAATCGAACGTTTTGGGAGGAATGATTTCATGAGATATCCGCGCGATCTCCAGGGCTATGGCGCCACCGCACCAAACGCTGCCTGGCCGGACGGTGCCCGCATCGCCGTGCAGTTTGTCGTCAACTACGAAGAGGGTGGCGAAAACTGCGTGTTGCATGGCGACATCGCATCGGAGGCGTTTCTGTCGGAGATCGTCGGCGCCAGCGCATGGGCGGGACAGCGCCACTGGAACATGGAATCTATCTATGAATACGGTGCCCGCGCCGGTTTCTGGCGGCTGCACCGGCTTTTGACCGAGCGTGATGTCCCCGTCACCGTCTATGGTGTCGCAACCGCCCTGAAACGCTCCCCGGAACAGGTGGCAGCCATGCAGAGTGCCGGCTGGGAAATCGCCTCGCACGGGCTGAAATGGGTCGAGCACAAGGACATGGACCCGGCGGAGGAGCGCAAACAGATCGCCGAGGCAATCCGCTTGCACACGCTGGTGACCGGCGAGCGGCCACGCGGCTGGTATACCGGCCGCTGTTCGGAAAACACCGTCGATCTCGTCAGCGAGGAAGGCGGTTTTGCCTATGTCTCCGACAGCTATGCCGACGACCTGCCCTATTGGCACGAACATGGCGGCAAGCCCCAGCTGGTCATCCCTTATACGCTCGATACCAACGACATGCGTTTCGCCACGGCGCAGGGCTTCAACAGCGGCGACCAGTTCTTCAGCTATCTGAAGGATACGTTCGACGTGCTCTATGCCGAGGGAGCGGCCGGTGCGCCGAAAATGATGAACATCGGCCTGCACTGCCGTCTGGCCGGACGGCCAGGACGCGCCGCAGCCCTTGCCCGGTTCATCGATTACGTGAAGAGCCATGACAAGGTCTGGATCGCCCGGCGTATCGATATCGCCGACCATTGGGCCAAGGCCTTTCCCTTCAAGCCGAACGACAATCGCCCGTCGCGTCTTCCGGAAGAGGCCTTCGTTGCCCGCTTCGGCGGCGTCTTCGAACATTCGGACTGGATCGCCCGGCGCGCCTTTGCGGGCGAGTTGGGAGCCGCCAACGATACGGCCATCGGTCTGCATGCCGCATTGGCGGCAGTCTTCCGTGGTGCCAGCGAAACGGAACGGCTGGCGGTGCTCAACGCTCACCCGGATCTCGCCGGGAAACTGGCGCAGGCCAAGCGGCTGACCGAAAGCTCGACCAGCGAGCAGGCCTCTGCCGGTCTCGACGCCCTGACGGACGGGGAACGCGAACAGTTCAACATTCTCAACGGCCGTTACGTCAAGACATTCGGTTTTCCCTTCATCATCGCCGTACGCGGGCTGGGCAAGGCCGAGATCCTGGCGGCTTTCCAACGCCGCATCGGCAATGACTGGCAGACGGAATTTCAAACGGCCTGCCGTCAGGTCGAGCGGATCGCGCTGCTGCGTCTGACCGACATGCTGCCGAACTGAGGGGGAGATAATGAAGACGATCCATATCCGGCCATTGACCCGCGAGGCCTTCGCCCCCTTCGGTGAGGTTCTGGAAACCGAGGGCGCCCACAATTTCCCGATCAACGCCGGCAAATGTGTGCGTTATCATGATCTCGCCAAGATCGAGACGACCGGCGAAAAGGCCCGCCCGATGATCAGCCTGTTGCGCGGCGAGCCTTATCGGCTGCCGCTTGAACTCGGCATGGTGGAACGGCACCCGTTCGGCAGCCAGGCATTCATACCACTCAGCGAACATCCTTTTCTTGTGGTTGTTGCCGAAGAGACCCCGGATGGCCCGGGCGAGCCGATCGCCTTCAAGACGGCACCTGGACAAGGCGTCAATATCGGCCGCAACGTCTGGCACGGTATCTTGACACCGCTCAATGGGGTCTCCGACTTCGCCGTCGTCGACCGCGCCGGCGATGGTATCAATCTGGAGGAGCATTTTTACGAGGCACCGTTTTTGGTCTGCTAAGCGCTTCCCAGCACAGTTAGAAAAGGCCAGCCACGATCACTTTCGACCGGCAAGAAATTCTGCGGGACGATGTCGATTTCCGAAAAGCCCGTTCGTCGTTAGGATGTCAGCCCGATGAGGCCGGCTCTAACAAGGAGATAGACGATGCGTGTGATGGTGCTCGTGAAAGCGACCGAAGACAGCGAAAAGGGCTTTTTCCCCACAGCCGAGACGAATGCGATGATGGAGGCGATGGGCAAGTTCAACGACGAACTGCGCGATGCCGGCATCCTGCGCGACGCTGACGGCCTGAAACCTTCATCGGCGGGCAAGCGCGTTGCCTTCAATGGCAAAGGCCGCACGGTCATTGACGGACCTTTCGCAGAAGCCCGCGAACTGGTCGCCGGCTTCTGGCTGTGGGAGGTCAAGGACATGGACGAGGCCGTCGCCTGGGTGAAGCGCTGCCCCAATCCCATGCCGGGACCAAGCGAAATCGAAATCCGGCCGCTATACGAGATGGCCGACTGGCAGTGAGGCACCGGCGCATCCGGTTAAGGAACTACCCGCGGCTGGGTGCGCGAAATCCCTGGAGTCTGAGGCCTCCGATCACGCTTCTGTGGTACGCATTCAGGCAACACCGCACTTCAGCAGGCGATAGGCGTTCCTAGCGAATCCTCGCTTGGAACGGGGGCTATCGTTCGCTCCAAATTGAACCGAGCCGCTTCGTTCCCGTTATCATGACGGCCTCTTAACGGGGACTGGCACGTCCGTTGTGGTATCGGTGGCCCATGTCCGGATCGCGTGGACCTGCGCCGGTATCTCGCCCCGCAGATACGTTTCCTGGCCCGGCAGGCCCATCGGATAAAGCGCGTTGCGGCTGGCCTCGTAGGCAGCGCTCTTGTCGGTGCAGAGGCGGATGCGCATATCCTGCGGCGCCACATCCGTGCGGTTCTGCAGGCTTTCGACAAGCCCGGCCTTGGCAGGCAGCTGGCCATTGAAGGCTTGCGTCAGATATTGCGCGGATCGTTCGTTGCGCTCCCGTTCCGTGGTGGCGCCGAGAATGACCACCATCATGCGCTTTCCGTTCCGCTCCGCCAGCCCGACGAAGTTTCGCCCGGATGCGCAGAGAAAACCGGTCTTCATTCCGATCGTGCCGTCAAAGCGGGTCAAGAGCAGATTGTTGGACTTGATCTCCTTGCCGTCGATCGTGACGGCCGACGCCAGGAAGAAGCGGCGATATTCGGGGAACATCTTGTCCACTTCCATGCCCAAAAGGGCGAGATCGCGGGCGGACGTATAGTTGTTGCGGTCAAACAGGCCGTTGGGATTGGTAAAACGGGTACCGGTCATTCCGAGGCGGGCTGCAGCTTCATTCATCTTGCGGACGAAAGTGGGCTCGTCGGGGGAAACCGCTTCGGCCAGCGCGACAGCCACATCGTTTGCCGATGCGGCAATCATGGCAAACAGCGCATCCTCGAGCGTCATCGTCCGCCCAAGGGTCAGGCCGGATTCGAGAAAAGCCTGCTTCGTGGCGTTGCCGGTCATTGTGACGGGTGTCGACAGCGTCACCTCGCCGGAACGAAGCGCTTCGAATACGACGAGTGCCGTCATCAACTTGGTTGTCGAGGCCGGATACCAGGGCACGCCGGCATCGTCCTGATAGAGCACCTGGTGACTGTCGGCATCGACGACCAGCACAGGCGTCGCATGTGCGGGTGCCCACATGAAAAGCCACGCGATCAGCGCCAGTCTCTTCCATGGTCGTCTAGCCAAAAGGGTGTTGTTCATGTGCCGGTCTCCGGGAGAAGGCGCCCTAATGACATGATGCACCACACAAGCACAAGCATTTGCTGCAGTCCGGCACCAGGCACATGGATCACGAAGACGCGAGTACCGGGCTGCAGCGACTGCGGCCCGGTACTGATTTCAGCATATGAGAAGCGATAACCGCTTGACCGTTATCCGATGTTTATTCCGCGAAGAACGCGAAGCGGATGACGAACAGGACGGCGACGATCAGGGTTGCCGGATGGATGGCGCGCCATTTGCCGGTGAACGCCTTCAGGACGACGTAGCTGATGAAGCCGAAGGCAAGACCGTTGGCGATCGAGTAGGTGAAGGGCATGGCAAGGGCCGTCAGTGCTGCCGGTGCGGCTTCGGTCAGGTCTTCCCAGTCGACTTCGGTCAGTTCGCGCATCATCAGGCCGGCGACATAGAGCAGAGCCGGGGCTGTTGCATACGTAGGCACCGAGGCCGCCAGCGGCGAGATGAACAGCGAGGCGAGGAACAGCAAGGCAATGACCAGAGCCGTCAGACCGGTACGGCCGCCGGCCTGAACGCCGGATGCGCTTTCGACATAGGCCGTGGTGCTGCTGGTACCCATCAGCGAGCCCGCAACGATGGCGGTGCTATCGGCGAGAAGCGCGCGGCCGAGGCGGCTCGGCTTGCCTTCCTGGATGAGGTTGGCGCGCTTGGCGACACCGATCAGCGTGCCCGTCGCGTCGAACACTTCGACGAGAACAAAGACGAGGATGACGTGGACTAGGCCACCATGCAGCGCACCGACGATATCGAGCTGCAGGAAGGTCGGCGCCATGCTGGGCGGCATCGAAACGACGCCCTGGAACTGGCTGACGCCGGTGATCCACGAGAGCACGGTGACGGCCAGAATACCGATCAGGATCGCACCGCGAATTTTCAGGGCATCGAGCACCGCAATGACGAAGAAGCCGAAGATCGCCAGCAGCGGACCGGTGGCCTTGAGGCTGCCGAGGCCGACGAGCGTTGCCGGATTATCGACGACGATACCGGCATTCTTCAGCGCGATGATGCCGAGAAAAAGGCCGATACCGGTGGCGATCGCGCTGCGCAGCGAATGCGGAATGCCCTGAATCAACCAACTGCGGATCCCCGTCACCGTCAGGAAGAGGAAGATCAGGCCCGAGATGAAGACGGCGCCGAGCGCCTGCTGCCAGGTGAAGCCGAGGGCGGCAACGACCGTGAAAGCGAAGAAGGCATTGAGGCCCATACCAGGCGCCATACCGATCGGCCAGTTAGCGACCAGCGCCATGATGATCGAGCCGAGTGCTGCGGCGAGACAGGTCGCGACGAAAATGGCGTCGCGGTCCATGCCGGTGGTCGACAGAATATCCGGATTGACGAAGATGATGTACGACATTGTGAGAAATGTCGTGACGCCCGCAACCAGTTCGGTGCGGATCGTCGTATTGTGCTCACTCAGCTTGAAGAGCCGTTCAAACATATTTCCTCCCTTGGCCGGAAAAATCCATTCCCGGCGCATGCCACTGGCAGGACCGCCTTCTCCTCTGGCGACCAACCACACTGTACCGATCTTCAAGCCATCATGACTTGTCAGGGCCCCTGCCCGATCAGTATCCGGCTGCCATTGCGGCAGGCCGGATGTCTCATTCACGGTTTGGTGATTGTGCGTTTTCGCGCGGCGGATCGCTAGCCGTCCATTTCGACGGGCTCAACGAAAGACTTTCAAATTTTTCGGGGAACAGTTTTGGAGTGAAACACGGTTGGCCCGGCGGCAAGCGCCTCTTCTCTTGCATCAATCAGGGCAAGAGAAGGCAGCAAACACTGTATTTTCCTCGACTTCATTGTGTGAGCATCCGCAGCAAAGTCAAGCGCGGCTCAGCTGCGTTCGATGTCGCGGCGCAGCACAATCGATGTCGTCAGGTCATCGACATTCTCCATCGTCGCCACCTCGTTCCTGAGTTCGTTCAGCGCATTGATCGATCCGACCTGGACTTCAACGACAAGATCAAGCTGGCCGCTGACAGACGATACCTTGCGCACGGAGGAGAAGCCAGCCAGCCGGTCGAGCACGCCGATCGACGGCGTTTTCTTCAGCGTCAAAAGCAGGAACGCATGCACCTGATCCTCGTCCAGCTGGCCGATATCGGCCCGGTAGCCGCGAATGATCCCGGCCTTTTCCAGCCGGTTGACCCGCTCGGTCGTTGCGCTTCTGGACAGGCCGATGCGGCCGGCAAGCGACTTCATCGGGATGCGCGCTTCCCGCGACAGGATGCTGAGGATCGTCCGGTCGATCGCATCTGTATCCTGCATGAGTGTGCGCCTTTCAAAGTGCCGACAAGATGACGGTTATTATAAACATAATGCCGGTGCAACCGGCATATTGCCGGGTGCATGGTTTGGCCACCCGTGCAAATCTGAAAGCAGACGAGGACCCATCATGACCGATATGCTGAAGACCACCCCGGATTTTTCCATCGAAGACGCACAGCGCCTGCTGGCCGAGCACTATGGCCTCGACGGTTCGCTGTCGCCGCTCGACAGCGAACGCGACCAGAATTTCAAGGTGACGGCCAGCAGCGGCGGGATTTACATCCTCAAGATCATCAACGCCGCCGAGCCGCCGGTCGAAAGCGATTTCCAGACGGCGCTTCTGAGCCATGTCGGCGAACACGCGCCCGGCCTGCCCGTTCCGCATATCCGCCCGACGATTTCCGGCGCGAGCCTTGGCGAGACGACAAGCGTCCATGGCGTGCGCCACCTGCTTCGCCTCGTCGGCTGGGTGCCGGGCACGCCGTTGGCACAGTCCGCCCGCAGCGAAGAGGCGCTGACATCACTCGGGCGGCTGCTTGGCCGCTTCGATACCGCCTTGCAGGGCTTTATGCACCCCGGCGCGCTGCGCGATCTCGAATGGAACATCCGCAATGCCGGACGCTCTGCCAGCCGCTTGCAGCATATTGCTAATGCCGACGACCGTGCCCTGCTGCAACGCTTCCTTGCCCGTTTCGAAACAACCGTTGAACCGAAGCTGCCGAAACTGCGCTCAACCGTCATTCACAACGATGCCAATGACTGGAACGTGCTGGTCGCGGAAAATGATCATGACCAGATTGCCGGCCTGATCGATCTTGGCGACGCGCTCTATGCGCCCGTCATTGCTGAAGTGGCGATTGCCGCCGCCTATGCCGGGCTCGACCATGCCGATCCGATCGGTGCGGCCGCGGCCATCGCCCGCGGTTTCCATGCGGAATATCCGCTGCTCGAAGAGGAAGTCGATCTTCTGTTCGACCTCATCGCCATGCGGCTCGTTACCTCGGTGACGATCTCGGCATCGCGCCATGCCCATACCGGCGGCAATCCCTATCTCGCCATCAGCGAGAAGCCGGCCTGGACGCTGCTGCGCAAGCTCGATGCGATGAACCGGCAGTTCGCCACCGCGATCCTGCGGCAGGCCTGCGGTTTTGAGGCAACGCCCGGCACGCGCGCCGTCACGAATTGGATCGAGGCCAACCGCAAGACGTTTCATCCGCTGCTCGACCGCCCGGCAGCAACTTATCCGGCAGCACTCGTTCCCTATGGCGATCCGCAGCATCCGATGACGGTCAAGTCGGCCGGCGAACAGCCGGACGAGGCGCAGGCGATCTGGGAATCCTATTGCGCAGACCATGGCGTCGATCTCGGCATCGGCCCATGGGGCGAGGCGCGCACCGTCTATTCCGGCGACATGTTCGTCTCGCGGCTGATTGAAAAGACCCGCCGCATCCGCCATCTCGGCCTTGACCTGTTCATGGCTGCGGGCACCAAGCTCTACACGCCGATCGCTGCCACGGTCGTCAGTGTCGAGATCGAGCCGGATCCGCTCGGGTACGGCTGCCTGATCGCCCTTCGCCATGAACCCGAGGGCTGCCCGGCCTTCATCAGCCTGTGGGGCCATCTTGCCCATGAGGCGCTCGGGCGTTTGAAGGCGGGCGACCGTCTGGACGCCGGTGCGCTGGTCGGCGAAATGGGAGCGCCTGCGGAAAACGGAGGCTGGGCGCCCCACCTGCACCTGCAGCTGTCCATCGACACCCGGCTTTCCGCCACCGAAATCCTTGGCGTCGGCGAAGAGCGCTATCTCGACGTCTGGGCCGAGCTGTTCCCCGATGCCAATGCCTTTGCCGGTATTGCCCCGGAATTTTACGAAAAGACCGGGCGATCGCATGAGGAGATCGTCACGCTGCGCAAGGAGCTTCTGGTTCCCAACCTGTCGATTTCCTACGACAAGCCGATCAAGTTCGTGCGCGGCGACGGTGTCTGGCTGATTGATGACAGCGGCCGCGCCTATCTCGATTGCTTCAACAATGTCTGCCATATCGGCCATGCGCATCCGGCCGTGGTCGAAGCGATGGCGCGACAGGCGGCGACGCTGAACACCAATACGCGTTACCTGCATGACAATATCGTTGCCTATGCCGAGCGGCTGACCGCGACATTACCGAAGGAACTGACGGTCGCCGGTTTCGTCAACAGCGGCTCGGAAGCCAACAGCCTGGCGCTGCGGATGATGCGCGCCCATACCGGCCGCGAAAACGCCATCGTGCTCGACTGGGCCTATCACGGCACGACGCAGGAACTGATCGAGATCAGCCCCTACAAGTTCCGCCGCAAGGGCGGCAAGGAGAAGAAGCCGCATGTCCATGTGGCCCTCGTTCCCGACAGTTATCACGCCCCTGCCGAATGGGCGATCGAGGAACACGGCAAGCGTTATGCCGAAAGCGTCGCTGAGCTGATCGCGCAGATGCAGGCAAAGGGCGAAGGTCCGGGCTTCTTCATCGCCGAGTCGATCCCAAGCGTTGCCGGCCAAGTATTCCTGCCGGAAGGTTACCTCAAGGACGTCTATCGCATGGTGCGCGACGCCGGTGGTGTCTGCATTGCCGACGAAGTTCAGGTCGGCTTCGGCCGGGTGGGCAGCCACTGGTGGGCCTTCGAGGAGCAGGGCGTCGTGCCGGACATCGTCACCATGGGCAAGCCGATCGGTGACGGCCATCCGCTGGCCGCTGTCGTGACCACCCGCGAGATCGCCGATAGCTTCAACAACGGCATGGAATATTTCAACACGTTCGGCGGCAACCCGGTTTCCTGCGCTGTCGGTCTCGCCGTGCTCGATGTCATCGAGGGCCAGAACCTGCGTGGCAATGCCCTTCAGATCGGCAACTACCTGATGGCCGGTTTCCGGGCGATGCAGGAACGTTACGAGCTGATCGGCGACGTGCGCGGCATGGGGCTTTTCCTCGGCATCGAGCTGGTTACCGACCGCAAGACCAAGGCACCAGCGACGGATTTCGCCCGCGCAGTCTCGAACGGCGCACGGCAACGCGGTGTGTTGATGGGCACCGAAGGGCCACATGACAACGTGCTGAAAATGCGCCCGCCGATGATCTTCTCGAAACGGGATGCGGACCATCTGCTGTCCGTACTCGAGGAAACATTCGAGGCGGTCACGGCCCGGGACTAATAGCCCCGCGAATACCAGGGAACACAGGAAAGAGCTTGGCGGCGCGAATGCGCCGCCCGGACGGGACACGTACGACCAAAAAACCGGAGGAGGACCAAAATCATGAAATCAACACTTCTTGCATTGTTTGCTGCAGCGGCGCTGGCGGGTACGGCAGCACAGGCGAGCACGCTGGACATTGCCCGCGAACGCGGCACACTGCGCTGCGGCGTCAGCCAAGGCGTGCTCGGCTTCTCGAGCCCGAACGACAAGGGTGAATGGGCAGGCTTCGACGTCGACTTCTGCCGCGCGGTCGCGGCGGCCGTGCTCGGTGATTCCAGCAAGGTGCAATATGTGCCGCTGTCGACCAAGGAGCGTTTCGCCGCCCTGCAGTCGGGCGAAGTCGATCTCCTGTCGCGCCAGACCACCTGGACCTTGTCACGCGATACCGATCTCGGCATGAGCTTCGTCGGCGCCAACTACTATGACGGCCAGGCCTTCATGATCCGCAAGGATCTCGGCGTGAAGAGCGCCAAGGAACTGTCGGGCGCTTCGGTCTGCACCGAAACCGGCACCACCACCGAACAGAACATGGCCGACTATTTCAGCGCCAACGGCATCCAATACAACGTCATTGCCTTTGAAAAGCCCGACCAGACTGTGCAGGCTTTCGGAACGGGTCGTTGCGACGTCTATTCGACGGATGCTTCAGCCCTTTACGCCCAGCGCCTGACGTTGACCGATCCGGACAATTACATGGTCCTGCCCGAGGTGATCTCCAAGGAGCCGCTTGGACCGGCCGTCCGCCAGGGCGACGAGCAGTGGTTCAAGATCGTTCGCTGGACCCTGTTCGCGCTGATCGAGGCGGAAGAATTGGGCATCACCAAGGAAAATGCCGCCAAAACGGCGGAAGATGGCACCGTGGCGCAGAAGCGCTTCCTGGGTGCAGACGGTGCCATCTCCAAGAACTTCGGCCTCGATCCGAAATGGGCTTTCCAGGCCATCTCGGCTGTCGGCAACTATGGCGAAGTGTTTGAACGGCACCTCGGCAAGGACAGCCCGCTGAAGATCGAGCGTGGCCTGAACAACCTGTGGAACCATGGCGGCCTGGTCTACGCACCCCCACTGCGCTGATCGAAACGCATAAACAGCCCGAGCCGTCGCGAGGTCATGCTTCGCGGCGGTTTTTTTTATTTGGTATGAGAGACTAAGAAACAGAGGCCCAGAATCGAAAAAGCCTGCCGCGGGAGGAGGTGCGGCAGGCTTTCGAATAGAACCGAATGGCAACTGGGAGGAGGAGTGTTGCCATTCCGCAAGCGCCCTCTGGGAGGAGGAGTGAGGCCGCTTACATATCGAAGCTCTGCGGGAGGAGGTGCATTGCTTCGATGGTTTTAATATACATTGATTCAGCTTAAATTGTAGGCAGAGTTTTGCAGGGCAGCCATGCGCTATGCGCGTAGCAGATAGCTTGTCCTGCCATAAATCGTTTCAATACGGCGCCCGGAGCCGGGCTTGCATTGCAGGGAAGAAGGCCCCGCAGCATCGCCTGCGAGTGCCTTGAGAGTGGGGCAGACTATTCTGCTGCAATTGCGGCGGGATAAGGCACCGATGCTTGGATTTCATCACTTGCCGGCTCCAGCTCGGAAGCCTTGCTCTTCGGCTGCTTTCCGAAGAACAGCGCATATCCGGCCGGAAGGACGAGGATGGTCAGCACCGTGGCCACCAGGATACCGCCCATCATGGCATAGGCGAGCGGCCCCCAGAAAACCCCGCGCGAGATCGGGATCAGTGCCAAAACCGCCGTCATCGCCGTCAGCACGATCGGCCGGAAACGGCGCACGGCAGAGCCCACAATGGCCTCCGTCCGCTCCATGCCCGCCGCAATATCCTGGTCGATCTGGTCGACGAGAATGATCGAGTTGCGCATGATGATACCGAGAAGCGCGATGACGCCGAGGATGGCGACGAAACCGAACGGCGCGCCGCTGATGAGCAATGCAGCAGCCGCACCGATGATACCCAGCGGGCCGGTTGCCAGAACCAGCATCGCCTTGCCGAAATGCTGCAGCTGAATCATCAGAAGCACGATGATGACGGCAAGCATGACCGGGGCCTTGTCGGCGATCGACTGCTGGCTTTCGGCCGCATCTTCGGCTCCACCCTGAATTTCGACCGCATAGCCCGGCGCAAGGCTGTCGCGCAGCGGCTTCATGTCAGCATACATCTTCATCGCCACATCATTGGGCTGCACGCCATCAGGCAGCGTGCCGCGCACCGTGATCGTCGGCAGGCGGTTGCGGCGCCATTCAACGCCCTGCTCGAGAACAGGCACGACCTTGGCAACCTGCGACAACGGCACATAGCTACCGAAATCCGTCGGGACATAGATCGAATGCACCGCCGACAGCAGGTGACGGCTGCTTTCCTGCTCGCGGGCTACGATGGAGACCGTTTCCTCGCCATCACGGAAATCGTCAAGCAGTGCGCCGCTCATCGTCGCCTGCAGCATCTGGCGGATGCGTTGTGACGAGACGCCGAGCGCGCGAGCGCGGTCCTGATCGATCACCAGTTTCATCGCCGGAACGGGCTCCAGCCAATCGTCGTGGATGGCGCCAAGCTGCGGGTTTTCGGCAAACTTCGCCTTCACCTGATCGGCAATGCGGCGCACTTCGGCACGGTCCTGCCCGGTGACGCGCATCTGCACGGGCCAGCCGGTCGGCGGACCGAGGAACAGCCGATCGACCTTGCTGCGAATGGACGGGAAGTCCTCGGCCAGAATGGTCCGCAGCTTGACGATCAGCCGTTCGCGGGCCGGTTCGTCCTTGGCCATGACGAGCAGCTGGGCGAAATTCGGATTGCGCAGCTGCTGGTCGAGCGGCAGGAAGAAGCGCGGCGCACCTTCGCCGATGTAAGTCGCGATGAACTTCTTGTCCGTGTCGTCCAGCATCTTTGCTTCCAGAGCCTTGGCCTGGGTTTCGACTTCCTTGATGCTGGTGCCTTCCGGCAGCCAGAGATCGACAAGGATTTCAGGCCGCGACGATTGCGGGAAGAAGTTCTTCGGGATGAACTGGAAGGCCCAGAGGCTGGTTGCGAAGGTCAGAAGCGTCAGGGAAAGAACGATGATGCGGTGACGCACGGCCCAGCCGACGGTCGCGCGCAGGCGGCGATAAAAGCGCGTGTCGAAGACATCGTGATGCTGGCCGGCATGGGCGCGCTGCTTGAGGATCATATAGCCGAGCCACGGCGTGAAATAGACAGCCACGAACCAGGAGACGACCAGCGCGATGCCGACGACGTAGAACAGCGAACGGACATATTCACCCGCTGTTGATGCGGCAAAGCCCACCGGGATGAAACCTGCCGTAGTGATCAGCGTGCCGGTCAGCATCGGGAATGCCGTCGAGGAATAGGCGAAGCTGGCGGCATCGAGCTTGTCCAGCCCCTCCTCCAGTTTGCGCTCCATCAGTTCGACGACGATCATCGCGTCATCGACCAGAAGCCCGAGCGCAATGATCAGCGCGCCCAGCGAAATACGCTGCAGGTCGATACCGAGCTCATACATGATGGCGAAAGTGGCGGCGAGAACGAGCGGAATGGCGATGGCGATCACCAGGCCCGAGCGCCAGCCGATCGACACGAAGGACACGATCAGCACGATCACCAGTGCCTCACCGAGCGCCTTCATGAATTCGCCGACGGCCTCGGTGACGACTTCCGGCTGATCGGCGATCTGATCGACCTTGACGCCATAGGGAAGCGAGGTTTCAAACCGCTTGTAGGTTTCTTCGACTGCCGCGCCGACATCCGTGACCTTATAGCCCTTGGCCATGACTACGCCGATCTGGACGCTGTCGGCACCGTTGAAGCGGTACTTGCGTTGATAGGGGTCTTCAAGGCCGGACGAGACGGTGGCGATATCGCCAAGCCGCGTGACCTCGTTGCCGGAACGCAGCCGCAACTCGCGAATATCGGCCGGCTTGGTCACACCGCCTTCGACGGACACACGGACCGAACGGGTGCCGGTATCGACCGAACCGGCCGGATCGACATTGTTCTGCCCCTTGATGGCATTTTGCACGTCGGCCAGCGTCAATCCGCGCGATGCCAGCACGGCAGAGGAAATGTCGATATAGATCTTTTCCGGCTGGTCGCCGATGATCACGGCCTTTTCGACACCGGGGGTCGTCAGCAGCATGTCGCGCGCCTGGATCGCGAACTTCTTCAGTTCCGGATAGCTGTACCCCTCACCGCTCAGCGAATGCAACGTAACGAACGTGTCGCCGAACTCGTCGTTGAAATAGGGCCCGAGCAGGCCCTGCGGCAATTCGTTGGCGATATCGCCAACCTTCTTGCGCACCTGGTAGAAGGCATCCGCAACCTGGGCTGCGTTGGTATCACCCTTGACCTGCAAGGTGATGATGGCACCGCCGGCGCGGGTATAAGAGCGGACGAAATCGAGATGCGGGGTTTCCTGCAGCTTGCGCTCGATTTTGTTGACGACCTGATCTTCCATGTCCTGGATCGACGCACCCGGCCAGATCGCCTGCACGACCATGACGCGGAAGGTGAAATCCGGATCTTCCTTCTGCCCCATGCGCATCAGGCCGAGCACGCCGGTAATCAGGATCAGGCCAAAGAGAAAGCGCGCAATGCTCGGATGGCCGATTGCCCAGCGCGACAGGTTGAAGGACTGCTTGTGGTCGGAGGAGGAGGTCATCGGCGTTATTCCGCTTTCGATGGATCTGGGGTCAGCGCACGAGCTGGGTATGTTCGGCGGCGGCGGATTGCTGTGTCGCGTCGCTGGCGAGCTTCACCTTCAGGCCCTCGGTCATAAACTGGGTGCCGGCGGCCACCACGACATCGCCGGGCTTCAATCCCTCCGCAATCCGAACACCATCACCGATGAAATCGGTAACCTTGACCGGGCGGGAATGCACGGTCTCGGCGGTGCGATCGACGGTCCAGACGATCGGCTGGTCGTCCTTCTTGGCAAGAGCGCTCAAGGGGATGGAGACCAGTTGCTGTGCATCGGCAGCAGAAGCCAGGATGCCGGCGGTCATGCCGAGAAGCACGTTTTGATCGTTCGGCAGGCTGATGCGCACAGCGAAGGTCCGCGACTGTGGCTCGGCGCTGCCGGCCACCTCCCGCACCTTGCCCTGCAGCATCAGAGAGGCATCCGACCAGAAGCCGACAGTCACGATCTTGCCGGGCTTGAACTGGGCGATATCGGTTTCGGGGATGGCAACCAGAACTTCCTTTTCGCCATCGACGGCGACACTGACGACCGGTATTCCCGAGCCGACGACCTGGCCAATATCGGCACTGACAGCGGTAACGATGCCGTTCTGATCGGATTTCAGATCGGTATAACTGACCTGGTTCTTCGCCTGATCGAGCGCGGATCGGGCCGAGTCACGCGTGGCGACGGCCTGGTTGTAGCTAAGCGTTGCCTGTTCGAGCTGCGCTTTCGGCGAAACGTTCTTGGCAAACAGCTGTTCGGCACGCACCCGCGCCAGTTCCGTCGTCTCGACCTGTCGGTCGGCAGCATCAAGACTTGCCTTGGCGCTGGTCAAGGCCAGTTCGTAATCGGACGGATCGATACGAGCGAGCAGATCCCCGGACTTGACCCGCTGGCCGATATCGACGAGGCGCTCGGTGATCTTGCCGTTGACGCGGAAACCAAGGTTCATTTCGGTGCGGGCGCGCACCGTCCCCGAATAGCTCAGCGTGCGCGAGGTATCGATGGCGGCGATCTCGACCACTTTGACGGGCCGGATGATATCCGTGGTTTCGGCCTTTTCTTCGGAACAGCCGGATAGGACAAGTGCCATGGCGGACACGATAGAAATGACAGGCAAACGGATATAGGTGTTGCTCGGCGAAAGCATGTTCGCACTCCTGATCAAAAATGAAGCGTGGGAGCGGGCCTAAGCGGCCGCGTTCATCTCAAGGCATTAATTGCAAATTCGGTAATTTCGTCGGGCGTTGCCCGGTTCGCTTTGGAAAGGCATTGCGCCACCAGTTGCGGATGGCACATGATCGCCGTGGCCGCCCCGAAGGATCGCGCCGCAGCCGCAGGGTCCCGTTTGGCAAATTCGCCGGCGGCGATACCCTGACGGATGATCTCCTCCAGCAACTCATGCATATGGTCGATGTGTTTTTCGATCACGTGCCAATCGCGCTCGATGGCAACGACGACCATCTCATGCACCTTCTCATGGTCGAGCATGGCTGTGACGATCAACTGATGTTCAGCATGCAGATAACGGCGAAGCCGGTCTGCCGCACTGATCGGCAGCTGCGAGATTTCATAGGCCTGCTGGTAACTGCCGGCGAGCATGCGGCCGCAGATCGCCTGATGAATTTCGGTCTTGGACGCGAAGAAACGGTAGATATTGGCGGGCGACATACCGAGATCGCGGGCGATATCGGCGACGTTGGTCTTGGCATAGCCGTAGTGCCGGAACAGCCGTTCCGCCGCTTCCAGAATCCGGGCGATATTGTCTTGCCGCGCACTGTCCTGGATGTCTGCTGTCTCGTCCATGAACACATTCCGATTTACGACTGACNNGTCAGTCGTAAATCGGAATGCCGCCGCTGTCAACTGCGGCGTTTTAGCTGACGGTCAGGGAACTTGCGGATTGGACGTTTGGATTGGCACGCAGTTCGGCCACCAGAAAATCCACGAACGCCCGCGTCTTGGCCGAGATATGACGGCCTTCCGCGTGCATCACATGGATGGGAATAGGCGCTTCCTCGTAATCGGAGAGCACGATATCGAGCTTTTTCTCCCGCACGGCCGTTGCCACCTGATAGGATAGCGCACTGGTCAGTCCCCAGCCGCTCAGTGCGGCAGAAATGGAGGCATCGACCGTGTTGCAGAACAGCCGGGGCCGCAGCGTGACATTGCTTTTTTCTCCGCCGGAAAAGCGCCAGTCCTGTGGTGCGGATGAGCCGGTATTAGCAATGATTGTATGCTCAGCCAGACCGGCGGGAACACGGGGCGCCGGATGATCCTTGAAATAGGACGGTGCACCGCAGATCACCCGCCGCACGCTGCCCACCTTGATGGCCTGATATCCGGAGTCCGGCAGTTGGCCGATGCGCAACGCCACGTCGATCCCCTCTTCCAGCAGGTTGACGACACGATCCAGTAGAAGGGCGCGTCCGTTGACGGCCGGGTGCCGTGTCAGAAACGATGTCAGCACCGGCATGACATAGATCTGGCCGAACAGGACGGGCGCCGTCACCGTCAGCAAACCGGACGGCGTCGCATGCAACCCACCGGCCGAGGCTTCGGCCTCATCGATATCGGCAAGGATGCGGCGGCAATCCTCGGTGTAGCGGCTGCCGGGCGCGGTCAGTTTTACCGATCGGGTCGACCGCAGGAAAAGCCGGGCCCCGGTCAGGTCTTCCAGATAGGCAATGGCACGGGTGACCGCCGGCGGGCTCATATTGAGCGCGCGCCCCGCCTTCGCGAAACTACCGGTATCGGCAACCTTCACCAGAACCCGCATGGATTGAAGCCTGTCCACCGTCGCCGCCCTCGCCCAATTATTCCATTTTACGGAATTATATGTTGCCTCTTATCGCACTTCTGTTTTCTACGAGAAAGAACGATTTTTCTCCAGACGCAATTATTGCCCATGGAGATCAATGATGAAGCTCTACTATCACCCTCTGTCCGGCCACGCGCACCGCGCCCGGCTGTTCCTCTCGCTGCTTGGGCAACAGGCAGAACTGGTCGAAGTCGACCTTGCCGCCCGGGCGCATAAGGCCCCGGACTTCCTCAAGCTCAACCCGTTCGGACAACTGCCCGTTCTGGATGACGACGGTACGATCATCGCCGATTCCAATGCCATCCTCGTCTATCTCGCCAAGAAAACCGGGGCCAAGGACTGGCTGCCGGAAGACCCACAGGGGGCTGCTGCCGTGCAGCGCTGGCTATCCGTCGCTGCCGGGGAAATCGCCTATGGCCCCTGCGCAGCGCGTCTTGTGACCATCTTCGGTGCGCGCTTCGATGCGGACGAAGTCATCGCTCGCGCCCATGTCATCCTGCAGCGCATCGAGGCCGCTCTTGAGAGCCGCCAGTGGATTGCTGCCGATCATCCGACGATCGCCGATGTCGCGCTTTACAGCTACATCGCCCGCGCGCCGGAGGGAAATGTCGATCGAAGCGCCTATACCAACATCAATGCCTGGCTAAAGCGCGTCGAGGCTCTTCCCGGTTTCGTCGCCTTCCAGAAGACAGCGATCGGCATTCCGGAGGCCGCCTGAGCAGGCCTCAAAACGTCGCGGCAATCCGCCAACCAGATATCAAAGGATCAGCAAATGTTGGCTCTCGACAGAGCGGACCCGGCATCGCCCTGGCATGCAGGCGAGCGTATGCTGCAGGATCAGGCCGGCGTTGCCGGACGTATGGAAGAGCTCGGCCGCCGCGTGCTGCGCGATCATCTGATCGATCAGCACCGCGCTTTCTATCCTCAGCTGCCGTTCATCGTGCTGGGCACGGTGGATGGCGAGGGCGATGCGTGGGCAACGCTGCGGGCGGCAAGCCCGGGTTTTCTGCAAAGCCCCGATCCGCACACACTAAACGTCCGCCTGGACCGTCATCACGACGATCCGGCGGACAGCGGAATGGATGACGGGGCAGCGATCGGCATGCTCGGTATCGAACTGCACACCCGCCGCCGCAACCGGCTAAACGGAATCATCCACCGGTCCGGGCCGCTCGGGTTCGATGTGGAAGTCGGCCAGTCCTATGGCAACTGTCCGAAATACATTCAGCTGCGTGACTACCGGTTCGTTCGCGATCCTTCGCAAAGCTCTGCCGTCGAGCCCATCGTCCTCGATGCGCTTGACGCCAGCGCGCGTCGGATGATTGCGGCAGCCGATACGTTCTTCGTCGCGACCTATGCGGAATTCGAAAATGCGCAGCGGCAAGCGGATGTCTCGCATCGCGGCGGCAAGCCGGGCTTTGTCCGGGTCGGCAGCGACGGCGTGCTGACCATCCCGGATTTCGCCGGCAACCTGTTCTTCAACACGCTCGGCAATATCCTCGCCAACGGCAAGGCCGGGCTGGTCTTTGCCGACTTCGAGACCGGTGACCTTTTGCAGCTGTCGGGTGATGCTGAGGTCGTTCTGGCTTCGCCCGAACTCGACGCTTTCGAAGGAGCTGAACGCCTTTGGCGCTTCACGCCGCGCCGCATTATCCGGCGGCCGGATGCCCTGACGTTGCGCTGGACCTTTGAGGAGGACGGCCTGTCACCGAGCTTGCGCATAACCGGCAGCTGGGACGAGGCCGGGAGCGGTTCGGTCGCCTGAGCCGGAACTGGAAGCTGCGATGCCGCTGATATTTTCGTGCGGACCGGTCCCGGAAGGAACTTCCGTTGCTGCCAGGACTTTAGGGCATGGCGCGACCGATGGAGGATTGACATGCCTGAAAAACCCAGTCTCTTTTCAAGATTTTCCGGCGGGGTTGCGCAGCTGACCGGCAAACCCGCGACCTTCGTGATTGCCGTGGCCGGTATCTTGATCTGGGCCGTTACCGGCCCCCTCTTCGGATTTTCGGAAACCTGGCAGCTCGTCGTCAATACCGGGACGACGATCATCACCTTCCTAATGGTTTTTGTCCTGCAGAATTCCCAGAACCGTGACGGCAAGGCGGTCCAGGCAAAGCTCGACGAGCTGATCCTCACCAGCGAAGCCGAGAACCGTTTCATGGGCATCGAGCATCTCGACGAGACGGAACTCAAGCGGCTGACCGCACTTTTGAGGGAAGCCGCCGAAAGCGAGCCGGACCACGCGCTTGCCGGAAAGGTCGATCACATCATTCGCGACCGGCGCACAAAGCTGAAGAAGGCGGTTTGAGCGGCCCGCCTGCCGGACCGGCACCTCAACGGGCATGAATGAACCTGAAACGTGATATGTGTTGGCAGGAGAGGAGACCCCGATGAGCCGCGCATTCACCAAGGAAATCGACGACGCCCCGCCTCCCCCCGCGCCTGAGAGGCCGGTCAGTGCGGCCCGCAATCTCGTGACGGCCAACGGCGCCCGCCAGATCGAACAGATGGTCGCGGTGCTGACCCAGCAGACCACGGCGACCGCCGATATCGATGCGCTAACCGCGCTCAAGCGCGACCTGAGATACTGGGAGGCGCGGCGCGCCAGCATGGAAATCGTTGAGCCCAGCCCTGACCCGGTCTCGGTAAAATTCGGGACACGCGTCTCAATTAGGCGCGGCGGCCAGGTCAGGGATATCCGCATTGTCGGCGAGGACGAGGCTGATCCATCGCTCGGGGCAATCGCCTGGACATCGCCGCTTGCCCGCGCACTCGAAGGTGCTGCTGCCGGAGACATGGTCGAGTTCGAAGTGGCTGGACGCGAAGAGGAAATCGCCGTCCTGTCGATCGCCGGAATGGGCTAAGACGGCGGTGCCGGCTCGAAAACGGCGACCATTTCATTGATCTCATCGGCAAATCACGGCAAGACCGTGAAGACGATGATGTGAGGACATGATTTGGAGACCGCGCTCTACCTGCCGATCAAGGGTTTTCTCGAAGCTGCCGGCTATAGCGTCAAGGGTGAGATCGCGGGATGCGATCTTGTTGGCCTGACACCGGATGAACCGCCGGTCGTGGTGATTTGCGAACTCAAGCTCAGCTTTAATCTCGAACTGATCCTGCAGGCTGTCGACAGGGCCGCGGCAAGCGATGAAGTCTGGATTGCCGCCCGTGTTTCGGCCAAGGGCAAGGGCCGTGAACAGGATGGCCGTTATCGCAATCTCTGCCGCAGGCTTGGCTTCGGCATGCTGAGCGTTTCCGACAATGGCATCGTCGATGTGATCGTCAGCCCGCAGGCGCTGATGCCGCGCAAGAATCCCCGCAAACGGTCCCGCCTTGTCACCGAACACAAGAAGCGCAAGGGCGACCCGGCCCTTGGCGGCAGCACCCGCTTGCCGATCATGACGGCCTACCGGCAACAGGCGCTGGCCTGCGCCGCAGCGCTCCAGGCCGGCCCTTTGCGGCCAAGGGACCTGAAGGCAATCACCCCCTCGGCAGCAACGATCCTGCGCGGCAATGTCTATGGCTGGTTCGAGCGCATCGATCACGGCGTTTATGGCCTGACGGCCATCGGCGCCGAAGCGCTGATCCGCTGGCCAGTTGCAGCCACGCACACCGAGGACGCTGCAACCGCAGCCGTTTAGAGCGTCGCGCTGGAAACCATGCGCAGCATCGAAACGATCGCATGATCCAGCTCAGCATCGACGGGCAACGCCTGTGATGACAGCTTGACGATCACCGTTGCTGTCGCAGGATCGACCCATATCCATTGGCCGTGAATGCCGATGGCGGCAAGCTCGCCCTCGCCCGTCTCGTACCAGTAATTGCGGTAGCTGCCGTTTGGAAACAGGCTCGCCTGATCGCCGTTCTTCCAGGCGTCGCGACTGCCGCCGGTCCACAGGTCGCCGATGAACTCTTCCGCAATCAGGCCGGCACCTTTCGTGCGCACCAGTTCGCCGGTCAAGGCTAGATCTCGGGCCGTTGCCGACATGCCGCCGGCCGCGCGGGCCGTGCCGATGCGATCGACGGTGATCATCGCCGCAGAGCGGGCGCCCATCGGCTTCCACAGGTGATCGCCGATAAGCGCGGCCAGCCGCTGACCACCGGCGCGCTCGACAACGATGCCCGCCAGATCCGTGTTGGGCGAGCGGTAGGCGTGCTTCTCGCCGTGCCCCCAGGCACCCTTGCCGATGCTGCAGATAAAACTCTTCAAGTCTGGCGCCGGACTATCCGGCCGGTCCGGATTCCAGCCGGTCGACCGGCGGTAACGGTCGAAGCCACCCGACGTATCGAGATAATCCTCAACGAAATCAACGCTGATTTCCATATCGAACAGTTGCTGCACCGTGGCATCGGCATAGGCGGACCCGGCGACCTCGGGCACGTAATCGATCACCAGCCTGTCGAAGGCGAGCAGGCCCTTTCCGGCGAGAATACCGGCCAGCAGCGCGGTCAGCGACTTCGACACCGAAAAAATGATATGCGGCCGGTCCGGATCGGAATGATCCGCCGACCATTCGGCAACAATACGGCCGTGCCGCATCACCACGAGCTCATCGGTCTCGCTTTGGCGCAGAAACTCCTCCAGCGAAACTGGCGCACCGTCGATACCGGTCACCTCCAGTCCCTTGAGATCGCCGAGGTCGAGATGAAGCTCTTGAGGTCGAGACGCCGCCGCAATGACGGCCGAAGGAACGATCTCGCTGACATTCTGGAAGGCCCATTGCGAAAAGGGTGCCGTTCGCCAATTGGCAAGCGTCACATCTGAGCGTTTGAAATCCGTCATGTTCTGTCTCCTCCATCCGCCGTCGCCAGTACGCCATAAAGTTCCGGGCGGCGATCGCGGAAGATGCCCCAGGCTGCGCGATTATCGGCAAGCTGCTGCCGGTCGAAACGGACGATCAGCACCTCTTCGGCGTCACGCCCGGCGCTCGCGGCAAGTTGCCCGTCGGCACCGGCAATGAACGACGAGCCGTAATAGGATTGCGACTGGCCACCGATCGTTTCCGCGCCGATACGGTTGGCTGCGGCGACCGGCATCATGTTGGCCGCCGCGTGGCCGCGCATCACCATGCGCCCGTGCTCCATCGTATCCAGCCCCGGACTGGATGGCTCCGAACCGATAGCGGTCGGATAAAGGATGAGTTCAGCCCCCATCAGCGCCATGGCACGGGCGGCTTCCGGAAACCACTGGTCCCAGCAGATGCCGACGCCGATCGTGCCGAAACGCGTCGGCCAGACCTTGAACCCGGTATCGCCGGGGCGGAAATAGTATTTTTCGCTGTAGCCCGGACCGTCGGGGATATGAGATTTCCGGTAGATGCCGAGGATGTCTCCGGTGGCATCGATCATCGCCAGGCTGTTGTAGAACGCCTGGTTCTTCTTCTCGAAGAAGGACACAGGCAGGACGATGCCGAGTTCACGCGCCAAGGCCTGCATCGGCGCGATGACCGGATGATCGGCAAGCGTGTGTGCCCGGGCGAAATGAACGGGATCCTGCGTCTGGCAAAAATACAAGCCTTCGAACAGCTCCTGCACCAGCACGATGTTGGCGCCGGCATTTGCCGCCTGCCGGATCAGCCGGATGGCGGTGGCGAGATTTTCCGCAAGATCATCCGTGCAGGCGAACTGGACAACGCCCAGGGTCACGACCGGATTCGATGTCACGATCAATTGCCCTCGAAGCCGGTCAGAACGCTGACGGCGTTGACGCCGATTTCGGCGACGGCATAGCCGCCTTCCATGACGAACAAAGTCGGCAGGTTCAGCCGGGCGATCCGCTCGCCGATCTTCGGAAAATCCTCGGTCTTCAGCTTGAACTTGCTGATCGGATCCTTCTCGAACGTATCGACGCCGAGCGAGATCACCACCACGTCCGGATTATAGGCGACCAGCTTGCCGCAGGCGTCTTCCAGCGCCTCGCACCAGCGTTGCCAATCCGTGCCGAAACGCATGGGGTAATTGAGGTTATAGCCCTCCCCCTCGCCCGCGCCACGCTCATCGGCATGGCCGAGGAAATAGGGATATTCCTGCATCGGATCGGCATGCAGATTGATCACCTGCACGTCGGAGCGGGAATAGAAGATTTCCTGGGTGCCGTTGCCGTGGTGATAGTCGACATCGAGGATCGAGACCCGCTTGGCACCGTTGTCGCGGAACCATTGCGCCGCCACAGCGGCATTGTTGATGTAGCAATAGCCGCCCATGAACCCGGCGCCGGCATGATGGCCCGGCGGGCGGCAGAGTGCGAAAGCGGAGCGTTCGCCGTCTTGAACAAGGCCTGCCGCCGTCAGCGCCACGTCATGCGAGGATTTGATCGCGTCCCACGAGCCTTCGACAATGCCGCAGCCGGCGTCGAAGGAATAATAGCCCAAGAGCCCATCAATGAATTCCGGCGGCACGTCGCCACGCAGGCCGCGTGTCGGCCAGGTGAAGGGAAGCGCGGTGCCGGTGCGTCCTTCCGCCGTCCAGCGATCCCAGATCGTCGGCAGGAAATCGAGATAATCCTTGCGATGGATGCGCGCGGCCGTCGTCAGGTCGTGCTCCTGCGGCGGCAGGATCGGTCCAAGCCCCACCGTCTTGATCCGCCCCGAGACGTACTCGGCACGCGAAGTCAGTTCGAAACCGGGAACAATGGCGCCAGCCACCAGTTCAAGCTGGTTGGCATGGCCGAGATGGCGGGGCGAGAAGACGGTTTTCATGGAAACATCCAGCGTCAGGAAATGAAAACGCACCCCACTGCGACCAGCGGGGTGCGATTGGAACGGGTTACTTCTGCAGCTCGGTCCAGATCTTGGTGTAGAGCTCCTGAACTTCAGGCGGGCAGGTCTGCGAGGGCACGCCCACGGAGGCGAATTCGGCTGGAATATTGATTTCGGGTGCATCCTTCATGTCAGCAGGCATGAACTCGCTCGAGCCGGCGATACCATTGGCGTACCGGTGGAAACCGGAATTCATCCCGGCATTGGCGGGGTCCATCATGAAATTCTGGAAGAGCTTGGCGTTCTCGACATTCTTGGCGTCCTTCAGAACAGCAAGGTTGTCGCTCCAGTTGACGTAACCTTCCTTCGGATAGCCGAATTTGATCGCAGGGTTCGCCAGGCGTTGACGGAAGGCTGAGCCGTTCCAGTCGCTGGAGGCGGCAAAATCGCCCGATCCCATCTTCTGGATCGTGCCGTATTCCATCGCTACCCAGTTCGGCTTGGCGGCGACAAGCGTGTCGCGAACCTTCTTGAGGATGGCGAGATCGCCCGTGCACTTCTTGCCGCCGTTATAGAGCACGGCCGCGTCGATGACGTCGGTCATTTCCGGAACGACGTTGACCTTGCCCTTCAGCTCGTCCGGCGTGTTGAAGATGATGCCCCAGGTGTTGATGTCCCCCTTGTAGACGTCGGTGTTGACGACGGTACCGACGATGCCCATCGCCCATGGAACGGTATATTTGCGGCCCGGATCGAACTCGGGATTCTGCCATTCCTTGGCGACGTGGCTGAAATTCTCCATTTTGCCCGGGTCGGTCTCGAGGAAAAGACCCTCCGAGATCCAGATCGGAATGTAGTTCTGCGACGGCACGACCATGTCGAAGCCCGAACCACCCTGGCGGACCTTGGCCAGCGCCGTGTCGTTGGAATCGTAGTCGGTGATCGTCACCTTGACCTTATACTGGTCTTCGAACTTCTTGATCATCTCGGGGCTGGTATAGTTACCCCAGTTGTAGATGTTGAGTTCACCTTCTGCCCGGGCAAGGCCCGTCGTGGCGAGAAGCGCGGCCGTTGCGGCCATGATCGTGGTGATCCGTTTCATGATGCTGTTCCCTTTTCCCTCTTGTTAGACACGTTTTCTATTGACGATGAAGAAGACGGTGACGACACCGATCGACAGGAGCAGGAACAGCGTCGAGATCGCGTTCATTTCCGGCGTAATCGAGCGGCGGATCTGGCCGAGCATGTAGGTCGGAAGCGTATCCTGGCCGGCTGATTTGACGAATTCGGTAATCACGACGTCATCCAGCGAAATCACGAAGGCCAGCATGAAACCGGCGAGAATTCCGGGCCAGAGCAGCGGCAGGGTAACGTAGCGGAAGGCGTTCCATGGCGTTGCATAGAGATCGGCCGCAGCCTTCTCCAGCGTCAGGTCCATATTCTCCAGCCGCGCCCGGATCGGCAGATAGGCAAACGGGATGCAGAACGCCGTATGGGCGGCGATCAGGTAGCCGAGGCCGGAATAGCCGGTCCAGATCTTGATGCGGGCAAAGAAGATCAGAAGCGCAACTGCCGTGACGATTTCAGGGATCATCAGCGGCTGGTTGATGAAGGCATATTTCAGCGTCAGGCCACGATAGGGCTCCGTGCGCGTCGTCGCCAACGCCGCCATGGTGGCAGCGATAGTAGCAACGACGGCAGCAACCGAGGCGATCTGCAATGAGCGAATGGATGCATCGATCACCTGCTGGTTCTGGAACGCCTTGGCGAACCAGCGCAGCGAAATCCCATCGAAGGAGGCAAGGGATTCGCCCGCGTTGAACGAATAGAAAACCAGAACGCCGATCGGCAGATAGAGTGCAACGAAGCAGGCCACGGCAATTGCGGTAAAACCGCGCTGGCGGCGGATGGAGAATGCCCTAGCCATGACGGCTCCCTTGCGATCCGGCATTGCGGACATAGACCAGTAGCGCCACCATGACGATCAGCATCAGCGTGATCGACAGCGCCGATCCGAGCGGCCAGTTGCGGCCCTGACCGAACTGCAGCTCGATCAGGTTTCCAAGCATCATGTTCTTGCCGCCGCCGAGAATGCTGGGCGTGACATAGGCGCCAAGGGCGGGAATGAAGACCAGGATGGAGCCGGCGATGATACCGGGCTTGACCAGCGGGATGATGATTTTCCGCAGCACCCGGAACGGGGTCGCGTAGAGATCATAGCCTGCCTCGACCAGGCGGAAATCCAGTTTTTCCATGCTGGCATAGAGTGGCAGCACCATCAGCGGCAAATAGACATAGACCATGCCGGTCAGGATAGCGCCGTCGGTGAACAGCATCTGGATCGGCTTTGCAATCAGGCCGGTTTTTATCAGCAGGCCGTTGATCAGTCCCTCGTTGCGGATGACTTCGAGGATCGCGAAGGTACGGATGAGAAGATTGGTCCAGAACGGGATGGTGATCAGGAAGAGCCACAGTTCGCGGGTCTTTTCGGGGCGCGTGGCGATGAAATAGGCCGTCGGAAAACCGACCAGCAAGGTCAGGATGGTGGTGACGAGCGACAAGCCAACGGAGCGCATGAAGATCGAGATATGGGCGCTCGCAAGCGACAACGTCTCGTCGAAGATGTCCTTCTCGAGGAAGACGCCGATCCAGCCTTCGAGCGACGGAGCCCATTGCACGTCGCCATAGGGGCCGGGTGCCAGGAACGAATAGAGGAGAACGATCAGCAGCGGGCCGGTGGCGGCAACAAGGATGATCAGCAGGGCGGGTAGTGAGAGCAGCCACCGTTTCCGGATATTCCTGTTTTGCTCTGCCTCGATTGTCCCCGCCGCGTCTGTCATCTCAGTTCCTCAAGACCCGGGCAGCATTGGCTTCGAGCGCGATGCCGACCCGGTCACCGGCCGCAAAACGGGCGACCTGCAGCGGTTTGTTCTGCTCTCGCAGCGTAAACAGCGTTTCGCCGTCGGAAAGCCGGACGTGGTAGTGTGTATCCGTGCCGAAATAGACGACATTTTCAAGCGTGCCGGTCATCTGGCTGGCGTCCGCACGATCCGGCGGGCAGAGCGTCGCGTGCTCCGGCCGCAGAACCACCGTCACTTCGCCTTCGGCATGGAAATCCTGTGGCACCGTTGCCGAAATACGGCCGGCGACCGGCGTGTCGACATCGGCGATACCGTTCGCGACCGAGCCGATCCGGCCTTTCAGAAAATTGGTCTCGCCGATGAAATCAGCCACGAAACGATCCGCCGGCGCGTCATAAATTTCGCGGGGATTGCCGACCTGCAGGATCTTGCCCGACGACATCACGGCGATGCGGTCCGACATGGTCAGCGCTTCCTCCTGGTCATGGGTGACGAAGATGAAGGTGATGCCGGTCTCGGCCTGCAGGCGCTTCAACTCGATCTGCATGTCCTTGCGCAGCTTGTAATCGAGCGCCGACAACGGCTCGTCGAGCAACAGAACCTTCGGCTGGGGCGCAAGGGCACGGGCCAGCGCGACACGCTGCTGCTGGCCGCCGGAAATCTGGCTCGTGCGGCGTCCGGCAAGCGCCTCCATGCGCACGAGCTTCAGCATCGCATCGACGCGCTCGTTGATCTCCCGCTTCGGTTTGCCGAGCATCATCAGGCCGAAGCCGATATTTTCCGCCACCGTCATGTGCGGAAACAGCGCGTAGCTCTGGAAAACCGTATTGATCGGCCGCTTGAAGGGGGGCATGGCGGCGATGTCTTCGCCGTTCAGCAGGATCTCGCCGGACGTCGGATATTCGAAGCCTGCGATCAGCCGCAGCAGCGTGGTCTTGCCGCAACCGGAAGGCCCGAGAAGCGTGAAGAACTCGTTCTGGCGGATCGATACCGATGTGTTGTCGACCGCGGCGAACGCAAACTCGCCAAAGCCGAATATCTTAGAAACCTGGCGGATTTCGACCGCGTTCAATTCCGCCATATGCGGCACACTACCCGTTGCATGAAGCTGTTCCCGCCTTTTCGGCTTTGCGCTAGGTGACCACAGCGGCTTCGCGTTGACAACCGGATTCTTGATATTTTGATCAAAATATTACCGGCTGGAGAAACTGATGCGCCCGCCGCAAATTGTGGTGGTGGGCTGGATATTCTGCAACTCACTGGGGGCCGCCGCCTCGATATCACCGTTCAACACGACGATATCGGCAAGATACCCTTCCTTGATCCTGCCTTTGCGATCTTCCTTGAATTCCGCGTAGGCGCCTTCGACACAATAGGCATTGAGCGCTTCCATAAGCGAGAAGGATTGATCCGGATCACTCTCTGCCCAGCGTTCCCGCGTGACGGCCGCCTCTATGCCGATGATCGGATCGATCGGCGATACCGGCCAGTCGGAGGCAAAGCAGATATGCACCCCGGCATCCTTGAGCGTGCGCCAGGCATAACTGAGCGGCCAACGAGCCTGACCGATACGCGAAACGGTCGGCTCCAGCGGCACGCCGGCGCAACCTGGCGGATGTGGCGGCTGCATCGAGGCGATGACACCGAGTTCGGCAAACCGGGCGATGTCATCGGGATGCACAACCTCGATATGCTCGATGCGATGGCGGCTGTCACGGGCGCCATTTTGCGCGCGCGCGGCCTCATAGCCGTCGAGCACCGCCCGCACCGCGCCGTCGCCGATCGCATGAACCGCGATCTGCAAGCCGCGCCGGTCCGCTTCGACAGCAACCTCGCGGAATGTTTCAGGCGTAAAGAGCCCCTCGCCGCAATCGCCGGGCTTGTCGGCGTAAGGCTCGACCATCACCGCAGTCCAGCTATCGAGAACGCCGTCGTAGAATACCTTGACGACGCCGGATGATAGCCAGTCGCTGTTGAAGCGGCGGGCGAGATCAGATGCCTTTTCGAGCATGCCGATCGGCATGAAATTCTTGAAGTGAAAAGGAATGATCACCCGGCACGGCAGGTGCCCATCCTGCTTCTCGATCGCCGCCAGCAGCTGCAGTTGATAGAGATTGCCGTCCATGTTCTGGATGGTGGTGATGCCGTGGCGGGAGCAATAGTCGAGGCCGCGCCGCATCACGGCGATATCCTGCGCCCATTCCGCTTCGTTCGGATAGGGATCGGGCTCGCCGCCGGTCGACAGGCCGAGGCGATAGCGGTCAAATCCGCCGGCTGCCTGCAAGGGGCTGAACGCTTCCATCTCGCGCAGTTCCCCTGTCGCCAGGCCATCTGCGCCGACGACCACCTCGTTACCCGGCCCCAGGTCAGCACCGTGCAGCATGCCGACCAGTTCGAGCGCCCTGGTATTGGCCCAGGCGGTATGATGATCGGGTGCAAACAGAACCAGCGGCTGGTGCGCAAGGATTGCATCAAGGTGATGGCGTGTCAGCCGTTCGGTGTCGCCGAGGATCGTGTAGTCGGTGCCTTGCGCGAAAAGGACCTTTTCTGCAGTGCGCGTGGCGGCATAGCCCCGCACGGCGTCGGTCAGCGCCGCCAGCCCGCTGACGCCGGCTAGCTGGAGATGATCGAGTTCGGCAGCGCCTGAAAACAGGTGCATGTGATTTTCGGAGAAACCCGGTAGCACCGTGCCGCCTGCGGCATCGATCACCTGTGTGGCTGCACCTCGAAACGGCTCCATCTGCGATTCGGTGCCAACAGCCAGGATATGACCGTCAGCCAACGCCACCGCTTCGGCTTTGGGCCTATCCTCATCCAGCGTCAGCACGCGGGCATTGAGAATGATGATGTCGGCGGTCTGCGTCATGATGTTACTCACTGCTTGCCTTGAAGAATCTGGTGCGAGCTAAGCCGATCCCGCCGCGCAATTCAACGGGGTGGAAATGTTTTCTCACCATCCGTCCGAAAGCACACGCTCCAGCATGTCGGCGAAGAAATCGGCGCTCTCCCGTGACAGGCAAAGCGGCGGCTTGATCTTCAAGACGTTCAGATGATCGCCGGTCGGCTGCATGATGACGCCGAGTTGCAGCAGCCGGTCGCAGATCGCGGCTGTTTCGCCGGTCGCGGGCGACAGCGTTTCGCGGTCACGCACGAATTCCAGCCCGAGATAGAGGCCCATGCCGTGCACGGCGCCGACAATCGGAAACCGCTGCTCCAGCGCCTGCAGACGGCGTTTCAGGTGATCACCGACGACGCGGGCGTTCTCCTGCAGCTTCTCATCGCGCATGATATCGAGCACTGTCATGCCGACGACCGAACTCACCGGGCTACCGCCTGAAGACGAGAAGAAATAACCCTCCTTCTCCAGCGCATCGGCGATCGCCTTGGTGGTGATGACGGCGCCGAGCGGATGGCCGTTGCCCATGCCCTTGGCGACGGTGATGATATCGGGGATCACGCCCTGCTCTTCAAAACCCCAGAAGTGATGACCGAGACGGCCGTAACCGACCTGGACTTCATCGGCGATACAGACACCGCCGCGCGCCCGGACCATCGCGTAGATCTCCGTGAGATAGCCTGGAGGGAGGGGAATGCCGCCGGCATTGCCATAGACGCATTCGCAGATGAACCCTGCCAAGCCCTTGCCGTCCCGGTCCAGTTTTTCCAGCGCCGGCATGACGGCGTCGATATAGGCGGCGGTCGATCCGTCCCCGCGAAACGGGCCGCGATAGGTATTGGGCGACATCACCGGGTGCACCCAGTCCGGCCGGGTGGTCAGCGCCTGCGGATTGTCCGCAATCGAGGTGGAGACCGCATCGCTGGCAACCGACCAACCGTGATAGCCTTCCAGCAGGCACAGCATGTTGCGCGCGCCGCTGGCTGCCCAGGCGAGCCGCAGTGCCAGATCGTTGGCTTCCGAGCCGCTATTGACCAGAAACACCGTATCCACCCCCTCCGGCGCAAGATCGGCCAGCCGTTCGGAAAATTCCGCGACGGCTGCATAGTGGAAACGGGAATTGGTGTTCAGCCGCTGCCACTGCCGGTGCACGGCATCGGCGAGACGCGGGTGACCGTGGCCAAGGATCGTGACGTTGTTGACCATGTCGAGATAGGCGCGGCCTTCGACATCGACCATATGTTCGCGCAAGCCGCGTTCGATCTGCGGCGGCGTCTCGTAATAATTCTTCTGCGGCTTGGCGAAATGGTGCTGGCGGCGCGAAAGAATCTTTGCACTCTGCGGCGCGGGCGCATCGCAGTCAAAACCAAGCAGCTTTGCCGGGGATGGGCAGAGGATGCTCCATGCAGCAGCTAGGCCGGGCGAGACGAACGGTGGCGGCAGGATATCCTTGTCGCGGCAGAGTTGGACGCGCAGCATTCCGTTGTCACCGGACGCACCGGCGACAAGACCGAGCGGCTGGCCAGGATGGATAAAATCGTCCGGGCCAGGCAAGGTCTCGATGCCGGAAAGATGCAGCGCCGCATCCCGCCCCAGCAAAATCAGGCCGCTATCGGTGAGTTTGAGAATGCCGCCGAACGGCGCGGAGACGCCGGCACCTGCTGGCAAGCGCAGGTCAACGTGAACAGCGCATGTTTCCGCAGGGTCCGGTGAGCACAGCACCGTCTGGGTCAACCGGTATTCGCCGTAGCGCGTCGAGACGGCGGCATTTTCGAGCGATGCCGCCAGGAGCAGTCGGTCTTCAAGGCCCGGCTGCGGCCACGCGAGACCATCGAACAGCGCACTTTGCGTATCCAGTGCGACCACAGAAACCGCGGACACATCGACTTCCGGCAGGAGCCGCTCGCCGGTGATCGCAGGCCCCGGATCGCACATTTCGCCGACGGCCTGCAGGATGGCGATTTCCATCACGGCTGACGGCACCGAAACGGCGACCTCGAAGATCTGCCGCTCGTGGTCGATATTGCCGCTGACATAGCTATTGTCCGGGTCGAGCGCGAGCTGCTGCTCGCTGCTTGCCACCAGCACGGCGGCGCGCGCCACGATCAGGGGCCAGAGTGCGCGCAATTCCGCTTCGTTGAGCGGGAAAACAGCATGGAACGCCTTGATCGCCGGAAGGACGGCCAGCGGATCGCCATCGGAATGATGCAACAGCGAGGCGCAGGTGACGGCGAGATCGGCAGCAAGCCAGCCATGGATGACATCGCCAAAATCGATCACCCCATCGGGTATCAGCTGGCCGCTGGCATTCGGCGAGCTGACGACATTGTCGTCGGTGATGTCATGGTGGATGGCCTGTTGCCGCAGGTCCGGCTTCAGACCGTCGAGCCGCCGCATGGCGGCATCCATCGCCGTACTGATACGCTGCTTGCGATCGGCATCCTTCACCGCCGACAGCAGATGGCTGACCACGGCCTCGGCGTTGCGCAAATCCCATTGCAGGTCGCGCGCCAGACCCGGATGGGAAAAGTCCGCCAGCGCCAGCGCCAGCCGCCCACCCAACGCCCCGAGTGCCGCAACGGTGACCGCCGGCAGGTGCTTGCGCCGAGTCAACGGCTGGCCCTCGATATAGTCGAGCAATCGGATCTGGTAATCCTGACCGCGGAGCGTGACGAACAGGATGTCCGCGCCATTGCCGGCCGGAATGATCTTCGGGACACGCGGTGCCGCCGCTTGACCGGCAATATGGCGCAAGGCCGCATTCTGCGCTTCAAGCTCGACGGTCGCATAGTCGGCGCGGCATATCTTCAGGACGAACCGGCCACTGGCCGCGTCGATGCGATAATTGCGGTCCTGCTGGCTGCCCAGCTCGGTGACCGGCCCCGACAGGCCATAGTGAGCGGCAAGAAGGCTCGCTGCGTCTTCGGCATTCACATCAGGCCGCGACAATGCCGCTCGCCGCAGAAAAACATGTTCCAATCTCTCGCCCCTCCGGAATCAGAAGGTTGCAGATTGGCACACCCATGTGTGAACGCGAATGACAAATTGGCGCATGCCGGCCCGGAAATTTCGGGTGGGCGCTACCGCACCCTCTTTCGTCCGCCGTGCCAAACGCAGAAACGCCCGCTGCAAGGCAACGGGCGTTTCTGGAAATTTTCTGGAGGCGGTGCCCGCAGGTATTAGCGAGCGACCGAGGCGCGAGCGATGCTCTGAATGTCGGCACGGTCGATGCCGAGATCGCGCAGTTCGCGCGAGGTCATACGGCCCAGTTCGGTGACCGTCTGACGGTACTTGCGCCAATTGTTGAAAGTGCGTGCTACGTTCATGATGATCCCCTTTCTAGGGCTTTCCGGGCCCGGCAGCCATTCAGTGGCGCCGTTGTCGTTTTGATGACCTGTATATAAGCCTCCCGATTATGGAGTAACAGCGCCAATACTTCAGGTCACCCATGCATTAGCTGCATGGTCAACTTTCCAGCCTACCCGTCCCGCTGGCAGACTGTCCTTTATACTGGGGGCGCGGCGCCTATCGTTCCCCCCCGCACGATCGCATCACATCGCCGGACACCTGAGACGATTCTTTCCGCCTCAGTGGAACTTTACCCATCCGGTCGCGTTTTCGCAGACGAGCTAGATAGGAGTAACTCATATGCTCGCTAAGCTTTCTTATCTCGCATTCGGCTTTGTTATTGGCGCTGGCCTGCTCATGGCTATGACGATGGTCAATCACACCACGACGATGGCCAATCATACCACGCTTGAAAAAACCAGCCGCCTGAACGGCACCGTCACGCCGGCGCCTTTTCAAATGGAGCGGTTCGGCTAGGCGCCTGACGCTCCACATGGTCCCTCTAGCGTCCGCGACACCAGGGCGGTTTGAACCTGTGTGCCTGGCGCTTCCACTTTACAGTTTTGGCTAGACTAGCGGTATCCGCTGCATCGATAGGAAAAGCCCCTTCAGTTCAGGCTCGCGAACCCGCCGGGCTGCCTCGACGCAGGACACCCATTCGCAGAGCCGCTGGCCTTTTTCGCGAAAGACGTCGCAGCTTTCCTTCACGTCCAGTAAATGAACCTGAACGCAACACGGTGCACGCTGGCCGCTGTCCAGCATCTTCAGATAGGTGAAATATCCCAGCGGCTTCTTCTTTGCCTTGCCGCGGACGCCAGCCTCTTCGAAAGCTTCGATCGCGGCGACCTCATGCGGCTTCTTTCCAGTCATCGGCCAGCCTTTGGGAATGATCCAGCGGCCGCTTTCGCGGCTGGTCACCAGCAGCACCTCGAACATGCCGCCGTCTCCGCCGATACGGTAGCAAAGGGCGGCAAACTGCTCGCGCATCCTCTCCTTGAACAGCGTGCCGGTAAAAGGCGCCAGTTCAGATAGAAATGTCGCCGATTTTTTCGATGTTTTTTTCAGCGCACTGCCCATGGGACTCAACCGCCCCTGATCGATGTGCGCCACACCAGATCGGCATGCAGGCGCACCGTATGGTTCTCGGATTCCGCCGTCTCCGATACCAGCCAGGACACGGCCTCGCGCGCCGTCATATCCACAGGCTGCGCGAATGTAGTCAGCCCGTAGGATGACCAGGACGCCTGTTCGATATCATCAAAACCCGCCACGCAGATCTGATCCGGCACGGACATCGAAAACTGGTGCCGTGCGGCATCCATGAAGCCGCAGGCGAGCAGATCGGTGGCACAGAACACCGCGTCGGGGCGCTCTTTACGGGTCAGAAGCTGCTGGGCGACAGCCCGGCCGCTTTCGTACCCGGTATGACCAAACCGCTCGACCATCACATCGAGCCCCATAGCCTTGGCAGCGGCAACGAAGCCGTGCTCGCGGGCCATCAGGCTCGGGGTGCCCGCCTGCGAATTGGCAAAGGCCAGTTTGCGGCAGCCGGCCCGCACGAATGCCGTAGCGATACGCGCCGCCGCGTCCGCATCGTCGAGATTGATCTTCAGCGGACCTTCCCTGTCGTCATCGCGATTGATCAGCACCAGCCGCTGGCCATTCTTCAGACAGAGATCGGTAATCGACTTGTCCGGCAGGCCTGACAGGATGATCGAGGCATCGGCCCGGTAGCGGATCGCTTGCCGAAGCGCCAGGTCGGCGCTACCATCCGAGCGGTCAGTGTTGATCAGCATCGCGACCTTGCCGGAATTCTGCAACTGCTGCGTCAGGGCGCGCAACAGTGCCGAGCGATAAGGCGTGCCGATCTCCGAGACGATCAGGCAGACGATACCGCTTTCGTTGCGCATGAGGCCGCGGGCAAGATGGTTGACATGGTAGCCGAGCGCGTCAGCGGCATCCAGCACCTTCTGCCGCGTTTTCGGCGAAACGCTGGCGCCGGATGTAAACGTGCGGGAAACCGCAGAGCGCGAAACGCCTGCTTTTTCCGCTACTTCCTGAGCACTGACGAATAATTTCTGCGACACCGGCGCACTCCACCCTTGATGGGTAATCTGCACAATTTTGCAATTGCGTGCAAGCATTCGATCGACCGAAATGTGACAGTTTTGTGAAGATTTTATTTGACAGCCGTTTTCATCTCATGCAGCATTTGCACACGCTTGCAAAAGCGACCGGCGTGGAGGCGCTGTTTCAACAGGAGGAAGTTTCATGGGTTCACGATATATTGCCGTCGCTGCATTGGCCGCCGGAACGACACTGTCCGCTTTTTCGGCTGAGGCCGCCGGCGATCTCAACCTGATCTGCTCGGCTGACGTGGTCATCTGCGAGCAGATGAAAGGCGACTTCGAGAAGGCGCATGGTGACATCAAGGTCAACATGGTGCGCCTGTCATCCGGCGAAACCTATGCCAAGATCCGTGCCGAAGCGCGCAACCCGAAGACCGACATCTGGTGGGCCGGCACAGGCGATCCGCACCTGCAGGCAGCCTCTGAGAACCTGACGCAGGAATACAAGTCGCCGATGCTGGACCAGTTGCAGGATTGGGCCAAGAAACAGGCGGAAAGCTCCGGCTACAAGACGGTCGGCGTCTATGCCGGCGCGCTTGGCTGGGGCTACAATACCGAGATTTTCAAGACCAAGGGCTTCAAGGAGCCGAAGTGCTGGGCCGACCTTCTCGATCCTGCCTTCAAGGGTGAAATCCAGATCGCCAACCCCAACTCGTCCGGCACCGCCTATACGGCACTGGCCTCGCTCGTCCAGATCATGGGCGAAGACCAGGCCTACGACTACCTGAAGAAGCTCAACGCCAACATCTCGCAGTACACCAAATCCGGCTCTGCGCCGGTGAAGGCTGCAGCGCGCGGCGAAACGGCGATCGGCATCGTCTTCATGCATGACGCCGTTGCCCAGACGGCCGAAGGTTTTCCGGTCAAGTCGGTCGCTCCGTGCGAAGGCACCGGTTACGAGATCGGCTCGATGTCGATCGTCAAGGGCGCGAAGAACCTCGACAATGCCAAGACATGGTACGATTGGGCGCTCCAGCCGGATGTGCAGTCGCGCATGAAGGATGCGAAGTCCTTCCAATTGCCGTCCAACAAGACGGCCGAAATCCCGAAGGAAGCGCCACGCTTCGAGGACATCAAGCTGATCGACTACGACTTCAAGACCTATGGCGACCCGGCCAAGCGCAAGGAACTGCTTGAGCGCTGGGATCGCGAGATCAGCGCCAACGCCAACTAAGAGAGAACCGGCCGGGCCGTGGCTGTCGCTGCGGCCTGATCCAAGGTTTCTCCAGGTCCGGGGACCGCACTGACCCTCCACCGATTGCGGTGCGGTCTCCGGCCACTCATCACTCCATATTTGACATCATGAAAAGGCGCGGGGATCGTCATGGACCATCGCAACCGTAGGCTGGATATTGTCCTCGGAATAGGCATTGCCGCCTTCCTTCTGGTTCCCTGGTACCGGATCGAAGGCGGGTTTCTCGGATTTGGCTGGTTCTCCGGTTTCCCGTCCGAGGCCTCCGTCGCACCGGGCATCCTGCAGATCCTTGAGCATGGCCGCTGGTGGCTGACCATTGCGGCGCTGGTCATGGCCGCTGCCGTCGCAGCGCGGTTTATGCGCTACCCGATGCAGCGGGGCGCGGTGCTTGCTGCAGCCGGTGCCGCCGGCGTTCTTTTCCTGACGCTTCAGGGGCTGGCGATCGGCTTTTCCGGCTGGAGCTGGACGATCAGCGAAACGCTGTTCGGCGCGCTTGCCGACGGGCAGCCTTCGATGGGGGCCGGCGCCGTACTCTCGGCTGTTGCCTTCGTGCTCATTTTCTCCTTCGGCCTTGCTGAACGCGGCGTCATGAAGGGCGATGCCTTCGTTGTCGCCTCGATCGCCATGCTGGTCTTCCTCGTTGCGATCTTCGTGTTCTACCCGGTCGGCAGCATGCTGGTCGGCGCGTTCCAGGATTTCGACGGGTCGTTCAATCCAGACGGCTTTACCCGCAATATCCAGGATAATTCGATCTGGAGTCTCGGCTGTGTTGTTGGAGGCGAACGATGCGGCGTTGCCTGGCGCACACTGTGGCTAGCCCTGATGACCGCTGGCGGCTCGACCATTATGGGGCTTGCCTTTGCATTGGTCGCAACCCGCACGCGCTTCCCGTTCAAGAAGGGCCTGCGGCTTTTGACGGTGCTGCCGATTATCACGCCGCCCTTCGTCATCGGTCTTGCCCTGACGCTGCTGTTTGGCCGCGCCGGCGTCGTCACCGAATGGATGTCCAGTCTGTTCGGCATCGAGCCCGGCCGCTGGCTCTATGGCTTGACCGGCATCTGGATCGCCCAGGTCCTGTCGTTCACACCGATTTCCTTCCTCGTGCTGATCGGCGTTGTCGAGGGCGTCAGCCCGTCGATGGAGGAAGCATCGCAAACGTTGCGCGCCGACCGCTGGCGTACATTCTGGCGCGTGTCGCTGCCCTTGATGAAACCGGGCATCGCCAACGCCTTCCTGATCGGCTTCATCGAGAGCATGGCCGATTTCGGCAATCCGCTGGTGCTCGGCGGCAGCCATGGCGTGCTGTCGACCGAAATCTTCTTTGCCGTCGTCGGCTCGCAAAACGATCCGTCACGCGCCGCCGTGCTTGCCATCATCCTGCTCTGCTTCACGCTGACGGCGTTTCTTGCGCAGCGCTATTGGCTGTCGGGCAAGAACTTTGCCACCGTTACCGGCAAGGGCGACAGCGGTGCTCACATCGCCCTGCCACGCCCGGTTTCCATTGCCGTGCATGCCATGGTCATTCCGTGGATGATCTTCACCATCGTCATCTATGGCATGATCCTGTTCGGTGGTTTCGTGAAGACCTGGGGGCTGGACAACTCGTTGACCCTTGACCACTACACCCGCGCGTTCTCTGTTGAAATGCGCGACGGGGCTCTCGCCTGGACCGGTGTTGCCTGGAATTCCTTCTGGACGACAATCGAGATCGCGCTGATTTCGGCACCGCTGACGGCCGCTGTCGGTCTGCTGACGGCCTACCTTATCGTCCGCCAGAAATTCGCCGGCCGCAACGTCTTCGAATTCGCCCTGATGATGAGCTTTGCCATCCCCGGCACGGTCATCGGCATCAGCTACATCATGGCCTTCAACCTGCCACCGCTGGAAATGACCGGCACGGCACTGATCCTGATTGCCTGCTTCGTCTTCCGCAACATGCCGGTCGGCGTGCGTGGCGGCGTGGCGGCGATGAGCCAGCTCGACAAGAGCCTCGATGAAGCCTCGCTGACCCTGCGCGCCACCAGCTTCCGGACGATCCGCAAGGTCATCTTGCCGCTGCTGCGCCCGGCGATCACCGCAGCGCTGGTCTATTCCTTCGTGCGAGCCATCACCTCGATCAGCGCCGTCATCTTCCTCGTCAGCGCCGAATACAACATGGCGACCTCCTATATCGTCGGCCTCGTCGAAAACGGCGAGTATGGCGTGGCGATCGCCTATTCCTCGATGCTGATCGTCGTGATGATCGTCGTCATCGCCGGCTTCCAGCTTCTCGTCGGTGAACGCCGGTTGCGGCGCGAAAATCGCGTCGCCGGCGTTACCGCATCCCCTTCCCTCACCCTCGGTCAGGAGAAAACCGCATGATCACTCCCCGCTCCGGCTCGGTCGTCTTTCAGAACATCAAGAAGCAGTTTGGCGCCTTTACCGCGATCCACGACCTGTCCCTGACCATCGAGCCCGGCCAGTTGGTGACGCTGCTTGGCCCGTCGGGCTGCGGCAAGACCACGACGCTGCGCATGCTGGCTGGGCTTGAGCATCCGAGCTCCGGCAAGATCCTGATCGGCGGCAAGGACGTGACCATGCTGCCAGCCAATGAGCGCGATGTCTCGATGGTGTTCCAGTCCTATGCGCTGTTTCCGCATATGAGTTCGCTCGACAATGTCGCCTATGGCCTGGAGTCCTCCGGGCTGAAGAAGAAAGAAGCGCGCGAGAAAGCAGAGGAAGGCCTGAAGCTCGTCGGCCTCGCCGGCATGGGCGGGCGGCTTCCGGCCGAACTGTCCGGCGGCCAGCAACAGCGCGTCGCCGTTGCCCGCGCGCTTGTGCTGGAACCGCAGGTGCTTTTGCTCGACGAACCGCTGTCCAATCTCGACGCCCGGCTACGCCGCCAAGTGCGCACCGAAATTCGCGAATTGCAGCAGCGCCTCGGCTTTACCGCCGTCTACGTCACCCATGACCAGGACGAGGCGCTGGCCGTCTCCGACCGCATCGTCATCATGAAGGACGGCGTGATTGCACAGGAAGGTTCGCCTCGCGATCTCTACGAGGCACCGGCTTCGGCCTTCATTGCCGACTTCATGGGCGAGGCCAATGTGGTTGCCTGCGACGTCATCAGTGTGGATGGCGCTGACGCGACGATCCGCATCGCCGGACTGGAACATCGGGTTCCGAGCCGCAACGCGAAACCGGGACCGGCAAAGCTTGCCGTGCGGCCGAATTCAATCACCCTGGAGCCGGCATCCGGGGCCGCCTATCCGGGCCAGATCACCCATGCTGCCTATCTTGGCGACCATGTCGAATACGAGGTAGAGACGAGCACAGGCAGACTTTTCGTTGTCGATCCGGCCGTCGAGCGCGCACTTGCGCCGGCAACCGAGGTCGCCATCGGTTTCAAGGGACGCGGCATCGCCATCATCAACGGCTGAGCCGTTCAGGACTACAGAAGGACTATTTCATGACATCGCAGATATCCGGGCTCGACACTCGTTTCGCCCTGGCTCAGGCCATCGCCAGGGAAGCAGGGGCCGTCGCTCTCGACTACTACAACAGACGCGAAACACTGGTGATCGAAACCAAGCGCGACCTGCAGGACGTCGTCTCCATTGCCGACCGCGAGGTGGAGAACCTCATTCGCGCCCGCGTCGCGGAAGTCCATTCAAACGACGGATTTCTGGGCGAAGAATACGGTCTCGCGATGGGCGATTCCGGCTATACCTGGGTGGTCGATCCGATCGACGGCACCAGCCCTTTCGTCAACGGCATGCCGAATTGGTGCGTCTCGATCGCCGTTCTGCATAACAACGAACCGGTGATCGGCGTCATCTACGCGCCCTGCCACGATGAACTTTATGCCGGGGCCACCGGCAAGGGCGCGACGCTCAATGGCCGGGTGCTGACTCTTGACCCTTCCCGCACCATTCGCAACGCCGTCACCGGCATCGGCGCCAACAACTATGTGACACCGGCCTTCGTCGGCAAGATGGTCGAGGACCTTCTAGCAGCCGGCGGCAACTTCATCCGCAACGGTTCTGGTGCGCTGATGCTCGCCTATGTCGCGGCTGGGCGGCTGGTTGGATACTACGAGCCCTACATGCACGCCTGGGATTGCCTGGCCGGCTATTGCCTCGTCAAGGAAGCCGGCGGTTGGTATCACCCCTTCCCTGTTGAAGGAGAACAGCTGACCAAAGGCTCACCCGTATTGGCGACGGCTCCCGGCGCTCGCGAAGACCTGATGAAAATCGCCGGTCTCTGAAAACGGATAAGGGCGGGCGCCACATGGCGCCGCCCCTTGTAATCAGCACAAGACTTCAGATCGTGGCGCGGCTGGCTGGCAAGGCGCGTGCTGCCGCGCTCAAAAGATCAGTCTGGGATATCAGTCCGACAATGCGCTGCTCGCTGTCGATCACGATGACGGCGTGGGCATGCCCGTCCGTCAGGACCGGCAACAATGAAAACGCCAGATCATTTTCCGAAGCGGTCGCAGCCTTCGACAGGATGTCGCCGACGTGGTCAGCACTCCTTGAGAGTTCCCGCAAACCAATCGTCCCGGCAAGACGGCCATTCTCATCCGTCACCGGCAGCGTACGAATATTGTGCTTCAGGAGAAGCTCGCGCGCATCGGCGGGATCAGCATTGGCGTCAATCGAGATGACGTCGCGGGACATGATATCGGCGCAGCTAATATCGCCATGTGTGCGGATGGTTGCTTGCAGCTCGACCTGCTGCAGCAGACGGCTGAGATCACCCCGTTCGATGTCGAAGGTTTCATCGAACGCGGCAAGGGCTGCGTCGAGATCTTCCTCGCGAAAACCGACACGAAGTGATGCGGGCAGGTCTGCGGTCTGGTGTGTGTTGACCGCCGTGATCGCTGCAACATGCGGGTAGTTGCGGCGGCCAAGCTTGTGAAACAGCAAGCCGAGCGCCACCAGAATGCAGGAATTGAGGCCGACCGGCACGAACGGAAACAACAGCCCCCAACCGGCAACGACCGGCCCGCCAAGCACGGCGGTCAGCGCGGCTGCCCCACCGGGCGGATGCAGGCAGCGCGTCAATGACATCGCGGCGATGGCGAGCGATACTCCGACACCGGAAGCAATCACCGGATCATGAATCACGGAGGCAGTCAGGATACCCACCAGCGCCGAAATCGTATTGCCGCCGATGATCGACCATGGCTGCGCCAAGGGGCTCGCCGGCACGGCAAACAACAGAACGGCCGAAGCACCCATCGGCGCCACGATCAATGGCAGATGCGGCCCCTGGCCGAGCAGATAACTGCTGATCAGGCCGGTCAGACCGATGCCGATCAGCGCGCCGACGCAGGCAATCAGCCGCTCGCGCAAGGTGGCGCCGGCCAGGATGGGTGCGAAGATGCGAAAACGGCCGTCCGGCACTGGCTTTTGAGGATGGGACATCGGGAAACCGGACACGCGGACAGATTGGATCGAGACAGCGCTCGCACCATCCCGCTCCCCGGCTATAGGAAAATCACAGACAAAGCGCAACGGCCAAAACGGCAGAAGTCCTTGCAGTAACGCATGGACAGCCGGGTTTCCGGCTGTCCACATTCACCTAGCCCTGTTTGGCCGCGTCAGCAAAAAAGCCCTCTGGACTGTCGACCTCGACCAGCTTCTTCTTGTCGATCAGCCAGAACCGGTTGCCGACGGCGCGAACGAAGCTGCGGTCATGCGAGACAAACAGGCAGCTCGCCTGATGTGCCATCAGTTCCCCCTCCAGCGCTTCCTGACCGTCGATATCCAGATGGTTGGTCGGCTCGTCGAGCAGGTAGAAATTGGGATTGGTCAGCCGCAGGATCAGCATGCCGAGCCGCGCCTTCTGGCCACCGGACAGCTGGCTTATCGGCCGGCCCTGAAGCTCGACGGACATGCCGGCTCCGGCCAAAAGCGCCCGCGCCCGCTGGTCGCCGATATCGAAGCGGCGGATGACCGTTCCCATCGGCGTGTCGCTGTCGCGCAGGTCGGCCAGCGCCTGATCGCCATAGCCGAGCACCAGCGACGGCGTCGCCTTGATGCCGTCCTGCGCCACATCAGGCTGTTCGATTGCCTTGCGCAACATCGAAACAAGGCGGGTCTTTCCGGCGCCGTTGGCGCCGAGCAGAACGATCCGGTCTCCCTGGCAGACGAACTGCTTGCCGGTCCTGAACAGCAAGGTACCGTCCGGGGTCTCGACCGCAGGGTCCTCCAGCGTGATCAGCACCTTGGCATGGGTGCCGCGATTGGCGAGCCTGATCGCCCCGGCTGAGCGCTCCAAATGCGCGGGCTTGGCGGCATCCTCGAGCTTGTCCGCCCGCTGCTTGAGCTGCTTGGTCTTGACCACCAGCAGATCGCTGCCGGAGTTGATGCCGATATTGTTGAGCTTGGCCGCCTGCTTGCGCAGTTGATCGGCGACCTTGATATCGCGTTGATAGCGCCGCTCATCGGCAGCGTCGGCCTCGTCCAGCGCCACCCGCGCCCGTGTGTAGGGCAGCGGAAAGATCTGCGATTGCTCGGCGCGAAGAAAGAGCGTGCGGTTGGTGACCGCATCAAGGAAGGCGCGGTCATGGCTGGCGATGATGACCGGCACGTCGCGCGGCAAAGCATTCAACCACGCCTCGAGCATGGCAATCTTGCCGAGATCGAGATGGTTGGTCGGCTCGTCGAGCATCAGCACATCAGGCTCGGTCACCCAGACGCGGGCGAGCATTGCAATGCGCTGCCAGCCACCACTTAACTGGTTCAAGGGCCGCTGCCGCAGGGCCTCCGGCACATCGAGGTCCTCCAGCACGACATCGACACGCCAGCTCTCGCTTTCCTGCTGATCAGCCGATAGCGCGTCCAGAACGGCCGCATAGAAGGGCAGATCGAACAGGCGAGACGGGACGTTCTGTTCGACATAGCCGACCGTCAGGCCGCGCGATTTGGTGATCTCACCTTCGTTGGCCTCGAGCATGCCGGAAATGCAGCGGAACAGCGTCGACTTTCCGCGGCCATTGGCGGCAACGATGCCGATGCGGTCGCCGGCATTGACGACGAGGTTGAGTTTCGAAAACAGCGGGCTGCCCAGCACGATGCCGAGATTACGGATATTGATAAGGGTCATGATCAGTCTCTGGTCTTGCCGCACAGACATCCATCGAGGGCTCTCAAGCCATCATCGATGCGATGCGCGCGGCGGGTAGAAAAACGCAGACGCGCGAACCAGCAGGATCGGCGCTACAGGGCCACAAAGGGCAGACCAGAAGGCGGTTTTAAGAGAAACGGACTTTGGTCAGCCCTGCAAACGCATTTGCAGGGCGTTGACGGGGCCACGCTGGCGATGGTGCCGGAAAAATGTAATCATTGCGCAGCCCTCCTTTCTCGATAGGCGTCTCTCATAACACCCGATTCTCGAATTCGCAATCGTCCCGCGATGCAGGCGATGAAAATTGAACCGGTCAGAGGATGGAGTGATCGACGATGACGACGGGCTTGCCGTGCGAGCACATTTCGACCCGCGCCTCGACCCGGTAGATATCGCGCAACATCGTTCCGGTGATGACATCGCCCGTCCGTCCGCTCGCCACCATCGCGCCCTTGGCGATGACGATGGTATTGTCGCAATAGCGCAGCGCGTGATTGAGATCGTGCAGGGCAATCAGCACCGACATGCCGGATTTTGCCGCCAGCGACCGCATAAACCCCAGCACTTCAATCTGGCGAAACAGGTCGAGCGCCGAGGTGGGCTCGTCCATCAACAGGACTTCCGGCTTGCGGACCAGCGCCTGCGCAATCGAGACCAGCTGACGCTGACCACCCGACAATTCGCCGAGACCGCGAAACGCAAGGTCATCGATCCGCAGAGCCTGCAGGATACGGTCGATTTCCAGAAGCTCGCTATCGCGCACCTTCCAGCTCGAACCTTGCTTGCTGGCGAGAAGGACGGATTCGTAGACCGTCAGAACGGCATTGGCGCCAGTATCCTGCGGCATGTAGCAGATGGTTTCCGGGCCTTTCAGCGTATCGGACAGGACCACTGTCCCCGGACCAGAAGCGAGCCCAGCGATACGCTTGAACAAGGTGGATTTTCCGGCCGCATTCGGGCCGATCACAGCGGTCATGGCGCCGCCATTGAGGACATCGGTATCGACGTCCGAGAGCACGACGTGCTTGCCGTATTTGGCGCCGACGCCCTTAAGTGCCAGACCTACCATGCCCGCCTCCGATTGGTGAAGATCAGGATGAAGAAGAACGGTACGCCGACCAGCGCGGTAATCACCCCGATCGGCAGGATGGCGCCGGGGATAAGCGTCTTCGATACGACCGATGTTGCCGACAGAAGCAGCGCCCCGCAAAGCACGGACGCGGGCAGGAAGAACCGCTGGTCTTCGCCGACCAGCATGCGGGCAATGTGCGGACCGACCAGACCAACGAACCCGATGGTACCGACGAAGGAAACCGGGATGGCGGCCAGCAGGCTGACCGTCATCATCGTCTGCAGCCGCAGACCGCGCACATTGATGCCAAGGCTTGCCGCCTTGTCTTCCCCCAGCCGCAGCGCGGTCAGAGCCCAAGCCTGGCGGGCAAACAGCGGAAGGGCAAACAGAAGCACCGCACCTGTGATCCAGACCTTGGGCCAGGTCGCCTTGGTGAGGCTGCCCATCGTCCAGAAGACCACGGCGGCCAGCGCCTGTTCCGAGGCCAGATACTCCAGAAGAGAGAGCAGCGCATTGAAGGTGAAGACCAGCGCGATGCCGAGCAACACGATGGTTTCGACCGTGACACCACGCATGGTGGACGCGAAGTGGATGAACAGCGCCGCTGCCATCGCCATCAGGAAGGCATTGATCGGGATCATGAACTGCACGGCGGCCGGAAACAGCGCTACGCCGCCGACAAGGCCAAGTGCCGCGCCAAATCCGGCGGCGGCGGAAATCCCGAGTGTAAAGGGGCTCGCCAGCGGATTGGCGAGAATAGTCTGCATCTGCGCGCCCGCGACGGAGAGCGACGCGCCGACGGTCACCGCCATCAGCGCGATCGGCATGCGGATATCCCAGATGACGACACGCAGCTGGTCGCTGACCGAGTCAGCATAAAACAACGACGTCAGCACCTCTTTCAGGGTGTAATTGGCCGGCCCCAGCGCCATGTCGATTGACATGCTGAGGAAGAGAGCTGCGACCATGCCGCCGATCAGCACGATCCGGCGCAAAGCCAGGGCGCGGTATTGCGCGCGCCCTGTTGTCGTTTCCAGCTGTTCGGCAGCGACGGCCATCGGTTATTCGCCCTTCAGGGAGACGAAATAGCCGGGCTTGTAGTCCAGCGGCAGGAAGCGTGCATGCAGTTCCTTGAATGTGGCTTCCGGATCGAGGTCCTTGAACAGTTCCGGATGCAGCCACTTGGCAATCTCCTGGATCGCTACGAACTGGTACGGGTTGTTGTAGAACTGGTGCCAGATGGCGTGAACATTGCCGTCCTTGACTGCCTTCACACCGGTGAAGGCCGGACGCTTGGTCAGGTTTTCGAGCTTGCGCTGAGCTTCCTTGAGATCGGCACCATAGCCGACGCCGACCCAGTTGCCACCGGGAACATAACCCTGCCAATTGCCGCCGGTGATGATGACCTGATCGGGATTGGAGGCGATGATCTGTTCCGGATTGACCGCGCCGAACGTGCCCGGAATGATATCCTTGGCCATATTCGTGCCGCCGGCGATTTCGACCATCTTGCCGAAATTCTCGTTGCCGAACGACATGCAGCAATCGTCGGAATAGCCGCCGGCGCGCTCGACGAAGACGACCGGGCGGACCAGGTCGGTCTTGGCCAGCACGTCGGTCACCTTGGCGATGCTGTCGGCGCGGAACTTGATGAAGTCCTCGGCCTTGGTTTCCTGGCCGAGCAGCTTGCCCATGATCCGCATGCTGGCTTCGGTATTCTCCATCGGCTTTTCGCGGAAGTCGATATAGACCAGCGGGATGCCGACCTTGCCCAGCTTCTCAATGTAGCCGGCCTCTTCGGTCGATGTTTTCGCATCAAGGTTCATGATGATGACATCGGGCTTCAGTGAAACAGCCTGCTCGATATCGAACGTGCCATCCTTCATGCCGCCGAATGTCGGCAGCTTTGCCATTTCGGGGTATTTGGCGAGATAGGCATCATAGCTTTCCGGGTCAGCCTTGGAGAGGTCGTCCCGCCAGCCGACGACGCGCTTGAACGGTGCTTCCCGATCCAGAGCGGCCACGAAATAGATCTGGCGGCCTTCACCGAGAATGACATTGTCGACGGGTACGCTGACCTCGACATCACGGCCGGTTATGTCCTTGATGACAACCTTTTCACCGGCCAGCACCGTGCTGGAAAAAAGCGCGCAGAGACCCACAGCGACCAAGGCCGCCTTGCCAAACATACCCATCGTTATCTACTCCATCGGGGAACTGCGCGTTTCGTAGTTATCATGATATTGACAGTCAAGTTTTATCTTTTAGAAGCTTTCCAGAAAGCATTCGCTCATACTTCATCCAAGGCAGGCCAATATGACCGACACGCCCCGTCTCTCGAACTATGACCTGCGCGACGAGATCAAGGCCTATTGGTCGGTGCGCGCCGAAACCTTCGATCAATCGCCGGGACACGAGATTTTTTCCGAGGAAGAACGTGCTGCCTGGCATCGGCTGGTCGTAAAACATCTTGGCGAGGGCAAAGGCCGCGCCGCCCTGGATCTTGCCAGCGGCACGGGTGTCGTTTCGCACCTGATGGACGATCTCGGCTTCAAGGTGACCGGCCTCGATTGGGCCGAACCGATGCTGGAGCGCGCCCGCAACAAGGCGAAAATCCGCTCCCGCAGCATTACCTTCCGCATCGGCGACGCGGAGAACACCATGGAGCCGGACGATCACTTTGACGCGATCATCAACCGGCATCTGGTCTGGACGCTGGTCGATCCGGCCAACGCCTTTACCGAATGGCTGCGGGTGCTAAAACCCGGCGGGACATTGCTGGTGATCGACGGCGATTTCGTCAACACGACCCTGTTCGAACGGATGCTGATGAAAGCCGCCGGCTGGGGGCAGCGCTGCGGTCTTCTGAAGAGTGATCCACTGCATGCTCCGCCCGGCATGATGGAGACCCATCGCAGCATCATTTCAAGGGTCTATTTCTCGCAAGGCGCACGGGCCGAAGCCGTGGCCGCCATGCTGGCCGCAGCCGGGTTTGAAAACATCGTCATTGATACCAACCTGGGCGAGATCCACCGCACCCAGGCAAGGCACTGGAACATCCTCAAAGGGCTCGCCCGCGGGACGCAGCATCGCTATGCGATCCGGGCTACAAAGCCCACGTGAGGTGATGTAGACAAATTTTCTATTGTGTACTTTATAGTCCACACTCTTCGTGATACACAGCTGTAAAGCCATCACGGAGAAGCCCAGTCATGCAGATCGAGGAATTCACGCTCGAACGGATCCAGTCGCTCTATGAAAATCTGGTGGAGTTCAATCTCTCCGACAGCGGCGTCCATCCTTATTCGCTGAAGGAACTGCTAACGCCAGACCAGCTGCTCAGCCTGCACGACGTGGAACTCGGTTACGGCTGGACCAATGGCGGCGTCGAATTGCGCGACACCATCGCCCGGCTCTACAAAGGCCGCGACCGCGACAATGTCATGGTCACCAATGGCTCGGCGGAAGCGAATTTCATTCTGGTCATGACCCTTTTGGAACCCGGCGACGAACTGGTGCTGTTCGTGCCGAACTACCTGCAGATCCGCGGCTGGGCCAAGGCGCTCGGTGTCACCGTCAAGGAGATCGTCCTGCGCGAGGAGCTTGGGTGGCTGCCGGATCTCGACGAGGTTCGCGCCGCAGTCGGCCCAAGAACCAAAATGATCAGCCTGTGCAACCCCAACAACCCGACCGGCAGCCTGTTGCCACGCGAAACGATGGACCCGCTTGTCGCTATCGCCCGCGAACACGGCGTCTACCTGCATGCCGACGAGATCTACAAGGGCTCGGAACTCGACACCGAAGAAACCGTCAGCTTCGCCGACCTCTACGAAAAAGCCGTGGTCACCGCCGGCCTATCCAAGGCAATGGCGCTTCCGGGCTTGCGGCTTGGCTGGCTGACCGGTCCGGCCAAGGAAATCTACGGCACCTGGCAGCGCAAGGACTACACCTCGATCACCACCGGGGCGCTCAGCGAACATATCGCCAATATCGTGCTGCAGCCCGCCAAGCGCGCCGAAATTCTGGCCCGCAGCCGCCATCTGCTGCGGGAGAACCGGGCGCTGCTCACCTCCTGGATCGAAGCGCACAACAACCTGTTTTCCTACCTGCCCCCACGCGCCGGCGGCATGGCGTTTGTCCGCTACAACCGTGACATCAACTCCTCGGTGCTGGTCGATCGGGTGCGGGAGCAGAAGAGCGTCATGCTGGTGCCCGGCGACGTCTACGGCCTCGACGGCTATGTCCGCATCGGTATCGGCGCGCAGAAACATCATCTGGAGGCAGGCCTCGAGCGCCTTGCGGACTACATGCGGGGCTGAGGGGATGAAGCCTGAACTCGCCTCTTACGCGGCCGTTTGCGACGGTGTTGCCCAGCTGTTCCAGCCGTTTGTCGAGGTCGTGCTGCACGATCTCGAAACCGAGACGGCGGCGCACATCGCCGGAAATTTTTCCAAGCGCGAAATCGGCGAGCCCTCGTTGCTGCACGAGATCGATTTTCGTCCAACCGAACGCCTTCTCGGCCCCTATGAAAAGGTCAACTGGGACGGCCGCCGGATCAAGTCGATCAGCATCATCCTGCGCGATAGCAGCGAGCGGCCGAAGGCGGTGATGTGCATCAATGCCGATGTCTCGCATTTTCACGCGGTGATGCAGACATTGAGCGCCTTTGCCTCGATCCCCGTCGATCATGCCAAGCCGGCCAGCCTGTTCAAGGAGGACTGGCATGAGCGCATCAACGAATACATCCAGAACTGGACAGGATCACGCGGCTTGATCATTGCCGATCTCACCCGCGAGCAGAAACAGCAGGTGGTGAAGGACCTTTCCGCCGACGGCGCGTTCGGCGGCAAAAACTCAGCCGCCTACATCTCCCGCATCCTCGGCATGGGCCGCGCAACGGTCTACAAATATCTCAGCCAGGACCGGTCGGCGGACGAATGATCATTCTCTCCCGCCCAGAAATCGAAGCCTTGATCGATCTCGACCATGCGCTTGCGGCCGTCGAAACAGCCTATGTCGCCGCATCCGATGGCCGGGCGGTGATGCCGCCGGTCGGCTATCTGGCGTTTCCCAGCAAAGACGGCGATTGCCATATCAAATACGGACATATTGCCGGCGACCCCACCTTCGTCATCAAGGTCGCGGCCGGATTCTACGGCAATCCGGCGATCGGCCTGCCGACATCGAACGGTGTGATGCTGGTCTTCTCCGCCGAGACCGGCATTCTCGAAGCGATCCTGCTCGATGAAGGTTTTCTCACCGACCTGCGCACCGGCCTTGGCGGTGCCATCGCCACCCGGGCGCTGTGCCGTCCGGATGCGCGGCGGGTGGCAATCGTCGGAACCGGCATTCAGGCCCGCTGGCAGGTCCGCTGCCTGCAGCAGGCGATGCCGGGAACGCCGTTTTCCTTCACCATCTGGGGGCGCTCGGAAGACAAGGCGCGGGAAACGGCGAATGCTCTCAAGGCCGAGGGTATTGATGTGCACGTCTCTTCCGACTTGGAGCGCCTTTGCCGCGATGCTGACATCATCATCACGACCACGCCGTCTCGCGAACCGCTGATCCGCAGCGCCTGGATACAACTAGGCACCCACATCACCGCAATCGGCGCCGATGCGTCCGGCAAGCAGGAATTGGACGCAGCTCTTGTGGCCCGCGCCAGCCGCCGCATCTGCGACAGCGCGGCGCAATCTCTCGACCACGGTGAATTTTCCACCGCGTACCGCGCTGGAGACATTTGCGCCGAAACCTGCGTCGAACTTGGAGCTGTTCTGGGTGGCAAGGCCGCGGGGCGGATCCATCCCGCAGACATAACCATCGCCGATCTCACCGGCATTGCGGTTCAGGATATTGCCATCGCAAACTCGGTCCTTGATGCCGACAGGCGTTCGCCACACCGTTGACGATCCCATCACTCCAGGTCGAAGGCCGTGATGATTGGACATGGGCCTTTTGACGTGGAGCCGCAAGCATCGGCAAGGCGGAGCAGCGACGCACGGGCAGCACTCAGCTCGGCAATCTTCTCGTCGAGCGCAACGATACGCTCCCGCGCCAATGTATGAGCGCGATGCCGGTCCTCACCGGCATCCAGCGCCAGCAGCTCGCCAATTTCGTCCAGCGTAAAACCAGCCGTTTGCGCAGTCCGGATGAACCGCAGGCGGCGGATATCGTCTTCGCCGTAGCGCCGGATGCCGCCGCCCAGGCCGACACCGCCGGTGCGTTGCGGCGTGCCGAGCAGACCGCGCCGCTGGTAGTAGCGCACGGTTTCCACTCCGACACCGCCCTCACGCGCCAGCCCCGCAATTGTTGTTTCTTTCATCGCTTGACTCCGTACCATGGTACGGATGTTATAGTCCTTGCAATCGATCCAACCAAGCGAAATGAAAGATTGCGATATGACCGGCAAGGCATCGAAGACCGCCACCCTCTACCGGATGGTAATGGACAAGCACACCTGCCCCTACGGCCTCAAGGCCAAGGATCTTCTGGAGCAGCAGGGCTATGTGGTTGATGATCGCTGGCTGACGACGCGCGAGCAGACCGACGCGTTCAAGGTCCAGCACGATGTCCAGACGACGCCGCAAACCTTCATCGATGGTACCCGTATCGGCGGCTATGACGACCTGCGCCGGTATTTCGGCAAGACAATCCGCGATCCGAAAGCAGTGACCTACCGGCCCGTGATCGCCGTGTTCGCCGTCACCGCGCTGATGGCGCTGGCCACCAGCTATGCTGCCTATGGCAGCATTTTCACCGTGCGCTCGGCCGAATGGTTCATCGCCTTTACCATGGCGGTGCTGGCGATCCTCAAACTTCAGAACATCGAGAGCTTTTCGACGATGTTCCTCAACTATGACCTGCTTGCCAAGCGTTGGGTCCGCTACAGCTATATCTATCCTTTCGCGGAAGCGGGTGCCGGCATCCTGATGATTGCCGGGGCGCTCAACTGGATCTCGATCCCCGTGGCACTGTTCATCGGCACGATCGGGGCCGTCTCGGTGTTCAAGGCCGTCTATATCGACAAGCGCGAGCTGAAATGCGCCTGTGTCGGTGGCGACAGCAACGTGCCGCTCGGCTTTGTCTCGCTGACGGAAAACGTGATGATGGTGGCCATGGCGGTCTGGATGCTGGTGATGATCCTGACAGGCACCGGTGTTGCCCACGCTATGTAAGCCGTTACCGGCGGGCCTGCCCCATCCGTGAAAGCAGGACCACCGGCAATATTCCGATGACGACGATGGCGAGAGCCGCGATGGACGCCTCCTCATAGGTGCCTCTCGCGGCCTCGCCATACAGATGTGTCGCGAATGTCTCGACATTGAGCGGCCGCAGCAATAGCGTCGCGGGCAGTTCCTTGACGCAATCGACGAACACCAAAAGGCCGGCCGCCGTGATCGCCGCCTTCGACAGCGGCAGATGCACATGGCGAAAAGTGCCGGCGGCCGATTGGCCAAGGACGCGGGATGCGTGATCGAAGGACACCGGGATGCGCGCCAGCCCCGCATCGATGCCACCGGCGGATATGGCCAGGAACCGGACTGAATAGGCATAAAGCAGCGCCGCACCCGAACCGATGAACAGCAGGCCCGTCGATACGCCGAACCAGGCGGCGGCCGTGCGGTCGATGAAGCCGTCGAGCGTGGCAAGCACGATCAAGACGCCAATGGCGACAACCGTTCCGGGGGCCGCATAGCCGAGCGTCGAAAGCCGCTGCAGCCACGCCGTCGCCGCCCCCGGCCGCAAGCGGCTGGCGTAGGCAACAAGCAGACCAAACAGAACCGTGATGATCGTGGCGGCCGATGCAAGCACGATGGTGTTGAAGGCTTCGTTGAGGAACCGTGATGAAAGCCCGGCAAACTCGATGCGCTTCCACGCTTCATTGACAAGGTAGATCGCGGGCGCGCCAAAACCGATGAAGATTGGCAGGAGCCCGCCGAAGAACAGCAGCAGGCCCTTTGCTGTCGATACCCGGCGCGATTCGAAGGCGCGGCTGCGCTGCGCGCCGGTCGAGTAGCGTTGTTTGCCCCGCGCCCATTTTTCGAAAGCCACCAGCGCCACCACGACCATCAGCAAGGATAGCGCAATCTGTGAGGCACCCGGCAGATCGGTGCGGGTGATCCAGGTGGTGTAGATCGAGACAGTCAGCGTCCGTACGCCGAGAAATTCGGATGCGCCGATATCGTTGAGCGTTTCCATCAGCGCCAGACTGACACCGACGGCGACTGCCGGGCGGGCCAGCGGCAGCGCGACATGCCAGAAGACGGCGCGGCGTGAAATGCCGAGCGTGCGCGATGCATCGATCAGGTTGGCCGACTGGGTCAGGAACATCGCCCGTGTCGGGATATAGACATAGGGATAGAGCACAAATCCCAGAAGCAGGATGCAACCGGTCATCGAGCGGACATCCGGCAGGCGGAATTCCCGCGGGCTGGAATAACCGAGCAACCAGCGGACTGCCCCCTGCACCGATCCGATCGGATGCAGGATATCGAGATAGGCATAAGCGATGATATAGGTGGGAACCGCCAGCGGCAAAAGAAGCGCCCATTCGAGCACCCGGCGGCCGGGAAAGGCATACGCCGTGACCAGCCAGGCCGTTGACGTCCCGAGAACGGCCGTGATCAGGCCGACGCCGCAGAGAAGAATGATGGTGTCCGCCAGCGCCACGGGCAAGACAGTGGCGGCAAGATGCGACCACAACCCCGCCGACCCCTGGAGCGCCTGCAGCAACAGGGCGAAAATCGGCAGCATGACCAGAGAGGCGACGGTGCCTGCGCCAAGCAACCAGCGGGCTCCGGCGCGGCCTCTGGGCCAGCTTCGGGCGGCGCTGATCATCGGCTGAAATCCATCTTTTGGTCAGAAGAAAAGGCGCCCGCGATACCGCAGGCGCCTGCCGTTCTTTAGTTGTCGAAGCCGACCTTGTCGACCAGCTCGCTCGCCTGTTTGCGATGGCTGACGATTTCCGTCAGGGGCTTCGGATCGATCTTCAGCTCACCGAACGAGGCGATGATCGGATCCGCTGCAACACCGGCCTTGACCGGATATTCGAAATTGGCTTCAGCATAGATCTTCTGGGCTTCGTCGGAGACGAGGTATTCCAGAAGCTTTACGGCTTCAGCCTTGTTCGGTGCATTCTTGGCGACGGCCGCGCCGCTGATATTGACCTGGGTTCCGCCGTCCTTGAAGGTCGGCAGTACGACGTTGATGGCATTGGCCCAGGTGACCTGCTCTTCGCCGCCCTTGCCCGAACGCATCAGGCCGACATAATAGGAGTTGGCAACGGCGATATCGCAAATGCCGCCGAGAATGTCCTTGGCGCCGTCACGGTCGCCACCGGCCGCCTTGCGGGCCAGGTTGTCCTTGAGACCCGTCAGCCATTTTTCGGTTGCTTCAGCACCGTAGTGGGCGATGTGGTCGGCAAACAGGGCCGTGTTGTAGGGATGCTGGCCGGAGCGAATGCAAATCTTGCCCTTCCACTTCGGATCGGCCAGGTCTTCATAGGTGAAACCCGTCAGATCGGCGTCCTTGGCAGCATAGATGACGCGGGCGCGCATCGACAGCGCAAACCAATGGCCCTTGTCATCACGCAGCTGCGCGGGGATCGATTCCGTCAGGACGGTGGATTCGACCGGCTGGGTGATACCCTTTTCGACGAGATCGATCAGATTGCCGGCATCGACGGTCATCAGGATATCGGCCGGCGAGCTTGCGCCTTCGGTGGCGACGCGCTCAGCCAGCCCGTCCTTCATGAAAACCGTGTTGACCTTGGTGCCGGTCGCGGCTGTGAAGGAATCGAGCAGCGGCTGGATGAGGCCCGGCTCGCGGGTCGTGTAGATGTTGAGTTCAGCAGCCGAGACAGCGCTCGTGCTCAGCAGCAATGACGCCGTAAACAGGGTGGATTTCGCGATGTTTGACGTGTTCATAACTCTCTCCAGGTGAACAGATGCCAGCTGTCGAGCATTAATTGATGAAAGCAGTCAAGTTTACGCCGATGAGTTTACCGTAAACAACCCGGCCGACTGGGCGCCGACACCTAGATTGCCGGAAACGCCAGCCAGCTCCCCGGTAGCACATGAAGGCCGACGGTCTGCGTACCCGGCGGCAAGCGATGCATTGTCCGTACCCGCAATGGTGTTTCCAGCCCATCGACATCGATGGCAAGCTGCTCGACCTCGCCAAGGAAGGTGCGGCTTTTCAGCTGGCCCGAGACAGAGCCCGGACCGGGCGACACCGAAATCCCCTGCGGGCGGATATAAAGCGTCGCCGGCGTGCCCTCGACGGCATCAAGCTCGTGGGCAAACCGGCCGATCGCCGTCTCGACATGCCCGTTGCGGTAAATGCCCGAAAGCCTGTTGAAGGCACAGAAGAATTCCGCCGCATAGGCAGAGACCGGGCGATCATGCAGGTCATATCCCGACCCGGCCTGAACGATCCGGCCAGCCTTCATCAACACAACCCGGTCACCGGCCGAAAGCGCCTCTTCCGGATCGTGGGTCACCATGATCACCGTCGTGCCAAGGCCTCTGAGAAGCGACAGCGTTTCATCGCGGACCTTTTCCCTCAAGCCCCGGTCAAGATTGGAAAACGGTTCGTCCATCAGCAAGATATCCGGTTGCGGAGCCAGCGCGCGGGCCAGCGCCACACGCTGCTGCTCGCCGCCCGACAGCATATGCGGGTAACGCCCTATGAGATGCTCGATACCGATATGCGCGATAATATCGGCGACCCTGGCCTTGGCCTCCTGTTTCGGGTGCCGTTTCAACCCGAACAGGATGTTCTGCTCGATGGTCAGATGCGGGAAGAGGGCATAGTCCTGAAACACGAAGCCGATTTTACGATCTTCCGGTTCGACGAAGCGGGACGGCCCCGAAACCTCCTGGCCGTTCAGCAGGATGCGGCCGGAATCGACGAGATCGACACCCGCGATCATCCGCAGCAATGTCGATTTTCCGCAGCCGGATTGGCCGACAAGGCAGATGATCTCGCCGGAGGCAATTGTCAGCGACACGCTGTCGAGTGCAATGGTTGCACCAAAACGGCGGCTGACGTCATGGAGCTCAAGCGTCCGGTTCTGGGCGTGCGGCGTCAAAGTGCTATCCAGTCTCTCTTTACGCGGCCGACAGCGCCCCCGGCAGCAGGTATACGACTCGGCGTTTGAGGCCGTTTATCAATATATTTCGCGGAAAAGACAATCGGCTGCCACCCGTGCCAGCCGGATCGTGAGCAGATGTTATTCCGCGACCGCATCCGGGCTCCATAGACATCGCCGATGGTTGCTGTCGCGTCATTGCCTTAAAAAACCGTATGGCGACTCTGCGGCGCCTGCTTGACAAGCTGCCGGTCGATGCAATGTGCTCTGGCTGATGGGGAATTTTCGGACTTTTGCCGGGCGTCGGTGCGGGCGGTTCCTGAAAAGGCAACACACCCGGATCGGCATCAAAAGCCTGCCTGGCCGCAGGCCCACCGTAAGACGGCGGGGAGCGGCAATCGGCCTAGACTTCGGTTTCGAGCAGGGCTGATACGGGAACCTGGAGGGCTGCGGCAATTCTTCTGAGCTTGGCCGGATCGGCATCGCTGCCATCTTCGATGGCTGCAATCTCGGAATTTGCCAGCCCGCATGTCACCGCGAGGTCTTCAATGCTGTAACCGGCAGATTCGCGATAGGCCTTGACCCTGGACGCTACGGTTGCGCCGGCAATGGCACCGGCGCCAAGATTGTCGAAGTTATTGACTGCAATAGACATGAAAGTCTCCTGTTGTGCATGAATCGAACGTCTGCGTTTATCGTTCCCCGTCTATGACTGATCGCAAAAATACGCTCCCCTTCTATTGCTGCAGCGCGTCATCGACAAGTAAATATTGCTGCGCCCGCTCAGTGTCGCCGGTCCAGGAGCCTTTCAAAGGGCAGTGTTCAAGTATAAAAATTCAAGCAAAAGCAATGCACTGGGTGTATTTCCTAATCCTCCAGTCCGTCCGCTATTTCGTGATGCGAAAACCCGGCATCACGCCGTCAATGGGCGCTGTCTCTGTTTCGACATCGGTAACGGACGCACCAAACGGGCCGGTCCAACAGCGCTCCAGCATGGTGCTGACAGCCCCGGCAGGTCCGCAGATCAAGGCCGCCACCGACCCATCGGCTTCATTGCGAACCCAGCCGGACAGGCCAAGCCTTTGCGCCTGCCCCCGCGTCCAGAACCGGAAGCCAACACCCTGAACACGCCCGGTTATGCGAACCAGCACCGCCCTGGTCTCATCCGTCATGCCCGTCTCCATCCATTCCAGTGACAGGAATCTGGAGCAGACGCCAAGGATTGCAAGCGTGTTTTTCAACGCACTCTTCGCCCGCCAGGGAGGCTAGCCCTGGTTGAAACACCGGACACTCGACACACTGGCAAGAATGGAAATCGATAGGGAAACCGTGGGAATCAATCGCCGAAGCGATTTTGCGTTTTCGCCGACACCGTGAAGGTGGCGTCTTTCATTGTCGTCGATGCGGCCAGAGCGCATACGATCACCCCACGTAAATACGGAATTGCGTAGAAAATGCTATCAACCGAAAGCGTTACGGCCCGGGCAACGGTCTGAAGGCGGACGTGAGGGTTTGAAGTGCGTGGGCTTAGCGTCCGAAGGATCGACAAAACTACAATAGGAAGTCTGAACGGGTACGCTCGATAACAATCTGCCGTAACGAGACATTCGCAGGCGCGGATAAGGCGTAGATGATCGCGTCGACCACTTCCTTGTTGGTCAGGCCCTCGTCAATCCCGCGACACCTTTGCCAATCTGCAGCGATCGGGCAAACATCCTCAATGATGCCTGGATAGATCGAGGTGACACGAATGGAGCTCCCTTGAAGCTCCTCTACCAATCCCTGCGTGAAGCCATCTTGCGCCGCTTTCGCTGTCCTGAACGGAAGCGAAGCGCCGACGAACCTCGCGTATGGCAAACCCGACATCGAAACGACATTATGGATGTCCGCACGTGCCCTCGCTTTCAGCAAAGGCAACAGTTCTCTCGTAAGGATCATGGTACCTGTGACGGCCGAGTTCATCACGGCCATGATTTGTTCGTCAGTATGATTGTCCAGATTGCCTGCAGAGAACTGAGCGCCATTGTTGACCAGTACATCGATATCAGGATGCCTCCTGGAAATCTCGCTCGTGGCGCAAGTGATGGACGGGGGGCTCGAGAGATCACAGACAAAACAGTCGGCTCGCGGCCCTCCATAGCCTGAAATAGTCTCGCTTACCTCCTGCAAGGCGTCCAACGAGCGCCCCAGGAGTATCGGAAGTGCTCCCCGAGACGCGGCCACAATCGCCAAAGCCCGGCCAAGACCACGGCTTGCTCCTGTGATAACGATCTTTCTACCTCGCATTAACATCCCCAACCTGGCTCGGCTCTTGCAACGAGATTCCGCTCACAATGCATAGGCCATAAAAAATCGTCAGTCCGCAATCGACCAGTGCAGTGACGGCCGATCGTGGTTGAGACCCAGTTCAAGTGTCTTTCGCAGACTGGGGGAATGCCAGATTTACGACCAGGCCACCACCCGTCGCCTCTCCTAGATCGACCGACCCGCCATGCGCCATCATGATTTGGTTGACAATGGCCAGCCCCATGCCTGTTCCATCGCTCGCGCTGCTGTTGCCGCGCACAAACGGCTTCAGCATTCTTTCGCGCTCTTCTGCCGGTATCCCTGGACCATGGTCGGTGCAGCGCAATATGCCGGAGTGAAGAACCTCGACCACGAGGGTTTCTGTTTCCTGCGCGTGCCGCATCGCATTGACAATCAAATTGTCCAGCGCGACCCGGATAGCCGGTTCGGAGCCAGAAACCCAGATCCGTTCTTCCGGCGCCTTGAATTCAATATCGATCCCCTTCTTCATCGCGGACGGCACATGCTCCGCAATGATCGCACGCGCAGTCGCCGCAAGGTCTAGGCTCACAAATGTCAAAGACTGACCTGACAAACGCGCCAGTTGCAGCGATGTCGTCACGATCGATGCAAGGCGCGCCGTATCGCGCACCAGCACGTCTCGCATGTCCGGGTCTTGAACCAGGTCAAGTTTAAGCCGCAGCTTGGTCAGTGGCGTCCTCAATTCGTGAGACGCACCAGCGAGAAAGTTTCGCTGCGCTTCAAAAGCATTGTCGATGCGGCTGAGTGCGGTGTTGAAGGCAGCAACCATCGGCTTCAGTTCTATCGGTGTGTCATGATCCGATATTCGGCGGCCGTTGGGAAGACCGTCGAGCTGTTCGGCGGAGTCGACCACCCGTCTCACGGGGATTGCGATCGTGCGCTTGATCGCAACAACGGCAATGGTCGCCGTTGCAACGAGGACACCTCCCAGAAGATGGTACAGCCCCTGCGGCCAAATTTCCCAGAGCGCCACGAATACCGTTTCAGCGTGCGAAAATGACACTCCGCCGAGTACAATCAATACTCCGGGATCCTTCTCACTCCACTTTCGGAGTCCAAAATGCCTGTCCTGACCCTTCGAATAATAAAACTGGGAGGAAATCACCTGAGGCGAGGTCTCATCGATAATTTTTTGAACCGATGGCGGCACAGTTCCATACCTGATGGATTGCGTTCCATCACTAAGAAGGTACCAGAACTCGGATTGATCTTTTGAAAACTGGATTATTTTCTCGGCAATGACCCCATCCACATTCAGGACGAACTTACCGGTACGGTCGTAACCCACTCCATCCTGGAGAAGCTTTTCAACACTTTCGAGTGTGATCCCCTCCCTGCTTCGAGTATCCGTCAACAGGAATACAGTGATCGTCAGGACGGTGCTGAGCACCATCATAAGTGCCATGCCCAGGACGAGCACGGTCGCGACTAGAAAGGCGATTGAACGCGGGCGCGGCGTCATTCTTGCACCAACATGTAGCCGATACCGCGAATGGTCCGGATTGTTGCGTTGCAGTTGCCCTCGCGCAACCGCTTGCGTAGCCGCGATACGTGGGAATCGAGGACGTTGGACTCGATTTCCTCGTCAATACTGTAAACGGATGCTTCCAAATTATCGCGCTGCACCACGCGGCCCGCCCGCCGGATCAAGGATTCCAGAACCGCAAGCTCGCGCCTTGGAACACTCAGCGCATTGTCATCAATCATAGCGGAACGATTTGTCAGATCAAAAGTCAGATTGCCAAATTGCGTGTACCCCGTCTCGTCCAGGCTGTAGCGGCGGAGAACGGCGCGCGCCCGGGCAATGAGCTCCATAGGCTCAAACGGTTTGCCGACATATTCGTCTGCTCCCTTGTCCAGTGCCGAGACAATATCGATCGGATCGTCCAGAGCCGTCAAAACGAGCGTAGCCGGCCTTGGACGCAATTGCCGCAGCGTCGGCAGGAGCGACAGACCGTCACCATCCGGTAAATTTCGATCGATGAGGACAAGGTCAAACTTGAAGGCGAGCAAGGCTGCCTCCGCATCTGCAATCGTCTCGAATGTATCCGCGATCCCGATGGAATCTTCCATCATGGACTTAAGCGAAGAGGCCAGCTCACGATCATCTTCGACGATCAAAATACGCATGTGTTTGCCATATGTTGAATATAGGTGAATCAAAAAACATGAGAATATTGGGCGCATTGGCCATGAACATCGACAACAACGCGACCCGCATAGCTTGTAGATATTTCCCTGGAAACAGGTTTCCTCAGTGCACCCAGGTTCTCCGTGGGCGTTAATCGTAATCATAGGCAGGAGAATCATAACGTCCTCCTCGGCGGGGCTCTCGTGACATGTCGAGCCGTTGCACGCAATTCGCGTAGGCATTGGTTCCCGGTATGAAGCCGTACTGTGAGCAACGGTTCCCATATTCTACAGTTTCGCACCCGGCCACGACGATCAGCATGCCCATTACGATGAAAAGACGCATAATATTCCTCAGTCTGCATTATAGCTCTCGTTGCCGCTCAAATCGCAGTGCGACCTTACGACAAGGTTACGTGATGACGCGCGGTGCCTCGTCAATGGCGCTCAACGGAAGATCTTGTCTGTCCTGCCGGAATAGCCGTGCCGGGCGGGGATGCCGTGACCTTGCCGCCCTTATCCGCCCATGATGGCGGAGCTCCAAGCGACGCGCCGATCATACCGGCAACGCCCGGAGATCGGCCGAATGTATCGCAGATCGGAGAGCCCGGCTTGCCACCCAACGATGTGCGAATGTAATATGCGGAGGGCAAACGCAGATCAAAATTGCCGGGCTCCTTGCCCGCAATAACCATTTTTGAAAAATCACGGCCGAAAGCGGCAGCCAGATCGTAAGCATCGCCGACCTGCGACACGCGCGCTTCACTGGTGAAGGAGTTGGCGCCTTTTGACCAAACGATCGCTGCGGCCTGCCCCCCCTTGCTATCCACGGCCTCTGCCTCAACGGCCAATCCGCCCAGCCCGAAGGGCAGCCGCGGGATGCCAACTGGCAAGGCGAATGAACTGCCGATGGATATTGCCTTTGCGGCGGCGGCGACGGACGGCTGTGTCGGCACGACATCCGTAATAACCGCCCGGATCGTCAAATCTGCGGGCGTACCAAACGGAACAATCCGATACTTCTCGCTCATGGTGACGCATATGGCGCGATCAATAGCGTTCGTCACCAATCGGCCGTCCTGCTGCTTTTCCACGCGCTGCCGGGCAGACGCTGCCAGCGACGTCGGCGTGATGCTTACCGTTTTGACATCCTTCAACGCATCCTTGTTAAAATAACTTCTCTTTTTCTCGAACTTCCCCGCTGGCGCACTGAGCTTGCCGTAGGACGTCAGCGCCCCACTCTCCTTCAAAGGAACGGACGTACATCCGCCCAGCGTCATGATAATTACGATCAGTGAAACGGAATTACCGAGAAATGATATTCCATTTTCTTTGTAGATTTTTCTATATTTACAAAACTCAAAGTACATACTGCGTAATGCCCCGCCTAAAAAAACAATAATTACTATTTATGAAAACCACCTTGTGGAAACATTACGGATAAAAAATCAAATTTCCTAAAAACGACGTTCGATGTCTCGCATAATTTCTAAAAAACATCGCAATGTTCGTGCAACGTAATGGTGAAATTTATATAGGCATCGAAATTGAACGGAGCCTAATATGTACTTTTTTGCTCTTCTTACCGTCATCGTCGTTTGCAACATGCTGTTCCTGTTGATCTACAGCGTTTTCCAGCAGATCCGTGGCGTCGACGATATTTCTGACCTTCCGCTGGGAATCACCGTTCGGCCATTTCGCGTCGAAATGTAAGGTGCCTGCGCCGTGGTCCGCGTCAGAGGCATTGAACCCGCCTCATTCGCCCAACCCATCGCCGCTGATGGAACTCAGCTGAATTGGGCCGGTCAATGGATTTCGTACCTTGTGAAAACGTTACGGCCGCACAAGGGCTGGCTGGCGGCGGCACACCAGACACGAGTGTCGCGCGCGATTTCGAAACCATGATTCGAATGAATCATTCAAAATAAATTCAGATAAAACATATGGTTATGAGGACAAAAATTATGAACGCATTCATATTGCTTATTGGTATTGTAGTCTGCTCAGCAGTGTTCCCGCTGATGTATTGCTCTCTGCTGATATTGTATTTCGTCTTCACATTTTTGATTTTCTAGTCGACGTCATGGGCTGCTGCCTCCATCCCAGACCATTGGGCGCTCAGACACCAAAGATCGCGGGCATGTTTTGCAACGCGCCCTTCGCCTGCTAAGGGAGGCCTGCCCTGGTTGAAACAACCGGCACCCGGCACGATGGCAGGAATGGAAATCGATATGGAAACCGTGGAAATCAATGGCCGGAGCGATTTTGCGCTTTGGGCAATTCAGCGCGCGCAGGAGATCGTCATGGCGGAAGGTGCAGCCCTGGCACTGGCTGCCCGCGACATGAACGAGGAAGCTCTGCAGGAAAATGGCGCCGCACTCGGCAAGGCTATTGCGGATGCAATGCTCGAGGTGTTTGACGGCCTGATGGCCGAGTAGGAAGTCATATCCGGCGAGCATCGCTGCCCGCCGGACAAAGGCGTTATTGTCCGGCTCTTCGGCCGACTTGTCCGCGTCTTACAGCGGGGTTACGTCGAACCCGAACCACTTCTCCGACAATGTCTTGATCGTGCCGTCGGCCTTGGCGGCATCGATCGCAGCGTTGAACATCGCCTTCAATTCCGGGTCGGTCTTGCGCAGGCCGACCGAACTGCCACGCCCGAGGAAACCGCCCTGGAAGCGCGGGCCGGCTGTCGTCATGTCTTCGTTGCCCGGCTTTTCAGACGCCGTCGTCAGGTAGGCCATCGACGCCATCACGAGGTCGACGCGGCCGGCGGCCAGATCGAGATCGTGCTCCTCGGTCGTCTTGTATTCGCGAACCTCAACCACGCCCTTCAGATACTTGTCGACAAAAGAGGCGCCGGTCGAGGCGATCTGTACGCCGATAATCTTGCCCTGAAGCTCAGGCTTGATCTTTTCGATCATGCTCAGCGCACCGGCTTCGTTGGAGGCCAGCGAAAAGACTTCGCCCTTCGACGGCAGGGCGGCCAGCGGGCTGGATTTCAGCGTGGCAAATGCCTGGCCGGTCGAGCCGTAGGAATTGCTGAAGTCGATGACCTTCTCGCGCTTTTCGGTCGCCGACATGCCGGAAATGATCGCATCGAATTTTCCTGCATTCAGCGCCGGGATCATGCCATCGAAATTCTGGACGACGACTTCGCACTCCACCTTCATATGGGCGCAGAGATATTTCGTCAGCTCGATCTCATAACCGTCGAGCGTGCCGTCCGGCTTGGTGAAGTTGTAGGGCTTGAAGGCGCCTTCGGTCGCAATCGTCACATGCGTCCATTTCTTTCCTTCCGCATGCGCACTGGTCGATGCCAGCATCAGCGCCGAAAAGCAGGCCGCCTTGAAGATTGATCTGATGGTTTTCATGGTTGCATTCCCCTTTTTTTGATCGGTTGTTGGAAGTGTCGCAGCACTCATCCCTTGATGAACTGCCGGAAACGGTCGGATCTGGAGTTTTCGAAGACGTCCTTCGGGCTGCCGTCTTCCTCGACCAGCCCCTTGTGCAGGAAGATCACCCGGCTGGAGACGTCGCGGGCGAACCCCATCTCGTGGGTGACGATCAGCATGGTGCGCCCCTCTTCGGCGAGCGATCGCATGACCCGCAGCACCTCCCCCACAAGTTCGGGATCGAGCGCCGATGTCGGCTCGTCGAACAGCATGACGTCAGGCCGCATGGCCAGCGCACGGGCAATCGCCGCCCGCTGTTGCTGGCCACCGGAGAGATGTGACGGATACTGATTGCGCTTGTCGGCAATACCGACCTTGGCAAGCAGCGCTTCGGCTTCCTCGATGCACTCCTTGCGCGGCCTTTTCTGCACGTGCACCGGCGCCTCGATGACATTTTCGAGAATGGTCTTGTGTGTCCACAGATTGAAGCTCTGGAACACCATGCCGAGCCTCGAGCGGACACGGTCCACCTGGGCGATATCGGCCGGTTTGCTTTTGCCGTGGCGCGCAGGCACCATTTTGATGGTTTCGTTGCCGACTGTCACGCTGCCGGAATCCGGCGTTTCCAGCATGTTGATGCAGCGCAGGAAGGTCGATTTGCCAGAGCCGGAGGAACCCAGGATCGACACGACCTCGCCTTCCCTCGCGTCGAGCGAAATCCCCTTGAGGACCTCGATCGGCCCAAAACTCTTGTGAAGATCCTTGACGCCCAGCGCCGGCGATTCCACCGCGGACAAGGGAAGGTTCATCGCGCATCTCCTGCAATAGCCATTTGGGCGGCGTTTTCCGGTTGCCGCAAATGCGGGCTGAGCTTGAATTCGACCAACTGGACTAGGCGCGTCAGAAGAAAATTGATCGCCAGATAGATGAAGCCCGCCACGACGAACACTTCGATGGCACGGTAGGTCTCGGAAATGATCCGGGCGGCAACGCCGGTGACTTCCATGATCGTGATGATGGAAGCGAGCGACGTCGCCTTGATCATCGAGATCATCTCGTTGCCATAACCCGGCAACGCCTGGCGGATCGCCAGAGGCAGGACGATACGGCGGAAGACCATCAATCGCGGCATGCCGCAGGCACGCGCCGCCTCGACCTGTCCATGCGGAACCGACAGCAGCCCACCACGGATGATTTCGCTGGCATAGGCGGCGGTGTTGAGGCTGAGCGCCATCACCGCGCACCAGTAGGCGTCGCGAAGAACCGGCCAGAAGATACTGTGACGGACGGCGGGGAATTGGCTGAGGCCATAGTAGATCAGGAAGATCTGGACCAGCAGCGGCGTTCCACGAAAGACGAAGACATAGGCCCGGGCGAACCAGTCGAGAACCAGAATGCCCGAGGTGCGCGCAAGCGCCAAAGCCAATGCCAATATCGCACCAAGGGCAATTGCGGTGGCGGCAAGCGACAAGGTCAGCGGCAGGGCCGAAACGAGGCTGACAAACGTTTCCTGTGTAAATTCCCAATCCATCAGCCTCTCCTCACGCCGCGGCTGAAATGACGCTCTGCCTGCCGCATGGCGATGCTGGAGACGGTCGAGATGGCGAGATAGATCAGGCCGGCGATCAGATAGAAATCGAAGGGTAGACCGGTTGAGCCGGCACCAATCTGCGACTGGCGCAGAAGTTCGACCACGCCGGTGATGGAGACCAGAGCCGATTCCTTCAACACGACCTGCCAGACATTGCCGAGCCCCGGCAGCGCATGGCGCAAGGTGAGCGGTGCAATGATGCGCCGGAAGCGCAGCGAACGCGACATGCCGCAGGCAATTGCCGCCTCGATCTCGCCGCGATGAACCGCCTTGAAGGCACCACGAAACACTTCCGTGTGCTGCGCGCCGGACGTGATGCCAACCGCAAGCGCACCTGCGAGAAAACCGGGGAAGCTGATGAACCCGTCAGCTCCGAACAGCCTGCCGATCGAGGTGATCGCGGCACTTCCGCCGAAGTAGAGAAGGTAGATGACGAGAAGGTCCGGTATGCCGCGCAAGACGGTCGTATAGGCATCGGCGGCAACATGCAGTGTCTTGCCGCCGGAAATCTTCGCCCAGGCGCCGAATGTGCCGATGATGGCACCGATCGTATAGCCGGACAGCGCGATCAGGATCGTCATCCAGGCGCCAGCCATCAGCGCCTTTGCCCAGCCGTCCGGGCCAAAACTCAGCAGATCGAAAAATCCCGGCTGGGTCATGGCGCGCCCCTTGCGGAGAAGTGGCAGGCGGCACTGCCTTGAAGGGTAGGCTTAACGGCCATTGGGGCTCTCCGGCAGCGGCGGTGAAACGTCGTCGGGAATGGGATTGACGAACGGGTTGCCGTCGAGGCGCTCCCGGTGATCCGCCTTGGCGGCCTCGATCAGCGCCGGATTGGCGATCAGGTCAAGTGCTGTGCTCGCCATGACCTTGGCCGCGTATTCCATGCCCTTGTGTGCGGCCGGCAGCTTGCCTTGTGCCACCAGTTGCCAGGAATGGCCCGGCGTGCCGATAGCATAGGTTGCGCCGCGCATCTGCACGGTCGGGACAACCCAGCTGACGGTGCCGACATCGGTCGAGCCGACGATCGAGCCGTCGCCGCTGCCGAGCGGATAGATCAGATCGCAAAGCGCCTGCCCCTTCTTCGGCTTGATGCCGAAGCGAGCATAGGATGCCGCAATGTCTTCCGGCGAGAATGTCCGCTGGAATTTCAATGCAGTATCGTTGTCTGTTGCATCAAAATCAGGTGGGCCGAGACGCTGGAGATTGGCATACATGCATTCCTCCAGCGGCGTATTGCCAACGAGATTGGCGTCGCCGCTGACGACTTCGCTGCGTACCGTCGTTTCGGTCATCAAGGCGGCGCCATCGGCGATTTTCTTGACGCGCTCGACAAGGCCAAGCAACTCGCCCAGCGTCCGTGCCCGGATCAGGTAGCGTACCGTCGCGCGGGCCTGGACCACATTCGGCGCTGCTCCGCCCGCATCGGTGACGGCGTAATGAACCCGCGCCGACGAGGGCATATGCTCGCGCATGTAGTTGACGCCGACATTCATGAGTTCGACCGCGTCAAGGGCGCTGCGGCCAAGATGCGGCGTTGCAGAGGCATGCGAGGCGCGGCCGCTGAAATGGAAATTCAGCTCGTTGCAGGCGAGCGATATCGGGTTGTTGACACCGGAAAACGCGGCCGGATGCCAGGAGATGGCAATATCGACGTCATCGAAAACCCCGGCCCGGACCATGAAACCCTTGGACGAGCCGCCCTCTTCGGCGGGGCAGCCATAATAGCGCACCCGGCCCTTCAGGCCGTTGGCTGCCAGAAAATCCTTGACCGCGGCGGCCGCCATCATCGAACCGGAACCCAGAAGGTTGTGACCGCAGCCATGGCCATTGCCGCCGGAGATGAGCGGCCGCTCCTCAGCGATCCCGGCTTCCTGGCTCAGGCCCGGCAAGGCATCGAACTCGCCAAGAATGGCAATCACCGGGCCGCCTTCGCCGGCTTCGCCCATGACGGCCGTGGGGAGACCCGCCACATTGCGTTCGACGCGGAAACCCTCCTGCGTCAGCAATCGCGCATGCTCCTCGCAGGCGGAAAATTCCTCGTAGTTCGTTTCCGGCACATCCCAGACACGGTCGCTGAGCGTGAAGAAAGCCTCACGTTTCGCTTCTACGAAATCCCAGACGGAATCGGAGTTTTTCATGGCGTTGGGGACTCGCTTGTCTTATAGTTACCAATATTGGCGCCAATTTATGATACAAAAATAAATTGCGCAACTGGCGCCAATGAATAATTTTAATCAGGGCCCATCCGCGTTGCATTTGCCGAGACTCGGTTACAAGAAAACTACGGATCGGGCATACCGCGCCGGTCCAGGACAACAGGAAGAATTCATGAGCGAAGTTCAAAGTGAAACGGCTGCCGGCCCCGAAGAGCGGGACGTGACCGAACTTGTGCTTCAAGACATCCTGACAGGTATGCTGCCTGCCGGCACTTGGCTGAAGCAGATCGACCTGGAGCGGCGATATGACTGCACAAGACCGGAAGTCCGCCGCGCGCTCGATCGCCTGTCACAGAAGCGGCTGGTTGCTCATGTGCCCAATCGCGGCTACCACGTTTACCAGCCGGACGACCGCAATGCGAGGGAAGTCGGTGATATCCGTGTCATTCTCGAGACCGCCGTTGCCGACATGATGGTCGCCAACGCAACCTCCGACAGCATCGCCACGTTACGCGGGCTTGCGAGATACTTTGACGAAATGACGCTGACAGGGACGATCCTGGAGCATTACGAGGCCAACCTGGCCTTTCATCGCGAATTGCTGCTGCTGGGCGGCAATCAGGCGCTGGTCGATCTTGTCTCGGAAATTCGCCAGCGCACGTCGTCAGCCCCTGTTTCGCAATGGCGGACGCGCGCACGGATCGAAAAATCCGGCCGCGAACATCACATGATGATCGATGCACTGGAAGCACGGAATGCGGAAGAGCTGAAACGGCTTATCGCCCTGCATATCCGCCAACCGGCCGACACACCGAAATAAGCGGTTGTGAGCGCACGCCTGAGGCGGTTGGGTTGATCAGCGCTGGTTCGTTGTAGATAATCGGCACGAATTTCGGGAAATATAACGGGGGCGCATTTTGGAAACGGGTCACGACACGAGCCAACTCGAGATGGTCGTCCTGATGACGCCCGATATGGCCAATTTCAGCGGCAAGGTTCACGGCGGCGCGCTGCTCAACCTTCTCGACCGTGTCGCCTTTTCCTGCGCATCCCGTTTCTCGCAGGAATATGCCGTGACGCTGTCGGTCGATCAGGTTGTCTTCCGTCAGCCGATCCATGTCGGCGAACTGGTGACGTTTCGCGCTTCGATCAACTATGCCGGCCGCACATCGATGGAGGTCGGCATCCGGGTCGAGGCGGAAACCATCCGCACCGGTGAGCGACGGCATACCAACTCCTGCTATTTCACGATGGTTGCCGTCGATGCCGAGGGGCGCCCGACCAATGTGCCGGCCTATAGCCCAAAAACCGGCGTCGCCAAACGCCGTGAACGTGCTGCACAAGTAAGGCGCAGCCTCCGGCGCGAGTTCGAGGAACGTTTCAAGGCAGCTGGCACCGAGTCAGAAGAATGATGCCGACTGCGTCGAAACGTCATCAGGGCTGAGGTCAGGCCAGATCGTCCAGCGTATAGGCGCGGATATAGTCGATCTTCATTTCGGAACCGTTCGGCAATCCGTCCGTGGGCGCGCCGGCCATGCCGCCGACCGCAAGATTGACAAGCATATACATCGGCTTGTGCATATCGGATGGCGTATCGGCGCGTGCAACGGCAACATCATCGATGTACCAGACGATCTCCTCCTCCTGCCACAGGACGCCGTAAGTATGAAACCCTTGCGTATCGGAGACGCTGACGGCGGTGGCAACAGACGTTTTCTTCCCGGTTTCGTTCGAGTGAACCGTCACATGCACGGTATTGGGATCCTGACCGCGCATTTCGACGACATCCAGTTCCGGCGGCCAGGAGCCGTCTTCCGGAAGCAGCCAGAAAGCCGGCCACACGCCTTTATCCTCCGGCATGTCGGCACGGATTTCGAAATAGCCATAGGTCTGCGAGAAAGAGGCGTGCGTCGTCAGCATGCCGGACGTGTAGTCGTACCCATTGACCTCGCCGCTGATCGCATCGGGCGTTTTTTCCGCCGTGATCGTCAGCACGCCGTCGCTGACGGAAAACGGATTGCTTTCGGATGTCGGCGCATAACGGGGATTGACGTACCACTGAAGCTCGCCATTGCCCGTCAACGTGGCGCCCTTCTCCGGCGCCCACCAGTATTTTGCCTCCCAGACACCCTGCGTCCCGTTCATCAGCCGGAGCGTATTGAAATTGTCGCCGAATGTCTGCGTCAGGGCTGAACGGTCGAGACTCAGCTCGAACTGGTCCGCACTCAGATCGGCCTTGGCCGTATCGGCAAACACCAGGCTTTCGCCATCGCCGAGATCGAGCCTCAGATGCGCGCCTTCCTGCGTTGCATGCGCGAGAACCTGATCAAAGGATGTCAGCGAATAGTCATTCAGCCGAACGATATCTGCAGCCTCGAAATCCGTGATCAGGTCGCTGCCGTTCCCCTTGGTAAAAATGAATGTATCCGCGCCTGAACCGCCGGTAAGCACATCATTGCCGCCTCGGCCGTCCAGGGTCTGACGGCCGGACGCACCCTTGATGATGTTGTCGCCGGCATTTCCGAAGGCATAGCGCAGATCGCCGGTGACGGTCAGGTTCTCGAAATTGTCCGGCAGAGTGTAGCTCATCCAGGTGCTGATCGTGTCGACCCCCTCACCTGCCGTCTCATAGGCGCGGTTGATCGCCGAATAGAGGTAATAGATGTCATCACCCGTGCCGCCGGTCATCGTGACATTGACGGCGCTGTCACCCCACATGGAATCGTTGCCCGCCGTTCCCTTCAGCACCGGGCCGGAGCCGGTTGCGGAGAAAAAGCCGGTCGAGCTGTCGCTGTAGAACAGAGTTTGCCCAACGGCATTCAAAACGGTTTTTCGCATGATCATCTCCTGTCTGGCCTGCTGGCAATGGCCTGCGGCAACAGAAAACGAGAGCGATGCCGCAGTGCACACAAGCTACAGCAGACTGCCGGATCCCCACATCAGGATCGGGATGGCGCGCACGAAACCATCAAGCGGCGTTAATAGGCAGACAAGCGATCCCGTTCTGGATCAAGTGTGACCGATTTCGGAACAGCTACGCGGTTCAGGCTTTTCCCTTGTCGGGAATGCGCGAAAAGGCTGCAAGGACGGTGCGCTCCGATTGCAGCAGATACGCCTCCAGCGCGACGGCGGCCTCCTGCATCTCGCCGGCGTCGAGTTTCTCGACGATGGCGGCGTTCAGCTCGATATAGGGCGCGTGCAGAAGCTCGGGACTATCGAGAAGCCCAAAACTCAGGCGCAGTTCCGCAGCAATCTGCAGATAGAACGCGTTGAGGCGCTCGCTGTCGGCGAGATCGACGATCGCCGCATGGAAGACCATGTTGGCGCTGCCGACCGTTCCCCAGTCGCTCCTGGCGCTGGCTGAGCGCGCCTCCTCAACGGCGGCGCGCATGCGGCCGACTGCAGGATGCTTCGGGTAGGCCTGCGCCACGGCCCGGCACTCGATGACGCGGCGCACCCGGTAGATATCGATGATCGAGGCCATACTGGGAATGGCAACGAAGACGCCACGGTTCGGTTCGTGACGCAAAAGGCCTTCCTTGGTCAGAAGACGGAATGCTTCGCGCAGCGAATTGCGGGAAACCTGCAGATCGGCGCTCAACTTTACTTCCGACAGGCGATGGCCTGGCTTGAGTTCGCCGGCGATAAGCTTGTTGCGGATCGCTTCCGCCAGGCGGGGCGCGAGTGCGGATGTCATGTCCTGGTCAGTCATACACGTCTTTCATTCGAAGCAGTCAGCATCTCATTGTTGACCGTTATCGTGGTTTTCTTCCCTTGGAAATGGGGTTTGCGCCGATCACCCCGATAGGAGTGATAGTCTGCGGGTCCACAAGACGGCCACAGTGAGATTCCGCAGTCCAGCTTTGCTATACTGCGGCTGCGATGCACGGCGACTGAACCGGAATGCGGATAAACAGAACATATCTCCCCCCGGGCCACATATGAAAAGCTCAACATTTCAACAATATGATGGAACGATGAAATAATAATCGTTGAACAATATTGACAGAATTGTGAAATGCGGCGAGGTTGCGGCTGTCAATAAAATTGATGCGGGCCTGCCTGGGAATTTGAGGGCACCTGCAAATCAAGAGAGGGTTCATGGAACAGTCAGCTATTTCACCCAACAAGGCGGCTCCGCCCGCCGGAATGTCGACCAAGTCGCGGCGTGCCGCGCTCGTCGCCGCAATCTTTCTGATGGCAACATCTGCCATCGGCCCGGGCTTCATCACCCAGACGGCCACCTTCACAAGCAAGCTCGGCGCTGCGTTCGCCTTCGCGATTCTTGCCTCCATTCTCATCGATTTCGTCGTACAGCTGAACATCTGGCGGATCGTGACGCTCACCAAGATGCGCGCGTCCGACATTGCCAATGCCGCCATCCCCGGCACCGGTTACCTGCTGGCCGTTCTCGTCATCGTCGGCGGCCTGTTCTTCAACATCGGCAATATTGGCGGCTCGGGCCTCGGCCTCAACGCCATGATGGGCCTTGATCCCAAATGGGGCGGCGCCATCAGCGCACTGATCGCCATCGGCATCTTCAGCTCGAAGCGTGCAGGCGTTGCCATCGACCGGCTGATCGTCGTCGCTGGCATCCTGATGATCCTGCTGACACTCTATGTTGCGATCGTCTCTGCTCCACCGGTCGGCGATGCGCTGTTCCAGACCTTCCTGCCCTCCACCATTGATTTCGCCACGATCACCACCATTGTCGGCGGCACGGTCGGCGGCTACATCACCTATTCCGGCGCCCACCGTCTGCTCGACAAGGGCACGGTCGGCATCGAGAACCTTGGCGCCGTCAATCGGGCAGCCTTGACCGGTATCGCCGTCACCGGCCTGATGCGCTACGTGCTTTTCCTGGCCATTCTCGGTGTGGTCGCCAGCGGTGTCGTCATCGACGTATCCGGCAAGGGCGCCAACCCGGCGGCGCAGGCCTTCCAGGCGGCTGCGGGCGAGACTGGCTACCGCATCTTCGGCGCCGTTCTGTGGTTTGCCGCCATCACCTCGGTGATCGGCGCCGCCTATACTTCGGTCTCGTTCATCACCGTCTTCAAGAAGGACATCAGCGAACGCGCGCGCAACATAGCGACCGTGATCTTCATCGCCGTCTCGCTGTTCTTCTACGTGATCATCACCACGCCTCCGGCGCAGATGCTGGTCTTCGTTGGCGGTCTCAACGGCCTGATCCTGCCCATCGGCCTGTCGATCTTCATCTACGCCGCCTGGGCACGGTCCGACCTCATGGCCGGCTACCGCTATCCGCGCTGGCTGCTGGTGCTCGGCGTCCTGGCTTGCGCGCTCACCTGGTACATGGGCTACAAGTCGATCGGCCCGATCTTCGCCCTGCTGTCGCCGGCCACCTGAGGAGGATAAACATGACTGCCATCGATCTGAACAGCGATCTCGGTGAAAGCTACGGCGCCTGGCGCATGGGCGACGACGAAACAATGCTCGCCATCGTTTCCAGCGCCAACGTCGCCTGCGGTTTCCATGCCGGCGACCCCGCCGGTATCTGGAAGACCGTCAAGGCCGCAGCTGAAAAGGGTGTTTCGATCGGTGCGCATGTCTCCTATCCCGATCGCGTCGGCTTCGGCCGGCGCGACATGGATGTGACCAGCGGCGAACTGATCGCCGACGTCATCTACCAGATCGGCGCCCTGAAGGGCATGGCCGCAGCCGCCGGCGTGACCGTCGGCTATGTCAAGCCGCATGGCGCCCTCTACAACCGCATCGCCCATGACGCCAAGCAGGGGCAGGCCGTGATCGATGCCATCAAGGCGATCGATCCTACACTCGTCCTGATGGGCCTTGCCAACGCCCCGATCCTCAAACTCGCTCAGGCATCCGGTCTGAAGACCGTCGCCGAAGCCTTTGCCGACCGCGCCTATACGCCGGACGGACAGCTCGTGTCGCGCCGCGAACAGGGTTCCGTCCTGCACGATACGCAACTGATCGCCCGCCGCATGCTGCAGCTTGCCCATGAGGGCACGCTGGAAGCGATCGACGGTTCGACCATCAAGATCGACGCGCAGTCGATCTGCGTCCATGGCGACAGCCCGGGTGCCGTCGCCATCGCACAGGAAATCCGCCGCGCCTTCGAGGCCGACGGCATCACCGTCCAGTCATTTCTTTCGGCCTGACGGGCATTCCGGGAGGAACACAATGATCGCGATAGACCATCTCCACCACGTGAATGCCGAACAGGCGCGCCTCGCCCGCGAGCGTTATCGCGCAGGCGCAGTCGAGCCGACTTCGGGCGTCGCGCCGGGCTTCACCCAGGCCAACATGATCGTTTTGCCGCGCGACTGGGCATTTGATTTCCTGCTGTATGCGCAGCGCAATCCGAAGGCTTGCCCGGTCCTCGACGTGTCCGATCCCGGCTCGCATGCCACTTTGCTCGCCCCCGGCGCCGACCTGCGCACCGATATTCCGCTCTACCGCATCTGGCGCAATGGCAAGCTGGCCGAAGAAACCGCCGATGCGCGCGCCGCCTGGGCCGAGCATCCCGATCTCGTCAGCTTTCTGATCGGCTGCAGCTTCACCTTCGAGACACCGATGGCGGAAGCCGGTATCGAGATCCGCCACATCACCGACAAGTCCAATGTGCCGATGTATCTGACCAATACGCCTTGCCGCCCGGCCGGGCGCCTGCACGGCAACATGGTCGTGTCGATGCGGCCGATCCCCGCTTCGCGCGTTGCCGATGCGGCGACGATTTCCGGCCGCTTCCCGTCGGTGCATGGCGCGCCGGTGCATATCGGCGCCCCGGAGGAGATCGGCATCAAGGATCTCGCCAAGCCGGAATTCGGTGATCCGGTGCGGATCGAGCCAGGTGAAATCCCGGTCTTCTGGGCTTGCGGCGTCACCCCGCAGGCAGCCGTCATGGCGTCCGGTGTTCCGTTTGCCATCACCCATGCACCGGGTCATATGTTCATCACTGATATCCCTGATTCCGCTTATCACGCCTGAGGTTCCGATGCGTTTTCTACCCGTCAGCCTGACAGTCTTGCTTGTCGAACTCGCCGATCTCGACGAGACGCTGGCGCTGTTTGCCTCGCTTCAAGCCGATCCGGTTGACGGCATCGAAGACATGGTGCCTGCCGCCCGTACCTTGATGATCCGCTTCCGGCCGGAAAAGCTGACGGCCGAAAGACTTGCCGGGGCAATTAGCACACGCGACCTCTCCGCCCGCATCGCGCCATCCGACAAATGCGTCGAAATCCCCGTCAATTATAATGGCGAGGATCTGGCGGACGTGGCTGAGCTGACCGGCCTGCCGGTCGAAGAGGTTATCCGCCGCCACACCGAAAGCGAATTCACCGTCGCCTTCTGCGGTTTTGCGCCTGGCTTTGGCTATCTCGTCGGCGGCGATCCCGCCCTGCAGGTGCCGCGCCGCCAGAGCCCGCGTACGAAAATACCGGCCGGTTCCGTCGCGCTCGCGGGCGCCTTCTCCGGCGTCTATCCGCAGGCAAGCCCCGGCGGCTGGCAGATCATCGGCACGACGCCGGAAAAGATGTGGGACTTGTCGCGCGATCCGCCGGCACTGTTTCAGCCGGGTTACCGGGTGCGTTTCACCGACCTCTCGAAGACCAAGGCGACGATCTCTGCAGCTGCCGCCAAACCGTCCGCAGAGCCGGCGCTGCCCCAGGCAGCCGATGCGCTGACGCTGAAGGTGCTGGCGGCCCCGATGCCGGCACTGTTTCAGGATCTCGGCCGGTTCGGCCAGACCGGACAGGGTGTCTCGGCGTCCGGCGCGCTCGACCTCGGTGCGCTTAAGGCCGCCAATCGCGTTGTCGGCAATCCAGTCGATTTCGCTTGTCTCGAAATCACGCTCGGCGGTTTCTCCTTCGAGATCACCGGCCGCGCGGTGCTCGGCATTACCGGCGCCCCCTGTCCTATCCTTGTCTGCGATGCTGCGGGTAATGTTCAGACGGCTGAAACCTATCAGCCGATCGCGCTGGAGCCGGGAGACGTTGTGACGCTCGGCCAGGCACCGAAAGGCATGCGCAGTTATCTCGCAATCCGCGGCGGCTTTGCCGTGAAGCCAGTGCTTGGCAGTGCCTCCACCGATACGCTCGCCATTGTCGGGCCGGACCCAGTGATCGCAGGCGCCGTCTTGACCATCGAGACCGAAACGAAGGGGCTGGAGCCCGTCTCGCTCACCGAAGCGCCCGCCTTCGAGCATCCGGCCTCCGGCGAGACGGTGACGCTCGACGTTGTGATGGGGCCGCGCAGCGACTGGTTCACCGAAGCCGGGATCGCCACGCTTTCCGGGCAGCTCTGGACGATGACGCCACAATCGAACCGCGTCGGCATCCGCCTGTCCGGCGACGTGCCGCTGGAGCGCAAGGACAAGGCGGAACTGCCAAGCGAAGGTACGGCCACTGGCGCCATCCAGGTTCCGCATAGCGGCCAGCCGGTGCTGTTCCTTGCCGACCATCCGCTGACGGGTGGCTATCCCGTGATCGGGACCGTCGCCGAATACCATCTCGATCTCGCCGGGCAGATTCCGGTCAATGCAAAAATCCGCTTCCGGCCCGTGACGGCCTTCGCCGATATCAAGCCTGCCAACGCCTGATATCGTGATGCCCGGCCGAACAAGGACAATGAGGATAGAACCCATGAAAAAAGTGCTGATTGCCAACCGTGGCGAAATCGCCGTCCGCATCATCCGCGCCTGCCGCGACCATGGCATCGGCTCGGTTGCTGTCTATGCCGATCCGGACATGGACGCGCTGTTTGTCCAGCTGGCCGACGAGGCCTATGGGCTTTCCGGCAGCCGGCCGGCGGAAACCTATCTCGACATCGAAAAGCTGATCGGCATCGCCAAGCGCTCCGGCGCCGACGCCGTGCATCCGGGCTACGGCTTCCTGTCCGAACGGGCAGAATTTGCCCGTGCGGTTATCGATGCCGGCCTGATCTGGATCGGCCCCGACCCACACGTCATCGAAATGCTCGGCGACAAGGTGGAAGCACGGCGGATCGCCAAGAGCGTCGGTGCGCCATTGGTGGCCGGCAGCGACGGTCCTGTCGAAACGGCAGCCGAGGTTATTGCCTTTGCCGAAAAATTCGGCCTTCCGGTCGCGATCAAGGCCGCCCACGGCGGTGGTGGGCGCGGGATCAAGGTCGCTTGGAAAATGGAAGACATTGCCGAATTCTACGAGTCGGCCGTGCGTGAAGCCAAGGCCGCCTTTGGCCGCGGCGAATGTTTCCTCGAACGTTTCCTCGACCGTCCGCGCCATATCGAGGCACAGGTGATCGCCGACAAACACGGTAACGTCCTGGTGCTTGGCACCCGCGATTGTTCGCTGCAACGGCGCAACCAGAAGCTCATCGAAGAGGCCCCCGCTCCCTTCCTCAGCGACGCGCAGCGCCAGTCGATCCACGATGCCGCAAAAAAGATCTGCGCCGCCGCCGGCTATTCCGGCGCCGGTACGGTCGAATTTCTGCTCGGCGTCGATGGCACGATCTCCTTCCTCGAGGTCAATACCCGCCTGCAGGTCGAACATCCCGTCACCGAAGAGACCACCGGCATCGACCTTGTGATCGAACAGTTCCGCATCGCCGACGGCCTGCCGCTGCTGGTCACCGAGACGCCCGCCCCGCGCGGCCACTCGATCGAATTCCGCATCAATGCCGAAGATCCCGGCCGCGGCTTCCTGCCGACGCCCGGCACCATTACGACATTCGACGCTCCATCCGGCCCCGGCGTGCGTCTCGACAGCGGCGTCGTCTCCGGCTCGACCATTCCCGGCACGTTCGATTCGCTGATGGCGAAGCTGATCGTCACCGGCGCCACCCGCGAGCAGGCGATGACACGCGCGCGCCGGGCACTCCAGGAGTTCAAGATCGAAGGCATCGCGACGGTTCTGCCGTTCCACCGCGCCGCGATGGACGCTCCCGACTTCATTGGCGACGACGGCTTCAAGGTTCATACGCGCTGGATCGAAACCGATTTCGCAGACACCCTGGCAGCCGAAACCCGGCCCGCTCCGGGTGCCGACACATCGCTAATCCGCACTCATGTCGAGATCGACGGCAAACGCCATGCGCTCGGCATTCCAGCCGCGCTGCTGGCCGGCCTCGGCGGCTTGAAAGGACAGGATTCCGGTCCGGCAGCAACGGCGAATGTCGAGGACGCCTCCACTGTCGCAGCTCCCATTTCGGGCACGTTGCAGGCCTGGAAATGCAACGATGGCGACACTGTGAAAGAGGGCGACCTGATCGCCGTGATGGAAGCGATGAAGATGGAAACGCAGATCCTCTCGGCGCGCTCCGGCGTGCTGCGCATCAAGGCTGCAGAAGGCGCCTACGTCAACGCCGGATCGGCCCTCGCCCGGGTCGAGTAAGGCTCACCCTCGCGCCAATCTTTAAGAAGCGCGCGCGGCCTGTATCGGCCGCGGGCGCATCCATCAGCAATCTTCGACCGGCCGAGCAAGGGCCGGAAAGCCCCAGCCCCCTGATCGCAGCTCGCTCCCAGGTCGCCCGCGATCAGGAGACATTTCGTGTTGCATCGCTGCAAAAATGCGGTCTATAACCCCTTCAATCACCACGGACCCGGTGAAATTCCGGGTGGCTCTTCTGGCCGCCGATCCGCCAGACAACGCAAAACCCGCATGCCAATCCATACCCGCTTCGAGAAGCGCGTTGCCATGCTTTGCGAGAACTCACCCCATGTTATTTTCATCCATCCGCCGGGATTGGTCCGCCAACCCCATGCGCGACATGCTTGCCGGCGCTGTCGCGACCTTCGCCCTGATCCCCGAGGTTATCGCCTTTTCCTTCGTCGCAGGCGTCGATCCGCAGGTCGGCCTGTTCGCCTCGTTCGTCATCGGCATCGTCATCGCGTTTACCGGCGGACGCCCCGCGATGATTTCGGCTGCGGCTGGCTCGGTGGCGCTGGTTGCGACCCCTCTGGTCCATGCGCACGGACTGCCATACCTGTTCGCCGCCGGGTTGCTGGCCGGCATTTTCCAGATCGCCTTCGGACTATTGCGCCTTGGCGTTCTCATGCGGTTTGTTTCCAATTCCGTCCGCACCGGTTTCGTCAATGCGCTGGCCATCCTGATCTTTGCGGCCCAACTGCCGCATATCATTGGTGGGGACTGGATTGCCTATGCCATGCTCGCCGCCGGGCTTGCGATCATCTATCTTGTTCCAAGGATCACGCGGGCGATCCCGTCGCCGCTGATCTGCATCCTTGTGCTGACGGTTGCCTCGATTGCTTTTCAGCTGCCGGTCATGACCGTCGCCGACCTCGGCAAACTGCCGGACACCCTTCCGGTCTTTGGGTGGCCCGCCGTTCCGCTGACGCTGGAAACGCTGGCAATCATCGCCGGACCGGCCTTGGCCATCGCCATGGTCGGCCTGCTCGAATCCATGATGACGGCCAGCGTCGTCGATGATCTCACCGGCACCGCAAGTTCGAAAAACCGGGAGTGTACCGGCCTTGGCATCGCCAATGCTGCGGCCAGCCTGTTCGGCGGCATCGCCGGATGCGGCATGATCGGCCAGACGGTCAGCAACGTGAAATACGGTGGGCGCGGCCGCCTCTCCACCCTGTTTGCCGGCGCCTTCCTGCTGATCCTGATGGTCTTGCTCAAGCCATGGGTTTCCCAGGTCCCGGTCGCCGCATTGGTCGCTATCATGGTGATGGTATCGATCGACACATTTGATTGGTCGTCACTGCGCTCGGTGGTCGTTCATCCCAGGATGTCGAGTGCCGTGATGGTGGCGACCGTTCTGGTCACGGTGTTCAGCTCCAACCTCGCGCTGGGCGTCACCGTCGGCGTGCTGCTCAGCGGCGTCTTCTTCACGTTCAAGGTCGCCCGCCTGCTGCGGGTGGAAACAACGGTCGATAGCGAGGCTGGCCGCGTGTCGTACCGTGTCTCCGGGCAAGTATTCTTTGCCTCCGCAGACATTTTCATCGAGGCATTCGATATTCCGCAGGCCACCGGGATGACGGTGCTGATCGATGTATCGGAAGCGCATTTCTGGGATATCACGGCTGTTGCCGCACTCGACAAGGTGGTGCAACGGTTCAGGAGCCATGGCATCGCCGTGGATGTTGCCGGATTAAATCAGGCAAGCTCGGCACTGATCGGCAGCCTGGACGGATTGATCGAACCCAAGGCGGCTTGAGCTTATCGAGGCCGTGGCAGATTGTCTGAAGGGGCGCACAACGCGAGCATGTCCCTGTTCAGTCGCTTTCGCCGCCTCGCCCCGCCTTGGTCAATATCGTCCGGGCGCGTGCCAGGACTGGCGCGTCGGCCATTCTGCCTTCGAAGATAAAGGCTCCGCGGTTTTCCGCGGTTGCCTTGGCCGCTTCAACGAGCAGACGCCTTGCCCAATCGCATTCCGCCTCGGTCGGCGAGAACCCGGCATTCAGGACCGGAACGGCCGACGGGTGAACGCATGTTGCGCCGTCAAACCCAAAGGCCTTGGCTTCAATGGCAGCTGCCTGCAGGCCGTCGCTATCGGCATAATCCGCGATACTGCGAAGCAGGCCGAAGGACAGTTTGCCATGCGCCTTCGCGGCCATATGAACCGTAAGCTTCGGGAGCCGCAGGACATCCGGCACCGGGTCGGCCCCCATCGCCATGGCAAAGTCCTCGCTGCCGAGGGCCAGGCCAAGCACACGGGCATGTGCGGCCACCGCCCGCGCATCGAACACCGCCCCCGGATCTTCGATGAGGCCGATAATGGACATCGGCGCACGCGCCATGTCGCGCTCCACAGCGGCAAGGTGGACAGCGAGCCGTTCAAGTTCCCCGGCGGACGTCACCTTTGGAACGACAAGGCCATAGGCGCCCGCCCTGCACGCAGCCGCAGCGTCATCGAATAGCAGAGCGTCGTCGGCATTGATCCGTACGAACACCGCCGCACCTGATTGCCCCGTTTGTCGGACCGAGCCGGGCAGCACTTCGCGGGCGCCAAGCTTGCTTGCGACCGGCACCGAATCCTCGAGATCGAGGATGATTGCGTCGGCAGTGCGCTCGTGAGCCCGGCCGACGAAGCGGTCGAGATGTGCGGGAACGTAAAGCAGCGAGCGCAACTTCATCCAGCGGCTCCGGCAACGATCGTCGCTACGGTTTCGGCAGAAACACCGGCCTCCGTCAGCACCTCCGACGTGTGTTCGCCAAGTGCGGGTGCCGGGCGCCGGAAACCTCCGGGTGTCGCGGACATGCGCGGGACGATGTTGTGCATCGGCAGCACGCCGTGCTCCTCGTCGTCCAGGGCGACGATGACCTCGCGCTCGTTGAAATGCGCATCTGAGGCCGCATCGGCGATGCTGTAGATCGGACCGACAGTTGCGCCGCTGTCGCGCATGACCGCCAACGCCTCGTCGTGCGAGCGAGCCGAAAACCAGGCGCCGATTGCTTCATCGACCAGGTCCCGATGTTTGAGACGCGCGCTGTTGGTGGAAAAGCGCGGGTCGTCATTCATATCGGCCCGTCCGATGATCTCGAAAATACGCCGCGCGACAGCGGGCGTCGAGCCGGACAGGGCCACATATTGGCCATCGGCGCAGCGGTAGACATTGCGCGGGCATGCCGTGTTGGAGGCACTGCCGGTGCGCTCCTTGACCTTGCCGGTCAGCGCGTAGATGGCCGCCTCCGGGCCGAGCACCGAGAAGATCGGCTCCAGCAGCGACAGATCGATCACCTGCCCGCCCGCCTTACCCTGCTGGCGGGCAAAAAGGGCTGTGACCGTGGCCGACATGCCATAGATCCCGGCGATCATGTCGGCCAGCGCCAGCGGCGGCAGGACCGGTTCACGATCCGCAAACCCGGTCCGATAGGCATAGCCACTCATGCCCTCAACGATGGTTCCAAAACCGGGAAACGTGGCATAGGGACCTGTCTGGCCGAATCCTGAAATGCGCACGACGACCAAATCGGGGTTGCGCGCCAGCAGCACATCGGGGCCAAAGCCCATCTGTTCCAACGTGCCCGGCCGGTAATTTTCGATCAGCACGTCGGCGCTATCAATCAAAGCCCACAGCGCCTCGCGATCCGCCGCTTCGCGCAGGTTGAGCACCACGGAGCGCTTGTTGCGGCCGTAGGTCTTCCAGAACAGCGAAAGCCCGTCTTCCTTCCACTCCCGCAGCGGATCGCCGGCCGGAGGCTCTATCTTGACCACATCGGCACCGAAATCGGCCAGTTGCAGCGACAGCATGTTGCCGGCCACCAGCCGCGAAAGATCGAGCACCTTGATGCCCTCAAGCGGACCTTCAGCCCTTGGGTCCCAATGTTTGCGCGCGTAGCCGGTCATTGGATGCGTTCGCCGGATATGTCATCGAACAGCAGCACATTGGCGGGATCGATGCCGATTCTCACCCGCGCACCGGGCAGCAATGGCGGATCGTCGCCCAGCACCATGGTGATATCGTTCGCCGCAAGCCGCAGCGTCACTTCCTGCGTATCCCCGGTCGGCTCGACCAGCCCGACCTCGGCGGCAACACCCTCATCGCTGAGGCGGACATGCTGCGGGCGGATGCCGTAGGTGGCTTTGCGGCCCTGAGCCAGATTAAGGCCGGCGGGCAGCGGCAGCGCGGTGCCATCGGCAAGCCTGAGTGAAGTCCCGTCGACTTCGCCCTTCAGCAAGTTGATTTCCGGCGAGCCGATGAACCCTGCAACGAAGAGGTTGCGGGGATTTCTGTAAAGCTCCAGCGGCGGCCCCATCTGCTCGATCCTGCCACCGTTCAGCACCACGATCGTGTCGGCCATGGTCATCGCTTCGGTCTGGTCGTGGGTGACGTAGATCGTCGTCTTGCCCAGGCGCTGATGCAGTTTCTTGATCTCGCCGCGCATCTTGACGCGAAGTTTGGCATCGAGATTGGACAGCGGCTCATCGAACAGAAAGGCGCGCGGATCACGCACGATGGCGCGCCCCATGGCGACACGCTGGCGCTGCCCACCGGAAAGCTCACGCGGCAGGCGACCAAGAAGATGTTCCAGGCCAAGGATTTCGGCAGCGTCGTTGACACGACGGTTGATCTCCACCTTGGAGACGCCGGCGAGTTTGAGCGCAAAACTCATATTGTCGGCGACCTTCATATGCGGGTAGAGCGCATAGCTCTGAAACACCATCGCCAGGTCGCGTTCCTTTGCCGGCATGTCGTTGACGATCTTGCCGCCGATGGTGATCTCACCGGCGCTGATATCCTCCAGCCCGGCAATCATCCGCAGCAGCGTGGACTTGCCGCAGCCCGACGGGCCGACCAGAACCACAAACTCGCCGCTGCTCATATCAAGCGAGATATCGTTGAGTACGGACAGGCTGCCATAGCTCTTGCCGACGTTCCTGAGTTCGATCTCAGACATGCACATTCCTCCCAATTGCTCCGCCTAGACCATCGCCCCGCCTGCCCTCTTTCGAAGGCAGCAGACGGGGCGAAACGTCAGGCAGCCTCGACGATCTCAACCGTGCCGACACTCATGCGCCCGAGCGCACCGAGGCGGAGGCCGACCATGCCGTAGGTGTACTGACCGTCCTTTGCCTCGATCAGCACCTTGCCATCGACCGCAAACGACAAAGTGTCGCCGTGCGCCGAAAACGCGAATGCATAATTGCGGCCAAACTCCCGCTTGAAGGGCGCCCGGACCAGAACGGTGGTGCCGAAATCCTCCTTCAGGATCACCACGTCATCGCCATCAAACCCGGCAGCGTAGAACTGGCTGGTGCCCTGGACGCGAGCGGTGACCAGATGCGACGTCCCTGCCAGCGGCTGGATATCGGCGCGAACGGTGACGGCGCGGGCATAATAATGCCCCGTCCAGATATCGGCGTCGCTGGCCGTATGGGCGTGAATGCGGCCGTTCTGCAGGGTCCAATGGCCGCGGTTCCAGGTGAAGCGGGAAATCGCCCCCCATTCCTGCACTTCGGTTTTCGGGTCGATGACGGTATGGCCGACACCTTCGACGTTGAAATCGGCAAGGAACAGGCGACCGAGGAATTTCAACCGGCCGAAATATTCGACCTGAATGCCGATCTCGTCGATGGCCTCCACGCCTTCCGGGACGGTGAACGCGTAGTCCTGCCAGCCCTGATGATCGGGCACATGCCAGCCGCCGATTTCCTCGACCGTTCCCGACATGGCGCGGCGGACGTAAGGGACGACGCGCAGATTGCCGTCGCCGTTCCAGGGATCGAGCAACAGCTTGAACGAGACCTTCTGTCCCGCATCGACCAGCGGCGTGAACATCGGACGATAGCGCTCGTCGTCAAAATCCTCGCGGCGATAGAACGGCTTCCAGAAAATGCGGCCGCCATGCCCGCGCTCAAGCCGATCGAGCTGGATTTCCAGCGAACCGCGAGAGCCTTCGACATGTTTTTCTGTCGATGACTTGACGCTGATCTGGTTGAAACCCGCTGTCCGGAAGGCATGCGTCGAGCCCGGCAGATCGAAATCGAAGCGGACACCGCGCCGGGTGAAGTCTTCGAGCCAGAGCGCCGGCACCTCGTCGCCACGCAGCTGGAGTGCCAGCACCGTCAGTTCCCGCGCGAAGGACGGAATGTCGACGATGTTGATCGAGCCGACGACGCCGGAGGCGATGACGAAATCGTTGATCGGCGTCCGGTATCGATCCCAGCCCGGCTGCACGCCCTGGAACGTGCCGACGATGGCACCGGCATTGCCGGCATTGCAGTCGGTATCCCAGCCGGCCATCGTGGCAATCTCGGCGGTGCGCGGCAGATCGCCCTCGCCATAGAGGATCGCCATCACGGTGACGCCGGCATTCGGAATGATATGGCAGACGCCGGGATAACGGTCATAGCCCCATTCCGCCGTCAGCATGTCGCGGCACGCGCGCCAGTTGCCAGGGTTGGCCTTGTGGAAATCGATCACCGCTTGGGCGACGCGCGCGTAGGTGGATTTTGCCGATATCGTCGCCATGGCAGTGGTGACGATATCGGCAATCGACGTTGCTTCAAACGCCGCAGCAATCGCCGCAGCGCAGAAGCGCGCGCCATTCAAACCCTCGCCGTCATGGGCAACACTTGCGGCCCGCGCCGAGGCATCGGCGGCTTTCTGCGGCTCGCCGGGATGCACCCAGCCCCAGCTGTCGATGAAGATCTGCCCGCCGATCTGCTCGGCAACGCTGGCGCCGTTCTGGGCGATGGATCCGGACTGGGGTGCCGGAATACCGGCGCGCAGGTTGCGATAGGCCGTGTGTTCGGTGGATACCCCAAAGCCGCCCCACCAATACATGCCATGCTCCTCGGCGGCATAGTTCACCCAGGTCCGGCCAACATCGGCAGCACTCGCCTTCAGGCCGTAGTCGCGCAGCGCGCGGATGAAATAGACCGGGCCGTTGGTATCGTCATCGGCGGCAAAATTCTTGAAGTCGCGCAGATACTGGGTGACTTCGCCATAGGTCCTGTGGATGCGCTCGTAGCTCCAGATCGTCGGCTCAACCGGCGCACCGAGACGAACGCCAATCGCCTTGCCGATGAAACCGGCATAGATCTTCTCGTGAATCATCTCTTTGGTCAGCTTGGACATCATGCGTCTTTCTTTACAATTCTAAATCAGGAGAGCAGCGCGGCTGCGGCTACGGTTTTCCGCCGCAGCCTGGTCGGCTGCGAGGATGGTTTTGACGGTTTCGGTGAACGCATCGGCTGATGCGGTGAGATCGAGCCGGTTTGCCCGGTCGAGCAGCTGGCAGTCGGCCTCATCGACAACGTCTTCGCCGTGCATGGTGCCGAGAATGGCGCCCGCCATGACCCCAATCGAGTCGGTATCGCGGCCGGAATTGATGCCATCCTCGATCGAGCGGCGGAAATCGCCGTCATTGACGAGGCAGAAGCCCAGCGCCAGCGGCAGTTCCTCGATCGAACCCAGTCGGTTCGGCTGATAGGCGCCTGTCAGGCGCCCGGCCTTGGCAGCGGTGTGGTTGACGTCGTCCCCCATCGGGGAATAGGGCGCGATGACCCGGTGGAATTCTGCAACCACCGCCGCATGATCCGCACCCTCAGCCTTCAACTGGCGGGCGCTTTGCGCGATATCGGCGATGGCGTTGCGGGTGCCGTCCTTGGCCAGGGCCAGGACCGTCTCGACCACGGTATCGATCGTCGTGCCGGGCACGAAAGCGGCGGCAACGGCAGCAGCAAACACGCCGGCTGCTTCCAGGCCATAGCTTTCCTGATGGCCGGAAGCGAAAGCGATCGCCTCGTCATAGGCAGCCTTCGGATCGCAGGCATTGATCACACCGATCGGCGCCACGTACATGGCGGCACCGCAGTTGACCATGTTGCCGATACCGCCCTGCCGGGGATCGCAGGAGGTCAGCTGGTGACGCTGGAAAATCCATTTTTCCGGGTAGAACAGCCGCTCGATCAGCATCGCCTCGCGCTGGAGTTCCGGCACGTAGCGGGGAATCCAGGCGATCTGGCGCACCATACCGTCGGCCATGTCCCAGGCGTCCAGATGCCGGCCGACATCGGCATAGATATCCATCAGGCAGAGCGTCATCAGCGTATCGTCGGTGACGATGCCATTGCCGCGTACCCTGCCGTTGCGCGCCGTCGCGTCGAGCGACATCTTGTGCCACTGCGTGTCGAGCGAGGCGACCCGGCCGTAGCGCGCCACGATATCGGCGGCAGGCAGTTTTTCGACCGGCGCCCCCATGGCGTCGCCGAGCGCGACGCCATGGATGAGCGCGCGGACTCTCCCTTTCAGAGAGAGCCCGGAAGCACTAGTTTTTTGCATCGAGAACAGTCCTTGCATACTCGTTGAGACGCGTGCCGCCGGCGGCTTCCCATTCGGCGACATATTGATCCCACTGGTCCATTTTCGCCGCGCCCGAGATGAACTTGTAGACCCAGGAGCGATAGACGTTTTCGGTGGCATCGAGATCAGCGGCATAATCGGCCGGCCAGACGAACGTGTTGTCCGGCTTGAAGTCCTTCTGGATCGTTGCCAGCGATTGCTGGGCGGCTTGCGATTGCCAGACCACGGGCGGCGTCCAGTTCGCCGCCACCATGAAGCGGGCGTACCAGGTGGCGATCTTGTCGGTCACCTTGTAGCTATCGCCGTCCTTGGTGAACTCCTGGCCTTCGAAGCCCAGCCGATCGAACATCTGGCCCTCAGGGCTTGCCATGAAGTCCAGCAGCTTCATCACCTCCGCCTTGTGTTCGGAGGTGGTCGAGATGGCGAAGCCACGCGATTCCTTGGATACGTCGACGGCGGAAAGACCCTGCCCGCCCGGACCCTTGGGCGGTGCAAGAAGCACGAGTTCGGTACCCGGATGTACCTGCCGCATCTTGCCGCCATAAATGTCGATGACTTCGCCGGACGAACCGAAGATCACCCCGGCCTTGCCGGTATAGAACTTGTCTTCCTTCACATCGAATTTGGTGGTGATGTATTCCGGATCGTAAAGCCCCTGCTCGCGCAACGAGGCGTAGAAGGCGATCTTGTCCTTCTCCTGGCTGGTGATCCGGGCGCTGACCCACTCGCCGGCCGTGTTCTTCATCCAGGTGCCGGTGATGCCGAATGCCTGGTTGAAGATCGAATCCAGTTCGTTGGTATTGTCGGCCGTGGTCACCCCATAGGTGTCGGCGACGCCGTTGCCGTCGAGATCGCCGTCCTTGATCGCCTTGAACAGGGTCACATAGTCCTCGACGGTTTCAGGCGCCTTCAGGCCGGTCTTTTCCAGCCAATCCTTGCGGATAACAGGCTGCGGGCCGCGAACCGGATAGACATAGAGGAGATAGGGGTAGTTCTTCAGGCGCTGGACGTTGTGCGGCCAGAGCGCGTCCTTGAGATAGGTCGTCTCGGCAATCATCGACCCCAGATCTTCAAGCACCCCCTGCTCGACCATCTTGGCGTCGCCCCCCTGGAAGTAGATCAGGTCCGGGATATCACCCGACAAAAGCATGACGGAAAGCTTGTCGGCATAGCCCGACGACGGCAGGTCGACGAGCTCGATATCCAGATCGGTGCCCTGCGCCTTCAGCGCTTCCTCAATGCGCTGCAGGTGCTTGACGTCATCCGGGTTGGTCGGGCCGAAATCCTTGGATACGATCCGGATCTTGATCGGGTCGGCCATGGCAGGCACGGTAATGCCAAGGCTTAGCGCCAGGGCAGTCGAAGTCGTCAGGACCAGTTTTCTAAGCATTTCGTTTCCTCCGTTAGATTTGCTTTTTTGGTTATTGCGTCGTCGTCATCAGCCCTTGAGCGCGCCGCTCATGGTGCCTTTGGTGAAGAATTTCAGGATCAGCGGGTAGATCGCCAGGATCGGCACGATGGTCAGAAGGATCATCCCGGCCTTCAGCGCCCGCAGGTTGAGCTGCCCCGCACCGGTATTGTTGTTGGCGCTGTCGGCCCCGACGATCGCGATCTTGTCGCCATCGATGACGAATTGCCGCAACACCACCTGCAAAGGCCATTTCCCCTGGTCGTTGAGATAGATCATCGCCCGGAAGAACTCGTTCCAGTGGAAGACCAGATAGAACAGCGAGATGGTTGCCAGCGCAGGTTTGGCGAGCGGCAGCACCAGATGCCAGAACACCTGGAAGGGGTTGGCGCCATCGAGTTCGGCGGCTTCCAGCAGCTCCTTCGGAATTTCCTCGAAGAAGCGAATAAGGATGATCAGGTACCAGGCATTGACCGCCTTGAAGAGGATCACCGACCAGTAGCTGTCGAGCAGCCCGAGCCGCTTGTTGACGAAGTAGTCGGGGATGATGCCCGGTTCGAAGACGATGGTGACGAGCACCAGAATGAACAGCGCCTTGCGTCCCGGCAGGTTCGGCCGCGACAGCCCCCAGGCCATCAGCGCCGTGCCGACGACGCCGATCACTGTGCTGACACCGGTAATGAAGATCGAGTTGATGATGCCGCGCTGGACGTTGGGATGCTGCAGCAGGACGCTCCAGACTTCGAACGACAAGCCGTCCGGCAGGATGGCCAGTCCGCTCATGCCAGGCACCTTGCCGGGTGCCGACAGCGAAACCGCCAGAAGGTTGAGGATCGGCTGGACGGTCACGACGACCAGCAGCAGCAGTGTTGAAACGATGATCGCGTATTCGATGCGTTCAATCGGGGTCTTGCGCGACAGGGCCATTACCAGACTCCCTTTCCGGTCAGGCGTTTGGAGACAAAATGCGCGACGACGATCATCATCGTCCCGAGCACGGCCTTGAACAGGCCGGCCGCCGTTGCCAGCGAATATTCGCCGGTCTGCAGGCCGATCCGGTAGACATAGGTATCGACGATATCGATCTTGCTGCGGACCACATCGTTGGACAGGTTGATGACCTGGTTGAGATCGGCATTGAGGAACATCCCCGCGTTCAGGATGAACAGGGTGGCGATCGTCGGAACGATGCCGGGCAAGGTGACGTGCCAGATCTTTTGCCACCGGTTGGCGCCGTCGACCTCAGCGGCATCATAAAGCTGCTGGTCGATGGCGATGATGGCGGCCAGATAGAGCAGGCTGTCCCACCCGGCCGAACGCCAGATTTCCGTGAACACCAGCACCCAGCGGATGGCACCAGTGTCGGTCATGAACGAGCGTGGCGCCATGCCGGCCATCCCGAGCAGATTGTTCACCGCGCCGTCCGTCGGCGACAGGGCCGCAATGAAAATGCCGGCTATGACCACCCAGGAGAGAAAATGCGGCAGGTAGATCGCCGACTGGATGAACTTGCGCAGCGAGCCGCCGCGCACCTCGTTGAGCAACAACGCCACGATGATCGGAACCGGCAGGAAGAACACCATCTTCATGGTCGAGATGATCAACGTGTTGGCGAGCACCTGCCAGAAGACGGGAGAGGAAAACAGCACCTGGAAATGCTTCAGCCCCACCCAGACATTCGGCGGCACGATGCGGACCTGCTCGAATGCGATGCGGGTTTCCCAGATCGGCAGGTAATGGAACACGAAGAAAAACAGGATGCCGGGTGCCATCATGAGGTAATACGGCCACCAGCGGCGCCAGCCGTCGGCGAACGCGGACGCCCGTCCCGGCGCTCGGCGGGAAGAATTTGTGGGAACGTTCCCAATTCTTGGTGACGTCAAGACATGTTGGCGATCAGTCATGAATTATCCCCTCCCGGCCCCGGCTTTCCGCATGGGCTGGCTTAATGAAAGGTCGGCCAGCGAGCCGCGCTCGATCAACCGGCACGGCATGAACACCCGGCCATGTTCGGGACGGCCAGCAATTTCGTCAAACAGGCAATCGACCGCCCGCATGCCGATCTCGCGCCCCGGCTTGGCGACAGTCGTCAGCCCCGGCCATGAAAATGCACCGGCGGGTACACCGTCGAATCCGAGGATCGATACATCCTCCGGGCATCGCAGTCCCGCCTCGCGCACGGCCACCATGGCACCGAGCGCCATCAAATCATTGGCTGCAAAGACCGCCAAGTGCCTGGCGTGCTGCCGTTCCAGCAATCGCTTCATCGCGGCATGACCACCTTCGACGGTATATTCTCCATCTTCCATCGGCAGGGCCGCAGGATCGATATCGCGCTCGACGCAATGTTCATGGAAGGTCCGCAGGAAGCGTGCCCGCGCGATACGCGACTTGGGTCCGAGGATCAGCGCCGGAGCATGATGCCCCTTGGAGACAAGATGATCCATGCCGATCCGCACAGCCTGGGCGATATCGGAACCGACGCTCGACGTGGCCGGGAAACGCTCGGCGCTCGAGCCGATCAACACGAAGGGAAGCCCGAACCGGTCGAGATCGTCAAAATTATCAGCCACCGGATTGATGATCGCACCATCGACCCGCGCTTGCCGGAGCGCCCGAAGGTGGCTCGCCTCGCGGCCGTGATCCCAATCGGATGAAAACACCAGCAGCGACATACCGTTTTCGGCGGCACGATCCTGCGCGCCACGGGCAACCTCGGCCCAGAAGGGGTTGGTGATATCCGGAATGACGAGGCCCAGCAATCCGGTCCGCCCCGATCGCATACCGACCGCAAGATCGTTGCGCTCGTAGCCAACGGCCCTTGCGGCCTCCAGCACACGCTCGCGCGCCTCGTCCGTCACATTGGAGGCACCCGAGAGCGCGCGCCCAGCCGTGCTCTTCGACACACCCGCCTTCTGCGCAACATCAATAATGGTCGGACGCCGTCTCTGCATCGAAACACGCCCTCCTCAGCATGATTTCGTGGGAACGTTACCACGGCCTCGCTCGAAACCGCAAGGGATAAATTCAACAAACCACCGGAAGACCGGAATTCCTGATTTGCAACCGTTACGTCCACCAGTGCAAACAGAGTACCGGACAGGAAAACTGCGCGTCCGGCCCATGCGGTGCCGCAATGGCACGGGAACGGCCAGCCGACTTGCAAGCGCGTATAGGCGATATGGACAATGGTGGAAAACGAAGGAAACAGCCGCATTCATTCGCAGATGCAAAGCGGTGACACCGGCCATTTTTCACTCCCGCGAGGCCTCGCCTTAACCCGGCGTTCACCATGTTGGCCGTCAGTGGTGGAACAGCAGTTCTGCGCCGCACAATCGCCCAATCCCGGCATTCAAAGCGTTGTCGTTGCTCGCGATTAGGATTGGGAAAATGAACACGGACAAAGGAATCACACTCGCCGTCATCGCCTTCACGGTCGTTGCGATGTTCACGCTGAATGTTGCGATGGCCCATTACGGCACGCCGGCCGCACCGGATGGCGTATCCGGCGAAATCACCTCGTCGATACCAAAATAACCGGCTGCCTGCGACCGCTCCTCCACGGGCTTTCCTGATGCCATGCATAGGGAACTTTTGAAGGCTTGGCGTGTTTCCCCCTTGAGGAGAACTGCGATGAGCGACAATGGCCTGGAATGCCCGAACGACAATGACCTGGTGCCTCCGGCCAGGCCTGATCATGGGACGTGGTGGCGCGGCAACAATCCCGGTGAACGGTCATGACGGCGCGGGACGTTTTGCTGCTGCTGCTCACAGCGTTCTATTTGACAACACTCCTCCTCATCCACAATGCGTTCTACCAGCCCGTTGCGACAAGTGCCGCGGAGCCTGCTGCGACAGTCAGCAGTGAAGTCCAGCCTTACGGTTGACGAGATTCCGGCTTTCTGGAACTTTGAGCCCGGTTGCCGCGTTGTCCTTCCCGGAGGAGAGAGAACATGGCCAGCGCAACGTGGATTATCGCACTGGTGGCTGCACTCAGCGTGTTTGGTGTAGCCATCACCTACGGCATTCTCAGCCAGCGGCGGTTCAACGCCAAGATGAATCCCACCCGGCAGGATCGCATCGACGAGATGTCCTGGCGTGAAAACCTGCTCGACCAATAAGGCCACCGGTTTTCGACCGGCTTCGCTGGCGTTCTCACATCGGCGGTAGGGACCGCCTTGCCAGCACATTGCTCGCCCGCCCGGCCGGATCATTGGCCTGCAGGTGCCTGACGGCAAAATCCTGCGCTTCCTGCAGTTCGGCCAGGGCGCCGTCATAATCAAGATGAACCGGCCTGCCTCCCTTCACCACCTCACGACCATCCACATAGACAGCCTCGATGGCGCGTTCGGCGGCGCAATGCAGCAGGTTGCGCAATGGATCGTAGACCGGCTGCATGGCCGCATGCTTGAGATCGATAATGCTGAAATCGGCCTTGGCACCCAGCGCTATCCGGCCGATGTCGCTGCGGCCGAGCGCGCGCGCTCCGGCGAGTGTTGCCGCCTCGAACACGTCGGCGGTGCCGACATCGAAGACCGAGCGCCCGGCAACCCGCGCGCAGATCATTGCCTGGCGCATCTCCTCCAGCATGTTGAACGGATAACTGTCGGTCCCAAGCGCCACATTGACGCCGCGGCGGCGATAGCGGCCAAGCGATTGCAGCACCATGCCGCTGCGCGAGAAGGTCACCGGGCAATGGGCGACCGTGGCGCGCCGGTCAGCGAGCAGGTCAAGGTCGATATCGGTCCGCTGCCGTGTCCACGAGTGGCCATCGACAAAGATGCAATGGCCGATGATCAGGTCTTCGCCCAGCACGCCCAGCTCGTTAAGATACTGAACCGCCGTCAGGCCGGTGCGGCGCATCAATTCCTCATGCTCGGCCATCGTCTGGGCCGCATGCACGGTGATAGGAACATTCCGGCTGCGGCCAGCCTCGGCCGCCGCCTGCAACAGTTCGGCAGAACATGTTTCGACCTGAGAGGGAGCCACAATCCCGCCCAGCCTGCCGGACGGATGCGCACGGGCCGCATCGACAACCTCCAGCGCCCGGGCAAACGCCTCGCGTCCCCTGCCCTTGTCCCAGACGAGATCGAGACGGCGGCTGTCTTCGACGTGCCATGCGGCTTCGCGGAAACCAGGTGCCACATAGGCGCGGGCGCCACTCTTCGCTAGGGTCAGCAGCCATGTGTCATGCGGGCCGGCAATGTCGACAAGGGTGGTGACACCGCTGCGCATCAGGTCTCCCAGCATGACCGTCAGCGAGGCTTCGACGGCGCTGTCGCTGATCTCGATCAGGTTAGAATATTCATAGAGCGCATTGCCCCACAGTGCTGCGGTGCCTTCGTCTTCGAACACCCCCTTGGAGATCGGCTCTTCACCGGAATGGCAGTGCACATTGACGAAGCCCGGCAGCAGTATCCTGTCCTTGCCGGAGGTTTCGTGGGCGAAAACACCATCATAGCGGCCGCCCACATGGACGAAGCCGTTGGCGTCATAGGCGACATCACCATCGGAAAGATAGCCATGGCCCTGCCGATTTTCGTCATAGCCGACGATGGTGGTGACGTTGCGGATGACGTGAATATCGTTAGCCATGGGTGACCCTGAAATGCTGTTCGAGGAAGCGGCTGTAGAGCCCCATCAGGGCGCTGAAGGTGAAATAGACGGCAGCTGCAAAGATGTAACCTTCAAGAACGGCAATGCCCTGCCATTCGGGATCCCTGAGCGCCGAGCGCACCGTGTCGAGAAAATCGAGCAGGCCGACGATGGTGACCAGCGTCGTATCCTGGAAAAAGCCGATGAACAGCCCGACCATCGGCGGGATGACTTTCTTCAACGCCTGCGGCAGCACGATCTTTCGCATCACCTGCCAATAGGACAACCCGAGAGACTGGCCTGCCTCGAACTGGCCTTCCGGAACATCCTGCAGGCCGCCACGGACGATTTCGGCGATATAGGCGGCGGCGAAGATGATGATGGCGACCTGCGCCCGCAAAAGCTTGTCGATGGTCACACCCTCCGGCATGAACAGCGGCAGCATCACCGTTGCCATGAACAGGATGCTGATCAATGGGACGCCACGGACGATCTCGATGAAGCCGACCGCCAGAACACGGATCGCCGGCAGGCTGGAGGCACGCGCAAGCGCAAGCCCGATGCCGAGCGGCAAGGCGCAGACCAGACCGATGAACGAGAGCATGAACGACAGCGGCAAGCCGCCCCAGCTCGATGTCGGCACAACAGACAGGCCAAAGAAACCGCCCGCCATCAGGACATAGAGAATAGGCAGAACCACGAGCAGCCACGCATACAGCAAGGCCCGGCTCCAGAAACGGGGCATCATCGAGATCAGGCAACTCGCCAGAAACAGCGTCAGCGCCAGAAGCGGCCGCCATTGCTCCTCGAACGGATAGAAGCCGAAGATCATGTAGCGGAGCTTTTCGGCAAGAAACGGCCAGCACGCGCCGCTGCTCGCCTTGCAGGTTGCGGCATCGCCTGAAAAGACGGCGTTCACCACGAGCCAGCCAAACGCCAGCTTGCCCAGGAAGAAAATCGCGGCCATCGAGGCAAGGCTGATCATCGAGTTCAGCGGCGTGCCGAAATAGGCTTTGAACCAGCCGGAACGGCGCGCTGGCGGTTTGGCCGCGCCAAGCGGCAAGGACAGAGCCTGGGTTTCAGCCATCAGCGCACCCTCAGCGCGACACGCGCGTTGTACCAGTTCATCGCCAGCGAAATGGCGATCGACAGGCCGAGATAGACACCCATAAAAATCGCGATCGTCTCGATCGCCTGGCCGGTCTGGTTCATCACCGTGTTGGACACCATCACCAGATCGGGATAGCCGATGGCGATCGCCAGCGAGCTGTTCTTGAAGACGGTGAGATATGTGTTGGTCAGCGGCGGAATTATCAGGCGTAGCGCCTGCGGCAGCACCACCAGCCGCATCACCCGCGAGCGATGCAGCCCAAGGGCGGCAGCGGCCTCCCACTGTCCCGGCCCGATCGCCTGGATACCGGCCCGGACGATTTCGGCCACGCTGGCGGACACGCTGAGAAGCAGGCCAAACAGCAGGGCGACGAATTCCGGCCGCACATGCAGGCCACCGGTCAGCCGGAACCTGCCGGCCTGCGGAATATCCCAGCCGAAGGAAACAAGGCCCAGCATCCACAGAAGCAGCGGCGGCAACAGCAGCGCCAGTGCCGCAATGGCCATGCCATGGTTGGATTTTCCGGTCGCGATCCGCCGTTGCTGGCCGATGCGCCGGATCAGGATCGCAGCCGCAACGCCGGCGCAAACGAATAATGCCAGCAGCACCGCACCGTTTTCGACGAACACGGCCGGAAGAACCAGACCACTATTGGAAAGATAGACACCCGGCAGAATGTTGAGCGCCTGCTTGACCGGCGGAAACACCAGGATGATCAGCGAATACCAGAGAAAGAGATAGAGCAGCAGCGGGACGTTGCGCAGCACCTCGACATAAGCGAGTGCGAGGCGCGTCAGAAGCGGATTGCGCGACATGCGTGCCACCCCGACGAAGAGCCCCAGGATGGTTCCGAGGATCGCCGCAAGCAGCGAAACCTTGACCGTATTGACGATACCCACAAAAATCGCGCGGGCAATGCTGTCGGTCGGCTGGTAGGCAATCGCCGTTTCGCTGATGACAAAACCGGCCTGCCGCGCCAGGAAGCCGAAACCGGTGGCAATGTTCTGCTTTGCGAGATTGTCGCTCGCCGTCGCAAACATCGTCCATGCCGCAGCCGCAACCAGGCCGATCGCGCCGATCTGATAGCAGAGTGCGCGGAAACGCATATCATTCAGGATATTCATCACAACTCGCCGCTGTATTGCCGAACGGGAGGGAGCCCGCGCACCCGTGGGATGCGCGGGCGATCAGATCAACGGAACGGTGGTGCGTAGACCAGACCACCGGCATTCCACTGCGCGTTCGGCCCACGCGTCAGCCCAAGCCGCGTTTTCTCACCGACATTGCGCTCGAAGATCTCGCCGTAATTGCCGACGGCCTTGATGATGTTGTAGCCCCATTTGTTGTCGAGGCCGAGCATGGCGCCCAGTTCGTCGGTCACACCAAGCATGCGCTGGATGTCCGGATCCTGGCTTTTCAGCATCTCATCGACATTGGCCTGGGTGATGCCTTTTTCCTCGGCAGCCATCAGCAGCCAGACGGACCAGGACATGATATCGCGCCAGTTGGAATCATTCTGGCGAACGGCCGGTGCAAGCGGCTCCTTGGAGATTGTCTCCGGCAGGACGATGTAGTCGTCCGGATTGTTGGCAACCGCACGGATCGACGCCAGATCGGAGCGATCGGACGAAATCGCCTCGCAGCGGCCAGCAAAGAAGGCTGCCCGGTTTTCATCCGGGCTTTCGAAAACCACCAGCTCGAACTTGCCGCCGATCGTGCGGAAGAAGTCGCTGAGGTTTTGCGCGGTGGTGGTGCCGGGAAGCGTGCAGATGGCGGCGTCCGTCAGTTCCTTGGCGCTGGAGACGCCGAGCGACTTGGCAACCATCAGGCCCTGGCCGTCGTAAAATACCGTCGGGCCGAAATCGAGGCCGAGCGAGGCTTCGCGCGAAAAGGTCTGCGTGGTCTGGCGCGACAGCATGTCGATCTCGCCGGATTGCAGGGCCTGGAAACGGGTATTGATATTGGTCGGCACGAATTCGATCTTGTCGCCATCGCCGAAGACGGCGGCAGCCACCGAGCGGCAAACGTCGGCATCGAAGCCCTGCATCCGGCCCTTGTCGTCCGGAGCGGCAAAGCCCGGCGTGGCGAGCGAAACGCCGCAGACCAGCTTGCCACGGGCTTTTACTGTATCGAGCGTTCCTGCCTGCACCACGCCGGCTGCCAGAAGCGCTGTGGCAGCAGCGCAGATTGTCAGAAATCCGTGTTTCATAGTCCCCTCCCTCGTTGTTCTGTCGTCGCGATCGAACGAAACTTCTGCCCTCCAGCAGAAAATCGACAATCGGCGATCCTCCCGATCGCCAATATTGTATACAATATCAAAAATTATTTGGCAACAAAATCGAAAACAAAAACGACGCGATTTCGCGGCACGAAACATCGACGCAGCGAAGGCTCAAAGGGATTCCCCCCGTCAGGCGGAGGACAAGGGCCTTCCAGCGGAGGGATTGCACGACATCCGCTCGCGCGAACATGTTATAAAGTTCGCAGCCACCAAACCGGACGTGACGGCGAAACAGGAAAGCCAATAGCCCGTAAATAGTACACAATATGCACAGGCCCGCGGTCGTCAGCTCCCCTTACGCGGACCAAACAGGATCGAGCGAACGATATCATCTTCGATGATGAACCTGATTTGAGCGTAGGGATAGAACCGCAGGCTGCGTGCCGCCACCTTGGTGCGGCAGGGCAGCTGACGCCCTGAATATTGTGGAACACCAGGGCGCCAAGGGTTATACGCTGCGTTTATCGCTTGCCGTTCGACGATGTCTCGGCTTTGGCGTCCGGTTCGCCGCTCAAATCCAGCGCCCGGGTGACGCTCAGCGCGATGATCGTGCAGATTGCGCCGGAGATCAGGTAGCCGCCGATGAAAATGATGCCGAAATTGCTGGCGAGACCGAGGGCAACCAATGGCGCAAAACCGGCGCCGATCAGCCATGCAAGGTCGGAGGTCAGGGCAGCACCGGTATAGCGGTAATATTGCCCGAACCGCGACGACACGGCGCCCGACGCCTGGCCAAAAGACAGGCCGAGAATACCGAAGCCGATGATGATGAACGCATCCTGCCCCGTGCGGCCGGCATCGAGCAGGAACGGCGCCGAGAACGAAAAGATCGCGATGATGATCGCGCCGATCATCAACTGATTGCGGCGTCCGATACGGTCGGCAATGACGCCGGACAGGACAATGCCGATGAGGCCGACGGCCGCACCCGCCACCTGGACCCACAGAAACTGCGCCGCCGACTGGCCGCCAAACAGTGTGACCCAGCTCAACGGAAAGATCGTGACGAGGTGGAACATGGCAAAACTCGCCAGCGGCGCGAAGGCTCCAAGCACAACGTCAGACGCGTGCTTGCTCAGCATCTCGAAAACCGGCCGCGCCTGCAGCTCGTTATTTTCCAGTGCGGAGCCGAACTCCTGGCTGGCAACGATGCGCAGGCGGGCAAACAGCGCCACGACGTTGATGGCGAAGGCGACGAAGAATGGATAACGCCATCCCCAGGACAGAAAGTCCGCGTCGGGCAGATTGGTCACGAAATAACCGAAGAGCGTGCTGGCCAGCGCAAACCCGATCGGTGCGCCGAGCTGCGGGATCATGGCGTACCAGCCGCGGCGATGCGACGGCGCGTTGAGGTTGAGCAGCGACGCGAGACCATCCCAGGCCCCGCCGAGCGCGAACCCCTGGCCCAACCGGAACAGCGCCAGAAGTGCGACCGACCAGTATCCGACGGTTTCATAGCCCGGCAGGAACGCGATGGAGGCAGTGGAGCCGCCGAGAATGAAAAGGGCAATGGTGAGCTTGGTGCCACGTCCGTAATTGCGATCGATCCACATGAAGACGAAGGAACCGACCGGGCGCGCCAGGAATGCCAGCGAGAAGACTGCAAAGGACATCATCGTTGCCGCAACCGGATTGGGCGCAAACGAAAAAACCAGCCGCGGAAAGACCAGAACGGAGGCAAGGCCGTAGACGAAGAAGTCGAAAAACTCCGACATGCGGCCGATGATCACACCCAGGGCAATACTGCCGGCAGAAAGCGGCTTGTCGCCGTGCATCCGCCGGGCGTCCTGTTCGAGCCCCGATGACGATGGATTTCCAGCCACGCCCATAATCTTTTCTCCTCGCAGGATTCCGAATTCATCACAATGTGAACCCAGGCCGGGCTTTGATCAAGAATATGGTGCAAAACCGTTGCGGTCTATCCTATAAACGATTGTACCGCTCAGGAAATGCAACAGACGCTTTGACCTCAACCAAAGACCGTTTATACCTTAGCCCAGCCAGACATTCGACTTCGATCGCAGCCACACTTTTTGCAACGCGACAAATTGCTGCACTGCGACGAAGCACCTCATTCCGTCATCCGAGGTGCTTCGTTAGTGCGGACCAGACGAACGCAAAAACTCGAGCCCGCTATGTCAAAATGGAAATCCGCCAGCCGCTTTCTCGCTCTGTTGCCACTCCTGGCTTTGGCCGGGTGCAACATGGTTGTCATGGCCCCGTCCGGCGATATCGCCATGCAGCAGCGGGACCTTATCATCATCTCGACGGTGCTGATGCTTTTGATCATTGTGCCCGTGCTGTTCCTGATCGTGTTTTTCGCCTGGAGGTACCGCGGTTCCAACACCAGCGCCACCTACGCCCCCGAATGGCATCATTCGACGGCGCTGGAAGTGGTCATCTGGTCTGCGCCTCTCGCCATTATTGTCGCACTCGGCGCGATCACCTGGATCAGCACACACAAGCTTGACCCCTATCGCCCGCTGGACCGGATCGACGCGCAACGCGCGCTTCCTGCCGATGTTAAGCCGATCACCGTCGAAGTGGTCGCGCTGGATTGGAAGTGGCTGTTCTTCTATCCGGAATACGGCATCGCGACCGTCAACGAGATGGCCACGCCGATCGACGTGCCGATCAATTTCAAGATCACCGCATCCTCGGTGATGAACTCGTTCTACGTGCCGGCTCTCGCCGGGATGATCTACGCCATGCCGGGCATGCAGACGCGCCTTCATGCCGTTATCAACAAGGAGGGTGAATATGAGGGCCTATCCGCCAACTATTCCGGCGACGGCTTCTCCCACATGCGCTTCAAGTTCCATGGCCTGCAGCAGGAAGGCTTCGACCAGTGGGTTGCACGGGTCAAGGCACAGGGTACGGCGCTGAACCGCGACGCCTATCTCAAGCTCGAAAAGCCGAGCACGAAAGAACCGGTGCGTTACTACGCCACTGTCGACGATGGCCTCTACACCTCCATCCTCAACATGTGCGCCCACCCCGGCAAGATGTGCATGAGCGAAATGATGCATATCGACATGATGGGCGGTGCCGGCGTCGAAAGCCATGAAAACCGGGCTCGTCTCGAATATGACACCCGCCACACGAACGATGAGGCCCCGGCAGCAACGTTCCCGGCAACCGGCAACCCCGCGCGCAGCGAACAGCCTGCTGAAGGTGTGGAGCAGCCGATGAACCACGACATGCACCAGGGCCATTCCATGCCCGAAAACGATCAGAACAGCCCCGCTCCGGCGCAACTGAACACCAACAGCACGACGCAGCCGTAAGGCCGCGCACGCGACATTTTGGACAGAACAATGTTCGGCTATAATACTTTGACGGAATTCATCTTCGGGCGGCTGACCTTGGAGGCCATCCCCTACCACGAGCCCATTCTCGTGGTGACCTTCATCGGTGTGGCGATCGGCGGCCTTGCCGTCCTCGCCCTCATCACCAAGTTCAAGCTCTGGGGCTATCTCTGGACGGAATGGTTCACCAGCGTCGATCACAAGAAGATCGGCATCATGTACATCATCCTGGCGATCATCATGCTGCTGCGCGGCTTTGCCGATGCGATCATGATGCGCGTCCAGCAGGCGATCGCCTTCAACGGCAATGAGGGCTACCTCAATGCGCATCACTACGACCAGATCTTCACCGCCCATGGCGTGATCATGATCTTCTTCGTGGCGATGCCGTTCGTCACGGGTTTCATGAACTATGTCGTACCGCTGCAGATCGGCGCGCGCGACGTCTCCTTCCCGTTCCTCAACAACTTCTCGTTCTGGATGACCACGGCCGGTGCGATCATCATCATGATGTCGCTGTTCGTCGGCGAGTTCGCCCGTACCGGCTGGCTTGCCTATCCGCCGCTGTCCGGCTCCGATTACAGTCCGGGCGTCGGGGTCGATTATTATATCTGGGGCCTGCAGGTCGCGGGTGTCGGAACCACCCTCTCGGGCATCAACCTGATCGCCACCATCGTCAAGATGCGCGCGCCGGGCATGACCTTCATGAAGATGCCGGTCTTTACCTGGACCGCGCTCTGCACCAACATCCTGATCGTTGCTACTTTCCCGGTCCTGACCGCAACGCTCGCTCTGCTGACGCTCGACCGTTACGCCGGCACGAACTTCTTTACCAATGACCTCGGCGGAAATCCGATGATGTATGTCAACCTCATCTGGATCTGGGGCCACCCGGAGGTCTACATCCTCATCCTGCCAGCCTTCGGCATCTTTTCAGAAGTGGTCGCAACCTTCTCCGGCAAGCGCCTCTTCGGTTACGCCTCGATGGTCTACGCGACCTGTGTCATCATGATCCTCTCCTACCTCGTCTGGCTGCACCACTTCTTCACGATGGGTTCGGGCGCGTCGGTAAATGCCTTCTTCGGCATCACCACGATGATCATCTCGATCCCGACTGGGGCCAAAATATTCAACTGGCTTTTCACCATGTATCGCGGCCGTATTCGCTACGAATTGCCGATGTACTGGACAATCGGCTTCATGATCACCTTCGTCATCGGCGGCATGACCGGTGTCTTGCTCGCGGTTCCGCCCGCCGACTTCGTGCTGCACAACTCGCTGTTCCTCATCGCCCATTTCCACAACGTCATCATCGGCGGCGTGCTCTTTGGCTTGATGGCGGGCATCGTCTACTGGTGGCCAAAGGCCTTCGGCTACAAGCTCGACCGCTTCTGGGGCCTGATGAGCTTCTGGTTCTGGCAGATCGGTTTCTTCTTCGCCTTCATGCCGCTCTACGTGCTCGGCCTGATGGGCGTGACGCGCCGCGTATCCCAGTTCGAAGATCCTTCGTTGCAGATCTGGTTCATCATCGCGGCCTTCGGTGCTGCCCTCATCGCGCTCGGTATCGCTTCCTTCGTCATCCAGCTTGTCGTCAGCTTCCTGCGCCGTGACCAACTGGCCTGCGGCAGCGATCCCTGGGATGGCCGCACGCTCGAATGGTCGACATCGTCGCCGCCGCCGGAGTACAATTTCGCCTTCACGCCGGTCGTTCACGATCATGACAGCTGGTACGACATGAAGAACCGCGGCTATGAGCGTCCGCTCACCGGCTTCAAGCGGATCCACATGCCGAAGAGCACAGGCACCGGCGTCATTCTGTCCGCCATCAGCATTGCGTTTGCCTTTGCGATGATCTGGTACATGTGGTGGCTGGCCATCCTCTCCTTCGTCGGTCTCCTCGTTGTCGCGATCGGCCATACGTTCAACTACAACCGCGACTTCTACATCCCGGCGGAAACCGTTACCTCGACGGAAGATGCGCGCACGAAACTGCTCGCGGAGCGGACCTGACATGGCACACGACATTCAAACGCAAGCGGGCGAAAAGCCTGTCTTCTACCTGACGGAAGATCATCATCCGGAAGGCAGCACCAATCTGGGCTTCTGGCTCTACCTGATGAGCGACTGCCTGATCTTCGCCGTGCTGTTTGCCACGCACGGCGTGCTCGGCCGCAACTATGCGGCTGGTCCATCGCCAGCTGACCTCTTTGATCTGCCACTGGTCGCGATCAACACGGCGATGCTGCTGTTCTCCTCCATCACCTATGGCTTTGCCATGCTGCAGATGGAGCGGAACGCCAAGGCTGAAACGCTGTTCTGGCTCGCCATCACCGGTCTGTTCGGTCTGGCCTTCCTTGGCCTCGAACTCTACGAGTTTGCCCATCTGATCAACGAAGGCGCTGGCCCGACGCGCAGTGCGTTCCTGTCGTCCTTCTTCACGCTGGTCGGCACCCACGGCCTTCACGTCACCTTCGGCATCATCTGGCTGGTCACTCTGATGGTCCAGGTCTCCAAGCGCGGCCTGATTCCGGAAAACCGCCGCCGCCTGATGTGCCTGTCGATGTTTTGGCACTTCCTCGACGTCATCTGGATCGGCGTCTTCTCCTTTGTCTATCTGATGGGAGTCCTCGGATGAGCTCACACCCGCACGCCCCCGCGCATGAAGATGCCGCCGACGCTCACCACGGCCATGGTCACGAGGCGGGACATGGTTCGCTGAAGGGCTACATGATCGGTTTTGGACTGTCTGTCATCCTGACGGCCGTTCCGTTCATTCTGGTCATGGCCGGGACCTTCGACAGCAAACTGCTGACGGCTTTCCTCGTCATGGCGCTGGCTGTCGTCCAGATCATCGTCCACATGGTCTACTTCCTGCACATGAGCCCGCGCTCGGAAGGCGGCTGGACGATGATGGCGCTGATCTTCACCCTCGTCATCGTCGGCATCACGCTCGCCGGCTCACTCTGGGTCATGCATCATCTCAATGCGAACATGATGCCGATGTCGCCGGAGATGATGAAGAATATGCCCTGACGGGTGCTGACGGTGAGTAAGGAGTACTCCGCCACAACCGGCGCTGCGGACCGGCCACGCCGTGCAGGTCTGATTTTCGTCGGCGCGATGCTTGCGCTGACGGCTATCTTCATCGGGCTCGGCACCTGGCAGGTCCAGCGGTTGTTCTGGAAACTCGACCTGATCGAGCGTGTTGAAACCCGTATCCACGCCGATCCGGTCGCCGCTCCCCCACCTGCGGAATGGAGGACGATCAGCACGGAGAAAGACGAGTATCGCCGCATCACCGCCACCGGTCTCTTCGAGCACGACAAATCAGTCCTCGTGCAGGCCGTAACCGAGCGCGGCGCCGGCTTCTGGCTGCTGACGCCCCTGCATCTTTCGGATGCATCGACGATACTCGTCAATCGCGGTTTCTTGCCGGCTGGCCGCAGTGATTCCGCGGCACGCATCGCAAGCGAGATCGCGGCCGGGCCGGTCAGCATCACCGGCCTGTTGCGCAGCAGCGAACCCGGCGGGGCTTTTCTGCGCTCGAACGATCTGCTCAACGACCGCTGGTACTCCCGCGACGTCGCCGCCATCGCGCGCGCCAAAAACCTTGGCGCCGTCGCCCCTTATTTCATCGATGCCGATGCGACACCCAATTCCGGCGGCTTGCCCATCGGCGGCCTGACGGTGGTCCACTTCCGCAACAGCCATCTCGTCTACGCCCTGACCTGGTATGCCCTTGCGGTCATGACAGCGGCCGCCACCATCATTCTCCGCCGCCGGCGGCTCATCTGAGCCCTTGAGGCCGATTGGCACCGGCAAGCATCGCCGGCCCCTCTCTTGGTTCTTGATTTTATCCTGCCGGTCGTGAGGATGGCGCTGAATGATCCCAGCCTCCCTCGTCAGGAAAACGCCATGAAACTTCAGCCGATCCGCAATGCCACTCTGAAACTCGATTATGCCGGGCGCACCGTGCTGATCGATCCTTATCTGGCGCCGAAGCATAGCTTGCCGTCCTTTACCGGCCGGTCGCCCAATCCGATGGTGGAGCTTCCGGTCGAGATTGACGATATTCTGGAGGGTGTGGAGCTGGTGATCGTTTCGCATCTGCATGACGATCATTTTGACAGTGTCGCCATGCAACGCGTGCCGAAGCACCTGCCGCTCTTCTGCCAGCCTGGCGATGAGGCGACCATTCGCGAGGCCGGGTTTACCAATGTGACACCGCTGAGCAACAGCGCGACGTGGGAAGGGCTGACGCTGACGCGCCGTGAAGGCAGTCACGGACTTGGGCCGGTTATCGAGCTGATGGGCTCTGTCATGGGGTTCAGCCTTGAGGCGGCGGGCGAGCCGTCGATCTATTGGGCGGGCGATACGGTGCTCTATCCGCCCGTCGCGGAAGTCATCCGGGACACGAACCCCGACATCATAATCACCCATTCCTGCGGTGCGCGCTGGGACGGCGACCTGATCGTCATGGATGCTGCGGAAACGGTCGCGGTCTGCGAGGCGGCACCGGGCGCCACTGTCATCGCCACGCATATGGAGGCCCTTGATCACGCCACCATCAGCCGCTCGGATCTACGCCAAGCGGCGGAGGCAAAAGGCATTTCCCCGTCGAGATTGCTGATCCCTGCCGATGGCGAAACGCTGGTTCTGGGCAAGCCTTAACCAGGATAGAGGCCGCCGGCGGGGGCATCGTCAGCACATCGTGTTCCCCGCCGTCATTGTAAGCGGCAACCCGTCATTCGGTGATTCCGGACGCGGCATAACAGGCGGTTCCGGCCGAAACTGCCGGTTACTTGCCCTGGAATTGCGCTGGCCGCTTTTCGATGAACGCCGCCATGCCTTCCTTCTGGTCGTTTGTGGCAAACAGCGCGTGAAAAATGCGGCGTTCGAACAGGATGCCTTCGCGCAAGCCGCCTTCAAGAGCACGCTCGACCGCTTCGCGCGCCGCCATGGTAGCGGCCTTGCCGTATCCCGCAATCGTTTTGGCCGCCGCCAATGTTTCATCCAGCAGCTTTTCTGCTGGCAGCACGCGGGCGACGAGGCCGCAGCGTTCTGCTTCGGTTGCGTCCATCATCCGGCCGGTGAGGATCATGTCCATCGCCTTTGCCTTGCCGACCAGCTTCGTCAGCCGCTGCGAGCCGCCCATGCCGGGGATGACACCAAGCTTGATTTCGGGCTGCCCGAACATCGCGGTGTCGGACGCAAAGATCATGTCGCACATCATTGCCAGCTCGCAACCGCCACCGAGCGCATAGCCGGAGACCGCGGCAATCTTTGGCGTGCGCAACGACGCGAACTTGTCCCAGGCGGCAAAGAAATCCTCGCCGAACATGTCGGGGAACGACTTGTCAGCCATTTCCTTGATGTCGGCGCCGGCGGCAAAGGCCTTATCGGAACCTTTCAGCACGAAGCAGCCGACACCGGGATCGCGATCCAGCGGCGCAAGCTCAGCCGCCAGCGCGTTCATGATCTCGGAATTGAGGGCGTTGCGGGCCGCAGGCCGATTCAGCGTGACGATGACGACCCGGTCCTGCTGTTCGACGATGATCGGCTTTTCCATGGGCGTGATCCTCTTGCAAAGGGTTCAGGGCTTGGTCAGGCGATGTCGCCGGATTGTTGCCTTAGCATGTTGATGATGCCGGAAAAATCCTTGTCGGCATTTCCGAGTTCGTTGAACAATTCGTAGAGTGCGGCCGCCTTGGCGCCAAGCGGCGTGGTGGCACCTGCGGATTGCGCCGCCTCCTGCGAAAGCTTCAGATCCTTCAGCATCAGCGCACCGGCAAAACCCGGCTTGTAGTCATTGTTGGCCGGCGACGCCGGGACAGGGCCAGGGACAGGGCAGTAGGTGGTCAGTGACCAGCATTGACCTGACGATACCGAGGCGACATCAAACAGCGCCTGATGCGAGAGGCCGAGTTTTTCGCCGAGCACGAAGGCTTCGCCGACCGCAATCATGCTGATGCCGAGGATCATGTTGTTGCAGATCTTCGCCGCCTGCCCTGCAGCCACGCCGCCGCAATGGATGATCTTTTTGCCCATCGCTTCGAAGATCGGGTGAGACTTTGCAAACACCTCATCACCGCCGCCGATCATGAAGGTCAGCGTGCCCGCGGTGGCACCGCCGGTTCCGCCGGATACGGGTGCATCGAGCGACGGGCAGCCTTTTGCGGCCGCCATGTCATGCGCCGCGCGGGCACTGTCGATATCGATGGTCGAGCAATCGATCAGTAATGTGCCGGACGGCACCGTGGCCACCAGCTCCTGCCAGACCGACAGGACGTGTTTACCTGCAGGAAGCATGGTGATGACGGTATTGGCACCAGCGACCGCTTCAGCGAGCGACGCGCAGGCGGTGATGCCCTTGCCGCGCGCTTCGTCCAATAGAGGCTGCGCGAGGTCAAATCCCCTTACCGTATGGCCTGCCTTGACGAGATTGGCAGCCATCGGCCCGCCCATGTGACCGAGACCGATAAAACCGATGGTCATGCTGGTGATCCTTCCCTGATCTTGTCTGCAAACAGCGGCCGCGCGGATGGCTGGAAATAGGCATCGACATCGGCTGCGGTGACATCGGCAAGCCGCGCTGGCCGCCAGTGCGGATTGCGGTCCTTGTCGATGACGGCGGCCCGCACACCCTCGTAGAAGTCATGACTGCGCAGAACCGCGGCCGTCGCAGCGAACTCCCGTTCGAGGCAATCTTCCAGACGTTCGGCATGTTTGCCAAGCCGCAACAACCGCAACGTGACGTTGAGACTGAGCGGCGATTTTGTCGAGAGAACGGATAAAATCCTTTCAGCAAAAGGACTATTGTCCCGGCGCAGCGCCTCCAGAATGCCTTCGATCGTGTCAAAGGCGAAGAGGCGATCGATGGCCTGTTGGTGCGGTTCCAGAACGCCTACTGGCGGCGCCTCCGAAAAGCTTGCAATGGTGATTGAAACGGCTTCGCGCGGGCTGTCAGGAGGCAGTGATACCAAGGCCTCGATCAGCTCTGGAAGCCGCCCGGAGGGGACAAAAACATCGGCAAGACCACAGAGAATGGCGTCGGCAGCCCCCAGCGGTTCGCCGGTCAAGCCGACATAGGTGCCGAGTTCACCGGCCTGACGCGTCAGGAACCATGATCCACCCACATCCGGGAAAAACCCGATGCCGGTTTCCGGCATGGCAAACCGGGTCCGTTCGGTAACGATCCGATGGCTGCCATAAACGGAGATGCCGACACCGCCGCCCATGACGATACCGTCCATGATTACGATGTAAGGCTTGGGATAATGACCGATACGCGCGTTGAGCTTGTATTCTTCCCGCCAGAATGTCGTTGGCGCGTCCGATCCGGCTTTCCCCCCATCGTAGATCGCCCGGATGTCGCCGCCGGCGCACAAGCCGCGTTCCCCCTCGCCTGTAACAAGCACGGCAGCGATGGCCGAGTCCCGTTCGAAACCGTCGAGTGCTGCCTCCATGTCGCGCACCATCTGTAGCGTCAGGCTGTTGAGCGCCTTTGGGCGATTGAGCCGGATGCGGCCGAGCGCGCCGTCGCGTTCGACCAGCGTTTCGGCTTCTGTCGCGAGGTGGTCAGATGTGGAGGGCATGGCCAAGCGCTTTCAAGGCGGCTTCCTGGAAGCCTTCACTGCGTGTCGGGTGGGCGTGGATCGTCGCGGCGATGTCTTCCAGGCGGGCTCCCATTTCGATGGCCAACGCAAACGCGCTCGACAGTTCGGAAACACCGGAGCCGACGGCCTGGATGCCGAGAACGAGATTGCTGTCGGCGCGTGCGACGATACGCACGAAGCCGTCTTCCGAGAGCATGGTCATGGCGCGGCCGTTGGCACTGAACGGAAACTGCCCGACACGGATTTCGTAGCCCTGCGCCCGTGCCTCATCCGGCGACAGGCCGGCAGTGACAATCTCCGGATCGGTAAAGCAGACCGCCGGAATGCAGCGCTTGTCCCATGTGCGCTTTTTGCCCGCAACGATTTCGGCAACCATCTCACCTTGCGCCATGGCGCGGTGGGCCAGCATCGGCTCACCGGTAATATCGCCGATGGCATGGACGCCGCGCATCGAGGTGCGGCAGCGGTCGTCGATACGCAGGAATTTGCCAGCGCGATCAAGGTCGAGTTCGTCCAGCCCCCAGCCTTCCGTCCTCGGCTTGCGGCCGACGGTGACGAGTATCTTGTCGGCGGCAAGCTGCTCTTCCGCGCCCTCGGCGGTTTCGATCAGCAGCGTGTTGCCGGAAAGCCCCTTGGCCTTGGCACCGGTCAGGACACGGATACCGAGATCGGCCAGCCGCTTGGCCACCGGCTTGACCAGTTCGGCATCATATTGCGGCAAGATTTGTGATGTTGCTTCCACGACGGTTACCTTCGAGCCCAGCTTGGCAAAGGCGGTGCCCAGTTCAAGCCCGATATAGCCGCCGCCGACCACCACCAGCTTTTGCGGCACGGTTTTCAGAGACAGCGCTTCCGTCGAGGAAATCACCGGCCCGCCGAAGGGCAGGAACGGCAATTCGACGGGCTCCGAACCGGTCGCAATGACAATCGTTTCGGCGCGGATGACCTGCGTGCCCGTTTCCGTCTCGACCTCGACGGTCTTGCCGTCGCGGAATTTTGCCCGGCCATGGACGATCTTGACCCGGGCCTTGCGCAGGAGCCCCAGAACGCCACTGTTCAGCCGCCCGACGATGCCGTCCTTCCAGGCGATGGTCTTGGCAAGATCGAGCTTCGGCGTCTCGACCGAAATCCCGAGCGGGCTTTTGGCAGCCGCCATATGGCTGACTTTTTCGAATTCCTCGGCCGCATGGATCAGCGCCTTGGAGGGGATGCAGCCGATGTTGAGGCAGGTGCCGCCAGCCTTGACGGCTTCGACGATGACCGTGTCGATCCCGAGCTGCCCGGCCCGGATGGCGCAAATATAGCCGCCGGGACCAGCGCCGATGACGAGAAGTTTGCAGACGATCTCTTTCATGGGCTCAGCTTTCAATGAAAATCAGCGCGGGAGTTTCGAGTAACGCCTTGATCCTCTGGACGAAGGTTGCCGCATCCCATCCGTCCACCACACGGTGGTCGAAGCTGGACGAGAGGTTCATCATCTTGCGCGGGATGAACTGGCTGCCGTCCCAGACCGGCCGTGTCATGATCTTGTTGACCCCGACGATCGCCACCTCCGGATGGTTGATGATCGGCGTCGTGGCGATGCCGCCCATGGCGCCGAGCGAAGTGATGGTGATGGTGGAGCCGGAGAGTTCTTCACGCAGCGCCGAGCCCGTGCGGGCGGCTTCGGCCAACCGCACGACTTCGGCGGCGCAATCCCAGATGCCGCGCGCTTCCGCATGGCGAACGACCGGGACCGTCAGGCCCGCCGGTGTCTGGGTGGCGATGCCGATATGCACCGCCGCGTGACGGCTGATGATGCCTGCGTCGTCGTCGAAGGTGGCATTGACGACGGGCTGCTCGTCGATGGTCTTCACCAGGGCCCGCATCAGGAAGGGCAGGATCGTCAGCTTCGTCTGGTCCGGCTTGCGGGTGGCGTTCATCGTTGCGCGCAAGTCCTCCAGATCGGTGACGTCGATCTCCTCGACATAGGTGATATGGGGAATGCGCGAGGTCGCCAGCACCATCTTTTCAGAAATGCGGCGGCGAAGGCCGGTGACCTTGATCTCCTCGACGGCGGTCTTTTTGGCAAGACCGCTGGACGCAGGTTGCGGCTGCGCGCCACGGGCCAGGAACTGGTCGAGATCGTCATGGGTGATGCGCCCGGCGGGGCCGGTGCCCGACACCTGCCTGAGATCTATGCCGCCATCCTGCGCCCGGAGACGGACGGCGGGCGAGGCAAGCGGTTTATCCGCGTGGGGTTGCGCCGGTGTCTTCGCAACCGGCGTGGACGGGATGGACTTCTTTGTTTCGACGGGCGGGTGGCTTTCCGATTTTGCAATAGGTGGCTCGACGAACTCGACCGTCACCGTTTCCGCCATCGCAACGGCTTCCACCTCGCCACCCTCGCCTGCGACCTGAATGCGCATCAGCGGCGCTTTAACCGCAACCGTATCGCCGATCTCGGCGCCGAGCCAGAGAACGGTACCGGTCACCGGCGACGGGATTTCGACCGTTGCCTTGTCGGTCATGACGGCTGCAAGGATCATATCTTCGCGGACGGGATCTCCAACCTTGCAATGCCATTCGACCAGCTCGGCTTCCGCCACACCTTCGCCCACATCCGGCATCTTGATGATGAATTCACCCATGGTCACGCCTCCATCACTTCGGCAAGCGCGCGGCCGACGCGGCCGGGTCCGGGGAAATAATCCCATTCCTGCGCATGCGGATAAGGCGTGTCCCAACCCGTGACCCGCACGATCGGTGCTTCCAGCTGGTAGAAGCAATGTTCCTGCACGAGGGCCGCCAGTTCGGCGCCGTAACCGGACGTCAGGGTTGCCTCATGGACGACGACGCAGCGGCCGGTCTTGGTGACCGATTGCACGATCGTATCGAGATCAAGCGGCAGAAGGCTGCGCAGGTCGATCACCTCGGCATCCACACCCATTTCCTCAGCGGCGGCCAAAGCCACGTGCACCATCGTGCCATAGGCGATCACGGTGACCGCAGAACCTTGCCTTCGGATTTCGGCCTTGCCGATCGGAATGCTGTAATGGCCTTCCGGCACCTCGCCGAGTTCATGCTTGGACCATGGCGTCACCGGCCTGTCGTGATGGCCGTCGAAAGGGCCGTTGTAGAGGCGCTTCGGCTCGAGGAACATCACCGGGTCGGGGTCTTCGATCGAGGCGATCAGCAGGCCCTTTGCGTCATACGGGTTTGACGGAACAACGACCTTCAGACCGCAGACATGGGTAAACAGCGCCTCCGGGCTTTGGCTGTGCGTCTGCCCGCCAAAAATGCCGCCGCCGGTCGGCATCCGCAGCACGATCGGGCAGGTGAAGTCGCCGTTTGACCGGTAGCGGATACGGGCGGCTTCCTGGGTGATCTGGTCGTAGGCCGGGTACATGTAATCGGCGAACTGGATTTCGACGCAAGGTTTCAGGCCATAGGCCGCCATGCCGATCGCGGTGCCGACGATGCCGCTTTCGCTGATGGGAGCGTCGAAGCAGCGGGTCTTGCCGTATTTCGCCTGAAGCCCCTGGGTGCAACGGAAGACGCCGCCGAAATAGCCGACGTCCTCGCCGAAGACGACCACGTCGTCGTCACGTTCCATCGAGACGTCCATGGCGCTGCGCACGGCCTCGATCATTGTCATTCTGGCCATGTCAGTAACCTGCCTTCTGCCGCTGACGGCGAATATGGGGCGGCATTTCGGCATAGACGCCTTCAAAGATATCGCGCACCGAGGGTTTTCCACCCGCATGCAGGGTGCCGTGGGTTTCGGCCTCCTTTTGCGCCTGGATCACCTCGTCAAGAATTTCGGCCTCTGCCTGAACATGCCGCTCCTCGGACCAGACGCCGCGGACAATCAGGTGCTTCTTCAGGCGCAGGACGGGGTCGCCGAGCGGCCAGGCCTCGGACTCGGTCTTCGGGCGGTAAGCGCTCGGGTCGTCGGAGGAGGAATGCCCCCCGACGCGGTAGGTCACATATTCGATGAGTGTAGGACCGAGATTGCGCCGGGCGCGCTCGGTCGCCCAGAGGGAAACGGCGTAGACCGCGAGATAGTCGTTGCCATCGACCCGCAAGGCGGGGATGCCGAAACCGAGGCCGCGCGCAGCAAACGTGCCGGAGCCGCCGCGGGCGATGCCCTGGAAGGTCGAGATCGCCCACTGATTGTTGACGATGTTGAGAATGACCGGCGCCTTGTAGGTCGAAGCGAAGACCAGCGCTGAATGGAAGTCCGATTCTGCTGTCGAACCATCGCCGATCCAGGCGGCGGCAATCTTGGTGTCGTTCTTGATGGCAGACGCCATCGCCCAGCCGACTGCCTGGACATATTGCGTGGCGAGATTGCCGGAGATGGTGAAGAAGCCATGCTCCTTGGAGGAATACATGATCGGCAATTGCCGCCCGCGCAGCGGATCTTTTTCGTTGGAGAAGATCTGGTTCATCATCTCGACCATCGGGTAATCGTCGGCAATCAAAAGGCCCGCCTGACGATAGGTCGGGAAGTTCATGTCGCCTTTGCGCAGAGCCTTGCGGAAAGCACAGCTGACAGCTTCCTCGCCCAGATGCTGCATGTAGAAGGATGTCTTGCCCTGCCGTTGTGCCATCAGCATCCGCGCATCGAAGGCCCTAAGCTTCATCATGTGCCTGAGGCCGGTCAGTAATTCCTCATCAGACAGAAGTCCTGCCCAGGGGCCGACGGCCTCGCCGTCTCGGTTCAGCACGCGAATGATCGAATAGGCGAGATCGCGGATGTCTTCGGATGCGGCATCGACCTCAGGGCGCGGCACGGAACCGGCCTTGGCGATGTTGACGTTGGAAAAATCCGGCTGACCGCCGGGCCGGACGGCCGGTTCAGGTACATGCAGGCTCAATTGCGGGAACTCGATCATGCAGTGCTCTTCCTCCCATTCTCGCCCTTGGCTTCCAGTCTCCTCCCGGAAGTAGGGCTCGTTTTCTTATAGACTACGGGCAATGACGATGCGTTGCACGTCGCTTGTACCTTCATAGATCTGGCAAATGCGGACGTCGCGATAGATGCGCTCAACCGGATAGTCCGACATGTATCCGTAGCCGCCATGGATCTGGATCGCGTCCGAGCAGACCTTTTCCGCTATCTCCGAGGCAAACAGTTTTGCCATCGACGCCTCCGTCAGGCAGGGTTCACCGGCCTCCTTCAGCTCGGCCGCATGCAGCACCATCTGCCGCGCCGCTGTAATCTGCGTCGCCATGTCGGCAAGACGGAAGGCGACGGCCTGGTGCTCGATGATCGGTTTGCCGAAGGCAATGCGCTCGCGGGCATAATCGCGGGCCGCCTCGAAGGCGGCCCGCGCCATGCCGACCGATTGAGAGGCGATGCCGATGCGGCCGCCTTCGAGATTGGCAAGCGCGATCCTGTAACCCTCGCCCTCGGCGCCCAACCGCAGGTCAGCGGGGATACGCATATTGGTGAAGGCGATCTGGCAGGTGTCGGAAGAATGCAGGCCAAGCTTGTGTTCGACGCGAACAACCTCATAGCCGGGCGTGTCGGTCGGCACAATGAAGGCCGTGATGCCCTTTTTGCCGGCATCGGGATCGGTAACGGCGAAGACGATGATGACATTGCCGTTCTTGCCGGATGTGATGAACTGCTTGGCGCCGTCGAGCACGTAATGGTCGCCGTCGCGGCGGGCGCGGGTGCGCAGGTTGGAGGCGTCGGACCCTGCCTGCGGTTCCGTCAGCGCAAAGCCGCCGATCCATTCACCGGAGGCCAGTTTCGGCAGGAAGCGCTGCTTCTGCTCTTCTGTGCCGAATTTCAGGATCGGCACACAACCCACCGAACTGTGCACGCTCATGATCGTCGAGCAGGGGCCGTCACCGGCGGCAATTTCCTCGAGCGCGACCGCATAGGCAACGGTTCCGGTCTCCGAGCCGCCATAGGCCTCCGGCACCAGCATGCCGAGGAAACCGAGCTCGCCCATCTCCTTCAGTTCGCCTTTCGGAAACGCATGCGACACGTCGCGCTCGGCAGCGCCCGGTGCCAGCCGCTCGCGGGCGAAATCGCGAGCCATGTCGCGGATCTGGATCTGCTGCTCAGAAAGGATCATGTTTTGCTTTCCTCCCCGTTCCGCTCAATGCCGCTCGACCGCGATCGCCGTCGCCTCGCCGCCGCCGATGCAGAGCGAGGCCATGCCGCGCTTCAGACCGTAGCGCTCAAGAGCCGCCAGCAATGTGACGATGACGCGGGCGCCGGATGCGCCAATGGGATGGCCAAGCGCGCAGGCACCGCCATGGATGTTGACCTTGTCGTGCGGCAGGTCGAGATCGCGCATCGCAGCCATGGCGACAACGGCGAAGGCCTCGTTGATCTCGAACAGATCGACATCCTTCAAGGCCCATCCGGTGCGTTCGCTGAGCTTCTTCAGCGCGCCGATCGGTGCGGTGGCAAACAGATTGGGTGCCTGCGCATGGGTGGAATGGCCGGTGATGGTGGCAAGCGGCGTCAATCCCCTACGCTCTGCTTCGGAGCGGCGCATCAGCACCAGTGCGGCGGCGCCATCGGAAATCGAGCTGGCATTCGCCGCCGTTACCGTGCCGCCTTCGCGGAAGGCAGGTTTCAGCGTCGGAATTTTTTCAAGTTTCGCCTTGCCCGGTTGTTCATCGCGGCTGACGATCTGTTCCGTCTTTCCAGTCTTCACGGTGACCGGCGTGATCTCTGCATCGAACGCCCCATCTTGAATTGCCTTTTGAGCACGAGTGAGCGAAGCCACGGCAAAATCGTCCTGGGCGGGGCGGGTGAACTGGTAGGCCTCGGCACAATCTTCGGCAAACGTGCCCATCAGCCGTCCCTTGTCATAGGCATCCTCCAGCCCGTCGAGGAACATGTGGTCGATGACGCGGCCATGGCCGAGCCGGTAACCACCACGGGCCCGATCCAGCAGATAGGGCGCGTTGCTCATGCTTTCCATGCCACCGGTGACGGCAATGTTGGCGCTACCGGCCAGGATCAGGTCATGCGCCAGCATCGCCGCCTTCATGCCCGAGCCACACATCTTGTTGACGGTGCTGGCGCCGGTTGCAAATGGAAGACCCGCGCCGATAGCCGCCTGCCGGGCTGGTGCCTGCCCCTGCCCGGCCGGAAGCACGCAGCCGAACACGACTTCATCCACCAGCTCCGATGCCAGGCCGCTGCGCTCCAATGCGGCGCGAATGGCCGCAGCCCCGAGGTCCGGCGCGGTGGCGCCCTGCAGGTCACCTTGAAATCCGCCCATGGCGGTACGGGCGGCGCCGACAATGACGATGGGATCATGTGCTGTCATTTCAAACCTCCCAAGCCGCTCAGCGCGGCCCCATGCGCAGCGCGCCATCCAGACGGATGACCTCGCCATTCAGCATGGTGTTCTCACAGATGTGGCGCACCAAAGCGGCAAATTCAGCCGGACGGCCAAGGCGTGGCGGAAACGGTACGCTCTTTCCAAGCGCTTCCTGCGTCTCGGGCGGCATGCCGGCCATCATCGGCGTCTCGAAAATACCCGGCGCGATGGTGACGACGCGGATGCCGTAGCGGGCGAGTTCGCGCGCAATCGGCAGGGTCATGCCGACGACGCCGCCCTTGGAGGCGGAATAGGCAGCCTGACCGATCTGGCCGTCGAACGCCGCAACGGAGGCTGTGTTAACGATGACGCCGCGTTCGCCTTCGCTGTCCGGTTCCTGCGCCTGGATGGCGGCAGCGGCAAGCCGGATCATGTTGAATGTGCCGACCAGATTGATGCCGATCGCCTGGGCAAAGCTCTCAAGCCGATGCGGACCGTCGCGGCCAAGAACCTTTTCGCCCGGCGCGACGCCAGCGCAATTGATCAGCCCATTCAGGTAGCCGAATGTTTCAAGCGCGGCGTTGATGGCGGCCTGAGCGTCCGGCTCGCTGGTGACATCGGTGCGAATGTACCGGGCGCTAGAGCCGAGACCGGCAGCCACCTGTGCGCCGCCGTCCTGATTGATATCGGCGATGACGATGCGGGCGCCAGCCTCGGCCAGCATGCGCGTGACAGCCGCGCCAAGGCCGGAACCACCACCGGTCACCACAAAAACCTTGCCGGAAATCTTCATAGCACTGCCCTTCTTGTGCGAAGGCGCGCAGCAGTCAGCCATTGATACGTCATGCAGCCTCCCCGCCGCGTTCCGTCCCTATGCCAGATTTCAATCATGGCACCTTCCGGACTTTACGCTTGCGCGGTATTGCAAGCGATGACAGAACTGTCCTTCATTTTTCGGCCAATTTTGCCATATGAGAGGAAAGCCGATGGTGGACGCCGACCGGCGGATGATCTCGCCCTCGTTTGTCGAGGAGGCGCTCGATTGCCTGCGCCGGATTGGCAAGCCAACGGCGCCGCTTTTGGTGTCACTGGGCCTGCCGGCCGTGGTCGAAAACCCGATTTCCGCCGAAACTTACGGTGCCCTGTGGCTGGCGGTCGCCGCCGAAGTGGACGACGAGTTCTTCGGTATGGGCGAGCGGCCGATGCGGCGCGGCAGCTTTACGCTTCTCTGTCATTGCGTGCTGCATGCACGGACGCTCGACCAGGCGCTTCGCCGGGCTTTGCGTTTTTTGGGCGTCGTGCTGGAAGACCCGAGCGGCGAACTGGTAATCCGCGACGGGCTGGCAGAAATCGTCCTGAGCGACAAGGGCAAGGCCCGCTCGGCCTTCGCCTACCGGACCTACTGGATCCTGCTGCACGGTATCACCTGCTGGCTGGTCGGCCGTCGCATCCCGATCCGCCGGGTGGATTTCCGCTGCCCCGAACCGCTGGAGGGCGCCGACTACCGCCTTTTCTTCGGCGCGCCCGTGCAGTTTTCGCAACCTGTCAGCCGGCTTGCCTTCGACCGCTCAGTCTTGAAACTGCCGATCGCCCGCACCGAGCAAGCCTTGAAGCATTTTCTGCGTGGCGCGCCTGCCAACATTCTTGTGCGCTATCGCTATGACGCTGGCCTCGCTGCCGTGGTGCGCAAGCGGCTGCGCCAACAGACACCCATAAGCTGGACCGGGTTCGGCGATCTTGCCGCGCAGATGCACATGTCCCCGTCGACGCTGCGCCACCGCCTGCAGGGCGAAGGGCAAAGCTATGCTGGCATCAAGGACGAAATTCGCCGCGACCGTGCAATCGAGATGCTGCTGGGCGGTGACGCAAGTGTGGGAGAGATCGCAGCGCAGCTTGGCTATTCCGAACCCAGCGCCTTTCACCGGGCGTTCCGCAAGTGGACGGCAAAAAGCCCGGCGTCGTTGCGGCGCGAGGCGGCTTCCGGCCGCGGATAGGATCGCAGGTCTGTCCCTGAACTGCCGTTGAAGAATGGCGGGCCGCGTCAGATTGAATCGCGCACCCGGTCCCAGGCGTTGAACAGGTGCCGGCCGAGCACTTCGGAGAGGCGGGCCTTGTCGCGGGCTTCCAGCGCCGAGATCATTTCCTCGTGTTCGCCGACGGAGGCCGCCCACTTTTCCGGGCCCTCATGGCCGATGAAGCGGATACGCTTCAGCCGCGTCTGCAGCATGGCGTGGATATCGATCAGCGAGCTGTTCTGCGCCATCCGGACGATCGCCGTGTGAATGGCTTGGTTGAGCTTGTAGTACTTCAGGCGATCGGCAGCCTTGTAGCGCACGATCATCTCATCGTGCAGGGCGCGCGCTTCCGCAATTTCCGCGTCGCTTGCCAGTTCGCAGGCGAGACGGCCTGCAAGTTCCTCCAGCGTACGCAGCACCGTCAGCATGTCATGGACATCCTTCGGGCTGAAGCGCTTCACCACGCCGCCCCGGCTCGGCACCAGCTCCACCAGGCCTTCGCTGGCCAGATACTTGATCGCTTCACGCAGTGGCGTGCGGGAAACCCCGAGCTGTTCGCCAAGCTGCCCTTCATGCAGGCGCGTTCCGGGCTCCAGGTCACCTTCGATGATCATGTCGCGCAGGTGATTGACGAGTGTGTCGTGCAGAGCGGTGCGCCGGATCGGGCCGGTGCTGCCATCAGGGCGACGTTCCAGTGAGGAGATCTCGTCCATAGTCTTTAAGGCCCGTTCCGCTCTCGTGTGAGTTTTTGAATCGTTTTAGCGCACTGCGAACATGAAGACTGCCTGATCTGACGTCAACAAAAAATGCTGCATACAGAATACAAAAGACTTGATGCAGAGTTTTGAATGACGTATGACGGCTTCAACAGCATGAAGCGGAGGACTTTCATCATGACCCTGAGCGCCAACGATGCGCGTCCTGTCATTGCGCTCGCCATGGGCGACCCGGCAGGCATCAGCCCCGAACTAACCGCCAGGATCCTGGCGATGGACGATATTCGCGAAGCGGCACATCTGGTTGTGATCGGCGATCGCCGCATTCTCGATGAAGGTGCCGAATGCGCCGGGCTCACGCTCGATCTCGCTGCCGCATCGCTGGAGAATTTCGAGGGTGCCGGCACTGACCGGCACGTATTCATCGATCTTGCCCATCTCGATCCGGCCGATGTCGATCGCGGCGAGGCGACGCTTGCCGGCGGCACGTTCGCCACCACCAATTTCCGCACTGCGTTGCAGCTGGCCGACAAGGGCCGGGCGCAGGCGGTCTGCTTCACGCCCTTCAACAAGAAGGCGATGCGCTTTGCCTATCCGGGGTATGACGACGAAATCCGGTTCGTTGCCGATGTCATCGGCTTTACCGGCAAGGTGCGCGAGTTCAATGTTCTGGAAAAAGTCTGGAATGCCCGCGTCACCTCCCACATTCCACTGTCGGAAGTTTCGGCCAATCTTTCGGTCGATCGCATTCTTGCTGAGATCGAACTGACGCGGCAGTGCCTCAAGGCGGCCGGTCATGACAATCCGCGCATCCTGGTTGCCGGTCTCAATCCGCATGCCGGCGATGGTGGCAGCTTCGGCATGGAGGAAATCGATATCATCGAGCCGGCCGTGCAGTTTGCCCGCCAGCGCGGATGGGATGTCGAAGGCCCCTTGCCGGCCGACACCGTCTTCCTTCGTGCGCTGAAGGAAGGGTTCCAGGCGGTTTTGACCATGTATCACGATCAGGGTCAGATCGCGATGAAGATGATGGGTTTCGACAAGGGTGTGACGATGATGGGCGGACTGCCATTCGCTCTGTGCACGCCCGCTCACGGCACCGCATACGACATTGCCGGCAAGGGTATTGCCGATTCTGGTGCGAGCCGTGAGGCCATTCTTCTGGCCGCCCGCATGGCGAAAAGAAGCGCAGCGCAGGCTGCTGCCGCCTGAATTCGAACGGTTTTGCTTTCTACCGGCGTGGAGGAGGTCCACGCCGTTCATTCAACGGAGGAGTTAAGCATGAAACATACAGTCTCTCTCGCGTGCATCATGGTTGCCGCATTCGGCGTTGCCGCCCCGGCGATGGCTTTCGAGCCAAACCGCCCGGTCGAATTCGTGGTTACTGCCGGCCCAGGCGGCGGCACGGATATCTTTGCCCGCACCATCCAGTCGATTATTGCCAAGTATGAGCTGATGAAGGCTCCGGTCGTCGTCACCAACAAAGGCAGCGCCGGCGGCGCGGAGGGCTTCGTCTACACGGCCGGCTACAAGGGCGATTCCTACAAGCTCGCTTTCGGCACCAACAATGCCTATCTGCTGCCGGTTCGCGCCAAGGTTCCCTACAAGTCGGCAGACCTGACACCGGTTGCAGCACTCGCCTCCGATGAATTCATCCTTTGGGTCAATGGCAAGGCCGACATCAAGACGGGCACCGATTTCGTCGCCAAGGCCAAGGAATCCGGCAACTACAAGGTTGGCGGCAGCCAGTCCAAGGACGTCGACCAGATCCTCACCTCGATGATCAACGATGCGACTGGCGCCAAGCTTGGCTACATCCCGTTCAAGAGCGGCGGCGAAGCGGCCGTTCAGCTGGCAGGCGAGCACATCGCCGCCAACGTCAACAACCCGAGCGAAAATCTCGGCCAGTGGCAGGCGGGCATGGTCAAGCCGATCTGCGTGTTCAAGTCGGAAAAGCTGAAGAGCGCCGGCAAGGTTGTCGGCGAACAGGGCTGGGGCGACATCCCGACCTGCAAGGAATCAGGCATCGCGGTCGACAACTACGCCATGCCCCGCACCGTCTGGCTGCCGGCTGGCGTCGAAAAGGACGTTGTTGATTTTTACGCCGGCGTGCTGAAGAAAGTATCCGAGACACCGGAATGGGCCAAATACATCGCCGACACCTCGCAGTCGTCCGATTACATGGCCGGCACACAGCTTGCCGATTTCATCAAGGCCAACGAGGCTTCGGTGACGGAAGTGCTGAAGCGCGAAGGTTGGCTCGCCAACTGAACCCATTAAGGTACCCTGCGGACGCTTTCGGGCGTCCGCATTCACCGGAAAGGTTTGAACAATGAGCGTGAACAGCGCCAAGGGATTGTCCCGTTTTGCGATGGAGGTCGGCGTCGCCCTGTTGACCGGCGCCTTCGGTGCCGCCATCTGTTATGGGTCGGTCGAGGCCGGAACCGGCTGGACCGACATGGGGCCGGATGCAGGCTACTTCCCCTTCTACATCGGTCTTCTGATCGTGTTCGGCAGCGCCGCTAATCTGATCGGCGCGGTGTTTAAGCACCGCAACACCGGCGAGATTTTCTTCGAAGCGGCCCGCTTCAAGGTGGTCTTGTCATTCCTGTTGCCGCTGGTTGCTTTCGCTGCGGTTTCCACCTTTCTCGGCCTCTATGTCGGAACGGCGCTCTATATCGCCGGCGCAATGACTTTCCAGGGCCGCTACAAGTGGTGGATCGGCCTGCCCGCGGGCATCGCCGTCTCGGTTCTCTTCTTCGTCATTTTCGAAATCGGCTTCAAGGTTCCGCTCCTGAAAGGTCCGGTCGAGGCGTGGTTCGGGATCTATTGATCCCGCCGCCTTGTTGTCTTTAGGAGGAAAGACATGGAAAATATCGGTCTGCTGATCGACGGCTTCGGCCATATCCTGAGCTTCAATCATATCCTGTTGATGATGCTCGGCGTGACGCTCGGCATCCTCGTCGGCGTGCTTCCCGGGTTGGGGGCTCCCAACGGTGTTTCGCTGCTTTTACCGCTGACATTCTCGATGGACCCGATCTCGGCGATCATCCTTTTGTCCTGCATGTACTGGGGCGCACTGTTCGGCGGATCGACGACGTCCATCCTGTTCAACATCCCCGGAGAGCCCTCTTCGGTCGCCACGACCTTCGACGGTTACCCGATGGCAAAGACCGGCCAGGCGAGCCGCGCGTTGACGCTTGCCTTCGTGTCCGCCGGTATCGGTGCGCTCGCCGGCGTCGTGATGATCACGCTGCTGTCGGGCTGGGTCGCCAATTTCGCTCTGAAGTTCTCGTCGCCCGAATATTTCGCCGTCTATTTCCTTGCCTTCGCCAGCTTCATTTCGATGGGCGCACAATCGCCGTTCAAGACGCTGGTCTCGATGATGCTCGGCTTCGCGCTGGCTTCGGTCGGCATGGATACGATCTCCGGCAACCTTCGCCTGACCTTCGACATTCCCGAACTGATCAAGGGCGTTTCCTTCCTGATTGCCGTCATGGGTCTGTTCGGGATCGGTGAGCTGTTGTTGACCACGGAAGAGGGCCTGCGTTTCGAAGGCATCAAGGCGCGCGTAAGACTGTCGGAGATCGGCCGCACGCTGATGGAAATGCCGCGCTACTGGTTCACCATCGTGCGCTCCACCATCATCGGCATCTGGATGGGCATCACGCCCGCTGGTCCGACAGCCGCCTCGTTCATGAGCTACGGCGTTGCCCGCCGCTCGGCCCGCGACAAGTCGATGTTCGGCAAGGGTGACCCGCGCGGCATCGTTGCGCCGGAAACCGCCGACCATTCGGCCGGAACGTCCGCCCTGCTGCCGATGCTGGCGCTCGGCGTGCCCGGCTCGGCAACCGCTGCGGTGATGATGGGTGGCCTGATGATCTGGGGCCTGACACCCGGGCCGACACTGTTCACTGACCGTCCGGACTTCGTCTGGGGCCTGATCGCCTCGATGTATCTCGGCAATATCGTCGCCGTTATCCTGGTGCTTGCCACCGTGCCGCTCTACGCGTCTATTTTGCGCGTGCCCTTCGCCATTATCGGCCCGATCATCGTCGCCGTCATCTTCTCCGGCGCCTATCAGGTGGCGAACTCGGTGATGGATATCTGGCTGGTGATTGCTTTCGGTCTGCTCGGCTACGTCTTCAAGAAGCTCGACTATCCGCTGGCGCCGTTGGTGCTGGCCATGGTACTCGGCGACAAGGCAGAAGACGCCTTCCGCCAGTCGATGCTCATGTCGAACGGCGATCTCTCGATCTTCTGGTCGAACGGTCTTGTCTCTGGCCTGATGACACTTGGTCTTGTGCTGCTCCTGTCGCCGCTGGTGTTCTGGCTGATCGGTATTGTCCGCGGCTCCAACAAGGATACCCCGGCATCGGCCAATGATGGAAAAACGGCGGCCTGACCGGCCGCCGCATGTCCCGGAAATTTCAAGGATGAAACCATGACCGCCAAACCGCGCCAATGGAACAGAGACACCTGGCCGATCGCAGCCGCGATGATCCAGTATCCGAACACCTTGCCTGATGGCCGCTCCGTTCAGGACCAGTCAGTCGAGGAATGGGCAGAGACCCTGGCCGACGTCGTCGATGCCGGCTTCACCGAACTCGATCCGACCGATAGCTGGATCCGGCTTGCCGACCTTTCGCCCGCACGGCTCGACGCATTTGTGGCGCTGACCCAATCGCTGGGATTGACGATGCCGGCGATATCGACGGCCCGCCGCAGCGTTATCGATGAAAAGCACGGCGATGACTATCTGGCCTATGGCCACCGGGTCATCGATACCGCCAAGGCGATCGGTGCCGGTTCCGTGTCCTTCGGCCTGTTCGAGGCACTGACCGAGGCGCAGAAGAAAGCGCTATGGTTCTGGACCGTCGATGGCGCGAAAAATCCCCATGATGCGGCAATTTGGGGCAAGGCCGTCGCCCGCCTTCGAGAGCTGGGCCGACATGCCGAAGAACTCGGCATCGAGCTGGCGCTGGAAATGTACGAGGATACCTATCTCGGAACGGCGGAAAGCTCGGTCCGCCTCGTCGAGGATATCGGTCTTGCCAATGTCGGCATCAACGCCGACCTTGGCAACCTGATCCGCCTGCACCGGCCGGTCGAGCACTGGCAGGAAATGATGGCCAAGGTCGCGCCTCACGCAAAATACTGGCATGTGAAGAACTACACCCGCACGGAAGATCCGGCGTCCGGGGTCATCGTCACGCATCCGGCGCCGCTGGAGTCCGGTATCATCAGTTATCGCGCCGCCATTCGCATGGCGCTCGCGCATGGCTTTTCCAGCCCGTTTCTTTGTGAACATTATGGCGGCGACGGGCTTTCCGTCAGCGCAGCCAATCGCGATTATCTGAGGCGCATCCTGCCTCGCGACCAAGGACAGACGTCATGACCACCATTTTCGATGAGCCCGAGGAATTCGCAACGACCGCGCTTGCAGGCTTTGCCGCGATCTACAGCCGTTATGTCCGCCACGTGAAGGGCGGCGTCGTACGCTCGACCCAGGTGCCGAAGGGCAAGGTCTCGGTGGTGATCGGCGGCGGATCCGGACACTATCCGGCCTTCGCCGGTTATGTCGGCCCCGGCCTTGCCGATGCGGCCGTCGCCGGTGACGTGTTCGCCTCACCTTCCACGGCTGCCGTTGCACGCGTCTGCCGTCACGCGGATCAAGGCGGCGGTATCCTGCTCGGTTTCGGCAACTATGCCGGTGACGTTCTGAATTTTGGTGTCGCGGCGGAACGCCTGCGCGCTGAAGGCATCGATGTGCGGATCGTGCCGGTCACCGACGACGTGGCCAGTGCGCCGATGGCCGAGGCCGCCAAGCGCCGTGGCATCGCTGGCGACCTCGTCGTCTTCAAGATTGCTGGTGCTGCCGCCGAAGCCGGCATGAACCTCGACGAAGTCGAGCGCGTGACCCGTCTTGCCAATGACCGCACCGTCTCCTTCGGCGTTGCCTTCAAGGGCTGCACCTTGCCTGGGGCTGCTGGACCGCTGTTCACGGTACCGCATGGCCAGATGGCACTCGGTCTTGGTATCCATGGCGAGCCGGGCATCAAGGATGAAGCGATCCTTCCCGCGAAGGACTTGGCGAAGCTCCTGACCGAAAAGCTGCTGGCGGAACGTCCTGCCGGAACGACGAAAGTTGGTGTTATCCTCAACGGATTGGGTGCGACGAAATATGAAGAGCTGTTCGTGCTCTGGACGACGGTCTCGGCGTTGCTGAAGGATGCCGGACTGGATGTCGTGGCACCGGAAGCCGGCGAATTCGTCACCAGCCTCGACATGCAGGGTTGCTCGCTGACGCTGCTTTGGCTCGACGACGAACTGGAAACGCTGTGGTCGGCCGCCTGCGATACGCCTGTCCTGCGCCGCGGCGCGACGTTTGCGACTGAACCGGCAACGGATGCGTTCGATGACACTGAAGGGCAGATGGTGTTTGCGCCTGCGTCTGACGCATCGAAAAACGCCGGCAAATGCGTGGCTGGCCTGCTTTCGGGCATTGCCGCTGCGCTGAAGGACGCCGAAGATGAACTCGGCCTGATCGATGCGCATGCCGGCGATGGTGATCATGGCCAGGGTATGCGCCGGGGTTCGGCTGCAGCGCTCGACGCGGCCAATGCCGCCGTTGCTGCGGGTGCCGGTGCCGCAAGCGTTCTGGCCGTTGCCGGTGATGCCTGGGCCGACCGGGCGGGCGGAACTTCGGGTGCGATCTGGGGCCTGCTGCTGCGCGCCTGGAGCAGCGCTTTGAACGATAGCACGGCAATTGAAAAGAATGCGGCCGTCGCCGGCGCCCGGCTGGCGCTGGATGGCGTCACCCGGCTTGGCCGCGCTCGGCTTGGCGACAAGACGCTGGTCGATGCGCTAATCCCGTTTGTCGAGGCGCTGGAGCGTGCGTCCGCTTCCGGAAAATCGCTGGCGGAAGCTTGGTCGCTGGCAGCGGACGCTGCAAAATCGGCGGCCGACGCGACCTCGGCTCTCACCCCAAAACTCGGTCGCGCCCGGCCGCTCGCCGAAAAAAGCATCGGCCATCCCGATGCGGGCGCAGTCTCTCTGGCGCTCGTTGCGCGGGTCGCGGCGGACTTCATTGCGAAGAACGGCGCGCAATAAACCGCTTCGCACTTGCTTTGACCGGTCATGCAAATTCAGTGCGTGGCCGGTCGTCTCCATTTAGAGGGCCGATCGCGTTCAACCCGGCGTCGCCAGTTTCCGCCGGCGTCCGAAACGCGGTGTAATGTCTGCCTGCCGACCAAATTCAATTGTCGCCAATGCTATAGGGAAGAACCGTCCGCACATCGTGATCGACATGGAGTTTTCTCATGAGGGGCGGGACGGCGCGTTGAAAACACTGTGTCCGTTCGCAAATGCGGCATGAAATCCCGATGGGATCGAAGCTCGAGCGATTTGAAAGATCAAGGTCGTCCGCATAGACGAAAGCAGAGGCGTAGGAAATTTCGCATCCAAACGCGATGGCGTATTGCGGCTGCGAACTCTTGAAACCTCCACCGCCCTTGGTGATCTGGGTCGCAAGGCACAGATAGCGGACACCATCCGGCGTTTCGGCGAGTTGCCTGATGATGCGGCCATGGGCCTCGAAAGCCTGATGGACATTCCACAGCGGACAGGCCGCGCCAAATCTTGCGAACTGAAGTTTTGTCGCACTATGCCGCTTAGTGATATTCCCCGCCCTGTCGACTCGCGCGAAGAACACGGGGATACCCTTTTCACCCGGCCGCTGCAACGTGCTGAGCCGGTGACAGACCTGCTCCAAGCTGGCACCGAACCGTGAAGCCAGAAGCTCGAGATCGTGGCGCAGGAGGTTGGCGGCAGACTGGAACGCTCTGTACGGAAAGAGCAGGGCGCCGGCAAAGTAGTTGTGAAGCCCGATCCGACAGATGTCCGCCGCTTCCTTGGTCCGGAAATTGCCGGTCCTGGCCACCCGGTCCACCGTATCCGCGGCCTCGAGTTGCGCAATTTGCAATGCGAGCTGAAAGTCACGGCTGGTCGCCGGAAGATAGGCGTTGAGAGACAGAATCCGCGTCTTCGCATCGAAGTGGCGCAGGATGTCACGCCCGGGCTCTGCCCGCACGACATTCACATTGTGCACTTTTTGGAGGTAATTGGTCAGCGCTGCATGGCGATCATCATGTTCGAGCCCAAGCTCGATCCCCAGTTCCTCGGCCTGCACATCGAGCTCATGGATGTAGTTGTCGACGAAATGAAAGAAGTCCCGGACTTCCTCGTATGGTGTCGCTTCTGCCGCAAGTGTTGAGCGCCCCATGCTGTCGTTGAGACTGGCAAGCTGCTCGCTGTTTCGCCTGTAGGCCTGGTGGGCCCGGACCAAGGCATGCGCCAGGGACGGGGCATTCTGGGTGATGAGTTTGAGCTCCTGTAGATTTGGGGTATAGGATTCGAACAAGGGATCGGTCAGCGCTTCCGAAAGAGCCGACAGCAACCGGTCGCCCTCGCCTGCCGAAAATTCGCTCAGGTTGATCTGAAATTTGTCGACCAGGGCGACCAGCACAGCGGCCGAAACCGGCCGCTGGTTGTTTTCGATCTGATTGAGATAGCTTGTCGAAATGCCGATCCGATCCGCAAACTGGCTTTGCGTTGCCTTGTGGGCCTCACGCAGGGATCGAATTTTCCGGCCGATAAAGAGCTTCCGCATCGCCATGTTTGCACTTTCGCAAAATAAAGTTTGCAAAAATTTATATTCAGCAATGCCGCCCGATCAACTGTTTTCTCAAAAGGCCTAGGGACGTATGAACGCACTCGTCAAAGCACGTGGATGGGATGATAATGCGTTCGATACTTGACCAGCTTGGCGTTCGCCGGGCCGAGGCGCGTCTTGGCGGCGGGCAGAAGCGCATCGATGCGCAGCATGCCAAGGGCAAGCTGACGGCGCGCGAGCGGATC
>UCHD01000046.1 GCA_900472175.1 Hyphomicrobiales bacterium | reverse complement strand
AGCAGCATCTCTTCCACCAGACGCAGGTTCAGCGGAAATCGGAAGTAGAGCCAAACCGCATGGGCGATCACAGCGGGTGGAAAACGATGGCGCTTGTCGCTGATTGTGGCTTGGATCATGACCGCCGCCTACCGCCGAAAGCTTCATCACCGGTTAACCTGACATCACCCGCTGGTGTACTCGGCTGGCAGCATACAGCACCTCGTTTTTCTTGCTGGCGACAAGTCGCATTGGCCTCATGCGAACGGCTCGGTCGGACCCTTTGCTGGCTGTGTGAACCACCGCTGCCCTTCATCGGTCATGTAGATGTGGTCTTCTAGCCGAATACCCAGCCGATCGGGAACGACGATCATCGGCTCGTTGGAGAAGCACATGCCCGGCTCGAGGAGCGTTGTATTACCCCGCACGAGGTAGGGTTCCTCGTGTCCTTCCAGCCCGACGCCGTGACCCGCACGATGAGGAAGGCCGGGTAGCTTGTAGTCGGGGCCGAGGCCGTGGCGAGCAAGGACCGCTCGGGCCGCATCGTCAAGGCTATGGCAGGGTGCCCCAATGCGCGCGGCGTCGAACACGGCCTGCTGCGCTTCCCGCTCGATCGACCAAATGCGCGCAAATTCGGCGTCCGGTTCGCCGAGGACATAACAGCGTGTGAGGTCGGAATTGTAACCATCGATCCGTGCGCCGGTGTCCACCAGAATCGCCTGTCCTTCTTCGAGTACCTGGTCGCCCTCGGCGCCATGCGGAAGCGCGGTCGCCGCGCCGAAGGAGACAATACAGAATGTAGATCCGCCGGATGCCCCGAGCGCCCTGTGCTGGTCGTCAATGTATCGCACGACTTCGGATGCGCGAATGCCCGGTGTCATGATCGCATGGGCGCGCTTTTGAACTTCAAGTGTCAAGTTCATCGCGTACTGGATGATGGCGATTTCGGCCGCCGATTTCCGAATTCGAATGTCCCGGATCAGGCGCGCGCCATCTGCAAGCCGTTCAGCGCCGAGGCTTGCCAAGAGGGCATAGTAGGTAAAAAGCGGCAGTGCGTCGTCCAGCGCCAGCCGACCGTTGGCACCCAGTAGTGATGCGACGAGCGCGGCAGGGCTTTCATCTTCCTCCCACGTGGCGATGTCGCCGGTCAAATGCGGCAGGCTCTCGACACGGCTGCGCTCGAAGCCGGGAACGATGTAGGTCAAGGTGGTTGGGGTCACAAGCGCGCCAAGCAATCTTTCGCTCTGATGCCAGACGAGGCCGGTGAAATAGCGGAGGCTTTCGGTCGATCCAAGCAATACGCCCGCAGCGCCGGAGGCCTCCATGTTCTCGCGCAAGCGCTGAAGCCGCAATTGACGTTCTGCATCGCTAATGAGGGCGGGTCGTGAAAGAGGCATGTTTGGTCTCCTTGTGCGAGGCTTTCAGCATTGCATATTTTACTTGTGCGCAACTTGTCGACAAAAACTTGACAGCTGCAGGTAGATGGAAATGATTATGCGAGGCTCCGCGAGGAATAGTTGCCTCATGAAGGTTTGACAATTTGGAAGGGAAGGACGTTGGTGCATGGGTCGGGAGACGAGCAGATGACCTTCTTTCGACCCTATTTTGACCATGACGCTGTAGCTTCATGGACTAAAGGAGCCTGAACGGTGATGTCACATTGTTTAC
>UCHD01000041.1 GCA_900472175.1 Hyphomicrobiales bacterium | reverse complement strand
GACACTCCAGGCATGCACAGGCATAGACCCGCTCCGGCGCTCCCCGAACTTTCAAACGAAAACTGCCGCAAGTACACGTGGCGGTGTGCGTCTCCGCTCCGGAATCCGCGGCTGTCATTGCGAAACCATGTAGTTTGCGAGCATTGCGAAGTCGTCATCGCCGTGCCCGCTTGCTATCGCTGCCGCAAAGTAGCTATCGAACGCATCTGTGATTGCCGGGTTAAGACCACGTTCCACAACAATATGCCTCAGATGTTGGAACGCGGTATTGTGAGCAGCGACCGTTGCCAGAGTTGCTTCATCGCCCCGGTCACGGCCGTCGCGCACCCGGCTGAGCAAGTCCACTTCGGCGCCGTCGATCACCGGACGAAAGAGTTTGAGAGAGGAGGCGTAGTCGTCCAACGCAATGCCCTCAGCCTGAGCGACGGTCGTCGCTTGAAGCGTGCCGAACAATGTGCCCCACAATTGCGCAAGGAGGGCGCCATCGAGCGCCGATGCGACACCGAAGTCCTCGCCGATGAAGGCGGACTTGCCGCCTAGTGCCGCAAACACGGCCTCGTGTTTTTCGTAGCGATCGCGCGCGCCGCTGTAGAGGATTTGAGTTTCCACTCCACCAATAAAGTCGGGAGTCGCCATGATCGCTCCGTCGAGATAGTCGACCCCTTTGGCCGTCGCCCACGCACCGGTGTCGCGCGCTGTCTTGGGCGAACCGGAGGTGAGTTGCACCAGCAGCCGGCCTTTAAGCGCTTCGGTGACCTCTGGCCGTTGAAACAAAGCGTCGCTTGCGATGTAGTCCAACAAATTGACCATAACGATATCCGCAGCCGCGACAGCGGCTTCTGGTGTGGGCTCCGGTCGCGCTCCGAGGGCCGCGAGGGCTTGGGCTTTTTCCGCCGTTCTGTTCCAGACATGGACTGTGTGACCGGTCCTGCACAGTGCTGCGACAAGCGCCGTCCCCATTCGGCCAGCGCCGAGAAAGCCTATTGTAGTCATTGAATTCAAGCTCCATCTTCAAATAGTGTTGCTTGATAGGCTGGCCGAGGGACCTGGTAAATTACGCACTTTCGAGTAACTGGTTACTTTGAAGTAGGGAGATATGGATGAAGCGCTTACCTGATGACGACTGCGGTTTCGCAAGCGCCCTCAATGTGATCGGGGGAAAATGGAAAATGGAGATACTCTGGGAGATCACCATGGCGCCGCGCCGTTTCGGCGAACTTAGAAGAACCCTGCCTGGGGTCAGCGAGAAGATGCTTGCGCAACAGCTTCGGGAAATGGAAGCGGACGATCTCATCTGCCGGCAAGTTTTTCCCGGCAAGGTACAACGGATAGAGTATTCTACGACCGATTTCGGCCGCAGCTTAAACCAGGCCGTGACGGTCATGTCGCACTGGGGCAAAGCGTATGAGATCCGGATGGCGGAAAAAGCTGGCCGCGACGCGCGGATGCGCTTGGCGTTATCGGCTTAGACTGGCAATACCTTTGCACTCAGGCGCTGCCAACTGATTTGATTGCCAACCCCAATTTACACACTGCAACACGGGCCGCTTCGTCGGTTTTGGCTATTGGCCGCTCAACGTCATCTTCGACGTGTCAGGCGCGCCTGCGTTCAGAGACGCGACGAAGTCCCGGAGCATGGGTACCCGGCGTGGACGGAAACTCTCCTCCATCATGCGGATATCGGCGACACGATCGATGCGGAACTTGCGGAAATCCTGCCTGAGCCAACACCAGGCAAGCAGCACCAACACCCGCTCCAAATAGACGATCGCCAGCGGCAGTATCTTTCGGTCCGTCCGCTGCTGGTCCGCGTCCACATAGGCGATCACCACCGCACGCTCCTGCCAGCAGGCTTTGCGCAGAAGGCCGACATTGGCGACAGGCGGATCCCGGCGCTCGAAGCGATAGACCTGTGAAACGGCATGCAATGCCTGGCGCTGAAGCCTGTCGGGCAATGTCGCCGTTATCTTCGAAAGCACGGCATCTGCTGCGGTTGCGAGATCTGGCTCGCCCATGTGCCGCACCTCGGCAAGGCCGAGCACCAAGGCTTCGATTTCAAGCTGCGTGAACGTTTGTGGCGGCAAGGCGATGTCCTCCGTCAGCCGGTAGCCGAAGCCGCGCTCGCCATCAATGACGGCGCCTGCGGCGCGCAGGCTGTCGATGTCCCGATAGAGTGAGCGCAACGAAACGCCGGTCTCCTCGGCAAGGCGGGCGGCCGTTACCGGAGAGGGGAGAGTGCGCAGCGCCTGGAGCAGGCGGAATAGACGATCACTACGGGCCATGACTTTGGAGGATAGAGGTAGCCAGCTGACGAAAACTGGCAGTTGGCCAACTGTATAAGATCCGTATTACCAAACGCAACCGAGGATCCAGATTATGCTGACACTCTTTCACGCCCCACGCTCGCGTTCTTCGCGTATCATCACCCTGCTTCGCGAACTCAACGCCCTCGACAAGGTGGCGATCGAGATCGTTGACATCACCCGCGGCGATGGCAGTGGCCGCAAGGATCCGAAGAACCCGCATCCGGAAGGCAAGGTGCCGCTGCTCATGCATGACGGCGTCGTGATCTGGGAGAGCATCGCGATCATACAATACCTGACGGATCTCTTCCCGGAAACGAAGCTAGCGCCAGTTGCTGGCGACCCTCAGCGCGGTCGATATTTGAGCTGGCTCGCCTGGTATGCCGGCGTCGTCGAGCCGGTGCTAATCACGCACGCGGCCGGGCTTTCGCATCCCTATCTGGATTTTACATTCCGTGGCCCGGCGGAGCTGGCGAAGTATCTTGAAGACGCGCTCAAGGATCGCCCCTATCTGATGGGGGACCGATACACAGCTGTCGATCTGCTGCTGCAATCGCCCTTTGCCTGGTACCCCGCGGCGACACCGGACAGCGATGTGGTCAAGGCCTGGATCGAGCGGTGCGGCGCGCGGCCGTCGCTACAATGGACGACCGACTTCGATACCCGCACCGCGACTGCGGCCTGATCGCTGACCATGGCCGCCCCGGAGGGGCGGCCTATTTTCGCTTGAGATCACCTCGCTCCTCACCGCCCGTCTTCTCCACATTGAGTATCCAATTCCGGAAGATTGCGATCTTTGGATTTTCCTGGGCGTGCTCGGGACACACCAGGTAATAGGCAAACTCGTCTATCAAGTTTGCGTCCAGGAGGACGTTGGTGCATGGGTCGGGAGACGAGCAGATGGCATTGTCACGTTGTTTTTGGCTTAATGGTTGCAGGCTAAGCGATCGCTATGAACA
>UCHD01000019.1 GCA_900472175.1 Hyphomicrobiales bacterium | reverse complement strand
ATGGTATTTCATAAACAACCTGGGAAGGACCAAAAAGCCGGCGAATTAACCGGTGTTTAACCCTTGGCGGGCAGCACACGACGCTCTTTCTCTAGGGGTCGGACAAATGACCCTGGTGCTACGGTCATTTTCGCGTGGCGAGCAACCGCGACTCCACGTCCAGAAACCGCTTGTGACCCAGATGTCCGGCGCCGTCCTCAATATCGGCGGCGATGGCCGTCTTCAGCGCTGTCACATCCTTTGCAGCAATCGCCTCCAAAGCCTGGACATGGCGGTCGACACGGTAGCTTTCGTCGAGGTTCTCCGTCGCCTCGCGCATGAAGGGGCCAAGCCGCAGCCAGACGGATTCGATCAGCGGTAGTAGAACGGCCGACGAGCGGACCTCATAGAGACAGCGGTGGAACGCGAAGTTGGCCTCGATGCCCTGCTCGATATTGCCGGCCTTGTAGGCGACGTCGATCTCGTCATCGAGCTGCTGCAGCCGCGCAATCCGCAGGTAATCGATGGAGGGGAGGGCGCGCTCCGCGGCAACGGTCTCCAGCGCAATGCGGGCGGCAATGATCTCGTCGAATTTATCCGGATCGATATCGGGGACCCGGACACGGCGATTGTCGAGGTGCTCGAGCGCGCCATCGGCGACGAGCCTGTGCAGCGCTTCGCGGACCGGCATCGCACTGACCTGCAGCATTTCAGCGATCCCCTGAATGGTCACCGGCAAGCCGGGCGGAAAGCGGCCGGTCATGATGGCCTGACGCAGGCAGCGATAGACCCATTGCTTCATCGATTCCATTGGCAGCTTGCTGAGCGAAACCAGCCCGATCGCATCCATCTGTTTCAAAAGCTCTGATCCTCCCCTTCTTGTTCGTATCAATATGGGCAATCCGAGGTCCGGTCGAGGCGCGATTTCTCATTGCGCGCGCCCTTTTCGACATCGCACTCCGGCCACTGCGATTGACGGTCTCTTGCCCGCAATTCGATAGCCCTTTACAATTTGATCATATTACGAACTATAATGATCAAAATTTATCGCAAGCACGCGGCGATCTCGATGGCCGGGCTCGCAACGCAGACCCAGCCAAACGGTCTTCGGTGAGGAAGCCGGCTTCGCACCTGCAGCCGATATTGCAACAGACCGCCACGCCCGGCGACTTCACGTTCCCGGGCAGCGGCACAGAACTGGTGGACAATGATAGATGAGAATGAAGCGTCTGACTTTATAAGCAGCAACCCTGACATCGAAGTGCTGGAAGCCTTCGTGATCGACGTCAACGGCGTGCCACGCGGCAAGTGGATTCCGCGCGACCGGGCGCTGGATGTGCTGATGAAAGGCATGGCCATTCCGCGCTCCGTCTATGCGCTCGACATCTGGGGACGCGATGTCAACGATGCCGGCCTGGCGGAGGGAACCGGCGATCCCGATGGCCTGTGTTTTCCCGTTCCTGGAACACTCTCACGCGTGACCTGGCTCAGCCGCCCGACAGCGCAGGTCCTGCTCGGCATGAAGAACCCCGATGGTACCGGCTTCTACAGCGATCCGCGCCAGACGCTGGTCGACGTGATGCAGCGATTTGCCAAGTTGAAGCTGACGCCGGTCGTGGCGACCGAGCTGGAATTCTACCTGATCGACCCGGTCCGCTCGGCCCTCGATCCGGTGCGCCCGCCCAATACCCGCGAGGGACGCTGGCATACGGGGCAGACGCAGGTCCTGTCGATTTCGGAACTGCAGGATTTCGAGCATGTTTTTCACGACATTGCGACCGCGTGCCGCGCCCAAGGCGTGCCCGCCGATACGACACTGCGTGAAAACGGCCCGGGGCAATATGAGATCAATCTCAATCATGTGCCGGATGCACTCAAGGCTGCCGACTATGCCGTGTTGTTGAAGCGTATCGTCAAGGGCGTTGCCCGCAGGCACGATCTCGACGCCACCTTCATGGCCAAACCCTATGGAACGCAGGCCGGCTCCGGCATGCATGTGCATTTCTCCATTCTCGACGAGGGGGGACGCAACATTTTTGTTGGGGAAGACGGACCATCCGAAACGTTGATGCACGCGGTCGGCGGGCTTCTCGAAAACATGGGCGACAGCATGGCGGTGTTTGCTCCACATCTCAATTCCTACCGACGTTTGCGGCCGAGCGAACATGCGCCGACCTATGCCTCCTGGGGGTTCGACAATCGCTCTGCCGCGGTGCGGGTGATCACCGCGAGCAAACCGGCGACACGCATCGAGCACCGCGTCGCGGGGTCCGATAGCAATCCCTATCTGGTTCTGGCGATGATCCTCGGTGCTGCTTTGACCGGGATGAAGGAAAAGACCAGGCCGGGCGGTGCCATTACGGGTGACGATCATGCCGTCAGCCACCAGCCGCTTCCGACCAACTGGGATTATGCCTTGCAGAGCTTTGCACGCTCGGGCTTTGCCTATGCGACGCTCGGGCCGCAATACCGGTCGCTCTACACGGCCTGCAAGCGGCAGGAACTTTCGGAATTCTCCCTCAGAGTGACGGACGTCGAGTACGACGCCTACATCAGGACGGTCTGACATGAAAATCGCCCCCACCAATCCCGGCCATGCGCCGTCCTGGTACGCGGCCTCGGCAAACGACCGGCGTCTGCGGCCCATCCTGCAAGGTGAGACCTCGGCGGATGTCTGTATCATCGGCGCAGGCTTTACCGGTATTTCGGCAGCGTTGGAACTGGCCGAGCGCGGCTTTTCCGTCGTCGTGCTCGAAGGCGAACGGATCGGTTACGGTGCCTCCGGGCGCAACGGCGGCCAGATCGTCAATGGCTATAGCCGCGACCTGGAGACGATCGCCAAGCGCTACGGGCCGGAAAAGGCCTCGAAACTGGCGGCCATGTCCCTGGAAGGCGGCAACATCATCCGCGAGCGCGTGGCGAAATACGCGATCAATTGTGATCTGGTCGATGGTGGGTTCTTCGCTGCCTTCACCGACAAGCAGATGCGCGAAATGGCGGACCACCGTGCGCATTGGCAGGCGCGCGGCCATGCCGGTCTCGACATGGTATCCAGGGCAGACGTTGGCAACTATGTCCGCTGCGGCCGCTACGCCGGTGGCATGATCGACCGGTTTGGCGGACATATCCATCCGCTCAATCTGGTACTGGGCGAGGCCGCAGCGGTCGAAAGCCTCGGCGGGCGGATTTTCGAAAGTTCGCGCGTGACCGGCGTCGATAAAGGATCTTCACCTGTGGTTCGTACTCGCACGGGTTCGGTGCGGGCGAAATATGTGCTTGTCTGCGGCAATGCCTATCTCGGTGAACTGCTGCCGGAGATCGGCGGCCGGATGATGCCGGTTTCAAGCCAGGTACTGGCGACGGAACCGCTTGAGGCCGGATTGATCGAAACCCTGCTGCCAGCCAACTACTGCGTCGAGGATGCCAATTACGTTCTCGATTACTACCGCCGCACCGCAGACAACCGGCTGCTATACGGTGGCGGCATCGGTTATGGCGGCCAGGATCCGAAGGATCTGACCGCAGTCATACGGCCGAACATGCTGAAGACCTTTCCGCAACTGGCCAAAGTGAAGATCGACTATGCCTGGAGCGGTAATTTTGCCCTGACCCTGACGCGCATTCCGCATATGGGCAGACTGTCCGACACGGTCTATTTTTCCCATGGCGACAGCGGACATGGCGTCACCACCACGCACCTGCTTGGCAAGATCCTCGGCGAAATGGTGGCCGGTCATGCGGAACGCTACGATGTCTGGAGCGCGCTGCCCAACCTTCCGTTTCCGGGCGGCAAGACTTTTCGCGTTCCGCTTACCATGCTCGGTGCCTGGTGGTATGGGCTGCGCGACAGGCTCGGTCTTTGACGTCAATCGAAGACGAAGGCAAAACCGTATTGCCGCATCGGCAGCCGGCGGATATCGTCGGTATGGACAAGCAACCGGTTTCCGCGAAAGACCATCTTATGACGAAGGATGCAGTGCGCAGAGAGCATGAATTTGTTTCCACGCCATCGGCGCGGACGCTTCATGCCGAACTGATGCTGCTGTGTGCCCGTATCGGCTATTCCCCACCCGTGTCCATCTGACCTTGTTTCACCACACACCAGAAAATCAAGGACACGATGATGACCCTTTCGAACCACAAATATTCCCTGCCGGAGTTGCAGGCGCAGGATGCTGCGCATTTTCTCCATCCATTCACCGACCACAAGGAACTCCGAGCCCAAGGATCGCGCATGATCGTGCGCGGCGAAGGACCCTTCATCTACGATAGCGAAGGCGGTGAACTTCTCGATGCGATGGCCGGGCTCTGGTGCGTCAACATTGGGTATGGCCGCGACGAACTGGCGGATGTTGCCGCCGCACAGATGCGCGAACTGCCCTACTACAATGCCTTCTTCAAATGCGCGACGCCAGCTCCGGTGCAACTGTCTGCCAAGCTTGCCGAACTTGCCCCGCCAAATATCAACCAGGTTTTCTACGGATCGTCCGGTTCGGAATCGAACGATACCGCCGTTCGTCTCGTGCGCCACTACTGGGCGCTCGAGGGCAAGCCGGAAAAGACCATCATCATCTCGCGCAACAATGCCTATCACGGATCGACTGTCGCCGGCGCCTCGCTCGGCGGCATGAGCCATATGCACAAGCAGATGGGCGGCATGGTGCCCAACATCGTCCATGTGATGGAACCTTATGCGTACGAACTGGCTTTGCCCGGAGAGAGCGATGATGCGTTTGGCCTGCGGGCGGCGCATGCCATCGAGGAAGCGATCCTTGCCGCCGGCGCCGACAAGGTCGCGGCTTTCATCGGCGAGCCAGTCATGGGGGCAGGCGGTGTGAGGATCCCACCTGCCAGCTACTGGCCGGAAGTCCAGCGAATCTGCAGGAAATACGATATCCTCCTGATGCTCGATGAAGTCATTACCGGTTACGGCCGCACCGGCGAATGGTTCGCAGCAACCACGTTCGGCATCGAAGCCGACACGATCACGACCGCAAAGGCGCTGACCTCCGGCTATCAGCCGCTGTCAGCCCTCCTGGTCGGAGACCGGATTGCCAATACGCTGGTGGAAAAGGGCGGTGAATTCAACCACGGCTACACCTATTCCGGCCACCCCGTGTGCTGCGCGGTCGCCTTGAAAAACCTGGAAATCATCGAGAATGAGGGGCTTGTCGAGCGGGTCCGGACCGACACCGGCCCCTATCTTGCCAAGGAACTGGCCAGACGGCTGAACGATCATCCGCTGGTCGGGCAGACACGGTCGATCGGGCTGATGGGAGCGATTGAAATCGTCAGTGACAAGGCTGAACGGACACGCTTCAAGCCGGACGGATCCGCCGCGATCAAGGTAAGGGATCACGCGGTCCGCAACGGCTTGATGATCCGTGCGACCGGCGACACCCTCATCATGTCACCACCACTGGTTTGGACCCGCGAAACGATCGACCTCGCCGTAGATCGCCTGCTGGTGGCTCTTGACCTTGCCGAAGCCGATCTGGCTCTGCTTCGATAGAAACTGAACCGGCCGCTGCCAAACCCGAGGGCGAGGCTGCGGCCGTTATCAGCGTCTCGATCTGTATGCCGCATCGGCCAAAAACCCGCGATGCGGCGCACCTTGCTCAATCGTTTCCAAGCGCAGATCGCGCTCAAAAAGGATATTTCGATGCACTCGCACCTCCCATCGGAAAAAGCGCTCGTCCCGTTTGTCAGTGTCGCCAACATGATGCGCCTTGTTCATGCTGTTGGTATCGAGACAGTGATGGTGGAATTGGCTGATGTGATCGAAACCGATTTCCGGCGCTGGGACCTGTTCGACAAGACACCCCGCATTGCCTCCCATTCCAAGGAAGGTGTCATCGAACTGATGCCGACCTCGGACGGCGAGATCTACAGCTTCAAATATGTCAACGGACATCCGAAGAACATGGCGCAGGGTCTGCAGACGGTCACGGCTTTCGGGCTGCTGGCGGAAGTTTCCACCGGCTATCCTGTTCTCTTGACCGAGATGACGCTGCTGACGGCGCTTCGCACGGCCGCCACCTCGGCAATGGTCGCCAGGCATCTTGCGCCGAAGGGCGCACGCACAATGGCCATCATCGGCAACGGCGCACAGGCGGAGTTTCAGGCGCTGGCGTTCAAAGCGGTGTGCGGTATCGACCATGTGCAACTCTACGACATCGACCCGCTGGCAACGTCAAAGACCGTGCACAACCTCGCTCACTCGGGCTTGAAGGTAACCGCCTGCACCTCGTCGCAAGCTGCGATCGAAGGCGCCGGCATCATCACCACCTGCACGGCCGACAAGCAGTTTGCCACCATTCTGACAGACAACATGGTTGGTGCTGGGGTCCATATCAACGCCGTCGGCGGTGATTGTCCGGGCAAGACCGAGCTGCATCACGACATTCTCAGCCGTGCCGACACGTTTGTGGAATTCACGCCGCAGACGCGCATCGAGGGAGAGATACAGCAGATGCCGCCCGAATATCCGGTAACCGAGATGTGGAAGGTTGTTAACGGTGAGGCCATCGGCCGCCGTGACCCCGCCCAGATCACGCTGTTCGACAGCGTCGGATTTGCAATCGAGGATTTTTCAGCGCTGCGGTATATCCGCAGCAAGTTGAATAGGACGGGCTTCTACCAGGACCTCGACATGATCGCCGACCCTGATGATCCACGCGACCTTTTCGGCATGCTGCAGCGGTCGGAGAAAGAATAGGGCATCGGCCGGACCGAACGCGCGTTTAATCGGCATGAGAGGCTCATCTACAGCTGCGAACGGCGTCGATGAGCTTGCGGCAGGCGGCGGGAAGGTCGGACTTTTCGCGCAGAAGCGCACCGCCAATCAGATACATGACGGTCTCTCCATAGGCATCCCGCATTTCCGGCACGCGCTCGAAGGTCATGCCGCCGCCGGGAGCGGGTAGGATCGGTTTCAGACCACCGAGATCGCTCGTGCAGCCATCGACGATCGCCAGGCATTCATCCCGCGAAAAGCTGAAACGGCCACCAAAGTTCGGATAGATCACAGCATCGACACCCATCAGTCGCTGCAGAACCCCATAGAAGAAGCGATGGGAAAAGCCGGTGGTCGGGGTGATGACGTTCGTTCCGCCGAAGGTCGGATGGGATACGATCGGCAAGGCAAAGTCCGGGTTGGCGGCCAGGGCTCGCGATACGTCGAAACCAACCAGGGATGGCGCCAGCATGACACCACCGGCTCCCATCTCCTTGGCCATGAAGGCGCGCTCGAATATCTGGTCGGACGGACCGGTGATGTTCGGCACATAGGTGGTCGCAAAGCCGGTTTTTGCATTGGCGTCGCCGATGGCATCGGTGCAGGCTTTCACACGCTCGGCAAACGGCGATGTCTTCTGATTGGCAAGACCATGGTCGTCTTTCACGTAGTCCATTCCGCCCAAAGCAAACTGACGGGCGAGCCCGGCAAGTTCGGCTGTGGAGAGGCCGACCGGCTTGATGGCCGACATCAGGATCGGCCCCTGTTTGACACCGGTGCGCTCGCGCAGCCCCGGTATTCCGAACCGGGGACCGGATACCAGCTTGATGATCGCGGGCGACAGCGTCATCGTCTCGACCCCGGTCTGTGTCCGGATCGAGGAATTGCCAAAGACGATGTTCAGCAGTTGCGGAAAATCGTCACCGATATCGTCTTCGCTATAGGAGATTTCCGTGAGGAACCCGCCACGTGTATCGGTGCAGGGCAGGACGCTTTCGATCTGCCCGAGAATCTCGTCCTCGATGTAACCGGCCGGTACGATATCGCGCGGGATTTCGACCGTCTGCTCGACGGCAATCTCCAGAGCACGGGCGCGGGCATCCGCCTCTGTCCCGACGCCGATCCAGTAGGTAACGGAAAACCGGGCCATTACAGTGCCTCCGCCTTCTGGGCAGAATGTACCGTATCGATGCGAACCGCCTCCAGCTCGGCGTCGCCGATGTCGAGATCCTTGCCGAGAAGCTGGCCGATAGCCGAGACCAGGGCGCTGGCATCGAGCCCGTATTTCTTCATCAGATAGGGCTTGGAAGCGCCATGCGCGAAGGTATCTTGCAGGCCGAGGCGCCGCAGTTTGATGCCGAGGCCTTCTTCCGCAAGGATTTCCGCCACCAGCGAACCAAGGCCGCCATTGATGGTGTGGTTCTCCAGCGTCACGATGCCCTTCTTGCCGCGTGCTGCCTTGATCAGCCCCTCGCGGTCGAAGGGTTTCAGGGTCGAGACATGCAGGTGGTGGACGCCGATACCACGGGCCTTCAGCGGCTCGGCGGCGCGCAGTGCCTCTTCGGTGCAAACACCTGATGTCACGACCAACACATCATCGCCTTCGCTGAGTGTCCTCAGCTTGTTGAACTCGAACGGTGTCGAAAACAGGCGAGGAACTTCGCCGCGCAGGACGCGGACATAGACCGGGCCGTCGATGCTGTCGGCAACTTCAAGCACGGTTTCGACTTCAGTGGCGTCACCACATTCGAGGATCGTCATGTTCGGAATGGCACGCATCACCGAGATGTCCTCGATCGCCTGATGGGTGATGCCGCCCGGCGTCGTGATACCCGGCAGAAAACCCATCAATCGCACCTTGCGGTTGGAATAGGCGATCGAGTTGATCAGTTGGTCATAGGGGCGGCGGTAGAGAAAAACCGAAAACGTATGCAGGAATGGTCTGAAACCCTGCATGGCGAGACCGCCGGCAAAGGACAGCATGTTTTGTTCAGCCATGCCGAGCGACAGGAACTGGTCCGGGTGCCGGTCGCGGAAGCCATCGACCTCGCAGGACGAGGTGAGGTCTGCGGACAGGCAGAGAATGTCCGGACGTGCGGTCGCGAAGGTTTCGAAAGCCTTGGCATAGGGACGGTTGACGATTTCGACCATGATCAGGCCCTCGCAATTTCGGCTTCATCGACACCGAGTTCGGCGGCAATGGCGGTCTGCATTTCCCGGCGTTCATCCGCCGATTTGAAACGGACGTAGTGAAGGCGCGGGAAGCGCTTCTTCAGGAATTCCATGCCCTGGTAGGGCGACGTGTTGGCAAGGATGATCAACGGTTTGCCCGGCTCGGCGCTATCGGCGGCAGCGCGCATGGCCCCCAGATCATGCCCGTCGATCGAGCGGCAGGTGACGCCGAAGGAAGCGACACGGGCAGCAAGGTCACCAAGATCGAGAACCGACGACATTGCGCCGTCGCATTGCTGGCGATTGACGTCCACAATGACGCGGACGTTGTCGATGCCGTGATAGGCCATCGCCGCCAGGCATTCCCAGGTCTGTCCCTCCTGGAACTCACCGTCCGACATATAGACCCAGACCTTACCGGGCTCGCCCTTGCGCTTGCGAGCCCAGGCGATACCGGCGGCCATCGACAGCCCTTGTGCCAGAGAACCGGTGGTGACTTCCATGCCGGGGCTGTGTTCGGCACCAATCATTTCGACCGACCCGCCATCGACATTGAAGTGATCGAGTGCGTGTTCGTCCATACGGCCGACCTGGATCAGCGCCGAATAGATCACTAGCGCGTAATGGGCAGGCGAGATGATCAGCCGGTCGAATTCGGGCGCAAACGGGCCGTGATAACCGGCACCGGTAAAGGCGTCCGGATTGGTGGCGGACGGTACCCCACCGAAAGGCAGCGGCACTTTCGGCAATGTTGGTTCGCCGAGTGTCAGGGCCTCGTTGTAGAGAAAGGCAAGGCTTTCGGCAGCCGAACAGGCCTGGCTGAGATAGCCGCCATTGTTTCGCATCGTGTGCAGGAAGACGCGCTTGCGGATACCGGCGGCGACATCTTCGGTGGTCTGCTGGTTGGAGAGGTTCATGGCTCAGCTCCGTTCCGGAAACAGGGCTTTCAACCCTTGAGGCGAGGCATCGGCAATGCCGCGCTCGGTAATCAGGCCGGTGATCAGCCGGGCAGGGGTAACGTCGAAGGCCGGATTGGCGGCGGGACTGCCTTCCGGCGAAATGCGAACCGTGGCAATGGAGCCATCGGCGGCGCGGCCCTGAACGAAGGTGACTTCCTCGCTGTTGCGTTCCTCGATCGGGATTTCCTTCACGCCGTCATGCACCGTCCAGTCGATCGTGGGAGAGGGCAGGGCGACATAGAAGGGAACGCCGTTATCCTTGGCGGCGAGCGCCTTCAGATAGGTGCCGATCTTGTTGCAGACATCGCCATCGGCTGTGGTGCGGTCGGTGCCGACGATCACCATATCGATCTGGCCATGCTGCATCAGATGGCCGCCAGCATTGTCTACGATCAGCGTATGAGGCACGCCATGGCCGTTCAGCTCCCAGGCGGTCAGCTGTGCGCCCTGGTTGCGCGGGCGCGTCTCATCCACGTAAACATGGACCGCAATGCCTTCTTCCGTTGCCATGTAGATTGGCGCGGTTGCCGTGCCATAATCGACCGTTGCCAGCCAACCGGCATTGCAATGGGTAAGAATGTTGACGGGTTCACCGGGCTTCTTGCGGGCGGCGATTTCGCGGATGACCTTCATTCCGTTGGCGCCGATGCTGCGGTTAAGCTGTACATCTTCCTCGGCGATCTCCGCTGCGCGGCGATAGGCTGCTGCAGCACGTTCCGAAACCGGTGCTTTCCGAAGTCCGTTGCGCATCTCGTCCAGCGCCCAACGCAGGTTGATCGCGGTCGGCCGTGTCTCGTGCAGCACGTCCCAGACGGCATCGAGTGCAGCATCGCTGGCGTCTTCCTGCATAGCGATGGCAACACCATATGCCGCCGTGACCCCGATCAGTGGCGCACCACGCACCCACATGTCACGGATAGCTATGGCGACGTCATCGACGGTCTTCAGTGTGACGACCCGGAATTCGTGCGGCAGCCAGCGCTGGTCGATGATATCGACCGACCGGCCATCCTCGTTGAGCCAGATGGTATGGTAGTGGCGATCTCCGACGTTCAAATGACTGTCTCCTTCTCGAGGCGTTCCGCAAGCGCATTGATCTCGGCAATGCTGTGAATGCGGCGCCGATTGACGGCTAGATGGCGCCCGAGCTTGAGCGCCTTGGTTTCGCAGCGTGCCCGGACATCCGGGTCTTCGATGGTTTCAAAATCCGCATTATGGGCAAGGCCGAGAATGCGGCGGTGCATCTCGATGCCGGCAAAACCGAGCATGTCGATCCACAATGTCTGCAGCACCTCATTCAGCGCCTGTTCCGATCCCAGATGATCGCCCTGGTCTTCAAACAAGGTGCGCTGATAAAGGATGCCCGTACGCTCGGTCCGCCAGAGATGCGAAAACTCGGTGCAGAAGGTTTCCCAGATCTCGACGATCACGCCAAGAAGATAGCTCCGCATGCCTTCGCGGCTACCGTCGTGTTCGTGACCGGACTGCGAAAAGTAGCTCATCCAGAAATTCGACAGCAGCATGCCGACATCGAGAGCCATCGGTCCATAGAAAGCAAATTCCGGATCGATGACTTTCGTTTCAGTCTCGATCACCATGACCGAGCCGGTATGAAGATCGCCGTGCAGGAGTGTTTCGGCATTGGCCGTAAAGAGATGTTTCAGCCGCTGCGCTTCGACCTTGAGGTCGCGGTCAGCGCGGAGTTGAGCAACGATCCCATCAAGCTGGGGCGTGGTGAAATGATTGAGCTTGGCGTCGAAATACGGGTCGGAAAAGACCAGGTTTTCGGTGATATCGCAAAGCTCGATATTATCGGCAAACAGCGCCAGGTCTTCCTTGCGCTTGCGTGCTTCCATCGACAGATCGGAGCCGCGAAACAGCGTGCGGGCGAGGAACAAGCCAAGGTCCCGGGAAATCTTCGGCAGTTGTCGCCCGTCGATTAGAGCCCGGCGCAGGATCACATGCGGCGTCAGGAACTCCATGACGATGATCGCCTGTTCGCGGTCGAAATAAAGAACCTCCGGCACCATGCCGGGATCGCGTTCCGCCTCGCGCTTCAGCGCATGATATTCGAAATAAGAGCGCTTCAGTGGCAGCGGCCAGCTCTCGCCGACAAGGCGCACATAAGGCAGCGCCTGCTTGACGATAACGCTGCCGGTGTCGCCGTCGACGATGAAAACGAGATTGAGATTGCCGTCGCCGACTTCACGCACTTTCCAGCGCGTACTCTCTGTACCGATCCTGCCGGCCAGGGCCGCGTTGCTGCCCAGCCGCTGCGGCAAGGTCTCGGGCGTCAGCGCTTCGAAATTGTTCGTACTCATGATTCCTCCTCTCCATCGGAGCGGCGCGCCGGGCAGAAAAACACCTGGCACTCTCCTCGTTCCGCTCCCGGCGTCATGCGTCTCCACACGCAGTCACGCCGTCCTTTCTCTTTTGGTAAGCCACCATTCTGTCAAATGTCAATGGGCTTGACATTTGATTAGATGGCAGCCTAACCTGATGATCAGGGAGGAGCAGATGATACAGGAACACGTTTTCCGTATTGAGGGTCTGCGCAAATCGTTCGGTCCAATCCAGGTGCTGGGTGGGGTCGATCTGAATTTGCGTGCCGGGGCCGTCACGGTGCTGATGGGCGCCAACGGAGCAGGAAAATCGACACTGGTGAGGATCGTCAGCGGCGTCTATGAACGCGACGCCGGAACAATCACGCTCGCCGGTCAGCCTTATGCGCCGGCAACGCCCGCAGAAGCCATCCGGTCCGGTGTCGTCACCGTGCACCAGAACATCAATGATGGTGTCGTCGCCGATCTGGATGTCGCTACCAACCTGACGCTCGACCGATTGAACGGCCGTGGCGCCCACCTCATTTTCAATCCCCGCCGCGTTCGCCGCGAGGCGCAGGCCGTCGCCGACCGCATGGGGCTAGCCATCGATCTCAACGCCACGGTCGCCGATCTTTCACTGGCCGACCGCCAGATGGTGTCGATCGCCCGTGCCATGGCGCACGAACCCAAGGTACTCATTCTCGATGAGCCGACCTCGTCGCTGTCGAGTGCAGAAGCTGACCGGCTGTTCGAACTTGTCGACCGCTTGCGCGCCCGTGGCGTTGCCATCCTTTATATTTCACACCGCATGTCCGATATCCGCCGGCTCGCCGACAGCATCGTCTCCTTGAGGGATGGCCGCATTGCCGGGCTGTTTGAGGGCGAGAACCTCGATTACGAAGGCGCGGTCAACGCCATGCTCGGGCAGAAAATCAGCCTGAGCAACATCGTCGTGCGCGATGGCACAGCTCCCGTTTTCAAGGCAGAGAAGCTGACGATCGCGCGAGGCGCAAAACCGTTCTCGATGACGCTGGGCGATGGTGAAGTGGTGGCGGTCACCGGCCTTGTCGGTGTCGGCAAGTCGGCATTGGCCGAAACCCTGTTCGGTGCCCGCGTACCGGTCTCGGGCTCGATGACGCTTGATGACCGCGCCTATGCGCCAAAGTCGACGCGGGCAGCAATCGATCAGGGCGTCTTCCTCGTCGCCAAGGATCGCGGCGACAGCGGCATCGTTCCGGATTTCAACATCTACGAGAATGTCAGCCTGCCGTTTCTGAAGCGGATTTCGAATTTCGGCATTTCCAATCGCCGGGCCGAACGTGCGCAGGCGCGCCAGCAGATCTCAGCGCTCGGCATCGTTTGCCGTACCGAGCGCGACGAGATGAACACGTTGTCAGGCGGCAACCAGCAGAAGGTCATGGTTGGCCGCTGGCTCAGCCAGGCGTCGCGCCTGCTCATTCTCGACGAGCCATTCCAGGGCGTCGATATTTCCGCGCGCCGGGACATCGCCGCCAAGCTGAGGGCTTCGGCTTCAGGCCGCGCCACCATCGTTTTCCTGACCGAATTGGATGAAGCCTTCGAGATCGCCGACCGTATTCTGGTGATGTCGGAGCACACGCTGGTTGGCGAGCACCGCAACGCCGGCGTCAACGTCGACAGACTTCTGGCCGAAATTGCCGGCCAACACGAAATGGTACTTTGACATGAGCATTGAACAGACGACCGCCAGCCCATCCACCCACAAGGCCGCACCAGTGGCGGCAACGCTGACGCCGCGAGAGATCGCCATCAAATATGGCTTCATCACGCTGCTCTTCGGCATGATCCTCTATTTCTGCATCATGACCAGCGGCTTTGCCTCGCCACAGAGCGCGGTCTTCATCTTCCAGTCGGTATCGATCACCGGCATTCTGGCGCTCGGCGTGACCGCCACACTGGTGGTCGGCGGCTTCGACCTGTCGATCGGATCGGTCGCCACCACCGCGATGATGGCGTCGTCCTACGTGATGGTGGTGATGGGGGGCGACGCGTTGACCGCAACGCTTGTCTGCCTTGCCATCGGCGTCCTCGCCGGTCTGATCAACGGTTTCCTGATCGTCTACATGCGCGTGCCGGATCTGCTGGCGACGCTCGGCATGATGTTCCTGCTGGTCGGCCTGCAGCGTATCCCGACCGAGGGCCGCTCGATCGCCACCGGCATGAGCATGCCGGACGGATCGACTGCCACTGGCACCTTCAGCCCCGCCTTCCTGGCGCTTGGCCGTCACCGTTTCGATTTCATCCTGCCCAATCTGGTGCCGGTGTCGGTCGTGGTGCTGATCGTGCTCGCCATCCTCATCTGGTTCTTCCTCGAATATACCCGCTTCGGCCGGATGATGTATGCGGTCGGTTCGAATGAGCGGGCCGCTGGCCTCGCGGGCGCACCGGTCAATGCCTACAAGATCTGGGCCTACATCATTTCCGGCGTCTTTGCCTCGATCGGCGGCATTCTTTTGGCCGCACGTCTCGGGCGCGGCGATATCGCATCGGGCAACAACCTGCTGCTGGATTCCGTCGCCGCTGCCCTGATCGGCTTTGCCGTCCTTGGCGCCGCCAAGCCGAATGCGTTCGGCACCGCCATCGGCGCATTGTTCGTCGGCGTGCTCTTGCAGGGCCTGACGATGATGAACGCACCCTATTACACCCAGGACTTCGTCAAGGGCTTCGTGCTCGTCATTGCCCTGGTGTTCACCTTTGCGCTCTCGAGGAGGGGCAAACGCTGAGGAGCAAAGCTCCGTGCGGGACTGCAAATCAAACAACAAGTCTATTGTGGAGGAGACCCTTATGACTTTTACACGGAGAACTTTTTCAAAGCTGACGCTTGGGATAATGGCCGCAACGACGCTGGGAGGCGTGTCATTTGCGGCCGATATGCCGGCACCGTTCGACAAGCCCGGTGACGTCAAGATCGCCCTCGTGCGTTATCTGTCGACGGGTGACTTCTTCCAGTCCTATCTGTCGGGCGTTGAATCACAGGCCAAGGCGCTTGGCGTCGATCTGCGCGTGCTCGACAGCCGCCAGGATGCGGCACTGCAGGCCGATATGGTCGATCAGGCGATCGCGCTTGGCGTTCAGGGTATCATCATCCAGCACGGCCTGACGGAATCCATGAAGGAAGCAGCCCAGCGTGCCGTGGACGCCGGTATCAAGGTCGTCGCCTTCGACGTCAATGTCGAGAACGAGAAGATCCCGCAGGTCGAGCAGTCCGACCGCGACCTCGCCCGTCTGGCACTGGAGCAGGCTGTCAAGGACAATGGTGAGAGCTGGAAGGCCGGCTATGTCTACGTCGCCGGTATTGCGCCGCTCGACCGCCGGGACGAAACCTGGAAGGAATTCAAGAAAAAGTATTCGGGTATCAATGAAGCCGCCATGTTCGGCACAATGGACAACCCGATTGCCAACTCGGTCGCCAACCAGGCGCGTTCGGTCATTTCCGCCAATCCGGACATCACCGTCATGTTCGCGCCTTACGACGAATTCGCCAAGGGCGTGAAGATTGCTGTCGATGAAGCCGGCATGTCGTCGAGCGTCAAGATCTACTCGGCGGACATCTCGACCTCCGATATCGCCGCGATGCGCGAACCGGACAGCGCCTGGGCAGCAACTGCCGCCACCAATCCGGCCGTTGTCGGCCAGGTATCGGTGCGTACGCTGGCGATGATGCTGGCCGGTGAAGATCCGGGCCGCAGTGTCATCGTCCCTCCGACGCTGATCACCCAGAAGGACCTCAACGACAACGACATCAAGAACATGGAAGAACTCGGCGCAAAGCTGCCGCAGTTTGCCCATGCCGATGTTGCCATGCCGGCATGGATGCCCAATCCCAACGCCAAGTAAGAGACCGCTTGGCGAACTTCAGGGCGGCCCTCGGGTCGCCCTTTTTTGTTCGGTGAAGAGTATTCGGCCTGCCAATTGCATGAGATATACATTTTTGATATATGTATATCTGAAGAGGATATGCGCTTGGCTCTTTTTATTCGCGATGACACCGTCGATGCCCTGGCAGCACAATTGCAGAAGGCTCTCAAAGCGCCGAGCAAGACAGACGCCGTGCGCCAGGCTTTACAGCATGAGCTTGATCGCGTGCAGCAGCAACGCCCGCTGCGGGAGCGAATTGCCAAGGCCCAAGCCATCGCCGGGGCGATGGGCGCAGGCGATCCGAATTTCGATATGAAAACATTCACTGACGAGATGTGGGGTAATCTCTGATGTTCCTCGATGCGTCCGTCATCGTGGCGATCATTGCCCGCGAACCCGGCTGGCAAGAGATCGTCAAGCGGCTGGAAATCGCCGATGGAGCATTCGTGATTTCGCCGGTCGTCCGTTTCGAAGCGGTGCTTGGCCTCGCCAGGAAGTTCCAGCAGCCAGATAAGCCGAAAAGCAAGGAGGCCGTTGCCACGGCCAATGCCGCCGTCACGGAATTCCTGTCGGCAATCGGATCAACGGAGATTGCGGTGACGCCGGAAATCGGCTCGGTAGCCATCGATACAGCCATGATCTACGGCAAGGCGGTTGGACACCCGGCAGATCTCAATTTCGGAGACTGCTTCAGCTACGCCTGTACGAAGGCACTGAACATCGCCCTTGCATACAAGGGCGATGATTTCGCGTTGACCGACCTCGCCTGAACGAGGTCGCTATCATGACTTACCGCATCGCCGCAGCGATGTTCCCGCCATCGACAGTGGTGACATCGGCGGTGGTGCGCTCGGCCAAAGCCTGATGCACGAAAGCCTGAGCGACATCGTCGGCCGTGACTTCGAGGCCAAGCAGGTTGCCGCCCATATAATCCTTGACCGACAGGCCCCGGGCCGCCGAGCGATTGGCGATCATCTCCTCGTTGAGCAGACCGGAGCGGATACGGTCAGCGTTGACGGCGTTCGAGCGTATGCCGTCCTTTCCATGCTCCAGAGCATATTGGCGCGACAGGAACAGCGCCGCGGCCTTGGGCAGGCCGTAGGCCCCGAAATTGGCGCCGGGATTGACCGCCTGCTTGCTGGCATTGAACAGCAGAACCCCACCGGTTGCCTGCTCCTTCATGATCCGGACAGCATTCTGCGCGACGCTTTGATGCGAGAAGAAATTGAGTTCGAAGCTTTTGCGCAGCAAGGCGTCGTCCATGGTGGCAATCGGGCTCTCCCAGGCGGCGCCCGCATTGGAGACGACGATGTCAACGCCGCCATAGGTGGTGACCGCGGCATCGAATGCCGCCCTCACGGACGCTGCGTCCGTGACATCGCAGCCAAGACCGATCGACTGATTGCCGATCGACTTCGCAGCCTCCGCCGCTTTCCCACCATCGAGATCAAGAACCACGACATGCGCACCTTCACGGGCAAAAGCCTTTGCGGTTGCTGCGCCGATGGCACCAGCACCACCAGTGACGATGGCGACCTGACCGGTGAACAGTTTCGCCTTGGCGCCAGCAAGCTTTGCCTGTTCCAATGACCAGTATTCCAGATCAAACAGGTCGGGCTTGCTGACCGGCTGGAAACGCCCGATGGATTCGGCGTCACGGGCGGCCTCGATCCACATTTCTCCGACATCGGCAGCGATCTTGGCGTCCTTCAGGGTCCGGCCGTGGCCGAACATGCCCAACCCCGGCACCAGCGTCAGCCGTGGCATCGGATCGAGCATGACGCGTTTGACGTCGTCGCGGCCGTCGTTCTGCTTGAAATATGCAGTGTAGTTTTCCACGAACTGCGCCACGCGGTCGGCAATCGCCGCCTTGTATCCATCCAGATTGCTTGCATTCGGCGCCGGCAGCACCATCGGTCCGGTCTTGATGCGGATGGACAGATCCGGTGTCGAAACGCCACGCGAGGCCATGTCCTCGACCTCAGCTGCATTGACGAAGTCGAGGATGGCCGGCGAGGTGCGAAACTCGCCGATCATCCGGTCATACCGGCCTTCACCCTTGGAGACTGCAACGGCACCGCGCAGCATGGCGGCGATGTCATTGGGCTTGGCGAGATTTGCGGGCAGGGCGGCCGGAGTGAACGGGTTCTTGCCGTTCTTCGCCACATAGTCTTCGGCCAGCGTCACATAGTGGATCATCCGGTCATAGGCTTCCTTGGCCGTGGCGCCGAAGGTGAAGATGCCGTGTTTGTCGAGGATCAGGCCGTCCACCGTCGGGTCTCGGTCGAAGACTTCGGCGGCCAACTTGGCAAGGTCGAAGCCGGGCATCACATAGGGCACCAACCCCATCTTCGGCCCGAACACCTTGGCGCTGATCTCCATGCTGCCCTCAAGGTCGGCAATCGCCAGAACGCCGGTCGAGTGGGTGTGATCGACAAATTTGTGCGGAATGAAAGCGTGCAGCAAGGCCTCGACGGAGGGATTTGGCGAGGCGGGATCGATCAGGTTGGCGCGCTGCAGCGTGACCATGTCCTCGTCCGAAAGCTTGGTCAGCTTACGTGCCTTCAAGAGAGGCGCGATCTTGACGGCGGGAAGCCCTGCAGGCTCGATGATCCTCATGTCCCAGCCACTGCCCTTGACGCAGAGCACATCCCATTCGTCACCGATCAGATCGCTGACCATGGTCTTCACCGAGGTATTGCCGCCACCATGGAGCACCAGCCGTGGATCACCGCCGAGCAGCCGCGTCGTATAAGTCCGCAGCGCCAGATCGCGGTTGATGCCCTTTGCGGCATAGGTTGCGACCATCGCTTCGGCGTCAGTGTCGCTCCAGAGATTTTTCATTGCTTGCTCCTCCCTTGGGCAGGTTTTCAGGCCCGGTCCTCGCCGGGCGGATCAGGTATGATTGAGATGGTTTACGGCGCGGAGCGGCTGCGGGCCTCTGTGGTCCAGCGCTCAAGAAGCCGCCGGGCCATGGAGGTGGTCACCACCAGATGCGAGGCGAAGCCGCCTTTGATCGCCGCCACCAGCGGCTCGAACTTTCCGTCTTCCTGCACCACCATCATGCGCTTGCCGATCGCCCGGATGGAATCCAGATCAGCGGAAATACAGCGCCGGTTATAGGCACAGTCCAGCCATTGGCCAGCATGGTCGATGATCTGGCCGGCAATGACCCCGGCAGCGCCCGTTTCTCCCAGCGCGTGCATTTCTTCAGCTGTCAGCGCGCCGCATTTCACCAGATGACTATCATCCTCGATGCCACCCACGGAATAGAGTGCCAGCTGGCAGTCGGAAATTGTCGCCATCTGCTCGCGGATCACCGGTTCGGCACGTAGGGCAGCAGCCAATTGTTCAGAACTCAGTACAAGCGGCGCATAGACATTGATGCCCTCCGCATTCAGGCGCCGGGCTATTTCCGTCGTGCACTGGTCCGGCCTATAGGAATAGGGTGCTCCAAGATTTCCGCACAACTGGACGACCGTGACACCCTGCAGGTCGGCATAGGGCATAACGTCGGCCAGGTGGTAGACTGTGCGGCCCCAGGCGACGCCGACGCGATCGCCCTTGTTAATCAACTCCTGAAACACTGCGGCGGCAACCACAGGCATTTCCGCAGTTGGATCCATGGCCTGGCGGTCTTCCGGCACGATCCACACCGAGGTCAGGCCGAGTGCATCCTCCAGCTGCCGCGCCAAAATGTCGTCGGCAAACAGCTGTGTCGATGTTGCTATGTTGACGATGCCGGTTTCGCGGGCACGCCGCAGATAGGTGGCGACGGACGCACGGGAAATATTCAGCCGCTGCGCCACTTCATCCTGTCGAAGGCCATGGGTATAGTAAAGCCACGCGGCCTTGTGCAGGATCTGATCGGTGGACCGGATGGGCATCATATCTCCTTAAATCGCCGAATTAGACAATAGTCATCACTATTGACAAAAGTCAAATAGAGCTTTGGAAGAAGCTATTTGGCATGGACCATATCCGTCCGAGGCATCCATGCGCAGTGAAGCGAGGCGCTGTGAGCACACAGTTCCGTAAGCTGCGATAGATGGAAATCCTTTTGGAAGCACCAGCGGGCAGCGGATTAGCCCTGCTGTCTTGCAGCATCGCACGCCGGCTTCGGCATCCCGATTTTGAGGCGTACCGGGTAAACAGTCTGAGGGAGAGTTTCAGGCCATAGCGGCGTTATTGGCAATATTTGCGCGGTAGCCGCCAAGGATGATGGGACGCTGGGGCGCATGCGTTCCTGCCGCAACAATGGCGGCGCGCGGATGCCTGGCAGGCACTACTGCGCCGGCGTCAAACGTCATGCCGGAACTAGTTTCCGACATGACGGATCGTATCATTTATGCGGCCAGATACTTCTTCAGGAAGGCCTTGGTCCGATCCTGAACCGGGGCGCGGAAAATCTCACTCGGCGGCCCTTCTTCGACGACGACGCCGCCATCCATGAACAGGACGCGATCGGCAACCTCGCCGGCAAAGCGCATCTCGTGGGTGACGATCAGCATGGTCATATGCTCGGCGGCGAGTTGCTTCATTACCGCGTTGACCTCGTCGACCAGCTCAGGGTCGAGCGCCGATGTCGCTTCGTCGAACAGCATCACCTTCGGCTGCATGGCGAGCGCCCGGGCGATGGCGACACGCTGCTTCTGCCCGCCGGACAGCCGTGACGGATAGGCATCGACCTTCTCCGCCAGCCCGACTTTCGACAACAGTTCCACAGCAAGCTCGCGGGCCGCAATCTTGGCCATGCCCTTGAGAATGACCGGCCCCATGGTGATGTTCTCCAGCACCGTCAGATGCGGAAACAGATTGAAGTGCTGGAACACCATGCCCATCTGCTGGCGCACCGCATTGATGTGCCGCTCGAACGCCGCGCCGCGCAGGGGTTGATTGACCTGCACGCCATCAAGCCAGATCTCGCCGCCGTTTAGCGTTTCAAGATGATTGATGGAGCGCAGAAGCGTGCTTTTGCCGGAACCGCTCGGGCCGATAATGGCAACGATCTGGCCGCGTGTGACGGAGAGATCGATCCCCTTGAGGACTTCCAGGGCGCCATAGGCCTTGCGGGCGCCCTTTACCTCGACCATGGGCCGCTGGACGGTCATCGGGATACCTCCACTTGTTTTTCGACCTGCCGCAAACCGGTTTCAAGGACGAGATTGAGTATGTAATAGAGTGCTGCCACCGTGATGTAGAACTCGAATGGCCGGAATGTTTCGCTGATGGCCAACTGGGCCGAGTGCACAAGTTCGGCAATGCCGATGATCGAAACCAGCGACGATTCCTTCAACAGCACGATCAGATTGTTGCCGATCGAGGGCAGCGTGTTGCGCACCGCCTGCGGAATGACGACATAACGCAGCGTCTGGAACCGGCCGAAACCGATACTGCGCGCACCTTCCGTCTGCCCGGCATCAACAGCGACGATCCCGGCGCGCATGACATCGGCATTGTAGACAGCAAAGTGAAGTCCAAGGCCAATGATGCCGGCAGCCAGCGCCGGCACGTTAAGGCCGATCTGCGCAAGGCCGAAATAGATCAGGAAGAGCTGCAAAAGCAGCGGCGTCCCCATGAACAGCCACATGAAGAAGCGGATCGGGTAGGCAATCACCTTCGGCGCGTAGAGCACGGCGACGGCAAAGAAGATGCCGAAGAAGAAGCTGATGACGGCTCCGCTGATGGTCAGTACCACCGTCCACCACACACCCATGAACAGGAGGTCGGTATAGGGCGTAACGACGCTGAAATCGAGACCTTGCATGTTGCGCGCTCCCTCAGTTGATGGCGTAGCGCCGGTCGAGAACGTCGACCGCCCGCGCCACAACGTAGACGATGATCATGTAGAGCAGGGCGGCAATGCCGAAGATCTCGAACGGCTTGTAGGTGGAACCGATGAAACGCTGCGCCGTATAGGTGAGTTCGACGACCGAGATCGTCGAAACCAGAGCGGACCCCTTGATCAGGCCGACGGCGTTGACGCCAAGCGGGCGGATCATCAGCCGTGCCGCCTGCGGCAGGACAACAAGGCGTAGTGTCTGCAGCCGGCTGAAGCCGATGGTGCGCGAGGCCTCCACCTGGCCCCGATCGACGCCGATAATGCCGCCGCGAATGGATTCGGCCATGTAGGCGCCGATGTTCAACCCCAGTCCGATGACACCGGCGGCAAAAGGATCGAGATTGATGCCGATCTGTGGACCGCCGAAATAAAGAACGAACAGCTGGATCAGGCAGGGTGTGCCGCGAAACACGCTGACATAGAGACTGCCGATTGTCCGCAGCACAAACGAACCCGACATCTTCGCCGAAGCGATGATGGCTGCGACCACAAGACCAAGCAGCAACGACAGCACCGATATCTGCACGGTGACCCAAGCGGCTTCCACGAAAAACGGGAAGACGCGCAGCATCAGCGGGAAATCCATGGGAAAAACTCCGGAAAAGGCCTGCGAACGGCATTTGGCCGGCTTATTTCAGCCGGCCAAATGTTCTTGGCTATCGATCGATCAGCGGATGTCGCTGCCAACCCATTCCATGGCGATCTTCTCGTAGGATCCATCCGCCATCATCTCGTCGAGCGCCTTCTGCATCGCAGCCTTCAGCTCCGGATTGTTCTTGCGGATGGCGATGCCGATGGCGACGCTGCCGCCTTCGATGTCGGGCGTTTCGAGACGGCGGACCTTTTCGCCGGTTTCCTTGACGGCAACCATCACCGGGATGTTGTCGACAACGATGGCATCGACGCGGCCGGCCTTCAGTTCGAGCAGCAGTTCCGGCAGGCCCTTGTAGGTGCGCACGTCCCAGCCGCCCTGTTCGCGAGCCCATTTCTCATGGGTTTCGCCCAGCGTGACGCCGAGTGTCTTGCCCTTCAGTTCGTCCAGCTTCTGGACGTTCGAGGCTTCGTTGACGAAGACCGCACGGCCGGCATGGTAGTACGGACCGACGAAATCGACGACCTTCTCGCGCTCCGGTGTGATGGTCATCGAGCCTACGACGGTGTCGAACTTGTTGGCAAGCAGGCCAGCGATGATGCCGTCCCAGGCGGTCGTGACCAGCGTACCCTTGACGCCGACGCGTTCGGCGATCGCCGTTCCGATCGAGGCATCAAAGCCGACGACTTCGTTCTTCTCGTTGACAAAATTGAACGGAGGATACTGGCCGGACATGGCGATGCGGATTTCACCGGAGGACTTGATCGCCTCCAGATCGTCGGCGCTGGCCGTAAAAGCAGTAAAGCTGGCAGCAAGGGCCAGGGTGGCGGCCACGAGGCCTGAAATGAGTGTCTTCATGTTGCTGTTGTCCTCTGGATGAAAGCGCATTCTCTGTCGCTTGGGTACGCGTGGACGCGCCTTCCGGATTTGATGATTGCTTTAGTTCTATTATTGCGCAAATAGATAATGGAAATAGAAGGCATAGATTTCAGGAATGATACCATCACGATCTGAACGGCTGGTCTGGGAACTGGACTGGAACCTGCTACGGACCTTCGTGGTGATTGCAGAAGTGAAGAGCATTACCCGTGCCGCCGAGCAGCTCAACCTCAAGCAACCGAGTGTCAGCAATGCGCTGCGCCGCCTGGAAGACCGGGTCGGCCGCCGACTGGTCGAGCGCGACGCCACCCGCTTCGAACTGACGGATGTCGGCCAGCTGCTCTATGAGCAGAGCATCGAGGTCTTCGGTGCGATTTCACAGCTGCCTCAACTGGTGCGCGGCGTCGGCGATGACGTGACCGGCCATGTCACGATCGCCGTCGCCAGCCATGTCATCTCACCGATCTTCGACAAGGCGCTGACGGCATTTCATCGCAGCCACCCACGTGCCACTCTGACCATCTCGGTCGCGACCAGCGGCGAGGTAACGCGACAGGTCCGTGAAAAGCGAGCGTCACTTGGGCTATGCCTTGTCAGCAACCGCGATACCGCCCTCGATTACACGATGGTCTACCGGGAATTCTTCGGCTTTTTCTGCGGGCCGGATCATCGCTTCTTCGGGCAGGGGGACTTGACGCTCGCAGACCTGAAAGGCGAACCGTCCGTCTCGTTCCACACCGATAATATCGCTGATGTGCTCAGGCCCGTCGCACTTCTGCGCAGCGAGGCGAAACTCGCCACCAACGTGGTTGGCGTATCGTCAAGCCTTGAAGAGGTGCGCCGCATGATCGTCGCGGGGCTGGGGATCGGGCCATTGCCGCTCCACGTCGCGCGGCGTGATGTCGCCGACGGCGTGCTCTGGCGGCTGCCGCCTTATGAGACGCCACCTGCCATCGATGTCTTCCTGCTGATCAACCCGGAAAAGATCGTCAACCGCGCCGAAAAGGCGTTGATAACCGGCATCCAGACCGCAATCGCCGAAACGCCGCTCGAGCAGCGCATCTACGGCGCCTAACGCGAATTGTTTTCGTTGGCCGCAGCCCCGGCTTGAAGCGCCTCTGCACGTGCCCGCATCTCGGCATCAAGTCCCACTGCGACCCGCTCGACCAGATCGAACCGGACGCTGACCGTTCTGTTGACGGCGTGAACCAAGCCGTCCAGCGAGCCAGACATCACCTGTTCGAACGCGACCGAACTGCGGCCAACCTTGATTACATGGGAACGGATCGTCAGCAGCGCGCCAGCCGTGGTTTCATGTTTGTATTCGACTTCGGATCGGACATCGGCCCAGCCGCGGCTGGTATCGGCAGGTCCTTCGACGCCGGCGATGTGGCCGAGGAGCTGGAAGCTGGCATCATCGAACATCGCCGCATAATGGCGAACATTCATATGACCCATGATGTCGCACATCCACGGATGCGCCACGCCGACATAGGTGACAAGCGATTGACCGGACATGTTTTCTCCGCACATCTCGCCGAAAGAGCAGTTTCGCGCCACCGGCTCGACGCAGGCTTAGCGCAAGCGTTCGGAAGCGGCAACACGCACTCACACGAGATAAGGCCGCTGCGCGTATCCTTTCGGACATGAGCCACAGCGGCCAGTATTGTCAGATCTGATCAGCGAGGTATCGATCCCGACACCAGTCCGGTCACATTTTCGCAAAAGCGGTAATGCCGTAGGCAAGTCCGCCGCCGGTTTGGATGGTCAGCGTTCCGCCATTCGCGCCAACCCACGCAGCGTCGATATTCAGCACCGGGGAGCTGATCCGCACGGTATTGGCGGTTGGCCAGGCAAACACCGTGCCGGAATAGGGAAGAGAAAAGCTGCCCTCGGGGTAGCTGAAGACAACCCTGCAGGGCTTGTTGAGAATATCGGACCCATGCGGAATGTTGGCGTTCAGCGTGATGTTATAATAGGTTGCCATGTTGAAACTCCCATTGGTTGGCGCCGCGTAAAAGCGCTTCAGGTAAAATCTGGATCGTGAAGACGTATCGTGTATTTTCTAAAGCATCCGTCAGCTCCCCTTTGTCGTGAATGACCCATTACTTTCGTATTGAACGTTGACTACCGTGTATCCAGCGGTGAAATCGCACTCTGCAGCTTGGCTTGTTCCGTACGTCACGGCTTCCCCGACAGACACAGCTCCAACCTTCACGTAATATGTTGCATATGGCGCGCAATATACTTGGCCGTTGGGAAGCGGATCGATGAAGCTCGACAATGTAATGCTTCCGTCCTGGTTGATGGCCGCGCACCCGCAATAGAGCTGCGGCACAGGCGCAGGCGTGTAGGATGGGACCTGAATGCCGAAGAAACCTGAAACCAGGCCCGCCTGGTAGGTTGCTGCCGACAAACCCAAGGGGCTTATTGTCAGGGTGGAAAAATTGTTGACCGGCTGGCCTGGTGTCGACGTCGTCAAGTCGATCGGCTGCACCGCAGCCGCGCTGTTGATTGCGCTTTTGGCGCTGGCCACTGCGATGCTCGCATTGAATTTTACCTGAGACGCGGATGTGGCGGTACTTTTTGCACCGGCATGATTTTGGGCATCGAAGCTAAAATCCAGCTGTGCGCCGGAGCTGGCATTGGGTGCGAGAGTTCCGGCCGCCAGGCTGCTGGATAGGATCGTGGGCGTTGCACCGGAATTGGTAAAAGACGCCTGCTTCTGGAAGGCGTAGAAAGACATGGTCTGCGCCGCCATGTTTTTGATGATGATGCTGTATTGCGAAGCCATGAGGGTCTACCTCCCAGGTGCCACCCGACTCCCTGAAATGATCATTGATGTACGAAAGAGCTGGGTGGGCGCCGGACAGCGGCCGTTCGGTCTAGCCGTGTGGACGGGTTTATTCACCCGCCCACCCGTGCACGCTCGAACCAGATGACCAAAATTACTGAATGATCGTCGTTCCCCACGAACCATCCGCATTCAGGGTGACGTTGATGATCGAATGACCGCCGGTGAAATCGCAAACAGCTGCGTTGACGCTGGAAGCCGAGAAGTTCATGACGGTTCCCGGCGTGTAGCCGCCCGTCTGGACGTAGTAAGTCAGAATCGGCTGGCAATCCGTATTGTTGCTGGGGTTTGCCACCACGAAGTTCGACAAGGCGATGCCACCGTTGACTTCGACAGCCGAGCCGACGTTGTAGATCGCCGGCGGCGAATAGGTCGGAGTGGTAATCCGGAACGCGCCCGGCTGGACGCCGGTACCATTCGCCGGCTGTGTCAATCCCAGCGGATTGACGGATGCGGTGGTCCAATCATTGGCCGTGCCGGAGGTGGGCGCCAGGTCAATCGCCCGGCTGGCTGAGGAGTAGCCTGAAGACTGCCCGACCTGAGGTGTACTATGCGCCTGCTGGATACCGGCATAGAACTGCATGTTCACCTGAAAGGTCAGGGTCGATCCTGTGGCAGCGTAGTTTCCCAAGCTGCCGGAATAGAGGCTGTTGCTGTAAACCGTCGCGCCGCCTGTGTAGACTGCCGGCTGCTGAAAGAAATAGAATTGCTGTGTTGCGGGCTCAAGATTGGTGACATTGATCGTAAGGAGCGTGGACATCGATAGTTCTCCGGTTTGAGTTCGGTAAGGGGTTGACTTTACCTCTGCCGGCTGCTTGCGGCGTTCCTGCCTCACATCCATCAGCTGCACCCCCGAAGAAACTATTGCGGTATCCCTGTCGAATTTACTACTTAAGGCTGTTTACTTCCGGTGAAACAATCAAAGGATTTTAACTCACGGTTGAGCGTGTCCTGATTGATCGGATGCCGGCACTATCGGTATCTCTGCGGTCAGGCCGATAAAGAGCTTGGTGACCCGCACGGGGCGCTCGCGCAGCTTGCCGATGAGGTCACGCTCAAGTTCGCTCAATTGATCCGGCCGCAGCCAGTCCGGACCGTTTCGCCCCATCAAAAGCCAGTCGAGGGAGACATTGAGCAGTGCGGCGAGCGTGCGGGCGTGATCCACGGACATGGCGTGTCCTTGTATCCATTTCGTGATCGCCGCCGGCGAAATGGAAAGCTCGGCCGCCAGCGCCATCGCCTTGCGATGGCCACTTGCGATCATCGCCTGCTTGAGGCGGCTGCCACGCGCTCTGTCAATTCTGGGCTGGTCCATTGATCTACCCCTGGAATCAATCAGAAGTAGATATAATAAAACTTATACGAGTAGGAAATATTTCCTCTATACAGTGAAAATTCGCCAAGACCCGGTATCGAAAGCAGACCGCCGGGCAATAAGCCCGCTTCAGGCGCGCGAGGACGATGGGCGCACCCAAAGCCATGGAAACCAGAGAGAATCAAGTGACGGTATGGGCGAGATGACTTTGCGGCAGCCGATCTCGGCCGGTCTGCCAGAGGGCCGCGGGGATAGTGCGCACCATCGGCATCACCGGATTGGCGGACAGAACCGCCAGCGCACCTGCAGGGCATGCCGAATCTACCGGCGCGCTTTGACATCTGCAGCACAGTGAGGCCACGGCGCTGCAGATGTCAAAGCATCTCAAATTTCAGATATTCGACACAACGAAACGAGGCGCATCCGGAGACCGGACGCGCCTTGGACCAAAAGCCCAAATCTCGTCGGAAGCTGCCGCTATTAGCGGGTTGGCTTCTTCTTCGGTGCCGGCAGCAGGCCTTCGCGCTGAAGCTGCTTGCGCGCATTCTTGCGCTGGCGGCTGATGGCTTCAGCCTTCTGGCGCGCCTTTTTGACGGACGGCTTTTCGTATGCTTCCCGCATACGCATTTCACGGAAGACACCTTCGCGCTGAAGCTTCTTCTTCAACACTCGGAGAGCCTGATCGACGTTGTTGTCGCGAACCAATACTTGCATGTGAATCTTTCAAAGTCTGATGTTCACTAGAGATGGCAGGGGCAGTAGAGCAATTTACGAACCAAATCCAGAGCGTAAGGCAAAATTTCTCACATAATCTGCCTAGTCTTTCGCTCAGACCCTCAAATTTTAGCAGGAACCCCACTCATCAATCCGGTGGTTTTTCGCTGGGAACGTTGAAAACCGGGGCCAGCGCTGTCAGCCAAAGCCGAGATTCTCATGGCCTTGCAGCCCGTTTCGTTTTCGCGGCAACCACATTGGACATAGGAATCGCCCGTCCAGTGATCGCACTCCATGCGCCAAAGGCAAAGGTCGTACCAGCACTTGACGCTTGAAATGTTATTAAATAACATAACCATCGCAATAAGGATACGAAACCATCGGGATCCGGCGTTGTCTGGTCGGCGGAATCGTGCGAGATGTCGCGCTGATGGTGCTGCTTCCAGGTGACCCTGGAGCGGCTGAAAAGGGAACACGGTGAGGATGACCCATTAGGGGCCAAAACCGTGGCTGCCCCCGCAACTGTAAGCGGAGAGTGCATTCACAACATCCCACTGGCCGAAAGCCGGGAAGGGGTGAATGCGCACTGACCCGCGAGCCAGGAGACCTGCCATCATCGATGATCAACTGCAACGGACGGGGTGTTCCGATGGAAAAAGTCTGGCTTGAAAGCAACGTTTTTGCGCGTTTGCGTTTTATCGCCATGTGGACTCCGGACGTCGCCACCGGGGACAAGACATGGCACACCATCCACAGCACATCATAACCGTCTGCACCGATTGCCGGATCACCGGCACCGCGTGCCGCCCGGGACTGGAACTGCTCGCCCGCCTCAATGACAGCCTGTCACGCATGGGCGCTGCCAACGGGCCTGATTTCTCCATCGAGGGCACCGTCTGCATGGCCGGCTGCAAGCGTCCCTGCACGATCGCGTTCCAGGCGAGCGGCAAGGCGACCTATCTGTTTGGCGATATCGCGCCAGACACGGATATCGCAGCGCTGGTGGATTTCGCCGCGATCTATGCCGAACGGCCGAATGGCCTGACACGTGAGGCCGAACGCCCCCGCGGCCTCGGTGGCAAGACCATCGCCCGAATCCCGGCGGCATTCCTTGTGTCGGAACATCACGCAGAGCGCATTCAATGAAACCGTGGTTCCGGGAGACGATCCATGAGCTGTGATCGGCGCGGCGCCAGTCTGAAGGTTTCGGGCGTTAGCTGGGGACCAAAAGCCAACCTGCTCCTCGTTCGCGACGTCAGCTTTTCACTGGAAGCCGGCGAGCGGCTTGCCATCGTCGGGCCAAACGGCGCCGGCAAGACATCGCTGTTGCGCTGCCTCTATCGCGGCGTCGCCCCCTTGGAGGGCCGGGTCGAAATCGACGGCGACGACACCCGCGCGCTTTCCGCCCAGGCTGTGGCCCGCCGCGTCGCCGTCGTGCTGCAGGAAATGCCGGCTGATTTCCCGTTCACCGTCCTCGATGTGGTGACGATGGGCCGTATTCCGAGGCGCCAGGGCCTGACAGGCTGGACAGACGAGGATCGTGCCCAGGTGGCTCACTGCCTGGACCATCTCGATCTCGCCTCTATGGCCAAGCGCCAGTTCTCGACGCTCTCGGGCGGCGAGAAGCAGCGGGTACTGGTGGCCCGGGCGCTGGCGCAGGAGCCGGATATCATCATTCTTGATGAGCCGACCAACCATCTCGATATCCGCCACCAGCTGGAAATTCTTCATCTGCTCGCCGGACTGAAGCTGACCATCGTCACAACGCTGCACGATATCAACCTCGCCAGCACATTCGCCACCCATGTGGCGCTGATGCGGGACGGCCGGATGGTTGGCTTCGGCCTGCCGGACGAGGTGCTAACGCCACACGCGATTTCGGCCACTTTTGGCGTGACCACCCTTGCTCATCCGCCACATGGCACCGCCGCCGCGCGTTTTTCATTTTCCCTAAAAACCGCCTGAACCGAAAGGACCAACCATGCCCTCTTTCCGCCTGCTCGCCTCCGCCGCGGGTTTCCTCGCCACGGCACTGATCGCGCTACCTGCCTTCGCCTATCCGGTCACCGTCAAGAGTTGCAACCGCGAAGTCACCTTCGATGCCGCACCGAAGCGGGCGATTTCCCACGACGTCAATCTCACCGAGATGATGCTGGCTCTGCAACTGCAGGCCCACATGGTCGGGTATACCGGTATTTCCGGCTGGAAGACGCTGGATGAAAAGCTGCGCGAAGGCGTCAAGGCGCTCCCCGAGCTGGCGGAAAAATATCCGACCAAGGAAGTACTGCTCAACGCCGATGCCGATTTCTTTTTCGCCGGCTGGAATTACGGCATGAAAGTCGGTGGCGAAGTGACGCCGGAAACGCTCGACCCGTTCAAGATCAAGGTCTACGAGCTGACCGAATCCTGCATCCACGTCATGGCAAGATCCAAGCCGACGATGAACGACATGTTTGCCGACATCCTCAATCTCGGCGCGATCTTCGGCGTCGACGACAGGGCAAAGGCCCTCGTCGCGGGTTATGAAAAAGGGCTTGCCGATATCAAGAGCCGGATTGGTGAGGTCAAACGGCCCGTACGTGTCTTTGTCTACGATTCCGGCACAGAAAAACCATTTACGTCCGGACGGTTCGGCATACCAACCGCGATGATCGAGGCCGCCGGTGGCGCCAACATTATGGAAGATGTGGAAAAAAGCTGGACCGAAATATCCTGGGAGCCGGTGATCGAGCGCAATCCGCAGGTGATCGTCATTGTCAATTATGGCGATGTGACCGCCGAGCAGAAGATTGCCTTCATGAAGGAAAATCCTGCCTTCAAGAGCCTTGATGCCGTCAAGAATGACCGTTTCGTGGTGCTTGATTATGTCGAAGCGACACCCGGGCCGCGCAACATCGACGCGATCGGCCGCCTGGCCGACGCCTTTCATCCGCGCAACATGTAACCCGCTGCTGCTCCGAAACATCCGGCCGGGCGGGTCAATCTGCCCGGTTTTTTTGCTTCCTGCGCACAACATGGACCCTGATATGACCGGTGGCCGACTTCTTCTGACGATAGCCGTATCGGCGACCCTGATTTGCCTTTGCATCACTGCAGGCGTGTCTCTCGGCGCCGCCCCCATTTCCTTCGGCACCGTCTGGTCCATCGTCGCCAACAAGCTGGCGCCGGGCCTGATCGAGGTTACGTGGTCGGCCGGCCGCGACAGCATCGTCTGGGATGTCCGTTTTCCGCGCGTCATCCTGGCAGCGCTGGTGGGGGCGGGTCTCGCGGTGGTCGGCACCGTATTGCAGGCGGTCACGCGCAATCCACTCGCTGACCCGCATCTGCTCGGAGTTTCCTCCGGCGGCGCGCTTGGCGCGATCCTGGCATTGCTTCACACCGGTCTCATCTTCGGCCTCGTCACCGTGCCGCTGTTTGCCTTCGCCGGCTCTCTGCTTGCCACCATCGCCGTGGTTGCGGTCACGCGCTTTTCAGGACAGGCGGCTGATCGGCTTGTGCTGTCGGGCGTAGCCGTCGCCTTCGTTGCAACAGCGCTTGGCAACCTGTTGATATTTCTCGGCGACCCGCGCGCCGTACATACGGTGGTGTTCTGGATGCTGGGCGGCCTGGGACTGGCGCAATGGCCACACCTTGTCTATCCCGCCGCAGTTCTCGGCTTCTGCCTGACATGGCTCGTCCTGCGTGCACGGGAAATCAACGCGCTGGCCATGGGCGATGAAACGGCGACTACACTGGGCATTCCGGTCGCACGTTTCCGGGCACAGCTCTTCGTCGTAACAGCCCTTCTAACAGGGGTCATGGTCGCCTTTTCCGGCGCCATCGGGTTTATCGGTCTGATGGTGCCGCATTTCGTCCGGCTTGTCGCCGGCAGCGACAATGTCCGTGTCATCCCTTTATCCGCACTGACAGGTGCAGTGGTGCTGATTCTTGCCGATATCGCCGCCCGCGTTGTCATGGCACCGGAGGATATTCCGATTGGCGTCATAACAGGGCTGGTCGGAGGCCTTGCCTTCATAGCAATCCTGAGGCGATGATAACCCCACAACAGCAGCGTTGGACACATCCTATCTGCCGTCTACGCTTTCAAGTAACCAATAACGGCATCGGCAATCATTGTGCGGTGCCGTTCGATCGTGGCGGCTTCTGAAAGGTCACGGCGAAAAATCGAGCCGAACGTATAGCGGTTGGAAACGCGGAAAAAGCAGAACGCGCTGATCATCATGTGAATGTCGATCGGATCGGCCTGGCGCGTGAAAACGCGCTGGCTGACCCCTCGCTCCAGAATGCCGGCGATGGTCTCGATGACGGAGACGTTGAGGTCGCGGATTGCCTCCGAGCGCAGCATATGGGCGGCGTGGTGGATGTTTTCGATGCTGACCAGCCGGACGAAATCCGGGTGCGCTTCGTCATGGTCGAAGGTGGTCGAGATCAGCACCCGCAGGGCCTCTTCCGGCTCCAGATTGGAGAGCTGGAGGTCTGCTTCCAGCGTACGGATCTTGCGATAGGAGCGCTCCAGCACGGCAAGATAGAGGCCTTCCTTGCTGCCAAAATAGTAATAAATCATGCGCTTGGACGTGCGGGTTCGCTCGGCGATGGCATCGACACGCCCGCCGGCCAGGCCATGCGTGGAAAATTCTTCCGTCGCCACCTCGAGGATATTTTCCTGGGTGCGCTGCGGATCGTTTTTCCTGCCGTTTTCAGCCTTGCTTGCCATGCTCCGCCGCTCCCTCCCGGCGCCTCGCTTGTCCACTCCACGTGTCTCCAACGCGGGAATCTGCATCCGGTTACCCGATATGCCCTTCAAGTCATAGTCAGCTTGCAGCCCGCTTTCAATAGATGCCTATTGACATACGTACCAGTTCGTACATTTTGTAATCGCGCCGAATGTCCCTGAGGAGGAGGCACCAGCGCGGATATCCCGTTACGGTATTGTGCAGCCGTTACTGATGCAGCACACGGCAAGCAATCGCCACCGGCGGAATCCATCTCGGGAGGACAGGCATGACACGCATCATCGATTTCTATTTTTTTGTGCTGAAGGTGATCATCGCCCTTCTGCTTGCCGCCATGGTCATTCTGGTGTTCGGCAATGTCGTGCTGCGTTATGCCTTCAACCAGGGCATCACCTCGTCCGAAGAGCTTTCCCGGGTCTTCTTCATCTGGCTGACATTCCTCGGCGCCGTCGTCGCCATGCGGGAGCACGGCCATCTCGGTGTCGATTCGCTGATCAAGCGGCTGCCGCCAACCGGCGCAAAGCTGGCCGTTCTGGCAGGGCAGGGGCTGATGCTTTTGGCGACCGCGCTGATGATCAGCGGCAGCTGGACGCAGACACTGATCAACCTGCCAGCGGCGATGCCGGCGACCGGTCTCTCCATGGGCTTTTTCTACGGTGCTGGCCTCGCCTTCGGCATCCCGGCCTTCCTGATCATTCTCTGGGACATGTTTTGTGTCGCATCCGGCCGCATCGACGTCACCACCGCCGAATTCGTCCGTGACAGTGAAGAACAGGCGGCTCTCGACGACCACCCCGCGCCACAAGCTGTCACCGGCGTGAAGATCTGAGGAGAGCGCCATGACCCTGACAATTTTCCTCGGCGCACTTCTTGGCCCCATGGCGCTCGGCGTCCCGATCGCATTCGCCCTGATCATCAGCGGCGTGGCGCTGATGATGTACATGGGCATTTTCGATGCCCAGATCGTGGCACAGAACGTCATGAATGGTGCCGACAGCTTTCCGCTGATGGCCGTGCCTTTCTTTCTGCTGGCCGGCGAGGTGATGAACACCGGCGGCCTGTCGCGCCGGATCGTCAACCTTGCCATGGCATTGGTCGGCCATGTGCGCGGCGGGCTGGGTTTCGTGGCGATCTTTGCCGCCTGCATCCTGTCCAGCCTGTCAGGCTCGGCGGTGGCGGATGCGGCGGCACTCGGCGCGCTGCTCTACCCGATGATGCTTAAATCCGGCCATGACCCGGCCCGCACCGGCGGCCTTCTGGCATCCGCCTCTGTCATCGGCCCGATCATCCCACCTTCGATCGGCTTCATCCTCTACGGTGTTGTCGGCGGCGTCTCGATCACCAAGCTGTTTCTGGCCGGTATCGTGCCGGGGTTGCTGATCGCATTGGCGCTCTGCGTCACCTGGCTGCTGGTGGCGCGCAAGGAGCAATTCGCGCTGCCGCCCCGGCAGAGTGGCGCAGTCCGCATGAAAGCCTTCGTCGATGCCATCTGGGCGCTGATGCTGCCGGTTATCATCGTGTTCGGCTTGAAGTTCGGCGTCTTTACACCGACGGAAGCTGGCGTTGTTGCAGCCGTCTATTCGCTGTTTGTCGCCATGGTCATCTACCGCGAACTGCCACCGTCGCGTGTGTTTCATGTCTTCGTCGCGGCAGCAAAGATTACCTCGATCGTGATGTTCCTGGTGGCTTGCGCGGCGGTTTCCGCCTGGTTGATCACTGTTGCGGATGTGCCGGGCGATCTCGTCGCGCTGCTGGAGCCGCTGATGGACAACCAGACGCTGCTCCTAATCGCCATCATGGTGCTGATCGTGCTGGTCGGTACTGCCATGGACATGACGCCGACGATCCTGATCATGACGCCCGTACTGATGCCGGTGATCAAGCAGGCGGGTATCGACCCGGTCTATTTCGGCGTCCTGTTCATCATCAACAATTCCATCGGCCTGATCACCCCGCCCGTAGGCACGGTGCTCAACGTCATCTGCGGCGTGTCCAAGCTGTCGATGGAAGATCTGATGAAGGGCGTCATGCCCTTCCTGATCGCCGAACTGATCGTGCTCTTCCTGCTCGTTCTGTTCCCGCAGCTGGTGACCGCGCCGGTCGCCTGGTTCGGGCATTGAGGCGGAAAAGCGTTTTGAAAACCATTCAACCGGCCGGGAAAGACCGGCCAAAATCTGGGAGGAAAGCATGTTGAACAAGATGATCAAACTGGCATTGGGGCTCGCTCTGCCCGCAATGCTTCTGGCTGGAACCGCCTCGGCTGAAATCCGCGAGACCACGCTGAAATTTGCGAGCGCCAACAACAAGGGCCACCCGCAGGTCACCGGCATGGAAAAATTCGCCGAGATCGTCAAGGAAAAGAGCGGCGGCAAGATTGACGTCAAACTGTTCCCGGGCGGCGTGCTCGGCGGCGACGTGCAGACCGTCTCGGCGCTGCAGGGAGGCGTCGTCGAGATGCTGGTGCTCAATGCCGGTATTCTGGCCAGCAACGTCAAGGCCTTCGGCGCTGTCGATCTGCCGTTCCTGTTCAACAGCGGCGAAGAAGCCGACAAGATCATGGATGGCCCGTTCGGCAAGAGCCTGTCCGACAAGTTGCCGGACACCGGCCTCGTTGGTCTTGCCTATTGGGAATTGGGCTTCCGCAATCTCACCAACAACCGTCATCCAGTCACCAAGCTTGAGGATATCAAGGGCCTGAAGATCCGCACGCTGCAATCTCCAATCCCGATCGAGCTGTTCAATGGCCTCGGCGCCAATGCCGTGCCGCTGCCTTACACCGAACTCTACACGGCGCTGGAAACCGGCACCGTGGACGGCCAGGAAAATCCGGCAGCCAACATTCTCAACGCCAAGTTCTTCGAAGTGCAGAAGTACATGACGGTGACCCGTCACCAGTATAACCCGCAGATCGTGCTGATCAGCAAGGTCTTCTGGGACAAGCTGAACGACGAGGAAAAGGCTGTCCTGCAGTCGGCTGCAACCGAAGCCCGCGACTACCAGCGCACGGTCTCGCGCGAAGTGGATGCCAAGGCCATGGCCGAGATCAAGGCGACCGGCATGGAAGTCTCCGAACTCAGCCCGGAAGAAACGCAGAAGCTGCGCGATGCCGTCAAGCCGCTGGTTGAAAAGTTCGGCGGCGAAATCGGCACTGATACGGTCTCGCTGCTGTTCAAGGAACTGGCAGCGGCCCGCGGCCAGTAATGCCTTCGCTGGCCCGCTTTCTGGCGGGCCAGCACATCCTTTCTGACAATCACGGAACCTGTGCAATGGCCGAAACACGTCTGCAAACTCTGAAAGCCGGTTTGATCGGCGCGGGTATCCAGGCTTCGCTGACACCGGCGATGCACATGCAGGAAGGGGCAGCCCAAGGGCTTGCCTATGACTACGAACTGATCGATCTCAACCAGCGCGGCTTGACAGCCGACAGCTTGGCCGAACTTTTGGACCAGGCCGAACAGCACGGTTTGAGCGGCCTCAACATTACTCACCCCTGCAAGCAGCTGGTCATTCCCTATCTTGACACGCTTTCCGACGAGGCACGCGCATTGGGCGCAGTGAATACTGTCGTCCTGAAAAACGGCCAGCGGCATGGCCACAACACCGACTGGTGGGGATTTGCCGAAAGCTTTCGCCGGGGTTTGCCGGATGCTGACCTTGATGCAGCGGTCCAGATCGGCGCCGGCGGCGGCGGTGTCGCCACCGCCTATGCCATCCTGTCACTCGGCTTGAAGAACCTGATGGTCTTCGATCTCGACCCCGAGCGGGCGGCACATCTGGTGCAGGCGCTGTCTGCACTGTTTCCGGAGGCGGCGATTACCGCCCCCAGCGATCTGGTGGTCGCGATGGGATCGGCATCCGGCCTGATCCACGCAACCCCGACCGGTATGGCGAAATACCCGGGCATGCCGCTTGCGGCGGACTTGCTTTCACCTCGCCATTGGGTCGCCGAGATCGTCTATTTCCCGCTGGAAACCGCGCTTCTGAAGGCTGCGAAGACACGAGGCTGCCGGGTGCTCAATGGTGGTGGCATGGCAGTCTTCCAGGCCGTCGGCGCCTTTCGCCTGTTTACCGGCCGCGAGCCGGATGCCTACCGGATGATGCGGCATTTCGACAACCTGACATCCGGCAGCAAACACTCAAGTGAGGTCTCGCAATGAAAACCTCCATCGCCACCGTCTCGATCAGCGGCGAGCTCCCGGAAAAACTCGCGGCGATTGCCAAGGCAGGATTTGACGGCGTCGAGATTTTCGAGAACGATTTTCTGGCCTTCGACGGCAGCCCGGCCGATGTCGGCCGGATGGTTCGCGATCACGGACTGGAGATCACGCTGTTCCAGCCATTCCGCGATTTCGAAGGCATGCCGGACCCCCATCGCACCCGCACCTTCGATCGCGCCGAACGCAAGTTCGATATCATGCAGCAGCTGGGTACGGATCTTGTACTCGTCTGCTCCAATGTGTCGCCGGTGTCACTGGGCGGCATCGACCGGGCCGCGGCGGATTTCCATGAACTTGGCGAACGGGCTGCCAAGCGTGGCCTGCGGGTCGGCTACGAGGCGCTGGCCTGGGGAAGACACATTTTCGATCATCGGGATGCCTGGGAGATCGTCCGGCGCGCCGATCATCCCAATATCGGCCTGATCCTCGACAGCTTCCACACGCTGTCACGCAAGATCGATATCAATTCGATCCGCTCGATCCCCAAGGAAAAGATTTTTATCGTCCAACTGGCCGACGCGCCACTGATCGATATGGACCTGCTCTACTGGAGCCGCCACTTCCGCAACATGCCAGGCGAGGGCGACCTGCCGGTCACGGCCTTCACCAGTGCGATTGCCGAGACCGGCTATGACGGTTATTTCTCGCTGGAAATCTTCAATGACCAGTTCCGTGGCGGCTCTGCCAAGGCGATTGCCGCCGACGGCCATCGCTCGCTGATCACGCTCGGCGACCGCGTCCGGCGCAGTCCGAATGCCGCAGGTTTGACGGTCGCCGAAATGCCGGAGCGGGCGCCGGTGAAGGCCGTCAGCTTCGTAGAGTTCTCCGTCGATGATACGGACGCGGCAGATCTGATCGCCCTCTTGCGCACGCTCGGCTTCCGCAGAACCGCCCGCCACAGGACCAAGCGGGTAAGTGTTTACAGTCAGGGCGACATCCGGCTGCTGGTCAACACCGAACGCGCCGGTTTTGCCAATGCGTCTTATGCGGTACATGGACCGTCGGCCTATGCTGTGGCGTTGACGGTGGAGAACGCCGGGGAGGCCATGGCCCGCGCGGTGGCTCTGGGGGCGGAACCCTTCAGCCAGCCGGTGGGTACCGGTGAACTGGATATACCGGCCATCCGCGGTGTCGGCGGCGGGTTGATCTACCTGCTCGACGACAAGACCGATCTCGGCCACATCTGGGATATCGATTTTGTCCCCGTTGCAGACGAAGACGAAAGCCAGCCAGCGCATTTGTGCAGTATCGACCATATGGCCCAGACCGTCGCCTACGAGGAAATGCTGACCTGGCTGTTGTTCTACACCGCGATCTTCGAAACGCAGAAGACACCCATGGTGGATATCATCGATCCGGCTGGCGTCGTGCGCAGCCAGGTGATCGAAAATACCGCAGGCACCTTGCGCATCACACTAAACGGCGCGGAAAACCGGCGCACGCTCGCTGGTCACTTCATTGCCGAAACCTTCGGCTCCGGCATCCAGCATCTGGCGTTCAGCACCGACGACATCTTTGCAACGGCCAGGGCGCTGAAACAGAACGGTTTCCAGCCGCTGCACATTTCACCCAACTATTACGACGATGTCGAAGCCCGGTTCGGTCTCGATCCCGAAATGGCCGAGCGGCTGAAGGCGGAGAACATTCTCTACGACCGTGACGAACATGGCGAATTCTTCCAGCTCTACAGCGGCACCTATGGCGAAGGCTTCTTTTTCGAGATCGTCGAACGGCGCGGCTATCGCGGCTATGGTGCTGCCAACGCCATCTTCCGCATCGCTGCGCTGAAGAAGCAGATCCGGCCTGAAGGCATGCCCGTCATTGCCCAAAACCGGTCAAAATAGCGCCCGGAACGCAGATCAGTGTTTGGAACACGCAAAGCCCCGGTTCGACACCCCGAACGGGTTTTCCTCCTGCGGCATTTTTCACATGCCCCGCCGCCATTCCCGCCCTGTCCAGGAAAAGAGTGACTGGACTTTTGAATTAGCCTTGACTAATTTTCTTATGCCGCTGCCTTGGCTGAAACCGGACCGGCGTTTAAAGTAAAAGCGTTTTTGACTTTCATATTAGGGCCATTTTCGGAAATTCATGTTGCAAGACAATTTGGAGCCCGCCACCCGCCCGGTGGCGGGTTCTTTGCTGCCTGATCGCCCGCCATGAAAGAGCGGTCAGGCTGCTTGTCAATGGAAGCGTTGACCTTGAGGGCTGCGAGTATGTCCTGTGTACGAAGGGCAGTCCCCAACGCGTTTCAAATCAACCATCTAAGGCCGCCTCGGCTCCCAAAACAGATTGTTAATCGCTATGCCGTAAACCCAAGCGAGCAACAGCGAGTAACGGGTACCCGAACGGATGGACATTGCGGCGAAACAGGCAATAGCACTTTCTGTGGTCATCCCTTGCTACAATGAACGCGACGGTATCGCGGAACTGCACAGACGCGTGACCGCTGCGTGCGATGCGCAAGCCGGTTCATCCTACGAGATCGTCCTTGTCATAGATGGCGCCACAGACGGCACACGCGAGGCAATCGTCGACCTCGCCCACAAAGATACGCATATCGTTGCAATCGACCTGGCGCGAAACTACGGCCACCAGATCGCGCTGAGCGCCGGGCTTGAGCTGTGCCGTGGTGAGAGAATTCTTGTCCTCGATGCCGATCTCCAGGATCCGCCAGAACTGCTTGGCCCGATGATGGCCAAGATGGAAGAGGGTTTTGACGTCGTCTACGGCCAGAGGCTGAAGCGCAACGGCGAGAGCCTGTTCAAGAGAACGTCTGCATCGCTGTTTTACCGGCTGCTGCGACGGATGGTCGATATCGACATCGCCGCCGATACCGGGGATTTCAGATTGATGAGCCGCCGTGCCGTCGATCATCTCAACGCGATGCCGGAGCGTTATCGCTTCATCCGCGGAATGGTCACTTGGATCGGTTTGAAGCAGACCGCCTTTCACTATCACCGCCAGGCCCGTTTTGCCGGCACAACGCATTACCCGCTGCGCAAGATGGTCCTGCTCGCAGTGGATGCAATGACCAGTTTTTCGATCGCGCCGCTCCGCTTCGCCTCGCACCTGGGTATGCTCTTCGGTCTGATCGGCCTTGTGGCGCTGGGTTACACCATCTTCTCCTGGTTGGAGGGTAACGTTCTTCCCGGCTGGACGAGCCTGGCCGCAATCGTGCTCATCCTGGGCAGCGTCCAACTGCTGGTTCTGGGCATTTTCGGCGAATATCTCGGACGAATGTACATGGAGACGAAGAGGCGGCCACTCTACATCGTCAATGAAATTGTATGTTCCAATGCGGTTGCAGAGGGTGCGGATTCGCATGTGCATCGCTTGCGAACCCTTGTCCGGGGGACAGCCGGTGCTTGAGGCCGAGTTCGACAAATTTGCCGATGAGTATGAACAGGAGCACGCTGCCAGTATTCGCCTGAGCGGTGAGGCGTCGGCATTTTTTGCCCGTTACAAGATCAACGACGTGGCCGACGTTTTGCGGCGGCGTGGCGAAAAACCGCTGCGGATACTCGATTTCGGCGGCGGTGTCGGTAACTCGCTGGGACCAATGCGCGAAGCCTTTCCCGACAGCGAGATCGTTCTTCTCGATCCATCGGCGCAATCGCTGGACATCGCCCGGACGCGTTTTCCAGGCCAGGCGCATTGCCAGCCTTTCGACGGCCAGAGCATTCCTTACGGTAACGATTATTTCGACCTGATTTTCACTGCCTGCGTTTTCCACCATATCCCCGAAGAGTTTCATGTCGGCCTTCTCGCCGAGATCGGCCGGGTGATGAAGCCGGGCGGAAGTTTTTTCCTGTTCGAGCACAATCCCTGGAATCCGCTGACCCTGCACGCGGTGAGGAACTGCAGCTTCGATGAGAACGCCGTTTTGATCAACGCGGGACAGATGAAGGCCCGGATGGCCAAGGCCGGCTTTTTCAAGACCGAAACCGTTTACCGGATCTTCTTTCCGCATTTTCTCGCCAAATTACGGCCACTGGAGCGCTATCTCGCCGGTGTCCCGATGGGAGCTCAATATTTTGTTCACGCGGTCAAGCCAGGTCTTTGAGGCCACGCGTCTCCTGCGGTTTGCAGCCGTCGGATTGCTCAATACCGCGCTTGGATACACGATCATCCTGGTCGCACTCGCGTTCGGTTGCGGCGACATCGCGTCTAATATTCTCGGTTATGCCGGCGGCCTGATCCTTGGTTTTGTCCTCAACAGCCGTTGGACATTTTCAAGCGTCACACGCTCGCGCAACGGCACGGTGCTTCGATACGCACTGAGTTTTGCGATCGCCTACGGGGCTAACCTGGCGGTTGTTTTCACTGCGCTTTCCTTCGGCTTCACCAACAATCCATGGGTGCATCTAGCCGGTATCTGCATTTATTCGGTTCTCTTCTATCTAGCATCGTCGCGGTTCGTTTTCGTTCCCGCCCCTTTGCGCAACCCGTCAGACGACACGGCATTTTGAGAGTGGATCATGACTGCGACTGAGATGACTTTTGGGAAAACGAACCCACAGGACGTGTCCCGCTTGGAGCATGACCAAGCATTTATGGAACAGAGCCGGCGGATCCGTTTGGTCTTCTGCCTGTTGATGGTTCTCGCTGTCACCGCACAACTGCTTTTCTATTCGTCGGAACTTTTAAAGGATCCCGACAATTGGTGGCAGGTGAAAGTGGGTCTCGACATGTTGGCAAACAGGGTTATCCCGATTGCCGATACCTACTCGCATACATTTGCAGGCCAGCCATGGATTGCCAAGGAGTGGTTAAGCCAGGTGCTTCTGGGATCCGCCTACAAGGCTTTCGGCTGGAGCGGCGTGATCGTCATCACGGTCGCGTCGGTTGGTCTGATGACGTTTATTTTGACGTGGTATCTGAGCGCTGCACTAAAACCGATCGTCGCTATCGCCGCTGTCACCGCCGTCACGATTGTCGTGGGTGCTGTCTATAACGCGCGGCCGCTCATTTTCAGCCTTCCGATCATCGTCTTGTGGACGGCAGTGCTGTTTCAAGCTGCCCGCGAGCGGCAGCCACCGCCGTTCTGGCTTCTGGCGTTGATTGCCCTCTGGGCCAATCTACACGGCACGTTTACCTTCGGCTTCGTGATCGCGGCCTTTGCCGGCCTGGATTTTTTGGCGCGCACACGCCTGTCGCAACCCCGAATTCTCGCCCAGTGGATCGCCTTCGGCCTGCTTTGCCCCGTGGTCACTCTGATCAACCCCTACGGCATAAAGGCCATCCTGGCGACTTTTTCCGTCACGTCCGGCAATGAGGCAGTTAACTATATCGGCGAATGGAACCCCTTCAATGCGCGCACGGACGTTCTGCCCGAAATCCTGCTCCTGGTCGTCATCGCCGCCCTGCTGATCACGCGGTTCCGCGTCCGCTGGACCTATGCCGCCTTCTTCATCTTCACGCTGCACCTGTTCCTCGCCTATTCGCGCTTCCAATATCTCTGGCTGCTGCTGGTACCCATCGTCCTGGCCGCCGATGTCGCGGAACAATTTCCAGCCGTGTCGACACGTCAGTGGATGAGAGAAACACGTGATGGTCTTGAACGGGCCATCGCCAAACATTACCGCCGGATCGCCGGTGTGATTGTGATGGGCTGGTTTGCGGTCTGCACAGCCTTTCTGAATTTTTCATCGGTCGCTCCGAGCGACACAACGTCCGCATCGGGTGCACTCGCTTTCGCAGAGAAACAGGGCCTGTCTGGCAATGTGCTGAACAGCTACAACTTCGGCGGCACGCTGATTTTTCACGGCATCAAGACTTACATCGATGGCCGGACCGACCAGCTGTTCCTGCATGGCTTCATGAACGCAACGGCTGAAATGGGAACGGCGGCAGGCAAACCTAGTCTCCAAAAAACGATTGAAGACCACGCCGTGAAATGGGCGCTCCTGACACCGGACGACGCACGCACTCCCTTTTTCAATGAGCTCCTGGGTTGGAAAAGGGTGTACGAGGATGAGTTTGCCGTCGTCTACGTCAATAACAATTGACGACCGTCTTTGAAAAGAGCCCGCAGCGCGTTTGCAAGGCCTCTCCTGGCGTTTTGATGATCGCAAACTTCATACCAGCGGCGAGGCGGATGAATGTGCCGTTCGCTTCACGAACGATCCGCCGCAACCAGATGCCCTGGCGAAACTTCGTGATATTGGATCGGCACGACCTTGTAGTCCGCCGGCCGCATCGGGCTTCTGATCTCGTCGTTGCTGATCTTGTTCTTTTCCCGGCGCCGGTCCGGATTGGGGATCGGCACCGCCGAGATCAGCTTTTTCGTATACGCATGCTGCGGATTGCCGAAGACAGCGGCGCGCGGGCCGATCTCGACGATTTCGCCAAGATACATCACGGCGACGCGGTGGCTGACCCGCTCAACAACAGCCATGTCGTGGGAGATGAATAGGAATGCGAGGTTGAGGCTTTGCTGCAGATCGAGCAGCAGATTGATCACCTGCGCCTTGATCGAGACATCAAGCGCCGAGACGCTCTCGTCGGCGACGATCACCTTGGGGTCGAGCGCCAAGGCGCGGGCAATGCAGATACGCTGGCGCTGACCGCCGGAAAACTCGTGCGGATAGCGTGACGCCATGTCGGCGGACAGGCCGACCTTGACCAGCAGATCGGCCACCAGATCACGTGCCTGCTTTTCTGTTCCCATCTTGTGTTCGAGATAAGGTTCGGCAATCGCCGCGCCGATGCGCATGCGCGGATTGAGGCTGGCGAAGGGATCCTGGAAGATCATCTGGACGCTCTTGCGCATCTCGCGCATGCCGTCCTTGTCGAGCGTCAGGACCTCGGTGCCATCGACCATGACGGAGCCGGCTTGCGGCTCGATCAGGCGCATGATGGCGCGGCCGGTGGTGGACTTGCCGCAGCCGGATTCGCCCACTAGCGACAGGGTTTCGCCGGCATGCAGATCAAACGAGACGTTTTCGACGGCATGAACACGGCTGGTCAGTCGGCCAAACAGGCCCGAATGGATATCGAACCGTTTGGTGAGGTTGCGCACTTCCAGAACCGGCCGCTTGTCTGCGGCAACAGTATCGATCGTTTCGGCGGGGCTGTCGGGCAGTCCGGTTGCCGGATCGACAATCGGAAAGCGCATCGGCCGGTCCTTGCCGTTCATCGACCCCAGCACAGGCACGGCCGACAGAAGCGCACGGGTGTAGGGATGCTTGGCGCGGAAGAAGATGTCGCTGGTCGGGCCGGTCTCCACCTGTTCGCCCCGATACATCACCACTGTGCGGTCGGCGATTTCAGCGACGACGCCCATGTCATGCGTGATAAACAGAACAGAGGTGCCTTCCTCTTCCTGCAGGGTCTTGATGAGTTCCAGGATCTGCCCCTGGATGGTGACGTCGAGCGCCGTCGTCGGCTCGTCAGCGATCAGGAGTTTTGGCCGCGAGGCAAGCGCCATGGCAATCATCACGCGCTGACGCATGCCGCCGGAAAACCGGTGCGGATATTCGTCGAAACGGGAAGCCGCCGCAGGAATGCGCACCTTTTCCAGAAGCCGGATGGTTTCGGCCCGGGCATCGCGTTTGCTCATCGCCGAATGACAGAGAAGCGCTTCTGAAATCTGGTCGCCGATCGTGAAGAGCGGATTGAGGCTCGTCATCGGCTCCTGGAAGATCATCGCCACATCGTTGCCACGCACCTTGCGCATCGCGGTTTCCGGCAGCTTCAGGATATCGCGCCCGTCAAGCAGCACACTGCCTTCGATGCGGCTGGTATCAGTCTGCAGCAACCGCATGATCGACAACGAGGTGACGCTCTTGCCGGAGCCGGATTCCCCGACGATCGCCACCGTTTCACCGGGGGCGACCGCAAACGAGACGTTGCGCACGACCGGTTTCCACTCCCCGTCGACCATGAAGGATGTCGTCAGGTTCTCCACCGACAGGACAGGCTGTGCGGGGTCGATCTTGTGGGCGAGGGAACTGGCCATGGCGGGATCCTTTGTTGGGTTTCAGAGCGGTCGGATCAATCCGGCCAGCGCAGAGCGCCGTCGAAACGGTGCTTGCTGCGGTTTTCCAGCGGTGTCGCGATGACCTCGTTCGAGGCCCTGGCCTTGTCGAGCTCTTCGGCCAGACGGTTGGCAACGATCGTCTCCTGACCGGGGTGCAGGTTGCAGGGATCGAGATAGAAATAGCGATGCTCGACCTCATGATCGCGCACGATGATCGGTGGCGTGCCGCGGGCCAACGCATCGGCAAGATCCCAGGCGGTGATATGGGCTTCGGGCGCCGAGATGAGCACCCGCATGCGGTCCAGCGGGTTGTTGGTCGGATCCGGCTCGATCAGCGCCTGGACGCCGGGACGTCCTTCCAGCGTGTCGCGCCACAGATGCAGGTAGCCGGTTTCGCGGGCGCGGATGCCATCGTGATCCCGGGTCTCCCAGGCTTCAAGCGCGGCCATAACGCCGAAGACGCTCTCTTTGCCAACCTTCATGCCGCGGCCGATCCCCATGTTCTGGAGATAGGCGTGGCGGACCAGTTCCTTCTTGCCGGCGACGATACCGGAGGTTGGGCCGCCGAGGAACTTGTGGCCTGAATAGAGCACGATATCGGCGCCCTGTTCAAGAAAGAGGCGCAGGTCATATTCCGATGCAGCATCGACAATGACGGGCACGCCCTTGGCATGGGCAATTTCCGCGAACTCCTTGAGGCTGAGCAGGCCATAATCGACGACGTGATGCGAGATGACGTAGAGCGCCGCTGCCGTCTTTTCGTTTATGGCGTTTTCCATGTGGTAGCGGTGCGTCGAGGTTGCCTGACCGATCAGCACAGTCTTGCCGCCCGCCAGCCGAACGGCCTGATCGACCGGCGCGCCGTAGCTGACGACATGGCCCATCTGCACGAGGATCTCGGTCTTCTGGGTGCTCACTTCCGGCAGTTTTTCGATGGCCAGCAGGTCATTGCCGGTGATCGTTCCGGCAACGGCCAGACTGATGCCCGCCGAACACGACGCCGTGACGAAGCCCGCTTCGCCGCCCGTCAGCCTTGCGATTACCGCACTTGCCTTGCGTTGCAGATCGTTCATCTCGACGAATTGCGGCAGGATTGACGTCATCGCGGCAATGGCTTGCGGGACGACGATGGATGCACCAAGGCTGGTCATCGTGCCTGAAACGTTGATGACCGGACGCAGGCCAAGCGATGTGCGGATGTCTTCAGTGGGCATTGTCTTCTCCAAAAATTCCGCTGTCACAATTTGAAGACATCGCCTTCAGGCAGTCGACAGCTATGCCATAATAATGTAATAACGATGCCAAATCGCAATGTGAGCTTTTCTCTTGGATACCAAAACCCAGCCCGTTTCCACTGCAGCCCTGGATACTATCAAAGGCGAAAAGCGTTCGCGCGTCAGCGGCATCGACCGGACCCTGCAGATCCTCGATTACCTGTACGAGACCGGTGCGCCTTCCGGCGCCTACGCGATTGCCAAGGCGATTGGTGCGCCCTTGTCCACCGTCTACGTGATCATCGACGATCTCGTCGAAAAGAACCTGCTGACGCGCGATGCCGACAGCATGATCTGGCTCGGCGCCCGGCTTTACCATTACGGTCTGGCCTATGCCCGCTCGCTCGACTTCATGAACGTCGCCACCCATGAAATGCACGATCTTTGCCGTGAGGCCGGGGAAACCGTTCAGGTCTGCGGCCGTGACGGCGATCATATGCTGGTGCTGGCGATGGCGGCAGGTCCCAGCCATTTTCAGGTCACGTCGCGGGTCGGCACCCGCGTGCCGTTGAACTGGACCGCGTCCGGCCGCCTTCTCGTCGGTCACTTGCCGGATGATGAACGCCTCGAACTCTTCAAGCGCTGTGCCCGCTCGTCGCCCACCGGCCGCGCCGATGTCGATCCCGCGACCTTGGCCACGGCGGCGGCGGAAGCCATGCATGCCCGGCTTTCCATTCAGGCCGGCGAATCCGACTATGCCGTAGCCTGCATTGCCTCGCCGATCTGCGACCGCGAAGGGCAGTGCGTTGCCACGATCTCCATCGTTCTGCCGGAGCAGAAGGCTTTTTCCGACGAGACGCATTACACGTCCCATGTCCGCGCGTCGGCGGAACGGATCGAAACCTTGATGGGCTGGCGCAGCCATTGACATGCCGGGTGGTTCCTCAATCGTAAAGGGCGACGATCGCTTCGATTTCGACGGTGATATTCCCCGGCAATGACCCAAAGCCAACGGCAGAGCGCGCATGATGGCCAGCATCTGCAAAGACCTCAACGAAGAGGTCGGAGCAGCCGTTGATGACGCTTGGATGATCCTCGAAATCAGGCTCAGCATTGACCATGCCGAGCAGCTTGACCACCCGGCGCACCCGGGAGAGGTCGCCTAGCGCATCCTGCAACACGGCCAGCAGATTGATGCCGGTCAACCGGGCGTGGCCGTAGGCGTCAGTAATTGTGACACCGCCGGTACCCACCTTGCCCGTGTGCATGAAGCCATTGGCCTCGCGCGGCCCCTGGCCGGAGAGATAGATCAGATTGCCTTCGCGCACATGCGTGACGAAATTGGCGATCGGCGGCGGCGGCGGCGGCAACGTGAGGCCGAGCGAGGCCAGCCGCTGGGCGGGCGAACCCATCCTGCCGGCGACGGTTGCTGTGGAACTGTTCACGCGAACTCCTGTGTCCTGCAAAAACTGAAAATGGCCGGTTACCGGTAGGAATAACCGTGGCTGTGACGCACGAGTTTTCGCGCGCGTGGGATGTAGCGGCTGGCGGTAATCGCTTCGGCACCGATGACCGCGTAACGCGGCTCGAAGATGCGAGTAAGTACCGAGACGTCGCCGTTCGAATCCGTTGCTTCGATGTCGGAATCGACGAGATCGAAGATGGTGAAATCGGCGCGTTCGCCGACGGCGAGGCGATTTTCCATCGGCAGCTTGATGACGGATGCCGGCGCCTGAGTGACCGCTTCCACCACCTTCTCGAACGGCATGCCGACGACCAGCAGTTTCGACATGGTCGTTGCCAGGTCCCAGACCGGGAAGTTCATCGAGTGATTGTGCAGGTCGGTCGAGATCGAGAACGGCAGAAGGCCACGATTAATTGCCGCCTCGGCAACCTTGAACGAGAAGGAAGCCCCGCCATGGCCGATATCCAGCCGGATACCGTCGCCGGCGCAGCGTTCGGCCAGATCGAATAGATCCTCGTCTTCCATGATGCTCGAACCGGCCTTGCCGTTGAAGCAATGGGTGACGATATCGCCGGGGCCGAGGATTTCGAGAACCTCGTCATAGAGCGCCGGCGGCTCGCCGACATGTACCATCATCGGGATCTTGAGGATCTTGGCGATCTTCTTGCCGAGCTTGACCGGTGTTACACCCCAGGAACCGGTGATGACATGGCTCGCGCGTACCTTGATGCCGACGATATGCTCGGAATTTTCGGCATAGACCTCGAGAATGCGGTCAAGATTGATATCCTGAATGCTTCTGAGTTCCGCCACCCGGTTACAGGCGACAAGGCCGATGGAGCCGAGATTGATGAACGCCTTGATGCGCTCGCGCGACGGCTCAATGATGTATTCGCGGAAACCATGGAAGTTGGCTTCGCCGGCGGAGCCCGCGTCAACCATCGTCGTGACGCCACGTTCGGCACCGCATTCGGACGGACGCAGCGAAATATCCGTGCCGCCATGCCAGATATGCACATGCAGGTCGATCCAGCCCGGAGAGATCCACGCGCCCTTGCCGTCGATACGTTGAACATCTGCGGATACCGCAAGCGATGGGCCAACTTCGGCGATCCGGCCGTCGGCATTGATGAGAATATCGATCGAGGTGTTGGGTACACCTGCGCCGAAGGCCATGGGTTTGACGTTGGCGAGAAGCACAGGCCCCTTGGCCTCATATCCGGAAGACATGATTTATAAGTCCTTTCGAAGTCTTGGATCGAGCAGATCGCGCAATCCGTCGCCAACCATCTGCAGCGACAGCACGGAGAGAATGATGGCAAAGCCTGGAAACAGCGTCATCCAGTCGGCCTGGCCGATATATTGCCGTCCGGCCGAAATCATCGTCCCCCAGGTCGGAATTTCCGGGCTGACGCCAAGGCCGAGGAACGAGAGGCCGGCTTCCGCGAGCATGGCGCTGGCAAAGAGGAACGTGCCCTGCACGAGGATCGGCGACAATAGGTTGCGCAGCACATGCCGCGTCATGATGTGCCGCGTCGAGATACCCAACGCCCGGGATGCCTCGATATAGGGCAGTTCACGGATCACCAGCGTCGAGGCGCGGACGATACGCGCCAGACGCGGCGCATAGACAATACTGAGCGCGATGATAACCGTGGTCAGCGACGGACCGAGGGCCGCTACCAGCGCGATGGCGAGAAGAATATCCGGAAACGCCATCATCGCATCGATCAGCCGGGCGATCGGCGCATCGAACTGCTTGAAGAACCCGGCGATCAGCCCCAGCGTCACGCCGATCACGGCAGACAACGTTACCACGGCAGCGCCGACCAGCAGGGACAGCCGCGCGGCATAGATCGTCCGTGAAAACACGTCGCGGCCGAATTCGTCAGTGCCGAAAATGAAGGTTCCGCTTGGTGGTTTCAGCCGGTTGACGATCGACAGTTTCGACGGCGAATAGGGTGCGATCAGCGGCGCGAAAATAGCCAGCAGCACGAAGATCGTCAGGACGATCAGCCCAAAAGCCACCGTCTTGCGTTTCAACAGCCGCCGGATGAACTTGCTGCGCTCGCTGAGCGCCGGTTTGGAGACGATTGCTGACATCAGTAACGCACCCTCGGATCGACCAGCAGATAGAGCATGTCGATGGCAAAATTGATCAGGACGTAGAGCGCAGCGATGACCAGAAGCGCACCCTGGATGACCGGATAGTCGCGCCGGAGCACGGCGGATACCACGAGGTTGCCGATGCCCGGCAAGCCGAACACGGTCTCGGTGACGACAGCACCTGAGACGAGAACCGCCGCCGTCAGGCCGATGACGGTGAGGATCGGGATCAGCGCATTCTTCAGGGCGTGCTTGAGAATGACACGGCGTTCGATCAGACCCTTGGCGCGCGCGGTGCGGATATAATCATCCCCGAGAACATCGAGCATCGATGCGCGGGTGAAACGCAGCACCAGCGCGGAAGAAACGATCCCGAGTGCAAACGCCGGCAAAGCCAGATGATACATCCGCTCCGTAAAGGTCGATCCCGGCCCGCCATAACCGGACACAGGAAACATGTCGAAACGAACCGCAAACACCTGCATCATGATCAGGCCCAGCCAGAAGCTCGGAATGCTGGCGGCGAGCATTGCCAGCGCAGTCGCGGCCTGGTCAAAGACCGAGCCACGCCGGTAGGCCGCATAGATGCCGATCGGCAGGGCGATGGCACAGGCGATCAGCAGCGAGAACAGCGTCAGGAAGAAGGTCGGTTCGGCCCGGTCGAGCAGTGCCGACGTCACGGGCATATTCAGGAAGATCGACTGACCGAGATCCCCCCTCAGCAACTGGCCCATATAATAGATGTATTGAACGCCGAGCGACCGGTCGAGCCCGAGCTGCGTGCGCAGATCGGCGATGTCCTGTGGCGTGGCGTCCGGCCCGAGCATGACCGCAGCCGGGTCGCCGGGTGTGACGCGCACGATGACGAAGACGATCGTGACGACGAGAAACATCACGACGATCATGCCGAAAAGACGCTGGAAAATATACCGTATCATGAAAGCCTGATCCTTATGCTCCGGGCGCCTGCAGGTCCGGAACGGACACCGGCCCTGATGAGCCGGTGTCGTCGATTACCCATTGATCACTTCGCGATCGAGGCATTCCAGAAATAAGGCCACGGAGCCGGATCGACGCCTTCAAGCTTGGTCGACTTGGCTGCAACTGCATTGAAGTTGCCGATCTTCATGAAGGCAACGTCATCATAGATTGCCTTCTGGACATCGCCGAACAAGGCAACGCGCTTGTCGGGATCGACTTCCGCCGTAAAGGCATCCACTGCCGCCTTGCGGGCGGGCGTGTCCCACCAGCCCGGCGAGCTGGTCGAGAGCGAACCGATCAGAGCGGGCTCCGGCAGGAAGGGGCTATGCGTGATGTAGATATCCCACAGCTTCGGATCGGCACGGCGCTGCGTCAGCGTCGCCCAGTCGACAACCTGCATGTCGACGGTAAAGCCGGCAAGCTTCAGATATTCCGCGGCGACCTGTGCCATCTTGTAGTGGAACTCATACTGGCGGCTGGTGAGAATGCGCAGCGGCTCGCCATTGTAACCGGCGGCCTTCAATGCAGCCGCAGCCCCTTCCGGGTCCGCCACATTATAGGCGCCGTCGGTGCCTGCTTCGGTATGCCAGGAATAGGCCTCCGGATAGATGGCGCCATCGAGCGAGAAGAAGTCCGGGCTGCCGAAGGCAGCGGCCATCATGTCTTCCATGCTGAGCGCCTGGCGGATAGCCTTGCGCACGGCGACGTTCTTGCTCACGCCTTCAGCCGTATTGAAGACGAAGACCGGGTAGCCGAACGGCTTCAGCATCATCGGCTGCGTCGCCGACGAAGCCTTGATCTTGTCGAAGGATTCGACCGCGATCGAGTCGACATAATCATACTGGCCGGAGATCGCAGCTTCGACGCGCGTGTTCGGATCGGGCACAGGAACGAAGCGAATCTCATCGAGATACTGGTGGCGGGCGCCGCCATAACCATCGCTTTCGCCGTCGCGCGACTTGTAGCCGTCAAAACGGGTCAACTGAATATACTGATCGGCCTTGCGCTCTTTCAGCATGTAAGGACCCGTACCGATGAAGTCCTTCATCACGTCATCCTGCTTTTCAGCCGGAATGATGATGGCGGCGGAGTTGTTGAAGGCGAGCAGCGAGGCGAGCGGCGCATAGGGCTGCGTCAGCGTGATCTTGACGGTTGCGGGATCGATAGCCTCGATCGAGGTGATGAAGCCGGCCACCTGCTTGCCACGCGAGGCGATCTTTTCCCAGCGATGCAACGAAGCGACGACATCGTCGGATGTCATGTCTGTATTGTCGTGAAACTTGATGCCGGTACGCAGCTTGATCGTATAGGTTTTACCGTCCGCGCTGATTTCCGGCAGGCTCTCGGCCAGGAGTGGCGTCACCTTCCAGCCCTTGTCGAACGTGTAGAGCGTTTCGAAAATGTGCTGCGTGACGATACCGACGAGATCGGCGGTCGACGACATCGGGTCGAGCGTCGGCGGTTCGCCGATCGTGGCGACGTTGATGATGCCCCCCTTCTCCTGCGCAAACAGGCTGGAAGGTAGGACCGTCAATGCCGTTCCGAGTAAAAGCGCTGTCATCATTTTCATATTGGAGCCTCCCATTTGTTCCATTATTATGTTATATGTATTCTTATAACAGAATAGAACGCATGCAGTTTCTGTCAATAGGAAAATGTGACGGCAAGATGACCACCAAGCGGATTGGTATTCATGCACACAGATTGCAAGCTGGCGGCGCGTTGTCCGGGTTCAGGTCCTGAAAACATTGCGTTTGATTCAGCTCCAGAGCACGAAGCGTCCGGATAGGCGGCAGCAATCCACGTTCCTACAACCGACAATCACAACTATTTGAATGGGAAAGCCGCTCCGGCGGCCATGACAAGTGCGCCTAGAACCGGTAACCGAGGATCAACAGGCTTGAAGGCTGAAGGGTTTGCTTGACGATGGGGCTGTCAGCGGCGGCGCCGGCAACGATGCCCAGTGTCTGTTCGCCGCGCAGCATCCAGTTGCCGTTGATCAGATAGGTCGCGGAGACCGAGAGATCGACGCTTTTTACGCCCGCGCCCGGCTTGTAGGTTCTGTAACCGGAGCGAACTGCCTGACCTGCATCCACGCCGAAATAGGTCTCCATGTAATTCCTGTCGGCAAACGTCGCGGATACTCCTGCACCTAGGATGACGGTTTCCGTAACGGGTTGTGTGACCTCAATGCCAGCTTTGCCGATGAGGCCATCACTGCCGCCGATCATCTTGTCAGCCGAAACGAAGAAGGTCGCGGGCCCATAGTTCAAGCTCGTCTTGCCGCCGATCGTAGCGGCCGCATCAATGTCGCCGAGGCCTCGAAGATCATCTGAATCGTCCTCGGAACGGCCAAGATCGTAACCAATCTTGGCTTCCAATTCAAAAATCCCCCGCTCATAGGCTTTCACCCCAATACCGGAGGGATCGATGGTCAACCGGTCAAAGAACGTCGCCGAGACGAAGGGGACCGGCGAAATTTCCATGTCGCGACTGCCTTCATATTTCGGCCGGTACATGACGCCTGCACCGATAACCGCGTCCCAGCCGTGCAGTTTTTGGGCAACGGCTCCGAAACGGTCTGGGATGAATACAGGCGCCGTAGTTCTGCCATCACCAACCGGAAGGCCTTCGGCGTATCCGGATGCTGGCATGATCAGCACCGAGAGAAGTGCCAGAGAGAGCTTGCCCTGGAGCCAGCATGTCGGGATGGGGTTGTGAGGCATGAAATCTCCGGTTCCTGCCGTCGGCCTTGCGATCAGGAAAGCGCCGAGGGAGCGGTCTTCGCTGCTCTCTTTTGCCATGCTGCAAAAGGCTGCAATGTTGGATAATGTTGCGGATTGTTTCGCGTCGCCCGGCGGTCACGCAATCACGCAACAAATCTTAATATTTGCCTGGGTCAAAACCGGCGCCAGCCGTGCTAGTCCAGGCGGCCGGAAAAGAAAGAACGGAGGCAGGATGCACGGTGGAGGAAGTCGCGCTTTGCCGGATATATCCCGAATTCTGATCGTCGAAGACGATGCGCAGATCGCCGGCATGCTGAGGGATAGCCTCAACGAAAGCGGCATGGCCGCCGAAATCGCCGCGGACGGGGTGGCCATGGATGCCCGCATGCGGGCTTCAAATTTCGACCTGGTCATCCTGGATGTGATGTTGCCCGGAGAGACCGGCTTGAGCCTTTGCCGCCGCCTTCGCGTCACCACGGATATTCCCATTCTCATGCTGACGGCGGCTGATGGCGAAATCGACCGTATCGTTGGCCTGGAGATCGGAGCCGACGACTACGTCACCAAACCCTTCAACCTGCGCGAACTGATTGCGCGTATCCGCGGCCTTCTTCGCCGTTCAGCACTGCCACCGTTGAGTGGAGCCCGGCAAAGGTTGCTGCGGTTCGATGGCTGGCGCCTCGACCCTCTCAGGCGGCAGGTGCACAACCCCAGTGACGCCCGCGTGGCAATGACGACACATGAGTTTGATCTGCTGCTGGCATTCTGCCGGAACCCCGGCCGCGTGCTGACGCGGGAACAGTTGCTGGGGGTGACGCATGCCGGTCTGGCTGGGCCTATCGAACGCAGCATCGATGTTCACATCAGCCGCTTGCGGCAGAAGATCGAGGTGGATGCACGCGATCCCGTTCTCGTCAAAACAGTCCGGCTCGGCGGGTATATGTTCACGGCGGCGGTCGAAGAGCTATGAGATTGAGCCGCCTCTTGCCCCGCACAATCCGCGGCCAGATTACGTTCGTCATCGTCGCGGCCCTGCTGACGGTAATTATCGCCGGCCGTGCGTTGGAGCGCTGGGCCAAAAGCGACGGCGGCGCTCCAAACATGGAAACCATTACCGAGCGGGTTAACGCCGTCGCGGAGCTTTTGAAATTTTCCACCCCGCAGGAACGGAACGCCATTCTTGCCAACGCCGGCAGGGCAGGCTGGAAACTTTCGCTGCAGCCGGCCTCGGTCAGTGCGCGTTTTACGGGATCGCCTGAAGCCGGCGGCATCGCCGCATCTATCGTTGAATGGCTGTTTCCAACCGATGGCGCAACGCCGCCGGTTGGCGGCTGGCGCACATTTCTTGATGGAGAGCGGGTTATCGCGTTGGAGATCGACAACACGACGCTTCTCGTACTCAGCGGCATACCCGACACCATCCTGACCAGCGCCACCGTCAGCCAGGGAGCCTATTACATCGTCGCCGTCATCGTGCTCGTCCTGTTCTTCTTCCTCTTTGCCATCAAAGCCATCACCGAGCCGATCAGGCGGATTTCCCAGACAGCGAACGAGGCGGACGTCGCAAACGGTTCCCAGATTTTCAGGGAGCGCGGCTCCATCGAAATCGTTGCGCTCGCGCGTGCGCTCAACGGCATGCGCAACCGTATTCGGATCATGGTTGAATCGCGCACACGCATGCTCCGGGGGATTGGCCATGACCTCAGAACCCCGCTGACGCGGCTGCGGTTGCGTACCGAACGCCTCGACGAAGGCCCCTTGCGCGAAGCGCTGCTGTCGGACGTGGTTCGCATCGATCGCCTGCTTGCCGAAAGCCTGAATTATCTCAGGGACGATTATGCCATCGAACCGATGCAGAAGGCCGATCTCGTCAGCATCCTGCAGACCGTTTGCGCCGAATTCAGCGATATCGGTTTTCAGGTCCGCTACGCCGGGCCGGACAGAATGATCGTTCATTGCAAACCGCTGGCGATGATGCGGGCAATCACCAATCTCTGCGACAACGGCGTCAAGTTCGCGGACCACGTCGCGGTTCGCCTGAGCGAAGCAAAAGCCGGTTATGAAATCACCGTCTCGGACGATGGCCCGGGCATTCCCAGCGACCTGCGGGCGCGTGTGCTTGAGCCGTTCTTCAAGGTGGACCAGGCGCGGGCGGAAGGGAAGGCAGGCTTCGGGCTAGGCCTCTCCATCGTCGCCGATATCGTCCAGGCCCATCACGGCCAGATGGAGCTGTCCGATACCAAGCCCTGCGGGCTGACGGTGACGATAGCCGCTCCCAAAACGCTTGCGTTGGCGGCGTAATGGCAGCGGCTTGAAGATATGTCGATATGCCGGTTCAACCGCTTGCGGCCGAGGCGGTTGAACAGATCATGCCAATGTCCTCGCGCAGGAACGGGACAGCATCTTCCGGCCGCGTCGTTCCAAATTCACGCGCATATTGGTGGCCCGAATAATTTGCGGCCGCGATTAGCCCCGGCGCCAGACAGTCGCCGATGCGAGTGACCGACTGGATGCCGGCATCAGCCCATTCGCCGCGGCGCGCAGTCAGCTCCAGCCAGAGCCCCTCGTCAGGCAGACGGGCGGTCACCGGGACGAATGTGGCGCAATCGATCGACCGGGTCTTTCCACTGTAGATGCAGGCCAGTTCGAGGCTATCGGCCGTGCGGCCGGAAAGACAGTGGGCGGTGATGATCGTCACATCCAGGTCGATCAGCCGCCGCTGGACCCGCGCCTGTTCCAATGTGTGATTGCTCCACGGCGAGACCTGCGCCTCCGGCGTCACGAAGGTGACCTTCCGGCCGGACGCTGCCAGCAGTTCGGCCAGCACGCTGCCCATGTAGAAACAGTCATCGTCAAAAATGACGGCCGGCCCGCCTGCCGTAACTGCGTCTGCCCCGCCGCTGAGCAGGGCATCCGGAGATACGGTGACGCCCGCCTGAAGATAATCCAGCGGCAGACAGTGCGTACGGCCAACACCATCACTGCGCCAGTGTGAGCCGGTGGCGATGGCAACGTGAGGGATGCCATATTGCAGGATATCCTCAGCGCTGAGTGGGCTCTGCAGATACATCTGCGCATTCTGGTAATTCTTCAACTGTCCCACGCGCCAGTCCCGCACGCGCGCCCATGTCGCGAGCCCCGGCAAACGGCTTTCGCGGCTGACCCGGCCGCCCCATTCCCGGCCGGCTTCTGCCAATGTCACGTCCAGTCTACGCTGCGCCAACGCACGGGCTGCCTCAAGCCCCGCCGGTCCCCCACCAACGATCAGCACGGCATCGGCGGTCTCGGCCGCTGCGATCCTTTCCGGATGCCAACCTTTGCGCCATTCTTCGCCTACTGTCGGGTTTTGCGTGCAACGCATCGGAACGCAGGTGTTGTCGCCGGAGGTGCAGATGTTGCAGCCGATGCACTCGCGGATATCGTCGATGCGTCCTTCTTCGATCTTTACCGGCAGGAAGGGATCGGCGATCGAAGGGCGTGCCGCACCGATGAAATCCATGATGCCCTGTTTGATCACCCGCGCCATGCTGTCCGGCGAGGTATAGCGGCCAACGCCGACCACTGGCTTGGTGGTCACCGATTTGACGAAGCGGATGTAGGGCTCCTGAAAGCCTTCTTCGGAAAAACGGGACGTCTGGCTGTCGTTCGACCAGTTCGACAGGTTGACGTCCCAGAGATCAGGCACTTCCGCCAGCGCCTCGATGATGTCGCGGCCTTCGCCCTCGCAGGTAATGCCGGAAGGCCCGAGCAGTTCATCGACGGCCAGACGGACGGCAAGCGCACAGGTATCGCCAACGACGTCGCGCGCATCGCCCAGAATCTCCCGGAAAAGCCGCAGCCGGTTCTCGAAGGAGCCGCCATATTCGTCGGTACGGTGATTGTGCCGCCGCGACAGAAAATGCTGGATCACGCTCATGTCGTGGCCGGAATAGATGTAGATGATGTCGAAACCGGCCCGCTTGGCGCGGATGGCGGCGTTGCGGTACCAGCGGCGCATGTCGGCGATATCGGATTTGTCCATGGACCGCGCCTGCACCGGGTCCAGTCCATCACCGATGACGTGCGAGGGCGCGAGCGGGATCATCCGGCTGAACCGGTTGGCAACGTGCAGACCGTTGTGAACCAGCTGGATTGCCGCCAGGCTGCCATGCGCGTGGATTTTGTCGGCAACCAGCGCCAATGCGCCGATATCATCGTCATCCCAGAGCCGCGCCTCGTTGGCGGGCGTCAGGTCGGAGGTCGGATGGATCTCCGCCTCCTGCGTCGAGATCACCGCCCAACCGCCTTCCGCCTTGATCCCACGCATATGCGCTTCGGCGTTGGGATAGCGATAACCCATGCCGGAACAGTGGGGGACCTGGTAGAAGCGATTGCGTGCCGTCAGAGGTCCGATTTTCACCGGTTCGAAAAGCACATCGTAGCGGGGATCTCTCGTCATCGTCTGGCCGTCGTCCACTTGCTGTTGTCGCCGCCGCGACGTTTCGCCGGGCAGCTTGTACAAGCAGAATAGCGAGCCGCGGCCATCTGGCAAGACGAATTATACATCCATATAATTACCCTATAGTCCTTTGAAATCTTTTACTTTCATCGAGCGCTCGACGGACATTTTAGTTTTTAAGATTGTCCTTGCACGCCACGAGGAAAGCCAGCCTTACAATTCCGCTGGAAACCCCGGCGCGCGCAGATCGGTGCCAACTGCGTCCTCGAGCAGCTTTACCACCTGCGACGACCATGCGTTGCCGCCATAAGTCGAGCGGGCGCGGATGAAAGTCTGCAGCGTGTGCGACGCGAGATCGAGCGGCACGCCAAACTGCTTGCCAAAGCCGAGCGCGAAGCCAAGATCCTTGCAGGCGAGATCCATGGTGAAGTTGATGTTATAGCTGCCGTTGAGGATCACCTGGCCCTCCGTCTCGTGCACGAAACTGTTGCCGGAACTTGCCTTGATGATGTTGAAGGCATCGGTCAGATCGATGCCGCCCTTCTTTGCCAGCATCAGCGCCTCACCGGTCGCCAGAAGATGGATGAAAGCCAGCATGTTGGTGATGACCTTGATCACGGCGGCCTTGCCGAGCGGCCCGGCATGAAAGATCTCGCCGCCCATCGCGCTCAGTGCGGGTAAATGCGTTTCGAAAAGGTCGCGGTCCCCACCGGCGATAACGGTGATATCGCCTGCCGCCGCACGGTGAACCCCGCCGGTCACAGGGGCTTCCAGCATGCGAATGCCCCTTGCTGCAGCAATCGCCGCCAGACGCTCGATATCGCTCTGGTCGAGCGTGCTCATCTCAATCCACGTACCGCCCGCTTTCAAGCCGGACAGAATACCGTCCGGGCCGGTCAGCACAGCCTCCGAAATCGCAGGCGACGGCAGACAGGTGATGACCGCATCAACCTGGCTGGCGAGCAGCTGTGGGCTGTCCGCCCAGACTGCCCCATGCGCCAGCAATACCTCTGCACGACCGCGATCCCGGTCGTGCACGGTGACATAAAAACCCTCGCGCACAAGGCTGCCTGCCAGATGCTGGCCGAGATGCCCAAGTCCGATAAAGCCGTAGCGCATATCCATCCTCCGCTTCTGGTTGGGCTCGGAAAGCGGCGCCATCGGTCGCCATCCGGGCACTGTCGTCCGTGTTCAAGCTGCGTCTTCGAGGATCATCGCCGCACCCTTTTCCGCGACCATCATCGTCGGTGCATTGATGTTGCCGGCCGTGATATTGGGGAAAACCGAGGCATCGACGATACGCAGACCTTCGACCCCATGCACCCGAAGCCGGGCATCCACCACCGATGTCCTTGCATCCGGCCCCATCATGCAGCTGCCGCAAAGATGATAGATCGAGCTGGCATTGGCGCGGAAATAGTCGAGCAGGTCTTCGTCGCTCGCAGCCGATGGAGACGGGGATACTTCCGCATCGATGATGGCGGCCAGCGACGGCGCCGAAGCGATCCGCCGCACCAGCCGGCTCCCCTCGATGACATCGGTTATATCGCGATCGGTCGAAAGGTAGTTCGGCTGGATCAGCGCTGCAGCTGCAGGATCGGCAGAGGCAAGGGCAATGCGTCCCCGGCTGGTCGGCCGGCAGGAATTGAACGCAATCAGAAAGCCCGGATAAGGCTCCGGCACCATGGAGGCGCTGGCATCGACAGGAATACGATAGGAGAGGGGATTGAAATAGAGCTGGATATTCGGCCGCTCCTGCGCCGGGCTGCCGCGGAAAAACCCGCCCGCCTGATTGACGCTCATCGCAAACGGTCCCTTGCGGGTCAGCACATATTGCAGCCCCAGCCGGGCCTGCCCGAACAGGCTGCCGAACACGCCGTTCAATGTCGGGCGGTTGGCGCGATAGTAGAAACTTGCAGCCAGATGATCCTGCAGGTTTTCACCGACGGCGGGCAGGTGGAGGCGGGTTTCGACACCCTTCGCGCCAAGCGCTGCGCCATCGCCGATCCCGGAGAGCTGCAGCAGCTTTGGCGTGTCGATCGCGCCTGCCGCGACGATGACTTCGCGTCTTGCCGAAAACGTTCGCGCAGTGCCATCCTGCAAAACCTCGACACCGGCCACGCGTCCATCCGATGCGAAGACCAGCCGCTGCGCGATAGCACCGCGCTCGATCGAGACATTGGCCCGTTTCAGGGCCGGGCGGAGATATTCCGCGCTGGAATGCGAGCGCAAGCCATTGCGAGTGTTGATATCATAGACGCCGGCACCTTCGATCGACGCCCCGTTGAAATCAGTTGTCGACGGCAGCTGCAGTTCTTCGCAGCCCTTCAGATAGGCATCGGTGACGGGATGGATCATGCCGCGCATCGGCGTCACATGGATCGGGCCTTTGTCACCATGCCAGGGGGAGGCACCTTTTTCATGGGTCTCAAGCTTTTTGAAAAAGGGCAGGACATCCGCAGCACCCCAACCGGGGTTTCCAGCCGCTTGCCAATCGTCAAAATCATCGGCGGCGCCGCGAACGAAGACCATGGCATTGATCGATCCGGATCCGCCTTGCACCTTGCCGCGCGGCACATAGATCCGCCGCCCGTCGAGCGCAGCCTCCGGCTCGGTCGAATACATCCAGTTGACCTTAGGGTTGTAGTAGCTCTTGGCGTAGCCGATCGGGATCTTGAACCAGAAGGACGAGTCCTTGCCGCCCGCCTCGACGAGGAAAACGCTGTAGCGGCCGCTCTCACTCAGGCGGCTTGCAAGGATGCAACCGGCCGACCCTGCGCCGACAATGACGAAGTCGTAGATCATGACAGGTCTCTGTTCAGGCTCAGCCCTTGGCGGGCATGAACTCCTTGATGTCGGCGGGTTCGGCGGCCATCTGCAGATGCAAGCGTTCACCGGTATAGGGAGAGTGCTTTTCGATGACATCGAGATTGAGCTCGATGCCGAGGCCCGGTTCGCGCGACGGAATGAGATAGCCATCATCGAACTGCAGCTTGGTTTTCAGCACCTCGCCGTGAAAGCCTCCGAAATCCATGATCGCCTCATGGATGAGGAAATTCGGGGTGGCGGCTGAAAGCTGGATGCTGGCGGCGGCACCGACCGGACCATTGTAGAGATGCGGCGCGATCTGGGCGTAGAAGGCCTCGGCCATACCGGCGATCTTCTTGGCTTCCAACAGGCCGCCGACACGGGCGACATTCATCTGCAGGATCGCGGCGGCACCGAGTTGCAGCACGCGCTGGAACTCGTATTTCGTCGTTAGCCGTTCACCGGTCGAGATCGGGATGGATGTGGCGCGTGCCACTTCGGCCATGGCAGCCTCCTGCCCGGGCGGCACCGGCTCCTCGAACCAGAGCGGATCGTATTTTTCCAAGCGGCGTGCCAGCCGGATCGCTGAGGACGGCGCCATCTGACCGTGTGTTCCGAAGAGGATATCGGAGCGGCTGCCGATCGCTTCGCGGATTTTCGAGCAGAACAGTTCGCAACGATCAAGAACCCCCATCGAAAGCTGGTGGCCGGAATAGTTGGTATAGGGGCCGGCCGGGTCGAATTTGACGGCGGTAAAGCCCATCTCGACCATGCGGATGGCCTCTTCGGCGGCAAGATCCGGATCGTTATAGTCGTAATCGCCGGCCGCGTTCTTCGGATAGAGATAGGTGTAGGCGCGTAGCTTTTCGTGGACGGTGCCGCCGAGCAGGTCGGAAACCGGGCGGCCGGCCGCCTTGCCGATGATATCCCAGCAGGCGATTTCCAGGCCGGAGACGATACCCATCATCGTGGTGTCCGGGCGCTGCGTGAAGCCGCTGGAATAGGCCGCCCGCCAGAAACGCTCGATCTGGTGGGGGTCATGATCGAGAAGGTAGCGCTGAAAGACATCGTCGATCAGCGGAACCATGGCTGAGGGATGAAACGAGGTCGCATAGATTTCGCCGACACCCGATATGCCACATGCTGTCTCGAGCTCAACGAAAATCCAGTACATGCCGCCGACATGCGGGGGTGGAACGGCAACCACATGGGTCTTCAGCGATGCGATCTTCATGGGTGGTTCCTCCCCCGGCCGGATGATCAGTGTTTCAGGATGACAAGCCGCGTCTGCGTGAATTCCAACATTCCGTGTTTGCCGTCGTCGCCACCGAGCCCGGATTTCTTCCAGCCCGCGTGATAGCCCTGATAAGGATCCGCCGGGAAACGGTTGACGTAAAGCTCACCCGCCTCGATCTCGCTCGCGGCCTGCATGACCTTGCGGTAATTTTCCGAAAACAACACCGAGGCAAGCCCGAACTGATGATCGCTGGCCAGCGCCAAAGCCTCGTCGAACGTCTCGTAGGAAAGCACCGCCAGCACCGGCCCGAACACTTCTTCCCGGACGATCTCCATCTCCTGGCGGCAGCCGGTGATCAGGGTCGGTGGATAGAAATAACCGTCCCCATCCGGGATCACGCCACCGGCCACAACCGTTGCCCCTTCAGCCTTGGCCCGCTCGACCATCCGGTGAACACGTTCGCGCGCCGCGGCATTGGCAAGCGGCCCCATGGAGTCGGGATGGGTCGCGCGATCGCCGAAGCGGCGGGCGGTGAAAGCGCTGCGCAGTTTTTCGACAAGTGCGTCGTGGATCGAGGCGTGGACATAAAGCCGCTCGGCCGAGGTGCAGACTTGTCCGCAATGGGCGGTCTTCGCACCGAGAACCATCCGAACCAACGCATCGAGATCAGCATCGGGCTCGACGATGACAGGCGATTTTCCGCCCAGCTCAAGCGATGGCTTGGCGATATTGACCTTGCAATAGTCGAGCACCGTCTGGCCTGCAGCGACGCTACCGGTCAACGTGATCATGCCGACGGCCGGATGCGTGCACATCGTCCGGGCGACCTCATGCGACATCGTCATGATGTTGATAAGGCCCGCCGGCAGATCGGCCTCCAGCACGGCTTGCGCGAATACGAAGGCCGAGGTCGGCGTGTTGTTGCTCGGACGAATGACGACGGCATTGCCGGTGATCAGGGCGGGCGCGATCTTACGCACCAGGGTATAGATCGGGAAATTGAACGGGATCAGGCAGGCGACGACGCCGATCGGCTCCCGCTTCAGCATCAGGGTCTCGTCAGACGTATCGCTTTCAATAACTTCGCCTTCGATCCGGCGCGCCCATTCGGCGTGGTAGCGCATCAGTTCGACGCCATAGATGGCCTCCGCGGTAGCGTCTGCGAGGCTCTTGCCGGATTCCAGAGCCAGCGCCTCGCCAATCCTTGGCGCATGCCGTTCGATGGCATCGGCCAGTTTCCGCAAGGCATCGCCCCGCTGGATCGCCGGCAGCTTGCGCCAGGATTTCTGCGCGGTTTTCGCGGCCTCCACGGCAGCAATAACAGCGGCGTCTTCTGCGGCCGGAACCGTGGTGAAAATCTTGCCGTCGGCGGGATTACGCACCTCGATCCCGGGTAAACCGGAAGCCTCGACAAAGCGGCCACCGATGAAATTGCGATGCTGCGTCATGACCCACCCGAAACGTAATCTGTTTCAGGCAGTAGACGGGACCTCGCTCCCTGTTCGCAAGCGACTTATTCTCGGGTCAATCATTCCAAAAACGAATGTTCGGCCTTGCTCATTTTGCTGCGCCGTAAAGGCCTCGATCCAGCGTGACCTCGCTCAGCAGCCATGCGCGAAAATCGCGGACATTCGCAGGTTCGGGCTGATCCGTGCGTGTCACCAGCCAATAGGATTCGTGGCCTTCGACCTCGACGTCAAGCAACGGCACGAGCTGGCCGCTTTGCAGTTGGCTCGCAACCATGAACCGGTCGACCACGGCGATACCAAGCCCGTTGCAGGCGGCTTCTATCACCAGGTCGAGAAGGTCGAATTCCATCCCGCCCCGCACATCGGTGCCGCTGAGGCCGGCGGCGTCCAGCCAATGCTGCCAGGTGAGGTAGCGCTGATCAGCTGCGGCCAGAACATGCAGGAATGTTAAGGCGGAAAGATCGATAGGAGCGCTTCGGCTGGCCGCATCCAGCAGGCCGGGCGCGCAGACGGCAATATGCCGCTCGGTCACCAGGATGCGCGATTGCAGCATCGGCCATTCGCCGTCACCGAAGCGGATGGCGCAATCGAGCAGACTGCGCTCGGCAAGCGTGTCCTTGAGATCGGTGCTGAGGCTGATCTCGATCTCCGGCAGGGCCTGGCGCAGGCGCGACAGCCGTGGCATCAGCCAGCGTTTGGCAAAGGTCGGCGGCACGTTGATGCGCAGCCTGTTGCGGTTGTTCTTCTCCATGATCGAGCGCACCGTCTGCTCGACATTGTTAAAGGCCAGCTGAAGAGTTGCGAGCAGTTCGGCACCGGCGCGCGTCAGCTCCAGATCATGATGATGGCGGATCAACAGGTTTTCGCCCAGCTGCTTTTCGAGGTTGCGCACCTGCCGGCTGACGGCACTTTGCGTCAGGTTCAACACTTCGGCCGCGCGCGTGAAACTGCGCGTCTGGCCAACGACCTCGAACACCTTCATCGCCGAAAGCGCAGGTAATTTCCGCATTCCATCGCTTCCATAAATTCAGGTTGGCCTGTATCAGCCAATATGTAGCGCGTTATCTATGTTTCAGGCTTCCGGGTCGGGTCAAGCTGCCGATGCTCCCGGTGGTGTTTTTGATATCTTGAACCTGGCTGCAGGGCCTTGTTGCGTCATCTGCGACAGCCATCAGCTTCCGCAGCAGGCCTGTTGTGTTACGATCCACCAAGCCTTCGTTAGATAAACGGCGAGGGGTCACAGTTTGGCAAACCTAGACGGGCACTTGAACGACATGATCTGGCGGCATCTTCCACTCAGGAACCTGACGGTTGCATTGTTCGTCTGGCTTGGCTTGACCGTCCTTTTTGCCGGCGTCTCGATGCGGATCGAGTATCAACGGGTCTCCGAAGAACTCGCCGCAACGGGGCAGACGATCCACCGCCTGATCTCGCAACGGGCGGCACAGCATGATGCGCACCTGACCAGCCTCGTGGCACTGATCAAGGCCGCTCCCGAATTGCCACAAACCGCTATCGGCGAAGTCTTTCAGAGCATCATCCAGTTTTACCCGCGCATCACCGCAATCGACCTCGTCAGGCTCCCGGTGGAAGGGGGTTCCACTGCGGCCACATTGATATCATGGCCCGGTCCGCAGAAGACCGACCTATCCCCCATAGCAAGCGCCATTGCCGGGCAAAAACAGGGGGAAGTACGGACCTATCTCAACCCCGCCTATCCGGGCAGATACCTTCTGGGAAAGCGCGCGACAGCGGACAATCCGGGTCTGGCGATCGTTATCCAGATCGACCCGGCCCTGCTGATCGAGGGCGATGAGCGACCCGCCTGGGCGCATGTACACGTCAGCCTTGATGGCGAAACGGTGCTGGATCGTGAGGCCGATGGACCCGGCGTGACCGGCAACATTCTGACGCAACCGCATTTCAGCAAGGTTGTGGACAGTCAGAGCCAGCCGTTTATGATGGACGTCACGCGCGTTCTCGCCCTCTCGGACATTTTTAGTGGCACCAGGATCGGCGGCTTCGCGCTCGCCGCCTTGCTTGTGCTGCTCCTGCTGCTGTTCACCTGGCAGCTGAAAGCCAATGCCCGCAAATTGCAGCAAACCGCGGAAGAAGCGGAGCGGCGGGTGCATCTGCAGGAGCATGAAACAAGGCTGGCCCACGCCTTGCGGGTTAACGCGCTGGGCGAGCTGGCGTCGGGTATTGCCCATGAACTGACGCAACCGCTGACCGCCCTCTTGAGCCAAAGCCAGGCTGCCCTGCGCCTTGCCGCGAGCGAACACTCCGATCCTGCCTTGCTCCCCGAAGCGCTAAGCGCCAATGTGCGCGAAGCCAAGCGCGCCGGAGCGATGCTGAAAAGGATGCGTGACTATATCAGCAAGCGCGAGCAGAAACTGGTTCTTGCCGATCTCAACCAGATCGTTGTCGATATCGCCGAGCTCGTGCGGGCCGATCTCGAAAAGCGCCAGATCACCCTCATTCTCGATCTTGCGACACCGCCACCGCAGGCGGTGGTTGATCCCATCGAAATGGAGCAGGTGCTGCACAATCTCATCCGCAACGCCGCCGACGCGCTGCAGGATGTGGATATGGTTGAGAAGAGTATCCGCATCGAGACGAGCCTGTCGGAGAACGGTGCGATCATTCGGGTCAGCGACACCGGCTCCGGTATCGAAGCGGACACGCTGCCGCGTCTTTTCGAACCGTTCTACACGACAAAAACCGATGGAATGGGGCTTGGGCTCGCGCTATGCGCGTCATTGATAGAGCGGATCGGCGGACACATCGACGGCCGCAACCAGACGTCCGGCGGCGCCACCTTTAGCGTCACGCTGCCCGCCGTCGAGCAACACCTGAAAGCCGCACAATGAAACCGTTTCAGGTCTACCTGATCGACGACGACGAACCGGTCCGCGAGGCGATAAAACTGCTTTTGCGGACCTACGGCATGGCGGTCGAGACTTTCGCCGATCCGGCCACGTTCCTGGCCCATGTCGATCCGAAACGCCCCGGCTGTATCCTGGCCGATCTGCGCATGCCGCTGATCAGTGGCCTGCAGATGCACGAGCGGCTGCTGGAACGCGGCATCGGCTGGCCCACCATCATGATAACCGGCCATGGTGACGTGAACGCCTGCCGCCGCGCCTTCAAGGCAGGCATCCTCGATTTCCTCACCAAGCCGATCGATGAGCAGGTTCTGATGGATGCCATACACTCCGCGTTCCGGACGCTAGAGCGCGTCTTGGAAAAAGAGGAAACCAGGGAACTTCTCCGCAGCCTGACGGAGCGCGAACGCGAGGTCCTGGATATGGTCTGCCGCGGCTGGGCCACCAAGGAAATCGCCGTTGCGCTTAACGTTTCGGCGCGAACCATCGATGCACACCGGGCCAATATCGCCGACAAGCTGGGCACCAGTTCCGTGGCCGACTTCGTGCAGCTGACGTCCGCCAACTCCGAACTCCCCATAGGTAGAAATACCTAGTCGCATTGGTTCCGTTGCGGATTCAGCATCCGCACCTGCTCAGATATCCCTGCCGTCAGAAAGCAAGCCGCTTTCCCGCATCGCGTTCACGATAGGAGACAGATGAGATGAACCGTATACTGCTTGCTGGCACGATTGCACTTGCCCTGACATCCGCGGCCTCTGCCGAGGTTCTCAAGGAAAACAACATGCCGCTGGATATCGCGGTGGACCTGGCACAGGGCGCCGTCTCCGCTTGCGCCGCCGATGGCTACAACGTATCGGCCGCCGTCGTGGACCGGGCAGGCGTGGTTCGTGCCCTGCTGCGTGCCGACAATGCCGGACCGCATACGGTCAGTGCCGCCAGCCAGAAGGCCTTCACGTCCGTATCGGCTCGCATTCCGACCAGCGTCATGGTTGAAAACATCCAGAAGAACCAAGGCGCAGCCCAGCTCGTCGCCATTGACGGCTTCCTCGTTCTGGCCGGTGGCGTACCGGTCAAGATCGGCAAGGAGACCATCGGCGCGATCGGCGTCGGCGGCGCACCGGGCGGCCATCTCGATGAGGCCTGCGCCAACGCCGCCATTGCCAAGGTGCAGGATCAACTCAAGTAAGAAGCCTTCTTGAAACGATGGTCCTCCGCAGCGGCCGCTGCGGAGGACCGGCCGCTTATTGCCGAAAACAGACAAAGGACGATCCCTTCCTTCCACGCAAGGCGAATAAAATAGAACACTAATTCAATAGACTATATTGATATGATGCGCCGTTGGTTTACCCTTTCCCTCAGCTTACATTTTGAGGGTATCCAATGGGAATTTCGGGAAAATTCAAAGCAGCAACCGTCATCGGCGCGGTGCTGATGTCGCTAACATCGTCTGCAGCCTTTGCGCAGGATGCCGCCAAACCGGTGCAGGGCGGTACACTGATCTATCTGGAACAGCAACCGCACACCAACCTTTATCCGCCGGCGGGCGGCTTCTACCCGAATGGCGGCGTGCTTAACCAGATCACCGACAAGCTGACCTATCAGAACCCGAAGACGCTGGAGATCGAGCCCTGGATCGCCGAATCCTGGACGATCAACGACAACGCCACGGAATATACCTTCAAGCTGCGCAAGGGCGTGACTTTCTCGGACGGTTCGCCGCTTGATGCCAATGCCGTTGCAAAGAATTTCGACACGTTCGGCCTTGGCAACAAGGAGTTGAAGCAGCCGGTTTCCGAAGTCATCAACAACTATGACCGCAGCGAGGTCATCGATCCGCTGACCGTCAAATTCTACTTCAAGAAACCGTCACCCGGCTTCCTGCAGGGTACTTCGGTCATCGGCTCCGGCCTGGTTTCGCTGGCGACGCTGGCGCTGCCGTTCGAGCAACTGGGTGATGCGACCAAGATCATCGGCTCCGGGCCGTTTGTGGTCGAAAGCGAAACACTCGGCAAGGAACTGTCGCTGAAGGTTCGCGAAGACTACGTCTGGGGACCGGCAAAGATCGAACATCAGGGCCGCGCCTATCTCGACGGCATCAAATATGTGATCACCGGCGAGGACGGCGTCCGCATCGGCGCGCTCTTGTCCGGGCAGGCCGATTTCATCCGCCAGGTGCAGGCCTATGACGAAGCGCAGGTCGAAGGGCAGGGCTACAAGATCTATGCGGCCCCGACGCGGGGCGTCAACAACAGCGTCGTCTTCCGCCCGGACAATCCGCTGGTCGCCGATGTTCGCGTCCGCCAGGCGCTGCTGCACGGCACGAATGCGCAGGAAATCATCTCGACGCTGTTTTCGGCCAACTATCCGCAAGCCAAATCGATCGTCGCTTCGACGGCGCAAGGTTATGTCGATTTGTCGGCCAAGCTGACCTTTGATCCGGCCAAGGCAACGAAGCTGCTGGACGAAGCGGGTTGGGTGGCGGGCGCCAACGGCATCCGCGAAAAGGACGGCCAACCGCTCGTGCTGACGGCCTATGAATCGCCGCCACAGCCGCAAAACAAGGCGACGCTTCAGCTCGTCTCGCAACAATGGGCCAAGCTCGGCGTGACGCTGAACGTTCTGGCTGGCGATGCCGGCAGCAGGACGGTCGATGATCTCGACCCGGCCAAGACCCCGGTCTCACCGGCCATGGTCGGCCGGGCCGATCCGGACGTGATCAAGAGCCAATATTATCCGAAGAACCGCGACGTTCTGCGCCAGAAAGGCGGCCCGAGCGACAAGGTCAAATCCTTTGTCGACGACAAGCTGAATGGTCTGCTCGAAGCGCTCTCCTCGGAGCCGAACCGCGAAAAACGCCTGCAGATCGCCGGCGAGGTCCAGAGCTACGTGCTCGACCAGGCCTATGCAATCCCGATCTTCGAAGAGCCGCAGGCCTATGCCGGTGCGCCCTACCTGCAGGGTGTCGATTTCGAAGCTGTCGGCCGCCCACGCTTCTACAGCACCTGGCTTGCCGAGCACTAACGGCTCCAACTGGCCCGGCCGCTTGCCGGGCCAGTTGCGATGACAAGGAAAATAGCGATGGCACGATACATTTTCTCGCGGGTAGGGCAGGCGTTGCTGGTCCTGTGGGCAACATTCACGATTTCCTTCGTGTTGCTGCAGGCAATGCCCGGCGATGCGGTGATGGTCAAATTCCAGAATCCGGAATATGGTTTGAGCGCCGAGCAGATCGCCGATATCCGCGCCGCCTATGATGCGGATGGCTCGGTCGTGCTGCAATATGTTCACACGATCGGCAACTTCATCACCGGTGATTTCGGTTATTCGCTGCAGGCCGGTGTTGCCGTCAGCGCCCAGCTTGCGGTCAACCTGCCATCGACGATCCGGCTTGCCGGGCTTGCCTTTGCGACAGCGGTCTTGCTCGCGGTCGTTATCGCGGTCCTGTCGAATATTTCCGGCTTTACACGCCTGCGCTCATTCGTCTTGTCGTTGCCGTCACTCTTCGTCTCGATACCGGCCTTCTGGCTCGGCATCATGCTGATCCAGATCTTCTCCTTCCGGCTCAGGCTCGTGCCGGTAATCAATCCGGGAGAGTGGGAGGGCCTGATCCTGCCTGTTCTCACCATCGCAGTGCCGATCTCCGCACCGATGGCGCAAATCCTGCTGCGCAATATCGACGAGGTGTTGACCCGGCCTTTCGTTTCCGTGGCTCGGGCCAAGGGCGCTTCGCATGCCTTTGTTCTGTGGCGGCATGTCGCCAAGAACGCCGTCCTGCCCGTGTTGACGGTCGCGGGCGTGCTGTTCGGTGAACTGCTGGCGGGAGCCGTCATCACCGAAACGGTGTTCGGTCTCAACGGTATCGGCAGCTTGGCGGAACAGGCTGTCAATTTTCAGGATGTCGCCGTGCTGCAGGCCATCGTGGTGATATCGGCTGCGGCCTTCGTCACCATCAATCTTGCCGTCGATCTGCTCTACCCGGTGCTGGATCCACGGCTGAAAGCAAAACTTGGGGGCGTGGCATGACCATTCTCGACACCGCCGAACGGCATCGCAATATCGACAGCCCCAACCCGCTCGACTGGATTTCCGCGGCGCCCGCTGCCGAGGTCGCCACCCGGGCGCCTGCGAAAGCGCGCGCATACGCCATCCGCATCCAACCGGGTCTTGTCCTTGCCTACATTGTACTGGCAATCGCACTCCTCTGGGCAGTCGCGCCGGGCGTGTTCACATCCTATGACCCGGTGCAAGGCTTGCCGGGCCAGCAGTTGAAGGCACCAAGTGCGTTGCATTTCCTCGGAACCGATGCGCTTGGCCGCGACCTTTACGCGCGCCTCGTCTACGGCGCGGTTCACTCGCTATCCGGCGCGGTGGCGGCGGTGGCGATCGGGCTTTTCGTCGGTACGGCGCTCGGTGTGGTCGCCGGCTCGGCCGGTGGCTGGGTCGATCATGCCATCATGCGGCTTGTCGACATACTTCTGTCTATTCCTGTTTTGCTGCTATCACTCAGTATCATCATCCTGCTCGGTTTCGGCACCGTCAACGCCGCCATCGCCGTCGGGTTCACTTCGATTGCGAGTTTTGCCCGCCTCGTCCGCTCCGAAGTCGTCAGTGTCCGCCGCAGCGAATATGTCGAGGCCGCGTTCGGTAGCGGCGGCACATTTTTCAAGGTCCTCTGGCGCCATGTGCTGCCGAACTCGTTGACCTCGGTAATTGCCTTCACGGCCCTCCAGGTTGGCTCCGCCATTCTCCAGCTCTCCACTCTCGGCTTCCTCGGCTACGGTGCGCCGCCACCAACGCCCGAATGGGGCCTGCTGATCGCCGAAGGCCGCAACTACATCGCAACGGCATGGTGGCTGACGGCGGCCCCCGGCATCGTCGTGGTGCTGGTGGTTCTCTCCATCAACCGTGTCAGCCAGGCAATCGGAAGGGCGCAGCGATGACCATTTCCCCCATCGGCCGGCTGGAAGGCACCGTTCTCCCGGCTCCGGTTCTCGACGTCTCCGGACTGACCATTTCCTATCGCGATCAGAACGGCACGCGAACCGCCGTTCATGGCATCGACTTCAGCGTCGCGCCCGGCGAGGTGGTCGCCTTAGTCGGCGAGTCCGGGTCGGGTAAAAGCTCGACGGCACAGGCCATCATCGGTCTGCTCCCCGAAAATGGTCGGCTGGAAAGCGGCAGCATCCGGCTGAACCAACAGGATATTGCCGGCTGGCCGCAGAAACGGCTTGATGGCATACGCGGGTCGGTGATCAGCCTGGTGCCACAGGATCCCGGCAATTCGCTCAACCCGGTCAAGACGATCGGCAGACAGGTCGCGGAAATCCTCATCATCCACGGCAAGGCTTCCGGCGCTGTCGCCGACGCACGCGCCATCGAATTGCTGGAACGCGTCGGCCTCAACCAGCCAGCGCTCCGGGCAAAACAATATCCGCATGAACTGTCCGGTGGCATGAAGCAACGCGTGCTGATCGCCATCGCCATTGCCCTCAAGCCGTCGCTGATCATCGCCGACGAACCAACCAGCGCGCTCGATGTCACGGTGCAGAAGCATATTCTTGATCTCATCGACGAGCTTCGGTGCGAATACGGCACCGCCGTCCTGCTGGTCACCCACGATCTCGGCGTTGCTGCCGACCGCTCCGACAGGTTGATCGTGCTGAAACAGGGGAAGATCCAGGAGCAGGGCCGGACCGCCGATATCCTGGCCAATCCGCAGAGCGCCTATACCCGCCAGCTGCTTGCCGATGCGCCATCACTCAATGTCCGGCCCCGCCGCGTTGCTGCACCTGCAGAAGCTGCGGGAAAAGAGACAAGCGACGACATCATCATCGTCGAGGGACTGGTTCAGGATTTCGGCCTTGGCGGCAAAGAGAAGGGCCTTCGCGCGCTCGACGACGTGTCCTTCCGTGTCCGTCGCGGCACCACGCATGCGCTGGTCGGCGAGTCCGGGTCGGGAAAAACCACGACGATCCGGACCGTCGCTGCTTTTCAAAAGCCGACTTCAGGCAAGGTGATCGTCGACGGGCTCGATCTGTCGTCGCCGCCGCGCGAAACGTTGAGGTTGCTGCGCAAGAAAATCCAGCTCGTCTATCAAAACCCCTTCGGCTCGCTTGATCCGCGCCAGACGATCGCAGGGATCGTCGAGGAGCCGCTGTTGAATTTCGAGCCGGTACCGCGGGTCAAGCGCGCAGAGATCATCGCCAGCACGATCGAAAAGGTCGGGCTGCCACTCGATGTGCTGCAGCGCCGGCCGCACGCACTTTCCGGCGGCCAGCGCCAGCGCGTTGCTATCGCCCGCGCTTTGGTTCTCGATCCGCAAATTCTGATTCTCGACGAAGCCGTCTCGGCGCTCGATGTCACCGTGCAGGCGCAGATCCTGGCTCTGCTCGACACACTGCAGCGCGACCTTGGCCTGACCTATCTCTTCGTCTCGCACGATCTCGCGGTGGTGCACCAGATTTCGGATACGGTCAGCGTCCTCAACGGCGGCAAGATCGTCGAAAGCGGTGCGGTCGAGGATGTCTTCGAGCGCCCGCAAAGCCCCTATACCCGCGAACTGATCGACGCCATTCCCGGCAAAAAATACCCATCGCTTGCCGGGCGGCCCCTCTCGACCCATTCAGGAAATATCCGATGACACATCCAGTCCAGCCCAAACGGCTCGGCTTTTTCAGCCGCGTTCTCGATCACGGCGATGCCGCCACCCGCTACCGGCTGGTGGCCGAACAGATCATTCACGCCGAGAAGCTCGGCTTCGACAGCGCCTGGGTCGCCCAGCATCATTTTGATGCGGACGAAGGCGGGCTCCCCGCACCGCTGATTTTCCTCGCCGAGCTGGCGGCGCGAACCGCGCGCATCCGGCTTGGTACCGGTGTCATCACCTTGCCGATGGAAACGGCCGTTCGCGTCGCCGAGGACACAGCGGTGCTCGACATCCTGTCGAATGGCCGCCTCGAGATCGGTTTCGGCACCGGCGGCACACCGCAGGCGTTTCTACCCTTCGGACTGGAGAGTACTGACCGTGGCACCGTCTACGCCAAAAGCCTTGCCACCGTACGCGATGCGTGGGCCGGCCGCGAACTCGTCGGCGGCAACCGGCTCTATCCGGCAGCGCCGCATTTGCTGGATCACGTCTGGCAGGCAACCTTTTCCGTGGGCGGTGGCGAACGCGCCGGGCGCGATGGCGATGGGCTGATGTTGTCGCGTACACAGCCGCGCCCGCCGGAGACGCCGCAAGCCGCACTTTGGGATCTGCAGAATCCGATCCTTGATGCCTATTTCGCCAATCTTCCGAAGGGTAGGGCACCGCGCATCCTGGGCTCCAGAAGTCTGTTCGTCGCTGACGACCGCAAGGAGGCGCTGCACTTCGCTGAACTTGGATTGCGGCGCATCCGCGAGCGCTTCATCGCCAGCGGTCACACCGTAACCGGGACAACAACAGCCGATCTCATCAAGGCGTTCGACGTGCACGTGGGAACGCCGGACGATGTGATCGCATCGCTCAAGGCCGATACCGCCTTGTCCCGCGTCACCGATCTCGTCTTCCAGGTGCATTCTGTGGACCCACCCCACGCGCTTATCCTGCGCTCTCTGGAGCTCACCGCAACCGTGGTTGCTCCAGCGCTCGGCTGGGCCGGGCAGGCCTCCGCACCACAGCCGCGCCGGCTTGCCGCAACCGCATGATCCGCATTTCTAAAGAAAGGCAAAAACTATGACCTTACCGACAGCTGACGTCATCGACCACCTGGCGGATATCCGCCCCGGATCGTTCGTCGACCGCGTTCGCGCCGAACGGCCGGAAACACGTGCCAACGCTCAGAAGAGCTATCTCGCGTTGTTCGAACCGGCCCAGGAAGGCGATGTTTCCCGAACCGAGCGTTTCATTGTTGCGGCCTTCGTTACCGGATTGCATGGCGCGGATGCGGTCGAGGAATTTTATGCGGCGGGGATCGGCGGCAATGCTTCCCTGATCGCCGCGTTGAAAAGCGAAATTGAGGCCGGACGGACAAGCGGCCCCTATGGCAAATACCCGTCCGGGCCGCTGTCCAGCGAAGACAAGCCGGGACCTGTTTTCACCGTGTCGGATCCCGGCCAAAAAATCCTCGGGCACAAGTTGTCGGCAGCTTTGGAGCATGCTCACCTTCTGGTCTACCGGCCGCGCGAAGCAAGTCCTGAAGCGCTGCAGGCGCTGCTTAATGCCGGCTGGACGACGACGGCGGTTGTCACCCTGTCGCAGATCGTCGCGTTTCTCGCCTTTCAGGTCCGCGTGGTGACCGGTCTCGCAGCCCTTTCCGCTGCGGGCGAGGGCACTCTCGCATCCGCAACGGCAGCTGAATAAGGAACCACCACATGACCGAAACCGTCATTCATCCCGCCATCGACAATCGCCCGGCCGCTTTCACCCAGGCAGAGATCGGCTGGACGCCGTGGCTGCAGCCGCTTTCGGAAGACGACTTGACCGACCGGCACTGGGCCGGGCTCGTCGATGCCTCGCGCTCGAAATCACCCTACTTCATGCTGCTTGCCCGCGATCCGGAAATTCTGGAAGCCCGCACCAAGACCGACAAGGACATTTTCTACAACACCAAGGCGGGCCTGCCGCGCGCTGAACGTGAGCTTTCAGCAGCCGCCGCATCGCGCTTCAACGGTTGCATCTTCTGCGCGTCGGTGCATTCGCGCTTCGCCTCGCATCACTCCAAGCGCACCGGCGATGTGCAAAGGCTGCTTGATGACGGAACGGACGCCGATCTCGGCAGCCGCCGCTGGAATGCCGTCACCAAGGTCTCAGTTGCACTGACGGAAACCCCTTCCACCTTCGGCGAGACCGATATCGAGCATCTGCGATCGGAAGGTCTCGATGATCTGGAAATCGCCGACGTGATCCACGGCGCTGCCTTCTTCAACTGGGCAAACCGGCTGATGCTGTCGCTCGGAGAGCCAACTCCAGCGGCGTAACATCGGCATATAGTGCCTTGCAACGGCTGCCGATGGGACCGCGCCGCCCGCGCATTTGCCTCCGATCAGCACCGCCACCCCTTACAAGGGGCGGTGCTGATACGTATCACTATGCCAGCACATTTTCGTGGCCCCTCTTCCAACAGAAACAGCGGCATGCGATGAATGACATCATGCGTTTCGTGACGATCATCCATCGGATATTGTTGATGTCCGCCCTGCTCGGGATCATTTTCGGTCCCGTCAGCATCGGGACGGCCGGCAGCGTCATGGCGTCTTCAGTGTCAACGCATCAGGTAATGATGCTGGAAGACATGCGCTGCTGCCCCGGCGAGAAGGCCGGCTGCAATGGTGCGGCATGCCCACTGGCGGTTCTCTGCGCCGCGAGCTTTGCCGGTCATCCGGCGGACGAACAGGCAGCACGGTTCAGTCCTGTCTGGACCGCACATCAATTTTCGAACATCCCCTATCCGGTCCTGACATCGGCGCTAGTCGAGCCGCCGGCGCGGCCTCCCAGTTTCTGATCCCACGTCATTGAAACATGCCCATATGGGCGCAACACCTGCGTCCATATGGGCATCCTGTGGAACAACGGCTTTGGTCAAAGGCCGGTGCTTGCTCGGCGAACTCATTATCGCGAGCACGCTTCTAAAATACCGGAATTCTATTCCGTGAAGGAACAACAGCATGAACATCAACAGAAGACACTTTATCTGCACGGGTATCGCAATCGCGGCCACGCTCACCGGCGTGAGGCATGTCGCCGCGGCACCGCAAACGATGATCGTCTACAAGGACCCGAATTGCGGCTGCTGCCATCTCTGGGCGGAGGCAATGAAGGCCGAAGGATTTGACGTCAAGATCGAGGATCAGGACGACCTGACACCGATCAAGGCTCGCCTCGGCGTACCCGCCGATCTGCAGGGATGCCACACCGCCGTCGTGGCGGGCTATTTCCTCGAGGGCCATGTGCCGCTGGAGGCAGTCCGCAAGCTGCTTGACGAAAAGCCGTCCGTCGCCGGGCTGGCTGTGCCCGGCATGCCATCCGGGTCGCTCGGCATGGGCGATGACCCGAATGCGGCCTACGATGTCTACGCAGTGGCAAAGGGGCCGGGTAGCAAGCCCGTCTTATACATGGCTGTTGGCTCCAAGGGCTAAATCGCCTTTGCCGTCTTTCGGCGGATAAGTCTGCTGCTGCCGTCACAGGCAGCAGCAGTTTCGGTGAAGGCCCGGATCAAACCATGGCTCAGCGCAGGACCAGCCGCAGCGCCCCTTGCGTCTCCTTCAGCAAAGGCAGGTAGCGCGCTATCATCTCGGCGGCAGGCATGTGGGCCGCAGGAGCACCAATATTGATGGCGGCAACGACCCGGCCGCGATCATTCTCGATCGGGACGGCGATGGAGCAGAGCCCCAGTTCCAGTTCCTGGTCGATCACCGCGCAACCTTCGGCGCGGACACGGCAGAGTTCATCCATCAAGACGTCCGGGTCGGTTTTGGTCAGCGGCGTATTGGCCTTCAGCTCGGAGCGGTCGAGGATGCTGCGCGCCTCCGTCTCCGGCAAGGCCGCCAGCAGCACCCGTCCCATCGATGCGCAATAGGCAGGCAGCCGGGAGCCGGGAGAGAGATTGATCGACATCACGCGCTTCTGCGAGGCGCGGGCGATGTAGACCACTTCCGTTCCGTCGAGGACCGAGGCCGATGCGCTTTGACCGGATTTTTCCGAGAGCTGGTCGAGATAGGGCTGGATCATCAGCGGCAGCGGTGTTGCCGACAGATAGGCATGGCCGAGCCGCAGCACCTTCGGCGTCAGGACGAAGAACTTGCCGTCATAATCCGCATAACCGAGATCGGCGAGTGTCAGCAGGCAGCGCCTGACTGTGGCGCGGTCGAGTTCGGTCAGCTTGGCCGCCTCGGCAATAGTGAGCTTTTGCCGCGTTTCTCCGAAAGCTTCGATGACTTTCAGTCCGCGCGCAAAGCCGCTGACAAAATCCGATTCCCGCATGCCAAAGCTCCCATCATTCGGCCCACAATGTGCGATATACGAACAAATGTCAAATAACGCACAAAATATTTGACGGTACGTGGATTCCAGCGCTTATTTGCGCCAACCCAGACTTGGATACACATCAGGAGGAGAATGCCTTGGCACGATTGATCTCGCTGGCGGAAGCCATTTCCGAAAACGTGCATGACGGCGATACCGTTGCCATGGAAGGTTTTACCCACCTGATTCCCTACGCCGCGGGTCACGAGGTTATCCGGCAGGGCAAGAAGGACCTTTTCCTGATCCGCATGACGCCGGACATTCTCTACGACCAGTTGATCGGTGCTGGTGCGGCCCGCGGCATGAAATTCTCCTGGGGTGGCAATCCGGGTGTCGGCTCGCTGCACCGTTTCCGCGATGCCGTCGAAAACCAATGGCCACGGCCACTGGAGATCGAGGAACATTCCCATGCCGCCATGGCCAACGCGTACGAGGCAGGAGCTGCAAATCTGCCGTTTGCCATGTTGCGCGGCTATATCGGCGCCGATCTCACCAAGGTGAACCCGAATATCAAGCAGGTCATGTGCCCCTTCACCGGCGAGGTGCTCGCGGCCGTTCCCGCCATCCGTCCTGACGTAACGATCATCCATGCGCTGAGGGCAGACCGGAAGGGCAACGTTCTTCTCGAAGGCATTGTCGGCGTCCAGAAGGAAGCGGTGCTTGGCGCCAGACGTTCGATCGTCACGGTCGAGGAAATCGTCGACGAGTTGAACCCGCCATCGCCCAACTCCGTCGTCCTGCCGTCCTGGGCGGTAACGGCAGTCGTCGAGGTGCCGGGCGGGGCGTTCCCGTCCTATGCGCAAGGCTACTATCCGCGCTCCAACGCCTTCTACATCGCCTGGGACGAGATTGCCCGCGACCGCGATACGTTCCAGGCGTGGATCGAGGAAAACATTATGAAGGCCGGGCCGGAAGACTTTGCCAAACATGCGAAGAAGGCGGCGTGAGGAGATGACGATGAGCGATTTCACCCCCACCGAAATGATGACCATTGCTGCCTCGCGCGCGCTGACCAATGACGATGTCTGCTTCGTCGGCATCGGCGCGCCATCGGCCGCCTGCAATGTTGCCCGCCTGACCCATGCGCCGGATATCACGCTGATCTACGAAAGCGGCACGGTCGGCACAAAGCCGGATGTCCTGCCGCTGTCGATCGGCGACGGCGAACTCTGCGACACGGCGTTGTTCACCGTCTCGGTGCCGGAAATGTTCCGCTACTGGCTGCAGGGCGGCCGCATCACCACCGGCTTTCTCGGCGGCGCCCAAATCGACCGCTTCGCTAACCTCAACACCACCGTCGTCGGCCCTTATGAGCATCCGAAGGTTCGCCTGCCCGGTGGTGGCGGGGCTCCGGAAATAGCCAGCAATTGCGGTCAGATTTTTATCACCATGGCACTCTCCAAGCGCGGCTTCGTCGACAAGCTCAACTTTATCACCTCGATGGGGCATGGCGAAGGCGGCAATCATCGTGAGCGGCTGGGCATGAAGACCAAGGGGCCGACCCGCGTCATCACCGATCTCTGCATTCTCGAGCCGAATCCAGTCACCAAGGAACTGACCGTCGTGTCGATCCATAAGGGTGTTACGCGCCAGCAGATCGTCGAGAATTGCGGCTGGCCAATCAAGTTTGCTGAAACGGTGATCGACACGCCTGTTCCGACCGAAACCGAACTCCAAACCCTGCGCGATATCAACGCCCGCACCAAGAAAGCCCATCAGGGCAACAAGGAGGCCGCGTGATGAGCGAAGCCTATATCTGCGATTATATCCGTACCCCGATCGGCCGCTTCGGCGGTTCACTCTCCTCTGTCCGCGCCGATGATCTCGGAGCCGTCCCGCTCAAGGCGCTGATGCAACGCAATACCGGCGTCGATTGGCAGGCGGTCGATGATGTTGTTTTCGGCTGCGCCAATCAGGCGGGCGAAGACAACCGCAATGTCGCACGCATGTCACTCCTGCTTGCGGGGTTGCAGCTGGAGGTCTCCGGCACGACGATCAACCGGCTCTGCGGCTCCGGCATGGATGCCGTCATTGCCGCCGCCCGTGCCGTCCGTTCCGGCGAGGCGGACCTAATGATTGCGGGTGGGGTGGAGAGCATGTCGCGTGCACCCTTCGTTATGCCGAAAGCGGAAAGCGCCTTTTCACGCGCCGCCGAAATACACGACACAACGATCGGCTGGCGCTTCATCAATCCGCTGATGAAGAAACAGTACGGCGTCGATTCCATGCCCGAAACCGGTGAGAATGTCGCTGAGGATTACAAGGTCACTCGCGAGGATCAGGACGCCTTTGCCGTCCGCTCGCAGAACAAGGCCGCTGCCGCTCAGCAAAACGGACGCCTCAGCCAGGAGATCACATCCGTCACCATCCAGCAGCGCAAAGGCGACCCGGTCGTCATCGACAAGGACGAACATCCACGCGCAACGACGATCGAAACGCTTGCCAAGCTTGGCACACCATTCAAGAAGGAAGGCGGCACCGTTACCGCGGGCAATGCTTCCGGCGTCAACGATGGCGCCGCGGCGCTGATCATTGCCTCCGAAGCCGCCGTGAAGAAACACGGACTGACACCGATCGCCCGTATCATGGGCGCTGCTGCCGCAGGCGTGCCGCCACGCGTCATGGGCATAGGCCCGGTACCCGCGTCGAGAAAGCTGATGGCCCGGCTTGGTATGACACAGGACCAGTTCGACGTGATCGAGCTCAATGAAGCGTTTGCCAGCCAAGGTCTCGCCGTCCTGCGCCAACTTGGCATTACCGACGACGATCCACGCGTCAACCGCAACGGCGGCGCCATCGCGCTTGGCCACCCGCTCGGCATGTCCGGCGCCCGTATCACCGGCACCGCCGCACTGGAACTGAAACTAACCGGCGGCCGCTATTCGCTATCGACCATGTGCATTGGCGTCGGGCAAGGGATCGCGATCGCGCTGGAGCGCGTCTAAGAGGAAATCGGCGGCAAGCCGGCTTGCCGCCTATACTCAAATGGCTGCGGTTGAGGCCACCTCAATACGGCAACCCCACATAATTCTCAGCCAGCACAGTTGCCGCCGCGCGGGAATGGGTGAGATAGTCCAGTTCCGCCTCCTGGATCTTCTGGTCGAAGGCGCCGGTATCCGGAAACCGGTGCATCATCGTCGTCATCCACCAGGAGAAGCGCACGGCTTTCCAGACACGCGACAGAGCACGGACGGAATAGGCGTCGATAGCGGCGCGTGAACGATCCTGATAAAACTCCAGCAAACCAGCATAGAGGTAATGGACATCGCTCGCCGCCAGATTAAGCCCCTTGGCGCCCGTCGGCGGAACGATATGCGCGGCATCACCAACAAGGAAGAGATTGCCGAACCGCATCGGCTCGGCCACGAACGAGCGCAGCGGCGCGATGGACTTTTCGAAGGACGAGCCGGTGACCAGGGCCTCGGCATGGTGGGCTGGCAGGCGGCGGCGCAGTTCGTCCCAGAAGCGGTCATCGCTCCAGTCCTCGACCCTTTCGTCCAGAGCACATTGCAGATAATAGCGGCTGCGGCTTTCCGAACGCATCGAGCAGAGTGCAAAACCGCGGGGATGGTTGGCGTAGATCAGTTCGTGATTGACCGGCGGCACATCGGCAAGCAGGCCGAGCCACCCAAACGGATAGACCTTTTCGAATGTGGTAATCGATTTGTCCGGCACGGCCTTGCGGCTGACACCGTGAAAGCCGTCGCATCCGGCGATGAAATCGCAATCGATGCGATGCGTAACCCCTGCCTTCTCATAGGTGACGTAGGGCGACCTGCCCTCGAAATCGTGCGGACAGACATTGAAAGCATCATAGACCGTCACTGCTCCGATCGCCTCGCGATGCTGCATCAAGTCACGCGTCAGTTCGGTCTGGCCATAGACCATGACGCCTTTACCGCCGGTCAGATCCGCCAGGTCGATCCGGTGATCGCGCCCGTCGAAGGCAAGCGAAAAACCACCATGCGGCAGCCCTTCGGCATGCATCCGCCCGCCGGCGCCGGCCTCATCCATCAGCTCCACCGTGCCTTGCTCAAGCACCCCCGCGCGAACCCGGCCGAGAATGTAGTCCTTTCCAACACGGTCCAGAATGACGGCCTCAATGCCGGCTTTAGCCAGCAATTGCCCGAGCAGCAGTCCGGACGGACCTGAACCGATGATGACAACCTGGGTGCGCATCTTTTCCTCCCGAATAATGCAGGTGGATTTTGACACCAGCACACCGCCGCCGCCATGGACATCAAGCTCAATAAATTGCACAAATCGAACATTCCAGTAGGTGCGATACCAACATGCGCGCGACCCCGACCTATGATCTCTACGGCGAAAAGCGCGGCGATTCCTCCGGATTCTGGCTGCATTGCGAAACGATCCCATCGCGCAGCAGCCTGCATCATTGGGAGATCAGCCAGCACCGCCATGAGCAGTTCTTTCAGATCCTGTACATCGAGGCAGGATCCGGCGACGCGATCTTTGATGACGTGGCACACGCCATTACCGCGCCCGCCGTCATCACCGTGCCGCCCCTTTCCCGTCATGGCTTCCGGTTTTCGAAGGATATTGACGGTTATGTTTTCACGGTGCTGACGTCGCATCTGAAAACCATGCCGGCTGATCACAGCCGGTTTGGCGCGTGGCTGGGCCTTCCGCGGCTGACGGCACTGCAGCAGGAAGATGCCGACAGCCGCTACATCGCCGATACGTTGCATCGTCTCGCCGCAGAAGCCGCCGCCCGACGCACAGGACCGGCGGATCTGTGCGAGGCATACCTCACGTCCGCGCTCCGGTTGACGGCGCACCTGTCCGCCGTAGGGGAGGGTGACGAAGGCGGGGGAGCGACGCAAAACGAGCGGCGGCTAAACCGGTTGACTGGGTTGATCCACCAGCATTTTCGCTCCCACAAGCCAGCATCGTTCTATGCCGATGCGCTCGGCATTTCCCCAACGCACCTCAACCGTATCGTCAAACAGCTCACCGGCGGCAGTACCCAGACACTGATCAACGGCAAACTGATCGACGAAGCGCAGCGCGAACTGCTGTTTACGCAGATCCCGGTGCAGGAAATCGGCTTCCGGCTCGGTTTTACAGATCCCGCCTATTTTTCCCGCTTCTTCCTGACCCGGACGGGCCTTTCGCCACGGCAATGGCGCCGTGGGCAGGGTAGGGAGAGTTGATGCCCTCGCTTCCAACGCGCCTGCGACAGCTTCGCGCGGAAGCCGCCCAAATATCAGAATCGTATAATCAATACAGAATGCATGGACTGCCGGGAGTTTGCCGGATAGGAATTCGGGCGGCAAGCGCAACACGCTTCCGTTCAGAGATTGCAGCAGAATGTTCGGAGACCCCATGAGCAAGGCCCCATCGACGCTTGAGACCGTGAGCACTCCGGCCGTCCTGGTCGATCTCGACATCGCGCGGCGCAATATCGATCGTTTTCAAGCCTATGCCAACGCGCATGGCTTGAAGGTTCGCCCGCATATCAAGACGCACAAACTGCCGGCAGTGGCCGAAATGCAGTTGAGGGCGGGGGCCATCGGCGTCACCTGCCAGAAGGTTTCAGAAGCCGAGGCGATGATTGCCGCCAGCCCTGAAATCCGTGACGTTCTCATCACCTACAATATCCTCGGCGCCGAGAAGCTGAGCCATCTCACCGCTCTCGCCCAGAAGGTGACCTTGAGTGTGGTCGCCGACAACGAAACCGTCATCGACGGCCTTTCGGGGGCTTTTGCCTCGGAACCGGCACCGTTGCGGGTACTGGTGGAATGCAACACAGGCGCTGACCGCTGCGGCGTGCCGACCCCGGAAGCTGCAGCAGCCCTCGCGCAGCGGATCGCCAAGGCACCCGGGCTGGTGTTCGGCGGCCTGATGACCTATCCACCGGCGAATGGCGCCACCGCCGTCGAGTCTTTCATGACCCACGCCAAGGCATTCATCGAGGCAGCCGGCATCAAGGTTCCCGTGATCACATCGGGCGGTACGCCGTCGATGATGGAGGCGGCCAAGGCACCCGTCACCACGGAATACCGCCCGGGGACCTATGTCTATAACGATCGTTCGCTGGTCTCGCGCGGTGTCTGCAGATGGGACGACTGCGCGCTGACCGTGCTTGCAACCGTCGTTTCGGTCCCTGCCGCCAATCGCGCCATCATCGACGCGGGCTCCAAGGGGCTGACCTCGGACCTTCTCGGCCTCTCCGGTTACGGCCATGTGCTCGGCCGCGACGACATAACCATCGACCAGCTCTCGGAAGAACATGGCCGCCTCGTCAGCGAAGGACCGATCAAGCTGAAGGTCGGCGACAGGCTGCGCATCGTGCCCAACCATGCCTGCGTGGTGACCAATCTGGTCGATGCCGTCAACATCGTCGAACATGGCGAGATTTCAGCGGTCTGGCCGGTGGTTGCGCGGGGTAGGATCGTTTAACGGTCCTACCCGAGATGGGCCGTTGTCGTTCCGGACAAAGTTTGAGAGCCAATTTCATCCCTCTGTAGGAAGCGAAACTTCCCAGACCGCGCCATAGCTGAGCGGGATTAGAATCATAGAACGTGGTGGCACGCTGGATGCCGGCGAGCCCATCCATCATCAACATGAATCGATCACGCGAGACCGATTCAAAACTCTCATTGGACGCTGAATAGCGTTCAGGCGATTCTTGCGCGATGAGCAAGCAACCATATCACCTCCGCGTCCAACGGATCGACCCTGCAAAAAACATGGCGCGCTTCTACGTCCTGTCGATCGAACCGACACTGTTTGGCGACACTTCCCTGATCCGCAACTGGGGCCGCATCGGCACGCATGGACAATGGCGGGTCGACCTGTTCGCGCATGAGACGCAGGCAGTCGATCATTTTCTCGATCTCCTGCGCAAGAAGCGGCGAAAGGGTTATACGCTCGTGACACGCCGGGACGAGTTACGGCACGCATAAACCCTACTGAACAGCAGAGGTTTAGGCAGATCATGTTGCTCTTATCCGACTGGTGTCCGCTGCGTCTCGATGCGAGCCGTCCTCCATGACGACCAGACGAAGGCAAAAATGAAAATCACACTCATCAGAAGCACGATGGTCGGTGCCGGGGCGCTATCGATGAAAAACGACAGGTAGACGCCACAGAAAGAGGCAACTGTCGCTACGATTACAGCAACGGTCAGCATCCTTCCCATCGTGCGGGTGATCAGGAAGGCAATGGCACCGGGCGCAATCAGCATGGCGATGGCAAGGATGAGGCCGACGGCTTTCAGGGCGCCGACGATCGTCAGCGACAGAAGGGCGAGCAGCCCATAATGCAGCCAGTTGACGCGCAGACCGACAGCCTTTGCCTGGGCGGGGTCGAACGCGTGCAACAGGAAGTCCCGCCATTTGACCGCAAGAATACCGGTCGTCACCAGCGCAATCAGGCCGGTTTGAAGAATATCGGGCCAGCCGATACCGAGCATGTCGCCAAACAGGATATGATCGAGATGCACGTCGCTCTCGATCTTGGTGTAGAGCACCAGGCCAAAGCCGAACATGCCGGAAAACACCACGCCCATCACCGTATCCTGTTTGATGCGGCTGTTTTCCTTGAGATACCCCGTCAGAAGGGCGCAGGACATGCCGGCAGCAAAGGCGCCAACGGCAAAGGGCAGGCCGGCGATGTAGGAGATCACCACGCCTGGAAACACCGCGTGCGAAATGGCGTCACCCATCAGCGACCAGCCCTTCAGCACGAGGAAACAGGACAGCATCGCCGTCGGAACTGCCACCAGCACCGAGATCAGCAGCGCATTGCGCATGAACGGGAATTCAAAGACGGCGAGCGCCATGTCGAGCGACATCATCGGACAGCCTCCAGCGCTTCGGCCGTGCGCCGGCGGGCAGCAAGGATCCCGTGTTTCGGGGCAAAGACAAAGGCCAGTAGAAAGATCAGCGTTTGCAGCACGATGATGATGCCGCCAGTGGCGCCGTCGAGGAAATAGCTGAAATAGGCGCCAACGAAGCTTGTCAGCGCGCCGATCGCAACACTGATGACAATCAGCCGTGGGAACCGGTCGGTGAGCAGATAGGCCGTCGCGCCTGGCGTCACCACCATGGCGATGACAAGGAAGGCACCGACTGTCTGCAATGCCGCGACCGTACAGGCAGAAAGCAGGGTGAAGAACAGCAATTTCAGAAAGGTTGTCGGAATACCGATAGACCGCGCATGGCTCTCGTCGAAGAAGGTCACCATCAGGTCCTTCCACTTCACCGTCAGGATGATCAGCGAGATTAGGCCGATAAGGGCAAGCTGCAGTGTGTCAGCGGGCGTGATGGCGAGAATATTGCCGAGCACGATCGTCTGGATGTTCACTGAGGTCGGCGACAGTGACACCATGAACAGGCCGAGGCCGAAGAAGGCGGTGAAGATCAGCCCGATGATGGTGTCCTCCTTCAGCCGGGTTCGCTGGTTGAGGAACAGCATCGCGCCGGCCGCAAGTCCGCCGGAAAAGAAGGCGCCAAGCGAAAAGGGCAGGCCGAGCATATAGGCGCCGGCGACCCCCGGAACGATCGCATGCGAAAGCGCATCGCCGATCAGAGACCACCCCTTCAGCATCAGATAAGACGAAAGGAAGGCGCAGACGGCACCGACCAGCGCACTCACCCACATGGCGGTCAGCATGTAGTTATAGGTAAACGGCTCCATCAGCGTGGCAATCATTGGCCGTTCGCCTCCGGATCGGTCTCGGGCTTGGCCGGTTGCGGCACCATATGGCCGCTCGCGCCGTACATCACCAGCGGCCGCTCGTCGTCGGTGATGACGGACACTTGCCGCGGATCGGCATCGTCATGCAGGCTGGCGCCGGCGAGCACGAAATGGCGCAGCACACCGCCGAAGGCGCGTTCGAGATTTTCGCGGGTGAAGGTGGTTTCGGTTGGGCCATAGGCAAGAACGGTGTTCTTGAGAAGAACCGTGCGGTCGCAGAATTCCGGCACGCTGCCGAGATTGTGGGTGGAGACCAGCATGACCCGGCCCTCGTCACGCAGGCCGATCAGCAGACGGATGATCGCGTCTTCGGTCTTGACGTCGACGCCGGTGAAGGGTTCGTCGAGCAGGATGACCCGGCCGTCCTGCGCCAGCGCCCGTGCCAGAAAAACCCGCTTCTTTTGCCCGCCGGAAAGCTCGCCGATCTGGCGTTTGCGGAAATCGCTCATGCCAACGCGGGCAAGGGCGGCTTCGACCGCATCGTGATCGGCCTTCCTGGCGATGCGCAACATGTTCATGTGGCCGTAACGGCCCATCATCACCACGTCTTCGACAAGAACCGGGAAATTCCAGTCAACTTCCTCGGCCTGCGGCACATAGGCGACGAGGTTCTTCTTCAGCGCTTCCGGCACGGAAAGTCCAAGCACCGAAATGTCGCCACGGGCCAACCGGGCAAAGCCCATGATCGCCTTGAACAAGGTCGACTTGCCGCTACCATTGACGCCGACAAGCGCCGTGATGGTGCCGGACGGTATTTCGAAGGAGGCGTCAAGCAGGGCACGATGACCGTTGCGGTAAGTTACGGTTGCGCCGGATACGCGAATGCCGCTGCCGGGCTGCCCGGCTAACGGTCCCTGGCCGGGCCGGACTTGCATCTGAAGGCTCATTGCGAAAGACCTTTGGCAATGGTTTCGGATGTGACGCGCAAGAGGTCGATATAGGTCGGAACCGGGCCGTCCGCCTCACTCAGAGAATCGACATAGAGAACGCCGCCGTATTTAGCGCCTGTCTCGCGCGCCACCTGCTGCGCCGGATCGGGAGAAATCGTACTCTCAGAGAAGACGACCGGAATGTTGTTGGCACGAACGGCGTCGATCACCTTGCGAACCTGCTGTGGCGTACCCTGCTGGTCGGCATTGATCGGCCAGAGATAAAGTTCCTTCAGGCCGAAATCACGCGTCAGGTAGCTGAAGGCGCCTTCACTCGACACCAGCCAGCGCTTGTCTTCGGGAATGTTGCCGATCTCGGCACGAATGGGCGCAATCGCAGCCTCGATCTTCTGCTTGTAGGCGGCTGCATTGGCTTTGTAGGTCTCGGCATTCACCGGATCGTATTTGACGAACGCATCGCGAATGTTGTCGACATAGATCAGCGCCGACGACGGTGACATCCAGGCATGCGGGTTCGGCTTACCGCTATAGGGACCTTCGGCAATCCCCATCGGCTCCACGCCCGCAGACACGACAACACCCGGGACGTCTGCAAAATTCTGGAAAAACTTTTCAAACCAGAGTTCGAGATTAAGCCCGTTCCAGAGGATCAGCTTGGCATCATGGGCCTTCAGAATGTCGCGCGGGGTCGGCTGATAGTTGTGGATTTCGGCGCCGGGCTTGGTGATCGATTCGACGGTTGCCGCGTCTCCGGCAACGTTCCTGGCCATGTCGGCAATGACGGTGAAAGTGGTCACGGCCTTGAATTTTTCCTGCGCCGATGCGGCGCCCGGAACCAAAGCCAACGCTGCCAAAGCTGTTGCCGCGGCCAGGATCGCGCGTCTCGTCTGATCGATCATTCCATACTCCCTTGATTGTCACTGACAGACCTAGGCGAATGATCTGCACAAGTCAATGCAAATGAGAAGCATTCGCAACTGGCTATTTTCAAACTTATCCTGCTTGGCTAATGTGCGGCGATGAAACAGAACCAGAATCGCGCTGCAGAATTAGAAGGTGTCCTGAGGGACGGTGGTGTCCGCGTGACACGTCAGCGCGCGGCGATCCTGAAGATTCTCGCCACCGCCGAGGACCACCCGGATGCGAACGAATTACATCGCCGGGCAAAGGAGATAGATGCGACAGTCTCGCTCTCGACGGTCTACAGAACGCTTTCGGCTCTGCAACAACAGGGCGTCGTACATCGTCATGCCTTTGAAAGCGCCACCGCTCGCTTCGAGACGGCAGATGCGCCGCATCACGATCATCTGATCGATATCGACACCGGCGCGGTCATCGAGTTTCACTCCGACAAGATCGAGCGGCTGCAAGCCGAGATCGCCGCAGAACTCGGCTACGACCTGGTCCGCCACCGGCTGGAACTCTACTGCCGCAAACGCAAGACCTAGCGGGCATCATTCAGGGCAGGCCGGAATCCTGTGAGCGAAGCCATTGAAATCATTGGCATGTCACATTTCATCCTTGAACCTACCCCGACCACCTGATACGATCAGGTAATCTATCTTATGGAACAAAACGACGCAGGATGGCTACTGGACGGTCAGCGCGCAAACCCGGTCAGAAACGACGTCAGATTGGCGCTAAGTTCGTCGCAGAGATAACCGCCTTCCTGGACGATGACGGTTGGCAGGCCGAGGCTGCTGATGGATTCGGCGATGCGGGCAAAGCCCGGCGTCGAGACGGATAGTCCACCAAAGGGATCGCCTTCGAAGGCGTCGAGGCCGAGCGCGACGACCAGTGCATCCGGCGCATAGGCTTCGATGCGGCGGTTGGCTGCGTCCAGAGCTTCGAGAAATCCGGCGTCGGCGGTCTTGCGCGGCAGCGGCAGATTGTAGTTGTAGCCGAGCCCCAGGCCTTCACCGCGCTCATCAGCATTGCCCCAGAAAAAGGGATAGAAGCGGACCGGATCGGCATGCAGCGATACCGTCAGCACGTCGCTGCGGCCGTAAAAGATGCCTTGCGTGCCGTTGCCGTGGTGAAGATCGACATCAAGGATGGCGACGCGTTTCGACGACTGGAGCAGATGCTGCGCGGCAATGGCCGAATTGTTGAGGAAGCAGAACCCGCCGGCGACGTCGGCAAAGGCGTGATGGCCCGGCGGGCGGCAGAGTGCATAGGTATGGCGTGCGCCGGCCAGAACCGCTTCCGCCGCTTCGACGGCGCTCCAGGCACTCCAGCAGGCGCTGCCCCAGGTGTCGGCGGAGATCGGGCAAGCCGTGTCCGCCATATGGTAGCCGGCCTGGCCGACAGCCGAGGCCGGATAGCGTCCGGTCCGCGCCAGCGGATGAATATTCGGGATCACCTCCTCCGAAGCACCCTCGATCCGCTGCCAACGGAGAAAGATATTCTGCAGGAATTCGAGATATTCGGGCGTGTGGATAGCAGCAATCGGTTTCAGGCCATGGTCACGCGGCCGAACGATTTCGCAGCCGGCGGCTTTTGCCCCCTCCAGCAAACGTGCGATCCGCTCCGGCTTTTCCGGGTTGGGCTGCGGCGCGCCGCTGGAGAGGAACATTTTCGGATCGTGCTTTGCCTGCTCTTCCGCATAAAAGGTCTTCATGCTTATTCCTCAAACCCCGCTTTCATGCTGCCCAGCAAGCGCTTCGAACGTCTCGCCATAGGCCGCGTGAATCTGTTCTTGCTCGGACCAGGCAAGCCCCATCCGTTTGTAAAAATGCTGTGCCGAAACGTTTTTCGCATCGACCGACAGGCGCAGATAGGTGCCGCCACTGGCGCGAACATATGCCGCTGTATGCCGCAGCAGAGCCACGCCGATACCCGCCCCCCGGAACCGCTCTTCGACAGCGATATCCTGGATATAAGCCCCCTTCTCGCCCCGCCATGTGGAGAAGCTTTGAAAGAACAAGGACATGCCGGCGAATTCTGCACCAGCTTCTGCGATCAGGACAGTGAAAGCAGGCTCCTTGCCAAACCCGTGCCGGCGAATATCGTCCGGCGTTGACCGCATCTTTCCTTCTTCCCCGAGATGCTTGGCGATGATCATCAGACCGGCATGGATGAGATCCACATCTTCAGCCGTTGCGACACGAATTGCCAGGGGCTGGTTCGAAATATCAACCATCAGAAGGCCACCCGATCGCCGCCCTTGAGCGCCAGCATGGTGCGGGCCTCCTCCGGCGTCGCCACCTCCAGCGACAGGGCTTCAAGGATGGAGCGAATGCGGCTCACCTGGTCTGCATTGGACTTGGCGAGCTCCCCCCGTCCAAGATAGAGGCTGTCTTCGAGACCGACGCGGACATTCCCGCCCATTGCAGCGCTCATAGTAATCAATGGCATCTGTTGGCGGCCGGCAGCCAGCACCGAGAAGCGATAATCGCTGCCAAACAACTTGTCGGCAATACGCTTCATATGGCTGAGATTGTCGGGATCAGCACCGATACCGCCGAGGATACCAAGCACGAACTGGATGAACAGCGGGCCCTTCACCAGGCCGCGATCGTAGAAATGCTTCAGCGAATAGAGGTGGCCGACATCATAGCATTCAAATTCAAACCGGGTGCCACACCCCTCGCCCAGCCGTTTCAAGATATCCTCGATATCCGCGAACGTATTCTTGAAAATCGTGCCGCGCGTCGCTTCCAGAAGCTGCGGCTCCCAGTCGTGCTGCCATTCCATGCCCGGCTTGGCCAGCGGAAAGATGCCGAAATTCATCGAGCCCATATTGAGTGAGCACATTTCCGGCTGCGCCTGCAGCGATGCCGCCAGCCGCTCGTCCAGCGACATCAGCGAACTGCCGCCGGTCGAAATATTGATGACGGCATCCGTTGCCTGCTTGATGCGCGGCAAGAATTGCATGAACACCGCCGGATCGGCGGTCGGCCGTCCATCAGCCGGGTTGCGGGCATGCAGATGCAGGATCGATGCACCGGCCTCCGCCGCCGCGATCGCCTGCTCTGCAATCTGGTCCGGCGTTATCGGCAGATAGGGGCTCATCGACGGCGTATGGACGGAGCCAGTAACGGCGCAGGTGATGATAACTTTGTTCTTCATGATCCCGTTCTCAGCCATTAACCGGCAGATCGAGTTCACGTGCCAGCTGCTCGAAACTGTCGCCCAGGATCGAGACCATTTCGCCGATTTCCTGAGCCGTAATGATCAGCGGCGGCGCCAGGATCAGATTGTCAGCCTCATAACCATCGCCGCGGATCCGGCGGGAATAAAGGATCAGGCCCTTGTCATAGGCAATATCGAGTAACCGCTGGTTGGTCGCCTGCGTCTTCGGAAAGGACTTGAAAGTGATGGGATCGGCCACCAGGTCAGCACCGACCAACAGGCCCTTGCCACGCACTCCGGCAATGAAGGGAAAGCGCTTGGCAAGTCCTTCCAGCTCGGATTTCAGCAGGTCGCCCATCGCGGCCGCATTAGCCTCAACGCCGAGCCGTTCCATCTCTTCTAGGACTGCAAGACCCGCCGCACAGGCGAGCGGATTGCCGGCATAAGTATAGCCATGCTGGAAGCCGCCCATATCGAGCACCGGCTTGACCAGTTTTGCGGACGCTGCCATGGCGCCGAGTGCTGCATAGCCGGAGCCGATACCCTTTGATAGCGTGATGATATCCGGCTTGCAGTTCCAGTGATCGCCACCGAGATATTTGCCGGTGCGCGCAGCACCGCTCATCACTTCGTCATGGATCAAAAGGATGCCGTATTTGTCGCAGATTTCGCGGATGCGGGCAAAATAGCTGTCAGGCGCAACCAACGCCGCCGTTGCCGCGCCGCCGATCGGTTCCATGATGAAGGCAACGACGCTTTCCGGTCCTTCGGACAGGATTTTTTCTTCCAGCATGTCGGCATAACGCAGGCCACGCTGTTCCATCGTCAGGTTGTCGCGGTCACGGTATGCGGTTGGCGCGGGGATGGCCGGCATTGGCTGGATCTGCGGTGCAAAGGTTTCCGTGAGCGCCAGATCGCCGGTGACGCCGAGAGCGCCCATCGTGCCGCCATGGTAGGACGGAAAGCGGCATATCACTTTCCAGCGCTTCGGCTGATTGGTGGCCACAGCCCATTGCCGCGCCAGCTTGATCGCCGATTCCACCGCTTCCGAACCGCCGGAAACGAAGAAGATCCGGTCCAGATCCCCGGGCATTTTTCCGGCAAGACGCCGGGCCAGCTCTTCGGCCGGTTGGTTTTCGAAATGCAGCCGATAGGCGAAGCTCACCTTCTCCATCTGCTGTTTCATCGCGTCGATGACATGGCGGTTGCCATGGCCGATATTGCTGACCATAGGTCCGCTCGATCCGTCGATGAAACGGCGCCCGTCCTCAGTCCAGAAATAAATACCCTCGGCTCGATCGACCAGCGGCCGGCGCAGGCGGGTTACGTAAAAGAGATGGGATGCGGGCCGCTCATTGGCTTGGATGTTCATGATGCTTTGCTCTGGCTGAATTTATCGGTTGAGATAGCGGTTAAGGACGTTGGCGGTGACGCGTTCGACCATGGCGTCCTTACGCAGCAGGCCCGCCACCCATTCGCAGGTGCCGGCGTGAAAAACCTCGCCCTTGCCGCGCTTGAAATTGACGATCATGCCGTTGCTATAGCGAACTTTTTCCATGTTCTCGTCGGAGGCTTCGCCGTAGAGGGTTTCGGCGATAAAACGGCCGTCCTCGTCACCGAAGAACAGGTCTTCGCGTGTCAGGATGTCGCTTTCCTCGACCTGGCTTGCCATGCCGAGCGCGAGGATTTCCAGCCCTTCCGGCGCACCGCTGTCGGTGGTTGGATAAGGCAGACCGTAGCGGATTTCGTAAGCGAGACCATCGACCTCATAGCCGTAGATATGGCTATCGGCTCCCAAGAGGTCACCATAGAACAGGCCGGTTCCGGCAAAAGCCCAGTGACGCGGCCGGTAGACCGGAAAGCCGCGAACACCGCGCGGCGCACAGCCACCCCAGCCGGAATAGACGCCATTCGTCGCGTTGAGCCCGAAGGTCAGCGCGCCGGGGCGGCCGATTTCGGGCGCTTCCCAAGAATTGGTGGCGCGAGTAACGTCGCCGCCCTGGTAGATCGGGTCCTCCTTGCGCGCCACATATTTGTAGCAAACCTGCCGCTGGCCCTCGTCTTCCAACCGCGTCTGCCACATGAAATTGCCGGCAAAGCGTGCGACATGCCCACCTTGATCAACATAGGCATCGACGGCATCACGCATTTCCCAGGTCCAATATTCGTCATGGCCGACGAAGACGACACAGTCGTAGTCCTTCAGAATCTCGGGACTGTTGTGCAATTCGTGCTGGCTAGCGAGATCGACACCGTAACCCTGTCTTTCGGCCCAGCGGAAGAACTGGCTGTCGTAGCTCGCCCACCCGGACGAGGTGTATTTTTTCGAATAGCCGTTGGCAAAAGCCCATTCCATATGCGGATAACGCGGAATGGTGCCCGGCGGCAGGCTTACTTCCAGCGGCACACGGGGCGCATCCGGCGGCAGTACCACGAAGCCACGGCAAAGCGGCCGCTCGATACTGACAGTGGTGGCATACTTGTCGCGGTTCGGGCCAGTGATGCCCTGATAATGGTTCGATCCACCCCAGGTATTATAGGCTGTCCAGGTGCCGGTGGCGGCAACCTGCAGGATCCGGCCTGGCTTTGGACCGGGTTTTGGCAGGACAATGATCATGTGGTGACACTGGATCGGCTTGCCGTCGCGTCCCTCGGCCGTCAGCGTGATGCGGTAGGCGCCAGATGGCCAGCTGTCGTGAACCTGGAAAGCAAAGGTCGGTTCCCAGCCGCAGCCGAGCACGGAGACCTGATCAGGCGTTTCCTGCCAGGCCGTGGCGATATCATCGGTGCCATAAACGCTTGTCTCGACCGCCCCGTCGCGGACGATCTCCAGCCGGCAGGAGGGCGCTGTCGAGCTGATGTGCAGATCCACCATCTCACCGGGCGCATAAGCGTAAGCGCGCGTATAGCACCAGATCTCGCCACGCTCGCCGTCCATGCCCGGATATTCGTAATAGTGACCGCGCACCGCCTGATGCCGTTGCTCGGCGGTCAATCCGAAATCGGGGAAAATTTGGGTCGTATCGGTCACGTCACGCCTCGCTGGGTCTCCGGTGACGACGATCAAACCACAATGGACTTGGCCCGACAAATACATTAGGTGAAGGACCGGCATTCACCAAATGAATGAGGCGACCCATGCCAAGCCCGAGACGCCGCTTTGTCTGGGAGATCGACTGGAACCTGCTGCGCACCTTCACGGTGATCGTCGAGGAAAAGAGCCTGACGGCAGCGGGCAACCGCTTGTCCTTGAAGCAGCCCACCATCAGCAACGCGCTGCGCCGCCTCGAAGAGCATATGGCCTGCCGCCTGATCGACCGCTCGTCGAACCATTTTCGCACCACACCGGCCGGAACGCGGCTTTATGCCGAATGCCAGACCATGTTCAATATCGTCAGCGGCCTGCCCGATCTCGTCAAGGATGATCCTGACCTGGTCACCGGCCATGTCGAAATGGCCTTTGCCAGCCATATCGAATGCCCGTTCCTTGATCGCTTTCTAGCCGATTTTCACAAGACCTTTCCACGCGTCAGTTTTTCGACCACGGTATCTGCGAGCCAGACTGTGATCGACAATGTTCTGTCCGGAGAGGCCTGCCTTGGCATCTGTTTGGCCCACGAAAAGCACCCGGAACTAGACTATACGGTGCTTTATCGCGAACATTTCGGCTTTTTCTGTGCGCCCGGCCATCCGCTGTTCGGCAAACGCGATACAGAGACCGCCGATCTTGCGGCACTGGATTACGTATCGTTCAAGACCGATCATCTCAGCGGCGCGCTCGCACCGGTCGCGCGGCTGCGGCAGCGCGAGAACTTCAGCGGCCAGGTGCTGGGTCTCTTCACCAATCTTGAAGAGGTCAAGCGGCTGATCAAGGTCGGATTTGGCTTCGGCCCGCTGCCGATCCACGTGGTCACTGCCGATATCGAGGCGCGGCGGCTCTGGCAATTGCCGCCTTATGACAACCCGCCTGCGGCAGACGTCTATCTGGTCACCCGGCGGTTCGCGCGTGGCAGCCGCGCCGAAAATCTGCTGGTCGATCGGTTGATCGCGGCAATCGAAGCGGTTCCTCTGAGTGGCCGGACTTACCCGGCAGGCCTTTCCGATTTCTCGGCACCAGCGTCTCAAGGCATTCCCTGAACGAATGGCAACGTGATTGCCCATCAGCGTCGCGGGCGACAAGAGCACCGCAATATCACGGTTTGATTGTCGCCCTGCCCGGTCAGCCGTCTGTCCGATTACGTCCCCATTTCCGCACAAGCGCATTTATCCGGTCACTAATAAACGCGCTTGACGGCAGCGCTGTGATTTGCATTATTGCTCAGATGTCAGACCAATTCTGGTTTCAACTGGAAAGCGGACGATGAAGCACAAGGATGCAAGAGCGGAGCTCGCCCCCCTGCCCCCGGCCGACCGGGCGCAGCAGGTGACAGCAGCGCTTGCAGATTACATCCAACGCTCCAGCCTCGTTCCCGGCGACCGCCTTCCGGCCGAGCGGGAGTTGATGACAGCGCTGGCTGTTGGCCGTTCGACCATCCGAGAGGTCATCCGCCATTTTCAGGCACTCGGCGTCGTCGAGGCCCGCAAGGGCAGCGGAACCTACCTTTTGAAGCCGATCTCCGGCTCGACCATCCACATGCCGCTATCCTTGGAAACGACGCATCTGCGTGATGTGCTGTTGATGACGCTGGAAGTGCGCCGGGGTATCGAGGCGGAAGCCGGCATGGTTGCAGCCCGCGTCCGGACGCCGGAAGACGTGCGGATGATCGAAGAAAAGCTCGATGAGATGGAGCGGGTGCACCTGTCCAAGGGTACATCCGGCCCGGAAGATCTGGCCTTCCACCTCGCCATCTACGATGCCACCCACAATCCGCTGTTCAAGCAGCTGCTCGAACAGATGCGCGGCGCGTTCGAGCGCTTCTGGGAATGGCCTTTCGACCGGCTGGATTTCGCCCGCCGCTCCTTTCCGTTCCACCGTACCCTCTTCAATGCGATCGCAGCCCAGGATCCTGAAGCTGCACGTGCCGAGACACTGAAAATCCTCGCGATCGTCGAGGAAGACATCAAGGAAATGTCCAAATGAGCAACGGGTTTGATCCGTTCGAAGACGCCTCCCTCATCGTCACCCATGACGTGAGCAATGCCTATGACGCCGTCGTGCCGCCAATCGTGCAGACGTCGCTGTTCACCTTCACCGATTATGACGACATGGTCGCCTCCTATCGCGGCGAAAAGGTCCGGCCGATCTATACGCGCGGTCTGAACCCGACCGTGCGGATCTTCGAGGAGATGCTGGCGAAACTTGAAGGTGCGGAAGACGCCATGGGCTTTGCCAGCGGCATGTCGGCGATTTCCTCGACGGTTCTGTCTTTCGTCCAACCGGGCGACCGCATCGTTGCGGTCAAGCATCTCTATCCCGATGCCTACCGCCTGTTCGGCACGTTCTTCAAGCGCATGGGCATCGAGGTTACCTATGTCGACGGCCGCGACGAAGAAGAGGTCGCCAAGGCCCTGCCCGGCGCGAAGTTTCTTTATCTTGAAAGCCCGACGAGCTGGGTGATGCAGACCCATGATGTTGCAGCACTCGCAGCGCTGGCCAAGGCCCACGGCATCATCTCTGCAATCGACAACAGCTGGGCAAGCCCGGTGTTCCAGCAGCCGATCTCGCTCGGCGTCGATCTGGTCATTCATTCAGCTTCGAAATATCTCGGCGGCCATAGCGACGTCGTCGCAGGCGTGGTCGCCGGTTCCAAAGATCTGATCGGCCGCATCCGCGCGGAAGCCTATCCCTATCTCGGCGGCAAGCTGTCGCCGTTTGATGCCTGGCTGTTGATCCGCGGCATGCGCACTCTGCCGATCCGCATGAAGGCACATGAGCAATCCACAGTCGAGATCACCAAGCGTCTACAGGCGCATGATGCGGTCGAGTCTGTGAACTATCCCGGCCTTGCCAATCATCTGCCGCCGGGCCTGAAAGGTACGTCCGGCCTGTTCTCCTTCATCTTCAAGGAAGGCATCAATGTCCGTACCTTCTCGGACCACCTCGAGCTGTTCAAGCTCGGCGTCAGCTGGGGCGGGCACGAAAGCCTGATCGTGCCGGGCGAAGTCGTCCTTTCACAAAAAGCACAACCCAATTCCGCGGTCGCCTTCGGCATCAGTCCGCGGTCGGTACGGCTCCATGTCGGCCTGGAGGGAACGGAGGCCCTCTGGAGCGATATCGAAGCGGCAATCGCTGCCGCATCGACAGGCTGACACGACAGCAAACAACCCAACCAACAATAAAAGGGAAACGAAAATGAGGAAACTGATTGCCGCGACCATGGTCGCCACGCTGATGGCAGGCACGGCTCTTGCCGACACCAAGCTGAAGCTGGTGGAAGTCATCACCAGCCCGGAACGCACCGAAACGCTGAAATCGATCGTCGCAAAATTCGAAGCCGCCAACCCCGGCACGACGGTCGAGATCATCTCGCTGCCCTGGGGCGAAGCCTTCCAGAAGTTCGCTACGATGGTGTCTGCCGGCGAAATTCCGGACGTGATGGAAATGCCCGATACCTGGCTGTCGCTCTATGCCAACAATGGCATGCTTGAAAGCCTCGAGCCTTACCTGAAGACCTGGGACCAGACGCCGGAACTGACCGATCGCGCGCTCGAACTTGGCCGCGACGTCAAGGACACGGCGTATATGCTGCCCTACGGCTTCTATCTGCGCGCCATGTTCTACAACAAGAAAATCTTCGCCGAAGCTGGCGTCGATGGCCCGCCGAAGACGATGGACGACTTTGTCGCCGCCGCCGAGAAGATCAAGAAACTGCCGGGCAAATATGCCTATTGCATGCGCGGCGGTCCGGGCGGCCTGAACGGCTGGATGATGATGGGCGCCACGATGGCGGGCGACAACACCTACTTCAACGCCGACGGCACATCGAAATTCTCGGAAGAAGGCTGGGTGAAGGGCTTCACCTGGCTGATCGACCTCTACAAGAACGGCTATGCGCCGAAGGACAGCGTCAACTGGGGCTTCAACGAGATCGTCGCCGGCTTCTACACCGGCACCTGCGCGATGCTCGACCAGGATCCGGATGCGCTGATCGCCATCGCAGAGCGCATGGACGCCGCCGATTACGGTGTCACCACCATGCCGAAGGGGCCGTCTGGCAAGACCTTCCCGACCATCGGCTTTGCCGGCTGGTCGATGATGTCGGCAAGCGCCAACAAGGACCTGTCGTGGAAGCTGATCGCCACGCTGGAAGGCCCGGAAGGCAATATCGAGTGGAACAAGAAGATTGGCGCCCTGCCGGCCCTCAAATCCGCCGAGAAGGACCCCTTCTTTGCCACGGACCAGTTCAAGGGCTGGTTCGAGGAGCTGGCCGACAAGGACGCCATCCCGACCGTCATGCCGACCTATCTGGAAGAGTTCGCCTTCTTCAAGGATTCGATGGCGATCAAGACCAGCCAGGAAGCCATGCTCGGCGATATCACGCCGGAAGAAATGGCCAAGCAATGGGCTGACTACATGACCAAGGCTCAACAGAAGTTCCTTTCGAGCAAATAAGTCATCAGCCTTTAACCGCAGGCAGCAGCATGATGCCGGCTGCCTGCGGCCCATTCCCCTGACGGAAAAGCCGGCACTCCTCCCGCGCCGCGAACTGGAAATATTTGACGATGGCTTCACATGCAGCAGCCCGCAATGGCGGCGCGCGCAGGGACCAGCGGCCGCTGAAGAAGCGCCTTGCCGATGCCTCCGCCCCCTATCTCTATAGCGCGCCCGCGCTGATCCTGATCGTCACCGTCATGCTGGTGCCGCTGGTGCTCGGTATTTCCTACGCTTTCCGCGATATCCAGCTGCTCAATCCCTTTTCCGGTGGCTTCATCGGTCTCGATCATTTCAAAACCCTATCGCAGGACCAGAATTTCTATCGGGCCTTGAAGAACACGCTGTGGTGGACCGGCTGGTCCGTCCTGCTGCAGTTCGTTCTCGGCCTGATCCTTGCGCTGTTGCTCGACAAGCCGTTTGCCGGACGCGCCATCGTGCAGGCACTCGTGTTCCTGCCATGGGCAGTTCCAAGCTTCCTCGCAGGCCTCAACTGGGCCTGGCTGTTCAACCCCGTCGTCGGCCCCATCCCCCATTGGCTGTTTTCGCTCGGTTTGATGAGCGAGCCTTACAATATCCTGTCCGATCCGCAGCTTTCCATGTGGGGGCCGATCATCGCCAATGTCTGGTGGGGTATTCCGTTCTTCGCCATCACGCTCCTGGCGGCCCTTCAGGCGATCCCGCGAGACCTTTATGAAGCAGCCAGCATCGACGGCGCCGGGCCCGTGCAGCGGTTCATCTCGATCACCCTGCCCTTCCTCGCTCCAACCATCGCCATCACCGTGCTGCTGCGGACAGTGTGGATTTCAAACTTCGCCGACCTGATCATCGTCATGACCAATGGCGGACCGGCCGACCGCAGCCAGATCGTCGCCAGCTACATCTTCACCCAGGCCTTCAAGCGGCTCGATTTCGGCTATGCCTCGGCCATCGCGCTCGTCCTGCTTGCGCTTTTGATCACCTATTCGATGCTGATCGTGATCCTGCGTCAGTGGCTGTTGAGCAAGGATTGAGATCATGACCGGCAAACGCATCGCCTCCGTTCTCGCGCACCGTCTGGCCATTCTCGCCTATGTCGTCTTCGCGCTGTTCCCGCTCTACTGGTTGTTGAAAGTCTCGGTCACTCCCAACAAGCTGCTCTATTCCGAGGGCATCAGGATGTGGCCGTCGCAGACCAGTTTCGAGCATTTCGACTTCGTCTTGAAACACAGCGAATTCCCGACCTTCTTCAAGAACAGCCTGATCGTTTCCGGCTCGACGGCGATCATCGTGACCGTGCTCGCTTCCTTGGCGGGCTACGCAATGTCGCGCTTCACCTTCCGTGGTAAATACTGGATCGTGACGCTGATGCTGCTCACCCAGATGTTTCCGCTGGTCATGCTGGTGGCGCCGATCTTCAAGATGCTGTCGCCACTCGGGCTGACCAACAGCCTCACCGGCCTCGTCATCGTCTACACCGCCTTCAACGTGCCGTTCGCCACTTTCCTGATGCAGTCTTTCTTCGACGGCATTCCCAAGGACCTTGAAGAAGCCGCGATGATCGACGGCGCCACCCAGTTCGTCGCCTTCCGCCAGATCATCCTGCCACTGACGCTACCCGGCATTGCCGCCACCCTCGGTTTCGTCTTTACGGCCGCCTGGAGCGAACTTCTGTTCTCGCTGATGCTCATCTCCGGCAATGATTCAGCGACTTTCCCCGTCGGTCTCTTGTCCTTTGTCTCGAAATTCTCGGTCGATTTCGGACAGATGATGGCGGCGGGCGTTATGGCGCTTATCCCCGCCTGCCTGTTCTTCCTGTTGATCCAACGTTACCTCGTGCAGGGCCTGACGGCCGGTGCCGTGAAAGGCTGATCCCATGGCATCCATCGATATCGCCGCTATCCGCAAATCCTACGGCATCCATCCGGTGCTTCACGGTGTCGACCTTGAGATCAAGGATGGTGAATTCGTCGTCCTGGTCGGCCCGTCCGGCTGCGGCAAGTCCACATTGCTGCGGATGATTGCCGGCCTGGAGGCCGTCACATCGGGCGAAATCCGCATCGACGGCAAGCGCGTCAACGACCTTGCCCCGAAGGATCGCGACATCGCCATGGTGTTCCAGTCCTACGCGCTCTATCCGCATATGAGCGTGGCGAAGAACATGAGCTACAGTCTTCGCTTGAGAAAAACGCCGAAGGAAAAGATCGCCTCGGTGGTTGCCGGCGCGGCAAGCAAGCTCGGCCTCGATCCGTTGATGGAACGCCGCCCGAAGGCGCTGTCCGGCGGCCAGCGCCAGCGCGTCGCGATGGGCCGCGCCATCGTGCGCGAACCGAAAGCCTTTCTGTTCGACGAACCGCTGTCCAACCTCGACGCCCGTCTGCGCGAACAGATGCGCGCCGAAATCAAGAAGATGCATCAGGATCTTGGCGCCACCTCGATCTATGTCACGCACGACCAGATCGAAGCGATGACACTGGCCGACCGGATCGTCGCCATGCACGGCGGCGTCATCCAGCAGGTCGGCAGCCCCCTCGAACTTTACGACAATCCGGCCAACCTCTTCGTCGCCGGGTTCATCGGGTCCCCGGGCATGAACTTCTTCGAAGGCCGCTACATGGTGACCGGCGACAGCGCCAGCTTTGCGCTCACCGGCGGCGTCACGTTGCCGCTCAGTGGCACCGCCAATCTTATCGACGGCAGCCGCGCCACGCTCGGCATCCGGCCGGAACATGTGGTTCTGGGGGCCGAAGGTCCCGACGTCCTGAAGGCCACCGTCGATCTGGTCGAACCGACCGGCTTCGGCATCATCGTTCACCTCAAGCTCGGCCCGGTCGCCTTCAAGGCCTTTACGCTCGACCGGCGGTTCCTGGGCATGCACGGTGAAGTGAATGTCAGGCTTCCAGTCAAAAACCTGCATTTCTTCAACGAGGCCGGACAGAAGGTCTGACATTCGGATCCAAAATACCGGCTCAACGTCCGGCTTTGACATTGCGAATGACTTTCAGTATCCTCAATATAAACAATAGCTTATGAGGAAATACTGAAAGAGCGATGTCTCACGATCGTGGCACCCTGCGCTTCTACGAAATGGAAGCCGCCAAATACACATCCAGAGGCCAGGAGCCGAGCGAGAGCCGGATCGCGAACTTTCTGTCGCAGTTGCAGCCCGGCGCAAGCATTCTCGAACTCGGGTGCGGCGGTGGTCAGGATAGCGAATTCATGCTCGCACGGGGCTTCAACGTCCACCCGACGGATGGTACCCCCGAAATTGCCCGCGAAGCGGAAAAACGCCTTGGAATTCCAGTCGCCACATTGCTGTTCGGCGATCTGAATGAGCAGGCCATGTATGACGGCGTCTGGGCCAATGCCTGCCTTCTCCACATCCCCAGAACCGGCCTGCCGGACATCCTCGCCCGCATCCATGCCGCGTTGAAACCCGGCGGGGTGTTTTACGCCAGCTTCAAGGCCGGGGAAGCTGAAGGCCGCGACGAATTCGACCGGTATTACAACTATCCCTCCGAAAGCTGGCTGAGAGACGTCTACGCGCCGCTTGCCTGGGCATCGGTCTCGATCGAAGCCAAAGCAGGGGGCGGCTATGACAACAAGCCGACCGAATGGCTCCACGTCATGGCGACGAAACGGCCTTGACCTCCATACGGCATCCCACTTCTTCCGACGTTACGAAAACCAACGAGGTAGGTTTTGATGAAGCGATCAGAAAGCGTTGAGGCGACAGCAGATGCCTTGATCGTTGTCGATCTGCAGGTGGCTTTCGTCAGCGGGATCGAGGCTGTCCCGGACCACACCAGTTTGCTGGCGGCAATCAAGTTTCTGATTACCGCAGCACGTGCGGCAAAGGTTCCGGTTATTTTCCTGCAAAACGACGGAGAACCCGGAACGGTCGATGAGCCGCACCGTCCCGGTTGGGCGCTTCACTTTCCTCCGCTCACTAATGAGAACGTCGTGCGGAAAACCACAGATGACGGTTTCGACGGTACGCCCTTGCACGGCTTGCTCGCGGCATCCGCCGTGCAAACTGTTGCCCTCTGCGGTGTACTGTCCGAAATGTGCGTGGCAGCGACTGCCCGGACAGCCATGCAGCGCGGCTATCACGTCATCCTGCCGCATGACGCCCACGCGACCTATGACGTACCTCCTGGTCCCGGCGGATCGCCAATGGTTCCAGCCAGCATGGCGGCGCGGGCGGCGGAATGGTCGCTCGGTGACGAGATCACCATCGCAGCGTCGGTTGCGGATATCCATTTTTCCAAACCCACGGAAAAATAGCATCCGGTCTCGCAGTCCCAGCGGCGGCATCAAAAAAATACGAAATAATTTTCACGCCATGTCGAAATCCCAAAACGAGCAGCGTTCTTGGGGTGTAGAGACAGAAACACAAAGAGTAACAGCAATGAATTTTCCGATTACCTCGCTTTACGCGGTCGCTCTGACCGTCATTTTCCTGCTCCTATGGATCAATGTCAGCAAAACCCGCTCGGCGCTTAGCCTGTCCATCGGCGACGCCGGCAATGTCGATCTGCATGAACGTATCCGCCGGCACGGCAATTTCGTCGAATGGGTGCCGATGATCCTGATCCTGATGGTGCTGGCCGAGGGACAGGGCGCAGGACCGCTCTGGCTGCATGCGGCAGGCGCACTGACGGTGGCCGGACGGGTCTTGCACCCGTTCGGACTGCGCGCCAATGCACCGGCCCATCCGCTGCGGATCATCGGCAACTCCGCCTGCATCCTCGCGATGGTTGTCCTCGCTGTCGCTCTCACCCTTTCGGCCTTTGCCCTTTGAACTGAAACCGTGATTATTCCAAACACAGGAGACCTTTATGCAATATATGGCGCTGATTTATGGGGATCCATCCGTGGAACCGGCCTATGGCACACCTGAATTCGAGACAATGATGCAAGGTTATGCCGCCTTTAGCGAAATGCTGAAGGCCGCCAACGCCTATGTCTCGGGCGAAGGCCTGCAAGGTGTCGAAACAGCCACGAGCGTGCGCGTTCGGGGCGGCAAGGTCGAAACGATGGACGGACCCTTTGCCGAAACCAAGGAGCAGTTGGGCGGGTATTACATCTTGGATGTTCCCGATCTGGATACGGCACTTCGCTATGCCGCGATGATCCCTTCCGCCACCTACGGCACCGTCGAAGTCCGGCCGGTAATGGACTATAGCTGATGCACTCAGCTGCCCCCGATCCTCAAGCCGTATCCCGGGCCATTGATGCCCTGGCGCGCACGGACCGGGGGCGGCTGTTGTCGGCACTGATCGCCCGGCTCAAAAACTTCCAGTTGGCCGAAGATGCGCTGCAGGACGCACTGGCTTCCGCCGTCGTGCATTGGGGACGAACGGGGGTTCCCGCTTCACCGCAAGGTTGGTTGCTGAAGGTTGCGCTGCGCAAGGCAATCGACCTGCTGCGCAAGGATGCCCGGGAAGATCGCAAGACCGCCGAGATCGCCCGCCTCTCCGTGGACGAGGCTCACGAGAATACGACAGACGACATTCCCGACGAACGCCTGCGGCTGATCTTCACCTGTTGCCATCCCGCGCTGGAATCGAAAACCCAAGTGGCACTCACCCTGCGCACGCTCGGCGGCTTGAGCACGCCCGAGGTCGCCAGCGCCTTTCTCGACAACGAGACAACCATGGGCCAACGATTGACCAGGGCACGCGCAAAAATCCTTGCTGCCGGCATTCCCTATGCGGTGCCCGGTCCGGAAGCCTGGGCGGAACGGCTGCAATCCGTGCTGACTGTCGTCTATCTGATCTTCAACCAGGGCTATTCCTGTGCCGCGGGGGACCGGGTGCGACAGCTCGGTGAAGAGGCAATCTATCTCGGGCGCATGCTCGACAGCCTGCGCCCTGGCGAGGCCGAGATCGAGGGGCTTTTGGCCCTGATGCTGATTACCGAAGCCCGTCGGGCGGCACGGCTGGACGCCGACGGGACAAGCATTCCTATCGCCGCGCAGGACCGCAAGCTCTGGAACGACGGGCGGATAGCCGACGGCCTTTCTTTGCTTGATCGGGCGATAGCGCGCCGCGCTGCGGGGCCCTTCCAGATCAAGGCGGCAATCGCCGCCCTGCATGTCCAGTCCGAACCACCGGACTGGCGCCAGATCGTCCTGCTCTACGACAGCCTGTTGCGCATGGAGCCGACCCCGGTGGTGCAATTGAACCGCGCCGTGGCCCTGGCCGAGGCCGGTGCACCGGAGGCCGGTCTGCGCGTTCTGGAATCTCTGGCGTCGGTGCTCGATGCCTATCAGCCATTTCATGCGGCCAACGCAGAACTTTTGTCGCGGTGCGACCGGACCAGTGCCGCACTTGCGGCCTACGACCGCGCCATCGACCTTACAAGCAATCCGTCGGACGCAGCCTTTTTGAGGCATCGCCGCACTCAGGCCGCCGAAAGCCGTTGACCTATTCGGCAATCTTTTCCAGCGGCATCAGCGTGAACAGTTCCTGGGCGCGCTTGACGCCGCGCAGGGCATAACGGCCGATGGAGACAACTTCGGAATTGCGCGGCGGAGGTGCTGCAGCAACGAACTGCGATGACATGATCACGCTGCGATCAACAAAGCGGCACATCGAGGCGATGCGGCTGACCTCGTTGACGGCGGGGCCGATGACGGTGAAATCCAGACGGTCGCTCGAGCCGATATTGCCGTAGAAGACATCGCCGATATGGAGGCCGAGATAAACCTCGGTGACCGGCCGCCCTTCAAGCAGACGCAGCTCATTCAGCCCCTTCAGCTTGTCGCGCAGATTATGTTCGGCCAGAAGAGCACGGGCGCAGGCATCTTCCCGTTCCTCGGCCTTGAAGATCGCCAGCGTTCCATCTCCGATTAGCTTCAGCACATTGCCGCCCGCCTCGTGGATGGAGGAAATCACCGCGTCGGCATAATCGTTGAGGAACGGAATGATTTCGTCCGGCGGCAGGTTGTCGGAAATACGCGTATAATTCTGCAGATCGGAGAACCAAAGGACCGCCGAAATCCTTTCGGCCTTGCCACGCGATATGCGGCCTTCAAGCACCTGCTTTGCAGCATCTTCGCCAAGATAGACCTCGGCAATGGTGCGGGAAATCCGGGTCAGGGATCCCGATTTGATCGCCAATGCCAGCACTGGAACCAACTGCCTGAGAGCGGTCAGGTCTTCGTCGCGAAAACCGTCCGCGTCCATCGTCGTCCAATGCGAGTAGAAACAGTCCATATCGCCGATATGGCTGTCCTGCGCGAAGCGATGGATCATCGCGACATAGTCCTTGTGGCCAGCCGCCAGCATCACATCCAGCATGTAGAAATCAGCCGGATCGCCGAAGCCGAGGCGGCGGCGGATCTCGTTCTGATTGTTCTCGCGCAGGTGAAAGAACGCCGAGCGCTCCCAGTTTTCAGCCGAAACGCCCTCGTTTGTCGGCCCATATTCGAAGGCCGTTTTCACCGGTTCCTGGCTGTCCCACTGAAAGGCCCGCCCCTCATAGACCGGATGCAGGGTGTCGATCAGCGCCAGGCCGCGGTCGAGCCGAAGCCCCACAGCACGGACGCGCTGACAGAAGCCGTTGACGATATCCATTTCGTCGGTGCCCTTCAGGCCCTGCTTGGTCAACCAGGCGGAAATCTCACCGATATCGTCTGCGTTCATGTGGATTTCCTTGGTTCCTGCGGACATTCACACGTCTAACGCATAACCCGTCGATCCGGAATCGATTTGGGAACGGCGGATTCGGGTGAATCGGCCGTGCGGGGAGAACGTGCGAGGGGATGGCCTCTAAAGCTGCCGCGCATGTGGGTAAGTTGCAGCCAAAAGGCAAGGTTCAGCCGCAGCCTTTTTAAATTTCGTCCTGCCGTGTGACAAATTCGCGTGACAGCCAGTCGATGAAAACGCGTACGCGCGGCGACAATTGACGGCTGCGGGGATAGAGCAGCGAAACCGGCGTGCGGGATGGCGGATTGTCCGGCAAGATGGCAACGAGCGTGCCGTTTCTCAGGTCCTCCTCCAGGGAATAGCGCGGGGCCTGCATGATGCCGAGCCCCAGCCGCGCCGCCGCCGCCAGCGTATCGGCACCGTTGACGGAAACCACCGCCGGCAGCGAAACAGTGCGGATTCCGCCGCCCACCGTGAACTCCAGCGGCAGCAGGCCGCCGATTGCCGTCGACCAGAACCCGATCATCTGGTGCCCACTCAAATCGTCGATGCTCTGTGGCAGGCCGAAGCGGGCAATATAGTCCGGCGACACGCAGGTCACTTCCTCCAGGAGGGCAACGCGCCGGGCTATCATGTCGCTGTCCTGCAGGTCACCGGCGCGCAGGACACAGTCGATCCCTTCGCGGATCAGATCGACCAGCCTGTCGCCTTCGCTCATGTACATCTGGATATCCGGATATTCCTTGAGGAAGGCCGGCAATCCCGGCAGAACAAAATGCCGTGCCAGCTTGCCATGCACATCGACGCGCAACAGCCCCTTCGGCTTGGTGCCGGCAAAGGCGCTTTCGGCATCCTCGATATCGGACAGGATGGTCAGACAGCGCCGGTAATAGGCCTCGCCGTCAAGCGTTGGGCTGACATGCCGGGTCGTCCGTTGGAGAAGGCGCACGCCAAGCCGGGCCTCCAGCTGCTTGACCGCATCGGTCACGGTCGAGCGCGGAAGGCCGGTGTCTTCGGCGGCCAGCGTAAAACTGCGCCGCTCCACCACACGCGAAAACACCCGCATCGCTTCAAATCTGTCCATCTGGATTGTTCGCCATTCTCGAATAGTGATACCGAATATTGGCTAATTATCCGCCCAATGAAAAGCTGCATCTTCTTCTCATCGAAAACGCACAGCGGTGTGGTTAATCAAGGAGAAAGAAATGCCAGACAACAGCGACAAGGTTGCCATCATCACCGGCGCTTCGCGCGGCATCGGCGCCGCCATAGCCGAACGCCTTGCGGAGGACGGCTTCACCCTCGTCATCAACTATTCCGGCGATGCTGCTCCGGCCGAGGCGCTGGCTGGAAAAATCGAAAGCAGAGGCGGCCGCGCGCTGACCGCAAAGGCCGATGTCAGCGATGCCGAGGCCGTGCGACACATGTTCGGTGCGGCGGAAGCGGCCTTCGGTGGCGTCGACGTGCTCGTCAACAATGCCGGCATCATGACGCTTTCCTCGCTTGGCGAAAGTACAGACGCGCTGTTCGACCGCCAGGTCGCCGTCAACCTCAAGGGCACTTTCAACACGCTGAGGGAAGCCGCAAAGCGGCTGCGCGACGGCGGACGGATCGTCAATTTTTCCACCAGCGTCGTCGGCCTGAAACTGGAAAACTACGGTGTCTACGCAGCGACAAAAGCTGCCGTGGAGACGCTGACTGCGATCCTGTCGAAGGAATTGCGCGGCCGCTCCATTACCGTCAACGCAGTGGCACCCGGCCCGACGGCTACCGGTCTCTTCCTCACCGGCAAGAGTGACGAACTCATCGCCCATATGGCGAAGCTGAACCCGCTGGAACGTCTCGGCACTCCGGAGGACATCGCCTCTGCTGTCGCCTTCCTCGTTGGTCCCGATGGCTCCTGGATCAACGGCCAGGTGCTGCGCGCCAATGGCGGCATGGTCTGAGCCTTGAGGGGCCGCAATCTTCTGCCCGGTATGCGGCTTTCACCAGTTGGCCAGGAGCCAGCCCGGCGCTAAATCGCACTGACGAACTGAAGGAAATTCTTAAATGCCTTGCGCATACGGGATCATGCCATTTCCGTGGTGACACGATATCCGAATAATGTAAGTTGAGGATGAAGATGGCATTGCCTGTTTGATGTAGCCGCGGCTTCGAAAGCTGGCGGCGGCGAGCGGAAGAGGCATCTACCTACTTGAAATATATGCTGATTTTGAACGAACCGCGACTTGGTCATGCCCGTGCCCAGACTGCCCGAAATCACGTGAAGTCCGGCAAGACAGACCACTGAAAAACGCCAATAACTGCCCCGCGCAACCGCGCGGGATAATGTGTTTCATGCGCTTCAGAGGGACTTACACATGCTACGACACTGGCTTGTTCCGGCGATACTCACCGTCTCTTCAGCTCTCTATACCGTCCCTTCACTGGCACAAGAACAACCAAAAGCCGCAGTCACCGTCGCCAAACCCGTTGTCCGCGATGTCGTCGACAGCGACGAGTTCATCGGCCGCTTCGAGGCCGTCGATGAAGTGACGCTGCGTTCGCGGGTCGGCGGTTATCTCGATCAGGTGAATTTCAAGGATGGCGCGATGGTGAAGAAGGGTGATCCGCTCTTTGTCATCGACCAACGCCCCTTCCAGACAGCGCTGGACGTCGCAAACTCCTCGCTGGAGGTCGCGAAATCCACCCTCACTTTCGCAGAGGCTGAATTCACCCGAACGGAAGGGCTAGTGCAGAAGGGTACGTTATCGATATCGACCCTTGATGACCGCCGCCGGGAATTGCAGTCCGGACAAGCCAATCTGCGTGGCGCAGAAGCGAGCCTTGCACGCGCCAAGCTCGATATGGAGTACACGACCATCGTCGCGCCGCTCAGCGGCCGGATCGACCGCCGGCTGATCTCGATCGGCAACTTGGTGCAGGCTGACCAGACCGCGCTGACGACGATCGTTTCGCTCGACCCCATTGACTTCTACTTCGATGTCGATGAGCGGCGGGTGCTCAATTATGCACGGCAGGCGCGCGAACACGGAAGCAACCTGCAGGAGGGCGGCGGGTCGCTGGATGTCCTCGTGACCATCGCCGATAGCACCGAGAAACCCTTCAAAGGCAAACTTGATTTCGCGGAAAACCGTGTTGACCAGGAAACTGGCACGATGCGCGTGCGCGCCCGCTTCGACAATCCGAATTTCGTCCTGCAGCCCGGCCTGTTCGGCCGTGTCGAGGTCCGCGCTTCCAATTCCTATCAAGGTATTCTCGTGCCTGACGAAGCAATCGGCGCCGATCAGGACCAGCGCGTCGTCTATGTGGTTGCCGAGGATGGCAGCTTCACGACCAAGCCGGTTCGCCTTGGGCCGAGGCTCTATGGTTATCGCGTCATTCGCGAAGGCCTGACGGGCGATGAAACACTGGTCGTCAACGGCCTGACACGGCTGCGTCCCGGCGTTATCGTCGATCCCAAGCTGGTTGTGTTGCCGCCCGAAGCCGCCGCGACGACGGAGAACGGTCAATGAGATTTGCCCATTTCTTCGTGGACAGGCCGATCTTCGCATCGGTCCTGTCGATTGTGCTCCTGATTGTCGGTGGCATTGCCTATTTCCAGCTGCCAATCGCCCAATATCCGGAGATCGCACCGCCGACCATCGTCATCCGCACGGCCTATCCGGGCGCCGATGCCGAGACCATCGCCGATACGGTTTCGACGCCGCTCGAACAGGAAATCAACGGTGTCGAGGACATGCTCTACATGTCCTCCTATTCGACCGCCGATGGTTCGATGGCGCTGACCGTCACGTTCAAGCTCGGCACCGATCTCGACAAGGCGCAGGTGCTCGTCCAGAACCGCGTGTCGATCGCCGAACCGCGCCTGCCGGAAGAAGTCCGCCGTATCGGCATTACAACGGCGAAAAGCTCGCCCGACCTGATGATGGTCGTCCATCTGATCTCGCCGAACGACCGCTACGACCAGCTCTACGTCTCTAACTATGCCCGCAGCCGCGCCCGCGATCAGCTGGTCCGGCTCGAGGGCGTCGGCGACGTCATCCTGTTCGGCGAGCGCGAATATGCGCTGCGCATCTGGCTCGACCCGGAAAAACTTGCCTCCTACGGCATGACGTCGGGCGATGTCGTACAATCGCTGCGCGACCAGAACGTCCAGGTCTCCGGTGGCTCGATCGGCGGACCGCCGAACGCCGGCAACAATGCCTTCCAGTACACAGTCACCACTGAGGGCCGTTTCAGCGATGCCCGCCAATTCCGCTATGTCATCGTCAAATCGACGGCAAGCGGCCGTCTCGTCCAGCTGCAGGATGTCGCCCGCATTGAACTCGGCGCCAAGGACTATGTCACCAACAGCTATCTGAATGGCAAGGCCGCCGTCGCCATGGGCATCTTCTCGCGGCCGGGAACCAACGCGCTTGAAGCCGCAGAACAGATCAAGGCGACGATGGAAACCCTGAAGAAGGATTTTCCGCCCGGCCTCGAATACACCATCGTCTATAACCCCACTGAGTTCATCTCGGAATCGATCAACGAGGTCTACAAGACCATCCTCGAAGCGGCTATTCTGGTCGCCATCGTAGTGCTGATTTTCCTGCAATCCTGGCGCACCGCGCTGATCCCGATCATCGCCATTCCCGTCTCGCTGATCGGCACGTTCGCGCTGCTGCTCGCCTTCGGCTTTTCGCTCAACATGCTGACCCTGTTTGGCCTGGTGCTGGCGATCGGCATTGTCGTCGACGATGCGATCGTCGTGGTGGAGAACGTCGAGCGAAACCTGGCCAAGGGCATGACGCCCAAACAGGCCGCACACACGACGATGGACGAGGTCGGCACCGCCGTCATCGCCATCTCGCTGGTGCTGATCGCGGTGTTCGTGCCAACGGCCTTCATCCCCGGCATATCCGGACAGTTCTACTTGCAGTTTGCCGTGACGATTTCCGTGGCGACGGCAATTTCGGCATTGAATTCGCTGACTCTATCGCCAGCGCTCGCTGCCCTTATCCTGCGCCCACATCAGGAACATCACGAAACCCGTAATCCGTTCACCCGTGTAGCCAGGGGCCTTGCCAATGGCTTCAATGCCGGTTTTGACCGGATGACCCACGGCTACTCCTGGATTGTGCATCATCTGGTCTCGACGAAAGTCGCGCTCGGAGCCAGCCTGATCGTCTTCTTCGGGCTGCTGGCGGGAACCTGGTACATGGCGCAGATCGTACCGCGTGGCTTCGTGCCGACGATGGACCAGGGATATGCAATCGTTGTCGTGCAATTGCCCGAAGGCGCCTCACTTGCCCGGACCGACGCCGTCATCCAGCGGGCATCCGACATGATCCTGAAAGTGCCGGGCGTCAAGAATGCCGTCGCCTTCTCCGGCTTCAACGGCGCGACCTTCACCAATGCGTCGAACTCCGGCGTGGTGTTTGCCGCCTTCGATACATTCGAGGAACGGCTGAAGCACGGCTATGGCGCCAACCAGATCATCGGCCAGCTCTACGGCACGATGCAGAGCATCGAGGAAGCCTTTATCATCGCCGTGCCGCCGCCATCGATCCGCGGCATCGGCAATTCCGGTGGCTTCAAGATGCAGATCGTCGATCGCGAAAGCTCCGACATGCGCCGGGCCTTGGGCCTTGCCTACCAGATGATGGGCGCCGCCAACCAGACGGAAGGCCTGACCGGTGTCTTCACCACCTTCTCCGCCTCCAGCCCGCAATATTTCCTGGCGATCGACCGCGACAAGGCGCGGGCGCTCAGCGTGCCGATCCCCAATATCTTCGAGACACTGTCGATCAATCTCGGCACGTCATACGTCAACGACTTCAATGCCTTCGGCCGCGTCTATCAGGTGCGGGCGCAGGCCGACCAGCAGTTCCGACTGGAGCGGGAAGACATTCTCGATCTGAAGGTCCGCTCGGCCACCGGCGCGCTGGTACCGCTCGGAACGCTGATCGATATCCGTGACACCACCGGCCCCTCGCTCGTCCAGCGTTACAACATGTATGTCTCGGTCCCGATCCAGGGCAATCCCGCACCCGGCGTCTCGACCGGCACCGCGCTCGACAAGATGGAGGCGCTGGCCGCGCAGATCCTGCCGCCCGGCACCTCGTTCGAATGGACCGACCTGGCCTTCCAAGAGCGCAATACCGGCAACACGGCGATCTTCATTTTCGCTCTTTCGGTGATCTTCGTCTTCCTGGCGCTATCGGCCCAGTATGAAAGCTGGATCCTGCCCTTGGCAATCATCCTCGTCGTGCCGATGGCGGTGCTCGCCGCACTGGTCGGCGTGCATCTGAGGGGGCAGGACAACAACATCCTGACGCAGATCGGACTGATCGTGCTGATAGGCCTTGCGGCCAAGAACGCCATCCTGATCGTCGAGTTTGCCCGCCAGGCACAGGACGATGGCATGAACCCGGTTAATGCAGCCATCGAAGCCAGCCGCCTGCGCCTGCGACCGATCCTGATGACCGCGTTCGCCTTCATTCTGGGTGTCGTGCCACTGATGATCGCCACCGGCCCGGGCGCTGAAATGCGCCAGTCGCTCGGCACGGCCGTCTTCTCCGGCATGCTTGGCGTCACCATCCTCGGCCTGTTCCTGACCCCGGTCTTCTATGTCGCGCTGAGGTCGTTTGGGTACAAGCCAAAGGAAAAACCGATCCCGCCGGAATCCGGCATGATTTGAGGAAAGACGGGCCGGGCAGAGATTGTCCGGCCCTTTTCCTAACGGTCCGGCGTGATCAGCTTCACAGTCGGGAAATACGTCCGGTACCGCGCCGTATCCCTCGTCAAAAGGTCCCGCTGGTCGACAGCCGCATGCGCGCCAATGAAAAAGTCCGGTAAGACGCCGGTGCGGGAGCCGCCTGATTTGCGATATTTCTGGAACACCTTGCCCGCCAGAAAAAGTGCCGCCCGTGGCATGGCGGCCATATCGATTCCGGCTTCGGAAAGAAAGGCGTCCAGCCGCTCGATGCGCTCATAGCGCACCGCCAGCTCGGCATAAACGACATCATTGATCAGAAGCGGCCCGCGCAGGGCAGCGGCCTCCAGCTGCTCGATCGACCAGTCCGCCCAGACCGGGTCGTCGGTCACCACGTCGAGCAGGACATTGGTATCAACCAGCGTCACTCGTCACCGCGCGTCAAAGCCATGATGGCATCGGTGCTCAAGCCCTTGCCGGCATGGCCACGCAGTTTGCTGAACCGGCTTGCAGGGCGTTTTTCGTCGGCGCGGATCAGCACGACGCTGCCATCGGCCGCACGCTGAAAATCCACCCGCGTTCCCGGCACGATGCCGAGAAAGTCCCGTACGGGCTTCGGAATTGTCACTTGTCCCTTCGTCGTCACTGTCGCGCTCATCGTAAACCTCGGTAAGGAATGTTTTTACAAAGGTATTACATCAAGTGGCGAACTTCAAGATGCGTGGCGCGTAACGACTATCGCTGCCCACCCCAGTTGGCGCCCGATCAGCGCTTGCCGCCGGCCGCCTGGGCGCGAAAGGCGTCGCCGAACACCAGCATCGTCGGTACGTCCCGCGCCCACGCCGCCTCAAGCGCTGGCTTCAGGGCTTCGAAACTGTCCAATCGCTCCGCATGCCAGCCATAGGCGCGGCCGATGGCGATGAAATCCGGCGTGTGCAGATCAACCCCGAGCGGCGGGATGTTTTTCGCCATCATATAGGACTTGATCTCGCCGTAGCCGCCATTGTCATGCAACATCAGGATGACCGGTGCTTTCGCCTCCATTGCCGAGGCAAGCTCCGCCAATGAAAACTGCACACCGCCATCACCTGCAAGCACCACCACTGGCCGGTCTGGCCGGCCCACTTTGGCACCGATGCCCGCGGGAAGACCATAACCAAGTGTCCCGTAACCGGTCGCCGAGTTGAAGTAGGAGCCCGGCGACGCGGCTTCATAGGCCGTATTCCCGGCATAGACGAGCTGCGTGGAATCTCCGGCGATCAACACCTCCGGCAACGTGTCGCGGATCGTTTCGAGAATGATCAGGTCATCGAGCATGGCAGCAGGAACGTCACGATGGACAAGCGTTTCGACCTGCGCTGCCCGCACGGCACCTTCCCGTGACCCCGCCGGGACCAGATCCAGCAAGGCGGCAGCGCATGCCGCCGCATCGCCAACAATGCCGATCTCGGGTGCCTGTGTCCGCATCAGTTGGGCCGGATCGATATCGATGCGAACAAAGGTGCCGGGAATGGAAAAGAACCCGTCCTCGTAAAAATCGTAGTCGGTCGGCCCGAGTTCCGTACCGATGCCGAGCACCACGTCGGCAGTCTCGATCAGAGCGCGGGTGGCAGGCAGGCTGGCCGACAAGTTGACCGCCAGTGTATGCCCCGGCGGCAGGATGCCCCGGCCATTGGTGGTCATTATCACAGGCGCATCGATCTTTTCCGCCAGCGCCCGGATCTGTGCCGCGGCACCAATCGCGCCGCCACCGGCGAGAATAACCGGACTCTTCGCCGCATCGAGCAAGACTGCCGCCGCCTTTAACGCATTGGCATCCCCTGCCGGCCGCGACAAACGAACGGGTTTTTCAGGAACAGCCAGATGCTCGGCCGAAGCCAGCATGACATTGATCGGCAGCTCGATATGCACCGGCCGCGGCCGGGCGCTGTCGAAGATGGCGAAAGCCTGTGCCAGCGCTGGTGCCAGATCCTCTGGCCTGTTGACGGTGCAGCTGAAGGCGGAGACGCCACTCACCAGCGCCTGCTGGTTCGGAAGCTCGTGCAGCCAGCCCTCGCCCGAGCCCATCCGGCCATGGGCATTGACGGTGGAGATCACCAGCATCGGAATGCTGTCGCCATAGGCCTGACCCATCGCGGTGACGATATTGGTCATGCCCGGTCCGGTGATGATGAAGCACACACCCGGCTTGCCTGTCGCCCGCGCATAGCCATCGGCCATGAACCCCGCGCCCTGCTCATGGCGTGGCGTTACATGCCGGATCGTGCAACCCGCCAGCCCGCGATACAGCTCGACGGTATGCACGCCCGGAATGCCGAAGACGGTATCGACGCCATAGGACGTCAGCAATTTCGTCAGGTACATGCCAGTGCTGATCATGCGGATATTCCTCGTCTCACGTATTGCTATACAATCGTATAATTCGACAGCGCGCAGAAACTGCAAGTCGCTGTCTCAGGCTTTGCGGGAAAGCTTGAAGGTGACGGCGGTCTTGATGAGGATGACCGCGATGACGATGGCAATCAGGATCACCGAGATCGCCGCGATGGCCGGATCAATATTGTCGCGCAGCCCCATCCACATCATCCGCGGCAGGGTCACCGCATCGACGCTGGTAATGAACAGGGTCACGCCGATCTCTTCCCAGGAGAGCACGAAAGAGAGAAAGAAGGCCGTGAAGATGCCGAACTTGATGTTCGGCAGGATGACCTTGAACACCCGCTGGCTAACAGAAGCGCCAAAACCACGGGCCGCCAGATCGATCCGCCGGTCCACCTGCGCCAATGCCACGGTGATCATCACCACCGCGAACGGCGCAATCATCACGGCGTGGGCGACGGCGACGCCAACCCACGTGTCATAGGCGACGATATCGTTCAACTTGGACAGCGTCGTCAGGAAGAAATACAGCGTGATGGCCGAAACGACCGGCGGCGCTACCATCGGCAATAGCACGAAGCCGAACAGCAGGCTGCCGAACCACGGCCGGAACATCCAGATGCCGAGGCTGAACATCAACGCCAAAAGCGTCGCGATCACCGAACTGAGGATACCGATACGCAGGCTGAGCCAGATGCTCTGCAGCCAGGCCGGGTTGTCGAGGAGGGCCTGATAGTGCCTGAGCGACCAGACGTCCGTCGGCATCGACAGGAAGCGCGCCGGGGTGAACGACACCGGCACGACGGCGATCAGCGGCAGAAGCAGGAACAGCGCCACCACAAAGGCGAGGAACACGGCAATCGGCGTGGGTTTCATCGACATCGGCTCAACCCAGCATCTTGTTGGGCCGCACCAGCCGCAGCATCAGGATCAGAAGCGCCCCAACAATCAGCATGAGGATGACGCTGATGGCGGCTCCCAGGCCCCAGTCCGGGCTCTGGAACAGGCGCAGATAGATCAGCTCAGCGATCATGACGCTGCGGCCACCACCGAGGATCGCCGGAGTGATGAAAAAACCGAGCGCAAAGACGAAAACCATCAGCCCAGCCCCGAGAATGCCCGGCATGGTCATCGGCACGAAGATCGACCAGAAAATGCGCAGCCGCGATGCGCCCATACCGCGGGCCGCTAGAAAGACGCGCTCGTCAAGGCTGCGCATCGCCGAGGCGATCGGAAAGACCGCAAACGGAATGAGGAAATGCATCATACCGAGCACGACGCCAAACTCATTGCGGACCATGGTGAGAGGCTCGGAAATGATGCCGACCGCTTGCAGCCAGGTGTTGATCAGCCCGCGATTGGAGAGAAGCGCCACCCAGCCGAAGGCGCGGGTCAGCACCGAAATCCAGAACGGAATCAGAATACAAAGCTCCGTCACCAACCGTTGCGCCGGCGTGCCGCGCACCCAGACATAGGCAATCGCATAGGCGGCCGCGACGGCGCAAATGGTGACAATCAGGCAGATGCGGAAAGTCCGGAAAAACACCGACTGGATCAGCGGATCCGTGACCGCCTTGCCATATTGCCCGAAGCCAGGCTCTGGCAGCGTGACGCTCCACTGCATGACGCCGAGAAAGGGCACGAGATAGGCAAGGCCGAGAAACAAAACGAGGGGGCCGAGCAGGAGCGCCGGTTTCAGTCTATCGGATTTCATGGCGGCTCCTTTCTGGTGATGGCGACTCGGGCGAGATGAACGGTTGGTTTTAAGGAGGGACGGCAGGCTCCCTCTTCTCCCCAGCGGGGAGAAGGTGGCCCAAAGGGCCGGATGAGGGGGCGGCCCCCTCATCGCCTCATTTCACTCGGCACTTCTCCCCGCTGGGGAGAAGAGAAGACCATCAAGCCGAAATGATCTTGGTATACTCGTCCAGCGCCGGGCCGTAGTTGGTCTCGTACCAGCTCATATCGAGTGCGATCTGCTTGGACATGTTGGCCGGATCGACGGGGCTGAGACGCGCCTGTTCCGGCGTCAGCAGCGCATCGGCAGCCGGGTTTGCCGGCCCTTGGCCGAGCATCTCAAACATGATCACCTGCTTCTTCGGGTCCTGCGCCGAAGCGATGAACTTCATGGCGTTGTCCTTGCCGCCCGGGTTGCCCTTGATCACGCCCATGGCGCCGGGCGAAATCAGACCCTGATCCCAGACGAACTTGATTGAGCCACCGGAATCCTTTTCGATCAGCCCGGCGCGGGTCGACCAGATCAGCGCCATCGAGGCTTCGCCGTTCAAGAGCACCGACTGGCTTTCGGCGCCGCCGCCCCAATAGGAAACGACATTGTCCTTGAACGCCGCAAGCTTCTTGTGGGCGCGTTCGAGGTCCAGAGGATAGAGTTTCGCAGGCTCGACGCCATCCGCGAGAAGCGCCGCTTCCCACATGCCCGCCCCCCATTTGTAGAGCGAGCGCTTGCCGGGGAATTTCTCGACGTCGAAGAAATCGGCCATGCCGGTCGGCACCTTGTCGCCGAATTTCGAAGCGTCATAGGCGATGATATAGGAGAAGAAATAACTTGAGGCGGAGTATTCCCAGCCGAAGCCTTCACGCATCTTCGTCTTGTCGACGATGGCATAGTCGATCGGCTCCATCATGCCCTTCTTGCCGAGCGCCTCTGCTGAGAAGGGGTCGATATCGACGATATCCCAGGCGGGCTTGCCGCTTGAGAATTGCGCCGCAACCGCGCCTTCCGTCGGGCCGGAACCGTCCTGCTTCACCGTGATCCCGGATTCTTCCTTGAAGGGCGCACCATAGGCCTTGTCATAGGCAGGGCCTGCATCACCGCCCCAGTTGACGAAGACCAGTTCACCTTCTGCTGCCCAGCCGCGCGTTGCGCCCAGCGCGATCGGGCTGACGGACAGAAACAGCGCTGCCAGCTGGGTGAATCTGCGGCGGGACATGCCGCCATTGGCCAATATTTCGCTCATGCCGTTCTCCTCTGGTTTTTGCGGCGCGCCTTTATTGGCGTCGCTCGTGTCACGCACTGCAAAGCACTTACAGAAAGAAACCCTGATTGGCGGGCCAACCGGCCCAGACCTGCCGTCCCGGCTGGAAGGTGCTCTTCACCTCCCGCGTCGGCATTTGCAAAACGAGATCGATGCCACCCGGCGTCTTCAGGCCAAAGCGTGTTTCGGCACCGAGATAGGTGATCTCGCCAATCTCCGCCTTCAGCATGTTTCCTTCTGCCGGAGCCTGCTCGAACATCACCATATGCTCTGGCCGGATGGCGAAATGTTCGCTGACAGACTGGCCGGGCGCACAGATGCGCATCGGATGCCCCTCAAACAGTCCCTCTGCACCATCAGACGTTGGCCTGACCGAGGATAGCGACAGGAAATTCACGTCACCCAGAAACTCCGCGACAAACCGGTTGGCCGGACGTTCATAGACATCCTTCGGTGTGCCGATCTGCTGCAGTTGTCCCTGATTGAAAATGCCAATACGGGTCGAGAGCGCCAGGGCCTCGGACTGATCATGCGTGACGAAGACGAAGGTGGTACCCGTCTCTTGATGCAGCCGCCGGACTTCTTCCTGCATCGAGGAACGCAGGTTCTTGTCGAGCGCTGAAAACGGCTCATCGAGCAGAAGCACGGAGGGTTCGAACACCAGGGCGCGCGCCAGGGCAACACGCTGCTGCTGTCCGCCGGACAGGCCCGCCGGCCGCTTCTTCTCATGCCCGCGAAGGCCGACGCGATCGATGATCCGATCGACGCTGCGCTTGATATCGGCGTCGGCCCGGCGCTGTACCTGCAACGGAAAGGCGATGTTCTGCTCGACCGTCATGTGTGGAAACAGCGCGTATCCCTGGAAGACCATGCCGAAGGCACGCTTCTCGGCTGGTACGGTTGTGATATCGGCGCCGTTCTTGCGCAGGGTTCCGGATGTCGGCGTCTCGAAGCCCGCCAGGATCATCAGAAAAGTGCTTTTGCCGGAGCCGGAAGGGCCAAGGAGCGTGAGGAATTCACCGGAGCCTATGGTCAGCGAAATATCGCGCAGGGCATGGAAATCGCCATAGGCCTTGCCTATTCCGTTCGCTGTGATTTCGGCCGCCTCGTGTCCGCTCTGCATAGACGCTCCTTTTCCAACTCCGAAATCGTATGGGCGTTTTAGCAACAGGACAAACGAAATCTTTTCCCCGCTTGGACAAATATAATTTGCCAAAAGACGCCTGATCCGTGAGCGGGCGGCTAGGCATCTGCGTCATTTTTAAGCATCTCGGAGCGCAACCACGAACTGAAGGCCACAACGGCCTGATTGTCGGCCTTGGCCTCCGATGTGACCAGATAATAGGAGCGGCTGGAATTGATGCTGATATCGAACGGCTGCACCAACTGGCCGCTGTTCATGGCGTGCCGACAGGTAAAACGGTCGCCGACCGCAACGCCCTGCCCCGACAGTGTCGCGGCGAAAACCAGGTTCATGTCGGAGAAGACAATGCCGGTCGACGCATAGCTCTGATCGACCCCCGCCAAGGCGAGCCAGGTCTCCCAATCCTCATAATCTGTGAGATGCAGCAGGCACATCTTCTTGATGTCGTTCGGGCCATTGAGACCACCGATCTTGTTCAGTAAAGCCGGACTGCAAAGCGGCGCAAACTCCACTTCGATGATCAGCTCCACCTGCATCGACGGCCAGTTTCCCGTGCCGAACGCGATGAACACATCGACATCGGGATTGCTGATATCGTCGAGCCGGCGCGGCGTGACGATGGAAATCCGCACATCGGGATAGGCATCGCGAAAGTGGGAAATGTAATTGCACAACCAGTTGGAGGCAAAACCCGGCGGGCAACTGACAGTGATAGAACCACTGACGCCGCGGCTCGCGTGGCGTGAAGCAGACCCTGCAATGGCGTTCAGCGCCTGCCTGATATCGGCGGCATAGCCGAGCCCCTGCTCCGTCAACTCGATGCGCGTACCGACCCGGTTGAAAATCTGGAAGCCGAGCTCCCGCTCCAGCAAGCGCAGCTGATGGCTGATGGCACTGCGCGTCAGGTTCAGCTCGTCGGCGGCTTTCCACACAGTGCCGTGCCGCGCGAAGCTTTCGAGCGCACGCAAAGCCTGTGTCGACGGAATTCTCTGCATCGGCTGCCTCCTGATCAGGATGAAAAGCTAGTCCGGATTTTGAGCATTGGCGAACTTAATTTGTCGAAGGCGGGAAAACATTTCACTTTTTCGAAGATCGGATCGGCGCTTAACTGGCCCCAGCAACACAGCTCAACCCTCCAGTGAGACGATAGCCCGTGCTGATATCCGCCGCCCAGACATCTGCCATGACTTTCGTCGACACCATCAGGACCGATCTGTCTGACTGGACTGCGCGTATTTTCGGTTTCGGAGAAACAGCGTGGCGCGAATATGAATCCGCTGCCTGGTATGTCGACTTGCTGCGCAAACAGGGCTTTTTCGTCGAGGAAGGCTCAGCCGGTATGCCGACGGCATTCTGCGCCGAATGGAGCAACGGTCCCGGTCCCGTGGTCGGCATGTATGCGGAATACGACGCCGTGCCCGGCAATTGCCAGGCGGCGGCGACACGAAGAGAAGCCCGCAACGGCCTGAGTTTTGAAGCTGGTGGCCATACCGACCCGCATTCGGCGCTCGGCATCGGCTCGCTCGGCGGCCTGCTCGCCACCAAGGCGGCGATGCAGCGGCATGGCATCAAGGGCACTCTCCGCTTTACCGGTGAACCCGCGGAAAAAGTGCGCGGTTCCAAGCCGATCCACGCGGCCAAGGGCTATTATGACGGCCTCGCCGGCATGTTCTCCTTCCACCCGTTCTACATGCTGCCGATGTGCAACACGGTGCGTTGGGACACGCATTGCGGCGCTGCCTATTCGATGATCTACCGCTTCATCTGCGACCAGCCCGAAGCCTGGGGCCGCAGTGACGACGCACCAATCCCGCAATCGCATTCCGCCGTGCGCGCGCCCGGCGCCAACGACGCGCTGATGACCATGTATATGGCATCGAAGGCCCTGCGTGACTCGATGCTCACCCATCAGGGCGGCTGGTCGATCAGCGAGGCAATCCTGACGGCAGGCCAGGCGACCGCCGACAATCTGCCGGCAGGCCTTGCCGAGATCCAGTACATGATCCGCGTGCCCACCATCGCCATGGCCGAACAGGTGGCTTCCGTTCTGGATCGCAATGCGGCTGCGGCCGCCGCCATGACCGGCTGCCGGTATGAACGCCATTGGGTCTCAAAATCCCGCCCCGGCCTTGCCAACCATGCAATGGCCAATCTCGTCTGGGATGCCTTGCAAACCGCCGGTCCGCCACGTTGGGATGAGGCGGCTAAGACTGTAGCCCGCGAAATCCAGGCCAATCTTGGCATCGAAGTGATGGAACAGCCGTTCATCGACGAAATGGAAAAGCTGATTTCACCGCAGGACGCCGAAGCCATCCTGCGCCGCGACCTCGCTCCCTCACAGCTGAATTCCACCTCCGACGATTACACCGATATGAGCTGGCACGCCCCGACCGCGCGCTTCTACATCGCCCGCCCGACGCTGAAAGCGCCATCCGGCTATACCTATCCCGTCTGGGTCTCCAATGCGCTCGGCGGCATCCCCGCCACGATTGACCCAACCGTCCTTTGCGCGGCCAAGACCCTTTCCCTGTCGGCCATCCGACTTCTGGAAGACGAGACGGTTCGCGCCGCGGCCAAGACCGAATTCAATGAACGCACTGGCGGCGGCATTGGCGGATCGAAATGGATTCCGCCCCTTTGTGACTACGCACCCCCCATCCATTTCCGCTGGCCCGAATATGTGACCACCGCCCGCGGCCGCGACTGGTGGATCCCCAAACCCGCAACCCCGGAGGCATGACATGCAGTTCAACGAGCCCTTTTCGCTTCAGCGCCGCAACCCGAAAGGCGGCACCGCGCCCCTCACCCGCTGGGGCTTCAAGAACGAAACCGATCCGTTGACCGACGTGCTGCTCGGATCGCCGGCGCATCTACGGCATCTCTCCACCAGCTCGCTGTCGCGCAAACACCTGCGCGAGGCGCCCTGCAACATTCAGGTGGCGCAATCGCAGCACAAGGAACTGGTGTCAGCCTACGAGCATTTCGGTGTGAAAATCCATTGGCACGAGCCGACGCCGGAACTGCCGATGCAGGTCTATTCCCGCGACAGCAGTGTCATGACCCCCTATGGCGCGATCATCACAGCCATGGCCAACTGGTGGCGGCGCGGCGAAAACTATGCGGCCATCCGCACCTATGAAAAGCTTGGCATCCCGATCTACGACATGGTGACGGCCGGCACCTTCGAAGGTGGCGACTTCAACGTCATCGAGGACGGTTGCGTGTTGATCGGTTGCGGCGGCGCCCGCACCCAAGAGGAAGGCGCCCGGCAAGTTGAAGACTGGTTCAAGAAAGAAGGCTGGGAAACGCGCCTTGCCTTCATCGACGAATATTATGTCCATATCGACCTGATGGTCGTGCCGATCGCGCCGAAGCTGACCGCCGTGTGCCTTGCCTGCACGGAACCCGGCATCGTCGACTGGCTGAAGGCCAAGGGCCACGAGATCATCGACGTTCCCTTCCAGGATACAATGGCACTCGGTTGCAATTTCATGTCGCTGGGCCGTGACCGTGTCATCGCTCCGACATCGTCGAAAACCCTGATCGAAAAACTGCGCGCCCGCGGTTTCGAGGTCGCCGCCATCGACATGAGTGAAATCTCCAAGACCGGCGGCGGCATTCACTGCATGGCGCAGGCGCTGGTGAGGGAGGCTGCATAGGGAGTCTCCTCTTCTCCCCATCGGGGAGAAGGTGCCCCGAAGGGACGGATGAGGGGGCGAAGCCATTCATTGACGAGCTTGCCGAAGTGCCCCCCTCATCGCCTGACTGCGTTCGGCATTTCTTCCCGCTGGGGAGAAGGAGATGAGGTACGAACCGGCCGAAGTGCCTATCAGAACTGCTCTTCTAACCGACAGACAATAGAGCTGCAGGGCTTTCGGCCAACAGGCTAAACCCGCTAAGGTTCCCGGCGATTCGAGGAGCATCCGGACCGAGCATGACAGACCTGAATAGACGTTTTCCCTGCATTCCGGACATGGAGAAGGCCGCAGCGCGACGCATGCCGGGGTTCGTGCATGATTATCTGATCGGCGGCCTTGGCCGGGAAAGCAACGTCCGGCGCAACGTCGAAAGCTTCGACACCATCGAGTTGATGCCGCGCTATCTCTCGGAAGCCCCTTCGCCGGATCTGGGCGTCACCCTGTTCGGAAAGCGTTTCGACGCGCCATTCGGCATCGCTCCACTCGGGCTCGCAGGCCTGCTCTGGCCGGGCTGCGAAGTACCGCTGGCTGAAGCGGCCAAGGCCCATAATATCCCGCATGTGCTCTCGACATTCGCCAACCGCGCCATAGAAACCATCGGCCCGATCACCGGCGACAATGGCTGGTTCCAGTTCTATCCGCCGAACGATCCCGCGATGGAAGCCGACATGATCGCCCGCGCCGCGCGGTCCGGCTATCAGACGCTGGTGCTGACCGTCGATATCCCGGCACCCACCCGCCGCGAGCGCGATATTCGCAACGGCATGTCCGTGCCGCCAATCCTCGATCTGAAGACGATGTTTCAGATCGCCACCCATCCGCATTGGGCAAGCCATGTGTTCCGCCACGGCATTCCCGATTTTGAAAACCTGTCGCCCTACTATCCGAAGGGCTCGTCGCTCAAGCAGTCGGCGGAATTCGTCGGCCGTGTCATGACCGGTCATCTGGGTGCAGAGCGTGTCCGCCGCATCCGTGATGCCTGGAAGGGCAAGCTCCTGATCAAGGGCGTGCTCGACGTTTCGGAAGCGCGGGCCTATCTGGCGATGGGCGCCGACGGTCTGATCGTCTCCAATCACGGTGGCCGTCAGCTCGATGCCGCCCCCACCGCCCTCTCTGTTCTGCCCACTATCCGCCGTGCGTTGGGTCCTGATGCTTTGATCGCCGCCGATGGCGGTATCCGCTCCGGTCTCGATGTCGCCCGCCTGCTGGCGCTCGGCGCCGATTTCGTCCTGATCGGCCGCCCGTTCGTCTATGCCAGCGCCGCAATGGGCGCTCCGGGTGGCGATCATCTGATTGATATCCTCAAGGCCGAACTCTCCAGCACGATGGCCCAGCTCGGCTGCCGGACGGTTGCGGAGCTGCCGTCCTTCCTCCATGCTCCCACCCAGAATTATGGAAGACACCAGCCATGACCGTCATCGATGACCTGATCGAAGCTCTTGGTACGGATGTGGTGCTCACCGGCGATGCCATTGGCGGCCGCTACCGCAGCGATGCGAGTGGCACCGGCAAGTTCCTGCCGCTCGCCGTACTGCGTCCAGCAAGCACCGAGCAGGTCGCAGCAGCGCTTGCCATCTGTGATCGGCATCACCAACCCGTCGTGCCGCAGGGCGGTCTCACCGGTCTTGCGGGCGGCGCCAATGCACGCTCGGGCGATATCGCGATTTCACTGGAACGCATGTCCGGCGTCGAGGATATCGATACGGCTGCCGGCACCATGACGGTTCTGGCCGGCACACCTTTGGAAGTGGCGCAACTGGTCGCCGAAACCGCCGGGTTCCTGTTGCCGATCGATCTCGGCGCCCGCGGCTCGTGCCAGATCGGCGGCAATATCTCCACCAATGCCGGCGGCATCCGCGTCATCCGCCATGGCGTCACCCGCGACAACGTACTCGGCCTCGAAGCCGTGCTGGCCGATGGAACCGTGCTGTCGTCGCTCAACCGGATGACCAAAAACAATACCGGCTATGACCTGCGCCAGTTGTTCATCGGCTCGGAAGGCACACTGGGGATCGTTACCCGCGCCGTGCTGCGGCTACGGCCCCTTCCCGCTGCCCGCCTGACGGCGCTGTGCGCCATCGAAAATTACGACCAAGTCGTCACGTTGCTGAAATCCGCGCAACGCGGGTTGCCCGGCCTGTCAGCCTTCGAGGCGATGTGGCAAAGCTATTTCCGCTTCAATGCAGAAGCACTCAACCTGACGTTCTTCGACAGGGCCTATCCGTTTTTTGTCATCATCGAGCAGGATGTCGATGGCAGCGACGAGGACAAGGAACGTTTCGAAGCCTTCCTTGGCCAAGCCTTCGAGGATGGCCTTGTTACCGACGCGCTGGTCGCCCAGTCGGAAAAGGAAGCCCGCGCCTTCTGGTCGGTGCGCGAGGGGCACATGATGGATCAACTCCTGCCCGGCCTGATCAATCTCGACGTCAGCCTGCCGGTCGGCCAACTCGACGCTTTCGCTGGCGATTGCGAAAAGGCCCTACTTGCCCGCTTTCCGGCCGCTCATGTGTCGTTCTTCGGTCATGTTGGTGACAGCAATCTGCACGTGGCGGTCTGGACTGAGAAAGCCAGCGTGCACGACCTGCACGAAATCGACGCAATCGCCTATGATCTCGTCCGCACATACAAAGGCTCGATCTCCGCCGAACATGGCATCGGCACGCTGAAACGCGATTTCCTCGACCATTCGCGCAGCGAAGAAGAGATCGGCGTCATGCGCCGGATCAAGGCCGCGCTCGATCCCAACGGCATCATGAATCCCGGCAAGGTCATCCCGCCACCGCGATAGCAGGGATACAGATCTGGCGATATGTGGCCTTGCAGCATAGCAAAAGCTGGCATTACCGGCCAAACTCGGCAAAGATGACCGATCCGAAAACCGGACCGGGAGAACACCATGTTGCCTCACCCCCGTACCGGCGCGATTGCCGCGCTTATCGTTTCCATCGCCCTCTTGCCACTGTCCCCGGTGCTCGCCGCCGCGCCCGAGCCTGTCAAGGCCGAGCATGGCATGGTCGTCACCGCCCAGCATCTCGCCTCCGAAGTCGGCGTCGAGGTGTTGAAGAAGGGCGGTAATGCTGTCGATGCGGCAGTTGCCGTCGGTTATGCGCTGGCCGTTGTCTATCCCACCGCTGGCAATATCGGTGGCGGCGGGTTCATGACCATCCGGCTGAAGGACGGCAAGGCCACCTTCCTCGATTTCCGCGAACGCGCACCGCTCGCCTCCACCAAGACCATGTATCTCGATGACAAGGGCGAGATCGTCAAAGGTGCCAGTACCGCCGGCTACTTGGCAGTCGGCGTCCCTGGCTCGGTTATGGGCTTTGAGACGGCCCGTGAAAAATACGGCACGCTATCGCGCGAGGAACTGCTGGCACCCGCCATCCGCTTCGCCAAGGATGGCTTCGTGCTTGATCAGGGCGATGTCGCCTCGCTGCAAAATGGCGCCAAGAAACTGTCGAAGGACAAAGCCGCCGCCGCGATCTACCTCAAGCCGGACGGAAAGACTTTTTCGATCGGCGAAATGCTCGTCCAGCCGGACCTGGCCGCAAGCCTGACCAGCATTTCCGAAAAAGGCCCCGACGCCTTTTACAAGGGCACAATCGCCGACAATATCGTCAAGGCGAGCGCCGCGACCGGCGGCGTGCTGGCCAAGGCCGATTTCGAGCAATATACGGTGCGCGAACTCAAACCCGTGACCTGCAATTACCGCGGCTACGAGATTGTCTCCTCGCCGCCGCCAAGTTCTGGCGGCGTCATCATCTGCGAAATTCTCAACGTGCTGGAAGGCTACCCGCTGTCCTATCTCGGCTACGGATCAGCTGAAACCGTACATGCGATGGTCGAGGCGATGCGGCACGCCTATGTCGACCGCAACTCGGCACTCGGCGATCCGGACTTTGTCGAAAACCCCGTCGAAAAACTCACCGACAAGGCCTATGCCAAGGAAATCCGGGCAAAGATCAATCCGTTCAAGGCCGGGATCTCAAAGGACCTGATGCCGAAGGGCATGGGCGAAAGCACCGAGACGACGCATTATTCGATCATCGACAATGACGGCAATGCCGTCGCGGTCACCTATACGCTGAACGGCTCGTTCGGTGCGGGCGTCATGGCGCCCGGAACCGGTATCCTGCTGAACAACGAGATGGACGATTTCACGTCCAAGCCCGGCTCGCCCAATCTCTACGGCCTCGTCCAGGGTGAAGCCAATTCTATCGCACCGAAGAAGACGCCTCTGTCATCGATGAGCCCGACGGTCATCTCCAAGGATGGCAAGCCGTTCATGATCATCGGCAGCCCCGGTGGGGCGCGCATCATCACCATCACGCTGGAAGCGATCATCAACGTCATCGACCACGGCATGAGCATTCAGGAGGCGATCGACGCCCCGCGCATCCATCACCAATGGCTGCCCGACAAGGTCTACATGGAGCCCTTCGCCCTGTCGTCCGATACGCTGAAGCTCCTGACCGAGATGGGCCATGACGTCGGGATCGATGCCAGTTGGCCGGTCTGGGGCCAGGCGGCCGGCATCCTCGTCGGCGGACGGAATTTGACTGAAATCGAGGAAGGCGGCGGCGCCCGCTACAATGGCGCTATGGACAGCCGCGCGACCTCGGGGGCGGCAAGGGGATATTGAGGAGAGTCTCACCCTCCCCTTGAGGGGGAGGGTCGGCACACAGTGCCGGGGTGGGGTGGGGTGACCCAGTATACACTTCCTCGTCTCCCCAGCGGGGAGAAGAGGACCAATCGCTTTCACCCCAGAAACCGCTTGATGGCCTCGACTTCGTTCGGCCGGATATCATGGCCGCCGGTGTGCCATTCTGTTTCCACGATCGCCTTCTGAGTTGCGAAATAGTCGGCAAGAGCCTGCGTCAGCGGCGCCGGGCATATGGGGTCGCGCTGGCCGGCAGTGATCAGGATTTTCTTGCCCGCAAGCGCCGGATTGTCCTTCGGCTTGAAGGGAATAAGCGGGTGCAACAGGATCGCCTTGTCAAACAGGCCGGTCTCGATCAAAAGATTGGCGAGAATGTTAGCGCCGTTGGAAAAGCCAAGACCGATGATTTCGGAGGCCTGATGCTCGGACGCCAGCCGGGTGACAAACTCGGCCATCTTGCCGGTCGCCCGGGCAAGGTCGGCCATGTCGTAGACACCTTCGCCGGTGCGGCGGAAGAAGCGTGCAGCCCCGTGTTCGGACACGTCGCCGCGCGGTGAGACGATCGTCGCATCAGGCAGGACATCGACGCCGAAATCGAAGAACTGCCGCTCGTCGCCGCCCGTTCCGTGGAAGACGAAGAAAATCGGATTTCCGGGTGCGCCGGCCTTCAGCCGGTGCACATAACCATAATCAGTCATGATATCTCTCCCTTAGCCTTCCAGCTTTTGCAGGTGCTGCTCGAGGATTGGCCGCAGATGCTTGTGCTGCTGAGGCAGTTTTAGTGCTTCGCCCAGATGGGCAGTGTCCTCGTCCCGGTCAAAGCCGGGTTCGTTGGTGGCGATCTCGAACAGGACGCCGCCCGGCGTGCGGAAATAGATCGCCCAGAAATAGTCGCGGTCGATCACCGGCGTGACGTGGTAGCCCGTATCCATCAGCGCCTTGCGGACTTCCAGCTGCTTTTCCCGGTTCTCGACCGAGAAGGCGACGTGGTGCACCGAGCCTGCGCCCTGCAGGCCACGCTGGATGTTCGGCATGGTTTCGAGATCGATCAGACCTGCTCCATTGCCGCCGGGTACGATCAACCGGGTGACGCCATCCTTGGCGTCCAGTGTCTCGTAGCCCATGAACTTCAAAAGTTCCGCCGTTGCCCCTTCGTCACGGAGACGCATGGCAACCGAATGGAAGCCACGGATCGCGTGATCTTCGGAAACGCCGTTGGCAGTCCAGACCGGGCGATTGTCGTCGCGGACTTCCACCAGCGCAAAACCATCGCCATCCGGACCGGCAAAGTTCAGGCGTTTTTCGCCAAAGGTCTCTTCTATCTTGAGCCCTGAAATGCCGCGCTTGGACAGCCGGTCGCTCCAGAAACCGAGCGAGCCTTCGGGCACGGAAAACACCGTCGTGCCGACTTCGCCGGTGCCCGGACGGCCCGGCCCCATATCAGGGAACGGGAAATAGGTCATCACCGATCCGGGTGCGCCGGTCTCGTCGCCGTAGTAGAGATGATAGACATCCGGCGAATCGAAGTTGACGGTCTTCTTGACGCGGCGCAGGCCGAGCGTATCGGTGAAAAACTGATTATTGGTCCGGGCGTCTGCCGCCATCGAGGTGACGTGGTGCAGTCCCTTGATCTGGGTAAGCATGATCTGGTCCCTTTCTGCCCCCGTGGGGCTTCATGTCGCCGACATAGATGTGCCTATTTCGCCAGCAGCGATAGACCTGCAGGCTTGGACGCATTGTCTCCAAGTGTTGAACAGTGGAAAATCACTGTTCAAGGAAAGGCCGATCAAGTGCGTTCCAGAGGAAGGCGCCCGTAGCCGTCAAGACTGCAGCACCAGATAAATTGGCAAAACACCGGTCGTCCAGCAGCGTTTCCCGGGCCACCATATGGCTGTTATTATTCGATCTTGGTGAAATAGGCCGGAAAAGACGGCCACCTATCTATTTTTTTGGCGCTTCCACTCTATCTTGGGAAGGCACAAAATGCGAAACGACACATATGTCGACGGCAAGGCGACCATTTTGTCCCGGCCATTTCCGACCCAGATAATACAACAGACAAGGACAAATAAGATTGAGACACGCATCCGATAATGGCTTTGCCGATCGGCGCAAAGCCGCAGCCGAAGCCAAGCAGCAGCTTCTGAAGAAGTTCGCATCGGCACCGAAAGCTGACGATCCGGAACTGGCTGCCAAGCTTGCCGAACGTCAGGCCAATGCGGAAGCGCGCGAAGTGCGCCGCGCCGAACGCGACCGCCTGAAGCAGGAAGAAAACGAGCGTCAGCTCGCGGAAGCCGCGGCCCGGACCGCAGCAGCCGATGCCGAAGCACGGGCTGAAGCAACAGCACGCGAACAGGCCGAACGTGACCGCATCTCCCGCGTTGTCGCCGACGAAGCTGAACGCAAGGCCGAGCGCGACCGCCGCTACGCAGCGCGCAAAGCCCGCCAGCGCTGATTTGAGAGTGATGGCCGGATCACACCATCCGGCCTCCTCCTCTATCCGCGGGTAAAAATTCTGCAGCCTGGTTTAAATCCGCTAAAATCCGCTTGAATGACACGAATTCAGCGGAAGGAAATCTGTGCTCTGAAGCCGGAAAATCCGCTCAATCTATCGCAGCCATTTCGCGCCCGGTAGACGACGGCGTATGTCAGGGGCTTTAAAGGAAAGCGCCGTCAGGCGCCCTCCCCGCCTTCCGCCAGTTTCTTCTGGTCCATTGCTGCCTTGACCGTGGCAGCGGCAGCGGCGGCCGATGACGGATCGTTGCTGGCAACCTGAACGGTTGGCGAAGCAAAGACGACGCCATTCTGGATGAATGCCTCGCGGATCATCATGTAGGCCTTCCGGCGGATCGTCGTCTGATAACCTGGCTTCGTCATCATCGCAAAACTCAGATTGATGCCGTAATCACCAAATTGTTCGACACCCTTCATCTTCAGCGTCTCCAGGATCATCGCGCCGTACTCCTCGTCTTGAAGCAGTGACGCCCCCACAGCCTTGACCATCTTGCGCACCTTGTTGATATCGGTGCCGTAGCCGACCGAGATCGTGAACTTGTCGATCACCCAATCGCGGCTCATGTTCTGGACGGCGCCAAGCGTCCCGAAGGGGACCGTGAAGACCGGCCCGCGATGGTGGCGCAGACGCACCGAACGGATGCTGAAAGATTCCACCGTGCCCTTGTAGCTGCCGCTCTGGATATATTCCCCGACCCGAAAGGCATCATCCATCATGTAGAAGACGCCGCTGATCACATCCTTGACCAGCGTCTGTGAACCGAAGCCGATGGCGACGCCGAAAATGCCCGCACCGGCGATCAGCGGCGCAACCTGAACGCCAAGGCCCGAGAGAACCATCAGGACCGCGATCACTCCGATAATAACCGCCAGCACGGTGCGCAGCAGCGGCAGCAGCGTCAACAGCCTGCCGTTTCGTGCCGCATGGGCAGTGTCGGCCGTGGAGGATGTCCGGGCCTGTTCCAGTGTGCGGTTGATCATCGCCTTGACGATCTGCCAGAGAATATCGGCAACGAGCAGAATGACCGCGCCCGCCAGAACACCCTGGATAAGACGATCGGTCATGCCCTCGCCGGTAAACATCGACGATCGCTTGCTGACAATGAAGGCGAGCCAGAGCACGGCGAGCGCGATGATGCCGGCCCTCGCGCCCCGCTCCACCAGAACCTCGATGACAGGATTGCCGCTGCCGGGCATGTCGGGCTGGCCTGCGAAAGCGCTTCGCGCCATCGATGTCGTTGCTTTCAGGAGGCCGGGTAAAATCAACGCATAGATACCAAGCCACAGAACGATGACCAGACCCGCGACCCACAGCGCCCAAAGCAGGCACAGATAAAAGGTCAGCGCCCATTCCATGGCCCCGCGGCCATGCGGCCGTGCGATCGCTGCCGGCCGGTTCCAAATGGTCTCGATAGCAACGAGCAGCAGACCGAGGCCAAGAGCGTAGACCACCACGCCCCGCACGGCAGGCGTAATGTTCAGCGCCGACATGACGCCCGCCAATGCCCATCCGGCAAACAGGATGCACGACATCCAGAAGATGCGCTTATACCAGAAGATGCCGGACGTGCGGTCGGCCGCCCCCAACCCTGCCGCACCGTCAACGCCTCCTGCCGTATCCGGGCCAAGCAACAGCAACCGGGCGATACGGATGACGAAACGGCAGGCAATGACGCCCAAAAGCAAAGGCAGCATCAGCGCGTCGAGCAATGGCGGCCATGTCATGGCCATGAACAGGCCAAGGCTTGCCAGACTGAAGGCGACGAGCGGTGCCAGCAAGGCGAACAGGTGCCGGCCGGCAGCATATAAAGGGTTTTCGGGCGCCCCGTCCGCATACGCCAGGGCTGCATGAACACGGCTGCGGCGTGCGATGCGGTGGAACAGCCATTCGGCGCCAAAGCCGATCAACACCAGTGTCAGGAACAGCACGAAGACGCCGAAGGGGCCGTGGCCGTTGATGTCGGACGCGATCGTTGCGCCTGCGCGCATGAACTCGGACGGAACCAATGGGATAGCCTGCCCGACGTGACGTAGATGATCCCGGATCCGGTCTCCCCAGGCGCTGAATTCCGTCGCGGACATGTTCGTGTCAGGCTCGGCAACCGGTGCGGCCGTCTGCTTGTTGAGCAACGCGCGAATCTCTGGATCGTCCAGCAATTTGATCAACTGATCGACCTTGTCCGCCGATGCCGGTGGACTGGCCGCCTGCGCAAGAACGGGCTGGACGGACGCTGTTGCCGCCCCCAACGCCAGTACGGCAATAAGCCAAAACCGCAACACCAACAGCCTGATATTACGAGACGTCTTCATGCGCGGCCCCCTCAGCTCATGTCACCCCAGTCGCACTTTCGTGCATTTTAGAGAGTTAGAGCATTCACCGGGACCTTTGTCACCTGCAACCGTGCGACGAAACGCAAGGCACGGCTTTTTACTTCGTTCCTGGTGAATCGTGAGGCTTGAAGCGCCCTTTGGCGTTGCCTCTCGTCCCAGACGATGATGGCTGTGACCAACGTCCGCCGGTTCCACGTCCAGTACAGACACTCTGCCTCTGGGATTGTTATTCCGCCGCTTTTACCCGCGGGGCAGGCCGCGCCTTACGGCCGGGTATGAGCTGGGCGTAGAGTGCCGCATACTGTTCGGCGCTCCGTTCCCAAGAGAAATTAGCCTTCATACCCTGGCTCTGCAGGCGCGCCCATTTCTTCGGCTCCTGATAGGCGGCAAACGCGCGGTGGATGGAAAGCCGCAGGTTTTCGGCCGTAGCCGGATGAAACTGGAAACCGGTAGCCACCCGGGCGGAAATCGCTGCGTCATTGGCATCGATGATCGTTTCTGAGAGGCCACCGGTGCGTGACACCACCGGCACCGCGCCATAACGCAGGGCATAGAGCTGGGTGAGGCCACATGGCTCGAAGCGCGAGGGCTGGATGATCACATCACTGCCGCCATGGATGAGATGGGCGGTAGCCTCGTCATAACCGATCCGCACGCCGATGCGATCGGGGTGTCTTCCGGCGATCGCAAGAAGTGCCGTCTCGATATGCTCCTCGCCCTTGCCGAGCACGATCAACCGGCCGCCAAGGGCCGCGACTTCCTCTGCCACCTCGGCCAGCATGTCGCCCCCCTTTTGCCAGGTCAGCCGCGTCACGGCGGCAAAGACCGGTCCGGGACCGTCATCCAGGCGAAACGTCTCGAGCAGTCTAGCGCGGTTCTGCGCCCGCAGCCTGATCCGCTTGTGATCGTAGTTGACCGGCAGGTGCGCGTCCGTTGCCGGATTCCAGATATCCATGTCGATGCCGTTGACGATGCCCGTCAGAGTGCGTGGACGCGAACTCAGCGCACCGGCCATACCCATGCCGAGTTCCGGCCCGATGACTTCGCGCGCATAGGTGGGGCTGACCGTGGTAATGGCGCTAGCGGTGCGGATGCCACCCTTCAGGTAGCTGACATCACCGTAATATTCGAGGCAATCGAGCGAGATAGTTTCCGGCGGCAAGCCGATCTGGCTGACGACCGAAGTTGGGAACTGCCCCTGGAAAGCGAGATTGTGGATGGTCAGGACGCTGGGCACGGTCTTGGCATTGCTCGAATACCGCATGTAGACGGAGGTCAGCGCCGTCTGCCAGTCATGGGTATGAACGACATCCGGTGACCAGTCCGCAAGCAAACCGCCGGCAATGGCCGATGCGACATAGGACAAGATGGCAAACCGCTTCCAATTGTCCGGATGATCGCGGCCGGTCTCGTCGAGATAGGGACCTCCCAGACGATTGTAAAGGGCAGGCGCATCGAGGATCAGCAGGTCAAGCCGCTCGTAGCGGGCTTGAAGAATGGAGGCCGGAGCGCCGAACAGGTCCGGGAAAAAATAGACCTGCCGTGCATCGGGAAGTTTGGAAAACAGCTGCGGATAACCGGGCACCAGCGTGCGTGTGTGGCAGTTGTAGCCCTCAAGGGCCTTCGGCAACGAGCCTGTCACATCGGCAAGACCGCCCGTCTTGACCAATGGAAAAATTTCCGACGTCACCGAGAGTATCTTCACGCAGGCCACGTTCCTTGTACCACCGGTTATCACACCACTCCGCTAAAGCACGAAGCGCACCGGATGGCCCATGATGTTGCAAAGCGCCGTCGATGTCCGCAGAAAAGCGCATCGCGGTTGCAAAAAGTTTTGCAACGCAAAATCAATCAGCTCGAATGGCCGGATTTTTCGCCTTCAGTCGCGCGCGGGAACGAAATATCGTACGATCAAAGCGTCAAGATGTGGAGTGCCGGCCGCCGGCACCCCACGGAACGTCAAAAGATCAAGCCGTCTTGCTGCGCTTGCGCGGAACGGGCTCGATGGGCGCTTCGTTCTGCACCACGGACAGTTTTGACGTCCTGAGTGGTGTCTGTGGAATGTCCCCGGCGGCCGCATTGGCCTCCTCCGTCAGTTCCCGCAATGCCTGCAGCCAATGCACGTCGTGACTGCCATCCAGGCGGCCGTCGGCTTCCCAGAGAGCATAAGCCCGCAGTCTGATGTCGTCTTCGGTGATATCCGTCATCTGCTTCTCTCCCCTTGTCAAAGTGGCCAAATAGAAACTGCGACGAGAGCGCTTGGTTCCGCCTGAACGGCCGTTGGCGACACTATATCGCCGGGGACCCGCTACGATTGAACCAGAGTGTCAGAACAGAATTTCGCGCTCCCAAGATTGCGAAATGGACGCGGTCAAAAACGATTCGCCGCTCCATGCTACGCTCATTCGACGTGCAAGCGAGTGAATTCACAACCGAGGAAGGCGTTTTGCACCATCTTTCGTGGAACCAAAGGCGAGCAACGCCGTTGTGACCGGCGCACCGGCTTTGGGGGCCGGCATTTCAGGAGTGTATCATGAGAAAAATCGTATTTGCCTTGGTATTGCTGGCCTCGCCGGCTACCGCCCAGTCGCTGAAGGTTGAGGACCTGTGCGTCAAGGTGGCGAAACACCTGCTGATGACAGATACCCTCCATACCGGCGTCGTCCAGTCCTTCCCGGAGCTCAAGCCGCCGGGTGCACGCATGACCTATTCCACCCGCGACGGCGTCGAAAAGAAGGACATTGTGGATACGTTCGAATGCCAGTTCGACAGTGCCAAGGCGCCATTCGGGCTGAAGCGGTTTTGCCTGGCCAGCACCTGCTACTCCGCCGACGAAAAGAACGAGGAAAACAAACGCCGCTTCGATGAGGTTCGCATCCTGCTGGAACGCGAAGGCCTTTAGCGCGCCGTCCTGGTCGCCATCCAGATGACGTGGCGGGCGCCGCGCCCTTTGGTGCTGGCGCGCACCGAGAGTTCCTCGACCACAAAACCGGCCTCCTTCAGCCGGCGGGTGAAGCCCGCGTCCGGCGCCGATGACCAGACGGAGAGAACACCGTTCGGCTTCAGTGCCTTACGCGCGGCGCGAAGGCCGCCAACACTGTAAAGATCGTCGTTCGCCCTGCGGGTCAGTCCTTCCGGCCCATTATCGACGTCAAGAAGGATCGCGTCATATTCGGCGGCGGCAGACTGGATAAGACGACCGACATCGCCTTCGCGAATGGTCACCCTGGTATCATCAAGGCAGCCTGCAAACACGTCAGCCATCGGTCCACGCGCCCAGGCGACGACGGCAGGAACGAGTTCGCCGACGGTTATGCGGGCATCGGCCGGAAGTTCGGCCAAGGCAGCCCTGAGCGTAAACCCCATGCCGAGACCGCCGATCAGCATATGCGGGCGGGGATGACTGCGCACCCGCTCGTAGGACAGCCGCGCTAAGGCCTCTTCCGAGCCACTCAACCGGCTGTTCATCAGCTCGATCGTCCCGAGCATGATGGAGAATTCGGTTCCGCGCTGCTTCAGCCGCAACTCACCGCCGCCGCCAGGCATTATCGCTGTGTCAATCAGGGTCCAGGGTATCACGGGCGCTTCCAATCGTTGAGGCGCCCGCGATAGCACAGATGGCCCGTGAAAACAGCTTAAAGCGTCGCCAGTGCCCGGTTGGACATGGCACCACCATAAGCCTTGCGGATAGCGGCCTTCTTTTCCAGAGCCTCGATAATATCTTCGGAAAAATCGATCTTGTGCATGGCCGCGATGTCTGGAATCCCGCCCGGCGTGAAGACATTGATCTCGAGGATCTTGTCGCCGACGATGTCGAGCCCGACGAGGAACATGCCATCCTCGATCAGTTTGGGGCGGACCAACTCGGCGACCGCAAGAATGTCGTCGGTGATCTTGACCGCCTCAGCCGTTCCGGCCGCGTGCATGTTGGAGCGGACCTCGCCCTTGGCCGGAACGCGGCGGAATGCGGCATAGGCGCCATCCCGCGACAGCGGCTTGCCGTTCATCATGAAGAAGCGGATGTCGCCCGCTTTTGCTTCCGGCAGATATCCCTGCGCGATCAGATACCCTTCGCCGCTCACCGCCTCAAAGATCTGGTTGAGATTGGTATCGTCGGGCGTGGCGATCTTGAAGACGTTCTTGCCGCCAGAACCCTGCAGCGGCTTGAGGATGACGCCCTTGCGGTGATCGGCAATGAATGCACGGATTTCCTCGATGCTCTTGGAGATCAAGGTTTCCGGACGCACGGCTTCGGGAAAACCCTGGAAATAGAGCTTGTTCTGGGCCAGCGCCAGCCCGGCCGGATCATTGACGACGATCGAGCCTCGCTCACTCGCCAAGCGTCCGAACATCGCGCCGATATGGGCGGCCCAAGGCCTGTCGTCGGAATCCAGCGACGGATCGTTGCGCAGGAAAATGACATCGACCTCGCGGACGTCGATCGTCTGGACCTTGGCGTCCTTGCCCTGAAAACCGTCATGGAATGCCTGGGCATTCTTGTACTTCCCGGCTGCAACCATGGTTGCCCGCACCATCAGGCTATCGTCCGGACGCAGGACAAAATCGCCGGGCGCGACGTAGCAAACGTCATGGCCTCGGGCGAGTGCGGCCATAGCCAGTGCCGTGGTGGTGAAATGGGATTCCTCGCTCTCGATCGAATTGACAAAGAATGCGACGCGCATGGTGGCTCCTAACTGATGATCATATCGAGGGGGTTCAGTCCTGCCCGCGCCTTGTCGAGGCGGGCCTGTGCTTGCGGTTGGGTGAGAAAGGCGGGGCGGATGACAGGCGCCTTGAGCAGGCCCCGCAGGCTGAGTTCTTGCATGACCCGGAAATGCGACGCGGAAATCTTGCCCATCCAGAACGGATCGAGCGCGCCGCCGGACTTCAGGTGGCTGAGCAGTTCCAGCAGACCACGCAGATAAATCGCGTCCTTGGCGAGCCCGCCGCCACGATAGAGCCGCATGGTCAGGTGAAAAGCAGCGACGGGACCGAACCCGTGTTCACTGACAAGCATGCCGTAGGTCCCCGTAAACGGCCGCCCCTCGAGCATTGCCGAGCAGGCAACCACCCGAGCCGCGATCAGGCGCAGCCGCCCGACGGTCATGCCGCCGGCCATATATTCGGAAAACACGGCAAGACCTTCCTGCATGCCCTCGTAGCCGGAAAGACCGGAGCGGAACAGCCGCAACCCTTGCGCCGAACCGTTGAAATAGGTGAGAAGATGCACGCCGATCTCGTGGCTCAAAAGCGCATGCACGCGAGCCTTCGGCATTAGGGTCTGGCGCGATATCAGCAGGCGCTCACCGGAAACCAGCAGGCCGGACGGCAGGTCGTCCCGCAATTCGATCTCGGCCGCGAAGCCGGGATATTTCTGATGGTAATCGGCAATCATCGCGCGGGCCGCAGCTTCCACCTCACCGCAATCCGCCGTCTGCGGATCGTCCTCCTTGTCATCGCCATCATCGGCGAGCCCCGCCGTCTTTGCCAGGATATCAATGGCAACACGGTGGAGTGACGGCTCGACCGGACCATAGAGCGCCCGGCCATATTCGACGAACCGGCTGGTTTCTCGTGCCGAAATCAGCGACAGTTGCAGGTCCAGTTCCTGCTGTTTCTCACGGTAGAGATGGTAGAGAACCGGATCCTCGAAACGATCGAAGGCGACGGAGAAAAGTTTCCGCTTTTCCACCTCGACCTGCACAGACAGTGGCCGGTAGAGAAACTGCGGTTCCTGCTTGAATTTGCCGGCCTTGAATTCCCGCCAGGCGGCATCCGTATTGATCGGGGTGACCGCCAAAAGAAAATCGAAGCTCGAGGCGACATCATCGATACTGCGGTCTGCGCGGCTGACGGCGTCGACGAAAGCCTTGCGGCCCAGCGCCCGATGCGTCGTCAATTTCAGGCTTTGTGTCGCATCGACAAACGCTGCAAAGGCCTTGAGGCCCGCATCGAAGAGGTTGGCAACGAGGCGTTCGCGCAGATCGGGATAGGTGCTGCCCGATTCCGGCTGCCGGTAGATCGGCGCGAACCGGACGGCGACCAGGGGGAATCCGGTTTGCGCGGTCAACTTTGCTGCCTGGATATCCGTCTTGATCTTGAACCAGTTTACGTGCGGCGTGCGGAACTTCACCTGCCGGATATCCGTGCCTTCCGCCAATGCGGCCGCGGCTTTTTGAGCGGCCACGTCGTCCGTCGACGCAATCCTGATTTCGAAGGGCGGAAGGTAGGGTGCATCGTCGGTTATCAGCGTGTCGTGATCGAGTTCGTCGATGTCCAGAAGCAAAAACGCGCCAAATCGCTCATTCAAAACGGCGCCGACTGCCGCAATGATCGGCACGGCTTCGTCGAGGTCATCGGCGACCAAGTAGGAGGCGTTGGCAGCTGCGATGTCTCTCGCAGCGAGATCCTCCCTCCCCTTGCCGATGTGAACGGAGAGGAAAGGCAGTGGCCGGTCGATATGCAGGCGGCCGCCATTGTCGAAATCCCTGCGCACCGACTTGTCAGAGCGAATGCAATCAAGGACTTCCTCCAGCCATTGCGGATAGCTGGTAACAACCTCCCGCGATGTGCGGTGACGCAAGCTGGTCATGACCGCGCCTGCAGGGCTTCGAGCAGGACGGGCAGCGACTGGCGGATCATCTCCCGCATTGCCTTCAGCGCCTCGATGTCCGGTTCGCCGGTCCACTCGTCCATGAAGAACTTCTTGAACTCGATGGCGATGGCGCAGCCTGTTTGAGGGAACCGGTCGTGGACAAAACGGGTCTGCTCGCCCTTGCCCTGAAAGGCGACGTTTTCCCGCACATCCATTGGCTGGCCGCGAAATTCGAAGCGGCGCAATTGTGCGATGAAGGGATCAAGCACAGGCGCCCAGCGCTGGCGGTCCATCGAAGACGTGCCGATATTGATCTGCGGCGCCTTTTCAAACGGCGTTTCGGCGCCTTCCGCTCCATCGCGGCGATGATTGTAGCTGTGAATGTCGAGGAGAACGAAGGCGCCGTATTGCTGTTCGATACCGCGCAGATAGGTTTCCAGCATGGCATAGTAGGCATCATGAATGCCAAGCGAGGCTGCGACTGCGCCATCCGGCAGCGGCTGCGTCCAGACCTTCAGCCCCCAGGCCTGCTCCGGCGTGAGATAGATGGCGCCGTCGCGGGCGCGGTTGATATCGATCTCGAAGCGGGAACGGTGAAAGACGATCCGGTTGGGCAAGTCGCGGATGAAGAATTCGGTGAAAGGATCCTCTTCGCGCAGCCGATCGCAGGCGCTGAGACCGAGAAAATCCGTGAGGTTGCTTCGGATATTATGGCCGTTATGGATGGCCGTGCCGACAATCGGCGAGGCCCCGCGATGGACCGACCACCAGTCCGCGGGATGCGGATCGACAATGAATTCCTGGAAGCGGGACATGCTGTCCTTCTCGTTGGCGGGCAGCGGTGAAGCTGCGCATTTCAATCAACGAGTAAATGGACATGAAGCGGGTTTGTTCCATCGAGGGCTTCGACGGAGCAGGCCATCAGCCTAAGCGGGTCTGTTCGTGCAGACCGGGATTCAGGCGCCGACGGTTTCAGCAGTGCTCTTTACCGGTTGGCGGAACGAGGCGATAGCCGCCTCACAGGCGCGCAAAAACCGCATCGACGGGCCTTCGCTGCCGGTCGCAAGCTTGCTGACCTGCGCACCCTCCATCAGCATCGAGAGGGTATCGGAGAGCAGTTCCGGTTCGCTCACGCCCGCATCGCGACAGAGCTTTTCGAGACGGCGTTGCTGAGTGATCTTGAAGTTTTCGATGACGGCATGGGCGGGATGGCCCTGCTCTTTGAGTTCAACAGCCGCATTGGCGAGGTCGCAACCATATTGATTGTCGGCCAGACACTGTGCCCGGGCTTCCACCCAGCTGTGAAGCTGGGCCATCGGATCGTTTGGATGGGACGCTTCGAGCTGATCCCAGAAAGCAGCGGCCTTTTCAGATGTGAACCGCAATGCCTCGCAAATCAGGTCATCTTTCGAGCCGAAATGACGATAGAGCGTCATCTTGTTGGTCTCTGCCGCTTCGGCAATCGCATCGACGCCGATACCGCGGATTCCGTGCTGCCGAAACAGCTCGCAAGCCGTTGAAACGATACGATCCCTCGGTGCCTGGCGCACTTGCACACAGTCACCTTTTTCCAGCCTTACATCTGCCGGTTTCGGAGACGATACGGGTTTCGAATTTTTATTGACAAGGCTTCTTGACATAGGTGTGACCGGTCGGTAACTATTCGAATGTTACTTACTGGTAACACTGCAATGCAACGATGTCAAGGTTAAGACACCGGACGGGATCCGCCCGCCGGAAAAGACGATGAACCGAAGGAATACCCCAATGCACCAGGCAAACAGCGATCTGACCATCCATGAGGTCCTGACAGACCCGATGATCCGTGCCGTAATGCGTGCGGACGGCGTCACGACCAATGAAATGAAAACGCTTCTCTATTCCGCTGCCAGCGCACTTCGCCAGATGCAGCCGGGAACCGTAAGCGCCAAAAATCATACGGCCAATCTGCTGGCGGCTCCCAAGCGCCGCCTGCTGTCGATGGTCCATCCGCTCGCTTCGCGCTCGGACTGCTTACGCATGAGCGCGTAACGTACCCCAGTTCTCCCGGCGCACCCCTCAAAAGAATGCGCAAACAAACCCAGCCGGGCACCTCCACCGGCTGGGTTTTTGTTTGTGGAGATGATCGCCGCTGACTTCCCGCTCAGACCTTGACGGCCAGTTCGGTGAAATCTTCCGTTCCAAAGAAATTGAGATACCGTTCGACTTCTGAAGGCTCGCCCGTTGCCTTGCGCGGATTGTCCGACAGCTTGACCGCAGCATGGCCGTTGGCATCGCTGACCTTGCAGACGACCGAAATCGGGTTGAGCCCGCTGACCTGCGTCGGCGCGCAACCGGCAAAATCGTTGGTCAGGTTGGTCCCCCAGCCGAAGCTCATGCGCACCCGCCCCTGGAAGTGCCGGTAGGTTTCGAGGATTGTTTCGACGTCGAGGCCATCCGAGAAGATCAGCAGTTTCTCTTTCGGATCGCGTCCCATCTTGTTCCACCACGCAATGATCTTTTCTCCACCTTCGATCGGCGGTGCGCTGTCCGGGCGAAAGCCTGTCCAGTCGGCGACCCACTCCGGCGCGTTGCGCAAGAAGGCCGCCGTACCGAAGGCATCGGGCAAAACGATCAGCAGGTTGCCACCATAAAGCTGGTTCCAGTCCTGCAGGACCTTGTAAGGCGCCAGGCCGAGTTCCTCGTCGGTGCGCGCAAGCGCTGCGGCGACCATCGGCAATTCGTGCGCGTTGGTACCGAGAGCCTCAAGATCGGTATCCATGGCAAGAAGCACGTTGCTGGTGCCGGAAAAGGACTTGCCGATGCCCTCCTTCAGCGCCTCGACGCACCAGCGTTGCCACAGGAAGCTGTGGCGGCGGCGCGTCCCGAAGTCGGAGATGCGTAGGTCCGGATAGGTTTTGAGCTGCTCGACCTTCGACCACATCTTGGCTTTTGCACGGGCGTAAAGCACATCCAGCGCAAACGGCCCCATATCCTTCATGGCCGTGCGCGAGCGCAGTTCATTGATGATCGCCAGTGCCGGGATTTCCCACATGGTCGTGTGGGTCCATTTGCCGGGAAAGGTCAGTTCGTACTGCCCGTGCTTGCGGGACAGTTCGTAATCCGGAAGCTGGAAATCGGCGAGCCAGGCGAGGAAATCCGGCGCAAAAATCTGCTTGCGGCCATAGAATGTGTTGCCAGCGAGCCAGATCATTTCCTTCTTGGTGAAACGCAGGCCGCGCACATAATCCAGTTGTTCGCGCAGTTCCTGCTCGTCGATTTCGTCGGTCAACAGAACCGTCTTGGTACGGTTGATTACCGAGAACGTTGCGTCGACGTCAGGATAGAGCCGCCAGATCATCTGCAGCATCAGGAGCTTGTAGAAATCCGTATCGAGCAGGCTGCGCACGACCGGGTCGAGCTTCCAGGCGTTGTTATAGACGCGCTGCGCGATATCCGTCTTGGTCATGAAACTCTCTCCCGCTCCAGCACTGCATGGCGCGACGTATCCGTTATCCCCCAGTCATGGCACGGCATTTAGCCTCGCCGCAACAGGCTGATGCAACAAAGCAATTGCCCGAAAGCCGCAAAACTCGGGCCGCACAGGCTTGCAGCAGAAGCATTGGCACGAAACATCACATCATCACATACAAATATCACAAAGTATCACTATTTTGGTTGAAATTCTCAGGGAAACAGTTATATCTGGGACAGACTCAGGGAAACAGTTATATCTGGGACAGACACAGACCGCGCGAAAGCACTCCTATGAAGCCCGAAGACCGCCGCCAGGCGATCATGGATATCCTGATGGAAACGGGCTCGGCTTCGGTCGAGGATCTCGCCGGCCGGTTCGCCGTCAGCAAGATGACCGTGCATCGCGATCTCGACGATCTCGAGCAGGCGGGCCTTTTACGAAAAGTTCACGGTGGCGCCTCGATCCAGTCCAGCCCGCAGTTCGAAAGCGACTTCCGTTACCGCGAGAAGATTGCAGCGGAAGAAAAACGGCGGCTAGCCCAGCACGCAGCAACGCTGATCGAGCCCGGCCAGATCATCATCATCGACGATGGTTCCACGGCAGGTGGCGTGGCTGATTATCTCAAGGATATCCGGCCGCTGACGGTGATCACCAACAATCTTGGCGTGATCAACAAACTGGCGGCTATTCCCGGCATCGATGTGATCTCGCTTGGCGGCCAGTATTCTAAGAAATTCAACGGATTTTTCGGCATCACCACCGAGGAGGCCCTGCGCTCGCTAAGAGCCGACATGGCTTTCCTGTCGAGCTCGGCCATCCATGGTGCCTCCGCCTTTCATCAGGACCAGGAAGTCGTCCAGACCAAACGCCAGATGATCAAGTCGGCGGCGCAAAGCGTGCTGCTTGTCGATCACGGCAAGTTCGGCAAATCCGCCCTGCATTTCCTGACCGGGCTCGACGTGTTCGACACGATTTTGACAGGCGCGGAAATCGATCCGTCCTGTGAACAGGGCCTCAAGGACGCCGGCATCAAACTTCAGAAAATCAGCGGCAAAACCGCGGAGGAAACAGCATGACAAAGACATCCGTCTGGGTTGGAACCAGCTGGAAAATGAACAAGACACTCGCCGAGGCGATGGTCTTTGCCGACGGGCTGGCAGAAGCCGACGCGACGCGCGACAACCGCGTCCAGCGCTTCGTCATTCCGCCATTTACAGCCACGCGCCAGGTGAAGGAGCGGCTTGCCGCGACCAGCGTCAAGGTGGGCGCCCAGAACATGCACTGGGACGACGCCGGTGCCTGGACCGGCGAAATCTCGCCGGTGATGCTGAAGGACTGCAATCTTGATATCGTCGAACTCGGCCATAGCGAGCGGCGCGAACATTTCGGCGAAACCGATCGCGCGGTCGGCCTGAAGACGGCAGCTGCCGTCCGGCATGGCTTGATCCCGCTGATCTGCATTGGCGAAACGCTGGCCGAACGCGAAGCTGGACAAGCTGACATCGTCCTGCGACGTCAGGTCGAAGGCGCGCTGGCACTGATCGAGGGCGCAGACAAGAGCAAACCCATATTGCTTGCCTACGAGCCGGTCTGGGCAATCGGCGTCAATGGAATTCCCGCCTCCTCCGACTATGCCGACGAACGTCACGCCCTGATCGCCGGATGGGCGAAGGCAAGCCTTGGCATTTCCGTACCGGTTCTCTACGGCGGCAGTGTCAATCCCGGCAATTGCGAGGAGCTGATTGCCAAACCACACATCCATGGCCTGTTCATCGGCCGCTCGGCCTGGGACGTGGCCGGCTATCTCGACATTCTCAAACGCGTCTCTGCGGCGCTCTGAAACCACCCGTCAACGGAAGGATACAGCCATGAAAATCGCAATCGGCGCCGACAGCGCAGGCAAGCCGCTTCTCGACATCATCGAAGCCCATCTCGCCACCAAGAGCGGCCTCGAAGTCAGCAATCTCAGCCAGTCCGGCTTCTATGCCGACCTGTCCAAGGGATTGGCTGAAACCATCGTCAGCGGCCAGAACGACCGTGGCATCCTGATCTGCGGCACCGGTATCGGCGTCTCGATCTCGGCCAACAAGGTGCCGGGTATCCGCGCCGCGCTCACCCACGACACCTACTCGGCCGAGCGTGCCGCCAAGTCCAACAATGCCCAGATTATCACCATGGGCGCCCGCGTCATCGGGCCGGAACTGGCCAAGGCCATCGTCGACAAGTGGCTGGAATCCGAATTCGATCCGAACGGCTCGTCGGCCGGCAATGTTCAGGCGATCGACCGTCTCGACGCTGGCAAGTGACGCTCTGATCAAACTGCTTCCGCAGAATATGTAGATCCTCCCTCATGTCCTGCAGAATGAACGCCCGGCGAAAGCCGGGCGTTTTTATTTGGGCCAGCCTTTGCCGCATTTTCGGCGGCGAGTCTCAAATTTGAACAATCCCGATGTGTTGTTAATCTTCTCGCCTAAGTTTTTCCTTGACCACACCGCAACCATCCCCTCTGATTTGGCCAGCGCGCAAAGCAGCATTGATACGGAGGGGCCTATGTCATTCCTGCAATCGATTTTCCAGCAGTCTCCTGAAATTGCTCTGTTTCTATCCTTGGCCGGTGGCTACTGGATCGGCAAGTTCCAGTTCGGTAAGTTCCAACTTGGAGGCGTCGCCGGTTCGCTTCTGGTTGCAGTTGTGCTCAGCCAGATCGGCATCACCATCGACAACGGCATCAAGGCAGTCCTGTTTGCACTGTTCATCTATGCTGTCGGTTTTGAAAGCGGGCCACAATTCTTCCGCTCACTCGGCCGCAAGTCGATCCGCGAGATCGTCATGGCGGCCGTGCTTGCTATCAGCGGCCTGCTGACCGTTGTCGTGCTGGCCAAAATGTTCGGGCTCGACAAAGGCCTTGCTGCCGGTATCGCCGCCGGTGGCCTGACCCAATCGGCCATCATCGGCACCGCAAGCTCGGCGATCGGCAAACTCGGCCTTGCCGCCGATGAAGTCCAGCGCCTGCAGGCAAACGTCGCCATCGGCTATGCGGTCACCTACATTTTCGGCTCGTTCGGGGCGATCATCGTCTGCGTCAACATCCTGCCCTGGCTCATGGGCCGCAGTATCCGCGACGATGCCGTCAAGGCCGAAGCCGAGATGCTGGCGGGTGCCAAGATCTACGGACCGGGCGAGACACCTGCCCTGCCGGATCTGGTCGGTCGCCTGTTCCAGGTCAGTCAGGCCGCCGGCCGCACCGTTGCCGAGATCGAGGCCGGAGCCGTCAGTGCGGCACTCGCCATTGAGCGGGTAAAACGCGCCGGGGCGATCATCGGCGTCGAACCTGATCTCAAGTTGCAGGCCGATGATATCGTTCTCGTCGTTGGGCGACGCGCCGGAGTTGTCGGTATGGCAAATACCATCGGACCTGAAACGCAATCGTCCGAGGGTATGGACATGGTCGTGGCGACGCGGGATGTCGTCATCGGCAACAAGGACTTTGCCGGAAAGACGGTCGCCGAAATCATCGAAGCGACCAAGGAGCTGCGGCACGGCGTCTTCGTTCTGCAGGTCAAGCGCGCCGGCAACCCGCTGACACTTGTGGCCGACACCCGCATCGAAGCCGGTGATGTCGTTACCGCCCATGGCCTGCAGGAAGACCTGCAGCGCATCGCCAAACGGGTCGGCACCGTGATTATGCCCAGCGACAAGACCGATTTCGTCTTTCATGGGCTCGGCATCGTCGTCGGCCTGCTGGTTGGACTTGCGGTCATTCGCATCGGCTCCATTCCGCTGACACTCGGCAGCGGCGGCGGCGCTCTTCTCGCCGGTCTCGCCTTCGGCTGGTATCGCAGCCGCAACATGACGCTCGGCAACATGCCGACGGCAGCCTCCACCCTTTTGCGAGATCTCGGCCTTGCCGGTTTCGTCGCGGTCGTCGGGTTGCAGTCCGGACAGCAGGCGGTGCACACGATCGCTGAAAACGGCATCTCGATCTTCCTGATCGGCGTCGTCGTCACCATCCTGCCGCTCCTGATCACCATGCTCGTCGGGCGCTATATCCTGCGCTACGACAACACCGCCATTTTTGCCGGGGCGCTTTCCGGATCGCGCAGCGCCAATCCCGCCTTCGGGGAAATCCTCGACAAGGCCGGCAACACCGTCCCGACAACTCCCTTCGCCATTACCTACGCGCTGGCCAACGTCTTTCTGACATTGCTCGGCCCGCTCGTCGTCGCCTTCGTCTGATCCATTCGACTTAGCAAGGAGTGAACCCCATGACCGATTATAGCAGTTTTGCGAAACTGAGCCCGTTCGAGCTCAAGGACGAACTGATCAAGCTGGCCTCTTCCCGCGAAAACCGGTTGATGCTGAATGCCGGCCGAGGTAACCCGAATTTCATGGCGACCCTGCCGCGCCGTGCCTTCTTCCGGCTTGGTCTGTTTGCCGCATCAGAATCCGAGCTTTCCTATTCCTATATGCAAAAATGGATCGGTGGCCTGCCGAACATCGAGGGCATCGAAGCTCGCTTTGAGCGCTACACCACCGAAAACCGCGATCAGGCCGGCGTGGCCTTCCTGCAGCGGGCGCTCTCTTATGTGCGCGACCAGCTCGGCCTTTCGGCCTCGGGCTTCCTGCACGAGATGGTCGAGGGCATTCTCGGCTGCAATTATCCCGTCCCGCCGCGCATGTTGAGGATCAGCGAAGAGATCGTCAGCCACTATATCGTCAAGGAAATGGTCGGTGGCCACCTTCCTCCAAGCAGCATTGACGTCTTTGCGACGGAAGGCGGCACCGCGGCAATGACCTACGTCTTCAACACGTTGAAGCAGAACGGTATCGTCAAGCGCGGCGACAAGGTGGCGATCGGCATGCCGGTCTTCACGCCTTACATCGAAATCCCGGAGCTCGACGAGTATGGGCTTGAGGAAGTCGCCCTCAATGCCGATCCGGAGATGGGCTGGCAGTATCCGGATTCGGAAATCGAGAAGCTGCGCGATCCCGCCATCAAGGTGTTCTTCCTGATCAACCCCAGCAACCCGCCTTCGGTGAAGCTTGACCAGCGCAGCCTCGACAAGATCGCAAAGATCGTCAAGGAAGAGCGCCAGGACCTGATCATCCTGACCGACGACGTCTACGGCACCTTCGCCGACGATTTCCAATCGATCTTCGCGATGTGCCCCAACAACACTATCCTCGTCTATTCCTATTCGAAGTATTTCGGTGCGACCGGCTGGCGCCTCGGTGTCATCGCCACGCATAAGGAAAACGTTCTCGATACCAAGCTGAAGGCGCTGCCGAAGGATACCAAGAAGGCTCTTGATCGCCGCTATGGTTCGCTGCTGCCGGATGTCTCGACGCTGAAGTTCATCGATCGCCTGGTCGCCGACAGCCGCACCGTGGCGCTCAACCACACGGCCGGCCTGTCGACGCCGCAACAGATCCAGATGGTGCTGTTTTCGCTGTTTGCGCTTATGGACGAGAACGACAATTACAAGGCAACGCTGAAGAAGGTCATTCGCAAGCGCGAAGCGGCTCTCTACCGCGAACTTGGCGTGGAGCCCGAGCAGAACGAAAACTCCGTTGACTACTATACCCTGCTTGATCTCGAGGTCATTTCGCGCAAGCTCTACGGCGACGAATTTGCGGATTGGCTCAAGGGTGCCTTCGCCAACAATGAACTTTTGTTCCGCATCGCCGACGAGACCGGCATCGTGCTCCTGCCCGGCAAGGGCTTTGGCACGCAGCAACCCACCGGCCGCGCTTCGCTCGCCAATCTCAATGAATTCGAATACGCTGCCATCGGTCGGGCGTTGCGCAATATGGCCGATGAATTTTATGCGAAGTTCAAGAACAAGAAGTGACGGACCAGATCCTTCATAACGACAAAAGGGCAGCCTGCGCTGCCCTTTTGTGTGTCCTGACCGGGCGGCATCTGTAACCGCGGGCCTGCATGTCAGGAATTGAGGGTGTATCCATCCTGAGCTTCAGCGGCCAGCCGATCCGAGTAACGCCGCATCATCTCCACCTGAACCTCAGTCTGAAAAGCCATCACCTGGCTGCGGATGGCATCCTCGGAACATCCGAGATTGCTCAGACGTTTTGCCAAGGCGCGGCACTCGGTTTTCCAGTACTGGAGAGCCTCTTCGCCATGGACGTTTTCCAGCTCGCTGGCACAGCGTCTGATGGTGCTTGCCTGTCCCGATAGGGGAAATGGCACGACCCGTTCTTCCGTTTCAGAAAAACGCACATCCTTCAACGCAGCACTCATCAGGCGGTTCTCCATGTTGGTGATTCTGATTTACAAAGCATATGGTTAACGCTTCGTATCCGAAGCCCGGCTTTCCCGGTTTTGGCGTCCGAAAGCTCGCCTCAAGTGCGAGAATGCGCTGCCACGCCCAAGCCAAACTGAAGAACCCAAGCGGCAGATCAACCCCACCCTCAGCTATCTCTGCAGCCCCCCCCCCAAGACACAGCCTGCTCACACATCTCCCTGACCAATGCCCGCCTGATCGCCGGATGGACCGCTCCATCATCCGGCAGGGCGGCGCGAAAGTGCGCACGATGTCGCTTGCAATAATCATCCATATGTGAAAATCTTCTTTACATAAGAAAATTGGAGGACGCACATGGACATCAACAACCCGGCAGCACTTTGCGTGGAGTACATGCCATGAGCGCCGCTGCACCGACCGTGGGCGTTTCCTCCACGCATCCTTCCGACATGCCCGCGGACCATGCTTCGCTTCCGGTCTGGAACGCGGAAAACTGGTTCTATGAGGATTGGCCGGTCGGACAGCGCATTCGATCGTTGCGGCGCACGATGGCCGAGGGCGACAGCCACATGTTCAACATGCTGGTCACCGATATTCACCCTTACGTGCAGGACCAGATGTTTGCCGAACGCGAGGGCATTTTTGGCAAGCGGTTGATTGCCGGCGCCTTCGTGTTTTCGGCCGGCCTCGGGCTTGTCGCCACCAATTGCGTCAACGCCTTTTCCTATGGCTACGACAAGCTGCGGTTCATCAAGCCGGTCTTTATCGGCGACACGATCTACGCCATCCGCACCAATCTCGATAAGCGGCCGCGCTACAAGGACATGGGCCTGATCCGCGCCAGCTACGAGATATTCAAGGGCGAAGGCGAACTGGTGCTCTACTGTGAGCATCTGCAAACCGTGAAATACAAGAACCCGGCCGATTTTGCCGGCAAGACGGAAAAATCCTAAATGTCAGCCGATACCGATCTTCCCCTCGCCGGCCTCGTCGTCGTCGATCTCAGCCAATTCTTGTCCGGCCCCTATTGTTCGCTCCGGCTGATGGATCTCGGCGCCCGCGTCATCAAGATCGAGCGGCCCGATGGCGGCGACCTGTCACGGCGGCTCTATCTCAGCGACACCGAGATCGGCGGCGATTCCACCATCTTCCACGCGATCAACCGGGCCAAGGAAAGCCTGTCGATCGACCTGAAGGACGAAAAGGATCTGGCCTCGCTGCGAACGTTGCTAACCAAGGCTGACGTGCTAATCCAGAATTTTCGGCCCGGCGTCATCGAACGGCTCGGGCTGGACTATGAGGCGGTCAGGAAGATCAATCCGCGGCTCGTCTACGCATCGATCAGCGGCTATGGCGAGGAAGGCCCTTGGGTCAAGCGGCCAGGCCAGGATCTTCTGGCACAATCGCGCTCCGGCGTGATGTGGCTGAACGGCGATGAGGATCAGGGGCCGGTTCCGTTCGGTCTGGCAATCGGCGACATGCTGGCTGGTGCAGCCCTTGCCCAGGGCATTCTCGCAGCGCTGGTCCGCCGCAGCATCAAGGGCTCCGGCAGCCATGTCGAGACCAGCCTGCTCGAAGCGCTGGTCGATTTTCAGTTCGAGGTGTTGACCACGCATCTCAACGACGGCCGGAGGCTGCCGAAACGCGCAAACTTCCGCAGCGCCCACGCATATCTTTCGGCGCCCTACGGCGTCTATGCGGCCGCCGACGGGTATCTCGCCATCGCCATGACGCCAATTCCGAAGCTCGCCGACCTGCTCGGCATGGACGAGCTTGCGCCCTACCGCGACAACTCCGCCACCTGGTTTACGGCCCGCGACGAGATCAAGGCGCTGATCGCCAAACGCATCGCGACCAAGACAACAGACGAATGGCTGGCGATCCTTGAACCGGCGGATATCTGGTGCGCCCGGGTGCTGAACTGGAACGAACTGATGGAGAGCGAAGGCTTTCAGGTTCTCGACATGCTGCAGACCGTCACCCGCGAGGACAATATTTCGATCACGACAACGCGCTCGCCACTCCGCGTCAACGGTGTGCGCGCCAAGGTCGATCGTGCAGCACCCCGCATTGGCGAACACAGCCAGGCCATCCGCGAGGAGTTCGGCCTATGACGATCACACTCAAGGGCATGACCTGGAACCACCCGCGCGGCTATGATCCGATGATCGCCTGTTCGCGCCGCTGGTTCAACGAAACCGGCGTCACCGTCGAGTGGGAAAAGCGCTCGCTGCAGGATTTCGAGACGTTTCCGGTCGAAGAACTGGCCAAACAGTTCGATCTCATCGTCATCGATCATCCGCATGTCGGGCAGATCACACATGAGAAGTGCCTGCTGCCGCTGGATATTGCCGGACGCGAGAGCGAGCGTGCGGCGCTGGCGGCGGCCAGTGTCGGCCAATCCTATCCGAGCTACTCGTGGCAGGGCCGTCAATGGGCATTCCCTATCGATGCGGCAACACAGGTGCAGGCCTGGCGGCCTGATCTGCAGGCCACACCACCTGCCAGTTGGCCCGAGGTGCTTGAGTTGGCGCGAGGCGGCAAAGTCCTCATACCGCTGCGCCCGCCCCATTCATTGATGAGTTTTTACACGCTCTGCGGCAACCTCGGGCGGCCCTGCGCCGTCGAAGGTCCCGGTGAACTGATCGACATCGAGACGGGTGCGCAGGTTTTCGAAATGCTGCGCGAGATCGCCGCACTGGTCGATCCGTCCTGTTTCGAGATGGACCCAATCGCGGTTCTGGAGCGGATGGCAGCGCCCGAAATAAAAGCTGTCGTGGCGCCGCTGATCTACGGATACGTCAGCTATTCGGTGAAGGATTTCCGGCCGGGCCTCATTCGTTTCGGCGATATTCCAGCGGTGGGCGACGGTGGCCCAATAGGCTCAGCGCTGGGCGGAACCGGTATTGCCGTCTCGGCATTTTCCAAAAACCCGGACGCCGCCATCAACTTTGCCTACTGGATCGCCAGCGGCGATATCCAGAAGACCGATTATGCCGCAGCGGGCGGACAGCCCGGTCATGCGCAAGCGTGGGAGGATGCGGCGGTCAATCTTGCTACCGCCGACTTCTATCGCGCCACCCGCGCGACACTGGATGCCGCCTGGGTCAGGCCTCGCCACGATGGCTACATGGGCTTCCAGCAAGCGGCTTCGGACCGTTTGAACGAAGGCCTGTTGCAGCATCAATCAGCCAATGCGGTAGTGGCGGATATCAATCGGCTGTTCGCCGAAAGCTTTCGATAGAGGGACAGGCCGGCGGATAACGCCGGCCACCTTTTTAGAGGCACCAAAGCCGTTTTGCATTGCCTGATAGCAGCTTGGCGCGCTCACCTTGCGAACATCCGGCCAGCAGCGCATGCGTCGCCGCCATCCAGGTCGACAGACCTCCGCCGAGCGTGCAGACCGGCCAGTCGCTGCCCCAGACAACACGGTCCCAGCCGAACTGCGCGATCGTGTGCTCGACATAAGGCCGCAGGGTTTCGACCGACCAGCTTTCCGCTTCGGCATAGGCGACGACGCCGGAAATCTTCGCGGTGACGTTTGGGCGTTTGGCGATCTCGATCATGTTGTCCCGCCACGGCTGTACGGCGCCGGAAGCAATGGCTGGAACGCCGCAATGGTCGAGGATAAACTGGACGTCCGGCGCCAGATCGGCCAGCGCGATGGCTTTCGGTATCTGATGCGGCAGGACGCAAAGATCGAAGGACAGGCCGGTTCCACCAAGCCGTTTGATGTTCTCGCGAAACAGCGCGCCTTCCGAGACGTCATCGGGAATGACATGCAGCACACGGCGGAAACCCTTGACGAACGGGTTCGCCTGCTGGCGCTCGAGATGGCCCGCAAAACCCGCCTCTTCCGGGCGGCAGGCGGCAATCGCGCCAGCAATCAGGTTTTCGGGACGTTGCGAAAGCGTCTGGACATAGCTGATCTCAGCCTCGATCTCGGCCGGATCGACATCAACCTCCATGTGCAGGGCAGCCCCGATCCCGCAGCGTCTGGCTTCGGTCGCGTAGGTTTCATAGAGAAAATCCCGATCCAGCGCAGGTGCGCCCGACAACCACGGATAGGCAAGTGCTGCCCTGTCGATCAAATGCAGATGGGTATCGATGATCATCGTCCGTGTCCTCCCCGGTGTTATTCCCGACTATTTCACACAAGAAGATATCATTCAAATAAGAAGTTCATCGCCCAAGTGCTTTGAATCCCTGCCTATTCCGCGTGGCTGACATCCGATCCGGCGAGCAGCGAAAGCTGGGCAGCCGTCTTTTGTAATAGCGCGATGCTTTCGGATATATCAGGGGCGGAGGGAGCATTGACCAGGGCGATATAGGGGCAGGTCAAAGCCGCAATGCCGCGCCCGTCCGGCCCGAGGATTGGCGCTGACAGGTTATAGACGCCAGCGGTTTGGGCGCTGGCCATCATCTCGTATCCGCGCTCGCGAATCCGGTCGAGCCGCTCGAAGAAATCATCGGATAAGGGTGGCTCGGTTTGGCTTTTCACATGTTCGGAAATCATCATTTGCCGCTCTTCCTCAGAACGGAATGCGAGCAGAACGTGACCGGAACCCGTGTCAAACAGGCTGATATGTGAACCGACGCGGATCGAAATGCCCCAGTAATCCGGCGCTTCCTGCTGGGCGATGACGACGGCAAAGCCACGATCGAAGACTGCAAGATGATTGGCCTGACGGCTGCGCTGGGCAAGGTCGCGCATCAGCGGGGTCGCATAGGATGCCAATCGCCGCACCGGCGCATGCAGCTGCGCCAGGCCGAACAGCTTGAGCGTTAGGGAATAGCGGTCACCATCGATCCGCGTGACATAGCCGCGCCGCACCAGCCGGTCGAGCATACGGTAGAACTCGTTCGGGCTGCGCTCAAGCTTCTTGGAAATCTCGGCCTGCGTCAGCCCGCCATCAACACCGGCCAGAAGCTCGAGAATATCGAGACCTTTGTCCAGCGCCGGTGCGCGGTAACGGTCGGATTCATCAGCGTCCATCAACACATCCCCCTGTGAATAAATTACTTCATATACGCATACGAGGCGCACGACAAAGCAAAGTTGCGGCTTGACGCAAGGGTGCATTTGCTGTTTGTATATAAATCAATTCCTCACAAATGAGGAATTCCCGCCATTGGGATGGTGTGGACGTGAGGAGGAGAAATCATGAACAAGCTGCTTTCCGGCGTCTCGGCCGGGGTAATGTTGTTTGCCTGCTCGGTCGCGGCACAAGCTGCAGACCTGCCCGGCAAATTCGACGGCGTGACGATCGATGCCAAGCTCATCGGTGGCCAGCAATACGAAAAGCTCTATGAACGCATAGGCGAGTGGGAAAAAGCGACGGGCGCCAAAGTCAATATCCTCTCGAAGAAGAACCACTTTGAGCTCGACAAGGAAATCAAGTCGGACATCGCCACCGGTGGCCTCAGCTGGTGCGTCGGTTCGAACCATTCGTCGTTCGCACCGCAATATCCGGATATCTACACCGATCTGACGCCACTGATCCCGGCCGACGAAATCGCCAAATTCGTGCCGGCGCTGATCGCTGCCTCGACGCTCGACGGCAAGCTGGTGATGTTGCCGCGTGCCCAGTTCGACGTTTCGGCGCTGTATTATCAGAAAAGCCTTTATCAGGATGAAGCCAAGAAGACGGCCTTCAAGGCCAAGTATGGCTACGACCTGACCCCGCCGGACACCTGGGCGCAGGTTTCCGACCAGGCCGAATTCTTCTCCGCACCGCCGACATTCTACGGCACCCAGTTTGCCGGCAAGGAAGAAGCGATCAACGGCCGCTTCTATGAAATGCTGGTTGCCGAAGGCGGCGAATACCTCGACAAGGATGGTCGCCCGGCCTTCAATTCGGACGCTGGCGTCCGTGCGCTCGACTGGTTCGTCAAGCTTTACAAGGACAAGGCTGTTCCGGCCGGCACCACCAACTATCTCTGGGATGATCTCGGCCAGGGCTTCGCATCCGGCTCGATCGCTCTCAATCTCGACTGGCCTGGTTGGGCGAGCTTCTTCAACGATCCGAAGTCCTCCAAGGTTGCCGGTAATGTCGGCGTGAAGGTTCAGCCGGCCGGTTCGTCCGGCAAGCGCACCGGCTGGTCGGGTCACCACGGCTTCTCGGTCACGGAAGCCTGCGCCAACAAGGAAGCAGCCGCTTCGCTCGTCTGGTGGCTGACCAACGAAGACAGCCAGAAGCTGGAATCGGCGACCGGCCCGCTGCCGACACGCAGCGCCGTCTGGGATTACAACATCAAGGCCGCCGAAGGCGACGCTTACAAGACCGAAGTACTGCAGGCCTTCCAGGAAGCGGCAAAGCATGCCTTCCCGGTTCCGCAGACCGCCGAGTGGATCGAAATCTCCAACTCGGTCTATCCGGAACTGCAGGCTGCGATCCTTGGCGACAAGACATCGAAGCAGGCGCTCGATAGCGCTGCCGAGAAAGCCACGACCATCCTGCAGGATGCCGGCAAGCTTTGATTGAACTGACGCGGCGCCACGGCTTTTGCCGTGGCGCCGCTTTTAATTTCCGGCGCAAATCAAAGGGCGCGACATGAAACTATCCAGATTATCGGCACCAGTGTTGCTGCTGTTTCCAGCATTCCTGGTTCTTGCGGCTGTTGTCGTCGTGCCGCTGGCGCTCTCCTTCTATTCGAGCTTTACGCCTTTCCGCCTCACCAAGCCGGAATCGCTCTATGTCTTCATCGGCCTGCGCAACTACATCACCGTCATTTCGAGCTGGGATTTCTGGGTCGCCTTCGGCCGCACGGTTCTGTTCCTGACGATTGCGCTCAATGCCGAAATGCTTTTGGGCCTCGGTCTTGCGTTGCTGGTCTCCAAGGCCGTGCGCGGTCAACGGCTGTTGCGCACCCTGATGATGTTTCCGATGATGTTTTCGCCGGTACTCGTCGGCTTCCAGTTCAAATTCCTGTTCAATGACAATATCGGTCTGATCAACAATGCGCTGCAATCGTTGGGGCTGACGGACCAGGCGATCCCGTGGCTGATCAATGGCAATCTGGCTCTGTTTTCGATCACCGTTGCCGAAGTCTGGTCGTCCACCTCGGTCTTTGCGATCCTGATCCTGGCAGGTCTTCTCGCCATGCCGCGCGATCCGATCGAGGCTGCCCATGTTGATGGCTGCACGCCACTGCAGACCTTCCGCTATGTCACCTGGCCTTATCTGATGCCGTTCGCGTTCATCGCCATGACCATCCGCTCGCTCGACGTTGCGAGGGCCTATGACATCGTCAAGATCATGACCGACGGCGGTCCTGCCAAGCGTACCGAACTCCTGTGGACGTTGGTTGGGCGCACCGCCTATGGCGATGCGCGCATGGGAATGGCCAATGCCATGGCTTATTTCGCCATCGTGCTGTCGATCCTGTTCACCGTCTATTTCTTCCGCAAGCTCGCAGCCGCGCGCCAGCAGATTGGAGCTGAGTGGTAATGGATATCAATTCGTCCCACCGCCTGCGCAAGCGCCTCTATTCGCTCGCCCATATCGTCACCCTGTTCGTGGCGATGCTGATCATCTGCTTGCCCGGCTTCTGGATCATCCTGTCTTCGCTGCGCCCAACCGTAGAGATTATGGCAAAGCCGCCGGTCTGGATTCCGCAAGACCTGTCGCTCGATGCTTACCGGTCGATGTTCTCGGGCGCCGGCCAGGGCGGTATTCCGGTCTGGTCCTATTTCCGCAACTCGCTGATCATTTCGATCACATCGACGATCATCGCGCTCGGCATCGGCATGGCCGGCGGCTATGCTTTTGCGCGCTACAAGTTCAAGGGCAAATCGGCGATCTTCCTTGGCTTCATGCTGACCCGTGCTGTGCCCGGCATCGCGCTGTCGCTGCCTTTGTTCATGATCTTTGCCCGCACCGGCATCATCGACACGCATTTTGCGCTCATTCTCACCTATGTCGCGCTGAACGTGCCCTTCACCATCTGGCTGATCGACGGCTTCTTCCGGCAGGTCCCGAAGGATCTGGCCGAAGCTGCCCAGATCGACGGCTGCACCCGTTGGCAGGCTTTCTGGCAGGTGGAATTTCCGCTGGCCGGTCCCGGCATCGCATCGGCCGGTATCTTCGCCTTCCTGATCTCCTGGAACGAATATGCGCTGGCGTCGCAGATCACCCGCTCGGTGAATTCCAAAACGCTGCCGGTCGGCCTGCTCGATTATACGGCCGAGTTCACCATCGACTGGCGCGGCATGTGTGCGCTCGCCGTCGTGATGATCATTCCGGCGCTGACACTCACCTTCATCATACAAAAACACCTCGTCTCCGGCCTCACCTTCGGCGCGGTCAAAGGATAATTTCATGGCTCCCGTCAGTCTCAAGAAACTGGTCAAGCGCTACGGCGCGCTGGAAGTGGTGCACGGCATCGACCTGGAAGTGAAGGACCGCGAGTTTGTCGCGCTGGTCGGCCCGTCCGGCTGCGGAAAATCGACGACGTTGAGAATGATCGCCGGCCTGGAAGATGTCAGCGGTGGCACGATCGAGATCGGTGATAATGTCGTCAACGACCTGCCCCCCCGCGCCCGCAACATCTCGATGGTGTTCCAGTCCTATGCGCTCTATCCGCATATGACGGTCGGTGAAAACATGGGCTTTTCGCTGAAGATCGCCGGTCGTCCGCCTGAGGAAATCAAGGAAAAGGTGGCGGATGCCGCCGCCATCCTCGATCTCACGCATCTGCTCGAACGCCGCCCCTCGCAGCTCTCTGGCGGCCAACGTCAGCGTGTCGCCATGGGCCGGGCGATCGTCCGCCGTCCTGACGTGTTCCTGTTCGATGAGCCGCTGTCCAACCTCGATGCCAAGCTGCGCACGCAGGTCCGCACCGAAATCAAGAAGCTGCATGCCCGCATGCAAGCGACGATGATCTACGTGACGCATGACCAAGTCGAGGCGATGACGCTGTCCGACCGTATCGTCATCATGCGCGATGGCCATATCGAGCAGGTCGGCACCCCGGAAGAAGTGTTCAACCGCCCGCTGACCAAGTTTGTTGCCGGTTTCATCGGCTCGCCGCCGATGAACATGGACGACGTGACGGTCGCTGACGGAAAACTGGTCTTCGCCAGCGGCGCCACTTTGCCGATCCCGCCGAAATTCCGCCAGAGCCTGACCTCCGGTCAGAAGCTGACCTTCGGCCTTCGCCCCGACGATTTCTTTCCGACCGGCCATGGTCTGAACTCCGGTGATGCCGAAGCGGTCGCGGAACTGGAATTGCCGGTTTCGATCACCGAACCACTGGGGAATGAGACACTGGTCTTTGTTGGCTTCAACGGCCGCGATTGGGTATCGCGCATGCTCAACCCGCGCCCCCTGCCCTCCGGCCAGAGCATCAAGATGAGCTTCGATCTCTCGCAAGCGCATCTGTTTGACCTGACCACCGGCAAGAGCCTGGTAGCCTGAGGAATCCATAATGGCCCGTATTGAAAAAATCGAACTGCGCATGGTCGACCTTCAGCCGAAGGTGAAACGGACCGATGCGATCCAGAGCTTTGTCAGCCAGGAAACGCCCTTCGTCACCATCACCGATTCCGACGGCGCGACCGGCACGGGCTATAGCTACACAATCGGCACGGGCGGCTCCTCCGTCATGCGGCTCTTGTCGGATCATCTCGTGCCGCTGCTGATCGGGGCTGATGCCGATTGCATCGAGGCGATCTGGCATAAGATGGAATTTGCCACGCACGCCACGACGATCGGTCCGATCACGGCGCTGGCTATGGCAGCTGTCGATACAGCCCTATGGGACCTTCGGGCGAAGAAGCAGAACCTGCCGCTGTGGAAGCTCGCCGGTGGCGCGCGTGACCGTTGCCCGCTCTACACAACGGAAGGTGGCTGGCTGCATATTGAAAAGCAGGCACTGGTCGATGACGCGCTGCAGGCGAAAGCCAAGGGCTTTTCCGGCTCCAAGATCAAAATCGGCCGGCCGCATGGCTCGGAAGATTATGAGCGGCTGTCGGCCGTGCGCGCGGCTGTCGGCCCGGCCTTCGAGATCATGACCGATTGCAATCAGGGCTTTGCTGTCGATGAAGCCATCCGGCGTGCCGGACGCTTGCAGGAACTTGATCTCGCCTGGATCGAGGAACCGCTTCCAGCCGACGATCTCGACGGCCATATCCGGCTGTCGCGCTCGACCACCACGCCCATTGCCGTCGGCGAATCGATGTATTCGATCCGCCATTTCCGTGAATACATGCAGAAAGGCGCCTGCTCGATCGTTCAGGTCGACGTTGCCCGTATCGGCGGCATCACGCCTTGGCTGAAGGTTGCGCACGCGGCCGAAGCCTTTGACATTCCCGTCTGCCCGCATTTCCTGATGGAACTGCATGTCAGCCTCGTCTGCGCCGTACAGAACGGCAAATATGTCGAGTATATTCCCCAGCTCGACGACCTGACGGACAAGCGCATGGAGATTGTCGATGGCAAGGCGCTGGCACCGTCCGAGCCGGGCATTGGCATTTCCTGGGATTGGGATGCCGTCAAATCGCGCTCGGTTACAGAATTCACCCGCGAATTCCGAGCCTGACGGGAGACGGTTATGCAGCGCATGAGCATGGTGATCGGGCTGGAACCGACGAAGATCGAAGAATACAAGCGGCTGCACGCGGCCGTCTGGCCGGAAATCCTTGCCTTGATCTCCGAGTGCAACATCACCAACTATTCAATATTCCTGAAGGAGCCGGAAAACCTGTTGTTCGGCTACTGGGAATATACCGGGACAGATTTTCAGGCCGATATGGCCAAGATGGCGGCGCATCCGAAAAACCAGGAATGGTGGTCGGTCTGCATGCCCTGCCAGAAGCCGCTGGAGACCCGCAAGGAAGGCGAGTGGTGGGCAATGATGGAAGAGGTTTTCCATCATGATTGAGCACTTCGATCCGGCAACGCTGCGCCAATGGTGGCCAAAGCCCGCCGCACCGCGCTCGATCGTCATTTTCGGCGCCGGCAGCATTGTCGGCGATGCCCATCTGCCAGCCTACAGGAAAGCCGGTTTTCCGGTTGCCGGTCTCTACGACCCAAACACGGAAAAAGCTAAGGAACTGGCTGGAAACTGGGGCACCAAAGTCTTTGCCAGCGAGGGCGAGGCACTTGCGATCAAGGACGCTATCTTCGATCTCGCTACGCCCCCCGCCACACATGCCGCGATCCTGTCGAAACTTCCTGAGGGTGCTGCGGTTCTCATTCAAAAGCCGATGGGCTCGGATCTTGCGGCGGCAACGGACATTCTGGCGATCTGCCGTGCGCGGCAGCTGAAAGCGGCCGTCAATTTCCAGCTGCGCTTTGCGCCGATGATGCTGGCCCTGAAGGACGCGGTCGAACGCGGACTTCTGGGCGAAATCGTCGATTTCGACGCTTGGCTGGCGCTGGCGACACCCTGGGGCTTGTGGCCTTTCCTCAAGGGCCTGCCGCGCATCGAGATTGCCATGCACTCGATTCACTACCTGGATTTCATCCGTGGTTTGATTGGCAACCCGCTCGGCGTTCACGCCAAGACCATCGGTCATCCGAACCATGATGTTGCCCAGACCCGCACAGCCGCAATCCTTGATTATGGTGACAGGCTTCGCTGTGTTCTCTCCGTCAATCATGACCATGATTTCGGCCGCAAGTTCCAGGCCTGCGAGTTCCGCATTTCCGGTACGAAAGGTGCTGCCTATATCAAACTCGGCGTCAATCTCGATTATCCGCGCGGCGAGCCGGACGAGCTCTGGATCCGCCCGGCCGGGGGCGACGAATGGGTTTCCGTGCCGCTGCAAGGTGCATGGTTTCCCGATGCTTTTGCCAATCGCATGGCCAACCTGCAGCGCTATGCCACCGGCGAAGATGACGTGCTGATCGGCTCCGTCGAGGATGCCTGGCAGACCATGGCGTTGGTCGAAGCCGCCTATCAATCCAGTGCGCAGCCGGCAACGCCGCTGGCGCCCTTGCCCGGGACGTAAGCCATGAGCGAACAGACAATCCATTTCGAAGACTATGAGTTGGGCTCCGTCCGGCTGACCACCGGGCGCACGATCACAGAGACCGATTTCGTCGTCCATGCCGGCCACACCGGCGATTTCTTTCCGCATCACATGGATGCCGAATTCGCCAAGACCCTGCCGGGTGGCCAGCGCATCGCCCATGGCACGATGATTTTTTCGATCGGCGTCGGCCTTACCGCGTCGCTGATCAACCCGGTCGCATTTTCCTATGGCTATGACCGGCTGCGGTTTGTCCGTCCGGTCCACATTGGTGATACCATCCGCACGCGCGTGACGATCGCGGCCAAGGATGACGACCCAAAACGTCCGGCGTCCGGGCGCGTCACCGAACGCTGCGAAGTCATCAACCAACGCGACGAAGTCGTGCTCGCCGCCGACCACATTCTGATCGTCGAACGCAAGAAAACCTAAAAGAGGCCAATGACATGACCGCCAATCTGACCGGCAAGAAAGTCCTGATCACCGCTGCAGCGCAAGGCATAGGCCAGGCGTCCGCCCTCGCCTTTGCCAAGGCGGGCGCGATCGTCCATGCCACCGACATCAACGCCGAAGCTCTTGCCGTTCTGGCGAAGGAACCGGGTATATCCACCCACATTCTCAATGTTCTGGAAGCTGATGCCGTTTCGACATTGATTGCCGAAATCGGCGATGTCGATGTGCTGTTCAACTGCGCCGGTGTCGTTCACGGCGGCTCAGTTCTGGAGATGAAGGATAGCGATCTCGAATTTGCCTTCGACCTCAACGTCAAGGCGATGATCCGTACCATCCGCGCCGTGCTTCCGGGCATGCTGGCGCGCGGTGACGGCTCGATCGTCAACATGTCGTCAGTCGCCTCCAGTATCAAGGGCGTGCCCAACCGCTTCGCCTATGGCGTCACCAAGGCTGCCGTGATCGGCCTGACCAAGGCCGTGGCCGCCGATTATGTTGCGCAGGGCATTCGTTGCAATGCCATTTGCCCCGGCACGGTTGAAAGCCCATCACTGCAGGAGCGCATGCGCTCGCAGGGCGACTATGATACCGCCCGCGCCGCTTTCATCGCCCGCCAGCCGATGGGCCGGCTCGGCACACCGGAGGAGATCGCCGACCTCGCCGTCTATCTTGCCGGTGCCACCTACACCACTGGGCAAGCCTATAATATCGACGGCGGCTGGTCGATCTGACGCCTTGAAACAGGAAACACGCTTATGAAACTTCTTCGCTATGGCGCACCCGGCGCTGAAAAGCCGGCAATGCTCGATGCTAACGGCCAGATCCGTGATCTTTCCGGCCACGTCTCCGATATTGGCGGTAAGCACATCGATCCGGCGGCACTTTCGGCACTGGCAAAGCTCGATCCGGCCAGCCTGCCACTGGTATCCGGCACGCCGCGCATCGGTCCTTGCGTTACCGGTACTGGAAAGTTCATCTGCATCGGCCTCAATTATGCCGACCATGCGGCTGAATCCGGCATGGCAGTGCCTCCGGAACCTGTCGTTTTCATGAAAGCGACCTCGGCAATCGTCGGTCCCAACGACGACCTGTTGATCCCGCGCGGTTCGGAAAAGACCGACTGGGAAGTCGAACTCGGCGTCGTCATCGGCAAGACGGCCAAATATGTGTCTGAAGCCGACGCTCTCGACTATGTAGCCGGCTATTGCACCGTCCACGACGTTTCCGAACGCGCCTTCCAGATCGAGCGTTCCGGCCAGTGGACCAAAGGCAAGTCCTGCGACACGTTCGGCCCGATCGGCCCCTGGCTCGTAACCAAGGACGAGGTTGCCGATCCGCAAAACCTCGGGCTCTGGCTGAAGGTCAACGGCGAAACCGTGCAGAACGGCACCACAAAGACCATGGTCTATGGTGCCGCCTTCCTCGTTTCCTATCTCAGCCAGTTCATGTCACTGCATCCCGGCGACATCATCTCCACCGGCACGCCGCCCGGCGTTGGCATGGGCATGAAGCCGCCGCGCTACCTGAAGCCTGGTGATGTCGTTGAACTCGGCATCGAGGGTCTGGGAAGCCAGAAACAAACAACACGGGCAGACATCTGAGGTTTTGGCCGGTGGAGCGCCTTGCCCCCGCCGGCCAATTCAAAATCCCACGACGACAGCCTGCCGCCATACCTTTTCGGAGCAAACCCATGACCCGCATCACCGATCTCCGCGTGTTCGACCTTCGCTTCCCCACCTCGCAAAGCCTTGACGGTTCCGATGCGATGAACCCCGACCCGGATTACTCCGCCGCTTACGTCATTCTTGACACCGACACGGATGGGCTTTCGGGTCACGGCCTGACCTTCACCATCGGCCGCGGCAACGAGATCTGCTGCGCGGCAATCAATGCGATGAAGCACCTGGTCGTCGGGACCGAACTTGCTGACGTCCTCGCTCATCCCGGCAAATACTGGCGGCATCTGACCGGCGACAGCCAGTTGCGCTGGATCGGACCCGACAAGGGCGCCATGCATCTTGCCACCGGCGCCGTCGTCAATGCGGTCTGGGACCTGCTCGCCAAGCAGGCGGGAAAACCTGTCTGGCGTCTCATTGCCGACATGCCGGCCGAAGAGATCGCTGACATTGTCGACTATCGCTATCTGACCGATGTATTGACCCGCGACGAGGCCGTCGCGATCCTCAAGCGCGCCGAAACCGGCAAGGCAGAGCGCATCGCCACACTCGAGGCCGAAGGTTACGCCTGCTATACGACATCCGCCGGCTGGCTCGGCTATGACGACGAGAAATTGCGCCGCCTTTGCCAGGAAGCGATCGATGCAGGCTTCAACCACGTCAAGATGAAGGTTGGCCGCGATCTTGAGGACGATATCCGCCGCCTGCGCATCGCCCGTGAAGTCATCGGTCCTGATCGTTATCTGATGATTGACGCCAACCAGGTCTGGGAAGTCAACGAGGCCATCGACTGGGTGAACAAACTGGCCTTCGCCAAGCCCTTCTTCATCGAGGAGCCGACCAGCCCCGACGATGTTGCCGGGCACCGCAAGATCCGCGCCGGGATCGGCGCAGTCAAGGTTGCGACCGGCGAGATGTGCCAGAACCGCATCATGTTCAAGCAGTTCATCGCCGAGGGCGCGATCGACATCGTCCAGATCGATTCATGCCGTATGGGCGGATTAAACGAGGTGCTGGCGGTTCTTCTGATTGCAGCCAAATATGACCTGCCGGTCTGGCCGCATGCCGGAGGCGTCGGCCTTTGCGAATATGTCCAGCACCTGTCGATGATCGACTATATCGCTGTGTCCGGCACCAAGGACGGCCGGGTGATCGAATATGTCGACCATCTGCATGAGCATTTTCTTGAGCCCTGCATCATCGACAACGCTGCCTATATGCCGCCACAAGCCGCGGGCTTCTCAATCGAGATGAAACCGGTGTCGACCGAGCAATATCTGTTCAAGGGTTGATGAAAATGGCGGGAGTGGCATTACCGCTCCCGCCAAAAAGCTGTTTTCAACCCCGTTTACGGATCGTCCCGTAGACGATATGCCGGTTTTCGCCGAATTCCACGCGCGCCTCGACCGAATTACGGTCGGCGCTGGCATTGATGATGTTCCACATTTCCACATCCGAACGCAGCAGCAGTGCCCAGTTCATGAACGTTTCCATATAGCCGTCGTCATCGACGTCGCGCGAGAAATTCGCGAATAGAAACACTCCATTCGGCTTCAGCATGTCCAGGCACGTCTGCGTCAGCTTGATCGCCACCTTGTCGGCAAGATAGTCGTAGAGACCTGCCGCATAGATGAAGTCAAACTTGCCGAGCGTCTGCGATTTCGTCAGCAGGCCACGAACGGAGCCATCGATCGCCTCGACGCACGTGCCGTTGAAATCACGCACCATCGAACCGACACTGAGCGGATCCTGATCAAGCGCAACCCAACGCTTGATCCGCTTTTCCCGCAGGGCGACCGAATTGTTTGCTTCGCGCAAATGGCCGGCTGCCACTGTCAGAATTTCCGTTCCGGGGCCTTTTTCAGTTGCAATTTCATCGACATAGCGCGTCAGAAGATCGCGCCGCTCACGCACTGCAACCGGTGACGGTGACTGGCTGGTGTAGCCATAAAGTTCCTTGCCGAGCGGCGAAGCCTTGGCGATTTCGTCCGCAACGCTCGGGTGACCGTAGATGAAGTCGATCAACTGAGCATCGCCGGAATAGCCACGCGGCTTCATGAACGACCAGCGCGTAAAAGGATCCTGATGGAAGAAATCCGCGACCGGGTGATTCTGGACGATCGGGATCAGTTCCTGCCAGACATTGTGATGATATTTGCGGCGCATCTCATGAAGTGAGCCGATCAGTCGATGGATGATCAGCGCCGGGTTCTGATCCTCCTGAATCTGCTGCTGCGCGATCTTCAACGCAAGCGCAATCTCCACTCGCCCGGTCGCGAGCTGCTCATAATGCATGTCTGTTATGGAGGACGACAGTTCGGTGTTTATGGCCGCCGGTGTGATCAGGCTTTCGCCGTCAAAGGCAATCTTAATTTGGGTCACTCGAGCCTCATGCGTTAATAGATTATTAACATTATGGAGAAAAACGAGTGCAGTGCCAATCGGAATTGCACGTATCCGCATGGCATGGTTAACGCGCTCGCGTATCAGTTGGGTATACTGCGCGGATCCGCTAACCTTCGGCAAATTCAGGAAAACTTAATGTACGTCCAATATTGTGCCGAAAAGTTCCGCCTGCTCCTGATAGGCTGCCTTGTTGTCCTGCACGCGCGAATGCTGCAGGTGACGGCCGTAGCCGCAAGGGCATTTCACGGGCAGAAGGATCCGACGCAACCCCATGGAACGTGCATGAAGCACACACTGGCTGACGTAGTGGAGATCGATCTCAATGCTGAGCCGCCGCGCCCGGCTTTGGCGGAGCTTCGCACACTCTATCGCGAGGAAGGTCAGGCCACCCGGCGTCAGGATACGCGCCAGGGCATGTGGATCGCGATTGCCGTCTATCTCTTGTTTTCGATCACCGACATCCTGCTTGTCCCGGACGTTGCAAAATACGTGATCGCGTCCCGTTTCGTTATCGGAACGATCGCCTTCTTCCTCTTGGAAGCCGAGGTTCGCTGGAACGCCAGCGCCGATGTCATCGACGCGACCTGCGCTACCGGCCTCGTCGCAGCCTATGCCGGTTGGCTATATCCATCGCTGATGACGGCCGACACGATCAGCATCTCCTATTACATGGTGTTCGGCGCGATCTTCATGATGAGCGTCAATCTGTTCTTCAGCTTCCAGTTCCGCCTTTCCCTGATAGCATCGGCTGTCATTCTCGCCATTTTCCTCGCCGCATTGCAGTCGTTTCCGGTCGTCGACCCCTCCTACAAACTCGCATTCGGCACATTTTGCATCTCCTGCTTTGTCTTCACCTCCTATGTAAACTGGAAGCTGAACAGAGAGCGCTACAAGGTTTTCCTGAACGCACTTGAAGCGAAAGTTCAGCAGAAGGAGGCCTCCGAGCGGGGCGATGCGCTGCTGAGGTTGTCGAATACCGATCCATTGACCGGACTGGAAAACCGCAGGGCTATCGATCAGCGGTTGAGGGATTACTGGAACGGTTGGCAAAGATACGGCACCAGTTTTACGGCAATCCTCATCGATGTCGATTTCTTCAAGAAATACAACGACTGCTATGGTCATCAGGAAGGTGATCGATGCCTTATTCAGGTCGCCGATGCGCTTGCCGATTCAATCAAGCAGCATAATGGTTCGATCGGCCGTTACGGCGGCGAAGAATTTATTGTGCTCGCGCGCCTGGAAACACTGGAGCAAGTTGAGGAACTGGCGGAAAACATCTGCCGGACCGTGGAAAACATGGGTCTGCTTCATCAGCAGCGCCGTGACGGTATGTCGATCGTGACAGTCAGTGTTGGCGCGGCGTTCACCCGCAGCCAGGCCGGTACGAAACTGGAAAAGATCATTCATGAGGCTGATCGTGCGCTGTATGCTGCCAAGGCAAGCGGGCGCAACTGCGCCAAACTGTTTGACCCCAACGATCCTCATAGCAGCGATGAAAGCGAAAATATCGCCGCTCTCCTGAAAATCGCGACCGCTCAGAATCTCGTGTCTCTGGTCTATCAACCGATCCGCAATGTCTCCTCTGGCCGCGTTGAAGCCGTCGAGGCGTTGATGCGCTTGAAGATGCTCGACGGGACGGCCGTATCGCCTGGCCTCTTCATCCCTATTGCCGAGCGGACGGGCGCAATCCTGAGCCTCGGATACTGGGCAATCCGCACTGTCTGCGCCGAACTTCTGATCGACAATCATGTTCGTGTCGTCAGCGTCAATGTATCGCCCATTCAGCTAAAAACACCCGGTTTTGCAACCTCTGTGGCTGCGATCCTTGGCGATACCGGCGTTGCGGGCGGCAGGCTCGCGTTCGAGATCACCGAAGGCCTCGAAATGGAAATGAACTCGGACATCCTGCGCTGCATCAGCGATCTGAAGATGCTGGGCATCCGAATTTGGCTCGACGACTTCGGGACCGGATTTGCCGGCCTTTCCTGGCTACGCCTTATCGATTTCGACACCGTCAAGATCGATCGCTCGTTTCTGCATGACAGCGGCACCCCGAGAGGCAAGGCGATGTTGCAGGACATTGTCGGGCTGGTCCGCAACCGGGGTCACAAGATTCTGGTTGAGGGCGTCGAGACGGACGAGCAACTGGAACTCATGCGTGAATTTCGCATCGATCAGGTCCAGGGCTTTCACGTGGGCCGCCCGGCCCCCCCGGAGGATTTCCGATCCCCTCCCCCGTTTGACGATCAAGCACCACGTCTGCGCCGGCCGGCTTAAAAGAACAGCCTTTCATCAGTTGCTCCCCTATCCGGCCTTCCGTTCTCCGGGTGCATTGATACGCATCAGCGCCATCAGCATCGGTCCCAGTGAAAATTCACCCTTTTCGGCTCTGCGTGTCAGATCGCGAAGATAGCCGCCGGCAGAGTTGATCTGGCCGCCACGCTCCAGGATGCAGGCCATTACCGCGGCCGCGTTCTCAGGCCCAAGAGTTTCGCAGGCCTGCTGATAGGCACTCGGACTGACGCCGAGCATCGACCGCACCACAACGGCTGCGCCCATGAGATCGCGCCAGCTGGAGATTCCGCCGCCCGGCCCGTACATGATTATTTCCGGGCAAGCCGATAACACCATGCTCAGTGGGAACGCTTTTATCGGTTCACGCCTGTTTTGCTGCTCGATCACCGAATTTTCTTCCTGCTGCTTTTCTCGAGCAGGTTCAGATTCAGGAATAGAGTCGGGTTTTGAATTCTGTATATGCCGCTCATTTTGTAATGCATTGCCGCTCGTTTTTCGCTTATTTATCTGATTTTCCAACTGCTTAGCCACTTCTTCACGCAGCGCTTCAAGTTCACCTAGCGCTGCGGTGAGTTCAAGTGCCGCCGGTTTGCGCGGTAATGCACCCATAAGGGCGCTGTAATGCAGGTGCGTGGTCTCCCAATTGCCTGGAATTCCTTCTTCCAAAGCCGTTTCAATCAGCTTTGAGACGTCCCGGCTGCAGATGGTCAACCGTTCGCGTAACCGCTGGGTATGCAGTCGCTCGGCGACAACTTCGTCCGCGAGGCGCTCAATGTCATCAGACCGGGCCAAAAGAGGCGCCAGGGAAAAGCCAAAGGCTTCATCGATCGTTCCAGCCCGATCACGGCGCGCGTAACGCTTGCCGTTAGCGCTGTCCTTACGCGACAGTAGTCCTGCCTCAACCAGGATCGCCAGATGCCTGCGCAATGTTTGCTCTGCCATCCCATGGGCACGCAGAGACAGCTGTGCATTGGATGGAAACACAACCAGGCTGCCATCTGCCGACAGCTCATTCTTGGGGTAAAAGCTCAAAAGAGCATTCATAACCGCCAAAGCACGGTCCGTTACGCCCAGGCACGATCTTGCCTCGCACAAAGCGCGATAGAGTTTCCACTTGTCGACCGACTTTTCCGGTTCAGTTTCCTGAGCCAGGACTTGGTTTGCCACCATGGCAAGCGTCATCGGCCGCCGCCCAAAAGGCGTCGTCACACTTCCAACCTGCATTTTCTTCACCCTGCAAAAGGCAAAAGAAAATTGCTCACCAAAACGATGCCAAAGACTCTTGACTATGATTCGCGGAAATGGGATTCTCTAGCTGCTAAACTTCAGAGAAGGGCTTCCACGACGGAAACGTTTGGGGGCCTTTTTCTTTTGCGGTTCAGTCTCCTGTTCCTGTTGTTTTCGAACGCATGAAATCGTCATAGAGTGCGGACAATTTACCTTCGACATAAGCTCCGAATTCGGGCTCGATCGTCTTGTCGAAGATGAGTTTCAATGCTTCGCCCGTCTCGGATATCCTGACCGCCTTCCGGCGAGGACCCGCATTCCAGAAAGCGCTTCGCGCCTTGTCCTTGCTCTCTCGCAATTGATCATAGACCACCTGGAATCGCGCATCCGATGTCAGGCTGTCAAAGCCGGGCTCAAGGATAGAGCCGAGAGCTTTGGATCTGCGGTTCTTCTCTTCGATCAAATCGGCAAGTTCCGCCCAGCGTGTTCGGCCAAAGCCAGGGGCAGCACCAATCGCTTCAATCAGTTCCGCCGGCAACCGGTTCACCAGGGCGATCATTCGCGACAGCGCAGCCTTGTCGACGCCCAGCGCCGACATGATGATATCGCGGGAAAAATTTCGTTCTTCCAGCCGTGAGGCAAAGAACGACCGCTCGATAAATGTCAGATCGGTACGGGCATTGTTTTCCTGGCCCTGGCTGACGACAAGTTGTTCGTCGGTCAGATCCCGGACAACAGCACGAATGGGCCCGCCAATCCTTTTGACGGCAGCCAGGCGGCGATGACCATAGGCAACCTGAAACCGCCCTTCCTTCTCCGGATGCGGCCGGACAAGAATGGGGACCTGTTGTCCGTGTTCGCGGATCTGAGCAACCAGCAGCTCCTGATCCTCGGCGCTTACACCGAGCCGGTCGACAACGAATGAGCTGTCCAGAACGGCGGTGTCGAGTTCGACAATCATCTGCCCCTGGGCAAGCTGCTTCTCCAATTCGTCAGCACGCTGCGCCTTTTCGTGAACACCGCCGAGCGACTGAGATATCGCTCCGACAGGGCTTGCGCGCTTCAGCGGCTTTTCAAAACCGGCAAGCGGCCGTGAATTTGTAAACGGCTGCTCGTTCTCCGCAGCCGGGCTCACATCGGATTCGATCAGGCTAAAAACATTCTTGCGGGCCATGAATTACTTCCTTCCCCACGTTCGCTTGATGAGATCCTCAATTTCGGTATTCACGGATGTCAGGGATTCCAGCGCACGGTCATATGTGCCTCGTGTGAACTGGTTTCTGTCGACTTCATACAGCGTTTGCTTCGTCAGCCCGGCATCCGAAATCGCGGTCGACTTGACCATAGAGTTTTCCAAAACCCGATTTCCGAAAATGGACCGCATGAAGCCTGACATCTGAGATTGCGGTCCGTCGTTCGGTTCATACCGCGTCACAAGATAGCGCATCCAATCATAGTCCATCGAACCGCCCGCTTCTTCGACAACGGACAAGAGGTCGCCGGTCATATGCAGGAACTGGCTCATCGACATGACATCCAGCATCTGAGGATGCACAGTGATCAGAACCGCCGTCGCCGCGCAGAGCGCTGACAGCGTCAGGAACCCCAATTGCGGCGGGCAGTCGATGACTACAATGTCGTAGGCGCTTTCGATCTCGGCTAGGCATTCTCCGATGCGGGCAAAGAACATTGAATCCGTTTTGTGCCGGCCCGCAAGAGCCTTTGGCGTTTCGTGCTCGAACTCCATCAATTCCAGATTTCCCGGAATGATGTGGAGATTGGGCGTATAGGTCGCGCGGACGATATCGGTGACATCCCGCTTGGCGCCGTCGTAGCGGATGGCGCCGTACAATGTCTCGTTCTCTCCGACATCGAACTCCGGCTGGTGCCCGAACAGGGCCGACAGCGACGCCTGCGGATCGAGGTCAATCGCAAGAACGCGGTAACCGCGCAAGGCAAGAAATTGCGCGAGATGCGCCGACGTCGTGGTTTTTCCGGAGCCGCCCTTGAAGTTCATGACGGAAACGACTTGAAGCTTCTCACCATCACGACGATGGCGGACATATTTGCGAGGCCCCTTCCCTCCATCGTCGAGAAGATGGCGGAGGTTTTCGATGTCCTGGACTGAATATTGGCGGCGACCGTTGGCCAGGGGTTCAGGTCCATGCCCGTCGGCCACGATCTGCCGAAGATAGCCCTGATGGATACCAATGAAATCAGCGGCCTCCGCGGGCGTGAACTGCCGAATGCTTTTCTGCGCGGTAGGTGGGAATGTCCGCTGCTGGTGTGCCTGCAATTGACGCGACAATTCTTCGGCGTCAGAAGAGATCAGAGAGCGCAGGCTCTCACCATTCTTATTGCCTGCGATATTCAACATATTGTCCCCGACTTAATCCGCGCTTATTTTTCGATTGGCGCGCAAAATGCGCTGATCTCATTAGGCCCGATTCTATCCGGTGTGGCAAAGTCTTTTTCGTTAACAACAGATTAACCAACAGGATCACGACTCGAGGCAATATCGTTGTACATGTACAACTGACTGGTGCGTGAGAGTGTGCTGGCTTGCGATGAAGGCTTTCCACGGAACTTGATCTGACGGCTTGAAACTCTCCGCTGCCGCGCGCAGGCCGTACCCGCGCTAAAAAGCCTCGCTCCATGCAGCAACATCCATCAGCGCGATGGGTTTCGCCATTGACCATCATATGTGACGCCAATTTCCCAATTGCGTTGCCGCGTTACCGCGCGCACTGCGGCACAAAACGATGGCGTGCCGCCGGTTGTACACGTACAACTATGGCAGAAGTGAAATTCTCCCCGCCCCTAATCGTTCGACGGACATGTGGCGATCGACACAACGAGACAACGTCCATCTACCCCGTTGAGGCTGAACGGACGGAACGGATCCGCCGCATCTCAACACGCCCATATGTTCGCCGGTAAAGTCCGCGGTCCTCACCGCCTTTTATGTCGCGCCCTAGAAGACCTTAATCTTGGCCATTGGCGATCTATAATCGACCTCCCTCCCCTTGAGGTTCGGATTGCGCTGGGGATCTTGATCAGGTGCCCGTTTGAATCTGGCTCGCTCACAACGTGTCGGCGTCGATCGGGTCCGCTGTTTCGCGGGTGAGGCGGCGGAGCTTCGCAATGACCATTCCATTCTGAAGACGGCTTGGCCACCGGCATCTGCCGAGCAGTGCAAAATATGGCACGCCGCAGCTTGCCGACATTTATCCCGGTGGCACAATGTTACTCGCCAATATCAAGCCTAACCCGCGATTTCCGCAGCCTGCTCGTATCGATCGGGACGATGATCCTAATGGGCGAGCGGCCAACAGCACGCCCCTGCCCTATTCAAGCGTTTAACGGACTCGGCGATTGAACAGCGATACATCCGGTATGCTAAATCCGGCTAAACGGTCGCGTCGTGGGGTAACAGAACAAGGGCGGTTTCACACGCAACGCCGTTGCCACGAAACATCTCTATGTGTCGAAAATTCGTGCGCCTAATCCATGGTCACGCAGATGGCTCAATGCACAAACGATCCGCAACCATATCCTCTTGATCGCGCTGACCGCCACGGTGTCGCCAGGTCACAGAACGCAAGCCAACCGTCATTTTGTAAAGCCGACATCCGCATGCCGGATTAATCGGGATCAGAGTTCTTTCATTTTGTGGGACCACAAAAAATCGGAAGCACATCCGACGAGGCAATCTCGCGGCGGAACGCGTGCCGTGCCTCGCCGAGTCGCGGCTGCCGCTGATCACTCCGTACCGTTGAAGCAGCATTACGGCTTAAAACGCGCGCTGACCGGTTTCGCATTTCCGGATATGGTGACAGCGGGGGTGGGGGCGCAACACGCCGCAGCTGTCGCAAGAGAAGGAGTTTGGGAGATGCTTCAACCATCTCATCAAGCCTTGCAGCTTTAGGAGCTTGACCAGCAGCCTCCGGTGCTACGCGCACCTCGACCAAAGGGCCAAGCGGACAATATCGAGAAACCACAGCCGTCGAAGAGCGGGTGCGGGCTCCACAGCAGCATTTGTCACAGCGACAGAGACCTCATTCAAGCCGGTTCCAGACCCTGCACAGGGCTACAAGGACCGCTCAGAGACCTGCAGCTTTCGTCAGGTTGATCCTGAACCGGTCGCGGCGGCGTTGGTATTTGCGGGTCATCTCTGCCGACGCGTGACCGAGCTGCTTTTGTACATAGCGCTCATCGACCTCAGCCGACGAAGCAAGACCAGCGCGCAGCGAATGGCCGGAAAATTTGAGCGCTCGCTCGCCCTCGGTAAGATCCCCGCGAACGCCGGCGGCAAGTGCTGCCCGTTTAACCAGGCGGGCGACTTCCCGATCGTTCAGCCGGTCAGCACCAACAGCTTTGCCCTGGCCGGTCACCCGTCTGAACAGCGGACCATGAGCGATGCGGGCCAGATTCAGCCACGTTTCGAGCGCAACAACAGGGCAGGTGGCATCCGACGAGCCGCGGCCGATCTCGACCTCACGCCAACCGGTTTTACCCCGCAAAGTGACGACCAGCCCCTTCTCCAGCACTTCGATCCAGCCACGACCATCCTCCGTCTGGTCCTTATTGAGATCAAGCCCGACAATCTCGGAACGGCGAAGCCCGCCGGCAAAACCGATCAGCAGCATGGCCCGGTCCCGCAACCCGCGCAGTGCGCCCCGGTCGAGCGTCTCGAGCATGGCGATAATGTCTTCCGGCATCACCGCTTCCTTCTGCACCGGCGGCCGTGCGTGGCTGTTGCGGATGCCGGCCATTACCGTGGCGATATGGCGGTCCTTGCGGTCGAGTGGTTGCCCACGTTGAGCGTAGTTCCAGGTAAGCGAAGAAAGCCGGCGCTCGATCGTGGAGACCGAATTCGGCTTTCTATCACCGCCAACGGCACCGGACGCGCAAGCGGTGACGTAGAGCCCGACGATCTGCGGCTCAGGGGGGAGGGGAGAAAGAGCCTGGCGCCGGCACCAGGCGGTAAAATGTTTCCAGTCGCTCGCATAGGCACGACGGGTATTGGTGGAACTGGCGGCCTCGACATAACCGCGAGCGCGATCGGCAAGGCCATCAAGATGGGCCGGAAGAGCGGCTGCCCGGTCAACCGGAGCCCCATCGCCAACCGTAGGAAGGGGCAGGGGAGAACCAGCCACAGGAGGGATGATTGAGCTTTTGTCAGCGGTCATGGTCACACCTCTGCATTGTCAGGCAAGATCCCAGGGATTGATAATCGAAACACCGGTACCGGCAAAGTCGTCGCCATTGTGCGTCACGACAATGAGATCGTGAACAATCGCGGTCGCTGCGATCAATCCATCCACGTCACCGCGCGGCCCCTGGGCGATAAGCCGCCCCCATTCGACGGCCACCTGACCGGTGATCGGGAGTATCTGTTCCGCATGGTTCTGCCGGAGCTTGCGCAGCCATTCGGCAAGGTACGCGGCGGCTCTCCGATCTGTCGTTTGCTTTTCGGCAACGCCGCGCATGATTTCGCCGAGTGTAACCACGCTGAGATAGATGGCGGCCGGATCCTGGGCTCGCAACCAGGTGACGGCTTCTGGTGCGCCACGGGCAGCCGCGGAAATGATGCAGGTATCGACGAGATACATCAGAATGCCAGGCCCCGGCTGGACGAACGCTCGCGCGCCGAAATACTATCGGCAAGGGTATCATCCCACGGCGGCGCAGCAAGGAGGTCATCAACAAGTGTCGGCTTCCCGGCCCGCAAAGCATCATAATCCTTCGCCGACAACACGACCGCAGCCCGCGCGCCGCGCAGCGTCACAACCTGCGGACCCTCAAACTTGGCTTTCTGAATGACCTTGGAGAACTGGTTCTTCGCATCCTGTAACTGCCATTCCATCTTCTGCTCCAATCTAGCCTGTCTAGCCATTTACGGCCTTTTAACCATAGAAACAAGTGAATTAGGTGAGCGATATCCACAGCCAGACGAATAGAAACAATAAGAAAGAGGGAGCCCCGACGAGTTCAGGGAACTGTCTTTACGGCATAAAAACCACTATCCTGCGATAATGCGGCGGCTGTGATTTGCACGGGTAAGCTAGCTAGAACCACCATGCATCACTGAAAAGTTAAAGCGCTCGATAATGCAAGATTATCGGACATAAAACGAGAAAGACATGGCGTGCGGTTATTGCATGTAACGCCGGCATAATACGCACACGTGGCCTATGATGACGGTCATGGTCTTGCCCGGCGTTGTCACGTTGTTTGACTGAGGGTGCACGGAGCGTACTCGTTGGTATCAGACAGTTGCAGCGGTGACGGCTTTCCACTGCGCCATTGCGCGGATTCGATGAAGGTGGGTGGCGAGTGCGGAGCGTTTCTGGTGTGGCGGCACAAAGAGATTTCTGACTGCTGAAAACACCGAAATGAACCGTTGCAGGCCGCCGGCGGATCGGAAGCCCTGCATCATCTGTTCTCGTCTTCGACGCGGCACGTGAGAATTCTCCGCGCGATTGTTCAAGCCTTTGTGCTATCGATGTTCGACAGCAGGCATCACATCGCGCTTCGCCGCTCCATACGAGCGCAGCTTGTCGGTGACGATGCGCTTTGGCGACAGGCCCTGCTTCTTCAACAGTCTGACCAGCAACCGCCTGGCCGCCTTGGTATTGCAGCGGATCTGGACGATTTCGTCGAGCACATAACCGTCCTGATCGACGGCCCGCCAAAGCCAGTGCTGGCGGGCGCCGATGGAAATCACCACCTCATCCAGGTGCCAGATATCCTTCCGGGACGGCTTCTTCGTGCGCAAACGCTTCACATGTGCAGCCCCGAATTTCCGGCTCCATCGCCTCATCGTTTCATAGGATACGACAATGCCGCGCTCCAGGAGCATTTTCTCGACCAACCGCAGGCTCAACGGAAACCTGAAATAAAGCCACACCGCATGGGCGATGATCTGCGCGGAAAACGGTGGTTCTTGTAGCTGATGGTCGGCGTGTTCATCGCGCTTGATTAGCCGTCAACCGTTAAGCCAAAAACAACGTGACAACGCCCCGGTCCTGCGGTGCAGACCCGTAATGGGCGTCTAGCTCGGCAACATCGTGCAGGCGTCCGGCTCAATTCGCGGGTAACCGCCCCCTAAAAGCCAGATGATGTTGACCTGCAGGATGCGCGCGAGCATGTCGAGACGGTTGGCGCGAGGCTCTGCGCGGTCGTTTTCCCAATGGTTCCAGGTCTCTGCAGTTACGCCGGCAACGGCGGAGATTTCCTCCACCGTAAGGCCGAGCGCATCCCGTGCAAGGGAAATGCGGCCCCCGATAGTATCATCTGCGTTTTCGCTACCGGCCAAAGACCCGGAATTATCGTGACTATGCATTCGCATCGGTCCTTTCTTCGCTTGGGCATCTTTCGCGCAATTTCTCGCGAAAGATGCCGCTGTACGCACACGGTATGGTGGCGTTGCTATCAGCCTTCCTGCTCACCCACCCAGGCCTTCACCTGGTCGGGATGGTCTGCGATATATTGATCGACGGCCGCTTCGTACGAGATCTCCTGTGCATTAAACATCGCCGCCTCAAGATCGCCGATCGGCAGTTTCATCCGTGACAGAAATCCCGCAACCTTCGGGTTCTCCTTTTGGAAATTCTTGCGCGCCAGCACATCGACATGTTCGGATGCGCCAAGCGAGCCCCTAGGGTCGGCGAGGTAACGAAGTTCGTACTTGCCGAACATCCAGTGCGGGCTCCAGGACGTGGCAACGAACCAACCTTGTTTGCGGATCGCCCGGTCGACGGTCGTCAGCATTCCGGCCTCGCTGGATATCTGCAGCTTGTAGCCGTCCAGTTCATAGTCCTTGACGGCTTTTTCCGAGAGACGCGTCAGGCCCGCCCCCGGATCGATGCCGTCAACCCGTCCCTTGAGCTTCGCCTTTACATCGTCCTTCTTGAGGTCCTCGATCGAGGCGATCGCATCTTCGGGTATATATTTCGGGACAACCCAGCCGAGTTTGGCGCCGTCATAGACCGTGCCGAGCGTCGTCACTTTGTCCTTCACTTTCGCGAAATAGTCGGCATGGGTCTCAGGCAGCCAGGCCATCATCATCAGGTCGATATCGCCGCGGCTGACGCCTTGATATAGAGGTGCGACATCGGTCTGTACGAGTTCGACTTCGTGACCGAGTTCGTCCTTGATCAGTTTCGCTGCAAGCTTGGTGACAAATTCCGCATCGGACCATGCGGCCCAACCGATCTTTACCGGCGGCTTTTCATCCGCCATGGCAGTCCCGAACATGCCGGTGAAAATTCCGGCTGCGAGGCTCATCGTTACAAGTGTCTTCAACATCTTTGCTCCTTATTGGAAGGTTGGCATTAGGCGAACGGGCGCCGCCATCTTTGAGCGCAGTAAATACGGTTCAGGCCGTAGCGGTGGAGACCGTCTGTGGCTGCGCTGTCCGTTGGAAGAAAACGCGCCAGACGCTGGCGCGGTCCTTTCCGAAACTTTGCGTGATCCGGTCGAGGATCACGGCGAGGATAACGACGGCGATGCCGCCTTCGAAGCCGGTCCCGACGTCGAGGCGTTGGATGCCGGTCAGGACGGTGTTGCCGATGCCACCGGCACCGATCATCGAGGCGATCACCACCATCGACAGTGAGAGCATGATCGTCTGGTTGATGCCGGCCATAATCGACGGCATCGCATTGGGCAGTTGCACCTTGAACAGGAGTTGCGTCTCTGTGCAGCCGAAGGCCTGGCCGGCCTCGACGAATTCCACATGCACCTGGCGGATACCGAGGTTGGTCAGACGCACAACGGGGGGCATGGAAAAAATGACGGTGGCGATCGTGCCTGGCACCGCTCCGAGCCCGAAAAACATCGCCGCCGGGATCAGATAGACGAAGGCAGGCATGGTCTGCATCAGGTCGAGGATCGGGCGCGCGATCGACGCCACGCGATCATTGCGGGCCATCGCGATACCGAGCGGCAGGCCGATCAGCATGGCAACCAGCGTCGAGGCGAGCACCAGCGACAATGTCTCCATCATGGGCGACCACAGATTCATATGGTTGACGAGCAGCAGCGAAAGGCCCGTAAACAGCGCAAAGGCGATACCGACGCGCCAAAGCGCCAAGAGCACGAAGATTGCAAGGCCAAGCGCGAACGGCGCAGCCAGAAGCAGGCTTTGGATTGCGTCCGTCACGGTCCCGATCGCAAGGGCGATCAAATCCAGAACCGGACTGAAATTGTCGAGGATAAAATTGACGGCTCTGTCGACGCCGTCACCAATGTCGAATGTCATGGTAGTACTCCGGGCGAGCTTGATCAGACGGTACGATCGAGTGTTTCGAGAAGTGCAGATTTGCTGATGGAGCCGAGATAGCGATTGCCTTCATCGACCACAGGCACCGGCCATGCACTCGAGGCAACCGTGCCAAGCACGGCGGAGAGGCTTTCTGCGGCCGGGATCGGCTCGATATCGACCAGAAAGGCGCGTCGGTAGGGATCGCTTGCGCCATCCTTCATCGTTTCGACAAGAGAATTTCGGCTGACCATTCCATGATAGGTCTTGTCGCGACCAAGGATGATGGCGACCTCCCGGTCGAAGTGCTCCATGCGTTCAAGAGCGGCCGCTGCCGACGTGCCCTGCCGTTCGATGATGGTGACCTGGGTGTTGCGCGCAACGTCGCCGGCACGGAAGACCTGCGACACATCGACATTGCGGAAGAACGAGCGGACATAGTCATTGGCTGGCCGCAACACGATATCATCAGGTGTGCCGACCTGGACGACTTCTCCATTTTGCATGATGCAGATGCGGTCGCCGATGCGCATTGCTTCATCGAGGTCGTGGCTGACAAAAACGATCGTCCGGCTTTGCTCGGACTGAAGCCGTACCAGTTCGTCCTGCATTTCCGCGCGGATGAGTGGATCAAGTGCAGAGAAGGCCTCATCCATCAACAGAATGGTGGGTTCGCTGGCAAGCGCCCGGGCAAGTCCAACGCGCTGTTTCATGCCGCCCGACAACTGGTCGGTCCGGCTGTCATCATGACCCTGCAGGCCAACTGCCTTCAGCGCGGCGCGTGCTCGTTGCTTGCGTTCGGTCTCACCCATGCCGCCGACCTCTAGACCGAAGGCGGCGTTGTCGATCACGGTCCGGTTTGGGAGAAGGGCGAAAGACTGAAACACCATGCTGATGTCGCGCCGGCGAAGTGCAATCAACTCGCTGCGCTTCATCTGTGTAACGTTCTGCCCATCGATTTCGATCGTTCCGGAAGTGGGCTCGATCAGGCGGTTGAGCAGGCGAAGCATTGTGGATTTGCCCGAGCCAGACAGTCCCATGATGACAAAAATCTCACCGGCGTGGATGTCGAAACTGGCATTATTGACCCCGATTGAACAACCGGTCGATGCGTGAATTTCGGATTTGGTCTTGCCGGATTTCAGCTGGCCAAGGGCCTTTTCAGGCTGCTCACCGAAAACTTTGAAGACATTTCGAATACTGATTTTGACCGGGCGATCCAGGTTCGACGGGTCATATTTTAAAGCCATATTTTATTAGGCCCGGCTCCGGAAGCAGGGCGCGCTCCCTCGTTTTTCAGGTGATCCCGGAGATGATTTTCCCAAGGAAATACACGGCGTGCTTCGTCCGAAGCTTGGGGTTCGCAAACACGATATCACGTCGCAATTTGGCAACTATGTGGCACATCATGGCATAAATGTCCACAAAGACAGAAAAAAATACTCAATATGAATCGTTGTTTCTTGGTTATGGGAATTTTTATCTCCGTCGATGGTTGACGTAGCATAATCATGGCTTAAGTTTGGCGGCACAAGTTTTCAAAACGAGTGCGTTCGCTTCAGAGGAATGCCGGGGGGGGGCAATGGCATACCAGTTGATGCGAACAGCTTTGTTTCTGGTTTTCACAGGGGTAGCAGGTATCCTTCCTGTGGCCGCGCAGCAAAGCAACGTCCCGCCGATTACTCAGACCCAGGCGGCGCAAACATCGAAGCTCACCGAGCTCATAGAAATTTTGCGCGATGAAGAAGCACGTGAGACGTTTCTGGACGGGTTGGAGAAAGCAGCCTCTGGCAATGCAGAGGCTGCAGTCGGCTCCTCGCAAAACACTGCAAATGAGCACAATTCCCTTGGCGGCAGGATCGCAGAGGTTACACGACAGTTCGCCGAAGGGGCAGTATCCTCGGTGATTGTCTTTTGGGCACAGCTTAGGGCGGCCCCGGCAACGTTTGCCAATCTGGATGTTACCGAAGCCCAGGTATTGTTGTTGACGCTGCGTAATATCGCCCTCGTCATCATCGTCACGCACGGGGTCTTTTCGGTCCTGAGACTCACGACCAGACGGATTGTCCGGTCGCTCGCAAGACGTGCACCAACGGCCGGATTTCTGGGCAAGACAATTTTGATCATGGCCTCAGCTGCACTCGATATCGGCATTATTGTTGCCGCTTGGGCAGCGGGATACGTGGCGGCACTGACAGTGTTCGGCGAGCTCGGGCGCATGGATATTCAGCAAACGCTCTACCTCAATGCCTTTACCGTTGTTCAACTGGCTAAAATGGCGGTCACCAGCGTCCTGTCGCCTGCAACCGTCGAACTCAGGCTTGTGCCATTATCGGATAAAACTGCCAGACAGATCAGCCGGGTTCTAAGCTGGATCATCGGCATTCTGGGCTATGGACAGCTTCTCTTGCAGCCGGTGCTTTCCCAAGCGGTCTCAACGGCCTCCGGTCAGGCCGTTTCGGCGCTCGTTTTCTTAACCGCTTTGATAGTCGCTATTACGGCAATTTTGTTGAACAAAAGATCCGTGACGCAGTGGCTTCTGGAAATGCCGGTCTATCACTCGCGTGAACGGCAGATACGGTTCGTCGCCAACTGGTGGCACTGGCCGGTTCTCGCCTATCTCGCATTTCTGTTTTTCGCGGTGTTGATTGGTCCGACGGACCGGCTTTTTTCGGTCCTTTCTGCCAGTGCTCAGGCGTTCGGTGCCGTCATCGTAGGTTTTGCCCTTGCTGACAGATTGGGCCGGGTCGTAACGCGGGGTTTGACGCTTCCCAGGGGCATAAACCACCGGCTGCCGCTTTTGGAAAAACGTGTCAACGGACTTGTGCCTCGTTTTCTTGCCATCCTGCGTTTTGTTATTCTGGCGCTGGTTTTTGGAGCGGTGTTGTCGGCGACCGGAGCTTTCGACATGGTTGCTTTGATGCAATCGCGCGCTGGATTGGCTCTTTCGGGCGTCGCGGCCGCCGTATTTGCAATCCTGCTGACCGCTTACGTCCTATGGTTGGCGCTGTCCTCCTGGATCGATTACCGGCTCAATCCTGCCTTTGGCTCGATTGCAACTGCGCGTGAAACGACCCTCCTGTCGCTACTTCGCAATGCGGCAACAATCGCAATTGCCATCGTGGCGCTCATGTTTTCGCTGTCGCAAATGGGGCTGGATATCGCCCCTCTGCTCGCATCCGCCGGCGTTCTTGGTCTGGCAGTCGGATTTGGAGCGCAGAAGCTCGTTCAGGACGTTATCAACGGTGTCTTCATCCAGCTTGAAAATGCGATCAATGTCGGTGACGTTATCACGATCGGCGGTACGACCGGTACGGTCGAGCGTCTGACAATCCGCTCCGTCAGTCTGCGCGATGTGCGGGGAGCCTATCACATCATCTCGTTTTCTTCAGTGGAAATGGTAACCAATCTGATGCGTGACTTCTCGTATCACGTCGCAGATATCGGCATCGCCTACCGTGAGAATGTCGATGACGCGCGCATCGCTCTGTTCGAGTCGTTCAACGACGTGTGCAAAGAGCCTGACATGGCAGGTGTCATTCTCGGCGATATGGAATGGTTCGGCGTTGAAGCACTGGCTGACAGCGCCGTGGTTATTCGGGTGCGCATCAAGACCCGGCCGGGAAAGCAATGGAGTGTCGGACGAGCGTTCAACGGTGCCGTCAAGCGCATCTTCGACGCTCGTGGAATTGAAATTCCGTTCCCGCACCAGACGATCTACTTCGGAGTGAACAAGGGCGGGGAGGCGCCACCTGCGTTTGTTTCCATGCAGGACTGCAGAACTGGCGGTGGAAAGACGTAAAGGCGGCGATTTGATCGATGATTCGAGCGCTGAGCCTTCGGTCCCAAGCCGTTGCTCGACGAATGGGCGCGCTCACAAAGGGTTCCACGGTGATGTCACATTGTTTACTGAGGCCAGTCGAGGCGCCTGCCATTGAACTCAGGTAAATGCGACGGTCACAGCCTTCCACTGCGCCATAGCGCGGATTCGATGAATGTGGATGGCCAGGGCTGAGCATTTCTGATGTGGTGGTCCGAAGAGATTTCTGACTGCTGAAAACACGGAGATAAATCGTTGCAGCCCGCCAGCGGATCAAAAGCCCTGCATCACCCGCTCTCGCTTTCGCAGTGGCAGATGGGAATTTCTGCACGATTGTTGAGGCTCTTGTGTGATCGATGCTCGACCGCGGGCATCACGGTCCGTTTGGCCGCGCCGTACAGCCGGAGTTTGTCGGTGACGATGCGCTTCGGTGCCAGCCCCTGTTTCTTCGACAGCCTGAGCAGCAGCCGT
>UCHD01000001.1 GCA_900472175.1 Hyphomicrobiales bacterium | reverse complement strand
TCAAATTTGCTCTTTGCCATGGGGTCAAGTTTCCTGTGATCAATGAGAATGCACCATACCGGCGGCGCCGGTTTGGGGAGGCGTTTAAGGGTTTCGGGCGGAATGCGCAAGACTTAATTATTTTGCGCGCCGTCAGGCCCTTGAGGCCCGGATAGTGCCTATGTAGGGACGAGAGCACACAATTCCAATACCGGTCACGTCAAACGCAGAAACGGCCTCGAATCAAATATTTATGGAAATATCTTAAAGCAGCGCAGGAACGGTACAAAACTTAGGGAGGTTTTACTGGAGCGGGTAGCGGGAATCGAACCCGCGTATTCAGCTTGGAAGGCTGCTGCTCTACCATTGAGCTATACCCGCGGGTCAAGATCCGTCTGACAGAATGGTGGAGGGAGTTGGATTTGAACCAACGTAGGCTGAGCCAACGGATTTACAGTCCGTCCCCTTTAACCACTCGGGCATCCCTCCATTATTCTGTCGGGATCAAGCGACCAAGCTTTGCAGATCAAGGTGTTGTTTGCCGGAGCAAGTCGTTCCTTCAATCTGCGCCGGGTATATGACGGCCCCGTTTCATCCTGTCAACACGGCGCCTCAGAAAAAGTTGGGAAAATCGCGATAAAGATTGCGAGCCACCGATTTCGCGAAAAACGGTTCCACGCGAACCGCATCGTCAGTATAAGACAGGCATGAGCAAAGATAATCCGGGCGACAAGAACGCCAAAGACACCCATTACGCCACTCTTCGCCGCGCGCATCGCGACGCCAAGCGCGAACGCGGCGAAATCCCGACACCCGTGCAGGACAAGCGGAGCAAGAGAAGCGCCGCGCCAGATTGGAAGGCGCCGCAACTGGCACCCGACCAGGTGCTGCTCTACGGTATCCACACGGTGCGCGCCGCCCTCGACAACCCCGATCGCAAGATCACCAAGCTTTCGGTGACGCAGAATGCGCTGGTGCGGCTGGAAACCGGCCCGGTCGAAGAACTGGGTTTTCCGGTGGAGATCGTCACACCGCAGGATCTCGACAAGATCCTCGGACCGGACGCCATCCATCAGGGCGCAATGCTGGAAACGGCGCCCCTGCCCGTCCGCCGTCTTTCGGCACTCAATGACAGCCCGCTGATTCTCGTCCTCGACCAGGTGACCGATCCGCACAACGTCGGCGCCATCATGCGCTCCGCCGTCGCCTTCAATGCCGGCGCCCTGATTACCACGCAGCGTCATAGCCCGACCGAATCAGGCGTCATGGCCAAATCCGCTTCCGGCGCTCTGGAAATGATCCCCTATATCCAGATCACCAATCTGGCCGACGCGCTGGAAGAACTGCACAAGCTCGGCTTCGTCTCGATCGGTCTTGATTCGGAAGGTCCGGCACCGCTCGAACAGACACTCTCCGGCACAAAGATCGCACTTGTTCTGGGGGCGGAGGGCAAGGGATTGCGCCAGAAGACGCGCCAGACCGTCAACGCGCTTGCCCGTCTCGACATGCCCGGCGCCATCAAGTCGCTGAATGTTTCCAATGCAGCCGCGATCGCCATGTATGCGGCCCGCGGTCACCTCGCCAAGGCCTGACCCGCCGCTACTGCGTCAAAGGCAGCACGGCAACCGACAATCGCGCTTCGGGACATTCGTCCCGCAGCTTGCGCCAGGTCATGACATTGAGTTCTTTTTCGCAACGCGCCAGATAGGCCGTGTCGCCCACCCGGATGCAGGCGGTCTGGCCGAGTTCGAGTTTCGATCCATCCTTGTTTCTGCAGGTGCAGATCGGATCGGCGGCAAAGGACACGCCAGAAAACGTTCCGCCAAAGACCGGAACAAGCGCGACCATCAAAAATGCCGGAACGCTTTTCATAAGCAGAGTGTAATACAAAAAATCCGGACGTCCAGCGGATTGGCGCCCGGCACGTAGCTGCGTGCCGGTGCCGGTTTGCGCCAAGCCGAATCGAAAGCTCAGGCCTTCTTCAGGAACTCCGTACGCAGCACCAGCCCCTTGATCTTGGCATGACGGCACTCCACCTCGTCCGGGTCTCCCGTCAGATGGATGCCCTTGATCATCGTGCCGCGTTTCAAGGTTTCGGACGTGCCCTTGACCTTCAGATCCTTGATCAGGGTGACGTTGTCGCCCTCGACAAGAATCGTGCCATTGCTATCCCTGACATCCGTCATTGCCGTTCCAATCTGTATTTTAGCGGCCGAAGCCCTCCAAGCGGGCTCTACCGCCTGACGGCATGTGAGTCCAGCCTATGCAGAAATGGCAGAGTGGAACCGCAAAAAGCCGGGCAACGACTGCCCGGCTTCTTCATTCACTCAGCCTGGGCCAAATAATCAGGCGGCAATATCGAAATGCCCGCGGCCGGCGATGGCCTTTTCAGCCTCCGTGATCGCGGCTTCCTTGGAATCCGGGCTGATGGCCAGGCCTTCGGCCCGGACGAATTCGACATCGGTGATGCCGATGAAACCGAATACCGTGCTAAGATAGGTTTCCTGGTGGTCCATGGCGCTGATTGGCGACGCACCGGAATAATGGCCGCCGCGGGTCGAGGCAACGATCACCTTCTTGCCCTTGGCGAGCCCCTCTACCCCTTCCGCAGTGTAGCGGAACGTGGTGCCGGCAACGAGAATGCGGTCAATCCAGGTTTTCAGCTGGCTCGGAATGGCGAAATTGTACATCGGCGCGCCGATGACGACGACATCGGCAGCAAGGAATTCGTTGAGCGAGGCACGGCCGGCATCAAGCTCGGACACCAGCGTCGCATCGAGACCTTCCGGATTGGCGGAGGCCGCCATCAGATGCGAGCCGTTGAGATGCGCAAGCGGAGCGGCAGCCAGATCGCGGTAGGTCACGCTGTCACCGGGGCGCTCGGCCTTGATCCGTGCGACGATCGATGCGGTCAGGCGGCGGGAAACGGAATGATCGCCGAGAATACCGGAGTCGATATGGAGAATGTTCATATGGGCACCTTTGTGTGCTTGTGTGGTGTTTGGTGCATGACATATGGATTTAAAACAATCAGCTGATAAGTCAGCCCTTTTTCGACAGGGTGTTTCCTGATAGAAACAATGACGGTCAATCATCGATGGATATGAAGGTGTGACATGCAGGACCTGAATGATCTGGCGCTTTTTGCCGCCGTGGTGAAACACAAGGGGTTTTCCGCCGCCGCCCGCGCCCTCAACGTTCCGAAATCGAAGCTCAGCAAGCATGTCGCGCGGCTGGAGCAGCAGCTCGACGTCCGCCTGCTCGAACGCTCGACCCGCAAGCTGCGGGTAACCGAGATCGGCCAGGCCTTCTACGAGCGCTGCGAGATGATCCTGTCCGGCGTCGAGGCGGCCGAAGCGGTGGTCGCGGCAGCCAAGAGCGAACCGGCCGGTGTTGTCCGCCTCGCCTGCCCGATCGGCTTCACCCCCATGGTCGCCTCCATCCTGCCCGCCTTTCACCGGCGCTATCCGGGTGTCCGCCTGCTGATCACCACGACCAATCGCCGGATCGACCTGGTCGAGGAACGCATCGATATCGCGCTTCGCGCGCGTGACCAGCTCGATACCGACCATAACCTGATCATTCGCAAGCTGGGCGAAGCGCGCCAGTTTCTCGTGGCAAGTCCTGCGCTGATGGCGCGGATCGGCAATGTGACGATCGATACGCTTGGCACCATGCCGACACTGTCGATGAACGAGCAGCATCTTTCCGATACCTGGCGCTTGAACCATACCGATGGTTCGGCCCGCGACATCACCCATCAACCCATCATCGGATGCGGTGATTTCGGCATTCTCGAACGGGCCGCCATCGAAGGTGTCGGGATCGCGCTGCTGCCGGATCACCTGTGCGGCCGTGGGATCAGAACCGGTGTGCTGGTGCCGGTCCTGCCAGACTGGAGTTCGAATGCCACCATTGCCCATCTGGCCTTCACCTCGCGCCATGGCATGCTGCCCTCCGTGCGGGCGCTCATCGACTTCCTGGCCGACCACATGCCGGACGCGATGTCGCGCTGCACGGAAATCGACCCCAAGCCGGCAATGCTGGACGCTGCGGAATAAAGGATGTCACCTGAACGGCTTGGCTTATGATGCGGACGTTTCAGACAATCGAATCATAACCAGCGGAAGCAGGGGAATCATGACGCGAGAGCGGCGACGGCGTATTATCCAACGGCGGCGGACAGCTATCGGTATCGTCCTCGTCGCAGCCATCTCCTTTCTGGCAGGAATGACCGACGCGGCGGGCCTGCTGATCGCCGGTAACTTCGTCTCGTTCATGAGCGGCAACACCACCCGCGCCGCCGTCGCGTTCGCCGATGGGCAAACGGCCTATGCCGCTATTCTCCTCGGTAGTCTCATGATGTTCGTCGCCGGTAACGCGCTCGGGATCGTTATCGCCCATAAAGCGGCCCGGCGGGCGTTTCGCATCCTGGCGGGCGCGGCCCTGCTGCTTGCGCTTGCCGCCATCATTACCGATCCGGGTCTTGCAACGCTGCAATTCTATGCGATCGTACTGGCCATGGGGCTCGTCAACGCCGCCGTCGAGCATATCGAAGGACTGCCCATCGGACTGACCTATATCACCGGCGCCCTCTCACGCTTCGGAAAAGGCATCGGCAGCTGGCTGGTCGGCACGCCGCGGCGCGACTGGGGCATGCAAATCGTTCCCTGGACCGGAATGGCAGCAGGCGCCATATGCGGGGCACTGCTCGAGCGGACGCTCGGTGCCGGTGTGCTTTGGCTGGTCGGCACGCTGGCGGCGGCACTGGCGATACTCACCTTTCTCATCCCGCCGCGCCTGCAGCAACGATTCGCTTCCCGCGCAATGCCTCCTGCAGCCAAAACCCCGCTGACAAAATCCGCCCTCTGATCACCGCAAATTTCAGCGAAACCATCGCCTGAACCGGCACAGATGTGAAAAACCAGCCGGCGGATCGCATTTTTGCTTTACACACGATCAGAATATGGTAACTCCCAGCCGCAAGTGCTGCCCTTATAGCTCAGTTGGTAGAGCACCTGATTTGTAATCAGGGGGTCCCGGGTTCGAGTCCTGGTGGGGGCACCAACTTTTCCTTTTGAAAATCAATAATTTAGCATATTTTGCAACGGCTTGCGGTTAATCTTTCCGTAGCGAGAACCCCTCACCCACCCACCTGAAACGTCCTTTGATTTCATTGAGAAACCCGAAGCGTCCCCCTCACCTCATTTTGCTGGCCCTTGCGATCGTCATTGTTCCGACGACGGCAGAATCAATCGACCTATGCACCGGCGGCAACCGCGCGGCTCGCAAGGTGACGTGCCTTGTGGATGGGGATACGGGCTGGGAGAAGGGCGTGAAATGGCGTCTCCTCGATATCGACACGCCCGAAACCAGTCAGGCGGAATGCGCCGCTGAACATGCGATTGGAAAGCGGGCGACGATACGCCTACAACAGCTTATGTCGGGCGGCTACACGCTGGAGAGCAGCGGCCGGACTGACAGGACGTCAGATCATCGGGAGTTGTTGCGGGTGCACCTGGTGGACGGGAGGGACGCCGGCAGCGTGCTTGTCGACGAGGGGCTGGCGCAGTGGTGGCCGAACAAGGGGAACCGCTGGTGTGAGAATGGGAAATCCGACACTGGTGTCGGCCTCCATTGACTTTGCCCACTTTTACCCTGAGATGTCGCGGACATTTTGGGGAAGAGGGAATTTGAGAATGGCCGTACTTGTTTTTACAGGGCAGCAATCGACTGCCGATACAGACATGCTTCTGTCGGCAACGATCGACGGCCGATCGGTTGGCGTGCGGATCACATCAGAGGTGATCACCGATTATGGCCAACATGCCGCAATGAATAAAGCGATCGAGAAGGCACAGCTCGAAAAGTTTGAGCCGAATGGCGGGATTCGTGTCACCACGGCTGATTTTGCCTGAAGGCGAAGAAACTGGTCAACCAGCCGGGACGGATGACTGACTTGGACGAAGGTCGACGGTGAGACCGAAATCATCGACTGACGGCAAGCTTATTAACCGTTTATTAATTGTCTACCGGCAACATTAGCATGAGCTTGGATGCGGAACAGCCAGGCGGCACACATATACCCCAGACCCTCCTGCAGAAATGCGGGAGGGTTTTTCATTTCAGCCCCCGCCGTTTCCAGCGAGGGCCTAAATGCTTTGGTGCTCAAATGCACCGAGCGCTTTTGCTCTACAAAAGCACTGTTGCATATTGGAATTTTCTAATGTGACAAACCCGGCATTAGGGTTATTGGGTAAGGTGAACGGCGGCGCTTTAACGCCCCTTCCGGATCAACTCTTCCCGCAGCGCGGAAATCCCCCGCGTAAGCTCCTGCAGACAGTCAACCACCTCCTCAGTCGCTCTCTCCATCATCTTGCGATGGTTCAAGGCCTCTAGCGTCTGAGCCTCAAGAGCGGCGGTGGCGCGGTTGATCGCAGATGGATCGACGATAACGGCCGCAACCTGCGCGCTGCCACTGTCCTTGTCGCGCGAAGCTGTTTGCCCCTGAAACAGACCGAGATAACGAACCCCAAAGATCAAGGCGAGGACGGCGCCGAACGTGACCAGAGCGGCCGGAGGAAGTTCAGCCAGCTTTTCCATTCCGCGTTTCTCCCTGGTCATGCGCTGCACGATGAATGTTGACGAGCTCGCCCACTGCAAAGAGCGGATAGATGGCAAGCCATGTGCTCACGACGCCGGAAGAGGCGTAGCAATAGGTTATACCGGCCCAGATCAGGCACCCTACTCCGGCTGAAACCTGGCGGATCAAGGGCGTCACGTCCTTACGGGCACCGTTGATGATCAGGCCGAGCAATCGCAGGACACCAAGCGCCGTCATGATCCATCCCATGGCGATTTCATTAATGAAGAGACCGCGAAACCCCGCCCACGCCGGCTGAATGAACAGCTCTTCCGGGAGAAGAAGAACATACCCCCATCCGATCGTATGCAGCGCCATAAACCATTCCATCATGCGCGGCCCGAACCGGTGCTTGACACGGATCCAGACGCCCGGACCGGCGTAACTCTCCCCGTTCATTCCCAGCATCCTTTACGGGCGCCGGCGCGATCATTCCCGATGACCCGTTCGTAGCCAGGCCGATCAGCCTTGATCAAAGCGACCGTGCCGTCCGAGGACAGATTATTCTTCACCTGTCCGGCGCAGCTGGTCGCAGGGATCGATCGGCATGCGGTTGCCGCGAAGGCCAGCAACACACAGGTCATAGTCAGTGAGAGTCTGAAGCGTGGCATCATCACCCTTCCTTTCGAGTTCTGTTTTGCGGTCGGTGACTGCTTGTTCTGCAATGTAAAGGTCGCGCGCTTCTTTGCGGGCCGCTGGGAGTAGCCAGAACGTGTTCACAAAGTGAAAGATCGCGAAGGCAAGCATTAGCCCGCCTACGCCGCCTGCTACGGCTGCTGTCTTGGTGATCATGCCTCGACCTCGCCGCGAATTTCCCTCACCGCGGCTACGATCTGGCGACGTAGGAGGACGATCAAAAGCAGCGCAGCAAGCGAGACCGCGCCGAAGGCTAGAACAGTCTGCCAGTTGGAGCCGAGCGCGGCCGTTGCCGCCGTTCCGACTGTGCCGCCAACGCCGACGAGCCACCCGGTACGGTCGACCTTCGTCTTGACCTGCGCATCTACCGCAACGGGCACGACTGGCTTGTGTTCGACCACAGTCGTCTCAACGACCACGGGCGCGACGGTAACGGTGGACTTTGCCATCTCGCCCGGCACCAATGCCACCAGTTCGCCGTGCAAGGCCGCACGTGTTTTCGGGCCAACATCGCCATCAACATCGAGACGGTGGTCCGCCTGAAACTGCAGCACGTTATCCGGCCGGTAGCCGAGCAGAACGAGAGAAAGTCTTCCGTAGCGCGTCACGCGATCCGCGAAGCCGTTCTTCCCGCCGTTGATCTTTTGAGTGACGGTTTCGATATCGCCTTGATTGGCCCACTTGTTGAGATCCCGCGAAAACCAATACCAGAGCGGCACCAGGCCTTCCCAAGGATCGGTGTTCACCTTGTCAGGGTAGGCAACAAAATCTGGCGGGTTATAGCCGCGCGACCGGCACCAGTCGCGGAACTGCCGATAATTGTCCTTTCCCGTCAGCTGCATGGCGGTGCGGCCGCGATAGATAAAGCCGTCTCCGTCTTTTGCCGCCGTATTGCCAAGATCCGTGCGGGTGTCATACCGCTCCTGCGCCGGCGTCGGCCCCCAGATTTCACGGTCAAACCGGAAGTCGCCGCTTTCATGCATGATCTGGGCGAAGAACTGCACCAGGATGTGCGGCTTGTTCATGCCCAGGTCGTCACCGAAGCGATCGAGTGCGACCATGACCGAGGTCATATTGCTGCTGTTGACGGCCGAAAGCGCAGCCGTGCGCACCTGCGCGGCAGTGATGGCAAGCATAGTGATGTCCTTTGATGTTGGAACAATTGCAACTGAGGGCGGTTATGAGCCAGCCGACCCGCGGAATCCCCTTCGCGAGATGCGGTTAGAGGCCTGTTCGCCGCCCCCGGCATCAGGCCTCGCACTCCCTAAGCGCCGTCTTTTATATTTAAGCCGCCGCTGAACTAAAAAGAGCCTGGGTAGTTTCTGAACAGCCGGCCAACGGACCACTCTCCCGGATGCCGGTTAGAGGCCTGTATTGCCCGCCTGAGGTAATCAGGCCTCGTCCAACCCCAACTAAGGGAGTTGAAGTTTCATCACAGCGCACCAAGTCTAAGCAAAACCGAGGGGCATGAATGACTTACGACTGGGATGGAAAGCGCCATTGGCTGCTTAGGGCCGTGCGCATAACGACGGGTGTGGGCCTGACCGTGGCTATCCTCAGTCTTCCAATGCTCATGTTTATTTGATATCGCCCAGCCGTTTCATGCAGTGATACGTGAAGCGAGAGTACCCGGTCGCTTTCGGTCAGGCGGCGACCGGGTTTCAAGCTGTCCAGATCGTATCGATCTGCTCCGGCGTCTTGACGGCGTATGTCGCAACCATGATCACGAACGGATCAAGACGGCCAAAGCTCTGGGTATCTTCCCAAGCGATCTGCATGTCTTCCTGAATGCTTTCATCGTCGATCGAGGCAATCGCGCTGTTGATGACTGCCGTCGTCATCCCGGCCGCTTTGAACCGGTTGCGGAACGTCAACCGCGGCAGCGCGGGCATTAGCGCCCGCAGCTCGTCCGGTGTTGGCTCCGGTGGCGGAACGTACGGGCCAATCACAAATTCAGGGTTGTCGAGAAACCATTGCCGGATCTCTGGTGAAAATCCATAGGGATCGGTGGGATTTGTCACAGCTATCCGTTCTTCTTCGACACCATCCGTATCGGCAATGATCATCGCATAGATCGTGCCGATCAGATCCATGTAGTGCGCGGTGACAACCCGAACGAATGCCGATGCAGGTGAAGCAAAGACAGCGGTGTTTTCTTCGATCTGCTCCATCATGAAATCCTCGTAACAATGTGTTGGCCGGCGGCAAAACGCCCGGACGCCCGCCAGGTACCGGGGAGCCCTGCCCCAGCGTTAGCATCGCCCAAGTTGACGTAGGCAAGCGTGTCACCGGTGAACAGGCATGGCGAGCAGCCCCCGTTTCGCGACAAGCTCGCGCCGGTGAGAAGCAGGATACTCCAACCGATAGGAAAATTGACTTCAGCGGCATTGGTCGTGTTGGCGATCTGGGCAATGCCCGAGATACCGACACCACCAACGGCTGTCGCGCTACCATTGATACCAATGTTGTAAGTGGCGAAGTCATTGTAGACGACGGCCACGCCGTTCTTGAAAAAGCCGCCGAGCGTGTCCCACTTCCCGACACGGAAATCGTAGAAGCCCTTAACAGCCCCGGCATTGGAGTCGTACATCCCCAAGCCGTTCCAACCGTTCAGCCGCCAGTTCTGGCCTGCGTAGCTCGCTGCGTCCGCGTTCCCGGACGAAATGCTATTATTGCCGTACAAAGGGCCGAAGGCGATCGACGCAGCGGTGGCCATCGTGCCACCAGCGGTGAACGTCATGCGCGCGTTCAGCGCGTCGCTAAGGGCATTTCCATAGGTCGCTTGCATAGCACCGGCAAAGGTGATGTTGCCCGTCGTGGTGAACCTGGCTGATCCAGCACCCAGTTCTGTTGCCGCGTACACACCACCAGTGGAATTCAGGTAGCCGTCAAGGTTGAATCGACCGTCACTTTGCCGGAAATCCATCGTGCGGACAGGTGTGCCAGAGGTATCGGCAAGCTGAACTGCCCAAGTCTGAAGGGACGGCGAATAGAAATTGACGGCCCTGACCACTCCGAGATTCGAGAGATGCTGAAGATCGGTATTAGCAGCGGCTCCCGTCGCCTTTACCGTGAAACTACCCGTTGCGCCGACGATCCCGGTGAATGTTTTACCAGACATAGTGGACGGCAGTCGTGCGTCGTTTACCGTTCCCGCGGTCAAGTTTGACGCATCGTTCGCGCCAAGCGTTGCACGCCCGGCAGCAGCATCCGCATCATCGATCAGGGATCGCCCAAAAGCAGTGATTGCCGTTACCGCAGCCGTATCCGTGCCGGTCAGGTAGATCATCTGGTTCGCAGATGTGGTTAGACCAGCAATCGATTGGAGCAGAGCATCATATGCCTGGACGTTGGTACCGATCTCGACGCCTAAACTCACACGTGCCGCGGTTGCGTTCGTCGCTCCCGTGCCGCCGGCAGTAATCGGCCGTGGATTGTTTGCGTCCGATGACAAGTCGTCAACAAAGGCATTGTACGGCGCCGACTGGATGGTCGTGTTCGGTGTGCCCTTCGTCCCTGCCGGGGGGCTGTATACTCCGCCTACTCTTGGCATTGTGTCCTCCAATAGAAAAGGCCCCCGGTTAAGGGAGCCTTTGAGAGAGATTGAATGTGGTTTGCAGAATAAGAAAAGGCGACCCGAAAGCCGCCTCTAATCACCGAGTTATTCTACGAATACTGATGAAGCCACGGCTTTTTTTTCTTCAATGACTTCGCGTCCCGTTCTTCTTTCGCAACTTCAGCCATCCATTTTTCTGATACATATTGGAAATCTCTGAAATATCTGTCGTAACCCCCGTCAGATTTTCTGATCTTCTGAATAGTAGGGAGCAAGTACCTATAATCTGTAATCCAAGTCCTACGCATCGAGGCGTTTACCAGTGCCTCGTCCAGCACGTGCATCTTTATGCCAAGCGCCATCATTTCGTAGTCATTAAGGATATTTTTTATAGCTGTGGATGCAAGGATGCTTTCTGCGTCGGCATCTGAACCAATGAAAACCAAATCTTGGGGGGCGAGTCCTTGGGCAAAGGATACTTCATAGCGCTCGCGTGCAGCAATGTAGTCTTTGTCCCATTGTTTTTCAGCTAAGGCTTCCCACGCCGCTTTGACTGTAGAATTGCGTGTTGCGGCTTCTGTCGTGAAATTTGCAACTACCAGGGCGGCCAAAATAGCCGCTACGGCACTCACCATGCCCGCGATAGGGCCGAAAATATCCTTGTAGTCGTCTATCACGTCCGAATAGTATGTTTTAGCATATACAAAAGCCGCCCCTGCGAATAACGGAGGAGCGGCTGCTAAACATAGTCCTATAAAGCTGAGATTATGTCTGCCTAGCCTCATTTGAGGATAATGCCACCGAAACCTTCACGCTTGTAAACATTACGCATATCTGGGTCTCCTTCAGTTGAGAGGCATATAGGGTCCTTCCAGACTCTTAGCAACTCGACGGCGAAATGCAAATACCTAACTGGCCTTCGCCATCTGTTGCGAGTCCACAGCGACATCATGCACGTAAAAGGGTTAAAAGAAAGGCAATTCTCCGGGTTACCCTGTGAAGGATCATTGACGAATTGACGCGATAGAAGTGCTGGGGTAGCGACGGATGAGCGCAGTCATGTTTAAATTCTGACCATTTCTGTAGAAGGGACGAAGATTGCCTTTTCCATGACGTTCTCCTATTTTGGATGAATGATCCGTATCGTTCAAATCGCATGTGTCGTTGTGACCGCCGCAATTCTGTGGGGCGTGAAGTCGTTTCTGCAGGCCACGGCGTCCTGGGGCGGCCCAGGCTTTGTTGATGGAGCTCTCTTCGGCGCAGGCTTTCTAATTATTGTCTATCTGCTGATTATTTGGATCGACCCCTCATCGCGCCCCCGTGGTTCCGCTCCCAAGCAGGATTGATTTCGTCAGGGCATCTACCAGGGCAGGATTGCCGCCGCTTCGCTGAGCCTTTGCAAGTGCATCAACCATCGCAGCCCGATTGGTTACCATCGCCTCTGCCAATGAAGCATTTGCAGCCTCGCGACGCCCCCCAACAATCATGTTCAAGATCTTGTCTGCAGCTTTGACCCCAGTCGCACGCGCTGTGCCACTGAGACCGCCAGCGGCGAACGCATTCCGCGTGAAGTTCGGATCACCATCTCCACCAAGTTCGGCCCTGTGCGCCTGTCGCCTTGCGGTCTCGCTGTTCATCATGACGGCTTGCCGCGTACCGGCGAATGTCCGCTCGTTGTCCAGCACCTGAAACAGCCGATTTGCCCGATCCTGCCCGAACAGCGTTGCGAGCCGGTCCCGGTTCCAGTCGCCTTCGCTCTTGATCAGATTGTTGAGCTTGGCAACGTCATTGGCGTTGGAGCCGAGAATGCGGTCCACTTCGGCCCGTGCACCCTGTCTCAGGCGCAACGGCGCCGCCGATGGCCCAATCTGCCTTCCCTGTGGCAAAGCGCCCTGCTCGAACTCGCGCGCTAGCTCTGCCGGCCGTGGCGCTGTACGTCCATGGTCGAGAACCGTCTGCCCACGGGTCAGCGCGTCGCTCTGGCGCGCGAGCTCGGCATAGGAGGCGTCTGCTTCCTTGATCCGAGGTACTGCCCGTGTCAGCCCATCGTCGAGCTGCTGACGCACTTCCGACAGAGCGTTGATGACTTTTGGGTCAACCTCGCCAGTCAGCATGCCGTCAATCGCCTGGCGCGTCTGAAACATGACGCTCGGATCTGCGGAAAGCTGTTCCGTGCCTTCTATGTTCAGCATCCCGCGAACTCGGCGTAGCGCTGTCTGGGCCGGGCCACGTAAACGGCTGACGGACAGATCGATGTCATCCGCGATCGGCGTCATGTCGTAGCGCGGCGCATTTTCGAACGCTTGACCATAAGCAGGCCCTACCGCGCGCTGGTTGGCGGCGATATTGCCTTGAATTTCGCTGGGAATGACGTTCCGCCCCATACTGTCGTCGACGGCGGCACCGATACGGGCGTTTGCTCCGGTGTTTCGGGTATCGAGCGCCGACCGCATGATTTCCTGAGCTCGACCGGGCATGGAAGCCAGTGCACCGGCCTGGCCCTGGAGGTTGGGACCGAGGTCGGCAATCATTCCCTGCGGTCCCAGATCACCGAGGCGAGCGCGCATGGCGGTCTCATCCATCCCATCGCCCATAATAGCCTTGGCGAGCTTTGCAACGGTGGATGCCCTGGTACCGGCCGCTTTGGCGACCTTCCCCAATTTCAGTCGATCCACCAGTGCCCGTGCACCAGCGCCGACGACCTTGCCAGCGGCAGGACCGACAACGCCGGTTCCCCCACCCCAATAGATTCCGGATTTGATAGCATCTATGTCTCCACCAGACCGTACGGCCTGATCAGCTCCTCCCAGCGCGGCACCCGAGCCAAGAGCTGCGGCAGATCGCACCAACAGATTAGCCCCACCACCCCCAAACGCCGCAGGCGCGGCGGCAATCATCGGCAACGTCCCGCCGACGGCACCGACCACATTTGCACCGGTCGTCACATATGGGTGTTGATCTTGCGCGGTCTCGGTGAGTGCCTGGGCCTCTTTGAGGTTCGTGGCATAGTCGTCACCGTTGATCAGCGAGGAAACGCCAGCAGCGCCGCGCTGTGCGGCGCCCAACAGAACTAGCCCAGCGATAGGCACGCCGTCTAGCATCCCCGTCAGGGCGGCCCCTGTAGCGCCATTGACGCCAGACAACCGCTCTTCTCGATCGAGCATAGCCGCGCCGTCCTCGTAGGACAGATGTTGGCCGCCTCGCTGGGGTGCCTCCTGACCCATGCCGATCTTGGCATCGAAGTCTGCGTGCGGCATGTCCGAATAGAACTTCGAATGCAGCGCGTCGGCCAACTGCCGGTCCGACATGTCGTCGTACTGCGGGTACTGAGTCCGCACTTCCTTGATTGTCGGCATCAGCGAATCCCCAGCGGGTCTACAGTCTTGTCGCCGCCATAGGTCGGTCCGGCGTCTCTCGCCATGCCCTCAATCACCGTTTGACGGTTGCGACGCTTCTGTTCGATGGTTTCTGCATTATCGCCAGGCTGCGGGAAGTACTGCTTCTTGGCGTTTTCAAATTCGTCTGCGCCGATGACGGCACCTGATTCTCGGCGGAGCTGCGCGTTGATGAAATCCCTTCGTGCCTGCTCGAGGCTCTGGAATTCATCGCTGACCAAATAATTTCCGGCATAGGGTATCTGGTTGGCTATTGTGTCTTTGAGACTTTCGCCAGCGGTACCGTGCTTGTCGATCAATAACCCTGACGCCTTCATGCGATCGGCGAAAGTCATTGCCTTCTTTTCATCGATGGTGACCTTCGGTTCAGTCAAAGGAATTGTAGCCGATCTTTGCGCCTTGACTGGCTGATCCTGTGGCTGCGGCACAGCTTCACCTTTGATCGGGGCCACCTGCGGCTGCATACCATTCCCCTGTCGGCTGAACACGCCATCCGGTGTGAGGAACATGATTTCACCATTCGGCCCGGTGATCGTCTTTCCAGCGCCGAGTTGCTGCGCCTGTTCCGGCGTGATGGTGTTCGAATCCATCAAGCCATTAAGCGCCTGTGCTTCGACCGATTTTCCATCGAAACGGAACTTTCCATCTTTGGGAGCCGTATCGGGGGCGGATATCCAGGATCCGCTGTTGGGATCGTACAGACGGCCCTCCCCGGCATTAATGAGTGACTGCTTGTCGCCCTTCGCCTTCAGCGCTTCGATCTGTGCGCGCTTGTAGTCCATATCAAGCTGGGTAGAGGGATCGTTGGCCTTGATCGCACGTTCCCGTGCAGCATCCCTGTCAGATGTCACGCGCTCGAGCATGTATCTCAGCTCCGCCTTTTGATCCTCGTTCACAAACGGGTTGCTGATCAGCTTGATGATCGCACCTTCGTCCATTGTGCCCGACTGTCGCGCTTGCTGCGGTTGCTGCTGGGCAGTCTGACGGGCCTGCGCCATTTGTTGATCCGTCGCCGGACGCGCCCCCATAAGAGCTGGCATCATGCCACCGGTCGCATTCGCGAGTTGCTGCGAGCCGCGGAACTCAGCCGGGACAAACGGGCTGTCCGCCCTAGCCTGCAAAGCCGCAGGGGCACGGCCTGGAAACTGGCTCGCATACTCCGGCGTCTGCTGGAACGCTGCCACTTCGTCAGACAGAGAGCCCGGCTGTTGCGTTGGGGAGATAGCCTCGATCGCCGCGGCGGCCGTCTGGGGCTGATTGCCGTTTGTCGGCATGCGAAGCCCTTCGGTGTCGTAGACCGGCATCGGGGTATCGATCTGGGCGCCGGGACCGGAATAAGGAACAGCCCCGCCTGTGTTGCCGCGCATGGCAGTAAGACGCGCTGCATCCTCCGGAGCGATCAATGACGGGTCCGCAAGCATTGCGCTTCGATCAACCGGCATCGGGGTCATACCGGCCGACGGATCGAGACTGGCGACCTCCTGAGGCTTCGCATCAGCAAACATCGCCAGGGCCTTTGCGCGGTGGCCAGCCATCTGCTCATTGACCTTGTCGGCCACGGTACCCGGAGCACCGCCATTGTTGGCGTCTGAAGCGCCATAGCGACCAACACGGCCCGCATTGATGGCGCTGTAGATATCCATCATGCCCATGCCCGGCTGAACGCCTGCGTCCTTCAGGTACTTGGCTACTGCGCCGTCCGCGCCAAGCTGCGAGCCAACTGGGTCATCCCAGTTCACGCCGTACTTCTTTGCCTGCGGCTCACCGAATTGGATAAGGCCCTCATGCTGGCCCCACTGAGTGACCGGCCCCTTTTTGCGCGGATCGAACGTTCCGGCCGTCTCGTAGGAGATGGCAGTGGCGAGATCGACAGGATCAATCCCCAGCGACGAGGCCGTTGCAGCAATCCCGCCCTTGAGGTCATCAGGAGCAAAGGTTGAGGGCGTAGCGGGAATATTTCCGGCGCTGTCCACCTTCGGCATCGCGTTACCCATGGCAGCAGGCACGAAGGGCGACGAGCCATAAACACGGCTCCGAAGCGCATCAAGTTCGGGAGCCAGTTTTGCCTGCCCTTCCCGTTCCGCCGCGTCCAGCCGACGTTTGCCGATACCTGCACCCACGCCCTTCATGACAGCTGCCAGACCCTCATAGACGTTCCTAGGCTGCTGGCCCATAATCTGCTTCTGGAGCGCCTCGATCGTCTCCCGCTTGCGCTTGAGCGTTCCTGCGGTCTCGCCCGTATTTCCACCAAAGATGAAACCGACCATCAGTAAAGGCCCCCATTGTTGCGGCGAGTGAAGAAGTTTACCAGTCCGGTCATGGCCGATGGTCCTGCGCCGCCAGGAGCGGTCGGAAAGGCCTCGCTCTGCTTTGCGTACTTCTGCAGCCCCATGCCGACCCCAGTGGCAAGCTGTCCGACGCCCTGCGCGACGAACTGCGCGGGCTGTGCCATGATCTGCTGTTGGATCTGTGCCACCATCTGCTTCCGGCGCGTTTCAGCGTCGTCCTGTTGCTGCATGCCGCTGTATCGGGCGAAGGGATTCATAGGTTGCGGGTACATTGCTTATCCCTCCTATCGATCAAAGGGCAAACATGCCGGCGAGACCACCAAGCAGTGCCCCGGCGCCAGCCTGCTTGGTGTTGTAGGCGCCAAGACGGTTTTGATAGTCTTGGTTTACGAGCCCCGCGTAGTCGACATTGGCAATCGACTGACCTTGGGTTGGAACGAAGTTGGGTCCGGTGATCTGGGAACCAGACATCAAAGCCGCAATCTCGTTCAGGGGCTGGTTTCGAGCCGCGTAGGCTTCATTGAGTGCCTGTGTCCGCTGCGTGTTCTGCGCTGCGATCTTGGCCTGTTCGGCGTTGAACGCCTGATCCTTGAGCGCATTGTTGCCGGACGTCGCGCGTGTCGAGTTTTCGAACATCTGCTGATTAGCGGCGTTTCCATACTCAGCGCCGGCCAACCCTTGCGCAAACTTCTGCTGTTGGCCCGCATTCGCAAATGTCCCCTTGCCGAGAATCTGGTCATAGAGCTGCTGCTGGGCGGAATTCTGAAACTGAGCCCGCTGCGCCTCCAGGCCGACGAGACGGGATTGCTCCTGCCCACCCGCCAGGATCGCGCCATACCGCGCGTCATTGGATTGCCTGCTGGATTCATCAACCGCACGGTTGAAAGCCTCTGAGCCTGGCATTAGGCCCTGATTTGCTAGCTTCTGCTCGAGCGCTGCCCGATCGTTGGCCAGTTGCGGGTTGATACGCGATAGAAGTGCATCTTCGACCTTTTGACGATCTGCGCTGAAATCCGAGTTGTAGGTTTTCGTGATGTTCCCAGCGTCGGCCAGTTCAGTCTGAACCTGCCCCACATTGGGCAGCGATGTTTGCAGCTGCGGTCCGGACCCGTACTGCTGGTATTGCGGCAGACCGAGCGTGGCTGCGTTACCGGCCGCCGGCAGCTTATCTGTCGAGAATGGATCGTTCAGAAGCGCCCCAAGGCGGTTCGACTGCTCGACCGCTACGTTGGCGAGGTTCCCCTTCGTAGCGTCTGTCTTGTCCTTCAACTGCTGTTGTGTTGCCGACAGCGTCTGCGTAGCCGTTGTCGTCGGTATGTCGTAGACCTTACCGTTCAGCGGATCTGTCCACTTCGAGGAACCAGTCTGCGAATAGGTCAAAGTCCCATCGGGGGTGACTTGGTTGATGTTGCCGATCTGACCATTCGCGATAGCCGTGCCGATATTGGTCGCGGTCTGGGCCGATGCGGTTTCTTTCGGATCAGGCGCTTTTGGCGTGGACTTGCCCATCGGCAGATTCCTTCGAATTGACGCGGTGGGAGCGCCAGTTTTCAATTGTCAGGGTGAATATGATTTCGGCTTCCGAGGAGCCGCGAAGTCGGGGAATACGGTACGCTTCGAAACCGAAGCGGGTAGCTATCTCGCACATCACTGTATTTCGTTCGGAGACCCGCAGAACGACCAGCTGACATCCAAGTTCGTCAAATGGGAACGAGAACATTGCCCTAATGACGGGTTTGGTGAGCCAACGCTTGCTGACCGCGGCGGATGAGATTTCAATGACGCCGCTTTCGGGCTGCCAGTTGTGGTAGACCGAGCCAGCAATCATCTTGTCACCGTCGAACACGGCCATCGAGGCAAACTTCTCGAAACCCCTCTCGATCCCGATGTGAGACGCGACGAAGTGGCCAACGGTTTCGTTCCGTTCAGCGGTGCTCGGTCCAGACCAAATTATGTTCACGCGCTTGCCTGCCCTACTTCAGTTTGAAGATTGGCTAGGTCGATCTCTATATCGAGCCTGAACTCACCACCCGAGGCAATGACGCACCCGACAGCCAGATGGTCGCCGGTAGCTCTCACATTCTGCCTGTACTTATAGCGCGTCGAGGAACTGACCCCGTCCCAGGTAGCAACATCCCATAGACCCGTATTCCATTCGGACGACAGCGAGTTGCCGACTGAGACGTCGGCTGTAGCCGGTGCAGAGATGTCGAAATCTGCCCGAGCGAACAGCCTGACCTTCGGTTTTGTCTTTCCGCGAAAATACATCTGCGCAAGTGCAGCTGTCTTTCGCTGTCCGTAGGCACCACTTGCCGTGAATTGCGAGAGATAGGTTGCCTGAAACACCATGCCGTCGTCGGAGCCCGAAGTGTCCCCCTGCCAGCAATATCCGTCGATAGATCCGAAGAAGAGACTCCCCTGATAGCTGGCATAACACACTGCCCGCCAATTTGAGATGAACGACCACTTCCCGGTGAGAACGTTGAGCACAAACGTCTTGTCGCTGATCACGCTATTTTCAGGAAAGCTGATGAACACAAGGTTCTGCTCGATCCATTGCGTCAGGTTCCAACGTCCACCGGTGGAGTTAGCCGCCAAGCGCCACTCGTCCTCAATCGGGCGCGAGACCGAAACCAAGCTGAGAGCTTCCCGGTCCCGTGTGAACACCTGAGACATCGGTGTGAGACCGTCAGTGTTCGCCACTAGGATATCGGCCCCTGCCCTAATCCATGCATTTTTGCCGACTGGCTTGCCGATCTGGTAGACGCCCTTGAGCGCGAAATCAGTTGCTGGGTCCGAACCCATGTAGACTGCGACCTCGCCTTCAGTGGAAATGAACACGCACATGTCGCTCAGTCCATCGCCGCTCTCGATCGACCAAGAGAAGGCAGTCAGCAATGATCCGCCCTTCTTGAGGACGCCCCCGAGTGGGAAGACGACAGCGGCTCCGCCGATTTGGTTGGTCGGGAGGTAATAGGCGTCGAGCGTGCCGTTCTTCAGATACCATTCCCGGTTTTTGAAGAGCCAGCCATAGTTCATCTGGGATTCAGTCGATCCGTCGGCAAACGTCATCGCCGGAGTAGTGACCCAGGACGTGCCGTTGAACATCTGTCGCGGATTGGCCCCGTTGACACAGATAAGAAAGGCACCGGCGACCGTGGCGTGTTGAAATGTAGACCAATCCGAGCTCGTCATGCCCGAAATTGCTGCAGCGGTGGTTGCTGGCGGTGCGGCTGGCGAACTCATGTCGAAAATCGCGGTGTCGCTTGCCATAAACATCCGCTCAATGCCGCCGTACTTGTACTTGAACGCCGCCCGCAACGTTCCGCCGCCGGCAGCCAAGCCCTTCTTGACCGATCCGCCCCGAACGCGGCAGCCGGTCAGCGTCGGCAGCATGTTAAGCAGGATCGAAGCCGAGCCGGGCGTATCAGCCGCCATGTCTCTGGTCGTGACCAGACCGCCCTTTGGCGCTGGGTAGGTGAGCGGCTGCGAGGATTGCGGAGGACCACCCTTCCCGCCTCTACGCGACGAAGGAACACGGCCAGGGCGCACGTTCATCATTGGTCGCCCCTATCTGCTCTGATTTCAGCGATGAGGTCAGCCTCGAACTCGGACAGGTAGTCTTCGAACTCGAAACCTTTTTGTCGGCGCCAGCGCCACAGGAGATTCTTGACCAAGAGCCGTTCAGGAAACAGCACCGTATCGTCGTCGGCAGAGAATGTATCTCGCTCGACACTGGCGTTCGTCTTGATCCAGTTCTTTGAAACGTAATCCATGATGGCTGTGGCAGCGAAAGAGACGGGCGAAATGCCGATCACGTTTCCCTTGATGAAGAAGTATGGCTGGACCGACGGGGACGCGCTGATGACGGCCCACTGCCCGCTGCTCAACACCGGCCGTGCGAACTCGCCAGCAGGCGACCGTAGAGCGCCACCAGGTGTCATGCGGTTATAGTCAGCGGGAAGCACGAAGGACGCAACGGAGGGCGTCACCTGCTTCAGCATAAGCTGCCAATCCACACGGCGCGCTATTTCGGCTCCCGCTTCGGTCGCCAGAGCCATCATTGTCTTGGCGTTGGGATCGTCGGTACCGTAGACGCTGGTGAAGGCGTCAAGCCCGACAACATCACCAACCTCGTTGATTGCGGTCAGGATGGTCATGGTGTCGGCTCCCCTATAACAACCTGTCCATTGCCCCAGCGGGCGCGCTCATCATTGATCCGGAGGCCGAATATCGCCTGATCCTTGAGCGCCTTCGCTGAACCGGCCTTCTCCGCGTCCCGTTCCCAGATCGCGATTTCTTCGACAACGGCGTATAGGTAGACATCCGGCGCAGAGGTCAGCAGCCAGTTTGTCGGGGTCGCCGGCGTGAGCCCGGGCAGCTTGGCATAGTACGTGATGCCGATGTCGCCATCGGTGGTGGGCCGAACCCTCAATTGATTTCCCACGACCGCATAGCCGATCGGATTGCCACCAAAGCTCCCGAAGCGGCTGCTCAGCTCCTGCAGCGACCACGAGCGCAGATTGCGACCGTCGGCCGAAAGCGTCTGCCTCATCTCAATGAAGTCGTCCGGTAGGTCACCGTCACCCGTCACAAGCGTGACGACTGCAGATTTCTCCATCGCGCCGACACGCAAGACCCGGTTCAGTTTCGTCTCAGCAAGGCCGACGAAGCGCGGCATGAGGTGCGCAATGCCATTGTTGCCGGAATAGTCACCGGCATCCATCAGCAAGGCACTGTAGTCGGAAATCCCTGACATCAGACGACCTTCATTCCCGACGCCGCTGCCTGATACTGGCGCGATTTGTCGATGATGCGTGAAATCTCATCGTTGATCCGGCGATGCTCTTCCGGATCCACGTCTGCTGGAGGTTTGCGCTCTTCAAGGGCACGTATCTGGCCCTGAACTCTCTGGTGCTCGATCATCAGACAGTCGCATCGAACGAGCGCCAGGCCCGGTTGTCGCCGTCGTTCAGCCATTTCTTGACGAACTGCTGATCGCCTTCGGTCTGCGCCTGGACGAGGCCCGCGTCATAGGCAACGTTGAGCGGCACCGAGGCGATTTTCACCCAGTCGCCCATCTGGTTGCCGGATGTCTCGTTCCGAGTGAAGGCGTTCTGCTTGATCAGGTCATCGACCGGATAGTCCGTGCGGAACGTGGTCTTTTCGCCGTCGAAGTATCTCCAGACTGAGCGACCGGTTTGGAAATCATAGTCGAACAGCTCCCACGCACCGTCACGGATTGTCATGGCTTATTCTCCCGGCAGACGGTCGGCGCGTTCGGCCTTGCCAGCAGCGAACAGCTCCTTGGCCTTCGAAACGGGCAGATCAACGATTTTGCCGGCTGGCGTACGAACATCGGCTTCAAGCCAAGCATCGTAGAGAAGCTTTACCGGAACAGTTGATTCCTTCTTGTTCATGCCGATCGACGGCACAGGAGCGGCCGGGTCCGGCTTCGGAGCGAAGGCGGTATTCAGCGTCTCGCCGTTGCCAGCGTTGGCGCCGGTCGTGGAGGCATTCAGCACCTTGTCGATTTCTTCCTGGATGCGCTTGTCGCCCCAGTTGCCCGGTACCTTGATGCCGAGGTCTTCAGCATCCTTCTTGAGATCAGACATTTCGTCTCTCCTATTGGGAATAAGAAAAGGCGGCTCCGAAGAACCGCCCCGTGATGCTCAGCCGTGAAACCGCTGTTACGACACAGCAGCGGAGAACGGCGTTACTTCCGTACCTGTGGCAGAACCGAAGATGTTGACGGCCCAGAGGTTCGGGCCGACGTCTTCAAGTTCGACACGATCACCCTTTACGCCGCCCTTCGTGGTGCCGTTCATGGTGATTGTGTCAGTGTCAGCCGCGGTCTCGAACGCTAGCGCCGTGTCACCGGCATCCTGGGCATTGATGGCATTGCCCGTCATCACATCAGAGCCGTTGGCGACCTGAATGATAAGGTTGTTCGAGGTGATCGTGGTGCCGACAAGGATCGAGTATTTGCAACCCGATCCATAGGCCGCTGGCAGGGTCAGAACGGACCCTGCAGCGCGATTGACCACGACAGATACATCGGCGTGCGTATTCTGATTGAGCATCAGAGCGGCCGCCGTGATGGCTACGGGATAGAAAGACATCTGGGTTCTCCTTAGCTCGATGCCGACATGCCGAAGAGGTCAGCGATAACCCCCAGGCCTTTTTCGTTCTTTGGCTTCAGCGTGCCTTCGCCGATCAGAACGCCCTTGTCCGCATCGCCCGTCTTGGCGACTTCCTTGTCTTCCTGGATCTTGCGGAGCCAGAGGAATTCAAGGAATTCGGTGTCGATGAGGAATGCGTTTCGAGCCAGAGCCGCCGTTGCCATAACACGGTCGGGCTGGATCATGATCGTGCCGAACGGGCCCTCGTAGTAATCGGCCGTCGCCACGATGGTGTTGCGCTCGCCGCCCTTGGAAACCGCGTAACGGAACGGCGCGACATTGGCGTCCGACATGAAGGTGACGAACACCGACTTGATGTAGGGAGCGCCAACCAGATGCTGGAAGTTGGCACCGGCCGTGAAGCCGTTCGACATAGCGGTGTCGAGCAGTGCTTTGGTGAACGCGCGCTGCGTACCGTTGGTCGGAGCGACCGTCAGGCCGGTACCGGCATTGAAGCCGCCGTTCACGCCACCAGCGCCGCGCGAGGCGTTCGTGGTGATCCAGGTGGGCAGACCGCCCAGCTTGCGGATGGCGCCGCCCTGTGAGGCCTGCGGCGACACAATGGCGAACTCGACATCCTTGCGGAGCTCGACGCCCTTCTTCAGTTTCTGGTACTTGCGCTTCTGCACATTGCCGGCTTCGGAAACGACTTCCTGAGTGCCGGAGATTGCCCAGCTCTTGCGCATGATCTGGGTATAGTCGCCGTACCGGCCGGGCGGCGTGATGGCATCGAAATTGTATTCGGCACCTTCAGGCACGACGTTTTCGGCAGGTGGTGCGAGCTCGTCCACATCCCATTCAGGGTGAACAGAGACGCACTTGCCCTTTTCGATCATGGAGTAGATCGGGGTGTCTTCCGGCGTAATGCGCGACACGACGTCGGAAAGCTCTTCGCGGTTCCCGACGGCATTCGTCGTCAGGAAGGTGTTGGTTACAACAGCCATGTTGATAATCCTTCGATGATGGCCCTATTCGAAGTCGATCGACATTGCGTCCTTGATCGACCCGGTTTGATCCAACCGCTTCATCGCAGTCTGATTCTGGCGGGCTTGCGCCGCTGCCGGTCCCGTGGCTTTCGCACGTGGCACGGCATTCGGTGCGTTGTTGACCTTCTCCAGCGCCTGGCGCCTGTCCTTCTCAGCCTTCAAGCCGAGACGGGCATAATGGACCATCTTGAACAGTCGATGGTCTGTTGCCTGGGCGGTTTCCTTTTGCGAGTACCCAAACTCGGCAGCCGTCTCGAACGCATTGTTGAAGAAGGTCTGACGGGCCTTGGGATCTGCAAGCTTCGGAAAAGTCTTGAGCAGCTCTGCGTTCTCGCTATTGAGGCGTTCCTGCTTCTGCTCGTTCGTCAGCAGTTGACCGACCTGCTGCGGCTGTTGGCCAAGCGCTATGATCTGCGAGACTTGCGTCATCGCGGAATCATAGATGGCCTTCTGCCGGGTGTATTCTGCAGGGTCTTTGACCGCCAGGATGGTCTGCGGTTCGTCGGGCAACTGATTAGCCAGAAAATCTGCGATAGCGCGTGCCGTATTCGACACGCTGGTTGACATAGTCTCAAGAGTGCGGCCGCGATTGGCCACTTCCTGTGTCTTGGTGCGGTAGTCTCGCTCACGCATGTAGCCGAGCTTCAGTTCCTTCACGGGAACCTGCTCGCCACCCTTGATGGTAACGACGAGGTCATCGTTCGGGTCGCCTGCTTCGGGCTCTTCGCCCGTGGCTTCCAGATCGAGCTCTTCGTCAGCGTTCGCACCGGTCTCTTGATCGCCTCCGGCAATCTCATCCGTCTCGGGCTCGATTCCTTGTTCCCTGCCCTGCGGGTTGGGCTGTTCGCGCTCTTCGTCGCCAGGCTCCCAAAAGTTCAGGTTTTCGGGGTTGTCGATATCGGTCGAGGGTTCAACGGTTTTGCTCCCGCCGCCTGGCAGGTTGGCACTCTCGTCTGTCATGGCTTGTCCTTCTAGACGTTCGGCGCGGGCGTTATGCCGGCGCACTATTCCCGGTAGCCTTGGCTTCCTCGATCAAGAGGTTGAGCTTGCTCCGGAAAGTTCGGATGGCGCGCGTCTCGGCCGCATAGGCGGCGCGCGTCTCATGATCTGTTGCCGATGCTCCTACGCACCGGTTGATTGCTGATGCCTCCATGTCGTCCATCAGGAGGTGGAATAGAGGCATGTCGAGCAGTGCACGGGCAGCTGCAGCTTTCTCTGCTGGCGTCATCCTGGCTGGCCTCCGATATGTACGGCTGGCATGCGGGGACCGCCAAGCATCATCTCCGCCGTGTTCTGACGAACCTGAAGCGCAATCTCTTGGTCGATCTGGTAGCGCTTCAGTTCCGTGTTGGAATTGATCTTTTCGAGCTCGAGCTCGCGGTCAATTTCCATCTTGCGCTGATCATTCGCGGCATCGGCCGCGATCTTCTGCTGTTGGAGCGCGATATCGGCCTTGGCCTTTTCCGCTTCCGGGTCGGGCTGCTGAGCCTTTTCGGCTATCTTCGCCTTGATCTCGTCGATGTTGGGCTTCGAGAAATACATATCCGTGGACTTCAGTCCGGATGCTTCGACGTGCTTCGAAATCGCGTTGTAGAGATTGTCTGGCGTCACATACGGATTATCGATCGGGCCGAAGGCTGAGAGCAGTTCCTTCTGCAGGGCAATGACCACCTGGGTGACGATCATGTCGCGCTCGCGGGTACCGGCGCCGAGGCCAGTGTTCACCGTGGCATCCATTTCAGCGTTCCAGTAGCGCGGGTCTACCTCAACCCACTCGTCTCTCAGGCGAACCACACGCGGCTTATCCTGGTGCTTGATTGTCAGGCGCAGCAAGCCTTTGAAGACCTTCTTCAAGCCGTTGGCAATTGTGCTGACCATCAGTTCGGTCTGGCCTATCCCCGCCTGTTCGATCATGGCTGAGGCCTTGGCGGTGATGTTCTGCAACGCATCCGCCGCCATGCCGCTTGATGCATCCGAAATCCCGGTGCGGTCCGTGATCTCGTTGTCGAGATAGGTCAGCATGCCGAACGACTGCTGAGCGACAAAGGGAACCGTCGAGAAACCAACGGCATCAGCAACGCTTGTCCCGTTAGAAACACGGATCGGCTGACCGAACTTCGGGTTCAACACTGATTCCGGGTTCTCGATCGTCCCTTCCTGAACAATCGGCTGCTGCATGTTTTGCCAGTAGAGGTTATCGAGCGTCTGGCGTAGCAGGACCGTCTTGATCTTCTGCAGGTCTTTCGTGTCATCCGTGATCGATGTGCCCTCGCGCTCATGTGGTCGATCTTCGGACACGATGTCCGCAAACGGTACCTCGTCGCACTCCTCGTCTTCGAGCAGGTACTTGGCCTTGATACCGCCCGCATAGACCTGTCGGCGCAGTTCAGCGATGCCGTCATCGTCGGCGTCGATACGAACGTACAGCTCGTAGTATTCGACCTCCTGCATTGCCTTGGCACTGGTTTCTGATTCCGCTTCAACGTACCGGCGTCGGGTGCTCTCCTCAGCATCCTTGTCGCCATTGCTCTCGGTCGCGGCCGGGATGTCGTCAATCATGGCCCGGTCATAGCCGAGCGCGACCAAATCGCTCCGGCGCAGCCGCTTGTTGATCCCTGTAATCGGGCTCTCGTCAATGTCGATTGCATCCGGATGGATCAGGAACTCTTCCGGCGGCACCGCCCCAAGGCGTGTGCGCCCCAGTTCCTTCCGGCGTCGGATCTTCACATCATACATCGTCTGCGGCTGTGGGCCCTCCGGCGTATCGATCATCTCGATTGTCTGGGTTTGCTCCAGAACGGTGATGTCGTCACCTGAAACCAGCTGGACAACCGCGTCCTCACTCAAGCCTGTATGCTTCGATACCGAGACCACAATCTTCTTGTCGTACCACCAGCGAATAACGCCGTTGCGCAGCTTCAGGGCGTCATTGACGGCATCCTTGACCGCCTTGTAGCCATTGCTCTCGGGGAACACGATGTTGTTGATGTAGTCGGTCGATTGTTCCGCGCCTGGCTCATCACCCGGCCCTACCGGCTGATACTCGACAATTTTGTCGCTTCCCAGGATGGTCCTAATGATCGATGGCAGTACCTTCTTGATCGTGGTCCGCACATCGCGCGAAATGACCTGTGAGCGGCCTACAGGCGCTTCCACATCCTTCATGACACCATCGTAGTATTCGGTCGCCGTCTGGCGGTCCTTGGACAACTGGCCCCGATAGCTCTCGCAATCCTTGACCAAGCCATTGACCAGCTTGGACATCTCCTCATCGGACATTGCCATCAGACTACCTTCGTTCCTTTGAAGTCCCACGAACTTGCGGGCTTATTCACCACGGCCTTGCGCTTCATCATCAGCCCGTATCGAGAGGCCGAGATGACGTCGTCATGGAGTTTCACAATCTTGCCGTCCTTGCGGTGATAGAGACGGCGCTCCTCAAGCCAGAGGCCGCAGGTTCGGAACACTTTCCAGCGTCCGGTCAGCATGCGATCCAGCATGTCAGTGACGCCAGCCTCGACACTATTGCCGCCGTCGCCGAACGTCGCCCGCTCCGGCAGCATCTTCAGGCCCTGAGCCTTGTACTGGCTTGCGAGGTTCTCGCCCGCTGCCGTGTCGTTGTTGCCATCGTGAGGCCATGCCCACGGTAGCCAGTTGCCCCAGGGCTTCAGTGCGGCCGAATGGAACACTGGTGTCGCTTGCCGCTTGCGATAGTCCTTCGTCACGTAAATGACGTCGGCGTCACGGTCCCATGCCAGATTGACGGCCGCGGTCGGGTGGTCCCAGCCGAAGTCCAGAGCACCGATCTGCGGCCAGTGCTTCGGAATATCGAACGGCTCCACGATGATGTCTTCTTCCAGCACTGGAAAGACGATCCCGGAGCCGAGCGTTGGAATGCCCTTCGCCCGCGCCTCACGCTCATGCGCCGGGTAGCTGGCGACAATTTTCGCTCGCTGCTCGGGTGTGTAATGCTCAGCGTCGTCGATCGTCATCGATGTGACGTGCCGTGCTTCTGTCCCGATTTCGTCAGCAGCCGGCATGATGAACCTCGCTACGACGGTTGACATGCCAAGCAGCGGTGTGAACGTCATTTGCGCGAACTGCCCGCGCTGGCCATTGTTGGTTCGCGTCAGGCCTTCGCTGTAGATATCCTCGGGGGGCTCTTCGTCATACCAGACACCGTCCACCGTTGGCCCCTGCCACTTCTCGCGGCCCTTCTCGTAGGCCTTGAAGGCAATGATGCTGTCACCTGCCTGGACATCTCCCCCGCCGCCCCACCGGACGACGACGTTGTCGAGCAGGTCGGGAACACCCATCGCTCTTGCCCGATCGACGATGCAGTCGGCAGGAATGAAGCCAGTACCCCATTCCGTTTCCTTCGCAGGCGGGCCGATGAGAATGCGTTGCGGGTTATCCCGCGTGCTCTCGCCCGTCACCGACCCGGCCCAGAGCAGCGGTGGCTTGTCGAATGTCGCGCCTGTCCACCAGTCTGGATATCGGCCGGTTAGATGCATCGCCCATTCTGCGCCGCCAGCGACAGTTTTGCCGAGCTGATTGCCCGCCATGAAAAGTCTCTCTGACTTCACTGCTCCGGCCGCATGGAACTCGCGCTGCTTCGTGTAGGGGCTGTAGAACCGAAGCCGGTTAGTGCTCTGTCTGCGCTGGATCTCTTTCGTCAGCTCCATTCTCTCCTCGAGCAGCGAGGAAAGGCTTGATGGAGGCGTCGAGGAGGCGGATGCGCTCAATAAGTTCGTCATCCGATAGTTCATCCGTTTTTCTGAAGCTGACGTTAAAATCCTTGGGCAGGATGGACGCAACAATCTTGAGATACTGGTCCGGCTTGTCGTTCCGGACCTTCTCGATCACCGCTGGGCCGTGAGCCTCGAAATCGGCGTGCATCGCCTCGAGGAAAAGTTCTCCAAGCTTGTTTCGCGAACCCTTCTGACGGCCCGGATTGCCTGGCTTGAATTGGTGTTCAACAGGTGGAGACGGCTTTCCCGTTTTTCCCCCGTTGTTTCGGGTCTCATCCATCGGAAAAACTCCTGCACAAACTGCACGCACACCTTGTATCGCCGCACGTTACCCGCTTGATTGCGGTCATGCCCTTGGCCAATGCCTGGGCGAATGCCTCGTGCCTAGCGTTCTTTATGACGGGCATGAGCTAACCTTGGGAGTGTAATGATGAGTTTCCAAACCGGTGATGTTGTCACACTGAAGTCGGGTGGACCGAACATGACGGTGACTGAGATAGACGACACCTATGTCACGTGCATTTGGTTCGCTGACAGGAAGCAAGCCCAGCCCAGTACTTACCCTTTCGAGCCCTACCTGCTCATGAAGGCCTCAACGGCACCGGATGGAATTGACGTGTAAGACATCGGCGAACCGGGCGGTTAAGCCCGGCTCTCCATTTCAGGGCTGCGGGAGCGCTACCGCATTCGTTCCGGTTCGAGGGATAGCCCGTGGGTGTCGTAGCTCTCGCGGTAGACCGGCCGGAGATCGGCGATCTTGCGATATGCGGTGATGCCGAGGGTGCGCAGCGAATGCCAGGTGTGGCCGGCGCCATAGCGGATGATGGCGAGCGTGAACGAGGCGAGTACCGCGACGACGGCGAGGCAGATATCGAACAGGCGATAGTAGCGCATGCTGTTTCCTTTCGGGCTGGTGGAAGTCAGTAGGTGTGGCCGATGGCGCAGGTCGAAACGACAGGGTTCTGCCACCACGCGCTAGGCGCTGGGTCCGCAGTGTTGGGACGCCAGACGTATGAGCCGGACTTGTACGGCGGCAAAAGATCGAAGGGATGCCGCGGATAAGCGGCCTTGGGCTTCACCTTCCCGATCCGGCAGTGGCGAACCGCCGCGTTGATCAGGTTCACTGTCTGGCGCTGGCGTTCGGCCTCTCCAAATGGAACGGTGTAGCTCATGACTGATCCTTGTCCTAAAACTAGAGCGCCCGTCCGATGGGATCACCGGTCACAGCATCGATGATGGAGAAGCGTGGCATCTGCCCGCCGCAAGCGAAGAACCATTCGGCGATCCGGTCGATGCGGAACTTTCCAGCGTTGCCCCAAACGGTCTGGCGGACCTTCTGCACGCTCCAATCAAGCCGCAAGGCGATTGTTTGAGCGCTGATCTCCTGATCGATCGCTGACTTAAGCATCAGCCATTGAAGGCGCTGCGGGAACGGGATGATACGTTCGAAGATCGTCAATGCCATCTCCTGAAACGAGAAACCCCGCCACCAGTGAAGGCGACGGGGCTGAAATGCGGGCCGTTCTCTTGACAGAACGAAAATTCGCGAGTTCTAAACCAAGCACGAACGGTTTACGAACGGACAATGCACGGTTGTCGAACTAGTACCCCGAGCTATGCCTTTTGGACTAAGCTCTACCCTGTGGATAGCGGGATGAAGTAAAAGCACCGGTGGCCGCCGCATCCTTTGGCCATTGCTCCCCCGGTTGGAAGCATCGTGCAACACTACTCTTGGCAGTGGCTCCGATTTCTATGCCGCCTGCTGCCGCCGTTTGTTGGCGTCCTTGCGGCGTTAATAGACCAGCTTCAAACCGATACATTCTGAGTGAGCCGATTTCTCGCTTGACACCAAATTGTTCGAATCGGGACGAAGAATGCGTGAGCACTAACAATTGCTTGCCCCATATTGGGGACTAATCCTGTGACTTTTCAGTCTAAATTGCGGTCAAGTAATATTTTATTTTTTTTGTTTTTTCCGCACTAAGTTCCGCGCCAAAATTCAAAGTCATTGAATGCAAAGCGATTCCCTTCTGCCGGGGTACTGTTCATGCAGGAGAAGCATTGCCAGTCAATGTCCAGCGCCTTCAAAGTGTTAAAAATCGCGATTGATCTTGGCTCTACGCGCTGCGCATTATTGAAAAAGGCCGAGGCAACGACAGTGTCTCACGAACACTTAAACGTCGCTCCTCGGCCTTGGTACGGCAGTCAAATGACTGCAACCGCGCGCGGGGATGGATTGGCTGGAACCCGGTTCATCCCCAAGCGGGCTCATCTTGCTACAAGTCGCCTGTCAGAGCAAACCCCATATGTAATGAATTTCACCGCACCCGGATTTCCCGGTGATCGATTACCCGGCGCAGAGCGTGGGCAGGGTCGATTTGCGGCTTGGCGCCCGTGCTGCGCCAGTGTGTGACGCAACTTTCGGACGTTACCGTTTGTGATGTGATATCTGGCTGATTTTCGGACAGCTGTAAATCCGCACTGTCAAGCCGAATAGCATGGTTCCGGTTTAGATTGTTCGCAATCCGTTGACAGACAGCGGTTACAGCGCGGCGCAAAGTTCGTTCATTCAGGTCATTTTCAGCTGCAAAAGCCGAAATCTTCATGCCTTTTCGGACTTTCACCCATGACCAGGCATAGATCAGCTTCCGGTCCGACTGATCCGGCAAGGCATTGATCCACGCCCAGACCTGCTCCATTCGCCCCAAGGCGCCCGCTGAGACGGTTTTGCGGTAGTAGGCCGCTCCATACCCATATCCCTCTCCGGGCTCTCTGACGGCCTCGGGCATGGCGTTGCCAAACGATTGAGGGCCGCGTGCTGCCGGTGAAAGCCGCAAAGCCTCAGCCATTTCCAATATCCGCCCCTCGACGGTCTTTGCATTCCAATCTTCAAACTTCATGCGGCGTCTCCGATCATCTCAAGCATGTCGCCCTGGACGGGCTGATAGAATTTCACTGAAATCAAAACGAGCAGCACATCGCTTGCCGGGATGCCGCACCGCATCGCCTTGGCTTTCCGGCGAAGGCTGCCGAGGTTGATGGAATCGAAGTCGGCGACGAGAGTGCGCCGGTTGATCAGGTCGGGATTTTGGGCCAGCAGCCGGGAGACCGCCTTGAGCATATCGGCGTATAGCTCCCGGGCATTCTGGCGCGTCCCGGTCATGAGCTGCAGGACAAGGCGTAAATGCCCCTCCCCGTGTCTGGCGCCGATCTCGCGCACCGTCGGCTTGCAGTAGCACTCAAACGGCCGGCGGCTGGCCGAACTGTGCAGATGAGCGTCCATGAGGCGCACGTTGCATTCCCGGGCAACCTTGTAGATGTCTATACGGTGAGTGGGTAAGCCCATCATGCTGCCCTCCCGTTGCAGACAGGTTGGCGGCTCGGTAGGTTCTGGCGGACGGGGGCGATTCTATGAAAGATAACAGTCAATTCTATGTGCCTGTTCTGACGTTTTTGACGTTGGCAGCAGTGATACTTTTGATGCGGTTCTGGCCACATTTCCCCGACACTTGGCAGCCATACTTGTGCGGCTCTGAAGATTGCACCATACAGGGTTGGCTGTCCGCCACAGCGGGATGGGTCGGCTTTGGCGCGGCCGCTATTGGCGCCTATTTTGTCTATCACCAACTTAACCAGCAACGTTTGCAGACAGCGTTTGTCCTTGGAGACGGTCTTCCGACGATAGAAGTTCACAAAAGTAAAAAATTTTCCACATCTGGCAGGATGGCCCGGAGCGGAATAATTCGTGTCGTGAACTGGAATAGGCGAAGTTTGTATATTTGCGCAGTGCGCATTATTACTCCGGCTGGAAGGGTCCATATCGATAAGATGTTTAGCGCGGCTGTTAAGGCTCCCATGACCGCCCCAGCCAAACTTCGCGATGTCGGGCCCGACGGAAAGATAAGGGACCGCGCAGGTGTTATGGGTTGGCTCGACAGACAAGGCGCGCCGATGTACCGCGACTTCTTCTTTGTTTTCATCGGAGGAAGAAATAAAGACCTTGTCAAAATGGCAAAAGACTGGGAATCCATCGTAGAGATTGATTATTTCTACAGCGATAGCCGTAACAAAATTCGAACGCTTACTCTGAATGTGCCGTTTAATGCATTTCTTCCGAGTAGCGCAGTTGTGAATTAAGGACCTTGGAAAGCTTAAATATTTCGACGTTATTTCACCGCCCGCAATCGTCATCCCCACTCCTGCGCTCAACCTGATCTTTCGTCCGTTGCAAAGCAATGTCGTTGGCGGCGAAGACGGCGTTTCAGCCAGTTCTAGAGAATCTACTTTCCGAACCGTCAAAGCTCACCCCGCGCCGCTTTCTCAGCCAGGTAGACGGCCGGATCGATACGCTTGCATTCCGATGCCGGGCCGAACGTGCCGAGCTTGTGATCGCGGTACGCCCGCTCACCGGCCGGATCAAATTTCGTCGCGGCAACACTGCGAACCCAGCCTGGCGCCTTGCCAGCGTTCACCTTCAGGCGGTGCTCCTCTTGCTCCGGCGTCAGCTTGCGTTGCTGGCGCTCCTTGCGCTTGGCCTTCTTCGACTTCTTCTCGGGTCTGCCCCACAGCACCTTTTTGTTTGGCTTGACGCTCTCGGGCGGCCGGTTGCTGTCGACGTTATCCAGTCGATCGAGCGCCTTCCACGCGGCGGCATTGGTATCGAACGGGCCTTCAACGGTCTTGCCGTGCTGGTCGGTGATTTCGAAGTGGAAGTCATCCTTCCGGGTGACGTTGAGGATCTGCGTCATGACCGGACCTCCCGCTTCCGGCGCCAGAACCGCAGTTTCAGTTTCAGGATATGGAGGATGATCATTCACTTTCCTCCATGTCCGATAGGACCGTACGGTAAATGCCGTAACCGCCCAATGCGGCGATAACGGCTATTCCGGCCCACAGCGGCAGGATCGCAGCCATCAACAGAAATGCAACCGCCGCCGCGAGCCCGACTAAAAGCGCCAACATCGTCAGCCTCAAAGCATCAAGATTGATCTTCACGCCTCTATTCCTTTCGACTTCAAAACGGATGCGAGGAGATCGGCACGGTCCTTTACCGTTCGATACTGCCCCGCCAAATCGCGTTCACGCCGCTCGGCACTGTCGGCACGCAACTTCTCTGCCTTCAGCTTTTCAATGGTTGCGCGATGCGCCTTGGCTTCGCCGGACAGCTGGGTCCTGAGAGCTGCGATTTTCAGTTCGTTGAAACTCTTGGCCATCATGCCGGCCTCCCGAAGATATATGGCAGCGATCTGTGTATCCTGACGAGCGCCTTTGTCCGCGCCTTGGCGGCGAACTTCTCGATGCGCCGATACATTTCGGCCTCGATCAGCTTATCGGTTTCAACGCCGATCGCGATCAGATCACGTGCAAGGTTCTTAGCCGCCCCTTCAGAGGCGACCGTGGCGACGACGTTTGCCCTTGGGTGACGATCCTCTTTCCACACTCCACCTGAAACGAGACGGCGCGCCAGATACGTCCTCGGCCAGATGTGGACGACCTCATGCACCAGGAACATTTCCCGAGTGAGATCAGCATCCCATCCGCCACCGGCAAACGCGAACATTTCGAGGTGTTCCGACAGGCTGCGGTCAAAAGGACCGTAGGGCTGGTCAAAGGCCAGCACCCATTGGCCGGACTTGATGTCGATGAGTTGGGTCATGCTGCACCATCCGGGGCTTGGCCAGTTTGTGGGACAACGTAATCGCGACGCTGGTATTCCTGCTGGACCGCATCGCGGAAACCGAGGATCTCCCGGCGAACCGTTTCCTCCGGCAGCCCTAACGCCTCGAGCTTTTCCCGGAAGTGCGTCACGGTCCGGTGCCAATACGCATCTCGCGTCGGCTGATTGGCCGAAGACTGCAGCACTTCCGTGCATCTCCGGATCTTGCCGACCCGTGCCGCCAGCGGAAATGGGATAATCTGGCAATCGGTCATAGCGCCCTCCGTTCGTTCGCGCGCGCGCCCGCGACTCCGAGTTCTGTGCCTTCCAGGCGGGCCCCTTCGGGGAGACCAAAGCCTGCGGCCTTGGAACCCGGCGTGACGGCTGCGCCGCCACCGTAACCATGCGGCACGGAAGCGCCGTGTTGATCCGGTAGTGACGAAATCAATCCCGAATGGGCATTTGCTTTTGAAGGATTGGGGTCAAACGAAGCGACGGCGCGAGGAAGATTAGTCGCTGAATTTTCGGCCGGGTTATTATCATTGGTCCTATCTGTAGTGGGACTTCCGGTTTCAACCCTATTCAATGGTGTAGTGGGACTTCCGGTTTCAACGTCGATCGCGTTGATGAATTGCCAGTCATCGTGGTCCGGATTTGGGTCGATGACCGGCCCCCCTTGCAAATAGGCTGGAAGATATCGCCGGCGGCGATCGTTCGCCTTTTCGCTGCCGCGCTTTCGATCAACTGGTGAGATGCCGATTGATCCGCTTTCCTGAGCGGTCGGGCTTGAACCGGCGGCTAGCGCCTCTTTGGCCCACATCTCACAGACATAGTAGGCTTTAGAATTCCGAGTGACTTTCTCCGGCGTGAGTGCCCTTATCATCATCTGATCGCGCTTCGGCAGCTCGTTGAACGGAACTCTGAAGATGGCGCCTATGTCGACAAGATAGTCGAGAAGGGCCTTGGTGTTTCGGACAGAGCAGCTCTGAACGCGCGCCAGCTCGGTCTGGCTTGCCCAGCAAAGCCGGTTTTTCCGATTGGCCCGGTGGACGATGTAGCTGAGGAGATCGCGGTGGATCTTCTTTTCGAGAAGTTCGGGAGAGGTAAACATTCCTTCTCGGAATGTTTCTTTCCATTCGATGCGCTTGCTCATGCCATCGCCCTCCGAAGCAAACGCATGTCCGAAGACAGCGAAAGCGCCTCGCAGGCGTGGGCGGCTTTAAGTCCGAACCGGGCTTTCAACTCCGGCACAATCGGATGCGGCGGATTGGTTTGATCGGCGAGCCACTGGGCGGCCTCGACAACGGCGGGGTCGTGGGGGAGTTGGCGGGGCGTCATGCGGATTGCACCCCGCTTGGAGCGTAACGGATCATTAAGACATCGATCAGCTTCTCAACAGACTTCGACGGCCGCTGTTGTGCGTTCTCGATCCTCCAGACGGTTGGTTGGCTGATACCAAGCTCAATAGCCATTCGCGCCTGTGACCATTCCAATCGTTCCCGCAACTGCTTGAGGCGGTTTGTCACCATTCATCCTTTCTTAAAATTGATACGCTATGGATTAATTCATCTGGTATAACGCAATCAAAGTCAATACGGGGCGGATTAATTTATGGTGAGTACCTCTAAAGCCGACCGGCTGCGCAAATCTCGCATGGGTGCGAAGTTCAAGTCGGCAAGCGAAGCGGCCAGGTCGCTCGGCGTTTCAACCGCGACTTACATTCATCATGAAAACGGCACGCGGGATTTTGGAGAGGCCGCCGCCGCTATTTATGCGAGGCGGTTTCATGTCTCTCAGTCTTGGCTTCTTCTTGGCGAAGGGGAGATGGATACGGCCGAACTCGCCGCTGAGAAGGCCGCCGCCCTAGCGGAGAAAGAGGAGCAAGAACGTGAATACTTTGACGCGCGGGCTGCTATGACGGTCGAGCAGCGTCAAAAGGTCAGGGAGACCGAAAAGCACTGGCAAGAGCAGGCTGTTCTCAAGGCTGCGAAGGACCTTGCGTTCGTTCCAGAAATTTCCCCAAGCTTCACGCGAACTGACCCGTACGACAGTTTTCATGGATGGAAACGATACGTAGATTTGGATGACGCAGTTTTTCACCCTGTCGTTTCAACATGGGGAATCCCCGAAAATCATCTTCAGTTTGAGCTGGGATCGTCTCCTACCAGAACCATTCTATTTCCCGTGATCGGGAATGCGAATGCTCCCGTGTTATCTCATGGGGATATTGCGATTGTCGATACGTCACAGGACGATGTCGTGGCTGACGCTTTCTACCTAGTTGCTGATAAGGTCGCGCAGCCACAGGTTCGTAGGCTCCGAATCAACCTATTTTCGAATCCCACAACAGTTACGATGTTTGCCGAGGCTACCCCGGAGGAGAGGCAAATCCTTGAAATGGACGCGCTTTCGATCGTCGGAAAGGTGGCAGGTCGTATCAGCCGCCTGTAAAAAGGTCGCCCATTCACAAATTTTTAATACAAGTCGGATTGACCGGATTAATCCAAGATGTATTAATGGCTCCATCTTAACCGATGGAGCGAACATGAACGCCTATCCGACAATCACCAAAACTCTGGGCTCGACGCTCCGCACCGCGCGTAAAATGAAGTGCCTCGGTCAGAGCGAGATCGCCGCCCAGATGGGCGTCACGGTCCAGGCCGTCAGCCAGTGGGAGCGCGACGAAACCACACCTTCGGGCATGAACCTCCTGAAACTCTCCGGCGTGCTCGGTATTGATCTGCCACACGGGGTGCAGATGCCCCTACCCCGTCTCACCGAGCTCCGCGAACAGATCGAAGAAATCTCTGACCTCCTGCACGCCCTCGACAAGGTCGGGGATGGTATCGGCGGCGCCGACGGTTACGCAGTCTCGGCCGTGGCACTGAATGCCAAGTCGATCGCGCAGAACTCACTGAGCCTTTTGCAGGCGATGGAGGGCGCGCGATGAACGCTCACCAGAAAACCCCGCTGGTCTACGAAGGGCACCAGATCGCCGATCAAGGCGAAACGATTTCGCTCACCTCCCTTTGGAAGGCAGAAGGCGCCGAGGAAAGCAGAAAGCCGGCTCAATGGCTTCGCTCCGTCGAGGCTAAACGGTTCATTGAATTCCTGGCCGACAGCTTGGGCCTTGATCCCGAGGTGAGTAATTCACACTTCGGTCTGGTCAAGGTGTCGAGAGGCGGATCTGCAAAGGGAGAGACCTTCGCGCACTGGCAGTTGGGTATGGCATATGGCAAATACCTTAGCCCAAAGCTTCACGCGTGGTTCAATACTGTCGTCCGTGATGTGATGCAGGGAAAGTTGCCGACGGGGCTGCCCGATGACATCCTGGAGATGTTCCGCCGCGGTGACGGCATGACGAAACAAATCATTCACAAGGTGACCGTCATGCAAAAGGAGCAGGCTGAACTGTCCGTTCGCCTCGCCGAGATGGAAGACCGCCTCCAATCGCCCCTCACCTGCACTGCGCACGATCTCTGGACCGAATTCAACCTCGCACCATGCAAAGGCGGCACTATCTGGCTGGGAAATCGTTTGATCGAGATGAGCTGCTCGCCGGAGTTCGGCAGCCGCTCCAAGATTGGCGCGAGTTGGCGCCGTCAGTTTGATGCCGGACGCGCGCGGGTCGCAATGCGGAACGGCCTGTATTTACTGGCAAAGCGCCACATCGAAGAGCGCCAGGGCCAAGGCAAATTACGACTTGTTCAACGCGAGTAGCGCCGGGCCGCGATAGCCCGATCCCCCTTTCAATCAGGAGAATGAAAATGAAAACTCCGATTCAGTCGGCCGGCGAAGCTGTGCCGATGCGCATAACCGATCTGGAAAGCCGTGATGAGGTCAGCAAGGCGAAGGCTGCTGTTCTGACCGTTTGGCTTGCCCTGTCCAGCCCCAACTACGACCCCACCGATACAGCAGTCGCTGACACGCTCTATCAGGCTTTTATCGGCCTGGGCAAAGCGGAGACCAGTCTGTTCGTCGAGTATGAGAGGGAGAATGACAATGACAATGCCTAATATCTCCCGCCGCAAGGCCCTTGGCCTTCTCGCTGCCGTCTCCCTGCCACGAACCGCTGTTGTTGGCATTGCCGCGGCCGCGCCTATGGCGGAAGCCACAACACTTGATCAACTGATCGAAGACCATGCCAAGCTTAAGGCGGAGGCAAGGCTGCTCGATGCGGGCATGTCCGAGCGGTGGAAAGACCCGTCGCGGCCCTCTGAAGCATGGGTGCACAAAAGCGAGTTCGCGCCTTCGCTCTACCAAGTCCCGGTGGTGAACCGGTTTCGGCACCAGATCGCTGAGCTTTTCGACCGCCGTCAGCGCGAGATGGCAAACATGTATGAGATGGTCATGACCCCGCCGAAGGATGCGGTGGAGGTCGCGTCCATGGCCGCATATGAAGCCAATCACCGGAAACGCGTCGCAGAACTCGGTCACCACCGCGCCAGGGTCTTGGCACTGTTTGATGAGCGGCAGGCGACGTTCGACGCGTGGATGATGTCCAGTGGCTATGTGGCTGCTGACGATGCCAGATTCGCTGCTTGGGACAGGGCGATCGAGATCGAGGACAAAATCGTCGGGTTCAAGTGCGAGACCATGGCCGACGTACGGGCGAAAGCCGCATTCATACGGGGCGAATTCGGCGACGAGTTCTCTTCCAAGGCCGCGAACAGGTTCATTGCGGAGTTGGCATCATGAACGATTTCTTCGCACCCGCCATCCCTGCCGACAAGGTTCTGTCGGACAAATTTCGCGTCCACCTCGTCAAGGGCGACGGCATGGAGCCGGCCCTCCGGTCCAACTGGGACTATGTGCTATTGGCCCCCACAGACCGCTATTGTGGGGAAGGCCTTTATTTGATCGATATCGGCGGCGGAGAAGCCATCTATCGCGTCCAAAACATCATGGGCGGCAAGGTGCGGCTCAAATTCGACAACCCAGTTTACGTCACAGAGCACATCTTGGGTCGGGATGAATTCCGGGAGATCGTGCTCGCCTATGTTGTGGCGGATATCAAAGTGAGAGACGATCGGTTTCTGCGGGAGCCGGCCCAATGATAAAGGCGCCTACCATTGAACAAGTCGTCGCCCGGTACCATCAAGCAAAGGCTTCATGGGAGGCGGTATTCGACCGAGACTTTGACAACGCTACCAACTGCATCGAGTGGAGAGAGCTTGAAAAGGTCGAACTCGACATCGCCGCCTACCCCTGCCATTCAATGACAGATATCGCATGCAAAGCGCAGTTTTTCCTCGAAATCAAGGACGGCGTTGACAGCTTGGGAACGACAATAACTGAAAATGGGGAAGTGCTGCTCGCTTTTTTCCTCCGGTCGATCGCTACCAAACGCCCTGTGGATAACGGGGAAAGTGGGGAGAACCGAACTTGACGACGCCTTCCCTCATTCGCAAGCCCGACATGCTCCGGGCCGCCGAAGTGGCCAAACAGACTGGCTGCAAGGTGGAAATCCGCGTCGGAGAAGCCGTTTTCACCGTCTATCCGGAGCAGAAATCGTTGAAGGAAGCTGGAATTGACTACTCACGCCCCGTCCTATGATGGTTCGGGGATGCCAAGAAAGCTCCCCCTCCACGTTCACAAGCAAAAGACCCGCCATGAAAAGTGGGTCTTTTATTTCCGTATCGGCAAAGGGAAAAGAACCCGGCTCCCGAACCCGAACGATCCAGCATTCAAGGCCGCGTACATGGCTGCTCTGACCGGCGAGCCGGTGGTAGCCCCGAAAGTCTACGAGAACACGCTCGAATGGCTGTGGGGCCGTTATACGACCGAAAGCGCCCGCTGGCAGGGATATAGCGCTTCAACGCAGAAGCAGCAGCGCCTGATCATGGCAAAGGTCTTAAAGGGAAATGCTCGAGCAGCCCTCTCCGCTATCTCTCAAGACGTCATCCAGGAGGGTGTCGATAAGCGCCACGAGACGCCGGCGCAGGCAGGAAACTTCCTGAAGGCCATGAGGGGGCTGTTTTCGTGGGCGAAGAAGATGCGGCTGATCGCTACTGATCCAACCATCGGCGTTGAGAAGCCATCCTACAAGTCCGATGGCTTTCCGGCTTGGACGGTTGATGACGTGAAAGGGTTCCGCACCAGACACACCGTGGGAACGCCGGAGCGCTTGGCTATGGAGCTTATGCTGCTGGCTGGCCTACGGCGCTCTGACGTCGTCCTAGCCGGCCGACAGCACATCAGCGGACGGATTCTCTCGATGGACACGGCAAAGACCGGCGCTCGGGTCACTGTCGAGCTGCCAGACGTCCTGCTGGCCGTAATGGACACCACGCCACGCCGCGGGCTTCACCTCGTCGAGAACGCGCATGGGCGCCCCTTCACGAAAGAGAGCTTTGGAAATTGGTTCAGGGAGAAGTGCACCGAAGCGGGCGTGACCAAATCAGCGCACGGGCTCCGCAAGCTCAGCGCCACGCTGGCGGCTGAAGGCGGCGCGGCGACACATCATCTGCTCGCGCAGTATGGCTGGACGAACATTGCGACAGCCCAAATTTACACTAAGGGAGTGGATCGGGCCCGCCTCGGTATCGAGGGCAGCCGGATCGTCGCAGACCAGATAGGGAACATAGAAATCCCTCACCCTAATCTCGGTGAGGGAATGAATCCGGAAAACACAATGAAAACAACATCAAAAAAATGATATGGTAGCCCTGGTGGGGGCACCATTTTTCTTCAATCTGAAAATCATTGAGAGATGTTCTCGGTCAAATACCCGCGTATCACGGTGCGGCATGTGGCAACTGATTTCCCTTGGCTTGCAACGTTCTCCTGAGACATTCGACTGGTCCGCACCACACGAGCGGTACATTCGGCCGTAGATCGGGCGAACCCTGATCGAGACAAACTGCCGATGAGAGAACTGCTGCATTTACCGCAGGCTGTTGGCAATCTGCATCCCCATAGCGAAGCAATGCCCAAGCCGCCTTGGCACGGACATCGTGGAAACTGGCTGGGGCGCAACCGCTCCATGTGACGTGAGTTGGTCTTTCGCCCCTCCGCATGATTCTCCGGTTTCAGCGAAAGAATCACGTTTTCCGGAGACTATCCTGCCGAAAGTGAGGGCGACACCGCTTCCTCTCGAATGCACTTCAAGACCGGTGTTGAACACCGCAGGGCCAAGCCGGATCAGCGGGACCGATCCGGTAATGCGCCATATGCACCGCACCATCGAGGATACGGTCAACCGTGCCGCGTGAGTTTTCCTGTTTTAGCGCGCGGCTTTCAGACCGATAATATCCACCTGATGGCCCTCCTGAAGTGCCCGGACCTCCTTCAGGCTGGCGTATCGCTTCCCGTCGGCATCATAGAGGAGTGGGAAGTTCTCCTGCAGAATATCATCGATCTCCGCAACGTTGTTCTGACCGATAAGAGCAGGTGTGATTTCGGCGCAGATGCCGTCGGCATGGTTACGCAGGTACTGGCGAGCACCCTCCAAGACGTTCAGTTCATAACCTTCCGTGTCCATGAACAGGAAGCCTCTTTTCGCGGGCAGCACGTCGTCCAACCGGACCAGCGGAACCTCTTCCTGCCCCTTGTGAAAATCACGGACAAACGAGTGGCGGCCTATGCTTGTTGGGTTGAGATTGATGCTGCCTGTTCCCGCAACATCGCCGACTGCTTCGCGCCGCAACTCAATTTGGCTCGTCTCCCTCAACTGGTTTAGGTTGTACTCCAGCAGCTCAAAGTTCGACAGGACCGGCTCGAAGGCAATAAAATCGCGGAATCCCATCGCATGAGCGCTCAGGCATGAGGTGCCGATGTTTGCGCCGATATTGACGAAGCACACGTCCCTATTTGCGTATAGGCGGGACAGCGTTTCGAACAGCGATGCCTGGAAGCAGCCCTTCTCCAGCACCTCCTCCGCGATGCTTTGTCCCCTGGTATCGAGAAGCATCGGGTATTTGCCCATGAATTGGTAGCGGACCTGGTTTATACCTATTGATTTACAGACATCCAGGAACGTGCTCGGGTTTGTTTTGCTAACTTGTTGCAATATTCTCGCAAGATATTTTTTTCTTCTTTTTGGCCGCAGAAGCGTCATCATCAAATTCAGAGATTGACTCATGTTTTCTCTCAAATTTTTTATGCAGACTTTGCCTGCTGTGAAACTTATGGAATAGAAAGTTTCCTGTCTTTTCATACCCCAGATAAAATAGCTATTGTTTTTGATAACCGGATATACATTGGAATTTTCGAAAGTAATACTTGAGGAAATTATGAATTATATACGATTTTCTATCTTTCAGATGCGAACTCACGGCTGGCGAAAACTTAACGACGCTTTCTAGGAGTTTACACGCAAGCGCGATTTCCTGCTGGTTGAAACCGGCCAGAAACCAAGCCCGGTCCTGACGGGAAAGGCCAACGGGCCCCACCGATATACGCGCCTTGCGAAGCAGTTGGAGCGGCACCCGGGGGTACAGCCGGGCGTCTCTTCGGCCTGAAACCGAACAAATTCTTCCCCTTGCGCTGCACGCAACATTTCCAACGCGCAAAAATCCTTATTTATTGAATGCTTGGTGAGCTTATCAGCGCTTCGCGTAAGGTAGCGACGCGAAGGATATGCAATAACCACTTAGAATCAGGCCGTAGCAAACCTATATGCGAGCGCGTTAGGCCGTTGGAACTGGTCTGAATGCCTGAGCGACAAGCCCCGGCACGAAATAAGGAATGACAAGCATGACGGCAGACGTCCTGGCTGCGAGTGGCGGCGTGAAGCAAATAATTTGCATCAACTGGGGTACGAAATACGGCGCGCCGTTTATCAACCGGCTCTACGCGATGGTGGCCCGCAACATTACGCCGCCTTTCACCTTCACCTGTTTCACTGACAATCGAGAAGGTCTGCGGCCGGAAATTCTCCTGGAGGACTTGCCACACCTGGATATCGAAAAGATGCCGGTCAAGACCAAGGGGATCTGGCCCAAGGCGCGCTTGTGGGGGCCTACACTCGGCAGCCTGCGCGGTCCGGTGCTGTTTCTGGATCTCGATCTCGTCATCGTCGGCTCCCTGGACGTCTTCTTCGAGGCAGGAGAACCGGACGACGTGATGATCGCCCAGAACCAGACGACGCCTTTCGAACGGCTCGGCCAGACGTCGTTGTTCCGGTTTCCGGTCGGCAAGCTTGTTCCGCTGCAGGAAAAGTTCCGTGCCGACCCGCAGGGTGTCGCCGACAAATATGAATTTGAACAGCGTTTCGTCACCCGTAACGCTCCGGGCGGCGTCAAGTTTTTTCGGCGTCGCTGGGTTCTGCATTTCAGGCAGGATTGCCGCTGGCCAATTCCCCTGAACTATTTCCTGGCTCCGCGCCTCCCCTCGGATGCCCGTGTCGTTCTGTTCCCGCGCAACTTTTTCCCGCAGCATGCCATTGACGGGCGGTTTGGTGAGCGAGGGCGTGCCGCAACACCTCTCGATCATTTTTTGGGCGTGTTTGACGCGGACCGCAGGAAAGGCAAGGCACCGCTCAAATACCTGCGCCAATACATCCTTCCAACGCCGTGGGTCGCTGATCATTGGCGGGAGTGACATTCAATCTCCTCTTCCCCGTGATGTTCTTTTGTGCATGATAATATCTGTATTCTGTTTAGCGACGCGTTCTGTCGAACATTCAGATGGACCATATTTCTGGCCCTTCCGTTTGGAGCGGTCCACAGCGTAAAACAGACAGGCATTTCATGGCTCGCACGTTCAAAACCATCGCGTTCGCCGCTTCCGCCACCGACGAGGCACAGGCGGCGGAGGCAGAACTTATCGCTCTGTACGGCCAGGAAGATCCGGCCGAAGCGGATGTGATCGTGGCCCTTGGCGGCGACGGCTTCATGCTGCAGACACTGCACAAGACGATGAATTCCGGCAAGCTGATCTACGGCATGAACCGTGGCTCGATCGGCTTCCTGATGAACCGCTACAGCACCGAAAACCTGCATGAGCGCCTGGCTGAGGCCGTCGAGAACACGTTCCGGCCGCTTGAGATGAAGACCACAGACGCCGACGGCAACACGTTTAAGGCGCTGGCGATCAACGAGGTCTATCTATTTCGCCAGTCCTATCAGGCCGCCAAGCTCCGGGTCGTGGTCGATGACCGGGTGCGGCTGGAGGAACTGGTCTGCGACGGCGTCCTGCTCTCCACACCCGCCGGCTCGACGGCCTACAATCTGTCCGCCCATGGCCCGATTCTGCCGCTGGAAGCGCCGCTTCTCGCCCTGACACCGGTCAGCCCCTTCCGGCCACGGCGCTGGCGCGGCGCATTGCTACCCAACAAGGTGACCGTTGATATCGACATTCTCGAACCCGAAAAACGTCCGGTCAACGCGGTCGCTGATCATATCGAGGTCAAATCGGTGGTGAAGGTGCGGATCGCCGAATCGGAAAACAAGACGGCGCATATTCTGTCGGATCCGGATTACTCCTGGTCGGACCGTATCCTTGCCGAACAGTTTTCCAATTAGAAACGGCGGCGTTCTCCGCCGCGCACTGTCCCAATGCTTTGATTTCGAATCGATTTCCGCCGAAAATTGTGGCAGAGTTGAGCGTGTCTTAAGGCCCGCAACGGATTAAGGCACCAGAGCATCCAGCTTTTCACACGAGTTTACCCGAGGCGGTGACGATGCTCCCAATCCGACGTTTCAGCGTGCTGTCCGCCCAGTGTCTGGCCGCTCTCATTGTCATGCTGCCATTGGCTGCGGGATCGCAGGTTCAGGCAGACGAAACTGTGCTGATGCCGGCCAACATCATTTTCGTGACAAGTACGGGATATTGGGAGGAAAGCGGCGATCCGCTGGCTGTCCTGGATCCAAAGACAGGCGCGACAGCGAACACTCAACCGGCACCAGCGTCACCGGCTCAACGCGGCTATTACAAGCTGGTAGCTGTGCGCCAGCCCGAGGGCAATGCCCACATCTTCCTGCAGCAGGTGGCGCTGGATGCTGGCGGCCCCAAAGTTATTTCGTCGGCGGAGCTTGAGGAGTTTTCCGCAATGAAGGCCTATGTCACGGATATCAGGCCGGACACATCCGATGGCGTTGCCGCCCAGCCGGGATTGTTTGCCACGGTCTATCTGAAAACGGACCCGACCGCATTGGAACCCGAGACTTGGACCGTGCTGATCGATGATATCGGCGATATCAAGGTCGAGCGCGAGACGAACTGACCGTCTGAACATAATCCAAAAGAAAAAGCCGGGCGATGGATGCGCCCGGCTTTTTTACTTTCAGGAGATCGAAACCCGGCTTACGCCAGATCGTCGACAACGGCATCGGCGCCGCCGTTGACACGGTGTGCGAGTGCAGCTTCCATGAACTCGTTCAGATCGCCATCGAGCACATCGTCAGGCGCTGTGCTGGCGACGCCGGTACGCAGGTCCTTGACCAGCTGATACGGCTGCAACACGTAGGACCGGATCTGGTGCCCCCAGCCGATATCGCTTTTCGATGCGGCTTCAGCATTGGCCGCATCTTCGCGTTTCTTCAGCTCCGCTTCATAGAGGCGGGCACGCAACATGTCCCAGGCCTTAGCCCGGTTCTTGTGCTGCGAACGCTCCTGCTGGCACTGCACGACGATACCGGACGGCATATGCGTGATGCGCACGGCCGAGTCGGTGGTGTTGACGTGCTGGCCGCCGGCGCCGGACGAACGGTAGGTATCGATACGGCAATCGCTCTCATTGATATCGATCTGGATCGAATCATCGATGACCGGGTAGACCCAGATCGACGAGAACGAGGTGTGGCGGCGGGCGTTGCTGTCAAACGGGGAGATACGAACGAGGCGGTGAACACCCGATTCGGTCTTCAGCCAGCCATAGGCATTGTGTCCCTTGACCAGCAGCGTTGCCGACTTGATGCCGGCTTCTTCGCCGTCATGAACTTCGAGAAGCTCGACCTTATAGCCCTGGCGCTCAGCCCAGCGCGTGTACATGCGCAAGAGGATGTTCGCCCAGTCCTGGCTCTCGGTACCGCCGGCACCGGAATGGACTTCGAGATAGGTATCGTTGCTGTCAGCTTCGCCGGAGAGCATCGCTTCCACCTGGCGGCGGGCGGCTTCAACCTTCAGTGCGCGCAGCGCATCTTCGGCTTCCTTGATGATGTCGGCGTCGCCCTCTTCCTCACCGAGTTCGATGAGGTCGATGGCATCCTGCATCTGCCGCTCGAAAGCACGAACGCCATTGATGCCGTCATCCAGCTGCTGGCGTTCGCGCATCAGCTTCTGAGCTTCCGACGCGTCGTTCCAGAGGTTTGGATCCTCTGCTTTGTTGTTCAACCAGTCCAGCCGTCTTACCGCCTGATCCCAGTCAAAGATGCCTCCTCAGCAGGCTTATGGCCTGCTTGATTTCGTCGACAATGTTCTCGATTTCAGTCCGCATGGTTCCGCTTCTTGCGTTCGTATGGAATGTGCGCCGTGAATAACGACGCCTGCCGCTCGTGTAAAGACCGGCAGGCGTCAGCAAATAGGAAGGGTTGGGTTAAAACAGGCCGCTGGAACCGCGATTGATCGCATCATTGGCCTGCGGCGACGCCTTCAGGATTTCTTCCGGCGGGATGTACTGATCGGCACCACCGATGACCGAGAAGGTATCGGCCGGGCCGGTGCCGGGCTTGAAGGCCTCGATGATCGTATCCGGATCGCCGTCTGCCGCCGCCATACCGGTCTTGCGGTTGACTGGGATGAGGCTCATGCCTTCCGGCACAACGAACTTGCTTGGGCGGGTACCCTGCGTTGCGGCCTGCATGAAATCATTGAACACGGGAGCCGCCAGACCGCCACCCGTCGCACCGCGGCCGAGCGGCGCCGGGCTGTCGAAACCGAGATAGAGGCCAGCCACCATGTCCGGCGTATAGCCGACGAACCAGGCGTCCTTTTCGTCGTTGGTCGTTCCGGTCTTGCCGGCAACCGGACGGTCGAGCTTGATCTTGCCGGCCGCAGTACCGCGGGAAACCACGCCTTCCATCATCGATGTGATCTGGTAGGCGGTCATCGGGTCAAGGACCTGCTCGCGGTTGTCGGTGAGAACCGGCTCTTCCTGATCCTCCCAATCAGCCGCATTGCAATTGTCGCAGGTGCGCTCTTCGTGGCGGAAGATCGTCTTGCCGTAGCGGTCCTGGATGCGGTCGATCATCGACGGCTTGATCTGCTTGCCGCCATTGGCGAGCACCGAATAGGCCGACACCATGCGCAGAACCGTCGTTTCGCCTGAACCGAGCGACATTGCGAGCACCGGCAGCATCTTATCGTAGATGCCGAAGCGTTCGGCATACTCGGCCACCAAGTTCATGCCCATGTCGTTGGCAAGCCGCACCGTCATCAGGTTACGCGACTTTTCGATGCCGAGACGCAGTGTCGAAGGGCCGGCCGAACCGCCGCCATAGTTTTCCGGACGCCAGACCTGGCCGCCGGTGACAAGTTCGAACGGCGCGTCGAGAATGACGGATGCGGGCGTATAGCCGTTGTCCAATGCTGCCGCGTAAACGAAGGGCTTGAAGGACGATCCCGGCTGACGCATGGCCTGCGTTGCACGGTTGAATTCGGACTGGCCGTAGGAAAAGCCGCCCGTCATGGCCAGAACACGGCCCGTATGCGGATCCATGGCGACAAGGCCGCCCTGCACTTTCGGCGGCTGGCGCAGGCGATATTCTCCGGCAGCATCAGTCGGCTCGACATAAACGACATCGCCCGGACCGACGACGCCTTCCGGCGACTTTGCCGTTTTACGCTCACCGGTCGAAGAGCGGTAGGCCCATTGCATGTTCTTGGCGGTGATATGGCCGGTCACGCGGTCGGCGCCGATTTTTCCGCCGGCCTCTTTTTCCGGCTGGATGCCGATGTCGGCACCGTTACCGTCAACGGAGAGTACGACGGCCAGTTTCCATTCGGGCACATCAGACAAAGCATTCAGCTTGCCGAGCGGCTCGCCCCAGTCTCCACCGATTTCGATCGACTTCATCGGGCCATGGAAACCGCGGCGCTCGTCATAGGAAACCAGCGCGTTCTGCAGCGCCCGGCGCGCTTCCACCTGAATGCGTGGGTCGAGCGACGTGCGGACAGACAGGCCGCCTTCGTAAAGCGCGTTGTCGCCGTAGCGCTGGATGATCTGGCGGCGAACTTCCTCGGCGAAATAGTCAGACGCGAACAGATGCGATCCACCGCGACGAACACTGACACCCAGTGGCTGCTTCTTTGCCTCATCGCCATCGCTCTTGGCGACGTAACCGTTTTCGACCATGCGATCGATGACCCAGTTGCGGCGCTCGATGGCAGCTTCGGCCCTGCGGAACGGATGATAGTTTGCCGGCCCCTTCGGCAGTGCCGCGAGATAAGCCGTTTCGGCGATGGTCAGTTCAGTGACCGACTTGTCGAAATAAGTGAGAGCTGCGCCAGCGATGCCGTAGGAATTCAGACCGAAGAAAATCTCGTTGAGGTAAAGTTCGAGAATGCGGTCCTTGCTGTAGGCCTGCTCGATGCGGAACGACAGGATGGCTTCCTTGACCTTACGGTCGATCGTCTGGTCGGAGGAGAGAAGGAAGTTCTTGGCAACCTGCTGGGTGATGGTCGAGGCACCGACCGGACGGCGGCCGGAGCCGAAATTCTGCAGGTTGACAAAGATCGCGCGGCCAAGGCCGGTGATATCGACGCCGGGATGCTGATAGAAATTCTTGTCTTCGGCCGAGATGAAGGCGGCCTTGACACGATCGGGAATAGCCTGGATCGGCAAATAGAGGCGGCGCTCGCGGGCATATTCGGCCATCAGCGCACCATTGCCAGCATGGACGCGGGTCGTCACCGGCGGCGCATAGCTGTTCAGCACTTCATAATCTGGCAGGTCCTTGGTCACGTGGCCAAGATAAATGGCGGCCGCTGCGGCAACGCCGAGCACCAGAAATGCGCCAATGCCGAAGAAATATCCAATCAGTCTGATCATCAGCCAGGTACCGGTATCCTGTTGTCGTTATCTATGCGGAGCACACGCTGCCGGTGGGCCTACCCCGCACCTTGCCCGAATGCAATCACGCCAACGAATTAAAACAACGAATGAAACGCCTTCCGGACGGCCGGCGACGTTTCTCCGCGCTGCATGTTTACGACCGGCGATCGTCTTTCAGATCACCCGCCGCGCAATTCAGGCTTCCGGATAGCGACCGGATTGTGAGGAAAATAGGGCTTGCGGCAGATTAAACATAGGTCATCCCGTTGAAAACGATATCGCTGTTACTCTGGCGACACAAATCACAACACGCGTTATTGCCGGTCCAAACCTTGGACTTGCAACGGCTGCGGCCCATCCAAATCACCCTCAGCCGCCGTTTGCGACCGCTTCGCCGCGATAGGCGCGCACAGCGACGGCCAGCCGATCGGCGACCTTGCTGCGCCAGACCGGATCGACGAGGAGTTTCTCGTCCTCCTTGTTCGACAGAAAACCGAGCTCCAGGAGAATCGACGGCACGTCCGGCGCCTGCAGCACCCGGAACCCGGCATGACGATGCGGATTGTTGATCAGGTTGATCTGTCCCTCGAAGGAGGAAACGACCGAACGGGCGAGATTGACCGAGAACGCCTGCGTTTCGCGGCGGGTCAGATCGATCAGGATGTCGGCGACTTCGGCCGGTTCGCTCTTGAAGGTAACGCCGGCAATCTCGTCCGACAGGTTTTCGCGGGCTGCAAGATTGGCTGCCAGATGGTCGGATGCCTTGTCGGAGATCGTATAGACGGTGGCGCCGCGAATATCGCGCTGCTTCAGCGTATCGGCGTGGATGGAGATGAAGAGGTTGGCGCTGTGCTGGCGGGCGACCTGCACGCGTTCCGGCAGGGACAGGAACTCGTCCTTTTCCCGCGTCAGGAACGCCTTGACGCCCTTCTCCTTGTTCAACGTCTCGACCAGCTGCGTGGCGAAGGCCAGCGTGACGCTCTTTTCCTCCATTTTGGTCTCGGCGCCGATCGCGCCGGTATCGATACCGCCATGGCCCGCATCAACGGCAACGACGAATGCGCCGGGTGCCGCCGGTTCGACCAGCCGGTCGGTTTTCGTTGTCGTGACAGCGCCGGTCCATTGCTGCTCTTCGATCAAGCTGGCGAAGCGCTCCTTGGTCACCCGCTCGGCGTCGAGAACGAGGCGAAACCCCTTCCCTTCTTCATCGGGCTTCACGTCGGCGACGGCAATGCCGACAGGTTTGCTTGCGGTCAGCACCACGCGGGCGCTGCCAGGGCCCATGGCGCCATAGCGGATTTCGGTGAACAGGCCGCGCGCCTTGAGATCGTCCGGCTTCAGGCCGAAAGAGGTTTCCGGCAGATCAACGATAACACGCGGCGGATTGGCAACATAATGGACGAAGAAGATTGGCTTGCGGTCGAAATCGATCACCACCCGCGTGCGGGCATCGTCGCCGGCGATGCGCGCACCGTAAGCCAGCAGCGGCTGGTCTGCTGCATGAGCGACCGGCACGGCTGAAAAAAGCAAGAGGCCCAGCAGGCACCGCCGTATCATTGCTGACAGGATCAAATCTGCTCTTCCTTGTTGCATTCGCCCGGCTTGCTACATTCGTGTGGCCGTCCGCCGGAACCTATGTTGGAACGCCACCCACAGTCCGGTCACAGCGCGCCATTTCAGGGCATATCCCTACAGCTGGCGCGTTGCGGCCTGTAGCATCCATGACGCCATATGGTTAACCAAACCTTGCGTTCCCATTTTTCACGCCTTGCTTTCCCCAGCTCTCAAGCAAGGCCGCCTGTCCTCTTCCGACGATGTCCAAGGACATCAGAGGGACGGCAAACAGGCACTCCGGCAGTACACACCCCTCCAACCGAATCAATCAATATTATGGCGGCTCCGGCTTTTCCCTTGCCATTGTGACATAGAAAACATAAAAGCCTTGCAGGGAGAAAGTGTTGACGGGATAGAATCGACGACCGGCAGCCAAAGGGTCTTTAAAGCCTTGGCGCCAGAGCGTGATCAGGACGGGTAAAACCGCTTCAACGCAGATCACGTCTCGGACAAGCAGTCGCGCTTCATCCGCCGTCGCTCCACTTTTTTTTCGCATGCTGAATCGAGAAATTCCGGCGGTGGCCGGAGCGTTTATGGTGACGATCACCGCAGGCCCGTGACCGGGCACATTCATCGGGCCTTCGTGGCCTACTACATTGGCATTCTTGTTTGGTCATTGACGTTGTCCCAGCAGTATCGGTCAGAAGTAAACAGGCCCCGGAACGCAACTGTTCCGGCTGCCGTCTGGCTGTTGGACAATCTCCCCAACCCTACAGGAACATTCACATCCGGCGAAAAACCTGAACTGCATGGAAAGTCTCCTCCGGGATGCCACTTTCCTGCCGTTTCCAGGGTGCGCCGAGGAGCACCACTTCCATGGCAGAGAAAATGCTTATCGACGCGTCTCACGCTGAAGAGACGCGCGTCGTTGTCGTACGCGGAAACCGCATAGAAGAATTCGACTTCGAATCCGAACACAAGAAACAGATCCGCGGCAATATCTATCTCGCGAAAGTAACGCGCGTAGAGCCGTCGCTACAGGCAGCCTTCGTCGACTACGGTGGCAACCGCCACGGCTTCCTGGCCTTCGCCGAAATCCACCCCGACTACTACCAGATCCCGCTGGCCGACCGTCAGGCCTTGTTGCGGCAGGAAGCCGAAGAGGCGCGCCGCGACGACGACATCGAGCATGTCGAAACCGGCACGGATCTCGGCCCCGATTCCGAAGAGGAAACGGTAGAGACGGCCGTAGAGAACGTTGTCGAAGTTATCGAGACAACTGCAGAGCCGGTCGAGACAGTGGAAACTGCCGCTGAGACCGAAGAAGAAAAGCCGAAGGCAAAGGCCAAGCGCCCGCGCCGCACCAAGAAGGCCGTAGCAGCAGAAGCCGAAGCGGCCGCCGCTGAGGCCGATGGCGAAGAAGGCAATGGCGGCGAAATGGCTGCCATGGTCGATACCGACAGCATTTCGGAAGAGACGCGCGGCGGACGCCGTGGCCGTGATGACGACGATGATGACGACGGTCATCACGAAGAAAAGGAAGTCATCGAATCCGTCGGCGCCGAAGACGCCATGGAAGAAGTGCCGGACCGGCAGGTCAACCGCCGTCCGCGCAAGCAGTACCGCATCCAGGAAGTCATCAAGCGCCGGCAGATCCTGCTCGTGCAGGTTGCCAAGGAAGAACGCGGCAACAAGGGCGCAGCCCTGACCACTTACCTGTCGCTGGCCGGCCGCTACTCGGTCCTGATGCCGAATACGGCGCGTGGCGGTGGTATTTCCCGCAAGATCACCAACCTGCCGGACCGCAAGCGCCTGAAGGAAATCGCCCGCGCGCTCGACGTGCCGCAGGGCATGGGCGTCATCCTGCGCACTGCCGGCGCCAACCGCACCAAGGTCGAGGTCAAGCGCGACTTCGAATACCTGATGCGCCTGTGGGAAAACGTCCGCACACTGACGCTCTCCTCCACCGCCCCCTGCCTCGTCTATGAGGAAGGCTCCCTGATCAAGCGCTCGATCCGTGACCTTTACAACAAGGATATCAGCGAGATCATCGTTGCCGGTGAAGAAGGCTACAAAGAAGCCAAGGGCTTCATGAAGATGCTGATGCCGAGCCACGCCAAGGTGGTTCAGCCTTACCGCGACGTGCACCCGATCTTCTCGCGCTCGGGCATCGAAGCCCAGCTCGACCGGATGCTGGTACCGCAGGTAACGCTGAAGTCCGGCGGTTACATCATCATCAACCAGACCGAAGCGCTGGTCGCCATCGACGTCAACTCGGGCCGTTCGACCCGCGAACACTCGATCGAAGACACGGCTCTCCAGACCAACCTCGAAGCAGCCGAAGAGGTCGCCCGCCAGCTGCGTCTGCGTGACCTTGCCGGTCTCGTCGTCGTCGACTTCATCGACATGGAAGAAAAGCGCAACAACCGCGCCGTCGAGAAGCGTCTGAAGGACCATCTCAAGAACGACCGCGCCCGCATCCAGGTCGGCCGCATCTCGCATTTCGGCCTGCTCGAAATGTCGCGCCAGCGTATCCGCGCCTCGGTTCTCGAATCGACGATGCAGGTCTGCTCGCATTGCAACGGCACAGGCCATGTCCGTTCGCAGTCCTCCGTTGCCCTGCATGTCCTGCGCGGCGTCGAGGAATATCTCTTGAAGAACACCACGCACAACATCACCGTGCGTACCACACCGGATATCGCGCTCTATCTGCTCAACCACAAGCGCGGCACGATCATCGATTATGAAGAACGCTTTGGCGTTCAGATCATCATCGAGGCGGACGCTCATGTCGGTGCGCAGCATTTTGCCATCGATCGCGGCGAAGCTGTCGAGAACCCGGTCAAGATCGAGCAGATCATCCAGTTCGAGCCGGAAATCGATGAAGACGACGATATCATCATCGAAGAGGATATCGAGGACGATGAAGAACTCGTGGCCGAAGCCAAGCCGGAACGCGCAGAGCGGGCCGAGCGCAGCGAACGGGCACCTGCCGCCGAGGGTGACGAACAGGGCAACCGCAAGCGCAAGCGCCGCCGGCGCCGGCGTGGTGGCCGCCCGGGTGGTGATCAGGGTGCCGAAGCCGGTGTCAGTGCCGAGGATGCTTCCGATGAGGATGGCGACGAGGACGAAAACGATGATGTTGCCGCACAGGCAGGTTCTGAAGACGCCCAGGACGCTGGCCTGAGCGAAGAAGAACGCCAGAAGCGCAAGCGCCGCCGCCGCGGCAAGCGTGGTGGCCGCCGCAACCGTCCGGACGAGGCAGAAGGTGAAAACCTTTCAGCCGACGGCGAAGCCGCTGGTGAAGAAGCCTCGACGGATGCGCCGGAAACGGAAGCCGTGGTTTCAACCGAAGCTGTTGTCGCCGTTGCTGTGGAAGAGATCGCCGAAACCCCGGTTGTTGCCGAGGAAGACGCGAAGCCAGCCAAGCCGAAGCGCAGCCGCAAGAAGGCCGTTTCCGCCGCCGAAGTGGCAGTCGTGGAAGAGGCGCCCGTCGCAACCGCCGATGCGGATGCCCAGGCTGCTGTCGAAGCCAAGCCCGAAGTGGTCGCGATCGTCGAGGAACCGGCTGTCGAAAAGGCTGCTGCAGATCTCGAGGAAACCAAGCCGGTGCGCGCCAACCGCGATATCGAGACGATCGCCAGCGAGCCTGTGGTCAAGTCGTCCACCGTCCAGAAGGACGAAGGCGACGCCGAGCCGGCAAAGCCCAAGAAGGGCGGCTGGTGGCAGAAGCGCGGCTTCTTCTGAGCCGAAGCTGATACCTGAGACATGAAAACCGGCCAAGCGATTGGCCGGTTTTTTCGTTTGGGCACCCTGTTCCATAAGGAACTGCGGAAATATGAAAACTGCAGCAGAGTGTGTTCTGCTGGACGGGATCGGCTCGGCCAGCATCAGCCAGAGGAGGCAATCATGCGACGTTTCCTTGTCGCCGCGGCGCTTGCCGCCATTCCCACGCTATCGCTTGCAGCAACGTTCCAGGCCGACGGCAAGAGCCGCCAGCGCTACAATGATTTTTACTACGGCAGATATGACACAGCCTTTGAGCCGGTCTGCGTGACCAGAATGGTCCGGACGACGGACGAGCAAGGCAATCGCGTCATCCGGAAAGTTCAAATCTGCCGCTGAGTTGGGCTATCGACCTGTGCTGCACACATGCGCGTTCGCTGGACGCGCATGAAACGCTGAAGGGCCGCCGCCACTTCACTTCCCAATCTGAGTCATGGCCGTGACAGAGTGAATCCGCAAAACCCTTTAGTGGACTGAAATCATTACAGGATCATGCCAGCCAGCGGGCGATGCGATCCATCGCGTCGACCATGTCAGCGTGTGCGCCAGCATAGGAAAACCGCATCGCGCGATGGCCTTCGACAGGATCGAAATCCAGCCCCGGCGTTGCCGCGACATTGATCTCGGCCAGCATCTTGCGGGCAAATTCCATGCTGTCATTGGTAAAGCGGCTGACATCGGCATAGGCGTAGAAAGCCCCGTCCATCGGCGAAGCGATGGTAAAGCCGATCTCCGGCAAGCGCTTCAGCAGCAGGTCGCGATTAGCGCTATAGGACGCCTTGTAGACATCTAGCTCTGCCTCGCAGCCGAGTGCCGCTTCAGCGGCGATCTGCGACAGTTCCGGCGGCGAGATGTAGAGGCTCTGGGCGATCCGCTCGAAGGCGCGGACCTGGGATTCGGGCAAGACCATCCAGCCGATGCGCCAGCCGGTCATGCAGTAATATTTCGAGAACGAGTTGATGATCACGGCCTCTCCGGTCACGGCCAACGCCGTCGTCTCTTCGCCGGCGAAGGTCAGGCCGTGATAGATCTCGTCCGAGATGAAGGCGATATCGTTGTCGTGACAGTAGTCGGCCAAGGCCTTCAGCCCGGCCTTGCCGGTCACCGTTCCCGTCGGATTGGCCGGGCTGGCGAGCAGAACGCCGTTCAACGGCCTTCCCGCTTTTTTGGCCGCCGCTTCCAGGTTTTGTGGCGTCAGCGTGAAACCGCTTTCGGCGTCCGCTTCAACCTCGACAACTGTCAGGCCGAGGGCCGCCAGGATATTGCGATAGGCCGGATACCCCGGACGAGCGATGGCGACGCAATCGCCAGGGTCAAACAGGGCCAGGAAAGCGAGATTGAAGCCGGCCGACGATCCGGTTGTTACCGCAACACGCTGCGGGTCGATATCGACGCCATAGCGGCTGCGATAATGGCGGGCGATTGCCAGCCGCAGCGACGATGTGCCGAGCGCGTCGGTATACCCGAGGCGGCCGTGCTCAAGTGCCGTTCGCGCGGCTTCCAGTGCCGCCTTCGGCGCGGGATGGCTCGGCTGGCCGACGGCCATCGAGATCACCGGATAACCGGCTTCGCGGCGCTTGGTGGCTTCGGCCAGAACGTCCATGGCATGGAACGGTTCAACGGAGCTGCGAACGGAAAGAGGCTTCAACGGCACATCCTCGATATTTTTGACGTGACAGGCATGTGCCTGATCGCAAAGGCCTTCACAAGTGCGCGAGCGCCGCATTTCCGCCGATTTTGCGGTTTCGTTTGGCGCCGCGCCACCCTATGGTCGGCGGCGATATTCTGTTGCCCTTCAAACAAGCCTGTTGACGTGGCCTTAGTACTTGAACGACAGACTGCAGCAAAGAAAGACAACGAGGACCATCATGGCATTTAACGCCCGCAAGATCATCGCCGCTTCGCTTATCCTGTTGACGGCAAGCGTTGCCACCTCTCCGGCAGCCTACGCGCTGGATGCCAAGCAGAAGCAGGAAATCGGCGATTTCATCAAGGAATACCTCGTTGCCAATCCGGAAATCCTGCTCGAAGCCCAGCAGGCGCTGAAGAAGAAGCAGGCCGACGAACAGTCGGCGCAGGCGCAAGCCGCCATCACCGACAATGAAAAGGCGATCTTCCAGTCGCCCTATGACGTCACGCTCGGCAATCCCAATGGCGATGTCACCATCGTCGAATTCTACGACTACAATTGCGGCTATTGCAAACGCGCCTTGTCGGACATGGAAACCATTCTCGAAAAGGACAAGAACGTCCGTTTCGTCTTGAAGGAGCTGCCGATTCTCGGACCGGACTCGATGGCCGCACACAAGGTGAGCACCGCATTCCGCGCAATCGCGCCGGAAAAATACGGTGATTTCCACCGCGCCCTGCTGGGTGGCGAAGACCGTGCCAACGAAGAAACTGCGATGGCGGTCGCCACCGGTCTTGGCGTTGCTGAGGCCGATCTGCGCAAGAAAATGGCCGAAAACACCCAGGACGACGCCGTCAAGCAGGTCTACACGCTTGCCAACGACCTTGGCATCACCGGCACGCCTTCCTACGTCATCGGCAAGGAAGCCGTTTATGGCGCGGTTGGTGCCGAAGAGATTGAAACTAAAGTCACCAACGTCCGTACCTGCGGCAAGACCGTCTGCTAAGCCCGACTTTAAGCAAAGCAGCCCGTTATGGCTTGTGGACAAATGCCGAGGGGGGCCAAAGGGCTTTTCCTCGGCTGTTCGCCGGTCTATAGGTAGCGCTCGATTATCGGACCGGACCCCTTATGCCATCGACCATTTTCGTGCTGAACGGCCCCAACCTCAACGCGCTCGGTAAACGCGAGCCCGGTATTTATGGGGGCCAGACACTGGCCGACATCGAAGCGATGTGCGTCGAGCATGGCAATGCGCTTGGCCTTAACGTCGTCTGCCGCCAGAGCAATCATGAGGGTGACCTCATCGACTGGTTCCATGAGGCGGGCAGCGTCGCACAGGGCATCGCCATCAATGCCGGTGCCTACACCCACACATCGATCGCTCTGCACGATGCGGCCAAGGCGATCGGTATTCCGGTCATCGAGGTGCATCTCTCCAATGTTCACGCCCGCGAGGAATTCCGGCACAAGTCGATGCTCGCCCCCGCCGCAAAAGGCGTGATCTGCGGCTTTGGCGCCGACAGTTACATTCTGGCGCTCAATGCGCTAAAGACACTCACACAACACACGAAATAAAAAGAACACGAGGCTCATATCCCATGGCTGACAAGAAACCCGGCATCGACCAGTCGCTGATCCGCGATCTCGCCAACATCCTGAACGAAACCGATCTCACCGAAATCGAAGTGGAACAGGACGACCTGCGTATCCGCGTTTCGCGCGCCGGTACGCCGCAATACGTGTCCGCTCCTGTTCCGGTCGCAGCACCGGTCCAGATCGCCTCCGCTGGCATTTCCGCGGTCTCGGCTGCTGAACCTGCTCGGACTTCCAAGAACGCGCTCACCGCACCGATGGTCGGCACGGCATACCTGTCGCCTGCCCCGGGCTCGCGCCCGTTCGTTGAAGTCGGCGCCACCGTCAAGGAAGGCCAGACCATCCTGATCATCGAAGCCATGAAGACGATGAACCAGATTCCGGCGCCCCGCTCCGGCAAGGTCACCGAAATCCTCGTTGAAGACGGCGCACCGGTCGAATACGGCGAAGCGCTTGTCGTCATCGAATAGGCCGCGCAGATGATTTCAAAAATCCTCATCGCCAATCGCGGCGAAATCGCCCTTCGGGTGCTGCGCGCCTGCAAGGAGCTCGGCATCGCCACCGTTGCGGTTCATTCGACCGCCGACGCCAATGCGATGCACGTGCGCCTTGCCGACGAAAGTGTCTGCATCGGCCCGCCGCCATCGCGCGACAGCTATCTGAATATTCACCAGATCGTTGCTGCCTGCGAGATCACCGGCGCTGACGCCGTGCATCCGGGCTACGGCTTCCTGTCGGAAAATGCCAAGTTCGCCGATATCCTCGACGCCCATGGCATCACCTTCATCGGACCGACCGCCGATCACATCCGCATCATGGGTGACAAGATCACGGCGAAGGAAACCGCGAAATCGCTCGGCATTCCCGTCGTTCCTGGCTCTGCCGGTGAAGTGAAGCCGGAAAACGCACTTGAGATCGCCCGTGAAATCGGCTTTCCGGTGCTGATCAAGGCGACTGCCGGCGGCGGCGGACGCGGCATGAAGGTGGCAAAGAACGAGGAAGAACTGTCAGAGGCAGTATCGACCGCCCGTGCCGAGGCGCTTGCCGCTTTCGGAAATGACGCCGTCTACATGGAAAAATATCTCGGCAAGCCGCGCCATATCGAAGTTCAGGTCGTCGGCGACGGTGAAGGCAATGCCATTCATCTCGGCGAACGCGACTGCTCGCTTCAGCGCCGCCACCAGAAGGTCTGGGAAGAAGCCAATTCACCGGCGCTCAATGTCGAGCAGCGGATGAAGATCGGCGAAATCTGCGCCGATGCCATGCGCAAGCTGAAATACCGCGGCGCCGGCACGATCGAATTCCTCTACGAAAACGGCGAGTTCTTCTTCATCGAGATGAACACCCGCCTGCAGGTCGAGCATCCGATCACCGAAGCCATCACCGGTATCGACCTCGTTCACGAGCAGATCCGCGTCGCTTCCGGCGGTGGTCTCTCGGTGACGCAGGACGAGATCGTCTTTTCCGGTCATGCCATCGAATGCCGTATCAATGCCGAGGATGCACGCACCTTCGTGCCCTCACCCGGCACGATCACGCATTTCCATGCGCCGGGCGGTCTCGGCGTCCGCGTCGATTCAGGCGTCTATCAGGGCTACAAGATCCCGCCCTATTACGACAGCCTGATCGGCAAGCTGATCGTGCACGGACGCACCCGCGTCGAATGCATGATGCGCCTGCGCCGCGTGCTCGATGAATTCGTCATTGACGGTGTCAAGACGACCTTGCCTCTGTTCCAGGACCTGATCAACAATCAGGACATCGCCAACGGCGACTACGATATCCATTGGCTGGAAAACTACCTGGCCAAATCGGCCGAATGAGGTTTTGAATGAAAGGGACCCGCAGCAGGCAACCGGACATTACCCCGGATTTGCTGTTGCGGGCCTATTCCATCGGGCTGTTCCCGATGGCCGACAGCGCTGACGACCCCGAACTGTTCTGGGTCGAGCCTGAACTCCGCGGCATTATCCCGCTCGACGATTTCCACGTCTCCAAAAGCCTTGCCAAGACGATCCGCCGCGCGCCCTTCGATATCCGCTATGACACGGCGTTCGAACAGGTCATGGAAGGATGCGCCGCCCCTGCCCCGGATCGCCCGACCACCTGGATCAACGCCAAGATCCGCTCGCTCTATGCGACGCTGCACAGCATGGGCCATGCACATTGCGTCGAAGCGTGGGAGGATGATGAGCTGATCGGCGGTCTCTATGGCGTCTCGCTCGGTTCGGCCTTCTTCGGCGAGAGCATGTTTTCACGCCGCACGGATGCCTCGAAGATCTGCCTCGTGCATCTGGTGGAGCGCCTGCGCAAACAGGGCTTTGTCCTGCTCGACACGCAGTTCACCACCGAGCATTTGAAGAACTTTGGTGCGATCGATGTGCCGAAAGCGCGTTATGAGAAGATGCTGGCGCGAGCCATTGCTTCGCCGCATCTGAAATTTTAGACTCAGCAATGGTTGGCTGGCCAGTCATTCGAAAGCCTATCGCAGCCTGATCAAACCCGCCCGGCTCTCGCCAAAACCGCAGCTTCGATAGAACGCGGCCAGATGTTCCTCGAAATCGACGTGCAGCCACACAGCACCCCGCTCCCGGGCAAGCGTTTCTGCTGCCTTCACCAGCCGGGTAGCAACGCCATTGCGTCGCTTGGCCGGGTGCACGCAGGTGTCGAGGATGAAGGCGTGGATGCCGCCGTCCCAGGCGATGTTGACGAATCCGATCAGACTGTTGCCGCCGTCATAGGCGCCGATATGACCAAGACTTCGCGACAGGACGCCGGAAAAATCTCTCGGCGTTGCTTCACCCCATGCCGCGGCCCACAGCGCATTCATCTGGTCGTTCAGGGGAAATGGATCAGTGCGGATTTCGATGGTCAACGCGATCCTCAAGCCGTTACTGCTTGGCGGCGGAATCCGGCGGTGGCAGGTCGGATTTTGCCTTGCAGCTGTTCAACCAGACGTCATAGACCGGATGCTCGACGGCATTCAGGCCCGGGCTGTCGGCAAACATCCAGCCGGTGAAGATGCGGCGGATCTTGCGGTCGAGCGTGATCTCGTCGACTTCGACGAACGTGTCGGTCTTCGGCGCTTCGGTATCGTCGCGGCTATAACAGACGCGCGGCGTCACCTGCAACGCGCCGAACTGCACGGTTTCGCCGATGTAGACATCGAAGGTAGTAATGCGGCCGGTGATCTTGTCGATGCCGGAGAAGACGGCGACCGGATTGGTAATCCGGGCGGCGTCGGCCGCCGTCACCATGGAGAGAATAGCGGTGCCGGTAATCGCGAACAGCGAGGCTGCCGCAGAGATCCGGCGCTTTAGAATTCGCTGACTTGAAACTACCATTCTAACGCCCGTCTCCCGCGCAATCCCCGGCCAAAGTGCCGGATATCAGGCGCTAAACATCAAATGTGGCCGCGGCATGATGCCAGCGGTGCAATCGCGAACAACTGTTTGCAGATCCGGTTCAGGAACGTGGCGTCCAGGCATCATAGTCGCCGGTAACGCGCGGACGCTCGCCGGTGGCATTGATCGAGCCCGGCGGCCGGTAGGCCTGGGCAGAGCCGGTGCCGTTCGGCTGGTGCGGCTTCTGCCACTCGCGCGCCTTGTAGCTTTCATCAGCCGGCGAAACGTCGGTGCGGTGATGCATCCAGCCGTGCCAGCCCGGAGGGATGGCTGAAGCGTCGGCATAACCGTTGTAGATCACCCAGCGGCGCGTGCGGCCTTCGGAGTCCTTGCCGCCCTGATAATAGACATTACCAGCGGCATCTTCGCCCACCCTTTTGCCGAAGCGCCAGGTGTGAAAGCGGGTGCCGATCGTCTGTCCATTCCACCAGGTAAAAATCTGCAGCAGAGACTTCATGATGTCCGTCCTTGACCGCGCCAAAATCCGCGCGGGATATCCTAGAGTACTGCCCCGCTTATGCCGCGCAGGCCGCCGCTTGTCCAGCGTTTCCGTGGCAAAGCCGCTATTTCAACCGAATCTTGAAGGCGAGATGCGAAGGTTCGAACCCGACCCGCTCGTAGAACCGGTGAGCATCGACGCGCGCCTTGTTTGAACTCAGCTGTATCTTGGAAAGCCCCTGCTGACGGGCCGATTCGACGGCAAACCGCATCATTGTCTCTCCAATCCCCCTGCCACGCATATCCTTCCGGGTCTGGACCGCTTCGATCAGCAGGTTGGAGCTCCCCCGGCCCGACAGCGTCGTCAGGACCGTGGTCTGGAACGTACCGACCACCGCGCCGTCCAGTTCGGCGACATAGAGTGTCTCGGTGGGTGTGGCCATAATGCGCTCAAATGCCGCTAGATAGTCAGGATAGGCGTCCAGCGCAGTGGTATCGCCATGACCACCGATCGGATCGGAAGCAAACAGGGCGATGATCTCCGGGAGGTCTTCGCGGTTGGCTGTCCTGATCGACACATTCAATTTTGGTGCGTGCATGTCTTTTGATTCCCGATTTCCGGCCGTGGCTTGCCAGCGGATGAAGAAGGAAATGTGACAAGCACGGAGCAGCCCCGGTCGAGCTTCAGTCGAGAGGCTTTTCCATCACGATGGTCGCAATGCCCCAGGTATCCGTTCCGGTCCCTGCCCTGACGAAGCCATGCGCCTCATAAAAGCCGATGGCTTTCGCGTTGTTTTCCTCGACCTCGACCCGCATCGTACCCGCATAGGGAAAGCAGGTTTCAAGCTCGGCAAAGATATCGCGGGCGATGCCCTGCCGCTGGAATTGCGGCAGGACGTAGAGCTGATGCAACACGGCCGTTTCATGCAGTGTTTCGGACATTGAGGCAAAGCCCATGCCACCGATCGCCTTGCCGTCATCGGCAACGAGAAACTCGCCGTTCTTGCGTTGAAGATTGGCCTTCAGCGCCGCCACGGAGTGCCACTTCGCCGTCATCTCGTCGATTTTTTCGGCGCCGTACTGCGCATCATAGGTGGCGTGGGCCGTCTCGCCGAGAAGCGCCGAGACTTTTGCCAGATCACGCTCCGTGGCTGTGCGGACAAAAAACATGTTTTGGGCCTTTCAATCGCAATTCCGGACGGAAAACCGCGTCACACTTTTCCTGGAATTGCTCAGTCCTCGATGCCGAGCTTGGCCTTGACCAGCGCCTGTACGGCCTGCGGGTTGGCCTTGCCGCCGGTCGACTTCATCACCTGGCCGACGAACCAGCCGGCCAGCGACGGCTTGGCCTGAACCTTGGCAACCTGATCCGGGTTTGCGGCAATGATTTCATCGACAGCCTTTTCGATGGCGCCGGTGTCGGTGACCTGCTTCATGCCGCGGCTCTCGACCAGCTCGGCCGGGTCGCCGCCTTCGGTCCAGACGATTTCGAACAGATCCTTGGCGATCTTGCCGGAGATGGCTTCCGACTTGATGAGATCGAGAATGCCACCGAGCTGAGCGGGCGAAACCGGAGTCTCTTCAATGGCTTTGCTGGCTTTGTTCAACGCGCCCAAGAGATCGTTAATCACCCAGTTGGCGGCAATCTTGCCATCGCGGCCGGCGGCCACGGCTTCGAAATAATCGGCAATCGCCTTTTCCGAGACGAGCACCGATGCGTCGTAGATCGACAGGCCGAGATCGCGGACAAAACGCTCCTTCTTGTCGTCAGGCAGTTCCGGTAGATGTGCCTTCAGTTCCTCGACGAAGGCATCGTCGAATTCGAGCGGCAGAAGGTCCGGATCCGGGAAATAGCGATAATCATGCGCATCTTCCTTGGAGCGCATCGAGCGGGTCTCGCCCTTGTTCGGGTCGAACAGGCGGGTTTCCTGGTCGATCGAGCCGCCGTCTTCGAGAATACCGATCTGGCGGCGGGCCTCATATTCGATCGCCTGGCCGATGAAACGGATGGAGTTGACGTTCTTGATCTCGCAGCGCGTGCCAAAGCCTTCGCCCGGGCGGCGCACCGAGACGTTGACGTCGGCGCGCAAGGAACCTTCGTCCATGTTGCCGTCGCAGGTGCCGAGGTAACGCACGATCGAACGCAGCTTGGTCACATAGGCCTTGGCCTCGTCGGACGAGCGCATGTCGGGCTTGGAGACGATTTCCATCAGCGCCACGCCCGAACGGTTCAGATCGACATAGGACATGGTCGGGCTCTGGTCGTGCATCGACTTGCCGGCATCCTGTTCCAGATGCAGCCGCTCGATGCCGATTTCGATATCCTCGAACTGGCCTTGACGATCCGGGCCGACCGAAATGACGATCTGGCCTTCGCCGACGATCGGATCCTTGAACTGGGAAATCTGGTAGCCCTGCGGCAGGTCCGGATAGAAATAGTTCTTGCGGTCGAAGATCGAACGCTTGTTGATCTGAGCCTTCAGGCCAAGACCGGTGCGGACCGCCTGCTTGACGCATTCCTCGTTGATGACGGGCAACATGCCGGGCATGGCGGCGTCGACCAGCGAGACGTTGGAATTCGGCGCATTGCCGAACGTCGTCGAGGCACCCGAGAACAGCTTCGAATTGCTGGTCACCTGGGCATGGACTTCCAGGCCGATAATGACTTCCCAGTCGCCAGTGGCGCCCGGAATATAGCGTTTCGGTTCGGAGATGCGGACGTCGACGAGGGTCATGGAATGCTCTTCTGTAAGCTTCAATTCGTGTGTCTCTGGGTAGAACAATTGGCTATGGCGTGCAAGGCTTGTCACATCCGGTGTGACGGTTTGGGCCTTATCGCCGGGCGTTTGCGATCTGTTCAATTTTTTGCGGCACTCTATCCGCCATGACCACCTGCCTTACACTCGCCGCTCTGTTGCTCGTTCTGAACATCGTGACGTTCTGCGTCTTCTGGTGGGACAAGGCGGCGGCGCGCGGTGGGAAATGGCGCGTTCCTGAAAACAAACTTTTAAGCTTGGCGTTTTTTGGCGGCAGTCTCGGCGCCCTCGCCGCCCAGCGGCTGTTGCGGCACAAAACCCGCAAGGAACCCTTTCGCACCCGGCTCGCTGCAATCCTCGTGCTGCACGCAGCCGTTGCCTCCGTCGGGCTTCTGGTTCTGCCATGGGTGCTCGCCGGTCACATTTTCCATTCCTGATAGCTAACGCAGAATCAACCGCCTCCTTGACCCGGCCGCCATGGCTTGACTTGCGCCCCTATTCGTAACTATTATTATTACATGAAAAGAAACAGCCGACTTTCCGCGGTGCTGCATGCACTGCTTCACATGGCAGAACGCGAGCGCCCGATGACATCGGACGAACTGGCCGCCTGCCTGCAGACAAACCCCGTCGTCGTCCGGCGCACCATGGCCGGATTGCGCGAGGCGGGCCTCGTCACCTCCGGCCGCGGCCATGGCGGTGGCTGGACGCTCGGACGGCCATTGGAAGACGTCACCATGCGCGACATCTATACGGCGCTGGGAGAACCGATGCTCTTCCAGATGGGCAATGTCACGGAAAGCCCGGGCTGCCTGGTCGAGCAAGCGGTCAACCATGCACTGGACGATGCGTTTCGCGATGCGGAGGCCATGCTGATCGCGCGGCTTGGCGAGGTGACCCTGGCCACCCTTGCCGCCGACTTCAAGCGGCGCTTTGCCGAACACCGGGCCGCGCTGAAACAGCCCGGCTGACATCCAACACCGACAAAAGTCTCCCGTCCCGGATTTCGCAAAACTTCCGGCGGGCGGAGCTATGGAAGGAACAAGCATGCAACAGGATGCAGTCATCATCGGCGGTGGTTTCGCCGGATTATCCGCCGCCTATATTCTCGCCCGCGCCCGGCGTCACGTCACCATCATCGACAACGGCACGCCGCGCAACCGGTTTGCCGCCCATTCCCACGGCGTTCTGGGACATGATGGCAAATCCGGCCTGGAGATTTTGGCCGACGCGCGGGCTCAACTGGCCGCCTACCCCACGGTAACCTTCATCGAGGGCGAAGCTGACTCTGCGGAAGGTGCAATCGATGATTTTGATATTGGCGTTGCCGGATATGGTACAGTTGCTGCCCGGCGGCTGCTTCTGGCGAGCGGCATCGAAGACCGCCTTCCCGATATCCCGGGCTTGGCCGAGCGCTGGGGCAAGACGGTTCTCCATTGCCCCTATTGCCACGGCTATGAAATCGGCGGCGGCCCGATTGGGGTTCTGGCGACACAGCCGATGTCGGCGCATCAGGCAGCCGTCGTCGCCGACTGGGGCGATGTCACGCTGTTTACCAACGCAATGCCGGAACCGGACGAAGAGACACTTGCCCTTCTCGAACACCGCAATGTCAGGCTCCAGCCCGGCACGGTCAGCGTGGTCGAGGCAGGCACCTGCGACAGGCTGCGCGTGCGGCTGGAGAACGGCCGGACGTTCGACGTCAAGGCGCTGTTCGTCGCGGCCAATCTGCACATGCGCGGCACGATCGCCGAACGCCTCGGCTGCACCCTGCAGGACACACCCGCTGGCAAAATCCTCGCCACCGACGCCGTCAAGGCAACCAGTGTCCCCGGGGTCTATGCAGCCGGTGACAATGCCCGCGCGTTCGGCAACATCACGCTTGTTTCCGCCGACGGCGTCATGGCTGGTCTCGGCATGCATCAATCGCTGATGTTCCCGTCACATTCTTGACGGGACGGCATTCCTTCGCTTAAAAGCGGCCGTCCTTATGGAGTTTTGATGTTTTCTATATCTGAGATTGTCTGAAGGCCCCTGCGCGCAAGTTTACTTGTGCGCTCGGGCCGAGAAAACGAAGCCCTGACGTTCGACTGAACGGCAGACCCGTTTTCATGCGTTCAAGCGAACGCTTTTCGGATCTCAACATCAATGAACATTTCACGCGACGAACAGCGTATTCTTCATCTTATGGCCCAAGGCGGCCGCATCGAAATCATCCGCTCGGAGACAAAGACGATCGAGGAGGCCCGATGCTTCACCCGCGACGGCTGGCTCTATCCCGGTTTTGGTTTGGAGATGTTTCGTAAACTGAAGCAGAAGAAAGCGATTTCTTCATCCGGCGGCAAGCCTTACCGGATCACCCAACGCGGCCTCATTCTCGTGCGCCCGCAATTGAACAATCGCTGACAGGACAAAACCGGCGGGACCCTTCATTCGGTCTCGCCGGTTTTTTGATCGCCACTCAGAACCACTGCTGATCCTGATGGACAGCAGGCTCCCGCAGCGTCTTCGTCAAACCAACCGATTCGATATCCCGGTCGAGCTTCGGTGCATAAGCCGTCGACAGCGAACTGACCGCATAGCCATGCTTGCGAAAGAAATCGATGGCCTGAACATTCTGTGCATGTGTCCTGAGCGCAGCAACCTGAAAGCCATCAGCCAATATTTTGCGCTCCAGATCGGCAAGCAGTGATGATCCAAAACCGCTTCGCTGCAGCGCAGGCTCAATCCAGAGGTCGGAAATCGTCCCGTCCCTGTCTTCACGCGCCGCCCAGCCGGCAACCGCACCACCGTTTTCGATAACGCTCACCAAAAACCAGTTCGAACGCAGAAACGAAAGAAAGGACAGTTCAGCGACGCGCCGCATCGCCCTTGCATCGGTAACGCCGGAAACGGCTTTTTCCCAAGCATCAAGGCCGAGCTCTGCAAGAGCAGGCGTTTCCTCTTCGCGCGCGAGGCGGACGATTATCATGCTGCGGATCCCTCCCGCCGCAAGTAGAGCATCACAGAAGCGATTTTTCCAGACGCACCTTTGTCTGATCAAGACCGAGCGACGGAGAGTAATCCGTACCTCGCCAAATTTCGGTAAAACCGAGCTTCCTGTAGAGAGACAGAGCCGCATCGTTGGAGGCATCGGTCTCGATGCTGGCGACACCGAGATCTTCAACCCGCATCCGACCAAGAAGTTCGCCAATCAGCGCGGAGCCGGCGCCCCTGCCCTGCCAATGCGGGGCAATCCAGATGTCTGAGATATAATTCCAGCCGCGAGACCGGTCACCGGGATGCTCTCGGCTATCGCGGGCGCCCCAGCCGATAATCTCACCTGCCGCAACACCGACAATGACGTCGGCATCCCGACGGCCGGCGAAGGTCAGAAAACCATCTTCGACACGCGTTACGACGCTGGGTTCAAACCAGCTCTGGTGAACACGGTTCGATTTCCAGGCTTCATATCCGATCCGCGCAACTGCCCCGGCATCCGAGGCAGTCATGTTGCGAAGACGGAAGGCCGTCTTTACCACCACTTGGCCGGCTGGAACTTTCCGGCGGCCTGTTCGATGACATGCGCCGTCTTGAACAGCGTTTCTTCCTCGAACGGCTTGCCGATCAGTTGCAGGCCGAGCGGCAGGCCCTTGTGGTCGAGACCGGCGGGGACGGCGATGCCCGGCAGGCCGGCCATGTTGACCGTCACGGTGAAGATGTCGTTGAGATACATCTTGACCGGATCGGATGCCAGATCCTCGTCGGCAATGCCGAAGGCCGACGACGGCGTAGCAGGCGTCAGGATCGCATCAACACCCGCGTGGAAGGCCAGTTCGAAGTCGCGCTTGATCAGCGTGCGGACCTTCTGGGCCTGCAGGTAATAGGCGTCGTAGTAACCGGCCGACAGCACATAGGTGCCGATCATGATGCGGCGCTTGACCTCGGTTCCGAAACCTTCAGCGCGGGTCTTTTCATACATGTCGGCAATGTCCTTGCCATCGACACGCAGGCCGTAGCGGACGCCGTCATAGCGGGCAAGATTGGACGAGGCTTCGGCCGGGGCAACGATGTAATAGGCCGGGAGCGCATATTTCGTATGCGGCAGGCTGATATCGACGATCTCGGCACCGGCGTCCCTCAGCCAGGCAATGCCCTGCTGCCAGAGCGTTTCGATTTCGCCCGGCATGCCGTCGACGCGGTATTCTTTCGGAATGCCGATCTTCATGCCCTTCAGCGACTGACCGAGCGCGGCTTCGTAATTGGGGACCGGTAGATCGACGGAGGTGGTATCCTTGGCATCGACGGATGCCATCGATTTCAGCAGGATCGCCGCATCGCGCACGTCGCGGGCGATCGGGCCAGCCTGATCGAGCGACGACGCGAAGGCGACGATGCCCCAGCGCGAGCAGCGGCCATAGGTCGGCTTGATGCCGACGGTGCCGGTGAAGGCGGCAGGCTGGCGGATCGAGCCGCCCGTGTCGGTCGCGGTCGCACCGGCGCAGAGGAAGGCGGCCACGGCAGCAGCCGAACCACCGGAGGAGCCGCCCGGAACCAGATCAAGGTTCGAGCCATTGGCGCGCCAGGGGTTTTTCACCGGGCCATAATAGGAACTTTCGTTCGACGAACCCATGGCGAACTCGTCCATGTTCAGCTTGCCAAGCATGACGGCACCGTCGTTCCACAGGTTCTGGGTGACGGTCGACTCATAGCGCGGCTTGAAGCCGTCGAGAATGTGGCTGCAGGCCTGAGTGTGGACGCCTTCCGTACCGAACAGATCCTTGATCCCGAGCGGAATGCCTTCAAGCGCGCCGGCCTTGCCGCTGGCGATACGGGCATCCGACGCCTTGGCCATCTCGCGGGCCTTGTCCGGCGTGGTGACGACATAGGCATTCAGGGCACCATTGGCCGCGTCGATCGCGCCAATATAGGCCTCCGTCAGTTCGACGGCGGAGATTTCCTTGGAGCTCAGCTTGGTGCGCGCTTCAGCGATGGTCAGGCGGGTCAGGTCGGTCATGGCAGGCTTTCAAAATCGGGTGCGTTCGGGCGGCGGCAGCGGCAAAGGTTACTCGACAACCTTCGGGACGAGGAAGAAATTGCGATCCTCGTTCGGCGCATTGGCAACGATATCCTCAGCCTTGTTGCCATCGGTCACCGCATCGACGCGCTTCTTCATCGCCATCGGCGTCACGGATGTCATCGGCTCGACGCCATCGACATTGACCTCGGAAAGCTGCTCGACGAAGCCGAGGATACCGTTCAGTTCGCCGGTCATGCGCTGCGCTTCCTCTTCGGTGACGGCAATGCGGGCAAGGCGCGCGACGCGCTTCACGGTGGCGAGGTCTACGGACATGGGTGTCTCCGGTCTTCAAGGAACTTTCCCCCGCTATAATAGCCGCAGTGCTGCCACGCAACGGGGGAATGCAAGTAGAGCCGCCTAGACGGCAACAATGCCGCCGACTGCGGGTGCTTCGACCTTCGTTGCCGCGCCATCCATGCCGGCGATGAACAGCTCCGGTGTCTGGTCTATGATACCGAAGGAGCCATAGTGGCAGGGAAGCACCCGGTCGAACTTGAAGAAACGCTGGCAGGCAAGGGCTGCCACGGCACCGCCCATGGTGAACCGGTCGCCGATCGGAACGAGGCCGATTTCCGGCTGGTGCAGTTCGTGGATCAATCCCATGTCAGAGAAGATGTCGGTATCGCCCATATGATAGAGCGTCGGTTCGTCCTCGAAATGCAGGACAAGACCGTTGGCGTTGCCGAGCGAGTGCGAGACACCGTCCTCGGTCAGTTGCGCCGAGGAATGCAGCGCGTTGACGAGGGTGGTGGAAAAGCCGTCGAGATGGATGGTGCCACCGGTATTGCCCATTTCGAGCGCCTGGACACCCTTCGAGCCCAGCCAAGCCGCGAGATCAGCATTGGCAACGACGGTCGCGCCGGTTTCCCTGGCGAGCGCAATCGTATCGCCGACGTGATCGCCGTGGCCGTGCGTGAGGAGAATATGAGTCAGGCCAGCAGCGGCATCCTTGCGCGAGGATTCGTCAAAGGACGGATTGCCGGTGAAGAACGGGTCGATGAGGATTTTCGATTTGGCGGTTTCCAGATGGAACGCGGAATGTCCGAGCCACTTGATCTTCATGGGAAATACTCCTTGATTTGCAACAGGAATTGGCAGTGGGGATGATTTGGTGCCAGGATAGGGATATGGATCACCCGAGTAATCCTAAAAGACCGAATCGGCAAATCACATGGCTGTTCTCAGCATCGAAGACCTCGCAACCGCCCTCCTGCCCAGCCAGGCCATCGCCGGGCTCGACCTTGGCACCAAGACTATCGGCATTTCGGTTTCCGATCTCGGACGCCGGTTTGCAACGCCGCGTGAGGTGATCAAGCGGGTGAAGTTCGGGCTGGATGCGGAAGCGCTGCTTGCCGTTGCGGAGAAGGAAAGGATCGTGGCGTTCATCATCGGCCTGCCGATCAACATGGACGGTTCGGCGGGGCCCCGCGCTCAGGCGACCCGGGCGTTCGTGCACAACATGGCGCAGAAGACGGACCTGCCGTTCGTCTACTGGGACGAACGGCTATCGACGGTGGCCGCCGAGCGGGTACTGATCGAAATGGATGTTTCGAGGAAGAAGCGGGCGGACCGGATCGATTCGGCCGCCGCCTCGTTCATTCTTCAGGGCGCACTCGACAGATTGGCATCCTTGGCAAAGGCTGCGGCACCCGATTCGCCCTTCTGAGCCGGCGGAAAACGCTTGTTATACCAGGCACGAATCTGGCGGCGTTTGCGGAAGGCGATGATGGCGAACACCAAAAAGCTGTCAAAGACGATGGCGCGCGCCACGAGCGGCGGAATGGTTTCCGGCGGTATGCCGAGCACATTACCATAAATTGCAAACACCAGATCATGCGCCTGACGCGTCAGCATGAAGATGCCGAAGCTCATGTCGTAGTAGGAAAGCCCGTACCAGCCGGTGAGCAGAATGACCGGGCACGCCCAGAGGATCAGGAACCACTTCATGCTGTTCTCCCCTCCACGAATGCGCCGTGCTTGACCTGCGCCGACAGCCAATCCAGAGCAACCAGGCTCATGAGAATGACAGCCGGAACCGCCAGATCGAGCGCAAGGCTCGCAAAAAACATCGTCATGATGATGACCAAGCCAGTTCTCACCGAACGTGCTCCATTCCGCAAAGTTAAAAATCTCTTCACGGCCACTCTTGCCCGTTAACCCTGAGCGCGCAACGTAAACCATTTGTTAAGGTTAATTTCCGGTGGCGTGGTTGCCGCGCTGTGGACAAGCGTCTATCGGTGGGCTCCTCCCCCTCCTTCGGGCCTTCTTCCCATGACGATCATCTTCGAAAGCATCCTGCCGATCTTCCTGCTCGTCTCGCTGGGTGTCTGGCTGAAACGGTCATCGCTGGTCGACAACACGCTGTGGGAAGGACTGGAGCAGCTCGGCTATTACGTCCTTTTCCCTGCCCTATTATTTTCGACACTGGCAACGGCCGATTTTGCCGGCATGAAGACGGACGCGACGGCACTGGCAACAATCGGCAGTATCACCCTGATGTCAGGAGCACTGTTGTTGCTCTGGCCGCTGCTGCGCGCCCGTCACGTCTCGTCCGCCGCCTTCACCTCGATCTTCCAAACAGCGACGCGCTGGAACGGTTTCATGGCGCTGGCCATCGCCCAGAAACTCTACGGGCCGCTCGGCCTCAGCCTGACGGCGCTGGTGATGACCCTGGTGATCATCCCGATCAATCTCTACAATATCGGCGTGCTGATCGGCTTCAACGGCGGTCCCAAGGGCTTGCGATTCTTCGTCTTCAAGATCGCCACCAACCCACTGATCGTCGCCTCGGTGCTGGGTATTCTGCTGAACTTTGTCCAGGTTCCCGTCTATGGACCGGTGCTGACCGCCGTCGAGATGCTGGCCAGTGCCTCGCTCAGTCTCGGGCTTGTGATGGTCGGGGCGGGTCTCAAGGTTTCCGACGCGCTGCGGCCAAGCATGACCGCCCTGCTCGCGGTCTTTCTAAAACTGATCGTCATGCCGGTGTTCATGGTCGGTGCCGCCTATTCTCTCGGCATTCGCGGCGATGCGCTGCTGGTTATTGCGCTTGGCGCCAGCGTACCGACGGCGATGAACGGATATCTGCTGGCCAAGCAGATGGGTGGCGACGCGCCGCTTTATGCCGCTGTCGCCACCATCCAGACAGTCGTATCGTTCTTTACGATTCCGCTGGTGCTGACGGTGACCGGTTATATCGCCGCCGGATAAAGCAGGTCGACGATATAGGTGGAATCAAAACGCGAATCGAGCATGCCATAGGTCGAGCGCCAGCCGGCAGCCAGCCGCGATTCCAGGAACGCATCAGCAATCCGCCCTGCCCCCAGACGGTAGAGTTCTGCGGCCGCGGCAGCCAGCGCCAGCTGCTCGACCAGCATGCGGGCAGCCCCTTCGTCCCGCTCGCAGAGTGATGCGGCTGCGCGCAGCACATCGACGGTTTTCTTGGCGGACGGGCCGAGATCGCGGCTGATCACCTGGAACAGCAGTTCGAACAAATCCTTGCCACGGGTGAGCACGCGTAAAACATCCAGCGCCATGACATTGCCGGATCCTTCCCAGATCGCATTGACCGGGGCTTCGCGATAATGCCGGGCGATCGGCCGTTCCTCGACATAACCGCTGCCGCCGATGCACTCCATCGCCTCGGCGATCAGCCCGGGCGCAATCTTGCAGCTCCAGTATTTCGCAACCGGCGTCATGATCCGCGCATAGGCCGCGTCTTCCGCGCTGTCGCGCGCCTTGTCAAAGGCTTCCGCAAGACGGAAGGACAGGGCGCTGGCTGCAGCGACATCGAGCGCCATATCGGCCAGAACCCGCGTCATCATCGGTTGCGCCACCAGCGGCTTGCCGGAAACCTTGCGGCCGCGCACATGATGCACGGCTTCGGCCAGCGAGGCGCGCATCATGCCAGCGGAGGCCAGCGAGCAATCGAGGCGCGTCAGCGTCACCATGTCGAGAATGGTACGGATGCCCGCATCCGGCGTACCGAGTACGAACCCGAACGTATCAGAAAACTCGACCTCGGATGACGCGTTCGAGCGGTTGCCGAGCTTGTCCTTCAGCCGCTGGAAACGCAGGCCATTGGCCGAGCCGTCTTCGAGAAGACGCGGAACGAGGAAGCAGCCGAGACCATCACGGGTCTGCGCCAGCATGACGAAGGCATCGCTCATCGGCGCCGACATGAACCACTTGTGGCCGTTGAGGCGGTAAATCCCCTCGCCCACCCGTTCGGCCGTCGACGTGTTGGCGCGCACATCCGTACCGCCTTGCTTTTCCGTCATGCCCATACCAACGGTCACGGAGGCTTTCTGCATCCACGGACGATTGGACGAATCATACTTTCGCGACAGGATCTTTGGCGCCCACTCCTTCTGAACCGCCGGCGACGCGGAGATCGCGGCGACCGAGGCGCTGGTCATGGTCAACGGGCAGAGATGGCCGCATTCCAGCTGCGCCGTCAGATAGAAGCGCATCGCCCGTGCCTTGTGCGAGCGGCCGCGCTCGTCGGCGATATTTTCCCAGGCGGACGCATGCAGGCCGGATGTCACCGAGCGGCGCATCAGCGCGTGCCAGGCGGGATGGAATTCCACCTGATCCAGCCGCTCGCCGCGCGGTCCATGGGTGCGCAGCTTAGGCACGCCCTCATTGGCCATGCGCGCCAGATCCTGCGCCTCCGGTGAGGTCACGTAACGGCCAATGGTCTCGAAATCGTCGCGCAAGGTGCGCGGCATCGACGCGGCGATATCGACCAGCAGCGGGTCGGAGCGGAAGGCATTGATCCCCGACCAGGGTTTCGGCTGGTTCAGATCGGCTAATTTCTGTTCGGTGCGGTTCAGAGTCATGCCGCGTTTCTAACCCAAGTCCCCATGCTTAGGAACAGCAGCGGCACGGGATAAATGCCGCTTCCCGCAACAATTTCTCTGCGGTGCGCAAGGACCACAAAACCGGGGCCACAAAAGCGTGGGTATGCGGCAGGTTTGCGAAGCCTTTGCCTTGCCGCGTGGCGCTGCAGTCATTATAGACCCTCGCAACTTCACCAAAAGAGGCGGCTCCCCATGGATTTCTTTCCGCATCGCCACCTGCTCGGCATCAAGGGCCTGACCGAACAGGACATCACCGTCCTGCTCGACCGGGCCGACGAAGCCGTCAAGATTTCCCGCCAGAGAGAAAAGAAGACCACGACGCTGCGCGGCCTGACGCAGATCAACCTGTTCTTCGAAGCCTCGACGCGGACACAATCCTCCTTCGAACTTGCCGGAAAACGGCTCGGTGCCGACGTGATGAACATGTCGGTCAGCAACTCGTCGGTCAAAAAGGGCGAAACGCTGATCGACACGGCAATGACGCTGAACGCGATGCACCCGGATGTGCTGGTGGTGCGCCATTCCTCGGCCGGTGCCGCCGCCCTGCTTGCCCAAAAGGTTTCCTGCTCCGTCGTCAATGCCGGCGACGGCCAGCATGAGCACCCGACACAGGCGCTGCTCGACGCGCTGACTATCCGCCGCGCCAAGGGCAAGCTGTCGCGCATCATCGTCGCCATCTGCGGCGACGTGCTGCATTCGCGCGTTGCCCGCTCCAACATTCTTCTGCTGAACCAGATGGGCGCCCGCGTCCGTGTCGTTGCACCGGCAACACTCCTCCCCTCCGGCATCGCCGACATGGGCGCCGAGGTCTATCACTCGATGGAAGAAGGCCTGAAGGATGCCGACGTGGTGATGATGCTGCGCCTGCAGCGTGAGCGCATGGCCGGCTCCTTCGTTCCTTCAGTGCGCGAATATTTCCGCTACTACGGCCTTGATGCCGAAAAGCTGAAAGCTGCCAAGGAAGACGCGCTTGTCATGCATCCCGGCCCGATGAACCGGGGCGTCGAGATCGCTTCCGAGATCGCCGACGGGCCACAAAGCGTCATCGAGCAGCAGGTTGAAATGGGGGTTGCGGTGCGTATGGCGGTGATGGAAACGCTTCTTCTTTCGCAGAACCAGGGGCCACGCACATGAGCAACGCCCTTGTTCTGAAAAACCTGCGCATCATCGACCCCTCGCGCACTCTCGATGAAACCGGCGACATCATTGTTGAAAACGGCCTGATCGTTGCTGCCGGACAATCCGCCCAGAACCAGGGCGCTCCGGATGGCGCTGAGGTCAAGGACTGCACCGGCCTCGTTGCCGTGCCCGGCCTGGTCGACGCCCGCGTTTTCGTCGGCGAACCCGGCGGCGAATATCGCGAAACCATCGAATCTGCCTCGCGGGCCGCCGCTGCCGGTGGCGTCACTTCGATCATCACCATGCCGGATACCGATCCGGTGATCGACGATATCGCGCTGGTGCAGTTCGTTCAGAAGACGGCACGCGACAAGGCACTGGTCAATGTCTATCCCGCGGCGGCACTGACCAAGCATCTCGACGGCGAAGAGATGACCGAATTCGGGCTGTTGCGCGAAGCCGGTGCCGTCTGCTTCACCAATGGCCGCCGTCCGGTGCACGACACGCTCGTCCTTCGCCGCGCCATGACCTATGCCCGCGAATTCGGCGCCGTCATCTCGCTCGAGACCCGCGACAAATATCTCGGTGCCGGTGGCGTCATGAACGAAGGCCTACTTGCCAGCTGGCTCGGCCTTTCCGGCGTACCGCGCGAAGCCGAGATTATTCCGCTGGAGCGCGACCTGCGCATCGCCGGACTGACCAAGGGCGCCTATCATGCGGCAAAGATTTCGCTGCCGGAATCGGCCGAGGCGATTGCCACCGCCCGCAAGCGCGGCGCCAACGTTACCTGCGGCATCTCGATCAATCACCTGACCCTCAACGAAAACGACATCGGCGAATACCGGACCTTCTTCAAGCTGTCGCCGCCGCTGCGTGGCGAAGACGACCGTGTTGCGATGGTCGAGGCGCTGGCCAATGGCACAATCGACATCATTGTCTCCTCGCATGATCCGCAGGACGTCGATACCAAGCGCCTGCCGTTTGCGGATGCTGCCGACGGTGCAATCGGGCTGGAGACTCTGCTGGCCGCAGCACTTCGCCTCCATCACAGCGGCTCCGTGCCGCTGATGCGGCTGATCGATGCCCTATCGACACGCCCAGCCCAGATTTTCGGGCTCGATGCAGGCACGTTGAAACCCGGCGCCAAGGCCGACATCACGCTGATCGATCTGGAAGAGCCCTGGATTTTCGGCAAGGATGCGATCGTGTCCCGTTCGAAAAACACACCGTTTGAAAATGCCCGCTTTACCGGCCGGGCCGTTCAAACCTATGTTGCGGGAAAACTGGTCCACGCCATCTAGAGGCCGCGGACGACGGGAGGGGAACCGGTGGAACTTTTTGTCTGGCAACTCGGGCTGGCGTTGACGGCCGGTGCAGCGATCTTCGGCTATCTGCTCGGCTCGATCCCCTTCGGCCTCATCCTTACCCGCATGGCCGGGCTTGGCGATGTGCGCAAGATTGGTTCGGGCAATATCGGCGCCACCAATGTGCTACGTACCGGCAACAAGAAACTTGCAGCAGCAACGCTGCTGCTTGATGCCTTGAAGGGAACTGCCGCGGCGGCAATTGCCTCACGCTGGGGGATCGAAGCGGGTATTGCCGCCGGCTTTGCCGCCTTCCTCGGCCATCTCTATCCTGTCTGGCTCGGCTTCAAGGGTGGCAAGGGCATAGCAACCTATATCGGCGTCCTACTGGGTCTCGCCCCTGTTATCGTTCTTGTCTTTGCCGCCGTCTGGCTGACGATGGCAAAAATCACCCGTTATTCGTCTCTCGCCGCACTGGTTGCAACCGTGATCGTTCCGGTTGTATTGTTAGCCTCGGGCTACGGAAAGATCGGCCTGCTGTTCGTGGTGATGAGCATCATCACCTGGATCAAGCACCGCGAAAACATCCGGCGGCTCCTGGCCGGGACGGAAGGCCGGATCGGCGAAAAGGGATAGGTCAGAATGTCGAACGGCAGCGCAGGACGAAACGGGATTGCGCTTTCGGAACGACAAAGAACGGCCTGGCTGAGGCTGATCCGCAGCGACAATGTCGGCCCTGCAACCTTTCGCGACCTCATCAACCATTTCGGCTCAGCCGAAACAGCGCTTGAAATGCTGCCCGAACTGTCGCGGCGCGGCGGTTCAACCCGGACGATCCGCATCGCCTCTGTGTCAGAGGCTGAGAAAGAACTCGCGGCCGCCCATCGGTTCGGCGCCCGCTTCATCGGCATCGGCGAGCCCGATTACCCCCCGGCCCTGCGCCAGATCGATGGCGCCCCGCCGTTGTTGGCGGTCAAGGGCAACTTAGCCACCGGCACCGTCCCTTCCCTCGGCCTCGTCGGCTCGCGCAATGCCTCGATCAGCGGCACGAAATTTGCGGCGATGATCGCGCGCGATATCGGACGGGCCGGATACTCCATTATATCCGGGCTAGCGCGGGGCATCGACACGGCAGCCCATCGCGCCAGTCTGGAGACCGGAACGATCGCAGCGCTGGCCGGTGGTCTGGATCAGCCCTATCCGCCCGAAAATATCGGCCTTTTGGACGAGATCACGGAAGGCAATGGCCTCGCGATCAGCGAGATGCCATTCGGCTGGGAACCCCGCGCCCGCGATTTTCCCCGGCGCAACCGGCTGATCGCCGGTGTCAGCCTCGGACTTGCCGTCGTCGAAGCGGCCTCACGGTCCGGTTCGTTGATTACCGCGCGTTATGCCGCCGATTTCGGCCGGCTGGTCTTTGCCGTGCCGGGTTCGCCGCTCGATCCGCGCTGTCACGGCACCAACGGGCTTTTGAAGGATGGCGCGATCGTGACGACGGAGGCGCAGGACATATTGCAGGCGCTTGCACCGCTCAGCCGCATCGATCTGTTCACGCCACCGCAGGCGGAGGAGCCGGGCGAACATGATGCGGGTCCGATGGCGCCGCCGCCGAACGAGAACGATCGGGCGCAGATCACCGATGCGCTGGGACCAACACCCGTCGAGATCGACGACATCATCCGCCACACCGGTCTTTCGGCATCGGCCGTCTATCTGGTGCTTTTAGAACTGGATCTTGCCGGACGGCTTCACCGGCATCCCGGCGGCCTTGTTTCCCTCAGCATTGGAGAATGACAACTGCCTTTTGCCGGACAGGATATCGCCGGCTTCGACAAACGCCATTTCGATCAGGTAGCACAGCATATCGGCGCGCTCGTTGGCGGCGACACCACGGAGTTCTCCGAGCATATGCCGGATATAGGCGACCTTTTCGCGAGCCTGTGCTTCTTGTCTGCCGGCCCCCGTTGAATTCGGAATCATCGGTTTTCCCTGTGGTGCATTCAAAATCCGCCCGTAGACAGGCACGCATTGGTCGAGCGGAACGCCATACAGCACCGTTCGGTCGTGTGGACTGCCACCGCGAGACAAGAGTGCAGAAGCATCGCTTTCTGCCAGTGCCCCGCGAGATGGAAATTACACTTCAAGGACGATATCGCATTTATCTTTAATTGCAATACGCACGTAATCACTTATAAGTTGCATAGCGTTGTGGCCGGTTATTTTGGGCGCAGCACTTGACCGCAGACGAATCCCTGTCCATGTCGGGGCATCGATATTTCCCATTGTGCCGCCTCTCCCCGGCCTGGCACAGCTTTGAACGGTTGCTTTGAGAATATGACCATGAATGTCGTCGTCGTGGAATCGCCTTCAAAGGCGAAGACCATCAACAAGTATCTGGGTCCCGGTTACAAGGTTCTCGCTTCCTTCGGTCACGTCCGCGATTTGCCGGCCAAGGACGGCTCGGTTCTTCCGGATGATGATTTTTCCATGCTCTGGGAAGTCAGCACCAAATCCGCCAAGCACATGAAAGATATTGCCGACGCCTTGAAATCGGCTGATCGTCTCATTCTCGCAACCGACCCGGATCGCGAAGGGGAAGCCATTTCCTGGCACGTGCTGGATCTTTTGAACAAGAAGAAGCTGATCGCCGGCAAGCCTGTCCAGCGCGTCGTCTTCAATGCGATCACCAAAAAGGCCGTGCTCGACGCGATGGCCAATCCGCGCGATATCGATATTCCGCTGGTCGATGCCTACCTGGCGCGCCGCGCGCTCGACTATCTCGTCGGTTTCAACCTTTCGCCGGTCTTGTGGCGCAAGCTGCCGGGTGCCCGTTCGGCAGGGCGTGTGCAATCTGTCACGCTGCGCCTCGTCTGCGACCGCGAAGCCGAAATCGAGCGTTTCGTGTCCGAGGAATACTGGAACCTTTCGGCGCTTTTGAAGACACCGCGTGGTGATGAGTTCGAGGCCCGCCTGGTTTCCACCGGCGGCAACCGTCTGCCGCCCCGCGGCGTGACCAATGGCGAGGACGCCAGCAAGCTGAAAACCTTGCTGGATGGGGCCGCCTATACCGTCGAGAGCATCGAAGCCAAGCCGGTCAAACGCAATCCGTCGCCGCCCTTCACCACCTCGACGCTGCAGCAGGCCGCGTCTTCCAAGCTCGGTTTTTCGGCGTCGCGCACCATGCAGGTCGCGCAGAAGCTCTATGAAGGCGTGGAACTCGGCGGCGAGACCGTCGGCCTCATTACCTATATGCGTACTGACGGCGTGCAGATGGCGCCTGAAGCAATCGATGCTGCGCGCAGCGCCATTGGCGACCAGTTCGGCAGCCGCTATGTGCCGGAAAAGGCCCGCCTCTATTCGACCAAGGCAAAAAATGCCCAGGAAGCTCACGAGGCGGTCCGCCCGACAGACTTCACCCGCACTCCCGACCAGGTCCGCAAATTTCTCGATGCCGACCAACTGCGTCTCTACGACCTGATCTGGAAGCGCGGCATTGCCAGTCAGATGGCGTCGGCTGAAATCGAGCGGACCACCGCCGAGATCACCGCCGACAACAAGGGTGACAAGGCTGGCCTGCGGGCTGTCGGCTCGATCATCCGTTTCGACGGCTTCATTGCGGCCTATACCGATGCCAAGGAAGATGGCGAGCAGAGCGACGGCGACGACGAGGACGGCCGCCTGCCGGAAATCAATGCGCGCGAAAATCTCGCCAAGCAGAAGATCAACTCGACCCAGCACTTCACCGAGCCGCCGCCGCGTTATTCGGAAGCATCGCTGATCAAGAAGATGGAAGAGCTCGGCATCGGCCGCCCCTCCACCTATGCAGCGACCGTAACGACGCTGCTTGATCGCGAATACATCGTCAACGACAAGCGCAAGCTCATACCCGAAGCCAAGGGCCGGCTGGTAACGGCGTTCCTTGAGAGCTTCTTTGCACGCTACGTGGAATATGATTTCACGGCGTCGCTGGAAGAAAAGCTCGACCAGATTTCAGCCGGCGAACTCGACTGGAAGGACGTTCTTCGCGATTTCTGGAAGGATTTCTTCGCCCAGATCGAAGACACCAAGGAACTGCGCGTCACTAACGTTCTCGATGCGCTGAACGAAGAACTGGCACCGCTGGTCTTCCCGAAGCGCGAAGACGGCAGCGATCCGCGCATCTGCCAGGTCTGCGGTACCGGCAAGCTGTCGCTGAAACTCGGCAAGTATGGCGCCTTCGTCGGCTGCTCGAACTATCCGGAATGCAACTTCACCCGCCAGCTGTCATCCGACAGCAATGGCGATGAGGCATCCGTCTCCAACGAACCGCTGGCGCTTGGCAAGGATCCGCATACGGGCGAGGAAATCACCCTGCGCTCCGGCCGTTTTGGACCCTATGTCCAGCGCGGCGATGGCAAGGAAGCCAAGCGTTCGAGCCTGCCAAAGGGCTGGACACCGGCGACCGTCGATCATGAAAAGGCGCTCGCCCTGCTGTCGCTGCCGCGCGATATCGGCGCGCATCCGGAAACCGGCAAGATGATTTCGTCCGGCCTTGGACGCTATGGGCCGTTCATCCTGCATGACGGCAAATATGCCAATGTCGAAAGCATCGAGGACGTATTCTCGATCGGCCTCAACCGCGCCGTCTCGGTGCTTGCCGACAAACAGGCGAAGGGACCGGGCGGACGTGGCGCCTCGGCGGCTCCTCTGAAGGAAGTCGGCGACCATCCCGATGGCGGACCGATTACGGTCAAGGACGGCAAATACGGTCCTTACGTCAACTGGGGCAAGGTCAACGCGACCCTGCCGAAGGGCAAGGATCCGGTGTCGGTGTCGATGGAAGATGCGTTGCTGCTGATTGCCGAGCGCATAGCCAAGGGTGGCATCAAGCCGGCCAAGGGCAAGGCAACCAAAGCCGCTGCCAAACCAAAAGCTGCAGCGAAAACCGATACAGCGGCCGCCAAATCGGCCAAGCCCAAGGCAGCGGCGAAACCGAAGGCCGTGGCAAAGCCTAAGGCTGCGGCCAAGCCCAAGACAGCTGCAAAAGCGAAGAAAGACTGAACGTGACCAGAAACCCGCGCGATCGAACCGAACGGCCCGGAAAACCCGCAGTCCGGATCGGACGCGCGGGCAAGAAGGTCATCATGCCCTCAGACGACACCGTCATCATTCACGGCGCCGTGCCGCCGCGCGACGTGCTGATGCGGTTCATTTCGGAAAACCCGGACAAGGCGTCGAAACGCGAGATCTACAAGGCTTTTGGCCTGAAGGGCGAAACGCGCATCGAGTTGAAGGCGCTACTGCGCGAAATGGAGCAGGACGGGCTCCTGGAGAAGAAGCGTAATTCGCTGGTGCGTCCCGGTGCCCTGCCCCCGGTTACCGTTCTCGACATCACCACCCGCGACAAGGATGGCGAACTGATCGGCCGGCCGGCTGAATGGCCGGAGGATGCGGGCGTCGCACCCGCCGTTTCGATCCGCCAGTCGAGTGTTAGCCAATCCAAGGGCAAGATGCCCGTCGGCGGTATCGGCGACCGGGTTCTCGCCAAGATTTTCCCTGCCAAGGATCGCGGCGGACCGGCCTATACGGCGCGCATCATCAAGGTGCTCGACCGCAAGCGCAACAACAACGCAGCGCTCGGCGTCTTCCGCGAAATGGCGGGCGGCGGTGGCCGGATCATGCCGATCGAGAAGCGCGGCGAGGAAATGCAGGTCGATGCCGAGCATCAGGGACCGGCCAAGGACGGCGACCTGGTCGAGGTAGAAATCGTCCGCTCTGGCCGTTTTGGTCTGCCGCGTGCTGCCGTGAAAAACGTCATCGGCTCCGTTGCTACCGAAAAGGCGATCTCGATGATCGCCATCCATGCCCATGGCATTCCCTATATTTTCCCCGACAGCGTCATCAAGGAAGCGGATGCCGCTGGCCCCGCCACGATGTCGCACCGCGAGGACTGGCGTTCGCTGCCGCTGATCACCATCGACCCGGCCGACGCCAAGGATCATGACGACGCTGTACATGCCGAGCCCGACCCGTCGCCGGATAACGAAGGCGGCGTCATCGTCACCGTCGCGATCGCCGATGTCTCCTGGTATGTGCGGCCGAAATCGGCGCTCGACCAGGAAGCCGCCAAGCGCGGCAATTCGGTCTATTTCCCCGACCGCGTCGTGCCGATGCTGCCGGAACGGATTTCCAACGAACTCTGCTCGCTGAAACAGGGCGTCGACCGGCCGGCACTGGCCGTGCGCATGCGGTTTTCCAAGGAAGGCCGCAAGGCTGGCCACACCTTCCATCGCATCATGATGAAGAGTGCTGCAAAGCTCTCCTACAACCAGGCGCAGGCGGCGATCGACGGCAATCCGGACGATCAGACCGGGCCGCTGCTGGAACCGATCCTGAAGCCGCTGTGGAACGCCTATGCGATCCTAACGCGCGGCCGCGACCGGCGCCAACCGCTCGAACTCAACATGCCCGAGCGCAAGATCGTCCTCAAAGACGACGGCACTGTCGACCGCGTCTTCGTGCCGGACCGCCTCGATGCTCACAAGCTGATCGAGGAGATGATGATCCAGGCCAATGTGGCCGCTGCCGAAACGCTCGAGATCAAGCGCCAGCCACTGGTCTACCGTGTCCACGATGCGCCGTCTCTGGCCAAGCAGGAGACACTGCGCGAGTTCCTGGCGACGCTCGATCTCTCGCTCGTCAAGGGCGGCAACCTGCGCTCCAACCATTTCAACGGCATCCTCTCACAGGCCGCAGACAAACCGTTTGAGACAATGGTCAACGAGATGGTGCTGCGTTCGCAAAGCCAGGCGATCTACAGCCCGGAAAATATCGGCCATTTCGGCCTCAACCTCATGAAATACGCCCATTTCACCTCGCCGATCCGCCGCTACGCCGACCTGATCGTGCATCGCGCGCTGGTCGGTACGCTCGGGCTTGGCGAAGGTGGCATCACGCCAGCCGAGGAAGCGGCGCTCAACGACATCGCAGCCGAGATTTCGACCTTCGAACGCCGGGCGATGGCCGCCGAGCGTGATACCGTCGACCGGCTGATCGCCCATCACCTCAGCGGCCGGGTCAACGAGGAATTCGACGGACGCATATCAGGTGTGACCAAGGCGGGACTATTTGTCACTCTCCCGGCCTATGGCGCGGACGGGTTCGTACCTATATCTACGCTGGGACGCGATTATTTCATCTATGACGAAGCCCATCAGGCCCTTTCCGGCGAAAAAACCGGACTTGGCTATCGTCTTGGCGATCAGATCCGCGTCAAACTGGTGGAAGCCGTGCCGCTTGCCGGCGCGCTCCGTTTCGAGATGATCAGCGAAGGACGCAAGATGCCGACGGCGACGCGCTCCTTCCACAAGTCCGGCCGCAGGGATCGCAGCGGCGCTCGCAAGATGCCTGGAACGCGGCCACCGCGCGGCAAGCGATAAAGGATGTGAGGGCTGTGCCTTGCGTCCACAGATTGAGGATATGGACATGCAGGCACCTGGCAGCACTCCGGAAACAGTCCGCTTCGAGCAGACACGCGAAGCCGATCGTCCCGTTGGACGATCGATCAAGCGCGGACTTCTGAACACGTGCCCGGCCTGCGGCAGCGGCAAGCTGTTCGGCCGCTTCCTGAAGACCGTGCATGAGTGCTCGGCCTGTGGCGAGCAGCTGGACCAGCATCGCGCCGATGACTTTCCGCCCTATATCGTCGTCACCATCATGGGCCACATCGTGCTCGGCGGCTTCATGGCAACCGAAATGCTGTTGCCGATGTCGAACTGGGGCCATCTGGCGATCTGGGTACCGATCACCATCATCGGCTCGCTCGCAATGATGCAGCCGGTCAAGGGCGGCGTCGTCGGCCTGCAATGGGCCTTGAAGATGCACGGCTTCGGCGGTCACGAAGACGAACCGGCGGACGCACTGCCGGTCGCGGACCGGACTGCGTGACGGCGAGTGGTGACGGGCCGGTCAACAGCCCGCCCTTGAATACCAGTAAAACACGTTCGCCGCGGCCCCGCGATGCCGCGTCGATCATGCTGCTCGACCGTTCCCAAGCTACAGTGCGCGTCCTCGTCGGGCGCCGGCACAAAGCGCATGTCTTTATGCCCAATCTCCATGTCTTTCCGGGCGGCCGCAGGGACAGAGACGATTACCGGCTCCCCTTTTGCGGTCATATTCACCCCGCCGTGCTGGAACGGCTGAAAACAGGTTACAAGCACTCCGCCTCAGAAAGCCGCCCTCGCGCCATTGCCCTTGCTGCACTTCGCGAACTGTATGAAGAGGCGAGCATCGCAGTCGGTCCCAAAGACTGCGGAAACACTCTGTTACCTTTCCTTCCCGATCTGACAAACTTGCGCTATATGGCACGGGCGATTACGCCGCCGGGACATCCGCGCCGGTTCGATACCCATTTCTTCGCCCTGTTCACGGACGAAGCGGGCGTCGATCCGGACGATATCCGCGACAGCCGGGAGCTCGAGGATTTGAGATGGATTGATGTGAACGATGTCTCGGAAGTGCAGTTGCCGGACATTACCGAAATCATCCTTGGCGACTTGAGGGCAAGCCTTCAATCGGACGCATCTCTGCCCTTTGGAAGACCGGTACCGTTCTATTACACGCGTCATGGGCGCTTTGTCCGCGACCTTCTCTAGGGAATTTCACTGCATGTCACAGCCGACGTCCGGCACGCCTGCGCCGGTTGAGGAAATACACTGGCTATCGCTGGTTGCCGCCGTTGCCGCCATTACGGCCGTCGGCATCGCAATCGGCCTCGGCCTGCCGCTGCTCAGCATCATCATGGAAAAGCGCGGTATCTCCTCGACGATGATCGGCCTGAACTCGGCAATGGCAGGCCTTGCCTCGATGGCGGCAGCAACCGTCACGGCCAAGATCGCTCACCGCTTCGGCGTCGCCAATACGATGTTGCTCGCTATCGTTCTTGCCGCAATCAGTGCGCTCGGTTTTTATTACATCCAAAATTTCCTGCTGTGGTTTCCACTGCGTGTCGTCTTTCACGGCGCCATCACCGTGCTGTTCGTGCTTTCCGAATTCTGGATCAACGCCACGGCCCCACCGAGCCGCCGCGGGCTCGTCCTGGGGATTTACGGCACTGTCCTGTCGCTCGGCTTTGCCGCGGGCCCCCTGCTCTTCTCCATCCTCGGCAGCGAGGGCATCCTGCCATTTGCCTTTGGCGCCAGCGTTATTCTGCTGGCAGCCATACCGATCTTCCTAGCCCGCAACGAAAGCCCGGTTCTGGACGAAAAACCCGAACTGCATTTCATGCGTTACGTGTTCCTGGTTCCGACCGCCACCGCCGCCGTGTTCATTTTCGGTGCTGTCGAATCGGGTGGCCTGTCGCTGTTTCCGATCTACGGCACCCGCAGCGGCTTCTCCGAATCGCAGGCGGCCCTGCTTTTGACGGTCATGGGCATCGGCAATGTGATTTTTCAGATTCCGCTGGGCTTGCTGTCGGACCGTATGAAGGACCGGCGAAATCTGCTTGCACTGATGACGGTTGTCGGCCTGATTGGCGCACTCTGTCTGCCCCTCCTGCAGGGAAACTGGTGGTTGATGGCAATCGTACTGCTGTTCTGGGGCGGCTGTGTCTCTGGCCTTTATACCGTCGGCCTCAGCCATCTCGGCTCACGCCTCACCGGCGCCGATCTCGCAGCCGCCAATGCCGCCTTCATCTTCTCCTACGCAGTCGGAACCGTCGCGGGGCCCCAGGCCATCGGCGCTGCCATGGATATTTCGGGGAATAACGGTTTTGCCTGGGCAATTGCCGGATTCTTCGGGCTTTATGTGGTACTTTCCGTGGTGAGAATCGTTTTCAATCCAAAACGGACTTGACTTTTCGGGCGCGATTTGTAGTTTCGCGCCAAGTTTGCCGGGACCCTTCCCTTGGAAGTCCGCGGCTTTGTTTTTTTATAAAGGCAGGACGACCATGGCGAAAGCTGCAAAAATCAAGATCAAGCTGCTGTCGACGGCCGACACAGGTACCTTCTACGTAACGTCGAAGAACAGCCGCACGAAGACGGACAAGATGTCCTTCACCAAGTACGACCCGGTCGTACGCAAGCACGTTGAATTCAAGGAAACCAAGATCAAGTAAGATCTGGTTGCCCTTTTGGATTTAAGAAGGCGCCGGCTGAAAAGCCTGGCGCCTTTTTCTCGTGGCTCAGTTGGTGCCGGGGAAATGATGCGCCGCGGTGAAGCCCAAAATAAAAAACGCCGCCCCCATGACAGGGACGGCGTTTTAATGGGCGTCGGCTGATCGCGACCGCGGCACGAGGAACCGCATTGGCAACAGATCAGCCGACAAACCCCACGACCCAGGAGATGCGGCGGACCTGACATCATGGGGTAACTGATGGGAGTTTTTCTCCCTTGCCTTCAGAATTGACCGAAAATAAAAAAAAATCAATGAATTCTTAACTACGGCACAAGGCAACACGCAGGCATGGTTAATTTTACCATTGCCTTATATATCATCTAACAGATATTTCGAAGCCACCGGTCCCCGACCATGACCTCATTTAAAGTAATATTATTGTTTCATAATTTTACGGAATGGCAACGAGGCACGCGCCAATAAGCTGCTGCGCATATTTAAATATATGAATTTATTGATCTAATAAAAAATCAGAAAATTCTAATCGGTAAATCTCAATCTAAAATAGCAGATATATACAATCCACCGCGCCACCTAAGCGCGAGATAAGGTCTTCGGGCAAGCTTTCCGCTTAACTTCCGGCGCCGAATCGCGTGCGGTTTCTTTTTCTGTGGAAAACTGCACGAAGCTTCGAAATCATAGGCTGCTTCGGCTCAGGCGGCAGCGGCAACCACCTGGTTGCGGCCGTTGTTCTTGGCCTGATAGAGCGCCATATCAGCGCGTTTCAGCAAAGCCTCGGCCGTGTCGCCTTCCGGGTTCAGCGTCGCAATACCGAGCGACGCGGTTATCGACAGGGGCGCATCGGAATTCGGCAGGGTAAAACTTCTGTCCTCGACAATGCTGCGCAGGCGTTCGGCGATTGCTGCGGCCGCATCTGCTTGTGTGTCCGGCATCACGACGACGAACTCCTCGCCGCCAAAGCGGCAGGCAAGATCGGCGCCACGCACCGTCGAGCGGACGCGATGGGCGAAATCACGCAGCACCTCGTCTCCGGCATCATGACCATAGGTATCGTTGACGCTCTTGAAGCGATCGATATCGGTGATGCAGATCGACAGCGGCCGGCCACGGGCAAGTGCACGGTCGATGAGAACCTTCAGATGATTGTCGAGATAGCGGCGATTGTGCAGCCCCGTCAGCCCGTCCGTGACGGCAAGTTCGATGGTCTGCTTGACGCTGGCGCGCAAGCGGTCGTTGCAGTGCTTGCGGCGGATCTGCGTCAGGCTGCGGGCAACCAGCTCGTTCGGATCAATGGGCCGCATCAGATAGTCGGTGACACCGAGATCGAGCGCACGAACCACCATATCGTCATGCCCCTGCTCGGCAATGATAAGAAGCGGGATATAACGCGTGCGCTCCAGCGAGCGCAGCTGCGAACAAAGCCGCAAAGGATCGTAGTCGTCGAAATTCGAATTGACGATCACCAGGTCAAAACTGTTTTCGGCGGCTTCGAACAAGGCAGCCTGCGGATCGGACATCGCCGTCACGTTCGCGACCGGCTTTAGCGCACGGATGATGCGTTCCTGCGAACTGCCCCTGCCGTCGACAAGCAGGACATTGCCGAACTCGTCGGGCCGGTCCGATGCGGTCATATCCTGCAGGCCGACATTGTGGGCGGTTTCGGCGCGAAGGCGCAGTTCGTCGCTGACATTCTTCAGCCGGACGAGACTTTTGACCCGCGACATCAGTTGCAGGTCGTTGACCGGCTTGGTCAGGAAATCGTCAGCACCGGCCTTCAGCCCCCTTACCCGGTCGGACGGCTGATCAAGGGCAGTCACCATGACGACAGGAATATGCGCGGTGCGTGGGTTGGACTTCAGCCGTTCGCAGACCTCGAATCCATCAATACCCGGCATCATGATGTCGAGCAGGATGAGATCAACCGGTTGTTTCTCGCAGATTGCCAGGGCCTCGTAACCATCGGATGCCGTCAGGACGTCAAAATATTCCGCCACGAGACGCGCCTCGAGCAACTTGACGTTGGCCGGGATGTCATCAACGACAAGGATCCGTGCAGTCATGCAATCTTTCCTGCCAATAAGCGCCTGAAACAGAAAGCCCATTCCGCTTTCAAATTCGTCTCACGCGCAACAATATCGTTGCGGGGTCTTGTTGTTGAAACCCCGGCTGCCGCATCAGGCATCACCCAAATAAGTCTTGATCGTCTCAATAAATTTCGGCACCGAGATGGGCTTGGACACATAGGCTTCGCAGCCGCCTTGCCGGATACGCTCCTCGTCGCCCTTCATCGCAAATGCCGTGACCGCAATGACCGGGATGACATGCAATTCGTCGTCTTCCTTCAGCCATTTCGTTACTTCGAGCCCGGAAACCTCCGGCAACTGGATGTCCATCAGGATCAGGTCCGGCCGATGTTTGCGCGCAAGATCAAGGGCTTCCATACCATTGCGGGTCTGGATGGTCGTGTACCCGGATGCCTCGATCAGGTCACGAAAGAGCTTCATGTTCAGCTCATTGTCTTCAACAATCATAACCTGCTTGGGCATTTCGATCCCTTGATTTACGGTTCCGGCTTGCACGGCTGCCGCATCGCTATAAGTTGCGACGCGGTTGGGCTCACTGGTCCCGGAAGCTTGAAGCTAACGCCATTTGGTTGAAAAACAGGTAATATCCAGTGAAAAAATTACCCAGATGCAATAAGGACGAAACCGCGTGACCCCTGCTGAAGAAACGGCGATCTCTATTCTCGCATGGTTGGCAAACGAGCCGGAACTGCTAGGGCGGTTCCTGGCATTGACGGGTACCGATCCTTCGTCGCTCCGCCATGCCGCCGCTGATCCGGGCTTCCTTGCCGGCGTCGTCGATTTCCTGATGGGCCATGAGCCGACACTGCTGGCTTTTTGCGCCGCGACCGGCACCAAGCCTGAAGACGTGGTGCGCGCCCATGCAATGCTGTCCGGCCCGGACAATCCGGGGGATTTCTGATCCGTGGCGGATAGTCTCGACCTCAATCATATCCACTTGGCGGACCGGCCGCTGATCGTCTGCGATATCGATGAGGTCGTGCTGGAATTCCTGACGCCGTTCCGCAACTTCCTGCTTGCGTCCGGCCACGATCTTTTGCCCCGCTCCTTCCGCCTGCATGGCAATATCGTTGATCTGGACAGCACCCTGCCGGTCGAGGATACGGTCACCAGCGACCTGCTGGAGACATTCTTCCGGCTCCAGGACCAATGGCAGACGCCCGCCAATCTCGCCGTCGATACCCTGGCCGGACTTTCCGCCGATGCGGATATCATCTTTCTCACCGCCATGCCGCCACGCCACACCGCAGTTCGCCGATTGCTGCTTGACCGCCACGGCTTGCGCTATCCCCTGCTTGCAAGTGAAGAGCCCAAGGGGCCGATCATCAAGCGCCTGCACGATGCCCGCGATGTGCCGCTGGTGTTCATCGACGATATCCTGCGCAATCTGCAATCCGTTCAGACCCATGCGCCGGATTGCCTGCTGATCAACCTGATGGCGAACGCAGAGTTCCGGGCACTGGCGCCGGACCCTGGCGACGGCATCGCCACGGCCGGCAGCTGGACAGATGCAGCCGCGATCATCCGCACGCATTTCCGGCGCTGAATGCCGGCCGGCAGACCGGTGCTGGGCAAAAAAATCGCTCAAGCTCACCTTTCCTGGAAAGGTCGGCAAGATTGCCTTTCCATGCCTTGAGACTCGTCAGTTTAGGGGGTATCGTGAAAATGTTCAACTTTTGTTCTGATCGATGCAAACAGACGCGCAGCAATTTCCGGGCTTTTGCCGAGACTGCCTGACGGGCCAGCCGGCCGGCATTCGCCGTTGCCGGGCCTGCGGTAGCCCGCGCCTGCTCTATCATTCCGAACTTTACCAACTGACGCTCGCCCATATCGACTGCGACGCTTTCTATGCCTCGGTCGAAAAACGCGACAATCCCGAATTGGCCGACAAGCCGGTGATCATCGGTGGCGGCAAGCGTGGCGTGGTCTCCACCGCCTGCTACATTGCCCGCATCCATGGCGTCCGTTCGGCCATGCCGATGTTCAAGGCGCTGGAGGCCTGTCCGCAGGCTGTCGTCATCAAACCGGACATGGAAAAATATGTGCGGGTCGGCCGCCAGGTGCGCCTGCTGATGCAGGAACTGACACCGCTGGTACAGCCGCTGTCGATCGACGAGGCCTTTCTGGAGCTACGGGGCACCGAGCGGCTGCATCATGATCCCCCTGCCCGGACGCTGGCAAAATTCGCCCGCCGGATCGAACAGGAAATCGGCATTACCGTTTCGGTCGGCCTGTCCTATTGCAAGTTCCTCGCCAAGGTGGCGTCGGATTTGCAGAAGCCGCGCGGCTTTTCCGTGATCGGTACGGCGGAAGCGCTGGATTTCCTCAAGGACAAGCCGGTGACGCTGATCTGGGGGGTAGGCAAAGCCTTTGCAGCCACCCTGGAGCGCGACGGCATCCGCACCATCGGCCAGCTGCAGACAATGGAGGAAACCGATCTGATGAAGCGTTATGGCACGATGGGCCAGCGCCTCTATCGGTTGTCGCGCGGACAGGACGAGCGTACCGTCGATATCGACGGCGAAGCCAAGAGCGTTTCCTCGGAGACGACGTTCAACGACGATCTCAGCGACTATGACGATCTGGTGACGCATCTGCGCCGGTTGAGCGAACAGGTGGCCCACCGGCTGCGCAAGGCCGACATTGCCGGTCAGACGGTGGTACTGAAGCTGAAGACGGCCGACTTCAAGAGCCGGACGCGCAACCGCCGCCTCGACAGCCCGACCCGGCTTGCCGACCGCATTTTTCGTACCGGCATGCAGCTTCTTGACAAGGAAGCCGACGGCACGAAATTCCGGCTGATCGGCATCGGCGTCTCCGACCTTTCCAATCCCGACCTGGCCGATCCGCCCGATCTCGTCGATACGCAGGCGACCCGGCGGGCGGCGGCCGAAGCCGCGATCAATACCTTGCGCGACAAGTTCGGCAAGGCGACGGTCGAGACCGGCTATACCTTCGGAAAAGGCCGGCGAAAGTAGCCGGCTTCACATTCCCGTGTTCCGCACGGAACAGCAAAGTTTCCTTAAACCTCTCAGGCTAGGCTGATCTTCTGTTTCCTGCGTCCGGATGTTTCTGATGGTTTTGCGTTTTACATTTGGTCTCGGCTTCGCCCTCGCTTTATCTGCCAGCGTTGCGTTTGCCAGCGAGCAGGCTCCCCTGCAGATCGTCGTTTCCAGGGACCAGCAATCGCTGGTGGTCTATGACGGCAATACGGTGGTCGCCACCTCGAATGTTTCGACGGGAAAAGCCGGCCATTCGACGCCGACAGGCATTTTCTCGATCCTGGAAAAACGCCGCTTTCACAAATCGAACATCTATTCGAATGCGCCGATGCCGTTCATGCAGCGGCTGACCTGGTCAGGCATTGCGCTGCACGGCTCCAATCATGTGCCGAGCTACCCGGCTTCGCATGGTTGCGTGCGACTGCCGGACGCCTTTGCCAAGCAGCTGTTCAAGATGACGGGACGCGGTGCGCATGTCCTGATCTCGGACCGTCAATTGACGCCGGTGGCGATCTCCGATCCGTTCCTGTTCCAGCCCAAGGGGAAAGAACCGGAGCTGCTTTCGGACGCCACGCTGCGGCCAAGCGTTTCGCAAGTTCAAACACAATCCGTCGAAGTGGCCACGATCGAGCCGACACCGGAAAAACAGGCGGCCGTCGAGACGAAACGCGAACCGCCGATCCGGATGCTGATCACCCATCGCGGTCCGCGCGAAATCACCATGGATATGCAGACCCTGCTCAACGAACTCGGTTATGCCGCTGGCCTTGCCGACGGCTATACCGGAGTGCAGACGACAGACGCCATCAAGGCGTTCCAAGCTGCGGAAAAGCTGACAGTCGATGGCAAGCCGACGGCCGCGTTTATCGATGCACTCTATGCCAAGGCGGGTAAAGGCAAGCCGCCAAACGGCCAGCTTCTCGTTCGCCGCGATTTCGAGCCGCTGTTCGAAACACCTGTGGTGATCGACAAGCCGGAAATCGCACTCGGCACGCATTTTTTCCAGTTCCAGAATGTCAGCGCCGCCACCGGTAAGGGTGAATGGTTCGCCATGACGCTCGACAACACGCTGTCCGGGCCGATGAAAAAGCGCCTCGGCATCACCATCGAGGAAGACCCGACGGCCTTCAATGCTGCAGAGCGCACGCTTGACCGCATTACGATGCCGGACGAAACGCGCCAGCGGATCGAGGAACTGCTCGCCGAAGGTTCGTCGCTGACCGTCTCCGACATGGGGCTCGGCCAGGAAACAGGTGCCGGCACGGATTTCGTGACCGTCACCCGCACCCGCTCAAAACTCTGACGGCCTGATTTACACCAGTTCGACGTCGATGACCCCTGGCGCCGTCCGCAGCGCTGCGGCGATCTCCGGCGAGATGCGATAGCGCTCGTTCAACTCCACCTCGATCTCGCGCTGGCCATTGTCCTTGATGACGATGAACGACACCAGGCCCTCGCCGCGGGCATTCAGATGCGTGGCGACCGAGCGCAACGGGCCGCTGTCGCGAACATAGACGCGCAGTGCCTTCTGCATCTGCAGTGATCGCTCTTCCAGCGACTGCAGCGTCTGGATCCGCATGCCGATGCCTTCCGGCCGCTCCTCTGCCTGAACCGTCATGACCAGCGATTTTCCCGGTTCCAGCAGGTCGCGGTATTGGTTGAGCGCCTCCGAAAACAGCACGGCCTCGAACTGGCCGGTCGAATCGGAAAAGGCAATAATGCCCATCTTGTTGCCGGTGCGGGTCTTGCGCTCCTGCTTCGATGTCACGGTGCCCGCGAGCCGCCCGGCAGCCGCCCCTTTTTTCACCGACGCAGCGAAATCGGCAAAGGTCTGCACGCGGATCTTGTTCAACAGCTCATTATAAGTATCGAGCGGGTGGGCCGATTGATAAAAGCCCAGAACCTGAAATTCGCGGTGCAGCTTCTCAGACGCCAGCCATGGCGAATAAGGCGGCAGATTGATCTTTTCCGGACCGGTCGCTGCACCCGCACCGAACATGTCGCTCTGGCCGCTGATCTTGTTGGCCTGGGCGATCTGGGCGAAGCCGAGAATGCGGTCGAGGCCGCCCACCAGTTCCGCCCGGTCATAGCCGAAGCAATCGAAGGCACCGGCGCAGATCAGGCTGTCGAACACCCGCCGATTCAAAAGCTTCGGGTCGATCCTCAGGCAAAAATCCTCGAGATCGGCGAAAGGCTCATCGCCGCGCACGTCAACGATATGATCGACGGCCGCTTCGCCGACGCCCTTGATGGCGGCGAGCGAATAGTAGATCCGGTTATCGCCGGTTTCAAAGCGACGGAATGAGGTCTGTACCGATGGCGGGATAACCTCGATATCGAGCCGGTTGGCATCCTGGCGGAAGTCGTTGATCTTGTCGGTATTCGACATGTCGAGCGTCATCGACGCGGCGAGGAACTCGACCGGGAAGTGCGCCTTCAGATAGGCCGTCTGGTAGGAAACGATGGCGTAGGCGGCGGCGTGCGATTTGTTGAAGCCGTAATTGGCGAACTTGGCGAGCAGATCGAAGATCAGGTCTGACTGCGGCTTGGAGACACCATTGTCGACGGCGCCGGTCACGAAACGGGCGCGCTGCTTATCCATCTCCTCCTTGATCTTCTTACCCATGGCGCGGCGCAGAAGGTCGGCCTCTCCAAGCGAATAGCCCGACAGGACCTGGGCGATCTGCATCACCTGCTCCTGATAGACGATAACGCCCTGGGTTTCTTTCAGGAGATAATCGATCTTCGGATGGATCGATTCGATCTCTTCCTCGCCATGCTTGCGGGCGTTGTAGACCGGGATGTTCTCCATCGGGCCCGGACGATAGAGCGCCACCAGCGCGATGATGTCCTCGATGCAGTCCGGCCGCATGCCGATCAGCGCCTTGCGCATGCCGGCACTTTCCACCTGGAACACGCCGACCGTATCGCCCTTCGACAACATCTCGTAGGTCTTCTGGTCATCGAGCGGCAATGCTTCGAGATTGACCTCGATATTGCGCTTCCGGATGAAATCGACGGCGACCTTGAGCACCGTCAGCGTCTTCAGGCCGAGGAAGTCGAATTTGACGAGGCCGGCCTGTTCGACCCATTTCATGTTGAACTGGGTGACCGGCATATCGGAACGCGGATCGCGGTACATCGGCACCAGCTGCGACAGCGGCCGGTCGCCGATGACGATACCGGCGGCGTGGGTAGACGCGTGACGGTAAAGGCCTTCGATCTTCTGGGCGATATCGAGCAGACGTCCGATCACCGGCTCCTTGTCGACCTCTTCCTGGAAGCGCGGCTCTTCCTCGATGGCCTTCGACAGCGGCGTCGGGTTAGCAGGGTTGTTCGGCACAAGTTTGCAGATCTTGTCGACCTGGCCATAGGGCATTTCAAGCACACGGCCGACGTCGCGCAATGCTGCGCGCGCCTGCAGCGAACCGAAGGTGATGATCTGCGCCACCTGCTCGCGGCCATACTTGCGCTGCACGTAACGGATCACCTCTTCGCGCCGGTCCTGGCAGAAGTCGATGTCGAAGTCGGGCATCGAGACGCGGTCCGGATTGAGGAAACGTTCGAACAGCAGCGAGAAGCGCAAGGGGTCGACGTCGGTAATGGTCAAGGCATAGGCAACCAGCGAACCGGCACCCGAGCCACGGCCCGGACCGACCGGAATATCCTGCAGCTTTGCCCATTTGATGAAATCGGCAACGATCAGGAAGTAACCCGGAAACTTCATCTTCTCGATGACCGACAGCTCGAAATCGAGCCGCTCGCGATAATCCGTCTCGGTATAACCGGCCGACAGGCCAAGCTTCTGCATCCGGTCTTCAAGACCCTCGATCGCCTGGCGGCGCAGCTCGATCTCCTCGGCGCGTTCGGCTTCCTTCGGATCGTCCGTCGCACCGGTGAAGCGCGGCAGGATCGGTCCGCGGGTCTTCAAGACGAAGGAGCAGCGTTTTGCGATCTCGATGGTGTTGTCCAGCGCCTCCGGCAGATCGGCGAACAAGGCCGCCATGTCCTTGCGGCTCTTCAGGTAATGATCCGGCGTCAGGCGGAAGCGGCTGTCATCCGACACCATCGCATTGTGGGCGACGGCCATCAGTGCGTCATGGGCCTCGAATTCGGCCGGCGACGGGAAGAACGGTTCGTTGGTTGCCACGATCGGCAGTTCGAGCTTGTAGGCGAGATCGACGACCCGGTTTTCCTGACGGCGATCATACTTGCCGTGGCGCTGCAGCTCGACATAGAGACGGTCGCCAAAAACAGCAGCGAGCGCCGCCAGCCGTGTTTCCGCCAGCGCATGGTGTCCCGATTTCAAGGCCATGTCGACAGGCCCGCCCGAAGCACCGGTCAGCGCTATCAGCCCTTCCGCCCCGCCTTCCTGCAGCCATGACAGAGCGATGCGAACCGACTGGTTGCCTTCGCCGCCTAGATAGGCCCGGCTGACGATATCGACGAGCCGGACATAGCCGGCATCCGTCGCTGCGATCAGAACGATGGCCGGCAGCTTGGCCAGATGCTGGGCATGGCCACGTTTGTCGCCCTCGCCTTCATCCTCCATATCAATCGACAGCTGGCAACCGATCAGCGGCTGCAGACCATCGTCCATACATTTCTGCGAGAATTCGAGTGCTGCAAACAGGTTGTTGGTATCGGCGATACCGATGGCCGGCTGGCCGTCGGCAACGGCCTTGCCGATGATCTTCTTGATCGGCAGCGCGCCTTCGAGCAGCGAAAAGGCAGAATGAACGCGAAGATGAACGAACTGGGGAGATACGCCGCCCGGAGTGGCGCTATCCCACTGCTTGTCGTTTACCGCATCTGCCATGGCACACCCCGATTCCTGTGAAGGCCTCAGGATATCCCGTTTCCGTCCGTAGATGTCCAGTTTTCATCCACTATGCGGCAGCATTTTCAAACCGGACACGGCTTGTCCACAGTCCCAGCCCCTCCCCATTTCCGCGCGGCGGCGAATGCGCAGAAATGGCCGGTAGCTGGCACCGTTTTTACATCCCGATGACAATGATCGAAAAGCTGGCGATGAACATGGCGATGGAGGTCAAAGCGGCGAGATCACGAATGAAGTCAGTCATTGGTTGGCTCCCTTTTCCTTTATGTTCTTATAATGTTCTATTTATGTTCATGCGTCAAGCAGCAACTGCAAATCTTCGGTACGCCAGAATCGGAGATGGTAAACGCTTTCCATCCACTGCTCTCGGCAAGACAGCCGGTCTCTGGACGCCGGCCGGATGGCCGATTAGTCTGCGCTCCAAACGCAAATCGGGGAATGATTGATGAAGATGTCACTGGCCGTAATGACTACACTGCTCAGCCTATCCGCGATTGCGGCACAGGCGGCAGACGCCATCGATCCGGATCGCATAATCTATGCTGCGACGGGCGATTGGGACAAGGACGGCAGTTCGGACCTTGCCATGCTGGTGGCGCCAACAGAGGGCAGCGATGAGGATAACGCTGTTTATATCTATCTCAATGACGGCCGCACTGACCGGCTGAAACTGAAGACCGTGGTCGCGAACAAGATCTGGGGCGATCTGATCATGGCCGGACGGGCGCCATCGATCACTGCGCTTGCGAACGGCTCGATCCTGATCACCACCCGCAATGATTCTGTCGGCCGCGACCGCTGGGAACAGAAGCTGACGATTGCCTATCGCAACTTCGATTTCGCCGTCGCCGGATATACCTATACGTCCTATGACACGCTCAACCCGGACGATACCACGGACTGCGATTTCAACGTGCTGACCGGCAAGGGTATGCGTAACGGCAAGCCGATCGCGACCAATGGCGAGCTGATCTTCCTCAAGGACTGGACAGATGATCGCGGCCAGAAGGTCTGTGGTGTGGAGTAGTTACCCACAGCCCGCGTCTCCGGTACGCGGCCAGACCTAGAGCTCGACGACCTTGCCGTCCTCGATGGTGACACGGCGGTCCATACGGGAAGCCAGTTCGTAATTGTGCGTGGCGATCATGGCTGCCAGGCCCGATTGGCGCACCAGCGCTTCCAGTGCTTCGAAAACGTAACCGGCGGTTTCCGGGTCGAGATTTCCGGTCGGCTCGTCGGCCAGAAGCACCAGCGGCGCATTGGCGACTGCGCGGGCAATGGCGACGCGCTGCTGCTCGCCGCCGGACAATTCTGACGGGCGATGTTCGGCACGGTGGCCGATGCGCATGTAATCCAGCAAGGCGGCCGCACGTTCACGCGCCTCGGCCTTGTTGAGACCGGCAATCAGCTGCGGCATCATGATGTTTTCGATGGCCGTGAATTCCGGCAGCAGATGATGGAACTGGTAGACGAAACCGATGTCGTTGCGGCGGATCGCCGTGCGCTTCTCGTCGCCAAGCGCACCGCAGGACTGGCCGTTGATCAGCACTTCGCCGCCATCTGGCCGCTCCAGCAGCCCAGCTAGGTGCAACAGCGTCGACTTGCCGGTGCCAGACGGCGCAACAAGCGCCACGGTCTGTCCGCCATAAAGCGAAAAGTCCGCCCCCTTCAGGATCGACAGGGTTTCGTCACCCTGGCTGTAATGGCGTTCGACGCCGGAAAGCTGCAATGCCACGCGCGCATTCATCGTGTCTGAAATCCCCAATTATTCGTAGCGCAGAGCCTGAACCGGATCGAGGCGCGAAGCGCGCCAGGCCGGAAAGATCGTGGCAAGGAAGGACAGGCCGATGGCCATGAGGACGACCGATGTGGTCTCGCCCAGGTTCATGTCGGCCGGAAGCTGGCTCAGGAAATAAAGTTCGGGATTGAACAGGGTCGTGCCCGAAATCCAGGAGAAGAACTGGCGGATGGATTCGATATTGACGCAGACGATTACGCCCAGCAGAACCCCGGCCATAGTGCCGACAATGCCGATCGCCGCCCCTGTCATGAAGAATATCCGCATGATGGCGCCCGACGATGCACCCATGGTGCGCAGGATGGCGATGTCGCTGCCCTTATCCTTCACCAGCATGATCAGGCCGGAGACGATATTGAGCGCCGCCACCAGAATGATCAGCGTCAGGATCATGAACATGACGTTGCGCTCGACCTGAAGCGCAGAGAAAAAGGTCTTGTTGCGGTCGCGCCAGTCGCTGATCAGCACCTGGCGGCCGGCCGCATCCTCGATCGGCTGGCGCAGGTCATCAACAAGGTCCGGATTGGTGACGAACAGCTCGATCGACTGGGCGATGCCTTCAGCATTGAAATAGAGCTGCGCTTCTTCGAGCGGCATGAAGATGATCGAGGCGTCATATTCCGACATGCCGATCTCGAAGATCGCCGAGACGGCATAGGACTTGACGCGAGGATTGACGCCCATCGGGGTGATGTCGCCTTCCGGCGCCACCAGCGTGATCGTGCCGCCGGCGGTGATGCCGAGTTGCTGGGCCATGCGAGAGCCGATCGCAACGCCGGTGCCAGCGGCATAGCCGACGAGATCGCCGGACTGGATATGATCGGAAATCGACTTCATCTTGGCCAAATCGTCGGCCCGCACGCCGCGCACCAACGCGCCCGTCCCCGCGCCGCCCGGACCGGAGGCCAGCGTCTGGCCTTCGATCATCGGGATCGCCATCGTGACGCCTTTGACGCCGGAGAACTTGGTCGCGAGATCGGCGTAATTATCGAGCGGCCCATCCAGTGGCTGAACGATCATATGGCCGTTGATGCCGAGGATGCGTGAGATCAGCTCGGTGCGAAAACCGTTCATCACGGCCATGACGATGATCAACGTCGCCACACCGAGCATGATGCCGATGAACGAAAACCCGGCAATCACCGAAATGAACGCTTCCTTGCGGCGCGAGCGCAGATAGCGCCAGGCCACCATGCGCTCGAATGTGGAAAACGGACGGCTCGACGGCGCCTGGGCGGTCGCTGCCTTTTCCTGTTCTAGCGTCGCAGCGCTCATTCCCTGGTCCCTTATTTCGAGGCGGTCAGCTTGTTGATGGCAGCCTCGATCGTCAATGTTTCGCGGGCGCCGGTCTTGCGGTCCTTGAGCTCGACCTCGCCGCTCGCCACCGAACGCGGACCGGCAATGATCTGCGTGGGAACGCCGATCAGGTCGGCGGTCGCAAACTTGGTGCCGGCGCGGTCGTCCTTGTCGTCGTACAGCACATCGAATCCTGCGTTGCCCAGCGCAGCATAGATGGTTTCGCACGCCGCGTCGCAAGCTTCGTCGCCGGATTTCATGTTGATCACAACTGCATCGAACGGCGCGATCGAGGAAGGCCAGATGATGCCGTTCTCGTCATGCGAGGCTTCGATGATGGCGGGAACCAGCCGGGTCGGGCCGATGCCGTAGGAGCCCATGTGCACCGTGTGCTCCTTGCCGTCCGGGCCTTGAACCTTGGCGCCCATGGCTTCGGAATACTTGGTGCCGAAGTAGAAGATGTGGCCAACTTCGATACCGCGGGCCGAGACCTTCTGGGAATCGTCGATGGCGTTAAAGGCGGCTTCGTCGTGCATCTCCGAAGTGGCGGCGTAGAGCGACGTCCACTTGTCGAAGATCGCCTTCATTGCAGCCGCATCCCAAAAGTCGGTATCGTCGGCCGGAATGTCGAAATCGAGGAAGTGCTTGTGGCAAAACACTTCCGATTCACCGGTGTCAGCGAGAATGATGAACTCGTGGCTGAGATCGCCACCGATCGGGCCGGTATCGGCGCGCATCGGAATGGCGCGCAAGCCGAGCCGTGCAAAGGTGCGCAGGTAGGCGGCGAACATGCGGTTGTAGCTGTCCACAGCGCCTTCGCGGTTGAGATCGAAGGAATAGGCGTCCTTCATCAGGAATTCGCGCGAGCGCATGGTGCCGAAGCGCGGGCGGCGCTCGTCGCGGAACTTCAACTGGATATGATAGAGATTGAGCGGCAGGTCCTTGTAGGACTTGACGTAGGAACGGAAGACGTCCGTGATCATTTCCTCGTTGGTCGGACCGTACAGCATGTCGCGCTTGTTGCGATCCTTGATCCGCAGCATCTCGTCGCCGTAAGCGTCGTAGCGGCCGCTTTCCTGCCAGAGCTCGGCCGATTGCAGCGTCGGCATCAGGAGCTCGACGGCGCCGGCGCGGTTCTGCTCTTCCCGGATGATCCTGGTCACCTTGTCCAGAACCCGCTTGCCGAGCGGCAGCCATGTATAGATGCCGGCCGACTGCTGGCGCACCATGCCGGCACGCAGCATCAGCCGGTGCGAGACAATTTCCGCTTCCTTCGGGGTTTCCTTCAGAATGGGCATGAAAAAGCGGGACAGGCGCATGAACGGGTTCCAGAAGTTAAAAGCACTTCGCACTATCTTTGGAATCGGGCGAAATAACGTTGAGCCTGCAGGCCCTGCGCACGTGTAAAGCGCGCGAACCGGACACTGCCGTTTGACTATTTGCCGCGATGATCCGGCCAGCTGATTCCAGAAGGGGACGCACCGCGCTCAAGCGTTCATAGACGCTTCGCGGCAGGAAGAAAACCCGTCATCTTCTTTGGCAAGACCGGGAATCGACGTGGGGATTTCAAGGCAGGGAAAAACAAAAAACTGCGTCAGAAAGGCACGGTAGTAACAGGATTTTGACAGAAGTTGTCAACGGAAAAATTTTACTAGAGTGTAGCAAAAATGCAAAAAAATCTGATGACAACGCATAATGTTTGGGCTAGTTTTGGCCCACAAAAGAGGCAGGGAGATTAAATTCTTGTCGATTTCGCGGTCAAGTCTTGGGAGGATAAGATCTTAGGCGCGGTTATACGCAGCCACCGGTAACGGATAAGGATCACGCGATACTTTAAAGAACAAGGCTTTTAGCCTTGTTTTTTTTTGCTTTTGCGCAAGTACAACCTCACAGAACAATAAACACAACCTGAATCGCGGCAATTCTATGACGCGCATTCAGCTATCGCAGCCGCCAGATCGCGGCAGCGCGCGGTTCAATAGAACTTCGGGGCAAACTGCGGGATCGAGTCCAGACCATAGCCCATACGGACCGACAGGACGTACCATATGACATGGATCACGGCGGCAAGTACCGAAGTCATCAGGAAGACCCGGAGCGCTCGAAAACGGGCGGGCGCACTTTCGATGCTGCCCGGGACAACCTCATTCTCCTCCGCCTGCGTCCGCAAGCCGATCGGCAAGACGATGAACAGCGACAACCACCATATGATGAAGTAAATCGCGAAGGTGGAAAAGATCGGCATGGTGGTCTCTCACTCCGAAGGGAGACGGCGTCCCGCTTCATGGCATTGCGTAGGCGAGCGACATTATAACGCTTTCACATCTGCCCGACAAATACTGCGCCCGATAAATACCGGCACGCGATCTTGTGTCACACCTGCTCGAGTTCGATCAGCGTACCGAAGAAGTCCTTCGGATGAAGAAACAGCACCGGCTTGCCATGCGCGCCGGTCTTCGGATTGCCGTCGCCAAGCACCCTGCCCCCGGCAGCAATCAGGCTATCGCGTGCGCTGATGATATCGTCGACCTCATAGCAGATATGGTGCATGCCGCCGGAAGGGTTTTTCGCAAGAAAAGCTGCGATCGGCGAGTCTGCGCCAAGCGGCTCCAGAAGTTCAACCTTGGTATTTTCAAGCGTAACGAACACGACGTTAACGCCGTGTTCCGGCAATGCTTCCGGCTCGGTCACCGAAGCGCCGAGCACCGACCGGTACCGCTCCACCGCTTCGGCAAGATCCGGAACGGCAAGAGCGATATGGTTGACACGTCCAAGCATTGGATCGGATCCCGGCCTATCAGAGCTTGTTGATGAACACGGTGACGACTGGCTTCTTACCCCAGACCTCATTGGCCGTACCGCGAATGGCCCGGCGCACCGCTTCCGTGACCATGGCGATATCCTTGCGCTTGCCGCGCGGGATGCTTTCGACGGCACCCAGAACCGCATCATAAAGCGTATCGTTCATGTCTTCGCCCTCATCGTCAAACTCGGGCAAGCCGATCGGAACGACGATCGGATCGGCGGCGAAATCGTAACGCGCGTCAAGCTGAACGTTTACCGCGACATGGCCGGCGAAGGACAGCTTGCGGCGCTCGCCGATCCCCATCTCCTCGAAATCACCGATCAGGCTGCCATCCTTGTAGATGCGCCCATGCGGCGCTTCGCCGACAACGGTCGCCGGTCCCGGAGCCAGACGGAGAATATCGCCGTTGCGCACCCGCGGAACGGTCTTGATGCCGGACTGAAGGCCAAGCTCGGCCTGTGCCGTCAAATGAGCTGCTTCGCCATGCACCGGCACCAGCATCTGCGGACGCGTCCACTGGTACATCTGCTGCAGCTCGTTGCGGCGGGGATGGCCGGAGACATGCACCAACGCTTCGTTATCGGTGACGATGTGGATGCCTTGCTCGATCAAGCCATTCTTGATGTCGTTGATCGCCTTCTCGTTGCCGGGGATGGCCCGTGAGGAAAACACCACGGTATCGCCGGCCGTCAGCGCCACGTTGCGCATCTCGTCGCGCGAGATCTTGGCGAGTGCAGCGCGGGACTCGCCCTGGCTGCCGGTCAGGATCACCACGACCTTGTCGCGAGGAATATAACCGAACTCGTCTTCGGCGATGAACGGGGTCAATCCTTCCATCAGACCGACATCACGGGCGACGTCGCAGACGCGCTTCATCGAACTGCCGAGCAGCAGCACATCGCGGCCGGCTTCGGCTGAAGCCTTGGCGATCGAGCGGATGCGGCCGACATTGGACGAGAAGGTGGTGATTGCCACCCGGCCCTTGGCATTCTGGATGATCTTGGTGAGGCTGGCCGAAACCTCCTCTTCCTGGGGCGATACGCCATCGCGCATCGCATTGGTGCTGTCGCACATCAGCGCCAAGACACCTTCGTCGCCGATGGCGCGGAACCGCGCCTCGTCCGTCAACGGGCCGAGCGACGGTTTATGATCGATCTTCCAGTCGCCGGTGTGGACGACATTGCCGAGCGGCGTGCGGATGACCAGCGACATCGGTTCGGGGATCGAGTGATTGACGCCGACGGCTTCGATCTCGAACGGACCGACATTGATACGGTCGCCTTCCTTGAAGATGGTGATCGGCACCTGGGCGCGGCTGCGCTCGTAGGAGCGCTTGGCTTCCAGCATGCCCGCGGTAAACGGCGAGGCATAGACCGGCACGTTGAGGCCCGGCCAAAGGTCGGCCAGTGCGCCGTAATGGTCTTCATGGGCATGGGTGATGATGATGCCCTTGAGGTTCTTGCGCTCTTCGGCAAGGAAGCGGATATCGGGCAGCACGAGATCGACACCGGGCAGATCAAGGCCCGGGAAAGTCACGCCGCAATCGACCATGATCCACTGGCGATGGGAGGGCGAACCGTAGCCGTAAAGGGCCAGGTTCATGCCGATTTCCCCCACTCCGCCCAGCGGCAGGAAGACGAGTTCGTCTTGTTTGCTCATTGATTGATTGCGCCTTATGTCACCCGAAATGGGTTCTATCCAAAAAATACATCGCCCGCGGCGATGCGCTGAACCGTGCCTGCTCCAATATCGAGCATCAACCGGCCGTCTTCATCTATGCCTTCAAACCTGCCGGAAAGCGAGCGATCCGGCAGGTTGACTGTAATCTTCTGGCCGATCCCGCCTGCTGCGGACCGCCATTGTGCAATAATCTCTGCAATGCCTTCGCCGCGATTCCAGGTGTTCAGCACATCACTCATGCTACGGAACAGATGGGCAAAAAGCTCGTCCGGCGAAACGCCGGCGCCTTCCGCCTGCAAACTGGTCACCGGATAGAGCCCGTGATCCGGCGCCAGCGCGACATTGATGCCGCAGCCGATCACCAGCGCATGATGCCCGTCCGGCAGCCCCTCGCCTTCCAAGAGGATACCGCAGCACTTCTTGCCTGCAATCAGAATATCGTTCGGCCATTTGATCGAGACCGGGTTGGAACCCGCCGGCATCACGGCCTGAATGGCGCGGTGAACGGCAACAGCAACGGCGAGTGGCAGCGATTGCAGCTTATCCATCGGTGCCGGATCGATCAGCAGCAACGACGCATAGAGATTGCCCGGCTCCGAAGCCCAGCTACGGCCGCGCCTGCCACGGCCGGAAATCTGACGCGTCGCGGTGATCCAGTGAAACCCCGGATCACCCGCACGCGCCCGGATCAGGCATTCCGTGTTCGTCGATCCGACATCGCCAAGGGCCGTATGCCGGAATTGATCGATCGAAACCCTGCCGATCCGGTCTTGTTCTGTCAAAAGAATGTCCGCGCAGCAACTTCAGCCGCGGTGCCGATCGGTCCACCGATCAACACATAGGCGAGAACGAACAGACCCGAGAGGGTGTAAACCAAACGCAGCATGCCGGAGGGACGGGCAAACTCGCCTTTGGCTTCGTCGAACCACATCACCTTGATGACACGCAGATAGTAGTAAGCGCCGACGACGGAGGCGAGAACACCGATGATCGCCAGAGCATAGAGATGCGCTTCGATCGCCGCCATGAACACGAAGTACTTGGCAAAGAAGCCTGCGAGCGGCGGAATTCCAGCCAGCGAGAACATCATGATGGTCAGAACCGTCGCCATCCAGGGATTGGTCTGCGACAGGCCAGCAAGGTCATCCACGCTTTCGACGTGATTGCCGTCCTTGCGCTTCATCGCCATGATGATGGCAAAGGTACCGAGCGTCATGACCACATAGACCAGCATGTAGATCAGCACGCCGCGTACGCCGGCCATCGAACCGCTGGACAGGCCGACGAGCGCATAGCCCATGTGACCGATCGAGGAATAGGCCATCAGTCGTTTGATGTTCTTCTGACCGATGGCGGCAAACGAGCCGAGCAGCATCGAGGCAATCGAGATGAACACAACGATCTGCTGCCAGTCGGTGACGATCGGCTCGAACGGCATGATCACCAGACGGATCAGCATCGCCATGGCCGCGACCTTCGGAGCGGCGGCGAAGAAGGCGGTCACCGGTGTCGGAGCGCCTTCGTAAACGTCCGGCGTCCACATATGGAACGGAACGGCGGAAATCTTGAAGGCAACGCCTGCCAGAATGAAGACGAGACCGAAGACCAGACCAAGCGAGCGGCCCTCTGCCGACAGGGCAGCGGCAATGCCTTCAAAACCGGTATGGCCGGTGAAGCCGTAGACCAGCGACATGCCGTAAAGCAGCATGCCGGAGGACAGCGCGCCGAGTACGAAATACTTGAGGCCCGCTTCGGTCGAACGCAGGTTGTCGCGGTTCATCGCGGCAACGACGTAGAGCGCCAGCGACTGCAGTTCGAGCGCCAGGTAGACCGAGATCAGGTCGTTGGCCGAAATCATCAGAAGCATGCCGAGCGTTGCCAGCACGATCAGCACGGGGAATTCGAACCGGTCGATACCGCTCGAACGCGCCTCGCCTGCCGACATGATCAGCGCCACGATGGAGCCGAACAGCGTCAGCACCTTCATGAACTTGCCGAACGGATCGGAGAGGAAAGCGCCGTTATAACCCTGACCGTCGCCCGTCTGCCAGACCAGCCAGGCACCGGAAACGGCGAGCAGGCCAACCGCCAGCCACGTCACCATGCCCGACGATTTCTCGCCGGAGAAGACGCCGATCATCAACAACACCATGGCACCGACCGCAAGGATCAGCTCGGGGGTCGACAGGTGCAGGCTCAGAAGGAATGTTTCAGTCGTCATTTCAATCCCGTCCTGTCGTCAGTTCGCCGAAAGCGCAACGTCATGCGCTGCCTGCACGGCCGCAGTGTAGTTGTTGATAAGCACGTCCACGGAGGCTGCCGTCGCATCGAACACCGGAGCCGGATAGACGCCGAAGAAGATGGTCAGCACGATCAGCGGATAGAGCAGCGCCTTTTCACGGCCGGAGAGATCCAGCAGCGACTTCAGGCTGTCCTTGTCGAGTGTACCGAAGATCACCCGGCGATAGAGCCACAGAGCATAGCACGCCGACAGGATAACGCCGGTGGTGGCGAAGAACGCAACCCATGTGTTGGCCCGGAAGGTGCCGAGCAGCACGGTGATTTCACCGACGAACCCGGACGTGCCAGGCAAGCCGACGTTCGCCATGGTGAAGACCATGAAGGCCACCGCGTATTTCGGCATGTTGTTGACGAGGCCGCCATAGGCGCTGATCTCACGGGTATGGGTGCGGTCGTAGACCACGCCGACACAGAGGAAGAGCGCGCCGGACACCAGGCCGTGCGACAGCATCTGGAAGATCGCACCCTGCACGCCTTGCGTATTGGCGGCAAAGATACCCATGGTCACATAGCCCATGTGGGCGACCGACGAATAGGCGATCAGCTTCTTGATGTCGGACTGCATCATCGCCACCAGCGAGGTGTAGATGATCGCGACGACCGACAGCGTGAAGACGAACGGTGCGAAATAGTCGGATGCCAAGGGGAACATCGGCAGCGAGAAGCGCAGAAAGCCGTAACCGCCGAGTTTCAGCAGAACACCAGCCAGGATGACCGAGCCCGCCGTCGGCGCCTGAACGTGCGCGTCGGGAAGCCATGTATGGACCGGCCACATCGGCATCTTCACCGCGAACGAGGCGAAGAAGGCCAGCCATAGCCATGTCTGCATCTGAGCCGGGAACTGATAGGCAAGCAGTTCGGCGATGTCGGTCGTACCGGCCTGCCAGTACATCGCCATGATGGCGAGCAGCATCAGCACCGAGCCGAGCAGCGTGTAGAGGAAGAACTTGTAGGCCGCGTAGACGCGTTCCTTGCCGCCCCAGACACCGATGATGATGAACATCGGGATCAGGCCGGCTTCGAAGAACACGTAGAACAACACGATATCGAGCGACACGAAGACGCCGATCATGAAGACTTCCAACAAGAGGAAGGCGATCATGTACTGCTTCAGGCGCTTTTCGACCGACAGCCAGCTGGCCACGATGCAGAACGGCATCAGGAAAGCCGACAGCACGACGAACAGCATCGAAATGCCGTCGATGCCGAGATGGTAGGAAATGCCAGTACCAAGCCACGCATGCTTCTCGACCATCTGGAAGCCGGGGTTCGAATTATCGAAGCTCCACCAGATCCAGCAGGACAGCAGGAAGGTAACAATCGTCGTCAACAGCGAGATGTTCAGGATATTGCGGCGGCCGGAAGCGCTGTCTTCACGCGTCAAAAGCAGAAGAGCAACACCGACCAGCGGCAGGAAGGTGACCGCGGAGAGAATGGGCCAATCGGTCATCAGAAGGAGCTCCCGAGCATCATCCAGGTAACGAGCGCCGCAATGCCGATGAGCATCACGAATGCGTAGTGATAGAGGTAACCGGTCTGCAGGCGAACGACGCGGTCAGTCACGTCCATGACGCGGGCGGCGATGCCGTTCGGGCCGTAGCCGTCGATGATCCGGCCATCGCCTTCCTTCCACAGGAAGGTGCCGATGCGTTTGGCAGGACGAACGAACAGGAAGTCGTAGAGTTCGTCGAAATACCACTTGTTGAGCAGGAACTGGTAAAGACCACGATGCTGCTCGGCCAGGTACTTTGGCGTCTCCGGCGAGCGGATATACATGTACCAGGCAGTGACAAAGCCGAGGATCATTGCGATGAACGGGCTCAGTGCAACGAGAGCCGGAACGTGGTGGAAATGCTCCAGCAGTTCGTTTTCAGGCGAAGTGAACAGTGCACCCTGCCAGAACTCGGCATAGTCGTGACCATAGAAATAGCCTCCGAACACCATGCCGGCGGCGATCGCGCCGATAGCCAGAATGAACAGCGGCAGCAGCATGACCATCGGCGATTCGTGCACGTGATGCATGACCTCGTGCGAAGCGCGGGGCTTGCCATAGAAGGTCATGAATATCAGGCGCCACGAATAGAAGCTCGTGAAGCAGGCAGCGATAACCAGCATCGTGAATGCAAAACCGGAAACCGGGGAATGCGATGCGTAGGCGGCCTCGATGATGATATCCTTGGAAATGAAGCCTGCAAAGCCAATCCCCGAGAACGGGATACCGACACCGGTAATGGCCAGCGTGCCGATCATCATCATCCAGAAGGTCCACTTGATGTGCGGACGAAGCCCGCCCATGTGGCGCATGTCCTGCTCGCCGTCGACGGCATGGATGACCGAGCCGGCGCATAGGAACAGCAGCGCCTTGAAGAACGCATGCGTGAACAGGTGGAAGATAGCAGCGCCATAGGCACCCGTGCCGAGAGCCACGAACATGTAGCCGAGCTGCGAGCAGGTCGAATAGGCGATAACGCGCTTGATATCGTTCTGCACGAGACCGACGGTCGCCGCAAAGAACGCGGTGATCGCGCCGATGACGGTAACGACCACCAGAGCCGTATGCGACAGTTCGAACAGCGGCGACATGCGGGCGACGAGGAAGACGCCGGCGGTCACCATGGTTGCGGCATGGATCAACGCCGACACCGGTGTCGGGCCTTCCATGGCGTCCGGCAGCCAGGTGTGCAGCAGGAACTGCGCCGACTTGCCCATAGCGCCCATGAAGAGCAGCAGGCAGACGGCGGTGATCGCATGGGCCTTGTCGAGATGCATGCCGAACAGATTGATGACGGCTTCGCCACCTTCAGCAGCGCCTTCGGCCGGCAGATAGCTGGCAGCAGCGGCAAACACGGTTTCGAAGCTGATCGAGCCGAACAGGTAGAAGACGCCGAAAATGCCGAGCGCGAAACCGAAGTCACCGACGCGGTTGACGATGAAAGCCTTCATCGCGGCGGCCGAGGCGGATGGCTTCTTGTACCAGAAGCCGATCAGCAGATAGGACGCCAGACCAACGCCTTCCCAGCCGAAGAACATCTGCAGCAGGTTGTCCGAGGTCACCAGCATCAGCATGGCGAAGGTGAACAGCGACAGATAGGCAAAGAAGCGCGGCCGATGCGGGTCGTGATGCATGTAGCCGATCGAATAGAGATGGACCAGACAGGACACCGTGTTGACGACGACGAACATGACCGCCGTCAGCGTATCGACGCGGAAGGCCCATTCGGTATCGAAGCTGCCGGACTGGATCCAGCGCATCACGGTGACCTTGATCATTTCCGCCTCGCCGAGCGCGACATGGAAGAACACGATCCAGGACAGGACCGCGACAATGATCATGAAGCCGGTGGTGACGTATTCCGAAGCCTTGGCGCCGATCGAGGTGCCGAACAGGCCCGCGATCAGGAAGCCGATCAGCGGCAGGAAGACGATGGCTTGAATAATCGTATTCATTGGCCGCTCAGCCCTTCATCATGTTGACGTCTTCCACGGCGATGGAGCCGCGGTTGCGGTAGAAGACGACGAGAATTGCAAGACCGATGGCGGCTTCCGCGGCCGCGACGGTCAGAATGAACAGGGCGAACACCTGGCCGGTGATGTCGTTCAGGAAGTGCGAGAACGCGACCATGTTGATGTTAACAGCCAGCAGGATGAGTTCCACCGACATCAGGATGACGATGACGTTCTTCCGGTTTAGGAAGATGCCGAAGACGCCCAGTATGAACAGGATGGCGCTGACGGTCAGATAGTGGGAAATACCGATTTCCATGATGTGTTCCTTGACCTCGCGTCCGTCTTAAAGGCCCTGCCCCGACTTCACCTTGACCACTTCAACAGCGGTCTTGGGCGAACGGGCAACCTGTGTGGGAATATCCTGGCGCTTGATGTTGTCGCGATGGCGCAGCGTCAGAACGATGGCGCCGATCATGGCGACCAGAAGAACCAGGCCGGCAATCTGGAAGAAGTAGACGTAGTGCGTATAGAGCACGTCGCCGAGTGCAGCCGTGTTGGATCGGTCCGCGATCGCCGGGATCGGCATCGAGATCGACTTGGCAATTTCCGGCGAGAACGAGCTGCCGCCGACCACGATGATCAGCTCGGCTGCCAACACCAGGCCGATCAACGCGCCGACCGGCGCATATTCAAGCACGCCCGACCTCAGCTGGGTGAAGTCGATGTCGAGCATCATCACCACGAAGAGGAAGAGAACCGCGACGGCGCCGATGTAAACAACCAGCAGGATCATCGCCAAGAACTCGGCGCCCGTCAGAAGGAACAGGCCGGCGGCGTTGAAGAACGTCAGGATCAGGAACAGCACGGAATAAACAGGGTTCCGCGCAGAAATCACCATGAACGCCGACGCAACAGCGACGAATGAAAAAAGATAGAAAAAAAGAGCCTGCAGACCCATGATCGGTGCCTTTTTCGTCTTCCCCGGGCAGGCATGGCACCAAGGCCATCCTTCCCACTGGCGCACCGGTTCATGCCGGTCACGCCCAAGATCAGTGTAACGCCAGCCTCAACCGGCTGGCGCAGTCCCCATGCAAAGTCTCAGCGATACGGCGAGTCTATTGCAATGTTGCGGGCGATTTCACGCTCCCAACGGTCGCCGTTGGAAAGCAGCCGGTCCTTGTCATAGTAAAGCTCTTCGCGCGTCTCGGTGGCGAACTCGAAGTTCGGGCCTTCGACGATCGCGTCGACTGGACAGGCTTCCTGGCAGAAACCGCAATAGATGCACTTCACCATGTCGATGTCGTAACGGACCGTGCGGCGCGTACCATCGTTGCGGCGCGGGCCAGCTTCGATGGTGATCGCCTGGGCAGGACAGATCGCTTCGCACAGCTTGCAGGCGATGCAGCGTTCTTCGCCGTTCGGATAACGGCGCAGCGCATGTTCGCCACGGAAGCGCGGGCTGACCGGGCCTTTTTCAAACGGATAGTTCAGCGTCGACTTCGGTGCGAAGAAATAGCGCATCGACAGGAAAAACGCGTTGACGAATTCCTTGAGGAACAGCGAACTGACGGCTTGCGACAGACTTGCCATCATCAACCTCCAAACGTGCCGGCCTGGGAGGCGCCGGCTGATTTTGCGAAACGGTGAGTAAACATCAGGCCCACACCACCAGTTTCAGCACAACTGCAACAATGAAGACCATGGCGAGCGACAGCGGAAGGAAGACCTTCCAGCCGAGGCGCATCAGCTGGTCATAGCGATAGCGCGGCACGAAGGCTTTCACCATGGCGAACATGAAGAACACCAGCGAGGACTTCAGGATGAACCAGACGATGCCCGGAACCCAGTTGAGGAACCATATATCAACCGGAGGCAGCCAGCCGCCAAGGAAGAGGATCGTCATCAGCGCGCACATCAGGCAGATGGCGGCATATTCGCCGAGCATGAACATCATGTACGGGGTCGAGCCGTATTCGACCATGAAGCCGGCAACCAGTTCCGATTCCGCTTCGACCAGATCGAAGGGAGGACGGTTGGTTTCAGCCAGCGCCGAGATGAAGAAGATGATGAACATCGGGAACAGCGGCAGCCAGTACCAATCCAGGAAGGATCCTGGCAGGCCCATCATCGTACCGAGGCCATCGCGCTGTGAATCGACGATATCCGTCAGGTTCAGCGAACCGGCGCACAAAAGAACGGTGACGATGACAAAGCCGATCGAGACTTCATAGGAGACCATCTGTGCCGCCGAGCGCAGCGCCGAGAGGAACGGATACTTGGAGTTCGATGCCCAGCCGCCGATGATGACGCCGTAAACCTCTAGCGAGGAAATGGCGAAAACATAGAGAATGCCGACATTGATATTGGCCATCACCCAGTTGTCATTGAGCGGAATGACCGCCCAGGCTGCCAACGCCAACGTCACGGAAACCAGCGGCGCCAGCAAGAACAGGATCTTGTTCGAACCGGCCGGGATGACCGGCTCCTTGAAGACGAACTTCAAAAGATCGGCGAAGGACTGGAAAAGTCCCCAAGGGCCTACCACATTCGGTCCACGGCGCATCTGCACAGCGGCCCAGATCTTGCGGTCAGCCAGCAGAATGTAGGCGATGAAAATCAGGAGCGCGACCAGAAGCAGCAGCGACTGGCCGATCATGATGGCTGTTGGCCAGACATAGGTGGAAATGAAAGCGTCCATTTTCGTCTTATTCCTTCGCGCTCATTCCGCCGCAGCTTTGAAGTTGTTGCGTGCCAAAGCCGAGCATTCGGCCATGACGGCGGAAGCTCGTGCTATTGGGTTCGTCAAATAGAAGTCTTTGACCGGAGACGCAAACACCGATTTGCCCATCTCACCGGCTTTTTGTGCAAGTGCGGCAATTTCACCGCTTGCACCCGTCTCGATCATGTCGATCGCGGCGAAATGCGGGTGCGCTTCGTAGAGTTTTCCGCGCAATTCACCAAGCGAATCAAACGGCAGCTTCTTGCCGAGCACGTCGGACAGCGCACGGATAATCGCCCAGTCCTCGCGGGCGTCGCCCGGTGCGAAACCGGCGCGGTTGCCCATCTGGACGCGGCCTTCGGTGTTGACCCAGAGGCCTGACTTTTCGGTATAGGTCGCACCCGGCAAGATGACGTCGGCGCCATGTGCACCTTCGTCGCCATGCGAACCGATATAGACCGTGAAGCCTGCAGTCTTGCCGGAGAAATCCATTTCGTCGGCGCCGAGCAGGAACAGCACGTCGGTTCCGGTCAGCATCTCGACAGCGGTCTTGCCCCCCTCACCCGGCACAAAGCCGAGATCGAGACCACCGACGCGCGAGGCGGCGGTGTGAAGAACGGCAAAACCATTCCAGTCTGCAGTGACAGCGCCAACGGTACCTGCGAGCTTGGCGGCTGCGGCCAGAACCGAAGCGCCATTCGCGCCGGAAATCGCACCCTGACCGATGAGGATCATCGGACGTTCGGCCTTCTTCAGCACGCTGAGGAACTTGCCCTTGCCGCCGACCAGTTCGGTCAGCGATTCCGTGCCTGCGCCGAGATACTCATAGGAGTAACGCAGCTCAGCCGGCTCGCCGATCACGCCGATCGGAAAACTGGCCATGCGGAACCGCTTGCGGATACGGGCATTGAGAACCGAGGCTTCAAAACGCGGGTTCGAGCCGATGATCAGCAGTGCGTCGGCATTTTCGATGCCCTGGATCGTCGGGTTGAACAGGTAGCTTGCGCGGCCGAACGAAGGATCGAGTGCTGCACCATCCTGGCGGCAGTCGATATTCTTCGAGCCGAGCGAGGAGATTAGCGCCTTCAGCGCGTACATTTCTTCAACAGACGCAAGGTCGCCGGCAATTGCGCCGATCTTGTCGCCGCTGGTCTTGGCAACCGCGCCCTTGATGGCGGCGAAGGCCTCGTTCCAGCTGGCTGGCTGCAGGCGGCCATCCTTCTTCACATACGGGCGGTCGAGACGCTGGGTCTTCAGGCCATCCCAGATGAAGCGGGTCTTGTCGGAAATCCACTCTTCGTTGATCTCTTCGTTGACACGCGGCATGACGCGCATGACTTCGCGGCCGCGCGTGTCGACACGGATTGCCGAGCCGACAGCGTCCATGACGTCGATCGATTCGGTCTTGCCGAGTTCCCACGGACGGGCGTTGAAGGCGTAGGGCTTGGAGGTAAGAGCGCCGACCGGGCAAAGGTCGACAACGTTGCCCTGCAACTCGGAGGTCATTGCCTGTTCGAGATAGGTGGTGATCTCGGCATCTTCGCCGCGGCCGATCAGGCCCAGTTCAGCGATGCCTGCGACTTCGGTGGTGAAGCGGACACAACGCGTGCAGTGAATGCAGCGGTTCATCACGGTGCTGACCAGCGGGCCGATATACTTGTCTTCGACGGCGCGCTTGTTTTCGGTGTAGCGGGTCGAATCGACACCGAAGGCCATTGCCTGGTCCTGCAGGTCGCATTCGCCACCCTGGTCGCAGATCGGGCAATCGAGCGGATGGTTGATCAGCAGGAATTCCATCACGCCTTCGCGGGCCTTCTTGACCATCGGTGTGGTCGTGAAGACTTCTGGCGCTTCGCCATTCGGGCCGGGACGCAGGTCGCGCACGCCCATGGCGCAGGAGGCTGCCGGTTTCGGCGGCCCTCCCTTCACCTCGATCAGACACATGCGGCAGTTTCCGGCGACCGACAGCCGCTCGTGGAAACAGAAGCGCGGAACTTCAGCACCCGCCTCTTCGCACGCCTGCAGCAGCGTGAAATGATCCGGGACCTCGATCTCTTTTCCGTCGACTTTCAGCTTTGCCATCTTAGTCTCAATCCTGTCTTTCGTTCACCAGCGTCAGCGGCAAACAGATATTATTAGGCACGCCAATCTTTGAGCTAAAACCACCGGTTTCCGCCCGAAACTCAATCTCAACCCTTTATCAGGGCCTTTGCCTGCGCGACCCAGCCGTCCCGCGCGATCCGTCCAGCAAAACCCAGCTGGTCGTCGATGCGCTGCACGTCCTTATCGCTCCACAAGGCGACATCGGCATAACGCCGCACGCCCATTTCATTCAAAACCTGCTCCAGCTTCGGACCGATGCCGGAAATCCGCTTCAAGTCGTCCGCCTGCGTTTCGGCAACGCGGGCAACCTTCTGCCGCTTCGGCTTCTCGGCCTTCGCCGCAACAACCGCAACCGGCTCCGCAGAAACTGGCTTGGCCTCTACCGGCCGAGCCTTGCCCGGAGCCTTGGCAACCACCTTCGGCTTCACAACCGGTGCAGCCTTCACGGCAATCACCGGCGCTTCCGCTGGCTTTGCTACCTTTGCCACCGGTACTTCATCCGCCGCAACGCCGGTCTTCTGCGCCGTTTCGGCCAGCCCCTGCATTGCACCAAGCATGAAGCCGGCGATCTGGCTGGTCATTCCGAAACCGATCGCCGTTACCGCTGCCATTGCCGCCGCCGGGTGCTGCATCAGCGGATGCAGCTGTCCGTTCGGCATGTTCTTCAGCCACTCGGCCATGCCGAACGGGTCGTTGCCAGCCCGCGAGCCGGATGAGGTTGCGGCAGATCCCGTCTGCTTCCCCCTCCCCGTTTCGCTCCCCGGCCCGGCCATATCTTTTACTCCGCCGCTGCCAACACCGCGCCATGCGACGAGGCGTTGCGGGTGTACTCGTCGATACGTGCTTCCATCTCGGGACGGAAGTTGCGGATCAGGCCCTGGATCGGCCATGCGGCCGCGTCGCCGAGCGCGCAGATGGTGTGGCCTTCGACCTGCTTGGTCACGTCGAATAGCATGTCGATTTCACGCTTCTGGGCGCGGCCCTGAACCATGCGTTCCATGACGCGCATCATCCAGCCGGTACCTTCACGGCACGGCGTGCACTGACCGCAGCTCTCATGCTTGTAGAAGGCAGCGAGACGCCAGATGGCCTTGATGATGTCGGTGGAGCGATCCATGACGATGATGGCGGCAGTTCCGAACGACGATTTCACATCGCGCATACCGTCGAAATCCATAGGTGCGTCGATGATGTCCTCGCCCTTGACCACCGGACAGGACGAGCCGCCTGGAATGACGCCCAGAAGGTTGTCCCAGCCGCCACGGATGCCGCCGCAATGGCGTTCGATCATTTCGCGGAATGGCGTACCCATCGCGTCTTCGAACGTGCACGGCTTGTTAACATGGCCGGACACCATGAAGAGCTTGGTGCCGACATTGTTCGGACGGCCGATGGCCGAGAACCAGGACGCACCGCGGCGCAGGATGGTCGGGGCAACGGCGATCGATTCGACATTGTTGACCGTCGTCGGGCAGCCGTAGAGGCCCATATTGGCCGGGAACGGCGGCTTCAGGCGCGGCTGGCCCTTCTTGCCTTCGAGGCTTTCGAGCAGCGCTGTTTCCTCGCCGCAAATATAGGCGCCGGCGCCGTGATGGACATAGATCTCCATGTCCCAGCCGAGCTTGTTGTTGGCGCCGAGAAGACCGGCGTCATAGCATTCGTCGATCGCCGCCTGCAGTGCTTCGCGCTCGCGGATATATTCGCCGCGCACATAGATATAGGCGACATGCGCACCCATGGCGAAGCTCGCGATCACGCAGCCTTCGATCAGCGTATGCGGATCGTGGCGCATGATGTCACGGTCCTTGCAGGTACCGGGCTCGGATTCGTCGGCGTTGACGACGAGATAATGCGGGCGGCCGTCGCTTTCCTTCGGCATGAAGGACCATTTCAGACCGGTCGGGAAGCCAGCACCACCACGGCCACGAAGGCCGGAAGCCTTCATCTCGTTGATGATCCAGTCACGGCCCTTTTCCAGGATCTGCTTGGTGCCATCCCAGTGGCCACGGCTCATGGCGCCCTTGAGCGACTTGTCATGAAGGCCGTAGATATTGGTAAAAATGCGATCTTTATCGTCGAGCATGGTTCACCTAACTTATCGCGGCTTCTTGCCGAAAACTTTGATGTATTCGGCTTCGCCGCCCTTGGCCAGCGCCTTGGCTTGCTTGACCCAATCGTCGCGTTCAATGCGGCCCTTGAAATTCAGATAGCCGTCCACCCACTCGCGTTCGGTCTTCTTCCAGCCTGCAACCTGCGCAAACGTGAAGATACCGAGTTCGTGCAGCGTGCCTTCGATCTTCGGGCCAACGCCGGAGATCAACTTCAGGTCATCCGGAGCATCCGGCTTTGAAATGCCGGCAGGACGATTCTTGTCCTCGAGCGACGGCTTTGCAGAAGCACCGCCTTCAGCCTTGGTTTCGCCGGAAACCTTGTCGTTTGCGGCGGATTCGGTCTTAGCCGTCGCCGGCGTCTTCAATGCCGGATCGGTTTCCGGAGCATCCGTTTTCGGGCGGGCGGCGTTCGATGGCGGCACGCTGACGGCGGCGTCATCGCTGGCCTTCTTGGCGCGCGGCGCTGCCGGCTTCTTTTCCGGGGTGAGCAACGTGGTCAGTCCACCGACGGGAGCCGAGAAGATACGGTCGATCTGCGGACCTGGCTTGACGTCGGCGCCTTTGCCTGCGTCGAAACGGTCGATGATGTATTCCAGCTGCGGAACCGTCAGGTCTTCATAGGTGTCCTTGAAGATCATCACCATCGGGGCGTTGACGCAGGTCCCCTGACATTCGACTTCTTCCCAGGACAGCGTGCCGGATTCGTTCGGGGTCAGCGGATTGGGATGAATACGCTTCTTGCACAGGCTGATCAGGTCTTCCGAACCGCGCAACATGCACGGCGTCGTGCCGCACACCTGGACGTGCGCGCGCGTGCCGACCGGCTTCAGCTGGAACTGGGTGTAGAAGGTCGCAACTTCGAGCACGCGGATATAGGGCATGGTCAGCATGTCGGCGATGCTTTCGATCGCCGCCTTGGTGACCCAGCCATCCTGCTCCTGCGCCCGCATCAACAGCGGAATGACCGCAGATTGCTCGCGGCCCTTCGGATATTTCTTGATCGTGGCCTTGGCCCAGACGGCGTTGTCCTTGCTGAACGCAAAGGCCGCTGGCTGGACGTTTTCTTCGGCTAGTCGACGAACGGACATTCTTCCCGCACCTTATCAGTTAATCGAACCGCACCGCGATGCCGTCAGGGTGACGAATTCGCAGGCATAGGCTGACTGGTCTTTTTGCAAAAATACGATGTAGCGCGTGCCGTTCGGCACTGCGGCCCTGATCTCGTAACCCTGGCTCAGAAGCCTGCCCATGCCGCTGCCCGACGAACCGCTTATCGCAGGATCGCCGGACGTCGGTGCGGTTTCCTGCGCAAAGGCGGGAGCCGCAGCAAGCATCGATGCCAAAATTGTCAGGACCATCCTGCGCATCAACGATCAACCTCGCCGAACACGATATCGAGCGAGCCGAGAATGGCGGAAACGTCCGCCAACTGGTGTCCGCGACAGATATAATCCATGGCCTGAAGATGAGCGTAGCCCGGAGCACGGATCTTGCAGCGATACGGCTTGTTGGTACCGTCAGAGATCAGGTAAACGCCGAATTCGCCCTTGGGCGCTTCGACGGCCGCATAAACCTCGCCCTCCGGCACGTGGTAGCCTTCGGTATAGAGCTTGAAATGGTGGATCAGCGCTTCCATCGACCGTTTCATCTCGCCACGCTTCGGTGGGACGATCTTGCCGTCCAGCGACGAAACCGGGCCGACCTTGGCATCGCCGAGCAGACGGTTGACGCACTGACGCATGATCTTGGCCGATTCACGCATTTCGATCATGCGGATCAGGTAACGGTCATAGCAGTCGCCGTTCTTGCCGATCGGGATATCGAAATCCATGTCGGCATAGCACTCGTACGGCTGCGACTTGCGCAGATCCCAGGCAGCACCGGAACCACGAACCATGACGCCGGAGAAACCCCAGGCCCAGGCATCGTCCAGCGACACGACGCCAATATCGACGTTGCGCTGCTTGAAGATGCGGTTGCCGGTCAGAAGTTCATCGATATCGTCGACGGTCTTCAGGAACGGGTCGATCCACTTGCCGATGTCTTCGACCAGTTCGTGCGGCAGGTCCTGGTGGACACCGCCCGGACGGAAATAGGCCGAATGCATGCGCGCGCCGCAGGCCCGTTCATAGAACACCATCAGCTTTTCGCGCTCTTCAAAGCCCCAGAGCGGTGGCGTCAACGCGCCGACGTCCATGGCCTGAGTCGTGACGTTCAAGAGATGCGACAGGATACGGCCGATTTCCGAATAGAGCACGCGGATCAGCTGGCCGCGAATCGGCACCTCGGTCGCCGTCAGCTTCTCGACCGCCAGTGCATAGGCATGCTCCTGATTCATCGGCGCGACATAGTCGAGCCGGTCGAAATAGGGCACGGCCTGCAGATAGGTCTTGGTCTCGATCAACTTTTCGGTACCGCGATGCAGAAGACCTATATGCGGATCGACGCGCTCGACGATTTCGCCGTCCAGTTCCAGCACGAGACGCAAAACGCCGTGCGCCGCCGGATGCTGCGGGCCGAAATTGATGTTAAAATTCCGGACGTTATGTTCGTTCATGCCGCTTGCTCCGAGCCGAAACACCTTCACGATAGGTGTAAGTGCCGGCCTTCCTTGTTCTTACTGCTTTGCCTTCTCATCACCCGGCAGAACGTAGTCCGTTCCTTCCCAGGGCGACATGAAGTCGAAGTTTCGGAATTCCTGCTTCAGTTCGACGGGCTCGTAGACGACGCGCTTGACTTCATCGTTGTAGCGAACCTCGACGAAACCGGTCGTCGGGAAGTCCTTGCGCAACGGATAGCCCTCGAAACCGTAGTCCGTCAGGATGCGGCGCAGGTCCGGATGGCCGGTGAAAAGGATACCGTACATGTCGTAGGCTTCCCGTTCGAACCAGTCGGCACCCGGATAGACGGCGCAGGCCGACGGCACCGGCTGATCTTCGCCGGTCGCGACCTTCACACGGATGCGCAGGTTCTGCTTCGGCGACAGCATGTGATAGACAACGTCGAACCGGTCCGGACGCTGCGGCCAGTCGACGCCACAAATATCCGTAAAGTTAACGAAGCCACAGCGGGCATCGTCACGCAGGAATGTCAGAAGCGCGATCAGATTATCGGCCGTGGACGTCAGCGTCAGTTCGCCATAGCTGATGACAGCATCCGAAATCAACGCACCGCGTGTTTCGCGAATGTAGGTAGCAAGTCCGTTCAGGGCTTCACTCATGTTCAGATCCCCTGCCCTTACCGTTCGATCGTGCCTGTGCGGCGGATCTTCTTCTGCAGCAGGAGCACACCGTAAAGGAGCGCTTCTGCCGTGGGAGGACAGCCCGGCACATAGATATCGACCGGCACGACGCGATCACAGCCGCGTACCACCGAATAGGAATAGTGATAGTATCCGCCGCCATTGGCGCAGGAACCCATCGAGATGACGTAACGCGGCTCAGGCATCTGGTCATAGACCTTGCGCAGAGCCGGAGCCATCTTGTTGGTCAGCGTGCCGGCAACGATCATCACGTCAGACTGACGCGGTGAGGCACGCGGCGCAAAGCCAAAGCGCTCGGCGTCGTAACGCGGCATCGACATCTGCATCATTTCGACGGCGCAGCAGGCCAGACCGAAGGTCATCCACATCAGAGAGCCGGTCCGGGCCCAGTTGATCAGCTCGTCCGTCGAGGTAACCAGGAACCCCTTGTCGGCGAGCTCATTGTTGATCTCGCCGAAATATTTGTCATTGCTGCCGATCAGCTGGCCGGTCGAGGGATCGAGGATCCCCTTCGGCTTTGGTGCAACGAGCGTCGTGCTGGATGTCAGTTCCATTCCAGCGCTCCCTTCTTCCATTCATAGATAAAGCCGATGGTCAGCACCCCGAGGAACGACATCATCGAAAAGAAACCGAACCAGCCCATATCCTTGAACGATACCGCCCAAGGGAAGAGGAACGCTACTTCGAGGTCGAAGATGATGAAGAGAATCGACACGAGGTAGAATCGGATGTCGAATTTCATGCGGGCGTCGTCGAATGCGTTGAAGCCGCACTCATAGGCCGAAAGCTTTTCATCGTCGGGCGCCTTGTAGGCGACGGCGAACGGCGCGATCAGCAGCGCCAGCCCGATAACCAGCGATATACCGATGAAAATCGCGATCGGAATGTAGGAGCCGAGAAGATCTGTCATTGTATCCGTCCCTGCCTGCGAGGCGCGCTGGAGAAGCGCAAAACAAAGGCTCACAGGCCGAAAAATATGTTGCAACGCCAAAGTGGTTAGCGCAGCCAGCGCCTCTGTGCAAGCCTTCAGAACGGTTTTCACCCCCTTGTGTCGCGGGAATGAACACTCGCCAAAAGCTACCATCTCCGGCGGACCTGCGCAAATGCCTGGGAATCCCGGCCGGGTCATAAAGAACAGACCGCCAAGCCCTTGCGCGGCAACGCCGGGGGCATATGGTCGCGCTCGCTAAAATCGATTGAAAGCAAGACCGGAACCTCCCGGATCTGAGGCACAGTGACGTGCCCGCCGCACCGGCAGGAGCTGCAACGAGAGCGCATGGCCCCTATCCGTCTTTTGCATGGGTGGAGCCGCGGTCCGGCTCGCCGTTATCGAAAAACCCACCACCGGAACACCCGCATCCCGAGCAATAAACACAACCTCCGCACAAGCCTTAATGAATAAAGTGTTTCTAATGGAGGCGGCTTATGGACAACATCCCCTGGCATGAGAGTGTTCTGCTGGAACTGAACGGCCGCCAAGACGTCATCACTGTTTCCAGTTCGCTGGAAGCCGCCGATCTGCTCCTCAACAAATGGCCGAAGAAGCGCGGTCCCAGCTACAAGCTGGCGGTCATGACCTGCCTCGATTCCTTTCGAGGCAAGCAACCAGCCGAACTCGTCCGCCAAGACCTGATCGCGGCAGCAATCGAAGCCCATATTTACGTGAAGCCCAACACCACCAGCCGGTGAAATCCTGACCGGGCGCCAAAAACGCATATCGAAAGACATGCAAGAACCGACCGGGACCAAAGGTCCCGTCGGCTTTCAAATCACACTTGCATTTGAAATCTTAGCGGAAAATGGCGCGAGTGACGGGGNNCTGAGCTACACCCGCGCATTTCATTTCAAGTCGTCCAGATGCTTTTGCATCCGCTCGAAGCGGCTAGGCCGTTTCGATGAGCGGCTAACTACGAGGTTCGTCTTTGGGTGTCAAGCAGGTTTGGAGACAAAACAGTGACAGCCATCGAATTGTTTCCACAGGCTCCAAAAAGCGCCCTTCAAAATTTCTCATGCGCCACCGAAGCGCTTCCGCTTCCATCATAATTTGCCGCGCCGGCCTTCCCTTTTGATCTCCATCATGGGTGCGCCGGTTTTCCACATCCGATTTATTGGGCAATGCCAGCGATCGCGGGACTTTGGAAAAAAAACGAAAAAATCTTCCAATCCGCTCTTGCGGTTTTCCGCCGATACGCATAGATCACGGCCACCGACGCGGCAGACACTGCTTCTGCTTCGCGAAGGGCGATTAGCTCAGTTGGTAGAGCGCCTCGTTTACACCGAGGATGTCGGGAGTTCGAGTCTCTCATCGCCCACCATTACTTACTTCTCCTGCCAATTTGAATTTCTAGAACCGCATTATCCGTTTTTGCGCGCTTTCTTAAACAGCCTTTTTGAAGGCTCTTGTCAGAAGGCAAAGGCGTTGCCATCTGTTGCGAGCGAAATACCGGAGCTTTCCAACTTTATGAATGGCAGGCCGGGACTGATTATCTCGATGGTGAGAGGGACGTATCACATGAGGAAAGCAATTCTGGCAGCAACGCTTGCCGCAGGTCTCACCGCCTGTAACGCGATGCCGGAGATAGCCCCCATTCCCGGCAGCATCACCTATGGTGGCCAGCCGGCAACCAAGTTGACCAAGGCGCCGGTCGGCAGCGTGGTTCATCACCAGTTGAATGACCAATATGGCAAACGGGCCGAAGAAACCTATATCATCCAGCCCGATCGCTCATTGCGGTTGGTGCGCAGGCACCAGATCATCGATCCGAACTGACGCCGCCCGCGTCAGCGGACGGCTTTTCTGCGTATCGGCTAGACCTCTTCCTTCTTGCGGACCGGCGCCTTGCGCTTGGGCTCCTCCGGTGCTTCCGGCATGTAGGTTTTCTCGCCCTTGGGAGTCGGTGCCAGAAGGTTTTTCAGCGCCGAAAGACGGTCTTTCAGCAATGGACGAAAGCGTGTCGCGCGATAGGGCATGTCGGCCGCGCCATAGCCTTCCGGGCCGTCGTCATTGCCACGGTGGATTTCCGCCAGTTTAACGCCGATGAATTCGCCGTCGATATAGTGCTTGTAGGGGCCAACCCAGCGGATCGTGTAGATCTGCCCCTTACGGATGCCCTGATCGATCGAGACATTCTTGAACTTGTCGTCGATGCAGACGACCTTTTGTCCAACATGGAAATTGTACATCGGCAAACCCTTCGCCGGTTCGCCCGGCGTAAGATCGCCGGGACAGTATATTTGTTTGACCGTCAGATAGCCGTTTTCCCCATCGGTTTGCAACGAGAAGGCTACCGGAAACACCGATCACGCCGGACGGTGCGACTGGTCCCGGCCAGACGAACGGTCACTCCCCCTGATACTGCGCGTCTGTGACATGCTCCATCCAGTCGACGGCCTTGCCGTCAAGCGCTTCCTGGATGGCGATATGGGTCATGGCTGTTGTGGCTGCCGCACCATGCCAGTGCTTTTCACCCGGCGCGAACCAGACGGTATCCCCTGCCCTGATTTCGCGGATAGGGCCGCCCCAGGTCTGGGCCAGGCCGCTGCCGGCGGTGACGATCAGGGTCTGACCGAGCGGGTGGGTATGCCAGGCCGTGCGCGCGCCCGCTTCGAACGTAACACAGGCGCTGCGGACCCGGGCGGGTTCGGGCGCATCCAGGATCGGATCCAGTCGCACGCTGCCGGTAAAATACTCCGCCGGCGGGCGAACCGACGGACGCGACCCACAAGGCTTGATCTCCATGATGCTCTCTCCTTTGGCAAAAGTCGCCGGCATATCCACAGCCGGCCGCGTTGAAGGCTGCAGCATAGCGCGTTCCGCCCGGATGTCCCGCATGCCGTGACCGCATACAGCCTCGTCAGAAGCTCTTACAATGTATGGATCGTCGCGTCCGGGCAGGCCTTCAGCGCGATATCGCAGAGATGCTGGTGGTGGGTCAGATAAATCACCTGCCCGACACCCGCCATATCGCCCATCAGCGAAAAGGCATGCTGCGCACGTCCATCATCGAAAGTCTCCATGATGTCGTCGGCGACGAACGGCAGTGATTCGCGGGTGGCGGCTATTTCGTGATAGCCGGCCATGCGCAAGGCCAGGTAAAGCTGGAATCGCGTCCCCTTGGAAAGGTCCCGCGCCAGTTTGGAAGCACCACTGGCCGCATTGGCGATCAGGAACTCTTCGCCCTTTTCGGCCTGCGTCGTCAGCCCCACATAATCGCCACCGCTGATGGCGCTGAAGGCCGTGGACGCCCGCCGCATCATCGCGCTGCGATGGCGCTCACGATAGAGCCGCAGCGCTGTCTCCCCGGCCAGGATACCGGCGCGCAGGCGCAGATAGGCGACGGCGCACTCTTCGATCTCGGCCAGAACGGTGCGGCGGCGCTCGTCGATATGGGCGGCCGCATCGCTGCCACCGATGGCTGCGAGCGCCTTTTCCGCATCACGCCGTTCGGCATGCAACTCGCTGGCATCGCGGTCACATTGTTCCCAGCGCGTTTGCAGTTCGGCCATGCCGAGCAACAGGCCATTCTTGTCGAGCGAACTGAGGATCAGTTCGGCTTCATCGGCCCTGGAAACCCTAAGGCGGGCGGCAAGATCGGCTTCGGCTTCCACGATCCGCCCGCGCAGGCGCGCCCGGCTGTTGGCCGATTCGAGATGCGTGGCGACCTCGGCCAGTGTGGTACAGCCAAACAGATCGAGCATGCCGCGCTTTTGCGCATCATGGCGCTGTCGTGATTCGATCAGCAGGTGTTGCTCGTCAAGACGCGCATCGTTTTCCTCGGACAATTGCCGGAAAAGAACATCCCGGCGCTCGGCTTCGGCAAGCCGTTCCCGGATCAGGCGGAGATCAATCAGAGGATCGGCTGCGGCTGTCAGGGAGAGCTTGGCCGCAAGTGCACCAGCCATTGCCGTAAACGTTGCCTGATCCCGGCGCATCCCATCGATTCGGTGATCCAGGTCCGCCTTGCGCTGGATAAGCTTGCCGAGGTCCTGAAGCACTGCAAGGATCGGAACCGCTTCCTGCACGGATGCGGTCCTGCCGTTTTTCGACAGCCATGTTGATCCGGCGGTCTCCTCCCATTGCGCCGCCCATTCCGCCATGCCGGCATCCGCCGAAGCCCATGCGGCTTCCCGCGCGCCGAGAGCCGCTTGCGTCCGCTCGATCATTTCGGCCGCAGCCGTCTGTGCGTGGCGAGCCGACTGCAGCGCCGTCAGGGCGCGCTCGGTGAAGGCCATCGCGTCTTCCAACCCCTCGGGCGCGTTTCTTTCGAGCCCGTGCTCGTGAAGCATCCGCATCAGGCGCTGCAGTGCCTTTTCCTCGTCGGCCTTGGCAATCCGCAATTCCTGTTGCGCCGCCCGAAGCTGGCTGCGCACATCAAGAGCCGCCACGCGGCGGGTAAGCCAAGTCACCAGCTGATTGAGCTTGGTTTCCTCCGGCAGGCCGCAGCCAAGAGCGGCGGCGGAAATTTCGGACCTGAGACCGGCAATGGCAGCAAGAGCTGCCTCATGTTGCTGCCGCAACGCCGAAAGCCGGCCATTGCGCTCGACGATAGAGAGGGAAAGCGCCCGCACCTGGGCAAGGTCCTGCGAACGGGCAAGCCGCAACGCCGCCGCCTCGTCGTCTTTGCGCAATGCCGATTCGAACATGCGCGCCGTCTCGCCGTCCAGCCGCCCGGCATGCGTCTGCCAGGCCTGATCGCGCGCCTGCCGCAACGTCAGCGCTTCGTCATCGGCGGCAAAACCGCCTGTCCGCGTCAATTCGGCAAACCGTGCCTCCTCGGCGGCGGCCAGCGCCGTCTCCTCAGCGATCTTGTCATCCAGACGCTTCAGCTGCTCGGTCAATGCCGTTCGCCGGGCGGTCCACTCGGCAATCTCGCTCTCGCCGGGTATGGCAAGCGCCGCCAGACCGTCCGCATCAAGCGGTGACGGCGCCAGTGCCGCAAGCTTGTCTGTCAACTGGTCTTCGAGCACCAGAATCTGCCGTGCCGCCGTCTGTTGCCGCAGCAGGCAATCATTCTGCCGCAGGCTTTGCAGGACATTGGCAAGGGACGCCGGATCACCAACACCCTGCACAGCAGCGTCCGGCGTCCCGAGCGATGCCTGCGCCTTCATCGCGTCCGCATTTGCATCCTTGGCCAACTGGCGTTCATGGGCTGCAGTAACCAGCCTTTCGTTCAAAGCCGGGTATTTCTGCGCCAGATCCTGGATGCGCCCAGTGACAGCGGCAGGAAGAATGAGTGCCGCCGCATCGTCGATATCGCTTCGGTCCAGCCGTGCGAGACAGACGGCAATGTCGGCAGCAATCTTGCCGCGCTCGTCGAGGCGATTCGGCATATCGGTCGCCGCCGTCCGATAGCGAGCCTCCAATCCGGATTGTTCGAGATCGCGAATGTCGGCGGCAAGCGCAAGCACGGCGGTATCCCGCTCGATTGCGGCGATTGCCGCTGCCCGCCTGCCGATATCGGTCTCCAGTTGCTCCAGCCGGGCGCCAATCTCGGTTTCCTCGCGCTGCAGCTGCGGCAGCATGCCATGCCAGGCGGACGGTGGTTCGGGCGTATCGCCGAAATCGGCCAGTTCGGAGCGTAGACCGCGCAGCCGCGCCAGAAGCGGCAACCCCTCGATACGGTCGCGGGCATGATTGAGCGATACCTGCAGTTCCGCCCGCGCCTTCACAGCAACCTCGTGCCGTTCGGCAGCCGCGTCGCGTGCCTTGCGCAGGCTGGCGAATTCGCGGGCATTGACGTCTATGGCGTTCCTTTCGTCCTTCAGCACCTCCAGTTCGGCCTTCAGTTCCGCCAACCGGTGCTTGCGGCCTTGCGGCTTGTAGAACGCATCGGCCTGCGCCTTCAGACCGGACAGGATGGCGCTGCTGTCCGGCAGGCCCGAACTTGCCGAAAACAGCAGGGCACCAAGCTCGCCTTCGCTTTTCAGAATGCTTTCGCCGCCCTTCTCGATGCTGTCGTCATCAAGCGAGAACATCATCTGATAGGTCGCCCGGTCGATCGAGCCGAGGGCTGCGGAAAACAGATTGTCCGGCAAGGGCTGGTCATCCGGCCCCAGTAGCGAATTCTGCTTGCGCTTGATTCGCGCGACGGCATGGGTCCGGCCGCCGGTCTCGATCACGCCGCCGATCCGCATGGTCTCATAGGGATGCAGAAAGCCATAGGTGCTGCGGTTGTCGATCCCGAACAGCAGATCGAGAAAGGCGGAAAACAGCGTCGACTTTCCCGCTTCGTTCGGACCGTAGACGATATGAAAATCCGGGCGGCCGGGACGCGCGGCCCCAAAAACCAGGCTGCGCCCGGTAAATTTGCCGTAACGGATCAGGTCAAGACGATTGAGGCGCATCAGCGGTCGGCCTCGCTGCCGTGCAGATGGGCAAGCACATCATCGCTGCCCGCCTGGGCAATAGCATCGGCGAGCTGTGCCGCACTTTCCTCGTCGCCAGCCAAACTGTCGCGCAGCTCGCGCGGCAGCTGCTGCAGAAGCTCCTCCAGCATCAAGCCCGCCTCGTGGCGAAACGCATGCGAGGGCAGCACATCGGACCGGATGAGCCCCGCCAGCTCCTCGACCGGATCGGGACCGGACAGGGAAACACCGGCATCGACGCCACGGCATTCAATATCGATCTTCTCGATCCAGCAGCCAGGGAGACCGGCAGCAAGATTAGCGATTTCGGCAGTCAGCAAGTCGGGATCCCGCCGCAGCTTCCAAGCAAGCGGCGTCGTACCGGTCAGGGAAAGACGCACAATGAGATGATCTGCCTGCGTGCGATGCCGGAGCGCCGAGAGTGCGTCGCCAGCCGCCTCCAGCATCTGCCGCCAGTCCTCAACGGCGCTGAGATCAACCCCCAGCCGTTCGAACACGGCTTGCCCGACGTCATGCTCTCGATGCGCAAGACGGCCATCGTCCCCAACGGTTACCAGTGTCACCGTCTTTGGCCCCGCCTCGTTGATGTCGCGCCCCTGCGGCATGCCGGGCATGACGATCAGCGGCGCCTCGGAATGCACCTGGCGCATGTGGACATGACCGAGAGCCCAATAATCAAACCCATGCCGCGCAAGCTCGGCGACGCTGGTCGGCGCATAGGGATCATGGCCCGGCGTACCGGCGAGGCTGGTATGCAGCATGCCGATATTGATGGCATCGGCGACCGGCGGCTGGAACGATGGCAACAGGCTGTCGGGCGCGTGCGGATTGGCAAAACTGATGCCGTGGATATGAACGCCACGACCATCGGCGAGTGACTTGGCCAGAACCGGTTTCGCCCGGCCGGCGAAGACATGGACATTCTGCGGGAATGTCAGCTCGCGCGTCATCGCCGATTGCGAATCGTGATTGCCGCGAATGAGGAACACCCGGATTCCGGCCGCTTCCAACCGGCGCAATTCGCTCGCCAGATAAAGCGCTGTGTTCATCGATGTCTGCGAGCCGTCATAGAGATCGCCCGCGATCAGCAGAGCATCGACCGCCTCCTCCAGGCACAGATCGACGATCCTTGCCAGTGCGGTCCGCGTCGCGCCGCGCACCAGCTCGGCGAGTTCCGGATTTTTCAGCGCAAGACTACGCAAGGGTGAATCGAGATGAAGGTCGGCGGTATGGACGAAACGAAAGGGCATAACCGACCATGACCCGGCGTCCGGCCTCGCGTCAATGCCGGCGGTGGCCCGCTCCCATGTCTATTCAGCGCTTTCGTCGCAGCAACATTCTTGGGGAGATACGGGACCTTGGCACAAGGGTGGCGATTTAGACTTGACTATAACGCTAACAATACCGTCATTTGACATGGCCCCTCATAATATCCATATGAAACATCATGAAATCCACGTTTGAAGTCTCCGACAAGCTCTTTGAGCTTTACCATCGCGTTCACCGCCTCATCAACGAATCGATGACGGAGGAAGGCGTGTCGTTGGCGCGCAGCAAATTCCTGTTTTTCCTCAGCAAGCTTGGTCCCTGCCGGTCGACCGACATCGCCGGCGCGCTGAATTTTGCGCCGCGGACTGTGACGGAAGCCATCGATGGGCTGGAGCGCGACAAGCTGGTCGTGCGCAAGCCGGATCCGGAAGACCGCCGGGCAAAGATCGTCTCGATCACCGACGTCGGCCGCATCGTTCTGGAAGCCGCCGAACATCCGCGCAAGCAGCTGATCGAGGAAATTTTCTCGGCGCTTGACGATCAGCAGCTCGACCAGATGCACGACATTGTCAGCCGGCTGGTCGTCAAGGCTGAGGAAATCCGTAAGCGCAAGGAAACCGAGGACGCCGGCAGCAAGGCGGCCGAGTAAACGCTCCCTAAACTTTCCCTGCGAACAGACCAACCCAAATAGAAAAGGCTGGAGCATCATGCTCCGGCCTTTTCCGTTTCCAGGACTGAAGCGACTACATCGCGTTCATCGTACCGATCGAGAAGAACAGGGTTTCGCCCGAGGAATCATCGACACCGTCATTGTCGGTGACCACGAAACCGTTGCCGGCCGCATCGACGGTGAAGCCTTCGACCTTGTCGACGACATAGCCGTTGGTGGCCTTCAGATCGGGGATGAAGTCACGAACCTCTTCCTTCTTGACGACCGGCAGGTCGCCGCCGAGCTTGGCTGGCTTCAGATCTGCAAGAGCCACGCGGTACAGCTTCTTCAGCTTGGCAGCCTGGCCGATCAGGTTGTCGCGCTCGATGATGTAGGCGTAATCGCCGTGTGCCGTGATTTCCGAAAGACCGACCCAGCCGCTTTCCGTCTTTTCCAGCGGGTAGCGCACAGCGCCCCACTCCTTCGACGAAGGCTTGTAGGAAACGAGCTTCACAAACCCCTTCTCGTCATCGCCCCATTCGCGCTGCACGGCCATCCAGAGCGTCATGTCGTCGCCTTCACCGACGCTGGTGATGCCTTCGAAGCCGAAGCGCTTTTCGTGGGCGCGCAGCTCGGCCGGAATGGCGATCTCCTTGTCGATCTCGCCCTTCTTATTGACGTGAATGATCGCGTGGCTCACGAGCTTGTCGGCATCGCCTTCGTTGGCCAGCCAGTAGCCGCCTTCGCCATCCGGCGTCACACCTTCGCTGTCGAGCTTCTGAGCTGCAGCACCGTTGCGGGTGATGCGCAGTGCATCGACGATCTTCGCCGGCTTGGCGGTCGCGTCGATCGTGAAGATCGTCGGCTGCGAAGCGTAGAAAGAATCGTTGACGGCAAGGAGCATGCCCGGCTTGTCCTTGATCGCGGCAAGGCCCGAAAGCGCGCCAAAGCCGATCAGTTCGCCGTCCTTCTCGGTGGAGACGATCTGCGGATAGGCGGCTTCACCTTCAGCACGCTCATAAAGCATGACATGCGAGCGGGCGCCGCCATCTTCGACAAGGTCAACTTCGTTGGCGGTCGCCAGCAGGTTACGGCCAGGGATCGCAACAGCGCCTTCCGGGCTTACGCCGGATGGCAGAAGCTGGAGAAGTTCAGGCTCTGCGCCGGTGTCCTTGTAGACGCCGACGATGGAAGCGCGCTCGGCCAGCACGAAGAACAGGTTGTCGTCGCCGAACTTGGCGGCTTCCAAGCCCTCCGGCTCGACACCCTTCTTGTTGCGCTTGTCCGGGTAGTGGCCGATCTTGGCGATCTCGCGTTCAAAGGCCGCGCCGTTTTCGTAGAGAACCTTGCCGTCCTTGCTGAAGATCGTGAAGCCGCGGGCGCCGCCCTTCCAATCGCCTTCGTTGGCAATGACGAGGCGGTTGTCATCGAGCCACTTCACGGCGTCGGGCTCGCGCGCGACGTCCTTCATCTCGCCGGTGAACTTCAGCGCGCCGTCCTTCTTGGTGTCGACGCCTTCAAGGCTGACCGTGCCGGCCGAAAAGTGCGACTTCACCGTGCCGGTCTTGCCGTCGATGATGACGATGTAGTTGTTTTCCTGCAGCGTGAGAGCAATCTCGTCGAGGCTGTTGAAGGAAACGAATTCCGGCTCCGGATCGTCGCCGGCAACGTCGGCCAGGCCGGTCAGCGTGACATGCTTGATCGAGCCGCAATCCACGACACCGTCCTTGAGCGGCAGGAGAACGAGATCACCGGCAGGCATCTGCGGCAGGTCGCCGTCGTTCACTTCTTCATCGCGCTCGTTCTCGATGGCGATGGCGGCGATCGTCTTGTCCTTATTGAGCGCGATCGAATCCGGCTGGCCACCGAGATCGCAGGTCGTGTCGATCTTTTTCGAGGCGAGGTCGACCTGGGCGATGAGGCCCGACGGCTTGACGAAGCTTTCGCGCGTGTTGACGGCGACGAGCGCCTTGCCCGAGGCGACGGCAACGGATGTCGGTTCGCCTTCGAAGGTAACGGACCCGGCAGCCTTCGGGGCCTTGGCATCGGTGATGTCGATGATGCCGATCGCCTTGTTCGGGCTGTCGGAATAAACAAGCGTATTGCCGTCTTCGGAAGCGGCGATGATTTCAGCCGAGGTCGGCGTCGCCTTGTCCTTGCCCTCAGGCAGGTTGTCGGCAACTGCGAACGACGCGATGCGATTGAAGACCGGCTCGGCGAGAGCCACGGATGCCGTCGAGGCGGCCAGCGCTGCGGCAAGTGCCGCAGTCAACGAAAATCTCTTCATGATAAACCCCCTTGGTAAATCGGATACCGGGGCGTTTTGATCGTGCTCTGTAACAGGCGCATGACAAGAGGAATAGATTAGGCATTGGGCACGAACGGATGGCGAAACGCCATCCGCAAACGAAAAGAGGCCCGGGGAAAGCCCGGGCCTCAAATCAACCTGCTCTCGAACCGTTGGCGTTTTCGCCACGGTGCTGCAGACGAAACATGAAACTTAGTTCACGGCGTCCTTGAGACCCTTGCCGGCCGAGAACTTCGGCACGTTGCGGGCAGGGATATCGACTTCTGCGCCAGTGGACGGGTTACGACCCTTGGATGCTTCGCGGCGGCTAACCGAGAAATTGCCGAAGCCGACGAGGCGAACGTCGCCGCCGTTCTTCAGTTCTGCCTGGATAACGTCGAAGATTGCATCAACTGCAGAAGATGCGTCGGTCTTCGAGAGTCCGGCCTTCTCGGCAACTGCGGACACGAGCTCATTCTTGTTCATGTTTCCACCCCTTTCAATACTGGTTCGAAACGACTCAATTTTCAAGCCGAGGGCAGCATACGCGCCACCCCCGCCTTGGCAAACCCAATCGCTCCGAATCCCATGGAATGCAAGGCTTTGCGCGGGGTTTTACATAAAAAAGACCGGCAAAAATGCCGGTCTTCCACTGTTTCCGCTCCAAATCAGTACGCAACCTGTGGCACGCACCAGTTCGAGCTCAAGTCAAGTGCCTAGTGGGCAATCGACGCGCCGGCGTCGTCTGCCGGATCGGCTACCGCAATCGGCACGGCCTGCTTGGACGCATCCCACTCGATCGCCACCGGAACCCGGACCAGCGCGTGGCTCAACACCTCGCCGATATGGGAGACCGGAATGATCTCCATGAGGTTCTTTACGTTGTCCGGAATATCCGCCAGATCCTTGGCGTTTTCTTCCGGGATCAGCACCTTCTTGATGCCGCCGCGAAGCGCTGCAAGCAGCTTTTCCTTGAGACCGCCGATCGGCAGGACACGGCCACGCAGGGTGATTTCACCCGTCATCGCCACGTCCTTGTTAACGGCAATACCGGTCATGATCGACACAATCGCCGTTGCCATGGCCACACCGGCGGACGGGCCGTCCTTCGGTGTCGCACCTTCCGGCACGTGCACATGGATGTCGCTCTTGTCGAACAATGGCGGCTCGATGCCGAAGTCGATCGCACGCGAGCGGACATAGGATGCCGCAGCAGAAATCGATTCCTTCATCACGTCGCGCAGGTTGCCCGTCACCGTCATCCGGCCCTTGCCGGGCATCATGACGCCTTCGATCGTCAGAAGCTCGCCGCCGACTTCCGTCCAGGCGAGACCGGTGACGACACCGACCTGATCGGTACGCTCGGCTTCGCCGTGACGATAGCGCGGAACACCGAGATAGTCGTTGATGTTCCCGGCAGTGACTTCGACCTTGCTGGTCTTGCCCTTGAGTATCTCAGTCACAGCCTTGCGGGCGAGCTTCATCAGCTCGCGCTCGAGGCTACGTACACCGGCTTCGCGGGTATAGGTCTGGATCACCGCAGACAACGCACCGTCCGTCACCGAAAATTCCTTCGGCTGCAGAGCGTGGTCGGCGATCGCCTTCGGCAACAGATGCCGCTTGGCGATTTCCAGCTTTTCCTCTTCCGTGTAACCGGCAATCCGGATCACTTCCATGCGGTCCATCAACGGCGCAGGGATATTGAGCGTATTCGCCGTGGTGATGAACATCACGTTCGAGAGGTCATATTCGACCTCCAGATAGTGGTCCATGAACGTCGAGTTCTGTTCCGGATCCAGCACCTCCAGGAGCGCCGACGACGGATCGCCGCGGAAATCCTGGCCCATCTTGTCGATTTCATCGAGCAGGAAGAGCGGGTTGGACTTCTTGGCCTTCTTCATCGACTGGATGACCTTGCCGGGCATCGAGCCGATATAGGTGCGGCGGTGACCGCGGATTTCAGCTTCGTCACGAACGCCACCGAGTGCCATGCGGATATATTCGCGGCCGGTCGCCTTGGCGATCGACTTGGCAAGCGAGGTCTTGCCGACGCCCGGAGGACCGACGAGGCACAGGATCGGCCCCTTGATCTTCTGCGAACGCGCCTGCACCGCCAGATACTCGATGATCCGTTCCTTGACCTTGTCGAGGCCGAAGTGATCGAGATCGAGAACCTGTTCTGCATGGTTGAGGTCCGTCTTGACCTTGGACTTCTTCGACCACGGGATGCCCAGCAGCCAATCCAGATAGTTGCGCACGACTGTGGCTTCCGCCGACATCGGGCTCATCTGGCGCAGCTTCTTGACTTCGGCGTCGGCCTTTTCACGGGCTTCCTTCGACAGCTTGGTCTTGCTGATGCGGTCTTCCAGTTCGGCCATCTCGTCGCGGCCTTCCTCGCCGTCGCCAAGTTCCTTCTGGATCGCCTTCATCTGTTCGTTCAGATAATATTCGCGCTGGGTCTTTTCCATCTGGCGCTTGACGCGCGAGCGGATGCGCTTTTCGACCTGCAGAACCGAAATCTCGCCTTCCATGAAGCCGAGCGCCTTTTCAAGGCGCAGCTTGACGCTGGTCGTCTCGAGCATTTCCTGCTTTTCGACGATCTTGATGGAGAGATGCGATGCGACGGTATCGGCCAGCTTCGAATAGTCTTCGATCTGGCTGGCAGCGCCAACGACTTCGGGAGAAATCTTCTTGTTGAGCTTCACATAGCTCTCGAACTCAGACACCACCGAGCGGCTCAGTGCTTCGACCTCGACCGGATCTTCTTCCGGCTCGGACAGCGGGTGCGCCATCGCTTCGTAGAATTCCTCGCGGCCGGTATAGCCGTCGATCTCGGCGCGCGCACGGCCTTCGACCAGAACCTTGACGGTTCCATCGGGCAGCTTCAACAGTTGCAGCACGTTGGCGATGGTGCCGATCTGATAGATCGCACCTGGTTCCGGATCGTCGTCGCTGGCGTTGATCTGGGTGGCAAGCATGATCTGCTTGTCGGTGCCCATGACTTCTTCCAGTGCACGGATCGACTTTTCACGGCCAACAAACAGCGGCACGATCATATGCGGGAATACCACGATATCGCGCAGCGGCAGCACCGGGTAGGTCGCGCTCTCGATTGCCGGGGACGTTTTGCTCGTCATGTCATTTCCTTTCCGTCCCGTTTCCGGGCCCGTTACCCGAAGCGTTCAAGGGCGCTTCCGGTCTTCATTCTTTCCACTGTCAGGTGGAGTGTGTGACGTCTGTTTTCAACCCTTTTGCCGACTACTGACCTGGGAGGCGGCGTAGTCGGATATTAAACGGCATCTGACTGTTGCGGACCTTGCCGCGAGAGTTAACGCACACGCTTCGTGCCGGGACACATCGACACAGAATCGTTACATAATCGCGTTGTTGACCGCGTTTAGCAATCGCTGATTCTTTCGAATTTTCATCCCGCCGCTACGCCCAGCAATCAGACTTTAAACAGATGGATATCCGCAAAATATGCAGGGCTGGCTTGCACTTATTGCTTATGTTTCCCCCTGCCCGGCAGGACGTTCGAGCAGTGCGGCATCTCTGCCCATAAAAAAGGCCCGCACATGGCGGGCCTCTTTGAAAACTGCGGAGCCGGTCAGGCCGAAACGTTGGCCTTCTCGTCGGCGCGCTCCGAGTAGATGTAGAGCGGCCGGGCGGAACCCTTGACCACCTCGTCGGAGATGACGACTTCGCGAACGCCTTCCAGGGTCGGCAGTTCGAACATCGTGTCGAGCAGGATCTTTTCCATGATCGAGCGCAGGCCGCGCGCGCCGGTCTTGCGGATGATCGCCTTGCGAGCGATTTCGCGCAGTGCGTCCTCGTGGAAGGTCAGTTCGACATCTTCCATTTCGAACAGGCGCTGGTACTGCTTGATCAGGGCGTTCTTCGGCTCCGACAGGATCTGGATCAGTGCCGGCTCGTCGAGATCCTCGAGCGTTGCCAGAACCGGCAGACGGCCGATGAATTCCGGGATGAGGCCGAACTTGACCAGATCTTCCGGCTCCAGCTCGCGCAGGACTTCGCCGACGCGGCGATCTTCCGGCGACTTCACCGAAGCGCCGAAGCCGATCGAGGTCTTTTCGCCACGCGCCGAGATGATCTTGTCGAGCCCGGCAAAAGCGCCACCGCAGATGAACAGGATGTTGGTCGTGTCAACCTGCAGGAATTCCTGCTGCGGATGCTTGCGGCCACCCTGCGGCGGAACGGAAGCGACCGTTCCTTCCATGATCTTCAACAGTGCCTGCTGCACGCCCTCGCCCGAGACATCGCGGGTGATCGACGGATTGTCGGACTTGCGCGAGATCTTGTCGACTTCGTCGATATAGACGATGCCGCGCTGCGCCCGCTCGACATTGTAGTCGGCAGCCTGGAGCAACTTCAGGATGATGTTCTCGACGTCTTCACCGACATAACCGGCTTCGGTCAGTGTCGTGGCATCGGCCATCGTAAACGGCACATCGATGATGCGCGCCAGCGTCTGGGCAAGATAAGTCTTGCCGCAACCGGTCGGGCCGACGAGCATGATGTTCGACTTTGCAAGCTCGATGTCGCTTCCCTTCGCGGAATGCGCCAGACGCTTGTAATGATTGTGGACGGCAACCGACAGGATGCGCTTGGCCTGTTGCTGGCCAATAACGTACTCGTCGAGAACCTTGATGATCTCCTGCGGCGTTGGAACGCCATCGCGGGACTTGACCATCGACGTCTTGTTCTCTTCGCGGATGATGTCCATGCAGAGTTCGACGCATTCATCGCAGATGAACACCGTCGGTCCGGCAATCAGCTTGCGGACCTCGTGCTGGCTCTTTCCGCAGAAGGAGCAGTATAGGGTATTCTTGGAGTCACCGCCGTTGCTACCGCTGACCTTGCTCATATCACTTTCCTTCCAGCACGCCGGACACCTCGAACAAGGTGAAACGGACTACTCAAACCGCTCCGCACATTTTCCGCGTTGATCGCGCAAAACCACGGCGCTTTCGGGAGTACGAACCGGCTTCAAACAACCATGTTTGATGTCCGGCAGCAACGAATCTCCCACCGAATACCGAATGCTAGGACTTCAAACTTCAACATAGCATTAACGGTCAATATTAACGGCTTTGGCCCGCGGATAAAGCCCTATGAGAGTTACAATTGTGTCACAAATGCATCTATCCGCACACAAAAGCTTGAATTTACGCCTCGGACGCGGTTTCCATCGCCTCACGTGACGTAATCACCTTGTCGACGACACCCCAGCTCAGGGCTTCGTCCGCCGTCATGAAGTGGTCACGGTCAAGCGTCTGTTCAACCTCTTCATAGGTCCGGCCCGTGTGCTTGACGTAGACTTCGTTGAGGCGGCGCTTCATCTTCAGGATATCGCGGGCATGCCGTTCGATGTCGGAAGCCTGGCCCTGGAAGCCACCGGACGGCTGGTGAACCATGATGCGGGCGTTCGGCGTGGCAAAGCGCATGTCCTTGTGGCCAGCCGCCAGAAGCAGCGAGCCCATGGATGCGGCCTGGCCGATGCACAGCGTCGATACGGCGGGCTTGATGAACTGCATCGTGTCGTAGATCGCCATGCCGGCGGTAACGACGCCACCCGGCGAATTGATGTAAAGGGCGATTTCCTTCTTCGGGTTTTCCGCTTCGAGGAACAGCAGCTGGGCGCAGATCAGCGTCGCCATCTGATCTTCAACCGGACCCGTCAAAAAGATGATGCGCTCTTTCAGGAGACGCGAAAAGATATCGTAGGAGCGCTCGCCGCGATTGGTCTGTTCAACGACCATCGGCACCAGAGCCATAGCGGTATCAACGGGATTTCTCATGTCAAACCTTTGTCAATCTGGCGCACAAACCCTTTTGCGCACCGGGAATCATCGGGAATATCTCTTGTCCATACATAGAGTGTCCAAGTACCCGACTTCAAGTCGCGAAGTCTTCATAACGTTAATACACGTTCCCAACCGCAATGTTGCTCGCCAAGCGTCCGCAGGATCGTTTAGCGGGTTCTAACGGTCGGGATAGAGGCAAACCGCCATTTCTGCTTTTCCACACAGGCTTTGGCGCATTCTGAGTGAAAAATCGGTAAATGCCGGTCAGAGCTGCGATTCAATCGGTAGAATACCGATAATCCCTGCGGTCAGACGGCGCCAGAAACCGGCCTCCGGCTCGCGGCGAAGGACACGCGCCGCATCGCCTTCGCGGTCGTGCCAGCGCAGACGCCCATTGTCGAGCGACAGCCGGAAGCTATTTTCCGGGCTGCTTTCCGCATCGAAAATCGCCTCGACTTCTTTCACCAGCGCCGGATGGGTGAAGAGAACGCCCATTTCCGTATTCAAGGAGGCCGAGCGTGGATCGAAGTTCATCGACCCGACGAACCCGGTTTTTCCATCGACGGTAAACGCCTTGGTGTGAAGGCTGGCGCCGCGCGAGCCGAACAGCGACATCCGCTGTGGATCGCCGGTTTCATGCGTGGCCTTCAGTTCAAACAGCACTGCGCCGCCCCTCAGCAGGGCCTTGCGATAGTTGGCGTAGGCACCGTGGACGGCAGCGACGTCGGTGGCAGCCAGAGAATTGGTCAGCACCTCGACCTTGACCTGCCGCTGCACCAGCCTGGCGATTTCGGCGATGCCCTGCGCACCCGGGATGAAATAGGGCGAAATCACACGGACGCCCTGCTCAGCCGACGTCAGGGCCGGCATCAGTTCCCGCATGACCCAGTTGTTGCGCTTCTGCAGAAAGGCCTTTTCCGGTGGGTCCGATACCAGCATGGCAGCGCTGGTCCAGTGCAGCGCCGTGCCGGCTGGCAGAAGAGCTTTCTCCGGTACTACCTTTTCGACATGGGCGAGATAATGCCGGCCGCCCGGCGTCGCCGCGACTGTTTCCAGCTTGGTTCTGAAGGCTGGCAGATAGTGCGCGCGCGGAGTGCGCAGCGAGCCGATCGGCACGACCACGGGACTGTTCCAGTAGCGGTCGAAGACCACAGCCGCATCGTCGGCGACCGGCCCGAGCATCCAGACATCGAGATCGCGGAAATTCGACTGCTCGTCCGCGTCGAAATAAGCGTCGCCGATATTGCGGCCACCAGCGATCACCAGCCGCCCATCGGCAATCCATTGCTTGTTGTGCATCCGCCGCGTGGCGCGAAAAGGCCGCATCATCATTTCGAGCCCGCGCTTGAAGCGATCGGTGCGCGCACGGCTTGGATTGAAGAGCCGCACCTCGATATTGTCGTGACCATCCAGCGCCAGGCACATGCGGTCATGCAGGCCGGCATTGATATCATCAAGCAGGAGCCGCACTCGGACGCCCCGATCGGCAGCGGCCAAAACTTCGCGGATCAGCATCCGCCCGGTCAGATCGTTCTTCCAGTAATAATATTGCAGGTCCAGGCTGCGCCCGGCCCGGCGCGCCGAGGCGGCCCTCAATGCAAAGGCAGCGACATTGTCAGAGATCAGCGCAATTCCGTTAAGGCCGGCATGTTCCTCCAAAAGAGGCTCTGCCAGCCGATCGAGTTCCGTTTCAACGCCTTGCGGCTGCAGCGCTGACGAAGCCGGTCCCTGGAGCCGCCGCCCGAAACGGCCATAGGTATAGACGGCAACCAGTGCCAAAAAACCGAACACAGAAGCGGACAGAGCGACGATATGGGCGCGCATGCGACTACGGCCTGTCGATCATGGCTGAGCGGCGGAAACCGCTTCGACCGGATTCCCCTCACCCTGCGCCGCCTTGAGGTCGATATAGGCCTTGATCGGGAGATGATCGGACGCGACGCGTGACAGCGGCGTGTTGTGGACCTCGACAGCGGTGACCAGATTGTGCGGGCTGCCCATCACCCGGTCGAGCGCCAAGAGAGGAAAGCGTGACGGGAAACTCGGCACCGCCGTTGCCGCATGATCGAAGATTGGGCTGAGCGAACTCAGCGCCGAGCGGCGGCCCATGCGCCACTCGTTGAGATCGCCGATCAACAGCGTCGGCCGCTCGTCCGCCTCGCTGATGGCGGTAATGATCGCTTCCGCTTGGCGGGCGCGGGAATGCCGCAGCAGACCGAAATGGGCAGCAACGATGCGCAGCGGACCGGCCTTCAGATCAAGATCGACAACCAGCGCACCGCGCGGCTCGACGCCGGGCAGCTTCAACTGATTGACCTTGGCAACGGCACCCTCCCGAAGCAGCAGCACATTGCCGTGCCAGCCGTGCCCCTTGGCGGAGAAAGCGGCAATCGGCACCGCAATCAGGTGGCAATCGCGATGCAGCCGCTCCAGATCGAGCAGCCCTGCCCGCTCGCCAAACCGCTGATCGGCTTCCTGAAGCGCAATGATATCGGCGCCGATTTCGCTGATCACGTCGGTGGTGCGGCCGGGATCGAAGCGATTGTCGGTGCCAACGCATTTATGGATGTTGTAGGAAGCGATCACCGTATCGCCACGCTCGCCTGCCGGATCCCTGCCCGCCAGCGACACGCGCTTTCCGCGGATGGCGGCCAGAATGCCCCCTGAAAGGCTGGTATGCGACGAAGCCATAGTCTCTCTCTGGTCGTTGCCGTTCATCATCCAAGACATAGACATGTCGCTCAGCAAGGCAAGACGATATCCGGCGCGAGCGCGTTTTTCGCCATCCGGCCGGTGATTTTCCGCGTGGGGAAATCTGGCAGTGGCGTGACAATCTCCTTGTCGCCCCACCATCCTGGCCATAGATCAGAGCGTAGCACGCCATGACATCCAGTGAGAATGCAAATGCCCGCACCTTCCGCCATTTCCATCACGCCCTCGACCCGCTCCGCCAGCATCGACGTCCGCGATCCGCAATTTTACAAGAACCCGCTCGCAGCGTATGCGCAGCTGCATGCGCAATGTCCGTCGTTCTTCTGGGAAGAGCAGCAACAATGGTATTTTGCAGGCTACGACCAGGTGAACAGCTTGTTGCGTGACCGCCGTTTCGGCCGGCAGATCCTGCATGTGGCAACGCGCGAGGAACTGGGCCTGCCGGAACCGAAGCCGCATCTGGCGGATTTCGACCGGCTGGAGGCCAATTCCCTGCTTGAGCTTGAGCCGCCGGCCCATACGCGGCTGCGCACGCTGATCAACCGCGCCTTCGTCTCGCGCCAGATCGAACAGCTGAAGCCCGAGATTGCTGCCCTCTCCCACTCCCTGATCGACGGCTTCGAGAAAGACGGTCAGGTCGAGCTTTTGAAAGCCTATGCCGAAATCGTGCCGGTCACGGTGATTGCCCGCATGCTCGGCGTGCCGGTCGAGATGGCGCCAAAACTGCTCGACTGGTCGCACCGGATGGTGAAGATGTACGTATTCAATCCGTCATTGGAGACCGAACACGATGCCAACGCCGCTTCGGCCGAGTTCGCCGATTATCTGAAGGGCATCATCGACTGGAAGCGCCGGAACCCGGCCGACGATCTCCTGACCCATATGATCACGACCGAAAAGGACGGCGAACGGCTGTCAGACGACGAACTGATTTCGACGGCGGTGCTTTTGCTCAATGCTGGACATGAAGCCACCGTCCATCAGCTTGGCAATGCCGTACGGACCCTGCTTGAGACAAGAACATCAGCAAAGGACGTGTTTTCCAGTGATACGGCCACCGAACGCACCATCGAAGAAACAATGCGTTATGCCGCCCCCTTGCACATCTTCCAGCGCTACGCCCTCTCCGACATCGAACTTGAGGATGGTATCAGCCTGAAGAAGGGCGACAAGATTGGCCTTCTGCTCGGGGCTGCAAACGTCGACCCGCAGAAATTTACCGATCCCCTCGCCTTCCGCCCCGACCGGAACGAAGGCGCTCATGTATCGTTCGGCGCCGGCCTGCATTTCTGCATCGGTGCGCCGCTGGCACGGCTGGAGTTGAAGCTATCGCTGCCGATCCTGTTCGAACGGCTGCCGGGCCTTCGGATGACAGGCGAAGCGCAGATCAAGGACAGCTATCATTTCCACGGCCTGGAACGGCTCGAACTGGAGTGGTAAGCGGCCGGGCGCGGCTGTCACGCCGCGCCATTCCCCTAATCTACTCCGGAAAATCAGCCCCTTCGGTCACATCGGCCCACGCTTCAAAATCGCGGCGCAGCGTCTCGATCTTGGCCCGGCCACCAGCCAGCGCCGCCTTGCCCAGCAGCAGACGCAGCGGCGGATCTTTTGCCTCCACGGCCTTGATGATGGCTTTGACGGCGCGCACCGGATCGCCCGCCTGCTTGCCGCTGCGTTCGCGGATGGCTGAGGCGTTCTTTCCCGCCGTGTCGCGGTAATCATCGATCGTCTGAGGCGCCTCATTGGCCGAGCGCCCGGCCCAATCGGTCCGGAAACCGCTGGGCTCGACCAACAAAACCTTGATACCGAGCGGCGCAGTCTCAAGCGACAAGGCTTCCGACAGGCCTTCAACGGCAAACTTGGTGGCGTTGTAGAAGCCGACAGCCGGGCCGCCACGGATTCCACCAATCGACGATATGTTGACGACGGTGCCGGAGCGCTGCCTGCGCATGGCGGGCAAAACCGCCCTCGTCATCGCCGCAAGGCCCCAGACGTTGATCTCGAACATCCGGCGGGCTTCGTCGAGCTCGCTTTCCTCGACTGAACCGAAATAGCCGATGCCGGCATTGTTGACGAGCACGTCGATGCGGCCGAAGCGGGCAAGCGCCGCCTTTGTTGCGGCATCGACCTCTTCCGGCTTGGTGACATCAAGTTTCAAGGCAAGCGCCTTGTCTTCATTGCCTTTGACGAGGTCTTCAACCTGCGCCGGGTTGCGCGCAGTCACGATGGTCGGATAGCCCAGCGACAGCGTTTGCTGGGCGAGTTCCCGGCCAAAACCGGTCGAGCATCCGGTGATGAACCAGACGGGTTTGTCGGCTTGAGGCATTGGATTTTCTCCTGACGATGGACGAGACGGCAGGCACCGCCCCTTGGATAACCTCCATCGGATATAGGAGGGCTAGACGCGAATGACATAGTCCTTGCGAGTCGTTTCAACCACTTCCCACGTTCCCTTGAAGCCAGGCCTGAGAATCATGCTGTCGCCAGCCTTCAAATGCGTTGCGGCGCCGCCGTCTTCCGTGACGATCGAAACCCCGGACAGAATGTGGAAATACTCCCATTCGTCATAGACGATCCGCCACTTTCCGGGCGTCGCCTCCCAGATGCCGGCATAGATGCCGCCTTCGGCTTCCTCGAAATTCCAGGTGCGGAATGTGGGCGTGCCGGAAATCAGCCGATCCTCTGCCGGAGCGCCCGTTTCAGGATCGAGAGACGCGGGGTCGAATGTCAGTGCGTGGGTCATGGATGCTCCGCAACGAAAAAAGATGGCCGGTGAACCGGCCATCTCAGGATCAATCAGGCTTTCGCCAGCGACTGCTCAAGATCGGCGATGATGTCAGCGACATCCTCGATCCCGACCGACAGGCGAACGACCTCCGGGCCAGCGCCAGCCGCCGTCTGCTGTTCCGGCGTCAACTGCCGGTGCGTGGTCGAGGCCGGATGGATCACCAGCGACCGGGTATCGCCGATATTGGCCAGATGCGAGACCATTTCGAGGCCTTCGACGAAACGCTTTCCAGCCTCGTAACCGTCCTTCAGGCCGAAGGTGAAGACGGCGCCGGCACCGCGCTTGGAATATTTCTGCTGCAGCGCGTAATTGGCGTCGCTCTCAAGGCCCGCATATTTCACCCACGCGACCTTGTCATGGCTGCTCAGCCATTTGGCGACGGCCAGCGCATTGTCGCAATGGCGCTGCATTCTGAGCGGCAGCGTCTCGATGCCGGTCAACAGCAGGAAGGCGTTGAACGGCGAAATCGCCGGTCCAAAGTCACGCAGGCCAAGCACGCGGCAGGCAATCGCAAAGGCAAAGTTGCCGAAGGTCGCATGCAGAACCATGCCTGCATATTCCGGGCGCGGTTCCGACAGGATCGGATACTTGCCGGATTTCGACCAGTCGAACGTGCCGCCATCGACGATGACGCCGCCCATCGAGTTGCCGTGGCCGCCCATGAACTTGGTCAGCGAATGTACGACGATATCGGCACCGTGCTCGATCGGCTGGATCAGGTAGGGCGTGGCCATCGTGTTATCGACGATCAGCGGCAGGCCGTGCTTCTTGGCAACGGCGGAGATCGCCGCGATATCAACGAAGGTACCGCCCGGATTGGCAAGGCTTTCGATGAAGATCGCCTTGGTGCGGTCGTCGATCTGGCTTTCGAACGAAGCGATATCGTTGGTATCGACCCAGCGCACCTGCCAGTCGAACGACTTGAAGGCATTGCCGAACTGGTTGACCGAGCCGCCGTAGAGCTGGCGCGCCGCCAGGAAATTGTCGCCAGGGCTCATGATCGCGTGGAACACCAGAAGCTGGGCCGCGTGGCCGGAGGCAACGGCAAGCGCTGCCGTGCCGCCTTCAAGGGCCGCCACGCGCTCTTCGAGCACGGCCTGGGTCGGGTTCATGATTCGGGTGTAGATATTGCCGAAAGCCTGCAGGCCAAACAGCGAAGCGGCGTGATCGGTATCGTTGAAGACGAAGCTGGTCGTCTGGTAGATCGGCGTTGCCCGCGCGCCCGTGGTCGGGTCCGGTGCAGCGCCCGCGTGAACAGCGAGCGTGTTAAAACCGGGTTTGTTCGTCATGGATGTGTCCTCCCTTGAATCAAGTTCGGCGCACTATTCCAGAGGCGGTACCGTGCGGTCAAAGACTGTTTTGCCCGATTTGCACGCCGGGCGAGCAAGGAATTCCAAAACGGCGTTGTGATGCCTCGAAAATCACCCGACGAGCCGTGGATATTCGATCGCCGGACAGCGGTCCATCACCACCTGAATGCCATTTTCCTCAGCCTTTGCCGCAGCTTGATCGTCACGGACAGCCAGTTGCGCCCAGATGAATTTGGGCCGGATTGTCAGAGCAAGGATTTCATCAACCAAGGCTGGAAGCGCCTCTGCGGCGCGGAAAACATCGACCATGTCGATCGGCTCGGGAATATCGGCAAGCGTGGCATAGACCGTCCGGCCTTGAATTTCCTTGCCGGCCTGGCCCGGGTTGACCGGAAAAACCATGTATCCCTTGCGCAGCAGGAACGCCATCACCCGGTGGCTCGGCCGTTCGGCATTCGGCGATGCGCCAACCAGGGCGATGGTTTTCGTCGAACGCAGAATGTCGGTCAGATAATAGTCCGGATACACGTCATGATTCATCGTCGAATTCCGCGCCTGCAATCTTTGAGCCGATAATTGGGACAGCATTTCACGGTGTCAACCGATCACATTCGCGATTGCACGTAAATGCGCGGGAGGCAACGGCTGCCGGGTGGCCAAATCTGGCCTTGTGTCAAAATCGCATTGCTTTTCAAGGTTCGCCGCCGCAAAACTCGGCGACTACACCTTTCTCTCGCCTATCTCCGTCTTCTCGCATTTCTGAAGGTTTCCCGTGCCTCTCGACGTCATCGCTCTCGTTCTGTTCGGAGCGCTCCTGCATGCGACCTGGAATGCACTGGTCAAGGCCGGAACGGAGAAATCGCTCGATGCCGCAATGATCGCGCTCGGCGCAGCCGTCGTTGCACTGCCCTTCCTGCCTTTCATGCCTCTGCCGCATCCGGACGCATGGCCGTTCATCCTTGTGTCGGCGCTGTTCCAGTTCGCGTACTTCCAGCTCGTTGCCGCAGCCTACCGCGCCGGTGATATCGGTCTCGTCTATCCGCTGATGCGCGGCGTTGCCCCCCTGTTGGTTGCAGCGACAAGCGGCGTGATCATCGGCGAAAACCTGTCCAGCGGTGCAATTGCCGGCGTGCTGACGATCTCGACCGGCGTGCTCACCCTTGCCTTCGAGGCGCGCAAGGGCGGCACCCGCGCCATCCTTCTGGCGCTTGCCAATGCCGTGGTGATTGCCAGTTATACCTATGTCGACGGGATTGGGGCGCGGCTGGCACTGAACCCGATTTCCTACACCTTGTGGATGGCACTGCTGCCGCCGGTCCTGTTGTTTTCCTGGGCCTTTGCCAAGCGCGGCTTTGCGCCGGTTCTGTTTCACGTCCGCCATCAATGGTGGCGGGGGCTGATCGGCGGCGGCGGCTCGATCGGCGCCTATGGCCTGGCGCTCTGGGCAATGACGAAAGCGCCGGTCGCAACGGTCGCGGCGCTGCGCGAAACCTCGATCCTGTTTGCCATCGTCATTTCGATCGTCTTCCTGAAAGAACGCGTCAGCCTCTTCCGCATCGCTGCCGCCTGCCTGATCGCGCTCGGTGCGCTGATGCTGAAGCTGGCTTGAAAAAAACCGTCGAAACGGCTTATGTACAGGATCCTGTACAGAGGATCTGTCATGAACGTCATCAGCTTTTCCGAACTCCGCGCCAACATGGCAAAGCACTTCGACCGTGTCGAAGAGGATCACGACGAACTGATCGTGACGCGGCAAAACCGCGAACCGATGGTCGTCATGTCGCTCAGCGATTTCGAAAGCTGGAAGGAAACGATGTATCTCACATCGAACCCCGTCAACAAGGAACGGCTACTGCGATCCATTGCCGAGCTTGACGAGGGCAAAGGCATCGAAGTCGATTTCGACGCACTTTTGTCCGGCAAATGAAAATCCAGTTCTCGCAGGATGCGTGGGAGGACTTGCAATATTGGATCGCGACTGACAGCAAAACCCTGCAGAAGATTCTGAACCTACTGAAAGAGTGCCAGCGGACCCCATTTTCCGGCACAGGAAAGCCTGAACCTCTACGAAATGAGCTTAAGGGCTGGTGGTCTCGCCGGATCACGCAGGAGCATCGGATTGTCTACCGGGTTTCAGGCACCGCCGAAAACCAGACGCTTGAAATCGCGGCTTGCCGAATCCACTATTCCTGATCTGCTTTCCACTCCGGCGTCCGCTTGCCGAGAACCGCATCGATCCCCTCCTTGGCATCCGCCTTCAGCATATTCTCCACCATCACGCCGGTGGCAAAGTCATAGGCTTCGGTAATACTCATTTCCGCCTGCTGATAGAATGCCCGCTTGCCGATCCGCAGCGCCTGCGGCGATTTCGAGGCGATGACGGCGGCGTATTTGTTGACCACCTGCTGCAGATACTGTTTTGGCACGATGCGATTGACGAGCCCGAAATCCTTGGCGGTCGAGGCATCGATGGTTTCGCCGGTGAGCAGCATCTCCATCGCCTGCTTGGGATGGGCGGCCCGGGAGACCGCAACCATCGGCGTCGAGCAGAACAGGCCGATATTGACGCCGGGCGTGCAGAAGGTCGAACTATCAGTGCAGATCGCCAGATCGCAGCTTGCCACCAGCTGGCACCCGGCGGCCGTTGCCAGGCCGTCGATCTCGGCGATCACCGGCTGCGGCAGATGATTGATCTTCAGCATCAGTTGGGCGCAGAGCCGCAGTGACTTTTCGAAGAAGGCCCTGCCCTCGTCCTTGTCGGTGCGATGTGCCGTCAGCTCTTTCAGGTCATGACCTGCGGAGAACAGGGAACCGGAGGCTGCCAGAATCACAACCCGGATGTCATCGGATAAGGCAACGGCATCCAATTCCGCGGTCAGCGCCTCGAGCAGTGCGATCGACAGGACATTGGCCGGCGGATTGTTGAGCGTCAGCCGCAGCACATTGCCGGAAAGCTCGCGCAGCACCGGGCCACGGGGTTCTTCCTTGTGCAGGGGAACGATATCCGCCATCTCTCTTCTCCTTTGTCTCAACTGTCGTCACGGCTTGCCGGGATCAGCGTTTGGTACGCTGCTGCACGCATCGTTTCAAGCGCGGCCTGACGCCGATAGGACTTTCGTCCGGCTTGCCCTTGCTGCCCGCCCGCCGCTAATAGGTCACTACCCTGGGAGTGAACCATGCCTCTGGAACCAATCCTCACCGTTGCCGACCTCAATCTTTTCCTCGAAACGGATTTTTCCGAGGTGCATACCGACGGCAAGATTTTCGAGGTCATAGCGACAGGCCCGGGCTTTGCCACGATGCGGCTCGATCCGCAGGAAAAGCATCTGCGCCCCGGCGGCACCGTCTCAGGTCCCACGCTGTTTGCACTTGCCGACGTGACGGCCTACATTACGTTGCTTGCCCATATCGGCCCGGTGGCGCTGGCCGTCACCACCAATCTCAACATCAATTTTCTCAGGAAGCCCAGGCTTGGGCCACTGCAATGCACCTGCCGGATCCTGAAACTCGGCAAGCGGCTTGCCGTACTCGACGCCGCAATTTCAGAGTTTGATGGCGAAGAACTGGTCGCTCATGCCACCGCAACCTATTCGATTCCGCCAAGGTAATTTGTGGTATTAAAATACCCCATAACCAACCCATTGTTTTCTAATAGTAATTTTTCCAGACGTCGAAACTGGCAATCTTGACCGCATTTCACGATTTGCGTATAAGCCGCACCAGATCGCGGTCCCTTGGGGCCGCTTTCATTTTTGGCTGGCTGAAGCCTGCCGAATTCAAGCAACAAGAAACGCCCGGCGGCAACGTATCGGGTTCAAACGAAAGAGTTTTAACATGTCAACCTTCGTTCAGAAGCCTGCAGAGGTGGAGAAGAAGTGGATCCTCATCGATGCCGAAGGCCTCGTTGTTGGTCGCGTCGCTTCCCTTATCGCCAACATCCTGCGCGGCAAGAATAAAGTCACCTACACCCCCCACGTTGACGATGGTGACAATGTCATCGTGATCAACGCTGAGAAGGCTGTCCTGACCGGCAAGAAGTACACCGACAAGAAGTACTACTGGCACACCGGCTACCCGGGCGGCATCAAGGAGCGCACCGCGCGCCAGATCATCGAAGGCCGCTTCCCGGAGCGCGTTCTCGAGAAGGCTGTCGAACGCATGGTTCCGCGTGGCCCGCTTGGCCGTCGCCAGATGAAGAACCTGCGCGTTTACGCAGGCACGAACCATCCGCATGAAGCACAGCAGCCGACCGTCCTCGACGTCGCCAAGCTGAACAGCAAGAACACAAGGAGCGCCTAATCGTGGCTGATCTCTCTTCTCTGAAAGACCTCGGCACGGCGACTGAAGCAACTGCTTCGGCTCCGGTTCATGTCAAGAAAGTTGACGCCCAGGGCCGCTCCTATGCGACCGGCAAGCGTAAGAATGCCGTCGCCCGCGTCTGGGTCAAGCCGGGCTCCGGCAAGATCACCGTCAACGGCAAGGAATTCGCAAACTACTTCGCCCGTCCGGTTCTGCAGATGATCCTGCGCCAGCCGATCGTCGCTGCTGCCCGTGACGGCCAGTTCGACATCGACGCAACGGTTGCAGGCGGCGGTCTTTCCGGCCAGGCCGGTGCCGTTCGTCACGGCATCTCGAAGGCACTCACCTACTTCGAACCGGGCCTGCGCACGGTTCTGAAGAAGGGCGGCTTCCTGACCCGCGATAGCCGCGTCGTCGAGCGTAAGAAGTACGGTAAGGCTAAGGCCCGCCGTTCGTTCCAGTTCTCGAAGCGTTAATCGTTTCGAAAATCTCGATTTGGAAAAGGCGGGCTTTGTCCCGCCTTTTTCTTTGGCCATTTTTCTAAAGCGGAAGCTCCGTCGAGAACTTGAGCTCCCGCAGAACAAAACTCGATACGACCGTGCGCACATGCGGATTACGCATCAGGTAGCGCGTCATGAACGCCTCGTAGCTCTCCACATCGCTCGCCCGGATCTTCAGCATGTAATCGAAGGCGCCGGAGAGCGCATAACATTCCATGATTTCCGGCCGCTCCAGCACCACGGACGCAAACGAGGCAACCGCCTCCTCATGATGATCCTCCAGCGTCACATGGGCGATAACGCAGAGTTTCAGATCGAGTTTACCGGGATCGAGCAACGTCACGCGCTTGCGGATGACGCCATCGGCTTCCAGTTCCTGGATTTTGCGCCATGCCGAACTCTGCGACATGCCGGCCTTCTCGGCCAATTCCGCCAGCGACAGGCTGCCATCGGCCTGGACGAGTTGCAAAAGCTTGCGCCGGAAATTCCCAGATTCTTTCATGGCTTACGAGATCTCCGAAAAATCCTGCCAAGATTATGAATATCCTCAGCACGAAAGAAAGAAAAATCCTTCGATCCCGGAGCATAATTGCACTGACACACGCATCTGGGAGGATCGGTTCGATGACCAAGGAAAGCAGCTACACCGCCAAACTGCCCGGCCCGGACGGGATTTATCCCTATACCGCCGAAGAGGATGCCATCTGGGGCGAACTCTATGAGCGCCAGATGAAGCTGCTTGCCGGCATGGCCTGCCGGGAATATCTGGATGGGGTCAAAACCCTTGGGCTGACACCGGACAAGGTGCCGCAGCTTGCCGATGTCGACCGCCGCCTGCACGAGACGACCGGATTTGGTGTCGAAGGTGTGCCTGCCCTCATTCCGCCGTCGCGCTTCTACGAACTGCTGAGCCAAGGCAAGTTCCCGCTCGCCACCTTCCTGCGCCGTCGCGAGCATATCGACTATATCGAGGAACCGGACCTGTTCCACGAAGTGTTCGGCCACTGCCCGCTGCTGACCAACCAGAGCTATGCCAATTTCGTCCGGCACTTCGGCGAGGCCGCAGTGAAGCTTGGAAAAGGCTATTCCTGGCACCTGTTCCGCATCTTCTGGTTCACGGTCGAATTCGGACTGATCAACACGCCGCAAGGCCGCCGCTGTTTTGGCGCGGGTATTGTTTCGTCGCCGAGCGAAGCCAAGGCCGCCATGGATGGCACGGAATGCGAGTTCCGGCCATTTGATCTGATGAGCGTGCTTCGAACCCCCTACCGGATCGATATCGTCCAGCCGATCTACTATGTCATCGACAGCTTTGCCGATCTGGAAGCGATCGTGTCGCAGGATATCGGCGGCATGATTGAAAAGGCAAAGTCGCTCGGTGACTTCGCACCGACTTACGAAGCCAAGGCATCATGAAAGTTCGACCGTAATAATCCGGGTCTTGCCTTCCGGCCGCCGATTGTCCAACGTCTGCCCAGACAACGGACGGGACCGATCATGGCCAACAAGACGATAGACCACGCCATTACTGCCACATCGCTGAAGAGCGCCGCTACCGACCCTACCCATGCGGGCATCCTCTCCTTCATGCGGCGGCGCTACACCAAAAGCCTCGACGGCGTCGACGCCGTCGTCTGGGGCATCCCGTTCGACGCGGCGACCTCCAATCGTCCCGGCGCCCGCTTCGGGCCGCAGGCGATCCGCCGCGCCTCCGCGATCTTCGACAATGACCCGCAGTACCCGTTCGAGCGCGACCTGTTCGAAGACATGGCGACGATCGATTATGGCGATTGCCTGCTCGACTACGGTCATCATGCCGCCACGCCGGAAACCATCCGCTCCGAAGCGGAAACCATTTTGAAAAGCGGCGCCTTCCTGCTGACGCTCGGCGGCGACCATTTCGTCACTCTGCCCTTGCTGCGCGCCCATGCCGCCATTCACGGCCCGCTCTCGCTTGTCCAGTTCGATGCCCATCAGGATACCTGGGCCGACGAGAAGGGCCGTATCGACCACGGCTCCTTCGTCGGACGCGCCGCCCGCGAGGGCCTCATCGATACAGCAAGCTCGATCCAGCTTGGTATCCGCACCCATGCGCCCGACGATTGCGGCATCCGCATTCTCTATGGCTACGATCTGGAGGAAATGAGTGCCGGTGACATTGCCGACGTCATCCTGCGCCATGTCGGTGACCGCCCGACCTACCTCACCTTTGATATCGACTGCCTCGATCCCGCCTATGCGCCGGGCACCGGCACGCCGGTCGCCGGCGGACCGTCCTCGGCAAAGATCCTCTCGGTGATCCGCAAGCTCGGAGCATTGGTCATCAAGGGCGCCGATGTGGTCGAGGTGGCTCCGGCCTATGACCATGCCGATATCACCGCCATTGCGGGCTCCACCATCGCAATGTATATGCTCGGCCTTCATGCCGAACAGCTGGCGGAGCGGCGTGGATAGCGACTGAGCCCGTGTTGTTGTCAAACTGATTCAATTGCATGCCAAAGTGATTCCGCAACACCCGATAATCCCTTGGCAGGACAGGATAAAACCATGAAACCGAAGATCTTCATCGATGGCGAACACGGCACAACGGGCTTGCAGATCCGCACGCGCATGGCTGGCCGTTCGGATGTGGAGCTGCTGTCCATTCCGGAAGCGGAGCGCCGCAATGCCGCCATTCGCGAAGATCTCTTGAACAGCGCCGATGTCGCCATCCTCTGCCTGCCCGACGACGCCTCCAAACAGGCCGTCACCATGCTCGAGGGTAACAACAAGGTGCGCATCATCGATACCTCGACAGCCTATCGCATCGCGCCAGACTGGGCCTATGGCTTTGCCGAAATGGACAAGGCGCAGACGGCGAAAATCCGCGATGCCCGCCTCGTCGCCAATCCCGGCTGCTATCCGACCGGCGCCATCGGCCTGATCCGTCCGTTGCGGCAGGCAGGCATCCTGCCCCAAGACTATCCGGTCACGGTCAATGCGGTTTCCGGCTATACCGGCGGCGGCAAGCAGATGATCGCCCAGATGGAAGACCCGGCCAATCCCGATCCGATCAGCTCGCCAAACTTCCTTTACGGCCTGACGCTCAAGCACAAGCACGTGCCGGAAATGCAGATCCACGGCATGCTCGACCGCGCGCCGATCTTCTCACCATCGGTCGGCCGCTTCCCGCAAGGCATGATCGTGCAAGTACCGCTGTTCCTCGATCAACTGAACGGCGGCGCAACGCTCGAAACCATCCACGCTGCTCTCTCTGCCCATTACGCAGGCCAGTCGATTGTCGAGGTCGTGCCGCTCGACGTCAGCGCGAAGATGGCCCGCGTCGATGCCGTCGAGCTTGCCGGCAAGGACACGATGAAGCTGTTCGTGTTCGGCTCGGAAGGCGGCGAACAGGTCAATCTCGTTGCCTTGCTCGACAATCTCGGCAAGGGCGCTTCGGGCGCTGCGGTGCAGAACATGGACCTGATGCTGTCGGCCTGAAAGACATAGCAGCGCGGAGCGCTCACCGGGCGCTCGCTCGCGCGCAGGGGTATTTGAACTGACATGGGCGATACCGGCTTTTTCGCGACCTTTCTGGCAAAAATCGCCACCGCGTTGCCGGAGCATGGGCTCTATGCGCTGCTTGTCTGCACCTTCATTGCCGGTCTTGCCCGCGGCTTTTCCGGCTTTGGTGCCGCACTGATCCTGATCCCGGTCGGCGGTTCCATCGTCGGCCCGAAGATCATTTCGCCGGTTCTGCTGGTGATCGACACGATTGCGGCGGCCGGCATGCTTCCAGCTGCCTGGCGTGGCGCCAACCGTCGCGAGGTCTTCACCATGGCGTCCGGCGCACTGATCGGCGTGCCGCTTGGCACAGCGGCACTGGCGCTGGCCGACCCGCTGATCCTGCGGTGGGCGATCACCGTCGTTTCGGCGCTGATGCTGATCCTGTTGATCTCCGGCTGGCGCTATCACGGGCAACCGCGCGCGCCGCTGACGGCCGGTGTCGGCGGCATCGCCGGAGTTTTCAGCGGTGCAGCACAACTCGGCGGACCACCGGTCGTCGCCTACTGGCTGAGCGGCGCCAGCGACATGCTGGTCATCCGCTCCAACCTGATGCTCTATTTCGTGATTTCCTCGGCACTGACAGCCGTAACCTACCTGATCGGCGGCCTGTTCGTCGAACAGGTCTTTGCGCTGACGCTGGTCGTCCTGCCGCTCTATGCCGGCGGTCTTTACGCCGGATCCCGCCTGTTCGGCCTCGCCAAACCATCCACATTTCGCATCATCTGTTATGTCCTGATCGGCGCATCCGCCATTCTCGGCATGCCCGCGTTGGACGGCCTGCTGCGCTGATCAGGTGCGGACTTCAATTTCCAGCGGCCGCGGATATTCGCCGATAAACGCCCGCCAGTGAGCGACGGCGAAACCGAGCACCACCAGCGCACCGCCCTGATGGGCAACACCCCAGCCGACCGGCACCTGCAGGATCAGCGTCGTGATACCGATGACCGCCTGGATCGTCACCAGCACGAACAGCAGCACCGAACGGCGCGCATGCGTCGTTTCCGGTGCGTTGCGCAACGAGGCGATCATGTGCATCAGCACGAAGGCAAACAATACATAGGCGCCGATACGGTGGACGAACTGCACGGTCTTCGGATTCTCGAACAGATTGAGCCAGGCCGGTTGCTGGATGAACAGGTCCGATGGCACCATGGAACCATCCATCAGCGGCCAGGTATTGTAGGAAAGGCCCGCATCAAGCCCCGCCACCAGCGCACCCAGATAGATCTGGAACAGCGCCATGCAGGCGATGATCGCGGCCATTTTCTTCGAGCTTTTCGTCGGCGCCGGATCGTTGGCATGCGGCGCCAGTCCCCTGCCGATCCAGATGCAGGAGACGAAGATCAGACAGGCAATGATGAGATGGGTTGCCAGCCGGTACTGACTGACCTCGGTGCGGTCGGCAAGTCCGGACGAGACCATCCACCAGCCGATGAAACCCTGAAATCCACCCAGCGCCAGAATACCAACCAACGGCAATTTCAGGCGGGGCTCGATCTGGCCGCGGATCCAGAAGAAGGCCAGCGGCAAGGCGAAGATCAGCCCGATCGAGCGAGCCAGCAGACGGTGCGCCCATTCCCACCAGAAGATGGTCTTGAACCCTTCCACGGTCATGTCGCTGTTGATCTGCTCATATTGCGGGATCTGCTTGTAGAGCTCGAATTCCTCCTGCCATTCGGCGGCGGTGAGCGGCGGGATGACGCCGTGGATCGGCTTCCACTGGGTGATCGACAGGCCGGATTCCGTCAGCCGCGTCGCGCCGCCGACAAGCACCAGCCCGAACAGCACCAAAACGACGATACCCAGCCAGATCCTGATCTGGGTGCGATTGCGGCTGACCGTATCGATCTCGCGCATAAGACGCCGTTGCGTCGCCAAATCCGTGCTTGCCATGCAAGGTCTCCATTATCGAAAGGCATGGCCCGAGCCTCTGGAGGCGATTTGTCCGGGGGCGCATGCATCAAAGCCGTTGATTTGCACCAGAGCAGCATGCAAAACAAGGCTTACCCCTTTGCGGCATGCCGTCGCGGCCAATTGTCCTGCGAAACCTGCCAACCGGAAAGACCTCAATGCCTGTACGCCTGAGAAAACTGATCGGCACCGTTCTGATCATCATCCTCGTCATCGTCTATGCGCTGGCGGCCACCACTTTTGCCTCGCTTCTGCTTGGCACGTCGCCATGGTGGATCCATCTCGCCTATTTCTTCTTCACCGGCCTGTTGTGGATTCTGCCTGCCATGCTGATCATCAAGTGGATGGAAAAGCCCGCCAAACCACGCTGAGCCGAAAGGCGAAATCATGAAGATCGCAGTGATCGCCGATATCCACGGCAACGACCTTGCCCTTGAAGCCGTGCTTGCCGACATCGCGGCACAGGGAATCGACGACGTGGTCAATCTCGGCGATCACCTGAGCGGCCCGATGAATGCGGCCCGCACGGCCGATATTCTGATGGCGCGCGGTTTTCCGTCGATCCGCGGCAATCACGATCGCTGGCTGGTGTCGCTTGAACCGGCCAAGATGGGGCTTTCCGACAGCATGGCGCATGCCGAGTTACAGCCGCACCATCTCGACTGGCTGCGCGCCCTGCCCGCGACTTTGGTTCACCGGCAGGAATTGTTTCTCTGCCATGCGACGCCCAAGGACGATCTCACCTACTGGCTCGAGGACCTGACGGCCGCAGGCGTCGTGCACATGTCCAGTAGGGAACGCATCGAAGAGTTCGCCAAGGGGATCGACTTTCCCGTCATCCTCTGCGGCCATACCCATATCCCGCGCGCCGTGCACCTCGCCGACGGCCGGTTGATCGTCAACCCCGGCAGCGTTGGCTGTCCGGGATATGACGATGACGAACCGGTCTTCCACAAAGTCGAGACTGGCTCGCCCGACGCATCCTACGCCATTCTTGAAAAGACGGACGGCAACTGGAACGTTGCCTTCCGGCGTGTTTCCTACGACCACATGGCGATGTCGAAGCTTGCCCGTTCACGCGGCCGCACTGCATGGGCAACCGCGCTCGCCACGGGCTGGGTCGGCGATTAAACGGCCTTTTCGAGCGCCTCGATATCCGCGCCGGTGATTGCGGCAATGTGACGGGTGACCTTGTCGACCGGCCAGTTCCACCAGGCGACGGCCTGAAGGCGTTCGACGATATCGCTGCTGAACCGCTGTTTCACCACCCTCCCCGGATTTCCGGCGACGACGCTGTAGGGCGGCACATCCTTGGCGACCACCGCGTGAGCGCCGATGATGGCACCATTGCCGATTGTCACACCGGGCATGATCGTGACCTTGGTTCCAATCCACACATCGTTTCCAACCGTCGTGTCACCCCGGTAGCCGCTGGCATAAAGGCTAAGGTCAAAACCATCGCGCCATGCACCCGGGAAAACGCTGAAGGGATAGGTCGAAAATCCCTGCATGGCATGATTGGCGCCGTTCATGATGAACGTCACACCCTGCGCCAGCGCGCAGTAACGGCCAATATCCAGCCGGTCGCCGATGAAATCATAGTGGTAGAGGACGCATTTCTCCTCGAAATGCTCCGGCCCTGCAGGATCGTCGTAATAGCTGAAATCGCCGGCGCTGATCAGCGGTGAACGGATGATGTTCTTGAGAAAGCCGACCTGCGGGAAAGCGGCAACGGGATGGACCGCACCGGAATCCGGCGTGTCTTGATGTTCAGGCATGGGGATACTCCACCTTTATGTCCAACGGTCATGGTGACATAGAGCGGTCTGAAAACGCGCAGGGATAGCCGCGAATTGTCCAAACCTTGTTCAGTGGCGCATCGGTCTCTCCATGAAAACAGACATCGGTTTTAACAGGGATGGCGTCAAAAATCCAACCCCGACAATCACGAGCGCCTGCTGGTGGGCTCCAGTTGACCTTATCCATTCGGTAACCGCATTGGATGAAATCCCGAGAAGCCCGTGGGCTCCGCGTCCCCTTTAAACGAAAATAAGGGCATGTTTGGCTTAAGTGCAACGTCATCCTGTCCCCGCAACCGCAAGCGATCATGACCAACGTGGACTTCAACATCACGCCCGTTCGCAAGGTTCGCCGTCATGCGCTGCATGGCCATCGCGGCGAGGTGCATGATATCGCGCTTGCCGAAGACCTGACGCTGAGCGTTCATGTCGACATGCAGGCGCTGGAAGCCGACTGGCGTGCGCTGGAGGCTTCTCCGGCCACGTCCCTGCATCAGGGCTTCGACTGGTGCGCCGCCTGGTCTGCAACCCATTCCAATCAACTGCTGTTGGTGCGCGGCCGGATCGGCCAGAAAACTGTCTTCATCCTGCCACTTGAACTTGTCCGTGGCCGGTTCTTCCGCACCGCGCGGTTCATCGGCTCGCCGCACAGCAACATCAATACCGGTCTTTTCGCTGAGGATTTCGATCCGGTCACCTGCAAGAAGCTGGCCACCGAGCTGATTGCCGACCTGTCGGCCAGGCTGTCGCGCGTCGCCGATATCGTGACGCTGGAGAAGATGCCGTTCGACTGGCACGGGACGCGCCATCCATTTGCCTCGCTGCCGGCGGTTCGCAACCAAAATACGTCGTTCCAGTTGCCACTCCTGGAAAACTTCGAGGCAACGCTGGCCCAGCTCAATGCCAAGCGGCGGCGCAAGAAATTTCGCGTTTCGGAAAAGCGGCTGGAAGCGATGGGAGGCTACGAGCACGTCGTTGCCACCACCAGCACGGAACGGCGGCAGATACTGGACCTGTTCTTCGAGCAGAAAGCCAATCGCTTCAAGGCGCTCGGCCTGCCGAACGTGTTTCAGGACGCGGAAACGCAAGCGTTTTTCCATGCACTCGCGGCGGTGGAACCGACGGATGAAGGCCAGCCGCTCGAGCTCAATGCAATCCGTTTGCGTGGCCAAGGCAATGGCCGCATCGTCGCCATTGCCGGATTATCGCGCAAGGGCGATCACGTCATCTGCCAGTTCGGCTCGATCGACGACGACATCGCAGCGGACGCAAGCCCGGGCGAGCTTCTGTTTTACCTGATCATCCGCAAATGCAATGCCGAAGGGATCACCCTGTTCGACTTCGGCATCGGCGACCAGGCCTACAAGCGCTCCTGGTGTACGGTCGAGACCATTCAGCGTGACATCGTCCTGCCCTTGACGCTGCGCGGGCGCCTCGCAGCGTCAGTGCATCGCGCCGCGGTCCGGCTAAAATCCGGCATCAAAAAAAACAAGAAGGCCTATGCCTTCCTGCAGCGGCTGCGCCAACGCCGGCAAACGCCAGGCACGGCTGCCGCACCCGACACAGACAGCGACTGAAACGGTCGTTGTTGATCAGGCTGCCTTGCGGCCTGACGTTCCCGATTGCGGATACCCCGTTCCCGTCATCAGCACGATCTCGCCAAAGCCCGCCTCGCCGAAACCGGTGATGAGGTCGATGATCTCCTCGTTGCCGACATCTGGCGCCGAGATAATGATCTGCGTATCGCGTGCGCGCGTCACCCTGCTGATCGCATTCACATCGGCAGGCCCGCATTCGATCAGCACCGTGTCATAGGCGTTCGCCAAAGCATCGATGATCATCTGCAACCGCTCGATGCCCCGCATGGCAACCACCGGATCGGCATCGCCCTGCGGAATGATATGCGCGTCCGACAGCCTGTCCGCATGGATCGTTTCCGTGAAAGGAACTTCTCCGACCAGAAGATTGGTGATTCCGGCGAGATCGGCCGTCTGGGTCATCAGTTGCGTCGGGCATGCCGAGCCTGTGAGATCGATCAACACGATCTTGCGTCCGTCCTCGGCCACCAGCCGCGCCAACGTCACCGCATTTGCCGACCCATCGTCGCCGGCGGGCGACACGGAGATCGCGACGCGGACATCGTCAGCGGTCAGATGGCCGGCAACCGAGGCAATCGAAAAATCATCGTCTTCCGGCTCGGCAAACGCGAGCTCCACCGGTTCCGGCTCAACTGCCGCCACCATCACGGGTTCGCGCACGGGTTCGCGGGCAACAATGGGCACGGCCTGCGCAGACGTCGGGCGGGTTACGGTCTCCCGCGCAGGCTGCATGACCTCCGGCTCGATTTCCAGTCGCACATCGTCAAAAAACTCTTCGTCCCTACGTCCGACCGGCCGCAGAGCCCGGCCACTGAACAGTTCGGAAAGCATGATCACCACACAACTGACGAGGAAGCTGGCAAAGGCGGCAACGATGGTAATCGGCAGAACCTTGGGGAAGCTCGCCTCGGTCGGCTCGACCGCCTGCGAGATGACCCGGGCATCCGCCGGGGCGGCATTTTCTCCACTGCGCGATGTCGCCTCGCGATAGCGCGCCAGGTAGGTTTCCAACAGCTGCCGCTGCGCCGTCGCTTCTCGCTCCAGCGCCCGCAATCCGACTTCGTCCTCACCGGCCTTGGCGGATCTTGCCTTCAACGTGTTGAGCTGGGCAACCAGCTGGCGCTCGCGCAATTGGGAAACGGTCGCTTCATTTTCGAGGCTGCCGAGGATCTTCTTGGTTTCACCGAGAATCTGCGTCCGTATTCCCTGAAGCTGGGATTTCAGTCCCTTCAAGCGCGGATGCCCGTCAAGCAGCGTGGTCGACAGATCGGCAATCTGCCCCTGTATATTGGATTCGGTTTCCTTCAACCGCTGGATCATCGGCGAAGCGACGACGTCGCTCAGTGTGTCGACGGCCCGGCCGCTGGCTAGCGCCGTGCGGACGTTTTCCGCACGTGCCTCGGCATTGGCCCGCTCGCCGCGCACACGGGCAAGCTCGGTCGAAATGTCGTTCAGTTGCTTGGTGGCAAATGTGCCGCCGGTTTCACCGGTCAAAAGCAGATCGGACGATGCGCGATAATCGGCAACCTTGGCCTCGGCATCGCGAACCTTTTCGCGCAGATTGGCGATTTCCGGCTCCAGCCAGCGGCTGGCCTCCGAATTGGAATCGAGCTTGGCGCCGCTCTGCAGCGACAGGAAGACCTTGGCCATCGCATTCGGGATCGCCGCAGCCAGCTTCGGATCCTCCGAAGTGAACTGCATCGCGATCACCCGCGATTTCTCCACCTGATAGACCTGCAGCTTCTTTTCGAACTCCTTCAGGACGCGCTCTTCGGGCGGCAGGTCGAGCGGGTTTTTCTTGATGCCGAGCATCACCAGGATATCGGAGATCGCCGACGGGTTTGTGGTCGGATCGAATTCCGGCAGTTCATAGAGCTTCATTTCGCGGGCGACCTGCTTGATCAGATCGGCCGAACGCAGCACCTGCACCTGGCTGGCAATGCCGGACTCGTCGAAAGGGCTGTCAGCTGTCTGCGACTGTACCGGGTTGGCAATGCTGAACTCGGCCTGGCGCGATTCGATCAGGACACGCGCCTCGCCCTGATAGTCCGGGCTCATCAGGTTGGCGCCGACAAAGGCAAGGCCACCGAATGCAACGGTTGCCAACAACACCCTGCCCCGCCGCCGCCAGATGGCGCGGAAAAGCCCGGCAAGATCGATATCTACATCCTGATGACCGTCGTTGACGCCCGGCATGCGCTTTACCCTTGAACCTTCACAACTCCGCGCACCGTAAACAAACATGGTAACGCAACAGTTAATGAGGTTTCGACGATACAACCGGCGCGAAGCGCATGAACCGGAGAGCGAGCAGGTTGCCCCGGTGAAATTATTCGCGGCCTTTACCGCCTATTAACCCTAACGGATTGATAACATCAGGCCAAGACATGGTTTCTGAAACACGAGAGCCCGATGACATCCGCACGATTGAAAACAGGCCCGGCCCTGGCCCTACTCTCGCTGTGCCTTGCAATTTCAGGGTGCAGCAGCTACCAGCCGGCACCCAAGGCCTTTCACGAAGCCACCATCCAGCCTTACCGCGTCGATAGCGGCGACAGGCTGCGCATCAGCGTGTTCGAACAGGCCGGTCTTACCGGCAGCTATACCGTCGATCAGGCGGGCTACGTTGCCTTCCCGCTGATCGGCGCCGTCCCATCGCGCGGCCATACACTGCCCGAAATGGAAAAGACCATCGCAGCCAAGCTGCGCGAAGGCTATTTGCGCGATCCCGACGTGACCATCGAGGTCGATCGTTACCGCTCCGTATTCATCATGGGCGAAGTCGGCCAGGCGGGGCAGTATTCCTATGTTCCGGGCATGACCGTCCAAAACGCTATTGCCGTTGCCGGCGGCTACTCCCCGCGCGCCAATCAGGCCAATGTCGATGTCACCCGCAAGATCAACGGCCGCATTCTCACCGGCCGCGTCTCGATCTCCGACCCGATCATGGCCGGCGACACGATCTACGTACGCGAGCGGCTGTTCTAACAGCATGCCGACCCCAAAACCGCTCCGCATCATTCACTGCTTCCGGTCGCCTATTGGTGGAATCTTCCGCCATGTGCGCGATCTCGCGGAGGCGCATGCGCGGCAGGGGCATGAAGTCGGCATCGTCTGCGACAGCACGACAGGTGGAAGCTACGAAGACGCCCTTTTCGACGAGATAAGACCTTTTCTGGCACTCGGTCTCGTCCGGTTGCCGATCCGCCGGTCCATCGGCCCATCGGATCTAGGCGCACTGTGGAAAAGCTACAAGGAAATTAGGAGTTTGCAGCCGGATATCCTGCACGGTCACGGCGCCAAAGGCGGCGCCCTGGCCCGGATCATCGGCTCAGCCTTGCGGGTGAACAGGTATTGCGTTGCCCGCCTCTATTCGCCGCACGGCGGCAGCCTGCACTATTGCCGGTCAACGCTGTCCGGGAGGACGGTATTCCTGCTGGAACGCCTCCAGGAATACCTGACGGACGCAATCGTCTTTGTCTGCGATTTCGAGCGCAAGACCTACGAGGCCAAGGTCGGAAAGCCTCGCCCCCTCAGCGAGCGGATCTACAACGGTATCGACGACCGCGATTTCGAAATGGTCTATGCCCGGCCCGATGCGGTGGATTTTCTCTATATCGGCATGCTGCGTGACCTGAAGGGGCCGGATCTCTTCATCGATGCCTTTGCCAGAACCGAGCGCAGCATCGGCCGGCCACTTTCGGCGGTGATGATCGGCGACGGACCGCAAAAAGAGGAATACGAGCAAATGATGCTGCAGCGCGGCCTAGGCCGGCGCATTCAGATGCTGCCTGCCATGAAGGCGCGCGATGCCTTCGCCTTTACCCGCAACGTCGTCGTGCCTTCGCGCGCCGAATCCATGCCCTATATCGTGCTGGAAGCGCTCGCCGCCCGCAAACCGGTTATCGCGTCCAGAGTTGGAGGCATTCCGGAGGTTCTCGGCACCGGCAGCGCCGCTCTTGCCACATCCGGCGATGCGCAGTCGCTTGCCGACGTGATGACCGCCGCGATGACGCAAAAGGACTGGGCTGCAAAAATGATGCCTGAGGCCGAATCCTTCAAGGCTGCTTTTGCAACCTCAACGATGTCCGCCAGCATGATGCGGCTCTACCGCCAGCTTGTGCCGGAAAAGACCATTGGGCGCAAAACACCCTCGGGAAACCCGTAAACGTTTCTTAGGGGCTTTCTGCTATCCCGAAGGGACACAACGGCCCGGGCGGATATCATGAACCAGATCGACAAACCGGAATCTATCGATACCAACGCATTGCGCAAGAAGATTTCCGAGATCCGGACCAATGCGCCCGGCGAGAAGCGGGACGGCGAGCCGAAGCGCGAACTCAATCCGCTTGCCCGCAGGATTGCATCGCAGTTCCGCACGGATACCTATTCTCCCAACATGATCATCGGCCTGATGCGGCTGTTCGAATTCACCGCGCTGTTTGCCATCGGCTATGCCATCCACATGATCTATGTCGCACCGCCGCTGGAAGAATTGCTCGGCTATTGCGCACTGATCGCCGGGGGCGCCGGGCTGACCGTGATGTTCCTGCAGCTTTGCGACGGCTATCAGGTTCCGACATTGCGTTCGGCTTCCCGAGCCATCCCTCGGCTGATCGGCTGCTGGACACTGGCCTTCGCCTCCATGACGATGGTGCTGTTTCTCTTGAAAACCGGCGAGAGCTTCTCGCGTTTCTCGTTTGGCGGCTGGTATATTCTGGGCGCCATCTTCCTGATTGCTGAACGCGCCTTTATCGCGTTCTCCATTCGCCGATGGGCCCGCAACGGCATCATGGAGCGCCGCGCCGTCATCGTCGGCGGCGGTCAGCCGGCCAAGGACCTGATCCGCTCGCTCGAACAGCAGACAGACAACGACATCCGTATCTGCGGCATCTTCGACGACCGTGATGAGCGCCGCTCGCCTGGCATCATCGCCGGTTATCCGAAGCTCGGCACCGTTGGCGAACTCGTAGATTTCGCCCGCCTCACCCGCATCGACATCCTGATCATCGCCTTGCCGCTGTCAGCGGAGAAGCGCATTCTCGAACTCCTCAGGACGCTCTGGGTCCTGCCGGCCGACATCCGCCTCGCCGCCCATGCCAACAATCTGCGCTTTCGTCCGCGCAGCTATTCGCATGTCGGCCAGGTGCCGATGCTGGATATCTTCGACAAGCCGATCGCAGACTGGGATTCGGTCGCCAAACGCATCTTCGACGTGTTCTTCAGCCTCGTGGCACTCGCCTTGCTTTGGCCGGTCTTTATCGGTGCTGCCATCGCGGTGAAAATCAGCTCGCCCGGCCCGATCATCTTCAAGCAACAGCGCCACGGCTTCAACAACGAGATGATCGACGTCTACAAGTTCCGCTCTATGTATACCAACATGAGCGATCCTACGGCGCGCAATGCCGTGACGAAGGGCGATCCGCGCGTCACGCCGGTCGGGCGCTTCCTGCGCAAATCCTCGATCGACGAATTGCCGCAGATCTTCAACGTCTTGCGCGGACAGCTGTCGCTGGTCGGGCCACGGCCGCATGCCGTCCTCGCCCAGACCGCAGATCGCACCTATTCCGACGTCGTCGAGGGCTACTTCGCCCGCCACCGCGTCAAGCCGGGTGTTACCGGCTGGGCGCAGATCAACGGCTGGCGCGGCGAGATCGACCATGACGACAAGATCAAGTTCCGCACGGCGTTCGACCTCTATTACATCGAAAACTGGTCGTTGTGGCTGGATCTGAAAATCCTGTTCCTGACGCCGATCCGGCTCCTCAACACGGAAAATGCCTATTGAGCACGCCAGCTGCCATGTCTGCCGCGGGATTTCGCCCGCAGATGGCTGCCGTCGCCATCCTCGGCTCGGCCATGGTGACGTTCGGCGTCTTCCTGTCGGGCTTCGTCATTGCGGAGCCAGCGCCGTACGAAGTCTTCATGGCGGTCCTGATCGGGACCTGGTTTATCTTCGGCCTGAAAATCTCGCGCTCCGTCGCGCCGCTTCTGGCGCTGCTCATCCTGTTCATGACCGGGGGAATTCTGTCGTTGACGGTGATGAGCGATCTGGCCACGGCACCGATGTACATCGCGGTATCAGGCTTTCTTTGCCTCTCCTCGGTGTTTTATGCCGCCATCATCGAAGCCCGGCATGAACGCCTGAAACTGATCTTCGACGCCTGGGTCGCCGCCGGTGTCATCACCTCCCTGCTCGGCATCCTCGGTTATTTCGGCGCGATCCCAGGGGCTGCGAACTTTACGCTCTACGACCGTGCAAAAGGTGCGTTCCAGGACCCCAACGTCTTTGGTCCATTTCTGGTCGCACCATCGCTCTACCTGATGTACCGGCTGCTCACCGAGCGCATAACTACGGCGCCGATCAGGGCTGTCGCCATCCTGATCATGGCGCTCGGGCTGTTCCTCTCGTTCTCGCGGGCCGCCTGGGCGCTTTATCTGTTCTGCGCGTGCGCACTCGTCTTCGTCATGCTTCTGAAGGAGCGCACCGGCGCGTTCCGTCTCAAAATTCTTGTTCTCGCGCTCAGCGGCGCATTACTGATGGTCGTGACGCTCGTCGTCGCCCTGCAGATCCCTCAGGTCGCCGACCTTTTTTCCAGCCGGACTCAACTCGTGCAGGACTATGACGGCGGTCATCTCGGCCGTTTCGAGCGCCACAAGATCGGCTTCCTGATGTCGATGGAAAAACCGCTTGGCATCGGCCCGATGGTGTTCAGCACGATGTTTCCGGAGGATGAGCACAATATCTGGCTGAAGTCGCTGACCTCCTACGGTTGGCTGGGTTTCGTCTCCTATGTCACCCTGATCGTCTGGACCGTCTCGATGGGCTTTCGCTTCCTGCTGCTCGACCGTCCCTGGCAGCCTTATCTGATGATCGCCTGGATCGTGCTGATCGGCCATGCCGGTATCGGCAATGTCATCGACACCGACCATTGGCGGCATTTCTTCCTGTTGCTCGGCGTCATCTGGGGTTGCGGCGCCTTGGAATATCGCCACCGGCGCAGAACCGGGTTCGAGCAAGTCCACCGCCCTTCCCCGGTGCCAACGCTGCGTTAACATCGAGCCTGTACATAGGGTGTGGGCCGGCTCCATATCGCGACCGGCGGCGGATTGTCAGAATGAACATCGACCCCTTACACGCCGAGGCTGAAGGCAGGCTGCGCATCCTCCAGGTACTGGAGCCGAGCGGTGGCGGATCAGGCCGCCATTTTCTCGACCTCTGCCGCGGATTGCACGAACGCGGTCACCATGTCGAAGCGGCCTATTCGCCGCTGCGCGCCGAAGACGCGTTCGTCCGGGAACTGAAATCGCTCGGCCTGCCCGCCGTGCACGCGGTTGCGATGAAGCGCTCTCCCGGACTCTCCGACATTGCGGCCCATCGCGCGCTGAAGCGCATCATCAACGGCAGCGCGCCATTCGACATCGTGCATGGTCACAGCTCGAAAGCAGGCGCACTGACCCGCCTGCGCCTGCCCGGCCTTCACGCGCCGCGCATCTACACGCCGCATGCGTTCCGCACCATGGACCCGACGCTCGGCAGGATCGGGCGGCTGATCTTCGGCAGCATCGAAACCATCCTCGCCAAGCTGTTCACCGATCACCTGATCTGCGTATCCGACGATGAACATGCCCATGCGCTGTCGCTTGGCATGCCGGAACGCAAACTCTCCGTCATCATCAACGGCGTGGCACCACCGCCGCTCGACATGGCAAACACCGTAAGGGCGAGTTTTGGCATCTCCTCCGATGCGTTCGTCTTCGGCTTTGTCGGTCGGCTCTCCTATCAAAAAGCGCCCGAACGTTTGATCGAGGCCTTTCGCAATGCCGCCTCGCGACTGCCCAATGCCGAACTGATCATGGTCGGCTCCGGCGAACTTGAGCAGGATGTTCGCGCGGCCATCGCCAATAGTGGCCTGCAGAAGCGCATTCGCCTCACCTCGGCGTTCACCGGCCCGCAGGCGGTTCCCGCTTTCGACGTGCTGGTCATGCCCAGCCGTTACGAGGCCATGTCCTATGTCATGCTGGAGGCGGCAGCCTCGGGAAAACCGATCGTCTCCACCGATGTCGGCGGCGCATCGACCGCGATCGACAAGGACAGAAGCGGCCTGATCGTGCCCAATGACGGCGACACGGCCAAGCTTGCCAATGCCATGGTGGAAAGTGCCGATCCGCAGCGTTATCGCCAGCTGACGCAGGCAGCCCTTGGCCGGATGGCGAATTTCTCGATGGGCCAGATGATCGACAAGACCGAGGCCGTCTACCGGCGGCTCGCTGCTAGCCGGTAAGCGCCTGACGCATTGGACGCGATGCCGGCATGACTGGCCGCGCGATCAGCCTTGAGCGCACCAGCCCTGCTTGTCGCCAGACGTCCGTTGCGCGAGCCCTTCGGAAACCAGCATATCTCCGATCGAACGTCCCCGCCCGACCGTGACCTCAGCACCAGAACCGGACACACTGGCCAACTGGACATCACCCGCGTTGAGGATTTCCCAGAGCCGCTTCTTCGCCAGCGAGCCGAGCTTGCGTTCGTTATCGCATTTCGCCTGTTTTATGCGCGGTGCCTGAATGCCGGAAATCTGCACCTTTCGCCGCCCGTACCAGAACGTACCGCCATCGACGACGCAGTTCTCCAGCGTTTCGGTGCAGAAATAGAACGTCCCCGGCTTGCGCCCGCTGTCCACGCTTGCAGGCGGCTGCAGCGCCGCCTGTTCCACGGGGCGCATCGCCGGCATCGCCAGAGCCGGCTTTGCAACGGCGAGCCGTGGCTCCGCTTGTTTTTCCGGAACAGACCGTTTTTCCAACGGCCGCGGCTTGGCGATCGACGCTGTATAAAAGGGGGCGGCCACCGGCAGGATGGCGGCCCGATGCTCATAGGCAAGCACTGCGCTGACCGACAAGACACCGGCCAGATACCACGGCCACATGCTGGCCTTGATCTGCTTGCGGCTTGTCCGCCGCTTCTGGCCTTTTCTGACCGCCGTCTTCACCATCATTCCATCCCCGATTCGCCAGCGCATTATCGGGGCAAGGCATTGCCGAAAACTTTAAACATCCGGAAAATTCATCGCTGCGGCCAAGATTGTGCCGTATCCGGCAACGGCGAAACGCATCCCCGATTTTTGCAGTGATTTACGGCATTTTCCGAAATCAGGGCTTGCGCGCCAAGTCCCGATTATATACGCCTCTTTTCGGTTCGGAGCGTAGCGCAGCCCGGTAGCGCACTTGACTGGGGGTCAAGGGGTCGTGGGTTCGAATCCCGCCGCTCCGACCATTTTCTCCTTGAAGTCCCTGTCATATCGACCCGCCGCACATCGCGGCGGTTGGACTTCAATCAGCACAGAAATCACTCCCAGGACGAACCGCCGCTTTCGCGGCAATCCGGCATCAATGCACGGAAACATCGGTCTCCGGCTCTTCCAGGAACGATTCGATACCGTCGCGCTCGACGGTCGCCAGAAACTCCTCGAAGGCTTCCTTGTCCGTGGCAAACGGCTCTTCCCAGACAGTCAGGCCTTCGTCCTGATCGATCACTTCCATCGTCCAGCCGTCGGTGCTGCCTTCCTTGCGGAAGATGTCGACAAGCACGGTGATATCGTCGTCGGTGAACTCGCCGGAAAAATCGGAATGTTCGAGCTTCGGTTTCTTCGTCATGGTCATCATGCCTGTTTCGTATGGGTGACAGTGGCGGTCAGCCGGCCTCTGGAACGTTCGCGTGTAGCGATGCCCTCCAGCCGCTTGGCCGCCTCCTTGATTTCGAGAGGCGTGAAAAGAACGCGATAGTCCGGCCGTGTCATCGCCGCCTCCATCGACAGTTCCGTTTTCCCGGCCTCGATCAGCCGTTCCAGACCGGTCGTTCCGGGCTTGAACACAAGCTCCTTGGCCGCCTCGACACCGCCCTTCAGGATGACAAGACGGCGAAACAAGACTGGCCGGAAACCGATTCGCGCGCAATGATCATAGAGCGCCAGCATCTCGCCGTGAAATTTCGCCTGCAGCGCCTTGGTCATATCGTTCTTTTCTCTATCGGGTCCTGGGTCCTGTGGAGATGCCGCAAGTCTTGGCCTGGGGCCTGATTACCGGAAGAAGACGACAGCCAAAAGACCTGGCGTTTACGCCTGAACGGCAATCTCTGCTTCGGCCGCAGCCGCCAGAAACGCTTTTCGCGCATCCTCCACCGGGCGTTTGCCCTCGACGACCTCAGCGCAGATTTCGAGCGCCCGATCCAAAGCCGGCCCGTCTTCCAGCGGCCAGTCCTCGATCATCGCCCAGGATGCCTCCGTAGTATTGGAGATCGTCACGTATTTGCCCGGCCCTTCCAGGGCGAGCGTCACGCTTTTCGTCCAGGGTTTTTCCATTGTCTCGCCTTGCTCAGAATTCAGTCGGGGTTCGTATCATGAACGGCAGGACGGCACGAGAAGAAAGGCGAGAGCCTCTATTGCCCCCTCCTCCGGTCTTAGCGCACCTGATCGAGCAGACGCTTGCATTCCAGCAGGTCGTAAAGGGCCTCCTGCAGCAGCGCCCGGTCCTCCTTGCCGACCGAGCCCTTGCCAACCGAGATTTCCGGCGCCTCGTCATTGCCGCCGACGAAGGAAAAGAACCGGCGGCTGGCCGGGGCCTTGGCGCGGCCGACGATCTGGTCTTCGTCGGGATTGCCAAGCTTCGGCTGGGCCGGCTCCTCGATATTGGCGGCAGCGAGCGCCTCGACGGTCGCCAGATCACCGCTGGCGATTGCCGCGACGAACTTGTTGCCGTTCATTTTCAAGAGTTTCTGCACACCCTTGATCGTATAGCCGTGATCGTAGAGCAGATGGCGGATGCCCTTGAGCAGATCCACATCTTCCGGCCGGTAGTACCGCCGTCCGCCGCCCCGCTTCATCGGCTTGATCTGCAGGAAGCGCGTTTCCCAAAATCTCAGGACGTGCTGCGGCAGGTCGAGATCATCGGCCACTTCACTGATGGTGCGAAATGCATCCGGGCTCTTGTCCATGTCTTCCCCCATTCCGCGTCGAACATGCGCGGCATGCGCCACGCGACTCTGGTCGCGGGTCTGTATCGCCGTGACTGCGAATGATTACACGAATCATGCGCATTTCAACGGCTTATGGACGTGTTTTCAACCATTTTAATGATGGAACGTGGATTTAGGAGGCTGGCGATTGCGGTTTCAACTTGGCCTTGCGCTGCAGATGCGCCTTGAGCACGCGCTGCTTCAGCACGTTGGAAGCCTTGAACGTCATGACGCGGCGCGGAGAAATCGGTACTTCCTCGCCGGTTTTCGGGTTGCGGCCGATGCGTTCGTTCTTGTCGCGCACCTGAAACGTCGCGAAGGAAGAAAGCTTGACGCTTTCACCGCGCACGATGGCATTACAGATTTCGTCAATGACGGTCTCGACCAGCTCGGCCGATTCCGTTCGGGAAAGACCGACCTTACGGAAAACCGATTCGGCCAAGTCTGCTCGTGTCACCGTTTTTCCGCTCATCTTCCCCCACCGATTTTCTTAGATTATCGATTAGCCCGGAAAGAGTATTGCCCTTGTCCATTCCGGTCAAGCGTCTGCACCATATCACATTTTTTTACCAGCGCAGCAGCACGGAACCCCAGGTGAAGCCGCCGCCCATCGCCTCAAGCAGGACGAGATCACCCTTTTTGATGCGTCCGTCGGACGCCGCGACATTCAGCGCCAGCGGAATGGAGGCGGCTGACGTATTGCCGTGAAGATCGACCGTAATCACCACTTTCTCGAGCGGAATGCCGAGTTTCTTCGCCGAACCGTCGATGATCCGGCGGTTTGCCTGATGCGGCACCAGCCAGTCGAGATCGTCGGCCGTCGTGCCGGTCGCCTCGAATGCGGCCTCGATTACGTCCGTGATCATGCCGACTGCATGCTTGAAGACCTCACGGCCCTCCATGCGCAGATGACCGACCGTACCGGTGGTCGAAGGGCCACCGTCAACAAAGAGCTTTTCCTTGTGGGCACCGTCGGAGCGCAGCTGCGCCGTCAGGACACCGCGATCGGCGGTGGTGCCTGAGCCTTCCTGAGCTTCCAGGATCAGCGCGCCGGCGCCGTCACCGAACAGCACGCAGGTCGTGCGGTCGTTCCAGTCGAGAATGCGAGAAAACGTTTCGGCACCGATGACCAACACCCGCTTGGCGAGACCGCCGCGGATATAGGCGTCGGCGGTGGTGACGGCAAAGATGAAGCCGGAACAGACCGCCTGCAGGTCGAAAGCCGCACCGTGATGCATGCCAAGCCGGTTCTGGATATTGACGGCGGTGGCCGGAAAGGTGTTGTCGGGCGTCGAGGTCGCAACGATGATCACGTCGATATCCGCCGGGGTCAGCCCGGCATTGGCGAGCGCCGCACGCGCTGCTCCCTCACCAAGCGACGCGGTGGTTTCCCCCTCGCCTGCGATGTAGCGCTGGCGAATACCGGTCCGCTGCACGATCCATTCGTCGGACGTGTCGACCCTCTCTTCCATTTCGCGATTGGTCATCACCCGTTTCGGCAGAGACGCCCCGAAACCGCGAACCACAGAACGGATCATGCTTTTCAAACCTCGTCTGCCAGGCCGGTCGCTGCACCTTCGGAAGGGCGCGAGGCATGGTATTTTTGTAAATCGTTTTCGATCTTGGCCTTCAGGCCGTTGCGGACCATGTCGTAGCCGACATCGATGGCGGCTGCGAAACCTTCCGCGTCGGTTCCTCCATGGCTCTTGATCACGACACCATTAAGGCCGAGGAAGACGCCGCCATTCACCTTTCGCGGATCCATCTTCTCGCGGACGCGATCGAAGGCGCCCTTTGCAAAGATATAGCCGATCTTGGCCAGCAGCGTGCGCGACATTGCCGCGCGCAGATATTCAGCGATCTGGCGGGCCGTACCTTCGGCAGCCTTCAATGCGATATTGCCGGAAAAACCTTCGGTCACCACAACGTCGACGGTACCACGGCCGATATCATCGCCCTCGACGAAGCCGAAATAATCGATGCTGTCGATGCCGGCTTCGCGCAGCAGGCGTCCGGCTTCCTTGACCTGTTCCTGGCCCTTGATTTCCTCTACGCCGACATTGAGCAGGCCCAGCGTCGGGCGCTCGACCTCGAACAGTGCGCGCGCCATGGCGCCGCCCATCAGCGCGAAATCCATTAACTGCTGTGCATCGGCGCCAATCGTCGCGCCGACGTCGAGCACGATGCTCTCGCCCTTGAGGGTTGGCCAGATGGCTGCGATCGCCGGGCGCTGGATCTCTGCCATCATCCGCAGACAGAACACCGACATCGCCATCAGCGCGCCGGTATTGCCGGCCGAGACGACCACGTCGGCCTCGCCCTTGTTGACGGCCTCGATCGCCTGCCACATGCTGGCCTTGCCACGGCCGCGTCTAAGCGCCTGGCTCGGCTTCTCATCCATGGCAATCGCCAGTTCGGACGCATGAAACGTGCTGTTGGCCTTCAGCTTCGGATATTTTTCCAAGAGCGGAACGCATTGGTCTTCAAGCCCGTACAGCGCGAAACGGATATCGGGATGCCGTTCGAGCGCCTTGGCGGCGCCGGGAATGACGACCTGCGGACCGAAGTCGCCGCCCATCACATCAAGAGAAATTCTGACCACGCGTGCCTTATCCTTTATTCCTGCCACACTGCATGTTTCGTCCCGGCGCGAGCAGTCTGAGCGATGGAGACACACGTGTTTTCATAACATTTGAGACGTAACGGCCCCACACACTCGGGGCAAAACGGCCCAACGGGCTGGATTTCGGCCAAAATACCGTTTTTCGCTGGTGTGACAACAGAATTGTGCCACACGCCGCCGTTCACTCAGTCCTTTTTCCAATCCTTGAGCGCCGCGAACGGATTGGGGCGGACATCATCTTTTTCGCTGCTTTCAATCCGCTCGCCGAAGCTTGCACCGGCTTTGCGCGGATAGGGATCGATGGCGAGTGCAGCATGCTCGGTAACGGCAACGCCGACATCGATGGTATCGCCGGTAAACATGTCGGGAAGATCGGGGCCCTCCGGATCGAGAATCATCTCGCCGCTATCATTGGCGGCGATCCGCGCCAGCCGCGAGCCCTCCGGCACGAAGATCGCCTCGACGGGTTCATCGATCACCGCTTCCACCGGCTCGAGTGTCACGACGCAGGCCTGGACAATCTTTGCCTCGACATGGCCCTTGACCTTGACGCCGTCCTTTTTCCATCGAGCGATCTGAAGCTCGGCTGCCAGCGACTGGACCTCCAGCACGCCCCACAGAGCCTGCAGCGCCTTCAACTCGGCGGCGTTCGCCTCAAGGCGCACCGTCACTGCATTGGCGGAAATATTGCCGACCTTGACCGGGTAGGAAAATGCGGGCTTTTCATCATGGTTCATTGTCGGGTCCTTTCGGGCGGGAATACCGCCCAAGATAGTGCTGCCGGCCATTATACGGCGCTGCCCCCGCGTCGTCTTGGACGCATATCAGGCAGCCGCTTGCGGCAGGTCGATCCGGCCGGTTTCTACGACATCCTCTGTCTCCAGCGCAAGCTGGGCCTCGGCGGCAAGCAGATAGTCGGCAAGTCCGAGCATCGACAGCGCCTGATCATCCGTCTGCGGATGGAAATTGCGCTTCAGCGCGGCAGCCAGTTCATCGCGATCGCCACGCTCAAGGGCGGCTGCATAACTTTCAAGCCGGCCGTAGAACATCGAGGCAAACTTCTTCATGCGCTTGGGCACCCCGACATCGCCGACGCCGAGTTCGCGGATCGAATGATCGACGTCCTCGAAGAACGCATCGATGATCTCCTGGGCGATCTCCTGGCCGGCGCGGTTGGAACTGCGGGTGCGGCGGAAATACAGGATCAACGATGCCGACAACATCTCGAAGCGGCCCATCACTGTGTCCGGCACGTCGAGGTCTGTATAAAGATACGGGCGCCGGGCGGCGGCGGTCAAAAGCGCGTATTGGCGCTTAACAATGGCCACATTGCCGTTTTTTTTGCCGAACAGTCCGAATATCATCATAAAGCCCAAGTTTGCCTGCTTCAAAATGCACAGGCCTGCGCATCCTGTTATTGCATGATTGCGGAAGCTGGTTTACCGAAGCAGGCACGAAATGCAATGGCGCATCTGCCAGCGTTACCTTGGGGGAGATGTCGTTGACGAAACGGTATTTCAGGTCAGACATGAAATTTCTGAATAACGTCGCTTTTACATTGGCAATTTGCGTAACCACCCTTACCGGCTGCAAAACAGCCGAAGTGCTGAACACCAGCCAGACAATCAATCAGGGCTATGTTGTCGATCAGGAAACGCTGGCGCTTGCGCCGGTCGGCTCCAGCCGCGAGCAGGTTCTGCTGTCGCTCGGAACACCGTCGACGACTGCAACCTTCGACAATGAAGTGTTCTACTACATTTCCCAGAAGCGCCAGCGCCCGGTCGCCTTCATGAAGCCGAAGCTGGTCGACCAGAGCGTTCTGGCCGTCTATTTCGACAAGGACGGCGTCGTCTCGCAGCTGGCGCACTACACCATGCAGGACGGCAAGGTCTTCGACACGATTTCCCGCACCACACCGACAGGCGGCAAGGAAATGACCTTCCTCGGCCAGCTGCTCTCCGGCAACGGTATCGGCAAGAGCATGGCGAAGTCGGTTCTGGGCAACGCCAACAATCAGTAACTGACAGCGCAGCCAGACGCGTTTTTGAACGTCAAATGAAAAACCCGCCGGAGATGCTCCGGCGGGTTTTTCATTGTTTATGGTCCTTCACCCGCAACGCCTAACGGCGCTGCGGGCCGGGTCTCGAGCCACTATCCAGCAAGAACGGCCAGAAGCAGAAGCGCAACGATGTTGGTGATCTTGATCGCCGGGTTGACGGCAGGGCCAGCGGTATCCTTGTAGGGATCGCCAACCGTATCGCCGGTGACGGAGGCCTTGTGGGCTTCCGATCCCTTCAGATGGCGCGTGCCGTCCTTGTCGACGAAGCCGTCTTCAAAGCTTTTCTTGGCATTGTCCCAGGCGCCACCGCCCGAAGTCATCGAGATAGCGACGAAGATGCCATTGACGATGACGCCGAGAAGCGATGCACCGAGCGCCGCAAAGGCCGAAGCCTTGGAGCCGGAGATCAACAGCACGCCGAAGTAGACGACGACCGGCGCCAGCACCGGCAGCAGCGACGGCACGATCATCTCGCGGATCGCCGCCTTGGTCAGCATATCGACAGCGCGGCCATAGTCCGGCCGGTCAGTGCCTGCCATGATGCCCGGCTTTTCGCGGAACTGACGGCGGACTTCCTCCACCACAGCGCCCGCCGCACGGCCAACGGCCGTCATGGCGATACCGCCGAACAGGTAGGGGATAAGACCGCCGAAGATCAGCCCTGCGACGACGTAGGGGTTGGAGAGATCGAACGAGATCGTTCCGACATCGGCGAAATACGGATACTTGTCGCCATTGGCAGCAAAGTATTTCAGATCGTTCGAATAGGCCGCAAACAGCACCAGCGCGCCAAGACCGGCCGAACCGATCGCATAGCCCTTGGTGACGGCCTTGGTGGTGTTACCGACCGCATCGAGCGCGTCGGTCGACTTGCGGACTTCCGGCGGAAGCCCGGCCATTTCGGCGATGCCACCGGCATTGTCGGTAACGGGACCGAAGGCATCGAGTGCGACGATCATGCCGGCAATACCGAGCATGGCGGTGACGGCAATACCGGTGCCGAACAGGCCCGCCAGCTGGTAGGTGGCAACGATGCCGCCGACGATGACGATGGCCGGCAAGGCAGTCGATTCCAGCGACACGGCAAGCCCCTGGATGACGTTGGTGCCATGGCCGCTGACAGAGGCCTGGGCAATCGAATTGACCGGCCGCTTGTTGGTACCGGTATAGTATTCGGTGATCACAACGATCAGTGCGGTGACGACAAGGCCGAGAATACCGCAGATGAACAGGTTGGTGCCGGTAATATCCTTGCCAGCGACAGTGCCAATCGAGCCCCAGCCGATGGTCAGCGAGGTGGCGGCACCGAGGCCGATGATCGACAGCAGGCCGGTGACGATCAGGCCCTTGTACAGCGCGCCCATGATCGAGCCGTTGGAGCCAAGCTTGACGAAGAAGGCGCCGATGATCGAGGTGATGATGCAGGCGCCGCAAATGGCCAGCGGATAGGACATGACCAGGCTCAGATTGGCACCACCGGCAAAGAAGATCGCGGCCAGAACCATGGTGGCGACGATCGAGACGGCATAGGTCTCGAACAGGTCGGCGGCCATACCGGCGCAATCGCCGACATTGTCGCCGACGTTATCGGCGATGGTGGCCGGGTTGCGTGGATCATCTTCCGGAATTCCGGCCTCGACCTTGCCGACGAGATCGCCGCCGACGTCAGCGCCCTTGGTGAAGATGCCGCCGCCGAGACGGGCAAAGATCGAAATCAGCGAGGCGCCGAAGCCGAGCGATACAAGCGCATCGATGACCTCACGCGAGCCTTCGGCAAGCCCAAGACCAGCCGTCAGGATAAGGTAGTAGATGGTAACGCCGAGCAGGGCCAGGCCTGCAACCAGCATGCCGGTGATCGCACCGGACTTGAAGGCGATATCGAGACCTGCCGCAAGACTGACGGAGGATGCCTGCGCCGTGCGCACATTGGCGCGGACAGAGACGTGCATGCCGATGAAACCGGCAACACCCGACAGAACTGCGCCGATCAGGAAGCCGATGGCGGCTGTCACGGAGAGAAGAATCCAGGCACCGGCAAAGACGACGGCACCGACAATGGCAATGGTCATATATTGACGTGTGAGATAGGCCTGCGCCCCCTCGCGTATGAAGCCTGCAATCTCTTGCATGCGGGCATTGCCCTGATCGGCAGACAGCACCGATTGCGTTGCCCAGATGGCATAGACCACCGAAAGCAACCCGCATGCGATAACGCCCAGAAGTATGGTCATTTCGCAATTTCCTCCATTTAGCCTGCGGGCTCACTCCGTTCCGCCGGCCCCCAAAAAGCGCAGCAGGCCAAGCCTCCTCTTCAAGCATGGCCCGCATACGTGGCTGCAGAGTGCTGTGGCGAATCGGGATCGTCAAGCCGCGAAAACCGGGAAAACCCACGTTTTTCGGTATGTTGGCGGCGACTTACAGGGAGGGAATACCACTTTCGGGGGGAAATCTCAGGCCGTGCGCCGCCTTTCGGCGACAAACAGCGAAACGAGCAGCAAAAGGCAGAATGCCGTTACCGGCCAGACGGCGGCGCTCAGCATGTCCCAACCATAGGCCGTCAGCACCTTGCCGGACCCGAAGGAGGCAAGCGCCACGGCGCTGAACAGGATGATATCGTGAAAACCCTGCACCTTGTCGGCTTCCTGCGGCCGGTAGCTGGAGGCGACAATGGCGGTCGAGCCGATAAAGCCCAAATTCCACCCGGTGCCCAGCAGGATCAGTGCGCCCCAGAAATTCCACAGCGCAATTCCAGCATGCGCCACCAGCGCGCACAGCATCAGGATAACCAAGCCGGCAGCGACAACTCTCTCCGCACCATAACGGCTGACCAGCATGCCGGTGAAGAAACTCGGGGCAAACATCGCCAGCACGTGCCACTGGATGCCGAGCGTCGCCAGATCCTGCGAAAAACCGCAGCCGACGACCATGGCGATCGGCGCGCCGGTCATCATGAAGGTCATTAGCGCATAGGTGGAAATGCCGCAGACCATGCCGGTGAGAAAACGCTGGTTGAGCACGATCTCGCGCAACGGCCGGACGGGCCCGATGGGGGCAGCACCGGAAACAGGACGCAGGTCCGGCAGCCGCAGGAAAGCCAGGATGGCAATCGCCGCAAGACAGGTCGGCACCAGCGCGATGAAGGCACCGGCAAAAAACACCGGCGCCAGCGCATCCTTGGTCAGGATGACCAGCTGCGGCCCGAGCACGGCGGACACCATGCCGCCCGCCAAAATCCAGGAAATCGCTCTTGGCTTGTAGAAGCGAGGGGACGCATCGGCGGCGGCAAACCGCAACTTTTGGGTAAAACCGCCGGACACACCGGACACGCACAGGCCCAGCGCAAAAAGCCAGAAATCGTTCAGAAACAGCGCGTAGGCGGCAAGGATACCGCCACCTGCGCCCAGAAGCGCGCCAACCATGAAGGCGGCCTTGCGGCCGAGAAAACGGGACATGGCGGCGACGCATATCGCGCCGAGCGCGACGCCGACGTTGAAACCGGTCAGCGGCGCGGTTGCCAGCGACTTGTCGTCGCCGAGCAACTGATAGCCGGCGACGCCGCCGACGGAAAAGACGATCGGGCCGATGGTGCCGAGAATGGCCTGGGCTGCCGTCAGCAGATAGACATTGCGGCGGGCGCCGCGCAGTTCATGATCCATGCCCTGCCCCTCGTCTGCCCGCCCTGTCATCGCACGACCTTACTTCTTGACGTCGGTTCTGATCGTGCGGGCGATGCGGTCGAGCACGGCATTGACGAGCTTGGGCTCATCCTCTTCGAAGAACGCCTTGGCGATCTCGACATATTCGGTGACGATGACAGCCACCGGAACATCCTTGCGTTCGCGCAGTTCGAAGGTACCGGCACGCAGGATGGCGCGAACGGTCGAATCGAGACGCGACAATGCCCAGTCGTCCTGCAGAGCCGTGCCGATCAGTGGATCAAGCAGGCGCTGGTCGCGCACGACACCGGCAACGATCGAGCGAAACCAGGAGGCATCCGCCTTCAGATAGGTATCGCCATCGATTTCCTGGCCGAGCCGGTGGGCTTCGTATTCGGCGACGATCTCGAGCACGCCAGTGCCGCCGACATCCATCTGGTACAATGCCTGGACGGCGGCAAGACGGGCTGCACCGCGCTGGTTTGCCTGCTTGATCGGCTGGTCGGCCGGCGGGTTGGTAGGAGTGTCGCTCACTGTTCGCCGCCCAGCTTGATCTTCAGGTCGATCATGGTCAGCGCAGCGCGGGCAGCAAAGCCGCCCTTGTCGCCTTCGGATTTCTTCGCACGGGCCCAGGCCTGCGCGTCATTCTCGACGGTCAGGATGCCATTGCCGATGGCAAGGCTTTCACTGACGGCAAGATCCATCAAGGCGCGCGAGGATTCGTTCGAGACGATGTCGAAATGGTAGGTCTCGCCACGGATGACCATGCCGAGCGCGACGAAACCGTCATACTCGGTGCCGCCATTGTCGATGCCGTCGAGCGCCATAGCAATTGCTGCAGGGATTTCCAGCGCGCCGGGCACAGTCACGACATCATAGGTCGCGCCGGCATCCTTGAGCGCCGAGGTGGCGCCATCAAGCAATGCGTCGGCCATATCATCATAGAAACGCGCTTCCACAATGAGGATATGTGGTTTTTCGGTATCGGACATTTGTCACCTGTCTGAAATTGGGGGCCGGACATCTCCAGCGCAGGCGGCGGTCAAACCATGCCGGAGCCCGGTTGGCAAGCAATTTTCGCGGCCTGGGCCGATTTGGCAAGCCCGTGGCAAGCTATTGTAATCGAAAACGCTGAAATTGCCGCCGTCTTTTCAATCCGATGGCGGTTCTGTACAAGTTTGCCCGGAGTGGAGAAAAACATGGCCGAGACGTACAAACCCGTCATCAATCCCAGCGACCTTGAGCTGGAACATTGGCAGCAAGGCACGTTCTATGAATCCCGCGACGCATCCTTCGGCGCGCAGCTCGGTCTCAAGGATCTCGGCATCGGTTACAGCGAGGTGCCGCCGGGAAAATCCGGCTGCCCGTTCCACAATCATCATATCGAGGAAGAACTGTTCGTCATTCTGAGCGGAGAAGGCGAATATCGCTTCGGCCCGCACCGCTACCCCGTCAAACCCGGCGATGTGCTCGGCGCCCCCTCCGGCGGCCCGGAAACGGCGCATCACCTGATCAATACCGGCACCGTCCCCCTCACCTATCTTTCCATGTCGGCCAATGCGAAAGCCGAGATTGTCGAATATCCGGATTCCGGAAAATTCCTGGCCAAGTCACGGGCGACGCCGGATGGCAAGCCGGTCTTCCGTTTCGTCGGACGCAAGGAGAGCGAAACCGATTATTGGGACGGCGAGTCCGGAGCCTGATCGCATACAATCATCATTTCAACTGGACCGAAAAACCACATGCACAGCGTCCCTACCATCGAAACCGAGCGTCTGATCCTGCGTCCCTATCGCCGTGACGACTTTACCGCCTACGCCGCACTTTTTGCCGATCCCGAAGTCACCCGTTTCGTCGGCGGCATCCCGTTTTCACGCGAGCAGGCCTGGACGCGCTTCCTGCGCCAGGTCGGCATGTGGCACTATTTTGGTTTCGGCTTTCTGGTCTTGCAGGACCGCGCAACCGGCCAGTTCATCGGTGAAGCCGGCTTTCACGATCTCCACCGCGGCATCAGCCCTTCGGTCGAAGGCACGATGGAAACCGGCTGGGCGCTGTCGCCGCGTTCGCACGGCCAGGGCCTTGCGACCGAGGCCGTCAGCGCGGCCATAAAATGGGGCGACCAGCAGTTTCCGGCGATGAAGAAGACCTGCATCATCGATATCGGCAACCATGCGTCGTTGCGGGTAGCCGCCAAACTACAGTTCAAGGAAACCGGCCGCACGACCTATCATGGGGCGAACGTGATTCTTTTGGAACGGTGAGTTTCACCCCACATTGCCAGTGTAGCTATGGTCTTCTGCCACCTGTTCGCGCGGGCAGACCCGGACGGATCGGCAAACCTATGGATCTGCTCCCGAACATCCCGGGCGGATCAGATCTAAGGATAGATCGTTTGCGTCGGTTCAGCCGGCCTTCGTGGCCGGAAACTCAGCCAGCCGCGCGGCATAGCGGGCCATCGTGTCGACTTCGAAATTGACGAAATCGCCGGCCTTGCGCTGACCCCAAGTCGTCACGTCGAGAGAATGGCGGATCAGCAGGACATCGAAATCCGTGCCGTTGACAGCGTTGACCGTCAGCGATGTGCCATCGAGCGCGATGGAGCCTTTTGGCGCCACGAACTTGGCCAGATGTTCGGGCGCGCGCAGGCGGAACCGAGTGGCCTCGCCTTCGGCTTCGACGGAGAGGATTTCGGCCTTGCCATCGACATGCCCCGACACAAGGTGGCCGCCGAGTTCGTCGCCGATCTTCAGCGAGCGCTCGAGATTGATCTTCTGGCTCGCCGTCCACGACGCAATCGTCGTCAGACGCAGCGCCTCTTCCCATGCCTCGACCTCAAACCAGCGGCCGTTGGCGCCCTCTTCCGGCAAGGTCGTGACCGTCAGGCAGACGCCGGAACAGGCAATCGAGGCGCCGATATCGATGCCTTTGGGATCATAGGCCGTGGCAATACGCAGCTTGATGCCCTCGTCGAGGGGCGTAATGGTTTCGACGGTGCCGATATCGGTGATAATGCCGGTAAACATCAGAGGGTTCTTTCGTATTCGTAGGTGTCGAGAAGGTCATCGCCAAACGTGTCTGTCCGCCGATGAACGAAGCCCACCGGGATCAGCTTCCGGTCAAGTGGGGATGGTACCCCCTCCTCGCCAAGGGTCAGCGGCGCGGTAAACAGCAAAATCCGGTCGACCAGCCCGTCATTGAGAAACTGTTGTGCGGTGCGTGCACCACCTTCGACCAGAAGCGAGGATACGCCCCGCGTCGCCAGAGCCGCGAGCAGATCGGCCGGCACCTTCGGATCACAGACCACCACCTCTGCACCGGCTGCTTCCAGTGCCTGCTGGCGACTGGAAAAAGCGACCGAGCCATCGCTTTGGCCGGTAACGATCAGGACCGGCACGCTGCGGGCCGTCTGCGCCAGCTTCGAGGTGACCGGCAGATTGAGATCGCCATCTATGACGATGCGAAGCGGCGAGCGGTGCTCCAGCCCGGCGATACGGGAGGTCAATTCCGGATCGTCGGCAATTGCCGTGCCGATACCGACCAGGATGGCATCGGTCTCAGCGCGTAGCCGATGCACGATCTCCCGCGCTGGAGCGCCGGTGATCGGCACCTGCCCCTGTCCCTTGATGCCGATCATGCCATCGGCCGAAACGGCAAGTTTGAGAGTCACATACGGCCGGTTGTTGCGCTTGCGCATGAGGTAGCCTTCAAGCTCGCGCTCGCCCTCTTCCTCCAGCACACCCGTGACAACCTCGATACCGGCATCGCGCAGCATATCGATGCCGTGGCCCGAGACGCGCTCGTCAGGATCGACTACGGCGACCACCACCCGGGCAACGCCAGCAGCAATCAGCGCATCGGCGCAGGGCGGGGTCTTGCCATGGTGGGAGCAGGGTTCGAGCGTCACATAGGCGGTAGCGCCCCGTGCCAGCGGTCCGGCATTGGCCAGCGCCTGTGTTTCCGCATGCGGCCTGCCGCTCAGCGCCGTGACGGCGCTGCCGACGATCCTTGCGCCATCGCCGTCATTGCGGACAATGACGCAGCCGACAGACGGGTTGGAGCCGGTGGCACCGAGGTGCTGGTGTGCGAAACGCAGCGCCTCCGCCATGAACCGCTCGTCTTCAGCCTTGTCTGCCATATCGATGCCCATCCCCAACCCTTAAACGTCAAACGCCGCCCTTACGGGCGGCGCCAAGTCTTGGCGTCGATCAGGCGCCGGGATCCCGGGCAATCTTGGCGCTGATCTCAGCGATCACCTTTTCGAAATCATCCGCATGGGAGAAATCGCGGTAGACCGAGGCGTAGCGCACGAAGGCCACATCATCGAGCCCCTTCAAAGCTTCCAGCACCTGCAGGCCGATTTCCTCCGACGGAATTTCCGTCTCGCCCGAACTTTCAAGCCGCCGGACGATGCCCGACACCGCCCGCTCGATCCGGTCGCGATCGATCGGCCGCTTGCGCAGCGCGATCTCGAACGACCTGAGCAGCTTGTCGCGATCGAACGGTGCCTTGCGGCCGGTCTTCTTCAGGATCATCAGTTCCCGAAGCTGCACCCGCTCGAAGGTCGTGAAGCGGCCGCCGCAATCCGGGCAGATGCGCCGGCGGCGGATGGCGGCGCCGTCCTCCGCAGGACGGCTGTCCTTCACCTGGCTGTCTTCCGATCCACAATAGGGGCAGCGCATTCGGGTTCCTTGACGAGAGCTGAAAGATTACATGTAGGGATACATCGGGAAACGGTCGGTCAGCTTGACCACCTTTTCACGCACACCCGCTTCGACCGTGGCATTGCCTTCGTCGGAATTGGCGACCTTCAGGCCATCAAGCACTTCGACGATCAGGTTGCCGATTTCGCGGAAGTCGGCTTCCTTGAAGCCGCGCGTCGTACCGGCCGGGGTGCCGAGGCGAATACCCGAGGTAACGAACGGCTTTTCCGGGTCGAACGGGATACCGTTCTTGTTGCAGGTGATGTAGCCGCGGCCAAGCGCTGCTTCCGCCCGCTTACCGGTGGCGTTCTTCTTGCGAAGATCGACCAGCATCAGGTGGTTGTCAGTGCCGCCCGAAACGATATCGAGACCGCCGGCCACCAGCGTTTCCGAGAGAGCCTTGGCGTTCTTGACGATCTGGGCCGCATAATCCTGGAATTCCGGCTGCAGCGCTTCGCCGAAGGCAACGGCCTTGGCAGCGATGATGTGCATCAGCGGGCCGCCCTGCAGGCCGGGGAATACAGCCGAGTTGAACTTCTTCGCCAGATCCTCGTCGTTGGTGAGGATGACGCCGCCACGCGGGCCGCGCAGCGATTTGTGCGTGGTGGTGGTGGCAACATGGCAATGCGGGAACGGCGACGGGTGCTGGTTACCGGCAACGAGGCCGGCAATGTGCGCCATGTCGACCATCAGGTAAGCGCCGACTTCATCAGCGATCTCGCGGAACCGCTTCCAGTCCCAAATGCGCGAATAGGCAGTGCCGCCGGCGATGATCAGCTTGGGCTTATGCGTGCGGGCCTTTTCGGCAACCGCATCCATGTCGAGCAGGTTATCGCCTTCGCGCACGCCGTAGGAAACGACGTTGAACCACTTGCCGGACATATTGACCGGCGAACCGTGCGTCAGATGACCGCCCGAGTTGAGGTCGAGGCCCATGAACGTGTCGCCCGGCTGCAAGAGTGCCAGGAACACGGCCTGGTTCATCTGCGAGCCGGAGTTCGGCTGAACGTTGGCGAAATTGACGCCGAACAGCTTCTTGGCGCGCTCGATGGCGAGTTCTTCGGCGATATCAACGAACTGGCAGCCGCCGTAATAGCGCTTGCCCGGATAGCCTTCAGCATATTTGTTCGTCATGATCGAGCCCTGCGCTTCCAGAACGGCGCGCGAGACGATGTTTTCAGAGGCGATCAATTCGATCTCGTGGCGCTGGCGGCCCAACTCCTTGCCGATCGCGCCAAAAATTTCCGGGTCGGTATCGGCAAGCGTACGGGTGAAGAAAACATCGGGATTGACGGCTGAAACACTCATTGTGAAAGCTCCTCGAAAGACTGTGGCACGGTGTTTATCGTCCTCGCATGGCAAGGGCAATACGGGCTGTGCGATTTGCGCCATTTCCCCCATCTGCAGCGCCGGGAATGCGGCAAGGACCAGCAACGCAAAAGGCCGCGCCACCTTTCAAAGGGACGCGGCCTTGGTATTCTTAACGGCAGAACGGCTTATTGCGGCAGGTTGTCGCGCTCGACGGAACCGGCCGCCTGCTCGATGCCGGTGGTGGTCTGCAGCGCCAGTTCCTGCTCGCCGTCCATCTCGTAGATGTCGTCGCGGAACTGCACGATGCCATCGGTCGCCGCCCAGGCGGTGATGTACTTGAAATAGACCGGAACCTCGACCGCCAGCTTGATCGGCGAGTTTTGGCCGGCACGGATCGTTGCCTCGATCTGCTGGCGCGACCAGCCGGGCGTGTCGCGCAGCAGCCAGGTCGTCAGGTCGCGAACGTTCTGAACGCGTACGCAGCCGGAACTCTCGAAGCGGGCGAGCTTGTTGAACAGGCCCTGCTGCGGCGTGTCGTGCATGTATTCGTTGTTCGGGTTGTGGAAGTTGATCTTCGTCGACGCCATAGCATTGGTCTTGCCCGGATCCTGGCGGAACGTCAGGTTCGGCGCCTTCTCGGCGTTCCAGTCGATCGTTTCCGGGGAAACCTCATTGCCCTTGCCATCGATCAGACGGATGGAATTCTTCTTCAGATATTCCGGGTCCTTGCGCATCAGCGGAACGATGTCCTTCTCGACGATCGAGCGCGGAGACGTCCAATAGGGGTTGATGATGACCTCGTAGATCTTCGAATTGATGATGTGGGTCTGGCGGCTGATACGGCCGACAACAGCGGTGTGGCGGGTCGCAACGCGGCCATTTTCGACGGCTTCGATATAGGCTGCCGGAATATTGACCAGCACATAGCGCTCACCCAGATCGCCCGACATAGACTGGAGGCGGACGATGTTGGTGTTCAGCTGGCCGAGGCGCACGTCGGCGGCAATGTTCATTGCCTTGATGGAATACTCGCCAAGCACGCCGTCGGCCGGCAGGCCGTGGCGCGCCTGGAACCGCTTGACCGCGCCATCGACATAGCTGTCGAAGGAATTGGAAATACCGGCGGATTGCGGCAGATCGCCCGAAATGATCAGGCGCTGGCGCAGAGCCTGCACGGAGGGATCGACGACGCCCATTTCCAGGCGAACCGACGAATTGACCTGCGGCCAGCCCCCGGCCGAAACGATCTGCTGGTACTGGCCAACGGCGTTTTGGGTATTGGTCAGCGTATTCATACCGAAGATCGGTGAGTTCGACACGACCGCCGTGGCACTGCGCGAAGCCTTGGCGTCGAATTGATCGTCCCAGGCGCCGCGGCGTGGTGCATTGATGATGTCGTCAAGTGCATCCTGCGCAAGAGCGCCACCGGCCCATGTTGCAGCGCCGAAAGCTGCGGCCGAGGCCAGGAAGCCACGGCGGGAGACTGCATCAATTCCGGGTTTTTTCGACATAATTCCTACCATCCAATGCTGCGATGCAAAACGCAGAGCTACCATGAATACGGTTAACAAACGTAAACTATACTTGCAGATCCCTGCCCGCAGTTCACATTTGTGAGAGTGCGAATGCAGCATGCGGCCAGTCGCCGATTGGCAACAGAAGCAACGCAGGGGCCGCATTTTCGTATCTCGTCGCTGTCACAGTAATATGGCCAATTCGTGTCGCCTGCCGGCAACTTGCGATCTCACCGCATTCGCCGTTGACCGGCGCAGCATTCCAGAGACACTGCATTCGCGCTTGAGCATCAAGGCGGCGATAGAAGAGGCCGCCCGGCTCGCATCCATCGTTATGAATTGGCGAAAATCGCGGGTACGCGCTACGGGATTGAGCAGGACATCGATATGCACGTCCCGGCGAGCAAGGCTCCAAGCGGAGAACTCGGTTATCGGCTCGGCTAATGATGACACCTTGCCATCCCCGCCGGCTTTTTGTGTATCCGCTTCTCGTCCTGCGGCCGCTGGGCCGCAGGAGAGGAGAAACAGCAGTCAGCTTTGGGCCCTGATCAGAGCTTGTAGAGCATCGTGTCGTTCCAGAAGCGGTCGAGGCGCTGCAGGAGCTTGTTCATCTGGCCGAACTCGTCGGTACCGATGCCGCCGACCTTCTGGATCGAGCCGATATGGCGCTCGTAGAGCTTGGCGACCGTTTCGGCGATCTCCTGGCCCTCTTCCGTCAGGCTGATGCGGACCGAGCGGCGGTCGACGCGCGAGCGCTGATGATTGATGAAGCCGAGATCAACCAGCTTTTTAACATTGTAGGATACGTTGGAGCCGAGATAGTAACCGCGCGAGCGCAGTTCACCGGCCGTCAGTTCCGAATTGCCGATGTTGAAGAGGAGAAGCGCCTGCACGGCGTTGACGTCGGAGCGGCCCGACCGGTCGAATTCGTCCTTGACGACATCGAGCAGACGGCGATGAAGACGCTCAACCAGGTGGAGGGATTCCATGTAGAGCGAACGGATCGCATCTTCGTGGGGATCTTTGGTGGAAACGACCTGCGGTTTCATTTTGGTGTTCATGATGACTGCCTCACTGTTTTGTTTGGCGGTGTATGTTTCTCTTCCCGCCTTGAGGTAGACACTATCGAATACGTATAAAATTCTACTTAAACACCAGCCTTAACAGCGCCTTACTATCCACAGCCCTTGTGTCAGGGTAAATCAATTCTTGCAGCACGCGCCTGGCGTGCCCGCTGATAGAAGATCGCGGCCCGAAAAAGCACGAAGGTGACAGCCACTGCAGCGTGCGCGGCAACGAGCAAAGGCTTGGCCCCGAAAATCTGCGGATAGACCGCAAACATGACGGCTTCCGCCCCAGCCGCGACCACCCAGATGACAGGTCCCCACGAGACCAGCAGCCACAATCCAAGTGCCGCCACCGGATAGACGACGGCAAGGGCAGTGGCTGCCACCCGCCACGGCACCGGCAGAAGATCGAACCGGGCGCCGCCGCCGAACGAGAAGCCAATCAGCATCGCCCAGTAGCTCAGGCCGAACCAGAAGCACGACACCGCCACCAGCCGCAGGAACAGTCCGAACAGCGTTTCGGTCAGCGACAGTTTGGGGACTTTTACAGAATCAAGAGCCATGGCGGCGAAGATAGGTCGCCGATGAGCGCTTTGCCAGACGGATATTTTTCCGTGTACCGGCGCCGGGCAACGCCGAGCCGTTCACCGGGAAAGTGCTCGACGGCCTTCCCCGGTGAAAATGCACGCTTCCGTCAGGACCGGCGGACGATCCAGTACAGGGCCGCAGCGACGCCAAGTCCGAGTACCGGCCAGGCGGACCAGAAAATCGCGTGCCAACTCAAGACGTTTATCCCGGCGATACCAAGAGCGATGATGCCAAGAACCGCAAGCACCCTGTCAATCCGGCTCTGCACGATGGCCCAGATCAGACCACAAGACACTGCCAGCCCCAGAACCGGCCAGGCCGACCAGAAAACACCCCGCCATGACAGGATATTGATGGCGATCAATATTGCAGCTGCCAACGCAGACAACCAGAACAGCCGGCGGGCAACCGCAAACAGTATTGCCCTCAGCGGCACGGCGCCATTCTGCGATGACGGGTCGGCTTCTACGGCAGGAGGCCTTTCCGCAAGACGGGCTGCCTTGCCGGTAAGCGGCTCTCCCGTGGCGGGCGTCTCGCCGATCCGTACCGCATAGCTTGGCACGCCATCAGCGACGTTCTTGACAATTAGCGGCCCGAGAAAATCGAAGCTGACCGCCATCTTGTTGCGAACCTGATCATAAACGGTATTTGAGATCACGATCCCGCCCGCCGTAGCCGACGTCTGCAGCCGCGCGGCGATGTTCACGCCATCGCCATAAATATCGTCGCCATCGACAATCACATCGCCGAGATTGATACCGATGCGAAACAACATGCGCCTGTCGGCTGGACGTGCGGCGTTTTCGCCGGCCAGTTCGTTTTGAACGTCCATTGCAGCCCGCACGCATTCAACGACGCTTGGAAACTCGGCGATAACCCCATCACCCCAGGTGTTGATCATCCGGCCGCCATGTGCATCGATCAGGCGGGCCATCGCGTCGCGGTAATGCTTTAGCAGCGCCAGCGTGCCTTCCTCGTCCTCTCCCATCAGGCGGGTATAGTCCTGCACATCAGCGCAGAAGATCGTTGTCAGCTTGCGTTGCGTCTCGCTCAGTGTGTCGCTCATCGTCCCCACTCCTCACAGCCAGGCTCGCCGGGTTGCCTCGTCAAGGATATGGGAATTGCAACCTTTAGTAAAAGCCTCTTCTGCAGCGCTAACAGATGACCACAGCCGAAACAACCCGGCCTCCCTGTCTAAAGCCTGTTGTAAGCCGTTCGGCCGCAATCTGCAGGTTTCAACAAATTCGAACGTTGAAATTTGCCAGTCTTGCGCCGGAAAAAAGATTTCGGAATTACTAAAGTTAATTGCGGACGGGAGGGATGCCGGAGATTGTCCGTGTGCCGGTCGTGTGGCAGTAGGCCGGTAATCCAGAATTTGAATATTTGGCCTCTCCTTTTTCGAAGAGGCCATTTTTTTAATGCTGGCGATTACTTGGTGTAGACGATCTTGCCGCCATTCGCCGCCGTCTGGATGCCGATGACATTTTCGAGCTGAACATTTTTGGCTTCGAGCGTTGCCATCAGGGCGGGGTCGCTCTGAATTTCGGTCTGCGCCTTGGTGATCGATTCCGGTGACCGGTTGCGATAGGTCGCCGGGATCGACGACGTATCCGTATTGGCATTGCCTTCCTCGCCGACATTGACGATCGTGATCATGTCGTCCGCCATCATCGGCGTGGTCGAGCTTGTGGTCTGCGCATAAGCGTAGCCGCTGAGCGAGGTCGCGGAAATGGCTGCCGCAAGGGCAAGTTTGACAGCAATCTTCATGGTCTTCTCCTTTGTTCCGGGGGCCGGTCACCGCTCGCCGGTGACTTGCATCAGGCCTCCTTGAGACGACACAACAACCGGATGGGGCTGAAAATGGTTCCATCATAACTGCGGTTTCACTACACGGAGGCGTGGGAACGCCCCGGGATTTCCGATCAATGGGATCCAGGCAAACCAAGTCCGATGGTTCAGGCAAAGAGAGAGCGACACTCCCTACCCCCGCGAAGTCCCATTGCCAGGGACGATGAAACGCCGCACCTCAATCATTTTCCTTTGATCATCGCCCATGATAAACCGCGACCGACGCAGCCGACGAGAGACGATCGCCATGACCGACAAGACCGATACCGTTGACATCATTACCGGCCACCGCCGCATGCGCCGCAACCGCAAGGCCGACTGGAGCCGCCGGATGGTGCAGGAAAACCGACTGACGGTGGATGATCTGATCTGGCCGATCTTCGTTGTCCCCGGCACAAACATCGTCGAGCCGATCGACGCCATGCCGGGCGTCAACCGGATGAGTGTCGACAAGGCCGTGGAAGCGGCAAAGCTCGCCGCCGATCTCGGCATCCCAGCACTTGCGACCTTCCCGAATGTCGACATTTCTTTGCGCGACGACACCGGCTCCAACAGCCTTGCCGCCAACAACCTGATCAACGAGACGACGCGGGCGATCAAGAAGGCCGTGCCGAATATCGGCGTCATCACCGACGTGGCGCTCGATCCCTTCACCAGCCACGGTCACGACGGCATCCTGCGCGATGGCGAGATCGTCAACGACGAGACGGTGGCGCAGATCGCCAAAGCCGCCATCCTGCAGGCCGATGCCGGCGCCGATATCATTGCGCCCTCCGATATGATGGATGGCCGCGTCGGCGCCATCCGCCGGGCGCTGGATGCGGCCGGCCACCAGAATGTCGGCATCATGGCCTATGCCACAAAGTTCGCCTCGGCCTTCTACGGCCCCTACCGCGAAGCGATCGGCACCAGCGGCCTGCTGAAGGGCGACAAGAAGACCTACTATATCGACCCGGCCAACGGCACCGAGGCGATGCGGGATGCCGCCCTCGACGTCGAGGAAGGCGCCGACATGCTGATGGTCAAGCCCGGCCTGCCCTATCTGGATATCTGCTGGCGGGTGAAGGAAAGTTTTGGCCTACCGGTCTTTGCCTATCAGGTATCCGGCGAATATTCGCAGATCAAAGCAGCCGCCGCCAATGGCTGGATCGACGGCGAACGGGTCATGCTCGAAACCCTGCTTGCCTTCAAGCGCGCCGGTTGCGACGGTATTCTCAGCTATTTCGCCGTCGATGTGGCGCGCATCCTGTCAAAGCGCTAACGCCCGGTCAGACAGATCACGAATATCGCGCGCCTAAACAGGCGCGTGAAAAACCCTGACCCGGTTGCGGCCGGCCGACTTGGCCCGGTAGAGCGCCGCATCCGCATGGGCAAGCATAGCGTTCCACGGCAGATGCGGCCCACCTGCGACGCCAAAACTCGCCGTCACCGTCAGCCGCTCTCCGTCCGGCGCGGTCAGCGCATGGTTGGCGATAGCGCTCTTCAGGTGCCGCGCAGTGTTGGTGGCTTCGGCCAACGAACCCGTTTCGAACAGCATTGCAAATTCCTCGCCGCCGAAACGGGCAAGATGGGCTGACATACCGGCAGAACCCCGCATCAGATCGGCAATCGCCCGCAGAACGGTATCCCCAAACGGATGGCCATAGCGATCGTTGATCGACTTGAAGTGATCGACATCCAGCAGAACCAGGAAACGAACAGCGCCCGCCACCTTTTTCTCACCATAGGCCTCGAGGGCACGGCGGTTGAGAAGACCGGTCAGACCGTCTGTCGTTGCCAGCGCCTCGAGCTTGCGGGTCAACACCGCCCGCTCGTCGAGGCGTTCTGAAAGAATGCCGATAGCGCTATAAAGCCGCTGAATTTCCCTCACCTCTCCAGGCCCCGAAGCCAGCACCGCAGGACGCTCGTCGGCGAGTGCGATGACCGCCTGCGCGCCCTTCAACAGCGGACGCAGAATATAAACCTGAACCGAGGCGACGAGGCCCACCACAAGCAGCAGAAGCACGGCTGTGGTCAGCCCGTTGCGGTAGAGAGCCGACAACGCGTCATGCTCCCGGGCCTCGAGCTGAAGCGCAATTTCCTTGAAATAGATGTTTCGCATTTCACCAAGCGGCTGCATCATCGCGACGTAACGGTTGGTGAAACTCACCGCATCGAGCGTAGACTGGCCGGTCTTGCCGCCAAGTCCCATCTGCTCGTCGATCAACGAAAGCCCTTGCCGCATGAAGGTGCCTTCAGCTTGCGCCCGCATCGTCCGTATCGCCACCGTTTCGGGCAATGCGAGTGCATTGGGGGCGAGCAACTCCCATATCTCGAGCAGCCTGCCGCGTGCAGCGTTGCTGGCCGCCGTATCCTGTGGCGGCATTGCAATGCCCGCCGCCATCGGTGCAATCAGGTAGGAACCGAGCCGCCCGGCATACTCGCGCATGTCGCTGAGCGCGATCCCCTGCACGATGATGGCGCTAAGTTCCTGATCCTGTTTCAGGATTTCGCCACTTTGCCACGCGATGATCGGCTTGTAATAATCGCGGGCGACAAACATCGCTTCGATTGCTGTGCGAATTTCCTGGTAACTGCGCGCAGCGCGCGGCGTGTGTGCAAGCGCGGCGATCAGTGCACGGCCGGTATCGAGTTGAACGCGGACCCGGCTGATCATGTCGCCGGGAATACCGCGCCGCTCGAGATCGTCCAGTGCTGCATCCGTATCCCGCATGAAGCCGCGCCATGCCCGTACCGCTTCGAAGCGCTTCTGTTCGGATGCCGTCATCAGATTGTTGGCAGGACCGCGCTCGGCCGAAATGAGGTTCGCAGCATTGAAAATGGCGGTAAACTGCCGCATGTCTTCCGCGCCCGACCGGGCTTTATGGAAGGCTTCGACCGACGTCGACAGCGTCGAGGTCGCGAGCAGCAGCGTGCAGGCGATGGCAAGCACGGCCATGTACCAGAGACGCCCCCTCAGGCCGCCCAGCCGGCCCGCGTTGGTATCTGCATCTGAGCTGAGGGACATGGCGAAAAACCGGTGAACTGTCTGATATGCCGCTGCTTATCAACAAAACAGCCGTAAACCAGTGTGTTTTAGGAAGGTGAGCGTCCCAGATACGCAGGGCTGTCTCAGCGTTAGCATATTCGGATGAATGCAAACTGAAGAATCCGCGAAACCCGCCGCAACCGCGGGCTTTTCCAGGCTGCCAATTTGAAATCCATGGGAGCATAGGCTGCGAGGATTTGCATTTTGGCCGCCACTTCCCATATCAGAGGGAGAACGGAGATGAAGACATGAGTGTGCAGGACGAAAACCTCAGAATCCCTACCAGCGACTGGCGGGCCTATCAGGGCGTGCTCAGCCGCCGCGTCATGGCGTTCATCATCGATTATGCGATTGTCGGGCTTCTCTGGATTCCGGCCGCCGTTGTCGTGTTCTTTCTCGGCATCCTGACGTTCGGCCTGGGTTTCCTGCTTTATCCGGTGCTGTTTGCCGGCCTTGCGATGCTCTATTTCGGCATGACCGTGGGTGGCCCGAAACAGGCTTCGCCCGGCATGAACATGATGGGCCTGGCGATTGCCCGCACCGACGGCCGGCCGATGGATTTTCTCACTGCGATCGTCCATCTGGTGATCTTCTGGATTGCCAACGCAATTCTGACCCCTCTGGTTCTGCTTGTCGGCCTGTTCACCGATCGCGGCCGCCTGTTGCACGATCTGCTCATCGGCACCGTTACCATCCGGCGCGATACCTTTTGATCCCTCCACAGGAAGGGCTGCTGCTAAACCAGCCCTTTCCCACGCCATCTAAATCACGCTTTATTGCCTCGTAACGCGACAGTTCAAAAAGTCGCGATTGACCTTTTCTAATCTTGCGCCATGCTAATGTTATTCAAGCGGCCAAGAAGAGCGACCCCCGCGCCATATGAACACGCAAACTGCACCGTCTCCACAGTTCTACCTGACCGCGCCGGCAACCTGCCCGTATTTGCCGCAGGAGATGGAACGGAAGGTATTTACCCATATGGTCGGCGAACGGGCGCCGGAACTCAACGATCTGCTCACCCAGGGCGGTTTCCGCCGATCACAGAATATCGCCTACCGGCCGGCCTGCGAAAGCTGCCGAGCCTGTGTTTCCGTCCGCATCGTCGCCGGTGAATTTTCGCCGACCCGCTCGATGCGGCGTATCTTGGCCTTGAACAGCGACGTGGTCTCGACGGAATATCCGGCAGAGCCCTCCAGCGAACAATACAGCCTGTTTCGCCGCTATCTCGACCACCGCCACCAGAAGGGCGGCATGTCCGACATGTCGGTGCTGGATTACGCGATGATGGTCGAGGATACCCACGTCAACACCAAGATCATCGAATACCGGCTCAAGGTCGAAGGCGACACGATCGGCAAGGCGAAGGGACCGCTGATTTCGGCGGCACTGACCGACAAGATGGGTGACGGCCTGTCGATGGTCTATTCCTATTTCGACCCTGATCTCGCCGACCGTTCGCTCGGCACCTTCATGATCCTCGATCACATCCGCAAAGTGAAGGAACGGGGCCTGCCGCACGTCTATCTTGGCTATTGGGTCAAGGGATCGCGCAAAATGGACTATAAAACAAAGTTTCTGCCGCAGGAGCACCTTATGGCCCAGGGTTGGGAGCGCTATACAGGATAAAGTGCCTCCACCTGACAGGACGAAATCTTGAGTGAACCCATCGATGCCGCCCACCACCGCCGCGGTCTTCTCATCACCGGCCTTGGCGGCCTTGCCCTTTCTTTCGACATCCCTCTGATCCGCTCCGCCGATGGCGAGGTCTGGTCGCTGCTGGCAGTCCGCAGCCTGTGCACCTTCGCCGTCGCGCTGGTCGCGTGGGTGGTTCTCAATAAGTTCCTCGGCCGCAAGATCGCCCTGGTGCCAGGCAAGGCAGGGCTGCTCGCCGGTCTGTTCTACGGCCTCGGCTCCTTTACCTTCCTTCTGTCCGTCTTCAACACCGCAACGGCCAATGTCGTCTTCATCGTCGCCTTCACCTCGATGTTTGCCGCCATCCTCTCCTGGGTCTTCCTGAAAGAACGTCCGTCCAATGCAACGCTGGTGACCATGGCCGTGATGGTCTGTGGCGTCGGGCTGATCGTTCAGGACGGGTTGAAGAGCGGCAATTTCTTCGGCGACGCCATGGCGGTCTGTTCCGCCCTGATGCTCGCCTCCGCTATCACCGTCAGCCGCGCCAGCGGCAAGGACATGGGGCTGGTGCCACTGGCAACCGCAATCTTCCCCGCCATCATCGGTTATCTTCTGTCGCCAGCGGAAGGCCTTGCCATTGCCCATCCGGGTTGGATCATGTTCGACGGCCTGATCATGATCCCGCTCGCCTTCTTCTGCCTCGCCACCGGCCCGCGCTATCTGTCCGCGCCGGAAGTGGGCATGTTCTACCTGCTCGAAACCATCCTCGCGCCGCTGTGGATCTGGATCGTCTTCATGGAAGTCCCGACGTCGCAGACCCTGATCGGCGGCGCAGTGCTGATTCTGGCCTTGGTCGGGCATTCGGTCTGGCAAATGCGGAAGAAATCGGCCGTGGATGCGTCGAACGAGTTTCCGTTTACCGGGTGAAAGTCAAGATTTCCCTTAACTTATGGTAGTGCAATAATTGCCGACGGACATTTGAGCCTCGGCATGAAGGTCAAAATACGAAAGATTGGCGCTGAAGAGGGGGTTATCCTCCCTAAGAGAATGCTGGCGAAGTTTGATTGGAAAGCAGGCGATAAACTTTCTCTTCAATCACCGACGGCGTAATTATTCTTCCGGCAGCCGGGACTGACATCGGAAGTCAATTGGAGACAAATACAGGATTGCTTTAAGCAAACTTGCCGCCTCCGGAAGCCATCACCCCGTAAACTTACCACTCCTCGGGAAGCCCTTCGGCACGACCCTGCCAGCGGTGGCACGGTCGCCCAGCCATTCGGCCAGTTCGTCCTTGCTCTTGGTAAAGCTGCGACCGGCGCTGTCGGCCCATGTCAGGCCGTCGGCAATGGCAAAGCATCGGATATCGGAAACGCCGCCATCCTTGTAGCGCTGCAGGCGCACGCCCTTGCCGCGGCCCATTTCCGGGATCTGCACCAGCGGGAAGGCCAGCATCTTGCGGTTTTCGCCGACGATGGCGACATGATCGCCCTTGACCGGAATGACCAGCTTGGCCTCGTCCGGCATGGCAACGTTCATGATCTGCTTGCCCTTGCGGGTGTTGGCGGCCATATCGCCTTCCAGCACCACGAAACCGTTGCCAGCCGCAGACGCGATCAGCAGCTTTCGCGCCGGATCGTGGACGAAGGCGGTCAGCACGTCCTGATCGTTTTCCATGTCGACGATAATGCGCAGCGGCTCGCCATGGCCGCGCCCGCCCGGCAGCTTGTCGCCGCCCAGCGTATAGGCCTTGCCGCCGGTGGTAACGACGAGGATGCGGTCGGTGGTCGAGGCCGGAAACGACAGCTTCAGCCCGTCGCCCTCCTTGAACTGTAGCGTCGAGACATCGGAAATGTGCCCCTTCAGCGCGCGGATCCAGCCCTTTTCAGAGATGACGACGGTGATCGGTTCCTTCTCGATCATCGCCTGCTGGATGGCTTCCAGATCGGCTTCTGGCGCATTCGAGAACAGCGTGCGGCGGCGGCCGATTTCGGTGGCCTTGGCGAACTTCTTCTTCACCTCGCCGATTTCCCAGGCAACGGTCTGCCACTGCTTCTCGTCCGACGCCAGCAGCGCCTCGATCTCGGCCTTTTCCTTCGACAGAGAATCGAATTCGGTGCGGATTTCGAACTCTTCCAGCTTGCGCAACGAGCGCAGGCGCATGTTGAGGATCGATTCGGCCTGCAGGTCGGTGAGCGTGAAGCGCTCCATCAGGGCGGGCTTCGGCTCATCCTCCTCGCGGATGATACGGATCACCTCGTCGAGATTGAGATAGGCAACCAGATAACCGCCAAGGATTTCCAGGCGGCGATCGATGGCGGCCAGCCGGAAGCGCGAGCGGCGCTGCAAAACTTCACGGCGATGATCCAGCCATTCGAGCAGAACCTCGTTCAGCGCCATGACCTTCGGAACGCGGCCCATGGAGAGCACGTTCATGTTGAGCGGAATGCGGTTTTCCAGTTCCGACAGCTTGAACAGCGATTCCATCAGGATCGTCGGATCGACCGAGCGGCTCTTCGGCACCAGAACGAGGCGCACGTCCTCGGCCGATTCGTCGCGCACGTCTTCGAGCAGCGGCAGTTTTCGGGCAAGCAGCAGTTCGGCGATCTTTTCGATCAGCCGCGACTTCTGCACCTGGAAAGGAATTTCGGTGACAACGATCTGATAGCCGCCACGGCCGGTATCCTCGACCTCCCACTTGGCACGAACGCGAAAACCACCGCGGCCGGTCTTGTAGGCTTCGATGATGCTTTCGCGGCTGTCGATGATGATGCCGCCGGTCGGAAGATCCGGGCCTTCGATGCCGCCGCGCTCCGGATTGTTCGGATCGAGCATCAGCTCCTCGATCGTCGCAGCCGGGTTCTTGATCAGGTGAAGGGCGGCGTCACAGAGTTCGTGGGCATTGTGCGGCGGGATCGAGGTTGCCATTCCGACGGCGATACCGGAAGCGCCGTTGGCCAAAAGATTGGGGAAGGCGCCGGGCATGACGACCGGCTCCTGATCTTCCTCGTTATAGGTCGGCCGGAAATCCACCGCGTCCTGGTCGATGCCTTCGAGCAGAAGGCTCGCCACATCGGTCATGCGGGCTTCGGTGTATCGATAGGCAGCCGCACTGTCGCCGTCGATATTGCCGAAGTTGCCCTGGCCATCGACGATCGGGTAGCGCTGCGAAAAATCCTGCGCCAGACGCACCAGCGCATCGTAGACCGACTGGTCGCCATGCGGGTGGAATTTACCGATGACGTCACCGACGATACGGGCGCATTTCTTGAATGACGAGTTGGAGCGCAGCCCCATTTCGCTCATCGCATGAACGATGCGGCGATGCACCGGCTTCAGGCCGTCGCGCACGTCCGGCAACGCCCGGTGCATGATGGTCGATAGCGCATAGGCAAGATAGCGCTCTTCCAGCGCTGCCTTGAGGTCAACCGGCTGAATATGATCGTCTCCGCCCGACGGCGGCAAAAGGCTCTGTCCCATGATTTCTTGCTACCGCAACAAACCCTGAACGGCAAGGATTGCAGGGGATTGCGCTGTGGAGAACCCAGGCTGGGACGTTATTCGCCATCCAAAAGATGACCGGCAAAACATCCTGCGCCATCCACTCCTCATGGTTGCGCGAAAGAGAATCGTTTACCAGCATCCGAAAAGCCGTTCGATTTCGCCGACGGAACTTTCTAAGAGCTGGAGAACGGCGGCTGACACACTTTTCATACGAATTAAGGCTTCCCACGCAAAACATCGCCCATCGAAGCAATTCGAATATATTTCGGCCTTAATCCGTATTAGAAATGCCTTCGAAATTAGACCCTTACAGTTTAGACCTTTACAACGAGGAACCACCCTATGATGCCTACCCGCAATCTCCGTCTGATGCTGACGAGCGCCGCTTTCATCGGCCTTTCCGGTCCGGCCTTCGCGCTCGACGGCGCGGATCTCGTCACCAAGTTGAACGCTGCCTATGCGCTGAACGGCGCAAACGTCAGCTATGAAAAAGTCGCTGTCGACGGCACCACCGTGACGCTCTCCGGTGTCAGCTTCAAAGCGACGACTGCACCCGACTCCGGCTTCAAGATCGGCGAAGTGACGCTGGAAGGCGTCGAGGAGACCGATGGGGGCGGCTATTACGTCGAGACCGTCACGCTGCCGGACGTCGACATCAAGGAAGCCGAATCTCAGGTGACTGCGAAGGACATCACCCTTGGCGGCCTGTCGATCCCCGGCAATCCCAACGGCGGCACGATCAACGACATGGTTCTTTACGAAACTGCAGGCACCGGCCCCGTGACGGTCACGTCGAAGGGCAAGCAGGTGTTTTCGATGGAAGAATCGGAAGCCAACCTGACGAAGCAGGAAAGCGATGCCGGTTTCGATTTCGACGCCACGATGTCCGGCATCAAGGCGGATCTTTCCGATGTCGAAGATGCCAAGGCCAAGGACGCGATCGAAAAGCTCGGTTTGAAGGCCCTTGCCGGCGAAATGACCATAAAAGGCAGCTGGGAAGTTGCTAGCGGCAACGTCTCGCTGGAAGAATACGCCTTCGACTTCGCCAATGTCGGCCGCCTGGCGCTCGCACTCGACATTTCCGGCTATACGCTGGACTTCATGAAGTCGATGCAGGAAGCCATGAAGGCTTCTGACGCAAACCCGAACAAGGAAGAGGGTGTGCAGGCCATGGGCCTCTCGATGATGGGCCTCATCCAGCAGCTAACCTTCAACAGCGCCTCGATCCGTTTCGACGATGCAACGATCACCAAGCGCGTGCTCGACTATGTCGGTTCGCAGCAGGGCATATCCGGCGACCAGCTAGCCCAGTCGCTGAAGGGGATGGTGCCTTTGATGATGGCGCAGCTTGATGTTCCGGAGCTGCAGAACCAGGTTTCGACCGCGGTCAACAGCTACCTGGATGCCCCCAAGAGCCTGACGATCTCAGCCGAGCCGGCCAGCCCGGTTCCCTTCCCGATGATCATCGGTGCCGCCATGGGCGCTCCGAACACGGTCCCGAGCGTGCTGGGCGTCAAGGTCACCGCGAACGATTGACATCATCGTTGATCACAACAAAGAGCCCCGGCCATCTCAAGGGATGGCCGGGGCTCTTTTGTATGAATTGCGCTACGCCAGAATATGGATAAGCGAGAGCAAGGCCACGGATGTGACCAAGCCCATCTTACGCATGCTCTCTCCCTGACCTCTGCTTCCGCAACAAGAGACCGGCAAGAGGAAAGCGCATTCAGGGAGGCCGCATATTTGCGTGCCTCGCGAAGGCAATCACCAGATCAGCGTTTTCCAGCATCTTGCGATGCCGCATCACCCTCCCCGCCCCGCAAAGCGGGCCGCGTATCTGCACGCCCCCTTCACGGCGTCCAGCAAACGCCGGCGCATGCCGTCGGCCAACGCCCAGAAAATTACGGTTCTGCCCTGGCCGCTTGACATGTTATATTTTTATAACATAATTTCTTTGGCGGCAGGATCGGCCGGGAGAACATGCCTTCCGGGCAAATGACCACGCCGCATTGCAACAAACCCAATGTCCAGGAAAGGTGCCTCTCCATGTCAGTCAAAATCCAAGGTGGCTTGAACATCGCCATGAAAGTTCCCTCGCACCAATACGATACGGTCATCGCCTTTTATCGCGATGTCGTCGGGCTGGAACCTTTCGAGGAAAAAGCGCCGGCAGTCGGTTTTCTTCTCGGGCCGAACCGGTTGTGGATCGATGAAGCGCCGAATTTCACCCAGGCGGAGGTTTGGCTTGAACTGTTTGCGCAAGACCATCGCGGTGCGCTGGCCCGGCTTGAGGACGGCGGCGCCATTCGCTGCGACCAGATCGAGGACCTCGGCGAGGAATTCCAGGGCGGCTGGATCATGAACCCCGCCAATGTCGTTCACATGGTTCGCCAACCCGACGCCTGGTAACAAGCGCAACAAAAAACCCCGGCGTCTCCGCCGGGGTTTGACAATGACAGACGCTTTCGCTCAGTCCTTCTTGAGCGGCGGGATGACGCGCAGCGACAATTCCGCAAGCTGCTTGGGCATAGCCGGGGCCGGTGCGTTCATCAGCAGGTCCTGTGCCTGCTGGTTCATCGGGAACAGCGTGATCTCACGCAGGTTCTTGGCGCCCAGCAGCAGCATGACGACGCGGTCGATGCCGAAGGCGCAACCGCCATGCGGAGGCGCACCGTACTGGAAGGCGCGGTACATGCCGCCAAAACGCTCTTCAACGTCCGTCTGGCTCAAGCCCACCAGCTCGAATGCCTTGACCATCAGTTCCGGCGACTGGTTACGGATCGAACCCGAGGCGATTTCGAAGCCGTTGCAGACTGCGTCATACTGATAGGCCTTGATCGTCAGCGGGTCCTGCGTCTGCAGGGCTTCGAGACCACCCTGCGGCATCGAGAACGGGTTGTGGGCAAAGTCGACCTTCTTGTCTTCCTCGCTCCATTCGTAGAACGGGAAGTCGATGATCCAGCACAGTTCGAACCGGTCGCGGTCGACAAGGTTCAGGTCTTCGCCAGCCTTTGTGCGGGCTTCGCCTGCGAACTTGTAGAATTTTGCCGGATCGCCGGCGACGAAGAAGCAGGCATCGCCCGCTTCGAGGCCGAGCTGCGTGCGCAGCGCCTCGGTGCGCTCCTCGCCGATGTTCTTGGCAAGCGGACCGGAACCCGCAGTCGTACCGTCTTCTTCCTTGCGCCAGAAGATGTAGCCGAGGCCCGGCTGGCCGGTCGACTGCGCCCAGGCGTTCATGCGGTCGCAGAACGCGCGCGAACCACCGGTCTTGGCCGGGATTGCCCAGACCTCGACCTTCGGATCGCGCTCGATCATGCCGGCGAATACCTTGAAGCCGGATCCGGCAAAATGCTCCGTGACGGCCTGCATCTCGATCGGGTTGCGCAGGTCCGGCTTGTCGGAGCCGTACTTGCGGATCGCCTGATCATACGGAATACGCGGCCATTCCTTGGTGACGGGCTTGCCCTCGGCAAACTGCTCGAACACGCCGGTCATGATCGGCGCCATGGTGTCCCAGACGTCTTCCTGGGTAACGAAGCTCATTTCCAGGTCGAGCTGGTAGAATTCGCCCGGCAGGCGGTCGGCGCGCGGGTCTTCGTCACGGAAGCACGGGGCGATCTGGAAGTAACGGTCGAAACCGGCCACCATCAAGAGCTGCTTGTACTGCTGCGGTGCCTGCGGCAGCGCGAAGAACGTGCCCGGATGGATGCGGCTCGGGACCAGGAAGTCGCGCGCACCTTCCGGCGACGAGGCCGTGAGAATCGGTGTCGAATATTCGGCAAAGCCAGCCGAGTTCATGCGCAGGCGCATGTCGGAAATGATCTGCGAGCGCTTGACGATGTTCTTGTGCAGCGTTTCGCGGCGAAGATCGAGGAAGCGGTACTTGAGGCGGATGTCTTCCGGATAGTCCGGCTCTCCGAACACCGGCAGCGGCAGTTCCTTGGAAGCAGAGAGCACTTCGATCTCATGCGCATACAGTTCGATCTCGCCGGTCGCCATCTGCTTGTTGACGGTCTCGTCGGAGCGCGCCTTGACGGTGCCGTCGATGCGGATGACCCATTCGCCGCGCACGGTCTCGGCTGTCTTGAAGGCCGGTGAGTCGGGATCGACGACGATCTGCGTCATGCCGTAATGATCGCGAAGATCGATGAACAGCAGGCCGCCATGGTCGCGGACACGGTGAACCCAGCCGGAGATGCGGACGGTCTGGCCGACATCGGATTTGCGGAGAGCGGCACAAGTGTGGCTGCGGTAACGATGCATGATAATATCCTGGAACCGAGGGCCGCGCGGCCACGCCAAAGCGCGCTGCGGCAGCGTCAAAATCGGGCGGAAAAGCGCATGGTGGGGCCGATTTGTCAAGGCCGGGCCAATCCCGCGATCGCAAGCAATGGCCGGCCGGTTGCGGAAACGGCGTGCCAGCAGCCCGGAACAAGCATGCCTGCAATTGCTCTACGTTGAGTGTTTCGAAGGAATTTCAGACTACCATCACATTCAGGCGATACAATGCATCGCAAACACGATGCCCGGCAAAGCAATGAACGACGAGCGTTGAAAGCAGGAATCATGAGTGCCTTACCGAGCCTTCTCTCTTTGGTTACACAGAAGGAAAACGGCACGCTTTTTTCCCGCGAGCAGCTCACGTTCATCCTGTCCGCCCTGCCGGACCCGGCCTTCATCCTGACCCGTAGCGGCCGCTACGCGGCGCTGTTCGGTGGATCGGACCACCGGTATTATCATGATGGCAGTTCCCTTGTCGGACAGACGGTGTTTGACGTTCTGACCGAAGACAAGGCGCAATGGTTCACCCGGGAAATCCAGCACGCACTCGATTCGAGAGTTCTGCACATCGTCGAATACAGCCTATCGGGCAGCGATGTGAAAGGCTTGCAGGATACCGGACCAAGCCACCCCATCTGGTTTGAAGGGCGCGTTCAGGCGCTCGACTTCCCGGTAGACGGAGAGGATGCGGTCGTCTGGGTTGCCAGCAACATTACCGAAAAGAATGCTATCCAGACCCGATTGCGCCTGCAGAGCGAAACCGATGCCCTGACGGGACTTTTCAACCGGCGCAAACTGATGGATGTTCTCGACAGCCGCTTCGAACTGTTCCGGCAGGACCATCATCCCACCGCCGCCTTGATGTTCGACGTCGACAACTTCAAGCATATCAATGACGTCTACGGTCATCCGGCCGGTGACAAGGTCCTCGTGCTGATCGCCAACGCCTGCAAGGAGGTTCTGCGGGGGAGCGATTTTGCGGCAAGGATCGGCGGCGATGAATTTGTCATCCTGATGCCGTCGATGCGGCGTGACCACGGCCATCTGGTCGCCGATCGTCTGCGCCAGCGCATTTCATCCGAACTGACACGGACGCTGAACCTGCCGATTACGATCAGCGGCGGTCTCAGCGAATTTTCCCGCGCGGACAAGACCTGCGACGATCTCCTCAAGCGCGCGGACGACGGCCTCTACCAGTCAAAGCGTGCCGGACGTGACCGGCTGACCGCTGCCTGATGTGAACGCCTCGTTCTGTTTTCCCAAAATTCCAATCCGGGCGGGGAAAATCGGTGAATCCACGCTGTCTTCGCCCCAGAGAGGCAGCTACAAGCGTATTCGGCGCTCAAAACGCATCCGAGTCGCCGCCGAAATCCGGATTTTTCTTCGATGTCGCAGCTTCGTCCCCTCATCCCTCTCCTCATCACGGCCGGCATCCTGATCGGGGGCAACGGGCTACAGGGAACTTATATTTCGCTGCGCGCCCTGCAGGAGGGGTTTTCAACCTCGCTGATCGGACTTGTCGGCACCGGCTATAATATCGGTTTTGCCATCGGCTGCGTCTATGTGACGCGCATCCTGCGCTCGATCGGCCATATCCGGACATTTTCGGCGATGGCGGCGATTGCGTCAGCAGCCTCGCTTGCCATGGTGCTTTTGATCGATCCGTGGTTCTGGTTCCTGATGCGGCTGATTGCCGGCATCTGTTTTGCCAGTCTCTTCGCCACCGTCGAGAGTTGGTTGAACGCCCGGGTCAACAATTCCAACCGCGCCCGCACGCTGTCGATCTACCGCCTGGTGGATCTCGGCTCGGTGACGGCTGCGCAATATCTGATCCCGACCGTCGGCATCGAAGGCTTCCAGCTGTTTGCCATCGTCTCGATGGCGCTCACCCTGTCGCTGGTGCCGATCTCCTTTGCCGACCGCTCCAGCCCCGGCGCGCCGGAAGCGATCAAGTTCGATATCAAGGCGCTGTGGAACATCTCGCCGCTTGCCACGGTCGGCTGCATCGTTGTTGGGCTGACCAATTCCACCTTCCGCTCGCTTGGGCCGATCTATGCCGAGGGCATCGGCCTGTCGATCACGGCGATCGCCACCTTCATGAGCGTCGGCATCATCGGCGGCGTGGTGCTGCAATATCCGCTCGGTCTCTATTCCGACCGGCTGGACCGGCGGCTGATCATCCTGTTTGCCACCTTCGGTTCACTGCTGGCCGGGCTGTTTCTAGCCTTTTATGCCGGCAGCGACGAATGGCTGAACTTCATCGGCATCTTCATCTTCGGTGCCTTCGCCATGCCGCTCTATTCGCTCTGTTCGGCGCATGCCAACGACCATGCCGCCGAAGGGCAGCATGCGCTGGTCTCGGCTGGCATGCTGTTCTTCTGGTCGTGCGGCGCCATTATCGGGCCGCTGTTTGCCTCGTTCATGCTGGATATTTTCGGGCCGCAATCACTGTTCATCTATACAGCTGCCGTCCTCGCCGCCTTCATGCTCTATACCCTGCAGCGTATGATGGTGCGCCGTGCCGTGCCAACCGGTGAGCGCTCCATGCGGTTTCGCAATCTCTTGCGCACGTCCTCTTTCTTCAACAAGCTGGCGGCAAAGCCCGGGGACAAGAAATAGAACCTGCGGGCTGCGGCAAGATGCGCGCAAATGCCAATTGATGAATACCTTCATCAAGTTTAAACCGGGGCATCTCAACGTCCGGAATCCCGCCCATGCCGATCATCAGCCGCCGTACACTTCTGAAAGGTTCGGCCGCAGCCGCTGCCTCATTCGCCGTCGGCGGCGGACTTGCGGCGCGCAACGGCATTGCCGCCCCGGCACCGTTGCTGCTCAAAGCGCAATTCACCGAGGCACAGATTGCCAGCGACGGCATCACCCCGAAAATCATGACATACGGAACAAGCGAGGCGCCGGCCACCGGCATGCCGCCGGTCATCCGCATGAAGAAGGGCCAGCCCTTCGCCGCCCGTCTGGTCAATGCCCTGGACGAACCGACGACAGTTCACTGGCACGGCCTGCGCATCGTCAACGCCATGGACGGCGTGCCGGAGATGACCCAGCCTTACGTCTATCCCGGCGATGGCTTCGACTACGCCTTCACGCCGCCGGATGCCGGCACCTTCTGGTATCATCCGCATTGCAACACGCTGACACAGATGGGCCACGGGCTGACCGGCGTCATCGTCGTCGAGGATCCGGCCGATCCGGTGTTCGATGCGGAGATCGTGCTTAACCTGCGCGACTGGCGGCTCGGCAGCGGTGGTGCGTTCATAGCCCCCTTCAAGCCGCGCGATGCCGCACGCGGCGGCACCTATGGCACCGTGCGTACCACCAACTGGGAGCAGGCGCCGAGCTACGATGCGCCGGCCGGCGGCCTTGTCCGTATCCGGATCGCAGACACAGACGTAACGCGCATCTATTCGCTTGCCGCAGAAGGTGCACCGGCCCTGGTCATGGCGCTCGACGGCAATCCGGTCGATGCGCCCTACCCGCTCGATCTCCTCGATTTCGGTCCCGGCCAGCGTGTTGAACTCGTCGTGCGCATGCCGGACGACGAAGGCACTAAGGTCAAGCTCGGCAATCTCCGTGGCTCGAACCCCTTCACGATTGCCACACTGCGTGCGACCGGCGCTTCGCTGAAACGCGATATTCGCGACGTAAAACCGTTGCCCGCCAATCCGATTGCCGAAGCCGATCTGTCAACGGCAACCCGCATCCCGCTCGATTTCACCGCAACGGCCGAGCATGCACCGGTTCCCAGCATTTGCGGCACCATTGGATATACATTCTGGGCCATCAACAAGGTGCCGTGGCAGGGCGACACACCGGATCCGGGCGCACCGGTTTCCGAACTGAAGCTCGGCAAAAGCTATGTGCTGCAGGTTCGCAACCGTACCCCGCATGCACACCCGATCCACCTGCACGGACTGAGCTTCCGCATTCTCAATTCCAACAAGCGCACGATCCTGCCGCCACCCACCGACACGATCCTGCTTCTCCCGGATGAGCAGGCCGAACTCGGTCTCGTTGCCGATAATCCCGGCGACTGGCTACTCCATTGCCATATCATCGAGCACCAGAAGACCGGCATGTCGGGATATTTCCGCGTCGTTTGAGCTTTTTTCGTTGTGGCACCGGGCGCGAAGGGATACATCGGGTGAGTTTTTAACGGCCGCATTTCCGCCACAGTGATTGAAGTTTGATGATCGAGACAACCGCCGAACTTGCCGCCGCCTGCGAAACGCTGGCCAGCGGGGAATACCTGACGATCGATACGGAATTTCTCCGTGAGACTACCTTCTGGCCGCAGCTGTGCCTGATCCAGATGGCCGGACCGGACATTGCCGTCATCGTCGATCCCATGGCAAAAGACATCGATCTCGCGCCATTCTTCGAATTGATGGCCAATACGGATGTCGTCAAGGTGTTCCATGCCGCCCGCCAGGACATCGAAATCATCTACAATCTCGGCAAGCTGATCCCGCATCCGATCTTCGACACGCAGGTTGCCGCGATGGTCTGCGGCTTCGGGGACAGCGTTTCCTACGACCAGCTGGTCAGCCGGATCAAGAACGTCCATATCGACAAGTCATCGCGCTTTACCGACTGGAGCCGCCGGCCGCTGACGGAAAAGCAGCTCGATTATGCACTGGCCGACGTCACCCATCTGCGCGATGTCTACCTGCACCTGAAGGCCGAGCTTGAGCGCGAAGGCCGCTCGCTGTGGCTGACGGAGGAAATGGCCATTCTCGAGGCCAAGGAAACCTACGACATCCATCCGGACGATGCCTGGCAGCGCCTGAAGATGCGGCTGAAAAAGCCGATCGAACTCGCCGTCCTGCAGAAGGTCGCCGCCTGGCGCGAGCGCGAAGCGCGCAACCGCAACGTTCCGCGCGGCCGCATCCTCAAGGACGACGGCCTCTACGAGATCGCCCAGCAGCAGCCGAAGGACGTCGACGCGCTGTCGCGCCTGCGCACCATCCCCAAGGGCTGGGAGCGGTCTGCAGCCGGTACGGCCATCCTCGAGGCGGTCAATGCCGCCCTGGAACTGCCGAAGGCCGAGATGCCGAAACTGCCGCGCCAGAACCAGGCGCCGGAAGGCGCCCAGGCTGCGAGTGAAATGCTCAAGGTTCTGCTGAAGCTGATCGCCGAAAAGCAAGGTGTTGCCGCCAAGATCATCGCCAACAGCGACGATCTGGAGCGGATCGCCTCGGAAGGTCCGAAGGCCGACGTCGGCGCGCTGAAGGGCTGGCGGCGCGAGTTGTTCGGCGACACCGCGCTGAAGCTGATCAACGGCGAAGTCGCCCTGCGCTTTGTCGATCGCAAGATCGAAGCCGTCGAGCTTTAAGCGATTCTATCAGGGGTGCATCCTCGCCCCCTTGGTGATCTTGTCGGCGATCTTCTTGTCGGCGTGTAGCGCAATGCCGACCACCCTGGCATCGTTCGGACCGAACCGGGCGAACATCTCGCGGTTTGCCGCATCGTGGCCGGTCGAGAACATTTCCTCGACATAGAGCGAGGTCTTCACTTCGCGCTCCAGCGCCCGGTGATGAATGGTGCTCATGGTCTTTTCGTCGGCGGAAAGCACGATGACCGGCTGAATACTCAGCGGGTTATAGACGTTGCCATCGGCATCGCGGTAAACTTCACCGATAATACCGGGCTTTTCGGCAATGATGCCACTGGTCAGGAACGCGGTGACGTTCAGCTTTTGCCAGACGGCCAGGTCCTCGCGCAGCACGATTGCAAATTTGGTATCGAACATGAATGCCAACTCCACTCTTGGGAACAGGACGCTTGAAACGTCCGGGGTCTCCTTAACCTGCGCCGGCAATGGCGATCTTGAACGTTCGTGCACATCGGCGCTGTCCGACAGCATAAAGGTCGCTCCCGTCTCCGGCGGCATAGAGCGGATCGAGGCGCATTTCCATGGCAACGCCTTCGAACCGCATCGCCACGACACCTATGCGCTCGGCCTGACGCTGCAGGGCGTGCAGGCCTTCCGCTATCGCGGCATGGTCCGCTACAGCCAGCCCGGCAACATCATCGTGCTCCACCCCGACGAACTGCATGATGGCGGCGCCGGAACTGACGAAGGGCTGCGCTACCGGATGATGTATTTGCCGCCGGAAATGTTGACCGGGGCGCTCAGTGATACGCCGCTCGGCCTACCCTTTGTGCCCTCACCCGTCATTGCCGACCGCGCCTTTGCAGCCAACTTGGCCGAAGTGATGTATGATCTGGATGGTGCCATCGGCGGCCTGCAGCTGGACGAGATGCTGACCGGCATTGCCGACGCGCTGCTGCGGCATTCGGATGGCGGCGGCAAGGCACGGATGAAGCGCTCCGACCAGATCGCCATCCGCAGGGCTTGCGACTTTCTGCAGGCGCATTCCGATCGCCAGGTGAGCTCCGATGAACTCGAGGCCATCACTGGCCTCGACCGCTTCACCCTTGCCCGGCAATTCCGCGCGGCGCTTGGCACCAGCCCGCATCGATATCTGGTGATGCGCAGGCTGGAGCGGGCGCGGGGATTGATCGGCCGCGGCAAAAGCCTCGTCGAGATCGCGCTCGACACCGGCTTTGCCGATCAAGCGCATTTCACCCGGCATTTCAAGAAGACCCATGGGATGACACCCGGCCGCTGGGCGAGCCTGTGCGGCCGGACATGAAGCACCACAAACCGTTACACGAAATTGCTTGACCCAACCTGCTCAAATGGAACAATGCCTGCAAGCCCGGCGGAGCGGAGCTGATTCATGAGAGAAATATCCCCGACAGAGAACTGGTTGCTGATCACGCTTGGCATGGCTTTGAGCGGTGTGATTTATGGCCTGATCGCCTTTCCGGGCGAGCCGATGATCATCGGCGCGGTCTTCGCCGTGTTCATGGGCGTGCCCATGATTGCCTTCGAGCGACGGATCTTGTTCCGCCCGCTGTACCGGCGGATCGAGCGGCTTCCGACATTCGCCTACATCGCCGCGGCGTTGGTGATCTATGATATACTGATAAGCGCAGGTTATGCGGCAGCAGCTCTGTTGCTGTGGGCACTGAAACTTATCGAGCCGAGATCACTGACAAACGTCCTTGTCATGCCGTTTCACGTCTTCCTCTATGCGCTGGCCGTCTGCGCGCTGATCGTCTTCATCCTGCGAGTCCGCGACCTGCTCGGGCGTGATGTGTTCACCAGCATGCTGATCAGCCGCTACCGTCGACCGGTGAAGGAGGAGCGTGTCTTCCTGTTCATCGACCTTGCTGATTCGACATCCTTTGCCGAGAAGCATGGCGACCTGCGGGCGCAGGAATATCTGAAGGCCCTTTTTGCCGCGTTTGCCGAACCGGTCCGGCGCCACAAGGGCGCGATCGACGATTATGTCGGTGATGCTGCGATCGTTACGTGGCCGCTTGAAAAAGGCGTCAAATTTGCGCGCTGCATTCGCTGCGTCTTCGACATCCTCGACGAGATCGAAGCCAATGCGGCCACCTGGCGCAAGAATTTCGGCCAAGTTCCGCGGCTGCGCGCCGCCCTGCACGGCGGCTTCATCATCACTGCGGAAATCGGCGTCGACCGTCACAAGATCACGTTTTTTGGCGATACGGTAAACACCACGGCGCGGCTGGAGTCGCTGTGCAAATCGCTGGGCAGGCAGGTGCTGATCTCGAGCGACCTCGCACAGCGTATCAAACTGCCGGACACGGTCGTGGTCGAGGATTTGGGGCCTCACGCCGTCAAGGGCCGTGGCCAGACACTCGGCGTCATGGCCTTGAAACGGCAGGAAAAAGTCGAAATGGCGCAAAGTTTCCAGCTGCCCGTCCCTGCTGAGTAAGCCCTGCCCCGGTCATCGTCACCAAAGCTTCATCCATCCGTCAATTCTCCGACATCAATGCCCTGCTAAGCGGTACGCCTCGACCAACCGCTCAATGGGAATATGATGAAAAACGCTCTCTTCGCTTCCGTGGCTTTCAGCCTTCTGATGACATCGGCTGCTCTTGCCGAAGACACCCTCTTCCCGGCCAAGCTTGCCGCCCACGCCATCCTGCCGGCCAATACGATCATCGCCGCCCCTGCCGATGCAGCCGATTACCTGAAGACATCGGGCAAGTTTACGACGCCTGACCGCAAGCGCACAGAAGCGCTCGGCACCGTGCCCGGTAAGGATGGCGTTCGCCTCACCGGCCTGTCGCTTCCCTTCGACGGCCAGCCGATGCAGGGTTTTTCCGGCATCAAGACCATGCCTGACGGTACCTTCTGGAGCATGTCCGACAATGGTTTCGGCTCGAAGCTGAATTCGTCCGACACGATGCTGATGCTCCACAACATCAAGATCGACTGGGATGCGGGCAAGGTTGAAGCCGTCAAGACCCTGTTCCTTTCCGACCCCGACAAGAAGGCTCCCTTCCCAATCGTCATGGAAGGCGCTGAAAAGCGCTACCTGACCGGCGCCGATTTCGACGTCGAATCGATCCAGCCGGTCGCTGACGGTTTCTGGGTCGGCGAGGAATTCGGGCCTTATATCCTGAAATTCGACCTCGACGGCAAGCTCACCGACGTGATTGCCACCACCGTTGACGGCAAGGCGGTCATGTCACCCGACAACCCGACGCTCGCCGTCCAGGCCGATCCGGCGAAGCCGATACCAGCACTCAACGTCAAGCGTTCCGGCGGCTACGAAGGCCTGGCCATGTCGAAGGACGGAGCCAAACTTTACGGCCTGCTCGAAGGCCCGCTCTGGACCGATGCCGAAACCGTCGAACAGGCCGAAGGCCGCCCGGCGCTGCGCATCATCGAACTCGATGTCGCGTCGAAGGCCTGGACCGGCCGCAGCTGGCTCTATCCGCTGGCTGAAGGCGGCGAGGCCATCGGAGATTTCAACATGCTGGACGACACGACCGCGCTGGTGATCGAGCGTGACAACGGAGCTGGCACCGTCGACAAGGCCTGCGCCGACCCGAAGGCACCGGCAGCGGATTGCTTCGCCGTCGGCTCCAAGGTCAAGCGGATCTACAAGATCGAGATGACCGATGAAAACGCCGGCAAGGCCGTGCGCAAGATCGGCTATATCGACCTCCTGAAGATTGCTGATCCCGACAACAAGAAGCGTCAGGGCGGCGGCGAAGGCTTTTACGACATGCCGTTCGTCACCATCGAAAACGTCGATCGCGTCGATGACACCCACATCATCGTCGGCAACGACAACAACCTGCCCTTCTCGGCCGGCCGCTCGCTCGACAAGGCCGACGACAACGAGTTCGTCCTGCTCGAAGTCGGCGAACTCTTGAACGCCAAGTAATATCTGCCGGCCCAAATTGCAAAGGCCCCGCAACAGCGATTGCGGGGCCTTTGTGCATCTGGATATATTTTGGCAACAGGCTGCTTTTCCGGCCTTCCGAGCCGGTCAGATGAAACGGAACGCAATCCGCTTGCCAGTCAACTTGCCAAGCTGCTGCAACCGGCCATCGAGGCGTTCGCCAGCGAATTCCGAATAGGCCGACGGCACGGTGAATTCGAGATCCAGGTCTGGCGACGACGATGGCCTGATATCGAGGTTGCGCACGACGCCGGGCATCGAGGCCGATAGCAGATAGACGACCCTCAGCAGGCCGCCGAGAAGCTTTGCCAGTTCCAGCAGGCGCGGTGTGGCGATCGCGGCCAGCGGTTCGGTAGCGCCGTCGTCGTTCAGGCCCTCGAACCGGTAATAGTTGGCAAGGGCGATATAGGCACGCCCCGCATGGGTGATGCCGTAGAACGTGCTGTGGGCGATGATGTTGAGCGCCTGCAGCCCGCGATAATCCGGATGGGCACGCCAGCTGATATCGGCAAGCAGGCAGGCGGCCTGGCGGTAACGCCCCTCTTCCTCGGTCTCATCGACGCCGAAATGCCGCACCATCTTACCGCTCCAGTCGGCAAGTTCGCGGGCATGCTCGGGCGAGCGGGCGCGCAGGATGGCAATTTCGCGGGCAGCGGCCAGCAGCGGATCGTGAGCCCGCACGGTGTCGGACAAAAGCGAATAGAGATAGCCTTCGCGAACGCCGAGCGCCGAGAACGAAATCACTGATGGCCTCATCTGGGCGATGACTTCCTGCAGCGCGACGGCGCCAAACGGCAGAAGTCCGCGGCGGCTCTTGGAAATATGCGCGTAAGCAGGCGCCTTCAGATCCTTGGGCTCGATCACTTCCGGCAGGAAGGCCATCGCCTCCTGGAAGGAAATTTCGTAGCCCTGCATCATGTGCAGCGGATAGTTGCGCAGTTCCATGTGCAGCTTGGCGATCGCCCGCCAGGTGCCTCCGACCGCGTAGAAGGTGCGGCCGCTGGCATTCTGCAGCACCTGCGCACCCTTCAGGTAGCGGCGCACATGGGCGCGAGCTTTGACGACCGATCCTTCGGCATGTTCCGACAGGCGGATACCGCCAAGCGGCAGTGTGATGCCCTTGCCGACCTTTGGCCCGAAGACATCGACAAGCTCCAGTGAACCACCGCCGAAGTCACCGACGACGCCATCGGGATCGTGATAGCCGCTGATGATGCCGAGCGCGGAGAAATAGGCTTCTTCCTCGCCGGTCAGGACGCGGACTTTCTGGCCGAGGATGATTTCGGCCCGACGGATGAAATCAGGACCGTTCGAGGCGTCGCGCGCAGCCGCGGTCGCCAGCACGAAGACTGTGGACGCGCGTGCCTGCGTCGACAGTGCCCGGAACCGGTGCAGCGCTTTCAGTGCCCGCTCGACGCTTTCAGCGTCCATCCGGCCGGTCGCATCGATGCCCTTGCCAAGACCGCACATGACTTTTTCGTTGAACAGAACGGCCGGAGACCGGCTCAGCCCCTCATAGATCACCAGACGAATCGAGTTCGACCCGATGTCCACGACGGAGACCGGGGCAATACCAGGCAAACGCCCCTGGGCTTCAGACTCTACCATGCAATTCCAGTTTTATCTTCTGCGGCCGCTATCCCAGCCGGCAATTACCTTCGGCGTGCTGGATTTCAAGGCCTCTCCCCGCCCGGACAGGCTTGGATTGGTCATGAAATAGACCTGCGCATTGAACGGCTCGGAATCCTTGGCGACTTCCATGCGCCGCGACGTTCCGTCGGGAAGGATCTCGTAGCTCTGCTGGTTATCGATGAGATTGGCCAGCATGATCTGCGACAGGACCTGTTCATGCACAGTCCGGTTGATGAGAGGCACAAGGGTCTCCACCCGCCGGTCCAGATTACGCGGCATCATGTCCGCCGACCCGATATAGACGAGCGCATGCTCGGAGGGAAGCCCATGACCATTGCCGAAGCAGAAGATACGTGAATGTTCTAGGAAGCGGCCGACAATCGATTTGACCCGAATCTTGTCGGACAGGCCGGGAACCTGCGGCCGCAGGCAGCAGATGCCGCGCACCACCAGATCGATCTCGACACCGGCGCGGCTGGCCCTGTAGAGCGCATCGATGATTTCCGGATCGACCAGAGAATTCATCTTCATCCAGATCGACGCCGGCCGGCCGGCTTCGGCATGGGCGATTTCCTCGCCGATATGCTGCAGAATGCGCGGGCGCAGCGTGTGCGGCGAAATCGCCAGCTTCATGCCCGCTTCAGGCTCGCCGTAGCCGGTGATGAAATTGAAGATATTGGCCATGTCATGGGCAATCTTCGGATTGCAGGTGAAGAACGACAGGTCGGTGTAGATCTTCGCCGTCACCGGGTGATAGTTGCCGGTGCCGAGATGGCAATAGGTCCGAAGCTTGCCTTCCTCGCGGCGCACCACCATCGACATCTTGGCATGGGTCTTCAGTTCGATAAAGCCGAACACGACCTGCACCCCGGCGCGTTCCAGATCGCGCGCCCAGCGGATATTGGCCTCCTCGTCGAAGCGGGCCTTCAGTTCGACCAGCGCGGTTACGGACTTGCCGGCTTCGGCTGCGTCGATCAGCGCACGCACGATCGGACTGTCATTCGAGGTGCGGTACAGTGTCTGCTTTATCGCCAGAACGTCAGGATCGCGCGCAGCCTGGAGCAGAAACTGGACCACCACGTCGAAGCTTTCGTAGGGGTGGTGGACGACCATGTCCTTTTCGCGAATGGCGGCGAGGCAGTCTCCGGCATGTTCGCGGACGCGTTCGGGAAATCGCGCATTGTACGGCTCGAAGCGCAAATCCTCGCGCGGCGCCTTTGTAATCTCGGAGAGTGTATTGAGCGCCAGAAGGCCGGGCAGCACGGCAACGCGATTTTCCGGGACGCCGAGTTCGCCGACGACGAACTGGCGTAGCTCGACCGGCATCTCGGAATCGATCTCGATGCGGATGACCGACCCGCGCCGGCGGCGCTTCAGGGCCGTTTCATAGAAACGCACGAGATCCTCGGCCTCTTCCTCGACCTCGATATCACTGTCGCGGATGATGCGGAACGTACCGGAGCCCTTGACCTCGTAGCCGGGGAACAACCGCTCGATGAACAGGCTGACGGCATCCTCCAGCGTGATGTAGCGGATCACCGATTTTGCATCGGGCAGCCGGATGAACCGGTCGAGTGCCACAGGCAGGCGCAGAAGTGCCGTCATCGGCTCGCGGCCCCGCGTGCTGACGAGTTGCAGGCCCATGGTGAAACCAAGGTTGGGGATGAACGGGAACGGATGGGCTGGATCGATCGACAACGGCGTCAGGACCGGAAAGATCGACTGTTCGAACTCGTTGGCAAGCCAGCCGCGGTCCTGCGTAGACAGCGAGATCGGCCGGACGATCAGAATGTCTTCCTTGGCGAGATATTGCTGCAGCACAGCGAGCGATGCCTGCTGCTCCATCTGCAGGTTGTCGATTTCCTTCAGGATGTCTTCCAGCTGTTCTGCCGGCGTCTTGCCATCCGGGCTGCGCACGACGACCCCTTGGCGGACCTGGCCTTCGAGACCGGCGACGCGGACCATGAAGAATTCGTCGAGATTGGCGGCAGAGATCGACAGAAAGCGCACGCGTTCCAGAAGCGGATGGGCGGTATTGAGGGTTTCCTCGAGCACGCGGCGATTGAACTGGAGCCAGGAAAATTCACGGTTGATGAAGCGCTCAGGGCTGTTCATCAGGTCGATTTCGTCAGCCACTGGCGCGTTTGCCGTCATTGCAGATGTCACAGTGTCCATTATCCCCGGTCCGCCTTTTGTTTTTCTCGAAGCAGCTAGCGCAGTTTGACGACCTAACTATGACAGTCAATCGATTTCGCGTGTCTTTCCAAGGGTGTCGAGTACTTCCAACGCCAATGCCCTGTTGATGCGAGTGCCACGCGCCAGCGCCAGATGATCCAGCCGCTCAACGATCGTCTGGGCGGATTCGAGCGAGCGTTCCATGCGCGCGACAATATAGCCGATCAGCCGGTCATCGACGGCAAGCTGGCGGTCGGCCAGCAGCTTGACCAGAACCTGCGCCAGCAGTTCATCATCCGGTTCGCCGATCTCGACGACGGTCGCCGCCTTCAGACGCGAGCGCAGGTCGGGAAGCTCGACCGGCCAGGACATCGGCCAGAGACGGCTGGTGATCAACAGGCTGGTGCCGTTTTCGCGGACGCTGTTGATGACGTGGAACAACGCCCGGTCATCAAAACCCTGCCGGTCGGCGTCCTCGAACAGAACCGGGCCTGCCGCGGCTATCTCGGCCGCGTTGCTGCCGTCTGTCGGATGGATGGAAACCGCTTGGCTGTTTTCGCGCCAGATCGCCGCAAGGTGCGATTTCCCCGAGCCGACCGGGCCGGCAAGAATGACGACGGGTGACGGCCAGCGTGGCCAGCTGTCGATGATCGCTACGGCCGCCTTCAGCCGTTCGGACACGAGGAGATCGTCACGGCCCGTCTGGGGCTCGTGCCCGAAAACGAGCGGCAACTGTTCGAACTTGCGGACCATACGCGTTACTCTGGAAGCTTGGGACTTTTATGTTCCTGCTCGATGGTCAGGATATGGCGATGGCCGTGATACAGCACGCTATCGAGATAGCGGCCGATACCGAAGCGAACAAGCACGCCGATGGCGGCAGCGCAGGGAACCGCGACCAGCAGCCCGACGAAACCGAACAGCGCACCGAAGGCCAGAAGCGCGAACATCAGCCAGACCGGATGCAGGCCGACGCTCTTGCCGACCAGCCGCGGTTGCAGGATGTTGCCCTCCATGAACTGCCCGGCGAAGAAGATCACCGCGACAATGACGATATTCAGATAATCCGGCCAGAACTGCACGAGCGCGACGCCGAGCGCCAGCACCAGGCCGACCATCGAACCGACATAGGGGATAAAACTGATCATGCCGGCAAACAGGCCGATCAGCAGGCCGAAATTCAGGCCGGCGAAGGTCAGCGAGATACCGTAGAACAGGCCGAGAATGATGCAAAGCGAGCCCTGGCCTCGGACGAACCCGGCAATCGTCGCGTTCATGTCGCGCGATATCTGGCGCACGGTCGCGACGTGATCACGCGGGATCCAGCTATCCACCCGCTCCACCATCCGATCCCAGTCAAGCAAAAGATAAAAGGCGACGACCGGCGTGATCACGAACAGCGAAATGATATCGAGCAACGCCACGCCGGAATTCCACAATTGCTGGAACAGCGTGCCAAGGAAGCCGGCGCCTTGCTCGAGCAGCTTGGCGGAGTTCTGCTTGATCGTATCCATCTGCCCCGAAATCCAGTCGGGCAGCCAGGCCGCATCGGGACTGGTCAGGAATGTCTGCAGCATCGAAATGTAACCCGGCATCTTCTGGATGAAATCGGCAGCCTGGGTGAAGACGATCGGGATGATGACGACAAGCGACAGGGCGAAGACGACGATGAAGCCGATCAGGATGACGACGGTCGCCATCAGGCGGCTGAGGCCAATTCGCTCCAGCCGGTCGGCGACCGGATCGAGAAAATAAGCGAGCGCCATGCCGGCGATGAACGGCAGCAGGATGGTGGAGAACACCATCAGGAACGCAATGAAGGCCGCAAGGAAAAGCAGCCAGAAAATGATCTGCCGCTGCAGCCCGCTGCCGCTCAATTTGTTGACCATACCGCTGTTCCGATGCCTTGCCGCTCGCGCCTCGCTGCGCCGCTTCTCTGGTTTGAGATAGGATGTGCTACCGATGATGGTCAAGCCTGTGGCGCAAAAGGGCCGGCAATGGCAGGCGAAACATCAAAAAAGCGGGAGTAAACCGGGCAATATGCTTGCACTTGCGCCACCACCATGCCAATCGCAATCCAAATATGACGAGCCGGCGGAGATCAAGCCATGAGCGAGCCTGGAAAGAACGGTCTGACCTACAGCGATGCAGGTGTGGATATCGATGCCGGAAACCTTTTGGTGGAAAAGATCAAGCCGCATGTGCGCTCGACCCGGCGCCCCGGCGCTGATGGCGAAATCGGTGGCTTCGGCGGTCTGTTCGACCTGAAGGCCGCGGGCTTCAAGGATCCAGTCCTGGTTGCCGCCAATGACGGCGTCGGCACCAAGCTGAAGATCGCCATCGACGCCAACAAGCATGACACCGTAGGTATCGACCTCGTCGCCATGTGCGTCAACGATCTGGTCGTCCAGGGCGCCGAGCCGCTGTTCTTCCTCGACTACTTCGCCACCGGCAAGCTTGATCCCGATCAGGGCGCTGCCATTGTCGGCGGTATCGCAGCCGGTTGCCGCGAGGCAGGCTGCGCGCTGATCGGCGGCGAAACCGCAGAAATGCCGGGCATGTATGCCGGCGGCGACTACGATCTCGCCGGCTTTGCGGTCGGTGCTGCCGAGCGCGGCCAGTTGCTGCCGGCCGGTGATATCGCCGAAGGTGATGTCATTCTCGGCCTCGCCTCCTCCGGCGTTCATTCCAACGGCTACTCGCTGGTACGCAAGATCGTTTCGCTCTCGGGCCTTGCCTGGGACGCGCCTGCCCCATTCGGCGAAGGTACGCTGGCCGACGTATTGATGACGCCGACGCGCATCTACGTGAAGCCGCTGTTGAAGGCGATCCGTGAGACCGGCAAGCTGAAGGCACTCGCCCACATCACCGGCGGCGGTTTTCCGGAAAACATTCCGCGGGTGCTGCCGAAGCATCTCGCTGCCGAGATCGACCTTTCCGCCATCCAGGCCCCCGCCGTCTTCTCCTGGCTTGCCAAGACCGGGGGGGTCGCCGCCAATGAAATGCTACGCACCTTCAACTGCGGAGTCGGGATGATCGTCGTTGTGGCCGCGGAAGATGCCGATCAGGTCACGTCGGTGCTGAAGGCCGAAGGCGAGACCGTCTTTGCGCTCGGCCGCATGGTCGCCCGCGACGAAGGCGCCGCCGGCACGATCTACAAGGGCACGCTCACTCTATGAACGGCGCGGTGAAAGCGGCCCGCAAGCGGGCCGTGGTGTTCATTTCCGGCGGCGGCTCCAACATGCTGGCGCTGGTCAAGGCTGCCTCCGCGCCGGACTACCCCGCCGAAATCATCGCCATCATTTCTGACAAGGCGGATGCGGGCGGGCTCGCCAAGGCCGCCGCTCTTGGCATTGCAACCTTCTCCTTTGTCCGCAAGGACTATGACAGCAAGGACGCCCACGAGGCAGCAATCCTATCGGCGCTGAAAACCCTTTCGCCCGATATCATCTGCCTGGCCGGCTACATGCGGCTGCTCACCGCCACCTTCATCAACGCCTACGAAGGCCGGATCATCAACATCCACCCGTCCCTGCTGCCGCTTTTCCCCGGCCTGCACACGCATCAGCGAGCTATCGACGCAGCGATGACGGAAGCCGGCTGCACCGTGCATTTCGTGACCGAAGGTATGGATGAAGGTCCGGTGATCCTGCAGGCCAAGGTCCCGGTATTGCCGGGCGATACGGCCGACGATCTTGCAGCCCGGGTATTGGTCGAAGAGCACAGATCCTATCCGGAAGCCCTGCGGCTGGTTGCCGAGGGCAAGGTGCGGATGGATGGTGATAAGGCGGTATCAGCGGCGGGCTGAGTTATCTCTGCGCGCGGCTTTATCCTGGCCCTCATGCACTGCTTGAATCTGCCGACTTCAATTTCCCCCTGTTCAGCATCGCCCACTGCAGCAGCATGATCGTCTTGCCGTCGCAGATTTCGCCGCTGTCGATCATCGCCATGGCGTCAGCAAGCGGGACCTCCAGAACCTCGATATCCTCATCCTCGTGCGCCGCTCCGCCGCCGTCTTCGGCGCGCACCGTCACATCGATGATCGCCGCGAAGAAGTGCACAGTTTCGGTCACGGCGCCGGGCGACATGAAGGCCTGGAAGACGGGGCGGACATCCGTCACCAGATAGCCGGTTTCTTCCATCACCTCGCGCTTGATCGCCTCGGCCGGATGATCGCCGTCGAGCAGCCCGGCCGGCGTTTCCAAAAGCCAGCCGGAATGGCCGTTGAGATAGGTGGGAATACGAAACTGCCGCACCAAGATGACGCTGTCACGTTTGGGATCATAGAGCAGGATGGTGGCGCCGTTGCCGCGATCATAGACCTCGCGCTTCAGCGTCTTGGTGATGCCGTTCGAGCCGGTATAGTTGAAGGTGATATTGCGCAGGTGGTACCAGTTTTTCGATAGCGTCTCGTCCTTGAGGACGTCGACCTTCGCATTCTTAAATTTCGTCATTACCTGCTAATCCTTGCGCATCCATACGCGATTGTCATGAAAGGCCGCACCGCCATAAGGGGCTGCCGCATCGGCACCGGTCAGCACGTTGATGCCCTCGCCATCCAGATGCGCATCATTGGGCCACAGCCCTTCGGCAATGACGACGCCACGCCGTGCACCACCGCCGAGCTTGGCATGCAAGCGGATTTCGCCGCGCTCGTTGCCGATCCGCACGATATCGCCGTCAACAATGCCGAGAGCCCCGGCGTCATCGGTATGGATCATCGCCTCCGGGCGGACTTCCTTCTGCAGCGAGGACGGCGTTTCCGCAAAGGTCGAATTGAGGAAGGACCGGGCCGGTGACGTCGCCAGGCGGAACGGATGGGTCGCGGTCGCAACCTCGATAAGATCGACATGATCCGGAAATTCCGGCAACTGCGCAGCCGGACCGAAGACGCCGAGCGCCTTGGGCGGCCGGTTCGGCGCGGGTGTCCCGATCCAGTCTGCCTTGAAACGGAATTTTCTATCCGGATGGCCGAAACCACCGATGAAATGCGCTGTCTCGAAATCCGGCTGGATATCCAGCCACTTGTCGCGCTTCAGCCCTTCGAAATCGGTGCCGTGGTTGACGAGGATATGGTCGATATGCTGACGCTCGGTAAGCCCGAAGCCAGGTCTGTCCGCAACACCCAGACGCTTGGCCAGTTCCTCGATGACGAACAGATTGGTCCGTACTGTGGATGGCGGCTCGACCACCTTGGGGCCGAGCAGGATATGCTGATGACCGCCGCCGCGATAGAGATCGTCATGCTCGAGGAACATGGTGGCGGGCAGCACGATATCGGCGACCTTGGCCGTATCAGTCATGAACTGCTCATGCACGGCAACGAACAGGTCGTCGCGCAGGAAACCGCGCTTCACCAATCGCTGCTCCGGTGCGACATTGACCGGATTGGTGTTCTGGATCAGCATCGCCGTCACAGGACCGCGATGGCGCAGCGCCTCCGGGTCACCGGTCAGCACCCGGCCGATCTGCGACTGGTCGAGCATGCGGATATCCGGGTCCAGCATGGCCGAACCGACCAGTTCGCGCTTGTCGAACTTGAAAATATCATTGTTGGTGTGGAAGGCGCCGCCGCCCTCGTATTTCCACGATCCGAGCACTGTCGGCACCGAGGCTGCGGCGTGGATGGCGACCGCACCGTTGCGCTGGCGGGTAAAGCCGTAACCGAGGCGGAAATAGGTTCTTGGGGTCGTGCCAACGAGTTTGCCGAACGCTTCGATCTCCTCCACCGTAAGCCCGGTGATGGCAGAGGCCCATTGCGGGGTGCGCGTCTTGAGATGGTTTTCAAGCCCTGCCGGATCATCGGCATATTGTGCCAGGTAGGCACGGTCGGCATAGCCATCACGGAAAGCAATGTGCATGACGGCGCAGGCGAGCGCCGCGTCGGTGCCGGGCTTCAGCACCAGCCCCATATCGGCCTGCTTGACGGTCGGGTTGTCGTAGATGTCTATGACAACGATCTTGGCGCCGCGGTCCTTGCGGGCCTTGATTGCGTGGGTCATGACGTTGACCTGAGTCGCCACCGCATTGGTGCCCCAGATGACGACGCAATCGGATTTCGCCATCTCACGCGGATCGGGACCGCGCAGCGAACCCGTCGCCATCGCCAGGCCGGTCCAGGCGAGGTTTGTGCAGATCGAGCCGAAGAAACCGGAATATTTCTTGGCGTGACGCAGGCGGTCGATCGAATCGCGCTGCACCTGCCCCATCGTACCCGCATAGAAATAGGGCCAGACGGCCTCGGAGCCGTATTGCTGCTCGGCCTTGACGAACGCACCGGCAATCTCGTCCAGCGCATCGTCCCACGACAACTGCTGCCAATTGCCGTCGCCCTTGGCACCCTTGCGGCGCTGTGGCACCAGCAGGCGGCCGGGGTGATAGATACGTTCGGAGTAGCGGGCGACCTTGGCGCAGATGACACCGGCCGTATAGGTATTGGCGCTGGCGCCACGCACCCGGCCGATCCGGCCTTCGGGCGTCACATCGACTTCCAGCGCACAGGCCGAGGGACAGTCGTGCGGACAGACAGTGTGGCCGACGGATTTTTCTGGTTTTATGGGGGTCGCAACGTTCATGGCTTTTCTATATTGCATCGCGAAAGGGTGTCACAGTCCCCTTGACCATCCATTCAAATATTTCATCGGGACGTAAGGGACGCGAATGAATTACCGTCACATCTACCACGCCGGAAACTTCGCCGATGTCCTCAAGCACGCCGTGCTTGCCCGGCTGATCGTCTATATGGCGCAGAAGGACAAGGCGTTTCGCGTGCTCGATACCCATGCCGGTATTGGCCTCTATGACCTGTCGAGCGAGGAAGCGCAAAAGACCGGAGAATGGGTCGATGGCATCGGCCGCATTCTCGACACGGATATTCCGGCCAAGGCGAAGGCGATCCTCGAGCCTTATCTCACGGCCATCCGCGACCTCAATCCTGATGGCGGCCTGACGCTCTATCCCGGATCTCCGAAGCTCACCCGCATGCTGATGCGGCCGCAGGACCGGCTGTCGGCGATGGAGTTGCATCCCGACGATTACGAGACGCTGCACCGCCTGTTCGACGGCGACTTCCAGAGCCGCATCACCGAACTGGATGGCTGGTTGGCGCTCGGCGCCCATCTGCCGCCGAAGGAAAAGCGCGGCATCGTGCTGGTCGACCCGCCGTTCGAGATATCAGGCGAATACGAGCGGCTGGCGGACGGCCTGCACAAGGCGTACCGGCGCTTTTCCGGCGGCACGTTCTGCCTGTGGTATCCGCTGAAGCAGGGCGCGCCGATCGCCGAATTCCATGCCACCTTGCAGGCACTGGAAATCCCGAAAATGCTCTGCGCCGAACTGTCGGTCCGCAGTGACCGCGACACGACCGGACTTTCCGGCTCCGGCCTGATCATCGTCAATCCGCCGTTCACCCTGAAAGGCGAACTGGATATCCTGCTCCCCTTCCTAAAAGACCGGCTGAAACAGGATCGCCACGCCTCCGCCCGCGCCTTCTGGCTGCGCGGCGAGGAAGTGCCGGAGCGCGATTGAACGGGGCTTGACGGTCCACCTGCAAGAGACGCAATCTGGCGGAACCTCGACTGGATGGATGAAGGGAGACGATCATGACGCAAATGTTTGTCCCAGCTGTTCTTTTCTGTCTCGCGGCCGCCGCCTGCAGCACGGTGCAAGCGAAGGCGGCCGACTATCCCAGCAGCAACACGAGCTACACTGCTGGCGCTTGCAGCAGCCCGGCCGTGCTCGGCTTCATCACGTCCAATTTCGGCTACAAGGCGACCCATTATCTGAAAACCGATATCGCCATCGCCGATATCCGTGGCACCTACCAGAAACGGCTTGAGCCTCGCGATGAAACCCATCTTGTCGAGCGCGAATATTGCCAGGCGACGGCCACCACCACCGATGGCGAAAGCCGGGCGATCTGGTATCTCATCGAGCGGAACTGGGGTTTTGCCGGCATTGGTTCGAACGTTGAATTCTGCATGAGTGGGCTTGATCCGTGGTATGTCTACGGCGCGCACTGCGCTTCGCTAAGGTGACATCTTTGACTTCACGTTTTGGCATTGTTGTCACCACCGTCTGTGGACTGTTCCTTCTTGCTGCCTGCAACGGCGAAAGCGGGGATAACAACGCACAGGTCAAAAAAGACTCCGCGGCGTCTACCGCCAACACGCCGATCATCGGCACCCCGGCCACCGGCACGGGTCAGAAAACCCAGGCCGTGCCACTGGGCAGCGGCTTCGATTTCTACGTCCTGTCGCTGTCCTGGTCGCCGAGCTGGTGCCTGGAAAACGATCCGTCCGGGCGTTCGATGCAATGCGACCCGGACAACAACCACGGTTTCATCGTCCACGGGCTCTGGCCGCAGAACGAACGGGGATACCCGGAATTCTGCCGCACACGGGAATCCGATCGCGTGCCCGATGCCCTTGGACGGACGCTGTTCGATATCATGCCTTCGATGGGACTGATCGGCCATGAATGGCGCAAACACGGCTCCTGCTCGGGGCTCAGCCAGAAGGACTATTTTACCGTCCTGCGCGCTGCCCGCGAAAAAGTGGAGATACCACCGGCGTTGCAATCGGTCCGATCGGATCAGCGGACGAATGCGGCGCAAATCGAGACGGGGCTGACATCGGCCAATCCGGGCCTGCGGCCTGATGCGCTCGCCGTCACCTGCGCGTCGGGCCGTGTCGATGAAGTCCGCATCTGCTTTAACAAGGATCTGAGCTTCCGCGCCTGCGGCGAGATCGATCGGGCCGGCTGCAAGGCGAAAAACCTGGAACTTCCGGCTACCCCTTAGTTCACTCAAAAATTTGACTGTTCAACGAAAGAAAGCACGCATGAAAATCTACTCTTCCCCCACCTCGCCCTATTCCAACAAGGTGCGCATGGCCGCCCGTTATGCCGGCCTTGCTGCGGAAGGCGTCCTCACCGACACCAACGGCACTCCGCACGACCTGATCGCCAACAACCCGCTCGGCAAGATTCCGACTTTGGTCACCTCCGATGGCAAGGCGATCTATGACAGCCGGGCAATCATGTATTTCATCGACCGCGAGACCAAGGGCAAGCTCTATCCGCGTAATGCGGAAAAGCGGACCGACGTGGAAATCCTGGAAGCGCTGTGCGACGGGATCTGCGATTGCCTGCTGGCGATCGTCTATGAAAAGCGCATCCATCCGCCGGAAAAGATCCACCAGCCCTGGATCGACAGACAGTGGGAAAAGGCAGGCCGCGGCCTCGACTATCTCAATGCCAACTTGCCGAAGACCGGCGCCAAGCTGCATGCCGGCCATTTCGCGCTCGCAGCCTTGCTGCGTTACATCGAAGTCCGTTTTGCCGGTGAATGGCAGAAGGGCCGCCCGAAGCTGAAAAACTGGCCGCAGAAATTCGAGAAATTCTTCCCGGACTACGCGCAGTTCAAGGCCTGACACCGTGGCAACGCACTGCTGAAATGCAAAAAGGCCGGATTGCTCCGGCCTTTTTGTTGTTGACGATCCGATGGATCAGAACTTGACGCCCATACCGACGCGGACGCTGTGTTCGTCGTAACCCGACGAAACCTTGCCGCCCGGCAGGTTGAAGTCCTTCGAACCGTAGTCGGAGTAACGGTATTCAACGCGCGCCGTGACGTTGTCGGTCACGAAGGCTTCTGCGCCGGCACCGGCTGTCCAGCCGAGCAGCGTGTTCTTGTCCGAGCCGCCGGCATTACCAGTTGCCTTGACGCTGGTGGCTGCGAGACCTGCCGTGCCGTAGACCAGGACCGGGTTCAGATCGTAGCCGACGCGGCCACGCACAGAACCGTTGACGCCCTGCTCCATGCGGCGGGCCGAGTTGCGGGTGTCGTTGTCGCCGTAATTGATATCGGCTTCCGCACCATAAACGATATTGCCGCTCTGCATGTTATAACCGCCATACAGACCACCGCCGAAACCAGCAGCGCCACGGCCGCCCGTTGCGTCGTACTGGCCATGGCCCCAGTTGGCCGTACCACCGACATAGGCGCCCGACCAGTTCTTGACGGCCGGCTCGTTGTATTCGGCAGCCGGAGCAGCCGGAACTTCGTCGATCGCGTCAGCAGCCTGAACAGCGGAGAAGGCGATGAGGGATACGGCAGATGCCATGAGGGTGGTGATGAGAGTACGCATAAAAGTCTCCTTTACGAACCGATGTTCCGGACCCTCGCGGTCCTAAATTGATACATCGGGGAATTTGCAATTAACCCGCCCGGTTGACGGAGAAATTGACAATCAAATGCGGATTCTCAAGAGCCAAATTGTGAAATTTTAGTGGCACGACCATGGCTAAAATTCGATGTTGCTTCATCGCCACAGGGTAAATATTAACCACAAAACAATATTAATAAAAAATATACTATAACCTCTCAAAACAATTCAATTTAGCGCGTTTGCATTAATTTTTCCGAAACGAATGCGTGAGGCCGTTTCGCTATATCGGCCCGCCTCCTATATCCTTGCTACATGCAAAAACACGAATCGCACGGCGGGATGCCGCCTTTGAAAACTGCATTGGTGACGGGTGGTGCCCGGCGCATCGGCAAGGCCATTGTCGAGGATCTGGCCGCGCATGGCTTTGCCGTCGCCATCCACGCCAATACGTCGCTTGTAGAGGCGGAGGCTCTGGCGTTGGAAATCCGTGCGCGGGGCGGCAAGGCGGCGGCCATTGAGGCAGACTTGGCCGATACGGCGGCAACGCAGACGGTCATCAGCAAGGCGGTTGCCGCACTCGGCCCGATCGGCCTCTTGGTCAACAATGCGTCCCTGTTCAAAAAGGACAGCCTCGACGAATTCGACGAAGCGGTCTGGGACCGGCATTTCGCCTTGCATGTCAAAGCCCCGTCCCTGCTGGCCCGCGACTTTGCCGCGCAACTGCCCAAGGAGAATTCCGGCCTGATCATTAATATCATCGACCAGCGTGTCTGGGCTCCAAATCCGAGATTTTATTCCTATATGTTGTCGAAGTCGGCTTTGTTGACGGCGACGAAGACAATGGCGCAGGCCCTGGCACCGGCAATCCGCGTCAACGGTATCGGCCCCGGTCCGACGCTACCGAACGAACGGCAGAACACGGCAGATTTCGACACCCAGGTCGCGGCACTGATCCTGAAGCGCGGGCCGCAGCTTGACGAATTCGGCCGGGCGATCCGGTTCCTATTCGACACGCCGTCGATCACCGGGCAGATGATTGCACTTGACGGCGGCCAGCATCTGGCCTGGGAAACGCCGGATATTTTGGAGATCGTGGAATGAACGGGCGCGTGTCCGGTGATGGCGGCATTCTCTATGACGAAAATGCCAGCGACGACGAAGACCTGATCGAGACGCCGGACGCGGCTGCGCCAGCGGCTATCGTCGACTGGGCTGAGACCAGCGCTATTCCCGACGGCTTGCGCGGTGCCGACCTGATCCAGGCCTTCGTCAGGCTTTTGCCCAACAGTCCGGGCGTCTACCGCATGTTCAACGAGGCGGGCGATGTGCTCTATGTCGGCAAGGCGCGCAGCCTGAAAAAGCGCGTCAGCAACTATGCGCAGGGCCGGCTGCATTCCAATCGCCTGACCAAGATGGTGCGCGAAACCGCCAATATGGAATTCGTCACGACGCGCACCGAGATCGAGGCGCTGCTGCTAGAAGCCAATCTGATCAAACGCCTGCGGCCACGCTTCAACGTGCTTTTGCGCGACGACAAGTCGTTTCCCTACATCCTCGTCACCGGGGACAGCCGCGCACCGGCGCTGTACAAGCATCGCGGCGCCCGCAGCCGCAAGGGCGATTTCTTCGGTCCCTTCGCCTCGGCAGGCGCCGTCGGCCGTACCATCAACTCGCTGCAGCGCGCCTTTCTGCTGCGCACCTGTACCGACAGCGTCTTTGAAAGCCGCACCCGCCCCTGTCTGCTACACCAGATCAAGCGTTGCGCCGCCCCCTGTACCCACGAGGTCAGCGACGCCGATTACGCAGAGCTTGTCACCGAGGCCAAGGACTTCCTGTCGGGCAAGAGCCAGGCGGTGAAGGCGACGATCGCGGCGGCGATGAGCGAAGCATCCGAAAACCTCGATTTCGAGCGTGCCGCCCTTTACCGCGACCGGCTGGCGGCGCTGTCGCATGTCCAGAGCCACCAGGGCATCAATCCATCGGGCGTCGAGGAAGCCGATGTCTTTGCCATCCATCACGAGGGCGGCATCTCCTGCATCCAGGTGTTCTTCTTCCGCACCGGCCAGAACTGGGGCAACCGCGCCTATTTTCCCAAGGCCGATCCGACGCTCACATCTGCCGAGGTGCTCAGCGCCTTCCTCGCCCAGTTCTATGACGACAAGCCCTGTCCCCGGCAGCTCCTGCTCTGCGAGACGGTCGAGGAACAGGAACTGCTCGGCGAGGCACTCAGCGAAAAATCCGGCTACAAGGTCGCCATTCATGTGCCGCAGCGTGGTGAGAAGAAGGACCTTGTCGATCACGCCGTCGCCAACGCCCGCGAGGCGCATGGCCGCAAGCTGGCCGAAACCGCGTCGCAATCGCGGCTGCTCGACGGTTTCGCCACGACATTCAAGCTCGAGCGCATACCGCGCCGTATCGAAATCTACGATAACTCGCACATCATGGGCACCAATGCGGTCGGCGGCATGGTGGTGGCGGGGCCGGAAGGTTTTGTCAAAGGCCAGTACAGAAAATTCAACATCAAATCGACCGACATCACCCCCGGCGACGATTTTGGGATGATGAAGGAAGTGATGACACGGCGGTTTTCACGCCTGTTGAAGGAAGAGGGAAAACCTGACCGCAGCGTCGAGATCGCCGAAGACGCCGCCTTCCCGGCCTGGCCGGACGTTATCCTGATCGACGGTGGCCAGGGCCAGATGACGGCAGTTCGCGCCATCCTGAAGGAACTGGATATCGAGGATTGTGTCATTGCCATCGGCGTCGCAAAGGGTGTCGACCGCGAAGCCGGACGCGAGCGCTTCTTCCCGCCGGCGGGCAGCCGTGACGGCTTTTCGCTGCCGCCACGCGATCCCGTACTCTATTTCATCCAGCGCATGCGCGATGAGGCCCACCGGTTTGCCATCGGCTCACACCGGGCGCGGCGCAAGAAGGAAATGATCAAGAACCCGCTCGACGAGATCGGCGGCATCGGACCGACGCGCAAGCGCGCCCTGCTGCATCATTTCGGCACCGCCAAGGCCGTATCCCGCGCCGGAATCAACGACCTGATCGCCGTCGAGGGCATTTCCGAGGCGGTAGCACGGCTGGTCTACGATCATTTTCATGAGGATGGCACAAAATAGCCAATGGCGGCGGGCATCGCGGCCCGCCGCCATTGCACTCCAGAATGAAGTCCAGCGGCGGCTAGGCCTTTGCGGCCTCATCGATCAAGGCTGCGACTTCGACGGGCATCGACGCCAGCGACGCATGGCTCGCCTTCAGCGTAATCACCTTCTTCGCGCCGAGCCGCCCCGACATCCAGCGCTGGTTGTCGGGATGGATCATGTGGTCCTCGCTGGAAATCTGGTACCAGCTGCTCTTGTTCTTCCATGCCGGATTGCTGATCTCGTTGCCGAACGTGCTGGCAAGCGGCGCCTTCTGAGTGATGCCCATGACCAGCCCTTCGTTGGCAGTCAAATCCTGGCAGAAGCTCTCATGGTACTTCTCCGGCTTGACCCAGAGATAACCGTCGCTGTCAGGTGCCAGGTTGGCCGCTGCGGCTGGCGGATTTTTACCCGTAATGCCGCCGGGGCTCTCACCGGCGTCAGGCGCAAACGCGGCAATATAGACAAGCCCTGTGACATTCGACTGATTGCCCGCCTGGGTAATAACGGCGCCGCCATAAGAATGGCCAACAAGGAGAACCGGCCCATCGACCTGGGCGATCATCTTGCGGGTGCGTTCGGCATCGTCGGCCAATGAGGTCAATGGCAACTCGACAGCCTTGATGGAACGATGACCCAGACGGGTCAATTCCACGATGACCTTGCTCCAGTGGGCTGCCCCGCCCCAGAAGCCGTGAACCAGAAGAAGCGTCGGAACTTGCGCCATAAAAATGATCTCCAGGTTATCGGATTGGAAATGACTGACCAAGATGGGTTATAATCCCATCCCCGCACTCAGAAAATCCCTTTTCCATGACCGGATTGTGGCACCGCCATCACGTTGCCAGCCGCCCCAGACCGGACAGCATCCGGGTCAGCTCCGCCTGACGCCGCGTGCCTGTCTTGAGGAAAATGCGCTTCAGATAGGTGCGGACTGTTTCAAGCTTCAAACCCAGCTTTATCGCCACGGTCTCCAGGCTAACACCGGTGGCAAGTTCGCGGGCCACCCTGGCCTCCCCGGGCGTCAGATCGAACAAACCGCTGAGGACGCGCATATCCGGCGGTCCTGCTACGCCGACCGGCGTGGCAATCAAAACGGCAAGGCTCCTCGAAAAAATGTCCCGCGCATTCCGTCGAACGGGCATCAGGTGCAGGATCAGGGCCGGCGCGTTGTCTTCCGCCGCCAGCGGAATGGATTGCACATTGGAAACCCGCGCCGTGCTCAATTGCTCCAGCGCACTGTGAACCAATCCGTTCGCCGCCACGTTTTTGAGAGAAATCCTGTTGGCTGCACCCGTGCGGATACGCGGGGCAAGTGCCTCCATGTCATCGTTCATGGCCAGCACCCGATTGTCATCGCTGAGAACCACCGCCGGAAGCCCGATCAATGACAGCGTCGACGTGATGCTCTGTGCCTGCCGGAAAATCATGCGCGACGAGATCAGTGCGGCGCGGGCGAGATCGCCTTTCAGGCTGTTGATATGATCGAGGGCCTCCATCGAGAAAGGCCCGTCACTGGCCTTGCCAAGAAAATCAAACACCAGCGTATGCCCAGACGGTTCGGGCAACACCGCCCCCATGCTCCAGCCGAGGCCAAGCGGCCGCAGAAACAGATTGTAGATCTGATCGTCGGCGATCTCCTGTGTGGTCATCACATCTATGTCGCGGGCAAAAGCCATCGGTGCCAACAGCATGGAGCGCTCCGGCCGAGGATTGTGCGGCCTCGCATCGCTGCTGGCATACTGCTCCATCGGCTCTTCGATATTGGGCGAACAGACCCACCGGATTGCCCCGCCGGTATCGGCCGTCAGAATGCAGGCCGAAAAAGCGTTCACTTCATCCGCCAGACTGGCACAGACATCCGGCCAAAGCTCGGGAATCACCGCAGCTTCGTAGATTCGATCGATCAGCGTCATGGCATCAGACATCATTTGCTCTTTGTTGGAGCATTTATTCGATTGTGCCCCAAGGAGAACGGTTTTGCCAAGAGCAATGCGCAAACCCACCAAAAATGGGGGGATTGGTTCACCGTGCGTTCAGACGAATTCCGCCATAATTCGAGCCGATCTCTAATGACTGGTTGACGCCGCTGTCACAAAGTCTTTCATCTGTCGCAAAGAACTCGCAGAGAACCCGAATCGATGTCCACCACGCCTGCCGCTTACAACATTCCCAATCTCCTGACATATGCCCGTATTCTGGCTGTGCCGTTGATCGTCCTGTGTTTCTTCGTGGAAGGCAGACTGCAGAGCTCGGATTTCGCCCGCTGGACGGCACTGGGGCTGTTTGCCTTCGCCTCGATCACCGACTTCTTCGATGGCTATCTGGCGCGTATCTGGAAGCAGACCTCGAATATCGGCCGCATGCTCGATCCGATCGCCGACAAGCTGCTGGTCGCTTCCGTACTGCTGCTGGTTGCTGCCGATGGCACGATTGCCGGCTGGTCGATCTGGGCTGCGATCATCATTCTCTGCCGCGAAATCCTGGTCTCGGGCCTGCGCGAATATCTCGCCGCCCTGAAGGTCAGCGTACCCGTCACCCGCATCGCCAAGTGGAAGACGACGATCCAGATGGTTGCCATCGCCTTTCTGCTGGCAGGTCCTGCCGGTGACAAGGTTCTGCCTTACACGACCGAAATGGGCATCGGCCTGCTCTGGCTCGCCGCAGGCATCACTCTCTACACCGGCTATGACTACTTCCGCGCCGGCCTCAAGCACATGGTCGACTGATGGCCAGCGTCAACCTCGTCTATTTCGCCTGGGTACGCGAACGGATCGGCAGAGGTGAGGAAACGCTGGAGCTGCCGGACAGTGTGGTGACGGCAGGCGATCTTCTCGCCCACCTGAAGACGCTCGGAGACGAATATGAAGCCGCGCTTGAGCATGAAAATGTCATCCGCGTCGCCATCAACCAGGAGCATGTTGAGCACGACGAAAAGATCGCCGGCGCACGCGAGATCGCTCTTTTCCCGCCGATGACCGGAGGCTGAGGCCGTGGCTCCCGTCACGGTTCGCGTCCAGCGCGACGATTTCGATCTTGCTGCTGAAGTTCGGGCACTTTCGGCCGGCCGCCACGACATCGGCGCAGTCGTCACCTTTTCCGGACTTTGCCGCGACGAAGCCGGAACGCTGAGCGCGCTGGAGCTGGAGCATTACCCCGGCATGGCCGAGGCCGAAATCACCCGCATCTGCGAAGAAGCCGTTGACCACTTCGCCTTGCAGGCCGCCACCGCCATCCATCGCTACGGCAAGATCGCGCCCGGCGAAAACATCGTGCTCGTCGTCACCGCTTCGCCGCACCGGCAGGCCGCCTTCGACGGCGCCAATTTCATCATGGACTTTTTGAAAACCGCGGCCCCTTTCTGGAAGAAGGAACATGGCGCCGATGGCAGCGAAGGCGGGTGGGTCAGCGCCAAGGACGAGGACGACAGCGCCAGGGACCGCTGGTCGAAGATTTGACCGGTTGGCCGTCAGGGCTGAAACTGCTCTTTGCGGGTCAGCACCAGCAGCAGGACCAGGAACGAAAAGATCGCAAAGTCCCGCCAGAGCATCGGCCCATAGGCGCTCCACAGCGTTTCGCTCAGGCCCATTGCGGCTGCACCTACCGCCGCCAGCACAGGCGCGGTCTGCCCACCGATCGCGGCGATGAACAGCACCTTGACCCCGAACACGATACCGGCGCCGAAATCCATCGTGCCATAATAGGCGGTGGCGAGAATGCCTGCGATGGCCGCCAGAAGCGAAGATAGGCCATAGGCGGCGATGAAGATGCGCCTGCCGTCGATACCGCAGAGTGCTGCCGCACCCGCATCGTCGGACACCGCCCGCCATGCACGGCCCCAGGCCGAGCGCGCCAGAAACAGATGCCCTGCCCCGACGAGCACCAGCATCAGCACCGTGTTCAAGAGCTGCACGACCGTCAGCGTCACCGGAAACTGCGGATCGGACCAGAGGGTCACCGGCGTGTTGAGAAAAGGTGGCAGCCAGAGGCTGCGCGTCTGCGCCGCGATCCGCGACACTTCCATCAGTACCAGCGCAATGCCGAGCGAGACGACCACCACCGTATTGGCCGAAGTTGCCGCCAGCCGGTGCATGACCGAACGGCCGATCAAAAGCCCGGCCCCGAGCGTATAGACCAGCGCCGAAACCGCGCCGACAGCAAGTGCCGCAGGCAGCACCAGCCACAGGCGGTTCCAGGCAAAATCGGAAAACAGCAGGAAGATCTGCCCGGCAAAACCGAACAGCGCGCCATAGGTCAGGTCTGCCCGGCGGGTTACGGAAAAGGCGATGGAGTAGCCGAAGGCCAGCAGCGCATAGAGGGCTGCGATAGGCAGGGCGCTGGCAAGCTGCTGCAGGAAATAGGCCATGACACATCCGCTGATGACAAAATCAGTATAACTGGTAAAATACGTTTTACCAGTTAGGATATCGCATGACGTTTTCCTGGACCCAGCACCGTTTTTCCGGTGGCGCGCTCGCGCTCGATGTCGCCAATTCGGTGATCCTGCGCTTCGATGCAGAACGGCGGATCGACCGCTATGCCGACCCCGCCGCCATGCACGACTTTGCCGGGGCGGCGAACCGGTTTTCCGCGGAGAAAGAGCTGTTTGGACCGTTGGACCCGGTGACACCCGAAAACCGCGAGGCGTTTCTGAACCTGCGCGAGACCGCCGACCGGCATTTTCGCGCCAGCGTGCTGGGCGCTTCGACCGGAGAAGACCTTGCCGACTTACTCGACGCCGCCTCCGTCATCATCCGCAGGCATCCGGAAAAAATCGAACGCACGCCGCTCGATGCTGCCACTGCGCGTTCGGCATTGGCACTTGCGACATTCACCGAGCCGGAACGGCTGAAAATCTGCCCCAATTGCCAATGGCTGTTTCTGGATCGCAGCCGCAACCGCAGCCGCACCTGGTGCGACATGACGGTCTGCGGCAACCGCGCGAAGGCCAACCGCCACTACCGCCGCCAGAAGATGGAGTTGACCGCATGACTGCCAAGCGCCTCACTGCCGCCCTTCTCGTAGCAATCACCAGTCTTTCCGCCTGCCAGCGCGAGACTGGCCCGGACCCGCTCGAACTCACCGGCAAGATGTTCGTCTTCAACTACCGCCTCGCCTATGCCACCTACATGATCACACTGACGAAGACCGAACAGGTCGCCGATGGCAGCACGGTTGTCGCCACATTCGAAGACCCGTCGGGCGGCCCGCCCCTGACGCTTGATCGCAAGTTGTTTCCAAAACTCGACAAAGTGGTTCTCGAAAGTCCGGATGTCACCTGCGTGAAAAAGCAAAAACCCTATGCGGTGACCATCGAAGTCAAAGGCCCGGATGGCGCTATCCTGCAGACGCTGAAGACCTCGGTCATTTCCAACCTCGATCAGGATATCATGCCAGCCGAAGCGCTGGTCGTCGGCCCGGCCTATGACAAGAACCCGGACGTCTTCAAGAACGGCAAGGCGCCGGAGCATTTCCAGACGGCGAAATGCCCGGTTTGAGCCACCAAAACAAAAAAAGCCGGGGCGTTTCCGCTCCGGCTTTTTTCAGTCTTTTCAAATCTTTTGGGCCAAAACCCTCAGGAATAGATTCAGCCGACGATTTCGGTGTCGGAGAACCAGTACTTGATTTCCTGGGCGGCGGTTTCCGGAGCATCCGAACCGTGAACCGAGTTTTCGCCGATCGACAGGGCGTGGGTCTTGCGGATCGTGCCTTCATCGGCGTTGGCCGGGTTGGTCGCGCCCATGATTTCGCGGTTCTTCAGGATGGCGCCTTCGCCTTCCAGAACCTGAACGATCGTCGGGCCGGAGGTCATGCCTTCAACCAGTTCGCCGAAGAAAGGACGTTCCTTGTGAACAGCGTAGAAGCCTTCAGCTTCGCGCGTGCTCATCCAGACGCGCTTGGAAGCGACGACGCGCAGACCTGCGTCTTCGAGCATCTTGGTGATGGCACCCGTCAGGTTACGCTTGGTTGCGTCCGGCTTGATCATCGAAAATGTGCGTTCAATCGCCATTGTCTCAATTCCCTTGGTTTCCATAATCGGCGGCTTTTCCGCGAATTTGGCGGTTCAATAGCCGCCAAATCCGCGCAAAACAAGGGGGGCGGCGAAGTTTCACGCTGCTGTCACAGAGCGCCCGGCACCGTTATGGAGATCGAGGCAGCGCTCGAACCAGTCAAGGACCGGATCGCCCGGCTCAAGGATCGTCTTCGGCGAGACGATGCGCGCCCATTGCAGCGGCCCAAAGACGATATAGTCGGCAAACAGCGGCGTTTCGCCACCGATGAACGGCTGTTTCTTCAGTGTGGTGCGCAATGGCTCCAGCTTGGCGGCAAAGGTTTTCAGTTCACCGATCCCGATTTCGGCGACCGCTTCCAGGCTCATCCCGAAACGGGGTTCGCGCGAGGTGCGAAAAAACGCCTGGTCGGCCGGCGCAAGGCTATCGTGGATATCCATCAGGATGATCCGGACAAGGGCCGGATGCAACGTCAGCTGCGACCAGCTTTCGATGAACCGCGCCATTGCCTGACCACCCTCGCCGCCAAACAGCGACGGACGATCCGGATAGGCATTCTCCAGATAGAGCGCGATGTCGAAACTGTCGCGAACCAACTGGTCACCGTCGCGCAGCACAGGCAGCAGTGTCGTCGCGCCGTTTTCAATCGTCGGTATCTGCGTAAACCCGACCGCCTTGGTATAATAATCAAGCCCCTTGTGAGAGAGCGACAGCATCGTCTTCCAGACATGCGGCGAAAACGGGCGGCTCTTGTCGGCGCCACAGAGTGCGTAAAGGGTTCTATTCATGCCTGTCCTCATCCATGGTGCGTGACCGAGCCCTATTCGAAACCAGCGTTCACGAACAATCAAATCAGTTAATTTCATGGATCGCATCACTCACCGCGATGCGAATTGGCACTAGACTGTAGAGAATCTCTGGAGAACCGCGATGCTTGAACACTATAAGATGTTTGCCGATTACAACCGCTGGGCCAACCAGCTCGTCTATGAGGCCGCCGGCAAGCTCGATGACGCGCAATACCGGGAAAACAAGGGCGCCTTCTTCGGCTCGCTGCACGCGACGCTCAATCATGTGCTGGCAGCCGACCGGATCTGGATGAAGCGTTTTACCGGCACCGGCGAAGCACCGAAAACGCTCGGCGGCATTCTGTTCGACAATTTCACCGCGCTATCGGCTGCTCGCGCTGCAGAGGACGACCGCATCGTCGCCTTCATCGCCGGCCTCAGCGAAGACGCGCTTGCCGGCCACTTTACCTACACACCGGTCAGCAATCCCGTCCCCGTCACCCAGCGCCTCGCGCCGCCGCTTGCGCATTTCTTCAACCACCACACCCATCATCGCGGCCAGTGTCATATGACGCTGACAGCGCTGGGTAAGCCAAGCCTTGGATTGGACATGAGCTATTTCCTGCGCACGCCGGAATACCGGCATTACGCGGAGTGATTCAACCAGCGGAAATCATTCGGTTCTTCGCGTCAGTCACATCAATGTCACAAGGCTTGAGCAAGTCAGCCGCGTCATAGTCCCTTCATATTTTAAGAATGGAGCAGGACAACACCATGGATTGGCATCCCATCGAAGCGCTTGAGGCCGGCAAACTGGCCGTTCTGCATTTTAAAAACCAGGGCGAACAGCGCTGGGTCGGATATATCCACGGTGACGGCATCTGCCATTGGCCGGAAAATGTTTCGGGCCGCCGCCCCGATGGCTGGCAGGATCTGTCCGCCCTGTTTGCAACGCTGCCCGACAGCGCAAAGCGGATCGTCTCGGCATCGCTCTGACGCCTGCCCGGTTATGCGGCCCTGCCCTTGGCGGGCCGCAACGCCAGATATTCCCATATAGCGACAATGAAAAGAACCGCAGTCGCGGTGATCTGGATGACGTAATTGCTGCTGAACGGCACCAGCACGGCGCTTGCCGTCAGCAGAACCAGCCCGGCGATATGCGAGACCGGGATTTTCCGCGCAACCGCCATTTTCACCCAGATATTGCCCGCCAGAAACAGGATCGGGCCACCGATCATCGCCAGCGCATTTTTCAAAGAGCTATCCTCCTGCGCATGCGACAGGCTGAAATCCTCGCCGACGGCCGTCAGGATGATACCGGCAATGATTGGCAGGTGGCCGTAGGTGAACAGATTATGGGCCACGCTCTCCGGCCGCGAAGTGTTCTCCGCCTTGTCGGCCGCATCCGCCTGCCCGTGGTGGAAATAGATCCACCACATGAAACCGGTGCTGAGAAACGCGCTACAGAACACGGCGAAGGTCGTGTTCGAATTCATGTGCTCGGCAGCATTCTTGCCGGTGGTTAGTATGGTTTCGCCAAGGCAGATGATGACGAACAGGGCGCAACGCTCGGCCATGTGCTCGCCCGAAACATCCAGCGTTTCCGGTGGCGACTTTCCAAGCCCCGGCACGGCGTAGCGAAGTGCTGGCGACGCATAGTCGATGGCAACAGCCAGACTCCACAAGGCGATCCGGCCTTCCAGGTCCATCATCGCGCCCGCCAGCCAGAAGACCGCCGAGGCCAGCGACCAGAGCGTGATCCGCACGAATGTGGTGAAGGAGGCATCATCGACGCCGCGATAGGCGTAAAGCGTGAAGAGCGAACGGCCGGTCTGCATGGCGCAGTAGATCAGCGCAAACATCAACCCGTGCGCGCCAAAGGCTTCCGGCAGAGCAAGCGCTAAAAGCACGCCGCCGAACATCAGGCAAAACAGCATCAACCGGACGGCCTCCCTGCCGGTGTGCAGCAGATTGGTCACCCAGGTGGTGTTGATCCAGACCCACCAGATCGCCAGCACCAGAAGCGTCGATTCTAAAGCGGCGGTCGGCCCGAAATCGGAAGCGAGCGTGTGCGAGAGCTGCACGAGCGCAAAGACGAAGACGAGATCGAAGAACAGTTCCGGAAAGCTGGCGCTGGTCTGGTCCGGCTCTTCGGTGCGCAGCCAGTTCGAACGTTTGGCATGAGACGCTCCGTGTTCGACGTTGACGCCGATTTCTCCACCGCTGCTTTTCACCCGACCATCCTGCGCAAGATGTTTTCCCGCCTGCGGGGCATATAGAGCGCTGCCCTCTGCAGGCAACGGCGCAGTTCAAGGCGGCCCGGCAGTTGTGCCGGGGATGAAACGCTCGCGCCTTTGACAGTCTTTTAATCCCGATGGTTTATCAGCAATGTCTTGCAACCACCGCGCATCAAGCGGTTTTGTGAAGGATAGGCTATGACCGACAAGCCCCAGCTCGATGGCAATCAGGCGCAGAATGCGGCGATCCTGCTCAAGGTCGCCCAGACCATGGCAAAACTTGGCGTCGCGCCCTTTCCGCGCAATTACGAGCTGTTCTATGAGGCTCTGTCGGGCCACAATCCGCAGCTCAGCCGGGAATTTGCAGCCCTTGGCGCTCACCCCCAGCAAAACCAGATCGAACAGCTCGGCGTCAAATATCATCTCTCCGGGTTTGCCGCGATCGAGGCCGATACGATCCGCGCCGATACCGCCCGTTCGATCTCCGCGGTCAGCCATGCGTTGAAGGACAGCATCGCCAAGAAGGAAGTCTTTGCCGCGATGTTGCGTAGCTTCATCAACCGGCTGGAGACCGATCCCGTCGCCGGCATGTCCGATTTCGCCGACGATGCCGCGCGCCTGCGCGACGCGGTTGCGGTGTTCGAGCGGGAGGAAAAAGCTTTTGCCGCAGCCATGAATGAGACGGTGACGCAGCTCGGCGGTATCGACAGCGATATCGAGACGATGCGCAAGGCCGCCACCCGAGATCCCGTCACCGGCCTGCCCAACCGCATAGCCTTCTCGGCCAAGCTGACGGCGCTCTATGACGACGGCAAGGCTGTTGGCCCGGCAGCCTTGGCGCTCGTCACCGTCGAGGGCCTGCGCGAGATGGGCGAGCGCCATGGCGCCACGACGGTCGAAAAGGCGCTGAAGAAGCTGGCGCCGGAATTCCGCAAGTCCGTCAAGAAGAACGACTTCGTCGCCCGCATCGGTACCGACGAGTTCGCCTTCGTCTTCCACGACGTTTCGGCCGACAATGCCGAAGCCATAGCACAGCGGATCTGCGCCTCGGTCGAAGGCGTGCAGGTCGCCTTGCCGAACCGGGCGTTCACGACCCAAACCCTGTCGCTCTCCACCGGCATTTCCATGGCCTTTACCGCGTCGGGTGGCGTCGATCTGTTCACACAGGCCGAACTGGCCTTGAGGGCGGTGCGCAGCGGCGGCAAGCCGGGAACTCTGGTGTTTTCTGCCGCAATCGGCGGCCGGACGAAAAAAACCTACTCGCCGCACGCCGCCTGAGCATACCGCAACGCGGCAAACCCTTGCCTTCTCGGCTGAGTTCGGCCAAAACGCCGCCATGATCACGCTCAATAACGTTTCGGCCCGCATTGTCGGACGCCTCCTCATCGACCAGGCCACCGTCGCGCTGCCGGCCGGCATCAAGGCCGGCCTCGTCGGCAAGAACGGCGCCGGCAAGTCGACCCTGTTCAAAATCATCACCGGCGACATGGAAGCCGAAACCGGCTCGGTTTCGATCCCGAAGAACGCCCGTATCGGCCAGGTGGCGCAGGAAGCCCCCGGCACCGAGGAGCCGCTGCTCGAGATCGTGCTGAAGGCCGACAAGGAGCGCGAGGCGCTGCTCGCCGAAGCCGAGACCGCCACCGACCCGCATCGCATTGCCGATATCCACATGCGGCTCGCCGATATCCAGGCGCATTCGGCGGAATCGCGCGCCGCCAGCATCCTGGCCGGTCTCGGGTTCGACGCTGCGGCGCAATTGCGGCCGGCCTCGTCCTTTTCCGGCGGCTGGCGCATGCGCGTGGCGCTGGCGGCCGTCTTGTTTTCCGAGCCGGATCTGCTTCTGCTCGACGAGCCGACCAACTATCTCGACCTTGAAGGCACGCTGTGGCTCGAGGATTATATCTCGAAATATCCGCACACGGTCATCATCATCAGCCATGACCGCGACCTGCTGAATACGGCCGTCAACGCCATCATTCATCTCGATCAGCAGAAGCTGACCTTTTATCGCGGCTCCTACGACCAGTTCGAGCGCCAGCGCGCCGAAGCGAACGAGCTGCAGGCCAAGGCAAAAGTGAAGAATGACGCGGCGCGAAAGCACCTGCAGTCGTTCATCGATCGCTTCAAGGCCAAGGCCTCAAAGGCCCGCCAGGCGCAGAGCCGCGTCAAAGCGCTGGAGCGCATGGGCACGGTCTCGGCCGTCATCGAGGATCACGTCCAGGGTTTCAAGTTCCCCGATCCGGAGAAGGAAGCAGCCTCGCCGATCATCGCGCTGGAACATGGCACCGTTGGCTATGTGCCGGGCAAGCCGATCCTGCAGCATCTGTCGCTCCGCATCGACACCGACGACCGCATCGCGCTGCTCGGCTCGAACGGCAACGGTAAATCGACCTTCGCCAAGCTGATCTCCGGCCGTCTTCCCGCCACCGGCGGCTCGGTGCAGACGGCGCCGGGCCTCAAGATCGGCTTCTTCGCCCAGCATCAACTGGACGACCTGATCCCCGAACATGATGCAGTCGAGCATGTGCGTCAGCGCATGCCGGGAGCAACCGAGGGCAAGGTGCGCGCCCGCGTCGCCCAGATGGGGCTTGCCACTGCCAAGATGAGCACGCCTGCCAAGGACCTTTCCGGTGGTGAAAAAGCCCGCCTGTTGATGGGCCTTGCCGCCTTCGATGCGCCGAACCTGTTGATCCTCGACGAACCGACCAACCATCTGGATATCGACAGCCGCAATGCGCTGATCCAGGCGCTGAACGAATATACCGGCGCCGTCATTCTGATCTCGCACGACCGGCACCTGATCGAAGCGACGGCCGACCGGCTGTGGCTGGTGAAAGACGGCACCGTCTCCAACTATGACGGTGACCTGGAAGACTATCGCTCAACCATCGTCCAGAGCTCCCGCGGCAAGGGCGGCAAGGACAAGGGCGCAGCCGTCGAAGACAACCGGTCCAAAGCCGAGCAACGCAAGGCCGCAGCCGACAAGCGGGCGGCATTTGCCCCCTTGAAGAAAAAGATCAACGATATCGAATCCTTGACGGCAAAGCTGGAGAAACAGATTCAGGTTCTCGACAAGGAGCTTGAAGACCAGGACCTTTACGAGAAATTTCCAGCCAAGGCAGCGGCCAAGGTCAAGGAACGCGCAGAGGTCGTCAGCAAACTGTCCAAGGCCGAAGAGCACTGGATGGAACTGTCGACCGAATATGAAGAGGCGATGGCGGGCTGACCGACGGCCCCATCGGGGCATGAAATTGCGATCAGGATCGGCGCTGCCTGCAACAGAGGCGCGACGCGCCTCAGGTCGCGAAGGTGTATTTTCAACGCGAATTACCGCAAACACCATTTTGCGGTAATTCAAGCGGATCCCCTCATATTTATCGAACTGGCTAGCGGGCATCCGTCCGACTCGGTATATCTAGGCAATGTGCTTAGGGGGACGATGACATGACAAAGCCAAATAGACGCCACCAGTTAACTTCTCGGCTTCAGAGGCCGCGTTCGGCCATCGGGCTGGGGCTTGCAGCTCTGTTGACACAAGTCCCTGCCGCTTATGCGGATGAAGGGGGCATCAGCGTCTATGTGCCGGGTTTCTATGGTAGCTTTGCTTCCGCGCCGACGGAGCCGGGCTGGTCTCTGGCAACCATCTACTTTCACACCAGCGTCGATGCCGGGGCAGATGCGGCTTTCCCGCGCGGCGGTGGCGGTCGGGTCGACGTCGGCCTCGAGGCGCGAAGCGATGCGGTGTTTTTCGTTCCGAGCTATACCTTCGCGGAACCTGTTCTGGATGGTGCACAGGCCTCGGTCGGGATGCTGGTGCCTGTCCTGCGCAGCCGGGTGCAGGTCGATGCGACGCTGACCGGTCCCCTCGGCGGGACTGTTTCGGGGAGCCGTGGCGACACACTGACGGCATTTGGCGACATCGCACCGTTCGGGTCGCTGAAATGGAACGACGGCGTCAACAACTACATGGTCTACACGACTGTGAGCCTGCCCGTCGGCTCCTACGATGCCGATCGTATCGTCAATGCCGGATTTGGGCATGCTGCCATCGATTCAGGCGTGGGCTATACCTATTTCAATCCCGCGTCTGGCAATGAATTCTCGATCACAGGCGGCCTGACCTACAATTTCGAAAACCCCGACACCGACTATAAAAACGGGATCGATGGCCATATCGACTGGGCTGCCTCGCATTTCGTCAATGAACAGCTCCATGTAGGGCTTGTCGGCTATGCCTTTCAGCAATTGAGTGGCGACAGCGGCGAAGGCGCATCTCTCGGCGACTTCAAGTCACGCGTGTTCGGCATCGGACCACAGGTCGGATACAAATTCGCGGTCAACGACGAGACGGCAGGCTATGTCAATCTGAAAGGCTTTTACGAGTTCGGAGCAAAGCATCGTCCAGAGGGTTGGAATACCTGGCTCACCTTAAGCTTTTCGCCCGCTAGCAAGCCGGTAGCGAAATAGCCTTCCACTGACGGCGAATCGCAAAAGCCAGTGGGATAACATCCCCCTGCAACCGGCTTTACGGCCCGCGTATTCCTCATTCAGATTGTGAGGCGGAACTGGTCCGCCTCCTACCCTATCTCTGCACGTTGCGGCATTCAGACCGCCAATGGCCGTTTCCGGCCCGGGATAGTCATGGCCATGACTCCGGTGATCACGAAGGCGAGGCCAACCAGAGCAGTGCTGCTGATGCTCTCCCCCAGAAAGAGGACACCGATTGCCACGCCGATGGGGACGCGCAGATAGGCCTGCGCTGTCGTTCCGACAGAGCCGAGCGTGTGCACCAGCCGGAAATAGATGACGAAGGCCAGCGCCGTCGAAAACACCGACAGGCACAGAAGCGCGAGAATCGAACCTGTGGAGGGCGCCAACGTCCATGGCCGGTCGATCACCAGGCTGAGCGGAATGAGGATGATGGCGCCGCAGATCAGCGAGCCGGCCGCCGGCATCATCGGATCGAGCGACTTGAACCCGCGGCCGAAAATGGCGGCACCCGCATAACAGATCGTTGCGGCGACGATGGCAAGCTGGGCCGGCAGTTGCTCGCCGGCACCGTTCAGCGCTTCCAGGCCGACGACCAGGGTAATGCCTGCAATGCCTGCGACAACGCCGAACAGCTTGCGGCCCGTCACCGGTTCATGGCGGGTCAAGAGGGCCGTCAGCAGAAAGGCGAAGATCGGCGTCGTCGAATTCAGGATGGCGGCCAGACCGGCATCGACGGTCTTTTCCGCCCAGGCGATCAGCGTGAACGGAATGGCGCTGTTCAGGCACGCTTGAAACAGGAACCGGCCCCATGTCGCCGGATCCTTCGGCAGAGACAGTCCCCGGACGCGCAGAACCGCCAGTAGCAACAGGCCGGCGATCAGGGTGCGGGCTGCAATCAGCGTTACCGGCGGAATGGTTTCGACACCGATCTTGATGAAAGTGTAGGACGCCCCCCAGAGCGTTGCCAGCGCCAGGAGCAGCGCCAGTTCCCGTTTCAGATTTATCGTGTCCGCTGTCATGATCGTCTCGCATCAAGGAGGTGGCCGAATTTCATCCTGCTATATCCGCCCTGATGCCGGAATGCTTCGATGAAGACCGAAGTGAGGATACTTCTCATGCTCTCCCGCAAGAAGAACGCCGGAGTGACGGATCATCATTCGGGAAGACCGGCCTTGCGAAAACCGTCAACGAAATGCGCAAGCGTCGCTTCGTCACGGAATGGCTCCGTCGCGGCCCAGTGGCGGGTGGTGAAATCTGGGTTGCCGACGAGAAACAGCTCGGCCTCCGCGCGGGCTTCGTCGAGCCGGCCCAGTTGCGCAAGGCTTGCCGCCAGGAAACGGCGAGAGCTCGTGCCGTACGCCTCATCCCTGCGCAGGGTCTCGACGGCAGCTTCGTAGTGACCGGCCGCATATTGCGCCTGGCCGAGTGTCAGATAGTACCAGCTTGCCGGATGAGGGTTGAGCCGGAATGCCTTGCCGATGTGCTCAAGCCCCTCCTCCACCCGCCCGGCCAGAACCGTGATGTCGGACAGGGCTGCAAAGGTGTCGGCCTCGTTCGGGTCGAGCGCGATTGCAGTGGCGAATTCCGCGTCGGCGTCAGCAAAGCGGCCCTCATAGGCCAGCAGATAGGCCAGGATCCAGCGGCAGCCGGCATCGTTCGGATCGAGCGCGACCGCCTTGCCCGCCAGTTCCAGGGCAAGGCCACGGGCCGCTTGCGTCGGTCCGCCGCTATGCACCCATCCCATCCAGTGGTTCATGGCCAGCCAGCGATAGGCCTCGGCGTATCCCGGATCGAGTAAGATCGCCCGCGTCAGCATCAGATGCGCCTCACGGGCGCTCTGCGGCGTGTCGTCCATCAGCCTGCGCGCCCGCACGCAAAGATCATAGGCCTCGATATTGCTGGGCCGGTTGCGCGGCGGCGCGGCGCGCAGCCGCCCGAGCAGTGCCTCGACGATCTTGGCAGTCACCTCGTCTTGAACGGTAAAGATATCATCGAGACCGCGGTCGAAACGCTCCGCCCAGAGATGATCGCCACTGACGGTATCGACCAGCTGGGCGTTGATGCGCACACGCCCGCCGGCGCGTCTCGCACTACCGGTGAGCAGGTAGCGCACGCCCAACCCTTTGGCTATCTCGCGCGCATCCATCACCTTTCCCCTGTAGGCGAACGACGAGTTGCGGGCGATGACGAACAGACCGGAATCCCGGGACAGGTCGGTAATCAGATCTTCGGTCAGCCCATCCGCAAATGCGCCCTGCTCGGGATCGGTGCCGACATTTTCGAAAGGCAGAACGGCAATCGATGGTTCATCGGGCAGCGGCAAGACCGGCTTTTCACCTGCGATCGTTTCAACCGTCCCGATGAAGCGATAGCCGACGCGCGGGATTGTTGCGATCCATTCGCCGCCGCCGCCAGATGGCCCCAACAGCTTGCGCAGCTGTGAAATCTGGACCGTGAGATTTCCCTCCTCGACGGCCAGGCCCGGCCAGGCCGCATCCATCAACTCGGCCTTGCCGAGAATGCCGCCCGGCCGCTCGACCAGCGCCGAAAGCAGTTTCAACCCGCGGAAACCAACGGCCACGGGATCGCCGTTCCGCAGAAGCGTTCCCGCACCCGGATCAAGCACGAACGGACCAAAGGCAAAGTGCGATTGCTGCATGCGTCCATCTATAGTGCGTTTGGATGTTTTTGAGAACTTTTTGGCTGGGCTTAATTACGGCACTGTCTGTACCGCGCAGAATGCGACCTCTTTCGGGGCCCCGCCCCTCAAACCATAAGGAGGCTGCGATGACCGATGCTCTTGTTTCAGCCCGTCACCAAACAATGCAGCCAGGATCGCCCGCGAGACCCAAACCGGTCTCGCGCCGTCCCGGGCTGGCCGAGTTGAGACAGCTTATCTCGGCCTGGCGCGCCCGGAGGCGCTTCCGCTGGGACCTTGAACAGATCGCGCGGGATAATCCTCATCTGATCTACGATATCGGCCTTAGCCGGTGGCAGATCGAGGCAGAGATCGCCAAGCGCTTCTGGGAAGAATAGGACAATCGCATGACGGTCGAAACCACGCATTCACCGCGGGACGAACGGATCCCATGGGCGGCCATGGCAGGCATCATTGCGACCATCACGGTGTTTGCCGTCGCACAAGGGCTGACCTATCCGCTACTCAGCTTCATTCTGGAGCGGCAGGGCACGGCACCCGGCCTGATCGGCCTCTCGGCGGCGATGACGCCGCTGGGCTTCGTCATCTCTGCGCCCTTCATCCCCGCACTGGCGCGCCGCGCGGGCGGAACGCGGCTAGCGCTGTTCTGCCTGTTCCTGACAGCGCCTATCCTATTGGCGATTGCCGTCACCCAGAATGTCTGGGCCTGGATGCCGCTGCGCTTCCTGCTCGGTTTTGCCGCCAATCCGCTCTATGTGATCAGCGAAACCTGGTTGATCGCGGCGACGCCCGCGCCGCGCCGGGGCCGCATCATGGGTCTCTACTCGTCGGCCGTTTCCGGCGGATTCGCTATCGGCCCGCTGTCACTCAGCCTGGTCGGGACCGAGGGGTGGCCGCCCTTCCTGATCGGCATCGCCGCCTTTCTCCTCTGCGGCCTCATTGTCCTTGCCGTCGTGCCGCGCCTGCCCGATATGCCACATGAAGGGGCCGCAACATCAGTCGGCGGCTTCTTCGGCTTGGCGCCGCTGCTGTTGTTTGCGGTCTTCACCGCAGCCGCCTTCGAGCAATCCCTGCTCTCTCTGTTCGCGGTCTATGGCGCAGCGCTCGGCAGCGCCGAAGCGCGCATCGCGTCGCTGATCACCTGTTTCATCGCCGGCAATGCCGCACTGCAGATCCTGCTCGGCCGTCTGGCAGAACAGGCCGGTTCGGCGCGCACCATGCTGTTTTGCGCGCTGGCCTCGCTGGCCGGCTGCCTGGCTCTGCCGCTGGCCTTCGATTCGTGGCTGATCTGGCCCCTCCTGTTTGTCTGGGGCGGGGTCTCGTTCGGGATCTATACGCTGGCACTGATCCAGCTCGGCGAGCGTTTCACCGGTCACGCCCTGATCGCCGGCAATGCGGCCTTCGCGCTTGCCTGGGGCGCCGGCGGCATCCTGGGGTCGCCGGCGGCCGGCCTGGCGATGCAGCTGACCGGGTATCAGGGTCTGCCTTTGTCGCTCGGACTGCTGTCCAGCACCCTCTCGGCCCTGCTGCTGGCGAAGATGCGGCGGAGCTGATCCTGTGGCCCGATCCTACCGGCCAAATTTGCGCGCACCGGCGACGCAGAGGATGACTGCGACAGTGACCGCTAGCATCGTCCAGCTCACCGGCTCGTGGAGCAGGGTTGCTGCCAGCGCCAGACCGAAGAATGGCTGCAACAGTTGCAACTGCCCGACAGCCGCGATGCCGCCCTGCACAAGGCCGCGATACCAGAAGATGAAACCGATCAGCATGCTGAACAGCGACACGTAGGCGAGGCTCAACCAGGCAGGCAGTGCAACACCGGAAAAGGTCGGTGGCATGAAGGCAACCGACAGGGCAATCATCACCGGCAGCGACAGGACCAGCGCCCATGAGATCACCTGCCAGCCGCCGAGCGTGCGCGACAGTCTTGCCCCTTCGGCATAACCAAGCCCGCTGACGATGATGGCGGCCAGCATCAATGCGTCGCCGAGAGGCGAAGCCGCGCCACCCTGCACAAAGGCAAAACCGGCGACCAGTGCACTGCCGAGCGTCGAGAATATCCAGAAGGCCGGCTTTGGCCGCTCGCCGCCGCGCAATACGCCAAAAATCGCGGTCGCGAGTGGAAGCAGACCGACGAAAACGATGGAATGCGCCGAGGTGACGTACTGAAGCGCCAGCGCCGTCAAAAGCGGAAATCCGACGACCACTCCGAGGGCAACGACCACCAGCGAGACGATATCGTTTCGCGATGGCCGCTTCTGGCGGAAGACGAGAAGCAGGCAGAGCGCCAACAGCCCCGCAATCGCTGCCCGCGCCACCGTCAGGAACACCGGGTCCAACTGCATCACCGCCACGCGTGTCGCGGGCAGTGAACCGCTAAAGATCACCACGCCGATCAATCCGTTGATCCAGCCGCTCGCCATCCGGTCCATCCGACACTCCCTTCGTTTTCCTCTTATCGGCGGCGGCGGCTGGCAAAGCCAGCGACACTCCTATACAGTTTGGCAAAACTGTTATGGCATCGGATCACATACAGATGGCTGACGAAACGAAGAGCGGCACCCGGATAGCCATGGTCATCGCCACGATCAGGCAACGTATCGCGGGCCGCAGCCTGACATCAGGCGACAAGCTGCCGTCGATCCGCGCGTTTGCCCGAACGTTGCGGGTCTCGACCTCCACCGTGGTCGAGGCCTATGACCGTCTTGCCGCCGAAGGGGTGATCCAGCCGCGTCCCGGCTCAGGCTATTACGTGGCAAGCCAGGCCGCCCCGTTTGCCTTGTCCGAAGCCGGGCCGAAGCTGGACCGGGCGGTCGATCCCTTCTGGGTGTCGCGCCAGTCGCTGGACGCGGCCAGCGATGATCTCAAGCCGGGATGCGGTTGGTTGCCGCCCTCCTGGCTGCCACACGATGGCGTGCGCCGCGCCTTGCGAACCCTGTCGCGTGCCGGCGATCCGTCGCTCGCCGACTATGGCACGCCGCTTGGCCTGCCACCGTTGCGCCAACTGATTGCGCGCCGAATGGGCGAGCACGGCATTGACACCACGCCGGACCAGATCATGCTGACTGAATCGGGAACCCAGGCGCTGGATCTCATTTGCCGGTTTCTGCTCGAGCCGGGAGATACCGTCTTGATCGACGATCCCTGCTACTTCAATTTCCATGCACTGCTGCGTGCCCATCGCGCCCGCATCGTCAGCGCCCCCTATACACCTACCGGGCCTGATATCGAGCAGTTCGCCAAGGTGTTGCATGAGCACAAGCCGCGGCTCTACATCACCAATTCAGCCATCCACAACCCGACCGGCGCAACGCTCTCGCCAGTGACGGCACACCGGGTACTGAAACTTGCTGAACAGGCCGGGCTGACCATCATCGAGGACGATATCTTCGCCGATTTCGAGCATGCCCCTGTACCCCGGCTTGCCGCCTTCGATGGCCTTGAGCGCGTCATCCATATCGGCAGCTTTTCCAAAACGCTCTCAGCATCGGCGCGCTGCGGTTTCATCGCGGCCCGCCTGGACTGGATCGAAGGACTGACCGACCTGAAGATCGCCACCACCTTCGGCGGCGGCCGTCTCACCGCCGAACTGGTGCTAAATGTGCTGCGTGACGGCAGTTACCGCAAGCATATGGAGGGGCTCAAACACCGCCTCGCCCGCGCCATGGCAGACATCGGCCCCCGGCTGAAAAACCTTGGTCTCGTGCCGTGGATCGAACCGCAGGCCGGGATGTTTTTATGGTGCCAGTTGCCGGAGGGACTTGATTCGGCAGACATTGCCCGGGAAGCCCTTGCCGACAATATCGTTCTTGCCCCCGGCAACGTCTTCAGCCTGTCGCAATCGGCCGCCGGCTTCATGCGCTTCAATGTCTCGCAATGCCAGGACGATCGCGTTTTTGCGGCGCTGCGCAAGGCCATTGCGCGTTAGTGCTAACCGGCCATCCGCACATCTCAGGCGTTCTTTGATTGCGCGGCGGGCAGCTCCTCCTCGTCCGCGGTGGTTTTCTCTGTGCCGAAAATTTGGCGTGGAAAAAGCGGGACAATCAGCACCGGCAACAGCACCAGAAGATAGAAGAATGCCAACGGGCCGAAATGCTCCGCCATCAGTCCGGCGAGCACCGGTCCGGCGATGATTGCAAGCGACAGAACGAAAAACACCGCTCCCGCTCCCACCGACGGCCGGTCCCGGAAGAGCGATATGCCCCAGACGAGGAACCCGTTTCCCGGGGCGACGGACGAGACGCCGAACAGAATGGCTGACGTGAACACGGCGGCCGGATTGCCGGGCGCCACGGTAAGCAGCAGGTAGGATAGGCCGGAGACCGGCATGCTGATCGCAAGCAAGCCCCGGACACCAAACCGCCGCACCGCCTCCCCCGTGAACACCGCCGGCAGTCCGGCCACACCGAGCAGAACCCAGAAGAGCCGGTCGGCCGGGAAGGACATGCCGCCGGTCGAGACGATGAGGTCGACGGCGAAGGTCAGATAGGTGCTCAGAAGCAATCCATAGACAAAAAGTGACAGATAGAGCGGCAGACATATGGCGCGCAGAAATAGCCCCGGACGGAGAGGCAATCTTACCTGCCCCCCTTCTCGGTGCAGCCGGTCCCCGGGAAGAAGCCAGGCCTGCCACAGCGTCACGGCGAGGCCAATGACGCCCATGGCGATCCAGACCTGCTGCCAGGACGATTGCAGCCAGTAGGCCGCCAATCCGGTGACGATCAGGCCGGGTGCCGCGCCAGCGTTGACCGCCGCAATGGCCCGCGTCTTCCATCGCGCCGACAGCCAGGCTTCGATTGCCTCGAACATCGCAGGCGACAGGATGCCACCACCGACCCCGGCAAGGACGATGCCACCAGCCGCGACCTCAAAGCGTGTCGCAAGACCGGTCAGCAGCAGGCCGCAGGTGGTGATCAGGCCCGCCGCGACAATCAAGGTCCGCGGCCGGAAATAGATGGCGCACGCCGAAGCAATGACGGTTGCCAGAAGATAAACGGCGGTATTCAGGCTTGCGATCAGGGCAAGATCGACAGTGCCAAGATCGAAGTCCGTGCGAATGGACGGCAGGAAGAGGCCATAGGCATATCGCCCCATGCCATAGGTAACGCTGACCATGGCCACACAGGCGGCGATGAAGGGGAATGAAAATCCGTCCGGTGCGCGCTGCATGCCCTGTCTTTCAAATTCATTTTGCCATGATGGCTTGCAGCGGGATATTCAGCATTGTTTCGCTTGGCGGAAGCGCATAATTCTATGCGTATCTGTTAGTTTTTTTTGAAGCTCCGCTCATGGTTCGACACATTCCCGGAACGCGCTCGCTGCAGGTGCTCGAACTGGCCGGGCGGCATCTCAACTTCACCCGTGCCGGCGAGGAATTAAAGCTCACGCCCGCGGCCGTCAGCCACCAGATCAAGGAACTCGAGGCGCAGCTTGGCGTGACGCTGTTCGTCCGCAAGGGACGGTCGCTGGAACTTACCCGGGCCGGAGAAATCCTCTGCGAAGCCGCCTCCGACGCGCTGGCAAGCCTTAGAAGTGCTGCCAGCCAGGCCCGGAAAAGCCAGGAGCAGCACAAATTCCGCCTCAACGTCACAGCACCGACCTCGATTGCGGCGAAGTGGCTGGTGCCGCGGCTGGACCGGTTCGCAACGAAGGAACCCAACGCCGAAGTCCGCCTCAACGTCACCTGCGACGTGCAGGATTTCGACCAGGACGAGGTCGATGTGGCGATACGCTTCGGACCCGGCGTCTATCCCGGCCTGCAGGCCGGCCGGCTGTTCGAGCACGTCATCTTTCCGGTTTGCAGTCCCGCACTGCTGCAGCGCGGCGCGGCCCTCTCAACGCCGGAGGATATTCTCCGCTATCCGTTGATCCACCAGTCCTGGAGCGGACAGGGCGTCGTCTGGCCGGACTGGCGCATGTGGATGCTGGCGGCGGGCGTCGATGGTTTCGATCCGCAACCGGGTTTACTCTACAAGGATACCCATCTTGCCCTTCAGGCGGCGATCGACGGCCGGGGCATAACGCTTGGCGACGAGGCGCTGGTGGCGGACGATCTTGCTGCGGGCCGACTGGTGCGTCCGTTCGCCTTGTCGATCGCAGGGCCGCCCGGCTTTGCCTATTTCGTCCTCTCGCCGCTGAAAGCGAGCCCGCTGGCCGCAAGCTTTCGAAGCTGGCTGCATGCGGAGGCGGGCAGCACCGCCTGAACCACCATCCACAAGCAAACGCTAAAATTTTACCAAAACCTTTAAGCCACCGTTCAAATGGAGGCTTTAGCTTTCCGTTCCATGAAACACGAATCGCAAAATGCCTTCCGATTCCGGCGCGTCAAATGGGGCGATCCGCGTCACGCGATGAACGCGCTGCGCAACAAGGAACCTGTTTTCGTCGAGGAAACCCAGGCGTCAAGCGGCCTGTTCTGGGTGCTCGTCGTGCTTCTGGTCATCGCGGTGTTCGCCAGCATCGTCATCCTCGGTGGCCATCACAGCCTGCCATTCTGGAGCTGACGCCTATCCCAGCTCGAATGTGGTGATCCCATAAATCTGTCCGAGCGGCAGGTCCGGCACCGGACCACGATACATCCGTGCCGTTTCAAACACCGGCTTCAGATTGTAGCGATCGCAGAGCGCCCGGGCGGCGGCGTTGGGCTCGGGGATATCGAGATAGACCTGGCCGCCGCCGACACTGGTCACCAGCTTGCGGAAAATCAGGTCGGCGTTTGTCTCGCTATCGGCAAACAGTGGGCCGATCTTGTGTCCCTCGCGGCAGGCGCGGATGGTGCCGTAGCCGAGAACCTCGGAATTGCGCAGGAGAGCAAAGCTTTCGCGCGTATCCATGGCTTTCAGCCATTCGCGCAGGAACGCATCCCTGCGCACCGGATTGAACCGCGCATCATAATCGGCCAGCATCGGCACAAGAACGGGCGAAACAGAAACCAGTTCCGTACCGGGCGGCTCGGTGCAGACAACCTCGCCGCCGTAGCGGAAATTGGCATGAGCATAGGCAAACCCGGACTTGCGGTAGTTGTCCTGCTGGGCCACCACCCCATCCAGCCCCACCGTCCGGCTGCCTGCCTCCGAAAGCGCCCTTTGCCACAGCGCCAGACCGATCCCCTGCCCGCGATGATCGGGATGCACCATATAGAAACCGAGAAACGCATAAGTCTCATCGTAGCGCACCAGCGACAGTGCCGCGGCCATGATGCCGTCTTCCTCGGCAATCCAGTAACCGTCCGGATCCGCAGCCCAGAAGGCCGGCGCATCGTCGAGACCGGGGTTCCAGCCCTCCCTGGCCGCCCAGTCGATCAGGACATCGAGATCGGCGCGGCTGGCTTTTCGAATGATCGGGGGCATGGCGACTCCTGTTTCAAAATGCAGACTACCCAAATAGCGCAGCTTGGCTATTGTCCACCACCGGCAAAGACGATTGTCTGCAGGTCATCGTTTACAGACTGCGACAGCCGCTTGCCCGGAACCGTCTTTCTGCTACAAAGCGCACCATAAAAGTCATACAAATCGAGCGACACATCATGAGCCCCATCCATATCTCGATCGTTGGCGTCGGCAAGATCGTCCGCGACCAGCATCTTCCTTCCATCGCCAAGAATGCCGACTACAAGCTGATTGCCGCCGCCAGCCGCCACGGCGTCGTCGATGGCATCGACAATTTCAAGTCGATCGAGGCAATGCTTGACGCGGTTCCGGCCATCGATGCGGTTTCGCTCTGCATGCCGCCGCAGTTCCGCTATGCCGCCGCCCGCACGGCGCTTGAAGCCGGCAAGCATGTGTTCCTTGAAAAACCACCGGGCGCGACGCTGAGCGAAGTCGCCGACCTTCAAGCGCTTGCGGATTCGAAAGGCCTGTCGCTGTTTGCCAGCTGGCACTCGCGTTATGCGCCCGCCGTCGAGGCTGCCAAGGCCTTCCTGGCTTCAACGAAGATCAACGATGTCAAGGTGATCTGGAAGGAAGACGTGCGCCACTGGCATCCGAACCAGGACTGGATCTGGGCCGCTGGCGGTCTCGGCGTCTTCGATCCGGGCATCAACGCGCTGTCGATCGTCACCCATATCCTGCCCAACCCGCTGTTCATCACCTCGGCGACGCTGGAATTCCCGGAAAACCGCGACGCCCCCATCGCCGCCTCGATCGTTTTCAGCGATGCAAGCAACCTGCCGGTCTCGGCCGAATTCGACTGGCGCCAGACCGGCCATCAGAGCTGGGACATCGTCGCCGAAACCGATGCCGGCATGATGGTTCTCTCTGAAGGCGGCGCAAAACTGTCGATCGACGGCAAGCTGGTGCATGACGAGCCGGAGCAGGAATATCCGGCGCTTTACGCCCGCTTCGCCGAGATCATCAAGGCGAAGACATCGGACGTCGATCTCTCCCCGCTCCGCCACGTCGCCGACGCCTTCATGCTCGGACGGCGCAAATTCGTGGATGCGTTTTTCGATTGAGTCCTCGGACGTCTTGCACCATCAAAAAGGCCGCGGAGCGATCCGCGGCCTCTAACTGAATGTGGAACCAACGCATATTTTGAGATCGAACCGCTTGCAGCACAAACATTCAGCTGCCGCCGGATGCCCATTTTGCAACAACGGCACGATGTCCGCTTTCGGCCCGAAGCGGACATTCTGATCGTCAGATTTGCGCGGCCGCCCTCAGATATGCCCGCGACAGCAATCGCGCCTCCTCGCGAAAACCTTCAAGTATCTCTGGGCCGGAAGCCAGATTGGCAAAGCTTCCCCGCGAAACACCGGCCAACGCCGAAAGAAGGGTGAACGATACCTTCCTCGGCTCCGTGAATGAAGCATCCGAGGCGTTGGTGAGCACCCGGATAACGGCGTTCACAAGTCTTACATGTATATCGGGGGACATCTTGAACTGATCGATGGCTCCCGCGACGCGATAGAGAGCGATTGTTGCGTCGGGCCGCGCGACCTTTACGGAGACATAGGCATCCGCGATGCTTTCAGCCAGCTCTTCCAGCGGCCGGCCATTCGTTGCAATATCCACTCGCTCCAGCGCCTCAGCCACTTCTTCGAAATGACGTAGAAGGATGGCGAACAGCAAAGCCTCCTTGTTGGGGAAGTACTGATACAGCGTTCCAACCGAAACGCCGCCGCGTTCCGCCACCCGCGTGGTGGTCAGCCGCGATAACCCTTCGCTCAGCAAAACCTGAATGGCGGCTTCATGGATCGCTTCTACGGTGACCCCCGATCGTGATTGAACCGGGGTTTTCCGGGGTTTTAGGCGTTGCGGCACAACCTGAGAGGCGTCTTTCAAAATGCGAATTCCTAACTGAAGGATCATTCAGATATATATATCGGCATTCCCCGATCAAGTGAGGGGTCAAAGGAACCTTGTCATATGGCTCCAGATGATCGGAGCCTTTCTTGACAGGCAAGAAACTCTTTTCCCGGCTCGCGTCAGGGTTAACATGAAGGTACCGATATGACCGAATTCAGCATAGGCTCCATCGGAAACGGGTTCAGCCGCAGGATGTTTATCGCCTCGGCAATTGGCGCGGCCGCATCGACGTCATTGATCGCGAATGCTGCCGCTCAGGGGATCACGGGGTCTACCCGCATTCTGAGGTTTAGTGATCACGAACCGCTTGGCGGAATGCGCACACGATTTCTCAAAGATGTCGTATTCCCGGCAATCGAGAAGGAGTCGAACGGCCGCCTAAAAATCAAGGATCACTGGAACGGCGAGATTGCAGCCGCCTATGATGCATTGGGTGCCGTCACGAAGGGCACAACCGACATCGGTACGGTGGTGCCGGAATATACGGCCAAGCAGATGCCGCTGCACCAGATATTTAAAAGCTTCATCCGAGGCCCCATCGGCGGCCGACAGATTGAATTCTTTGATCGCGTCTATTCGGAAATTCCCGCGTTCCCAGCAGAAATCGATGACAATAACATTGTTCAAATCTACTTCGGCACAGGATACCCGGTCGCATTTTTCAGCAACGAGCCGATGGTCGACCTCGATAAGCTGAAGGGGGGCCGATGGCGGTCTGCAAGTTTTTGGCATCTGGATTTTCTCAGGAATTACGGGGCAACTCCCGTCACCATGCACTGGGGACCGGCAATCCCGGCTGCCCTGAGGGCGAAGACGCTCGACGGCCTGATGGTGAACGTCGACAGCGGCTACATGCTGAAGGTACACGAAAGCGCGCCCCATGTTCTGGTTTCAAAGGACCTGTGGCTGGGTCATGTTTACATCCTCGCTATGAACAAGGATGTCTGGAAAAGCCTTGCCCAGGAAGACCAGGACGCCATCATCCGGGCCGCCCGGAAATCCTATGCGGGATTGGATGCGGTCATGGGCGAAAGCTTCGACACGCAATTGGAAGATTTGAAGAAGGCAGGTGCGACCGTACGTGTGCTCTCTGCCAAAGAGGTAAAACAGTTCGAAGCCGCAACCAGATACAAGGATGTTCAGTCCGCATGGGCGCAAGGCCAGCAAGCCGAGGGTGTCGCCAATGTTGCACCTGCCATCGAGAGCGTTTCATCTATCATGGCTGATTTCATCGAGTAGAATATCCTGAGGCCGCTTTTGGCGCAAAGCCGACGTGATGCCGTCGACTTTCGTGGCCGATTCCTGCAACAATAGGTCTTCCACGTTCAAGCTAGGGGCTAACGGCACGATCCTTGGCCTCTTCGATTGATGCCCGAAAGCATTACGCCTTCTTCACCCAGCGCCCATCCTGGTTCTGCTGCCAATAGGTCAGCATATGCCCCTCACCCTTCAGCACCTTCCAGTGCGCCCGCGCTCCTTCGAGCTGTTCCTGATCGTAACCATCGAACATGAAGACCACCCGTTCATAACCGCCGACCGGCGGCGGCACGGCGCCGTCGATGATGAAGCGGACGGTGGCGGCGTTGCCGTTGCCTTCGCCGACGGTCAGGAGAATCAGCTGGTCGGCCGAAAATTCTGTCGCATCGGTGCCGTGCGGCAGGAAACTGTCGTCGCGATAGGTCCAGAGGTGATTGTCGAGCATATCGCGGCGCTCGTCATCCGACGTCTGCACGACGACGCGCCAGCCGCGCTCGACACAACGGTCGAGCAGCGGCGGTAGCGCGTCTTCGAGCTTGGATTCGGTCAGGTGATAGAACAGGATTTCCGTCACGTCGCGGGTCAGCTCTCGTAATTGGCGCGGACGAGTTCATCGAGCAGGCGCACGCCAAAACCGGAAGCCCAGGACTGGTTGACCTCGTCGGTCGGTGAACCCATCGCGGTTCCGGCAATGTCGAGATGCGCCCAGGGCGTATCCTTGACGAAGCGCTTGAGGAACTGGGCGGCGGTGATGGAGCCGGCATACCGGCCGCCGGTATTCTTCATATCGGCAAACTTGCTGTCGATCATCTTGTCATATTCCTTGCCGAGCGGCAGGCGCCACAGGCGCTCCTGCGTCGTCAGCCCGGCCGCCGTCAGCTGTCCGGCCAACCGGTCGTCATTGGTGAACAAGCCGGCATGATGGCTGCCGAGCGCCACCATGACGGCACCGGTCAACGTCGCCAGGTTGATCATGAACTGCGGCTTGAAGCGGTCGTTGCAATACCACAGCGCATCGCACAGCACGAGCCGGCCCTCGGCATCGGTGTTGATGATCTCGATGGTCTGGCCGGACATCGAGGTAACGATATCGCCGGGACGCTGGGCGTTGCCATCCGGCATGTTTTCCACAAGACCGATGATCCCGACGACATTCGCCTTGGCCTTGCGGCTTGCCAGCACGTGCATCAGCCCGGTCACGGCGGCAGCGCCGCCCATATCGCCCTTCATCTCTTCCATGCCCGCACCCGGCTTGATCGAGATACCACCACTGTCGAACACCACGCCCTTGCCGACGAAGGCGGCCGGCCGCTCCTTCGGCTTGCCGCCCTTCCATTGCATGATCGCCAGACGCGGCGGCCGCACAGAGCCCTGTGCCACGCCGAGCAGCGCGCCCATGCCGAGTTTCTTCATTTCGCGCTCGGTGAGGATTTCAACCTCGACGCCGAGCTTTTCCAGTTCCTTCGCCTTGGCCGCAAATTCGACGGGTCCAAGCACATTGGCCGGTTCGTTGACCAGGTCACGCGCGATGAAGACGCCTTCGGCGATCGCCTGCGAATTGACCGCGGCCTTTTTAGCGGCAACGACCGCATCCGTGATGATCATCACCTTGACCGGTTTTGGCGGCCCTTTCTGATCGTCATCGTCCTTCTTCGTCGTCTTGTAGGTGTCGAAGCTATAGGCATTCATCTCCATGCCGAGGGCGAAATCGGCCGCCGCCTTGCCGGAAACCTCGAGACCCGGTGCATCGAGAAAGATCGCGACCTTTTCGGCGCCCCGAATTTTTGACGCCGCAGCACCGCCGGCCTTCAGCCAGTCATGTGCGGTTAGGCCGGCGCCGTCGCCGATGCCCAGCACCAGGATGCGATCGACGGGCGCGCCCTGCGGCGCAACGATGTCGAGGGCGCGTAGCGACTTCGCCTTGAATTTGGCGATTCGCGCAGCCTTGGCAATAATTGCGTCGGGATCGGCTTCGGCAGCCCCGGCCGCCTCTTTTCCGTCAAGAGTCTTGAGCAGGATCGCCAGGCCGCCGGACAGGCGGGCAGACTTGCTGAAACCGATTTCAAATTTCAATGACATGAAGAAACTCCAGAATTGCCTAGGCCTGACGCCGGTCTGTTACATGGCGGTTACAGTGGCAAACATTCGCCATCAACCGCAAGCCCGGAAACAGGTTCATGCACCGTTGTTGGTTTCGATGACCTTGGCAAGGCGCCACCTTGTGTTTACATGCTGTTAACTATCATTCTTTGCCGAGCCTTAGCCCTGCCCTTTTACAATTTGGTTATCGTGGAAAACTTGCAAACCGGTTCATTCAGCGCGATAGGGACATCCGGCTCGGCCATGTCCAGACGGGCGAACCGGACAAACGGCAGGAAGATGGGCCAGGACCCCGCATGAAACTGATCGAGCGCTATATCCTGAAGCGGGCAACGGGCATGTTCTTTGCCACGCTTTTGCCGCTGATGGCGATCGTCTGGACGACGCAAGCGTTGACCAGCGTCAACCTGGTCACCGATAGCGGCCAGTCGGTACTGGCCTTCATGCGCCTCGCAACGCTCGTCCTGCCGTCGATCATTCCGCTCATTCTTCCCTTCGCGCTGGTTATCGGCGTGGCGCAGACGCTGACGGCGATGAATGCCGATTCGGAACTGACCGTCCTGAACGCCGCCGGCAGCTCACGCATGACCATCATCCGTCCGGTGATCTATCTCGGCCTCGCGCTTAGCGTCGTGTCGTTCGCTGTCGACAATTTCGTCGAGCCCTATTCACGCATGGCCGTGCGCAAGATGATCGCCACCGCCCATGCCGACCTTCTGTCGTCAGTGGTTCAGGAAAACACCTTCCGCAAGATCGGCGATGGCCTCTATGTCCAGGTTGCATCCCGGCGCAGCGGCGGCGTCCTGCATGGGATTTTCGTCGCCGATGCGCGCGATCCCGCCTATGAACTTGTCTACTACGCCCGCGAAGGTGCCGTCGATGACAGCGGCACGGCGCTGGTGATGAAGGACGGGGAAGTGCACCGCAAGCTCCCCGATGGCAATGTCTCGATCATCAAGTTCGACAGCTACGCCTTCGACCTGACGGATATGACCAAGATGGCCGGCCAGGCGACAATCCGCGCCAAGGACCGCGACCTGCCGTTCCTGATCAATCCTGATCCGGAGGATCCGGTCTACAAAAAGAATCCACAGTCTTTCGCAGCGGAACTGCACCGCCGCTTCACCGAATGGACCTATCCCCTGCTATTCGTGCTGATCGCGCTGGTCTTCAGCAGTGACGCGCGCTCGCACCGGGAGGCTCGCGTCCACCCGATGATTACGGCGCTTTTGACCTGTCTGTTCATCCGCTGGACAACTTTTTATGCGGCCAACAGTGCCGAAGAATCGCGCTTCTTCGTTCCGATCATGTATCTGATCCCGCTTGGCACCGGCTATCTGGCAATACGCCAGTTGATGGGCAACAGGCGGCTTGAAATTCCGCTTACGCTAGAGCAGAAGGTCAACGAGATTCTGGTTCGCCTGCGCCTGGCCAAGGCCAACCCGGCATCTGATGGGAACCAGGTGCAATGATCTTCACGACGCTCGGGCGTTATTTTTTCAAGCGATACGCGATCACCACATTCTGGTTCCTCGCGGGTATCTTCGCGTTGATCTTCATCATCGACTTTAGCGAACTCGCCAACCGGATGTCGCAACTGCCGCGTTACTCCGTCACCGGGGCGCTGTTGATGACGACATTCCGCATTCCGATGATTCTGCAGCAGACGGTGCCGTTCGTCGCGCTGTTCGCCGGCATGGCGTCGCTGATCTCGCTCAATCGCCGCTATGAACTGGTGGTGACGCGCGCAGCCGGAATTTCCGCCTGGCAGTTCCTGCAGCCGTTCGTGATCGGCGCGTTCCTGTTCGGCGTTGCAACGGTGATCGTGCTCAATCCGATCGCCTCCTGGGGCACCAAACAGGCAGAAGCGCTTGAGGCAGAATGGGGTAGCTCATCCTCGGCAGCCACCGCGATCTCCATCCCATGGCTGCGCCAGATATACGGAAATGACGACACGATCATCGGTGCCCGGTCCGTTCAGGACGAAGGCAGGACACTCGTCAACGTCACGGTGATCCATTTCGATCCGCTTGGCACGATCGTTTCGAGACAGGACGCCGCATCGGCAAAACTCGAAGATGGTTACTGGCTTCTTAATGGAGTGACGGAAACCCGCAACGGTGAGCTGCCGCGTCGCCTCGCAACGGTACAACTGCCGACTCACCTGAAGCCGGAATTCGTTCAGGAAACCCTAACGAAGGCTGATTCTATTCAATTTTTCGACTTGCGTCGCAAGATTGAAGTGGCGAAGTCCTTTGGCTTCCCAACCAACGGCATGGAAACCCAATTCCACTCCATGCTGGCGCTTCCGCTGCTTCTGGTCGCAATGACTTTGATCGCTGCAAGCGTCTCGTTAAAATTTAGCCGGTTTAACCAATCGAGACCGGTAATTCTCGGTGGAATCCTGTCGGGCTTCGTGCTTTATGTCGTCACCGTGCTTGTCAAAGCATTCGGGAGCAGCGGCATAGTGCCTCCGTTCGTTGCAGCCTGGTTGCCAGTTGTTGTAGCGATGGCGCTGGGCTCGACGATTCTATTGCATGAGGAGGATGGCTAGTGGCGGCAAGCGACCGCAAACATATCAGGCTGCTGGCGGCCATTCTGCTTTCCGGTGTTGCGCTGCAAGTGCTGACGCCGATTGCACCCGCATGGGCACAAGATACCAATATCGATTCGTTCAATCCGAAAATGCCCGAAGACGCCAAGATGCTTCTGTCGGCCAATGAACTTGTCTATAACAAGGATGCGGAGCGCGTCATCGTACGCGGTGCGGTCCAGATCAATTACGGCGGCTACCAGATGGTCGCCCAGCAGGTCGAATACAGCCAGAAGACCGGGCGCATCATCGCGACCGGCGAAATCGAGCTGATCGAACCCGGCGGCAACAAGGTCTATGCCGACCAGATGGATGTGACCGATGATTTCGGAAACGGCTTCATTGAACGGCTGCGCCTAGAGACCACCGACCTGACGAAGCTTGCCGCCGTTACCGGCGAGCGGCGCAATGGCGAGGAGATGATCCTCAACAACGCCGTTTACACGGCCTGCACCCCCTGCGCGACCAATCCCGACCACAAGTCGCTTTGGCACGTCAAGGCACAGCGCATCGTCCAGAACGGCAAGACCCATACGATTCGCATGGAGAACGCCAAGTTCGAGCTGTTCGGCAAGCCGATCCTGTACCTGCCGGTGCTCGAAGTTCCGGACCAGACGATCAAGCGCAAGAGCGGCTTCCTGATTCCGAAATTCGGCTATACCCAGAAGCTCGGCGCCGGCGTCAGCATCCCCTATTACTGGGCGATTTCGCCCTATATGGATGCGACGGTCACGGCAACCGGGCTCAGCCGCCAGGGTTTCCTGATGCAGGGCGAGTTTCGCCAGCGCTTCGAAAATGGCGAACATATTCTCAGCATGGCTGGGATCAGCCAGCTGAACCGCAGCAGCTTTACCAGCAACACTGTCGATGCCGAGGAAACCAACCGCGGCATGATCGGCTCCAAGGCCAAGTTCAATATCAATCCGCGCTGGACCTTCGGCTGGGATGTGCTTGTCCAGAGCGACAACAACTTCGCCAAGACCTATGAGCTTTCGACCTTCGACGGCACGACCTTCACGAACCAGGTCTACCTGAGCGGTCTCGGCAAGCGTAATTCCTTCGACGCCCGCGCCTTCTACTTCGACATCCAGGATGCCGATCTCGACAGCCTCGCCGAAAACAAGCAGGCAGTAGCACAGGTTCTCGACTATTCCTATACGCACCCGGCACCGGTGTTCGGCGGCGAATTGACGGCCGACATCAATCTGACCAACGTCAATCGCAACCGCGAGGACGAGTTTAATATCCCGGGCGTTGTCGATCGCTTCCGCGGCCTTGAGGGCACGTATCAGCGCATGACGGCCGACCTCGAATGGAAACGCAATTTCATCGTTCCCGGTGGCCTGTCGCTGACCCCGATCCTGGCTGCCCGCGGCGATCTGATCGGATCGTCGATGACCGATCCGGGCCCTGGTTATACCGGTGACTTCAACAGTGACGACGCCATCACGCGCCGGATGCTGACCGCCGGTATCGATGCACGTTACCCCATCCTTTTGACGACCGACTACAGCAGCCATATCATCGAGCCGATTGCTCAAATCTTTGCCCGGCCCAATGAACAATACGCTGGTGGCCTGCCGAACGAGGATGCGCAGAGCTTCGTCTTTGACGCGACGTCGCTGTTCGACCGCGACAAGTTCTCCGGCTATGACCGCATCGAAGGCGGCACCCGTGCCAACCTCGGCGTCCGCTATACCGGCGCCCTTGGCAACGGTTACGCACTGCGCGCCATTGCCGGCCAATCGTTCCATCTCGGTGGCGTCAACTCGTTTGCGAGCGACGATCTGGTCAAGGCCGGAGCGAATTCGGGCCTCGAATCTGATCGTTCGGATTACGTGACAATGATTGGCGTCGATGCCCCTTCCGGCATCACGGCAAGCCTCAGCGGTCGGTTCGACGAGAAAGATCTCAACATGCGCCGCGCCGATGCGACGCTTGGCTATCAGGGCATCTTCTGGCAGACGGCCCTCACCTATACCAGCATCCAGGCCCAACCGCTCTACGGCTCGATCACGGATCAGGATGAAATCCAAACGGCTGCCGCCTACAAGTTCGCCGATTATTGGTCGGTGTTCGGATCGGTCACCTATGATCTGAACAGCAATGTCATCACCCGCAATGGTATCGGCATCACCTATGACGACCGGGATACGATCTTCTCGCTGGTCTACAAGGAAGAGCGCGATAGCGATCAATCCGTTGCCAATGACTGGTCGATCGGCGCGCGCATCAGCTTCCGTACACTCGGCGATATCTACGTTGGCGACACGAAGTTCGACGGTTTGAACTAAGCGTTAGCCCAGATACACCCTGCCGCATCACTCTTTTTTGCGGCGGGTGGCGGGTCTTGTCATTGTTCGGCCGCATGTATTATGCATCCATGCACAGAAATGCGCAGGATGATGGCGCTTGGCATGAAGACCATGGCCCCGGACACACGACGTCCGGTGGAAAATGAGAAGGACAAAGAATGGGCGGGAAGCTTTCGATCACGCGCACGGTTTCGGCAATGATCCTTGCCTGCGGCCTGGCACTTTCCTCTGCACCGGCTACCTATGCCGCGAGCAAGGTTGTTGCCGTCGTCAACGGCGCGCCCATCACATCCGGCGACATTTCCAAGCGCGCCGCTTTCATGCGGCTCCAGAAGCAGGGCGGCGGTACAGAAGCGGCCCGCCAGCAAATGATCGATGAAGCCCTCAAGCGCGAAGAAGTCCTTCGCGTTGGCGCGTCGGTCAGCACCTCGGAAGTCGACGGCGCCGTCGGACGCTTCGCGGCCGGCAACAAGCTCTCCGTTCAGCAGTTGTCGCAGGTGCTTGACCAGGCAGGCGTCGGCATCGATCACTTCAGAAATTATGTCGCCGTAGCCATGAGCTGGCCACGGGTGGTCAACGCCCGCTTCGGTGGCAGTGGTGGGGGCCGCCTGTCGAACGAAGACCTCGTCCGGCGCATGCAGGAAGCCGGCGGCAACAAGCCGGTGACCACGGAATATTTCCTGCAGCAGGTCATTTTCGTCGTGCCCGCCTCCAAGCGCAACGCCATCATCGGCAAGCGCCAGGCCGAAGCCAATGCGTCGCGTTCGAAATATCCGGGCTGCGAGCAGGCCAAGGTTTTTGCAGCGACGATGCGCGACGTGTCGATCCGCAATCTCGGCCGCATGATGGCGCAGGAGCTTCCGGGTGACTGGAAACCGCTGATCGAAAAGGCTGGCGACAGCTCAACGACCGCAACCCGCGTCACCGAACGCGGCGTCGAATATCTTGCCATCTGCAAGAAGCGCGAAGTGTCCGACGACCTCGCCGCCGAAATGGTCTTCCGCGCCGAGGACCTCGGCAAGAAGAGCGATGGCGAAGACCCAAACAGCAAGCGCTATATCGAAGAACTGCGCAAACGTGCCCAGATCGTCGAAAAGTAAAAGCCAATCATGAGCCCAACACGCGACAGGCCGCTCGCCCTGACCATGGGCGATCCGGCCGGGATCGGCCTTGATATCAGCCTTGATGCCTGGATCAACCGGCAAGCCTGGCAGACACCGCCTTTCGTTTTCATCGGCGACCCCGCTGCACTTGAAGCCCGCGCCCGCGTTCTTGGCCACACCGTTGCGATCCACGAGACGGATTGTGGTGGGGCTCTTGCTGCCTTCGGTGACGCCTTACCGGTGCTTCCGGTCCCCTGTGGTGCGCCCGTCGCGGCGGGCATGCCGGACTCTACGAATGCAGACGCAATCATCGGCGCCATCGAAACAGCCGTACGGCTGACGATGGATGGCTCGGCTTCGGCCGTCGTTACCAATCCGATTGCCAAATCGGTTCTCTACGACGCCGGTTTCAAATTTCCCGGTCATACCGAATTTCTGGCCGATCTCGGTGAGCGTCTGACCGGTGACGCCGACCTGCTGCCCGTGATGATGCTTGCCGGGCCGAAACTGATGGCAGTGCCCGTCACCATCCATATTCCGCTGAAGGATGTGCCAGATCAATTGACCGCCGATCTGATCTACCGGACCTGCACGATCACAGTGCGTGACCTGAAGAAGCGCTTCGGGCTTGCCTCTCCCCGTATCGCCGTCGCGGGTCTCAATCCGCATGCGGGCGAAAATGGCGCACTGGGCCTTGAAGACGATGCGATCATCCGCCCCGTCATCGAGCGATTAAAGGCCGAGGGCGTCGACGTTACCGGCCCCCTGCCCGCCGACACCATGTTCCACGACCGCGCCCGCGCGACTTATGACGTGGCGATCTGCATGTATCATGACCAAGCACTTATCCCCGCCAAGGCGCTCGGCTTCGACGACAGTGTCAATGTCACGCTCGGACTGCCGTTCATCCGCACATCGCCGGACCATGGCACGGCGTTCAGCCTGGCTGGCAAGGGCATTGCCCGTGCCGACAGTGTGCTCGCGGCGCTGCGGATGGCACAGCAACTGGCCGATAATGCCGCACGAGGAGAAAACTGATGGCAGCGATCGACGGCTTGCCACCGCTGCGCGACGTTATCACCCGCCACGGCCTCGACGCAAAGAAGGCGCTCGGCCAGAACTTTCTGCTCGACCTCAACCTCACCCAGAAGATCGCCCGCACGGCCGGTCCGCTTGAGGGCGTGACGGTGATCGAGGTCGGCCCCGGTCCCGGCGGCCTCACCCGCGCCATCCTGTCGCTGGGCGCCAAGAAGGTCATTGCCATCGAGCGCGACGCCCGCTGCCTGCCCGCCCTTGCCGAAATTTCGGATTTCTATCCCGGCCGTCTCGAGGTCATCGAGGGCGATGCGCTGAAAACGCCGTTCGAGGACCTCGTGACCGAAGGCCCCGTCAAGATCATTGCCAACCTGCCTTACAATGTCGGCACGCAGCTTCTGGTCAACTGGCTTTTGCCGAAGGCCTGGCCGCCATTTTACCAATCGATGACGCTGATGTTCCAGCGCGAAGTGGGCTTGCGCATCGTCGCCAAGGCCGACGACGACCATTATGGCCGCCTCGGCGTGCTCTGCGGCTGGCGCACGAATGCCCGCATGGCCTTCGACGTACCGCCACAAGCCTTCTCGCCGCCGCCGAAGGTCACGTCATCCGTGGTGCATCTCGAACCGCTTGAAAACCCGATCCCCTGCTCGGCGGAAGCCCTCGAAAAGGTAACGATGGCCGCCTTCGGCCAGCGCCGTAAGATGCTGCGCCAGAGTGTCAAATCGATCGGTGGAGAAGCCTTGCTGGCTAAGGCCGAGATCGACCCCAAGCGCCGGGCGGAAACCTTGTCGGTGGAAGAGTTCTGCCGGTTGGCGAATTGTATGTAGCCTGCCTCTTCTCCCCAGCGGGGAGAAGTGCCGAGCGCATGCGAGGCGATGAGGAGGTCTTTCGCCAAACTCTGAGCCTGCCGCCCCCCTCATCCTGCCCTATGGGCCTCCTTCTCCCCGCTGGGGAGAAGAGAGAGCAATTGGCACCTGATCCCTAACCAGAGACCATCAAAGCTTCGGCGTTTCCGTCAGCAAACCGTTGACGAACTCGAACAATCCGGGGCGGCGGTCGCGGCGCAGGCGTTCGGCCTCGACAATCGCCTGGACGGAGGCGAAGGCGCTGTCGAGATCCTCGTTGACGACGATATAGTCATATTCCAGCCAGTGCTCGATCTCGGAGCGTGAATTGGCCAGCCGCGTGGCAATGACCTCCTCGGTATCCTCGGCGCGCCGATGCAGGCGCGACTGCAGTTCGGCCATGGTCGGCGGCAGGATGAAGATCGAGACGACATCGCCGCCCATCTTTTCCTGCAGCTGCTGAGCGCCCTGCCAGTCGATGTCGAACAGCATGTCCTGCCCTTCCGACATCGCGGTCTCGACGGCATCGCGTGGCGTGCCGTAGAAATTGCCGTGGACCTCGGCCCATTCCAGAAGCGCGTCGGTCTGGCGCAGCCCCTCGAATTCGCGGATCGACTTGAAGAAATAGTGGCGCCCTTCGATCTCGCTCGGGCGCCGCTTGCGCGTCGTCACGCTGACCGAGATGCTCATATGCGGATCGGATTCGAGCAGGTTGCGCGCAATGGTCGACTTGCCGGCACCCGAAGGCGACGAGATCACCAGCATGAGACCGCGGCGCTGAATGGCTTTGGTGGACGTTTGGCTCACGGGGTTCACTCCAGATTTTGGACCTGTTCACGGAACTGGTCGATGACGACCTTCAGTTCAATACCGGCGGCGGTGACCGCAGCCGCATTCGACTTGGAACAGATGGTATTTGATTCGCGGTTAAATTCCTGAGAAAGGAAATCGAGTTTGCGGCCGACAGGGCCGCCTTTATTCAAAAGATCGCGGGCAGCCGTCACATGGGTGCGCAGACGGTCGATTTCCTCGCGGATATCGGCCTTGGCCGCCAGCAACGCGACCTCGGCATAGAGACGGTCGGGATCTATCTTCGAGCCGCCGTCCATCACCAAGGCGACCTGGCTGGCTAGGCGGGCGGTAATCACGGCCACACTGCGCGACGGGTCTGCCTCGATCTCGCCGGTCAACAACTCGATCCGGTCGATCTGCTCCAGCAGGACCCGGCGGAGCGCCACGCCCTCTCCCTCGCGCATCGATGTCATGTCGGCGAGCGCAGACCGCAGGCCGGCGAGAATATCGCCGTCGCGGGCGGCGCGCTCGCCTTCCTGTTCTTCCGGTTCGCGAAAATCGACGATGCCGCGAATGGCCAAAAGCGTATCAAGGCGCAGCGGCGCCGGATCGATGACATCGCGCAACTGCTCGCGCAATGACAGGACGGCGGAAAGAGCCCCTTGGTTGACCACCGGTTCGACCCCGGCCTCGCTGGCGCTGACGGTAAGATTGACCTGCATGTTGCCGCGCGAAAAACACTCGCCGGTTAGCTTGCGCACCTCGGTCTCCAGATGCTCGGTGCCCGTCGGCAGGCGCAGCCGAAGATCAAGGCCCTTGCCATTGACCGAGCGCAGTTCCCACGCCCAGCGATAGCGTCCGCAAGTTCCCTCGCGGCGGGCAAATCCCGTCATGGATTGCAGCGGCATCGTTCGTATCCTCCCGCCCCGGCAGGGCCAACGCCTAAAAATGGCGAAGGGGGCTGCGGAACTTTGAATTGATGCATGAATGTGTACGGCCCCGGCACGGTCAACCGCAAGGGTCAAGCGTACCGGAGCCGTGTCATCCACAAGCCTGATAGAGCGCGGTTATTCCTGGGCGGGTGGCGTTTCAGCCGCTTTCGCCGCAGCGGCCTTTTCAGCCTCGATCTTGCGCCAGCGCCGGACATTGCTGTTGTGTTCGTCAAGCGTGGCTGCAAACACATGCCCGCCGGTACCGTCAGCGACGAAATAAAGGTCTGACGTGCGCGACGGATTGGCAACGGCTTCGAGCGCTGCCCGGCCCGGATTGGCGATCGGTGTCGGCGGCAGGCCCTTGATCATATAGGTATTGTAGGGCGTATCCTTTTCGAGGTCCGACTTCAGGATCGGCCGGTCCGCCGGTTTACCGTCACCGCCGAAGATACCGTAGATGATCGTCGGATCGGACTGAAGGCGCATGCCCTTTTCCAGCCGGTTGATGAATACGGAGGCAACCCGCGAGCGCTCGTCGGCAATGCCGGTTTCCTTCTCGACGATCGAGGCCAGCGTGACGAATTCCTCGCGGCTGGCAATCGGCAGGTCCGGATTGCGCTTGTCCCAGATCTGGTCGACGAGCGACTTCTGCGCCGCCGCCATCTGCGCGACGATTTCCCCACGTTTTGTACCGCGCGAAAACTTGTAGGTATCGGGGCGCAGCGTGCCTTCAGGCGGCACCTGCACCGGCAGATCGCCTTCCAGAACCGGATCGCCGCCCAGTCTGGCGAACATCTGCTTGACCGTCAGGCCTTCCGGCAGCGACACCGAGTAAAGGATGGACTTGCCCGATTTCAGGAGCTGCATGATCTCCTGCATCGAGGAACCGGCCTTGATCTCGTATTCGCCGGCCTTCAGCGTATCGTTGTCCTCGAGATAGGCTTCCGACATGAAACGGAAGACGCGGCCGTCGGACACGATATTGTTGCGCTCGAGGCTGCTGGCGATCTCCTGGATGCCGGCGCCGTTGCGCACGATGAAATTGGTATTGGCCGTCAGCGGGCCGTTGTCCTCATAGGCGGACATCGCATAATAAACCGTTCCGGCTGCCGCGATGGTCAGGCAGACGATCACGGTCATCAGGAAATTCAGGAAGATAACGACCTGGCTCTTTGCCTTGCGCGACCGCTTGGGCGGCTGTGGCACTTTTTCCGGGCGAAGAGCTTCGCTTGCCGATTTCGGGATGATCGGGCCGGTATTGCCCGCCTCGTTGCGGCCGAAAGGCGCTGCGCTGGTGTCGTTTGCGTCGTTCACTGGAGTCCTGCTTCTGGAGTTCGCATCATGCACGTCTCCATCCCTGATGCGAACTCCAGAAGAGAAACAGGAATGAGAATCACCTTGTCACGATTATAGCGACAGTACGTCCTTGGCCTTGTGTCAGCATGGTTACAAAACCACGCGCCGACAATACAGGCTTCAGCCGCAATCGTCCGTATGCCACGTTTGAACTGAGCAATGCGGCAAAAGCACGATAGCGGGAGAATTATCGTGCTTGCAGGGTAGACCGGAGGGTACCGGCGTTAAGGACGGGCCGCCATCCGGCAGGCCCGTTGCGTCAAAAAATCAGGCGTAGCGGCGCAGAACCAGCGAGGCGTTGGTGCCGCCGAAGCCGAACGAATTCGACAGGGCGACATTGATCTCGCGCTTGCGCGCCACATGCGGCACCAGGTCGATCTTGGTTTCGACCGAGGGATTATCGAGATTGAGCGTCGGCGGAGCGACATTGTCGCGGATCGCCAGCGCGCAGAAAATCGCCTCGACGGCACCGGCCGCACCAAGCAGGTGGCCAATCGCCGACTTGGTCGACGACATCGAGACCTTGCCCGCATGCTCACCGAGAACGCGCTCGACGGCGCCCAGTTCGATCGTGTCGGCCATGGTCGATGTGCCATGGGCGTTGACGTAATCGACATCAGCGGCCGAGAGACCGGCGCGCTTCAGGGCCATCTGCATGCAGCGATAGGCACCGTCGCCGTCTTCGGCCGGAGCGGTGATGTGGTGCGCGTCGCCAGACAGGCCGTAGCCGACCACTTCGGCATAGATCTTGGCGCCACGCGCCTTGGCATGCTCAAGCTCTTCCAAGACGACGATACCTGCGCCCTCGCCCATGACGAAACCGTCGCGGTCCTGGTCATAGGGGCGCGATGCCTTGGTCGGGTCGTCGTTGTGCTGGGTGGACAGCGCCTTGCAGGCGGCAAAGCCGGCCAGCGCAATGCGTGAAATCGGTGATTCCGTTCCACCGGCCACCATCACGTCGGCATCGCCCAGGGCGATGAAGCGGGCGGCGTCGCCAATGGCGTGGGCGCCCGTCGAGCAGGCTGTAACGACGGAATGATTGGGGCCGCGCAGCTTGTGGCGGATCGACACCTGGCCGGAGGCAAGGTTGATCAGGCGGCCCGGAATGAAGAAGGGGGAAACCCGGCGTGGGCCGCGGTCGCGCAGCGTGATGCCGCCTTCGACAATGCCTTCGAGACCGCCGATGCCCGAACCGATCATCACGCCGGTGGCGATCTGGTCCTCGTCGGTCTTCGGATGCCAGTCAGCATCGGCAAGCGCCATGTCGGCAGCGGCCATCGCATAGATGATGAAACTGTCGACCTTGCGCTGTTCCTTCAGTTCCATCCAGTTGTCGGGATTGAAGGTGCCATTGGAGCCATCGCCGAATGGCAGGCGGCAGGCGATCTTTGCGGGAAGGTCTTCGACTTCGAATTCTGTGACTTTGCGGGCGGCATTGTCGCCGGCGATGAGCCGCGACCAGGATATCTCAGTCCCGCAACCCAAGGGAGATACCATGCCGGTACCGGTGATAACGACACGTCTCATGCCCGTGATCCATCCTGCCTGTTCGTTCCAGAACCGGACCGGACCTCGCGCAAAAAACCGGATCCGTACATCCTATTCCGTGATGCTGTACTGCGTGATCTCAGGTACGGAAGCCTTGAGGCTTTCCTTGATCATGCTTTTGCTCCCGTAACGGAGAGCACGCCCCATGGAGGGACAAAAGGCGGGCCGCAAAGCGCCCCGCCCGAACACGGCCTGATATTAGGCCTGTGCCTTTTCGATGAACTTGACAGCGTCGCCGACCGTCAGGATCGAATCCGCTGCATCGTCGGGAATTTCGACGCCGAACTCTTCTTCGAATGCCATGACCAGTTCGACGGTGTCGAGCGAGTCAGCGCCCAGATCGTCGATGAAGCTTGCGCCTTCCGAGACCTTTTCGGCATCGACGCCAAGATGATCAATAACAATTTTCTTTACGCGTTCTGCTACGTCGCTCATGTCGGATTCCTCGACCTTTGTTTTTCTCAACGATGCCGTTCTGACATCGGTACCCTATTAACGCCTGACAGATCAAGACGATCCGCCCGGCAATTCGTTCAACCGGAAGCGGGCAAACCACGCCTGCCAAAGCCAGCGTATACCGCAGATCTTCCGATCGACTGCGCACAGTCATGGCCCGCTTAACACGGTTTAAGTCTGTCGCAAAGTCCGAAAATGGCCGGGAATGGCTTGGTCAACATGCAATTCCCGGTATTTCGGTCCCACATCTCCGATAGAGCCGGAAACGTGGCGGCACAGGCCTTTGACGGCCCGCACCAAGCCTTAGATCATCGCCATGCCACCGTTGACATGGATGGTCTGACCGGTGACGTAACCGGCCTCATTCGAAGCCAGATAAGCAACCGCCGAGGCGACTTCGCCGCCCGTGCCCATCCGCTTCATCGGGATGGCGCCCATGATGGCGTCCTTCTGCTTGTCGTTCAGCTTGCCGGTCATCGCACTTTCGATGAAGCCCGGGGCGACGCAGTTGACCGTGACGTTGCGGGTGGCGATTTCCTGGGCGAGCGACTTCGACATGCCGATCATGCCGGCCTTGGCGGCGCAGTAATTGGCCTGGCCCGGATTGCCGGTCACGCCGACGATCGAGGTGATGTTGATGATGCGGCCATGGCGGCGGCGCATCATCGGATGCGTCAGCTCGCGGGTCAGCCGGAAGACCGAGGTCAGGTTGACTTCGAGAACAGCATCCCAGTCTTCGTCGCTCATGCGCACGAACAGGCCGTCCTTGGTGATGCCGGCATTGTTGACGAGGATGTCGACGCCGCCGAGTTCGGCTTCCGCCTTTTCGCCGAGCGCCTTGACGGCATCGCGATCAGCCAGATTGGCCGGGAAGAGATGAACACGCTCGCCGAGCGAATTGGCAAGCTCTTCCAGCTTTTCGACGCGGGTGCCGTGCAGGCCGACGATGGCGCCCTGCGCATGCAGGATGCGGGCAATCTCTTCGCCGATACCGCCGGATGCGCCGGTAACGAGGGCCTTGCGGCCAGACAGATCGAACATGGTCTTGGGTCCTTGTTGGGTTCGGCTTAGCCGAGCAGAGTTTGAAGCGCCGTATCGATATCGGCGGGAGAATTGATGGCAATACCGGTGACGGTCTTGTCGATGCGGCGCGCCAGCCCGGTCAGCACCTTGCCGGAGCCGATCTCGTAGAGCGTCGTCACGTCATTTGCGGCAAACCATTCGACGGTCTCGCGCCAACGGACCTGGCCGGTGACCTGCTCAACCAGAAGCTTGGCAATCTCGTGCGCATCGGTGACCGGGGCTGCGCGTACATTGGCGATCAGCGGAACAGCCGGATTGTTCTTTGCGACCGTGGACAGCGCATCGCGCATCGCGTCGGCAGCCGGTCCCATCAGCGTCGAATGGAAGGGTGCCGAAACCGGCAGGAGGATGGCGCGCTTTGCGCCCTTTTCAGTCGCCAGCATTGCCGCCTTTTCGACAGCCGCCTTCTCGCCGGAAATCACCAGCTGGCCGCCGCCATTGTCATTGGCGATCTGGCAGGAACCGAGGACAGATGCTTCCGTGCAGACGGCATCGACATCCGCATGCTCAAGCCCGATGATCGCCGCCATCGCGCCCTTGCCGACCGGAACCGCCGCCTGCATGGCATTGCCGCGAATGCGCAAGAGCCGCGCCGTATCGGCCAGCGAAAACGTGCCGGCGGCACAGAGGGCGGAATATTCGCCGAGCGAGTGACCGGCGACGTAGGAGACCTTCGATTTCAGGTCGAGGCCTTTTGCTTCCAGAACCCGCAGCGCCGCGATCGATACGGCCATCAGCGCCGGCTGAGCGTTGGCTGTCAGCGTCAGCGTTTCCTCGGGACCGTTCCACATGATATCGGAGAGCTTTTCGCCGAGCGCGTCGTCGACTTCGGCAAAGACGGCGGCGGCTTCCGGAAAGGCCTCGGCCAGATCCTTGCCCATGCCGAGCGACTGGCTGCCCTGTCCCGGAAATGTGAATGCAATTGCCATGAGGTTATTCCTCGTCATGCGCAGCCTGGCTACGCCGTTTCATTCCAACCCATTGCCGGCAAACATAAGGCAGGCAGGAGCTTTTTCCTCTCCATTCACATTCCTGACGCATGAGTCAAGCTTTCGAGCCCCAAAGCCGGCGCCTGTGCACGGCTCTGCTTTTCTCTTGCGCCGCAGCAAACAGCCTCTACATTCGCCGCCGGACACAGTTTGAGGCACGTTAAGCACCATGAAATACAACACACTCGGCCGCACCGGCATCACGGTTTCGGAAATCTGCCTGGGCACCATGACCTGGGGCACGCAGAACAGCGAAGCGGAAGCGCATGAGCAGATGGATTATGCCGTCAGCCAGGGCGTCAACTTCTTCGACACCGCTGAGCTTTATCCCGTCACCCCGGCCGGCCCGGAAACCATGGGCCTCACCGAAGACTATATCGGCACCTGGCTGAAGAAATCCCGCAAGCGCAGCGAGATCGTCGTTGCGACCAAGGTCGCCGGTCCCGGCCGTCCCTACATCCGCGGCGGAACGCCTGCCAGCCCCAAGACCATGCGCGAAGCGCTTGAAGTCAGCCTGAAGCGCCTGCAGACCGATCATGTCGATCTCTACCAGATGCACTGGCCGAACCGTGGCCACTATCATTTCCGCCAGTCGTGGACCTATGACCCCTCGCATCAGGACACGTCGGCGGTGACCGAAGACCTCGCCGCCATCCTTGAAACCTTGGGCGCTTTCGTCAAGGAAGGCAAGGTCCGCGCCGTCGGCCTCTCCAACGATACCGCCTGGGGTACGATGAAGATGCTGGCGCTTGCCGAGAAACTCGGGGCTCCCCGCATCGCCTCGCTGCAGAACGAATACAATTTCCTCTACCGCGCCTTCGACCTCGATCTTGCAGAAGTCAGCCATCATGAAAATGTCGGCCTGCTCGCCTATTCGCCGCTTGCGGCTGGTCTTCTCTCCGGCAAATATCTGAACGGCGCCACTCCCGAAGGCTCGCGCCTGTCGATCAACGGCGACCTCGGCGGCCGCTATACCGAATACCAGGAACCCGCAGTCCAGGCTTATGCGGCGCTGGCCCGCGAACACGGTCTCGACCTCGCCCAGATGCAACTCGCCTTCAGCCTCACCCGCCCCTTCATGACCTCGGTGATCATCGGCGCAACCAGCATGGCGCAGCTGAAGACGAATATCGCGGCCAAGGATGTCGTGTTGTCAGCCGACGTGCTGAAGGGCATCGCGCACTTGCACAAGATGTATCCGGCGCCGATCTGAGGACAGAGCGCGGTGACCGCGTTACGTCATAGACGCGGTCACCGCCGGGCAACCAATGCGATTGCCCGGCTGCAGCTTCAGCCTTTTAATCGCAGATATGCGTTCTCGAACGGAAGGCCTTCATCGTCGGTGGCTCTGCGCGACACTTCCACGAACCCGAACGCCAAGTAGAACCGCATGGCTTGCTCGTTCGCGGTGTAGACCTCCAAGAAAAGCGTGCCTTTTCGATCCACCGCATGGGTGATCAACATGCGCCCTATTCCCCGGCCCTGCTGGCCCGGGGCGACAAAGATTCCGCCAATGAACGTGTCCATCACGCTGATGAAACCAACGGGTTCGCCTCTATGGCAGGCCACCCAGGTTTCAGCATTGGGCAGGTATTTCTCCTCGATCAACTGCCGCTGCTCGGCAAGCCTGGTTGCACCGATGAACGGGTGAGCGAGAAGGGAGGCGTCAAACCAGATGCCTGACAGGACCTTGGTGTCCGTCGCCGCCATATACGGCCGGACCACCGGATTTTGGTTCTCCATGAGAACTCCACAGAATAGATATGCAAAGAAGACCGGCACCCTGATGGGGCCGAGCGATTCCGCTACAAGCGGTTTAAATCTGATCCTCTGCGCATAAGTCTCCTTCTGCCAATACGTCCGTCTATGTCCATCATATCCTGACGTCAATGGTAGTTGAGCCAACCGGACACGGCCCCTAACCGCCTCACCCTGACACGCAGTTTCACAGCCCGTCAGCTCGACACGAGGCTCCCTGACGCCTCTTCCTTCAGCCAGCCGATAAAGTTTTGCACCGTGCTACGAGTGGCAGTTTGCGGATGCGCGACGGCGTAATAGGCAAAATCGGTTGGCCAAGGTGTATCCAACACAAGGGCAAGACGGCCAAGGGCAATTTCCTCGGTAACATACAGGTCTCGGACCAGGGCCATTCCCTGACCAGCGATAGCGGCACGGACGAGCAGGAAATCGTCGTCGAATGAGGGTCCACGCCCGGCACGCTGATCGTCGGGTACACCGAGGGCCTGAAACCACATCGGCCAGTCCGCCCGTGCGCCATCCTGAAGAAGCGGATAGGCAAGGCAATCTGCGGGAGTGTTGATCGACGGTCCGTCCCTCAACAACGCAGGCGCTGCGACCGGCAGGAGGACCGGCGCTATCAACGGCTCGGAAACGAGGCCCGGATAGCGGCCAAGACCATGCCGTATCGCAACATCAACGCGATCCCTTTGCAGATCGGCGAGTTCCGCCGTCGCCTCGACACGGACCTCGATGTCCGGATGCCGGGCAGCAAACCGCCCCAGGCGAGGCACCAGCCAGGATGCGGCAAAAGATGGCTCCGTGCTGACGGTCAGCGCCGGCGGGGCGTTTGTCGTCTCCAGAATTTCGAGACTTCGGGCGATCTGGTCGAAAGCCAGAACGAGCGCCGGATGAACTCTCTCGCCGGCTTGCGTCAAACGGACACCATAGCGGGTGCGGGTGAACAGGATCACGCCGAGCCGCTCCTCCAACTGCCGGATCTGCTGGCTAATGGCCCCGGCTGTGACACCCATCGCATCCGCGGCTTTCTTCAAGCTGCCATGGCGCCCGGTTTCAGCAAACGCCCGCAGCGCAAGAAGAGGGAGAACAGGATTCAAAGATTAGCCCACCTAAACTCTAAGAGAAGATTGAATCGTTTTTTATCGATACATATTCAATCTATTAATAGACAGGTGGCCGCTACACAAATTTAGAAAACGCATATCAAAAAGAGACACAGAACAGATGCCAAACCTAGTCCATGGACGAATTTCCACGACCACGCTCATGAATGGGCCAGCGGATCACGCCGGATTTTGTATCTCCCCAGCAGGGCAACCTGAATGATTGACCTTTATACCGACGCCTCCCCGAACGGATTCAAGGCAACAATTGCACTCGAAGAGCTCGCCTTGCCCTATCGCCTGCATCATATCGACATCGACAAGGGCAAACACCGGCAACCGGCCTTCCTGGCCCTCAATCCACACGGCCGTATTCCCGTGATCACCGATCACGAGACTGGCGTCACCCTGTTCGAATCTGCCGCCATCCTGCTCTATCTCGCAGAAAAAAGCGGGCAGCTTCTTCCGCGGGCACCCCTTGCGCGATGGGAAGCGATCAAGTGGCTTCAGTTCCACTCATCGAGCCTCGGACCACTTTTGGGCCAGCGAGTGCATTTCGAAATGTTTGCCGGCACGAAAATACCCGACGCCATCGAGCGCTACCGCCGTCTGACCGAAGATGCGTTCGCCGTGCTCGACGGCCAGCTGTCGGCGAATGAATGGTTGGCGGGCGACACTTATTCCGTCGCGGATATCGCCAATTTCGGCTGGACCCACATCGCCCTGATTTGCGGATTTGGCTTCGCTCATCACCAGCATCTTGCCCGCTGGCACGATCAGGTTGCGCTTCGCCCCGCCGTCCAGCGCGGCATTTCCCTTCCGGCTCCGGCAACCGGCCCTTGAGCACGCGTTTCACAGGATACCATCACGATGAACATCATCAACAACACTGTATCGACGGACAGCCTGCCTGGAGGCGCTTCCCTTGACGCCTTCGCGGCGCATCCGGGCTATCGCCGCATGTTCGCACCCGGCCAGCTGACCATCGGCATCTTCCTGCCGTTGCGTTTCTGGCAGGGTGACATGCGGGTGCTGGAAGGCCAGGCCGAGCACGTTGCCGATATTGATCGCCGCGGCTTTGCAGCGGTGTGGGTCCGGGACGTCCCGCTCTACGATCCGAACTTCGGTGACGCGGGACAGGTCTTCGACCCGTTCACCTATCTCGCCTATCTGGCGGCGAAGACCGAACGCATTGCGCTGGCAACCGGAAGCGCAATCTTCAGTTTGCGCCATCCCATCGACCTTGCGAAAATGTCGACAACGATCGACCATCTGTCGGGTGGGCGGCTGGTGATGGGCATTGCGTCTGGCGACAGGCCTGTCGAGTTCCCGGCTTATGGCATTGATTTCGACACGCGCAGTGCACGTTTCGCCGAAACCGTCGCCTGGTTTCGCCAACTTGTCGCCGCAGGCCAGCCTTCCATCCGCGGAACGCTGGGCACGATCGAGGAGGCGGCTCTCATGCCCAAGGCCGTCACAGGGCGCATCCCGCTCATCGTGACAGGATCAAGCCGGCAGTCGCCGGAATGGGTGGCTGAGCACGCGGATGGCTGGCTGACATATCCGCAGGCTACCCATACCGCAGATGGCCCCAAACGGCTTGCCGCCAACATCCGTGCATGGCGCAGTCTTATCCCCGATGGCGGGTTCAGGCCGCATATGACTAACGAATGGCTCGATCTGGTCGATGATATCGACTTCCCACCCACCCCGCTGCAGGGCGGTTTCGTGCTCCGAACCGGCAGAAAAGGCCTGATCGCGCTGCTTCATGCGTGGCGGGAGGCTGGTGTCAATCATGCAGCCCTTGGCATCCAGTTTTCGCAACGCCCGGTACAAGAGATTATCCAGGAATTGGCCGAAGAGGTCCTGCCGCACTTTCCGTCATTTGAAGGTCATGAACGGGTGAGGGCAAGCTGGTGAGGGATATCGGCGTGAAGGAAGTGGTGGTGTCAGCCCCGATCATGAAAGACATTGCACGGCTACACAAGATCTACCCAGCGCCGATCTGAAACGATCATCCGGATGCCACATCGCCGTCCCGTAGGCGGTGTGGTTCCGTCGTCATCGCTGTCTGCTCATCCCCTCCCGAATGAACGGGACAGCCAGGCTTACTGGACGGGCTTCGGTTCCGGAAATTTCCAGGTTCCGTCGAGAATTCCCGCCTGCGGGCGGTATAGCCGGACGGTGTAGTTCCACCCCTTCATGACCGGCAGGCAATTGGGGATTTTGCCGTCGCAGCCGCCAAACTGTACCGAAATCGCTCCGTCCGGGCTCTTCTTCGCCGTCACATTGTTGAGCGAATAGGCATTGTAGGGATTTTTTTCGTAATAGCCCCCGGCATCGTAGAGACTGATCGACCAGAAGCCATCAACCGGAACGTCCTTGACGTCGAGCTTGTAGACGACCGTACCATCGTTGTTTGCCGGTGTAATGTTGAGGTAGGTCGCATCCTTGTCGGGGTTTCCGCCCCATGCGGCAGCACTTGCAACGAGATGGCGGACTGGATCCACGTCAGCCTTTGATCCGAACGCCCTGTTGAAATCCGGCATCGTCGTCGCCAGAATCAGCAACGCGTCGCGCACCTTCTTCTGGCTGACCTGATCCCATTCCGGCAGATCGAGTTTTCCCGGTCCTCCGGGCTGTTCAACCTTCAGCTTGTCCTGAAGCGCGTGCACCTGCTTGACGTCGTCCGGGCTGTTCGGATCGACGAAGGTGCGAACCCCCACGACGGCATACCGGGTTCCCACCCCTTCCTTCGTCAGGGTGGTCGTCCCTTTATAGGATACCGTCGAGATATAGTGATCCTCGTTGATCACCATCAGCGACATGAAACGATCACCGGCCTCCGGCAGGGCAACGGTCACTGGTCCTGCGTCGAGATCAACGACCGCCGACGAGTACAAAGTATCCCGATTCAGGCGGATGACGGTCTGGTTGTCGACATCCGCAGGCTCGCGGCGGTGAAAGAATGCGCCGAGGCCACCATCCTTGAAGAGATTGTGAAAATAGAGATCGCTCTCCGCACGGATGAAATTATCGACGGTTACCGATTCGGCTGCGAAAGCCTGCGGGCTGTAAACAAGGAATGCGAGGCCGATAAATGCTGCTCTTGCTGTTGTTTTACGGATCATTTCATACCTCTATTTAGCTAGCGTGAACGAGAACCGGCGCCTTCCAACTGCCGTCCAGTGCCTCCTCCTTCGGCCAATAGAGCCGCATGGCCAGGAAGAAGGGACCGGCCGGAGCCGGGAGCCAGTTGGCTTGCCGGTCCGCTCCGGGAGAGTCGTGCTGGATATAAAGTGTTGCGCCCCCGTCTTCGTCCTTGCGCAGATCGGGCACCATCGGCGAGTTGATGAGATATCGGTTGAGCACATTGGCCGACAGAAGGCTCGATGGCAGCTCATAGAGTGTCAGCGACCAGAAAGCGTTGACGGGTGGCAACGCGCCGGGCGCAAAACGCAGCGTATATCGCTCCTTGCCGCTCAGGGGCAGCTTGCGGTCGTCCACGAAATAGGCGGGGTAGATCGCCTCGTCCTTGGAGTTCCCATATATGCCAAGAACCGCGGCCGCCATGCGATCCATATAACGGCCAGCCAGGTGTTCGCGCGTTCCAAATCCATCGGCACTGCTATGTTTGCCGGTGTCCAGCTGCGTTTCCTTGAACGTTTTGAAGTCCGCCCAGGCGTCCGCCATTCCCTCAGCGAGCGCCTTCTGGATATCCGGGCGCATGGCCGCGACATCAAGGGTTTTACCGGCACCGATCCCCAGCTTGGCAAAGCGCTCCCGGAGTCCGGTTTCGGAGGGATGGACCGGGCAGAACTGGAGAAGGAAATTCAGCTGCTCGAAGAATTGCGGCGAGGTTTTTTCCACCTCCGCAGTCAGCGGTTTCAGGAATTCGACGGCCGGGGCTGCCTTCGGCGCCGGCCGGCCGGAAAAGGCCGAGAGTGCCTGAACCGCGTAACCGGCCTGAATCGCCTTGACGTTATCGATATCGCTGGGACCGAAAAGCTGCGTGCGGTAAAGAATGAAGGCAAATTCCGTTTCACATCGGATGACGTCCGTTATGCCATCCGGCTTTTCCCCTTTCCAGTCCGGTCCGGCAAGCAGGAAATGGCCGGCTTCGTTACCGGTAGCGCGGCTGCCGACATAGGCGAAATTGAACGTGTACATGTCGATGAACTGCAACGCGTAATACCGCCCCGCCTCGACCTTCGGAACCGTGAAGACGAGCGGTTCTGCCCGTAAATCGGCGCCGACATAGGAATAGGGCGTGTCCGAATTGGGCGTCTGGATCGCCTTGTCATCCGGCGTGTAGACGCGTGCATTGTTGACCAGTGTATTCCAGTCCGCCTTGTATTCCGGGCCACCCTTGTCGACAAAATAGGAATATTGAATCCTGTAGTTATCGACCAGCGGAAAACCATAGATGGCTGCTTCCTTGGCGATGGCGCGGGCATTTTCGGCGGTTATGTCCGCGGCGGCCACACGGCCTTGGGAAAATATCAGCGGAGATATGGCGGCCAGCGCAGTCGATCGTAAAAAGATCCGTCTTGAAAGCATCGTCCTGTCCCTCGTAGCATGCCATAGTTTACAGCATCAGAAAGCTGACGGGCGGGGAAGTACGTTACAGTTACAATGGCTGCAATGTCAGCCTTAGCAAGGACTTGTGTCACGTTTTGGGTGAAATTCATCCCCGCAAATCCCCGCTGAGAAAACCCGTGCCATACTTCTAAACTTATTTAGCTCCGGCACTTTCCAGCGCCCCGGCCGAATAAGCACCAGAGCAAAACCACAGCGGATTTTCCGGACGTGGCCAAAGCCCGTGGAAAGTACAGCGATCCCCCTCTTCTCCCCATCGGGGAGAAGGAGAAAGCTACCGCTCCCGCCCGCCAGCGGCGAGGCCGCCACCGTCCCTAAATTCCCCTCCCCCCTTGCTTCCTGCCCGAAAATGCGTATAAGCGCGCTGTTCGCAACACCCGGTCTTCTGGCTGGTGGCTGAACGGAGGGCCGGTTTCCCTTAAGAGACCTGTCAGGACCTAAAGGGGTCCAGCCTCCCGTGTCTCCGCTCTCGACCGTCTCGAAACAACACTTTCTTGCCGGCTGCTCGCAGCCACTTGAACAGTCGTTGAGGCTTAGCCGCCGATTTCCGGGTGACGATTAACGCAAGAAAGGCAAAGCCTCATGGCTCTTTATGAACATGTATTCCTTGCCCGGCAGGATATTTCCGCACAGCAGGTCGACGCTCTCGTCGAACAGTACAAGGGTGTACTGGAAGCTAACGGCGGAAAAGTCGGGCGCGTCGAAAACTGGGGCCTCAAGTCCCTGACGTACCGCATCAACAAGAACCGCAAGGCTCACTACGTTCTGATGGACATCGATGCTCCGGCACCGGCCGTTCACGAGATCGAGCGCCAGATGCGCATCAACGAAGACATCCTTCGTTACATGACCATCGCTGTTGAGCAGCATGAAGACGGCCCGTCCGCCATGATGCAGAAGCGCGACCGCGACGACCGCCCGCGCCGTGATGGCGACGACCGTGGCCCGCGCCGCGAATTCGGCGACCGCCCGCCGCGTGGTGATCGTGAAGACCGTCCGCGCCGTCCGCGCGAAGACCGGGCATAAGGAGAGAAGACCATGGCTGATACACTGTCCGCTCCGGCACGCCGCCCGTTCCATCGCCGTCGCAAGACCTGCCCCTTCTCCGGCGCCAACGCTCCGAAGATCGACTACAAGGACATCCGTCTGCTGCAGCGCTACATTTCCGAGCGCGGCAAGATCGTTCCTTCGCGTATCACGGCAGTTTCCCAGAAGAAGCAGCGCGAACTGGCCCAGGCCATCAAGCGCGCCCGCTTCCTCGGCCTCCTGCCTTACGTCATGTCCTAAGACTTGACGGTCCGTTGAGGCATTGACTCAACGGAAGCTGACTCAAGGTGAGGCGAACAGCCGATGGCATCGCCTCACCTTCTCCCTTCCGCGTTGGGCGCGGATCGGAAACACCGGCGCAATCAGCGCTAAAACCCATGTTGGGGCTTTGTTTCTGAATCAGGAAACGCCTCTAACTGCTTGATAGCAGGACAGCGAACCGTGAAGACATTGAACCAGACATCGCTGTTGACCGGCGCATTCGCCGGCGTGACCGCCGCCTTGCTTTCGCTTGGCGCGAACACGCAGTCGTCGTTTGCGATCGTGCTTTACGCCGCGTCCGCGCTGCCAATTCTTATTGCCGGCCTCGGCTGGGGCAACATCGCCGCGATCACCGCCGTCGTCGTTGCCGGCGTGACGGGCACCGTGCTTGTCTCCCCCTATTTTGCGCTTCTGATCGCCGTCATCACTCTGATCCCTGCCGCTTGGCTGAGCCACCTTGCCAACCTGGCACGGCCTGCCTCCGAGCTTGGCGGGCCTGAGGGGGCAATGGCCTGGTATCCGCTCTCGGATATCCTGACCAATCTCGCCATTCTCGTAACGATCGGCATGCTCATCGTCGGCGTCATCATCGGTTATGACGGCACCATGTCCGACCGGATGATCGATATCGTCATGGAAGCGCTGAAGGCGCAGGAACCCGGTTACAATCCGGATGCGGCCTCGATCGCTCAGATCAAGTCGATCTTTTCCGTTGCTTTGCCGATGGTTCAGGGCGCCATCTGGGTGCTGATGCTGTTTGCGGCCTATTATATCGCCACCCGCATCGTCCAGACGTCCGGTAAGAGCCTGCGTCCGCGCGAAGACATGCCCTCGACGCTGCGCATGCACCGCTTCGCGATCTTCGCCTTCCTCGGCGGCTTGGTGCTGGCGTTCATGGGCGGCGTTCCGGCGATCGTCGGCGCGCTGGTCTGCGGCACCTTTGGCGCAGGTTTCCTGCTTTCCGGGTTTGCCGTCTTCCATTTCCGCACCCGCGGCAAGTCCTGGCGGCTTCCGGTGCTGTGGCTCGGTTATCTGTCGGTCGTGCTCTTCACGATCCCGGCATTCTTCTTTCTTCTGTCGGGTCTGATGGACACGCGGCGCGCCATCGCGCTGTCGCCGGCAGGGAAAACACCTGAGACTGAAACAAAAGACCTCTGAACAGACACACGAAAGGACTAAATCAATGCAAGTCATTCTTCTCGAACGCGTTGCCAAGCTCGGCCAGATGGGCGAAACCGTCAAGGTTCGCGACGGCTTTGCCCGTAACTACCTGCTGCCGCTCGGCAAGGCGCTGCGCGCCAACGAAGCCAACAAGAAGCGTTTCGAAGCCGAGCGTTCGACGCTTGAAGCCCGTAACCTCGAGCGCAAGTCCGAAGCCCAGACCGTTGCCGAAACGCTTGGCGGCAAGTCCTTCATCGTCGTCCGTTCGGCCGGCGAAACCGGTCAGCTCTACGGTTCGGTTGCTGCCCGCGACATCGTCGATGTTCTGGCTGCCGAAGGCTTCAACATCGGCCGCAACCAGGTCGACCTGAACAACCCGATCAAGACCATCGGCCTGCACGACGTTGTCCTGCACCTGCATTCGGAAGTCGAAATCAAGGTTCAGATGAACGTTGCCCGTTCGGCTGAAGAAGCTGAGCGTCAGCTCAAGGGCGAAAGCCTGACATCGGCCGACGCCATCTACGGCGTTGACGAAGACGCTCTGAAGCCGGAAGATTTCTTCAACCCGGAAGCCGAATTCGAAGGCGAAGACGAGTAATCGTCAAAACGATCGGTGCCCCAGCGGCACCTATCCTGCCACACCGGCAAAACGAAAGGCCCGCGATGCAGATCGCGGGCCTTTCGCGTTTCAAGGGTTGACTGGCAGTTACTTTGGCAGTTGCGGTTCCGCCGCCTTGTCGACGCTGACCTCCACCGACATGCCCGGCGCCAAAGCTGCTGCCAGCGGTTGGTCCGGATCGATCGAAACGCGAACGCCGACACGCTGGGCGACCTTGGTGAAATTACCGGTGGCATTGTCGGCACGGATGACGCTGAATTCGGAGCCGGCCGCCGGCGAAAAGCGCTCGACATGGCCGTTCAAACGCGCTTTGTTGAGTCCATCGACCGTAAACACCACCGGCTGGCCGATCTTCATGCCGTCAAGCTGGGTTTCCTTGAAATTGGCGATGATCCAGACGTCCTTCGGCACGACGGCCATCAATTGCGTTCCCGCCGTCACATATTGCCCGAGCCGCGCACCGACTTCGCCGAGCCTGCCATCCTGCGGCGCGGTGATCGTGGTGTTGTCGAGATCGATCTGCGCCAGCTGGACGGCAGCTTCCGCGCTGCGCACACCGGCTTCGAGCCCTGCCCTGGAGCCGATCGTGGTGGCAAGGTTTTGGCGCGATACTTCGATCGCTGCCATCGCCTGATCGACACCGGCCTTTGCCTGATTGAGCGTAGCCTGAGCGGTGTCGACATCGACCGATGTGGCGATACCCTTTTCAGATAGCGGCTGAATCCGCACCCAGGCCTGATTGGCGCGGGTCAATGCGGCGGCGGCGCTGTCGCGCTGAGCTTCGCTGGCGACGATGCTTGCCCTGGCCGAAAGCTCTTGCTGGTAGGAGTTGGCAAGCAACGCCTTTTGCGCATCCAGCGTACCCTTGGCTTGTGCCAGCTTCTGGGCAAAAATCCGGTCGTCGATCTTGACGAGAACCTGCCCTGCCCTGACGGCCTCATAGTCCTTGACCGGAACTACCGCGACGTAGCCGGACAGCTGCGGGCTGACGATCGTCACATAACCGCGAACATAAGCGTTGTCGGTCGTCTCGACGGTGGTGGCGAATGGCGGCAAGCGCCACGCGTAGAGAACCATCAGCACGCCGGCAAGGCCTGCCAGGAGCGTCAGGATGGTCGCGGGGGAACGAAATGTCTTCAGCATGGATGAACTCTGGACGTGTCAGGACTGGGTGGCAACCGCACTGGCGGCTGTTTTGTGCGGGATGAGGCGCTGCCAGGCGAGATGTCCGAGCAACAGGACAAGACCGATAGCGGAGGCAATGGCAATGACGAGGAAGGCGTCGTTATAGGCAAGGATATTGGCTTCGCGCGTCACCTGCTGGCCAAGCAATTGCAGGCCCTCGGCATTCAGCAGCGACTTGTCGGTAATGACCTTGCCATAGGAGGCGGAGAGTTGCGAGACACGCTGGGCCACGAAAGGATTGGTCAGCAGGATATGCTCGACCAGAACGTTGGAGTGAAATTTTTCCCGCAGGGTGACAAAAGAGCCGAGCGCCGCCTGTGCCAAGAGCGCGCCGATGCTCTGGGTGAACAGGAAGATCAGCAGGAAATTGACGATGAAAGGCGCCCCCCTCGCCATGGCGGCAGCAAATCCGCGGGACATGACCGGCGGCAGGAACATCGCAGCACCTGCCGCCACCATCGCCTGGCTGAGATACATCTGCTCCGGCCGGGTGAGGCTGGTCGATTGGCTGTCGAGAAAGGCGCCGGTGGCGATCAGCACCAACGCCAGCGCATGCGCGGTTTCGACATACCGCGTCAGCATCAAGACCGTGCAGGCAAGCCCGCCGGCAATCGAGGCCATGAGGATGATCGCATACATCGTCTGCGTCTGCTCGTTGAGCAAACCCAGCTGCATATAGAAATTGGCAGCCGTCGTGGTCTGCTCGGAACTAACGACGCGAAACAGAAGCAGGATACCGGCCATGTGCATGTTCTCTTTCGAGAACACCCAGCGCAGATCGATCAACGGCAATTTACGCGGCAACTCAAGCGCCACCATCAACGTCAACGCTGTGATGGAGCCGGCCAAAAGCAATCCGAGCCACGGTGCCTCGAACCACCAGTAGAGCCGCCCGAGCGTCAGGAAGACCGCCAGACAACCGAAACCGACGGCCAGCAACAGATAACTGAGAATGTCCATCTTCTGGATGACGTTTGCACGGGGTGGCGGCGTCAGCGGCAGAAGATAGACGACCGGCAGCGCCATCAACGCCAGCCCCATCTCGAATGCGTAAAGCGCATGCCAGCCGCCAAGATCCATCAGTGGTGGCGAGATGATACGGGCGATCGGCGCCGAAAGCGTCGTGTTCATCAAGGCAAGGCTCACCCCCACCGACAGCTTTCGCGCCGGCGGGAAGGCTTCGAGCATGTAGAGGAAGCCGAGTGTCGACAGGGGGGCCGCTGCCATGCCGCTGAGGAAGCGGACCACGGTTGCAGAATGCAGGTCGGAAACGAAGAGATTGAGGACGGACGCAAAAACGAAACAGATGATACTGAGTTCTGCAAACCGCCGCAGGCCATACTGGGCGCGAATCTTGAACAACCCGATCGACATCGAGGCATAGGGCGCCATGTAAGCGGCCGAGAGCCAGGCTATCTCCGATGTCGTTGCCGAGAGTGAACCCTGCAGCTGGTAGATATTGGCGTTGAGCAGGTTCATGCCCAGGCCCTGCGTAAGAAACAGGAGAAGCGAGGACACCATGTAGACGGCTGCCCTGACAGGACTCATCGGCTCCGGCGGCGGCTGGATGGGTTGTGGCACCGGATCGGCAACCGGCGGTTCGCGCTTGATGTCGTTGTCATCCACGATGCGCTGATCCGCCGTGCTCATCTGCCGATCAATCCCGGCCGATGGCAAGAATATTACCGTTCATCAGACTGACGACCTGCAAGGCCGTTGCCTTGTCCCTGGCATCGACACCACCCAGAACCTGTTCGCGGATTTCGCAGGCAAGCTTGTCGATTTCATCGGCGATGCCGCGGCCGTGGGCGGTCATGTGGATCTGCTTGGCGCGCCTATCGCTCGCCTCGACCCGCCGCTCGATGAACCCCTGCTTCTCCATACCATCGAGCAGGCGCACGATGGTCGGCGTCTCGATGCCGAGCTCGTCGGCCAGTTCGCGCTGGTTGAGGCCATCGCGCTTCGACAGGGCAAACAGGGCTCTTGCACGCGACAGCGTCAACCCCCGCTCCTTCACCCGCGCATCAAACAGCGCCCGCAGCTTGCGGTTCACCGAAGCCAGCGCATCGAAGAGTTCGCGATTGACGGCGGAGTTCAACATTTCGTACCTTTTTCATATTAGTAGCATACTACTTATTTCAATCCTACTTAGTCGAACGAGACCCGTCTTTCAAGCAGTTGATCCCGTCCTAGGTAAAAACCGTGTGAACTGCGGTGAACCGGGCTAGAATCGCGGCGATCCATTGACGGCACCGATTCGGGTGAAATCCGGTCAACAGGAAATAGAACTATCGACAGATTTTTCGAGTTCGACCATAAGCCCCTGTGAACAACGGTGACGGCTTGCCGTCGCACCCGATGTGGCAGCCAGTGTTGCAGCCATGTCATTGACGCTTGGCGGCAACACCCGCAAACCGGTAGCACACCAGAGAATGACGACAGACAGAGACGGGACGCCATGAACGAGATCGCGCGCAAATTTGCCCCCATCGCCAAGGATCAGGCCGAAGCACAGTATCGCGAGGCGCCGAACAACCTTGAAGCGGAACAGGCGCTGCTGGGCGCTATCCTCGTCAACAACGACGCCTTCTATCGCGTCTCGGACTTCCTGAAGCCCGTGCATCTTAACGAGCCCCTGCACCGCAAGATTTTCGAAGTCGCCGGCGACATCATCCGCATGGGCAAGACCGCCAACCCGGTGACGATCAAGACCTTCCTCAAGGCCGATGAGAAGGTCGGCGACATGACGGTAGCGCAGTATCTTGCCCGCCTCGCCTCGGAAGCCGTCTCGATCATCAACGCGGAAGACTACGGCCGGGCGATCTACGACCTGGCGCTGCGCCGCTCGCTGATCACCATCGGCGAGGACATGGTCAACATCGCCTACGACGCGCCGCTCGACATGCCGCCGCAAAGCCAGATCGAGGACGCCGAACGCCGGCTGTTCGAACTGGCCGAAACCGGCCGCTACGATGGCGGCTTTCAAGCGTTCAACGATGCCGTGGCCTTGGCGATCGACATGGCCGGACAGGCCTACGAGCGCGACGGCCATCTTTCCGGCATTTCCAGCGGCATCCTGTCGCTCGATGCCCGCATGGGCGGGTTGCAGCGCTCCGACTTGATCGTGCTGGCCGGCCGTCCGGGCATGGGCAAAACCTCGCTTGCCACCAACATCGCCTGGAACGTTGCGCATGCCTATGAGCCGGAAGTCCAGGCGGACGGCTCCTTCAAAGCCAAGAACGGCGGCGTTGTTGGTTTCTACTCGCTCGAAATGTCCTCCGAACAGCTGGCCACGCGTATCATCTCCGAGCAGACCGACGTTTCCTCCTCAAAAATCCGGCGCGGTGATATTTCCGAGGCCGAGTTCGAGAAGCTGGTCGTCTTTTCCCAGACGATGCAGAAAACGCCACTCTATATCGACCAGACCGGTGGTATTTCGATCGCCCAGCTATCGGCCCGTGCCCGCCGCCTGAAGCGTCAACGCGGCCTCGATTGCCTGGTGGTGGACTATATCCAGCTGATGACCGGCTCGGGAAAGTCGGGCGAAAACCGCGTGCAGGAAATCACCCAGATCACTACGGGCCTGAAGGCGCTCGGCAAGGAACTCAACGTACCGATCATCGCGCTGTCGCAGCTTTCCCGTCAGGTGGAAAGCCGCGAAGACAAGCGGCCGCAGCTCTCCGACCTGCGTGAATCCGGCTCGATCGAGCAGGACGCCGACGTCGTGCTGTTCGTGTTCCGCGAAGAATACTATGTCAAGAACCTGGAGCCGCGCGACGAGTTCGACCCGAAATACGAAGAGTGGAAACAGAAGTTCGAATCGGTCAAAGGCACGGCCGACGTCATCATCGCCAAGCAGCGCCACGGACCGACCGGCACGGTCAAGCTCGCCTTCCAGTCGGAGTTCACCCGCTTCACCGATCTGGCAGATCCGTCCTTCACCCAATACGAGGAACCGTGACCCGCGAAAAATGACCCTTCCCCCGGCAACGGCCGCTGGCCGTGTTGCAAATATCCAGACTTGCGGTTAAGCGGGAAGAAATTTAGCAAAGCCTTCGCAGCGCCTGGCCGCGAAGGCCAGTCGGGGACATCAGTTCATGGAAGCCTTTATCGCGCTGCTGCAGGTGCTTGCGATCGATCTCGTTCTGGCTGGCGACAATGCCATCGTCATCGGTCTTGCCGCAGCCGGTCTTCCCAAGGAACAACGCGGAAAGGCGATCCTGATCGGGATTGCCGCCGCCACCGTCCTGCGGATCATCTTCGCGCTTCTCGCCACCCAGCTTCTGCAAATCCTCGGCCTGCTGCTGGTCGGTGGCATTCTCCTGCTCTGGGTTTGCTGGAAGATGTGGCGCGAGCTGCGCACCGCTGCACAGGAAGAAGCCGAAGGCCTGGAAACGCTGACCGGCGAAGACCTCGACAAGAGCGGCACTGTCGGTGCCAGTGCTCCGCGCAAGACCCTGAAACAGGCTGCCCTGCAGATTGTCATCGCCGATGTCTCGATGTCGCTCGATAACGTCCTGGCCGTGGCCGGTGCTGCACGCGAACACCCCAACATCCTCATTCTCGGCCTGGCGGTCTCCGTGGCACTGATGGGCATTGCTGCGTCCTACATCGCCAAGCTTTTGCACCGGTTCCCCTGGGTTTCCTATCTCGGCCTTGCCATCATCCTCTTCGTCGCGTTGAAGATGATCTACGAAGGCTTCATGGAAGTCGAACCGCTGATCACATCATCGCTGATGTAATCCGGCGGGTGAAACGTCGCCCTTTCCGCGATCGCAACCGTTGCGATCGCGGGCCACACAACGCACGGTGCCGGCCGATGCATGGTGCTGACGATTGCAGCCGCCACGATCTGGCTGTATCTCTCTTGCCATGGCCAATTTTCACATTCCCCCCTTCGCCGATCCTGCCTTTGAGGCTGCATCCAACCGTCTGACCATCGATCTCGGTGCACTCGCCGATAACTGGCGCCAGATGGACACGCTGTCCGGCAAAGCCCGGGCTGCCGCAGTGCTGAAAGCCAATGCCTATGGCATCGGCATCGAACCGGCAGCAACAGCGCTTTACGCAGCCGGCGCCCGGGATTTCTTCGTCGCCAGTGTCGAGGAAGGTATGGCTCTCCGTCCGATCGTGCCGGAAGGACGCATCCACATCCTCGCCGGCATGTGGCCCGGCAACGAACAGCTTTTCTTCAACAACGATCTCGTGCCGATCATCAACTCCGAGGAGCAGCTGGCCTTCTTCATGTCGGCGCTGTCGCAACGCGGCGATCACCCTTGTGTCCTGCATGTCGATACCGGCATGAACCGCCTCGGCCTCACGCTCGATGAAGCCTTGGCGCTGGCAGGCGATCCGGCCCGGCCGGCCAGCTTCTCGCCCATCCTGGTGATGAGCCATCTCGCCTGCGCCGACGATCAGGCACATCCGCTGAACCGCCGGCAACTCGAATCATTCCGTGCGGTTACGGCCGCTTTCGAAGGCGTGGAATCAAGCCTGGCCAATTCGGCAGGCATCCATCTCGGGGCTGATTTCCATTTCGACATGACCCGGCCAGGCATTGCCACCTATGGCGGCGAAGCCGTCAACGGTGTGAAGAACCCGATGAAACCGGTGGTGACGGCCGAGGCGCGGATCCTGCAGATCCGCCGCGTGCGGACCGGCGACACCGCAAGCTATGGCGGCTCGGCCCAGTTTTCCCGTGACAGCCGCGTGGCGATCGTCGCCATCGGTTATGCCGACGGCTATCACCGCTCGGTCTCTGGCGGCGGCGTCACGCTGCGGCAGGCGACACCCTCCGGCGCCTACGGCTATCTGCACGGACAGAAAATCCCGCATCTCGGCCGCGTCACTATGGACCTCAGCCTGTTCGACATCACCGACGTTGCCGAGACTGCCGTGCGGCCCGGCGACTATATCGAACTGTTCGGCAACCATGTCGCCATCGACGACGTCGCCCGTGCCGGTGGCACGATCGGCTACGAGATGCTGACCAGCCTCGGGAGCCGGTATGAGCGGGCGTATATCGAAGCCTGACAGCTTTTCGAGATTGCGGCTTGGAATCGGGAAAGTGATGCTATAGATTGGAACAAAAGGAGATCATCGCTATTTTTGCAACCTGACCTCCCGCCGCCCTATCCTCGCGTCTCATCTGTCCGCATCCTTCACGGCCGCCAGGACGCGACCTCCGAAGACTTCCCCGAAAGTGAAATTTGATGGCGAAAGCCCGGACACAATTCATCTGCCAGAACTGCGGAACCGTTCACGCCCGGTGGGTGGGGAAATGCGAAGGCTGCAACCAGTGGAACACGATCGTCGAGGAAGACCCGATGGGCGGCATCGGCGGCGGACCGGGCCGAACGCCGAAGAAGGGCCGTCCCGTGGCGCTGACCACGCTGTCCGGCGAGATCGAGGATGCGCCGCGTATCCAGACGGGAATTTCCGAGCTTGACCGGGCAACCGGCGGCGGGTTCGTGCGCGGTTCGGCCGTCTTGATCGGTGGCGATCCCGGCATCGGCAAGTCGACCGTGCTGATGCAGGCGGCCGCCGCCCTGTCGCGGCGCGGGCACCGGATCATCTATGTCTCGGGCGAAGAGGCCGTGGCGCAGGTGCGGCTGAGGGCACAACGGCTGGGTGCTGCCGACACCGAGGTGCTTCTCGCCGCCGAAACCAACGTCGAGGATATCCTCGCCACCCTTGGCGAAGGCAAGCGGCCGGACCTCGCCATCATCGATTCGATCCAGACGCTGTGGAGCGACACGGCCGATTCGGCGCCCGGCACGGTGACCCAGGTGCGCACCGGCGTTCAGGCGATGATCCGCTTTGCCAAGCAGACGGGCGCCGCCATCGTGCTGGTCGGCCATGTTACCAAGGAAGGCCAGATCGCCGGTCCGCGCGTCGTCGAGCATATGGTCGATGCCGTGCTCTATTTCGAAGGCGACCGCGGCCACCACTACCGTATCCTGCGCACAGTCAAGAACCGCTTTGGCCCGACCGACGAGATCGGCGTGTTCGAAATGTCCGACAAGGGATTGCGCGAGGTCACCAATCCGTCGGAACTGTTTCTCGGCGAACGCAATTCGAAATCTCCCGGTGCTGCGGTGTTTGCGGGCATGGAAGGGACGCGACCCGTGCTGGTCGAAGTACAGGCCCTCGTTGCACCGACATCGCTTGGAACACCACGCCGCGCCGTCGTTGGCTGGGACTCGGCCCGCCTGTCGATGATCCTTGCTGTTTTGGAGGCCCATTGCGGCGTCCGCCTCGGTCAACACGACGTTTATCTCAATATTGCCGGTGGATACCGGATTTCTGAGCCCGCAGCCGACCTTGCGGTCGCTTCCGCATTGGTTTCCTCGCTTGCCGGTCTTGCCCTTCCCTCCGATTGCGTCTATTTCGGCGAAGTCAGTCTGTCCGGGGCCATCCGGCCGGTCGCGCATACCGCCCAGCGCCTTAAAGAAGCCGAAAAACTCGGCTTTTCACAGGCCGTCCTGCCTGCCGCCTCCGCCGACCTGCCCAAGGGCAACGGCATGAGCTGGGCGGAGATGGAAAGCCTGCCGGATCTGGTGGCGCGCATTGCCGGCTCGAAGGGAGCCCTGAAGCAGGCGGATAATGATGATTGAGGAAACCGCCGCTTAAAAATGGCGAATTCCGGTGAAAACAGTGTTCAATCATGGACCATCGAAAGACGCCTTTCGCGTCATCATATATGGTTCGCGGAAAATCAGCGGGGGCCGCCTCAAGGCGGTTTCGGAGTAGGACAATATGCCCATTACAATTCTCGACGGTATCGTTCTCGGCGTCGCGCTTTTCTCGGCCATCCTGGCCATGGTTCGCGGCTTTTCCCGGGAAGTTCTGTCGGTCGCAAGCTGGCTCGGCGCCGCGGCTGCCGCCTATTTCCTCTATCCGTACCTTCTGCCTTACGCAAAGAACTACACCAGCAGCGACACCGTTGCGATGATCGGCTCGGCCGGCGTCGTCTTCCTGGTGGCGCTGATCATCGTTTCCTTCATCACCATGCGGATCGCCGATTTCATCATCGACAGCCGCATCGGTGCATTGGACCGGACACTCGGCTTTCTCTTCGGCGCAGCACGCGGCGTGCTGCTCGTGGTCGTTGCCATGCTGTTCTTCAACTGGCTGGTTGCACCGCAGCAGCAGCCGGTCTGGGTCACCACAGCCAAATCCAAGCCGCTGCTCGACAATCTCGGCGGCAAGCTGATCGCACTCCTGCCTGAAAATGCCGATGCGACGATCCTCGACCGCCTGCGCGGCAAGGATACGACCGGCGAAGGCGAAAACGAAGGCACCGGCGGCACGACGACAACCCAGCCGCCAGCCGAAGAAACGCCTGCCACCAATGGTGCAGCGACAAACGGCTAAGGCCGAACGATAGAATGAGAGCCCGCTTTTGCGGGCTCTGTCCATTTTGCAACGATGATATGTGAAACCCTCAGGCCATGACGGCTTGAAGGCCTGCTGCATAATTCTTAAATCGGAGCCGATCCGGGAATTATCCAGTACATTAGAAATGCCGCAGCGACCAATACATGTCGGGAATGACACGCGTTGCTGTAAAGACCTGATACGATATGCCAAACGCGTTCCAGCCGTTAACACAAAGGCCAACAGCGATGACCCATTTGCGAGCCGCAGAAATTCACGATGAGATCGACGGCGACACGCTGCATGAAGAATGCGGCGTGTTCGGCATTCTGGGACACCCGGATGCCGCGACGCTGACGGCCCTCGGGCTGCACGCCCTCCAGCATCGCGGCCAGGAAGCCGCCGGTATCGTCACCTTCGACGGCAAGCAGTTCCATACCGAAAAGCGCATGGGCCTGGTCGGTGACCACTATACCGATCCGGCGATCCTCGCAAAACTGCCGGGCAGCATCTCGATCGGCCACACGCGTTATTCGACAACCGGCGAAGTGGCGCTGCGCAACGTCCAGCCGCTGTTTGCCGAGCTTGAAGTCGGCGGCATCGCCATCGCCCATAACGGCAACTTCACCAACGGCCTGACGCTGCGCCGCCAGATTATCGCCACCGGTGCCATCTGTCAGTCGACATCGGATACCGAAGTCGTTCTTCATCTCATCGCCCGCTCGCGTCATACTTCCACAGCCGACCGTTTCATCGATGCTATCCGGCAGATGGAAGGCGGTTATTCGATGGTGGCCATGACCCGCACCAAGCTGATCGCGGCCCGCGACCCCACCGGCATCCGGCCGCTGGTCATGGGCGAACTCGACGGCAAGCCGATCTTCTGCTCGGAAACCTGCGCGCTCGACATTATCGGCGCGAAATACATCCGCGACGTCGAAAACGGTGAAGTGATCATCTGCGAGATCCAGGCCGACGGCTCGATCCAGATCGATGCGCGCAAGCCCGTCAATCCGCAGCCGGAACGGCTCTGCCTGTTCGAATATGTCTATTTCGCCCGTCCCGATTCCGTGGTCGGCGGCCGCAACGTCTATGTGGCGCGCAAGAACATGGGCATCAATCTCGCCAAGGAATCGCCGGTTGACGCTGATGTGGTCGTTCCCGTTCCGGATGGCGGAACGCCGGCTGCGATCGGCTACGCACAAGCGAGTGGCATTCCCTTTGAACTTGGCATCATCCGCAACCATTATGTTGGCCGCACCTTCATCGAGCCGACGCAGCAGATCCGCGCTTTCGGCGTCAAGCTGAAGCATTCGGCAAACCGGGCGATGATCGAAGGCAAGCGTGTCGTGCTCGTCGACGATTCGATCGTGCGCGGCACCACCTCGCTGAAGATCGTTCAGATGATCCGCGATGCCGGCGCAACCGAAGTTCATATCCGCGTTGCCAGCCCAATGATTTTCTATCCCGATTTCTACGGGATCGACACGCCGAACGCCGACAAGCTGCTCGCCAACCAGTACAACGACATCAAGGCGATGGCGAAATTCATTGGCGCTGATTCGCTGGAGTTCCTGACGATCGATGGCCTGTATCGTGCCGTCGGCGGTGAAGACCGCAACAATGCCCGGCCGCAGTTTACCGACCACTATTTCACCGGCGACTATCCGACGCGGTTGCTCGACAAGAATGGTGAAGCCGTAAGCCCCAAACTCTCCATGCTCGCCAGCAATGGCTGATCCCCTTCCTTGAGCCCGAAGGGGCTTGAGGATCGCGCTTGTTTCCTCAAATCCGGTTCCCGGCTTGCGCCGGACGCCGGACGTGTGGCACAGCAAGCCCGCATCAATGAATTCGGAGCCACCCAGACATGATCGATCTCAAGGGCCGCATCGCCTTGGTCACCGGCGCATCGCGCGGCATCGGCTATTTCACAGCGCTTGAACTGGCGAAAGCCGGCGCACAGGTTATTGCCTGCGCCCGCACGGTCGGCGGCCTGGAAGATCTCGATGACGCGATCAAGTCCGCGGGCGGCCTGCCCGCCACGCTGGTTCCCTTCGACCTTGCCGACATGGCAGCGATCGACAAGCTCGGCGGCGCCATCAACGAACGCTGGGGCAAGCTGGACATTCTCGTCGCCAATGCCGGCGTGCTCGGCGTTATCTCGCCGGTCGGCCATGTCGAGGCCAAGGTGTTCGAGAAAGTGATGACCGTCAACGTCACGGCCACCTGGCGGCTGATCCGCTCCGTCGATCCGTTGCTGCAGCAGTCCGACGCCGGACGTGCCCTCATCCTGTCGTCAAGCGCCGCCCATAAGTGCAAGCCCTTCTGGGGACCCTACTCTGCCTCCAAGGCCGCCGTCGAAGCGCTGGCCCGCACCTGGGCCGGGGAAACGCAGCGCCTGCCCTTGCGCATCCTCTCGGTCGATCCCGGCGCCACCCGCACTGCCATGCGGGCACAGGCCATTCCAGGCGAAGACCCGTCGACTGTACCGCATCCGTCCGAAGTCGCAGCAAAGTTGCTGCCGCTGGTGGGGCCAGATCAGACGGAGACCGGCAAGCTCTTCATCGTGCGCGAAAACCGCATCGTCGATTACCGCCTGCCGGATTGATCTGCCGCGCGCTCCTCGCCGCTTGCCGGGTTAGACCCCGGTAAAGTTTCGCCGCGTGCGCAACAAATATTCAGAGCGGTTGAACGGATCGATCGCCGAACGCTCTCGCATACGCGGTGGGCCAGTCAGTGGCGCATAATGATCAAAGGACGCCTCCATCGTCCCTGCGCCGCTGGTCAGCCCCGGCAGCTGTTGCTGGATGGCCTGGATCATCGAAGAGGCGATCGTACCCTCCAGCCGTGCTGCCGCCTCAACGATGACGGTATCTGTCGTCGTTGCTCCGGATTTCGCCAATGCCATGAGCACGCCGCTGATGGCCGTCGAGGGAGCCTCGATGGAGAAGCGGCTGACTGGCTGACATATGAAGGTCTGCGCGGCCGATAGCGCCGTTGCCAGAACCAGCGGCGTCAATTGCCGGAAGTCCCCGGCCGTGCTTGTTGGCGAGCTTTGCCGAGCCTCCGTCAGCGCCACATGGCAATCGATGATCTGCCAGCCGGAAAGCCCCTGCTTGAGCGTCTCGAATACGGCCTCTTCGGCTGCGCGGTAGAAGCTTGCAGGCATCTGGCCGACATCCACTTCCAAAGCAAAGCTGTTGCCCGCCCCTTCCGGCCGTGGTTCGACGCGCAGTCCAACGGTGGCAATAAACGGATTGGGGTCCTTGAACATGAGCTCCAGACCGGACCCGATGCCGGCAAGGCGCTCCACGCAGATGACCGTGCTCTCCTCGAATATTGCCTCAAGACTGAAGTCCGTCAGCAGTGTCGACTGGATAATCTCCTTCTGGACCTCACCATAGAGCGACAGAAAGACGTCATTGGTATCGTCATTGCGGCGCAGATTGATCAACGGGTCCTGCTCGGCCAGCTGATTGAGGGCAAGCCATAACGCCGCGCTGGCGGAGGGGCGTTGTGCCCGAACCCGCGTTTCCAGCGTCGGTGGGGCAAAATGCGCACGGCCACCTGGAACCAGGCCGCTCCCCACCCTATCGCCTATCCGGGCACCGTTCAGCCCGCCGACCCGTGCGATCTGCCCGGCATGGAAGCTGGTAACACCGTGAACCCGCCCCTGTTCGAAAACATGGATCCCGGTCACTCTGGCCGGGCCGGCCGGCAAATTCAGAGATTGCCGGAGTTGAACGGTGCCGGATGTCAGATAAAGGTAAGACAGCTTTTCACCGCCCCATCCGCGCTCGATCTTGAAGATCTTTCCGGCGACCGGTCCGTTTGGGTCAAGAAAGCGGGCTGGCAGCATCGTTGTTATGGCCGATGTCAACTCTGCGACACCGGTACCGGTCATTGCGGCCCCGGCAAAAGCCGGGTGTACAAGGTCTGCCGCAACCTGGCTGGTCAAGGCGCTGCCAAGCCTTCCATCAGTGATGCGGCCGGAGGCCTGGACATAATCGCCCAGCAAGACCTCATCGTTTTCGGCAAGCGTTTCGCACAGGATTGTGAAAAGCGGGTCGCTTGCCGGATCAAGGGCCTCCACGCGCGCCCGCTTGCTGCCGGCGTCGGTAACGGCCGACATGGCAATGGGCCGGATCCGCAACTGGGCGGCGATATCCTCCACAACCTTGTCATAGCGCGCGCCAAGGCGATCAACCTTGTTGATGAAGAAAACAAACGGCACGGAAAAACGCTGTAATGCACGGACAAGAACGCGCGTTTGCGCCTGCACGCCTTCCACGGCCGAAACAACGACGATCGCGGCGTCCAGCAATCCAACCACCCGATCGACTTCGGCGATGAAGTCGGGGTGACCGGGTGTATCGATGAGATTGACGACGATATCGCCGACACGAAACGAAACCACGGCGGCCTTGATGGTGATGCCGCGTTGCCGTTCAAGTTCAAGACTGTCGGTTTGTGTATTGCCGGTATCGACGTTGCCGAGCTTGTCGATGACGCCGCAATCAAAAAGCAGCCGTTCGGTAAGGCTAGTCTTGCCAGCATCCACATGGGCGAGGATGCCCAGATTCAAAGTGCGCATGGAACCTCAATTTCTCAGAATTTCGAACAGGATTTTCGTGAGAAATGAGTCGACGCATTGGGACCTCTCCGGTTGAACGATAACGGCGGGATGCGTCAGATGATGATATTGTCAACCGTACGCGCGGCAAACCTACTGGCCGGTCCGAGCACATGTCAAGCACAGGCCCGGTGCACCATTGGCAGAAAATGAAAACGACCGCCGCAAAATCCCGGTTTGCGGCGGTCGTTCAAGTCGATTGGTTTGGCAATCCAGATCAGCCAGGGCAGCTCGACAGGTTACGTCTTGTCGCCCGGCAGGCCATCTTCGCCCGGCGATGCGTGATCGGGATGGCCCGGCCATTTGCTGCCATATTTGCGGTGCCAGGCGCGCGCGCCGAACGGCAGCGTCAGCAGATAGCCGACCGCAGTAATGGCCATCGTTTCCCACGTGAAGCTCATCAGCGTTGCGACATAAAGAACGACAACCAGAATGACCGGCAGAACCAGATCGCGACGGACGCGGTTTTCCGACTTGCCCGACCAGACCGGCAGGCGGCTGACGAGCAGGAATGCAATGAGGACGGTGTAGGCGGACGAAATCAGGCCCAGCACGCGGTCCGTCTCGACGCCCAGCAGCCCAAGATAGACGGGCAGCAAAACCAGCATGGCTCCGGCCGGGGCCGGCACGCCGACGAAATACTCCGACTGCCATTTGGCCTTGATGTCGCGCTCGGCCATGACATTGAAACGGGCCAGACGAAGACCGGCGGCGATGACGTAGATCAGCGCGGCGATCCAGCCAAACGACCGTGCCTGATCAAGCACATAGGCATAGAGGACGAGCGCCGGCGCGACGCCGAAATTGACGATGTCGGCGAGCGAATCCATCTGCACGCCGAATTTCGACGTCGCCTTCAAAAGGCGGGCGACACGCCCATCGATACCATCGAGGAAGGCAGCGACCAGCACCATGGCAACGGCAAGTTCGAAACGCCCTTCGAAGGCGAGACGAATGCCGGAAAGCCCGGCACAGATGGCAAGCACGGTGATGAGATTGGGGACGAGCAGCCGCAAGGGAATTTCCCGAAGGCGCGGGCCACGGGCCTCGTCGTCGTTCGGGCCGTGCGGGTCAAAGGGCGGAAAGGGCGTTTCCATGATCTGCTCCTGTTTCGCTTTCGCCTCTTGCATCAACCGCGACGGCTGATGACCGGTCCCTTGGCAGAGCCGAATTCGGCCAGAACGGTTTCACCGGCAATGGCCGTTTGGCCAAGGCTGACGCGGGGCTCGGCACCTTCCGGCAGGAAGACATCAAGACGCGAGCCGAAGCGGATGAGGCCGAACCGTTCGCCCACCTGCAGCGTGTCGTTCGGGGCCGACCAGCACATGATGCGCCGGGCAACGAGGCCGGCAATCTGGACGACGCCGATGTCGCCATGCGTGGTTTCGATGACGAGGCCGTTGCGCTCGTTCTCATGGCTCGCCTTGTCGAGTTCGGCATTGACGAATTTGCCGGCCCGGTAGGCGATCCGGCTGATCTTGCCGCGCATCGGTGCACGGTTCACATGGCAATTGAAGACATTCATGAACACGGTGATGCGCAGCATCGGCACCGTTCCAAGGCCAAGTTCCTCCGGCGGCGTCATCATCGCGATCGACGAGACGCGGCCATCGGCCGGACTGATCACCAGATCGTCGTCGAGCGGCGTCATGCGCTCGGGATCGCGGAAGAAATAGGCGCACCAGGCTGTCAGGATGAAACCGATCCACATCAGTGGCTCCCAAAGGAAACCGAGAACCAGCGAAACAACGAAGAAACCGGCAATAAAGCGATAACCTTCCTTGTGCACCGGAACCAGCGTGTTGCGCACTGTGTTGATCAAGCTCATCTTACGGCATCTCCTGCAAATTCGACGCCATCGACCTAGCCTGAAAACATGGCGGGAGCAATGCGGCGCAGTGAATAGCCCACTGTAGCGCAAGGCTCTTCGCTCCTTCGCACTTGCAACCTTGACAATTCCCCGTGGAAGCAGGCACATTTTCCGCGTTGCTGTAGGACGCATCGGCAGGAGCCGATAGCATGAACAATCCGGTCGAAACGATCTCTGAACGTCCCTATCTCAGCGGAACAGAAGCGGTCCTCTATGTCTCCGATTTCGCCGCATCCCTTGCCTTTTTCACGGAAAAACTCGGCTTCACAGTAGATTTCGCCTCTGGCGACCCGCCGTTCTACGGCCTCGTTGAACGGGACAAGGCACGGCTGTGCCTGCGGCTTGTGTCAGAACCTGTGTTCGTGGGCGATATCCGGCAGCGCGAGGAATTGCTGTCGGCATCGATCACGATCGACAGTGCCGCTGATATCAAGGCACTCTTTCTTGAGTATCAGGCGGCCGAGATTGCCCTCCACCAGACATTGAAGACACAGCCTTGGGGCGCACGGACTTTCATCGTGCTTGATCCGGACGGCAACCTGATCCTGTTTGCAGGGCCGGGCGAGTGACGCTCAGACCGCTGCCGGGCCACGAACGATGACGCCGAGATCGTCGCTTTCGCGGACCTTCTTGAGTGTCTCTTCCGCCTGCGTTGCCTCGCGCTGACGGTTCCACATCGAGGCGTAGAGACCGTCGCGGTCAATCAACTCGCCATGGGTGCCGCGCTCGGCGATGCCGCCGTCCTTCAGCACGATGATCTCGTCGGCATGGATGACGGTGGACAGCCGGTGGGCGATGACCAGCGTCGTGCGATTCTGCGAGACGATGTCGAGGGCCGTCTGGATTTCCTGCTCGGTGCGGGTATCGAGTGCCGAGGTCGCCTCATCGAGGATCAGGATCGGTGGGCTTTTCAAAACAGTGCGAGCAATCGCCACGCGCTGCTTCTCGCCGCCCGACAGCTTCAGGCCGCGCTCGCCGACCATGGCGCCATAACCTTCCGGCAGACTCTTGATGAAACCACCGATCTGGGCGATGTCTGCTGCAGCCTCTACTTCGGCCTGCGTGGCGGATGTGCGCCCGTAGCGGATATTGTAGGCAATGGTGTCGTTGAACAGCACGGTATCCTGCGGCACCATGCCGATCACGGCGCGCAGGCTCTTCTGCTTCACATCGCGCACATCCTGGCCATCGATGGTGATCGAACCTTCCTGCACGTCGTAGAACCGGTAGAGCAGCCGCGACAAGGTGGATTTTCCAGCACCCGAGGGACCGACGACGGCGACCGTCTTTCCGGCCGGAACTTCGAACGAGATGCCCTTGAGAATCGGCCGGGCCGGATCATAGGCAAAATGCACATCCTTGAAGGCGATGGCGCCCCTGTCGATCGCCAGTTCCCTGGCATCCGGACTATCGACGACTTCTGCCTCTACTTCCAGCAGATCGAACATCTGCTCGATATCGGTCAGGCCCTGGCGGATTTCGCGGTAGACGAAGCCGATGAAATTAAGCGGAATGGAAAGCTGCATCAGCATGGCATTGATGAAAACGAAATCGCCAAGCGATTGTTCGCCGCGTTGTACCGCCAATGCCGACATCACCATCATGATTGCCGTACCGGCCCCGAAAATCACCGCTTGGCCGAAGTTCAGCCAGCCAAGCGACGTCCAAACCTGGGTGGCCGAACGTTCGTAACGCTCCATCGACTGATCGAAGCGCTGGGCCTCCATCTGCTCGTTGCCGAAATATTTTACGGTTTCGAAGTTCAGGAGGGAATCGATCGCCTTGGTATTGGCGTCGGTATCGCTGTCATTCATCGACCGGCGGATCGAGATGCGCCAGTCGCTCGCCTTGATGGTAAACCAGATATAGACCGCAACGGTCACGGCGGTGACGAGCAGATAGCTGAAACCATACCCCCACCAGAAGATCACCGCCGTCATCAGGAACTCGATCAGCGTCGGCACCGTGTTGAGGATGGTAAAGCGGACGATCGTCTCGATGCCCTTGGTGCCGCGTTCGATGATGCGCGACAGGCCGCCGGTGCGCCGCTCCAGATGGAAGCGTAGCGACAGTTGGTGCATGTGGACGAAGGTGCGATAGGCAAGCTGGCGCACCGCGTGCTGGCCGACACTGGCAAACAGCGCATCGCGCAGCTGGTTCAGCCCCGCTTGCAACAGGCGGGCAAGATTATAGGCCAGCACCAGCATGACGGCGCCGGTGAACACGACAGGGAGAATACCGACGATATCGGTCTTGCCGTTCAGCGCATCGGTCGCCCATTTGAAGAAATAGGGAACAAGCAGCAGCACGACCTTGGCAACCAGCAGGATCACGGTCGCCCAGACGACACGCATCTTCAGATCGGTGCGGTCACTCGGCCACATATAGGGCCAGAGATTGATGATCGTCTGCAGCGGATTACCTGAATCCGCCGATACCGTTTTCTTTTGCGCTGCCACGTCCTGTCCCGCCCTGGTTCACCAGCCGCACTTCACATGCGGCAGTCCTTGCGCGTCTTGGATGTCACGACAATGAAGGACATCGAGGAGGTGGCGCGCAGATGCTATTTTCAATCAAAAGCGGCGCCCTTTTCAAGGCGCCGCTTTGTATCTCAGATAGGTCTTATCATCGGCAGCCGCAATGGAGCGGCAGTTAAAAACCGGTCAGGGAAGATGCTTCACATGCTTGCGGTGCATCTCTTCCGATTCGGATTCCGACATCGCCTTGTCCGGCACGCCGAAGATCTGGCCCGGAAGGATCCGGTCGGGATCGGTGATCTGATCCTCGTTGGCAAGATAGATCGTCGTGTAGCGCACACCAGCGCCATAGACGCGGCGCGAGATCTGCCACAGCGTATCGCCACGGCGGATGATCACCGAGGTCTTGCTCTGCTGCAACGGTGCCTGCTGCACCGTTTCCGGTTCGGCTGTTGCAGCGGCGTTGCCGGTTACCGTAGCGGCAGTGCCTGCCTCGGGGGAAGGCGTGGCTGACTCTGCGGCAGGCTTCTGTGCCGTTTCCGCAGTCGCCGGCTTGGCCGCATCGCCGCCCGCAGCCGGTGCAGCACCCGCAACCGCAGCATTGTCTTCAGCCGGTGCCGGCGTTGCGGTTTGGCTTGCAACCGCATCGTTACCCGTGCCGTCGGTGCGCGGCATCAGCGCCGAACCGACCGCAGTCTCGATCTTGCCGAGCGCTGCCGATACGCTGGCAGCATCCTTGGGAAGCGCCTTCAGCATGGTCAGCGCATCGGTCGCGGCCGTCGCGGTCTTGGCGGCCATTTCCTTGACGTTGGCATCAAGATTGTCGGCAACCTTGAAATCGGCAAGCGACTTCAAGGCAATTTCTGTAGCCGAACGCGCCGCTGCCAGTTCTTCTGCCGTCGGCACCTTGCCATCGGCAAACTGGGCCTTCAGCAGGCTCAGCGCTTTGGTCGCCTCCAGCCGCAAGCCATCGAAGCTTCCACCATCGAACGGCACAACCGAGCCCTGTGCATTGCTTTGCGCCACGGCCGCCACCTGATCACCGGCCGGGCGATCGAACGGCACGGCAGCGCGCAGCTCGACCTTGCTGCCATCCGCACCCATCATGTCGGCACGGATCGTATGATTGCCGACAGGCAGTTCAATGGTTCCGTCGACGACGAAGCGGCCCTGCTCGTCGGTCTTGGTTTCTCCGACCAGCGTGTCGTCGGCGTAGATGCGCACCAGCGCACCGGCCTTGGCATTGCCGGCCACAAAGATCTTCTTGCCTTCGATTTCGACGGCGGACACGCCGACTGCCGATTTATCGCCCGCTACCGCGACCGGCGTTGAAGCCGCCGTACCCGCAGCAGGCTTTGCGCCATCCGTGGCGGTCTCGGCGGTTGCCAGTGCCTGCTCAGTCTTGGCCACCTGCCCGGAAGCGTCAGCCGCCGGCTTGGTCAGGATACGGCTTGCCTCTCCGGGTTTCGACACCATGGCAAGCAACTCGCCGGTCTTGTCTTTCGGGATCGAGACAGTCGCAACTTCCTCCGAAGACTTGGTCACGCCGTTTTCGCCGACACTGCGCAGCGTCAGCTGATAATCGCCAGCCGGAAGCGGCTTGTCGAAGATTGCGGCAAAATCGCCGGTGGCTCCGACATCGGCGGTTCCGACGACAGTTTCGCCATTGACGATCTCAAGCTTGGTATTGGGCTGTGCCCGTCCGGCAATCACCGTCGAGCCATCCGGCTCGACTCTCAGCACGTCGAAGCCCGGCACCGTCCATGCGGCGGCCGGATCGGCGGATTTGGTCTCGGTGGTTGCCGGGGCATTGGCCGTTTCGCTGCCGGCCGTTGGCCGCGCACCCTTTGCGTCGGCGGTGCTCGCATCCGCAGGCGTGTCGCCGGTTGGCTTCGCGTCGGGTTGCTTGGTCACGGCATCCGCCGTCACTTTGTCCTTGGTGCCGTTGATATTCGGCATGACAAAGAAAATCATCAGCAGGGACGCAATTGCCAGGACGATAAGGGCCACCCAGCCGGCCTTGTTCTTCATCATGCACATCTCCAAATGGCCCGGAACCGCCTGCGCCCAACACGGGCGCAGAGGGACAGCTTTTTCCAAGCCTTTATGCCCGCAGCTTTCCGCCTGTTTTTGCTGAACGGAATCAGCCTGCCCATAACGTCAGCTCATGCTTAAAAATTGCTAACGATTCCCGAGGTTTTCCACAAGCATCGCCGCATGTTCAGACCAGCCGAAAGCCCTGTTTCCCGTCATTTTTCTTGACGCATGCTGCCTCGCAATGTCTCTTTGGACCATGAACGAGCAAAATACCCCGATTCGATCCGTGTGCGTCTATTGCGGCTCCCAGCCCGGGCGCGATCAATCCTTCATGGATGCCGGCCGGATTCTTGGCAAATCCATCGCCGAAAATCACCTTCGCCTCGTCTATGGCGGCGGCACGAAGGGCATCATGGGCGCCGTCGCAAGCGGTGTTCTTTCGCATGGCGGCCGCGTGACCGGCATTATACCAGAATTTCTGATGGATATGGAGGCCACCCGTCATTCGCTGGGGCAGCTCAGCGAACTGATCGTCACGCCCGACATGCATGAGCGCAAGCACAAGATGTTCGAGCGTTCGGATGCGTTCGTCACCCTGCCCGGCGGCATCGGTACGCTCGAGGAAATCGTCGAGGTCATGACCTGGGCGCAGCTTGGCCGTCACCGCAAGCCGATCGTACTCGTCAACATCAACGGCTTCTGGGATCCGCTGATGAAGCTGATCCATCATATGGCCGACAGCGGCTTCATCCACACCGCCCATCTCGTCCAGCCGCTGGTCATCGACAGCGCCGACGAAGTCGTTCCGGCCCTGCTTGCCCATTGGGCCAGCCAGGTCGACCGCGACGGCGACGACGGCATCATCGCCAAGCTGTGACGGCTCTGGCCGGAACGGCATTCGACAATGCCATCCGGCCCGTTTCAGCAGTGTTGATCGTTCTGCCGCAGAGTCATATTCTGCCGGTAATATTGGTCGAGCCAGGAAGATGATTTCCATGAGCGACAAGAACGGCATTTCCGAAGACCTTAGCCTCCGCATCGACAAGCTGGCCGCCCGCTCCTCGTTGACGCGACGGCAAATCATCGAGGATGCACTTTCGCACGGCCGCTCCCTTGCCTGGCAGGAGAAGTGGATCGAGGGCGTACAGGATGGTATCGAGGAAGCCGATCGCGGCGATTTTGCCACCGCTGAAGACATCGCAACGGTTCTCAACAAATACAGCCCGGCATAAAAGCCGTGCAGATCGTCTGGACGCGGCGCTATCTGCTGGAGCTTACCCGCATTGGCGACTACATCGCTGCGCACAATCCGCGCGCAGCGGCACGCATCGTCAACGATATCCACTCCAAAACGCGTAGATTGCTATCCGATAATCCCTTCATCGGACGTAGGGGCGAGATCAAGGATACGCGCGAACTCGTCATACCTGGCACGCCTTACATCTTTGCTTATCGTGTCGGAGACACACAAATCGAAATCCTCTTCGTCCAGCACGGCGCACGCGACTGGCCGGACGACGCCTGAGGCACAGCGCGATTTCAGAATCGCAAACGCCCCTCAGGCATGCTCTTTCCATCTTGCTATTCGGCTGGGTTCGGCACCACTGCCCGGCGGGCGCGGCTTTCCAGGATCATCGAGGTCGAATAGACCGCCAGCGCTGCCCAGATCAGGATGAAGGCAATCAGCTTCGACGTGCCGAAGGGCTCGTGGAAGACGAAGACGGCGATGATGAAGATCATCGTCGGGGCGATGTATTGCATGATGCCGATGGTCGACAGTTTCAACAGCTTGGCGCCGTTGGCATAGATCATCAGCGGGATCGCCGTGACCACGCCGCACGCCATCAGCCAGGCGACATCGGCCCAGCCGGTATCGGTGAAATGGCCCTGCCCGGTGAATTCCAGATAGGCGATATAGCCGAGAGCCGGAACGCTGAGCAGCAGCACTTCCAGGAAAAAGCCCTGATTGGGACCGACGGGCAGCGTCTTGCGGAAGAAAGCGTACAGCCCCCAGGACAGCGCCAGGCCGATGGAAACCCAAGGTAGGCCGCCGGCATCGAACGCCAGGACGACCACCGCAATTGCGGCGAGAACGATCGCGACGATTTGTGCCGGGTTGAGCTTTTCCTTCAGGAGAACAGCACCGAGGAAGATCGAGAACAGCGGATTGATGTAATAGCCGAGTGCTGTTTCGAGCGCCCGCCCTGCCCCGATCGCCCAGACATAGATGCCCCAGTTGATGGTGATCAGCACCGCCGTCAGCATCGCCATCTTCAGCATGCGCGGGCTGCGCAGCGCCACCTTAACGTCCTCCGTGCGGCCGAGCAGGATCAAGACAGCACCAGCGAGCGGCACCGACCAGACGATCCGGTGCGCGACAACCTCGAAAGCCGGAATATGCGCCACGGCCTTCATGAAGAACGGCAGGAAACCCCAGAGCAGATAAGCGGTCAGTGCGAAGGCGAAGCCGCGAGGAGAATCGCCGTTTTGCACCGCTGGTGTTTGTTTTGCGTCAGTCATGGCATTTCATCCCGTTGCAGGCTGCCACTGGCAGTCCTCTGTCATTATGGCCGTCCTACTCCAAACACGGGTGATCAACCAATTCATTTCCGTGAACCTTGCTACAGCAAAGCTCACAATGGGTTTTCCCGGCAGTTTCACCGCGGCTTGCCGTAAATACCTGATATTTTACGGGGTGCATTCTGACGTTTGCCGCTTTAGGTTCCTTTCACGGCAATGACCGGTCAGAGATAAGGACTCCACGATGTCATCCATGCTTGCGCTCCACCCGATTACCCGCCGCTCGCTCCTGAGCGGTGTCGCAGCCACCTCCGCCCTGGTTCTCCTGCACCCCTTTGCAGCGCGCGCCGCCGCCAATCAGGCGCATCTGCGCATCATGGAAACCACCGACATCCACGTCCACGTCTTCCCTTACGACTATTACGGCGACAAGCCGAACGACACGCTGGGCCTTGCCCGCACCGCCTCGATCATCGACAAGATCCGCGCCGAGGCCGGTAATTCCTTCCTCGTCGACAATGGTGATTTCCTGCAGGGCAATCCGATGGGTGATTACATGGCCTATCAGCACGGCATGAAGGAAGGCGACGTCCACCCGGTCATCAAAGCGATGAACGTGCTTGGCTACGAGGCAGGCACGCTGGGGAACCACGAGTTCAACTATGGCCTCGACTATATGTTCAAGGTGCTCGGCGGTGCCAATTTCCCCTACGTCTGCGCCAACCTGACCAAGGGGCAACTGGCCGCCAACCCGAAGGACGACCAGCTGTTCTTCAAGCCCTACACGATCGTCGAAAAAACCATCACCGACGGTTCGGGCGCCGCAAACGAGTTGAAGATCGGCATCATCGGCTTCGTGCCGCCACAGATCATGCTCTGGGACATCAAGAACCTCGAGGGCAAGGCGCAGACGCGCGATATCGTCGAGGCGGCCAAGGCCTGGGTGCCTGTGATGAAGGAGGAAGGTGCCGATATCATCATCGCGCTCTCCCATTCCGGCATCGATGGCTCCGGCCAGAGCGACCGTATGGAAAATGCCTCGCTCTATCTCGCCGGTGTCGAGGGTATCGACGCCGTGTTTACCGGCCACCAGCATCTCGTCTTCCCCGGCCCGAAGAGTTTTGACGGCATCGAGGGCGTCGATCCGGTCAAGGGCACGCTGCTCGGCAAACCGGCTGTCATGGGCGGCTTCTGGGGTTCGCATCTCGGCCTGATCGACCTTCTCCTCGAAAAAGACGGCAACAGCTGGAAGATCGTCGATTTCACCACCGAGGCGCGGCCGATCTATCACCGCGAAGACAAGAAGGTGGTGGCTGACGTGCCAGACCGCGCCGATGTCCTCGCGGCCGCCAGTGCCGAGCATGAGGCGACGCTCGCCTATGTCCGCACGCCGGTCGGCAAGACCTCGGCGCCGCTCTATTCCTATTTTGCCTTGGTGGCCGACGATCCGTCGGTGCAGATCGTCTCCAACGCGCAGACCTGGTACATCAAGGACATGCTGAAGGACACGGAATACAAGGACCTGCCCGTGCTTTCGGCCGCCGCCCCCTTCAAGGCAGGCGGACGCGGTGGTGCGGACTACTATACCGACGTTCCGGCCGGTGATATCGCCATCAAGAACGTCGCCGACCTCTATCTCTATCCGAACACCGTGCAGGCCGTCGTCATCACCGGAGCGCAGGTGAAGAACTGGCTGGAAATGTCGGCTGGCATGTTCAACACCGTTGCACCCAGCGCCAAGGACGTGGCGCTGCTCAACACCACATTCCCGTCCTACAATTTCGACATCATCGACGGGGTCACTTACCAGATCGACCTGTCGCAACCGGCGAAATATGACGGCGACGGCAAGGCCGTAAACCCGGATTCGAACCGCATCCGAAACCTTTCCTTCGAAGGCAAGCCAATCGACCCGGCCCAGAAATTCGTCGTTGCCACCAACAATTATCGCGCCGGTGGCGGTGGCAAGTTCCCGGAAATCGCCAGCGACAAAGTGGTCTTCGCCGCGCCCGACACCAACCGCGACGTCATCGTCCGCTACATCATCGCCGAAGGCACCATCAACCCGTCGGCCGACGGCAACTGGAGTTTTGCGCCGGTCGAAGGTGCAACGGCGCTGTTCGAGAGCGGCCCGAAGGCGCGCGGGCTGATGGCTGATGTGAAAGGCCTTAAGATCGAGGATGCAGGTGATGGGGCAGACGGGTTTGCAAAATTCCGGCTGGTTTTGTGACTTTCGAGCGCTCCGATAGGCGCGCTCCACCGGCACAGAAAGTCTTAGCCCGCCTGATTAAATCAGGCGGGCAAGCTCCCGCCCCCTATAATACTGGGTGATCCCGAGCCACCACTCGAACTTGAAAGCACACCTCGCATGGATAACAGCCCGTCGATCGCAAAGGCGGCAGCATGGATGGTGACGTCTGTGATCCTGATCCTGCTCATGGCTGTATCGGGCCGCGTTATCACCCGCGAGCTCGACGTTTTCCAGGCAATGGAAATGCGGTCCGTCATTGCCTTTTTCATGCTGTTGCCGCTGGTATATCGCGAAGGCGGTATCAGAGCGATGCGAACCGGCATCCTGCCCAAACATATCGGCCGCAACGTTGCACACTATGCGGGGCAATATGCCTGGTTGATGGGCCTGACGCTCATCCCGCTGGCCCAGGTCATTTCGATTGAATTCACCGCCCCCATCTGGGCTGCGTTTCTGGCCGCAATCTTCCTCGGTGAGCGGCTGACATGGCGAAAAGGCGTCGTCATCCTTTTCGGTCTGGCAGGCGTGGCGCTCATCGTGCGTCCGGGGGCAGCGCCCCTCAATCCTGGTCATCTGATAACGCTGGGCGCAGCTTTCGCGTTTGCCATTTCCTTCATTTCGACAAAGGCACTGACCCGCTCCGACAGTGCAACGAAGATCCTTTTCTGGATGCTCGTCATCCAATCGATCATCGGGATCATTCCGGCGATCAATGTGTGGCTTTGGCCATCGGCTTCAACATGGCCATGGATATTCCTGTTCGCATTCGCTGGCTCGTTTGCCCATTTCTGCATGGCGAAGGCGCTGTCTCACGCGGATGCCACCGTCGTCATGCCGATGGACTATCTACGGGTGCCGCTGTCGGCGGTACTCGGTTATCTCTTATATTCCGAGGCGATCGACAGTTTTACGGCAATCGGCGCGGGACTGATCCTGGTTGGCAACCTCTTCAATCTGCGGCGGCCGAATGCCAAGAAAGTCGAGCCGACGCCGACATGACGACGGCCGGCATTAGCGGGGGACGTTGGCGCCCCGTGATAAGGTCACGACCCCAGAAACTTGTCGTCGCCTCCAACAATTATCGCGCCGGCGGTGGTGGAAAATTCCCCTAAATCGCTGCCGACAAGGTGGTCTTCGCCGCCCCAGACACCAACCGCGACGTCATCGTCCGCTACATCATCGCCGAAGGCACGATCAATCCCTCGGCCGACGGCAACTGGAGCTTTGCGCCGGTCGAGGGCGCGACGGCGGTCTTCGAAAGCGGCCCCAAGGCACGCGGGCTGGTGGCCGACGTCAAGGGCGTGAAAATCGAGGATGCGGACGATGGCGCGGACGGGTTTGCGAGATTCCGGCTGGTATTGTGAGGCGACACGGGCAATTCTTGCATCTACCGACCAATTGCAACATTTGCGGAAAAGTTTGGCGGTAACCGCCCCTTTAAAAGTTAAAGAGGTTGCAGCTACAATTTCATAAGCTTGAGATGGTTGCCCCCTAGCCTAAGGGTTGAGTACGATGTTGCTCTCCCTTTTTGTTGAACAGAGCAAGTGGAGGCTCAGGAAGCTGTGAAAGAACAATGTCTGAACCGTTGATTGACATGCGTAAAGCGGCTTCATCCTATCGCCGTCGGGCAGAAAAGCACTTCAAAGAAGCACAGGCCCTTTTGGATATCGAGCAGAGGAACACCGGCCTATATGCTTGTCTCCAGCTACGCCTCTGTATCGAGGCTCTGATGTATGCAATGTTGGCTCTCTACCATGCGGAACTCAACAAGTCCGGAATACGGAAATGGCAGCCAAAGCGTGTGATGGACGAACTTCTGGCCATAGATCCGCATGTTGAAGCGTCTTCAACGATGAGCATTCAGGATGAATCGACGGGCGACTGGGTGCAGATTGGATCAAAAGATCATCGCTTGACGGCAAGCTGGACCGTTAAAGCGCATAACGCGCTCGGCAATGCCCTTCATACCCCCACGCTTGGTAATCTAATCGATGATATCGAGGAGTTAGATATCAGATACAAGGAACGCGCTAGAAAATACCTGCCAGAACTCGCAGAAGTTTTCGCGTCAACGACTTTCAATAGCTATTTTCTAGGGCAAAATCGCCAATTTAACTGTAAATGCGGTGCAAAGATTATCCGAAGAGAAGATAGGATAAAATCAGCATCAGTAATGACTTGCTGGAACTGCGCACGCATCTGGGACATTGTATGGGAAGGAGAGGATGTCAGCATTGCGCCGCATCGAGTGAGCTATGACTGCCCTCGTTGTGCATCGAAGAACGGCTTTCAAGAAATCGAGATGACCGAAAATTTCAAGATAAAGTGCCACAAATGCGGGCTGGAGGGTCAGGTTTCTAAACCTTTGCAAATTGCTTTTGAAGCGGACGCTGTTGAAGGCGAGAGTCCAAAGTAAATCCTAAGCGTTTTGTCAGATTTTTCTGCGTTATTTCAGAGATATACAAGACAGAGCCTTCGCGCTCGATGGGCCGAACACCAGTGCTTTCGGCCCACAAAACTGCAAACAGACGCACCCCCTACTCCGCCGCAGCCAATCCCGCCTGATCGCGGTTCTTCAAGAGCTTGAACACGATCGAATCCATCAGCGCCTGGAACGATGCGTCGATGATGTTGTCGGAGACACCGACCGTCCACCAGCGGGCGCCGGTGCCGTCGACGGATTCGATCAGGACGCGGGTGATCGCCTCGGTGCCGCCATTGAGGATACGCACCTTGTAGTCCACCAGCTCCAGATCCTCGATTTCCGACTGGTATTTTCCAAGGTCCTTGCGCAGGGCCAGATCGAGCGCGTTGACCGGGCCGTGGCCTTCGGCAACCGACATGGTGGCTTCGCCATCGACAGAGACCTTGACCACCGCTTCCGAGACGGTCTTCAAGTTGCCATTGGCATCGAAGCGGCGCTCGACCATGACGCGGAAACTTTCGACATGGAAGAAATCCGGCACCGAGCCGAGGATACGCTGGGCGAGAATGGCGAAGCTTGCGTCTGCGCCTTCATAGGCATAGCCGGTTGCCTCGTTTTCCTTGACGATGGAAATCAGCTGATCGAGCTTGGGATCATCCTTGGAAACGGTGATACCGCGGCGCTTCAGCGCGTTGATGAAATTGGCCTTGCCGCCCTGGTCCGACACCATCACCTTGCGCAGGTTGCCGACGCTTTCCGGCGTCACATGTTCGTAGGTGCGCGGGTCCTTCAGGAGCGCCGATGCGTGGATGCCGGCCTTGGTGGCAAAGGCGGACGCGCCGACATAGGGCATCTGATGATCCGGCGAACGGTTGAGAAGCTCGTCGAACGAATGCGACAGCTGGGTCAGTTCCTGCAGCCGGTCAGCGTCGATCGCCGTCTCGAATCGGCTGGTATAGGCTTCCTTCAATGCCAGCGTCGGGATCAGCGTCACCAGATTGGCATTGCCGCAGCGCTCGCCGATGCCATTCAGCGTGCCCTGGATCTGGCGCACGCCCGCCTCGACGGCGGCCAGCGAATTGGCGACGGCCTGGCCGGTGTCGTTATGTGCGTGGATGCCGAGATTGGCGCCCGGTACGCCATGGGCAATCACAGCTGCGACGATATCGCGGATTTCCGGCGGCTGGGTGCCGCCATTGGTGTCGCAAAGCACCACCCAGCGGGCGCCGGCGTCATAGGCAGTCTTGGCGCAGGCCAGCGCATAGGCCGGGTTGGCCTTGTAACCATCGAAGAAATGTTCGCAATCGATCATCGCTTCCTTGCCGGAGGCCACAACGGCCTCGACAGACGACTGGATCGATTCGAGGTTTTCTTCATTGGTGCAGCCAAGAGCGACGCGGACATGATAATCCCAGCTCTTGGCGACAAGACAGATCGCGTCGCTTTCGGCCTGCAGGAGCGCCGTTAGCCCAGGGTCGTTGGAAGCGGACACACCAGCGCGCTTGGTCATGCCGAAGGCGACGAAGCGGGCGTTCTGGGTGCGCTTCTTGCTGAAGAACTCAGTGTCGGTCGGGTTAGCGCCGGGATAACCGCCTTCAACATAATCCATGCCGAACTCATCCAGCAGCGCGGCAATGGCGATCTTGTCCTCGACGGAAAAATCAATGCCCGGCGTCTGCTGGCCGTCGCGCAGCGTGGTGTCGAAGAGGTGGATGCGTTCGCGCGTCATAGTCGGCCTCCAGCACATTGGGATTTCCCCCCCTCTGTCGGCGACGCCGACATCTCCCCCACAAGGGGGGAGATTAACCGAATGCTCTGTGCTCGCCTCACCGGATGGTTGGTAAGGGAAAAGCTAGTAGGGGAAACGAACGATCTCCCCCCTTGTGGGGGAGATGTCACAACGTGACAGAGGGGGGTACCAGCGGCATACACGGTCATGTTAATTCTTCCCCGCAAACCCGTCCGTCGCCCGGATCAGCCTGTCGAGAATACCGGGCTCGGAATAGGCGTGCCCTGCCCCTTCGATCAGGTGAAACTCGGCTTCTGGCCAGGCCTTGTGCAATGACCATGCATATTTCGCCGGGCATGGCATGTCGTAGCGGCCGTGGACGATGACACCGGGAATGCCGTGCAGCTTGTGGGCGTCGCGCAGAAGCTGGCCTTCGTCCAGCCAGCCGGCATTGACGAAGAAGTGGTTTTCGATACGCGCAAACGCGTGGGCGTATTCCTCTTCCTCGAACGGCGTCGATGTTGCCGGTTCAGGCAGAAGCGTGATGGTCTCGCCTTCCCAGATGCTCCAGGATTTGGCTGCCGCAACCCGGATCGCGCGGTCATCGCTGGTCAGCCGCCGGTGATAGGCGTGCATCATCTCGTGGCGTTCGTTTTCCGGGATCGGTGCAATGAAACGCTCCCACTTATCCGGGAACATTTCCGAGACGCCGAACTGATAGTACCAGTCGAGTTCCGCCTTGGTCAGCGTGTAGATGCCGCGCACGACCAGTTCGGAAACGCGCTCCGGGTGTTTTTCCGCATAGGCAAGCGCCAATGTCGACCCCCAGGAACCGCCGAACACCAGCCATTGATCGACGCCGGCCATTTCGCGCAGCCGCTCGATATCGGCAACCAGATGCCAGGTGGTGTTGGCTTGCAGCTCCGCATGCGGCGTGGATTTGCCGCAACCGCGCTGGTCGAACAGCGTCACGTCATACAGCTTCGGATCGAACAGCCGGCGGTGGTTCGCCGAGATCGTGCCACCCGGGCCGCCATGCAGGAAGACGGCCGGCTTGGCGCCCGGCGTTCCGGATTTTTCCCAATAGATCCTGTGACCATCGCCAACCTCGAGATGGCCGGAGGCATAGGCCTCGATTTCAGGATAGAGCGTGCGGAGAATTTCGGTCATGCTGTCTGCTTTCAACGATTAATTAAAACTGCCGGTCAGGACATGTGCGGGAATTGCGGCCAGACCTCGGTGTCATGGTCCGGATGCTGGAAGGAGATGATCTGCTCCTGCTGCATGTAATAGTTCGGATCCTCATGCACCGGCTGGTCGAAGATCGTCGTCACCCAGGCATTACGGGCGGCGAAATTGACCTGGATCTGCGGTGCTAGGTCGCTGCGATCATCAAAGGCGCCGATGGCGATTTCCAGCCCACCCGGATGCCTGTAGGTCAACGGCGTACCGCAGGCGGCACAGAAACCGCGGGCAATGTTGATGGAGGACTGGAAATAGCTCGGTTCACCGCGGGTCCATTCGGCCTCGCCCTTGACGGTGACCAGCGGGCCGAAGAAGCCGCCAAAGGCTTTCTGACACATGCGGCAATGGCAGATCGACGGGCGGCCAAGTTCGCCATGGATCTTGAAGCGAACGGCACCGCACTGGCAGCCGCCGGTTCGATTGGTCTCTGTCATGTCACTCATCCTCCACTGGCCAATGTTCTGTATCGTAATCGGGATGCTGGCGGTTCGATTCCAGAATGGCGATGTGCCGTTCGGTGATCGGCTCACTGCCGTCGTCCGTCTCCGTGCCCGGCAATCCCGGCAGATGCGAAAACCAGGGCATGCGCGATTCAACGCCGGATTGGGTCAGCGGCCGCACGTCATAGGGATCATCGAGCGACCCCAGCACGATATTGATGAAATCAGCCTCCGGCATATCGTAAAACAGCGGCGTGCCGCAAAGGAAACAGAAGCCGCGCCGGACCCGATGCGAGGAACGAAACCAACCGGGAGCGCCGCGGGTGATGCTGAAACTGGCGCGCGGCACATTGGCAAGCGGCATGAAATAGTTGCCGGACGCCTTCTGGCACATGCGGCAATGGCACAGATGCGGATCGCCAAGCGTTCCTTCCGCCCGGTAACGCACCGCGCCGCACTGGCAGCCGCCGGTATAGATGCGGCTGATGCTCATCGGCGCTCCTCCGGCGGCCACTCGGCCGTATCGTGATCCGGATGCTGGTAGGAAACCAGATTGGCGAGGAACGACACAGCGTCCTGATCGGCCATCGTATCCTCGCCCGGCAATTGCGGGATGTGATCGACATAAGGCAGCTTGGCCTCGGTGCCCCACTGGATTGTCGGGACGATCCCTTCCGGCTTGTCGAAGGCGGCGATCGTCAGCGCCACGCCATCCGGCGCTTCATAGGTCAGTGGCGTGCCGCAATCGCCGCAAAAGCCACGCGACGCTGCGTTGGATGACTGGAAGCGCTTGGGTTCGCCGCGTGTCCAACTGAGTTTCGCCTGACGCACGGAAACCAGCGGCAGGTAGAAATTCCCCGCGGCCTTCTGGCACATCCGGCAGTGGCAGACGGAGGCATCGCCGAGCACGCCCTCGACACGAAAGCGAACGGCACCGCATTGGCAACCGCCAGTATGGACGGCAACGGTCATGGGTGATCCTCCGCCGCCAGCCAGTTTTCGATTTTCAAACCCTCGACCCGGGAAAATTCACGGGTGTTGTCTGTTACCAGAACGAGATCCAGCGCACGGGCATGGGCCGCAATCAGCATATCCGTGGGACCGATGAGATTGCCGCTCCGTGCAAGCCGGTTACGGATCTCTGCGTAATGGACTGCTGCTGCGGACTCGTATGCTGCAACATCGAGGCGTTCCAGCATGTTTTCCACGAGCGACGACAGCCGCTCCGATCCACGCTTCACTGCGCCATAACGGAGCTCCGACGCAACGACAGCGCTGATACACAGTATATCACTTCCAACACTTTCAACGCGGCGCACGATCTCGCCTTCGGGGACGCGGATCATATGTGACACGATATTGGTATCGAGCATGTAGTGCCACGCGCTCACAGATCGACATCCTCAAGCGGCAACTGCCGATCATCAACATCCGGAAATTCCTCGTCCCAAGGCTCTATGGAACGAAGCCACTCCAGCAAGCCGCTTTTCTTCTTCGGCTCGATGATCAAGCGGTCGCCTTCCTTGCGCATGATCGCCTCGTTTCCCGGGAGCTCGAACTCCACGGGAATACGGACGGCCTGATTGCGGCCGTTGCGAAAGAGTTTTACCTCGCGTCCCTGGTCAACCTTGATGACATTCATGGCAGCCTCCTTCAGCATAGGCCGCAGCATATGCCCGCATCGTCAGTAAAACAAGTTTAGCGCCGGACCTCCCACGTCGTGACCCGCTCGCCCGTCGCCGCATCCTTGCCATCCTTCAGCTGGATGCCCTTGGCAGCGAGATCGTCGCGGATCTTGTCGGCCTCGGCAAAGTTTTTGGCCTTGAGCATTTCAAGCCGCATCGCCACAAGCGCATCGACGGCCGATGCAACCGCACCGTCAACCTCCGCCTCCTTCGGCAGGACACCGAGCAATGCAGCACTGGCGGCAAAGACCGGCAGCATGGCCGGGTCCGCATTGGCAGCAGAGGCCAGGGCATGCAGGGCCTGTACCGCCGCGACCGTGTTCAGATCATCGGCCAATGCGTTGAGCACGGACGCATCCGGCGCCACATCGCCCGGCTGTCCGGCCGGCCACTTGGCCAGCAGGCGCTCCGCCTCCTCCAGCCGTTTGATCGAAAAATCGATCGGCTCGCGGTAATGCGTCATCAGCATGGCCAGACGGAGAACCTCGCCCGGCCACTTGCGGCCGCCAAACGTCTCGGTGTGCAGCAATTCGTAGATGGTGACGAAATTACCCTCGGATTTCGACATCTTGCGGCCTTCGACCTGCACGAAGCCATTATGCATCCAGACATTCGCCATCACCTTTGTGCCATGGGCGCAACGCGACTGGGCGATCTCGTTCTCGTGGTGCGGAAAGATCAGGTCGAGCCCGCCACCGTGGATATCGAAGACCTCGCCGAGATAGGCGGCCGCCATGGCCGAGCACTCGATATGCCAGCCGGGACGGCCCCGGCCCCAGGGCGAATCCCAACCTGGTTCCTCCGGCGAAGACAGCTTCCAAAGCACAAAATCGCCAGGGTTTTTCTTGTGAGCGTCCACCGCGACGCGTGCGCCGGCCTGCTGTTCGTCAAGGTTGCGTTTGGAGAGCTCGCCGTAAGCGGACGTCGAAACGGTATCGAACAGGACTTCGCCATTGGTTTCATAAGCATGACCGCGTTCGATCAGCCGCCCTATCAGCGTGATCATGTCCGACTTTCCGTCCTCACGCGGCTGCACGAATTCGGTGGCACGCGGCTCATGTGTCGGTTCAAGGCAGCCAAGTATCGTCACGTCGGAGTGGAACTGGTTCGCAGTCTTCTCCGTCACGCGGCGGATCGCTTCGTTCAGCGACAGCGTACCATTGCCGATCTCCGCGCCGAAATCCCGCAGCGCCCGCGCATTGATCTTGTCGTCGAGGTCGGTGATGTTGCGGGCGTAAGTCACGTGGCTTTCGCCATAGACATGGCGCAGCAGCCGGTAGAGCACATCAAAGACGATGACCGGGCGGGCATTGCCGATATGGGCAAAGTCATAAACGGTCGGGCCGCAGACATACATGCGGACATTTTGGGGATCGATCGGCGCAAAGACCGCCTTCTCCCGTGTCAGCGTGTTGTACAATTTCAGTTCCGGCAGTCCAACCATTCCCATCTCCCATTCCGCATATGACCGAATCACGCAGGCGCCCGGCTGGACCTTCGCGTTGTCATCTTGGTTTTTGGGAGACGAAAACGGCCAGGCCAGCGTTGAGGCTAGCGAATAATAATCCGGCAGATGCAGCAGATAACCGTTTTCATGGGCTGCTTTATCGCGCTTCGATCCGTCCTGGTCAAGAGGTCAGCCGCGCTCCAGCATCTTATGTTGCAATACTGGATTATTCGTCATCGTTTTGTCATGATTGCGCTTATCTGGAGGGGCCAGATGTCTGGGGAATCAAGGCTTTGAGCACTTGCACATTAAAGCCTGTTTCCCGGGGCACAATTAGGAGCGCCGTTCTGGTGGAGAACACAACGGACGAAGCGATTCCGCTTAGGGAAGCATCTGAGGAGAATTTGAAATGCCTGGCACAAAAACCGACAAGAACAGTCCGCGAGCGGCGGCCAATCTCGTCGAACAATACCGTCCACTCGGCCTGAAGGCCGTGCTTGCCGCCGCGCTCCAGATCAAGCCAAAGCCGGTAAAGAAGCCCGCTTGACCGATTAGCCGGCAGAACCGCTTAAAACAGCGACAGCTGTGGATTTGCGGGGGGATCCTTCGGTTTGGAAACAGGACGTGTGGAGACATGCACCGGCGTATGAAGATCGGCGCCGGTATTGGCCACCTTGTTGACCTTGTCCGACACGGCGATGACATCGAAATACTCATCATCGACCGGTGAAAGCAAGTCAGCGACTTCGCGCGGTTCCTGCGTCCGGCAGTCAAGCCAGCGGGCAAAATCCTCCGGTTTGATCACAACCGGCATGCGGTCATGGACATCGCCGACGCGCGCGTTGGCATGAGTCGTCAGGATGGCGGCCGTATCGACCTCGGATCCGTCCGCCGAAGACCAGGTTTCCATCAATCCCGCAAAAGCGACGATGCCGCCGGCTCTCGGCTTGATCCAGTAGGCCTGTGACGCCTCGCCGCTTTCCTTGGATGGCCGGTGCCATTCGTAGAAGCCCGAGGCCGGGATCAGAACGCGCCGGTGGCGCATCGCTGCCTTGAACGAGGCTTTTTCCGCGGCAGTTTCAGCGCGCGCATTGATCAACAGCGGAAAATCACGCGGGTCCTTGACCCAGGACGGCGTCAGCCCCCAGCGCACCAGCAGTGCCCTGCGGTCCGGCAGGTTGCTGCCGGGGCGCTGCTTCTCACCGGACATGACGATGATGATCGGCTGCGTCGGAGCAATGTTGAAACGCGCCGGAAAATCCTCGGCCTCCACAAGACCGAAAATATCCGCCAGTTCCTTGGGTGTCGCCGTCAGCGAAAATCGTCCGCACATGGCTTTCAAATCGCATTTCGCCTAAGGTGGGTCAAGATTTTCAGTGCTTTTCCGGTTCCATCGACATGACAGCTTCCCCTCAACTTGCCTCGTCCGCCATTCTCGAACGGGACGGGCGCTATCTGCTCGTACGCCGCGCCAACCCGCCTTCAGCCGATATGTACGCCTTTCCCGGCGGCCGTGCCGAGGCGGGCGAGACGCCGGCGGAAACGGCGGTGCGGGAGTTTTTTGAGGAGACCGGCATCCTGCCGCGCAACCCGACGCTATTTGAAACCTATGACCTGCCGCCGCGCGAATCAGATGGAGCTGGCGCCCGGCATTTCTTTCTTTCGGTTTTCAAGGTCGAGGCCGATGCAGATGCCGTGGCGATCGCCGGTGATGATGCGGCCAGTATCGGCTGGTACAGCCCATCCGAAATCTTCGGCCTGCCGATCCCCGAAAGCGTGCGGGAATGCGTGGAAAAACTCGAGGCGCTGCGCCAGCGATGAGACGCACACCAAAATCCACTTGCCCTCGCACATGATTCGGGGCTTGAAAGGGCGATGATCCGTTTTCTGGCCACACGATCGTATCTGCTGCTGGTTTTTGCCGCCCTACCGTTTGGTGCGCAGGCGCAGAATGTGCCGCCAGCGGGTGCGCCGCTTGTCGCTGCCGAAAAGCCCGCACCCTATGATGCGCGACTGCTTCGCCTCTCGGAAATCCTTGGTTCCGTTCACTATTTGCGCACGCTGTGCAAGAATACGGATGCAGATAGCTGGCGGCAATCGATGCAGGATCTGCTCGACAAGGAAGCCAAAAGCGAAGCCGAGCGGCGGGCGCGCATGACGGCTGCCTTCAACCGCGGCTACCGGACATTTGCCTCGGTTTACACGGCCTGCACGGCTCCGGCTGTGGTCGCTGACGAGCGATACCGTGCCGAAGGAGCAACACTTGCTTCAGAAATAACCGCCCGCTTTGGAAATTAACTTTAAATTAACCTCTTTCTTCAGGAGCCCGTGTCGTTTTGGGAAAAGGCTGCTAAGGTCGTTAAGAGAGTGGTAAGAAGTGGCATTGCCCTGAGTCAGGTGCCAAGTAAAGAGCGTGAAACGGCATGGAACGAATGATGGAACCAAGTCTGAATGACATCGACGACATGATTGTTCATGAGAAGATGCAGGCAGCCCTGGAACACCAGAATGAAGCCTGGGCGGATGGCATGGCCGATGGCATCGAGCCTGAAATCATTGCTGATGCCGCCATTGCGCTCGCCATGCGCGAAACGATCCGTCTACATGGCGAAGAAGGTGCCGAAGCCATGCTGAATTCACTTCGCGAGCGCATGCTTGCAGGCGAATTCTCGCCGGAACGCACTCTGCAGTAAATTCGAGGCCATCATGGAACGTCAGATATCAGCATGCCGGACGCGTGCGATTCGCCTTTCCGCATTGTTGCTTGCCTCCTCCCTGCTCACGCCGCATGCTGCGCTGGCGCTCAGCGAGTTGAAGCAGATTCCCGGAGAGGTCAGCGAGGACAAGAAGGCCAAGGACGTTCCGGCCGAAGAAAAGCCGCGCGACAAGGCGCCGATGCAGATTCCGATGCCGGATCCGCTGGTCAACAAGCCTGCCCGCGATGCAAAGGATGACACGGTAGAAGACACGGCCCCTGCTGCGCCGGTCGAAGTGTTGTCGGATGTTTCAAAAATTCCAAAACCTGTTGCCCGGATGCGCGAACTGATCGTCGAGGCCGCCGCCTCCGGCGATATCGAACGGCTGCGTCCCCTGCTCGGCAAAGGTCCGACGCAGACGCAGGTCGGCGAAGCCGACGCCGATCCGGTCGAGACGCTGAAAGGCCTCTCGGGCGATCCACAGGGTATCGAAATCCTGGCGATCCTGCTCGATGTGCTGTCGGCCGGTTTCGTTCTCGTCGACAAGGGCACTCCTGACGAAGCCTATGTCTGGCCCTACTTCACCGAAAAGCCGCTGGCATCGCTGACCCCGCCGGAAAAGGTCGATCTGTTCCGGCTGGTGACCGCCGGCGATTTCGCCGAGATGGAAGAAGGCGGCAACTACAATTTCTACCGCGTCGGCATCACGCCCGACGGCCAGTGGAAATTTTTCGTGGCTGGCGACTAACGGCGGCGCAAAGCGCTTGCCGCGGCGCGTGCGAAATCCTACCTGTTTCACCTGACAAACAGGATAAACGCCATGCAACCCGTCACCCTTCCAGATCGTGCGATGATTACCGTGTCGGGACAGGACGCGCAGGAGTTTCTGCAGGCGCTGATCACCACCGATCTCGACCTGCTCGAAGACGGCGAAGCCAAGCCCGGGGCGCTTCTGACGCCACAAGGCAAGATCCTGTTCGACTTCATCGTCACGCGCGACGGCACCACGATCAACCTCGAAACCGGCGTAGATCAGGCCGAAGCGCTGTTGAAACGGCTGACGATGTATAAGCTGCGTGCACCGATTTCACTGTCGCTGACCAATCCTGCCGCCGTTTCCATCCGTTTCGATGAGGCGCCCCGCGCCTATCGCGACGCGCGTTTTGCCAAGGCCGGACAGGCCGTTTACCGCGCCTATGGCACGAAGGGTGAAACGACCACCACCGATGACTATAACCGCCTGCGCATCTCGAACGGCATTGCCGTTTCGGGCGCTGACTATGCCTTGCAGGACGCCTTTCCCCACGACGTGCTGATGGACAAGAACGGCGCGCTGTCGTTCAAGAAGGGCTGCTATGTCGGCCAGGAGGTCGTGTCGCGCATGCAGCACCGCGGCACCGCGCGGCGGCGTGTGGTGATTGTCGCGGCGCAGACCGCACTGCCGGAAACCGGAACGCCACTGACGGTCAAGGGACGCTTAATCGGCACGCTGGGCAGCGTCATCGGGGCATCCGGTCTGGCGATCGTTCGCATAGACAAGGCCGGCGAAGCCATCGCTGCGGGCGAACCGATCCTTGCCGGTGACATCGCAGTGACACTCACCCTGCCCGCCTGGAGCGGCATCGAGTTCCCGGCCGAAGCCGACGAGGCGAGCGCCTGATGTCTGCCCGCGCCTGGCAGCGCATGCTCTCCGGACGGCGGCTCGATCTGCTCGACCCGTCACCACTCGATGTCGAGCTGTCCGATATTGCCCATGGCCTTGCCCGCGTTGCCCGCTGGAACGGCCAGACGGACGGCGACCATGCCTTTTCCGTTGCCCAGCATAGCCTTGTCGTCGAGGAAATCTTTCGCCGCCAGTTCAGTTCCACCGCGGAGGAGTGCCAGATGGCGCTGCTGCACGATGCCCCGGAATATGTGATCGGCGACATGATCTCGCCGTTCAAGGCCGTGGTCGGCGGCGGTTACAAGGTCGTCGAGAAACGGCTGGAAGGCGCCATCCATCTGCGGTTCGGGCTTCCTGCCTCGGCATCGGCCGAACTGAAGACCCGGATCAAGAAGGCCGACCAGATCGCCGCCTATTTTGAGGCGACCGTGCTTGCCGGGTTTTCGCTTGCGGAAGCGCGCAAGTTCTTCGGCCAGCCGCGCGGCATTACCCGCGAGATGATCCTGATCGATCCGCTGCCGGCCATCGAGGCCCAAAGGCTGTTTGCCGAACGGTTCGCCGCGATCGAGACAGAGCGCTCGGCAGTCCGGATGGTGCCCTGAGATGCCGGTGATCGTTGTCTCGCCCCTGTCGCGCATCGCCGAAATGGCCGTGCGTCACCGCGCCCACGAAATGATCAGCCTGATGGCCAAGGAGCAGACGTTCCATCGCCCGGCGGTGATTGCGGCAGACCGGCATCTGCTGCTGGGCATGAACGATATCATCTTTGCCGGAAATGCCGCTCTGGTGGCGCCGGGTGAAGAGCATGTGCTGCAGATCATCGAATTTGCACGGCAGTGGGACCGGGCCGCACCGCTGCTCATTCATTGCTGGATGGGTATTTCACGCTCGCCTGCCGCTGCCGTGATCGCGGCCCTGGCGGTTGCGCCCGATCAGGACGAGACCACGCTTGCGCTGCGGCTGCGTGCCTCATCCGCCTATGTTACCCCCAATTCCCGGCTGATAGAGATAGGCGACCGGTTGCTGGCGCGCAATGGACGGCTGGTAGCGGCGATCAAGGCGATCGGCCGTGGCGCCGATACGGATGGAAACGTGCCTTTCGTCTTCTCCCCCCTGCCGGAGCTTGCCGCTCATGCCGGCTGAACGGAGCGTCACCGTCGAGATCGGCCTCAATGCCGCGATCGTCGCGGTCAGCAACCGTTCGCCACGCATCCTCGCCGTCAGCGATGAGCAGGGAGACAACCGCGACGGCCTGCCTTTCGGCCCCTTCGACCCTGCCCGCCACAGGACATTCGAAACCAGCCTCAGGGCCAGCGTCGAGCAGCAGACGGCGCTTGATCTCGGCTATATCGAGCAGCTCTATACCTTCGGCGATCAGGGCCGCCACCGCTCGGCAGTGGAAAGCAGCACGCATATCGTCTCGGTCGGCTATCTCGCTTTGACCCGCACCGATGCCGAAAACAATGCGCGCCTTGCTGACGCTGGCGCCCATTGGCGCGACTGGTACAGTTTTCTGCCATGGGAGGACTGGCGGCAAGGAAGGCCCGTACTGATCGACCAGCTCATCCTTCCGGCGCTTCGCCAATGGGAAAAGGGCGGACATCAGGACGAGCGCATGGGCCTGCCGCAACGGCGCACCCGCACGCGCCTAGCCTTCGGGCTCGACGATTTTCCCTGGGACGAGGAGCGCGTGCTGGAGCGCTACGAACTTCTCTATGAGGCTGGCCTTGTCGGCGAAGCGGTGATCGACGGCCGTGCCAGCGCCACCGCCACGCCGCCGGTAGGCCTGACCATGCGTCATGATCACCGCCGTATCGTTGCCACCGCCGTCGCGCGGCTGCGCGGCAAGATCAAATACCGGCCGGTGATCTTCGAATTGATGCCGCCGGAATTCACCCTGACGGACCTGCAGGCAACGGTCGAGGCAATTTCCGGACGGCACCTGCACAAGCAGAATTTTCGCCGACTGGTCGAAGGAGCCGAACTGGTCGAGCCGACCGGCATGCTGACATCGGCCACCGGCGGGCGGCCCGCCGCCCTCTTCCGCTTCCGCCGCCAGATCCTTGATGAGCGGCCCGCACCCGGCCTCAAGGTTGGCGGGCGCTAGGCGCTGCCGAACCTCCAAGCTATTCGATGACGGCGCAGGCGAGCCGCTCACCGGCATCGCCCGAGGGCTGGCTGCGGTTATCATCAGACTTCGCGTGCACCATCAGCGCCCGGCCGCGAATGCCGTTTTCCGCATTGTCGAGCACCACCATGCCGTTGAACACCTGGGCGCGCATGACGCCATCTGCACCAACATACTGATTGGGCATATCACCGGCATGCGGACCGTTGGCAGCCAGAAACCCGTGTTCGGTATTGCCGGGATTGAAGTGCTTGCCGGCTGATTCATGATTGTGTGCGGCATCGCATTTTCCGGTTTCATGCACATGGAAGGCCACCCACTTGCCGGGCGGCAGGTTGGTCACCTCAACCTCGATCAAAACGCCGTTCTTGCCTTGGGTCAGTGACGCCCGGCCGGTTTCCTTGCCATCCTTGCCGATAAAATTGGCAATGGCGGTTTGTGACGATGACTGGGCGCATACGGCCGTCGCCGTTGCGAAAACCAGTGCAAGCGTGGTGATCAGGCGCTTCATGGGACATTCCTCCGGTTGACCGCAATGCAGATACGCAACGCATCATCAAGCTTGCGGTTCCGAAAGACACGCCGATTGTTCCTGCGGGACTAGAAAATCCGGATAGCCGAGGTGGCGATGATCACCAGGGAAACCGCGATCATCAGCGGCCGCACCGGCAGGCGCTTGACGAGCAAGGCACCAACCGGGGCAGCCAGCACGCCGCCAAGGATCAGTCCCACCGCAGAGCCGAGATCGGACCAGCCGAGCGTCAGCACGAAGGTGGCCGAGATCGTCAGCGTCACGACGAATTCGGTCAGGCTGGTGGAGCCGATCACCTTTTTCGGTTCATGGCCGCGGCCGATCAGCGAGGTCGTGACGATCGGTCCCCAGCCACCGCCGCCGGCCGCATCCAGCGCCCCGCCACCGAGACCGATGAACGGCACCGCCCAATCCCTCACCTCGCGCAGCCAGAGCGGCCGGAAAGCCTTGAACAGGATGTAGATGCCGACCAGCGCCAGATAAGCAGAGACGAAGGGTTCGATCATGTCTCCATCGACATTCGAGACACCATAGGCGCCCAACGCGCCACCGATCATACCGGCCGGCGCGAGGCGCACCACGAGGCGCCAGTCGATATTGCGGTGATAGGTGTGGGACGCGCCCGACGCAGCCGTCGTGAAGATTTCGGCGATATGGGTCATGGCGCTCGCGGTTGCCGGCGGCACCCCGACTGCCAGCAGGCTAGTGGTGGACAACAGGCCGAAGGCCATGCCGAGCGCGCCATCGATCACTTGCGCGAAAAAGCCAATGACCACGAACATCCAGAAATCTGCCGACACGAACAATCCTTCTTCAAACCCCAGCGATTTGGAAACGCGGCTTATTTGCGCCAACCACGCCGTGTAGGTAAAGGTTCCCAAACAGCGATTCACAAGCCTTGTGACAAACGGCCGTGATGAAAGCAGGACAGACCGATGAAGATCTTTGCTCTTCTCCTCGCCGGTGCTGTTTTGACGGCACCGGAGGACAAGCCCACCATCCCCGACTATTTTGGTGACAAAAGCACCACCGGCCAACCGGCAATCACCCAGTGCAACCTGACCAGCGACGACCTGAATGGACAGTTCAAAACCTGCCGCTACGACTGCGGCAAGACGCTGACCATCGGCGCGCGCCTGGTCTGCCCGTTCGTATTGCAACGATAGGAAACAGGATATGACGGGTTTCGACTGGCATGCCGATCCGATCAACCGCGACACAGCGGTCACCCGAGCCTATCGCAACACGCAGAACGTTCGCCGTTTTCTCACCGCAGAATGCGGTGATGACTTTGCGTTCGATCGTGCTTTCATGGCCTGGATCAAGGACGGCGCGGAAAAGACGATGGGCGATGTTGCCGACGAATGGAAGCGGCGTCATGCAATTGCCAGTGCCTGACGCGCCCTCATTTAGCCGATGATCACATCCAGCCCGATATCCAGCGTCGGCGCAGCCATGGTGATCTTCGAGGTGGAGATATAATCGACGCCGGTTTCGGCGATGGCGCGGATGGTCTGGAAGTTGACATTGCCCGATGCCTCCAGCTTCGTCCGGCGCGGATCGGCCGGATAAGCGTCAACGGACAGCTGCCAATGGGCGGTGTTGATGGCAACAGCCTCCTTCAGAAGATCCGGAGCCATATTATCGAGCAGGATGACATCCGGGCTGGCGGTCAGCGCCTCGCGCATCTGGTCGAGGCCATCAACCTCGACCTCGATCTTGACGAGATGACCGCAATAGGCGCGTGCCGCATGAACAGCAGAGGCAACGCCGCCGGAGACGGCGATATGATTGTCCTTGATCAGGATCGCGTCATCCAGGCCGTATCTGTGATTGGAGCCACCGCCGAGGCGCACTGCATATTTCTCCAGCGCCCGCAGGCCGGGAATAGTCTTGCGAGTGCAGCAGACTTTTGCCCGGGTATGGGCGATCTCGGCCGCGAACTTCGATGTGTAGGTGGCGACGCCGCAGAGATGCATGAGGAAATTCAGCGCGACGCGCTCGGCCGACAGCAGGCCACGGGCCGGGCCGGAGATGCGGGCAATCGCCGTGCCCGGCGCAATCCGGTCGCCGTCCTTCACCAGCGCCTCGAAGCGGATCGCCGGATCGATCAGGCGAAAGGCGGTGCGGGCAAGCTCCATGCCGGCAACGACGCCGGTTTCACGGGCGTTCATTTCGGCTGTTGCCGTCCGGTCCGGGGCAATCGTCGCATAGGTGGTTATATCACCGGCGCGGCCAAGATCCTCAAGAAGGGCCATGCGAACCTGATCCTCGACCATCAGGGCGGGCAGTTCTGGGCGAAGGGCGGTGGATGTCATTGGCGGGTTTCTTTCGGTTGCGAGTTCCTCTTCTCCCCTGCGGGGAGAAGTGCCGAGCGAATGCGAGGCGATGAGGGGGGCGGCACGGCACATTCAGAATTTGTGGCCCCCTCATCCGGCCCTTCGGGCCACCTTCTCCCCGATGGGGAGAAGGGAAGTCTCAAGCGCTTTCCGTTTCCGCCACTTCGGCGACGACCCGGTCGGCTTCAGCGAGTGTGAGGAACGTGCGATGTTTCCATTCCGGGCGCGGGTCCGGGTAGTCGGAGCGGTAATGACCGCCGCGGCTTTCGGTGCGCAGATAGGCGCCGGTGGTGATCAGTTTGGCCGTGGTGACGATGTTGCTGAAACGCAACCGGGTGTTCTGACGCTCGAGATTGGCAATTGCCCGGATGGCGCGCGTCAGCGTGTCCCGGCTGCGGATGACGCCGACATGATCGCTCATGATATGGCGCAGAGCCGTCAGCGGCGGGCTGTCTTCCAGCGTTACCGGATCGTCATTTTCTCCGGCATTGGCGCCCCAGTCGGTGATCTTCGGCTCCGGCAGCATGCCCTTGATGTTTTCGGCGATGCGGGCGGCAAAGACCACGGCCTCAAGCAGCGAATTGGAGGCGAGCCGGTTGGCGCCGTGGACGCCGGTGGAGGTCACCTCGCCTGCCGCCCAGAGGCCATCGATCGAGGTCCGGCCTTCCGCATCGGTCAGGACGCCGCCCATGTGATAATGAACCGCTGGAACGACCGGGATAGGCTGTGTGACCGGATCGATGCCTGCAGACATGCAGGAGGCATAGACAGTCGGGAACGCTTCGGGAAAATGCGCGCCGACCGCCTTGGTGCAATCGAGGAACGCGCCGCGCCCGGCCTGCACTTCGGCAAACACACCACGCGAAACGATGTCGCGGGGCGCAAGTTCGCCGTCCGGATGGATATCCAGCATGAAGCGTTTGCCGGCCGAATTGATCAGATGGGCGCCGTCGCCGCGCAGGGCTTCGGTTGCCAGTGGTGCCGGATCGCGGCCGATATTGATGGCGGTCGGGTGAAACTGGATGAACTCCGGATCGGCGATGATCGCACCGGCACGCGCTGCCATACCGACACCCTGGCCGCAGGCCTCGGTCGGATTGGTGGTGACGGAGAACAGATGGCCGACGCCGCCTGAGCAGAGCACCACGGCGCGGGCCGGAAACGACACACGATTCTTCGACTGACCGGCATCCGGACGGGCGATGACGCCGGAGATGAAACGGCCCTGCCGCACCAGTTCCTCGACGACATAACCTTCCAGAACGCGGATCGACGGTGTGTTGCGCACAGCGGCAATCAGCGCTTCCATGATCGCCTTGCCGGCCATGTCACCCTTGACGCGGACGATGCGGCGCTCGGAATGGGCGGCTTCGCGCGACAGAAGCAGCTTGCCTTCCAGATCATGATCGAAGGGCACGCCATAACCGAGCAGATCGTGGATACGGGCCGGGCCTTCGGCGACCATCAATCGCGTCATCTTTTCATCGACGATACCGGCACCGGCCACCAGCGTATCGGCCACATGCTTGTCGATCGTATCGCCAAGTCCCATGGCGGCGGCAATGCCGCCCTGGGCCCAGGCGGACGAAGCGCCATGACCGATGGGCGCCGCTGCGAGCACCGTTACAGGACGCGGGCTGAGCTTCAGCGCGCAGAAAAGCCCGGCAAGGCCGCCGCCGACAATGACGATATCGTCAATGCCGTTGAACGATTGCGGGCGAAAATGATCGGTCAGCATGCTCTTCCTCCTCCGGGAGTGTCTCCCTCTTCTCCCCAACGGGGAGAAGTGCCGAGCGCAGCGAAGCGATGAGGGGCGGCAAACTAGGTTTGCTTGGCTCCCCCTCATCCGGCCTTCGGCCACCTTCTCCCGCTGGGGAGAAAAGGCAGCGCCCGGCTTCCCCTCTACTGCTTCAAATTCACCATCCGCTCGACGGCAAGCCTGGCGCGATCAGCGATTGCCGGATCGACCAGAACTTCCTCCGTCATGAACAACAGGCTGTCGAGGATCTTCGGCAGCGTGATGCGCTTCATGTGCGGACAGAGATTGCACGGCTTGATGAAATCGACGCCGGTGATCTCGGCCTGGATGTTGGAGGCCATCGAGCATTCGGTGACGAGCAGCACGCGCGGCGGCCGCTTGTCCTTGACGTAATTGATCATGCCCGCAGTCGACCCGGCGAAATCGCAAACGGCGATGACGTCCGGGTGGCATTCCGGGTGGCCGATGATCTCGATCGACGGATCGGCTTCCTTGTAGGCCAGCAGCTCGGCCGCTGTGAAGCGCTCATGCACTTCGCAATGGCCCTTCCAGGTGAGGATCTTCTTGTTCGTCTGCTTGGCGACGTTCATGGCCAGGTATTCGTCGGGGATGCAGAGGACGGTGTCGCTCTCCAGGCTTTCAACGACGGCCAGCACGTTGGACGAGGTGCAGCAGATATCGGTTTCAGCCTTCACGTCGGCAGAGGTGTTGACATAGGTTACCACCGGCACGCCGGGATAACGCTGCTTCAACAGTCGCACATCGGCACCGGTAATCGATTCCGAGAGGGAGCAACCGGCCTTGCCGTCCGGGATCAGCACGGTCTTTTCCGGATTGAGCAGCTTGGAAGTCTCGGCCATGAAATGCACGCCGCACTGGATGATGATCTCGGCATCGACCTTGGTGGCGTCACGCGCCAGCTGCAGACTGTCGCCGACGATATCGGCGACGCAGTGGAAGATGTCCGGGGTCTGGTAATTATGGGCGAGGATGACCGCGCCGCGCTCTTTCTTCAGCCGGTTGATGGCATGCACATAGGGCGCATAGACCGGCCATTCGAAGGCGGGCACAAACTGCTTGACGCGCTCGTACAGATGCTCGGTTTCGCGGGCGATCTCCGGCGTGAACGTCAGGTCCGGCCGCTCGATTATGCCGAAACGCTCGGCTGCGGTCTTTACCGCGCCGGAACCCTCAAGCGTTGCCTGGTTCTGTGCAATGGTCATCGAACTGCTCCTCTTGCCGCCCCTCCGGCGGCAGACCTATTTTGCTCAAACTGAGCATAATAGGATCAAAACAAAACCGGCAGGGCCGGTGGATGAGATTTAGAAAGTTTTGTGACAATTTTCAAGAATGCCCTCCCGCTATTTTCTGCGGGAGTGCAAGAAATCGCGGGTGTCAGGCCACCGCTGGACGGGTCACAGCCTTTTCCTCGATCGGCCAATGGACGATGGCGGCAAAGACGCCAAGCGCCACGCCCAGCCACCAGACCGGATCGTAGGAACCGAAATGGTCATAGAGATAGCCGCCCATCCAGACGCCAAGGAACGAGCCGATCTGGTGCGACAGGAAGACGATGCCGCCAAGCAGGCCGAGATGGCGCGTGCCGAACATGATGGCGACGAGCCCGTTTGTCGGCGGCACCGTCGACAACCAGAGCAGCCCCATGACAGCGGCAAAGATGATCACCGATGTCGGCGACTGCGGCAGCAGCAGGAAGGCGGAAACCACCACGGAGCGGGCGATATAGATCCATGCCAGGAAATAGGGCTTCGAGTAGCGCTGGCCGATGAAACCGGCAGCGAGCGAACCGATGATGTTGAAGAAGCCGATCAGGGCGAGCGCAATCACCGCGTAACGCGCATCGATGCCTATATCGCCGATATAGGCCGGAAAATGCGCGGTGATGAACGCCACCTGATAGCCACAGACAAAGAAGCCGGTGACAAGCAAAAGATAGCTCTTGTGGCCGAGCGCTTCCTTCAGCGCCTCGCCGATTGACTGCTTGTACTGCGCTTCCTTCTGGGTGCCTGACGACGAATTGCCCCGCAGCGGAATGGCGAACAGCGGCACGAGCAGCATCAGCGCGCTCATATAGATCAGGCTGTCCGACCAGCCGAAGGCGGAGATCAGCCCCTGGCTCAGTGGCGCAAACAGGAACATGCCGGCGGAACCGGCCGCGGTGCAGATGCCGAAGGCCATCGAGCGCTGCTCCGGCGTGACATTGCGGGCGAAGGCCGACAGCAGGATACCGAACGAACCGGAACCGACCCCCAGCCCCACCATGACGCCGCCGCCGATATGCAGCCAGATCGGCGCGTTGGCAAATGCCATGATGATCAGGCCAGCGGCATAGACGAGACCGGAAAAAGCCAGCACTCGCCAGGAGCCGTATTTATCGGCGATTGCCCCGAAGAACGGCTGGCTGACGCCCCAGGCAAGGTTCTGGAAGGCCATGGCAAGGCCGAACGTAGTGCGGTCCCAACCGGTATCGGCGAGCATCGGCAGCTGGAAGAAGCCCATGGCCGAGCGCGGTCCGAAGGTCAGAACGGCGATGAGGGAGCCGGCAATGATAATTAGCCAGGGCAGACCGGGACTGGCTGCGGGCGCCCGCGTGGCGGATGGGGAGGAAACGGCGGACATGAGCAACTCCGTGTGATTGAGGCCGCAACTTACGCTGTAGCATCTTGCTAAAAAAGCGAAATAAAATGACGTTCGGATCAGCCACATTGATGGATAAGCCGCTATCAATCAGCGACGCGCGCGAAAACTATTGCGATAATCCCTCGGCGTACGCATCTTCAACGCCTTGAACTGCCGATTGAAATTGGCAAGCGAGCCGTAGCCGACCTCACCGGCGATATGGGCAACCGGCCGGTCCGTTCCCGACAGCAGCGCGCAGGCTTCGCCGATCCGCAGGCGCATGACATAGTCCGATATTGTCGTTTGCAGATGGCGCCCGAACAGACGGTGCAAGCCGGACGGACTGAGGGCGGCGATCCCCGCCAGTACATCGACCGGCAGGCTTTCCGCGTAGTTAAGGTGAATATGATCGAGAACACGATCGAGACGGGCGCGATCGCCCTGCCCTGCCGCCGGTACAGCCAGTGTGCTCGACAGGGGCTTTGCTTCCCTATCACGGGCAAGCAAGGTCAGAATTCGAATGGCGCTCAGCAACCGGTCTTCCGGCTGCTCGGTGAAAGCTGCCTCGATCAGCGGCCGGGCTTGCGCTGCAAACTGCGGCGAGAATTTCAGGCCGGCGCTTGCGCCCATCAGCATGACGCGCGCGGCGGCCAGTTCCGTGAAGGTCGCATCGAGGGCCCCCACCCATTCCGGGCGGAACCACAGGACCAGCGCCACATGCGGGCGGTCCGCATCGATCTTTTCGGCCGAACACCAGGTATGCGGCAGGTTGGAGCCCACCAGCACGAGGTCGCCATCGTCGTATGTCCCGATATGATCGCCGATGAACCGTTCGCCACGCGAATTGAGCGTCAGGGTCAGCTCCAGTTCGGGATGGTGGTGCCATTGAAACGGGATACCGTCGTCCAGCCGGCGGTTGAGCATCGACCAGGATGAATCGGCGGCAGGCCGCAAGCGCTCAAGATGTGGCTTCATTCCCGCTCATACCCACACAACAACGCCAGAATAGTATCAGAACCTGCGCCGCGGCGACAACATCAACATTCCAAGGTGGCTATCCTCTCTTCATCGATACACGTCATGGAGAAGAGGAAGCGCCATGCAGACTGCCGCCAAGAAAGACAGCCATCCGACCAGCAGCGCGGTCGAGACGCAGCTGAAGGACATCAAGAAGACACTGCCGCTCAGGGTCTTGTCTGAGGCCGATTGGCAGCACTGGATCACCCGCGGTTACGTGATCGTGCGCCAGGCCGTGCCGATGGCCAATGTCGAGTGGCTGGTCAACCTGCTCTGGCAGTTCGACGAAAAGGACCCGGCCAATCCTGAGACCTGGTACGCGCCGCAGCGCCGCGAACACAAGATGAAGGAACTCAACAACACCGGTATGCTGGAGATCTACAATCACCAGCATCTCTGGGATAATCGCCAGGAGCCGCGTGTCTACGGCGCCTTTGTCGATATCTGGGACCGCGAAGACCTCTGGGTGACGATCGACCGGGCAAACCTCAATCCGCCGAAACGGGTGAAGGGCAATCCGGGCGGCTTCATCCACTGGGACGTGGACACCTCGATTACGCCTCTGCCTGTCGGCGTGCAGGGCGTTCTCAGCCTGAAGAAGCAGGACGGCGATGTCGGCGGATTCCAGTGCATCCCCTGGCTGTTCGAGCACCATGAGGAATGGGTGAAAACGCAGCCTACCGATCGTGACCCCATGCATCCGGACACAGCAGGCCTTGATGTCGTCAACATCGAGATGGAACCAGGCGACCTCTTGATCTTCAATTCGCTTTTGGCGCATGGCGTGCAGCCCAACCATTCCGGCGACCGTGTGCGGATGGCGCAATATATTTCGATGCACCCGGCCGAGGAGAACAACGAGGCGGAAAAACAGGAGCGCATCCGGCTGTGGCGCGAGCTCGACCATCCCCGCCGCGACGCCTTTCCCGGCGACCCACGCGACTGGGAAAAACAGAATGCCAAGACCGCCGAACTCAGCCCTCTCGGCGAAAAGCTGCTTGGCCTGAAGAGCTGGTAATAACGGGTCTCAAGGCAGGGTGTTTTTCATTCATGAAAAACACCCTGCAAGACTGCCCGTATGGGCAAGGGCCAGCGGCTGATAGCCTCCCCGCAAACATCACGCGGAGGCCATCATGCTCGACAGGACAAAACCAACCGGCATCACACTTTGGGACGGACGCAGCATTCCGCGTCTTGGCATGGGCTGCTGGGCCATCGGCGGTCCATTCTATGCCGGAGACGTGCCGCTCGGCTGGGGTGACGTCGATGATGCGGAATCGATCCGGGCGATCCATCGCGCCATCGATCTCGGTGTCCGCTTCTTCGACACGGCGTCGAACTACGGCGCCGGTCATTCCGAGGATGTTCTGGGCCAAGCCCTCGCCTCTCATCCCGACATTGTCATCGCCACCAAATTCGGCTTCGCCACCGATCCGGCAACAAAACAGGCGACCGGCGCGTTTGCGTCACCGGCGTTTATCAGAGCCTCAGTGGAAACATCACTGAAACGGCTGAAGCGCCAGCGGATCGACCTCCTGCAATTCCATCTCAATGAATTCGATCCGCACGAGGCCGATGCGGTCTTTACCACACTCGACGGCCTGCGGGCCGAGGGCAAGATCGCGGCCTATGGCTGGAGCACGGACTGGCCGGACCGGGCGGCGCGCTTTGCCGGCCGCGATGGCTTCGTTTCGGTGCAGCATACGATGAACGTTCTGGAGCCGGCAGACGAGATGATCAGGCTCGTCGAACAGACCGATCTCATTTCGATCAACCGCGGCCCCTTGGCGATGGGGCTGCTCTCCGGCAAGTTCAAGCCAGGTGACCGTCTGGCCGCAAACGATGTGCGCAGCGCCGATCTCGACTGGCTGCAATATTTCCGCGACGGCGTGGTCTCTCCGGAATTTTCACGGCGGCTCGATGTGATCCGCGACCTCCTGCAATCAGACGGCCGGACATTGACGCAAGGGGCTCTCGCCTGGCTTTGGGCACGCTCGCCCAACACGCTGCCGATCCCCGGTTTTCGCACGGTCAAACAGGTCGAGGAAAATGCCGGGGCTTTGGAAAAAGGGCCGCTGTCCGCATCGGTTATGGCTGCAATCGACGGCGCGTTGCAGCGTGAACGGCGTTAAGCCCTGATCTTCATCGGCCAGCGGGCGGCTCGTTCGCTGACAACACGCATCTCGTCGCCGAGATTGATCGCGCCCTCGCTGCGCGGCACGGCGTTCCAGCCGAACAGGACACCCGGCACGCGGCGGTCGGCAGACATGCGTTTTTCGGCAAGCCCCTGGATCGGATTGCCGCCGATGCGCTCGCCGGTGACCTGATCCTGCGTCGTCATGATGCAGCGGGCGCAGGGTTTGACGAGATCGAAGGTGATGCCGCCGATCTCGACGCTTTCCCAGAAATCCTCTTCCCAGGGATCGTCATTGTCGATCAGGATATTGGTGCGGAATCGGTCCATGCCGACCGGCTCCTGCCCCTTTGCGATCAGCGTGACGTTGAGATCGGCAAGCGACGATGTGGTGGTGATCAGCACCGGAAAACCATCGGCAAAGCCGACGGGTGCCGCCTTGCCCGCCCATTCCTCGCCGACCACGCGAGTGGCGCGCTCATCCATATGCACCAGCTTGACCGGACGGCCAAACCAGCCGGACAGCGTGGCATTGGTATGGTCTTCGGAAACGGCCGCATTGACCTCGCTGTCCCAGACGCGAACATCCAGCCGCCGGGCGGGATCGAAGGAGACGGTCATGGACCGGGTTCCCATTTTCAGGTGAACGCCGCCGGTCACATGGGTGGCTTCCACCTGCGCCAGAAGCTGCAATTCGCGCTGGGTGATGAATTTTCCGTCGGGATCGACAACCATAAAGCGGCGGTCTCCGGCCAAGCCGTCATGCTGGATCGAAACCGAAGTCTGCGGGATGGCGCGGCCGCTCTTCAGCGGATGGATGTTGAGACCGGTCACCTTCATGTCGTCACTCCCGAGCGTTCAGATTGTGATTCAAGCGCATTGCAGATCGATTCCGAAGATCACGGCAAGACCTTGGTTTTTCTAGATTTCCTCAAGCAGCATGCCGAGCACGGCGCGCAATCTTTCTTGCCTTTGGCGGGCAAGCGCCCGGCCCGCCGCCGTCTGAAACCCGTCCGTCAGCTTGAACAGCTTCGTCTCGAAATGATCAATGGCAAAGGCCTTGTCATCGAGCGGACGGTTTTCGGCGAGTGGATCCAGCGGATCATAAAGCCCGCTGCCCATGCGTCCGGCAATGTAGAAGCAGCGGGCAGCACCGATCATGCCGATCGCATCGAGCCGGTCGGCGTCCTGCAGGATTTTCGCCTCGAGGCTTTCCGGCGGAATATTGGCGGAAAAGCTGTGGGTGACGATCGCGTGGGCAACCGCACTGATATCCATGGTTCGCCAGCCGAGCGCATCCAGTATTTCGAACGCCTTTTCTGCAGCAAGCCGTGAGGCTTGAGCCCGGTCCGGCGCATTCTTTTCGACAGCGACGCAGTCATGCAGCAAAACCGCGGTAGCAATGATACGCAGATCTCCACCTTCCGAGCCGTGGATGCGCAGCGCATTCTTCCACACCCGGATCAGATGGGCGGCATCGTGCGAACCGTCATTGCCGGAGACGGCGTGTGGCAGCAATTGTTCCGCAAGAGCCTGGTGAGGCGCAAAAGCGGCGGCGAGCGAAGCACTGTGGCTCATGCGGCATCCATCCAAACGGTTGCGGGAGAATCGAAACAACTCAGGCTGTTTGACCCGGTTCCGCCTCGATGTCCACCGGCGTTTCCTGCTGCGGCCCGGCACTCGCCTTGCCGGACAGGATCTTCTGGTAGAACAGCCCGATGCCGATCAGCACGGCGCCGAGGCCGATAAACGACAGCGCGCGCAGAAAACCTTCCAGATTGGCCATGTCGATCAAGAACACTTTCAGCACCGAAACGAAGACCAGAACCGCGGAGGCGATGCGGATACTCTTGGCATTGAAGCGGGAGCCGAGCACCAGCAACAGCACGCCGAGCAGCAGCCAGACAACGGAATAGGTATAGGTCTCGCTCTGCACAAACCCCTTCCAGTCGGCGATGTTCTGCCCCTGCCAGAACCGGCGCACCGACAGCGTTGCCCAGGCAAAGGCAAGCACCGCAGATGCGACGGCAAGGATCGTCACGTAAGGCACCGGCCGCTTGCCCCGGGCATACCAGGCGAGGCCGGCATAACCGAGCCCCGGCAGCAGGTAGCCGATCAGCAGGAGATCGAAGAATGGGATCGAGCCAAGCAGCTCGCCGCTGAAATAAGGATTGAGCCCGATCAGGTGGGCGCCGAGGATCGACAGGATCGACAGGACGCCGATCACCATGCTGCCATAGCGGAAGATCGGGCTTGGCGATTTGCGGTCGAGCGTCATCATGATGCCCGAGGCACCGATGGCGAGCAGCGTGTAGATCGACTGTTCGCCGAGCGTCGGCACGGCGCTGTCGAGCACGCCACCGTTCATCGCATGGCGCACGAGAATGGCGACCGTCAGAAGCACGAACAGGCTGGCAAGCGCCTGCAGCAGATTGCGTACTCGCAGGTCCGGCCAGCGGCGAAGCTCGAATGCCGAATAGACCAGCAGCAGCGCCGGAATGCCGTAACCGGCCAGAAGCGCGTTGAAGACCGGTGTCTTGCCAAGATGGAGAGCACCAACGATGGTCGGCTCCCAGGCGATGCGGGCAAGCACGGCAATGGCGGCGCCGACCATCATCCAGGGCAGTGCCGGCCAGGTCCGCAGACGCGTGGCCGCGACATAGACTGCGCCGACAAGCGCAATCAGGATGGTGGTCGCGAGACCATCAGTCAGGGCATGCAGCGCAATGATGATCAAGCCAAGCGAACCGGCGACGAGGAAAGCCTGTGGCAGATCGAGGCCGTCATCGCCGCCCTTGCTGCGCGAGAACCACTCGGTGAGGCCGAGGAGGACGAGGCCCGCCGCCAGCGCAAACAATCCATGTGGCAGATCGAATGTCAGATTGCCAGTCATCAGCAGAGACATGCCGATCAGTGCGATCGGAACAACAGCCGTGATAGCGGCCCAGATGGTGGCGAGCGGCGGACGGTCCTTGCCATGCAGATGGATGGCAAGGGCTCCAAGCGCGATGAACACGCCGGACAAAATCATACTGGCCAGCATCGCGGTGCGGCCGGAAACAGCAAACGTGACGATGTGGCCGGGGATGGTTGGATCGATGAATGTCAGAAGGCCACTCAGCGCCGTCATGCTCCAGACGCCCAATACCGTGCCGACTGCGGAGAAGATGGCAGGATAGACGGCATAGCTGCGCGTCGCACCAAGCGCTGCCAAGGCGGCAACGACAAGGCTGAATTCGACGACCGGATAGCCGGAGGCGGTGGCGAGCGGGCTGATCATCGCCAGCGCAGTGAGAAGAGCGGAAATGCCCGCTGTTACCGTGATCGCTACGAAAGGCGGGGTCATGGTGCGCTCCCACGACGACGGCACGGCTGCAAGCGGCTGGTCCGGCCCTGCCGGTTGATTGTCAATCGTAACGGCCAGCTTGCCGGGCCAGATCAAGCCAATACCGGCGATCATCACCAGCATGATCAGGGTCACCGGCCGCGTTTCGAACGGCGTCGCCGAGGCGATATAGGCCAATGCCCAGAGGCAAAGGCCGACATTGGCCATCGATGGCACCACCGTCCAGCGGCGGATGCGGGCGGCCAGAAGGGTGGCGATCCAGGCGATGCCGAGAAAGCCGAACAGGCTCCAGGGACTGGGGCTTTCAGACGAAACCAGTGCCGGCGTGATCAGCGAGGCCAGCAGCCCGAGACCGGCCAGAGCCTGCCCATGCAGGAGCGACAGGCCAACGGTGGCAAGCGATACCAAGGCCAACAGCGCGAAGGCGGTAACCGGCCCGATGAAACCATAGATGCCATGGGCGGCATAACACACCCCGAACAGGGTGACGGCGCCTGCCGCGGTCAGGATGCCAGGGATCATCGCATTCTGGAACGCGTCGGCCACCAGCGGCACGGCGCGGCGGCGGACAAACTCGCCGATGGCCATCAGGACGAGACCGAAGACGGCCGCCATCGACAACCGTACGGCTGGGCTGAGCAGACCTGCATCGATCGAATATTTGACCATGAAGACGCCGCCAAGCGCCAGCGCGATACCGCCGACCCAGACCGCCCAGCGCGCGCCGAGACGGCTCTCGAGGCTTTCCTTCTGGCGCGGGGCAACGGCATCGATCGTGGTGCTCGCCGCATTCGAACGGGCGGCCACCGGTTCGCCACGCGACGCTTTTTCGACGGCATCCTGGCTGGGTGGCGGGCCGCCGAAGATCGCGTCACCCTTGCGGATTTCGGCAGCGCGCGGCGTTTCCGCCGGTGTCACCTCCAGCGATTCCGGCGCGCTTTCCTGCATTTCGGGCTGATCGGCTGCTTCGACCACCGCATCGGCGGCCGGAATGACGGGTAGGCGCGCCTGAAGTTGCGCTAGCTGTTCCTTCAGCGCGGCAACCTCGGCATCCAGCCGTTCATCTGTCTTACGCCCGTTAAAAAACGCCGCAAGCGCTAGACCAAAAGCAATGAAAGCAATGACTTCCATTCTGATTTCTCCGTGGCGCCAGTCACGGCGCGATCCTGCGAACCATACAGCTTTTCAGCCGGACGCCAATCATAGACGGTTCAGATCGACGATATGTTCACCGGATTGTTGTCCCCCTCTGTTTGTGCGGCGGCATCCGTCTTTCGAGTGACAGCCATTTGCCGTGGACTCAGCGCATCAGGTTCTCGATCGGAAAGATCGCGCAGGTTTCCGTGCCGTGGGCGAGAAGCTTGCCGTTCTTGTCCTTCAGCCAGGCCTCCGATGTTGCAAGCGTGCGGCCGCGATGGACGATCTTGCCTTCGCAGAACACCTCGCCCATGCCGGGCAGCAGCGGGCGGACCAGATTGACCTTGAACTCGACGGTCGTATAGGCCTCGCCGGGTTTGAGCGTTGTCATGACGGCGCAGCCAAGAGCCGAATCCATGATCGTCGCCGCCCAGCCGCCATGCACGGTACCCAGCGGATTGAGATGTTCGGCGGTTGGCAGGCCCGCAAACATGACCCTGCCCTCTTCGACTTCGGTCAATCCGAATTTGAGCGTCGCAGCCATCGGCGGCGCCGGATGCACGCCGGCCAGAAGGTCGAGCATTGCCTTCAGCCCGCCATCGCGCGCGACAGCCTCAAGCGGTACCGTGCCGATGCCGGACACGGTCATTCCGGGATAAAGTTCGACGGTCATGCGGTGAGGATTCCTTATGGGAGGACTGTGACGCTCTGCGGCTTCAGGGCCTTGAGTGCTGCCTGCACAAACCCTTCGCGGGCAGCCGAAAGGCCGATGCCGCGCGGCTCATAAACATGGCGATGAAGAAAGAACGCCGTCATGCGGAACGCTTCGGACAGGCTATCAAAATCGGCGGCACCGCCTTGCGCCAGGAAACCCGGCAGCGCCAGCATCTTGCCGGCATAGGGCGCGCCTGCGGCCCGGCTGACCGCCCGGCCGGATTTCGGCGAAACATAGACCAGATCCTCGCGTGTACCGGTCGCCGCGCATTCCGCAAGATCAAGACCGAAACCGAGATCATTCAAAACAGCGATCTCGAAGCGCACGAACAGTTCTCCGGCATCCCGGGGGTCGTGCAGGTTTTCCAGGATGACATCGAGTGCTTCATAGAGATGCGGATGCGGATCGCGTTCGGGCAAAAGCCGCAGCAATGCACCCATGGCCTGAACGCCGTAAACCGAAGTTGCCGCCTCCATCAACCGTGCCGCACGCAGGCGCACAGGCTCCATCTTGAACTCACCCAGATGCTCGTCGAGCCGCGCCCGCCAGGTGACTTCGACCTCGTTGCCGGGCTGCAGCACCGGCTGCATCGTCCGCGAACGGCCGCCCCGCACCAGCCCGAGATGACGGCCGCGCGCCCGCGTCATCACCTCGGCGACCACGGAGGTTTCCCCGTGCCGCTTGACGCCGATGATGATGGCCTGATCGCTCCATTGCATGGCTTCAGTTTTACTCCCGGCGGCAGGCGAAAACAATCAGAACGCCACCCAATGCCAGATCACCCGGCAACGGGATGTCCCCGAGCCAAGCTCTACTTCCGCTTCATCGCCTCGGCGAGAGCTGCGCCAAAGGCACCCTGCGACGGCGCCTGCGGCTTTTGCTGCTGGACGCGGGACAAGGTCTGGCGTGCCTGCTGAGCCGCTTTAGGATCGCTCCTCATGTCGCTGCGTCCGCCTGTCTCGGCGGCACCATCCTTGCGCATGGTGAGCCCGATGCGCTTGCGGGGGACATCGACCTCGGTGACGCGCACCTGCACGACATCACCGGCCTTGACCACCTCATGCGGATCCTTGACGAAACGATCGGCAAGCTGGGAGACGTGAACCAAGCCATCCTGATGCACGCCGATATCGACGAAGGCGCCGAACGCGGCAACGTTAGTCACTGTGCCTTCCAAAAGCATGCCCGGCTTCAGGTCCTTGATGTCATCGACACCATCGGCAAAGGTCGCCGTCTTGAAGCTCGGGCGCGGGTCGCGGCCGGGCTTTTCGAGTTCGGAAAAGATATCCTTGACCGTCGGCAAGCCGAAGCGCTCATCTACAAAGGTTTTCGGATCGAGGCTCTTCAGCGCGGCGCTGTCGCCCATGATGGCGCGCAGGTCACGGCCGCAGGCGGCAACGATCTTCTTGGCCACGCCATAGGCTTCCGGATGCACTGAAGATGCGTCCAGCGGCTCCTTGCCATCACGAATGCGCAGGAAGCCGGCACACTGTTCGAACGTGCGGGCGCCGAGACGCGGCACTTTCAGGAGTTCCTTGCGGCTGGTAAAGGCGCCACTCGCATCGCGATGAGCAACGATGGCTTCGGCCGATGACTTTCCAAGTCCGGAAACGCGGGCAAGCAGCGGGGCCGATGCGGTGTTCAGATCGACACCGACCGCGTTCACCGCGTCTTCTACCACGGCTTCGAGCGAGCGGTTGAGGCGGCCCTGATCGACATCGTGCTGGTACTGGCCGACGCCAATCGATTTTGGCTCGATCTTGACCAGTTCGGCAAGCGGATCCTGCAGGCGGCGCGCAATCGACACAGCGCCGCGAAGCGACACGTCGAGGCCGGGGAATTCATCGGCTGCGGCCTGCGAGGCGGAATAGACCGATGCGCCCGCTTCCGAGACGATGACCTTGGTCGGCTTCGGACCGGCCGGAAGCTGCGTCAGCATGTCGGCGACCAGACGTTCGGTCTCGCGGCTACCAGTGCCGTTGCCGATGGCGATCAGTTCGATCTTGTGCTTGCGGATCAGGCTGGCAAGTTCCGCCTGGGTGCCGCGAATGTCATTCTTCGGCGGGAACGGATAGACCGTCGTAGTCTCGAGCAGCTTGCCGGTGCCATCGACGATCGCAACCTTGACGCCGGTGCGGATGCCCGGATCGAGGCCCATGGTGGCACGCGACCCGGCGGGAGCAGCAAGCAAAAGGTCCTTCAGATTGCGGGCGAACACGTGGATCGCCTCTTCCTCGGCCCGCTCGCGCAGTTCACGCATCAGGTCGAGCGACAGCGACATCGACAGCTTGACCCGCCAGGTCCAGCCGATCATCTCCATCAGCCACTTGTCGCCCGGCAGCGTGCCGCCGACCGCGTAGGCGGCGGCGATGGTGCGCTCGACTGGCTTGACCGGTAATGTATCGTCGAGATCCACGACGATATCGACGGAAAGAAATTCCTCGTTCCAGCCGCGCAGCATGGCCAGCGCCCGGTGCCCCGCAGTCGTTGCCCAACGTTCGGAATGGTCGAAATAATCCGAAAACTTGGCGCCAGCCTCCTGCTTGCCATCAACGACCTTGGACCGCAGCATCGCATGCTGGCGCATATGGGCGCGCAGGCGGCCGAGCAGATCGGCATTTTCGGTAATGCCTTCGGCGATAATATCGCGGGCACCATCGAGCGCCGTCTTCACATCCGGCACGTCGGCGGTGATATAGGCGCTGGCGCGGTCTGCCGGGGCGATCGTCCGATCGGCAAGAATGACTTCGGCAAGCGGCCCGAGGCCGCGCTCGCGGGCGATCTCGGCCTTGGTGCGGCGCTTCGGCTTGTAGGGCAGATAGATGTCTTCCAGTTCCGCCTTGGTGGTGACACCGGCGATCTTGGTTTCGAGTTCGGCCGTCAGCTTGTCCTGGCTGCGGATCGAATCGAGAATGGATGTCCTGCGCGCCTCTAGCTCGCGCAGGTAGACCAGCCGTTCCGCAAGGTTTCGCAGCTGCGTATCATCGAGCCCGCCGGTCACTTCCTTGCGGTAGCGTGCAATGAAGGGAACGGTCGCACCCTCGTCCAGAAGTTCGATGGCTGATATCGCCTGAGCGGGCGTGGCCTTGATTTCCTGGGCGATGAGGACGGCGATGGACTTTGATGGCAGGGACATGGCATTCCGGATTCAATTGCGATGGGCGGGACAATAGATGCACATGCCATCAAGGCCAAGTGAAGGCGCGCCCTCGCGCCTGCGCGTCCACAGATGGATACCTGCAAAGCACTGACTGCTGGCTTAAAACTCCACTGGCTCCAAGGGCGGCCGGGTCTTTTCGAATTGACGCAACGCCTCTTCCCGTTCGCCAATATAATTGCGCGTATAGGGTACGGATTCCAGTTCGTGCGACAACTGGATCTGGAAGATCGCCATTTTGTCATAGAGGAAGGCCGTTTCCGACGAGGCCAGATAGAATTCCCACATGCGGAAGAAACGCTCGTCATAGAGCTGGATCGCCTCTTCCTTGCGGGCAGTGAACCGCTCGCGCCAGGCCCGCAACGTGTGGGCATAGTGCATCGGCAATATCTCGATATCGCGGATCATCAAACCCGCCTTTTCGATGGCCGGGACCACCTCGGACAGGGCCGGCATGTAACCGCCAGGAAAGATGTATTTTTCGATCCAGGGATTGGTCGCCCACGGTTTTTCCGCCTGGCCGATCGCGTGCAGCACCATCACGCCCTTCGGCGCCAACAATCCGGCCATCTTGATGAAAAAATTGAGATAATTGGCCATGCCGACATGCTCGAACATACCGACAGACACGATGCGGTCAAACTGGCGATCGGCCATCGTGCGGTAGTCCTGCAGTTCGAACCGGACGTGGTTTTCAAGCCCGCGCTTCTGCGCCCGGCCGCGCGACACTTTCAGCTGTTCCTCGCTCAGCGTGATGCCGGTGACATCGACGCCGGAGGATTCCGCCAGATACATGCCCATGCCGCCCCAACCCGAGCCGACTTCCAGCACCGTCTGGCCGGGCTCCAGAAGCAGCTTGGCGGCGATGTGGCGCTTTTTTGCCGTCTGCGCTTCGCCAAGGCTGATCCCAGGCGGATCGAAATAGCCGCAGGAATATTGCCAGTCCTGATCGAGAAACAGGTCGAACAGCTTGCCGTCGAGATCGTAGTGATGGGCGACATTGTGCTTGTTGCGATTGACCGGCAGGCGGCTTTTGATCTGCTGTTCGGCCACATGCATCAGCGCCGTCGCGGTGTTGCTGATCGTTGCAGCCTTTTCCAGGCCGTTGGCCTTCACCATCGATAACAGGTCGAAAATGTTGCCCTCGTCGATGACGATGCGCCCTTCGACATACATTTCGCCGAAACGGAGGCCCGGATCGTGCAGGATCGCTTTTTCGGCTTCCTCGTCCAATGTGCGCACGGTCACGGCAACGCCGGACCCGTCGCCAAGAATGGCGCGCTCTCCAGAAGACAGAATGAGTGTCAGATTGCCTTTTTGAACCAGCCGGCGGAAAATCTTCAGAAATGTCGTATTCATTCCGGACCTCGACCACAGATGCAGAGCATTCTGGTGAAGGGTCGCGTGCCGCCGGCCTTGGCTTTGCCGGACATTCGGAAACGAGAAGAACCGCAACTGGCGCGCCGTCGGCGTCGTCCGGGGGCAAACAGGAAACGGTAACAGCGCGGGGGCGTTCGCCGTCTGGCTGCCGGACAGATCGTCTGGGCACCCCTGCCAGGGAGCTCAATCCATCAGAACACCCGTTTAAATAGTGCTGTTTTACAGCCGTGCAATGCCGGCGCTGGTCCCTCAAGAATTTATTTGCTTAGCAAATCCCGTGGATCATATGGACATCACGCCCTGCCCCGGCAACCGTGCCCGATCATGCGGCCGGTCAAGATCAAGCAGCGGACCGAGCGGCACGATCTTCGTTGGGTTGATATGCACAATGGAGTAATAGCCCCGCTTGATATGATCGATCCGTGCCGTCTCGCGGATGCCCGGCCATTGATAGATCTCGCGCAGGTAGTTCGACAGGTTCGGATAGTCTTCCAAACGCCGCAGATTGCACTTGAAGGCACCGAAATAGGCTGCGTCGAAGCGGATCAACGTGACGAACAACCGGATGTCGGCTTCGGTGAAAAAGGCACCGGCGACGTAGCGGTTGGCAGACAGGTGGGCTTCCAGCGTATCCAGCATATCGAACAGGCTGGTCACGGCCTCTTCATAAGCACCCTGCGTCTTGGCAAAGCCTGCCCGGTAGACGCCATTGTTGACCCGTTCATAGATTGGCGCATTCCAGCGGTCGATCGAGGGGCGCAGGTCTTCCGGATAAAAGTCCTGCCGGTCGCCTGTCAGGTGATTGAAGGCGGTATTGAGAATGCGGATGATATCGGCGGATTCGTTGTTGACGATGCGGCCTTCCTTGCGATCCCAGAGCACCGGCACCGAGACCTTGCCGGTATAGTGCGGGTCCGACGCGGTATAGAGCTCGTGCTGATAGCGGATTTTTCCCGTGCGCGGGCCGGCATCCTGCGGCTCCGCATAGGTCCAGCCGTTTTCACCCAGCTCCGGTTCCGAGATCGACACGGAAATGATGTTCTGCAAGCCTTTGAGACTGCGCATCATCAGCGTGCGCGAGGCCCAAGGACAGATGAAGGCGACGAAAAGCTGATAGCGGCCTGCCTCGGCGGGCAACGCCGGCTGGCCGTCAGGCCCCGGCGCGCCATCCGACGTGATCCAGTTGCGGAAACTGGTCGGCTCACGGTGAAAGGCGCCGTTTTTCATTTCGCTGGCGGCAACGTCGCCGGCTTCCCATTTTCCATCGACCAGCTGTGGCATCGTCACTGTCCTTACCCAGACCCGGAACCGCCGGGACTAAAACTCGCTTTCAAATCTCATGCGCCCACGCGACGGGCAAGACTGTGGTTTTGCGACAGACTGTTCGATGATCCGGTCTGGGCAAGAAAAAAGGCGCTGTTTCCAGCGCCTTTCATTGTTATTTCGGGAATTCCAGGCCCATCTCGCGGAAACGTTCGGGATCATCGCCCCAGTTTTCGCGGACCTTGACGAACAGGAACAGGTGCACCGGCTGTTCGAGGATTTCCGACAGCTCTTTGCGGGACGCCATGGAGATCGCCTTGATCGCATCGCCGTTCTTGCCGAGCGCGATCTTCTTCTGGCTATCGCGCTCCACATAGATGACCTGCTCAATGCGCACCGAGCCGTCCTTGCGCTCTTCCCACTTTTCCGTCTCGACATGCGACGAATAGGGCAGTTCCTGATGCAGACGCAGGAACAACTTTTCGCGGGTAATTTCGGCGGCGAGCTGACGCATCGGCAGATCGGAAATCTGGTCTTCCGGATAGTACCAGGGACCTTCCGGAAGCTTCATGGCCAGGTAATCGAGCACGTCGTCACAGCCAGAGCCGTTGAGTGCCGAGATCATGAAGGTGCGTTCGAAATCGACATATTCGTTCGCGGCGGTCGCCAGCTTCAAAAGATCTTCGCGCGATACCTGGTCGATCTTGTTGAGGACCAGCATCTTCGGCTGCTCGACTTCCTTCAGACCGTTCAGGATGGTTTCGGCATCGCCCTTCAGGCCGCGCTCGCTGTCTATCAGCATCATGATCGCATCGGCATCCTTGGCGCCGCCCCAGGCGGTGGTCACCATGGCGCGGTCGAGACGGCGGCGCGGTTTGAAGATGCCGGGCGTGTCCATGAAGACAATCTGGGCGTTCTTGTGGATGGCGATGCCGCGCACGATGGCGCGCGTCGTCTGTACCTTGTGACTGACGATCGACACCTTGGCGCCGACCAGCTTGTTGACCAGCGTCGACTTGCCGGCATTGGTGGCACCGATCAGGGCGACGAAACCGGAGCGGGTCGGGCCTTTTTCGGTTTCTACTGCGGTTGGTTCTGTTTCGCTCATGATGTCCGTAATTTCCGATTGAGCGACCGGGCGCCGCTGAGGCGCGCAGGATCGCAAGTGTCTGTCAAAAGATTGCCTGATCTTTCGGGAGGAACCGTACCTCCGGACAGATCAGGCCGTCGTCGCTTTCTTCCAGACGCCTTCGCGCTCCAGAATTTTCGTGGCAGCCACCTGTTCGGCGGCGCGCTTGGACCGGTCGATGCCCGTTTCCGGACCGATACCGGGTATTTCGACCGTCACCGTGAAGCGCGGGTCGTGATCCGGGCCGGAGCGGTCGTCGATACGGTAGTTTGGCGTCACGCCGAATTTGGCGTGTGCCCATTCCTGCAATTCGGTCTTGGCATCGCGCCGCGCGCCATCGACCCGGCTTGCCCGCGAAGACCAGTGGCGCTGGATGAAACCACGCGCAGCCTCCAGCCCGCCGTCGAGATAGATCGCCGCGATCAGCGACTCTACCACATCGGCGCGCACATTGAGCATCGATTTTCCGGTGAGTTTCTTGACGTCTGCACCGGTGCGGATGAACAGATGCAGCGACAGCGTATCGGCGACAAGCGCACAACTATCGGCGCTGACGAGCTGGTTTAGGCGAACCGAAAGCTCGCCCTCGTCAGCATCCTTGAAGGTATCGAACAGCAGTTCGGCGACGCAGAGACCAAGCACGCGGTCGCCCAGAAACTCGAGCCGCTCGTAGTTGGAACCCTTGGCGTTGCGGGCGCTGGCATGGGTCAGCGCCCGGTCGAGCCGTTCCTTCTGAGCAAAGCTGTAGCCGATGGCAGCTTCCAGCCGTTGCCGGTCCTCCGCGTTCAGCGCACGGCCCTTGCTCATTCGACGCTCTTGAACAGGCGGTCGTAGCGCAGATTGGTCGGCCACTTCCAGATTTCGCGGAAGGACGTGTCATGGCCGAGCGAGAAGAAGATCATCGAGGCGCGGCCGATCAGGTTCTGTGCGGGCACGAAACCAACGTCGAAACGGCTGTCGGCCGAGTTGTCACGGTTATCGCCCATCATGAAGTAATGGCCTTCGGGAACGATGAATTCGCGGGTGTTGTCGCCGCGCGAATCCGGAAACTGGTCAAGCGTGTCGAAGTTGACGCCGTTATCCAGCGTCTCGCGGTAGACCGGAACTTCAGCGCCGGTGTCGTATTGGTCATCGGCGCGGAACATGCCGTCCGGAACGCGCTGCACGGCCGTGTCGTTGACATAGAGAATGCTGTCGCGAACCTGGACCTTGTCGCCCGGCAGGCCGATCAGGCGCTTGATGTAGTCGATGTCCGGGTTCGGCGGGAAGCGGAACACCACGACATCGCCGCGCTTTGGCTCGCTGGCGAAGATGCGGCCTTCAAACAGGTCGGGCGAGAATGGCAGCGAATATTTGGAATACCCGTAGGCGAACTTGTTGACGAAGATATAGTCACCGACCAGAAGCGTCGGCATCATCGAGCCGGACGGAATGGTGAATGGCTGGAAGAAGACCGTGCGGATCACCACGGCAAGCAGAAGCGCCTGGATGATGACCTTGACGTTTTCCCAAAGGCCACTGCCCTGCTTCTTGTCGATATTTTCTGCCACGCCACTTTTCCTTGATCTGATCCCGCACACGCTGCAAAGCCGAGCGGACAATTGCTTGGGGTTCCGTACCCTGCCTGGTCAACCGATTGGAGGCTGCCTGACGCATATCGTGCGCGGCGCCGTCCTTTCAAATCAACTCAAGCCCGATTTTTACGGCCCGTTTCCTTTGGACATGCTCTAAACGCTTCCTCAATCTTGAGCAACGGGCAGAGCCTCAATTATGACGAAGGCCTGCGCCAGCGGGAAATCGTCGGTAATGGTCAAGTGAATGACGCCGCGGTGGCCAGCGGGCAGCATTTCGGCAAGCCGCCCAGCAGCGCCTCCGGTCAATTGCATGGTCGGCTTGCCGCCGGGCAGATTGACGACGCCCATGTCCTTCCAGAACACGCCCTGTGCCAACCCGGTGCCAAGCGCCTTCGAACAGGCTTCCTTGGCGGCAAACCGCTTGGCATAGGATTCGGCGCGGTTCTTGCGGCCTTCCGATTTGCGGATCTCGACATCGGTGAAACAGCGATGACTGAAACGCTCGCCGAAACGCTCAAGCGAACTGGCGATACGCCGGATGTCGATCAGGTCACTGCCGATGCCGATAATCATCGAAATGGAAATACCTTAGTGAAAAGACAACAAGAGCAAACGGTGCGCCCTGTGCCAAGTTAAAAATTGGTCAGAAATCAAAGATCGTCGGCCCAGGCGACCGCACGTGCCTGAAGCTTGTGGCGGCGGCGTATCTGCCGGCGCGACTGAAACAGTTTGGCCGCATAGAAAGCCGCGACATAGAAAATGACGGCGCTGATGGCGGCAAGCGGTATCGAGCCGACCAGCATGGGCTTGAGCACAGGCCCCCACAGATGGGAAAATTCGAGGTGCCGCAACATATGCAGGATGTCCTGGCCGGCCATCACGCCGTTGCCCTCCGTCCCAAGCACGACAAGGCCGAGTTCATATGTGCCTGCAAGGATGAAGGGGATGGTCAGAGGGTTGGCCAGCGCCGTCGAAATGCCGGCAGCGATCATGTTACCAGACAGCAGATAGGCAAAGGCCAAAGCGATGAGAATGTGAAAACCGACAAACGGGGTTGCCGAGGAGGCTGCGCCGGCAGCAACGCCGACCGCGATCGAATGCGGGGACGACGACAGCCTAAGCACGCGCATCGACAGGTAACGCAGCCCGCGCGAAAAACCCTTTCGAGGCCACAGGAACTCACGGATTTTTCCCGACAGGGTCGCGGGCTTTTTGCGTCTGAACAACATGATGCTCTGATAGACGATGCGGATATGGCTGTTCAATGGCACCGGCGCGAAAATCAGCATTTCCAGCGCCGCAAGCACACATAGCCGCAGGGGGCGCAGATTTCACCACCGCTTAACAGCGTTGCGCTTCATGCGCCGCGGCGGCATCAGCCATACACTGGCTGCATAGGTCCCGGCAGCCTGCCGAAGCAGGCAGCCGGACAAGGGCAGGACTTAGAACGAGTTGCGGAACAGGCCGCGGTCGATCTGACGCTGACGGTATTCCAGGTCGATCCGGTCGAGCGAACCATTGAGATAGCTCAGTTCGCGATCTTCGACAGACGGTACGCGCAGGGCGTTGGTGATCTTCTTCAGTTGCTTAAACATGGTAAACCTCTTTTTGTTTACCTCCCGACGCTGAAGATAGTCGACGGCGCCCCACTTCACCAGAGCTACAAAGAGGCGGCAGCCATGCAGCTTGCGCATGGCCTGCACCTTTTCGCCCCAGAGAATGCACAATCCGAGTGCAATTGCCGCCAAGCTATGCGGAACAGTGGTCAATCATGGCGAAACGGTGCAGCCCTCCACCGGCCGCCCCATCGCGGACGAAGCTCGGAACTGGCTGCCGAACGCGATCCTATACACCGATTGCATGGTGATGCCGCCGCAACGGCCTTAGGCGAAAACGCGCTTGACTGTCGAAACGCTTGGCAAATCGCGGATCTGGGTGATCAGATGATTAAGCTGGCGCAGATCCCAGACCTCCAGGTCCAGCTGGAATTCGCTGAAATCGGTCGCCACCTGCCCCATCGACAAGGTGCGGATATTGATGTCGCTGGTGGCGACCGCCTGGGCGATCTCGGCCAGCGTCCCCGGTTCGTTGAGAGCGTTGATCTGGATGCGCGCCATGAAGCGGGTGTTGTTGGCCTCGTCCAGATCCCAGCGCACGTCGATCCAGCGTTCCGATTCCTCGTCGAACTTCTGCAGGCTCGGCGACTGGATCGGATAGATGGTGATGCCCTTATCCTTTTCCATGATGCCGACGATGCGATCGCCTGGCACGGCGCCGGATGCGCTGAAGTGCACTTCGGCATTGCCGGAAAGGCCGCGGATCGGCAGGGCCTCCGGCCCCTCCCCGTCCAGAACGTCGAACATGTCCTTTGGGCGCCCGGGAAGCTTGAAGACCATGCCGGCGGCGCTGCGCATGTTGAACCAGCCGTCGTCATTCGGCTTGAGCGTGACGCGCTCGTCCTGATGATCGGGATAGACGGCTCGCAGCACATCGAGCGACGACAGTTCGCCACGGCCAACGGCGGCGATGGCGTCCTCGATCTCCTTGTGGCCGAGCCGATGCAGGACCGGCTTCATGCCCTCGCGCGTAAACTGCTTGCCGGCCCGCTCGAACGTACGCTCGAGAATCCGGTAACCGAGGCCGGAATATTGTTTTCTGACGGCCGCACGGGTTGCGCGCCGGATGGCGGCACGCGCCTTGCCGGTGACGACGATTTCTTCCCAGGCCGGCGGCGGCACCTGAATGCCGGAACGGACGATCTCAACCTCGTCACCGTTGTTGAGGCGCGTCACCAGCGGCATGATCCGGCCGTTGATCTTGGCACCGACGCAGGTATCGCCGATATTGGTATGGACGGCATAGGCAAAATCGATCGGCGTTGCACCGCGCGGCAGCGCGATCAGCTGGCCCTTCGGCGTGAAGCAGAAAACCTGATCCTGGAACAGCTCGAGCTTGGTGTGCTCCAGAAACTCTTCCGGATTATCGCCTTCGGCCAGCGACTCGATGGTCCGGCGCAGCCAGGAATAGGCATTCGATTTCGGCGACAGCTTGACCTCGCCAACTGGCTCGACACTGTCCTTGTAAAGTGTATGGGCGGCAATGCCGTATTCGGCAATCTCATGCATCAACCGTGTGCGGATCTGCAGCTCGATACGCTGGCGAGACGGGCCGACGATCGTCGTGTGGATGGACTGGTAGTCGTTCTGCTTAGGTGTCGAGATATAATCCTTGAACCGGCCCGGAACCACGCGCCAGCGCGTGTGGACGATCCCCAACGCCCGGTAGCAGTCCGGAATATCGGCAACGATGATGCGAAAGCCCCAGACATCCGAGAGCTGCTCGAACGACAGCGACTTCGACTGCATCTTCTTGAAGACGGAATAAGGCTTCTTCTGCCGTCCCTTGACCAGCGTACCCGTCAGGCCCTTGGCCTGAAGCAGTTCGTCGAGTTCGGCCTCGATCTTCTTGATCAGGCCCTCATTACGGGTCGACAATTCCTCAAGGCGGCGGGTGACCGTTTCGAAGGCTTCCGGATTGATATGGCGGAAGGAGAGGTTTTCCAGCTCCTCGCGCATATCCTGCATACCCATGCGGCCGGCAAGCGGCGCATAGATATCCATCGTTTCTTCGGAAATCCGGGCGCGCTTTTCCGCCGACATATGGTCGAGCGTGCGCATGTTGTGCAGCCGGTCGGCGAGCTTGACGAGAAGAACGCGCACATCGTCGGAAATCGCCAGGAGCAGCTTGCGCAGGTTTTCCGCCTGCTTGGCCTTCTTGGTCACCAGATCGAGCTTCTTGATCTTGGTCAGGCCTTCGACCAGCGCGCCGATGTCTTCGCCGAAGAGATCATCGATCTCGGCCCGCGTCGCAGTGGTATCCTCGATCGTATCGTGCAGAAGCGCGACCGCGATGGTCGATTCATCGAGATGCATCTCGGTGAGGATCGCTGCAACTTCGAGAGGATGGGAAATATAGGGGTCGCCGCTTGCCCGCTTCTGCTGGCCATGTTTCTGCATGGCGTAAACATAGGCCTTGTTGAGAAGCGCTTCGTTCACATCGGGCTTGTATTTTTGAACGCGCTCAACGAGCTCGTATTGGCGCATCATCCGCTAGGGACTCCAGGAGGTATCCGGAAAACAAAAAGTGCGCCAATCATAGGAGTGGCGCACTGCTTTGCAAATACCAGATTCGCGCGAATTCCAAGCGAAAACGCGGCATTGCATCAGAGCAGCGCGTCCGGCGGCAGGCCGGACACAGCGTTGGCTCAATAGTCGTCGCTTTTTTCCGGCGGAACCAGGCCTTCGATGCCGGCCAGCAGTTCTTCTTCCGACATGCGGTCGAAGGTTACGGCTTCCGGCTGATCGTCTTCGCCCGACTGGTCGGCAAACACGGAGGCAGAATCGCCGCTGATCATCGAAGCCGGATCGGGCTCGGGCTCGTCAACTTCGACATGCTTCTGCAGCGAATGGATCAGGTCTTCCTTGAGATCGCCGGGCGACAGTGTTTCGTCGGCGATTTCGCGCAGGGCCACGACCGGGTTCTTGTCGTTGTCGCGATCGATGGTGATCGCAGCGCCCTGCGAGATCAGGCGGGCGCGGTGGCTTGCGAGAAGCACAAGCTCGAAACGGTTATCGACTTTGTCGATGCAATCTTCAACGGTGACGCGGGCCATTGCCTGTCCTTTGGATCTCAAGAGTGCAGCTTCGGTCGCGGATGCCGTGAGGCCGCCCGCCGCTGCGCCGATTAACAACACCGGAACCCGTCCAGCCGTCAGCGAGACGGTATGCGCGGCTCCGATTTCAGGAATTAACCTGCCCGATACAATCAAAACCACATAAATTCAAGTTTTTCCTGCATTGCGAAAAAAGATATCCGGAATCTCCGCGGCGGCGGCGTGGCTAAAAATGATATCTGGTAACCACACCCCACCGATTGGCTTTGACATCCGCTAAAATGATGATTGAATATCCGTAAACCCTGATGAGCCATGGAGAAATTCACATTTGTGCCGATGACGCCCGGCCCCGCCCATCAGAAAAAAAATCTAATCGAAGCTGGATACCTCATATTTTTAGCAAAAAACTGCGAGAAATAGCTATTCCACGCGGAATTTTATTAGACTAAAGCGAATACTGGCTTAGAAAGCTGGAATATGATGAGATCTTAATGTATTCGAATTGCGATACCACCGAGCACATTTAAACTCGTCCAGGTTGAACCAAAAAAACATTAAGACAACAAAAAGGAATTACGATGTTCGACCCACGCGAAAAAATCGCGCTCTTCATCGACGGGGCCAACCTGTATGCCGCTTCGAAGAGCCTTGGTTTCGACATTGATTATCGCAAGCTTCTCAAGGCCTTCCAGAAGCGCGGCTACCTGCTGCGGGCTTATTATTACACCGCCCTGATCGAGGACCAGGAATATTCGTCGATCCGGCCGCTCATCGACTGGCTAGACTATAACGGTTACAAGGTTGTGACAAAGCCGGCCAAGGAATTTACCGATTCCCTCGGACGCCGGAAGATCAAGGGCAACATGGACATCGAACTGGCGATCGATGCGATGGAACAATCCGAGACAGTCGATCACCTGGTGATCTTTTCCGGCGATGGCGATTTTACCACGCTGGTGGAAGCGCTGCAGCGCAAGGGCCGCAAGGTCTCCGTCGTCTCGACGATGTCGACACAGCCGCCAATGATCGCCGACGATCTGCGCCGGCAGGCCGACCACTTCATCGAACTCGTCAGCCTGAAGGCCGAAGTTGGCCGCGACCCTTCGGAACGCCCGGTCCGGGTGGTGGAGCCGGTCAGCGACGAATTCAACGACTGACATGAAAAAGGACCGGCTGATTGCAGCCGGTCCTTTTTTTCAACTCAAACGTCACGCCCCGGCTTAATGGTCCTTCATCAACCGGCTCTTCTGCCGGTTCCAGTCACGTTCCTTCTCGCTCTCCCGCTTATCGTGCAGCTTCTTGCCCTTGCCGAGCGCCAATTCCAGCTTCGCCCTGCCCTGATCGTTGAAATAAATCTTGAGCGGGATGAGCGTCATGCCGTCGCGGTTGATCGCGCTTTGCAGCCGGTGCGCTTCCCGTTTCGACAACAGCAGCTTGCGGCGGCGGCGCGGCTCGTGGTTGAAGCGGTTGGCCTGCAGATATTCCGGCAAATAGGAATTGATCAGCCACATCTCGCCACCCTCGTCGGTGGCATAGGATTCGGCGATATTGGCCTTGCCTTCGCGCAACGACTTGACCTCGGTGCCGGTCAGAACCAGACCAGCCTCGTAGGTATCGATGATCTCGTAATTGAAGCGGGCCTTCCGGTTCTCCGCGACAATCTTCTTGACCACACGCTGGCTGCCCTTCGGTGCCATCAGTTCATCAGCCCCGCGTGACGCAGTGCCGCATCGATAGCAGCCTCTGTTGCCGGTTCCAACGTCGACATTAGCGGCGAACGCACGGTGCGGTTCATCTGGCGCAGGCGGTTGAGCGCATATTTGGCGCCACACAGGCCCGGCTCCATGAAGATCGCCTTATGCAGCGGCATCAACTTGTCCTGATAGTCGAGCGCCTTGGCATAATCACCGGCAAGCGTCGCCTCCTGGAATTCGGCACAGAGACGCGGCGCGACGTTGGCGGTCACGGAAATGCAGCCGACACCCCCATGGGCGTTAAAACCAAGCGCCGTCGCATCCTCGCCCGAAAGCTGGACAAAGCCGGAGCCGCAGGCCATGCGCTGCTCGGAGACACGCTCGATCTTGCCGGTCGCGTCCTTGACACCGATGATCGACGGATAGGCCTTGTGCAAAGCCGCCATCGTCTCGACGCTCATATCGACGACCGAGCGGCCGGGAATGTTGTAGATGACGATCGGCAGCTTCACGCTGTCGGCAATCGCAGCGAAATGGGCGAAAAGCCCCTTCTGGGTCGGCTTATTGTAATAGGGCGTGACAACCAGAACCGCATCGGCGCCCGCCTTTTCGGCGTGCTGGGCGAGTTCGATGGCTTCGGTGGTGTTGTTAGAACCTGCGCCAGCGATCACCGGCACCCGCTTAGCCGCGGTTTCGATGCACAGTTCCACCACCCGTTTATGCTCGGCATGCGACAGGGTGGGCGATTCACCGGTGGTGCCAACCGGCACCAGACCGTGACTGCCTTCGCTGATCTGCCATTCGACATGCGCGGCAAAGCTATCCGTATCCAGGGCGCCGGAGGCCGTGAACGGGGTGACGAGAGCGGGAATGGATCCCTTGAACATGCACGACTCCTGACGGCCCGGGAGCTTGAAACCAACCCACGCTTTAGCCGCATTTCATGGTTAGAAAACAGCCGCACCTTAATCATGTGATGTGCCTGCGGCAAGCACTCTATCGCGCCATTCGTTGCCGGTTCCCGTCTATTGCGCCGGTGCGAGCGGCGGCTTTGCGTATTTCAAGACTTGGTCAGCCGCCAGCATCGACGCGCCGGTATTTGTGGGATTGAATGGAAACGGGTAACCTTTCGGTAACAATTGCGTCGCCAAATGAGAGACTATTGAGGGCAAGCGCGGGGTTCTGGATGCGTGGGCATATGTTTCGCCATGTGATTGCGATGCTGGGCGCGTCGGCCATTTTCTTGGCAGCAGTGGCTGTCTCAGCGCAAGAGCTTCAAATTCCCCTGCCCCGATCCAAACCGCAGACACTGGTCAAGACAGGACGCGCGCCGTCCGCTGAGGTCACCGGGTCGATTATTTCCGCCACCGCGTCGATACCGGTTACCTCCGGCCTGAAGACCGGACTGGATGCGCTGTCCAACAGGGACGCCGCCAAGGCGATCCTTGCCCGCAATGCCATGGCCAAGGGTACGCTCGACCGCCACATCCTGACCTGGGCAATCGCCACCTCCGGGCAGAAGGGCGTGCCTTCCTATGAAATCGCTGCCGCACAGCAGGAATTGAAAGGCTGGCCAGGTCTTGGTGCACTGCGCGCCAATTCCGAGCGGGCGATGTATCGCGAAAATCCGCCGGCGTCCGATGTGCTTTCGGCTTTCGGCACGACGCGGCCGGAAACGCCCGACGGCACCATCATTCTGGCGCGTGCATTGCAGCAGACCGGTGACGCGAATGCGGCGGCGAAACTGCTGCGCGGCCTGTGGCTGAAAGACGCCCTCGACAAGGAGACCGAGACCAGGATCCTTGCAGAATTTCCGAGCCTGTTGACGACGGCAGACCACAAGCAGCGCATGGAAATGCTGTTATATCGCAGCCGCTTCGACCAGGCGGCCCGCTTCAGCGACCTTGGCAAGGCGCAATCGCTTTATCGCGCCTGGATCGCGGTCGCCAAGAAAGCCGACAATGCCGCAGCGCTTATCGCAGCTGTCGACCGGTCCTGGTCCAACGAGCCGGCCTACCTGTTCATTCGCGTCGAATATCTGCGCAAGCAGGAGAAATACGAAGAAGCGGCCAAGCTTCTGGCCGGTCTCTCGAAGGACAAGGATGCGCTCGTCAATCCGGGTGAGTGGTGGACCGAGCAACGGATCATCAGCCGCGGCCTGCTTGACCTGGGCAAGTTCAAGGCGGCCTATGCGATCGCGGCCAACAATTCGGCCGTCAGCCCGGCCGACATTGTCGATGCGGAATTCCATGCCGGCTGGTATGCGTTGCGCGGGCTCAAGGACGGACCAACCGCAGCCCTGCACTTTCAACGCATTCTGCAAGCCTCCAACAGGCCGATCTCGGTTTCGCGCGCCTGGTACTGGATGGGGCGCGCTGCGGAAGCCGGCGCGCCCGGTGATGCAAAAGAGTATTTTGCCAAGGCAGCCACCCTTCCCGGCACATTCTACGGACAGCTTGCGGCAGCCCGGCTTGGGCGCACAGGACTGAACGTTACCTATCCGTCACCGACCGCCGATGACCGTACGCGTTTTGAAGACCGTGAAGCGGTCGAAGCGATTGCGCGACTGGAGGAGGCCGGACATGGCTGGCGAGGCGACAATCTCTATCGCGCCCTGGCTGAGGAACTGACCAGCCCCGGCGAACTTGCCATCCTTTCTGCCCGCGCCGAAAAATCCGGCGGGCACCAGCTGTCGCTGCAGATCGGCAAGCTCGCCTTCGGCCGCGGTATCGATGTCGCGGCGCTGGCCTTCCCGATCGGCGTCATTCCGGCAAATGCCAATATCAGCGGTGCCGGCAAGGCGCTGGCCTATGCGATTGCCCGGCAGGAAAGCGCCTTCAACCCGGCAGCGATTTCGCCTGCCAATGCGCGAGGGCTGCTGCAGATCCTGCCCGGCACGGCCAAGGGCGTTGCCGGACGGCATGGTCTTGCCTATTCCCAGGAACGGCTGACGACAGACACCGCCTATAATGCCACGCTCGGCGCGCATTATCTCGGCGAGCAGATCGACGATTTCGGTGGCTCCTATATCCTCACCTTCATCGCCTACAATGCCGGCCCGCGCCGCGTCCCCGACTGGATCAACCGCTACGGCGACCCCCGCGGCAAGTCGATCGACGACGTCGTCGACTGGATCGAGCGTATTCCGTTTGCCGAAACCCGAAATTATGTACAGCGGGTGATGGAGAACTATCAGGTCTACAAGTCCAGGCTCGGGCAGACGGCCGATATCGTGCAGGATCTGCGCGTTGGGCGCTGACGCCCCCCTGCCGACGGGCCGGTCAAAACACCGGAATTGCCAGACGATACAAAGTCCGAAGCCCCTCTTTCCGGACCCGCATGATAGGTTATGGTTCCCTCAGCATTCAGCGAACGGGGGACATCGTGACGAGCACCATCAAGATTAGCTTTGAGGAACGCCGCTTTTCAGCCTGCGACGGATTGCAACTTTACGCCCGCGATTATGGCCATGATGATCCGCGAACGGCCGCATCACTTCCCGTCGTCTGCCTCCCTGGCCTCAGCCGCAACAGTCGCGACTTTCATCTTCTGGCGACAAGGCTGTCCACCCATCCGGAAAAACCACGCCGCATCGTTGCGCTCGACTATCGGGGGCGCGGTTTTTCGGACTGGGATCCGGACAAAAGCCGGTATCAGCTGCCGGTCGAAGCCGAAGACGTCGTGAGCGCCTGCGCCGCGCTTGATGTACCAAGGGCAATCTTCATCGGCACATCACGCGGAGGCCTGATCCTGCATCTTCTCGCCGCCATGTGCCCGGACCTGCTCGCCGCTGTCGTGCTCAACGATATCGGGCCGGTCATCGAAATCGAAGGGCTCTTGCAAATCCGGCAGTATCTGGAAGCGCAACCGAAACTGCGGTCGTGGGAAGAGGCGGTCGAAAGCCTGAGCCGGGTACATGGCGCGACCTTCCCTGCCCTCGACGATACGGACTGGAGAGATATGGCAGAGGCCATCTTCCGGCAAAAGGATGGCATGATCGCCGCCGATTTCGACCCTGCCCTCATCGAACCGCTGAAAAGCATGAATGCAAATACGCCAGTGCCGGATCTCTGGGCACTCTACGAAGGTTTCCGGGCAATGCCGCTGATGGTCATCCGCGGCGAGAACTCCAGCATTCTTTCACAGGCGACCGTCGTGGAGATGGAGCGGCGGCATCCGGACATGCAGTCGGTGACAGCCAAGGGACAAGGACACGCGCCGCTTTTGCATCGCGCCGATCTGCTCTCCGAGATCACTCGGTTCATCGACAGGATTGCGTAAAAAAACCGCGCGGACACCGCCGCCGCTCGGCAAACGCAGATCCGGAAGTTCCAAAACGGAAAAAGCCCGGTCTTTCGACCGGGCTTTCCATCACTGACATGAAGCCAGAGATTAGAAGTCGCGCTGCAGACGCAGGAAACCAGTGGTTTCGTCGCCGCCGTTGAAGCGCGTCGTTGCGCCTGCACGGGAGTACGAACCGCTGTCGATGTCCTGGTACTGAACAGTGGCAAGAGCCTTGAGGCCATCAGTGATCTGGTAGCCAGCCGTCAGGCCGACGCGCCATGCATCAACATTGTTGATGAATGCGTAGTCGCCGAAGTACTGGAAAGCCGGAGTGATGGTCAGCTTGTCAGTTGCCTTGAATTCGTACGATGCTGCAACGGTCCATTCGGATTCGTTGTAGTATGCGTTCGGATCAGTTGCGTAAACACCAGCAAGTGCGAACGTGCCAGGACCAACTTCAGCCGTCAAGATAGCGCGGATTGCGCCTTCTTCACGTTCCGTGTCGTATGCGCCGAGCAGGGTAGCTGTTACGCCACCAACCGAGCCGGACAGCATGGCAGCAACGCCAACGCCATTGTCGTGACGACCGAATTCGTTCGGCAGCTGCGTTGCAGCAAACGGAGCTACGCGGCCGATGCCTTCGAGTTCGTCAACCGAGATACCGGCCTTGAATGCGCCGCCATCGTAGGTGTACGAGATCGAGTTGAACAGGGTGTTGGTTGCGAGAGCGTCGGTTTCGCCGGCAATGCCGTCGTCCCACCAGCTGTAGTAGTAACCGAACTTGAAGCCAGCGATCGCGAACGATGCTGTGTCGAGGAAGGTCGAGCCACCGTCAACAGAGCTGCGAGCGTTGGTCTGCAGAACGATCGTGCTTTCGAGCGTGCCAAGTTCCGTGTCGTTCTTGGCGTCGAACTGCAGCTGACCACGTGTGAACGTGTTCCAGTCAGACGTGCCCGACAGGTCACGACCGAAGTTGGTCTGGAAACGGACGTAGCCGCCGATCTTCAGGCAGGTTTCCGTGCCCGGGATGTAGAAGTAGCCAGTGCCGAAAGCGTCGCAAACGCGAACGTATTCCATTGGTTCCGGCTCAGCAGCAACGATTGCGTCAGCTGCCTGGGCGCCGGATACTGCTGCGAGAGCTGCAGCGGAGCCGAGAAGAAGGCTCTTGATGTTCATTTCTGACCTCCAGTCAAAAGTTTCAAACAGGTCTGGGTATTATACTGAAGGACAGTATTCCCTGCCCCATCCCCAACATTTAAGAAGTCGGACGATCAACCGCCCTTGCTTCCGGAGTTGAAAATACAAGACGGGACCGCTGGCGCAATCACCAACTTGCCAGTTCGTCATGTTTGGCCCGCCCTTCCCCCTGCGCTGTTGCTGAAACGACACAAAAACGCCCCAAGCGGCCTGAAGTTATTAACAAGACATTAAGAAAACCCTTTATTCCTCAGGGCTTAGCCGCATTCATCCCGGCGTGATCCGTATCATAACGAGGCGAAAACAGGGCAAAACGGCCCTTCGCTGGCGGATTCCCCGGCATCACGCTGGAGGCGAAGCGCCGGCCGTTCCGGCAAACGTGTCCGGTCGGCAAACGGAATCGCGACTCCATCTGACCAAATGGGCGCACGAATCGGAGAATCACGGCTGTGAAGTCGCCCCGGCGCGATTCGTATTCGCGTGGCAGCTAGTGAAACCGCTTACGCCGTTACCGCCCTCTTTTTGGTAGACGCCGGCATCCATCGTACCAACGGTTGAATGTTTAGCGAACCAAAGCAAGAGAGCTTTCGGTGATTAGGACCCGCGATGGGAATCAATCGATAACCGCATGGAGGGAGCGGGTTCCGGCATCATGCGCGGCAAACGATGCGGGCGTGACGCGTCTGACGGAAAATCTTGCATGTAAGGGATGATGGCGGAGAAGATGGGATTCGAACCCACGATACCCTTCCGGGTATACTCCCTTAGCAGGGGAGCGCCTTCGACCACTCGGCCACCTCTCCGTTAGCGCCTGACTAGAGTCAGGAGCCTTTCAATGCAAGGGGTTTTTGTGGTTTCCCGCGACAAAGTTGATTTTGCCCCTCGCTGACTTGATCCTGCAGGCTGTAAACGCCGGGACGGGAGCATACGGCAATTGTCGATGAAGAGCTTGGCGCACCTTTGTCCGGATTGGGCGGCGATGACCGTGGGGCAAAGGTCAATCCGTGCACCCTAGCGAGGTGAAGGCAATCGGGATTGTGCATTGCCGATTGCCCGCAACGGGGATGTTGCGCTAATCCTCTCCTTATAGAAGCGCGTTCGTCGAGATTGCGCGCCGCAGACAAGCACAGGTTCGGAATCCACCATGAGCAACGACAACAAGCCGGAAATCAAAGTGACGATCGAAAAATTGCGCAACGGGCGATGGGCTTTCGTGCTCAAGCGCGGCACAGTCGTCTATCCCGCCCATGGCCAGTTCACCAACCAGATCGAGGCCATCGCCGCCGGACAGGCCGCACTCAGGGCGCTGGAAAACAACCGCTAAGCGACCTGCCTCTTCCTTATATAAAGGGCCGGCCCTGTCTCACAGGGCCGGCCCTTTGCGTTTCCCGTCATTTTGGCTGCGATATCTCAGCTCTTTTCGCCAGCCGGTCGATCGCGTTCTGCGTGGCAGCGCCAAAATCGCCGTCCAGCGGGCCGCTGTAATAACCGCGGTCCTTGAGCAAAGCCTGAATCTCCTTGCGGAAGGCCGGCGTAAAGTTGTCCGGGGACGTCTTCAGCTCCTGAAGCTTGGCCGGATCGCCGCCCTCGACGCTCGCCGCCGCCCAGCGTACGGCCTCTTTCGCATCCGCCCTGGTCCCCAATCCCCAGTCATAGAGACGGCTCAGATTGCCCATGGCATAGGCGCTGCCGGCATTGGAGGCCATTTCATACCAGTTGCGCGCCTGCGCATAGTCCTGCGGCACGGCCTTGCCGTCATCATAGAACCAGCCGAGCAGCGCCATCGAATAAGCGTCGCCGACATTGGCAGCCTTTTCGTACCAGACCTTTGCCTGGGTATAATCCTGTGCCGTACCGAGACCATTCTGATAGGCCCATCCGAGCGAGGACATCGCATTGGCATCACCGCCTTCGGCCGCTTTCTGATACCAGGAGAGCGACTGATCAAGGTCTTTTGCGACACCGTTGCCTTCGCGGTAGAACCAGCCAAGGGTCGCCATGGCATTGGCGTAACCCTGATTGGCCGAGAGCTGGTACCATTTCAGCGATTCCGCGTAATCCTGCGGAACGCTGCCATAGCCATCACGATAGAGCCAGCCGAGCGATGCCTGGGCGTAGGAATTGCCGTTGTTGGCGGCATGCTCGAACATGTCCTTGCCCTTGTCGACGTCGACGGGACCGTCTGTGCCGTAGATCGAGAACCAGGCGAGGTTCGTCAGCCCATACATATTGCCGCCGTCGGCTGCCTTTTGATAATTGCTGCGAGCATCGACGTAATTGCGGCCGGCGTCCTGGGCACGGCCGAGCATGTTGACGAGCATCATGTCATCGGGGTTTTCATTGACTGCCTGGGCGCAGGCCGTCAGCGCACGCGCCGCATCGATCTTGAGGAAATTGACGCCGAGGAAGCCGGGCATCGATTGCGGCTCGCCGGCGAGCAGATAGCAATCGCGCGAAGCCTGCGTGTCCTTGCCGGTCTGGGAAATGTTCAAGCCCTTCTTCGGCTCGAGCGCCGCGATCTGGGTTTCCGCTTCCGTCCTGTGCTTGCTGTCGGGGTAACGCTCAACAAACCGGGTGAGTGCTGCGCCATCGGTCGATTGCTTGAGCGCCTCCCAGGCGATTTCATCCGGCGTCACCGTTGTCTGGGCAGCCTCTTCCAGAAGTTTCAGCTTCTTTTCAGCCAGCATCTTGTAGACCGGATCAGTGCCATGCTTGGCCAAAAACACCTCGATCAGGTCCTTGTCGGCGAGATCGCGGATATTCTGCCAGTCGGCTGCAGCAGCAGACTGGCCGTTCGGCGAGACTTCCTGCGTGTTGCCGTTATTGGTGATGTTGATGTTCACTTCCTTGATGTTGAGGAAGATCTGCGCGCCGCCGAGCGATCCATAGACGAACGGCTCCTGTTCGCGATTGGTCGCCGTCACCACATCATCGCGGACCTTGCCGAGCGCAATGCGTACATCGACGCCGGGTTCGGTCAGATATTTCGCCAACGCCGTGGCAAACGGGCTGTTTTTGCCCTCACCGTCCATCGCAACCGTACCGGCCTTCGAGGCGAAGGCGACCAGGAGGTCGGCCGATTCGGGCTCGACACGCGCCAGACCGCGGCTGACGGCGCGGGTCGAGATCGAGCGGCTCATCGACTGCTCGAACGGATTGTTGCGGCAGGCATCAAGAATGACCAGTTTCAGGCGTGTCGCGCCTTCCAGCGAGCGCTGCACGCGGTCGAGCGGGATTGCCTCGTCTTCGACATCCTTGTCCGTCTTCAGACTGACATCGACCGGCAGGAGAAAATTCTCGCCGTTCATCTCCATGCCATGGCCGGAATAATAGATGATGGCGACATCGGCACCGGCGGCGGTATCCTCGAAATCGCGCAGTGCACGGACCATAGAGGCCCGGTCGAGATCATGAACGGCCGTCACCGTATCGAAACCGGCCTCCTCGAACGAGGTCTTCATCAGCTCGACATCGTTGGCCGGATTGTTCAGCTGCGATGTGGCCTCGTATTTCTCGTTGCCGATCAGAAGCGCTACACGTTTTGCCGCTTCGGCAGAACCGGCCTGAAACACGACAACAGACAGCACCAGAACGAAGGCCGGCAGCCAGCCGTGGACATGACGCTTGAACATGATTTTCCCCTCCGCGCTCGTGCAGCCTGCCGGGGTGTAATGCACCCTTTGAAACTGCGCAAACATATCCCTGTTACGCCTGGCTTTTTTGCCGCCACCGCGCTTTGCATGAAAGTATTACGTATGGGCTGGTGGGTTTCAATGTCCGCGCTCAGGCTTTTTTAAGCAAGCATGAAGACAGGGCCGCTTGAACCGCAAGCTCAGTGCAAGGATGGCGATGGAAACTGCTATCATAGCAGCATGCGGCGTGGCGAAACGCAGTGCGCCCCTGATCTAAAGTTGCAGCATCCAGCAAAACGGCGCGCCGCCGCAGATTTCCGGAGTTTCCCATGTCGATGGTGATGCATCTCGCCGAGGCAAAGCCGGGTCAACTGACCACCAGCTACAAGCACTATTATATAGAGCGTCCGTGCCGCATTCTTGTGGTCGGGCAGCATCTGAAGACGAAGACGAAATATCAGTGCCTGCTGCGCCATATCTCGATCGGCGGCGCCATGGTGGATTTCAACGCCAACATCCTGCTGCCGAAGCACTTCTTCCTGCAGATCGACGGCTTCCAGGAGGAAATCGGCTGCTCGCAGGTCCATCGGCACCGGAGCGAACTCGGCGTGCGCTTCAACATGCAGCTGGCGCCGGAATTCCTGAGCCGCCTGATCCGCCTGAACTTTACCAGCGGCCTGATATGAGAGCCGGCAGCGGATCGCAAAAGTGCTCTCCTATTTTCGCCGTGTGGTAATCCAGGCAGGGCCGCGCCTGCTGTAGCAAGAGAGAACCAATCGTCATTACCAATCCGGCGGCGCTGAAAGCGCTGGCCACCGGCCGTCAACTTTGCCGATGCAATGTCCTGATTCGTGACGCTGCGATCGGCAGAATGCGTCAATTTGCACCCTCGTTAAATTTTTAGGGAATGCTTTCAAAGGATTGCAATATCCCTGACCGATCCTGCCACCATCGCACGCTGCCGTCATGAGGAGGGTGAGAGCGAGAAACGCAAACGATGCGGCAAATGTGGATCAATCATCCGGGGCCGATCGCTATCGAGAGAGTGACGATGCAGAACTCGACGATGTATTCGGTGGTCAGCTCCAAGCTTTACGAGCAGCGTTTCGAACGTTTTGTGATCGGACAGGCCGGCACGTTGATGGCGGTCAAGCCGGCCCTTGGCGGCGTCTCAACCCGGACCTGCAAGATGACCGAGATTTCACGCGGTGGCGCAAGCTTCGTCGTCAACACGACGATCGGCCTGCCGCAGCACTATTATCTGACCATCGTCGGCACGAAGAGGCGAATCGGCTGCGCTGAGGTCTACCGGCGCGACAACCGCATCCAGGTGCACTTCATCAAGCCGATCGACGAGGAATTCCTGCACCAGATCGTCCGTTACGAGTTCTTCACCGGTGGCGAACTGAAAAAGCACTAACGGCCGCTGGAATTTGAGCACGTATTGCTATGAGTGCGCATCCTCACGTGATGGATTTGGTTTCCATGATCGCGAAACCTCGCTAGTCTTCGCGGCGATTTCATCCATTATCAGGCTCGATCATCCGCATGTCTGCATTTTCCCGATTTACCCCGCTCGTCGCCTCGCTTCCCTCCACCATTCCCTTTGTCGGGCCTGAAGCGATCGAGCGCCAGCGAGGCCGCCCGATCGCAGCAAGAATCGGTGCCAATGAGAGCGGCTTTGGCCCGGCGCCGTCAGTTCTGTCAGCGATGACGGCAGCAGCGGCAGGGGTCTGGCAATATAATGATCCGGAAAATTTCGAGCTGAAGAGCGCGCTCGCCGCCCATCTCGGCACCAAGGTAGAGAATATTGCCATCGGCGAAGGCATCGACGGGCTGCTCGGGCAGATCGTTCGCATGGTTATCGAGCCCGGCATGCCGGTAGTTACCTCGCTAGGCGGCTACCCGACATTCAACTTTCATGTCGCGGGGCATGGCGGCCGGTTGGTGACGGTTCCCTATGTCAACGACCGCGAGGATCTCGACGGGCTGCTCGCAGCGGTCAAGCGTGAAGATGCAGCGCTGGTCTACTTCGCCAATCCCGACAATCCGATGGGCAGCTGGTGGGACGCAGGCAGCGTCATCGCCTTCGCGAAAGCATTGCCAGAGACATGCCTTCTCATCCTCGACGAGGCCTATGGCGAAACCGCCCCGGCAGGCACCATTCCCCCGATCGCCGCGTTGATCGACATGCCGAACGTCATCCGTACCCGGACCTTCTCGAAGGCTTATGGGTTAGCAGGCGCCCGTGTCGGCTATGTCATCGGCACGCCGGGAACGGCGCAGGCCTTCGACAAGATCCGCAATCATTTCGGTATGAACAGGGTCGGCACGGCCGCGGCTGTGGCAGCGCTGGCGGACAAGGACTATCTGGCGGAGGTTCTGGAAAGGATCGCCGCTTCACGCAGCAAGATAGCAGAAATCGCTGGTAACAACGGATTGAAACCCCTGCCCTCGGCGACAAATTTCGTGGCGATTGATTGCGGCGGGGATGCCGTGTTTGCGCGGGCGATCGTCGACCGGCTGATGGCCGACCACGGCATTTTCATCCGCATGCCCGGTGTTGCGCCCTTGAACCGTTGCATCCGGATCAGCACCGGACCGGAGGCCGACATGGCGCTTCTGGAAGAAGCCCTGCCAAAAATTTTGGAATCGCTCGGCAGGCCGTAAAAACCGCGCCCCATCTTCGGAGGTCTCGGTCTCTACCGCCTGTCGTCGATGCGATCCTGTATCAATGCATTGTCATCCATTCGCGGGCGGCGCGCAGGGCCGTGGCGAGGTCGGTCTTGTTCATGGTCATAGCCAGATCGGCCCGCAGCGCTGCTGCACGGTCAGATCCCTTGATGGCTGCAATGTTCAGCCATTTGTGCGCGGCGACGAGATCGACATCGCAACCACGTCCGGTTGCATACATCAAACCCATTTCGCAGAAGACGTCTGCGCGGTTTTCGCCACCCATCGTGGCATCCGAAGCATTCTGAATGTCAAAGCGTGCCATTGTCTCTGTCCCTGTTTACCTGGTTTGTTACGTCGGTAGTCCCTGTTTTATCTGCCTTTTTGAGGCTCCCTTAAGGGGCCGCCGTCTTGTGCGGCTTTGGCCCCTTGAAGGATGTCGGCGGGGTGTTTTTCCCTGCTCGTCTTATGGATCTGAATATGCAGCAGCGGTTTCAATACACGCTTAAAATGCATGATTAATGTGAGACAAACAAAGTTCAAACGATTGGTAAACTTGGGTTTTTGTTAAACATCGGACTGACCGGAAATGCTGGCTTTTGCCTCAATCTTTACGGAAAATTCAGACGCCGATTTCAACCAATCGCTAACCACGCAAAACGGTCGCCTGTTTTGACTTGCGGGAAAAGGCAGCCCGGAACGCTGTTTTTTGCGGGAAATTTTCACCGCAAACCGCCCGTGCACATATTTACGTTTACGTCCGCGTAAGTTATTTTCCGTGCCTTGAGCGGTGAGGAGACCTGCTCTGGCAACATTTCGTCCGAAACCAGCAGTGTTCGGCGAATCTACGGGAGGGACATGATGATTCGTGCATTGATACTCGCTGCAGCCATGACGATGGCAACTGCAGCCGCAGGCTTCGCCGCCGAACCGATCGTCGGCAACTGGAAGACGGCCAGCGGCGAGACCGCCGTCATCGCGTCCTGCGGCGGCAGCTATTGCATCACGTTGAAGACGGGCAAACATGCCGGCAAGCGCATCGGCAGCATGAGCGGCAATGGCAACAGCTATTCCGGCGAAATCACCGACCCCGCCAATGACAAGACCTATAGTGGCAATGCGTCGATCAGCGGCGCCTCGCTGAAAATGCAGGGCTGCGTTCTCAAGATTCTCTGCAAATCGCAGACCTGGACACGGATGTAATCAAGCCTGGCATCTGGCGGGTTACGCCGGATGCTGTCGCTGATCTTCAGCGCGCCGCAGCGTCCGGCGCGCTGCCTGGCTGGACAGGATTGCTTCAGCTGCTTGCCTGCGGGCCTGTATTTTCATAGCGCCTCCCCATTCGTCAAACCTTTCTGAACGGCCGTATCAGGCGCTCCAACCCGCTCTTTTGAAGCCGGGTAAGCGGTTGGACGGCTTTTGTACGCCGTTGAGCTGTTCAAAATGCCGCGAAGATGAACGGGAGATGAACCGAGGTCTCAGGAAGAGTTCAGTTTGCCTGTGCGAAAACGGCATCATCGAGTTGAACCCCGATCGACACACCAGATCAAACGGACAAAGCCATGGACATTCTCGCCCGCCGCCTCACCATCATCAGCATGCTTATGGTCGTTTTCGCATTGACGCTCGCAGCCGCTGTCAGCGCCGATAGCCAGCGCCGCCGTCACAACTATGCCGGCTCGATTGCCGACTGCACCGTGCACACCACGAAGTTCTGCGAACAAGCCAAGCTCTAAGGATCAAAGACGATGTTCTCCCTCACCCATTCCGCAACCATCGCACTGCGCATGCTGACGCTCGCAGCCCTTTTGATGGCTCCGATGGGTGCAGTTGCCTACAGCAAGGCCTCCGGCCTTGGTATCGGCAAGCAAGGAGCCGGCCTTGTCCTTTTCGTCACGCTGCAGCGCCAGTCGATGAGCTGAAGCTGCAAGCCTGACGGACCGCCCGGTGCACTTGCAGACTTCGGGTGCACTTGCACATTTAATTCGACTGCCTTCCTATATCCGGCCACAGGAAGGAACCCCATGCCCATCTCTGCATTCGCCGTCTATGCCCTTGCCGCTCTTGCGGAAATTGCCGGCTGTTTCGCGTTCTGGGCGTGGATGAAGCTCGACAAGCCGATCTGGTGGCTCATTCCCGGCATGGCAAGCCTTGCCCTGTTCGCCTGGCTTCTCACTCTCATCGAAACAGCGGCAGCCGGACGTGCCTATGCGGCCTATGGCGGCATCTACATCGCTGCATCACTTGCCTGGCTGTGGATCGGCGAGGGTGTCCGACCTGATCGATGGGATGCGACCGGCGTCGTGCTTGCCCTTGCCGGCACCGCCATCATCCTTGGCGGGCCGCGCTGAACAGCTTTTCCCGGAGCGGTCTCTGCGTATTCCACACTTGTCGTTTGCTTGTAAAAAACAGCATCCTATAATGCTGCATGAACAATCGAATCTCTTCCCTCTCCACCCTTTCCATCGCAACGCCCGACGTTTTCGAACCGCAGACGTTTGACGATCCGGTTGCCGCCGTCGATGCGCTTCTGGCGCTTTACGAGCGCAATACGAAGTTCCTGGTCGATGCCTTCACCGAACTTGGCCGGACCGGAACGCCGGTCTCGCGTTACCGTGCCTGCTATCCACAGGTCAGCATCGAGACCAGCAGCTTCAGCCACGTTGATTCGCGCCTGTCCTACGGCTATGTCAGCGCGCCCGGCGTCTACACGACGACGGTCACAAGGCCAAAACTGTTCCGGCATTATCTGAAGGAACAACTTGGGCTGTTGATCCGCAGTCATGGCGTCGGTGTTACCGTATCGGAATCGACGACGCCGATCCCGCTGCATTTCGCCTTCGGCGAAGGCGCCTATGTCGAAGCGGCAATGGCTGAGAATATCGACATTCCGTTGCGCGACCTGTTTGACACGCCGGATCTGACCACCACAGACGATGAAATCGCCAACGGCGCCTATGAGCCCGGCCCCGGCGAGCCCTCGCCGCTTGCCCCGTTCACCGCCCAGCGCATCGACTATTCGCTGGCGCGTCTCAGCCACTATACGGCGACCAGCGCGACGCATTTCCAGAATTTCGTGCTGTTCACCAACTATCAGTTCTATATCGACGAATTCTGCGCCTGGGCACGTCAGCAGATGATCGATGGCGGCAATGGCTACACCGCCTTCGTCGAGCCCGGCAACATCACCACCCAGCCCGGATCGGACAAGCCCGATTCGGACCTGACGCTTGCCCGGCTGCCACAGATGCCGGCCTATCATCTCAAGAAGAAGGGCCATGGCGGCATTACCGTCGTCAATATCGGCGTCGGGCCTTCGAACGCCAAGACGATCACCGACCATATTGCCGTGCTGCGGCCGCATGCCTGGCTGATGCTTGGTCATTGCGCCGGCCTGCGCAACAGCCAGACGCTCGGCGACTACGTACTCGCCCACGCCTATGTCCGCGAGGACCATGTACTGGACGACGACCTGCCCGTTTGGATTCCGATCCCGGCGCTCGCCGAAGTTCAGGTGGCGATGCAGGATGCCGTCGCGGAAGTGACCGGCTACGAGGGTTATGACCTGAAGCGGATCATGCGCACCGGCACCGTCGCCACCATCGACAACCGCAACTGGGAACTGCGTGACCAGCGCGGTCCGGTCAAGCGGCTGTCGCAATCACGCGCCATCGCTCTCGACATGGAATCAGCCACCATTGCCGCCAATGGTTTCCGCTTCCGCGTACCCTATGGAACGCTGCTTTGCGTCTCCGACAAACCGCTGCACGGGGAGCTGAAACTGCCGGGCATGGCAACGGCTTTCTACAAGACGCAGGTCAGCCAGCATTTGCAGATCGGTATTCTGGCGTTGCAGAAACTGGCAGCCATGCCGCCGGAAAAGCTGCATTCACGTAAGCTGCGCAGCTTCTTCGAAACCGCGTTCCAATAAGCGTCAACGGCGGATGGCAGACGCTGCAACATGCTAGCACTGCCATCCGCCGCTACCGATTATCGTCCGACGAGCAGCTTCAACTCGCCCGGGTGAATGCGCAGAGCAACATCCCGGCCGATCGGCAGCAATTCACCGTCGATGACGCAATTGATGTTGCGGCGCTCGCGAGGAAAATGCAGGTCGACGGCGGTGGCGCTCATCTCGGTGATCAGCGGGCTGTCACGGAATTTTCCACGCAGGATATCGACAGTCAGCTTTGCGACGCCATGCGGCTTCAATGGAGGCGCTGTATAGAAGCCCAGATGCCCCCCGGTAAGATCGTCCGCATACATCAGCGCATTCGGCCCGAAATGATTGTTGGACACGGAGATGGCCGAAACCTTGCGCGTTTCGCGAACCCCATCGACCTCGAACTCGATCTCGAATTCCGGCGGGTTGAACATCACACCGAGGGCTGCGCGTGTGCTGGCCCGGATTTTTCCGAGCCTTGAGGCAAAACTGTAGGATTCGCGGTAGCGCACCATGCGGGCATGCAGCCCCATGGAAAACTGATGCACGAAGGCACGGCCATCGGCACTGCCGATATCGGCTTCAACGATCCTGCCTTCGGCAAGCACGTCCAGCACTTTCCAGATATCAAGCGGCAGTTTCAGCGCCCGGGCAAACAGGTTCATCGTTCCGGCCGGAACGACGCCGAGCGGCATGCCGTTCTTCCACGCAACGCCTGCCGCTGCGGAAATGGTTCCATCACCACCACCGGCCAGCATCGCATCCAGATCATCGCGGCGCGCCGTCTTTTCGAGGATATCTGCCATGCCATCGCCGGAAGCCACGGTGATTTCGATGTCATGCCCGGCTGCACGGAAGACTTCCGCGGCCTTTTTGCTATAGGCGTCCATATCGGTTGTGCGGAATGTTCCGCCGTCGCGATTGAAGATGGCCTTGATTTTCATTCGTGCTCCTTGCAGCTCGTTGGGCTACATATGGAGCGGCACCGCGGCTTTTTCAGCCGGTGTCTGCAAAATGACGAATGTTTATTATTTCGGGCAGGAGCTACGAAATGGGCCTGGCTAGGAGACCGCTTGCAGCAGGATATGTTCGTCGCCCCAGAGCTTCATCGCCATGATGACAGGCTCGAGGCTACGGCCACGCTGGGTCAGACAGTAATCCACCCTCGGCGGGACGACGGCAAAAACGGTGCGCTCGACAAGGCCGTCGGCTTCCAGTTCACGCAGCTGCTTGGTCAGCATGCGCTGGGTGACGCTTGTCAGGCGGCGGCGGATTTCGTTGAAGCGCATCGTGCCATCCAGCAGGTGATAGAGAATCACGCCCTTCCACTTCCCATCGATCAGATGCAGCACACCCTCGACCGGGCAGCCAGGAGAACAGGTCAGGAGCTTGTGGCGAACACGCGGCATTCACGGTATCCTTTTGGGTACTATATACACTTGTTGTGCATTCTTGCGCTCCTGCATCATAATGCGCATGTAGCTTCTGTTCAAACATCAAGGAGCCATCCATGCGCGCCATTGCCTACAAGATCCCCCAGGCCATTTCCGCCGAGACCTCGCTGATCGATGTCGATCTACCGGTACCGGTGCCGGAGGGCCGCGATATCCTGGTCGAGGTGAAGGCGATCTCGGTCAATCCGGTCGATGTCAAAATTCGCGCCAACGCCAAGCCCGAGCCGGATCAGCTGAAGGTGCTTGGCTGGGATGCGGCAGGGGTCGTCAAGGCGGTTGGCCCGGGTGTGAAACTGTTCCAGCCGGGCGACGCAGTGTTCTATGCCGGAGCAATCGACCGGCCGGGAGCAAACTCCGAATTCCATCTGGTTGACGAACGGATCGTTGGCAGAAAGCCGGAAACGCTGGATTTTCCGGCAGCAGCCGCCCTGCCGCTGACCTCTCTGACCGCCTGGGAAACCCTGTTCGACCGGCTGAAGGTCAACGATCCCGTTCCTGGCGCTGCCAATGCGATCCTGATCATCGGCGGTGCCGGTGGTGTCGGTTCGATCGCCATCCAGCTTGCCCGGACACTGACCAATCTCACCGTCATCGCCACCGCTTCGCGGCCCGAAACCCAGAAGTGGGCCTATGATCTCGGTGCTCATCATGTGCTCGATCATTCCAAGCCGCTGGCACACCAGATCGACCAGCTGGCGCTCGGCGCGCCGGCCTTTGTCTTTTCCACCACCAATAGCGCCGATCATCTGGAAGAGATCATCACACTGATCGCGCCGCAGGGCCGCTTCGGGCTGATCGATGATCCGAAGGTGCTGGATGTCGTGCCGTTCAAGCGCAAGGCCGTGTCCATCCACTGGGAGCTGATGTTCACCCGGTCGCTGTTCAAGACCAAGGACATGGAGGAGCAGAACAGGATACTCACCGAGATCGCCCGGCTGGTCGATACCGGCAAAATCCGTTCGACGCTGACAGAGACGCTGGGGCTGATCAACGCCGAAAACCTGAAAAAGGCGCATGCCCTGATCGAAACCGGCCGGACCAAGGGCAAGCTTGTGCTGGCGGGATTCTGACGCGCATCCCATCACCAAAACGCAGCTTTGCCGCAGTTCCTGCGGGAACGCTTCATTGGCCGCGCTCGCCATAAACAGGTGGTAGCGCGGCACACCCGATACTCTCCCAAGCAGGGGATGCCGCGCTGCCCCGGAACCGATCCCCTCGCGCCGGCGTCATGTTGCCTTGCTGCGATGATAATAGCGCGAAACGCGGACGCGGTTGCCGCAGCGGACAGCCGAACACCAGCGGCGGCGGGCATTGCTGCCGACGAAAAGCATGACGCAATCCTCTGCCGCGCATTTGCGGATCAGCGTCACGTCGCCGGAGGCAAGCAAGGCGGCCGCATCCTCGGCCAAAAACCCGGCAAGCCGGACCGCCGGTGCGCCTGCCCGTTCGCTGGTCAAAACCGGCGGATCCCCCCATGCAAGCTGGCGGATGACGGGCGCGGCACGCATGGCAGCGTTCAGGCCATCAATATCCGCGCGCGGCACCGGCTTGCCGTCGCGGGCATGGGCGATTGCCGAAACGGTATATTCGCGCACGGCAATCACCGGCGCTAGATCACCGAACTCCATAGCCGCCGCCTCTGGCAAACGATCGGCTTCAGCCTCCAGCCAAAGCTGTAGACCCTCTGCCGTTTCGAGCAGATCCACCCGGCCTTCAGCCGTCAGGGGGCGGGTATTGACCAGATCGAGCGCCAGCGGTTCACCGGTGAATGGGAGCAGTTCCATGCTCAGCCTTTCGTCTATAATGTATATTTTTACGATTGACACATTAGCTTCACAGATGCAAACTTAATGTATAAATTCAAACTTTATGGGTGTTAAAATGGCATTGCACAGCATTCCCTCCATCCGCCACCGTTTTATCGAGGCCGATGGCGTTCGCGTCTTCTATCGGGAAAGCCTGCCGGAAACGGGCAAGAACGCACCAACCATCCTTCTGTTGCACGGCTTTCCCGCCTCGTCGCACCAGTTCCGGCGGTTGATGGACGCTCTCGGCAGCCACTACCGGCTGATTGCCCCCGACTATCCGGGCTTTGGCCACAGTGAAGCGCCCACTTCCACCAACGAGAACGGCACATTTACCTATAGCTTCGACAGTCTGGCGACTGTGATCGAGACCTTTGTCGATGCACTGTCACTCAAGCGTTTCATGCTCTACGCCTTCGACTTCGGCGCCCCGGTCGGGTTTCGGCTGGCAAGCCGCCGGCCGGAGTTGATCGCCGGGCTGATCGTCCAGAACGGCAATGCCTATCTGGAGGGACTTTCGGATAGCGCCCGCGACTTTATCGCTCTTGCCCCGTCCGGCGACGGCGCTGTGGAGCAGGTTCGCAATCTTCTGACGCTGGACATGACCCGCGGCCAATATGAAGGCGGCACGGCGCAACCGGAACTCGTCGCGCCCGATGGCTGGACGATGGACCAGCATTTTCTCGACCGGCCCGATCGCCGCCAGCCGCAGCTCGATCTTGCCTTCGACTACAAGAGCAATCTTGTCCGCTATCCGGAGTGGCAGCAATGGCTACGCCAAAGCCAGCCGCCAACACTGATCGCCTGGGGCCGCAATGATCCATTCTTCACCGAGGCGGGCGCCCGTGCCTTTTTGGCCGACGTGCCGGAAGCGGAGCTGCATCTGTTCGACACCGGTCACTTCGCGCTTGAAGAATGCCTGCCGGAGATCGCACCACTGATCGCTGATTTCGTCGATCGAAAGTGGCTGCGCGGATGAGACGGCAAAGGCGCCGGAGCATTGAGCTCACGGCGCCTTTTTCGAATTGAATATGCTTGCACCATCTGCCTGGGCTTGGCTTACGCCTGCAGAACGACGACGCGGCCGCCGACGATTGCGCGCTCGTAGAGATCAACAACATCGTGGTTGAGCATGCGCACGCAGCCGCTCGACATCGCCTGCCCGATCGACCAGGGCTGCGTCGTGCCATGGATGCGGAACATCGTGTCATTGCCGCCCTGATACAGATAGATCGCCCGAGCGCCGAGCGGATTGTTCGGGCCGCCCGGAACGCCGCCGGCATATTTCAGGTTCTTGCCCGGATCTCGGCGGATCATGTTGTCGGTCGGCGTCCACGATGGCCATTCGGTCTTGCGGCCGATATAGGCAGACCCTGCCAGCGCATAGCCGTTGCGGCCGACGCCGATGCCGTAGCGCATCGCCTGCCCGTCGCCAAGAATGTAGTAGAGCCGCCGCGCCGGGGTATCGACGACAATGGTGCCGCTATCGTATTTTGTCGAATAGGCGACCTGCTGGCGGCGCAGTTCCGGCTTGACCTTTTCCAGCGGCATGGCCGGCATTGGAAACTTTTCGTCCGGTTTTGCAGCATAGTTGGCTGCATGGTTCGGTCCGTTGGTGGCGCAACCGGCAAGGAGAGCGGAAAAGCCGAGCAGCAGGCCACGGCGGGAGATCGACATCGTGTGTTTCCTTAAGATCCGGTTGATGCAACCGAAAATAGGGAAAACATGGTTAATGGCTGGTTAAGCGCGCTGAAATTGTGCGCAATAGAAAAGGGCGGCAGGTTTTCGCCTGCCGCCCGTTTCATACCATCGAGGCACCCACCTCACATATTCGGATAGACCGGCCCCTCACCGCCCTGTGGCGGTACCCAGTTGATGTTCTGGTTGGGGTCCTTGATGTCGCAGGTCTTGCAGTGGACGCAGTTCTGGGCGTTGATGACGTAGACATCCTGCCCGTCCTTTTCTACCCACTCGTAGACACCGGCCGGACAGTAGCGGGTCGAGGGGCCGGCATAGATATCGTGCTCGGACGATTTCTGCAGAGCCATGTCCTTGACCTTCAGGTGCACCGGCTCGTTTTCCTCGTGATTGGTGTTCGACAGGAACACCGAAGACAGGCGGTCGAAGGTCAGCACGCCATCGGGGCGCGGATAGTCGATCTTCTTGTGCATCGACGCCGGTTCCAGCGATTGCGCGTCGGTCTTACCGTGCTTCAGCGTACCGAAGAAGGAGAAGCCGAACAGTGTGTTGGTCCACATGTCGAGCCCGCCAAGCGCCACACCGGCTGCCGTGCCGAGCTTCGACCAGAGCGGCTTGACGTTGCGGACACGCTTCAAGTCCTGGCCAATGGCGCTGTCGCGCCAGCCGTTCTCGATCTCGATGACTTCATCATTGGCGCGTCCTGCCGCGATGGCATCCGACAGCTTTTCGGCCGCAAGAATACCCGACAGCACCGCATTGTGGCTGCCCTTGATGCGCGGCACGTTAACGAAACCGGCCGAGCAGCCGATCAGCGCGCCGCCCGGGAAAGTCAGCTTCGGCACCGACTGGTAGCCGCCTTCTGTGATCGCGCGGGCGCCATAGGTCAGCCGCTTGCCGCCTTCGAAGGTCCCGCGGATGGCCGGATGCGTCTTGAAGCGCTGGAATTCCTCGAACGGATAGAGATAGGGGTTCTTGTAGTTGAGGTGCACGACGAAGCCGACGGCGACCAGATTGTCCTCAAGGTGATAGAGGAACGAGCCGCCACCCGTCTTCATGCCGAGCGGCCAGCCGAACGAGTGCTGGACGAGGCCTTGTTTGTGGTTTTCCGGCTTGACCTGCCAGAGCTCCTTGATGCCGATGCCGAATTTTTGCGGCTCACGGTCTTTCTGCAGGTCGAATTTCGAGATCAACTGCTTGGCAAGTGACCCCCGCACGCCTTCGCCGATCAGCGTGTACTTGCCGAGCAGTTCCATGCCGCGGGCAAAATTCGGACCCGGCTCGCCGTTTTTCTCGACACCCATATCGCCGGTGGCGACGCCGATGACGGCGCCCTGATCGTTGTAAAGCACTTCAGTGGCAGCAAAGCCCGGATAGATTTCGACACCGAGCGCCTCTGCCTTTTCGGCCAGCCACCGACAGACGAGGCCGAGCGAGACGATGTAATTGCCGTGATTATTCATCAGCGGCGGCATGGCAAAGTTCGGCAAGCGGATCGAACCGGCGGGACCAAGCAGCAGGAACTGGTCGTCCTTGACTTCGGTCTTGAAGGGATGCCCCTCCTCTTCGCGCCAGCCCGGCAGCAGACGGTCGATGCCGATCGGATCAACCACGGCGCCCGACAGGATATGCGCACCGACTTCGGCGCCCTTTTCCAGAACGACGACCGACAGATCCGGATTGACCTGCTTCAGACGGATAGCCGCCGCCAAACCTGCAGGCCCAGCGCCGACGATAACAACGTCGAATTCCATGCTTTCGCGCTCGGGCAGCTCATGTTGGTCGGTCATCTCTTCGTCTCCAGTCGCACCCGGCTATTTTGCACGGTTTTGTTCCCAATTCTTGACCTCCGTCATGGCAAATACGGCCGGACTTGTCGAGCCGGTCTGCGACGGCAGCCCAGCGCATTTGCGCATGAGGTCATGCAGCAGGATACAAATATATGACGTGAACGTAAACGTCAAAATACAAAAAGGCGTCTTCCACTACCGGCCTTTCATCTTGCCTTGCTTTGGCCTTCGACCCATGCGAATACGCGCCCTCCAAATAACCAAGCCCTCCGCCATCAACCGCACACCGGCTGCCGCAAGGCATTCCGAGGCCGTGCGCGCAGGCGAGACGGATTCTGCCGCCAGCTGGCGGACACCCAAGACGGAGACTTTCATGGCCAAGGCACTCGGCTTCGATTTCGGCACGACCAATTCGGTGCTCGCCGCCTCCAAGGGCGACACGACAGAGTCGCTCAGCTTCTCAAGCAGGGCCGGCACCACCGATTCGATGCGCACCGCGCTATCGTTCATGAAGCATGCGCAGCTGGGTGCAGCCGCAGTCAGCATAGAGGCGGGACAGGCGGCGATCCAGCAGTTCATCGATAACCCTGGCGAGGCGCGCTTCCTGCAATCGATCAAGACCTTTGCCGCCAGCCCGCTGTTTCAGGGCACGCTGATCTTTGCCCGACGCAACAGCTTTGAAGACCTGATGCGGTCCTTCCTTGCCCGGATTGCCGACTATGCCGGCGATGGCTGGCAGCAGGAGTACAAGCGCATCGTCGTCGGCCGGCCGGTTCGTTTTGCCGGAACCAGCCCGGACGAAAACCTGGCGCTCGAACGCTATGACCGCGCGCTGTCGTCGTTCGATTTTCCCGAAGTCCACTATGTCTACGAGCCGGTGGCGGCGGCGTTTTACTTTGCCCAGAACCTGAAGAAGGATGCGACCGTGCTGGTGGCCGATTTCGGCGGCGGCACCACCGACTATTCGATCATCCGTTTCGAAAGCCATGCCGGCAAAATGACGGCGGTTCCGGTTGGCCATTCCGGCGTCGGCGTCGCCGGCGATCATTTCGACTTCCGCATCATCGACACGGTGGTTTCGCCGCTGATCGGCAAGGGCAGCCAGTTCAAGAGTTTCGACAAGCTGCTCGACGTGCCTTCCAGCTACTATGCCAATTTCGGCCGCTGGAACCAATTGTCGATCTTCAAGACGCTGAAGGATTTCACCGACCTGAAGCAGCTGGTGCGCTCGGCCGTTGAACCGGAAAAGCTCGAAGCCTTTGTCGATCTCGTCGACCACGACGAGGGCTATCCGCTTTATCAGGCGATCTCAGCCACAAAGATGCGGCTGTCCCATGAGGAAGAGACCGAATTTTTCTTCAAGCCGCTCGGCGAAAAGAGCCGCCAGACCGTGCGCCGCAGCGATTTCGAAAGCTGGATCGCACCGGACCTTGCCCGCATCGAGGAAGCGTTGGACGAGGTGCTGGTCACCACCAACACGCCGGCTGATGGCATCGACAAGGTGTTTTTGACCGGCGGCACTTCGTTCGTGCCGGCCATCCGGCGTATCTTTGAAGACCGGTTTGCCGGTGACCGGATCGAAAGCGGCGGAGAGCTTCTCTCGATCGCCCATGGACTGGCACTGATTGGCGAGCGCGACGATATCGAACGCTGGACGGCAATGGCGGCGTGATTGGTACTTCCTCTTCTCCCCCGCGGGGAGAAGGTGGCCCAAGGGGCCGGATGAGCGGGAGCCAAACACGCGGGACGTGCCGAACCGCCCCCTCATCGTCTCGCTTTGCTCGACACTTCTCCCCGCTGGGGAGAAGAGGGAGACTGCCGCTCTTTCGCCGGCATAAATCCATATTGCGTCCGCGATGGCCTTTCCTGCCCGCCCCCCCTTCTGTACAAGCAGACCATGATCTCCTGCGACACCATGAGTCCGGCCGAACTTGCCGCCCTACTGCATTTTCATGCGGAAGCCGGGGTCGAATGGATGCTGGAAGACGACCCGGTCGACCGGTTCGCCGAATTTGCCGAAGCGAAGGCGGCGCGCGGCAATAGCGCCTCGCAAGCCATGCAGCGAGCGCAAAACTCCGAACGGAACGATGCACCCACCGCGCCAGCCGCCCGTGAGAACGGCAATCGCGCTACTGGCAAGGCTCCCGCCGCCACACCGCAAATGGCCATTCCCGACGAGCAGGCCATCGCCGAAGCCCGGTTTGCGGCTGAATCTGCTCGCTCCCTTGATGAACTCAAGAGCGCCATGGAAGCCTTTTCCGGCTGCAATCTGCGCAACAGCGCTCGCAACATGGTGTTTGCCGACGGCAACCCCGCGTCCGGCATTCTGGTGATCGGCCCGGTGCCAAACGGCGACGACGACCGCGAGGGCGTTCCATTTTCGGGCAAGCAGGGCCAGATGCTCGAACGCATGCTGGCCGCAATCGGGCTCGACCGGACATCCGTGCTTTTGACCAATGTCATTCCGTGGCGGCCGCCGGGAAACCGCCCCCCCTCGCCGCGCGAAACCGATATCTGCCGCCCATTCATCGAGCGGCAGATCGCGCTCAGCGAACCGCGCCACCTGTTGATCCTCGGCAATTTTGCCGCTCGTTTCTTCTTCGGCGGCAACGAGATGATCCATCACATGCGGGGCGAATGGCGCGACATTCAAATCGGCAACACCACGGTCCCGGCTCTGGCCACCCTGCACCCGCAGGACCTGACGTCGGCCCCGGCCAGCAAACGGCTCGCCTGGCAGGATCTGCTGGCCTTTCGCGCCCGGATTCGTGGTTAAGAGCGCCTCAACCCGGCGCCTGCCTGAATTGTGAACAAACGATGAAAAAAGCCATGCGGATTGCGCATACCAGCAACGCGAACGCGTCCGTTGCGGAATCGATGTTGCAGTGCAATATAGAACGACGGGAGGACTGGAATAAGGAATTGAACCATGACGACCCGTTTTCGCCCTTTGCATTCGAGCTTTGAAACGCTCCGCCACGCCGGCTCTGCCCTGCGCACGCCGTTCAACAGCTTCGGCTCGGCTGCCAACGAACAGATGACCGCTGCAGGCTACGGCCACAAGACACGCCCAGCCCAGATTTTCGCGGAATTCGTCCAGCGTTGATTTTTAATGGCCAGCGCAGCTGCGCCCGCCTCTGCCTGGATCACAGGCCAAGATGAAAGGAATCCGATCATGACAGCATCCATCCGCTCGCTCCGGGTTCTGATCGCCGATATCGGCACCGCCGTGCGCGCCTCCGGCGAATATAGCCGTTTGAGCCGTGAAGCCCCGGCCGCCAATGCCGACCGTCATGCGGTCAGCGCCTTCCTGCCGAAGTAAATCGCTAGCTTCCGGCCGCCCTGCGGCCACATCTCCTCTTCTGCGCCAAGCCTTGTCGCAATCGACAGCGTCAGCAAAACTGGATAGAGCGACACTCGTTCTTTGATTCCAACAGCGGCGTGTCGGGCACCGGTTTTCAAGCGCGCAATCCGCTCCAACATTTTCAGCGTTTCTCCTGAGGCTTGTGCGTCACAGGCACCCGGCAGATCCGTACCCGGAGCCTTCATGCTGGCAAGCCTCAGATCCGTGTTCAGCCTGATGCTTTCGACGCTGCTGATGATGGTCGGCTTCGGGCTGGCGAGCTATGTCTTGCCAGTACGGTCGGTGACCGAGGGCTGGTCGACGCTGACCATTTCGCTGATCGCCACCGGCTATACGCTGGGCTTTACGATCTCCTGCATCATCACCCCGAAATTCGTGTTGCGCGTCGGCCATGTGCGGGTGTTTGCGGCGCTGATCACGCTGCTCAGCATCGCCATTCTGATGTGCGGGCTGGTGGTCGACTGGCGGGCCTGGATCTTGTTTCGCGCCATTTCCGGCTTTGCGATTTCAGGCAGCTATCTGGTCATCGAAAGCTGGCTGAACGAACGGGTGACCAATGAAAACCGCGGCATGCTGTTTTCGCTCTATCTGATCACCACCATGGTCGGCACCATCGGCGGGCAATATCTGGTGCCGCTTGGCGATCCGACGAATTCGTCGCTGTTCATTCTGTGTGGCGTGCTGTTCTCGCTGGCGCTGTTGCCAACGGCGCTGTCCTCGTCCGCGATGCCTGCCCCGCCGTCACAGGCCAAGTTCGATGTGCCGGGGCTCTATCGCCGCTCGCCGGTCGCCGTCGTCGGCGCGTTTCTCGCTGGCGCCATGTCAGGCGCCTGGCTCAATCTCGGCGGCGTCTTTACCCAGAAGATTGGCCTGTCCACCGCCGAAGGCGCAACACTGCTGGCTGCCCTTCTTGCTGGCAGCGCCATTTCGCAAATCCCGATCGGGCGAACGTCCGACCGGATCGACCGGCGCATTGTCATGGTCGGCTGCGGTATCGTCGGCGTTATCTCCTGCCTTGCGATGGTCGCCTTCGTCGGTTCCGGCCCGCTGGTGCTCTATGTCATCGCGGCTTTTGTCGGTTCAGTTCTGTTTCCGATCTATGCGCTGAATGTCGCCCATGCCAACGACCTTGCCCGGCCGAACGAATATGTCGAGGTCTCCTCCGGCATGATGATCACCTATGGCATCGGTACCATTTCCGGCCCGCTGATGGTGGGGCCGGTGATGGACCGTTTTGGCCCGCCATCGCTGTTCATGGTTCTGGCCGTCTATTTCGCACTTTACGCTGCCTATGCCGCTTGGCGCATTGCCCAGCGCGGCCATACGGACGGGCTCGTTTCCAAGACGGACTTCCAGGCCAATACCGTGCCGACACCGGGGACTGAGGCCGTCAACGCGATGAACCAGGCTGTGCGGCCGGCCGATCTGATCGAGGACGACACCGCTCCGACGGCGGCGCCCTGATCATTCGGGCAATGTGTCACCCCTGCGGGGTGATATGCTTGCGCGCGCCCCGGCGCTCGAGACCGAGCTGGTGTTCGCGGAAAATGATAAAAATGCCAGCACCGACGACGATCGCCGTGCCGACCAGCATGACGCCTGTCGGCACCTCGTCGAACAGGAAATAGCCGATCAGCAGCCCAAGCAGGATCGAAGTATATTCGAACGGCGCAATCGTCGACATGTCGGCATAACGATAGCTCTGCGTCAGAAGAATTTGCGCAACGCCGCCACAAAATCCCGCTCCCATCAAAAGCAGAAACGAACTCAGCGGCAACGGCTCCCAGCCGAACGGAAGCGTCAGCAGCGAGAAACAGGAGGCCGAGAGGGAGAAATACAACACGATCGTGTGGGTCTTTTCCTTGGCGATCAGCTTGCGCACCAGCACCATGGCGATTGCGCCGAGCGCGGCCGAGAGAAGCACGGCCAGCGCACCGAGCGCCTCCTGCGAGCCAAAACCACCATCGCGCAGCAGCGTTACCCTCGGCCATGTGATGATCATCACCCCCACGAGTCCGATCAGCACGGCAGACCAGCGATAGACCCGCACGGTTTCCTTGAGAAACACCGCCGCGAAGACGACGGCCAGCAGCGGCATGGCGTAACCGATCGCGATTGCTTCGGGCAGCGGCAGGTGTACCAGACCGTAAAACCCAAAGCTCATCGCCAGGATGCCGATGAAGCCGCGTGCCAGATGGCCGAAAATATCCTTGGTGTGGAAAGCCGTGCGCAGATGTCCCTTGACGGCGAGATAGCCGAGGATCGGCACCATCGCGAAAGCCGAGCGATAAAAGGTGATCTGGCCGGTGGCGATCTCCGTTCCCGCCGCCTTGATCAGTGTCGACATGCAGACGAAGACCAGCACGGACAGAACCTTGAGGGTAATGCCCTTCATCGGGTGGGGGAATTCGGAATCCATGCGGGTCGCACTCATCGGACTGAGGGCAGCGGGCCGGAAATCAAGGGAAACGACAGGCTGCGGGGAAAATATGCGAGCGGAGAATCCGTCGCTTAGACCCTGTCACCTTAACCCGCGATATTCGAAAGAGGCATCAATTTTCGTGATGGGTAGCGGAAATATTTGATGCGTCGATGGCGTTACCCTAGTCTCGACCGGAATGGGCAAGCAGAAACGCCGCCAAGCAATCCGACAGCCGAAACTGCGCTCCGGAACCAAGAAGACTGGTAGCGGGCTGTAAAAATCTGAAACCTGTGCCAAAAATACACGACTGGTTTAAATATTGTTAGGGCGAATTTCGTAAGTCTCTGAACAAGCAAGGAATGGGACAGATCAGACTTGCCGGAAAACGGCATATGTCAGCGAAATGAACCGCCTTGCGATCACACCGGAAGCTTCGCATCTTCTGCGCAGCCTCTTCATCGAGACAAGCCTCATCGCCAGCGTCTGGGCGCAGCGGATGATGCAAGCGGGACAAACAATGCGGACAGATACGGGCGCGATCATTCATCTGGAAGACTACCGGCCGACGGATTTTGTCCTCGAGAGGGTGGACCTCACCTTCGAACTCGATCCCACCGAAACCAAGGTCGAAGCCCGGCTCATCTTCCACCGCCGCGAGGGGGTAAGCGCCGATGCGCCGCTGATCCTCGACGGCGACGAACTGAAGATGACGGGCCTGTTGCTTGACCAGGAAGAGATTCCGGCTACGAACTACGATGCGGCGGACGATACGCTGACGATCCGCAGCCTTCCGGCAACGGCACCCTTCGAGGTAACGATTACCACCGAGATCAATCCAGAGGCCAACACCACGCTGATGGGCCTCTACCGCACCAGCAATGTCTACTGCACGCAGTGCGAAGCCGAAGGCTTCCGGCGTATCACCTATTTCCCGGACCGCCCGGATGTGCTTGCCGTCTACACGGTCAACATCATCGCCGACAAGGCAACCGCGCCGCTGCTGCTCTCCAACGGCAACTATCTCGGTGGCGCCGGCATGGGCGATGGCCGGCATTTCGCTGCCTGGTTCGATCCTCACCCGAAGCCAAGCTACCTGTTCGCATTGGTCGCCGGCGACCTGGGCGTGGTCGAGGACACCTTCACCACCCTGTCCGGCCGCGAAGTCACGCTGAAAATCTATGTCGAACACGGCAAGGAGCCGCGCGCATCTTACGCAATGGATGCGCTGAAGCGCTCCATGAAGTGGGACGAGGAACGGTTCGGCCGCGAATACGATCTCGATATCTTCATGATTGTCGCCGTCTCCGACTTCAACATGGGCGCCATGGAGAACAAGGGACTGAACGTCTTCAATGACAAGTATGTGCTTGCCGACCCGGAAACCGCGACCGATGCCGATTACGCCAATATCGAGGCGATCATCGCGCACGAATATTTTCACAACTGGACCGGCAACCGCATCACCTGCCGCGACTGGTTCCAGCTTTGCCTGAAGGAAGGCCTCACGGTCTATCGCGATCACGAATTCTCGGCCGACCAGCGCTCGCGTACCGTCAAGCGCATCGCCGAAGTCCGCCATCTGAAAGCCGAACAGTTTCCGGAAGATGCCGGTCCGCTGGCGCACCCGGTCCGCCCGACAAAATTCCGGGAAATCAACAACTTCTACACGACCACCGTTTACGAAAAGGGTTCCGAAGTCACCCGGATGATCGCCATCTTGCTCGGTGCCGATCTCTTCAAGCAGGGCATGGATCTTTACTTCGACCGCCATGACGGACAGGCCGTGACCATCGAGGATTTCGTCGCCTGCTTTGCCGAAGTCAGCAAGCGCGACCTCACCCAGTTTTCACTCTGGTACCATCAGGCAGGTACACCGCTGGTTAGCGCCTCGACAGCCTATGATGCCGCCAAACAGACGCTGACGCTGTCGCTTGAGCAGATGGTGCCGCCGACGCCCGGCCAGAGCGCCAAGGAGCCGATGTATATCCCCTTGCGCATCGGGCTCCTGCTGGAGGATGGCTCGGAAGCGAAGGTCACCTCCGTCACCGGCGCCGAGATGACCGGTGACGTGCTGCATCTCATCGAGCGCAATCAGACGGTCGTGTTCGGTGGCATCACGTCACGCCCAGCCCTGTCGTTGAATCGCGGTTTCTCGACGCCGATCAACCTGCATTTCGAACAAACGGCCGCTGATCGCGCCCATATCGCCAAGCATGAGAGCGATCTGTTTGCCCGCTGGCAGGCCCTGAACGACCTTGCCTTACCGAATCTCGTCGCTGCCACCGCCAGCGCCAAGGCAGGCGAACCGGTTCAATGTGACGCCGCCCTGATCGACGCCCTGCTTGCGGCCGCCGCCGACGGTGATCTTGAACCCGCGTTCAGAGCGCAGGCGCTGGCACTGCCGAGCGAAGCTGATATCGCCCGCGAAATCGGTGGAAACAACGACCCGGATGCGATCCACGCCGGACGCCAGCAAATCATGGCGGCGATCGCCACGGCAGGCCAGGCCATGTTCGAAAAACTTGCGGATGAGATGATCGTCTCCGGCCCGTTCAGCCCGGATGCGGCAAGTGCCGGACGCAGGGCACTGCGCAACACCGCCCTCTCCTACCTCGTTTATGCCGAAAACGAACCCACCCGGGCAGTCGCGGCGTTCAAGTCCGCCAACAACATGACGGATCTCAGCCAGGCCCTGACAATACTTGCACACCGGTTCCCGGATGCTGCCGAAACGGCGGATGCCCTGGCTGCATTCAAGGCCCGGTTCGCCGGAAATGCCCTGGTGATCGACAAGTGGTTCACCATCCAGGCAACCATTCCGGGCGAAGCCGCGCTTGCCCGCGTCAAGGTCTTGATGGCCGACCCGCTGTTCAACGGCTCCAACCCGAACCGGGTGCGCGCGCTCGTCGGCACGTTCGCCTTTTCTAACCCGACAGGCTTCAACCGCGCCGATGGCGAAGGCTACCGGTTCCTGGCGCGCCAGATCCTCGACATCGATCCGCGCAATCCGCAACTGGCGGCGCGCATCCTGACCTCGATGCGGTCGTGGCGCTCGCTGGAACCCGGCCGCGCCGAGCACGCCCGCAACGCACTGCGTGAAATCGCGGCCACGCCGAAACTATCGACCGATGTCAGCGACATCATCGAGCGCATGCTCAAGGGATAGGAAATAGCAACTGGAAATGATCGAGAAACCCCGCAACCGCGGGGTTTTTTCGTTTCTGCCGCAGCGCCGACGCCAATAGTGCAATTTTCCCATGACGATAAATGGTTAACAAACTTTTACGTTTTCCTCTGGACAAGGCGAATCACAATTGATTCATTGGGTCAGGTTCAAGCGAGCGGCGCTTCGAATCACATGAGGGTTTACAGAATTGACGAAGATGGCGGAAGCGCAGCGGGGACGCGCAGCCGGTGAGCGGTTGCGTCCCAGATTTCCGGGTTTTTCACGCCTGGAACGGGACGTTATCCAGCACGCACGGATTTTTACCGAGCCGGCAGTGCGCCGTCTTGCGGGCGCCGAGCCATTGCTCAAGCGTTCGATCCCGATCCTGATCACCGCGTTTCTTCTCGTCGTTGCCATTTCCCGCATCAACGGCATCATGGTCGAATATGCCCGCATGGAGGCAAGTGCGCGCCAGGTCACCGTCCTTGCCGCAGCCACCGCCAGTGCCGCCCTTCAGGAAAACGGCGTGGCCCTGTTCGACAAGGCCCAGAAGTGGGATGTCGAACAGCGGGTGAATGCAGTCCTCTCGCCCGACATGCTCGAAAATGGTGCCTTTGTGCTCACCGTGCGCAATGACGGCCGGATTTTCGCCAGCTCCCCGGAGGGCGCGGCCTATACGGGACGCACGCTGAATGCCGTGGCGCCGGAAGTCGCCGCTTTCCAGTATTTCGGCGAACGCTCGGCAGTGATGAAGACCTTCATCGGTGGTACCGAGCATACCGTTGCGATGATGCAGGTCCCCGGCGGCGCAGGAACGCTGTTGGTCGCCACGCCGCTGGCAGGTATCCAGAAGCTGTGGCGGGATGAAGTCTCGCTCAACGTCACCCTTTTTGCCGGGATCTCGGCAATCCTGCTGATCGTGCTCTATGCCTATTACATCCAGGCCAAGCGCGCCCGCGACGCCGACCAGATTTTCGCGGAATCCAACCTGCGCGTCGAAACCGCCTTGTCGCGCGGGCGCTGCGGCCTTTGGGATTTCGACATGCCCAACCGCCGGCTTTTCTGGTCGCGCTCGATGTATGAAATGCTCGGCATGCCGCCGCAGAGCAATGTCCTGTCGTTCGGCGACGCGGCGCGGCTGATGCACCCGGATGATGGCAGCATCTACAAGGTCGCCCGCACCATCGCCAAGGGCGATGCGCGGCAGATCGACCAGATCTTCCGGATGCGTCATGCCGATGGCCACTATGTCTGGATGCGCGCCCGTGCCCAGGTCATTCGCACCGCTTCCGGCCGTGTGCATCTGATCGGCATCGCCATGGATGTCACCGAGCAGCATCGCCTGGCCCAGCGCTATGCAGAAGCTGACCAGCGGCTGGCCGATGCGATCGATTGTACGTCCGAGGCCTTTGTGCTCTGGGACAAGAACGACCGGCTGGTGATGTGCAACACCCATTATCAGCAAGCCTACAAGCTGCCCGACCGGGTGCTGGTTGCCGGGACGGAGCGTTCCGTGGTCAACGCCGCGTCCGCCCGCCCGATCATCGAGCGGCGCATTGCCGATCCTGACCGCTCCAATCAATCACAGACTTCGGAAGTGCAGCTCGCCGACCAGCGTTGGCTGCAGATCAACGACCGGCGAACCCGTGACGGTGGCCTGGTATCGGTCGGCACCGACATTACCCTGCTGAAACGGCACCAGGTGCGCCTGCGCGAATCCGAGCGGCGCCTGATGGCCACAATCGGCGACCTGTCGACATCACGCATTACCTTGGAACGCCAGAAGGCCGAACTCTCCGTCGCCAACTCCAATTACCAGGCAGAGAAGGAACGCGCGGAAGCGGCCAACCGGGCCAAGTCCGAATTCCTCGCCAACATGTCGCACGAGCTGCGAACCCCGCTGAACGCCATTCTCGGCTTTTCGGAAATCCTGCAGAATCAGATGTTCGGCCCGCTCGGCTCGGAAAAATACGACGAATATTCCCACGATATCCACGACAGCGGCAAACATCTGCTCAACGTCATCAACGATATCCTCGACATGTCGAAGATCGAGGCAGGCCAGATGAAGATCAACCGCGAGACGATCGATCTCGCCCCGCTGATCGAGGAAACCCTGCGTTTCACCACCATCCCGGCACAGCAGAAGAACATCTGCGTCGATCAGCAGATTTCCTCCGGTCTGACGATCACCGCCGACCGCCGCGCCATGAAGCAGGTCCTGCTCAACCTGTTGTCCAACGCCGTCAAATTCACCAACGAGGGCGGAAAGATCTCGCTGCGCGCCCGCAAGGTCGCCGGTGCCGTGACGCTGACCATCGCCGATACCGGCATCGGCATACCGCGCCTGGCATTGGAGAAAATCGGCCAGCCCTTCGAACAGGTGCAGAGCCAGTACGCCAAGAGCAAGGGGGGCTCCGGCCTTGGTCTCGCCATCTCGCGTTCGTTGACCCACCTGCATGGCGGCGCGATGAAGATCCACTCCCGGGAAAATGTCGGCACGATCATTTCGCTGCGTATCCCCGACACGGCCCCACGCGCCGTGCCGGAGGCCAAGGCCACACTGGCCGTGGCGTAACCTTTCAGGGTTTGACGGTCGTTTGAAATATCCGGCGCACTGCCTTCGAAAGGCGCCGGATATCAGCTTCCAGCACCTTGATATCCGGCGCATCCCCTGCCCGGCACAGAAGCTCGATCAGGCCAGCGGGCGCATCCTTCAGTTCCAGATCACCCTCGATGCACAGGCGCACGATCTGGGAAAGATCCGTGAACAGCGCCAGCGCCTCCTGCACGGTATCGAGATCGGCAGGCGCAATCAAAACCGGACCAAGCCGCGCCAGGACATCGGCCGTCGATGTGCCGCTCGGCGGCGGTGCTGCGCCACGCGCCGGGGCGATCAGCGCAAGATATTGCGCGATGAACTCGATGTCGACCAGTCCGCCGGGAATGAGCTTGAAATCCCAGACATCGCTTGGCGGCTTTTCCTTGTCGATCAAACCGCGCATCTCGGCGACGTCGGCGCTCACCTTTGCCACATCCCGGCTTTGGCCGAGCACTTCCTTGAAAATCCCGCCAACGTCGGCGATCAGGCTTTCCTCGCCGCACAGCGCCCGCGCGCGCGTCAGCGCCATGTGCTCCCAGGTCCAGGCTTCCTCGCGCTGGTACTTTGCAAAAGCGTTGATGCGGGTGGCGACAGGCCCCTTGTTGCCGGAGGGGCGCAGCCGCATGTCGACCTCGTAGAGCACGCCTTCGGCCATAGGAGCCGAAAGGGCCGAGATCAGCCTCTGCGTGACGCGAGTGAAATAGCGAACGGAATCGAGCGGCTTGGCACCGTCGGATTCGCCCGCCTCATCATCATGGTCATAGAGCAGGATGATATCGACGTCCGAGCCCGCAGTCAGCTCATGGCTGCCGAGCTTACCCATGCCGATAACCGCAACGCGGCCGCCGGGGAATTTGCCATGTGCCGATTCCACCTCATGTAAGACGGCGTCCAGGGCGGCCGTCAGGATCAGGTCGGCCAGATCGGTAAACGCATGCCCCGCCTGGACGCCGGTGATGACGCCGGTCAGCAGCCGGATACCGATCAGGAACCGCTGCTCGGAGGCAATGATCCGCAAACGGTCGAGTATCTCTTCATAGTGCCGGGCGGTTGCCAGAAAGCCTTTGATCCGCTCCGCCAGATAATCCCGCGTCGGCAGTTCGGCGAGAAGGCGGGGATCGAGCATTCCATCGAACACATGCGGCTTGCTGGCGATGATATCTGCCAGCCGTGGTGCTGAGGACATGATATTGACGATCAGCGACAGAAGCCCCGGATTGTTACCAAGCAGCGAGAACAGCTGGATGCCGGCCGGCAGCCCGGCAATAAACTGATCGAAGCGCAACAGGGCGTCATCGGCGCGCTTGTTCTGCCCGAACACGCGTAAAAGCTCCGGCGTCAACTCGGTCAGCCGCTCGCGGGCCTCTACCGATTGCGTTGCCCGATAGCGGCCATAATGCCAGGTGCGAATGGTTCTGGAAATGTCCTGCGGCCGGTCGAAACCAAGCTTTTTTAGTGTCTCCAACGTATCCGGATCGTCTCTCTGCCCGGTAAAGACCAGATTTCCGGTCTCGGTCGAGAGCTTCGCTTCCTGCTCGAACAGTTGCGCATAACGCCGCTCCACCGTCTTGAGCGTACGCGACAATTCGGCCGAAAACGCCGGGACATCGGCAAAGCCCATCATGTAGGCGATGCGCTTCAGTTCAGCGTCTGTAGTCGGCAAAACATGCGTCTGCTCATCGCGCACCATCTGCACCCGGTGCTCGACATCACGCAGGAACCAGTAGGCGGAAATCAGTTCTTCGGCGGTTTCCGCGTCGATCCAGTTGGCCCGGGCCAAACCATGCAGCATCGGCTCGGTGGCGCGCAGCCGCAATTCCTGCATGCGTCCGCCGGCGATCAATTGCTGCGTCTGGACGAAAAATTCAATTTCCCGGATGCCGCCCCGGCCAAGCTTGATGTTGTGGCCTTTGACAGCGATCTCGCCATGCCCCTTATGGGCGTGGATCTGCCGCTTGATCGAGTGGATGTCGGCAATCGCCGCATAGTCGAGATATTTGCGGAACATGAACGGGGTCAGTTCCCGCAGGAAGGCCTCGCCCGCCTTGAGGTCGCCGGCCACCGGCCGCGCCTTGATGAAGGCCGCCCTCTCCCAGTTCTGGCCCCGGCTTTCATAATAAAGCATCGCCGCCTCGACCGGGATGGCAAGCGGCGTCGCCCCAGGATCGGGACGCAGGCGCAGGTCGGTCCGGAACACATAGCCGTCGCCAGTACGCTCCTGCAGGATGCGGATCAGGCGGCGGAGCAACCGGGCGAACGTCTCCGGCGCGTCGTCGCGGGACGTGATCAGCGGCGCATGCGGCTCATAAAAGACCACGAGGTCGATATCCGACGAATAATTCAGCTCGAAGGCGCCGAGCTTTCCCATGCCGAGCACGACCACGCCCGACCGGTCACTCGGATGCGCGGTATCGACGACATTCAGCTTGCCTGCGTCATGGGCGCTCAACAGCAGGTGGTCGATGGTGGCCGATACCGAAGCACCGGCAAAATCGCTCAGCCAGCGCGTTGTCTCGCGGGCATCGAAAATCCGGGAGAGATCGGCAAGGGCAATCGCAAAGGCGATATCCCGCTTGGCCTGGCGCAAACGCGTCATGATCTCGGCATCGGGCACGGATTTTCCCGCGTCGGACCCATTCCAGGCATCCCGCGCCCTCTCGACACAGGTTACCAGATAGGGGATCAAAGGCCCGGCAAGCGCCTGCACAAGCACCTGCGGATGCGAAACGGCCGTGTCCCGCAGATAAGGCGAGAGCGACAGTGCCGCGACGATGAAATCCTTCAGCGGTGTTTCCGAAGCCAGGAGATCGGCGATCGGCGGATGGCTCTTTGCAATATCCTTGAGGCTCGAAAGCACAGACTTCGCATCCGTCTGGCTCATCGGCCGCAGCGCGCATGTGCCGATATCCGATAGCCGCCGCATATCCGTCTGCATAATGGTCTCCCCCAGCCGCTCCCGATTTCGGCTGCCCTATGCCTATCAGGCTGAGCGCAATGGGAAAACCATGCTGGCAGTCAAACCACGATTGTTTTCAACGTCCGGAACCGTGTCGCTCAGTTCGAGAGACCCTTGATGCATCTCCATCACCGCCTCGACCAGCGACAGGCCGAGGCCGGTTCCCGGCTTGCTGCGGCTTTCGTCGAGCCGTACGAACCGCTCCACCACGTCGTCCCGCTTATTGGCGGGCACTCCGGGTCCGTGATCGGCCACGGACAGGACGATCGCGCCATCCCGCTTAGAAAGGCTGACCTTGATCATCGGATTTGCAGCGCTATCGGCGTATTTGATGGCATTATCGATCAGATTGCCGAGTGCCTGCCCGATCAGTTCCCGATTGCCGGAAATGTGAATATCGGCGGGCACATCGGCCTCGAGCTTCAGCGCCTGTTCGTCTGCCACCGGCTCATAAAGCTCGACACAGTCGGCGACACTCTGCGAAAGATTGACATCGCTCATCTCAGCGGCCGCGGCCCCGGCCTCGACCCGGGAGATCATCAGCAACGCATTGAAGGTCCGGATCAACTGGTCAGATTCAGCAATGATCTCTTCCAGCGAGGCGCGATAGCCGGAATTGGTTGCCTTGTGCGCCAAGGCCGCCTCGGCCTTGTTGCGCAGACGCGTCAGCGGCGTCTTCAGATCATGGGCGATGTTGTCGGAGACCTGCCGCAAACCCTCGTTCAGCTTTTCAATCCGCCCGAGCATCGCATTGAGCGATTCCGACAGCCGGTCGAATTCGTCACCGGATCCGCTCATCGGCAACCGCTGCGAGAGGTCACCCGCCATGATCCGCGTGCTGGCATCTGACATCCGGTCCATCCGCTTCAGGGCATTGCGGCCGATGGCGAACCAGATGATCAGCGCGCCAATGCCCATGATGCCAAGCGCAACGACAAGAGCCTGCCGCACCAGCATTTTGAACTTTTCAGGCTCCTGCAAGTCACGGCCAACCAGAATGCGCAGACCGTTGTCGAGCACCAGCACATGCGCCAAGGCTACATGTGCCTCCTTGCGGCTTTCGTCGGTATAGCGCTGATAGCGGAACGATTCGCCGGTCCACCCCTCCTTGTCCAGAAGGCCAGGCTGCAGCGAGGCGACATTGCCTGCGAGAATTTCGCCGGTCGGTCCGGCAATCACGTAGAGATTGGCACCAGGCTGACGCGCCCGCCGCTCCAGCGTCCGCAGCAATCCGTTGACGCCCGCACGGCTGTAGATCTGCTCGATCTGCGCCACTTCCGCTGCCACCGCATCCTTTGTCTGCTGCTCCAGCAACCGCTGCGACATGCCGGTGACGTAGAACACCAGAAATGCGGCACACAGGGCAAACAGCAGGAGATAAAGCGCCGACAGGCGAACGGCCGTCGTGCGGAAGAGGACGCGCAACCTGTTCATGCGTCGGTGCGTCCGTCTTCCTTGATCATATAGCCGGCGCCGCGCACGGTGCGCAGCAATGGCTGGTCGAAATCCTTTTCGATCTTGGCGCGCAGCCGCGACACATGCACGTCGATGACATTGGTCTGCGGATCGAAATGATAGTCCCAGACATTTTCCAGGAGCATGGTGCGCGTCACCACCTGCCCGGCATTCTTCATCAGATATTCAAGCAGCCGGAACTCGCGTGGCTGCAGCAAAAGCTCGCGGCCTTGGCGGCGCACCGTATGCGACAGCCGGTCCAGCTCCAGATCGCCGACACGATAGACCATGTCCTGTTCGGGCGCGCCTTTGCGGCGGCCGAGCACCTCGACCCGTGCCAGAAGCTCGTTGAAGGCGTAGGGCTTCGGCAGATAATCGTCGCCGCCAGCGCGCAATCCCGTCACCCGGTCATCGACCTGGCCGAGCGCGGAAAGAATGAGGACCGGAGTGTGAACGCCCTTGCGGCGCAATTCCGAAATCACCGACAGCCCGTCACGGCGCGGCAGCATGCGGTCGATCACCAGCACATCGTAGCAGTTCTCGCTCGCCATGAACAAGCCGCTCTCGCCATCGCTGGCATGGTCAGAGACGATACCAGCCTCGCGAAAGGCCTTGGCCAGATAGGCCGCGGCTTCCAGGTCATCTTCGATAATCAGAATCTTCATACGCGTGACCATAGTCCCTGACCCGTATCTTTCACAACCGGTTTTGCCTTTGGGAGTTCACACCTGCCTGCCCGGCTGCGCAGGTAAGCCATGCCCTGAAACGCCAGACGCCGCGAAACCCTGGTGAAGGTCCGCGGCGTCTGGCAGCTGGTGCTGCGTCAGCCCTCGTCAGCCCTGACTGATGGGCAGCGCCACGAAGCGGCTTGCGTTGTCGGCCTCGATCTGGAACAGCGCCTTGGTGCGACCATCCTTCTTGGCCGCCTCGATCACCTTGAGGATGTCGTCAGCCGACTTAACCTCCTGGTTGTTGACCGAGATGATCTTCTGACCTTCCTTCAGGCCACGGTCGCTGGCATCGGAGTCCGGATCCACCGAAGAGATCGTAACGCCCTTGCCATCATCCGACGCCGTCACGGTGACACCGAGATCAGCAAGCGCCTTCTCGCTTGAAGGCTGCTCTTCCTGCTGCTGCTGGTCGTCACCGGTGGTGGCTTCCTTGGTATCGGCAGGCAGCGTTCCAACTTCGAGCTTGACGCTTTCGGCCTTACCATCACGCCACAGGGCGACGTCGACACTGGTACCCGGGCGCATCAAGGCGATCTTTCGGGCCAGCTCGCGCGGCCCCTTGATCGTGTCGCCATTGACGGCGGTGATCACATCACCCTTCTTGATACCGGCTTTTTCGCCGGGAGAACCGGCCTGCGGTTCGACGACAAGCGCGCCGCTTGCCTCGGCAAGGCCGAGCGATTCAGCCACATCCTTGTCGACGGGCTGGATCTGTACGCCGAGCCAGCCGCGGGATACTTCGCCGTCTTTCATTAGATCGTTGACGACGTCCTTGGCGACAGACGCGGGAATGGCAAAAGCGATGCCGACATTGCCGCCGGACGGCGAGAAGATAGCAGTGTTGATACCGACCACTTCGCCATTGAGGTTGAAGGTCGGGCCGCCCGAATTGCCCCGGTTCACCGCTGCATCGACCTGCAGGTAATCGTCATAAGGGCCAGAGCCGATATCGCGGCCACGGGCAGAGATAATGCCGGCGGTTACCGTACCACCGAGGCCGAACGGATTGCCGACAGCAACAACCCAGTCACCCACGCGGACCTTGCTGTCATCGGCAAAGCTGACATAGGCGAACTTGCGCTTGTCATCGACCTTCAGGACGGCAAGATCGGTACGGCTGTCCTTACCGATCAGCTTGGCATCCAGTTCGGTGCCATCGTTGAGAATGACGGTAAAGGCCGAACCGTCGGAAACGACGTGATTGTTGGTGACGAGATAGCCGTCTTCGGAGATGAAGAAGCCGGAACCCTGCGATGTCGGACGCAGGCGGCCTGGCTTGCCGTCGCGCGGTCCATGGCCACGCTCGGCGCGCTTATCGCCGTTCGGGCCGCCGAACTCCTTGAAGAAGCGCTTCAGCGGGTGATCGTCCGGGAGCTCATCCAGGCCACGGCCGCCGAAATCGAAGCTGAAACCGTTGCCGCTACCGGAATCATCGGAAACAGGATTGGCCCGCGACTGGACACGCACGGACACCACTGCCGGAGAAACCGCATCGACGACGTTGGCAAAACTTGGAACCTGCGGCGCCTCGATCTTGACGGCGGCAGCAAAGGACGAAGTGATGGCGGTTGGGATGCCGGTCGACAGCATGACGGCCGCCAAACCAGCAACGGTCGTGGTCTTCAAAACGGTCTTGAGGGAGGGACGCAGTGCGTTTGTTTGAAACATCCGGTTTGCCTTTTCTCTTCATTGACATTTGGCTGACTGGAGGAACAGCCGATGAGAAAGGAATAGCCGAGCGCACCTTACTGACTTGTGTCCGGAAAATGAACTTTTGGTAATGTTGGGAATGGGCGTGAAAGGAAATCAATCCTTCAGGACAGCATCCAGACGCGCCTGCTCATCCGCAGACAGTGCCGTTCCCGTCACCTTGCCGGTCCGGCGCCCGGCGGCGAGAAGCATTGCCACCGCACCGGCGAGCAGCAGGATAACCGGCGCACCCCAGAGAATCAGCGTCTTTGTCTCGAAGCGGGGGTTGAGCAGAACGAATTCGCCGTAACGCGAAACGACATAGGCAATGACCGCGTCGTCGCTGTCGCCATTGGTGATCCGCTCGCGCACCAGAAGGCGCAGATCCTTGGCAAGCTCGGCATTCGAATCGTCGATCGACTGGTTCTGGCAGACCATGCAACGCAGTTGCGCCGACAGCCCGCGTGCCCGAGCTTCCAGCGCCGGATCGGCCAGCACCTCGTCGGGATTGACGGCAAATACCGGCGAGACCGACAGCAGGATGAAGACGATGGCGAGGACGCGGCGGATCATTGCGCCGGCTCCAGTACCGGTTTCTTCTGCTTCTTGGCGCGTGCCGGGGCGCCGACCCTCAGCCGCCTGTCGCTGAGCGAAACCGCACCGCCAGCCATCATGAACACCGTGCCAAGCCAGATGCACAGGATCATCGGCTTCCACCAGACCCTGACGACGATGCCGCCATCCTTCATGTCGTCTCCGAGCGAGACGTAGAGCTGGCTCAATCCGAACGTCCGGATACCGGCCTCGGTGGTCGGCATCTGCCGTGCCGTGTAGAACCGCTTCGACGACCAGACCTCGGCCAGTTCGATCCCACCTTGGCTGATGGTGAAGTGCCCGGATTCTTCGCTGTAATTCGGCCCGTTGCCATTGCGCAAACCATCGAAGCGCAGAGTATAGCCGCCCGCATCCGTGGTCATGCCCGGTTTCATCTCGACGATATGCTCGGTCTCGAAGGCCGTCACCGCGACAATGCCGATCAGGGTGACGCCAAGCCCGATATGGGCCAGCGCCGTGCCGAAGACCGAACGCGGCAGACCGGACAGACGGCGCAGCGCCACAGATCCCGTCACCTTGCCAAGGCCGGAGCGCAGGTAAAGCTCCGTCAACGAACCGGCAATCATGTAGGCCCCGAGCGCGAGGCCGAACAGCGCCATGATCGGGCCGCCATTTTGTACGTAGTAGATGATACTTCCGACAACCAGTCCGAATGCTACGGCGGCAAACAGCCGCTGCCCGGCCCCGAGCAGATCGCCGCGCTTCCAGGCCAGAAGCGGACCGAACGGCACCGCCAGCATCAGTGGCAGCATCAACAGGCCGAAGGTCATGTTGAAGAAGGGAGGACCAACGGAAATCTTCGCCCCGGTCACCGCTTCCAGCGCCAGCGGATAGAGCGTGCCGATCAATACGGTCGCCGCCGCCGTCGTCAGGATCAGGTTGTTGAGAACCAGTGCCCCTTCACGCGAAATCGGCGCGAACAGCCCCCCCGCCTTCAGATGCGCGGCGCGGAAAGCAAACAACGACAGAGCACCACCGATGAACAGAATGAGGATGATCAGGATGAAGACGCCGCGCGTCGGGTCGGTGGCAAAGGCGTGAACAGAGGTCAGTACGCCGGAGCGGACGAGGAAGGTGCCGAGCAGCGACATCGAAAATGTCATGATCGCCAGAAGCACGGTCCAGATTTTCAGCGCCTCGCGCTTTTCCATCACCAGTGCCGAATGCAACAGCGCCGTCCCGGCAAGCCACGGAATGAAGGACGCATTTTCGACCGGATCCCAGAACCACCAGCCACCCCAGCCCAGTTCGTAATAGGCCCAGTAGGACCCCATCGAGATACCGGCCGTCAGGCAGGTCCAAGCGGCCAGCGTCCACGGCCGCACCCAGCGCGCCCAGGCCGCATCAATGCGGCCTTCGATCAGAGCAGCGATGGCAAACGAGAAACAGACCGAAAAGCCGACATAGCCGAGGTAGAGCAACGGCGGATGAATGGCCAGGCCCACATCCTGCAGCACCGGATTGAGGTCCTGCCCCTCGCCCGGCGCATTCAGCAACCGGTTGAAAGGGTTGGACGTCAGGAGGATGAACAGGGAGAATGACACCGCGATCCAAGCCTGAACGGCCAGCACATTGGCTTTTAAGGTCTCCGGCAGATTGTCGCCGAACACAGCAACCAGCGCCGAGAAAAAGGTCAGGATCAACACCCACAGCAGCATCGAGCCTTCGTGATTGCCCCAGACACCGGAAAACTTGTAGATCAGCGGAATTTGAGAGTGCGAATTCTCCCAGACGTTCTGGACGGAGAAATCGGATGTCACATGGGCGTAGGTGAGAACACCGAACGACAGAGCCATCAGCAGGAACGTTGCCTTCGCCGCCACCGTGCCGATTTCCATCAGCGCGTGATCGTTGCGCAGCGCGCCGATGATCGGCAACACGCCCTGCAACAGCGACGTGGCAAGCGCCAGAACCAGCGCATAGTGGCCAAGCTCGATGATCATTGGATATTTTCCTTGCCGCCGAGATTGACGCCCTGCGCCTTCAACCGGTCTGCCACGTCCTTGGGCATATAGGTCTCATCATGCTTGGCAAGCACGGTATCTGCAACGAAAACCGGGCTTCCCTCCTTGAAACTGCCTTCAGCGACGACGCCTTGGCCTTCGCGGAATAGGTCGGGCAGGATACCCGTATAGGTCACCGGCACCTTGTCCAGCGTGTCGGTAACGCTGAACGTTATGGTCATGCCGTCACCGCGCTTGAGCGAACCATTTTCGACCAAGCCGCCGAGCCGGATACGCGTGCCAGGCGCAAGATCGGCCTTGGCGAGATCGCCCGGCACGTAGAAATAAGCAATTGCCTGGCTGAACGCGACCATCACCAGCAGTACGGCAGCGACGATAAAGCTGACACCGCCGCCAATGATCACAAGGCGCTTCTGTTTGCGGGTCATTCCACGCCTCCGTCAGCCTTCAGCCCAAGCTCGCCAGCCAGAGCCAGCAATTGCTTGCCCTCGTCGCCGTCAGCCGGAAAGACGGAAAGGCCCTGCTTCAGGGCGTCGCTCGCCTTGTCCTTCTGGCCAAGCACGGCATAGGAGCGGATGATCCGCATCCAGCCCTCGAAATTCTTCGGATCCGTCTTCAGCTTTTCCGCAAGACTGCCGACCATGCCCTCGATCATCGCCGTGCGATCGCCGGTGGTCATGTCCTTCGCCGCTGCGATATCCTCGTTTGTGGGGTTGCCCAGCGGTGTGCCGGCCTGCTGTCCTGCTGCAGGGACCTTGAGATCGGCGATATGCTCATTGACCAGCGGCAGCCAGGGCGCACCGGCCGGTGATGTGCGGACGATCTGCTCGAACGCCGCCAGCGCCTCCGGCCCTTTACCCTCCTGCTTCAAGGCAAGAGCCAGGTAGAACTGCGCTCGCGGGTCGGTGGGTTCGATCGCCAGCAGTTTCTGCAGTGCGTCACGAGCTTCGTTGGTCACCAGCCCACCGGAAAGCGCAATCAGGCTTTCGGCATAACCGCCCAGACGCACCGGCGTCGCCCCGAGGATACGCAGCGCATTGCGGAACGCCGTCGCCGCCTGTTCGAGCCGGCCACTGCGATAGTAGATCGGTGCCAGAACGTCCCATCCGGCACCGTCCTCCGGATTGGTCACCAGTTGCTGCTCGGCCCGTGCGATCAGGATGTTCATATCGTCGCCCGGATTGGCCAGGCGCGCGGCCAGCGGAGCATCCGGAACATCCGGATTGCCGATCTGCAAGTAAAGACAGAGCCCGACGGCAGGCAGGAGGAGGATGACGGCCAATTGCGCCAGCCGGTTGCCGCGTTTTGCGGTCTGAACAGGCGCGGCAGCTTTCACCGCATCGGTCGCAGCCAGCAGGCGGCGGGCCACCTCGGCGCGGGCGAAATCCGCGTCTTCGCCGGAAATCAGGCCATTTTTCTCGTCACGCTTCAGCTCTTCCAGCTGGTCGCGATAGACCTCGACGTCATGGGATTGGGGGGCCTCAGTGCTGGCGGCAGCGCGCAGCAGCGGAAGCAACAAAACAGCGGCAACGGCCGCCGTCAGGATGGCAACGAGAATCCAGAACAGCATAAGCGCTCAATTACTATGCCAAGCCCGCCATTCCAATCGGAAAACCGGAGATGACGGAAATTTGAGGCGTTTCGCCGCAACGAATAGTACGGAAATCAGCCCAACGGCGTCCATGTGCCGTCGGCATTGCGGCAGGCAACCCCGCGCGCCACACTATCCTGCCCCTTGACCGTCACCGTATGGCTGTACTGGCGGCAGTTCTGCGAGCCGACCTGATAGGGGGCTGCGGCAACAACCGAACCGCTGATGCCCGATCCCTGCCAGACCACCGGCTGTCCGCCGCGCGAGCCTTCCAGGGCCCGATACTCGGCCTCCAGGGCACGCTGCCGGTCGGCCTTGCTGATCGAAAGTCCCGCCTGGCGCCCGATCACACCACCCTCGAGCGCTGCGATATAGGAAGCCGATGTGTTCGAGGTAATGCCCAGTTTACCGGCGTCACGCGAGGATGTGCCGCAGCCGGCAATCAGCAATGACGAGGCAATCAGGCACGCGGCTGGAGACGTGGAACGGATGGTCGGGAAACGGGCTTGGTTCTTCATCGTATCGGACAGCTCTCGCGGTTTCCGTTGCATCGGCAGATCATGGTTCGGCATCAGTCCGATTCATGGCCCATTATCTTTTTACATTCCCCGCATGGGCAGGCAACATCGCAGCGATTAAACCTGCTGCATTGCGGAATTTTGCCCGCAATCCTGTCAAAAAAGTCACGCGACAGCTCGAAATACGTCCCATCATGACACAGCGGGTAGCACGATCAGCGCATTCAGCCCGCCACGCGCACCGCGCGACAGCCCGAAAGTGCCCTGATATTCACCGGCAATCTCGCTGACGATCGACAACCCCAGCCCCGTTCCCGGCTTGCTTTCGTCCAGCCGTTTGCCGCGTTTGATGGCAATGCCGATCTGCTCCGGCTCAAGGCCCGGACCATCATCGTCCACTTCGATGGCGATCCAGTTGCGCCGCCCCGGGTCTTTGCCCTGCACGCCTTCGGGCGCCAGTTGGGCCGCGACGTGAACCTGATCGGCGGCATAGCGCGCGGCATTGTCCAGCAGATTGCCGACGGTTTCCTCGACATCCTGCTGTTCCATCGCCAGGATCAGGCCGGGCGGCGATACCGTCAGCAGAAACGTCTTTTCCGGATGTAGCCGGCGCATGACGCGAACCAGCCGTTCAAGGACAGGCTCGACTTCGGTACGCGCCAGAACCGATTCCCGCTGCGCCGCGATCCGCGCGCGGTTGAGATAGGACTGCACCTGCATCTGCATCGCATCCGCCTGCGCCTTGACCAGGTCGCCATGCGGCGGCTCGAGGACCCGCGCTTCGTTGATCAAAACGGCAAGCGGTGTCTTCAGCGAATGCGCGAGGTTGCCGACCTGCATGCGAGCGCGCTCGATGATGCGCCGGTTGCTGTCGATCAGCGCGTTGACCTCGCTGGCCAAGGGCTGAATTTCCCGGGGAAACTCGCCATCCAGCCGCTCGCTTTCACCGCCGCGGATCTTTTCCAGCGATCGCCGCGCCTGGTCGAGTGGCCGCAGCCCAAAGAGAATCGCCAGTGCATTCATGCCGAGGCCGCCAAAGCCGAAGATAGCCAGCGCCAGATAGAGATTGCGGTTGAAGTCATCGATATCGGCTTCCAGCACGTCACGATTGCCCGCAACCCGGAAACGGGCGGTATGCCCTTGAATATCCAGAACGACTTCCGTCTCCGCCACTTCGACATCGTTGTTGAAAGAATCGACAGTGGTGTAGAAACGCTCGTAGCGAATATCGAACGGGACTTCGTCGACGCTGGCGATCGGCAGCTTGCCCGAACCAAGCGAGGTTGAGATCAGCGGCGGCGTGTTGAATTCGCCGATCGGCTCGACGATCCAGTACCAGCCGGTCTGAGGCTGGGAAAAACGCAAGTCGCCCAGCTGCGGACTACCCGCCAGAACCGACTTGTCGTTGACGACGATCGAATTGATGACGTTGTAGAGCTGGGCGCGCAAAAGATCCTGAAAGCCACGCTCCGAGCCCTGCCGGTAAAGGGTGGAGATCACCACGCCGATCACCACCAGCGCCGCCACCGCCCAAATGGTCGAGACCAGCAGAACGCGGGCGGTCAGCGATTGCGGGCGCAGCATCATCGGCGTTGCCGAACGGTTTGGCAGGACACCATCGCCGTAACGTCCCCTGCGTGTGCAAACGCCGGGTGCTTCCAGTCGATCATGGCGATCGCGCTCAGGATTTCACTTCCTTGCTCACCATGCCGGGTGCCTGCATGCGGTAGCCGAGGCCGCGCACGGTCTCGATCAGGTCGTTGCCGATCTTCTTGCGCAGCCGCCCGACGAAAACCTCGATCGTGTTGGAATCGCGGTCGAAATCCTGGTCGTACATATGCTCGACCAGTTCGGTGCGCGACACGACCTGCCCCATGTGGTGCATCAAATAAGACAAGAGCCGGAACTCGTGCGAGGTCAGCTTCAGCGCCACGCCGTTGACCATCGCCTTGGAGCCCTTGGTATCCAGCCGTACCGGACCGCAGACGATCTCCGAGCTTGCATGTCCGGCAGCGCGGCGGATCAACGCGCGGATGCGGGCCAGCACCTCTTCGACATGGAATGGCTTGGTGACGTAGTCGTCGGCACCGGCATCGATACCGGCCACCTTGTCGCTCCAGCGGTCGCGGGCGGTGAGAATCAGAACCGGCATGGCCTTTCCGGCGCCGCGCCATTTTTCCAGCACGGTAATGCCGTCCATTTCCGGCAGGCCGATATCGAGGATGACGGCATCATAGGGTTCGCCCTCGCCGAGGTAGTGGCCTTCCTCGCCGTCGAAAGCCTGATCGACGACATATCCGGCTTCCTTCAACGTGTCGGTCAATTGACGGTTGAGGTTGACGTCGTCTTCGACCACCAGAATGCGCATGAACAGACCTTCTTCCCTTGCGCGCCAGCATTTCCCGCGGATTTGCCGTCGCGTTGCAACACGAGATTTCTACCAAGGTTCTCATGATCGAACCTTGGTATTATTGCTTACCCTATTTTATCCGCTTCGAGAATGTCTTGAAGGCAAGCATCCTGCGGCTACATCGGCACCCGCATCGTCACCTTTTTCGGACGGCCGCCATTGCCGGGAATGAGCACGGTGACGACGCATTTGCCATCCCCCGTCGGCTGCGCCGACAAAAGCTCGCCACCCGTCTTGGCCACAACCTCGGCCGCCGCCTGCCCGCAATCGCCGTCCACCGAAACAACCATCGATGGCACATCAATCGCCGGCGGCGCGAATCCGGAAAGGCCCGCTGCAAGCGTTGCTATGATCAAGGGTGAGGACATGAACGCACTTTCGGCTTGAAAACAATATTGGCGATTTGGGAAGCATCGTTGCAAATTCAATAAACGATACAGTCTGAATGGCAAATGAATGTGCTGTTAACACCATGTTTTGTGCAATCCGGCGCAAAGATTAGCGCAACCGTGTGCGGGCCGAAATCCGTCCCCAGATCGCCATCAGCCCGCCGGCAGCGGCCGCCAGTGCCGTCAGTCCATCCACGATTCCCCTTTCGTCCTCAGCTGTGATCTCCAGTCCCAGCAGATTGGCGCACGAGGCCAGGATTGCGACCACACCGCCCCAGACGGTCTTCGACATGTACCAGGTCTTCAAATCGTTCATTTGACGCTCCTCGTCGGTTTGCATGATTCGCGTTCGGCTTGAATGGGAAGCGGGCGTGTTACAGCGTCAGCGTGGCATGTGCCGCCACGCCGAAGGCGGCCTTCTGGCCACGCTGGCGGACGCGAACCGACAGAGCCGCCTGTGGCACACCGAAATCCTCGATCTCAAGGCCAGCCGCATAGTGCAGCGCCGGTTCGGTGACATCGAGAGATCGCTTGACGATCGCACCATCGAGAATGTCGATGCGATAGCGTTCCTGGGGTTCGTCCAGCGCGATATCACCGTCGAGCCAGTGGTCGGCGTCGCGGCGGGCGCAACGGACCCAGGTGATGCGGATACCGCTCTCGATACGGCGGGCGCGCAGATGCACCGGCGCAACCGGTGTTTCCGCCCGCAAGCCCCCGGTAAAGGCATAGGGCCCGGCCGGCGATACAACCTGGCCGCCCGGCTCGGCGATCCAGCGGATCACACGCCCCGCCTCATCCGCGGTTAACCCCAGCGGCCTGACGGCCGCGTTCAGTACGACCACCGGAGCGCCCAAAACCGCCCCTGCCAGCATTGCGTCGGTGGTTCCATGCAGCCCGCGCAGAAGCCTTGTCAGGCGCCAGCGCCCGGCAGAGATTTCCTGCGCACTCTGGAACCCGATGATTTCCCAGGCCCCATTGACGGCAAGGACCGCCAAACGGTTCTGGCCGTTGAGAACGGCAAGCCGCACTGCTGCCGAAAGTCCGCCGAAATGCAGGTCGAGCGTCAGCGTGCGTGCGGCATCGAACCGGCCGGTGACACCTGCACCGAGAGGCTCTGCCAGCACGCCCGTCTGCGCCGGCTGCTCCAGCCGTGCCCGCGCCTGATAGCCTTCCGCCGTTGCCGATGACGACAACGTCACCGCACGCCACGGCCGGGCAAAGACTGCCGCCCGGGCAAAAGCACTGGCATCGCCCGCCTCGTATTGCGGCAGATCCATTAGATGCACCACCGGCGAAAAACCGTCGGAAGGCGTGCGGGGCGGATTGATCGGCCGCGATGGCAGCACCGGCCCGCCGCCGCTCGACGCAACAAACGCCCGTGCCTCGACGGAGCGCGCCGCCCCGTCCTCGATCCGGTTGATGATAAAACTGCCCGCCGGCCCCTCATCGAAAGAGACGACGTCGCCCGGCTCGAATGCCAGCGCCGCCGGTGATAGCGAAAAACGCACAGTGCGCCGCGACACTTGATGATCCCGAAGCGCATCTTCGACGGCGGTTGCTGCTGCCCCGTCATGCAGGACGCCCGGCAGCGAAAGCCGCAGTACCCGGTCACTGGCCGGCGAAACCCGGCGCGACCGTGCCGTCGTCCGCTCGTAGGCATTGTGCGGATCGAACCGGTCAAGGATGGCCTCGCTGCCGAAATCGCTGTCATGGCCGCGGGTCTCCTCGAACAGCGCCTGCCCATCGACATCCGCCAGCACCGAGATGAATTTTGGGGCCGACGCCTGCTTCATCCGCGAGCGGAACCGCAGCGTGCTACCATCCTCAACGGCATCGATCTGCAGCGCCGCCATCAGCGGCTCCAGCACGTCGCGCGCCGATGCCTGCTCCGATTGCACGTAGCCACCGAGATCGCCGCCGACGAGGCTGACATCGCCGCTCTGAAAGCCGTGATCGGCAAGAACCGCTGCGATCACATCGGCCGCAGTCGCCGCACCAAGCCGGCCGTTCAGCCAATGTCCAGTTTGCCAGTTGGCGCCATCGGACCAGAGGTCCGTATTCTCCGGAAAGGCCGGCATCGGCCGCGCATCCCAGGTCCAGGCAAACATGTGATCCGGATCGAGGCATGCCGGAGCGCCCGCCGCCTGCCAATACCCGTGCTGCGCCTCCAGAAACCGGCGCTGCATGGCATCGCAGCGCGCGCCGCTGGAAAAATAGGGAGCGGCCGTCTCCGACGATTTCGGATCGGTAAAGACGTTTGGCTGGTTGCCCCCCTTGTCGATCGCCGGGCAGCCCAGTTCGGTAAACCAGACGGGCTTAGCGCCTGCGATCCAGGCCGTCGGCGCCGCTTCGGCACCGGCGATCCGGTTGCGATGCACTTGTCCCCACCAGCTGGCAATATCCTTGTAGCGGTAGATCCAGGGCTTTCCCGCCAGCCCGTCGGTAATCGGCGTGCGGATCCGGTCACGGCGATCGACAGCGCTGGCATAGTACCAGTCATAGCCCTCACCGGCCGCAACCATCGCCCGCATCGCATCCGCATCCTCGGCCAGCCGGAACCCATCGGGATTGCCGAGCGACAGGTCACCGTCGCGCCAGTCGGACAATGGCATGTAATTGTCGATCCCGACCGCATCGATGTCGCCCGATGCCCAGAGCGGATCGAGATTGTAATGCACCTCGCCGGAACCATCCGCCGGATGGTAGCCGAAATACTCGCTCCAGTCCGCCGCATAGGTCAGCTTGGTACCTGCCCCGAGAATAGCCCGGACGTCCGCCGCAAGGCCGATCAGCTTTTCGACAAACGGGAAAGCCCCCGCCCCATCGCGCAATTGCGTCAGCCCGCGCATTTCGGAGCCGATGATGAACCCGGAGACCCCGCCCGCCGCAGCCGCCAAAAGCGCATAGTGAAGCACCAGCCGACGATACCCCTCATCCGAAGCCAGCGAGGTCAACGCCCCGCCGGACACGGAAAAATCTCCAGCCGTGGCCATGCCGCAGAACGCGTCCACCTGCGCCCGCGCCGCCACCGTCCTGTCGGCACTATCAGCAAGCCCAGGTGCCGGATGCGCGGTGATCCGCCCCCGCCAGGGATAGGCCGGTTGCCCCGTTCCGCCATAGGGGTTCGGCAGCGTATTCCCGGCCGCAATATCCATCATAACGAAGGGATAGAGGTAGACTTTCAATCCGCGCGCCTTGAGGTCGGCGATTGCTGCCGCGACGCTCGCATCGCTCGGCGTACCGCCATAGGCCGGGCCGCCGCCATTCTGGCTGATCAGCCGCGCCCCCCCGCGCAAAATCCCCGACACCGACCAGGGCCGGCTCTCGCCCTGCCGCACCGGCGTCTCGACGCCGGGCACGATCCGGCACTGGCCGGCGCGCAAATCCGTCCCGAACCACGACACCACCAGCGCTACCCGCTTGAGGTTCGGGCACAAAGCCTGCAGTTCATCGATCGACGCCTGCCAGTCGGAACTGGCGTGGAAAACATTGCGGTTGATCAGCCGGCTGGCGCCCGCGCCTGTCTCTTCCTTCACCACCCGTGGGTCATAACCGTGCTCGCTGGAGCCCGGAATGATCGTTATCGCCCGGATCTGCTTTTCCAGCACTCCCACCGGGCGCAGCACCTCGAACTGGATCACCGGGATCCGGTTGCCGTAACTGTCCAGTGGCAAGCGCTCGAACACGGCATAGGCAAGTCCCCGGTAGGCCGGTGCTTTCCCCGCGCCCTGCTTGGCCTCGATCAACGGATCGGGCAGCTGGCCTCCTGTACCGCGATAGACCCGCATTTCGATCCCGGTCAGATCCAGCTCCCGCCCGTCCGCCCAGACCCGGCGCACATGGCCGATTTCGCCCTCGCAGATCCCGAGCGCAAAATTGGCATAGTAGCGAAACGTCTCGACCCGCGGCCCGCTCGCCTTGCCGCCCTGCCGCTCGACGCGCACTTCTTCTTCAAACCGCGTCGCCCAGATCAGCGTGCCGCCGATGCGCACGGTGCCATAGGCGCGGGTGATCGCCGTGCCATCCTCGGCACCGGGGATGCGCGCATCGCCCAACCGCGCGCCGGAAACCGTCGTCATGCCGTTGATGATCGACCGGTCGATCACCGATCCGGCCAGCGCACCCGCCGCCCGGCCAAGTGCTGCCCCTACCGGCCCGAACACGCTGCCAAGTGCTGCCCCGGCTGCCTGCAGAAGAATGGTTGCCATGAGCGTCAGACCTTTTGCGGAAAACGAAACACCCCGGCGATCCGCCGGCGCCAGGACGGCACGAGCGCCGACTCGATCACCGCCGCCTGTTCATAGGCATGAATGAACCTGTCTTCGGCACTGAGAATTCCCGCATGCTTTGCCGGCAGATCCGGCCGCCAGCAAAACAACAGCAGATCGCCCGGCCGCATCTCCGCCGCCAAGATCTCCGCTCCGAAATGCCGCCGCGCCGCGTCGCGCAACCGGTCCTCGCCGCTTCTCTCCGCCCAGTCCGGCTGATAGGCCGGCGGCAGTTCCGGCTCCGTTCCATAAACCTCGCGCCACACACCCCGCACCAGCCCCAGACAATCGCAACCGACCCCCTTCAGGCTCGCCTGATGCCGGTACGACGTCCCGATCCAGCTCCGTGCCGCAGCAACGACCCGCTCTGCGCAGACGGCGCCCCAATTTCCCTCTTCTCCCCACCGGGGAGAAGGTGGCCCACAGGGCCGGATGAGGGGAGCCGCAACCCCGGAACCAACCAAATGATCCTCGGCGCGACCGTCACTCATAAAGCGCCCGCCCGTCATGCACCGCATCGCCATCCGCATAACCGAACGCAAAATCCGTCCCCGGCATATGCGGAAACCCTTGGAAATTCAGAGCGTTTGCAAATTTCTTGCCACAGGTGCCAAAACTCTTGTCGCACCCCGCCGTCACGGTGAAGGTGTCCCCCACCGTCAACGGCAAAGGCGGCAGCCACAGGGACACCGTGACACCGTCGGCGCCCTTGCGATGATCCTCGATATCGCAGGCATGCCCGGCATTGGCGCCACCGGCAAAGCGGAGCACGCCATACCGGTAAAATCCCGCCACCGCCGCATCGATCCCCGATACCCGCAGCCGCACCTGCCCCAAAACAGCCACAACCGCGCCGCTACCCCGGTAGGCCGGATTGTTCAAATCCACCGTGCAGCGTCGCTCGCCCAGCACGGCATCACAACGCCGCCCATAAATCCGCCCCTGCACCTGATCCAGCCGATGCGTCAGCCGCCGCAGCTCGGCACGAAACGCGCCACCGGCACGCACGACATCACCAATTTCCTGCACGCGCAACAGAATGCGTTGGTCAGGCGCTTGCCAGTTGACCTGAAAGACTTCGACCCTGGCACCGTCATAACGCCCGGCAACCACGTCCGCCTCGCTGATCGCGGCGTTGGAAAACCCGCCGGTTACCTCGCCCGCCTCGACCGAAAGCCCGCTGGCCGCCTCGCTGTCAGCCGCCTGAAAGCCGCTGGCCGCCCAGAAATCCGTGCCGCCAAAGCTCAGGTCATGATCATGCTCGGTAAAGCCCAACACCACACCATCGCGCCGGGTTACCCGCCAACAATGGCACATCGTCGTCGCGTCGCCGTCCAGATGTTCGGCAAGCGCTGTTGGAAGCGTTCTCATGGCTTGATCTCCACCAGGGGAATGGTCGGAATGCGCCCGGCCTGAAACTGCCCGAGATCCACATCGATCCGGTCGGTATCGAAGCGCACCGGCACATCGAATTCGAAGCCTGCCTTGATCGCAGCGCCACTTGCCGGAATTTTCGAAGACTGAAACGTCACCCGCCCGCTTGCCGCATCGAGCGTAAAATCGGCAGGCACCACCAGAATCCCACCAACCGAAATCACCACGGAACCGGCCACCGGCTTGGTAATCTCGCGCGCAGTCGCACCACCCGCATCGCCATAGGTCTTCGCCAACTGGAACACCGCCGTCGCACCATCGCCGCTGCCGATCACCTGATCGTAAGCGGTGACCACCTCACCCGGCCCACAGGACTTGAAATCCAGCGGATCACGAAAGCGAAACCCGCAAAGCTGCCCCGCCCGCGCCTCGAAGAATTCCAGCACCGCATAGAGATCACCGATCGACCGGATCCCCGATCCGGCATCATAATGCCGGCGCGCATCGCGCCAGCGCCGGTTGCGGTTTTCCCGCCCGTTCGAAAGACTGACAATATCCGTCCGCCTGACCGGCCCCCCGCTCGTGCCCAAAGCCAGGCGCAAGGGAAACCGGACCTCATGGAAGCCTGTTGGCATGGTGTTTTCCGCTGTGTGTTGAATCGGTTGACAAGAAGTCTTCAGGGATTGCTGGAATGGCGGCGGCGTTTGCCTTCGGCTCGCCCGTCAACGGCGTTCATCCCGCACATTCGCTGAGGGTGTGGGGAGCATGCGAGCCGCATCTTGTTGCCCAGCTCCATCGGCAAATATAGGATCATAGCCGCTCGACATCGCGAACAAGGAACGTATGGCTATGGACGACAGTGAAAAGCGCTCTCTCGGGGTGTTGACCCCAGGATAAGACGTTCCCTGATGATAGGCATGCTTCTGAGCAGCCTCCTTGTAGAGGCACATGCGGACAATCTCGCAAATTCGCCTAGGCTGACGGCGACGGAATTTGCCGCGTTGGCCTCCGAGTTGAGACAATCTCCCGAAATATTCCGAAGGAATGTTGAGGAATGCTCCAACAAACGAATACCAAAAATACCCGCCCAATTTGAAGGGAACACCGAGCTTCCCGCGATCGTTAAAAACCAATGCTCTCGATTTATTGAGAATATCTCGGCGGGCATTATTTCCTACGAGCATTATAAAATCCTCTGGAACTCTGACGCCCGGGGCATCGTTGAATACCTGGACTAGACCCTCCACGTGATCTTAGGGTGAAGGGCATCGCGACGGAAAAGCTCTCCCCTCTCACATCCCCCGCCGTCCCCGCCCCACCGTGCGCGTCAACATCGCCGCGATCTGCCCCTCCGACTTGCGAAAACTCTGCGCATCGGATGCCGTCACATTAAACACGACATTCATCGCGGCACCGCCTCCGGAAGACGCCACGCCCAGCGATCCATCCGAACCGCGCTTTAACGGCAAAATCGCCTCCGATCCGGCCTCGCCCATCAGCCCCATCTGTCCATCCATCGGAAAATAGGTCGGCGCCGACACGACACCTCCGGCGGCAAACGGCGTCACCCTGCCCGGCACGCCGCCATCGGCAAAAGCCGTCGCCCCACCAAGGCTGCCGGCAAGCCCCGAGATCGCCGATCCGAGCAGTCCCTCGAGCGGCTTCAGGCCCGCCGAAAGCGCAATTTCCGTCAGCCGCAGCCCGGCACCGCGCAGCACATCCTCCAGCCCCTTGCCGCCCCGCGTCGCCGAGGCCAAGGCCCCGGTCAGCGCAGAGCCGAACGAGCGCGAACGCCGCTCCAGATCGTCGAGTACCTCCTTCAAGCCGCCCGCATCATCGGCGGCAGCGGAAAATCCCATCTCGTCGCGTTCCATCGCCATCTCCTCGAAAAACGCTCACCGTCTCAATCCGGAAAAGCCGCCATCAACGCCTCCATGCCAGCGCGATCCGCAACGGCGCCGGAAGGCCGCAATCCGCCGAATGCCGCCTGCATTTCGCGCGGCGTCATCGACCAGAACACGGGTGCTGGAAGCCGCAGCAGGCAAAGCCCGGCATGGATCACCGGCCCCCACGGAAACGGGGACGGCAAGCCATTGCCCGCTGCGGCACTCAAGGGTTTGCGCCGTCCTCCGCGCCACCAAAGGTCGCCGCCAGCAGTTCACTGGTCAGCCGTGCCAGCCCGGCAATGCCGCCGTCGAGGCTCATTGTCGCAACATCCTCGTCCGACACCAGGTTGCCGCCGCCACGCAGACCGGCGCTCAAGATCCGGATCATGTCGTCGGCCTTCAGCCGCCCAGCGGAAAACCGTGCCGCCAGGTCCATCAGATTGTCGGCGGCAAAGGCTGTTTCCAGTTCGGCAAGACTGCCAAGGGTCAGGCAGAGGATGCGCCGCTCACCGCCGATGACCGCCTCCACCTCGCCGCGATGCCGGTTCGCCCGGCCCGCTGCCCGCCCCGTCATTCCCATGTGCCCCGCCATGTCACAGCGCCACGAATGTCAAGGCACCGGCCGATTCCAGCGCCGTCTCAAACAGGATCTCGCCATTGTACTGGCCCGAATATTCCAACGCCGTCAGCTGGAACGGCCCCGTGAGCGTGCCGAAATCCGGAATGACGATCTGCCAGTTGAGAATTGAACCATTGAAAAACGCCGCGCGCACCAAGGCATCCGAGTTTTGGTCCCTGAAGATGCCGCCGCCGGATATCGACGCGCGCTGCACGCCCGCGCCACCCAGAAGCTCCCGCCACCGCCCCACCGATTCCGCATCCGTCGCGTCCACCGTCTCGGCGTTGAACGCCAGCCGTTTCGACCGCAGCCCCGCCACCGTCAGGTAAGAGCCGCCATTGTCGATCTTCAAGAGAAGATCCTTCCCCTTCTGCGCCACCATGTTTCATCCTTCCAGAAACAAAAAAGGCGCCCGCAGGGGACGCCGATGAAGTCCTATTTCGCCCAAGCGAAACGTCATTCCGTTACCGCCCGGAACAGCATCTCCGCCACATGCCCCTTGGCCTTGGCATCGCGCCCTGTCTTCGTGCGCTGATGCAAAAAACTGACCAGGGCAAATCCGGTGAGCACGAGAGGCGCATCGTCCAGCAGCGCCCGCACCCGGGCTGCAATCTCCTGCACCCCCCGGTTTCCACCTTCGCCCGTGCGCGCTTCCAGCGTGACCAGATGCTCTTCGCCCGCCTCACTGGCTGTCGAAGCATCCCGGCTGTCGATTGCGGCGATGACGACGCAGGGCCGGTGCGAGCGCGCCTGCAGGTGATCGTGCACCCCGTCAGGCCCGATCAGCCCCCTCAGCGCCACGTCACCCGCAAGCTTTGCGAAAATCGCCTTCTGCAAGGCTCCCGCCGCATTCATCGCCCCTCCTCCGCACAACGGCAAACCAGATAGCGCCTTGTCTCGTCCGGATCGTGAAACGCCCGGACCGTAAAAAGCCGCGTGCCCTTGCGAAACCGCATCCCCGCCGCAACATCCTGGCGATACCGGATCCAGATCCGGTGCGTCACGGTGAATGCTTCCGCATCCGCCCGTTCCTCCTCGCTGACGGAAACGTGTTCGATCCGCGCCCAGAGCGATGTCACCGGCGCAAAACCCGCCACGATACCACCCTGGCCATCACCGGCATCGGCGCGCATCTCCAGGTCCAGCCGTGCCGATAATTGCCCGGGATCGAGCATGACGGTCCCCATCGTCAAAGCCCCCGCCGGCAAAAGGGCGCGATCAGCCGGTCGTAGCCGGCAGGCACCGCCGCCGGTTGGCTGTCCACCGGCACCGCACCGCGATACTCGTAGAGCAATGCCAGGTGTAGAAGCATTGCCCGTTTCAACATGTCCGGCACATCCGCACCGGTCGCCCCAAAACCCGCCGAAAAATCGATCTCGATGCCGTTGATCGCCCGTCCCGGCTCCGGTTGCCGCGGCAGGATCAGCCTTGCCGGACGCGCCTGTCCATCCAGCACGAAGCCGGCGGCATTGATGACAACAGGCATACCAGCCGCATCATAAACCGTAACCGCTTCAATCGTTTGCACCGGCCCCCTGCCAATCTGAATCACCCGCGCCGCTGGCCAGTCGTCAAGATAGAGCCGGAAGGCCCGCGTCAAAAGCGAAAGTCCCGTCTGCCGCTCCAGGTGTTCGCGCACCGTGCGGATCAGCCCGGCGATAACAGCATCGTCGGCGCTGGTTTCGATGCGCAGATGCGCCTTCGTTTCGGCAAGCGTCAGCGGCTCGCCGAGCGGCGGCGCCAGTTCGGTGATGGTCATGGATATCTCCGTCGCGATGAGGCAATGGGGCAGGAAAATGGGTGGACGCAGCGGGAGGGGAGCTGCGTCCACCCTCGCGCACTGCGGCAGGGAAGACCGCGGCGCGAATGGTTGCACCCTTTGAGAAAGGGCGGCCTTACGCTTAATCAAGATGCCGCGAATTTAATCAGCTTGATAGCCTCGAAATTTTGTACTCCCCCACCAACGCGCTTGGTGGTGTAAAACAGCACATAGGGCTTGGCCGAATAGGGATCGCGCAGCACCCTGACCCCGGTGCGGTCGACGACCAGATAGCCGGCGGCAAAGTTGCCAAACGCGATCGAGGTGCTGCCGGCGCCGATATCCGGCATGTCCTCGGCCTCGGCGATCGGAAAACCCATCAGCGAAGCCTGCTGCCCGGCCACTGCCGGCGGCCGCCAGAGGTAGTTTCCATCGGCATCCTTGAACTTGCGGATTTCGGCCTGGGTCTTGCGGTTCATCACGAAGGCGGCGTTCTGCCGGTGCCCGGCCTTCAGCGCATAGATCGTGTCGATCAGCGTGTCGGACGGCCCGCTGGCCTTGAAGGCACCTGCAACCCCGGTCGCGACATAGCCGATATTGCCCCAGCTCCAGCTCGCCTCGGCCACATTGGTATAGCTCAAAAAGCCCTTCGGCTTGTTGATGCCATCGCCGGAAACGAAGGCTGTGCCTTCCTGCTCGCCAAAGGCGATATCGACTTCGGAGGCGATCCAGTTCTCGATATCAACCGCCGCGTCGTCAAGCAGCGCCGCCGTCGCTGCAGGCATCGCGTAGAGTTCCATTGTCGGAAAGGAGAGTTCGGCCAGCTGCGGCGTCGTGGTCTGCGGCCGTGCGGCCGTCTCCGCAACCCAGCCGGTCGCCATGCCGGAAAGTGCAAACGGCTTCTTCAACACCGCGCCCGAGACCTGCCGCACCGTCGCCATCGCCCGGATCGGCGAGACCACCGAAAGCCGGCGGCCGATGTCCGTGTCGGTCTCGTTCGGCACCAGATAACCGCCGTCGCTGGCAGAACCGATCGAAAATGCCTTGGCCTCCAGCTCGCGCAGTGCCTGCTCGTCGCCGCGGCGGATATAGCTTTCGAATGCCGCCTTGTGCTCCATCGTCTCCAGGCTTGCTTCGCCGCTGCGGCCAAGCGCAGGCCGCGCCTTCTTCAATGCCAGCTGGTCGATGACGCGCTTCTGATCATCCATGGTGCGCGAAATGCGGTCCATCTTGTCGCGCGTGATGACGTCGGCCGCCAGCTTGCTTTCCAGCTCGCCCAGCCGCCGGTCGTTGGTTTCCTTGAAGGCCTCAAAGGCGCCCATGAAATCCTCGAAGGCCGCCGTCATCGTTTCGGGCGCAGTCTTGATTTCCGGGGCAACCTTGATGTCTGCCGCAGCATTGCTCGTCTCGCTCATCGATGCATCCTTCTGTCAGAGAGCTTCATCATCCGGGCCGCCCGCCGCATCGTGCGCACGAGCTCCGTTTCCGTGTCGCGGAAGAACCGCGCATTCTTGACGTTCGAAACCCGTGCCGATGGCAGCATCGGAAAGGTGACGATCGAGATTTCCCAGAGATCGGCCTCAAGAATACGGCGCACGCCGGTCTTGCCGTCGGTCTTCGCCTTGACCGTCTGAAAGCCGATCGACAGCCCGTCGAGCGCACCCGCCTTCATCAGCATGTGCACCTCCTGCGCCCGGGCGACGCCTGGCGACAGCAACCCCTCGACATAGAGCCCGCGCGCATCCTCGCGGATGGTTTTCCAGATTCCGAGCGGTTCGCCGGGATCATGCTGGAACAGCATGCGCACACCAGATGCCCCGCGCCGGATGAGCGATTGCTGGAACGCGCCCGGCGCAATCGCATCCTTGCCGAGATCGACCTCGCCAAAAACGCTGGCATAACCGGAAAACCGCCCCTCCCCGGTCACCCCGGACAGCGTCAGGTTGGCAAACTTCTGCGTTCGCCAGACAGGCATCCTGTCGGTCGTCATGATCTCTCTCCGATGGTTGGAAATGCAGTGGACGCGAAAGCCAGCCGCCAAGCGTCAGCGCCTCACGCCAAAATTATCCAAGGCCGGGGTTGATCGCTGATAACCCCGGCCTATCTCGACCCGGGTCGTCTTCGAGGGACGGCCGTGGACTGACGCAGGATGCGATGCGGCAGGAACACACCCGGGCGGAAACATTTGCTCCGCCCGGGGCGACAGCCGGCAGCGCCACTTGTGCCTGCCTAATCCGGCCGCCTGCCGAACCGCTCCGCCACGCGCACGGCCGCCCCCATCACCCACCAGGCCATAAGGCTCGCCGCCGCCGAACCCGTCAGCATCACCTCGGCCCCCGAAAGGCTTCCGGCAATGCCAAGCTTGGAAACGATCCATAGCCCCGCCGGCCCGCCAAAAATCAGCCCGCAGGAAAGGCCGGTGAAAAAGCGCGAGGCAGCCTCACGCCGGCCCTTCGGCAGCATATAGATCAGCGACACAGCAGCCCCGGCCGCAGCACCGATCCCCTTGGCCGCCCAAAGGCCCGGGTCATTGCCAAAATCAGCCATTTGTTAAGTCCTTGATGCTATTATCGGAATTGCATCGCCCTTACCCTACTGCAGCCAACTGCCGCAGGGTGATGCGCAGCTTGACGTGGCGTCAGCCGGAGCATTGTCTGAATCTTTTGAATCTTTTGCAGGGCGAGATTGAGAAACTGAATCCGCAGCCTCACGCGTCACTTCAATAACCCACCGCCTGCCGTTTCTCCTCGTCGGTCAGAAAATCCGCACCCTTCATCCGCGCCCAGACCTCGCTGCGTTCGCCGGTCAATCCGGTCACCTGATCAAGATCCGGCACCAGTTTCAGCGCCTCACCCAGTCGCCCGGAAAACCAGCCGGACAGTGCAGCCGCCGTGCGAAAAACCATCGGCAAGACGGTCAGCCGGTAGAGTGCGCGGTTGGCCTCCTGATAATTGGCATAGGTATTGTCGCCGGGAATGCCGAGCAGCATCGGCGGCACGCCGAAGGCAAGCGCGATGTCGCGCGCAGCACCATTCTTGGCCTCAACGAAATCCATGTCCTTCGGCGAAAGCCCCATCGCCTTCCAGTCCAGCCCGCCTTCTAGAAGCAGCGGCCGCCCGGCGCGGATCGGGCCGGAATAGCCCTCCTCCAGCTCGCTCTTCAGCCGGTCGTACTGATCGGCCGAGAGATTGCCGCCCTCCTTCGGCTGGTAGACCAGCGCGCCGGAAGGCCGGGCGGAATTGTCGAGCAGCGCCTTGTTCCAGGTCGCCGCCGCATTGGAGAGATCGAGCGCCATCTGCGCTGCCGCCAGCGGCGGAAAGCCGAGATGATCGTCAAGCGGATGAAACAACCGGAGATGCAGCAATCCGTCGTCACCGGCCGAAATCCGCCGGACCAGATTGCCGACCCGGTACTCATACCCCACCGGCCAGCCATCCCGCCCTTCAAGGACGCGAACCCGGTCCGGCCTCAGCAGATGCAGTTCACGCACCGTGCCACCGATCTCGGCCGCATCAATATAGGCATTACCGGACAACAGCAGATGGCCGTAGAGCGTTTCCAGAAAATCATGCCCGCCCATCCGCCCATTCGGCCGTGCCAGCAATGCCAGCACCGGATGCTCGCTCCGCTCCTGCGTTCCCTCGTAGACCAGCAGCGGCACGTTTGCCGCCGCCTCCGAAATCAGCCGCACGGCCCGGTGCGCCACCGGATTGCGCATGAACCCTTCGCGGGCCAACGCCGCATAGGACCGCCCGGTCCAGTGCGCTCGCCCCTCCGGTGCAAGGGTAACCAAGCCCGATGCGGCCTTGGTTTCGTGCGCGTTCGCCACCGGGCGGCGCCACGGCAGACGGAATGGATTCTTCATCGGTCGTGATCCTTGATTGCCGCTTGAGCGCGGATCGAAAGGGAAAAAGAAACCGGGAACGTCTAAGCCGCCCGAGCCTGGCGGATCGCCGCCAGATATCGCCGGCCATGGCCCGCCACCCGCTCCGCCCTGTCGCGGCCATTGATGATCCGCCGGGCGCCGGTCCAGTCCTCCATGCCTTCCGAAAAATACTGCCCGAGCCTCTTGCCGGTAAACGCCCCAGCCTGCATGCCGATGAAAAGGATGTCGACGGCAACGCCCATCTCCATCGCCCGTTCCGGCTGGGCGACGAGGTCGATCCCGGTCGCCCGGGTCATCTTTTCGTAATTGGCCCTGTGCGTCAGCTGCACCAGCCCGCGCCCGAGCCAGCTCTTCCCGTCCGCGTCCCGCCGCCAGTAGGGCGTCGACACAGACGGCAGGCGGCCATTGTCGAACGCGCTGTTGAGAAGGGCAATTGCCCTTGCATCGCTTGTGGCAAACGTCTCGCGCACCGGCTGCATCGTCCGGCCGGTTTCGTGATGCGCCGTCGCCAGCATATAGGCGAGCCAACGGTCATCCAGTCCGCCGCAGCTCCCGCCACGATCAAGAATCGCCCTCAGCCCCGCCACCTGGCGCTTTTTCAGGATCCCGTCGAACAGGGACATCCGCACCGCATCGAAGAAGGTTTTCCGCACAAACACCACTCATCCTCCGTCTTCGGCCACGACCCTTGAAAAAATGTCGTGACTCTAAATCGATTTAACCAATTTAAATCGTTTAAACTGTTTAATGCCCTGATTTACTTTGGCTTTGAGATGTGAAATCTGGATTCAAGCAATATGATATTGCCTTGATCGAGGAGGATCGAATGAACGCCCAGAGCAAGATACAGGCCGACACCACCCGCTCGACTGTCCCCCAGCACATCCTCGACCGGTTCGAAAATGCCTGGCAGCAGATGCGTGCCAACGCCTCTGCCGAACCAAAGGTCACCACGGCCGAAGACAGCAAGCGCTGATCGCTTTTCCTGATTTTTTCAACCGCCAGTGCGCAACCGGTCCGGAACCTTCCAGCCCTGTTCGCGTTACCAGCCGTTGCAGATATCGATGAAAGGACTGCCCATGCCAGCCCAGCAAATTTCCCAGGCCCAGTTCGACCGCCTCGAAAACGAGTGGCGCCAGATCCGCGAAACCACATCGACAGCATCGAAGCCCGCCGCCACGGCAGCGGCTAAATAATTCGGCAGGTCTGCCGCAACTCACCCTCCCCTTGAGGGGGAGGGTCGGAGCAAAGCTCCGGAGTGGGGTGACCGCCCAGTATTTGTGGCATCGATCCATTCGTAACCGCCATCACGCCCCCTCAAATCCCCCTGACCCGTGGCTCGCCGCCGCCGTCCAGCATAAGGGCCGTCAGCGCCCAGACCAGCGCGTCCAGCCGGTCCGGTGAACGGCCTGACGACAACCCGTCCGGCCCGAAATCGCACATCTGGTCCTCCAATGCCGGAAACGATCCGGCATGAACCACGCGGCCCTGCTCGTAGAGCGCTGCCACCGGTTCCGCCCGCAGCCATTTTCCCCGTGAGGCCCGGACGGACATCACCGGCAGTTGCGCATCGATGCCACGCAGCACGGCCGACACCATGTCGCCGCCCTGGTTAACCTCGGCAACGATCCGGTCGGCGTCGAAACGACTGAAAGCACGCACCACCGCGCCCGCCCACCCGGCCGGGCTTGCGCCCTCGACCGAACAGTCGGCCAGCACGACACCACGCCCGGTCCTGTCCAGCCCCGCGACAATGATGCCGCAGCACGAGCCCTCTCCCATGCCCGCCGGCGGATCGACCGCCACAACGATGCGGCCAAGCGGCCCGGTATCACGCAGTTTCAGCGCCTCGATCCCGGCGCGCGACCAGAGCGCGTCCTCGCGATCCTCGATCATCTCGCCGTCCAGTTCCTGCCGTCCCAGACGCGTGCCGCCATACCGCCCGCTCATGGCAGCAAGAAACCCGGGTGCCAGATTGACGGCGTTGTCGCTGGTGCGGATGCAGCACACCGCCGTGCCGGGATCGGCGATCAGCGCCTTCAGCACCGGCACCGGTCGTGGTGTCGTCGTCACCAAGGCGCGTGGACGATCGCCAAGCCGCAGCGCAAACTGCAGCATGTCCCAGGTCTCCTGCCCATGTTTCCATTTGCCCAGCTCATCGCACCAGGCGTAGTCGAATTGCGGCCCGCGCAGGCTTTCGGGATCTTCCGAGGAAAAAATCTGCGCCACCGTGCCGTTCGGCCAGATCAGCCTGCGCCGCGACGCCTCGAAATCCGGCCGGTTCCTCCGGGCAATCCGGCAAATGCCGGAAACACCGTCGATCATAACCTCGCGGGCGTCACCCAGCGTCTCGGCCACCAGTGCGATCCGCAATCCCGGCCGCGCCGTCTTGCCGGCCGCCAGTTCCTGTATCCATTCGGCGCCCGCCCGCGTCTTTCCCGACCCGCGCCCACCCATCAGAAGCCAGACCCGCCAGTCACCGGCGGGCGGCCTTTGTTCGGCGCGGCCCATTTGCGACCAGTCCTGGGCATACACGACGAGATTGCGAAACCGCGCAAGACGGCCGGCATCTGCTACGGTCGAAGTCGCCGCAGACGAGCCATTGATGCCGCCGCATGACTGAAGGGCTTGGCCCGGCATTTCGGAAGCCTCAGCCGATCCTTCCGCTCCGGTGGCATCCACATTCAAATCCGCATCCGGCATTTGTTCGTCTTGGGCAGGTGCATCACGGTTGACGTCCTCCACCGGCGGTATGGCCTGCAACGGAACGCAGATTGCCGCACCGTCCATCGCATCGATCAAACGGCGCGCATCGCTTGCGGCCTTTGCTTGCAGAAGGTTCAGGCGCTCTATGCGAAATTTATGCTTGTGTGTCCTCTTTTCGAGACGGCGAAGCTCAGCCTTCGCCATCTGGCGATCCGCGCGGGGATCCAGGCGCGGTGGCACCGGTTGCTCCAGCCCCGCCCAAATCAGGACCGCCTGCCCCGGCATCGGCGACGTATTTGGCGTAGAGTTCCTTGGCGCGCTGTTCAACGCGCTGATCGATTTCTGCAACGAGTGCGTTGTAGCTTGCGTCGTCGAATGCGGTATCCGCTGCAACCTGCCGGTCATGGGCAATCGTCCTTTGCAGGCTATCGATCTTTTCCAATGTCCGCACGATCACCGACATCGCCTCGATGCTCGCCTTGGCGTCGGCCTGGATCAGTTTGCGGTCGATCTCCTCGCCCGCAGCCTCGGACCTGCCATCAGCCAACAGCCGCAGCCGCTGGAACTGCTGCATCTGCTCGCGCAATTCCCGCGTCATGCCGTTCAGCATGTCCTGCAGGTCTTCGAGCGGCGATACCACTTCCGCCTTGGTCTCGAGGATCACCCGCCGGGCAATATCCTCAAGCTCCGTGTCCACATCCTGCGCCGCCACCCCGCCATAAACCGGCACCCTCGGCCACAAGCCAAACAGCGCCGGATCGAAATCCAGGTCAGACGTCATGACAATGTCCTTTGAAACTCACCCTCCCCTTGAGGAGGAGGGCCGGAGCGCAGCTCCGGGGTGGGGTGATCACTTTGAAAACCAAATCTCACCGTTGAATTCGCGGAAACCGCGGCTTGCTGCCTCTTCTCCCCAACGGGGAGAAGGTGGCCCGCAGGGCCGGATGAGGGGGCCGCAATCTCAAATCATCCGGAAAACCCGGTCAACATCGCTACTGCAAGAGTGCCGAAGCATCCCGCCTCACCCACTTTTCCGACTGTGCCATAACCCTATCAAACGACCGTCACGCCGTCAAGGATTATTTTCCTATTAGGATTATTTTCTTGAGTTTTGTGCATCTTCACAGGCATGTTACACTTTTCCGATGAGAACCGAGGACCTGGAAAAGCGGGCTTTGGGCCTGCCGGGAGCCGTCGAGAGCGCCCATTTCGGCAAGCGCGATTTTCGCGTCGGCAACCGCATCTTCATGTCCCTGCCGGAAGCCGGCCGTGCGGTCGTCAAGTTCACCCCTGACCAGCAGAAACTGTTCCTCGAAACAGAGCCCGGCGTTTGTGCTGCCGTCCCCGGCGGCTGGGGTCTGAAAGGCTGGACATCGGTCTATTTTATGGACGCCGATGACGACATCATCGGCCATGTAATGGACACCGCCTGGCGCAATGTCGCGCCGAAAAGCCTTTTGAAACCGGTGGTTCCGGCGCAATAGCCCTTAGCGCACGCTGTGCTCGCCCACCGTCAGCGGCCACTCCACCAGATAATCCTCCAGCTCCTCGACGTCGATATCGTCTTCGCTGACCGTGCGGCCACGCACCGAAATGCCGGCCTGATGCACCGTCTCCGGATCGCCCGAAACCAGCGGATGCCACCAGTAGAGATCGTGTCCGTCGCGCACCAGCCGGTAGCCGCAGGTCGGCGGCAGCCAGCTCAAGGTTTCCACCTCCTCCGGCGTCAGCTGGATACAGTCCGGCACCGTCGCCTGCCGGTTGGGATAATCCTTGCACCGGCAGCTCTCGCCATCGAGCAGCGTGCAGCCGACATTGGTCCAGGCGATCTCGCCCGTGTCCCAGTCTTCCAGCTTGTTGAGGCAACAGAGCCCGCAGCCGTCGCACAGGCTTTCCCATTCGGGGACCGTCATCTCGGCCAGCGTTTTGGTCTTCCAGAAGGGCTGTCCGCCCATGACGCGTATTCTTCCATCTGTTGGATTTAGGCGACAATTTTACAAAACATTGCCGGTTTTTTAAGGCTCATTATCGATATCGGCGTAGAATAGAAACCCGGCCCATGCAAATATCGCATGGGACTTGAAGCCACCAGGATGCGATCGCGTTGCAGGATCCAAGCCAAGACGACAGCCCGAACCCGGAAAACGGCGCTCCGAAGGACGACCGTCCGCGCAAGCGCCACATCCTGTTGCGCATCGATTCCTGGATCGATTCAACCGTCTGGAATGCCGGTTTCCGGCTTGGCGTCTGGTGGGAAGACATCACCATCTTCTTCCGCCGTTTTCGCGTTCGCGGCTGGAAGAAGGCTGTGTTCGAGGTGCTTGGCGAAGGCATGACCTGGGGCACCGTTGGCTCGGTGCTGATGCTGGCGCTCGCCCTTCCGGCGTTCGAGGATACCAAGGGAAACTGGCGGGCGCAGGGCGATTTCGCCGTTACGTTCCTCGACCGCTACGGCAACGAGATCGGCCATCGCGGCATTATCCACGAGGATTCCGTGCCGGTCGACGAACTGCCGGACACGCTGGTCAAGGCGGTGCTCGCCACCGAAGACCGCCGCTTCTTCGATCATTACGGCATCGACTTCCTCGGCCTCGCCCGCGCCATGACCATCAATGCGCGCGCCGGCGGCGTTGTCCAGGGTGGCTCGACGCTCACCCAGCAGCTGGCGAAAAACCTGTTCCTGTCGAACGAGCGCACCATCGAGCGCAAGATCAAGGAAGCCTTCCTCGCCGTCTGGTTGGAATGCAATCTGTCGAAAAAGGAAATCCTGCGGCTCTATCTCGACCGCGCCTATATGGGCGGCGGCACGTTCGGGGCGGCGGCGGCGTCGCAGTTCTATTTCGGCAAGAACATCACCGATATCAATCTGGCCGAAAGCGCCATGCTGGCCGGCCTGTTCAAGGCGCCTGCCCGCTATGCGCCGCATGTCAACCTGCCGGCCGCCCGCGCCCGCGCCAACGAGGTCCTGACCAATCTCGTCCAGGGCGGACTGATGACCGAAGGCCAGGTGATTGCCGCGCGCCTCAACCCGGCAAAGGTCATCGACCGCGCCGAAGTCAGCGCTCCGGATTTCTTCCTCGACTGGGCTTTCGACGAAACCAAGCGCATCGCCACCCCCTTTGCCCAGCATTCGCTGGTCGTGCGCACCACCATCGACATGGGCCTGCAGCAGGCAGCGGAAGAATCCGTCGAATCCAGCCTTCGACAATATGGCGAGACCTACAAGGTCAAGCAGGGCGCCATGGTGATGATCGAGCATGGCGGCCCGGTCCGCGCCATGGTCGGCGGAAGGGACTATGGCGAAAGCCAGTTCAACCGCGCCACCAAGGCGCTGCGCCAGCCGGGCTCGTCCTTCAAGGTCTACACCTATACGGCCGCCATGGAGACGGGCCTGAAGCCGGAATCAACGATCAGCGATGCGCCGATCACCTGGCGCGGCTGGTCGCCGCAGAATTATTCGAAGGGCAGCTATTCCGGCAAGGTGACGTTGCTCACCGCCATCGCCAAATCGATCAACACCGTGCCGGTGCGGCTTGCCAAGGATACGCTCGGCACCGAGATCATCGCCGAAACCGCCAAGAAGATGGGTATCGAAACGCCGATCCGCACCGATAAGACCATGCCGCTCGGCACGTCCGAAGTCACAGTGCTCGATCAGGCGACGGCCTATGCGGTGTTTCCGGCGGGCGGCCTGCAATCGCGCCGCCACGGTATCAGCCAGATCCTCAATTATGACGGCGACATTCTTTATGATTTCAATCGCGACGAACCGCCCGCCAAGCGCGTCGTCAGCGAACAGGCCAACGCCTCGATGAACTATATGCTGACCCAGATCCCGGTCATCGGCACGGCCCGCAAGGCAGCCCTCGACAACGGCATCGTCACGGGCGGCAAGACCGGCACGACGCAAGCCTATCGCGACGCCTGGTTCGTCGGCTTCACCGGCGACTACACCACCTCCGTCTGGTTCGGAAACGACGACTATACCTCGACCAACAACATGACCGGCGGCTCGCTCCCCGCCATGACCTTCAAGCGGCTGATGGACTATGCCGAGCAGGGTATCGAGCACCGGGCCATCCCCGGCATCAAAAACCCGCTGCCAGGCCCGGATACAAAGAAGAAGCAGCCGGAGACCGCAGCCGCCAAACCCGCCGACGAAAACGCCCTGCCGCCGCTGGTCCGTCCCCGTTCATTGTCCTCGGATGTCACCCGGATGCTGAAATCGCTCGGCGAGAAATTCAACACGGCGCCTGACCTGAAAGTCCCGGCCGATATCCCCGGCAAAGTCGCCGAACTCGACCCGCAACCGACCGGCACCATCGTCAAGGGAGGCCGGGATGGGAGGCAGTGATGTTTCCATCACGGCGGCGATGGCAGCCCTCCGGCCCAGTCGCCCCCCTCTGTCCCTCCGGGACATCTCCCCCACAAGGGGGGAGATTACCATAGATTTCGCAGGCCACCTGACGGGTGCAGCACTGAACTCGCGACCAATCTCCCCCCTTGCGGGGGAGATGTCACGGAGTGACAGAGGGGGGTATCTTGCCGAACTCCCGAAACCATTCTTTTCCCTCGACACCCCATCAAATCACCGGTAGTCCACGTTGTTCCGCATCCCCCTCCTCGTCGCCCTCGCCCTGTCCGTCGCCTTTGGCGTCGGCATCGTCTCGAGCGTGTCCGCTCTGAAAGCCACGGTCGGCTTCGGGGCGATTGCGCTTGGGCCATGGGTGGCCTTCCCGGATGCGCAGACGGAAAATACCGATCCCTATGCCAAGGCGCACCGGGCGCGGGCCGGCAAGCTGCTCTATGGCGGCGCGGAAGGCCTGCAGTTCACAGCGGCGATGGACAGTTCCGGGGAAAAGCTGTCCTCCAGCTGTACCTATGATATCGCCGGCATCACCCCGCCTGCCCGTTTCTGGACGCTCTACGCCACCAATGCCAACGACCAGTCGATGAAGACTGACCCGGAACTGCCGTCCGCGATCAACGCCTGGACGGTGCTGCGCCAGCCCGACAGTTCGTTCGTCATCCATGTCTCGCCGGTCGCCCAGCCCGACAACTGGCTGGCAATACGCCGCAGCGGCGCCTTCAAACTGGTGCTGACCCTGCTCGACACCCCGACGGCCGGCTCCTCCGGTGTCATCGATCTCGCCATGCCGAAGATCATCAAGACGGGGTGCCCGAATGCGTAGCGCATTTTTCGCCATCCTTGTCGGTCTGGTCGGCGCGGCCCTGCTGCACATCGTCATCATTCTCGCCTTGCCGCAATTTACCGGCAAGGACGCCTATAGCCGGGTGCTCGGCCTCTACGAGATGGATAGCTTCTTCCCGCTGACCAGCGAGCCAGGCCCGACGGGGCTTGCCAATGACGATCCGTTCCTGCGGGTCGCTGTCTGCGGATTTTCGGTGGATGCCGGGCCAGCCCGGTTCGTCGCCAAGGGGGCCGTCCCCTTCTGGTCATTGGCGATCTATGACGCCAATTCCAACGAGATTTTCAGCATGAACGACCATACGGCCGTCAACGGCAACCTGGATCTGGTCATGGCAACGCCGATCCAGCTTGTCGATCTCAGAAAGACGCCGCCACCCGCTCTCGCCCAGTCGATCATGGTGGCCATGCCGGACGAGGAGGGATATGCCGTCCTGCGCGCCTTGGCGCCCACGGGCAGCTATGAGGAAACCGTGCGCAACTTCCTGGCCGAATCAAGCTGCGAGCCCTTCCGGCGGTAATATTTGGAGAATGCCCCCGCGCGGCGCGGCCGTACGGTCTTCACCAACGAAATTTCAAAAAATAATTCCAACAGGCGCCGGTCCTCACCGTGAGGTTTCAAACCGGAAAGAATATCAATGCTTCTTTGCCCGGCTGGGGGCTGGTTTCGCCGGCGTGTTGTCCGGGTGACCATCCAGCCGCTCGTAGCGGATGCCGGTAAACAACAGGATCAATGCCTTGCTGGGGACAATCGGCCCCATGGATGGTTTTGGCGGTGCCCGCACAAGGCGGTCCTCCAGTCTGATAATTTCTGCCATGCTCGTCTCCAAAAAATGGTTGAGACGGATGAACTACCGTACTGATTTCACCCTGCCCGCTTTGCGGGCCGGCGCGTCCCATTGCCTTTCGGCTTCGAGCATCTGCGCCTTTCTCGTTGCTCCTTCTTCCGGGAATTCCGGATATTATGCCATTCCACCTGCGAGAACTCCGATGATATCCAGGGACACCAATCGCCGTCAGATTGAGCCACACGATAGTTAACAGCTCCTTAACGGTCAAAAACCAATTCATGCGCTTTCACAAGCCCTTAAACCGGCATATCCGCTGCCACGGCAGCGGATACCATTCCCGCCTTTGCAGGAACCATAATAGACGAACACCCACGCTCGAAAGTTTCGCTGGGAACAGCCGGAGCAGCGGGCTATCGCCGCGCCAAAAGGCCGATGACGAAGGAGACGCCGGCAATCGCCAGCAGCGTCGAAACGGGCTCCTCGCGAATGCGGTCGCGCAGGCGTTCCGTCAGCACCTCGACCTCGGAAGCCGCAACCGCCTTGGCGCTGCTGCCGATCGCCGACACGGATTCGGTCAGGCGGGCAATCTCGGCACGCAATTCTGCCAGCTGGTTTTCAAGATCGGCTTTCGCCGCGCTGGCATCGATCTCGGCAGTGGCGTTGGCATCGTTCGGCACAGTTGCGAATTTCTTTTCGACCATGGTCAAGGCTCCTGTTTCAATGATCCCTACAACGCGTCACCGCCGATTTGGTTCCCCGACAAAACCGCTGGCAGCGTGTTTCCTTCAATGGATTTTCCGGTCATTAAGCTGTGAATTGTGCATTCTGTTCCGGCGCCATTCATATTGTCTTTCGCCGGCGGAACGAAGCGGCCTGTCTTGGCGTTTATCTCTGCGCAAGAGCGCCACCGGACGCGCCAGCCACCTCAAAAAAGACACAAAAACAACGGTGTTTGCGACAAACGAAGCGCCCGCAGCGGCGAGGGTAATTCCGGATGGATAGGGATGGAAGACCGATGACGACACCGCGACGATATTCATTGAAATCAGCGCTGTTGGCGATAGCCGCAGCAGCTACGGCCTTCGCACTGCCGGCTGCTGCTCAGGCGGCGGAAGGGTTTGCCACCGCAAACGTCAACATGCGCTCCGGCCCCAGCACGCGCTATCCGGCCGTCACCGTCATCCCGGTCGGCACCGAGCTCGAAATACACGGCTGCCTTGCCGACACGCCGTGGTGCGACGTCTCCTTCTATAATGGTCGCGGCTGGGTCGCAGGCCGCTACGTTCAGGCGCAGTACCAGCAACGCCGCGTCTATGTCGAACCGGATTATTACGGCTCGCTCGGCATCCCGCTTGTAACGTTCGAACTTGGAAACTATTGGGACCGCAACTATCGCAACCGCGATTTCTATAGGCAACGCGACTACTACCGCCGCGACCGCGATAGGGACGGTTACAACCCGGATCGCCGCCCGCGCCGCGACTACAACACCTATGAGCGTCCGCGCTACGACAATGACGGTGGTATTGTCATCGAGCGCCCCCGGCGTGACCGTGACCGTGACCAGGAACGCATCGAGCGCCGCCGTGACGACAATGCCCGGCAGTTCGAAAATGAACAGAACAACCGGCGCGAACGGGACCGTGAACGCAACGAGCGCCGCAATTATAACAGCCAGCAGCAGATCGAGCGCAATAACAATCAGCAGCAACAGCAGATTGAGCGCAATAACAACAATCAGGAGCGGATCGAACGACGCAATCAGCCGCAGGCCGAACCCGGGAACAACCAGCCCAGATTCCGCGGCGATGGCCTCGGAGGATGCCACCCGCGCGATGTGAATTGCAGCAACTAAGTTCGATCGAAACGCCAACAGAACGGGCGGCATTGCCGCCCGTTTTCATGTTTCCAGTCAACGTTGCGACAGTGGACCGCACAATCACGTCCATCGCTTGGGGATAACCGTGCTTCCGCGGCAGGGTAAACGGAATGTTAACCACGTCGCCCTATTCTCCAATCATCATTCAGCCATGATCGGCAGGGGCAATATTGCCTCGTCGGGACCAATGTTTTCAGCGCCTTCGCGTCGATGATAGTGGTAACGCCAGCGGCGTTCGCAGACGTTCCCGCCGTCCATGTCTGAAATCTCGCCACCCTTTCGGACAAGCGGCCATGCCGGATGTCCGAAATCGGGACAATGTGTTGTGCGTATGAGTGGGTGTATCCGTGGCGGACCGGTTTCGTGAGTTGGAAAGACCGCAGGCAGGGCGGCTGAAGGACGTGGTCCTGATGGCGACCGTGACCGGTTTTGAAGGACTGCGCCGCCCCCGCCGGACCGATCTCAAGCAATTCTCCGAACTGTTCGATCCGCTGTTTTCCGCCTCCAGCGACGAAGCCCGCCGTCAGGCTGCCGCCGCCCTGTCGCAGTGCCAGAATGTGCCGCCATCCGTGGCATTGCAGATCGGCAATGCGCCGATTTCCATTGCCGCGATTTTCCTCACCCGCTCCACCTCGATCGATGACGCAACGCTGCTGCAAATCATCCGCTCCCAGGGACAGGCGCACGCCACCGCGATTGCGCGGCGCGATAATCTTTCGGTTCATGTGGTCGATGCGCTCGTCGAACGCCGCCAGACGGCCTCTGCCCCTGCCAAGACAGCCGCACCGGCCCTGCCTGCCTCGCCCGCCCCGCGCGCAGCCGAAGCGCAGCGCCAGCCGGAAGCGACGGCACAGGAGATGACGGCGGCCAAACTGCTGCGCGAAGAAAAGCTGCGCAACGATCTGAAGTCGCTGGCCCGGGCGCCCCAGAAAACCACCGCCGCACTGCCGGTCATCGAGCCGGTGGATTCCCTGCATGAGGCGCTGCTCGTTCGCTTCGCCCGCTCCGGTGAAGCCAATCTTTTTGCCGCAAGCCTCTCGGCGGCGCTGTCGTCGACGGCAGAACTCGGCGAGCGGATCCTGCTCGACATATCCGGCCAGCAGCTCGCCACCACATTGACGGCGCTGGACATGCGCGCCGATGACAGTCTCTTCGTGCTCTGCGCCTTCTATCCCGATCTTTCCGAGCGTCTCGGTGGCACGACGCGCGGCGAAGCGCTGCTCGCTTCGCTGACATCTGAGACCTGCCGCATCCGCGTCCAGGCCTGGCTGCAGTCGGATCAGAAGGATACGGCCGGCCTATCCGGGCATCAGGCCTACCTGTCACCGGATCGCGGCAGCGATCCACGCCAGACATCGTCGCGGCAGGACCCAGCCCGCGTTGCCGCCGATATCCAGCAGAAACGGACCTTCGGCCGCGGCCGCTGAGTTTTTACAGGTTCAATTCGGTTTTTCGGCCACGACATCGAACAGATCGCCGCGTGCATCCACTTCGATCTCCACCACCCAGCAATCCGGATCGAACCGGATTTCCCGGGCAATCGCCTGATCGACCGCATCGGCGTCGGCAGCGTCCAGCCGGATTTCGAACAAACGCCCCGGCGCCGGATCATCGAAAAAGCTCTGCGGTGCCGGCGCATACAAGGTCTCAGTGCCAAGACGCGACCGCTGCCGGATGAAGATCGCACCGGCCTCGTCTGCTCCCTTGCGCAACACGGCCGCATAGGCGCCAAGACCAAAGGTCCGGCGAACAAGGGCAGACACGAAGATTTCGGATTTCAGGCGCATGCACGGCTGATACACCCGGCGGAGCCTGGGCGCAAATTCCCCCTGTTCCGCTATTCTCTCCTGCACTCAGGGACCGGGCTTAAACCCGGATCGCCAGCCGCAACCCACCCCAATGACGGCCATTGACGAAGATCGGCGCAGAGATATCCTTCATCAGCACAAAATTCCCTGCCCCCATGTCACGCCGGTAAGTCTGGACCAGAAAAGGTTCGATACTGCGGCCCGCGGCAAGCCCGACCCGATCGTTGAACATGCGGCGATTGCGGCAGTTGGCGGTATTCCAGACACTATCGCCAGGCCGTTGCGGATGGGAGAATTTGCGGTTGTGGGTCGGCAGGTAGCCATTCTCGTCGATCGGCGCGCAGAAGGCGATGCGCTCGTCGGACGTGGCGACCGGCTCCAGAATGTCCGGCAGAACACGATCGGTAAACTCGGTGAAGCGGGTGGTCATCTGGGCCGGATTGCTGCCGACGATCTGCCGGTATTGCCGGTCGAACAGGGCGTCCATGCTGATACTGCCGGACGCGACATGGCGCTCGAACACTTCTGAAATCGTCGCGGCGACAGCGCAGGCCGTGCGGATATGCGGGCTGTCAGGCGTTTCCAGCCCGGCGCTTGCCGTGACCTGAATGATCTTTTCGGAAACCGAAACGACGGCATCAACGCGGGCCGACGCCGCCTGCAGCGCGCTGCTCGACGTGTGGATCTCGCCAGCGATATCCGTCAGTTGCTCGGCAAAGGCGGCATATTGCCGGTCAACCGCATCGGTCGTTCCGGTCACAGACGAGGCGCTGTCGAGGATCGCCGACATCACCTGCTCCATGCTGGCAAAGGAGCCCTGGATCTCGCCTGCCTTTTCCTTGACGCCCCTGGCCGATGCCGAGGCCTGCTCGCCCGCAGACGTCAACCGCATAATGCGGCTGCGCAGTTCGCCAAGCGTCTTCTGGATCGAGGCGGTGGTCTGCGATGTCTGCAGCGCAAGGGCGCGCACTTCGGCCGCAACCACGGCAAAGCCCTTGCCGGCGTCGCCTGCCCGCGCCGCTTCGATCGCGGCGTTCAGCGCCAGGAGGTTGGTCTGGCGGGCGATGGTGCCGATCTCGCCGGCAAACCGGTCGACTTCCGACAATGCGCCAGAGAAAGACGAGATTTCCGTGCCGATTTCGCGCGTCGTCGCGACCATGTGGTCGATTTCGGCTAACGAACCTTGCAGCCGCTGGCCCTGTTCACCCAGCACCGTGCGGGCACTGGTGGCCGACGCGTCGGTTTCACGCAGCGAGCGGGCGACCTCGCCATTGGCGGCGGCAATCGAGCGGGCGGTGGCGGTGACGCTGGAAAAGATATCGACATGACGGGCAGACAGCGCCGCGGCATCCTGGATGGCGCCGGCTATATCGACAAGGTCGATGCCGAGACCGGCCGCTTCACGCGCCAGATCGGCGATGACGCGCCCGAGGCCATTTGAGCCCGCATCGCTGTCGTCCCCGCCCCGCTCAATTCCGGGCACAGGTATGCGCAAAGCCGTCGTCACCATCCCAATTCTCTCCTCAACCCCGATACAACCTATGCGAACATGGTTAACGAAGCAAAAACGGGAATTTTGGAGGCCCGCAACGGATACGGGAACTTAGAGCGCGCCGATTTCCTTCATTTTTTTCAGCACCTTGTCGCTTGGCTGGCCGGTTTCGGGCAGGCGGTAGTGCTTTTCGAAATGGCGGATGGCGGTGCGGGTCTGCTCACCGGCGACACCGTCGATCGACACGTCGCTATAGGCAAGATTGGTCAGGCCCTTCTGGATATTCATCACCAGTTCGCTGGAGGCGGGGATATCGACCTTGGGGATATATTGCGGATCGATCTCGGCATTGCGGATGGCCGCGGCCACCGGATCGAGTTCGCCCTTGCCGGCCTTGACGTTCTCATAGGGCCGCTGTGCGGGCTTTGCCGTGGCAAGCGTCTTGCCGCGCGCCGGCTGCGGGCTGCTGGCATCCTGCAGGGCCGCCAAGAGCGTGTCGCTTGCCGATCCCGTCTCCGCACGGCCCACCTGTTTTTCAAAGCGCAGGATCGCCGCCGAGGTTTTCGGGCCGGTCTTGCCGTCGGCCGGGCCGTCGTAGAAGCCGCGCCGTGCCAGTTCCTTCTGGATGCTCGCTACCAGCGTCGTATCAATTGCGGGCGTGGCGGCGGGTGCGGACTGGATAATTTCGGAAACTGTGTCCGCAGCGACCTCCGGCTGCCCGGTGCTGGCGGTCTGCTCCTCCTCGCCTTCACGCTGGATAACGAAGGTCGTCACCTTGCGCGGTGCAAGGCTGTCGTCCTCGAAGCCGGCCTTGGCCGACTGCGGGTCGCTCAGGGGGATACGCGTGCGCAGGAACGGCGACGGATGGACGCCCGGCTGGTACCACATGGCATTGGCAGCGACGAAGCTGAAGGCGACGGCAAACGCCAGCGAGCCGCCGAAGACGCGCGGATTGCGCGACGCCAGGCGGCCGATGAAGGTCAGGCCGCGCATCGCCAGGCCAGCGGCCGCAAGACCGAGGCCGCGCTGCGCCTTCTTTTTCTTCTCAGGCTGTTTTCGCTTGCGAGCCGTCATGACCAGCACCCCCGTTCATTCCATCGGCATCCCTCCGGCTCGCGTCCGGAAAGGTCTGGCCGTTCGTCTTGACCCGCGTACGCTCCTTCAGGCGCGGCGGAAACTCCACCATTGTCTGTTCCACAGGTTCCTGCTCGTCGATGCCGACAATGCCGGAGCCGTCGAGCGCGATCGTCACCGTGATCACGGTCCCCTCGCCCGGACGGCTGCGGATATTGAATTCTCCGCCATGCAACGCCACCAGCCCCTTGACCAGCGACAGGCCAAGGCCGGTCCCCTCGTATTTGCGGGTATAGTCGTTCTGGATCTGCACGAAGGGCTGGCCGAGCGACGACAGCTTGTTCTCGGCGATACCGATGCCGGTATCGCTGACGATCAGGTTGAGATTGCTGCCGGCGATTTCGGCGTCGATGGTGACCAGACCACCGCGATCGGTGAACTTGATGGCGTTGCCGACCAGATTGATCAGGATCTGCTGGATGGCGCGCTGGTCGGCATTGACCTCTGCAACATTGCGCATGATCCGGCTGGTCAGCTGCACGCCCTTTTCACGCGCCTGCAGGCCCAGCATCGCTTCGCAAGCGTTGACGGCATCGGCGACCCGGAACGGTTCCGGCATCAATTCGTAGCGGCCCGCCTCGATCTTGCTCATGTCGAGCATGGTGTTAACGACCGATAAAAGATGCGCGCCCGACTGGTTGATCAGCGAGACATATTCGCGCTGCCGGTCGTTTTCGAGCTTGCCGAAATATTCCCCCGACAGGATGTCGGAAAAGCCGAGAATGGCATTGAGGGGCGTGCGCAACTCATGGCTGACCGCCGCCAGGAAACGGGTCTTGGCATCGTTGGCGGATTCGGCAAGCCCCGTCTTGTAGATGGCTTCGGCACGCAGCCGCGCCTCTTCGGACACGTCGCGCGACTGGACGAGGATGGCGAATTCGCCGTCAACCTCGCCAAGCGCCGTCATTTCGCAGCGCATGTGGACGAACTGCTCGCCGCCGGCAAAGACGTTGGGATGCTCCAGCCGGATGTCGATGGTCGCCTGGCGATTGCCCTGGCGCAGCGTATCGATGGCCTGCAGGAAGAGGATGCGATCAGAGACGTGGATCTGTTCAATGAACCCCCGGCCACCGGGATTGCGCATCCAGGCCAGATAGGATTCGGCGTCGCGGCCATGCACGGATGTGACCGAGCCGCGGATGTCGTGGATCGTTACCAGACCGGCAAAACAATCATAGTGGCGGGCGCCGTTGTCGATGGGTATCTCCCGGATTTCGGCGGCGGGCTTGCGGCTGCGCTGATAGGCAATGCCGCCGACGGCCGCGATCAATGCCGCAGCGCCGACCAGGGCCGAGCCGACCGGCAGGGCCAGCGAAACCGGCAAGGCAACAGAGAGAGCGAGAGGTACCGTCGGGAACGCAACGAGAGCCGTGGCTGCGACCGCCCGGATAACGGCGAACTCGCGGCTTGCCTCCGGCTCTCCCGCCACCTGGCGGGGCAGCCAAAGGCGCGCGGCGTCATCGACGCGCGACGCCATCCTGCCAGCAATGTTACGCAATACTCTCAACGTCTGACCCTGTACGCTCGTTCTTTTCCGGATCCCGTCATGGTTCCATTCTTTATAAGCAAGTCATCATACACGACCGGAAACGGTTTATCTGAACGATCATCTTGCACATCCGAATTTCGCACTGGCGGCTTAATGAAAGGATAAATGAAGTTGCGACAAATCCCGCGAAAGGCCCTCAAAGTCCCATTCCGGGACAAATCTCCGGGGCTTTATCTTTCGTGGTTAATGGGGCGTAAGCGGCGGATTTCAGGCGGTTTTCGCCCCCGCGTTAACCTCTGTGGCAGCCCGGCCTGGCGCCAGCCCCCGCGTTTCAGGGCTTGACTGGAACCGCCCCGCCTTGAACCTTAATGGCGACCGTTAAAATGCGTGATAAATGCCATTCAAATGCCGATAATTCGAATTTTATGAAAAGACAGTGCAAATGCCACCGGTTTTGGCAAAGGCATGTTCCGAATCCCTGCCTAAGGTGTGATGACAAGGCGCCAAGGGAGCGAACCCGGCAGAGACCGGACGCAGGTTTGAGCGCCTGACCAAAGGATGGGCAAGACAATGTGGTTTCTGATCAAGGGAACATTCTGGTTTTCGCTGGTGCTGGTGCTCCTGCCGTTTCTCGATCCGGCAAGCACCTCGACACTGGAGCGTGGCCCCAAGGTCGATGTCGGCGATACGGTCTCGGCGGCAACCGAAGCCTTCGGCTATATCAGCGCCATCTGCGTGGAAAAGCCGGATGTCTGCGTCAAGGGTACCGAGACATTCGTGGCGCTCGGCCACCGGGCCCGTGAAGGTGCCAAGATCGCCTACCAGTTTCTCGACCAGCAGTTTGCCGAACCGAGCGACGCCGTGACCACCGGCACCGTTGCCGCCGCGCCGCAGCCCGCCGTCGACGTCACCGCCGATATCGCCACCGCCGAACAGGTTGCAGCGCAGCCGGAACCAATCTTCAACAGGATCCCCGTGCCGGAAAAGCGCATCGAACCGAAGGCTTCGGTTGTGCGCTGACGCGCATCAAAGCCGTAACGATTTTACGACTGCCTGAACTGCCGATTTTACGGCCGCCGTGAGGAACGCCCATCCCTCACGGCTTTTTCTTTTTGCAGTTCTCATTTGCCAGTCCATCGCCTATATCAACGGCATGGACCAGACCAATACATCGCCGATCACCCCGCTTGCCGAAATCATCGACAATTGCGCCTATCTGGACGATTGGCAGGACCGGATGAGCTATGTCATCGAGCTTGGCCGCAAACTGCCGGAGATGCCGGAAGATAAGCGTACTTCCGAGAACAAGGTGCAGGGATGTGCAAGCCAGGTCTGGCTGGTCACCCATGCCAGACCCGCGGCGAGCGACCCGATCCTCACCTTCGAGGGCGAATCGGACGCGCATATCGTGCGCGGCCTTGTTGCCATCGTCTTGTCGATTTTTTCCGGGCAGCACGCCTCCGATATTATCAAGACCGATGCGATCGACCTGTTCGGCCGCATGGGACTGATCGAGTACCTAACGGCACAGCGCGCCAACGGCCTGCGCTCGATGATCAAGCGCATCAAGGACGAGGCCGCCCAGCAGCTGGCTGGCTAAAGGACGATATCGCCCGCCTCCGGCCGGTAACCGTCCGCCCCCCAGGCATGATTTTTCCGTGTTGCCGCCGGTGGTGGTGGTGCATAATGGCGGGCGAGCGCCATCAGGGCGGTGCGCAGCATCAGCTTGGCCGAACGGGCCGGCCATTGCCGCTCGCGCTCGACGATTTCAAGGCCCTTCTGGAAGCAGCAGACATCCAGCGCCACGCCGCAGAGTTCCGGGCCGATCGCCTCCATCGCCTTGCCGACCCGAAACCGGGCGGACATGGCTGAATCGGAGAGATCGGCAGCGCCACCCGCACCGCCCCTGGTCTTTGTCGACAGCCGCGGCTCGTAGGCCATGGTCAGCCTTGGCTGCAAATTCGCGCGGGTAAAATCGGCATGCAGCCTCTCCCCCGCCGTAATCGCTTGCGGCGGCAGGAAAGGCTGACCGGATTTTTCCTTCAGGCGGGCGGCGGCGCCCAACGGCGATTCCAGCTGGTTGAGCCGGACGGCCTGACGCACGCCATCGACGGCTACCGTCGCGGTTTCGATCTCGCGGTGCTGTTCCTGAAATGCCTCGTCCGGCGACACAAGGGCGCGGCGCAGGAACGGCAGCGCCTGCGGCGTTGCCCGGACGATATCGCCGTCACGGATTACCAGCCCGAGGGACACAGCCTGTGCCACCGTGGCTTGAACGACCGTCCGCGACGGCATGCCACCCTTCAGCCGGATCGTGCCGGCCGCCTCACCCAGCTCGATCCGGACCGGCGCATGGCTAACAACGGAACGGACGAAGCGGACGAGATCCTTTTGCGCGGCGCGCGCAGCCTTTGCGGTGATTTCATCCATGATCGCGTCCTCCAGGCGCACCGAAGAAGCAGGTGACGACGCGCTCCAGCGCGGCGATGAAATCGTCAAAGGCCTGGTCGTCGCGCCGGTCTTCGACCATGTTGCAGGCATGGCTGACGGTGGTCCGGTCACGCCCGAAGGAATAACCGATATCGGTCAGCGAAATCTGCAGCACGACATGGCAGACATACATGGAGATCTGCCGGACATGGCAGCTGGTCCGGCGGCGGTCGCGCCTGAGTGGCACGCGCTCGCCGACCATCATGACCATCTCCGCCGTCACCTGCCGCACAAGGCGGCACCGGTGGTGGGCGCCAACGGACAGGACAGCCCCCCATGGATCGTCTAGCGTGCCTGAACCGGGCGGCAAGATGGACTGCGTGACCACGCGCACTCTTGGCGCCGGCAGGGACTGTCTTGCGGGCGGGGGCCGATGGAGAAAATTGCTGAGATGCATGGCTCACTCCTTTTGATAGGAATTAATTCATACACCTTAGTGCAATGACGGGGATGATTGGAAGCGAGCAACAAAAGATAACTGTTGTTTTTCCATGATTTTCAGGATTTTTGAGAAAAAAATTAGGTATATTTTCCTCGGCTTCGTTTTATGCCCGTGCGGTAGGCACAAAAAAGCCGGTCTGTGGGAGCCAGACCGGCTTGAAAGTATGATCTAAGAAATCGCGCCTGGCTTACTTGGCGCGGCGCTTGCGGCGCTGGCCGAGGCCCATTTCCTTGGCAAGGCGTGAGCGCGCTTCTGCATAGGCCGGGGCAACCATCGGATAGTCAGCCGGCAGATCCCACTTTTCGCGGTATTCTTCAGGCGACAGGGTATGATGGGTCATCAGGTGGCGCTTCAGAGACTTGAACGTGCCGCCGCATTCCAGACACGTGATCTGGTCGTCCTGGACGGACTTGCGCACCGAAACGGCCGGCTTCGGCTTTTCGATGACAACAGCGACAGGTGCCGGGCTGCTCGTGTTGTTCAGCGCCGCATGCACGTCACCGATCAGCGTCGAGAGTTCGGCGACCGGTACGACATGATTGCTGACATAAGCGGCAACGATCTCTGCGGTCAATTCGACCAGTAGATCATGACCCGAGCCAAGCGGTAGATCTGTCATTTTTTCTTTCTCCTATCGGAATCACTTCAAACGTGGCCGCGACGGGTTTATCGCGAACACAACCAAACCATCTTGAGAAAGTGCCCGGACACCACGATACCCGCCGGACCGGATGTATTTTACACCTGGAAACGACAGAAAACCACGACAACCGTATAATACTCCCAATTCCCTCGGGCTGGAAACCATTACCAAAGCGCTGGGACAACCCTGCGCCTCAAAGCAACAATCAATAATCACAACCCATGCTGGAATTTCAGAATGAAGTAATACGGAAATGGACACTTTGCCGTTACTCGATTAACATCGATCGGGCAAAAGTCCAATCATAATTTATGCGAAATTTAGCCTATTGATCTTGAAAGCCAACGCATAACGACGCGTGATCAGAAACATTACGATACACTTTGCCGCAGAGGCTGTACGGCTTTTCAAGTAACAGCCAGTTTACTTGCCGTTAACCACACTGTTTCCAGCAATACCAGAATCCATCCACCGGACATTCTAAGGAGAAACGCGCGCGGCCGGCGCAATGAAGACAGTTGCGCTCGATGAGATTCGCGCCGCGCATGCATCGCGGCAGAATGCGGTCGATTAAAGGCAAATGTGTCAGTGGGGCCGGGATTTCGGCTGAGGCTGCGGCAACTGGTCGGTCACCGACAGATTGGTCAGCCGGTAACCCGCCTGATGCGCGGCCTTGGCCAGCAGATGGGCCGAAAGCGGCGCGGTCAGCACGAAGAAGGCAAAACCGGCCAGGGCGCGCAAGAGGATGGCGATATCCATTGCGTGGATGCCGGCAGCCAGCAGCAGCAGCCCGGAACCGATCGTGCCGGCCTTGGAGGCTGCGTGCATGCGCGTATAGAGATCGGGGAAACGCAGCAGTCCAAGGGCCGCCAGCACGCTGAACAGCGAACCGATCACCAGAAGTGCACTGACCGCAACGGCCGTCAGCATGTCGGGATCATCTGTCATCAGCGGACTCCCTTTTTATTGCGGCGCGCAGGCTTGCCGTGCTTCGTCTTCTGCGCCGTTGGAAGTGGGCGCCCTGCGCCGCTGTCCTTTTCCGGAGAAAGCCCGCGCGCCAGGACGAAGCGGGCAAAGGCCACCGTTGCCAGGAAGCCGACGAGGCTAAGCGCGATGGCGATATCGATATAGAGATTGAAGCCGCTCTTGATGGCAAGAACGGCGATCAGGCCGATGGCAATCGCCACCAGCATGTCGAGGGCAAGCACGCGGTCGGGCAAGGTCGGTCCACGCAGGATGCGCAGCACCGTCAGCAACAGGCCGAGTGACAGCATGGCGAGCGCGAAATAAATCGAGGAAGACAGGATGGCGGCGGCGCTCATAGCGGAAAGGCCTCCCGGATGCGGCGTTCGAAGCCGGTGGAGATTGCCCGCTTCTCTGCGGCCGGATCATGGCAATCGAGCGCGTGGACATAAAGGGTCTTGCGGTCGTCCGAAACATCGACCGACAATGTGCCGGGTGTCAGCGTGATCAGGTTGGCGAGCAGCGTGATTTCGAAATCGCGCGTCAGCGTCAGCGGAAAGGCAAAAATGCCCGGCCGCAGCTGCATGTTCGGCCGTATGACGAGAAGCGCCACCTTGATCGCCGAGAGCGACAGCTCCTTGAAGAAAACAGCGGTCAGGACCAGAAGCTTGACAAGATTGACGCGGTGGCGGGCGGCGGCAAATTGTTCGCGCACCAACCACAGCGACAGCGCCCCGACGGCAAGGCCGAGCAGCAGGTTATGAAGAGTGAAGCTGCCCGACACAGCCGCCCAGGTCAGCATCAACAGCAGATTGACGGCGAGGAATGTCATGGCGCACCTCCTGCCGGGAAGACAGAGTGGAGATAGGCGGACGGCTCGGCAAGCGTTGATGCCGCCTGCTGGGCAAGGTTCAACAGGGTTTCGGGAAACAGCCCGATCAGAATGCTCAGCGCCGTCAGCGCCAGCACCGGCAACAGGGCCGTGATCGCCAACGGCTCGGCCGCGGCCGCCGGCTGGGCTTCAGCCGGGCGCCAATAGGCAAGCAGGAAGACGCGGCCGGTGGCAATCATGGTCAGGAAACCGGACAGAAGCAGAATAGCCGCCAGCCAGGACGCATCGCCATTGATCGCGGCCTTGACCAGCATCACCTTCGGCCAAAAACCGGAGAATGGCGGCAGGCCGGAGACCGAGAAGAACAGCATCAGCGACAATGCCGTGAACAGCAGGTGGTGGCGGTAGAGCCCACCGGCGGAGCCAAGCGAAAAACCACCGCCAAGCCGGGCGGCGAGACCGGCCGCCAGGTAGAGCGCCGTCATCACCAGCATCGAATGAACGGCATAGAAAATCACCCCGGAGATCGCATCCGGCCCGCCAATCGCGATACCGGCCAGCATGGCGCCGATGCCGGAGATGACGAGATAGCCGAGCAGGCGGCGGGTATCGGTCTGCGCCAGCGCACCGAGCGAACCGGTGATCATGGTCAGCGCCGCGACGATCGCCAACACCTGGCCGAGTTGTTCGCGCTCGGCCGGAAACAGCATGACGCCGATGCGGATCAGCGCATAGATGCCGACCTTGGTGAGCAGCCCGGCAAACAGCGCCGAAACGACGATGCGCGGCGTATGGTAGGAGGCAGGAAGCCAAAAGTTCACCGGGAATGCCGCCGCCTTCATCGCAAAGGCCAGGGTATAGAGCGCCGTCAATGTCACCAGCGGCGCGACCGATTGCAGGCCGGGAGCCTTACGGGCGATATCGGCCATGTTGAGCGTGCCGAAGATGCCGTAGAGATAACCGGTGGTGATCAGGAACAGCGTCGTCGCAACGAGATTGAGAAAGCCGTATTTCACCGCCCCGTCGATCTGCTCGCGTTCGGAGCCGAGCACCAGCAGGCCAAAGGACGAGATCAGCAGAACCTCGAACCAGACATAGAGGTTGAAGACGTCGCCGGTCAGAAACGCGCCGCTGACGCCTGCCATCAGCAGCATCAGGAAGGGATAGAAGCCATAACGCCGGCCACCGGCATTGACGTCATCGATGGCGGCAACCGCACCCACCAGCGCCACAACGGCCGATGTCAGTGCAAACAGCGCGCCGGTCAGGTCCACCGTAAAGGCGATGCCAAAAGGCGGCAACCAGCGGCCCATCACCATCGTCACCGGCCCGCTCTGCACGACATGCCAGAGCAGCGCTGAATCGAGCGCGACGAGAACGGCGAGCGCTGCAATCGCAACCAGCGGCTGGGCCGCACCCTTGTGGCGGATCATCAGCAGGATGGCACCGATGGCAAGACACCAGGCGACCGGCAGGATGACCAGCCAGTCGAGCGCGGCCACCGGTTGAAGAACCAGGGCTGCGGAGAGATCGGCGGGAGAGGAGGAAACGGCCATGTCTGTCAGTATCCCAGCGGCGGCGGCTGGACATCGTCCGGCTCGGCCACGCGCATCGCATCGGTATTGTCCGTTCCAAGGCTGCTGTAGGCGCGCCACGAGAGCACCAGCAGGAAGGCAAAGAACGAGAAGGAAATGACGATTGCCGTCAGGATCAGCGCCTGCGGCAACGGATTGGCGGTCGCACCGGCCGGCACGTCGAGCCCCGCCCCGATCACCGGCGGCACCTCACGCAGGATGCGGCCGCTGGTAAAGAGCAGCAGGTTGACCGCATTGCCGAGAATGGCAACGCCCAGCAGCATGCGGATGATCGATTTCGACAGAAGCAGGTAGACGGCAACGGCCAGGAAAATGCCGGTCAGAAGCGCGAGAACGGGTTCCATCAGTCTTCCCCCCTTTCCTCGAGCGAGAGGGCAATCGAAGTAACCGCGCCGACCACCACCAGATAGACGCCGATATCGAACGCCATGACGCTCGACAGCGGGATTTCTTCACCAAGGACCACCGGATAGACCCAGAGCCCGGTCATGAACGGCACCTGGAAGACCATGGACAACAGCCCGGCCAGTGTCGCCAACAGCAAGCCGGCACCAGCGATCGACAGCGGATGAAAGACGATCGCCCGCCGGACCGTCTCGACACCGAAGGCAATGCCATAGATCGACAGGGCGGCGACGGCGATCAGGCCGCCGATAAAGCCGCCGCCCGGCTCGTTATGGCCGCGCAGCAGCACGAAGATCGAAAACAGCACCATGACGCTGACGATGACCGGGGTGATGGTTCGGAAGATCAGCGATTTCATCGGCCAGCCTCCTCCGCATCGGGATCATTGTCGGCGATGCGGCGCAGCGATCCGGCCCGCAGGCGCACCAGCGACAGAATGGCCAGCCCGGCGATCATGACCACGGCGATCTCGCCCAGCGTATCCGTGCCGCGGAAGTCGACGATGATGACGTTGACGATATTGGCGCCGTGAGCAATGGTTTTCGAATATTGCGCGAAGAAATCGGAGAGCGCCGTATCGAACGGCACCTGCGTCACCTTGAGCAGCAAAAGCCCGGCGCCAAGCCCGCAGGCGAGCGCAATGGCGGCGTCCGGCAGGGTCTGGCGGAACGGCCGGTGATCGGATGGCGATAGCCTCAGCCGTGTCATCACCAGCGCCAGAATGACCACCGCCAGCGTTTCGATCATGAACTGGGTGAAGGCCAGATCCGGCGCACCGTACAGCAGGAAGATCACCGCCACCGAAAAGCCCTGAATGCCGAGCGAGACGATCGCCGTCAGCCGGTCCTTGGCCAGAACGACGGCAAACAGGCCGATCACCGCAATGATCATGATTGCCAGTTCATGCAGCGGAATGGACGGGAAGACCGGCGCCAGCGCCAGTTCGCCGAACACGAATGGCGGCACCAGCAGAACCACGGCAATCGCCACGAAGGTCATGGTCATATAACTGTCCAGCCTGCCGTTCTGCAGGCGGCGTGTGATGGCGAAGGACAGGCGGACAAGGCCGGAAATGGCCTGATCAAAGCCCCGGTCCGGCCCCCAGCCGATCCAGGCGAGAGCCGAGGCAACACCTGCCCTCACCCGCGCAAGGCCAATGTAAAGCGCAATACCGACCACGACCGTCAGGGCAGACAGCGCCAGCGGCACGCCGATATGCGGCACAAGCGAGATGGCGACCACGCGCGGGACACCGGCGATTGCGGAGGCCATCGGCGTGGAGATCATCGCATGGACGGTGCCCGACAGCACGGCGGCGGCAAGCCCGGCCAAGGCCAGAACCGCAGGTCCGAGCCAGAGCAGAATTGGTGCTTCATGCGCATGCCGGGGCGTTGGCACCGGTTTTCCGACGAATGGCTTCAGCGCCACGGCAAAGGCGATGGCAAACATCAGTGCGTTGCCGATGATGGCAAGGACCGCAAAAACGATCGAGCGTAGGTCGGACGACGACAGCGCGGCATAGACCTCTTCCTTGGCGAGGAAGCCGAAGAATGGCGGCAGGCCGCCCATCGAGATGGCGGCCGCGAGCGCAATCGCAAAGGTCAGCGGCATGGCCGAACGCAGCCCGCCGAGGCGCGTCACATCGCGGGTGCCGGTCTCGTGATCAATGATGCCAGCGACCATGAACAGAGCGCCCTTGAACAGAGAGTGGGCGACGAGATAGAGGACTGCCGCCTCGATGGCATAGGGCGCACCGAAACCCGTGAGCATGACCAGAAGCCCGAGCGACGACATCGTCGTGTAGGCGAGCATCAGCTTCAGATCGGTCTGGCGCACGGCCAAAAGCGCGCCGATCACCAGTGTCGCAGCACCGAATACCGGCAGGATGAGCTGCCATTCCGGCGTTCCGCCGAGCACGGGATTGAGCCGCATCAACAGATAGACACCGGCCTTCACCATGGTGGCCGAATGCAGGTAGGCCGAGACTGGGGTCGGCGCTTCCATGGCATTCGGTAGCCAGAAGTGAAACGGAAACTGCGCCGACTTGGTGAAAGCGCCGCCAAGCACCAGCAAGAGCGCTGCCAGATAAAGCGGGCTGGCTTTGACCATCGGGCCGAGCGATGCGAGCGCCGAGAACTGCGTGACGCCGGAGATGTTCCACAGCACGATCAGGCCGGCGAGCAGGAACAGACCGCCGCCACCGGTGACGACCAGTGCCTGAAACGCGGCGCGCCGCGCGGCCTCGCGATGATGATCAAAGCCGATCAAGAGGAACGAGGTGATCGACGTCAGTTCCCAGAAGACGAACAGCATCAGGAAACTGTCGGAGGCCACCAGCCCCAGCATCGATCCCATGAACATCAAGAGGAACGAGAAGAACCGGCCCTGATGCGGATGACCCTTCAGATAGCCACCGGCATACAGCACGATCAGCGCGCCGATGCCGGAAATCAGCAGGATGAAACTCAGCGACAGGCCATCGATCAACCAGGAAAAGCGGACATCGAAGGACGGCACCCAGGTGTAGCCACCGGTGACCGCCGTACCCTCAGCAATCCCGGCCGCAAAACCGGCAAAGTGAACAAAGATCGCTGCAGGAATCAGGGCCAGAACCCAGGCGGCATTATGGCCAAGCATTCGCGTCAGGAAAGGCGCAGCAAGCGCGCCCAGAAAGGGAAGGCAGAGGGCCAGAAATGTCAGGTCCGTGACATTCATGGGTCAGCAGGGTCCTTTCGTGGATCGAGTGGCGGCATGCCGGGATGGCGGCGACGGGTGCCGCAAGGTCAAGCTTTGGGAATAAGGCAAGCGGTGGGTAAACTCAAGGTTATGGCAGGATATACAGGGGTTTCCTCCCCGGTTGCGGCCAAAAACGCCCGCTTCTCTCCCCTGCCGATTTTCATGCGACCGCCTATGGGAGCGATTGCCGCGGCCAAAGTTCGTCCTATGTCCTGCGCCATAACGTCACGGAGCAGCCGATGAATACGAGAAACATCCTCAAAATTGAAAAAACAGATGCGGAATGGCGGACGCAACTGACGCCGGACCAATACCGGATCACCCGCCAGCACGGCACGGAACGAGCGTTTTCAAGCCCCGATTTCGAGCCGGACAAAACCGGCAGCTATCATTGCGTCTGCTGCAACCGGCCGCTTTATCATTCGCAAACCAAATTCGATTCCGGCACGGGCTGGCCAAGTTTTTCCGGGCCGATCTCTGTGGATGCCGTGACAGAGCATCATGACAACTCCTATGGCCTCAGCCGGACCGCAATCCGCTGCGCCGATTGTGATGCCCATCTCGGCCATGTCTTTCCCGACGGCCCGCCACCGACGGGCTTGCGCTATTGCATGAATGGTGCTGCTTTGACATTCGAAAGCGGCTGATGGAGAAACAGTCTTGAGAACTGCGTGGCTGCTGATTGTGACCCTTTGCACCGCATTCCCCGTTCTGGCGGCCGACGGCTGGACCCGTTACTCAAATCCGCGGTTCGGCTACAGCGCTGCGGTACCGCCTGGCTTTGCGCTGACGCAGGAAAGCGACAATGGCGACGGCGCAACGTTTGATTCAAGGGACGGTGCCAGGCTATTGATTTTCGGAGCTTTTGCCGGGGACGCCGCCTTTGCCGCCGACATCCGCCAGCGCATCGCCTGGGACGAGGAAAAGGGCTGGGCGATAACTTACCAAAAGGTGACGCCGGGCTGGGCAAGCTATTCCGGCTCCCGGTCCGCCAACGTTCTCTACGTGCGCAGCGTGGCGCTTTGCGACGGCAGCGCTGCTTATTTCCAGCTGGAATATCCACGATCGGCGCTGAAGGCTTACGACAAGCTCGTCGGCCGGATGATCAAATCCCTGCGCCCAGCCGAAGGATGTAACCAGGCACCAACGGCCGCCCCCGCGGCTGCGCCGAACTGACACCGGCTGCCGCAGAACATTCGGGATCGCCAATCCGGTTGTCCGGCAGCCACCGGAATTCCCCTCACGTTTCACTCACGCCCGAATGGCGCCGGGTGTATACTGCAGCCGTCTATCGCAGCTGCGTCCGCCGCTCGGGCGGCAGGACCGCATAACCGTGGCGGGAGTTGAACAATGACACAGGTTGAATCCGGTCTGGACAGGGAGATTGCCCCCCTGCGGACGGCCGATCCGTTTCTGGTCGAGGCACCGTCGCAAGCCCCGGCTCTGACGGGTTACTTTGCGGCGGTCGCAATGACGGCCGCCGCCACGGTCGTGGCCCTGGGGATCGATAGCGGCATGAGCATCCCGAATGTTTCGCTCGTCTTCGTCATACCGGTGATCATCGCCGGCGTTTCCTTCGGGTTCGGGGCTTCCGTCTGTTCGGCCGTGCTTGGCGCGCTCGCCTACAATTTCTTCCTGACCGAGCCGCGTTATACGCTGACTGTCAACGACCCCGCCAATGTCTGGGCGATCGGCCTGCTGCTGTTCGTCGGGCTGATCGTCAGCAGCGTTGCCTTTACCTCCCGCCGCCGGGCGATCAATGCGGCATTGCTGACACGACAGGCCACCGCGCTGCAAGCCTATAGCCGTGACATCGGGGCAGCCACGGACACCAAGGCGGTTGTCTCCATGACCGGCAAGACGCTGGCAGCCCTGTTCGACGTTCCCGCCGTGGTGATCCTGCTGAGCGGGAGTGACGTTACCTCCGTCAACAGCACCGGTGGTCCTGAGCTTCAGGCGGCCGATCTGGAGGCTGCACGGGCAGCGCTGGTGATGGGAACAGTGGCGCGGGCCGGCGTCTATCCGGCTGCGGCGTCGCGTTTCGATTTTTGGCCGGTGACATCAACGGCAGGCCAGAGCGCCGTCATCGGGCTTGCATTTGCGCCCGGCGAGCGGCCTTCGTCATCCGAGGCATCCGTCGATATCATCGCGCGGATTTTGGGCCTGGCGCTCGATAATCAGCGTTTGCGGGCAGTGCGTGGCGCTGCGGCGACCTGAGCAGGCTGCGCATGCCGAGCTGATATGGACTCAGCTCGTAGCACTGCTGATGCAGGTGAGGACGGCCGAATAATGTACGGCGGCAGCGGTGACGACGAAGCCGTGCCAGATGGCGTTCTGGAAGCGCAGCTTTTCCCAGACATGGAAAATCACCCCCAGCGAATAGATGATGCCGCCCGCCACAATGAGGATCATTGTCGTTTCGGTGAGTTGCGACAATAACGGACCGGCAGCAAAAACGCCGCTCCAGCCCATGGCCAGGTAAAGCAGGATCGCCAGCCTGTCGAAGCGGCCGGGAAAGACACATTTGATCAGCACGCCGACAATGGCGATCGACCAGATGCCGATTAGCATGCCGAACAGATAGGGATCGTCCCAGCCGCGCTGCAGGAACGGCGTATAGGTGGCGGCGATCAGGATGAAGATCGACGAGTGATCGAAACGGCGCAGGAACCACTTGGTCTGCGATACCGGATAGAGGTTGTAGAGGAAGGAAATCGACAGCGTCGCTACCAGCCCTGCCCCGTAGATCCAGGCGGCGACCAGCTGTCCCGACGTGCTCCAGACGCTGGCATAAAAGATCATCGCCGTGACGCCGATCAGCGCAAAGGCAAGCCCGACACCATGAACAACGCCGTCGGCGATCAGTTCAGAGCGATCGTAGTTCCACTTGATGCCCTTGATTTCCATGCACGCCTCTCAACACTCGATCCCGGACCGGCTTCATCATCGTTTTCCGCGATGATCTTTGCAGTTTGCCGTCAACATACCCATACGGCAAGCCAGATAACCATAACAATTTGACAGGCAGTTAAAGGCTGGAACAGGGCCGCCCGGATCAACATTTGCGACAGGCCGACATCTGAAGCGCTGTTCCCCGGGTGACTTGCGAACACGGCACTTTTCGCCAGAATGCGCTAACTGATGATGTTCCCCGGAGGCAGCAGAGATGACATCGACAAGGCGTTCCCTGTTGCGCTCACAGCTTGCGCGTCTGCTGCCCATCGCCGCTCTGTCCATCTGCGCCCTGCCAGCGGCGGCACAAACAACACCGAAAACGCCAACCGGCTATGCCATGCCACCACGAATGGCGCCGCCAGCGGCCAATACCCGCGACGCTGCCTCGATCGGCACCGTGGAAACGGTGAAGCCCGCGGCTGGAAACGGCGGTGGCAGCGCCTGCGACCGGCTGGCCGCCGATCCCCTTGATCATGACAGGGTCAAGGACGTGCCGGCAGTGGAATTCGATGCGCTCGACGGCCCAGCGGCTCAGACGGCCTGCGATGCGGCGAGCGCTGAAGCACCCAATATCCTTCGTTTCATCTATCAATCTGCCCGCGCCCGTGAAAAGCAGAAGAACTACACCGGGGCGCTCGATCTCTACCGCAAGGCGGCGCGCCGGGGCTATCCGGCAGCATTTGCAGCCATCGGTTATGCCTATGACAATGGCGAGGGCGTGGCTCAGGACGAAACCGAGGCGATGCGCTGGTATCTCGATGCCGCCCAGCGCAACAACGCCTTTGCAATGTTCAATCTCGGCTATTTCTATGATTCCGGCCGGGGCGTGGCCGAGGACGATGCGGCAGCACTCGATTGGTACATCAAAAGCGCCGCTGGCGGAAATGCACGCGCCATGAACGATGCGGGTTTTCTCCTGGAGACCAGCAACACCGTGCCGCGCAATGTCGAGGAAGCCCGCCGCTGGTATATCCGCTCGGCGGAGGCCGGAAGTGCCGTTGGCATGACCAATGCCGCCAACTTTCTTGTCAACGGCACCGGCGGCCCTGCCGATACGCAACAGGCACTGGACTGGTACCGCAAGGCCGTGGACGCGGGCAATGCCGATGCCATGAACGGCCTTGGCAACATGCTCTATTCCGGCATTGGCGTGGACAAGGACATGGCCGAAGGGATGCGCCTCTACCATAAGGCCGCTGACGGCGGCAACGCCACCGCACTGACCAATATTGGCTATGCCTACGAGACCGGCGAAGGCGAGACGAAAAACCTCGCAGAAGCCATGAGTTTCTATCGCCGGGCCGCAGAGGCTGGCGATTCCATCGCCTTCAACAATATCGCCAACTTCTATGACAAGGGTCTTTCCGTAAACGCCGATCCGGCGCTTGCCGCCGAATGGATGGAAAAGGCGCTGAGGGCCGGGGTCACTTTCAGCCGGGACCAGATGCGCGACAACGCCGATACCTGGTCGCTTTCCTTCCGCAAGGCGCTGCAGCAACGGCTTGCCGGCCAAAAGCTCTATTCCGGACCGGTCGATGGCGGCTTCGGGCCGCAGACGCAGGCGGCGATCGACGGAATTTTCGGGCGCCAATAAGCGTTTTTCAGCTGCGATAGCGCAGCGCATTCACCAGCAGAGTGAAGGCAGCGGACGGCTGTTTGCGGCTGGGATAATAGAGGTGATAGCCGGAAAACGGCGGGCACCAGTCGTCGAGAACGCGGATCAGGCGGCCATCGGCAATATGCGGCCGGACGACGTCTTCCGGCAGGTAGGCCAGCCCCAGTCCTTCGAGCGCCGCATTGACCCGCAACGCGATATTGTTGAAGACGAGCCGCCCCTCGACCCGCACCCGCAACTCGTGCCCATCCTTTTCGAACTCCCAGACATAGATGCCGCCATAGGTCGGCAGCCGCATGTTGATGCAGGGATGGCCGGTCAGGTCGTGCGGCGTCTGCGGCTTTTGCCGGGTCGCGAAATAGGCGGGGGAGCCGACGGCCGCCATGCGCATGTCGGGCGCGATCCTGACCGCGATCATGTCCTTTGCCACCTGCTCGCCGAGCCTGACACCGGCATCATAACGCTCGGCAACGATATCGGTCAGGCCATAGTCGACGATGACCTCGGCATTGATATCGGGGTAATCCGGCAGCAGTCTTGCAAGCGCTGGCCACAGCACCGCTTCGGCCGCATGCTCGCCTGCGGTGATGCGGATGGTGCCGGCCGGCTTGTCGCGCAATTCGCTGAGCGCCGCCAGCTCGCTTTCGATCTCGTCCATGCGCGGGCCGGCGGTATCGAGCAGCCGGGCTCCGGCCGGCGTCGGCGAAACGCTGCGGGTATTACGGTTGAGCAGGCGCAGGCCCAGCCGCTTTTCCAGCCCGGTAATCGTGTGGCTGAGCGCCGATTGTGACACACCCAGCCTCGCTGCCGCCTTTGTAAAGCTCTGTTCGCGGGCTACCGCGATGAAGGCTACGAGATCGTTGATCGGCTGACGCGGCATTCATGAATTCTCCTCATGAGGCTTAGCGCGTTCTAGCACCTAATCGTGGGTAATCGCACGCGCTAAATACAGGACCATCACTTGCATCATCATCGGCCATGACCGGCCAGCCTGTTTGGAAAGGACATCTGATGAACATCAAGCGCAATGGCTCTGCCCCATCCGCCAAGGGCCCCGCAGACTATTTCACCGGAACAGTCCGCATCGATGCACCGTTTCAGGGAACGGCCCCTGCCCGCGTCAGCGGCGCGACCGTGACGTTCGAGCCGGGTGCACGCACCGCATGGCACACCCATCCGCTCGGCCAGACGCTCATTGTCGTCTCCGGGTTTGGGCGGGTGCAGCGGCTTGGCGGCCCGATCGAGGAGATCCGGCCGGGCGATACCGTCTGGTTCGAGCCGGGCGAAAAACACTGGCACGGCGCATCGCCAACCACAGCCATGACCCATGTCGCCATTGCCGAAGCGCTGGATGGCAAGGTCGTCGACTGGATGGAACACGTCACCGAAGAGCAATATCAGGCATAATCAGGAGCTATCACAATGCAGAAACGCACACTGGGAAACAGCGGTCTTGAAGTCTCGGCCATTGGACTTGGCTGCATGGGCCTGAGCTTCGGCTACGGCCCGGCCACCGAAAGGCAGCAGGCCATCACGCTGATCCGCACCGCCTACGAGCGCGGCGTCACCTTCTTCGACAGTGCCGAAGCTTACGGCCCCTACACCAACGAGGAACTGCTCGGCGAGGCGCTGGCGCCGATCCGCGACAAGGTCGTCATCGCTACGAAATTCGGTTTCGATTTCAATGGCGAGGGTGGCCAGAGCGGGATGAACAGCCGGCCGCAGCATATCCGCGCTGTCGCCGAGGCCGCGCTGAAACGGCTGAAAACCGACGTGATCGACCTGTTCTACCAGCATCGCGTCGATCCGGCCGTGCCGATCGAGGATGTGGCCGGGACGGTCAAGGACCTGATCACAGAGGGCAAGGTCAAGCATTTTGGCCTGTCCGAGGCGGGTACCCAGACCATCCGCCGCGCTCATGCCGTCCAGCCGGTTACGGCCCTCCAGAGCGAATATTCGCTGTGGTGGCGCGAGCCCGAGGGCGACATCCTGCCGGTGCTGGAGGAGCTGGGCATCGGCTTCGTGCCTTTCAGCCCGCTCGGCAAGGGCTTTCTCACCGGAGCGATCAACGCGCAGACCACCTTTGATGCCAAGGACTTCCGCAACAGCGTACCGCGGTTCTCCACGGATGCCCGCGCGGCCAATCAGGCGCTTGTCGACCTGCTGGGTACGATCGCAGCCAATAAGAAGGTAACCCCGGCGCAGATCGCGCTCGCCTGGCTTCTGGCGCAAAAACCCTGGATCGTGCCGATCCCCGGCACAACCAAGTTGAACCGCCTGGAGGAGAACATCGGTGCCGCCGCCGTCACCCTCTCGGACGGTGATCTCACAGCGATCGAGCAAGCGGTGTCGAAGATCGACATTCAGGGCGCGCGCTACTCGGCCGAACATCAGGCGCGGATCAACCGCTAGACAGTTGCACACGGCGGCAGTCGGGCAAGACTGCCGCCGCTTACTGCAAGACCAATCTGAGCGCAGACGCCTACCGGTCGATCAGCACCGCGCAGCGGCAATGGCTGGCAACGCGGCTGGCAGTCGAGCCGATGAAATAATCGATCAGACCCGGCCGGTGCGAGGCGATGATCACCAGATCGCCCTCCGCCTCTTCGGCGAAATTGTTGATGACGCCGGCGGCACCGCCGATGCGGATTTCCACACGGCCGTTCGTAACCCCATGTTTTACCATGAGGTCGTTCAGCGTCTTCTTGGCATGGTCGCGTGACGCCTCGATCAGTTCCAGCGGGAAATCGACGATCATGTAGCCCTGGGCATAGGCGTTCAGATCCTCGACGACGTTGAGCAGGATGATCTCGCCGCCCTCGTCGAGCAGCGACTGGGCGCGCTCCAGGACCTTCTCGCCGTGCTCCAGCTGGTCCATGGCAATCGGAACGATAATTCTCGAATACATGACGGTCTCCTCGGGTTCGCCGCGCCGGCCGCAGCGCATGATGACAGGCTTTGCAAGGCCGTCATCCTCGCCGCATTACGCGGATAGATTCAATATAGGTGTGCGGCGGCAAAAGTCACAACCCGCCATACCGTCGCAGGCAATTGTCAACAGGTTGAGAACAGTACATCGTCAAGTCAGTATCTTCCGTCAACGCCGCGCGCGCGTCATATAGCTTTGCATGACAATGGACGGGGACAGACCAATGACCAGCTTCAACCGACGCACCTTCATGAAGTTTTCGGCCACCGCATTGGTCACAAGTACCGCCGTCACCGCAGCCAAGGCAGGAAGCACGCCTATGACCGTTCAAGCCGAAGACCACGCCGTCCGCATGCCTGCCTATGTCGATCATTCGCATCTGGTCGTACGCGACCTGCCGATGGTGTCGTCCTGGTACCAAGCCATCATGGGCTTGAAGCCGATCGAGAAGACCGCGAGCGGCGAGACGCTCGGCGTTGCCGGCCGTCCGCTTCTGACCCTGACGACGCAAGGCAACGCGGCCGTCGCGCCGCACAATGCGCCGGGCCTGTTCCACACTGCCTTCCTGATGCCGGATCGCACCGAGCTTGGCCGCTGGCTCGCCCATATCGCCCATAACAACGTGCCGCTTCAGGGCGCCTCCGACCATCTGGTTTCGGAAGCCATCTATCTCGGTGATCCGGAAGGCAACGGCATCGAGGTCTACCGCGACCGGCCGCGCGGCGAATGGAATTATCTGCAGGACGGCATGGTGAAGATGGCGACGCTGCCGCTCGACCTGCAAGCGCTCTACGACGAAGTCCCGAAGGACAAATGGGACGGCATGGCGGATGGAACCGCTATCGGCCATATCCATCTACAGGTTTCGGATATTCCGCAGGCCAACGCGTTCTTCGGCGATGTGCTCGGCCTTGACCTGATGGCCAGCTATCCCGGCGCCAGCTTCTTTGCCTCGGGCAAATATCATCACCATGTCGGCGCCAATATCTGGAACTCGCGCGGCGCACCAAAGCGCCAGGCCAACATGACCGGCCTGTCCGACTACACCGTGCATTTCAACGATCCGGCCAAGCTGCAGAACGCTATTGCCAAGCTCGACGAACTGGAAATCCCGGTAACGCGAAACGGTGATACCGTCTCGCTGATCGATCCCTGGGGCATCGGCCTGAAACTGGCCGGCTGACGCCGCCGCCGGCACCCTGCAAAAAGAGTTTTCAACAGGGTGCCTGCGACGGATTGTACCAACGCAGCTCTTAAAATTGACTATTATACTCAAGTATTCTAACTCGCCCCGATATCCGTTCAGGCGGACGTAAGTCTAGGGGTTAGTATTTTGAAAAATAAGAGAATTCTTGTATACGCACTCGCCACAGCGAGCGCTGCGCCGTTGCCTTTGCATGCAGCCGATTGGCGCCCTACGGTGGAAATCGATGGCACCTGGCGCAGCGGCCAATCGAGCGCCGGGGGCGGTTTCTTCCTGCCGATCCTGCTTGATTCGGGCAATGCGCTGTTCATCGATACGCAAGGCGCTTTCATCGAGGGCGGTGTGCAGCGCGGGTCGATCGGTGCCGGCTATCGCATGCGTGCCAGCGACGACTGGGTGGTCGGCGTCTACGGCTATTACGACTACCTGAACAGCGCCTATGACAATTCCTTCAACCAGCTGTCCTTCGGCGTGGAAGCGCTCGGACCTGTGTTTGAAACGCGCGCCAACATCTACCTGCCGCTCGGCGACGATCATACGCTCGCCGGCATGGGCCGCGGCGAAGTCAGCGGCGGTAAGCTGATGTTCCGCGAGGGCATGGAACGTGCCCGCCGCGGCGGCGATGTCGAGGCCGGTGTTCGCGTGCCGCTGTCGAGCGCCAGCGACAAGATGCAGTTGAAGGTGTTTGCCGGCAGCTATTTCTATGGCGGCGACAATCTCGACGACAAGCTGGGTGCAAAACTGCGTGCCGAACTGTCCTTTGCCGACCTGCCCGGCCTTCCCGGCGGATCGACGGTGACGATCGGCGCTTCGGGTTCCTACGACAACGAAGACCACTTCAAGGGTGCGGCGATGGCGCGGCTGCGCGTGCCGCTCGGTGCCTCCTCGTCCACCGGTCCGGCCGATCCGTTCGACCCGCTGACGCAGCGCGTCGAGCGCAATCGCACCATCGAGACCCATCGGGGTGCCACCGGCGATCTCGAGAAGGCCGTCATTACCCTGAACGGCCAGACGGCCGGTAATGTCATCGACATCTCGGCTGCCAATGGCGATGCAGCCGCAATCAATGCCGCCATTGATGCCGCCGGCGACAACGCCCTGATCCTTGCCAATGGCACTATCGGGCTCAACCAGTCGCTGACACTGAACAACGGCCAGGTGCTGCTCGGCGGCGGCGGCGTGCTCGGCCTGCGCGGTGCCTCCAGCGGTGGCGAAGGCTGGCTCCAGAACCAGGGTACGGCCACGACATTGACCGGCTACAATCCAGCTCAGGACGTTGTCACCATGGCCTCAAACAGCGCCATCTCGACCTTGCTCATCAAGGGCGGCCTGGCCGGCATCGGCAGTACCGGCGCATCCAACCTGATGATCGACCGCGTCGACATATCCGGAACCAGCCATGACGGCATCCGGTTCAGTGGCGTCAATGGCGCCGTCATCCAGAATTCGAGCATCCACGATCTGTACATCTGCGAAAACAGCACGAAGTGCGAATTCTCGGTGTTTAAACCGAACGTCGCGCCTTACGCTGCCATCAGTGCACATGGAACCAAGAATCTGACGGTGCGCGATACCACAATCGACAATGTGACCTACGGTCTGTTCGCCGGTAGCGCGATCCAGGAAATCGATTGGGTGCCGACGATTACCGAAGCCGCCAGCAACATCACAATGGACAACGTGACGATCTCGCGTTCCCGCCGCGAAGGACTGTTGTTTGTCGGAGCAAACAACGTGAACCTTAACAAGGTAACCATCGACAATTCGCGGCAAGACCGCGACATGGATCTCGTCGTGCTGCAAGGTACGCGTGACGTGACAATCACCGACATGGCGTTGAAGGGCGGGATCAACGGCCTGATGCTGGTCACATCCAGCAACATGCCGGAGGATGCCGTCACCACCAACATCAATGTCAACGGCCTGACCATCGATGGCACCCGCAATGCCGGTATCTTCTTCAATCCGGTTTCCGGCATCAATCTCAAGAACGTGAAAATCACCAATGCCGGAACTTACGGCGCGTATCTTTACGGGAGTGATTGGTCTGGGCCGGTCGGTAACGTGACTTTTGACAATGTTACGATCGACAGGGCAGGCACCGCCGGGCTGTATTTCAGCGGCCCGTCGGAGGACCTGGCCGGCAATGTCACGGTCAGCAACACCCCAAGCGATTGCAAGGTCGATACCGGGTGGAGCGGCGCGTCACTGACGCAGGCGCCCGGCAAGGTTCTGGCGCTCAACGGCAGCGTCCTTGGCCAGTCAAACTTTGCCAGCCGCTGCAAATAATCAGCGAGGATAATAGTAACGATGGCCCGCACCTGCATGGGGTGCGGGCCATTTTCATTTCAAGCCCACGGCGTTTTCGACACGCGCGCTTTCAATCCTCTGGCACCAATCAGTGCGTCGCACCGGAGCCACCGGCCGCGACGATCGCGAAGGGCATGCCTTCGACGGAAATGGTCGCGGTTTGCTTCAACGTTTCGTTGTTGATCATCCGCACCAGGCTGTGGCGCGGGTCGGTGATGGCGATGCTGTCGCCGGCAACCGCAAGCCGCGGACGCGGATCGCGCCAATGGCCATCCTTGCTATAGGGCTCGGTGACGCCAGCGGACCGGACGATCTCGCCGCTGACGACATCCAGCACATGCAGCTTGCCATCTTCCGTCAGGATATAGGCGTTGCGAACATTGGCCGGATCGAGGATGAAATCGACACGGCGGGTGGGAAGTTCGACCAAGCGATAGGGTGACGCGGCGTCCGGATCGATCAGCACAACCTTGTCTTCACCGTAATTGCCGAGAAAGAACTGCATCGACCGGCCGCCGAGCAGGGTCGATACCTTGCCCTCCGGCAGATCGCTGCCATAGGCGACCATTTCCAGCTTCGGGCCGTCGAGCCCGCTCGGCCGGGCAACCAGCACCCCTTCCGCGCAACCGAAGGCGACCAGCCGCGCCGACGACGCTTCGCCATGCAGGCCCGTGCATGTGGCGACATCACCGACCTGCTTGCCTTCCCGGTCGACGATGCGCAGGCCAAGCCGTGGCGGAAGCTCGTCAGGCTTCACTTCCGTCGTCATATTGGGCACGGAAACGAGGATATGCTTGCCCATCGGCACGGCGACACCGTGATGCGCGGCAGTGGTATCGACACTTGCGGCAATCCCCTTGCCTTCGAGCAGCGCGCTTTCCTGAAACAGATCGACCTTGCCGCCGCGATCGTAAAAGACCGCCACATCGTCGCCATGGGTGACCACATGGCCCGGCTTCTTGCCGGTGATGCCGCCGGGCAGCAGTTTCGGATCGGAAATCTCGATATCCCGATGCTCGCCATGATCGGACAGCGCAATGCCGGATGCGATGACCTGCACCGTGTCCTTGTCGCCCTGCACCGCAAAAACTGTCTTGCCGCTGTCGCTCAAGGACAGTGCGGCGTAACCGCCAAGATCGAACCGGCCCAGCTCCTTGCCACTGGTCACATCGAGCGCCCGCACCACCGGCTGGGTGTGATCGGCGACGAACAGCCGCCATGTTTCTTGATGATCGTCGGCGAAAGCCGGAAGGGGAGACAGCGCCGTCAGCGCCAGAATGGCAGCGGCCTGCATTGGTTTGCCTGGATGGATCGGCATGGTTTCTCCTAAAATAATTATGTAATAACGTAACGGTTATCTGTTATAAAGTTACAATCCCGTTGTCCAGATGGAAAATGCGGCCCATGGCATTTGGCGGTGTCGAGGGTGGGCAGCCGCACATTTTCAGACATGGAGAAACACCGGTCAGCCGGCGCAACAAATCCGATTTAAGGGACGACGCGGGATATTCCATCGGGCAGCACAACTCGCCCGATATTGCAATGCAACATCAATGACCTGGCCTGATCCGAGGCTCCCCGCCTCAGCGCTTGCGCCGATTCCACCCCAATAAAGGTCAAAGCGCTGCGGGTACATTCGCGTCAACTACTATTGATCATCCATAATAACTGGTGTACGCACAGAATAGTAAGATTAAAACTGCGTTACAATTTGATTACCAAGACAAAATTTCATCATTTCGTCACAAATTCGCCGCTTTTCCTGCTCGAATTTTAGGCGAACTGCACAGTATTTTTGTTTATTCCAACTCTTTACACAAATAAAAATTCATAAAGCACAAAACAACTCCCGGTAGAAAGTCTAACCGTAACTATAGTGTGGGGCTTGAGATGACGACCAATATCGCTGTCATAATACCGTTCTATCAGGCAGAAGACGGAATTTTGCGCCGGGCGCTTGAATCTGTTGCACTGCAACAGCTACCGGCCGGGGTTAAGCTGAAAGTCGTTATCGTCGATGACGCCTCGCCGCACCCTGCCAGCAAGGAACTCGAAGGGTTCTCGTTCAAGCCCAGCCATGCGCTCAACGTCATCACCCAGGCCAATTCCGGGCCTGCCGGTGCCCGCAACACCGGTCTGGACAGTCTCGCTGGCGAAGAGATCGATTTTGTCTCGTTTCTGGACTCCGACGACATATGGACACCGCTGCACATCCAAAGGGCCATGTCGGCGCTGCGGAAAAGCGATTTCTTCTTCTGCAATCATGTGAGGAGCAAGCACTACGGCGATTATTTCCGCTGCCTGCCCGAAACCTGGCAGGCGCTCAGCCAAAACCGCAGCGCCGGGCATTCCCAGATGGTCAAGGTTTTTACGGCCGGAGAACTCACCCGCACGATGATACGCGAGTGCCCGCCGCAGACATCGACGGTCCTCTACAATTTCCGCAAAAACCCGAATCTTCGCTTCAATACGTCGCTGAGAAGCGCCGGCGAGGATCACATCTTCTGGATCGAGCTGTCGATCGACAATGCAACCGCGGTGGATATGCGCGTCAATGTCAGCTGCGGCGAAGGCCTGAACCTCTACTGGTCGAACGTCTCCTGGGAGAGCCCGAAGTCGATCAGCATCCAGGGCTGCCTTGCCATTCAGTACAATTACATGCGCAACAATGCCCGCATCTATTCCATGGATGCCGAGACGATCGCCTTCAGGCAGAGGCTTTACGAGGGCGCCTATGTCTATGCGTTGCTGCGCGGGGCGGCGAAGAGGTTTCTGCCGGACCCCAAGGTCTTCACCAAGCTGGTATCGCAGCATCCGGCATTTCTGCTGCGCAGCCCTGCCAACTTCGTGTTCTTCATCATGAACCGCAAAGTGATGACGGATGTGACTGCGGTAAAAAACGTCCCTAATGCGGACCTGGCCGCATAGTTACCTTGACTGCAGTGGCGCCGCGCTGACGTTCCAGGCTTTCCGGCCTGGACTGCAAAGCAGGTCTTGTGACAATCCAAAATATTTCGAGCGCAACATGGTATCGTCGGCAGCAAGAAACGGTAAGTCTTCCCTCCTGCATATCGTCAACCTCCAGTACAGGCCCACTGGAGGATTCACGAAGCGTTTCATCGATATATTCATTTCCATTTCGATCATCCTGATCTTCCTGCCGCTTATCCTGATGATCGCCGCACTGGTGAAACTGTCGACGACAGGATCGGTCATTTGCGGCCATGCCGAGATCGGCTATGATGGCGTATCCCTCGATCGCCTGAAGTTTCGCACCTCGTCGCCGTCAGGCGGGGCGGACTTCGCCCAGCATCTGGCAACCCAGAATCTGGCGGTAACGGCGGAAACGCTGTGGACACGCAAACATCAACCCGACGTGTCGCTTCCACCGCTTGGCGCCGTCCTTCAGCAACTGGGCCTGGATGGGCTGCCGCAGCTCTTCAACGTGCTGCGTGGCGACATGAGCATTGTCGGCCCCTCGTCCTTGACGATGCGGGAGATCGAGCGATACGGGTCGAACACGTCCTACTATATCAAATCGCGCCCGGGCCTGATCGGCTACCGCCTGAGCAGCGGCATGGACGGCCATTATTTTCGCCGCCTGCAACTCGACAGGAACTACACGGAAAACTGGACCGTGGTGGCCGATTGCAGGGAAATCTGGCAGTTTCTGACCGTCGCACGCCGTTGACGGTTTGCCACGAAAGCGCCGCCCGAGCATAAACTCGCCCGCGGCACTATGCGCCGGCGCCCACCCATTCGCATCGAAACGCCAGGATGGGTTTTGAAAACCCCTTCAGCCGGCGGCGCTTTGCCGCCGTGAACAGATCGGCGGCACCGTATTCCCGGAAGATGTTTTCCGACACGAGGATCTGATCGCCATTGGCGGCATCGCAAAGGCGGGCTGCCAGCTGCACGGTGGACCCGAACAGATCGTTGCTGTCTTCGACGGGTTCGCCGCAATCCAGCCCGATACGGATATGAAGCGGCTCGGCATTGCCGAGATTGTAGCGTGCAAACTCCTGCTGGATTGCCCTGGCGCAATCGACGGCTGCGGTTATCGAGGCAAATGTCGCCATGACGCCGTCGCCGGTGTGCTTCACTTCGCGGCCGGAAAAATGCTCGAGGCACCGGCGCACCACAGCGTCATGCGCCCTCACCAGTTCGGCCGCCATGCGATCGCCAAGCCGCGACGTCATCGCGGTGGAGCCGACGATATCGGTGAACAGGATCGCCCGGTGGCCGGAATCCATTTTGGCCGAGGATTGGCCCGGCAGCGGTTCGGGGTCGTGTATCCGGCCAAGAAATGCCTCGACCGCCGACAGCGCGACTTCGACAACCTCGCCGGAAACCAGCCCGTGCGCCTCGCGGTGCACACATTGCGCCGTTTCGGCGTCCGGTGCGTCCATCAGGCAAAATGCCGTCCCGCGCCGCTGGTCGAACCAGTAGGTGAGGAATTTGACGCCGTACTGATCCTGAATGTCGAGGTCCCTGCGATGCGCCTCGGCAACGTCTGCCGCCGTGGTTCCCGTCAGTTCATGCCGGTCCATGAAAATAGGCATTGACGCGCTCCCGCCCCGAGCCCTGCACCTATTGCAAGGTTGCATTCTACGGCGTGAAGGCAGTTCCGTCTATTTTTAAGTAATATCTAAAATAAAGAGGAGGAGGACATCGCTGCCCTCCCCCTTTTTCATCATCCATGTGGACCTGATATCAGGCCGCGTAGCGGGTGCGCTGCTGCATCGGCTGCGAACGGCTGGTTTCTTCCAGCTTGAAGCGCGCAAGCAGGCTCTGCAGCTGGCGGCTTTCGTCGGCGAGCGTCTCGCTGGCGGCCGTGGTTTCTTCAACCATGGCAGCATTCTTCTGGGTCATCTGGTCCATGTGGTTTACCGACGTGTTGATCTCGGCCAGCGCCGTCGACTGTTCGCGCGCCGCCGTGGCGATGCTCTCGACGTGATCGTTGACGCGCAGCACCAGTTTTTCAATCTCGACCAGCGCATCGCCGGTCGCCCGTACCAGCGAGACACCGCCCTCGACTTCGGAGGTAGACGCGCTGATCAGCGCCTTGATCTCCTTGGCGGCATTGGCGGAGCGCTGTGCCAGTTCACGAACTTCCTGGGCAACGACGGCAAAACCGCGTCCCGCCTCCCCTGCGCGTGCCGCTTCGACGCCGGCGTTCAGCGCCAGGAGATTGGTCTGGAAGGCGATCTCGTCGATGACGCCGATGATCTGGCTGATGCGGCTGGACGAACCTTCGATCCGGCTCATCGCAGTGACGGCGTTGCGGACGATCTCGCCGGACTTTCCGGCGCTTTCCTTGGTCTCGCGAACCATGTCGCGGGCCTCGTTGGCGCGGGCCGACGAAGTGCGGACGGTCGCGGTGATTTCGTCGAGGGCGGCGGCGGTTTCCTCAAGCGCTGCCGCCTGCTGCTCCGTGCGCTTCGACAGGTCGTTGGCGGCCGAACTCAGTTCGGCCGAGCTGTCCTTGATCGTGCCGGCCGCGCCGCGCACATTGTTCATGGTCGAGCGCAGCGTCACCATTGTGGCGTTGACGTTCTGCTGCAGTTCGGCGAAGGCGCCGTTGAAATGGCCTTCCATGCTTTCCGACAGATCGGCATCGGCAAGCGCTGCGATGACGCGGCGCACTTCGGTGACGGCAAGATCGACGCTGCCGACCAGTTCGTTGACGCTGCCTGCAAAGCGGTTGAGGTCGTCGTTCTGGTAATCCTTGCCGATACGGCCGGTGAAATCACCGGCAACGGCTGCGGCAACGACCGCGCTGATGCTCGACTGGAGATCGCTGCTGAGCGCATGCAAGGCCGCTTCCTGGGCTTTCATGTCGCGCATCACCAGCGCATTGCGGCGGAACACTTCAACGGCACGGGCCATTTCGCCGATCTCGTCCTTGCGGGTGGCGTCTGTGCCAGTGCTGTCGAGATTGCCTTCAGCAAGACGGCTCATTGCGGCCGTCAGATCGCGAACCGGCGCGGAAATACCGCGACGGGCAACCAGCAGGCTGACGACGGCGCCGACGACGATACAGCCGGCAGCCGCGAAGACGGCAATGGCGAGTGCGACCGACGAGGACTGCAAGGCCTCGGCACGGGCTGCAGCCAGTGCCTCGCCCGAATAGGTGCTGTAGACCTTGACGGTGCTGGTGACGATCTTCTGCGCATCGAGCGCCTTGTCGAGACCGGTCTTGATGGCGGCGGCATCCTGCGGGCTGGCTTCGGCAATACCGACCATGGCGTGGATTTCGCCGAAATAGGCTTCAAGCGTGGCCCGGATGGCCTGCAGCTGTTTCAGCTCGGTTTCGTCTGCGGCGGCCGCGATCTTCGGCAGCCGTTCCAGCATTTCCTTGGCGCGCTTGTCGGTCTCGGCGCGGTAGTCCGCTGCCTTTTCCGGTTGCGCTGCCAGCTGGTAGGTCATGCGGCTGATGGCGATGATATCGACGCGCAGATCCATGGCTTCGCGGGCGACCTCCTCCTTGGCGCCGACCGAGACGATGGCGGTTTCCAAAGCCGAAATACCACGAGCGCCAACCGACGCGATGACCAGACAGGACAGGCCCATGACGAAAACCACAAGGCTGATCTTCTGGAGAATGGAGAGATTGCGAAAACTCATGTCGGAACTCCGGCTGGGCAACTGACCGCGCGCTGATCGAAAAATGACGGGAACGAGGCATGATGCCTCTGGCAAAGCGCAGCAAGAACATCGCGCCGGGGCGCAATCACATCACGCCGTAGCGCAATCTGAGGTAATTGCGCTAACAGTAAGTTAAGGCTGGCAATCAAGACGTCCAAGGACACTCGAAAATGCCAACAATCGCGCCGGGAGGGGGGGTCCGCCACCTGAAGTTGCTTTCCACTGGATTACCCCGGGCGACTTTCAGCTTGAACCTTGCCCATCCGGCCTCTATCTCGGACATAGACCCCTCGCACCCCCGGAGATTTGCTTGTCCATCTTCAAGAACCTGCCACCTGCTCCCGCCGCGCCGAAAAAGCCTGTCACGGATACCCGCCATGGCATCACACGGACGGACGACTATGCGTGGCTGCGCGCCGATAACTGGCAGGCGATGTTCAAGGACCCGTCGATCCTCGACCCGGAAATCCGCCAGCACCTGGAGGCCGAGAATACCTATATGAAGGCGGCGATGGCCGATACCGAAGCCCTGCAGAAGACGCTGTTTGCCGAGATGAAGGGCCGCATCAAGGAAGATGACAGCTCGGTTCCGATGAAAGATGGGCCGTTTGCCTACGGTACCTTCTATGTGACGGGCGGCGAGCAGCCGTCGTTCTTCCGCACGCCGCGCGATGGCGGCGAACGCAGCGTGCTTCTCGACGGCGACAAGGAAGCCGAGGGCAAGGCCTATTTCCGGCTGGGCGGCGTCGATCACTCGACCGATCACAGCCGCGGCCTATGGAGCTATGACGACAAGGGCTCGGAATATTATACGCTGCGCGTCCGTGACCTTTCGACCGGCGAAGACCTTGCCGATGTCATCGAAAACACCGGCGGCGGCGGCGCCTGGGCGCCGGATGGCAAGAGCTTCTTCTACACCGTGCTTGACGACAACCATCGTCCGTCGAAGATCTTCCACCATATCATCGGCACGCCGCAGAGCGACGACCGGCTGGTCTACGAGGAAGAGGATCCGGGCTTCTTCATGGGCGTCGGCGGCTCGATGCTCGATGACTTCATCTACATCGACATCCACGACCACGAGACCAGCGAATACTGGCTGCTTCGGACCTCCGATCTTACCGGCAAACCAAAGCTGGTGGCTGCGCGCGAAACCGGCCTCGAATATTCGCTCTCGGAGGGCGGCGATGTCTTCTACATCCTGACCAATGCCGATGGTGCCAAGGATTTCAAGATCATGCAGGCGCCGGTTGACAATCCGAATCGAGAGAACTGGACCGACGTGGTGCCGCACACCGCCGGCCGGCTGATTATCTCGCATGGCGCCTATGCCCGCCACCTCGTCTGGCTGGAGCGCGAGGCCGGCCTGCCGCAGATCAAGATCCGCGACCGCCGCACCGGTGAGGAACATGCGATCGCCTTTGCCGAGGAAGCTTTTTCGCTGGGTCTGCAGGGTGCCGCCGAATACGACACCGACGTCATCCGCTTTTCCTATTCCTCGATGACGACGCCGAGCCAGCTCTACGACTACAACATGGTGACACGCGAGCGCACGCTCCTGAAAACGCAGGAAGTACCTTCGGGCCACAATCCCGACGATTACGTCACCCGCCGCGTCATGGCGCCGGCCTGGGATGGCGCCGAGGTGCCGGTCACCCTGCTCTACCGCAAGGATACGCCGCTCGACGGTTCCGCGCCTTGCCTGCTCTATGGCTACGGCGCCTATGGCATTGCCATTCCGGCCTCGTTCAACACCAATTGCCTGTCCCTGGTGGACCGGGGCTTCGTCTATGCCATCGCCCATATCCGCGGCGGCAAGGACAAGGGTTTTCAATGGTACGAAGACGGCAGGATGGAGAAGAAGACCAATACGTTCAAGGACTTCATCGCGGCGGCCGACTATCTGAATCAACAGAAGTTCACCTCCTACGCCAACATCGTCGCCGAAGGCGGCTCGGCCGGCGGCATGCTGATGGGGGCGATTGCCAACATGGCGCCCGAAAAATTCAAGGGCGTGATCGCCGCCGTGCCGTTCGTCGATGTTCTCAACACCATGCTCGACGACACGCTGCCCTTGACGCCGCCCGAATGGCCGGAATGGGGCAACCCGATCGAGTCCAAGGAAGCCTATGAGCGCATGGCCGCCTACTCCCCTTACGACAACGTCTCGGAAAAGCCCTATCCGGCGATCCTGGCGCTGGGCGGCCTCACCGACCCGCGCGTCACCTATTGGGAGCCGGCCAAATGGGTGGCCAAGCTGCGCGAAAAAACCACCGGCTCCGAGCCGATCCTGATGAAGACCAACATGGATGCCGGCCACGGCGGCGCGTCGGGCCGCTTCCAGCGGCTGGAGGAAATCGCGTTCGAATATGCGTTCGCGATCAAGGTGGCGGGGAAGATGTAACCCATCCCGCCGCGGCTTTGGCAAGCCCGGCACATGCCCCGAAGGATAAATCTCCCTGCAACCTTGCAGGGAGATTGGCCATGAAGATCGGCGACAGCATCAGCAATTATTACCGCCCGCAAAACGGCAACCAGGGCGCGGCGTCCTCTGGCCTAGCGCTCAACATCGATGGCGGCGGCGGCAATGAGCGCACACAGGCGCCGACCGTTTCGATCGGTTCATCCGGTTCCTCCGCATCTTTGTCTTCCGCGCTCTGGCTGTCGATGGCCGACAAGCTGGAAGGCGAAACCGGCCCGGTGACCGCAGCGCCGAAAGACAGCCCGGCTGACGAATTCATGGACTGGTCGAAAATGTCGCTGGCCGAAAAGATCCGGGCGCAGATTCTCGCCGACAAGGATTTGACGGAGGAAGACCTTGCCGCCATGGACGCGGATGCCCGCGCCGCTATCGAGGCGGAAATCAAGGAAGCGATCAAGCGCCAGCTGGAGATTCCGCAGGACGGCGGTACGGCGCAGGCGGAAGCTGCATCCAACGCGACGATCTGATCGTCGCAACGCGCGCTGCCGCGTCGCACCTGATTGGCAGATGCGGCGCGCGGCACAAGCTCCCCGCACTGACACAGGCGACATCGCGCAATCTCAACACGATGCGAAAGCTGGCAGAGCTTGCGGCGGAGATTGGACACCGGCTGGATCGGGTAGCCTTTCCAAAACGAGAGTCTGTTCAAGACGATGCGAAGCTTGCTTGAACATCTTTGGTATCGGCCGCACGTCCATTATTTTAGAAACTAATAAAATATATTACACTCACCCGCTCCAGCATGTCTCACAGGACAGAGGGGGTGAACGACATGAGCCGGTACCGAAACGATCTGCCGCAATTGAAGGGCGGTGCATTCCTGACCGACGGCGGCATGGAAACGACGCTGATCTTTCATGAAGGCATTGAGCTGCCGCATTTCGCCTCCTTCGTGCTTTTGGCCGAGCCCACGGGGCGCCGGCAGCTGAAGGACTATTATACCCGCTATCTCGATATCGCCGCCCGCAGCCGCACCGGCTTCGTGCTCGACACCGCGACCTGGCGCGCCAATGCCGACTGGGGCGAAAAGACCGGTCATGACGCAGAGGCGCTGAAGGCGGTTAACCGGGACGCAATCGACCTGCTGAGTGACCTTCGTACCGCATATGAGCGGCCCGGCATGCCGATCGTCATCAGTGGCACGCTCGGCCCGCGGGGCGATGGCTACAAGGCCGGCAACATGGATGCCGATGAGGCAGAGGCCTATCACGCCGCGCAGATCGAAACCTTTGCCGGCACGGAGGCCGATATGGTGACGGCCTTCACGCTCACTGGTATTGGCGAGGCGATCGGCATTAGCCGCGCCGCCAAACGGATGAACATGCCCTGCGCCATTTCCTTCACCGTCGAAACCGACGGCAAGCTGGTGACCGGCAAGACATTGCAGGAGGCCATCGAAACCGTGGATGCGGCAACCGGCGCCTATCCGCATTACTACATGATCAACTGCGCTCATCCGAGCCATTTCGACACGGTGCTGCTGGGCAACGCGGCGTGGCTGAAGCGGATCGGCGGCATCCGCGCCAATGCATCGACGATGAGCCATCAGCAGCTCGACGAGAGCGAAAGGCTTGATGATGGTGATCCCGCCGACCTTGGCGAGTGGTACCGCCATCTGACGCGCTTCCTGCCGCAGGTGCGGGTTCTCGGCGGCTGCTGTGGCACCGATCACCGGCACGTTCAGGCGATCTGCGACGCTTGCATCACCGCCACGGCGTGAACCGGAAGCTCCGGCGGCTGGCCATCTCCCCAGCCGCCCTGCAAACAGGGCTTGCAATGCAGGCCGTCTGCCACAATATCCGGCTCACACGCGGCACGCGGATGCGATATCATGCGCGGGTACGTTGCCTTCGATGGAGATCAGCACATCATGGACCATAGCCAGACGAAACCGCTCGGAACCACCGCCGCCGCACCGATCGCCTTCGACAACAGCTATGCCCGGCTGCCGGCACATTTCCATTCAGCAGCTGCGCCAACACCTGTCACCGAACCGTGGCTGATCAAGTTCAACCGGCCGCTGGCGCTGGAACTTGGTCTCGATGCCGATGTGCTGGAGCGCGACGGAGCGGCGATCTTTTCCGGCAACACGGTTCCGCAGGGAGCCGAGCCGCTCGGCATGGCCTATGCCGGGCACCAGTTCGGCCAGTTCGTACCGCTGCTCGGCGACGGGCGGGCGATCCTGCTCGGCGAGGTCATCGATACGCATGGAACACGCCGCGACATCCAGCTGAAGGGTGCGGGCAAGACGCCCTATTCGCGGCGCGGCGACGGGCGGGCGGCGCTCGGGCCGGTGCTGCGCGAATATATCGTCAGCGAGGCGATGTTTGCGCTCGGCATTCCGGCGACGCGAGCACTTGCAGCCGTCGTCACCGGCGAGCCGGTCTACCGTGAGCGGGTTCTGCCGGGCGCGGTCTTTACCCGCGTGGCGGCGAGCCACATCCGCGTCGGCACCTTCCAGTTTCTCGCCGCGCGCGGTGACAATGAAGGCCTGAAGGCGCTGGCGGACTATGTCATCGACCGGCACTATCCTGAGATCAAAGGCCACGACCGGCCCTATCTGGCGCTGCTGGAAGCCGTGATCGAGCGGCAGGCCTCGCTGATTGCCGGCTGGCTCTCAGTCGGCTTCATCCATGGTGTAATGAACACCGACAATTGCGCGATTTCCGGCGAGACAATCGATTTCGGTCCCTGCGCCTTTCTCGATGCCTATGATCCGGCCAAGGTTTTCTCCTCGATCGACCGGGGCAGCCGTTATGCCTATGCCAGCCAGCCCGCGATCGGCCAGTGGAACATGGCGCGCTTTGCCGAGACGCTTTTACCGCTGCTGGATCCCGAAGCGTCCGAGGCCGTCAATCTCGCCAATGATGCAATCGGTGGCTATGGGGCGCGGTTCCAGACCCACTGGCTTGCGGGCATGAAGGCGAAGATCGGCATACAGACGGAGGAAGACGGCGACCTCGATCTCGTCCAGGGGCTGCTGAGCGCCATGCACCGCAACGAGGCCGATTTCACGCTGACCTTCCGCAAGCTATGCGATGCAGCCGAAAGCAGCGCCCATGACGGACCGCTGCGCGACCTCTTCGCCAATCCCGCTGATATCGACGCCTGGCTGCTTGCCTGGCGCGAACGGACGGGACGCGAACCGCTATCCGATGCGCAGACGGCAGCGGCGATGCGTGCCGTCAACCCAGCCTTCATTCCCCGCAACCACCGCATCGAACAAGCGATCCGCGCGGCGGAAGACGACGGCGATTTCTCGCTGTTCGAGGCATTGAACGACGTTCTGGCCAGGCCCTATGAGGATCAGCCGGCGTTTGCAGCCTATGCGGCGCCACCGGCGCCGGAGGAAGAAGTATTGAAGACGTTCTGCGGGACGTGAGCAACTGACTCTTAATCGGCAGGTCTCATTCCCAGCCGGTTCCACCGGTTGCTGCACATCCATACGGCGGCAGGCGATTTTCGAAATGGGCTTTCAGCTGGGCGCAGCCCCATTTGCGCAACGGCTCCGGCATCCGGCTATTGAGCTCGATGCCAACTTCGTCCAGCGGGTCGTTTGTGTTGGTAACATAGAGCAGCCAGCGGCCGCCGATCACCCCCACCACGGCCACCACCATAACCAAGAGAACCATCAGCAGTTTCTTCATTTCGACCCTCGTTGTGAATCAACATTGCCGTTGACCTAGCCTATTTCCCGGCCGTGCCGAAATCCTTTTGAAATCCCGCGGGATGCTGTGAGTCATCCGCCCGCCGCCACGTCGAATTTTGATGGCTGTGCCGAAATGTGGCCATTGAAAGGCAGGGGCACCGCGTTATGTTCAGGATACGCGCGCGAATTGAAACTCTTTCCGCCGCGCACCCGACAGAGGATCACCGCGCAAATTCCCTCCGGCGCGATGGCCAACCTTGAGACCGGAATGCCTTTTCCCAGAGGCGTTGGACCCAATGCCTGCCTCAAGCGGCACTTGCCGCGCGGCGCGGCTTTCCATAACGGGAGATATCCATGTTGATTTTGTTGACGGCCATCGTCTTCGCGCTGATCGGGCTTGGGCTCGGCGGCGGCGGGCTCTGGCTCATCCTGCTCGGCGGCAGCTGGTATTATGCCATTGCCGGTCTCGGCTTCCTCATCACCGCTTTCCTTTTGTTTGCACGGCGGGGTGCCGCACTTACCGTCTATGCGCTGCTGATCATCGGTACGCTCGCCTGGGCGATCTGGGAGGTCGGCTTCGACTGGTGGCAGCTCGGCCCGCGCGGCGGCGTCATCATCCTGCTTGGCCTATGGCTGTTACTACCGGGCATCCGCCGTGGCCTCGGCTTTGCCAGCCCGACAGGCGAGGCCTATCCGGCCAGCGCCCTACCGCTCGGTCTCGCTGTTCTCGCCTCGATTGTTGTTGCCGGATATTCGATGACACAGGACCCGCTTGATCTTGCTGGCGAACTGCCAGTCGGCACCACAACGGCCGCGGTCGATCTCGGTGGCAATGTGCCGGAGGGCGAATGGCATCAGTATGGCCGCACGCCCTATGGCCAGCGCTACTCGCCGCTGGCGCAGATCACGCCCGAGAATGTCGGGACGCTGCAGGTTGCCTGGCAATATCAGACCGGCGACGTGAAACGGCCGGATGATATTGGCGAAACCACCTATCAGGTGACGCCGCTGAAAATCCGCGACACACTCTACATGTGCACCCCGCATAATCTGGCCATCGCGCTTGATGCCGCGACCGGCAAGGAAAAATGGAAGTTCGACGCCAATTCCGGCATGAACCCGGACAGGCAGCACCAGACCTGCCGTGGCGTCAGCTACTACGCCGATCCGGCAGCAGCTCAAGGCAGCCCTTGCGCCGAGCGGGTCTATCTGCCGACGGCAGATGCGCGGCTGATCGCGCTCGATGCGGCCGATGGAAAGGTTTGCGAAAACTTTGCCGACAAGGGCACGCTGCATCTGGAAACCGGCATGAAATACAATCCGGCCGGCTATTATTACTCGACCTCGCCACCGGTGATCACGCAGGGCAAGATCATCATCGGCGGCGCCGTCAACGACAACTATTCGACGCAGGAACAGTCGGGCGTCATCCGCGCCTTCGACGTCAATACCGGCGCCCTGGTCTGGAATTGGGACAGTGGCAACCCGGACGTGACGACGCCGCTGCCGGAGGGCCAGACCTACACGACCAATTCGCCCAACAGTTGGTCGGTGTTCAGCTATGACGACAAGCTGAACCTCGTTTATATCCCGCTCGGCAACCAGGTGCCCGACCAGCTCGGCATGGGCCGTTCGGAGCATGTCGAGAAATACTCGTCGTCGATCGTGGCGCTGGATATCACCACCGGCGCAGTCCGCTGGGTGCGCCAGACCGTGCATCATGACCTCTGGGACATGGACGTTCCCGCCCAGCCGGTGCTGCTCGACATTACCGGCAAGGACGGCCAACCGGTTCCGGCGCTTGTCGGCCCGACCAAGCAGGGCGATATCTACGTGCTTGACCGGCGTACCGGCGAGCCCATCATCCCTGTCAAGGAAATCCCGGCGCCGAGCGGCGCCATCCCGGAGGACTTTACCGCACCGACCCAGCCGATCTCCGACCTCACCTTCTCGCCGCCGCCTTTGACGGACAAGAACATGTGGGGCGTGACGATGTTCGACCAGCTCGCCTGCCGGATCGACTTCAAGCGGCTGAAATATGAAGGCCGCTACACGCCGCCATCGCTGGAAGGCAGCCTGATCTATCCCGGTAATTTCGGCACCTTCAACTGGGGCTCCGTTGCGGTCGATCCGGAACGGCAGGTGATGTTCGGCATGCCGACCTATCTGGCCTTCACGTCGAGACTGGTGCCGCGCGACCAGATCCCTGCCAAGGGCCAGGACGAGAAAGGGTCCGAGCAGGGCCTCAACCGCAATGACGGCGCACCTTACGGCGTCTTCATGGGGCCGTTCCTCGGGCCGCTCGGCATTCCCTGCCAGGCGCCGCCATGGGGCTATGTCGCCGGTGCGGATTTGAAGACCGGCAAGATCGCCTACAAGCACCGGAATGGCACCGTGCAGGACATGACGCCGCTTCCCCTGCCCTTCAAGGTCGGCGTGCCCGGTATCGGCGGCCCGATGATCACCAAGGGCGGCGTCGCCTTCCTCGGTGCGGCCGTCGACAATTTTATCCGCGCCTATGATTTGACGACCGGCAAGGTGCTCTGGGAAGGCCGTCTTCCGGCCGGTGGCCAGTCGACACCGATGAGCTATGCCACCGACGACGGCACGCAGTTCGTGCTGATCGTCGCCGGCGGCCATGGCTCGGTGGGGACGAAGCCCGGGGATTACGTGATCGCGTACAAACTGGCGAAGTAGGCCAGTCTTCAACACATGGAAAAGCCGGCGGGGCGACCTGCCGGCTTTTTTGTATGATCAGAGCTGCAAAACGATTCTGCAGCGAACCGCCTTGGGCGGCGGTTCACGGTCTCCACAAAGATAAAACCCTATGCCGCGACCGGTGTCACCTCGACGGTCAGATGCGACAGGCCGGTGAGTTTGGCGAGCTTTTCCTTGTAGAAGGCCGGCGGGTGCGGGTTGGCCGTGGCGATGGCGACGATGGCGGCGTTGTGGCCGGGGCCGACCTGCCAGACATGCAGATCTGTGATTTTTTCCTGCGGCGTCTCGATCCGTTCACGGATTTCGCTCTGCAGTTCCGTCACCGTATCGGTCGCGTCGATAAGAATGAGGCCGGTCTGGCGGATGAGGCCATAGGACCAGCGGGCGATAACCAGCGCGCCGACAATGCCCATGGCCGGATCGAGCCAGAGCCAGCCATAGATGCTGCCCGCCAGAAGGGCGAGAATGGCAAGCACCGAGGTCAACGCGTCGGCCATCACATGCAGATAAGCGGATCGCAGATTGTTGTCGGTGCCGGGCGCTGCATGGCCATGGTGGGCATGCCCCTCGTGGCTATGGCCAGAATGGCTGTGAGGATGATCGTGGTGTCCGTCCGCCGGTTGGGCTTCATGATGGTGCGAATGAGCCCCATGCGCGTGACCACCATGGGAATGTCCGCCATGCGAGTGTCCCAGATGATCGTGGTCATCCTTGAGCAGAAAAGCCGAGACGAGATTGACCGCGAGGCCGATTACCGCCACGGCGATCGCCTGCGAAAAGCTGATCTGGACGGGGTTGGCGAGGCGCAGCAGGCTCTCCCAGCCGATCAGCAGGGCGATCAGCGCAAGCACAATGGCGCTGGCGAAACCGGCGAGATCGCCAAGCTTGCCGGTACCGAACGTGAAGCGCGGATTGCGGGCCTGACGCCGTGCGTAGAGATAGGCGAGCGCGGTGATCAGCATGGCGCCCGCATGGGTGGACATGTGCCAGCCATCGGCGACCAGCGCCATCGATCCGTAGAGATTGCCGGCGACAATTTCCGCCGCCATCATCGTTGCGGTCAGCGCAATGACCAGCCAGACGCGGCGCTCGTTGCGCCGATGACCGGCGCCGAGAAAGACGTGTTCATGAACCAGGTTTTCTGTTGGCATCAAGCCATTCCTCTCAAGATTGGCGTATCAGGATTTTAGCGCACATAGGTCCGCAGCACGGCGGACAGTTCATCGACGGCCCGGGCGCGCTCGGCATCGCTTTCCGCCAGAAGCACATGTTCGCGCAGGTGATCTTCCATCACCTCGCCCGTCAGCCCGTTCAAGGCGCCGCGAATGGACGAGAGCAGCTGCAGAATTTCACCGCAGGGCGTCTCCACCTCCAACGCCCGCTCGACAGCTTCGAGCTGCCCCTTCAGGCGGCGCACCCGCGCCAGCAGTTTGTTTTTCTCACGGACGGTATGGGACATCGTTACCTCACTATAGGATAGGGGGGTATACTATATTGAGCGCGTTGAAAAGTACCTGACACCGATAGGCTTTCCCAACCGGCAGAAAAGTCTCCCTGTGCTAGACACTTCCTTTAGAAAGCCGGGATACAATCGCGACCGACCAGACTACACGCTATACGATACTGAGAGCTGCGCCATGGGTTCCGAGTTGCATGTCGGCAAAGCCGAGCTTTTGAGCGCGCTCAGCTATGCACTGGATCTGACCGAGGGGCAGCCGGAGGGACATGGGGTGCGCTGCTGCTGGATCGGCATGAATATCGGCCGGGCGATGGGCCTTGCGGGTGAGGAACTCAACGACCTCTATTATACGCTGCTTTTGAAGGACATCGGCTGCTCCAGCAATGCGGCGCGCATCTGCCAGCTCTATCTGACCGACGACCTGGAATTCAAACGCGACGCCAAGCTGCTCGACGAGAGCCTGCCGCAAGTACTGCGTTTCGTTCTGTCTCACACCGGTCTCAAGGCCGGGCTTTCGGAACGTTTTCGCTCGCTCGTTACCATCTTCACCACCGGCGGCACCATCGCCCGCGAACTGATCGAGACGCGCTGTCAGCGCGGCGCCGAGATCGTCCGGATGATGCGGTTTTCAGAGCGTGTGGCGTCGGGCATCCTCGATCTCGACGAATACTGGAACGGCAAGGGCAAGCCGGTGGGGTTGAAGGGAACCGAGATCGCGCTCAGCGCCCGTATTGGCCTGATTGCACAGGTGGTGGATGTTTTTCACACCAGCGCCGGGACGGCCAGCGCGCAGAAGGAAGTGGCACGGCGGGCGGGCACTTGGTTCGATCCGGAACTGGTCAAGGTGTTCGGTGTGATCGCCAAGGACCCGGCGTTTTGGGCAACGCTTGCAGCCCCCGATCTCAAGGAAACCGTCATCGCGATGGCGGCACATGATGCAAGCGACGATGTCGATGACGACTATCTCGACGACGTTGCCGCAGCCTTTGCCGAAGTGGTGGATTCCAAGAGCCCGTTTACCAGCGGCCACAGCAAGCGCGTTGCCTTGTTCACCGACATGATCGCCGAGGAGATGGGGATCGACGAACAGCAGCGCCGCTATCTGAAGCGGGTGGCACTGTTGCACGATATCGGCAAGCTTGGCGTTTCCAACCAGATCCTCGACAAGCCCGGTAAGCCCGACGAGGCGGAATGGCAATCGATCCGCAGCCATCCGGCGCTGAGCGAACTGATCCTCTCGAAAATTACCGCCTTCAGGGACCTTTCGCGCATTGCCGGCGCGCATCACGAGCGGCTCGACGGCAAGGGTTATCCGCGCGGCATCAGCGGCGATGATATCTGCCTGGAAACTCGGATCGTTACAGCGGCCGACATCTTCGACGCATTGACGGCCGACCGCCCTTACCGGGCGGCCATGCCGGTCTCACAGGCATTGGCCATCATGGCCCGCGATGTCGGCACCGCGCTCGACATGCGCTGTTTTGCGGCGCTGACGAGGGCCATGGAGAAGCTGGAGAAAGCGGCCGAACAGACGCCTGAGAAAACGGCGGCCTGAGCGGCCGCCGCATAGCGTTACCGTTTTAACCGACCATCCCGGCGATCAGCTTGCCCACCTCGGCAAACACCGGCTCAAGCTCCTTGGTCTTCTTCTTGCCCTCGGCAATATAGACCGAGGCAAGGATCGTATGTCCTTCGGCAGGACGCATGAAGCCGATGTCGCCGGCTTCGCCGCGGCCGCTGGTGCCGGTCTTTTCGCCGATGATCCAGCCTTTTGGAAGCCCTGCCCGCAGGCGCCGGTCGCCGGTCGTATTGGCGACGAGCCAGGCGGAAAACTGATCGCGCGATGCGGGTGAAAGAACGTCTTCCAGCAACAGCTTGCCCAGCGTTTCCGTCATCGCCTTCGGCGACGTCGTGTCGCGCGGATCGCCGATTTTCGCTTCGTTGAGTTCCGGTTCAATGCGGTCGAGGCGGGTCGTTTCGTCGCCGACCGAGCGCAGCCAGTCCGTCAAGCCCTTCGGACCACCGAAACTCGCCAAGAGCAGGTTTCCGGCGGCATTGTCGCTATACGTGACGGTGGCGGCGCAGAGTTCACCCACCGTCATGCCGCTGCCGACATGTTTCTCAACCACCGGCGAATAGGAGAGAAGGTGCTTCTTCGAAATCGGTATCCGCCGGTCGAGCTTTTCCTCGCCCTTGTCGACGCGCGCCAGCACGAAAGCCGCCGCCAGCGCCTTGAAGGTCGAGCACATGGCAAAGCGCTCGTCCGGCCGATGGGCGAACGTCACCTTGGTTTTCGTATCGAGGACATAGACGCCAAGACGGCCACCGGTGCGCTTTTCCAGCGCCGCCAGCTGCTTTTCGATGTCATCGGCGGCGGCGAAGACCAGATTCGGCGCAAAGCCGACCGTTGGCAGAAGCAGGCCGGAGCCGATGATGAACGAGCGGCGATTGAACGTGAACGACATGCGATGGGTTCTCCCTTTGATGACGGCGCTGCGGCGCAACACGTTGATCGCAATAGATAATATTAGCAACAACTCAACCACATGCTGCACGCTGGGGATAATGCGTAGGCAGCGAATGTGGCCGGTCTTGGCCGGAAACATGGCTGTTCAGAATCTTGTTTCAGCCGCATAAATTAACAGCACCAAGAATTCCCGTTGACATTTCTTTGGAAAAGGCGACATTGCCCGCCATGATCAGAACCGCGAACATCGCCCGTTGGTATTTTACGCTGCTCCCATAGGTGCGGCTGTCTGATTTCGTTCAACAAGCCGCCATCAGGCGGCTTTTGTTTTTGGACGGCACCTGATGGCGCAAAAGCCATAAGGAACCTTGAAATGCTGCAGACCGCCACCCCGACACTCCATCCCGCCACGCGCGCGCCGATGGTGACCATCCGTACCGCCAAGCAGCGCGACCTGCCTGCCCTGCGCGAACTGATCACCGAGCTTGCCGCCCATCATGGCGATGCCGCTGCCGTCACCCCGGAAAATCTCGAGCGCGACTTGTTCGGCCGCATGCCCTGGATCACGGCGCTGGTCGCCGAGGCCGCCGGCGAACTGATCGGCTACGCCATTCTCGTGCCACTCTACCGCGCCCAGCAGGGTGTGCGCGGCATGGAACTGCACCATCTCTATGTCCGCCCCGCCCATCGCGGCACCGGCATCGGCCGCCATCTGGTCGCCAAGGCCCGCGAGCAGGCCCGCATGGCCGGCGCCACCTATCTCTCGGTCAGTGCCGCCACCGGCAATTTCCAGGCGCACCGCTTCTATGAATCGGAAAACTTCACCCCCGGTCCGGTGACCGGCATGCGTTATCTGCAGACCCTCGCCTGAGGGCGGAATTTCAAGGCAGCAGCATTATGGCGATGGGCGCGTTCGCAAGGGCGCGCCTGGCTGCTCGGGATGGTGGAAACATCCGTTATGCCGCTTTTGCAGCCGCTGCTTTAGCCAGCACTTCGGCTGCCCATTGGTTGAGGCTCTTGCCCGACAGTTCTGCCGCCTTAGCGGCTTGGGCATGCACATCCGGATCGACACGGAACATCATCTTGCCGGAATAGGATTTTTGCGGATCCTTGCCGATCTTCGCGCAGGTTTCGATATAGTCGTCGACCGCCTCGTGGAACGCCGCCTTCAGATCGGCAACCGTATCAGCATGAAAACCGACACCGTCGGTAATGCCTGCGATCCGGCCGAAAAAGATCTCGTCTTCCGCATCGTAATCGATCCGCGCTGCGTAACCCTTGTAGGACATGCTGTTCATGGTCTTACTCCTAGACGCAGCAGAAAGTCCCTCGCCGCCCGAACCTGATAGCGCTTTGCTTCTTTCGCCGGATGCGGACGATGGAAGCTCTCCACCTCGTTTGCGAAAGAAAACCTGACGCGCGAACCGTTACCTTCGATCAGTGTACACCCAGCCGCCAAAAGCAGGCTTTCGATATCAGCCCAATCGATCGTTCCGGACACAGGCTCCTTGAAGATCGCGGCAAGCGTTTTCCTCTGCTTGCTGTTCATGCTAGCATTCTATTGTCCACTAGCACTTTATGCAAGCACTCTATTCCACCGCCGGCACCGCCTTCAGATACGCCGCAATAGCCTCGCGGTCGGATGCCGGCAGCTTGGCCATATTCTTCTGGACCTCGACCATCGAGCCGCCGGCCGAATCGAATTCGGGCGTGAAGCCGGTTTCGAGGTAGTTGACGATATCGCCTTCGCTCCAGGAGCCGATGCTTTTCGAGCCCGGCGTGATATTCGGGATGCGGCCCTCACCTTCCGGATTGGGTGCGCCAGCCAGCCATTGCGCGGCCTCGAAACCGCCTAAGCCATTGCGCGGCGTGTGGCATTCGCCGCAATGGCCGGGGCCTTCGACGAGGTACTGGCCACGGGCGATCTTCAGATTGCTGGTATCAACGGTGACACGCGGCTTGTCCGTGAAGAACAAAAGCTTCCAGCCGCCAACCGCCAACCGGATGTTGAACGGAAACGGCAGGTCGTGCGGCGGCGCCACATTGGCGCTCTTCGGCAGTGTTTTCAAAAAGCCCCAGAGATCATTGATATCCTTCGGGGTCATCCGGGCGTAGGAGCCATAGGGGAAAGATGGATAGAGATGCTCGCCCTTAGCGCCGACACCGCGTGTCATGGCGTCACCGAATTCCGCCAGCGTCCAGCTGCCGATGCCTGCCGTTTCGTCCGGCGAGATGTTGGGCACATGAAAAGTGCCGAACGGACTTTTCAGCGGCAATCCGCCTGATAGAACCAGCTTGGCGTCACCCTCGGATTTCGGCGCCGCATGGCAGCTGGTGCAGCCGTCCGCCCAGAACATCTGTTCGCCATTGGCGAGATCCGGTTCGCCGAGACCATTCCAATGCGATGCAGGCCATGGTTCGGGCTTGGTCAGGAACCAGGCGGCGCCACCGGCGAGCAGGCCGAAGAAAACCACCGCCGACACCAGTTTTCGAACCCGCGTGCCCATTGCCACTCCACTTGCCTTATCCAGAAAACACATTTGGCGCGCCGGGACGGGCGCGCCAAAAATCGCAATTTAGAGGGACAAGGCCCGCCGCATCATTTCTTGATGCGGTAGGCCTGATGACATTCGCCGCAGCTTTTGCCGATAACACCAAGCGCTGCGCCAACGCCCGCCTGGTCCGCCGGCAACTGGGCGAGCGCCACTTCGGCGGCATCGCCGAGCTTGGCGGCATGCGCCTTGAAGTCGTCCATATTCTCCCAGATTTTCGGGCTGGCTTCCGAGTTGGCTTCGGAGCCGGCCGGGAACTGGTCCGGGAAAGCCTTGATATTGGTGCTGATCGTCGTCAGCGATGTCTTGACGACATCGGCGTCATAGGGCTTTTCGCCCTTGGCGATCCCGGCAAGCGCACCCATCGATCCGCCGATCTGCTTCATCAGTCCTTCGCGGACCTTGACCGGATCATCCGCAGCGATGACGGCGCTGACGCCGCAACCTGCAACCACGAGGGCCGTCAGTATCATTTTCAGTTTCATTCAGGTCTCCAGCTCTGGCGAGACGCCGCCCGGACTGACGAAGCGGGCTCTCTCAATCGATGCGCCGGCATGATTACATGTTGCGATCACGAAGGAAGTAACATTTTTTTGAAATCGAGTTTATCAGGCGCCATCGCAACGGCTTGATTTAACAGGAGTATTTTACTCATATTATCTGTCCGTTACCCTTGCGATACCCACCCGTGCCACGCGGTCAAGGCGGCAACCGCGATCAGCACGACGCCGACGGTCTTGCCGATGATCGCGGTGGCGCGCGGGCTGGAGACGATGACATCACGGCTGCGGCCAGCCGCCAGCGCCAGGCTGCCATAGACGGCCAGCTGGGTCAGCGAAATCATGATCGCCATGATCAGCGCCTGCGACCACACCGGCCCGAATTGGGGCTTGAGGAACTGCGGATAGACCGCGAGCATGAACAGGTAGGCCTTGGGATTGAGGATACTTGTCAAGGCACCGCGGCGAAAGCTGGTCCACGGCGACAGGCGGGCACCAGGCTCGACCGAGGCAATCGCGATGCTGCTGCGGGCCAGCGAAAAACCGATCCAGGCGATATAGGCGGCCCCCGCCAGCAGCAGCACATTGAAAAGCTCCGGCACCAGGTGCAGCAGGAAGCCGACGCCGAGCGCTGCATAGAGCGTATGGAAGACGCCGCCCGCCATGATCCCGGCCGTCGCCGTCAAACCGGATGCCCGGCCGCCCGTCAAAGCATTGGCCATGACGAAGACCATATCCATGCCGGGCACGATGATGATGCCGAAGAAAAGCGTGAAGAACAGCCAGAGATTTTCCGCGTAGGTCATGTCAGTTATCCGTCGATTGAGGGAGAGGTGTGTTTTGCACAACGCTTGTTTTTCAAGCGCTTACTGACATACTATACCCTCACCCAACTGACAGGGTTCTGTCAGGAGCGTTTCGCCTGATGCAAGAAAAGGTGACCCATGCGCAAGGCATCGCGCCTGTTCGAGATCATCCAGATTCTGCGGCTTGCCACCCGGCCGGTGACGGCGGCTGAGATCGCCGAAACGCTGGAAGTGACGGTCCGCTCGATCTACCGGGATATCGCCGCCCTTCAGGCGATGCGGATGCCGATCGAGGGCGGGCGCGGCATCGGCTATATCATGCGGCCCGGCTTCGACCTGCCGCCACTGATGTTTTCGATCGAGGAAACCGAGGCGATCGTGCTGGCCTTGGCGCTGCTCGAGCGCACCGGCGACGCCGAACTGAAAGACGCTGCCCGGCGGGTCAACCAGAAGATTGCCGGCGCGATACCGGCGCCGCTGCGCCAGACATTGCAGTCCAAGGCCCTGCATGCCTGGGGCACGATCGCACCGCCGCCGTCAGGGCTCGATCTGGCGCTGGTGCGCCGGGCGATCCGCGACGAGCAAAAACTGACGCTCGATTATCGTGACGAATTCGGCCGCGCCAGCGAAAGAACCATCCGGCCTCTGGCGCTGATCTATTACTCCGCCACCGCCGTCGTCGTCGCCTGGTGCGAACTGCGCCAAGCCATCCGCAATTTCCGCGCCGACCGGGTGGAGTATTGCGAAGAGGCCAGCGAGCATTTTCGCGGTGAAGGCGACGGCCTGCGGGATATGTGGATCAAGGGGTGGCGGACCGGTCCACCGGCCCTTGAACCAGCGACCGCCTGAACAATGCACTTATTTCGTCGCCCCGTGCGCCGGGCCTTCTTCCTTCACCTGCCGCGGCGTCGGCGCAGTAATAACGCCGTGATCCGGATCGTGCACATCCTGTCCTTTCGAACCATCGGCGGCGGTTGTCCGTTCGCGTTCGCGGCTGGTGCGCAACGTCTCGCGCAGGCTGACCGCTTCATCGATGAGTGCGGTCAGTTCCCCTTCGGACAGGTCGGATAGATCAAAGGTCGTCGCCATAGTCGTCTCCTCGGCTTGATTGAACCAGAGGTAAACGCACGACTTGGCAAATCGGCTCATGCACCGGCAGATTTTCTTCCAGCGTTTCAAACGCCGAAATACATCACCCGGCTCTCTTCCCGCCCAAACCCTTCGATCTCGATCCGGTCCTGAAAGACCGCGACGATCGCAAACGTGTTTTCATCCAGCGTATCGACCATGCCCTTGAACGTCACGAACGGACGGCCATCGACCTCGCCGAAATTGCCTTCATGGTTGTGGCCGCAGAAATAGCCGCGGAAGCAGGAAAAGCCAGTAAGAAGATCGATGATGCGCTGGCTGTCCCACATATTGTGGCTGTTGGGCGGGAAGACCGGATAGTGGCCAAGGACGAGAACGGTTTCGCCGTTGGTCTCGGCCTTTTCCATCACCCGCTTCAGCCATTCGAATTGTTCGTCGCTCAGCGACCCGTTCCAGGTCTGGGCGTTGATGGCGCCCTGCGCTACCAGTGCCGCCAGCCGCTCGTTGGCAAGCGCGGTGCGCGGATCGTCCGGCGCTGCGGAAAACGCGCTGACGTCGCTGCCATCCAGCACGGCGAAGCGCCACTTGCCGATGGCGAAATCATAATAGCGGGCGGGCATGCCGAGCCGTTCCGCCACATGGCCGAGATGCTCCGGCGCCACTGCAAAATCATGATTGCCGAGCAGGAACAGCGCCTTGTGGCGCAGCGCCTCATAGACCGGCAGGATATCGTCAAAACTGTCCCAATCGCGATCGATGATATCGCCGAGCGTCATGACGAAATCGAGATCGGCCGCATTGAACACCGTTATGGCGTCGGCAAGCTTGGCGAGGCTTTGGGCATAATGCCGGTTCATCGCCTCATGCGGCGCGATATCGGCATATTGCGGGTCGGCGACGATGCCGAAGCGGAGAATGGGTGTTTCTGTGTTGGTTTGCATGGCGCCTGCCTAAAACCGGCCTGTGACAGCCGCATGACATGTGCGCATGAAGATCGCCCGTGGCAAGATGGCACCGACGTCGCCGGAACGAAAACACCCGGCGCTTTCGACGCCGGGTGCCATTCTGCAATTCGATAAGCGGGTTGCTTATGCAGCAGCTTCGTAAAGCTCGAGCACGTAATCCCAGTTGATCAGGCTGTCGACGAAGGCTTCGAGGTACTTCGGACGAGCATTGCGGTAGTCGATGTAATAGGAATGTTCCCAGACATCGACGCCGAGGATCGGCGATGCGCCATGAACCAGCGGGTTTTCGCCGTTCGGGGTTTTCGAGATTTCAAGCTTGCCGCCCTTGACGGAGAGCCATGCCCAGCCCGAACCGAACTGGCCAGCGCCAGCCGCGATGAAATCGGCGCGGAACTTGTCGTAGCCACCGAGATCGGACTTGATGGCCGCATCCAGCTTGGCCGGCAGCTGCGTGCCGCCGCCGCCCTTCTTCATCCACTTCCAGAAGTGAAGGTGGTTGTAATGCTGACCGGCATTGTTGAACAGCGGCTGGTTGGTGCCGTAGGACTTCTTGACGATTTCTTCCAGCGACAGAGCGGAGAGACCGGCTTCGTCAGCCAGTTTGTTGCCGTTGGTCACGTAAGCCAGGTGATGCTTGTCGTGATGATACTCGAGCGTTTCGCGCGACATGTAAGGGGCGAGCGCGTCGTAGTCGTAAGGCAGGTTCGGCAATTCGAAAGCCATGATGGTATCTCCTCTTCTTGGCGGGATCCATGAAAGCCGGGTTGGAATTCATGAAAGAAATCTGTGAGCCGGAACATAGGGACCACTGCTGCAACAGGCAACCGCCGCCATGCCAAATTTCGCTCCAGCAATGGAAAATACTTTCACCGCCAGAATGTTCCACAGCGATGAAACGGGCACAGAATGGACACGATCCTTCGACAGGCTGGCCGCGAACCAGCCGATCCATAAACCAAGGAAATCAGATGTCTTTTCACCATCGTACCGTCGTGATCGCCGTTCTCGCCGGCCTTTTGCCATCGGCCGCTACCGCATCGTCGGATGACGCCTGGGCCGCGATGCGGACCGACGTTTCTGCCAAGTGCCTCAAGGCGGCGGCGGGATCGATCGAAAAGCCGAAGGCGGTCGTCGACCCGTTCGGCTCCGAGAGCTTCGGCCTTGCGCTGGTCAGCGGCAAGCCAAAGGGTGCCAAGGGCAAGATCACCCAGATCTGCGTCTACAACAAGCAGACCAAGACCGTCGAACTTGGTGGCGAACTGACCGAGCAGATGTTGAAGTCGCCTGCCAAGTAACAACCCGGGCATTGACCTCTCACGGCAGGACGGTCACATTTTGTGAAATGCACCCTCCAGCACAGAGACCCGTTATGCTGTTTCATGGCCTGTCCGCCTTCCCGATCACCCCTTGCGACGCGGACGGCCGCGTCGATACCGGTGCGCTGAGCAAGCTTCTGAAGCGCATCGATACGGCGGGCGCCGATTCCATCGGCCTTTTGGGAAGCACCGGCTCCTACATGTATCTCAGCCGGGCGGAAAAACGCCGCGCCATCGAGACCGCCTCATATTGCCTTGGCGGCAGCACGCCGGTCATCGCCGGCGTCGGGGCATTGCGCACCGATGAGGCAGTGGCATTGGCCCGCGATGCGCAGGATGCGGGCGCGCAGGGACTGCTTCTGGCGCCGGTCTCCTATACGCCGCTTGGCGATGATGAGGTGTTTGCGCATTTCTCCGCCGTTGCCGCCGCCACGCAGCTGCCGCTCTGCATCTACAACAATCCGGGCACGACGCATTTTTCGATCAGCCAGACGCTGCTGTCGCGACTTTCGGCCATCCCCAATATCGCCGCCGTAAAAAACCCGGGCTTGCCCGCCGCCGATATCGGCGCTGCCCACGAGGCGGCTGTATCGGCCGTTCCCGATGGTTTTTCCGTCGGTTACAGCGGCGACTGGCTGGCCGCCGACGCCATCCTCGCCGGCGGTGCCACCTGGTATAGCGTTGTCGCAGGCACACTGCCGGAGCCATCCGTCAAGCTGATGCGGGCGGCACAGGCCGGCAATCGTCCCGAGGTCGCGCGCATCAATGGGCTGTTTGAACCGCTCTGGGCGCTGTTTCGAGAACTCAGCAGCTACCGCACCGTTCACGCGATCGCCAATCTTCTGGACCTCAGCCCTCACGATCCACCACGCCCGACCCTGCCACTATCGCAGCAAGACCAGCTGAGGGTGAAGGCTGCGCTCGACGTTTTGGCGGCGGTATAACCAGCCGCTGCGGCCGGCCCGCCTGCCATTCAAGCCCTACTGGGCAAATGTAAGGACGGCAGCGGTGGCGCTGATCGCCAGGAGCGCCACGACGCACAACCGCAAAAGCATGGCGACGTCTTGCCGCCCCGTTGTTTCCGCCGCGACAAGGTGATCGGCGGCTCTGGTTTCGCGCGCCCGTTGATACTGATGTGAAAGAACCGCGCCACGACCATAGAGCATTGAAAACTTCCTTCTGGTTGACCGTTTTCGCCGCCGCTTCGCATCAGAGGCAAAAGCAGCGGGCGCAGCACCGTTTTAGGTCGAACCGGCATAGGATTTCGATTGCGCCCGCCCTATGAACATATCAAAATCCCATAGGCCCGTGGCCGCCCGGCGCATTCAGTCCGGCGGCACCTGACGGCAAACCGGCTGATTTTTCTGCGCATTGATCACAATCATTCAAGATCACTCAGGGGGATTTTTCATGGCTAATCCATTGTCGACGCTCGGCATCGTCCATACCGTCATCAGCGTCGTGCCGATTATCGCAGGGCTCTATTCCTTTTCGAAATATGCCGCCATCCTGCCGAAATCCAATTCCGGCCGGATCTACATCATCACGCTGTTCCTGTCGGCGATCACCGCGTTCGGCCTGTCGAGCACAGGCGGTTTCAATGCCGGCCATGCGATCGGCATCATCGCCATGCTGGCGGTGATCTTTTCCATCGTCATCGGCCAGCTCGGCTGGTTCGGCCGCCTCAACCGCTACCTGCAGGCGCTGTCGATGTCGTTCACCTTTTTCCTTTTGATGATCCCCGGCATCAACGAAACCCTGTCGCGCCTGCCGCCCTCAAGCCCGATCGGCAATGGTCCGGATTCACCGCCGGTTCAGACGGTCACCGCCATCTGGGCCGTGATCTTCCTGCTCGGCATATGTCTTCAGGCGTGGCTGATGCACCGCCGCTCCGGGCCGGGCGCCCTGCCCGCCTGACGGCAGCGAGCGGCGCAGCGGACCGGTCTTCCAGCGTCATCAGGTCCGATGACGCTGGCCGTGTTTCTTACTCAGCCGCCTGCACTTGCGAAAGGCCGCTGGCAATCGCTTCCTTCACCGCAAGCTCCGCCATGGCAAGCGCTGCCTCGCGGGTCTTGGCTGCGGCAACGAAGCGGCCATTGTGGCAGAAGCTGGCACCCTTCACCCCGGAAGCCGCTTCCAGGTCGCCATTGGTCAGGCCCGCCCAGGCGGCAGGCAGGTCTGCGCGAACTTCAAAACCTTCGTCGGCCCGGCGGATGGTGGTCAGGCACCAGTCCTTGTCGCGCGGATGGACGACGAACAGCAGGTGATCGGCACCCGCCTTGACGATGGCGGGCCGGAACGGCATACCCATCGGCAATTCCAGAATGCGCCCCTCGCCCGCATCGACGATCGCCTGATGCACCAGCGCTTCCGCCCGCAATTTTGCAGCGCTCTTGGCGATCCGCGCCTCGACGAACGCGCGGGCAATGGCCAGAGCATTGTGGAAGGCGCGATCGTCGGCATCCGGGTCCGTCTCGTCGAAAACCGGTTTGAGGGTTTCCAGCAGCACCGGCAGGGTCAGCCCACCCAATGGCCCGGCAACCGACGGGCTGAGCGCGCCATTGTCAACCAGGTCGACCGGCAGAACGAAGCTCGCATCGAACGAGGCATGCACGGTTTCGACATGAGCTTCGGAAACACCGAAGGCTGCGAGATAATCGCGGCCAAAATGCTTCCAGATCAGGCCGAACGAACTGTATGGCTGGCCGTCTTCGCGCATCGGCGCGCCGCGCTGGTGGTGATCGAAGATGCGGGCTTCGGCATCATAGGCACCGCCGACGTCATAGATGACCCGGTCTGCAGCCGGCGTGATCCACTCCGGCGCCCGGCTGCGCACGATGCGTGCCTGCGGAAAGAGCCGGGTCAGGATGACGCTCGACAAAAGCTCATCAGCATGGAAGCCACCGGAATGGGTGACGAGAAAGTCTGGGGTCATGCGGGGATACGCCTTGTTGTGCTGCAAAGGTTTTCTTCAGACGCACCAGATAGCCATTGCGGCGCAGCATCTCAAGCCTGTGTTTTGGCGCATCGTATCCGCGAGGATGTTAAACGCAGGCCATTTTGGCTAACGCTTGGACTTCGCCTGCAGCCACAGTCAAGCCAACAGCCATCCACCCTGCCGGCGGATGGCTGAACTGCGGTCTTCTTACAAATCCGACGCCGACGAATGTGCCCAGTCCATATACAGGTCCTTGGCCTTGGCGGCGATGGGGCCTGGCTGGAGGTCGCGGTCTTCGAGTTTGGTGACAGGGACGACCTTAGAGTAATTGCCGGAGGTGAAGATCTCGTCGGCGGTCTCGAAATCGGCGAGCGTCAGTGTCGTCTCGACCACGTCGAAGCCGGCGTCGCGCAACAGGCCGATGACGCGGAAGCGGGTGATGCCGGCGAGGAAGGTCTTGTTGGAAGCCGGCGTGAAGACGACGCCGTCCTTGACCATGAAGACGTTGGACGAGCCGGTTTCGGCGATATTGCCGAGCATGTCGCGCACCAGCGCATTGGAGAAGCCGCGCTTGCGGGCCTCGATCAGGATGCGGCCATTGTTGGGATAGAGGCAGCCGGCCTTGGCATCGGTCGGCATGCACTCGATCGTCGGGCGGCGGAACGGTGAAACGGTCAGCGACTGGCCGCCCGGGCCTTCGCCCATCGGCGCCTCGAACAGGCAGAGCGCAAACCGGGTGGAATCGGGATCGACGGCCACGACGCTGCCGGGCATGCCATGTTCACCCCAATACATCGGCTTGATGTAGATGGCGGTCTTGCCATCGAATTTCTTGACGCCTTCCCAGGCCAAAGCCTCGATATCTTCAGCGGTTACCACCGGCTTCAGGCCGAGCGCTAAGGCCGAGCGGTTGACGCGCTGGCAATGCAGGTCGAGATCCGGGGCGATGCCGTCAAACCAGCGGGCGCCGTCGAATACTGTCGAGCCCAGCCACATGGCATGCGAGGTCGGACCGATCAGCGGCGGGTTACCGGAAAGCCACTCGCCATCGACATAAGTCCAGGTGGTGCTGCGCGGGGATGTATCGACGGCCATAATGATCTCCTGTTGGTCTCTTGGTTTTACCCGGCATAACCGGAAAATCGACAAGTGGGGTAAATAGGTACATCAAAAAAAGTCATGCCGTCCAATCTGGATCGCAAAGTTCCGCTCACCTAGTCTGTTGCCAGAAGCAAAAGGACCCGCCCGATGAAAGCCATGTATTACGACGCCTTTGGCAAAACGCCCGATATCCGCGTGCTGCCGGACCCGACACCGAGCGCCGACGGCGTCGTCATCAAGGTCGAGGCGACCGGGCTTTGCCGCAGCGACTGGCACGGCTGGATGGGGCATGATCCGGATATCGCCCTGCCGCATGTGCCGGGCCATGAGCTCGCCGGCACCGTTGCCGCCACCGGTAAGGGTGTGCTGCGCTACAAGATCGGCGACCGGGTCACCGTCCCCTTCGTCTCCGGCTGCGGCCGCTGCGGGGAGTGCCATTCTGGCAACCAGCAGGTCTGCGCCAACCAGTTTCAGCCGGGCTTTACCCATTGGGGCTCGTTTGCCGAATATGTCGCCATCGATTTTGCCGACCAGAACCTCGTGCATCTGCCGGACAATCTCGACTATGCGACGGCGGCCAGCCTAGGCTGCCGGTTTGCCACGTCGTTCCGCGCCATCGTCGACCAGGGCCGGGTGCGTGGCGGCGAATGGGTGGCGGTGCATGGCTGCGGCGGCGTCGGCCTGTCGGCCATCATGATCGCCACCGCGCTCGGCGCCAATGTCATCGCCATTGATATTTCCGAGACGAAACTCTCCTTTGCCCGCGAGATCGGCGCCGTCGCCACGATCGACGGCAGCGTCACCGGCGACGTGGCCGAAGCTGTGCGCGAGATCACCAAGGGCGGCGCGCATGTGTCGGTCGACGCGCTCGGTTCGCCCGTCACCTGCTTCAACTCGATCAAGAACCTGCGCCGCCGCGGCCGCCATGTCCAGGTCGGCCTGATGCTCGGCGACCATGCCAGCCCGCAGATCCCGATGAGCCAGGTGATCGGCCATGAGCTGGAGATCTATGGCAGCCACGGCATGCAGGCCTGGCGCTACCAGGAGATGATGGCGATGCTCGAAACCGGCAAGCTCAACCCGCAAAAACTGATCGGCCGCCATATCAGCCTGGAGGAAGCGGTGCCGGCGTTGATGACGATGGACACGGCGCAGGACCTCGGCATCAGCGTCATCACGCGCTTCTGACGAAGAGCACCGCAGGCAGAGCCCATCAGGCTGTGCCTGCGGACGGGATATTCTCTAAAATACGGCTTCCCTTGAGACGAAGCCGCCCTATTTCCACTCTGGAAGCGCAATGCAGCGTTGTTTTTGGGAGTGGAATAAATGGCGTCATCCATGCTGATCAGTATTCTGATCACGTTTCTCGTTATCGTACTTGTCCTGTATCTCGTTGCGCGCCTGCCGATCGATGGCCGCGCCAAGCAGATCGTCCAGATTATCGTGATCATCATCGGCATTATTTCGCTGCTCAAATATCTCGCGGTCTTCTAGCGGTACGGGAGAGTAATCTCTCGTCAGCCCTTCGGAATACCCGTTCAGATTTGCCCCTTTCCGGCTTGCCCTGTTCCGACTTGCAAAGTGAGTGCATCGATTGACCAGCAAAAACGACACCAAGACTGCCGCCAAGCCAACCGTACGGCGAAGCCCGGACGAAACGACGGCTGCTGCCTTGCACATCATCAACGCGGAACTGGTGGCACGCAACAAGAAGACGGCGATGCTGAAGGCACTCAGGCTTGCCCAAGAACCGGACGAGGAAAAACCGGTGAAGAAGGCTGCGGTGAAGAAGAAGAAATAACGGCCGTCACGGCCAAATTCCCGGGTAGAGCCAGGCTGGCGCGATACGCCCGGTGCAATCCGGACATCAGCCATACAGAAACCCTCTTCCCCCCCCCCGCTCTCGCTGATATTTTCGAGCCTCACGGCAACGGAATCACGAGGCGATCCATGGCACTGGCGGCGGAAAGGCAGGAGAAGCAGGCGGAAGCGCTCTATGCGCCTTTGCTTGAGACAAATGCGGGCCATCCCAACGGCTGGCCGGTGCGGATGATCGTCGCCTCACAGACCGAGGCGCGGCATAACAAGGCCGCCTGGGCGCCGAGCCATCTGATCTCGATCCGGGCGCCGGGGACAAAGCTCCTGTCGATGATCGATCTGCCGGCAGAGCGCCACCTGGAACTTTTGTTCGGCGATGTCACCGATCCCGATGAACCCGATGCGGCCAAGCCCGCGCATATCGAGCAGGCCTTCGCCTTTATCGACGGCCTGCCGCAGGATGCGCATCTCCTGATCCACTGCCTGCGCGGCATCGGCCGCTCGACGGCGCTGACGCTCGGCATTCTCGCCCGCACCATGGAACCGGAGGAGGCTGCAGCCGCGCTGCACGGGTTGAGGCCGGAGGCAAAACCGAACCGGCATGTGACCGGGCTATGCGACACGGCACTCGGTCTCAAGGGGCGGCTTGCCAAACAGGCGCTGCGGTTTCCCGCCAAGGTCTGGAAACCCACAAAGAGTTGATCGGATAAGCGCGCGGAAGATTGTGCGCCGCACAAATTTTTGACATGATCCCGGCCAAGAACCGTATTCAAGCGGTGATTGCGACATGCTTCGGGCTCAAGGGAACGGCCGGGTCAAAAACGCGATCGATATCAAGGCGCTGCCCCTTCTGTTTTGTGTGTTGAAGGAGAGCGGCGCTCAGGGAACAACGGGAGAGTTTTATGCCGCATGCAGCCTACGTGTTCGATGCCTATGGCACGTTGTTCGACGTGCATGCGGCCGTACGCAGGCATGCGGGTGCGATCGGGCCTGACGGCCAGGCTTTTTCCGATCTCTGGCGGGCCAAGCAGCTGGAATATTCCTGGATCCGCACGCTGATGGGCACCTATACGGATTTCTGGAGGCTGACCGAGCAATCGCTGGATTATGCCTTTGCGCGCTTTCCCTCCGCGGACAAGAAACTCAAGGCAGCGTTGCTGGACGCCTACTGGCATCTCGACTGCTATCCGGAAGTTCCAAGCGTGCTGAAACAGCTGAAGGATCGTGGCGCCCGTATTGCCATCCTGTCGAACGGCACGCCGCAGATGCTGCAATCGGCAGTCAAGAAAGCCGGGCTGGACCTGATCATCGACGACATCTTCTCGGTCGAGACGGTCAAAGCCTTCAAGACGGCACCGGCAGTCTACGACATGGTGACGACAACCTACAGGCTCTATCCCGATGCCGTTTCCTTCCAGTCATCCAATCGCTGGGACATTGCCGGCGCCACCAAATTCGGTTTCCGCACCGTCTGGATCAACCGCGCCAACATGCCGGACGAATATGCCGATTTCGGCCCTTCGCTGATCTTGCCGTCGCTGGAAAGTCTCTAACTCCTGAAGGACACGCCATGTCTTGGTCCGCCGAACAGTACATGAAATTCGAGGATGAGCGCACCCGGCCGGCCCGCGACCTGCTCGACCAGATCCCCAACCTGCCGGATGGCGCACTCTACGATCTCGGCTGCGGACCAGGCAATTCGACGGAACTGATCCACGACCGCTTCCCGGCCTATATGCTGACCGGCATCGACAGCGACGAAAACATGCTGGTGGCTGCGCGCAAGCGCATGACCCATACACGCTTCGAAAAGGGCGACCTGACGCAGTGGGCGCCACCAAAACCGGCAGTGCTGTTCTTTGCCAATGCCGTGTTCCAATGGCTGCCGGATCATCTGGCCACGATCGAGCGGCTGATGGGCCAACTGATCCCCGGCGGCACGATTGCCGTGCAGATGCCGGATAATCTCGACGAGCCGTCGCACGCCTCGATGCGGGAACTGGCGGAAGACCCACGTTTTTCGCAATATTATCCGAGTGGCGGCCAGCGCCGCGCCGCCCTGCCCGCACCGTCGGTCTATCTCGACCGGCTGGAAGCCAAATGTATCAAGATCGATGTCTGGCACACGATCTACTATCATCGGCTGGCAAACGCCGAGGCGATCGTCGAATGGGTCAAGGGCACCGGCCTTCGCCCCTATCTCGATGCGCTGCCGGCCGATGCCCGCGAAGCCTATCTGGCAGCCTATCTCCGCCGTATCCGCGAGGCCTATCCGCCACTGGTGGATGGCCGCGTTATGTTGAAATTCCCACGCCTGTTCGTGGTGGCGGTCAAAAAATAGCCGGGTCAGCTCCGCAAAAAGACAAGAAAAATCACCCTCTGGCGCAGAGCGCCGGTTCAGGGCATCCTGTGCGTACAGAGAATTGAGCTTATGGCTGTTGGAGGACCGCCCATGCGCTGCTTTACTGTACTTGGACCGTCGCAGACCGGAAAATCGGCGATCGTCGAAAGGCTCGCCTCGCTGGAGGGGACCCCACGAAAATCCACCTCTCCTTATGGACTGAGCCTCACGGAATTCACCTTCTGCAACGAAGCCTGGTGTGCACTGGACACGCCGGGGCTGAACGAGGCACTTGCGCATGCGCAACAGGCGCTGCTCGCCAGTGATGCCTGCATCCTGTGCGTTTCACCGGTGCCGGAAGAAGCGGTTCTCGCCGCGCCCTACCTCAAGATGATCGAAGCGTCGGGAACGCCCTGCATTCTGTTCGTCAACCGGATGGACGAACCCCGAGGCAGGCTGCGGGACGTGATCGCAGCACTTCAGGATTACGCCAGCCATACGCTTCTACTGCGCCAGATCCCGATCCGCGAAGGCGACAAGATCGTCGGCAGCTGCGATCTGATTTCCGAGCGGGCCTGGCGCTACCGCGAAGGCCAGACCTCGGCGCTGATCGCCATTCCCGAAAGCACCTCCGAACGGGAACATGAGGCGCGCACCGAGCTCCTGGAACACCTGTCCGAATTCGACGACTGGCTGCTGGAAGAGCTGATCGAGGACCGCGAGCCACCAAGCGATGCGCTCTATGCGATCTCCACCCGGGTGCTGCGCGAAAACAGGATCATCCCGGTGCTAATCGGGGCTGCCAGCCATGGCAATGGCATGATGCGGCTGATGAAGGCGCTACGCCACGAGGCGCCGCCGGTGGATGCACTGCGCGAACGTCTTGCCGGGAGCGGCAAGGTCGACAGCGCCAAGCTCAAGGCCGTCAGTTTTCACGCCTATCATCGCCAGAACATCGGCAAGACAGTTTTGGCACGGGCACTGAGTGACGGGCTGAAACAGGGGGCACAGCTCGGCGGCTCAGGCCTGGGTGCCGTGCAGGATCCCCCCAACGGCAAGGGCAATACAGCCTTTACGCCGCTGGCCGGCGATCTCTTCGCGACGGTCAAATCCGATCACCTGCCCGTTCCGGCACTGCTGACCACGGATGCCGCCCTCGCCGCACCCGAATGGACGCAGGCACCGGCACCGATGCTGGAGAGAATCCTGGTTCCCGGCAGCGAGCGCGACGAAAACAAGCTCTCGGAAACGCTGGCCAAACTGTCCGAGACCGACCGCAGCCTCAAAATCCTGCAGGAAGACGGGACCGGCTCCCAGATGGTTTGCGCGCAGGGACCGGTGCATCTGCGCGATCTATTGCGCACTCTGTCCGATGTCTTTCACGTCACGGCCACCGAGCGTGCGCCAACGCCCGTCTATCGCGAGACGATCTCGAAACCGGCCGATGTCCACTACCGCCACCGCAAGCAGACCGGCGGCGCCGGGCAGTTTGCCGACGTCAAGCTGACCATCCACCCGAATGGGCGCGGCCAGGGATTTTCCTTTGGCGAAACGGTCAAGGGCGGGGTCGTGCCGCGCAACTACATTCCTGCCGTCGAAGCGGGTGCGCGCGAGGCGATGGAAAAGGGACCGCTCGGTTTTGCGGTGATCGATGTCGGCGTGACACTGACCGACGGCCAGCATCACGCGGTCGACAGCTCAGAACACGCATTCCGCTCCGCCTCGAAAATGGGCGTGCGGCAAGCACTGTCAGAGGGGGCGGCAGTGTTGATGCAGCCGGTATTCCGCAGCGAAATCCACATTCCGTCTATCTATTCCGGCAACCTGGTGCAGATCGTCTCGTCGCTGAAAGGACAGGTGCTCGGCTTCGACCGGGACGAAACCGCCAAGGGCTGGGATATCTTTCGCGCCCTTGTGCCGGGCGGGGCGCTTGACGAACTGGCCCGCGCGCTACGCTCGGCCACGCAAGGGATCGGTTACTTCTCCAAGACATTCGATCATTTCGAGGAATTGTATGGCAAGGAGGCGGACGCGATCGTGCGGGCACATGGGAGCGAGGGTGCCGAGCATTAAAACGCCGGGATGATGGACATCGGCCCCGCGCTTTCCTAGAACTGGACCGGGCAGCGGCACAGGCGGCAATCGATGGTTCGGGAAAACGAAATACGCGAGAACGAGGTTGCCGTTGATGCACCGCAGGACGCGGATGCGTCGCTTGTGTTCATCGGCCGGATCTCGACGCCCTGGACATCGCGGATGGAATGCCCGCGGCAAGGACGCCATGACGGCCCGCTTTGCCGGATCGAGATTTTTGAGCCGTGGGTACAGGCGCTTCAGGGTGTCGAGGCCTATGAGCGGTTGGAAATTCTCTATTGGCTCGACCAGTCCCGCCGCGACCTGGTGCTGCAGAGCCCGGCCAACAGCGGCAAGGTGCACGGCACGTTTTCGCTGCGCTCTCCCGTGCGGCCCAATCCGATCGGCACATCGATCGTCAAGCTTGAGGCAGTCGAAGGCAATGTTCTGCTCGTCCGCGGCCTCGACTGCCTGGATGGAACGCCGCTGCTCGATCTCAAGCCGGACCGCACGCTGTTCAAGCCAATCGCCCCACCACAGCGGGGCGACTTCGAGACGGGCGATGCCACGGAGGCCCGCCATTGCGAAAAGCTGTAGGGGTGGTCAGTCGACCGCGACCATCACGTCGGATGCCTTGACGACGGCATAGGCCGATCCCCCGACCGTCAGTTCAAGCTCGTCGACAGCCTGATTGGTGATCGACGCCGTCACGATGGCGCCAGTGCCGATGTCGATGCGGACATGGGCCGTGGTCGCGCCCTTGGTGATTTCGACAACCTTGCCCTTCAGGCGGTTGCGTGCGCTGATTTTCATGTGATTTCTCCCTTTTCTCGCTGCGCCCCTATCGCACAGGGACGCTGTTTCGCACGATATATCGCGGCAACAGCAGGATGCAACCGAGCGGGCGCGGACACTGCGCCGGACATGAAAGCTGGGATTCAGGACTTGCCCCGGCGCGGATGGATGGTTTCGCCGCGGCCCAGCATGGCAACCAGCTTTTCGATGGTGCGGGCGCGCGTTTCCGGTTTCTTGGCGTTATGAACACGATAGAGAACCGCATAGCGGTTGGCGCTGTCCAGCACCTCGAACAGGGTTTTGGCGCTTTCGTTTTCGTCAAGCGCATGCTGCAGGTCTGAGGGCACGGTGATGGTGCTTTGCGATTGATAGGCCATCTCCCAGCGCCCGTCCGCCTTGGCCCGCTCGACTTCGGCAAACCCGGCCGGACGCATGCGCCCTGCCGCGATCAGGGCTTCCACCCGCCTGCAATTGATTGCCGACCATTTGCTTTGGGCGCGGCGTGGCGTGAAGCGGATCAGCCAGTGCTTGTCGTCGAACGGTTTCAGTTGGCCGTCGATCCAGCCATGGCACAGGGCCGCATCGATCGCCTCCGGTTTTGAAACGGTCGGCATGCCCGACGCCTTCTTGGCAAATTTCAGCCATAGGCCGTTTGCAAGCGGTGGCTGGCTGGCGAGCCAGCTTTCCCATTCGGCGGCACCGGCAAAGGCCAGGACAGGCAGTGGGGTTTGATCCTTGGCCATCATCTTCTCTCAGCCCGTCAGAGGCTCTGCGGTTCTGTAACCTGGGAATGGATCGACCTGATCTCATCGGCAACCAGTTGCTGCAGCCGCCAGAGGTTGCGGTCGTGAATGCCGAAGTCCTCCAGGTGCGAGACCGTGTTGTAGAGATATTCGGCGCCTGAACCGAAATGTCCGCACGCCCGGGCGAGGACACCTGCGACCTCATCCAGCGGCAGGCGGGAGCGGATGCGCTCGCCGGTCGCCCCCACCCAGAACCCCAAGGCCCGGCATGGGCCGCTTTCGGATTTGACCGATATCCAACGGACGGCATCGATATTTTCGACGGCGCTGACTTCGCGGCGCAGCATGCGTTCGATCTGCACCGCCCGGTCATGATCCGGCAGCCGGTAAATGACGCCATCGCAGCGGCCGCCGCGCTCCAGCGCCATCATCAATCCGGGCTGATCATGCGAGCCACGCCAGCGGTTGATATGCAGGCAGAAGGACCGGTGCCAGCCAAAAGCGGTTGCCCTTTGCCGGTCGATCGCCTCGAATTCCGGCTTCCAGATCAGCGATCCATAGGCAAATACCCAGAGCGGTTCGCCGTGGCTTTCGCGCTCCAGCGTCACGGCGAGATCGCGATATTGCTCGTCGCTGATCGCGGTCCAGCGTCCATCCGGGCCAGGATCGGTGATATCGCGATGGCAGAGCGCCACCATATCCGGTGTCAGGGACATTTTTCGCGGTTGGGGCATCGGTATCTCGTCTCGGCAGGCGGTGTCGGAAAAAGCATGTGGGGCCTGCTTGCCCAAACTGCCAGAGCCAACTCATCAGTCAAGCGATTCGGCCGCCACCCGATACCTGCCTTTTCCCGGGACTCCGTCGCCGTTACAGCCTCCAGAGTTCGTATGCCGACTTGACCGCTTGGGGGACGCGCGTATTTCCGGACGTGGTTACGCCGGCCGGTAAATCTGCGCCACCGAGCCTCCCGGAAAGGCTGTTGCGCTGATCAGCTTGAGGCGCCTTGACGGGGCGACGCCAGAGAAGATCGGCATGCCCTTGCCCAAGACCACCGGATGCACCAGCAAGACGTATTGATCGATCAGATCCTCAGCAATGAGACTGCGTGCAAAAGTGGCGCCACCATGGGCGATGATCGGCATGCCATCCCCGGCCTTCAGGCTAGCGATTTCGCCGGCCAGATCGCCGCCGGCAATATAGGTCTCACTCCAGCTTTCAGCGCCGGGCTGAAGCGTTCCGGGTGGCGCGGGTCCGGCATCGCCTTCGTCTAGAATTGCAAGCCCTCGTTTTGAAAACACGGCCTTGGGGATCTGGTTCATCGGCGGCGCAAACACGCCGGTGGCGGTCGGCCAATAGGCGGCCATATCGTGAAAAGTACGGCTGCCCATGATGTGCAGGCTGGCTTTCGACACAGCCGCCACACTCCAGGCAATGGCCTCCTGGTCGCCGCTGAACATCCATTCGACTTCGCCCGCAGGCCCGGCGACAAATCCATCAAGCGACATCGACATTTTCAGGATCAATTCTCTCATCGCTTCCTCCTCCCATCCGCCGGCAAGGCAGATTCCTTAATCCATCTTTGCGGCAAGAAAATCGATGAACGCACGGATACGGGCGGCCAGATGCTCGTGGCCTGCAAAAACCGCATGGACCTGCTCCGGTTCATGCGGATTATAGTCCGTCAGCACCTCCACCAGTTTGCCACTGTCGATATCCGGGTAGACATCGAATTTTCCGATGCGGGCGATACCAAGACCGGTCAGGCACAGATTGCGGGCGATCGAGCCGCTCGACGCCTGGACATTGCCGGGAGCCGGGCGGGTATAAAGCGCTTTGCTTTCAGGATCGCGAAACAGCCATTCGCCTGGATTGCGGCCAAAGGTGAACGTGATGCAATTGTGGGTGACGAGATCATCCGGATGCCGTGGCGTGCCATGTCGCGCGAGGTATTGCGGCGTCGCCACCGTGATCCGGCGACTGTCGAGAAGTTTTCGCGCTTTCAGGCTGGAGTCGCGCATCGGCCCGACCCGGATGGCGATATCGGTGCGCTCCTCGATCAGGTCGATGACGCCATCGGTAAAGGACAATTCGAGACGGACTTCCGGATAGAGCGCCAGGAACTCACCGGCCAGGGGTATGATGTAGCGCTCGCCAAAACCGACCGTGGCGTTCACCCGCAAAAGTCCGCGTGGTGTCGCCCGGCCGCCATCAGCAATCAGCTGCTCGGTTTCGGCGATTTCCGCCAGGATGCGCTGCGCCCTCGCGAGATATATGTCCCCCTCCGGCGTCAGGAGCAGTGAGCGGGTGGTGCGCACCAGAAGACGGGTGCCGAGCCGGTCCTCGATGCGGGTCACCAGTTTGCTGACGGCAGAAGGTGACAGCTTCAGCCGCCGTCCGGCTGCCGAAAAGCTCTTCAGCTCCGCCGCCGTGACGAACACTTCCATTTCGCCCGCCCGATTGTCCATGGCAGCCTCCTGTGAATTCAATTCACAGGCATTTATCTATTCCTCTGGATTATCGCGCAAGTGGCTTTGGCCCATATTCCACTCAACGAAACCCATGACGGCCCGGATATCCGGTGCGCCGCCACCAACACGTCCGGTCTCCCACCGGCGGAAAAGGTGCTTCCATGCCTCTTGCCTTGTTTGCGCTGACGATCGCGGCCTATGCGATCGGAACCACGGAATTCGTCATTGTCGGCCTGTTGCCGACCGTCGCCACCGACCTCGGCATCACCCTGCCGCTGGCTGGCCTGATCGTCTCGATCTACGCGCTCGGCGTCACGTTTGGCGCGCCGATCCTCACTGCGTTGACCGGCCGGATCGAACGCAAGCCGTTGCTTCTCGGCCTGATGGCGCTGTTCGTTGGCGGTAATGCCATGGCGGCGCTCAGCCCGTCTTATGAAACACTGCTCGTCGCCCGCGTTCTCTCGGCCTTTGCGCATGGCGTGTTCTTCTCCGTCGGCTCCACCATTGCTGCTGATCTGGTGCCGGAAAACCGCCGCGCCTCGGCCATTGCGCTGATGTTCATGGGGCTCACCGTCGCCATCGTCACCGGCGTACCGCTCGGCACCCTCATCGGCCAGACATTCGGCTGGCGTGCCACGTTCTGGGCTGTCGCGGGTCTCGGCGTCATTGCGTTTGCAGCCATCGCCGTACTTCTGCCTTCCACCCTGTCGAAAGCGGCGCCCGCCAGCATTCTCGACCAGGTGCGTGTGCTCGGATCGGGCCGCCTGCTGCTGGTGTTCGGCATGACGGCGCTCGGTTATGGCGGTACGTTCGTCACCTTCACCTTCCTGGCGCCGATGCTGCAGGACGTCACTGGTTTTGCCGCCTCCTCCGTCAGCCTCGTGCTGGTGCTCTATGGCCTGGCGATTGCTGCCGGGAATATCATCGGCGGCCGTGTCGCCGACCGCAATCCAGTGAAGGCGCTGGTCTGGCTGTTTGCCGCCCAGACGGCGGTGCTGGTGATCTTCACCTTCACCTCGGTCTCGGCCGTGCCTGCCCTGATCACGCTGGCTGCGCTCGGCTTCCTGTCGTTCGCCAATGTGCCCGGCCTGCAGCTCTATGTGGTGCAGCTTGCCAAGCAGCACCGTCCCGGCGCCGTCGATGTCGCCTCGGCGCTGAACATCGCCGCCTTCAACCTCGGCATCGCGGCCGGTGCCTGGATCGGCGGACTGGTGGTCGCCTCGCCGCTCGGGCTTCAGGCAACGCCATGGGTCGGCGCGATCCTGGTCGCCGGCGCCCTGGTGCTGACCATCATCAGCGGCATGCTCGACCGCAAGCCGGAGCCGATTGCCCAGGCTGCTTGACCAACACGGCGCATGCCACATCTATTAAGACATCATTCCAGACCCGGCCGTTCGCCGGGTCTCCTCCCTGAAAGGACATTCCCCATGCAGATAGTCAGCGCCAACGGTGCCAATATTCCCGCTCTCGGCTTCGGCACCTTCCGCATGCCCGGCCCCGATGTGCTGCGCATCGTGCCGCAGGCGATCAAGCTCGGCTTCAGCCATATCGATACGGCGCAGATCTATCGCAACGAAGCCGAAGTCGGCGAAGCAATCGAGGCATCCGGCGTTTCTCGCGGCGATATCTTCCTCACCACCAAGGTCTGGGTCGATCATTACAAGCACGCCGATTTTCTCGCCTCGGTCGATGAAAGCCTGAAGAAGCTGCGCACCGATTATCTCGATCTTCTGCTCCTGCATTGGCCAAGCAGCGGCGTGCCGCTGGCCGAACAGATCAGCGCGCTGAATGCCGTGAAGAAGGCCGGCAAGGTGAAAAATATTGGTGTGAGCAATTTCAACACCGCCCTGATGGCAAAATCGGTGGAACTCAGCGAAGCGCCGCTCGCCACCAACCAGATCGAATATCACCCCTATCTCGACCAGACCAAGGTTCTGGAGGCTGCCCGCGCGGCCGGCATGTCGATCACCGCCTATTATGCGATGGCCGATGGCAAAGTGCCGAACGAACCGCTTTTGAAAGACATCGGCGCAAGGCACGGCAAGACGGCGGCCCAGGTGGTGCTGCGCTGGCTGACCCAGCAGAAGGATGTGATCACGCTCTCGAAAACGGCGACCGAAAGCCGCCTGAAGGAAAACTTCGATATCTTCGAATTCGACCTTTCCAGCGACGAGATGGCCGCGATCCACAAGCTCGCCCGCCCGAACGGCCGCATCGTCAGCCCCGGCGGCCTCGCACCCGACTGGGACCGGGCGGACTGAAGCCGGGAGAACTTCACACGCACTGCGCCGGCAGCCTGAAGAGCCGGCGCAGTGCCAATCAGCTCCTCAGGCAGGCCGATCTATTTCAACCCCGCGAATGTTCAGATAAGAGAGACCGGCCACATCCAACATGGCCGCGAGGGTCTCATGCAGTCATCACATGCCACCGCCGATTTCATGCCCGACTGGGCGGCCATCCTTGCCGTCATTCTTGGTGCGTCGGCGTTTTCGGTGGCGCAGGGCATTACCTATCCGCTGATTTCGCTGACGCTCGAAAACCGCGGCGTAACCCCGGCGATGATCGGCTTCAACGCGGTCGCGTTTGCACTGGGGCTTGCCGCCTCAACGCTGATGATCGGCCAGTTGACGGCACGGCTGCGCACCGACAAGCTGATCATCATCAGCCTTGCCGGCTGCTCGATATGCCTTGCGACCTTTGCCGCGACCACCGCGCTGCCCGTCTGGTTCCTCGCCCGCTTCCTGCTCGGTTTCTTCGCCAGCCTGATCTTCATGCTGAGCGAAGCCTGGATGAACTCTGCCTGCCCCGACCGGCTGCGTGGCCGGGTTTCGGGACTTTACGGCGCGGGTATCTGCGGCGGGTTCGCCGCGGGCCCCCTGGTCATCCCGCTGATGGGAACGGAAGGTGGTTTCGGCTTCGCGCTGACAGCCGTTTATGTCGCGCTTGTCGCGTTTGCCACGGCTCTGTTGACGCTGTCGACCCGCACGACGCCAGAGGCCTCGTCCACCCGCGACGTCTTCGTGTTTTTCCGCAAGGCGCCAGTGCTGATCGCCATGGTGCTTGCCTTTGGATTTTCAGACATCGCCGCGATCTCGGTGATGCCGGTCTATTTCGTCAAGACCGGCCATTCGCAGGCTTTTGCAGCGCTCAGCGTCACGGTGCTGGCCTTGCCGACCGCCTTGGCCCAACCGTTCATCGGCGTACTGCTCGACCGGCTGCCGCGCCAGCGCGTGGCGATCGCCATGGGCGGGATCGGCGCCTTCGCCTTCCTGATCATCCCGTTCCTGACATCACCGATTGCCATTCTGGCCGATTTCGCCCTGATCGGCGCTGCAAGCTTTTCGCTTTATACCTGCGCGCTGACGATGCTCGGCGAACAGTATCGCAGTAGCATGCTGGTGGCCGGAAGTGCTGCGTTTGCGCTTGCCTATGCGGTCGGCAGCGGCATGGGATCGGGCGCAACGGGATCGATCATGGATCTGTTCGGTGCTCACGCAGCCCCGGTCAGCGTTGGCTTGATCCTGGTGATTTTCACGCTGTTTCTGTCCTTCGGCAGGCACCGGGCAGCGGCCTGACGGAACAGACGCGCCTTGCGATGCAATGGGATGCTTAAATGCAGAACCGCGCACCCGTGATGGCGGAGACCTTCTCCACCATTCGAATGCGCGGCTCGGCAGTTTTAGAAAATTTCGTTCGTTGAAGCTTCAGGCGATCAGACGAACTGGCTGAGGCCCGGAACCGAGGCAACGACTTCGTCGACCACGTCGGCGCCGGCCTTTTCCTTGGCGTAACCGATGGTTTCCTTGGCAAGCGCGGTGATTTCGCCCATGCCGAGGCCCTGCGACATTAGCTGTTGGCCGAGCGCCATGACGCCGCCACCGGCACCGACTGCGTTGAGCAGCCCGCCGAGCAAGCCGCCACCGCCGCCCGTGCCTTCGCCATTGTACTGCGCGACCAGCGCTTCGGCACCCGGAATGGCTTCGATCATCTTGGCAATCGGGCCGTCTGCCGCTTCGCGCTGCAGGAAGCCAAGCATCATGCCGATGGCCTTTTCAGCCGTTGCCGGGTCGATGCCAACATTTTCGGCAACGCGCGTGACCAGTTCGTTCATGGGTGATTCTCCTCGTTTATTTGACGTGAACGTCAAGGTAAATTATCTCGGATTGAAACTCAAGCGCCGTTCGGAACGGGTATCCACAGCGCGAGAACGGCGATATCGTTTCATGCCTTGGTAGCAAATACAATGCGGCCATCCAGCGCGTAAATCCCGTCTTTTGCATGGCAATCCTTCTGTTGCCGGTGACCGGCACTGCACCTATAACAGTCATGGGAAAACAATGTGATGAAGGCTGGCGCGCTGCCGGCTTTCATTGGTGAAACGGAGACAAGGCCCCCATGCTTGAGGACGGGAAACTTTATATCGGCACCAGCCGGAAACCGGACGACACCATCAACAAGGGCGAATATCTGGACTACAAATTCGGCAACCGCCACGGCCTCGTCACCGGCGCCACAGGCACCGGCAAGACCGTGACGCTGCAAATCCTGGCGGAGAGCTTTTCCAATGCCGGCGTGCCCGTCTTCTGTGCTGACGTGAAAGGCGACCTGTCCGGCATCGGCGCCATCGGCGAACCGAAGGACTGGGTCACCAAGCGGGCAGAACAGATCGGCTTCACCGATTTTGCCTTCCAGGAATTTCCAGTGATCTTCTGGGATCTCTACGGCGAAAAAGGCCACCGTGTGCGCACCACCATGTCGGAAATGGGGCCTTTGCTGCTCTCCCGGCTGATGAATGCCACCGATGCCCAGGAAGGCGTCATCAACATTGCCTTCAAGATCGCCGACGAAGGCGGGCTGCCGCTCTTGGATCTCAAGGATTTCCAGGCGATGCTCAACTATATGGCCGAGAATGCCTCGGCACTTTCGGGCAAATACGGGCTGATCTCCAAAGCCTCGGTCGGCTCCATCCAGCGCGAACTCCTGATCCTCGAGCAGCAGGGCGCCAAGAACTTCTTCGGTGAACCGGCGCTCAAGGTCTCCGACATCATGCGTACCACTCGCGACGGGCGCGGCGCGATCTCGGTGCTGGCCGCCGACAAGCTGATGATGAACCCACGCCTCTACGGCACGTTCCTGCTCTGGCTGATGTCGGAACTGTTCGAGGAACTGCCCGAAGTCGGAGACCCCGACAAGCCGAAGCTGGTGTTCTTCTTCGACGAGGCCCATCTGCTGTTCAACGACGCGCCGAAGGTTCTTTTGGAGCGCATCGAGCAGGTCGTTCGCCTGATCCGCTCCAAGGGCGTGGGCATCTATTTCGTCACGCAGAACCCGCTCGACGTGCCGGAAACCGTGCTAGCGCAGCTCGGCAACCGCATCCAGCATGCGCTGCGCGCGTATACGCCGCGCGAACAGAAGGCGGTGAAGACGGCGGCCGACACCTTCCGCCCCAACCCGGATTTCGACTGCGCCACGGTCATCACCAACCTTGGCACCGGCGAGGCTTTGGTCTCGACACTCGAAGGCAAAGGCTCGCCATCGATGGTCGAGCGCACGCTGATCCGCCCGCCGTCCAGCCGCGCCGGCCCGCTGACTGAGGCTGAACGCGCCAACATCATGAGCATCAGCCCGGTTGCTGGCCAGTATGACAAGGATGTCGATCGGGAATCGGCCTACGAGCTTTTGGCCCAGCGCGCCGCCAAGGCAACACAGCAGGCGGAGGATACCCGCGAGACTTCGGAAGCTCCGCCGCCAGCCGCCCCCGGCGGCAGCCGCTGGACCCTGCCCGGCTTCGGCGATGACGATGCGCAGACGCCGGCACAACCCAAGCCGAAGCCCCGCGCCGGTTATCAGCGCGAAACTGTCGCGGAAGCGGCAATGAAATCGGTTGCCCGCACCGTCGCCTCCTCACTCGGAAGGGCTTTGGTACGCGGCATTTTGGGAAGCTTGAGGCGCTAAACGCCGCATCGGCTTGAAACGCAAAACGGCGGCCCGATGTGGCCGCCGTTTTTTATTTGTCCGATCCTGCCTAGCCTCAGGCGAGCTTGGCCGAGATTTCGGTCGAGGTGCGGAGCGCATGGCTGTAGGGGCAGACGATATGGGCTGCGGCGACGAGCTTTTCGCCGACTTCGCGGTCGACGCCCGGCAGGCTGACGGAGATCGACGGGCTGATGTAGAAGCCGGTGCCGTCTTCGCGCGGACCGATGCCGACCGTTGTGGTGACCGTTGCGTCTTCCGGAATCTTGACCTTTTCCTTGCCGGCGACAAATTTCAGCGCGCCGAGGAAGCAGGCGGAATAGCCGGCTGCAAACAGCTGTTCAGGATTGGTGCCGGTCGCGCCATCGCCGCCGAGTTCCTTCGGAACGGTCAGCGTCACATCGAGAACACCGTCTTCACTGACGGCATGGCCGGCGCGGCCACCGGTGGCGGATGCCTTGGTTGTGTAGAGAATGGGCATGTCAGTCTCCTTGCTTTTTCAACGGTTGATAGCGGGGCAAAATGTTGCCTGAATTTTCAATAGCGCAAAATTCAATTGTACGCAATATAATTTTGCAAATTGCAAAATGGCCCTTAAACTGCGACACTGTCCATTATGACCAGCGATAACGACATGCGTAAGGACGATCTGAAAGAAGGCGATGCCCTGGCGCTTGGCCAGCAGCTCTGTTTTGCCGTCTATTCCGTCGCCCATGCCTTCAACCGGACCTACAAGCCCCTGCTTGAAAAATTCGGCCTCACCTATCCGCAATATCTGGTGCTTCTGGCACTATGGCAAAAGGACAGGATGACGGTGAAGGGAATAGGCGAGGAACTGGGGCTGGACTCCGGCACGCTGTCGCCGCTGCTCAAGCGGCTGGAAACCGCCGGCTTCGTCAGCCGCATCCGTGACAAGGGCGACGAGCGGCAGGTGATTGTCACCTTGACCCAAAAAGGCGCGGCGCTGAAGACGGATGCGTTCGGTATTCTGGCGGAAATCGGCAAGGCGACGGGATGCAGCCTGGCAGAAGCAACCGCCTTGCGCTCGGCACTGCACGACCTCAGCAATCATCTTGGTGAAAACCAGCAATCCTAACGCCGGAAACGCCGCGCTCGCCTTCCAATACACAACCAATGCGCTCATATTCATTTCTAACGATTGACATCGCTGGGAGGCGGTAGTCGTGCTGAAAGAGCATCGAGCGAGACGATCGGGCCTGCTGACCGGAGGGGCGGGCATTGTTGTGGGCATTGCGGTGATGACCTTGTGGCTTGTCCAGCCACACGATCTTGCCGCCGCGGCGCCGATCGTCTTTGCGATGCAGTTCAATACGGCACTGTGTTTCGTGTTCTCCGGCAGCGCCGTTTGCCTGTTGCTGGCCGGTGCGCCCCGCCTGTCCCTGGGGCTTGCAGGCCTCACCACCCTGTTTGCGGCCGCCATGCTGACCCAGCATGTCTTCGCCATCGACCTTCATATCGACCAGATGCTGCTCAAACCGTTTGTCGCGGTCGGCACAAGCCCGCCGGGGCGCATGGCGGCCAATGCGGCGCTCTGCTTCGTGCTGATCAACAGCGCCATCATGCTCAGCGTCCTTCTCGGCAGGACCTCGACGGTAAGGATCGTTCTTGCGGCCCTCGTCTTCATGATCGCGACAAGCGCCCTGCTCGGCTATCTGCTCAGCATCTCCACCGCGCATGACTGGCTGCCGATGGTGCGCATGTCGCCGCAGACAGCGTTCTGTTTTTTCTGCCTGTCGGCCGGCCTGATCTTTATCGATATCGAGCGGCTCGGCTATCATCCGCCTGTGGTTGCGGCGGCATTGGCGGCGGCCACCTATCTGCTGCTTCTGATCATCACCTATGTCGAAATGGTGCGCCAGGAAGTGCTGTTTAGCCAGGAGCTCCCGGCCGGCGAGCAGAGCAATGCGCGCTCGACGCTGCTGGCCGTGCTTCTGCTGTCCGGTGCCGTCTATGCCTGTCTGATCGTCTATGCGTTTCGCAGCGCCGAGAAATCCCGAAAAATGGCCGCACAACTTGCCGAGAGCCAGAAGCGGCTGGCGGCGATTATCGATACCGCGGCGGATGGGTTCATCACCTTCGACCGGAACGGCGCCCTTCTCTCGGTCAATCCGGCCTGCGAGAGCCTGTTTGATTATCCTGCTGACGAGATGGTCCGGCAGAACATCCGGGCATTTTTCCCGCCCGACGGTGATCCACAGGACCATGCGGTGGCCACCATGGACGATTTCGCCGGCGCCGGTCGCGAGCGGGATGCGCGGCGCAAGGATGGATCACGGTTTACCGCTGATCTTTCCGTGACCAGGATCGATCTCGGCCATCAGGTGATCTACAGCGGCATCATCCGCGACATGTCAGAGCGCAAGGCCTATGAGCGCGACATTCTCGATGCCAATGCCGAGCTGGAGGAATTTTCATACCGCACATCGCACGACCTGCGCGCGCCGATCGCCTCGTCGCTCGGGCTGATGTCGGTGGTCGAGGACATGATCCGTCAAGGCGCTGGCCTGGCCGACATCCGGCCGGTCCTTGCGCGGATCGACCAGAGCTTCCGCAAGCTCGATCATCTGATCCAGAATATCATCGTTCTCACCCGTACCAAGATGCTGGACGAGCCGGAGAGCCCTATCCCCGTCGCCCGCACGGTGCGCGAGACGATCGAGCGGCTGCGCCAGACCAATGGCGGCCGCGTCTCGACGGTGTATGTCGACATTGCCGACACGGTGGTCCTGCGCCGCAAGGCCAGCCGGTTTCAGACCATCATCGACAATCTGCTGTCGAACGCCCTCAAGTTTCAAAACCCGGCCGAACCGGTGCCTGAGATTTTCGTGCATGCCGCGTCGGTGAAGGGGCGGTTCGTGCTGTCGGTGGCGGATAACGGGCTTGGCATTCCGCCCGGCACCGAGCCGCAACTCTTCCAGATGTTCAAGCGTTTTCATCCGCAGCATGCGCCGGGCAGCGGGCTTGGGCTCTATATCCTGCGCAAGAGCGCCGAACATCTGGGCGGCACCGTCACCTACCGGCGGCAGGACAGGGGCAGCATTTTCACGGTGACCCTGCCGGAGGAAAACGCCAGATGAAGATCGGCTCCATCCTGACCGTCGATGACGACGAAAACGACCTGTTCGTCTGCAGCTATACGATCAGGCGGTTCGATCCCCAGATCATCATCCTGAAAGCCATGAACGGACTGGAGGCACTGACCGTGCTCCGGCAAACGACGCCCGATGCCATCATCCTCGACATCAACATGCCCGTGATGAACGGCTTTGAATTCCTGGAGCACTATTTACAGGACTTCGGCACGCATATGCCGGTGGTCGCCATGCTGACCAGTTCGCACCACGCCAGCGATCGCGAACGGGCAATGCGCTACGGTTTCGTCAAAAGCTATTTCGAAAAGCCGCTGACCTCCGAAAACCTCCGACAGCTGGCGACGCTGCTGGATACGGCGAAAAACCGGGCCTGAGCACGCAGCCTGCTGTCAGGCGCATCCAGCCGATGCGCCATCGTTTTCCGACTGTCAGATGACCAGAATCGGCGCCTTGTCGCGGACGCGGTCATAGAGGTCGATGACATCCTGGTTGATCAGGCGGACACAACCGGACGAAACGGCCTTGCCGATCGACTGCCATTCCGGCGACCCGTGCAGGCGGTAGAGTGTGTCTTCGCCATTCTGGAAGATATACATAGCGCGCGCACCGAGCGGATTGTCGAGGCCCGGCGCCATGCCACCATTGGCAATCGAGTATTTTTCCAGATGCGGCTGACGCGCCACCATCTCGTTCGGCGGCTTCCAGCGCGGCCATTTCTGCTTCCACTGGAGGACGCCCCTGCCCGACCAGGCAAAGCCCTCGCGGCCGATGCCGACGCCGTAGCGCATGGCCGAGCCGTTGGAGAGAATAAGATAGAGAAAACGCTCGCCGGTATCGACGATGATGGTGCCCGGCTTCTCGCCGAATGTGTTGTCGACCTGCTGGCGATAGAAGCGGGCGTCGATCTGCTCGTAGGGCACCGCCGGAATGTTGAAGCCGCCATCGAATTTGGGGCCGTACATATCGGCATAATAGGCCGATTGAAGCGGCAGGCCCGTCGGGGTCATGCCATTGCCAACCGGACCTTCCAGCTCGGCACCATAACGCGGATCGGCAAAACGCCCCTCCTGGGATGGGTCGCGGAAATAGGGCGCTGTTTCGGCGCGGAAACGGTCGGTGTTCATCGACGACGTACAGCCTGCAAGGCCAGCAGACGCGACCGCAAGCCCGGACATATTGAGGAACTGCCGGCGGGAGAGAGCTTTTGAAAGGGTCATTGAACTCTGTAATTCCGTTGACGCATATGGCGAAGACGCGGCCGATGGCCACGCAGGCATTCTATCCCGGCAGAAAATACCGATCTCTTGCCACAAGTATGGCAATTGCGGCTGGATCGGGGCTTGCGGCCGCTCAACACCATCACGACTGCGAGAGCAAGCGCCTGCGATGCAAAAACGCCACAGGAACGCCGCCGGGTCTATTTCGCCAGCAGGGAAACAAAGGCCGCCGCAGCGACCGGCCGGCTGAAGAAATAGCCCTGAATGTCGTCGCAGCCGCTGGCTGCCAGGAAGTCCACCTGCTCCTGCGTTTCCACGCCCTCGGCAATGACCTGCATCTGCAGCTTCTGCGCCAGCGAGATGATCGCTCCCGTTATCGCGCGGTCGTCGGCGTCGCCCGGAATATCCTGAACGAAGGAGCGGTCGATCTTCAAGCGGCGGACGGGAAAGCGCTTCAGCGCGCTCAGGCTGGAATAGCCGGTGCCGAAATCATCGATGGCAAGATGGACACCAAGCGCTTCCAGCTCGTGCATGGTGGCCACCGCGGAGGCAACATCCTGCATGATCAGGCTCTCGGTCAGCTCCAGTTCGAGATAACGGGCGTCCAGCCCGCTGTCTTCCAGCGCCTCGGCGACCTTCGACACCCAGTTGCGCTCCTTGAACTGGCGGGCGGACACATTGACACTGACGACAATCGGCGGCAGGCCGGCATCCTGCCAGGCCTTGTTCTGGCGGCAGGCCTCGTTCAACACCCAATCGCCGATCGGCACGATCAGCCCGGTTTCTTCGGCCAGCGGAATGAAATCGCCGGGCGAAATCAGGCCGCGCTCGGGGTGCTGCCAGCGCAGCAGCGATTCCGCCGCAAAAACCCTGCCGGTCTTCAGGTTCATCTGCGGCTGATAGTGCAGCACGAATTCGGCGTGGGCGACCGCGTCGCGCAGCTCCTCGTGACGCTGCAGGCTCTCATGCGCCTTGGCCGCCATCTGGGCGTCGAACACCTGCAGATTGTTGCGGCCGACTTCCTTGGCCCGGTACATGGCGGAATCGGCATTGGCGAGCAGTTCGGTGGCGGTTTCGCCATGCTCGGGATAACAGACGACTCCCATCGAACAGCTGACCTGCAGGCTGCGTCCCGCCAGCACGACCGGCGCGCCGATCGCCGCGCGGATCGCCTCAAGCCTGGACAGCATGACACTGGCCTCGGGCGGCAAGCTGTTGAGAAGAATGATGAATTCGTCGCCGCCGACCCGGACGATCATGTCCGACTTGCGCACGCAGGCCAGCATCCGGCTGGCGACGACACGCAAAAGCTCATCGCCGGCATGATGTCCCAACGTGTCATTGATCAGCTTGAAATTGTCGAGATCGAGGAAGGCGAGCGCCACCCATTGGCCGGTCAGGCGGGACTGTTCCAGGGCGCTGGCGACACGCTCGTCGAACAGGGCCCGGTTCGGCAAGCCCGTCAGCGCGTCGTGATGCGCCATGAACTGGATACGCTCTTCCGACTGACGCCGCTCGATGGCAATGCCGGCCAGATGAGCGGCCATCGAAATGAGATCGACCTGCTCCACCGATGGTGTGCCCGGTTGATGCGAATAGAGCGCGAACGTGCCGAGCACCTGCCCCCGATAGGACAGGATCGGCATCGACCAGCAGGACCGGTATCCGAGCGGCCGGACCAGCTCGGCATAGTCTTCCCAAAGCGGATCGGACTGGATGTCGGAGACGAACACCGGCTCGCCGCGAAAGGCCGCCGTGCCACAGGAGCCAACTTTCGGTCCGATGGCGACGCCATGGATCGCTGCGCAATAGGCGCCGTCAAGCCCGGGGGCTGCCCCTGTCAGAAGATGCCGCTGGTCGGGTGACAGAAGCAGGATCGAGCCGATGATGCCGGGCAGATGTGCCTCGATCATCAGGATCAGCTCGTTGAAGAACTCGGAGAGCGGTGTGCTGGTGGCAATCAGTTCGAGAAGGCGGGCCTGCCCGAGGAGAAGGCGCTCCGCGCGTTTGCGATCGGTGATATCGCGCGAGATGCCGACAACGCCGATGGTGACCCCCTGCTTGTCGCGCAGCGGCACCTTCGACGTCATCAGCCAGCGCTCATCCTTGCTGACGGCATTCAGTTCCTCGATACCGAAGATCGGCTCGCCAGTTTCGATCACCCGGCGCTCGGCCTGCTCGAAATGGCGGGCGTTCTCAAGCGTATGGATATCATAGTCGGATTTGCCGACGATCTCGTGGGCTTCGCGAAACCCGTTTTCCGTAACCGTCGCCTGATTGGCGATGAGAAACCGGCCGTCGAGATCCTTGGCGTAAATGTAGTCGGGGATATGGTTCATCATCGTTTCGAGCCAATAATGGCGGTCGGCGATGTCGGGTTCCGGGCTGAACATGCGCGAGACTTCAGCCGCAAGCCGCTGGCTTGCCGCGATCAATCGCTGCGTGTCGCCGTTGCTGGCAACCGTGGCTTCGCTATCCCTTCGATAGCGGCCCAAATTCTTCGTCAAGCTGGCCTCCAGAGACGGCTATACCGTTCTCGCCGTCTTTCCCGTATTCCCCACCCCGTCTTCTAGCAGGCATAAGTTATTCTTCCCTAAAGAAGAGATATCACAACTAACGTATTGCGCACAGCAATAAGACAAAACCAACCTGGAATTGCTGAAGAACACCCCAGATCGTATCACTTTGGCACACCTCGGGCTGGCACGATCTGTGCATCGCCGGCCCAAAGGATTTGCCATGCTGAACCGCCGCCTGCTTCTGTCTTCAATCGCCGCAATGGGGTTTTCGGCTGCGGTCACACGCGTCTCCGAAGCCGAGGCCATGAAGCCGGGACACGACGGCCTGCGCGGCACGATCGATATTTCCGGCTACGGCGTCGCCCCCGGCCGGACCGGCGATCAAAGCGACGCGATCAACCGTCTTTTCAGGGAGGCGGCGCAAATGGGTATGCCGGTCTTCCTGCCGGCCGGTGACTACCACGTCTCCGCCATTACCCTGCCCGACATGCTCTGGGTCAGCGGCGTTCCCGGCCGCACACGGCTGGTCTTTGCAGGCGGGAAGCATTTTCTGACCGGCGAAGGGCTTGGCAAGCTCACCCTGTCGGATCTTGTTTTGGATGGTGGCGGCAACACGCTGGGCAAGGACGCCGGCGGGCTTTTGCATCTGCGGGGCGTTGCCGATCTCACCATCGACAATTGCACGATCACCGGCGCATCCAGGCATGGCATCCATGCCGAACGGTGCGGCGGGCGGATTACCGGCAACAGCATTTCGCAGGCGGCTTTTGCCGGTCTCTACGCCGTGGAAAGCGGTGGACTGGCGATCACCACCAACACTGTGTCCGATTGCGGCAATGGCGGCATTCTCGTGCATCGCTGGGAAGCGGGCGAAGACAACACGATGGTGAGCGGCAACCGGGTGTTCAGGATCGCCGCAAACGATGGCGGCACCGGCGAAAACGGCAATGGCATCAACATTTTTCGCGCCTGGAATGTAATGGTCGCGGACAACCATATATCCGATTGCGCCTTTTCGGCCATCCGCGCCAATGCCGCCACCAATGTGCAGATTTCCGGCAACCAGTGCCTGCGCTCCGGGGAGACGGCGATCTATTCCGAATTCGGCTTTCAGGGTGCCATCGTCTCCGGCAACTTGGTCGATGGCGCCGCCAACGGCATCCTGATCGTCAATTTCGACGAGGGCGGCAGGCTGGCCACCGTCACTGGCAACATCGTCAGGAACCTCAAACTGACCAGTCCCTATGTGCATGACGGTGCCGGTTTCGGTTTCGGCATTGCCGCCGAGGCGGACACGGTAATTTCGGGCAATGTCATCGAGAACGCGCCGAAATGGGGGCTGATGCTCGGCTGGGGGCCTTACATGCGCGGCATCGTCGCGACCGGTAACCTCGTGCGCGACGCCGGTGGCGGCTGTGCCGTGACTGTGGTCGAAGGAGCCGGCACCGCGCTGATCGCCAACAACCTGTTCCAGGACTGCAAGGATGGCGCTGTCCTCGGCTATCGCTGGAACGACAAGTCGACGGGCGACCTGCTGGCCAGTGGTAGCGAGGCCTTCCCGCATCTCACTCTCTCCGGCAATCGTGTCGCCTGAGACCCGTCACATCAAAAGATTTCATGGCTGATATCACCGCCACGCGCTTCAAGCCCCGGCGCGCTTGGCCTAATTTACGGCGAAAATTCAATGAGGGAACGGACATGCTGACAATCTACGGCGTTTACCGCTCGCGCGCCTCGCGCAACTACTGGATGGCTGAGGAACTCGGCATTCCCTTCCTCTCAGTGCCGGTGATCCAGGCACGGCTGCTGGCCGACCCGCTGGCCCCAGACGCGCGGATCAACACCAAGTCGGCGGCCTTTCTGGCCGTTAATCCGATGGGGCTGATCCCGGCGATCGAGGATGACGGGCTGGTGCTGGCGGAATCGCTCGCCAACAACCTTTATCTCGCCCGCAAGCATGGCGGCCCGCTGGCCGGCGCCAATGTGCGCGAAGAGGGCGAGATCACGGCCTGGACACTCTGGGCCGCGACTGAGGTTGAGCCGTATACGGTCAAGGTCGTCCTGACTTATGACAATGCGCGGGAACACACGCCCGACGGCAAGGCCCTGATCGAGGCCTGCATCAAGGGGCTGGAGCGGCCGCTGGCGCGGCTCGAACAACACCTGCAAACTCAGGATTATCTGGTCGGCAACCGTTTCACCGTCGCTGATCTCAACCTCGCCGAAGTGCTGCGCTATGCCATGAGCGAGACCGCTCTGTTTGACAGGCACCCGGCCGTCAAAAACTGGCTTGGCCGCTGCCACGCGCGGCCCGCGTTTGAGGCAATGATGGAAGGACGGCGCAAGGAGGCGCAGGCCGCCTGAAACCTATTCGAAGCCGAGACTGCGCATGCTCCCGGCGATTTCCTCACGTACCCATTGCTTGAAGGCGGTGACCGTCTTGGTTTCGCGGCGCGTGGGTGGCGTTACAAAATAATGTCCAAACCCCGTCCTTGCCCGGACGGGGAACGGCATGACCAGCCGTTTCTCGATCAGGGAATAGCCGGCCAGCGTCTGCCAGGCCAGCATGATGCCCTGCCCGGCTATCGCTGCATCGAGACACAGCGAGGCATCGTTGAAGACATGCCGCGTCACCATCTCTTCTCCCGAGAGCCCTACCTCGCGCAGCCACATCTCCCAGCTCAGGGTGGAATGGCCATCGATGATGGCCGGAATTTTCAGAATATCCGCCGGCTCCTTCAGTTTTTCCGCAATGGCGGGAGAGCAGACGGGAAAGACTTCCTGTGCCAATAAAAGCTCGGCCTTGACGCCCGGCCAATCACCGGCGCCGACGCGAATGCCGATATCGACCCCGGCATGTTCCAGATTGACCAATGCCGTCGTCGCATCGATGCGCAGGCGGATATCGGGGTGTTTTTCGGTAAAACGATCCAGACGATGGACCAGCCAGCGCGCCGCGAAAACCGGAGCGACCGAGATCGTCAGGATCGTCTCATCCCGCCGTCTTGCCGAGGCGACGGCCTGATCCAGCACTTCGAAGCCGCTGGTCAGGCTGGGCAGGAAATTCTCCCCGAACGATGTTGCGACCAAGCCGCGCGGGCTGCGTTCGAAGAGGATGCGGCCAAGCTGCTTTTCGGTCTTGATGATCTGCTGGCTGACGGCACCGGCGGTGACGCCAAGCTCGTCAGCCGCTGCCTGCAACGAGCCGAGCCGCCCGGTGGCCTCGACCGCCCGCAGCCCATTCAGGTGAATACTGTTCAGGTTCTTCATATAGTTTTTCTATATCTATAAAGAAGCAATCTCAATTGAAATTCCGTTAAACAAGGAGGATCATGGAACCATCGAAGAAGGATGGTGATGCCATGTTGAAGATTTTCTCGATACTCGACCAGCTGCTTCCTGCCACCGCAGACGATGACGCCCAGGCAAACTGGAGCCGCGACCTGCTGCGCCACCCCGACATTGCCCGGATGGATGCGCGCGAATTGGGTGATCTGCCGTTTCCGGGCAAGACCGTGAGAATGTCGACGGCGCGGCCCTGCGAGACATGCCAGGCTTGACACCACACCGTTTCGGCCGACAGTGACCTGTCTCAACGGGCAAGATCATGACCGGCCATCAGGACAGGGATTTCGAACGGGTAATGCGGCTTGCTACCCTGGCGGGCCTGCCCGCGATCGCGTCCGGAACGTCCTACGGCACGCCAGCGCTTCAGGTGCAGGGAAAGATGTTCGTGCGTATCAAGGAAGCGGGCATTCTCGTCGTCATGTGCGCGCTTGAGGAAAAGGCCATGCTGCTGGAGCTGGCGCCGGAATTCTACTTCGAAACCGATCACTACAAGGGCTGGCCGGCCATGCTGGTCCGGCTTGACGTCATCGGCGACCCGGACTTGACGCAACGGCTGATCGCCGCCTGGCGGCAGAGAGCGCCGAAACGCCTTGCCGCCAGTTTCGAAGCATCCTCTATATCAGGGCCTTAACCGGCAGCTGCAGCCAGAACCTTTTTCACGGCCGGGCGCTCTGCCATGCGCTGGCTGTGACCGTGGACTTTCGGAAAGCGCTTGGGATCAACGCCATCTCCCTCCAGCCAGCTCGTAAACGTGAACAGGTAGGGGTCGGCGATGGAATAGGTCTCGCCCATCACCCAGGGGCCGGTGAACATGATGTTTTCGATGAGATCGAAGCAATCGCTCATGTTGGCTGAAACCTTCTGCTTCATCGCCTCGACTGCGGCCGGGTCATCCGCCCAACGGCTGCCACGCCACTTATGCGCATGGGCGACATGCACCGTCGAGCTGAGATAGGAATTGAAGGCCTGGATGCGGGCAAACTCGAAAGGATCAGAGGGGGTACCGACGGCCGAACCCGGAAAACTCTGGCCGATATAGGCAAGGATGGCCAAGGATTCCGTCAGCACACCCTTGTCGGTCACCAGCGCCGGGACGCGTCCCTTGGGATTGAGGCGCAGGAAATCGGCCGAACGCTGTTGCTGTTTTGAAAAATCGATGCGCTCGGCCTCGTAGTCCGCACCTGCCTCCTCAAGCGCGATATGGGCTGCCTGCGAGCAGCTTCCCGGCGAAAAATAAAGCTTCAACACGATTTTCTCCTTCCCTAACCGTTCAGTCCCGGCAACCGGCCGGCTTTTCCAGAGCAACTGATAACAATCGCACCGGATGGAAACCAGCCGGGTTCGGGCTCGATCACGTCATTGTGGCTGGAGCGGAGCAGGCACGTCCTCCAGACGGAAATAGACCGGAATGCCGCGCTCGCGGGCGATACGCACATCATTGTCGGCGCCCTTGCTCTCGCCTGGCAGACGCAGGACCGCCTCGCACAGCTGCAAAAGCCGCCCGGCGACGGGATGGAATATCTGTTCATAGAGATCATCGCCGACTTCGCGGCCACCGGCCGCGTGCCAGACCGGCAGCGCCACCCATTCACCGATCATCGGCACATGCCCCGCCTGAAACAGCGCATGCGATGGCGCTTCCAGCCGCTTGAGGTTTTCAGCCATCTTCTCCGGATCATCACCCGTACCCGACCGGTAGGGGCCAGCAATCAAAATCAGCATCTTTCTCTCCGTTATTTGCACGAAATATCCAGATAATTCTGGATATTTCGTGATAAATCATGCAATATCGCGCAGAGTCAAGATGTGATTTGGAGACTGAAATGCTGACTTCGCAACGGCGGGCACTGATCTCGGCACGGCTGGTTCGTGACGGGCAGATCGTGGCTGGTGAGCTGGCACAGGAGCTTGATCTGTCGGAAGACACGATCCGGCGGGATCTGCGCGACATGGCGGCGGCAGGCCTTTTGAAGCGGGTGCATGGCGGCGCGCTGCCGCTGGCGCCGCCGCTGCCGGACCTGGAGAGCCGTCAGGCCATGTCCACAGGCGTCAAGCAGCGGCTGGGACGCAAGGCGGCAGACCTGGTGCGGGCGGGACAACTGATCTTCATCGATGGCGGAACGACCAATGCCGAACTGGTACGGGCCCTGCCGCGCGACATGGCGCTGACAATCGCGACACACAGCCCGGCGATCGCAGCGCTTTTGGAAAAGCACCGCGCCGAGGTGATCCTGATCGGCGGCAGGCTCTACAAACATTCGATGGTTTCGACCGGCGCTGCGGCCCTTGCGGCCATCGGCACGCTGCGGCCCGACATCTTCTTCCTCGGCGCCACAGCCATCCATGCCGCCCACGGGCTGACGACCGGAGACTACGAGGAAGCCGCGATCAAACGTGCGATTGCCGCACAATCGGCCGAAACGATTGCCCTGATGACCGGGGAAAAATTCGGCACCGTCTCACCGCACCACATCACCGGCATCGAGAATATCGCCGCCCTGATCCTGCCCGCCGATATGGCGCCGGACACCAGCGCGCCCTACCGGCAAAAGGCGGTGCGGATCATCGAGGCGTGAGGATCAGGCAAAGGCGCCGGTCACCCTGACATCGCCGACATGGATGCCGTTCCAGTTTTTCATTGCATGGTTGGCCTGCCCCATCAGGCTCTGGTGCAATTCCGGTTCACCGGTGAAGAAGCGGGCGAGCGTGGCGGCGACCATGGCTTCGGCGGCGCGGGTGGTGCCATCCTCGCATTTCAGCGCAATGGCGATGCCCTTTTCCGGGATGGCGGCGCAGAACACGCCTTCGGCACCGGTCTTGGCGAAGATGCGACCGGGTGCCGTCTGCATCAGTCTTGTGCAGGCGCGCTTGCTGCCCGCGACATAGAAGGGTTCAGCCATGCAGGCTTCGATCAGGCGCTTTGAGGCCTTGGCGCGCAGCGGTTCAAGGCCAGTGCCCGTTGCCATTTTGGCAAAGCCATGGGCAAGGCCCTTCAAGGGCACGGCGTAGGTCGGGATCGAGCAGCCATCGGTGCCGCAATTGTCGTGGGCAAGGACCGCGCCCGTCAGGCTTTCCATGACGCCGCGGATTTCGCGCTGCAGGGGATGATCATAGGTGACGTAGCCGGTGGGTTCCTCGCCGCTATGGCAGCAGGCACAGATGAAGCCGGCGTGTTTGCCGGAGCAATTGTTGTGCAGCGCCGAAGGCTGTTCCAGCGCGCGGGCCTGTCTGATGATGGTGTCCTGATTGGACGACCAGTGGGCGCCGCATTCGAGCGTCGAGACGTCCCTGCCCGCAGCCGCCAGCATTTCAGCAGCCAACGCCACATGTTCCGGCTCGCCATTATGCGAGGAGCAGGAAAGCGCCAAGGCCCGCTTGTCGAAGCCATAGGCGTCAGCGGCCCCGGTTTCCATCAAAGGCAGTGCCTGCATGGCCTTGCAGGCCGAACGCGGAAAGACACCGGTGTCGGTTTCACCAAGCGAAAACACGGTCTTGCCATCACCATCAACAACGATGACCATGCCGCGATGGCGGCTTTCGACCAGATTACCGCGCGTGACTTCAACAAGAACCGGGTTCGACATGGTTGTGCCCTCAAAAATCCAACATCTGCCCTGTCTTTAGACCAAGACAGAGCAACGCAAAACCCGGACGGACCCATGAAATTTTTCCGCAAGCTGTTTCTTGCCATCCTGTTCGTCTATCTGCTGCCGGCGCTTGCCTCCGCAGGCTGGTGGTATGTCAAGGACAGGCCGCAAAACTGGCGAAAGGCGGACTGGACCTCGGCCCATATCCTGCCGAAACCGCAGGACGATCCGGAAGCAGCGATCTATATCTTTTCCGCCACCACCGGCGGCATGAAGGGGGCAGTTGCCAGCCATTCCTGGATCGTCACCAAGGGACGCGGCGACACGACGTATAATCGTTACGACAAGGTCGGCTGGGGCTCGCCGATCCGCCGCAACGGCTATCCGGCCGATGCCCGCTGGTATTCGAACGCGCCGAACCTGGTGACAAGCGTCAGGGGCGACGAAGCCACGCAGCTTATTGCCAAGGTCGAGCAGGCAATCCAGTCCTATCCCTATGCGACGCCGGGCGCCTACCGGATCTGGCCGGGGCCGAACTCCAACACGTTCGTCGCGCATGTGCTGCGCTCAGTGCCTGAACTCGGCGCGGTTCTGCCGCCCGATGCAGTCGGCCGCGATTATCTGCCGGAGGGCAAGCTGTTTTTGATCGATGCCGACGGGATGGACATGCACGCGACGCTTTATGGGCTGCTCGGCGTTTCAGCCGGTCTGCGCAGCGGGCTTGAGGTGCATTTCATGGGGCTGGTGGCGGGCATCGACGTGATGCGTCCGGCCGTGAAGATACCGGCGCTGGGGCGGTTCGGGGTTTAGAAGACAAACAAAAAGGGCCGCTTCACAGCGGCCCTCCATGAGTTTTGGCCAGGTAAGAGGCCCGGACCGTATCTTCTTTGAGACACGACCCGCAGGAAGGCGGGTTCAGATCGAGGGCTGCCTCGTTCCGATCACTGCAACTCCCATGCCCATTACGAGGTTTGAAATCTCATTAGACACTGGATCACCTTCCTTTCGTTCAATTGATGATGAAGTAAAGGTAGTCCGATTCTTGCCGATTGCAAGAGCCGTCTGGATCAGACTTTAGAAGGCCATGACGATCTTGCCGATATGATCGCCCGCTTCCATCAGCCGGTGCGCCTCGGCGACCTTGGTGAACGGCACGATGGCGTGCATCACCGGCGCGATATCGCCGTCTTCCAGAAGTGGCCAGACATTGTCCTCCAGATCATCGCGGATCGATTCCTTCTCGACCGCCGTGCGTGGCCGCATGGCCGAGCCCATGATATGCAGGCGCTTGCCGAGAATGGCAGCGATATTGGCCTTTTCAACCGTGGCACCGCCGAGAAAGGCGATGATCGACAGGCGTCCATCCTTGGCAAGAGAGCCGATGTTGCGATCGAAATAGGGAGCGCCGACCATGTCGAGGATGACATCGACGCCCAGGCCGCCGGTTTCCTCGAGGATCACCGCCTTGAAGTCCTCCTCGCGGTAATTGATCGCCCGCTTGGCACCCAGCGAAACGCAGGCGTCGCATTTGTCCTTGCTGCCGGCGGTGACGAATACTTCGGCACCGAAGGCGCGGGCAAGCTGGATGGCGGTGGTGCCGATGCCGCTGGAGCCGCCGTGAATGAGGATCTTTTCGCCTTCGACCAGATCGGCCATCTGGAAGACATTGGCCCAGACAGTGAAGAAGGTTTCCGGAAGGGCTGCCGCGCGCGCCGCATCGTAGCCTTTCGGCCAGGGCATCGCCTGCGTTGCCGGAAGGGCGCAGAACTCGGCATAACCGCCGCCATTGGCAAGACCGCAGACCTTGTCGCCGACGATGAAGCCTTCGGCGCCCTCGCCCATGGCCACCACTTCACCGGCCACTTCCAGCCCCAGGATCGGGCTTGCGCCCGGCGGCGGCGGATAATGTCCGAGCCGCTGCAGCACATCCGGTCGATTGACCCCTGCCGCTTCGACACGGATCAGGATGTCGCCGGGCTTCAGATCCGGCAACGGACCGCGGGCCAGAACCATCTTTTCCGGGCCACCGGGGGACGGAAGATCGACATAGGTCATTTCGCTCGGCAGGGTCACGGTGTTCTCCTTGGTGGATGCTGACGGATTATCTAGCGCGCCGGGCGAAAACGGCAAAGCCGTTGTTTTGCATCCGCAACCATCGCCACCAGCGACTCGGGCAAGAACGCCGAACGCTGCCGCTTTGCGGCAAAATTGCGTCAGCCGGATTTTGCAAACATTAAGTTTCTTTAATTTGTAACCGCCAGAATCCGGGCATAGCCTAACAATCGAAACCGGGAGCCGCCGGCGGTTCCCGGACCGCGACGCGACGGTCTCCGGACGGTTTTTCGACGCCCGGTCCCGATGCGGGAGCCAAAGCCCAATGCAGGGACCAAACAAGGACGACACCATGCGTGCTCTTCTGACCTCGTTGACGATCCTTTCCGCCATTTCCCTTTCCTCCGCCGCTTTTGCCGCCAGCACCACGACCGGAACCATCCGCGCCTATGACATGAAGGCGATGACCGTGACCTTGAAGAACGGCACCAAATACATGCTGCCGGCCTCCTTCAAGAATCCGGGCCTCAAGGTCGGGGAAAAGGTGACGATCGCCTATGAGACGATGGGCAAGAAGCATCAGGCAACCGCCGTGACGCCCGTGATGCAATGACGCCGTCCGCATGAGCGTACCCGATCGCGGCTGGACGCTTCGGGATCATGCAGAAGCGGGCTGGAACCCATCATGGGTTTCAGCCCGTTTTTTTTCGTTTTCAGATGATGAAGGAAAGAGGATCAGGCTGCCTCGCCGAACAGATCGAAAACCAGGCCGTCATCGCTTTCCTTGGCCCGGCTCTTGATTTCGGCAATACGGGCGCTGACGGCCTGGGCGTCGGAAAAGACAAAGCCTTCCGGCAGGATCAGCACGGCGACCGAGCAGCGCATCAGCGGAAAGATGGTGGGTTCGCCGCTGCGTCCATGGCCGGTCATGTAACCTGCCTGCTGGTGGTCGGCCGAATAGAGCTGGCGGACGTCGCTGCGGAATTCCGACAGAACGCGGGAGAGAACGGTCGCCACTTCTTCGCGTGTCCAGCCACTGACGCCGATGAAGAAATCGTCGCCGCCGACATGGCCCAAAAACTTTTCCTCGCCAATGAAGTGGCGGCGCATCAGGGCGGCGAACAGCGAGATCGCCAGATCGCCCTTCTGGAAGCCGTAATGATCGTTGAACGGCTTGAAGCTGTCGAAATCGCAGTAGCAGAAATAGCGCGCCTCGTCGGCATCGAGCACGGTGCCCTGGACATAATCGCGAATGGCGCGGTTGCCCGGCAGACCGGTCAGGGGGTTCTGCTCCTGCGCCGTCTTCAGCTGCTTTTCGCTGATGATCTTCAACAGCGACGACGCCGACAGGATACCGGCATAGCGCATGTTCTCCGTCAGGATCACGCAATCACTGCCGTCCATGCCGGCAAAGATCTTCAGCATCTCGTCGGCGGGCGTCTCAAGGTCGGCGATCGGCGCCGGGCTGACGAAATGCGAGATATGGCGCTGGTATAGATGGTTCTTGAGCAGATCGCGGCCGAAGGGATGATAGATCATCTCCTTGACGTGATATTCATGCAGCACGCCGCGCGGCTCGCCATTGGCATTCAGCACTGGAAAGAAGCTGCGCTGTGGCGAGCGGCGGAACAGCTCGAACACCGAATCCAGGTCATCATTCTCACGCAACGCCGGCACCTGCTCCACCTGTTTGCGAATGAGGATACTATCGAGCGAGCTCGACTGACGCCGGGCGCCGGCGGTCTGTTCCAGATGCGGATAGGCCGGCTGCAGATCGGCAAAATGTACGGTTGGGCGGGCAACGAAATAGCCCTGGACGAGATCGCAACCCAGATCGCGGCAGGTGGCGAACTCGGCCTCGGTCTCCACGCCTTCGGCGATCACCCGTGTGCCGAGCACATGGGCAGTGTTGACCGTGTGGCGGACCATGTGGCGCTTGCGGGGACTGGATTCGATGCCCGAGATGAAATGCCGGTCGATCTTCAGATAGTCGACCGGCTGATCGCAGAGCAGTTTCAGGCCGTTGAAGCCAACGCCGAAATCATCGATCGCCAGCTTGAAACCCGCCAGCCGCAAGCGTTTCACCAAGCCGGAATAATCCGGCATCTTGCCGCTATCGAACCGTTCCGACAGTTCGAAACAGATCGACGATGGCGGAATGTTCGATCGCTTCAGGTGCTTGCCGAGCCGCTCGACAAGATCGCCTTCGTGGCCGATCAACCGGCTATCGAAATTGACGAACAGGGTCCGTGCAGAAAAATCCGGCAGGCTGGCAAAGCCGGCAAAGGCGCGGGTATTGATCATGTGTTCCAGCGCCAGAAGCTGCCCCGCCTCCTCTGCCTTGTCGAGCAGCTCGATGGGCGACTTGAAGCCCAGCCGCTCGAACCCCCTCATCAGCGTTTCATAGCCGAACACGGCACCGGTGGCGATCTCGGCGATCGGCTGGAAGGCATTTTCGATCGCAAGCTTGGCCAGCGTGACGATCTGGTCGTCACCGAAACGGCGCAGGGACAGCATTTCGGCGGGGGCAGCGGACATGGGGACTCCGGAGGCGATATCAGATCGCGCGGAGGATCGTCCCGGAAGCCTGAATTTTCCGTTTCCCCAACATGACAGTTTCATGAAAGTTCAATGACTGCCGGGAGTTAGCAGCATCTCACAACTGCCTTCCTGCCAACAGAAAACCAGCCGCTACCCTTTGGCAAGCACGCCGAAGGCAATAAGAGCGAGGCCCTGCATGACCAGATCAATCGCCAGGAACAGGCCGAGGATCCAGAGGCTATTGACCGGCCAGCCGGCGGCGATGATCAGGCCCGCGAGCAACGTGACAAGACCGCCAAGAGCGATCCATCCCCAGCCTGCCAGCGGCCGCAGCTTGAACGCCGTCCATATTCGAAGGACACCGGCAACGATCAGGGCAACGGCCATCAGCAATGTCAAGGCGGCAGAGGCAAGCATCGGATTGAGAAAGGCAAAGACGCCGGCGACGGTGTAGCAGGCACCACTGAGGATCCAGTAGAACACACTTTCCCATTTCTTGACCCGGAAGGCCTGCGCCAGATGCAGTATGCCACCGACCAACATGAGCATGCCGACAAAATAGACCGAGGCCGCAGTCGCTGCCATGACATTGCCGAAGGCGATACCGCCAACCATGATCAGCGCCACGCCAAGCGCAACAAACCAGCCCCATTTTTCGCCGAGCGGCGACCTGAGAGCAATGCCGGAATTCTGAACCATGATACAACCCTCAATTCAACAATGTGAACGTTATGTAATCCAAGATAGAATAACAACATTTTAACATGTGATATCCCGGTTGCTAACCTCCTCTAGATTTTCAGCGCCAGCAACACCGCACCGCCACCGACCATGCAGACACCAAGCCAATGGGCTGGAGAAAGCCGCTCGCCGAGAAACAGCACGGCGAACAGGGCGACGAGCACGACGCTCAGCTTGTCGACCGGCGCAACCTGGGCCGCATTCCCCATTTTCAGCGCCCGGAAATAACAAAGCCAGGACGCGCCGGTCGCCAGCCCCGACAGGACCAGAAACAGCCAGCTCTTGCCCGATACCGACGCCGGTGCCTGCCAGTTGCCCGTCAGGAACAGCATCAGGCCGATCGCAAGCAGGATGACGATCGTACGGACGAAGGTCGCAAAATCCGAATTGACGTTCTCGATACCGATCTTGGCGAAGATCGCCGTGAGTGCCGCAAACGCAGCGGACAGAAGTGCCCATGCCTGCCAGGAGGAAAACAGATATTTCATAGGCATGGTCCTCTTGCTCTGCCGCGTTCAGCAGCCACTGCCAGTTGAAGCCGAGGCTCGTTTCGATGGCAAGAAAATCCTTTGGCCACGGCCTTCGTTTTTTATTGATTGATGGATCAATCAAAAATACACTACCGATAACAGGGGAGCAATGATGCCGAAGGTCGGAATGGAACCGGTGCGCCGCAAGGCGCTTGTGGACGCGGCGCTGCATGTGATCGGCGATCAGGGCACGCTGTCTGTCACCATGTCCGACATCGCGCGGCAGGCCGGGGTTTCGGCAGCACTGGCGCACCATTATTTCGGCAGCAAGGAACAGTTGCTGGTCGAGACCGTACGTTCCCTTCTGAAACAGTTGCGTGACGATACGGTGAAGGCCCTCATGGCCGCCGCAACGCCCCGCGAAAAACTGTCGGCGATCGTGCGGGTCAGCTTCCAGGCGGATCAATTCGCGCCGGAAACCATCGCGGCCTGGCTGGCCTTCTACTCCGAGGCGCAGCGCTCGGAAGAGACGCGCCGCTTCTTGGTGATCTATGCGCGCCGGCTGCATTCCAATCTCGTCGCCAACCTGAAGCAGCTCTGTGTCGCAGATGATGCGCAGCGTATCGCAGAGGGCACCGCGGCAATGATCGACGGGCTTTATATTCGCCGGGCGCTCGGCTCCTCGCCGGTGACGGCGGACGCCTCGATCGCGCTGACCGACGACTACATCACGCTCAATCTCCTTGCCCGCAAGCCACAGGAACATGCCGCATGACCCGGCCGAACATTCTCATCATCATGGTCGACCAGCTGAACGGAAAGTTCTTTCCCGATGGCCCGGCGGACTTCCTGCATGCACCGCATATGAAGGCGCTGGCCAAGCGCTCGGCGCGCTTCCGTAACAATTATACCTCTTCGCCGCTCTGCGCCCCTGCCCGCGCCTCGCTGATGGCCGGACAGCTGCCGAGCCGCACGCAGGTCTATGACAATGCCGCCGAATATGTCTCGTCGATCCCGACCTATGCGCACCACCTGCGTCGCGCCGGTTACTATACGGCGCTGTCGGGCAAGATGCATTTCGTCGGCCCGGACCAGTTACATGGTTTTGAAGAGCGGCTGACGACCGATATCTACCCCGCAGATTTCGGCTGGACCCCGGATTACCGCAAGCCGGGCGAGCGGATCGACTGGTGGTATCACAATCTCGGCTCCGTCACCGGTGCCGGCGTCGCCGAAATCACCAACCAGATGGAATATGACGACGAGGTGGCGTTTCTGGCCAACCAGAAGCTTTATCACCTCAGCCGCGAGCATGGCGACGATGCCCGCCGCCCCTGGGCGCTCACCGTCTCGTTTACCCATCCGCACGACCCGTATGTGGCGCGCCGCAAGTTCTGGGATCTCTACAACGACTGCGATCAGCTTCTGCCGGAGGTGGGCGATATTCCGCTTGCCGAACAGGACCCGCATTCGCAGCGGCTGATCCATGCCTGCGACTATCAGAATTTCTCCGTCACCGAGGAGAACGTCCGCCGCTCGCGCCAAGCCTATTTCGCCAATATTTCCTATCTCGACGAAAAAGTCGGCGAACTCGTCGATACGCTGACCCGCACCCGCATGCTTGATGACACGCTGATCCTGTTCTGCTCGGATCATGGCGACATGCTCGGCGAGCGCGGTCTCTGGTTCAAGATGAACTTCTTCGAGGGCTCGGCGCGTGTGCCGCTGATGGTGGCGGGTCCCGGCATCACGCCCGGCCTGCATCTGGCGCCGACCTCCAACCTCGACCTCACCCCGACACTCTGCGATCTCGCCGGGATTTCCATGGACGAGATCATGCCCTGGACCGACGGCGAAAGCCTCGTGCCGGTTATCAACGGCTCGGAACGCATCGCACCGGTGCTGATGGAATATGCCGCCGAAGGCTCCTATGCGCCGCTGGTCGGCATCCGCGAAGGCAAGTGGAAGTACGTTCACTGCGCGCTCGATCCGGATCAGCTCTACGATCTCGACGCCGACCCGCTGGAACTCAATAATCTTGCAACGGTTGCCGCCCATGCGCCGACGCTGCGCGCTTTCCAGGCGATGCGTGACAGCCGCTGGGACATGGAAGCCTTCGATTCCGCCGTGCGCGAAAGCCAGGCGCGCCGCTGGGTGGTCTACGAGGCGCTGCGCAACGGCGCCTATTACCCATGGGATCATCAGCCGCTGCAAAAGGCATCCGAGCGCTACATGCGCAACCACATGAATCTCGACAATCTCGAAGAATCCAAACGCTTTCCGCGAGGGGAATGACATGAAAGCCCAACCGCCAGCCTCCCATTTCATCGACGGCGAATATGTCGAGGACATCAACGGCGCCGCCTTTGAAAGCATCTATCCGGCCACCGGCGAAGTCATCGCCCGGCTGCATGCCGCCACACCCGCGATCATCGAGAAAGCGATCGCGGCCGCCAAGCGCGCGCAGGGCGAATGGGCGGCGATGAGCCCGACGGCCCGCGGCCGTATCCTCAAGCGCGCCGCCGATATCATGCGGACACGCAACCGCGAACTGTCGGAGCTTGAAACGCTCGACACCGGCAAGCCGATTCAGGAAACCATCGTCGCCGATCCGACCTCGGGTGCCGATGCGTTCGAATTCTTCGGCGGCGTTGCGGCAGCCGCGCTGAACGGCGACTATATTCCGCTCGGCGGCGATTTCGCCTTTACCAAGCGCGTACCGCTCGGCGTCTGTGTCGGCATCGGCGCCTGGAACTATCCACAGCAGATCGCCTGCTGGAAGGGCGCACCGGCGCTGATCGCCGGCAATGCCATGGTGTTCAAGCCATCGGAGAACACGCCGCTCGGCGCATTGAAGATCGCCGAGATCCTGTTTGAAGCCGGTCTGCCGAAAGGGCTCTACAACGTCATCCAGGGCGACCGCTCGACAGGGCCGCTTCTGGTCAATCACAAGGATGTTGCCAAGGTGTCGCTCACCGGTTCGGTCGAGACCGGCCGCAAGGTGGCGGGGGCTGCGGCCTCCAGCCTCAAGCACGTGACGATGGAACTTGGCGGCAAGTCGCCGCTGATCGTTTTTGACGATGCCGATCTCGAAAGTGCCATCGGCGGCGCCATGCTTGGCAATTTCTATTCGACCGGCCAGGTCTGCTCGAACGGCACCCGCGTCTTCGTGCAGAAGGGTATCAAGGAGAAATTCCTGTCGCGGCTGAAGGAGCGCACCGAAAAGATCATCATCGGCGACCCGATGGCGGAGGAAACCCAGCTTGGGCCGATGGTCTCGCGCGCCCAGCTCGACAAGGTGTTTGCTTATGTCGAAAAGGGCAAGGCCGAAGGCGCGACACTTCTGACCGGCGGCGGCATTCCCAATTCGGTATCCGCCGAGGGCACCTATATCCAGCCGACCGTGTTTGCCGATGTCACCGACACCATGACCATCGCCCGCGAAGAAATCTTCGGGCCGGTCATGTGCGTGCTCGATTTCGACAATGAGGACGAGGTGATCGAACGCGCTAATGGCACCGAGTTCGGGCTTTCCGCCGGCGTCTTCACCGCCGACCTCACCCGCGCGCACCGCGTGGTGGACCGGCTCGAGGCCGGGACGCTGTGGATCAACACCTATAATCTGGCGCCGGTTGAAGTGCCGTTCGGTGGGTCGAAACAGTCCGGTTTCGGCCGGGAGAATTCGCTGGCGGCGCTCAATCACTACACGGAGCTGAAGAGCGTCTATGTGGCGATGGGACCGGTCCAGTCGCCGTACTAAGCGGATAGGAGATGCAAATGCCCAGTGTCAGTATCTACGTGTTTTCTTCAAAGTCGATAACCAACATTTGGGCCGGTTTCGGTGCGGGAACATGGGCTGTGGGAATCGGTTCTGAAACGACAAATAAGGGCAAAACCACAAAAGCACTGAAAATGCCAATAGGCTCATTCGGCTTGCTTTATTGTGAACCATGGAAAGCATTCACTCTGCCGTTTGTAACGTGCTCGATACCGGAAGTTGGAAGCTACGAAGAAGAAATCTGGGCAGATCGGTGGATGCTTCCCTTCAAATTTAAGGCACTTGGGACGCCAAGGAAAACGATGTCCGGATCCGAGATTGCAGGGCTTTCTGGGGCTCGTGAGCGTGGCATCACCAACTACGCTAATTATCTCACCGTGCAAGGGAACTTCGCTTTCCAAGCTTCATCCATCGAGGCCAGCGATTGGCAAACGATACTCTCAAGGCTGATTTAACCATGCACAGCGCAGATTTCGTCATCATCGGTTCGGGCTCCGCAGGCTCCGCACTTGCCTACCGTCTGTCCGAGGACGGCAAGAATACCGTGCTGGTGCTGGAATTCGGTGGCAGCGATTTCGGGCCGTTTATCCAGATGCCGGCGGCGCTGGCATGGCCGATGAGCATGAGCCGTTATAACTGGGGTTATCTCTCCGAACCCGAGCCGCATCTCAACAACCGGCGCATCACCGCCCCGCGCGGCAAGGTGATCGGTGGGTCGTCGTCGATCAACGGCATGGTTTATGTGCGCGGTTCGATGGAAGACTATAACGAGTGGGAAGAGCTTGGCGCCCGCGGCTGGGGTTATGCCGATGTGCTGCCCTACTTCAAGCGGATGGAAAACTCGCATGGCGGCGAAGAGGGCTGGCGCGGCACCGACGGGCCGCTGCATGTGCGGCGCGGGCCAAACAAGAACCCGTTGTTCCACGCCTTTGTCGAGGCCGGGAAACAGGCAGGCTTCGAACTGACCGACGACTATAACGGCTCCAAGCAGGAGGGTTTCGGCCTGATGGAGCAGACGGTTCATAACGGCAAGCGCTGGTCGGCGGCATCCGCCTACCTGAAGCCGGCCCTCAAGCGTCCCAATGTCGAGCTGATCCGCTGCTACGCGCGCAAAATCGTCATCGAGAATGGCCGCGCCGTGGGCGTGGAGATCGAGCGTGGCGGCAAGATCGAGGTGGTAAAAGCCAACCGCGAGGTGATCGTCGCGGCCTCGTCGTTCAACTCGCCGAAGCTGCTGATGTTATCCGGCATCGGTCCGGCGGCGCATCTGAAGGAGATGGGCATCGAGGTGAAGGCCGACCGGCCCGGCGTCGGCGCCAACCTGCAAGACCATATGGAATTCTATTTCCAGCAGGTCTCGACCAAGCCGGTCTCGCTTTACTCCTGGCTGCCCTGGTTCTGGCAAGGGGTTGCCGGCGCGCAGTGGATGTTCACCAAATCCGGACTTGGCACCTCCAACCAGTTCGAGGCCTGCGCATTCCTGCGATCGGCGCCGGGCGTCAAGCAGCCGGATATTCAATATCACTTCCTTCCGGTGGCGATTTCCTATGATGGCAAGGCGGCCGCGAAAAGCCACGGCTTCCAGGTGCATGTCGGCTACAATCACTCGAAATCACGTGGCTCGGTGACGCTGCGCTCGCCGGACGTAAAAGCCGATCCGGTCATCCAGTTCAACTATATGAGCCATCCGGAAGACTGGGAGAAATTCCGCCACTGCGTTCGCCTCACCCGCGAGATCTTTGGCCAGCAGGCATTCGATCAGTATCGTGGGCCAGAGATCCAGCCCGGCGAGAACGTCCAGACCGACGACCAGATCGACGCCTTCCTGCGCGAGCATCTGGAAAGCGCCTATCACCCCTGCGGCACCTGCCGGATGGGCGACAAGAACGATCCGATGGCGGTGGTCGATCCGGAAACCCGGGTGATCGGCGTCGATGGGCTGCGCGTTGCGGACTCATCGATCTTCCCACATGTCACCTATGGCAATCTCAACGGCCCTTCGATCATGACCGGCGAGAAAGCAGCCGATCATATTCTCGGCAAGCAGCCCCTGCCCCGCAGCAATCAGGAGCCGTGGATCAATCCGCGCTGGGCGGTCAGCGACCGATAAGCTCTGGCGTCGGGGAAACTGCGAAACGACAAGAGCAGAATGAGCCGGCTTGCAAAGCGGCTGGCGTGCCGTTTCCCACCAGCAAGGACCTGGGTTGCACGGATTACGGCTTTCTGCTCATAAAACGTGCATAAATACCCACGTGCAACTTAAAATTTAAGTATTTTTAATCTTCGATTGTTAATTCTATTGACAGAGCTGAGACATGGCGAAGGCCCATGATGGGACCTCGCCGCTGGATGCCCGGCGTCCCGCCCGATCGTCATACCCACATTCCCAAGGCCAGCCGTTGACGAATGCCGTCGCTTTCGCGCGCCGTCATCGCATGCGGACGCGTGCCTTGCCGGCAACCGAGAAGTAGATTCATGACAATCAAATCACGCCTGCTCACCTGCCTGTTTCTGGTCGCTCTTTCCATGGTCGTGTTGATCGCGACGGCCTTCAACGCGATGAACTCCATTTCGAAGCGCACCGAATCGATCGTCGCCGACCGGCTGGTGCCGGTGGCGCAGCTGAAGACCGTCGCCGACATGTATGCCGTCAATATCGTTGATACAGCCCATAAGGTGCGCAGTGGCGCACTCGACTGGAACGCCGGCGGCAAGGCCGTCACCGATGCTCTTTTGACCATCGAGGCGAAATGGTTTGCCTATGAAGCCACCAAGCTGACGGAAGCGGAGAAATTGCTGGCCGATGCGTTCGACACAGCACGCGCCGCCAGTGCCGCGGCAATACAGAACCTGCTTGATATCATGCAGCGGCGCGACCGCCCGGCCTTCGAACATTTCATCGACAAGGAACTCTACACCGTCATCGACCCGCTCAGCCTACGGATCGGCGAGCTGATCGAGTTGCAGCTGACAGAGGCCAACCGCGAACTGCTGGCAGCCAAGGCAGAAAAGGACAGTCTCGTCCTGTCGAAGGCAGCCATTGCCGCTTTCGCGATGGCGGTGCTGGCGGCGACCGTCTGGTTCGTCATTGCCGGGGTCTTCAAGCCGTTGACGCGGTTGCGCGAAGCCATGCGCCAGCTGGCCGGCGGCAATCTCGGTGTGGCGATCTTCGGTGAAGGCCGCCGCGACGAGGTCGGCCAGATGGCGGGCGCCATCGCGGTTTTCCGCGACAATGCCCTTGATCGCCAGCGCCTTGAAGAGGAAGCCGAGAGCAACCGCTCGCTGTCCGAGCGCGACCGGCAGGAGCGCGAAGCCCAGAAGGCGGCGGAAGCCGCAGAGGTGCAATCGGCGGTCTCCGCGCTTGCCTTCGGCCTCGACAAGCTGGCGGAAGGCGACCTCACCTACCGGATCGATACGGCTCTTGCCGCCCATCTCGACGCGCTGCGCAGCAATTTCAACAGTTCGGTCGGCAATCTCGAGGATGCGCTGCGATCGGTCGGCGAGACAGCCCGCGGTATCAGCGCCGGGGCGAGCGAGATCCGCTCGGCCGCGGCCGATCTGTCCAAGCGCACCGAACAGCAGGCGGCGTCGGTTGAGGAAACCGCAGCCGCGCTCGACCAGATCTCGGTCACCGTGTCGGATGCCAGCAAGCGGGCGGAGGAAGCAGGCGCGCTGGTGGTACGCACCCGCAGTGCTGCGGAGCGATCCGGCGAGATCGTCGGCACCGCCATCGATGCGATGAGCGGCATCGAGGCCTCATCGCGGGAAATCTCCAACATTATCGGCGTCATCGACGATATCGCCTTCCAGACCAACCTTCTGGCGCTCAATGCCGGGGTCGAGGCCGCCCGGGCTGGTGATGCCGGCAAAGGCTTCGCGGTGGTCGCCCAGGAGGTGCGCGAACTGGCGCAACGCTCGGCGCAGGCAGCCAGGGAAATCAAGACCCTGATCGCCACCTCCAGCGGCCAGGTCCGTTCCGGCGTTTCACTGGTGCGCGAAACCGGAACGGCGCTAGAAGGTATCATCGGTGAGGTCCAGGAAATCAGCACCCATGTCACCGCGATCGTCGAAAGTGCACGCGAACAATCCTCCGGCATCAAGCAGATCAACACCGCCATCAACACGATCGACCAGGGCACGCAGCAGAACGCTGCGATGGTCGAGGAATCCACCGCTGCCAGCCACAATCTGGCGAGCGAGGCAAATGCGCTGACGGAATTGCTGACACGCTTCAAAACCGGCAGAGGACATCAGGCCGGCCGGGACATGTGGGCCGCCACGCCCGTCCGCAGCTATTCCAAGGACTTACGCCAGTTGGTTGTAGCATCGTGACCGTTTGACCAGTGAAGGACGAATAAAGGGAGCCGGGCTTATCGTCCGGCTCCCTTTCCGTTTCACACCCCTTACAAAATGACCGGCAAACTCGTCGCCGGATCACGCAATTGTTGAATCCGGCAAACGCTTTAGCGGCATATGTTTCAAAACAGATTCAACCGCCCATTCGATCAGCCCGGCAAACGGTTCAGTTGATCGTCATGTGAATGCGAGGTCACAGCGGCAATATCCGGAATTTGCCCGCGTCTTACCCGCCGCACGCGCGCGTTCATCCAGTGGCGGACGGCGTTGCGGTAGAGAAACCGGCGCCCCCCCCCACCCCCTGCCGGTGCAGGGCGTAAAAATCGCCCGGACTGTCGAACAGCCCGAGATCGGCATTGATACCGGTTTTCTGAATGTAGGTATCCTGGCCGGTCCAATCGACCGGCGGAGACGACAGGCAATCAGTCCCCGCGCCAAAACCACAGAGATCATTGCCCGCGCCACCAAATCTCTCCTGTAGGGCAGAGAGGAACGGCCGGTCGAGAATAAAGCCCTCAAGATTGATCCAGCGGCCCTGATGATAAACCTCAACCCAGCTGTGAAGAACGCTGTCCGGCACAAGGCCGTAGACCAGCTCCGGCACCACCCCGCGCTGCAATGCCTTGTGGATCGTGAACCCGTGGAGGCGGCAGGGAATTTCGAGCGCCCTCAGCAAAGCCATCAGCAGCGTTCCCTTGGTGTTGCACTGGCCATAGCCATCGCCAAGGACGGCCGATGCCGGGATAGTGTCGTCGCTGTTGTAGCCGAAGGCGATCTCATCACGCACGAAGGTGTAGGCGGCGCCAATCCGCTCGAACGCGTCCAGCCGTTGCCAACCCTTCGCGCCGATCAAGGCACGGATGGGGCCGGAGCCGAAGTCCAGCAGGTATCTTTCACTCATCTTTCGTCTCCCCTCTCTATGGAAAACGCCTTGTAATTCCTCTAGCGACTAGAGGATCAAGAGCAATGTCGCAGCCCTTCCCGCAGCGCCTGGACAATATTCACGGCTACGGGTGCGTAACCAGGCTCTCGCGCCAGCACTTGCACTGGACACACCCGGTAAAACACCGGTAGTTTGCAGCACATTCCCGACTGTGCTGCCCATAGAGGTGCGCGCAACATCCGTGACGGATCGCCCAGGCGATTCCGAAAAAAGATGAGCTGATGCGTCCTACCTATAAGAAATCCAAGCTTTTCCGCCGTTCGCGTGTCTTCTGGGGATCTCCCACCGTCTGGCGGCCAAGGCTGGTTTTCTGGGCAGGCGCGCTCGGTATCGGCATTATCAGCGTCTGTTTTGCGAAACTGGCCGACTGGGCGCAAACCGCCTTCCATGGCATCACCACGGCGGGCTCGTGGACCTACCTGCTGCCGCTGGTCATCACCCCCACCGGTTTTGCCCTGTCGGCATGGTTGGCGATACGGTTTTTTCCAAACGCACAGGGAAGCGGCATCCCGCAAGCGATCGCGGCGCGGCATTTCCACGAGCCGGAGGAGCGCGCCCGGCTGCTATCGTTGCGGCTGGCGGCCGGAAAAATCCTGCTGACGGTCGTCGGTCTTCTGAGCGGAGCCTCCATCGGCCGTGAAGGCCCGACCGTTCAAGTTGGCGCATCGCTGATGCTGCAAGCGGCACGCCTTGGCAATCTGGCCCATGCGCGAGGTCTCATTCTTGCGGGCTCAGCCGCCGGCATTGCCGCCGCCTTCAACACGCCGCTCGCAGGGATCGTCTTTGCCATCGAGGAAATGAGCCGGACCTATGAAGCCCGCGCCAACGGACTGGTGCTGACGGCGGTGATCCTCTCGGGCCTCGCCGCTCTCGGCCTTGCCGGGAACTACACCTATTTCGGCAGCACCACGATTGTTGCGGCCTCCGTGCGCGAATGGATGCTGGTGCCGGTCTGCGGCATCGGCGGTGGCTTGCTTGGGGCCGGTTTCAGCGCCGCAGCGCTGTGGCTGATCCGCCGCATCCGCCACTGGGCGCAACCGGCGCCCGCGCTGCGCATGGTTCTCCTGGCCGCAGCCTGCGGCGGCGCGGTGGCACTGATCGGCGTGCTGACCGGCGGCGCGACCTTCGGCACGGGTTATGAGCAGGCGCGCGGCGCCGTCGAGGGCGAACCGCTGCCGCTTCTGTTCTTCCTGGCAAAACTCGCAGCCAGCTTTCTCTCGATGATCTCAGGCATTCCCGGTGGCATCTTTGCGCCCTCGCTGTCGATCGGCGCTGGCTTCGGTTCGACTGCCGGCGCGCTGATGGGCACCAGCATCAGCCTGGCAGCTATTCTCGGCATGGCCGGCTATTTTGCCGGTATCGTCCAGGCGCCGATGACGGCCTTTGTCATCATCATGGAAATGACCGGAAACCACGACGGCGTCATCGCGCTGATGGCAACGGCAATGCTTGGCTATCTGACCTCCCGGCTGATTTCCCGCGAGCCGCTGTATCACGGCCTCGCCAGAACCTTCATTGCCCAGGGCCGTCTTTTGCGCCGCTCTGGAGCCGGCAACCAGGCACCGCAATAAGGTCTGTCAGGCGCAAATAAACCATAAAAAGCATAGATTTTATGCTTAAAAACATGGTTTCTGACACTATTCTGCGTTTTTTGCTGATCGGAGAGATATTTGCTCTGATCGCTCAACATTAGAAATCCGTTTTTCTGTCTTTTGCCGCACACGGCTGCGATATTCCGGGACGACAAAACAGGATTTCCTCCCATGACATCCGCATCGCTTGAAAACCGCGCCGCAGCGCTCAACAGCCAGCTGGAGGGGCTCGACCTTTCCGGCCGGCTGGCGCTGATTGCTTCGCTCGACGGCAAATCGGTCTTTACCACCAGCCTCGGCATCGAGGACCAGGTGATTACCGCTGCGATCGGCACCGGCAAACACGGCATCGAGGTTTCGACGCTCGAAACCGGCCGTCTCTTCAATGAGACCGTGGCGCTGATCGACACGACCGAAGAAACCTATGGCATCCTGATCAAGCGGTTTTACCCCGAGCAGGACGACATCGACGCCTACGCAGTCAAGTACGGCCTCAACGGTTTCTACGACAGCATCGAAGCCAGGCACGCCTGTTGTGGCGCGCGCAAGGTGAAGCCTCTTGCGCGCGCACTCGAAGGGGCATCCTTCTGGATCACCGGCCTGCGCCGCGGCCAGTCCGGCAATCGTGCCGAGACGCCGTTTGCCGAAGCCGACGCAGACCGTGGCCTGATCAAGATCAATGTGCTCGCCGACTGGGACATCGAGACGATCCGCGCCCATGTCGTAGCCGAAGCGATCCCGGTCAATCCGCTGCATGCCCGCGGCTACCCCTCGATCGGCTGCGAACCCTGCACGCGCGCTATCAAGCCGGGCGAGCCAGAGCGCGCCGGCCGCTGGTGGTGGGAAAACGACGAAAAGCGCGAATGCGGCCTTCACGTCGCAGAGACCGCAACCTCGACTATTCCGCAAACCTCATCGCTTTCCAGCAGCCCCCTTTCGAGCAGCCCCCTTTCAAGCAGCATTGCGCGATAATCCGCGCAGGCTCACGCCACAGACACTCCCGGAGACTTGAAATGCCCAGTACTCTTCCGGAAACGGAACTGCACAATCCGCAGACCACAAAGACCCCGCTCGATCCGCATCTGAAGGCGCTCGAGAACGAGGCGATCCACATTTTTCGCGAGGTGGCCGCCGAGTTCGAAAAGCCGGTGATGCTCTATTCCGTCGGCAAGGATAGTTCCGTCCTGCTGCACCTGGCGCGAAAGGCGTTTTATCCCGGCCGCGTGCCGTTTCCGCTCTTGCATGTGAACACCGGCTGGAAATTTGCCGAGATGATCGCGTTCCGCAACGACATCGTCAAGAAATACGACCTCGACTTCATCGAGCACATCAATCCGCGTGGCAAGGCTGAAAACGTCACGCCGTTCACCCATGGTTCGGCGCTGTTTACCGATATCATGAAGACCGAGGGCCTGCGCCAGGCGCTGGACGCCGGCGGCTTCGATGCTGCATTCGGCGGCGCCCGCCGCGACGAGGAAGCCAGCCGCGCCAAGGAGCGGATCTACTCGTTCCGCACGCCCGAACATCGCTGGGATCCGCGCGCGCAACGCCCGGAACTCTGGAACATCTATAACGGCATGATCCGCAAGGGCGAAAGCGTGCGCGCCTTCCCGCTGTCGAACTGGACCGAGGTCGATATCTGGCGCTATATCCAGGTGGAAGACATTCCTCTGGTGCCGCTCTACTATGCCAAGGAGCGCCCTTACGTCGAACGCGACGGCATGATGATCCTGGCCGAAGATCCGCGGCTGGAACTGCTGCCGGGTGAAACCGTCCAGCACGGCTCGATCCGTTTCCGCACGCTTGGCGACTTCCCGCTGACGGGCGCCATCCCATCTCAGGCCACGAACCTGGAAGAGGTCATTGCCGAACTGGAAATCGCCACGGTTTCCGAACGGCAGGGCCGCGCCATCGACCGCGACCAGTCCGGCTCGATGGAAAAGAAGAAGCGCGAAGGATATTTTTGATGACCGTTTCCGCAATCGCACAAGCCGCCGAATCCAAGACCGGCACGGTCACCGCCTTTCCGGCCGCAGAGGCTGCGCGCGCCGTCCGCGACACGCGCCCGTTGCGTCTGATCACCTGCGGCTCGGTCGATGACGGCAAGTCGACGCTGATCGGCCGTCTGCTCTGGGATACCAAGGCGGTCAAGGAAGACCAGGCCGCGACCCTGCGCCGTGACAGTGGTAAGCAGAACGATCTCGGCCTGCCCGATTTCGCGCTTCTGCTTGATGGCCTGCAGGCCGAGCGCGAACAGGGCATCACCATCGATGTCGCCTACCGTTATTTTGCCACCGACAAGCGCTCCTTCATCGTCGCCGACACACCCGGCCACGAACAGTATACCCGCAACATGGCAACCGGCGCCTCGACCGCCGATCTCGCCGTGCTGCTCGTCGATGCCCGCACCGGCCTGCTTGAACAGACCCGCCGCCATGCCACCATCGCCTCGCTGATGGGCATCAAACAGTTCGTTCTGGCCGTCAACAAGTTCGACCTCGTCGGCTATGACCGCGCCCGCTTCGACCAGATCACCCATGAATTCCGCGAGCTGGCCTTGTCGCTCGGCGTGCGCCAGATCACCGCCATCCCGATGTCGGCGCTGAAGGGCGAGAACGTCGTCTATGACGGCAAGGCCTCGATGCCCTGGTACGAAGGCCAGACGCTAGTCGAGGTGCTGGAACTGGCAACCGTCCGCTCCGCCCAGACCGTCGGCTTCCGCCTGCCGGTTCAGCGCGTCTCGCGTCCCGGCGAGAGCTTTCGCGGCTATCAGGGCACAGTGGCCGGCGGCTCCGTCAAGCCAGGCGATAGCGTTGTCATCCTGCCATCCGGCATGGTTGCCAACGTCACCAAGATCATCACCTTCGACCTCGTGCGCAATGCCGCCGTCGCCGGCGATGCGATCACGCTGGTGCTCGACCGCCAGGTCGATGTTTCCCGCGGCGACATGATCGTCTCGATCGACAGCCAGCCGCAGGTCGGCCTCGATTTCGACGCCCAGCTCGTTGCTTTGCAGGCCGAAGGCATCCAGCCGGGCCGCCGCTACTGGCTGAAAAGCGGCTCGCGCCGCCAGCGCGTCACGGCAAACCCGGTCAGCCAGCTGGACCTGAAGACCGGCAGCTGGACCCAGCGGACGGGGCTGCTGCCGATGAACGGTATCGGCAAGGTCCATCTTTCCTTCGACGAGAATGCCGTCTTCGACGCCTATGAGCAGAACCGCACCACCGGCGCGTTCATCCTGATTGATCCGGATACCAACAACACGGTGGCCGGCGGCATGATCACCGCCAAGCGCTCGTCGCTGACCGATCTGCGTTCGGACGAAGCCCGCGTGATCCTGTCACTGCCGGCGGACCTGGCCGACCAGCTGATGGCAACCGAGCTGTTTTCGCGCCGCCGCGACGAAACGGACCTGCGCCGGATGACATCAGGCGAAGCGTCGCAGATCTTCAAGGATGCTGCCGTCGACATCTAATAGGGCTCTGTCCCACAAGCGCCGCCGTCTGTGAAAGATCGGCGGCGCTTGCGGTCATCTCTCTCAAAACTTTGGAAGTGCCGCGGACTTTAGCCGCTGCCGAACCGCTTCTGGTTCGCCGCGATCAGGCGCCGTCAGGCCTGATGATGGCCGTCAGCTTCTCCAGATCCACCAGCTTCAGCGCCTCCGGCTCCATATCCCGCAGCGGCTTGAACCATGCGGCCGCCTCGCCCAGTGGCGCGGCGTAGGGGGCCGGATAACCACCGAGGCCAAGCACCCATTCGCGCACGGTTTCGCGCTCCATGCGGCCGGCCTTGTAGCGGTCGTGAATGCTGGTGACGGAAGCGATCAAATCGTCGATCTTTTTCAAAGCTGGTCCTTCAATCCCGCCTGGGCGGATATTACACGTCTAGGCGAGAAGCAGCGCCGTGCCGTACATGCCGGCGGCAAAGACCGTGTGCGAGACGAAATTGAGGAAGCGCACCTTGTTGGCGTTCGGCAGCTTCGAGGCCGCCCAGCCGATGCCGAGGCCCGGCTGCAGCAGGAACCAGCCGGCGCCGATGGTGACGATGCCGACGATCCACGCAGGCAGGAAGGTGGGCGCGGCGAGCCAGGCAGGCCCCGTGAAGGCGACAAGCAGGATGCCATAGGCAATGCCGACGGCATAATGGCTGATCCAGCCAAGGGCCTGCTCATGCTGATAGGGCTCGGCCTTGCCGATATCGTCATGGAAGACTTTTCCTGAGCGCAGATGCCAGAACCAGCGGCCGACCGGCGCCCAGTTCGGCTTGCCCTGCCCGGCGAGAAGCCACAGCACAACCGCCCAGAGATCCATCAGCACGGTGCCGCCCGCACCGACCAGCACGCTGCGCCAGAGAATGTCCAACATGGGCAAGGTTTCCTGCTCGGTGGCCGGCGTGACCGCTTGAGGAGGAAGCGAACGCTGGAAATGACGGGGACCTGCGACACTGCAGGTACCCGCCGTTGTAGTGCATCTTCTGTTTTTCGGTCAAGGAAGTCTGCGGCGCGAAACAGCGCGATAACAGGCAGGAGGCGACGCGCTTTGACGATGCGATCGGTAACCAACCGATAACTATCGCCGCCATCTCATGCCCGCACCACGGTCGAAATACGACAGTTGCCGTATGTCCCTTGACTGCCGACCGGCCTAGGCACGGATTCTCCCTGCCGCATGCGGGGAGACCGGCTCCGCGTGGAGCCTGTGTACGCAGCACCCAAGGAGACATGTCATGAAGTTTATTTTTGCGATCGCGGTATCGTACACCCTGGCAGGAGCGGCCTTTGCCAGCACCGCGCCGGCACACGTGAAGAAGCAGTCCGTCGTGACCAATCAGACGGGATTTGAAGTTGCCGCCGGCCGCTCTCGGGACCACGTAACCTCTACCAGGGGCACGGGCGCACCCGGCAGGCCGGCCAATTTCGGCTAAACGAACCCCTCCCCTCGGTCACAGGCTGGGGGAGGACTTATCCGCGGTGGGATGCCTCGCGCTATCCCATGCCAATGCGCGCGCACAGCCAACGTCCGCGAAAACGGAAGAATTGTTTCGAGGTACTCTGAAAAACTGAGATAAAGGGAAAACATGGCCCTCAAGGCCTTGAATAAGCTGGTCGGAGTGAGAGGATTCGAACCTCCGACCCCGTCGTCCCGAACGACGTGCGCTACCAGGCTGCGCTACACTCCGTGACCAGCGGCGCCTCTATAGAACAGCATTTTCCTTTCCACAAGGCGCAAACTGGAAAAATCCGCACGGAGCCTGAAAACAACAGGACAAGTCCCGGCGCCCCGCCGGAAAAGCCCCCCGCCCCGGCCGCCCGGCAAGACCGGAAGCGACGCCCCAATCGCAGCTGACACCGGGTTTTTCCCGCCAGACGGCTCCCTCGCTGGGACCTTTCGGCAACGCTTGTAAATTTATGCGCATAGCTACGCATATAAGCTGTTGCGGAGATTTTCTTTCAATCGGTTTAGCGCTAGAGGCTCAGACGACAAGCCTTGGCCACCAGCGCGTTGCGCCGCCTGGGCGAGCAATGTTTCAGAACGAAAACCAAAGGGACGTGACCAGATGAATTTCCGCTTGATGACCGTGGCCGGCCTTGCGCTGGCGCTTGCCGGCTGCACCACCGTAGGCCCGGCCCGCAACGCCGTCGAGGCCCGCTGGAAGGGGCAGCCAGCCGGCGTCTTCTTCGCCGCCTTCGGCCCGCCGCAGTCGGACGTTTCAAGCGGTGACATGACGGTCTATTCCTGGAAGGGCGGCTACAAGAAGCGGACGATCCCGGCGCAATACGCCGAAGGCGAAAACGGCAAGAAGGGCAAGAAGACCGCCTCTGCCCGCACCGAATTCCTCTCCTGCTCCGTCCAGCTCAACGTCTCCTCCGACTACGTCATCCGCTCGGTCACAGTACTCGGCGACGTCAAGAAATCGTCCGGCCCGAGCTGGTGCGAGGAGTTTCTGGCTGGCGACCAGGCGAAGTAAGTTTTTTGGCGCTGAATGTGCTGAGGTGAATGAACCCGCCGGTGAAAGCCGGCGGATTTTCAGTCCCTCAAGAAGCAAGGTGGGAACGCAAGCTGCGCAAGATAACTGCCGCCATCTGAACCAAGCAGCACTCGACAGCCGGCCCGTGTTAGCCTCACCTCTTCTCGGTCAATTCTGTTCACCCTTTGAAGGAACCTGATTTTCCACTTCCTCCGCATAGAGAATGAGGAGCGCTCCAAGCTCCTTGGCAGCGGTCGGCGACATTGCGGTTTGAAGCTGATGCGGCGAACGGTCAGTATCCTTGTACGTGTCCCATTCCCATTTGGAGACGGCGTAACCAATCCGTAGCATGACATGATACGGCTCGCCAACGGCCACACCCCATTCCAACAGGGTATAAGCCTTGAGCTTGTTCCCGACATCGACCTCCCATTTCGACATGTCATTTTCGCTCATGATGGCGACTTTTCCATTTGATGTTGTCTTCAGGCATTTTCCGGCGTTCTTCAGACGGAACTCCTCCCGAGCCCGCGTACCTTCAAGGCGCAGATATGTGAAACCAACCGCACTCCCCCGCGGATGGGGCGAATAACGCGCGCCATCCAGTCCTTGCGCGAACACTGGGTCCGCTTTCGTCGCATCAAACACGCGTTGTCAAAACCAGACGATGCTTAAGCGGCAAAACCGCTCATCACCTGCGCTGCAGAAGGAACCTGGGGCATATCCAGGCCGGCATCGAAATCTTCCGGCTTTTCTCCCAGAGCGAAAAAATGCTCGATCGCCTGGACGGACCGCATCGCGGCATGTCCATCTCCATAAGGGTTTACGGCGTGCGCCATCTCCTGGTAAGCGCGCCGGTCGGTCAGCAATTCGCTCACTTCGCTGACAATATGATCCTCATCCGTACCAACCAGACGCGCCGTGCCGGCAGCGACCGCTTCAGGGCGCTCGGTGGTTTCGCGCATGACCAAAACGGGCTTGCCGAACGTCGGAGCTTCCTCCTGTACCCCCCCGCTATCCGTCAGCACGATGGAGCAATCGCGCATGGCTTTGACGAAATCGCCATAATCAAGTGGCTGCGTTATCACGACATTCTCAAGCCCTTGAAGCGGCGGAAGCAGGACTTCACGCACAGCAGGATTGAGATGGGCTGGAAGCAGGAAGGCGATGTCAGGGAATTTTCTGGCAAGCCGCGCGATGGCACGCGCCGTCTGCGCCATCGGCTCGCCCCAGGATTCGCGCCGGTGTGCGGTGACCAAAACGCTTCTCCGGCCCGTGATCCGCTGGAGATCCTGATTTTCCGTCTGGGTGTTCCGGCCCGAAACGTGCAGCAGGGCATCAATCACCGTGTTGCCGGTAACGACAATATCGCTCTCAGCGACACCATCGTTGAGAAGATTGGATTTCGACGTATGGGTTGGGGCCAGATGCAGCGCTGCGAGCTGCGTGGTCAAGCGGCGATTGATCTCTTCCGGAAATGGATTGTCGCGTTCGCCGGTCCGCAGTCCTGCCTCCAGATGAATCAACGGAATCTTCCGGTAGAAGGCTGCCAGAGCTGCGGCAAAGCACGTTGTCGTGTCGCCTTGAACCACCAGTGCATCGGGCGCTTCCAATTCGATGACATTGGCAACTCCGGCAAGAACGCGGGCGGTGACTGTCTCCAGAGTTTGCGCCTGCGTGATGATATTGAGGTCATGGCTGGGCTGTATCGCGAATAGCCGATTGACCTGGTCGAGCATTTCGCGGTGCTGGCCAGTGACGGCGACCACGGGCGTGCAATGGCGCGACGAGGAAAGCGCATGGATCAAGGGAGCCATCTTGATCGCTTCCGGTCGAGTACCATAGACGACGAGTACTTTGCGCATCGCAACTTCCCTTGATCCAGCGTTGACAATCACTTTGGCGGACAATCGGCGCGAGGCCCTTGCCGCCCCTATCGGACTTCATCCTCAATCGGTGCAATATTGGCACTTGTTCAAAACGACCCCGAGCATGTTGGTCCGCTCGGACAGATACCGCTCGCAGTTGTCCACCTCTGCGAATGTGCTTTGCTCCGCGGCCGCGACCAGGATCGCGCAGTCCACATTCGGGAGAAAGGCTGTGACATCATCGCTGGAAAGCATCGGCGGCAGGTCATACAGGATGACGTCCGGCCCCATCCGCATCCGCAGATCCTGCAAGACTTTTGCGGCCTCCAAACTCTGCAGCAATTCCGCGGAAAACTGCACCGGTTGATGGTTGGGCGCCACGGCGAGATTGTCGCCGTATCGCAGGAAAACATCGTGGATCGGTGCATCGCCCTTCAAAAAATCCTCCATGGAGGCAGGAGTTTCGACGCCAAGCATTTCGCCGATTTGCGGCTGCTTCAGGTTGAGGTCGACCAACAGCGTGCGGCAGTCTTGCTGGTGTGCCAGACTGAATGCCAGATTGAGCGCAACCAGCGATTTTCCGCAGGACGCTGTCGGGGATGTGATCGCAATGGATGTCCAGCTGTTTTGACGCAGACTTTGCAAAACCCGTGTGCGCATCATGTCAAACGGCGCATGCGCCGGATCGGACCGGTCGATCGTTACAATACGATTTCGAAAGATCGTATCGGGCGCGGGATCCAGCACTGCCAAATTTCCCCATGCGATTTCAAATCCCAGCCGCGTGCACGCCTGCATTGCCTGCTCCGCCAGATGATCATTGCTTTGCAATCTGAGACTGTCTTGCAGGGAAGCGCGTATTTGATCCATGATTCAAACTCTGTCTCTGACCAAGGTTGCTACTGACGGAAGTGAGACATTCGCCACCACCGCCCGTTGAACGATGCGATGGCTTGGCTGCGGCTGTGACACCGCTGTTCCGATGGGGCCGATCGATGAAATTGGTATCACCCCCACAGCAAGCATTGCCGCCATGCGACGTCTGCGGTTGGGGAAGAAGGTGTTGCGAGGGGCTCTGATATTGGGGATCGTTGCAAGCGGTTGCGACTGAAGCAATTGCGCAAGCTCAACCGGGCGGCGGATCGTCTTGTTGAGCATTTCGAGCAGCACAATGATGGCCAGCCCCAGTCCAATTCCCGCAGCGACACCGAAGGCGACGATGCGGGTACGCTTAGGGCTCATTGCCCGAACAGGCGGCGTGGCGGATTCGAGAAGTGAAAACCTGCCGCCGTCCGAACGCATCTCTATCTGTTCGCCGGTCAGGGCCTCCGCGCGTCTCGCGATGGCGGCGTTGTATTGCACTTGAATGTTCTGGCGGTTTCGCTCCAGTGAATTCAAAACTGTTTCGCTGGCAGCCGTGCCGGTAATCGAGCGGGTCAGATCGTCAATCGCGCTCCCGAGGGAGACCTTCTCCGCTGCCACGGCCCGAAGACGATTATCGATATCCGCCAGCTGCAGATCGAGTCCGAATGGGGTTGCCTGCGCAGCCGGAGACGCTGTCTCGCTCTTGGGCTCCTCTGAAGGTCTGGACAGAAGGGCATTCTGCATTGAGGCTATTCTGGCGCGCAACGCCTTTATATTGGGGCTCGTTTCCGAAAAAATTGCGAGCTGCTCCGCCAGGGCCCGGTTGAGATCCGCAAGAATCTGCTGTTCCGGTGTCAAGGGTGCGGCCCCGACAAGCTGGCCAGCAGTGGTGTATGTGGCGATAAGATTGCCGCGTTTCGTGTGAAGATCGGCTTCCTCGCGCTCGAGTGTAATCAACCTCTCCTGCAGGCTGCCCTGCCGGCTGCGGCGAAAATCCAGGCTTTCCGGAAGCGTGTCCTTGTTTTCGGTTTTGAATTTCAGAATATCGGCTTCAAGCCTGCTCAGATCAGAAGCCAGTCTCGTGACGGCCTGATTGAAGAACTGCAACGTGCTTCCGGCACGATCGGTTCGTTGACGCTGATTTCGATCCAGGATCATCGCAGCCAGCTCGTTGGCCACTTTCGCCGCCATGTCGGGCGTGCCGGCCAGGAAGGATACGCTGAAAACGGTTGCTCCCTGATCGCGGCCCTGGGTATCGAACTGCAATTGCTCAAATTTTATCCGGGAGCGCATATCCCCGACGATATCCTCTCCACTGGGCTTCTCCGCGGTGTCGTCGTAAACGGCTAGCCTGGTGGCAAGCGCGATCAGATCATCTCTTGTCGTGATCTGCTGCTGCAGGATCTGCAATTGCTCGACGGCACCGAGCGGGACGGTCGAGCGCGCGAGTTCGACCGGGATTTGCGGCGCCTCGGACAAGATTTTGGCGCTCGAACTATATACCGGTGAAATAACACGCGTGGCTGCGAGCGAAGACAACAATGCCACGACTACAATCGCTATGAGATAGGGCAGCCTGCGCAGCAGGAGCGAAAAATAGAATTTCAAGTCAATATTGCCCATACGCAGACACCCGACTTCTGAACCAGATTGGCACTTTCTCCACGGTCATTGTTCAGTGGTTCGGAATCCCGGAATAGTTGGTCAATGTAAGGTGAGAAAGAGAATGCCGTTTGCGGCTTTAATACTTTAGGACGGGCCGGACCTACCTAAACTGTAGAAACCCCTCCAGCCGGCATAGCCGCCTTTCAAGCGGTAGACCTGTTCCGGCCCGGCAGCATCGATGCCGTGGACGCTTCGTGGCACTTGAAATGGAGTATGCCAATGCTCCGGCTATGACCGGCCGTCCGCCAAAAGGCTTATCTGGCTTTATGATAGCGGTCCAAGCCCTTCTAAAGTGCATTGTGAGGCTAGCCTTGATGCGCCTCAAGTGGAGCACAGGAGCGTCTTCCTACGCTCAGCTATTCCGTTCATTCTATGGGGAGAACTGTAACAATCGGCGATCGTGAAGGATTGCTCTGACGGGGCCGAACCAGCGGTGCTTGAAGCACCCCGGCCGACCCTAGTAGGAAACCACATGCATCCTCCCTTTCAGCTCAGCGTGATTGTTCCTCATCTCAACGAGCCGGACGACCTGCGCCAGTGTCTTTTGTCCCTGGATGCACAACGGGCGGATGGCATCCTGTTCGAGATCATTGTAGTCGACAACGGCTCAATCGAGATGCCAGTCGCCGCATGCCTCGATATTCCAAATCTGCGTCTGGAGCGTGAAATTGTTCCCGGGCCAGGGCCTGCGCGCAATCACGGGGCCGATCTCGCACAGGCAGACATATTGGCGTTTATCGACTGCGACTGCATCGCCCAGCCGGGTTGGATAAAGGCGATTGCCGACTTCATGGCAACAAGGACCGACATTGCTGTTCTGGGCGGCGATATCGCAATCCTGGTCGCAGACCCGCGATATCCCAGTGCAATCGAATCCTATGAAAATATCTACAGTTATCGCGCCCGTGCCTACGTTGAACAATATGGGTTTGCTGCGACGGGCAATATGGCGGTCAGAAAGCAGGCATTTCACTCCGTGGGTCCTTTCGGCGGGATTTCGACGATGGAGGATACAGAATGGGGACAACGGGCCACGGCAGGAGGCTATCGCATTGCGTTTCTGCCCGAGGCGAGAGTTCTTACCCCCTCATGCAAGTCCTTTTCAGATTTGGCGCGCCGATGGGACCGGCACGTCGCCCACGAATTTCGCAAAGTTTCCGGAAAAAGAAGGGCGACGCTACGCTGGCTTGTTGATGCTTTGATTATTTCCGGGTCCCCCTTGGCGGAGACCTTGAAGATATTCACAACGGATCGCGTATCCGGCACCCGCAATCGCCTGCTCGCGCTCGCATGTCTGACCCGTATTCGGCTTCACAGAGGACGCCGGATGTTCGGCTTGGTATTTCACGGCGATACAGGCCGGTTTGTTGAAAACTGGAATCGCGAAGGATCCTGAAGGATTGTTCGCTCTACGGCGCGCCCCGCGCTGACCATCCTGATCGCTTTATCCGTTTTACATTCGCTGACGCCACGTCGATAGAACCAGCCGTGGCAATGCCTTTGAAGACTGGGTTGCGCCGCACGGTGCAAAGATCACGCCCCTTCCTCCACCAATTTTCTGCCCCTCGCTGGCCGTCAAGCTTTTTTCGGCCTGATCCCAGCCGATGGAAAGCCTACCGGCGGTGAACGATGACACAGCGCCCGGACCGTTCGACGTAAATCTCGTGCGGTGATCCGCGAAAATGACGCTCGCCTTGGCACGCGACAACCGCTCGGATGAGCAAAAAATCTCCGATTAAACCAAGTCGATTTTTCACGGCAATCCGACATACATCGAATTGTTTAGATTAGATTTATTGTAAAATTCCGACCTATGGTTAATATAAAATTAATATGGGGTTTATGGGGCGTAATTCGAAAAATAGTAAAGTAATTCCTCCCCACAAATCTGAAATTGTATTCGACTTCTTCGCACAACCTGCACCATTTTTTTAAAGATATGCCATTTCTGGAGGCATTATGTCGGAAGGTAATCTCAGATACCACTTTAGGCTTATTTCGGACAGCCCGGCTTACAGCAGAACAACGAAATCCAGACCGCTCTATTTTACAGGCAAACGTTTTTTCGACGTCGCGATGACATTGATGGTGGCACCATTCGCCTTGCTGATTGTGGGCTTATGCGCGCTGCTGATCCGGCTGAATGGCGGAAAGGCCTTTTTCTGCCAGCCGCGCGTTGGAAAAGGCGGGCGGGTTTTCAATCTATGGAAGCTTCGGACCATGGCCCCAGACGCAGACAAGAGGTTGGAAGAGTATTTGGCGGACAATCCGTCCGCGAAGATTGAATGGGACACAAAACAGAAACTTGAAAACGACCCGCGCATCACATGGATGGGAAAGTATCTTCGCAAATATTCTATTGATGAACTTCCGCAATTGTTGAATGTGATTGCTGGAGATATGAGCCTGGTTGGGCCACGCCCGATGCTCCCCGAGCAGCGGCAATATTACCCCGGCACCGCATATTTCAACATGCGGCCTGGCCTGACAGGACTTTGGCAGATCAGCGAGCGCAATGGCTGTACCTTCGTCGAGCGGGCACTGCACGATACACGCTATTCCGCTATGATGTCTTTCAGTGCCGATCTGTGGATATTACTGCTGACGCCAATGGTTGTTCTGAAAGGAACCGGCCTTTGAAAAAGGGCTTCCACAAAAAAGCAAAGCACCAAATATTTTTGGTGCTTTGCTGATCTACCGGAAGCAATTCCAAATGATATTCGAGAAGTGCATCCATCTAGAAGTGGACTTTATTATTTAGTGATCATTCCCCTTCATTACTTCCGTGGCTGAAACGGAATTGAGCGGGAAAAGGTCCTTGATCTTATAGGCCACTTCGGTTCTGTTGGTCGCCTTGACCTTCTTCATGATATTACGGATATGCACCTTGACAGTGCTTTCCCGCAAATTGAGTTCATAGGCGATAATCTTGTTGGCCTTGCCACGTCGCAACGCTTCGACCACTTCGGCCTGCCGCTCCGTGAACATGCCGGCCAATGGACGCGCAGCCGGACTGCCTGATTCAAGGGCCTGGCGCATAGCAAAGACGCTGCTGGCCGGCACGAAAATGCCACCCGCCATTGAAAGCGCTATGGCTTCGATGCAGACGTCGATACTGACTGACGATGGGATATAGCCCTTGGCGCCGCATTCCAGCGCCTTCATTATCTGCGGAAGGTCATCGGCATCGGCGAGGACAATGATCGGCGCTTCGAAGGCTGAAGAAAGCCTGGTGATTTCCTCGGATACACCCGGATCTCCGATCTTTCTTCCGCCTATATTCAAAAGGACGGCGGCGAGCGGCGGATAGTCATGCCGCTTACGCTCCCATTCCCCCATCGAACCGAAGGCGAGAACATCCATATCCATTTTGTGGGCAGAGATGCAGTAGGCAAGGCATTGGCGGTCAAGTGCGCGATCGTCAATAATCAAGAGTGAGCGTCCGCGCGGAACCTCATTATTTCTTTTGGCATTTTCAAGGTGGGATTGTTCAGCATCTATTGAGTGGAAAAGGTTACTCGATATGTCTTTACCATTTGTCATCAATAGTGAGTTCATACGATATACTCCTAAAACGCACATGCAACGAACCTCGGAGCCGCCGAGGCCAAAAAAAATGCACGCGCTAGCCCCAGATCTTTACTATCAATTTCAACCAGTGATACATTTCTGAAAATCAAATTATCTATTCGCAACGGCTTATATTACACGATATTATCGGCATTGCCTAGTATTTGAACGAAGCCTTAAATTATTTGTTTTCTTTGGCTGAATGGAAGCCAGCCGAAAGGGCGCAGGGAGACCTCATTTGGATGAACCGCCCATACTTTTTTAGGGGTAATATCAGGTCGTCTTCGACCTAAGAGCTAGTGCTATAGTATTTTTTTGAACCTGCTCTTCTATTTTCTTTCAGGGCCTGTGGAGGTCGCCGTTATTCTTGATTGTCCTTGCCACAGCAAGAAAGACGATAGCAATTGCAACGAAATCCAGCGATCAGCCATCAGGGTGTTCGAGCCGTTGTGGAACTTCATCCTTGTAAAGATCCCTGTTTACAGAAGAAGCGATCGGATTGTTCAACCGTGCCAGCTTGGCTCGCTGCACCGCCCAATCCGGAAATACGTATGGGAAGAGTGTTGCGGCTGGCGTTGACGCTACACCAACCAAGTATATGATTTTATTTCAGAAGAAAAATGGCTGGGGCGCCTGGATTCGAACCAGGGGTGCCGGTACCAAAAACCAGTGCCTTACCGCTTGGCTACGCCCCACCGTTTGGCGCGAACAGATTGCCCTGCCAAATCGAGTGCCGGTTTAGCAAAGCCGAACGCATGCGACAATGTCTAAGTTTGGGTTTTGCGCGGATTTTTCAAGGGCGTGATGTTGGGAAGACTTTGGGCGGGCGCGGTATGCGTAACGGCCCCTCATCCGGCCTGCCGGCCACCTTCTCCCCGCAGGCGGGGCGAAGGGATATGCGGCACGCTCTGTCGTCCTCTCTCCCCGCGCGCGGGGAGAGAGCTAGGGTGAGGGGCAATGGCGCGAGGACAATCGCTTGCAGCGCCAGCACTCAAAAGACATCAGCCAGGATTGGAAATGCGTTTCTGTCATGGGTTTTCTAGGTTAGGGTCGGGTCGCAAACCCGGAGACCCTCATGAGCATTTTTCGTGCCCGCCCGCCTGCCAAGCCAACCGTTCTTCTCGATGATAACGTGGTCAGGATTACCCGCTGGGATTTCGAGCCGGGGGCCGATACCGGGCATCATGTGCATGGCATGGGCTATGTGGTCATCCCGATGACCGATTGCCAGTTTCTTCTCGAAGAGCCTGGCGGCGAACGGCGGGTGGATATTGCCAAGGGGCAGGCCTACCGGCGCGAGGCGGGTGTCGAGCACAATGTCGTCAATGCCGGCGAGGAGTTCATGTCGTTCATCGAAGTCGAGTACAAGTGAAGAGACGGCGCATGGACGGACCCGATTTCGATCTCGATTTCAAGCCAGCCCATGGCGAGGCGGTGACGGTGGCGCACGGGGTGCAGCGCATCACCGTCAACAATCCCGGCCCCTTCACCTTCCATGGCACCAACAGCTATATTGTTGGCGATAAATCCGTCGCAGTGATCGATCCGGGACCAGAGGACGAGGCGCATTTTCAGGCGCTGATGGCGGCGCTGAAAGGCCGCGAGGTCACGCATATTGCCGTCAGCCACACGCATCGCGACCACTCGCCGCTTGCCCGGCGGCTGAAGGCGGAGACCGGGGCGCTTATTGTCGCTGAGGGGCCGCACCGGGCGGCACGGCTGCTGCATGCCGGCGAGATCAACCCGTTTGCCGAAAGCTCGGACATGGATTTTTCGCCCGATATCGCGCTTGCCGATGGCGACCGGATCGAGGGCGACGGCTGGTCGCTGACCACACTTCTGACGCCCGGTCATACCGCCAACCACGCGGCATTTGCGCTTGGCAGTCCGAGCGAGACCGGCATCGTCTTTTCCGCCGATCATGTCATGGCCTGGGCAACCTCGATCGTCGCGCCGCCGGATGGGTCGATGACCGATTACATGGCCTCGCTGGAAAAGTTGCTTGGCCGCGACGACCGGCTCTACCTGCCCGGCCATGGCGGCCCGGTCAACGCGCCTGCTGCGTTCCTGCGCGGCCTGCGCGCCCACCGGCGGATGCGCGAGCGCGCCGTACTGGAGCGGGTGCGGGCCGGTGACACGTTTATCCCCGACATGGTGAAGGTGATCTATGCGACCACCGATCCGCGCTTGCATGGCGCCGCGGCGCTGTCGGTGTTTGCTCATCTGGAGGACCTTTTGGAGCGCGGCCAGGTCGAGACCGATGGAGCCCCCTCGCTCACCGGCGCCTTTCGCCTGGCGCCCGGCGGGGCAAGCTGATGCAGTTGAGATCAGCCTATAGTTACCGCAGCGATCCGGCGGTGCCTGCCTTTGCCGACGACCATCCCATCATCGTCTTTGATGGCGCATGCATCTTCTGCTCCGGCTGGGTGAATTTCGTGCTGCGCCACGACAAGCAGGGCCGCTACCATTTCATCACGGCACAATCGCCGCTCGGCGAAGCGCTCTACCGTCATTTTGGCCTCGATAGCCGCGACTACGAGACCAATATCCTGATCGAGGATGGCATCGCCTATCTGAAATCGGAGGGATCGTTGCGCATGGCCGCCGGGCTTGGCTTTCCCTGGACGCTCGCCGGTGTCTTGCGGATGATACCCAAGGGATTACGCGATCCGCTCTACGAACTGGTGGCACGCAACCGCTACCGGATCGCCGGCCGCCGCAATAACTGCTTCGTCCCGGCGCCGGAACATCGCGCCCGGTTCCTTGCATGAGCGCTGAACGGCTGCGCGTCCTGATCCTCGGTGGCTATGGCACGTTTGGCGGCAGGCTGGTGCGGCTTCTGGCTGATGAGCCGCGGCTGACGCTGCTGGTTGCCGGACGATCACACGGCAAGGCGCGGGCCTTTGTCGACGGCATCACGGCCAAGGCCGCGCTTGAGCCTGTCGCGATGGACCGCAACGGCGATTTGGACACCGTGCTCTCTGGACTGAAACCCGATCTGGTCGTCGATGCCTCCGGGCCGTTTCAGGATGCCGGACCTGATCCCTACCGTCTGGTCAAGGCCTGCATCGCGCATGGCATCTGCTATCTCGATCTTGCCGATGCGACCGCGTTCGTGGCGGGCATTTCCAACCTCGACGGCTTGGCTGGCGATAGCGATGTCTTTGCCCTTTCCGGCTGCAGCAGTTTTCCCGCGCTTTCCTTGGCGGCGCTCAATGCGTTGAAACTGGAATTTGCCGGCATCACCACGGTGACATCCGGTATCGCTCCCTCACCCAAAGTCCGCATTGGCCTCAACGTCGTCAAGGCCGTGTCGAGCTATGCCGGCAAGCCGGTGGCGCGTCTGCACAACGGCAAGCAGACAGTTGGTTACGGTTTGATGGATTGCGTCCGCCGCACGATCGCGCCACCGGGCGGCGTTCCCTTGAACAGCCGAAGGTTCGTGCTTGCCGACGCGCCGGATCTGGCGCTGCTGCCGGGCACCCTGCCCGGCCTCCAATCCACCTTCACCGGCGCCGGGACCGAGCCGCAGATCCTGCAACGCCTTCTGGGCGTTGGTGGCTGGATGGTGCGGCGGCGGCTGCTTGCGTCCCTTTCACCGTTTGCTTCGCTGTTTCACTGGGCATCGCATCGTCTCGCCTTTGGCGAACATCGCGGCGGCATGTTCGTCGCTGTCACCGGCCTGACCGGAGATGGCACGCCGCTTGCCAAATCCTGGCATCTGGTGGCCGAGGGAGATGACGGCCCCTTCATCCCGGCAATGGCAGCGGAGGCGATCGTTCGCAGGTGGCTGGCGTGGCGCAAACCAAGATCTGGCGCCCGTCCGGCTGCGGGCGAACTGTCGCTTGCCGATTTCGAGCCACTGTTTGACCGTTTCGCCATCCGCACCGGCATTCGCGACGATGGCCCCTGCGCACACAACACGCCGCTCTACCGGCACATGCTGGCAAGAGCATGGGAAAGCCTGCCGCCTGCCGTCGCCGCCATGCACGACAGCAGCGTCTCGCGGACAGTCGAAGGGCGGGCCAAAGTCGAGCGCGGCACCGGTCTCCTGGCCCGGATAACGGCCGCCGTAATCGGCTTTCCGGCCGACAATCCCGATGTTCCCGTCACCGTCCGTTTCGCATGCGGCGATGGCCGGGAGACCTGGGTCCGAGCCTTCGGCACACAATCGTTCCACAGCGTGCAATCCGCGGCCGCCGGTCGCGATGCCGGCATGCTGGCTGAGGATTTCGGGCCGTTCCGTGTGCTGATCGCGCTGGTGCCGGATCACGGACGCTTGCGGCTGGTGATCCGCGGCTGGCGTTTTTTCGGCCTGCCGCTGCCCTTCTTTATGGCGCCCGGCGGCGAGACATTCGAGGAAGAAAGGGACGGCATCTTCCGCTTTCACGTCGAGATCACCAGTCCGCTGACCGGCCTGATCGTTCGTTATACCGGCTGGCTTCGTCCGTCGACCGGTTGAAGCGTTCGGCGCTGCCGTCGCCGAGGAATGGCTTGCGGCCGATGTCGTATTGCAGGGTCAGGAGCAGAATGACGTCCATCCAGAGTTTGAGGATCGAGCCCATCGCATCATCCTTCCGAAACTATCGATGCCCCGAGTGTCATCCGCTTGCCCATGACAGACAAACGAGCTTATTGTCGCCGTCGAATGACTTGAGGTTATGCGATGAAGCGTGGACGTCTGCCCCTCACCGCCCTGCGCAGTTTCGAGGCGGCCGGAAGGCTGGAGAGCTTTACGCTGGCCGCGGAAGAACTGTTCGTCTCGCAGGCTGCGATCAGCCGGCAGGTGCGTGAACTGGAGGCGCTTCTCGGAACGGCGCTGTTTACGCGGCATCACCGGAAGGTGCGTCTCAGTGCCGAGGGGGCGGGCTTACTCGAAACATTGGCCACCGCCTTCGACACGATCGACGCCCGGCTTGAGGAATTGCGCACCGCCAAGCCGGTGGCGCTGCTAACAGTCAATGCCGAGCCCTGTTTTGCCGGTTGTTGGCTGGTACCGCATCTGGCGGATTTTCGCGCCTTACATCCTCAGATCGACGTGTCCGTGGAATCGGAATCAAAGCTGGTCGAATTTCGCAACGATACGGCGGAGCTTGCCATCCGCTACAGCACGACGGTCAGCGCTTGGCCGCGTGCGCAGGCCCGCCATCTCAGCGATATCACCATGGCTCCGGCCGTAGCGCCTGCGATCGCCGGCGGCGGAAAGGTCTTTGAGACGCCGGCCGATCTTCTGTCCTATACGCTCCTGCATGAAGAAACCCGCGATGTCTGGGCACGCTGGTTTGCTGCCGCCGGACTCTCACCGGGGACCGAAGGAATGCGCGGGCCGATTTTTGCGGATGGGTCCCTGACCTTGCAGGCGGTGCTGCGTGGCCATGGCGCAGCGCTTGTCGATACTGTGCTGACACGTGACGATCTTAAAGCAGGCCGCATCATCCAGCCTTTCGACCTGACGATTCCACACGGCGCCTATTTTCTGGTAGCGCGCGATTTTGATCATCTGTCGCCGCAAGCAATGGCCTTTGCCGTGTGGATCACCGCCTCTTTTGCTCAGGCCACAGCCTGAGTAGAGTTCAATCCCCGGCAATCCCCAAAAGCTCGGCATCAAGCGCGTGCAAAAATTGGTCGGCGAAAGCCGCACCCAGGCCGAGATCATGGCCGCCGTAGCGCGAGGCGACGCGCATGTCGACGAAAGTAGTTTCGGCCTCTTCGCGCAACCTGATCAGCACGTCGAAACGCAGGCCGACGATCAGCGTGCGCCATTCGCCCTGCAGCAGGATGTCGGAAGAGCGGCGGCCGGGCGGCAGTTCACCGGTGACGGCCTCGGGCCGCGACAGCGGGATCGGCACATCATCGGGATCGCTATCGGCCGGGGCGGCATCGGCCGGCTTGACGGCCATGTCCTCGAGATCGGCCTCGGCATTTTCGACGCCTTCCTGCGCAACGATGGTAATGCCGGTCTGCTCCGCAACGGTCTTTACACCCTGAAACACGCGGTCGAGCGCGCCATCATACCGGCGGCCGGTCAGCGCCGGATAGGCGAGAACCTGCGCTTCGCGGTCTGCCGGCGTCACCTCGGCCTGGCGTTTGAGCCACCCTTGTTGTGCATCCGGGGGCTTGATCCAGGGCGGTGGCGTCACCGTGTCGGTGCTGACATCGTAGATCGCCGGCTTGGAGAAATATTCGCCAAGCGCAAAGCCGGCAGCACCGATCGGAACGGCCGCGTATAGCAGGGCGACGAAAGAGGCAATGCCGCCGACGGCTGCGACCTGCCAGAACCGGACGAAACCGGCAATCGCCAGCACCACCGCAAGAACGGCAAGGCCCGCCGAAAGGGCAATCAGCGCGGCGAAATGCGGCGTGACGAGCGGACCGAAGCGATGCGCCAGCAAGGCCCCGAAAAACAGACCGAAGGCAAAGCGGGCGATCCGGCGTGCCCAGCGGGCGGCAACAGATGTGGGGCGCTCATACTTGATCATCATCTGGCAGAATCAATCCCTTGACCGGACACGGCAACCGTCCCTCCTGTTTAGAGCATGATGACAAAAACTGTGAAGTGGTTTTCGCGGCGATGACCAGGGGGAAGATGCCCATCATCAGCCGTAAATATCCGAGGTTGCTAAGATGCCGCAAATTCGCCATTCTCCTTGATCATGTCTTAAAGATGGGGATCAGCCGTGTTTTCCCGGTTCATGCGGCGGTGGACCGGTTTGCACACACATCGGAATTTCCAGGTGCGCAGGAAGACCTGTCTTCCGGCGGCTTGAAAGGAGAGTGAGCATGCTATCATCCGAAATCAACATGCCGGCATCGGCCACGCAAACCGCGATGCCGGTTTCCGACACCAGCCTGACCATGGAACTGCTCGAACTCGAACTGTCGCTGGATGGCTTTACCACCGGACCAGAGGGCTTTGCCGCCCATGTCCGCGCCGCCGCTGCCGCCATCGATGGCGCCCTGCTGTTCGAGCTGCCCGCCTCCGGCCTGGTTGCCGATTGCGACCGCATTGCGGTGCTGCGCATTCCGAAAGACGGCAGTGCCGTCATGGCAACGATCTTTGCCTGCCTGGAGGCCGGCGGCAACACGATCCGCCTCGAAGAGCCGGACGAGACGACGGCGGACCTGAAGAATTTCGCTGAAGCCTTTGTGGATGTATTGCAACGCATCTGATAGACAGATGAAAATCTGCAATCGATTCAAGGTCTCAGCATGTCTATCCGGAAGATCCTGTCGCTTGTCGCCCTTGGCGCAATTCTTGGCGGGTGCACCACATTGACGCCGCAAGAACGCCGCGCCGCTGATGAAAAAACCTGCCTGTCCTACGGCTTCCGCCGCGGCACCGACGCGCTTGCCACCTGCCTGCAGCGCATCGATCTTGACCGCCGCGCTGAATCGCGCTCATTGCGCTATGGCAACGACCCGATGATGTGGGGCTGGAACCGCCCGGTTATCGTCCGGTAATGGCGTAGCGCCTTCACTTTCCGCAAGGAAATTTCCGATTCGGCGCGAAATGGCTCTGGCTTTTGCTTTGGCAACGGCAATTGCCGCCTATGATGGCGCGTCAACGATCGGGAGATTTCTCATGAAAGCCGTGCTGAAAGTACTCTGCGCCCTCTTCCTCTTCGCCGCCGCGCCGGCACTGGCCACTGAACGGTGGCAGCAACTGCCTACCCCCGCCCCGATGCCGAAGGCGGATAAAACCGGCACGGCGCCGGTCAACGGCATCGACATGTACTACGCCGTCTACGGCTCCGGCCCGCCGGTGCTGCTCATCCACGGCGGCCTTGGCTATGCCGACGTCTGGGGCGCACAGGTTGCCGATCTTTCCAAGGATCATACCGTCATCGTTGCCGAAAGCCGCGGGCATGGACGCTCGACCCGCAATGCCGATCCCTATAGCTACGATCTGATGTCGTCGGATTATCTGGCGCTGCTTGATTACCTGAAGATCGGCAAGACGGCGATTGTCGGCTGGAGCGATGGCGGCATTATCGGCCTCGATATCGCCATCCATCACCCGGAGCGCCTGACCAAACTGTTTGCTCATGCTGCCAATTCCAAGGTCGATGGTGTCATCCCGACCGTGATGGAAAACAAGACCTTCGCCACCTACATCGAAAAGGCCGGCGAGGTTTACAAGAAGATTTCGCCGACACCGGCCGAATATGACGCCTTCGTCACCCAGATCAGCAACATGTGGGCAAGCCAGCCCAACTGGAGCGACGACGACCTGAAGAAGATCACGACGCCGACCGCCATCGTTCTCGGCGACCACGACGAGGCGATCAGCCGGGAGCATACGGATTACCTGGCCAAAACCATCCCCGGCGCCGAACTGATCATCCTCAAGGACGCCAGCCATTTCGCCATGCTGCAGGACCCGGAAGGGTACAACAAGGCGGTGCGGGATTTCATCGACCGGTAGGAAACGAACTGTCCGGCGAGTTCCCGCTTGCCGGACAGTTAAACCGCCGCGCTCACCCCTTGCCGTTGATCGCCGCCTGGGCGGCCGCCAACCTGGCGATCGGCACGCGGAAGGGCGAGCAGGAAACGTAGTCGAGGCCGGTTTCCTCGCAGAAGCGGATGGAGGCCGGATCGCCGCCATGCTCGCCGCAAATACCGAGCTTGAGGCCGTTCTTGGTGCGGCGGCCGCGCTCGGCGGCGATCTGGATCAGTTCGCCGACGCCATCGAAATCGAGCGAGACGAACGGATCCTTCTCGACGATACCCTTCTGAATATAGGTATTGAGGAACTGGGCCGCGTCGTCACGCGAGATGCCGAAGGTGGTCTGGGTCAGGTCGTTGGTGCCGAAGGAGAAGAAGTCAGCGCTTTCGGCGATAACATGGGCGCGAAGGGCTGCGCGCGGCAGTTCGATCATGGTGCCGACGAGATAGTCGATCTCGATACCGGATTCACCGATGACTTCCTTTGCCACCGCATCGATGCACGCCTTGACGTAATCCAGCTCGGATTTCAGGCCGACCAGCGGTACCATGATTTCGGGAACAACGGGCGCGCCGGTCTCGCGTGCGGCCTCGACAGCCGCTTCGAAGATGGCTCTTGCCTGCATCTCGGCAATCTCCGGATAGGAAATCGCCAGCCGGCAGCCGCGGTGGCCGAGCATCGGATTGAACTCGTGCAGCGCATCGACACGCTCGCGCAATTCGTTGGACTTCATGCCGAGAACCGCCGAGACGTCGTCGATCTCCTCGTCGGTCTTCGGCAGGAATTCGTGCAAGGGCGGATCGAGCAAGCGGATGGTCACAGGCAGGCCGTGCATGATCGAAAACAGCTCGGCAAAGTCCGAGCGCTGCATCGGCAAGAGCTTGGCAAGCGATACGCGCCGCCCCGTTTCGTCGGCGGCGAGGATCATTTCGCGCATAACATTGATGCGCTCCCCCTCGAAGAACATATGTTCGGTACGGCAAAGCCCGATCCCTTCGGCACCGAAGGAGCGGGCAGCGCGGGCATCGGCCGGGGTCTCGGCATTGGTCCGCACCGTCATGCGGCGGCTGGCATCGGCCCAGGCCATGATCTTGCCGAAGTCGCCCGAAAGTTCCGGCTGCAGCATCGGGATTTCGCCCTTCAGCACCTGGCCGGACGAGCCGTCGATGGTGATCACCTCGCCCTTGGCCAGCGTCACGCCGGCAGCGATCAACAGTTCGTTGCGGGCATCGACGCGCAGGTTGCCGGCGCCGGAGACACAAGGAATGCCCATGCCGCGGGCGACCACCGCCGCATGACTGGTCATGCCGCCGCGACAGGTCAGGATGCCTTCGGCGGCGTGCATGCCGTGAATGTCTTCCGGGCTGGTTTCGACCCGGACCAGAATGACCTTGCGGCCTTCCTTGTTGGCGAGCACCGCCTCTTCGGACGTGAAGACGATCTCGCCGGTCGCAGCCCCTGGCGAAGCCGGAAGACCGGAGCCGATGATATCGCGGCGGGCACGCGGATCGATGGTCGGGTGCAACAGTTGATCGAGCGAAGACGGGTCGATGCGGGCGACGGCCTGATCCTGCGTGATCGTGCGCGCTTCAGCCATATCGACTGCGATCCTGAGCGCTGCCTTGGCGGTGCGCTTGCCGGAGCGGGTCTGCAGCATCCAGAGCTTGCCGCGCTCGATGGTGAACTCGAGGTCCTGCATATCGCGGTAATGGCCTTCCAGCCGATCACAGATCGCCTGGAACTCCTCGAACGCGTCCGGCATCAGCTTTTCCAGCGATGGCTTGTCGGAGCCCGACGCGATGCGGGCGGCTTCGGTGATATTCTGCGGCGTGCGGATACCGGCAACCACATCCTCGCCCTGCGCATTGACGAGGAATTCGCCGTAAAGTTCGTTCTCGCCGGTCGAGGGATTACGGGTGAAGGCAACGCCGGTTGCGGATGTATTGCCGAGATTGCCGAACACCATGGCCTGCACATTGACGGCGGTACCCCAGGCGGCGGGGATGTTGTGCAGATGGCGGTAGGTGATGGCGCGCGGGTTCATCCAGCTGGAAAAGACGGCGCCGATCGCGCCCCAGAGCTGGACTTCGGGATCCTGCGGAAAAGCTTCGCCGAGTTCCTCCTCGATCACCCGCTTGTAATGCGCGATGATGTGCTGCCATTCGACGGCGGAAATCTCGGTATCCTGTTCGTGGCCAAGACGACCCTTCTCGTCCTCGAGGATTTCCTCAAAGACCTCATGATCCAGCCCCATGACCACATCGGCATACATCTGGATGAAACGGCGATAGCTGTCCCAGGCAAACCGGGCGTCACCGGCATCGTGGCCTAGCGCCTGCACGGTTACGTCATTCAGGCCGAGATTGAGCACGGTATCCATCATGCCCGGCATCGAGGCGCGGGCGCCGGAACGGACCGACAGCAGCAGAGGCCGTTCTGTGTCACCGAATACGCGGCCGGTGATCGCCTGCATCCTCTCAAGACCGGCCGAGACCTGCACCTTCAATTCGTCGGGAATGCTGCGGCCATCGGCATAATATTTGCCACAAGCTTCAGTGATGATCGTCAGGCCAGGTGGCACCGGCAGGCCGAGATTGCACATCTCCGCCAGATTGGCCCCCTTGCCGCCCAGAAGATCACGATCACCCGCGCTTCCTTCGGCTTCTCCCCCGCCGAAGGTATAAACCCACTTTGTCATGCCATTTCTCCACCCATACGGCTCCCACCGGAGGTTACAGTATCCTTTCCGGCTTTAAAATGCACCGGCGGCGGAATTATGCTGCATTGCAGCAAAAACATGAGAAAACTGTCACAAAAGTGAAAAGACGGTTCAGGCGGTGGTGCGGCTGCGGCGCCACGTGCTCTTGCCGGAGGCTTTTGCCTGATAAAGGGCGCTGTCGGCGGCGCTCATCAACTCGTCAGGATCAAAGCCGTTTTCAGGCGCAACGGCAATGCCGATGCTGACGCTGATGCCGATCTGGCTGTTGGCAATGCCGAAGGGTTTTCCCAGAGCCAAGATGCAGCGGTCGGCGATATCGGCGACATCAGTGGCGGACGCATGCTGGAGAATGGCGAATTCATCGCCCCCCAGCCGGGCGACCAGATCGCCATTGCGCAGCACGGCTTTCAGCCGCTCGGCGACCAGTTTCAGCAGCAAATCGCCGGCTGCGTGGCCAAAGGTATCGTTGACCGGCTTGAAGCCGTCGAGATCGAGGTAATGTACCGCAAGCTCCTGCCCGTCCCGCGCCGCCCTTTCCAGCGCGGTTTCGAGTTTCTGGCGAAACTGCATGCGGTTCGGCAGGCCCGTCAGCGGATCGTGATGGGCAAGATGGGTGGCATGCGCCTCGGCGCGGATGCGGTCGCTGACATCGGCAATCGTCAAAAGCAGCCGCCGCGACGGCCCCTCGTTGATGATGCGCACATAGATCAGCACATGGTGTTCGGTGCCATCTTCAGCCTTCTGATGCCAGACCGTGCGCGCCTCGCAATCGCCCTCAAGCCCGCGCAGCGTCACGCCCAACCGCTCGGCCTCGCCGGCGGCATGAAAATCGGTGACGCGCTTTTGCCGCATCGCCTCGGCTGAAAAACCATAGAGAGTCACGGCTGCGTTATTGACCGCAAGAATATCGAGGCTGACGGCATCGCAAACCATCATCGGCATCGGGTTGGCATCGAATAGCAGCCGGAACGATTCCTCGCGGCGCTTGAGATCGGTGATGTCGATGCGCATGCCGATGGCGCCGCCGTCCGGCGTGCGGCGGTCATCGTGGCGCAGCCAGCGGCCATCGCGCAGCATCTGCTCTTCCTGGGAAACCGGCAGCCTGTGCTTCTTCATCCGCTCCTCGATCCAGTTTTCCGGATCGGCAACCATTTCAGGCATCTCGCCGCTGGCAAGGCTGATTTCGAGAATTTCCCGGAACGGCATGCCAGGGCGCAAATACCCGGCGATTTCCGGGTAGAGCGCTGCATATTTCTCGTTCCAGAGAATGTAGCGGTCCTGGGCATCGAAGACGCAGGCCGCCTGCGGCAACATATCGATGAAGAACCCGAGGCGGCGGTGCGCTGCCCTCGCCTCAAGCAAAGCCTCGTCGTTCTGCCGCTCGAGTTCGAGCCGCATCTTTTCCATCGACTGTTCGTCGATGAGATCGCGGATGACGACACCGGCCATGTCATCGCCGAACCGAACCACCGACAGCTCGACTGGAATGACACTGCCATCGCCGCGCAGAAGCAGCGTTTCCCGGCGAAAAGATTTGGCAGAAGCGTTGGAAACGGTATGCCATTCCGGCAAAAGACGGGACACCGGCGTTCGCGCCAGAGCCGAACCGGCGCCGGACATCGCCCTCACCGCCTCATTGGCAAAGACGATGATGCCGCCCGCGTTGACGCACAGCGACGCCACGGGAACGGCTCCCAGCAGCATCAGTGCATCTGCGCCTGTGAAATCCGTCAAGCTTCATCCCCTCCGGCGCCCCGGCGTCCCCTTGGACAAGGCTGCCCACGAAAAGTGTGCGCTTAGATATGAAAGATTTTCTTACCGGATTTCTCAGACAGCTTCGCGCAGTTGTTCCGCGGTCTGCAGGTCGACGGAGACCAGTTGGGAGACACCCTGTTCGGCCATGGTGACGCCGAACAGGCGGCTCATGCGGGCCATGGTGATCGGGTTGTGGGTGATGATAACGAAGCGGGTCTCGGTCGAGGCGGCCATTTCGTCCATCAGGTTGCAATAGCGCTCGACATTGTGGTCGTCGAGCGGCGCATCGACTTCGTCGAGCACGCAGATCGGCGCGGGATTGGTGAGGAACACCGCAAAGATCAGCGCCATGGCCGTCAACGCCTGCTCGCCACCTGACAGCAGCGTCATCGTCTGCGGCTTTTTACCCGGCGGCCGGGCGAGGATTTCAAGACCAGCATCGAGCGGATCGTCGCTCTCGATCAGCTGCAGCTCGGCCGTACCGCCGCCGAACAGGTGAGTGAACAGCCGCTGGAACTGGACGTTGACGACGTCGAATGCAGCCAGCAGCCGTTCACGGCCTTCGCGGTTGAGATTCTGGATCGCCGAACGCAGCTTGCGGATTGCGTCGATGACGTCCTCGCGTTCCTTCAGCATGGCATCGAGCTTGTCGGAAAGCTCCTTCTGCTCTTCTTCTGCTCTGAGGTTGACGGCGCCAAGACGCTCGCGCTCGATCTTCAGGCGGTCGAGCTCCCGCTCTATCTGGCGGACATCCGGCAGTTCGGCATCGGCGGCGAGACCGGTCAGCCGCATCACCTCATGCGGCGCGCAATTCAGCACTTCGCGGATGCGGGCCTCACCCTCAAGGCGCTTTTCGCGGGCGGATACCAGCCGTTCTTCGGCGCGGCCGCGCTTTTCACGTGTCTCGGCCAATTCAGACAACGCAGTGACCGCGATCCGATCGGCATCGCGCTGGCGTGTTTCGGCGACAGCCAAAACATCCGCCGCTTCACGACGCGCCTCTTCGGCCTTCGACAGTTCGCTCATCAGCGCCCGGCGCTTCTCGTCGAATTCGTCGGGGGCCTCCAGCAGCTCTTCGACCTCCTCGCGCGCCTCGCTTTCGCGTTCGCGCAAAGTCTCGATATGCTCCTGCGCGCTGGCTGCGCGCGTGTTCCAGGTCTGCCGCTCGGCAGCGATCGCACGGATGCGGCGTTCGCGAGCTTCGTTTTCGCGCGCCAGGCCATCATTGATGGCACGCGCTTCGGCCACCAGCGCCCGGTCTGTCGCGACCATGGTCATCTGGCTGTTGAGCTTCTGCTCCAGACCGGCAACGTCGGGGGCATCCTCCAGCGCCTCGCGGGCAGCTTCCATCTGTTCGCCGATCTCCTCCACCTGCAGCGAAAGCTGGCTTGAGGTTTCGGCCAGAACCGCCCGGCGGCGGACGAGATCACCGGATGCGCGCTCGGCAGCGGCCAGCGCATCGCGGGCTTCGGCGAGCTTGCGCACCACCATGCGCTGAGTTTCGCGCGACAGGCGCAGGCGCTCGTCTTCGGCACGGATGCGCGCAGCAGCAGCAGCAAGCTCGGCTTCGCGTTCTGCCAGCTGGTCGCGGGCATCAGTGAGTTCGCCTTCAAGCTCAGCAAGTCGGTTCTTCTGCGCCAGCCGCAAAGCTGCGGCACTCGGCGCATCGGCACCGGTGACATGGCCGTCCCAGCGCCAGACGGCACCGTCACGGGTTACCAGCCTTTGCCCTGCCTTCAACAGCGGCTGCAGCCGCTCCGCCGTCGTGTCATCGGCAACGATACCAATCTGGCGCAGGCCGCGATCCAGCGCTTTTGGCGCCCGCACATGCTGCGTCAGCGGCGTGGCGTCGTCGGGCAATTGCGGATCGCCGGACGCATCGCCCGGTGCACGCCAATGGGCCGGCGCATTCGGGTCGAGCGGCGATTCCAGATCTTCGCCAAGCGCTGCACCCAGTGCCGTCTCGAAGCCACGATCGACCTTCATATCATCGACCACGGGCGGAGCAACGCCCTGAACGGCGGAGGCGTCCAGCATGCGCCGGATGGTGCGGGCTTCGGTCTCGATACCGTTTACCTGCGATCGCGCGGAATCGACGGATGGGCGGGCTGCGACTTCGGCCTGCCGGGCAGCGGCCAGCGCCTCTTCGATATCGGCAACGGCATTTTCCGCCTGCTCAAGCGCGGATTCGGCGGCTTCGACTTCTTCCTGCTTTTCCGCAGGGTCAGGCAGCGTTGAAATCTGCCGGTCGAGTTCGTCAAGATCGCGGTTCTGGTCGGATAGCTGGCGCGCCAGACGCGCCTGCCGCTCAGTGAGATCGCGAATGGTCTTTTCGAGCTGGTTGCGCGAAGCCTGCGCTTCGGCCTTTTCGGCAGTCAACAGGCCGAGCTGACGTTCACTTTCGGACAGTTTCTCGCTTGCGTCCGCCAGCCGCTCGCGGGCTTCCTCGGCACGCTCGCCTGCCTCGGCGAGCATATCGGCAAGCTCGCTCTCTTCCTCGTCCAGCCGCGCCAGAATACCGGCATTGTCGGCAACCATCCGCTCTTCGCGGACGATATCTTCGCGCAACTGCGACAGGCGGCGCTGCAGTTCATCGCGGCGGCGCAGGATCCGGCCGGCGTCTTCTTCGAGCTGCGACTTCGCGATCTGCAGGCGCTGCAGCGCGGCGGCCGCCCGAGCTTCCGCCTCGCGCAATTCCGGCAGTTTCAGGCTGGCGATCGCCTGTACCTTTGCCGCTTCCATCTGGGCCTGCGCCTTTTCGGCCACCAGCGATGTCGCCTGGTTCAGATGGCTGTCGGCCTCGCCCTCGGCTTCCTTGGCCTGCACCCAGCGGATATGAAGCAGCATCGCCTCGTGACGGCGGATGTCGGCCGACAGCATCTTGAAGCGATTGGCCTGACGCGACTGGCGCTTCAGGCTTTCGATCTGGCTTTCGAGCTGCGAGGTGACATCCTCCAGCCGCTCGAGATTGGTTTCCGCACCTCTCAGCCGAAGTTCGGCTTCGTGGCGGCGCGAATGCAGCCCGGAAATACCGGCGGCCTCTTCGAGCAGCTGACGCCGTGCCTGCGGCTTCGCCGCAATCAGTTCGCCGATCCGGCCCTGGCCGACCATCGACGGCGAACGCGCGCCGGTCGAAGCATCGGCAAACAGAAGCTGCACATCCTTGGCACGGGCTTCCTTGCCGTTGATGCGGTAGACCGAGCCGTTCTCACGCTCGATCCGCCGCGTCACCTGGATTTCGTCGCTATCATTGAAGGCAGCAGGTGCTGTGCGATCGGAATTGTCGAGATAGAGCCCGACCTCGGCGGTGTTGCGGGCGGGACGATTGCCGGAACCGGAAAAGATCACGTCGTCCATGCCGGACGCGCGCATGTTCTTGTAGGAATTCTCCCCCATCACCCAACGCAGCGCCTCGACGAGATTCGACTTGCCACAGCCATTCGGCCCGACCACACCGGTCAGTCCACGCTCGATGACGAATTCGGAGGGTTCGACGAAGGACTTGAAACCGAGCAGCCGGAGTTTGGTGAATTTCATGCGATTTGCCCCCTCTTCTCCCCAGCGGGGAGAAGGTGGCCCGAAGGGCCGGATGAGGGGGTGGTTCCGCGACCGGGGTTCCCCCTCATCGCCTCGCTATGCTCGGCACTTCTCCCCGCAGGGGAGAAGAAAAAAAGAAAAACGGGCGCACGAATGCGCCCGCTGGCCGTTTGGTCAAAACGCTGGGGATCAGAGCATCGAGTCGATAAGGGCCGACATGGTGTCAACCGACATTTCTCCGGAATACTTCTTGCCATTGACGAAGAAGGTCGGGGTGGCCTTGACGCCAAATTCCTTGTCGCCCTTCTGCATCGTTGCCTGCACATCATCCAGAAGTTTCTGGTTCGTCAAGCAGGCCTCGAAGCTCTCCTGTGTAAAACCGGCGAGTTTCGACATCTGCAGCAGCGCATCGCGGCCGTTCGGTGCGGCAGCCCAGGTTTCCTGCTGCTTGAACAGCATCGAGATCATCGGGAAATACTGATCCGCAGGGGCGCAACGCGCCAGCATGAAGGCGGCAGCCGCGCGCGGGTCGAACGGGAATTCGCGCAGGACGAAGCGGACCTGGCCGCTATCGACATACTTGGTCTTGATGGCGTCATAGGTTTCATTGTGGAAACGGGCGCAATGCGGGCAGGTCATCGACATATATTCGACGATCGTCACCTTGGCGTCAGCCTTGCCGACCGACATTTCCGGCAGCGGACCGGGCGCCATCAACTTGGCGATATCGACTTCGCCTTCCGACTGCGGAACCTCGACCTTGGCTGCGGGCGCTGCGGCCTGTGCCACCTGCGTCTGGCCGGCCTCAGTTGTTGCCGGCGTTGCGGCAGACGACGTGGTGGAGGCTGTCGTGGTGGCATCCACCGGCTTTGCCGGTGTGCTGGCAGCGGCCATCATCGAGCCACCATCGGCGGGCTTGACTTCGGTCTTGGCGGCCGTACCGGTGGTTTCCGCCGCTGGCGTGCTGGCAGCCGCATCCTTCTTCTCGTCGCTGCAGGCGGCGAGCGTCACAGCGATGGCGGCCACGGCAACGCCGCTCAGGAGGCGCTTGAATGGGCTCAGTTTAGAAAGGGACATGGTTTCACCTGTGTAAGGGGATGAACGAAATCGGTCGAAAATTCGATAACTTGCCTTGTTCGAAGCGACAAGGGGCTGTCGCTCATCAACGTTCAAACAATTGTGACCGGCTGATGGTGCGTGTCATTTTTTTCGCGGCGCCAGCACCGCGGTGCCAAGCCGCGTCAGTGCCGCTTTCAGCGCCTCACTCTCGATGCCATCGACCAGCGTTTCCAGATGCTTCGCCCGTGCGCCCGTCAAGGGCCTCGGCTTGCGGTAGGGTTTTGGCGGCGCAGAGACCGGCTTCTGGACGATACGCATCTGGCTGATGGCCGGAAACCCGAAAAAACCGTTGATCCGCTGGATCAATTCGCCCTGCGCATGGGTGAGAAACAGGGCGCGCGCACCTTCGCAGGCAATTGTCAGGACGCCCGGCTGATATCCCCCCTCGCCCGTCATTTCCGACACGCGGCGCGGCCAGGCGATCTTTTCCGGCCGGGTGCAATCGGCGAAATCTTCGCCGGCGATCTCATCCCAGGACCCGAGCAACAGCGTATTGATACCGGCGCGCTTGGCAAGCACCGGATCGATCATGCCATTGGCGATCTCGCTGATCTGACGGCCGCCCTTGCGGGTATAAGGTTGTTTCAACAGATATCTTTCGAGTTGCGAATCCGCCTTGAAGGATGGCGAACACTCCGCCAAGTATAGGCCCCAACCAACTTTCCGGCAAATGATGCAGCAGACACTGAAACCGGCCGATGCGGCCAAACGGCTTCTTACCTGGTACGACCGCCATCACCGTGACCTGCCCTGGCGTGTCTCGCCGCCGATGGCACGCGACGGCGTGGCCGCCGATCCCTATCATGTCTGGCTGTCGGAAGTGATGCTGCAGCAGACCACCGTGCAGGCGGTCAAACCCTATTTCCACAAGTTCCTGGCGCTCTGGCCGAAAGTCACCGATCTCGCATCGGCCGATACCGAAGAGGTGATGAAGGCCTGGGCCGGGCTGGGTTACTATGCCCGAGCGCGAAACCTGAAGAAATGCGCCGAGGCCGTGGCCAGCGAGCACTTTGGGGTTTTTCCCGACACAGAAGCGGGATTGAAGGCGCTGCCGGGTATCGGCGACTACACTGCCGCTGCCGTCTCCGCCATTGCCTTCAACCGGCAAAGCGCGGTGCTCGACGGCAATGTCGAGCGGGTGATTTCGCGGCTCCACGCGATCGAAACGCCGCTGCCATCCGCCAAGCCGCAGATGCGGGTATTGGTGGCCCAAATGACGCCGGCTGACCGCCCGGGGGATTTCGCGCAAGGGATGATGGACCTTGGCGCGACGATCTGCACACCGAAACGGCCGGCCTGCGCCCTCTGTCCGCTGAACGAAAACTGTCTGGCCTTGAAAACGGCAGATCCCGAAACCTTTCCACGCAAAGCGCCGAAGAAGGAGAAACCTCTGCGCGTTGGCGCCGCCTTCGTCGCCAGCCGCACTGACGGTTCCGTCTATCTGCAGAAGCGCGGCGAGACCGGCCTGCTCGGCGGAATGACGGAAGTGCCGGGCACACCATGGACATCGCGGGTCGATGGCGACAATACCGTTTCCGCTCAGCCCTTTGCTGCACCGTGGGAAGCCTGCGGAACAATCTCGCATGTCTTTACGCATTTTGAGTTGCGCTTGTCGGTGTATCGGGCCAATGTCGCCAATGAGAACAAAACGGGAAACGGCTGGTGGGAGCCACTGGCTTCACTTGAAGGACAAGCCCTGCCGACCGTCATGAAAAAAGCAATCGCCCAGGCTATACCGCACGCTTTCAAAGGCGGCCCGGGCAGCCCAAAAACTTGAGGAATAGCTGATGAGCAGCGTCGAAATCCGCCACATCGTCTTCGACATCGGCAAGGTGCTGATCCATTACGATCCGCATATCCCCTTCTCGCGAATCATTCCCGACGACGCCGAGCGCAAATGGTTCTTTGCCAATGTCTGCACCCATGACTGGAACATCGAGCAGGATCGCGGCCGCGACTGGCGCGATGCGGAAGACTTGTTGATTGCCGAACATCCCGACCACGCCGAAAGCATCCGCGCCTTCCGCAAATACTGGCACGAGATGGTGCCGCATGCCTATGTCGAATGCGTCTCGATCATGGAAAGCCTGATCGCCAAGGGCTATGACGTCACCATGCTGACCAATTTTGCCTCCGACACATTCAAGGAAGCGCAAAAGCTGTTTCCGTTTCTCACCCTGCCGCGCGGTGTGACTGTTTCGGGCGATATCCGGCTGATCAAACCGGACGTGGCGATCTATCAAACACATACGAACACGTTCGGGCTCGACCCGTCGGCAACGCTGTTCATCGACGACAGCATGCCGAATGTCGAGGGTGCGCGCGCGGCCGGATGGCATGCCATTCATTTCACCGATCCGCAGACATTGCAGTCCGATCTTCTCGCCTATGGGCTGACGGTATGACGATCATTGCCTTTGACCCAGCCGCCGCCACCGAACGTTTCCATGCCGCAATCGGAGCGCTGGATTTTGCCGGCATCGAAGATTTCTTCGCCGTTGACGCAACCTATTCGTCGGGCAAGGTCGGCGGTCTGACGGGGCGCGCCGACATCATGGCAGCATTCCGGCGCTATTTTGCCGAATATCCTGATCAGGTGGCCGAGGACAGCCTGGTCGAACCCGTTTCTCCGCTGGCGGCCCGGGCCGTCTGGCGCCTCACGGCCACAAGTATGGCAACCGGAAAGCCTCTTGTCCGCCGTGGAGAAGAAACCATCACCTTCAATGACCAGGGCAAGATCGTCAGTGTCGATGTGACGGATTTCTAAGGCCGATTTCAGCGCGCAGGACAATTGGATTTTTGCGGCCGGTTCAGCGGCCATTCAGCTTGCGGGCGGCATGATGAGCCAGAGAATTCATCAGGTAACGAGGCAGGCTTCCAGTGACACCAATGATGTTTTCCCTTTCAGGGGGGAACCTTTTCCGTGGCTGCGGAAACACAAACGCCCAGAATCATCGCTGATCCTGGGCGTTTAAGTCTTCGTCCGGGACTGAAGGTACGAAACCGGACAAAAACTATCTCGGAACCGGGCGGCTTTCACCGCGCCGTCAAGCAATCTGCGGGCTGGCCCGCGCGCCTCGCGTGGTTGATCACGCGGTCGTTCTGCTTGGTGGTGAGACTATCGGGCGGATGGTTAAATTGTTCTAAAGGGCTTCGGCAGACACACTGATTTCAGAGCCGCATTCTCTGGATTTTTTTTGCGGCAACAGGCACGCTCGGTAAACACGTACACCGGCGCGCACCTCGAAAATCATCCAGTCGTTTGAAACTCACCTTTTCAGAAATTCGTCCTGTTCTCAAACAGGAAAGGCAATGTATATGAGCGAGAACAGTGAGATTTGGGAAAAAACCAAAGACAATCACCCGGCGGCAAACGTGAACTCCGAATGCGCTGCGCGCTGGGTCATTCACTGCATTTGCTGCGAGGTGCCGGTTGAGCCCTGGCAGACCAATGGCTATGAATTCGGTTATTGCGCCAACTGTTTTGACATTCTGATGGAGCCGCCGGAAAAATCCTGAAAACGCAGCATTGCTTGCGCCAAAGAACACAGGTTTTTACATGCAAAAACGCCGCGCACCTGTCGAGGAGCGCGGCGTTATTCGTTCATCGGCAACGATGATAGATCAGTTGATCTTGGCCATATCGCTGCGAATGACGGCCCTCAGATCGTCGATCGGGCGCAGCGATGTACCGTCGTCATAATGCCAGAAGGTCCAGCCATTGCAGGCGTCGAGGTTCTGCACCTTGGCACCGAGGCGGTGGATCGAGCCGGCGTCGCCACCGCTGGCGATCGTGCCGTCGGCGCGCACGATGGCGCTGTAGCGGCGCTTGGCATCGGTGAGCACCGTGCCCGGCTTGATCATGCCGCTTTCGATCAGCGTGTTGAAAGCGACGCGCGGTTCGGCCTTCTTGCCGGTCATGACCGACAGGGTTGCCTTGCCGAGCGGTTCGACCGCAGCAATTCGTTCGGCGGCGGCATCGATATAGCTCTGCTCGCGCTCGATACCGACGAAATGGCGGCCGAGGCGCTTGGCGACGGCACCGGTCGTGCCGGAGCCGAAGAACGGATCGAGCACCACGTCGCCCGGCTTGGTCGAGGCCATCAGAATGCGGGCAAGCAGCGCTTCCGGCTTCTGGGTCGGATGCACCTTCTTGCCGTCGTCGCCCTTCAGGCGCTCGCCGCCCGAGCAGATCGGAAACAGCCAGTCGGAGCGCATCTGCACGTCGTCGTTCGAGGCCTTCAGGGCATCGTAATTAAACGTATAGCCCTTGCCCTTGGCGCTCGGGCTTGCCCAGATCAGCGTCTCATGGGCGTTCTGGAACCGGCGGCCCTTGAAGTTCGGCATCGGGTTGGTCTTGCGCCAGATGATGTCGTTGAGGATCCAGAAATTCAGATCCTGCAGGGTCGCGCCAACGCGAAAAATGTTGTGGTAGGAGCCGATGACCCAGAGCGTTCCGGTCGGCTTCAAGACGCGGCGGCAGGCGAGCAGCCAGGCGCGGGTAAAGGCATCGTAAGCCTCGAAGGACACGAACTGGTCCCACTCATCATCGACAGCATCGACCAGCGACTGGTCTGGCCGGTGCAGCGAACCGCCGAGCTGGAGGTTGTATGGCGGGTCCGCGAAGACGACGTCGACGGAATTGTCGGGAAGCGCTTCAAGCGCTGCAACACAATCGCCCTTGATGATGGAATCGAGCCAGCCGGCAGGGCTGACGCCGCGGGAGATTTCGGCCAACGAAACAACTGATGACATGGACACTCGCACCTACGCTTACTCGGAACTGATTGCCCTTATGGTTACCGAACTTGGTTACCAAATGCTGAAGGCGGGTGCGAAATTTGTGAAATGATACAGGAGGATGCTGGAAAGCGCTGATATGCGGCGCTCCCATCATGCTTAACGGAAGCGCTTTTTTGACGGCCCTTAGTACCTCTTCTCGCCTACCGCATGAAACACCCGGCTGTCCTGTGGCGCCTCCTCACGATCTGTCATGCCGTAGTCCCGCACCACGCCTGCTATGCGCAACCGGTAGTCGGCGAAGGTGCCATTGCGGCCAGCGTGCTGGGCGGCGCGATGTTCAGGGCCGTTGCGCCAGGTGGTGATCGCCGCCTCATCGCGCCAGAACGACAAGGACAAGATCTTGCCCGGCACCTTCAGGCTTTCGAACCGCTCGATCGACAGGAAGCCATCGATCTCGTTGAGCCTTGTGTGCAGTTGCGCGGCCAGATCGAGATAGGTGCTGCGCCGGTCATCGGCTGGCATGACCTCGAAGATCACGGCGATCAAAACGAAACTGCCTTGGCATGCGGCGCCGAGACATTCTTGAGGAAAATCCGGTCTTCCTTCAGAATGAACCGCTCCTTGCGGGCGAACTGATAGTTTTCGATGCCGAGCGGATCGGCGGCAAGCCGGGCGCGATAGGTCTCGTAGGCGGCGAGGCTTTCGATGTTATAGGCGGCATAGGCAGTCGTTGCCGAGCCCTCATGGGGGACGAAATAACCGATCAGGTCGGCACCGTTGCGGGGGATCACTTGCCCCCAATTGCGGGCATAAGTGGCGAATTCCTCGCGCTTGAACGGATCGATTTCATAGCGGATGAAACAGGTGATCATGGGTCTCTCCTTCGTTGTGAATGATCCCTTGTGCCAGTTTGCTGCCTTGAGATGCTTCGATCACGATCGAAGTATGAAGCCTTGCCGGGGGCCGGTGGCGCGGTTAAAATCCGGGCATGAAGGAAGGTCCAGATATTGCTCTCATCGGCTCGTTGATCGGCGACCCCGCCCGCGCCAACATGCTGACCGCTCTGACAGGCGGCAAAGCATTGACGGCGACGGAGCTTGCGGGGACGGCGGGGATCACGCTGCAGACCGCCAGTTCACACCTGTCGAAGCTCGAAGCCGGAGGCCTGATTGCTCAGCGCAAGCAGGGACGCCACCGTTATTTCACGTTGGCTGACGACGATGTCGGGCTGATGATCGAGGGGCTGATGGGCTTTGCCGCCTATCGCGGCTTTACCCGCCATCGCACCGGTCCCAAGGACCCGGCCCTGCGCAAGGCCCGCGTCTGCTACAATCACCTGGCGGGCGATTATGGCGTGCGCATGCTCGATAGTCTTATCGCCGAAGAGGTGATCTCCGGCGCTGGCGACACGCTGCATCTGACGGCATCGGGTGCGGACAAGATGACAGCGCTCGGTATCGACCTTGCCGCCCTGACACGATCGCGCCGCCCCGTCTGCCGCACCTGCCTCGACTGGAGCGAGCGCCGTTCGCATCTTGCCGGTTCGCTGGGACAGGCCTTGCTGACGCTTTTTTTCGACAAGGGCTGGGCCAGGCGCGAGCCCGACAGCCGCGCCATCCGCTTTACCGACACCGGTGAGATGGAATTTGCAAAACTCTTTCCCCTACCCGCCCAACCATCGATCGCGCGGCATCACCAACAGGCCGTCGACGCCTGAGCCGGGAGCGCCCGTATTGGGCATGGGATTTTGCCGCAGGACTGCTATAGGTCCGGTCAAACCTTCCCTTGATTGCGGCCCATGAGATCTCCAGCCAATTTCCGCGAACACATCGCTCTCTATGCCTGCCTCACCTCGCTGACCTCCATCAGCATCGATGCTCTGTTGCCCGGTCTGCGTCAGATCGGGGCGGATGTCGGCGCAGCACCGCCGCTTTCCACCCAGCATGTCATCTCGCTTTTCATCCTTGGCATGGCATTTGGCGAATTGCTGCTGGGGCCGTTATCCGACGCGATCGGGCGCAAGAAAGCGCTGGTTCTCGGCCTTTGCGTCTATGCGCTTGGAACGGTGATCGCCATGCTGGCCGGATCGCTCGAAATGGTGGTGCTTGGCCGGATCATTCAGGGGATCGGCGTCTCCGGCCCGAAGATCGCCACCCGAGCGATGATTCGCGACCAGTTCGAAGGCGATGCGATGGCCCGCGTCATGTCGTTGATGTTCACGCTGTTCATTCTCGTGCCGATGCTGGCGCCCGCCTTGGCGCAGGGCATCATCGCCGTTGGCGGCTGGCGCAGCGTCTTTGCTGTCTATCTCGGGGTGGCAGGCCTGCTCGGTCTCTGGCTGATGATGCGGCAGCCGGAAACCTTGCCGCCCGAAAGGCGCATTCCCTTTCGCCCGAGGTTTCTCGCGTTGAACGCACGGCGCATCCTGTCGAACCGGCGGGTGACGCTGCTGATCGTCGCAACCGGGCTCGTGTTCGGCGCGCAACTTGTCTATCTCAGCACCGCCGCCGACCTGTTCTTTGATGCCTATGGCATCGCGGAAACGTTTCCGTTCTATTTTGCAGCCCTGGCCACCGGGATCGGACTGGCCTCATTCCTCAATGCCAGGCTTGTACAACGCTTTGGTTCGGACACCATGGCACGCTGCGGCTTTGCCGGGCTGACGGCAGCAGGCCTTGCGATGCTGGCCGCATCCGGATTTTGGAACGGACGGCCGCCCCTGCCCGTCTTGATGGTTCTCGCCTTTTCGGCGTTCTTTGCGATCGGCGTGCTGTTCGGCAATCTCAACGCCATGGCCATGCGCGCGCTTGGACAGGTTGCAGGCCTCGGCGCCTCCCTGATCGCCTCCGGATCAAGCCTGATCGCCACCCTTTTCGCCATAGCGCTGGGCGCGTTTTATGATGGGTCCACGTTCGCTCTGTCAGCCGGCTTCCTCATCGCAGGCGCCAGTGCGATGACGCTGGCCGAGCTTGCAGCACGCGCGGATGCCTCGCCGGTTGAGGCCATTCGTTAGAACTCTGGCAGGCTGTTCGCCGCGCGATATCGCCGCGTGCAAGGTTGCGCAGTGTTCTTAGCGGGCGGCATCGACGAGCACGCCGCTAAAACCGGAATCGGCGATACCGGTGCAGAGCGGCGACCATTCGCACCGCTGACAGGCTTGGCGGATCGAGCCATCACCAAACGCCGCGCGCATCCGCTCGAGAAAATCCGCGTCCGGCACGATCTGTGCGCCCGCATTGGCAGCCACACCCAGCAACGCCTCGACGGCTGCGCTGGCCCTGATGTCCCGATCCGTCACGCTGTCGTTCAGACAGTGCATGCCCGGTTCGTCCAGCATCGGCCCACAGACATCGTCCGGCCCTTCCACCACCAGAATATCCTCGCCCGCAGAAAGGCGGGCGGCGATGCGGATGTAATTTTCGGTGAAGGCAGCCGTATACCCCTTCCCCACGAAGGTCAGCATACAGAGCAGATGATGCGGGCGCAGGCGGACGGTCATAGGAGCCTTGGCGGGATGGAAGTCAGGTTTTACCCCGCAATACCAGCAGCGGCAACCGATGGCTAATAACCTTCATGCCCGCGTTCCGCTGCGCCACCTCTAATCCGTGACACAGCGGATGAACCCTGATGGCCAGATGCCGTCAGGCGGCGATGCCGGCGACCTTATCCAATTCGCCGACAGCATCATCCGGCAGCACCAGTTCCGCTGCGGCAAGGTTTTCGCGAAGATGGCCGACGGACGAGGTGCCGGGGATGAGCAGGATGTTCGGCGCGCGGCGCAGCAGCCAGGCCAGCGCCACTTGCATGGGGGTGGCGTTCAGGCGTGTTGCAACGTCCGACAGCGTCGACGACTGCAGCGGACTGAAACCGCCGAGCGGGAAGAACGGCACATAGGCGATACCGTCGCGGGCGAGATCGTCGATCAAAACATCATCGTCCCGGTGGGCCAGATTATACTGGTTCTGGACACAAACGATCTCGGCGATGCCACGCCCTTCGGCGATCTGCGTGGCGGTGGCGTTGCTCAGCCCGATATGACGGATCAAGCCCTGCCGCTGGAGATCCGCGAGCACTGTCAATGGAGCTTCCAACGACCCTTCCGCGGGACCATAGACGCTGAACATTAGGCGAAGATTGACGACCTCGATGACATCCAGGCCCAGATTGCGAAGATTGTCATGCACTGCCTTCGTCAGTTCCTCACGCGAGAAGGCCGGGATCCACGATTTATCCTCGCCACGCCGGGCGCCGACCTTGGTAACGATGACCAGGTCGTCGCGGTAAGGGTACAGGGCTTCGCGGATGAGCTGGTTGGTGACATGCGGGCCGTAGAAATCGCTGGTGTCGATATGATCGACCCCGCTTTCGACAGCCGCGCGCAGCACGGCGATCGCCGCATCGTGATCCTTCGGAGGGCCGAAAACACCCGGGCCTGCGAGCTGCATCGCACCGTAGCCGAGCCGTTTGACGCTCCGGTCACCCAGGGTGAATGTACCGGACTGATCGAGAATTGACATGATCTCACTCCTTTCAAGAGCCGATACCAAGATAGGCGTTGTCGCCACGCATGAAAACGGGCCATAATCTGCACAGCGTGTGCGGAATGGCGAACAATGAAGACCGATCTGGGTGATCTGAATGCGTTTGTCGCGGTGGCGCGCGCCGGTGGTTTTCGCGAGGGCGCACGAACCAGCGGCAGCAGCGCCTCCTCTCTCAGTGAAGCGGTGCGCCGCCTGGAAGCTCAATTGGGCGTCAGGCTGCTCAACCGGACAACACGAAGCGTGGTTCCGACCGAAGCCGGCAGGGGTTTGCTCGAACGGCTGGGGCCGGCATTGACCGAGGTGGAGGCGGCGCTCGACGTGGTCAACGGCTTTCGCGACAGGCCGGCTGGCACCCTTCGCCTCAACGTTCCCGTCAGCGCGGCGCGGCTGGTGCTGCCGGCAATCATACCGCCGTTCCTGGCTGCCTATCCGGATATAAGACTGGAGATTGTCACCGACGACAGTTTTGTCGATGTGCTTGCGGCAGGCTGCGACGCCGGCATCCGCTATGACGAACGGCTGGAGCAGGACATGATCGCAGTGCCGATCGGCCCGCGTGTCCAGCGCTTTGCCACCGCGGCCTCCCCCGCCTATCTCGACCGCCGGGGTAGGCCCGTTCATCCGCGTGAATTGCTTGGCCACGCCTGCCTGCTCGGCCGCTTTGCAAGCGGCAGGACGACGGCCCCCTGGGAGTTCGAGCATGATGGCAAGGTGGTGCGGGTCGATCCCGTAGGGCCGCTGATCGTCAGTGTCGGCGGATCGATCGATCTCGCCGTCGATGCCGCGATTGCTGGAACAGGGATCATTTCGCTGTTTGAGGATTGGCTGCGGCCGCATCTGGACACCGGCGCACTGGAGCCCGTTCTTGAACCCTGGTGGCAATCCTTCCCGGGGCCATTCCTCTATTATCCCGGACGGCGGCTGGTGCCCGCCCCACTCCGGGCTTTCATCGACTTCATCAAGGTGTTGGCGAACCAGACCTGATGTTACCTGTGAAAAGCGCACACGTCATTTAACGAGCGAACTTCGATCATTCCGCTTCGCGTGCATGGCAGCTTCCTGCTTGGCGCGGTTGAGCTTTCGGACGGCATCGTGTACACGGCCAGCATCTCCCCGAAGGACACTCCCGACATGACCAGCATTGATCTCATCATCTTCGACTGCGACGGCGTTCTCGTCGATTCGGAAATCATCGCCAGCGAGGTCGAAGCCGAGCTTTTGACGGAATCGGGCTATCCGATCAGCACCGAGGAAATGGCCGAGCGCTTTGCCGGCATGACCTGGCACAACACGCTGCTGGCCATCGAGAAGGAAGCCGACATCCCGTTTTCGGCCTCGATGCTGACCAGGGTCGAAGCCATCCTCGACAAGCGCCTGGCGGAAGATCTCAACATCATCGAGGGTGTCAAGCCGATGCTGGCGCAGCTGACGCTGCCGCATTGCATCTGCTCGAACTCGACCTCGGCGCGGCTCGCCTCAATGCTGGCCAAGGTCGGCATCAAGGATCATTTCGGCAAGCACATCTATTCGGCCCGCGATCTCGGAGAAGACAAGGTCAAGCCGAAGCCGGACATCTTCCTGCACGGCGCAAAGCAGTTTGGCGTCGATCCATCGCGCGTGCTGGTGATCGAGGATTCCGTCCACGGCATCCATGGCGCAATCGCCGCCGGCATGCGCGTCGTCGGATTCACCGGTGCATCGCACAGCTATCCCTCGCATGCCGACAAGCTGACCGACGCAGGCGCCGAAACGGTGATTTCGCGCATGAACGCACTGCCGGGCGTCATTGCAGCGCTGTCGCAATGGTCGGAAACGCTGACGGCTTGATCAACACCTGAACAAAAAAAGCCGGCGCGATTTTCTCGCGCCGGCTTTTTTGTTTCGAAGCAGAAACTGCCTATTTCTTCTTTTTCTTGCCTGCGGCCGGACCCTCGTCGAAGCCGATATAGATCTTGGCGAAATCGCCGGCGCCACCGGGCAGAGCGACGTTGGCCTTGGTGAAGATGAACTGGGCCGAGCCATTCTGGACGTCGACCGGATACTGCGTCAGTTCCGAATAAAGCGTGTTCTTGCCGTCGGTCGCAGCGACCCGGATCGGCAGGTTGACCGTGCCTGCGCCACCGGCAGGACCCGCGACGACGCGGCCCTGGACCACGACGGTCATCACCAGCTGGCTCTCGTTCTGGACGCACTGACGGGTCGTGTCTGCGAGCGACGCCTGGTAGACGATCTTGGTCGGATCATCCTTGGCGCCCTTGGCATAGGTGCGGTAGGTGGCGGTTCCGTCCAGCAGATAAACCTGCGGGCAAGCGCCCTGGATGACGGCGGGCGTCGGCGCGGCCGCGCTACCGCCGGCGTCGATGGCTCCGCCTGTGTCCGTTTTGTTGCAGCCTGCGATGACCACGAGAAGTGAAATACCGAGAAGACGGCTGGAGATTTTACCAAACACCTGACTTGACCCTCTGCCTTGCACAATTTGATGTTGCGGAGCGTGACTGACCGGAAAATAAGGTATTTTTCGGTTTTCCACCCCTGCAACTTGAGCCTTTCAAGACCCTTGGCGATGGTCTATAGCAGCGACGCATTGAAAAATCGATTGGAGTCTGAAGCCGGAACGCCAATTTTTCGGGACACGCTGAATTGGCCGCCTACAGAGGAAACTCCGATATTTCCGTCAGCTTTGCCAAGGGTTGACGCAAAAAGAACCGCGATCACCATCCGGTTCGAATAGGGTGCCGCTCAACTCCCGCCGCAACATCTGCGGCAGCAAACAGACGACGAAGGATGGTCACGGTGAAGTATATCTCGACGCGGGGCGAAGCCCCTTCGCTGGGTTTTTGCGATGCGCTTCTGGCCGGTCTCGGCCGTGACGGCGGCCTGTATGTTCCCGCAGAATGGCCAAGCTTCACCAAGAAGGAAATCCGCGCCATGCGCGGAAAGTCCTATCAGGAAATTGCTTTCACGGTCCTGTCCCCCTTCGTCGACGGTGAAATCCCGGACGACACGTTCAAGGAAATGATCGCAGAGGCGTATGCGACCTTCCGCCATCCGGCCATCGCACCGCTGGTCCAGACCGGCCCGAACGCCTTCATCATGGAGCTGTTCCATGGCTCGACGCTTGCCTTCAAGGACGTGGCGATGCAGCTCCTCGGGCGGTTGATGGACTATGTGCTGACCACACGCAACGAGCGCGCCACCATCGTCGGCGCAACGTCGGGCGATACAGGTGGCGCTGCGATCGATGCCTTTGCCGGGCGCGACCGCACCGACATCTTCATCCTCTTCCCGCATGGCAAGGTCTCGCCGGTGCAGCAGCGCCAGATGACCACGTCGACGGCAAGCAATGTTCACGCGCTGGCGATCAAGGGCAATTTCGACGACTGCCAGAGCCTCGTGAAGGAAATGTTCAACGACGTCGCCTTCCGTGACGGCGTGGCTTTGTCCGGCGTCAACTCGATCAACTGGGCCCGCATCATGGCTCAGATCGTCTATTATTTCACCACGGCGCTGGCGCTCGGCGGCCCGGACCGGATGGTCTCCTTCACCGTGCCGACGGGCAATTTCGGCGATATCTTCGCCGGTTACGTCGCCCGTCAGATGGGCCTGCCGATCGACAAGCTGGTCGTCGCCACCAATGAGAACGACATTCTCGCCCGCACGCTGGATACCGGCCGTTACGAGATGCGTGACGTCAAGGCGACCACCTCGCCGTCGATGGACATCCAGATTTCCTCCAATTTCGAACGGCTGCTGTTCGAAGCCTATGGCCGCGATGCCTCCAAGGTGCGCGGTGCCATGGCCAATCTCAAACAGTCCGGTTCGTTCGAAATCGAGGAAGCTGCGCTGAAGGCCATCCGCAAGGTGTTCCGCGCCGGGCGCGCCACCGAGAAGGATGTGGCCAAGACCATTGCCAAGACGCTGGAAGCCACCGGCTACCTGCTTGACCCGCATACGGCGATCGGCGTTTTCGTTGCCAACAAGCACGAAACCGCGAGCGTGCCGATGGTGACGCTGGCCACCGCGCATCCGGCAAAATTCCCCGCCGCAGTAAAATCCGCCAGTGGTATTGACCCGGCGCTTCCAACGTGGCTTGCTAATCTGATGGTCAGGGAGGAGCGTTTCGACGTTCTCGACGCCGAGCTAAAAGCTGTTGAAACCTTTATCAACGAGCGGGCCCGCATCCGGAAATAAGGACGCAGAAAGACGTATGATGAAAGTTGAGTGCACCCGGCTGCAATCCGGGTTGACGGTCGTCACCGAGAACATGCCGCATCTTGAAAGCGTCGCACTCGGGGTCTGGATCAAATCCGGTTCACGCGATGAAACCACGGACGAGCACGGAATTGCCCATCTGCTGGAACATATGGCGTTCAAAGGCACGGCGCGGCGATCGGCCCGCGATATTGCCGAACAGATCGAAAATGTCGGCGGCGAAGTCAACGCCGCGACTTCAACGGAAACCACCTCCTACTACGCCCGCATCCTGCAGGACGATGTCCCGCTCGCTGTCGACATTCTGGCCGACATCCTGACGGAATCCTCCTTCGACGAGGACGAGCTGCAGCGCGAAAAGCAGGTCATCCTGCAGGAGATCGGCGCCGCCAACGATACGCCTGACGATGTCGTCTTCGACAGCTTCGCCGAAACCGCGTTTGCCAACCAGACGATCGGCCGCCCGATCCTCGGCACGCCGGAAACTGTTTTATCCTTCACGCCTGAACAGATCCGCGCCTATCTCGACCGCAATTACACCACCGACCGCATGTTCGTCGTCGGTGCCGGCGCGCTTGATCATGATAGCTTTGTGCGACAGGTTGAAGACCGCTTTTCCAGCCTGCCGCAAAAGCCGGTTTCTCCCCCGGTCGCCGAGACCGCCCATTACACCGGCGGCGACGTACGCGAAAGCCGCGACCTGATGGACGCGCAGGTGCTGCTCGGTTTCGAGGGCAAGGCCTATCACGCCCGCGATTTCTACTGTTCGCAGATCCTTGCCAACATCCTTGGCGGCGGCATGTCGTCCCGGCTGTTCCAGGAAGTGCGCGAGCATCGTGGCCTCTGCTATTCGGTCTATGCCTTCCATTGGGGCTTTTCCGACACCGGCATCTTCGGCGTTCACGCGGCAACCGGCGGTGAAAACCTGCCGGAACTGATGCCTGTCATCATCGATGAGCTGCGCAAGTCCTCGATGAACATCGAGCAGCAGGAAATCGATCGCGCCCGCGCGCAAATTCGCGCCCAGCTGCTGATGGGTCAGGAAAGCCCGGCCGCCCGCGCCGGCCAGATTGCCCGCCAGATGATGCTCTACGGCCGCCCGATCCCGAATGAAGAACTGATGGAGCGCCTGTCCGGCATCACCATCGAACGCCTGACGGATCTTGCCGGCCGGCTGTTCTTCGATACCGTACCGACGCTTTCAGCCATCGGCCCGGTGGAAAAGCTGGCACCGATGGATGATATCCTCGGAGCATTGTCCAACAAGGCTGTCCGGGCTCGGGCTGCCAACGGCTAGCATTTCTCTGATGAGCGACCTCCGGGCGTTCGCCGAGCGCCCGGCACTCTCGCATATGGTCTCAACCCGTCCGCTGTGGAGGCTTTTATGACACGATCGGTCTTTCGGTTTCTGTCACGGCAGCCGGACCCGATCGAGATTGGCAACGCGGCGCATATGCTGCGCCTGCCGAAGGCGGCCGATTACCGCCAATGGTATCAACTGCGCAGCGAAAGCCGGGCTTTTCTCGAGCCTTGGGAGCCGACCTGGCGGGCCGACGAGATGACCGAAAGCGCCTTTCGCACCCGCGTCATCCGCAACGAGCAGGAATTCTCCTCCGGCCAGGCCGTGCCGCTGTTCATCATTTCACGCGATAACGACCAATTGATCGGCGGCCTGACCATCGGCTATATCCGCCGTGGTGCTGCCCAATGCTGCATGATCGGCTACTGGATGGGCGAGCGTTTTGCCGGCCAGGGGCATATGGCACAGGCCGTCAGGCTGGCTATTCCCTATATCTTTTCGAGCCTTCAGTTGCACCGTATTGAAGCAGCCTGTATTCCCGAGAACCACAGAAGCATCCGGCTCCTTGAAAAGGCCGGGTTTCAGCGCGAAGGCTACTTGCGGGAATACCTGAAAATCAACGGGCAATGGCGGGATCACCTGATGTTCTCCCTCCTCTCGCAGGACAGCATGCAACATAAGAATTCGAGTGATTGATGTTTTTGACCCGCCTGCCACTTCACCCGTCAGCACGAAGGCTTCTGGCACTTGTCTGCGCCATGATGGCCGCGTTCTGCCTGATCGGTAGCGGCGCAGCTTTTGCCACCGAGCCCGTCAAGATTTCGCGCGAGGACACAGCTCTCGACCTGACGGCGACGACGGAAATCTACACCGGACGTGGTGAAGCCTTCCAGGTATCGACGGCACCCGGCACCGATGGCATCGTCCGGCGCATCGAAGTCCGCTCTAGCGCCGAAAACCACCAGGGCGACTGGGCGGTGTTTGCGCTTGCCAACGTTTCGGAAGAACAGCTGGAGCGCGTCATCGTCGCCCCGCATTTTCGGCTGGTGAATTCAAAGCTGTTCTGGCCGGACCTCGGCTCGCAACGCATCCTGTCGATCACGCCGTCGGAAGGCTTTGCGCTCGACCGCCAGCCAAGCGACGAGGCGGACGTCTTCCGCATCACGCTCAACCCCGGCTCGGTCATCACCTTCGTTGCCGAACTTGCCGGTCCCGACCTGCCGCAGATCTATCTCTGGCAGCCCGACGCCTACAAGGACACGGTTAACGCTTTCACACTCTATCGCGGCATCGTGCTTGGTATTGCCGGCCTGCTCGCCGTGTTCCTGACCATCCTGTTCGTCGTCAAGGGAACGTCGATGCTGCCAGCAACGGCGGCGCTTGCCTGGGCGGTGCTTGCCTATATCTGCGTCGATTTCGGCTTCCTGTCGAAGCTGATCTCGATCACGGCTGGCGATGAGCGCATATGGCGCGCGGGCAGCGAGGTGTTTCTTGCCGCGGGCCTCGTGGTCTTCCTGTTCACCTATCTCAACCTCAACCGCTGGCACCAGCACTTGAGTTACGCCACGCTCGCCTGGATCCTCGGCCTTGGCCTTTTGTTCGGCGTGGCGATCTACGACCCGGCTATCGCCTCCGGCATCGCCCGCCTCTCCTTCGCATTGACCGGCACGGCCGGGATCGTTCTGATCGCCTATCTCGGCTTCAACCGTTACGACCGCGCCATCCTGTTGGTGCCTGCCTGGCTTTTGATCCTCGTCTGGCTGTTTGGCGCATGGCTGACGGTCACCGGCCAGCTTGCCAATGACATCGTCCAGCCCGCACTTGGCGGCGGGCTCGTTCTGATCGTGCTTCTGATCGGTTTTACGGTGATGCAGCACGCCTTTGCCGGCGGCGCCTATAGCCAGGGCCTGTTTTCCGATCTGGAGCGCCAGTCGCTGGCGCTGACCGGTTCCGGCGATACCGTTTGGGACTGGGACGTGGCGCGCGACCGGGTCGTCACCATCCCCGACATCTCCGCCCAACTCGGCCTGTCGCCCGGCACCATGCACGGTGCTGCCCGAAACTGGCTGCCGCGCCTGCACCCGGATGATCGCGACCGGTTCCGTGCGACGCTGGACGTGCTTCTGGAGCACCGCAAGGGGCGGCTGAACCACGAATTCCGGGTTCGCGCCGAAGACGGCCATTATCACTGGCTGTCGATCCGCGCCCGGCCGGTGCTTGGCGCCAACGGCGAGATCATCCGCTGCGTCGGCACTATCGTCGATATCACCGAGCAGAAGAATTCGGTCGACCGGCTGCTGCACAACGCGCTCAACGACAATTTGACCGGATTGCCGAACCGGCAGATTTTCCTCGACCGGCTGCAATCGCTTCTGTCACTGGCGCCGGGATCGAGTGCTGTGCGCCCCACCGTCATCACCATCGATATCGACCGCTACAAGCAGGTCAACGACATGCTGGGCATCGCTGCCGGTGACAATATCCTTATCGCACTGACGCGGCGCCTGCGCCGTCTGGTCAAGCCGCAGGATACGCTGGCGCGTCTCGGCAGCGACGAGTTCGGCCTGATCCTGATGTCGGAGCGCGATACGGCCAAGGTTGCCGATTTCGCCGATGCCGTTTCCAAGGCGATCATGGTGCCGCTCAATTTCGGCAATCGCGAGATCAACCTGACTGCCTCGATCGGCCTTGTCTCCTGGGTCGACCAGCAGGAAAATGCCGTTGGCCTGCTCGACGATGCCGAGCTGGCGATGTTCCGCGCCAAGAAGGCCGGTGGTAACCGCGTCGAACCGTTCCGCCCGGCGTTTCGCGCTTCCGGCACCGACCGCCTGCAGCTTGAAACCGACCTGAAGCGCGCCATCGAGCGCAAGGAACTGAGCCTCGTCTACCAGCCGATCGTCCGCCTGGTTGATGCCGAGATCGCCGGTTTCGAGGCGCTGATGCGCTGGGAACATCCCAAGCGCGGTAATATTTCGCCGTCCGAATTCATCCCGGTTGCCGAGAGCTGCGATCTGATCAACGAGCTGGGCATGTTCGCCTTTGAGCGGGCGACAAGCGACCTGACCGAGTGGCAGATCCAGACCGGCGAACTGCCGATCTTCGTTTCCGTCAACCTGTCGAGCGCGCAGCTGCTCAACAACGACCTCTATGACGATATCCGCGCGGTGCTGAACAAGAACCATTGCGATCCGCACAAGGTGAAGGTCGAGCTGACCGAATCCGTCGTGATGGAAAACCCGGAACAGGCGCGTCTTGTGCTGGAGAAACTGAAGGAGGCGGGGCTGAAGCTGGCGCTCGACGATTTCGGCACCGGCCACTCGTCGCTGGCCTACCTTACCCGCTTCCCGTTCGACACGATCAAGATCGACAAGTCTCTGGTCCGCGACCCCAGCGACAAGCGCTCGATCCTCCTGCGCTCGGTCATCACCATGGCCCGCGAACTCGAGATGCAGGTGGTCGCCGAAGGTATCGAATCCGAGGAAGATGCCGTCCAGCTCTCGCAGATGGGTTGCGATTTCGGCCAAAGCTTCCTGTTCGGCCCACCGATCGGCTCAGAATCGATCCAGCGGCTGTTGAAGGAACGTTTTCCGCTGATGAAGCGGGCATAACGTACCGTAAATTTCCGGTACCGTGCCGCTCATTCGATAAGCCCTCACGTAACCGGCCCGGGATGGGAAAAACCGGGAGGGACACGCCATTTTGACGCTGCGGCCCCTGTGATCGCGGGGAATGTTACGCCCAATGTTACCGTTACGTACTTCCCAGACCTTCTCGTTCCAATAGTCTGTTGCCGCGGGCAAGCTCAGGCGAGCTTTCTCAACCTCGAACACTGTTCACGTTCAAAGCGGAATACAGGCCGCTCTTGGCAAGGAGGCTCAGGCAATGAGTTTAACCGGAAAATTGACAGCACTCGCGCTGACGCTGCTCAGCACGTCGGCGCTGGCGCAGGAGGCGACGACAACGCCGGCCGACGCCGGAAAGCCGAATATCCTCGTGATCTTCGGTGATGATATCGGACAGACGAACCTGTCCACCTACAGCTTCGGCCTGATGGGCTACACCACGCCCAACATCGACCGCATCGCCAACGAGGGCATGAAGTTCACAGACTACTATGCGGAACAGAGCTGCACCGCAGGCCGCTCCACCTTCCTGACCGGGCAGGCAACACTGCGCACCGGGCTTTCCAAGGTCGGTCTGCCCGGTGCCGATGTCGGCCTGCAGGCGTCTGACATGACGATCGCCTCCGCCCTCAAGGATCAGGGTTACGCAACCGGCCAGTTCGGCAAGAACCATCTTGGCGACCGCGATGAATTCCTGCCGACGGCACATGGCTTCGACGAATTCTTCGGCAATCTCTATCACCTGAATGCCGAGGAAGAGCCGGAAAACTTCAACTATCCGCAGGACCCCGAGTTCCGCAAAAAGTTCGGCCCCCGTGGCGTCATCAAATCAACGGCCGACGGCAAGATCGAGGATACCGGCCCGCTGACGAAAAAACGCATGGAGACCGTGGATGACGAAACATCGGCCGCCGCGATCGACTTCATCGACCGTCAGGTAAAGGCCAAGAAGCCGTTCTTCACCTGGATGAACACCACCCGCATGCACTTTCGCACCCATGTCCGTGCGGAAAATCGCAGCAAACCGGGCCTGACCGCCCTGACCGAATATGCCGACGGCATGGTCGAGACCGACAAGCTCATCGGCACGATCCTCAAGAAGATTGATGACCTCGGCATTTCCGATAACACCATCGTCATCTACACGACGGATAACGGCCCGCACCAGAATTCCTGGCCGGATGCCGGCACGACGGCGTTCCGCAGTGAAAAGAACACCAACTGGGAAGGTGCTTTCCGCGTTCCGGCGCTGATCCGCTGGCCCGGCCACATCAAGCCCAACTCGGTCGCCACCGGCATGTTCTCGGGCCTTGACTGGCTCCCGACCCTTCTGGCCGCTGCCGGTGATACCGACATCAAGGATCGCCTTCTGAAGGGCGCAACGGTTGCCGGAAAGCAGTACAAGAACCATCTCGATGGCTATAACCAGCTCGACTATCTGACCGGCAAAACCGATCAGAGCGCGCGCAAGGAGTTCTTCTATTTCAACGACGATGGCGACATGGTGGCCATGCGTTATGAGAATTGGAAGATCGTCTTTTCCGAACAGCGCGCGACCGGAACCCTGCGGATTTGGGCGGAACCGTTCACCAAGCTCCGTGTGCCCAAGATATTCGATCTTCGCTCGGACCCATATGAGCGCGCCGACATCACGTCCAACACCTACTACGACTGGTTGCTGGACCGCGCCTATCTTCTGGTCCCCGCCCAGGCATTGGCAGGCCAGTTCCTGGGCACGTTCAAGGACTATCCGCCGGCCCAGCGTGCAGCCAGCTTCTCGATCGACCAGATTCAGGAATCGCTGAACAAGTCCTTCGAAGCCTCGGCTCAGTAGCCGCCGTTAAGATTGCTTGCCGGCTCCTCACCTGAGCCGGCAATGCTCAACAGCAGAAAACGAGCCCGGACTTCAGGGGATATGAAAGGCACAACGCCTCTCATATCCCCTCATTCGTTTTCGCTCTCGTCCGTCTCCGGCGCGAGGCAGCCGAAAAGGATCGCCTCAAAAGACGGCCGCGTAACCGGCGCCAGTCCGCTGGCGACCACCCTACTGCCCGTACACCGCCCCCGCGCGCCTGATCAGCCGGTTTATAAAATCCAGTTTCTGCACCACAGGCGGCGACAGCACGAATGGGTAGCTATCCGGCTGCCCCATGCTGCGCTGAAGGCTGTTGAGGGCGACGCTGAGCGGCACCCAGGCATCGACGAGCGTTTGTGCATCCGCAGCGCGGTAGGGATCGAAATCCACTTCCGCGGCCATGTCCTCGTGGCGGCGCGGTTCGGTCGAAAGACCGAACGAGCGGGCTGTTTCCAGCGTATCGACGATATGGAAGAAATGCGCCCAGCATTCGGCGAAATCCTCGGCCGGGTGGGCGCTGGCATAGGTACTGATGAACCTGAGCTGCCAATCGAGTGGTGGCCCTTGCTCATAGTTGCGTTTCAGCGCCTCGGCATAATTGGCCCGCTCATCGCCGAACAGCGCCCGCGCCTCAGCAAGCGTTTGATCGTCGTGGACAAGCTGCGCCCAGTAGAAATGGCCGATCTCATGGCGGAAATGGCCGAGCAGCGTTCTATAAGGCTCGTTCATCGAGACCCGCACGCTCTCGCGTGTCGCATCATTGGCCTCGGCCGCCCGCAGGCTGATCAGGCCATCCTCGTGGCCGGTCATGGCCGGGACGATGTTACCGTTAACATCCACCTCGTCAGCAAGGAAATCGAACACCAGGCCGCCCTGCGGATCAACGTCACGGCCGGGGCGCGGCAGGTTCCAGCGCAGCAGCGAATAGAACAGGTGCCGCTGCGCCTGGCCTATTCTCTGCCAGCGCGCCAGACCTTCAGGATTGTCCGTCACCGGGACGATGCGGTTGTAACGGCAGGCCTGGCAATAGATGTGGCCATCATTGGTGGAGATCAGCCAGTTGCAGATATCGTCAGCCGCGTTGGCGCAGAAGCGGACATCGGCCACGGGCCGGGAGGAAGCCTGCCAAAGGTCGTCACCAGCCGGCGTCAACGCCTGCATCGACATGGCTTCCGGCAGGAAACCGAGCTGCGATCCGCAATTGATGCAGATGCGATTGTCGAAATGAACGGGATTACCGCAATTGCCGCATTCGTAAAGACGCATCGCCCACCCATCATCCCGATCCAGCCACGGCATATGCCGTGACAATTCAGCACCACAGAGAAATGCCCGCCGGCGCGAAGCACAGCGGGCATCGGCGCTGAAATCTCCCATCCAGTTGAACCCGTCAGGACAGTCGATTCGCGCACTTTGGAGCCGCCGCAACTCGTCTTGAGCTTAACGGCGGCAAACTGGATTACATGCGATCGATCACACCCTTGACGGCATCCTTGGCCTTGCCAGTGGCCGACTGGACCTTGCCCTTGACTTCCTGACCCTTGCCCTCGGCCTGTAGCCGGTCATTTCCGGTTGCCTTGCCGGCGGCCTGCTTGACCTTGCCTGCGGCCTGATTGGCGGCGCCGGAAATCTTGTCGGAAGTGCTACCCATGATCAGTCTCCTTGAGAGGGTGAGGACATGGGCGAACCGCCCTGCCCTTGCGACTGGAAAACGGCAAGCGGGTCGATTTGTTCCGGGCAAACAGCAGAAAAAGGAGAAATAGATCCGGCTATGCGTGACCGGCATCCGCCGACAGCATGGCCGGAGCGACGCCCATCAGCTCCAGCGCCCGGTCGTATTTGTCGCCAAGCTCGCGGTCGAAGATCAGCTCTTCTCTGGCCGGGCAATTCAGCCAGCCATTGTTGGCAATCTCGTTTTCGAGCTGGCCGGCGCCCCAGCCGGCATAGCCGAGCATCATCATCGCCTTTTCAGGCCCCTCGCCGCGCGAAATGGCCCGGACGATGTCGAGCGTCGCGGTCAGGCAGATATCGTCATTGACGGGAATGCTGGATTCGCTGAGATAGTCGTCCGAATGCAACACGAAGCCGCGCCCGGTTTCAACCGGGCCGCCGGTCTGGATCTGGAAATCGCGGGTGACGCCGGGAAGCCGGATCGCCTGATCCTGATCGATGATGCGCAAATGCAGGAGCACATCCGGGAACGTCAGCTGTTGCGGCCGGTTGAGCACGAAGCCCATGGCTCCATCGCTGGAATGGGCGCAGACGAAGATGACCGTGCGGGCAAAATTGCTGTCGAACATGCCGGGCATGGCAATCAGGAACTGACCATCCAACACGCCGCGTTCGCGCTTTTTCTGAAACGTTGTCATCATGGTCTTAGCCTATCAATTCGGGTTCAAATGAAAAGCGTTGCCACCCTGATCTTTTGTTTTGCTGATTTCCTGCCAGCCCTTGCAGTCGCGGCCTATCAAGAGAAAATGATCGCGAGGTGAAAGCCGGCATCTTTCAAGCCTGCCCCAAAACCGGTAAGCCTCAGCACTATGAAACATCATCGCCTCCTAGAGAATGTGCCTCATTTGGCTGCGCTGGCAAGCCTTTCGGCATATTTTTTTATCGCCCCGGCCGCCAATGCGGCGCAGACGCAATGGGTGCAGTCGCAGGGTGGCGAGGTTCGTATCGTTGCCGACAGGCCGGAACCGGACGGTACCATCCCGGCCATTCTCGAGATCAAGCTGAAGCCCGGCTGGAAGACCTATTGGATCGAGCCTGGCGCAAGCGGCATCCCGCCGCAGATCAGCGTCGATCCCAAAGACGGTATCAGCTTTTCCGGATTGCGCCTGCCGGCGCCAAAGGCCTTTCACGACGGCATTGCGAGCTATACCGGCTATGACCGATCAGTGGCGTTTCCGCTGTCGCTGAAGCGTGAAAAGGCTGGCGATCTCGACCTGAAGGTCTCGGTTTTCCTTGGCATCTGCAAGGATATCTGCATCCCGGTTCAGGCCGATCTGCATCTGTCCTTGCCGGAGAAACTGGCGGAAAATCCGCTCGACCGGGCGCGGATCGACGACGCCGTCGCGGCGCTGCCGATGCCGCCATCCGACACGTTCAAGGTAACCGCCGCATCCTTCGATGCCACTGGAAAACGCCTGCATCTGGCGCTGGTAACACCCGGCGCGGCGGAACCGGCCGAGCTTTTCCTCTCAGGCCCTCCCGGCTACAGTTTTGGCAAGCCGGAAAATCTCACCACGGAAAACGGCAAGGTCACAGCCGAGATTCCCGTGCGTGTGCCCGCAAAAGGCGGGCTTTTGAAGAGCGGTTCGGTCACTCTGGTGGCGCGGGCCGGCGAGAAGAGCATTCAAACCGCGCTTGCCTTTGACTGAACCGAATCTATATTCCTTTGCGACCGCAAGGAGCCATCGCGCTCCAGCCTTCCCGAACGATTATTAGGAGTTCAGACCGTGACCATTTCCGTCGGAGACAAGCTGCCTGCCGCCACATTCAAGGAAAAGACCGCCGACGGCCCGGTCGAAATCACCACCGACCAACTGTTCGCCGGCAAGAAGGTCGTGCTGTTTGCCGTTCCCGGCGCGTTTACACCAACCTGCTCGCTCAATCACCTGCCGGGGTACCTGGAAAACCGCGATGCGATCCTGGCGCGCGGCGTCGATGACATCGCTGTCATTGCCGTCAACGACCTGCATGTGATGGGTGCCTGGGCAACCCAATCGGGCGGTATGGGCAAGATCCACTTCCTGTCCGACTGGAACGCCGCCTTCACCAAGGCGCTCGGCATGGATATCGACCTGTCCGCCGGCACGCTCGGCCTGCGCTCGAAGCGCTATTCGATGCTGGTGGAAGACGGCGTGGTGAAGACGCTGAATGTCGAGGAAAGCCCCGGCCAGGCAACGGTTTCCGCTGCCGCCGCAATGCTCGAGCAGATCTGAGGCAGGCAAGCGCTGTCCGGCCGGTCAATTGTCCGGCCGGGCGCGCATTTCCTGCATCAGCCAGCGTTCCAGCGCCAAGGCATCCGGCCTTCCGGCCAGGTGCGGCGCAATCCATAGCACCAGCCGGCGGGGACCTGGCTTGAAACCGAAGGGCGCCACGAGCTGCCCCGAGGCAAGCTGGTCCAGAACCAGCATCTGCGGCACGGCCGCAACGCCCAGCCCGCAGGCTGCGGCATGAATCAACAGATAGAAATGGTCGAAGCTCGATCTTGGCTCCAGCGCCAGACCGGTTTGCCCGGCGACCACCTGCCAGTCCTGCCAGGCCTGCGGCCGGGTGCGGGTGGACAAAAGCATGGCCGCCTCCAGATCCTTCGGTTGCGAAAGCTGCACCTGCGCCAGATATTCCGGCGAGCAGACCGGTCCGATCGCCTCGCCGCCCAGTTCCCGGATCACCGCATCCTCGGGCGGCTCGATGACGCTGGAGCGGATCGCCAGCCCGATCTTGTCGCGCATGAAATCGATCCGGTCATAGTTCATGTTGAACTGCAATTCGATCTGCGGATGCCGCTCATGGAACTGACCGATGCGCGGAATGATCCAGCCCATCATGATCGAGGACGAGCAGGACAGCGTCAGCGGCCCGGGCCGGACACGCTCGACACTTGCCTGGATCAGGGTGAAAGCGCTCGACAGGCCCTCGGCCAGACGTATTCCCTCCGGGGTCGGCTCCGTCGAGCGCGCCTTCCTGTTGACCAGCAGGACACCCAACGTCTCTTCCAAAGCCTTGATATGCCGGCTGACGGCGCCGTGGGTGACGAACAGTTCGTCGGCAGCAAGCGTCATCGACCGATGCCGGGCGGTGGCCTCGAAGGCTTTGAGGGCGTTCAGGGAAGGCAACATGTTCATGACGGTCTCCGCACAAGGTGTGATTTTTTCTCACATCTAGGCGAGATTAAATCGATTGCCGCAGACCTATACATTCCTTTAGGACTTGCGGCAATTTGAAGGCGCATGCGTATCGGAGACGGATAATGGGAGGGAAAATGGAGTTTCCACTCTGTCATCGGCGCTGAAAAACGTTGTTGCCGGAGAATCCTTGCAACCAAGGGAGGAGCTTTCATGCATTCCAACACCCCCGAAATATCACAGGTCGAGCGATCGGCCATCGCCAAGGTGTCAATACGGCTGGTGCCGTTCATCGCCTTGATGTTCTTCATCAATTTCCTCGACCGCACGGCGATTTCGTTTGCCGGCCCCAACGGCATGACGTCGGATCTGGCGCTGACGGCCGCCCAGTTCGGCTTTGCCGCCGGTGTCTTCTTCGTCGGCTATATCGTCCTCGAAATCCCCAGCAATCTTGCGCTTCACAAATACGGCGCCCGGCGCTGGCTTTCCCGCATCATGGTCACCTGGGGCATCGTTGCGCTTCTCTTCACCTGGGTCAGCAGCTCGACCGAGCTTTACGTCCTGCGCTTCCTGCTCGGCGTTGCCGAAGCTGGCTTCTTCCCCGGCGCGATCCTGTTCCTCAGCATGTGGGTGCCAGCCCGCCATCGCAACAAGATCCTGGCGCTGTTCTATCTGGCACAGCCGCTGACCACCGTGATCGGCGCGCCGATCGCGGCCCTGCTTATCCAGGCACATGGCGCATTCGGCCTGGAAGGCTGGCGGATCATGTTCTTCGGCGTCGCGGTTCCCGCCATCGTCGTCGGCATCGTCGCCTGGTTCTATCTTGCCGACCGGCCGGATGATGCCAAGTGGCTGACGCAGGAGGAAAAGGACTGGCTGAACAAGGAACTCGCCAGCGAGGACAAGGCCAAGACAGCGGCGCATGGCCGCATGACGGGCCTTGCCTTCACCGATGGACGCGTCTGGCTGCTCTCGGTGATCTATTTCGGCCTGATCTATGGCCTTTATGCGCTGGCTTTCTTCCTGCCGACGATCATCGCCGGTTTCGAAGCGAAATTCGGCACCAAGTTCGACGTGTTCGACAAGGGCCTGATCACCGCCATTCCCTACCTGCCGGCAGCCGTCGCACTGTATTTCTGGAGCCGCGATGCGTCCAAGCGCGGCGTCAAGGCATGGCATATCGGCGTGCCCGCGCTAACCGGCGCCATCAGCATTCCGCTCGCGCTCTACATGGGATCGCCGGAAGCGACCATTCTGGTCATCACCATCACGGCCTGCTCGATCTTCGCAGCGCTGCCGAACTTCTGGGCTCTGCCTTCGCGCTTCCTGACCGGCCCAGCCGCCGCCGCCGGTATCGCGCTCATCAACACGATCGGCAATATCGCGGGCTTTGCGGCTCCCTATATTACCGGTCTGGTCAAGGATTCGACCGGCGTTTACGAGTTGCCGATGTTCATCGTCGGCGGACTGCTGCTGCTATCGGCAATCCTTGCCTTTTCGCTCAGTGGCCGTGTTCCTGAACCGGTCGCTGCCGGTGCTGCCGCGCGGTAAACACCAGCCCGTCTCATCAAGGCCCGCATGCCGCATATGAATTGCCTCTGAAAACTCGATATCGAGCTTCGGGGGCGGTTCGCAGGGCATGCGGGCTTTTTCCGTTCAAGCCTATTGCACCTGCTTCTCGACCAGCCTTGCGAGCTGCCCGATGACCGTGCCCCAGCCATCGAAAAAGCCCGCTTCGTCGTGCATGGTGCGGTCGGCATTGCTTTTGTGCATCACATGGGCCGCATAGTCAGTGCCCTGCGGATGATCCCGCAGAGTGATGATCGCCGTCATGAACGGCTGCTCGGCCGGTCGCCATCCGCCGGTCAAGGCATTGGTGAAGACGATCTTTTCGCCCTCCTCGACGGCAAGAAAACAGGCGTTCAGATGCGGCTCGAACGCACCGCCGTTCTCGCTCATCTGCGTGGTAAATGCCCCGCCAGGGCGCAACTCCATCGCCACGACCTTGCATCTGGCAGGCTCCGGGATCCACCACTGCGCGAAGCGGGCGGGATCGGTCCAGGCGCTCCAGACAAGCGATCGCGGCGCCTTGATGATGCGGGAAATGGTCAGGTCGAGTTCGGGGTTGAGTGATACGGTCATGGTCAATCTCCTTCTGCCTGTGCCTTGGTGACAAATTGCTCGAGCCTGTCGGTGCGGCCTTCCCAGAGCGAACGCTGCTGCGACAGCCACGCCTCCACAGCCTGGAAACGTTGTTTTTCGATGATACAGGTCCTGACCCGGCCCTGCTTGCGGGTTTGGATCAGGCCGCTGCCTTCGAGAAAATGGATATGCTTCATGAAGGACGGCAGGGCCATGTCGAACGGCTCAGCAAGGTCACTGATGCTGGCCGGTCCCTTACCCAGCCGCGCCAGCACCGCGCGGCGGGTGGGGTCTGCCAAGGCCTGGAAAATGCCGTCGAGTTGGTCCAAATAGTGATCCATAAAGCTAAGTATCACATCACAACACTTAGCGCAAAAGCTAAGTAATCTCGCATGCCTGCGTCCTTGACTTGAAAAGACATCCTGTCACGTTGAGACCGCCGCTATCCGCGGCTGCAGCCCTCGGCATTCCAGCCAAGCATTCGGGAGATCATCATGAACACGTTTCTGCATATCGCCGCCACGGCCGCTGCCATGATGTTTGCGGGACAGGCCGCCGCCAAGATCCCACTGATCAATGCTACCTGCCCCGGCAAGATCGAAGTTCATGCCGATCAGGGTGGGCCGGTCTATATCAACGGCAAGGAAGGCAAGCTGAAAGTCTTTAACGAAAACTATTACGAGGCCAAGGGCGGTGGCGTGACAATCTCGCTCAGCATCAATCCGGATGGGTCGGCTTCTGTCAGCTACACCGGCAAGGGTGGCGCCAACGGCATTTGCACTGTCAAATAATCCAAAGAGACCCCATGAAACAGAGCATCGCCCTGATCGCCCTCGTCGTTGCCGACTATGACGAGGCAATCGACTTCTACGTCACCAAGCTCGGCTTCACACTGGTGGAGGATAGCTACCAGCCGGAGCAGGACAAGCGCTGGGTAGTCGTCCGCCCGCCCGGCGATGGCAGCACGTCGCTGCTCTTGGCACGGGCATCCTCAGAGCATCAGGAAACGTTCATTGGCAACCAGGCCGGCGGCCGGGTGTTTCTGTTCCTGCAGACGGACGATTTCTGGCGCGATCATGCGAAGATGACCGCAGCCGGCATCCGCTTCACTCGCGAGCCGAAAGAGGCCCCCTACGGTATCGTCGCCGTGTTCGAGGACCTTTATGGAAACCTCTGGGATCTCGTCGAGTTCACCGACGGACGCTAAAGCGCTCAATTTTTGTTTGCCGCAATTCCGGACACAAAACCGCTGCGCACTTTTGCTGGAATTGCTTGGCTACCGCTTCGTCTTGAACGGCTCCATGCCCTTGCGGGCGAGTTCGTCGGCGCGTTCGTTTTCCGGGTGACCGGCATGGCCCTTGACCCAGTGCCACGTGACCTTGTGGCTCTTATTGGCAATATCAAGCGCCTGCCAGAGTTCGCCGTTCTTCACCGGTTTCTTGTCGGCGGTCTTCCAGCCATTCTTCTTCCAGCCATGGATCCACTTCGAGATGCCATCCATGACATATTTGCTGTCGGTATAGAGATCGACCTCGCATGGGGTTTTCAGGCTGGTCAGCGCGGTGATCGCTGCAAGCAATTCCATGCGGTTGTTTGTGGTTTCCGCTTCGCCGCCGCACAGGTCCTTCTCGGTTTCGCCATAGCGCAGCACAGCGCCCCAGCCGCCCGGCCCCGGATTTCCGGAGCAGGCTCCATCGGTGAAGATATCAACATGTTTCATGCGGGCAGTGTCTCGTTCGTCAGGCCGTATTCGGCAGCAGTTGCGATGGAGCGGTGGAATTGCAGTTTCTTCAGATACTCGAGCGGATCTTTCTTGACCACCAGAGCGCCCGCCGGCGTCATCAGCCAGTCGTAGAGCCGCGTCAAAAAGAAACGCAGGGCTGAGCCGCGGGCCAGCAGCGGCAGGGCTTCGATCTCAGCCGATGTAAGCGGCCGCACGCTCTGATAACCCGACAACAGTGCCATGCCCTTGGTGATGTTGAAGGCGCCGTCTTTTTCGAAGCACCAGGCGTTCAGGCAGATGGAAACGTCATAGGCAAGCAGATCGTTGCAGGCGAAATAGAAGTCGATCAGGCCGGACAGCTCATCGCCGAGGAAGAAGACGTTGTCAGGGAAGAGATCGGCATGAATGACCCCTTCCGGCAGGTCCTTCGGCCAATGAGCTTCGAGGAAATCCAGCTCAGCGGCAATCTCGGTCTGCAAGCCCAGCTGCACCTCGTCGGCGCGATCGCGCGAATTGTTCCACAGCGGCCGCCAGCCGCCGACGGAGAGCGCATTGGTGCGGCGGATCTCAAAGCCTTCGCCTGCCACGTGCATGGCCGCCAGCGCCTTACCGACTTCGCGGCAGTGATTGGCATCGGGCTTGCGCAGCCACATGCCTTCAAGAAACGAAATGACGGCGGCTGGACGGCCCGAAAGGTGGCCGAGCAGCTTGCCATCGGCGCGCGGCAGCGGCAGCGGGCAGGAAAGTCCTTTGTCTGCGAGATGGTGCATCAGGCCGAGGAAGAACGGCAGGTCGTTCTGGTCCACGCGCTTTTCATAGAGCGTCAGGATGTAGGAGCCCTTGGTGGTGTGCAGCAGGAAATTGGTGTTTTCGACACCTTCGGCAATACCCTTGTAGGATGTCAGCGTGCCGACGTCATAGGCGGTCAGAAAGCGGGCGAGATCGTCTTCGGTGATGTCGGTGTAAACTGCCACGATCGTTCCACTCTCTTCGGGAATTGTTATTCTATCGCACCCGGCTGAGCGCGGGGAAACAGGGAGGTGAAGCGCGTCTCAATCGCCGTTCACGAATGCCATGTCCTGCGTCGTCAGCGGCACATGGCGGAGTTCGCGGTTGACGAGAAAGTTTTCCGTCTCCTCGACCGTATCGGCTAGCTCCACGGCAGCATCATATCGTGCGCGAAAAGCCTCGATGATCTCGTTGACGATGACCTCCGGCGCCGACGCACCGGCCGACAGGCCAACTGTAGAGATATCGGCGAAATCGTCCCAGTCGATTTCCGACGCGCGCTGGACCAACACCGATTTTTTTGCACCGGCCCGCAACGCCACTTCGACCAGACGCTTGGAGTTCGAAGAATTCGGAGCGCCGACAATGATAAAATGATCGCAGCCGGGCGCTGCCTGCTTTACGGCTTCCTGACGGTTCGTCGTTGCGTAGCAGATCGAATCGGCGGCAGGCGCCGTCAGGTTCGGGAAGCGCTCATGCAGCCGCTTGATGACACCGGCGGTATCATCGACCGACAGCGTCGTCTGGGTAACGAAGCCGAGGTTTTCCGTGTCCGGCGGCATGTAGGTTTCGGCGTCCTCGACCGTCTCCACCAGCGACACCGCGCCTTCGGGCAATTGTCCCATCGTGCCGATCACTTCCGGATGTCCGGCATGGCCGATCAGCACGACATGACGGCCGAGCTTCTGGTGACGCATGGCCTGCTTGTGGACCTTGGAGACCAGCGGGCATGTGGCGTCGAGATAGAACAGGTTACGCTCGGTGGCATCGGCAGGCACGGATTTCGGCACGCCATGGGCGGAAAAAACCACCGGCTGCTTGCGGTGCTCCGGCGGGATTTCATCGAGTTCCTCGACGAAGATCGCGCCCTTGGCCTCGAGCCCTTCGACGACGTAGCGATTGTGGACGATCTCATGGCGGACATAGACCGGTGCGCCATATTCCTTCAGCGCCAGAACGACGATCTGGATCGCCCGGTCGACACCGGCGCAGAAGCCGCGCGGGCCGCAGAGGCGCAGGGTGATCGGGGTCTTTGCTGAAAGGGAAGCCGCCATTTATCAGAATGCCAGTAGAGTAAACACAAGGGCGAGAATTGCCGGACCGCCCTGTACCAAAAGGATGCGCGGCTTGACCGACCATGCGCCATATATAGCGGCAACGATCACGCACACAAGGAAGAACAGCTTCAACTGGAATGCAAATTCCGGCGGTGACGCGATCAGTGACCAGACAAGTCCAGCCGCGAGGAAGCCATTATAGAGCCCCTGATTGGCCGCCAGAACCTTGGTTGCTTCAGCCTGTTCCGCCGTCATCCGGAAGACTTTTCGCCCTTGCGGCCCGGTCCAGAGGAACATCTCGAGCACGAGAAAACCGATATGCATCAGCGCCGTCAAAGCGATCAGGATCGTTGCGAGAATGGCCATTCGATATCCCCAAGTGGCGCTCCTGCGCCGACCTTATGTCTTTCTCCGGAAGATGAAAATCCCGCTGATGACCACCAGTGCCGCTGCCAGCCCGTACCAGGTCATTGCATATTGCAAATGGCTGTTGGGCAGGTCGAACTGGGTCACGCCGCCGATCGGCATGCCGCCCTCGTGCGGGGTCGCGTCGGCATCGATGAAGAAAGGTACCACCTTGGCCGGATCGAGGCCGGTGCTCGAGGCCATCACGTCGAGGTCCTTCCAGTAGAAGATGTTCTTGGCGACATCATTGTCCGGCACGGCCCAGGAAGGCTTTTCCAAAAGCTTGGCGCGGGACAGCCCGGTGACGGTCTGTTCGCCGGTCAACTGACCCAGCTTGCGCATTTCCGGTTCCTTGGCCTCGAAGGTGACGAAGCCGCGATTGACGAGGACGATCTGGCCGTCGGCCAGCTGCAGCGGCGTATAGACGTAGTAGCCGGTACGGCCGCCAAAAGTGGCGAAGAAGTGCCGTTCCATGTTGTTGAGATAGGTGCCGGTGGCGCGCACGGTGCGATAATCGACATCCTCCCCGGCCTTGGCCAGAGCCTCGATCGCAGCCAGTTCGGCAGGCGGGGCGGCACGCCGTTCGGCAATCGATGCCAGAAGCCCCTCTTTCCAGGCCAGCCGTTCCATTTGCCATGTACCGAGGCCTAAAAGAACCGCCAGTGCGATGAGAACCAGTACGATTCCGGCGACGCGGCCAAACAACCCGCCGCTCTTCTTTCCAGTTACCGCATCAGCCACGATCGATCTCGCCCTGGCGTGCGTTGTTGCGGAATTGCACATTGATCAGAACGCCCTTGAGCATGCGCATGAGAACCAGGCTGAAGGCGATGGCGAGCGGTATCCACAACAGGAAATGCACCCAGAGCGGTGGATTGATATTGACCTCCATCCAGAGTGCCGCCCCGACCACGATGAAACCGACGATCAGGATGACGAAGACCACCGGGCCATCGCCGGCATCGGCAAAGCTGTAATCGAGACCGCAATTGGCGCAGGACGGTTTCATCGACAAAAAACCGTCAAACAGCTTACCCTCACCGCATCGCGGGCAAAGGCCTTTAAGCCCGGCCTTGACCGGCTCGACCGGTGGGAAATGTGCGCTGTCTTCGTGCATGTCGTCCTGATCCTTCTTGCGCTGCTCCTCCATAACCCATTCGCACCGGCAGCGATATATGGGCCCCCGCGACGTTTAGGCTCAACAGCGCGCTGTCACGCAGGCAAAGAAAAAGGCGGGCGCACATGCACCCGCCTTCACAATTTTTCGGTTCAGAGGTCGATCACATATGAGCGACCGGGGCACCCCAGCCACCCCAGATGTAGATCGAGAAGAACAGGAACAGCCAGACCACGTCAACGAAGTGCCAGTACCAGGCAGCAGCTTCGAAGCCGAAATGCTGCTTCGGGGTAAAGTCACCCTTCACGGCGCGGATGAGGCAGACCAGCAGGAAGATCGTGCCGACCAGGACGTGGAAGCCGTGGAAGCCAGTCGCCATGAAGAAGGTCGCGCCGTAGATCGAATCCTTGAAGGCGAATGGTGCGTGCATGTATTCGTAGACCTGAACATAGGAGAACAGGGCGCCGAGCAGTACGGTCAGCGTCAGGCCATTGATCAGGCCCTTGCGGTCACCGTGCAGCAGCGCGTGGTGTGCCCAGGTGACGGTGGTGCCGGACAGCAGCAGGATAACGGTGTTGTAGAGCGGCAGGTGCCAAGGATCGAGAACCTCGATGCCCTTCGGCGGCCAGACACCGCCGGTGAACGCGGCGCGGGTTGCCTGGATCGCTTCGCCCGGGAACAGGCTGGCATCGAAATAGGCCCAGAACCAGGCGACGAAGAACATCACTTCCGAAGCGATGAACATGATCATGCCATAGCGCAGGTGCAGCGACACGACGCGGGTATGGTGGCCCTCATGCGCTTCCTTGATGGTGTCCGACCACCAGCCGTACATCGTGTAGAGAACGACGGCGAGACCGATGAAGAAGAACCACGGGTGCGCCCAGTCGAGACCGAACAGGTGCAGCGTGCCGCCCGACAGGTATCGCATGTAGCCGACACCGCCGAAGGCCATGACGAAGGCGCCGATCGAGGCAAGCAGCGGCCATGGGCTCGGATCAATAATGTGGTAGTCGTGGTTTTTCTGGTGCGCATCGGCCATGTGGACTATCCCCGATAAGTCTTTCTCATGTCGTCATTTCCGGCTTAGCCGAAAACTGTGATCTGTCAAAGTTTGTTGTCAGTTTCAGCAGGCTTTCCCGTCAGCGCCGCGACCGGCTTTGACGGTTCGCGGGCGTAGAACGTATAGGACAAGGTCAGTGTGTTGATCCCCTTGGTCTCGACCGCCTTGACGATTTCCGGATCAATGAAGAACACCACCGGCATCTTCAAATCTTCACCCGGCTGCAGCGTCGTCTCGGTGAAGCAGAAGCACTCGACCTTGTTGAAATAGGCCCCGGCCGCCATTGGCGTCACGTTGAAGACCGCCTGACCGGTCGTCGCCTTTTTCGCCATATTGGTTGCTTCGAACTCGATCTGCACGGTTTCACCGATCTTCAGTTCGATCTCGCGCTGCACCGGCTTGAAGCTCCAGGGCAGGTCGGATGCGATATTGGCATCGAACGTCACCTTGATTTTCTTGTCGAGAACAACATCGGAGGCCTGCTCGACCCGCTTGGTCGTGCCGTTATAGCCGGTTACCCGGCAGAACATGTCGTAGAGCGGCACGGCGGCATAGGCCATGCCGGTCATGCCGACGACGAAGGCCACACAGGTTGCGACGATGACGCCGTTTGCCCGCTCCGTCTTCTGCTCTGTCGTCTTGATCGGTGCCATGATCGCTCCTTACTGGACCATGCCGTTGCTGAACTTGATCAGCGTCACGATATAGAAAATGGCAACGAGACCGAAGAGAACAACGCCAAGCGCGATATTGCGGCCGCGGCGCGACTTCTTCTGGGCGTCCGTGAGTGTCACGAGTTCCATCAGGCAACCTTTCCGGCAGTGAGCCACAGCGTGGCAATCAGATGATCGACCATCAGCGCGGAGAAGATCGCGAAGAGATAGAGGATCGAGAACGCAAACAGCTTCTTGGCAGGGATCATCTTCTCGTCACCTTCCGGCATGCGATGCACGCCGATAGAATACCAGATGAAGCCGAGGCCCAGCGCTGCGGCAAAAGCGCCGTAATAGTAGCTTGAGAAACCGAGGATCGTCGGCACGACACCGATGATCGCGGTCAGGACGGCATAGATGACGATCTGCGTCTTGGTGGTCGCCTCGCCCGAGACATTTGGCAGCATCGGCACGCCGACAGCGCCATAATCGCGCATCTTGAACAGAGCCAGCGCCCAGAAATGGGCTGGCGTCCACAGGAAGGTGATCAGGAAAAGGACGATGCTCTCGATGGCAATGCCGTTGGTGACGCAGGCCCAGCCGATCATCGGCGGGAAAGCGCCGGCCGCGCCGCCGATGACGATGTTCTGCGGCGTCGAACGCTTCAGCCACATCGTGTAGATGACAGCATAGAAGAAAATCGTGAAGGCCAGCAGACCGGCCGACAGCCAGTTGACGACGATGCCGAGGATGCAGACCGAGAAAGCCGACAACGTCAATCCGAACGACAGTGCTTCCTGCGCCGTGATCTTGCCAGCCGGGATCGGCCGCTTTGCCGTGCGGGTCATTACCGCGTCGATATCCGCGTCGTACCACATGTTGAGGGCACCGGAAGCTCCAGCACCCACGGCGATACAGAGGATCGCAATGAAACCGATGAAAGGATTGATGTGCCCGGGTGCCATCACCATGCCGGCGAGGCCCGTAAACACAACCAGCGACATGACGCGCGGCTTCAGCAGCTCGAAATAATCGCGCGCAGAGGCTTCAGAGAGACGAACGCCGCCTTCCGTGCCGCTTGCTTCGTGATTGTCGATAACCCGCATGTCCAGTCCTTGGAATTGTCCGGCGCGTTGCAGGCGCCGTGTTGCCGGGCATACCCGGCGTTGAACGAAGCCGCCGTTTCCGGCGGCTTCGGATCGATTGCGGCGCTTACTTGATGCGCGGCAGCTGTTCCCACTGGTGGAACGGCGGCGGCGAGGTCAGCTGCCACTCGAGGGTGTTTGCACCCTCGCCCCATGGGTTGTTGCCGGCAACGCGCTTCTTGGAGAAGGCTTCGAAGACGCCAAACAGGAAGATCAGGACAGCGAAGGCCGAGATGTACGAACCGTAGGACGATACAGCGTTCCAGCCGGCATAAGCATCCGGATAGTCGATGTAGCGGCGCGGCATACCGGCGAGGCCAAGGAAATGCTGCGGGAAGAACACCAGGTTCACACCGATGAACATGACCCAGAAGTGCAACTTGCCGATGAATTCCGAATACATGTAGCCGGTCATCTTCGGGAACCAGTAGTACCAGCCCGCGAAGATCGCGAACACGGCGCCGAGCGACAGAACGTAGTGGAAGTGGGCAACCACGTAGTAGGTGTCATGCAGCGAACGGTCGAGGCCGGCATTGGCGAGCTGAACGCCGGTGACGCCGCCCACGGTGAACAGGAAGATGAAACCGATCGCCCAGACCATCGGCGTGGTGAAGCGGATCGAACCACCCCACATCGTCGCGATCCAGGAGAAGATCTTCACGCCGGTCGGAACCGCGATGACCATCGTGGCGAAGACGAAGTAACGCTGCGTGTCGAGCGACATGCCGACGGTGTACATGTGGTGTGCCCAGACGATGAAACCGACGGCGCCGATGGCGACCATGGCGTAGGCCATGCCGAGGTAACCGAAGATCGGCTTGCGCGAGAAGGTCGAGACGATGTGGCTGACGATGCCGAAACCGGGCAGGATCAGGATGTACACTTCCGGGTGACCGAAGAACCAGAACAGGTGCTGGAACAGGATCGGGTCGCCGCCGCCTTCAGGCGCGAAGAACGACGTGCCGAAGTTGCGGTCGGTCAGCAGCATGGTGATGCCGCCTGCCAGAACCGGCAGCGACAGAAGCAGCAGGAAGGCAGTGATCAGGACGGACCAGGCAAACAGCGGCATCTTGTGCAGCGTCATGCCCGGAGCGCGCATGTTGAGGATCGTGGTGATGAAGTTGATCGCACCGAGGATCGACGAAGCGCCGGCAATGTGCAGACCAAGGATCACGAGATCCATGGAAGGCCCAGGCGTTCCGGCCGTCGACAGAGGCGGATAGATCGTCCAGCCACCCCCGGAGCCATAACCACCGGCCGGGCCTTCAACGAACATCGACAGAAGCACGAGCAGGAAGGCCGGGATGATCAGCCAGAAGGAGATGTTGTTCATGCGCGGGAACGCCATGTCCGGCGCGCCGATCATGATCGGAACCATCCAGTTGGCAAAGCCGCCGATCAGGGCCGGCATGACCATGAAGAAGATCATGATCAAAGCATGAGCGGTTGTGAAGACGTTGAACATCTGCTTGCCGCCGTCGATGGCAGCATCGCCCTCGAAGCCGTAAACCATTGATGCGAGACCGTGGAAGATCTGGATACCCGGTTCCTGCAGCTCGGCGCGCATGAAGACCGACAGCGTGCCGCCGACGATGCCCGCGAAGATCGCGAAGATCAGATACAGCGTGCCGATGTCCTTGTGGTTGGTGGAGAGGAACCAGCGCTGAAAGAAGGTCAGCGGCTTGTGGGCGTGGTCATGGTCGTGCCCGTGATCATGGGCATGGTCATGAAGGTGATCGTGTTGCGCGGTTGTTCCGGCCATTGGGTCGAGCTCCCCTTCGAATTACTGTGCGGCGTTTTCAGCGACGTCTACGGTCTTAGCCGCGCCGTCGATGGAAGCCATGAGTGCCTTGTTCGCCTCACCAACATTGGTGGCGGCGGCAGCGAGCCAAGTGTTGTACTTGTCTTCACTGACCACACGGATGGCGATCGGCATATAGGCGTGATCCTTGCCGCAGAGCTCGGAACACTGGCCGTAGTAGAGACCTTCGCGCTCAGCCTTGAACCATGTTTCGTTGAGACGGCCAGGAACAGCGTCGATCTTCACACCGAAGGCCGGCATGGCGAAGGCGTGAATGACGTCGGCAGCGGTGACCAGAACGCGGACGGTCTTGCCGACGGGCACGACGACTTCGTTATCGACAGCGAGGAGACGCGGATATTCGTGCTTGTCTTCCTTGCCGAGCGAGGCGCGGTCTTCCTCCTTCATCATCAGGCTGTCGAAGGAGAGCGGGCTTTCGCCGACTTCATATTCGTAGGACCAGTACCACTGGTTACCGGTTGCCTTCAGCGTGATGTCCGGATTTTCCGGCGGCGTCAACTGCGCGGTCAGGAGCTGGAAGGACGGGATCGCCAGGAACAGCAGAACCACGACGGGGCCAAGCGTCCAGACGATTTCAATCGCCGTGTTATGGCTGGTCTTCGACGGAACCGGGTTCTTGCTTTCGCGGAAACGGACCACGATCCAGATCAGCAGCGCCAGGACAAAAAGCGTGATCGGAATGATGAACCAGAGCGTGTAATGCTCAAACCATGTAATTTCTTCCATGATTCCGGTTGCTGCGGTCTGAAAGTTGGTCTGCCATGCGACCGGCTTGTCAGCCAAAGCATTCGAAGCAAAGAGCAGACAGGCAGTCGATGCCAAAACTGCAAAAGCCTTGTTTTTCACTATAGTGTCTCCCTGGGCGCTTGATCAGGATCAAACCGTAACGCAGAATCCTTAGCCATACTGAAGCGCTTCAAACCACAGTTTGATGATGGCCGCAACATCTGTCCATTCAAGCCCATGCGGCATTTTGCGCAAATGACGCTTTTCACACAAACTGTTAAGGCCCCGCGGGCCTTAGAGATACCGGCAGCAGCAACAGCACGCGCCGCAGCATCCGGCATTTCACACCAGTCTCCCCGCCCCTATACCATAGATAAGAGACGACCGGCACTCCGCCCACGGTGCCTACACCGGAGTTTTGCGGCCGATTTACCGTTTTAGCCCGGTTTGGAAGCCCCATTTCCGCCACACCGGGCTGGAATGTACCGCGCGGGGCTTTTCATTTGCGGCTACGCGCTTCAAGAATAGCCAGACTGATTCTTAAGTTTGAGGTTTTCATGGGCCTGTCCCTCCTTTCCCGGCTGCCGATCGCGGCGTTCGGACTAGCTGCCGCCCTTCTTTCCCATTCGGCGGCGGCCCAGCAACCCGGAGCACAACAGCCAGGCACACCCGGCACGGTGAAGTCGAACCATGGCGCGTGGTCGATCGTCTGCGACCAGCCGGCAGGAGCAACCGCCGAGCAGTGCGCGCTGATGCAGAACGTCATCGCCGAAGACCGGCCCGAGGTCGGCCTTTCGGTTGTCGTCCTCAAGACCGCAGACCGCAAGGCAAAAATCCTGCGCGTTCTGGCCCCGCTCGGCGTTCTCTTGCCAAACGGTCTTGGCCTGAATGTCGACGGCAAGGATATCGGACGCGCCTATTTCGTCCGCTGCTTCTCCGACGGCTGCTATGCCGAAGTGGTTCTGGAAGATGAACTGTTGAAAACCTTCCGCTCCGGTGCCCAGGCAACCTTCATCGTCTTCCAGTCACCGGAAGAAGGCATCGGTATTCCGGTCGATCTGAAGGGCTTTGGCGAAGGTTACGACGCGCTGCCGTAAGCGGTTTTCCTTCCTCTTCTCCCCAACGGGGAGAAGTGCCGAACGAAAGTGAGGCGATGAGGGGGCCAAGAGCGCGGACTGTCTGTGTGGCTCCCCCTCATCCGGCGCGACGCGCCACCTTCTCCCCGCCGGGGAGAAGAAAAACCGCAGACCTTTGCACACATTGGCAAACCGATGCTTCCTGGCGGGAGCGTCTTGACATCTGCGCTTGCCCCTCACCGCACCTGTCCCTACATAAAGCACCATATCCCTTCGTATTTGGAGCCCTCGCCCATGAACACCGACCTCATCAAACTGTTCGACAGCGACGAGGCTGCCATTCGCGAAGTTCTGGCGCAGACCTTGTCGGGTGCTGATGATGGCGAACTGTTCATCGAACATAGCCAATCGGAATCGCTGTCCTTCGATAATGGCCGCCTGAAGGGCGGCAGTTTCAATACCGACCAGGGGTTTGGCCTGCGGGCGGTGGCTGGCGAAGCGGTCGGTTACGCCCATGCGGGCGATCTGTCACTCTCCGCGCTGAAGCGGGCAGCCGATGCGGTCGGCGCGGTCACACGCGGCTATTCCGGCACTTACGCCGCCGCCCCGCAGCGTACCAACAAGAAGCTCTATGGCGACGAAAACCCGATCGGTGAGCCGAGCTTCGAGGCCAAGGTTTCGTTGCTGCAGGAAATCGACGCCTATCTGCGCGCCAAAGATCCGAAGGTCCGGCAGGTCACAGCCTCAATCGCCGCCAGTTGGCAGGTGGTCGATATCCTGCGCGCCGATGGCGAACGCATGCACGATATCCGGCCGATGACGCGTCTCAACATTTCCGTCGTTGTCGGTGACGGCGACCGGCAGGAGGCCGGATCCTACGGCGTCGGCGGCCGCCGCGGTTTTGGCGACTTTGTCGCCGTGGACAGCTGGCAGCGCGGCGCTGACGAAGCTCTGCGGCAGGCGCTGGTCAATCTCGACGCCATCGATGCCCCCGCCGGCACCATGGATGTGGTGCTTTCCTCGGGATGGCCGGGCGTGATGCTGCATGAGGCGGTCGGTCACGGACTGGAAGGCGATTTCAATCGCAAGAAGACCTCAGCCTTTGCCGGCCTGATGGGCCAGACGGTTGCGGCCAAGGGTGTGACCGTCGTTGATGACGGTACGATCGAAAGCCGCCGCGGTTCGCTGACCATCGACGACGAAGGCACGCCATCCGGCTACAACGTCCTGATCGATGACGGCAAATTGGTTGGTTATATGCAGGACCGCCAGAACGCCCGGCTGATGGGCATGAAGGCGACCGGCAACGGACGGCGCGAATCCTATGCGCATGTGCCGATGCCGCGCATGACCAACACCTATATGCTCGGCGGCGACAAAAGCCCGGAAGAAATCATCGCTTCGGTCAAGAAGGGTATCTATGCCGTCTCCTTCGGCGGTGGCCAGGTGGATATCACCTCCGGAAAATTCGTGTTCGGCTGCACCGAGGCCTATTTGATCGACAACGGCAAGATCGGCGCGCCGGTCAAGGGCGCCATGCTGATCGGCAATGGCCCGGACGCCATGCAGCGGATCACCATGATCGGCAACGACATGAAGCTCGATACCGGCATGGGCAATTGCGGCAAGGGCGGCCAATGGGTGCCTGTCGGCGTCGGCCAGCCGCATCTGCGCATGAATGACATGACTGTGGGCGGCACGCAGGCCTGATCGTCCAAGAACGCCTGGCGGCCTTACCGCCTCAGCCGCGTGACGGCAACAGCATGCAGTCATACGAGCGCTGTTTCAGCCTGCTGCAAGCAGCGGCAGCGTCCTCCCGGCTGGAAAAACCGACGAAGCGGGCGCGATAGACCCGGCCGGCACCGTTGCCGACGGCCTCGGTATACGGCGAGGCTGACTGCAGCGTGTGGCCTGCAGCAACACTCGCCTGCGCCAGCAGGGCACGCGCTGCCTCTTGTGACGGCGCTGCTGAAATCTGGATCTGCCAGGCCCCTGCCGAAAGAACATCCGCGGTATTTTCAAGCTCATTCATGGCGGCGGGACGCTCGGCTGGAATTGCCGAATGCGACGACGTGCTGGCGATCAGTGCGGCGACCGCATCGCTGCTGCGGCGTTCCGGCGCAGCAAACGGCAGTGGCACATCGGACGCGCCAAGCGCTGCTATTTCAACAGAGCCACTGCTCTTCGCGGCGGCCACCAGCGCACGGCTGCTGGTGCGCGAAGCCTTGCCGATATGGCGATCGAGCAAGGCAGCCATCTTGTCGTCGCGGCTTCGTGCAGTACGGCCACCGAGCACGACACCGACAACGCGCCGGTTGCCGTCCCGGACGGCGCTGACGAGGTTGAAACCGGAAGCATTGGTGTAGCCGGTCTTGATGCCGTCCATGCCGTCATAGCGGTACATGAGATTGTTATGGCCACGGACCTTGCGGCCGCGGAAGACGAAGCTTTCGGTGGCAAACAGCCTGTACTCCTTGGGAAAGTCACGCATCAGTGCGATCGCGAGCGTCGACATGTCACGTGCCGTCGTCACCTGGGCGCGCGCCGGCAGGCCGGACGCATTGATGAAGACGGTCCGGCTCATACCGAGCTGGCGCGCCTTCCTCGTCATCATCTGGGCGAATTTGGCTTCCGTTCCACCGAGCTTCTCTGCCATCGCGGCTGCCGCATCATTGCCCGAGCGCACGATCATGCCGAGGACCGCCTCGCGTACCGTCAGCTTCATCCCCGCCTTGAGCCCCAGCCGCATCGGCGGCTTGGCCGCTGCCGTCTTCGATACCTTGATCTGGCTGTCCCATGTGATCGTGCCGCGCTGAAGCGCCTCGAAGGTGAGGTAGAGCGACATCATCTTGGTCAGCGAGGCCGGGTGATTGAGCGTGTCGGGATTTTCTGCCGACAGCACCTTGCCCGTGCGGGCATCGAGAATGATCGAGGCGCTCCCTGCCCAGGCCACCGCCGGTCCGAAGGCAAATGTCAGCATCGCCAAAAGCAGGCATCGGAAAATTGTCATGCCGGTCCCCATTCGCTGGCACCCTTGAGCGGGCGCGACTTGCGTCATTTTGCGACAAAGCCGTGTCTTTGCTGCAACTTTGCGGCGGAATGCGTTTATAGGCAGCGACTTTTGCTGCGGTGGTAAACGAAGTTTTAACGCTGCGGCGGTTCGGGGCGCAGAGAGCGGAGGTCAACGATCAGCAGAGTACCGATCGGTTATTTTTCTCAAGGGCTGCGCCGGCAATGCCAAGGTCACGGCAGCGCAAGTGATGGAAGCGGCGTATTGGCTGCCCCATGCCTCACTGGAACAGGCTTCAGGCCCATCATTCAGCCGGTGTTAACGGCATTGCAGCTAATGTCGCGGACGATTTTGCGCGGGGAACACTCTTGAAAAACATGCTGCGGCAAGCCGTCAAACGCACGGCCATCACCGGTGGCTTGACGGTTGCCGGACTGCTGCATGCCGGTGGGCTGATGCGGCAGGAGCGCGGGCGCGGCGCGATCTTCACGCTGCATCACGTTCGCCCGAAACAGCCCCGCGCCTTTGACCCCAACGCCCATCTGGAGATCACCCCGGAATTTCTGGATACAGCGATCACGGCGTTAAAACGCGATGGCTACCGGTTCATTGCCCTGGATGCCCTGCCCGCCCATCTCGCCTCGGATGATCCCCAGCCGGTTGCGATCTTTACGCTGGATGACGGCTACCGGAACAATCTCGACCATGCAGCACCGGTATTCTCCCGGCACGATGTTCCGTTCACCGTCTATGTGGCCGGCGGCTTCATCGATCGTACCCATACGCTCTGGTGGGAAACGCTCGCCGATCTGCTGGAGCGCCAATCTAGCCTGACCTTCGATTTCGGACATGGCGATGAAACCGTCTCACTCGGAAGCCTGCAGCAGAAGCAGTCCGCCTTCGATCGCTTCGCCGCCCTGCTTCATTCGATCGATGAAGCCACCGCGATCGAGCGGCTGAACCGGACCGCGCAGACACTCGGCATCGATGCCTTGGGCATCACCGCCGCCTTGACGCTGGACGAGGCCGGTCTCAAAACACTGATCGAAAACCCGCTCGCCAGCCTTGGTGCGCATACGATCAGTCATCGTTCGGTCATCCGCCTGAGCGACGAGACGGCAAGCGCCGAAATGGACCTTTCGGCCCGCAGGGTGGAAGAGATCACCGGGAATCGGCCGACATCGCTTGCCTATCCCTATGGCTTTGCCACCGCCGTCTCGGCGCGTGATCACCGGCTGGCTGGGGATCTCGGTTTCAGCACGGCTGTCACGACACAGCCGGGAACGCTATCCGATACCGCGAACATGGCGGCCCTGCCCCGCATCTCGCTAAACGGTCATTTTCAGAGAGCAGGCCATGTCAGCGCGCTGGCCTCCGGCATCGCCTTCAAGCTGATGGGCGCGCGTTAACGCGCCCTCCCCTGTCAGGGATACATCCGGACCTTGCTCCAGTCGCCTTCAGCCTGCTCGCGGCGGAACTCGATCCGGTCGTGCAGGCGAAAAGCGCCATCCTTCCAGAATTCGATCGAGGTTGGCTTGATGCGAAAACCCGACCAGTGATCGGGGCGAGGAATCTCGCCGATGGCATATTTCAGGGTATATTCGGCAACGGCCTTTTCCAGCGCAAACCGGCTTTCCAGCGGCCGCGACTGTTTTGACGCCCAGGCGCCGATGCGGCTGCCGCGTGCGCGGGTCTTGTAATATTCGTCGGCCTCTTCATTGCTGACGATCTCCACCGGACCGCGCACCCGGACCTGACGGCGCAAGGTTTTCCAGTGAAAACACATTGCAGCCTTCATGCTGCCGAGAATTTCCTGGCCCTTGTGGCTTTCGAAATTGGTGTAGAAGACGAAGCCGCGCTCGTCGAAATCCTTCAGCAGAACCATGCGCACATCCGGCAGGCCATCAGCATCCACCGTCGCCAGAGCCAATGCATTGGGATCGTTGATTTCTGCGGCCTGCGCCTCTTTCAGCCACGTGCCAAAAAGGGAAAAGGGCTCATTCTCTTGCGTGAAGTCACCAGTTGTTAACCCAGTCTCACTCATATTGCCATCCAATGCCGTAATGCGTGGCGCGAACGCTGTTTCCGCCCGCCGAACGAAAAATGTCAGAGCTTGCACGTTGCGTCTTAGGACCTTGAAGCCGCTCTTTCCAGTCTGACAGGTATGCCGTTGCAAGACATAGCAAAGTGGATCAAGGACACAAAGGGTTTATCCCGGTTGAGCGGCATTGCCGCAGTGTGCCTGACCGCAACCATTCTTTCGGGATGCCTTGGCGGTCTCGATTTTTCCGGAACACCCGAGGTCGACCGGACCGTCTCGACAAATTCCGTGCCCTCCGTCCGCAGTGACGAAGACAATTCCGACGCCCTCACCGTCAAAAATGCGGTGTCATCAGCCGATGTGACGCGGATTGCCGGAAACCCCATTCCCTGGGCGAATTCAAGCTCCGGCAGCGCCGGTGTGATCAGCAGCATCTCCGAGGAACAGGTCAACGGCACCACCTGCCGCCGGTTCACCACCACCCGCCACTCCTATCAGGGCATTGCGAAATTCGACGGCAATACCTGCCTGCTCGGCAATGGCGAATGGTATCTCACCAGCTTCGGTCCTCGTAGCTGACTTCGGGATTGGCACGCCTTGCTACCGAGCATTAACCACGCCGCAACAAAGACGTGGTGCGGAACCACTTCCACAACCAGCGCACGCTCGTAGCTAACCGTAATTTAAGCAGCAGCTTCACATCATCACCGGCAAAGGGGGAAGACCGCACGCAAGCGGCTTCCCGATTGTTTCAACAGGCTGAACAGAACCGCTCAAGGCGGCGCCTCAGTCTTCAAGGGCGGTGACAGGCATGCGTGATCCCTATTCAGTGCTCGGCGTCAGACGCAATGCCGGACCGGACGAGATCAAGGCCGCCTGGCGGTCCGTGGCGAAAGCCGTGCATCCCGATCAGAACAAGGACGATCCGCTCGCCACCCAGCGCTTTGCCGAGGCCGGACGCGCCTACGAGGTGCTGAAGGACCCGAAGCTGCGCAACCGCTACGACCATGCCCGCCGCGAGGCTGAACTGCGCCGCATGGAGGAAATGAAGCGCAAGGTGCGGGGACCGGAAGAGGAAACCATAGACCCCGAAACCGCCGAAGAGATGATTTCGCGCATTTTCGAGACAAAGGACCGCGCAAGGGCTCAGAACCAGCGGCCGCAGGAAAAAAAGCCCGCAGCCCCGCAGGCAAAGGCCGAACCGGCACCCGAACCCAGGCCGGAGCCGAGGGCAGAAGCTGCGCCGGAACCCGATGCCAGACCGGAACAGAAAATCGAACCGGCCGACAAGACGCCCATGTTCGGTGGCTTTCCGCGCGCCGCGGCACCCGCGGCAGACCTTGTTTCGGCCATTGTCCGGCGCATTCGCGGGGCGGCCGGCAAACCCGCACCGGAAAAAGTGCCCGACATCTTCTGCGACGTCACGGTCTCGATCGAGGATATCTTCCGCCGTGAAAAGGCAACGGCAACGCTGCCCGACGGCCAGACATTGAAGGTAACCCTGCCCGCCGGCACCACGGACGGCAGCATCATCCGCCTCAAGGAAATGGGCTACCGGCTGAACGGCATGCTGCGCGGCGATGTCGTCGTTACGGTGCGCGTTCTCCAGGACGGCCGTTTCCGCACCGACGGTACCGACCTGCGCACCACCCTGCCCGTCAATATCCAGGATGCGATCCTCGGATGCGACATGACAGTCGAGACACTCACCGGCCCGGTGAGCATTACCATTCCACCCTGGTCCGGATCCGACCAGGTGCTCCGGCTCGAGGGTCACGGCCTGCCGACAGCGGAAGGCAAACGCGGCGATCTTCTGGTCGAACTGCGGCTGATGCTGTGGGAAAAGCCCGACGAGAAGGTCACCGACCTGATGCGCAGCCTGCGCAACGGCTTGTTCCTGTAAAGGTTTTGCGACAAAGCCCGTGGACGGCCAAGGGTGCTTTGGCCGCTGACCCATTATTACGGGGACTAACAGTTCCTGATCTCACCCGCGCTTGAACCACCGGGACGGCTATGTCATAGCCAAGGCTCGAAAAATTCAGAGCCGACGCGACCGCAAGGGGCGCGAAGGCTCCGGCAGGTTTAACATATGCGGGTTTCCAGTCGGCCAAGGCCTGACTGACGAAAGCATAGGCTTTATTGGGGGCATAACATCATGTCGCAAACATCCGGTCTGATGAAGGGCAAACGCGGCCTTATCATGGGTGTCGCAAACAACCGGTCGATCGCATGGGGTATTGCCAAGGCAATTCACGCGCAGGGCGGCGAACTGGCATTCACCTATCAGGGCGACGCCCTGAAGAAGCGGGTCGAACCGCTGGCCGAGGAACTGGGTGCCGTCATGGCCGGTCATTGCGACGTCAGTGACGAATCCACCATCGACGCCGTCTTTGAAAACCTGGAAAAAACCTGGGGCAAGATCGACTTCCTCGTTCATGCTATCGGCTTTTCCGACAAGGACGAACTGACCGGCCGCTACGTCGATACGTCGGCTGCCAACTTCGCCCTGACGATGAACATCTCGGTCTACTCCTTCACCGCTGTCGCACGGCGCGCGGAAAAGCTGATGACCGATGGCGGCTCGATGCTGACCATGACCTATTACGGCGCCGAAAAGGTCATGCCGAACTACAACGTCATGGGCGTTGCCAAGGCCGCGCTCGAAGCCAGCGTCAAGTATCTGGCCGTCGATCTCGGCCCGAAGAACATCCGCGTCAACGCGATTTCGGCCGGCCCGATCAAGACCCTTGCTGCGTCCGGCATCGGCGATTTCCGCTATATCCTCAAGTGGAACGAATACAACGCGCCGCTGCGCCGCACCGTCACCATCGAGGAAGTCGGCGACGTCGGCCTCTACATGCTGTCGGACCTGTCGCGCTCGGTCACCGGTGAAGTTCATCACGCCGACAGCGGCTACCATGTCATCGGCATGAAGGCCGTTGATGCGCCGGATATCGCCGTCGTCAAGGACTGATACGCCTCCGAAAGAATTCCGGGGCTCCCGCGTGGCGGGCGCCCCGGCTCCTGCCTTGGGGCCAAGCCCCCTGCCCCGGAGTTTCTCCGTGACCATTTACATGATCCGCCACGGACAGACCGACTGGAATGCGCAAATCCGCATGCAGGGCCAGAAGGACATTCCGCTCAACGATACCGGCCGTCGTCAGGCCAGCGGCAATGGCCGGTCACTTCTTGCCATTCTCGGGCAGAATGTTGAAAAATTCGACTTCGTTGCCAGCCCGCTTCACCGCACCCGCGAGACCATGGAACTCATTCGCGAAGCCATGGGGCTTGCCCGCAACGGCTACCGCATGGACGACCGGCTGAAGGAAGTCTCCTTCGGTGATTGGGAGGGTTACACGATGGCCGAACTCGAGCGGGAGATGCCCGAACGGGTGGCGGAACGTGAATTGTCGAAATGGGACTTCATCCCCCCGGGGGCGGACGCAGAGAGCTACGAAATCCTCTCCTGGCGCATCGGCGCCTGGCTTGCGAGCGTCACCGGCCCGACCGTCTGCGTCAGCCATGGTGGCGTCATCCGCACGCTGTTCAAGCTGTGTGGTGCGATGGATGCCGAGGAAGCAGCACTCGGCGCCATTCCGCAGGATCGAATCTTGAAGATCGAGAACGGCACAATCGGCTGGCTCTAGGCTGCCTTTTGTCGAAGGTGGGAAAAGCGGCGGATTGTTCAATCAGCCCGCCATCCGAATGACGCGGCACTCAGCCCGTGCCGCGACTGCAGTGTTACTGCACGATTTCCAGATCATTGATGACGCGCTTGCCATCGACCTCGGTGTAGAAAACCAGAACCTTGACGCCCTGTTTCAGGCCATCAAAGTTAAATTCTTCCGGAGCCTGGTAGTTCTTGCCGTCGTCCAGCGACAGGCTCAGCTTGTCCGTATCGACACCGGTGATCACGGCTTCGACATCGGCACTTTCGGCGAACGCGGCAAGCGGCGAAAAGAAACCGGCTGCGGCCATCAACGTAGCAACGATGAAACGCATCTGTCTTGCCCTCTTCAGTGATTCATTCAATTTTATTGTGCCCACTGTTTGACCTCCGATTGTGGCAAAAATCGCCCGTTGCCGTGTCATTTAAAATTTTACCGGATTTGCAGCCCACATGGTTAACCAAATCCTCCTCGACGGTCTCCCTCTCCGCCGAAGCGCGGATTCCTTAGCAGGAACAGCCTCTAAAGCCAATCTTAAGACTCCATCTCTACCGTGCGGCCGGGGAATATGGGGTGCATGGCCGTTGACTAAAAGCGCTACAATCCGTCATCGCGCCTGGGCGCTCGCCAGGCTGGCGAAACCGTCGCTTTTTCCGGCCGTCATCGCCGTTGCCGTCGTCTTTACGGGGGGCTATTTCTTCGAGCAGCAGAACCGCGAAAACTTCCGCAGCGAGCTGAAGAGCAACGTTCAAAACGAGCTCAATCTCATCTCCCTGCGCCTGCAGAGCGAGATCAACAACAACATCACGGCGCTGCGCGGCTTTGCCAACAATGTCTCCGTCGATCCGACCATAACCCGACCGCTTTTCGACCAGCTGGCCACCAAGCTGCTCATTCAGAACCCCCAGATGGTGCGCGTCAGCGCTGCACCCGACGCCGTCATCCGCATGACATTTCCGCTCGAGGGCAACGAGCGGATGATCGGCACCGACTTCAAGAAATTCGGCTCCTCAAGGGTAGCCATGGATCGTGCCGCATCGAAAGCCAAGCCAATTCTGGCCGGGCCGGTCAGGCTTCCGAGCGGCCGGACCGGCTTCAACCTGTTTTCCCCTGTGTTCACCCGGACCGGCGACAACCTGGCCTTCTGGGGATTCATGGAGGCCATCATCGATGAGCAGGATGTTTACAGCAAGGCGGGTGTTCTTGATGCGGGCAAACCTCACGACGAAGACGACGGCGGCCACCGGCACGCCAGCATCCAACTGGCAATCCGCGATGTCTCGGTGAAAACCAGCGCCCAGGATGCCTTCTTCGGCGACACCGATCTGTTCGAAAAATCCCCTGTGCTCCACCAGTTGCAATTGCCTGGCGGCACTTGGGAACTGGCCGCGATCCCGGCCGACGGCTGGGCGCAGGAACCCGCCAACAGCGCATGGCTCGAAACCGCGATCTTCATCGCTGCCGCAATCATCATTATTCCAATTTTCCTGACCGGCGGATTCGTCAACGAACGCCAGCGCAATATCGCCAAGCTGCGGGCTCGTGAACGGGAACTGCTGACCGTTTCGCACCGGCTCAACCTGGCGCTCGAATCGTCCAAGATCGGCATCTGGGAAATCGACCTCGATACGCAGGAACGGACCTGGGACGAGCGCATGTACCACCTGCACGGCTTACTGCCGGGCAACGGGGCTCCGAGCTATGGGGAATGGCGCAGCACGGTGCATCAGGGCGATATCGCCGCCGCATCGCTGACATTGTTCAGAGCGCTGGACGAGGATCTGGAATATCGTTCGCAGTACCGCATCGTCATGCCCGACGACAGCGTCCGCCATATTCGCAATGCCGGATCCACCCATGCGGGCGCCGACGGCAATGCCAAGATCACCGGCATCAGCTGGGACGTCACCGACGACGTCATGATGACGGAGCAATTGCGAACGGCCAAGTTTGTTGCCGACCAGAAGAACGCCGAGCTGGAAGAGGCCCTTACCGGTCTGTCCGAACGCGAACAGCAGCTGGAGGCGATGACCAGACGGCTCGACCTCGCGCTTGATTCCTACCAGTGCGGCCTCTGGGAGGCTGACCTCGCCGCTGGCGTCACCTATTGGGACGAACGCATGCACCAGCTCTACGGGTTGAGCTATGTCGATGGCGTGACGTCCCACGAGACCTGGGTCAACACCATCCATCCGGATGACCGCGAAGAAACCCTTGCCAACGTGAGTCACACCATTTCGACCGGCCTTCCCTATGTTCAAGCCTCCCGGGTCGTACTCACAGACGGAACGATCCGGCATATCCGATCCGTCGGCAAGATCCACGAGGCGCCGGGCGGCGGCCGGAAACTGATCGGCATTGCCTTCGATATCAGCGACGACGTGCTGTTGACGGAGCAGTTGCGCACGGCCAAGGCGATGGCCGAGGCCAAGAACGGCGAGTTGGCCGACGCCAAGGACCGGATCGAACACAATGCGCTGCACGATCCGCTGACGGGTCTTGGCAATCGCCGCATGCTTGACATGGAGCTTGAGGCGCTATCGAACGCCCGCAAGGACGGTCTGCAGAACATCGCCATCCTGCATATCGATCTCGATCGCTTCAAGCAGATCAACGATACGCTCGGTCATGCCGCTGGCGACGCGATGCTGGTGCATGCGTCGAAAATCCTGCGCGCCAACGTGCGGGCAGGCGACATGGTCGCGCGCATCGGCGGCGACGAGTTTGTCGTGTTGGTCGCCAATCCGCCGAGCAAGGCCTTTCTCTCCAGCCTTTCCGAACGCATCATCGTCCAGATGCGCCAACCCGTCGATTACAACGGCTTTCCTTGCCGCTTCGGGGTCAGCATCGGCATTGCCTGTGCCGGCGACATGGCGATCGACGAACGCCAGCTGCTGGTCAATGCCGATATCGCGCTCTACCGCGCCAAGGAAAGCGGCCGCAACCGGCACGAATTCTTCACCGAGGCGCTGCAGGCCGAGATCATCACGACCAAGCGCATCGCCGATGAAATTCTCGAAGGCATCGAGCAGAACCAGTTCGTTGCCTGGTACCAGCCGCAGTTCGACGCGGGCACGCTGCGCCTCTCCGGCGTCGAGGCGCTGGTGCGCTGGAACCATCCGCGCGACGGCATTCTGACACCCGACAAGTTCCTGCACATTGCCGAGGAACTGAACGTCGTGGCAACGATCGACCGTATCGTGCTCGACCGGTCGCTGATCGACGCTATGCGCTGGGCAGCTCTGGGGATCGACGTACCAAAGATTTCCGTCAACGTCTCCGCCAAGCGGCTCAGCGACGATCTGCTATTGAACTCGCTGCAGGGCCTGTCGTTCAAGCCGGGCCAACTGTCGTTCGAGCTGGTGGAATCGATTTTCCTCGACGAGAGCGACGATATCGTCACGGCCAATATCGAGGGCATTAAGAAGCTCGGAATCGATATCGAGATCGACGATTTCGGCACCGGTCACACCTCGATCGTCAGCCTGTTGAAGATCAAGCCGAAGCGGCTGAAGATCGACCGTCAGCTCGTCGCACCCATTCTCAACTCCCGCAACGAACAGGCGCTGATCCGCTCGATCATCGAAATCGGCCGGTCGCTCGGCATCGAAACGGTGGCCGAGGGCGTGGAAACCATGGCACATGCGGAAATGCTGGGCCTGCTCGGCTGCGACCTGCTGCAGGGCTATGCCTTCGCCAGGCCGCTGAGTTTTGACAAGTTCGTGGCCTTCGCCAACAAGGAAGCCTTGCAACTGGCGTCTTGATTGGCGTTTTCAGCGAGACAGACTGTTCACACGGCAATCGTCATATTTCGCCAGAAAGGTTTTCCCTTTCCGGCGTTTTCCACTATGAGTGCGCCTACTGAATGGCGCAGCGGCTCGCCCGGATGCGCTTGGCCTCATATCCGGTTGCCTGATCCATGTCGCACAATACTTTCGGTCATCTTTTCCGCGTTACCACCTGGGGCGAAAGCCACGGGCCGGCGCTCGGCTGCGTCATCGACGGCTGCCCTCCCGGCATCCGTTTCACCCTGCCCGAACTGCAGGCCTGGCTCGACAAGCGCAAGCCTGGCCAGTCGCGCTTCGTCACTCAGCGCCGCGAGGACGATCTGGTCAAGATCCTCTCCGGCGTGATGCTGGATGCGGACGGCGAGACGATGATCACCACCGGCACGCCGGTCTCGATGATGATCGAAAACACCGATCAGCGCTCCAAGGATTACTCTGAAATTTCCAAGAGCTACCGGCCGGGCCATGCCGACTATACCTATGACGTCAAATACGGCATCCGCGACTATCGCGGCGGCGGCCGCTCGTCGGCGCGTGAAACTGCCGCTCGTGTGGCAGCCGGCGGCCTTGCCCGCAAGGTGGTCCCGGGGCTTCTGGTGCGCGGTGCGCTGGTGCAGATCGGCAAGCACAAGATCAACCGCGACAACTGGGACTGGAACGAAGTTGGCAACAACCCGTTCTTCGCGCCCGATCCCGCCATCGTGCCCGTCTGGGAAGAGTATCTCGACAGCATCCGCAAGTCGGGTTCATCGGTCGGCGCTGTCGTCGAGGTCATTGCCGAAGGTGTACCGGCCGGCATCGGCGCACCGATCTATGCCAAGCTCGACCAGGATATCGCCTCCAACCTGATGTCGATCAATGCCGTCAAGGGCGTCGAGATCGGCAACGGTTTTGGCGCCGCTGAAATCACCGGCGAGGAAAATGCCGACGAGATGCGGATGGGCAATGACGGCAAGCCGATCTTCCTGTCGAACCATGCCGGAGGCATTCTCGGCGGCATCTCGACCGGCCAGCCGGTCGTCGCGCGCTTCGCCATCAAGCCGACCTCTTCGATCCTGACCGAGCGTCAGTCGATCGATAGCGACGGCAACAATGTCGATATCCGCACCAAGGGCCGCCATGACCCTTGCGTCGGCATCCGTGCCGTGCCGATCGGTGAAGCGATGCTTGCCTGCACCATTGCCGATCATTACCTGCGTGACCGTGGCCAGACCGGCCGGTTGAAGTAACATCCAAGGAAGAACCCCATGCCCTTTGACCAGAAGCGCGTTGCCGATGCCATCCGGGCCTTCGAGGCCGGCGAAATCGTTGTCGTCACCGATGATGACGGCCGCGAGAACGAAGGCGACCTGATCGTCGCAGCCGTGCATTGCACGCCGGAAAAGATGGCCTTCATCGTGCGCCACACATCCGGCATCGTCTGCACGCCAATGCCGAAGGAAGAGGCCAAGCGCCTCAACCTCAATGCCATGGTGGCGGAAAACGATTCGGCCCACACAACGGCCTTTACCGTCACCGTCGATTTCAAGCACGGCACGACGACCGGCATTTCGGCCGAAGACCGGACGCTGACGGTGCGCAACCTTGCCAACCCGAATGTCGGCGCTGCCGACTTCACCCGCCCCGGCCACATCTTCCCGCTCGTTTCGCGCGAAGGCGGCGTGTTGATGCGCTCCGGCCATACGGAAGCCGCCGTCGATCTCTGCCGTCTGGCCAGCCTGCCGCCGATCGGCGTCATCTGCGAACTGGTCAATGATGACGGCACAGTCACGCGTGGCCCGCAGGTCACCGAGTTTGCCGAAAAACACGGCCTGAAGCAGGTCTCTGTCGCCGATCTCATCGCCTACCGCCAGCGCAAGGAAACGCTGATCAACCTGGAGGCAACGTTCGACGTCGATACCGCCTATGGCAAGGCCAAGGCGCATGCCTATTCCCTGCCCTGGGATCCGATGCAGCATCTCGCTGTTGTGTTCGGCGACATCCGCGATGGCATCGATATTCCGGTGCGCCTGCATCTGGAAAACGTTGCCGCCGACGTTTTCGGCAAGGCGTGCCAGCTCGATCCGATTATGCAGCGCATGTCCGAACAGGGCCGCGGCGTCATCGTTTACCTGCGTGAAGGTTCGGTCGGCGTTGGCGTCTCGACAACGGCGCGCACCGGCAAGCATGAGCGCGAAGAGCATAGCGAAGCACAGGCCCGCGAAAGCGAATGGCTGGAAATCGGCCTCGGCGCCCAGATCCTCAAAGATCTCGGCATCACCTCGATCCGGCTGCTCTCCTCCCGCGAACGCCACTACGTAGGCCTGGAAGGTTTCGGTATCGAGATCGCGGCGACCGAGATTATCTGAGCGCCTGCGCTCACTGAATTTTCAAGGCCACCGGTCAGGACATGACCGGTGGCCTTTCTTGTTTTATCGATAGAATAACCGGCACAGGTTTCCTGTGTAAGACGACCGGCAAATCAGGCCATGCCTGCCTCAGTGATGGATGGATATTCGACAATGACTGTTTTGCAGACGATGCGGCTGACGCTCAGTCCATGCACCCCAAGGGACCGCGCCGATTTCATCGATCTTGAGCGTGACCCGGAGGTCATGCGCTTTCTGAACGGCGGGTATGCGGTCAATCGTGAGACGACGAGTCCGGATGCGACATTCCTCATGCCGACAGGGACGGAGCCCTATATCTGGACGGCGCGCCGCACTGCAAACGGTGCGTTCGTCGGGTGGTTCTGTCTCTGGCCGGAAGGTGAGAGGCTGGCCGAACTCGGATATCGCCTGCGCCGGATGGATTGGGGTCAGGGGCTCGCCTCGGAAGGGGCGCTGGCCCTCGTCAATTGGGGCTTTGAAAGCGGCCAGTACGACAAGATCGTGGCAACGACGATGGCGGTCAACCTCGGATCGCGCCGCGTCATGGAAAGGGTCGGCTTGAGCTACGCACGCGCAGTCATGTACGACGGACCCGACCCCATTCCTGGCAGCGAACATGGCGAGGTCTGGTATGAGCTGACACGCTCGGAATGGAGGGGAAGCTAACCGTCCCACCCCTCCAGAAACACCACCTTCTCAACTCCGGCAAATTTCGCCACCCGCGCCAGTTCCGCCTCCAGCCGCTCCATGCGGCCGGTGGATGAGCGCACGCCCTTTTCCCACCAGAGCCGCTTGACGGTGAGCAAGCCGGTCTTGCGCTCCGCCTTCATGTCGATCCGGCCGATAAGTCTGTCGCCTTCGAGCAGCGGGAAGACGTAGTAGCCATATTCGCGTTTCGGTTCGGGAACGAAAACCTCGATGCGGTAATAGAAGCCAAACAGGCGCTCAGTGCGATTGCGGTTGCGGATCAGTGGGTCAAAGGGGCTGAGCACGCGGAGGCGGGCGGGCGCATCTGCGAGGTCACCGAGGTTTTCGGGGAAACCGGTGAAGGCATAGGACAGGCGCGGCTTGTCGCCATCGGCAGGTTCGATCATCACTTCGGTCAGTTCGTCGCGATGCTGCATAACCCAGGCCTTTGCCTCGTCTGGTGAGACCAGATCGAAGAAGGCGGCGATTTCGCCGTGTGTGGCAAAGCCCAGCCGCTCCAGCGCCGCGCGGCAGGCCCAGTCGAGGAACGCATCATGACTGACCTCCGGCTCATAGTGGTGACCGGGAATGACGCGCTCGGTGAGATCGTAGATTTTCTGGAAATTCTGGCGGCCGGCGATAGCGAGCTTGCCGGTATGCCAGTAGTATTCGAGCGCCGTCTTGTTGGGATGCCAGTTCCACCAGCCGCCCGACTTATGGTCGTCGGCCTTCAAGTCCCGTGACATCGCCGCGCCACCTTGGGCGATGCGCTCGAATGTCTCTTGGAAGGTGCTGTCGAAGCCTTCGCCGCGCCATTTCAGCCAGCGCTCGCGCATAACCGCCTCGCGCCGTACAAAGCGGTGCTTCCAGTAGCGGAAAAACTCCGACGGCAGGATCGAGGCGTCATGCGTCCAGTGCTCGAACAGCGCGCCATCTTTTTCCAAAAGCTCCGTCAGGTGCTCGCGCCTATAGGTCTGGTTGCGCGAAAACAGGATCTGGTGATGGGCGCGTTCGACGGTCGAGATGCTGTCGACCTGGACGAAACCGATCTCGTGGATCAGATCGAGCAATCCCTGCTTGCCGAGCGACCGGTTTGGAGCAGCGGCCAGGCCTTGCTTGTTGAGGAAGATGCGCCGGGCATCGCGGTTTGAAACAGGAATCGCCATTCGACAATCTAGGCAAATGTTCACATTTTGTTCAAGCCCAAAAACCGGAACCTATTTCCATCCGCGAAGAAATCGTCCTATAGAGCCTCGACATTCGAACGCGGGGGACGCGGATTGGACATACGCTTTTCCAGCGTGTCCGTCAGTTTTGGCGGACGCGCGGTTCTTCAGCCGCTGACGCTGTCGCTGACCGAGCGCCGTATCGGTATTATCGGGCTGAACGGCTCGGGCAAGACCACGTTTGCGCGGCTGATCAACGGGTTGGTCAAGCCGGCCACCGGCACCGTGACCGTCAACGGTCTCGACACCGTCAACGATGCAAGCGCAGCGCTGGCCGAGGCCGGCTTCATCTTCCAGAACCCGCAGCATCAGATCATCATGCCGATCGTGCATGAGGACATCGCGTTTGGCTTGAAGAACCGCGGATTGAAGGCGGACGAGATCGAGCGGCGCACAGCCGCCGTGCTCGAACGCTTCGGCATCAGCCATCTGGCCAAGCGGCGCGTGCATGAACTCTCGGGCGGCGAAACGCAGCTTGCCGCCATCGCCAGCGTGCTCGTCACCGGCCCCGGCATCCTCATTCTCGACGAGCCGACCAACCAGCTGGACCTTAAGAACCGTGGACTGGTGGAACGTACCATTGCCGGGCTTGACGAGCACACGATCGTCATCAGTCATGACCTGCCGCTGATCGAAAAATTCGACCGCGTGCTTCTGTTCCATGAGGGCCGGCTCATTGCCGATGGCGCTGCAGAAGACAGCATCCGTGCCTACCATGAGGTGGCCGGTTGCTGAACGGGCTGAACATCGAAGGCACGACGCCGCTGCACCGGATGTCGGTGCGGATGAAGCTCGCCATCCTGCTCGTCTGCGGGCTTGCGCTTTATGCCATGTCCTCGTTCTTCGTCCTTGTCCCGGCTTTCGTCATTGCTGCCATCATCTACTTCACCACCGGCCTCGCCTTCCGCGAGGCCGTGTCGCGGCTAAAACCCATCCTCTTCACCATTCTGATCCTGTTGATCGCCACCGCCTACCTCACGTCGATACATGCGGCGGCCGAAAGCTTTTTCCGGTTGATGGCGATCGTGCTGTTTGCAGGCGCGGTGACCGCGACGACGGCGACCGGTGCCTTCATCGACGAGATCACCCGACTACTACAGCCGCTCGACAAGCTCGGCCTGGTGCGGGCCGCCGATGTCGGGCTTGCCTTCGGGCTGGTGCTGCGCTTCGTTCCGGATATTTTCAACCACTACCAGTCGATCCGCGAGGCACACCGGGCGCGCGGGCTGAAGGTGCGGCCGTTGACGATTCTGGCGCCGTTGATCATCCTGACGCTGAAGGACGCCGACACGATCGCCATGGCGATTGACGCGCGCGGTTTCCGGCGGCCGCGTGAAAGGCGTCGTTGATGGAAAAAACGCTCTTCCGTCTCTGTCCCGTTTAGGCCCCGGCCGGGGCGCATGTACAAATATGATAGACAAAGGACCTGCCATGACCACCAGAGACCTCGTTCTCATTGCCCTCTTCACCGCCATCATCGTCGTACTCGGCCTCATTCCACCGGTGACGCTCGGCTTCATTCCCGTACCGATCACCGCCCAGTCGATGGGCGTGATGCTGGCGGGCTGCATCATCGGCGCCAAGCGCGGCGCGCTCGCCTATGTGCTGCTGGTGCTGCTGGTCGCGATCGGGCTTCCGGTTCTCTCCGGCGGCCGTGGCGGCTTGGCCATCATCCAGGGCCCGACCGGCGGCTTCGTGCTTGGCTGGATCGTCGCCACCTTCGTCACCGGCCTGATCGCCGAGCGGCTGGTCAAGGAAGGCCAGAGCGAAGTCAGGCAGTTTGCCGGCTTCTTCATTGCTTCCGTCATCGGCGGCATCGGCGTGCTCTATGCCATCGGCATGCCCTGGGTAACGGCCGTCACCGGTACGCCGCTATCAGCCGTCGCCACGGGTTCGCTTGCCTTCATTCCGGGCGACATCGTCAAGGCCGTGATTGCAACATTGGCTGCTCGCGCGGTTCTCGCCGGTTATCCGCTGCTGCACGCTCGCGCCTGAGCGCCGTGGCGGATCATCTTGCAGCCCTGGTCGCAGAGTACGGCAATCCGGAGGATGTAATCCGGCTTGCCAGACTGCCGCGCCCAAACCTTGAACCGGGCATGGTGGAAATCGCTGTCGAACGCGCGGCAATCAATCCTTCCGATCTGATCCCCGTGACCGGCGCCTATAGCAATCGTACCGTTCTGCCGTTCGTTCCCGGCTTCGAGGGCGTCGGCACCGTCAGCCGCATCGGCGCCGGTGTCACCGGTTTGAAATCCGGCGACCGCGTGTTGCCGCTCGGGGCGAGCGGCCTGTGGCAGAGCTATCTCCAGCGCCCGGCAGAATGGTGTTTTGCCGTTCCGGACGACCTCTCGATTGAGCAGGCGGCGACGGCTTACGTCAATCCGATGACAACGTTGCGGCTGATTGCGGAATTGAAGGAACATTTTGGTGGAAATTCCGGGCTTGCAGGCCGCCGGGTCGCTGTCACTGCGGCCGGGTCTGCGATCGGCCGGATGTTGCTCTCGACGCTTTCGGCCGAAGGCGCCGACGTCACGGCAATCGTGCGCAACAAGACAACGCTGGCTCGCCTGCTCGCCCTGCCGAGCCTTCAAACTTGTGTGGCCGGGGAAAACTCTAGCGGCGATAGAGTTTTCGATGCGGTGGTCGATGCCGTCGGTGGTGATCCCGGCGGAAGCCTTTTGCGGCAAAACCTGGCGCCCGGCGGCATGTTTCTGCAATACGGTGCGCTGAGCGGCGTACCGGTTGCCCAGGCGGCCATTTCGGCGCGGCCGGATGTGCGCTTCTCCTTCCTTTGGCTGCGCTCCTTCGTTCACTCGGCTGGAAGACAGGCAATTTCCAATGCGCTTGCCCAGTGTTTTGACGGGATCCGTGACGGCTCGATGGCGAGCCATATCGCCGCGACCTACCCGCTGTCGCGGCTTGACGAAGCACTTGCCCACCAGAACGCCCCGGACCGCTACGGCAAGGTCCTCCTTGACCCGCGCTGTTGAAAACACCGCAAACGCTCTACCTAAAGCATGGACCTCGAACCCCTGAAGCCATAGGTTCCCGCCATGACCACGATCCTGTTCGAAAACCCGATCTTTCTGGAACACAAGGTTCCGGAAGGCCATCCGGAACGGCCCGACCGGCTGAAGGCGCTCAATCTGGCGCTGGAGCATGAGCGGTTTTCGCCGTTGTCGCGGCTTGAGGCGCCGCAGGGCAACGAGGATCTGGTGCTGCTTGCCCATCCGGAACAGCATTTGCGCGCGGTGATGTCCGCCATCCCCGAGGAAGGCATCAATGCCGTCGAGGCCGACACCTATGCCAGCCCCGCCAGCCTGCAGGCCGCACTGACCGGCATCGGCGGCGCGGTTGCGGCTGTCGACGCGGTCTTTTCCGGCAAGGCCGACAATGTTTTCGTCGCCTCGCGCCCGCCCGGCCATCATGCGGAGAAGAACAAGGCGATGGGCTTCTGCTTCTTCAACAACATCGCCATCGCCGCCCGCCACGCGCAGCAGCGATATGGCGCCGAACGCGTCGCGATCGTTGACTGGGACGTGCATCACGGCAACGGCACGCAGGACATCTTCTGGGATGATCCGTCGGTGCTGTTCTGTTCCACCCACCAGATGCCGCTTTATCCCGGCAGCGGTGCCAAGACCGAGACGGGTGCCGGCAATATCGTCAATGCGCCACTGTCGCCCGACACCGGCAGCGAGCATTTTCGCGAGGCGTTCAAGTCGCGCGTCCTGACGGCGCTGGATGATTTCCGCCCGGATTTCATTCTGATCTCGGCCGGGTTCGACGCCCATCACCGCGACCCCTTGGCGCAGATCAACCTCACCGCCGAGGACTTTGACTGGGCGACCGGGCGGTTGCTCGATGTCGCCGGAAAAACCGCCAACAACCGCATCGTCAGCTTGCTGGAAGGCGGCTACGATCTTCAGGGGCTGGCCGAATCGGCCGCGACCCATATCTACCGCCTGATGAGAGGATGACCATGACCACCGCTGCACAAACCGACGTATCCGCCCTCTCCTTCGAAAAGGCCGTCGAAGAACTCGAAGCCATTGTCTCGGCACTGGAGCGCGGTGACGTGGCGCTCGACAAGTCGATCGAGATTTATGAGCGCGGCGAAGCGCTGAAGAAGCATTGCGAGGCGCTACTCGGCGCCGCCGAAAACCGCATCGAAAAGATCAGGCTCGACCGGGCCGGAAAGCCGCAGGGCGTCGAGCCGCTTGACGGGGAGTAAGCGGTTCCCAAGCTATAGGGCGATGGTCGTTCTGATTTCATCATAGCCTGCATGCAGGCCTTTGGCATCGTGTTCGATCAGGCCGGCTTTCGACAAAATCTCCACATCCTCGTGAACACGCCGATAGTCCCGGCCCAGGCTGCGCGCCAGTGCGGCAATGCTGGCCTGTGGATGACGGCGCAGATGACGCAGCAGCTCAAGACGTTTTGTCGTCATTGTCTGTGACAACGCATCCCAGTTCACAAAGGTCAGGTGATCTTCCGAAACAGCCTCGCCCTTTTCCGCGCGATGCCATGCGTCCGCGACCCTCTTCTGAAGGGCATCAAAAGAGCCGCCAATATGAAGCTGTACATCCTTGCTCATATCCGTTCTCCTCTTACTTTTTCGACATCCAGCCGGAAATCGGCCAGCAGCTGTTCAATGGAAACAAACGCATAACCCTCTTCACGGTCATCATAGTGGCGATGATCGCCCTTGCCGCGCTCGTTGTCATATCCAACAATTCTCTCGCCTGGGCGGCCGTAAAACAGAGAATATTTGAGAAAGTGCGACGCTGGCGGAACGGATACCGGCACGCGCCAAACCTTGATCTCAAGGATCGCAACATCCTGAAAAATCAGCCGATCACGGATGATCAATGTCCCTTTCATTCTTCAAAATATGTCATGTGACGCCATATGGCGTCAAGCGTCATAAATACGTGAGAGGACACTGGTAGTTTTACTGCTGCGAGCCTACCTTAGGATCAATATGAACCGACGAGGACCAGCCCATGAGCTTCTTTCCCGGACCAGACCCCGAAGCCGGGGATGCACCCGCCTGTGACGCGATCGAGCATCTGATCATTCCGCGCACCAGCGATATCGGCAATCTGCAGGTGCGCCGGGCGTTGCCGACGGCAAAGCGGCGGCTGGTTGGGCCGTTCATCTTCTTTGACCGGATGGGACCCGCACTGCTCAAGGCTGGCCAGGCGCTCGACGTGCGGCCGCATCCGCATATCGGGCTGTCGACGGTCACCTACCTGTTCGACGGTGAGATCAAGCATCGCGACAGCCTCGGCACCGAAATGGTTATCGCGCCTGGCGACCTCAACCTGATGACGGCGGGGCGCGGTATCGTGCATTCGGAGCGCTCGCCGGAAAACCTGCGCGGCAAACCGCAATCGATCTCCGGCCTGCAGACCTGGCTTGCCCTGCCCGACCAATACGAGGAAATTGACCCTATCTTTGCCCATACCGAAAGGCGCGACCTGCCCGCTTTCAACATGGATGGCTTGCAGGGCCGCGTCGTCATCGGTCAGTTCGAAGGCATGAAGTCGCCGGTTTCGGTGTTTTCCGACACGATCTATGTCGATCTCAGGATCGAGCCGGGCAAGAGTGCGCCGTTTGCGGCCGAATGGGAAGAGCGGGCGCTCTATATCCTCGAGGGCGAAGCAATCATTGCCGGAGATCATTTTGCCGACAATCAACTGCTGGTTTTGCGGGCGGGCGATGCGATCACGATTACGGCCGGTCCGGCGGGCTGTCATGTCATGCTGTTCGGGGGGGGCGCCCTTGGCTCCGCCCGGCATATCTGGTGGAATTTCGTTTCCTCGTCCAAGGAGCGGATCGAACAGGCCAAGGAGGAATGGCGAACGGGCCGGTTCGACATCGTCCCGGGGGATGAGGAAGAGTTTATCCCTTTGCCGGAGCGGTAATTTTCGATAAACTCCCTGTTTGCGCCGCAAGAAAACCGGTTTTTGCAATCCATAACGAAACTGTTTAAAGACGCGGTTCCCTGCGGACACCCACACTTGAAATCGCGGCTTGCCAAAGACGCGAGAATGAAGGCCTCCAGAGTGACACAACTGCCAGTCAACCCCATGCCGGCGACCCCTCTTCTCGACCAGGTGACCTATCCTGAGGATCTGAAGAAGATTGACGACAAGGACCTGCCACAACTGGCAGCCGAACTGCGCACCGAGATGATCGATGCGGTATCGCGCACCGGCGGCCATCTGGGGGCCGGTCTCGGCGTGGTGGAGTTGACGATCGCCATCCACAAGGTCTTCAACACCCCGCATGACCGGCTGATCTTCGATGTCGGTCATCAATGTTATCCGCACAAGATTCTGACCGGCCGTCGCGACCGCATCCGCACCCTGCGCCAGGAAGACGGCCTGTCCGGCTTTACCCGCCGCGCCGAGAGCGAATACGATCCCTTTGGTGCTGCCCATTCCTCGACCTCGATTTCCGCCGGTCTCGGCATGGCGGTGGCGGCCGATCTCTCTGGCGAGCATCGCAATGTCATTTCCGTCATCGGCGATGGCGCCATGTCGGCCGGCATGGCCTATGAGGCGCTCAACAATGCCGGCGCGCTCGATGCGCGGCTGATCGTCATCCTCAACGACAACGACATGTCGATCGCCCCGCCGACCGGCGCCATGAGCGCCTATCTGGCGCGCCTTGCCTCCGGCCGCACCTATATGGGCTTCCGCGATCTCGGCAAGAAGCTGACAGCATATCTTGGCAAGTCGGTCGATCGGGCAATCACCCGCGCCGTCGAGCATGCGCGCGGTTATGTCACCGGAGGCACGCTGTTCGAGGAAATGGGTTTTTACCATATCGGCCCGATCGATGGTCATTCCTTCGAGCATCTGCTGCCGATCCTGCGCAACGTGCGCGACAATTCGAAAGGCCCTGTGCTGATCCATGTGGTGACGCAGAAGGGCAAGGGCTATCCGCCGGCGGAAGCAGCCGCCGACAAATATCACGGCGTCAACACGTTCGACGTCATCACCGGCGCGCAGGCGAAAGCCAAACCGAACGCGCCGGCCTACACCTCCGTCTTTGCCGAGGCTTTGACGCAGGAAGCAGGCTATGACGAAAAGATCGTCGCCGTCACGGCGGCCATGCCGTCCGGCACCGGTCTCGACAAGTTGGCGCTCGCCTACCCTTCCCGCTGTTTCGATGTCGGCATTGCCGAGCAGCATGCGGTGACCTTTGCTGCCGGTCTGGCTTCGGAAGGCTACAAGCCGTTCTGCGCGCTCTATTCGACCTTCCTGCAACGCGGCTATGACCAGGTGGTGCATGACGTGGCGATCCAGGGCCTGCCGGTGCGCTTCCCGATCGACCGCGCCGGTTTCGTCGGCGCCGATGGTCCGACCCATGCCGGTTCGTTCGACACGACCTATCTTGCCACCCTGCCCGGCTTCGTCGTCATGGCGGCTGCTGACGAGGCGGAACTGAAGCATATGGTGCGCACTGCTGCGGCCTATGACCAAGGCCCGATCTCGTTCCGTTATCCGCGCGGCGAAGGCGTCGGCGTCGAGATGCCGGAGCGCGGCCAGATCCTTGAAATCGGCAAGGGCCGGGTGATGAAGCAGGGCTCGAAGGTAGCGCTGCTCTCGTTCGGCACACGTCTCGCCGATTGCCTGCTTGCCGCAGAAGACCTCGATGCCGCCGGGCTTTCGACGACGGTCGTCGATGCCCGCTTTGCCAAGCCGCTCGATCACGACCTGATCCGCCAGTTGGCCAAACATCACGAGGTACTGATCACCATCGAGGAAGGCGCCGTCGGCGGCTTCGGCAGCCATGTGCTGCAGTTCCTCGCCCATGAAGGCCTGCTCGACAACGGCCTAAAAATCCGGCCACTGGTTCTTCCGGATGTGTGGATGGAACAGGCCAAGCCTGAAGCGATGTATGCCAGGTCAGGTCTCGACCGCGCCGGCATCGTTTCGACCGTGTTCAAGACGCTCGGCCAGAAACAGCAGATCGGCTCCAGCGTCGCCGGCTGATCGCTGCGCATTGGCCCACACGACCGGCTTTACCGATATCAACGATACCAGCCCTGCGCGACATACGCAGGGCTGGTCTTTTTTTGCCTCAGTGCAAAGGGGCGCACCGCTCAGATATTGGCACCGCCATCGATGGTGATGCTTGAGCCGGTGATGAAACGGCTCTCCTCCCCGGCCAGAAACGTCACCAGCGAGGCAATGTCCTGTGCCTTACCGAAGCGCGGGATGGCCATCAGGGCAAGTTGCGGTTCGGCGTGATCGCCGTTGGCGGGGTTCATGTCAGTGTCGGTCGAACCAGGCTGCACGATGTTGACGGTAATCTCCCGCGGTCCGAGATCGCGTGCCAAGGCCTTGGTCAACCCGACCAAAGCGAACTTGCTGGTGGAATAGATGCTGAGGCCGGAGAATGGCACCTGTTCTCCGAGATTGCTGCCGATGAAGATGATGCGGCCACCGTTGCCCATCAGTGCCGCTGCAGCCTTGGAGGCGACGAAGCTGGCGCGGACGTGGATCGCCATCACCCGGTCAAACTCATCAAGCGTGGCGGTATCGATTGTATCGACCGAGAAGACGCCGGCGCTGTTGACGAGGATGTCGAGGCTGCCGAGCTTTGCATGCGCTTCAACCACTGCCGCCTCGACAGCACCTGCATCAAGATTGTCCGCCTTGATGGCAACGGCATTGCGACCGAGTTTCAATATAGCCCCGACAACCTCCTCGGCCTTGTCCGGCGCGCTAGCATAGGTGATAGCCACATCGGCTCCGTCCTTGGCAAGTGCCAGGGCAATGGCCGCACCGATACCCCGGCTGCCACCGGTGATGAAAGCAACTTTATTCTTCAAGCGGGACACGGTATTTCCTTTTTTTGTAACGATCGATACATATATGTAGTCGGCATTGCCTCCGATCGTCAATTGATTTATGTATCGAACGATACAAAAAGGAATTTCAATGTCTCCAAGAGGCCGCCCCCGCGCCTTTGACAGCGCTGCCGCACTGCGGCGGGCCTTGCTTGTTTTTTGGGAAAAGGGCTATGAGGCAACATCGATGGCCGATCTGACGGCGGCGATGCAGATCGGCGCGCCGAGCCTTTATGCGGCCTACGGCAATAAGGCGGACCTGTTCGCGGCGGCTGTCGATACCTACAAGGCCGAGATTGGCCTGGAAATATGGGACGCCCTGTCGCGAGCGGCGACGGCACGGCAGGCCTTTACCGATTTCTTGAGGGAGACGGCGGCAGCGTATGTAAAACCCGACCAGCCGCGCGGCTGCATGATTGCACTTGGCGTCCTGAACGGTGCCGGCGATGCCACCGCCATCTGCGAGATGCTGCGGCATAGCCGGCTGGAAAATGCCAGCCTGTTGCGCCAGAGGCTGGAGCAAGGCGTGCGGGACGGCGAAATTACGCCCACCGCAGACTGCCAGAAAATCGCCGAATTTTATGCGACGGTCCAGCATGGAATGTCGATCACCGCACGCGATGGCGCAAGCTTTTCCTCCCTGCAGAATACCGCCGACGCCGCGTTGGCTGCCTGGGATGCGCTGATATCGCCGCGATAAGCCAGACCACGGATTCAACCTCTGTAAGAAACCCGTAAAATTGAAAAAACCGGCAGTCTTTCGACCACCGGCTTCTGATGTCAGGAATGCAACACCTTCAGGCAGCGCGGCGCAGGCCGTAGGACGCAACCGCCGTTGTTCCCCTGCCGCTGTCGAGCTGGAACTGGGCGATCAGGTCGCGCAGGCGGCTGGCCTCGTTGGCGAGCGTTGCGCTGGCCGCGTTGGTTTCCTCGACCATGGCGGCGTTCTGCTGGGTCACTTGGTCCATCTGGTTGACCGCAGTGTTGACCTCGGCCAGTCCGACCGACTGTTCGCGTGCCGACGTGGCGATCGCGTCCATATGCTGGTTGATGGTTACCACATAGGTCTCGATGGTCTTCAAGGCGTCGCCGGTTTCGCGTACCAGCTTGACGCCGCCTTCGACCTCGACGCTGGAATTGCGGATCAGTTCCTTGATCTCCTTGGCAGCCCGTGCCGAGCGCTGCGCCAGTTCACGCACTTCCTGGGCAACGACGGCAAAACCCTTGCCGGCATCACCGGCGCGGGCGGCCTCGACGCCGGCATTCAACGCCAGCAGATTGGTCTGGAAGGCGATTTCATCGATGACGCCGATGATGCTGGAAATCTGGTTTGCCGATTCCTCGATCCGGCGCATCGCCTCGACCGCATTGGCAACGACGGCACCGGACTGGGCAGCACTGGCATTGGCCTGCACCGCGACGGTGCGTGCCTCGTCGGCGCGCTTGGAGGAGTTGGAAACGTTGACAGTGATTTCATCCAGCGCTGCTGCGGTCTGTTCGAGCGATGCTGCCTGCTGCTCGGTCCGGCGGGACAGGTCGTCCGAGCTCTGGCTGATCTCGCGCGTGCCGTCGTCGATCGAACTGGCCGACTGGGTAACGGCTGTCAGCGTATTGCCCAGCTGCTTCACCGCGGCATTCAGATCATGACGCAGGGCTTCGAAATCCGGAGCAAAGGCATCGTTGAGCTGGAAGGACAGATCGCCCGCGGCCAGACGGCGCAGGCCAGCGGCCAGGCCTGACGTTGCCTGCTGCAGGCGCGCCTGAGCTGCGGCCTCCGCTTCCTCCGTCAGGCGAATACGGTCGGCCTCGGAACGAATCCGGGCTTCCTGCGCCTCGGTTTCAAGGCGGCGATTGGAGATGGCGGCCTGACGGAAGATTTCGACGGCAGCGGCCATTTCCCCGATTTCATCCTTGCGGCCGGTGAACGGAATGGCCGTGGCGGTATCGCCACCGGCAAGGCCGGTCATGGCGCGGGTGGTGGCAACGACCGGCTTGGAAATGCCGCGCCCGACCAGATAGACGGTCAGCGCCAGCAGCAGGATTGCGACGATCACGGCGGCAATTCCGAGATTCTGTGCCCAGGCGATCATCCGCGTATTTTCGGCTTCGGCAGACTGGCGCAGCGCGGCAAAGTCCTGCGTCAAGCCTGCCAGTATCGGTTCGATCTCCGAAAATGCCCTGGAAACACTCTGCCGTGCATCGCTTTCAACCGTTACTGTCACGGCATAGGCGTCGAATGCGGCCTGATAGGCTTCCAGCGCCTTCATGATGGATTCATAGGCCTCCTCTGACCCAAAACGCTCCGGCTCGAACGCCGCAAACGCCTTGGCTTCGGCTGCATGGTTCGCGACATATTTGGCATCGCCACGCATGATGAAGTCCTTCTCATGCCGGCGCATCGTCAGCATGCTGGCCTTCAGCTCATGATCCTGAATATCGTTGAGCAGATGCTCGATGGAATGCACGGCCGCGCGCATTTCCCCCTCCCGTCCCTTCGACGGATCGAGACCCAGCTCCGCGTTGGCTTCAACCAGCGCATTGAACTCCGTGAGATAAATATTGAGCCCGACGGAAATCGCCTGCAGTTTCTGCTGCACCTCAGGATTGGCCACCGTGTTTTTCAACACATCCAGTTGCTCGCGCGTTTCGACGGAGAACTCCTCATGATGCCGGACGGCTTCATCGCTCTTTTGCAGCAGAAAGTCCTTTTCAGCCCCGCGCTCTTCCACCATCTTGTTTTGGAGCACCAGCAGCGCCTTGTCCGACGCCTCGATCGCACGCTCCTTTTTCTGGAAGGATTGCTCGATTGCCTTTTCAACAATGAAAATAGCGACGATCGACAGAATGCCGGCAACGGCGATCGGGACGAGCAGACCAATCTTGTGGGACAGCCTAAGTTGCATGGAGACTCCATATCGCCCGGCCAGGATGGCCGATGCGCAAACAGTATGAGGACATTGGGGTAACTGCCGGATCCCACGATATGGGATGGCCCTTGGAACGTGCCACTGAAGCTAACTCTTCGAGCACATTCACCGGTGCTGCATGCCCGGTATCACACATGTGGAAACGGTGATGTCAGTCATTTCGGATTAGGGCTTCCGGCTTAAATATCGGTAAAAAGGCCATAGGATTTTATGGGTAAATACCGCGCGACAACACCGGGCGCACTGTGCGCCACACCCTGCAGCCGCGTGAAACAGCCTCTTTCGGCACTATTTGACCAAGGCTTGCCGCATGGCCCTTGCCATCCCGGCCCCGACGCGCCATGAGAACCCATGTCAAACGAACCAAAAACCTCCGTCCGCCTCGACCAGCTGCTGTTGAACCTGGGGCTTGTCGCCAGCCGTTCGCGTGCGCGCGATGCGATCCAGCGCGGCACCGTCACCGTCAACGGTAAAGTCGTCACCAAGGCAAGCTCCACTTTCCCCGAGGATGTGACGATCGAAATCGACGATCCGGTCCAGCCCTATGTTTCGCGCGCGGCGCTGAAGCTGAAGGCTGGCCTCGAGCATTTCAAACTTTCGCCCGAAGGGCTGGACTGTCTGGATATCGGCGCCTCGACTGGCGGCTTTACCGAAGTCCTGTTGCATGCGGGTGCCGAGCACGTCATCTCCGTCGATGTCGGCCATGGCCAGTTTCATCCGCGCCTGGATGCCGATCCCCGCGTCACCAATATCGAGGGCTTGAATGCCCGCGTGCTGGATGAGGATCACCTGGAAGACCGCGAGATTGGCTTCGTGGTTTCCGACGTATCGTTCATCTCGCTGAAACTGGCGCTGCCCCCAGCGCTCGATCTCGCCGAGCCCGGCGCCCATTGCATCCTGCTCGTCAAGCCGCAGTTCGAAGCTGGCCGCGAGGCGATCAGCAAGGCGGGTCTTCTCAAGGACCCTTCCAGCGCGCCTGCGGTGGCGGCCGAACTGGAACGCTGGCTTGTCGAAGACATGGGCTGGACGAGCCTCGGCATGATCCCCTCGCCAATATCAGGCGGTGACGGCAACGAGGAATATCTGCTGGCCGGCCACAAGCCGCTGGACGCGGACGAAGACGAAGACGCATGAGCACGGAAACGCTGACCATCGAGAAGATCGGCCAATCCGGCGACGGCATTACCCGTGGCCCGTTCGGCCCGGTCTATGTGCCGTTCACCCTGCCCGGCGAAACCGTGGCGCTGGCGGTCAACAAGGACAAGGGCACGGTCATGTCGATGACCGATGTCTCGCCCGATCGGGTCGAGCCGAAATGCCGGCATTTCGGACCGGACGGCGAGAACGGCACTTGCGGCGGCTGCAGCCTGCAGCATGCCAGCGACAGCCTCTACCAGAATTTCAAGCGGCAACTGGTTCTCGATGCCTTGAAATCCAAGGCTCTGCAGGCCGAGGTCGCGCCGCTGGTGCTTGCCCATCCCGGCGAGCGGCGGCGCACGGTATTCACCGCCCGGCGCACCGAGAAGGAACTGCTGCTCGGTTACAACCAGCCCGAGACCCATCACATCGTCGCGATCTCGGAATGTCCCATCGCAAGCCCCGGCATCGTGTCACGGCTTGCCATCATCCGGACCATCGCCAACGCCATGGCCGTCAACGCCGAGCCCTTTCGCGTCACCGTGCTTGAAACGCTCTCCGGCCTTGATCTGGCCTTCGACGGCATCAAGAAGATGGACGACCGGCAGCGGCGCATGGCGGTGGAGACTGTTCTCGGCCTGAAGAGCATTGCACGTCTCAGCCTCAATGGCGAAATCCTGGTCGAGCCGGTGAAGCCGGTGATCGATTTCGGGGGTGTTTCCGTCTCCCCCCCGCCCGGCAGCTTCACGCAGGCAACCAAGCCCGCCGAAGAGGCAATGGCAGAGCTGGTGATGGCGCATCTCGGCAAGTCAAAACGCGTCATTGACCTCTTTGCAGGTTCCGGCACATTCTCGCTGCGCATTGCTCGCAAAGCGCGTGTGCATGCTGTCGAGGGCGAGGACAAGCCGTTGAAGGCGCTGGATTTCGCCGCGCGCAACACGCAAGGCCTGAAGCCCGTCACTGTCGAGAAGCGCGACCTTTTCCGCCGTCCGATGATGGCTTCGGAACTGAAGGCCTATGACGCGATCGTCTTCGACCCACCGCGGGCGGGTGCTGAAGTCCAGACCAAGGAGATGGCCCGCTCCGGCGCCAAGAAGATCGTCGCCGTCTCCTGCAATCCGGTGACGCTGGTGCGCGACCTGCGTATCCTCGTCGATGCCGGCTACCGCATCACCTCGGTGACGCCGATCGACCAGTTCCTCTGGTCGTCGCACGTGGAAGTCGTGGCAACGCTGGAAAAGTGAATATGGGGCTGATCCGGAGACGTCAGGTCTTCGGATTGCGCCTTGTATCCAGCACTTTCCGCAGGCTTTCAACGGCTGGAAGCGCTTCGATAATCCCCGCCATCGCGACTTCACCGGCGATGCCGGCGAGTTCCGGTCCGAGGGCCTCGATTGCCGCATTGCGGGCAGCCCTGCCCTCTTCTGTCAATGAAACCCGCTTCGAGCGGCCATCATGCGCATCCGGTGCGATAGCGATGAAACGCTTGCTCTCAAGATGACCGAGCGTATTGGTCATGGCGCCCTTGGTCACCTGCATAGCCTGCGCAATCGACAAGGGCGTGCGCCCATCCCCCAACCGAACGAGATGATTGAGCACAACGAATTGCGGCAAGGTCATACCCGCAGGCATAACCTTCTCAAAGGCAGTGGCTGACAATTGCGCGACGATGCCGATTTCGTTGAGGAACCGGAACAACGTTTGCAGGTCGTTTTCGCTCGCCGTCATGCGCTCCTGATCCGGGTATCCACGGGCCAGCGGGGTGCGCCCTCAATGGCCGGACCGTAGCCGAGACGCGCAAACATTTGAAGCGTTTCATTTTCTTCGACTGACAATGCTTCGCGCATCGCCAGAAAATGCGGACGCATCTCTTCAAACTCCTGCAGTGCCTGGCTGAGCGGATGCATGGACAGGCCTGCCGCAGCAGCAGCCAGATTGACACGCAGATAATCGCGCCCGGCGGCAATCTGATCGGCGCGGCTGTTTCCGGCGGTCTTCAGCCAGAGGAATGCCATGGCCGTATCGACCGGCTCTTTCAGGACCGGAATCTGCTGCTGAAATGCCATTGACGTCTGGTCGAGCATGGCTTCGCGTGACAGGAGACCGGCCATCGACAGCCCTTCGATCAGGGGACCGGACAGATCGATACCATCCGGACTGGCCTCGATCGCGGTGCGGCCGACCCGGACGAGATCGATACTCTCCTTCAGCGTCCGCGGCGTGGTGATCTCCGTATGATAGGCGTCCCACGCAAGTCTTCGCAACGCTGCAACGCGAGCAGGATCATTGGTATGGGCAACGGACGCGGTGCGGGCGGCTGACGCGATCTCAACGAGCTTATCGGCCGCGACGAGCCGGGCGAGATCATAGGGCTCCTTGTTCGAACGGCGCGACAGGACCTGTGCGAACAGCGGATCGGCTTTGATCGCTTTGTCCTGAACAAGCCGGATATGGGCCACCGGCCGGGCATCCAGCCGGGGTTGTGGCTCACCTTCCGGAAACAGCGTGATCCCGGCATGATATCCTTCTTCAGCGGCCGCTTGTGCCAACAGTTCGAGGAAGCAGCCAAGGCCAATGGTGATCTGCCGGTCATAAGGGTCGGTTTGCGGCAGGCGGCGATCGCTTTGGGAATAGAGCGTGATTTCGTCGCTGCTTGACAGGTTGGCAAGCCAGGGCTGCCGGTTGTGCGGGTTGGGTGCCAATATGGCGAAGGACAACAGCCTGCGCCGCAGATCGGCTTCCCCCTGACCGGCATCCTGCCACGGCCTTCTTGCCGAAAGCGGATCGCGGGTGGTTGCCCAGAGACCTCCACTGGCCGCTGCCAGCACCACCCCTCCCCCGGCTATGTTGATAAATCGCCGCCGTGTCACTGCCATGCCAACCTCCATTTGGTTTAATGGAGAACTATATAGTTTAATGTAAAACTATATTCAAGACTGATCGCGGATGCGGCTAAACACACAAACACCCGCACCAGAGGCCCGGTACGGGTGTTTTCAGGTGCGATCGCTTCGCTGATCAGGCGGCGCGGCGGGCGTAATTTACCTGCCGTGCGGCCGGAGCCGACGACTGCGTGTCACCGATGTTGAACTGGGCGAGCAGGTCGTTGAGCGCTGCCGCTTCCGAGGCAAGGCCATGGCTTGCTGCGGTCTGTTCCTCGACCATGGCGGCATTCTGCTGGGTGCCCTGGTCCATCGTATTGACGGCCGTGTTGATCTCCTGCAGCCCGGTCGACTGTTCGCGGGTAGAGGTGACGATAGCGCTGATATGCGTGTTGATCTCCTGAACCTCGGATACGATCACTTCCAGCGACTGGCCGGTTTCGCCGACCAGTGTCACGCCGGCGCGGACCTGATCGCCAGAAGCGGTGATCAACGCCTTGATTTCCTTGGCGGCATTGGCCGAGCGCTGGGCAAGCTCGCGCACTTCCTGGGCAACGACCGCAAACCCCTTACCGGCGTCGCCTGCACGGGCGGCCTCAACGCCAGCATTCAGCGCCAACAGGTTGGTCTGGAAGGCGATATCATCGATGACGCCGATGATGTTGGAAATCTCGCCGGAGGACTTTTCGATGCCCTGCATGGCGTTAACGGCATTGCGGACCACTCCACCGGACTTTTCGGCACCGGCGCGGGTGCGGGCAACCAGCTGGCCGACCTCTTCGGCGCGGCGGGCGCTGTCCTTGACCGTCGTGGTGATCTGCTCGAGAGCTGCGGCTGTCTCTTCGACGGAAGCTGCCTGCTGCTCGGTACGGCGGGCAAGATCGTCGGCGGCCGTGCGGATTTCCATGGCACCGGCATCGATGGCGCGGGCATTGGCGCCAACGGCCTGCAGCGTCTGATGCAGCTTGGTCACCGAATTGTTGAAGTCGGCGCGCAGGCGGTCGAGATGCATGACGAAGGGAACCGAGATGCGGTAGCCGAGATCGCCATCGGCAAGACGGCCAAGACCGGTTGCCAGGGCTTCAACAGCGTGCTGGATATCGGCAGTTTCCTTGGCCTTCAAAGCTTCGCGCTCGCGGCGCTCCTGCTCGGACAGCGACCGTCCGGTTTCGGCTTCGCCTTCGAGGCGGGCCCGCTCTATGGCATTGGCGCGGAACACGGCGACGGCGGCGGCCATCGAGCCGATCTGGTCGCGGCGTTCCTGGCCGGGGATTTCAGCTTTCAGGTCGCCGGCGGCAAGACGCTCCATGGCGCCGGTCATATCAGTGACCGGGCGGATGACGAGGCGGCTGAGCAGGGTTGCGAGGAAAGCGATCATCACGCCGACGGCCAGAAGCGTGGCAACGGTGGCAGCAATCCGGAACTGGCCGATGGCGGAATAGGCGACGTCGGCATCAACGACGAAACCAACATACCATTCAACCGTTGGCAGACCGGCAACAGGCACAAAGCTGACGAGCTGCGGCTTGCCGTCCAGCTCGGTCTGCATGATCGTCGAAGCGATCGAAGGTGTCTCCACCGGGAAAGCATCGGCGAGTGTCTTGGTGACCAGCTTGGCATCCGGATGAACCAGAATCTGGCCGGATTTGTTGACGAGGAAGGCAAAGCCTTCGCCGCCGACATCAATATTCTTGACCATCGAGACCAGCGTCTTCAGCGAGAAGTCGCTGCCGGCAACGCCGATCAGCTTGCCGTCTTTCTTGACCGGCGCTGCAGCGCTGATGATGAGATCACCGCTCGACGCATCGATATAGGGGTCGGTCAGAACACTGCCACCAGCCTTGACGGCATCCTGATACCATGGGCGCTTGCGCGGATCATAACCTTCCGGCATCGGGTTGACCGGCCACGTAGTGAATTTTCCCGCTTCATCTCCGACATAGGTGCTGATGAATTCCTTGACCAGCACATCGTTGTTGAGCGTGGCTTCGAGCCCGGCCTGATCGGCGGCAGCTCCTGCTGCATCAGCCACCATCGCCGTGAGCGTGACGCGGCCATTCAGCCAGTTGGCAACGCTCTGGGCGGCCTGCTTGCCGGAGGAGGAAATGTTCTCCTCGACGGCGCGGGTCGTCGTGTCATGCTGGAGGCTGTCGATATAGACGGAAAAGCCGGCAAAGGCGGCAACGACGACAAGGGACGCGGCAACAAGAATGCGCGTCATCAGGTTCGATCTTTTGGACAAGTCAGGTTTCCCTATTGCGGCCCGGCTTTGTACCCGGGCGGAGGCTCGATCTGGTCCGCATGCGGAAGCGCGGCCGACGCCTGAGCGCCAGTCGGTTCCAGATGCGAGAATGGGATGACATGCCACAGCGGGCGAAGACGGCGCGCATCATGCGGCCCGTCAGGAACCGGGCATTCCGGCCTGCGATGTCCGGAACAATATCGTCACGTACTTAAGGCACAGTTAAAATTTCATGACTCGAAAAGTGAGGATTTTAAGGGCTTTCCGGCTGCCCGCCTCCGGTTGCGAGGCAGAAGCGCCTACTGTTTCTTCAGGCCCCAGGCGGTCGCCAGATGCATCGACGACGAAATGCCGGCATCGAGCATATAAGGACCGGGCGTATCCGCCTTGACCCGCGACGCTGGCCGCGGCTTCAGTGGTGTCCCGTGGCCCATGCCGTCAATCAGGTAGAGTTCGACGGCAACCTTGCCCGGCGCATCCTTCCAGACGCGGTGAAGGTGACCATCAACCTCGTTTTGCGCATAGGCGCCGCTGTCAAGGCCATGCACATCCAGCCATTGCTGCACGAGCGCATCCGCATTGTTGAGGGATACCGTATGATCCTTGGTTCCATGCCAGATCGATACGGTGGGAAAATTACCTGTCACCGGCGATGCCGCCCGCACGAGATCACCCCATTCCTGCCCTGTCCGTTCCGGCGCGGATTTCATCGCAGCCAGCGCCCGGTGCACGTCACGTGCGGCACCATACGGCAACCCGGCAATGACGCCGCCGCCGCAAAACACGTCGGGATAGGTTGCCAGCATCGCGGCCGCCATCGCGCCGCCTGCCGACAGGCCGGTGACGAACACGCGCTTGCGGTCGATGCCGTGCGCCGACGTCATCTTCGCGACCATCTGGCGGATCGACATCACCTCGCCGCGGTCGCGCGTGACGTTGCTCGGGCGGAACCAGTTGAAACAGAGATTGGCGTTGTTGGAGCGCTTCTGCTCTGCATAGACGACGGCAAAGCCGCGCTCGCGGGCCAAGGTCGACCAGCCGCTGCCCTTGTCGTAGGCTTCGGCAGTCTGCTGGCAGCCATGCAGCACAACGACGAGGGGCGACTTTTTCGGCAGGTCTGCCGGAATGTAGCGAAACATCCGCAAACGGCCGGGATTGCTGCCGAATGCCTTGACCTCTTCCAGCCGGGTGCTCGAACGCGGCTTTGCGGTTGACCGTGTTGCCGGCAGTTTGGCGGGGGCCGGGGAAGCAAGCGCCTTGCGCGTTACCTTGACGGCCTTGGCGATGGTCTTTTCCCAACGCCGATGCTGCTTGAACATATCGGACAGGGAAAACATGAAACGCGACCGCATGGACGAATCCTTGATTGCCGGCATGCCTCCGATGCCGAAATTCCTCCACGAACAGAGATTATATGGGCCTGTCCCGCGATCCGGCAAGGTTGTGAGGGATTATTCCTACGGTCGGCTTCCGGCGCGGGGTACCCCCCTCTGTCACTCTGTGACATCTCCCCCACAAGGGGGGAGATCATTCTTTTCCCAAAAGGCCTAAAAGCCTGCGGCTAATCTCCCCCCTTGTGGGGGAGATGTCGGCGTCGCCGACAGAGGGGGGATGCGGAAAGCACTAAACTTAATCTTTGAAGCCCAATCAACGCCGCATGAAAGCCTCGAAGGCGGCGCGGGCTTCAGCGCTCTTCAACTGCGCGGCAAAGTGCTTTGCCTCGTCGTCGATCCGCGCCAGAACGTCGGAGCGGTCGCCACGGATGAGGTCGCGGGCGATGCGCAGGGCTTCCGGCGGCTTTTTCGCCAGGTTTGCGGCCAGCGCCAGCACCCCTTCCTCGATGGCATCGGCACCGGCGATCTTCCAGATCAGCCCGGCCTCCTGCGCCTCTGCCGCCGTAAAAGGTTCGCCAGCGGCGAGAAGCGCAAAGGCCCGCTGATGACCGGCGATGCGCGGCACGATCAGGCTGGAGGCTGCCTCCGGCACCAGCGCCAGATCGACGAAGGGTGTCTTGAAGGTCGAGCGCGCAGAGGCGATTGTCAGATCGCAATGCAGATGGATGGTCGTGCCGATGCCGATCGCCAAGCCATCGACGCCGGAGACGATGGGCTTGGCCGCGCTCGCCAGCGCCTTCAGGAACTCGATGACCTCCTGCCCCATCGATCCGCCCATGGCAAAAGCCATGAAATCGGCCATGTCGTTGCCGGCCGAAAAGCAGCCTTCGGTGCCGAGAAACGCCGTGACGCGGACCGCCTCGTCGGTTCCAGCGACAGTGAGTGCATTGGCCATCTTGGCGTACATCGCCCGCGTGATGGCGTTCTTCTTGGCCGGCCTGTTGAAGCGGATGACCTGAACGCCCGGATAGGCCTCGGGCCGCTCGATCAGAACATCATCGGTCATGGTCATCTCCTTCGATCAGGCGAGTGCTATACGGGCGCTGGCGAGGCTTGCGGCACCGTTGAGAATGCTGTTTTTCAGCGCACCCGTTTCGGACAGAAGGTTTTCTGCGGCGAATCGGCAGAGCGCGATGCGGACATCGCGGCCACCGTCGTCCACCTCCGCCAATCCGCCCCTGGCGAGATAGACACCCGTCAGTGTCAGGCCGAACAGACGCTGATAGGCGGTGGCGCCAGAAAGCGCTTCGGCGGATTTGCCTTCGGCAAGACGCGTCAGAAGCCATTCCGTCGTCTCTTCCAGATCGGCGATCGCATCATCGAGGCGGCTGCCGGCTTCGCCGAAATCGGCAAGATTGGATGACCCGACCTCTTGCGCCACCGCCTTCAACTCGGCGATGAAGCCGCGCACATGGCCGCCTTCCGACAGGGGCAGCTTGCGGGTGACGAGATCGATCGCCTGAATGCCGTTGGTGCCTTCATAGATCGGCGCAATCCGGGCATCGCGCAGATAGCGCGCCGCACCGGTCTCCTCGATAAAGCCCATGCCGCCATGCACCTGGATGCCCATAGAGGCAGCATCGACGCCGACATCGGTGCCGAAGGACTTGGCGATCGGCGTCAGGAGGCTGGAGCGCTCCTGCCAGTGGCGGGCCTCGTCGCCTTCAGAGACATGCGCCCGATCGACCGCATGGGCGCAGGTCAACGCGATGGCGCGGGCACCTTGCGTCAGCGCCTTCATGGTCAAAAGCGTGCGGGCGATATCCGGGTGCTCGATGATCGGGCTCATGCCCGTACCCTTCCAGCCGGGCGCCTTGCCCTGCGTGCGTTCGCGGGCATAGGCCAGCGCATGCTGGGTGGCGGCATCGGCCATCGCCACGCCCTGGATACCGACGGCCAGACGGGCATTGTTCATCATCGTGAACATGCAGTTGAGGCCCTTGTTCTCCTCGCCGATGAGATAACCGATAGCGCCCTTGTCATCGCCGAAGCGGCCATCGCCATAGACCATGGTGCAGGTCGGCGAGGCATGGATGCCAAGCTTGTGCTCCAACGAATGGCAGAACAGGTCGTTGCGGGCACCGAGCGAACCATCCGCGTTGACGAGAAATTTCGGCACCAGGAACAGCGAGATGCCACGCGTCCCTTCGGGAGCCCCGGCGATCCGCGCCAGCACCAGGTGAACGATATTGTCTGTAACCTCATGATCGCCCCAGGTGATGAAGATCTTCTGGCCGAAAATCCGGTAGGTGCCATCATCCCGGCGCTCGGCGCGGGTCTTGAGCACGCCGAGATCGGAACCGGCATGCGGCTCGGTCAGGTTCATCGTGCCGGTCCATTCACCGGAGATCATCTTGGCGAGAAAGGTGGCCTTGAGTGCCGGTGACCCATGTTTTTCCAGCGCATCAACGGCGCCCATGGTCAGCATCGGGGCCAGCGCAAAGGCCATCGAGCCGGCATTCCAGAATTCCATGGCGGCGATATGCAGCATGTGCGGCAGCGCCTGGCCGCCGAATTCTTCCGGGGCCGTCAGGCTGTTCCAGCCGCCGGCCGCCCAGTTACGATAGAGGTCGGCCCAGCCGTCCGGCACCTGCACCTTGCCATCGACAAGCTTCGAGCCTTGCCTGTCGCCGATATCGGCAAGCGGCGCCACTTCTTCGGTGGCAAAGCGCCCGGCTTCGCCAACAATCGCATCGACCAGATCTTCATCGAGATCGCCATAGATGCCTGCGGCCAGATCCTCGCCAAGCCCGGCCACGTGCTTCAGCGTGAACAGAATTTCCTCAACCGGTGCCTTGTACATCGCCGTCTCCTCCTGCAGTCACCTGACAACATTGCCGGGCATCCGTCCAGCAATGGCGTGTTTGTTGATCGCGAAATTATTGATTTTTACGTAAACGTCAATATTCGATCTGCCGTACGTCCCCCGACTTGCGCGCCAGCCTGTAACAAAACCGTCATGAAACCCGCATACAGCGAAGTCTGGCCCTTTGCCGGAACAATGCAGCATGAACCTGATCTCGTCCGAAATACCGGGGCTCGTCTGGGCCTACCGCTTCCTGCCGGGCGACAGCCGCTGCGTGCGGATCGCCGCCGATTCGTCCATCGATGCGCTGATGGAGGGTGACGGCTGGGTATGGCTACATCTGGCGCTCAGCGATGCGCGCACCCCCGGCCTGATCGAACGCATTACCACCCTGCCCGCAAACGCGCTTTCGACGCTGACCAGCCATGACACGCAGGCGGCGGTGACGATATCCGACGATATCGTCTATGGCACACTGGTCGATTTCGAACGCACTTTCGATGCCGAGACCAAAACCATCGGCTGGCTGCATTTCGCCGTCACCGAAAAGATCATCATCACCACGCGGCTGCATCCGCTGCGCAGTATCGACCGGGTCAAGGCCGCCATTGAAAAGAATGCCCGCTGCGGCCGGCCGATCGATCTGTTCGAGATGATGGTGGTCGAATTCCAGCGCACGCTGATCAGCCTGGTTCTGGAATTGACGGAAGACCTCAACATCATCGAGGACGATGTTTATGGCGAGGCCGGGCACAACCACCAGCCGAGGCTGGCGCCGCTGCGTCGCACCGCCGTTCGGCTGCACCGGCATTTGCGCACATTGCTGGCGCTGCTGCGCCGGGCTGGAACCTCTGAGGAGGACGAAGTGCCGGAGGGCTTCATTGACGTTGCCGAACGCCTGTCGGACAGGCTGGAAGCGGTCGACCGCGATGTCTTCGCGTTGCAGGAACGCGCCCGCCTGTTGCATGAAGAGATCGACAGCAAGCTGTCGTCAGAGACAAACCGCCATCTCTACATCCTGTCGCTGATGACGGCCTTCCTCCTGCCGCCGACGCTTGTCACCGGCTTTTTCGGAATGAACACCAGCGGCCTGCCTTTTGCCGAAGGCATTCACGGCACCCTGCTGGCAGGTTTCCTGATCATGATGTCGATGGGCGTGGCCTGGACGATATTGAAGCGGATCGGAATTCTCTGACAAAAAAAGCCGGAGACGAGGTCCCCGGCCGATAGTCTGTGCTGATCAACGCGTCCCGTCAGTAGGGTGAATTGCACTGCCTGCGTGGGCCGTTGTTCGGCTGATAGGTATTGTCGTAAGCACGGTAGCTGCGATAGCGATTGTAGCACCACTCGACATGGCTGCCGCCATACCGGACTGGCGGCTGGGCAATAGCCCCACCGATCACGGCACCGGCGGCAAAGGCACCCAGCGGGAACCAGAAGCCGTTATATTCGCGGTATCCGGGGCGATAATAGTTATAGCCACGATGACCGTTGTAATAAGAGTATCCGCCATGGCGATAATAGCCATGCCTGTTGTTATTGTAGTAGCGCCTGTTATTGTAGCGAGGCCGGTTGTTGTAGTGGCGCTCACCGTGGCGATTATATTGCACGGTTTCAACATTCGACCGTTCAGCGGCGACCGGAACCGGGATCTGGGTAAAGGCCTGCGATGGCGTAAACGACGTTGCCAGTAAAACGGCAGACAGCGCCAACGATGCCACCTTTAATTTGAAAACACCCATGCGGGGCTCCTCCATCAACTGCTTTCGGACAATATTGTCCTGCCGGTAGAACGCTTTGCGCCTGGTTTTGTTCCACGGGACCACAACTAAGCATGTCCGGCGCACACGCGCCAGATGTGTTGTGCCCGGGTCGCGGTGAAGAGGTTTGAGGCTTAATCCTCCGTTAACCATCTTTGCGCACCCTCTTCAGATGGAAAAGCGCCGGACCGCACGCTTGGGCAAGTTTTTCCGCCTCGCCGCTTGCCTCGGCGTCGCGCTGTTTTCCGGCGGCGGCCTGATCTCCAAAACACTGGCCCGCGACGTCACCCCGTGGAAATCACCGGACCATGCCCTGGTGATCGACGCCTACGAACTCAACATTATCGACTGGGATGCAATGCTGAAGGACAAGCGCATTGCCGGTTTCATCTCCAAGGCATCCGACGGACTGCCGGAAAGCTTTGCCTGTACCGGCGATCACGCCGGCGACACGGTGGCCCACTGCAAGACGATGTGGCGCAAATATGCCGTCAGCCGCGAACTTTACCAGACACGGCGGTTGATTGCCCGGGCAAGCGGCCTGCTCTGGGGGGCCTACCATCTCGCCCGTCCCGGCAATCCAGTCGACCAGGCCAATCACTTCCTCGACTATGCCCAGCCGCGCGACGACGAACTGATGGTGATCGATATCGAGGGCATCGACCCCGAGAAATACATGACGCTGGAAGATGCGGCCGTGTTTGTCGGCCATATCAAGACCCGCACCGGCCGCTATCCGACGCTTTACACCAATCACGTCACCGCCAGCTACATCGCCGCCAATCGCGACCGCTTCCCGATCCTGTCGCGCCTGCCGCTCTGGTATGCCCGCTACAAGCCCGGGATCCGCAACGTCTTCCCGATGGGAAACTGGGATAGCTATGCGCTCTGGCAATTCTCGGCAGCGGTCAATTGCGGCAAGCGGCGCTGCCCCTACCGTGTCGCTGGCACGCTGACCGATATCGACGTCAATGTCGCCGGAATGAATGCCAAGGCGTTGAAGGCCGTGTGGGCCAAGGGCGAACTGCTGCCGGAAAAGCCCTTTGAAAGACCGCTACTGATCGCCTCGGGCAAGGCGGAACCGTTTTCAGGGGTAGGCGCCGGCGCCGACATAGGCGTGGGCATCGACATGACCGTCACCGGATCGATCGCCAAAATGCCGATCCCGCTGGGCCTTCGCTAACCCGTTCTACACGGTGCATTCTGCCGCATCAGCCAATCCGCGAACGTTCAGCCTGCTGTCAGCCGGCGAGCGCAAGAGAAGGCAATTGTCGCCATTCCCTGCCTTGATTGCCGGAGCATGTCTTGAATTTTCGTTCGATAAAACGGCCCACCATGGGAAGCATCCCGCTCAGCCTTCTGGTCGCCGTCTACATCCTGTGCCTCCAGAATCTCACGTTCTGGAATGAAGCCTTCTATGTGTTCGGTGGCTTTCACCTGAGCTTCTACACCTTTGTCGCGGCGATCACCCTGCTGGTCTTTGCCGGCATGGTGATGTTCTCGGTCAAATACCTGATCAAGCCGTTTCTGGTCTTCCTGCTCATCGCCGGGGCGATGTCTTCCTACTATACGGATTTCTTCGGTGTGGTGATCGACAAGGATATGATCCGTAACGCCGTGGTGACGACGCCGCAGGAAGCTGGTCCTCTGATTACCGCCACGTTTATCCGTCACATTCTGCTTTACGGCATCCTGCCATCGGTGCTCGTCTGCCTGGTGCGGATCAGGCACCGGCAGTTCATCAGCAAGTTCTTTGTCAATCTGGCAGTCATTTCGCTGTGCCTGTCGCTGTGCATCGGGCTGATCGTCTCCAATTATTCGGGAATTTCTTCGAACATTCGTGAACATCGCGACATGATGGCCAAGCTGACGCCGTTTGCTGCGATCACCTCGGCGATCGGGCTCGGGGTCAGTGCCTATCGTGACATCGGCATCGTGCGCGCTCCGCTCGGCACGGACGCCAAACTCGGCCCGATGTACGCCCGGGCGAAAAAACCCGTGGTCACCATCGTCGTCGCCGGCGAAACCGCCCGCGCCATGAATTTTTCCCTCAATGGCTATGACAGGGAGACCAATCCGGAACTGAAAGCGCTCGGCGTCACCAATTTTACCCAGACGACCAGCTGCGGCACCGCGACCGCCGTTTCCCTGCCTTGCATGTTTTCCGTCTATGGCAGACAAAACTATTCCGACCGCAAGGCCCGCTCCACCGACACGCTGATGGACGTTCTACGCCGCGCCGGGATCGACGGTTACTGGTGGGATAACAATACCGGCAGCAAGGGCATTGCCGACCTCATCAGCTTTGCCAGCCTCACCAAGCAGAAGGACAGCCCACTCTGCAAGGACGACGGCTGCCTGGACGATATCTTCCTCGGCAAACTCGATGAAAAGCTCGGCGGCATCACCAAGAATACCGTCATCGTGCTGCACCAGCTCGGCAGCCATGGCCCGGCCTATTATCAGCGTTATCCGGAAGAATTCCGCCGTTTCAAGCCCGATTGCCGCACCGCGCAGCTTTCCGATTGTTCACGCGAGGAGATCGTCAACGCCTATGACAACTCTATCCTCTACACGGACCACAACCTCTCCGAAGTGATCAAGCTTCTGAAGAAGCATCAAGACACCGTCGATGGCGCGATGATCTACATGTCGGATCATGGCGAGTCGCTTGGCGAAAACGGATTGTTCCTGCATGGCGCGCCCTACATGTTCGCGCCCGTCGAGCAGACCCGCGTGCCCTTCATCGCCTGGTTCTCGGATCCGTATGCGCAATTGACCGGACTGGACCGCAGCTGCCTTCAGGCCAAGACCGGCGCGCCGACCTCGCACGACAACCTGTTCCACACCGTACTGGGGATGATGGACGTCATGACCAAGGTCTACAATCCGTCGCTCGACACGTTTGCGGCCTGCCGCGCGGCAGGCACGGAAAACCCGGCCACGCCGGAATCCTGAAGCGGAACGTACAGCAAGCCGGGACGGCCCGTGGTTCATGCAGGGCCGAGGTCCGTCCGCGCGCTTCCCGGCCGGGGTATCTGCGGAATGTGCATCGGATGGGAGCGCTTGATATCCAGGGCCGGTGGCATGGACAGCTCCGCCTCCAAAAGGGCCATCTCGATGAGGAACACAAGCATCTTCTTGTCGCTGCGTTCGGCGCTCATCTTAGAGGCCTGGAGAAGCTCATAGGTCAGATCTTTGGTTCGCATAAATCACGTCCCATATCGATTGCCCTTCGACACTAGGCCGTGCAACTTATGCGAAGCTTGTTACCCGTGAACACCCTATGAGGGCGACCGCCTTTTGCCGGGCGGGCTGTCAACCACCCGGCACGCGCAGGCTACGCCTCGATCTGGACGTCGCCGATCGGGCGCGAACAGCAGGCGAGAATGTAGCCCTCGTCGATTTCATCATCGAGGATGCCGCCATTGTGGTTCATCTCGACTTCCCCTGAAATCTTCATCACCCGGCAGGTGCCGCACAGCCCTCCCTCGCAGGCAGCCCCGATGCGCACGCCTGCGGCGCGCGCCGTTTGCAAAATGGTTTGACCGGGCTGGCACTTGGCGTCCTTGCCCGCCATCGTAAACGTGATGGTGGAGACTGCGCTTGCATCCGCCTCGCCCGCACCGGCCCGGATGGCAAGCTCGGCCGGATCCGGTGCGCTGGCCGGCTGAAAGCTCTCTTCATGATAGCGGTTCATGTCGAAGCCGACGCTTTCCAGCATCGATTTGACGCCACGCATGAACGGCTCGGGACCACAGCAGAACACGGTGCGCTCGCGGAAATCCGGCGCCAGCAGCGCCAGCTTCGACGTTTCGATGCGGCCGCGCAGCCCGTGCCAACTATGACGCGGCGCATGGGTCTCGACGATGAAGCCGAGATTGAGGTTCGGCATGTTGCGGGAGATGTTTTCCAGTTCGTCGCGGAACAGCAGATCATCCGGCTGGCGGGCGCAGGACAGGAAGGACACATCGGTCTGCGGCGCGCAATCGGCCATCCAGCGGGTCATCGACATCATCGGCGTGATCCCGGAACCGGCGGAGATGAACAGATATTTTTCACCCGGATGACGCACGAAGGAAAAATCACCGAGCGGCCCGAAGGCCTTCAGCTTCATGCCCGGCTTCAGGTTGTCGAACATCCAGCGCGTACCGATGCTGGAAGCCTGGGCCTTGACGGTCACGGCCACCGAAAACGGCCGCGATGGCGTCGAGGACAGGGTGTAGGTGCGCATCACCGGATCGTCCGGCGTCACCGGCAGTTCCAGTGTGACGAACTGGCCCGGCAGATAGCGGAACCAGCTGTCCTTGTCGGCCTTGAAACCGAACGTCATCACGTCCGGCCCCTCCGCGGTAACGGAAATGCACTCCAGCAATTGCTGGCGATCGTTGAACGGCTGCAACTCGTCGAAGTGCCGGAAAGAGGAAGCAATGGTCATGTCAGGCGACCCGAACCAGAGATGGCGACGCCGCAATGCCCTTGAGTCGGCCCTGCATGAAGTTGGTGTACCATTCGACGAACTGCATCACGCCACCTTCGTGCTCCGGCGAATAGGGGCCGGGCTGATAGGCGGGCGATCGGATGCCGAAGGCATTTTCCTCGACGATCTGGCGGTCCTGGTCGTTGGTTTCCGTCCAGACATGGGTCAGTTCTTCGAGGTTGTAATCGACCCCTTCGACGGCATCCTTGTGCACCAGCCACTTGGTGGTGACCTGGGTCAATTCCGGACCGAGCGGCAGGACCCGGAAAGTGATGGCGTGATCGGCCAGCACATGGTTCCAGGTGCTCGGGTAATGGAACAACAGCAACGTGCCGATATGGCTTTGGCTGACATCGTCGGAAAGCTGGCGCTTGACGGCCCGCTTGCCGGACATGGTGTAGCTTTCCGCCCCCTCGATCAGCGGCATCCGGGCAACGCGGAACTGGCCGCTCTGATCCATCTTGAACTCGCTCGGCAGACCCGTCGCCTCGCAATGCGCCCAATGGGCGGCAATGATCGGATCGTCCTTGGCGCCCTGTACGCCGGTTGCGGTCGGCGCTTCCGGATAGGTGCGGCAGAGTTCAGGATGGTTTGCCGCGCAATGATAGCATTCGCGGTTGTTTTCCCAGACCAGCTTCCAGTTGCCCTTCTCGATGATCGTGCTTTCAAACGCGACCTTGGTGTCCTTCAGATTGTGCGGTGTCAGATAGGACGAGACCATGTCGCGCACCGGCTGGAAGTCCATCGCCTCGTCGGCAAGGCAGATGAAGATGTAACCACCGATGGTTTCGCAATGGATCGGTTTCAGGCCGTGCTGGTTCTTGTCGAAATCCTCGCCCATCTGTCGGGCAAATAAGAGCTTGCCGTCCAGTTCGTAGGTCCACTGGTGATAGGGACAGACAAGCTTGGCCGAAGACCCCTTGGCTCCGGCGCAGACACGCGAGCCGCGATGACGGCAGGAATTGTGCAGCGCCCGGACCGTGCCGGTGCGGTCACGGACGATGACGACCGGATATTCGCCGACTTGGGCCGTGAAATAATTGCCCGACTTCGGGATTTCACAATCATGGCCGATGAACAGCCAGTCCTTGTACCAGATCTGTTCCATATCGAGCTTGTACAGGTCGGGATCGGTATAGAAGGCCTGCTCCAGGCTGTGTGTATCGCGCCGGGCCTGCAATTTACGGAGGACTTCACTGCGGAGATCCATGGTCATTTCCTTGTGCTCGCCAACTTTTACGGTGGCAGCAGGCAGGAAAGGAACCACCGCCGCGCCGGGAGAGCGCGTGGTTAGTGTGGTCCTCCTTCCGGCTGCCCGCCGCAACCCAGACATCAATTTCATCACAAGGCTGGTTTCCGGGCTCTGGAGCTGTCCTTGCGGACTGTCCCGGCGCCTTCCCGGATTTCTCCAGTGGCCTTTTGCCGAGGTTTCGCTCCACCACCGTTGCGGGGGCAGCGCCGGATTTCGACCGGCTTCCCAATTCTCCGCCCTTCCCTATAAAGGCGGCACCTTGAGTGTCTTCATCTAATCCTCAGTCCTCGAAAAACAGCCGCCGGTTAACGACATCGGGTTCCAGAAAGACGACACGGCGAATATTGCATAGCGCCGCCGGAAAGCTGGCTATTTTATAAGCAGAAACAATGTGATCGGCTGATTTTCAAGCAAAAGTCCGGTTTTCAGCACGCCGCTTCGGCAAACGGCACGGATGCGGCCTCTTTGCGACATTTCGCAGTAACAGTGCCGCCATCGCCATCGCACAAGGTCGAGGCAAAAGGTTTAAGCCCAGAAAGACTGCATTAACCATAACGCAGTAGCTTTAGCTGATAAGCGATTCCGTCCCGGTGTGTTTTGTCCACACATCCCGCATTCTGGTACAGGCCGATGTCAAACTTGAGATATTTCGATGCCGCTGTGGTCAAGAAGCCGGCACCCTCGCCGAAGGCCGCGATCTATACCGAATTCCTGCGCACCGGACGGATCAACCGGCACCAGCAGCAATGGAGCGCGGCCGAGAAGCGCTATCTGACCCATCAGGAAGTCGCTGCCCGCACGGGCAAGAAGCTCGAAGCGGCCGGCTCCGTCACGCACGACCGGATCAACAGCTTCCATCGCTCGATCCGTTTTCCAAAGCTGCTCTTTCACCGGACGCTCGCCGATAGCCCGCACCTCGGCTATTGTCATGTCACCGCCGCACGGACGAAATTTGCCAAGTTCGAAGACGTCCGTTGGTCGTTCTATATTGCCAATTTCTTCTCCGATATCGGCGACGACCAGCATTTCTTCGAGAAGATCAAGCTCGGCTACTCGCGGATGTATTTCGCCGTCGCCACGGAGATGGACGCCGAGGCAGGCAAGCTGACCGTCAATCGTGCAGTGCATGACAACGGGCTGCTGTTTCGCACCCGCGATCCCAAGGAAGCGCTGAAGAACGTGCTTCTGCTCGGCGCCCGCAACGAAGCGCTTCGCAAGATCATCGGCAGCCTCTGATCACTGCTTGTAGATCAGCCAATCCCGCCCGGGTTGCTGTTCGTGTTCGGCCCCGTGCACGATCGTCTGGTCGCCACCTTTGCCCTGCGCCTTCGCAAGCGCCTTTTCGGCCGTACCGACAAGATCGAAGGCGTTGCCGGCATCATCCGACATACACACTCCCACCGAAAGCGTCACACAGCCGAGGTCGCGCCCGGTTTTCGGGTGTTTGAAATGCGTGCTGCGCAAGGCCGAACGCAACAATGCGACAAGCCGCACCACTTCCCGTTCCTCGCCCGCGCCGACCAGAAACCCGAAACGCGTGCCGTCGAAACGGGCGACCAGTTCGCTTGCGGGAAATGCCTGCTGGATGATGCCGCCGATATGGCGGGCGAGCGGCTCGGCCAGGGCGGCGGCCTGCTCTCCCGACAGGCGCCGGCTGGTATCCGGTTCGGCAATGGCAATGCCGCAGGCAAGCGGCATGTCGGGATCGGCATAGACCTTGGCGAGAGCCTTGTTGAAGGCGCGGCGATTGGCAAGACCGGTGACCGCATCGGAAAATTTCCGCGCCTCGAAATCGGCAAGGTCTTTCTGGACTCCGGCGATCACGGTGGATTGCGCGGTGACGCTTTGCTCCATTTCGGCATTGTGTGACACCTGCCGCTCGGTGGCCCGCTTCAATGCCTGAATGGAGTTCTGCAGCGCCGTCTGGCTCGCGTCACCGGAAACCACCAACGCCTTGGTCGCCTCGCTGATCAGACGCCCGTAATCATCGAGCTGATCTTTTTCGCGCGACAACAGGTTCATGAAATTGCTCATCTCGTCGCGCACGATCGTCGTCGACCGCGCCAATACGCTGGCTTCATGATGGTGCGGCAGATATTTGCGGCCAAGTTCGTCAAGCGCCGATTGCGACTTGTATTTGCCGAGCGCAATGAAGTCGCGCACCAGATCCGGATTGGCGCCGCCATAGGCTTCGTAGACCAGCTCGTAATTCCGGGGAATGGCATCGATGCCCATCTGATGCATGGCGGTGGCGATGCGCAGGGCAAGGTCGGTCGGCATGGATTTCTTGTTGACCATAGGGGCTCCGGCTAGGTGCAGGATCAGACAGCTAGCATGGGCAACTTTCTCCGCCGCTAACCGGACCTGTCGCATTTTAAGAAATCTTAATTTTGGGTGTTGCAAAGAGGGACAGTTGGGCGTGCATTTCAAATGCGCTTGGCAATGTCCGGCTTCGCCCTGTAAAGGAAACGCCGGAGCGCCCGCCTGCCTCCCGGTGAGGGCGCATTGACGTTTGGAAGCTTGATGGCGCTGATCATAGACACACGGACCGAGCCGGAGCATGCCCTGGCGATTGCCTGCGAGACGCTTGGCGAAGGTCTGCCGGTGGCGATCCCGACCGAGACGGTCTACGGGCTGGCGGCCGACGCCACCAATCCCGATGCAATCAGCCGCATCTATGAAATGAAGGGCCGCCCCCGCTTCAATCCGCTGATCTGCCATGTCGCCGATTTTGCCATGGCGGAAGCGCATGTAAGCTTTGATCGCTTGTCGCGAAAGCTGGCCGAAGCCTTCTGGCCCGGACCGCTGACATTGATCCTACCGCTAAAGCCGGACAGCGACGTCCACCCGCTTGCCTCGGCCGGTCTCGACACGCTCGGCATCCGCATGCCGGAAGGGTTTTCCCGCCAAGTGATCGCCCGTTTCAGCAGACCTCTCGCAGCACCCAGCGCCAATACATCAGGCAAGATCAGCCCGACCAGCGCCGCCCATGTCGAAGCCGATCTTGGCGGCAAGCTGGCGCTCATCCTTGACGCTGGCCCAGCCGAAATCGGACTGGAATCAACCATAATCAAGGTCGATGGCGGAGAAATCCGGCTGTTGCGTCCAGGCGGTCTGGATGTCGCCGATATCGAAGCACTGACCGGCAAAACGGTATTGCGGCCGGAAACGGCGGGCGCTGCGATCGAAGCGCCGGGCATGCTCGCATCACATTATGCCCCAGGTGCTGCGGTGCGGCTGAATGCGTCGGATGTCAAACCGGAAGAAGCGCTGATCCGTTTCGGCGGAAAGCCTTTGCCGGGCGAGGAAAACGCAGCAATCATCCTCGACCTCAGCCCATCCGCAAACCTGCGCGAAGCCGCTGCCAATCTGTTTGCCTTCATGAAACAGGCCGATGCGTCCGGCGCCAAAACCATTGCCTTTGGTGCAATCCCCAACGAGGGTCTTGGCGAGGCAATCCTCGACCGGATCGAACGCGCTGCTGCCCCACGGGAATGACCCTATGACCAACACCCCGCCCTCCACCGACCTGATCGCCCGTTTTACCGCCATCGTCGGTGCGGCCAATGCGCTGACGGATCAGGCTGACATTGCGCCTTATCTCGTCGAATCCCGCGGCCTCTACAAGGGTAATGCGCCGCTGGTGCTGCGGCCTGGCAGCGTCGAAGAGGTCTCGCAGATCCTCAAGCTCGCCAGCGAAACCGGCGTTGCGATCGTGCCCCAAGGCGGCAATACCGGCCATGTGGCGGGCCAGATCCCGCGCACCGGCGCTGCCGATATCGTCCTGTCTCTGCAGCGGCTGAGCCGCATTCGCGATATCGATCCCGTCGGCAATGTCATCGTCGCCGATGCCGGCTGCATTCTTGCCGATATCCAGAAGGCGGCGGAAGCGCATGACCGGCTGTTCCCGCTGTCGCTGGGTTCGGAAGGATCCTGCCGCATCGGCGGCAATCTCTCCACCAATGCAGGAGGCACCGCAGTGCTGGCCTATGGCAATATGCGGCAACTCTGCCTCGGCCTGGAAGTGGTTCTGCCGACCGGCGAGATCTGGGATGGGCTGCGGCGGCTGAAGAAGGACAATACCGGCTACGACCTGCGCGACCTGTTCATCGGCGCAGAGGGCACACTCGGCATCATCACGGGCGCGGTGCTCAAGCTGTTTCCGCAGCCACGCGGCCATCAGGTCGCCTTTGCCGGTTTGAAAAGCGTTGACGATGCACTCGCCCTGTTCGACAAGGCCTCGAGCCTTTGCGGTCCGGCGCTGACCGGTTTTGAACTGATGCCGCGCCTCGGCGTCGAATTCACTGCAAAGCATATTCCCGACGTGCGCGACCCGATGGAGACGGTTCATGCGTGGTATGCGCTGATCGATATCTCGACCTCGGATTCGGCTGAAAGCGCCGAGCGGATGATGCAGTCACTGCTTGAAACCGAAATCTCCAGCGGCCTCATCGAGAATGCCGTGGTGGCGGCCAGCGAAGCCCAGCGCAAGAGCCTGTGGCATATGCGCGAAAGCATGTCGCCGGCGCAGAAGCCGGAGGGCGGGTCGATCAAGCACGACGTATCGGTACCGGTTTCCAGCATTCCGGCCTTCATGGCGGAGGCCGATGCGGCTGTGATGAAAGCCATTCCCGGCGCCCGCATCTGCTCGTTTGGCCACATGGGCGACGGCAATATTCATTATAATATCTCGCAGCCGATCGGTGCCGACAAGGATCAGTTCATCGGCCGTTGGCGCGAGATGAACGCCATCGTTCACGGCATCGTCCTGAAATACAACGGCTCGATCTCGGCGGAACACGGCATAGGCCAGCTGAAGCGCGACGAACTGGCTGAGGTCCGTTCGCCCATCGAGATCGATCTGATGCAACGCATCAAGCATGCCTTCGACCCCGCCGGGATCATGAACCCCGGCAAGGTGTTGAAAGCCTGATAAACGACGGGTAGTCAGCGGCCGCCGAGGCGCAGCTGTGACAGGCTGAACAACGCGTCGGCACTGATGCCGCCACCGCCGCCCGACAGGATGATCTGCGCGCCGGAGACATCGACATTGTTCTCGACATCATAGAGAGCGGTGAAGCGCATGAGCAGTTTTTCCAGTTTTTCCGGATCCTGCAGGTCCTTCACCTCGAGCACGCGATTGATATAGGCGTATTGGATATCGACATTGGCAGTCGACATGGCTTCCGGGATGCTGAATGCCGTCCGGACGACCTGCATCAGCGCGCTGTCGGCCAGGAGATCGTAGGCGGTGTTGACGCCTGTTGCCTGGCGGCGGAAATACAACGCAAGCCGCACGCCGGCATTGTCCTCGCCCTTTTGTTGCTCAAGGGTCTGGTTGAGGTAGAGGTCCTCGGTTTCCAGCAGGCCGCGTTTGGTCTGGATGCCAATATCCGGCCGGGTCACATTACCGTTTTTGTCAAAACTGTAGGAGGCGACGAGCTCCTTATAGGCCGTCGAGTTCGGTTCCTCGTTGATGAAGCTGTTCGGGTCGTTGAAATCGGATTCGAACATCTTGCGGACATAGTCCATGGTCACCGTTTCAGGATCGATCCCGGCGGAGACAAGAGCAAAATCGACCAGGCGCCGGTTCGAAAGGAACCCGTCGAGCGATTTGATCTTTGTGATTTCGGTGCTGTAATATTTCGCTTCCGCGGTCGCCTTGGTCTTTTCATCCTCGGTGGCGAACCGGCTCTTTTCGATGACATAGGATTTGGCGGTGTTGAGGATTTCGGATTCGGCTTGGGCCAGCATCGGAATGCCTGCCGATCCATCCGCATTGAAATTGAACGCCTTGGCCAGCTGAACATAACGATCGTCCTTGAGCGTGTAGACATAGCTCTTCGGATCGTTGAGATCGCTGGTCAGCACCTTCTTGATCTTACGCGCCGTGTCTGCCTCGTTTTCGAGGCCGACGGCGGTGAGCGCCAACTTCATGATCTTGTTATCGGCGATCAGATCGTCGACATTGGAGACGACCTTCATCAAGCTCTTGAAAGATTTGATCAGGGTCTCATCGGCAGCCTCGTCGGCGTCGTTGTAGCGTACCATATAATAATCTGACGTCAGCTTGGTCTGCGCCGCCGTCTGCGGTTTATCGCCAGCCGCCAGCGTCCCGTCCGTCTTGAAGTTAAACGCCGCCCTCAATTCCTTGTATTTGGCGTTGTACTCGCCCCCCTTGGTATTCACGAAACTCGTCGGGTCGTTTGGATCGCTGGTCAGGATGCTTTCGAGCGTCGACACTGTCGCGCTGGACGGCAGGCCAAATGCGGTGAGGATGTAGGAATAAAGCCGGCTGTCGCCCTTGATCTGCGCAACCGTGGTGATGTTTCCGATCGCATTTTCATAGTAAGCCTTATGCAGCAGCGCGACCGCTGTCGTCGCGCGCGGCGCCTTATAGGCGTAAACTTCCATGGTCGCCTTGCGGCTGTCTGCTGCCTGTGCCGTTCCGCCTGCCGGCACAGAGCCATCCGCCGCAAAATCGTACATCAAGGCCAGATCCTTGAAAACGGCGAGCCGTGCAATTGTGGCCGTGCTCTCCTCCTGCTTGGTCTTCAAATCCTTCGAATAGAAGTTCACGCCCTTCATGGTCGCGAGCGTCGCCTGGCGCTGGTCGATCTGAGCCTGGAACGCAGCCCGCTCCGCCTCCGTGAGACCGGGCTTTGCCATCTGGGTCTTCAGACCGGCGATTTCAGCTTCGACGCCCGCATAGGCATCGATATTGGCGGTCATTTCGGGGAATGCATTGTTAATCGTGGTAATGTTGTTTTGCAGGGTGGTTTTTTCGGCCTGCAGCTTCACCCTGTCTTCATTCGGGGTTTGGGGCAGTGCCAAAAGGCCGTCGATCGCGGTTATGCGCGCCTGCGATAGTCCCCGGCTCGTCAGAGCCGAAAGTGCCTTAGTGGATGAGGCTTTGGTCGCCTCTGCGCTCGCCAGGCCGGGTGCAAAATTAATATTGTAGTAGCTGTTCGGGTCGTTGAGATCGCTGACCAGCGCACCGCGCACCTTGGCATAATCGAAATATTTTTCGTCAACGCCGAACACCCGGAACGCATAGGATCGTAACCTGTCGTTCTGCAGAAACTGATCCACGTTGGTAATCGTGCCTATCACTGTGTCGTAGTAACGCGTCTCCCCGGCCATCTTTGAATCGATGTTCAAGACGGACTGGTTATACAGACCGATCAGCGCGTCTTCCTGTGCATCACTTTGGATCACCTCGGTCGATTGGGAAAAACTGAACGCCCGCGCAAAATTCTGGTAGCGCTCATCCGTCAGCATATTGGCGTAGCTTTTGTCGTCGCTAAGGTCGCTCTCCAGCACCTTTCGCATGAAGGCCTTGGCATAAGTCATATCTTCCAGACCATGCGCCTTCATGGCATAGGCATAGAGCCGATAGTCATCAAGGAACTCGTCGATCGAGGTGACTTTGCCGATATTGGCCTTGTAATACTCGGTTTCACGGGCGACCAGCGTCTGCTGCGACGTACGCTGGAGGCTCGTCTTCATATCGCGCGCCAAGAGATTGTAGTCGATATATGTGGAAACCATTGCCGCTCTGCCGATCGCCTGAGATTGCCCGGCGCTAAAGTGCCCGGACGGACGCAATGCCGCGCAATGCGGCCATAATCGGCATCACAATCGCTGGTCTTCCTTGTGCGTGGCTTTTCCTCAACCCCGCAGCGCGGGAATGGGCAATTGGCGAAATGCGGCCGACTTTCTTCAGATTTGAGAAACCCTGCTGCGTTGACCTTTGCTAACCATCCGGAAATGCAAAGTTTTTTAACTGCGATTTTTAAGTGGTCTCAAACCCGACCCACCTATCCTTGGCTCACAGAGGACGAAAAGTCCCGACGAGAAGACCGGGAACCGGCTCTCAAGGAAAACAAGGGCGATTGAAATGCTGAAAACACTTTCCCAACCGGCTTGGGTTGAAACGACACTGCGAATGGACCCGAAACGCTTTCCCCAGCAGGCAAGCTACACCTTGCACGGACAGTCCAGCAATGTCACCATAAGCCTGGATGAGCGTGGAGCGGTGCTGCGCAAGGTTTTGCCGTCCAGCGGCTTGCCACTGTCGATCGCCTTGCCGGCTCGCGCCTTCAAGGGCGTTGCTGCCCGCGCCATAGACCACGGAGACGGAGAAGTGACCGTGACCCTAGAATTGCACCATGATGACCCGGATCTCTGCATCCCGCTGCTGGTCGCCCACGATCTGGCCGACATTGCCGCCGATTGGCGCACATGGTCGGAAGCCTACCGGATCCCGATGCTGATGGTCGAAGCCGACGGCGTCGCACGCCCGCTGGAAGATCATCTCGGCGAAGTCCGCACCCGCGATATCAAGCCGCGCCGCCGCCACTCACTCTTTAACGACCGCCGCCCGCGCTTTCTGATGCGCCGCGCCACCGGTAGTCTGGGTATCAACATGAAGATCGATGGCCGCGAGATCATCGCCCGCAACTGATTTTCGACACAATCTCCGCGCCTTCCTCCAGTGCAAAAGACCGGCTGTCCCTGCAGCCGGTTTTTTGCTTGTTTTTTCAAAGCCTTACCAAGCCTTTGGAAAACCTTGGAAACGCCTTCTTGATGCCACAGGCAAACAGCAAATTGCCGGCACGAGAAGGAGACCAATCATGCGTACATTCATCCTTGCGGCGATTGCCGCCTTTTCCGCCCGTTTTGCCAGAATGAAGAAGAACCGCGACAAGGAATTGAGCTGGGCCTGACCCGTCGATAGCCTGCCCGCGCGCTGCAAAGTGCGGCCCAGTGACGGTTTATTGCGGTTGCCCTCCGGCCTTCCGGAGGGCTTTTTTACGCCAGCCGGACCAGCAGTGCCGCGCAGAGGCCGGCAAACAAAATCAGGCCAACGACGTTGTTGAACTTGAACAAAGCCAGGCACTGGGCGGCATCGTGGATATCGAGCACGAGGATCTGGTAAAACAGCAGGACGGCTGCAATCAGCAGGCCTGCATAGGCCAGCAACCCGGCGCCCGCCAGCGCGAACGAAAAAAGCAAGAGCACGATCGTCAGTCCATAGAGGCCGAACAGCCATGGACGCGGGCGCTCGCCAAACCGCCGGGCGGTCGAGCGCACGCCGATCAGCTCGTCATCCTCCTTGTCCTGATAGGCATAGATCGTGTCATAGCCGACCGTCCAGGCGATGGCTGCGGCGTAAAGCATGACCGATGCCCATGTAATCGTCCCAAATTCCGCCGACCAGCCCACGATCGCCCCCCAGGAAAAGGCAAGGCCAAGAAAGAACTGCGGCCAGTCGGTAAACCGCTTGGCAAAGGGATAGACGGCAACGAAGATCAGCGAAAACACGCCGAGGAAAATCGAAACACTGTTGAACTGCAACAGCACAATCAGACCGGCAAGAGCCTGCAGCACCATGAAAATCTTGGCTTGCAGCCGTGTGACACGGCCCGACGGCAATGGCCGCGAGCGAGTGCGCGCCACTTCCATGTCGATGTCGTGGTCGACAATATCGTTATAGGTACAGCCGGCACCGCGCATGGCGACAGCGCCGATGAAGAACAACAGAAGATGAAGGGCAAAGCGGCCGGGTGAAAACGTGCCGAGCGCCGCGGCCGCATTGGCAGCCAGCGCTGCCGACCAGAAGCAGGGCCACATCAGCAATTGCCAGCCGATCGGCCTGTCCCAGCGGGCAAGCTGCGCATAGGGCCAGAGCGGCCTTGGCAGCACGCGATAAACCCAGTTGTTGGACGGCGCATCGTGGACGCGCCCGGAATCGGCAGGACGAGTGTTCATGCCGATTGTTTGCAGCGCAAGCGGTCCGCGGTCAAGCCGACAGACCGCCGCATGGCAAGCGGACGGCTATTCCAGCGTGAAATCGAAACGGTAGGTGGCGGACATACCGACCATGAACTGGTTGCGGCTGCCGCCTTCGTTGACGATGCTCGAATCCGCCGCTGGCCCCATCAGCCGCTTGTATTCGGCAAAAGCGCTGGTTTCGAGCTTTTCGGTAGCCTGCCAGGTGATGGCGGCGCCCGCTCCGATCGAATCCAGGCCACCGGACGGCGCATATTTTGAATAGCCGGACTTGGCCGCCTCCGATGAACTGACGCCGTAATAGGCATCAAAATAATCGCTGGTGGCAGCCGACAGACGCGGGCCGGCAGAAACGCGCACATTATCGCTGACATCGACGAACCCATCCGCTGCGACATCCGCGACAAGGCCATGATGACTGCGGATACCCTGGCGCAATTCGGCGCGGACGCGCAGCCAGTCGGTTGGATAGACCTCGACGAAGCCGCCGAGTTCACCGCCGAAGCGAACCGGATCGAGCCCCTTGAGATCGGAGGACGTATCGTCATCACGCTCAAAGATCAGCTTGCCGACAACGCCGGCGCGAAACGCGCCCTTGTCGACGAAGGCGAAGGCCGGATTATCGTTGCGGGACGAAAATCGCACAGTGCTGCCGGCCCGGCCGAGCGAAATCAGCGGCGCGGCCTGAAACAGCCGATCGGATGAGCCGTCATATTTCGGGCCGATGAAGCCGGTGGCGCCGACTTTCAGGTACCAGTCTCCGGACCAGAAATGCTGGCGCTCCTGCGCCTGGGCGGAAACGGAAGCGGCAAGAAACAGCCCGGCGGAAAGGGCAAACAAGGATCGGTTGAACACGTCGGAACTCCAGACACAAAAACGGTTCGTTCCGGGCCTTATAGGCATCGCCGCACTACCATCTCGTTAACCAGGAGATTTCAGTCTTTGTTTTCCATGCGGGATGTCCATTTCAAGGTGAAGACTATAATTTACAACACCTTAGATAGGTCAGCACAACACACCCACCAGACGTGTCCCGCGCTCCACCGTAGATGACGGCGGGCAGGAAACGTATTTTCACTCGAACGGCTGCAAACCCGATGTCACGCCATCCGTGACTTCAGATAGGTACTGGGCGAACTTCCCAGCATGCGCCGGAACATGGTGGTAAAGGCGGCGATATTTTCATAACCGGCATCGAGCGCGACATTGGTCACCGGATCGCCCTCGGCCAAGCGCGGCAGCGAGGCGAAGATGCAGGCCTGCTGGCGCCAGGTGACGAAGCTGACGCCGGTTTCGGCGCGAAACAGCCGGGTGAAGGAGCGGCGGCTCATTCCCAGGCCACTGGCCCATTCGTCAATACCGGCATTGGCATCCGGCGATTTCAGAAAATGCCGGCACAGGCGGCCAAGCCGCGCGTCGCTCGGAAACGGCAGGCCGAGCGGCCGCTCCGGCAGGAAACTGATTTCGTCCAGCAGAAGCTCGATGATCAGCCGCTTGCGGCGTGGCGTCAGCGGCTTTTCTTCCGACAGGACCAACTCTTCCATCAGACTGGCCGCAAGCGGCGTCACCTCGAGAACGCGCGGCTGATCGGCCGAGATCACCAGAGGATCGGCGTAGATGGAATGCATTTCGACATCGCTGATCATCTCGCTGAAATGCTCGAGACCGGCGGGAATGAGCAAACCGTGGCCGGGCGGGATCATCCAGCGCCCGCCTGCGGTATTGACCAGAACCACGCCCCGGCGGGCGCACCAAAGCTGGGTCTTGGTGTGACTGTGCGGCAGTCCGCGGGAACCGGCCGGGTAAAGCCGGCCAAGCGCCGTGATGGGATCATCGTTGAGATCGATCCACAAAAGGTTCTCGCGGTGGGTATCATCGCGGGCGGGATTGCCCGATTTCGCATCATATTGCTGCATTTGGCCCACTCTCGAAAGAATGCGACCAAAGCACAAAAGCAGGCCACACTCAAGCGATGTAGAGACAGCGCATATTCGTATTTACCCTATCCGTCCGGCGAGGAAGACAGCATGGCGAGCATCACATCACCCACAGGCATCAGCCCGGAAAAGACGGCAGTTTCCGTTATCGTGGCCGTCAGCTTCTGCCACATGCTGAACGATATCATGCAGTCGCTGCTCACCTCGCTCTATCCGCTGCTGAAAGAGAATTATGCGCTCGATTTCGTGCAGATCGGCCTTCTGACCTTCGCGTTCCAGGTCACCGCGTCGCTGCTGCAGCCTGCCGTCGGCGTCGTCACCGACCGCTGGCCGATGCCGTTTTCGCTGCCTGCCGCGATGCTGTCGACCTGCGCCGGCCTGATCACCCTTGCCAATGCCCATCATTTCTATGTGCTGGTCATCGGTGCATGCCTGATCGGCATCGGCTCGGCGATCTTCCATCCGGAAGCATCGCGCGTGGCGCGGCTTGCCTCGGGCGGCCGCCACGGTCTTGCCCAATCGCTGTTTCAGGTCGGCGGCAATACCGGCACCGCGATCGGGCCGCTTCTGGCCGCCTTCATCGTCATTCCGCAGGGACAGGGCAGCCTGAGCTGGTTCTCGGTCATTGCACTGACGGGTTTCATGGTTCTGTCCTGGGTCAGCGTCTGGTACACCCGCCACCGCCGCAGTTCGGCGGGCCGGAAAGTCGTCAGCCGCACCCTGCCCTTGCCGCGCAATCAGGTGATCTGGACGCTGATCGTTCTCGTCATCCTGACCGCAACGAAGAATGCCTATCTCTCCAGCCTGTCGAGCTATTTCACCTTCTTCACCATCGAGAAGTTCGGTGTCGGCGTCCAGGAAGCCCAGATGCTCCTGTTCCTGTTCCTCGGTGCCTCAGCTGCAGGCGTGATCTTCGGCGGGCCGATCGGCGACCGTTTTGGCGCGCGCTTCGTCATCTGGTTCTCGATCCTCGGCGTCATCCCCTTCGCGCTGCTCCTGCCCTATGCCAACCTGTTCTGGACGGCAGCACTGGTCATCATCATCGGCTTCATCTTCTCCTCGGCGTTCTCGGCCATCGTGGTCTTTGCCCAGGAGCTGGTGCCGGGCCGCGTCGGCCTGATCGCCGGCATGTTCTTCGGCTTTGCCTTCGGCTTCGGCGGCATCGGCGCGGCGGTGCTCGGCGTCTTTGCCGATCGCAACGGTATCGAGTTCGTCTACACGCTCTGCTCCTACATGCCGTTACTCGGCCTTCTGACAATCTTCCTGCCGAAGCTCCCAAGCCACCGGTAAATCAGAACGGCTTGAGAACGACCAGGAAAACGATCCCGACTATGGCTGCGAGCGTCAAAACCCCGGAATACGTCAAGTAACCGGGCGGTTCGCGGCCAGGATCGGCCTGTAAACGGCGGAAGCTCGCCGACAGATTTCCATGCAGCGCCGACAGGGCAATGACCAGTGCCAGCTTGGCATGAAGCCACGGCTGGCTGAACCAGTCGCCCTCCACCGCAATGACGATGCCGAAAATCCAGGCAAGCCCCATTGCCGGAGAGGTCACACGGCTGTCCCACCGCTTGAGTGCTGCGACGATCTCCGTTTCATGCTCGATGCGGGGCCGGTTAGCCGTCGCAAGCCAAAGCATGGCGGCGGACGACAGGACCATGCCACCCATCCAGGTGATGACGGCAACGATGTGCAGAGATTTGAACAGCAGATAACTCATCGATATTCCTCCTGAACCGCATCCATGAATGACATCAAACGCCGCATCTTTCGAGGCGCAACAGGCTGCCTTGATGTCGCAGCAAAACGGGACACAATCTTTGCGAGATCGCCGAAAAAACTCAACCGACACACAACCTGGCGCACCCGGTTGTAAGTATTCATCAAACATTGCGCGCTAAGGTTCACCCCGGGGACTATCGGGGTGAATTCGATGCGCAACACGTTAATTGCCGCTTCCACTGCGCTTGGCGTATCGATCGCGCCGGTACCGGCGCACGCGGAAACGCTGAACCTGCTGATCTGGGAATCCTATATCGACCAGAAGATCCTTGACCGCTGGACCGAGAAGACCGGCGTTGCCGTGCACCAGATCTATTATGACAGCGGCGATGCGCGCGATGAGGTGCTGTCCGATCCCAGCAGTAATATCGATCTTGTGGTGATCGGAGAAAACGGCGCCGGCCTGTTCGGCAAGCGCGGCATGCTGGAACCCTTATCGGAAAAAAACCTTACGTCGATCAAAGACTATAAGCCCGAATGGACGTCCCGCTGCGCCGGCTATGGCATGCCTTACCTCTGGGGCACGATGGGCATCGTCTACCGTTCCGACAGGGTCAAGACCACGCCCACATCCTGGAACGACCTGATGTCGCCGGCGCCCGAGCTGACAAAACATATCGCCATGTATGACGATCACAACGAAGCCTTCGTCGCACCGCTGGCCATGCTGGGAAAGTCCATCAATGCCAATGACAGCGAGACGCTGAAAGCCGCATTCGAGGTGATGAAGAAACAGGCGCCGTTTGTTCTGACCTATGATTATGTGATCACTTCGATCCAAAACCCTGAAAACGGCAATAACATCTACATGGCGCTGGCTTACAGCGGCGACCAGCACGTGCTCAACGACAAGGCCGGCACACCCGGCGTCTGGCGTTACGCCGTACCGAAGGAAGGTACGCTTTCTTGGCTCGACTGTATGGCCGTTACCGCCGCCTCACCGCGCAAGGCTCTTGCACTGCAGTTGCTCGACTTCATTGGCTCGCCTGAAAGTGCGGCAGCCAATGCTGAGACCCTGACGATGCCCACGGCAAGCGAAAAAGCGCTCGACCTGATCCCCGCCGAAATGCGCGCCGACCAGGAAATATATCCGCCGGCCGACATCCTGGCCAAGAGCCAGTACCAGCAGGAATTGTCGATCCAGTCTATCCAGACCCGCCGGCGCATCATCAGCTCAATGGCAAACTTCCAGTGACACTTGGCAAACGCGCTTTTCTCCTGATCTTTCCGGTCGTCCTTGCAGGTTATCTGCTGGCCGCGCTTTCGGTCTATTTTGTTCAGGGACGTTCCGTCCTGTCTCTGGAGCGGACACGGCTTTCGCAACAGCTCGACCATATGGCCGCGCTGTTTCGCAACGAGGTCAGCCAGAGCCGGAGCTTTCTCTACTCGATCCTCGAGGGCAATGCCGTCCGGCTGTTCGTGTCGGAACCGGATGAAACCTATCGCAACAATGCGCTTGGGCTTCGGCTGCAGCAGAACGTGCGCTCTCTGTCCGACGACCCGAAGAAATTCATCTCCTTCACCATCCTCAATCCCGACCTGACACCGGGTTATTATTTTGAGAACAGCGACGATCCATTCGCCGAGATCGGTGCGCCACAATTTGCGCTGGCCAACCGGCTTTCCGGCGGCAGCCAGCTACGCGACTGGAGCTTCCTGCATGACGCCGATCCCCGTCCCCTGATCGTCTATTCGGAATTCATCGACCCGGTCACGTTCAGCCGGCCGTTGCCGAGCGCCAAGGCGGACGCGCTGCTGGTGCAGGTGGCCATCGAGCCGACACAGTTCCTGGCAATGCAGCGGGCCTTGGAGAAGGAATACGAAATTCCGGTCAATTTCGAGACCGCACCACAGCAACAGTTGCCCGATGAACTTTCCGCGGCCGTCCGGATGGCACCCTCGCTGTTTGCGACATTGACGGTCCCGGCATCGCACGGATCCGGTAATATGGGGCAGCTGAAACTGCTGCTGATTTTTGGTGCGCTGGTAATGAGCTTCATTTCCGTCGGCCTGATGATCGCGCTGATCCGCCGGTTCATCACCAACCCGATCTCGGCTCTCGACCGGCAGGTGACGGCAGTGATGAGCGGTGAAAACGACGGCATCACGGACACCGTTTCTGCAGGAGAAATCGGACGATTGACGAGCAATATCAAACAATTGCATGATCAATCGAAGCGCGCCTTGAACTTGGTACAACAGGCGTCCTGGACCGATACATTGACCGGTATCAGCAACCGCGCCCATTTCAACATGCTGGCCGCCGACGTCATCGACACGGTCACGGCACAAGGCGGCCATTGCAGCCTTCTGTTCATCGACATCGACCACTTCAAGTTCGTCAACGACAAATATGGCCATGAGGTCGGCGATGACCTGCTCAAAACGCTGGCGCTGCGGATCGATGCCACGATCAGCATCATCGTAGCACGGCGGCGGATGCCGCCAGCCGTGTTTGCCCGTCTGTCCGGTGATGAATTTGCTGTTCTCGTGCAATCGAAGCCGGGTGACGGCACGATCCGGGAAATGTGTGCCGCGGTTCTCGCGCTGTTTTCCAACGGCCTCGAAGTGCGCGGCAAATATTATCCGGTCACCGCCAGCATCGGCGTTGCCATCTGCCCGACGGATGCAACCAACCTTGCCGAATTGATCTCCAATGCCGATGCGGCGATGTACCAGGCCAAGACCAACGGCAAGAACCGCTCATCGCGCTTCTCACGGGCGCTGCAGGACAAACGCGATCGCATCCGGCATATCCAGGAGGAACTGCAACAGGTCGATCCCGACGAGCAGTTCCACCTTGTCTATATGCCGATCGTCAATGCTGGCGGCAAGGTGATCGGTTGCGAGGCCCTATTGCGCTGGGTCTCGCCAATGCTTGGCAACGTTACCCCCGACGAATTCGTCCCGATTGCCGAAAGCACCGGCCTGTTCACCAAAATCGACTGGTGGGTGATCAACCGGGCGATGTCGGAACACCACCGCCTGAAGCAGCTGTTTGGGCCGGAAACCGTACTGGCGATCAACATGTCGTCGGCCGAATTGCATTCCAAATCAATCAGCGATTACTTTTCCGGCTGTGCGGCCCGGCACGGGCTCGATCCGCGCACCATTGAGATCGAACTGACGGAAACCTATGCTGTCAAGCTTGGCGACCAGGTGCACCAGAACATCAAGACCCTGCGTGATCGGGGATTTCGCATTTCCATCGACGATTTCGGCGCCGGTTACACATCCGTGCAGCAGATCATCGAATATACAGCCGACACCATCAAGCTCGATCGGGCACTGGTTCAAAATCTCGCCAACGAGGAATCCCTGCCGGCCCTGAAGGCAATGATTGCGCTTTGCCATGCACAGAACATGGCCGTGGTTGCCGAAGGGGTGGATACCGACGAGAAGCGCGCCATGCTGACTGCGGCCGGCTGCGATCATTTTCAGGGTTATCTGATCAGCAAGCCACTGGTACCCGCAGATCTTGCCATCTGGGCGCTGAAGCAGACGGTGAAAATTGCCGGCAGCGGCTGCGATGGTGCCTCCTTCACCGATGACAACTGCCTTGCCGAAGCCTCAAGCTCGCTCTGAAACGCCTGTATCGCGGTCCTTGCGGCAATTTCGCCTTGACCTTGGGACGCCCTCGCCTTAACCGCACCTCAACACTGCGGATTGCGGGAGTAGGCGATGAAAGTTCTGTTGATCGGATCGGGCGGGCGTGAACATGCGCTGGCATGGAAGCTGGCACAATCGCCGCGCCTGACGACCCTCTATGCCGCTCCCGGCAATCCGGGCATCGCCGAAGAGGCGACGCTTGTCGCTATCGATACCGCGGATAACGCCGCCGTTCTGGCCTTCTGCCGCAAGGAAACAATCGATTTCGTCGTTGTCGGCCCGGAAGCACCGCTGGTCGCCGGTCTTGCCGATACATTGCGCGACGCTGGCATCGCGGTTTTCGGCCCGTCTGCGGCAGCCGCCCAGCTGGAAGGCTCCAAGGGTTTTACCAAGGACATCTGCGCCAAATACAACATCCCGACCGGCGCCTATCAGCGCTTCACGTCGGCGGAACCGGCCAAGACCTACATCCGCCAACAGGGCGCGCCCATCGTCATCAAGGCCGATGGACTGGCAGCCGGCAAGGGCGTCACCGTTGCCATGACACTCGACGAGGCGCTCGACGCTGTCGACAGTTGCTTTTCCGGTATTTTTGGCGCCGCCGGTGCCGAGGTGGTCGTCGAGGCCTATCTCGATGGCGAGGAAGCAAGTTTCTTCTGCCTTTGCGACGGCAAGACCGCGCTGGCCCTGGCGTCGGCGCAGGACCACAAGCGCGTCGGCGATGGCGATACCGGCCCGAACACCGGCGGCATGGGCGCCTATTCACCGGCACCGGTGATGACGCCTGATATGGTCGAGCGCACCATGCGCGAGATCATCGAACCGACAATCGCTGGCATGGCCGATAGTGGCCACCCCTTCACCGGCGTACTGTTTGCAGGCCTGATGATCACCGCAAAGGGTCCGGAACTGATCGAATACAATGTCCGCTTCGGCGATCCGGAATGCCAGGTTCTGATGATGCGGCTGAAGAGCGATCTCCTGCCGCTGCTCCATGCAGCCGCGACCGGCACGCTCGCTTCTGTCACCGCCGAATGGCGCGATGAGGCGGCGCTCACTGTGGTGATGGCCTCGAAGGGATATCCGGGCGCCTACGAGAAGAACACCCCCATTGCGGCGATCCCCCAGGCGGACACCGGAACCAAGGTGTTTCATGCCGGAACAGCGCTGAAGGACGGCCAACTGGTCGCCACCGGCGGCCGCGTGCTCAACGTGACAGCGATGGGCGGCAGCGTCAGCGCGGCAAAAGACAAGGCCTATGCGGCGCTTGACCGGGTGGCGTGGGACAACGGCTTTTGCCGCCGCGACATCGGCTGGCAGGCGGTCGAGCGCGAGAAGGCCTGAGCGGCCGCGGCTCTCCAATCGCGGGAGTCATTCAATTTTTACCAATTCTCCTGACGGGAACGTAACGGAGAACGGATATTTTCCCTGACTGAATAAGTGCGACAGCGACCTTTGCGCGTCATCGATGACGCGCGGCGCTGTAGCGATTTCACAGGAGAAAGCCGATGCGCGCCCTTATTTTCACGCTCACCAGCCTGGTTGCAGCCAGCACGGCCAGCGCGTCGTCGCTCGAAAACGTCATCTCCGGCGAACATGTCAACAGCAGCATCTCGCAATTGTCCTGTGGCCAATGCCCTCCATTGGTGGTCAAGAAGAGGACCAGCTACATCGTGCCGGACGTCGCGCCGGGGACCGACCGGGTCGAGTTGAAGGAAATCAACGGCGAGATGAAACTGGTTCGCACTGAAGCCTGGCTCGGCGGCTCGCCGGTCGTCTTCGTCAGCAAGGCGACAGACCTGGACATCAAGCAGGCGCATGCCGCGGAGGAAAGCACAGGCGATCTGGCGAGGGCTGCAACCGCGGACGCACAGCCGGCCGAGGCCCAGGCAACCGCCACCCCGGCGATCATCGATACGGCTGCGAAAACTAGCGCGCTCAGCATGGCATCCATGGCCGCACCGGCCGTGGTAACGCCGGAAGACAGCCATTCACAAGAAGTTGATCTCGAAAATTTCCAACTTCGGCTAAATTGACACGGAACTTCCTGTCCCTGCCCTAACCAGCCGCCCATAAAAGGCTGACCGGGTACTCGCCCTCCAGGCGAAAGATTGCGTCCCTGAGAGAAGCAGGGGCGCAATTTTTTGTGGGGTATTCCTCATTCAGCCGCACTTGACATTCCCCGGCTTGATCCGGTCTGCTGGCACTGGGGCCACGTCCTGCAACGTGCGCCAGCGGGGATAGTATGGACGTCTTCAACATCGCCAAATCCATCGAGAAGTTCATCTTCGAGCTTCTGATGTGGCTGATCTTTTATCCCTACACCCTGTTTCGGGTCATCTTCCAGCCCGGCTACATGCTCGAATATGCGCGGCAGGAAACCGTCAGGGACGAGGATGTATCGTTCGACAGCGGCATGAAGCCGTCGATCTTCCTGTTCCTGTCGATCGTCATTGCCGCTTTTTTCGCACCGCTTGCGCCGGCGGATCTCGCAACGATCAAGGGCAGCCAGACAGGACAATACGTCACCCAATCCTGGATCAATCTTCTGTTCTTCCGCATGGCGGTCTTTTCGATCTTCCCGATCACCTTTGCCCTGATCTATGACCTGATCACGCCCGGGCAGGTAACCCGCAACAGCTTAAAAGTACCGTTCAACCAGCAATGCTATATCTGCGCGCCGTTTACGCTGGTCACATCGCTGAGCTTCATTCTCTACCCGCATACCGGCAACATCGCCTATCTGGTGGCACTGATTGCCGCCCAGATCTGGCTGCTCGTATCAAACTTCTTTTTCTTCAGGGGGCAAGTCGGGAAATCGAGCGGGACCTCGGCGGCGCTGACGGTCTTGGCCTTCGTCATCGCCTGGATCGCCTTCCTTGGCATCACCACTCTCACCCTCGACTATAAGGGCTGAGCAGGCCGGGCAATTTTCGGGATCGCGTTCACGCGCCGGCGGCGGCCACCAGTTCATCGACCTGCCGGTCGGAAAACACCTGGATACCGTTCTGCCGCAGCAGCGCAGCCGTCACGCCTTCCCCCTTCAGGCGGCGGCCGGTAAAACTGCCGTCATAGATGAAACCGGAGCCGCAGGACGGACTGCCATCGATCAACAGCGCATAGGCACAGCCGGTTTGACGCGCCAGCGCCAGCGCATTTTCGGCGGCCAGGAGAAACCCATCTGTCACATCGCCACCCTGGCTTTCCAGTACGCGCGCAGCCCCGGACAAGACGTCGCCGCCCGCCTTTCCGGCCGCAATTTCCGCCGGCAGACGCGGCACCGGCATGCCCGCCGACATTTCCGGACAGATCGTCACCAGCCGCCCCTCCTCGCGCCAGCGATCAAGCCCCGGATGCACAAGCGGCTTGGCCTGCCCGTCATAGCGGACGGCATGGCCCATGAGACAGGCGCTGACGAGGATTTTTGCGGTCATGGGATTGGGATAACGCGGTCAGGGGTGGATTTCCAGAGTGCCGTCACTGCTGATCAAAACATCGCCGCTCACGCTGAAGCGGGAAGCGATGGAAAAACGCGTTAGGCCGCAGCAACAGCAAGATGGACGCCGGTTTCTTCCTGAAGCTGGCTGATGACGTGGAATACGTTCTCCGCACGCGGATTCCCCTTTGGTCCAAACATGCGCATCAGGCTTTTAGCAGGCGTTCCAGTTTTTTCGGCCAGACGCTCGAAACCCACGGTCGCATTGATAAAATCCCGCAGGACCGATTTGCCGGTTTCCATGTCGCCCGACAGTAGAAGCTCGACAGCATCCGACAGCAGAGCGGCGCGAAATTCCGCATCATTGCTGGCGCGCGCCTGAATTGTCGCCTTAAAGTCACGGGTCAATGGCATGTCAGCTTCCTTTCCGGCGCTTGTAATCGCGCCAGCGTTCCTGTGCCGCGTCGATATCGTTTTGCTGCCGCTTTTTCGTACCGCCCGCTAGAAGAATGACGAACTCCTCGCCATCACGGCCGAAATAGATCCGGTAGCCAGGCCCATAGTCGATGCGATATTCCAACAAGCCATGCCCGACGCCCTTGACGTTGGACAGATTGCCGGCGGAGACACGCGCCAGCGCGATCGTCACCTTCGAAGCCGCGCGTGCTTCGATCGATATGAACCAATCGGCAAAAGGGCTCCTGCCCGCATGATCCAAATATTCGAGGATCTTCATACGCCTATGGTAACATATGCGTCACCATAGGCAAGAGACGGGTTAGCCCGAAATCTTCGAGAAATCCGCAACCGTTCCGGTCGCCGCGCGGATCAGGCCGAGCAGAGCGAGACGATTGGCGCGGATGGCCGGGTCGTCGTCGTTCACGAGGACATCGGCGAAGAACTGGTCGACCGGACCACGCAGCTTCGACAGGGCCTCCATGGCGACACGGAAATCTTCACCGGCGATGGCAGCGCTTGCCTCGGTGGACGCCTGCGTCACCGCGACGTAGAGCGCTTTCTCGGCATCGAGCTTCAAGAGCGCCGGATCGACGGTTGCCGCGACCTGCGTGCCCTTCTTTTCTTCCGCCGCCAGAAGCTGCGTGGCGCGCTTGGCGCCGGCGAGCAGGTTGAGCCCCTCTTCCGAGGTCACGAATGCGGTCAGCGCTTCGACGCGGCGGGCAACCATCAGCAGGTCGTCGGCATCCGGGGTCAGAACGGCATCGATCAGGTCATGGCGGGCGCCGAGATCGCGAAGGTAGACTTTCAGGCGGTCGTGGAAGAAGGAGACGAGGTCGCCGTCCTTCACAACGGTGGAAAGCGGCAGGCGCGCCTTGCGCTCCAGCAATACCCGCACGACACCCAAGGCTGCGCGGCGCAGCGCATAGGGATCCTTCGATCCTGTCGGCTTCTCGTCGATGGCCCAGAAGCCGATCAGGGTGTCGAGCTTGTCCGCAAGCGCGACCGTCAGGCCAACGGCATCGGCGGGAAGACGATCGGACGGGCCTTGCGGCTTCCAGTGGTCTTCAATCGCGGCAGCGACGGAAGCGTCTTCGCCCTGCAAGACGGCGTATTTACGGCCCATGATGCCCTGGAGCTCGGGGAACTCGCCGACGGCTTCGGTGCGCAGGTCGGCCTTTGCCAAGACGACGGCGCGGTCGACCAGAGCTGCGTCGGCACCGGTGACCTTGGCCAGTTCGGCGGCCAGTATGCGGATACGCTGGACGCGTTCGCCCTGCGAGCCGAGCTTGGCGTGGAAGGTGACGTTCAGGGCATCAAGCTTGGCCATGCGCTGGTCGAGCGGCTTCTTCAGGTCCAGATCGAATTTTGCCGCCGACGCTTCCAGCGTTTCGAGGTCCGGCAGGTTGCCCTGGTCGCGGGTCCAGAAGTGCTTGGCGTCGGAGAGACGGGCGCGCACCACCTTGCCGTTGCCGTGGACGATTTCCTTGCCGCCATCCTTTGCCTCGATATTGGCAACGAGGATGAACTTGTTCGACAGCGTTTCCTCGCCCGACCGGCGGGTGACGAAGCATTTCTGGTTGGTCTTGATGGTGAGCCGGATGATTTCCGACGGGATCGCCAGATAGTCCTCTTCGAAGGCGCCCATCAGCACTTGCGGCCATTCGACGAGACCGGAGACTTCCTCCAGCAGCGCCTCGTCCTCGACCAGTTCAAGGCCACTGGCAAAGGCGATATTGGCGGCATCGGCCGCGATGATCTGCTTGCGGCGCTCGGCATCGAGGATGACCTTGGCCTTTTCCAGCTTCTCGATGTAATCGGCAAAGCGGCGCACGGTGATGGCTTCCGGCGCGTGGAAACGGTGTCCATAGGTGACGTTGGAGGCAACGATGCCATCGACCTCGAACGGGACGACATGGGTTTCCTCGTGCTCGGGGCCGAACAGGCAGACGATCGTCTGCAACGGCCGCACCCAGCGCAACGAACCAGGCTTGGCCGAGGCGGCACCCCAGCGCATCGGGTTGCCCCAGGGGAACGTGCGAATGATGCCGGGCATCACCTCGGCAATGATCTCTTCTGCCGGACGGCCGGGCTTGACGATATGGGCAACGTAGAAATCGCCCTTCTTCGGATCGCTATGCACATGCGCCTGATCGATCGAAGTGAGACCGGCACCGCGCAAAAAGCCCTCGATTGCCTTTTCATTGGCATCGGTGCGCGGACCCTTCCGGTCTTCGCGCACATCGGCGGAGCGGGTGTTCAAACCACGGATATCGAGCGTCAGCCGGCGCGGTGTCCAGTATTCCCTGGCACCCTCATAGGTCAGCCCCGCCTCGACCAGCGCATCGGTCAAAAGCTTCTTCAAGTCACCGGCAGCCTTACGCTGCATACGGGCCGGGATTTCCTCGGAGCGGAGTTCAAGCAGAAGATCGGGCATCAGATTTCTTCCTCACCCTCTCCTCGATGGAGAGGGTCGGCACGATGTGCCGGAGTGGGGTGAAAATGGTTGGCTTCTGCTAGCAAAATTTGACGTTGCTGCACAATGGCAAAAATCGTGTCGAGCACCGCATTGAGGTCCTCGAAGACATCGGAATTCCAGAAACGAAGGACGCTATAACCTTCATTCTCCAGGAAAGCAGTTCTCTTTTCGTCTCGCTGGAGCCCAGCATCAGATGCGTGCTGGCTTCCGTCGAGCTCAATGACCAAGCCGATCTGATGGCATGCGAAATCAACGAAATACGGTCCGATGGGAACTTGGCGACGGAAATGGGTCCCTTCGAGCGGAATGCGTTCGAGATGGCGCCAGAGTTTTGTTTCGGCATCCGTCGCGCCATTACGCAGGCGACGGCTGTTAGCGATTCTGAAGCGATCCAGTTTTGACGGTGGCTTTGTCATGCGCTTCTCCTCCCGCCTAAATTGAAGAGAAGCATGCCGGATGGCAACACCCTCCCCTTGAGGGGGAGGGTCGGCGCGAAGCGACGGGGTGGGGTGACTTGCGGCATATGCAGTGGGGTGTGGTGCGCGCCGTGGTCACCCCCACCCGCGACTGCGTCGCGACCTCCCCCCCTCAAGGGGGAGGTAAAACTACTACCACCCACCTCCACCACCGCCGCCGCCGCCACCGCCGGAAAAGCCGCCGCCGGAGGAAAAGCCGGAGGATGAGGAGCTGGGTGGCGGGGGCAGCGATGAGGACATGGTGCTGGCCATCGAGCCTGCAAAACCGCCCATACGGTCACCGAAGGAGCCGGCGGCGAAATTGTTGCCGGTGTACCAGGCAGGCTGGTAGGCAGCGGCACCGGCGGCAGCGGCAAGAAGCCAGCGGTCGAAGGTTTCGGACCAGGGTTTTTCGACACCCAGCGCCACCGCATAGGGCAGAAGCTTTTCGAAATGTTGGGGCGACATGTCCGGTGCGCCGGCCATGTTCATCCGGTCTTTTTCCGCAAGCGTCAGATACTGCCGCAGGCCATCGATGCCATCCATCATCTTCGAACCGATCGGCGTCGGAGCACCCATCAGATGGAAGAACAGCATGTTGACGAGCACGATGCCGCCGACGCCGATCAAAAGCGGCACCTGATGCGCCTCCAGAGCCATACTGATGAGCACCGCCAATACGCTGAGCACAGCGGCGACAACGAAGAATGTCAGGAAGGCTGCAGCAATCAGCGAGCCGATGCGGACAAACAGGCTGCCTTTCTTGTTAAAGACCTTACCGATGGCAAGTGCGAACACCGAGATGACAATCGACGCGAAAACCGGCACAATGACCAGCGCGACGGTCGCCCCGTCGGCAACGCCTGCGATGCAAATGGCCAGCAGAAACAGCACCGAGATCGCGATGCCGCCAACCACATAGGCAGTGTTGGCATGATAGTATTTGTTGCGGTGTTCCTTTTCCATGGCGGTGCGGAAATCAGCTCCGGCCTTCTGCACCGCCGGGCCATTCTCCTTATCGATCGTCAGCGCACCGCCATTGCGCTGCACCGCCGCCAGCACGGTGGCCTCACCGGTCGGCAAGGGCGGCGGCTTAGGCTTGTCCGTGCGGGTGATCACCAGCGAATTCTTGAAATCCTTCAGGACGACATAACCGCCGACGGCGAGATTGAGCGCAGCGGCGGAAAGCGCCGTCCAGCCCTGGCCGGAAAACCCCTTGTTGTCGATATAGTTGACCAGCGCCGGGGAAATCCCGTCCGGCGCGTCCCAGCGCGGCACGATGACACCGCGAGCCGGATCGCGGCCGACCTTCAGCCACATGCGCGAATAGTATAGCGCGGCGATGACGAAGCCGGTCATGGCGAGGATCGGCGGCAGGTGATCGAAAAACCACCAGGTCCTTTGCTGCGATACCGATGGCGGGTCAATGCTGCCCTTGGGCATCTTGACGGCGATGGTCAGCCCTTCATTAGCCTCAAGCCGGCGTGTCGTGGTGAAGACCAACCGGTCGCCATCCTCGAGCGCACGGGCATTCTCGTCTGTCGCCCCCTGGCCGCCGGTGAAGACATTGAGCGCTTCAGCCTTCACGCCTGAGGGCAAGGCAACGGTGGCGGAGGCCTCCTCGATCGGAAACGCCCATTGGTTGCCGGTCACATTCCAGTAGAGCTCATCATGATCGGGAAAGAACCGGATCTGGCGGGCAGTTTCGTAGGTGAACTGGAATGTATGCTGACCATCGGCCAAGAACACGTCCTTGTCGCCGGTATAGATGCGGATGCCGCCGCTGATGCTTTCGGTACGGTATGGTTCTGCGGCACCGTCCCGTTCGACGGAGATCAGCTTGAAATCGACCCGGACAGCACGGCCGTCTGCGTCGGTCACGGTCAGCGGAAAATCGCGGTAGATGCCACGCTTGATGCGGTCTCCCTCGACATTGGCGGTGATCGTTTCGGTGACGCTGAGCACGCCGCTTTTGGCAACATCGATCACGGAGCGGTAGGCGGTAAACACCTCTTCGGCCCGCGCAACCCCACCCGTGACGAGCAGGATGGTGAGGAAGAGAGAGAGCCATCCCAGCGCCGCAAACACACGTTTCATGCGATCGATCCCTCCCCGGCCCTGCGCCGTATGTTCCGTCCGGTTAAGGCCGGTCGCCCTCAAGACCGACGCCGAGCGAGGCAAGCTCGTCCCAATAGCGCGGATAGGTTTTTGCGACGCAGCCCGGGTCGAGAATGGTGATGCCGTTGATCTTCAACCCCGCCAGCGCAAAGCTCATGGCGATGCGGTGATCGGCGAACGTGTCGATGTCGGCAGGCAGCGTCTGGCCGGCCAGCGCCGGATCCGACGCAACCAGCAGATCGTCGCCCTCCTCGATGCCGAGACCGGGGCGAATGTTGGAAAGGCCGGTGGACAGCGCGCGGATGCGGTCGCATTCCTTGACGCGCAGGTTCTCGATGCCGACGAACCGCACCGGCGTCTCGTTGAAGGCCGCAAGCACGGCAAGCGTCGGGATTGCATCCTGCATCTGCGAACCATCAATGACAGCAGGCATATGCGGGAACGTGGCGATCACCTCATAGGCTTTCGCATCCGGCTGCGAGAACGATGTTGCAACAACGCCGAGGTCGATCCGGCCGCCGGTCAGCATTTCCGCCGCCCAGAGATAGGTTGCAGCCGACGCATCCGGCTCGATCAGATAGTCGGTCGCATGATAACCGGTCGGGGCCACCTGCCAGATCGACGGGCTGACCTGCGTTACCTGCGCACCGAAAGCCTTCATGGCGGCAACCGTCAAGTCGATATAGCCGCGCGCACCGATCTCTTCGCCGGCAAGCTCGATATTGATGGGGTGGGACGAGCCGGCAGCCGCCATCAGCAAGGCCGATACATACTGGCTGGAAAGGCCGGCATCGATGGTGACATGGTCCTTGGCAAAATCGCCAGTACCCGAAACGGTAACAGGTGGGCAACCGGTTTCAGCTTCCACCGTGACGCCGAGCGAGCGCAATGCAGTCACCAGCGGTGCGATCGGCCGCTTGCGCATATGCTGGTCGCCATCGACGATAACCGTGCCATCGACGAGAGCCGCAGCCGCGGTCAGAAAGCGGGTTGCAGTCCCGGCATTGCCAAGGAAAAGCGGCTTTTCCGGTGGCAGGAGCTTGCCGGATCCGGTAACGATGAACGTGGTATCGTCCGGCTCGGAAATCTCCACGCCCATGGCGCGCAGGGCGTCGGCCATGTAGCGGGTGTCGTCGCTCTTCAGCGCACCCGTCAGACGGCTGGTGCCCTTGGCAAGACCCGCCAGCAGCAGCGCCCGGTTGGTGATCGACTTCGAGCCGGGCGGACTGACGCGGCCTTCAAGCGGATGGCCGGGCGGAAGGATGGTCAGTTTCTGGTCTGCGGCGTTCATGCTCTTGTCTCTTCATGCCTTCAGCACTGCCTGTCCGCGGCCGTGCATGCTCTTGTCGATTGTGGATAGCCGTCTACGACGGAATAGCTTTTCCGGCTAGATTAAAACTTCACCACCGGCACGGCGCGATCGGCCTCGTTGGTGATCTCGAAAAAGGCCGCCTTGGTAAAACCGAAAGGGCCGGCGATGAAATTCGACGGAAAGCTTTCGACCTTGACGTTCAAGTCGCGGGCCGCGCCGTTGTAGTAGCGGCGGGCCATCTGCACTTCGCCTTCGATGCTTTCCAGCGATTGCTGCAGCTCGGAAAAGTTCTGGTTGGCCTTGAGGTCTGGATAGGCTTCCGCCAGCGCGAACAGTTTGCCGAGCGCCTGGCTCAGCATGCCCTCCGTCGCAGCGCGTCCGGCGACATCACCTGCCGGCAGCGCCTGCGCCTTGTTTCGAAGGGCAACGACCTCTTCCAGCGTGCCCTTTTCATGGGCGGCATAGCCTTTGACGGTCTCGATCAGATTGGGGATGAGATCAGCGCGCCGCTTCAACTGCACGTCGATGCCGGACCATGCCTCCTCCTTCACCTGCCGCGCCTTGACCAGGCCGTTATAGATGAAAATCAGGTACAGGATCACCACCGCACCAATGGCCAGACCAATCATCAGGGTTACCCTCCGCCGCTCGATTGTGCCGCAGCTTAAGGATCGAACGTCCCCGTTGAAAGATAAATTTCAACCGCGCGCCTCACCCCTTCCGTTTTCCTATTTCAGCAGCGCCGGCCTGTTCCGCCGGGAACCGCGCGATGGCGGCGTCTGATCGATAGTGGGGCATCAGATCAACGCCGAACCGCAAAGTACCGCTCCCATGAAACCGCTCGCCACCCTGATCAACGTCATCGCCTTTTCGGCTCTGTTTTTTGCCTATGCGAGCGTCGGCACAGTCGAAAAGCCGGCCGGTGTCCGCCGGGCAATGCAAACCTATTCAGGCCAGTTGCCGACCGGCACGTTCCCCACACTGAAGCCTATCTGGCAGATCGGCACCGAAGCAGGCGACCTGATCTAAGCAGGTTTTCGCTCCGGATACCGGAATACTGCCGGACTTGATATCTCCTTAGATATCGATGCAGCGATAAAGCCCCATATCAGTCTTGATACCCAGCGTTGTCATGATTTGCTGACGGTCGATACCGGCCTGCCGGTCGAAGGCAGCGATGGCGGAAACAATACCGTCGATAACATGCTGCCCGGCAAACTCTATCACCGCGACGAAATTGAAAACGCCCGGCCCGGACTGCTGCTCAAGAACACGCTCGGCGGTGACGCCCTCCTGGCGGCGCAAAATCGCATGCGTCTTCGACATCAGATCGAGGAACGCACCCCGGCTTTCAACCGGCACCGAGAACTTGTTAATACGGCAGAGCGGCGCATCGCTGGCAGACTGAAAACTCATCTGTGTCGTCCTTCGCTAGCGGCCACACGTTGGGGCCGGACATAGCAAGTTCTAGGACCTCAACTTTAGTTGAGGTCAACAGGGTTTTCGTCTTTTTTTAGACTGGAAAATGCCGCCCATGACGGTACTCCAAAATTCCAGGACCTATCTTTTCTGACCTAACTTGCCCCATTCCACCGAGTCTTCCGGCGAAGGGGCAGCCTCGAGGATCTGCCCGAAACAGACGACAGCGACACGCTGCTCGCTGGTTTTGGCAATATACATATACTCGTCGGCCCGGCGGACGAAGGACGCAACGGTATCGTCGGGTTGCAAGAACGTGACGCCGACGGCTGCGCCGGTATAGGTGACCTTTCCCTCTATCGCGATCGGCTTGAAAACGCGCTCCATCGCATCCTGGACATTCTGCTGCACGTCCGCCGCCAGCTTCAGGTCGATATCGAGCAGGACGACAAATTCATCGCCGCCGATTCTGGCGATGAAATCCGTGGCGCGGAAACTTTCGCGCAAACGGCTGGCGATGGTTCTCAGCACCTCGTCGCCGGCTGCATGTCCCAGGGTATCGTTGACCATCTTGAAATCGTTGAGGTCGATGAAGGCCAGCGCCAGCTTGCGGTCGTTCAACATGCTGCGCGCGACTGCCTCGACGACCACCTCGTCGAAACAGGCCCGGTTTGGAAGGCCGGACAGGGCGTCGGTGCGGGCCGACGCACGCAAAGCGTTCTCGATTTCGCGCTGCTGCCGGACACGCGCCGACACGTCGACGATCACCTCGACATCGAAGGAGACACCATCGACCATGGTTCTCTGCGCCGAAATCAGCGTCGGGATGATCGTGCCGTCGGCATAGACCAGATCGACTTCTTCCAGTTCGTAGGATCCCACTTCCGCCAGCAGGCGGTGGCGGCGGTCACGCGCCGGGTTGTCAATCGCGGCGCCATCGGATGTCAGCTTCTTGCCGCGGATATTTTCCCATTTCAGGCCGGTCAACTTCAGATAGGCGTCGTTGACCTTGGCATAGCTCGAGGTCTTGGTATCGCTGGTGGTAATCGCCATCGCAATCGGTGCGAACTCAAACATTCGCATCAACATCGAAGCCAAAACTTCCGCGGGGAGCGTATCCTCGTCGTCCATCATTCGTCCTGAACTTAATCACTTGGACAAAGCTTAGAACAAACTCCTTAAACGCTTACTGAACAACCTGGCGCGCTTAAACAATTGATTTCACGCCCGCAGGGAGAATTTCCGAGTAATTCTCTCCATAATTGCAGCTTTGAGACGATTTCCGTTATTTTCTGGAAACCGGCATGCCGCGGCAATGCTGCCCTCGAGCGTGCCGAGGTCAGTTTATACAGCAAATCGGGCAGGCCGGTATCCGGCTCAAGCCGCGTCTTTTGCCAGATTGATGCCACCGGCATCCGTCAGCAGGAAGGCCTCACCGCACGCTGTCGCGAGCGTCCGCACGCGCAGAATGTAGCTCTGGCGCTCGGTCACGGAAATCACGCCGCGCGCATCGAGCAGGTTGAAGACATGGCTGGCCTTGATGCACTGGTCATAGGCCGGAAAGACGCATTTGTGCAGGACCGCATTGGCGCTGGTGTCAGGCGCACCGGCTGCCAGAAGCGCCATGCATTCCTTTTCGGCATCGACGAAATGCTGCTGCAGCATGGCCGTATTGGCAAATTCGAAATTGTGCCGCGAATATTCCTGCTCGGCCTGCAGGAAGACATCGCCATAGCTGATCTTCTCGTCGCCTTCGCGGCCGTTGAAGTTCAGGTCATAGACATTGTCGACGCCCTGGACATACATGGCGAGGCGCTCGAGGCCGTAAGTCAGTTCGCCGGAGACAGGCGAGCATTCGATGCCGCAAACCTGCTGGAAATAGGTGAACTGCGAGACTTCCATGCCGTCGCACCAGCATTCCCATCCAAGACCCCAGGCGCCCAGCGTCGGGCTTGCCCAGTCGTCCTCGACAAAGCGGATATCATGCAGCAGCGGATCCAGACCGATGGCGGCCAGCGAACCGAGATAGAGTTCCTGCAGGTTCGGCGGATTGGGTTTCAGGATGACCTGATACTGGTAGTAATGCTGCAGCCGGTTGGGGTTTTCACCATAGCGGCCATCGGACGGCCGGCGCGACGGCTGCACATAGGCTGCCCGCCACGGTTTGGGGCCAAGCGCCCGCAACGTCGTTGCCGGATGAAAGGTGCCGGCGCCGACTTCCATATCGTAGGGCTGCAGAACCGCACATCCTTTGTCCGCCCAGTAAGCGTGCAGCGTCAGGATCAGCGCCTGAAAGGAGCGCTTGGGGTTCATATGGTCCGGGAGAGCGGCGGCGGTCATGGCATCAGTCCAGGTTGAGGGTATCTGGCTGTCTGGTGCCATGATGGGCGGAAGGGGTCAAGGGCAGAAGACCCCGGCGGCGTGAGGATTACCTTTGCAAAAATTATCCGCTCATACCCGTGAAAGGGTTGAGGATCGTCATCCGTCCGTCAATAATCAGCCCATGCTGCATATCTTCGGAAAAAACGTGCTTCGAGCCCGCCAGAAGGGCAGCGGCAATCATTAAAGCATCGTAGAAAGAAAAATTGAACCGCTCGACCAAATTGAGCGCCTGTAAATTACATTCGCGATCAATAGGTTGGATGGCAACGGCAAGTCCGCTTACGTCCTCTATGGCGCTTCGCACTTCCGGCCAACTCATACCGAGCTTGCGTGAAGCAACATTGCCAAACTCATTCAGTGCCTGGACACTCAAGATGAAAGGTTCAGAAAGAAGTTCCTGCGCCTTGGCGGCACGATCATCGTTGGTGAAAGCATAGACGAGAATGTTGGTATCAAGCAGGGGCGCAGTCACCGCGCATTCGCCTCGTCGCGATCGAATTTCCAATCAGCAGGCAAAGGCCTCGCAAACGCCTTAATACGCTCAAGCGCGTCCTCACGTGCGGTATTGCGCTCCAGCTCGAAGGTACGTTCGCCGGCGATGCGCACGGCAACCTCGTCGCCCTCCTTCAGCTGCAAAACCTCCACAACCGAGGAAGGAATGCGAATTGCCAGACTGTTACCCCATTTAGAGACCTGCATCGCCGACTCCATGATCTACGGAAATAATGTATATCATAGACGGGATGAACGCTCAATAAATTGAGGCCATCACTCCGGCTCCTTCAGCCGGTACTCGCCTGTTACTGGATCCTTGACCAGCGTGCCTTGCGTACCGGTTTCCTCGCGGCGGCGGGCTTCCTGCTGGCGGCGGCTCAGTTTTTCGGCGTCGGCCACGAACTTGCGGTAGCCAAACCAGGCGATGGCTGCAAACAGCAGCAGTAGAATTAGTTGCGGCATGCGCCCTCCCCCGTTCCGTCAGACCATCAAAGGCCGAAGCGGCCCCATAATGCTCTTTCCTCGGCCACCTCGGCAAGACCGGATACGGCTGAGACGGCGAACCGCTCCGCCATTCCGCCCGCCATCGACGCACCCGGCTGGCGGCGGCCGAACAGACCGCGCGACGCAGAAACCAGTTGCAGCTGGATCTTGTCGCCAAACCGCTTTTTCAGCTCGCCGCGCATGTCGCCGAGGCTATCGACCAGGCCAAGCTCCTGGCCACGCTTGCCGGTCCAGAACAGGCCGGAGAAGATGTCGGGCGTATCGGCGAGCAGATGGCCACGCCGCGCCTTGACCATGCCGATGAATATGTCATGGATTTCCAGCTGCAGCCCCTTGAGGAACTCGATATCCCGTTCCTTTTCGGGCTGGAAAGGATCGAGCATCACCTTGTTGGAGCCGGCTGTATAGACACGCCGCTCGACACCGATCTTCTTCAACAGTTCCGGAAAACCGAAACCGCCGGACACGACGCCGATGGAACCGACGATCGAGGTCGGGTCGGCAATGATCTCGTCGCCGGCAAGCGCGATCATGTAGCCGCCGGACGCCGCCACATCCTCGACGAAGATGATGACGCGCTTCTTCTTCTCCTCGGCCAGATCGCGGATGCGCTGGTAGATCAGCCGTGATTGAACGGGCGAGCCGCCGGGAGAGTTGACCGAGATGGCAACGGCCGGCGCGCCCTTCACCGAAAAGGCCTTTTCAAGCACGGGTGCGACCGCCGCCAGATTGAGCGCCGGGCGAAACTGGCTGCCGCCCGCCATGATCGCACCGTGCAGCCTGACGACCGGAATCGTTATACCGTCCTTGCGAAAACGCTTCGGCAACAGCTTCCTGAACAGTCCGGCCATCTGAACTCCCTGCATTCATTGTACCTATTGGCAATCATTATGCGTGGTGGCATGTATGCACTGGCGCGGCAAACGCAATGGCAATGCCGTGAAAATCATCGATTGCGGTGATAGGCGGTGCGGCCATTGTTCATATCGTCGACAACGGTGGCGAACCTGTGCGTCTCCGCCTCATGCACGATCAGCGGCGCTCGCAGCGTCAATCGCGCGCGGCTCTGTTTGATCGCCGTCACAAGAATACGCACCGCATTTTCACCAGCGCGCGGATGCAGGGGCGTAATTTCCATACCGCCAAAACGGCCGCTGCAGGCCGAAATGATCTCGGCAATCGATTCGGGCCGCGCGATCAGCGACAATTGCCCACCCGGCCTTGCAATGGCGCCTGCCGTGCGAATCCAGGTGTCGAACAGGCCGTCGGTCATCGCATGCGCCTCGGCCTTCAAAGCATCCGGCGTTTTGCGGTCCGAGGCATCGTTGAAGGGCGGGTTCATGATGACGTGATCGAAACTGTAGTCGGCGAGACCGGCCGCAACCCTTGCCCGGCCGGTCAGCGACACGTCGGCTTCGAGAACGGATATCCGGCTGGCCAAGCGGGCATTCTCCGCAAGTGCTAGGCTTCGGCTGGCAAAATCCGCCATCAAGGGCGATCGCTCGACCAGAACAATCGAAGCATTCTCGAGCCGCGAAGCAACAGCCATGCCGGCAGCCCCCGCACCGGCGCCGAGATCGGCGACGCGGCAGGGTTTTTCCGAAGCAACCAGCGACGCCAGCAGCATCGCGTCCATGCCCGACCGGTGTCCCTGCCCCAGCGGCTGGATCACCTGAAATTGACCACGGTGAAAGCTGTCGATGGTTTCGGTGGCCGCAGTCGTCATGCGTCGCGCAATTCCGCCTCAAGCCCGGCATCGATCAGAACCTGCCGTGCCTCCTGCTCGTCGTCCTCATCGACCATAAAACGGCGCGGCAACAGGCCGAGAGAACCTTCAAGAATGCTCATGCCCTGATCGGCAATGAAGCAGCCAATACCGGCATCCTTCATCAGACTTTCGGCGAACGAGAGCACGACGGCGTCGTTGGTACGGATCAATTCCTTCATTCCGGGTCGTTTTCCTGCCTTATTTGAGCAAGCGGGACAATTCGCCTCTTGCCGCCACAAGCCCCCCTTTCTATTGTCCGAACTGGAATTTGAACAGGAGTCCCTTGTGTTGGGCGTAGTGATACCGCTGGAAGACAGCAAAAACAAACAGGCATCGGTCAAGCCGCTCGTCGACCTGACGAAGGCGGACATGGAGCGCGTCAACCAGCTGATCCTGTCCAAGGCGGGATCCGATGTCCAGATGATCCCGGAGGTCGCCAACCACCTGATCTCCTCCGGTGGCAAGCGCCTGCGTCCGATGCTGACGCTGGCATCGGCCGCCATGTTCGGCTTCAACGGCGATGCGCATATCAAGCTTGCGACCGCAGTCGAGTTCATGCACACGGCCACCCTGCTGCATGACGACGTGGTCGATGAGAGCGATCTGCGACGCGGCAAATCGACCGCACGGATGATCTGGGGCAACCAGGCCAGCGTGCTGGTCGGCGATTTCCTGCTTGGCCAGGCATTCCGCATGATGGTCGATGTCGGCTCGCTGGATGCGCTCGATGTGCTGTCCACAGCTGCCTCCGTCATCGCTGAGGGCGAAGTGCTGCAGCTGTCTGTCGCCAAGAACATGGAGACGACGGAAGACGACTATTTGTCCGTCATCCGCGCCAAGACGGCCGCCCTGTTTGCAGCCGCGTCGGAAGTCGGCCCGATCGTCGCCAAGACCGACAAGGCCAGCCGCAACGCGCTGAAATCCTATGGCATGAATCTCGGCCTCGCCTTCCAGCTGGTCGATGACGTGCTCGACTATGGCGGCAAGGCCGCCGATCTCGGCAAGAATACCGGCGACGATTTCCGCGAGGGCAAGATCACCCTGCCCGTCATTCTGTCCTATCGCCGCGGCACGGCCGAGGAGCGCAGCTTCTGGCGTCAGGCGATCGAAGGCGGCGAGAGCAACGACCAGAACCTGGAAAAGGCGCTGGGCCTGATCACCCGCTACGGGGGTCTGACCGACACCATTGCCCGGGCCCAGCATTACGGCACGATTGCCCGCGATGCGCTGGCGCCGCTGCCGGAATCACCCTGGAAGGACGCGCTTCTCGAGGTCATCGATTTCTGCATCGACCGGGTCAGCTGACCGGCCATTGCAAGGATCAGGTGCAGGCTTGAGGAATTTCTTGCCGCACTGCGCCAAAAAAGCCATTCTGTCCGTCCATGCTTCCGGGCCGCTGCCTGTTGATGCTCACGATCGAGTGAGCGGAAGTTGACGGCGGTATGTCGAATTGCGTTTTGGCTTGCGTTCAAACCGATTCCGGTTTGCCGGGTTATGCGTTATTGATTTGGAATTGATTCCACGCGAATCCGGCGACGGCGCCAAGGGGGCCGCCCGTAACGAAAGGCTTGTCATGCGGCAAAAACACCTTCTTCGCCTGCTCAGCGGCGCAGCCTTCCTGGCCCTGGCGTCGTTTTCCGGCGCGGCCCCGAGCTTTGCCGAGGAAAAGCCTGCGGTTGAAGAAAGCAAGCCATTCGATCTCAACTCGGTCAACAGTTTCTCGGGCGCGTTTCTCGCTGCCCGCACGGCCGATGTCGATCATGATCTCGATACCGCGACCAAGCTCTATCGCACGGCGCTCGAATTCGAGCCGGACAATGTCGACGTCAAGCAGCGCCTGATGATCACCTCGCTTATGAACGGCGATTTCGACGGCGGCGCCAAGATTGCCGAAGAGCTGAAATCGGACAGTTCCGTCGAGCGCATCACCACGATCACCCGCGCCGTCGAGGCCATCCGCAAGCGGGAATATCGCCACGCGCAGAAAATCCTCAATTACCAAGGCCCGAACGATCTCGACCGGCTGATGAACGGGCTGCTGCTGGGCTGGGCGAAGGCCGGCGAAGGCAAGCCGAAGGACGCGATCGCCGAGATCCAGGCGATGGAAGGGCCGGAATGGTTCCGCATCTTCAAGTCCTATAACCAAGGCGCCATTGCGCTGGCCGCCGGCGACAAGTCGACGGCCCGCTCCAAGCTGAACGATGCCGTTCTCGACCGCGAAGGCGGCGCTGCTGCCCCCGACACGTTCATGCGTGCCGTCGTTGCGCTGGCAAAGCTTGAGGCCCGCGACGGCAACAAGCAGAAGGCGCTTGATGCGGTTTCTGTCGGCGAAGGCTTCATCAGCAATTATGCGCCGCTGAAGGCGCTGCGCACCAGCATTGAAGAAGGCAAGCCGCAGGAGCAGCAAGTCCGCAGCGCCACGCAGGGTGCCGCCTCCGTGCTGTTTTCGATCGGTGCCGCCCTGAACCGTGACGGCGCCGAAGACATCGTCTCGCTCTATCTGCAGACAGCGCGGGCGCTCGATCCGGAAAGCGCCGATATCCTCGTCATGCTTGGCGGCATCGCGGAAAACCTGAAAAAGCCCGAGCGCGCCATTGCGCTCTACAAGAGCGTGCCGGAAAATTCGCCGATGCGGCGCCTGTCGGAAATGCAGCTGGGTCTCAGCCTTGCCTCGATCGGCAAGGTCGATGAAGCCAAGCAGCATCTGAAGGAACTGATCGACCTCGACCCGAAGGACGTGCGCAGCTACCTCGCCTATGGCAGCGTGCTGTCGGACGCCAAGGATTATAAGGAAATGGGCCTGGTTTATGACCGCGCCGTCGAGGCGATCGGCCCGGTGCCGCAGCGCAGCGACTGGACGATCTTCTTCCAGCGCGGCATTGCCTATGAGCGCCAGAAGATGTGGGCCAAGGCCGAGCCGAGCTTCAAGAAGGCACTCGACCTCAACCCCGATCAGCCGCAGGTGCTGAACTATCTCGGCTATTCCTGGGTCGACATGAATATCAACCTCGAAGAAGGCCTCGGCATGATCCGCAAGGCGGTCGACCTGAAGCCGGATGACGGCTACATCGTCGATTCGCTCGGCTGGGCCTATTTCCGGATGGGCCGTTTTGACGACGCTGCGGTCGAGCTGGAGCGCGCGGTCGAGCTGATGGCGGGTGATGCGACCATCAACGACCATCTGGGCGATGCCTATTGGCGCGTCGGCCGCAAGCTCGAAGCCGTGTTCCAGTGGAACCAGGCCCTGGCGCTGAAGCCCGAGGAAGCGGAAATCCCGAAGATCAAGGCGAAGATCGAGAACGGCCTGCCGCCGCTTGAGGTCAAGGTCCCGGCCGCCGCGGAAGCGGGTGATACCCAGCCGAAGAAGGTCGAGCCGGACGTTACCGCCGGCAAGAAATCCTGATCTTGCCTGCCAATGGCAAATGAGGATGGCAATTTAGGATTTTCGCTGATGCGGACAGCGCTGGCGAAAATCAATCTGGCCCTGCATGTCGTCGGCCAGCGGGCCGACGGTTATCATCTGCTGGAAAGCCTCGTGACCTTTGCCGATGCGGGAGACCGCATCGGCTTTTCTCTCTCCGATGAAGACCGTTTCACCATCTCCGGCCGCTTTTCCACCGATCTGCCGCTGACCGGCGAGGCGGCGGGAAATCTGGTGGTGAAGGCGCGTGACCTGCTGCGCGCCCATCTGCGTGAAAACGGCATCAAGGCCGACCCGGTTCATCTGCATCTCGAAAAGAACCTGCCTGTCGCTTCCGGCATTGGCGGCGGTTCGGCGGATGCGGCGGCGACACTTCTCGGATTGCTGGAGCTTTGGAATGTTTCCATCGACCCCGATAGTTTGCAGCAGATCGCGCTAAAGCTTGGCGCTGATGTGCCGATGTGCCTTCACGGCCGGCCGCTGGTCGCGCGCGGCATCGGGGAAGACATCGATGCGATAGCCGAATTTCCGGCCTTTCCGATGCTGATCGTCAACCCGCTGAAGGCGGTCTCGACGCCGGTGATTTTCAAGCTCTTGAAGGACAAGACCAAGCCGCCGCTTTTGATGCCTCCCGGCAGGCTGTCGCGTGACGGCTGGATCGACGTGCTGAAAGGCCTGCGCAACGATCTGGAACCGCCTGCGCGCGATCTGGAGCCGGAGATCACCGCAGTCTCCGGGGCGTTGGCGCAGACAGGTGCCTCCCTTGTGCGGATGTCCGGCTCGGGAGCCTCGTGCTTTGGCCTCTATGAAAGCACCGCAGCCCGCGACGAGGCGGCAGCCGTTCTTTCCACCCGCAATCCGAACTGGTACGTTCTGGCCTGCAACAGCATCCGTGGAGAGGACGAGCGCAATGACCGAGGCTAGGGCACCAAGACCTTTCGTTCCGGTCGGGATCGCGGTCCTCACCGTCTCCGATACCCGTACGCTGGCCGACGACCGTTCCGGCGACACACTGGCCGCCCGCATCACCGATGCGGGGCACCGGCTCGAAGCCCGCGCCATCGTCCCGGACGACAAGCAGAGAATTGCGGCGCAGGTAAAGGCCTGGACGCTGACCGACACGATCGACGTGGTGATCACCACCGGGGGTACCGGTTTTACCGGACGCGACGTAACACCGGAGGCGCTGGAGCCATTGTTCGAAAAGCGCATGGACGGCTTTTCCGAAGTCTTCCACCGGATTTCCTATGACAAGATCGGCACCTCGACGATCCAGTCACGCGCCACCGGCGGCGTTGCCAATGCCACCTTCATCTTCGTGCTGCCGGGCTCGCCCGGCGCCTGCAAGGACGCCTGGGACGGCATCCTCAAGCAGCAGCTCGACTACCGGCACATGCCCTGCAACTTCGTCGAGATCATGCCCCGGCTGGACGAGCACCTGAAACGCGGCTGACCGCCACTTTTCAGACGGCCCAATCCTTCCTGTTCCATCCGTAACAGCGCGCCACGATGCAGCATCGTAGAACTGTCCTCATCGGGAGACGGAATGAGGAGGACAGAATGGCAGGCTCACCCACCGGTGATGCGACCCCCCTCCCCATCCATATCCCGGCAGACAGCATGAAGGCGGCGGATTTCACGTTTCGAAAACCGTCCCGCAAAGCGATACGACGCGGCGGCTGGGTTTGACGCGGCAAGCCATTTTAACGGTTCATTTTTTCATGACGGCAGGGCAGGTCCGAAAGGGCCTGCTCTTTTTGCGGTGGGCCGCGCCTACAGGCTTTCCACACCCGGGCGATTGGCGATAGCCACCCATGCAGGCACCAGCTCGCTGCCAAGCTTGCGCACCGCCCGGCCATTGGCGAAATCGCCAAGCTGCATGGAGGTATTGGCGATCGCAGCAGCCTGCTGTTTCGATAGCAGCAATCCCAGTTCCAGCGGTGCCGGACGCGTGACGATGCGTTGCAGGAAAGGACGGCGATACTGCCGCGACGGTGAAAAACGCGCCGGCATCTTGTTCAGCGACATATATTCCGCCACATCATCGATCCAGCGCCCCGCCGGCCGCGCACCCGCTTCAAGCAAAAGCAGCCAGTTGCCACGCGCCGAGCGGACGATATCGGCCATGTCCCAACTGCTGCAGAAACGGGCGCCGGCCGCATCGGCCACGCGGCTCGAGCCGTCCTGCGAGCCATGATCCAGAATGATGACATCGCTCACCAGGCCTTCCACGGCACCCGCCACCAGCGCCGACAGCGTCTGCGCAAGTTCGGCCTCATTATCGCGGGTTTCGGTGATGATCGTCAGCATCGCCGTCCATACCGCATCGCACACAGATTTTCCACAAGCCCATCGCCCGCCGGCGAGTAACTTTTCATTCATGATGAATGCGTGGCATTAGTCCTGTTTTTTGTTCTTGCATTGTTCTCATTTTCGCGATAGGAAAATAATCAGAGGATATCGGAGAGTCTGTACCGACTGTCTCCCGGAGAAACCCATGAACGAGCTGTCTCAGATCAGGCAGGGTGCTTTGGCGCCTGCCAATACGGCAGATATGGCCGAAGCGATGATTGCCAGCTCCGGGCTGCGCATCGAGATCGACCGGCGGCGTGGACGTGGCGCGGCGATCAATTCGTCCGGCCGGTTCGAACCGGTGTCGCGGCAGCTCGAGGACGACGGCTGGGATTCACTGGAGGATCTGCCGGTCTTCAAGACCGAAGTTCAGGTCGAAAAACCCCGCTCGATCATCAGCCGCAACGATTCACCCGACATTCCTTTCGACCGCTCCGTCAACCCCTATCGGGGATGCGAGCATGGCTGCATCTATTGCTTCGCCCGCCCGACCCACGCCTATATGGGCCTGTCACCGGGGCTTGATTTCGAGGCAAAGCTGTTTGCCAAGCCGGACGCTGCAAAGCTGCTGGAGCGGGAACTGGCCAAGCCCGGCTACAAGGTCCGTCCGATCGCCATCGGCACGAATACCGATCCCTACCAGCCGGTCGAGAAGGAATGGCGGATCATGCGCCAGATTCTCGAAGTTTTGAAAGCCGCTGATCATCCGGTGATGATCGTCACCAAATCGGCGATGGTGATGCGTGACATCGATATCCTAGCCCCGATGGCCGAGAAAGGCCTGGCGAAAGTCGGTCTGTCGGTGACGACGCTCGACCGCAAGCTTGCCCGCCAGATGGAGCCGCGGGCCTCGACGCCATCCAAGCGGCTGGAAGCCATCAAGGCGCTGTCCGAGGCAGGCATTCCTTCGACGGTGATGATGGCGCCGGTCATTCCCGCCCTCAACGATCATGAGATCGAACGGGTGCTGGATGCGGGCAAGACCGCTGGAGCAACGAGTGCGAGCTACGTGCTGTTGCGGCTGCCGATCGAAGTCAGCCCGCTGTTTCGCGACTGGCTGCTGCGAAATTATCCCGATCGCTACCGCCACGTCATGTCGCTGGTCCGCTCGATGCGCGGCGGCAAGGATTATGATGCAGAATTCGGCAAGCGCATGAAGGGGGCTGGGCCCTATGCCTGGCAGATCGGCCGCCGTTTCGAGCTGGCCGCCAAGCGGCTGGAACTGAATGTCACCCGGCGCCCGCTGAACTGCGATCTGTTTGTGCCGCCGTTGGGGACCGGTGTTCAACTGTCACTTCTCTGACGGGCAACAGGATTGATCCGGGCGCAATCCCGAAGATCGAATACCGATGCTGCTTCTTGCCCCGGGGCAGGCTCGGTCATCCTCCGGCAACCGCCTCATTGCCGAAGGACTTGCAGGGAATCGGGCTTGTGTGCGAGTTTCGCCGCATGTCACGACGCACACCGCCCGATTCCCCCTTTCTTTTCGACACCATTGAAGGCCCCGATTTCAGCTTCGAGCTGGCTGGACGCCGCGATGGGCTCTGGCCGGTTGCAGGAACCGATGAAGCCGGTCGCGGCCCGTTGGCAGGCCCGGTCGTTGCCGCCGCCGTCATCCTCGATCCGGATAATATTCCCGATGGGCTGAACGACAGCAAGCAGCTGTCGATCGCCCGCCGCGAGGAACTGTTCGATATCATCCTGTGCTCCTCCATCGTCTCCATCGCTTCGTCCGGAGCAGGCAGGATTGACGACACGGATATCCGCAAGGCAAGCCTCGACGCGATGCGCCGGGCTGTAGCGGGCCTGTCACAGGCACCGGCGCTGGTGCTGGCCGACGGCCGCGACATACCACCCGGCCTTGCTTGCATGGGCAAGGCTGTCGTCAAGGGCGATGCCCGATCATTGTCCATCGCTGCCGCATCGATCATTGCCAAGGTAGCGCGCGACCGCATGATGACCCGTGCCGACCTGGTTTTCCCGGCCTACGGTTTTGCTACTCATGCCGGTTACGCCACGCAGCGCCACCGCAATGCCATCGGCGATCATGGCCCCTGCCCGCTCCATCGGAAGAGTTTCAGGCCATTGCGGCAAGACGGCGCTGAAATAGTGGATGGAGAGTTGCCTACCTGAAAACGTGATTGCACCGGCTTGGAACAACACCGTGCATCCAGCGTTTAATACACCGGTCATTGACATAAAAAGACACAGCCGCGGTTTTTCTTGTGTGCGGCGTGCCGCGGGTAACAAACAGCCGGGCGGACGGGTTATAGAATCAAGAACAACATCTACCCGCGATTCCTGTGAAAGGTTCGAACCGTGTTTTTTGGACTGATTTTTATCGCTGCAACAGCAGCGGCCAGCATTCCAGCAACGCCGGAACCAACCGCGGACGCCCTTCAATTGGATCTGCAGACCGCCTATAGCTGCAAGGATATCGACGGCCGCAAGGTCTGGAAGGGCGGGCTTGCCTATTACATCCAGTCATTCGTCTATGATGACGCGACGCCGGATGATGCAGGCAATATGGCTACTGACGCCGTCCTGGCTGGGGACAACAGTCCTGAGACGATGCAGGAGTTCGCGCAGGCCTGCCTGACGATGGCACCGACTGCGAGCATGGATAACTAAGCCGCTTATCCTGCAACGCTTCACTTTTGAACGATAGGCATCCGCCCCGAAGAAACTTAGCTGGCGGCGGGATGCCTGCCGGATCGCTTATCCGTATCACCCATCCGCGGACGACCCCATCAACAGACACAAAAAAGGCCGGCGCGAGCCAGCCTTTTTCAAATCTTGCGGGTGCAGATGATCAGTTCAAACGGGTCTTGACGTCGCTGATCGCCTTGGCGAACAGGGCTGCCTGCGTTGCAGCATCCGACTTTGCCGTGATGACGCTTTCGGCGGCAGCAATGGCGATGTCGACGGCAGTGGCACGAACCGAGTTGATTGCGTCGGTTTCGGCCTGCTTGATCTTCTGTTCCGACAGGGCCGTGCGGCGAGCGACGAATTCGTCGGTCTTCTGCTTGGCTTCGGCCGTCAGCATTTCGGCTTCGCGCTCAGCAGCAGCAACGATGTTGGCGGCTTCGGCTTCAGCTTCCTTGCGCTTCTTCTGGTATTCGACCAGGAGAGCCTGAGCTTCGGCGCGCAGGCGCTTGGCTTCCGCCAGTTCGTTGGTGATGCGGCCAGCGCGCTCGTCGAGCGACTTGGCCAGCATGCCCGGAACCTTGAGGTAGACGACGAGAGCGAGGAAAAGCACCAAGCCGACGGTGGCCCAGAATGTGGCCAGTGAGGTCAAATCCATGATGCTCTCCTTACTTCGCCGTTGCCTTGACCGCGGAAGCGATCTCGGCCTTCGATGCCTTGCCGCCGATCAACTGCTCGACAACGGCTGCCGCAGTTTCTTCAGCGATTGCGCCGACGTCGGCAAGTGCCTTCGTCTTGATATCGGCGATGCGGGCTTCCGCAGCGGAAATCTTGTTGTTCAGGCTGGCTTCAACCGCGGTGCGATCGGCAGCAGCCTTTGTTTTTGCAGCTTCGCGTGCCTCGGAGGCGATCGCGTTGCCCTTGGCCTTGGCAGCAGCCAGTTCCTGCTCGTAGGCAGCAATGGCGGCGTCCGCCTCTGCCTTCGAACGGGATGCATCATCGAGGTCGCGAGCGATCGTATCGTTACGCGTTTCGAGGATACCACCGATGCGCGGCATGACGACCTTCGACATCAGAAGGTAGAAAAGACCGAAGGTAATCGCCAGCCAGAGCAGCTGCGATGCAAATGTCGAAGAATCGAAGGGCGGGAACACTCCCGAGCCATGTCCGCCTTCTTGGGCTACACCGGTTTCGGTGTGGACCTCGCCGGCAGCGGCGTCGTGGGTCTCTGCGCCTTCGGTGGTGGTTGACTGGGCGTATGCCGCGGTCACAAACATGCTCACCTCCAGGTGCATTCAGAAAAGATGCGGGCCGCGACCGAAACCGCGGCCCTGCCTTCAAGCAGGTCTTAGACCGCGAAAAGGAGAAGCAGAGCTACGAGCAGCGAGAAGATGCCCAGAGCTTCCGTAACGGCGAAGCCGAATACGAGACGGCCGAACTGGCTGTCTGCTGCCGACGGGTTGCGCAGGGCGCCCGACAGGTAGCTACCGAAAATGTTGCCGAGGCCGAGAGCCGTGCCGGCCATACCGAGGCAAGCGAGACCTGCGCCGATGTACTTTGCTGCTTCCGCGTCCATGATTTTCTCCTTGAAATGGTTGTTGCGGCTAACTTTGGTACTTTCACCGATCAGGACCGAAGAACGATCCGGAGCAGGAAAGCCCCACGACTTTATTCCTTAGTGGCCACCCGGATGCACTGCGTCGTTGAGGTACATGCAAGTCAGCACCGCAAAGACATAGGCCTGGAGGAAGGATACGAGGAATTCGAGACCCGTGAGGGCAACGGTCATGATGAGCGGAAGGATCGCACCACCGATACCCAGCGCGCCGAGGGTTCCGAGCGAGGCAACGAAGCCTGCGAACACTTTCAGCGTGATGTGGCCGGCCAGCATGTTCGCGAAGAGACGAACCGAAAGGCTGATCGGACGGGACAGGAAGGAGATCACTTCGATTGCAATAACCAAAGGCAGAAGGATACCGGGTACGCCAGAGGGCACGAACACATTGAGGAAGCCAAGGCCGTGCTTATAGAAACCGTAGAACACCACAGTACCGATGACGAAGAGCGCAAGCGCAAAGGTCACGATGATCTGGCTGGTGACGGTGAAGAAGTAAGGAACCATGCCGAGCATGTTTGCTGTCAGGATGAACATGAACAGCGAGAACACCATCGGGAAGAATTTCATGCCGTGCGAGCCAGCGCCTTCGCGCAGCATCGAGGCGATGAATTCATAGGAAATCTCGGAGACGGACTGCATGCGGCCCGGAACCAGGCTGCGCGTCGACGTCGTGAAGTAGAGGAAGCAGGTCGCAACCGCGAGCGTTGCCACCATGAACAGCGATGCATTGGTGAAAGAGAAATCAATACCGCCAATTTCGATCGGAACGATCTTGTTGACCACAAACTGGTGTACCGGATCTACCTTATCGCCTGCCACAGCCGCTCTCTCTCGTTACGCACCGCCAAGGGGCGGATATTTCAACCTGCGACAACAGCGTGTTTACGCGTCGTCACTCTTGTTCTTGATGCCCTTGCCCAGCTGATCTGCCGGATGAGGCGCTGCCACCATGCCCGCCGAACGCAGGACGTTCAGCACACCGGCACAAAACCCAAGCAGGAGAAGCACAATCATCCCCCACGGCCCTGTACCCGCAAAATGGTCCAAAAGATAGCCCAGAAGTGCACCAACAATGATCGCCGCCACAAATTCGCTCGAAAGCTTGATTGCGACCTGATAGCCCTTGCGGTTCTGCGCAGCGCGCGCTTCATCCGCAGCGTATTTCGGATCTTCCTTGCGCTTTTCAGACAGCTCGGACCCAAGGCGTTTCAGCCGGTCTTCCAGACCCTCTTTCCGGTTATCCGTCATGTGGCATCCTCCCTTTTGCCGCCCGTCATGGTGATAAACCATGAGCTTGGTCACACAAAGGCCGGATTTGAAGCCACCCGCTCGGCCCGTTCTGAAGTCGGCCGCAACATAGTTTTAGGGACCTACATAGTCAAGGCACCCACGGGCCTTGTTGGGCCACAATATTAATCAATTAAAACAGTATCTTAACGTATAAAAGCGAACGCTTTGCCGGATTCCGAGGGAATCACCCCTGGGCTTTGCCCGGTGATCGCGGGAATGAGTCCGCCCGGCTGCTACCGCTTGGCAGGCGATCAGCTCCATCCGCCGCCATAGGTGCGGTAGAAGATATGCTTGCCGATCTTGGAGACCCGCTTCATGGTCGGCCCCCAGTCAGGCTTCACATATGTCGCGTGATAATGCGTCGCAGAACCAACTTCGGGAAACCAGATCTTGCCGGCCGTAACCGCCAAGGCAATTTCCTTGGCCGTCGCCCAGGCAGAGCGCGACCAGACGATGTCGGGAATACGGTCGCAGGCAAACGAGAACTGGCAGCGGTTGTACCAACCCTTGTTCTGATAGACGACACCGCAGACCGTCGACGGATAGGCAGGATTGCGGACGCGGTTGAGAATGACCTGGGCGACGGCTGCCTGCCCCTTCAACGTTTCACCGCGCGATTCGAAATAGATACCCGATGTCAGGCATTTCTGTTCGGCTTCGGAAAAGACCGTGGCGGGCAGCGGATTGGCGGCCCAGGCGTGGTCTTCTGGCGCAATATCGGGAATGAAGCGGCCGGCAGACTTGTTTTCCCGCAGGATCGAATCGAAAGGCGATTGGCGGGCATAATCCGGCTCGGCCGGTGCATAGGCCGTGGCAAGAACATCGGCGGACGGGTTGGTCACCAGGCTTGCCAGCATCGGCGACATGCCGGGATCGGCCTTCGGGGCCTTCTTCTTGTAGAAGGCCGTGGCGATCTTGATTTCTTTGCCCTTAATATCCGGCTTGGAAAAGATCATCCGCTCCTCGGTATCGAACAGCGGATCGGTCAAGGAACTGGTGCGTTGCAGGATCGAGCCTGCGGTAAAATCCTTGGGCGGCGTCACCGGCACCACGGCGATGATGCGGCCCTTCTTGTCCTTGCGGTTGACCCTGTCTTCGTCCGTGCGCGGATCGGCCAGCTTCTGTTCGGCCGTCAGGGAGACCTTGCCGCCGCCGGGCAAATCGATCCCTGCCCCGTCGCCGAGCGCGCCGGTGACGACGGGATCGTTGAAGACCATTTCAACCTGGTGCAGCGAACCTGCCGGGGAACGGGTCATGTGCATGCGCCAGCGTTCGCCGCCGCGGTTGATACCGGAGAGGAATGTTGCCAGATCGGAATGGGCGGTCACCGAGGGAAACCCGGCGAAAAGGCCGATGCCAAGCATCAGGGGGGCAGCCCAGCGGGTGGACGACAAACGCGACTTGAGATGCAACACTGAACTCTTACGCACCAACCGGACTCCACGCACTGGCAGACACGGGTCTCCATCCGGAAAAACCATCCGGAACGCATTTCCCCGCGGAAGTGAATCGGACAGGCGGCGCGCAATGCGCATTGACCGCCTCAACTGCCGTGACAATGAAGCATTAACCTTGATGGTTGGTTAATGACATTGGCCGGTAACAAGGGGCCTGAACGCAAAAAGCCTCCCGGCCATGAGGTGCGGGAGGCTTTTTTTGAGAAAACAGCTTCGTCAGATGATGACGTGCGAGCCCAGTTCCACCACGCGGTTGGTCGGTAGGCGGAAATAGTCGGACGGGTCGATGGCGGCATTGGCAAGGCCGATGAACAGCCTGTCCTGCCAGTGCGGCATGCCCGATTGCGCATCCGGAACCAGCTTGCGCCGTCCCAGATAGAACGAGGTCGACATGATATCGAACTTCAGGCCGGTCTTGCGGAACAGGCCAAGCGCCTGCGAGACGTTCTGGGTCTCCATGTAGCCGAAGCGCATTTCCAAAAGGCTGAAGCGTTCCGACAGGCTACTGGCCGTCACGCGCTGGTCCTTTGGCACCACCGGCGTGTTCAACGTGCGGATTGTCAGGATGAAGTTCTGCGAATGCAGCACATGATTATGCTTGATGTTGTGCAAAAGCGCCGCCGGCGTCGATTCCGGATCGCTGGTGAGGAAGATCGCCGTTCCCGGCACCGAAACTGGCGCATGCTCACTCTTGCGCTCGATCGACTTGACGAAGGAGGCAAGCGGGATATCGGTGTGCCGCGTCTTGTCGTGCAGGATCTTGGTGCCGCGCCGCCATGTCCACATGATGACGATGATCGCAGCCGCAATCAGCACCGGCACATAACCACCGTCATGGATCTTCAGCATGTTGGCACCGAAGAAGATCATTTCGAGGGCGAGAAGCGGCAGAAGCGTGGCGATCGCCAGATAGAGCGGCCACCGCCAGCGCACTCGCACGAACTCATAGGCGAGGAACGTATCGACCACCATCGCGCCGGTAACGGAGATGCCGTAGGCGGTCGCCAGCGATTCGGACGAACCGAAGACGAAGACCAGCAGCATGACGCCGAACATCAAAAGCATGTTGACGTTAGGCAGATAGATCTGGCCGGTCTGGGTTTCGGATGTATGGAAGATCGCCATGCGCGGCAGGAAGCCGAGATGGATCGCCTGGCGCGTCAGCGAGAATGCCCCGGTGATGACGGCCTGGGCCGCAATAATCGTGGCGCAGGTGGCGAGGATGACGACCGGCAACAACGCCCATTCCGGGAACATCAGGTAGAACGGGTCGGACATCGCTTCCGGGTTCTTCAGAACCAGAGCACCCTGCCCCAGATAGTTCAGCGCCAAAGCCGGAAAGACCAGACCAATCCACGCCCACTGGATAGGCTTGCGGCCGAAATGGCCAAGATCGGCGTAAAGCGCCTCGGCACCGGTGACCGTCAGAAAGACCGCGCCGAGAACGACAATGCCGACGTAACCGGCATGAAACAGGAAATGAACGGCGTAATAAGGATTGAACGCGGCCAGAATGCCATAATCATCGGTGATATGGCTGATGCCGGCAACCGCCAGGACGATGAACCACAGAGCCATGATCGGGCCGAAGAATTTCGACACCGCTGCCGTGCCGCGCGATTGTACGGCGAAAAGCAACAGTAGGATAACCACCGAGATCGGCACCACATAAGGCGACAGCGTCGGGGTGACGAGTTTCAAGCCTTCGACGGCGGACAGAACCGACAGGGCCGGCGCGATGATCGCATCGCCGATGAACAGGGCAGCACCGGCAATGCCAAGAAAAAACAGCCGGTTGGCGCGCTTGCTGGAATATTTCATCAACAGCGCCAGAAGCGACAGCGTGCCGCCTTCGCCGTTATTGTCGGCCCGCAGTAGGAAAAGCACGTATTTCAGCGTGACGATGATCGTCAGCGTCCAGATCATCAGCGAGATCAACCCGACGATTTCCAGACGCGTCACGCCGTCTGCGGCAACCGGGCGCAGGGCTTCGCGGAATGCGTAAAGCGGGCTGGTGCCGATATCGCCATAGACGACGCCGATCGAGCCAAGGGACAAAGCCAGAAGCTTCTTGATTTCCTTGTCGCGTGTCTCAGGGGGGGCTGCAGAATGGGACATCTGAATATTTCGGGCTCCTAGAGCCAGCCTTTCCAGCGAAAGAAGTAATAGGGGACGATGGCCGAAATCACCATGCCGATCACGGCCATGGGATAACCAAATGCCCATTTCAGTTCAGGCATGAAATCGAAATTCATGCCGTAAAGCGAGGCGACCAGGGTCGGCGGAAGAAACACCACGGCCGCGATTGAAAAAATCTTGATGATGGCATTCTGCTCGACATTGATCAGTCCGAGCGAGGCATCAAGCAGGAAAGTGATGTTTCCGGAAATGAACGAGGCATGTTCCGACAGAGACTGGATATCACGCGAAATCGTCCGGCAGAGTTCCTTGGTCTCGCGGTTTTCCTGCACCGACGGCACGGTATAGAGAAATGTCAGGACGCGGGAGAGCGAGGCAAGGCTGTCGCGGGTCTTGGCCACCAGCCGGTGGTGCGAGGCCACATCCATCAGCTTGGCTTCAAGATAATGCGGCGGACGGCGTTTGCCGACGGGGCGGTCACCGAAAACCTGCAGCGACAGGGCGTCGATCCGGGCAACGGCAATCTCGAGAATCTCGGCAGTGCGATCGACGATGGTTTCGAACAACCGCGTCGCCAGAACAGTTCCAGTCGCACATCCGCCGGGAATACGATGCATCGCGGCCGTGAACAGATCGAAAGCCTTGGGCTCGTCGTAACGGACGGTGATCAACAAGCCCTTGGTCAGAACGAAGGCGATATCGGCCAGCTCCGGATGTCCACTCTCGGCCTTGCAGACCAGCGACGCCGTCATGAACACGGCGTCCTTGGCGGTGTAGAGCCGGCTGGACGGTTCGATATCCTTCAGGTCGTCGCGGGTCGGCACGTCGATACCGAGAAAACCTTCGACCAGATGGTCTTCAGCCTTGTCCGGACGCAGCATATCGATCCACACGACATCGGACGGCAGGGATACGGAGGGATCGACCGCGCTGATAACCACGGCCTCACCATTGTCACGATAGGCAGTGATCATGCTGCGGACCCTGGGCGCGCGCCCGCGATGCAGGCACGAATTACCATCGCGCCATTGTAGCGACAGACGATAACTGGAGCCAGACTATGGCGAACCGGAACCAACCGGCCGTATGACATCAAAGCTGCGCGCGGCAGATCCATATGGAAACTCTCGTCGTTAACGACAAACCCTCAAACGGTCATCACAGTCATGCGGAGCCCGACGGAGGGCAGCACCGCTGGTGCAGCCTTGCGGATGCGGGGAGGCATATGGAACAAGGCACGCTCAAAATCAATGCAGAAAGTGGCAAAGCGCCACAATGTGGCCTAAAGACTTAACGACGCTGGATGACAAAATGTCAACTACCAGCCTGTGTCCCGCGCGATTTGTGACAACCGCGCGGCGATTGCTGTACGCCGGTTCACGGGTGCAAACGCTTACTCGAACACGATGTTCGGCATGCTCCTGGCCTTGTCGCCCTGATGGGTGCCGACCTGCTCCCAGACCTTTTTGGCGATTTCGCGATAGACGCGGGTGATCTCGCTATCAGGTTCCGACGCGACGACAGGCGTTCCCGCATCGGACGTCTCGCGGATGCCCATGGTCAACGGCACTTCGCCGAGGAACGGCACGCCGATCCGCTCGGCCTCCTTGCGGGCGCCGCCGTGGCCAAAGATGTCGTAGCGCTTGCCGGTATCAGGCGCGATGAAATAGCTCATGTTCTCGACGATACCGAGCACCGGCACCTCGACCTTGCGGAACATCGCCAACCCCTTGCGGGCATCGATCAATGCGAGGTCCTGCGGCGTTGACACGATGACGGCACCGGCCAGCGGCACCTGCTGCGCCATGGTCAGCTGGGCATCGCCCGTACCCGGCGGCATATCGACCACCAGCACGTCGAGATCGCCCCAGGCGACTTCACGCAGCATCTGCAGAAGCGCCGACTGGATCATCGGGCCGCGCCAGATCATCGCCACTTCTTCATCGACGAGGAAACCCATCGACATGACCTTCAGGCCATAATTTTCCATCGGCCGGATCATCCGGCCCTCGATTTGTTGCGGCCGCCCGGAAATCTTCATGAGCCGCGGCATCGAGGGCCCGTAGATATCCGCATCGAGAATGCCGACGCGCAGACCATTGGCCTTCAGCGCCAGGGCAAGGTTGACAGAGGTGGTCGACTTGCCGACGCCGCCCTTGCCGGAGGCAACCGCAATGATCGCGCCGACACCCGGAATGCCGGCCTTCGCCGCAGCGGTCGGCATTCGCGGTGCGGCAGCGGCCGGCGCGTGGCTGTGGCCCGCATGGGAATGCCCGGCATGTGAATGGCCAGCCTGGGAAGGCGCGGCGGCGGGACGTTGAACCGGCGCTGTAGACGAGGCGCCTTTCTTGTCGGCAGTCAGCGCCACCATGGCGCCCTTGACGCCCGGAATGTCCTTGACCACCCGCTCGGCGGCGGCCCGCAGCGGATCAAGTTCGCGGGCGCGCTCAGCCGGTACTGTGATCGAAAAATACACCTTGGAATCGGAAATGAAGACATCCGAGACAAGACCCATATCGACGATATTGCCGTCCATATCCGGTCCGCGAACGCCCCTGAGCTTGTCGAGAACCTGTTCCTTGGTCACGTCGGTCATGTCATTCACTCCTGCCGCCAGCGCGGCTGGTTCGCCCTGCTGTCTCTGCCATTCGTTGTATTCTGGTGTTCATCCCAAGTGGCGACGACGGAGACCCCGTCGTCGCCACTTGGTAATAGATAATCGAGCCGGAGTGTTTCGCCAATGTGGCGGCTCAGAAAAACCGGAACAAAAGAAAAGGCCGCTCTCTGCCGAGCGGTGTCCGTACATCCGGGATCACCTTTGGCTGAAAGCGGCCTTGCCTGTCGCGACCTTCTTGGGCGCAGTCTTTATTACAGTCCCCTCTGGACATGCCTTTTACAAAGCAGGAACCGTGCCAGTTTGAGAAAGTGCCGGAAAATACCGGTTTCCGGCTCTGCTCTTTCGCAACACAGCATCAAGCGCGCTTACTTATTGTGCAGATGCGTTGCGCCGCTTCCAGCATTGCCGGATTTTGCAACAGGGCGCCGGATAGCGGCGCCCTGCCCTCACTCAGAATTCGTCCCAGCCATCATTGGCCGGAGCGGCGGCAGCCGCGGCACCGCCATGTCCCTGAAACGCGCCGGCAAGCTTCTGGCCGAGCGAGCGGGCCGGTGACTGCACCGCCGGTGTTGTCACCGAGGCCGGCCGGATGCCCGGCTTCGACGGCAGGGAATTGCGGACGGGAGCAGCGGGCGCGCGGTGCTGGCCGATATCGGCCGGTGCGCGGTGCATCGCCTGCGACGTGTCGCCCAGCTGGAAGTTCGACAGAAGCGTCGTCAGCGCCGAAGCTTCGGCGGCAAGCGTGTGGCTGGCAGCGGTCGATTCCTCGACCATGGCCGCATTCTGCTGCGTACCCTGATCCATGACGTTGACGGCGCGGTTGATGTCGTTGAGGCCGATCGACTGCTCGCGGGCAGCCTCGACGATCGAGGAGACGCGCAGGTTGATCTCGTCGACTTCGTGGACAATCACTTCCAGTGCCTTACCCGCCTGGCCGACCAGCTCGACGCCGGTCTTGACCTGCTGGCCGGACTTCGAGATCAACGCCTTGATTTCCTTCGCGGCATTGGCCGAGCGCTGGGCGAGTTCACGCACTTCCTGGGCAACGACCGCAAAGCCCTTGCCCGCGTCGCCGGCACGCGCAGCTTCGACACCGGCGTTCAGCGCGAGAAGGTTGGTCTGGAAGGCGATTTCGTCGATGACGCCGATGATGCTGGAGATTTCCTGCGACGACGTTTCGATCTGGCCGACGGCGTCAATGGCGCTCTTGACGACCGCGCTCGATGTCTGAGCGCCGGATTTTGCCTTGGCGACCAGCTGGCCCGCCTCTTCGGCACGCACTGTCGAATCGCGCACCGATGCGGTGATCTCATCAAGCGCTGCGGCTGTTTCCTCGACGGAGGCGGCTTGCTGTTCGGTGCGGCGGGCAAGGTCGTCCGCCGATGTTCGGATTTCGGCGGAACCGGCCTGGATGCCGAGTGCGTTGTTGCCGACCGATTGCAGGGTCTGCTGCAGGGTGGTCATCGAACTGTTGAAGTCTTCACGCAGCGCATCGAGCGAGCCGATGAACGGCGTCGTCAGGCGGAATGTGACGTCGCCATCGGCCAGGCGCTGCAGGCCCGTGCCGAGTTCGGTGACGGCAAAGCGCATCTGACGCTCGTTCTCCTGGGTCTCTGCCGCACGGCGCTGACGCTCTTCTTCGCTAAGCGTGCGGGTCTCTGCGGCTTCGGCTTCCAGGCGCTGCTTGGCGATCGAGGCATCGCGCAGAATGGCAAGCGAGCGGGCCATGTCGCCGATCTCGTCATTGCGCTCGGCATCGGCGATGGCGATGCCGGTATTGCCCCTGGCGATTTCGCCGGTTGCATTGACGATGGCTTCGAGGCGGCGGCGGAAACGGTTGGAGATCATCACGCCGAGCAGCACGAGCAGAACGGAGGCGACGCCAATGATGATGACGGAAATCCACGCCATTTGCGTCAGGTAGGCAAACACGGTCGATTTCGGCACGGAAACGATCGCATACCAGGCCGTATCCGGCAGCAATTGCACGGGAACAGCGACGGAGAGGAATTTGGTTCCATCCTCGCCGGTGACATCGACCGGCTTGCCCGGGTTTTCGATCATCTGCTGCCAGGCGGCGGCGTCGACGCTGCTATCCTTGAACGCCTTGCCGAGGTTGGCGGCGTTGACATGGCTGAGGAAGTGTCCGCCTTGCGAGACCAGCGCGACATTGCCGTCGCCCAGCGGCTTCATATCGGCAAGTTTCGATGTCAGGCTGTCGAGCGCAATGTCGATACCGGTCACACCGAGTGGCTTGCCCTCGACAGTGACCGGACCGACGAGCGTGGTCATCATCACGTCCTTGCCATCGACAACGTATTTATAGGGCTCGATCACCACCATCTTCTGTGCCTTGAAAGGCAACTGGTAATAATCGCCGGGGCCTGGCTTGTCGTAATCGACCAGCGGCGTCACATCGATCTTGCCGCCGGAGCGCACCCAGTACGGTACGAAGCGGCCTGTCGCATCATGTCCCGGCTTGTTGACGTAATCCGCATCCTTGCCGTCAAAGGCATTCGGCTCCCAGCCGCTCCAGACGCCGAGCGCAAACGGGCTGTCTTCCAGCGCCTTCTTCATCATCGCATCGGCCGAGGTTCGGTTTGCGGCACCGGATGTCTCGAGTGCTGTGAAAACACTCTGGAACGTACTCACCAGTTGCAGGCCCTGTGACATCTGCGCCTTCAGATCGGCGGCGGTCAAAGCGGCGGCGGCATTCATTTCATCGACGCTGCGGCGTTTCACTTCGGAATAGGAGATCCAGAACAACGTTCCGGCAGTCACTACAGTGGCAAAGAGCCCGGTAGCAACAACGGAGAATATATTACGGGAAGTCGCAGTCTTGAACAGCATCTCGTATCCTCGCAAGCGCGACGGCAACGGGCGAATGCCTCAAGCGTTGCTGCGTCACATGACTATCATTCTTGGAAAAAAGTCCGGAGGATAACGTTCATGCGGCAGTGCAGTGCATCCTTGGCGGACGGACAATGCCGGCAACGTAAAAGCGCTTGATAAGCCCCGCCCGATAAAGATCGAGGACAGAAATGTTTGCGCACCCTCCCAGTGAAATCATTTCACCGGCAATAAAGGTGCGCCGCAAATCTTAAAGTTCATCTAAAATGCCTGCAACAATCGTCGCTGCGGTACAATTCTCTACCAGCACGCGAAGGATTACACTCAGCTGATATACCCCTTCTTCATCGCCTTGACGACAGCCTGCGTGCGGTTGACCGCATCCAGCTTCTTGCTGACATGATTGAGGTAATGATTGACCGTGTGCTCGGACAGGCCGAGGATACCGGCAATCTCCGAACTTGTCTTGCCGGCAGCCGTCCAATTGAGACATTGGATCTCCCGCTCCGACAGGGCGACAGGGGCACCCTTCCAGAACGAACCGATTTCGGTCAGACGGTTGTAGACATGGATGGCGATCATCTGCAGTTCCATCATTGCAGACATTGGCAGATCGGTGCGGCCTCCCATCCAGATGACGGTCGCCCGGCTGCCATCGGCATCGTGAACCGGAAAATAATTGGCCTGTAAAATCCCGTGTTCCCGCAACAACGTAATATAACCGTTGGTCTGCGGCAGGCGGCTGCTTTCCTTTTCCCAATCTTCAAGCGTCAACTGGAACGGCGTCGTGGTTTCCCGCAGGCGGCGAATGCCGGTCGAATGCTTCAGGAGAGAAATGCTGTCATATGTATTGACCAGATCGGCCGGCATATTGGACAGGATCGAGGCACTGGACAGCTTTTCCGCATCGAAGGACGGAACCACGCAGACAAGAAAAGCCTTGAACCCGAACGTCTGGGTGACCTTCTTCATGTAGCGGATCGCATCGAACTGGGTTTCCAGCGCCGCGATATCCGAGGCGAAATCGCCGCCGCGCGACTGCTCTTTTTCGATCGGATCTGCCATCAACGTATCGCGCATTCACAAACTCCACCGCACACCAGAGTGCGTTGCCGGCCAAACGCTTCAAAGCGCCGCCGATATTTCACTCTACACATCATGCCGGTTTCCTGCTTGCATTCATAACATTTTTCAATTGATCAATCCGGCACGTATTGCTTTTGCCACGGTCTGGACGCGATTGACAGAATCCAGTTTGCGGGTGGCACGGCTGAGATAGTGATTGACGGTATATTCCGAAAGATCCAGGATTTTCGCCATTTCCGTGGTTGTCTTCCCAGCTGCGGCCCAGTGCAGGCATTCGATTTCACGCCGCGACAACGCCGCAGGCATTGGCGAGCGTATCTCCCTGATTTCGCTCAGCCTGCCGAACAGGTAGCCGGCCTCGTAGGTCAGCTCCTTCAGTTCGGCCGAACTGACCGCCTCGCGATTGCCGCCAAAACCGATGGCACCACATGTGCCGTGCACATCATGGACCGGGATATAGACACCGCGCCGCAGGTTACCGCGTTCGAACAAGCTGGCGGCCTCGTTCCCTTTGCCATCCGAGCGGCGGGGGGCATCAAGAACCGCATCATAGGTGAAGGGAATGGTGCTCCTGCGCAGACGCGCAATGACCGGGCTGCCTGCCATCATGTTGGCGGTATCATAATGGATCAAGAAATCCGCCGGCCAGTTCGTCATCACGACGGTTTCCGCAAGACTGCAGCAGGTTTTCGCCGGCACGACCATCACCACGAACCCGTGAAAGCCATAGACGCACGAGACTTTTTCCAAGGCCTGACGGACATCCACTTCCCGTGCCATCGCCTCGGAACCCCGCTGGCCGGCGGCAACCGTTCTGGGTGATAGATGTCCGCTGAAATCCACCATTTCTACCTCTTCCAGGCTCGCAGCCGTTGGAGCCGGCATCACGAAAGCCCGTTCCGCAGCCACCCCCAGCTTTCTCGCCGGTTCAATCCCGGCAATCCCGGCTTCGAGGCGGGAGTTTCGAACGTCGGCAGGCACAGAATCTGATATATCAAAGCTACAGGTCCGGGTTCCCCGCGTCCAGTCGATTCAACTAATTAACCACCGGGGCATCACGAAAGTCTAACGGCCCGGCCCGAGACGGATTTCGACGTCTTCACTGATCGCCGTCGCCACCTGGCGAACCGTCTGCGCCCAGCTTTCCAATTGCTCCATCGTCACCCGGTATGCCGGCCCTGTCACGGAAACACCGGCGACAAAATCGAACCCGGCACCGTGGATCGGAGCAGCAACACAGCGAATTTCTGTTTCGTGTTCCTCGCGATCAAAGGCATAGCCCTGCAATCGGGCCTCGTCCAGATCACACGTCAAAGACGCGACGGAAAGGTGTGTATTGGCGGTAAAACGATGGAAAGTCAGCTTACCCAGCGTTTCGGCAAGCCGCTCCGGCGGCAGCACGGACAGCCCCGCCTTCCCAAGTCCCGTGCAGTAGACCGGAGAGGCGTTGCCGATCTGCGATTCCATCCGCACGGTCTGGCGGCTTTCGACCTTGTCGACATAGATGATCTCGGTGCCGCGCAAGACGCCCAGATGAACCGTCTCGCCGGTTTCTTCGTGCAGCCGTTGCAGATGCCGCGCTGCCACCGCGCGAAACTGGTTCTTCGACCAGGACCGGTAGGCAAATTTCAGAAGACGCAGGCCGGGTTCGTAGCAAAGATCGCGTCCTTGCGTCAGAAGTCCTTCCTCGACAAGATGGGAAAGCTGCCTGTGCAGGGTGCCGCGCGGCTGCCCCGACAGTGCCAGAATATCGCTGAACCGGAGCGGCCGGTCGGATGTCACGACCGTCTCCAGCACGGAAAGAACCTTGCCCAGCGTACCCGTCCCGCTATGCTGCGCGGAAGCGGGCGAAGACATATCCGGATGATCCTGTTTCATCATTGCTGTCCATTTGCCGCACGCCCCGGCTTCGACCTTGACAAGCCAACGCCCCTAGCGCGATAATTCCAAATAATAAGAGTCAGTTCCACATTGTGGAACAAGACGGATATAAAATCAAGCAGCCTTCAGATGGCTTGCATTCGGGAGAGCACACCATCATGGCCTTGCCAGCCGCGCAATTTCACGACCTTAAAGGCCGTGGCGTCCTGATTACCGGCGGCGGTTCGGGCATCGGCGCCGCTTTGGTCGAAGGCTTTGCCCGGCAGGGCGCGCGCGTCGCCTTTATCGACATTGCCGAGGCAGACAGCCAAGCGCTGGTGGAACGGCTTTCCCCCGTTGTTACGCATGCGCCAGCTTTCATTCGGGCCGACCTGCGCGACATTGCCGCCGTCAAGTCCGCCGTCGATCGGGCAGCAAGCGCGACGGGCTCCCTCAACATTCTCATCAACAATGCCGCGCGCGACGACCGCCAGCAGCTTGAGGACGTCACCGAAGCGAGCTGGGACGAAAGCCAGGCCGTCAATCTGCGGCATGTGTTTTTCACCTGCCAGGCCGCTGCCCCGCATATGCGCCGGGCGGGCGGCGGCTCGATCATCAATTTCTCGTCGATCGCCTTCATGCTCAACATGGGCGAAATCCCGGCCTATGCGACCGCCAAGGCAGGGATTGTCGGCCTGACCAAGTCGCTTGCCGGCAAGCTTGGTCCCGACAATATCCGCGTCAATGCGGTTCTGCCGGGCATGGTGGTGACCGAGCGGCAGAAGAAGCTCTGGATCGACGACGCGGCGATTGCCGGCATGATCGAAAAACAATGCCTGAAACACATGCTCGTCGCAGGCGACATGGTTGGCCCCTGCCTCTATCTCGCGTCCGACTGCTCGGCGCGGATGACGGCACAGGCCATGATCATCGACGGAGGAGTATTTTAATGACGGCGGCATCCTACGCGGCAGTGGATTGGGGAACCTCGAGTTTCCGCCTCTGGATCATCAGCGAGAGCGGCACGGTTCTGGCCGAGCGCCGCAGCGGCGAGGGCATGACGACCGCCGCCAAGACCGGCTTTTCCGGCATTCTGGAAAGCCATCTTGAGGCCGTCGCCGCGCCGCCGCATCTGCCGGTAATCGTCTGCGGCATGGCAGGTGCCCGCCAGGGCTGGGTCGAGGCAGGTTATCTCGATACCCCGGCCCCGCTCAGTGCCATCGTCAAGGCGGCTGTCACAGTGCCTGATACCAACCGGGATATCCGCATCCTGCCCGGCCTTGCCCAGCGCAGCCACGAGGCGCCCGACGTGATCCGCGGCGAGGAAACCCAGCTGCTCGGCGCGATATCGCAACTGGGCAACGGCAGTCATCTCGTCTGCATGCCCGGCACCCACAGCAAATGGGTGCGTGTCACCGGCGGCATTGTCGATGGTTTCTCCACCTTCATGACCGGCGAGCTGTTCGACGTCATCGCCAAGCATTCGATCCTCAGCCATGCCATCGCCGATGCCGGTTCCTTTGCCAATGATGACCCGGCCTTTCTCGGCGCAGTTGCCAAGGCTGTGAAAAATCCGGCTCTGGCGACCAATCTCGTCTTCACGGTGCGCAGCGGCCAGCTGCTGCACGGGCTGTCTGGCGACGATGCCAAGGCCCGGTTATCCGGCACCTTGATCGGCCTGGAAATCGCCGGCGCGCTCGCCACCGCCAAACCCGGCAGCAGCGTCTGCCTGGTGGCTTCCGGCGGGCTGGCAGGGCTGTATCAATCGGCGCTCACCGCTCTCAATCTCAATCCCGTTATCATCGATGCCGATGAAGCCGTTCGCCATGGCCTTGCCGCCGCCGCCAACGCCATCTGGCCAGCCTGAAGGAAGCCCCGTCATGACCCGCATCCCCTTTCCACCAATGAAATATCCGCTGATCGCCATCCTGCGCGGTCTGAAGCCGGAGGAAACGCAGGGCGTCGTCGGCGCGCTGATCGAAGCCGGATTTACCGCCATTGAAATCCCGCTCAATTCGCCCGATCCATTCCGGTCGATCGAGATTGCCGTGAAGATGGCGCCGGCCGGTTGCCTGATCGGCGCCGGTACGGTCTTGACCACCGAACAGGTCGAAAGGCTTGACGGTGTCGGCGGCAAGCTGATGGTCAGCCCGAATGTCGAGACTGACGTGATTGCGCTTGCCGCAGCCCGCGGCATGGTCACCATGCCAGGTGTTCTCACCCCCACTGAAGCGCTGGCCGCCGCCCATGCCGGCGCAACCGGTCTCAAGTTCTTTCCGGCCAGCGTGCTTGGCCCTGCCGGCATTGCGGCGATCCGCACCATCCTGCCAACGGACCTGGAAATCGCGGCCGTCGGTGGCGTTTCCGACACCAATTTCGGCGACTATGCCGCGATCGGCATCAAGAGCTTCGGCCTCGGTTCCAGCCTCTACAAGGCCGGCATGACCGCTGCCGAGGTTGCGGAGCGGGCGCGGGTGACGATCAAGGCCTATGATGCGGTGTACGGAGCATGAGCGAGACCATTCCCTTTTCCGGCAGAATCCTCAGCGAGCTGACACTCGAACTCGGCGAAGGCCCGACCTTCGATCCCGCCACCGGCACCGCCTGGTGGTTCAACATCAAGGGCCGCGAGCTGCATGAACTGCACCTGGAAAGCGGCCGAAAAACCCTGCATGTCCTGCCCTTCATGGGCAGCGTGCTGGCGGTCATCGATCCGCAGCGCCAGTTGATCGCATCGGACAAAGGCCTATTCATCCGCGACACCAAAACCGGTGAACTGAGCGCCTACGCAGCATTGGAAAGCAATTCTGGCAATCGGTCCAACGACGGCCGCGTGCATCCGTCGGGCAGCCTGTGGGTCGGCACCATGGGCCGCAAGGCCGAGAAGGAAGCCGGTGCCATCTATCATGTCGCCAAGGGCGCCGTGACACGGCTTTACGGCGGCATCAGCATTCCCAACGGCATCTGCTTTTCGCCTGACGGCAGCATCGGCTATTTCGTCGATTCTGCCATCAATCACATCATGCGGGTGGATCTCGATCCCACAACAGGCTTGCCGACCGGGGAAGCAACCGTGTTCAGCGACCAGAGCGGCGCACTTGGCGATGTCGACGGCGCCGTCTGTGACGCCGATGGCCGGATCTGGAATGCACGCTGGGGCCAGGGCGCCGTCGATGTCTATACGCCTGACGGTACGCGGATGGCCCGCCATGCAGTCCCCGCCACCCAATCGAGCTGCCCCGCCTTCATCGGTGCCAAGGCAGACCGCCTGCTGGTGACATCTGCCTGGCAGGATATGGATGACGCCGCCCGCAAGGCCGATCCGAATGCCGGCAAGACGTTTGAACTTGGCGTGACGGTCAACGGCCGTTTCGAACCGGGCTACAAACTCTGAAGCGGAACTCCGGTTTTGCTTGAAGAGCGAACGAAAAAGCCGGGCGTCTGCCCGGCTTTTTCGTTGTTATCAGCATGTCAGGCGTGTGAAGCAGCCGGTCGAGACGGCCGCAGCCGCCACCAGGTCTCGCCGGCATAAATCGCCAGGCCTGCGGCGATGAAGAGTTCTTTATACTCAGTCGGATCCCAGAGCCGCAGCAGGCGGCCGGATTCGGCCAGGAACAGTTGCTGCACCGCAACGATCGAGAATGCCATAACGGCAAACAGCAGAAACTCTTTCCACAGACCATGCCGCAGCGCCAGATTGACCAGAACGACAAGGATGATCACGGTCATCATCACCGATATCTGTGTTGGCAGCACACCCCATCGTCCGCTGTTGAACGCAACCATGGGGGCACTGGCCGCGAGCACGAAGACGCTGGGCATCAGCGCAGCACCGGCGCTGCCCTTCCATCGCTCCGGCAAGAACAGGCCAATGAAAGGAACGAATACCAAAAGGAAGAAGGCGCCACTATAATAGATAAGCTCGGATGCTCCGGTTGATATGTTGTGGAAGTTGAATTCCTTCTGGTCGTTCAGGGCAGCGAATGCCTGCGGTGTCGCCACGTCGAAGATGCGCTGCATCCACGAAATCTCTTCCATGCCGATAACGAAGAAAACCAGAGCGAACATACCAGCAAAACCGGCGATCCAGGCCAGACGCCCGCCGCCGGGTCGTGCTCCAGCCAAATGCTCGATGACAAGAAGCACGAAAAAGGCCGATGCAATGAAGAGGAAGAGCGCCGACAGCCATTCGAAAGGACCATCTTCCAGCGATAGAGCATTGAAAAGCTGAGGATTGCGGGAGAACAACCAGGCGCACCAGAGGGCAAAAACCGTCACCCCAGCGCTGATCAAAATCGATTTCAATGGCAGCCGCGGCACAGCCGGTCTCCCATGCAGCACACCATCCTTCCAAAGCGCGCGGACCAAAGCCGTCGACAGGAGAAAGGCGACGAACGACCGGAAAAGATCATAGGGGTGCAGGCGCGGCGCCCTTTCGGTGTTGTAGCTGACGCCGAGAAAGGCGTGTTCATAAACGAACATGGCAGCCATCACGGCAAGCGAGACAATGCCCATGCGCAACACATGCAGCTGCATCACGCGCTCCAACAACATCCACTTCAATTGATACAACTCCATAGCGGGGATAAAAAACGGCCGGCTTTGCAGCGCAGCCCCAAGCCGGTAAAATTTTTAATTTTAATGTTTGAGCGGAGCGTGAATTCCAGTCTTGCCGTTGGAATGACACCCCCAATCTGCAGCGCACAGTTGCAGGACTTGGTTACTTTTTCCTGTCGAAAGAAGTGCACTGAGATAAAAACGTCGAAAAATTCCCGCTAAAATAGAAGTAGCCAGCATTACCTGGTTCAAGCGTATTGGCCGAATTCCCTTCCGTTCTGGCTGAAGCCAGCTTCCGTAGCCTGCTTATAAAACGAAAAGTTCCTCCTCCAATTGCATATTTTTTACGGAACCACCCTCCACCTGAGTCGTTGTGTCTGCATCACCGGTGCGGCGGCAAGGATTTGAACCCCGCGCTTTGATCGACAAAGAGAACGAAAAGGTAGGTTTACAATGACCAAGAAACTCGTAGCTTCCGTCGCCGCAGGTGCACTTTTTGCTGGCGTCACCGTCTTCGCACCCATGAGCTTTGCTCAGGAAACAACACAGCCGTCGGCTCAGCCGCAGACCATGGAAACGCCAATGAGCGGCACCGAGCAGCCGGCTGACGCGATGAAGAAGCCGATGGACCAGGCGGCCGCAACCACGCCAGCCGCAGGTTCCGGTTACCTGACCGAACAGGGCGCAGACCAGATCGCTGCCAGCACCTATATCGGCCAGTCCGTCTACAATGCTTCGGATGAAAGTATCGGTGAGATCAATGACGTGATCTTCACCAAGGATGGCTCTGTCGAAGCAGCCGTGATCGGTGTCGGCGGCTTCCTCGGGATCGGCGAAAAGAACGTCGCAGTTCCGCTGGATACGATCACTGTTGCCGACGTGCCCAATTCCGACGACCTGAAGCTGACCACGGCGGAGACCGCCGATACGCTGAAGGCAGCGCCGGAATTCAAAACCAAGTCGCAGCAGGTAGCTGAACAGAATGCCAATGCGCCGGTCGATACGACAACCACGTCGTCAACGGCTCCGGCAGCGGATCCTGCAATGAAGCCGGCTGAACAGCCTGCGACCAACCCGTAATCCCGTAGAGGGCTGGGTGAGGCGAAACGGCGGCGCGAAAGCGTCGCCGTTTCTGTTTAGAACAGCACCCCGTAGCGCAACGCGTCATAGATGCCCGCGTGAATATTGCGGCTGGCAACGGCGTCGCCGATGCGGAAAAGATCGAACTCTCCGTCCGAATTACGAGTCTTGATCGGATTTTCCTGGCGGATCAGCGCCTTGTAGTCCACCGCACCGAGATTGCGTGACAACGGCTTCAGCGCGAGATAGAGGTCGGCCATCGGCAGGGTTCCGTGTTCGACCACGACCTGCGCCACCCGCCGTTCGACCGCGGCCCTTTCCGTATAGTCAGAGCCAAGCACAGCAACCAGTTGGTTGCCCTCGCGGCGCACCGATTTCAGCCTCGTATTGATGGTCACCCGGACATTCTTTTCGGCAAATGCCTTGGCATAGGGAACATGGTTCATGCCGCCGATTTCCGGGGCGAACATGCGTTCCGGCGAGACGATCTCCAATTCGGCACCACTTGCCGCAATCAATTCCGCCGCTGTCATGCCGGTATGGGCGCCATTGTCATCGTAGAGCAGGACAGGACCTTCCGGCTTGATAGCACCGGCGATGATATCCCAGCTGGACACCACCAGATTGTCGCCTGCTTCGAGAACCGGATTTTGTGCGATGCCGCCGGTGGCGATGACCACCAGATCCGGCTTTAGCTCCAGAATATCCTCAGCTTCGGCAAAGACATTGTAATGAATAGGAACGCCGAGACGCTCCAGCTCGGATAGCCGCCAGTCGACGATGCCGATCATTTCCTTGCGGCGCGGATTGCGGGCTGCGAGCAGGATCTGGCCCCCGGCCTCCCCGGTCGCCTCGAGCACTTCGACGGAATGACCACGCTCCGCCAGAACCCGTGCGGCCTCAAGTCCCGCCGGCCCCGCTCCGACCACGACGACTTTCCGCAGACGCCCGGTCGTCTTCGAAATCACATGCGGGATAGTCGCCTCGCGGCCGGTCGCCGCATTGTGAATACAGAGCGCGCCGCCGCCCTCGTAGATGCGGTCAAGACAATAGGTGGCGCCGACGCATGGGCGGATCTGGTTTTCGCGGCCTTCGATGATTTTCCTGACGATATGCGGATCGGCGATATGGGCACGGGTCATGCCCACCATATCGAGCTTGCCTTCGGCGATGGCGTGCCGCGCTGTCGCGACATCGGCGATGCGGGCGGCGTGGAAGACCGGGAATTTGGTGGCGGTGCGAACCTCGCCTGCGAAATCCAGATGCGGCGATGCGGCCATGCCCTGGATCGGTATAACATTGGTCAGATGCGCATCGTGATCGATATGGCCGCGGATGATGTTCAGGAAATCGACCTTGCCGGACCCGGCCAGCCGTTTGGCGATGGCGACGCCTTCCTCGCGCGAGAGGCCGATATCCCATTGCTCATCCGCCACCATGCGGATACCGACGATGAAATCCGGGCCGACAGCCTTGCGAACCGCATCGAGAACCATGTCGGAGAAGCGCATGCGGTTATCGAGCGAACCGCCGAATGCATCGTCGCGATGGTTGGTCGCGGGAGACCAGAAGCCGTCCATCAGGTGGCCATACGCTTCGAACTCGATGCCATCCAGCCCTGCCGCCTGCATGCGCTGGGCGGCACTCGCATAATCGCCGACAATGCGCTCGATATCCCAGTCCTCGATCTCCTTTGGAAACGCCCGATGGGCGGCTTCGCGCACCGGTGATGGCGACAGCACCGGCAGCCAGTCGCCCTTGTTCCAGCCGGTACGGCGGCCCAGATGGGTGAGCTGGATCATCACGGCGGCGCCGTGCTCATGACAGTCGTCGGCAATCTTCTTCAGCCACGGCACTATCTCGTCGGAATAGGCATAGAGATTGCCAAAGGCGGGTGGCGAATCCTCCGAGACGATCGCCGAACCCGCCGTCATCGTCAGCGCGATGCCGCCCTTGGCCTTTTCGAGATGATAGAGCCGGTAGCGGTCCTTCGGCATGCCGTCTTCGGAATAGGCCGGCTCATGCGAGGTCGACATGATCCGGTTTTTCAATGTCAGATGCCTAAGCTGATAGGGCTGGAGCAACGGATCTTTCGTCGAGGTCATTCTGTTTTCCCGGGAAGAGAGATGCCCGGTATCAATACCAGGCATCGGCCATGCTGCTCTTGCGTCTTGTCATATAGTCGTCCAGCGCCTCGTCGATTGCCACGTCCAGCGGCGGCGCTTCGTATTCGGCCAGCGTCTTTTTCCAGCGCTTGTTGGCGCGCGCCGCCATGTCGGTCGAGCCGCCCTCCTCGCTCCACTTCTCGAAGGGCTCATTGTCGGAGAGGGCGGAATCCCAGAACGCGGTCTGATAATTGCGCATCGTGTGATCGCAGCCGAGAAAATGGCTGCCCGGACCGACCTGCAGGAACGCATCCATCGCCAGCGTATTGTCGTCCACCACGACGCCCGCGAGGTAGGAATGCAATGCGCCGCAAAAATCCGTGTCCATCACGAATTTCTCGTAGGACATGGCGAGCAGTCCATCGAGGAAGCCTGCGGAATGCAGGATGAAGTTGGCGCCGCAATGCACGGCAGACAGCATCGACATGACGCCTTCCTGCATTGCCTGTGCATCCGGCAGCTTCGAATTGGAGAAGTTGCCGGCGCAGCGCAACGGCAATTTCAGCCGCCGGGCGAGTTGGCCGATCACCATCGAGCCGATTGCCGGTTCCGGCGTGCCGAATGTCGGCGAACCCGAGCGCAGCGACATCGAGGAGAGGAAATTGCCGAAGATCACCGGCGCGCCCCTGCGCTCCAACTGTGTCAGCGCGCAACCGGCCAGCGTCTCGGCATAGGATTGCGCGATGGCGCCGGCATTGGTGACCGGCCCCATGGCGCCGCCGAGAATGAAGGGCACGATGACCGCAGCCTGGTTGGCGCGGGCATAGGCGCGCAGCGATTTCGTCATGGTGCCATCCCAGACGAGCGGGGAATTCACGTTGACATTGCCGAGGATGACGCAGTTGCGGTCGACGAAATCACGGCCGAAGACGATCCGCGCCATGTCGATCGAATCTTCCGCCCGGTCCTCGGCGGTGATAGACCCCATGAAGGCGCGATCGGAATACTTGATATGGCTGTAGACCATGTCGAGATGGCGCTTGTTGACGGGCACATCGACCGGCTCGCAAATCGTGCCGCCAGAATGGTGCAGCCAGGGACTCGACTGGGCAAGCTTGATGAAATTGCGGAAATCCTCCAGCGTGCCGTAACGGCGGCCCTTGTCGAGGTCCATCACGAAGGGCGAGCCATAGGCCGGTGAGAAGACAACGTTTCTGCCGCCGATCTCGATGTTGTGGGCGGGATTGCGGGCATGCTGGGTAAACTGGGCGGGTGCGGTTGAGACGATTTCGTTCAGCATGCCCGGCTCGAAGCGCACAAGCAGACCATCGACCCTCGCCCCTGCCCGTTTCCAGTGGTCAATCGATGCGGGATCGTCGCGGAATTCGATGCCAACCTCTGACAGGATACGATCGCCGACGCGCTCGATCTTCTGAAGGTTTTCTTCGCTGAGGATATCGTAGGTCGGGATGTTGCGGGCGATATAGGGGACGCCCGTGATCCGGGCGGAATTGTCACGCCTTGCCGGTCGCGCCGAGCGTGAGCGTCTTGCCGGTTCTGCTTCGTTAGCCACAAGCGTTTCCATCGGATGCCTCCCCTTTTCTCAGTCGAGGCTAGCTGTGAAAAAGATCAGTGTAACGCTGGAAAAATTGGAGACATGATATAAGCTGGATTTATGGAAACCCTGCGCCGCCTGCTGCCGTCCGCCTCCAGCCTGATCGTCTTCGAGGCGGCCGGCCGGCATCAGAATTTCACCCGTGCCGCCAACGAGCTGGCGATGACGCAGGCCGCCGTGTCCTACGCCATTCGCGGACTGGAAGAGCAACTCGGCGTGCCGCTGTTTCACCGGGTTCACCGCGCCGTGCAATTGACGGAGGCGGGTGAGAAATTCCATGCCGACGTGTCGCTCGGGCTGTCGCGCATCCAGAAATCGGCCGAGGAAATCCGGGCCAAGCGGCGCGAGACCAATGTGACGCTTGCCGCCTCCACGGCCTTTGCCTCGATGTGGATGCTGCCGCGCCTGACCAAGCTGCGCGCCGACCTGCCCGAAATCGACCTGCGCATCCAGACCAGCGTGCGTGATCTCGACCTTGAGGAAGAGCCGATCCCGCTTGCCATTCGCGGCGGTGGTGACCCCGTCAACTGGCCGCGCTACCATACGGCACTTTTAGCGCCGGAGGTGATCTGCGCGGTTGCATCGCCCGCCTTCGTCGAGGCAAACGGCATGCCGCAACGGCCGGCCGATCTTCTGAAACATCCGCTGATCCATCTCGAAGAACCAGTCAGGCAGGCCTATAGCTGGCAGGAATGGTTTGCCAGTGCCGGGGTTTCCTATCCGGCCAAGACGCGACGGCTGACGCTGAATGATTATGTGCTGGTGATCCAGGCGGTGCTGGCCGGTGAAGGCGTCGCGCTTGGATGGAACCATCTGATCGAACGGCAGGTCCGTTCAGGTACGCTGGTTCCCGTCGGCAATCACGTGCTGAAGACGGATCTGGCCTTCTACGTCGTCTGGCCGCGGTCGCGTGAACTCAATCAGCAGGCACGCCGGGTGCGGGACTGGCTGCTGGAGGAAGGGCGCCAGGAACGGGAAGCGTAGCGCGGTTCAGACCGCGACGGAGAGCGACGGGCCGGTTTCCTGATATTTTTCGGCGAGATAGCGCAGCGTCGTGACGGAATCGGCCGGTTTGCCGTAGAAATAGCCCTGCCCCATGCCGCAGCCGAGGCCCTTCAGTTTCAGGGCCTCGGAAAAGTCCTCGATCCCTTCAGCGACGACTTCGAGGTTGAGACCCTCGCACATGGCAATGATCGCCTTGACGATATGTTCGGATGCCCGGTCGGCTGAGATGCGCGAAACGAAGGCGCGATCAACCTTGACCTTGTCGAACGAAAAATCGCGCAGGCGGCCGAGGCTCGATTGTCCGGTGCCGAAATCGTCGAGCGAGATGCGCACACCGGCTGCACGAAGTTCGGCAACGATCCTCTGGGCGACGTCCGCATCGGTCATGACGGCGGTCTCGGTGATTTCCAGCTCCAGCCGGCGCGGATCAAGTCCGGCACGCTGGATGATCGACAGGACATTGGCGCTGGTCATCGGATCCATCAGCTGTGCCGAGGACAGGTTGAAAGACAGAAACAGTTCCTTCGGCCAGAGCAATGCCGTTTCGGCAGCCTTGCGCAGCAAAGTCTCGGAGAGGGAATCGATAAAGCCGCGCTCTTCCGCCAGCGGCACGAAAACGGCCGGAGAGACATAGCCGAGATCGGGATCGCACCAGCGGGCCAGCGCTTCGAAACCGACCACCATCTCCGTCTTCAGGTCGACGATCGGCTGGAAATGCACATCAACTTCGTCGGCGATGATGGCGTTGCGCAGCGCCTGCTCAAGCTGCGTTGCGCGTTTCATTTCCTGGGCGATTTCCTGGGAATAGACGGTAATCTGGCCACGGCCACGGCGCTTGGAACGGTAAAGCGCGGTGTCGGCACTCTTTAAAAGGTCCTCGAATTCCTCACCGGCGAAAGGGTAAACGGCAAAGCCGAAGGATGCGGACAGGCGAACATTGCGCTCGCCGAGATCGAAGGGAGCCGACAGCACCTCTTTCAGCATCTGGCCGATCTTTTCGGCCGCCTTGCGCTCGAAGACCAGCGGCAAGACGAAGGCGAACTCGTCGCCACCGGCGCGGATGACGGTTGCACCATCCGGAACGCAGGCCAGCAAGCGGTTTGCCACCTGGCAGAGGATTTCATCGCCGGCATTGGGACCGAAGAGATCGTTAATCGGCTTGAACCCGTCGAGATTGGCAAGGCCGATCGTGAACGGCGCAGGATCGCTGGCGCGATCGGCGGCGATTTCGCGCACCTTGTCACGCAGTCTGTAGGAATTGCCAAGCCCGGTCAGCGGATCGGTATAGGCCATGGCATGCAGGTCATTCCGGCTGATGTGCTGAGACGGTGTTTCAGCAGAATTCATAAACGCATTCCCAGGATTGGATTCAAGCAGTGTCAGGAACAGACGATGGGCATGGAGGGTTAAGATTTCGAAAGCGCTTCGGCCTCTCCTTCCCCATCTTTCTCCCTAATTCTAGGGAGTTGACATCGATACGGCTCAAGCCCGTGCTTTTGCTTGCCTTTCTCGAATTACTTTAGCCATTTCGAACACATCGGCCTTTCAGCCCGCCATGCGTTCGGCTTTGGTGTTGACGAATTTGCGGTAGACGGCTTCGATCATGTCCGGACTGATCGGCTTGGTGATGTAGTCGTCCATACCGGCCAGTTTGCTTTGTTCGATATCGATATCGAGTGCCTGCGCCGTGACGGCAATGATCGGCGTCTGGAAAGCCGCATTCCTCTCGAGAGCGCGGATGGCGCGCGTTGCATCAAAGCCGTTCATCACCGGCATCGAGACGTCCATCAGCACGAGGTTCGGCCGGTATTGCTGCCACAGCTTGACAGCCTCTTCGCCATTGGCGGCGATGCGATAGGATATGCCGATCCCTTCAAGAATCTGGGCGAAGACGAACTGATTGATCTCGTTGTCTTCAGCAACCACGACCTCGACTTCCGGCACCGGCCTGCCAGTCAGGCTGGCTTCCGGCACGACGATATCCCAATCGGCGGGCCCTTCGGCTTCAGCCGAAGGCAATTCACCGATGCCGTTTTCGCACAATGCCAGAATGCTGGCGCGCAATTCGACGGCCTTCCAATCCCTGGCGATCACCAGCGACGGAGACACCGTCCAGCCCGCAACGGTGGCGAGTGCATCCGGCAGCGTACCGTCGATCAGAAGGGCATCGATGGCAATACCACGCGCCGCACACGCATCCTTGAATGCTGCAAGCTCGGTGGCGTTTCTGACCGCACACGCATCAAAACCCCAGCGGCGCAACTGCGGAACCAGATTGGCTTCAAGAGCCGCAGCCGCCGTCATCAAAAGGATTTTCTGCTTGTTCTTCATCTCGGGATCGATGATGACCCCAGCTTCGACCACATGCTGCATATCGATCGACCGGAAGGGATCATAGCAATTCTGCGCTGGAACGAAAGCGCTGTAATCCCTGACCTCCAGCGGCGACCGGCCGACCATCACGTCGTCCAACCCGTTATAGCCGATGACCAGATCGGTCACGTCGTTCATGCAGGTGACCAGCAGATATTTGCCGGGGTCGCCGAGGCGGAACTTGCGGGTGACGACCCAGAGGTCTTCACCGTCCGCCTGAACGATCTGCTCGGGCTGGCAGTGGACGATGCCGCTCTCCAGCGTTGCGCGGTCGGAGCGTTCGAATTTTTCGGCCAGATCCGGCTCGAGGAGATCCCAGACGGACCGCCCGAGGATGGCGTCCGGGGTCATGCCGTGGATGGCACAGAATGCCTTGTTGACGGCGATATAGCTGAGATTGCGATCCTTGACGCAGATCGGGTTGGGCAGGCAATCGAGAATGCCCTCGGTCAGCTCGACGCGCTCCATATCGAGCTGCATCTGCTCTTCGCGTTTCTTCTGCTCGGAGACGTCGCTGATCGCCACGATGCCGAGGCCGTTCGACAGGCGCCGGTTGCGCACGTTGATCCAGCGATGGCGGCCGATCCGTTCGACAATGTCGAAACGCTCGCGCCAATGGTGCGACAGATGTTCGGAAATCCATTCGTCGCGATTGACATGACGGCGGCTGGTCTCGGGCGCCGTACCGCTACGCACACCGGAATCGAAAATGGCTCCCAGAAAGTCCTTCAGCCGGGTGCCGGCCTCCAGAAAATGCGCCGGAATGGGATAGAACTGGAGAATGGGGCGTGTAGCGAAAACAATCTCATCATTCCTGTCACAGACAAGAATGGCCAAGCCGAGCGCGTCGAATGTCGCCTCAAGCACAGTTTTCTGGATGTTCGCGCCGTAAGACGCTACATCATTCATTGCATAGCCCTCATAACCTTGGCGGCTTCTTTTTCCGGGGACATGCTGACGAACGCGCCGATCAGGCCGTATCTGGGGTTCCGTTCCCGGGCGGACAGCTGCGCCACAGGCTCCAAATGACAAAACCTGTGCTCATTCAGGTTGTTGCCGAACCTCGCAGCTTTGTATTAAAGCCTGATTAAACCCGAGCGACTTTGTCACAGACCTACACCCCGACACAGCCGGGGATAGATCCTCCGGCGCACTTTTCATGTGCAGCCGAATCCCGGACAATAGGCCATGGCCATCAAGCAACTCTCCGAAACCCTGATCAACCAGATTGCCGCCGGCGAAGTCATCGAACGGCCTGCCAGTGCGGCAAAAGAGCTGATCGAGAACGCGCTCGACGCCGGCGCCACCCGCATCGAGATCGCCACCGCAGGCGGCGGCAAGACCTTGCTGCGGGTGACCGATAACGGCTCGGGCATGGGGCCGGACGATCTGGAACTGGCCGTACGCCGCCATTGCACTTCGAAGCTCGACGACGATCTTCTCGATATCCGCACGCTCGGCTTTCGCGGCGAAGCCTTGCCCTCGATCGGCTCGGTGGCGCGGCTGACCATCACCAGCCGGCCGGGCGGCGCCAGCCACGGTGCCGAGATCGGCGTTTTCGGCGGCAAGCTGCAGCCGGTGAAACCGGCGGCCGTCAACCAGGGCACCGTGGTCGAGGTGCGCGACCTGTTCTTTGCCACGCCGGCGCGGCTCAATTTCATGAAGACGGAACGGGCCGAGGCCTCGGCGATCTCCGAGGTCGTGCGGCGCATGGCGATCGCCTTTCCGGACGTGCGCTTCGTGCTGTCCGGCTCCGACCGCACGACGCTGGAATTTCCCTCCACCGGCGACGACCGGCTGGCCCGTATTGCCCAGGTGCTGGGCCGGGATTTCCGCGACAATGCGATCGAGATCGATGCCGAGCGCGAGGGGGCGCGGCTGACCGGCTTTGCCGGGGTGCCGACCTTCAACCGCGGCAACTCGTTGCAGCAATATGCCTTCGTCAACGGCCGGCCGGTGCAGGACAAGCTGATCTGGTCGGCACTGCGCGCCGCCTATGCCGAGACCATCCCGCAAGGGCGCTATCCGGTGGCCGTATTGTCGCTGACGGTCGATCCGGATGTCGTCGATGTCAATGTGCATCCGGCCAAATCCGATGTCCGCTTCCGTGATCCGGGGATGATACGCGGCCTGATCATCGGCGCGATCCGCCAGGCGCTGGCGCAGGACGGCGACCGCGCTTCAACGACGGGGGCCAGCGGCCTGATGCGGGCCTTCCGGCCGGAGCCGCAACGGCAAAACGCCAACTGGACAGCAGCTGCCTCGCCTTACCGGCCGATGGATTTCGGCGCGGCGCCCGCCGGTTTTCGCGAACGGCCACAGGCAGCCTTTGCCGAGATGGCGATGCCCTCGGCCCGAGCGCCGATGAGCGAACCCGAATTCGTTGCCGCTCTCCAGCCGGACAAGGCGCATCCGCTGGGCGCGGCGCGGGCGCAGTTGCACGAAAACTACATCGTTGCCCAGACCGAAGACGGCCTCGTCATCGTCGATCAGCATGCCGCCCATGAACGGCTGGTGTTCGAGGAATTGCGCAAGGGCCTGAATTCGCGGCCGATCCCGGCCCAGGCCCTGCTCATTCCCGAGATCGTCGATCTGCCGGAAGACGATTGCGACCGGTTGATCAGCCATTCGGCCGAATTCTCACGGCTCGGGCTCGGCATCGAACGGTTCGGCCCGGGTGCCATCGCCATCCGCGAGACACCTTCCATGCTCGGCGAGATGGATGCGGTTGGGCTGGTACGGCAACTGGCCGACGAACTGGCCGAATGGGATACCGCCAACGGTCTTGCCAGCCGGCTCGACTATCTCGCTGCTACGATGGCCTGCCACGGCTCGGTGCGCTCCGGACGGCGGCTGCGGCCCGAGGAAATGAATGCGCTGCTCAGGCAGATGGAGGCAACACCCGGCTCCGGCCAGTGCAATCACGGCCGGCCGACCTATATCGAACTGAAGCTTTCCGATATCGAACGGCTGTTCGGGCGCAGTTGAGCATCCCAAGCCGTCAATTGCGCTGGAAATTACGGCAATGTCGCGCTAGAGCATGTCACAACAGATGACGCTGGAGCGCCTCATCCCAATCGCGTCCATTGCAGACGCCGCTGGGACGGCACGGCCAAAGAGCGGACGAAAATTGATGCGAGGTCGCAGGACGATGAACAGATTTGAGGGCAACGGCAACCGGGAAGCCAAGATCCGCTATCTCGATGGCGATTTCCAGATCGTGCTGCCCGGATCGCATGTCATCTGCGCCGTGAGCGGTGCCGTCATCCCGGTCGATGAACTGCGCTACTGGAGCGTCGCGCGGCAGGAACCCTATGCCGATGCCGAAGCCTCCTACCAGGCGGACAAGCGCGCCGGCATCCTGCCGAACCAGGCGTAACCGGCATCATTCCAACCGGATCACCCGCTGCGGTTCTGCGCTCAGGATTTGCGCAGGTTGCGGGTGCGCGCCGCCTTGACCGCCGCGTCGATGATCTTGGCGGGTGAGCCCGGATCGTCGAAACGGACCTCCACCTCGATCACCCGGCTCTTTTCCATCAGCTCACCGGCGCGGCCATGTTCGGGTTCCAGCCGGACCATGTCCTTGGCTGTTGTCACCAGCTGGTAGCCGTGGGCGGCGGCGTGATCGATGAGATCGCTGATCTCGTCCTCGGAAAAATGATGATGATCGGGAAAGCTGCGGGTCTCGGCAATGACGGCTCCCGTCTCGCGCACCGTACGGAAGAACTTTTCCGGATCGGCAATGCCGGCCCAGGCCAAAACCTGCACATCCTTCAACCCGCCGTCATCGAGATGTTCGACATTGGCGGCATAGATCTGCTTGCCGGCGCGGGCGGAGCGGCGGATGAGGTCATCAGCACGATCACCGTTGCCGATCTTCAAAAGCGCCGAGGCGTGGCGGATCTGCTGGGGGATCGGCGCCCGCACCGGACCGGCCGGGATCAGGAAACCATTGCCGATGCCGCGGCGGCTGTCGATCACCAGCAGGGAAAAATCGAATGTCAGCCGGGCGCTCTGGAAGCCGTCGTCCATGATGATGAGATCGGCACCTTCGGCCACCAGCCGGCGCGCGCCTTCGACACGCTTGCGGCAGACCACGGCCAGACCTTCACGCGCCAGGAGCAGCGGCTCGTCGCCGACGTCACGCGCCCGGTGATGGGCCGGATCGACCACTGTGGTAACATCAAGCGAGCCACCATACCCGCGGCTGAGGAAACCCGGCTTCAGGCCACGCTGGCGGGCAGCCCGGGCAAGCGCGATCGCTGTCGGCGTCTTGCCTGCTCCACCAACGGTGAAATTGCCGACGCAGATCACCGGAACCGGCACGGACGCACGCCGCGCATGGTCCATGCGCGAACCGGAAACCCGTCCATAAATCCACGAAAACGGCCAGAGGCCGTAGGCGCGCCAATCCGCTTTGGTCCACCAGAATGGCGGTGCATCAGAAACCATCAGTCCTTCCAGGCCTCCCCGCGCCGGCCGGTCTCTCCCGGTTTTCGCAATCTCGTGCGCGGCAAGTTCTTGTCCTATCGAAAACATTTTTTCAGCAGAAAAAAACAGTCCCGATCCGCGACACCAAACGTCAGATTGCCGGGAATTGCAAGCCGCGCACGTATCAGCAGCCGTGATCGGCTGTCGATGTGACACAGCCAAGCATGTCTGCGGCGCCTGCCACAACCCAGGCGGTATACCGAGTATTAACCAGACTACGGCACTCTCGGTTAACCAGGTTTGGTGCCTTCCGTTTTCCTGTTTTTCGTAGCGGATCTAAAAATGAATATAAGTTTCAACTCGGCGGCCACCGCCGCTTTGGCGATTTTGCGCCATAATGACAGCACCCATGCCAAGATGCAGAATGTCATCACTACCGGCATGCGGATATCGGAAGCTGCCGACAATGCTGCCTATTGGTCGATCGCAACCGATATGCGCAACACCACCAAGGCGACGAGCACCGTGATCGACGCACTGGAACTGGGTGCTGCGCTGGTGGACGTGTCCTATCAGGGGATGGAGGACCTGATCTCCATCACGTCCGAGATCAAGACCAAGATCATGGCGATGAAGGAACCGGGCGTCGACCGCTACAAGGTCAGCGCTGAGATCTACGAACTTGAAAAACAGTTTCTCTCGACGACGCAATCCTCGTCATTCAACGGCCGCAACCTTCTGGCCCCAGGTGAACTGCATTATACCGAAAAGAGCTATGTCGATGGCAACGGCAAGACGCTGAGCTACATCGAGATGAGCCCCCCGGACAGCAACGTCGCCTTTGGCGGCATCGTTGCGAGCTACACCAAGGGAACGGTCGGCATCATCAATATCTATGGCGACAGCAATCTCAATGTCTTCGGCCCCGCCACCTACAAGAACGCCGACGGCAGCACCTCGGCCCAGAACGGGCTGGTCGATACGCCGCAGGCCGACGGCAAGACCGGCGGCGTGCCGCACCCGGACCCCGCCAAGACAACCGCATGGCTGCCAGCTTTCAACGGCCGCACCCAGATCGGCCTTGGTACCGACGACGTGTTCAGCGCCTCGCATATGGGCGAAGTGCCTGCTGATCTGGTTGAAACCGCAACCGACCTTCTGCTGAAACGCTATGACGACATCCACAAGACGCTGACTGACCGCGCCGCGACGCTCGGATCGCTCAGCATGCGCATCGACATGCAGACCGACTTCAACCGGACACTGACCTCGACGATCCAGAAGGGCATCGGCCGCCTGGTGGACGCCGATATGAACGACGCCTCGACCAAGCTCAAAGCCGTCCAGGCCCAAGTCCAGCTGGCGGTTCAGGCGCTCAACATCGCCAACAACGCGCCATCGTTGCTGATGCAGCTGTTCCGCTAACGATCTGAGAAAACGCTAGATCAGCACCGTCTCGAGTTCGGTGATGTCGTTGAGGCAATGATCCGATGCCGCCGCAAGCGATTGCGGCGAGCCGGTGCCGGTGAGGACAGCAACCGTCAGGCCGACGCCGGCATTGCGGCCCATATGCAGATCGTGATTGTTGTCACCAACAACGGCGATCTGGTGCGGCTCAAGTCCGGTCGCCGCGCAGAAACCATGCACCATGCCGGGTTGCGGCTTGGTGCCGAAGCCGCTGTCATAACCCGCGACATAATGCAGGTAGCCGTCGAAGCCGAAGCGCTTGGCGGTTTCGCGGATCGAGCGCTCATTATCGCTGGAGGCAACGCCGAGGCGGTAGCCCTTGGCGTGCAGGCCTGCAAAGAACATCGCCAGGTCGGTAACCGGTACCGCATATTCGGCCGAATTGGAAAACAGCCCGTCAAGCTTCACCGTCAGCGCCTCGACCGTATAGGGCGCACCGGCGGCGACCATGCCTGTGGCGATCTCGACCGTGTTGCCCGCGGCAAGCAGGCTGTCGGGCAGCACATGGCCGGTATCCGGGTCCATGCCACCGGCGACCAGAAGGCGTCTTGCCAGATCAGCATCGCCATTGGCGGCGATGCTGGCGACTTCGTAATTCACCGGAACCCAGCTCTTCACATAATCGAGCAGCGTGCCGTCCTTGTCGAAGAGAATGCCGGAAATGGTCTTGTCGGTCGCCATCACTGTCTCACCAGAAGAAAACGTCAGTTATCGCCGCGGGGCTGCAGCCGTGCCTTCACCGTCAGCGGGTTGATATAGGGCTCCAGCCCCCGAACCGTCGCCGACAATGCTCCGCGCATTTCATGCACGGTTTCGAGCCCGGCATCGATCATCTTGCGACGAACCTCGTCGTTGATCAAAAGATAGTTCACGCCCTTGGCCAGCATCTCGACATCGCGGATGATCTTGGCGCTGCCGTTCTTGGCAAGCATCTGGTAGGTATCGCGAAAGTTCTGGACATTGCCGCCCGAGAGGATGGCGCAGCCGAGCATGGCAGGCTCGAGCGGGTTCTGCCCGCCTTCGCCAAACAGCGAGCGGCCGACAAAAGCCACCTCGGTCAAACGCAGATAGAGCCCCATCTCGCCGATCGTATCGCCGAGGAAGATATCGGTTTCCGGGGTGATCGGATCGTTGCGGGTGCGCCGGGCAACCGTCAGCCCCTTGGACGTCAGCATCGTTTCGATCGCATCGCAGCGCTCCGGGTGGCGCGGCACGATGATGGTCAGGAGGCCGGTGCGTTCCTTGAGGACGCGATGGACCATGCCGGCGGCATTTTCCTCGCCCTCGAAGGTGGAGATGGCAGCCCAGGTCTTGCGATCGCGAATCTGCTGGCGGTAATGCTTCAGCGCGTTATTGTCATGCGGCGGCGCATCGGTATCGACCTTGAGATTGCCGGACACCATCACCGGCAGCGCACCGAGCGTGCGAAAACGGTCTGCATCGGCCTCGGATTGGGCGATGACCAGTGCCAGGTTTTCAAACAGCGCGTCGGCCAGCCAGAGACGTTTCTTCCAGCGGCCGAAGGTGCGGTCCGACAGCCGGCCATTGACCAGCACTTGTGGAATATGGCGGCGTCCGAGTTCCATCATCGTCATCGGCCATATCTCCGATTCCGCGATGATCGCCAGATCCGGCTCCCAATAATCGAGGAAACGGCTGACGGCCGGCTTGAAATCAAGCGGCACATATTGGTGGATGACGCGGGTGCCGAGCCGTTCGGCGACGATGCGCGCCGATGTCTTCGTGCCGGTGGTCAACACGACAGAAATACCGCGGCGCGAGACTTCGTTGATCAGCGGGATGATCGCCGTGGTCTCGCCGACGCTGGCGGCATGAAACCAGACCAGCGGCCCTTGCGGACGCGGCGCGCTGGCATGGCCATAGCGTTCCTGGCGGCGGGTGCTGTCTTCCTTGCCTTTGGCGGCGCGCGCGGCAAGATAGCCCCAGACGAGCGGATAGACCGCGGTGCCGATCCACCGATAACTGGACAAAGCCAGCCGGGCGAGCAATCGGGTCATGAGGACAAAACTCCGGTGCAGCGGCCAGCTCGGCCGCCGGCCGCATATGCGGCCTGTTCAGCCGCGCAGCTTGCCTGCCCGAAACGCCCGGGCATCAAGCCTGTTCCGGATCCAGCAACCGGTGCATGTGCACGATGAAATAGCGCATATGCGCGTTGTCGACAGTCAGCTGGGCCTTGGATTTCCAGGCTGTCAGCGCGCTGTCATAATCCGGGAAGATGCCAACGACATCGAGCTTCTCCAGATCGCGGAACTCGACACCGGTGAGTGTCGTCAATTCACCGCCAAACACCAGATGCAGACGCTGCTTAGTTTCCAAATTCTGAGCCATCGGACCTTCCAATTTTCTTGCCGTATTTTGCTTGTGGTTTGCGGCATCCAGCCGGAAAGGTCAATGGCCCTCCAGCCCTTGCGATGCTGCAATCAACGCCGGTAACGCAGGCTTTGCCGCCGCACACAGGACCGTATGGCGAACATTGGGGCGATTGTAGGAAAGCGGCTGCCCATCGAGATTGAAAAGCGCGCCGCCAGCCTTCTCCAGGATCAGATCGGCTGCGGCAATATCCCAGTCATGCGCGTTTTTCTTGACGATCGTGCCATCGATGCGGCCATCGGCGATCATCGCAATCCGGTAGGCGAGCGACGGCACATGGGGAATGCGCGACACGCCGGCGCGATAACCGGGCTCCAGCAGTCCAACCGTCTCTTCCGCAAGCGCGATCCGCAGAATGTCCGCACCGATTGCCTTGACGCTGATCGGCGCGCCGTTCTTCAGGGCTGGGCCGGACGATACCGCCTGAAACAATTCGCCAAGTGCCGGAGCAAACAGAACGCCGGCCACCGGGCGGCCAAGATGCACGACGGCGACGCTGACGCACCAGACATCCTTGCCGGCGATGAAGGCGCGGGTTCCGTCGATCGGATCGACGACAAAGACGGTGTCGCAACCGAGCCTCGCCTCGTCATCGTCAGTTTCCTCCGACAGCCAGCCATAGTTTGGCCGGGCTGCCAGCAGCTTTTCCTTGAGGATATCGTTGGCGGCGAAATCTGCCTCACTGACCGGCGAGCGGCCACCGTTCTTCCACTGGACGTCGGGATCCTTGCGGAAATAGGACATCGCCTTTTCACCCGCAGCCTTCGCCGCCATCGTGATCAGTTCCAGATCGCTGGACCATTGCTCCGGCGATGGGCGAACGGCATTCATGTCAACTTCCGTTTCCCGCGGCATCCGCCGCGTTAAAGATGGGTGTCGGGGCGCTTACTTACCGGCGAGCGTCATGCCTTCAATGGCAAGCGTCGGGGCAGCAACGCCAAACTTGCGGTCGATATCGTCGGCCAGCGTGATGGCAAAGAACATCTGCTTGAGATTGGAGGCGATCGTCACTTCTGAAACCGGGAAGGTCAATTCGCCATTCTCGATCCAGAAGCCGGATGCACCGCGGCTGTATTCGCCGGTCAGCATGTTGACCCCCTGACCGATCAGCTCGGTGACGTAGAAGCCCGTTCCGATGCTGCGGATCAGATCTTCTCGCGAGATGTCGCCCGGTTCCAGCGCAAAGTTGGTCGCCGAAGGGGAGACTGCCGTGCCGCCACGCACGCCGCGTCCATTCGTCTCCAGGCCCAGCTCCCGGCCGGTCGAGGTGGAGAGGAACCACTGCTGCAACACCCCATCCTCGATCATCGACAATTTCTGCCCGGTGACACCTTCGCCATCGAACGGGCGGGACGACGAACCGCGCACCACCAAAGGATCATCGGTGACGGTGATCCCGGCCTTCATCACCGGTTTGCCCATCATGTCGCGCAGGAACGAGGTCTTGCGGGCAACCGAGGCACCGTTGATCGCACCGGCGATATGCCCGGCGAAACCACGCGACATGCGCGGGTCGAACACGACGGTGACATTCTTCTGGGTCGGCACCTGGCGCGGGCCGATGCGGGCCACGGCCCGTTCGCCGGCCGTGCGGCCGATCTCAGCCGCGGATTTCAGATCGGCGAAATAAAGGCGGCTGTCGAAGTCATAATCGCGCTCCATCTTGGTGCCGTCACCGGCAATGGCGCTGACGGAGCGGCCGAAACGGGTGCCCATATAGGCGCCGGAAAAGCCGTGCGAGGTAACCAGAACCAGACCGCCCATGCCGGCGGATGCGCCTGCCCCGCTCGAATTGGTAACGCCGCTGACGGCAAGCGCTGCCTCTTCGGCTTCGAGGGCCGCCGCCGTCAGGGTCTCCGTCGAGACATCCGTCGGGTCGTAAAGTTCAAGATCCGGATAGGAGCGTGCCAGACGCTCGCTATCGGCAAGGCTTGCAAAGGGGTCTTCGGGCGAAGCTTTGGCCATCGCCACGGCACGTTCGGCCAGAACCTTCAGATCAAAGCCCGGATTGGCTGAAACGCTGGCGACGCGGCGGCCAACGAAAACCCGCAGCGAAAAATCATCGCTTTCGGAAGCGTCGGTGCCCTCGACCTTGCCCAACCGCACCGAGACGGAGCGGGAACGGCCCCGGACCACCACGGCATCGGCCTGATCGGCACCCGCTTTCAGCGCCAAATCGATGAGCGCGGCCGCCCTTGTCTGCAGAACACCGGAATCGATAATATCGGACATGATTTAGCCTTTCATTCCCGCTCCATTTATTGTGCAGTAGGACCGGCATCAAGGGCATATCCTGATTCTTGATCACCGCCTCCGGTCAAATGCCGAATTTCGGGCAAACTCCTGCCCAGCCAGACACGCCAGAGCGGCAAACGCCGCTGCGCGCCAGGAAAGAACACGTATGTCGACGACACCTGCCCTCACCTCACAGGCCCTGCTCTTGCTTGGCGGCGCCGTCGTTGCAGCGCCGCTGTTCAAGAAGCTCGGGCTCGGCACCGTTCTCGGTTATCTTGCCGCCGGCATCTTCATCGGTCCCCTGCTGCACCAGATCACCGAGGGCGAGCAGATTCTCGGCTTTGCCGAACTCGGCATCGTCTTCCTCCTTTTTCTGATCGGGCTTGAACTGAAGCCGTCGCGTCTGTGGCAGATGCGGCGCGACATCTTCGGGCTTGGCACCGCGCAGGTGGTTTTCTCCGGTTCGATCGTCACGGCCATCCTCTACGGATTCGGCATGCTCGACTGGAGCGGCAGCGTCATTACCGGTTTTGGACTGGCCTTGTCGTCGACGGCCTTTGCCTTGCAGATCCTCGACGAGAATGGCGACACCAACACGCGCTATGGCCAGCGCGCCTTTTCAGTCCTCCTGCTGCAGGACCTGGCGATCGTGCCGCTTCTGGCGCTGATCCCGCTGCTTGCACTACAGGCCCCTGAAGATACGACACCGCCCCTGCAGGATTTTGCCGTGGCCGTTGGCGCTATCCTGATCATGGTCGCCGCCGGCCGCTATCTGCTCAACCCACTGTTCCAGGTTATTGCCCGCACAGGCGCGCGCGAAGTGATGATCGCGGCGGCGCTGCTCATCGTTCTGGGGGCCGCCACGCTGATGCAACTCGCCGGGCTTTCCATGGCGATGGGCGCGTTTCTGGCAGGGGTGCTTCTGGCGGAATCGTCCTACCGGCATGAACTGGAGGCCGATATCGAGCCTTTCCGTGGATTGCTGCTCGCCCTGTTCTTCATGGCGGTCGGGCTGTCGCTCGACCTTAGTGTCATCATTGAAAACTATGTGCTGATTCTGATCGCCGTCCCCTTGCTGATGCTGGTCAAGGCAGTGGTCATCTACACGCTCTGCCGGTTGACCGGATCACCCCACAATGATGCCGTGCGGATCGGCCTGCTGCTGCCGCAAGGCGGCGAGTTCGGTTTCGTGCTGTTCACGACCGCCGCCACGGCCGGCGTGTTTCCCGACAGTTGGGCCTCCCTGCTGATCGCCGTCGTCACGCTTTCGATGGCGCTTACGCCTGCCGCATCTGCCTTGGCCGGGTTCCTCATGCAGGACCAGGAAGAAGCGACGGAAGAGCTGGAGGAGGATTTCGATGGCGCCGGCGCCGATGTGCTGATGATCGGGTTTTCCCGCTTCGGCCAGATCGCCTCGCAGATTCTTCTGGCTGGAGGCCGCGAGGTGACGATCATCGATCATTCCGCCGCCCGCGTCCGGCAGGCGGCGACCTTCGGGTTCCGCATCTATTTCGGCGATGGAACGCGGCTCGACGTGCTGCGCGCTGCCGGGATCGAGCGCGCCAAGATCGTCGCCATCTGCACCCAGAAACAGGAGATCACCGACCGCATCGTCGATCTGGTCCAGTCCGAATATCCAAATGCGCGGATTTATGCGCGCGCCTATGACCGGCTGCACACCCTGTCCTTGCGGGCACGCGGCGTCGATTACGAACTGCGTGAGACGTTCGAGTCCGGACTTGTCTTCGGACGCCAGACGCTCGAAGGGCTGGGAATCGCCGACAATGAGGCACAGGAAATCATGAACGATATCCGCCGCCGCGACGAGGCCCGGCTGGCGGTGCAGGAAGCTGAAGGCATCAGCGCCGGCCGAGACATGCTGCATTTCGAACCGGTCAAGCCGGAGCCGCTGATCAAGCCGAGGCGCGAAGCAACACCCGCGTTGGCCGCCGACGACGATATCCTGCCGTCAGGCCCTGCCAGCAAGGCAAAGCCTGCAAACGACGTCCTGGCCGGAGCCGATTGATCCGTCTCAGGTCCGGGCCCTGGCGCTGAAGGCGGCATCAAGCGCCGTCTTCAGTTGATCCTTGACCGCAGCAGTCGCGGTGAGCACTTCCTGTGCTCTGAGAAAATCCATCACCCGGAAACGGTTGACCTCGGGGCGGAGCAGGATATCCGGCGGATTCGCCTTCATCTTCATGGCAATGATCGATTGCATCATCAATTGGCTTGCCCCGAACAGGCTGTCGATCCGGCTCGGCATGGTTTCGCCGTCACCATCCGGACCGCCGACCACATCAACGGCGATGACGATATCGGCGAGACCCGTCAGGTGATCGAACGGAACAGGGTTATAAATGCCACCGTCGATCATCACGCGGCTATCGATGCGCACCGGCATGAAGACGGCCGGAAGAGCGGCCGAAGCGGCCAGCGCCTGGTGCAGGTCACCGGCCTCGCAGACGCGTTCGGTTTGGCCGTAATAATCGGTCGTCATCACCTTCAACGGGATCTGCAGACCGGAAAAATCCTTCGGAATAGCGTCTGGCAGGAAGGCAGGTAGGATGCGTTCGATACTGAACTGGCCGACGCGAAAACCGCCCACCGCCTGCGAAAAACTCGCTGGCCGCAAGCTCCAGAGCCGGTTGACGATCTCCTTGCGCCGTCCCACCGTTGCCAGCGTATGGGCGCGGATATCGGCACCGCTGAGGCCCGCAGCCATTCCGGCGCCCATGATCGCGCCGATCGACGAACCGGCAATGGCGACCGGGCGAATGCCGAGCTCATCCAATGTTTCGATGACATGGATATGGGCAAGCCCACGCGCACCGCCGCCGCCGAGAGCGAGGGCGACGGTAGGCTCACTTGATGTCTGTAATGTTTCGAGGCCTTGCGTCATGCTCAGCGTCTTTCCGGTATTACACGGCGCGGTAACGGTAGAAGTGCATCTTGGTTTCGCCGAACAGGCGGTCGTCGATGAAGTCGAAACCAGTCTGCAGGACGGGATGCACATCGGCCCGCTCTTCGAGAACGGCAAGCGCACCCGGCACCAGCCAGCCGCCATTCGCGGCCGACGCCAGCGCCTTTTCGCCAAGGCCCTTGCCATAGGGCGGATCGGCAAACAGGAAATTGAACGGCTCGACGGTACCGGCGGGACCGAGATCGGTCGCATCGCGGCGGAAGACGCGCGCCCGGCCGGTCAGGCCGAACGCTTCGATATTGGTGCGCAAGAGCCCCCTGCCCTCGGCGCCCATTTCAACGAACAGCGCCTGACGGCAGCCGCGCGACAGGGCTTCAAGCCCCACCGCACCGGTGCCTGCAAAGAGATCGAGAACACGCCCGCCGAGCGCTTCCGGATAGGAATGGCTCAGGATGTTGAACAGGCTTTCGCGCGTCCGGTCCGTGGTTGGCCGGATGTCGTTGGAATTGGGCGCTGCGAGCCCGCGCCCGCGAAACTCGCCACCGACGATCCGCACCGGCGCTTAGTTCCCGCGTCCACGTGGCTTGCCACCACCGGCAGGCCGCCCGCCCGAAGGCTTGCCACCACCCGTGCCGGGCTTGCGAGGACCACCGGTTTTCGCGCCGAACGGCTTTGCACCACCCGGCTTGCCGCCAAACGGTTTTCCACCGAACGGACGGTCACCGTCACGACGCGGCGGGCGGTCGCCTTGGGGACGATCCCCACGCGGTGGACGATCACCGAAATCACGTGGCTTGCGGTCGCCATCCTCACGCGAGAACGACTTTTCGCCAAAGGGCTTGCGCGGACGGTCGCCTTGCGGGCGATCACCGGCAGGCCGGTCGCTTCGCGGACGGTCGGAGAACGAACGGGCGCCTTCGGCACGCGGTTTGCGATCACCAAACGGCTTGTCGCCATCGCGGCGCGGCGGACGATCCCCCTGCGGACGGTCGCCACGCGGTGCGCGGTCGCCAAAACTGCGGCCACCACGATCGTCACCACCGGAACGCCTGCGGTCGCCGCCACGGCCTTCGTCGCGGCTTGGCTCGTCGGTTGCGCGGATCCAATCGTTGTCGTCGGAATCACGGGTCACGATCACACGCGGGCCACGATCGGGGCGGTCGTAGACCGACGCCTTCTTGCGGTCCGGATCGAACTTCCTGTTGGACTTGGTCGCGACGCCGTCCTTGTTGCGGCCGTAGCGCTTGCTCGTCGGAGCGCCTTCCGGGCGCTCGCGACGGACCGGCTTCTCGGCACCTTCGGCAGCCTGCGCGTCCTTTGGCTTCTTTTCCGCCAGCGGCTTGGCGCCGGGCGCCATCCAGACATTGGCCTTGCGGGCGCGGAAACCCGGTTCGCGCTTCGGCTCGTCGAATTTCGCGGCAGGCACATCACGTCCGCCACGGTCATTACGATCGCCACGGCCACCGCGGTCGTCACGCCGGGTCGTATCCAGGCGCGACAAAGCCCGCTCGCGCTTGTCGCCGGCCTTTTCCTTGAAACCACCGCGTTCGCGGGCTTCCGGCTTTCCGGCCGCCCATTCGTTCTTCTGCGGCTTTTCCTCTTCGGCGGCTGCGGCGTCGAAGATCGGCGCATCGAAATTCGCCTTGGCATCCTCGATCAGGCGTGGGCCAAGCTGGTCGCGCAGCGTGCGGCCGCGGATTTCCTGGGCCTGGCCTTCCGGCAGTTCGCCGAGCTGGAACGGACCGTAGGAAATGCGGATCAGCCGGTTCACGTCGAGACCGAGCGCGCCCATGACGTTCTTGATTTCGCGGTTCTTGCCTTCGCGCAGGCCCATGGTGATCCAGACGTTGGAACCCTGAACCTTGTCGAGTGTCGCATCGATGGCGCCATAAAGCACGCCGTCGACGGCAATGCCGTCCTTCAGCTTGTCGAGTGCAGCCTGGTCGATCGAGCCGTGGGCACGCACGCGGTAGCGGCGCAACCAACCGGTGGCAGGCAGTTCGAGAACACGGGCCAGACCACCGTCGTTGGTGAGCAGCAGCAGGCCTTCTGTGTTGATGTCGAGACGGCCGATGGACAGCACGCGCGGCAGGTCTTCCGGCAGGTTGTCGAAAACGGTCGGGCGGCCTTCCGGATCGGAATTGGTGGTCACCAGGCCGGACGGCTTGTGATAGAGCCAGAGGCGCGTGCGCTCGATACCGCGGATCGGCTGGCCGTCCACTTCGATGTGATCGGCGAGCGTCGCGTTGACGACCGGGCTGTCGAGCAGCTTGCCGTTCAGTGAAACGCGGCCTTCCATGATCATCCGCTCGATATCGCGGCGCGAGGCCACGCCGGCGCGCGCCATGATCTTGGAAATACGCTGCGGCACATCGGCGCCGACGGTTTCTGCCGCCGCCGGCCGTGGCTTGCGCGGCTTTTCCGTTTCGTTCGTTTCGCCCGAATGATCGGCAGCGGTCTTGCGCGCGCCGGTATAGGGCTTCTTGTCGGACCGTACGGGCTTGCCGCCAGGCCGCTGGGGCTTGTCTTTGAATGTCATTTGTGTTGCCTGCCTTTTGGGCTGTCCTATCAGGTCACGGCCCTTGGGTTAAGAGAAATTATCGCAGGTCTCAACGATGGCTGAAACGAGCCGGTTTATGGATTTGGCCTTGGAAGAAGCCAGAATGGCGGCGGCGCGTGGCGAAGTGCCTGTTGGCGCCGTCCTTGTCGTCAATGGCGCGGTCATCGCCAGCGCCGGAAACCGCACGCGCGAGCGCAACGATGTCACCGCGCATGCCGAAATCGAAGTGATCCGCGCGGCAGCAAGCGCCATCGGTGCGGAACGGCTGAACGGCGCCGATCTCTACGTCACACTGGAGCCCTGCACCATGTGCGCGGCAGCGATCTCGTTTGCCCGCCTGCGCCGGTTATACTATGGCGCCGAAGATCCGAAGGGCGGCGGCGTCGACAATGGCGTCCGCTTCTTCCATCAACCGACCTGCCATCATGCGCCGGATGTGTATTCCGGTCTTTCCGGTCAGAGTGCGGCAGATATCCTCAGGGCGTTCTTTGCCGGAAGACGCTAAACAGCCAAACAGGAAATCCTATCCGGCAGCAAAGCTTTCAAGAGCCGCGCCGGACAGGCGATAGCGTGTCCATTCCGACAGCGGCTCGGCGCCGATTGCCTCATAGGCCTTGATCGCCGGCTCGTTCCAGTCGAGCACGCTCCACTCGAAGCGGCCGCATCCCTTCTCGACCGCGATCTGCGCCAGATAGCGCAGCATCGTGCGCCCGGCGCCCGATCCGCGCTGGTCCGGCGTGATATAGAGGTCTTCGAGATAAAGCCCGTTGCGCGCCAGCCATGTGGAATAGCTGAAGAACCACACGGCGAAACCGACGGGAACGCCATCGCGCTCGCAGATCGCCGCATGCGAAACGGAATTTTCGCCGAACAGCGAAGAGGTGACCGACTGAACGGTCGCCTCGACCTCGTGGCCAGCCTTCTCGTAGATTGCCAATTCGGTGATGAAACGCAGGATCGTGCCTGCGTCGTCAGGTGTGGCCGCGCGGATCTTGAACATGCCGGATCAGAAAACCTGGTACCACTTCTTGCCGCTGCCCTTGATCGCGGCTTCCTTCTTGCGGCGGCGCTCCTTGACCTGTTCCGGCTCGCCCAGATCCGCCGTCGCCTCTTCCGGCAGCTTGCGGTATTCGAGCGGCGGGTCGCTGAGGAACCGGCGCTTGTCGGCATAGGCGCCCATCTGGACCTTGCGGGCGTCGCGATAAGCCTGCGTCTGTTCGTTCTTGGTCAAGGCCCGGCCGTTGGCACTGGCCTTGGCCAGCGGCGAAACATAGCTCGGATTGTCAGCATTGGCGTCGGCTTCCTCGCGCAGACGCTGGCGCGTGTCTTCCGGCGATTCGATCCACTGCGGATTGTCCTTGGTGGCCATATTCTGCTGTGGCTCGACCAATTGCGCCGTTTCGTTCGAAGGCGGCAGCACCAGACCGGGACGCGGCTGATACTTGACGTTGTTGGGCTTGGTTGCGCCGAGGCTTACGGAACTGCCGAGGTCGTCCATCAGATGCTCGCCAGCGGTCTTGTCCGTCCCATAGGTCGGACCGCCGATGCAGCCGGCCAGAACAAAGCTGCCGGTTACAATGCCGAACAGGCCGGCATACAGTCGAAACTCTCGCGTCATTCCCATGAAAACCCTTCCAGCGGTGCCGGCACGATCGATACTTGAGCGGCATTGCAGCGCCCATGACGGATAAATCCGCCGATTTTCAGGCAGGTTTACCGGATGAACCGCAATTACGCAATTCACCCGGTAAACAATCCCTTAAGAAGCGTAGCCGAGTTCGCGAAGCGCCTGTGCATCGCGGGCGGAGACGTCCGGGAACGCTGCATCCGAGCCGACATCATCCGTGATGCGCCAGGAGCGGGCGCATTTGACGCCTTCGGCCTTGGCAAAAACAACGCTTACGCCCGACACGTCCGGCAGACGGAATGCCTCTGGCGGCCCATCCTGCGTCACGAATTTCAGGCCCGACGTGATGCACACCTCAGCAAATGCCGCATTTTCGAAATCGTTCTCAAGCTTGAAGCCGGACAGAGCAGCACCCAATTCGCTGTTGCTGACATAGACGACCGGAGCGGCTTCGAGAGAGGAGCCGATGTTCTTTTCCCTGCGCTCGACCTCAAGCGCGCCCGTCACAACCGAGCGCACAGCTTTCAGCTTCCGCCACTTCTCTGCCAGAGCCTCGTCGCGCCACTCGGACGGCACGATCGGGAACTGCTCCAGATGCACGGAGACCGCCGACGGATCACGCGACAACCAGGCCTCTTCCGTGGTGAAGGGCAGCATCGGCGCAAGCCAGGTCACGAGGCACTCGAACAGCTTGCGGATGACCGCAAGCGAGGCACGGCGGCGCAGGCTCGACGGCGCATCGCAATAGAGCGCGTCCTTGCGGATATCGAAATAGAAGGCAGAAAGCTCGACATTCGAAAAGTCGATCAGCGCGCGAGCGATCTTCTTGAAGTCGAAGGCGTCGTACCCCTCGCGTACCAACTGGTCGAGTTCGGCCAGGCGATGCAGCATCAGCCGTTCGAGTTCGGGCATGTCAGCAAGAGCGATCTCCTCGCCCTTGTCATGGGCGAGCGTGCCGAGCATCCAGCGGATGGTGTTCCTGAGCTTGCGATACGCATCGACATTGGTCTGGATGATCGTCTTGCCGAGACGCTGGTCCTCCCAATAATCCGTGGTCATGACCCAGAGACGCAGGATATCGGCGCCAGAATCCTTCATCACGTCCTGCGGCGAGACGACGTTGCCAAGCGACTTCGACATCTTCTGACCCTTCTCGTCCATGGTAAAACCATGGGTGATGACCGTGTCATAGGGCGCGCGGCCGCGGGTGGCGGCGGATTCGAGCAGCGAGGAATGGAACCAGCCGCGATGCTGGTCGGAACCTTCCAGATAGACATCCGCCGGCCACTTCAGGTCCGGACGGTCTTCCAGCGTGAAGGTGTGGGTCGAGCCACTGTCAAACCAGACGTCAAGGATGTCCATGACCTGCGTCCACTTGGATGCGTCATGCTTGTTGCCGAGGAAACGCTCCTTGGCACCGGCCGCGAACCAGGCATCCGCACCTTCGGCGTCGAAGGCCTCGAGGATGCGGGCATTGACCTCGGCATCCTGCAGGACATTGCCTTCTTCATCGGCAAAGACGCAGATCGGCACGCCCCAGGCGCGCTGACGCGACAGAACCCAGTCCGGGCGCTGCTCGATCATGGCGCGCAGGCGGTTCTGGCCGGCAGCCGGCACGAAACGGGTGTCGTCGATGGCGGTCAGGGCGCGGGTGCGCAGCGTCGTGCCGTCCGTCAGGTCCTTGTCCATGTAGACGAACCACTGCGGCGTGTTGCGGAAGATGATCGGCTTCTTGGAGCGCCAGCTGTGCGGATACTGGTGCTTCAGGCGGCCGCGGGCAAACAGCGCGTTGCGCTCGATCAGCGCCTTGATGACGCGGTCGTTGGCATCGCCCTTCTTGCCGTTGTCGTCCATGACGCGGGCGCCCTCAAAACCGGGAGCGTCGGCGGTGTAGGTGCCCGAGTCATCGACCGGGAACGGGATGCGCGTGTCGATGCCACGGGCTTCGAGTTCCTTGACGCCGGACATCCAGGCCTCGAAGTCTTCGCGGCCGTGCGACGGCGCGGTATGGACGAAGCCGGTACCGGCATCGTCGGTGACGTGATCACCTGGGAGGAGTGGGACGACGAAGTCGTAGCCGAGATCCTTGAGTGGGTGGGCAGCCGTGAGACCCGCAAGATCGTCTGCCGACACATCGAGCAGACGCTTGAACGTCAGCTTGGACTTGGCGGCGGATTCCTCTGCCAGCGCGTCGGCGAAGATCAGCTTCTCGCCCGGACGCGGACCAAAGTCGTTCTCGGCAGCCGTCACTTCGTACAGGCCATAGGCGACCTTCGGCGAATAGGCGACGGCGCGGTTGCCCGGGATCGTCCAGGGCGTAGTCGTCCAGATGACAACATGGGCGCCGACGAGGGCCGGCGCACCGGCAGCCACCGGGAACTTCACCCAGATCGCATCGCTCTCATATTCATGATACTCGACCTCGGCTTCCGCCAGCGCCGTGCGCTCAACGACCGACCACATGATCGGCTTGGAGCCGCGATAGAGCTGGCCGCTCATGGCGATCTTCAAGAGCTCGCCGGCGATGCGGCTTTCCGCGTGAAAGTTCATCGTCAGATACGGATTGTCGAAATCGCCGATGATGCCGAGGCGCTTGAACTCGTCGCCCTGGATCTTGATCCACTTCTCGGCATAGGCGCGGCATTCCTTGCGGAACTCGATCATCGCGTCGGGCTGCTTCAGGTCAGGCTTCGCCTTGCCCTTGGCCCGGTAGTTCTCTTCCTCGATCTTCCATTCGATCGGCAGGCCGTGGCAGTCCCAGCCCGGAACGTAGTTCGAGTCGTAGCCGCGCATCTGGAACGAGCGGGTGATGACGTCCTTCAGGATCTTGTTCAGCGCATGGCCGATATGGATGTTGCCGTTGGCATAGGGTGGGCCGTCATGCAGTACGAATTTTTCGCGGCCGGCGGCAGAGGCGCGCAGCTTCTTGTAGAGGTCCATCTCGCGCCAGCGGGCAACCGTTTCCGGTTCCTTCTGCGGCAGGCCGGCGCGCATCGGAAATTCGGTTTCCGGCAGATAGAGGGTCTTGGAATAATCAAGCTTTTCAGCGGTATCGGTCATGGTTTCAGCAATCATATCTGGGCGCGTGTCGCCGCGCATGCGAACGGGATATCATAAGGGAAACGGTGGCGTTCAGGCCGAACGCCGAAAACCCGGACCTTCCGGCTGCAGTCAGAGCGCTCGGAAGGCCGGGCCAATAATTCGCTGATCACGTATCAATCGACGATATCGGGTCATGGTGGCCGGTTGTTTAAGCGGTTTTTGCGCGAAAAGGAAGATGACAACGGCAAAGTTTCAAAGAACTATATGGTTCATTGTGATGAAGTGCGGATTTTTAATTAGATAAGGAGCGTGACACCGGCTCCCTCTTCTCCCCCATCGGGGAGAAGTGCCGAACGCAGTGAGGCGATGAGGGGGTGCTTCGGCAAACTCTGAGCCCTATGGAGGTGCCTTCGGCCCCCTCATCCGGCCCTGCGGGCCACCTTCTCCCCGTTGGGGAGAAGAGGGAAAGTGAGCCCTGTCAGTCCTTCGGATTCGCCTGCATTGCGGCGCGCAGCGCGTCGTTGATGCGATCCTGCCAGCCGGGGCTATCGTCCTGGAAATAATGCAGCACGACGCTGTCGAGCTTGATCGACACGAGTTCCTTGGTTTCCGGCAACGCCCGCTTCTCGACGGCTGGGGCCGGTGCCTTCTTGGCCGGCTTGAACAGGGCTTCAGCGGCATCCATGGCGCTGACGGGCCGGCGGGGCGTGGTGGCCATTTGGATCATCCTTCAGGAGTTGGGAGCAAAAGCGATCTTGCTGTCGATCACACTGAGCGGCTTGATGCCGGAAAGCAAGGCGCGGGCTTCCGCATCATCCTGCTTCATCTGCACCACCAGCGGATCGAGACCATCGAACTTCAGCTCATCGCGCAGATGGCCGAAGAAGGAGACCGAACAGATTTCGCCGTAGAGATCGCCGGAGAAATCGAAGACGAAGGTTTCGAGCAGGGCAATGCCGTCGCTATCGACCGTCGGGCGCTTGCCGAAGCTCGCCACACCATCATGAAGGCTGCCATCGGCGCGGCGGAAGCGCACAGCGTAAATGCCGTTGCGCAATTCGACTTCCGGCGGCAGCTGCATATTGGCGGTGGGGTAACCGAGCGTGCGGCCAAGCTTCTTGCCACCGATCACTTCGGCTTCCACCGTATAGCGGTAGCCGAGCAGACCGGCCGCCTGGGCGACATCGCCCTCGCCCAACAATCCGCGGATATGGCTGGAGGAGATCACCGAAGCATTCTCATCCCGAAACGCATCGACCAGCGTCACGCCAAAACCGTTTTCGCCACCGGCAGCCATCAGGAAGGCCGGGCCGCCTTCCCTGCCCTTGCCGAAATGGAAATCGAAACCGGTAACGACGTGGCTCGCATGCAGCCAGTCCATCAGGACGGAGCGGATGAAATCGGATGCGGACAGCTGCGAGAACGTCCGGTCGAACGGGTATTCGATGACGGCGGAAAAACCCATGCCTTCGAGAATACGCGCCTTCAGTGGTGCCGGCGTCAGGCGGAACACCGGCTGATCCGGGCGAAAAACGCTGCGGGGATGCGGCTCGAAGGTCAAGACAAGGGCGGGAACACCGCGCGCCTGCGCTTCTTCCAGCGCCCGGTTCAAAACCGATTGATGGCCACGATGCACACCATCGAAATTGCCGATGGCGATGACGCCGCCGCGCAGCGCTTCAGGAAGGGGTTCGCGGGTTTCATTGCGATGAAAAACTGTCATGTCCGTTCGCCAGTCGTCTCTCGTGCGGGGCCGATCGCGCCAATCCGTCAAGCCAGTCTCGGCATCCACCATTTTGGCGTTGCGCCTTCTTTTTTCAAGAAGGCCGTCAGCTTAGCTTCGTCCGTCTTTTCGCCAGCCATGTATTCGGCGGCGTGAATGCCCGCGCTGATATAGAGGACGTCGAGGCCGAAATCCTGAGCGCCCTTGACATCGGTCGGCATGCCATCGCCAACCGCGATCACCCGTGACAGGTCGAGCCCGCCACGCACAGCCTTGGCTTCCATCAGGGATGCGCGATAGATCGGCACATAGGGTTTGCCGGAAATCCGGGTTTCGCCGCCGAGTTCCTCATAGACCTTGGCGATGGCGCCGGCGCACGGAATGAGCTTGTGGCCACGTTCAACCACCAGATCCGGATTGGCGCAGATGAACGGCACCTTGCGCTTGGCAAGACCGGTCAGTGTTGCGCGGTAATCCTCGGCAGTCTCGGTTTCGTCGTCGAAAAAGCCGGCGCAGACGATGATCTCGGCTTCCTCGGAGGAAACCATGCTGACGCCAAGACCCTCGAGCAGCGGCAGGTCCTTTTCGGCGCCGATGAAATAGATTTTCTTCGGGCCGGCCGAAATCAGCGCGCGGGTGACATCGCCTGATGTAACAATGCGATCATAGGCACTGTCCGGCACGCCAAGACCACGGATCTGGACAATGACGCCGGGATGCGGGCGGGGCGAATTGGTGATGAGAACGACCGTCAGACCTTTGGCGCGCGCTTCCGTCAGCGCCTCGCAGGCGCCCTTGAATGCCTCGACGCCATTGTGCAACACGCCCCAGACATCGCAGAGCACGACGTCATAACGGCTGGCAATGTCGCGAAAACTGTTGATCCGAACGGCCATGCTGGCTTCCCGCAGAAAAAATTGATCGGGCTGACATCGCAGGCAGGCGTTAAAAACACAAGTCTTCATCCGGAAAATGGCCGCTGTATTCCAAGGTTTCCCGCGCGAGCAGGCCGGAACCGCTAGAATCCGCTGAGGAGCCAACCGGCAACCGCACAGATGGCAAGCGTCGTCACCACACCGCGCTTGAAGAAAAACAATAGCAGCGCCGCCAGAAGCGTCAGGCAGAATGCCGGAAGTTGAAACGTCTGCCAGACCGGCAACGGTATGGAAACAGGCCCAGCCGCATAACGGTCCACCCCCGAAAAGATCACATGCAGCCCGAACCAGACGGCCAGATTGAGAATGACGCCGGTGACGGCCGCCGAGATGGCCGCAAGCGCACCAGACAGCGCCCGGTTGTTGCGCAGGCGTTCGACATAGGGGGCGCCGAGAAAGATCCAAAGGAAACACGGCACGAAGGTCACCCATGTGGCCAGCGTCGCCCCAATCAGGCCGGACATGAGCGGATCCAGCCCGAACGGTGCACGAAAGGCGGCCATGAAACCGACGAAGGACAATACCAGCACCAGCGGTCCCGGCGTTGTTTCGGCCAGCGCCAAGCCATCCAGCATTTCACCGGGCTTGAGCCAATGATAGTTTTCGACAGCCTGCTGAGCGACATAGGCAAGGACCGCATAGGCACCGCCGAAGGTAACCACCGCCATTTTCGAGAAGAACAAGCCGATGGCGGTATAGACAGTGCCGAAGCCAGCGATACCGCCGATGACGATGAACGGCGCGATCCAGAGGACGAGCCACACGGCGAAAACGCGAAATGTCCGGCCCCAGCTTGGGGCGATCTCTGGAAAGCTGCTGCCGATGACCGAGGGCCGGTCGGCAAGCGCCTGTTTCGCAGCCGCAGCCATGGCTTTTTCGCCGGTTGCGGGCTGCAAGCGCGTGGCGACATATCCAGCGATGCCGGCCGCCAGCACGACGAGTGGGAAAGGCAAATCAAAAAGGAACAGGGCTGCGAAGGCGAGCGCAGCGACGATCAGCGCAAACCGGGTTTTCAGCGCACGGCGGCCAACGCGAATGACCGCCTCGATGACGATCGCCAGCACGGCCGCCTTCAGGCCGAAGAACAGGCCATTCAGCCAGTCCGTCTCATGAAACAGCGCATAGGCTGACGACAGGCCGAGGATGAAAAGGAACCCTGGCAGGATGAACAGCAGCCCTGCGACAATGCCGCCGCGCGTGCCGTGCAGCAGCCAACCGATATAGGTGGCAAGCTGCTGCGCCTCGGGACCCGGCAACAGCATGCAGAAATTCAGCGCATGCAGGAAACGGCTTTCGGAGATCCAGCGCCGCTCCTCCACCAATTCCCGGTGCATCAGCGCGATCTGCCCCGCCGGGCCGCCAAAACTGAGCAAACCGATCTTCGCCCAGACTTTTGCAGCTTCAGCAAAGGAAGGATGGGCGGGTGTCACATTGAGGTCGTGTTGTTGGGTCAAGAGCATGCTGCTCAGATAACCATGGTCGATGAAATATTTTCGACAGGCCGTTCTTGACTCACCTCGCGGCCACCCCTATCTCCAAGCCGCTAGCACTCAAGCAATAGGAGTGCTAACATCCATCCATCGGATCGCAAAGACGGTCCGTGAAGTCATTTGATCGAGGGATTAGACAATGACAAGCACCAATTTCCGCCCGCTGCATGACCGCGTCGTTGTACGTCGCGTCGAGTCTGAAGCAAAGACCAAGGGCGGCATCATCATTCCGGATACCGCCAAGGAAAAGCCGCAGGAAGGCGAAATCGTCGCTGTCGGCACCGGCACCCGTGACGACAAGGGCACGCTCATCGCGCTCGACGTCAAGGCTGGCGACCGCGTTCTGTTCGGCAAGTGGTCGGGCACCGAAGTCAAGCTCAACGGCGAAGACCTTCTGATCATGAAGGAAGCCGACATCATGGGCATCATCGGCTGATTTAGCCGGTTCCCACCTTTTCACTTTCCATAAAACCAATTGGGCACCAGCCCGGGAGTTTTTAACATGGCAGCCAAAGAAATTAAGTTCGGCCGTACCGCGCGCGAAAAGATGCTGCGCGGCGTCGACATCCTCGCAGACGCAGTGAAGGTAACGCTGGGTCCTAAGGGCCGCAACGTCATCATCGACAAGTCCTTCGGCGCTCCGCGCATCACCAAGGACGGCGTTTCCGTCGCCAAGGAAATCGAACTCGAAGACAAGTTCGAAAACATGGGCGCCCAGATGGTCCGCGAAGTTGCTTCGAAGACCAACGACATCGCCGGTGACGGCACGACCACGGCTACCGTTCTTGCCCAGGCCATCGTTCGCGAAGGCGGCAAGGCAGTTGCTGCCGGCATGAACCCGATGGACCTGAAGCGCGGCATCGACCTCGCTGTTGCAGCCATCGTCAAGGACCTCGTTGCCAAGGCAAAGAAGATCAACACTTCGGAAGAAGTGGCCCAGGTCGGCACGATCTCTGCCAACGGCGAAAAGGAAATCGGCCAGTACATCGCTGAAGCGATGCAGAAGGTCGGCAATGAAGGCGTCATCACGGTTGAAGAAGCCAAGACCGCCGACACCGAACTCGAAGTCGTCGAAGGCATGCAGTTCGACCGCGGCTACCTGTCGCCTTACTTCGTAACCAACCCTGAAAAGATGGTTGCCGAGCTGGAAGACGCTTACATCCTTCTCCATGAGAAGAAGCTCTCCAACCTGCAGGCCATGCTTCCGGTTCTCGAAGCCGTCGTTCAGACCGGCAAGCCGCTCCTGATCATCTCGGAAGACGTTGAAGGCGAAGCCCTTGCTACGCTCGTCGTCAACAAGCTGCGTGGCGGCCTGAAGATTGCTGCTGTCAAGGCTCCGGGCTTCGGCGATCGCCGCAAGGCCATGCTCGAAGACATCGCGATCCTGACCGGTGGCCAGGTTATCTCCGAAGACATCGGCATCAAGCTCGAAAACGTCACGCTCGAAATGCTCGGCCGTGCGAAGAAGGTTTCGATCTCCAAGGAAAACACCACCATCGTTGATGGTTCTGGCAAGAAGGCCGAAATCGAAGGCCGCGTTGCTCAGATCAAGGGCCAGATCGAAGAAACCACTTCGGATTACGACCGCGAAAAGCTGCAGGAACGCCTTGCCAAGCTCGCTGGCGGCGTTGCCGTCATCCGCGTTGGCGGTGCGACTGAAATCGAAGTGAAGGAAAAGAAGGACCGTATCGACGACGCGCTGAACGCAACGCGCGCTGCCGTTCAGGAAGGTATCGTTCCTGGTGGTGGTACGGCTCTGCTGCGTGCCTCGACGATCCTCGACCTCAAGGGCGCAAACGACGATCAGACCGCCGGTATCTCCATCATCCGCAAGGCACTTCAGTCGCTGGTTCGCCAGATCGCTGAAAACGCAGGCGACGAAGGCTCGATCATCGTTGGCAAGATCCTCGAAACCAACACCGACAACTTCGGCTACAACGCCCAGACCGGCGAATTCGGCGACATGATCGCCATGGGTATCGTCGATCCGGTCAAGGTTGTCCGTACGGCTCTGCAGAACGCAGCTTCGGTTGCCTCGCTGCTGATCACCACGGAAGCCATGATTGCCGAACTGCCGAAGAAGGAAGCTGCCGGCGGCGGCATGCCTGACATGGGCGGCATGGGTGGCATGGGCGGCATGATGTAATAAGGCGTTTGCCTTATTACCAATGACGACCATCGATCTTTCCGGGTTTCCGGATTGAGAAGGGGCAGACCGCAAGGTCTGCCCTTTTTTTCGTTTCCGCTCACGGATTGGCGGGCGACGGAGCGTTCGGTGGAATACCTGCGGGCGGCGCGGTCATTGATCCAAGATCAGTCTCTGATTGTACCGGCCACAAATCGCTGCAATCCTGACTATTTATCTCGGATCGCAAAATTTTTATCGAAAGACCATTGTAGCAAGAGAAAAAGCAATTATAACAGCGCACCAAGTGAACCACAGATTCACAGGGATCGAGAATTCGGACGAATTGACAATAAAACAGTTCAATTTCTCCACATTAACTGTTTACCCAACATCCTTTTGATTCCAGATCACAAAGCTTATAGATTTTCCTCGCATACAATTTGCTTTGTCTTGCCGACAAATGCGTCCAAGACCTGAAAATTGAGTTTTCTATCCTTCTTGCAGCGAACCACGCTTCGTCATGTATTTGCCGAGCCGTCCAACCCTGTTGGGAAATGGAAATTGTTTCTTGTGAACACTTACGGGAACAGACGAATGAATTTCGGATTTTGTGAATATACCGGGGTCCGCCTTGTTTAAAATTGCAAGAACAAGCCTTTCACAGCCGCCCGGCGCGGATTCCTTTGCCCATGGCGAAAGCGGGCTGGAGATGCTCGGTCAATTCTGCTCTTCGGAAGGCTGGTCCGGCGACCTGTCGAACGGGCTGTTCCGTCTCGGCGACAGCGCCGCTGCCATGCACGGGCTCAGCCAGCCCGAGTGTGGGTTGCTCAATCTGGTCCGCTGCTACGACAGCGCCGACCGCAACCATGTGCTGGCGCTTTTCGAACAGGCGGCCACGACCTCGTCTTCCTTCTGCTTCTCGACCACGATCATCCTGCCGTCCGGCCAGAAACAGCCGGTGTTCTGCATCGGCGAATCCACGGGACTGGAACAGCGCTATTCAGGCTCGATCCTCGGCGTGTTCTTCTTCCCCCGTTTCCAACTGGAAGCACGTGGACGCTTCTTCACCCACCATCAGTAAATAGGCTTGGCGATTACGGCAGAAGCGTCTTCAGGTCCGTCTGCGGATCTTCAAGAATGGCACGATCCGGCGTCAGGCCGAGATCGAGCAGCTTCTTGCCGGTGACATAGGCCTTGGCATCATTGAGCGCATCGACCGCGACCAGCTTGCCTTCCGTAAAATACCAGACAGATACACTGCCTTCGCGCTGCCCCTTGCGCACGATCGTCTCGTCATGGCCGTGGCCAAAACCGGCGATCTGCAGCTTGACGTCATACTGATCCGACCAGAACCAGGGCTTTGGCTGATAGGGCGCATCGCCACCGGCCAGCAGTGCCGCGACGGCTTCGGCCTGATCGACCGCGTTCTGGACCGATTCCAGCCGGATCCGCATGTCTTTCCACGGCAGCACAGCACAATCGCCCATCGCATGGATAGCCGGGTCAGATGTCCGCCCGAAGCAATCGACGACAATACCGTTGGCCACTTCGAGATTGGCGCCGTGAGCCAGCGCATCATTGGCCGTCACGCCGATACCGACGATCACCAGATCGACCGGGATAGTCGAGCCGTCGGTCAGTTCCGCAGCTGTCACCCGACCATCCGTTCCAATGAGCCGGACAAGGCCGGTGCCTTCGCGAATATCGACGCCGCGCGACGTGTGGATGTCCTTGACGAGATAGGACGTCGCAACCGACGCGACCCGCTGCAGGATGCGGTCGGCCATTTCGATGACGGTCACATCGAGCCCGCTCGAGCGCGCCACGGCCGCAGCCTCCAGGCCGATATAGCCGCCGCCGATGATCAAGGCGTGCTTACCGGGCTTCATCTCATCGGCAAGGCGATCGGCATCGGTGAAATCGCGCACCACGAAGACACCGTCGAGATCACCGCCAACACTGGCAGGCAGTTTGCGTGGGGTCGAGCCGGTGGCGAGCGCCAGCACGTCATAGTCCAGCGTCGAGCCGTCGCTGAGAGCGACGGTCTTGGCAGGCCGGTCAATCGCCGTTACGGAGGTCGAGAGTCGGATATCGATATTGTGCTCGGCGTACCAGCTTTCCGGCCGGTAAAGCAGCCGGTCGAGATCCATTTCGCGCAGTAGGTATTTCTTCGACAGAGGCGGACGTTGATAGGGATGGCTTGCTTCCGCCGCGACGATCGTGATCGGACGCTCGTCCTTCAAGGCCCGCAATTTGGCCACCAACGCAAAGGCGGCCTGACCGCCGCCAACCACAACCAGTCTGCCTGTCACGTGTGTTCACCCGTCGAAAATGCTTCTTTTCCCAAGACGTAGCCTGTCCGCCCGAGTGCCGTCAACTCGGGCGGACGATGGCGAGATCACGATCAATCGCGCTTGGGGATTTCCATGCCCTTCTGCGCCGCCGGACGGGCAAGGCCGCGATCGACCCAGGCCATGACATTCGGGAAGCTCTTGTATTCCAGCACGTCGGCGCCGCCATAGAATTTGCGGGCGCCCTCGATCCACGGATAGGTGGCGATATCGGCGATGGTATATTGATCGCCCATCAGCCACCGGCGGCCTTCGAGACGCGCCTCCAGAATGCCGAGAAGCCGCTTGGCCTCATCCCGATAGCGCTCCACAGGGTAGGAATTGTTGGCGACCTTGTCGGCGGCGAATTTGAAGAAATGCCCGAACTGGCCGAACATCGGCCCGACGCCGCCCATCTGGAACATCACCCATGCGAGCGTTTCATAGCGTCCGGCCGCATCGGCCGGAATGAGCTTGCCGGTCTTTTCGGCGAGATAGACGAGAATGGCGCCGGATTCAAACAGGCCGAGCGGCTTTCCGCCCGGGCCATTCGGATCGATGATTGCGGGAATACGGCCGTTCGGATTGAGCGAAACGAACTCCGGCGATTTCTGATCGTTGGTGCCGAAGGAAATGAGATGCGGCTCATAGGGCAAGCCGAGTTCTTCAAGCGCGATGGAAACCTTCACGCCGTTTGGCGTCGGCAGCGAATAGAGCTGGATGATATCCGGATTTTTGGCAGGCCAGCGGGCAGTGATGGGGAAGGAACTGAGATCGGCCATGAGGAACTCCTTGTGGTGGGAGTTCGAACGTAGGACAGCCGCGTCCAGAATGTTAGACTGCCGCATGCATTTGGTTGGACGTTTTTTGGGACCTGCCATACAGGATGCTGACGCGCAGACCTAGGCGACAGCGCCTTGCACCGCTCCGATGATCCTTGCCACCAGCGGATCATCCGTATGTCCGGCCTTGCGCGCCCGCACCAGACACGCCTGCGACCGCAGCATGATGCCATCCGACAGGATCTTCAGGTGATTGGCCTTCAGCGTCGAGCCGGTCGAGGTGATATCGACGATGATATCGGCCGAACCGGAGGCCGGTGCTCCCTCGGTGGCACCAAGGCTTTCGACGATGCGATAGAGCTGGATGCCGTGCTGGGACGAGAAGAACTGCTGGGTCAGGCGCCAGTATTTGGTGGCGATCGCCAGACGGCGGCCATGACGTGCGCGGAAATCGGCGGCGACATCGCCGAGATCGGCCATGGTATCGACGTCAAGCCAGATTTCCGGAACGGCGACGACGACATCGGCATGGCCGAAGCCGAGCCGGGCGCAGAATTCAACGCGCGCATCGGCCTCCGACAGACCCTCGCGGATCAGGTCTTCGCCGGTGACGCCGAAATCGATCGAGCCTGAGCCGATCTCGCGGGAGATTTCCGACGCCGAGAGGAAGGCGATCTCGACATCATCGAGCCCCTCGACGCGGCCGCGATAGGAGCGCTCGTTGCCAACAGCGACGATCTTCAAGCCTGCTTTTTCGAAGATGGCAGAAGCATCATCCTTCATCCGGCCCTTGGAGGGCAGCGCGATGGTGATGGTCATTGGGCGCCCTCCCCCTTTAGCTTGGCAAGTGCCTGCTCCATCCGGTCGAGCCAGAGCGCGAAGCCGACGGCTGGAATGCGCTCTTTCGCGCCGAGCAGCGTCATCAGCCGGTCGAAACGGCCACCACCGGCAAGAACCGCCGAAGACCCTTCAATGACGATCTCGAAGACCATGCCGGTGTAATAATCGAGTGGGCGTCCAAAGGCGGCGCGGTAGGTCAGCGTCTTTGCATCAACACCGGCATTGCCGAGCGCTGCGACACGCGCATCAAACCGCGACAGTGCCCCATCGAGCGTCAGGCCGGATTTTTGTGCAAACGTAAACAGGGCCGCCGGTGCATCGGCAAGCGGCATGTTCAACGACAGGAACTCGCGCAGAACGGCCAGCGTGCGGCCATCGAGCGCGGTCTTTTCCAGCGCCCGCTTTTCCTTCAGCCTTGCTGCAATTTCCTTCGGGCTGCGGCTGGCATTGGTGGAATAGCCGGTCGCTTCCATCGTCTCGTCGAGATGGGCAATCAGCGTCGCATCGTCACCCGACGCCAGCAGCGCCTCGATCTCCGCGCTGAGCCCCGTCACCGGCTGCGGGCTCGACAGCCGCGTCAGAAGAGCTTCGATCTGGTTGGGGTTGCCGAAGGCATGGATCAGGCGCTTCTGCCAGCCGGCGGGCAGACCGCAGGCAGCGACCACGGCTTCGAACACCGATTGATCGCCGAGTGTCACATCGAGCCTTTTGCCCGGCAGGCGCGCCGTGAGAATGGCGATGGCGTCACCGATGGCGCGGGCATCGGCACTGGCTACATCCGTCTCGCCAAGGTCCTCGATACCGGCCTGATAGAACTCGTTTGCCCCTTCCCGCCGCTGGCGGAAGATTTCGCCAAGATAGGAATAACGCTGCGGTGTGCCGGTCGCGGTCTCGATATGGCGCAGGCAGACGGGAATGGTGAATTCGGGCCGCAGGCACAGGCTCTTGCCGGTCTCGCTCTCGGTCATGAAGATGCGGCGGCGCAGGTCTTCGCCGGCCATATCGAGAAAAGGCTCGGCCGGCTGGATCACCGGCGTATCGACGCGCAGCGTCCCCAGCCGCGCGAAATCGGTAAGCAGGTCAGCGGCAAAGGCTGGGAGGTTGATCAGGGGCATGGAAAATTGACCTCACAATCGAGGCGGGCATACCCCCCTCTGTCGGCGACGCCGACATCTCCCCCACAAGGGGGGAGATTATCCGCAACGCCCCTGCTTCCCTCATTCCGGCCAATAATCGAGCCGGGGAAAAGGATGATCTCCCCCCTTGTGGGGGAGATGTCACGAAGTGACAGAGGGGGGTAAACCATCGGCATCCTCAGCCCTTAATCGCCCGCGCCCGGTCTTCCGCCTGCTCAGCCAGCATGTCGCGGACCTTGGCAACGAGGTCGGCTTCCGGCACAGAGACCTGCGCCACGCGGGCTTCGCGCCAGGTGGTGTTGTCTTCGATCTCGCCGGACAGGCGTTTGCCTTCGATCAGGTCCTTGATCTGCACCAAGCCCTCAGCGCGCTCGTCACCGCCCTGGATGATGGCGAGCGGTGAGCCGCGGCGGTCGGCGTATTTCAGCTGGTCGCCAAAGTTCTTCTTGTTGCCCTGGTACATTTCAGCCCGGATGCCGGCATGCCGCAGCTGTTGCGTGAACTGCTGGTATTTGCCGAGGCTTTCGGTATCGCGGTCCATGACGCAGACGACGACCGGGGCGATGACTTCCTCCATGCCGAGCTTGCCGAGGTTCTTCAGCGCCGTCATCAAACGCGAAACGCCGATCGAGAAGCCTGTGGCCGGAACCGGCTGGCCCATGAAGCGAGAGACGAGGCCATCATAACGGCCACCCCCGCCGACCGAGCCGAAGACGACCTTTTCGCCCTTTTCATTGGTGACGGCAAACTGGAGTTCGGCTTCGAAGACGGGGCCGGTGTAATATTCGAGACCTCGGACGATAGACGGGTCAATAATCACACGACCGTCATCGTAGCCAGCAGCAGAAAATAATGCAGCCATTGTTCTAAATTCTGTCACACCCTCTGCAAATCTTCTGTTCTTGCCGTAGTCACTTTCTTCCATGGCCGTAAGCATGTCTTTGAAAATGGGGGCCGAAGTTGCAGGAGCATCCTCTGCAACATATCCAAACACCGGATTCATTGTCTTTAATTGTGGGTCGGCGTCATAAGGCCTGTAGCGGAGGGTCATAAAATAGCGTAGGCGCGAAATTTGCCCCGGATCGAGCTTCGCGCCTTTTGTAAAATCGCCGCTTTCATCTTTGCGTCCTTCGCCTAGCAACAATGCGACGCCTTCAACTCCAAATTTATCAAGCTTGTCCAATGCCCGCAGAACGTTCAGCCGAGCATTGGCATTCTCATCACCGCCAAGTCCGATGGACTCAAGCACGCCGTCAAGAACTTTGCGATTGTTAACGCGAATTACAAACTGGCCCTTAAGCCCCAGCGCTTCCATCGTATCGGCCATCATCATGCACATTTCGGCATCCGCCTGGACACCGGCGGCACCGACCGTATCGGCATCGAACTGCATGAACTGGCGGAAACGGCCCGGACCCGGCTTTTCGTTACGGAAGACATAGCCGGCGCGATAGGTGCGGTAAGGCAGCTGGATGTCGTTGAAATTTTCCGCGACATGGCGGGCGAGCGGCGCGGTCAGGTCGTAGCGGGCGCTCATCCACTGCTCGTCATCGTCCTGCAGCGAGAACACACCTTCGTTCGGACGGTCGCTGTCGGGCAGGAATTTGCCGAGCGCGTCGGTATATTCGAACAGCGGCGTTTCGACAGGATCGAAACCGTAACGCTCATAGACTTCGCGGATCTTTGCGGTCATCTCGTCGACAGCGCGGATGTCGGTGGCGGAGCGATCGACGAAACCACGCGGCAGGCGAGCCTTCAGCTTCTGTGGCTTCTTCTTTTTGTCGTTCATGGCAGCAGCACTTTCAGCGTCGATCGGTCATGCCCGATCCGTCATGGCAATTGGCGCTTTCCCTAGCCGATCAAGGCCAAGGCGGCAAGTCTTTGCACGGCGCGCACGGGCCTAAAGCGGCCTCAGCAGCGTATCCCAGGTGCGAACGATCGTACCCTCGCTCATCGGCGCCTCGGCCGCTGGAATGAGGATCGAATGGGTATCGCCGCGAATGACGCCGACCACCTCCGACTGGAAGCTCATTCGCTTGACCTGCACGAACCCATCGGGAATGCTGGTCACCGACATCGCCGCTCCGCCGTAGAAATCGATACTGGCCAGCTCGCCGGATTTCAGGCTGGCAACAATCGTCTGATCCTCGATGAAATCGTGATAGAGTCCGGTCATATAGCGGCGGATACCCTTGCCGACCATTGTCCGCATCAACGGCGTATCGATGAACTCCTGCCGCGAACCGGCGAGATAGCGGATATCCTCCCCTTCCCAGAGATTACGGCTGTCCTTGGCAGACAGGATCGATTGCAACAGGACCTTTTCCGTATGCGCATCAGCGCGGCGCAGGAAATCAACGATGGCACCGGTGGCGCGCAGGTCCGGCGTGCAGGCGCCGCGCTCCCAGCGGGAGACGGTCGGCAGCGAAAAGCCCAGCTTCCAGGCAATGTCTGCCTGCGTCAGCCCGACCTTTTGCCGGTAAGCCTGCAATTGCCGGATCAACTCGCCTTGAATGAGGTTCACGGATTGCAGCTTTTCATAAAATCAAGAGTTGTATTCGGTGATTTCAATACGCTAAAGGGAGAATCAATGATCAATTGCCGCCGTTTCGGCGAACGCTTTTGTCGACTATTTTTTGAAACCATGAAGACCAATTTCTGCTGATTGCAACGCTGTGACGCATCGTGACATCAGCGCTTTTCCGGCTGCCGGTAAAGCGTTTTTTGATGAGGCGCCAAACACGCTGCAGAAAGTGTCTCAGACTTGAAAATACCGCCCAAAAGCGGCCGTTGAAAATGGAATATCATGCTCAGATTCGTGAAACCGGGCTTCGGTACGATCCTTCCTGAGGACCGGCGCGCCCACGAAGAGTGGATCACCGACCTGACCGGGCATGACTATGTCATCGAAGGCTGGCACTGCGATCTCTCCACCGGCATCTTCTCCGTCGGCGAGATGGCGCAGCGTCTTCATGCGCTTGAGCGGGAGTTCTGCGGATTGCTGGATATCATTCGTGGATATGCGGAAAACCATCGCAAGATCGTGCTGAGCATTCTGGAAGAGGCAACGGCTACGGCTTCATCCTTCTGCTACTGCACGGATACGGCAGCCGGCCCGGTCTATTGCATCGGCACATCAACGATCGATGCCCCGGCCGCCAGCGGCCGCATGCAGGGCGTCTTTGCGTTTTCAGCGGTGGACCGTTGAAAACCGGCTCAGGCATGATCGCCACGACGATACCCGCAAAGCCTCATCGCCGGAGCTGGACCGGCCGCTGAACCGGCCGTTTTTCATCAATATTGACCACGGGCCGCCTTGAGCACATAATTTCCTTCAGCGCGTGGAGGACGTCATGAAGGTATTCAAGAATATCGCAGGCATCGTCATCATCTTGCTCGGTGGCCTGTGGATACTGCAAGGCTCCAACATCATTCCCGGCATGTCCATGTCCGGCAACGGCGAGTGGCTGGTGATCGGCGCCATGCTGGTGATCTTCGCCATCGGGCTGCTCTATCAGAACAACCGGCCCACCACCCGGCTGCACGGCATGCCCGACGATCTGTTCTAGAGCTATCCGCTCCGGGATGGCGATGCCTTCAAGGCCGCACGAATGCGGCCCGCAGGTTTTCGATCCGAGTGCGGCAGTAACAGCCTTCGATGTGATCGTTGACCAGGCCCATCGCCTGCATGAAGGCGTAGACGGTGGTCGGGCCGACAAAGGTCCAGCCGCGTTTTTTCAAGTCCTTTGATATCAGCGTCGAGGTCGGCGTGGTCGGATTGGCGACGATCGCCTCCCAGGTGACGACCTTCGGCCGCTCGTTGCCACCCGGCTCGTGGCTCCAGAAATAGCGCGCCAGCGAGCCGAACTCGGCCTTGAGTTCCTGCGCCCGCTTGGCATTGTTGATGGTCGAGACGATCTTGCCGCGATGGCGCACGATCCCCGCATCGGCAAGGCAGCGAGCAATGTCGTCATCGCCAAACTTTGCCACAATATCGAAGTCAAACCCGGCAAAGGCAGCGCGAAACGCCTCCCGCTTGCGCAGGATGGTCAGCCAGGAGAGACCGGACTGAAAGCCCTCGAGGCAAATCTTCTCGAACAGCCGGATATCATCGGCCATCGGCTTGCCCCACTCTTCATCGTGGTAGCGCTGATAGTCCGCCAGATTGGCATGCCAGGCGCAGCGGTCTACGCCGTCCTCTCCGGTGATGATGCCCTTTGCCGTCACATGTATCTCCCAAACTCAATGTTAAACAGTGTGCAGCGGCTCTTGCGGCATAGGTGCCGGGTGCGGCGCTGCAGTTTACCAATTGCCAACCATAGCCCTAAAGGCGGCGATAACCCTACCCAAAGCTTTATCCCGGGCAGCCGCTTTTAATGAACCGGCATTTACCATTCGGTTGCTGCCGGATGCCACGATCCCTCCATTCCGCCAATGTTTTTTTGGCGTCCATGCCGCTCGTCATCCGCCTGAACCGCGGACGGCGGAGCTATGAGAGTTTCCGGCGAAAGGTAGTGAGTCCGTCCGATGATGAAGAAAACCCTGATCCTTGCCACATCCATGCTTGTTGCGCTTACCAGTCTTGCGGAGGCGCAAGACCGGTACCAGAACCGGCCGCCGGTCGTCATCAGCCCAGACCTGACCGCCCCCTGGGTGACCCAGCTTGGCGGTACGCCCGAGCGCGTCGTCTATCGCCAGCAGCGGCCTATCGCGGTTCAGCAGCCGGGCGCCACCCGAAAACAGTATCTCTTTCAGAAGCGCGTCCAGCGCTCCGGCGCCGGTGTCGCGCAGCCGGTGGCAATGACCCGCGCCCAGCGGCCGGTCCGCCAGTTGGATCCGCAATTCCTGCCGCAGACAGTTGCCTATGACAGCAAGGAAAAGGCCGGCACCATCGTCATCGATACCAATAACCGCTTCCTCTATCTCGTCACCGGCAACGGCGAAGCGCGACGTTACGGCGTCGGTGTCGGCAAGCCGGGCTTCGAATGGGCCGGGGCCCACAAGGTGACCCGCAAGGCCGAATGGCCGGGTTGGACACCGCCGAAGGAAATGATCGCCCGCGAGGCGGCCAAGGGACACTACCTGCCCGCCCGCATGGATGGCGGCCCGGAAAATCCGCTTGGTGCACGCGCCATGTATCTCGGCTCGACGCTTTACCGCATCCACGGAACCAATGCGCCCTGGACCATCGGTTACGCGGTCTCCTCGGGCTGCATCCGCATGCGCAACGAGGATGTCACCGATCTCTACGAACGCGTGAAGGTCGGCACCAAGGTCATCGTGATCTGATCCTTGATCTAAGCCACCGCTTACCCGCCGGAGGGCCACAAACGTGGCCTTTCGGCAACAGCGGTTCCCAGGGTGACAGCCCATTCGATCACATTTGCCCTATCCAGAACCCATAAGACTTGCGTAAAACGCGATATTGAATAGCGTTTCGCACTTGGGACTGGATGAGGGACATCGCCTATGAAATATGCCTTGCAGACATTGGCCGCAGCCGGATTTGCCGCTGCAGTTACTTTGAGCGCCTCGAGCGCATCGGCTTTCATGCCGGGCGAACCTGCAGGCGTAAAGGCCAATTCCGACGTCACGCTGGTGGCGGCAGAGAAGAAGCCAGCCCAGAAATTCTGGCGGACCAAGGTGCGGCTCAGCACCGATGAGGCACCGGGCACCATCATCGTCGATACCAACAACAAGTATCTCTATTACATCGAAGGCCCGAACCGGGCGACCCGCTACGGTATCGGCGTCGGCCGCGAAGGCTTTGGCTGGTCGGGCGTGGTCAAGGTGCAGCGCAAGGCGGAATGGCCGGGCTGGACACCGCCGAAGGAAATGATCGCCCGCGAAGCCAAGAAGGGCCATATCCTTCCGGCCTTCCAGGAAGGCGGCATCGACAATCCACTCGGCGCCCGCGCGCTCTATCTCTACAAGGGCAAGAACGATTCCGGTTTCCGCATCCACGGCACCAACCAGCCCTGGACGATCGGCCTCAACATGTCGTCGGGCTGCATCCGCATGATGAACAAGGATGTCGAGCACCTCTACGAACGCGCCTCGATCGGCACCAAGGTCATCGTCATCGGTCCCGGCAACAAGCAGGGCAGCGTTTCCTACAACGACCGTGGCGTCGATATCCTGCGGACGATCTTCGGCGGCTGAGGGTCACCGCAGTCTCTCCCTTCTCCCCAGCGGGGAGAAGTGCGGAGCGTAGCCGGGCGATGAGGGGGATGCTTCGGCAAACCGGAGCGTCCCGCCCCCTCATCCGGTCCTTCGGGCCTCTTCTCCCCGCTGGGGAGAAGAGGGAGCGGTAGGCTACCCTCAAGGGGAGGGTAAAATGCCCGCCGGTTTTTCGCCGCCATAGGCCCAGTCCAGCAATTCGACCGTGTGTAGGATCGGCATCTCCGTTCCGGTGGCGATCTGGGTAATGCAGCCGATATTGCCGGTGGCGATGATGTCGGCCTTGGTCGCCTCGATATTCTTCACTTTTCGCGCCTTCAGCGTTGCGGAAATATCCGGCTGCAGGATGTTGTAGGTGCCGGCCGAGCCGCAACAGAGATGGCCCTCGGCCGGGTCGCGAACGGTAAAACCGGCATTCCTCAACAGAACCTTCGGCGCCATCGTGATCTTCTGGCCGTGCTGCATCGAGCAGGCGGAATGATAGGCGACGATGACCTCCTTCGGCTCCTGACGCGGCAGATCGAGCGTTGCCAGGTACTCGGTAACATCCTTGGCCAGAGCCGAGACACGCGCGGCCTTTTCCGCATAGGCCGGATCAAGCCGCAGCATATGGCCATAATCCTTGATCGTCGTGCCGCAGCCCGACGCGGTGATGATGATGGCATCGAGCCCGCCTTCGTCCGCGGCCTTTGTCCAGATATCGACATTGTGGCGGGCAGCCGCAAGCGCCTGTTCCTCGCGGCCCATATGATGCACCAGCGCCCCGCAACAGCCCTCGCCTTGCGGGACTACGACCTCAACGCCGAGCCGTGTCAGCAACCGGATGGTTGCCTCGTTGATGCCGGGCTTGAGCACCGGCTGGGCGCAGCCGGTCAGGATGGCGACCCGGCCACGCTTCTCCGCCTTAGCAGCACGAACACCGGGCACCGACGCCGAGGAGGCCGGGGCGATATCCGCTGGCGCCAGATCGAGCATGACGCCAAACGTCCTCAGGAACGGCACCTGCTTCATGACCGCGGCAAACGGGCGGCCAAGCCTTGCCGCTCTTAATGCCAGCCGGAACCGCGCCGGATAGGGCAAGACAGCCGCCAGCACGTTGCGGACCAGCCGGTCCTTCAAGGGCCGCTTATAGGTCTGCTCGATATGGACACGGGCATGATCGACCAGGTGCATATAGTTGACGCCGGACGGACAGGTGGTCATGCAGGCAAGGCAGGACAGGCAGCGGTCGATATGGGTGACCACTTCCTCATCGGCCGCGCGGCCGTTTTCCAGCATGTCCTTGATCAGGTAGATCCGTCCACGCGGACTGTCGAGCTCGTTGCCAAGCGTCACATAGGTCGGACAGGTGGCAGTGCAGAAGCCGCAATGCACGCATTTCCGCAGGATCCCCTCGGATTCGGCAACATGCGGATCGGTAAGCTGTTCGGGGGTGAAATTGGTCTGCATCAGGCGCGATGCTCCGAGTGTGCCGAGGCAAGCCCCCCTCTGTCCCTTCGGGACATCTCCCCCACAAGGGGGGAGATTGACGGCAAGCTTTGTGCCCGCCCTACGGAGAAACCGGCGTGGGAAAAGAATGATCTCCCCCCTTGTGGGGGAGATGTCACGCAGTGACAGAGGGGGGTAAGCTGCATACTCATCATCACCCCATTTTCCCCGGGTTGAATATTCCGTACGGATCAAATTTCTCCTTCAGCCGCGCCGACAGCGCTGCAACGGGAGCAGGTTCCGGTTCGAAGGCCGGAGTGACGGCGCGAACCGCATCGGAGGCGCGCACCAGTGTAGCATGACCGCCGCCGATCCCCTTGATGAAGCGGCGCAGCATCTCTGACTCCGCGTCGGCTTCCATGCGCAGCCAGACAAGGCCGCCCTGCCAGTCGTAGAAGGCATCGACGCCGGTTTGCAGCCGCAACGCCGCGACGAGCTGGTGGCCGGCGGTTGGCGCGACAGAGACGCGCCAGAGCGGTTTTTGCGTACCGTCAGCATAGGGTTTGACATCCCGGATATCCCGCCACAGCTTTTCCGTCGCGTCCTGATCGAGCACCGTTGCGGGCGCGACCTGGGCGAAGGCAGCTTTCAGCTTTTCCGCCCGGACAGCGACCGAAGCCGGTAGCCCCTCAAGGCGCAGAACCGTCGCGGCGCCCTCCGGGTGACTGGTGCCGACAAAGCGGTACCGCACGCTTTCCGTCAGATGGGCGGCACCGGATACTTCGACCGTCATCGCCAGCGCATGCGCCACGGCAGCGGCGGCCTGCGCATCATCAAGACCGAAAGCCACGATGGTCGCTGCGGCGGGCGGCAGGGGCAGGACCTTGAACGTGACTTCGGTCAGAAGCCCCAGCGTGCCATGCGAGCCGCAGAGCAGCTTGACCAGATCAAGCCCGGTGACGTTTTTCATCACCCGGCCGCCGGATTTGATCGCCTCGCCCGAACCGTTGATGAAACGGATGCCGAGCAGATGATCACGCGCGGCGCCGGCCGTGATGCGGCGCGGACCGGAGACGTTGGCGGCAAACACACCGCCGATGGTCGGCTCGCCGCTGGTGCCCATGACGCCGCGATGATCCATCGGCTCGAAGGCCAGCATCTGGCGATTGCCGGCAAGTGCAGCCTCGATCTCCCGCATAGGTGTTCCCGCCCTGGCGCTCATCGTCATCTCGGCGGGATTGTAGCTGAGGATGCCGGAGAGTTTTCGCGTCGAAAGCGCCTGGGCTGCGCGAACGCGGTTACCGAAGCCCGCGCGCGTGCCGCCGCCGCTGATCGCCAGCGGCATTTCCGTCCCGGCTGCCTGCCGGATCATATCGGCGGCTTCCATTTCCGATGTCGGTTCGTAATTCATGCGACTGGGCGTCCTTCCAGCGGAAAGACCTTTGAGGGGTTCATGATCCATTGCGGATCGAAGGCGGCGCGCGCCGCCATCTGCTGGTTCAGGTCAACCTGGGTGAACTGGTGCAGCATCAGGTCGCGTTTCTCGATGCCGACGCCGTGTTCGCCTGTCAGGCAGCCGCCTGCGTCGACACAGAGTTTCAGAATATCGTTGCCCGCCGCCTCGGCCCGTGCGGCGTCTTCCGGATCGTTGATATTGTAGAGGATCAGCGGATGCATGTTGCCGTCACCGGCGTGGAAGACGTTGGCAACACGCAACCCGTAGTTGTCGATGATCTCAGACGTTTTCTTCAGGACATACGAAAGCTGGCTGAGCGGCACCGTGCCATCCATGCAGATATAATCGGCGATGCGGCCGGTGGCGCCGAAGGCGGATTTGCGGCCTTTCCAGATCAGCGCCGCTTGCGCCGCCGACTGGCTTTCGCGGATGGTGGCGACGCCATGGCGGCGGGCGATCGCGATGATGCTCGCCAGCATCGCCTCCATCTCGGCTTCCGATCCCTCGACCTCGACGATCAAAAGAGCCTCAACATCCATCGGGTAGCCTGCCTGCGCGAACGCCTCGCAGATGCCGATCGCCGGCTTGTCCATGAATTCGATGGCAACCGGGATGATACCGGAACCGATGACTTCGGCAACGCACGACCCCGCCTCCTCCGACGACATGAAGCCGAACAGAACCGGCCGCGACCCTTCCGGCTTGGCCAGCAGCCGCACGGTCGCCTCGGTGACGATACCGAGCTGGCCCTCCGAGCCACAGACGAGGCCGAGAAGATCATAGCCCGGTGCATCCAGCGCCTTGCCGCCAAGCTCGATCACCGTACCGTCGAAGAGGACCATCTTGACGCCCAAGAGATTGTTGGTGGTGACGCCATATTTCAGGCAATGGGCGCCGCCGGAATTCATGCCGATATTGCCGCCGATGGTGCAGGCAAGCTGCGAGCTCGGGTCCGGCGCATAGAAGAAACCGTCGGCGGAGACCGCTTCGGAAATATTGATATTGGTGACGCCCGCCTGCACCGTCGCGGTGCGGTTGGCAAAATCGATATCGAGAATGCCCGACATCTTCGACAGGCCGATTACCACCGCGTCGGATTGCGGGATTGCACCTCCCGACAAGGAAGTGCCTGCCCCGCGCGGCACGACGGGAATGCCGTAACGGCTGCAATATTTCAGAACGGCTGCCACCTGCGCCGTGGTTTCAGGCAAAGCGACCGCCAAGGGTACCTGGCGATAGGCGATAAAGGCGTCGGTTTCGAACGGCACCAATCCGCGCTTTTCGCTGATCAGACAGCCGGGCGGCAGGATATCCGTGAGATCCTCGACTATCTGATGGCGGCGTGCGAGCACGGATGGTTTCGGCTCCAGAAAGGCAATCGTTTCCGGCATATCGGCCTCCCGGCGTAGTCACGCTGCGCATGATTGGTATTTTTTCTTTACCACTTTCAACATGGCGCGGCAAATGCTAATCAGTTTTTCTGTTTTCGAAACAATGGTCAAGATTGATGACAAATCTGGGCGATCTTGAGGTGTTCACGCGTGTCGTATCCACCGGCAGTATGTCGGCGGCGGGACGGGCATTGGGGTTTTCCCCAGCTGTTATTTCCAAACGCATCAAGCGGCTGGAAGACCGGCTCGGAACGCGGCTCTTCCAGCGCACCACGCGGCAGATATCGCTCACCGAAGCGGGACAGGGATTTTACGACCGGGTTCTCGGGATCATGGCCGGCATCGAGGAAGCAGAGTCTTTCGCCTCCGGCCGCTCCGGCCAACCGCAAGGCACGTTGCGCATCACCGCCCCCACCTCCTTCGGCCGCATGCACGTCGCGCCGCATCTCGCCCGCTTCATCGAAGCGCATCCTGATCTCATTGTGAATATCGTGCTGTCGGATGAGTTCACCGACATCGTTGCCGAGAGTTTCGACCTTGCCATCCGCATCGGCGAACTCAGCGATTCGACACTGGTGGCGCGAAAACTAGTACCAGTACGGCGCATCCTCTGCGCCTCACCGGCCTACATTGCACGCTACGGCACGCCGGACACCATCGACGATCTCGGCGACCACATCTGCCTGCGCCAGCACAATCAGGACATCTGGAAGCTGGAAAGCGAGGCGGGCTCGATGAGCTACAAGCCACAGGGCCGACTGATCACCAATTCATCGGAAGTGGTCCGCGAAGCGGTGCTGTCCGGCGCGGGCATCGCGCTCCGGTCCACCTGGGATGTCGGCAGCGACCTGAAATCGGGAAAGCTCTTGCAGGTTCTGCCCGCCTGGGAGGGCTCCCGCAATCTGTTCGTCTCGGCGCTCTATCCCAGCCGCCAGTTCCTGCCCGCCAAAGTACGGCTGTTCATCGATTACCTCGCCGGGCTCTACGGGCCGGATCCCTACTGGGAACGGTAGGTTTCCGGCGGGATACGGTCCCAGAAACCGTGGCGGCGGATATGTTGCCTGCGCAGATCCGCGACATAATCGGCATGCGGCATCAGGCCGTCATTGCCGTGGGGGCGTTTTGCCAGCGCCGCAAGCCGTGCGAGATAATCGGCACCGTATCCATAGGCCTCCGACAGGCCCCGGCCGATGATACGGTCCAGAAGCGCACGGTAAAGTGCGGTTGCCGCCGCCGGATAATCGGCGGCTTCGAACGCTTCGGCGGCAGGCAAAAGAAACTCGTAGAACTCCCCCTCCCAGACGCCCCAGCGGGCAACGACATAACGGGCAGCCAGATCGACCCTCGGCCAGGCAAGATAGAAGCGCAGCACGGCATGCGGTTCGCGGTGCTGCTCGACAAAAGCGAAAGCCTTGTCCAGCGCTTCGAATTCCTCGAAATCCCCGGCCTTGGCGATATATTCGCGCAACACCTCTGCATTCAGCCCCTGCTCGAAAATCTTCCAGCGTATGGCCTGCGACCCTGCCCTATCCTTGAGACCGTCGAGGATCGCGGCCTCGAGCCGGTCCCTGTCAGACAGCGCCTTTACATCGCCGCTCAGAACTTCGGCACGGCGGACAAAGCCGACACGCGATTTACGGGGCTTCCGGACCCAGATCAAAGCCTCCGCGTGACGGCCAGCGGCGTGCAACCGCTCGGCAATAACGACCGGCTCGCGCAGCGAGTCCGGCAGGCTTTCTTCGATCGCGATATACGCATCGAGATCGCCGCGCGCATCGGCAATGGCCCGGCGCACGTAAACGATCGCAGGAAGCAACGTGGTACCGGCCGGGATCTTCATCGCTGCTGCCAGCGTTTCGTCCCAGGATTTCAGCACATCCGGCGAAAGCGCGGCCGCAATCCGCACGGCAAGCAGGGTCCGGACGCCGTGATAATCCATCACCGGAAGTCCGGGCGTGATCAACGCGGGTATGCGCGCCTGCTGATCCGTAGGCACGGTCAGCGCCAGACGGCCAGCGGCTTCGCAGGCCTGAACATAGATCCCGGCAATGCGGCCGCTGGAATCGTTGACGCGGTCCGAGATGCCCTCATAACCGAAGACGAAGCGGATCAGCCTTTCCAGCGCCATGCCCGAATCGACGGCACCGAATTCCTTGATGATGCTGGCGGAGATGCTGTCGAGATCGTTGCCGAAGGCGCGCTCCTTCTGCCAGCGGATACGGGTCTGCGACTTTTCAAGGGCGTTCAGCCGGCTGTCGATCAGCTTGGCCACATTGGCAGCGCCGGCCGCACCGCCGATGCCGGCCAGCGCAGCATTCAGCCGCTTCTTGAAAGAAGGATTGAGGGCTGCCTCATCCAGCGCGATCTCGATCAACCGCTCCAGCCCGAGCGCGGTCAGACCGTCCCGGTCGAGTTTTGCCTTCTTTGCTGCTTTTACAACTTTCGCCATGGTCTTGCAGATCGATTCGTTTCGAATATCCCAAGACTTAAAGGCTTTCTCGGTCCTCGTCTTCATGATGCTTGCGGATACGCCGCACGACAAACCATATGGCGAGCACCGCAACCGGAACGAAGAAGCCGGTCAACACGCTGGATTTGACCGGAATGCCTTCACTTTCCACGGCCTTGGCGAGATAACCGAACAGGCCGACCACATAATAGGAAATCGCAGCAACCGAGAGACCCTCGACCGTCTGCTGGAGACGAAGCTGCAGCTTGGCGCGGCGGTCCATCGAATTCAACAGCGCACTGTTTTGCCGTTCAAGCTCAACATCAACCCAGCTCCGAAGCAGTGCCGTGGCGCGGGTGAGCTTGCGCGACAGGTTGGCCTGGCGCTCCTCGACCGACTGGCACGTGCGCATGGCCGGGGCCAATCGCCGCTCCAGGAAGGTGCCGAGCGTTTCATAGCCTGGCACGCCGGTTTCGATCAGTGAACGGATGCGCTCCTGAACGATGCCGTAATAGGCGCGGCTGGCGCCGAAACGGTAGAGACTGAGGGCCGCCCCCGCCTCAAGCTCTGCTGCCAGCAGGGTAATTTCGGCCAGCATCTCGTCCGCCTTTTCGCGGGCGCTGGTACGCATGCGTTGGGTGACACCGGTAAGCCCATCCTCGATCCGGCGGATATCCGGCGACAGCGATTGTGCCAGCGGCAGCCCGAGCATGGCAAGCGTACGATAGGTTTCGATGTCGAGCAGGCGCTGCACAAGCGCGCCGGTTCCAGCCTCCGTCATGCCCCGGTCTATGACGAGGATCTGCGTCAGGCCGTCGCCATTCTGGCGAAAGTCCGTCAGCACCACCGACTGGCCATTCTTGATGTCGCTGTAACAGAGGCTGGTGGGGTCGAACGCAGACATTGCGGCGCGGGTTTCTTCCGTATCCGGCCGGATTTCCAGCCGGATGCCGGAGATTAGCGTTCCCGGCGGCGAAAAGCCATCGCCGAAGGGATGGGTTGTGACGTCGCCGCCGAACTGATCGGGAATGACGCCGTCCCAGAAATAGGTCGAAAATTCGGTATGGCGCTCCCAGCGTAACGTGCCCTGTCCCCAGGATATCGCGTGATGGCTGGCCTCGCGGCTGGGCGGCGAGACGCCCCGCGCCCGTGACAGTTCCGACAGCACGGCATGATCGACGGCAGCCCCGCCATCGGTCATGAAGGCAAGCTGAAAAATGACGCGCGGCGACGTCACCAGCGCATATGGACGCGCGTGGATCTCGCCCAGCGCCTGCGCGCGGGCCGGAGCCGACGGAAATGCAAAACTGCGTTTGGCCATGAAGCGTTTTCCCCTCTCACGCATCAATCAGCACTGTCTTATCAACAGAGTACGCAAAAGGGAAAGGACCCTTTTGACGCAGGTGAACCTTTGCTGTGGTTTGATTTTGCACCGCGCGACCCTGCAAAGTGGCTAAAGAAATTGACCACTTTCGAGCCGGTGACTAAGTTGGCATCAAGGAGAGCCGCCGTGACCGACGACACCATCGATGCTTTTGCCCGCATCCCGCACAGCCGGACCTCCGGCGAAATCATCCAGCAGATCGAACTTCTGATCCTTGAAGGCGTGCTGCGCGACAGCGAGCGCCTGCCGAGCGAACGGGACCTTTCGCGCCGCTTCGACGTTTCGCGGCCGATCTTGCGCGAGGCCCTGAAGGAACTGGAGGCACGCGGGCTGCTGATCAGTCATCATGGCGGCGGCACGTTCGTTGCCGACGTCATCGGCCAGGTGTTTTCCAAACCTGTGATCGACCTGATCTCCCGCCACCAGAAGGCGACGCAGGATTATCTCGAATATCGCCGCGAACTGGAAGGCATGACAGCGGAACTCGCTGCCCGCCGCGCCACCCGCTTCGACCGGGACATGCTGACCCGGATCATGGAAGAGATGCGGGCGGCGCATCTGTCCGGCTCGGCGGAGGGCGGGTTAAGGACCGATGTCGAACTGCACAGCGCCATCGGCGAATGCGCCCACAACATCATCCTGTTGCATACGTTGCGCGCCTGCTACCGGCTTTTGAGCGGCGGCATCTTCTTCAGCCGAGAGGTGCTGTTTGCCGCCCCCGGTGCCGGCGACATGCTGCTTGCCCAGCATGAGGCAATCTACGAGGCGATCATGGCCGGCAATCCGGCACAGGCGCGCGAGGCTGCGCAGGCCCATATCGACTTCATCATCACCGCCACACGGGATGCCGAGCGCTCCGGCGAATGGGCGCGTATCTCGCAGCTGAGAATGCAGCAACGCGACCGCCTCACCGGGGCCTGATCGTTACATCCGCAACACAGAAGACACGCACCGGCAAATTACGGTGCGCGCCTCGCCAATGCCGCAAACATGCTCTATAAGGCCGCTATCGGCACATTTTGCTGGCGCAATCACACTAAATTGCCCGTCTTTCGCGTTGCCGCGCCCTTCATACGGAGCGCCGCGATAACTATATGTGCTTCACCAAATCTGCGCGTTTACAGGCTGCTGAAAGGGAGCATATTGAAACGATATTGCAGACTAAATTGATTCGTCTCTTTGAAAGGATGCCCCGACGTTGAATATTCTGAATCGCATTGTCACTGATGTACGCCTGATGTTCCGCCGTCCGGTGCGAATGCAATGTGCTGCACTGTGCTACCGATTCAAGAAGAAGAGCGCGGTGCCAGAGATGCTTTTGATCACCAGCCGCGATACCGGCCGCTGGGTCATCCCCAAGGGCTGGCCGATGGAAGGCAAGATGTGTCATCAGGCTGCCGAACGCGAGGCTTATGAAGAAGCTGGCGTCACGGGCGAGACCGGCGCGGAACGGATCGGCTTCTACATGTACGATAAGGGCATGGATCAGGGGCTGAAGGTTCAGTGCATGGTCCAGGTCTATCCTCTGGTTGTTCTGGACATGCTCAAGAGCTTTCCGGAGAAAGGCAGCCGGAAAATGGAATGGGTCAGCTTCGAGGAAGGCGCCAACCGCGTCGCCGAGCCGATGCTCAAGGATCTGATCCTGAGTTTCGAACAGCGCCTGCTTGCCACGATGAACCCGGTTCAAAAAACCGCAGCGCAATAAACGTCAGAACATGACCGGCCATGGCGACACAAGGCATGCCCGGTCCAGCTGCGCAGACTGGCGCCTGCCCCGCTCAGGGCAGGCTGCCTGAATTGGAGAACAGACGGTGACAAAACCGCGCCCGAGCCTCGAAAAGCCAACCCTCGACAAATACCTGGACAGGGTGACCCTCACAGAGGAAGCAACGCATCATGTGCTGCGGCCATGGGCGGGGATCGGTTTCGGGCTTCTGTTCGTGCTGATCAGCGTGATCTTCGCCGCCACCTATGTTCTCGACGAACCGAAATATCTGATCATTCTCGCTGCCGCTGCGGTCGCCGGATATATGGCGATGAACATCGGCGCCAATGACGTGACCAACAATGTCGGCGCCGCGGTGGGATCGAAGGCGATCACCATGACGACGGCGCTCATCATCGCCGCCATCTTCGAGGTCGCCGGCGCCGTGTTTGCCGGTGGACGCGTCGTCTCGACCATCGAGGCCGGCATTGTCGATGCGTCCCAGATGCCATCCGGCGAGGCTTTTGTCTGGGTGATGATGGCGGCGCTGGTTTCGGCTGCGGTGTGGATCAACATCGCCACTTGGTCGGGTGCGCCGATCTCCACGACCCATTCGGTCGTCGGCGGCATTCTCGGCGCAGGCGTCGCTGCAGCCGGATTTTCCACCGTGCACTGGATGTCGCTGGCCGGAATCACGGCCAGCTGGATGATTTCGCCGATCCTCGGCGGCGGCATCGCAGCCCTGCTTCTCGCCTTCATCAAGACCTTCATCATCTACCGCGAAGACAAGATCGACGCGGCAGTCTTCTGGACACCCATCCTGCTCGCCCTGATGACGGGAGCCTTCGCCACCTATTTTACCGTGATCGGCATCGAGAAGGTGGCGCATCTTTCGATGACGACTGGCCTTTGGGCTGGCCTCGTGGTGGCCGTCATGACTGCAATTGTCAGCAGGCCCTGGATCGCCCGGCAGGCGCGCGGGCTCGACAACCGCAACCAGTCGCTGCGCAAGCTGTTCTGGATGCCGCTTATTCTGTCGGCAGCGCTTCTTTCGTTCGCGCATGGCGCCAACGATGTTTCCAACGCCGTCGGCCCGCTTGCGGCAATCGTCGCCAACGTCAATGGGCTTGCCATCGCCCAGACCACCTATGTACCGCTCTGGGTTATGCTAATCGGTGCCTTCGGCATTTCCTGCGGCCTTTTGCTGTTTGGTCCGAAACTGATCCGCGTCGTCGGTGAGGAGATCACCAAGCTCAATCCGATGCGTGCTTATTGTGTGGCACTGGCAACAGCGATCACCGTGATCATCGCCACATCGCTCGGCCTGCCCGTCTCGACCACGCACACCGCCGTCGGCGCCGTCTTCGGCATCGGCTTCTTCCGCGAATGGTACACCCGCAACTCCAAGCGGCGGCTGGAATATGTGCGCCAGAAGACCGGGCAGCTGGACTTCGAACGCCGCGTCCAGCACAGTCCGGAAGAATGGCACCGGCGCCGTCTGGTGCGGCGATCGCATTTCATGACAATCGTTGCTGCCTGGGTGATCACCGTTCCCGTTTCAGCGTTGTTGTCGGCGGCGGTCTACATGGTTTTCAAAGCACTCTTCATTTAAGGACTGATCTATGCGCGCCAATTTCCGCATGCAGCGGCTTTTCATCGATGTGCCGCTGGCAAAAGGCACGATCTATGAAGCGACGCGGGAGCAGTTCAACTATCTCGTCAACGTGCTCCGCTTCGAAGCCGGCGACGCCGTGCTCGTCTTCAACGGACAGGACGGCGAATGGCAGGCGGAGCTGTCCTTCCCGACCAAGAAGCGCCTGTTCCTGACGGCGACGGAGCAGGCCCGGCCGCAACCGGCACCCTGCGACCTGCATTACCTGTTCGCCCCTCTGAAGGTCGGCAGGCTCGATTATCTCGTGCAGAAGGCTGTCGAGATGGGTGCCGGCCTGCTTCAGCCGGTGATGACCCAGCATGTGCAGGGCAAGATCAGCAATCTCGACCGCGTCCGCGCCAATGTCATCGAGGCCGCCGAGCAATGCGGCGTTCTCGGTATTCCCGAGGTGACCGAACCACGCAAGCTGGACGATGTTCTCGACGGCTGGCCCAAGGATCGCCGGATCATCTTTTGCGATGAAGGCGATGCAGGCCAAAATCCGCTTCCGGTCCTTGCGGCGGTGAAAGAGCGCAAACTGGCGCTGCTGATCGGTCCAGAAGGTGGTTTTTCCGATAGCGAACGGTCTCTGTTGCGCAGTCTCGATTTCGTCACCGCTATCCCACTCGGACCACGGATTCTGCGGGCGGATACGGCGGCAGTGGCAGCGATCGCTGTAATCCAGGCATCGATTGGCGACTGGCATTAAGACATTAGAATTTCAAGTCCCATTGAGGTGTTGAAAATTTGAACCGGCCTTGAAAGAATTTCACTTGCACCACACTTGAAAGCGGTTCAATCACCCTTCCTAATATCTGCCGCCCGGCAGGTCCCGCCCGTTCAAAAGAAGACGCCCATGGCCAGAGATACCACCGACCAGACGCCGGTTACCTCGCTTGCAGACCTGACCGAATATTTGGCAGGGGGTAACAAGCCGAAGGAAAAATTCCGCATCGGCACGGAGCATGAGAAGTTTGCCTTCTTCAAGGCGGACAACAGCCCGGTTCCCTATTTCGGCGAAGCCAGCATCTCGGCTCTCCTGAACGGCATGGCGGAAAAGACCGGTTGGGAGCCGATCATCGACGCCGGAAACATTATCGGCCTTGCCGAACAGTCCGGCCAGGGCGCGATTTCGCTGGAGCCCGGCGGCCAGTTCGAGCTTTCCGGCGCACCGCTGGAAAACCTGCACCAGACCTGCAAGGAATCCAACCGGCACCTCGCCGTCCTGCGCGAAATTGCCGAGCCGCTCGGCATCCGTTTCCTCGGCATCGGCGGTTCGCCGAAATGGACACTCGACGAAACGCCGCGCATGCCGAAATCCCGCTACGACATCATGAGCCGCTACATGCCGAAGGTCGGCACGCAAGGGCTCGACATGATGTACCGCACCTGCACGATCCAGGTGAATCTCGACTTCTCCTCGGAAGAGGACATGCGCCGCAAGATGCAGGTGTCGCTGAAGTTGCAGCCGCTGTCGACGGCGCTGTTTGCCAGCTCACCGTTTACCGACGGCAAACCGAACGGCCTGCTTTCCTGGCGCGGCGACATCTGGCGCGATACCGACAACCAGCGCGCCGGCGTGCTGCCCGCCGTCTTCAATGCCGATTTCGGCTTCGAGGATTACGTCACATGGGCGCTCGACGTGCCGATGTATTTCGTCGTGCGCGACGGCAAGTATCACGACTGCACGCATGTCACCTTCCGCCAGTTCATGAACGGCGCAATGAAGGGCGAACTTGCCGACTGGGAGCCCAACATGGGCGACTGGACGAACCATCTCTCGACGCTGTTCCCCGATGTTCGCCTGAAGCGCTTCCTCGAAATGCGCGGCGCCGATGGCGGTCCGTGGCGCCGGATCTGTGCGCTGCCGGCCTTCTGGGTCGGCCTGCTCTACGATGATGCAGCCCTTGAAGCAGCCGAGGACCTCACCCGCGACTGGACCTACCAAGACACGCTTGCCATGCGCAATGCGGTGCCGGCGCAGGGTCTTTCGGCAACCCATCGCGGCACGTCATTGTTTGACGTCGCCCGCGAAGTGCTGGCGATTTCGCGCCTTGGCCTGAAGAACCGGAACCGGTTGAATGGTGACGACGTCGATGAGAGCATCTTCCTTGCTCCGCTTGACGAAGTTCTGGCCAAGAAGGCGACGCTCGCCGAGGATCTGCTGGCGCTCTACAACGGCCGCTGGAACGGTTCGGTCGAGCCGGTGTTCACCGACTACCAGTATTAAGCCTCAGAAACGTTTCTTGAGGAAATACTGTGGAATGACGTTCGGCGCACCTTCGAGTTCGCCGAACACGGCGTAGCCGAGCTTTTCATAGAATGGTTTTGCCTGGAACTCGAACGTGTCCAGCCAGACACCGACATAGCCGCGCGCCCGCGCAATCGCTTCCGCCTCGGCAAGCAGGCGTGAGCCGAGGCCTTGCCCGCGATATTCATCGACAACGGCGAGATACTTGACGAAGGCCCAGCCGGAGCTGTCCATCCCATAGAGGCCGCCGACAATCGCCTGCGTGTCCGGATCGCGCGCGAGAATGGCAAAATCCGGCTTTTCCTCGACTTCCCCCATATGCAGCATTGCATGCTGATCGAGCACGGCGATGACCGGCGCAATATCCTGCTCACTGGCGTTTTCCGAAATGACTTCGATGACGGGGCGTTTCATGCGGATTCCGCTCATAGCTTCAACAAATCGAGAATAAGCGAACATCCCAACGTTGTAGAGCGTAAAATTTTCCCGGCATGGACGGCATTGTCCCGGCTAACAAAAATCGGTGTTCTCGTGGCCTTTTCCCGTTATAGTGCAAACACATGCGATGCGCTGCCTGCTGGAGAGGATAAAAGATGATCCCGCTATTTGACATGATGATGCAGGCGCAGAACGGCAACGCCATGGATGTGATGGCCAAGCAGTTCGGCCTCGCCCAGGAACAAATGGCCAAGGCGACGGCCGCCTTGATGCCTGCCTTTTCCACGGCGCTCAAGCGCAACACCGCCAATCCCTATGATTTCGGGGCCTTCCTTACCGCGATGTCGAGCGGCAACTATGCCCAGTATTTCGAGGACATGAACAAGGCCTTCACCCCGCAGGGCCTGGCTGACGGCAATACCATTCTCAACCAGCTTTTCGGCTCCAAGGACATGCTGCAGGCTGTCTCCGCGCAAGCCGCACAGATGACCGGCATCGGCCAGGAAATCTACAAGCAGATGCTGCCGGTCATGGCGAGCGCCATCATGGGCGGATTGTTCAAGCAAGCATCGGGGCAGATGGGCGGGGCGCAAAACCCGTTCGCCAACACGCCGATGGAAGCGATGATGAAGCCGTGGCTCGAAGCCTCCGGTTTTGCCAAGAAGCCGCAGCCAGCTCCCAATCCATTCGACAACCCTTTCACCCAGGCGATGCAGGGTTTCTTCGGCATGGGAAAGCCGGAGGAAAAGCAGCAAGCCGCCCCCGACATGTTTGCCGCCAATCCGTTCATGAAGGCATTTCAGGACATGATGAGCGGCAAGCCGCAGACAACAGCCGCGCCGGAGCCGGAAAAGAAGCCGACAGACGCCAATCCGATGGCGCCGTTTGCCGAGATGTTCAACAGCATGTTCGACAGCGGGCTTGAGGCGCAGAAGGAATACCAGAAAAGCATTGACGGGCTGTTCGAGACATATCGGAAGAATGGCAGCGCCTGACCGGCGGTTACCCTGATTGTGGACGTTCGGCCCGATTTGTGGCCAAGAAGCGATCCGAGTGCTGAGCAGTAGTTGATCCGCGGTCGCAGCGGCTTTCGGCCCGAAGCTGACACAGAGGACTCGATCACTGAAAGACGGCTTCGCGCCCCACCTCGGCCGTAGAGATAAAGCTCGCCTCGCCCCAGAAGCGGATATGAAGGTGAATGCGCTGATGGCCTCGGCCGCGCCAGTTTTGACTTTCCCGCCAGCCACAGCGAAGGTCGCGATAAGTCTCTTTTCTGCCTCCTTCAGTTCGCAACAACCAGATCGACGCATAGGCGACGGTACCAAATCCACCGCGATAGGAGGGCAGGCTGGATCACACTGCCTGCCTTCAGCGATGTCTGTGTCAGGCCTTACAGCCCACGCTCGATGAGATAACCCACAAGGCAGGCAAGCGAGGACCGTCGTTGGCGTTTGGGGTAACCAAAACTTCTCGTCCTGCATCGACCCCGGCAATATTAACGAGCCAGCAGCGCAATTCGGCTTCTTACCTGCGGACGATGCCGCTATGATCGGGTCATGGATACCCGTGATTGCAACGAGATCGCCGCATGGTTGGCCGAGGCCGGACTGCTGGGGATTCGAGACGAGGCCTCGCTGACGCAGGCATTCTGCGAACGATGCGTCGAGGCCGGACTGCCGCTCGGCAAAGTCTTCGTGATGATCGACACGCTTCATCCGATGTATGAGGCGCGCGCGTTTTTTTGGGACGAGGATCCCGAGAACCCTTTCCGCGAAGAAGAACATGTCGGCAGTCGTGATCCAGAAGGTGCGGGTCAGTGGTCGCGTAACCCCTTCCTGCAAATGCTGCGTCGGCGCGAGACCTCGCTGCGCTGCCGGCTGGAGCGCGGCGAAACCCACGGCTATCCATCTATCCAGGAATTGTGCGACGCCGGTCAGACGGACTATCTGGCTTTCGTCTACCGCACGCGGCAGGCAGTGCGAGTCGAAGACGTCAATGCCTTCTATGCGCGTTTCACCACGGCTCGGCCGGGCGGTTTCAGCGACGGTGATGTGGCCTGCCTGGCGCAACTTACGCCTCACCTCGGCCTCGCCATCAGGTCCGCTGCCCAAACCCGGCTGACGAAGACGCTCGCCGAAGCATATCTTGGTCGCGATGCCGGCCGGCGTGTGCTTAGCGGCGCGATTCGACATGATGCTGTGAGGCGTATCCGGGCCGTGCTCTGGTATTCGGACATCACCGGCTACACCCATCTCTCCGAGTCCGTGCAGGCCGATCAGTTGATCCCTCTGATCAACGACTATGCAGAGGCGGTGATTGGGGCGGTCAGGTCGGCCGGTGGTGATGTCCTGAAGCTGATCGGTGATGGTGTACTGGCGATGTTTACGAGTTCCCGGCCGGAACATGCGTGCCGAGCGGCCGTTGACGCGGAGCACGATCTGCGGCTGCGGCTCGGCCAGCTTGCACACCGCCGCAAGACAGAGGGCCTGCCTGTCGCCGACATCCATCTCGGTCTGCATGCGGGCGATGTGTTCTACGGCAACATCGGCACACCCGACCGGCTCGATTTCACTGTGATTGGCCAGGCAGTCAATGAAGTAAGCCGCATCAGCGATATGTGCCAATCCACAGGGCGAAACATGCTCTGCTCCTCCGAGTTCGCCGACCTCCTGCTGGGGGAGCAACGAAACAAGCTCGTTTCCGTCGGGCGATTTGCCTTGAAAGGCGTTGGAAAAGCCAAGGAATTGTTCACGCTCGATCCAAGCCTTGCAGCCGCGGATACGACACCGAAAATGAGGACCTCTCGCCGGCGGGCATCTGTGGCGAGGCCTTGATGGAACAAGATCTGTCGCTGCGTCTGGTCGCCTGTATGAATGTGCTACCGCTTAGACAGGGCATATGCGTATTGGAGATCGGATGCGGCTGCAGTCCGCGACTCGCGGCGAGCCTTGAACGTCCGCTTGACAAGAACCGAGACCAAAAGCTGACAGTCCGCTAACGGCCCGAAAGCGGCCGCCCTTCCAGCGGGAGCCGACGACTGCCTCTGGCGCAGTGGAGCCCTACCCCTCCGGATCAGAAGAAGCTGCCGTCCGCCCAACTTTGGTCTTTGCCAAAGTCACGGTTTCGTTTCATCGGCTTCCCCCTCTCCCCCAAAAAGAAAAAGCCCGGTACCGGTCTTGGGGACCGGGCACCGGGCAAGCAGCAGGGCAATTGGCTCTAACCCTGCGGGGAACGGTAACGCGCAGAGGCGGCTGCGCGTCCCTGTTGCGTGGAACGTTTTTTGGAACGTCTGAGGCACGCAACAAAACTCTTGAACTGCCCCGCCGCCCCAAACCTTCTGGCTGGTACCGGCGAAGCGGACGCACGCCTCAATCGAGGCGGGCCTTCCGGTAAAACGTATTTGCCCGGTCGCGGGACGCCTGTGTCAGATGGCGGCCCGGATCGTCGAAGAACGGTGAGGTCATCGCCTCGCGCACTTCATGGCGGCAAAGCCCCATATCGAGCAGCTGGTGATCATCGAGATCCTGCAGGCGGCCGATGGCATTGCGGTTTCGCAGCTGGCGCCATACCGATACCAGCACGCCCGTCAGTCCCGTCTGGCGGGATGTCGCGGACAGCTTCCCGGCTAGGGTGAGGTCAAGTGCGTGGTCGGTCGTGCGCATTGTACTGCTCCTTTTCGCAGGCACGCCAGCGCCGCACGTCCTTCTGACGTGCAATGTCGCTGTCATTCAAAATTATGCAAGGCGCCCCATCCCCCGCAGGGAGGTCAGCGCGGGGGACGGGTCGAAACTATGATGGTGGACCGGCTTTTTGGGAGGCTCGCCGGGATGGTTCAGAATGCGATTTGCCCGATCAAATTCGCAAATCCTTATTGATCAGTCCAACGAATGTTTCTAATGGTATTCATCAAACAATTTTATGTGTGCTCTTTTTGAGGACCAGGACCATGTCCGCACCGCTCGATATCGATCAATTGCAGACCTTCGTTGCCATCGCCGACACCGGCAGCTTCACCAAGGCCGCCGATCGTGTCTTCAAGACCCAGTCAGCCGTCTCGATGCAGATGCGCCGGCTGGAGGAGCGCATCGGCAAGCAACTGTTTGCCAAGGATGGCCGCGGCAACCGCCTGACGACGGAAGGCGACCGGCTGCTCAATTTCGCCCGCCGGATGATCCGCCTCAACAACGAGGCGATCGCCTCCTTCGACGACAACCGGCTGGAGGGCACGCTGAGGATCGGTACGCCCGACGACTATGCCGACCGTTACATGCCGGAGATCATCGTCCGCTTTGCCAAGACCCATCCGAATGTCGAGCTCAACATCGTCTGCGAGCCGTCGGTCGATCTTGCCGAGAAGATGGCCAAGGGCGAACTCGACATCGCGCTGGTGACACACAATCCCCGCGCCCGCGCCTCCGATGTGGTGCGGACCGAGCCGCTCTGCTGGGTAAGTTCGATCAATCATCCGCTGCCGGAAAATGCGCCGGTGCCGCTTGCCGTCGGCAAACGCGACTGCGCATGGCGCCAGGCCGCCTGCTCGGCGCTCGATGCCACAGGCAAGGAATATAATATCCTGTTCACCAGCTGGTCGTCGACCGTTGTCGCGGCAGCCGTTCTGGCCGGCATGGCCGTTTCGGTTTTGCCGGAATCGGCGCTTCGCACCGGCATGAAGGTTCTGACCCAGGCGGACGGATTTCCGGCGCTCGCGCCCGTGCAGATCGGCATCATGAAGCGGCCGGGGCTTTCGCCGTCACTGTCGAACGCGATCACCAATCACATCACGGCCTGCCTCGACAACATCACGCCGGCGACCGGCACCGATGATCTCGATGGCGACATGAAGAATTTTCCGCGCTATCCGCGGCTGCGCCAGAGCCACATGCTGCCTGGTTGGTAAAGCCGGTCAAGCAAAAAGGCCGTGCTCCTCTCGGAGACGCGGCCTTTTTGTATTTGCTAGTATAGATACCCGGCCATAAAACGCGGCCGTAAAAAATCGACTGCAATATAGCTTAGTCATCTGCGTAGTCTGGTCTTCTGCAGCCCCAAAAAGTGCTACAGAGATTTTATACGCTATTTTGAATATATGCCCAAGGTCCGAAATGGACCATTTTTGGGGAAATCCCCTTAAATGTTAGGGGTTCGTTAATTCTCATAGCCGCCACCTGGCAAATCACACCTAACCGGGCTCTTTTCAGAGCCCGGTTAGGTCCAAATGACCTAAATTTAGCCGCTGAATGGCGTCAGGCGCGGTCGAACCGGTCCGCGTTCATCACCTTGTTCCAGGCAGAAACGAAGTCACGGACGAACTTGCCCTGTGCATCGTTCTGGCCATAGACTTCGGCCAATGCACGCAGCTGCGAGTTCGAGCCGAAGACCAGATCAGAGCGGGTGGCAGTCCATTTCACCTCACCCGTTGCCCGGTCACGCCCCTCAAAGACTTCCTTGTCCGGCGTCGCCGCCTTCCAGACAGTGCCCATGTCGAGCAGGTTGACGAAGAAGTCGTTGGTCAAGGTTTCAGGGCGCGTGGTGAAGACGCCATTCTGGGACTGGCCATGGTTGGCGTTCAGTACCCGAAGGCCGCCGACCAGCACCGTCATTTCCGGAGCCGTCAGGGTCAGGAGTTGAGCCCTGTCGATCAGCAGCTCTTCAGCCGATACCGTGAAGCTGGCTTTCTGATAGTTGCGGAAACCGTCCGAAACCGGTTCGAGCACCGAGAAGGATTCGATATCGGTCTGTTCCTGCGTTGCATCGGTGCGGCCGGGCACGAAGGCAACGGCAACATCCTGGCCGGCGCTCTTTGCCGCCTTTTCGACCGCTGCGGCACCGCCGAGCACGATCAAGTCGGCGAGCGACACCTGCTTGCCGCCCGGATGGGCATCGTTGAAGGCCCGCTGGACACCTTCGAGCGTTGCAAGCACCGTTGCCAGCTGTTCAGGCTGGTTGGCTTCCCAATCCTTTTGCGGTGCCAGGCGGATGCGGGCGCCATTGGCACCGCCACGCTTGTCGGACCCACGGAAAGTCGATGCTGAGGCCCAGGCGGTCGAAACCAGCTGCGACACCGACAGGCCGGACGCCAGGATCTTTTCCTTGAGGCCCGCAATATCGGCCGCATCGATCAGCGGATGACCGGCAACCGGGATCGGGTCCTGCCAGATCAGGTCTTCGCTTGGCACTTCCGGGCCGAGATACCGAGCCTTCGGCCCCATGTCACGGTGGGTCAGCTTGAACCAGGCGCGGGCAAAGGCATCGGCAAACTGATCAGGGTTTTCGTAGAAGCGCCGCGAGATCTTCTCGTAGGCCGGATCGGTGCGCAGCGCGATGTCGCTGGTCAGCATGGCCGGGGCATGGCGCTTCGATGGGTCATGGGCATCCGGAACCGAATTGGCGCCCATGCCATGCTTCGGCGTCCACTGATGGGCGCCGGCCGGGCTCTTCGTCAGTTCCCATTCATAGCCGAACAGATTCCAGAAGAAATTGTTGCTCCAGCGCGTCGGCGTCGAGGTCCAGGTGACTTCGAGGCCGCTGGAGATCGTGTCGCCGCCCTTGCCGCTGCCGTAGCTGCTGGCCCAGCCGAGACCTTGCTGCTCGATATCGGCACCTTCAGGCTCGGGACCGACATGGGCGGCATCACCGGCACCATGGGTCTTGCCGAAGGTGTGGCCACCGGCGATGAGCGCGACGGTTTCCTCATCATTCATGGCCATGCGGGCAAAGGTTTCGCGGATGTCGCGAGCGGACGCCAGCGGGTCCGGATTACCGTTCGGGCCTTCCGGGTTGACGTAGATCAGCCCCATCTGCACGGCTGCGAGCGGGTTTTCCAGATCGCGGTCGCCGCTATAGCGCTTGTCGTCGAGCCAGGTGCGTTCCGCACCCCAGTAGATGTCTTCTTCCGGCTCCCAGACATCGGCGCGGCCACCGGCGAAGCCGAAGGTCTTGAAGCCCATGGATTCGAGCGCGCAGTTGCCGGCGAGGACCAGAAGGTCGGCCCAGGAGAGCGCATTGCCATACTTCTGCTTGATCGGCCAGAGAAGGCGGCGGGCCTTGTCGAGATTGACGTTATCCGGCCAGCTGTTGAGCGGCGCAAAACGCTGGGTGCCCGAGGATGCGCCGCCACGGCCATCGCCGGTGCGGTATGTGCCGGCGCTGTGCCAAGCCATGCGGATGAAGAAGGGGCCGTAATGACCGAAATCGGCCGGCCACCAATCTTTCGAATCCGTCATCAAGGCGAAGATGTCCTGCTTGACCGCTGCGAGATCGAGCGCCTTGAACGCCTCGGCATAATCAAAGCCAATCCCCATCGGATCGGAGAGCGCCGAATTCTGGTGGAGGATCTTGAGGTTAAGCTGGTTCGGCCACCATTCGCGGTTCGAAGTCCCCTCGCCCGAGTTGCTGGTAAGCGACCCGTGCATAATCGGACACTTGCCCGTTTTCTCAACTTTGGCGTCCATTTCTGCCTCCTGTTTGAAATGCAAATTCGTCGGTTCTACCGCAACATCCCCCATCCGATCCATAATTTCCAATTGTATTTAATTGGATTATCGATAAGATAAACCTATCATGATCACCATACGCCAGATGCGCTATTTCGATGCGCTCGCCAGTGCGCGGCACTTCGGCAGAGCAGCCCAGACGGTCAATGTCAGCCAGCCGGCACTCTCGGCGCAGATCGCCGAAATGGAACGTGAACTCGGCGTCAAGCTGGTCGAGCGCGGCAAGGGCCTGACCCTTCTGACGCGCGAGGGCGAGGCGCTCTTGCCGGAAATGCGCAAAGTCCTGGGCAGCATCGATCAACTTTACCAGCAGGCGCGGCAGGTCACCGGCGTGCTGGAGGGCAAGCACCGGCTGGGGATCATCCCGACCGTAGCGCCGTATCTCGTGCCCGTCCTCATTCCGCTGGTTCGCGAGCGCTATCCCAATCTGCAGATCGAGCTGAAGGAGCTTCTGACCGCGCCTCTCCTCGACGAGTTGCGCCATGGCAGGCTCGACAGCGTCGTCGTTGCGCTTCCGGTCGATGAGGAGAGCCTGTCGAGTTCTCTGCTGTTCGAGGACCGGTTCCTGATTGCCAGCACGGAGGATGAAAACACCATCCTGATGTCGCCGATGACCGAGGACAAGGTCGACGTCGAGCGGCTGCTTCTGCTTGAGGAGGGCCATTGCCTGCGCGAGCATGCGCTGGCCGTCTGCGGCATCCATTCGGGCCGGCGCGTTGCCAATTACGGCGCGACCTCGATGGCCACCCTGTTGCAGATGGTCAGCCATGGCATGGGCATTACGCTGATCCCCGAGATCGCCGTCAACGACGAAAAGACCCGCAACCGCATGCGGATCGTTCCCTTTGCCGAGCCGCAGCCATCGCGCAAGATCGGCCTTGTCTGGCGCACCCGTAGCGGCCGCCAGAATGACCAGAAGGCGCTGGCCAGCCTGATTTCAGAAGCAGCAAAGCGGCTGCTGCAGTAGGTCAGACGACCTTCTCTTTCAGGAACGCCACCGTCCGGCTCCAGGCCAGATCCGCGGCCTTCTTGTCGTAGCGGGCAGCCGAAGTATCGTTGTTGAAGGCGTGGTTGACACCCTCGTAGATGTGGATGGTGAAATCCTTACCATTGTCGGTCAGCGCCTTCTTATAGGCATCGATACCGGCGTTGATCCGGTCGTCGAGACCGGCATATTGCAGCAGCAGCGCGGCCTTGATCTTCGGCACGTCTTCGGCTGGCGGCTGGGCGCCGTAATAGGCGACACCGGCCTTGAGATCGGGCGACGCGACGGCCAGTTTGTTGACCATGCCGCCACCCCAGCAGAAGCCGATCGCCCCGGCCTTGCCGGTGGTGAGGTCGTTGCCTTCCAGATAGGTGACGGTTGCAACCGCATTATCGATCGTCTGCTTGCCATCCAGCGCCCCGATCATCTCGCGGGCCTTGTCCTCATCGGCCGGGGTGCCGCCAGCAGGCGACAGGAAATCCGGCGCCAGCGCCACGAAGCCTTCCAGCGCCATGCGGCGGGCGACGTCCTTGATATGCGGATTGAGGCCACGGTTTTCATGGATAACGATGACGGCGGGCAGCTTTCCGGCCGCATCGGCCGGGCGCACCAGATAGCCCTTCATGTCTCCGCCTGCACCAGGATAGGTGACGTCCTCGGTTTTCACGCGCGGATCTGCCTCGGGAATGATTTCCGCCTGCGCGCTGTTGGCGGCCAGCAGCGGCGCAATGGCGGCGGCTGCGGCGGCCGAGCCGCTCAGCGCCGTCAGCGTGCGCATGAAGGCGCGCCGGTCGAGGCTGAGATGGGTGTATTCGTCATAGGCGTTGATCATCGCCTGGGTGATCTGCGGCTTTTCCATGCTTTCCTCCTGAAACCCGCGCCATTCGGTCCAAAGGACATCCAGGCGCACTGTGAATGGTGCCCGGTAGAGACAGCGAGAGCATCACCGGTCAGGATCATAGAATTGCGGCAGTGGCGGCATTAGACAACGGCAACACCGTTGACTTGACGCAAAAGTGATCCGGCCATGAAAGCCACGGCCGGATCGGTTTACCGCCTATTGCATATACCAGCCGTGGCTGACGACAAGCGACTGGCCGGTGAGCGCGTTGGTCTCGAAACCGGCAAACAGCAGCGCCACCTCGGCGACGTCCTCGACAGTGGTGAACTGGGCATCGACCGTGCCACCGAGCATGACCTTCCTGATGACTTCATCCTCGGAAATACCAAGTTCCTTGGCCTGTTCCGGGATCTGCTTGTCGACCAGCGGCGTCCTGACAAAGCCGGGGCAGATGACGTTGGCGCGCACGCCGTCCGGTCCGCCTTCCTTGGCAACCACGCGGGCAAGACCCAGCAGGCCGTGCTTGGCGGTGACATAGGCCGACTTCAGCGGCGACGCCTCATGCGAGTGCACCGAGCCCATATAGATGATCGCGCCACCCTTCTGCGCCTTCATGTGCGGCACGCAGGCCTTGGTGGTCAGAAACGCGCCATCGAGATGAATGGCGAGCATCTTCTTCCAATCGGAAAATGCGTAATCCTCGATCTTGTTGACGATCTGGATGCCGGCGTTGGAGACGAGCACATCCACCCTGCCCCATTTGGCAACGACTGCGGCAACGCCCGAGTTGACAGCGTCTTCGCTGGTCACATCCATCGCAAGGCCCATCGCCTCACCCGGCCCCATCGCCGTCAGGTCCTTGGCCGTTGCTTCCGCCGCTTCGAGCTTCAGGTCGGCGATGACCACCTTGGCGCCTTCCGAAACATACTTTTTGGCGATCGCCAGACCGATGCCGCTGGCGGAGCCGGTGACGATGCAGACCTTGTCCTTGAGTTTCATGGTTTTAACTCCCTATTTTGCAAGATAATCATGGACCACTTCGCCGAGCCCCAGCGTCAGGTCGGAGAGAATATGGACGGCGGATTTGACCTCCAGCACCGGCAGATCGGCAACCGGCGCCAGCGCATGCGGAAACAGCGCCAGAGCCCCCGGCCCTTCCCAGGCGCCCTTCACCGTCAAGTCCTCGAGATAGTAGCGGACGAGCTCGCAGATGCGCGGCGTACAGTCCACGTGTGGAATGATCTTCAGCATGAAATTCGGTTGTTTCAGGCTTTCCAGCACCTTGCCCTTGTCGAGCGTACGATGCTTGAAGCCCATCGTCGCGGTTGCCACCCGCTGGCCACCATAATCGAGCGTGCCGACCAGCGCGTCCTTGACCGGGGTCAGCGACGGCTCGGCCAGCTTCTTCGGAAAGCCCCAGATCTCGCGGCCACCGGCAATCGGCGCGTCGTCGTTCAGATACATCGAGTGCACGTAACCACCGTGCACGCCCTCATACGTTACCGGGATAACCTGGCCGGACTCGGTGTAATCGCCAAAACCGGTGGAATCCGGCATGCGGATGAATTCGTATTTCACCAGCGGCTCATCGAATTTCAACGGCTCCGGCACCACCCGGCGCAGGGCCTCAGGATCGGTGCGGTAGGTGATGATCATGTATTCGCGGTTGACGAACCGGTACGGTCCTGGCGGATAGGACGGGCTCGTCAGCGGCATGGCGAAAGCATTGCGAACGACATCTTCAATTTTCATGGCTTTTCCCACGCATCCGTTGTTCGGCAAGATCGAAAACCCGGATTCCATTGGTTGGGCGCGTGCGGTTCAGCCAATCAGGGTGATTGAGCGTCTCGACCACATCGTCATGCCCGGCCTTCCAGTGTTCCTCGACGGAAAGCCTGGAAAACTCGTAATCCTTGGAACCGGTTTCATAGGCGGCGTGCCGGTAGATCAGGTGCACCATGGTGACGGCGCAATCATTGCCGATCTTTTCGAGCAGCCTTGCGTCCGGATCGTCCTTCAGTTCTGGCGGCAGCTTTTCCATCAGCCGCTTGGCGGCCATGCGTACCGACTGAAGCTTGCGGAACTGATCGGTGTTCAGCCGCGTACGGCTGGAAAAGCGGATTTCCTTTTCGCGTGCCTCGACATCGAAAAGGTCTCTCGGCAGCGGCCCCTTGGCGCTGAACAGATCGACCTGGAAGATGCAGAGGTCGGTTTCCAGTTCCTGGCCTGACAGCACCCGCTGCAGCGGCGTGTTGGAAACGATGCCGCCGTCCCAATAGAAGCGGCCATCGATCTCGACCGGCGCAAAACCCGGCGGCAAGGCACCGGAAGCTGCGACATGCTTGGCCGAGAAGGCGCAGTGGTGATTGTCGAAATAATTGAAATTGCCGCTCATCACATCGACGGCACCGAGGCTGAGCCGGATGGCGCCGGAATTGATCAGGTCGAAATCCACCAGACCGGAAAGCGTCTCTTCGAGCGGTGCTGTATCGTAGAGACTGATGGCCGCCATCGGATCGCCGGGGATTTTCCACGGTGCAAAGGCGCGCGGCGTGAAGAAGCCGGGAACGCCGGTGAGCGAGCCGAGAAAGGCGGAGGATTCGTTGAACCATTTGCGCATCGCATCGCCATTACCGAGAAAATGGCCCGGCAGTCCCGACGAAACCCGATGCCAGAATGTCCTCAGATTATCGACGCGCCGGTCAACGGGGCTGCCGGCAATGATTGCGGAATTGATCGAGCCGATGGAAATGCCGGCCAGCCAATCCGGCCGGACACCGGCCTCGTGCAGCGCCTCATAGGCCCCCGCCTGATAGGCGCCGAGAGCACCGCCGCCCTGAAACACCAGAACGGTCTTCTCTGTAGGTATGCTCACTGAATGCTTTCCTTCGGACGACTGCACCTGCGAACAGACAACGGCTGGAGGGTTGTCCGGTTCCGCATTCACAGATTAAGTTTCGGTAACGTGGGAAGGCAATTTTGAGGGCGTATAGTCCGTCAATTCAATAGGTTGAACATGAGGCGGCGTTTCCTTCCGGCGCCGTGGAAGCTGGATGATAGTCCGGTCTTGTGCACTGCGCAATGCAAGACAATGTGACAGTGGCTGGCATCAGATCCCGAGCAGATGGATGGCGAAAAGCAACCACAGACTGAAATTGAGGACAAAGCCGAAGACAAACAGGCGTTGCCGTATCCGCAGCCTGTTGGAGGTGACATGCACCCAGGCATGCGCGTAACGGCTGAGCACGAAGAGCCAGGCAATGGCGACCCCGACGTGATTGACGCCCGCCGTTACGTATAACAGCGTGCAGACCAGGAAGAACAGCACCGGAAGCTCGAACTGGTTGATCAGGCTGCGCGCTACCGTCGCGCTCGGTTCCGGTTCGATGGCAGGAACCCAAAAATCCGAGGCCTTGGCCGTCCCTGCCCGCATGGCACCATAGCGGCGTTTCAACATCAGAAAATAGATGAGGTGAATCAGCACGACTTGCGCAATGACCGGCCAGAAGATTGCAGTCGAGATGGGCATGATCACTCCGTCGTTTAGAATTGCCCCTGATCTATAGCGGGCGGGCGGAAAATCCAGAACCGCCTGTCGCCGCTCCCATGCCGCGCTGCATGCTTGACAGCTGTTTTATCAATGAACGATGTTCAACGAAGCAGCCTCAACGAGAAAGAACCGTATGTCCGATCCACATGCCGCCGCCGTCTCGCTGCCCACTCACCATGCCGCAGCAATGCGCGGGCGTGACCCGCATGAACATCACCGGGTGGCAACGCCGCTCGAGCTGCTGTTCGACCTGACCTTCGTCATCGCCTTTGGCGTTGCAGGTTCGCAGCTGGCACATCTGCTGGCGGAAGGGCATTATGCCGCCGGGCTGATGGGTTTCGGCTTTGCCATGTTCGCCGTCTGCTGGGCCTGGGTGAATTTTTCCTGGTTCGCCTCCGCCTTCGACACCGACGACTGGATCTACCGGCTGACGACGATGGTACAGATGGCCGGTGTGCTGATCCTGGCGCTCGGCCTGCCGCAAATGTTCGAGTCCATCGACAAGGGCGCCCATGTCGATAACGGCGTCATGGTGCTTGGCTATGTCGTCATGCGGGTGGCGATGATCTTTCAGTGGCTGCGCGCGGCGCGGCAAACACCGGACCGGCGTTCCGCCTGCCTGTCCTATGTGACCGCCATCTCCATTGCTCAGATCGGCTGGATCGCCGTGATCCTCATCGACATGCCGTTGCTGCCGACCTTTCTCTGCGTCGTCGTCCTGACCCTGATCGAAATGCTTGGTCCCATTCTCGCTGAACGCCGAGGCGGCGGCACGCCGTGGCATGCGCATCATATTGCCGAGCGTTACGGGCTACTGGCCATTATCACGCTTGGGGAAGGCGTGGTCGGAACAGTGGCGTCGATCTCGGCCATCGTCGGCGAGCAGGGATGGAGCCTCGACGCCATCCTCATCTGCGTTGCCGGCACCGGGCTGACCTTCGGCATGTGGTGGCTGTATTTCCTGATGCCATCCGGCCAGATCCTGCATCGCTTCCGCAACCGCGCCTTCCCCTGGGGCTACGGCCACATGCTGATCTTCGCCTCCATTGCGGCGACGGGCGCCGGCCTGCATGTGGCTGCCTATTACATCGAGCACAAGGCGCATATCGGCGAGGTTGCCGCCGTTCTCACCGTTGCGGTACCGGTGTTTGCCTATGTCACCCTGATCTTCGCGCACTACGTTTATCTGCTGCGCAAGATGGAGACCTTCTATCTCGGACTGATGATCGGCATGACCGCAGTGGTGGGGCTTTCCGTCCTGTGTGCAGCCGCAGGCGTCAACATGACCATCTGCCTCATCATCCTGATGTTCGCGCCGCTCGTTCCCGTGGCCGGATACGAGATCAAGGGCCATCGCTACGGGAACGCCGCGCTTCGGCGGGCGCTGGAAGCCTGAAGTCAAAGAAAAAGCGGCGAAGAGATCTCCGCCGCTTTTTTCATAGCCGAATTTGGACCGTCGCTTACATCGAGCCCGGATAGTTCGGGCTTTCGCGGGTGATCGTCACGTCATGGGCGTGGCTTTCGCGCAGGCCCGCGCCCGAGATGCGAACGAAGGTGGCCCGCTCCTGGAAGTCCTTGATGGTGGCGCCGCCGACATAGCCCATCGAGGCCTTGAGGCCACCGGCCAGCTGATGCAGAACGCCGGAAACCGGTCCCTTGTACGGAACCTGGCCTTCAATGCCTTCCGGTACCAGCTTCAGCGTGTCGCGCACTTCCGCCTGGAAGTAACGGTCAGCCGAGCCGCGCGCCATGGCGCCGACGGAACCCATGCCGCGATAGGCCTTGAACGAACGGCCCTGGTAGAGGAACACCTCGCCGGGGCTTTCGTCTGTACCGGCGAGCAGCGAGCCGATCATGCAGGCCGATGCACCGGCCGCGATGGCCTTGGCGAGATCGCCGGAGAACTTGATGCCGCCGTCAGCGATAACCGGGATGTTTGCAGCCTGTGCCGCTTCGACCGCCGACATGATGGCCGCGAGCTGCGGCACGCCGACACCAGCGACGATACGGGTGGTGCAGATCGAGCCCGGGCCGATACCGACCTTGACCGAATCCGCACCGGCATCGATCAGCGCCTTGGTGCCGCCGGCGGTGGCAACATTGCCGGCCATGACGCGAACCGAGTTCGACATGGTCTTGACCTTGGTCACTGCATCGAGAACGCGCTGCGAATGGCCATGGGCCGTGTCGACGACGATCAGGTCGACACCGGCATCGATCAGCCGCTCCGCGCGCTCGATACCGTCATCGCCGACGCTGATCGCGGCAGCGGCCCGCAGGCGGCCCTGCGCGTCCTTCGAGGCATTCGGGTGAAGCTGCGACTTTTCGATATCCTTGACGGTGATCAGACCAACGCAACGGCCGTCGCCATCGACAACCAGCAGCTTCTCGATACGGTGCGAGTGGAGGAGACGCTTGGCTTCCACCTGCTCGACATTTTCCGTGACCGTGATCAGGTTGTCGCGGGTCATCAGTTCGTAGATCTTCTGGGCCGGATCGGAGGCAAAACGCACGTCGCGGTTGGTCAGAATACCGACGAGGCGGCCGGGAACCTTGCCGGTCGCGTTTTCGACAACGGGGATGCCGGAGATCGAATACATCTTCATCAGCGCCAGGGCATCTGCCAGTGTGGCGTCCGGACCGATGGTCACCGGGTTGACGACCATGCCGCTTTCGAACTTCTTGACCTGACGGACCTGCTCGGCCTGCTCGATCGGGGTAAGATTACGATGAATGACGCCGATACCACCGGCCTGTGCCATGGCGATTGCCAGGCGGCCTTCGGTCACCGTGTCCATCGCGGAGGACAGGATCGGAAGGTTGAGGTCGATGTCCTGGGCGATGCGGGTGGCGATATTCGTCTGCCCCGGCATGACCTCGGAATGTCCGGGTTGCAGAAGAACGTCGTCGAAGGTCAATGCCTCCAAACCGGTTGCCGTTTCGATGATGCGCGCCATGGCCAAATCCCTTCAGTAAAAGGTGTTCTCCCCGCACTGTTTGACAACAGTGCGGCGGAAGACTCGCCGCGCTCAAGCGGGCGAGAGTTTCTTGGAAGTTGGCGAGGGCTGGTAACACGGATATGACGGGTTGGAAAGTGCAAAGCCCGGCAAGAGTGCCGGGCCAGCCAAGATTCTTTTCGCAGATGCGATATCAGATTTCGAACTGATAGGTTTCCGGCACGAAACGATAGCCCTGTTCGAACTTTTCAATGAAGCCGACGGCCGGGAACGGCATGTGGTAACCGACGAAGGGCAACCGGTCGGTGGCGACCATGTCGAAGACCTTCTTGCGCGATGCGGCGGCCTTGGCCTTGTCCATGTCGAACCGCACTTCCCAATCCGGCCGCTGCAGCGACAGGACGAAATGGTTGGCGGTATCGGCGGTCAGCACAAGCCCCTTGCCCTCCGATTCGATCTTGAAGATCATGTGACCCGGCGAATGACCAAAAGCCGCCATGCTCGTGATGCCGGGAACGACCTCGGCCCCATCACCGATAAAGGTCATCTTTTCAGCCAGCGGCACGACATTCTTCAGAACCCCTTTGTGCCCGCCCTCGGCCGGAGTTCCAACGCGAGCTTCATCCTTCCAGAAATCATATTCCGCCTGGCCTGCGACGTAGCGGGCATTCTTGAACGCCGGCGCTCCACCTTCCATCAGGCCGCCAATATGATCACCATGCATATGGGTGATCACGACGATGCTGACCTGATCCGGTGTATAACCGGCGTTGGCAATGCCCTCCAGTAAATGGCCGGCACCAGCCTCCCGGCCGCCCTCACCCATGCCGGTATCGAACAGGATCACCTCGGATCCGGTATTAATCAGGGTCGGCGAGTAGCCATTGACGAATTTGTCCGTAGGCAGGAAATTGGATTTGAGCAAGTCACCGACCGCCTGCGGCGTCTGGTTGGTACCAAACGTTTCTTCCGGCTTTTCGCCGATGCGGATGCCGTCGCTGATGACGGTGACGCCAAAATTGCCGATCTTGAAGCTGCTGGTCCTGCCTGCCGGTATTTTCATTGTGTCCGCTTTCGGTTCGCTCTGCGCAAAAGCCATCCGTGTCATCACGAACGGCGCCGCCAGCGCACCAACGGCTGTTGCTCCAAATAAGGCACGGCGGCTCAAGGGAATAGACGGCGTCATGCTGTTCTCCATTTTTTGGGGGCGGGCTTATCCGGATTGAACGGCGGGTCCGCTCATCCGGCAAGGCAACATCTAGCGTCTTGACAGGAGATGGCCGCTGGATTCACACGGATGTGATCGCAAAGTGAGCACCGCATGACGACTTTTGCCCCAAAAGCCCTATGTTCCGGTCGCTTGCACACTGCTTAAGGCCGTTAGCATGAATCGCATCGTTCCGATGATCCTCGCAGTCGCTCTGTTCATGGAGCAGATGGATTCGACCGTCATTGCCACATCGCTGCCGGCGATTGCCCATGATCTCGGCGTCGGGCCGATCACCCTCAAGCTGGCGCTGACCTCCTATATGGTATCGCTGGCGATCTTCATTCCCTTGAGTGGCTGGATGGCCGACCGGTTCGGCGCCAAGCGCATTTTTCGCGCGGCCATTCTGGTTTTCATCTTCGGCTCTATCCTGTGTGCCATCGCCGACAGTGTACTCGCCTTCGTCGTCTCGCGCTTCCTGCAGGGCATGGGCGGCGCGATGATGACGCCGGTGGCGCGGCTTGTTCTGGTCCGCTCGACGCAGCGCAGCGAACTGGTGGGCGCCATGGCGCTGCTGACCATCCCAGCCCTCGTCGGGCCGCTGGCTGGCCCACCGCTCGGCGGCTTCATCACCACTTATTTCTCCTGGCATTGGATCTTTTTGATCAACGTGCCGGTCGGCATTCTCGGCTATATCCTGTCCGGCATCTATCTGCCGGAGATCAAGAGCGACGCCCCGCCACCGATCGATATCAAAGGCTTTTTCCTCAGCGCCATCGCCGCCTCTGGTACAATGTTCGGGCTTTCGGTGATGAGCCTTCCGGCCCTGCCACCGCAATTCGGCGCTGCCGCCGTTGCCATCGGCGGCATTTGCGCGGTGCTTTACGTCCGGCATGCGCGCCGCCACCCAGCCCCGTTGCTGGACCTCAACCTGTTCAAGGACAGCGCGTTTAGGGCAGCAGCGATCGGCGGCACGCTGTTTCGCATCTCGATCGGAGCCGTGCCCTTCCTGATGCCGCTGATGCTGCAGGTCGGTTTTGGCCTGACGCCGTTTCAATCCGGCATGATCACCTTTGTTGGTGCAGTCGGCGCGCTGACGACAAAATTCTTTGCCAAGCGCGTGTTGATCTTCGCCGGTTTCCGCACGACGCTGATCTTTGCCTGTATCAGCGGCTCGATCCTGACCTTCGTCAACGGCCTGTTCACTCCGGCGACACCCTATGCCGTGATGATGTTCATCCTGCTGCTCGCCGGTTTTGCCCGTTCGTTCTTCTTTACCAGCGTCAATGCGCTGGCCTTTGCTGATATCCCGGATTCACAGGCCAGCAAGGCGACATCGATGACCGCCGTGCTGCAGCAGATGAGCCTAGCGCTTGGCGTCGCCGTTGCCGGTGCCATCCTCGAAGTCGAAACGACGCTGACGGGATCCAAGCTTGAATTGGGAGATTTCCAGCTCGCCTTCATGCTGATTTCGGCCATCACCCTGTCGGCGATCATCCCGCTGATCCGCATGTCCAAGACCGCAGGTGCCTCGGTGTCAGGCCATCGCATACCGGCCGATCCGGAGACGGAAACCATCGCCGTCAAATAAACACGTGGCTGATTATTCCGGCCGCTCGCACACGGCAGACAGCTTGTTGCCATCCGGGTCGCGGACAAAGGCTGCATAGAAATTCGCATGAAACGGCCGCAGCCCCGGCGCGCCCTCATCGGTGCCGCCATTTGCCAGCGCGGCTTCATAGAAGGCATCGACAGCCGCCCGGCTCCCCGCTTCCAGCGCCACCATCGACCCATTGCCGATCGTGGCGGGCTTGCGGTTGTGTGGCGTCACCACCCAAAGGCGGCAACGGCTGTCATCCTCGGCTCCATAACCGATCTCAACCTCATCCTGCCTGCGGCGCTTGAGACCAAGCGGCACAAGGGCGGCGTCATAAAACGGCTGCGCCCGGGCAAGATCGTTACTGCCGATGGTCACATAGAGCAGCACGGTTTAATCCGCCTCGACGGAATCCCGCTCGTCAACCATGTCGCGGTCATCGATTTCGGTTTCGCTGTCATAGAGCGAGCGGGCGCCGGGCTTGCGACCCTTGAACCCCTTCGCAAGCAGGAACATTTCCACCGATTCGGCCCGCGACGCTGCCGGCTTCACATGGATGACCTGCTTGAAATTCTGCTTCAGCAGCGTCAACAGCTCACGCTCGGCACCGCCCTGGAACGTCTTTGCCAGAAAATGCCCGCCTTCGGCCAGCACGTCGATGGCGAAATAGGCGGCAACTTCGCACAGGTGCATGGTGCGGATGTGGTCGGTCTGGCGATGGCCGGTCGTCGGCGCGGCCATGTCGGACAACACCAGGTCGGGCGTACCGCCAAGTGCCGTCATCAGTTTTTCCGGCGCCGTCGGATCGAGGAAGTCCAGCTGCAGGATATGCACGCCGGCCAGCGGATCGAGCTCCAGGAAGTCGATCGCCACAACCCGGGGCTCGGCATCGGTCGAATTCGTCACCTTGGCGGCGATCTGCGACCAGCTGCCCGGTGCTGCGCCCAGATCGATGATGCGCTTGGCGCCGGAGAGGATCTTGTGCTTCTCGTCGATCTCCAGAAGCTTGAAGGCCGCACGGGCGCGATACCCCTCGAGCTGGGCGCGCTGCACATAGGGGTCGTTGATATGCCGCTCGATCCAGCGCCGCGACGACGCCTTGAGCTTGCCCTTCTTGACCTTCTGGCCAAGCTTGCGCCCGGTGCGGTTTCCGCCGATCGGGGGTTTTGTCATTGCGTGTTTCCTTCGTGGGAACCATACGGGCCGCGCGGGTGGCGGCGGGCGCGTCCGCGCCGCCAAACACCGTCATCGGCCATCATGTCTGTGAGCAAGCCTTCGCGCAATCCGCGATCGGCAACGCGCATGCGTTCCGAAGGCCAGCGGCGGCGAATGGCCTCGAGAATGGCGCATCCAGCCAAGACCAGATCGGCCCTATCTGGCCCGATGCAGGGATTGGCGGCACGCGCGGTAAAATCCCAGGATAGCAGACGCGCCTGCATCGCCGAGACCTCGTCGTCCGACAGCCAGAGGCCATCGACCTTGCGGCGATCATAACGCGGCAGATCGAGATGCACTCCGGCCAGCGTCGTGACCGTGCCCGACGTACCTATCAGGTGGAAGCCGTTCTCATCGCCTGGGTTTTCCAGCGTGTGGATGGCCGGGCAATCGAAATTGGACAGCATGCCCTGGACCTCGACCACCATCGCCTCGAAGCTTGCGGGCGAGACGTCTTGGCCGCCATGCCGCTCCGACAGAGTGACGACGCCGACCGGCAGCGATGTCCAGTGGGTGATATGGTTGGCAAGACGGCTCGACCGGTTCTCGCCGATCTTGATGACGGCAATTTCCGATGAACCACCGCCGATATCGAACAGAACCACCGATTTGGTTTCACGCCCGACCAGCGACGAGCATCCGGAGACGGCAAGCCGCGCTTCGGTCTCGCGGTTGATGATCTCCAGTTCCAGTCCGGTCTCAGCCAGAACGCGCTCGAGAAACTCCTCGCCGTTTTCAGCGGCGCGGGCGGCCTCGGTGGCGATCAGCCGGGTCTTGCGGATATCGCGGGTCTTCAGCTTGGCAGCACAGACTTTCAAAGCCTCGATCGAGCGATCCATCGCATCCTGCGACAGGCGGCCGGATGAACCCAGTCCCTCACCCAGCCGCACGATGCGCGAAAAGGCATCGACGACGCGGAACTGACCGGGACGGGTCGGCTGGGCAATCAGCAAACGGCAATTGTTGGTGCCAAGGTCGAGAGCCGCATAGAGCGGCGAACCCGAATCAGAACCATAGGAAAAGGACTGGCCATTGCTGCGCCGGTCATGGCTGGGCGCGCCAAGGCGATCCTCGGCCCGCGCACCGGAAGCCGCCGGCTGAGGCGCCGGTTGCCGCGCGGTGTCGCTGACCGGACGCGGCTTTTCACTGACCGCCAATGGACGGCCCTGCAAAGAACGGCGCTGCCGGTTCTTCTTGCTGCGCTTGCGGCTGGAATTGTCGGCGCCAGGTGCTGCAACCGGCTTGGTACCGGCAGCCGCCTCCGCAAGGACGCCCGCAACTGCGGACGGCTGCGCCTGCCCGGATTTGGAACGGCGCCTGCGCTTGCGTTTGCGCACCGGTTCTCCGGTGGCATCTGTCACTTCGGGACGCCGTGTTTCTCCGTTGGCACCGGAGGAACTGGCATTCGCAGAGGCCGCGCGGGACGGTTTTCCCCGCCTGCGCTTGCCTTTGCCGGAACGAGGTACTGAGTGCCCATCGTTGCGGTCTGCTGCCGACGCCCCGGAAACGGACGGCTGTTCGCCGTTGTCGGGGTCTCTCACGTGTCTGTCCATTGCGCCGCGCGGAACGATAGCCGCTCAAGGCGCTCTCTTGATTTTCGTTGGGTGGACTTTACCAGCGCCGCCCCAAATCGCCAAATTCTTTTTGCACGCCGTGCAATACCAGCCGGAGCGCCCCGCTTTCTGAGCCACCTTCAACAGTTTTTGCCGGAGACTGCGGATTTTTTGCCAACGTCTATTGCATCCCCCGATCTTTTGTTTATAAGCCCGCCTCACCGGCTGGGCACAAACATCGCCTACGCAGTTTTGGGGAATAGGTTAACGGTAGACCCACGGACTCTGACTCCGTTAGTCCTGGTTCGAATCCAGGTTCCCCAGCCAATTCTCGCTAAAAGCCCTTAATTCCTTGATTTTCCAGTCGTGCCGGATATCGTTTTGGCATCATTGGCGACCTGATGCCCAGAACTGTAGCCCACAGGTGATGCCCACGCCGATCGAGCGCGATGGACAAGCCCTGGGGGAAAGACAGGGCACTCATCATGGCCGTGCGCCACGAGGTCGAGAATCTGATCCGCCGCGGAAACATCTTCTACTGGCGGGCACGCATCCCCTCCGTCTTCGTTCATTGCCGCCCAGGCAGCCGGCTTTCACTCAGCCTTCATTGTTCCGACCATAGAAAGGCGCAGATCATCGGCCGGAAGCTCAATACACGGCTGGCCGAACTGAAGATGAATTCGAAGGACGCGATGACCACCAAGCAGCAGCTCCAGATCCTGCTAGAGCACGTGCGGGACCAAGAGCTCGAGAGGCTCGATGACATCAGCACTATGGCCAAGCGCAATGGGCGGGGTGGTGACGTCGTCGAGATGGAACTCGATCTCGAGGCTGGCTGGGCCTGTCAGCTCCTAGCAAAGTTCGGGAGCCGCCCCGACCTCAACCTCGAAGGTGACTGCCCCGGGCTCACCTACCTGCTCAAGAACGGGGTGCCGGCCTCGCATGTCGATATGATCCGGACAAACTATCTCGCCGAGCTCACGATTGCACGCAGCGCCGGCTTCGAGGACGGCATCCGGCGGTTGATCTATCAGTTCGATATTGCTGACACCGCCGTCAATCGGGAACGGGCGATGTCAAAAATGTTCGAAGGCCGTGCTGCAGCGCTTCTCGATATCGACGATCGCCACGAACTCGTTGACCGCAGCTTAAGCGAATTCACGGGTGGCGGCAGGGCGAACAAGTCCGTAGTCGAGGAGAAGCCCGCCGAGGTCGAGCCTGCTACCCCTTCCTTATTGGTGCTAGCCAAAGGGCGCGAGCCGGCACCGACTGCGACTGCTATCCCGCAGGCGGAGGAGATCGCCTACCTAGATCTCTCGCCGCGTGTTGCACCGACAACCAAGAAGGGGGTGCTCGAAGCTCAACAGCCCAACCAGAGAATTGTTGCTGTCGCGGATTTCGAGCAAGAGTGTGAAAAACTCATCGCGAACATGGGCAAGGAATGGGAGCCGGCAACGGCGAAAGACGCAATGGCGCTGGTGCGGATGTTCAAGTCGGTGCTTGTGGAACATGGTGTAGAGCATTCCGGGCAGATCGAGCAGTACCACATCGGCCTGCTGCGTCAGCACTTCAACGACATCCCGACGGACTGGGGTCGAAGCAGCCGGATGAGGATCATGTCGGCGCTGGAGCTGCGTGCGAAAGGCCATGAACTGCGCAAGGCGGCCGAGGCCTCGGGAACCAAGACCAAGGTTGGCCTGGCTGCCGGGACTATCCGCAAGCATTTCGGAAACCTGCAACATTTCCTGAAGCATCTGAAGGGCCACGGGTTCGAAATCGAGGATTGGACATTCGAAGGTCTGCGCCCGAGAAAACCCAAAGCCGGCGAGGTCCGCCGTCAGCAATATAAGCCGACACCGGAGGATATTACTCCGATTTTTTCAAGCCCCGTCTATATAGGCTCGCACGGTCATCTGCGGGGGAAAAGACGCCAACCGGGCAAGCATGTCTTCCACGATTCGCTCTACTACCTGCCGATCCTGTTCACCTATCTGGGGCCAAGACGTAAAGAGTTTGCCGGACTTGCCGTCGATGACATCGCGAAAGATGGTGAAGGTTACGTCATCATCCTTCGCACCAACGGCCTTCGACGGCTGAAGACCATACAATCGGAACGACTGCTACCCATGCCGGAAGAAATGGTTCGATTGGGCTTCATCGACTACTATCACGCGGTCAAGAAGCTGGGATATGTGGCTCTTTTCCCAGATCTGTTCTCGGATCAGACAGAAAATGACCCGGGAGATCGTTTTTACGACACCTTCATCCCCGTCATGCGCGGCGCCCTTGGGGAAAAAATGTGGGAGCGATCCATTCATGCCCTTCGCCACGGTATGGCGGATACCCTGAAGCAGGCCGGCGTCCCAACCGAAGTTATCGACGACATCTCTGGCCGGCTGAGCGAAGGCAGTGAAACGAACACGCGATACACCAATCCAGCAGGTCTACCGTTGATGCGGGATGCACTCAGCAAGTACCCGATCATTACCGCTGGTATTGACGCCAAGCCAATTCAGCTTCTGCCATGGGTCGAGAAATGTCTCCCACCGCCATGGGCGCGCAAGGCGAAAAATGAGGCAAGGCGCCGGAAATAATTTCCGGCGTCTCGGTCAAGATCAGGCGGCTTCCCAGACCTGGTTGAGAATGCGGGCGGCCAGCGCCGCCTTGTCCTGCGGCAGGAAGCGGCCGTAGTGCTTGGCGACCATGTCCGCCGTATCTTGGATGGCGTAGCTCGCCTGTTCGTAAGAGCCGGTCTGCTTCAGGATATGGGTCGCCAGCACATCCCGGACATTATGCGGGCCATGGGGCAGCAGGCCTTTGATCGCTCCTCGCCCTGTGTAGGGGTTATAGATGCCGTAGCGCTGGATGGTGAGCCGCCATGCCTCGTAGAAGCTGGTGATATCGTAGGCTGCGTCGGTACTCGTCGTCTTCACCGTCTTCACGAAGAACGTCCCGGGATCGGCGACGCCTTTGAGAAGGACCGCGCGATGGCGATCGACGTAGTCATCGATATGACGGTAGAGGTCGAGGAGATCCGGCAGAAGCAGCCGAAATGGCTTGTCTCCGAAAAACGACGAGTGGGCATTTTTGAAAGCCACTGCTGGAATCAGAACCTCCCAGCCACCGTCACGATCACTCCAACGAAGCTCACCGCGCTTGAGTTTTTCGAGCATGCGTTCCGAACGTGGCACTTGTCCGCGCGGGCATAGCATCAACTGCCGCAGGTTTTTCTGGCGAAGTCCGAGGTGCAGTCCTAGCCGCAGCATGAGGAACGAGCGAACCGCCTCGGCAGCCGGACGCGGATAGCGCTCCTCGTCAGGCATCAACCTGATGATCTCCTCGGTGATCTTCCGATATTCGCCGACCGGACTGTCAGCTTCGAGGACCGGCATGATTGGCTCGAACGGATCGCGATGGACCCGGGCGATGCGCTGGATTTCCTTCACACGGTGAGAGGCATGTTTGTGAAAATCCTCGCAGGCGCCGTGCCAATCTTCCCGCGCATAGTCGATTTCGTTCTGCGACACGAGACCGTTAATAGGCTGCACACGCGCCAGGAGTTCAGGATGTTGCCGAAGCCACCCGGTGCTTTCCTTTGTGATTGCCAGGGCGATCCGTAGCATATCGACTTCCCACGCCGTATAGAACCCCCGGCGGCTCTCGCGCCATTGCAGATACCAGTCCCAGACACCCGGAAAGAGAAGAAGCCCAAAGGTCAGTTGACGCAGCGGCACCCCATATCCCTTGATCTCTCCCGCCTTTGACGCCGCAAGTGCGCCAAACATCAGGCCGAGATGCTCGATCTTCTGGGAGGCGGTTTCCTCGCCCCAGACACCGTTGCGCTGAAAGCCGATCGATGTCAGTGCCGATGTTTTGAAGCGGACGAGGTCGGCCATTTCCATGGCAAGCGCTGGTGGCGCATCGATGACGCCGGACAGCAGATCGGGATCCTCGATCCAGGTTTCCTCGTAGTTCGCCGGTACAGTGATCTTTCCATCGCGTGGCGCACGTCCGCCGTAGGATACGCCGGGAAAGCGGATGGCGTAGCGCTGCTTCACCGCGGCGGCCTGAAATTTGCGGTAATCCGTCGACCCGCTGATGATCACGCGACGGACCCAATCCAGAATCTCCTCGCGCTTGGCGAACGGAAGCGAATTGAAGTCATCTGGTAGATGCCACGCGATCCTGCGTCGCTCCGCAGGCTCGAAACCCGATAGATTGAATCCGGACGCCCATCGCGACTGATGCGGCAGTTTCGCTTTGAAATAACCTTCTGGGAGACGGTAACGGCGCTCGATACGGCCAAGCACATCGAAGCTGTCTGTGCTTCGCGGCACGCGCCGGCCTTCCATCCAACTCAACAGCGTATTCTTGTCCATGGGCTCATCAGGTCGCACGACCGATCGATAGAGAACCCAGTAGGTCTCACCGTGGCGACGCATATGGAGCTGGAGTGCTTCGGCGAAATTCGTGGGGTCATCCCACTCGCGAAACAAAGGTTCCGGAAACTCGACCTTCACGCCAAACTTATGCACCGCAGGGCCAACCCGTGGACGCGCAATTTTCGGAGGCGCCGACTTGATTTTCGGTGTCGTTTTCTCGGCGCTGGCGTTTTTTGCCCTCGTTGCGCCTCCAGGCATCCGGGAGCCGTCTTGCGCCGCTCCAATTTTCCCGTCGTCCCTGTTCCAACGAACGATGGCATCAAACCCGGGGTCGATCAAACGGTGATGCGATGCAAGCGATCGAGCATCGATCCCGGTCATGCGGGCAATGACATCCCATTCAGTCCGGCCTGCCGTCCGCGGTGGCGCAGACCGTCTTTCGATGAGGCGCCGCATGTAGGCCTTGAGGGCTTCGGCTTCGTCGCTGGAAAAGGCAGTCGAGAGACGCAGTTCGCAATAGGCGTCGATCTTACGTTGGAAGGCTTTGATTGCAGTTAGCTTGGTCATTTCACTTCATCATGCTCGTTACTCGGACCCTCTGTGCGAGGGGCCGGCCGAGCTAAGCGAAGCGGATTAAGGAAGGATTTGAGCCGTCCGCATCTCCGAAAATCCGATTCAGAATCAAACGGCGTTTTCGGGAGTAATGGGGGGAGAAGTCGTAAAGGAAGCTAACGGCGTTAGGCGTTGACTGGCCTCGTCGAGCAAGCAGATCCGGTAACAACAGACCAAGTGGACACGGACGCGCTCAGGCCTCCTGGTCGGGGCCGTTGGGATAGATCAGGTGGATTTTCCTGCGAAACGGCGAGCCACCCGCGCGATACTTGTAGACCAGATCGTCGAACACTGCGTCGGATTCGCGCTCATCGAAACCCTGATCCGTCAGCATCGCGACGATCTTGTTCTGGAACTTCTCAAGCTCCACTTGCTGACCCTTGTCGATCGCCCGCCGGATCAGCCAGAACAGCGCCACCCGAGCCACATCATCTCTGTCAGGCCGCTTCGCCCTTCTGTTGGCATCGCGAAGTGACTTCTGTCGCTGCCTTGCTGCCTTCTGGTTCATGATGCTCCTCCCGATCCTCGACCTCTTCAATGGTCAAGGGACCGGCCTGCCGGCGCAAGCCTTACCCGGCCGAATCGGAAATTTCGGACTTTGAATCGGCGGCGCAGAACCATGAATCAAATGACCGCAATTTGTTTCGAGTTGCGGGCACGTCATCTCACGTCAAGACGACCTATTCGACCGCGAACGGCGTTGGTGAATCGTCGTATTCGAGTTCCGAATCAAAAATCCGGTATTCGGAATCAAATGAGCGCAATTTGTTTCACGTTGCCGAAGACTTGATGTCCGTTGCCAACAACGTGCCGTACATCATATCAAGTCACGCCACATCATCGCGATGGTGTCCGAGGATCCAGCCCTCCCATTTGCGCACGGCATCGATTGCCGGAATGCCTTCCGCCCGCCGGCCATCGACCACATCGAGCATCCCCAGCAATCCGACCACAGCATCGAAACGATCCTCGCCTGCCTTGTCCGAGCCGAAGCCATCGTCAATGAATGGCTGAAGCAGACCGGCATCGAGGTTCGGCTGCGCTGCAAGCCAGGGCAATATACTCTGTCCCATCCGCATCCGGTCTGCCTGGCGCCGCTTGCTCCAGCCACTTCGTGGCATGCCGATCTGACGGTACACGTCGCCAGGATAAGTTTCTGCAAGGATGACCGGCTTTCTGTTGGCGAGCTCAGCCAAGCTTCCATCGAACGGCCACAGTCCAATCTCGGCCAGTCTCGGCACGATGATTTCCCGCCATCCCGAAATCGCGCCCTTGCCGACCTGATTGCCGCCGAGCGTCCAGAACAACATGCAGGCGGCCTGCCGATCGGCGGTCGCCCGTTCGCAGATGCGCAGGAGTGAGGACCTGTCAGAGATCCCAAGGGCATCGAACAGATGAGCACGCGCCGTGCCACCAGGGCGGACGGGATAGAACGGGCGCTGCAGCGAGATATGGTCGCGGTGATCAGCGACATTGTACCAATCCGACCAGACCCCGGAGCCGAATGATGTCAGTGCCTCCCGGAAAGATCCGAGGCCGGCTGCTCGCGCATAGACCTCCGGTAAACCGATCGGGAAGTCGAAGCCGATCAGAAGCGCGCCAGGATCGACGGCGCGACGCTGCAGCCGGTCGAAGAAGCGCGACGTGTCGCCGACGAGTTCCGGAGGCTGAATTTTCCAGTGTCCGCCGCGCTTGATGGCCATAGCCATCCAGCGCTTTTTGTGGTCCATGCTCCAATCGCAATGGGCGACTACCGCGACACTCATCCTATACTCCGCTTCTCTTCATCGGTCGCATGACTATCAGGTTTAGGGCGGCTGATCACCGTCTGTCAGGATTTGCAGCACCGCCGTCTCATCCAGTGCCTGGGCATCGAATAGTGCCTTGGCGAGGGCATGGAATGTCGGCCTGCGCCTCCTGAGAATTGCCGCGGCCCGGTCGAGGGCCGCTTCCAGCCTGGCATGAACACGGGAGGCCAGTTCGGGTTCACGGTCGAGAACGGCGCCCGGATCGCGATGAGGACGATAGAGCAGTGGATGCTCTGTCCCGAAGCCGAGGATGCGTTCCATGTCGAAGGCCATCCTTGTCGCCCGCGCCAGATCGCTGTCGTCGCTACCGCCGGAGCCGCCTGAGACGCGCTTCAGCACCAGCGTCTCGGCGGCCCTGCCAGCCATCAACACGGTGAGCATGTTTTCGTACCAGGTGTGGGTATTGGTTCCGGATGCATGGAAGCCAAGCAGATTGTAGGCGCCCTCCCCGGTGTCGATATTGAGACCGCGGACGGGGCCGAGATCGAGCGCATGATGGACGACGGCATGCCCCGCCTCGTGGAATGCGAAGCGCCAGCGCAAGTCGTAAGGCACGGGGGCGCGATGGCCGCGGATACCATCCTCGATATCCTCGTAGCGGATCGCCCGCTTGCCGCGGCGCGCCTTCAATCGCGCCTCCCGGACGACGCGCTCGATATCGGCGCCCGTCAGCCCCATCGCGCGCGTCGCCAGACGCTGCAGGATCGCGTCGACCGGATTGCCCTGCTGCGCGGCTGCCGGTGTTGCCGTCGTGGTGTTGTTGTGCGGCTCGGTCATCGGCCTGCTTCCTTCCGCTCGTCTTCTGCCTCTTCCTTCAGATGCTCGGCGACAATCTTCCTCAGCGAGAACCCGGCATCGTCTTCTGACTGGACGTCCGTTGCCGGTTCCCGGACCAGCGCCGTCACATCGTCGCCGAGATGAAGGGCGAGGATTTCGGCAAGTGCCGGCACATCGGGCTTGGGGATCTCGATATGCGTCTCCAGCCGGCCGGAGCGTTTGATCGCCTCATCGATATCGTTTGGACGATTGGTGGCGCCGACGATGATCAGGCCTTCACTCTTCACGGCGCCATCGAGCAGTTCCAGCGCCTTGTTGACCACGGCGTTCCAATAGTCCGAGTACTCCCGCTCCGCCGGCTGCCGCTTGCCGATGCCGTCGATCTCGTCAATGAACAGGATCGCAGGCGCCATGGCCCGAGCCTCGACAAACGTCTTGTTCATCCTGTCGATCACGTCATTGAGATGGCCGCCCTGAAGCCAGGTCGAGACGGAGGTGACGACCAAGGGAACCTGCAGGCTGTTACACAGCGCCCGGGCAAAAGTTGTCTTGCCTGTTCCGGGTGGACCAGACAGCAACAGTTTGGTGCTCATCTCCGACCAAGCCAGGATGCTCGCGCGGTAATCATCCAGGTCCGCCTTGAGATCGAGCGCCCAGTCCTTCGCCCTGCCATATCCGGATAGCGTTTCGACGGTCGCGGGCGGCTTATAGCCGATCTCGCCCACCGTCGGCGAAGGTTCCGGCTGAATCACTTCGGCTCCCGACGGCTTGTCCTTCTTCCAACGGCCGCTGTTTTCGGAATCGGACGGCTTCGACTGCTCGTGCGAGCCTTGGGGTTTCTCGCTGGATGTGCTGGAGGATACCGATCCGGATGCCTTGTCACCATCGCCACCCTCCTCTTCCTCGAAGTCACCACGATTGCGCTCAATGAGCACTGCAAGTACATGCAGCACGTCGCGAACATGTCGCCCTGGACGGAAGGCAAGAACCAGATCCTCCAGCGACAGCCAGCGTGCATCGGAATCCGACGGCAGGCCCAGCGTCTCGATCGCCACGTCCGGATAAAGCACCTCGACCAGATCAGCGACGAAGCTGCGATCGAGCTTTCCCGTTTCCAGCGACAAGTCGGCGGCGATCTGCAGCAACGAGGGAATGTCCGATCGTTTCTCCGCGATGGCGAGGACGGCCAGGTCGCGCGACAGCGCACTGAGCATCCGCCGGCGCAGGGCATTGCCCGTGACACGATGCACGCCGGCACCCGAGAAGGTCATAAGGCGCCTGCGTGTCTCAGCTTCGAGAACATCGAAGTGATCGTCGTTGAACATGTGATCCGACTCGATGACTGCGAACGGGCCGCCGGGTACCAGCCGGGATTTTTCAAGGAGCCGCAGCACCTCCCGTTCGAAGCCTGCAAGTGGCGCATGGAGCGTGACGACCGGGGTCAGATGGATCAGAGTATGAAGGATCTCCCGAAGCGACCGTCCGCTACTGCGGACCGCGCGCGCCAGGACCAGGGCGACCACCATATGACCGACTGGCGGTTTGGCGGCTGCCCGATCGACAAGGCCAACGGCATAGGCACGCCGGTCGATACCGTTTCCCAACGCCACGCCTTGCACGATTGGGCTGCGGCGCTTGCGGGGAAAGGCAACAAGCGAGGAGGCTGGCGTCAGATCCATGGTGTCCACAGTCACGACAACATCGCGGCCAGTGTCGGAACCCGGCTTGCTCTTCTCCTTCGGCGCGGCAAGCCCCGCACCAAAGCGCCGCCGGAACCAGGCACCATCCCGAACCGGGTCACCGGTCAGCGCTGCCGTGTCGAAGGCCGGGGTGTAGCGGCAGAGCAGATGACCATCGACATCGACGATCTTGGCCTCGAGCAGGCCGTTGCGCAGCGCGATCCGGCGCGCCTCGCGGAGCGAAAGATGACGAAGCCGGCGAACGAACAGACGTGCGACCTTATCCATCGGTGCGCTCTCCCTTCTGCGCGGCAATAATTGCCGTTTCGGAGTTCTGCACCGGATCGCGTGGCCGTGTCCGGAGCCGCTTTCGACCGTCGTGATCACCGCAATTCGTAGAAGCCGACAGCACACGCTCACGCGGCGAACGGCGCAAACGAAGGATTTGTGCCGACGCAGCAAGTGGGACCGGTCGAGGCAGATGCCCGCTCCCTGAGCAACCAAAGTCCCGGTTGCGGCTTCGCAGCCAGTCGAGCAGCAGGCGGCATGCCGCGTTGCCACCATCGGCAAGGGCACGCAACCGCAGCATCAGAGGTCCCGGCAGAAGGCCATCCTGCCGGACGAAGGCCAGCGCCAGGCCGATCAGAACGGCGGGATCGTCGCGATCGCTCGAACCGTGACTAAGGTCGGCGGACTGGATAGGAGAGAGTTTCGCAGACTTACTGCGAAGGCAGGGCGACGCGACGCTATCGGTCGTGACCGCTTCGCAACGAAGGCCGGCCAGAGACGGGCTGTGGGTATCGATGGACATGACTGTCTCCTCGCCGGAGCGCATCGCATCCGACGTTGGTGGAATGGAAAGGACTGGAGAAGCCGGCCACGCGCTTCAGGCGCGGCCGCGATCAGTATCGCTGGGCTAAGCGGCTCGTCAGTGCCGGCGCGGACGGCGGGCGAAGCCGACCCGGATACGGACGGGCTCCGGCTCGTCGTCCTGATCGTCGAAGCAGCCGAGATCGTAGTGACCATCGTCCTCGTCCTGCGCGGCCATCGCCCGCTCTTCTTCGTAAGTGCGGGCCGGACCGTTCAGAGCGATCAGCGGGTTTGCGACAATGGCAGCGGCAGGTGCCGTATCCGAGATGGCCATTACCACCACACCCAGTGCCTTACGGGCTTCTGCCTCAAGAAGCTGCTGAACGCGGCGGCCGAAGCGCAGGCGCAGTTCTGCCATGCAGGCGGCAACTCCGTCGATTTCAAGGAGATCGTCGATCTCGGACAAAGCCCAGATCCCGGTGGCGTGGTCACTCGGACGGCTGGCGCCATCGACGATGGCAACCTCGACGGTGTCGACCATCATCCGCTTGTGGTGCTTGTAGAGCCAGTCGGGCAGCACCAGGGCGCCGGCCATCATCTTGAACTTCAGCTCGTCGAGGCGGCTGGTGTCACCGTACGAGGCGAGCGAACGCTTGACGTCGAGGATGTAGGCGGTATGCCGCGCCCGGTTTACGACGATCAGGTCCGGCGTGTACGATCCCTTGGCCGGTGCCTCGCAATCGAGCTTCACGCCATCGAGGTTCGACCAGTCGTTACCGGCCACGGCTTCGAGCGCCGCCTTGACCAGCGGCAATTTGAGCGACTGCGTCAACACGGTGACGTTGGGATTGGCTTTCGCCAGACGCTCGACCGCCTGCTCGAGCAGCTTGCCTTCCCGGAACGACACGGCGCGGACGAGCGAGGCGATGTGAACGTAATGGCCGAGGATCTCATCCTCGGTCGGTTCGCCTTCGGCGATCGCCGCAATGGCGCGATCGATCAGCAAATCGAGATCAGCCTCGACTTCGGCGAAGCGAACGATATGCGGATGATGGCGCAGCGCTGGCGGCTCGCCAATGCTGCTGGCACCAAGGCCGAACGAGCGCTTCGAGAACGTAGCTGCCGCTGCGGCGGCCGAACGGAGAACTTCCCCGGCGGGGACAGAGAGAGTATGCGTGGTCATAGCCCGATTCCTTTTTCGAGAAGGCTGAGGGTCAGGCCCTTGTCGATGTTACCAGCATCGGCTTGGGCCGTTTTGTGTCCGGTCATCCGAACGGCCCCAACCTGGCAGGACCGGGAGCCGGGCTCAAGGACCCGGAAGTAAAAAAGAGAACGAAGCCGGTACAAGGTTAACGGCGAGCTCACAAAGCGCGAGACCCACGACCCCCCTAGTTGATCGACATTGCCGGGAAGCGGGTTTTGACTCGCCGCCGGCAATCAAAAGGAAAAGGGCCGACATGCGGCCCTTTGAAGTTTGGGGGAAGGCCCGGGATTCCGAGCATGGGTCTTGGGCTAAGCGTATCACGCCGCGACGTTTGGTGATGTTGCCGATTTTTTCGCGGCGCTCCACTCTGACTTGATCTGCTTAACCATGTCATGGCGGGTCAGGCGCTTTTCAGGCTGGGCAAGTGCTTCAGCGACGGAAGGAACGTCAACGTCCGATGTGCGCTTGGACTTGGGCGCCTCGATCGTGGCAGTGGCTCCAAAAGCCGCAGCGATGGATCCCATTCTTTCTTCCACCGAGGAGACGCTCGCGGCCACCGAATCAGGGATGCCGCTGTCATTCGCAGAAATCGGGCCATCCGTACGAACCTCGTCCGGAACATTTGCGCTCGGCATGTCACTGGTTTCACCGCGATGCCAGGCCGGGGCGCTTGATTTGGAGGTCGCCCATTCCAGGATCGGGACGACTTCCCTTTCCAACCAGGTCCGAAGCTCGCCTTTGTCCGGCCAGGTCGTTTCGCTGCCCATCTTGTGGAGCAGCGCGCTGACCGCGGCCCAACCAGTCTTGCCCGGCAGGGCAATATTTGAGATCACATATGCGGCGGTTGGATAGGGCCTGACGAACTGCGCCAGACTTTCCAGTTCCTTGTGGGCAAGGCGCGCGGTCAGATGTGTCTTTTCAGCGAGGGTCTTCTTGACGATGTTCTTCTTCGGCAACGCCTCACTGACCTGCGCGCGGATCTCCTCGATATGCCCGACGAACGATTTGACGCCATCCCGGATCTTCATTGCGATGATCGCTTTGAGCCCATCCACGCCGCCAACATCATACGGATCGACCTCCGGCCGTGCCTCGGCCTCGTTTTTCGAGCCGGCCATAATCGCCGTGACGTCCTGCACCCTGAGTTTGCCGTTCTGCGCAGCAAAGCCGATAGCCTGCTCGATCTGCTCGGGCTCCGCGGCACTCAGCTTCCCAAGGACCGTGGGACCCACGGCCAGTTCCACCAGAATATCCCGGTATGCATCCAGGTTGCGAAACACCGCGCGCTGGGTCCGGACGTGGCGCGCCGTATAGCCGCAGCGCTCAACGGCCCACTTTTCCAACGTTCCTTCCGGGAGCAGCCCGGCTGCGCGTTCAAGATGCTCGCCGAGCTTGAAGGTCTCTTCGGTCGAACGGCGCGAAACGCTGATGAGGAACATGGCCGTCTCTTCGAGCTGGCTCTTGACGTCTTCTGCGACAGCGTTGGCTTCGTAGAATATGCGGGCGGCGGACGGGAGAGCAGATGTTTCGGCAGTCTTGGTCATGGTTATCTCCATGTAATAGGGATGGTCGTAAAAGCATAACCGCCTTTACCCCTCTATTATCTCAGAAGATCCTGCCACAGGAAAGCAATCCTAAGTTTTGTAATAAATTGTTTCCAAGCATCATACCGAATTATACATCAATAGTTACTTCTATCGACCTTCCATTACTTCATGTCGGTATCAATTCAAAAAATTTTCACTTTCGCGAACGCAAGCAACAAGCACAATTAATACGTGCGCGCCTTACGCTAAAATGGGGCTGAGACGGCGGCAGTATCAGGATCTTTTCAAGTCAGCCTGCCGCCTGGTATCAAGGTCCCAGCAACCTGATTTCCAGAGTGAGAGCAAACCCATCCCATGGCGAAGGCCATACTCACCACCAAGGTCGATCCGACCTACGATGATCTCCCGGAACAGCGGTATCATTTTCCGCGGACTTACTTGCGTCAGGTCGAGGCGGCCCGCGGCGATTGGATCGTCTATTATGAACCGAGGCGTCCGAGCGGCGACCTGATGAAGACAGGTGGCAGACAGGCGTATTTCGCGACGGGGCGTGTTGCCGATATCATCGAAGACCCATCGAAACCCGACCACTTCTACGCGTTTATCGAGGACTTTCTGCCGTTCGATCACGCCGTCCCCTTCAAAGAAGCGGATCATTATTTTGAGAGCGGCCTGCGCAAGGAGGATGGCTCAACGAACAAGGGGGCGTTCGGTCGCGCCGTTCGGAACATTCCCGACGCCGAGTATGACCTGATCCTCGGCGCCGGCTTCGCCCACGTCCTCGGGAAGCGTGACCGCGAACGGCCGGTGCCGGATCCGGCCGAGGAAGCGCGCGTCGGATTTGGCGACAACCCGCAGATGCCCTACGAGGCCAACAGCATCGATCGCCATATCGTCACCCAGGTGCTTCAACGCCCCTTCCGGGACCGCGCTTTCTCCGCAGCCATAAAGACCGCCTACCACGACACCTGCGCCGTCACCGGCCTCAAGCTGATCAACGGCGGCGGACGATCGGAAGTTCAGGCAGCGCACATTCGCCCCGTGGCGGACGGCGGTCCGGACAGCGTGCGAAATGGCATCGCACTCTCCGGCACAATGCACTGGATGTTCGACCGTGGGCTAGTCTCGGTTGATGATGACTATAGCTTGCTGGTGGCAAGCGGCAGCGTACCCGATACCATCAAGCGGCTCATCAATCCGGAACGACGTCTGCTTGTGCCGTCACGGGCTGACGAGCGGCCGCACTCGCAATTCCTACAATACCACCGGGAGCAAGTGTTCAAAGGGTGAAGGAGCGGAAATGATTTCCGCCATCCGCCGCACAAAACCCCTGTTGGCGGTCCGGGTCGTGCCTCGCCATGGAAGCAGCATCGCGTTTGTGGTCAGCATTGCGACGGCAGAGAGGCATTTGATCCGGCACATCAGCCCACGCCGATCCACGCCCCTGGGGACTTTCTTGGTGATGAGCCCAAGAGCTCTAGGAATTTGCATAAAAGATGCTAGAAGGAGAACGAACCGTAAACGACCCTTAAGGTATGCTGATTCGGAAGCATCCGGGTTTCATGAGGGCTAAATGACTGACGGCAGCAAAGCGACATTTTACGAGTTCTTCGCTGGTGGAGGAATGGCTCGAGCCGGCCTCGGTTCTGACTGGCAATGCGTCTTCTCCAACGACTTTGACTTCAAAAAGGGTGCTGCGTATCAGTCTAACTGGGACAAAGACAAGCAGACCGTGCTGAAGGTTGGCGACATCCGGAAGGTCGCGACGAGCGAATTGCCTAGCATCGCCGATCTCGCTTGGGCGTCCTTTCCCTGCCAGGACCTGTCCCTCGCCGGCGGCGGTGCAGGTCTCCGCGGCGAGCGCTCGGGCACATTCTATCCTTTCTGGGACATAGTGAAGTCGCTCATTGTTGAGGGCCGTGCACCTCGGGTCGTTGCGCTAGAAAATGTTACAGGCACACTGACGTCTCATGGCGGCAAGGACTTCGAAGCGATCTGTCAGACCTTTGCAGAGAATGGCTACCGCTACGGTGCGCTTGTAATCGATGCCGCGCTGTTCGTGCCACATTCGCGCCCGCGCCTTTTCGTCGTCGGCGTGCGTGAGGACATCGATGTAGACGATGCCATTGTCGCCCCGGGTCCGATCGAGCCGTTCCATACACGCGGGCTGCAGGCTGCATATGAGCGGGTGAATGACGCCGCGAAGGCGAAGTGGCTTTGGTGGAACATGCCCACGCCGCCGCACCGGACCACCGTGTTCGCTGACTTGATCGAGGAAGAGCCGGACAGCGTCCAGTGGCATTCTCCGGTCGAAACAACGAAGCTGCTCGGCCAGATGTCTCCGATCAACTTAGCGAAGGTGGAGGCCGCTAAGCGCGCCGGCCGTCGCATGGTCGGCGCCGTCTACAAACGCACTCGTGTAGAGGATGGAGTGAAATATCAACGCGCCGAAGTCCGGTTCGATGATCTCGCCGGTTGCTTGCGCACACCTTCCGGCGGGTCTAGCCGCCAGGTGATAGTGGTTGTTGATGGCAATCGCATACGATCGCGCTTGATCTCGTCGCGGGAGACAGCCCGGCTTATGGGCTTGCCCGAGGGATATGTCCTACCCAAGAACTATAACGAGGCCTATCACCTCACAGGCGACGGTGTTGCAGTCCCAGTTGTACGGCACCTCGCCCAGCATGTGATCGAGCCGCTGCTACGCGAGCTCAAAACGAAAGATGCCGCTGCAGCATGAGCGTTATTCCCTGCGAACAGAACGGCGACCTTCGGGAGCAGATCGAAAAGTTTGCAGAGGCACTTAAAAGCCCCCTAGGTCCGTAAACACGGACTGGATGAGAAAGAGCTTGATAACTCTGGCGTGTTCCGCGGCGCGACTGAGCGCATCCGTGGACTGCCACAGGACGATGGTCATCCGTGCCTGCACATTACAGGTCGAATCGGAGATGACGCCAATCCGGAGGCGCTGAATGGCGGAAGAAAACAGACCGGACGGGACCAACATCCCACCATTCGAAACCGAAGACCTCCGCACTAACTTAGCCAGGTTCCTCGACAGTACCATCGATGATCCTGTTGCCGGCATCAAACGACCCGTCGGAAACTTTCGATGGGGTGTCTACATCTTCTACGACTACGACGGCGAGCCGATCTACGTGGGGCAGACGAACGAACGTTTGCGCTCGCGCATTCGTCGTCACTTGACAAACCAGCGAACCGACGCAGTGGCAATGTCAGTACTTGACCCGTTCGAGGTCTTCGAGATTGAGGTTTATCCGTTGGCGCAGTTCGAGAACGTGCAACCCGGCCAACGTGAGTATGCCAAGGCCTGCCTTAACGCTCTGGAACATGCGGTCTACGCCAAAGCGGTGGCTGGCAGCGAGTTCAAGGCGATTTTGAACGAGAAGGATCCACCCCCGCCCACAGTAGAAATAGAAATGCCGCAACCATTCCGTATGCGGGTCGTGTCCGACAAAGTAGCCGGGATCCGCAGTCATCCCGATTTTCGGATCGCTCGACGGTCGTTGATTATCTCCCGCCTTGCCCAGGTCATTTCAGAACGCAAGGTCCAGGGTGGCTTGAGGCGAGTGCTGCTCACGCAGGCCAAACGGCTGCAGTGGCTCGCCGAGCGCAGGTATCAGGCACTGGGCGGCGCGGCGTCGGTGGAGACAGAGAATAGTGATGAAAGCGACAACGACTGATCCTCAGCGCAGTGCGGTTATGCGAGCAGTTAAGTCGAAGGACACAACAACCGAGATGATCGTGCGGCGGTTAATACACAGCCTGGGTTTCCGCTATCGGTTGCATCGGAAGGAGCTTCCCGGCACACCGGATCTTGTATTCCCAGGCCGGCGAAAAGTGGTCTTTGTTCATGGATGCTTTTGGCATGGGCATGGTTGTCCCCGTGGGGCCCGGAAGCCGAAGTCCAACGCGGATTACTGGCACGCTAAGATTGCACGCAATATCGAGCGCGACGAAAGGAACAACGAAGCGCTGCGAAAAGCCGAATGGGACGTGATGACAGTTTGGGAGTGCGATACGAAGGTCTCTGCCCGCGAAGACCTTTCGGCGAGGCTGAGGGCGTTTCTCGGCTCGGAAAAATAGGGCCTGGGTCAACGAAGGATACAGAACCCAGAGCTGCGGACGTCGCCATGGCATTGGTCGCAGCCGGTTGAAGGCTCGTCACGTCGTTTACGCTGAATCTCATCACGTGGCTGGCATGATTATACCGCGCTGTTTCGGATCCCGTATGCTAATCAACATCTTGCCTAACAGAACACTTGCCGTCATCCTCTTGGCTTGGGGAATCAACTATCAATCGGGAGTTAATACGTGGCGGGCGAAACGGCGGCACCGTGCCGACATCCGGGTGCACCTCCGGAAGAAGTCATCAATCTGGTCGTGAACGCGGTTAAAGCGATGGCTGCCGATCATGCCTTTCTCCAGCGGCAGGGGTTGAGCTCCGCCGACTTTGAACTTGCATTGCCTGCTGCCATCCAGAGAATCCGCGGCAGTGCCGCTGCCAGTAACTCCGCACGTCGTGAGTTTCTGGTCGGACTGCTACAATGGCTGGCCGATACAGGATCCATCTCCAGCTTCGATATACCTGACTATGGCGACGACACGGTCTACAGGCTTGAGGTGCCAGGCATCGGAAGCGTCGCGATTGTTCAAAAGGGATGCCCAGATGGGGCTCATAGTAGTGTGAACTGGTCTACACCTGAGTGGGCTGTAGAGTCATATCTTTGGTGGCTGTGCGACAGCTTGCAGTATGAACCCGGGGAGCATGTCGCCAAAGGTGTCAACCGACTCCGAAATCGTTTTTTTTCATCGACCTATCAAGATGCCGTTGACGGAGTGATCTTTCACAACGCAACTTGTGGAACACCCCTCCGTCCATGCCCAAAAGCATCGCTTGCTGTCGAAGTCGACGGTAAGAGAATTCCTCCACCGTGTTTATGGGTAATGCCGGAGCGGGTCGATTATGAAGTGGGGGCCGAGCGTTCAGAGTGGAATTGGCAGGGTGGCCGCCGGCTCCGTTTCCCTAGTGTCCTATATTCGGCTTTCGGCATCGACCCAACCTTGCTGCAGTCTTACGAAGGGTACGTCGGTTTCTCACGCGGTGACCGCGGGACAAGAACCACTATAGCGTCGCGGTTTGGACCAGGACGCTCGACCGTATTTAGGAGTGAACCACGTTGAACCCTGTATTGGATCAAGAACGGGCCGATTTTCTTGCAGCGCGCGTTGCGACTGCACCGAAGCAGTTGCTCCCTCAGTGGATAAGACCTGAAAAGGAGCTTCCAGTTGTAAACGTGCCGACAGATTGGGTTCGGTTTTCAACGCTGAATCACCGAACGCGCGCCGAACAGATGAGGGAAATCGAAACTAAAGGCGTCCTCGACTTGTTCTCATCGGACCCCCTTGGAACTACTGCTCAGAACGCACAGTTCACTATCCTCGCCGGTCAAGACGGTTTCGACGACCTAAAGAACGATCTACGCGCGCGAGGTCAACAAGAGCCGGCCGTCGTTACGGCCGAAGGTGTCCTTATCAATGGAAACAGGCGTACTGCTGGACTGAGATCACTATGGTTGGACGAGACTTTGCCGACGGCACGGTACGTGAGGGCCTATGTGTTGCCTGCGGACGCCACCGCGGATGAGCTAATCGATCTCGAGACCGAGCTGCAAGTCGCAAAGGACTTCCGGGAAGACTATTCTTGGGTCAACGAAGCGTTGTTGATCGAGGAAATCTTCATCGCATCTAAGAAGGATTGGGATCGCGTCGCCCAACGAATGCGCCTAAAGCCAGAGAAGGTTCGGGCACAGTATGAGAAGCTGCAGCAACTTCATCAGCTCGTCGCCCTTTCAAACGGAACACGCCATCACGCAGATTTCGTTGGGAACGAATCCGCCTTCGAAGAACTTACCAAACATATCAAGGACAAAGCTTCGGATGAGGCAGCGTCCGTTCGCAGCGTATACTTCATTGGCACGCTCGCTGGTGTAAACTACCGTGACTTAAGACACCTCCGGCGAAAGGACGCGGCCGCGTTCGTCAAGGGCGAATTCATCTCGGATCCAACCCTCGCTCAATTATTGACAGCCGCCGTAAGCGAGCCAGCCGATTCTGCCGACGATTTCCTGGACGACGTGCTTGGCGGCAACCCTGCACAGCCCGAAGACCTAACTGCAGTTCTATCGTTCCTAGCCCAGCGCACGCCTGACGAAATCGTTACTTTGCCCGACGGCGCGACCGTTCCGGTCGAGAATTTGTTGAATTCCGTCAAGAGCGCTGTCACTGCCGCCGCCAAAGAGGCGAGTGAAGAAGCGAAGGATGTGCTAGCGGTTATTGCACCGATCCTCCGGCTATCGGAAGCTTTAGATGAGATTACTCGCGCAGGAACGTCTCTCCCGAAAGCCCGCGCTCAGAGTGGATGGGACGAGGACAGATTCAAAAAGCTGATTGAAGATGTGAAGATTGCGGCCGGCAAGCTCGAGTCGATGTAATGATCAAAGCAGAGCTTTACCGGCAAGGTCGTCCGACAGTGATCGTCGAGCGTGCAGCAGACACGAACTCTGGTGCCTGGGCGCGTCTTCAGGAGGCACTTGCTAGAGGCATTGAGTCAGGTTCACAAAACCACACTGTGGTTCATGCCGATGTATTTCTCGCCGAGCTCAACGTTCTGCGGGAGCTGAAGGCGGTTTTTGGCGAGCGCTTTGAGCCCGGGCCGACACTATCGGACAGGCTTCGATCTATGGCTTCGGATCGGAAAATTCGTGAAGCGGTTGTCGATGCTGGAGAACCCGACTCCACTTCCTTGGACTCATTGGCGAAGCAACTTGAGGCATCGGGCTTCAAGAGAGCTTTGAAGGAATTCCAGCTAAGAAATCTGCATAGGCTCATGAGTCTGCCTCACGGGGCGGACTTCTCGGTCCCGGGTGCAGGCAAGACGACTGTCGCACTCGCGGGCTTCGCCCTTCATCGCGCCCGTGGTGCAATCCGCCGCCTGGCGGTCATCGGCCCAATCGCAGCGTTTGGAGCCTGGAAAGAGGAACTTGTCGCCTGTTTCGAGGTCCCGCCAAAATTCGTAATCCATACCGGCCCTGGCACAATCATCCCGCAGGACACTACCGTCCTCCTGTCGAACTACAACCGGACCGCGAGCGATTACGAAACAGTCCGCGCATTTGTTGCCGCGGATGCGACCCAAGTCATTCTCGATGAAGCTCATCGGGTCAAACGAGGGGCGGCAGGCGTTCACGGACGCGCAGTCCTAGACCTCGCGTATGCTGCTCAGCGTCGCGACGTTCTCACGGGCACCCCTGCACCTCAAGGAGCCAATGACCTCGTCGCATTGGTGAGCTTCCTATATCCAGGGCAAGATCGGCAGATTCTCCCGGACGCTGCGTATTTCGAAAGGCTTGGTCGTGACGAGCAAGTGCTTATCGACACTAACAAGGCGGTACGTCGATATTTCGTCCGAACGCCCAAAACAGCGCTCGAGCTGCCTGAAACGAAATTCGAAGTCGTGCGGGAGCCAATGAGGCCAATCCAGTCTGCAATCTATCAGGCACTGGTGGGCGAATACAGATCGTCCTTCGCTTTACCGGATCGTGGCAGGCATGAGATGCAACGACTTGGGCGCATCGTGATGTACTTGCTTGAGGCCGCCACCAACCCAATGCTGCTGACCGCGGGCTCTGATGACGGAGACGATCCCGCTTTTCTGCATCCGCCTATCAAATTACATGGTGGGGAACCGCTGGCAGACCTACTGGCGCGCTACGGGAGCTTCGAACTTCCGTGGAAGTATGAGCGAGTTGAAGAAATAATCAAAAACGCTGCGCTTCGAGGGGAAAAGGTTCTCGTTTGGTCGAGCTTTGTTCGGAATATTAAGGCGCTGGCCCGCAGAGTTGATCGCTACCAACCAGCGCTAGTTCACGGAGGCGTTCCGTCGGACGACATGGCCACAGACGACGAAGTGTCTCGAGAGAAAGAATTCGATCGCTTTCGGCATGATCCAAATTGCACCGTGCTGTTCGCTAATCCAGCGGCTTGCGGCGAAGGCGTCAGCTTGCATCACTGGTGTCATCACGCTGTATACCTCGATCGAACCTTTAATGCCGGCCACTTTCTTCAGAGCCAGGACCGTATCCATCGACTTGGTTTGGCGAGTGATGTGATAACCCGCTTCACTCTTTTGATCAGCGCCGGTTCAATAGACGACACTGTGGATGGGCGCCTCGTTGATAAGGTTGAAGCGCTTGCCCGCCTGATGGACGATCCAGGCTTGGTTCGGATCGCCTTGCCTGCATCAGACGAGGGCTCGGGCGGAACTCCGGCGTTTCAAGATGACCTTTCAGCAGTTAACGCCCACCTAGTAGCGAGCAGCGATGCGCGACCTTCCTAGCAGAGGAAGATGTCACGCGACGTTCCTGCTCGCTTACAGCGCGCGGGTGCGGCATTGCGTGGACGCCGAGGCGTGGATCACCGCTGCTTTGGACAAGCCCACCCATATGGCTGCGTCACTAGATCTGAACGGTACCGCAGAGCTCTTGCTCGATGTGGGATTGGCAAAGGTCGAAGGTGCCGTACGGATCACGCACGAGCTATCTAAGCTCGACCAGGCTGCTGATCTTTCGACGTTGAAGGGCATCGCTCGTCTTCTTATTGTACGTCGACCACCAGACTGGCTTCGCAGCTCCGTAGTCGAAGGCCAGCTAGCTACCGAATTCATCCCTGCACAAGACCTCGAAGCGCTGTCCTGGCTCGGACCAGATTTGGATCCGATCATCGTCGCAGCCCACCAACAGCTATACGGGCGCCAAGATGACGACCTTCTCAAACGTATCGGTGATGCGGGTGAGCTGATGATCATAGCGGCCCTCCACGCGTTAAACCGTCAGCCGCGTCATGTCTCTCTCGTGTCTGATCGCTTCGGTTACGACATCGAACTGAACTCCCAGCAGTATCGGTATGGTCTGGAAATCAAGACTGTCGTTCCTTCCACCGCTGATCGCGTACTGTTATCACGACATGAGTTCGATGTTGCTGCGCGTATGGCGGACCGTTGGAAGATCGTGCAGATTACTATCTCCTCTATTGCTGTGGTACGTGGCGTCGTTTGCGCTGCTGACGTCATAAGCATACGCGAGCTTTCCAGCTCTGCATTGGTGCAAATGGCACCACCTGACACCTCAACATTTCAATGGAGCGAGAGCGCCGAGTTCCACCCCCTGGACTCCATGTGGTTACCGAGCGACTTACAGGTGCCCTCGAACTTCACCTTTTCCCTTCGGGCTTGACTGCGAGGGAACGGTTCTGCGCGTTTATGAAAATGGCCCTCGCCCAGTTGGTGGCCAAGGGGGAGAGGTTTCGCTCTTGTTCCTACGACAGCGCTTCTTCAATCGGAAAGCACAGGCGGACCCGATGTGGTCGATGATCTCGCGTGCAGCCGGAAGCCACTTAGGTGGAGTGACTATCCCCTCAACTCTTCTGCCAGCCCACGTCGGATGCTTGACTGTATCTCCGACGCCAGTCGCTCGCCCAACCCTTCGTCCGCGTCGTCGAAGTATATCCGATGTATGCTGAAGGACGCCGCGCTGGCGACGATTGGCGATATGGAGGCGATATCAACGATCTCGCCGCCGACTTCGACGTTGATCTGCTGCGGATGCCCACCTTCGGTGTGCAGCGGTTTGTAGATAGGTCGCGGGTACTTGTCGTAGTAGCAGGCCTCGGTCCACAGTCCGCTCTTCTTGTGTAGGTCTTCCGACACTTTCTCGCATATATCGTGCAGCACGCCCACGCGCTGGGCTGCGTCGAGGTTTGCTAGGGTGTCGTCTTGGGCGGCGACCTCGTCCGCGAGTTTCCAGACGTCGAGCATCGGATAGAACTTACGTGAAGTGATGCGGTTAGCAACTGTGCGGATCGGCCCACTCCCCGCCTCTTGGAATAGGTGTAACGAGCCCCAGAAAAGGGTATCGTCGAGGAGGAGCGCGTTGTCGAGATCGTTGGGCCGTCGGAAGAACCGGACCAAAGGATGGTTTGATGGCAGGCCGGCGGCCTTTTCGTCACCGTCGGCGATGCGCTCAAACACCCGGCTCATCAGCAGGGAGAACATGTATTCGAGACCCCGCGTGCGCTTATGTAGATACAAGGTCGGATAGAGTTGGAACAGGGTCACCGTGAACTGTTCCAACGAGATATAGGCCTTGCTGTTGACGTAAAGGAAGCGGCCGTTCGCACCGGAGCCGACCTGGAAGTTGCGGATCAACCAGTCGAGGTCGATCCCGCCGGAGGAGACGCCAGCGAAATAAGGGTCGCGTTTGGCGTAATCCAGGCGGTCAGCATCTAACTGACTCGAGACGAGCGAGGTGTAGACGCAAGTTTTGTCCGATTTCTCTATCATGCCTGCCACCATAGCTGGGAACTCGGCACCACCCATCTCTACCAAGGTCCGGGCGATAGACGAGCCGGTCACGATCTTGGGGCTAACCTTTTCATGGTTCACCGCGGCTTGCAGCGCGCTGTTCTCAGGCTGTGGATTGCGATCCACGAACAACTCCATCGCTTTTTCGAAAGCGTGGCTGAACATTCCATGGCCAATGTCGTGAAGTAGGGCGGCGGCTAGACAAGCTCGACCCTTCAGGCTCCAGTCGCCGTTCCTTACGTCAGGCTCCACTACAGACAGCATGCGCTTGGCCACGGAGTAAACGCCTAGTGAGTGCGCGAATCGGGAGTGAGTGGCCGAGGGAAAGACATAGTCGGAAAAACCAAGTTGCTTCACCCGGCGCAGGCGCTGGAAGAACGGGTCGGCGAGCATGGACTTAAGTTGAAGCTCTGCCTCTCCCTCAAACTCGATCGACCCGTGAATCGGGTCCTTGATCATCTTAATGTTCATAAATTTCGCCTCATTTTAAATTCGCCTCATCGAAATTCTGGTCATGATCAACCCTGGCCGCGTCGCGCCTGCGGACAGTAAACGGGAGCTTCGCCGCGTCGGACGCGGCCACGTCGCGCTCGAAGTCAGCGCGACGATAATCCCGGGGATAATATGAAAAGCTCTTGAGCTCGAAGTAAGCGTCTTCGTCCATGAATCTGCGAGAGAGCTGGAGGCTCGCAACTTCCGCCGCTTCGGCGGGAAAGGCGGTGCTTAGGTGCATGGTAGTTATCCCGGTAGATGCCGCGCTGGTCGTGTCGACCGGCCGCGCGCCAAGGCGACGCCAGTCATCAAGTAGCAAGTCAGCCGTCTTGGGTGGGCCGTAGGCAATGACCGGACCGACCGACACCCCAGCGATGGCGCTGGCATGGGCATCAAGCCAGGCGGTCGTTTCAGCCAGGGTTTCCTCAGTTTCTCCCGCGTAAAGCAGCACGTTGACTTTAGCCATCACGCCGTGGTCCCGGCATGTCTCCAACAACTCGGAAGCCCGACGAAGATAACGGTCAGGGTTGTCGGCTTTTCTCATCGCCAGGATCTGGCGGGGCGATGCAGTCTCGAGGCCCAAATCGATCACGCCCAAGCCCGCTTCCGCTAGCGAGACGAGCGTCTGCGTGGTAATGGCGTCGACCCTCGTCTCGGTCCGCCAAGCCATGTTAAGTCCGATCCTCGCCATTTCGACTGCAAATGCAGAGGCCCACCGAGCGGTTGGCAAGAACATCGAGGCCTGCAGATAGGGTCGGATTTCCTCCCCGTTGTATTGTTCACCGACCAACGCCATCGATGCCGCCAATGTGGCCGCGTCACCTAGCTTCTCGACCTTGATATCCCGTTCCTCGCAGAAAGCGCAGCCCATTCCGCAGCCGCGCGATGCCTCGACACTCGGTTGGTATCGGCGATAACCGTCTACAAGGAGATGGTTGAGGGTGAAACCCGGAGCCGGCTCCGCGACCCGCTTCAGCACGGGGCTCTCGGTCAAGAGCCGCTCGATGACACCCTCGCTGAGGCCGGGGGCCAAGACGTCGGCTTGGGGTAGCAGCCCCCGAAGCCACTCCGGATCCGGTCCGACCACCCACCGCCCACCGACAACGAGCCGGCATTCAGGATCCGCGGCTTTTGCCAGCTTGCAGAACGCTTGCGCCCATGGCAGCGCATAGAAGCTGGGGATCGAGATCATAAGCGGGTAGATCGACGGGAAACGGCCGCTATCGCGTATTTGACAAAAGAGGTCCTCAGGGTCGCGATGTTCGCCGTGGAAGAGAGCGACGTCGCGACCGGCCAGTTGCAGCTTGGTCGCCAAAGACAGCGCGCCGTAGTTGAGATATAGCTGTTGGCGCGCCAGCACGTGGTCCCGCTTCTTGGGCGAGAGCATGCCGGCCGAGACGAAAGTGACGACGCTGGATCTAATCATTCGGACCGCTTCGGGAGACTTTGGCTGCACTATATAGGGGGAAGCATTGCCGTTTGTAACTATCGAGGGTATCGACGGAAGCGGAAAATCGTTACAGGCAGAGTACTTGACCGCGTCACTCCGCTCGATGAACTTGCAAGTCGTCAAAACCAAGGAACCCGATGGCGGTTGGATCGGCGCGGGCGTGCGTACCATCCTGATCGCGCCGAGGCCGAACCGGCTGTCTCCGCTCGAGGAGATGCTGCTAGTTTCGGCTGCGCGGGTGGACCACGTCAGGAGTGTGATCCGACCGGCGCTGAAGGCGGGCGGCTGGGTCGTTAGCGATCGGTTTCTGGACTCAACCTATGCGTTTCAGGTCCATGGCACCGGCGTTTCCGAGCCGCTGTTCTCTCTAGTTACCGAAGCCGCCGTCGGCGAGACCATGCCCGATCTGACTTTCGTGCTCGATATCGATCCGGCCGTCGCAATGGAGCGGCGGGCCGCCCGGAGCGACGCAATCGATCAGGATCCCTCCGAAGCCACTAGGGATTTCGTCCGGATCCGGGAAGCCTTGTTAGCCGCCGCAGAACGTGATCCGGGACGTTGTCATGTGATTGAGGCAGGTCGCGGTCCCCAAGAAGTGTCCGAAGCGATTTTTTCGGTCGTCTCGCGGTCCGGCCTGCTCGACGTGGAACGGGGATCGAGTTTGGGAGCGGACACATGAGCGAGGACTATGGCGTAGCAGAGTTTTTGGCGGAGACGGAGACTATCCATCTCGCTTCTCTTAGGGCAAGAGCCGGGATGGCCAAACGGTTAGGGCGGGCCTATGGGCGAGCCGCTCCCGGTTCCGCTGGGCAACTGTTCGCCAATTTCGGCCGAACGGTCAACAACCGTGTCATCGATCTCTTTGACGACGCGGTCCTGCTTGTGGATGCGGATCGCGCGGCATCGGCATGCATTCTGGCGCGATGCTTGATGGAAACCCATGCAGTCGGCATGTACGCGCTCAATGAAGTCACCAAGGCGGCAGAGGGCGATGACTTTGATCGGATTGGCAAGAAGGTGTTGGCATTCGTCAACAGCTCCCGCATCAAGGTGGATGAGCAGAAGTCCCTGAAAGGCGGCGAGTACTCGCTGAACGACTATTATTTCACCGAAGAGGCCAGAGAAAGAATGTTGGCCGAAGCCGCACAAGGAGTCCATGTTCTGAACGCCATGCGTTATATGTTCGAGGTCGAGATCAACCTCACAGGTCATCAAGAAAGCGGTAACGAATTGACCTATAGGGGGCTGTCCGAGTGGGTGCATCCGTCTCAAACGAGTCTGCTACATCACTACGTTGAGGACGCCCAAGGAGTGGAGACGTCGATTGGAAAGGTCTGCATGAAGGACTCCCGGCGCCGTCTATGCGTCTCGGCGCTGGCGTTAATCCAGAACACACCTTCGGTATGCTCCGCGATCGAGGAGGTCAGCGATATCCTTCACCGGCGTCAAACCGGTAGGTAACCCAGTTATCACCGACCCCCATACCACCGTGTCGACCGAGACCGACCTCAGTAGCATTCCGCGCATTGTCCGCTTTCGAGCTGTGCTGCGGACGTCTCACGGGCGCAATGGAGCCGTTAGGATTTACCATCATAGCCAGGAAATGAACTCCCCATGTCCTACTCCACACTGGTAACGCTCGCCGAGTTGCACTTCGAGTTCGGGCTCATTGGTATTATTGAATTTAGGGAGCGCTGCGATGTCGCTGCATGGGTGTTTGACCTACCAGGATTCATAACCGATCCTCGCATAGAGGAAGACGAGAAGCACGAGCCTGTGGCCGATCACGGCGACCCAGAACCCCCGCTCGCTTCAGAGCTGTCGGAAAGTGGCGATCAGAGCGATGCGTCGCCGCCCGGCGTCGTTCATTTCACCTATCTCGGTTGGGTTTTTACTAAGGCCGATCCCGATCCATATCCCTCGACACCCCACGGACACTGGCAGCACCAAAACCGCACGTGGCCGAAGATGGACCCGTATAATGGGAGAGTATTCAATAGGAAACAGAGTGAGGCAATTGAAAAACGACTTAGCAAAACCGAGCTTAGGACCCTGTGGTCTGATGAAGGTTTCAAAGACTTTTGTCGTGGCCACCTCGTTTGGTACATGGAGATGTTTCCGCACCACCGTTTCCGCGTCTCGAAAGAACGTCTCTTCCGCTGGCCGCGAGTTTGAGCTTACCACTAATGCGGCCGTCGAGCGGACTTAATCCATACCAGTGGGGCTACTCGCGACTCGAAATGGAAGATTCGAATTCGCGGGCGCTTATTAGCCTAGAAGTCCACTTTGGGCGGAAAACGGAAATAATTGCCGCTCGCCGTCCTGTTGACTGATGCCCAAGGCCAGGGCACAAAGGTGGCATCCAAGGTCGCTCGCGATGGGAGAACAGAGGGAATTTCAAGGCTTTTCAACAAGCCTTTGAAACATGTGAGAATCGTACCCCCTAGGCAGGTCTATTAGGACCTTTTTCTTCCTTTTCAGTAATTGCCTTCCCCCACCGGAAAAACGGCGTCTTTTCCGGTGCTTGGCTTTAGTTTCCCGGCAATTTGAATTTGACGTTCCCCAGATCAGAACTTTCAAACGCGACGGCTGGGGACAATGCCCGAGTGCCACGAGCAAACTGTGGCGAACGACCACTCTGGGGCCGAAAGGAGACAGTTCGGCATCGACTGACAACACAGGCATAGCGGACACCCGCCTTGGAATGTTAAATCTACAGTTGATGTGATTCATTGAAGTCAAGGAACGGGTTTGCGCATCTCAAGGGTAAGAATAAGCAATTTCGCAAATTTCTCGGACATTGACGTCGAAACCGGCGAGAGCATCGTCATTGTCGGCGAAAACAAGGTCGGCAAGAGCAATTTCATTCGCGCCCTGCAGTTGATCTTGGATCCGGGCCTGTCGGAACGTGATCGCCAGCTCGGGCTTGAACATTTCTGGGATGGGATGGGCGAGGACAAGCTCGGCAAGACCATCGAAATCTCTGTCGATCTGACCGATTTTACCCACGATCCGCGATTGATGGCGCATCTCAACGACTGCGTGGTCGATCCGGGTCCGCCTATGGTTGCGCGTCTGACGTACCGCTTTCAGCCGAAGGCAAATCTCGGCCGCGTGCCTGAGAGCCCGGCCGAATACGAGTACATCATTTTCGGCGGCGACGATCCTGATATGTTGATCGGTTCGACCTTCCGCCGGATGCTGCCGCTCGACGTCCAGGTCGCACTGCGCGACGCCGAGAAGGACCTGTCGAGTTGGCGGAACTCGCCATTGAGGCCTCTCATCGAGGAACTGGCGACCTCGCTCGACGAAGACGCGCGGGACGAGATCCAGCAGCAAGTCAACGAGGCGCAAGCCGAGCTTGCTGGTCATGCCGAGGTGGTCGCAACCGCGCAGCGCATCAGCGAACGGTTGATCGCTATTGCGGGCGAGCAGCACGCCGTTCCGCTCACGCTTGGTCTTGCGCCAAGCCGCGTCGATGCGTTGCTGCGCAGCCTGCGGCTGCTGATCGATAATGGCGCGCGCGGCATTGGCGACGCCAGCCTCGGCACCGCCAATCTGATCTTCCTGGCGTTGAAGAGCCTTGAGCTCGATCGTCTGGTCACGGATGGCGAGCGCGACCATACGTTCTTCGTGGTCGAAGAGCCCGAAGCGCACCTTCACCCGCATGTACAGCGGCTCGTCTACCGGTACTTCCTCGGTGGGGCTGGGGACGGAGAGGAAGACACCCCGCCGCTCACAACCATCCTCACGACGCACTCGCCGCATATCGCGAGCGTGACTCCTATCCGCTCAATCGTCCTGCTCCGGCACGACGCCGGCGAGGAGGCGACGACCGCAGTGTCCACGGCCGCGGCGCCCCTGACGGCACGTGATGAGGCGGACCTGCAGCGTTACATCGATGTCAGCCGCGGTGAGATCTTCTTCGCGCGAGGCGTGATCCTTGTCGAGGGCGATGCCGAGCGGTTTCTTATCCCTGCATTCGCCGAGGCCTTGGAAATCCCGCTCGATATGCTCGGCATCACCGTCTGCTCTGTGAGCGGCACAAACTTCACGCCCTACGTGAAGTTGTTGGGACCGCAGGGACTGAATATCCCGCACGTCATTCTGACGGACCGGGATCCAAATGGCGCAAACCCGCCGCTAGTCCGCCGGCGGCTGATCAATGTGCTGCGGCTGGTCGAGAATGGCGTGAACTACGCGCCGTTGGACGTCGACGCTGTGATCGCGCGCGCCGAACCGTTCGGCTACTTCGTCAACAGCAATACGCTTGAGCCGGAGCTCTTCACCGGCGGCCTTGCCGAAGCGATGCAGCAGGTCATCGAGGAGGAGCTATCGGTCAATCAGAACACCCAAGACCTGATCCAGGGCTGGGTCGACGATACCGACACCCTTGATGAGGAGCGCTTAATCAAGCTCATCGAGCGGATCGGCAAAGGGCGCTTCGCTCAGGCGCTGGCGCCACATGTCGATGAAGATACGTGCCCGGACTACATCCGGCGGGCGCTGGAGCGCATTCGCGATGCCCTTGCGTAGTGTCAGCGCCGCATATCTTGCCCAAGCGGCTGATCTGGCCAGCAATCCTGGCCAGCAAGCAGCCTATGATTCGGCGGGACATTGCGTCGTGCTCGCAGGACCCGGCAGTGGCAAGACCAAGACGCTGGTGCTCAAGCTTGCCCGGATCATGGCTGAAGACGTGCGCGCGCCGCGAGGTGCAGCATGCATAACCTATAGTCAGGAGTGCGCGCGGGAGTTGACGCGCCGTCTGGAGCGGCTGGGCTTGCGGGAGGCGCCGAACCTTTTCATCGGCACCGTCCATGGCTTCTGCCTGAGACATCTGCTGATGCCTTATGGTCGCCTTGCCGATCTCCCGGTGCCGTTTCCGCTTGCCGTTGCCACCCAGCGGCAGAGCGATCAGGCGATGCGGCGGATCGGCGACAGGCTCTTCGGCGCAGGTCATCCCAATAAGCCGATGAACCTCGGCCGCCATCGGCGGTCGATCCTCGATCGAACGTCGGAAGACTGGACGGCAGAGGAGGAGCTTGCGGAGTGGGCGGAGGGCTACGAAGCTGAGCTGCGGCGTATCGGTCTCGTCGATTTCGATGACCTTGTGATCTTCGGCCAACGGCTGGTGTCGGAGCACGATTGGGTGCTGCCGCTTCTGCAGGCGAAGTTTCCTGTACTGGCGGTCGATGAATATCAGGACTTGGGCGTGGCGCTGCACCGCATCGTCAAGCGCATGGCGTTCGACGGAGGGGTCCGGCTGTTCGCCGTCGGCGACCCGGATCAATCGATCTACGGTTTCACCGGCGCGGATGGGGCTCTTTTGCAGGAACTGGCCGAGCGAGACGATGTCGAGCGTGTACAGCTTCAGCTTAATTACCGTTCAGCCTCAAGCATTGTCAGCGCCTCGGAAATGGCCCTCGGCGAGGCTCGCGGCTACCAGTCGAACGACCCCGACCGCCAGGCTATTATCGCGATGGTCGAATGCGACGATGGCCTTGAGGGGCAGGCAGCACACGCCGTCGCCAAGATCATTCCAGCGGCGCTCGCGGCCAAACGCGGCCGGATGCTCGGCGACATCGCGATCCTCTATCGAGACTATCGCGCCGGCGACGTGGTCGCGGAAGCAGTCGCGGCTGCGGGCCTCGACTTTGTGAGGGTCGATACAGCGGCGCCTTATCGCAAGGTCGCGCTCACGAGCTGGATCGAGGATTGCGCGGCCTGGTGCGCAGGCGGGTGGCGGAAAGCGCGCCCCCAGCTTCGCGGCCTGCTGGATCGCTGGATCGGCTTTCATCGCGCTCGGATATCGGAGGCGGAGGCCAGCGCGGAGCTGCAAAGCCTTACCCGGCTTCTATGGTCGCTCAGACTAGAGGATGGGCTTGCCCGCGATTTCGTCGCGTCCTTGCGCGACGGAATGCTCGATGGGCTGATCGCGGCTGAGCCGAGTCTAGCGGATCAGGCTGAACAGGTCGAACGCATGTCGACGGCGCTCGCGGTTGGCGGGGCGCTCGCCGATCTCGACCTCGCAAGCCTTGGCGGTCGCGATGGCTCGCCGCTTCACCTCAACCTTCTGACCCTGCATTCCGCCAAGGGCTGCGAGTACGACGTGGTCATCATGGTGGGGCTCGATCTCGGCAGCTTGCCTTGGCGCAACGAACTTCCTGCGGCGCGGCGGGAGAGCCGCCGCCTGTTCTATGTGGGCCTGACGCGCGCCCGCGATGAAATTCACATGTTATATTCCGGTTATGTCGATACGGGCCGCGGGAGAATGCATTGGGGACGCTCACCCTTCCTGAACGAGCTTGAAGCGCGCATGGAGGAGGCCGAGGGCGACTAATTATGCTGTCATTCCGCGAAGCACAGACGGTCGAGGACTTGGCCGATCTTTTCTGCGACTTCCTCCCGGGAGCGGAAACAACAAGACGGCCCTTCGGACTAACGTTATGAATTAACCGATTTCCGGGTTGCTCGGTGGCTCCGCATATTTCCGAGTTGAAAGGCGGCCACGTCCATTTTGAGGCCGGCAGTGGGCTGACCGTTTTGCAAGAAAGAGGCCGAAAACGCGGACAGGGCCTGTTGTAAGCATACGATGCGTTCGACGATCATTTTTGGGGCGTATAGCACTCTGACTACCGTTCATCCAATTCAAGTGAACTTGGCGGGCCATCATGTCTCAATTGACTGCTTCTGCACACCGCGTGGGTGAAGTTGTCATCAAACTCCGCCGGGCGAGACTAACTGGAGGATAGACTGGTTTAACAAACGCTGGCTTCTCGAGCCGATTGGCAACATCCCGCCCTGATGCCACCCTGGCAGCACTCTGAAAAGTCGTATGCGCCACGGTGTCGGCCGGCTCGGTCGAAACCTGAAAAGCGCGGGAAGGTGCCAACCTGCCAGGCCCGATTCAGATCATGACGAGGATTTCGGTGATATTATCCGGCGGCGCCTCGGTCAGGTTGAATTCGATATTGGCCGCCTCGATGCGGCACCGCAACCGGAGGTCCGACAGCGGAAATTATTACCGCTCCGCCCGCCATGTTGACTGATGCCCAAAGCCAGGGCACAAAGGTGGCATCCACGGTCGCTCGCGACGGAAAAACAGAGGGGATTTCAAGGCAATCTTGTTAAGCCATTGAAACAATGTGAGAATCCAGGTTCCCCAGCCAAAATCCCGGAATAGCGTTTTTCCTGCACTGCAAACGGCCATGCAAACCGTTCAATGAACACCGCCTGTTGCCCGGCGCGGGGTGACGGCGGAGCCGTTTGCGGTTCCCGTGCCCAGCAACCGCCTCCCCTCCCGATGGCACAGCAACCTGCCTTGTAAAAATCGGGGTATCAATTGGCTGAAAAATCTGCGAAAGGCCTGTCGTCCGCAAGGACCGGACGCGGCTGCTATTAGATTTAGAATAGGGCCGGGCGGGTAGATTGACGTCTCTCTCGCTGCCACGAAAGAACGTGGCCGTCCACTTTGTCGGCCCTTGCCACTCGCAAGACGGCGTCAACGCGTCGAATATCCATTCTATTCAAAGCCAACCCACGACACTCCGGCCGCATTTCAAGTTGCGATCGATCCGCGCAGCATTTGTGCGCCGCCGGCTATGATTGCCGGTACGGCCGCACGGCAATCAATGCTAAGGATCGCAGCCGGCACGCCGTGCCAGCCACAGTATCACTGCGCATTCCCGTCAAATGCCCTGACCGGCCGGACCGCCACAATCCTTGAAAGGGCCATGCATGGCCGAGAAATTCATCGTTATCCCCTATAAGAAGACGCGCGGCGGACTGGCTCCAGGCGAGATGCGCCAGGCATCGAATGCTGCGAGCGCCGAAAAGATTGCCGCAGCGATGGCCGACCGGTTTATCGGGGTCGCGGCCTATGCCGTCGAGGTCGACGAAGAGAGCGGCGACATGACCAGCCCGCGCCTGCTCTCCCAATTCGGAGAAGTCGCCGACCTGCCGTCGAGCTGATCTCTTTGTAGTCCGATCCGGCCCGGCGCCCGCTGGGCATGGTTTTGATCGGAAAACGTTGTTTTCCCTGAGATTAGGCGGCTTTTGCCGTCTGAAGCGGTCTTTTCGAGGAACATTCGCCGCCCAGCGGCGTTTATCGGGCAGTTGCCTTCAACGTTTGCTGGCACAGGCACCATTTCTCGAAAGGATATGTCAGCCATGAATCAACGTTTTGACCCCAGTGAAAACCGCAACGTGAATCCTGCAGCATGGCCAGCCGAACAGGCAGGCCCGCGTATCGATCCGGTGACAGGCGCGCCGGCGAACGATCCGTTGGCCAGCCAGCGGCGTCCGGAAGAGCTTGAACCCCGCTCGGGACGTTCGAAATGGCCGGTCCTGATCATCCTGCTTGCAGGCCTGGTTCTGGCGCTGCTTGTCTGGCTGCCAGCAGAATTGTCGACCGACCAGACCACCGGCACGGCAACGCAGCCGGCCCCGACGCAACAGACGACAACGCCGCCGGCCGATACCGTCACCCCGCCGGCCGACAATAGCGCAACGCCAGGTACGGCGACACCCGGCACTGCCACTCCTGACACGACCATGACCCCGAATACGACAACAACGCCGAACGCCACGCCTGCGACCCCGGAAACCCCGGCAACGGGAACCGAGACGCAGACACCGGCTACCGGTACGGCTCCGCAGAACTAATCTGCGATCCACGCCTCCTGCAAATGGCGGAACTGCTTCGGCGGCTCCGCCATTTTTTTGTGTGTGCATGAAAATATTGCGCTACGATCGCCTGCGATTGAACCAAATGCCGCGCCAGCCGTTTCTCTCTCGATCTCATCCGGACGAGGACAAAACAATGATCGCCAAGACACCGAAGACCACAGGGCGTGAGGAAGATTACCGCGATTACGAAGAGCGCGATGTGGATGAAGGCTGGCCCTATGCCGACGCCACACCCGGATCGCAGACCAAGGTCGGCAATGAATCCTATGGGGAGGGGGCTGAAAATTTCGACGAAACCGGCAATCCCGGCTTCCAGCGCAGCAATGAAACGGCGATCGAGAGCAATAACGGTCCCGACCTGTTTGGCGACGATACCGAGGCGGATGTCGATGACGACGCGCTTGAAGACGTGATTGCCAATGTGCTGGAAGACAGCGCCATCGACACGTCGGGGATCGATATCAAGGCCCGCCGTGGCTCGGTCCGGCTGACGGGCACCGTCGATACCGCCCATGAACGGCGAAAGATCGAGGTGTTGATCTATGCGGTCCCCGGGGTGGTCACCATCCGCAACGATCTCGAAACCATCGGCGCTGACAGCGGCATTCCCACGGATTGGGACGATTGATAGGCCGCAGCCGGTCCGTTGACAAAACCACGTCCGCCAACCTTGCTGCTGGCATCAGACGCGACCTTCCTTTTGAGCCGAAGGGATCCGCGAAACGGCGTTCCAGCGGAACTGGCTACTTGAGGGGTCGCCATCGCCGGGCACCCAAAAACTGGCAGGCGGCATCGACCGCCCGGCCCGTTTCGACAGGAGCATTTTTACGGCGCGCGTGGCTTCGGACGGATGTGAAAACAGCCGGCCGTCCAGGCTCCAGACGCCGTACTTGACCGCAACGAAGCGAAACCCGTTATTCTCGCGCATCAGCGCGCCCACGGCTTCGCCGTTGAATTCTACAACCTGTTTCAGCATGAAGTACCGCTCCCGCCGCCGCTTTCCGCGACAGCCATCTCCATTGCCGCGCATAGCGCAGCAGACCGATCCCTCGCCGTCAGCCAACCACGATAACGGGCGACTTTGACGTTTGTTCCGGTCCGCAGGACATAAATCTGGAAAGAAGAAGCAAGGCGCCGGGATCGCCGGCGCCTCTATTTCGTGCCGGTCAGGCCAGAAAGCGGTCAGGCCTAAACGGCTTAATGTCGATCACTGTCTTTTCACCGGTCATTTTTTCGGCCAGCGCACGGCCGGTAACCGGGCCAAGAGTCATGCCATGATGGGCATGACCGAAGGCGAACCAGAGGCCTTCGTGGCGCGGTGCCTTGCCGATGATCGGCATCATGTCCGGCGTGCAGGGGCGCGCGCCCATCCAGGGCTCGTCGTCGCGACGCTCGGCGAGCGGGAAGAATTCGCGGGCGACGCGCTCGGCCCTGGTCAGCTGGACCGGGGTCTTCGGGGCATCGCGATTGGCAAATTCCGCGCCGGTGGTGAGACGGATGCCACGCAGCATCGGCGCCAGGAAATACCCCTTTTCGGCATCCAGCACCCAATTGTTCAGCTGCGCGCCTTCCTCCATGCCGTAATGCATGTGGTAGCCGCGCTTGACTGCCAACGGAAAACGGTAGCCGAGCTTCTTCGTCACGGTATCCGCCCAGGGACCGAGCGCTACGACGACTTCCTTGGCTTCCAGAGGCCCTTCTGGCGTTGCAACACGCCAGCCGGCGCCTTCGAGAATATGTTCAAGTGTCGCCGCGTCACCGGACACCAGGCGGCCGCCGAGTGACTGGAAATAGGCGAGATAGGCCTTGTTGAGGCTGTGCGGATCGCGGATCGACCATGGATCTGTCCAGCGAAGACCGCCCGTCAGGTCCGCCCGGATCGATGGTTCCATCACCTTCAATTCGCTGCTGGAGAGCTTCTGGTGATTGACGCCGAACGTCGAGGACAGTTTTTCCGCTTCCTTGTAGGCCGCGTCGCGCGCCGCTTCCGTGCGGAAAACCTTCATCCAGCCGTCCTTGCGGATGAGATCGCCGGCACCGGACGCATCGATCAGGTCGGCATGTTCGGCGATCGAATTCTCGATCAACGGCGCATACATCGACGCGATGTTCTGGTGCTGGGTAAAACCCGAGTTCCACCAGTAGCGGATGAGAAACGGGACGAGGCCGGGCAATGCGCGGAAATGATAATGCGCGTCGATCGTGTTGTTCAGCGCATAGCGGAACAGCGCACCGAAATCATGCGGGAAGCCATAGGGAAACACACCTTCGCGCTGGATCAGGCCGGCATTACCGTAGGAGGTTTCTTCGCCGGCACCACGGCGGTCGAGCAGCACCACCGACTTGCCTCGCCGCGCAAGGTGAATGGCCGTCGACAGGCCGACAATGCCCGCGCCCAAAACAACAACGTCAGTCTTCATGCCCGCCACCCCATTCTGCTTGCTGCTGTCTATTTCTTCAGTCTTGTCATGATCTGCTCGAGGAAACCGAGCATCAGCGCGGAGACCACGAAAGCGAGATGAATGATCGTCGCCCACATCAACTGCTCGCTGGTGTAGTTCGCCACGTTCAGGAAAATCTGCAGCAGATGGATGGACGAGATCGCCACGATCGACGATGCCACCTTGATCTTCAGGCTGCCGGAATCAAGCTTGCCAAGGAACGAGACTTCGGCATCGGCTTCATCGAACCGGCTGACGAAGTTCTCGTAGCCCGAAATCATCACCATGACGATCAGGCTGGCGACCAGCGCCGCATCGATCAGCCCGAGCATGGCAAGGATCATGTCGGATTCGTCATAGGTAAAGACCATGATGGCGATCTTGTAGAACTTGTAGACGAAGGACACAGCGTAAAGTGCCAGCGCCGCGACCAGTCCCAGGTAAAAGACCACGAGGAGCCAGCGGCTCGACAGGATGATTCTTTCAACGATGAGTTCCAGTGATTTCATGCTTGGTGCAGCTCCGGCATGTGCAAGTGCGAGATAATCCGGTCATGAATAGCCAAGCCCATGGTCTTCGGCAAGGCGGAAGCGGCACGGCGAGACATTTGGACCCAAGCACCAAAAAGGGAGCGACGCTTTCGCACCGCTCCCTTCCTTCACGCACCACCTGAGATGGGATCAGGTTCTGCGCATCAGGCCGGCCACCAGCGAGATGACCAGGAAAGCCAGGAACAGGAAGAACAGAATCTGCGCAATACCTGCCGAAGCACCAGCAATACCGCCAAAGCCCAGAACACCGGCGATAATGGCAACAACGAGGAAGACGAGAGCGTAGTACAGCATCGGAAATTCTCCTTTATTTATCCATTGCTGAATAAACGCAGGACGGGAAATTTTGTTCCGGAGAAAGAAGGCGGAATGCACCAGCCCGGGAGCGAAACCAATCCTTAACCATGCGCCGAAAGATTGCCCCGATTTGACACGGTTTCGCCACGTCTTTCTCGGAACCTTAGCAAGGCAGGCAACGTTGTGAAGGCATAGACCTCATGCGAGATAGTAAAATGACCGTGTCACCAACGCATATCTGGAAATCTGCAGCAGAATCCACCCGAATGCCAAACAAGAGCCGCGAACGCCATCTGCATATCGGCTCGACTTTGCGCAATCTGTACTTCAATGAGAATCCGCCGAAGACGGAAGGCGCGCTTTCTGACCTTCTGGCGGATCTCGAAGCTGCGGAAGAGCAGATGAAAGACGACATCAAGCGCTGAGTATCGTCATCAAACAAAAAAACAGCGGCCACCGGCCGCTTTTTTTGTGCCTGCTCGCAGACAAACGCATTTGCAAACGACAATGAAAAACCGGCGCCAATTCGACGCCGGTTTTCCTGCTGCCGCGCTTTAATTTGCGGGGATTGCCAGAACGACACCACGGGGATTGGCCTTGTAGGCGTTCTCGTCATAGGCGGCCTGTGTTTCCAGCTGCGCCTTGGTGAACGGCGAATAGATGGTCATCGTGCCATTTGCATCCGCCATCACCTCAACGCTCTGCGCACTCATCGCAACCTGTTTCTGGCCGACACCCAGAAAGCCGCCGACATCGATGACATAGGCTTCGACCTTACCGTTCTTGTCGAGCAGAACATCGCCGATTTCCCCGACCTTGGTGTCGTCGGCGACCTTGACCTCGGTGCCGATAAGCTTGTCGGCGCTGATCAGTGCCGGATCGACCAGTTTCATTTCGTCGGGCGGTGTGGCCGCCGTTGTGCCTGGATCGACGGGCGGGTTGATCTCGGGATCGCTCATCTGAGGGGTTGTGCCGGTAACCGGCGGTACCGCTTCGGCCGCCTCATCAGTGATGACCGGAGCGGTAGCCGGTGCCGCCGCTGTGCCGTCCTCTGGTGATGTGGCTGCCACACCGCTCATCAGGGCCGTGCGGTCAAATTCAGGCGCGGCCTGCAATTCTTCCTTCGTGGCCGAAACAACGATGATGCGCTGGCCATCCCTGTCCGACCACGACACCCGGTCGAAACTGATCGCCACATCCTTTTCGCCAATACCAAGGAAGCCGCCAACGCCGATTACCATCGCCTCGGCGCCACCGTCGGCGTTGATGACGACGTCGTTGACGTCACCGATCGCTTCGCCCTGTTCATCCGACCCGGTATAAACAGTCTTGCCAAGAACCGAGCTTGCCAGCACCTGCTCGGGGGCCGCCGAAAAATAGCCGCCGGGTGCAGATGCCTGGGATGTCGCGCCGACGGCTTTGGCCGGATCGGCCTTGGTCGCGGCATCCTGCGCCCATGCGCCCGGGATCAGCGCGCCGGAGGTCAGCAACGCGGCAAGCGCGGTCGTCGCCAAGAGTGTGCGGATCATATGTGTACTCCTTCATGCCAGTCGGGGAGAGAGCCTGTCAGGCCGAATGCCGGTGTTCAGCCGGCTGTGATTGCCTTGGAGAACGGCGCGAGGCGGACTTTGTTCCGAATTTTTCAGCCTCTCGCACCGGCCCGGACGTAAAAACGGCATCCGGACGAAAGCTCCGGATGCCGTCTCGTTGTTTATTGAAGAGCACGGTCAGTGACGTGACCACTCGTCGATCTGCCGCTCGGCTTCCTCTTTCTCAACGCCGTAGCGCACCTGAATCCGGCCCGCCAGTTCCTTGCGTCGGCCGTTGATTATATCGAGGTCGTCGTCGGTCAGCTTGCCCCATTGGGTCTGGGCCTTGCCGCGATATTCATTCCATTTTCCTTCGATCATATCCCAATTCATCAGTGTCTCCTTTGCTTAGGTTTCAGTGGTTGGATTTCAATTGCGGATCAGGAGCCCGCCTCGCCTTCACTACGCTGCGTTCAATTGCGAAGGACCGAATGCCGTTGGCGTTGCTCGGCAACCAGAACGGGCTTTGCCGGCTCGTCGAATGTCACCTGGACATCCAGTTGCTGGGCGGGTGTGATCTCCCAGGTGATCGTCGCATCCTCGATGTAGAGCGCCGGGTCGATCGCAGCACATTTGCCGTATACGACCTTGTAACTGCCGCGCGCATCGTTGATCGACGGCTGCAGCAGGGCATGGCACTCTTCGGTGGTTTCAAAGCCGACGGCGGGTGCCGGCAGTTCCTTGCATTCGACGTTGCCGTGGGTACACCCAATAAGCATCATGATCGCTGCAATATGTTCCATCGCCGTGCTCCCTGCACAATGATTGATGTCGCAGGAAAACGGAGAGAATCGCGCAGAAGTTCCACAAATAATGCCGGGAACCTTTTGCACCGGCTGGCGTTTCGCCTACGCGTCAAGGAGTGCCTGGCGCGCATTGGTGAACCCGGATACCTGCAGCCTCAATGGTTGCGCCTACCCCAGACAACCAAACGCCAAAGGCATGAATTGCTGACACCCAGCAAAGGAATGCCTGAATGTTATCCATCCCCACCCCTCACTGGTTGTCTGAAGATCCCGGCATGAAGACCGTGCTGATCCATGGCATGGTGATGGCGCCGGCATTCTGGAGCTGTTTTGCCCCGGGTATCGTGCGCGAAGGCCGCGCTGCAGCCTATCCCCTGCCCGGCCACAATCCATGGACACTAGCTGATTTTCCCGGAAGCCTGACCACTGGCGCCATCGTCAATGCTTATGCCACGGCGATTGAACGCGATTTCGGTGGCGACCCCGTCACGCTGATTGGCCATTCCACAGGTGGCTTCATCTCGCTTCTGCTCGCCCGGCATCGTCCCGACCTCGTCAGCAGCGTCATCCTGATGGGCGCCTTCGCCTGCGGCCGGTTTGAGGGGCAGGAACGGCTGGCGTCGCGTATCCTGCGGCTGCCGCTGCTTGGCCGGCATCTGTTCATCCGGTTGTTCGCCCGCTGGATCGCAACACGCGAAACGTTTCGCTGGGGTTCGCTCGAATGCGTGTTCGACAAGACCGCCGGATGGGAAACGGAAGAAACCATCGCGGCAATGGAACAGGTGCGCGAACACCTCTTGAATTCGCAAGCCGCCGAAATAGCCGCCTTCGTATCCTGGATGTCGCAGACATCCATCATCGACGAGTTACCTTTGATCGACGTGCCGGTCCTCAACATCATCGGCGGCCGCGACGCGATCGTTCCGCCGTTGCACCAGATTCATCTTTCCGGCCGGCTGCCCCGTGCCCATACCGTCATCCTCGACAAGGTCGGCCATCTGCCGATGGCCGAAGCCCGCGACAAGGTGGATCAGTTGATCGCAACCTTTCTTCTGCTTGGGCCACTGACAGGAAACAGTAAGATCACACTTACAAAACATGTTTCGCATCTGCAGGCCGGGCATGCCGTATCTCTGGGGCTCTCGATGAACAGGACACGCGGGAACAAATTCGCGTGAGCCACGTTACCGCAACAGACCCATGCCTCGCATGGCCTGAACCCGAAGAGGAAATAACATGCTCGGTACAATTCTCCTGATTGTCTTGGTGCTCTTGCTGATCGGCGCGCTGCCGAGTTGGGGCCACAGCCGCAATTGGGGCTATGGACCTTCAGGCGGTCTCGGCTTGGTCGTCGTCATTCTCCTCATCCTCGTGCTGATGGGCCGCATCTGATCAGCCACTCCGCTTTGCCCTACGTCCATCCAAGCCCTTGAAAAGGAACCAGTCATGAAAAAAATTCTCCTTGCCGCAGCGCTCATTCTTCCGCTTGCCGCTTGCACGCAGACCGAAAAAGGGGCCGGTATCGGCGCCGCGTCGGGTGCCATCATCGGTGGGGTAGCGACAGGCAATGTCCGTGGCGCTGCAGTCGGCGCTGCTGTCGGTGGCGTGGCTGGCGCCTTGATTGGCAATGCCAACGAACCGGGCCGCTGCGTTTACCGCGATCGCTATGGCCGCCGCTACACCGCATCCTGCTGATCGCAGAGCAACGCATTCAGAACGGAAAACGGGCTTCGGCCCGTTTTTCACGTCTGCATAGGAATGATTGGGGAAATTGCCCGGGCCGCGGCCATCACTATCAGGTGCGCGATTTTCCCAGATGCTCGGCCTTGTCGAGTTTTTCGAGGAGATCCAGAAACATATCCGGGATCGGTTCCTGCTCGACGGCGCTATAAAGAGCTTTCAACTTTGAAGCGATCTGGGTGTGGGTATCGGTGTTCCGCGCGCCTGTCCTACCGGCCGTACCGGGGCGCCGCTGATTTTCCGGTAAGTCAACCATAGACAGTCTCACTCCTGAATCCGTATCGGCAATCGCCACGCTGCGCCGCTTCCACGCATCCCATTTGGTACATCAAAAACGTTGCCATATTCCGAATCTCTACGCGTTCCTTTCAACAGGCGCGCAATTCGGACAGCTGAAAACTTCCCATAAACCACAAAACGTGTTCAAACCAATGCCATATCTGGTTACGCAATAGCATCTGGCACCGGCAAATATCGGCGCCATCATACTGAAGGAAGTCATAAATGTCACTTTCCATGCGGATCGCAGCTCATCTTCCCTATCTGCGACGCTTTTCCCGTGCCGTGACGGGATCGCAAGCGTCAGGCGATGCGTATGTCGCAGCCGTCCTGGAAGCCCTGATCGCCGACATCACGCTATTCCCTCAAGGGGCCAACGACCGGGTCAATCTGTACAAGCTGTTCTGCGCTTTGTTTGACACGCTGACGATCGACCTGCCGGAAACAGCGTCGCCGTTCGGCTGGGAGGCGCGCGCCGCGGCCAATCTTTCCGTGATCTCGCCCGCCGCCCGCAAGGCCTTCCTGCTAGTGTCCGTCGAAGGTTTTTCCCCGGGGGAAACGGCGCAGATCCTTGGCGTCACGGATGCGGAAACTACCAGCCTGCTGCGCCAAGCGTCCGAGGATATCTCCAGGCAGGTCGCCACTGAAATCCTGATCATCGAAGACGAGCCGCTGATTGCCATGGATATCGAAGACATGGTGACCAGTCTTGGCCATCAGGTTGCAGGCGTGGCGAGAACATACGGCGAAGCCATCACGCTGTTCGAAAAGACCGCACCGAAGATGATCCTGGCCGACATCCAGCTCGCCGACGGCAGCTCCGGCATCGACGCAGTCAACGAGATCCTGAAAAGCGCGACGATCCCGGTGATCTTCATCACGGCCTTCCCGGAGCGCCTTCTCACCGGGACCAAGCCGGAGCCGGCGTTTCTGGTGACCAAGCCGTTCAATCCGGAAATGGTCAAGGCCTTGATCAGCCAGGCACTGTTCTTCAACGAGAACGCGCGCGCCCACAAGCATTGACTCTCAATCCGCAGGCGAAGGCCGGTCGATTGCAAAGGTATCGAACCAGCCTTCGCGGTGACCGGCACACAGCTCGGCCAGAATGCGCGACGCCATGAAACTGAAGGTGATGCCATTGCCGCCATACCCATAGGCGGCGAGAATGCGCGGCATGCCCGGGACAGGACCAATCAGCGGCAGGCCATCATCGGTCTCGCCAAACGCGCCGGACCAGGAAAAATCGATGATGGGATCGGCCGCCGGCCAAAGCGTCGTGAGGCTGTCTGCAAGCTTCGCCGACTTTGCCGGCATTTTTTCATCGCGCAATGCCGGGTCGACCGTATCGTCGTCCTCCCCGCCGATGATGATGCGCCCGTCCACCGTCGTGCGGGCATAATTGTAAGTTTGCGAAGCCTCCCAGATCAGTTCGTCGCCGGGCCAGAGCGTGCCTCGTTGTTGCGGCACCGTTGCAATCGCCCAGCTCGACGCCGTCCGATGGATTTCGCTCCGGACGAAATCCGGCATGACATAGCCCGTGGCCAGGATGACGTGCCGCGCCTCGATGACGAATAAGCCGTCTGTCTCGACGGTTACCGAGCCCGGTGCATCATGATAGGCAGTCACCATCGCATCAATCAGCCGCGCACCCCGGGCTTGGGCATTCCGCAACAATCCCCACGACAGCAGAAGCGGATCGGCATCGGCAGAGCCTGGCGAGAGAATGGCCGCGGCACGATCGATACCGAAGCGGGACAGAAGGTCTGCATGATCAAGCAGGAGCCCGGGCAGCCCCGCGCGCAAGCGCAATAGATGTTCGTCGCGCAGAGCGGAAGGACCAGCCTCTCCAGCTGAGATATAGAGCGTCGAACGCGGCCGGAAGGCGCAATCAACACCCAGCCCCTCGACCAGACCGGCAAGTCCCTGCACTGCCGCGACACTGTGCCGGTAAAGCTGGGCCGCCCGGTCGAAACCATAAAACCCGGTCAATTCTCCCAGCGTGCAGTCGATTTCCCATTGCAGCATCGCCGTGCTGGCAGCCGTACTGCCGAGACCAGGTTGCTCCCGGTCGACCACGGTGACATCCACGCCGCGTGCCGCCAGATGCTGGGCGGCAAGCGATCCGGTGATGCCGCCGCCAACGACGAGCACGTCCGTCTTCAGACTTTGGGAGAGAGGCGCAACGCGGGGCCGGTATAGACCATCGCCTCCCCAAGGCGACCGCCCGCCATGGAGATCGGCCTGCGCCGTGCTGGAGGGTTCAAGCATTGGGGGCATACATTTTCTTTCAATGGCCGCAAACAGGAATGATACCGCTTATCCCGGCAATTGCCGTTCTGGCGGTTGGGTGCGGACCTCGTTGAAGATCGTCATGGCGATCAGCGACAGCGGCATGGCGAGCATGGCGCCGACGGCACCCCACATCCAGGTCCAGAAGATGATCGCCAGGAAGATCAGGAACGGGTTGATTTCCAGCCGGTGGCCAAGGATGGCCGGCGTGACCAGGTTTTCCATTACCAGATGCAGGATAAAGAACGCGGCGGCGGGGGCGAGCGCCAGCAACATGGCATCATGGGTCATCAATCCGGCACAGAGAAGCGCCACCGTCATCACGGTAACGCCGAGATATGGAATAAAGCTCGAAACGAAGGCGAACAGTCCCCAGAGAGGGGCCATTGTCAGCCCGCCGACAAAGGCAATCGCTGCGGTAATCGCGCCAAGAACGAGATAGATCAGGCTCGCGGTGGAGAAATAGAACCCGAGCATATTTTCCGTGGCGTTCATGATGCGGATCGCGGCAAGCCGGCGGTCACGGGCGGCAAAGGCAAGGATGATGGTCTTGCGCAGATGCCCGCGTCCGACAAGAAAAAGGCCGAGCGCCGCCAGAAAGATCATCGTCTGGATGAAGGCTGGCGTCACACCCGCGGCGACCAGCCCGAGCATCGCACCGGCATTCTGGATGGCAACATCGGTCACGGCTTTTTCGTCCGTCCCGGCGATCGCCACCTTCGCCCATTCGAACCTTTGCAGATAGGGCAGCACACGCTCGATCGCCCGCTCGAGCATGCCTGGAGCCTGACCGGCGAGCGAGGTCAGAGGCTCGATCAGTGCATTGATCAGGAAAAACAGGCCGACAACGAAAATCAGTGCCAACAGCAGTCCACCCAGCGCCGGTGGCAATCCGAAATGTGCCAACCGGTCCGCAGCCAGGCCCAGCACCATGCCGATCACGATGGCAAGCGTGACCGGCATCAGGATCGATTCCATCATGTAGATCACGGCCGACGCAAAGATGATGAAGGTGCCGACGATGCTCCAGGCGACCACCAGATCAAGCCCGGTTTTCGGCGACGTTTCCGGAATGTCCGCCGCAGCTACCTGTGCCTCCAGTTCCGCCAGCTTTCGTTTTCTGAAAACTCCACTCCCCGTCAAGGCAGCACCCATTTTGCGGCTCTCCATGTGCCTTGCCCGGTATGCAGGCAACCAGGCGAACGAATAAGATCAATATGCGAAAAACACCGGTGCAGAGGCAGCACCGGTGTGTAGCGGCGGTTAACGCGCTTGCTTGTGAAAAGTTCCGTCGCCGCAGGCGTACCAAGGCGCCGCAGCTAGCCGCCCCGGCGCTGGATGGGGAATATCACCCCCGCGAAGGTACAGGCAGCAGAACGACGGCCACCGTTTGCCGATTGCAAGTATTTCGGGCAGGCTCACGCCGTGCGCCTATGACGTTTGCTGGGAAACGCGGAAAGCCGCGTCAGTAGCGTTCCGGAGGAAAAACATGCAGCGTCAGTGAAAACAGACCGAGGCCCAGGATCACGACGATCAACGTGTTGGCAATGTCTTCCGACGTGGCGGACAGCAAACCCAGGCCCACAACCGCGATAGCGAGCAGGAACAAGCATAGCCTTGGCAACCAGTACAGCATGGCACATTCCTTCATGTTGGAGAGCATTCCCTTGGAATACCGACTTTAACGCTGGCCCCGCCGAATGGTTCCATATCCTTGCGTTGATTCGACCGAAACATTGGAGGTAGATCCCGCTTGGCTATCATCCGTCTGGCGGGTTCGATGGTTACGGCCAGCCACGAGTTTTAACGCGTCCGTCCAGCCCGCCGGCGGCGAAACAGACACGGCCCGCAAGAGAGACTGACGACAGGACACAAAAAAGCCGGCGTCCCTGAACAGGACGCCGGCTTTTTTCAGATCAATGGCTGCTCTTAGAGAGCGGCGATGACGATGACTTCGACAAGGTATTCCGGGGTCGCGAGCTTGGCTTCGCCAGTCGCGCGGGCTGGCGTGTTGCCCTGCGATGCCCAGCCGTCCCAGACGGCGTTCATCTTCGGGAAGTCGACCATGTCGGCCAGCCAGATGGTTGCCGACAGGATGCGGGACTTGTCGGTGCCGGCTTCAGCCAGCAGGCGGTCAACCGAAGCGAGAGCCTGCTTCGTCTGCTCGGTCACATCGGAGCCAGCCTCGCCAACCTGGCCAGCGAGATAGACGGTACCATTGTGCACAACGGCCTGGCTCATGCGCGGACCGGTTTCGAAGCGTTTGATTTCCATCTTCATATTCCTCGTAAGTTGCGGCGGGCCGCATATGAATTGTCTTAACGCAGGCGCTTTACCGCAGATTTCCGGTCAGTGGAACCATCATCGCGCGATTGCAGCACCCAAAGATCGTCAAGCCGCGTTTTTGCGGGCAAGCCGTGCCTTGATACTGTCGACATCGGCGCGTGGCGTCGCGGCAAACAGCGTCCTGGTGTAATTGTGCTTGGGATCGCTGAAGACCTCTTCACGGCTGCCGTATTCCACGGCCTCGCCGTAATACATCACCATCACGTCATCGGCGATGTAGCGCACCACCGACAGGTCGTGGCTGATGAAAACGTAGGTCAGCTGATACTCGTCCTGCAGATCGGCGAGCAGGTTGAGAACCTGTGCCTGCACCGACAGGTCGAGCGCCGAAACCGGCTCGTCCAGCACCAGCAGCCGCGGGTTGAGCATCAGCGCACGGGCAATCGCCACACGCTGGCGCTGGCCGCCGGAGAACATGTGCGGATAGCGCCCGTAATGCTTTTCTTCAAGCCCGACCTTCTTCAACATGGCCATGGCCTTGTCGCGGCGGTCGTCTGCTTTCATGCTGGTGTTGATGATCAGCGGCTCGGTGAGGATTTCGCCGATCTTCTTGCGCGGGTTCAAGGTGCCGTAAGGGTTCTGGAACACGATCTGCACCTTCTGGCGCATCTCCGGCGTCAGACGCTCCTTGGCGATATCGACCTTTGCACCATCGATCAGCATCTCGCCCGACGTCGCCGGGTCGATCATGGTGACGATACGGGCAAGCGTCGACTTTCCGCAACCGCTTTCGCCGACAATGGCCAGTGTCTTGCCCTGATCGACTGAAAAGCTCACGCCCTTGACGGCATGAACGGTCCTGGCCTTTTTGAAAAGGCTACCCGGGATGTGATAATCGCGGGTAAGGTTTCTGGCTTCGAGAACATGGGTCATCGAACAGCTCCTGCAAAGATCTGGTCGTCGCTGAGGAATTCCGCGATCGTCGGCAGCCGGTCGCCGGTGGCGTTGTCCGGAAGGGCCGACAACAGCGCGCGCGTGTACTCGCTCTTGGGAGATTCAAACAGCGACAGAACGTCGGCTTCCTCGATCTTGCGGCCCTTGTACTGGACAATGACGCGATCGGCGGTTTCCGCCACCACACCCATATTGTGGGTGATGATGATCAGGCCCATGCCATGTTCGGCCTGCAGCCGCATCAGGAGATCGAGGATCTGCTTCTGAATGGTCACGTCGAGCGCCGTGGTCGGCTCGTCAGCGATCAGCAGTTTCGGATTGCATGACAGCGCAATCGCGATCATCACGCGCTGGCACTGACCGCCCGACATCTGGTGCGGGAAATGGCCCAGCCGTTCGGCGGGGTTGGGAATACCGACCAGATCGAACAGTTCGATGGCCCGCGCCCGGCGCGCTTTCTTGTCGAGGCCCAGGTGAATGCGCAGCACTTCCTCGATCTGGAACCCAACCGTGAAGCACGGGTTGAGACTGGCAATCGGCTCCTGGAAAATCATGGCAATATCCTTGCCAACGATCTTGCGCCGATCCGACGGCGACAGGCCGAGCAGATCGATGCCGTTGAACCGCAACGTGTCGGCGGTCACCTTGGCCGTCCAGGGCAACAGGCCCATGGCAGCCAGCATCGACACCGACTTGCCGGAGCCGGATTCGCCGACGATCGCCAGCACTTCGCCGGCATTGACTTTCATCGAGACGCCATCGACGGCACGGAAAGGACCGGCGGCCGTCTGGAACTCGACAACGAGATTTTCGATTTCGAAAAGCGACATCATGACCTCTTCAACTTGGGATCAAGCGCATCGCGCAGGCCGTCGCCCATCAGATTGATGGCAATGACGGTGACGAGAATGGCAAGGCCGGGGAAGGTGACGACCCACCAGGCGCGCTGGATGAACTCGCGGGCTTCGGCCAGCATCGTACCCCATTCCGGTGTCGGCGGTTGAGCGCCCATCCCGAGGAAGCCAAGTGCCGCCGCATCGAGGATCGCCGCCGAGAAGGCGAGCGTTGCCTGGACGATCAGCGGTGCGAGGCAGTTGGGCAGGATGGTCAGGAACATCAGGCGCAGGGTGCCGGCACCGGCAACCCTGGACGCGATGACATAGTCTTTCGTGCGCTCAGACATGACGGCAGCGCGCGTCAGCCGCACGAAATGCGGCAGGTTGACCAGCGAGATCGCAATCATCGCGTTGACAAGGCCCGGTCCAAGAACGGCGACCAGCACGAGAGCCAGAAGCAGCGACGGAAAGGCCAGGATGATATCCATGACGCGCATGATGATCGTATCCGTGCGGCCACGGAAATAGCCGGCGACCAGGCCGACGAGAACGCCGGAAATGACCGAAAGCGTCACGACCACAAGGCCGATGAACAGCGAGAAACGGGCACCGTAGATCAGACGGGACAGGATATCGCGTCCCACGGCATCAGTTCCGAGCAGATAGGTCCACTGCCCGCCCTGCGTCCAGCCCGGAGGCAACAGGAGCACATCACGGTTCTGGATGCTTGGGCTATGGGGCGCAACGAAGGCCGCAAAGACCGCAACGAACAGGATGATCAGGAAGATTGCAAGCCCCATCACCGCGCCCTTGTTGCGCGAGAAATAGAACCAGAATTCGGCAAAGCCGGTCTGCGGCTTGGTAGTTTTGATTTCAGCGACAGCCATCAGACCCTCCTAATGCCGGATACGCGGGTTGATGAAGCCGTAAAGCACATCAACGATGAGGTTGATGATCATGATCATGGCGGCGATCAGCATCAGCCCGCCCTGCACGACCTGATAGTCACGCTTGAACACGGAATCGACCATCCATTTGCCGATGCCCGGCCAGGAGAAGATTGTTTCCGTCAGGATCGCACCGGCCAGCAGCACGCCGACCTGGAGGCCGATTGTGGTGATAACCGGAATAAGCGCGTTCCGCAGCGCGTGCACACCAATGACGCGGAATGGCGTCAGGCCCTTGGAGCGAGCGGTACGGACATAATCCTCGCCGAGCACTTCCAGCATGGCCGAGCGCGTCTGCCTGGCGATGACGGCGAGCGGGATGGTCGCCAGCACGACGGTCGGCAGGATCAGGTAGCTGACCGCCGATTTGAAGGCGCCCGCCTGCCCCGAGATCAGACTGTCGATCAGCATGAAGCCGGTGACCTGCGGGAAGAAATACATCATCGAGATGCGACCCGAGACCGGCGTCCAGCCGAGATAGCCTGAGAAGAAGATGATAAGCAGCAAGCCCCACCAGAAGATCGGCATCGAGTAGCCGACGAGGGCGACGCCCATGAGCGATTGGTCGAGCCAGGTCCCCCGTTTCACCGCAGCGATCACGCCAGCTGGAATGCCGAGCAGCACCGCAACGATGATGGCGCAGAGCGACAGTTCCAGCGTTGCCGGGAAGAGATTCATGAAATCATCGAGAACCGGCCGCTTGGTGACGATGGACGAACCGAAGTCGCCCGTCACGAGGCCGCCAAGATAATCGAAATACTGAACGTACATCGGCCGGTCGAGACCGAGCTGGTGCATCAGTTCAGCGTGCCGTTCCGGAGCCATGACGCGCTCACCCGACATCAACATGACCGGATCGCCGGGCAGGAGCCGAATGAAGGAGAACGCGATCAGCGATACCCCGAGGAACGTGGGGATCAAGACGGCGAGCCGTCCGAAGATAAAGCGTAACATGGGAGCCTATCCCTTCTTTCTTTGAAAAACCGACGGCCCGAATGTCTTCGAGCCGCCGGCCATTGCACGCTCTTTGCGGCGTGCCTTTCTTTTGTTTTAGCCGATCTTATTCGGCGATGTCGACGCCTTCGAAGACGAAGTCACCCAGCGGAGACTGGACGAAGCCCGAAACCTTCTTGCTCATCGGAACGACGGCGAGCGAGTGGTCAAGCGTGTTCCAGGGCGCTTCTTTCTTGAAGACGATCTGCGCTTCTTCATAAAGCTTAGTGCGCTCGGCAACGTCGGACGTTTCCTTCGCCTTCGTTACCAGATCGTCGAACTCCTTGTTGCACCACTGGGCGCGGTTGTTGCCGCCGACAGCGTCGCAACCAAGCAGGGTGTCGAGGAAGTTGTCCGGATCACCATTGTCACCGGTCCAGCCGAGGATGGCCGCACCATCGCGGTCCTTGGCGGACGAGAGCTTCAGGTATTCGGCCCATTCGTAGGAGACGATTTCGACGGTGACGCCGATCTTGGCCAGGTCAGCCTGCATCAGTTCAGCTGCACGGCGGGCGTTCAGCATGTACGGACGAGCAACCGGCATTGCCCAGATCTTCATCTTCAGATCCTTGACGCCAGCGTCTTCAAGCATCTTCTTGGCAGCTTCCGGATCGTACTTGTCGTCTTCAACCTTGTCGTTATACGACCACATTGTCGGCGGGATCGGGTTCTTGGCAACCGTTGCGGCACCCTGGAACACGGCATCGACGATAGCCTGACGATTGACCGCCATGTTGAGGGCCTTGCGGACTTCAACCTTGTCGAACGGCGGAACGAGCGTGTTGTAGGCGAGGTACGAAACGTTCAGGCCGGCCTGCTCGGAGATGTGCAGGTTCGGATCGGCCTTCAGTTCGGCAACGTCAGCTGCGTTCGGATAGGACATCAGGTGGCATTCGCCGGCCTTCAGCTTCTGGGCGCGAACAGCGGCGTCCGTGGTGATCGCGAAGACGAGGTCATCGATCTTCTGCTTGCCACCCCAGTAATCAGGGTTGGCCTTGTAGCGGATGGCAGCATCCGGCTGGTAGGCGACGAACGTGAACGGACCGGTGCCAAGCGGCTGCTGGTTCATCAGTTCCATCTTGCCTTCAGCCTGCAGCTTGTCGGCATATTCCTTCGACAGGATCGAGATGAAAGGCATGCCGAGGTTGGCCAGCAACGGCGCTTCCGGACGCTTCAGCACGATCTTGACCGTCAGGTCATCGACCTTCTCGACCTTTTCCAGGAGGTCCGGCAGACCCATGCCGGAGAAGTATTCCCATGAGGCGCCCGGAACATACTTGTTCCATGCATTGTCGGCCTTGTACTGGCGCTCGAAGGAGAAGACAACGTCATCGGCGTTCAGTTCGCGCGTCGGCGTGAAGTATTCGGTCGTCTGGAACTTTACGCCCGGACGCAGCTTGAACGTGTATTCCTTGCCGTCAGCAGAAATTTCCCAGCTTTCGGCCAGCGCAGGTTCGATTTCCGTCGTGCCGCGCTTGAATTCCACCAGCCGGTTGTAGACCGTGTGTGCGGCAGCATCGAAGGTCTGGCCGCCGGTATACATGCCGGGGTCGAAGCCTTCCGGCGACGCTTCCGAGCAGTAAACGAAGGTCTTTGACCAAGCAGAACCGGCCATCAAAGTGGCGATTGCGGTTGCAGCAAGGAGAGTAGAGAGCTTTTTCATGAGTTTGCTTCCCAGCTTTGTTCTTGTTCTCGTATTTTTCTGACGCAGAAGCCGTTGTTTCCGGTCAAGGCCGGATGGAACGACATTTGATCAGGCAATGCAATAAGCGACCCGAAAAATTTGTCCAATTGGAAAATCCTCCCAGATGCGACAAGCCTGGAGGCTATACACGACTTTCTTTCAGCCACCAGCATCGCCGCGCGAATCGGTTTCATTTTACCGTTAAAGTCAATCCCAAATTGCACCGATAGCCTCGAAAGAAGGGCTATGGCATAAGGCATTTGCGGGGTGGGGAGGACTGTTCAGCTTTTATCTGCCAGGCGGGGATGGGATGAAAGCAATCATATTCAGTCCTCCCTCTCGCGACAACGCTGCGAGCCAGCGCCCTGTATGTCAAAACTGCCGACAACTCTCCTTTTCCGTTCCGATGCAGTTGCCTATCGGGAATCGCACGCTAAAATAGCAGCCGCGGAAGACGTGGGGGGACGGCCACGACGTGGCGACTGATTTAAAGAACGACCAGCGATACTATTGTGACAGCGATTTGGAGAAGGCTCTCAATCGGGTCGATTTCTTTCGAATTTTCCACACGATGACACTCCGCTACGGTTTCGACCATTTCGGCATCCTGCAGCTTGGAAACGAGGGCGATGCCTGCACGCTGACCAACCGGTTGGCACTGCACGACCTGCCTTCGGGACTTGCAGATGCCTACGACAAGCGCCACCGCTTTGGCGATTCCGCCGTTTTCAAGAGCCTTCACACATCATCCATCCCATCGGTCTGGAAAGCTGGCGATCCCCTTCCCGGCCATGGCGGCAATCTTCTTGGCCAGCTTGGTTTCGACATGCTGATGTGCGTGCCCGTGGCGGGCATCAACGGCGCGCGGTATGCCGTGCTGTTTCTCGGTGATGGCGAAGACATGGACCGGCAGGCGCATTTCGCGCTGTGCTACGATGCTGTTTGCGCTTTCGACTATTTCTACCGGCTGGTTCTGTCCAACAAGGCGGGCCTTGGGCTGACGCCGCGCGAAACGGAAATCCTGCGCTGGATCTCCCATGGCAAGACGGCAAGCGAAATCGCGCTGATCGTCTCGGTCTCCGAACACACGGTCAACTCGCACACGGCAACGATCCTCAAGAAGCTCGACGTCGTCAACAGAACCCAGATGGTGGCAAAAGCCATCCGGGAACAGATCATTCAATAACGCCAGCACCAGTCCGCATACTGCATGTCAGCAAATCGTATTATAAGCCATTCACCAAGCGAAACCGCCAATGACACACACGGTCCATATCCTGCTTGTTGACGACGATCCGGCCGAAAACCTGATCATGCGCGGCTTGATGAGGAAGATTTCGAGCGCCGAAATTCACCTGCACTATTGCCAGACGATCGATGCCGCACTCGACTTCATCACATCGGGAACGCCGGTTTCAATGGTCCTGATGGATAACAGGCTGCAGCAATGCGACTTTCGCGAGACGGTGCCGGCGTTGCGCCAGCAAGGCTATATCGGCCCGATCGGGGTGATTTCCTCGTCGCTCGCCGACCCCTATTTCCAGAAGTTCGAAGAATACGGTGCCGATTTCCGCATCGACAAGGGTGAACTCGATCCGACCGCGATCGAATTCATCCTGCGGGAATACGTCACCAGAGCATAGACAACAAAAAGCCCGGACGAGCCGGGCTTTTTGTTGGGCCGAAGGTTGCGTCAGGCCGCCGTCTTCGGTTGCGTGAGATGGTCAAGGCCGAGCAGGAAGTTGATCTGCGGCCGGGCTTTCACCAGGTCATCGATCGAGTACTGCTGCAGGACTTCGAAAAACGCATTCAAGGCCTTGCGCAGGGCGGAATTGAGACCACAGCTGTCAACCAGCGGACAATCGATCTCGCCGGCCTCGAAACATTCAGCCATGGCAAAACTGTCTTCGGTAACCTTGACGATATCGAACAGGCTGATATCGGCCGCAGGCTTCGGCAGGCGCACGCCACCATTGCGGCCACGCACTGTCTCGACGAGCCCCGCCTTGTTCAGCGGCTGAAGGATCTTGAAGAGGAAAAGCTCGGATACGCCATAAGCCTTGGCAATTTCCGGAACGCGGCTGAGATGGCCGTCATTGGCAGCGCAATACATCAACATGCGGACTGCGTAGTTCGTTTGCTTCGTCAGACGCATTATTCACTCCAGGCTTCGATCGTTCGGCGCCCCGGGCTCGGATGAACCTGTGAGCCCACAGAGGCACTCAACAAATCGTGGTCACACAGTCGATTCGACCGGCATCTCACGCTCTGCTTCCCATATAGGACGGATGCTAGTTTGGAACAATTCCAAAAAGCAGAAAATCATACCAAAGTGATCATGATTAGCTTCTCTCGGACTGTCTACCCTTCAAAGGGGAAAAAGCTGAAGTTTCGCGTCATATTTGAAGCCATACCGGCCCCGGCACGCTAATTTCCTGCCGGTTTTCCGCGCAATTCAGCCTCGTAGTCAAGGATAGCCTTCCTGCGGCCGGGCGTTCCGGGATGTGTGGACAGGATATTCGTGGCCGATGTGTCACCGAGTTTGTTCTCGATGATCTCGAAGAAGCGGGCGATGGCAGTGGGATCGTAACCGGCCTTCTGCATCAATTCGACCGAATGCCGGTCGGCTGCCGCTTCTGCGTCCCTGGAATAGGACAGCGCCAGAAGGCCGCCGCCCTGGACGAGCAGGTCCTCGACACTATCGCCAACGTCGCCGGCAATCAGCATGATCAGTCCGGCCATGCCGGCAGCCCGGTAAATCTGGCGCAGGCTATGCTCCAGCTCGACATGGCCAATCTCATGCGCCAAAACGCCGACGAGCATTTCCGTATCGCCGTCCGAAAGGCCAACCAGTTCATCGGTGATGATCAGCGTGCCATCCGGCAGCGCAAACGCATTCGGGCCGATCGCCCCACCCTCGCGGAAGTTGAGTGTGTAGGCAGAGGGGCCGCGGGCCGAATTGGCAGCGATACGGGCAAAACCGTCGGAAATCGCCTTCCGCTTCGCATCGTCCAGCTTCGTTTCGCCAAGAACGGTACGATCGAGCGTTTCCAAGGTGCTGAGCGACATCAGGCGCGGCACGACCGGCGGCGTCACGGCGACAGCAACCTCCACCAGCACCGGCAGGGCATACCGGTAGACCAGACCGGACAGCAGGAATACCGCGGCAACAAAAGCCAGAAGCCGCGGATGAAACCGCTCGAGGCCGTGGATGAATCCTGCCCGCCCGCCCCCGTTTGCCGATTGCAATGCGTCGATGGCTGTATTGTCCGTGGTCTCGAACAATGTGCCATCGGCAAACTCGATCCGGCGCGGGATGGAACCGACCCGCGGCGAAATATCGAGCTTTGAAAACACCGCAGACGCCAATTCCGCACCATCATCCGCAATGGCCCGGACCTGTCCGTCGCGCACGATCAGGCGTGACGGCACCGAACGGCTGGAATCACGCGGATGCCAGTCGCCCCGGCAGACAGGCTTTTCGTCAGAAGCCAAAATCGAAGCCCTCGAACTCCATGAATTCCGCTCCAACCGCCGAGCCTTCCTGCTCAGCCGTTGCCAGGATTTCGCCGACATCACCATCAAAACGGACGGCCGTGTGCTCGTTGACATAACGCGCCATGCGAACCGCTGCCCAGGGACGCATCAGGCCGAGGGTGACGACGGTCACGACCACATTCGACACAGCAATCCAGACATAACGGAACCGCGACACGTCGCTTTTCAGCTCATGCTTGCCATCGAAGCGCGTCGCCGACCAGGCGATGTTGCGCACGCCAGCACGGTAGAACAGCGCCGCGATACCGAAGGACAGCAAGACCGCCAGATAGGCGACAATGCCGAGAACAAACATCGATGCCTGGAATTCCGGCGGCAGCGCATTGGGGGTGTCGATCAAGGCAATGACCAGTGACAGGTTGGCAAAGGCGACGATCGCAACGATCAGCAGGCCGAGAACGATGATCAGCGCCGAGAAGAACCAGGTCTGGTAGATCGACCCGAGCTTTGGATCCGTTGCAAACGACCGGCCGCCATAGCGCAGATTGTTGCCGAGATAGCGGTACATCCAGCGGCTGGCGAGCGGCGCCAGGATGCCGAGCGACACGACGGCCATCACCGGTGCAGCCATAAAGGCGACAAAGGCACCACCCATCCTGCCGACGAAGTTGAAACGGACATTGCGGTAACTGGTAACGCGCGCGCTGAAACGCAGGCCGCGCATGATCAGCCAGGGAAAAAAGCACAGGAGAACCAAGCCCAGGAGGAGACCGGCAACCGGCAACACCGCAAGCAGGATATTGTAGATGATGATCAGGCCAAAAACGATCAGCCGGCCGATGAAGATCTGCTTGCCCTTGGCGTGATATTCAAAGGCGCGGCCGAGCAGCACTGTATTGCCATAAAAATAGCGATTGCGCCGGACCTTCGCCCAGGCCGAATAGATGCCGAGCGTAATGATCGTCAAAAGGATATTGACGATCCAGATACCGAAATATTCGGCTGCGTTTCCCGTAAACGACAGCCGGTGAAAATCCTGCGATGCCGCCGGTAATGGTGCCGTATCGGTTGTGCTCATCGTCGCCCCTCTTGCCTATCATCAGATGCAATTCAACAACGGCCGACGATCCCCCGATATTCAGCCGCTTGGGCCAACTCTTAAACGGTCACCCCGACACGTCAACCACATGCGGCAGACCACAACGAAAAAGGGCCTCCATAAGGAGGCCCAATCGAGGAGGATAGACGTTATCCCGTCGTTACTTCATCGTCGGGATGGAGAACTCGGCACCGTCCTTGATGCCGGACGGCCAGCGCGAGGTGATCGTCTTGGTCTTGGTCCAGAACCTGATCGAGTCCGTGCCATGCTGGTTCAAGTCGCCGAAGGACGAGGACTTCCAGCCGCCGAAGGAATGATAGGCGAGCGGTACCGGGATCGGCACGTTGACGCCGACCATGCCGATGTTGATACGCGAGGCAAAGTCACGGGCCGCATCACCATCACGGGTGTAGATCGCGACGCCATTGCCGTATTCGTGCTTCATCGGCAGGTCGAGGGCTTCTTCGTAATTCTTGGCACGAACCACGGAGAGAACCGGCCCGAAGATCTCCTGCTTGTAGATGTCCATGTCCGGGGTGACGTTGTCGAACAGGCAACCGCCGATGAAATTGCCGTTTTCATAACCCTGCAGCTTGAAATCGCGGCCATCGACGACAAGGTTTGCGCCGTCTTCGACACCCTTGTTGATCAGGCCGAGAATACGCTCCTTGGCTTCCTTGGTGACGACCGGACCCATGTCGGCCTTCTCGTCTGTGTACGGACCAATACGCAGGCTTTCGATCATCGGGGTCAGCTTTGCGATCAGGCGGTCGGCAGTTTCCTTGCCGACCGGAACGGCAACCGAGATCGCCATGCAGCGCTCGCCGGCCGAACCGTAACCGGCGCCCATCAGGGCGTTGGCGGCCTGGTCGAGATCGGCATCCGGCATGATGATCATGTGGTTCTTGGCGCCACCGAAGCACTGGGCGCGCTTGCCGTTCGTTGCAGCCGTGCCATAGACGTAGCGGGCGATCGGGGTCGAGCCGACGAAGGAAACGGCAGAGATATCCGGATGCGTCAGGATCGCATCGACCGCGCCCTTGTCACCGTTGACGACGTTGAGGATACCGGCCGGCAAGCCAGCCTCGATCATCAGTTCGGCAAGGCGGATCGGAACGGACGGATCGCGCTCGGAAGGCTTCAGGATAAAGGCGTTGCCGCAGGCGATCGCCGGGGCAAACATCCACATCGGGATCATCGCCGGGAAGTTGAACGGCGTAATGCCGGCGCCGATGCCGACAGCCTGGCGGATCGAATACATGTCGATGTTCGGGCCGGCGCCTTCGGTGAATTCGCTCTTGGAGAGATGCGGAATGCCGATGACGAACTCGCAGACTTCGAGGCCGCGGATAACGTCACCCTTGGCATCTTCGATGGTCTTGCCATGTTCGCGCGACAGCATTTCGGCCAGTTCATCCATGTTGTCGTTGAGGAGCTGGACGAACTTCATGAAGACGCGGGCACGGCGCTGCGGATTGGTGGCGGCCCATTTCGGCTGCGCAGCCTTGGCGTTCTGAACCGCTGCATCCATTTCCGCGTCGCTGGCCAGCGCCACGGTGGCCTGAACTTCGCCGGTGGCCGGATTGAAGACATTGCTGGTGCGGCCGCTGGTGCCGGCAACCTTCTTGCCGCCAATGAAATGACCAATCTCGTACATGGGTGATCCTCCTGATCTTGATTATGGCGGGAGTGTCGCACTACAATATGCACAAATCAACGCGCTATATTCAGCAACCGTTGTGCAAAAATTGACGTTAACGTCTCTTGGAGGCTTCCGATGAAAACAGGCTCCGAAACAATCGTCAGGATGGCGGAGCTGGAAATCGATCCGGCCCAGCTTGAAGACTATATCGCCCTTTTGACCGAGGAGATCGAAGCCTCCGTTGAAAAGGAACCGGGCGTGCTGATGCTGCACGCGGTCTCGGTGAAAGACGCGCCCGAGAAAATTCGCATCCTCGAAGTCTATGCCAATAGGCACGCTTATGAAGCGCATATCCAGACACCGCATTTCCTCAAATACAAGATGCTGACGGCCGGCATGGTCCAGGCGCTCAATCTCGTCGATGTCGATCCCATCGCGTTGGCGGCCAGATGAGGATCGCCCGATGAACTGGGATGATGTGCGCATGTTCCTGGCGGTTGCCCGCAGTGGACAGATTCTCTCGGCCTCCAAGCGGCTGGGTGTCAACCATGCGACCTTGAGCCGACGCGTCACGGCATTGGAAGAATCCTTGAAGACCAGGCTGTTGATCCGCCGCACCAATGGTTGCGACCTGACGGCGGAGGGAGAAATCTTCCTGCATGCGGCGGAACGGATGGAAACAGAGATGTTGGCGGCGCAAGCGCAGATCGGCCGTATCGACACGGCGGTCGCCGGCACCGTTCGCGTCGGGGCGCCGGATGGATTTGGGGTTTCCTTCCTCGCGCCGCGGCTCGGCAAGCTGACGGCCCGCTTTCCGGAGCTGCGCATCCAGCTGGTTCCTGTCCCCCGCTCCTTCTCGCTGTCGCAGCGCGAAGCCGACATCGCCATCACGCTTGAACGCCCGGAACAGGGACGGCTGATATCATCGAAGCTGACCGACTATACGCTGGGTCTCTATGCCTCGCGGGACTACCTGTCGTCCCATGGTGCACCGAACACCATCGATGACCTGAAAAACCATCGCCGCATCGGCTATGTCGAAGACCTGATCTTTACCGCATCGCTGAATTTCACTGGCGAGATCATGCGCAGCTGGGATGCCTCGTTCGAAATCTCAAGTGCCACGGGCCAGACCGAAGCCGTGCGCTCAAGCGCTGGGATCGGCATCCTGCACAATTACATCGCCCGCCAATATCCCGAACTGATCCGGATCCTGCCGGAGACGACCATCCGGCGGGGCTACTGGACCACCTATCACGAGAGCGCCCGCGAGCTCGTCCGCGTCCGCACCGTCGTCGATTTCCTCCAGGAACTGGTGACTGAGGAGCACGGCATCTTCCTCTGACGCCTGTTGCGTCGCGGAGGCAACGCTGGCGACACTGACGCTGGTGCCTCATCGCGCACAGGATGGTCCATCCAGCAAGTAAACGAGGATTCGGCTCAGGCCTCATTGATCCCATTCCCGGCCCTATTCCAACCATCGAGCAGCCGCCACCCGCCAGGCAGCGGAGCCCGAGCGGCTGCCGGATGAGGAACCACTGCCTAATCCCGACGAAAATCCGGAACCGCCGCAGCAGGTGGGACACCACTGAAATCGCCCGTTCCGGAATGACCGGAAAGGCGGCAAATCCCCCGTCACCTATGCACAAAACCACAAAGGCCCAGCAATCCAGGCCTTTGTGCTGTCGTTTGGAGCCTATGCAGCGCCTCCCGCTGCAACAGGCCTCCAGACCTGCTCCCGGTTCCCCTCGGCGGCGAGATCGATCGTGATACGGGTGCCATTCCTGATCCGCCGCCGCAGGGCATCGGCACCGCCCGGTCCGGCCTGAATCACATCACCATCGTGAAGAGCCTGTAACCGCGAGCGCGACACCGGCAACTCTCCCGCCAGCAGGCGATCAAGCCGTATGCTGAGCGGAAACGGTACGTTCAGCTCAATGTCCAACGTAGTCCAATCGGAGGTTTCCTCGAGGAGCTCCTTGCCGATGTCAAAGCCGGGAAACTCCTCGATGCGTTGCGACTTCCGCCGCAGTGCCTCGATGTTGAACGTTTCGGCCCGAATCCAATCCGCATCGTTGGACTGTAACGCTTCAAGGACCTTGGGATCGACATCGCCAACACCCCGCCGTTCGAAGATCGGCCGGTTCCAGGTCTTTTCGCAGGTCAAGCATCGATAGATCAGCCAGGCATCAAGCCTGCGGCCGTTGGCGTTAAGGCGGATTTTGCCGCTGCTCTGGAATGGCCTTTGCATTCCGCATCCGCTGCAGGCGATCCAGGGTTGGGGCGCCGTTTGCGGTGTAATGGTCCATCGGACCCGAAGTAGATTGCACATATCGTCTTGGTCTTCCGTTCGGAAGTCCACCAAGATGGTGCAGGAGAAACCCGTTGCGGGCGCGGCGTGGCGATGTTTGGGGCGGCTGAAGAGCTGAGAGCGCAGAGCTGCACACGGCACATTAAAACAATGCCAGACCGGTCTCTCGCCACCACCCGATGAACACATCTGTACGCCGACGGCTTCGCCATCGCGCAGTACGGGGTGAAACTGGATTGAGACCGGTATTACTTAGGCAAACTGCAACCTCTGTGCGCCAACGCTCTTGCTTGTCAGGTTAGCAAATGATTTGCGCGGCGTGGAGGCCTGCGGCCTATCCGGAAATAGAAAACATGGCAGTGCGGCGTTTGTGCAACTTTCACGATGATGCGCAAGGGATGATACGCGCGAATTGAGATCACATTGCAGGTGCACGGGCCGGCAAGCCCTTTGCACTTAATCCTTCGTCGGCTCCCAGAGTTCGATCGGGTTGCCTTCGGGATCGTATATGCGGGCAAAGCGGCCAACCTCCGAATCCCATTCGGCCCGGGTTTCCACCGCGATTCCGCTTTCCGTCAGATTTGCCATCAACCCATCAAGGTCATCAACCCGGAAGTTGATCATCCATTGCTGCTCCGCTCGCCCGAAATAGTCAGTATTGTGCGCGAACGGCCCAAATATCGTCATCCCCGCCTCCTGCTGCCACACCGATGTGTGCAGATCGTCAATGCCGAGATGCTTTTGATACCACTCAGCCAAGCCCGCCGGGTTTGCCGCTCTGAAAAACACCCCGCCAATTCCAACAACCTTCGGCATCGAACCCTCCCTCTTTCGGGGGAAACAATGCTGCTATTAGCGATGGAGTGCAACGTGGAGAGCGCAACGGAGGCGTGCCCGTCGAGGGAAAACAACGGATCAGCGGCTGTGAAATGCAACGTTTATCGAGTGATCGATAAACCAAGCCATTGGCAAGGAACCAATTGTTTCATTGAAGAGAATGGTACGGTTGGGGGGTCTCGAACCTCCGACCTCAGGTGCCACAAACCTGCGCTCTAACCAACTGAGCTACAACCGCACAAAACAAAGCTGACGAAACAAAGTCGCGCCGCGCTTTCCGGGTCAAATACGGGCAGTCCGGATTTTTTGCAAGCCATAACTTGCCCGTAGATGTGAAAAAACCGGGTAAACAATTACCCGGTTCTTTTTATCGTGCTGCGCGGACTAAGTCCGCGCCTGCAGAATTCAGTTCTTCTTGAAGCCGGAGATGGCCTTTTCGGCGGCATCCTTGCCAGGCTTCGTCACGGTTTCAGCAACCTTGCGGGTGGCTTCCTGCATCGACTTTGCCTGTTCCATGGCAAGCTCGGCCTGCTTGCGGATGAAGGCGGTCTGCAGTTCGAACAGTTCCGAAACCGACTTGACGCCGAGCAGCGCTTCCATGTGCGACAGCGAGTTTTCGGCATTGGTGCGCAGGGCGTCGATCGCCTTCAGGCCGAGTTCGACGGTGCCGGACTGTGCGCTCTCAATGGTCGCTTCAACGGTCTTCGTCGCGTCTTCGGCGGCAGTCTTCATCTTGGAATAGGCTTCCTTGGACTGGGCAGCACCCTTTTCAGCGAAATCGCGGAAAGTTTCGGTGACCTTTGCCGGGTCGAACGAGGCAAGCGAAAAGACGTCGTCGGTTTTCTTGGTAGCCATGATCTGCGCTCCTTGGTTTCAGGCCCTCTCATGAGGCACCCGTTGTTCAGTGATGTCTATATAGGCGATTTCGTTGTGCATTGCAATATATTTGTGCATTGCAGCATTCATTAAAATCACCGACATTAACCTTGCCCTGCGAAAGGCCTGTGCGTCATGGTCACCAAGCTGGACCCCTGGCGCCCCGGCGTCTATTAATAGACTGTTAACAATCCCGCCCTGTGGCGGTTGCGCAAACCAGGTCTGCCGATGCCCGCAAAATCGTATCCCTTTATCGACATCGCCGTTCATGAACGGGTGCGGGAGCATTTTGCCAGGGGCGATGCCGCCGTGCTGTTTTCTCCCGACATGAGCCAGGTGCTGTGGTCGAATGGTGAAGGCGCGTTCCTGTTCGGCCTGCCGTCGATCTACGATTTCATCGACAGCGGCGCCAACCGTAACGATGCCGCCTATCGCCAGATGGAGGCCGCCGCCCGGCAGTTGAAGCGCAGCGGCGACAGCCGCACGTTCCTGATGCGCATTGCTTCCGGCTTCCAGCGCGCCTCGGTCAGTGCATCGGTCGAAATGATCACCGTGCGGCCCGGCGAAACCGCCATCCTCCTTGCCGCTCCCAGAAACGGCAAGCCCCTGGCCATTCAGGACCGCGCAGCCCGGATGATCTCCGGCTTCGATGATCCCGACACGCATATGGCCGTGCTGGATGGCGATGGCGCCGTGCTGGCCGCCTCGTCCGGGTTCAAGGCGCTGTCCATGACGCCGCAAACCTGCCGCTCGCTGGTTACCGCCGTTGCCCGCGACAGCGACTGGCTGCTGAAACGCCCGATACCGACGGGCAAAGGCCATCTGCCCGCAGCGATCGGCAAGCTGTCGGAACGACCCGCCCTGCACCTGCTGTTTGCTGTCGAGACCATTCTGGGCAATCTCGATCCGGGAACGGATTTTCAGGAGATCGCTGACACCGATGAGGCGCCTGCCGCGACTGAGCCTACCGTGAACCACGCCGTAACGGTTCTGTCGCCTGTCACCCTGCCCGATGATGTCATCGACGAGATCGAGCAAATCGAGGAAATCGCCCCGGAAGACGATGGCTTCACGGATGCCGGTCACGACATGGTCCCGGCGGCAGAGACGGAACAGCCCTCCACCGAGGACACAGCAGGTCCCGTTGCACCCGTGACCGAAGCAGAAGCTACCCATCTCGAATTGACTGAGGATACACAGCCGGAGCCTGCCGTTTTGGATCTCGCTGATCCCGGCACGTTTGCCAAAAGCGATGCCACCGAGGAAATCGCCGTTGTGCCGATGGCCGATAAAACGGTGGCTGAAGAAATTGACACCGGCGAAAGTGTCCACGCCGAACCGGCCGAAGCTGCGGAAGAAACTGCCCAGGACAGCATCGCGCCGGATGAAACAAATGTGGCCGAAGCAGCCAGCGATGGAGTACCTGCCGAAACAGCCACGGATGCCGTGGCAGACACTGGCACCGGCCCCATCGATAACACACCAGAGCCAGCGCCTGCCAGCGATCCAGATGCAGCAGAACCCGTTCAGGGTTTTGTCTTCAACCCCAACAGCCGCGCGGTCCGTTTCGTCTGGAAGATCGATGCGGACGGCCGTTTCAGCGAGATTTCCGAGGAGTTTGCGGCGGCGGTCGGGCCGAGCGCTGCCGATATTACCGGCCAGAGTTTTAGCGCCCTGTCCGATCGCTATCAACTCGATCCCGGCAACACGATCAGCGAGCTTTTGAAGCGCCGTGACACATGGTCGGGCAAGACGATCTACTGGCCGGTCGAAGGCACAAGCCTGCAGGTGCCGGTCGACCTCGCCGCCCTTCCGACCTATTCGCGCAATCGCGAATTCGATGGTTTCCGCGGCTTCGGCATCGTCCGCGTGGCCGATACGATCAATGACGAACAGGCCATGGGCCTGACCTTTGGCACGCACGCAGCGGCCGGAGAGACAGTTGCGGACGGCGCGGCTGAGGAACATCTGCCCGCAGATCACGGGGCGGCTGGAGACGTCGCCCCGCACGGCTCGACGGAAGAAGGCACCACAGCTGCAGAGCCTGTTGAAGCGTCTGGCGATCAGACGGATAGCACGGCAGACGAACTGACGGCGGCAGCGCACGTTGATGGCGATCCGACTGCCGATCCCGCCCACGAAACGCCCGAGGCAGACGAAAAGGAAGATCCTTTTCGCGGCGAGCGTCCAGCACTGAAACTGGTCGAGACGCCGGGGCGCCGAGCCTCCGACAAGGTCGTTCAACTCGATAATCACCGAGCAGGCACGGAACCCCTGAGCCGCAGCGAGCAGGCGGCGTTTCGCGAAATCGCCCGCCAGCTCGGCGAGAATTTTGGCAAGCGTCCGAACGAGGATATTCCAGCCGCGGCTAAGCCTGCAGCTCAAAATCCGTCGCAGGCTGATGCCTCATCGAAAGCCGAGGCGATCGGCGCGGATGATCGTGCAGACGCAACGGCTGATCTTCAGCCAATCGCCAAGGACAGCCTGCCCGAAGCTGCCGCCCCGATCGTGCCGGCGCGCACCAGCGGCAACAGCAGCCTGACGCCGGAAATCCTCGACAATCTTCCGCTCGCCCTTCTGGTCCACAGCGGTGACGACCTGTTTCATGCCAACTCCGAATTCCTGGCACTCACCGGCTATTCCGATCTGGACGAACTGCGCAGCGAAGGCGGCATCGATGCCCTTTTCGCCGGTGACGAGGATGATCTGTTCGACTTGCCGGATGGCACGATGATGCTGATCCGCAATGATGGCCAGCTGGTGCCGGTCTCGGCGCGGCTCCAGTCGATCCGCTGGGAGGACAAGAACGCGCTGATGATGGCGCTGTCGGCAACGCAGACTGCGCCTGCCGCTGCTGAAATCCAGCCGGTGGACGCCGTTGAAGAACCTGCGGAAGCGCCGGAACTTCAGGCGCTCCGTATGGAGGCGGAAGAGCTCCATTCCATCCTCGAGACCGCAACGGACGGCGTCGTCGTCGTCGGTGCCGAGGGCGAAATCCGCTCGGTCAACCGCTCGGCCAGCGCCCTGTTCAACTATGACGATGGAGAAATCCGCGGCAAGCCGTTCGCCATCCTGTTTGCCCATGAAAGCCAGAAAGCCGTTCTCGATTACCTCGCCGGCCTTTCCGGCCATGGCGTCGCCAGCGTACTGAATGACGGCCGCGAAGTCATCGGCCGCGAGGCGTCGGGCGGCTTCATCCCGCTGTTCATGACGATGGGCCGCCTCTCCTCCTCCAATGGTTTCTGCGCCGTCATCCGTGACATTACCCAGTGGAAGCGGACAGAAGAGGAATTGCGCAACGCCAAGCGGGCCGCCGAAACCGCCAATGCCCACAAGAGCGATTTCCTCGCCCGCGTCAGCCACGAAATCCGCACGCCGCTCAACGCAATCATCGGCTTCTCCGACATGATGGCGAGCGAGCATTTCGGCCCGATCGGCAATCCGCGTTATGTCGAATATGCCGGTGACATTGGCCGCTCCGGCCGTCATGTGCTCGATATCGTCAACGATCTCCTGGATATCTCGAAGATAGAAGCCGGCGAGATGGATCTGGAATTCACCGCCGTCGAGATCAACGATGCCGTGTCGGAAGCCGTTTCCCTGGTGCAGCCGCAGGCCAACAGCCAGCGGGTGATCATCCGCACCTCGCTGTCGGGCTCGGTGCCGAACGTGGTTGCCGACAACCGCTCGATCAAGCAGATCGCGCTGAACATCCTATCGAATGCCATCCGCTTCACCCCGTCCGGCGGCCAGATCGTCGTGTCGACCGCCTATGAAGCGAATGGCAGCGTCATCCTGCGCATCCGCGACACCGGCGTCGGCATGACCCGCACCGAGCTCGAGCAGGCGATGAAGCCGTTCCGCCAGGTGACCACCGGCGCCCGCAAGCGCGGCGACGGCACCGGCCTTGGGCTACCGCTGACCAAGGCGATGGCGGAAGCCAACCGGGCGCATTTCTCAATCAACTCGGCACCCAATGAAGGCACGCTGGTGGAGATTTCCTTCCCGTCGCAGCGGGTGCTGGCGAACTAGCCGAAAGCAGCCGATCTCTGAAAAGGCAGACAAAAAAAGAGGCAGCTGGGAGGCTGCCTCGATAAGTTGAATGCTAAAACAGGTGCTCGAGAGGTAATGACATCATGTCTGCGCTGGCATCTCTGCCAAAGCCAACCCCACATCGGGTGGCCTCAAGTTGAGGTCACAATGCGCTGCCATTCGTAAACAAAACCTTTCCACCAAACCCGCCGATTTTAGCTATCGGACCGTAAGACCTAAACTTTGGTTAATTCGGCAGGCCCGAAATCGTTAACGCGACCGGTTCAGTTTCCAAGCTCGGCAAGGTTGGCATAGAGATCAAGCGCTTCCGGATTGGCGAGCGCTTCCTTATTCTTGACCGGCCTGCCATGCACGACTTCGCGCACGGCAAGTTCGACGATCTTGCCGGATTTGGTCCGCGGAATATCGGTGACGGCAATGATCTTGGCCGGGACGTGACGCGGCGAGGCGCCGCTGCGGATCCTTGACTTGATCGCCTTCACCAGATCGTCGCTCAAGACGATCCCTTTCGCCAGCCGGACGAATAGGATGACGCGGACGTCGTCATCCCAGTCCTGGCCGATGCAAATGGCTTCAGCCACCTCGTCCATCTGCTCGACCTGATTGTAGATCTCAGCCGTGCCGATGCGCACCCCGCCCGGATTGAGCGTCGCGTCCGAGCGGCCGTGAATGACGATGCCGCCGTGTTCGGTCCATTCGGCAAAATCACCGTGGCACCAGATATTATCGAAGCGCTCGAAATAGGCGGACTTGTACTTGGCACCCTCCGGGTCGTTCCAGAACATCACCGGCATCGAGGGAAACGCCTTGGTGCAGACGAGTTCGCCCTTTTCCTGGCGAACCGGCTGACCATCGTCATTCCAGACATCCATGGCGAGGCCGAGGCCTGGCCCCTGGATTTCGCCACGCCAAACCGGCTTCAGCGGATTGCCGAGCACGAAGCAGGAGACGATATCCGTGCCGCCGGAAATCGACGCCAGCTGGACATCCGGCTTTATGCCCTCGTAGACGAAGGAGAAACCTTCGGGCGACAGCGGCGAACCGGTCGAGGTCATCAGCCGCAGCGACGACAGATCATGGGTGGAGACCGGTGTGAACCCGCCCTTGCGCACGGCGTCGATATATTTTGCCGAGGTGCCGAAGATGGCGAATTGCTCGTCGCGGGCATAGTCGAACAGCACGTTGCCATCGGGATGGAACGGCGAGCCGTCGAACAGGCAGAGCGTTGCGCCGAGAGCCAGCCCAGAGACCAGCCAGTTCCACATCATCCAGCCGCAGGTGGTGAAATAGAATAGCTTTTCGCCCTCGCGCAGCCCGCAATGGAAGCGATGCTCCTTGAGATGCTGCAGCAATGTGCCACCGGCCGAATGGACGATACATTTCGGAACGCCGGTCGTGCCGGAAGAGAAGAGAATGTAGAGCGGATGTGCAAACGGCAGCGCTGCGAATTCAAGTTCGCGTGTTGTAAAGGGCTTGATGAAGCCGGCCAGTGTCCTGCCGTTTTCCAGCGAGGCCGCCAGCGTTTCGGCATGACCAGCATAGGGAATGATCAGGGCGGGCACACCAAGTTTCTGGGTAACCGCCTGAACCTTCGCCGACACGTCCTGCAGCTTGCCGGCATACCAGTAGCCGTCGCAGGCGATGAACAGTTTCGGCTCGATCTGGCCGAAGCGGTCGAGCACACCCTGCTCGCCAAAATCAGGAGAACAGGACGACCAGATGGCACCGATGGACGCGGTAGCCAGCATCAGCGCAATGGTTTCCGGCATGTTCGGCATCATCGCGGCGACACGGTCGCCCTTGCCAATACCCTCGGCCTTCAAGGCCTGTTGCAGTCTTGAGACCAGCGCACGCAGTTCATCGAAGGACATGCGCGACTGCACCTTGTCCTCGCCCCGGAAAACCAGAGCATCACCACTGCCGGTATGGCGCAGAAGATTTTCGGCGAAATTGAGCGTGGCATCCGGAAAAAACCGCGCGTCGAGCATGGTGTCGCCGTTGATCAGTGCCCGTTCGCCGCGATTGCCGATGACGCCGCAATGATCCCAGACCGCCGTCCAAAAATCGGCGCGCTCGGTGATCGACCAATCATGGAACGTATCATAGTCCGCAAAGGTCTTTGAGAAGCGTTGTCCACACCAATCGATGAACGCCTTCATCGGCGTCTTTTCGATGAATTCTGCCGACGGTATCCACAGGGGCCGATCTGACTGCATTTTTTCCTCCGCTTCCCAAGCCAGCCTCTATATCATGCTGCGACGCAAGATAAACAGGCCGGACAAATGATGGCTTTGGCAGTTGCGACATTTTGCGCGTCAGCCGTTTGATTTCCGACCGATGAAAGCCTATCCAGAGGCCTTCAAAACGATTGAAAGTTCCCCGGGCAGCCATGAGGCAATTCTTCACCATCGCCAGCAGAAAAATCGGATGGAAGGAATTCTTTCTATCACGGACTGTTGCCTGGCTGCTTGTCGGCGCGGTTGTCCTCACTGCGCTGTTCAAGATCGCCCTGCCGCTGTTCGTCTCCACCGCCAGCGTCAAGACGAACATGGAGAACGTGCTGTCATCGTGGACGGGCGCCCGAGCAAATATTGGTGGCGCTCCGCAGATCAGCTTCTGGCCACATCCGGTCCTGACGCTGCGCAATGTCACCTTCGAAGGCGGCGATGCGGCGGCCCCCGAACTGCTGGCGAAGGCTGACGCGATTTCGGCCGGTTTCGACATTCTTGCCGCCTTGCGTGGCACCCCCATCTTCTACGACTTCCATCTGGTCAACCCGGTTTTCAAGGTGGAACGCCGGATGGACGGAACATTCAATTGGCGCCGGGCTGGATGGATGGCTGATGCGATCGCCGATGCCTCGGGCAAGACGCCGTCCCCCGCCCGCAATACACCGATCGGCGACATCGAGATCATCAACGGCACCCTCGAATTGACAGATCGTGTCACCGCCAGCGCCCATCGCGTCACGGCGATAACCGGTGCCGTGCAATGGCGGACGCCGACCGCGCGGCTGAATGCAAGTCTTTCCGCCGTGATGAACGGTCAACCTGTCCAGTGGTCCATCACCTGCGACGAACCACTGATGCTGCTATCGGGCCAGAACGGCACACTCCAGACGGCGTTCAGTTCCGCACCCCTCACCTTCAGTTTCGACGGCACCGGTAATATTTCAAACCACCCCTTCGCCATCGGCCAGCTTCAGCTCAAGGCTAGGTCGGCCAGTGCCCTTGAAGCCTGGTTCAATGGCGCCCCGCTGCCGCTGGCTTCCGCCGGCGCCATCGCCATCAACACCAGCATGACGATGTCGGCGCAGGCCTGGAAAATGGACAATCTTTCGCTGTCTCTGGATGATTCCAATGCCACCGGCGTTCTCGGCATTGCCTGGAACCGCACGCGCGGCCCGCGGATCGATGGGACGCTGGCCTTTGACCAGCTTGACCTGGTGCCAATCGTTTCGTCCGTGCAAACCGCACAGTCCGGCTCCGCAATCCCCCTCGACAGGACACTGCTCAAGCAGTTCAGCCTCGATCTTCGCCTGTCGGCGCAGGAAGTTAGCTATGGCGCCGCGGCCCTGACCGATGTCGCCGCCGGCGTCATTGTGGAAAATGGCCGTGCATCCATCGATATCGGCGACGGTACATTTGCCGGCGGCACGATCAGCGGCCGTATCGCCTTGGCCAGTGGCGACACCGATGGTGGACAGATGCAGTTCGCCCTGAAGAATGCCGACCTCGCGCCCGTTGCGGCCAGCCTCGGACTGACGGGGCCGCTGCCGCTGGGCCGGGGTGTTCTGAGCGTCGATCTATCGGCCGACAGCCCGTTGCAGACACTGACCAAGGACGGCATTTCCGGCGAAATTCGCTACTCGGCAAACAATGGCACCGTGGTGAATTTCGACCTGCCGGAATTCGAGCGGCTTGCCGCGCAGGGCCGCGCCTTCAGCATCAGCCACGCCACCAATGGCTCCTTCGCTTTCACGACGGCGGATATCGTCGCGACCTTGCGCAAGGGCGTTGCCGAACTGACAACGGCAGATATCACCGGCGAAGGGCGGACCCTGTCCCTTGCCGGAACCATTCCCGTCAGTGGTGGAACGCTGGCACTTGCCGGTGCCGTGCGGGCTGTCGATAACCCGACACCGTCCACGCGCTTCTTTGTCGATGGCTCCTGGCCAAACCCGCTGATTTCCCCGCTGCCTGCGATGGCCACACAGCCATAAGCGGGAATGGAGCGTCCGCTCTCCGTTCAGATCAGTGCGCGAAAGCGGCCTGCTCGTCCTTGACCCGCTGGATTTCCCGGCTGCGCGAAACCACCGAGGCGATCAGCACGCCGATCGCGACGATGCCGATCAGGATGGTGCAGACTGCGTTGATCTCGGGCGTCACGCCCAACCGGACCTGGCTGTAGATCCGCATCGGTAGCGTTGTCGCGCCGGGGCCGGAGGTGAAGCTCGAAATCACCAGATCGTCCAGCGACAGCGTGAAGGCGAGCACCCAACCGGAAAACACAGCGGGCGCGATCACCGGCAGGGTCACCTGCAGGAAGGTGGCGACCGGCGTAGCGCCGAGATCCATCGCCGCCTCCTCGATCGAGCGGTCGAAGCTCAGAAGCCGGGACTGCACGACGACGGCGACGAAGCACATGGTGAAGGTGATATGCGCCAAAGTCAGCGTCCAGAAGCCCCGATCGAAACCGATGGCTACGAACAACAACAGCATCGACAGGCCGGTGATGACCTCCGGCATGACCAGCGGCGCGTAGATCATGCCTGAAAACAGCATGCGGCCGCGAAACCGCGTGTAGCGCGTCATGGCAAGTGCCGCCAGCGTGCCGAGCACCGTGGCGACCGTTGCCGAAATCAGGCCAACGCGGATGGTGACCCAGGCGGCATCGAGAAGCGCCTGATTGTGGAACAGCTGTACATACCATTTGGTCGAGAAGCCCGCCCAGACGGTGACAAGCTTGGACTCGTTGAAGGAAAAAACCACCAGCAACACGATCGGCAGGTACAGAAAGGCGAAGCCGAGAACGATCGAGGCGATATTGAAACGGGACCAGCGCTGCATGACTATCTCCCCTCCGCGTCGGCTTTGGATTGCGCGTGTTGGAAGAACATGATCGGCACCACCAGGATGAGCAGTAGAATGGTCGCCACCGCCGCCGAAACCGGCCAGTCGCGGTTGGCGTTAAACTCGTTCCACAAGGTCTTGCCGATCATCAGCGTTTCGGAGCCGCCGAGCAGATCCGGGATAACGAATTCGCCAACGGCCGGAATGAAGACCAGCATGCAGCCGGCGACAACGCCGGGCAGCGACAGCGGAAACGTGACGCGCCAGAACGCCCGGATCGGTGTGCAGCCGAGATCCTGGGCGGCCTCGGTCAGGCTGTGATCCATCTTTTCCAGCGACGAATAGATCGGCAGCACCATGAACGGCAGGTAGGAATAAACGATACCGATATAGATCGCCCAGTTGGTGTTGAGGATGATCAGCGGCTGATCGATCACCCCGAGCGTCAGGAGCAGCTGGTTGAGCAACCCTTCCGGCTTCAGGATGGCGATCCAGGCGTAGACGCGGATCAGGAAGCTCGTCCAGAACGGCAGGATCACCAGCATCAGCAGCGTCGGGCGGATCGTGTTGGGTGCCTGCGCCATGCCGTAAGCCACCGGATAGGCAATCAGCAGCGTCAGGAATGTCGAGACCCCGGCGATCCAGAGACTGGAGATATAGGCCTTGGCATAGAGCGCGTCCTCGGTCAGCCAGATGTAGTTATCGATCGAGAACTGTTTGATATTGTCGATGATCCCGCCAAAACCGGAGGCGAGGTCGAACACCGGCAAATAGGGCGGCATCGCGACGGCGGTTTCCGACAGCGAAATGCGGATGACGATGAAGAACGGAATGAGGAAGAAAAACAGCAACCAGGCATACGGGATGATGATCACCAGCCGGTTGAACAGGGCCGATCCGAGTTTTGCCATGGCCTTAATCCTTCAGCACGACGCCGGCATTTTCATCGAACGAAATCCAGACCTCCTGGTCATAGCCGATCGGATCCTCGACCGCGCGAACAGCGTTCAGCGAGGATGCCTTGATGACCTTGCCGTCCTTCAACTTGACATGGAAAACCGTCATGTCACCGAGATAGCCGATATCCCAGATTTCACCCTGGGCGGCATTGAGCGGGGCGCAGGCGGGACGATCGCGGCCGACGCGGATCTTCTCCGGGCGCACGGCAAAGCCGGCATTGGCGCCGACTGCGGGTAGTTCGGCGGAGGCGACGCGGACGGTAAAACCGCTTTGGGTGGCGATCTCGACGGTACCATTGCCGGCGGATGAGACCGTGCCGTCGAAAATATTCACGTCACCGATGAAATCGGCGACGAAACGCGAATTGGGCGCTTCGTAGATTTCCGGTGGGGTGGCCACCTGCACGACCTTGCCATGCGCCATGACCGCGATGCGGTCGGCCATGGTCATTGCCTCTTCCTGGTCGTGGGTCACAACGACGAAGGTCAGGCCAAGTTCCTGCTGCAGGTCCATCAGTTCGAACTGGGTTTCCTCGCGCAGCTTCTTGTCGAGCGCGCCCAACGGCTCATCGAGCAGCAGCACCTTCGGACGCTTGGCCAGCGACCGGGCAAGTGCCACACGCTGACGTTGGCCGCCGGAAAGCTGATGTGGCTTGCGCTTGGCAAACTTGTCGAGCTTCACCAGTTTCAGCATCTGATCGACGCGGGCGGCGATATCGGCCTTCGGCATGCCGTCCTGCTTGAGGCCGAAGGCGATGTTGTTTTCGACCGTCATATGCGGAAACAGCGCGTAGGACTGGAACATCATGTTGACCGGCCGCTTGTAGGGCGGGATACCGGCAAGGCTCTGTCCATCAAGGATGATTTCACCCGACGTCGGCTGCTCGAAGCCGGCCAGCATGCGCAGCAGCGTGGACTTGCCGCAGCCGGACGCGCCGAGCAGAGCGAAGAATTCGCGCGGATAGATGTTGAGCGACAGATCATCGACGGCAACGAAATCCCCAAACCTCTTGGTGACGTTCTTGACGGCGATGAACGGTACGGATTTCGGATCGGCCCAGGGAGCAAAGGAGCGCCGGATACTGCCAAGTGACTTCATCATCTATCCCCAAATGACATGCACAAACGGCGCCTTGCCCAGCGCCATAAAAGAAAATTGCCCGGATTTTCAGGTCCGGGCAATTTTTTTCGACTTACTGGCCGGTGACCACCTTGGTCCAGAGCCGCGTCACCAGACGCTGCGATTTGGCGTCATAGGGCGTGACCGTGAAGAGCTTGGCAAGCACCTCCGGCGTCGGATAGATCGCGGTGTCGTCAAGCACTTCCTTGTCGACGAACTGCTGCGATGCCTTGTTGCCGTTGGCGTAGAACACCACGTTCGAGGCCTTGGCGACCACTTCCGGCTTCATCATGTAGTTGAGGAATTCGTGCGCTTCGGCGACATGCGGCGCATCGGCCGGAATGGCCATGACGTCGAACCACATCTGCGCGCCGGTCGGCGGGATGACATAGTTGACCGTTACGCCGGCCTTGGCTTCGGCAGCGCGATCGCGGGCCTGGAAGACGTCGCCCGAATAGCCGACGGCCAGGCAGATATCGCCGTTGGCCAGCGCATTGATATATTCCGACGAATGGAACTTGCGAACGTAGGGACGAATGGACGTCAGAAGCTCTTCCGCCTTCTTCAGATCGTCCGGGGCGCGGCTATCGGGATCGAGACCGAGATAGGCGAGCGCCGACGGTAGCACGTCCGAGGCCGAATCGAGGATGTGGATACCGCAATCCTTGAACTTTGCAGCCACTTCCGGCTTGAAGATCACATCCCAGGTCGGCGCCTCGTCGGTACCGAGGATCTGCTTCACCTTCTCGACATTGTAGCCGATGCCGGTCGTACCCCACATGTAGTCGACGGCATATTCATTACCGGGGTCGTATTTCTGGATACGTTCGGAAATCACGTCCCACATGTTGGACAGGTTCGGCAGCTTCGACTTGTCGAGCTTCTGGAAGACACCGGCTGCGATCTGGCGCTGCAGGAAGCTTGCCGTCGGCACAACGACGTCATAGCCGGTGCCACCGGCAAGTAGCTTGGTTTCGAGGATCTCGTTGCTATCGAAGACGTCGTAGACGACCTTGATGCCGGTTTCCTTGGTGAAATCTTCGAGAATGCTGGCATCGATATAATCGGACCAGTTGTAGACATTGACCACGCGCTCCTGCGCGGTGGCAATCGTTGCGGACCCTGCGAGGATCAACGCGGCAAAGGCGGTGGCAATCGTACGCGACATGGAATTCCCCTTGGTTTTATCGGGTCAGTCTAGGCATGCTGCCGTCGCCTGCCTGTCTGCCCCTCCGTATGCGCGCTTGGAAGGTAGGCATGTTTTCCAACAACCACAAGCGCTTTTACTGGTCCCACGCGAACCATCCAGCGGCAGCGCAAATTTTAGCGCTCACTGGCAAAAGCCGAATCTTTTCAGTGCGGCATGACAGGCCTGCGACCGGGATGGCCGGACGGCGCACGCAGATTAACCATAAGCTCAGATCGACCTCGAACCGCGGCGTTTACGATTGCTTAACCATGCCTGGAATGCGATTTTGCGCCGCAAAGGTTGTGCGTTCGGAGTTGACCATCATGAGTGTGAAGTCGCAGCGGATCGATCCACGGGAATTGAAGCGGCTGTCGGTGCTGCAATCCCGCAGGACGCTTCTCGCCATCGGTTTCGACTGGGCGCTGATTGCAGCCGCCATTGCCTTCAGCAAATATATCCAGCATCCGCTCGCCTATATCGCGGCTGTGCTCGTCATCGCCGGCCGCATGCACGCCTTCGGCTGCCTGATGCACGAGGCAGCCCATTACCGCATCATCAAGAACCGCAAAGTCAGCGACTGGATGAGCGACCTGCTGCTCGCGTGGCCGATCATGGCGACCGTCGACGGCTACCGGATGAACCATCTTGCCCATCACCAGCACACCAATACCGATGACGATCCGGACTGGGCTGCCAAGCTCGGCATGGCACAGTTCACCTTCCCGCAGAAAGTCTGGCGCGGCGTGGTGCAGTTGCTCGGCTATCTCGTCGCAGTGAATTCGGTTCGCGATATCCTGCATATGGCCAAGCGCATCGCCAAGCATGACCGATCGACCCGGACCTACAAGCTGCTACGCATCGGATTCTATGCCTCCGCCGCCGTGATCTTCTCGGTCTTCGGGCTCTGGACGGACTTCCTGCTGTATTGGCTTGTGCCATTCCTCACCTTCTTCTGCCTGTTCCTCTATGTCCGCAGCGTCGCCGAACATTTCGGCAGCATGGATTATTCCGACGAACTGGGCAGCTCGCGCACGGTGTATCCCTACGTCTGGGAAAAACTGTTCTTTGCGCCCCACAACATCAATTACCATCTGGAACACCATCTTTATCCCGGCGTGCCCTATTACAACCTGCCGGAACTGCATGCGGTGCTGATGAAGAATCCTGCCTATGCCGCCAAGGCGCATATCACCCGCGGCTATACGACGGGCCTGCCGGCAGAGTGCTTTGCGCCGGATGCGCCGCTGCTGCCCGCGCATCATCCCGTCAGCTACTGATTACTGGAAATCGAAGGCGCTCAAACCCGTCACCATTTCATCGAGCCCGAGTGGCCGGGTGACCGGCGGCTCGGCCCGGGCAAGACAGCCCTGCCGCTCGCAGAGACGGCAGGCGGTGCCACCGGCAACGGCCGCAAGCGGTACGCCGCCATACACGGTTTCGGCGGTGTGGACCGCATCATAGCCGATCAGGATCGCCGTGCGGCGAACCCGCTCCTGGAAATTCGCCCGCGGCCCGTCGACAGTGCTTGCGATCGTGACAAATTCCCCGCCTCCGAAGATCTCCACCCGGTCAGCCAGAACCTGCCCGGCTTGCGCAAATGCCGTGTGGACATTGAGCTTGGGACAGCCCCCACCAAAGCGGGCCTGCGGAAAACCGGATGCACCGGCCTTGCGCAGCCGGTTCCCGGCATGATCGATCTCCATCAGAAAGAATGGCACGCCCGCAGCACCGGGCCGCTGCAGCGTCACCAACCGATTTGCCACTTGTTCGAACGACACCTGGAACCGGGCGCTGAGGACATCGATATCGTATTTCGCCCGCAGTGCTGCGGCGAGAAACCCGCCATAGGGCATCACGATCGCATGCGCGGCATAGCGGGCAAGCTCAAAGCGGCCGATACGGCGCGCCTCGCCGGTCGAAAATGCCAGTTGCTGGAGATCGGCGGCGATCGCCTCCGGAAAAGCGATCTGCGCGGCCTCCATGGCGATTTCCCGCAGCTGGTCCTGTGCCGACAGCCGCTCGGACAGGAACAGCCGCATGGAATGGCGATCGAAGCGGCGACGCAAATCCGGCATGACATGCACCGGTAGCGTGCGGACCGTCAGACCATGCTCCTTGCGCAGCCAGCTCTTCAACGCGCTGGCAAGATCGTCGCCGGGGGAAAGCTGCGCATGAAAAGCTTCGGCGGCTTCGTCGATCCCGGCAAAATAATGCGGACGGTTTTCGAAGATGTCGCGAACCTCGTCCATCGGCAGGCGGGCATCCGACAGTGCCGCCATATGCCCTTGATCGGACAGCAGTGTACTCAAATCCTTCAGCCGCAGCGATTGCTCGCGGTAAGCACGATAGAGCTTGAGCATGCCCATCGCAGCGTTGGGCGCGGCCTCCACCACCTCGATCAGTTCCTGATCGCCCGGCAGCTCGCCCGAAAGCAGCGGATCGGCGAAGACTTCACGCAATTGTGTGACGCTGCTTGTTGCCTCGCCCTGCAACTCGTCAAGATCGACCTTGTACACTGAAGAGAGTTTCAACAGCAGTTGCACCGTCAACGGCCGCTGATTGCGCTCGATCAGGTTGAGATAGGACGGCGAAATGCCGAGCGCCTCGGCCATCGCCGTTTGCGTCAGCGACAAACCATTGCGGATGCGCCGCACGCGGGCACCGGCAAAAATCTTGTTTTCAGCCATTTGTCACGCCTTTTACAAAATCGCGGGGATTCGAAATCTTTACATCATTTACAAAATGACAAACGCCTTTTGTAAAAGGCAAGACATGATAACCCTTTTCAATGCCGTGACAATCCTTTTGTTCTCGCCGTTTTGTGCGGCGCACTGTAAAACTCGTCACATCAAATTCGTGGATCGGACGATCATTCAACCAAAGTCGAATGACACTCTGAAGTTTGCAGGAGGAAAGCTATGACTGATTTTTACAATCTCGTTCCCGGCGCACCGCAGGGCCGCTTCGACGGGCTGGACCGCCCCTACACCGCCGAAGACGTCAAGCGACTGCGCGGCTCTGTCCAGATCCGCCATACACTGGCCGAAATGGGCGCCAACCGCCTATGGCAGCTGATCCATCAGGAAGATTTCGTCAATGCGTTGGGCGCGATGACGGGCAACCAGGCCATGCAGCAGGTTCGCGCCGGTCTGAAGGCGATTTACCTTTCCGGCTGGCAGGTTGCCGCCGACAGCAATACCGCATCATCGATGTATCCCGACCAGTCGCTCTATCCGGCCAATGCGGCACCGGAGCTGGCCAAGCGTATCAACAGGACGCTGCAGCGCGCCGACCAGATCGAGACTGCAGAAGGCAGCGGCCTGTCCGTCGATACCTGGTTTGCACCGATCGTTGCCGATGCCGAGGCCGGCTTTGGCGGGCCGCTCAACGCCTTCGAGATCATGAAAGCCTTCATTGAGGCGGGCGCTGCAGGCGTTCACTATGAGGACCAGCTGGCATCGGAAAAGAAATGCGGCCATCTCGGCGGCAAGGTCCTGATCCCGACCGCAGCCCATATCCGCAATCTCAATGCCGCACGGCTGGCCGCCGACGTCATGGGCACGCCGACGCTGGTCATCGCCCGCACCGACGCGGAAGCGGCCAAGCTTCTGACCTCCGATATCGACGAGCGCGACCAGCCCTTCGTCGATTACGATGCCGGGCGCACGACGGAAGGCTTCTATCAGGTCAAGAATGGTATCGAGCCCTGCATTGCCCGCGCCATTGCCTATGCACCCTATTGCGACCTGATCTGGATGGAGACCGGCAAGCCGGATCTTGAACAGGCCCGCAAGTTTGCCGAGGCGGTGCATAAGGTGCACCCGGGCAAGAAGCTCGCCTACAATTGCTCGCCGTCGTTCAACTGGAAGAAAAACCTCGACGACGCGACGATCGCCAAGTTCCAGCGCGAGCTCGGCGCCATGGGCTACAAGTTCCAATTCATTACGCTGGCCGGCTTCCACCAGCTGAATTTTGGCATGTTCGAACTGGCACGTGGTTACAAGGACCGGCAGATGGCTGCCTATTCCGAGCTGCAGGAGGCGGAGTTCGCCGCCGAGGTCAACGGCTACACCGCGACCAAGCATCAGCGCGAAGTCGGCACTGGCTATTTCGATGCCGTCTCGATGGCCATTACCGGCGGCAAGTCCTCGACCACAGCCATGCATGAATCGACGGAACACGAGCAATTCCGCCCGGCGGCGGAATAGAGGAACTCCCCTCCCCGCCATTCTGGAGGTGGGGAGGGCAACCAAAACGTCCCTTCAAGAACCCCACATAAGAGGAGAAATGCGATGACAGTCCAGGCCACTATCAAGACACATGTCAAGGAACGGGCGGAGGAACAGTCCTCGGCCATGACACCGGAACAGCAGGCAATGATCCGCATGGTCGCCAACGACCTGCACAGGCTCAACCAGGCTGTCATGAAGGCCGTGGATGCCGGCGTTTCCGTCGAACTCGTCCGCTCCGCCCGTCATCATGGTGGCGAAGGCAACTGGGGTGATCTGCTGATCCCCGTTATCGTCACCCAGGGACGCGGCTGAGGCATGATCATCTGTCCCAAAAAATCCTGGCGGGACTTTTTCCGCCGGGATTTTGCGTTTTTATGCAGTCCTACAGGCTTCGGCTTGGCCGCTTTCCGGAGAAGAGATCGGCATGGCTTTTCACCAGCCGGAACAGCCGCTCGGAGACTGTGCGGATTTCGCGGCGGTGGCGGTCTTCGCTGTTGGTGACGATCCATTGGCCGTGACGCAACTGCTTTAGCTCTTCGCCTGCCCGCTCCAGGCCGGGATCGAGATCGCCGACAAAACACGGTAGCACCGCCTGCCCCGCCCCTGATTTTGCAAGGTCGAGCAGCGAGCGTGGCCGACTGACGATGACGGCAATCGAGCTTGCCGCCCGCTCATGCGGCCAGCGCAGATAAGGCGAGATGGCATCCTCTTCGGATACGGCAAGCCAGGCCGATGAAAGCCCGTCCGGCGCATTGCGCTGGCGGTAGGCGGCATAGGCGACATCGCCGGTATGGCGGCTCGCCAGATTTGGCTCTTCCGGCGCTACCGCGCGCACGCCCACATCGCTTTCGCGGTGGGCCAGCGTCGCGCGGCGCTCGGAAACGGACATGTCGAGCCGGAAGCTATCCCGCTCGCTCCAGATGGCCTGGATGTTTTCGCAGACCAGCCACGTCACCCAGGTGCCCGCCATCAGCCGCACCACCGACGCGCCATGCGCCTCCCGTCGCCAGCCATCGACCTTGCGCACAACGGCATCCATCGCCTGCAGCTGTTCGAAAAGAGCCTGACCGTCACCTGTCAGCCGGTAACCGGTCTGGCTGCGAACAAAAAGCTGCCGCCCAATTCCCTGTTCGAGATCAAGCACGCGCCGCCCGACCGTCGCCGGGCTCAAACCATTGGCCTGAGCAGCGCCGGTCAAGCCGCCATGGCGCGCGACAGACAGAAATATCTGATATGCATCCCAATTTATGTCTTTCATAATTGAAAAACATACTCCGTTTTCTTGCGTTTATAAACTGATTTTTGAAGCATAGGTTCGAGGCGTAAACGGAGTGCGGCTGAACCGCCTTCCCACCCAGATTGAAGAAAGTTGGCTGCGGGACACCCCGTCCGGCAACGGCTTTCTATTGCCGAAGGAGACCTGTAAATGCCGGAGATGATGGGAGTAGTTTTGTTGGCGGATATGCTGGCGAAAGATGGGCGCAAACAGCACGAATTCCAGGAAGTGATCAACCGGAACCGCCTGCCCAACAGGATGTCCAGCGCGTTGCGCCTGCTTTGCCTGCGCTGGGTGCGTTAAGGCAGTAAACAGAAAGCCCGACGATTAAACGCCGGGCTTTCCTCGTTCACTTGTCCGTTTGATCAGGCCGCCCGACCGATCTGATGACCCGTACTGAAAGGCTCCAAGCGGAACTGCTCGACCAGCATCATCAGCGTATCGGCCTGATTAGCGAGTTCGCGGCTGGCAGTGGTCGCCTGATCGACCATCGTCGCGTTCTGCTGGGTCATCTGGTCCATCTGGTTGACCGAGCCATTGACCTCGTGCAGGGCGGCGGCCTGATCGCGGCTGGCGGTGGCAATCATTTCGACATGACTGCTGACCGAGACGATCTGCTGGCTGATTGACGCCAGAACCGCACCGGTTTCCTGCACCAGTTGCGATCCGGAATTCACCTCGTTGGCCGACTTGTTGATCAGGCCCTTGATTTCGCGGGCAGCGCTTGCCGAGCGCTGGGCAAGCTCGCGGACTTCTTGCGCAACTACGGCAAACCCCTTGCCTGCATCTCCGGCGCGTGCCGCCTCGATACCGGCATTGAGCGCCAGAAGGTTTGTCTGGAAGGCGATCTCGTCGATCACATCGATGATCTGCTCGATCTGGTGCGAGGCATCCTCGATCCGGCCCATGGCAGCAATCGCTTTGCTGACGACGACTGCGGAGCTATCGGCGCTCTTCTTGGTATGCGTCACCGCGATATTGGCCTCGTGCGCCCGTTCGGCCGACGAGCGGACCGTGACGGTGATCTGGTCGACGGCGGCCGCCGTTTCTTCCAGCGACGCGGCCTGCGCCTCGGTGCGCTTCGACAGGGAATCCGCTGACGCGTGCATATCGTTGCCACTGCGCTGGATCGACAGCGCATTGTTGCGGATCTGCAGAAGGGTGTCCTGCAGGCGGATCAGCGAACCGTTGAAGTCCATGCGCAACTGCTCGAGGCGGCCGGTGAACGGCGTTTCGATCTGCTGTGACAGATCGCCCTGCGCCAGGCGGCCGAGACCGGCAGCGAGCTGGCTGACGGCAAAATCGATCTGGCTGTCGAGAGCCCGCTTTTCCGTGTCGTTGCGGGTGCGTTCGGCATCAGCCTGCGCGCGCTGTTCTTCGCTTTCGGCTTCGATACGCACCTTGGACAGGGCATTCTCCTTGAAGACGCCGAGCGCCCGCGCCATGTCGCCGATTTCGTCACGGCGGGCACCGCCGTCGATCGAGGTATCGAGCGCGCCGTCGGCCAGGCGGCGCATGGCGGCGGTGATCTGGCCGATCGGGCCTTTCAGCGTCAGCACCAGCGCGCCGCCGGCAAGAAGCGCGATCAGGATACCCACGACGGTTGCAAAAACCGAAACCTGGTTGGCCTTGTCGCGCTCGACCGACGCTGTGGTCTTCTGGCCTTCCGCAAACGCTGTCAGCTGGCCCCAGATATCATCGATCTCGGCCGCTGCAGCGGTGAATTCCGCCTGGCGGGCGGCGCTGCTGTCGACGAGCGCGGCGCTGTCGCCCTGCATTTTTTCCGTCACCGGCTTCACGGCCTTGATGAGATTGTTGAAGAACGGCAGATCTCCAGCCGACTGGGCCAGGCTCTGGATTTCCTGGTTCATCAGGCTGAATTCGCGCATCAACCGCTCTTTACCGTCGGCATCTGTCTTTTCCAGAAAGCTCGCGGCTGCGATGCGGATCGAGTAGACCGAGTTGACGATCGAACGGGTGCCGGAAAGAACAACGTTTGCCTTGACGAGCGCTGCGTCCAACCTACCGAACGTCGCTGTTGCGTCACGCATTTTCAAGGTCGCGGCGCCATTCAGCTGGATGCTCGTCTGGCGGAAGCGGGCCATCAGCCTGCCGATCGCAGCTGCGGTTTCGTCGGACTTGTCGCCACTGTCCAGCAGTGTCTTGATCTCGCCTATGGTTGTCTTGAAGGTTTCCGAAACGGCCTTCTGGCTTTGCGGCAGCCCGGAGCTGATCTTGCGCAGAACCTTAGTCATCGCACCATAGGAATCGGCCGCGACCTTGATCTTGTCTTCGGCAGTGGCAGCCTTGGCAAAACTCGTGTTGAAAGCAGCGAGTGTCTCGCTGGACGAGGTCAGGCGTTCTGCCTCGCGCAGCAGCGACTTTGCCGCCTCTTCGTCCTGGCGGACGCCCTGCTCCATGGTCGTTGCTTCATCGAGGATTTTCATCTGCGCAGCGAGCAGCAGGCGAAGACTTCCAGTTATGGACTGACGCAGAGCCACTTCCTGTTCGTAGAGTTTCCACAGGCCATCGACCCGGCCGCCTATGCTCGTGCTACCGCTCAAGGCGTGCTGGAGCTGGCTGCGGCCTTCCTCGTCTTCGACCTGCTTCAGCGTTTCTTCAAGAACCGCGCGTTGGGTCGTAATCTTCTCAAGCACGGCCTGGCGTGAATCTTCGGTGGTGTTCTTCAGGAAGGCATTCATGCCGGCATAAACATCCTTGAAGCCGCTGAGCGACTGCAGGACGCTGTTGGAAATCTCCATCCGGCCCTGGAGCAGGCCGGAGGCGTAGAGCCCGGTAATGCCGACGGCACAAATGCTGACGACAAAGGGCAGAATGAACAACAGCACCTTGGTCTGGATTTTGAAGCGGGCAAGAATCTTGTCGATGAACATGAACGCACCTTGGCTCGCAGCCTGATCCGCCCTCCTCGAGCCCTGACAGGCTTCCCCGGTGTGCCAACAAGCTGGTGATTTAACTGAAAAATCATGCGGCGCATCGCCGCCTAGCCTGCCAGGCATTCATTGCATGACCCGCCTCTTCCCCCAAGGCAAAATCACGGCAGACTCCGTTGCGGCACAGTCTTCAATGGCAACGATTAATATTTGAATAAGTACGACTTAAATCGTTTCAGCCGCATCAAATAAAGGGAACAGGCGCCGCTTTAAGGGCAGACGCGCAATACGCGGCCGCACATTGGCGCAACGAAAATCGACATCACAGCCGAAACGCTGGGTATCGATTGGTTCAGAAGGACCAGAAGGAAGGAAGCGCGGCGATTGCGGCAAGTGCGCAAACGGCGATCACGGAGGCTCGGATCAGCAGGGACTTTCGCGCGTTGCTCTCATCCGCTTTCGCAATGGCGATAGCGCGGGCTGTGGAACGGCTGCGTGATTGATTCATGGCATCATTTCCTTTCGACCTAAGCAACAATAGACCCGGATGATCCGGACCGCCAGCCCACTTCCTGTTGCAGCAGCTCACGAAAGAGCAAAAATGTCACGTTTCTGCAACAATTCCTGAAAACTGCATCCTTGCCACGCTGCAAAGCCGTGGAGCCAGCGTTTCAAGCAGGTTCCGCCAGATGTCTTAACAATGGCTGAAGCACGCTGCGCTTTGTCCAGTCATGCCGCCTGCCCCGCCGAGAAGCCCGATGCCCAGGCCCACTGGAAATTATAGCCGCCGAGCCAGCCGGTGACATCGACGCATTCACCGATGAAATAGAGCCCGGGCACGTCACGCGCCTGCATGGTGCGGGAATCCAGTGCTCTTGTGTCAACACCGCCCAGCGTCACTTCGGCCGTGCGATAACCTTCGGAGCCCGCCGGTGTGATCGCCCAGTCCTTGATCGTCAGGCAGAAGGCGTCGATCGCCTTGTCGGAGAGGTCGGCCAGCGGCCGGTTGTTCAGTCCGGCGGCCTCGGTAAAGAACTGCGCCAGCCTTTTCGGCAGAGGTTCGGCAAGCGCCGTCTGCAGCGCCTGGCGGCCATTTTCCTTGCGCGCCGCCTTCAGCACAGCAGCGATATCGACATGCGGCAGAAGGTTGAGGCTGATATCACCACCCTCGCGCCAGTAGGAGGAGATCTGCAGGATGGCAGGTCCGCTCAAGCCCCGATGGGTGATCAGCAGAGCTTCCTCGAACATCGTCTTGCCGCAGCGCGCCTGTGCATCGACGGCAACACCGGCAAGCGCACTCAAGCTTTCAAGTTGGACGGGGTCGAGCGTCAGCGGCACCAGCCCCGGACGCGTCTCCACCAGTGGCAGGCCGAATTGCTCGGCAATCCTATAGGCAAAACCCGTCGCGCCCATTTTAGGGATAGACTTGCCGCCGCTGGCAACGATCAGCGAGGAGCAATCGATCGCCCCATCGGCCGTCACGATCCGGAAGCCTGAAACGGTCTTGTCGACTGTCCGAATCTCTGCGCCCAACCGCAGCACCGCTCGAACCTCCTTCATCTCCGTCAGCAGCATGCGGATGATGTCCTTGGCGGTATCGTCGCAAAACAGCTGGCCAAGCGTCTTTTCATGCCAGGCGATCTGATAGCGATCGACCAGGGCGATGAAATCGTGCGGCGTGTAACGTGCCAGAGCAGACTTGCAGAAATGCGGGTTAGCCGAGAGGAAGTTTTTCGGGCTCGCATGGATATTGGTGAAGTTGCAGCGGCCGCCGCCGGAGATGCGGATCTTCTCGCCCGGCGCCTTGGCATGGTCGAGCACAATGACGCGGCGGCCGCGCTTGCCCGCCTCGATCGCCGCCATCATGCCGGCCGCCCCTGCCCCGATTATCACCACGTCAAACTGTTCGGCCAAGACATCCATTCCCATTTCAGTTTTCTTTCGAAGGCACGGCTACCAAAGTCAATCACCGTTGCTGCAATCCGCACGAATACAGCCTGCAAGCCGATAAAAGTCCCGGTTTTCACCCTAGCCAATTGCCAAACTGTGGCTATGATGCCCCATCCGAACCCAAAACCGGTGATTTATGCCCGTCAGAAGAAATGCTGCCCAACCAACTGCAAGGACTGTCAAGAGCTCGAAAATACCCGCCGCACTGCAAGCTCCACGTGGAGTGAAAACCTGGAAGGAAGCCGCCGACTGGCTGAAAATCCGCGGCATCGAAGATATCGAATGCATCACGCCCGATATCGCCGGCGTTCCGCGCGGCAAGATGATGCCGTCTTCGAAATTCACCTCCAACACATCCCTTGCCCTTCCGTCGGCGATCTATCGCCATACGATTTCGGGCGAATATCCCGAGGAAACGGGCAATTTCCGCTACGACAGCCGGGACAGCGACATCAAGCTGGTGCCCGACCTTTCTACCCTTTCGGTCGTCCCCTGGGAAACCGACCCGACGGCGCAGGTGATCTGCGACATTGCGGGTTCGCAGGGCGAAAAAGTTCCATACACACCGCGCAACGTCCTGAAGCACGTGCTCGACCTCTATCATCAGCGCGGCTGGAAGCCGGTGGTCGCACCGGAAATCGAATTTTATCTGGTCGCCAAGAACGAGGACCCGGATTATCCGCTGCATCCGCCGAAGGGCCGCTCCGGACGCGCCATCCAGGGCGGACAGGGTTATTCGATCGCCGGCGTCAACGAATTCGACGAACTGATCGACGACATCTACCATTTCTCGGAAAAACAGGGCCTCGAGATCGATACGCTGATCCATGAAGAGGGTCCGGCGCAGTTGGAGATCAACCTTCGCCATGGGGATCCGATCGAGCTTGCCGACCAGGTCTTCATGTTCAAGCGGACCATTCGCGAAGCGGCGTTGAAGCACGGCATCTACGCCACCTTCATGGCCAAGCCGATGCAGGCGCAAGCCGGGTCCGCCATGCACATCCACCAGTCCGTCATCGAAGTGAACACGGGCCGCAACCTGTTTTCCAACGCCGATGGCTCGCCGTCCAAGGAGTTTTTCTCCTTCATCGGCGGCATGCAGAAATTTGTCCCGAAGGCGCTGTCGATGATGGCCCCCTATGTGAACTCGTACCGGCGGCTGACGCCGGACATGTCGGCTCCGGTCAACAATGCCTGGGGTTATGACAACCGGACGACGGCGTTTCGCATTCCCGTTTCCGAACCTGTCGCCCGGCGCGTCGAAAACCGCCTGCCAAGCTCGGATGCCAATCCCTATCTGGCGCTCGCGGCTTCGCTTGGCTGCGGCTACCTCGGCATTGTTCAGGGACTAGAGCCCTCGGCACCGGCAGATGCTTCGGCAGACAAAGGGACGGTTGACCTGCCCAGAGGCCTGCTGGAAGCGGTATCGCTGCTTGAGGCAGAGCCGGCCTTCGCCGAGATCTTCAGCCCGGAATTCATCGCCATCTATGGCGGGGTGAAGCGGGGCGAGTTCGAAACCTTCATGCAGGTGATCAGCCCTTGGGAGCGCGAATTCCTGCTCCTCAATGTCTGATATGAAAGGCACAGCCATGCCCTGGCAAAGCCCGATCTCACCGGGGATTTCCTGGTATGAGTCCAACGTCGCCGAGCGGCCGGAATATCCGGCCCTCTCCGGCTCGGTGGAAACCGATGTCGCCATCGTTGGTGGCGGCTTCACCGGACTGCAGGCGGCTTACAATCTCGCTAAAAAAGGCGTTCGCGTCACGCTGATCGATGCCTATCGTTTTGGCGATGGCGCCTCCGGCCGCAATGGCGGCCAGCTTGGTACCGGCCAACGCTGGTCCCCGGAAGAGATGGAAGGCACGCTCGGTTTCGAGCGGTCCAAGGCGCTGTTTGATCTCGCCGAAGACGCGAAGAAACATCTACTCGACTTTGCATCCGCGCATGGCATCGACATCGAATATGTCGAGGGGCAGATGAACGTCTGCCACAAGCCCCGTTCGGAGAAGGACTATCGCAACAGCGTCGAGATCGCCGCAACGCGTTATGGCTATCCGCATCAGAGTTTTATGGGCCGCGACGAAACCGTAGCGCGGCTCGGCTCGCAACGTTACCTGTTCGGCATCCGCGATACCGGCACCGGCCATATCCAGCCGATGAAACTGCTGGTGGGTCTGGCAAGGCAGGCTGCTTCCGCCGGCGCTTCGCTGCATGAGCAGACCAAGGCACTGAAGATCAACCAGGCCGGCGGCCGTGTCACCATCGAGACGGACAAGGGCACCATCCGCGCCGATCGCGCTTTGATTGCCTGCAATGGCTATATCGGCAATCTGGAACCCGTGACCGCGCGGCATGTCATGCCGATCCGCTCGTTCATCGGCGCCACCAAGGTTCTCAGCGATTTTCCCGATGTGCTGCCGGGTGGCGAGGCGGTTGCCGATTCGCGCTTCGTCGTGCGTTATTTTCGTAAATCGAAGGACGGACGGCTGCTGTTCGGGGGCCGCGAGGCCTATACGGCCGACAATCCCCGTGAGATTTCCGAGCATATCCGCCGCCAGATCAGCGAAATCTACCCGTCGCTGGGCAATGTGGAAATGACCCATGCCTGGGGCGGTTCGGTCGGCATCACCCTGCCGCGCCAACCTTTCGTGCGTGAAGTTATGCCCGGCGTGACCTCGATCGGCGGCTATTCCGGCCATGGCGTCATGCTGTCAAACTATTGCGGCAAGCTCTATTCCGACATGGTGACCGGCAACCGCTCGGACCTCGACCTGTTCCGGGAGCTGAACATTCCGGCATTTCCCGGCGGCACACGGTTCCGCTCCGTGCTTTTGTTCGTCGCACTCAGCTGGTATGCCTTGCGCGATAAATTCTGATAACGCGACGATGAAAGCGCGGTGAAACGCATTTTGTTGCGTTGCACCCTAGCGCTTTTAAATCGATTAGATTATACACTCCTCAGACCAGAACGAGATCGAGATTTCCCATGAGCAGCCAGATCATTCCTGTGGAACCCTTTGACTATGTGGTTTTCGGAGGCACCGGCGACCTTGCCGAACGCAAGTTGCTTCCGGCCCTTTATCATCGTCAGCTGGATGGCCAGCTGAGCGATCCGACGCGCATCATCGGTGCTTCGCGCAGCGTGCTCAGCCATGAAGAATACCGCAAATTTGCCGCCGATGCCCTCAAGGAGCACCTGAAGGCTGGCGAGTATGACGAGGCGCAGGTCAAGATCTTCACCGACCGCCTGTTCTACGTGCCGGTTGATGCCAAATCCGATGGTGGCTGGGATCAGCTGAAGGCGCTTCTCGATGAAGGCAAGGACCGCGTCCGCGCTTTCTATCTTGCGGTAGCACCCGCAATCTTCGGCGACATCTCGGAAAAGATCCGCGACCACAAGCTGATCACCAAGACGACGCGCATCGTCGTCGAAAAGCCGATCGGCCGCGACCTTGCCTCGGCGCTGGAACTCAACGACACGATCGGCAAGGTCTTCAAGGAAGAGCAGATCTTCCGTATCGACCATTATCTCGGCAAGGAAACTGTGCAGAACCTGATGGCGCTGCGCTTTGCCAACGCATTGTACGAGCCGCTTTGGAACTCGTCCTACATCGACCACATCCAGATCACCGTTGCCGAGTCGGTCGGCCTTGAAAGCCGTGCCGGCTACTATGACAAGGCAGGCGCCCTGCGCGACATGGTGCAGAACCATATCCTGCAGCTTCTCTGCCTGGTCGCCATGGAAGTTCCACCGTCGATGAACGCGGAAGCCGTACGCGACGAAAAGCTGAAGGTCCTGCGCGCGCTGAAGCCGATCAATCCGGGCAATGTCGAGAAGATGACGGTGCGTGGCCAGTACAAGGCTGGCGCTTCGGCAGGTGGCGCAGTCAAGGGCTACCTCGAGGAGCTCGAAGGCGGCGTCTCCAACACCGAGACCTTCGTTGCCATCAAGGCCGAAATCAACAATTGGCGTTGGGCCGGTGTTCCCTTCTACATCCGCACCGGCAAGCGCATGGCCGGCCGTATGTCGGAAATCGTCATCACCTTCAAGCCGATCCCGCATTCGATCTTCGACGAGGCCGCAGGCCGCATCGAGGCCAACCAGTTGATCATCCGCCTGCAGCCGGACGAAGGCGTCAAGCAGTCGCTGATGATCAAGGACCCGGGCCCTGGCGGCATGCGCCTGCGCAACGTCTCGCTCGACATGACCTTTGCCGAGGCCTTCAATGCCCGCAGCGCCGACGCCTATGAGCGCCTGCTGCTCGACGTGGTGCGCAACAACCAGACCCTGTTCATGCGCCGCGACGAAGTCGAAGCCGCATGGCGCTGGGTCGATCCGATCCTGAAGTCCTGGGAAGCCGTCAACCAGCAGGTCCAGTCTTACACAGCCGGCACCTGGGGACCGAGCCAGGCTATCGCGCTCATCGAGCGAGACGGCCGCACCTGGCACGAAGTGATCTGAGGACGAAAGCCATGACGGCTGCGATGCATGTATTCGACAATGGTGCTGATCTGGCTGAGGGCCTTGCGGAAGCAGTGGCTGCAGCCCTTTCATCCGCTGTTGCAACGCGCGGAGAAGCGTGCATCGCCGTCTCCGGCGGCTCGACGCCAAAGGCGTTTTTCAAGGCGCTGTCCGGCAAGGCCATCGACTGGGCCAAGGTCACTGTGACCCTGATTGACGAGCGCTTCGTCGCACCCGACAGCGACCGCTCGAACGAGAAGCTCGTCAAGGACAACCTGCTCACCAACGCTGCCGCCGCAGCGCGCTTCCAGCCGCTTTATTATCCGGCGGCGACGGCTGAAGAAGCAGCGGCCGCCGCGGTGAAACAGACCGCCACACTCGGCTGTCCCTTCGATGTCGCTATTCTCGGCATGGGCGGCGATGGACACACGGCCTCGTTCTTTCCGGGTGGTTCACGCCTTGCGGAAGCACTTGATCCGGCAACACCCCGCGGTGTGATGACGATGGAAGCCGAAGGAGCCGGCGAGCCGCGTCTGACATTTACATTCTCCAGCCTTCAGGATGCCCGACTTCTGGTGCTCCATATTGAGGGAGCGGCCAAGAAGGACGTTCTTGCCAAGGCTGAAGCGCCCGGTGACGAGGCGGAGATGCCGATCCGGGCGATACTGCGCCGGGCCGCCTCCCCGCTTCAGATTTACTGGGCACCCTAAAGCGGGGCGCGATCTCTGAGGATCGCTTCCTGCGCTTTGGGCCTTTGATTTTACGCATGTCGCTATCGCAAAACCGCTGCACATTTTTGCGCGACACGCTTTAAGCCCGCAATCCGGGAACCCAAGACCCGGATACCTGAAACCACGCAGACCACAGGAGTGCCGAACACTCCGGAACAGGATTGCCATGTCCGCCGACAGCCGTATTGCCGCGATCACCGCCCGCATCGTTGAACGCTCGAAGCCCTATCGCGAGCCCTATCTTGCCCGCGTGCGTTCGGCCGCGTCCAAACGTGTTACCCGTTCGGTTCTTGGCTGCGGCAACCTGGCTCACGGCTTCGCCGTCTGTTCCCCCTCAGAGAAAGTGGCGCTCTCGGGCGACGAAGTGCCCAATCTCGGGATCATCACGTCCTATAACGACATGCTGTCGGCGCATCAGCCATTCGAAACCTATCCGGCTCTGATCCGCCAGGCGGCCCATGAAGCCGGTGGCGTGGCGCAGGTGGCGGGCGGCGTTCCGGCCATGTGCGATGGCGTTACCCAGGGACAGCCGGGCATGGAGCTTTCGCTGTTTTCCCGCGATCTGATCGCCATGGCGGCAGGCGTCGGCTTGTCGCACAACATGTTCGATTCGACCGTCTATCTCGGCGTCTGCGACAAGATCGTGCCCGGCCTGATGATCGCCGCGATGACCTTTGGCCATCTCCCAGCCGTGTTCATTCCGGCCGGTCCGATGACGTCCGGCCTGCCGAATGATGAAAAATCGCGTGTTCGCCAGCTGTTTGCCGAAGGCAAGGTCGGCCGCGAGGAACTGCTGGAAGCAGAATCCAAATCCTACCACGGCCCCGGCACCTGCACCTTCTACGGTACGGCCAATTCCAACCAGATGCTGATGGAGATCATGGGCTTCCACCTGCCCGGCGCTTCCTTCATCAATCCGGGCACGCCGCTGCGCGACGCGCTGACGAAGGAAGCCACCAAGCGGGCGCTGGCCATTACCGCGCTCGGCAACGAATACACCCCTGCCGGCGAAATGATCGATGAGCGATCGATCGTCAACGGCGTTATCGGCCTGCACGCAACTGGCGGCTCGACCAACCACACGATGCACCTCGTCGCCATGGCCCGTTCGGCCGGTATCGCGCTGACATGGCAGGATATTTCCGAGCTTTCCGACATTATCCCGCTGCTCGCCCGCGTCTATCCGAATGGCCTGGCAGACGTGAACCACTTCCACGCCGCGGGCGGTATGGGTTACCTGATCAGCCAACTCTTGAAGCATGGCCTTTTGCATGACGACGTGCGCACCGTTTTCGGCCAGGGGCTGGACGCCTATGCGATCGACGTCAAGCTTGGCGCCAATGGCACGGTTGCCCGCGAACCGGCGCCGGACGTTAGCCACGATCCAAAGGTGCTTTCAACCGTCGAACATCCCTTCCAGCATTCCGGCGGCCTGAAGATGCTGACCGGCAATCTGGGCAAGGCTGTCATCAAGATTTCGGCGGTCAAGCCGGAGCGTCACGTCATCGAAGCGCCAGCAAAGATCTTCCACGATCAGTCGGAACTGCAGGCGGCCTTCAAGGACGGCAAGCTCGAGGGCGACTTCATCGCCGTCGTCCGCTTTCAGGGGCCGAAAGCCAATGGCATGCCGGAACTGCACAAGCTGACCACCGTGCTCGGCATCCTGCAGGATCGCGGCCAGACGGTGGCGCTGGTCACCGACGGCCGCATGTCCGGCGCGTCCGGCAAGGTTCCGTCCGCGATCCACATGACGCCGGAAGCCAAGGATGGTGGTCCGATCTCGAAAATCCGCGAAGGCGACATCATCCGGCTCGATGCCATCCATGGCACGATCCAGGTGCTGGTCGATGCTGCCGAGTTGGCCAGCCGCGCACCGGCCGAAGCCGATCTTTCCGGCAACGAATTCGGCATGGGCCGCGAGCTGTTTGCCCCATTCCGCGCGGCTGTTGGCGCAGCCGATCACGGCGCCAGCGTGTTTTTTCACTGAAATCGGAGCCCTCGACGAAAAATCGAGGGCCTTCGCAAACTTGAGGTTTACGGCAGCGGCCCTGGGTGCATGTCGGTCCGGCCGTCGTAACGTTCGATGTTCAGCTCGAAAATATCGATGCCTTCGATACAGCGCGCGTTCACCGACACGCGTTCTCCAGGATAGCCGCTGCGCATCAGCGCAACGCCGCATGTCGCGCAAAAATGATGACCTTCGGTGATGCTGCGCCAAACATAGGTGGAGATCCGGCGTTTTTCACTGACCAGCACGATCCTGCTGGCCGGAACCTTCCAGTGCAGGAAGCCTGAACGGCGGCAGGTCGAGCAATTGCATTCGACCACCTCGGAAATCTCGGCATCGATTTCAAAGCAGATATCGCCGCAATGACAGGAAAGGCGATAGGGTCTTTTCATCGGTCATCGTCTCGCTTCAGTCGCTCGGCATCTATCAATCCGCCTCCTGCCGGCGGTGTCAAGCGGGAGCGGCCAGCAATCGACCCGAAAACGGTCAGCTGTAGATGTCGAGAACGCGGTTGCGATGATTGGGATGCGTCGAATAGACGAAGATGCGATTGAGGTCGCGCTCGGACATCATGCGCAGAAAGCGCGCCTCGATGATGTTGTTGGCATGCACGCGCTTGACGATGCAGCCGACCATGCCGATGCGGGCGCTGGGAACATCGAGATAGAAATTCTGCGGCAGCTTGAACTGCGTCGCAATGCCAATAACGGCGCTACTCTTCGATATCTTCAGGAGTTCGCAACGGCGCGAAGTGAGGTTGAGCATGCCATTTTCGGTGTACTCGATGCGGGCATCATTGCGGGTGTCTTCCATCGGGAAATTGGCTTCCCGATCATACATGAAGGACTCTTCCTTGCTGAGATATGTCGGTCTATCGGATGCCTGTCCCCGCATCTGCCTGCTCCATGCCCTTTGTTTTTTGGAACATTAGCTGCGGAGATTTAACAGAGCGTGAGTCCGTGACCGATTTTGGCACATTGCCCATAAAAAACCCGCCCGGAAATACAGCCCAGGCGGGTCGTAAGCATGTTGCCCGATTCTACGTGCGGTAGCTTTTTCCATCCGCGTCAAACAGGTGAAGCTTCGCCTTATCGGCGGTAAAACGCACCTTCTCGCCGCGTTTGATGTCAAGAATACCCGGAACCTTGGCAATAATCGGCTCGTTGGCGACCAGCCCCTCGATATAGAGCAGTGTCACCTCACCCAGGGCTTCGATGATCGAAACGGTACCTTCGAACAGGAAATTGTCGCCAGTCGAGACGCGCAGGTCTTCCGGCCGCACGCCGAAACTCGCCGCCTTGCCATTTTCGGACGCTGCCGTCGCAATATCCAGCACATCGCGCTTGCCGCCCGGCAACTCCACCGAGGTCTCGGCGCCGGTGCCGACGATCTTGGCCGGAATGATGTTCATCGCCGGCGAGCCGATGAAGCGGGCGACGAACAGGTTGGCCGGCCGCTCGTAGAGTTCCAGGGGCGGACCAACCTGTTCGATATGACCGGCCGAGAGCACGACGATGCGGTCGGCGAGCGTCATCGCCTCGACCTGATCGTGGGTCACGTAGATCATCGTCGTATCCGGCATGGATTCGTTCAGCTTGGCGATCTCGATGCGCGTGGCGACGCGCAGTGCCGCATCCAGATTCGACAACGGTTCGTCGAACAGGAACACTTTCGGATCGCGGCAGATCGCCCGGCCGATGGCGACGCGCTGGCGCTGGCCACCCGAGAGCGCCTTGGGTAGGCGGTCGAGATATTTGGTCAGTTGCAGGATGTCGGCTGCGGAGCGGACACGGCGGTCGATCTCTTCCTTGGTTTCCTTGGCGATGCGCATGCCGAAGGCCATGTTGTCGTAGACCGTCATGTGCGGATAGAGCGCATAGGACTGGAAGACCATGGCGATACCGCGTTGGGACGGCGGCACCTCGTTGACCAGGCGCTCGGCGATATACATTTCGCCGCCGGAGATTTCCTCAAGGCCAGCGATCATCCGCAAGAGCGTCGATTTCCCGCAGCCGGACGGGCCGACGAAAACGACGAACTCGCCCTGCTTGATATCCAGATCAATGCCATGGATGACATCCACCGCGCCATAGGACTTGCGGATCTTCTTCAGTTGCAAACCTGCCATGACATCCTCCCCTTCATTCTCTCGTTTTTGGCCGGCTCTTTACCCGAACCGGTTCGATCTCATTCATTCGACCCGGGCGAAAAAGCCGCTCCAGGCCGGTAGCGTGATGGTGTCGCCGGTCAATGCCGATCCAAAGCAATGGCCTTCGAGCACATCGAGCTTTTCAACCGGCCGTTTGACGGTCACCGCTTCGCTGCTCATGTTGAACAGGCACAAAATCGTCTCGTTGCCGAATGTGCGTTCGAAGCCGAGCAGGGGTGCTTCGTAGGCGCGAAACTCGATTTCGCCCTTGGCAAAGGCCAGATGCTGCTTGCGGAATGCGAGAAACCGCCGGTAGTGGTTGAGCACTGAACCCGGGTCCGTCTGCTGTTCGGAAACGGCGCGGCCAAGATGCTCCTTCGGCACCGGCAGCCAGGGCTTGCCCTCGCCGAAGCCGCCATTGACAGCGTTCTTGTCCCACACCATCGGCGTCCGGCAACCGTCGCGGCCTTTGAAATCCGGCCAGAACTGGATGCCGTAGGGGTCCTGCAGGTCTTCGAAGGCGAGCTCGGCCTCGGTCAGGCCAAGCTCTTCGCCCTGATAGATGCAGACGGAGCCGCGCAAGGTCATCAGCAGGCTGGCCAGGAACTTTGCGTGCGCATCCTGATCGGCAACACCCTGGCCCCAGCGGCTGACATGGCGCACGACGTCATGATTGGAAAACGCCCAGCAGGCCCAGCCTTCCGGTGCGGCACGGGCAAAATCGTGCAGCACCTGCGCGACGCCTGACGGCGTCAACGGATCCGGCGCCAGGAACTCGAAGGCGTAGCACATGTGCATCTTGTCGTTGCCGGATGTGTATTGCCCGGCGATCTCAAGGCCGATCTGGCTGTCACCGACTTCACCGACGGCGGCGATTGCCGGGAACTCGTTCATGACGGCACGGAAGCGCTTGAGGAATTCCAGATTCTCCGGGCGGTTCTTGTCGTAGAGATGTTCCTGATAATTGTATGGGTTGACCGCCGGCGCAGTATTGGCATTGCGGCGCTCCGGCGCCAGCGGCGGGTTGTCGCGCAGTTCCAGATCGTGGAAGTAGAAGTTGATCGTATCCAGCCGGAAGCCATCAACGCCGCGTTCCAGCCAGAAGCGCTCGACGGCCAGCAGCGCATCCTGCACTTGCGGATTGTGCAGGTTGAGATCGGGCTGCGAGGTCAGAAAGTTGTGCATGTAATATTGCAGACGCGTGGGATCCCACTGCCATGCCGAGCCGCCGAAGATCGACATCCAATTGTTCGGCGGCGTACCATCCGGCTTGGAATCCGACCAGACGTACCAGTCCGCCTTGGGATCGAACCGGCTGGACCGGCTTTCGACGAACCACGGATGCTGATCGGAGGTATGGGACAACACCAGATCGATCATCACCCGAATGCCGAGGCGGTGGGCCTCGGCGATCAGCGCATCGAAATCGGCAAGCAGACCGAAGATCGGGTCGACGCCGGTATAGTTCGACACGTCATAGCCGAAATCCTTCATCGGCGACGTGAAGAATGGCGAGATCCAGATTGCGTCCACACCGAGCGAGGCGACATGCGGCAGGCGGGCGGTGATGCCCTTCAAGTCGCCGATGCCGTCGCCGTTCGAATCCTGGTAGGAGCGCGGATAGATCTGGTAGATCACCGCGCCACGCCACCAGTCCCGGTCGGCCTGCAATGTGGAACCACTTGCCTTGGTCATGCTCGTATTCATTCCAGTAGACGTCCTTGTACTATCGAAAAGTCTCAGCCACCCTTGACCGATCCCGCCAGCAGGCCACGCACGAGGTAGCGCTGCAGGGTGAAGAAGACGATCAGTGGCACGATGATGGTGATGAAGGCCGATGCCGTCAGGATTTCCCAGTTGCCTCCGCGCGAGCCGAGCAGGTTCACCAGGCGGCCGGTGAGGACCAACTCATCATTACCGGTTCCGAGGAACACCATGGCGACCAGCAGATCGTTCCAGGTCCACAGGAACTGGAAGATCGAGAACGAGGCGAGCGCCGGGAACGACAGAGGCAGGATGATCTTGATGAAGATATCGAAATCGCTGGCGCCATCGACGCGGGCCGATTCCAGAATTTCACGCGGCAGGCCTGCCATATAGTTGCGCAGCAGATAGATGGCGAGTGGCAGGCCGAAGCCCATATGCGCCAGCCAGATGCCGACATAGGTCTTGGCAGGAACACCGAAAAACGCGCCAACGCCGTTGTACAGTTTCAACAGCGGGATCAGCGACATCTGCAGCGGCACGACCAGAAGGCCGACGACAACGGCGATCAGGATTGCCCGGCCGGGAAATTTCATCCAGGCCAGTGCATAGGCTGCAAAAGCTGCCACGAGGATCGGGATGACCGTTGCCGGAATGGCGACAGTCAGCGAGTTGATGAACGATGCCCCGATGCCGGCAGCCCGCATCACTTCGCGGTAATTATCGAAGGTGAAGCGCGGCGGAACCGCGGCGGTATAGAAGATGCGCTGGCCGCGTGTGCCTTCCATGCGGGCCGACGAGACGATTTCGTAGCTGCCGTCGTCCTTGACCGTGAGTGTCTGCCCGTCACCGATATCAGCGACTGCACCGGCCTCAAAGGCGGTGGGCTGCAACGGACGGAAACCGAAGGCCGAAACCTTGGCCACGCCGCTTTCCAGCAGATTGCCGGCGATGACGAACTTGCCGTCACGTTCTATTTGCGTTTCGGGGGAAGCAGCACGGCCGGTCATGTTCTGCGATGACGTGGAGAGCGCCGTCCACCAGCCGGAAACGGCAAGCTGATCCTTGTCACGCAGCGACGAGATCAACAGGCCGGCGGTCGGGAGGGTCCAGAGGGTTACAAGCAGGATCACGGAAAGATGGACGACCCAGATGAGGGGGGAGCGGGAAGAAGCAATCATCTCAATGGCCCTCCATTTCCTTGGCAGCGTTGCGGATGTTCCAGATCATGATCGGGATCACCAGCACCATGATGATGACGGCGATCGCGGCACCGCGGCCGAAGTCACCGCCACCGCGGAACATCCAGTCGAACATCAGATTGGCGAGAACCTGGCTTTGCCACTGCCCGTTGGTCATGGCGAGAACGATGTCGAAGACCTTGAGCACCAGGATGGTGATGGTGGTCCAGACAACGGCGATCGTACCCCACATCTGCGGGATCATGATCTTGAAGAAGATCTGCAGGCCATTGGCGCCGTCAATGACGGCAGCCTCGATGGTTTCTTCCGGAATACCGCGCAGGGCGGCCGACAGAATGACCATGGCGAAGCCGGTCTGGATCCAGATGAGAATGACCATCAGGAAGAAATTGTTCCAGAAAGGTAGCGTCACCCAGGCTTCCGGCGTACCGCCGAAATAGACGACCACGGCATTCAGAAGGCCGATCTGGGCAGTGCCTTCAGCACGATAATCGTAGATGAATTTCCAGATGACCGAGGCGCCGACGAAGGAGATCGCCATCGGCATGAAGATCAGCGTCTTGGCGATATTGCCCCACCAGATGCGGTCGGTCAGCGCTGCGATGATCAGGCCGAAGAACGTCGCGGCAGCAGGCACGACCAAAAGCCAGAGGAAGTTGTTATAGATCGACTGGCGGAATTCGCCGTCGTTGAACATCCAGATGAAATTGTTGAGACCGACGAAATTCTCGCCCGCCCGGTCATGCAGACTGAGCCAGACGGAGGCGATCACTGGATAGATCAGGTAAATGGTCAGCGACAACAGCGCCGGACCGAGGAAGAGCCATGGCCGGATGGCATTGGTGATGCGCAGATTGCGCGAGGCGACCGGCCCCGTCAGGCCTTTCGAAGGAAACAGCTTGTCGAGTATCCAGTTCGTGCCGAAGAAATAGGCGGCGCAGCCAAGAACGCCGGCGGCCATCGTGGCAATGGCAAAAATCAACTGCTGCATGGCAACGTCCTCCCCAGGAATAAGGCCGGATCAACGGCCTACCCGCCCCTTGGCCTATGGCTCCCGGCTTTTCGGGAGATCATGTGCGGCCAGAATGGTCACGTGACTCGCATGCCCGAACCTAAACGGCGGCCGGCAAGGACGTGTTCATTTCAACGGGCTTCTTTTGTCAGCCTTCCCCAAGCCGTTCCACCGCGCCAACTCTACAGGGCGGTTTGGCGAACAGCACTTCAGGCCTCGCAGTCTCTTGAAGTGCGGCTCCGGGGCTTTCGCTCGGAGCCGCTGCGTGTCAAGCAATCCTACTTGATCGAATCCCAAGCCTTCTGGACGCCGTCCGCGACATCCTTGGCCGATTTGCCGCCGACGTAATCGACCATACCGGTCCAGAATGCGCCGGCACCGATCTTGCCAGGCATCAGGTCGGAACCGTCAAAGCGGAAGGTCGTGGCGTTGAGCAGGATTTCGCCCTGCTTCTTCATCGGGCCGTTGGCATACACATCCTTGTTGGCGCTCTTCAGCGGTGTCAGGAAGCTGGTCTGGGCCATCCAGACTTCATGCGCGATCGGAGTTTCCAGGAACTCGATGAAGGCGCGTGCAGCCGGCGTATCCTTTGTGATCATGGCCAGCGTGCCGGCGCCGAGAACCGGATTGCCGAGTTCCGGCTTGCTGGCATAAGGCGGCATGTAGAAGAAGTCGGCGTCTTCGCCAACCTTGGTGCCTTCCGGGAAGAAGGACGGGATGAACGATGCCTGGTGGTGCAGGTAGCACTTCGGCGGCGAAGCAAACAGGCCCTTCGGGCTGTCGCGGAAGTCGGCGGACGCAACGGCAGCGGCGCCACCATCAACGTTCTTGTCGTTCTTGGCGAACCAGCCGAATTCATCGATGGCACCAACGACAGCCGGGTCGTTGAACGGGATCGCGTTGGTGACCCATTTGTCATAGGTCTCCGCCGGCTGCGTGCGCAGCATCATGTCCTCGACCCAGTCGGTGGCCGGCCAGCCGGTCGCACCGCCGGAACCGAGACCGATGCACCACGGCGTGCCGCCATCGGCAACGATCTTTTCGGTCAGCGCCTTCAGGTCTTCCATCGTCTTCGGAACTTCATAGCCGGAATCCTCGAAGTTTTCCGGCACGTACCAGACCAGCGACTTTACGTCGATCTTGTAGGGGAATGCGTACAGCGCCTTCTTGCCGTCTTTGCCGGCATAGGTCGACAGATCGACCCAAGACTGGCCAGCGGCGTAATTGTCGAGAAGCCACTTCTGGGTTTCTTCGCCAAGCGGCGTCAGATAGCCCTTCGAGGCGAGGTCGGCGATCAGGCCGGGCTGCGGGAGGATGGCGACATCCGGCGGGCTGCCGGCCTGGGTGTCGATGACGATCTGCTGTTCATAGTTCTCGGACGAGGAATATTTCACCTCGACGCCGGTCGCATCGCGGAAATAATCGAGCATGGATTCAGCCAGAGCTTCATCTTCGCCGCGCCAAGGTCCGAAAATCGTCAGCGTCTGACCCTTGAGGTCATGGTTCTTCTTGAACTCTTCGAAGCTTGCCCAGTTGAATTTGGAATCCTCACCCGGCTTGAATTTCAGCTCGGCGGCGTTCGTGGCACCCGCCACAAGCGCAAGCGCCGCCACTCCCAACAAGAATGTTCTCTTCACGTCATTTCCTCCCAAGAAAGACCCGGCCCATTGATGCCGGGCGAACACCGCAGCGCCGCCAAAATTCAAAGCGCTTTGAGCTTGCTAACAAACCATTGCCACAGGCACCAAGTCAAGAGCTTTCCCGCAATGGGCGAACAAAGCCCCAATTCATGCAGTGCAGCGAAGGTTTGCAACGCAATGGAGCGGATTTTTCTGGTTGATCAGCAAAGCCGATGATACAAAATCCATCGCGCGTTGTGGACTGAAAGCAAATACAAAATAAAAATCAAAGCGCTTTGGGAGTGCGCGCTTGCCATGAACGTGAATTTGAAGCAACTGGCGGAGATGTTGGGCCTGTCGCAAACGACAGTCAGCCGGGCACTCAACGGTTATCCGGAAGTCAACGCCGAAACACGCCAGCGGGTCTTGAGTGCGGTGCGCGAAACCGGCTACCGGCCAAACCGTGCAGCTCAAAGACTGGCAACAGGCCGCGCCGGCTCGATCGGTCTGGTCATGCCGATCGCGCAGGGTATCGATTCCGACGTGCATTTCGGCGAATTCCTCGCTGGGCTCGGCGAAGAATCCGTCCGGCACGATTTCCATTTCGTCATCAATCCGAGCGCGCCCGACGATGAGGAGGCGACCTTCAAGCGGCTGGCCGCCAGCGGCAATGTCGATGCGCTGTTCCTCGCCTATGTGCGCGCCAACGATCCGCGCATCGCCATGCTGAAATCCCTGTCGATCCCCTTCGTTGTCCATGGCCGGGCGGTCGACCAGCCCGCCGACTATCCGTTTCTCGACATCGACAATACCGGTGCCTTTTATGATGCGACGCGATTGCTCATTCAGTTGGGGCACCGCCGGATTGCGCTGATCAACGGCCCGGGAAACCTGACCTTCTCCATTCGCCGCATGAAGGGAATGCGCCGCGCGCTTGAGGAAAATGGTCTGCGGTTTGATGAAAGTCTGGTCCAGAACTCACTGATGACCGACGAATACGGGCACCGTGCCATGCAGCAGTTTCTTGAACAGGGCGAGCCGCCGACCGCCGTTCTTTGCTCCAGCACCGTGATCGCGCTTGGCGCAGTCAGGGCAATCCATCGGGCCGGGCTGCAGATGGGCGAGGATATTTCGCTGATTGCCCATGACGATGTGCTGCCGATGCTGAAACCGGAAAACTTCAGCGTGCCGTTGACAACCACGCGCTCGTCGCTGCGGGCGGCGGGCTCACGCATCGCCACCCGGCTGATTTCCGGCATTCTCAAGACCGGCGAATATCCGGAACAGGAACTGTGGCGAACGGAACTGATCGTCAGGGCTTCAACCGGCCCTGCCCCGAAATCGTAGCGCGTTCCGCTTGCATCAGAATTTTGGTGCGGCCTTGCCTGCCTTGCGATAGGCCGCAATCACCGTGTTGGCCATCAGCATGGCAATTGTCATCGGGCCGACACCGCCCGGCACCGGCGTAATGACGGCGGCTACCTTGGCGCATTCCTCGAAGGCAACGTCACCCACCAGACGGGACTTGCCCTCGCCCTTTTCGGGGGCTGCAACACGGTTGATGCCGACATCGATCACGGTAGCGCCGGGCTTGACCCAATCGGCCTTGACCATTTCCGGACGGCCGACGGCAGCGACCAGGATATCGGCATTGCGGCAGACGGAAGCCAGATCCTTGGTACGCGAATGAGCGATAGTCACTGTCGCATTGGCGGCGAGCAGCAGCTGCGCCATCGGCTTGCCAAACAGGTTGGAGCGGCCGATAACGACGGCATTGAGGCCTGACAAATCCTCGCCATGCGTGCGCTTGACGAACACCATGGCGCCGGCCGGCGTACAGGAGACGAGGCCGCCATCGAGATCGCCGGTCGCCAATTTGCCGGCATTGACGACGTGCAGGCCATCGACATCCTTTTCCGGCAGGATGGACTGGATGATCGGTTCGGAGTTCAAATGTTTCGGCAGCGGAAGCTGGACGAGAATGCCGTGCAGGCTCTCATCCCTGTTAAGTGTCTGAACGAGAGTAGCCAGTTCTTCCTGCGTCGTTTCCTCCGGCAGCGTATGCTGAACCGAGGTAAAGCCGCATTCCTTGGCCATCTTGCTCTTGGAGGAGACATAGGCGTGGCTTGCCGAATCATTTCCGACGATGACGACGGCGAGACCGGTCTTGACGCCGGTCTGTTCGGTCAATGCCTGCGATGCGGTTTTCACGGCATCGATCACCGACGCTGCAACTTGCTTGCCATCAATCACGGTCGTCACGGAGTTCTCCCAGATTCTCGTTTGTTCTGTTCAGTCTAGTTTCAGCAAAAAACAGCGCTCGCCTCAATGCGTCCTATGCTGTTCAGATCGAATAAATTCACCACTGATCCGCGCCAGGTCCAGCATAAACACCACGACGATTTGCATTCCTATCATTCATGAGGGATTTCTTCCCGGGGCAAGACAGCCTCCATGGATACAGAGCGCTAATACCGCCGGCCGCCGGCTCGCTGTTTCGCATAGTGCTCGACTCGCGACCGCAGCGCGCGCAGGTTTTCCTGCACTTCGGCGATGTCACCGTTATCAGCGTCACTTTCCTGCATCTCACGCAGATAGTCACGCAGGCTGGCCGAGCCGGCCTCGCCGCTTCGTTGCGGAAACGCTGACAGTGCTGCGGCAGACGCCGCCGCGTGATGCGCCGATGGCATCCGTGCCCTGTAGACGACAGGTGCGGGCGCTGGATCGTCGATAGCCTGCCGCGTTCCCGGACCATCGGGGTTATGATCATCCATTCCGGGTGGATCACGCTGCGGGACCACGGCAACCGGCCGGTTCGACCGCTGCAGCAAGTCCTTCATGCTGCGGTAAAGACCCAGCGCAACACCCAGTCCAACCCCTGCCATGAAGCCGGCAATCAGGCCGCCGATCGCGATCAGCTTGCGCGACGGGCCGTTGGCTTGCAACGGAGGCTGCGCCGAGGCGATCACCCGGATGTTCTTCGAGGTCAGTTTCTCTTCCTGGCCGGTTTCGCTCGCCCGTTTGAGGAAGGATTCGTAGATCGTCCGGGTTGCGGTGGCCTTGCGCTCCAGCTCCCGCAGCTCGATGAAGCCGGTGGACGAGTTCATCTGCTGTGCCTTCTGCACCGCCAACTGCTGGACGAGATCCTTTTCCGTCCGCACCGCGCGGTCGAGTTCGGTCTTCGCCGTTGCGGCGATGCGGCGAAGCGCGTTGCCAATTTCGGAGCGCGCGACCTCAAGCGACTGGACGGCGGCCAGGCGCTGCGGGTGCCGCGGCCCAAGGCTCGCATCCAGCGCGCCCAGCTGGGCGCGCGCCTCGGAATACTGCTTGCGCAGATCCTGAAGCGTTACGGAACTCACCTCTTCGGGAAATGCACCGCTCAAGACGTCATTCAAGCTGATCCTGGCCGCAAGGTCGACCTTCGCCTGCGCATCGGCGATGCGATTGCGGACGGCACCGACCTGATCGTTCAGGGCCAGCAACTGCTTGTCGAAGATCAACTCGCCGGCGGCACCGACAATGTCGTGGTCGGCCTTGTATTTCTCCACCGCATTTTCAGCCGCGTCCAGTTCCGTGCGCAGATCGGCCAACCGGCTATCCAGCGCCTTCGTCGTCCGCTGGAAGAAACCGGATTGGGCAGCCTGCTCCTCGCTGAGGAATGTCGACACGAGGCGATTGGCGATCAGTGCCGATTTGGCCGGGTCGCGGCTCTTGACCTCGATGGTCACGATAAACGTTTTCGGATCGCGCGATACGGAAACGGCATTGCTCAGTTTCTCCAGTGTCCGCGGGTTGACCCCGGAGGCCGGCGCCGGCGCCGCTTTACCTGGGGCAACGATATCGCGGATGACGCCGATGCCGTCGGCAAGGCCCCCCTTGCCGGTGGTAACTCCGCCGAATTCGGGATCGCGGTCCAGCCCCAGATCGATGGCGACCTTTTCCAGAACGGTCCGCGACCGCAACACTTCAAGCTGACTGTCGACCAGCGCCAGGATCGCTTCAGTTGCCAGGCTTTCCTTGGACAGATCGGAATCCGTCAACCGGACTTCGCGCGGATCGACATAGAGCTTGCTTTGGGAAACATAGACGCTTGGAGTCGATAGAGCGAGCAAGACGCCACCGATGGCGCCGGCGGCCGTCATGAGCAAGATCGTCTTTCGAAGCTGCCAGACGGATGTCATGACCGTGGCGATGTCGATCAGCGGCCGGTCCTGCTGCTCTCCAAAATAGACTTCGGCACTAGCCGCAGGCACTGATGTCGGATCAATGCGGGCTGGGATGGTCTGCGGTGTTTCCTTGCGCTTGAACCAACCGGACAAGCGCCTGGAGGTCTTTTTCGGCGGCACTCCGGCGGACTGGGGAGCGGTGCCTGACACTTTGGGTTTTGCCGCAGGACTACCCAAGCGGTCCAGCAATTCGCTGGCGGTGCGCGCAATTGGCGCTCCGGCACGGGTTGCGGTGCGGGAACGCGACGACGCGCCCCCCTCCTTCGACGCAAGGCCGACCGGGGAGCGAGGCGCCACTGTCCTTTTGTTGTCTTCCGGGTCGAACATCAATGCCTGCAAACGCCCGCAATGGGCAACGTGACGAATTGTGAACGAAGCTTAAGTTTTTGTGGCAAACAAACCGTTAACAGCCTGCAGATTTACGGCGTTGAAACGCCGTAGATCTACAGGCTCGAACCGCTCATTAAGCTTTACCGGCTAGAAACGGGGCAGCACATCCGGACGCCGCTCGTGATCGATTTCGCCAAAAAACTCTACGCTCGCCATGCCGGCGTCATTCACGCCTATATCTCGATGACAAGCGGGTCTGCGGGCAGGCTTGTACTGTCGCTGGTCTATTTCATATGCGTTGCCAACGGGCTGTCGATCGCCGAATTCGGCCTGTTCGCCACCGCATCGGCGGCCGGCATCATGATCTCGCGGGTGCTGGCCTTCGGCTTCATGTCGCCGCTTTACCGGGTAGCAACCGTCAAACCATTGCTGGTGGGCACGTATAGCGCGGGGTTTGCCGCCGGCGCGCTGCTGTCGCTGCCCTTGATCGCGGTCCTTTGCCTGGCGATCTATTATGCCGTTTTTGCAGGCGACATTGCGCTTGTCGTTTTCCTCGCATTCATGGCCGCTGAAATCCTTTGCTGGCGTGGCCTGGAAGTCGTGGTCATCGTTCTCAACGGTCTCGGACGCTTTGGCCGCGCCGCCCTATTGGTGGTGATCGGCACGGGCATCCGCACCGCCGCCGCGCTGGCCTTCGCGCTGTCGCACACGGCTGACCTTGTCACCTGGTCGCTGTTTTACCTGGGTGCCAACCTTCTCGCTCTCGTCATCGCGCTCGGCTGGTTCTTTCCGAAAGTCCGGCTTCGCTGGCGCCCGGCGCTCTACCTCCGCCGCTGGGCGGATTCAGTCACGGTCGCGGGGGCCGAGGTGCTGTTCTACATCCAGTCGGAATTCGACAAGATCGCCGTTCTGGCGATCGGCGGGCCGGAGGTTTCCGGCATCTATGCGATCATCATGCGGCTTGCCGACCTGACAGCACTGCCGGTGCGCTCGTTCAACACATTGCTGGTACAGAAGATCATGCGGACACCGGGAACGATCGCATCCTGGCGCACCCGGTTAACGATTGAAACGCTGGTGGCAGCCGTATCCTTCCTGGCGATATCAGCGATGGCGGTCTACCTCTGGGTCTTTCCGCGCGGGCTGGGAAACAATGTCGCGCAGGCAGCGCCCTATCTGATGGCGGTGCTGCTGGTGCCGTCCTTCCGCAACCTTGTCGAATATCACTCCGAACTGCTTTACGCGACCGGCCGAACTGTGCGGCGGATGGTCAATCTGGTGATTGCGGGGGTGATCAAGGTCGCCTTGCTTGCCGTGCTCTTCAGAACCAGCACGGATGTCACCTATTGGGCGCCGCTGCTCAATGGCGTCTATCTGGCGCTCTATGCCGCGTCCTTCACCCTCACCTATTCCGCCTTGCGCGGCGAAACGACCCGGGTCATCTGACCGGATCAGGCGGCTCGTTCCAGAACGACGTTGCGGATGTCGGTGAGATCGTGACCGACGAAGGACTGCACGCCGATGCCGATCTGATGCGGTCCCATATCCCGCATGAAATGCCTCAGGCCATTGATATCGCGCGCATAGCTGTCGTCGAACCAAAGCACGTGGCAAAGCCCCTCGGCAGACGCGACATGGCCCTCCCCCATCAACACTTCGTCGACAAAGCGGCCATAAATCAGGCATTCCGAAAACTGGCGCGAGTGAAGAACGGCGCGGATCCAGTTGCGGCCATGCAGGGCCTCGACATGATCAAGCAGCGCCCGGCACGTGTCGGTACGCCAGGCAATCAGCGTATTGATATAGTCATTGGCGGGCAGGCTGAAGGGACCGATGCCCAGCAACCGGTCGGAATGGCCAAGCCATTCGAGATGATTGGAGCGCATGCGTTCGCCGATCGCGCCATCCTTGCGGTAGAGCGTCAAGCGGTCGCCCTGCCAAAGGTCCGCCGGATCGAAATCACGCAACAGCACCACGTCGGAATCAACGGCAAACATCGCCGCCTCGCCGATATGGCGTGCCAAGGCCAGGCGGCGCAGTTGCTGCGCATGCCAGCCGCGCAGTGGCAAGCTGAAGGGGCTGATCCAGAGCTTGCGCCTACCGGCTGAAAGCGGGTCGGGAATGGCCCTGAGCCACCATGGCAGAAGATCGCTCTCGCTGATGACCTGGCGCCGTGATCCTTCCAGCTGCCGAAACAGCGCGACGTCGAAGGGGGCGACGAGCAGGTAGTGCACCCAATCGCCCTTCAGCCGCATATCCATGCTTTCGCATAGCAGCCGGCAGCGCTCGAAATCATTGGCGTAGGAGGCCGTAACGACAGCTGTGCGCATGATGGTTTCCGTCAGAACGATCGTGACTCGGCGCGCTGACCACCGGCTTGCGGCGGCGGCTCACGCCCGCCCAGCTTATGGCGGAGAATATAATATACGAACAACGGGTTCCCGAGCAGATAGCGCCGCCACAAGCGGCCTGGCTCCTGGATCAGCCGGTGCAGCCATTCCAGGCGGAGGCGCCGGACGGTTGGTGACGCGCGCGGGACCTCGTCGGCCATGAAATCGAACAGCGCGCCAACACTGATCACCAGCCGCGCGTGGCCGGGACCGACATGGCGGTCGATCCACTTTTCCTGCTTCGGGCTGCCCATGGCAATCAGCAGGATATCCGGCTTCACGGCGCGAACCTTGGCCATCACCTCGTCGGATTGCGCCGGATCGAAAAAACCGTCGGAAACGGCGATGAACTCATGCCATGGCGCGTGTTTCTGAAAGTTTTCGGCAGCGCGCTTGAGCACTTCCGGGCGCGCACCAACCATGGCGATGCGCTTCGGTGCCGTCATGTAGGTCATCAGTGCCGGGACGAAGTCGGTGCCGTTCAGGTTGGCGGGGAAGGTCTTTCCATGGAACAGCCAGGATGCGAGATCGACGCCATGTCCATCGGGCAGGACGATATGCCGGCCGAGTACCGCCCGGTATTCCGGATCGTGCATCATCAGGTTGGCATTGTGGGCGTTGAGGAACGATATCACCGTCTGGCCGATCGGCAGCGCGGCAACTTCATCCGCAAAGGCAAAGGCATCGGCCCAGCCGAAATCGCAGACCGGCAGATCGAGGATCATGCGCTGCGAGGCAACGATCGATGTACCCGGGAAAACATTCATCGGGATTTGCCCCCCTCATGCACGGCAAGACTGTAAGATGCGTTGACAATTTTGACTGCCCGCAGGGGCGTCTCGTTCCTTGCAACAGCAAGATCAGGTGCGATGGCGGGCTTGCCGAAGCGGGATAGGCCCGCATCCAGCATCTCCAGCAGCTTGTCTTTCTGCGCCTGATGAAAAATCGCGCCCGACAGGCGCTGGCGGTTGCCCGCCCGCACCTGTGCGACCTTGTCGATCAGCAGGTTTGCAAATTCGGCAGGATCGTCGGCAACCGCGCAGTTGCCTGGCAGTGTACCGATACCGCGCAAGGACGATCCGGTCGCGACACAGGGCATGCCCAGCTCGAAGGTCTCGATGGTCTTCAGCTGCACACCGGTGCCGCCACGGCTGATCAACGGCAGAACGGCGCCGGATTCGACAAAGGCACGGGCATCAGGCACCCGGCCGAGCAGGCGGACCCCGGGATGGGCAATCGCCGGTGCATCCGGCAACTGGCCGGCAATACCGATCGTCATGCCGGGAGGCAGCAGTGGCACGACCTTTGAAAGAAACCAGTCCAGGCCGATCCGGTTCGGCTGCCAGCTCCAGGTTCCGATCAGGGCCAGATCATATTCCGGCGGCTTTTCCGGGCCGGTCCCGGCCATGTCCCACCGGGTCACCAGCGGCAGCACGGTTGCCCGGCTGGAGACGGCAGGACCAAAGCCGAGGCGATCCGCTTCTGCAAAGGTCCAGATTGCCGAGGCCGCCTGTGTCAGTGTCCGCTCTAGCCGTTCGAGGTAATGCGCTTCGCGCTTGAACAACCAACGCTCCACAAGGCCGGATGCGGTGGCGGCGTTTTCACGCGCCGACCCGGCTTCGACATTGTGTGCGATATAGATCGTCTTGTGTTTCTGGAATGCGGCGGCGAAGGCGCCTGGCAACTGCACGGAGTTGAGGACGATGCCATCGAATGGCTGCAGGCGCTGCAACAGCGTTTCCACATGAGCGCGGCTGACTTCGAGCATCTTCGCCGACGACAGCGTAGTGCGATGGAGACAGGCTTTTGCCAGCCAGCGCAGCTTGGTGGCGGCGCCGACCTTTGCATTGGTGACTTCCAGTCCGCCGAGCAGATGCACGTCCTTGCCTGAGGCAGGGGTCTGGCCCGGCTGCAGGTAGCCGATCACGCTCACCTTGTGACCAAGGGCGCGAAGGCCGTCGAAGACGGTGCGGTTGGCGATGTCGAACCCCGATGAAGGGTTCTCCACCGGCACCAGCGAGGAAACGAAAACCAGATGCATGCTGCCACGTGAGACTTGAGAACAACTGCCCAGACTGTAGCAACACGGCGTGAAGCGAGCTTTAAACCACTCATTCGAAAGCGAATTTAGAAATTCAGCATCTGTTTAGGAACATTTGCTTTAGTGCTTGCCAGCTTTCCGCGCTCAACAGGTACTTGCCATGACCCCGCCCGCCCAGGATGTGACCGAATTTTACCGGACGGCGGTCGATAGCCCTGACAGCATTGAACTCGTTGTGACGCTGCCGACGTTCCGCCGCCCGGAACATCTTCTCAAGACCCTGAAGACCGTTATTTCACAGGCGCCCGGCTCTCCCTTCGCGATCGTGGTGATGGAGAATGACGCAGACGGACTGGAAGGGGCAAACGCCGCAAAAATGCTCTTTGCCGACCACCGCGTCAACGCGCTGGTGGTGATCGCGCATCAGCGCGGCAATTGCCACGCCTACAATGCCGGTTGGTCGATGGCGCTTGCCGCCTACCCCAACCTGCAAGCCATTGCCGTGATCGACGACGACGAACTCGCAGCGCCCGATTGGCTCGACAGCCTCGTTTCGGTACACAAGCAGACCCGGGCGGATCTCGTTGGCGGACCGCAACTTCCAGATTTCGAAAATAAGGCCCGCAATGAGCGCAAGCGGCATCCGGTCTTCGTGCCCCATTATGACGCGACCGGCCCCGTTCCGATCCTGTACTCTTCGGGTAATGTCCTGATCACGCGCCATGTGCTTGACGCCATGCCGCGGCCGTTTCTCGATCCACTGTTCAATTTCATCGGCGGGGGAGACAGCGATTTCTATCGCCGGTGCAAGGAGAACGGCTTTTCCTTTGCCTGGGCGGCAGAGGCCTGGGTGGCCGAGACCATTCCGGCGCGGCGCACGGAACTGTCTTGGATCAGATCGCGCAGCCTGCGAAACGGGGCGATTTCAGCCCTGCTCGAACACCGCGCAGCCCCCGGCCTTACCGGACGGATCAGGACGATAGCCAAGTCGCTGGCGCTTCTGGCCGCCTCGCCGTTTCGCGGCATTTCGCTCTGGAGATCATCCGGCCTGCCATCAGCGGGCCTTTACCATTTTCACGTGGCGTGCGGCCGGCTGATGATGGAGTTCGGCTTCGTCAACGAGCAGTATCGCAACCCGGAAAAAAACTGAACCGTACTTGACTGTGCACGGCCGGCCTCAGGTTTACTTGCCAGCCGCAGCGGCCTACCTTTCGGCTAAGGCATCTGATCATTGGCCACCTGGCCGTTCTTGTCGACGATCGGCACGGGCTTGCGCTGCTTTTCGTTCGCCGCATTGGCGACACGGGCAACGTCGGCCTTCGACAGATATTCAAGCTGCTCGACCAGGACCTGGAAAATCACTTCGTCATGCAGCTGCTTGTTGAGCTGTTCCTTGACGATTGTCTTGAAGCTGACGAGGTCGAAATTGCTGGTATCGGCGACGTTGATCAGCTTCTGGCCGATCAGAATGTCGAACAAGGCGTTCGTCACCGATTCCTTGAACGGCACTTCCATGGTCTTCGCCTTGGCCTTGTCGACCGAGAACGACAGTTTTGTCAGGAAATAACCCTGCACCGCGCCATCGGTGATGACCGGCACGGTGATCAGCTCGCCCGGTACATATTCCTGCAATGCGCGGCGTTCCGCCTCCGCATCCGTTTCCACCGGCGCCGATGCATGCTGGATCGAAAAATACACGGATCCGAGCGATACGGCGCAAATCCAGACACCGGTGAAAACAAGCTTCAGCATCAGAAATCGCCGTAGCGGAACTGCTGTTCGGTATAGATGCCGTCCGCATCAGCCTCTTGAACGGCAGTCTTCAGCAGGTCGACGACCGAGCGGCAGGCTTCCATATGGGCGTTGACCTTCTGCGAATTGGTCATCAGCTTGGTCTTGATGTGCCGGGTCTGCGACGCGAAGGCCGGGGAAACCTCATCGGGCGACGCATCGCGTTGGAGCATCGTCAACTCATAGAGGCAACGGCTCTTGCGGGCGTTCGACGTCTTCAAGTCGAAGTTCGGATCAACACCGATCCGGGTATTCTCGTTGTCCAGGATCATTTCAAGACGACCCAGAACGTTCTGGATACGCACGTCACTCGATGCAGCAGTTTCCATCATTTAGCTCCCATTGGCACCAGCAGCACGCAGGCCTGAGCCCTTGGCGTGATGCCGGCGCGAAACTTTCGAATTAGGTCAGTCGGGCCGATGGCCGGCCGAACCTCAGGCTTGATCGTTATTGTCTTGCGAACCCAGGAAGTTGGCGACCGCCTTGCGCTCGTATTCCTGCACCATGCTCAGCGCGACATTGCTGCTATTGCCGTCGAGCGATGCGTTGACCCGGCTGGGGCCTTCCCCGACGATGCGGTCCGTCACCATGCGCTCGGCGATGCCGACGCCGTCGCCCTGTGCCATGACGTTGCCGATCTGTTCAGCCATCATGCTCTTCCACATGTCGCCGGAGGTGCCCTTGCCGTAAACCTCTTCGCTTTCGTTAGGCAGCATCGACTTGACGAAATTCTGCAGCACCATAGCTTCGAACTTGCGGTAGCTTTCCGGAATCTTCTTCGCTTCGGCCCGGTTGGTGATGTCGCCGAGGCTGTTGGTCGGGCTGTCCTGGTTGAGAATCGCCACCGTGTTGGCAAAGCCGTTTCCATTTTCCGCAAGGCTCGTTGCCTGGAATGCGGCACGATTTGCCTTCAGCCGGGCCTGCGCTTCCTGCACTTCAGCCGGATCGGCAGCACGCACGACATCCATCACCAGGTCGCTTGGAGGAGAAATGGCCATGCGGTATCCTCTCGGTCACGGAGTGCATGGCGGGCACTTCTATCAACGCCAGCGACAACTCCATAAAATCAGCATTTTAGCGAGCGGTACGGTCATAAAATTCGACCGTTCCTGAAACCGCACTATGACCGGCCAACCTTACCGGAAGCTGGTGACCCGCTCATCACGTGCTGATCGACGAGATCGTAGATGGCATCGTCGGCCTCGGTCCGGTCTTCCAGAACCCGCGCGTCCTTCATGTTGTCCTCGAGCCGGTCACCCTTCGCCCGTTCCTTGAGAACCCGAGCCTCATGCCCCTGCTGGATATCCAGGAGCATCTGGTCCTTCATGGCAAGGCGCCCGAGCTGCGAGGCGTAATGTCCGGAAAACATCGCGTGCAACGGACTTGCCGAGCCCATTGCATCGACCACCACATCGATGGTCTCGGCAAGGTCGCGGCGCTTCCTTGCGGTTTCGGCCAGATCATTTTCCGCCATCTGTTCCAGGTGCCGCTGGACGGCCACGAGGCGCTTGAGCTTTTCAGACCGGCTCTTCATTTGGCTAGATCCCCTGCATCATCGGCCCGAAGCCATCGGCGAACAGCTTCAGCATCGCGGCGATACCGAGATAGAGCAGGAACATGCCACCCATGATCAGATAGGGCAGCGAGATGAAGTAGAGCGGCATCTGCGGCGCCAGCTTGTTGACCATGCCGATCGCGACGTTGAACAGCAGGCCATAGATGATGAAGGGGCTCGCCAGCCGCAGCATGATGTAGAACGTGGTTTCCAGCGCATTGGTCAATGTGATCAGCACGCCCTGCGGGTCGAAACCAATGCCGAGCGGCATCACCTTGTAGGAATCGACGATGCTCGACAGGATGACGTGGTGGAAATCCAGCATGAACAGAACCATCAGACCGGCAAAGCTGATCAGGTTGGTCAGCTGGTTTTCCGCCGTGTCTTCCAGGATGTCGTTGGCCGGGGGCGCGTTGAAGCCCATCATCATGGTGATCACCGTGCCGGCAAACTGCAGGCCAAGCACATAATAGCGCGCGATCAAGCCGATAACGCCGCCAATCACGGTCTCGGTCGCGACGATATAGATGTAGGTATGGCCCTTACCGGAAATCTGCGGGTAGATTTCGTTCCACATGATCGGCAGGATCGCCATCGAGATTGCCACGGCCACGAAGAGGCGGATCTGCACCGAGACGCGGGCCGTGGAAAATCCGGGCATGACCATGATGCAGGCGCCGATCCGGCAGAATGCGGCGAAGAGCGCCAGCACTGTGCCTTCCGGATCGGTGATCATGAAATCGAGCCGATGATCTTTATCTCGAGGCCCTTGGCGAGCTCGACATGCGAGAGAACCGGCAATGTTGCAAAAAGACGCTCGATGATCATGCGGACATAAGAGCGGGATTCGGGCGAACTTACCAGTACGAACGGCATGCCCCGGTCAAGATGTTCTCGGATAACCTTGGTCGCCTGCTCGCTGAACTCCTCCAGATGACGCGGATCGATGTCGAATTCGACGACATCGCCCTTGGCGTCGCGCTTCAGCGCCTGGTGGAACACCATGTCCCATTTGCTGCCGAGACGCAGGACACGCAGGGTGCCGTTGTCGGCGAGATCGCCGCAGAGCTGTTGCGACATGCGCACCCGGACGTGCTCGACGATCTGCTCGGTCTTCCTGACATGCGGTGCGAGTTCGGCGACCGCCTCGAGGATCAGATGCAGGTTGCGGATCGAGACACACTCGGCCAGGAGCAGCTTCAGCACGGCCTGCAGGCCCGAATACGACATGTGCGAAGTGCAGATTTCGTCGGCGAGCTTGCGGTATTCCGGGTCCAGCCGCTCGATCAGGATCTTGACGTCCTTGTAGGACAGAAGCTGCGGCAGGTTGTTGCGGATCACTTCGGACAGGTGTGTCAGCACCACCGACACGTTGTCGATCGGATGGAAGCCCTCGCGCTTCAGATCTTCGGTAAACGTTTCGAGGATCGACACGGCGGGCATGCCGAATGCCGGTTCGCGGATCTCGTCGCCCGGAATGCTCGGCTTGCGGCCGCCGCCGGTAACGACGATGACTTCGCCGACGCGCACGGTGTTCGAGGCGATCGTCGTGCCGTGAATACGGACATGATAGGCCTTGTCCGAAATGCTGATATCGTCCGACACCTTGATTTCCGGGACGATCAAGCCGTATTGGCCGGCGAACTTGCGGCGCATCTTGCCGACACGGAAGGCCAGTTCCTGATGGGCTCCGAGAAGACGGGTGGAGACCTGCTTGCCGAGCAGCAGCTCGATTTCCGCTGTCTTGAGAACCGACTTGACCGAGTCCTTTTCACTGTCCGTCTTCATCTGCGCGGTTTGCTGGTCCTGATCGCGCTTGAGCTTGTTAGCCTCGGCCAATTGACGGGGGATGACCCAGCTGAGGAAGGCCATGCCACCGCCAAGAGCGGCGAACGGAATGAACGGCAGGCCAGGCATGAATGCCAGCATCAGGATCAGGCCCGACGCGACCATCAGCGCGCGCGGATAGCCGCCAAGCTGATTGATAACGGCCTGATCGGTGGAACCCGATGTGCCGCCGCGAGAGACGAGCAGGCCTGCGGCGAGCGACACGATCAAAGCCGGGATCTGCGAAACCAGGCCGTCGCCGACCGAGAGCTTGACGAAGACGTCGGCGGCTTCGCCGATCGACATGTCGTGGCGGACGTAACCAATGATGATACCACCGAACACGTTGATCGCGGTGATGAGTAGACCGGCGATCGCATCGCCGCGCACGAACTTGGAGGCACCGTCCATCGAACCGTAGAATGAGCTTTCCTCTTCCAGTTCACGACGGCGCCGTTGTGCTTCCTTCTCGTCAATCAGGCCGGCGGAAAGGTCGGCATCGATCGACATCTGCTTGCCGGGAATGGCATCGAGGGTAAACCGCGCGCCGACTTCGGCGATACGCGTTGCACCCTTGGTGATGACGATGAAGTTGACCGTGATCAGGATCAAAAAGACGATCAAGCCGATGACGAAATCGCCGCCCATGACAAGCTCGGCAAAGCCGGCAATGACACCGCCCGCCGCATCATGTCCTTCGTGACCATGTGAAAGGATGACGCGTGTTGTGGCGATATTGAGCGCCAGCCGGGTCATCGTGGAAATCAGCAGAATGACCGGAAAGGACGAGAAATCCAGCGGCTTCTGGATCCACAAGGATACCATCAGGATAAGCACGGAGAACGCGATGGAGAAAGCCAGCCCGATGTCGATCAGAAACGGCGGTATCGGCAGAAACAGGATCGACAGGATCGCTACGATGCCGAGCGCAAAGCCGATGTCCCGGCCCTTGGGCGCGAGTTTCGGGATAACGAGTGCAGGAGGTTGTGCCATCGGAAATTCCGTCTCTTCATGAGAGGCGGACAGCATTCATACCTGCTGCCCATACTAAGCAGCAGGCCTAACGCACCAAACTTGCGCGAAGGTGGCATCAATGTCGAAAAGAAGAGGCAGGTGCGCTTTTTGCAGCGCCCGCGCCGAACCGCATTTTCCAGCAATCAGAATCCGGTTTGAATGCGGGAAAACACCACGTCGGTGAAAATCGAGATCTGCGAGCCGACGAAAGATGCAGAAAGCGCGATGGTGACAAGCACAGCAAGGATTTTCGGCACGAAGGTCAGGGTCATTTCCTGAACCTGGGTCAGCGCCTGGATGAAGGCGATGACAACGCCGACCACCATGGCAGCAACCACGGCAGGCCCGGAAGCGACGACCACTGTCCAGATCGCCGCCTGCACGATATCGAGGGCATCCGCCTCATTCATGAGCTATCACTTTATGGTAACGCCGGGTCCGATAACCAGTTCTTTCTTGTTATCGAGGACGGCAATGATTCCATCCGAGTATAGCTTTACTTCCTTGACGACACCAGTTGTCTTGCCATCGGCGCTGGTCACCGTCTTGCCGATCACGGCATTGGCTTCGCTCAGCGACGTGCGCTTCAGCAGGCTTTCCAGATTGGTGTTGGTCTTGATGGTCTGCTCGACCTGCGAGAAGGTCGCCAGCTGGGCGATCTGCTGGGTCGAATCCATCGGCTGAGTCGGATCCTGGTTCTTCATCTGGGCGACCAGCAACTTCAAGAAGCTGTCATAGTTCAAGTTGGCCTTGGCCTTGTCGGAACTGGCGTCCACGTCCGCCGCCGAGGGCACGTAATTGTTGCTGACGCCGCTTACCGCCATGGTGCGATCTCCTTGCGAATCTGTTCGATCGTTGCCGGGGTAATTTCCTGGTTGTTCAAGATCCGGTCTTCGAGAGCGTAAAGACCGCGGAGCGCCTTCAACGCGTCGAAGGCGCGGCCCTGCGTCACCATTCCGTCGACTTTCTTCAGTTCGGAGGTGATTTCTTCGTTCTTGAAGCAATTCAGAAGCATGACGATCGACTTGCGGAACATGTTCGTCGATTGCTCGGCGCCCTCCGGATTGATCAGGATCATCTGCGCGATGAAATAGAGCTGCTTCAGCGGCGTCGTCGCGTCTTCCGGCTGCAGAACATGGTTTTCGAGCAGAAATGTCACGTCATTCAGGAATTCGACGGCGACCTTGCGGTCGACACGCAGCACTGCCCCGTTGACAAAAATTCGTTCGCCAGACTTCAGCGAAATACGCAGTGTGCTTTTCATTTGAGTCCATCCCTGATGATGGTTGTGATATCGATGATGCCCTGGAAGTTCGAGGATTCGCGTTTGCGGATCTTCTCGGTCTCACCGAGAATCCAGATGGCTATGGAAATAAGATTGGCGCGCAGTTCGTCGTTCAGCTGATTGTCCGAAGCGCGAAGATCCTCGATGAACCGGATCCACACCCGCCGTGTGTAATAGATCGCCTCGATAGCCTCTCGCGAGTAGCCTTGCTGCCGCTTTGCGGATGCGAGCAGCGCGATCGAACGATCGAGCACCTGCCGTTCGCGATCCTTGGAGTCGGCAACGCCATCCTCCATGATCTCGGCATATGAAAACTGATACATTCAGACATCCCTCATGTTTGTCCTAGTCCTCGCCGCATCAGAGGAAATTAATCAAACTCAACTGCTGAAGCCGCGCGGTCAGCGTGTAGGCGGTCTGGAGCTGCTGCTCTAAGGTCTTGATCTGGGCCGCAAGTGTGACGGGACTAAGCCCTTCCAGATCCAGCTGATTGGTCTTGATGATTTTGGTCTGCGCGTCGATCGAGGTGTTGGCCTTCTTAACCCGCTCCTGCGACAGGCCGAGATTGCTCTGCATGCTGATCAGGCCCGTTACCGCCTCGCCCATGTATTCGACGGCTTTGCCGGTAACCACGTTCCGCACGTCATCGCTCAAGCCGGCGCTGAGAAGCTCGGTCGAAACCAGGCTTGCCAGAGCAAACTTCCGTGCTCCCTCTGAATTGAGGTTGGCCGAGCTTTGAACGACTTCGTTGGCACTGATGCGGCTTGTCATGTTCTGGCTGGAAGCATCCGACCAATCAGTCCATTTCGACCCGGCAACCGACGGATCAGCATACATCGGCGCCAGAGAATTTTCGATGAAGTCGGTCATCTGGGCCTTGGTGAACTGGCTGACCGAGGTCAATGGCGGCACCTGGACCGGCTGCGCCGCAATAAAGGTCGATAGCGCCGCGTTGTATGAAGCCTTCGCGGCAGACGTGGGCGAATAGTTCGTAAAGGGCTGGACATCGGTGTTGATGCCCGAGAACAGGTATTCCCCATTCAGCGATGTGTTGGCGGCCGCAGTGAACGTCGACATCGCAGCTGTGTTCTGATCCCGTGCGATTTTCAGAAGATCGGCTGTACTGTTGCCCTGGAAAGCTATCAGCGATGACAGCGACTTCTGTGCTGCCTCCTGCATCGTCTTCAAAGCTTCCTGGGATCCGGAAAGCCTTTGCGTGACAATGGAGTTGGTGCTCTTCAGCGTCGCCAGCCGATCAATCTGCGAGGAAATATTGACTGACTGCGACGTGGCGGCGCCAAGCGCCAGCCCGTAATCTGCATGAACCCCAGTCGAGGCTTCGGTGTTCAACTTGATGAGTTCCACCTGCCCCCGCTGGACAGTCAGGCGCATGGCATTTTGTATGGCAAGATTGGAAACGAAAGACGTTTTCATGATTTTATCCCACAGCTTGCAGAAGGGCCGCCATCATGGCGTCCACCGTACTGACCAATTTCGCCGAAGCCTTGTAAGACTGCTCGAGATCGAGCAATTGCGACAGTTCTTCGTCCAGACTGACGCCCGTGACATTGCTCAATGCATCCTGCGTACGCGACAGCAGGGCCGTCTTGTTGACGTTGGCGGTCGATGCACTGCTGCGCTGCTGTTCTAGCCAACCGATCGAGGACGACGAGAAATCCAGGATGCTGCTGGTGCCATCGAGGCCCGTTGCCGGATCGAAATTCATTTCCGTACCGATCGCGGTGACAAAACGATCGAGCAGAGCGGAGTAACCGGGGCTTCCGGTGGTATTCGACTTGTAGCCCGCGCCGTTGAAGCCGCCGTCACGGATCAACGTCGGATTGGCTATGGCCAGCGGATTGATTGTCAGCGATGCGGCCATACCGGGTACGGTCGTGCCTGCGGCAGGAACGGTGCCACCGGCCCAGGTAAAGAGACCGGGCAGCGGCGTGGTGGCCGGTGTCGTGTTTTCCTGGAACAGCGTGACAAGGCCACGCGCGATCTCATCAAGTTGCGACTGGAACTTCGGCGCCGTCTCGTCGCGCAATTGGAGCAGACTGGCCAATTTGCCTTCACCGCTCGTGTCAGCCCCTTTACCGGCCTTCATCGGTACGCCATCGACGTAAATCGCGTTGCCCGTGGTGGTCGCACTGAAACCTGGTATCGGCTGAAACGTCACCGCGCGCGCGCTGTTTTCGAACAGGACCGTGCCATCAGACGTGAAGATGACCGTGTCGTTGTTGGCGCGCGTGACCGTCGAAATGCCGACGATCTCAGAAATCTGGCGAAGCAGCTTGTCGCGCTGGTCGAGTGCGTCGCTCGCGTCCGAACCGCTGGCCGTCGCGCCTTGCACTGCCGTGTTGGCTTTTTCGAATTCGGCCAGCAGTCCGTTCAGCTTTTGAACCGAGGTGTCGATTTCCTTGTCGGCATCGTATCGAACGTTTTGGACGGAAGCAGACGTCCTGTTCAGCGACTTGGCCAGATCCGACGCGCCCGATACGGTTGTCGCTGCGATGGACGCATTGCCGGGTGTTGCGGCGAAGGTCTGCAGGCTGTCACGGAACGATTTGAGATATTTCGACGGCGAGTTTTCGTAACTATTGCCGCCAAGCCCTGCCTTCATAGCCTCCAGGCCGGTCAGAAGAGCGTCCTGCGCCGATGTCTGCGAAATGCTGATCATATGCTGTTTCATCAGCGCGTCGTTTTGGGCGCGCTGAATGGAAACGATCTGCGCGCCGCTACCATTCGTGCCGAGCATTGCCATGCGGCGCGAATAATCCGCATTGCTCACATTCTGGATATTCTTCGAAACCAGCGCCGTTTGAGCCGCCGTGTTGTTGAATATCGTCTGTGCGGTATTGATGGCTGATGACAGCGACATGACGCAGACCGTACCTTTTCAGTTAGCGCTTCAGGTTCACAAGAACGTCCAGCAGGTCGGCGCCGGTCTGGAAGACCTTCGAATTTGCCGTGTAGCTACGCTGGGATTCGATCATCGCCGTCAGTTCGTTGGCGATATCGACGTTTGAGCCTTCAAGCGCACCGGACTGGATGCTGCCAAAATTACCGGATCCAGCAAAACCGGTGACGATGACACCGGAATCCACACCCTGCGAGTAGACGTTGCCAGACTGCGGAACGAGATTGTCCGGGCTCTGAACGCTGGCTAGAGCCACCCGGTAACGGGCGTCGAGCGTGCCGTTCTCGTACTTGACGTAAACGATACCTTCCTTGCTGATCTGGTAACCGGTTACCTTGCTTGGGGCACTGCCGTCGACCGTACCGCCATCCGGCGTAAATTCGCGGCCAAGCTGTTGCGTCTTGGAGAGGTCAATCGTTATCGCCCCAAGGTTAGCTCCAGTACCGGGAAGGCCGTTGATCGGCAACGTTGTCAGCGTAGCCGGGTTGGTCGTCAACTGACCAGTGGCATCGAAGGCAAGGGCCTTTGTGGCCAAGACACCAGTGCTCGGTGCCACATAGGTGGCACGGTCACGAACTTCGACTGTCCAGGCATTCGGCCCGGTCTTCTTGTAGACAAAGTCGAGAAGGCGCGCGTTGCCCTGGCTATCGAAAACCTTGAGCGATGTAGGAGATTCCTTACCGATAGCGTCGCCCGAATTGAGGGTCGCACCCATTGCGCCAGCGGTCGACGGTTTGGCAACCAGCCCTTGCGAGGCAAGGTTGACCTTGGTCAGGCCGTCGAAGCCATTGACGACGACCGTCGGATCGACGCCTTCCTTGTATTCGTATCCCATCAGCGTATAGCCGGCGGAGTTTACCAGATTGCCATCGCCGTCTTTCGTGAAGGCGCCTGCACGCGTGAGGAGGTTAGAACCATTGGCGCCCGAGACGATGAAGAAACCGCCCCCGTTGATGGCCATGTCGGTACCGGACGTCGTATAAGTCGTCGGGCCTTGCTCGGAGATGCTGTACCGGATCTTGGTCTCGACACCACCCGAGTTGTAAGCGCCATTGCTGGTCGGCAGGATCATCGAGGAGAATTCCGTCGAAGCGCGCTTGTAGCCGGTGGTGTTGGCGTTGGCGATGTTTTCAGCGACCGTTCCCAGGCGGTTTGCCTGAGCATTCATGCCGGAACCGCCGGTTCTCATCATTCCGTAAAGACTCATGTCCGATCCTCGTTTTCGTCGTTATGCGCAGACTATGGGGTGGGCCTTGCGTGAACCTGTCTTGGGGTCCCGGATGCAGTGCGTCCGGGACCCCATTGCGGGGTCAGCTCCAGTCGATGCAGTAGCCAAGGAAACGCTTGGAATCGATCGGGTCAAAACCCAGCCGCTTGCGCAGTTTCTTGCGCAGCTTGCTGATATGGCTTTCGACGACGTTCTCTTCGACATCCTCGTCGAAAATACCGTAGATCGCGTTGAAGATCTGCGACTTGGAAACGCGGCGGCCGCGGTTTGCGACCAGGTATTCGAGGATGCGGCGCTCGCGGCGCGGCAGGGCGAAAACTTCGCCCTGGACTTCCGGATCACGGCCGTCGGAGAATACCCGGATCGGGCCGATATCGGTGAAATTCACCAGTGCCTTCAGACGGCGGCGGATTGCTGCAGCCCGTGCCAGGATTTCGCGGGGATGAACAGGCTTGCGTACAACGTCATCGACGCCACAGTCGAAAAACGCCAGCGTCGTTTCCAGTGAAGGAGTATCGCTGATTGCAATGACCGGCGCCGTGGAACGATCCCGGATTGCGCGCGGAAGGCTCATCGCCCTTTCGCCCTGGCCGATCAGGAACGCCTCGACCGCGTCGATATCGCTATCGGCCGCCTTCGAAACCCAATCACCGAATTCGCTTGGATCGAACCCCTGAGAGGGCACGCCCTCCCGTCCGAACAGTGAAGTATATCCGTCTTTCACGAGCTCACGCTCATCAACCACTACGATCATTCGTCCGCCTCCGAATCAGTATGGTGCCTCTATGGTTAAGAGATACGAATCGGTGGATTCATGAACAACTATGGGAAGTTAATGGCTGAAATTAATACTAGATTAAGATTTGTGTGCCGATTTGATCTAGATGTAGTGGGATAGCGTTAACGCGGCACTAAAATTCATGTGGAAACGTTAACGTCACATTAAGAAATCACTTGAGCCATTTTTCCAACGCAATCTCGCCGCATTCATCTGATGCGAATTAAAGCGATACGTAATTCATTTTTAAGTTGTATTATTGACAGAAATTCGATGCGTTCGACGTCCACTTTCCGTAGCCCGTTGCTACCAGATTGGCGATAACCCGGCAGACATATTTTTTCTGCGCTGGATCATTGTTCGGTCCGGCGTGATAGCGGGCGACGGCCATTGTCCAAGTTTCGTGCCGGGCATGGAGCCTGGAGAGAAACTGAGCCGCATATTCGACATTCTTTCGCGGGTTGAGCATCTCGTCGGGCGAGCTGAAATTCTCGCCGTGGAAATAGTAATTGATCTGCATGCAACCGAGATCGATCAGCTTGGCGCCCTGCGCCCGCGCTGCGGCGAAACGCTGCAAAACCTCTCCGGCGCTGTTTTCAAAATAAGCCTTACCTTCAATATTCATCGCAAACGGCTGAAGCGATCCCTTCCGGCCGGTCTCCGTCAAGCCGACGGAATAGAGGATGCCTGCCGGTATCTGGTACTTCGCCGCCGCCGCCGTGATCTCGCTTTCGCAGACACCGGCGCTTGCAAATGCGCTACATGTAGACGTCACCAGTGCGGTTAAGGTCAGCCCCAGAAGACGCATCGCCCGTACCTTCATTGCCCGTCCACCTTCCACGGCCTTGTTCCTGACCGCCATTGTCATTGCGCTGCCCTCTGGAGCCATCCCCGGCTGCCTCGCGGCCCTGCTGGCCCGCCTGAGGCTGTGCCTGCTGCTGCGCGCTGTTGCTGGAGGTGTCCGAAGCATTGAAAACGATGTTGACCTGATCGACGGCGAAGCCCTGCGCACGCAAGGCCCGGACCATCGCAGTCTGATCGTCGCTCAACTGCCGGAAGGCATCGCCGGTCTCAACCTTGATCTCGACTTGCAACTCGTCGTCCTTGAGCCTGAGCGTCGCCGTGACCATGCCAAGATCGATCGGGTGCATCTGGATCTTCAGAGTGTTGAGAACCTTGCCGGTAGACGCCTGCGTCAACGGCGTCTGATCGGCGGCGGTACCTGGCTGAAGCGCCCGCGCCCATTCCGGATTGCTGGCGATCTGGCTGGTCACGGCCGCCGCATTGCTGGCCGGAGCAAGGCCGAGATAACGGCGCGCTTCCAGAACGGTAACCGTTTCAGCCTTGGCCGTGGCCGCAGACGCCTCGTTCTTGGCGACAGCTTTATCTCCGTCGGACGCCAGGCTCATGGACACCGCTTGTCCCTTGCCGTCGGCGCGCGCAAAGCGGAACACCTGATCGGAACCCGCCTCAGTGGCATTCTTGACAGCGTTCGCATCGCCCGCCATCTGCCCGTCCGCCTTGGCTCCATCCTTCCCGGCTGGCTTTGCCTTGCCGGCGCGTTCGGCGAGCGCCTGGAACTCGGACATTCCCGGCGTCGCTCCGGTCTGAGCTGGCGAGCCGGCGGCAAGCGGTTTCTGTGTTGCATCCAGGAGGTTGAGCAATTGACTGACATCGCCGCTTACCGCGTCCGCCGCTTCGTCCTGCGCGGTACCCGCCAACATATCATCGGGCTTACCGGTTTTGGCGGTGCTCTCGCTGGCGCTTGCCTCGGCGTTCTTCATCATATCGGCGATTTTCTCGCTGACATGCCCATCGACGGCCTTGCCGGCGTCTTCGCCAACCCCGGCGAAACTGGCCTGCAACAGCGAGAATTTTTCCGGGCGATCGCCCTTTGCAGCGGCTAAAGTTCCTTGTCCCTGTAGCATCTTGCCCATGACGTGAGGATCTGCGGAGCCGAGTGAGGGTTTCATGAAGCCATCGTTCTTCGTTGCATGATCCAGCAGTGACGGAAGGCCGATCGCGTCAGGGTCCGGGGTCTCAATACTGCCGTCCCGGGATGCCGCGGCGAGCGCCTCTGCCGCAGTCAATTTGAGGTTCGGTGCGACATTGCCGTCAACGGCCGGTTTCGCACCGATCGACACCACCGGCTGCTTTTTCTTACCGGCATCGGCAAAGGCGTTTTCAAAGGCTGACTTCTGCTGCGCGTCCATATCCTGCGACTTGCCCGCAGGCTTGGCTCCGGCCTTGCCCGATCTTACTCCCGTCAGGTTATCGTCTACGAATGTCATTGTTGGCCTTCCCCCTTCAGGAGAGAATCGATCGCGTCGAGCTTCGAGCGCCCCGCGCTCAGAAACGCATCGTGAACCGGATCAGCAGGACCTTGTTCCAGCGAGGCCTCCTGCTTAACCGCGTCCGGTTGCGCAGCCTTCAAGGCCACCTCCGACGCCGGTGTTGCAAATGGGCTTTCGCCGCTGCCGGTCGCTGGTCCGTTCTCCCCGATAGTCATGTCGGATTTGACACTAGGAACAATTGCTTGCGTCAAGCTTTCCGGGTCGGGCGCGCGCAGCACTTCCTCCGCGATGACGGTTGCGGCCTGCCGCAAGGCGCGATCCCTGGGCGACAGCTCCGCTTCGGGTATTGCATTGATATCCTTGACGGCTTCGAGAATGCCCTTGGAAGGGACACCGGCAAGCCCGGAATAGAGGTTTGCCAGGGCCTTCGGCCCGGCATCCGCCACATCGGAAAGATCTTCGGCTCGGGCCGAGGCAAGCGTCGCCAACTCCTGAAGACCGCCGATGGCTGCGCGGCGGGCGATGCGCAGATAAACCTCGCGCTGCCGTGGCCTGTCCATGAAGCCAAGAATCTCCTGGATTTTGACTTCCGTCTTCTCGTTGTAATTGGCCACGGCCAGTTCGACGAAGACATCGGCAAACTGGCTGGCGTAAGGCGATGTCAGAAAACGCCTGGCATAGGAGAGCGAATAGGCAAAACCCTTGTCCGGCATGCCCCCACGGGTCGCCAGCGCGATCGAACGCCGCAACGCCGCCTCTTCTATATTGGTCCCCGGTGCCGTCAAACGCGCCCAATCGTAGTATTCCAGCGATTTTGCAGGGCTCTCCTGCCCGATCCCGTTGCCGAGGACAAGGTAGAGATATGGCCCGACCCGCGAGTTCCGGTATTCCGGAGCGGCCTTCGCCAGGCCTTCGACCATCAGCCCGCCCTTGCCCGCCAGATAGTGCGTCAGCGCGTCGACCACGCGGCTATCGAAATGACCTTCGATGTCATGATTGGCGAGATAAGATAGCGTTTCCGGGTTGCCGCCGCTCATCGCATAGATGAAAGCCGCATCGACATTGCGCGGATCGTCGAAGACCTTGGGATCGGACTCCCGCAGCCGCTTGTCGATCGCAGCCAGCATGAAGCGCTGCATTTCGGTTGCGGAATGATCACCAAGCACGATGGCATCCTGGATCGCCTGCAGGGAGCGCAGCATCTTGTAGGGCGGCAGATCCTCTGGGCCTTGCGCATGCGCGGCCGCCACCGGGATCGCCCCAACGGCACAGGCGCAAAGAAGGAGGGTGCGGATCGCCTTCAACATTGCCATCAGCCCTGGTTCGTCTGCAGCAGAATTTCGATGCGACGGTTGACCGGCGCCAGCGGATCTTTCGGGTCTTGCAGACGCTTGTCGGCAAACCCGCTGATCTGGCTGACGCGGCTTTCGGCCAGACCGCCGCGAATGAGCATGTAATAGGCACTCTGGGCGCGATCGGACGACAGGCGCCAATTGTCATAGGCACCCTTTTTGAACGGCCGCCCGTCGGTATGGCCGCGAATGGCGATAGCGCCGCTGCGGGCCGATAGAAGCTTGCCGATCTTTTCCATGGCAATGACCATATCCTTTTCAGGCACAGCCGATCCGAGCCCGAACATGGGCGTATCGGCCTGTTCGCTGATCGTCACCAGAAGCCCGCCTTCGGTCGGTGTGACCAGCAGCCCTTCAGCTAGTTTGCCGGCGGAGCCGCCGATTTCCTTCTCGATCTCGGCTTTCAGCGCCTTGGCGGCATTGTCGTCAGCCTTGACCGGCGTGCTGTTCTCAGCAGCGGCGAGCATGTTAATTGCACTTTTGTCCGCATCCTTCTTGGCTGCTTCGGACTGTTCCGCGGAAGCCACGATAGTTTCCTTTGAAGCATCCGACGGACCGTTGCCGGCCTTGGCTTCGAGGCTGTCCCCGGCCTTTTCGGCGTTCTGCAGCTCGACCTGCTTCGTCCAGAAGTCCGGGTCAAACGGATCGCGATAGGCTTCGCCGCCGTCGGCGCCCGTCGCGGGTCCGGACGTCGATGCGCCACCGTCGCCCTTGGCGCTGATATTGGCGTTGCGGCCGACTTCATTGACGATTTCGGACATCACCGAGTAAGGGTTTTCGAAGAAGTCGGCGTCCGAATACTGGGTTTCCTCGCCGGACGTCGCGGTCATGTCGTCGCCGCTCTTCGCCGAGCCGCCCGTCTTGGTCTCTGCGCCGTCGACCTTCGACTTCATTTGGCTTTCTTCACCCTTGGCATCCTTGGCCGGCTGCTTGATGCCCTTTTCGGACGGTTTTGAATCGGCCAGCTGTACCGGGTTGAAATAGGAGGCAAGCGCAGCCTTCGTCTGTGGATTGGCCGCGTTGATCAGCCACATGACGAGAAAAAAGGCCATCATCGCGGTCATGAAGTCGGCATAGGCAATTTTCCAGGCGCCACCGTGATGCCCGTCATGACCACCGCCATGACGCTTGATGATGATAATTTCATTCTTGCCGTGGTGGTGGCCTTCATTCTCGCTCATGCCAGCACCTTGCCAACGGTATCGGCCCAAGCGGCCATGCGTGTCACCAGGATCGAATCACCGAACTCGACCGAAAGGTCGACATCGTCGGATTCCTGATGGCGGAAAATCAGGGTTTCATCATCGAGGTGCTGCTTCAGCGCCTCGAAGAGCGCTAAGGGACCCTTCACGACGATCTTGGCACCCTCACCGGAGCCGACCGAAAGCGTGATCATCCGGGCGAGATCTGCGATGGATTTCTGCAACAGCACGTCGTTCATGACAGGTGCCAGTACCCGGGCCGTCTGGTCGGACAGCATGGTGACGAGCTGTGAGCCCATGTCTGAAAAGCGGTCATAGACCATCGCGGCAGTTTCGTTGTCACAGCGGACGCGCATCGCCTCGAGCTCGGCTGCGTGGCGCGCGTTCAACGCGGCAATCTCGGCCTCGTGCAGGGCACGCTGCTCGGTTTCCGCTTCAAGGCGGCCTTTTGCAAACGCGTCGCGGCGCTCGGCGTCTATATCGACTTGCGGCTGAACCTGCGGCTTCATGGCAAACGTACCGTTGGCCGGAAAGTCGTCGTCCAGATCCGGAAAATACTGCGGAGGAACCAGGGACAACTCGACTTTCGGGGTGCTGAAATCCTTGAGGTAGCGGGAAATGGACGCGCTCATCCGCGACCTCCAGCAACCCGGGCCACGGTCAAACCGGCCGTCCGTTCGATCGCGGACGCCACTGGGCTAACAAGCCTGAAAACATAAGACTGTGACACTTCCGGAATGTCTCCCTCAGGACCCTGCGGAGCGGGAGTGCCGCACGGCCCGAACATTTTCAATCCGTACCAGCCCCGCGCCGGGACGACCGGCAGCACAGGCAGCATACAACGGCAGCACAACAATCATGTTGGCCGGCAACCCGGATGAAGATGGCTGCGGTTGGAGATTATCCGGTCAAACTTGTGCGAAAATGTAGGTCACGGAGATATCCGGTCCTGGTGGGAAGTCTCCGCCAATAGGACCGGTAGAAGTGTTGGACCGCGCCTGGGCAATGAGCGCGGTCCAACCGTTTCCACCTGCCGATGACCGCGGCTTGGCGGAAAAGAGTGCGCGGCCCCGAATGGGAGGGACCGCGACAGGGATGCCCGAACCGGTTTCATGCCCGCCGGTCCGGCGCGCCCGCGCTTATTGCTGGAACAGGCGCAAGATGTTTTCGGAGTTCGTATTGGCGATCGAAAGCGCCTGGATACCGAGCTGCTGCTGCGTCTGCAGCGCCTTGAGGCGGGTCGATTCCTCGTTCATGTCGGCATCGACCAGGCGGCCGACGCCCTTGTCGATCACATCCATCAGGTTGGCGACAAAGTTTTCCTGCATATCGATGCGGCTGGTGATCGCCCCGAGCGTCGAGGCGGAATCGGTCAGGTTGCTGAGAATGGCATCGACAGCTTTAATCATGCCTTCGATATCATCATAGCTGGTGCTGGACGTCAGCTCGACGAGGTCCGAGCCTGAAGGTGCGGTACCACCGGCGACCGCGATCAGGTGATATGTTGCAGTTGCAGTTGTGGTGCCGTTTGGCTGGGTAACTCCAACAGCCTTGGTCAACTGACCTTTGGTGGCATCCTTGGTATCAATCAGGATCGAAGCAGCCGTATTGTAGTCCAGTGTCGAGACCGATACCGTACCGTTCGTCGACCGGTTGAAGGATGCCACGATGGACTTGGTCCCTGCCGGCGTCGTGCTGTCATTGTACAGCCAGTTCTCGCCCGAGAACGAAGCGGATTCGGCTGCGGATGCCAGCTGGTTCTTGAGTTCCGTCAGCTCCTTGTTGATCTTCGTCTTGTCCACGCCGGGTTCGCGTGCTGCGACCAGCTTGGCCTTGATTTCGGACACGACGTCGATCGCGGAACTCATGCCGGCATAGGACGTGTCAACCTTCGCAGCGCCCAGCCCGAGCGCGTCCTGAACGGTCGAGAGGGCGGCGTTATCCGAACGCATGGTGGTCGCAATTGACCAGTATGCGGCGTTGTCGGCTGCGGTTTCGACGCGGTAGCCCGAAGAAATGCGGTTCTGCACTTCTTCCATGTTCGTGTTGATCGAACGCAATGTCTGGAGAGCCGCCATAGCGGCGGAATTGGTCAAAATGCTGGTCATGGTCATTGCCCCAGTTCGAAATTAAACGGAACATTCCGGATCGATAACCGGTAGCGACGGGACCAGCGTCATGCAAACTGCCCCATGTTTAGCCCAGGAACAGCCTATCGCTCTTAACGAACACTTAACAATCACATGGTTAACAAATCGTTAAGCAGGTTAGCAAGTCAGTAATCAAAATGAACAAAAATTAAGGTCATTTTCTATTTCTTTAACGGCAGCGACACCGAACAGACAACCAGAGAAAAGCCGCGCCCCTTGCGGGACGCGGCTCGTAGAATATTCGGAGGAGCGAGACTACCTTCGCGCCGCTATCTTCTGCTTATTCCGATTAACGGAACAGCGAGAGGATGTTTTCCGAGTTGGAATTGGCGATCGAGAGCGACTGGATGCCGAGCTGCTGCTGTGTCTGCAGAGCCTTGAGGCGAGTCGACTCTTCGTTCATGTCCGCGTCGACGAGACGGCCGACGCCCTTGTCGATCACGTCCATCAGATCGGCCATGAAGTCGTCCTGCATACGGATGCGGGTGTTGGTGGCGCCGAGGGTAGCAGCGGCATCCGTGAGGCTGCCGAGCATTTTGTCGACGGCACTGATCATGCCTTCGATGTTGTCATCGCTGGTCGATGCCGTCAGTTCGATGACTGTGCCCGTCGCACCGGTTGCACCAGCGGTGCTGACCAAGCGGTAGTTGGCAGTCGTCGTCGTCGTACCGCTCGGCTGGGTGACCTGGATGTCCTTGGTCAGCTGGCCGTTCGCAGCGTTCTTGGTGTCGACCAGAACCGATGTCGAGGCATCGAACTTCAGAACGCCGACCGCAACATTGCCGGAAGCGTCACGGGTGAACGAGCCGACCATTTCCTTGGTGCCGAGGGCAGCGGTCGAGTCGTTGTAGAGCCAGTTTTCACCGGAGAAGGAAGCCGACTGTGCCGTCGAAACCAGCTGGTTCTTGAGTTCCGTCAGTTCCTTGTTGATCTTCAACTTGTCAACGCCTGGCTCGCGAGCGGCAACCAGCTTGGCCTTGATTTCCGAAACGACGTCGATAGCGGCGTTCAAACCGGTATAGGCAGTGTCTGTCTTGGCAGCGCCGAGACCGAGAGCGTCCTGAACCGTGGAGAGAGCCTTGTTGTCCGACTTCATGGTCGTTGCGATCGACCAGTA
>UCHD01000013.1 GCA_900472175.1 Hyphomicrobiales bacterium | reverse complement strand
CGCAAGCCGAGCTCCAAAACGATCCGCCGCGCCGCCTGCGGCGTCACTTCCAGCGTCTTGGCCACCATTTTTGCCGACACCAACGGTTTGGCCATCACCAACTCAACCAGCTCCGGCAGTTTTGAAGATGTCCGGCGCCCTTCCAGCTTTCGCTCCATCAGTGTTCGAGACAGCGCCAGCCTGTCATGCTCCTTGAGCCCGATCTCTGCGGCCGCGATCAGTCCGTGGGCGATGGCCAGCATCCGGGTTTCCCTATCACGATGCCGGCGTCGATCGACGGGAATGGATTTCAGGCCGAGATTGATGGCGGCGAGATGGGCACCGGTGGTAACGCCGGTCTGGCGCAATATCGACGCGGCCAGCAGCCGGCCGAGCCAGGGCGCGTGCTGAAGGACGGAAAGCTCGTTCCAGGCATCGAGGGCGATGATGGCCTGCAGCATCGCTGGCAAGTTTTCTGCCTGCCGCAGCACGCCGCGCCATTCGTCGAGCCGCGCGTCCTCGTCCCAGTCGAGATCATAGATCATCGGATTTTTTTCGGGCCCGCCGCCGCGGTCGGGCCGTGTGGCGTTCGCGATCGCCGCCTCCGATCGGGCCAACACAGCATCGATGGCAGCATAGTCGACGCCAGGGAGATTTTCGATGTCGTCGGCGTCTTTCCCCTCCCCTACCGGATCGTTAACGACCACCCGCCGGATGGCGGCTGTCGTCTCTACCTCGTCCATGTCCGCCGCCGTGATCTCCGACGTTTTTCGCAGTGTCCGAATACCGTCTGCCGACAATGCCCAGCCGGGAAGTTGGGCGGCGATGCGCCGGCGGGTGCGAAGCACGTCGCGGGCGATTGTCAGCTCATGGGTGGGTGTGCGAATATCCTTCGTGGCGTCGTGGAGGACTAGGTCTTCGAGATGGACGAGTTCGCCGTCGATCCATAGCGAGGCGCAGGCATCAGTGAACTGGGATCGTTCCACCCATCCCTGACCGACCGGGGAACGGGCGATTCGCTCGTCCAGACGCGTGAGCGCGGTACCCGCGCGAAAAGCCGGCTCCATCAAGGTACTCATGCTGATTTTCGTGAGATCGTAAGCCATTGAAATCATGGTAAATGATTTCTTATAGGAACTCTATATGAATATTACGGTTCTTCACATGGTACGTTTGAGGGTTTGAGCCCTAACCATCGATAACAAGCGTTTATCGATGGTAGTTGATCTGGAGTCGCAAATCAGAAATGTCGGCCATCCTAGTTCAGCGGATTCCCCACATTTCCAGCGATCTCGGGGGCATTTCGCCCTAATTCGGCGGATTCAGCTCGCCCTTCGCACTTGGCCGCTCACCTACAGCCGCACTCGCCGCAGCCTCCGAGGCGAATTTCGGTCGGCGTTGTCCGTCGGCGAGCCGATCAGCGAACATCATGCCATCAGAAGCCTTATTTTCCAGCGTTTCCGCCTCAGAGCGCCGCTGGCGCGCTTTCGACTTGCTGGATGGCCAGACACCAGTGAAGGGTCATAAATCGCGCTCTACGGACTCGCACTCGAAGCATAAAACACGCTTGCAAAGGACCCTTTATTACCGCATTTCTTATCTGAACAAAGACACCGGAATCAGACCGAAATCCATGGCAAAATCGCCAAAAAGCAATATTCCTCCCCCACCCCGTCGATTGATCGGCTACGCGCGCGTTTCGACGGACGATCAGGTGCATGATGCCCAGGTTGATGAGCTGCGGGCGGCAGGCTGTGACCGCATCCACCAAGAGCACGGATCGGGCGCATCAAGATCCCGACCGGTCCTCACCAGGGTGCTAAAGGAACTGTCTACCGGTGACGTTCTCGTCGTGGTGCGTCTGGATCGTCTTGCTAGGTCCGTCAGCCACCTGCTCGATGTCATCGAGAACCTCGAGCAGCGCGGCGTCCACTTCCGATCGCTTCGCGATCCGATCGACACATCGACGCCGCAGGGTATGTTCTCACTCCAAGTCCTTGGTGCCGTCGCGCAGCTAGAACGCGCGCTCATTGCAGAGCGGACAAAATCAGGGATGAAAGCTGCCAAGGCCCGCGGTCGGCTCGCCGGTAACCCCGGCCTTCGCGAGCGGCGGCCGGAAGCAATCCGTCTCGCCGCAGCAGCCAAGAACCAGGTCTATCTCGACGAGCTGATCACGTCCGCTCAGACTTGGCTTCCGACGGTAAAACAGCTTCGGCCGCAGCACAGCTGGGACAACGTGGTGCGGGTCCTCAACCGCAAGGGCCATGATTGGACCGTCGAGAGGCTGCGCCGCGCCGTCCATCGCATGGTCCATGAAAAACTCGCTGACGCCGAACTGCTGGCCCGCTCGCCGCGTCGGCCGCCAGAAGATCACCTGATGAAACTGGTGGCGGCGATCGCCATCGCGGATCCGACCTTGTCGCTGCGGGACATTGCAGGCCAACTCGACCAGATGGGGGAGCGCCCCGTGCGCGGCGGCCGAAAATGGCAGCCCTCTTCTGTCAAAGCGCTCATGGATGAGGCTTTTCGATTTGGGCTTCTGCGGAACTGAGCAAATCTCGTGCTAACCGCGACAGTGCTTTGGAGCGGTCGCGTGCCCCCAATGTGACGAGTTCGCGCCGAAGTGGATCCTTCATCGTCTCAACGGCCAGCCGAAGATAGTCGGCGTTAGGTCGAAGCGACAGTGCCACTCGATGAGGTTTCGCTTTAGGTCGCTCGGGTAAGCTCGGTTCGTCAGCAACCTTGCTTCTAAATCGCTGATAGGCGAGTGTCAGCCAATCGCTAGGCGGTCCGAGATCGGATTGCGCGCTGCCGATATCCAGCATCTGTGCAATCGTCAGAAGAGTGTTGGACCTCCATGTCATAGACAAGCACGTCAACGGCGCAGCTGCGTTCACCGGGATGGAAGCCGGCCCGGGCGTGCTTTGGACATTGAAGAAGGTGATCTCGGGTTTTCCGCTGTTCGTGGAATCACTCCAAAGAAATTGGATGGCCTTTTCGAACTCAGCAAGATCCGGACCGCCCCTCCCCTTCTCGGCATCATCGATCGCCTCCATCGTCGCAATCAGCAGGTTGGCGTGACGAAGCTCACAGGGAGCCGGCGGGGCACGCGACACGGCCGCCATACAGTCGGAGCAAATCAGTTCGGCCAATCCATCCCAGTATTCAAACCGGAAGTCGCATCGAGTGAAACATTTCCAGCAGGAGAAGCGCAGGCGAACTCGGTGGAGGAGGCAAGCCACGACCTCAGAGCGCGACCAGCTTCTGCGAATGTACTGATCGCGGCCGTTTCGCCGGTCGCCTTCCAGGCAGGTGGGGCAAATGCCGCGCCATCGGGCCTGTCGGACATAGCCAAGCGGGGCAGCGTGGCGGGATAGCGCCAGCGCCTCGACGACGTCGGGGCGGATCCTGCAAGCGCGGGTCCATCTCCAAAGACTTATCGGGTCGGGATCGAGGTCCTTATGGGTTGGGCTGTCGAGATCCAGCCAGGCATCGATATCAGCACTCCGCTGGGAATACCGCACCGCAACCCGCGCCTGCCACGACGAGATCAGCTCGTCGGCATATGGTCGCGGCGCCAACGGGAGGAGTGGAGTATGCCTCACCGAGTGATCCGCCTTTGCAGCTGCCGCTCCGAATACCGCGTCATCGAAATCAGGGGCAAGACCAGATCGCCGCCAGTGAAGCTTTCGATGGTCATGCGCTCATCGCCACTGCGGATGGCCTCGACTGCGGCGGTCTCGATCAGCCGGAAAATCCGAACAGTTACACCGTCGGTCAGCTCAAGGACGCGTTTCCGGACGACGGCAGAGCCGGTATCAGATGGCTGCCGGAGCGGGAGAATGCCAGCAAGGCTCGACAGAAGCTGCGCGAGATGCCTGTCGTTGGACCAACGTTTCAGATGAAGGGCTTCGAACCGCTCGGCGAGCTGCTGGTCCGTGAGCAAGGCTTGCCTTGCAAGATCCGTCCCTGCGCAAATCAGGGGCACCTTCAGGTCGTTGGCAAGGAACCGGATGACATTGAGGAATATTCGCTGCTGGCGAAATGTGCCGGTCAGGACGGCGTGGATCTCGTCGATGATCAGCATCCGAACGCCCATGTCACGCATCATGCTTCGACAAATGGCCTTCAGGCGCCATGCGGCTTCGTACTGGGGACCCGGCGCGCCCATTGCATTCAACAGCTCACCATAGACATCGCGCTCGATCGGCTCGGCCGGCATCTGCATGGCAACGACAGGCATCGTCGTGACGCCTGTGCTCCGGTCGAACCGAGGCGGATGATCACGTAGGAATTTCCGAATGATCTTGGTCTTGCCGATACCGGTGTCGCCATAGAGGAGAAAGCAGGGCATCCGGTCGCGCGGAGGGTAAGACAGAAGATCCTCTAGCCGCCTGATCACCGCGGTCGCTTGTGAGGTCTCAAGCCATCGATCGGCGCGCAGCCAGGCAATGCGCTCATCGGTGTCGAGATCGGCATACTGGCGATACGCCGGCTGTAGGTGCTCGTATGCGGTCATGACCACTCCTCCACGGACAATGGTGGCAGTTCCTCGAAGATCTCCAGGACAGGCTGATCAACGGGGAGAGCATCACGACTCCGACCTGCGGACAATGCGCGCTCACTTCGCTCAGCATTCCGGCGCGCGGCCCGAGTTCTCCCCGTGGCCTCCGCCAGGAGCCGCCGCTGCTCGGCGATCGTCGAGAAGATCAGATCTTCGTTGACGGCCCGGGCGCCTCTTGCCCGCAATGCTGCCAAGGCCACACGATGTTCGCCCAGCGTGATGCGCGGGTGCCGAAGATCAGCAAAATGGACCGTCCAGACGAAGCTGTCGGCGCCCTCAACCTGAACACGGGAGAGATCACGCGGATCATACCTGACACGCACGCGCTGGCCCCGGCCGGCCCACGGGCTGAGCACATCGTCCCAATAGCGGATCCCGAACAGATGGATGCCGTCCCTGCGGACGAACCGTTCTTCGAACGGCAAAAAGTCCTTCAGAAACTGGCCGGGATCGTGTGGGAGCCTTAATGGATACGGCCGATCAGCGAGGCTGTCATCCCAAGCAAGCCGCGGTGGCAAGCCCAGGCCTCGGTGAATTTCGGCGTGATAACGGCCTGTGATTTGGAGCGTGAGCCACCTCTCCAGCTCGTCCATGGTCATCACTGATTGCTTTTCGGAGTCGTAAGCGCCCCGATCAGAAACATTGCTCGAAGTGGAACCCGGCAGCATGTGTACTGCCCCCATCATGGTGCCGATCAGCCGCTCAATATGGGCACCGTAATGCGGGCGTTGAACCGGTCGGTGGACGAGAGAGATTCCGTGCTCAGCCGCCCCTCGAACGAGGGCCTTGCCGTGAAACTCGCGAGCGTTATCGAGATGAATGATATCCGGGAGCCCGTGGGCCGGCCAATCTGCCTCCATGTTCCGATCCTCGAGCCACGGGCCTTTCGGCAAGACCAGCTGTTGAACGACCAGGGCAACCGATGTCGATGAGGGGCTCTCCAAACTGACATGGAACCCGGCAACCATCCGGCTTGCGATGTCGATCGCCAATGTCAGCCATGGTCTTTGCAAGGGGCGGCGATGGACGGTGTCGACGATGAACAAATCCACCAAAGTGTGGTCGATCTGAACCACCTGAAACGCATAGTCTGCACAGTATTCCTGGACGACGGGTGCAAATCGTTCCTGCGCGGCTTTCGCCCCTTCCCTATCGCGATAGAGTGCCTTCTGATCGGCTTGGCGGATACGTGCCCTTACCGTTTTCACTGAGGGAGCAGCAACACCTGCCTCATGGCATAGCTGACGCACACGGTCGTGAAGTGCCTTCGCAGTTGGCCTTTCTCGGCGCCGATAGGTATCGCGCATCGCTGCCTCGATAACCTCTTCGACGTGGGGAAGCAGTCGCCGCCCGCCCTTGGCTTGGCCCGGCACCTCATCGAGAAGTGAACTGACCACGGGTGCCGCTCGATACAGGGCAATGAGTTCATAAAGTCGCGACCGCCTCAGATCGAGCTCTCGGCACACTCGCGCAAATTTCAATGCAGGTATCCGCGATGCCGCAGCCAATGGGCGAATTAACGCCTCGCGGGTAACCGCCTTCGTCCAGGCAGCCTCACTTGCCGACAGTTTATCGGGTCTCTTCGTCATCGAAGATCTCCTCGTCCCATCACGGTTCGAGTGAAAGTCTGCGCCGACTACCTCGGCACCTAAGGATGACTCCAGATCGTTACAGATCCTTGACAAGGATAATCCAGCTACACCTATGCTGTAGAGCTTGGGGCTGTTGGCCGTGTCACCCACCCAATTGCAAGGAAGAATAGCAGCGCCGCCGAGCCCAGGAACACGACGGCTCCTATTGAGGGTGCGATGCCGATATTTTCCATCGAAATTGCCAACGCAAACGGTGCCAGTGCCGAGAGGATCAGGCGGGCAGCCATCATCTTGCCCTGAAGCTTCCCGTAGCCATCGCTTCCAAATAAAGCGAGCGGGAGGGTCCCGGTCACAATGCTCAGCAGACCGTTGCCCATCCCGAAAATCATCGCGAAAACGATAGCGCCCGCGACTGCGGGTGCCGAAACGACCAGAACGAGCGCGCCGAATGGTATCAGCGCTGCTGCAATCAAGGCGAGGTGGAGCGGATTCAGGTTCTTGCCGATCACCATGTTGATCAGGCGGCTCAGCACCTGAGAGGGCCCGAACACGGCTCCGACAAGGGCGGCCGATGTCCCCAGACCCAGTCCTGACAGGATCGGCACCATGTGGACGAGCATGGCCGCGCCGACCAATGACATGAGCGAGAACCCGGTGACCATCAGCACGAAGGACAAACGCTTGTGCTCCGGCATGACAAGGCCGACGACCTTTGCCGGCGGGGTGGATGTCATCGCTCGAGCAGTTGGAGCGCCACGTGAAAGCCACGCGTGGATAGGAGCGCAGATCAACAGGTTGAGTGCCGCGAACACGAGATATACGTTTTGCCAGGAGAGGTGCTCATGCAGCGCCGTGGTAATCGGCCAGAACATCGTCGAGGCAAAGCCGGCGATCAGGGTGAGATAAGTGATACTCTTCTGGGCGACCGACGGGCGCAATTGAACGAGCAGCGCGAAAGCCGCACCATATTGCACCAGGTTGGCGGCAACCTCGATCCCAATCAGCGCTACGAGATACGATGTGCGGTTGGGCGCGAAGGCACAGGCCACGAGAGCAAATGCTGCGATAACCGAGCCGATCGCCATGACCCGTCCCGCGCCAACGCGATCGAACATGCTGCCCAACCATGGGGCGCTGAAGCCACCGATCAGCAGCGCCACCGACAAAGCCCCGAAAATCCATTCGTTCGGGAGGCCAAGATCCCGTGCCATGTCCGGCGCGAGGATGCTGAAGCTATAGTAGAGGGTGCCGTAACCGATATTCTGCGTGACACCGAGACCAATGATGGCCGCGACCGGGACCCGCTCGCTCATATGGAGTTCAGGCTCACACGGCTCTCCAGCTTTTCGGCATCTTCCTTGCGTTCGCTGTAGCGATTTGTGAGGTAGGCGGAGGCATCACGGGTCAGTAGAGTGAACTTCACCAACTCCTCGCAGACGTCCACCACGCGGTCGTAATACGACGAAGGCTTCATGCGGCCGTCCGAATCGAATTCCTGGAACGCCTTGGCGACCGACGATTGATTGGGGATGGTGATCATCCGCATCCAGCGGCCGAGGACGCGGAGCTGGTTGATCGCATTGAAAGACTGGGAACCGCCGGATACCTGCATCACCGCCAAGGTCTTGCCCTGCGTCGGCCGTACCGACCCGATCGAAAGCGGAATCCAGTCGATCTGTGCCTTCATGATGCCGGTCATCGCGCCGTGGCGTTCCGGCGAAACCCACACCTGGCCTTCCGACCAGGCTGACAGTTCGCGCAGTTCCTGCACCTTGGGATGGCTCACGGGTTCAGCGTCGGGAAGCGGCAGGCCTGCCGGATCGAAGATCCGCACCTCACAACCGAAGTGTTCCAGCACGCGGGCGGATTCCTGTGCCAGAAATCGGCTGTAGGAAATGGTGCGCAGGGATCCATAAAGGATCAGGATGCGAGGCTTGTGCGAGGAAATCGGCGGGCGCAGCGCTTCCAGATCCGGCTGACGAAGGTGCTCCAGGGATGCGGCAGGCAGATCAGACAATTCTCTTGCCCTCCGCGTCGAGGACCTGTTCGCCGTCTTCCTTGGCGAAGGCACCCTTGTGGGTGGCCGGCAAAATGTCCAGCACCACTTCGGACGGCCGCGCCAAGCGCGTTCCAAGGGGCGTCACCACCAGCGGCCGGTTGATCAGGATCGGGTCCTTGAGCATGGCATCGAGCAGTTGATCATCGGTCAGGGCAGGATCGTCGAGGCCGAGCTCCGTATATGGCGTGCCCTTTTCACGAATGGCGCCGCGCACGGTGAGGCCAGCGTCAGCGATCATCTGCACCAGATGCGCGCGTGTCGGCGGGGCTTTCAGGTATTCGATCACCGTGGGTTCAATGCCGGCGTTGCGGATCATTTCGAGCGTGTTGCGCGACGTGCCGCAAGCGGGGTTATGATAGATCGTGACGTCCATGGTCTTCAGGCCCTTTTGATGGTGGATGAGGAGGAGCGGACGGCGGCGCCGCGCTCGTACCAGCCCTTGCTGCGGTTGACGATCCAGACCACGGATAGCATCACAGGTACTTCGATCAGCACGCCCACAACAGTTGCCAGTGCCGCTCCGGAGTTGAAGCCGAACAGGCTGATGGCTGCCGCCACGGCTAGTTCGAAGAAGTTAGAGGCACCGATCAGTGCCGAGGGACCGGCGACGCAGTGTTCCTCTCCGCTCCAGCGGTTGAGCAGATAGGCAAGCCCAGAATTGAAATAGACCTGGATCAGGATCGGCACGGCCAGCAGGGCGATGACGGCCGGCTGGGCAATGATTTGCTCGCCCTGGAAGCCGAACAGCAGAACCAGAGTGGCGAGCAGGGCCACCAGCGACACTGGCTGGAGGCGGCCTGCCAGCCGCTCCACATCGGTCACGCGGCGCAGCACCTGGGCGACGATCACCGGCAGAACGATGTACAACACCACCGATAGGATCAGCGTGTCCCACGGCACAGTGATCGCCGACAGCCCGAGCAGCAGACCAACGATCGGCGCGAACGCCACCACCATGATCGCATCGTTGAGCGCCACCTGGCTCAGCGTGAAATGCGGTTCGCCCTTGGTCAGGTTCGACCAGACGAACACCATGGCGGTGCAGGGTGCCGCCGCAAGGATGATCAGGCCGGCGATATAAGAGTCGATCTGGACCGCCGGCAGGTACGGCCGGAAAAGCCAGCCGATGAACAGCCAGCCGAGCAGCGCCATCGAGAATGGCTTGACCGCCCAGTTGATGAACAGGGTGACGCCGATCCCGCGCCAGTGACGGCCGACCTGGCCGAGGGAGGCAAAGTCGATTTTGAGCAGCATCGGGATGATCATCAGCCAGATCAGCACCGCGACCGGCAGGTTGACCTTGGCGACCTCGGCGGCGCCGATGGTCTGGAACACGGCCGGCATGACATGGCCAAGGGCGATGCCGACCAGGATGCACAAGAAAACCCACACCGTGAGAAAGCGTTCAAATACAGACATGAATTTACCCTTGGATGGTCTTGGCAAGCAGCGCGGCGGATGCCGGGCATAGGCTTGACGCTTGGCGGGTTTGCAGGATGGCGGCGGGAGCGTCCGCGCGATCCACACTGGCAAATCCCAGATGTTCGAAGAAGGCGGCGGACGATTCCGTCAGAAGATAGACGGTGCGAGCACCGCCGCGGGATGCCTGGTCGAGCATCTGCCGGGTGATAGCTTCTCCATAGCCGTGTCGGCGCTGGTCGGTCAGGACGACCACGGAGCGCAACAGCGCGCAGTCACCATAGGTCTCTAATCCGCCGAAGCCGACGACCTCGCCATGATCTGCAAAGCGGAAGAAGGTCCGCCCACTCTGCGTCAGATCATCGATCGGCAGTCCGGCCGCGAGCAGGGCTGTCTGAAGGTCCTGATCGTGTCCGCTGGCGGACTGCTCATCCAGATCGTAGCTCACGCGACGTCGCCTCTGCGGCTCGTGCTGCCTTCCATTGTACCTATGGTGCGCAGCTGCGTTTCCAGAGCCAGCTTGTCGATTGATGCAAGAGGCAGGCTGAGAAAAGCGGTGATGCGGTTCTTGAGGAACCGGGCGGCTTGGGAGAAGGCCTGGCCCTTTTCCATCAGGGAGCCCTCGACAGCTGCCGGATCTTCAACGCCCCAGTGAGCGGTCATCGGGTGGCCGATCCAGACCGGGCAGGCCTCGCCGGCGGCGTTGTCGCAGACCGTGAAGATGAAATCCATCTGCGGCGCGCCAGGCTCCGCAAATACGTCCCAGCTTTTCGAGCTGAAACCCGTCGCCTCGTATCCGAGGCCGCGCAGCGTATCCAGGGCCAGCGGATGAACCTCCCTTTTGGGCTGGCTGCCAGCTGAAAACGCGCGGAAGCGACCCCTGCCCTCGCCATTCAAAATGGATTCGGCAAGGATCGAGCGGGCCGAATTACCGGTGCAGAGGAAAAGGACGTTGTAAACGCGATCAGCGGTCATTGCAGGTTCTCCTTCGGGGTTGGCGCGCAACAGGCGGCGAGTTCAGTGGCCGGCGCGCAGATTTCCGGGTGCCCGGCGCAGCAGTCTTCCATCAGGAAGCGGACGAGTGCGCCAAGTCCCTCGTAGTTGGCGGTGTAGATGATCGAACGGGATTCGCGCTGCTGATTGATCAGGCCGGCCCGTTCCAATTCCTTGAGATGAAAGGAGACGTTGGAGGGAGAGACCTCCGCCTTTTCGGCGACCGCGCCGGCAGCCATTCCGTCCGGGCCTGCGACGACAAGCATGCGGACAATGTGCAGGCGGGTTTCCTGCGACAGCGCCGCGAATGACATGAGGGCTTGACGTTCTTCCATATTTCTACAATCCTTGAATTATTGAAACAGGATTAACCCAGATGAATGCGATCGACAAGCCCCCTGTAGAAACCGACATCAGCCTGGGCCGACTGCTGGCCACGATCGACAGCGTCCGCGATCTCCCGTTGGTCTTTTCTTATGACGGCCGGCCGGTGAGGCCTGGCTACCATGTCACCGAGGTCAAAGCCGGCGAGTTTGCTGCTCTCGACTGCGGCGCCAACCCGGAAGCCTGGTCTGAAATCTTCGTGCAGCTTTGGGATATAGACGAGGACCAGCGCATCCATATGCCGGCTGGCAAGTTCGCAGCGATCATCCGTAAGGTATCGGAGCATGTACAACTGGGCGGCTCGGCTAAATTGACCTTTGAGGTGAGCGACGGCCTACGCCCAATGCAGCTCTTTTGCGCGGCGCTGCCGATCATCCGAGAAGATGCCGTCTACGTTGAGCTTGCACCACGGGCGGCAAGCTGCAAGCCACGTGATCGCTGGCTTGCCGAAAACAATCAAAAAGCTTCGGCATGCTGCGGCCCGACGATCGAGACAGGCGCGTGTTGTCCCTAAGTCCGCTCCATTAGGGCGAGTCCGGCGAATTAGGAAACACCTTGTATAGCGAAATCAGTAAGATAGAATCCGCTCGATTTGGTCCGCTGACAAGAAACAATCGGGGCAAATCACGGCCCTGAAGGCCGCCGAAACCCGCAATTCTGGGACGCCCGTGGCCAAAGCCAAAAAAACACTGACCGCCGTCGAGCGGCGCGCCGAAGAACTCGACACCATCGCCGCCGTGCTGCCGATCGAGCGCCGCGACGAGCTCGCCGAACTGCTAACCGACCACGACGTCGAGACCCTGCGCCATCTTGTCAACCAGGGCATGGGCGACAACACGCTCAGGGCGCTGACCTCGGATCTTGCCTATCTCGAAGCCTGGGGAATGGCAGCAACCGGACGCTGCCTGCCCTGGCCCGCGCCCGAGGCGCTGCTGCTGAAATTTGTCGCGCATCATCTCTGGGACCCGCGACGCCGCGAAACGGATGCCGATCACGGCATGCCGGCCGATGTCGACGAAAGCCTCCGGAGCCAGGGTTTCCTCAGATCCGTCGGCCCGCACGCGCCGGCCACCGTGCGCCGGCGGCTGGCGAATTTGTCGACGCTGACAAAATGGCGCGGCCTCGACGGCGCCTTCGCCTCCCCTGCCCTGAAATCAGCCATTCGGCTGGCGATCCGCGCCGCGCCAAGACAACGTCTTCGCAAGAGCGCCAAGGCGGTCACCGGGGACGTGCTGGTAAAGCTGCTGGCAAGCTGCGCCACCGACAGCCTGCGCGATCTCCGGGACCGGGCGATCCTGATGGTCGCCTTTGCCTCCGGTGGTCGCCGGCGCAGCGAGATCGCCGCGCTTCGTGTGGAGCAGCTAACCGTCGAGCCGCCGGTCGAGATGCCGGACGGCCCTCCCCTCCCCTCTCTCGCCATCCATCTCGGTCGGACGAAAACCACGACTGGAGAGCAGGACGATATCGTCTATCTGACCGGCCGGCCGGTGGAGGCGCTGAATGCCTGGATGGCCGCGGCGAAGATCGACAAGGGGAGCGTGTTTCGGGGGATCGGGCGCTGGGGGACCGTGTCACGGCGGGCCCTCGATCCGCAGTCGGTCAATGCGATCCTGAAGCAGCGGGTGGAGATGGCAGGGTTGGAGAGTGGGGCGTTTTCGGCGCACGGGCTTCGGTCTGGATATCTCACCGAGGCAGCCAATCGTGGCGTCCCCCTGCCAGAAGCTATGGAGCAGTCGCGACATAGATCGGTCCAGCAGGCCTCCACTTATTACAACAACGCAACCAGACGGACAGGACGGGCCGCAAGGCTTATTCAGTAGTTTTCGCTCACTTTCCCTAAAATTTGCGACAAATCCTCCGCCCCTGAAAAGTAAGGGGAATTTTTGTCGCGAAACTCACTCGCAAAAGTCAAAGTTTCGCGACAGACATTTGCGACAAAAATTACGCCGCAAGTGACATGCCCTCGGCTTTGCGTTCCACGAGCGCCCAAATGTGACCGAACGGATCGAAGATAGAGGCCACGCGACGACCCATCATGTCAGTCTGGATTTCGTCGCGGATCACAGCTCCGGCCGCAAGTGCGTCTTGCATCACACCTTCAATGTTGCCAAATTTGAGCTGGAAAATTGTGCTGACCGCCCCCGGATCTTTTGGAAAGAATGGGCCTCCGTAAAATGGGGATTTTTCGCGATTGGGGTTGGAGCCGGCGACCCATACCGGCAGGTTCCCAAACCGCATTTCGACAGCAGCCATAACGCCATCAATGTCATTGGTGTTCTGCTCCTGCGCGCCGAAGGTGGCGGCATAGAAATTAGCGGCCTCTCTCTCCCGCCCATGTTCAACAAACAAAGGAAATTCAACGCTGATATCTTTGGTCATCTTGGCTCCTCGCTCGAACTGAATCACCTCTCCAGCATACCGCAAACTTTGCCGAACCAAAGGCATCGGACGAGAGGCTGCCTATTTTAGGAATTTCTCGATTGCGGCATTTTAGATACGGCTCTTTGCGAACATGTACGTTCACAATAGTATATGCGGATGACACCAGACGCAGCGGACAAGATCACTGAGACGAACCGGCTCGCTTGGAATGCCGACCGATATGATGCCTGGGTATCCAGCTTCGGAAGCGTGGAAGCGGAGGCGGCAAGAATTATCACATCGCCAGAGCGGGTTCTGCGCCGTCTTTCCCCATACCTTGGAGATGTCGCGGGCAAGCGTATATGCAGTGTGCAAGGCTCCCACGGGCGCATCGCGGTAGCCCTTGCAAGGCTGAACGCCGAGGTACTGGTGATTGATTTCTCGCAAGAGAACCAGCGTTTCGCTCTCGACCTAGCCACAGCTGCTGGCGTGACAATCGACTACGCCGTTTGCGACATCATGGAAGCTGGCTTGCTAGAGCAGGCTCAAAACTCCGATATCCTCGTGCTTGAGCTTGGGATTCTCCACTACCATCAGGATCTTGATCGTTTTTTCACGGTCATGCGCAAGCTCACAGTGGACGGCGGTATGCTCTTGTTGAACGAATTTCATCCGTTTCAGCGGAAGGTATTCTGGGCCGACGGACCACATGACTACTTCAACGCCGACCTGATCAAAGCTGACGTGCCGAACCCTGACGTCGCCGGCGCAAGCCTTGGAAGATGCCTGTATCGCTTCTGGACTATGGGCGATATTCTGACGGCCGTCATCAAGGCAGGGTTTACGATAGCGAGGCTAGACGAGCATCCAGACTGGACTGACCCTGCAATTCCAGGCTCCTTCACGCTGGTCGCTCATGCCTAACAGCAGGCGCCAATCACCACCAATCGCCATCGCAAAATCGGGATATTTGCAACAGGGCCAGATCGCTAGACCATGTTTCGACGGACAGGGAAGGGCTGCACCGTTCGATACTGTTAGACTTTTGTGCCATGGCACACCCAAGAAATATGGGGGTCACGCACTCGCGGAACTCGGCGACAGAATTATCCTGGCTCGCTTGCCGCCCTGATCGCGGCGAGCTTTTGCGCCTCCGCGCCATGCGGAAAGCGCACGGCCTGGAGCCTGAGTTCCATCCAGTCGGCGAGCATCTCGACCTGCCCTATGACGGTCCAGAGGTCCTCTCGCGAGATCGTGATATCAACGCCGGCGAAACCGCGGATCTCCTCTTTCGCCGCGCGCTTTTCGTATTCGGTGACGAACAGGGGCGGCGAGTATTTCTCGATCGTCTTGGTCGAGTGGGATGGCTGGAATTCGTGGAGGTGCTTTCCATGCTGCGCGTCGTTGCGCGCCAGCACTACCTGTTCGATTACGTCGAAATCGACGGGGCATGTCGCCCAGTCGTCCTTCGCTATCTGTCCGAATGCGTCACGATAGACGGCGACGAAGCCCTCTTTCTTGAACCGCTTTCGCCAGTCCGCCGGAAACTCGATCCCGAGCAGCTTCTCCCACGTCATGAAGAACACCTTCAGCGTATCAGACAGCATTGACAGGGCCGCAACGCCCACGGCGCCGATGCCGTAAGTCGCGTCCATATACTCGGCCACGAAGGGCGGTTCGCCATCCTCGCTGTACGGCGGCACAAACGGCTCCTCCTGGTCATCAATCTGCCTGAGAATCTCTCGGAAGCCGACGACCCCGTTGTCGTAGAAATAGCGGATGAACTTGGTCCGCTCCTTAAGGAAATATTCGACGTCCATGCTGCGTCCCCACTATAATCAGAATGCGTTTTCCATCAAATCTCACTGTCATGTATTCCTCATGAGAGTCCCGCTATAATCCCGATCAAAGCGAGACTTGTTTTTCCGACTTTTGCGACGTCGTAGATAAGGAGTTATGCACATGTCACGATGGCAGATGCTGGTGCAAATCTGTTAGGCGGTCGCTCTCCAACTCCTTTCGTCGGTCTTGGACAGCAGCCGCGCAATTTGCAGCGATATTTTTATCTTCGGCATCATGCGCCAACCGTTTCATCATGCCATTAATGACACTGGATTGAATCCAATTTCCACGTCCCGGAAAAAAGTTGCCAGCCGGAAACTCTAATAGCGAGAAAAAATATCACTGTATTATCAGTCGCTTCACGCTCCGATCGTTGGAAAAACTGACACCTCGCCGCGGCTCGGAATAGAACGGCGTGAGTGGTAAATTCGACAAAGCTCCTCTTCGGCGTATGGCGTTCAGCAGTTTTGGAGCGTCTTTTCTTTCAACTGTCATTTACGCCGATCTCTTTCCGGCTTCGCCGTTCAATCGCAGCAGTGCCATGACCATCGGTCCAAGGGAAAACTCGCCACGCCCCGCCCGGTTGGTGAGATCACGCAGATAGCCACCGGCGGAATTGATGTGCCCTACCCTCTCCAGGATACAGGCAATCGCAACCGCTGCATTTTCAGGCCCCATGGTTTCGCAGGCCTCCTGGTAGGCGGACGGGCTGACGCCCAGCATCGATCTCACCACGATCGCGGCCGACATGAGATCGCGCCAACCACCCACAGCGCCTGCCGGTCCATAGTCGATAATTTGCGGGCATGCCTTCAACACTACACCCAGAGGAAAGGCCTTCAGCGTCTCGCTGTTAGGCCCGCGGCTCTTGCTCGGCTTTTCGCCCTGCTCTGTTTCAGAGCTAGGTTCAAGTTCAGTTAAGGATTCGGATTTTGAATTCTGTATGTGCTGCTCAATATGAGCAGCATTGGCGCTATTAAATTCTGAATTCGACTGCGTATCCAACAGATTAAGGATTTCCTCGCGAAGAAGCTCAAGTTCATCGAGGATGCTGGCGACGTCAGCGAGGGTTGGGGACCGTGGAATGCGGGCAACGAGGTCGATGTACATCGCCTCAATCGCCATCCAGTCGCCGTCCGCCCCCTCCTCTATCGCAGCAGTGATAAGCTTGCGGACATCGCGGCGGCAGATTGTCAGGTTCTCCTTGGACTTACGGAATGCGAACCGAGCAGCGACGACTTTTTGCGCGATGACGGCAAGCTCTTCGGATCGGGCAAGGATTGGCGAAAGGTCGAACCCAAACGCATTCTCGATCTCGCCAGCGCCGTTCTTCCTCGCATAGCGTTTACCGTTGGCACTATCCTTGCGAACAATAAGGCCCGCATCGACCAGAAGCGCAAGATGACGACGTAACGTGGCGCCTGCCATGCCGTGGGCTCGAAGGATTAATTGCGCGTTTGAAGGAAACACCACGAGCTGCGCGTCTTGGCGCAATTCGTTTTCCGGATAGAAGCTCAGGAGCGCGTCGAGCACAGCTAGGCTGTTCGACTGCAGGCCCAGTTCTTCTCTCGCTTCCGAGGCATCACGGAAGACTTTCCATTTCTCGACCGTTTTCCCGGCCTTGATATCGTTTGTGGCCACCTGCCGCTTCACCAAGGCGAGCGTCATCGGCCGCCGCCCAAAGGGCGTCGTTACACTTCCTGTCTGCATTTCTTTCACCTTTCAAAAGGCAAAGAAAAGGCTACGCCAGGACGGCGTTGACTCTTGACTGGGATTCCGGGAAATGCGATTCTCTAAGCGACCAAACTGAGAGAGGCCTTCTGGAACACCGTTTCGGAGGGCTTTTTCTTTGCGCTATCGTTCCTTTCCTGTTTGCGATTCGCCCTACTGCTTCGACCTCTTGAACGAAGCGTAGATCTCTGGGAGGGCCGACATCAGGTAGTCCGCAAAATCCGGAGCGGCCTTTTTGTCGATCATTAAAGTCAGCGTACGCTTGTCTTGCTTGTAACGAGCGGCCTTGGTGCCGTCCTCAGCTTTCCAAACTTCCGTTTCAGTCTTCACTGCCTTTGTCTTCTTAGGGGTGACAGCTTCGAATACTCGAGCGAAACGCTCGTCAGAATTCAAGCTTTTCACCGCATCGTCATTGAGTAACGCACGGGCAGTTTCGGAAGCGCCATCTTGTCCCAGGCGGGCTGACAATTCGTACCAACGGTCTCGACCGGTTTTAGGGGCCGCGCCGATCAAGCGGATAATATCTGCTGGAAGCTGTTTGGCGGCCTGGATCAACCGGGAAAGATTGCTTTTATCAACCGCAAGCGCCGCCATGATGACCGGCCGCTGAAATCCACCGGCTTCAAGCTCTGCGGCGTATAGGGCGCGCTCAATAAATGAAAGATCCTGCCGAGCGCTGTTCTCTTGCCCTTGCGCCAGAACCAACTCGTCATCCGACAAGGTGCGAACCGCAGCCTTCACTTTGATGCCGGCAGCCTTCACTGCTCTCAGGCGTCGGCGCCCGTAGGCAATCTGGTATCGACCTTCGACAGACGGGTGAGGGCGCACGAGGATGGGGACCTGCTGACCGTGCTCTTTTATGTTACGAGCGAACTCTTCGAACTGCTCTGGAGACTCCTCCAAGCGGTCTGCCACGAGCGGCGCGTCAATGAGATCTGGATCGAGTTCCGTAAGCGACTGAGACTTCAAAAGCTCGATGGAGCGCGAGACCGCACCTATCGCACCACGTGGGGAATACTGCGGAGCGGCAGCATCCTGCGCGGCAATGTCTTCGGAGTTTGCGGCTGGCAACTTTGGTCCAGCGAGGTCGGAGAGCAGGTGTTTTCTAGCCATTAGTAGCCCCCTCGGGTGTCGAGATTGCCGCCCCACAATAAGCGGTTTCCCGAAAGTTTCCGGCTGACAACTTTTGCGCTTCTACGCTAGATGCGAGCGCCCTCATTTGCGCCCCCATGCGCTTTGAATGAGCTGTGCGATTTCAGTATTCACGTTGTCCAGCGACTCCATCGCCCGGTCGTAGGTCGCGCGCGTAAACTGGTCACGGCTGACTTCATAGAGCGTCTGCTTCGTAATCCCGGCGTCGGAGATAGCTGTACTTTTCAACATTGGATGATTTAGGACATGGTCACCGAACATCGTCCTCATAAACGATACCATCTGGTTCTGAGGACCATCACCGGGCTCGTAGCGAGTGACTAGGTACCGCATCCAGTCGTAATTCATGCTTCCGCCTGCATCGGCGACGACGCTCAGCAATTCCGATGTCATCAAAAGAAACTGGCACATGGACATGACGTCCAGCATCTGCGGATGAACGGTGACGAGGACGGCGGTCGCTGCACACAGAGCGGAAATGGTTAGAAAGCCAAGCTGCGGAGGGCAGTCGACGACGACGACATCATAGTCGTCCGCGACTGAAGCAATCGCATCGTCCATGCGCGTGAAGAAGATGTTTTTCCGATCGTTCGAGCCCAAGACCTTTGCCGTATCGTGCTCGAACTCCATCAGCTCAAGGTTGCCTGGCACCAGATCAAGGTTGGCGAAATAGGTCTTCTTGATCACGTCTTTTAACGGGCGACGTTCAGCGTCATAGCGCATCGCCCCGTAAAGCGTCTCATTGTCCTTGACGTCGAACTCCGGCTGGAAGCCGTGCAGTGCCGACATACTGGCCTGCGGATCAAGATCAATCGCAAGAACACGATAGCCGTTCAGGGCGAGGTATTGCGCCAAGTGTGCAGCTGTTGTCGTCTTCCCGCTGCCACCTTTGAAATTGACAACCGTGATGACCTGCAAATGCTCTTTGCCTGATCGTTTGGGTGAGTAGCGGCGATCGTTTTTCCCGGTTAGATCAAGGTATTCGCGCAGGGCCTGGATCGTTTCGACCGTATAGGAGCGACGATTGTTGTTGCCAATTTCAGGCTGAGGACCTTTGCCTTCGATCGAGAGGTGACGAAGATATCCGTCGTTGACACCGATAAGCTTTGCAGCTTCCGTCGAGGAGAAGGAACGCAAAGTTTTGCGCGCCTCTGGCGGATACAACTTTACACGATGTTCGTGCAGCGCACCCGAGAGGTCTCGCGCGTGGGCCGCGATCAGTTTATGAATAGCCTTTTGAAGCTGAGCGGGATTTTCCACGACTTCCTCTCGTACACACGGTAATTTTCGTAAACACACCTATTTGCCGTGGATAGCACAACCGATTTCAGCATGGTTTGCAAGATATTTAAAGTTAATCAATAGTTAACGCGTTTTCGTCGTATCAGCGGCTTATCCCGATTCCTTTATTTGAATCTGTCACTTACATCTGTTTGCGCAAGTCGATGTCGTTAGGGCGAAATGCAGATCTGCACATGAATCTCCTCGTCGTAACTCACCACGCGCTCAAATTCTAAGAGGCGGGCCAGCGACTCGCTAGAATCACCTGAGGTGCAGATCTGCACATAGGCACGCGCTGAAGGAGATGATTTCTTTCCGCATGACCTTGTTCAAGCGGAGATCATCATGCGCATATTGACCGTCGCACCCGACCAATACGAGCGCCATCGCAATGACCTGAGACAGATGCACCGTCTTCGCGCGATGGTATTTGGCGGACGTCTCGCTTGGGACGTATCCATCACCGCGGGAGAAGAGCGCGACCAGTACGATGATTGCAAGCCAACTTATCTTCTGGCAATTGCCGACGGTGGACTTGTCGCGGGTTGCGTTCGTCTCCTTCCAGCTTCTGGTCCCACAATGCTGGGGCAGACCTTCCCCCAGCTTCTCGATGCAGATTCGCTTCGCCCCCATTCAGGCATGGTCGAGAGTTCGCGCTTCTGCGTCGATACCTCACTTGTCTCGCAGAGGGAGGCAAGCCAACTGCATCTTGCGACGCTCACCTTGTTCGCGGGTATCATAGAATGGTCGATGGCGAGCGGCTACAGCGAGATCGTCACGGCCACCGATCTCCGCTTCGAGCGCATCCTCAAGCGAGCGGGATGGCCGATGCGGCGTCTCGGTGAACCGGCTCCGATCGGCAACACCATCGCTATCGCCGGAAGCCTGCCGGCCGACCGTGGCAGCTTCGAGCAGGTATGCCCTCCGGGCTATCAGTCGTTTCCCCGGACCGACGGAGCATTGCTCCGGAGCGCTGCGTGACCCAGCTCCGCTCTCATCCTCGCCTGGTCCGCAAACTACAGGACGCGCTTGGCGACCAACTGTGCACCGCCCTCGATGACGCAACCGTCGTCGAAATCATGCTCAATCCGGACGGACGCCTCTTCATCGAACGGCTGGGGCACGGCGTGACACCGGCCGGCGCAATGAGCACCGCCGCAGCCGAAGTCGTCATCGGCAGTGTTGCGCATGCCCTGCTGTCGGAGGCCAACGACGAGCGGCCGATCATCTCTGGCGAACTTCCGATTGGTGGGCACCGCTTCGAGGGCCTATTGCCACCGGTGGTATCCGGACCGGCATTCACGATCCGCCGTCGTGCTTCGCGTCTCATTCCACTGACAGAGTATGTGAAGTCGAAGGTGATGACCGAAGCCCAGGCATCGGCAATTCGAAGCGCGATCGACGCTCGGATGAACATCGTCATCTCGGGTGGCACGGGATCGGGCAAGACCACACTCGCCAACGCCATCATCGCCGAGATCGTCACCGCGGCCCCGGACGATAGGATGGTCATTCTCGAAGACACGGCCGAAATCCAATGCGCGGCCGAGAACGCCGTGTCCCTACATACCAGCGATACTATCGACATGGCGCGTCTGCTGAAAAGCACGATGCGCCTGCGTCCCGATCGCATCATTGTCGGCGAGGTCCGCGACGGCGCGGCCCTGACGCTGCTCAAGGCCTGGAACACCGGCCATCCGGGCGGCGTCACGACGATCCATTCCAACACGGCGATGTCAGCCCTGCGCCGGCTGGAGCAACTGACGGCGGAAGCCAGCCAGCAGCTGATGCAGGAGGTGATCGGCGAAGCCGTCGATCTGGTCGTCTCTATCGAGCGAACGGGAAAGGGGAGGCGGGTCCGTGAGGTCATCCACGTCGAAGGATACCGCAACGGCCGCTACCAGACCGAACATTATGCCCAGATCGATGAGGACAGCCATGTCGCGTAAAATCTCCATTCTTCTCACCGGCGCGACGCTTGTCGCCATTTCTATCGGCTTTACCGATCCCGCATTCGCTTCCTCGGGTGGAGGCGGTCTTCCCTGGGAATCGCCGCTGCAACAGATCCAGCAATCGATCACCGGACCTGTCGCCGGGTTTATCGCGCTAGCCGCTGTCGCCATTGCTGGCGCCATGCTGATCTTTGGAGGCGAGCTGAATGATTTCGCGAGACGGCTTTGCTATGTCGCGCTGGTCGGCGGGGTACTCCTCGGAGCCACCCAGATCGTCGCTCTCTTCGGTGCGACCGGAGCCTCGATCGGCGAGGGCCACGCACAGGCCGAGCAAGGAACTCCCAAACCGAGGGCGACGACGGTCACAGCGGGGGAGGGGGCTCATGGCTGAGGCCGGATCTTCTCTGGCACGCTCGCGTGTGCACAGGGCATTGTCGCGTCCGAACCTGTTGATGGGCGCAGACCGCGAGCTCGTGCTGCTGACGGCGCTGGCCGCCATCATCCTGATCTTCGTTGTCCTGACTTGGTACGCGGCACTATTCGGCATTGCGATCTGGCTGGTAGCCGTCGCGGCACTGCGCATGATGGCCAAATCCGATCCACTGATGCGCCGGGTCTACCTCCGGCATATTTCCTACAAGACGTTCTACCGCGCGACCTCTTCGCCGTGGCGCAAGTTCTGAGGGATTGAGATGGTAGCGCTCAAATCATTCCGCCATCCCGGACCATCGTTTGCCGATCTGGTGCCTTATGCCGGTCTCGTCGATACCGGCGTCATCCTGCTGAAAGACGGCTCCCTGATGGCGGGCTGGTATTTCGCGGGGCCGGATAGCGAGAGCTCGACCGACGCCGAGCGCAACGAGGTGTCGCGACAGATCAACGCCATCTTGTCGCGGCTGGGCTCGGGATGGATGATCCAGGTCGAGGCTATCAGGGTGCCAACCGGCGATTATCCGAATGAGGGTGAATCCCACTTTCCCGATCCCGTCACACGCGCGATCGACGATGAGCGGCGGACGCACTTTCAGACGGAAAGGGGGCATTACGAGAGCAGGCATGCGCTGATCCTCACCTGGCGACCACCGGAGCCGCGGCGCTCCGGCCTGACGCGGTATGTCTATTCGGATGCGGCAAGCCGTTCAGCCACCTATGCCGACACGATGTTGCAAAGCTTCCTGACCTCAATCCGTGAGGTCGAGCAATATCTTGCTAATGTCGTCTCGATCCGTCGCATGATGACGCGAGAGACGCCAGAGCGGGGCGGATTCCGCGTCGCGCGATACGACGAACTCTTTCAGTTCATTCGTTTCTGCGTCACCGGCGAAAACCACCCGGTGCGCCTGCCTGATATTCCCATGTATCTCGACTGGCTGGTGACGGCCGAGTTGCAGCATGGCTTGACCCCAATGGTCGAGAACCGTTTTCTCGGTGTGGTGGCGATCGACGGCCTGCCGGCCGAAAGCTGGCCTGGCGTTCTCAATACGCTCGACCGGATGCCGCTCACCTATCGCTGGTCGTCCCGCTTCGTCTTCCTCGACGCCGAAGAAGCACGGGCAAGGCTGGAGCGGACACGCAAGAAGTGGCAGCAGAAGGTGCGGCCGTTCTTCGATCAGCTGTTTCAGACGCAGTCGCGCTCAGTTGATCAGGACGCCATGCTGATGGTGGCAGAGACTGAAGACGCCATTGCGGAAGCCTCCTCGCAGCTCGTCGCCTATGGCTACTACACGCCGGTCATCGTGATCTTTGAAGAAGATCCGACCCGCCTCCAGGAAAAGTGCGAGGCGATCCGCAGGCTGATTCAGGCCGAAGGTTTTGGCGCACGGATCGAAACGTTGAACGCCACGGATGCGTTTCTCGGCAGTCTTCCAGGCGTCTCCTACGCCAATATCCGCGAGCCGTTGATCAATACCCGCAATCTTGCCGACCTCATCCCGCTCAATTCCGTCTGGTCGGGCAGTCCGGTAGCGCCTTGCCCATTCTATCCGCCGGCCTCGCCGCCGCTGATGCAGGTGGCATCCGGCTCGACGCCGTTTCGGCTGAACCTGCATGTCGACGACGTTGGACATACTCTGATTTTCGGCCCGACCGGCTCTGGCAAGTCGACGCTGCTGGCGCTGATTGCAGCGCAGTTCCGCCGATATGCAGGCGCGCAGGTGTTCGCCTTCGACAAGGGCGGCTCGATGCTGCCCCTGACCCTCGGTCTCGACGGCGATCACTACCAGATCGGCGGCGATATCGGCCCGTCGGCTGATGGTGAGGTGAAGGCGCTTGCCTTCTGCCCGCTCGCCGATCTGTCGAGCGACGGCGACCGTGCCTGGGCCGCCGAATGGATCGAGATGCTTGTGGCGCTGCAAGGTGTGACCATCACACCGGACTATCGCAACGCCATCTCCAGGCAGTTGGCCCTGATGGCGGAATCTCGCGGCCGCTCGCTATCGGACTTCGTATCCGGCGTGCAGATGCGCGAGATCAAGGACGCACTGCATCACTATACCGTCGACGGGCCAATGGGCCAGTTGCTCGACGCCGAGGAGGACGGCCTGTCGCTTGGCGCGTTCCAGTGCTTCGAGATCGAGGAGCTGATGAACATGGGTGAGCGCAATCTCGTCCCCGTACTCACGTACCTGTTTCGTCGCATCGAGAAACGCCTGGCCGGCGCGCCCAGCCTGATAATTCTCGACGAGGCCTGGTTGATGCTCGGTCATCCGGTGTTTCGCGACAAGATCCGGGAATGGCTGAAAGTTTTGCGCAAGGCCAATTGCGCTGTGGTCCTCGCCACCCAATCGATCTCGGATGCGGAGCGGTCCGGGATCATCGATGTGCTGAAGGAATCCTGCCCGACGAAAATCTGCCTTCCGAACGGCGCTGCACGAGAACCGGGCACGCGCGAGTTCTATGAGCGCATCGGCTTCAACGAGCGGCAGATCGAAATCGTCGCAACCGCCATTCCAAAGCGTGAATATTACGTCGTCTCACCGGAGGGCCGAAGGCTCTTCAACATGGCGCTCGGTCCGGTCGCGCTCTCTTTCGTCGGGGCGACTGGCAAGGAAGACCTGAAGCAAATTCGTAGCCTGCATTCCGACCACGGGGCCGCATGGCCTCGTCCTTGGCTCCAGCAAAGGGGGATCGCCCATGCCGAGACACTTTTTCCGACTGAATAATATCGTGTGCGCCACTGCCATAGCAGCCGTCATTATACCCGTCGTGTTTCCGGCTTCAGCCCAAGCCGGCGGCGTGACGGGCCAGGCGACCGAATGGACACAGATCGCCAACAATACAGAACTGATCTCGCTGGTCGGCAAGTCGGCCGAGCAGGTCAACAACCAGATTACCCAGATCTCGCAGCTTGCCGAGCAGATCCAGAACCAGATCAACATCTACAACAACATGCTGCAAAACACGGCGCAATTGCCAAGCCACATCTGGGGCCAGGTCGAAAGCGACCTGAAAAACCTGCAGAACGTCGTGGCGCAAGGGCAGGGCGTTGCGTTCTCGATGGGCAATATCGACGACGTGCTCAAGCAGCGTTTCCAAAGCTTTGCCGAGATGAAAAGCAACCTGCCCGACGGGGCAGGCTTCTCTTCCACCTATCAGAACTGGTCCGACACCAACCGCGACACGATCGGAGGCACCTTGAAGGCCGCTAACCTGACGTCGGATCAGTTCTCAAGCGAGGAAAGCACGATGTCGTCGCTGCGATCGATGTCGGAATCAGCCGACGGGCAGATGAAGGCGTTGCAGGTTGGACACCAGATTGCCGCACAGCAGGTCGCGCAGATGCAAAAACTGCGTGGTCTCGTCTCCCAGCAGATGACGATGATGGGCACCTGGTTCCAGTCTGAACAGGCGCAAAAGGATTTGGCCCAGGCGCGCCGGGAAAAATTCTTCAGCGGAAGCGAGCATGATATCCGCGGCGGCCAGACGATGGAGCCCCGCTGGTGAGCCCGCGCCTTGTCATCATCCTCGTTGTCGTGGGGATTATCGCGTCCGGCGTCGGCATCGCCAGGGGGATCGTCCAGCCAGGACCGGCTCCCATGTCCGGAGCGGATGAAGCATTGCCAGAGTCTGCATCCGACGCCGACCGCCGTGCCCACCGGGAAAGGTTCTTTGGCGGCGACACTACTCGAGACATTCGCGGCGGCCAGGAGATGAAGCCGAGATGGTAATCGTTCCTGCCTCCCGGCGCATCGAGCCCGCCCTTATCGCGATCGGCCTCATCCTGATCGCGAGCACGCCCGCTCTGGCGCAGCAGGGCCAAGTGCTGACGACCCTGGAGAACTCCGTCGTTGCCGCAGCCAAAGGCTGGGAGACGACGGTCATGGATGCGGCCCGCTCGTTATTCTGGATCCTGGCGGGCATCGAGGTCGGCATCGCCGCTGTATGGCTGGCAATTAACGCCGCATCGCTCGACAGCTGGTTTGCGGAACTGGTGAAGCGCATCATGTTTATCGGATTGTTCGCCTTCATCCTCGACCGGGGGCCGGCATTCGCCAAGGCTGTCGTCGACAGCCTCTACCAGATTGGTGCTGGCGGTGGGTCGGCTTCGCCCGCCAACATTTTCGACGCCGGTATTCGTGTTGCGACCAAAATGTCAGAACAGGCGAAGTTTGGCCTCTTCGAGGACAACTCCCTGGCGATCGCCGCCGTTTTCGCCATGGTCGTGGTCGTCGTCTGCTTCTCGCTCGTTGCCGCCATCTTCGTCTCGGTGATGGTGGAAATGTATGTCGGCCTTCTGGCGGGAATGATCATGCTCGGATTGGGCGGTACGTCCTACACCAAGGATTTCGCGATCAAATATCTGGTGTACGCCTTTTCCGTCGGCATGAAACTGATGGCGCTGGTGATGATCGCCAAGATCGGCTCCGACATCCTGCTGGGACTGGCCGAGGCACCCACGGCAACCTCCGAGCAGTTCATCACCACACTCGCGATCGCCGGCATTTCGGTCGTGGTCTTCGTCATCGCCATGTATGTGCCGCCGATCCTCCAGGGCGTGGTCCAGGGTGCGTCCGTTTCCGGTGGTATGGAATCCATCCGCCACGGTGGACAGGCCGCATCTTTTGCGGCGGGCGCTGGCTTTTTGGCGACCGCAGCAGCCAGCAGAGGGTTTCAGGCAGCAGGCGCGGCAAGGGCAGGGGGAGCATCCCTTGGCAGTGCCGCGATGCGCGGCATGGAAGCTGGCATCGGTGGTGCGGCAGGTGCTGTCGGTTCGGCCGCGAAGGACAAGGCGGTCGGGTCACCCGGCGCCTATGCCGGATCTCTGCTCGGGCTTGCCAATGCCAAACTCGACCAGCAGTCGGGTCGGACCGCATCGCCTCCACCACCGCCACTTAACGAGACCAAATAACTGGAGGCCGATCAGCCATGGCCGGACACAATCCGCTTGATAATCCCGATCTTGCCAATCCCTATATCGCCGCCCGCAACGAATGGAACGAGCGTTATGGCTCCTACGTCAGATCCGCCGCTGCATGGCGCATCGTCGGCATCGCCGGCATGACCATGGCAGTGATCGGCTTTGGCTACGCACTGTACCAGAGCACCCAGGTTAAGCTCGTCCCGTATATCGTCGAGGTCGACAAGCTCGGCACCGCCGTCAATGCCGGCTTTCCGCAGCAGATCGAATATGCCGATCCGCGTGTCGTGCGCGCCACCCTCGGCAGTTTCGTCTCGAACTTTCGAAGCGTCACGCCGGATGCGGTCGTGCAGAAGCAATATATCGACCGAACTTATGGGCTGCTGAGGACATCCGATCCGGCGACCGAGAAGGTCAATGCCTGGTTTCGGTCGAACTCACCATTCGAAAAAGCCAAGAATTCGACTGTCGCCATCGAGGTGAACAACATCGTCGCGTTGTCGAACCAGAGCTATCAGATGGACTGGACGGAATTCGAGCGCGACCGGCGCGGCAAGGAAACCGCCGTCCGCCGCTTCCGCGGTATCGCCACCGTAACCCTGACACCGCCGCAGGACGAGGGTGTTATTCGCTTGAATCCCATCGGTCTCTATCTCCGCGACTTTGAATGGACAGCACAGCTTTGAAAGGCATGGCCCCGAACATGAATATCCCGCGCAAAAGAACACGGGCCACCCTGACGGGCGCTCTCGCCTCGGCACTGTTGGCGTCTTCAGTGGTCGCTCCTCCGCATGCATATGCTGCCGATGGCGTCACAGCTAACGAAGCAAAGGGCATGGGGATCTCCACACAGTGGCGAGGGTCTCGCGGCTTGGTGACCAAGGGTGCCGACGGAAAGGTGATCTTCCTTTATGGCGAGGTGCAGCCCTCCGTCGTCTGCTCGCCGCTACAGGTTTGCGACATTGAATTGCAGGGCGGCGAGGTGGTCCGTGACGTGCTGGTCGGCGACACCGTGCGCTGGAAGGTCGAACCGGCGACCTCAGGTGCTGCCGGCGGTCAGGCCATCCATCTGATCGTCAAACCGTCGGAGCCTGGTCTTGTGACCTCAATGGTGGTGACGACGTCGAGGCGGACCTATCACATCCAGCTTAAATCCCATTCGAGCCAGTACATGGCGCGTGTCGGGTTTGAATATCCCGAGGACGTTTCGGCAAAGCTTGCCGACATCAACGCAAGGCTGGAAGCAAGTACCATCCCGGGCGCTGGCGTTCCGGCTGAGCAGCTGAACTTTTCCTATTCGGTCTCGGGCAACGCGGGCTGGCGACCGACGCGGGTCTATTCCGATGGGCTCAAGACCTATATCCAGTTTCCACGCTCGATCTCCGGCCAGGATGCGCCGGTTTTGTTCGTCACGTCAGGCGGGCAGAACCGGATCGTCAACTACCGGATGAAGGGCGACTTGATGGTCGTCGACTACCATGTCGATCGCGCCGTGCTCGTGTCGGGGGTCGGTTGGAAGCAGGAAAAGATCACCATCAAGCGGGGAGGGCGGTAATGAACATCCCTCTCTCCCATTCGCGCGCCTTGCAACCCCTCCGCAACTTTGCCGCAGCCTGCGCCCTAGCTGCCCTTCTTTCCGGATGCCAGTCGACCGGAACAGAAGGGCTCGTTTCCAGCACAGCGCCGCCGGAAATCTCCGGTCCCGCTGCCAGCGCAATCGCCGGCGACATGGTGAGCCGCCTTGCCGAACAGATCGGGCCGGGAAAAGCGACCGTTGCGCTGAAGACTGATACCTCGCCCTTCGGACAGGCGATGGAAGCGGCGCTGAAGGGATGGGGCTATGCCGTCGTCACCGACCAGAAGACAGATAGCGGCGCGACGGTCATCCCGCTCACCTATGTGATTTTAGACGTCGATGGTCAGGTGCTGGCCCGTCTATCGACAAATAGCGTCGAGCTCGGCCGCGCTTATTCCGTCACGGCAAACGGCGCGACGCCAGCGAGCGCCTTGTCGCTCATGCGGCGTGGGTGAGGGAGGATCATATGGTGCAATCTCTCAATCTCGGCGGCGCCCCAAACAGCCAGGGCCCATCCACTATCCGGCGGATCAACCGACTGCCGATCGTCGTCATTATCGTCCTTGCGGTCACATTTCTTGGCGTCATCTTTTATGGGCTTGCCTCGCGCGGGTTGTATTTCGGCAAGGATAATGGCCCGGAGACGAGTTCGGGCAATCCCGCTTCCACCTACGCCGACCAGATCAAACGCGGCGTCACCGATGGCATTATCGGCGAACCACAGCAGCAGACCACCTTCCAGCCGACGCCGGCCAAAACAAAGCGGGTCGAAGAGAAGACCAGCAATCCCTTCACGTCGCAGCCGGAAGGGCGAGAGAACCAGCAGCGCGGTCAGGAGCTTGAGCCCGAGGATGTTTGGCGTGCCCGCCTTCAGCGCGAACACCAGGAACAATATGTGCGGGAGCAGCAGCGCCAGCGGATGGCGCGCCTGCAGGCAAACAATGCCGCATACGACGCGCCGCTTGCCATCGATCGCAGCAAGCTGGAAGCGCGTGGGGAAGCAAAACGCGCGACTACGGACACCACCGCAGTTGCCACAACGCCGTCCGCAACGGCGGGGCAGCCGTCCGATCTATATGCGGCCGCGTTGCGCGCCGGCTTGGGTGGTCAAAATGCTGATCCCAATGGGCAGGGCTCAAAAGAGGACTTCTTCAACGCCGATCTCAGGGATCTCGGTTACTTGCCGAACCGTGTCGTGCGCCAACAGTCGCCCTTCGAACTAAAGCGCGGCTCGGTCATTCCGGCAACACTGATCACGGGCATCAATTCCGATCTTCCGGGCCGGATCACCGCCCAGGTGAGCCAGAACGTCTATGACAGCGCGACAGGCCATCGACTGCTCATTCCGCAAGGAACGAAGCTTTTCGGCCGCTATGACAGCAAGGTCTCCTTCGGACAGAAACGCGTTCTCGTCGTGTGGACCGACATCATTTTCCCGAACGGCTCTACACTGCAAATCGGCGGCATGTCGGGGACGGACGCGCAAGGATATGGCGGTTTCAGCGACAAGGTGAACAACCATTATTTGAAAACGTTCGGCTCGGCGGTGCTGATTGCCCTGATCGGAACAGGGATCGACATGGCCGTTCCGGAAAGTTCGACGCTCGCGACCCAGGACACGGCCTCGGACGCGGCGCGGCGGAATTTCGCAGAGACCTTCGGTCGGGTTGCGGACCGGACCATCCAACGGAACATGGATGTTCAGCCGACGCTTGAAATTCGGCCAGGGTACAAATTCAACGTCCTCGTCGATCAAGATATCGTTTTTCCAAGGAGCTTCGGTTGACAATCCGTGTGGTCGATACGAAGAGCCTCGGGGAGTAAGATTGTCATGCCCGAGGGATGTAAGAGACGTACCGCGCTGCAGCCGCTATGTGTCGCGCGAAGCGAAGACACGGGGCAGCCTCGTCGGAACGGTCTTTTTTTGGTTTCGCGGCGATGATATCGACATCCTCGTACAATCTTATCGGGCGTTACTGAGACGGGCGGTGCGATTATAGCGTCGTCAGGTTTTTGAACTGCACCCACGATAATGGCCGCTTTTGCTTCCTGCGCCAATTCGTTCGCTCGTCTTAATGCGGTCAAACGCCTTGTCGGCAGGTGGGAATGACCACCGCCCACTCCGGCGGCAATGGGCGTTCCTGGCGGACTCAAGGGTGTCGTCCGCCACGTCGTCGTCAACCAACCGCTTCGTCTTCATCAGATTGAGGACGAATAAAAAGAATGGGGGACGAAGAAGATCCAATTGCCGGGCGACTGGCACTCAATTTCATCGAGCCAATCCCTCTCTTGCAGACGGGGCGATATTAGCGCTAGTTAGACGTGAGATTGGAGGGTCATTGCCCCCAACTGAATTTGAAACAGTTTTTTCAGGTCTATGGCAAACCGTCGGGCGGGAATGTCCGAGCAACCACCCGATTTCGCCCTTGCCTCTTGGCAAGATAAAGGGCCTCATCGGCTTGGCTCTGAACGTCCTCCGCGGATACGGTCGTGCTGCGCGCTTCAAGCGTCGCGACCCCGACGCTGAGGGTGACGTAAGGAGCAACGCTAGATGTCGGGTTTGGAAGCAAAGCTGCTTCCACGCGGCCGCGGATATTCTCCGCAATGTGAGCGGCCTCCTGTTCGCCGGTTTCCGGGAGGAAAACGAGGAACTCCTCGCCTCCGTAACGGGCGACGTGGTCGGTTTCTCTCAAGCAACTCTGGATGATGCCCGCGATCTTCACAAGACAGCGGTCACCTTCGGCATGCCCGAGGTTATCGTTTAGACGTTTGAATTCGTCGATATCGCACATCAGCATTGCCGCATTCTTTTCCGGCTTTACCGTTCCCCAGAAGCGATCGAGCGTTTCCATCATGGAGCGCCGATTGGCGACACCTGTAAGGGGATCCGTACGCGCCAACAACTCAAGCCGCGTGTTGGCCTCGGTAAGGTCGGCTAGTCGGCTTTGATCTCTGAGTTCAAGCAAAAAGGTCTTCTGCGCGAGGATCGTCGCGGTGCGGCGCGCCACGATGGTCGCGCCCACCCCACACGCAAAAAATAGGGAGCCCGCCAGGGCACTTCCCGCTTGGATACCCGGATTTTGCAATTGGAACACAAGATAGAGGCTGAGGGCAAAACCACCGATCATGGCCGCCCAGACGAGCGGGATAGGAAAAATAATTATGGCCGTGACAGCGACAAAGAGCATGATTGTCAGGTGCCGCTCATAAAACTCACCACCGGTATTAACCCCCACCAGAGCAACCGACAGCAATATCAGGCACATGCCGGCGACGACGAAAGCGGCCTGTTGCCAAGGCGCGCGCGGCCTGCGAAAAGCCAACGCAGTGACCAAAGCCGCGGGTGGAAGGATCAAGGCAGGAATAAGCATTTGCGAAACCGTATGGAGTGGAAGCAGTATCGCATTGAGAGCCAAGGTCACAACGTCGAGTAGGATAACCCAGAACATCCAGGCCCTGACGATCTTCGCTGTCTGGCGCCAGGCGCGCTCGCGAAATAGTTCTGCAAGTTCGTCGTCAAGGTGAATATCACGCGTGCGACCGCTTAATTGCCGTTCGATCTCTGCGGCAACGCTGGGGGTCACCCTCTGGAAACGCTTTCCCGATGTGTCTGTCGTCGCTGTGCGGGTTGAGCGCGCATTACCCATAGCGAGAACTTAGGGTCAGCGTGACGAAACGCAACCTCCTTAAGCGCGGAGGGTAAAAGCAACCTTTCGATTTTAAGTTTTACTCCACCAGTGTTGCTTACCATCTTCTCGACGGAGGCGAGCTGGTCATCTGTCAGCGGATAGCGGGCCAGATAATACAACGCTTCCGGGATAAAGTCGTAACCATCCTTCTCCAAGTCGACGGAACGGCCTAAAGCATGGGCTGCAAGCTGTTCCGGCGTGACCATCCGCTTGTGGGATACAACAAAGGACCCACTGGGTATCGTACTGGAGAATAAGGACATGTTTACTCACATCATGATTGGCAGCAACGACCTTGAGCGGGCCAGAAGCTTCTACGACGCCACATTCACTGCACTAGGTGGCAAGCCCGGCGAGATGGATGCAAGGGGCAGGCTGATCTATGCCCATGAGGGCGGTCGACTGATGATTACGACACCGATCGACGGCAATCCGGCGACCGTTGCTAACGGTGGGACGATCGGTATCGCCGCCTTAACCCCCGATCATGTTCTCGCATGGCACGAGGCCGGCACCAGAAACGGTGGCACGGCGATCGAGAGCCCGCCCGCAGAGCGTCCGAATGGGGCCTTCGTCGCTTATCTTCGAGATCCGGATGGCCATAAACTCAGCGCACGGACTGAACCGGCGGGATAAGTGCGGTGCTCGTGGTTGCCACGATCTTAATGTGCTTTCGTGTTTCCGACCATCTCCAAACGCCGCAGCTTCATGAGACGTTTTTCCAGGCTCGACATGCCCTTCAGCAGGCCCACCGTCCGTTGCGTCGGCTTCCAGCCAGAAAGACCTGCGGCTCGCCTTCCGGCGATGGACGAGAACAAAGAGCACCAGCCTGCTAGACGATCGTGCCGCCGATGCCCTGGTCGTTGTGGCGAGTAATCGCTCAAGGTATTAGGCATCGAAGGTCGTCATGACTGCTTGCCTGAGCTTCAAATATGAAGGTGAAGGTTAGCCTGGTCGCAAGTTGCGCTCGTGGTAGCGCATCTTCCAATGAACGGCATCGGGGTTGGTCTTGAGCGAGATAAGGAACCAGCCGAGATGCACGGTCCCAACCGACAACTTGACGGTTGTCACCGTAATACTCGAAAATTGAAGCAGCAGGCTTTGGGCTTCACCATCGAAGCTTTCCGCGCCATCGACTTCGTAGGCGTAGGTCTCTTCGCGACCCGTCGTCAGGCTAGCCAGGATATCTGTCAATTGTGCGTCGGTGACGAGGGCAGGTAAATTCTTGGTATCGGCTCCATGTGATTGGACGCGATGATAGTCCCAACCAAACACCGGGTGCAGCGGAGCATCATCAACGGACGGTGACTTGATGTACTGGCGAAGCGACACTTTCGAGGAGCCCTTAGCAATGTCGCCGATCATGCCAACAACTTTCGCCCACTCCACTGCGCGTTCGAACATTCACTGATCTCCACTCACTGACTTTCTCTCATTGCTTTATTGAACGCGCTTTGGCAACCCGTCGGATCGTGTCCCACGACGTGGTGTAGCTGGATTTCACAATGTGTGCTTTCACATCAAACAGGCGCGCAAGAAACTCAATGGTACGCATCCGAGGAGGGCC
>UCHD01000040.1 GCA_900472175.1 Hyphomicrobiales bacterium | reverse complement strand
TGTTCATAGCGATCGCTTAGTCTGCAACCGTTAAGCCACCAACAACGTGACAATGCCGCGCATGCTCTTCGGCCGGATCAGCCGCTCTTCAATCCGCACAACACGAACATCCTCGATCCATGCCAGTCCCACGGAGCAGGCCCTGCCACGCTGTTCGTTGGCGGTTTCGAAATCAATGGTCCCCACCTGTCTTTCGGCGCGCGGCGGCCCAGCCAGCGAGCGCTTCCGGTGTCAGCCACAGGGTCAAGCTGCCACGCCGACGATGCCCCTCCTCATGTTCCTGCCAGTTCGTCACCCGAAATTTCATCTTGCCGATGCGATCGGCATCGGGACCCCATGAGTGGCCACGATTGCTGTTAAATTCAAAGCCATCCGAGCGCGATCGCGGCTCGGATGGCTTCCGCGCGGCGTTTGCAGTCAAGCTTGCGGAACAGATTTCCCAGGTGGAATTTCACCGTTACCTCGGAAATGTTGAGGGTGCTGGCAATGCGCTTGTTCGCCATGCCACTGGCAATCAACCGCAGCATCTGAGTTTCGCGTTGCGACAGGCCGCCATTCAGCGCGCGAGCCTGCGGCGAGTTGACCGCTGAGGCGAAGATCGACAGTGCGATGCGCACATCCGAAGAGGTCTCGATGAAACTGCGGATGCGTTGATCGTTGAGCAGCGGTGACAGAAAAATCCGCTCCTCCGACAGGACGCCATTGCAGCCAAGCCGGATTGACGTTTCGAGCGCCGACAGAAGACGCGACCGTGCTGCGGCACTGTCACCGCGCTGATGGGCGGTATAGCTCTGCCATAGAAGCAGGGCCACTCTTTCCCGGTTCGTCACATAGGGATTGCTGATCAGCGCATCGATCTGGCGCGGTAGATACGATCGTGGCGCCCAGAGATGGACCGCATCGCGGATCCAGGCCATGGCATAGGATATCTCGTCGCGGCGTGTGAGGCGGGCCAGTTCGTCGGTTGCGCTCTCTACCCAGTTTCGACCCATCGGCATGCGGATCGCCGTCAGGGTGGACTGAGCTTCGGCCCAGCGGTTGACGTTCTGATACGCGATGGCGGTGCGGATTTCCATCATCGCGTGGAAGTGCAGCCGCTCGGACAGATGTATCCAAAGACCGTCGAGGAAGCCCGGACGAATGGTCATCGGGAAATGATCGCCGAGGACCTGCGAGGCATAATGCAGGGCGAACTGCATAAGGCTCGGCCAGATTTCGGCTGCGGAGAAACTGTCGAAGTCGGTCTGGACAAATTCGACGAGATGGCGCGGACGGCCGGCTTCATAGGCGATGCAGGCCTCGGCCAGATGCAGCATGCGAAATTCCTGTTTCGCATCATGGGGAACCTGTTCCAGCTTACTGCGCGCATCCTTTGCGGCGTGGCGGGCGAGAAGCGCGTCGCCGCTCATTAGGCGCAGGACGATCTGGTGCAGATGGATGAAGAACTCGAGTAGCGGCTGACCGCCCATCTTGCGCAGATAGATCAGGGAGCGGGCCGCGGCCGCTTCGGCCTCACGGAAATTGCGGCGGCGGATCTCGAATTCGAGCAGCGCATTGTAGTAGGCGGCCCATTTGACGTGGTCACCCAGCGGATAGTCGGCCATGAACTCGCCAAGCCGGGTGATCATCGCATCGTTGGGCGTAAGATCCTCGCCGATCATCATGTTGAGCCTGAAGGTCCGGGCAGCGAAGGAGAAGCGTGATCCGCGGGCCAGTGCCTTCAGCGGATCAAGATAATCCGACCCGAGATGTCGACCGAGTAGATGGCGCACGCGCTGCAACTCGCCCTGCTTGAGAAGGGTGCGAGTGACGGACAACAGCACGGTCTCGTTGGTGGCGATCATTTCGTGCGAGAAGCGCATGATGATGGTCTGGAAGGCAGAGAGGCTGCTGCGATAGATCAGCTCGCGCCCCTGCGCACGCTCAAGGATCTGGGCGGCATGTACTTCGTGACCATGATCGATCAACAGCGCCATGGCATCGAGTGAGCGTCCGGCCTTTTCACGGGCTGCCGCGATCTCGATAACGGCACCTTCCGCCTCGAAGATCGCCAAACGCTCAAGGGCCGCGGTTTGCACCAGGCGCAGCAGCTCCGGGTGCTGTTCGGGTGCCCGGGCGAGGAATGGAGGCAGAATGCCGGCCCATTGCTCATCGGGTGTGGGTGCCTCGAGCCAGATGGACAAGGTGGTGGTCTGGCCCGGTGACAGATGGCTGAGAATGGTTTCGCGCAGATAGTCGATACAGATACGGTCCTCGGGGGCCGATGCGAGCGGCAGGAAGGCCGGCCAGCCGGCATAACCCTGTATCAGTTGCTGCGCATTTTCGCGCGGCAGGCCCGAGAGCTCTTCTTTGGTAAAGGACAGGTCCGCTGCATCGATCGTCACGGAGCCGCGATGCAGGATCTGCCGCGCCAGCCCGGAGATGCGCTGGTCCGGACGGCAGGCGACGATAATGATATCGGCCGCGTCGAGAACCTGGGCTGCGATGCGGGCGGATCTGGCCGAGGCCGGCACATCCCAAAGAAGATACCGCGCATGCACGTCATCAAGGCGGGGTTGCAGCGCCGTGCAGACCGGCCTGGCGAGGGCTTTTGCAACCATACCGAGAAGGGTGGTTTTTCCTGCGCCGGCCGGTGCGCGTAGGAAAACCACGCCGACAGTCTCGCGAGCGATGCGATCACGGAGGCGAGAGCGAGGCAGGACCATGGTCATGCCGGTTCTATAGGCGAGAATTTGACAATGACCTATACCATCTCGTCAAAAAACTATACTTTTTGCCGGTTGCTCGCATGGCGGCAGAAGGGGATGTTTGAGCCTTAGACAGCTGATGCACAAGGAAACTCCCCGCCGATGCAGCAACATCCGTTGGTCGCGATACTGACCCGGCTTGGCATGTTCGTGCTCGTCATGATCGCCCTTTCCATCATGATTTTCGTTCTGGCACGGGTTGTGCCGGGTGACCCGGCGCGCATGGCGCTCGGTCCGGCCGCGACCCAGGAGCAGGTTGAGGCGCTGCGCCAGCAGATGGGGCTCGATCGGCCGCTGCCGGTGCAATATCTCGATTATGCAAACAAGGCGCTGCACGGCGATCTCGGCATGTCGCTGGTGTCGCAGCGACCCGTAACGACCGATCTTGCGCAGACGGTCCCGGCGACGGTCGAACTGGTGCTGGTCTCAGTCATCTTTATGTTCGCTGTGGCGATCCCGCTCGGCGTCATCACCGCGCATTACCGCAATCGGTCCTTCGACTACATCGGCCGTTTCCTGTCCCTGACCGGGGTCACAATCCCGAGCTTCCTGTTTGCCATCACCATGCAGTTGGTCGCCGCCCGTTATCTGACCGACTGGCCGATCATCGGCCGGCTCGACCATGGACTGGCCTGGCAGGGTGGCCCAACCGGGTTCCTGCTGATCGACGGTACGCTGGCCGGACGGTTCGACGTGGTGCTGAACGCCCTGAAGCATCTGGCTCTACCGGCCTTCGCGCTGTCGATGGCAGGCATTGGCCAGATCACCCGTATCACCCGCTCCTCGATGCTGGAGAACCAGCGCAAGGATCACGTGCTGACGCTGAAGAGCTTCGGCGTGCCGGAACGTATCATCATCTTCCGTTATCTGCTGAAGCTGTCGTCGATCGCGCCGCTGACCATTATGGGGCTCGAATTCGCCTCGCTGATCGGCAATGCCTTCGTCATTGAAATGATCTTCGCCTGGGGTGGTTTCGCCTCCTATGGTCTGACCTCGATCCTGCAGAAGGATCTGAACGCGGTCACCGCCGTGGTGCTGGTTGCAGGCCTGTTCTTCATCATCGCCAACCTGATCGTCGACGTCGTGATCTCGATCATCGACCCACGACTGCGCCGCAAGGAGGCACGCTGATGGCTGACATGAAAATGCTTGACGCTTCCGACCGTGGCCTCAGCTCCGGCTACATGATGTGGTATCGCTTCAGCCGCAATCCGGCTGCCGTGATCGGCTCTCTTATCTTGATCTCGATCGTCATTCTTGCGGTCTTCGCGCCCTGGCTGACGCCTTATCCAAAGCATGTCGGCGCGGTCGTCGATTTCCGCGCCCGGCATCTGCCGCCGGATGCCAGCCACTGGTTCGGTACTGACAAGGCCGGCCGCGACATCTTCTCGCGCACCGTGTTTGGTCTTCGGGTGTCGCTGCTGCTGGTGATCGGCGTTCTCGGGATTTCGGTGCCGGTCGGCACGGTGCTTGGCCTGATCGCCGGTTATTTCGGTGGCTGGGTCGAAAAGCTGATCACCAGTCTGACCAATGTCATGCTGGCCATGCCGCCGCTGGTCATGGCGCTCGCCGTCTCCAACCTGCTCGAACCGACGCTGACCAATGCGATGATCGCAATCACCCTGCTGTGGTGGACCTGGCATGCGCGGCTGATCTATTCGGTCTCCAAGTCGATCGCGTCTGAAGACTATATCGAAGCGGCGCGTCTGGCCGGTGCCGGACCGATCCATATCCTGTTCCGCGAAATCCTGCCGAACTGCCTGGCGGTGATCTCGGTGAAGACGACGCTCGACGCGGCCTTCGTCATCCTGTTCGGCGCAACGCTCAGCTTCCTTGGCTTCGGCGTCAAGCCGCCGACCCCTGATCTGGGCTCGATGGTGGCCGACGGCCGGCAGTTCATGCCTGACTTCTGGTGGGAAGTGCTCTGCCCCGGTGCCGTGGTCTTCTACGTGACGCTCGGTTTCAACCTGCTGGGCGACGGCCTGCGCGACATGTTCGATGTGGAGAACTGAAATGGCCGAACCGCTCCTGAACGTCGACAATCTCAATGTCTCCTTCGTCACCTATGGCCGCAGCCGCCAGGTGCTGCGCGATGTCAGCTTCTCGGTGGCAGCCGGCGAGCGTGTCGCCCTGATCGGCGAAACCGGATCCGGCAAGTCGGTGACGGCAAAGGCGATCATTGGCACACTGCCGAAGAATGCCAATATCAGCGCTGGCACGATCAGCTTTGCCGGTCGCGACGTTCTGTCGATGCCACGGGCCGAGCGCGAGGCTTTGAAGGGTACTGCCTTCTCGCTGATCATGCAGGATCCGCTATCGTCCTTCAATCCGGTGTTCAAGATCGGTACGCATCTCGATGACGTGATGCGCTTTGCCGACAAGCGCAACGGCATTTCCACGTCCAAGGCAGAGCGCCGGACCCGGATCGCCGCCGTGTTGCGCAGGGTTCAGTTGGCGGATGGCGAGCGGGTGATGAATGCCTATCCATCCGAACTGTCGGGCGGCATGCGCCAGCGTGTTCTGATCGGACTGGCGCTTCTGCACCAGCCGAAGCTCCTGATCGCCGACGAACCGGGCACAGCACTGGATGTCACAACGCAGGACGAGATCCTCAACCTCATCAACCAACTGGTGAAAGAGGAGAACGTGGCGCTCCTGATGATCACCCACAATCTCGGTGTCGTGCGCAAGGTTGCCGACCGGGTGGTGGTCATGCATCACGGCGACATCATTGAAACGGGCCCTTGCGCCGAAATCCTCAGTAATCCGTCCGAAGACTATACCAAGGCGCTGCTTGAAGCCGTGCCGCCGCTCTATGGTCCGCGGGTAATCGACCTGCCACGAAGCGAGCGTGCGCCGATCGTGACGGTCAAGGGGCTGAACAAGATCTATGGCAAGCGCCCTGGCTACCATGCGATACGTGATGTCGACTTGACCCTGCGCGAGGGCGAGATCTTCGGTCTCGCCGGCGAATCCGGATCGGGCAAGACATCTGTTGCCCGCATCATCATGGAGCTGTCGCAGCCGACATCGGGCACTATCGACATCGACGCACCGGCACCCGGGCGCGGCCGTCGGCTGACCCAGATCGTGTACCAGAATCCCGGCACGTCGTTGAACCCGAAGCGTACGGTCAAGCAGACACTGAGCCTCCCATTGACGTCAATCGGCATGGACGCGGATGCCCGCGAGGCACGGATGCGGGAGTTGCTCGATCTCGTCCGGCTTCCGCAATCCTATTTGGCGAAATATCCGCACGAATTGTCGGGTGGCCAGAAGCAGCGCGTGGCGATTGCCCGGGCGCTGGCGGCAGAACCGAGGATCCTGATCCTGGACGAGCCGACCGCTGCACTGGATGTCTCGGTGCAGAAGACGGTGATCGAGCTTCTGATGCAACTGCGCCAGGATCTGGGGCTGACTTATCTGATGATCAGCCACGACCTGTCGCTGATGCGCAATTTCTGTTCGCGCATCGCGGTGATGCTGCGTGGCGAGATTGTCGAGGAGGGCGTGACGCCCGAGGTCTTCTCCGATCCGAAACACCCTTACACACGGGCATTGATTGCCGCGATCCCGGTCGTCACCGACGTCGAAGAGCGGTTGAAGCCCATCGTTACCGAGGAAGAGCGGATGCGCTTCCTTGTCAAAACAACAGCATGATTGAGGAGGCACCTGACGTGTATCGCGTGGGGATTGATGTGGGCGGCACCAATACGGATGCTGTAGTTCTGGATGGAAAAACGGTTCTAGCCGGGGTCAAGGCCTCGACAACCGAGGATGTGACGTCGGGCGTGCTCGAGGCGCTGGAAAAGGTGATTGCGGCATCTGGCATCGACCGGGCCCGGATCGCCGCTGTCATGATCGGCACGACGCATTTCACCAATGCAGTGATCGAGCGGCGGCACATGGACGAAGTCGCAGCGATCCGTCTGGGCCTGCCGTCCGGCGCCGGCCTGCCACCGATGGTCGACTGGCCGGATGACCTGCGCGATATCGTCGGCAACCATGGCTATCAGATCAAGGGCGGCTATGAATTCGACGGCCGCGTGCTGTCGCCGCTCGACGAGGACGCGATCGTGCGCATCGCCGGCGAGATCCGCGTCAAGGGTCTGAAGGCTGCGGCCGTGACCTGCGTGTTCAGCGGCATCAACGATGCGATGGAACTGCGCACCAAAGAAATCCTGCAGCAGCAATGCCCGGGGCTGCCGGTGGTGATGTCCAAGGATATCGGCCGCCATGGTCTGCTGGCCCGCGAAAGTGCCGCGATCATGAATGCCAGTCTGCTGTCGCTGGCCGACCGCACGGTTGCCGCCTTCGGCGAGGCGCTGAAGGCCGCGGGGATCGCTTGCCCGTTCTATATCACGCAGAATGACGGAACGCTGATGGCGGCCGATGTGGTTCGGTCTTTCCCGGTGCTGACATTTGCCTCGGGTCCGACGAATTCGATGCGTGGCGCGGCGTTTCTCACAGGTATAAAGGACGCCGTCGTCGTCGATGTCGGCGGCACCACGTCTGACGTTGGATCGCTGTCACATGGTTTCCCGCGTCAGGCCTCGACGACCGTCGATATCGGTGGCGTACGCACCAATTTCCGCATGCCTGACGTGTTCTCCATCGGTCTCGGTGGCGGTTCGCTGGTGGTCAAGGGCGAGAGCGGCATGACCGTCGGTCCCAAGTCTGTCGGCTACCGCGTTCGCAGCGAGGCGATCTGCTTTGGCGGCTCAACGCTGACCGCGACCGATATCGCGGTGGCATCGAACAAGGCCGATGTCGGCGAGCGGACGCTGGTTGCCGGTATCGACAAGGCGCTGGTCGAGGCGGCGATGGCCAAGATCGATCAGATGCTCGAGGCCTGCGTCGAACGCAGCCGCATTTCCTCGACGCCGGTGCCGGTCATCGCTGTCGGTGGCGGCTCGATTCTGATGCCGGATCGGATAGGTGATCTGGAGGTTATCCGGCCGGAGAATTTTGCGGTTGCCAACGCGGTTGGTGCTGCCATTGCCCAGATTAGCGGCGAGACCGACCGGGTCTTCTCGCTGATCGACGGCCGCACGCGCGAAAGCGCGCTAGCCGAAGCCGAAGCCGAGGCACGTGAAAAGGCGATCGCCGCCGGCGCGCTGGCCGAAACCCTGGAAGTCATCGAACGCGAGGACACGCCGCTGGCCTATCTGCCGGGCAATGCCACGCGCATTCACGTCAAAGTCGTCGGAGAAATGGGAGCCCATCATGGCTGAGGTGCGCAAGCTGAAATATGACGAAGCCGACCTGCGCACGCTGACGGTGGAAGATCTCGACGCGCTGGAAATCGGTGCCGGGATTCTGGGCACCGGCGGCGGCGGCAACCCTTATCAGGGCAAGCTGCTTGCGTTGCAGGCGATGAAGGAAGGTTACGAGATGAAAATTCTCGCGACCGACCGGATTGAGGGCGACGCCTTGTGCATGTCGATCGGCGGCATCGGTGCGCCGGTGGTCGGCGTCGAGCGGCTGCGCGAAGGCCGCGAGGGTCTGCGTTGCCTTAGGGCGATGGAAGAGCTGATCCGCGCGCCGATCGATGCGATGGTCTGCGAGGAAATCGGCGGCGCCAATGCCATCAATCCGCTGGTGACGGCAGCGCTCGGCGGTTTGCCGATGCTCGATTGCGACGGAATGGGCCGTGCCTTCCCAGAAATGCAGATGACGACGTTTTCGATCTATGGCCACAGTTCAACGCCGTCGGTGATGTGCGATCTGCATGGCAATGCGGTGATCTTCAGTCATGCGGTTTCCGAGGTCTGGCATGAACGCATGGCGCGTGCCTGCGTGGTTGCACAGGGCGGCGGCGCGATGCTGGCGACCGCGCCGATGCAGGCGCATTACGTACACCAGTATGGCATTCCGAAGAGCTATACAAAGGCGATCGCGCTTGGTGAGGCGGTGATCCGTGCCCGCAAGGCGCAGGAAGACCCGATTGCGGCTGTCTGCGCGCTTGAAGGCGGACGGCGTATCTTCAACGGCAAGATCAGCGACCTGAAGCGTCATTTCCGCGGAGGTTTCTCGGTCGGTGATATAGAACTCACCGGTTTTGACGACTGCAGCAGCCAGACGGCAGGCGTAGCGATCCAGAACGAATTCCTGATCTTCCGCCGCAATGGCGAGGTCGAGGTGACCGTGCCCGATCTGATCGTGCTGCTGGATGTCGATACCGGTTACCCGATCACCACTGAAATGCTGCGTTATGGCCAGCGCGTCGCGGTGGTCGCGATCCCTTGCCATGCACTACTGCGCACCGCGCCCGCGCTTGATGTCGTCGGCCCTGCGGCCTTCGGCTACCCGGAAATCACCTATTCGCCGCTGCCTGCCTTTGTGCAGAAGGCTGCCTGAAGAGCTTCAACACAAGCGGGGACAATCCCGCGAAAGAGGAGAACTTGAATGAACGTGCATTCCATCAAATCGCGCCTCGCCATGCTGGCGGTGGGCACTGCCATGGGCCTGTCCCTGACATCTACCGTTGCCCTGTCTGACGACAAGGTCTCGATCGCCGTCAACACGATGCAGATCTTCTCGTCGCTCGATCCGGCCAAGGTCACTGACTACACCGGCTATATGGCGATCGTGAATATGTATGATGGCCTGACCACGGTCAGCCCTTCCGGCGAGATCGTGCCGCATCTGGCAAAGTCCTGGGACATTTCGTCCGACGGCCTGACCTATACCTTCCATCTGCGCGACGACGCGAAGTTCCAGGACGGGTCGGCCGTCAAGGCTTCGGACATCGTCTGGTCGGTTCAGCGTCTGCTCGGCATCAACAAGGGCCCGTCGAACCTTGTCGCCGGCCTGATCAAACCGGAAAGCGTCACGGCACCGGATGACGCGACCGTGGTTATCACGCTCGCCCGCCAGTTCTCGCCGTTCATGTCGATCACGCCGCTGTTCATGGCCCTGAACCAGAAGCTGATCGAAACCAATGCGACTGGTGAAGACAAGTGGGGCGAAGCCTATGTCGGCGAGCATTCCGCCGGTTCCGGCCCGTACAAGCTGGTTACCTACAACCGTTCGTCCGATATGGTCATCGACCGCAATACCGGCTATTTCCTTGGCTGGACCAAGGGCAAGCCGATCGACGAAGTGCGCTTTGTCCAGACCAGCGATGACGCCACCGTCAAGGCGCTGGCCGAAAAGGGTGAGCTTGGCCTGACCTCGCACGGCCTCGGCAACGACACCTATGAAGCAATCGGCAAGATGGACGGCTATAAGCTGATCCAGACACGCACCGCCGGTGGCTTCATCATCAAGCTGAACACAAAAGTCTATCCGACTGACGACGTTCATGTTCGCCGCGCCATCGCCTATGCGACGGACTACAAGACGATCCAGGAAGTGATCTACCCGGGCTTCGACATGAACGGCCCGCTATCGACGGCGTTCAAGGAAGCCCATAACGACGGCATCGAGCCAGGCGTCTTCGATCTCGAAAAGGCCAAGGAAGAACTGGCCAAGTCGAAATATGCCGGCCAGCCGATTACGCTGGTCAACAGTTATGTCGCTTCGCTCGCCTTCGAGGCTGAGGTTGCGCTTTTGATGCAGGCCAATCTCGAACAGATCGGTATCACGCTGGACATCAAGCCGGAACCATGGAATCGCATTGTCGAATTGTCTTCCAAACCAGAAACCACGCCGGCCTCGACCCAGGTCAACATGTCACCGACCTATCCTTCGCCAGACGCGATGTTCTACAACCAGTATCATTCCAAGGCATCCGGCACCTGGATGGCGATGGAATGGTTGCAGGATCCGGAAATCGACGCGCTGATCGACAAGGCCCGTGCCGAAACCGACGTTGCCGGTCAGAACGCCACCTATAAGGAACTGCAGACCAAGATCGCCGACCTGCAGCCTGACGTCTGGGCCGTCGCTCCCAACCGCCGCTATGGCGCCAACAAGTGCCTGCAGGGCTACGAGTTCGTTCCGATGCAGAGCTGGGACCTGAACTTTTCCAACTTCCATTGGGATTGCAACGCGAACTGATCGTCGCGTCGCATACTGAAAAGCCGGTCCCGCGAAGGCGGGGCCGGATCATCCTGTAACATCGCCGGGTCGCGACTTGCCCGTCGATACAAATCACAGCCGCAGAATGACAGATTGTAGCGTGCCGCGCGGTTGTTCGATCGCGGGCGGCGTTGCATGACCGAAGGTGACACATGCTTCAGGAATTCGCCGAAGAAAATATCGAGCCGCTCGCCACCGGCGCGTGGATCCTGGGAACCGGGGGCGGGGGCAATCCCTATATCTCAACCCTCAATCTGCGCCGCCTCTACGCCGAAGGCCGCCGCGTCCAGCTGATGGATCCGATGGCGCTCGAGGATGACGACATGGTTGCGGTCGTGTCGAAAATGGGGGCGCCGCTGGTCGGCCAGGAACGGCTTGGCGATCCCGCTCATCTCGCCCGCGCAGTGGAAGTGATGGAGGATTATATCGGCAAGCCGTTCCGCGCCATCATGAGCATAGAGATCGGTGGCTCGAACGCCCTGTCGTCATTCCTTGCCGCGGCCATGCTCGGCCGGCCGGTCGTCAATGCCGACGCGATGGGGCGCGCCTATCCAGAAGCCCAAATGACCTCGTTTGCGATCGGCAACCTACCGATGTTTCCGCTGTCGCTGGTCGATGTGCGCGACAACGAAGTGATTGTGACGCGCGCCGCCTCGTGGAAGTGGATGGAGCGCATCTCGCGCAAGATCTGCACGGAGGTCGGTTCGACGGCCGCGACCTGCAAGGCGCCGCGCACCGGCCGCGAGGTCAAGGACTGGGGAATTCACTACACTGTCACCAAAGCGGTCGAACTCGGCCGGACGGTAATCGAGGCGCGCGCACGCCACGACGATCCGGTCAAGGCGGTGCTTGACCATGAAGGCGGCAAGCAGTTGTTTCTCGGCAAGGTGATCGATGTCGCCCGCGAAACCACCGGCGGCTTCCTGCGCGGCACGACGCTTATTGAGGGGATCGATGCCGACAAGGGTTCGCGCATGGAACTCGGCTTCCAGAACGAATGGGCCGTTGCCTTCCGGGACGGTCAGCCGGTTGCGATGACGCCCGATCTCATCTGCCTGCTCGACACAATCTCGGGAAGCGCCATCGGCACGGAATCGGTGCGGTATGGCCAGCGGGTGACGGTGGTGGCACTGCCGGCGCCGGAACTTCTGACATCGCCTGCGGGCATCGCGGCCGTCGGTCCAAAGGCCTTCGGTTATGACATTGACTTCACATCGGTATTCTCATGAAACGCATCGGTATTGACGTTGGCGGCACCAATACGGATGCCGTGCTGATCGATGGCGAGACAATTCTGTCCTCGATCAAGGTTCCCACAACGCAGGACGTGATGTCCGGCGTGAAAGCGGCTCTGGCGCATGTCTCCGGCTTTGTCGGCCCGTCCGACCGGGCGATCGACGCTGTCATGATCGGCACGACGCACTTCACCAATGCCGTGGTCGAGCGCGCCCGCCTCGAACGGGTTGCGGCGATACGCATCGCGTTGCCGACCGGCGGCTCGCTACCGCCAATGTGCGACTGGCCGGACGATCTGCGTGCGGCTGTGGATCCGATGATCTTCATGGTGCACGGCGGTCATGAATATGACGGCAGTCCGCTGGTGCCGATGATCCCGGACGAGATTCGCGAAGCGGCGATGAAAATTCGCGACGCCGGCATAACCTCGATCGCGATCTCGGCGACGTTCTCACCGCTGACCACCGAATGCGAGGTGGTGGCTGCCGAGATCGTGCATTCGGTGATCCCCAACGCGAAGATCACGCTCTCGCATACGCTCGGGCGGATCGGCCTGCTGGAACGCGAGAATGTTGCGCTGTTGAACGCGGCGCTGCAGTCACTCGGCAAGACGACGGTGCAGGCGTTTTCGGACGCCCTGCGCGAGGCAGACGTGACGGCACCATTCTATCTGACGCAGAACGACGGCACGGTGGCACTTGCGGATGTGGCGGCGTCAAACCCGGTGCACAGCTTTGCCTCAGGCCCGACCAATTCGATGCGCGGGGCGGCCTTCCTCACAGGACTGACCGATGCAATGGTGATCGACGTTGGCGGGACAACGTCGGATATCGGCTGCCTTGTCGGCGGTTTTCCGCGTGAAGCCAATAATATCGTGCATATCGGTGGAGTGCGCACGCTGTTTCGCATGCCCGATCTGCTGCCGATCGCGCTGGGTGGTGGCACGATCGTCGATCCGGAAACCGGCAAGATCGGTCCTCGCTCGGTCGGCTACCGCATCCTCACGGAAGCCCGTGTCTTCGGTGGCAAGACGCTGACGACATCGGACATCGCGGTTGCCGCGGGTCTGATCGATATGGGCGACCGGGACCGGGTGAAGGATCTCGATCCTGCCTTCGTCCAGGCAAGCCTCGAGCGCCTCGGCACCATGGTCGCCGACAGTTTTGACCGGATGAAGACGTCGGCCGATGACGTGCCGCTGATTGCGGTCGGTGGCGGCGCCTTCCTGATCCCGGAACGGATCACCGGGGCGTCCGAGGTACTGCGGGTAGAAAACGCCGGTGTGGCCAATGCGCTAGGAGCCGCGATGGCACAGGTGTCCGGCGAGGTCGATCGGGTGTTTTCCGGCTTAAGCCGCGATGAGGCGCTTGCTAGGGCCGAGACCGAGGCGCAGGACGCAGCCGTTGCGTCGGGTGCCAGCCGGCAGAGCCTGAAAACGCTAGAGGTCGAGGATATCCCGATCGCCTATCTACCCGGCGGTGCACGCAGGGTACGGGTGCGGGTGATCGGCGACATCGCCTTCGTCTGAGACGGCGCGTCCGGTGCAAGTCATCGGACGATTGCCATGCGAGTTTGCATGAGAGCACGATCGACCTGTCCTATGCGGAGGTGATCGTGCCGCGAGTATGGGAGCAGGACATGAAGAAGATTGCATTAGCCATCCACGGTGGATGCGGCGTGATGCCGGAAGTGAGCATGACGCCGGAAGACTGGCAAGCGGCACGACAGGATCTCGCGTCGGCCCTTAAAGCCGGTTATGCGGTGCTGCAGGCCGGCGGCGCTGCACTCGATGCGGTCGAAGCTGCTGTCGTGGTGATGGAAGACAGCCCGCATTTCAACGCCGGTCATGGCGCCGCACTGAACGAAAACTGCGTGCATGAGCTTGATGCCTCGATCATGGATGGTGCAACGCTGAAGGCCGGCGCGATCTCGGCTTCGCTTGCAATCCGCAACCCTGTCAAGGCGGCTCGCCTGCTGATGGAGGATGGTCGCGCCGTTCTACTGACTGGGGCTGCTGCGGACCGTTTCGCCGAAGCAAGCGGTCTGGCCACGGAGCCACAATCCTATTTCACCACTCAGAAGCGCGTCGAGGCACTGGCGGCGATGAAGGCGCATGTGGCGGCCGGTACCGACGGCTCCGAAAACGAGAAGCACGGTACGGTCGGCGCGGTGGCGCTTGATGCTGCCGGGCATCTGGCGGCCGCAACCTCGACCGGCGGTTATACCAACAAGCCAGACGGGCGGGTGGGCGACAGCCCGATCATCGGCGCTGGCACCTATGCACGCGACGGTGCCTGTGCCGTGTCTGGCACCGGCAAGGGCGAGTTCTTCATCCGCTATGTCGTCGGCCATGAAGCCGCCAGCCGGGTTGCCTATCTCGGCCAGGACCTTGCAACGGCCACAGATGGTATCGTAAATCTCGACCTTGCGGCGCATGACATCGGCGCAGGACTTGTGGCGGTTGGTGCGGATGGCGCGATTGCCGCCCCCTACAACACACCGGGCATGTTCCGCGGCTGGGCGAGTGGGGACGGCAGAGGTTTTGTCGCCACGCATGAGACACTCTACGAGGTAGTACTGTGATGGAGGAAATTATGACGGCGATGGGAACGGCGGACGAACTGGTCCGCATCCCGGTCTTCGACGGGCATAACGACATCCTGTCACGATTAATGCATGAGGGGCGCGACGGTGCCGAGGCGCGTGTGCTGAACGGACATGCCGGAATGCAGGTCGATATGCCCAAGGCCCGCGAAGGTGGTCTGGCCGGCGGCCTCTGCGCCATCTATGTGCCGTCACCGGGGAGCGGGCTCGATGGCAATGGCGATCTGCCGCGTGTCGAGCGGCCTTCCGCACTCGACCAGACGATTGCGCAGGCAGCTCTGCTGCGGCGGATCGAGGCACAATCGGACGGCGCTTTCAGCGTCTGCACATCCGTTGCCGACATTCGTGGAGCTATGGATAGGGGCAGCTTTGCTGCCGTGTTCCATATCGAAGGGATAGAAGCGGTGGGACCGGATCTTGATCTCATCCACGTGCTGTACGCTGCAGGTCTGCGCACGCTTGGCCCCGTCTGGAGCAGGCCGAATATCTTCGCCCATGGAGTGCCTTTCCGCTTCGCCCACAGCCCGGACATAGGACCGGGACTGACCGAAAGCGGTCGCGATCTCGTTCGGCTTTGCAACGGGCTGAAGATCATGGTGGACCTTTCCCACATGAACGATGCAGGCTTCTGGGATATCGCGAAGATCTCAGATGCACCGCTGGTCGCTTCGCATTCGAATGCGTTTGCGATCAGCCCCCACAGCCGCAACCTCACCGATCGGCAACTCGACGCAATACGCGATACAGGTGGTCTGGTCGGGTTGAATTTCGGCGTCAAATTCCTTCATCCCGAGGGCAAGGCAGACAGCGCGATGGATCTTTCGATCATGGTGCGTCATGTTCAATACATTGTTGATAGAGTGGGTATCGATCATGTGGCACTGGGTTCGGATTTTGACGGCACGCTGATTTCGAACAAGATCGGAGACGCGACTGGCATTCCGCGCCTGCTCGGTGCGCTCCGGATGGGTGGGTTTGATGATGAAGCCCTGACGAAGATCGCGCATGCTAACTGGCTTTCGGTGCTGAAGCGAAGCTGGGAAGCGTAAGATCATTAGCGGGCGTTATCACGTTGTTGGTGGCTTAACGGTTGCAGGCTAGGCGATCGCTATGAACACGCCGACCATCAGCGACAAGAACCATCGCTTTGCGCCGTAGACCATCGCCCATGCGGTCTGGC
>UCHD01000011.1 GCA_900472175.1 Hyphomicrobiales bacterium | reverse complement strand
CTGGAAGGCGTCATATACTTTACTTTGTCCCGGCACTTTCCAGCGCCCCGGCCAAGTAAACAACAGAGAAAACCACGGCGGATTTTCCGGGCGTGGCCAAAGCCCGTGGAAAGTACCGCGATCTCCCTCTTCTCCCCATCGGGGAGAGGAGGGAACGCTATCTCCCCCTCAACGGGAGAATAAACATACCGCTTGCAACAAAGCCGAAAGCCGGAAAAAATCGCTGTCAAACCAATCTGATACGAAACATCCGAAGCCCCCCGCATCATCCCGAGGTACCCCGATGCCGAACCTGCCCGCTTCTTCCCTCGGCGCCACGCTTACCGGTAGCGGCGCAGCCTTTGCGGTCCGTTCCGGCACCGCCTCTGGCATCGATCTTTGCCTCTACGATGCAACAGGCAACAACGAATTGCGCCGCCTGCCGATGCAACGCGGCGAGGACGATGTTTACAGTCTGATCGTCCCGGATACCGCGGCAGGCACCCGCTACGGTTTTCGCGCGTCAGGACATTATGATCCCGATCAGGGCCTCTGGTTTGATCCCGCCAAGCTGCTGGTCGACCCCTATGCCCGTGAACTCGACCGGCCCTTCCATTACGATCCCCGCCTGTCCGCCTTCGGCGATGACACCGCCGATCTGGTGCCAAAGGCGATCGTGACCACGCCGCAGAGCGCGCAACAGCAAGCGCCGCTGTTTAAGACCGGCGGCCTGATCTACGAGGTCGCCGTCCGCCCCTTCACCATGCTGCATCCCGATGTGCCGGAGCACCAGCGCGGCACCGTTGCGGCCCTTGCGCATCCCGCCGTCATCGCCCACCTGAAGCGCATCGGCGTTTCCGCCATCGAGCTGATGCCGATCACCGCCTGGATCGACGAGCGCCACCTGCCGCCGCTCGGCCTCACCAATGGCTGGGGCTATAACCCTGTCGCCTTCATGGCGCTCGACTCCCGCCTTGTTCCCGGCGGCATGACCGAGCTGCGCGAAACCGTCGCCGCACTTCATGCTCAGGGTATCGGCACCATTCTCGACCTGGTCTTCAATCATTCCGGCGAAAGCGACCGCTTCGGCGCAACGCTGTCCATGCGCGGCCTCGACAACCACGTCTATTATCGCCACGCCACAGACCGGCCGGGCGAACTGGTCAACGACACCGGCACCGGCAATACCATCGCCTGCGATCACCCGGTGGTGCGCCAGCTGATCCTCGACAGCCTGCGCCATTTCGTTCTGTCGGCAGGCATAGACGGCTTCCGGTTCGATCTCGGCTCGATCCTCGGCCGAGATGCCAATGGCTTCCGCAGCGATGCCGCTCTTATCACCGAAATGCGCACCGATCCGGTTCTCAAGGATCGCGTGCTGATTGCCGAACCCTGGGATATCGGTCCCGGCGGCTACCAACTCGGCAATTTCCCCGCCCCGTTCCTCGAGTGGAACGACCGGGCGCGCGATGACCTGCGCCGCGTCTGGCGCGGTGACAGCCACACGATCGGCGATCTGGCGACGGCGCTCGCGGGCTCATCCAATATCTTCTCCCGCAATGGCGGCGAAAAGACCCGCAGCGTCAATTTCATTGCCGCTCATGATGGCTTCACATTGATGGATCTCGTCTCTTATGCCGGCAAGCACAACGAGGCGAATGGCGAGCACAATCGCGACGGTCACAACGAAAATCACTCCTGGAACAATGGCGTCGAAGGCGAAACCGCCGATCCCGAAGTTCTGGGCTCCCGCCGCCGCGATGTCATGGGCCTGCTCTCCACCCTGTTTGCCAGCCGCGGCGCCATCATGCTGACAGCGGGTGATGAAGGCGGCCGCAGCCAGCACGGCAACAACAACGCCTATTGCCAGGACAACGCCATCACCTGGGTCGACTGGAGCCAACTGGACGACACGCTGATCGCCCACACCGCCGTTCTGTCGCAGATCCGCGCCCGCTTCGATGTCTTCAGCGATACCGCATTCTTTACCGGCAACGGCGATGTCGAATGGCTGCGTTTCGACGGTCAACCGATGACGACGGGCGACTGGGAAGGCGCTACTACCGACCATCTGGTCATGCTGCTGTCCACCGGCGATACCGTCCAAAACCGGCGCACCCGGCTTGCCATCGCCATCAACCGCAGCCACGCGCCGCATGCGGTTCATCTGCCGGTCCGGCCGGGCTCGGGCTGGCAAAGCCTGCTGCCGTCAGCCAATGCCGGTATAGGCATGACGGCGGCACGAAATGTCAGTTTCCACGTCGAAATTTTGTAACCCTGTACTGCTTCCCCGATTGCCGTTTTTCGAAAGAGCGGCATATAGAGAAACGGGGGGATGTTTTTGATCGGAAAAGAGAATGCCGCAGGAAATTTCGCTGTCTGACGTCAAGGATCTGGTTGGCAAGGAGATCGGGATCTCCGACTGGATCACTGTCACACAAGACACAATCGACGGCTTTGCCAGCGCCACCGACGATCACCAGTTCATCCATACGGATCCGGTGCGCGCCGCCGCAGAAACCCCGTTCGGCGGCACCATTGCCCACGGCTTCCTGTCACTCTCGCTGCTCTCGGCGATGAACTACAACTGCCTGCCGCGTGTGCGCGAACAGACAATGGGTATCAACTACGGCTTCGACAAGGTGCGCTTCATGGCGCCGGTGAAAAGCGGCGCCAAGGTGCGCGGCCGCTTCACCATGGCCGAAGCCCGCTTCCGCGGCGCCGGCATGCTGATGGTCACTTACGAGGTCACTGTCGATATCGAAGGCGAACGCAAACCGGCGCTGACAGCAACTTGGCTCACCATCATCCAGTTCGATCCGAAGGACAGGCCGGAGGATGCGTGATCCAGAGGCGATAGAAGCCCCCCGGAACTGACCGCCGATTTCATGACCGTTGGGTCGAATCGCTCGAGCGAGCCCGGTTGCCATCGAGACCGGGCTACACCATCAATTCCCCGCGTCCTCGGCGGCTTCAGCGAGAAGCGTCGAGACATACGGCGAAAACGACCGCCAGCACTCGACCCGGAACGTATCTTCGGCAGTACGCAAAAGCACGATCTCGGCCTTGGCCAGAACCGTGCGCGAGCAGGCGCCGACCGGGAAGGCGGCCAGCGACAGGTCCTGCGGGCAGCCGCCATTGATCGCCACAGCGGCACCGCGGCCCTTGACGATGATCGCTGTGTTGCGATGGGAAATGTCCGTCGCCGAATGCAGCACGTTGCCGGACGCCACCGCCGCCATCAAGTCAGCCTCGTTCTCATCAATGACCAGCCATTCGTCCGGCCCGAGCCAGAGCGCATAGCGGCCATTCGAAGATGCAGACGTCTTGGCTTTGGTGGGCAGCGACAGGCCAAGCACGCCCGAGAGGGCGGCAACTGCATCCGGCTTGGCCCTGAGCGATATCCGGGTTGCGGGAGAAGCGACGGAAAGCGCGGCAGCACCGGAGCCGCCGTGAAAGCCGGAAAGCGGCAGGGTACGGGTTGCGAGATCAGCCATTGATGCGGCCTCCTTCCTTGTCAAAGAACACCATGTCGCTCACCTCGACGGCGATCGTCTTGTCGGGCATCGGCACATACAGCGTCTGGCCAATCTTCGCCTTGCCGCCAGCAACCAGCGCCAGAGCGATCGAGCGGCCGCAGTTTTCCGACCAGTAGGCCGAGGTCACATGACCGATCATCGTCATCGGCAGCGGCTGGTTCGGATTGGCAACGATCTGCGCGCCCTCTTCCAGCACCACCGCCGGATCCTTAGTCAAAAGACCGACCAACTGCTTGCGGCCATCGGCCACCAGATCGGGACGGCGCAGGCCGCGAATGCCGACGAAATCGGCCTTCTTCTTGCCGACCGCCCAGCCAAGCGAGGCATCGTCGGGGGTCACTGTCCCGTCGGTATCCTGACCGACGATGATATAGCCCTTCTCGGCGCGCAGGATGTGCATCGCCTCGGTGCCATAAGCGCAACCGCCGAGCGCTTCGGTCCGCTCGGAAATCGCCGCCCAGACAGCCGGGCCGAAATCGGCGGGAACGTTGACTTCGAAGCCGGTTTCGCCGGTGAACGACATGCGGAACAGCCGGGTCGGCACGCCGCAGACCTTGCCTTCGCGAACGCTCATATGCGGGAAGGCTTCGTTCGACAGATCGATGCCTTCCACCAGCGGTTCGATGATCTCGCGCGCCTTCGGCCCCTGCACGGCAATGACGGCCCACTGCTCGGTGGCGGAGGTCAGCCAGACGTTCAGATGCGGGAACTCGGTCTGCAGATAGTCTTCCATATGGTTCATGACGCGGGCAGCACCGCCCGTCGTCGTCGTGACATGGAAACGGTCTTCCGCCATGCGACCGACGACGCCGTCGTCATAGACGAATCCATCCTCGCGCAGCATGATGCCATAGCGGCAGCGGCCGGGCTTCAGCGTATCCCAACTGTTGGTGTAGATCAGGTTGAGGAACTCAGCCGCATCCGGGCCGACAACCTCGATCTTGCCGAGTGTCGAGGCATCGAAAATGCCGGCAACGTCGCGCACGGTCTTGCACTCGCGATTGACGGCCTGATGCATGTCTTCGCCGGCACGCGGATAATACCATGCCCGCTTCCACTGGCCGACATCCTCGAACACCGCGCCTTGAGCTTCTTCCAGCGCATGCATCGGCGTCTTGCGGGTCGGGTCGAACAATTCGCCGCGCGAATGGTTGATCAGGGTGCCGAATGTTACCGGGGTATAGGGCGCGCGGAAGGTCGTGAGGCCGACCTTCGGAATTTCGCGGCCAAGCGTTTCGGCAGCGATCGCCAAGCCGTGTATGTTCGACAGCTTGCCCTGATCGGTCGCCATGCCGTTGGTGGTGAAGCGCTTGATATGCTCGATCGAATGCATGCCCTCACGCACCGCCAGGCGGATGTCCTTGGCGCAGACGTCGTTCTGGAAATCGATGAACGCCTTGACGGTCGTATCCGGTCCGGCCCCTTCCGCAGCACCCGCCATGCCACCGGTCCAGGCAAAGGCATTCGCGCCCTGAAGCGCCAACTTTTGCGAGGCGGTAAAGCCCGAGGCATTCGACATCAGTTCGCCGGCCGCCAGCGATTCCTCGATGGTCGCCTGCAGATCGTTGGTGCCATTGCAGGCACCGACCGACAGGCAGTCCTGCGCATAGGTGCCAGGCAGGAAGCGCTGCGTCTCGGCGTCATAGGCGACCTTGCCGCGCGACTGCGAGAACATGTGCACCGAAGGCGTCCAGCCCGCCGACATCAACAACGCGTCGATGGCGATCTTGCGCGCACCGCCGCCGCCATTGCGGGCAACCGACATGGAGGACACCCGAAGTTTGCCACCGGTATCGACCACAGCATGACCGGCCAGCACGTCGATGCCAAGGGAACGCGCTTCGGCCAGCACGGCTTCGCCCGGCTGTTCCCGGCTATCGACGATGGCAGCAATGGTAATACCGGCGCGCTTCAGATCGAAGGCAGCCTCATAGGCGGAATCGTTGGCCGTATAGACGCCAACCTTCTTGCCGACCGCAACGCCAAAATGGTTGAGGAAGGTGCGCGCCGCCGACGCCAGCATGATGCCGGGGCGGTCATTGTTGGCGAAAACCATGTGGCGCTCGATGGCACCGGTGGCGATGATGACGCGCTTGGCACGAACCTGCCAGAGGCGCTCGCGCGGCAGTTTTTTATCCGGCTTGGCTAGGTGCTCCGTCACACGCTCGTTGAGGCCGACAAAATTCTGGGCGTAATAGCCGAATGCCGTCGTGCGCGGCAGGACGGTGACATTGTCCATCTTCGCCAGATTGGCGGCCGTGGCTTGCGCCCACGCATAGCCGTCCTGTCCGTCGATCGTGACGCTCTTGTCGTAATGCAGTGCACCACCGACTTCCGGCTGTTCGTCGCAAATGATGACCCGCGCGCCCGTCTTGGCAGCGGCAAGTGCGGCGGATAGTCCGGCCACCCCGGCGCCAATCACCAGAACATCGCAATGGGCGTAGCGGCTGGAATAATGGTCGGTATCGTCCTCGGTCGGCGACACGCCGAGACCGGCGGCAGCGCGGATCTGCGGCTCGTAGACGTGCTTCCAGGCCTGCTTCGGCCACATGAAGGTCTTGTAGTAGAAACCGGCGGCAAAAAACGGTGCCAGCAGGTTGTTGACCGCGCCAACGTCGAAGGCGAGCGACGGCCAGCGGTTCTGCGAAATCACCTTCATGCCGTCAAAGACGTCCTGCACGGTGGCGCGCACGTTCGGCTGCTTGCGGGCCGCATCACGCTCGACACCAATCAACGCATTCGGCTCTTCAGCACCGGCCGAAACGATGCCGCGCGGACGGTGGTACTTGAACGAACGGCCGACCAGATGAACGCCATTGGCCAGCAGCACCGAAGCGACCGTATCGCCTTCAAGGGCGGCAAAGCTCTTGCCGTCGAAGAAGAAACGGGCGGTTTTTGCAGGGGTGAGACGGCCTGCACCGGGAATACGATTGGCGCCGCTCATTTAGCATTCGACTCCGTGGCTTCATAGGTTTCGACTGTCGCTTCCGTTGCCGGACGCAGCGTGCTGAGGTCCGGGCGCGGCAAGCCGGCCTTATAGGTGGTCAGGAACTTGTCGCTGACGGTATCGCGGGCTGCGTTGAAGAAACGGCCACAGCCGTTCAGATGCCGCCAGCGCTCGAAGGTCAGCCCCTTGACGTTGTCGCGCAAGAAGAAAAAGGCCTCGAAGTCTTCATCCGTCATCTCAGTCATGTTGGTGGGACGGGCGATATGCGCGTCACCGGCCTGGCGGAACTCGAGCTCGGAGCGCTCTTCCTCGCAATAGGGGCAGTAGATCAGAAGCATGGTGATATCCCCTTAGTGCGCAACGGCGGCGGCGGCCGCTTCGTCGATCAGGCGGCCCGAACGGAAGCGTTCCAGCGTGAACGGCGCATTGATCTTGTGCGGCGCGTCGTTGGCGATGGTGTGGGCAAAGACATTGGCCGAACCCGGCGTTGCCTTGAAGCCGCCAGTGCCCCAGCCACAGTTGACGTAGAGGCCCGAGACCGGCGTCTTCGCGAGGATCGGCGAGCGGTCCGGCGTCACGTCGACGATGCCACCCCAGGAGCGCATCATCTTCATGCGGCGGAAGATCGGGAAGAGTTCGCAGATGGCATCCAGCGTATGGGTGATGATCTGCAGACCGCCAGTCTGGGAATAGGACGAATACTGGTCTGTCCCGGCACCGATGACGAGCTCGCCCTTGTCGGACTGCGAGATATAGGCGTGCACGGTGTTGGACATGACGACGCAAGGGAAGATCGGCTTGATCGGCTCGGAAACCAGCGCCTGCAGCGGATAGCTGACCAGCGGCATGCGCACGCCGGCCATCTCCATCAGCACCGACGTATGACCGGCAGCGACGACCCCGACCTTCTTGGCATTGATCTGGCCACGATTGGTATCAACACCGGCGACGGAACCATCCGGATTGCGGCGGATGCCGGTGACTTCACAGTTCTGGATGATGTGGACGCCGCGATCGGCCGCCGCACGGGCGTAACCCCAGGCAACAGCGTCGTGACGCGCAGTACCGCCGCGGCGCTGCAGGGCGGCACCGTTGATCGGGTAGCGGGCGGTGCGGGAAATATCGAGCGGCGGGCAGAATTCTTTCGCCTGTTCCGGCGTCAGCCACTCGTTGTCGATGCCGTTCAGACGGTTGGCATGGATGTGGCGCTTGAACACTTGCTGGTCATGGATGTTGTGCGACAGCATCATCACGCCGCGGGCCGAATACATGACGTTGTAATTCAGGTCCTGGCTGAGGCCGTCCCAGAGCTTCAAAGCGTGATCGTAAATCCCCGCACTTTCGTCATAGAGATAATTGGAGCGGATGATGGTGGTGTTACGGCCGGTATTGCCGCCACCGAGCCAGCCCTTTTCGAGCACGGCGATATTGGTGATACCGTGTTCCTTGGCGAGGTAATAGGCGGTGCCCAGGCCATGGCCACCGGCGCCGATGATGATCACATCATATTCCTTGCGCGGCTCGGGCGAGGTCCACTGAGCCTCCCATCCCCTGTGGCCGCGCATCGCTTCGCGAGCGACAGCAAAAACCGAATATTTGCGCATCCGCTTTCACACTCCGTAGTCCTGCCAGAAGGCCGGTGAATTTCTTATGGTCGATCCTAGAAATCGCAAATCCCGGACTTCCGCAACGTTTCTTTTGCGACGCGAGACGGCGCTTGTCGCACGAGTTGCGACATGCCGCTTTCCGGGCACAATATAAGGCAACGACGATATGAGAAAGCACGACACTGCGGGTGCGCCTCGTTGCGACTCCCGTCAATCGAGCCGCGAAACCATGGTTTTCCGGCACTTTCGGCCGCCAAAAGCAACTCGAAGCTGGACTTTGAGCAACCGATCTGGTATCCGCTCTCTCAATCGTAAAGCTTTCGGGCTCCGCGAACTATATTTTTTTGCCTCGTTGACCTGATTTCATGAGGCGATCACTCCAAACTGAAGGAACGGGATTCTCGTGCAGGTACTAGTCCGCGACAACAATGTCGATCAAGCGCTTCGCGCACTCAAGAAGAAGCTGCAGCGCGAAGGCGTTTTCCGCGAAATGAAGATGCGTGAGGCCTACGAAAAGCCATCCCAGAAGCGCGCCCGCGAAAAGGCTGAAGGCGTTCGCCGCATTCGCAAGCTGGCCCGCAAGCGCCTGCAGCGCGAAATGGGTATCGTTACCCCCCGCCCTTCGGCGGCAGCGCGCTGATCAGCGTTTACGGCGTATTTGACGCGTAAATCGGGCGGGGGCGACATGATCGCCACCGCTCTTTCTGTTTCAATCGCATGCTTCCGGATATAATTCCTGACACAGGCGACGGGCGCGCAGAGCGTGCTACACTGTCTTCGGACACGGAGCCGCATCGATGACGGCGCATCCGATGCTCCGGGACTTTGGAACTGTATCATGCTGGCCCGGTCCGCCACTTCAGGCCCGGGACATGCCGAGACGCTTCGCTTAACGAGGGAATCAATCTTGACATCGACTGCCAGGACTGCGGATTTTTCCGACCATACCGGCCTTGCCGGGCGCTCCAATCGGCGCGGTTTTGCCCTCGCCTCCATGCTGGCTGTGACAGGCGCACTTGTCCTTTCCGGCTGCACGACCGCAGATACGCCAAGCAACATGATGCGGGTCGAGCGGGCACAGGGAAGCAACGAGAACATTGCGTCTCTGTCTGCCGTGATCGCCGCCAATCCGAGCGACCCGGAAGGCTACAATGTCCGCGGCTCCGCCTACGGCCGCGCCGGTGAATTCCGCAGGGCTCTGGCTGATTTCAACAAGGCGATCGAGCTCAATCCACAATTCTACCAGGCCTACGCCAACCGCGCGCTCGTTCAGCGCAACATGGGCGATCAGTCGGCAGCACAGTCCGACTACAACAGGGCCTTGCAGCTCAACCCGCGTTATGACGTCGCCTTCATCGGCCGCGGCAATCTTTACCGCCAGGCCGGACAGCTGGATCAGGCTTTTGCCGATTTCAACAAGGCCATCGAACTCGACACGACAGACCCGCGCGCCTATCACAATCGCGGCCTGATCTATCAGGCCCGCAAGCAGCATGCCCAGGCGATCGAGGATTTCTCCACCGCGATCTCGCTGTCACCAAGCGCGCCGGAACCCTATAACGGCCGTGGCATTTCCTACGTTGCCACCAATGACGACGACAATGCGTTTGCGGATTTCAACACCGCAATCAACCTGAACGGCAAGATCGCCGAATCCTGGGCCAACCAGGCGCTGGTCTATGAGCGCCGTGGCGACAAGGCGAAGGCAGCGAAATCCTACGGTCACGCGCTGTCGCTGGATTCCAAATACGAACCGGCTCGCGCCGGTCTTGCCCGCGTCAAAGCCGCCGGCTGACGAGAAAAGGCGCGGCAGGATGCCGCGCGCCGGTTACGCGACCGCAGCCACAGGGAGCAGGCGCTCGACAGACGTGCGATTGCGCCCCTCCCGTTTGGCCTCGTAAAGCAGCTGGTCCGCCCGATCGAGAGCGGTCCAGGCTGTTTCCTGCGATTGCAGCAGCACACCTCCGATACTGACCGTCACAAATGCGCAAACGTCGGAAGTGGCGTGCTCGATACGGAGTCCCCGCACCTCGGCGCAAAGCTCATCCATGCGGGCCTTCAGCGCCCCCTCTCCGCAATCGTAGAGAACAAGCGCAAACTCCTCTCCGCCCATCCGGCAGGCCATATCGAGCGGACGGCGCGCAAAGGCGCCCAGGCACGCCGCCACGCGCTGCAAGGCCAGATCACCGGCCTGATGCCCGTAGCGATCATTGTAACGCTTGAAAAAATCGACATCGAGCAATAGCAAGCCGACGGGTACGTTTTCGCGCCGGGCCTGCTGGCGTACCGTCTCAAGCTGTTCATCAAGACCACGCCGGTTGGCAAGCCCGGTCAGCGGATCGTGCGACGCCTGCTCCTTGAGAATGCCGCGCAGGAGGAATTGCTCCCGGTGCGCACGCTCCCGCAGATAACCGCCGACTGCCGAGAAGACCAGCGTCAGAAGCAGCATGGCGTTGAATTGCAGCCCCTGCAGCTCCATTGGCAGCAGCCAGTATCGCAACGCGAAGGTCAGGACGACAACGCCGCCCGCCAGCTCGAGGCTGTGACGGAAACGCAGCCCCAGCGGCGAGAACGCTCCCATGACGAACAGGAGCTGGGCGAATTCGGCGTGACCCAGGCCGTTGCGCTTGTAAAGGCAGACCGACACCGCACCACACACCGCAAGCGCCAGCACGGTAGCGATCGACAAAGGCGCTACCCGCGACGCCCCACCCTGGCAGTGGCAAAGATAAAGGCAGACAAGCAAGAACAGGACCGCCGCCACCCGGCTTGCCAGAATGCCCCACATATCGGCGATGAGATCGGGAAAATGCTCCATCAACGGGAGCCGCACAAAATCGGAAACCCCGAACAGAATGATGAATACCAATGAGAAGACCGCGCTGATCATTGCGGGCCGGCGCTCGTCCTTGTCGATCTGCAGCGCATATTCGCGCTCCATCTCGTCCGGAAAGCGCAACCACCCGATGCCCGCGTCAAGCTGCCGGGCGTGGCGCCCGATCCGGGCGTGACCGAATTGCGAAGATGAGCTCATGATCCTCTTTCGTACCGGCGCCGACCATTGCAGCTGGCACCCGACGATAGGCGAGGACAATTGAATTTCGATTAAAATGCCGGGCGGGAAGAAAGTCCGGATACGGACGCGATGGAGTGCCGCCTTAACGGACGGCACTCCAGTTTCAGCGGCTCATCGCTTAATGGTTCATGGCCTTGACGATATCGTCGGTCATCTTCTTGGCGTCGCCGAGCAGCATCATGGTGCCGTCCTTGTAGAACAGCGTGTTGTCGATGCCGGCATAACCGGAGCCGAGAGAGCGCTTGACGAACAGGCAGGTCTTGGCCTTGTCGACATCGAGGATCGGCATGCCGTAGATCGGCGACGTCTTGTCATCGCGCGCCGCCGGATTGGTGACGTCGTTGGCGCCGATGACATAGGCGACATCAGCCTGCGCAAACTCGGAATTGATATCCTCGAGTTCGAAGACTTCGTCGTAAGGCACGTTCGCTTCGGCAAGCAGCACGTTCATATGGCCCGGCATACGGCCGGCAACCGGATGAATGGCATATTTCACTTCGACGCCATTGGCCTTCAGCGCATCGGCAAGCTCGCGCACGGCGTGCTGTGCCTGGGCAACAGCCATGCCATAGCCCGGCACGATGATGACCTTCGACGCATTGGCCATCAGGAATGCGGCATCGTCGGCCGAACCCTGCTTGACCGTGCGCTGGACGCCATCGTCGCTGGCTGCGGCTGCGGCATCGCCGCCGAAACCGCCGAGGATAACCGAGATGAAGGACCGGTTCATGCCCTTGCACATGATGTAGGACAGGATCGCACCGGACGAGCCGACCAGCGCGCCGGTGATGATCAGCGCCAGATTGCCGAGTGTGAAGCCAATGCCAGCAGCTGCCCAGCCGGAATAAGAGTTGAGCATCGAGACGACGACCGGCATGTCGGCGCCACCGATCGGCACGATCAGCAGAACGCCGAGCGCCAGCGACAGAACGACGATCGCCCAGAAATCGAAATGGCTCTCCGACGCTGCAAGACCGACGATGAAGAAGATGATCAGCAGCAAAAGCACCGAGTTGATCACATGGCGGAACGGCAGCATGATCGGTTTGCCGGACATGCGGCCATCGAGTTTGAGAAAGGCGATGATCGAACCGGTAAAGGTGATGGCACCGATGGCAACGCCGAGCGCCATTTCGACCAGCGCCTGCGCGTGGATTCCGCCAATCTCGCCGATACCGAAGGACGACGGCGTATAGAGCGCGGAGGCTGCAACCAGGACGGCCGCAAGACCGACCAGCGAATGGAAGCCGGCAACCAGCTGCGGCATCGAGGTCATCGGGATGGAACGGGCGATGTAGGCACCGGCACCACCGCCAATGGCAAGACCGAGCACGATCAGCACCAGGCCGCCAAACGACGGGGTGGCAAGCAGCAGCGTCGTGACGATGGCGATGCCCATACCCACCATGCCGAGGATATTGCCGCGGCGCGAGGTGGTCGGATGCGACAGGCCGCGCAGCGCCATGATGAACAGGACACCGGAAACCAGATAGAGGAAGGCTGCGATATTGGCACTCATGACGGCAGCCTCACTTCTCTTTTTTCTTGTACATGGCGAGCATGCGCTGGGTCACCAGGAAGCCGCCAAAGATATTGACCGAAGCAAGGATCAGCGCCACGAAGCCGAAGCCGGTGGCAAGGCCGGAGGCCGAGATGCCGACGGCAAGCAGCGCGCCAACGACAATAACCGAGGAAATCGCGTTGGTGACCGCCATCAGCGGCGTATGCAGCGCAGGGGTTACCGACCAGACAACGTAATAGCCGACAAAGATCGACAGAACGAAGATCGCCAGCTGGAACACGAACGGATCAATTGCACCACCGGACAGTCCGTGGACAACATTACCGGCGGCATCCGGCACATATTCGGCGGCGGTGCGGACCGCTTCGACCGCCCGGTCGAGGTCGCCGATCGCCTTGTCGAGCATCTCATTGGCCATCATATCTCTCCCTTAGGCAGCCGCACTTCTCCCCGAAGCACGCACGCTGCCCTTTCCAATTTTCAAGCTGTTGCTGCGGCCACCGCCGGCGCTGCGGCAAAATTTGGATGCACCACGGCACCGCCATGCGTCAGCATCGTCGCCTTGACGAGTTCGTCCTCGGCATTGACCGCAAGTACCTTGGTCTCCTTGGAAACCATGGTTTCGAGGAAGGTCACGAGGTTCTTTGCGTAAAGCGCCGATGAAGAGGCGGCGATACGGCCGGGCATATTGGTGTAACCAACGACTTTGACGCCCTCGACCTCGACCACCTGATCGGCCACTGCACCTTCGACATTGCCACCGCGTTCGACGGCGAGATCAACGGCGATGGAGCCGGGCTTCATGGCCTTCAGCATATCGCGGGTAATCAGCCGTGGCGCCGGACGGCCGGGGATCAGCGCGGTGGTGATGACGATGTCCTGCTTGGCGAGGTGCTCGGCGGTCAGCACCGCCTGCTTGGCCTTGTAGTCCGCCGACATTTCCTTGGCGTAACCGCCGGCGGTTTCGGCCGCCTTGAATTCCTCGTCCTCGACCGCGATGAACTTTGCGCCGAGCGAGGCGACCTGTTCCTTGGAGGCCGGGCGGACGTCGGTGGCGGAGACCACAGCACCGAGACGCCGGGCGGTGGCAATTGCCTGCAGACCGGCAACGCCGGCGCCCATGACAAAAACCTTTGCCGCAGGAACCGTGCCTGCAGCGGTCATCATCATCGGCATGGCCCGATCATATTCGGATGCTGCTTCGATCACAGCCTGATAACCCGCAAGGTTGGCCTGCGACGACAGCACGTCCATCGACTGCGCACGGGTGATGCGCGGCATCAACTCCATCGCAAAGGCCGACACTCCAGCTTTCGCCATATCTGCCAGCGCCTGATCATTGCCATAGGGATCCATGATCGCCAGCACGATGGCGCCGGACTTGTAGCCGGCAACTTCGGCAGCGGACGGACGGCGCACCTTCAGCACCACATCGGCGTTCGCGGCGTCGGCGGCGGAGCCTATCCGCGCACCAGCTTTCTCGAACTCGCTATCGGGAATACGTGACAGAGTGCCGGCACCGGCCTGAACGACAACCTCGAAACCGAGGGTCTTGAGCTTCTTGATGCTCTCGGGAGAACCGGCAACACGCCCCTCGCCCGGAAATGTTTCCAACGGTATGAATACGGTTTCTGCCACAGGTTCCTCCCTGACGCGGGCGGGAACACACGGCGGACCGCGATTTCCACTCTCCCGCACACTCAAAAATCACGCACGAAGCCGCCCTCCGGCAGCCCGCGCGCATATTCCTCATGGCCCGGAAATCACCGGGCCACAGTCAAGCCGGCACCTCACTCCCAAGTGCCGCTTTCGTCAAAACTCTGGAAAACCGGTTAGCGCAGAAGCACGAAACCGGCGATATTGAGGAGAATGAAAAGAACGAGGGCGGTGAAGAAACCAGCGCTGGTAAAGAAGCCGGCGGCCATGGCAATCAGCAGCGCGACGCAGAAGATCGTCACGATTTTCGTACCTTCGAGGAAGATGTTGTAGGTCTTCTCGTGCTCGGCATAATCCATCGGTGCGCCTAATTCGGCCGGCCCGGAATGATGTTCAGCCATCGTCCATGTCTCCCTGAAATTCAGCCGCACCCTGCTCTGCCCCTGGCGGCGAGCGCGGCATCCCGTCTCTATTCCATTCTATGCGCATCCAGACTGCCCGAAAGCAGCGATTGCACATAGGTGGCCTTACACAAAGCCACGGTCAAACGCAACGAAAACTGCTGGCGCAACATGCGGCATAACAGTTCGGCAAGCGACCGTGGCGGTTTTGTAAAACCTGATCAGGCCTGATTGCGGGCACGGCTCTGCATCGCCAATGCCAGGCGCGCTGTTGGCAGCACCGTCAGTGGCGCATACTGCGTCTCGCGATCGTCACCGAACATCATGCGCCGCTCGAACGGCTCTGAATCAAAGAACGGAAACCGCGTATAGAGCCAGGGACGGATCTCGCGGACACGGGCAGCGAGTAGGGTCAGGTCGATATTGTAGTTGCCGCAGTTCTTCTGTGGCGAGACGATCGTATCGGCATCGAAAACCCGCTTGTAGAAGGCAGCATGCTGCGGCTTGACCAGCGAGAGGCACCGGTCGACGTCGAAATGCTCGGACGCCATCGTCGCGACGCGCAGGGTCAGATACGGAATAGCCGGCATTTCCCGCAGGATTTCCGGGTCGGCGGCAAGCCGGACGGGATCGATCAACGACAAACCCGCATCCAGAAAGCTGCCGATCTCCGCGCCGAAGACCGAGCCGGATGAACTGACCCGGTGCTCGGGCGTCACATGATGCACCCGCACGGTGCTGATCAGCCGTTCCTGGAAATAGATCCCGAAAACATAGGCGTGGCTGTCGAAATCAATGTCATCGATCAGCATCGTGCCGGACAAGGGCAGTATATCGGCCATCTTGTAGGCCTTGAAACGAATACGGGCGACATCTTCCATGTCCTCCCCCGTTTCCACCCGGCGATATTCGACATGGTCCAACAGTTCCAGCAGTCGCTCTGAAAATCTGTTCTGCTGCTCCGCTTTCATTTTATCAAACGCCCCCATTGAAGGGGGCATTCATCTTCCAAACGGAGGCACCTCACAATGTTTTAATAGATTATTAAGCATAAACCATTTGTTAAGGTTAACGGACAGTTAACGCTAAATTATCATTGCGCTTTCTGACGGCGTAGCGCCCTGAAACAGGCGGTACTCCGGTGTCCCGGAACGATCACGCGATCAGGTGGCAAACGTGGACAGATACAGACTGGAGGTTTACGCCGTGCGCCGATTGCGCCGTTTTGGCACGGAAAGCTTCTTTGCCAGCGTATCGGACAGGCTCTCGATCGCCAGAGACGGCATGGGGGCCGCGAAGACATATCCCTGGATCAGGTCGGCACATTTGTACTGGTTGATCAGCCCCAGCTGATCGTTGGTCTCGACGCCTTCGATGACGATCTTCAACCCAAGCTCACGCGACAGGTTGACCATACCGCGCAGAAGTTTGAAGCGGCGCGCATCCTCGCGGATATTGCGCACGAAGGAACGGTCGATCTTGATGATATCGAGCGGCAGCGCATCGAGATAACTGAGGCTCGAATACCCCGTTCCGAAATCATCGATGGCGATGGTAATGCCACGGGCGCGCAATTCCTGGAGGATCGTCTGCACCTTGGCCGCCTCTTCCATCAGGCAGCTTTCGGTCACTTCAAGATGAAGCCGTGATGGGTCCAGCCCAGTTTCGGACAGAATATCCGCGACGACCGGAATGATTTCGCCATTGCGCAGGTCAAGGACGGAAAGGTTGACGGAAACGGCGATGTGAGCGGGCCATTTCAGGCAGTCAAGGCAGGCCTGGCGCAGCATGAATTTGGTAATGCTGGAAACCACGCCGATTTCCTCGGCCAGCTGAATGAAAACGTCCGGCGGGACCGGGCCACGCTCCGGATGGATCCAACGCGCCAGCGCTTCGCAGCATTCGATGCGCGAGCCATCGGCGAGAAACATCGGCTGATAGGCAACCGACAGCCCACCCGTTTCAATCGCCTCGCGCAGATCGGTCTTGAGTTTCTGCCGGTCGAGATAGTTCGCGTCCATCTCCGCTTCGAACGCGGTGCAGCTCCCCTTCTCGCGGCTCTTGCTTTCAAACAGCGCAAGGTCGGCCTTGATCTGCATGTCTTCCAGCCGGAAATCGGAGCTATCGACGATCACATAACCAGCGCTCATCGAAATATTGAAGGTAAAACCGCTGGCAAGATAGGCGCCGCGCATCTGGGCGTGCACCGCCCGCATGCGCTCCTCCAGAACGCGCCGGTTACCTTGGCTGGAAAAGAACAAAACGAATTCGTCGCCCATCAGCCGCGCCGCGATCGCCTTGTCTCCCGATACCTTCTTCAGCCTCTCCGAGATCGCGCATAACAATCTGTCGCCGACGACATGGCCGCGGGTGTCGTTGACATGCTTGAACTCGGCCACATCGAGAACCATGAAACCGGTCAGGCCGGTCCGGTTTTGATCGACAAGCGCATTGCTTACCAGTTCGCCGAAATAATCGCGATTGGGCAGGCCGGTCAGCGTATCGAACCGCACCATCTGCAGGATCTTCTTTTCCGCCCGCACCCGCGCCGTCACGTCTTCAAAAATCAGCACGACACCGCCGCTGGCACGCCGGCTTGCCGAAAATTCGAGGAACAGATCGTCGGAAAAAGCAATGAGAGCCCGTGACTGCATGCCCTGCATCAACTGGTCCAGCTGCTTCAAGACCTGCTTGGCCTGATCCTGTTCCAGAAATGTATGGCGCACACCATAGCGCAGCACGGCATCGAGATGGCAATCCTTGAGGCGCTCCCGGTCGCCGAGATTGAGAAGTTCACAAGCCCGCCGGTTGGCAACCTGGATGCGGTTGTCGGCGTCGAGCATGAACAGGCCATGCGGCATATTGTTGAGGGCAAGGTCGAACCGGCCGGCGATCGTCGATATTTCCCGCGCAGCCAGCACATTCCTGTGCAAAGTTTCGCGCACGCCGCGCGCCATTGCCCAGGTCGTCAGAACGAACGGCACGATCAAGACAGCCAGCAACGCCATGAACCAGTCCATCAGACCAAGCAGGCCAAGGATGATCGGGCCGCAGGCCGACAGGGACATGACGACAACCGCGCGAGCCGAGCCATAATTGCGGCCAACCAGCGACACCATGGTGGCAAGCGTTACGGAAATGCAGGCGAGTTCGGCAAATGGATCGCGGCTGACGAGAATGGCATAACCACAGGCTATGCCGAGCGTCAGGGTGGCACAAACACCACCTGCATTATAGCGGTTTTCCCAGCGACGAATGCCTTCGAAATCCAGAATAGCCAGGTTCTCGCGATCAAACCGCCGCATATCGATGCCGCGCACGAACCAGATCAGCACAATCGCGATCGTGCAGCCGATGAAAAAGGGATCACTGGTTTTTGCAAAGACGAGCAGGAATGTCACGACATGCGACAGCATGCCGATCAACAATGTCTGGCGGTAATCGTAGAGCGAGCTTACGAACGAAAGATACACATCGGTCGGAAGAGCGCTCTGTTCATTTGACTTCATGAACCCCCTGCTCCGGTTTGGCGAAGTGTTATTCCCGAGGGTTTAACGAAAGATTTCGCACGCTTACCGGAAAAATCAGCCCCATATATTAGGCATATTGGTTCAAATGCGTCGGCACTGCAGATATTCAACCCAGTATTGCAGCAAGCTCCACGGAGTAATGCCTTTCTGCAACCTTGCATGGTTTCAACTGCAAACCGGTTATTCGAGCACGCCAAAGCGAAGCCTTCTTCAAAACTGTGCCCACGGATTTATCTGCCGCAATGGTTACTGCAGTTCTAAGGCAAAAAGCCAGATCTTGCCAGTCGAAGGCAGCCGGTTTACGCACAGTGCTGCCAGCATCGGAATTGACTTCTCCTGCCCCTGAGCGCAATGGCTTTATAACGAGATATGAGGCTGGGCTTCGGGCGAAGCGATCAGCCGCAGGTGGAGATCCAGCAGTGCCGAAACCCGTTGTTGCCATACCCGCTGATTTCAGGTCATTCGACGGCAATGTCTGGCATGCCACGCCGCATCAATATGTTCGCGCCGCCGTCGAAGGCTCCGGTGTAATGACATTCCTGGTGCCAGCCCTTGAAAGCGGCAATGATGCGGACGAAATCCTCGACCGGGTGGACGGTGTTCTCGTCAGCGGATCGCGCACCAATGTGCACCCCTCGCTCTATGGTCAGGAAGCGACCGAGGCGGACGGGCCGTTTGATCCGGGCCGCGATGCGACAAGCCTGCCGCTGATCCGGCGCGCGCTTGAACGCGGCATGCCCCTGCTTGCCATCTGCCGCGGCATCCAGGAACTGAACGTTGTACTGGGCGGCACACTGGCAAGTGAAATCCAGGACATGCCCGGCATTTCGGATCACCGCAAGCCGGATGTGCCGGACCTCGATATTGCCTATGGCATCCGCCAGAACGTCATTATCAAGGAAGGCAGCTGCCTTGCCTCGGTTCTCGGTGCTGGCGAAGTGCAGGTGAATTCGCTGCACCGGCAGGCAATCTCGAAGGCCGCGCCCCGTCTCGCCGTCGAGGCCATCGCCGAAGACGGCACGATCGAGGCGGTCTCCGTCATCGACGCAAAGGCCTTTGCCGTCGGCGTGCAATGGCACCCGGAATACTGGGTCGGCAAGGACGCTCCGTCTTCGACCCTGTTTAAAGCCTTCGGTGATGCGGTTCGCGCCTATGCCGACGCAAAGAAGAAGGCTTTGACGGCTGTTTAGGCCGTCTTCCGTTTGAACGGCGTTTCCGGCACCGGCGTCAGCGCCGCGCCGGTTTCGAACCATGCGACAAGATTATCCACGACCAGATCCGCCATGGCATTGCGCGTCGCCTGAGAGGCGGAGCCGACATGCGGCAGCAGCGAGACGTTAGGCAAGGCCAGCAGCGCCTCGGGCACATGCGGCTCACTCTCGAAGACATCGAGGCCGGCGGCGGCGATGACGCCGCTCTGAAGAGCGGCGATGAGGGCTGCCTCGTCGACGGTAGTGCCGCGCCCAACATTGATCAGCACACCTTGAGGACCCAAGGCTTCCAGAACCTCGGCATTGACCGTCTTGCGGGTGCTATCGGTACCGGGCACGATGACGATCATCGTATCAACCGCCTCTGCCATCCCCTTGAGCGTCGGGTAGTGCGTATAGGCCAACCCCTCTCGCGGCGTGCGGGTATGGTAGGCGATGGAGACACCGAAGGCTTCCAGCCGTTTGGCAATCGCCAAACCGATACGCCCGAGCCCATAAAGGCCGACCGTGCGGCCGCGCAGCGTCAACGGCGACAGCGCGAAGGCACCGTCCTTTACCCACCGGCCCTGGCGCAGCCACTGTTCGGCAGCGGGAAAACGGCGCAGCGTGTTGAGCAGCAGGCCAATTGCCGTATCGGCCACCTCGTCCGTCAGCACATCCGGCGTGTTGGTCACGGTAACGCCGCGCTTTGCCGCATGCCCGGCATCGACGCCATCATAGCCGACGCCGAAGCTGGCGATGATTTCGAGTTTCGGAAAAGCATCGATGAACCCGGCTGGTATTTTGCCCTGGACGGCAATACCGGAAACACTGGATGCAAGGTCAGCTGTCACCAGTTCAGGATCGGCAGCAGCAATGAAGACCGGCTCGAACGTCTTCGGCAAACGGTCGAGTACGCGCTGGCTCATCTTTCCGGGCACAAGAATACGCGGGCGGCCGTTGGACATGGTGTGCTCCTTGCGGATCGGATTACTCGGTGGGATTGGCGCGAAGCGGGCCGGTCGATTGGCGGATCCGCATCTCGGGCTTGATCAGGTGGATACCATCCGGCTCATGGCTGCCGTTCAGCTTGTCGAGCAGCGCACGGGCGGCACTGCGACCGACATCGGACTGACCGTTCCAGACGGTGGTGAGCGCCGGCGTCGAGATCGAGGCATCCTCGAGGTCATCGTAGCCGGTGACCGACACATCGCGGCCGGGCACGAGGCCGGCGCGGGCGATGCCGTTCATCATGCCTATGGCGACAAGATCATTCCAGCAGACGACGGCCGTCGGCTTCTGCGGCAGCGATAGGAGATGAACCGCCGCTTCGAAACCGCCCTGCATCGAGCGAGGGCCGGGAATACGCAGATCCGGATCGACGTCGATATTGGCCTTGCGCAGCGCATTGACGTAACCCTGATAGCGATCACGGCCGGTCGAGGTCTGATCCGTACCCCCGACCATGGCGATGACGCGATGGCCAAGGCTGATCAGATGATTGGTGGCGAGCGAGATGCCATAGGCATCATCTCCCCGGAAGATCGGCACATCGACACCCTCGATCGAACGGGCGATCAGGATGGCCGGCATGCCGTTGTCCTCTGCCAGCTGGATATCCTCCGGCGGCGTGCCGATGGCTGGTGACATGATGACGCCGTCCCCGCCGAGCTGCAGCAAGGTTTCGATGAAGGCGCGCTGCTTTTCGACGGAATCGTAATGGTTCGACAGGATGAAAGTCTGCCGGTCGCGGTCGAGTTCGGCCTCGATGGCTTTCAGGATTTCGCCGTAGAACGGGTTCATGATGTCGTGCACGACGACGCCGATAATGCCGGAGCGGGATGTTCGAAGACTGGCGGCGCGGCGATTGTAGATATAGCCGAGCGCCCGGGCCTGATCCTTGATCTTGTCGCGGGTCATGGCCGCAACAAGCGGACTATCGCGCAATGCCAGTGAAACGGTCGCCGTGGACACACCAAGCGTTTCCGCAATGGTGGAGAGCTTGATCTTCTGCGCCACGATTCCCCCTAGATGAACCGGCTAAATACCGCGATTTTTAAATCCTCTTTAAACTGTTTAAATTGCAACCGCAATCTCCAATTAAGGCACGATTGGAGGGAGACCTATTCGGCGGCCGACCCTTGAAGGTTGCCATCGACCGCGCGCAAAAGCTTCATCAGGGTCTTGATCTGCTTTTCGGTCAGGCCCTTGGTTGCCGCGTCTTCCGACGTCTTGCCAGCATCGGCAATGATCTGCAGCCGGTCCCGGCCAAGGGTTGTGAGATAGACCTTGGTCAATCGCGCGTCCTCGTCGTCGGCCCGGCGCTCCAGAAACCCCTGCGCTTCCATGCGGCCGACGGTGCGGGTCATTGTCGGCGCCTTGACGCCGAGCTTCATTGCCAGAACACCGGCGGTCAGCCCGTCTGTTTCGGCAAGCGCCAGCATGACCCCATCCTGACCGGCGTAGAGACCGCTATCGAGGAGATTGCGGGACAGCACCGTGCGCATCGAGCGCGCCGCCTGCACTAGGACCGATGCAAGGTCCTGCGCGTGGACTTCGACGTCGTGATGTTTCTTCTTGCCGCCCTTGGTTTTCTTTTCGGCCTTGCTCTTCTTTCCCATCGGTCCTCCACCAAATTTCTTGCGCGGCCATCCGTCACCTGTATGACTCGAATAACCTTCATACCGCAAGTACAACCGAAAGGCTCTCAGGAGCATGACAGTCCCCGCACCGCGTTGGAAAGACAATGTTTCCGATCTGCAGGCCGCCGAACGAGCCGGCTGGATCGCTGTGCTGCCGCTTGGCGCCCATGAACAGCACGGACCACACCTGCCGTTCGAAACCGACACGCTGATTGCCGAAGGATTTGTCGAACGGCTTATCGGCCGCTTGCCGCCGGCCCTGCCTGTGACGTTTCTGCCAACGGAACCTGTCGGCTATTCAATCGAACATCTGGATGTGATCGGCACACTTTCGCTGGGATACGATGAAGCAGTGCAGCGCTGGTTGGGCATCGCAGAGGACCTGCACGAAAAGGGTATCCGCAAACTCGTCATGCTGAATTCCCACGGCGGCAATTCACCGCTGATGACCATTGTCGCGACGGAAGCGCGGGTGCGGTTCGGCATGTTGGCGGTGGCGACGAGCTGGACGCGGTTTGGGCAGCCGGATGGATGGATCAAGCCACAGGACAAGGCGATCGATATTCACGGCGGCGATATCGAGACTTCGGTGATGCTGGCAATGTATCCGGGCAAAGTGGATATGGCGAAGGCGCGGTATTTCACCTCGCGCCAATCCGGCTATGCTCAGCGCTTCAAACATCTGCGCGCTTATGGCCCGCATGCTTTCGGCTGGAAGATGGCGGACCTGAACGAACAGGGCGTTGCCGGTGACGCCTCGGCAGCCACGGCAGAGCGCGGCGAGCAGCTGATCGATCACGCCGTATCCGGCATCATCGAACTGCTGGAGGACGTGGCAGCGTTCGATCTGTCCAGCTTGCGCTAAGCAGCGGCTGGCGGCGGCAGCTGCCTCATCCCATGCGCAGAAAAACGGCGTGAAGATCGCGCCCGCATTTGCGCTGGGGCTCACCATCTCCTATATCAGCAACACCCCCGTGCCCGAAGGCATCCCGAATTTTTCCGAGGTTCCCATGACCGAAGCAACCACAGCTGCCGCCAAGCCCATTCCCGTCACCGTGCTCACCGGCTATCTCGGCGCCGGCAAGACGACGCTCCTGAACCGCATCCTGTCTGAAAACCACGGCAAGAAATATGCGGTTATCGTCAACGAATTCGGCGAGATCGGCATCGACAACGACCTGATCGTCGAATCCGACGAAGAAATCTACGAAATGAACAATGGCTGTGTCTGCTGCACGGTGCGCGGCGACCTGATCCGCGTCGTCGAAGGCCTGATGCGCCGCCCGGGCCGCTTCGATGCGATCATCGTCGAGACCACCGGCCTTGCCGACCCGGTCCCGGTTGCCCAGACCTTCTTCATGGACGACGATGTGCGCGCCAAGACGGAACTTGATGCCGTTGTGGCGCTGGTCGATGCCAAGCATCTGCCGCTGCGCCTGAAGGATTCGCGCGAAGCCGAAGACCAGATCGCCTTTGCCGACGTCGTGCTGCTCAACAAGACCGATCTCGTGACGCCGGAAGAACTGGCGAAGATCGAGGCGACCGTGCGCGCCATCAACCCGTCGGCCCGCATCCATCGCACCGAACGCTCCAATATCGACCTGACCAAGGTACTCGACCAGGGCGCTTTCAGCCTGGAACGGGCGCTCGAGAATGAACCCCATTTCCTTGAGCAGGACGATCACCACCACGACCATACCTGCGGACCGGATTGCGGCCACGACCATCACCATCATGATCACGACCATCATCACCACGATCATGATCATCACGGCCATGACCACCATCATCATGACCACGCCCCCTCGCCGATCCACGACGTGACGGTACAATCCGTTTCGCTGCGTGGCGGCGAAATGAACCCGGACCGCTTCTTCCCCTGGATCCAAAAGATCACCCAGACGGAAGGCCCGAACATCCTGCGCCTGAAAGGCATCATCGCCTTCAAGGACGATCCGGAACGCTACGTGGTTCAGGGCGTACACATGATCATCGAGGGCGACCATCAGCGCGCCTGGAAGGATGGCGAGAAGCACGAGAGCCGCCTCGTCTTCATCGGCCGCGAACTGGACCGCGAAAAATTGGAGCGGACGTTCAAGGCCTGCGAGGCTACGCCCGCCGGAGCCGCAGCTCACTGATGCCGACAGTTGCTCCTCTCGACCTTCAGGGCCACGTCGCCGGCGTGGCCTTTCTCGGCGACATTCCCTTCTTCGCCGAATCCTCCGGCCTCATCCACCGCCTCGATCACGGCCATAAAACCGTCGAGGCGCACGAGGGCCTGCTTTCCTCCATCCGCGACGAAGCGAGCGACACGCTGCTAACCGGTGGCGAGGACGGCAAGGTGTTGCGGATCCAGGCGGACGGCACCACCAGCGAACTTGCCAATGTTCCGCGCAAGTGGATTTCACAGGTCGCGGCCGGGCCTCAAGGTGCAATTGCCTATGCCTACGGCAAGACCGCCCACGTGCGGCTGGCCGACGGTACGGTCAAGGATTTCACCGAAGAGCGGACGGTCGAGGGCATCGCCTTTGCGCCGAAAGGCCTGCGCATTGCGCTTGCCCGCTATAATGGCGTCTCGCTGCATTGGGTGGCGATCGCGGGCCAGCCTGTCGACCTTGAATGGAAGGGCGCCCATACCGGCGTTACCTTTTCGCCCGATGGCCGTTTCGTCGTCACCTCCATGCAGGAAAACGCGTTGCACGGCTGGAAGCTCGATACCAAGCCCGGCGCCGAAACCCGGCATATGCGCATGACCGGCTATCCGGCCAAGATCAAATCCGTCTCCTGGTCCGCCAAAGGAAAATGGCTTGCGTCTTCCGGTGCACCGGCCGCCATCGTCTGGCCCTTCCAGGCCAAGGATGGCCCGATGGGCAAGGCGCCGCTGGAACTCGGTACCCGGGCCAACATCATGGTGACGCAGGTCGCATGCCATCCAATCGAGGAGATCGCGGCGATCGGCTATGCCGACGGCATGATCATGGTGGTGCGTTTCGCCGACAGCAAGGAAGTGTTGCTTCGCCGTCCGGGCAAGGGCGCAATCACCGCAATGGCCTGGAACAAGAACGGAAGGCAGCTCGCTTTCGGTTCGGAGGCAGGCGATTGCGGCGTGGTCGATATCGCCGGCTGACCTTGCGCGCTCAGCATCGGCGGCAGGCTTGACGATCAAGGCCTGCCGCGCGAAAACCTTTGAATGCTGTTCAAAAAGGACGTGCTCGAGGAGATCGCGAAAGGCGCCGTGACGCTGGCATTCCGGCGCTGGCAGAAGCCGACCGTGCGGGCCGGCGGGACGCTACGCACCGCTGCCGGCGTGCTGGCCATCGATGCGATCGATATGACGGACGCTGGCAGCCTCACCGATGAGGATGCTTCCCGTTCAGGCCATTCGTCGTTGGACGCGTTGCTTGCCGATATCGCGGAACAACGTGCAGGTACTCTCTATCGCATTGCCTTCCATGTTGCAGGCGCCGACCGGAGAGTCGAGTTGCGTAATATCTGCAGTTTTGGCCCTGGCGAAGGGGACGAAATACGGCGCCGTCTGACAGCCTTTGATGCTGACACTCCCTGGACATTGCAAACACTGCGGCTGATCGCGGCGCGCGAAGGCATCACGGCTGGAGAGCTTGCCACGAGCATCGGCTTTGAAAAAGCCGCCCTCAAGCAGAAAGTCCGCAAGCTGAAGGAACTCGGCCTGACGGAAAGTCTGCAGAGCGGCTATCGCATCTCGCCACGAGGACGCACATTCCTCGCGGAAATCTAAGTATCCGTTTTCACCACGCCAACTCCACCTGCGGCCGGCCATTCGACGTTTTCTCAACCGTTCGTCCTGTCTCGTCGATCGTGCAGTGGACGCGCTTGCGGAAGGCCGAAAAGCTATCGAAGGTGACGACATCCACAGGCTCGTCAAAATCCAGCGTCAGCCGGTAGCGGCCCGGCTGCGCGGTCACGGCCTGTACGCCGAGAATGGTCGCCTCGAACGGCTGGCCAAGATAATGACCTTTGACCCGTGAGCCGAGCATCCATGGATTGAGCGGCGGCCGGTTGCCGACCACGGCATGCAGCGTGTTCCAGTCGCGAAATCCGTATTGCGCGGCCAGAAGTTCCAGCGATTTCGAATGGGTGATGTCCTGACCATCGGCACCAAGACCGGCACGCAGCCGCTTTGCCTGATCTTTCAGGGCATCGAGTGAGGGAAGCGGGATCGATCCACGCATCGTTCAGTCTCCAACATGGAGCGTGCAATCATCCGGAGGGGGTCCGCCTTGCCACCGTTCGCACGCCACAATCATGGACGACCGAAAAGGAACGAGAGACTTCACCAAAAGCTTGGAGCTTGCGGACGGCCGGGGCTCTCACCCGTTGGCGGACATCTAATCCATTGCGCAGATACTGTCAAACATCAGGCCCAACGAGAAACGGTGGGCGTTACCTTCCGGTATCGCCCACCGTTATGACGCAGACCCGCTCGGCCACAGGGAAAGCAGGTCCTGCCCCTCGCCCTATGCCTCAAATGTTAGCGGCTAGAAACGATAGGTAATACCCGTACCGATCAGCCAGGGATCGATCTTGGCCTTGCCGCTCAAAGGACCAAGCGTATCATGATCAGCCGACCATTCGGTTTTGAGGAAAATCTTCTTCACGTCGAAGTTGACGCCCCAATTGTCGTCCAGCATGTAGTCGAAACCGACCTGAAGCGCTGCGCCCAAATGGCTCTTGACGTCGAGATTGCTGAAACCGGGCTTCTCGGACTGATTGTAGAACAGCGAATAGTTGACGCCCGCCCCGACATAGGGCTTGAACGCGCCGAAATCGGTGAAGTGGTATTGCAGCGTCAGAGTGGGCGGCAGCAGCCAGGCCTTGCCAACCGGCACACCCACCGCGCCATCCTCATGGATATCGGCATAGGTGGTGCCGAGGATCAGTTCGGCCGCGATATTGTCTGTGAAAAAATAGCTGATATCGAGCTCCGGGATCAGCGTATCCGAATAACTGAGATCAGAGCCGGGAACGCCGTCGATGGAGCCAGTGTCGCGCGTGATGACGCCGAGCGCACGCACACGTATCTGCCAGGGATTGCGCGCCGTCAGGGTCTCGATGGAGACCGGCTCCAGCGGAGCCTGCGCCAAATCCGCCGCTGCGGCTTGTCCAGTCACAAACAATGCATATCCCGCCACCAGCGCAGCGATGACTTCACGCCCGTATCCCATATTGCCTCTCCTTGAAATGTCGAATGACCTTGGCAAGGGAGGGCTACGCCGACGCGGCAGCAATGCTTTGATTCAAATCAATTTATGAGAAAAGCGGCGATCCAATTTCCCAAACGGGAAACAACCGGCCAAGACCGTTGCATCCCTGTCACAGGAGAAGCCCCGCCTCCTGGAGGCAGGCGGGGCTTTTGCAACATTAGCCGATTACCGTGCCGCCCTGGCAAAGGTGCAGCCGCTCGCCACCATGATGCCGGCAGCCCCCTCCAGCCAGCCGTCCTTGAGCTCCAGCGCCAGAAAACGGTGGCGCTCGAACGGACCGGGCATGACGAGGTGGCGGGCCTTTTCAGCGAAAAAGCCAAAGCGCTCATAGTAAGGCGCATCGCCAACGAGCAGGATGGCACCGTGGCCGCGGGACTTCGCCTCACCGATGGCTGCGCGCATCAGCGCACCGCCGATGCCCTTGCCCTCATGGGCGCAATCGACAGCCAGCGGGCCAAGCATCAAGGCATCAACCGGAACGCCTTCGCGGCTCACACCAGCCTCGACATTCCACAGGCGCACGGTGCCGATGACGTGACCATCCGGATCGCGGGCAACCAGCGCCAGGCCTTCGGCCGGTACACGGCCACGGCGCAGCGCCTCGGACGACTTGCGGCGGCGGTTCGGACCCATGGTGAGGTCAAGCAGGTTTTCGCGCGCGACGACGTCGCCCGGGTTTTCCGCGTCGATGGTAAAGGCATTCTGCGCAAAGAATGCGCGGACAGAATCAAGAACAGCGGCCATCTTGGCCTCCCGTACTCAAAACCGATTCAAACGGTATCGAAAACAAATTGTGAGGGTGCCGCTCCGGTGTGAACCGGAGCAGACGAATCAGATGACGTAGGCCTTCAGCGGGTCGAAGCCATTGAAGGCAACAGCCGAGTAGGTCGTCGTGTAGGCGCCGGTGCCTTCGATCAGGACTTCGTCACCGATCGAGAGCGTGATCGGCAGCGGGTACATGTTCTTCTCGTACAGCACGTCGGCCGAATCGCAGGTCGGGCCGGCCAGAACGCAAGGCTCCATTTCGTCGGCATCATGGATCGTGCGGATCGGATAACGGATCGCTTCGTCCATGGTTTCGGCGAGACCGCCGAACTTGCCGATGTCGAGGAACACCCAGCGGTGGTTGTCATTGTCCGACTTTTTCGAGATCAGAACGACTTCCGCCTTGATCACACCGGCATTGCCAACCATGCCGCGGCCCGGCTCGATGATCGTTTCCGGCAGGTTGTTGCCGAAGTGCTTACGCAGCGAACCGAAGATCGCCTTGCCGTAGGCTTCAGCCGACGGCACGTCGCGCAGGTACTTGGTCGGGAAACCACCGCCCATGTTGACCATCTTCAGCTCGATGCCCTGCTTTGCGAGCTGCACGAAGACGCGCTTGGCATCGGCAAGGGCCGAATCCCAGGCGTCGACCTTGGTCATCTGCGAACCGACATGGAACGAGACGCCGTACGAAACCAGGCCCAGCTGATGCGCGTAGACGAGAACGTCGACAGCCATCTGCGGAACGCAGCCGAACTTGCGCGACAGGGGCCATTCGGCGCCTTCGCCATCCGTCAGGACGCGGCAGAATACGCGGGCGCCGGGAGCAGCACGGGAAATCTTTTCGACTTCCTCGTGGCTATCGACAGCAAACAGCGAAACGCCGAGCGCATGCGCCTTGGCGACATCGCGTTCTTTCTTGATGGTGTTGCCGAAGGAAACACGCGAAGCAGTCGCACCGGCATCGAGCGCCATTTCGATTTCAGCGACGGACGCGCAATCGAAGTTGGAGCCCATGGATGCGAGCAGGCGCAGGATTTCCGGCGACGGGTTTGCCTTGACGGCATAGTAGATCGAGCTATCCGGCAGAGCGTGACGGAAAGCCTTGAAATTGTCGCGCACGACATCGAGGTCAACCACGAGGCAAGGACCTTCGGGACGTCGGGTGTTCAGGAAGTCGATGATACGTGCAGTCGTCATGGTTCTATCCCCAATCAGGTACGCTCCACGAAAACGTGGAGGACAAAGGACATACGCGAACATGTCCCGGAACCAGCCGGTGGAGACCCCGGATCCAGACATGCGCACGATGCGCGAATGATGGAACAACGCTCCGCCAAGAGCTTTGATCCGCTTTGTCTGCCATTGATTGGAAGGATGACCTACCGCACTTCCGGCAATGAAGGTGTGCCTCTTCAGTAACCCCCGCTGATGGAAAGCAGGGAGAGAACAAAAAGGCCCGCACCGTCGTTGCTTCGGATGTCCTCGCATTTTCCGGTTGGCCGGAATAGCGACTGGAGGGGTTAATTCCAGGTACCTTACCGATTTCCTCACCAATTCGAGGGTCGGCGGACAGCCATGGGCACGTGCGACTTTGGGCTGAAGCGGAGATAAGAAAAAACCTTGTCGTAATCAAGACTTTTTTCACATTGGCTGCTGATTTTTTATGCGCGCCAAAAGCCGTTAAGATATTCAGATTTCCCGAACAATATCCGCCACCCCGTCGCAGAAACCAACGTCTTGTTTTCAGATCGTTTTTGGAACGGTGCGGCAGCGGCCGGCAGACGTGACAAACGTTAACCGCCGTAACAGTTCTTCGTCTTTACGCAACGCCAGTCTATCGTTGCAACGGCCCCAAACCGCGAATCAGAAACAGGGCAGCAGCCCGAGCAGGCAGGATAAAGCAGCCCGATGGATACACTGACCCGCATCCGCGCCTTCATCGATGTCGTCGATGCCGAGGGATTTTCCGCAGCCGCCCGGCGTGTCGGGCGCTCAAAGGCGCTCCTGTCCAAATATGTGCGGGAACTGGAAGACGAACTGGGCGCCCTTCTGCTCAACCGCACGACCCGGCAGTTTTCTCTGACGGAAGCCGGCCATACCTATTACCGGACGGCCTCGGAGATCCTGAAGGAGATCGACAATCTCGCTGATCTCGTCCGTGCCAGCAATTCCGACCTGAAAGGCCGGTTGCGCATTTCCGCGCCGCGCACATTCGTCGATGCCGAAATCGGCCAGTCGCTGATCGATTTCGGCAAGGCGCATCCGGAACTGTCACTGGAGATCATCTCCGATGACCGTTTCGTCGATCTGGTCGAGGAAGGTTTTGACGTGGCGATCCGCATCACCAAGCTGGAGGATTCGACGCTGATCGCCCGCAAGCTTGACGATTTCCAGGTTCTGTACTGCGCGACACCGGCATTCCTCGAAGAATTCGGACCGATTAACCACCCATCCGAGCTGTCGCGGCACGCCTGCATCATCGATACCAACGGCCGTTCCTACAGCAATTGGCGCTTCACCGAGCCGGACGGTACGGGATTCAGCGTCCCGGTTGGCGGCCCGATCGAGGTCAACAGTCCGCTTGCCGCCGTGCGCGCGGCGGAATCCGGCATGGGCGTCGCCAGCATTCCCGATTTCATCGCCCGGCCGAAAGTGGCCGCCGGTACGCTGGTCTCTATTTTCGAAGACTACATACCGAAGGATCGGGGTATCTACGCGATTTACCCTCACCGGCGCTATCTGCCAACCAAGGTGCGGACATTCGTCGACTTCCTACACAACTGGTTTCGCAAGAATGGGGGGAACTGACGTTTTCGTGATAGGGCGAAAGTCCCAATTCCGTCCCATTTGACATACATTGCATCTACGTTGGCTTTGCGCCGAAACAGCCAAAGGAATCACCCAGTATGAAAACAACGCCCCTGATCCTGGCGGCTGCGGCCTTTCTTGCCCCCTGCGTAGCCCTTGCCCACCCGCATATCTTCGCCGAGGCGCGCCTTGAGATCGTGGCAGACGGTTCGAACCAGATCACGGAACTGCGCAATGTCTGGCGTTTCGACGAGCTGTTTTCCGCCAGCGTGGTGATGGATTTCGACAAGAATTCCAATGCGCAACTTGACCCGGACGAACTGCAGGAGGTCGGCCAGACGGTTCTCGATTCCTTGCAGGAATACAATTACTACACGACGATCACCGACAACGGCAAAACCATCAAGGTCAACAAGCCCAACGAAATCACCGCCGACTACAAGGACGGCCAGCTGCTTTTGATGTTCGCCGTCAAGCCTGCAGAGCCGATGCCGCTCAAGGGCAACATGTCGTTCGGGGTCTACGACCCGACCATGTATACAGCGATGGATTTCCCGACCGACGGCGATCTCGTCGCAGTCGGCGACCAGTTGAACGCCTGCGAACACAAGGTGGTCCGTCCCGACCCGGATGAAGTGCTTGCTCAGAACCAGGCAAGCCTCACCGACGCGTTCTTCAACGATCCGACAGGAACCGACATGTCGAAGATGTTTGCCACACGAATTGAGTTCAAATGCTGATGGTGCGGCATCCCGCGCGCCTGTTGGGTCTGGCGCTGGTTCTGGCCGCCGCCGGTATCAGCATCGCCCACGCGCAATCGCCGCTCGGTATCGGCACCGCCGAGCCAGCCTTCAATACCAGCGGCATTTTCGGCGGCTTCTTCGCCTGGATCAACATGGAGCAGCAACGCTTCTACCACACGCTGACCGAGGCGATCAAAGCCATGCGGGACGACCCGTGGCACCTCTGGTCGTTGATCGGCCTGTCCTTTGCCTATGGTGTGTTCCACGCCGCAGGACCCGGCCACGGCAAGGCGGTCATTTCCTCCTACATGATCGCCAACGAGACCGAACTGAAGCGCGGCGTGCTTTTGTCGTTCCTGTCATCGCTGATGCAGGGCGTCGTCGCCATCCTGCTCGTCGGCGCCGCCTATCTGGTGCTGCGTGGATCATCGATCTCGATGACGCAGGCGACCCATTTCCTCGAAGTGGTCAGCTACGCGCTGATTGCGGCCTTCGGCGGCTGGCTGCTGTTTCGCAAGCTGCGCGGCATGCGGGCGCGGCGGCTAGCCCCAGCGGTTGCGGTTGCGCATGACCACGGACATAACCATAGCCACGCACATCACGACCATTCTCATGATCATGGCCACAGCCATGGACCCGGCGAGGTCTGCGACACCTGCGGCCACGCGCATGCACCCGATCCTTCAATGCTCAAGGGCGATCGCTTCGCGCTCCGCGAGGCCTGGTCGGCGATTGTTGCCGTGGGCTTGCGCCCCTGCTCCGGCGCGCTGATCGTGCTCAGCTTCGCGCTGTTAAACGGGCTTTATCTCGGCGGCGTTCTATCGGTCTTTGCCATGTCGATCGGCACGGCCATCACCGTCTCCGTGCTGGCGACGCTCGCCGTCACCGCCAAGGACCTGGCCGTGCGCTACGCGTCCAACGGATCCTCGGCCATGCGCATCAGCAACGGCATCGAGATTTCCGGGGCCTTGCTGGTGCTGGTGTTGGGTATCGTCCTGCTTGGAGCGTCGCTGCAGGGCTAAACCTTCAGAGCCCACGCCCGCGCTGGTAGCGGGCGCGCAGCCAGAAGATCAGAAAGAAGCCGAGCACGAAAACCGCACCGAAGGCCGCAGCCAGCCAAGGCGAAAATGTGCCGAGCCAGAGCATGATTTTCGGCAGGATAAAGAAGCCGGCCCCGACGATGACCAGGATAACGGCCGCGGCAATCGCTGGCGAGCGTTCCTTCTTTTCCGGGGTATTCATGCGGTCTCCTTTTGCGCCAGTCCGGCGCGAATATCTTCAAGCTTTCGCTTCTGCGTGCCGTCACCGGCAAAATTCTCAGGCGACAGCCAGGCTTCGAAAGCAGCGTTGAGCAACGGCCATTCGCCATCGATGATCGAGAACCATGCGGTATCACGATTGGCGCGCTTGGACAGCATGTGTTGACGGAAAATACCTTCGAAACTGAAGCCGAGACGATTTGCCGTCTTCTTGCTGGCTTCGTTGCGGTTGTCGCATTTCCATTCGTAACGGCGGTAGCCAAGATCTTCGAAGGCGTGCTTGGCCATCAAGTAATGAACTTCGGTCGAGAGCGGCGATCGGGCCATCGAAAAGGAATGCGCCACACCACCGACCTCGACCACGCCATTGGCGGGATCGGGCCGCATGTAATTGGCCATGCCGACGACATCGCCGCTGACCTTGTCACAGAAGACTTCCGTAACCCAGCCGCCCTTCTGCACCGCCGTCAGCCAGGCATCGAAATCCTCGATGCTGCGAAAGTCATCCTGGGCGAAATACTGCAGGCGCGCGTTGATCTCCAGCCCGCCAAAAGCCTGCCACAACGCCTCCAGGTGGCTCACGCGATCATAAGGCACGATCCGGACATAGCGGCCTTCCAGCGTCACCGGTTTTGGCGCCGGGCAGCCAGTCCAAGTGGTCAAATCACGCATTTGCAAACTCCTGAAGAGACTACACCAGCAGCCCTTAAACCGGCGCGGAAACCGCACCGGTCATAACAAAGGCTTTGACGTTGGCATAGGACAGCTCAGGCATCCGCACAAATGCAAAGTGATGATGGATAGATCACCACGGCGACTTGATTGGGGGCTGACCGGTCTGCGGCACCGAGGTCTGCTGCGGATTGGCCTGCGCTTCGATAACCGGTGTCTTGGCCGATGAGACCGTCGCCTCGATATGGTCGATCAGAGCATCGGCAAGGCCCAGACGCCCGGCCAGTTGATCGAGATATCCGCGCTCGGCGCGGCTGTCGGCATCGATGGCAAGACGCGACGCGGTATAAAGCTCGACACGCTCCTCTTCGGTCACAGCCGCCGCGACGATGGCATCGAGGTCGACCGGCTGGCTCAGCTCCTCATGCAGGAACTGTTCGGCTTCCGAATCGAGGCCGGAGACTTTCACCTTGTCCATGATGCGGGCGCGCTCGACATCGTCGATGTGACCATCAGCGCGGGCAGCGGCGATCATGGCGCGGACCAGAACGAGCACAAAATCATTGCGAATGACCGCGGGTTCGGTGCTGAAGCCGGAATCGGCCGGTGGCGGCAGCAGTTCCGGCTGCGCCTGCGCTTCCGGCTGCGCGATAGGTTCCTTCCCCGCCTGATAATTCTTGTAGGCTTGGTAGCCAAGACCGGCGATGGCTGCGAGACCGCCAAGTTTCAGGGCCGAGCCAGCCACCTGGCGGCCAGTACCGGTGCCGAGCAGAACGGCAGCGATGGCGCCGGCGGCCAGCGGATTGTCCTTGGCCAGCTGCGTCGCCTGACCGGCGCGCTCCCGCACCGATCCGCCAGCACCGGGGATTTGCGAACCCAAAAACTGATCCAGCAATTTCTTCGCATCAAACATTCGGTCCACTCCCTTGAGGCCGGTTTCGGTCGGAAAGAAACATAGGAATGCAACGACAGAAATACAAATGAAAGACGCCTGCCATGAAAAAGGCCGGGCGCACGCGCCCGGCCTTTTGAACAGTCATAACGAAACGATCGATCAGCCGCGCAACGCGAAAGCCTCGGCAGCCAGCTTGGTGATGCCGGCCCAGTCGCCCTTGGCAACCAGTTCCTTCGGCGCCACCCAGGAGCCGCCGACGCAGACGACGTTGGGCAACGACAGGTAATCCCGGGCATTCGACAGAGAAATGCCGCCGGTCGGGCAAAACAGCGTGCCGGCCAGCGGCGAGGACAGCGACTTCAGGTAGGCAGCGCCGCCAGCCTGTTCGGCTGGGAAGAACTTCATCACCTTGTAGCCTTCTTCGCGCAGGCCCATGACTTCGCTTGCAGTGGCAGCACCCGGCAGAAGCGGGATATCGGAATCATTGGCAACGTCGATCAGCTCCTGCGTCGTGCCGGGGCTAACGATGAACTGCGAGCCCGCCTCGACAGCCGCTTCGTATTGCGCCGCATTGAGGATGGTTCCCGCACCGGCAACGGCGCCTTCCACCTCGTTGGCCACAGCCCGGATCGCTTCGAGCGCAGCAGTCGTGCGCAGCGTAATTTCGATCGCTTTCAAACCACCAGCGACAAGGGCACGCGCCAAAGGCACGGCGGTCGCGAGGTCATCGATGACCAGCACCGGAACGACCGGCTGCAATTTCAGGACGGAAAGAAGTCTCTCGGTTTTCTCGCTCATGCCGGACAGCCTTTTTAAAACGATTGAAGTGAGGCTCGAATACTCTTCCCATCCGCTTTTGTCGATACCAAACGGGAGCAACCGAACCTATTCGGACATGGTGACGCATGCTTAACAACGGCTCTGGCGCAGCGCGCGGTAGAGGCTGAATGCTGGCTTGTCCCCACGTCACAATCCTGTAGTCTGGGCCTGATTGAAGGCAAAAATGACAGGCTTATCAATGGCCAAGGAAATTGAACGCAAGTTTCTGGTGGCATCCGACGCCTGGCGCAAAGCGGCAGATGGCGGTACGCGCTTTCTTCAGGCCTATATCGTCACCATGGACGACCGTTCCGCACGTGTGCGGCTGATGGATGACACGCGGGCAAAACTGACGATCAAGATCGGCACCGGCTCGATGACCCGCGATGAATTCGAGTATGAGATCCCCGTTGAGGACGCCAGGGACATGATGGCGAAGGCCATCGGTCTCATCATCGACAAGACCCGGTACGAGGTTCACCATCGCGGCTTCATCTGGGAGGTCGATGTCTATGCCGGCGCACATGAAGGCCTTGTCGTCGCCGAAGTCGAACTTGATGCCGAAAGCGACAGACCCGACCTGCCCGCATGGTTGGGGATCGAGGTAACCGGCGATCCGCATTATTCGAACCAGTATCTCTCAACCAGTCCGTTGGTATCGGCCACAGATCATGAGCTATCGTATTCACCCTTCTGAAAATTTCACGTCGGAATTCAAGTCCATCGCAGCCGAGCAATTGACACTCGCCATGGAAGGCTTGACGGAACGCCCGCACGGGCTGACCGAGGCTATCCACGACGCCCGCAAGAATTTCAAACGGCTGCGCTCGCTTTACCGCCTCGTCGCCGCCGACCTGCCGGCTTTCCAGCACTCTGAAAATGCGCGCATCCGCAACATGGCAAGGGCGCTTTCATCCGCCCGCGATGCGGCAGCCCTGGTCGAAGTCAACCGCCACCTGCTGGACCACGCGGAAAACGTGGAGGAACGCGCTGCCCTGAAGAGGATCGGCAAAGTGCTGATCGCCCGGCGAGACCAGCGGGCAGCCGGCGGCGACCAACTTGAAGAGAGTGTTGCGGCCGCCATCAAGACCTGCGGCCGGGCGCTCGACGCCCTCTCCCCGATCACCTTTCAGGAGGGCAGCAAGAAGGACGCCAAGCGCATCGCCAAGGGGTGGCGAAAGGTTCTGAATCGTGCTGCGGCAGCCCGGGCCGCCTGCACGGACACCACCGATGCGCAGGTCTTTCACGAATTGCGCAAACGCAGCCAGGACTACCGGTTCTACCTGAACCTGATGCAACCGCTCTGGCCTTCGGCGATGCATGCGAAGAGGGCCGAGATAACGCAGGTTGTCGATTTGCTTGGCCATCACAATGATCTGGCGCTGCTTGCCTCGCTGGTTGATGAACAGCCGCACCTTTTCGGAAGCAGCGAGGATATCGCCTACCTTCTCGCAGCCGTGATTGTCCGGCAGAAAGTCCTGCGGGAAACCGCGCTGGAAATTGCCGATTCCGCCTTTCGCGATGACCCGGAGGACGAAAGCCGCAGGATCCGGCGCCTATGGCAGGACGCCGGCTAACGCGGTCTTCGCCAGTATTGATACTGCCAATCGCTGGCAGTATGATCGGCCATGTCCCGTTCCACCCGCCTTCTCGATCTCATCCAGCTTCTGCGCACCTATCGCCGGCCGGTCAGCGGCAGTGCGCTGGCGCAACGCATGGGCATCAGCATCCGCACGCTCTACCGCGACATCGCCACGCTGCAGGCGCAGGGCGCCGACATTCAGGGCGCGCCCGGCTTCGGCTACGTGCTCAAGCCAGGCTTCCTGATGCCGCCGATGATGCTCAGCGAGCAGGAGATCGAGGCACTGGTGCTCGGCGCACGCTGGGTGGCGGCGCGGACCGACGACGAATTGAAGGATGCCGCCCGCAACGCCCTGACAAAGATCGCCGCCGTGCTGCCCGCCGATCTACGTCATGAACTGGAAACGAATTCGCTGCTCGTCTACAACACCCGCGACCTTCGGCTGGGAACCATCGATTTTCCGGCCATTCGCGAGGCTATCCGGCTGGGTATGAAGATCGACATCGATTATGCCGACGTCAACGGCCAACCAACAACGCGGCGTATCTGGCCTTTTGCGCTGGCTTATTTCGAGGAAACCCGCGTGCTGGCGGCCTGGTGCGAACTGCGCAGCGACTTCCGTCATTTCCGCACCGACCGTTTTACCACCATGACCGTGACCGGCATCCGCATTCCTCGCCGGCGCGACCGGCTGCTGGCGGAATGGCGTAACACCCACAAGGTCCCCCAGGACATGTGAGCCTACTGCCATAAATTGACAGCAGAACGGAATAGAAACGTCTCCGGACCCACCGAGAGGAGACTGCCATGAAAACCGACTTTGTTCTGCCCGTCGACAGCCCGGCCGAGAGCGCCGTTTTCTACATGGCGATGTTCGGTGCGCTGCCGCTGGAGCTGTCACCGACCTATGCGGTCGTCCTGATGAACGATGCGTTGAAGCTTGGCCTGGCAAAGAGAAAGAGGCTGCCAGCCGCCGTGAATAACGACGCGGAGCTTCCAATCTTCGTCGCTGGTCGCGAAGGCGTCGATGCGCTTCACGACGAATGGCGCCGGAAAGGCGTGACGATCGTCCAGGAGCCGACATCTTCCGCTTCTGACTATACGTTCACCTGCACCGACCCCGATGGCCATCGCCTGCGGGTGTTTACACCGCAAGCCGCCTGACCGCCCTCCATACCGGCCGCACACCGCGATTGCGTGCGCGGCCGGAAAGCTGTATTTCACGCCGCATGACAGACACGACCCACACCCCACGCCCGGAAGCCGGCGGCCAGTTTCTGGTGGCGGCGCTTTATCATTTCGCCGCATTCGCGCGCTTCGCCGATTTCCGCGAGCCGTTGCAGGCGATCTGCGATGCCAATGGGGTCAAAGGCACGCTGCTGCTCGCACACGAGGGCATCAACGGCACGATTGCCGGTCCCGAGGACGGCATCAGGGCCGTGCTCGCGTTTCTGCGCACCCAGCCGGAATTCGTGGGTCTCGAGCATAAGGAAAGCTGGGCCTCCTCCATGCCGTTCCTGCGCATGAAGGCACGGCTGAAGAAGGAAATCGTTACCATGGGCGTCGAGGATATCGACCCCAACAAGATCGTTGGCACCTATGTGGCCCCGAAGGACTGGAACGCGCTGATCTCCGATCCCGATACGATCGTGATCGACACCCGCAACGACTATGAGACGGCGATCGGCATGTTCCGTGGCGCGGTCGATCCGAACACCAAGAGCTTTCGCGAATTTCCCGACTGGGTGAAGAACAACGCTGACCTCGCCACCAAACCGAAGGTCGCCATGTATTGCACCGGCGGTATCCGTTGCGAAAAGGCGACGGCCTTCATGAAAGAACAGGGTTTCGACGAAGTCTACCACCTCAAGGGCGGCATCCTGAAATATCTGGAGGACATGCCGGAAGAGGAAAGCCTTTGGGACGGCGCCTGCTTCGTCTTCGACGACCGGGTGTCGGTGACGCACGGCCTGAAGGAAGGCGAGCACACGCTCTGCCACGCCTGCCGTCAGCCGCTGACGGCGCAGGACCTTCTGTCACCCCATCACGAGCATGGCGTCACCTGCGTCCACTGTCACGATACCCGCACAGAGGAAGACCGCCAGCGTTATCGCCAACGACAGCGCCAGATGGACCTCGCCAAGAAGCGCGGCGAGCGGCACCTCGGAAGCTGACGGCCCTTTGCTGCATCGCGGTCGTTACACGGTGATGCAGCTGTTTCGCCTTAACCGGGCTTGTGATTGCCCTTCGGAAACTGTTCGGCCAGTTCCTTGTACCAGTGACCGCTCTTCTTGATGGTGCGGACCTGGGTATCGTAATCGACATGGACGATGCCGAAGCGCATCTTGTAGCCTTCCGCCCATTCGAAATTATCCATCAGACTCCAGGCGAAATAGCCCTTCATCGGATAGCCTTCCGTGATCAGGTCGGCCGTGACGGCAAGATGCTCGGCGATGTAATCGAGCCGCAGCTGGTCATCGACGACGCCGTTTTCGACGCCCATATTGTAGGCGGCGCCATTCTCGGTGATGTAGCAATCCGGCAGCGCGTAGCGGTCGTTGACGGTGCGGATGAGGTCACCCAGCGCCTGCGGGAAGACTTCCCAGCCGATGTCGGTCTTCACATCGCTGACTGGCTTGGCATTGATCGTCGCCGGGAATTCGGCGCCTTCGGCCGGATCATGCGAAACGCGCATCGGCGTGTAGTAATTGATACCCCACCAATCGGTCTTCTGGCTGATCGTTGCCATATCGCCATCCTCGATGGTGGGCATACGATGGCCGAGCGCCGACAGGAAGCTTTGCGGATACTCACCCTTGAAGACTGGGCCGAAGAAGACGCCGTTGTGGAAATCGAAGGCCCGCTCAGCCGCCGCCTTGTCCTCGGCGCCGTCGCTGCCGGGATAGACGTGCATCGGGTTGATGACGATGCCGACCGGCAGGTTTGGCTGGAGTTCGCGGACGGTGGCAACGCCAAGGCCATGGGCGAGGTTGGTGAAATGCAGCGCATGCAGGGCCGCATCCATATTGCGCTCGCCCGGGGCGTGGATGCCGTAGAGATGGCTGAGCCAGACGGAGCACCAGGGTTCATTGAAGGTCGCCACCGCATCGAGACGGTCACCCAGCCGGGAAATCACTGTCTTGGCATAGCGCTGGTAGGCATAGGCGGTCGTTCTTGCCGTCCAGCCGCCGTCGCCCATCAACGCCAGTGGCAGGTCCCAGTGATAAAGCGTCGCAAAGGCCTTGATGTTGCGCTGCTTCAGACCATCGACAAGGCGATCGTAGAAATCCAGCCCCTTCTCGTTGATCGGACCGATGCCCTCCGGAATGATCCGCGGCCAGGCAATCGAGAAGCGATAGGCTTCGACGCCGAGGCTCTGGATCAGATCAAGGTCCTCATCCAGCCGGTTGTAATGATCGCAGGCGATATCGCCATTGTGACCCTGATAGACCCGGCCCGGCATGTTGGAAAACGCATCCCAGATCGACGGCTTGCGCCCATCGGTCTTGGTTGCCCCTTCGATCTGGAACGAGGCGGTCGCCACGCCGAAAACGAAATCACCGGGGAAGCGTTCGGCCAGTTTCTTTGCTTCGATCATCATCGCCCTCATCGGATTGCGCGGCAAACGAGCAAATCCGCTCCACGCCCATCAGGAAATCTGAAACGTTGCAGTAACTCGGAATGACCAAAAGTCAACCACAGAATCGCCTATGGACTACATCACCCCGCCCTTTCGGAGCGGAGTGAATGAGAGCACGTATCTGGGATGGATCAGACCTTGATCCAAGCCCCATTCCGCTTCGACGACTGGACGCAGGCATCAACAAACACCATGCCTTTCATGCCATCATCGATCGTCGGATAGATGACGGCCGGATCGACCGCCACGCCCTTGCGCTTGGCAAAGATGGCGCGGGCGGCTTCGGTGTAGATATTGGCGAAGCCTTCGAGATAGCCTTCCGGATGGCCGGACGGAATGCGGGAGACACGGGCCGCGGCCGGGCCTGAACCGGCACCCGCACGGGTGATCAGGCGCTTGGGTTCACCGAACGGCGTGTACCAGAGATAGTTCGGGTCCTTCTGCGTCCATTCCAGACCACCTTTGGTGCCATAGACGCGGACCATCAGGCCGTTCTCATGACCGGGGGCAACCTGGCTGCACCAGAGCATGCCCTTGGCACGCTGGCCGTTCTTTGCCTTGAAGCGCATCATCACATGGGCGTTGTCGTCCAGCGCCCGGCCCTCGACGAAGCTGTCGAGATCGGCGGCCAGCTCCTCCAGCTCAAGACCCGAAACGAAAGCGCCGAGATTATAGGCGTGGGTGCCGATATCGCCGGTGGAACCACCCGCGCCCGACTTTGACGGATCGGTGCGCCATGCGGCCTGCTTCTGGCCGGACTGTTCGATATTCTCGGTCAGCCAATCCTGCGGATATTCCATCTGTACCAGGCGGACGGCGCCGATATCGCCATTCTCGATCATCTCGCGCGCCTGGCGGACCATCGGATAACCGGTGTAATTGTGGGTCAGCACGAACAGCGCGTCGCTCTCATCCGCCAGCTTCTTCAGCTTCCTGGCGTCTGCCAGCGTCGAGGTCAGCGGCTTGTCGCAGATCACGTGAATACCACGCTTGAGGAATTCGCGGGCGGCCTCGTAATGCACGTGGTTCGGCGTCACGATCGCGACGGCCTCGATACCGTTCTTCAGCTTGGCTTCGCGGATCGCCATTTCCTTGAAATCGGAATAGCTGCGTGCCGGGTCAAGACCGAGCTCGGCGCCTGAAGTCTTCGCCTTTTCCGGTGTCGACGACAGCGCGCCGGCAACCAGCTCGAATTGATCGTCAAGCCGCGCGGCCATACGGTGGACGGCGCCGATAAACGCACCGGAACCACCGCCGACCATGCCAAGACGGATGCGTTTTTCGCGAACCTCAGTGGTTCCTTCGATTGCCATAGTGTTCTCCCTTAATCTTTGAGTTTGTGGAGAGTTTTACCTCCCCCTTGAGGGGGGAGGTCGCAGCGAAGCTGCGGGTGGGGGTGATTGTCAGGGGCGCACAAGAATTCACCCCACCCCGGCGCTACGCGCCGACCCTCCCCCTCAAGGGGAGGGTGAATATCTCAAAGCCCCAGCATACGCCGGTTGGCCGCGTCGTCCGCCCCGCTGTCGGCAAAATCATCGAAGGCTTTTTCGGTGACGCGGATGATGTGGTGCTTGACGAACTCGGCCCCTTCACGGGCGCCGTCTTCGGGATGCTTCAGCGCGCACTCCCATTCGACAACCGCCCAGCCGTCAAAATCATTGGCGGTGAGCTTGGAGAACACCGCGCCGAAATCGACCTGACCGTCACCCGGCGAGCGGAAGCGCCCGGCCCGGTTGACCCAGCCCTGATAGCCGCCATAGACGCCCTGGCGCCCCGTCGGGTTGAACTCGGCATCCTTGACGTGGAACATCTTGATGCGCTCGTGGTAGATATCGATGTTGTCGAGATAATCCAGGCACTGCAGGATATAGTGCGAGGGATCGTAGAGCATGTTGGCGCGGGGATGGTTGCCGACGCGCTCGAGGAACATCTCGAACGTGATGCCATCATGCAGGTCCTCGCCCGGATGAATCTCATAGGCGATATCGACGCCGCAATCATCGGCGTGATCGAGGATCGGCTTCCAGCGGCGAGCCAGCTCATCAAAGGCGGTTTCTACGAGGCCAGCCGGGCGCTGCGGCCACGGATACATGAACGGCCAGGCGAGCGCGCCGGAGAAGGTCGCATGCGCCTTGATGCCGAGATGCTTCGACGCCGTCAGCGCCATCTTAACCTGTTCGACAGCCCACGCCTGCCGGGCCTTCGGATTTCCGCGCACTTCGGGGACAGCAAAACCGTCGAAGGCTTCGTCATAGACCGGATTGACCGCCACCAGCTGGCCCTGAAGATGGGTCGAAAGCTCGGTCACCTCGATGCCGTTCTCGCGCGCCTTGCCAGCGAACTCGTCACAATAATCCTTCGACGAAGCGGCCTTCTTCAGGTCGATCAACTGGCTGGCCCAGGTCGGAACCTGAACGCCGATATAGCCGCAATCGGCCGCCCATTTGGTGATCGAATCCCATGAATTAAAGGGAGCGGCATCACCCGCAAATTGGCCAAGGAAAAGCGCGGGGCCCTTGATGGTCTTCATGTCAGATTCCTCCCTGATTATCGACCGTAAACGTTTCCGTATTGTTGTAACACGCCATTTATCGAGGGCAAGGCGCCTCTTTCCGACAAATGCCAGTTGGCGGGGATGGCCAGAATTCCAGTGCGCCGGAACCTAATCACGGACTTTGCGTGGCGGCAAGAGGTACGTGCCGCAAAAATCCGGCAGGACAGGCCGAACAATTTCCCGTCATAAAAATAGGCGCCCGTTTTCGCGGGCGCCCGGTATCCGGCAGAGCCGATCAGAACGGTGAATCGGGGAAGTAGAAGTCCTTGGCATTGTCCTTGGTCACGAGCGTTGCGTCGATCGTGTAGACGCCGCGAACCGGAACCTGGCCATAGAAATTGGCAACGGTCATTTCGAGCGCGGTACCAACCATTGCCGGCGGATAAAGCACGTCGACCGGGATCATCTTGTCGCCGTCCATGACCTTCTTGATCATGTCCTTCGAACCAGCACCGGCCACGACATACTGGATGTCGGTGCGCTTGGCCTGGTCGATGGCCTGCAGCACGCCGACAGCCATGTCGTCGTCCTGGCACCAGACCACGTCGATCTTCGGGTACTTGGTCAGGTAGTCCTGCATGACCTTGAAGGCGTCGTCGCGGTTCCAGTTGCCGAACTGGCGGTCGAGAACCTTGACGTTGGAACCTTCGATGCCCTTGTCGAAGCCATCCTGGCGCTGCTGGTCGATCGGGATCGGCAGGCCGCGAATGATGACGACTTCAGCGTCCGGTGTCGTTGCCTTGATATATTCGCCGGCCGTCTGACCGAGCGCCGGGTTGTTGCCGGCGACATAGAGGTCGCGAACCGTGTTGTCGTTGACGGACGGTGCACGATCGACGATGGCGACGAACGTACCCTTGCCCTTGACTTCCTTGATGGCGTTGACCAGCGGATCCGGATCGGACGGCAGGATGACCAGCGCGTCGATGCCCTGGGTTTCAAGGTCCTGCACGGCATTGGCCTGACTTGCCGGATCTGGCGACGTCTTGACGATGACGTTGAGCCCCGGATGCTGCGACATCAAGAGCTTGGCGACACGTTCGGCGTGGAACACGACGCCCGAAGTCCAGCCATGGTCGGCGGCCGGGATCGAAACGCCGATCGTCACCTTCTTTTCCTCTTGCGCGTGGGCAACGCTGGTCAGCGCCATGACGGCCACGGCTGCTGCGCCCAATAGTCCTTTACGCATGTTTCTCTCTCCCTAGTGAATGCGGGTCTGACAGTCCTTACCGGGCGACCCCCTGAACCCGGCTATTCACGATTTCCGCACCAGCGAGCGCTGGACGAGCATCGCAACGATGATGATCGTGCCCTGGATGGCGCCGATCAGATATTCGCTGATGAAATTGGAAAGCAGCATGATGTTGCCGACGAGTTCCAGAATGAAGGCACCGCAGATCGTTCCCCAAACACGGCCTGCCCCGCCCTTCAGCGCCGTTCCGCCAACAACGACGGCCGTGATCGCCTGGAGTTCCCACAGGATGCCGGTCGTCGCCGACGTGGAGCCGAGGCGCGGCACATAAAGAAGAACCGCAATCGCCACGCAAAGCCCCTGGATGACGAAGGCGATGGTGCGAACCCGATTGACCGGAATGCCGGAATAGCGGGCAACATCGGCGTTCGAGCCAACGGCAACGACATGGCGGCCATAACGGGTGCGATAGAGAATGAAGGCCGCAACGCAAGTCACCGCCAGGATCACCACAATCGGCACCGGAACACCGAGGATCGAACCGAAATAGGCAGGGCGGTATATTTCCTGGAGGGCCGGATCCTTCAGCGTGATTGCGCCCCCCTGCGACAGCCAGGTGGTGAGGCCACGATAGATGCCCATGGTGCCGAGTGTGGCAATGAACGGCTCGATCCGGCCAACTGTGGTAATCAGGCCGTTTGCCAGGCCGCACAGGGACCCTGCGACAACCGCGAACAGCACAGCAGCCGTCAGCATCAGAGCCGGATCGGCGATGACACCGGAGTTCATGAACAGGATCATCAGACTGGCGACGAAGGCCACCATCGCGCCGACGGACAGATCGAGATCGCCGGAGGAAATCACGAAGGTCGCACCAATCGCGATGATGGCAATGAAAGCACTGCGTGTCGCGACATTGGCCAGGTTATTCAAGCCGATGAAGTTCGGATTGACGAGCGCCCCGAGGATGAGAAGCAGTATCAAAGCCGCAAAGGGGGCGACCGCCCGAAGGTCGATATCCCGCCAGCTCCGGCGCCGCACGTCCCGGGTTTCCTCATTCACGCTCGTATCCACTCCAACCTCCCGTCCCATTATCCCTGGGGTTTGTTTTTCAGTGCACCGCTTTCGCCCGAACAGTTCAGGCCGCGGCCTTTTTCTTCAGTCCAGCCGCATAGCGCATGATCTCCTGCTCGGAGATTTCATCGCCTTCCAGCATGCCGACGATCCGCCCTTCCCGCATGACAGCGACGCGGGTGCAAAGGCCAATCACCTCCGGCATTTCGGAGGAGACGACGATGATCGAACGGCCATCACGCGCCAGCGCCGAAATGAAATGATAGATCTGCTGCTTGGTGCCGACATCGATGCCGCGGGTGGGTTCGTCGATGATGATGATCTCGGGCTCGGTTTCCATGACCTTGGCGAGCAGCAGCTTCTGCTGGTTGCCGCCGGACATGCGGCCAGCCACCACATTGCCATCACGCACCCGGATATCGAAGCGGCGGCGCGCGCGCTCCAGCGCCTGCGCCTCGCTGGCGGGGCTGAGATAGCCAAGCTTGCCGTGATTTTCGAGCGACTGCAGCGTCAGGTTGGCGGTCATGCGCGAATTGAGCAGCAATCCCTTCGACTTGCGGTCCTTGGTCATATAGGCAAGGCCGCGCCGGTTGGCGGCATGCACATCGCCTGATGGAACCGTTTCGCCACGAATGACCACCTCGCCCGAGGCGCGCGACCTCAAGCCCGCAATCGCCTCCATCAACTCGGTCCGGCCCGAGCCGATCATGCCGGAAAACCCGAGGATCTCGCCTTTGCGGACATCGAAACTGACATCCTTGACGTAGCCGGTGGACACCGCATCGACACTGAGCACGATCTCTTCGTCGACATTCGGCTCCCGCTTGGCCGGATAGAGCTTCGACAACTCACGTCCGACCATCAGCTGGGCGATGGATTCGCCATCCAGAATTTTCGTCGGCGATGTCTTGATCCACTGGCCATCCCGCAGCACGGTGACACGGTCGGTCAGCTCCATGACCTCGTCCAGCTTATGCGAGACGAAGACGAAGCTCGTACCCTGGTCGCGCAGCTTGCGCACCTGCTTGAACAGGAAATTGGTTTCCTCGCGGGAAAGCACGGCAGTCGGCTCATCCATGAAGACGACGCGGGCATCGCGGCTGATCGCCTTGGCGATCTCGACCATCTGTTTGTCGGCGATCGACAGCGAACTGATCATCGCATTTTCATCGACATGCGATCCGAGCAGGTCGAGTACGCGGCGCGTTTCGGACCGCATGAACTTGCGGTCGAGCACGCCGAAACGGGTGACTTCGCGGCCGAGAAACAGGCTCTCGGTGACGGTCAGATGTTCGGCGAGATTGAATTCCTGGTGAATGATGACGATGCCGAGCGCTTCGGCGGCGCCGTTCGGCGGCAGCTTGACCGGGTGCCCATCGAGGATGATTTCGCCGGAGGTCGGCTGTTCGAAACCGGAAAGAATCTTGACGAGCGTGGATTTTCCGGCGCCATTTTCACCCATCAAGGCATGGATTTCGCCAGCACGGAGATCGAAGTCGACGCCAAACAGGACCTGCACGCCGTTAAACGACTTGCTGATGCGCCGTGCGGACAACACGATCGCGCCATCACCGGCGCCGCTGATCTGCGAACTCATGAAATCCTCCCTGCGGCTCCCATCCGCTTGAGCATGATGTAAACCTTTACATAGATCATGTAAAGGTTTACATCAGGGCATAACCGAGAAATTCTTCGTGCAGGCTTTGACCTCCGGGCAAGTCTGTGTAGTGTCCCGCCGAGACTAAAACCAAGGCAGAGCGCAGTGTCGAATTCCACGCCGGCAACCATCGAAGACGTCGCCCGGATCGCGGAAGTGTCGATTGCGACCGTGTCGCGCGCCATCCATATGCCGGAGAAAGTCGCCAACTCGACACGGCTGAAGGTCAGCCAGGCGATTGCCATCACCGGCTACACGACCAACGCCATGGCCCGCAGCCTGCGGCTTGGCCGTTCCAACATGATTCTGGTGGTCGCGCCCGATATCGGCGACCCCAATTTTTCCAATATTCTCGTCGGCCTGGAGAACGAAGCGCGCTCGCATGGGTATGGCGTGCTGATCGGCCATACCCAGAACGACGCCCAGCGTGGGCTGGAATATCTGAAGTTCCTCAATTCCAACCAGGCGGCCGGACTGATCCTGTTTACCGGCATATTGCCGTTCGGCCATCAGTCGATGACAGCACGGCTGCCGCCCAGCGTCGGTGTCTTCGAGCCGGTTTTCAATGGCGGCATTCCCTATGTCGGTGTCGACGATACTGAGGGCGCCCGCAAGGTGATCGACCTGCTGATCGCCGAAGGCCACCGCAAGGTCGCTTTCATCGGTGATTCCCGCACGCGGCTTGCCTATAGCCGCCGCCGCATCGGCTATGAGGCCGGGCTGGATGCCGCCAATGTCAGCGTCGACCAGCGCATCGTCTTTGAGGGCGACGGCACGATCGAAAGCGGGCGGCTGGCGGTCGAGCAGCTGTTCATGCGCGACACGCTGCCGACAGCCTTCATGTGCGTCAACGACCAGACGGCAATCGGTGTGATGATCGGCCTTGGCGCTCGCGGCTACGATATTCCGCGCGATTTTTCCGTGACCGGTTTTGACGATGTGCCGCAGGCAAGCTTCATGTCGCCGGCGCTGACCACCATCCGCCAGCCGAGAACGGCGATCGGCAAACATGCGATGGCGCTGCTGCTCGATCTGTTGTCCGACGGCCGGCCGCCGGAAACGGAAATCCTGCTCCGCCCAGATCTCGTGGTGCGCAACTCTGTTGCAGCCCCTTCGCCGAAATGGACGAAGCGCTGAACCTTCCGGCACAGCGCTCCAGCATTCATTCCATCAAACTGTCCGGCGATCAGGCGTAGCGCCGCTCAGGCGCCCGGCGCGACACCACTTCAATATGCCGCCGGTTCGAGACCGTGAACTGATTGGCGAGATCCTTCAGCGTCGTGCTGACACGCATCAGGTTATGGGTTGCCGCATTGGTCTGCTCGACCATGGCGGCATTTTGCTGGGTCATCTGGTCCATGCCCGTCACCGCCGTGTTGATTTCGGTGATGCCGATCGCCTGTTCGCGCGCCGAACCGGCAATGGCATCGATATGGCCGTTGATATGCATCACCTGCTCGCCAATGGTCCGCAGAGCCTCGCCCGTCTGGTTGACCAGGGAAACGCCGGTCAGCACGTCCTCGAACGACTTGTCGATCAGGCCCTTGATCTGCTTGGCAGCATCGGTGGATTTCTGCGCGAGTTCGCGCACTTCCTGCGCCACGACGGCAAACCCCTTGCCCGCATCCCCGGCACGCGCCGCTTCGACGCCCGCGTTCAGTGCCAGCAGATTGGTCTGGAACGAAATCTGATCGATGACACCGATGATCTGTGTGATCTTCTGGGACGATTCTTCGATCGCGCTCATCGCCGACACCGCCTGCTGGACCACTTCGCCCGATTTGCGCGCTTCTTCGGTCGCGTGACCGACGACACGGCGGGCTTCTTCGGTGCGGATCGCGGCTTCCTTGGAGATCGTGGTAATTTCTTCCAGTGCGGCGGCCGTCTGTTCAAGCGAGGCTGCCTGCTGTTCGGTGCGGCGCGCCATATCATCGACGGCGGTCACCAGTTCGCCCGCATTGCCGGAGGTTTCGTCGGCGGCCAAAACGATAGAGCCGAGCGCCTTGTCGAGCGTTCCAAGCGCAGAGTTGAAATTGGTTTTTAAACCGTCGAACTGCGGCGCAAGCGCCGCGCTGAGCTTGGCGGTCAGGTCGCCATTGGCAAGTCCTGTCAGCGAGCGGTCGAGCGCCGAAAGAGCCTCGTCCTGCTGTACCGAGTGTGTTTTCCGCTCGGCATCCCCGATTGCCCGCTGCTCCTGCAGGGCATCGAGATAGACCGAGATGGCATAGTCCATATCGACAAAGGCGGCTTTCATGATCGCCGTCACTTCGATGCTGATATCCTTGGCCTTCTTCTTGTAGAGAAAGCCTTCGAGGTGCTTTTCGACCACCGCCTTGATGATTGATTCCATGATCAGCGCATAACCGCCAATGTACCAGCGCGGCTCTAGGCCGAGGCGGGCATGGGTCTTGCCAATCGCGGTGACGGCCTCGACATATTTATCATCGAATTCACCCGAGGCGATCTGATCCCAGTGGCGAACCTGCCGCGACTTGGCGCTTTTCACATGCGCGTCGCTGGCAAAGAATTTCGCCGTTTCCGGAACCGCCGTCGCCTTGGCGTAGAACTTGTCGAGCGCACCATCAAGGGAGGCCGAAATGGTCGGCCTTGCCCGAACCAGGGCAGCGCGTTCTTCGCCATCGAGCCCGACAAAATCGAGACGTTCATTCAGGTGTTTGGTCGCGGAAACGGGCGCAGGCATAATGGAGCATCCTAAAATCAAAACGGGGAAAGGCATGCGCGCTGCGCGATCGGCATCATGCCGGCAGGGTGGTCCAAGGCGTCCACCCAGAACTAGGCCGCGCATGGTTAAGGATGTCTTTAGGAACATTCGCTTGCATCGATGCTGAACAGGCTAAGATCCTGTATTCAGGCAGATTTTCTCAAAAATGCGACAAAGTGACCGGAGTTTGTTTCGAACGCCCAGGTCAGCATCTCATATAAAAAAGGGGCGCCGGTGACGCCCCTTTGGTTAACGATGAAAATGGCTTGAAGCGATCATCAGACGTAACGGTTGACGACGTTTTCCAGCAGTTCCTGCTTGCCGGACTTCGGCTGCGGGTTGAGATCGGTTTTTTCGACATAGGCCGCGATTTCCTCCAGCGACATGCTGGTCAGGCGCTTCTGGCCCTCGGCCGATTTCCAGCCGGCATAACGGGCGTCGAGCGGGCCGGAAAGTGCCTTGTCCTCGACCATCTTGGCGGCGGCACGCAGGCCCCGGGCGCAGCAATCCATACCGCCGATGTGACCGATCAACAGGTCTTCCGGATCGATCGACTGACGGCGCAGCTTCGAATCGAAGTTGGTGCCGCCGGTCTTGAAGCCGCCGCCGGACAGGACCTGATAGTACGCAAGCGCCATTTCCGGAACGTTGTTGGGGAACTGGTCGGTATCCCAGCCGGACTGATAGTCGTTGCGGTTCATGTCGATCGAACCGAAAATGCCATAGGCATTGGCAAGCGCCAGTTCATGCTCGAACGAATGGCCGGCGAGGATCGCGTGGCCCTGCTCGATATTGACCTTGACCTCGTTTTCGAGACCGTAGGACTTGAGGAAACCGTAGACCGTCGCGACGTCGTAGTCGTACTGGTGCTTGGTCGGCTCCTGCGGCTTCGGCTCGATCAGGATCGCGCCCTTGAAGCCGATCTTGTGCTTGTACTCGACAACCATGTTGACGAAGCGGCCTAGCTGGTCGAGTTCCTGCTTCAGGTTGGTGTTGAGCAGGGTCTCGTAGCCTTCGCGGCCGCCCCACAGGACATAGTTGTCGCCGCCGAGCTTCAGCGTTGCGTCCATGCAGGTCTTTACGGTCGCGGCAGCGAAGGCAAAGACGTCCGGATCCGGATTGGTGGCGGCACCCGACATGTAACGGCGATTGGAAAACAGGTTTGCCGTGCCCCAGAGCAGCTTGACGCCGGTGTCGGACTGCTTCTTGGCGAAGTAATCGACGATTTCGTTGAGGTTTTTGGTGTTCTCGGCAAAATTCTTGCCTTCCGGGCGCACGTCGGCGTCATGGAAGCAATAGAAAGGCGTGCCGAGCAGCGTGAAGAACTCGAAGGCGACATCGGCCTTCAGCTTGGCAGCCTTCATGCTGTCTTCGAACCACGGGCGTTCGAACGTCTGGCCACCAAAGGGGTCACCGCCCGGCCAAACGAAGGTGTGCCAATAGGCAACCGCAAAGCGCAGGTGATCTTCCATGCGCTTGCCCATGACGATTTCGTCTGGGTTGTAATGACGGAAAGCCAGCGGATTGGTGCTGTCGGGGCCTTCATATTTGATCTTGGCGATATCGCCGAAAAAACCTGTGCTCATGAATGTTTCCTCTTGGTTTTCGAAATGGTGACGGAAATCAGTAGGCAGAGCGTATCGCCGGATAGAGGCGGCGATAACGCTGATAGGCTTCCGCATAGGCGCCGTGCAGCGCCGCGTCGGGCTGGATAGTTTCGGCCGTCGCGGGGGCGGTGAAGACGGACAGCGGGTCGGCCTTTGTCGCTGCGACGAGACCCAGACGGGCGGCGCCAAAAGCCGCACCAAAATCGCCGTCGGCAGGCACATCGACCGGCAGGTTGAGAGCCGTCGCAATCGATTTCAGCCAGTAGCGCGAGCGTGAACCGCCGCCGATGGCGGTGACGCGGGAGAGTGTGGTGCCTGCAACCCGCAATGCCTCGAGACTATCACGGAGCGCGAAGGAGACACCTTCGAGGACGGCCTGAGTCAGTACCACGCGGCTGCTTTCATGGCCAAGTCCGGCAAAGACACCGCGAATTGACGCGTCATTGTACGGTGTACGTTCACCGGAGAGATAAGGCAGGAAAGTCACCCCGGACGGCGCATTGAGGCTGTCGCCCAGCTCGGCAGTGAGATCGGCGGCGCTCTTGCCGGTGATCTCAGAATGCCAGTTGAGCGCGTCAGTGGCTGACAAGATGACGCCCATCTGATGCCAGGTGTTGGGCAGTGCATGGCAGAACGCATGCACGGCGCTGGCCGGGTTGGGCAGATAGCTGGCATTGGCGGCAAACAGCACGCCGGATGTGCCGAGCGAGACGAAAGCATGGCCCTCGCCGACCGTGCCCATGCCGCAGGCCGAGGCGGCATTGTCGCCTGCCCCACCGGCAACGATAACGCCGGCGCCCATGCCCCACTTGGCCGCGAGAGTGGCCTTGAGCGTCCCGCCCTGTTCCGTGCCTTCGATCAAGGACGGCATATGGCTTTCGGTCAGCCCCGTCGCATCGAGCAGGCTTTCCGACCATGCGCGCTTGCCGGTATCGAGCCAGGAGGTCCCGGCTGAATCCGACATTTCGGAAATATGCTCACCGGTCAGCCAGAGGCGCAGGTAATCCTTTGGCAAAAGGACCCAATCGACCTTTTCGAAAATATCGGGTTCGTTTTCCGCCACCCAGGCGAGTTTCGGGGCGGTGAACCCCGGAAAGACAATATTGCCGGTCAGCGCCCGGAACTGAGGGTCGGCGTCCAGCGCCAAGGCCTGCTTGTGGCTGCGCGTATCGTTCCAGAGAATGCAGGGGCGCAGCACCTTGTCATTGTCATCCAGCAACGTCGCGCCGTGCATGTGGCCGGAGAGCCCGATGCCCTTGACGGCGGCCAGTTCCTTGGGATGGACAGCCTTCAACCCGGCAATCGCTTCCTCCGTTGCGCGGATCCAATCGGCCGGGTCCTGCTCCGACCAGCCTGGATGCGGCCGCGATACGTCCATTGCGCCGGATGCGGAACCGATGACCCGCTGGCCGCCGTCGATCAGCAATGCCTTCACCCCGGACGTACCGAGGTCGATGCCAAGATACATGATGATCTCCCTAGTCTTGCCTGCCCTCAGCGGGCGCCTGGTTGCTGTCCTGCTCAAACGGCAGGTTATCCTTGAGGAAAATGTCGAGACGGATGCGCTCCTGCGCACCGATGACGGCGACGCCATCGGCCTTGGCTTTCAATACGCGAATGGCGCTACGCACCTCGTGCCCCGCGTCCTGATTGAGGACCACGTCGATCAATCCGTCGTTCAATGCTGCCCGAGTATGCTGTGTCAGTTCATGGGCGATCACACAGACCGGGGCGGCGTTCACTCGGCGCTTCAAGGCGGCGATCAGGCCGCGATTACCGGCGCCGAGGCTGTAGATACCGGCAATTTCCGGCGATGCAGCAAGGGCTTTGCCGACAAGTTTCTCGACAAGGGCGGGATCGTCCTGCCCTTCGATGACAGGCAAGAGCGCATGGCCGCTGAAATGTTCCGCCATGACAGTACGAAAGCCGTCGAGGCGTTCGCGATGGTCGCGCACCAGCATCGAACCGGCCAGCACCGCCACCGGCCCGGAACGGCCGCCGAGAAACCGCCCCATCAGGCTGGCTGCCGTGCGCCCTGCGGCGATGTTGTCGACGCCAGCAAAATGATCGCGCTTCGAACCGGCCAGATCCGAAACAAGCGTCACGACGGGAATGCGACCAGCCCGCAGGCGGTCGACGGCAGCGATGACATCGGGAGAATCGATCGCCACAACCGCGACCCCCGCGGGAGATCCCGCCCGCGCCTCATCCAGCGCGGCAACCAAGGCTTCGACGTTAAACGCCGGGACGGTGACAACGGTGATATCGGTACGCTCAACAGCCGAACGGCCGATCGCCGCACGCACCTGCTCCTCAAGCCCACGCATGAACGAATTGTCGCCAGACGGCAGGATGAAAACGAAGGGATAGACGCGGCTCTTGGCAAGGTTCGCTGCCGCGACATCGCGGACATAACCGATGCGCTCGATGGCCTGCTCGACCTTTTCGCGCGTGACAGTGCGGACACCGGCGCGCTGGTTCAAAACGCGGTCGACGGTCGCAAGGCTGACCCCTGCCGCAGCGGCAATATCGTGAACTGTCGGGCGCATGTTTCCTCCGGCAACGAGCCTTAGAGGAAAATTTGATGTACGTAAATCAGAAAATTATCACCGCGTGATTTCCATGCAATCACAGCCGAAAGGCATCAGCCAAAACGCTTGCTGAACGCCTTGAGAAACGTCACATCGCCATCGGCCCCTTGGGCCTGCGCCAGAACGACATCCATGTATCGATTGGTGATATGGGCGACGGCAAAACCGCCCTTGAAGGTGGCCACCGGCTTGAACAGATCGAGGCCTTCCTGATTGTAGATCATCGGTGTGTCATGCTCATGCCCATGAAAAAGACCGGCGACGTTGTAGCCTTTCAGTGCTGCAAGTAATGCCGCCCGGTCGCCGTCATCCCACCAGTGGGCATGGCCCGGGCCGGCATCGTCAAATGTCATCTTCTCCGGATCCCATTTCTCCAGTGAAAACGAATCCCAGCCGTAATGTTGAAACACGACGACCGGCCGGCCATCGGCAGCCGAGTTTTCCAGGTCCAGTTTCAGCCAGTCCAGACCGCTGATCGCCCCCTTATTGGTATCGCCGCCGAAACGCTGCAACTGCACCAGATGCAGCCCACCCCAATCCCAGGAGTAATTGTCGGAATCGATATCGTAATTGGCGACGGCCACCGGCGGCTTGTAGAACACCGTCTGGCGGTGATTGAGCTCGACATAGTCGCGCAGTTCGCGGCGATACCAGTCGATATGCGGCGGCCCTCCATCCTGATCGAGATCATGATTGCCAAGCCCATTATAGACCGGGAAATGCACCCGGTCCGGCCCGGTGCCCTGCTGATAGCGGCTGGAGAATTGCAGCAGTTGGTGGCCTTCGCCAGGAACCTTGACCTGCCCGCCGCCATCATCCGTCATGTCACCCCCGATCACGAGGCCGAGCGGCTCGGCGATCTTCTTACCGGCCCCGGCGAGCCCCGTTGCCACGCCGGCAATCTCCGTTGGCCAGGTAAACTCCGTGATGCGGTTCAGCGCCGCCACGTGCCGCAATAGATTGGCGTCGGTCTTGCCCTCTGCTGCGCAGTTGGGGCTGAGCACGCCCCCGGAGATGAGGCAGGTATGAACATCAGCCGTGAACAGGAACGTCGCATCGATGGGAGGCCAGGCTGGCTTTCCCGCCGCCGCAAATGCCGGACCAATCGACGACACAACCCCGAGACCAAAGAGGTTGGCGAGAAACGAACGTCTGGGAAGCGGAGGAAACGGATGATCAGTCATGCAGAATGCCCTGAAGTTTTACCTTCAGGGCATTCTGGCGGATGAAAGCCGTGACGTATAGATCGGATGTGCTGCGGCCTTAACGGCTAGAGCGCCTCATCTTCAAACGGAAGCGCCCTGGGTCGCGCACTCATAAACTGCCGGCTGTAGCTGCAAAATTCTCACTCAAATTTATTGAAGGAAGCTGCTGACGGGCCAGCCTCGCTGCGAGTTGACGGATGCGAGTGGTCGGTGATCGACTCGCTGCTGCCGAGCAAGCCGCGCGGAGTGCCTCAGGTTGGTGACCGGCGTCTTCTGACTCGCTCGCCGTGGGCGGACATTCCAAAGGCACGGTGAAAACTACCTTGCTCTCGTCAAACTCGCTTCAGCCAGAATGTGGATGCGCTTTGCGAGTCGGTGAGCTAGAAGGGTCCCTCCAACGCTCGGAGAGGCGTTCAGGTAAGGAGCCCGACCATGATCAAGATGAGTGTCTACTATCCAGCCGATGGCGGTTCGAAGTTCGATCACGACTACTACCGCACCCGCCATATGCCGCTCATCCAGGAACGGCTCGGCGATGCCTGCCTGCGCTACGAGATCGATAAGGGCCTTGCGGGTCGCGAACCTGGAAGCGCGCCGGAGTTCGCCGCGGCGTGCCACGTCTACTCGCCGAGCCTGGCGATATTCCAGGAGGCGTTGGGTCCCCACCGCTCGGAGATCTCCGCCGACGTCGCCAACTATACGGACATCGCACCCATCGTGCAGATCAGCGAAGTCGTTGAAGGATAAGGGGCTCCGACGCGTCTGGCGTAGTCGTTGAAGTTTCCGGGGCCCGCGTCGTGCTGGCCCACCTGATCCATGGGTGACGTAACCGGTGCTGGCCGGTCGACGATCGGGAACGTGTAGTTGCCGTCGAAGCGAAAATTATCTGGCTCTCGTCAAACTCGCTTCAGTCAAATCTGAATGAGCTTTATGAGTCAGCGACCTTAGTGTCCACCACCGCCGGCTCCGGTCGGCACGGGCGCTGGCTTCTGGATCAGGAAGGCGCAGAAAACCAAAGCACCGAACAGGGCGGTGAGGATCAGGAACACATCGATGAATGACATGACCATCGCCTGCTGCGTCACCATCCCAGACAGCTTCTGGATGGCGATGGTTGCGCCGTCGAGACCATGCGAATTGTACTTGGCGATCATGTTGTTCAGCTGGTTCATGGCTTCGGGGTTGCCCCATTGCACATGTTCCTGCAGGCGGGCGTAATGCTCTTCCTGGCGCTGCGTCAGAATGGTGTTGATCGCAGCCAGACCAACGGCGCCGCCAAGATTACGCGTCAGGTTGAACAGGCCGGACGCGCCGCGAATACGGGCTGGCGACAATGTACCGAGCGCAACGTTGTTGATCGGCACCATGCACATCATCAGACCGAAACCACGCAGGATTTGCGGCAGCAGAAGCTCATAGAAATCCCAGTCCGCCGTCATCGAGCTCATCAGCCAGGTACCGGACGCAAAGCTGGCAAAACCGATCGCCATCATGACGCGCGGATCGACCTTGGTAGACAGCCTACCCGCGATCGGCGCGGTGCAGAACATCGCCAGACCTGACACGAACATCGTCTCGCCGATCATCAGCGAATCGTAGCCGCGGATCCGGCCGAGATAGAGCGGATAGATATAGGTGAGGCCGTAGAGGCCTATCCCCATGACGAAGGAGAACAGCGACCCGAAGGCGAAGTTTCGATTGGAGAAAGCCCTTAAATCGACCACCGGAAACTCGACTTTGAAGGCCCGATAGAAAAACACCACAGCACCGATCGCCGATGCGATCGCGCCGATGAAAATGTATTCGTCGCTAAACCAGTCGTTCTTGTTGCCTTCCTCCAGCACATATTCCAGCGCGCCGAGGAAGACCGCCATCGACAAGAGGCCCCACCAGTCGAACTTCTTGAACAGGCCCCATTCGGGCTTGTCGAAATCGATGAAATTCCAGGTCACGATGGTAACGATGATGCCCGGGATAATATTGACGAGGAACAGCCAGTGCCAGGAAAAGGCATGGCTGAGATAGCCGCCCACGGTCGGTCCAATGGTTGGCGCCAGCGTCGCGACAAGGCCAATGATCGGCGAGACGATGCTGCGTTTGGAGGGCGGGAAGATCGTGAATGCGGCCGCAAACACCGACGGGATCATGCCACCGCCGATAAAGCCCTGCAGCACCCGGTAGACGATCATCTGGTCGATATTGGTGGCGGTCGCCGCAAGGGCGCTGGCGATGGTAAAGCCTGCAGCCGACACCGAAAACAGCACACGCGTCGAGACGATCCGAGCCAAGGTGCCGGACAGCGGGATCATGATGACTTCGGCGATCAGATAGGCCGTCTGCACCCAGGCGACTTCATCGGAGCCTGCCGACAGGCCGGCCTGGATTTCGGCCAGCGAGGCCGAGACGATCTGAATGTCGAGGATCGACATGAACATGCCGAAGACCATCGCGAAAAAGGCGATCAGCCGTTTCGGATCCATCTTCTCTTCCGCCTTGGCGGCAGGAAGCGGCATCGTACCCGCTGTTACAGTGGCAGCCATCGCATTGCTCCTGGCGTGACCGCGTTCAGACGAACGTGGGAGCCATCATGATCATGAAAACTGGTGCATCACAGGGTCCCGGCGCATCGGCCCGGGACGTTTATCTCAACCGTTGAGGCCGCGCCTTGACGGCGCGGCATACGGTTCACTTGGCCGCAGCGGTTTCCTGCTTCGGCGCGGTGCGGGTATCGACATCGACAACGACGCTCAAGCCGGCACGAAGGCGGCCGCTATCCAGCACTTCTTTCGGGAACACGATGCGGACCGGAACGCGCTGGATCACCTTGGTGAAGTTGCCCGTGGCATTTTCAGCCGGTAGCAGCGAGAACACCGAGCCGGAAGCCGGCGAGATCGACTGCACGGTGCCGATAATCGGCGCTTCGTCGAAGGCATCCACGTGGATGTTGACCTTCGAGCCCGGCACCATGTGGGCGATCTGCGTTTCCTTGAAGTTGGCGTCGATATAGAGCTGCTCGGTCGGCACCAGGGCCGCCAGACGCTGCCCCGCGGAAACAAGGTCGCCATCTTGAACGGACAGATTGCCGATAACACCATCATAAGGCGCCTTCAGGACCGTGAAGCCGAGATCGCGCTGAGCCTTGTCGCGGGCCAGTTCCAGCGTCCGGATGGTGCTTTCGGCCTCGGCGCGCTGAGCAACCAGCACGGCGATATTGGCGTTCGCCGTAGCGATCTGCGCATCGCCACCAATAAGGTTTGCCTTGGCCTGATCGAGAGCCACCGTGGCATCATCGAGGGAGGCGACCGTACCGACTGCCTTTGACTGGAGGTCACTGGCACGCTTGAGCGTGGTTTCGGCACCACGGACGGTCGCCTCAAGGGCGGCTTTCTGCGCTTCTGCCTGCTGCATGCTGGCCTTTGCACCAGCGATCTGAGCGTCGAAGCGTTGCAGCGACAGTTTTTCCGTATCGATCTGCGCCTGCGCCTGATCGGCGGCAATGCGGTAGTCTTCCTTGTCGAGCGTGATCAGCGGATCGCCAGCCTTGACGTGCTGGTTGGCGATGACATTGACCTTTTCGATATAGCCGGACACCTTCGGCGAAATCGACGCGATATCGCCTTCGATATAGGCGTCGTCGGTCGAGATCATGAAGCGGCCGTTGGTCCACCATTCGTAGCCATACCAGCCGCCGGCTGCCAAAGCAGCAATCACGATGACCGGAAACACCAGCTTGCGGCGCTTCGGCGCGGGCTGCTCAGCAACAGCGACAACCTCAGGAGCAGCCTGCTGCTCGACAGCAGGCTCCGTCACGTTCTTGGCTTCAGGAGCTTCGATCTGTTCGCCGGGCGCCTTGAAATCATCGCCCACGGGGCGGACATGGGCAGCACCGGATTTGCTTGAAACTGACATATTGCACTACCAGCCATGATATGAGAAATTCGAACCGAACCGTTCAGTTCGATTTGACTTAATGCGAAAACGCTCACATATCAAGTCAAATCGAACCGTTCGGTTCGAAAAGTTAACAATGAGACAAAAATGTCCGAAGGTAACGAAAAATTGGCAGAAACAACGGGGACCTTAGACTGTCCCAACGAAGCTCTTTCCGGCCGCCGTGCTGCCGGCGAGGATCCGGCAAAGCGTGAACAGATCATCGAGGGCGCAAAGCGTGTTTTCATGAGCGTCGGCTTCGCCTCCGCCAGCATGAACGACATAACGCGGGAAGCCGGCGTTTCGAAAGGCACGATATACGTCTACTTCCAGAACAAGGAAGACCTGTTTTCGGCAATCATCGAAAACGAGCGCGCGCTTTTTCTTGCGGCAGTCCGCACGGTGCTGGCCACTCACGAGGATGTCGAAGCCGGTCTTTACAAATTCGGCGTCAGCTTCGTTACCCACGTGACCGATGAAAAGGTGATCAGCGCGATGCGCACCGTTCTGGGCGTCCGCGATCGCATGCCGGTTCTATGTCAGCGGTTCTTCAAGGGGCCGGAAAACCTGCGAACAGTCCTCCAAGAGTTTCTGACGCACCAGGTCGACATCGGCAGCGTCGAGATCGATGACCTCGATCTGGCTGCAGGTCAATTTCTGGATCTCGCCAGCGGCGGCTTCTTCAAGTTTCGCCTGTTCGGAACCATGGAGGCCCCACCGTCGCCAGAAGAAATCGACCGGGTCATCAGCGGCGCCGTTCGCGTCTTCATGGCCGCGTATGGAACCCGGGCAAAGGCCTGAGAGCTGCCAGCAATCGCGCAACCACGATCAAATGAAGCCGCCCGATCGGCACTAAGATCATATCCGGTTTGCTGCGGGAGGTTGGATGAATGCAATCGGCAAGGCGCTCTGGTTTATTGAAAGCCATTACGCCGGGGATATTTCACTGGAGGATATCGCGGAGACAGCGGGGCTTTCCCGCTATCACCTGTCGCGTGTCTTTGGCCTGACGACAGGCTTTTCGATCAGTGGTTATATCAGAGCGCGGCGCTTGAGCACCGCGGCTCTGTCCCTTGCCGGTGGCGCATCCAGCATTCTCGCGGTCGCCCTTGATGCGGGTTACAGCTCGCATGAAGCCTTCACGCGTGCCTTTCGCGAGCATTTCGGCGTGACACCGGAAGAGGTTCGCAACAGAGGGCATATCGGCGATCTCGATCTCATGGAGCCTCTCCGCATGAACACCGCGCCCCTTCCAAGACTGGACGAACCTAGATTTGAAACCGCGCCCGCCATGCTGATGGCCGGCCTGCAGCAGACCTACAATTACGGCGCCAATGCCGGCATCCCTTCGCAATGGCAAAGGTTCAACGCCCATGATGGCAGCATTACCGGCCAGATCGGACATGCCGCCTACGGCATCTGCACACAGGAAGAAGGACAGGACAGCAGCTTTCAATATATGACCGCGGTTGAGGTTCGCGACACCGACGAACTGCCCGAAGGCTTTGAAATTCTAAAGCTTCCCGCCCAGACCTATGCGATCTTTGCCCATCGCGGCCATATTTCCGGCATACAGACAACCTGCAACGCGATCTTTACCGAATGGCTGCCCACATCCGGCTATAAGCACGCCGGGCTTCCCGATCTGATGGAACGCTATGACGAACGATTTGACCCGAGAACGGGTATGGGCCTGACCGAAATCTGGCTTCCGGTAAAGAGTTAACGGTATCGCGGCGGTTTGCGCCCCCCTCGACGCTTGCCTTGCCGCCGTTTCCGCATACATAAGAAACATCAATTACACCCGCGTTGCCATCCGGCGGCGCGGGTTCCCGTATATGCACGCTGATTGCCGAGGAAGGAACCACCCCCGATGCAGGATATTTTGCTCCTGATGCAAGATCCGACTGCCTGGATTGCCCTGATCACCCTGATCGTCATGGAGGTCGTGCTTGGCATCGACAACCTAATCTTCATCTCGATCCTGACCAACAAATTGCCGCCCGAACATCGGGAAAAGGCACGCAAGATCGGCATCGGCCTTGCCCTGCTGATGCGGCTGGGCCTGCTTGGCACCATCGCGTGGATCGTCCAGCTGACAACCCCGGTCTTTACCGTGTTCGACCATCCATTCTCGTGGAAGGACATGATCTTGATTGCCGGCGGCCTGTTCCTCGTCTGGAAGGCCACCAAGGAAATCCACCACAATGTCGATCCGGCCGATCACGAGCAGGATTTCATCGCAAGTTCGGTGACCACCACTTTTGGCGCTGCCATCGGCCAGATTCTGCTTCTCGACCTGGTCTTCTCGGTCGACAGCATCATCACCGCCGTCGGTATGACGCCGCATCTGCCGATTATGGTCGTCGCGGTCGTCGTTGCCGTCACCGTCATGCTGTTAGCCGCAGGCCCGCTTGCCCGTTTCATCGAAAAGAACCCAACCATCGTCATGCTGGCCTTGGCATTCCTTTTGATGATCGGTACGACGCTGATCGCCGAAGGCATGGGCCTGCATGTGCCGAAGGGTTACGTCTACGCCGCCATGGCCTTCTCAGCGCTCGTCGAGGTGCTCAACATGCTGTCGCGCAACAAGCGGCAGAGGGACAAGGCCGCAAAACACTGACCGGGTATTCGCCTGATTGACGACTGAACAGGGAGCGCACCATCCGGCCGCGCTCCCTTTTTTGTTTGCGGCTGGAAAACGCCCATCAAAAAAGCCCCGGGACTGTTGTCCCGGGGCAATTCCACATGGGCATTCGAGGAACGAGGCCGAAGGGGTAAGAAGCTCGCCTGCCATTTCGTTGGCCGCGAAGAGAAACCGGAAAAATCTCCGCGTTCTCCATCTCCCTCAGGTCCGGTTGGCACGGCCCGCACTCCTCATGACGGAAACGGCTCAGGCCAACATTGGTTCCCGTTTTATGTGCCGCTTACTTTTCGGCAATGGCTTTGAGGTTTTGCAGTCCCTGGGCAAAATCGCCACCGATCATCGTGTCCATGTTGAAGAACAGGCCCATGATCTTGGCAATTAGCGGGCTCGGCCCATCCATCGCCCAAGTGACCGCTGTGCCTTGTGTCGCGGGCGAAAGCGTGAACGTGGCGACGTTATGGCCTTCGAAGGGACGGATGAAGTCGAGCTTGATCGCAACGTTTGAGGACGGTGTCGCTGCAGTGATTTCCATCCGGCCAGCACCGACATCCTTGTTGCCATCCCAGCTGTAGACCGCGCCCTGACCGCCTGTCGCGCCATCATAGGTGCGCTTCATGGCCGGGTCCTTCATTTCGTAGGGCGACCAGGCCTGCCACTGCTTGAAGTCATTGATCAGCGGGAAGATCTTTTCCGGTGGAGCATTGATGGTGACACTGCGCTCGACATGGAATGTGTCGGGTTTGGTGGATGCGAAGACGACCACGGCGAGCAGAAGCACGACGATGACGGCAAGAATAATCAGTAGAATTTTCAGCATATTCAGGTTCCTGTTGCGTAAGGGAATAAGCGCCCCTGAAACGCCCGTTGCGGACGTCAGGGGCATGTTGGGTAATAAGGATTTCAGGCAGCCGAGACGGTGGCGATGACCGCTGCGAGCTTTTCGAGGCTCTGGCTCCAGCCTTCCTCCATGCCGTCGAGGGCTGGCAGAACGGCTTCCGTCGCCTTCAGCACTTCAGCATGCAGGGTCAACACTGTCTTGCCGTCCTTTTCCGTAAACGTCACCGTATTCAGCGCCTCGAGCATGGGGATGCCGTCTTCGCCGTCATAGGTGCTGGTAAACACCAGGCGCTCGTTCTCGACGATTTCCTTGAAGACGCCATTGGACGGATACATCTGGCCGTCCGGCCCCTTCATGTGGATGCGGATGACGCCGCCAGGCCGCAGATCGACCTCGCAGACCGGATTGGTAAAATGGTGCGGTCCCCACCACTGGGACAGATGATAAGGGTCCGTCCAGACCTTGTAGACCAGCGCTGCCGGGGCGTTGAATGTCCGGGTCAGGACAAGGTTGGCCTTATCGGCCGGAACCACGTCAGCTCTTGCGTTCATTTCCATCTCCCTTTTGAAGTTTTTGCAGGTAGAGATCGAGCCTGTCGAAACTCTCCTCCCAAAATTGCCGGTAGTTATCGAGCCAGGCGTTCAGGTCTTTCAGCGGCCCCGCCTCCAGTTTGCAGGGTCGCCACTGCGCCTCGCGACCGCGGCTGATCAGCCCCGCCTTCTCCAGCACCTTCAGATGCTTGGAAACGGCAGGCAGGCTCATCGCGAACGGTTCGGCCAATTCATTGACGGACGCCTCCCCTAAAGCCAGCCGCGCCAGAATTGCCCGGCGCGTCGGATCGGCGAGCGCCGAAAGAGTTGTGCTGAGTTGGTCCTGGGTCATTTTATTTAGCCAACAAGTTAATTAACTTAAAGGTTAAGTAGATCGATTTCACGCGGATGTCAACGGCCATTTGAAAAGTTCCCGGCCACAGCTGAAAACGCAGTTTTCCTTGACGCGCCCTTTTGAATATGGTCTCACCCCAGCCATATGGAATTTCCGGCATTTTCCGCCATTTCAGGCATCAGCCGGGCATTTCCTTCCCTTAAAAGCATGCGCCTTCACATCCGGACGTCTCCTTTCCGGCAGGAAGGCCGAAAGCACGTAAAGCACGGGCCAGGATCATGACAGACAGACCAGTCCGGGTGCGCATTGCACCTTCCCCCACCGGCGAACCCCATGTCGGCACCGCCTATATCGCGTTGTTCAACTATCTCTTCGCGCAGAAGATGGGTGGCGAGTTCATCCTGCGTATCGAGGACACCGACGCGACCCGCTCGACCCCAGAATTCGAGACCAAGGTGCTGGACGCCCTGAAATGGTGCGGCCTGAAATGGTCGGAAGGCCCGGATATCGGCGGCCCCTATGGCCCCTACCGCCAGAGTGACCGCAAGGACACTTACCTGCCCTTCGTCGAAAAGATCGTTGCCAACGGCCACGGTTTCCGCTGTTTCTGCACGCCTGAACGTCTGGCGGAAATGCGCGAGGCGCAGCGCGCCGCCGGCAAGCCGCCGAAATATGACGGCCGCTGCCTGACACTTTCGGCAGAGGAAGTCACGACACGCATGACTGCCGGCGAACCGACCGTCGTGCGCATGAAGATTCCGACGGAAGGCTCCTGCAAGTTCGTCGACGGCGTCTATGGCGAAGTCGATATCCCGTGGGATGCCGTCGATATGCAGGTCCTGCTGAAAGCCGACGGCATGCCGACCTATCATATGGCCAATGTCGTCGACGACCATCTGATGAAGATCACCCATGTGGCGCGCGGCGAGGAATGGCTGTCCTCGGTGCCGAAGCATATCCTGATCTATCAATATCTCGGTCTCGAGCCGCCGGTATTCATGCACCTGTCGCTGATGCGCAACCACGACAAGTCGAAGCTGTCGAAGCGCAAGAACCCGACCTCGATCTCGTACTACACGGCACTCGGCTACCTGCCCGAAGCGCTGATGAACTTCCTCGGCCTGTTCTTCGTGCAGATTGCCGAAGGCGAGGAAATGCTGACCATGGAACAGCTGGCGGAGAAATTCGATCCGGCGAACCTCTCCAAGGCCGGCGCGATCTTCGACGTGCAGAAGCTGGACTGGCTGAATGGCCGCTGGCTGCGCGAAGGCTTGAGCGAAGACGAGTTCGCCGCCCGCGTTTTGTCCTGGGCTATGGAAAACGACCGCATCAAGCAGGGCCTCAAGCTCTCGCAGTCGCGCATTTCCAAGCTGGGCGAACTGCCGGATCTGGCAGGCTTCCTGTTCAAGTCCGATCTGTCGCTTGACGCCGCCTCCTTTGCCAAGGTCAAATCGAGCCCGGAAGAACTGGTCGAGATCTTCAACACGGTCCAGCCGGACCTGGAAAAGATCCTCGAATGGAATGTCGAGTCGATCGAAGCCGAACTCCGTGCGATTTCCGAGCGCATGGGCAAGAAGCTGAAAGTCATCGTGGCGCCGCTGTTCGTGGCGGTCTCGGGCTCCAGCCGCTCGCTGCCGCTGTTCGATTCAATGGCTATCCTCGGCCGCTCGGTCGTGCGCCAGCGTTTGAAGGTTGCAGGCCAGGTTGCCGCCTCGATGGCAGGCAGCGGCAAATAAAGACTGGCTCTTTCTTCTCCCCAGCGGGGAGAAGTGCCGAGCGAATGCGAGGCGATGAGGGGGGGGGGGCGGCCGACCGACAAGTCCGCGGCTCCCCCTCATCCGGCCCTTCGGGCCACCTTCTCCCCGCTGGGGAGAAGAGAAAATGGCCTCGACCCTAGTACCCTTGAGAACAAAAGCCCCATAGAAGGCGAACCCCATGACCGAAAAGACCGAAACCGCCCTCTCCTCCGACGTCACCGAAGTGCGCGCCCAGAAGCTGAAAATGCTGCGCGACAAGATCGGCGACGTCTATCCGGCGCATTTTCACCGCACGATCACCAATGCGGAGCTTGCTGCAAAATACGAGACCCTGGAAGCGGACGTCGTCACCGAAGATATCGTGACAGTGGCCGGCCGCGTCTATTCCTCGCGCAATTCCGGCATGTTCATGGATATCCATGACGCCGGCGGCAAGATCCAGATATTCTCCCACAAGGATACGACGCCTGAAGACGCCCGCGCGCTGCTGCCGATGATCGATATCGGCGACATCATCGGCGTCACCGGCGTGGTCCGCCGCACCAAGCGCGGCGAGCTCTCGATCAACGCGCAAGAAATCACCATGCTCACAAAGTCGCTGCTGCCGATGCCGGAGAAGTGGCATGGCTTGTCCGACATCGAGCAGCGCTACCGCAAGCGCCACCTCGACATCATGACCAACGAAGAATCCAAGCTTCGCTTCCAGCAGCGCTCGAAGATCGTCTCCGGTATCCGCCGGTTCATGGAAGATGACGGCTTCATGGAAGTCGAAACGCCGATGCTGCATTCGGTCTATGGCGGCGCCACCGCCGAGCCCTTCAAGACGCATCACAACACGCTGAAGCTCGACATGTATCTGCGCATCGCGCCGGAACTGTTCTTGAAGCGCACGCTGGTGTCGGGCCTGACCGACAAGGTGTTCGAGATCAACCGCAACTTCCGCAACGAAGGCGTTTCCACGCGGCACAATCCTGAATTCACCATGATGGAATGCTACTGGGCCTATGCCGACTACGAGGACATCATGGACCTCGTGGAGCGGCTGTTCTCCACGCTTGCGATGTCGATCCACGGCACCACCGAATTCATGTTCGGCGACAAGGAAATCTCGTTCAAGGGTCCGTTCAAGCGCGTACCGATGCCCGACGCCGTCAAGGAAGCGACCGGCATCGATTTCCTGGCGATGAAGACCGACGAAGAAGCACGCGCAGCCGCCAAGGTTGCCGGTTTCGAAGTCGAAAAGGACGCGACCTGGGGCGAATGCCTGGCCTTCATCTTCGAAGAAAAGGTCGAGGGCACGCTGATCCAGCCGAGCCACGTGACGCATTTCCCGAAGGACATCTCGCCCTTTGCCAAGGAAGTACCCGGCGAACCGCGCCTGGTCGAGCGTTTCGAGACCTATTGCAACGCCTGGGAACTGGGCAACGCATTTTCGGAACTCAACGATCCGGAAGAGCAGCGCAAGCGCATGGTCGAGCAGCTCGAGCAGGCGCATGCCCGCGGCGAAAAGGACAAGCAGCTGGACGACGAATTCCTCGATGCGATCGACCAGGGCATGCCGCCCGCAGGCGGTCTCGGGATCGGTGTCGATCGCCTGATCATGCTGCTTACCAACGCGCCGTCGATCCGCGACATCATTCTCTTCCCGGCCCGCCGCAACAAGGCGGACTAATCCAACGCTACGGACGCGCCGTCCCCAGCCGGATGGCGCGTTTTTGTCAGCCGACGGAACTTTTCAGGCTCCTGCGCGTCAATGTCCGCAGAATCTGAAAGGAACTCTCCATGCTGAAATGGGCGCTTATCTTCCTGGTTATCTCGCTGATTACCGGTTTTCTCGGATTTTCCGGCGTTTCAGCCGCAACCGCGACGATCGCGCGTGTGCTGTTTGCCATCGCCGTGATCATCTTCCTGATTTTCGTTGTTCTTGCCGTCATCGCCGGCAACGCCATCGTCTGATCAGGATGGCCGGCAGTCGCTCTGTTTGAAAGCCCGTCAGTGCCCTGCAGGTTCTTCTGCTGGGCGTTCGGCGGGTTTTTCCATTGTGGTTGTCGATGGCTTTTCACTATCACCGCCGAGAACCATGGCCAGCATGGAGCCGAAGAACCCCTTTTCTTCAGGCTTTTCGCCACTTTCGTCCGGCACGGCAGCTTCTTCGGCATGCGCCGAAGGCGCCTCGCCACTCTCTGCTTGTTCTCCGTGTGCAGCAGCAGCCGGCGCTTCACCGTGGTCGCCGCTCTTTGATCCGGCAGCCCCAGGCACTGCCGCAGCAGCGGCCGCGACCGGATCGAAACAATCCGACTTGTCGTCCATTGCCGTCAGCGTGGTCTTGATGTCGTCGGTCGAGAGAGCCACTTCGGCACCATAGAACAGACCGACGGTGTTTGCCTTCGCGTCCGTATAACGGGCTGTAAATGGCGTGCTCATTCCCGGCAGCTTGGATGGATCAGGCGCGAACAGAACCTGGGCGCCGATGGCCGCGCCGCGCCGATCGGCACGATCTGACGGTCCGGCAGAATCAAGCACAACGACCTGATAGAGATCGGCCTGCTCTTCCTTGGCCAACAGGCCGGTAATGCGCAACGCAGTGCGGACACGATCGACACCGCCAGCAGATTCCGTGCTCACATATTTGCGAATCCAGCGCTGGCCATTGCGACGCATCTTCAGCGTTTCGATCGTGGTGCAGGCAAGTCCCGAGATCGACGGCTTTTGCGGTCCGGCCATACCGAGAAAGGTTTCCTTGCCGGAATAGACGGCATAGGCGCCGGACGCGCCAGACAGCACGAGAATGCCGGTAATGAGGAACATCACCTTGCGGGGGAGACGTATCTTTTTAAAGACCGACTTCACGTGCACTGCTCCGTCATCAGCTTGAACTCCCTGCCTGTCACCGCGCGTCCGCGCGTATGCAGGGAACGGCCCCGCCCATCGATTAAGCGCCCACCCTATCGCGGCGACGTTTCGGAAAGTTTAAGCCTGACGGGGCTTTTTCGGGTCAGAAGACGGATTTGCCTTGTTTTGGCACTCTACCCTCAATGGCTCCGGAAAATGGGTTGCTCTTGGCCGCCGCGCCGCTAAAAGTGACGCAACGCTGGACGTCGCCCCTTCAGCAAGCTGCGGCTGGCTTTCAAAACAACGAAAAGAACACATTATGCATAAGGTAATTTTTGATACGGACCCCGGCGTTGATGATGCGATGGCCCTGTTGTTCCTGCACAATCACCCGGATATCGACCTGATCGGCATCACCTCCGTCTTCGGCAATGCCTCGATCGAAACAACGACGCGCAACGCGCTTTATCTGAAGCAGCAATGGGATATCGCAGCCCCGGTTGCCAAGGGGCTCGGCGAGACGCTCGATCCGTCGCGCGCCCATGTCGGCTGGCCGACCTTCATCCATGGCGATGATGGTCTCGGCAATATCGGCGTTCCGGAAACAGTCGATCTGGCCTGCGATCCGCGTCCGGCCCATCGCTTCATCATCGACATGGTACGCGCCAATCCCGGCGAAGTAACGCTCGTTGCCGTCGGCCGGATGACCAATCTGGCGCTCGCCTTGCGTGACGATCCGGATATCGCTGTTCTGGTCAAGGAAGTCGTCATCATGGGCGGCGCCTTCGACATGCGCGGCAACATCACGCCTGCGGCCGAAGCCAATATTCATGGCGATCCGGAAGCCGCGGACGTGGTGATGACCGCGCCATGGCCGGTCGTCGTTGTCGGTCTCGACGTGACGGAAAAGACGGTGATGACCCGCGCCAGGCTGGAAGCCATCGCTGCGGCCGGCGGCAAGCGCGCCAAGCTCCTGTCGGACATTTCGCAGTTCTATATCGATTTCTACGAGCAGCATGTTGATGACGGCATGGTCGTGCATGACAGCTGCGCCTGCGTTTATGTCGTCGCGCCGGAACTCTTCACGCTGCGCAGCGGCGCGATCCGCGTCGTTTGCGGCGGCATTGCCGACGGCCAGACCATTCAGAAGGCCGACGATCATATTTTCCCGCCAAGCGACTGGGATAACCTGCCAAGCCAGAACATCTGCATCGGCGTCGATGCCGAGGGCGTGCTTGATCTGATTTCGAAGACGCTCGGCCACAACCCGGCAGCCTGATTTCGAAAAATTCACTGCGATAGCTGGCAGTCGTGCAATTGCCAGCTATCTTCGTCTGCATGAAACCGGAAACGCTGCTCTATCCGACGCCCAAGGGTCTCTTTTGCGAGAAGGGCGGCTTTTATATCGATCCCGTCCAGCCCGTCGAACGCGCGTTGATCACCCACGGGCACGCCGATCATGCCCGCGCCGGCCATACCCATGTGATGGCGACGCGCGAGACACTGGACATCATGCGCATCCGCTATGGCGATGACTTCAGCGTCAGCACGCAAGAGGCCAGGCTGGGTATCCGCACCGCCATCGGCGACGTCACCGTCAGCTTTCATCCGGCTGGCCATGTTCTCGGCTCCGCCCAGATCGCCGTTGAAGCAGCTGGCATCCGCATCGTTGTCTCGGGCGACTATAAACAACGCCGCGACCCGACCTGCCTCTCCTTCGAGCCGGTCCCCTGCGATGTCTTCATCACCGAAGCAACTTTCGGCCTGCCGGTGTTTCACCATCCGGACGACCGCAGTGAAATCGCCAAGCTGTTGACCTCGCTTAAACAATTCCCCGAGCGTGCCCATCTGGTCGGCGCCTATTCCCTTGGCAAAGCCCAACGCATCATCGCCTTGATGCGTGAAGCCGGCTACGACGCGCCGGTCTTCATCCACGGCGCAATGGCCAGGCTTTGCGACTATTACGAAAGTGAAGGTGTGGCATTGGGGGATCTTCGCCCAGCCACGATCGATGCAAAGGACAAACAGTCCTTCGCCGGTGCCGTTGTCGTCGGTCCGCCTTCGGCTTTCGCCGACAAATGGGCGAGGCGCTTTCCCGACCCCATGCCCATCTTCGCCTCTGGTTGGATGCTGGTGCGCCAACGCGCAAAGCAGCGCGGCGTCGAACTGCCGATGATCATCTCGGATCACTGTGATTGGCCCGAACTGACCGCAACCATCAACGAGATCAAACCAGCCGAGGTCTGGGTGACGCACGGCCGTGAGGAAGCCCTTGTCCGTTGGTGCGAGTTACAGGGTATCGCCGCCCGGCCGCTGCATCTGGTCGGCTACGACGACGAAGGAGAATAGCCGGTGCGTCCCTTCGCAGAACTGCTCGACCGCCTGGTTCTCACCCCGCAGCGCAACGCCAAGATCAAGCTGATGACGGATTACTTTCGCGCAGCCCCCGACCCGGATCGCGGCTACGCGCTTGCCGCCATTGCCGGCACGCTGAAGCTCAAGATCGTGAAGCCGAATGTGCTCCGGCAACTGGTGCTGGAACGCATGGACGAGGTGCTGTTCCGCTATTCCTACGACTACGTCGGCGACCTCGCCGAAACCATCTCGCTCGTCTGGGAGCCTGTAGCCACAGGGAAACCAGCGTCCGCCGATCTGTCGCTCGGTGCCGTCATGCACCAGCTGGAAACGGCGGGACGGGCCAATGTCCATGGTCTTGTACGCGATCTCCTCGATCAACTCGAAGGCTCAAGCCGGTTTGCCTTTCTGAAGCTCATTACCGGCGGCCTGCGCATCGGCGTCTCGGCGCGGCTGGTGAAACAGGCGCTGGCCGACATGGGCAATGTCGACGTAACCGAGATCGAGACACTCTGGCACGGCCTTTCGCCGCCCTATGTGTCCCTGTTCCAATGGCTTGACGGAAAGGCCGGCAAGCCCAAACTGGATATGCCCGCGGTTTTCCATGCCGTGATGCTGGCAACACCGGTGGGCGACAACGATCTTGCTTCGCTCGACCCGAAGGATTTTGCCGCCGAGTGGAAATGGGACGGCATTCGCGTGCAGCTTGCCAATCTAGCCGGCACGCGGCGGCTTTATTCACGCAGCGGCGACGATATTTCCGGTGCCTTTCCGGATATTCTTGAAGCTGCGGATTTTGAAGGCATCATCGATGGCGAACTTCTCGTCGGCGGCACCATGCGAACCAACCGGGCGACGCGGACGTTTTCCGACCTGCAGCAGCGGCTAAACCGCAAGACCGTGACGCGAAAGATACTGGAAGAGTATCCCGCCTTTATCCGCGGCTACGACCTGCTATTTTCCAGCGGACACGACATGCGCCCCGAAAGCTTCCTGACCCGGCGCGCTGCACTTTCCGCGCTCATCGAAAAGGCTGCTCCGTCACATTTCGATCTCTCCCCGCTTGTCCCATTTTCCAGCTGGGAGGAACTCGACCGATTGCGCAAGGAGCCACCGGATCCGGTGATCGAGGGCATCATGCTGAAGCGCCTGGATTCGCCCTACACCTCCGGGCGCTCGAAGGGGCCGTGGTTCAAGTGGAAACGCGAGCCCTACAATGTCGATGCGGTGCTGATGTATGCCCAACGCGGCCACGGCAAGCGGTCAAGCTACTATTCCGACTTCACCTTCGGGGTCTGGACGGAAATTGACGGCAAGGATGTTCTGGTGCCCGTCGGCAAGGCCTATTTCGGCTTTACCGATGCCGAGCTTGAAGTGCTGGACCGCTATGTGCGCAACAATACGGTCGAGCGTTTTGGCCCCGTACGTTCGATCCGGGCCGAAGCCGGTCACGGGTTCGTCGTCGAGGTTGCGTTCGAGGGCATCAATTTTTCCAGCCGTCACAAATCCGGCGTTGCCGTGCGCTTTCCGCGCATATCGCGGCTACGAACCGACAAGCTGCCAAGCGATGCCGATCGGCTGGAGACATTGCTGGCAATGATCGGCACACCAGAAAGTAATTTGGCGCGACCTGCGGAACCAATCTAGAAAATTACGGTTGAAGAGGCATCCGATCGAAGGAGAAGACGATGCCTGCACAATCCCAAGCCCAGCAAAAGGCCGCTGGTGCTGCGCTATCCGCCAAACGCGGTGACACGAAGAAATCCGAACTCAAGGGCGCATCGAAGAGCATGGAAAGATCCATGTCCGAAAAAGAGTTGAAGGATCTCGCGGAAACCGGCGGCAAGAAACTGCCGATCAGGAAGAAATCCGAATAGACCATCAGAATTGACAGGGCTCTCAAGCACATCTTGTTAAGGCGCCCTTGCGACAATCCGGTCCAATTGCTGTCGAATAGTGAGCAGCATGGGGGATAACGTGTTTTCCGGACTGTCGAGTGCACTCAAAAAATCAACAATAGTCCGGTTCATCAAGCCGAACTATCTGCCGACCTATGTTGCACTGATCGTGGTGATCGCCGCCGGCCTGTTTGCCGAGCAGCAGAACCGGGCGGTTCACGCAGCGAAAATGCGTGCAGCTGTTATCGCCGAGCTTAATCCGATCCGCTCCAAGCTCGAAGCCAATATCAATGGCGACGTCCAACTCGTGCGCGGACTGATCGCTGCGATCGCAACGGAACCGGGCATGAACCAGAAGCGGTTCTCCGATCTGGCACGCAACATCTTCAATGAGCGGTCTCGTCTGCGCAATATCGCGGCCGCCCCCAACCTGATCGTCTCGCTCGTCTACCCGCTGGAAGGCAACAAGGCGATTTTGGGCCTCGACTATCGCAAGAACAGCAATCAGCGCGCTGCAGCGCTCAAGGTTCGTGAACTCGGCAAGATGATTCTTGCCGGTCCTCTGGACCTGGTCCAGGGCGGCCAAGGCCTTATCGGCCGCTTTCCTGTCACGATCTCCGATGGTGGCGAATCGAACCGGTATTGGGGTGTTGTTTCTGCGGTCATCGACGTGGAGCGGCTCTATCAGGATAGCGGACTTCTCTCCCCGGCGCTCGATATCGACGTGGCGATCTCCGGCCGTGATGGCCTGGGCGAAGACGGCGCATTGTTTTATGGCGATAGCCGCGTCAAGGCAGCCGATCCCGTCGAGGTGAGCCTCTTTTTGCCGGGTGGGGCCTGGGTCATCAGCGCGGTGCCGAAAGGCGGCTGGGTCGACACTCCACCAAACGCCGGACTGATCCGCACACTCATCCTGATCGGTGGCCTTTTCATCCTCGTGCCAATGTTCATCAGCGGGCGGTTGATCGAGGAACGCAAACGCAATATCCAGGTTCTTGAGAGCAACAAGGACCAGCTCCAGGAATTGTCTCACCGGTTGAAGATCGCGCTGGATGCCTCACAGATCGGCATCTGGGAACTCGACATCGCCTCGGGCAAACTGCTGTGGGACGATCGCATGAAGGAATTGTACGGATTGCGGCAGAACGCACGCGAAGTCTATGAGGACTGGCGCGATGCTCTGCACCCGGGCGACCTGCAGCGCGCTGAGCAGGAATTCAGCAATGCCCTGCACCACGGCGAAAATTACGTCTCGCAATTTCGCATCCGCCTTTCCGGTGGCCGCATCCGGCATATACGCACGGTCGGCTCGACATATACAGGCGCCGGCGGCACCGAGAAAATCGTCGGCGTCAACTGGGACGTCACTGCTGATGTTGAAAAGAACGAACGGCTTGAAGCGGCAAAGGGACAGGCCGAAGCCCACAATGCCGAGCTGGAAGCAGCCCGGCACCGGATGGAATTCAATGCCCTACATGACCCGTTGACTGCACTGCCAAACCGGCGGTACCTCGATGAAATTCTTGCGAGAAAACATGCCAGTGGCCTGAAGCCGGGCCTTGCCAGTATTTTCCATATCGATCTCGACCGGTTCAAGGAAATCAATGACACGCTCGGCCATGCGGCCGGCGACGAAATCCTCAGGCATGCCGCCCAAATCCTTCGCGCCAATACCGGCGATGACGATTTCGTTGGCCGCATCGGCGGAGATGAATTTGTCATCATTTCCCGCACCAGCGAGATCGAGGGTCATGAAACGGCGTTGGCGCAACGGATCATCGACGCCATGAGCATACCTGTCAGATACAAGGAGCAGGAATGCCGCATCGGCGTCAGCATCGGCATTGCCCATCAGACAGCTCAAGAGGAAGAGCTCAGCCAGGTCCTGGTCAATTCCGATATCGCGCTTTATGAAGCGAAACGCCGTGGCCGCAATCGCTGCGAATTCTTCACGCATTCCTTGAAGACCGCAGTTTTCAAGACAAAGCAGACGGCCGACGAAATCCTGCGTGGGCTCGAACAGAACGAGTTCATCGCCCATTTCCAGCCGCAGTTCTGTCCCAACACTCTCGATATCATAGGTGTCGAGGCCCTGGCCCGCTGGGACCATCCGACCAAGGGATTACTTGCTCCTTATGCGTTTCTGAAGACGGCCGAAGACATCAATGTTCTTTCGGAAATCGACCAGCGGATTCTGCAACAGGCCCTGTTCCAGTCGACGCGCTGGGAGGCAAGCGGGATAGATATCCCCAAGGTTTCGGTCAATCTTTCCTATCACCGCCTGCATGATGAAAAGCTGATCGACCGCCTCAATCAGATGTCCATTCCACGTGGTAAGGTCTCGTTCGAACTGCTGGAGTCGATTTCGTTCGACGAAAGCGACATGACTGTTCTTTCCAATATCGAGCAGATCAAGAACCTTGGCATCGATATCGAAATCGACGACTTCGGCACCGGATATGCCTCAATCGTCAGCCTCTTGAAGCTCACTCCGCAGCGCCTCAAGATCGATAGACAATTGGTGATCCCGATCCTGACTTCCACCAAACAGCGCCGGCTGGTCGCCTCCATAATCGACATCGGTATATCGCTCGGCATCGACGTCATCGCCGAAGGCGTCGAAACCATGGAACACGCCCGAATTCTGAAGGAACTGGGTTGCCACGGGCTGCAGGGCTATGCCTTCGCCAGACCAATGAGCGGCACCGACCTGGCAAATTTTGCCCGTGAGCGCCGATGGCTCGCAGCCTGATTTCTAGTCCGGCCACGCAACACCCGGCTGCGCGTGCATTCGCGTCCATTGTTCCGAAAACCTTTTCGGCATGCCGGAAACAATTCGACATCAAGCCGACAAACGCCGGACATGTGCACTCGTTAATGGGTTGAGATGGCTGCCAATCTCAGGCCGGCGTGGCAGTTGAACAAAAGTTAATTTCTGCGCGATATTTTTCAAACCACTCTTGAAATCGCCGCCAAAACGTCCAAGCCGTGGCACTTGGGGAACACCAAAGCTGGGGATAGCCCTTTTCCGGGGCAACTTTGCAATTGTTCCCTCGCAAGCGACGCGGAAAATGTTAAAGACGAAAAAAGTGAATCGTTTGTTACCGACCCATGCGGGCCGGATGGGGACCCAGATGAAAATTGCTAAAGTGCTCTTTCCCTTGAGCCTCGTTCTTCTTTCGGGCTGTGTTGTCGGTCCTAACTATCAATCTCCGAACGCGGCTGTGCCGGCAAAATTCTCCGAGGGGGGCAAGGCCGAAGCAGCAGACGTAACGCTGAAGCCATGGTGGGAAGCCTTCCGCGACAAGAAGCTGAACGGCCTCGTCGCCCAGGGCCTGGGCGAAAACCTTGATATCCAGCAATCGATCGAGCGTATCGTCGAAGCCCGCGCCAATGTTATCGTCGCTGCGTCGGGCGGCCTGCCGCAGGTCAACGCCAACGGCTCGGCGACCGCCGCAGGTCAGGATGGGTCCTCGCGACGCAACAGCGGCCAAAGCGATCATAGCGAAACCAAGACACTGAGCGCCGGCGGCGACGCTTCATGGCTACTCGATCTGTTCGGCCAGTATGCCCGCGCCAAGGAATCGGCCAACGCCTCGCTTGATGCCGCCTATGCCGACATCAACGTTGCCCGCCTCGCCTACCTGTCCGACCTGACAACGTCCTACATCGAGGCGCGTTACAATCAGGAAGCTTATGCCCTGCAGCAGAAGAGCCTGGCTTCGCGGCGCGAAACCCTGAAGCTGACCAATGACATCAAGGCAGCCGGCGCAGCATCCAGCCTCGACGTTGTTCAGGCTGAAGGCCTGGTCAACACCACGCTTGCCGAATTGCCTGGTTATCAGACCGGCTTCAACCAGGCGGCCAACCATATCGCCACCTTGCTGGGACTACCGGCAACCACCGTAACGGCGAGCCTGAGAAACGGCGCTTCCCAGCCTTCGCCGCGCTACAACACCAAGATCGGCATTCCGGCCGACCTCGTTCGTAATCGCCCCGATATCCGCAAAGCAGAACGTCTGCTCGCCGCTGCTACCGCCCAGATCGGCGTTGCCGAGGCTCAACTGTACCCCAGCCTCAGCCTCAGCGGTTCGATCGACGGTTCTCGCATCATTTCTTCAGTCGCTGGCGGCCTTGGCACTTGGTCCTTTGGCCCAAGCCTGAACATTCCGATCTTCAGCGGCGGACGTTTGAAGGCGAATGTCGATATCGCCAAGTCCGGCGCGCAGCAGCAGTACCTCGCCTGGAAGCAGACGGTCCTCAACGGGATCGAGGAAGTCGAAAACGCACTCGTTGGGCTTCGCAACAACTACCAGACCGTCGCAGCCCTGCGTAAGGTCGTTGATTCCTATGAAGAGGCATTGAGCCTGGCGCGCGAAAGCTACAAGGGCGGCGCAACCTCGCTGCTCGACGTACTGGATGCGGAACGTAACCTTGCAAACTCACGCATCGCACTTGCAGCCAGCATCCGCAACCTGTCCAACAACTACGTTGCTCTGAACGTCGCCATCGGTGGCGGCGCGGGCATCCAGGCTGTCGGCCAATAAGACGAAAGATTCCAGCCCCCCCATCAGTGTGGGCTGGAATGTCGATACCCAAATCAGGCGCGGCCGATTGTCAATCGGTCGCGCTTTTTTAGTTCTGGCGGCAGTGGTGAATGGGGAAGACAGCCACTGAATGCCAAAACCTCGGGCCGCACTTCACGGGAATGCGCTTGGCGCATTATGCAGCGGCCCCTGCCGGCCGCTTGCTATGGCGTCTGCAGCAGCACCAAAAAGCTGGGCCGCAGTTCTCCAGCGTGCCTCATTGGTTTTCCGTATCGGCACGCGAAAACGCTGTGCTGATCAACTCCGCTCCGGCCTGCACAATGGCAGCCGCACAGTCTGCAGCAGACCGCCCTCCCGGCGATTGACGATGGTGATCGTGCCGCCGTGGTTTTCGATGATTTCCCGTGAGATGGCGAGGCCGAGACCGGCGCCAGGCACAAGCTGGCGCCGGGCCTGATCGACACGGAAGAATGGCTCGAACACGCGATCGAGCAGGTTCTGCGGAATACCGGGGCCACTGTCAAGAACGGTCAGGACCGCCTCGTCGCCATAGCTGGCAAGCGAGACGCGGGCACCGAGGCCATGGGTCGCCGCATTGACCACCAGATTGCGCAGCGCACGTTTGAGCGCAAACGGCGCGCCCTTGATCAGAGCCGGTCTGATCGCCCCCTGCTCGACGGGCAGATCCGTCTCGCGAATTTCCTCGGCCACGGACCGCAAAACGGCGTCCAGCGATACGTGTTCCTGCGCAGCCGGGCTGATTTCCTCACGCACCAAGCGGATCGCGCTGTCGGCGATATGGTCGAGTTCGTCGAGATCCTTCAGCCAGGATTGCCGGTCATCCCCATCACCGACAAATTCGGCGCGCAAACGCATCCGCGTCATCGGCGTGCGCATGTCGTGCCCGGCGGCCGCAATCATGCGCATGCGGCTGGAGACTGCCGCATTAAGGCGCGTTGCCAGCCGGTTGATTGTCTTGGCTGTGGTGCGAACCTCCATCGGCCCGGTCTCCGGCAATTCGGGGATGATGCCATCGGGACGGATCTTGGTGATCGTTTCCTCAAGGATGCTGAGCGGCCGCATCATCATATTACTGGCATAGATCGAAATCCCTGCCATCCCGATTGCAACCAGCCCCAGATAGGCGGCCAACGGCAGATAGGGGAAAGGGGCAGGATCAGGAAAGTCCAGATAGGCCCAGCGGCCATCGTCCAGTTCGACGGCCATATCCCAGCGATGCGGATTGAAGCTTTTCAACACGACGACATCGGCCGAGTAACCTTTGCGGCGCCCTTCTGCCAGAATGTTCTCTGTCCGCTCATGATCGATCCGATCTTTTGCGGGCTTGGCTTGAATTTCAATATGCAGCGTTTGTGCCGCCAAGGGATCGGCGCGAAGCAGAAGCTGCGCAAGCTCGGCTTTTTCAGCAAGAACACGATCGTACATCACTTCCGGCGGCTTGCGCAGAAGCCAGGCCGTGATGACGGCGGCAATCACCAGCACCAGAACGACCGAAATGATCAGCAGGGCGGTAAAGCGCGTGCGAAGCGATAGCATCTAGTTGCTCCGCTCAACCGGAACCGCGAGCTGATACCCCTTGTTGCGCACGGTCTTCAGCATGGCAAACACGCTGGCATCGCCGAGCTTGCGGCGCAGGCGGCTAACGAGAATATCAATCGACCGGTCGAAGGGATCGGCCGTCCGGCCCTGCGTCAGGTCGAGCAGCGAATCGCGCGACAGCACCCGGCCCGGACGCTGGAGAAAGACCACGAGCAATTCGAACTCGCCGCCGGTCAAATCGACGGTACTGCCATCGGGCGCCAGCAAGGTACGGCTTTCGATATCGGCAATATAATTGGCGAAGACATATTGACGGCTGCCGGAGGGTTGCGGTTCGGCACGCCCACGGCGCAGCACCGCGCGGATCCGGGCAGACAGTTCGCGCGGGTTGAACGGTTTCCCGAGATAATCGTCGGCGCCGAATTCAAGACCGATGATCCTGTCGACATCTTCCTTGAGCGCCGTCAACAGGATGATCGACAGTTGCGGCATTCTTCCCCGCAACGACCGGCAGAGATCGAGCCCGGAGCCGTCCGGCAGCATGACATCGAGAACCAGAAGATCGATCTTCAGTTCGGCGAGCTTTGCCTCGCACTCGCCCTTGCTGCCGGCCAGGCTGATGCGGAAGCCCTGCCCGTCGAGATATTTTCCAAGCAGGCGGCGAATCTCGGGATCGTCATCGACGACCAGAATGTGCGGTATCGTATCCATGCCGTATCTATAGCAGCAGCAGGGAAAAACGCACGGGCCGCACTCACACCTATCAGCCGCTTTCAGTGTCGAAATATTTCCGGCCACATCGATCCTACAATTCGTTACAAAAATCACAGCCTGATGTTTCCAAACACGGACCGGCAAGCGCCCGCGCCGGTCAACCATCAAACTGTGGTTTCGCGGTACACCGGGCAACGAATTGCCGCAGGCGGTCAATTTTATCACTGTTGCGGGTTGGCACGGCGGTCGAAAGCAGACATAAAAACAAGGTGCTCTCGTGCCGTTTCGCGGCGCGCTTCTGGCACCGGCCGCAGCGCACAAATGCTGCAGCATTCACGGACCTCCGCGGTCCTGTCATTTCGGAAAGATTAAGGGAAACGGGCACATAGAGATCGCAGCGACATTGCTTCTGATTCTGGTTCTTGCACCTTTCGCGGGGAGCCTTGTTGCAATCTGCGTTCCGGCGCACAAGGGTACTGCCAGCGCCTGGCTTTCAGGCTCGATCGCCCTGTTTTGCCTTGCCATTTCGGCTGGTCTCTACCCGATCGTCGCCGCCCACAAAGTGCTTCGCTACGATATCAACTGGCTTCCAGAACTGGGCCTGAACTTCTCGTTGCGCATGGACGGCTTCGCCTGGATGTTTGCAAGCCTGATCACCGCGATCGGCCTGCTCGTCGTTATCTACGCGCGCTATTACATGTCGGCCAATGACCCCGTGCCGCGCTTCTTCGCACTTTTTCTTGCCTTCATGGGCGCCATGCTTGGCATGGTTCTATCAGGCAATCTCATTCTCCTGGCGATCTTCTGGGAGCTGACCAGCATCATCTCCTTCCTTCTGATCGGCTATTGGCATCACAATGCCAATGCCCGTGACGGCGCCCGCATGGCGCTGACGGTCACCGGCACCGGCGGCTTGTGCATGTTCGTCGGGCTGATGCTGATCGGCCATATCGTCGGCAGCTACGATCTTGATGTCGTACTCTCGTCAGGCAATTTGATCCGCAACGACCCGCTCTATACCCCCGTGCTAATCCTCATCCTGCTGGGTGTACTCACCAAGAGCGCGCAGTTTCCATTCCATTTCTGGCTACCCCACGCCATGGCGGCGCCAACGCCAGTGTCGGCCTACCTGCACTCGGCCACCCTCGTCAAAGCCGGTGTGTTCCTGCTGATCCGGCTGTGGCCTGTCATGGCAGGCACCGACCAGTGGTTCTGGCTCGTCGGCCTGGCCGGGCTCAGCACACTCTTGCTCGGCGCCTATTTCGCCATCTTCCAGCAGGACCTGAAGGGGCTGCTCGCCTATTCGACGATCAGTCATCTCGGCCTGATCACCGTCCTCCTCAGCCTCGGAAGCCCGCTTGCGGCCGTGGCCGCGATCTTCCACACCATGAACCACGCCACCTTCAAGGCTTCGCTGTTCATGGCAGCGGGGATCATCGACCATGAAACCGGCACGCGCGACATGCGCAAGCTGAGCGGGTTGTTCAAATACATGCCGATCACCGCAACGCTGGCCATGGTCGCCAGCGCCTCGATGGCTGGCGTGCCGCTGCTGAACGGCTTCCTCTCGAAGGAAATGTTCTTTGCCGAGGCGATCGAAACCCACAAATACAATCTGCTCGACACGCTCACACCCTATGTCGCGACGCTCGCCAGCATGTTCGCCGTTACCTATTCGCTGCGTTTCATCTACAGCGTCTTCTTTGGCCCGCCACCGCAGGACCTACTCAAGACACCGCACGAGCCGCCGCACTGGATGCTGGCGCCGATCTATTTCCTGGTGTTCTCCTGCCTCGTCGTCGGCGTCATCCCGGCCCTGACCATCGGCCCCTTCCTCCATACCGCCGTCCAGTCGGTACTGGGCGAGGCGACGCCGGTCTACAGTCTTGCGGTCTGGCACGGCTGGAACCTGCCGCTGTTCATGAGCTTGATCGCGCTTGTCGGCGGCATCGGCCTGTTTTTCATCATGCGGCCCTATCTTGCCACCAGCATCGAGGGGCCACCCTTCTTCCGCCGCCTGGAGGGCCAACGCATCTTCGAGCGCGTGCTGGTGACCCTGTCGTGGAAATGGGCGCGCTCGATCGAGATGCGCGCCGGCACCCGCCGCCTGCAGCCGCAGATGCGCATCCTTGTCGGGGTCGCGCTGCTCGCAGGCGCTGTCACCCTTCTCTCGCAGGGCTTCAAGCCGGCAAATATCATCCTGCGCAACATCGATCCGGCCTTTGCGCTACTCTGGCTGGTCGGCATGGTCTGTGCCGTCGGCGCGGCCTATCAGGCGAAATTCCACCGGCTTGCAGCGCTCGTGTTGCTTGGCGGCGCAGGCCTTGTCACCTGCATTACCTTCGTCTGGCTTTCGGCGCCCGATCTCGCAGCGACGCAATTGCTGGTCGAAATCGTTACGACGGTTCTCATTCTGCTCGGCCTGCGCTGGCTGCCTAAGCGGATCGAGGATCCGGACGACCAGCTGATGACCATCTCCACACGCCTGCGGCGCCTGCGTGACCTTGGCTTTGCCGTGTTTGCCGGCCTCGGCATGATGCTCATCTCCTACACGATCATGAGCCGGGAAATGCCGGAGACGATTTCGAGCTATTTCCTCGAGCGGGCCTATGGCGAAGGCGGCGGCACGAATGTCGTCAACGTCATCCTCGTCGATTTCCGGGGTTTCGATACGCTGGGCGAGATTGCCGTCCTGTGCATCGTCGCCCTGACCGTGTTCGCACTTCTGCTGCGTTTCCGCCCCGCCACCGAAAGCCTCGAAGCGCCGGAACAGCAGCGCGTCCAGAACGCATTCGACGACGATCACCCGGACCGAAAGAAAGGCGACAGCATCGCCGAATACCTGCTCGTCCCTTCGGTCATCATGCGCTGGATGTTCCCCGTCATCGGCATGCTGGCAGCTTTCCTGTTCTTCCGTGGCCACGATCTGCCGGGCGGCGGCTTTGCAGCTGGCATCGCCATGTCGATCGCCTTCATCCTGCAATACATGGCGGGCGGCACCCGCTGGGTCGAGGAACGGCTGCGGATCCATCCGCTGCGCTGGATGGCGATCGGCCTCATCGTCGCCACCGCGACCGGCCTTGGGTCCTGGGTCTTCGGCTATCCATTCCTGACTTCGCATGCCCAATATGTATCTCTGCCGATCATCGGCAAGATTCCGCTGGCAAGCGCGATCCTGTTTGATCTCGGCGTGTTCTCGCTGGTGCTCGGCGCCACCGTGCTGATCCTGATCGCTCTCGCCCACCAGTCGGTGCGTGCTCCCCGCGCTCAGATCAGGGCCGCGAAACTGGCTGCGAAGGAGAACACATAATGGAACTCGTTCTCTCCGCCGGCATCGGCGTTCTGACAGCCTCTGGCGTCTGGCTGCTCTTCCGGCCGCGCACCTATCAGGTCATCATTGGCCTGTCGCTGCTGTCCTATGCGGTCAATCTCTTCATCTTCGGCATGGGCCGGCTGAGAGTCGACGCGCCGCCAGTGCTTGAACCTGGTGGTGTCGGTGGACTTCTGACCCATACCGATCCCATCCCCCAGGCACTTGTGCTGACGGCCATCGTCATCGGTTTCGCTATGACGGCGCTGTTTCTCGTCGTCCTTCTCGCCTCCCGCGGCTTTACCGGTACCGACCATGTCGACGGCAGGGAGTAGCGCGGCATGAACTGGCTTCACCACCTGATCATCCTGCCAATCCTGTTGCCGATCATCACGGCCGCCGCGCTCATTCCTGTCGATGAGCGAAACCGGACGCTGAAGGGCGTAATCGCCTTCACCTCGACCGTCGTGGTTTTCATCATCAGCCTTCTGCTGATGCGGATGGCTGCCTCCTCGGGAGAAGGCGAAACGGGCGCCAGCGTCTACCTGCTTGGAAACTGGCCTGCCCCTTTCGGCATTGTCCTGGTGCTTGACCGGCTGTCGGCTCTGATGCTGGTGCTGACGGGTGTATTGGCGATGGCGACGCAAGTGTTCTCGATGGCGAAATGGCATCGGGCCGGCTATCATTTCCACTCGTTGTTCCAGCTGATGCTGGCCGGTCTGAACGGCGCTTTCCTGACAGGCGACCTCTTCAACCTGTTCGTCTTTTTCGAAATGATGCTGGCCGCATCCTATGGACTGCTGTTGCATGGCTCGGGGCCGATGCGGGTGAAGGCAGGCCTGCACTATATCGCCGTCAATCTTGCTGCCTCGTCACTGTTCCTGATCGGGGTCAGCCTGATCTACGGAGCGACCGGCACGCTGAACATGGCCGACCTTGCCATGCGCATCACCACCATTGGCCCGGAAAGCCGTATGCTGATGGAGGCGGGCGCGGCATTGCTCGGCATCGCCTTCCTCGTCAAGGCCGGCATGTGGCCCCTCGGCTTCTGGCTACCAGCCACCTATTCGGCCGCAACCCCGCCGGTCGCTGCAATATTCGCCATCCTCACCAAGGTCGGCGTCTATATTCTTCTCAGGCTCTCCATGTTGCTGTTTGGCAGCGATGCCGGCGCCTCCCTGGGCTTCGGGCAATCTGTCCTGCTCTATGGCGGCCTGCTGACCATCGGGTTCGGAGCGATCGGCGTTCTCGCTTCGCAGGCGATGGGCAGGCTTGCCGGCTATTGCGTGCTGGTTTCTTCCGGCACGTTGATGGCGGCAATCGGCCTTGGCAATGGCGCCGTCATCGGTGGCGCGCTGTTTTATCTGGTCAGCTCGACGTTGACGATCTGCGCCTTCTTCCTTCTGATCGAACTGGTGGAGCGCGCCCGCGATGCCGGTGCCGACGTTCTGGCCGTGACGATGGAAGCTTATGGCGACGTCGACGAGAATGAAGACGAAAAGGAAGGAGGCGTCGCCGTACCCGGCACCATGGCCGTGCTCGGCCTGTGCTTCTGCACCTGCGCCATCCTCTTGTCCGGCCTGCCGCCGCTGTCAGGGTTTCTCGCTAAATTCGCCATGCTACACGGGGTGTTCAATCCCGGCAGCTTTGGCGGCGATGCTCCGGTTTCCGGCGCCGAATGGACCTATACTGCCCTTTTGATCCTGTCTGGCCTTGCAGCCATGATCGCCATGAACCGCGTCGGTATCCGCACCTTCTGGACGTCGATCGAAGGCACCATTCCGCGCGTCTTCCTGATCGAAATCACGCCGGTTCTACTGCTTCTGGCGACGTGCGTCTTTCTGAGCTTCCAGGCTGGTCCCGCCATGCGCTATATGGACGCGACCGCTAAATCACTCGGCGAACCGCAGAATTATATCGGACGCGTGATGTCGGCACCGCGCGCCGGCCCGGCAGGGGGGGAATAGGCCATGCGCTACTGGTTCCCCTATCCGCTGCTATCGCTGGCCCTCTTGATGCTATGGCTGCTGATCAACCAGTCGGTGTCTCCAGGCCAGATCGTGCTCGGGACCGCTCTCGCCGTTGCGTTCGCGTGGGCCATGGTCAATCTCCAGCCCGACAAGACCCGGCTGAAGAATTACCGCCGCATTGCCGTCCTGGCTGGACATGTCGCCGTCGATGTTGTCCGTTCCAATATCGCCGTGATGGGCGTCATCCTGCGTGCGGGAAAACGGCCGGTCAATTCCGGCTTCGTCGCCATTGACATCAGCCTGCGCGACGAGAATGCGCTGGCACTGCTTGCCTGTATTTTGACGGCAACGCCCGGTACCGCCTGGCTCGAGTTCGACCGCCAAACCGGTGTGCTGATGATCCACGTGCTCGACCTGGAAAATGGCGCTGCATGGTCCGAACTGATCAGAAATCGCTATGAGGCCCCGTTGAAGGAGATATTCGAATGAACGAGCTCTTCATCATCTGGTCTATCTTGGCGTCCCAGATCCTACTCGGGCTGGCCATGGGATGTGCATTGTTCCGCATGGTTCGCGGTCCGCGGGCGCAGGACCGCATTCTTGGTCTCGATGCGCTTTATATCGTCGCCATGTTGCTACTGCTGACATTCGGCATCCGCACCGCCAATTCGATCTATTTCGAAGCGGCGCTGATCATCGCCATACTCGGCTTTGTTTCATCGATCGCCTTTGCCAAATTCCTGATGCGGGGCGAGGTGATCGAATGAGCCATCTGACTGATCTTCCAACCTGGGCTGCAATTCCGGTCTGCATTCTTCTTCTCGCCGGCTCCGCCATTACCCTTATCGGTTCGATGGGGCTGATCAGGCTCAAGACCTTCTATGGCCGTCTGCATGCGCCGACACTCGGCGCCAGCGCCGGCACGGTCCTGATCTGCACCGCTTCGATGATAACCTTCGCCGTCCTTCAGAACCGCTGGATTCTTCATGAGGTCCTGATCATCGTCTTCGTCATCCTGACAACGCCGGTGACCTTGATGTTGCTTGGCCAATCTGCGCTTTACCGCGACCGGATCGAAGGCAAGAACGACGTGCCGCGCAAGGCAACCGGCGAGCAGCCAGATACAACAGGCATGGATATCTGACTGGCGCTAAAGTCCGTCGCGGCCACGAAACCGCCGCTGATAGGCCGCGTCATAAAGCGAGCTTTCGCGGAAATCGGTCGCGCCCAGCGTCTTGCCGACAAAGATCAGCGCCGTCCGCTCGATCGGATCGGACGCCACCTTCGCTTCGATATCGGCAAGTGTACCGCGGATCACCCGCTCATCCGGCCAGGAAGCCTTGACGACGATGGCGACCGGGCAATCCGCGCCATAAAGCGGTGTCAGTTCCTCAACCACCTGTCCGAGTGCGTGGATGGCCAGATGAATGGCCAGCGTTGCGCCGGTGGCGCCGAACCCGGCCAGGGTCTCGGCATTTGGCATCGGCGATGCGCGGCCGGAGACACGAGTCAAAACAAGGCTCTGGGCAACGGCAGGAATGGTGAGTTCCCGGCCAAGCGTCGCAGCAGCGGCCGCGAACGCAGGCACGCCGGGCGTCATCGTATAGTCCAGCCCATGCTTCTCCAGCCGGCGGATCTGCTCCGCAACGGCGCTCCAGACCGACAGATCGCCGGAATGCAGCCGCGCCACATCGTGACCAGCGGCGGCGGCTTTCACATATTCCGCCTCGATCTCGTCCAGCGACATCGGCGCCGTATCGACGATGCGCGCACCGTCCGGGCAATACTGCAGCAATTCCGGCGAAACAATCGAGCCGGCATAGAGGCAGACCGGGCAGCGGGCGATCAGATCGCGGCCGCGCACGGTGATCAGGTCTGCGGCGCCCGGGCCTGCTCCGATGAAATGAACGGTCATGCGTTTTCCTTTTGAAATTCCGAGATCACGGCTTTACCCATGACCATTGCGTCACCGGCATCGCCGGCCGCCAGCCGGTCATCGCGCCAACGGGAGACGCGCGGGCAATATCGATACGGATCAGCGAACCGCCGAGCCGGGCGTGATGATCGAGAAGCACCGCTTCCATCTGCGTCGTGACGGCATTGGCAACCAGCCGGCCACCGGTCTTCAAGGCGGAAATTGCCGCTGCCATCACGCCCTCTTCACTGCCGCCACCACCAACGAAGATCGCATCCGGAGATGGCAGCCCGGCAAGGGCGCCCGGTGCGGTACCATGCACGACGGTCAAACCCGGCACACCAAAATTCGCCGCGTTCCGCTTGATACGCTCTGCCCGCTCGGCAGAGCCTTCGATGGCAATTGCGCGCATGGCCGGGGCGCACAACATCCACTCGATGCCGATCGAGCCGGATCCGCCACCGATATCCCAAAGCAATTCACCGCGCCGCGGGGCAAGCGCCGACAACGTCAGTGCGCGAACCTCCCGCTTGGTGATCTGACCGTCATGCTCAAACAATCCATCGTCGAGGCCGGATGCCAGCGGCAGAATACGGGCGCCGGCTTCAGCCACGACCTCGACGGCGCAGATGTTGAGCGGATTGATATCCGTCAGCGAAAATTCCGCCGCGACATGCGCGGTGACGCGTTCCCGTCCGCCGCCCAGCGCCTCGAGCACCGTCATGCGGGATTGCCCGAACCCGCTTGCTGCGAGCAGCCGGGTAAGTTCTCCAGGACCGCGCTCATCCGATGTCAGCGCCAGGATGCGCGAGCCGGGCTGCAGATGCGGCCGGATCAGATCGAGCGGGCGCCCATGCAGGGAAACGATCACCGAATCCTGCAACGCCCAACCAAGACGGGAGGCGGCCAGACTGAAGGATGACGGAGCAGGAAGAACACACATTTCCGAACGATCGATCTGCCGCGACAAGGTCACGCCGACGCCGAAGAAGAATGGGTCGCCGGACGCAAGAACCACGACGGGCGTTCCGCGCCGCGCAAGTACAGCTTCGACGGAGCGCTCGAAAGGACTGAACCAGCTCTGCTGCTCACCCGCAATCAGCGGCCCGGCAAGTTCAAGATGGCGAACGCCGCCGAAAACCACCGAGGCACTGGCGATGCAGCGCTTGGCCTCGTCTCCGAGACCGGCTAAACCGTCTTCGCCAAGGCCGACAATCGTCAGCCACGGCGTTGCGTCACCACCAGAAAAGACCTGATTGTCACCCATGGGCAAACACCGCATCCTGATCCTTGGCGGCACGACCGAAGCGCGGCAACTGGCCGCCGCGTTGGCTGAGCGCACCGATTGCGACTGCCTGCTTTCGCTGGCCGGACGCACGGCCGAGCCGATGGTGCAGCCCGTTGCGACCCGCAGCGGCGGCTTCGGTGGCAGCGACGGACTTGCCGAATTTTTGAAGGCTGGAAATTTCGATCTTTTGATCGATGCCACCCATCCCTTTGCCGCTCGCATCTCCAACAACGCCGCCATCGCCGCAGGCAGTACCGGTATTCTGTTTTTTGCTTTGCGCCGCGCCATGTGGAAGCAGGAACCGGGCGATCGCTGGACGAGTGTTCGCTCCATCGCGGACGCGGTCGGCGCTCTTAGCACCGTGCCGAAACGTGTCTTCCTCGCCATCGGCAGACAGGAGGCGTTTCATTTCGAAAGTGCGCCGCAGCACAGCTACCTGATCCGCAGCGTCGATCCCGTCACACCCCGGCTCGACATTCCCGAAGCGCATTACATTCTCGCGACCGGTCCGTTCGAGGAGGCCGCCGAACGTCAACTGCTGATCGAGAACCAGATCGACGTCATCGTCGCCAAGAACAGCGGCGGCACCGCCACCTATGGCAAGATCGCCGCCGCCCGCGCGCTCGGTATCGCAGTGATCATGGTCGAGCGCCAGCAACCGGCCGATGTCTGCACGGTTGAGACTGTCAAAGACGCGCTCGGCCTTGTCGATCACCTTTTCTCCCCGGAAATGAACCGCGGCGTGTAAACCAGATCGGGCTTGCCCGGACGCGCAATGATCCGCGTTTCCGGCGAGCCGATGACCACACAGGTCGCCATATCAGCTTTCTGTGCATCCGCCTGCCCAAGCGGCATGACCAGCATGCGCTCATCCGGGCGGCCAGCCGCGCGGCCGAAGATGACAGGCGTTTCAGCAGGCAGAACGGTGCGCAGGATTTCGAATGCTTCGCCGAGCTGCCAGGGCCGCGCCTTGCTGATCGGATTGTAGAGCGCGATCACCAGGCCTGCTTCGGCCACCAGCTTCAAGCGGCGGGTGATCACATCCCACGGCTTCAGATTGTCTGACAGCGAGATGGCGCAAAAATCGTGTCCGAGCGGAGCGCCAATACGGGCGGCAACCGCAAGCATGGCGGTCACACCCGGCACGATGACGAGATCGATCGTGCGCCATTCGTCCGGGCCATTATCGATCGCCTCGCAGACAGCGGCCGCCATGGCGAAGACGCCCGGGTCACCGCCGGAGACGACGCAGACATTGGAGCCGGCTACAGTGCGAACGATCGCAGCCTGCGCCCTGTCGAGCTCTTCCCGATTGTCCGAGGCGATCCGGTTCTGGTCGGGGCGTAGCGAGAGCCGGTCGAGATAGGGGCCATACCCGAGAAAATCGATGGACTTCGAGACCGCATCAAGCGCCTCGGGCGTCATCTGCTGCGGACCGCCGGGACCTGTGCCGATCACATAAAGCGTACCGCTCATGGCCTGCCACTCCAGCCGGGCACCAGCACCAGCGAAAAATATGGCGCGATATCATCGGCTTTTTCAGCCAGCGGGATCATGGCGGAATTCGCCATCGTGCCGCGCTCGACGTAAACGGCCTGGTTGATCTTGCCCGCAGCGACCAACGCCCGCCGGATTTTCGGCAGGTTGCGGCCAACCTTCATGATCACGGCGGCTTCCGTGTCGCCAAGACGGCGCTTCAGTTGATCCTCACCCATCGTGCCCGGAAGCACGGAGAGCACGTCGTCGCCCTGTACGATCGGCAATCCCGCCAGCGACCAGCAGCCGGACATGGCCGTAATCCCGGGGATGACCTCGACCGGAAAACGCCCGGCCAGCCGCACATGCAAATGCATATAGGAGCCATAGAACATCGGGTCGCCTTCGCTGAGGATGGCAACGGTTTTACCGGCGTTCAAATGTTCGGCAACAGCGGCTGCCGAGGCATCGTAGAAACCGGTAATCTGGCTCTTGTAGTCGTCGTGGTCCTTGTCGATCTCGACAGTCACCGGATAGTAGAGTGGCAATTCGACAAGACCGGGCTTCAACAGCCCGTCGACAACCGCGCGTCCATTGCCGCGCCGGCCTTCCTTGGCGAAATAGGCAAGCACGTCGGCTGCCGCCAGCGCCTTGACGGCCTTGAGGGTCAAAAGCTCCGGATCGCCCGGGCCTGTACCGACACCAATCAGCCTGCCGATCGAAGCGGCGCTCAAAGACCCGGCCTCGCCAGCGAATTGACGGCCGCCGCCGTCATGGCGCTGCCGCCAAGGCGGCCACGCACGATCGCATAAGGCACGCCATAGGAATTTTCCGCCAGCGCATCCTTGGACTCAGCCGCTCCAACAAATCCCACCGGCATGCCGATGATTGCCGCCGGCTTCGGCGCGCCGTCGCGCAACAGTTCCAGCAGGAAGAAAAGCGCTGTCGGCGCATTGCCGATGGCAACCACGGAACCGGCCAGGCGCTCGACCCAGAGCTTCAAGGCGGCGGCAGAACGGGTGTTGCCGATCTCACGGGCGAGATCGGCTGTCTGCGGTTCGCGCAAGGTGCAGATCACGTCATTCTCGGCAGGCAGACGCGCGCGGGTAATGCCATGAGAGACCATGAAGGCATCACAGAAGATCGGCGCGCCGTTCTTCAGCGCCTGACGCGCTGCCGGAACAAAACCCGGAGAAAACTCGAAATATTGCGCGGCCTCGACCAATCCGCAAGCATGCACCATGCGGACGGCGAGATCGGCCTCTTCCTCGGAAAAGCGGGACAGATCGGTTTCGTTGCGAATGATGGCAAACGAACGCTCGTAGATGGCATCGCCATCCCGGATGTAATCGTATTCAGGCATCTCTATCCCTGTTGAACCGCGGCTGTGATCGCGTCCGCTCCGAGCCGTGTAAGGCAGGACCGGGCCGATTCGCCACCCTGTTTCCGCTCGGACACCAGCTTGTCGAGGTGTGCAAGCGCGGTTCTTATGTTGTTTTCCTTGATGTAAGCGGTTGGCGGCGCTGACGCTGGGCCATTTACGACAAGCCCGTAGCCTATTGGCGCAGCCGTGATCGTCAGCGCCGAGGCAGACGGCTTCGCACAGCCCTTGGCACAGCCGGAAACATGGACCGTCAGCGATCCGTCAAGCAGCACCGGCGCCGTATCGGCAACCATTTGCGCCACGGACCGCGTATCGATCCCCGCCGAGCGGCAAGCGCCGGTACCGGCGCAAGCGGCAATGTGATTGCGCGGATCACGCGGAAAGGCGCGCAACCCGTAGCCAAGCGCCAGCGCTTGCGCCGCACCGATCCGGCCACGTGCAATTCCCAGCACCATCATCGCCTGGCCGGGGGAAAGCCGGATTTCCGTTGCGCCCAGAATTTCCAGCGCTTCAAGCAATGCGCACAGATCCTGCGCGCGGATCTGTCCGAACGGAAGGCCGATACCCAAAACGCAGTGCTCACCATTGGCATGAATGCCCGCCGCATTCGGCGTCGGCGGCATGGGAGCGATCCGATCAAGATCGGGCGCCACTGCCCAGCGGGTCGAAACAGCCCCGACGATATCGCGCGCGCGCGCGTCCCTGCCGATCGCGGCGAGGTTCTTCAGGATATCCATCACCGCCGGGACGACAGCTGCTTCCTCCAACACGGCAATCCGTCTTGCCGTCATTTCCGTGCCAGCCAGTGCCAGCAGCCAGCGCACTTCTCCATTGAAGCGCACGGCCCGCAGCCGGATATCGGCCGTAACCGCGCCCAGATTCAGCTGTCCGCCGCCATCGACGACCACCGACAGCTTCGGGGCCAGGATCAATTGCGGCTGATGCGCGGTCACCGCCAGACGCAGCCGTTCGGCAACGGAAACGGCGTCAGTAATCTCGGCCGGGTCCAGCCCGGCCAGCGGCGGCGTTTCAATCGCCAGCCCTTGCGCAATGTCTATGCCGGCCTCGGCTATTTTTTCAGCCAGGAGCGGGACGGTTTGCGCCGCCAACCCACGGATTTGCAGGTTGCCCCGCGCGGTAATTTCGAGAATGCCGTTGCCGCACACCGCCGCCGCGTTCGCGATCGCCGTCATTTCGCCAAGCGCAAATCCCGCTTTTACAGGCCGCAGCCGCGCCAAAAGGCCATCGCCCGTCATCATCGGCGCAGACAGGGATGGACAGGCGCCACGCCGCATCGTCGATGGCTGCGCGGGTTCCACTGGTTTCTCGGATGGTGCGGCACTAAACGTCATGACAGGCAGCTGGCCATTTCCAGTCTTCAAAAGCGTGGTCCAAAGTGCGGTCTATGGTAGCCCGCCGGTACGGCACTCTACAACACCGGCAAAGCGGCCGCCATGCCGTGTTACAGGTCAAAGTGAAGCGCCGCCTTCGCCGTTACTCCTCGAAATCCTCGCCCTTCTGCAGCAGATAGATATCCATGATCCAGCCGTGCTGCGCCCGCGCCGCCGCTCTGGTTGTCAGGATATCGTCCCTTACATGGGCGAGCCGGCCGGAAATGATGATCTCCTGTTCCGTGCCCAGATAGGCACCCCAAAAAATCCGTGCTTCCGGATCGTCGATCTTCATGAAGGCCTGCTCGCCGTCGAGCATGACGACGGCCGTCTCGCTCTTGTGCGGAAAGCTCTCGGCTAGGCGTCGGCCGGTGGTGATTTCGACCGGCTTGCCGACAAGATTGAGCGGTATCCTGTGGCTGGCGGCAAGCGCCTGAATGCTGGTAATACCGGGAATGACCGCATAATCGAATGCAACCGTCTGCAGCGCCCGAACCCGGTCAATAATACGCAGCGTGCTGTCATAGAGCATTGGATCGCCCCAGACGAGGAAGGCGCCGGTCTGACCTTCGGCCAGTTCCTCGATCAGCAAACGTTCGTAAGCCGTCGCGATCGCGGCATGCCAGTCGTCGACACTGCGATGATACGATCGATCCGCCACTTGGCGCACTGGAACCTCGAATTCCACCACCCGGCTGTGCGGATTGGTGACATATCGGGACACGATATCGCGGCGGACATCGGCGAGCTGCACCTTCGCATCGCCCTTGGTCGGAATGAACAGAATATCGGCTTTGTTGAGCGCATTGATCGCCTGAACCGTCATATGTTCAGGGTTTCCGGCACCAATCCCGACGACCAGAACGTTTCTCATTGAGCAACCCTTTTCAACATATCGGGGTATTTGGCTGATTGGCTAAGGAAGCGCAAGACAAAGGCGTGCTGCATCGAGTCTAAGCAACTGGTAAAACACAACAAATACTTTCCCGAAACATTACAACCGTCACGGTGATGGTCCAATAGTTTCACTATAAAACCGATAAATCCGTTTACATTAGCGATAAATCATTTACATAGACGCGCAAATCCCGCAACCGGCGATGCTATCCGCCGTTGCAGTTCGCATGTTCTCCAGGCAGCAAAACGTCAGGGATGCGGCCTAGAGAAATTGTGGCACGCAGTGCACACCATTTGAGACGGCGAACGTCTCGCGAGGACCTCAATAGTGATGAATCCATTGAAGACCAAAGTCAGTGCATCCGATCCTGCCGAAGCTTTGTGGAACTGCAAGGCAGGCTTCATCGGCATCTTTATCGCCAGCGCGCTTGTCAACATTCTCTATCTGACCGGTTCGTTCTTCATGCTTGAAGTGTATGACCGCGTCCTGCCGAGCCGGAGCATCCCCACGCTGATCGCGCTCTGCCTGCTCGCACTACTGCTCTATGCCTTCCAGGGCGCCTTCGAAATGGTGCGTGGCCGCATGCTTGTGCGGATTGCAGGCGCTCTCGACGAAGCCATGAGCGCGCGGATCTATCGCGCCGTGGTTCAGGCGCCCTTGAAACTGCGCACCCAGGGCGACGGCCTGCAGGCTCTGCGCGACTTCGATCAGGTTCGTTCCTTCCTGTCCGGCACCGGCCCCGCCGCCTTCTTCGACTTGCCCTGGCTGCCGTTCTATATCGGCATCTGCTTTCTGTTCCATCCGCTGATCGGCATCGTCGCAATCGTCGGTTCGATCATTCTCATTGCCCTGACGTTCCTGACCAATCGTGGCACGCAGGGACCGTCGAAAAAAGCATCGGAAGCCGGAAGTCAGCGCAATGCCTTTGCCCAGGCTTCGCAGCGCAATGCCGAAGTCATGCAGGCCATGGGCATGATGGGGCGGATGTCGCAGCTTTGGGAAAACCAAAACAACACCTACCGGGAGCATAACCGCGAAACATCGGACGTCGGCAACGGATACGGCGCCCTGTCGAAGGTGTTCCGCATGGCGCTGCAATCCGCAGTACTCGCCACCGGTGCGGTTCTGGTCATCGAGAACATGGCATCGCCGGGCATCATCATCGCCGGTTCGATCCTCACCGCGCGGGCGTTGGCACCGGTGGAACTGGCGATCGGCAACTGGCGGGGCTACGTGTCCTGCCGCCAGAGCTGGCAACGACTGACGGATCTGTTCAAAGCACTGCCGGAACAGGAGGCTCCGCTGGAGCTGCCGGCACCGAAGCAGCAATTGAGCGCAGAGGGCCTTGCAGGCGGTCCTCCGGGCGCACAGCGCCTCACCTTTGCAGACGTGAAATTCACCGTCGAGGCCGGTACTGCGCTTGGCGTCATCGGCCCCAGCGCCTCCGGCAAGTCCTCGCTTGCGCGTACCCTGATCGGCATCTGGCCCGCTTTTCGTGGCTCGGTGCGCCTTGACGGTGCAGCGCTCGATCAATGGGATACCGACAGGCTCGGCCAGTACATCGGGTATCTGCCGCAGGATGTCGAACTTTTCGCCGGAACGGTGGCGCAGAACATTGCCCGCCTGAGCGAAAATCCGTCGCCGGACGCCATCGTGTCCGCCGCGAAGGCCGCCCGCGTGCATGACCTCATTCTCAAACTGCCCAACGGCTACGAGACCGAAATTGGCGAAGGCGGCACGGCCCTGTCCGCCGGGCAGCGCCAACGCGTTGCGCTTGCCCGTGCCTTGTATGGAGAGCCATTCCTCATCGTCCTTGACGAACCCAACTCCAATCTGGATGCCGAGGGTGAGCAGGCGCTCAGCGAAGCGATCATGAGCGTGCGGGCCCGCGGCGGTATCGTCGTCGTCGTTGCCCACAGGCCGAGTGCGCTGGCCGCCACCAACATGGTCCTGATGATGAACGAGGGGCGGATGCAGGCCTTTGGCCCGAAGGACGAGGTGCTTGGGCAGATCCTGCGCAAGGAAAACCGCCAGCGGCAAATTGCAAGTCACGCACCGCTGAAAATCGTGGGTGAAGGGCAGGAGTCCGCATCGTGATCAATACAGCAAAACCAGTAAGCTCGCACCGTTCACTCGGCCGCCATATCACCGCCGTAACGGCCCTCGGCATAGCACTCGTCTTCGGCGTCGGAGGCTGGGCAATGACAACCGAACTGTCGAGCGCGATCGTCGCGAGCGGCACCGTCGTGGTCGAGAACAACGTCAAGAAGATCCAGCACCTGACCGGCGGCATCGTTGAAGACGTGCTGGTCAAGGAAGGCGATGCCGTCAAGGCTGGCCAGATCCTGATCAAGCTCGACGGCACGACGGTACGTGCCAACCTTTCGATCGTGCAAAACACGCTGGCACAGCTTTATGCACGCCGCGCCCGCTTGCTGGCGGAGCAGCTCGGATCAGAGGACTTCACCATCCCGGAAGACCTGAGCCAACTGATATCAGGCACCAGTACGCCCGGCGAAGTTCTGGAGCAGAGCGAACGCAAGCTGTTCATCAGCCGCAAGAATGCACTCGTCGGCATGAAAAGCCAGCTCGCATCGCGTAAGAGCCAGCTTGTCGACGAAACCAAAGGTCTGACGGTACAACTGACAGGCATCGAAGATGCGCTTAAGCTGATTGGCGAAGAATTGGCAGGGTTGGACAAGCTCTACGGCAAAGGCCTCGTTTCCATGCAGCGCCTGACCGAACTGAAGCGCGACCGCGCCCAGCTTGAGGGTGACCGCGGTGCCCGCATTGCATCGCGCGCCCAGGCTGCCGGAAAATCGAGTGAGATCGACCTGCAGATCCTGCAGCTCGACGAAGACCGCCGTACCGAAAATGCCACGGAACTGACGGATGTCGAAGGCAAGATCGCCGAATACGAGGATCGCCGCGTCGCCGCCATGGACCAGCTGAAGCGTATTGATATCCGCGCGCCGCTGGACGGCCGGATTTATCAGTTGGCAGTCCACAGCGTAAACGGCGTCATCAACCCCGGCGAAGTCTTGATGCTTGTCGTTCCGGGATCCGATGGCCTGACGGTCGAGGCCAAGATCGCCACGCATGATATCGACCAGATTCGCGTCGGCCAGTCGGTTGAGGTTCGGTTCAGTGCCTTCAATCAGCGTACCACGCCGATCGTCGAGGCGGAGGTTGTCACAGTTGCGCCGGACCTCGTGACCGACCAGCGTACTGGCATGACCTACTATCCGCTGCGCATCAAGCCGAAGGCTGAGAGCCTGAAGGGCCTGAAGGGTCTGACCCTTTACCCCGGCATGCCCGCCGAAGTCTTCATCAAGATCGCCGATCGCACGGTGATTTCCTATCTCGCGAAACCGCTGACCGAGCAGATTCAGCATACGTTCCGCGAAGATTGAGCCAGAAAAGCAACACGGCGGTGGGGACCATCGCCGTGTTGCCGGAAAACGCCGGTTTCAAACAAACATTGCTGCACCGCGAAAATCGCGTGGCTGCTTCCGGCACCGCCGGTGTATGACCGTTGGCATGACCTCGAAGCGCACCGGCTATATTTTCGTCCTGCTTGCCCTTGTTATCTTCTCGATACAGGATGCGATTTCCAAGCATTTGGGCAGCCTTTACCCGCCCGTTTTCATCACCATGATCCGTTATTGGGCCTTTGCCGCGTTTGCGATCGCGCTGGCCGCCCGTTCGCGTGGCGGCATTGCGGTCACGGCAAGGACAAAACGCCCGGTGCTGCAGATCCTGCGCGGCATCCTGCTCGTCGGACAGATCGTCATCGTCATCATCTCTTTCTCGCGGGTCGGCCTTGCCCATTCGCAAGCGATCTTTTCGTCCGGGCCGCTTTTCGTGGCATTGCTCTCCATGCCGCTCCTGGGGGAGCGCGTCGGCTGGCGACGCTGGACGGCAATCATCGTCGGGCTGCTTGGCGTTCTGCTGATCCTGAAACCGGACGACAGCAGCTTCGACATCAACTTCCTGATCCCGATCTCATCGGCGCTGATCTTTGCGATCTATGTGATTTCGACCCGGCTGGTCAGCCGCGACGATAGCTCGATCACCAGCTTCTTCTATACCGGCATCGCCGGTGCCGTTGCGATCACGCTGATCGGACCATTCTACTGGACGGCACTTGCGCCGCAGGACTGGGCCTGGATGCTGCTCTTGTGCATCACCGGAACGACCAGCCATTTCTTCCTGATCAAGGCCTATGAGTTGCTCGACGCGTCCGAGGTCCAACCGCTAACCTATCTGCAGCTGGTTTTCGCCTCGATCATCGGTGTTTCCATCTTCGGCGAAACGCTGAACCTCAACATGATCCTCGGGTCGGTGATCGTCGTCTGCGCCGGCATTTTCACCGTCTGGCGCGAAAGCATCGTTGCCCGGCGCAATGCCAAGAACCCCGAACCGCCCTCCTCCCAGACACTGACCTAAGCCGGAATGTCCGGATTTGCGGGCAGGGCCCACTCGATCGGCTCGCGGCCTTTCGAGACCAGAAAATCATTGGCCCTGGAAAAAGGTTTGGTGCCGAAAAAGCCATTATGGGCCGAAAGCGGCGACGGGTGCGTCGAGCGGATCACCAGATGGCGCGACTGATCGACGAAGGCAGCCTTTTTCTGCGCATAGGATCCCCAGAGGATGAAGACCACGGGGTGCTCCTGATCGTTGACGGCACGGATGATCGCGTCGGTAAACTTCTCCCAGCCTTTGCCCTGATGCGATGCCGCCATCGCCCGCTCGACCGTCAGCACGCTGTTGAGCAGCAACACACCCTGCCGCGCCCAGCTTTCCAGAAAACCGTGGCGGGCCGGCGGGATACCCAGATCGCTTTGCAGTTCCTTGTAGATGTTCACCAGTGACGGCGGCGAGCGCACGCCCGGCTTGACGCTGAACGACAGCCCATGCGCCTGCCCCTCGCCATGATAGGGGTCCTGCCCGAGAATGACGACGCGCACCTTATCGAGCGGCGTCAGATCCAGCGCGCGAAAATACTCCGGCCCCTTCGGAAAAATCTGCTTACCGTTATTTTTCTCCTCCAGCAGAAATGTCTTCAGGTTGGCCATATAAGGGCTGGAGAATTCCGAGCTCAAAGCTGCCTTCCAGCTTTCCTCGATCTTCACACTCGATTCCATCGCGTCCCTGCCCTGTTCATTCCGGTCAACCTTGTATTGCCGAATGTAACTTCCGCTGCATCGATGGCAAGCCGCGCGCTGCAGGCTGGTGTGAATGAGTTTCAATATATTTTGACAAACATAACGCTGGCCAATCGGATTATACCGTTATATCTAAAGAGATATCTCGAAACCAATGGGGGACCGCATGCGCACTGAACGTCGTACCTTGCTGAAATTTCTCGGAACTGCCGCCGTCGCACTCTGGATCGGTGGCGCGGTGCTTGCCCAGCCTGCACGTGCAGCCGAAAAGGTCACCGTCTTTGCCGCAGCAAGCCTCAAGAACGCGCTTGATGCCATCGATGCCGAATGGAAGAAGGAATCAGGCAAGGAAACCACCGTTTCCTATGCGGCAAGCTCGGCGCTCGCCAAGCAGATCGAATCCGGCGCACCGGCCGACGTCTTCATCTCCGCCGACCTTGCCTGGATGGATTACGTCGCTGAAAAGAAGCTCATCAAGGACGACACCCGTGTCAGCCTGCTTGGCAACCGCATCGTACTGGTCACCGACAAGAAGGATGCCGCTCCGGTTGATATCAAGCAGGGTCTGGATTTGAAGGCTCTGCTGGGCGATGAAAAGCTCGCCATGGGTGCCGTGGATTCCGTTCCGGCCGGTAAGTACGGCAAGGCAGCACTTGAAAAGCTCGGCATCTGGTCGTCGGTCGAGAAGAATGTCGCCGGTGCTGAAAACGTCCGCGCAGCGCTTCTGCTCGTCTCCAAGGGTGAAGCACCCTACGGTATCGTCTACCAGACGGACGCAGCAGCCGACAAGGACGTGACGATTGCCGGCACCTTCCCGGAGGACAGCCATCCGCCGATCGTTTATCCGATCGCGATCACCACCGACAGCAAGAACCCGGACGCCGCCGCCTATGTCGACTTCGTCAAGTCTGCCAAGGCCGCCGCACTGTTCGAGGCCCAGGGTTTTACGGTGCTGAAGTAAGACTGACAGGAAATAAGACTTCAATGCGCTCTATCCGCGAATGGATGGAGCGCATATCGTCTGACCGTCAGGGGCGGAGCATACACATTTGGACTGGTTGACTTTAAGCGAGGCGGAATGGACGGCGATCCGTCTCAGCCTGCGTGTCTCGCTCGTCGCGATGATCGTCAGCCTGCCCTTCGCCATTGCTATCGCCATGCTTCTGGCGCGCGGGCGCTTCTGGGGCAAATCTATTCTCAACGGCGTCGTCCATCTTCCGCTAATCCTGCCCCCGGTCGTTACCGGCTTTCTCCTTCTCGTTCTGTTCGGCAAACGCGGCCCGATCGGCGCATTTCTCGCCGAATACACCGGCATCGTCTTTTCCTTCCGCTGGACCGGCGCTGCCCTTGCCTGCGGCGTGATGGCCTTCCCGCTGATGGTGCGCAGCATTCGGCTGTCGATCGAAGCCGTCGACCGACGGTTGGAACAGGCCGCATCGACACTGGGCGCTGGGCCCTTCTGGGTGTTCCTAACCGTTACCCTGCCACTGGTGCTGCCGGGCATCATCTCAGGCATGGTGCTCGCTTTTGCCAAGGCGATGGGCGAATTCGGCGCGACAATTACGTTCGTCTCCAATATTCCCGGTGAAACGCAGACGCTGTCAGCGGCGATCTATACTTTCACCCAGGTTCCCGGTGGCGATGCCGGAGCGTTTCGCCTGACCCTCATTTCCATCGTCATTTCGATGGTCGCGCTGATCGTGTCAGAGATCCTCGCAAATCTTGCCGCAAAGAAAATGGACGCCCCATGAGCCTCAAGGTCGATATCCGTCATCGGCTCGGCGCATTTTCCGTGGAAGCTGCCTTCACCGCAGACAAGGGCGTGACCGCCCTCTTCGGTCGCTCGGGCTCCGGCAAAACATCGCTGATCAATATCATTTCTGGTCTTATGCGGCCGGGCGGCGGGCATCTTTCCTTCAATGGAGACGTTCTTTTCGACGGTGACAACCGGATTTTCGTGCCCGCGCATAGGCGCCGCTTCGGTTACGTCTTTCAGGAGGCACGGCTGTTTCCGCACCTGAGCGTGCGACGCAATCTCGGCTACGGCCGGTGGTTTGCCCGCCGCAGCCATGTTGGTGCGGATTTCAACCGGATCGTCGATCTGCTCGGTGTCGGCGCCCTCCTGGACCGCGCACCGGCCAATCTCTCCGGCGGCGAAAAACAGCGCATCGCCATCGGCCGGGCGCTGTTATCCAACCCGCGCCTCTTGTTGATGGATGAGCCAATGGCCGCGCTCGACGAAGAGCGCAAGGCCGAAATCCTGCCCTATCTGGAGCGGCTGCGGGATGAGGCGGATATCCCGATTATCTATGTCAGCCATTCGGTGGCGGAAGTCGCCCGGCTGGCGACAAAGGTCATCATCCTGGAAAACGGCCGCATCAGCGCATCTGGCGATGCGGCAACCATCCTCAGTCAGCCATCGTCAACCATCGACCGCCGCGAGGCCCGTGCTGTCATCGACGGCACTGTCGAGACGACGGACATGGAACATCAGATCACGGTCATCAGGGCCGGAAATGTCGAAATCCGCGTACCGCAGCTGAATGTCCCCATTGGCAAACACGTCCGGTTGCAGATTGCCGCCCGCGACGTCATGCTGGCAACCAGCCGGCCAGAAGGGCTGAGTGCGCTCAACATTCTGCAGGCCATAATCATCGAGATCGGTGAACTGGCGCAGGGCATGGTCGATGTACGGCTGGATTGCGATGGTGTGACGATCATCTCGCGTGTGACGGTGCTATCCCGCGACATGCTCGGGCTCAATCCCGGCAAGCCGGTTTACGCGATCATCAAGAGCGTGGCTCTGGATCTCTGACCGCCGGCGCGCTGGCGCTGAGATTGTCCTGCAGCCAGGCCAGTTCCGATGCCAGCGCCGCCTGTGCCTTCTCCTCCATCGCGCGGAACTGACGGATCAGCTCGTCACCGAAAGGCGTCAAAACCGCACCGCCGCCCTGTTTTCCGCCACGCTGCGATTCCACGACCTCTTGGCGAAACATGCTGTTGAGCGCACTCACCAACAGCCAAGCCCGCCGGTAGGACATATCCATGGACCGGCCCGCAGCGGAGATCGATCCGGTCTCGCGAATATGTTCGAGCAACTCGATCTTGCCCCGGCCCAGCCGTTCGGCATGCGGAAAATCGACCCGCAAAACAGGGTGGAGACTGCTGGATTTTGTCTGTGTCATGCGGTTCTGCATACCTTGGCTGATCGGCGCTAAGATTATCGCGCCGACCTGCCGATGTATAGCGCCGCCGTCACCCTGGAATGGCGGCCGTCATACCCGCAAACCGCTCTCGCCATCGAACACATGAACATCGGATGGCCGGATCGACACATCAATAATGTCGCCGGTCCGCACCGGTCTGCGCGCCGTTTCAACAATCGTCACTTCCGCCGCGGTGGCCGTGGTGATGTAGGTCGCCGAGCCGGTACTTTCGACGATACCGACCGGCAGGCGGAAGACGCCCTGCCCCGGTTCGACGAAATGCAGATGTTCCGGCCTCAGCCCCGCCGTCACCCTGCGCCCCGGCTGCAGTTGCCGGTCGAGCGTGATGGTCTGCTTTTCGCCCACATCAACCGCCAGTGAACGGCCATCCTCGCCGACAACAGCAGGCACGAAATTCATCGCCGGCGAGCCGATGAAACCGGCGACAAACCTGTTGGCCGGCCGGTCGTAAAGCTCGAGCGGCGCGCCCTGCTGCTCGATGACGCCATCCTTCATCACCACGACATGATCGGCCATAGTCATGGCTTCGATCTGGTCATGCGTCACATAAACGGAGGTTGCGCCAAGCCGGTCATGCAGGGTGCGGATTTCCTTGCGCATATGAACACGCAGGGCCGCATCGAGATTGGACAGCGGCTCGTCGAACAGGAACGCCTTGGGATGGCGGATAATCGCCCGGCTCATGGCGACACGCTGGCGCTGGCCACCGGAGAGTTCGCGCGGATAGCGGCCGAGAAGCTGGGAAAGCCCGGTTGTCGCCGCAACCTCTTCTGCCGCCTTCTTGGCCTCCGCTTTGGGGACACCGCGAATGCGCAGGCTGTAGGTGAGGTTCTGTTCCACCGTCATATGCGGATAAAGCGCGTAGGACTGGAACACCATGGCAATGTCGCGCTTGCGCGGCGGCACGTTGTTCATCAGCTCGCCGGCAATCTTCAGATCGCCCGTCGAGATGCTTTCCAATCCGGCCAGCGAGCGCAACAGCGTGGACTTGCCGCAGCCGGACGGGCCAACGAGCGCAACAAAGCTGCCCTTTTCGATGCTGAGTTCGATGTTTTTCAGGGCATGGAAAGCGCCGTAATATTTATTGACGCCCGAGAGCTCGATCTGCTTGGTCATTTGATGGCTCCCGAAGTAAGGCCGGAGACGATGCGCCGCTGCAACAGCACGAAGATGGCGAGGATGGGGGTCACATAGATCGTGGCATAGGCCATGATGTTGTTCCATTCATTGGTGTTCGGTCCCATGAACGAATTGAGGCCGACGCTGGCGGGCTGCAGTTCCACCGCCTGGATGATCGATTTCGAATAGACGAACTCGCCGAAGGCCTGCATGAAGATCAAAATGGCGCTGACAAGGATACCGTTGCGGGCAAGCGGCAGCACGATGTTGAAGAAAGCGCCGACCCGCGAATTGCCGTCAACAAGGGCTGCTTCTTCCAGCTCCTGTGGCACCGCCATGAAGGTGGCGCGCACCAGCACGACAAAGAATGGCATGCTTTTGGCGGCAATCGCGATGATCACGGCAAGACGGGGATAGTTCAGCATGCCGAGTTGCGAGAAACCGACGAAGATGGGCGTGATCATCAGCGATGCCGGCAGGACCTGCAGCATCAGGATCAGAAACAGCCCGATATCCACCCAGACGTTGCGATAGCGCGCCAGCACATAGGCGCAGCCGACACCAAGTACGGTGATCAGGATGACCGAGCCGAAGGCGATGATCAGCGAGTTCCACAGATAGCGTCCCATGCCCCGGCTTTCCCAGACGAAGGCATAGGTGCTCCGCTGCGGTTCCGACGGCCAGAAGCTCGGGGGTGTGGCAAACATCTCCGAACCGCTTTTCAAAGCGGTGATGAACATCCAGTAAAGCGGGAACAGATAGATTGCTGCCATGACGATGGCGATCACCAGCATCAGGCGGTTGCGATTGGTATCACTCATCCGCGCACCTCATGACGTGTGGAGCGGACATAGACGACCGAGGCGAACATCACGAAGACGATCATGATGACGGAGATCGTCGCTCCCTTGGCGAAGTCATATTGCCGGAAGGACAGGTCCCACGCCCAGTATTGCGTGACGTTGGACGAATTGTTCGGCCCGCCGGAGGTGATGGCGGCAAAGAGGTCGAATTGCTGCAGCGTGAAGATCAGGCCGAGCGAAACGATGGCGCCGATGGTCGAGCGCATCATCGGCAGGGTGATCGTCCAGAAGCGTTGCCAGGCATTGGCGCCGTCGAGTTCGGCAGCCTCATAGAGATCGCCGGGAATGCTGGCCAGCCCGACGGATAATAGGATCATGTTGAAGGCAGTGCCCAGCCAGATATTGGCGATGATGACGGCATAGAGCGAATAGTTCGGATCGGAGCGCCAGAAAATGTTGCCCGAGATGATGCCGGTTTCCCGCAGCATGAAATTCAACACGCCGAAATCTCCTGACAGGATCCAGTTCCAGATGGCGCCGACGACAAGACCCGGCATCACCCAGGACACGAGAAATAGGCCACGCAGCCACGAGGCACCGGGAAAATTCACCCAGAAGAACAGCGCGAGCCCAAAGCCGATCAGGAATTGCCCGGCAATCGAGCCGGTGACGAAGATCGCGGTATTGCCAAGGATCGGCCATGTCTCCGGCTGGGCAAACAGGTCCTGATAGTTCTTGAAACCAACGAACGGCCGCAGGAACGTGCCGAGGCTGAACATGTCGACTTCCTGAAAGCTCATCAGGATATTGTAGAGCAGCGGTAGACCCGCCATCAGAAACAGAAAACCGAGCGGAAAGGCGACGAGCACGATATCGAAACCGTTGCCATCCCGGATGCTGGAAAGCAGCCTCTTCATGGGGCCTCCGATGCTCCGAACGGGGCTGCCCGGCGCATTCGCGCGAGAGACAACCCCTTCCGGGAGGAAATGATGATGGCCCAGGCCATCGGCGAAGCCTCTTCTCCCCAGCGGGGAGAAGTGCCGAGCAAAGCGAGGCGATGAGGGTTTATCCGCGAAGACGGAGATTGTTGCTCCCCCTCATCTGCCCGTTGGGCATCTTCTCCCCGCAGGAGAGAAGAGAGAAGCCGCCAGCTTAACCCAACACAGCCTTGATCTTCTCTGCCGCCTGATCAAGCGCGTCCTTCGGGCTCGACTGGCCGGTGAGCGCTGCCTGAATGGCATCCTGGATCGCCTTGGAGATCTTCGGCCATTCCGGATGCGGGCCGCGCGGCTTGGCGTATTTCAGCTGTTCGAGAAAGACTTGCAGTCCAGCATCCTTCAGCGCCTGGCCGGTTGCCGGGATCGCGATATCGGAGCGGGCCGGAAGCTGGCCGTAATTCTTGAACATCTTGTCATCCTGCGAGGCGAAAAACTCAAGCGCCTTGAAGGCTTCCTCCGGATGTTTGGTCGAGGCGAAGATCGCCCAGTTGAAATCGCCCATGGCGGACGAACGTTCTGCACCTTCCTGCGGAACGGGCAGCAGCGTCACGCCCCAGTCGAATTTCGCTTCCTGCGACATGCGGTCGAGTTCCCACGGACCGGAGATCGCCATGGCGGCATTGCCCGAGTTGAACGTGCCGGTCGAATCCCACTGGCCGCGGGTCAGCGTATCCGGCGACGCCAGCTTTTCGTCCATGATCGTCTTCCAGACGGTCAATGCCTTTACGGCACCTTCGGAATTGATGTTTTCATAGCTGCCGCCGCCCATCTGCGCCCAGGGCAGGAACTGGAACGTGCCTTCCTCATTGGCCTTGGCCGAGAAGGCCAGACCATAGACATTGGCCGCCGGGTCGGTCAGCTTGCGTGCGTCCTCGACAAGCTCGTCCCAGGTCTGCGGCGGCTTGTTCGGATCAAGCCCTTTCGCCTTGAACATGTCCTTGTTGTAGTAGAGCGCGATCGTGTTCGTCGCTTTCGGCACGCCGTAATACTTGCCGTCCCATTCAACCGATTTCAGCGGGCCGGGGAAATAGTTCTCCGGCTTGATCACTGTCGATTTCGAGATCATGTCGGTGAGATCAAGGAAGGCGCCGCGCGACGAAAACAGCGCATGTTCGGGATTGTCGATGGCGATAATATCCGGTGCCTGGCCGGTCGAATAGGCGCGCATCGCCTCGCTGACGACATCGTCGAACTGGATCTGGCGGTATTCGATCTGAATGCCGTTGTTGAGCTTGTTGAAATCGGCCACCAGATGCGGTGCCGGTTGGATGTCCCGGTCAAGCGACCAGACGGTGAGCTTCACATCTTCCGCCTTGGCGGAAAGGCCGAACATAGAGACGCCTGCCAGCGCCATTGCACCAATGACTGCGTATTTGCGGATACCCATGATTTCCTCCTTGTGGTTATCCTGTCGGCCGACATCCTCCATGCCGGCCTTCTTCAGTCCATGTCAGTCTCTCAAGCCTGTCTGATCAATCAGGCGGGATCGGTAACGAAATCACCGCCCCGGCATACCTTCAGATAATTGAGGCCATGAACCTGGCCGGTCATTTCGAGCGCATCGCGATAAACCGGATCGTGCCAGCCTTCGATGTCGATCGAGCCCGACCAGCCGGCAAGGCGTAGTTCCGAGATTACATCCGTCCAGTTGGTGTCGCCAAAGCCCGGCGTGCGCATGAAGACGAATTTTTCCTTGCCGAAAATGCCGTGCTCGCGGATGACGCCCCAGCGGATCGTCGCGTCCTTGCCATGCACGTGGAAAATCTTTTTCGCCCATTTGCGGATCTGCGGCAGCGGATCAATGAGATAGACCATCTGGTGGCAGGGCTCCCATTCGAGCCCGATATTATCGTCCGGTGTCTCGTTGAACATCAGTTCCCAGGCATCCGGATTATGGGCGATATTCCAATCGCCGGTTGCCCAGTTGCCATCCATGGCGCAATTCTCGAAAGCGATCTTGACGCCCTTGTCGGCGGCGCGCTTGGCAAGCTCGCTCCAGATTTCCTTGTAGCGCGGCAGGCTATCGGTCAGCGGCTTGTTGCGAATACGGCCGGTGAAACCCGCCACGCAAGTGGCGCCGAAATGGTGGGCGTTGTCGATGCAGTCCTTCCAGCCCTGCAGCGTATCGCGGTCGATGTCCGTGGTTTCCAGCGGGTTTCCGAACATGCCGAGTGTCGAAATGGTGATGTCGCGATCGCCGATCGCCTCGACGCAGCGCTTGCCAAGTTCGGCGAGATTCTGGCCATTGGTTGTCTGCCAGAAAAAGGGTTCGAAGCTTTCGAAGCCCATGTCTGCCACCTTGCCGATGCGCTCCGCCGCTTTGCCTGCGGATGCGCTGATCATGGTACCGATGCGGATGGCTTTTGCCGGATTGCTCATCAAACTGTCCTGTTCTTCATAAGGTCACGCGCTGCTGGGTGCGGGCGCTCTCGATCGCCGCAAACACCATGGCAAGGCTGTTGATATTGTCGTTGCTGACGGTCTCCGGCTTGGCGCCGGTGCGGATGGCGGTGAGGAAGTCGGCGATCACGCTGGCATGGCCATGGGTCTGCGCCTCGTTTGCCGGTTGCGGCACGTCGATAGCTTCGATCGGACGAAAGAAACCTTCCGAACCCGCGATCACGCCAGCCTTGAAGTCGTCCGCACCATCCCAGAGCAGCGTGCCCTTGGTACCGATGATCCGCCACTGGCTTTCCCAGCTGGTATTGGCCCCTTCCGCACACCAGGAGCCACGATAGGTAAACGTCACGTCATCGGAGAATTCGAAGATCGCATTGGCGGCCGCGCCATGCCCATACCAGGAACCGCGCGGATTACTCTCATGGCAATAGACCGCCACAGGCACCTTGTCCGCCACGAAACGGGCGGCGTCGAATGTGTGGATCGCCATGTCGAGCAGCAGCACATTGTCCATCTCTTCGCGGAACCCGCCGAAATGCGCGCCGATGAAGAAGTCGCAATGGATCGCCGTGAGTTCGCCGAGCGCACCGCTTTCCACCAGACGGCGGATGCGGCGAATGCCCGAGATGAACCGGCGGTTCTGGACAATGGCGTGAACCTTTCCGGCGGCCTCGGCTTGCGCAATCAACGAACGCCCTTCCGCGATCGACGCCGCCATCGGCTTTTCACTGAGCACGTGGCAACCATGGGCGAGCGCCGTTCCCACCACATCGTGGCGGGCAGACGGAATGACAACATCGAAGACGATTTCGGCTGAGGTCTTTTCCAAAACGTCGGCAAGGTCGGAACCGATAACGGCATTCGTCAATCCGAACTCATCGGCCAGCGCTTTTGCCGCCGCTGGATTGACGTCGACGAGCCCGACGACTTCAACCGCCGAGCGAATTTCAGGGTTTTCGGCGATCGCCTTGAGCCAGCCTTTGGCCATGGCTCCGCACCCGCACAGAACTGCACGCAAAATGGGTTTCTCCTCCTTAAAGTCTACGGTTTTCGCTCCTTTTCGGCCACCGTAAACGTTTACGGAACTATGAACGATTTTTGAAACGTGTCAATAGAGAAGCATTGGGCAACCGAAATCACGCGTTGAAAGCAGCTGAAATGACGGGCATACGCAGGCTTGCACAGCATCTGGATATTTCTATCGGCACCGTCTCGCGGGCGCTGAACGGGCGCCCTGACGTCAACGAGGAAACACGCCGCAAGGTCCTCGAAGCCGCTGCCGAACTCGGCTACGTGCCCAATCAATCCGGCCGCAGCCTGCGCCAGGGCACCACCAACATCATCGGCTTCATGATGCAGACCGGCACGGAGATCACCGGCCAGGGTGATACGTTCTTCATGAGCGTATTCGACGGCGTGCAGACGGTGTTTGCCCGCCACCATCTCGATCTGGTTGCCCTGCTCTGCTCATCGGAAGAAGACCCCGACGACTATCTCCGCCGCGTCGTCGCGCGCGGATTTGCCGATGGCCTCATCCTGTCGGCGACGCAGCGGCACGATCCGCGTTTCGAGTTTCTCGCCAAACGCAAGATTCCGTTCGTTACGCTCGGACGCAGCCTGACGGATGTCGGCCAGCCTTGGCTCGATCTCGATTTCGAAGGCATGGCGCAAACCTCGATCGACCGCCTGGTGGCCAAAGGTCATCACCGGATCGCCGTGACAAGGCCGCATGATGATATCAACCTCGGTCATCTCTTCGTCGATCAGAGCGCCCGGGCACTTGCTGCACACGGACTGACGCTCGATCCCGATCTCGTCTTCAGCTCGAAGCCGAACGAGGCAGGTGGCTATCATGTCGCCCAGCAATTGCTGGCCATGAAGGACCGGCCAACCGCAATCCTTTTGGTCAATGAAACCATCGCCATAGGCTTCTATCGTGGCATGAGCGAAGCCGGTCTCAAGCCTGGACGCGATATCGCCATCATCGGCCGCCAGAGCCCGCAATCGCATTTCCTCTCGCCAAGCCTGACCGGCTTCACGCTATCGCGGCGCGATCTCGGTATCGCGCTGGCGGAAGCGCTCCTTGCGACCATGCCGGCCTTTAGCCATTTCTATCCGGATGCAGAACTCAGGAAGGTCTGGTCGGAAGACCTGGTCGAGGGCGAGAGCGACGCTTTTTCACTGCCCGCCTGACGGCAAGACGCGGACCCGATAACCGGCCACTGTTTGCGACTTGAACAACGGCAAGATACCGTGCACATCGGAGATAACGTCCTTCGACGCACGGAACCTTCGCCCATGCCCGCCCCCATTCTCGATCGCAGTGAAACCGACCACGCCCTGCCAAAGAAAGCAGACGTCGTCATCATCGGCGGCGGCATTATCGGGGTCAGCACAGTGCTGTTCCTGGCCGAACGCGGCGTCGACGTTGTGCTCTGCGAAAAAGGCGTGCTTGGGGGCGAGCAGTCGAGCCGCAACTGGGGCTGGGTTCGCGTCATGGGCCGTGACCGGCGCGAAATTCCGCTGGCGATCGAAGCCTTGAAAATCTGGGACGGACTGGATGAGCGCGTCGGTGGACAGACCGGATTTCACCGATCGGGGATTGCCTACATCTCGGAGACCGAAACGGATATCGCCAATCGCGATGCCTGGCTGAAACTGGCGCAAGCCCATGGGCTCGACACACGCCAGATCGGCCCTGACGAGACGGCGGCCGTGATGCTGGGCGCCGGGCAACGATACAAGGGCGCACTCTACACGCCAAGCGATGGCCGCGCCGAACCGCAAAAAGCGGTACCGGCAATTGCGGCGGGCGCGCGCCGTGCCGGTGCCCGCATCCTGACCGGCTGCGCCGTGCGCGGCATCGAAAAAAGTGCCGGCCGGATCAGTGCCGTCATCACTGAGAAGGGCCGCATCGAAACCTCCACCGTCGTGCTTGCCGGCGGTGCATGGTCACGGCTGTTCTGCAAGGGGCTTGGCATCCGGCTGCCGCAACTGAAAGTGCGCAACTCGGTATTGCGCACCAGCGCAGTCAACCGTGGACCGGACGGCGCGGGCGCAACCGCGTCCTATGCCTATCGCAAACGCCTCGACGGCGGCTACACCATCGCCAACGGCGGTATCAACATGCATGCGCTGGTGCCGGACAGTTTTGCCTTCTTCCGGGATTTCCAGCCTGCCTGAAAAGCCGAAGGGGACTCAGTGCAACTCGGCCTGAGCACACAGAGCTGGAATGAGCTGTTCGAAATTTCCGCCGTCCCGCTCGACCGGCCCGGCGCATTCGAACGTCACCGGATTCTCGATCCGAAACCGGATGGCAAGGCCGCCTTGCGCGCGCTGCAAGCCGCCACGGAAGCGCTGCCGGTGCTGCGCGATGCGCGGGTGGAGCAGATCTGGGCCGGCCTGATCGATGTGACGCCGGACGCCGTGCCGATCATTTCGACACTGGAAGCCATCCCCGGACTGACCATCGCGACAGGATTTTCAGGCCACGGCTTCGGCATCGGTCCAGGCGCCGGCCATCTCTCCGCCGACCTCGTCATGGGCACCACGCCGATCGTTGATCCCGCGCCGTTCCGATTCAGCCGCTTTTCAGATGGCTCCCCGCTTGAGATTGCGCCGCCGGTTTGAGTTGCGCGGCACATCCCCAGATGTGAAACATCCCCGGACGCACAGGGCGTCCGGGGATGCGAAGAACGACAGCGAGCTGGTTAAGGATCAGCCCATGCGCTCGGAGGCATA
>UCHD01000035.1 GCA_900472175.1 Hyphomicrobiales bacterium | reverse complement strand
CTGCTCGGATGGATACACTCAATGTCCTCAGCATTCAACAGGCGACAGCGGTTGCGACGAAACTGAACCTAATTTGAAGGCTGTGAAGTGGGTACGTCGGGGATGTAGCCGAGAACATCCAGCAAAGTGGAAAGTGCTGTCTGGTGGGCATGGACTGCAATCATTGCAGCAATATAGCCGCGTTCGGCGAAACTCACCTCCTGCGGCCGCGCCTGCGCGTTTTCGAGTTTCTGCAGCTTCAAAAACAATGCACACGCCTCGTCACGAAGCATGCGGTGCTTGACGATCGCATCGATCGTGATCTCTTTGAGTTGAGACGGATCAAGGCCCTCCACGAGACCGACCACGGGCCGCAACTTGATTTTACTGGAGGTCGTCGCGCCGGCTGTGTTCTTGTCCTTCATGGTACCCACGTCAGCGTCTATGGCCCGTTCCATTGCAATATTTCCCGCGGAGGGTCAACAAAAGAGCGCTTGAATGGGATTTCCTGGCATTGCCGGCGGTTGAAATCGCCGACGTCGGAAATAGTCCACCTGCCATTGTTTACCGACGTGAACAACGAGCCAAGAACGGCCCCTCTGCCAGGTTTATGGCAGCCGCATTGGAATCATCGCATCAGGAATTTGTAAAAATGCCCGGCACCCCATGGAAAACTGTCAATCGTTTCATCGATGCTGTGAGCCTCGTCACGCAGGAAAAGCACTTTAAGCATTCGCTACAAACCCTTGCCCTTGGTCTTGGCTACGAATTTTATGCCTATGTCAACATCAGCTCCAAGAGCAGCTTCGCCCTGTCGAACTATCCAAAGGAATGGCAGGATCGGTACTTCCAAAAATCCTATCAAAGCCTAGACCCTGTCATCGAAATCGCCAGGCGAACGATGGCGCCGTTCACATGGTCCCTGGAAGATCGGAATTTTCGCCTAACGCAACGGCGCGGGTTTGCGCGTGAAGCCAATGAGTTCGGAATATGCTCGGGGACGACCATCGCAATTCCCGCAGGGTTTGGCCACGTGTCGTTCCTCACCTTCGCATCCAAAGACCAGAGCCCGGGGTCTCACGTGCGGTTGGATCATGTGCCGGCAATAACGGCCGCAACCTTCACCCACGCATTCGTAACGTTGCGACGTCCGCGCGCCACTGCTTCGAGCGTCGTCAGGCTGGCACCGCAAGAAGCCATCTGCCTTCGTTGGGCTGCAGAAGGAAAATCGATGCGCGAATCCGCGACGCTCCTTGGCATCAAATACAGTTCTGCACGCTCATATCTTGACAATGCGCGTGACAAACTGGGCGCCGTCAGCCTCATTCAGGCTGTTGCCATCGCAACGCGGCTTCATCTGATCTAGCCCCCGGCTACGAGAAGCGACCGGGGCTCCGATCTGACGAAAGATCGAACAGCTGTTACGTGGGGCCTTCAACTTCCACCGCACAATTGCGATGCGCTTCGCCCCGCCTCTGCTTGCTCCCATCAGGACGCATCCTATACCGTAAAGCCTTGCCTGTGTTGTCGTGGCGGCCTGAATAAAGATCATCGAAATTCAAGTCTGCGAACACCCTGTCGTAGCTGCGAGGACGACTATCGTGCGACCACTGATCCTTATCGGTTCGGCAGACTCGGACTACTTTATGCTTCTGGAACACATCCTGGAGGCCGACGGATTCGATACCGTTTTCGGCAAAAGCGTCGAGGAGATCGTCCACCTCGGTGCTGAATGCGATCCCTTCGCCATCCTGCTTGACGCCTGGAGCGGTTCCATTTCAGCCACATCAGCGTGTGTCCGGTTAAAGAACGATCCGCGCACGGCGAGCATCTCCACGATTGCCTTGATAAGGCCGGAAGCTCAAAGTCAGTATGTCGATCTGCTGAAAGCCGGTATCGACGAGAGTTTCATCCGGCCCGTCGCTCCGTCCAGGTTGCTTGAATTTCTGCGCACCCGCGCGCGACGCAGCGGCCACTTTTTCAAGGCAATGAAAAACGACACATCGCTTTTCTATGCCGGCATCGTGATGGACCTTGAGACGCACCGTGTCAAACGCAATGGCCTGGACATTCACCTCGGGCCAATCGAGTTCAAGCTTCTGCAGCACCTCATGCGCAATTGCGGGCAGGTATGCGGGCGGGGGGACCTGATCGCCAACGCCTGGCCGCGAAACATTCACGTGGAGCCGCGGACCGTCAATGTCCACATCGGGCGGCTGCGCAAGGCGTTGAGTTCGAACGGATCTCCGGATCTGATCCGGACGGTGCGGTCAATTGGCTACGCCTTGGAGGACAATGTGCTTGCAGAAAATCTCGGAGCTTCAAATGGCGCCCAGACGTAATAGGTCATCGAGACTTCAGCCAACCGGAGAGAACAATATGGATATCGTGCTTCAGGACGGTTGCGTCATCACAGGCGACGGAACAACTGTGTTTGCGCGAGCCGACGTGCTTGTGAGCGGCGGCGAGATACGGGACATCGACCTGTCCTGTCGTCTCCACCGGCATTTGGACGGCGGCGCCGATTTCATCGACGCTTCGGGATGCACGATCTTTCCGGGGATCATCAACGCCCATGCCCATGGCTGCATCCGCGGACCGTCCATGCCGAGCGGCTCTGCTGGATTGGATGACAGCGCGGTCGACTACAATCGCAACCGGCACCTCCTCCAGGGCACCACCACCCTTCTCAATGTCTGTGGCCTCGCTTTCCCTGACGAGATCGACCATGAGGCTGAAATCGCGCATCCGATGGACATTCACGTGTCCACGGCACACACAGAAAACAACATACAGGCGGCTCTTGCCGTTGATGGCGCCGGGCTGTCCTCACGGCACCTCCAGGCAACGACAGATCAATTGCTGTTGCAGGGGGCAAAGGCTCTCGGCGAAGTCGGCGGCGGCCAGACACTCGGCGGCGGCGCACAAGAGTACAGGTTTATTCCCGACGCGATCAAGTGCCAGACCGGCATCACAGTCCTTCCGGCCGTGGCGCGGCGATTGAAGAATGCAATCCTTGGCCGTTATCTCGAACCTGCAGACGGGGTTTCGGACGAGGAGCTCCAAGCCGAGCTGAGAGACTGCGGCTTGGCAGGGATGGTGCAAGCGGAGGAGATCCGAACCATTGTTTTCAACAGCGTCATGCCGTCGGTCTCGACAGCACTGGCGGGATTTGAGGAAATCGCCCGCGAGTCGGCCCGGGTCGGATATCCGGCGGTATTTCACAATGCCGCGCCGACGGCGCGTTCTCTTATAGACTTGGCCGAAAGATACCCCAATGCCCGGATCGTTGCCGGACACTCCAACCATCCAAGTTTCCTGTCGGGTGAGGCCGTTGAAGTCGCGGGAAAGCTCAAACATCGGGGTGCCGTGATTGACGTTTCGACGCTTGATTGCATCACAACACGGTGGCGAAACGATGCGACTAATTTCGATGCGCTGATTGAATCGGGTCTCGTGGATACAATATCCACCGACTTCGCCGGCGGGCATTGGGATGGAATTTTAGAGGCCATTCACCGGATCGTTCGCAAGAAACAACTCGCCGCGCCGGCGGCGGTCGCGCTTGCCACTGGAAATGTCTCGCGGATTTTCCCGCAGCTGGCAGGGGATCGAGGGTTGATCGAAAATGGCAAGAGGGCCGACATCGTAGTCGCCGATAGTGCCAACCTGAGTAGGGTCCGCGATGTGCTCATCGCGGGCAGGGTCGTCGTTCGGAACGGGCGAATTCTGTGACGTCGTCTCCGGTGATGAGACCATCGGAACAATCACTATGCCAGCGGCTGAGCCAACCCTGCCAGCAACAGGGCGGCATCGCCATGCCTGAACTGCTCGAATCCGTCCAGCAGCATGACTTGCCTCTTTTCCGACATCTTCGCCGCGGTGATTTCGAGGAACTTGTCGCGAATATCGGTCAAGTGCATCGGTCGTCCCACGTCCCCACGAGGCGTGGTGACCGGAGACACGAAAGATTCGCCTGTTTTGCTGACAATGGTCACCCGCGCGAACGTCTCGGCGGGAAACCGACGGTCAATCTCGCCATTGACCGACAGGCGTACCTTGCGGGCAAAATCGGCAAGATCCGGGCGATCCAGCAGATTCACACTGATCGGGGCCAGCGCCTGGCGGCCCTCGATCGCAGCGATCGCCAGGCAGTATGGCAGGCTGTATTGGATATCCGTCAGGTTTTCCGGATCGACGCAGTTGCCCAGCTGGAGCGCCCAGGCAAATATTTCGACTTCAATCATCGCGATCTCATGATGGGTCACGCGGTGGCGCGTTTCAAGAACGCAGAACGCATCGATGGCAGGATGGATGTAGCGGCAGCACGAATATGGTTTGAAATATGTTCCCTCGATTTTCCTCGGCTTGCCCAGGCCACCGAGAATGCTCGACGTGTCGAAATGCGAAGCATGATCGAGGATGTCTTCAGGCCCAGTAAATCCGCATTCGGCAAGGTGGAGCGCCGTCATACCGGTTGCAACACTCCACGGAATGCCTTCCTTCACATCGTTGCCGGTAAGTTTCGAATAGCCAGAACTGCCATTTGCGTCCTGGTTCGGAGCAAGGACGCCGGCGATCGCCAGTGCCTGTGAAAGGCGGACAGGCGTTGCACCGGAAAGCCGGCCGGCGGCGGCGGCCGCGCCATACCCGACCCACCGACCGGATTGCCGGCTCCTGATGGCGCTCGGATTTTGCGCGGCAGCGATGCGCACTCCGACTTCATATCCGAGTGCGATTGCCAAGACGATTTCGTCGCGCGAGCAGGTGATATCGCCGGCGATTGCCAACGCGGCGGGGATGATAGCGGCGCCGGGATGTCCGCGCGCAGCGCGATGACCGTCGTCCAGGTCAAGAGCAGAAGCGGCAGCCGCGTTGCAGAAGGCAGCGCCTGTGCGGTTCAACGTCTGTCCGGAAAACCATACGGGCGACGCCCCGGCCCCGAACAGATGTTCTGCAACACGGCGAACCGCCACAGCACTCGGTGTGTCATATCCGGCGATCGCCGCCGTCACCAGATCGAGCATGCAGCACAGTGTCTTTTCCCTCACGCTCTCCGTGAGATGTTCGGGGGCGCAGGCGCTAACGTAAGCTGCAAGCGTTCGGGTCGCGTACATGTCTCGTCTCCACCGGCAACTGTGTGCCACGTTGAACTGACCCATGCGGTCTTACGCAAAGGGCGGGTTGCGCCCATAGCGAAGCTAAGCGTCCGATTCTGTTTTCAGAAAGGTCTCGTAGACATATTTGGCGACGTAGAGATCCAGCATCGGCAGTCCAACGCATGTGATGTGAAGCGGCTCATCCTCGCGCTTTTGAACCTCGTCGCCTAGGTCCGAAAAGTTGGTCACGCCCAGAAGCGGACCGAGCGTCTCCAGGGTGGATTGCCCTTTCGAAAAATAAAGAGCCAGGCTCTGCGAGTTGCGGCGCGACACCATTGTGATGTCGTCACACACGAGCCGTCCTGTTTTCAAGACGCGCTGGATATATTGCGGGGGTGTTTCATCGCCGCCGAGGTGCAGCGTCACTGCGCGCGGATTGGCTTCCGCGTCGTCGAAAACAGGCCTTTTGGCATTGGATGCGGTAATCACCAGATCGCAGCCGCTAAGTTCAGCATTGTCATCCACGGCGACCAGAGGGAAGGGGACACGGGCGGCCAGTTTCGCTGCAAGCTGGACCGCCGAATCGACTGACCGGCTTCGAATAAACACTTTGGAAAAGGTGTCCGGTTCGAAGATGCCAAGACCCAGGACCACCCGTTCTGCGATCGGTCCGGCGCCGAAGACAAAGGCCGCGAGATCATGATGACCGGGAAAAAAGCGTTCGACCGTCGTCGTCGCATAGGTTGCGGTTCGTGCCGCGGAGATTTCAGTTCCATCTAACACGCAAATAGGGGCAAGCGTCACCTTGTCGAAGAGGGCGATCGTCGAGGTGGATCTGGGGCGCCCGAGGTGCCGATTGAGCGCGTTCGCGCCGACAATCTTTACGGCCGCGTAGTCGGGTCCAATGCTGGAAAGTGTGGACAGTTTCCAACCCAGCCGCTCCCCCTCGAACTCCTTTTGGTATTGGGCCCACTCGGGCCGTCCCCACAGCTCACTTTCACGCGGCAGTAAAACGGATTTCAATCCGTATGCGCGGCCCTCGCGAATATCAGCCCACGCCTCGCGGGCAACCGCATGCAGAGCGCTAGCCTCAAGCATGACACCGCGCCGTTCCATATCCTTCAGGGAGAAGAACCGCAGGGGCCCCTCCGGCCTTTCCTCCAACGCAATTGTCATGCCCAACCCTCCGAATGACTACCTATGATGGTATTCTCACGTGAGAAAAGCGGGAATGAAAGCCAATTTCAGATGAATAATTGGCGATGAAGTGACCGCTAAGACTGTCATTTGAGGTTGGATGGAGGGGTGAAGGGTCAGATCACAGCGCCATTGCCCTTTTTAGATCATCGTGTTCGAAGGCGCTGGCCATTCGTGTGATCGCGGCGGAACGAGCGCTGCCTGCCTTGGCGGTTTCGCGCCATTTCGCGGTAACACTTGCCACCTCCTTGATAACTGCGCGGGCCTGCAGCAGCGTGGGGCCGGAGAACCCCGAAGCCACCTCAAGCAGGTCGAGAGAGCAGGTACCCTCATCGAGGTCGATGTTGGTCGTCAGCACACGCGCCTTGAGATCGGGGGGCACGGGATTGAGATCATAGGCGGGAGAGAGCGAACATCCTGCCTTGCCAGTGGAGGCTAGAACGCGATCGAATTCCAGACGACCCAAACCGACCCCAGGACCATCGCGATAATCAGTGTACGCACTGCCCATTTTGCCGCCGCAATCCTGCGCGAGCGGGCACCCTCCCAATCGTACGACATCGACCATTCCTTTCGTCGGGCGGCAACCGCTATCGAACTGCCTTGTGAACTGCAGCCGATCTAGCGTTGAAATCTTGTGCGCAGACTTGGATCTATACCCTTTGAGACGATCGCCTTCAGCGGAGCTGGTGATGGCGGACTCAACTGCGTTGAGGCACCCGATAGTCGATTGCGGCGACACCGCAGGCAATAGCAGTACCGCAGGGTGGACGCTGCTGCGACGAAAACCACCCTGCACCCGCATGGTTACCAAAAGATTAATTGAGCATTCGTTCCGAAAGATGAAGTTCGATGGGATCGCCGAACGAGGAGCCGTAGTTCCCCGCGCCAAAACTCCATCATTGCCAATGGCACCACGTTTCCGTTGCTCTTGCCGAAAGCAAGTTGGTCGCATTTTCGACCGAATGGCGGGAAGGATTTCGCACGACCATTCGCCAACTCGGCGGGATTCAGAATTTCCGGCACGCCTCGGCGAACAAGGGTTCTAGATTGGCCATGGTGCCTATGCTTGAAATATTCTTCAATAGGGCGAGTGAACGATCGTGTCCGAGCCTTCTCCTAGCCAGTTTGATAAACTTCTCTTCCAAAAAAGATCTGGGCAGCGGATTTGCGGCTTCACCCAGCGCGATCTTGACTTCGGCATGGAAAATTTGACCGTCCCTCAGGGACAATTGGGCACGTGCGACATGCTGAGAGTGGGGGTCCGGCTTTCCCATGTCGGGCCGCAATTCGATCCGCGCCATAAGGCGCATAGCCGCGTCACTACGGATTTGCTCCTCCGAAAACCAATTCGGACCGGGCTCAATGCCAAGCAATGCCATTGCGACAGCGTAGGGAGCACTAAACTGGGCGGCCCAAATATCCGCCGGCGCGGGATTGTTGAACGGTGGCTCGCAGACAATCGGTGGGGCGGTGATCACCAGCCGTTCGTGGGCATGATCCTTTGGATCGACGCCGACAGTCGCGAAAACCTTCAGCGACGCCTGAATGCTGCTCTGCACGATCCGGCAGCAGCTGTACGGCTTAAAGCCGACTTCGCGAATTTCGTAAACCCGGCCAAGACCTGACGTCAGGTTTTCGAGATCGCAGGCATCGGCGCCGGCCATACGCCAGAACCCTGTCTCCCCTTCGAAAACATCCAGCGGGCCCTCGAAGCCGTTCCTCGCCAGGAAGGCCGCATTGACGCCAGTCTGAGCCGCCGCGCCGAAATTATTCTTCGTCATGGTCGGTTCGGTCCCGTAGACCGTCTTCATGACGGAGGCAACGGGCGCATTGGCAGCGGCGATTGCGATCGCGTGCGCCGACTGGCGGGCATCGAGTTTCAGAAGCTTTGAAGCGGCCGCGGCAGCCCCAAAGACCTGCCACGTTCCATGCCCATGCACCGTTTTGCGTGGATGCGTATGCGACAGGGACATCGCGACCCGGCCCCCCACCTCATATCCGACCACCATCGCTTCAAGGATGTCCGTCCCACAACTGTTGACATGCGCCGCGACACTCAACGCGGCCGCGACCACCGTCGCGCCGGGATGGCCCTTGCGATAAATGTCGTCGAAATCGAGAGCGTTGATCAGGCAGGCCTGGACGAAAGCCGCAGTGCCCGGATCGGTCGTGCGATTGGTGCCGATGATCGGTGCGTCTCCACGAGACCCAACATCGCCGAGAAAGCCATCCAGGACGCCGGCGATCGGCAGGCAATAGCCACCAAGCAGGCAGCCAAGCGAATCCAGAAGGCAATTGTTTGCTATCTGGATAACGTCTGGTGGCAGATCGGCGTGGGTTTCGCGGGCGATGTAGTTTCCCAGGACCATTGCTGCGGGTTGTTGCATGGCGTTTCTCGTTTCGCGTTGAGTGTGGGATACAGGGTGGCGGGTATTTCCCGGAGCCACACCACCTGCGGACTTCGCCGATCCTCAGGCTCGGCCCCGGGACCAACAGATCCGGTCTGCAAAAATACGCCCCGACTAAGGGCTGACCGCCTGGACATTGATATCGCCGAACTCCACCCGATGCGCATCCATCGGGATAAGTTTGCGAACCGACCGGACACGGTCAATGTCCAGATATGAGGTGAAAAATCCGACCGTGTCAGACGCCCGGCCGATGACCTGCCCCCACGGATCGCAGACCAGCGAGTTGCCATAGGTCTGCCGCACTTCGCCTCCGGCCGCCGGATAGGGACCCCATTGGCCGCAGGCGACGAAATACACCTGAAACTCGATGGCCCGCGCCCGGCAGAGCACCTCCCAGTGATCCTTGCCCGTCTGAAGCGTGAAGGCCGCCGGCAGAATGATGACATCCACGCCAGCAGTCGCCAGGCGGTCGAACAGACGCGAAAAGCGGAGGTCGTAACAGATGGCACAGCCAATCCGCAGGCCATTGATTTCGTAAACGAGCAGTTCGTTGCCGGGCTCGACCGTTCCGGATTCACGATAGGCTTTGCCATCCGGGGCGACAATATCGAAGAGGTGTATTTTGCGGTACCGCCCGACTTCGATACCATCGCGGTCGAACACGACCGAGGTATTGTGGATACGGGTGCTTCCAGCAATCCGTTCCAGAATACTGCCGGCATGCAGGCAGACCCGATGTGAGGCTGCAAAGTCCTGCAGCACGTCATAGGCCCGCCCGCCTGGAATGGTATCGGCCGCCGCCTGTTTCTGCTGCGCGGTCCCGCCGGACCAGTCCAAGTGCTCCGGCAGTACGATCAGATCCGGGCTATCCCTGTCGACCGCATCCTGCATCAGGCGAAGCGCCTGACGAAGATTGTGGTCACGATCCGGTTGCGAGTTCATCTGGATAAGCGAGATTTTCATGATTCCTCCGGTGGTTGATAGTTAAAGATCGACTTGCCGGCCTCCAGATGGGGCCGCAGATGTCGCGAGCGCCGTTGCCGCTCGAGCGCTACGCCCCCGAGGCGTCGCATATGATCGGGATCGGTAACGAAGACTCCATCGTCGTCGGCGAGAACCACGTATCCAGGAAGGACCGCAGCACCGCCGCAGGCGATGGGCACGTTGATCGATCCACCGATCTGGTAGGCACGATTGGTGGTCTTCGACGAGACGCCACGGCACCAGACGGGGAAACCGCTTTGCGCGATCTCCAGCGCGTCTGTGCAAGGGCCATCGACGACGATACCGACAGCACCCCGGGCCTTGGCGGCAGCGACAACGCCGCCGCCGACGCAGGCGATATCGTCATGGTCGACACGAGAAATCACCAGGATGTCACCGGGGATAAGCAGATCAATCGCCTTGTAGAGGACGACACCGTCGCGGCCGGGTGCCGCGACGGTGACTGCGTTGCCGATCGCCTTTGAGGGAAAGACCGGACGGATCTGGGATCCGAGAAAGCCCAGATGTTCAAAATGACCGATCGTGGCGGTTTCCACGTCAACCAGAAGGTCGCGCAGGTCGTCAGCGCAGGCAGGAGGCCTGGCGTCTACTCGGTATTCTACTGTCATGAATTTCACCTCAAGGGAGGGGCGGGCGCGGATATCAGACCGGCCGTTCGCCGGCGGTTGTCGTGCGATGCATGACGCGGATCAGGGACGGGTCGAAGCCATCGCGCCGGTGCATCGTGCAGCGGTTGTCCCACATCATGATGTCGCCCTTATCCCACTTTTGGACGAACACTTCCTGTTTCCCGGTCGTATGGTCCCAAAGGTCGGCAAGCAGGGCTGCGCTTTCGTCGAGCGGCAGGCCGACAATCCAGGCGCCTTCGGTCGTGCCGCCGAGATAAAGCCCCTTGCGGCCAGTCTCGCCATGGGTGCGAACCAGCGGGTGAACCACACCAGTCCACTCGCGGAAATCCCGACTGCCGGGCTCGGCTTTCCCAAGACGCAATTTGCCGGTCTTGTCATAGACGTTCTGGAAGAAAATCTGCCGGCCGTCTGTTGCCTTTCTCAAGGCGTCCGGCAGGGTCTCGAAGGCGCTGTAGGTCGACAGGAAATAGGTATCGCCACCAGTGACGGGCACCGTCACGCCACGCAGGATGGCGCCAGCCGGCGGCCGATCGTAGAACCAGGTGTCGGTGTGCCAGGTCGCCTCGCTGTTGCCCATCGCGCCGCTCGGTTTGCCATCCTTCATCGCATTGCTGATGACGAGAATCTCCGGATGGGTCGGATGGCCACCCTCCTGCTTCTGTTTGGGATGGATGACAAAATCCCCGAAATGGCGGGAAAATTCCACCTGCTGCGCATCGGTGATACCGGTCTTCTTGAAGCGCAGCACCCCATATTGCAGCCAGAAGCGGCGCAGTTCCTCAATGTCTTGGGCGTCGTAGGCGTTGAAATCGAACCCCTCGATATCGGCGCAGACATTGCTGTCGTTTTGCACCGCACGCAGTTTTTGTTTCGTAAGCATTTTCATCTCCTTTTGCGGCCTTCCTCTAAGGCCACCACCATCCTAGAAGGGGGCGTGACGGGCGTTCCAATACCGATCGTCACGCATTGATACGGGCAGGCTATGGATTGCACATCAGTCCGAAAGCACTTGAACGTCCTGCGGATCGATGCCGAGCGTGACTGTGCTTGCCAGCTCTGGCACCAGGGACGACCGGCTTGAGGGAACAAGGACCGTCAAGCTCAGACCGTTGGCGACCTCGACCAGAAGTTCGACATGGGCGCCGAGATTGACGATCCTGCGCACCACCCCGTCGAGACGGTTTTGCCCGCCTGCTCCAGCATCGGAACCGTTCAGAAGGGCGATGCTTTCAGGGCGAATGCAGCAGGATTGGACGGCACTATTTCCAGCGCAGTCCGAGCGCAGCACGATTTGAGTTCCGTCGATGCACAATTCGAGAACCGTCGGTCCAGGAATACTCCTCCTGACGGACAGGATATTGGAACGCCCCACGAAATCCGCGACGAAGCGCGTCGCAGGATTTCTGTAGATCGAAGCTGGCTCTCCCTGTTGTGCGATGGCGCCTTGCCACATGACGACGATCCGGTCGGACATCGCCATCGCCTCTTCCTGGTCGTGGGTGACATAGACAAACGTCATGTCCAACTGTTCCTGGATTTCCTTGAGCTCGATGCGCATCGCCTCGCGCAATTTGAGATCAAGATTGGACAGCGGTTCGTCGAGAAGCAGAACCGAGGGGCGGGGCGCAATGGCCCGGGCGAGCGCCACCCGCTGTTGCTGCCCGCCTGAAAGGGCCTTTGGATAGCGCGAGCCAAAACCGTCGAGGCGAACGCTGCGCAGGGCGGCATCCACGGCCTGCCCGATCTCGGCCTTGGGCGTGCCGCGCATGCGAAGGCCAAACCCGACATTCTCAATGACGGTCATGTGCGGGAATAGGGCGTAGTTCTGAAACACAAGTCCAAGATTGCGCCGCTCCGGCGGGATGCGGTTCTGACTTTTGCCGCGGACCCGGACATCGCCGGCACTCGGTGTGTTGAAGCCGGCGATCATGTTCAGCGTCGTCGTCTTGCCGCAGCCGGATGGTCCGAGAATGCTGACGAATTCGCCGCGCGGGATCTGAAGGTTCAGGTCCTGGACCACCGGAATGCCGGCAAAGGACTTGCTGACCGAGACGAGTTCAATGTCGAAACTGTTCATTTGCTACCACCATGCAGTTGGGCCGAGAAACCACCGATTTTCTCGAACAGGAAAATGACCGCCAGGATGAAGATCATCGATGCGACGTTGACGGCCGCCATGACGGGATCGAGGCTGTATTCGAGGTAGTTGATCACCGCGATCGGCAGGGTCGTGTCGCCGGGGCGAACCAGAAAGACCGACAGCGGGATGTTGTTGAAGGAGATGATGAAGGCGAAGGTGACGCCCGACAGGACACCCGGCTTGATCATCGGCAGCACGATGTGCTGCAGCCTTTGGCGCTTGGTGGCGCCTAGGCTCTGGGCCGCACGGTCCAGATTGCCGTCGAAGTTGGCAAGCGATGTTGCAGCCATCCGGGTGACGAAAGGCAGGGCCAGGACGACATGGGCGGCAATCAGGGCCGGCGTGCCGAGCACGCCCTGCAGGCCGATGATCGACAGGAACAGCACGATCGCCACACCCTTGACGATCTGCGGCACCGACAGCGGCGATAACAGGCCTGCCATGATGGCAGTACTGCCGGGGATACGCTCATAGACAACGGCGTAGGCCGCGAGAACCCCAAGCACGCCGCTGATACCAGCGACAACAGTGGCGATCTTGACGCTCAGCAAGAACGGCTGCAGCCACCGATCGGCCAACAGGTCGCCGTACCAATCGAAAGTCCATTCCCAGGGCAGAAAGGTAACCGCGGATGAGGGGCTGAGCGAAGCGGCAACCACCACGGCCAACGGGAGAGTGATAAATGTCAGCACCAGCGCAATCGCCAGCCAGAAAGCACAAGTCAGGACGCGGTTCATGACGCACCTCCTTCCCGGTTGCTTCTTCGCGAGCTTCGGCGTGCCTCGTAGCGAATGCCAAGGAACGAGATCATGAGCATCATGATCAGCAGCGCAATGGCCATGACGGCGGCGAAACCCCAGTCGATATAGAAGAGCACTTGCTCGTAGATCATCGTGGCGAGCACCTTGAAACGTGCGCCGCCTAATAGCGCTGGCGTGGCGTAGGCACTGGCGGCCATCGTGAAGGCGATCAACAACGAACTGACGATTCCCGGAACCGACAGCGGCAGGATGATATGGCGGACGACCGCGAGGCGGGACGCGCCGAGCATCTGGGCTGCCCGTTCCAGGTTGGGATCGATCCCTTGGATGCTCGTTGTTAGAGACAAAATACCGAAGGGCAGCACCACGTGCGTCAGGCCGACGACGACGGCAAACAGGTTTTTCGACAAGGGGAGGGGCGATGCGATGACACCGAGATGCGTCAGCATGTCGTTGATGAAGCCGCGATCCTCAAGAATGATCAGCCAGCCATAGGTGCGCAGCACGACACCGGCCAGTTCGGGTGCCAGTGCCAATGCAAAGACCAGCGCTCGCCAGCGCGAACGCGAGCGCGCCAGATAGTAGGCGACGGGATAGCCGAGAACAGTCACGCAGACGGCGACAAGAATGGACATCACCGCTGTCCGATAAAGACCGGCAAGCGACAGGCCGTCGGAAAAGAAGCGTTGATAGTTGAAGAGGGTCGGCGACAGGGTCTGAGCGTCCATAAAGCTCATCCCGATCATCGTGCCCATGGGCAAGGCGAAAAAGATGGTCAGCACCAGACAGGAAGGTGCGAGGACCAGATAGCCGGACGTCCGGGCGGGCGCGCCCGGCATCGCAGCCGGCGCGGCAAGTGCAATGGTCGACATGAAATTGCCCTCTCAGTTCGCTTGGGAAACGACGTCGCGTTCCCAGCGTTCGCCCCATTCGCCGAGTTTTTCGGCGATGCGCGAGAGATCCGGCAGCTTCAGGCTCTCAAGATCGGCTTGCGTGGTGATCTGACGCTTGGCGATATCCTCGGGGATATCGATATCGGTCCGGGCGCTTCCGACCTTGTATCCGGTCACCCATGCCTCCTGGCTGGACTTCTCCAGAAAGAAGTCGATGAAAGCCAGCGCCGCCGGCTTATTCTTTGCCCCGACCGGAACGCTGAGCGTCGCGATCAGCGGGATCGTGCCTTCCTTCGGACGGACATAATCGACGGGCACACCCTGATCGACAAGGAGCTGGGCGCGCCCGTTCCAGAACGGCATAGCCCAGACGGAGCCGTCCTTGATGTAGCTTTCCAGAATTGCCGAGGACTGCTCGAAGCCGATCGATTGGCGCGCAAGCTCGGCCATTGCCGCAAAACCGGGATCGACATTGTCGATCATATCGCCGCCGCGGGAGACGGACATGATTTCCATCAGGAAGGCGGCCATGATGTTCTGGAACGTCGGCAGGATGATCTTGCCCTTAAGTTCCGGATCAAGCAGCGAGGACCAGGAGGTCGGCGGCAAAGCCAGCTTGTCGGTGCGATAGAGCAGCGACATGTATTGGACCTCATGAACGGCACCGCAGGGCCCGGCGACGGCCGCAAGGCTGGGTGCCAATTTTCCAAGGTTCGGAATGGCTGTGGCACCGAGTTTCTCCAGAAGGCCGTCTTTACAGCCCTGGAGCGACTGCGAGGCGGTCATGACCACCACGTCGAAGCCGGGTTGGCCCCGGGTGGCCTTGATTTTCGCATAGTCCTGGGATGCTGATCCGACGGCATCATAGACAATGTTGATACCGGTTTTCTCCTCGAACGGTTTGATGATCCGCTCCTCGATGATCGCCTCGTAAGGGCCACCATAACTGTTGATGATCAGCGTTTCACCAAAAGCCAGCCCCGGGGGGCCGACGAACATACAGGTCAGGCAGAGAGGAAGGTATCGTTTCGCATTCACCGCGGGGTCTCCCGGTTTGATTGTTCCCGGGAGAAGGGTGAAGGGTGGAAGGAAGCGGGTCTAATATCAATCGCTTATTATTGATGCCTACAAGGTAACAATCACGATGGTGGAGCTACCGAGCCTTGGGTTTCCGACCAGGCCTTATGGGAGCAGGTTCGTCATCCGTGTCGGCAGGCACAACAAAAAGTTCAGAAATATCGAATTGCAGCGCTTGGGCAAGACGATCCAGCAAATCGACGGAGGCGTTGTGCCGTCCCCGTTCCAAATCGCTGATTACCGTTCTGTCCACATGGGCATCTACAGCAAGAATCTCCTGTGTCACGTTCGCGGATGTCCGCAAACGTCGAAGATTCCAGGCGATGCGCTTGCGGGTATCCATGTCGCATGGGCATCATCTTGCCTCGCGTTAATCCATAGGATATATCCTACATATATCGTTTTCACGTATCCTCAGGTTGCAGAGTGATGCGTCCGACCCAACGAAACACTTTCGGAAAATGGGGAATGCCAACGAATGGAACTCCGCCAACTCCACTATTTTGTCGCCGTTGCGGAGGAGCTTCATTTTGCGCGGGCGGCTTCTCGCGTTCATATCGCGCAGCCCGCACTTAGTACGCAGATCCAGTCGTTAGAACGGGAACTCGGTGTTCAACTGCTGGTTCGCACGACACGTCGGGTCGAACTCACGAGGGCAGGGGCTACGTTTTACGAGCGATGCGTCCGCATTTTAAGCGACATCGACTTGAGTGCTGAGATAACCCGATCTGTGGCAGGCAAGACAGTCACTCGTATTAGGATCGGCACAATATATCCGGCTACCGTGGGTGTGCTGCCGGCGTTCCTGGCCCGGATTGCGAGGAAGTATCCGGAGATCCAGCTGCACATTTCAAGCGGCACGACAGACGAGATAATCCGCGGGCTGGAGAGCGGTCAGATCAATCTCGGCTTCATCAGACCGGTGGAAAATATCGGCTCTTTACGTTTTCACTCCATAGCTCATGAGCGCTATTTGCTGGCGGTCGAGAAGAGCAGTGCGCTTGCCACCCGAGACGATATTGGCATCGAGGATCTGCGCGACCAGAAGATCATTTCCTTCTCGCGGCAAAACCTATCCTACACCGAGAGATATTTTGCCGAAAAGTTCGCCGAGTATGATCTGACACGGAACATCGCTTACACCTGCGACGACACTTTTTCCCTGGTTTCGCTGGTCTCCGCAGGGCTCGGGATCGGCTTTGCGCCGGAATGGACTGGCGATCTTCCAAACCGCAACCTTGCACTCCGGAAGGTGAGGGGCGTTGACTTCCGGATTGGGCTGGGTATTGCTTGGAACGCCGAGGACCCTACGACGTCACGAAATGACATTGTGGATATCGCGCGATCGCTCGCCCGGCAAGTGCGCTAGACCCAAATGACTGGGTAACGATAAGCCATTGATAATGCAACATTATCGGTCGTTATTGTGAGGAGATGGGCGGTGCGGTTTTTGGTTAGAATAGTAGCCTAACCGCTCTCCTCGACTATGCGGCCATGGAGCTCCCAATCCAGGATCATGACGGCCGCACACTCGCACAGCTTGAACAGATCGGATTTGTTGCCGGTCGGAACCTGTGCAATATGACGAGCAAGTTTGATCCAGGCCCCGTCTGACTTACTGAAACCTTTTCAGGTAACAATTTACGGTAGCAGGCTTATCCAGCGAGCCGAGGTGTGGTGTACTGCGGAGGAGTATGGGCGTGTGCTTCCTTGGGGCATGAAATTCGCCTGGCTCTGTGGAGAGTCTTGGAATGGTTACAGGTCTGCAGCAAGTCCGAAATCATTGGCACCGTGTCGCGATATCGCATGTCGAAGATTTGTCCGACGCGGTGCATGGGGCCGGAATGGACGCAACGCAGATGGCCTGCGGCCCACTGTCGGGAAGCCTGGTGTTCTCGCAACAGAATGGCGTGATCTATAGCGGCGGTCTGATCAATGGCCGGGTGGCCCTGCGTGGACCGCTGTCGCCCGATACCCTCTCCCTGGGTGTCGCCTTGAGGCTTTCCGGGCCGTGCCGGCACTGGCTTACGGAAGTGGAAACGGGGAACGTGGGGGTCTTCCATGGCGGGGATGAACACGATGCTCTTTACGCACCCGCTTCTCTCTATGTCGCTGCAACGGTCTGCGCGGATCACCTTGAGCAGGAAGCGGCAAAAGACGATTTGGTGCTGGACCGGGCTGCACTCGGCGGCACAGGAATACATGGCCGATCGATGCCGTCTGAAGTCCTTACCACGCTCGCGGCGCAGTTTGCGCGAATCCATGGCGGGCGTCGGTACCGTGCAGATATCGGGGACATGCTTCTGAAAGCGTTCATCAATCATCTCGCACGCACGCCTTATCATCACGAGCGTCGGGTCAATACCAATCTTCATGCCAAGATCGCGGCGCGGGCGAGAACATATATTCTCGACCACCTGTGCGAACCGATTGCGCTTGACGACATTGCCGCGGCCGCATGCACCTCGCGGCGTACACTCTCCCGTGCCTTCGCGAATATCTTCGATGACACGCCACAAACCTACGTTAGACGCCTCAGACTCCATCGGATCAGGCAGGGCCTTGCCAGTGAATCGGAGAAGGTCTGCACAATCGCGATTATCGCCAATCAGTGGGGCATCAGCGAGTTGGGCAGACTGGCGGGTTGGTACCGCCGGATGTTCGGGGAGCTTCCAAGCGAAACATTGGCTTCGGTGAAACAGGATTCCTCCAAACCAGACATTCACCTCCCGTAGTTTGGCAAAACGCGCATAGCGAGTTGGCTAATTTCCTGCCATTCTCGGAAATCTAAGACGTCTCGTCAATTCGCGGCCGTCAAGGTTTTCCGTTTCCGGATGTTGGGAGCGCGGTCCATGGCTATGACGTGGCAATGAAGATCCTTTCTGAAAAATCGATTTCGAGCGTTGACGCCGACCATTGGCAACACTTTCCCGTGCGGGCACTCGAAGACTGCCGCAATCTCGTGCTGGGCGCCGACATCGAGGCGGTCCAAATGGCCGGCGGCAAAATCGGCGGCAGCCTGGTGTTTACCGCCCATGACGGCGTGGTATTCAGCAGCGGACAAATCGATGGGAGTATCGCCGCCAGAGGCGTTATCTCGCATGATGCCGTCACTCTGTGGATCGTACTGTCACCGGGCAACGGTTTTCGGGTCGGCCTGCGGCGGGTCCAGGAGGGGGCAGTGGGCGTTGCCCTGCCCGGATATGAATTCGACGCTTTGTACGCGCCGGGGGCCATGTACGTTGCGGCCACGCTCGAACTCGCACGGTTCGAGTATGCTGTTTGTCGGAAATTCCGGCAGTCGGCCATCCATCCGAAATCTCTGGATACGCGACGTCTCGAGGAGTTGAAAACAGCGCTGCTGCGGATACATGCCGGAGATGAAGCGGTCGCCGGGTTCAATATCGGAACCGCGGTCCTGCGGGCTGCGACGTCACACTACACGAACCATATCGGCTCAAACGATAAGCGCCGCCCTTCATCTTACGAAACCATCGTTGGACTGGCCCGTAACTACATCGAACGGCACCTGACCGAGCCGATATCCATAGAGGACGTCACGACCGCATGTGGCTCGTCGCGGCGGACCCTCTACCGCGCCTTCCTTGGCATATTGGGAGAGACGCCTCTCCATTACATACGCAGACTTCGTCTGCACCGAATCCGACGTGACCTGCTATCTGGCGGCCAGCGGGAAACGATTTCGGCAAGCGCCAGGAAATGGGGAATTTCGGAGCCCGGCCGCATGTCCGGCTGGTATCAGGAAATTTTCGGAGAGAAGCCGAGCGCCACCCTGGCCACGAGACACAAGCGGCAAGTTTTGGAGACATGGCTTTGAAATTGGCAAAAACCGCATAGCCTCGACGTGATTCCGGGCGCATAGTCTGCCCAAAAAACCGGCATATCAGTATCGTGAATCCAGCCACAGTAGAAGGTTGAACGTCATGAAATGCCCAGCTGCACTCCCATCTATGACCGCGGCATTGCGTGACAGACATCTCGTTTTGGATGACAAAGGAGAATGTCATGATCAGAGCGACCTTGGGTGCAACCTTATCAGCCGCACTGCTCTTCAGGCTTTAAAGGTTTCCGGCGCAGTCTCACGAGACGGAGACCAGTCTCGGCACCCGCATTGGAAATTTGACTTTTCAGAGCGGCTACCCGCCATCGAAGACTGACGTTGTTGCCATGCTTGTGAACTGATCAGCATGCTCACTCGATTTAGCTCGCTACGGGCCGGGACTTCGCAAGGCATCCACCGATATCACGTCTAACTTGAAACGAGGTTATGCCATGATCTATCGAAGAATTACCTGCTGCGCACTCGTTGCGGCTCTCGCCACAGCTTTATCAACGACGTCACCTCTTGCACAACAAGCGGCCAATTCTTCGGGGATGCGGGGCCAGGCTGCCATCCCTTATGCCGAGCAAAAGTTCCGGGGCAGTGTGGGCACCTCCTATCTTGATTCCGATCCCGCCCAGTTTCCGGCTCCGATAAAGGCTCCGGAAGGAGCGCCCAACGTCCTTCTCGTGCTACTGGATGACGTCGGGTTTGGTCAGTTTTCGGTGGCCGGGGGGGGAGTTCCGGCCCCATATATGGAAGCGCTCGCCAAAGACGGTCTGCTTTTCAACCGCTTTCACACCACTGCGGTTTGCTCGCCGTCGCGCGCGGCTCTCCTTACCGGGCGCAATCATCATGTCGCGGGCACAGGAAACATCACTGAGGTCGCCACAGGCTATGACGGCTATACGGGCATCATTCCGAAGGACACCGCCACGATTGCGGAAATCCTGCACCAGAATGGTTACATCACGTCTTGGTTTGGAAAAAACCACAATACGCCCATTTACGAAACCAGCATGATGGGACCTTTCGACCATTGGCCGAATGGTCTGGGTTTCGACCATTTCTACGGCTTCATGGCTGGCGACACCAACCAGATGCGGCCGTATCTGTACGAAAACCAAACGGCCCTCGGGACACCAACGGCCGAAGACTACTATCTGAGCGTCGATTTGGCTGATCATGCGCTAACATGGCTCCAAAGAGCGGAGGCTGTTCAGCCGGACAAGCCGTGGTTCATGTATTACGCCCCAGCAGCGACTCATGCGCCGCATCAAGCTCCGAAGGCACTTATCGAACAATTCAAGGGCAAGTTCGACATGGGGTGGGATGTCTACCGTCAGGAGACATTCGACCGCCAGAAGAAGCTGGGCATCGTTCCCCAGGATGCTGTGCTGACCGAGCGCCCCCAAAGCCTCCCGGCATGGGATAGTTTGAATGCCGACCAGAAGCGACTTTATTCGCGCATGATGGAGGTCTTTGCCGCCTATGGCAGCCAGGTCGATCATGAAGTCGGTAGGGTTCTCGACTATGTCGCCAAACTCCCGGATGGCGACAACACGATGATCATCTATATCGTTGGAGACAACGGCGCGTCTGCGGAGGGTGGTTTCGACGGAACATTAAACGAGAATGCCTTCTTCAATGCGTATCTGATGAAAACCGATGAGATGCTGTCGCGCATCGACGAGATCGGTACGGAGATGCATTTCAATCACTTTCCAGCGGGTTGGGCGCATGCGATGGATACTCCGTTTCAATGGACAAAACAGGTCGCCAGCCACCTCGGCGGTACTCGCAATCCCATGATTGTCAAATGGCCAGCCCGGATAAAGCATGGCGGTGAAATTCGTAGCCAATTTTCCCATCTGATCGACGTCGCTCCGACCATTCTGGCCGCCGCCGGTGTTGAAGAGCCTCGGACTGTTAATGGCACTGCTCAGACCCCAATCCAGGGTCGTAGCTTCCTTCAAGTTCTCGATGATGCGAAGGCTCCGGAATTCCACACAAGCCAATACTTTGAGCTGTTCGCCAATCGCGGGATGTACAAGGATGGCTGGTGGGCGGGTTCTCTGGCGTTCGAACCGTGGCAAGCAGAACGCGGTGACTTCGATCCGCTGACCGCCAAATGGGAGCTTTACAATCTCGAAAAGGACTTCACGCAGTCAAAGAATTTGGCAGATGAGAATCCTGAAAAGCTGGCAGAAATGACAGCGCTGTGGTGGGCCGAGGCGTCTGCCAACAAGGCGCTTCCGTTGGATTGGCGTGGCGCGGAACGGTTCAGCTCTGCCCTTACTGGAAAACCGAACCTTGCCTCGGGCCGTACGAAGTACGTCTACCCGGTCGCACTTTCTGGTCTTCCGGAGGCGTCTGCGCCCGATCTGAAAAACAAGTCCTTCGCTGTCACGGCTAAAGTCGAGGTCGGTGAAAATGCCAGTGGGATGATCTTCACCCAGGGTGGGAATACGGGTGGATGGGCCTTTTATATGAAAGACGGCAAGCTGGTTACCGCGCACAACTATCTTGACGTAACGCACTACTCCGTCAAAAGCGACACCGCCGTCACTGCCGGAAAACATGAACTTCAGATGGATTTCGCCTACGACGGCGGTGAAAAGCCGGGTCAGGGCGGTACCGTAAAAATATCCATCGACGGCGCTCAGGTATCTACGGGCAGAATCGAAAAGACGACACCGTTCAAATATTCGCTTTCCGAAAATCAGGACATCGGCAGCGATACGGGTACACCCGTCACGTACGACTACCAGACGCCATTCGCTTTTGGCGGCAAGCTTGAGGAGGTTGTTGTCGACATCAGGTAGTAAACACCATCGATCCAACAGAAGAGGGAGTATTCCTGGTGAGAAGAATTTTGATACGAACAGCAGCGGGGCTGGCGCTATTTATCGCCACATATGCAAATGCTTCGGAGCTGGTCACACCCGAAACCTACGCCCGCGCAGAGGTCGATGAATCCTACAAGAATATCGTAAAGGAAGTCGGTCCCAACAAGTTTCGCCATGACCGATCGCTGATGCCGCTCGACAAGCAGCCTGCCGTAACGATGAACCGCGACACGGTATACTCGTTCGGTGTGTTCTACGTCCCAAAAGGCACGACGATCACCTTGCCAAAATCGAATGACAACCGATACCAGTCAGCGATGATCATGCAGAACGACAATTTCACCGATCAGGTGTTTTACGCGCCCGGCACTTTCGAGATTAAATCGGAAACCGAATTCGCCGCCGTGGTCATGCGAACCCAAATCGATCCCACTGACCCTGGCGACATCAAGAACGTTATAGCTCTGCAGGATGGAACCACGGTGAACTGGCCGAAGGGAACTGTGCCGAAGGAATATCAAATCGTTGACTGGGACCCGACAAGCCTTTCCAAACTGCGCACGGAATATCAAAAGGAAGCGGCGAAACTACCCAACCTGAACGAAACATCTGGTGCCCGTGGCGTCATCAAACCGGAGATGCTTCGACTTAGCGCCTCTGTTGCACTGGGACTTCTTCCAGCAAATGACGCTGTCTACATCTATCGGGATTACGGACTGAGCGGCAGTGAATGCTATGAAGCGACCTATGTGAAGCCGGACTTCAAAGAGGGGGGCTTCTTCTCGTTCACGATGTACGGCGCCGATAAGTACTTGAAAAGTGAAAACTCCAACCTGAACAACCGCGCGATGAAGTTCAACGAGGATGGCACGGTCACGGTGCGGTACGGGCCGAAGGAGAAGTGCGGTGAAGCAGCCAACTGGTTGCCTACGCCTAGCGACAACTGGTATCTTGGCATGAGAATCTACCGACCGGGCGAGGACGTTGTCAGTGGGAAATACACGACGCCAGTGCCGGCTCCGTTAAAATGAATTTTACATCCCGGTTAAATCAAAGTCTCGACGCTCTAAATCAAGAGGGCGTAGAGACCGCACTGCACGAGGTGTATTTTTGAGCATGTCGAGTTTACGTCTCTTAAACCGAAAAAGTCGTCGCTGTTGCCGTAACGTACTTCCGGGCAAGCATGACCTGTGCTCCGCTCGCGAGGAAAACCCGAAGCAGGAGACGACGATGGTATTCAAGTTTAAATGGGTGGTTCCCATACTGGTCCTTGCTAGCCCAATGACGGGTCTTGCGCAGGACGCCGATACCGATCTCGCCAAGAAACTGAGCAATCCCGTCGCCTCGCTGATCAGCGTTCCGTTCCAGTTGAACTACGACGGCGGCTACGGCCCTGGGGACGGACACCGCGAGGTTCTCAACATCCAGCCAGTTATCCCGATCTCGCTGAACGAGGACTGGAATGTGATATCGCGAACGATCTTTCCTGTCATCTGGCAGGACGATATCGCGGGAGAGTCGGGCAGTCAGTTCGGAATAGGCGACATCACCCAGAGCTTCTTTTTCTCACCGAAAGAGCCGACAGCAGGCGGCATCATCTGGGGTGCGGGGCCAGTGTTTCTTCTTCCGACCGCCTCCGATGATCTTCTGGGTAGCGGCAAGTTCGGCCTCGGCCCGACTGTGGTGGTTTTGAAGCAGGATGGCCCATGGACGGTCGGCACGCTTGCCAACCACATCTGGTCCGTTGCCGGTGACGGGGATCGGAAAGATATCAGTTCGACATTCCTTCAGCCGTTCGTCTCCTACACGACCCCGGATGCCTGGACATTCACCTTCAACACGGAAAGCACCTACGACTGGAAAGCGGATCAGTGGTCAGTGCCTCTCAACTTCCAGGTTTCGAAACTCGTGAAGTTCGGAGATCAGCCAGTCAGTTTGACAGCAGGGGCTCGATACTGGGCAGTCGCACCAGACAACGGCCCGGAAGGCTGGGGCGCGAGACTTGCTGTGACTTTCCTGTTTCCCAAATAGCATTGGTGGTTTTCTCCTGATCGAAGCCGCCGAAATAATCGATATGCAAAGAAGAGGCATTCATATCCCGAGTTGCACAACAGCTCCCAAGCGTACGCATACGGAGCATTGCATTGTGCTCAATTTAAGCAACGTTACGTAGCCAGCATTCAATACTTGAAGTCCAAATTCAGCCACTTGGTTAAATTTAACTGAAGGATAGTGCTCCATGACGAAACCATTCAAGAATGCGACGTGCTTGTGCACCATAGGATTGGCAATGCTGCTTGCAGGCGCGACCTATGCCGCCGGCACCGATCCGATCCCTAGGCCGACGGAAGAGTTCAAGGGCGTCATAGGCAAGACCTACAAGGACTCGACACCCGCCTGGCCCCAGATTCCAACGGCCCAGGAAGGTTCCCCGAATGTGGTCGTCATTCTTCTTGACGATGTCGGGTTCGGTCAGCCTTCGACCTTCGGCGGCCTGATTCCAACGCCTAATCTCGATAAGCTTGCGGATCAAGGTTTGAAGTATAATCGCTTCCATACGACAGCGATCTGCGGACCCTCGCGTGCCGCACTTTTGACGGGCCGCAACCATCATGACACCGGCAACGGCTTTCTTATGGAGTGGGCAACTGGCTTTCCGAACTACAGCACCATGATCCCGCCGGAAACGGCGACGGTAGCAGAGGTGCTAAAAGAAAATGGTTACTCGACCTGGTGGTACGGCAAAAACCACAATACGCCCGACTGGGAAACCTCAACCGCTGGACCCTTCACACGTTGGCCGACAGGTCTCGGGTTTGAATATTTCTATGGATTCAATGCTGGCGAAACGCACCAGTTCTATCCTGTGCTCTTTGAGAACACGACACCGGTCGAGCCCGACAAGACGCCTGAGGAGGGTTATCACCTCATGACGGATATGACCGACAGGGCCATCGCGCGGATGAAATATTTCAAGGCGGTTTCGCCCAAGAAACCGTTCTTCATGTATTTCGCGCCCGGCGCGATGCATGCACCTCATCACGTAACTGCCGAGTGGCGGGACAAGTTCAAGGGCAAGTTCGACATGGGCTGGGAGAAATACCGGGAGGAGGTCTTCAAGCGGCAGATCGATATGGGTGTCGTTCCTCCGGATACAAAACTGACGCCGCGTCCTGACTGGGTTCCCGCTTGGGATACACTTAGCGTGGATCAGAAGAAACTTTACAATCGCCTTATGGAAAATTATGCGGGTTATTTCGCCTTCGCAGACCACGAGATCGGTCGCCTGACCGACGCGATCCACGAACTTCCAGATGCGGATAACACTCTGATCATCTACATCGCAGGCGACAACGGTGCCTCCTCCGAAGGTGGTCCCGATGGCACGCTGAATGAAATCAAATCGCTGAGCGGAGAGCCTGCCAAGATCGAGGACACCCTCAAGCGCATTGACGATATCGGCAATCCCGACACGGAACCGCACTATCCGGTCGGTTGGGCTTGGGCCGGGAACACGCCCTTCCAATGGGTAAAGCAGGTCGCCTCTCACTTGGGCGGATCGCGCACAGGCATGGTGGTTTCATGGCCCGCCAAAATCAAGCATGACGCAAAACCGCGCGACCAGTTTCTTCATCTTGTCGACGTGACACCGACGATCTTGGAAGCTGCCCATGTGGATATGCCAAGTTCTGTAGACGGCATTTCGCAGCTTCCGCTTGCAGGTGAATCCTTCGTACCAAGTTTTACCGATCCCACGGCCAAGGCACGCACGGAGCAGTATTTCGAAATTCTCAGCAACCGCTCAATCTATTTCGAAGGCTGGAAAGCAAACGCTCAGCACACCCTACCTTGGCGTCAGGACCTGGCACCCGGCAACTGGGACCAAGATCGCTGGGAACTTTATAATCTCGACAAGGACTTCTCTGAGGCGAATGATCTTGCCAAGGACATGCCGGAAAAGCTCTCCGAGATGAAAGCGCGTTTCGACGAAGTGGCCCGCCAATATCACGTCTATCCGCTTGACGACCGTGGCTCGGCAAGATTGGCCATCCCGAAACCAAGCGCACCGGGCCACGATGACAAGGCCACGACGTTCACTTTCTATTCGGGGGCAACCCGGCTCGCGGAGACGGCTGCCCCGCAGATGAAGAACCGATCATGGTCACTTACGGCCAGGGTGAATACCGAGGGTGCTGGCACCGAGGGGGCGATCATGGCGTTTGGCGGCATAGCGGCAGGCATGGCCTTGTACATCAAGGACGGTAAGCCGGTGTTCGATTACAACTGGTTTGAAGACCACTACGTCGTCAAATCCGACGACGCTCTGCCAAAGGGTGACGCCGTCATTCGCCTCGATTTCGACTACGAAGGCGGCAAGGAAATGGGCAAGGCCGCGTCGGCAACAATCTTCGTGAACGACAAGAAAGTTGCCGAAGGCAAAATCGAGAAAACCGTCGCTGGCCGCTTTGGCATCGATACCTTTGGCATCGGAGCGGACACCGGCCAGCCTGTCACACCGGAATACAAGCCACCATTCACGTTCAACGGCGACCTCCAACAGGTCCAGATTGAACTGAAGTAGCGCAACTCGCTAACGGCGGCACACGATGTCGCCGTTAGCGCTCCCTACCGACGCGATAACTTGCCGAAGGTTCCCAAGGTAGCAAGACCGTCGCGTTGTCTTTGTAAATTTACGCGTTTGTTACCGTTAGTACTTCCCCCATGGCCATGGCGCTCTACCGTCTAAAGTACGCTGAACACGCAACTACCGCGCTTTCCAGCGCGGAAAGGTAATCGAACGGAAAGGGATCATCCCATGAAGGCCAAGCACTACCTGACCACCTTCTTCCTATCGTACGCGCTGGTTTCCGGTGTGGTTGTCGCGCAGGAAAACCCGGTCATCGTCACCGAACAGAACTTCGCACGCGCGATGACGGACTTTGCGATGCAAAAAGAAGTCGAACAGGGTGGCAAAAATACCTGGCACCACCATCGCAAGACGATGGCGCTATCCGAGCAGCCCGCGCCGCTGATGAACCGGGATACCGTCTACTCCTTCGCGGTCCTCGACGGCGGCGGAGACGTTGCCATCACACTGCCGGAGAATGACGGGCGATACATGTCGCTCCACATCATGAACCACGATCATGTGACATATAAGGTATTCTACGGCCCCGGTCGCTATGTCATCCCTGCGTCGAAGACCACTGACTTTTTCTATGCGAACGTCCGCATGCAGATCAACGACAAAGACCCGGAAGACGTTAAGAAGGTCAACCAGTACCAGGACGAATTGAAGATCGAGTATCTGAATGGCTACCAGCCTAAAGGCTTTGAGGTGACCAACTGGGATATGCCATCCTTCGTGAAAGTGCGTGAAGGTTATGTTGCCGAGGCTCAAAAGGAGGGCGTGAAAGGAACGATGGGCACCGTGGAGCATCCGGTCTCGCTGGAAGCGAGGAACCGGGGTGTTGCCATTGCCACTGGTTTGCTCCCTGACAAAGATGCCGTCTATCTCACAGACAAGCACGACGTTCAGATGGGAAAATCCTATAAGGCGACCTACAACGTCCCAGAGCTGGTCGATCCCAAGCTTGGCTTCTACTCGGTTACGGTCTACGGCGATGATCAATACTTGAAGACCGACGAGGGTTCGACAATCAGCAACACCGATCTCAAGCTCAACCCCGACGGCAAGTCCTTCGACATCTACTATGTACCCGAGAGCGAATTCGGGAAGAATGGTCACACCAACGAATTGATCATCCCAACGGCCCCCTTCTGGACTGCCTTCCGCGTCTACATGCCGGGCAATTCAGTCGTCGACGGCACATACCAGACCCCAAAGCTCCAGCTTGACTGATTGACTTCATCGCCCCCGAGGGAGCGATGAAGTCTTGAGCGGTGTCTTACGGTTGCCGCAAATTATGGAAATGAAGCCGCCGACTTAATTGGCAATGTGACTCTTCAGGGAACGGAACAGGCGCATCTTAGCTAGGCAGGATATTTCAAGGAGAATAGTCGTGAATCGTCTCATCACCATCACTCGCGCACTGCTTGTATCGACATCGCTGGCAGCCATGCTCTCGACCGCAGGTCCTGCGACCGCGCAGGAAAACAGCAACAAACTTTCTCCTCTGATGGAGCAGATCAATAAGGGCAACTGGCTGCCGCAGCAGGAGGCCGAGTCCCTTCGAGACCAATTCTTCTATCAGAATGCTGTCCAGGCCTATGTCCTGACGATACCGATCCTGAACGTCATCGGCATGCGGGATGGCTCCGAAGCGGCCTTCGGCGGCGGCTATAACGTATTGCCGATCTGGAAGGATCGCATGGACAGCCGGGCTTGGGTGCCGACCCCCAATGCCGACGTCATCTACTCGATGAGCTATCTCGATTTGAAGAAGGATGGCCCGCTTGTCGTTGCCGCGCCTTCGAACGTCATCGGCATGTTCACCGACTTCTATCAGCGGACCATAACCGATGTGGGTGCTATTGGTCCGGACAGGGCACAGGGCGGTCTCTATCTGCTGTTACCGCCTGATTATGATGGTGAGATACCAAAGGGGTACTTTGCCTTCAAATCCCCCACAAATAACGTGTTCCTTTTCTTCCGCACCGTAATGAGCAAAGGCGACAGCGGTCCTGATCCAGTACCTGCAGTGACTAAAGCAGAACGGACCCGTATCTACCCGCTTTGGACACCCGAGAAGGATGTCAAGCCGATGGAGTTTCCTAATGGCAGCGGGAAGTCGATCAACATGATGTATCCGACCGGGAGTTCGTACTGGACGAAGCTCAAGGAGTTCGTCGATTATGAGCCTGTCGCTTCCATTGACCCTGTGACCCGAGGCGTGCTGGCTTCCATTGGCATCGTCAAGGGAGAGCCATTTGAACCAACCGACAAACAAAGTGCGGCTCTCCAGAAGGCTGTAGAGACCACACCTAAGATGATCCTGGCAGGCCGACAACTCGGGCGTCCAGACAAGCGCAACCTCTATTACAAGGACCGACAGTACGAGAATACCTGGGCGGCGGCCACCGCCGACTGGATGCAGGCAAGCTACCTCGATATTATCCAGCGTGCCTCCTACTTTCAGTTCGCCTATTCCTCGGCACCAGCAATGGTCATGCGCACGATTGATGCTGGATCGAAATATCCTTTCACGGCCCGCGACGCCGACGGCAATTTTCTCGAAGGCTCCAAGTCCTACAAGCTTCACCTGCCGCCGCATCCACCGGCTGCACTCTTCTGGGCGGTGACGGCCTACAACGTTATCGATGGCACCATGACGTCGGCAGAGCAACTGATGCCGTCGATCAATGGCTTCAACAAGGTGAAGACCAACGACGACGGGTCGGTCGACCTCTTCTTCGGACCGACCAAACCCGCACAAGCGCCGGAATCCAACTGGATTCAGACAGTTGAGGGTCGCAACTTCCTGGCCGCGCTACGCCTCTATGGAACGGGCGTCGAATTCTTCGATCAGACCTGGAAACCGGACGATGTCGTCAAGCTGAACTGACAACCGCGTATTTGCCAATGTTTGAACGCAGTGAAAGGAATGAATTGTGAGCAAGACAATACAAAGTCATCAGGAAGTCACCCGCCGTGACGCAATGAAGGGAAGTTTCGGGGCCGCAGCCTTGGCCACTTTCGGCGCAAGAGCAGGCGTCCCGGCTGTATTGGCGGCAGCGCCCATTATCGCGACGGCAGGTGCCGTTCAGGCGGAGACAAGCGCTGTTGCGGCCGAACTCACCATGCCCGCTACCGGCGTCACGATGCACCCCGGTTACGCCAGGACAATTGCCCAACTCGCCTACGTCTGGGGATGGCCAATCGTCAACATGCTGAACCGCAACGCCAAGATCACGCAAGCGCCCTATCCTGGACTGCTCGGCGGCATTCTGCCTGCCGCGCCGCGCGGCCAGATCGGCATGCTGCATGACTACATCGAACCGTCGGAGACCTTCGTCACTTGCCCCAACCAGGACGTCGTCTATGGCCTGGGGTTCTTTTCGCTCGACGAAGAGCCGGTTGTCGCCCAGGTGCCGGATTTCGGCGACCGCTTCTGGGTCTATGCCCTATATGATGCCCGCACCGACCAGTTCGGCAATCTGGGCAAGCCTTATGGAACCAAGCCAGGCTTCTATCTGCTGGTCGGCCCGAGGTGGAACGGCCTCAAGCCGAATGGGATCACCGAGGTGATCCGATCCCCGACCGCGCTTGCCAACGCCATCCCGCGCATCTTTCAAGACGACACGCCGGAAGACAAGAAGGCGATCCAGGCGTCGATCAACCAGGTTGTCTTCTATCCCCTCAAGGATTTCACCGGCGAGATGAAGACAATCGACTGGGCGACCGCCAAGGACATCCCCGTTCCGAAGTCGACCGACCCGGACGAGGGGGGCGGCGAGACGAAATGGGTGATCCCCGAAAAATTCTTCGACCAGTTTCCCGACGTCCTGGCGACAGCCGATCCCTTGCCCGGCGAGGAAGCGATGTACGGCCAGTTCCGCTTGCTGCTCGATGCGGCGGAGAAGGACCCGGAAATCAAGAAGCTTCTGGTCGAGACAGCAGTCGAGACAGAAAAAAATGTCATCGGCCCGTTCTTTGAGTGGAAACACAACGGCCGCCCCGCAGGCAATGGATGGAACCGCTCGACCAACAATGCACAGTTCGGCCTCGATTATTTCAACCGTACCGGAACGTCGAAATCGAATATGTTCGACAACAGGCCGACAGAAACCCAGTATTTCTACACGGACTTTGACGAAACCGGCAAAGAGCTGACTGGCAAGGGGAACTACGCGATCACGTTCGCGGCGGGTCAGGAGCCTCCCGTAGATGGTTTCTGGTCGCTGACGCTATACAACGACAAGCATCTCTTCCACGCCAACGACCTGAAGCGATATTCGCTCGGCACGAAAAACAAGAACCTGAAGCGCAACAGTGACGGGTCGCTGACGCTGTATGCAGGCGCGAAATCACCGGGTGGTGACAAGGAGACCAACTGGATTCCAGCACCTGACGGAAGTTTCTCGCTTTATATTCGTGCTTACTGGGGCAAAGAACCCATCCTTGATGGCTCCTGGAAGCCGCCAAAGATCAGCGCGGTATAGCGTTTTTCATTTCAGTAATGCAGGGCATCGGCCCCGGAAAGAATCTGGATTCACATACATTCCGGCACATTTAAAAACGAATGCGGAGTTAGGCATCTACGCCAGGTTTAAATAAACTTGGTCGATTCTGACTTGCTGAAGCTGGTTCCGGAGGCTGGTTGACCGGCGACGAAGGGAAGCAAAACAACAAAGCGAAAAACCTAAGCCATCCTCGTAGGAGAATAGATTCGCGTCTAACGAAAACCAAGGGCTGCAGACTCTAGGAACATGTTCGTACATGTTCGCACCTAGCCAAACTCGCAGATCGGGGGATAGTCGGGCGGCTACACCTCATCTGGACGGGATCGCACTGTGAATGCTGCCCAGAGAGCTACTGTCGCAAAGCGCCGACGTTTAACGATCCGCTCCCTTATTAAACGGCGATCGGATCCAACAATGATCTTGTAGAGCCAGCGAACCGTTTAAGAAGCAACGCCACCTTTCCTGCAGGCAGTTTTCACAATTCCACGCAAATTGCCTTTCAAGAATTCGGACTTTTTAGACTTCATTTGATGAGGAGACGATCATGAGTTTTCCGGACAGCGGAACAGAGAAGCCAATGAGCATCAACCGCCGCGATCTCCTGTTGGGCGGAACAATGCTAGCTGCTGCGGCGGCGGCAAGCGGCACAGTCGCCACTACAGCACAAGCCCAGACGGCCACAACCGCAGCGGGATCATCCAAACCGCCGAACGTTCTCGTCATCTTCGGTGACGATATTGGTATTCCGCAGATTAGCGCCTACACGATGGGCCTCATGGGCTACCGCACGCCGAATATCGACCGCATCGCCGCCGAAGGCGCGATCTTCACCGACAGCTATGGCCAGCAAAGCTGCACGGCCGGGCGCGCTTCGTTCATTCTTGGTCAGGAGCCGTTCCGCACCGGGCTGCTGACAATCGGCATGCCAGGCGATCCGCACGGTATTCAGGACTGGATGCCGACGATTGCCGACGTGATGAAATCGAAGGGTTATGCCACCGGTCAATTCGGCAAGAACCATCTCGGCGACCGCGACGAACACCTCCCGACCAACCACGGCTTCGACGAGTTCTTCGGCAACCTCTACCATCTGAATGCGGAGGAGGAACCCGAGGGCTATTTCTACCCGAAAGATCCGGAATTTGCGAAACAATACGGCCCGCGCGGCGTCATTAAGTCCAGCGCAGATGGCAAGATAGAAGATACGGGGGCGCTCAACACCAAGCGCATGGAGACGATTGACGAGGAATTCCTGGCAGCTGCCAAGGACTTCATTGAACGTAAGGCGAAGGGCGACGCGCCGTTCTTTTGCTGGTTCAACTCGACCCGCATGCATGTCTTCACCCACTTGAAGCCAGATTCGATTGGCAAGACCGGCATGGGCATTCACGCAGATGGGATGGTCGAGCATGACGGTCACGTCGGACAGCTCCTCCAACAACTCGACGATCTCGGCATCACCGAGAACACCATCGTGCTTTACACCACCGACAACGGCGCAGAACTCGCGCTGTGGCCAGATGGCGCCATGACGATGTTCCACGGTGAAAAGGGCACGACATGGGAAGGCGGGTTCCGCATTCCCATGATGGTGCGCTGGCCGGGCGTGGTAAAGCCGGGCACGCAGATCAACGAACCTGTCACGCTGATGGATTGGCTGCCGACCTTTGCGACCGCAGCGGGCATTCCGGATATCAAGGAAGCAATGAAGACCGGCTATCAGGCGGGTACCAAAAACTTCAAGGTTCATCTCGACGGCTTCGATCTCACACCACTGCTGAAAGGTGAGGCAGAGAAGCCGCCGCGGGAATCCGTCTACTACTTTGACCAGGGCGGAAACCTCAATGCCATCCGCTGGAACGATTGGAAAGTGGCTTTTGCGACACAAAGCCATGGCAATATCGCGACGGCAACCCGCGAGGTCCCCGGCTGGGCTATGATCAGCAATCTGCGCATGGACCCCTATGAGCGGGCCTTGGACGAAGCCGGTGGGGCGCTCGATTTCTTCGCGCGGAACATTTGGCTTCTGGTTCCAATTCAGGGCAAGATCAAGGAGTTTTTCCAGGATTTCGACCAGTATCCGTTCCAGACAGGGAGTGCGCTCAACGCCAGCGGCATCAACTACGGTTGGTTACAACAGCAGGCTGCTATGAAAAGGCTCGGCGATCTTGAAAAGCTCGCACCGCGTTGATCAATTTTCATACATTCTAGAAGACGCGGGGTTTGCCCCGCCTCTTTTTGCTTGACGACCTTTCTCGTTCGCTAGAGCGTCGTCCACTCGAGATCAGACCCGACATCACCATGCCGGAACTGGCTGACAAGCTTGATGGGACGTATGGAATTCGTGTTGCGCCACCATCCTTGCTACGGGGCCTTGTGGCGGAAGGGTTCACATATAAAAAAAAGCCCTGATGGGGTCGGAAGGCGCACGCGCGACGCTGCGGCTTTCTCATGAAGTGTGGATCACAAAGTGTCAGCCACGCATGCGGCCGGAGCAGCATCGGCTTGTTTATTGACGAAACGTGGGTGAATACGAAGATGGTCCGGCTGCGCGGCAGCTGCCCGTGCGGCGACCAATTGCGCATGGATGCGCCGTTTGGCCATTGGGGAACGCATACCTTCATCGCCGGGCTTCGATGCTTCGGGCTGACCGCGCCGTGATCGTCGACCGCCTGATGAACCGCGCCGCGTTCGACACCTATATCGAGACCCAGCTCGCCCATCCTGCCACGCGGCGATGTCGTCATCCTCGACAACCTGGCCCGTCCACGCAGCGCACGGTTCCTCTTCCTGCCGCCCAAAAGCCCCGATCTCAATTCCATCGAGATGGCATTCTCAAAGATCAAAGGGCACCTGAGAGCCGCACAGGCCAGAACCTTCGACCTCAGAAAGGCGCTCGGGTCATTCTGTAACCTCTTCCATCGAGCGGAATGGTTGAACTTTTCACCGCGGCCGGATACGCGCCATCTTAATCGTACGACGCTCTGGCTGTCAATCGGCTTGGTAACGGGACCCCGTATCGGCTCCCAAGAGGGACCCCTGCCTCTGGTTGCATAGGGTCAGCGCGCGTAGGCCTGGAGCTTTCAATCTAGCGCAGGGCCTGCGGGCGCGGATTGCTTGCCTCTTCGGCTTTAGATCCCATG
>UCHD01000014.1 GCA_900472175.1 Hyphomicrobiales bacterium | reverse complement strand
TCCACTTAGCAAAACGCCCGAATCTGTCCAGACAAACCGAGCCACCTCTGTCTGCGCCAGCCGCTCGCTGACCCAGCCGTGATGCGTCGAAAGCTTGCCGCCACCAACATGCCTCTGCCGGCGCGGGACAAGCGAACCTGTCTCGCGTTTGAGGATCACCAGATCGTTCACGAAACGCGGCGAGACCCGAAAATGCCGGGCAACCTTCCGATGGCCATGACCTTCATCAACAAACGATATTGCACGCTCACGCAACGCAATCGGATGTGGCTTGCCCATAGCGACCTCCCTTCACTCAAGGGGAATCACAACTTTCCGGGCAGTCCCTCGGGAAACCGATATGGATCACGCCATAGGACAGACAACTTCAACGAAGCCGGCCCAAATCGGCCGGGCGATTGTTGATGATCGCTTCCATCGAAAAGAAGCCGGTGACAGTGGCAAGATCGAAGTTCGTGATGAGTTTCTGGTAAAAAGCGTCATATCCCGACATGCCGCGGGTCACGACCTTGATCAGGTAATCCCAGTCGCCGCCGATCCGGTAGAAGTCTATCACCTCAGGCAGGCGTTCGACATGGGCGCGAAAACCATCGATCCATTCCTTTGAATGGTGGCGGGTGCGGATCATCACAAAAACGGTCAGGTCGAGCCCGAGAGCCTTCAGATCAATCTCACTATGCGTGCCGCGAATGAGACCTGACGTATGAAGGCGCTGCAGGCGGCGCCAGCACGCATTTTGGGACATACCGACCTTGTCGGCGAGGTCACGCTGCGACAGGCTGGCATTGCTTTGCATGGCGGACAAAATCTTCATATCAAAATCATCTATTTTGAATGATTCACCGCTCATATGACACGCCCTTTCGTAAAATTAGCAAAAAATAGGTGACTTATTTGATCCTGGAGCAGGATACGATCTGCGTCAACAGATTGATGTCAGGAGATTACCGTGGACCTTGCTCGACCCGCGCCGAAACAGAGCTCTCCTCTGATGAGGTTCCGTCAAAGCCTGAATGTTGCGGGCGTTATTACCGAGCTGCGCGATGGTCTGGTTGGCTCGAAGGCGAGGGTTTCCGGCCCCTATGGTGACAAGCCGCTGGTCTATGCCGACTATGTCGCATCGGGTCGAGCGCTTCACCAGATCGAGAGCTTCGTGCTTGAGGAAGTGCTCCCCTATTATGCCAATAGCCATACGGAAGCGTCCTATTGCGGTGGCTTCATGACCCGTATGCGTCGGCAAGCACGCGCGCTGATCGGTGAACTCTGTGGTTCTACGGATCAGCATGCGGTGATCTTTACCGGCTCCGGCGCGACCGCGGGTATCAACCGCCTAGTCAAACTGTTCGGTGTCACCGCGACGGTTGCGGCTGGCAAACATGTCCGCGTCATTATCGGCCCTTACGAACACCACTCGAACATCCTGCCCTGGCGCGAAAGCGGCGCGGAGATCGTCGAAATCGCCGAGCATCCGCAGGGCGGTCCTGATCTGTCGCTTCTAAAGGCTGCGCTTGAGGACAAAGGCGCGGATCTGACCATTTGCAGCCTGTCTGCGGCTTCCAACATCACTGGCATCATCAGTGACGTCGCGGCGATCACTGCGATGGTCAAGGCTGCGGGTGCCAGGATGATCTGGGACTATGCCGGCGCTGGTCCCTACCTGCCGATTTCCATGACGCCGGCACCCGGCGCCGACATCGATGCGATCGTTGTATCGCCGCACAAGTTCATCGGCGGCCCAGGTGCCTCGGGCATCCTGATCCTTCGCCGCGACAGCCTGGCAACTGACAAACCCTCGTGGCCGGGCGGTGGAACGGTCAAGTTCGTCTCGCCACAGACGCATGATTATTCCGACAGCGTTGAATCCCGCGAAGAGGCAGGCACGCCAAATGTCGTCGGCGATATCCGCGCAGCACTTGCCTTCATCGTCAAGGAGGCAATCGGTGCCGAAGCCATGACCGCGCGCAACCGCGAATTGGCGAAGCGCGCGTTCGATGCCTGGAAAGGCCTGCCGCAACTGGAAATTCTCGGTCTCGTGGAGCCGGATCGGCTGCCGATCTTTTCGTTCCGTGTGAAGAACGGCAAGGGGGGCCATGTCCACCAGCAACTGGTGACCCGCATGCTGAGCGACCGGTTCGGCATCCAGGCCCGCGGCGGCTGTGCCTGTGCCGGCCCTTACGTGCATCGGCTGCTGTCGATCGACGGCGAACAGTCCGAGACTATCCGTCAGGCCATCCTGTCCGGTGATGAAATCGAAAAGCCGGGGTTCATTCGGCTGAACTTCAGCGTTCTGCTGCCAGACGACAAGGTGCAGTTCATTCTCGATTCGGTCGCGCAGATCGCCATGGATGCTGCGGATTTCGAGGCCGACTACGATGTCGATCCTGGCCGGGCGATCTTCTCTCCACGAGCAGAAGTCAGGAAAGGTGCCGTTCATGCTGCAGCCTGAGGTCAAGGGCTTCTACGATGCCCGTACCGGCAGCATTCAATATGTCGTCGCCTGTCCGAATACCCGCCAGTGCGCCATCATCGATCCCGTTCTCGATTTCGACGAGAAGTCGGGCTCGACGGCCACCGTCAACGCCAACGCCATCCTCGACCACGTTCGTAGCCACGGCCTTCAGGTCGTGTGGATCCTCGATACCCATCCGCATGCGGATCATTTTTCCGCAGCGCGATACCTGAAAGCCAAGACCGGTGCCCCCACTGCGATCGGCGAGCATGTCAGGGACGTGCAGAAAATCTGGGCGCAGATCTACAACTGGCCGGATTTCGCCTGCGACGGCTCGCAATGGGATCGTCTGTTTGCCGACGCCGAAACCTTCAAGATCGGTGATCTCGACGCTCGAGTGATGCATTCGCCGGGGCATACGCTGGCCTCGATCACTTATCTGATTGGCGACGCCGCCTTCATCCACGACACGCTCTTCATGCCCGATAGCGGTTCCGCGCGCGCGGATTTCCCCGGCGGCAACGCCACCGATCTTTGGAAATCGATCAACGATATCCTGAACCTGCCCGAGGAAACCCGGTTGTTCACGGGCCATGACTATCGGCCAGGCGGGCGTGAGGCGCTTTGGGAAAGCTCTATCGCCGAGCAGAAGGCTAGCAATCCCCATATCGCAGGCCGGTCCATGCCGGACTTTGTCGGATTGCGCGAGGCGCGTGATGCAACCTTGCCAATGCCTAAGCTCATACTGCATGCGTTGCAGATCAATATTTCCGGCGGAGAATTGCCTGCCTGCGAAGAAAACGGCCGGCGTTACCTGAAGGTTCCGCTCGATGCCCTTCCCGGGGCGGTATGGGGAGCTTGACCACTTGGACGGTTCGCTCCACCAGGTCCTGCTCGCAATCGCTTCCGGATCGCTGATCGGCTGCGTTCTGGGCCTGATCGGCGGCGGCGGGTCGATATTAGCGACGCCACTCCTCGTCTATGTGGTTGGCATCCGCGATGTTCATACGGCGATCGGAACCGGGGCGCTTTGCGTCTCGGTCAACGCCTATCTCAATCTGATTGGCCACGCGATCAAGGGCCATGTCTGGTGGCGCTGCGCGTTGATCTTTGCACTCGCCGGTGCCCTCGGTGCCTATCTCGGTTCCAGCCTCGGTAAATTCGTGAACGGCCAGAGCCTGCTGTTCGCCTTCGGCCTGTTGATGATGTTCGTCAGCTTTGCAATGCGCAACGTCCAGAACCAATCGGACATCACCGCTCGTTCGCTGACAATACAAACGCAGGGCAAAACCGGTGCCGTCGCGCTGGCAACGGGGTTCGGTTCCGGGTTCTTTGGCATCGGAGGCGGGTTTCTGATTGTACCTGGGCTGCTGCTATCGACCCGAATGCCTCTCATCAACGCGGTCGGCACATCCCTGTTCGCCGTCGGCACATTCGGGCTGACGACAGCGGTGAACTACGCCCTGTCGGGTTATATCGACTGGCTGATGGCCGGATACTTTATCGCCGGGGGCATGGGCGGGGGGATCGTCGGGACGATTGTCGCCGGCCGTCTTGCCAGCCATCGCAACGCACTCGCCGTGATTTTCCGTTGGGTCATTTTCACGGTCAGCATATATGTGATTTGGCAAAGCGCTACTGCGCTGTGATGGAAGGATACATCAGCCTGCCATTCACCGCAGAGGTTGCGAAGACATCACTATCTTGAATATTGGTCCACTCCGCCCCTCAGCAATGAAAAAGCTCGCCGCCGTCTGACGTAGTGCTTCGGAAGCCTTCAGTAGGGCGTTGGTGCACGGATCTCCCGCAACCCCAGTGACGACAGCAGTTTGGCGTTCGAAGGCATCAAGCTGCGACGCTGACTGTAAATTACGCCAAAGGCGGTCCGCAAGCGCACGGCATGACGGTACGCGATCCATCCGAGACGATGAGCGTCACGCCGAGGATAAAGCCATCCTTTCCACGCCTCGATTGAGTGGCGCGAGGTATAGGGTTTGGTTGAGCGCACCGAAGGACGGCGGGCGCCGATTGGGCAACACGCTTCTTGAGACGGTGTTGAAAGTGGGGCGTCGCATTTCTGCAGTTATCTTGGTTGCTGAAGATGCAGGAGTTCGATGAACCCGGCTTAAAGGTTTTCCTTCAGCAGAACCTCGATCCTGATCTTTTCCTGGGCTGCGATCGGGTCGCGCAGATCAGCGTGGGCGCGCATGATGCGGACAGCGCTGCGGACGGCGTGGCCGGGGTCCTGCGCGATGATGGCATCGATACGGCCCGTGCGCAGGGCTTCCTCGCTGAACGGTGTGCGTTCGTGGACGACAACAGTCACTTTCTGCAGGTCAGCGTGCTGCGAGATCGCTGAAACCGGGATCCGGCTTTCCGGGCTGAGGACATAGGCCGCCCGGATATCGTGATGGCGTTCAACGACATTTTGTATGATTGCGGCTGCCCGGCTCTGGTCCCCATAGGTCTCAAGCGATGGCAAGGCACGCAGGTGCGGGAACTGTTCGTTGATGATGCTGTCGAAGCCGCGGCGGCGTTCGATACTGTCGCGTGCCACCATGGTTTCGGCGACAATCATGATCTTGCCGGGTTCGTTGCCGAGGAAGCGGCCGATGATCCTGCCGGCGGTTGCCCCGGCGGCGAAATTGTCGACGCCGACAAAATCAGCGGTCTTCAATTTTTCCTGGCCGGATAGAAACTGGACAAGATGAATGCCGCGTGTCATCAGGCGGCCGAGCGCATCGCGCACCTGTGGCGATTCCGGCGCCATGACGGCAACGCCATCCACGTCTTCGGTTTCGATCGCCGCCAGATGGCGTGAGAGTTGATAGGGGTCGTCGGTCGCAATCTGATCGACGGTAATTTCCGTCAGGTCGGATTTGAGTGTCCGGCTTGCTTCGGCGACACGTTGAAGCAGTTCCTGAAGATATTGATCTCCCTTGCTCGGCAGGACGAAGCGGAACCGGTAGATTTTGTTGCGGGCAAGAGCCACTGCGGCGAGATTGCGGACAAAGCCAATTTTTTCAATGGCCTCATGAACCCTGCGTGACGCCCGGGCGCTGACATTCGGCCTGTCGTTCAGTACCCGGTCGACCGTTGCCAGGCTGACGCCGGCGGCTTCGGCCAGATCCTTCGCGGTGGGTCGTATCATCTATAGTCTTCCGTTCTTACGCATTGGCCCGATCCTGTTTTCCATCAGTCTGCGCAAAAAAGCAAGAAATTGAAGTGCGCACCTCAAAATCATCTTGCATTGAGGTGCGCACCTCAGTTATACCATGCCAACGACGGCGGCGAAGGCGGTCGACAGACTGCGAAGCCGGGTGTTGGAGGGAGGGCTTGTCCGCTGGGCTGGCCTTGGTTGTGCTCGCCAAGAGCGTTCAGACACGTGCCGATGGAGGTCGGAGTGTCACTAGGGAGGAGATTTCATGCCACGTTCATATCTGAAATCGGCATTAGCGGCCGGCGTCGTGACCGGACTGATGTCGCTGGGAGCGGCAACATCGGCTCAGGCGGAAGACTTGACCTTGTGCTGGGCTGCCTGGGATCCGGCCAATGCGCTGGTAGCGCTCAGCAAGGATTTTGAGGCCAAGTCCGGCCATAAAATGAGCTTCGAATTCGTTCCCTGGCCAAACTTCGCAGACCGCATGCTCAACGAGCTGAATTCCGGCGGCAAGCTGTGCGATCTGATGATCGGTGACAGTCAGTGGATCGGCGGCGCGGCAGAAAATGGCCAGTATGTGAAGCTCAATGCCTTCTTTGACAAAGAAGGCATCAAGATGGGCGACTTCATTCCGGCAACCGTCACGGGCTATTCCGAATGGCCCAAGGGAACGCCGAACTACTGGGCGCTTCCCGCTTTCGGCGATGTCGTCGGCTGGAGCTACCGCAAGGACTGGTTCTCGCGGCCCGAGCTGCAGGCCGAGTTCAAGCAGAAATATGGCCACGATCTTGCTGTTCCGAAAACCTTCGAAGAGCTGAAGCACATCGCGGAATTCTTCCAGGGCCGCATGATTGACGGAAAGACCGTGTATGGCGCCGCGATCTATACCGAACGCGGCTCCGAAGGCATCACCATGGGCGCAATGGACGTGCTCTACAGCTACGGCTTCGAATACCAGAACCCGGACAAGCCCTACGAACTCGACGGATATGTCAATTCCGACAAATCGGTAAAGGGTCTGGAGTTCTACAAGGAGCTGTACAATTGCTGCGCTCCTCCCGGATCATCCGACGCCTATATGTCGGAGAACATCGACGCCTACAAATCCGGCCAGGTGGCGCTGCAGATGAACTTTGCCTTCACCTGGCCTGGTATCAATGCCGACCCCAATGTCGGTGGCGACAAGTCCGGCTACTTCCCCAACCCGGCAGGGCCGGATGGCAAGCAGTTCGCTCAGCTTGGCGGACAGGGCATCTCGGTGGTTGCTGTTTCCGAAAAGCAGGATGCAGCCCTTGAATACATCAAGTGGTTCGCCCAGCCTGACGTACAGGCCAAGTGGTGGCAGCTGGGTGGGTATTCGGCGCTGCGCGCGGTGGTCGAGGATCCGGGTTTTGCCAAAAGCCAGCCCTATGCCCAGACCTTCCTTGATTCCATGGCAATCGTGAAGGACTTCTGGGCCGAGCCGTCCTATGCCTCGCTGCTGCAGGCGTCGCAGAAACGCTTCCACAATTACGTCATCGCCGGGCAGGGCACGGCCAAGGAAGCGCTTGATGGTCTTGTCGATGACTGGAAGACGATCTTCGAAGATGAAGGCAAGTACTAGACGCTGACCGCGTGACCTCCCCGCGGTTCCGGGTGTCTGTGCAGGACCGGCTGGTTGCCGGCCGGTCCTGCGAACTATGCTGCTTCTGATTTAGGGGAATACCATGCTCGATTCATCGGCCGACCGGGCCGTGGGCGAAACGTCGCCTGTCGTGTCCAAACGCAGCCAAGGGCTCTCCGATAGAGCGATCGCCTGGCTGTTCGTGGCGCCATCAATCTTCCTGCTGCTCGCCGTCAACATCTTTCCCTTGATATGGACAGTGCGGCTGAGCTTTACCAATTTCCGGGTCAATCGTCCCAATGCCGAGGTTCAGTTCGTCGGACTGAAAAATTACATCAGCGTCCTCACGGACGGGGATATCTGGCAGACGATGCAGGCGACGGCACATTTCCTGATCTGGACCATCGTCCTGCAGGTGCTGATCGGCTTCGCGCTGGCCTATCTGATCAACAAGAAATTTCGCGGCAACGACCTGTGGACGACGGTCATCGTCCTGCCGATGATGTTGAGCCCCGCGGTGGTCGGCAATTTCTGGACATTCCTCTATCAGCCGCAAATCGGCCTGTTCAATTACGCGGTCGGTTATCTCACTGGTACGGACCCTTCCGCGTTTTCGATGATCGGCGACGTCTCGCTCGCCCCTTGGGCGATTGTCATTGTCGATACCTGGATGTGGACGCCGTTCGTCATGCTGATCTGCCTGGCGGGCCTGCGTTCCATCCCCAGCAGCATCTACGAGGCGGCCGAGTGCGACCGCGCCAGCAAATGGCGGCAGTTCTGGACGATCACCATTCCGATGGTGCTGCCGTTCCTGATGCTCGCAGTTCTCTTCCGGGGCATCGAGAACTTCAAGATGTTCGACCTCGTGGTTCAGCTGACGGGGGGAGGGCCGGGGTCGATCACGGAACTGACGTCCATCAACCTCAAGCGGGAAGCCTTCGAAAAGTGGCGCACTGGATATGCGTCGGCCTACGCGGTCATCCTTTTCGTGACAGTCTTCGGCCTCGCGTCAATCTACGTCAAAGCCCTGAACAAGGTGAAGCAAAGATGAGCAGCTATTCCGTTACAGAACCTTCCGTTCGTCAAAAATGGGCTGCCGGAACGCTTGTCGTCGTCTACGCCCTGATCACGATCCTTCCACTCCTCTGGATCATCGCGACGAGCTTCAAGTCGCCATCCGACGCCATCGCCTATCCGCCCAAGACCGTCTTCCAGCCAACCCTTGAAGGCTACGTCAACCTGTTCACCACCCGCACCCGGGCGACGGAACAGGATTTGAAGGAGCTCGGCGAACCCAACACCTGGTATGACCGCATCGTGCGCAAGGATGGCTTCATCATTGCCGGGCCATCGCGCTTCATGGAGCGGTTTTCGAATTCGATGATCATCGGTTTCGGCTCGACCGTTCTGTGCATCGTGCTGGGCACGGCAGCGGCCTATGCCTTCTCGCGCTTCAAGGTTCCGCTCAAGGACGATCTGCTGTTCTTCATCCTGTCGACGCGCATGATGCCGCCGATCGCCGTCGCCATCCCGATCTTCCTGATGTTCCGGTCTCTCGGGCTGAACGACACTCATGCCGGCATGATCCTGCTCTACACGGCCGTCAACCTGTCGCTGGCGGTGTGGCTTCTCAAGGGGTTTATCGACGAGATTCCGATCGAGTACGAAGAGGCGGCGCTGATCGACGGCTACACGCGCTTCCAGGCGTTTTACAAGGTCGTCCTGCCGCAGGCCATGACCGGCATCGCATCGACGGCAATCTTCTGCCTGATCTTTGCCTGGAACGAATATGCCTTTGCCGTTCTCCTGACCTCGGGCACGGCCCAGACTGCACCACCTTTCATTCCAACCATCATCGGTGTCGGCGGTCAGGATTGGCCAGCAGTGGCCGCAGGCGCGACGCTGTTTCTCGTGCCCGTCATGATTTTCACGATTGTCCTTCGCAAGCACCTGCTGCGCGGCATCACATTTGGAGCTGTCCGCAAATGACGGAATTCATAAAGGGATTGCGCGGGTTCCGGCGCGGCGCCTGGGAGATGGTCGCATCGATCCTCATCGCGCTCGGTGTGTTCATGCTGATGCAACCATTCGCCCTGTCGCTGTACTCCGCGTCCTTCATCGTCACCCTGGTGGGCACCGTGATGTTCATCATCGTCAGTCATTTTCCGGAGTAACCATGGCACAGATCAGAATTCAGAATGTGCGCAAGGAGTTCGGAGCATTCACCGCTGTCCAATCTTCCTCGTTCACCGTGGAGGACGGCGAGTTCTTCATGTTGCTGGGACCGTCGGGGTGCGGCAAGACGACGACGTTGCGCATGATGGCGGGCCTGGAACTGCCGACCAGCGGTGAAATCTATATCGATGGCGAGGAAGTCGGCATGAAGCCGGCAAGTCAACGCGATATTGCCTTCGTCTTCCAGATGTTCGCGCTCTATCCGCATATGAATGTGCGCAAGAACATTTCCTATCCGCTGCTGAGCCAGGGAATGTCTCGCGCCGAGGCGAAAACGCGGGTGGAAGAGGTGGCGCGTATCCTCAAGATCGAGAATATTCTCGACCGGCCGGTCGGCGGGCTGTCGGGCGGTGACCGCCAGCGCGTTGCGCTTGGTCGCGCCATCGTGCGCCGGCCGAAGGCTTTTTTCATGGACGAACCCCTTGGTGCCCTCGATGCGGAATTTCGCGAACATATGGCCGAGGAGCTGCGCGCCCTTCACGATCGCATCGGCGCGACAACGGTTTACGTTACCCATGATCAGCTTGAAGCGATGCAGATGGGCGACAAGATCGTCGTCATGAACCACGGCGTCGTTGAACAGTTCGGCAAGCCGCAGGACATCTATGATTGGCCAGCCACCAAATTCGTCGCCAAGTTCATCGGCTCCCCGGCGATGAACTTCTTCGATTTTGACGGCATGATCGGTATCGGAAGCAATGCCATCGAGCTTTCCGGACACCGGGTTACGGTTCCCTTGTCCCGTCAGGGGGCCAGTGGAAAGCTGACGCTGGGGGTCAGGCCGGAGCACATCCGCTTTTCCGATGCCTCGGCCTACCGCGGACGGGTGCTCGCCACGGAATATCTCGGCACGACCCAGATCGTCACGATGGCCACACCCAACGGGGAGATCAAGGCACGCACGCCTGCGAAGCAGTCCGTAACGTCGGGCGAGATCATCGGCCTTGAATTCGATCCGCAAACGCTGACCATCTTCGACGATATGAAAGGGCAGGCGCTGCTGTCTGAAGCCAATGAGAGGGTCTTGCGTCATGGTTGATGTGGTTCTTGAAAATGTGACGAAGAAATTTGCCGGCCACGCGGCGCTCGACAATCTGTCGCTGACGATCCCCGGCGGTTCCTTCGTCGTTCTCCTGGGGCCGACCGGCGCGGGGAAAACCACGGCGCTGCGCATGGTATCGGGTCTGGACAAGCCGGACAGTGGCGACATCTATTTTGCCGGCCGCTCTGTCAGGGACCGTACGCCCGCCGAGCGCAATGTCGCGATGGTGTTTCAGCAATATTCTCTCTATCCGCATTTGACCGTGCGCCAGAACCTCGAATTCCCGTTGAAATCACCTCTGTTGAAGACTTCGAAGGCAGATATCGACCGCAAGGTGAAATCGATCGCGGAAATGCTGCAGATTTCTCACAAGCTCGACAACAAGGCGACCAATCTTTCGGGCGGCGAAATGCAGCGCGTCTCGATCGGCCGCGCGCTGGTGCGCAATCCGCAAATCTATCTCATGGATGAGCCGCTCAGCTCTCTCGACGCCAAGCTGCGGGCCGATCTGCGCATCGAACTCAAGAGTATCCAAGCCAATTCGGGTGCCACCTTGCTTTACGTCACCCACGACCAGATCGAGGCGATGACGATGGCGACCCATATCGGCGTTCTCCACGAAGGCAGGCTGGTGCAGTTTGGCTCGCCGCGCGAAATCTATGAGCGGCCGGTGAGCCTCTACACCGCGACAAGGCTCGGTCAGCCGCGGATCAATGTGCTCGCCGCCGACGCGTTCCCTGGCTCGCCGCCGGGAGCGGTGAGCATCGGCTTGCGCCCTGAGCATATCACCCAGGGCGACGGTCAGGAGGCACTGGTCAAACGGGTCGAGCATCTCGGCGACCAGACGCGCCTTCATTTGGTATTCAAGAAAAACGACATCGTCACCGTGACCGACGCCCATACCAGGCTGAAGAGCGGAGACATCGTCAAAATCCAGCCGGACAAGCCGCTCTATTTCGACGCGGACGGCATGCGCTTAGGGTAAGGGAGCAGATATGGCACAGTTCATCAACAAGCGAGAAGACGTGGTCACCGAGGCGATCGATGGTCTGCTGGCCGTCAGCGGCGGCTCTTTGGTGCGTCTTGACGGCTATCCGCATATTCGCGTGGTTCTGCGCGGCGATTGGGACAAGTCGCAGGTGGCGCTGGTATCCGGTGGAGGCTCCGGACACGAGCCGGCGCATGCAGGTTTCGTCGGCAAGGGAATGCTGACCGCGGCCGTGTGCGGCGACGTCTTTGCCTCGCCGAGTGTCGATGCGGTTCTCGCCGGCATCCTGGCTGTCACAGGTCCGGCTGGATGTCTGTTGATCGTCAAGAACTATACCGGCGACCGGCTGAACTTCGGATTGGCGGCTGAGCGCGCGCGCGCTTTTGGCCTGAATGTCAACATGGTCATCGTTGGCGATGACGTTGCTCTGCCCGACCTGCCGCAGGCGCGCGGCGTGGCGGGAACGCTCTTCGTCCACAAGATCGCGGGCGCGCTTGCGCAGGCAGGCGCCGATCTCGAAACGGTAACGGCCGCTGCCCGGCGCGTGATCACTGGAGCAAAAAGTATCGGCATGTCGCTGGATACCTGCACTGTTCCTGGCTCGCCGAAGGAAGATCGTATTCCTGCCGGCATGGCCGAGCTGGGGCTCGGTATCCATGGGGAAGCCGGTGTGGAACAGATCGCATTTGTCGATGTCAGAACGGCGATGGGAGCAGTCGTCAGCAAACTGACCGCGGCCATCGAGGATAGGCCGCATGTTGCGCTGATCAATAATCTTGGTGGCACCTCCGCCCTCGAAATGTCGGTGCTGACCCACGAACTGATTGCTTCGTCGATCGGCAACCGGATTTCCCATGTCGTCGGACCGGCGCCGATGATGACATCGCTCGACATGCAGGGCTTTTCCATCTCGCTCTATCCAGCCGACGAGGCGGACATAAAGGCATTGGGCGCACCGGTTACGATGGCGGCCTGGCCTGGCTTGTCCGCCGTCAAACCCATCCGGATTGAAATGCTGCCGGACGGACTGACACCGATCACACCGCAACCGTCCAACCATCAGGAGACGCGCGACTTCCTGATCAATTGCTGCAGGGTATTGATCTCGGCCGAAGAGGATCTGAACGCACTGGATGCCAAATCCGGTGACGGCGACACGGGATCCACGCTCGCAGGTGCTGCGCGCGCTCTCATCAATGCAATCGACCGCATGCCGCTCTCGGATCACACCCAGCTTTATCGCGCCATCGGTCAGGAATTGAGCCAGACGATGGGCGGATCGTCCGGTGTTCTGCTCGCCATCTTCTTTGCGGCCGCCGGTGATGCAGCCTCAAGCGGTCTGCCGATGGCCGATTCGCTAAAGGCGGGACTTGCCCGCATGCAGGAAATCGGCGGTGCCCACCTCGGCGACCGGACGATGGTGGACGCACTTTCGCCGGCGCTCGATGCGCTTGAGAAGGGTTTCAAACCGGCGGCCGCGGCCGCACGCGCTGGCGCGAACCTCACGGCCACCATGCTCAAGGCCAAGGCCGGACGAGCCGCCTATATCAATGCGAAACAACTCGAAGGGCATATCGATCCCGGCGCGGAGGCGGTGGCGCGGCTGTTCGAGCATCTGGCAGAGTGAGCTTATAGTGATGGGAAAGGCGCCACTTCAGTAGCGCCTTTTTGAAAACGCAGGTGCGGGTCCTCAATCGATTTCGACAACCAGCTTCCATTCGGCCTGCCGGATTCGAGCAGGTAGAAGGCAGCTGCCACGTCTACATGCGTGACGGTGCGCTAATTCAGCCGTGCCACAATCTCGCCGGTCATCTTGAACGTGCGCGGGACGCCGCCGTGATGTTCGCGGTCTTCGCTGGGTAGAAATGCTGTCACCTTCGAAACTTATAATTTTAGGTCGAGGTCGCCCCCAAGTTCGCCCAGCACGCATCACATATCTTTCGTTCGGATATCGTGTTCCGTGCCGCGTTAAGGTCACGATTTTTGGCCTGCCGTTAGCTTGCCGCGATACACTGGTTCTCCCGGAATAGCTGGCGGCAACTCCTCTGGAACAGAAAGATCGCTTGCCGCCTTTTCAATGCTAGTATGAGGCCGGTGTGGAATATTGATGCCCGGGCGATGACGGGTGTTGTCTTTCACCCCGAGATAATCCAGTGGAAGGGTAATCGTTTGGAGGGGTTTCAAGATTCGATCCGGCGCTAGAATAATTCTACTGCTTGTCCTGGGGCTATTGTGCGCGTTTCGCGGTGCCGCAGCGGCAGAATTGTCGATCATTACCTCCTATCCGCCGTCCTTCTACGAGCCATTCCGCAAAGCCTTCGAAGCACGTCATCCCGATATCCGGCTGTCGATCGTCCAACGCAATACCGGCAGCGCCAGCCGGTTCATTATCGACAAATCGGATGTCGCGACGGACGTCTTCTGGGCTTCGGCAACCGATGCTTTCGAGCTTTTGAAACGCAAAGGAGCATTGCGTGCGATCAAACCGAGGCAGACCGGCGCGCCGGCGAAAATTCTCGGCTATCCGCTCAATGATCCCGACGGCTTCTATCTCGGCTTTGCACTCTCCGGCTATGGTCTCGTCTACAATCCCGCCTATCTCGCGCAATATTCCCTGCCGGCGCCACAGAGCTGGCAGGATCTGCTGAAGCCGGTCTATGCCAGCCATATCGGCATCACCTCGCCATCGCGTTCCGGGACGACGCACCTCATCGTGGAAGCCTTGTTGCAGGCCTATGGCTGGGAGCGGGGCTGGGCGCTTCTATCCGAAATTGGCGGCAATCTCTCGACCGTTACGGCGCGCAGTTTCGGTGTTGCCTCGGGTGTTGCACAACGCCGTTTCGGCATCGGCATCACTATCGATTTTCTTGCCAATGCGCCGGATGTTTCGGGCGGACAGAACGTTTTCGTCCTGACGCCTGACCCAATCTATGTACCGGCCAGTATAGCGATCCTGTCGCGCGCGAAAAACGTCGACGCCGCCGAGCGGTTCGTCGATTTCCTGCTTTCGCCGGAAGGGCAGGGCATCCTTCTTCAGCCCGCCATCGGGCGTATTCCTGTCCGCGCCGAATTGAATGCGGGGCTCCTGCCTGCGGAGAATACGGGCGGGCTTCTGGCCGCGCGCGATTTCAACGCTCGCCTTTCTGCCGAACGCTACGGTATCGTCAACCTGATCTTCGATGATTATATTGTGCGTCGCCGTGCGACGCTGGCCCGGCTCTGGGCGCGGCTTCGGTTACTGGAACGGGAGAGGGGTGATGACGCGGCGCGGCAAGATACGCTTGCAGCTGTTCGTAGTTTACTCGTTACGCCACCGCTTCCGGCAGACATTGTGCAAAAACTCCCGGATACGCTAAAGGGCGAATGGCCACGCGGCATAAGCCGTACGATCGAACAGCAGGCCTTGGCCCGCGATATTCGCGGCATCGTGGAGCAAAACCTGGCACAGGCTGAAAGCTTCCTTGCCTCACTCTCGCCGCCGTTCGGCCGGCGATGATGGTAGCCACATGAAGCAGCACGATAGATCACGACAGAAACGGCTAAGCCGCTGGCGCTTTGGCATCGGAGCACGTCTTGGGGCGGCCTTCGTGCTGATCGTCGGGCTCGCTGTTGGCGCCAGCCTCGTTGGCTGGTTTTCCTATCGAGAGCTGTCCGGCGAGCTTTCGCGCATAGCGGAAGTGCAGATGCCTCAACTTGCCTTTGCGTCGCGGCTTTCCAAGGCTGGCGCCGATATCGGTTCGGTCACTGCAGCGCTGACAGGGGCTGAAACGCGTGCAGAATATGACGAGACGCGCCGCGTCTATGCTGGGCGGCTCACCGCCCTGCAATCGCTCCTGGAACACCAAGACCCGGAGCCCTCAGTGCAGGCGTTGTCGCCGCTGGCCGTGGCGATCAATGATAACCTCGCCCAGATCGATCTTGCCGCCGGCAAGCGTTTTACGCTAACCGAAGCGATGCGCGCCGACGTGGATGAATTGCGCTGGGTACAGGCCGATCTGATCGAGGAGGCCGACCCACTCGTCGACGATATCCGCTTCAACATCGAGGCCGAGACCCGCAATGGCCGGAGCACGGCAGCACTGGCCGAGCAACGGCGCAGCGAGGCTTTGTTGACAGCTGTCTCCCAGGCAAATCTTGCGACGGGACTCCTCGCGCGCCTCGTCAGCAGCTCGACGGCCGAAGAGGTGCAAGAGGCCAACGCCTTCCTCGGCGACAGTGCGGATGAACTCGCGGCGCGGCTGACGACGCTGGAAGGGTGGCCGGACAGTCTGACCCTGCGCCAGCTCGCCAGACGCATCCTGCAACAGTCCGATCCGGCGACGGGCACGCCGAACCGGAAAAGGTCCGAAATGCGCGAGGCCGGGCGGCTCGCTGAACTGGCGAAGGAAAATGGCCGGCTCGTCGGTGAGCTTGGCAAGCGCATCGACGCGGAGGTGGTGGCGATCGAGGCAAGTGCCGGTTTGGCAGCCCGACGCGCGGCCGCGGCGATCGATATTGGGCGCAAGCTGCTCGCCACAATCGCCGTGCTGGCAGTGGTCGCCGCACTTGTCATCGGCATCTTTTATGTTCATCGCAGCCTACTGATGCGCATCGATCAGCTCGCTCATGCCGCAACCGCGATCAGCGAAGGTAATCCAGCCGTCCGCATCCCGGCAGGTGGGGACGACGAACTGGCCGATCTCGCCCGTGCGTTGACCCTCTTCCGGCAGACACGCGACGAACTTGTGCAGTCGGCCAAGCTTGCCGCGCTGGGGCAGATGGCCGCTGGCATCGGTCATGAACTGAACCAGCCGCTTGCCGCGATCCGTGCACATATTCACAGCGGCTCCACGCTCATTGCCCGCGGTAAAAGCGAACAGGCACTCAATAACCTGGAAAAGATCCGCGCGCTGACGGGCCGCATGGCTGACCAGATCACTCATATCCGGCGCTTCGCACGCCGGCCGGATTCCCGGCTGTACCCGGTCGATCTCGCGGCCGTCGTCAATGAGGCGCTCGGCCTGCTCGAACACCGGTTCGAGGAGGAGGGCGCTACTCTCTCGCTGTCGCTGTCACCAGACGTGCCAAAAGTCTTGGCCGAGCCGGTGCGACTCGAACAGGTCGTGATAAACCTCATCGCGAATGCCCTTGATGCCGTTGCCGAGCGGCCGGAGCGGGTGGTTCATGTGACAGCGGTTCCAAGCGATAACGGGGCGATGCTCATGATCGCTGATACAGGAGCGGGTATTGCGCCACACGATCGCGACGCGGTGTTCGATCCGTTTTTCACCACAAAGCCGGTCGGCACGGGCCTCGGTCTCGGCCTTTCCATTTCTTACAACATTATCAAGGACTTTGGTGCCAGCATCGCCGTGCTGGACACTGGGCCGGCCGGCACGCGCTTCGCCGTGTCGCTGAAAGGAGCGGAATGACCGCTGACATCATTCTTGTCGACGACGATGGCAATGTGCTCGACGCCTGCCGTGAGGTATTGGAGCTTGAAGGCTTCCGCGTATCGCCGCACGCTTCGGTCGCCTCCGCTCTAAGTGATCTTCGGGCTGATAGCGAAACCATAATCGTCTCTGACGTCCGTATGCCGCATCAAGACGGCTTCGATCTGCTGGCAAGCGTTCGCGCGATAGACCGGGATATTCCAATCGTGCTGATGTCCGGCCATGGCGATATTCCGATGGCGCTACGCGCCATGCGAGATGGCGCCTGGGATTTTCTGGAAAAACCTGCCGATCCCGTACATCTCATCGAGACGGTGCGCCGGGCGCTCGACCATCGCCGGCTGGTCATCGAAAACCGCCGTCTGCGGCTCTCCATTGCGGCCGATGATTGGGAGGCGCGGTTGATTGGTCATTCTGCGCCGATGGTCATGCTGCGCGAGCGGTTGAAGCGCATAGCCGGCGCGGCGACCGACATCCTTGTTCTTGGCGATACAGGTACCGGCAAGGAGGTGACCGCGCGTGCCCTGCATGATTTCAGTGGACGCAAAGGACGCTTCGTTGCCGTCAATTGTGGCGCAATCCCCGAGACCATGCTGGAATCCGAGCTGTTCGGCCACGAAGCCGGGGCATTCACCGGCGCGCGGGAAAAGCGCGTCGGAAAAATCGAGCATGCGCATGGGGGCACGCTGTTCCTCGACGAGATCGAATCCATGCCACTTGCGGCGCAGGTGCGGCTGCTACGCGTACTGCAGGAGAGGACTATCGAGCGGCTCGGCTCCAACGAGGAAGTGCGCGTCGACCTGCAGGTCGTCGCCGCGACCAAGGCCGATTTGCATCAGCTTGGCCGGCAGGGAAAATTCCGCGAAGACCTGGCCTACCGGCTCGATATTGCCCGCGTCGAAATCCCGCCTTTGTCGGCGCGGCGCGGGGATATCGGACTGCTCTTCCATCATTTTCTTGACCTAGCTTCCCGACGGCAGGGTCACGCCGCGCCCCGCGTTGAGGCGACGTTCCTTGCCGATCTCGACCAGCGAAACTGGCCAGGCAATGTGCGGGAGTTGCGCAACGTCGCCGAGAGATATGTGCTCGGCCTTGAGGACATACCGGCTGGCGTTGGCGTCAAGGCTGGTGAGACGCTGGAAGCACGCATGGACCATGTGGAGCGCGCGATCCTGCTGGACAGCCTGGCCGGGCAGGATGGCCGCATCGGCACGACAGCCGATGCGCTCGGCATCTCGCGCAAGACCCTATACCTCAAGATGCGCAAGCATGGTCTTGGCGGAGACAGCGAAGAAGAGGCATAACGTTACCGTTCTGACCCTACCTGATAGGGCCGATGTTACCTTTCTTTCCCATTCCTGACGCGAGAATCCAGGTTTTCCGGCCCTCGGCCAACTGGCATGGGGCTTGCTAACTTTTGATGACCGCTGAATTTTCGGCGGTGCCATTGGGAGGAGACCAATATGCTCAAGACCATTGCTGCGGCGATGTTGATGTCGGCTGCCGTTTTGACGGTTGCCTATGCTCAGGACGGTGGAAAGGTCACCGTCATTACGTCCTTCTCCAAGGATGTGACCGATCCGTTCAAGGCCGGCTTCGAGGCCGCCAATCCAAGCTTCACGCTCGATGTCCAGAACAAGAGCACCAGTGCCGGCGTCAAGTTCGTCGACGAAACAAAGGCCAACAACCAGGTCGACCTGTTCTGGGCATCTGCACCGGACGCCTTCGAGAACCTGAAGGGCCGCAATCTGCTGGCCAAGTTCACACCCTCCGTTACAGGCCTGCCGGAGAAGGTTGGCTCCTATCCGGTCAATGATCCGCAGGGCTATTACTTCGGCTTCGCTGCATCCGGCTACGGTATCATGTCGAACGACCGCTACCTGGAGGCCAACAACCTGCCGCAGCCACGCGAATGGGGCGATCTGCTGAAGGCGGAATATCATGACCATATCGCCATTGCCGCCCCCTCGCGTTCCGGTACGACACATCTGACCATCGAAACGATCCTTCAGGGCGAAGGTTGGGAGAAGGGGTGGGCGACACTGACCGGTATCGGCGGCAACCTTCAGCAGGTCACCGAGCGCTCCTTCGGCGTTCCGGACGCCGTCAATTCCGGCCAGACGGGTATCGGCATCGTAATCGATTTCTTTGCCTTCTCGGCGCAGGCGAGCGGCTTTCCGGTCAGCTTCAGCTACCCGTCGGTGACGACCGTGGTGCCGGCCAATGTCGGCATTATCGCCAATGCACCGAACCAGAAAGGTGCGGAGGCTTTCGTGAACTATCTCCTGTCGGAAACGGGCCAGGCCGTGCTGCTGGAACCGGCGATCCGCCGTCTGCCGATCAACCCGGCACTCTACGCCAAGGCCCCCGAGGGCTTTCCCAACCCCTTCGAAGATCCGCGTTTCAAGTCGATGATCACCTTTGATTCCGACATCTCCAAGAAGCGCACGGATGTCGTCGACGCGCTCTTCGACCAGCTGATAACTTTCCAGCTGGATAACCTGCGCGGCGCAACAAAAGCCATTCACGAGGCCGACAAGGCACTGGCGGCCAACGACCAGGCAGATGCCCGTGCGCTGATTGCAGAAGCGCGCCAGTTGCTCTCCACCATGCCCGTCACGGCGGACGAGGCGGCAAGTGACGAGACCCGCGCAGCCTTCACCGGCGGCGAGCAGAAGACCGCGCGCCAGGCCGAACTCGAGCAGAAATGGGCCGCTTTCGCCAGCGAGAAATACGCCGCTGCCAAGGCGAAGGCCGAGCAGGCACTCGACCTGATCGACTGACGATAGCGCCCCTCTGGCCGTCCGCTAACGAAGCGGGCGGCCTTTTCCAACCCCATGTTCTCGCTGCCCCTGGCGCCGATCGGCCGCCGGGCCGGCCGACCTCATTCCGGAGACTGCCGTCATGGCTTTCGCACTCACATCCAACCCGATCCGGCGCATCACCGCCCGGCCGGGGCAGGTCCTGGCGGTGACGCTGATCGCGTTGTTCCTTGCGATCTTCCTCATTATCCCCGCGGGCACGGTCATCTACATCGCCTTTACGGAGAAGGGCACCGGCGCGCTCACCGCGGTGAATTTCATCGACTTTTTCAACACCGATCTTTTCCGCCGTTCGTTCTTCAACTCCGTTTACGTGTCGGCCATGTCTGTGGTCTGGGCGACAGTTATTGCGCTGCCGCTCGCCGTCCTGACGACACGGTTCGATTTTCGCGGCTCTCTCATCATCCAGACGCTCGGCTTCGTACCGCTCATCATGCCACCCTTCGTCGGGGCGGTGGCGATGCAGCTGCTCTTTGGTCGCAACGGCACCGTCAACCTGCTTTTGAACGACTGGCTGGGCATCCGCATCCCCTTCATGGAAGGGTTGAACGGCGTTATCTTCGTGCAATCGCTGCACTATTTCCCTTTCATTCTCATCAACTTATCGACCAGCCTGCGCAATATCGACCGGTCGATGGAGGAAGCGGCGCAGAACCTTGGCTCGTCCGGTCTGCGGCTTTTCCGTCGCATCGTGTTTCCGCTCGCCATGCCGGGCTATCTCGCCGGCGCTTCGCTGGTGTTCGTTAAGGTCTTCGATGACCTCGCCACGCCGCTGCTGCTCAACGTCAAGGACATGTTGGCGCCGCAGGCCTATCTGCGCGTCACATCGGTCGGTCTGACGGACCCGATGGGCTACGTCATTTCGGTCATCCTCATCGCCGTTTCCATCTTTGCCATGTGGCTTTCCGCACTCGCGATGCGCGGCAAGGATTATTCAACAACGCAGCGTGGCGGGGGTGGTCTCGCGCGCCACAAGCTGAGCTTCGGCGAAAGCGTCATCGCCTACGGTATTGTCGGCCTCATCCTGCTTTTGGTGCTATCGCCACATATCGGCCTGCTGCTGCTCTCCTTTGCTACAGTCTGGTCCTTCAGCCCGTTGCCGGACGCTGTCACGGTTGCCCATTACAGCCGGGTGTTCGGCGAAAGCTCGATCTATATCAAGAACACGCTGATCTACGCCTCGCTCGCGGGCCTGATCGACGTGGTCGTTGGCGGTGCCATTGCCTATCTCGTGCTGCGCACCAAGATTATCGGACGGCGCTGGCTCGACTGGGCGGCGACATCAGCGCTCGCCATTCCGGGCGTCGTCCTCGGCATCGGTTATCTGCGCACATTCTACGGGGTGACGTTGCCGGATGGCACGCCACTCGCCACGCTCTGGATCATGGTCGTTCTGGCGCTTGCCATCCGCCGACTGCCCTATGCGCTGCGCGCCTGTTACGCCGCTCTGCAGCAAGTTTCTGAATCGCTGGAGGAAGCGGCGGAAAATCTTGGCGCGACCAAGCAGCGGACCATCCGCCGCATCGTTCTGCCGCTGATGACGGGCGGCCTTCTCGCCGGCTTCGTCACCAGCTTCTCAACCGCCGCAGTCGAGCTCTCGGCAACGCTGATGCTGATCCAGAGCAACTCTGACGCGCCGCTCGCCTATGGCCTCTACGTTTTCATGCAGTCACCCGCCGGGCGCGGTCCCGGTGCGGCACTCGGCGTCATCGCTGTCGTCATGGTCGCACTCTGCACGCTGCTGTCGCACTACGTCATCGAACGCCGGCAAAAGGCGTTGGGAATGGCGAAATAGGATTTGGGAGAAACAACAATGACAATCACCACCAACAATGCAGCATTGTCCGCAAGCCCTGCAAAGGCGATCAGCATCCAGAACGTAGATCTCTACTACGGTTCGCTGCATGTGCTGAAAGATATCAACCTCGAAATCCAGCCCGGCGAGTTCTTTGCCTTCCTTGGCCCGTCCGGCTGCGGCAAGACAACGTTGCTACGTCTTATCGCCGGGTTCAACAATGCGCAGAACGGGCGTGTGGTCGTCGGCGGGCAGGACGTGCTTGAGATGCCGCCGTGGAAGCGCGACATCGGCATGGTGTTCCAATCCTACGCGCTCTGGCCGCATATGACGGTTGCCCGTAACGTCGCCTTCGGCCTTGAGGAGCGGCGCCTGCCGCGCGCGGAGGTGGAAAAGCGCGTAGCGGCGGCACTGGCACTCGTCGGCCTGTCGCATCTGGCGGAACGCCGGCCCTCGCAACTTTCAGGCGGTCAGCAGCAACGCGTGGCGCTTGCCCGTACCATTGCCATCGAACCTAAGGTTCTCCTGCTCGACGAGCCATTGTCAAACCTCGATGCGAAGATGCGCGTTGAGGTGCGCCGGGAACTGCGCGAACTCCAGCAACGGCTGAAGCTCACTACCATCTTCGTCACGCACGACCAAGAAGAAGCCAACACCGTCTGCGACCGCATCGCCGTCTTCAACGAGGGGAGCATTCAGCAGGTCGGTACGCCGATGCATCTCTACGAGAAACCCGCCAACCTCTTTGTTGCCAACTTCCTCGGCACAGCCAACATTCTGGATGGCAAGGTCAGCGGTAACGGCCCCTCGCGCACTTTCGAGGTCGAGGGCGGCGGCAGTATCCCGGTGCCGGAGGGCGTGGACGTTCCGGCCGGCTCAAAGCTCGTCTTTCGTCCGCAATATGCGACGATCGGCACGGTCGAGCACGGCGCGGTACCGCTCGATGGCACGATCGCACATCGCGAGTTCCTCGGCGCGACGGTGCGCTACGGCGTCGAGGTTGGAACTGGGACTGTGCTCGTCGATGCGCCCTTCCATTCCGGTGATGCGTTGCTGGCCCCAGGCAGCCGGACGGTGCTGGGCATCAAGCCCGGCTCCGTACTCTGGCTTGCTGATTGATCGGCAAAGCCTTCGCCGTCTCGCGGCGAAGGTCTTTCTTCGCATTAAGGTTCGAATGATATGACATCCTCTCTGCCACGCCTCCTCGTCATCCGTCATGGCGAGACACAATGGAACGTCGCCGGCCGGCTCCAGGGCCACCGCGACACGCCGAGATCGCAGGTAGCCTTGAGGATGCGGCCTTTTGGGTCAGTCCGCTTGGCCGCGCAAGGCAGACCGCCTCCATCCTCGCCGATGTCTGGTCGCTTCCCCTCGAACAGTTTTCCGAAGTGCCAACGCTCGCTGAGCGCGCATATGGTGTCTGGGAGGGATGTGTCCGTCGTCGAATGATTTGAGAATTTTTGGGTTGCTTGGACCAATGAAGAAGGCAGCCGTTTTGCACCGGGGGCCATGGGCTCGATGGCATTCTCGCTTGGCCACATTCCGGGGGATTGGGATGGTATCAAAGGAACCGATGGGGTGTTGTGGCGCAATGCGCTGGCCTCCACTCTGGCGGCTTTGCCCACCGCAGAACCGAGGCCACTCGGATTTCCCATTGCTGGTTACCTCGAACTCCACATCGAGCAGGGACCGTCCCTGGAAAAGGGCAATATCCCGGTCGGTATCGTTACCGGTATTCAGGGAACCCGATGGCTCGAGATTACTGTGAGAGGGCAAGCAGCGCATGCCGGGACCACCCAGCTGGCTTTCCGCCGCGATCCGATGATGGCGGCCAACGCTGCGTTGCACAGCCTGTACACGTCGATCATGCCCGGCGATGAAAACGCTCGCTTCACCGTCGGAAGGATCACTGCCCATCCTGGTTCCGTGAACGCCATTCCCAGCTCCGTCAGCCTCACCGTCGATTTACGCCATCCAGACGTTGACCGCCTCGACGCGGTCGAAGCACAAGTGCTGGCAAGCTTCCAATCCTATGCCGCGCAAAACGGTTGTGAACTTGAGATCCGCAAGACGTTCGATATGAGCCCGGCTCAGTTCTCCAAACCTCTGATCGAAGCGGTGGAGCGGGCGGCAAGCCATCTGGGGTTGGAGGCCAGGCATATGGTCTCGGGAGTCTTTCACGATGCACTTTATGTGGCTCGGATAGCCCCGGCCGCCATGATTTTCGTGCCTTGCCGGGATGGTTTAAGCCACAACGAGGCGGAATATGTGGAACCCCGGCATGCGGCCGCGGGAGCCCAGATGCTTCTTCAAACCGTGCAGGATATAGTGTGCACGCCAGCCTGAAGGTTGGGAGACCCCTTGCTGCTGGGCGGCGCGCATTCGAACTGGGGAAGAATGACGCCCGCGTTCGAAGGGGCCGGCGGCACGGCCGTAACGTCTCATCGCAAATGAAGGCTGCGACATTGAAGCGTTCATGCCGACGTCACCGGTCCTGATGCAATCCACGAAGGATGTCTATCAGGCGGGGAGAAAGCTCTTTGATCTCGGTCAGGTGTGCCGCCGTCAGCCGCTTCAAAACGCCGTCGGCCTTCCAGGTTAGCGCCAGAGTTTGCTTTCGTTTGTCGGCAGGGTCGGCATTGCGCGATACGTATCCTGCAGCAACGAGCCTGCTGACGAGTTCTGTTGCTGAATGCGGTGCAATCAGCAGGCGTTCAGCCAGAGCTCCGATCGTCATGGCTTCCGCACCGCGATGGCCGCGGATCGCGAGGAGAGCCTGATGTTGTTGTGCCGGCAAGCCTTCCTGCTGCGCGGCGGACGCGCTGAAATCCATAAAACGGCGCAGCGTGTAGCGCAGATTGGACAGGGCTTCGTAGTCGGCATCGGTGAGATCATCTTTCGGGTTGTTCACGCTGCATCCTCATCCGTTGCCCTGCCGCCTGACTGGTAGTGACCTACCTGCGTCAGACGACGCAATAGGTATTCTTCCCATCCTGTCAACACACTCGCCTCGGCGGCGGCTGCCCAAAGGGCGCTGGCGGGTGAAAGGGTCAGCCCATGCCGTGCGATTTGCTTCTCTCCGCATTGGAGATCTCTTTTTTGCGGTTTTGCCATTTGATATATATCGTATTACGATATAACTCTCGCCGAAAGAAGCCCTTCGACAGGACATAGGATGCCTCCCCAGAACAACATAAACCGCCCCCATGACTTCATGGGCGGCCTCGCTCGGCGCGAGACCGGAGATTTCACCACTGACAAACGCGTTCTGGCATTGGTTGGGATGGCGTTGATCATCGGAACCGGCGGCGCCTTTGCCGCCTGGGTGCTGGTCAGCCTCATTTCACTGGTCACCAACCTGGTCTGGTACGGCCAGTTCAGCATTGCTGCAGCATCGCTGGCTGGGGCGCATCGTTCGGTCTGGATGGTTCTCATCCCCGTCATCGGCGGTCTCGTGATCGGGCTGATGGCTCGCTTCGGCTCCGAGAAGATCCGGGGCCATGGCATTCCGGAGGCAATCGAGGCGATCCTGATCGGCGGCAGCCGGATGTCGCCCAAGGTCGCAATTCTCAAGCCGCTGTCGTCGGCGATCTCGATTGGGACCGGCGGCCCTTTCGGTGCCGAAGGGCCGATCATCATGACCGGGGGCGCTATCGGATCACTGTTTGCGCAATGCTTCCACCTGAGCGCGGCCGAGCGCAAGACATTGCTGGTGGCCGGTGCCGCCGCCGGCATGACGGCGATCTTCGGGTCGCCGGTCGCCGCCATCATGCTGGCCGTCGAGTTGCTGCTGTTCGAATGGAAGCCACGCAGCTTCATCCCCGTTGCCGTTGCGGCCTGCGTAGCAGTCAGCTGGCGGCCCTTCCTGTTTCAGGCAGGTCCGCTCTTTCCCAAGCAGTTTCATATGGACCTGCCATGGTGGGGTATTCTACTTTGCGCGGGCGTCGGGGTCTTGGCTGGCATTCAATCCGGTATTTTGACAACGCTGCTTTACAAGATCGAAGATTTCTTTGAATCGCTGCCGATCCATTGGATGTGGTGGCCTGCGCTTGGCGGCCTCGTTATCGGCCTTGGCGGGCTGATCGAACCGAGGGCACTTGGCATCGGCTATGACCTTATCGATGGAATGCTGAACAGCAGCCTGTTGCCAACGGCCATCCTGACCATCCTGCTGGTCAAGGCTACGATCTGGCTGGTTGCCCTCTCTTCAGGCACGTCAGGCGGCGTCCTTGCGCCATTGCTGATCTTCGGAGGTGCACTCGGCTGGCTCGCCGGCCTTGTCCTTCCCGGCGATCCCGGCTTTTGGGCACTGCTCGGCATGGCGGCCATGATGGGCGGTACGATGCGCGCACCGCTGACAGGAACCTTTTTTGCCGTTGAGTTGACGGGCGATGTCTCGGCATTACTTCCGATCCTGGCTGCGACGGTCGCCGCCTATGCGGTGACGGTGCTTCTCCTTCGCCGCTCGATCCTGACCGAGAAGATCGCCCGGCGCGGCCAGCACATCACGCGCGAATACGGCATTGATCCGTTCGAGTTTGCCCGTGCCCGCGACATCATGATCAAGGATGTCGATACCTTGCCGGCGCATATGACCGTTGCCGAGGCAACCGGCTTCTTCGTCTCGGCATTGAAGACCCACCGTGTCTACCCCGTGCTGGATGACAATGGCGTTCCTAAAGGCCTGGTCTCGCGCGGAGATGCCTTGCGCTGGCAGCAGCAAGAAGAGCTGTCCGGGCAGATGCTCGGCGATGTCGTGTCCGACACCTCCTTGCCGCTTGCCCACCCCGACGACAAGGTGGGTTACGTCGTCGACCTCATGCTCGCAACCGACACCGGCCGAATTCCAATCGTCGACCCCGCGAGCGGACAGCTCCGCGGCCTCGTCGCGCGCAAGGACCTTCTCCGGCTTCGCCGCGCGCACAGCGTCAGCGAAACGGACCGGCAGCCCTATTTTGGGTCGCGTAAAACCTTGCAGGATGGTCACATATAATTCCGCAAACGCGATGGATGACGTCTTTGACGTCAATCTCGATGGGCTGAGAGAGAGAGAGAGAGAGAGAGAGATTTGACGGCGTTTCGGTGCTTCACGACATCGATCGTGTCAATCTTGGCCCCAGACAGGCTGTCTGGGGCCAGCAAAATATCGCGCGCGCCGTATCGAACAGTGCGCGGATCCTGATAACGGCACCTTCAGCATCCGCGCGTGGATATCAGGACGATGAGGGAAGCGGCTTGCTCGACCGGATCCCGCGGTCATTGGACACCGCCTGCACACGATCCGTGCCGATACGATGACGGCGGCTGATTCCGGAGCTGGATGACCTTCCCCTCTCCCAGGTGGCCGTGGGGCGGCCTATCGCGTTCTGGCGGATTTAAAGACCAGTCATTGCGCCCCGTTGGTGGTACCCCCTCTGGGGGACTCACGCCCCGTCCCCGTGCCACGCATAGTTCTTCCCATGCCGAACGGTCCCAAGCCGCTCCCTTCGGCAGAGTGGAGGAGAACCATGCAGCGCGCCGTCATACACCCGCACCCGATACCGCCTGGTAGCATCTCGCAGACGATGGCCGCCGGTCAGAATCCCGTACCACACCCGCATACCGTTGCCACCGAAGTCAGGAACCTCTGCAAGATCTACAATGCCGGTACGTCCCGGGCCCATGAGGCGCTGAAAGATTTCAATCTCGCCATCCGCGCCAATGAGTTCTTCACGCTGCTCGGTCCTTCCGGCTGCGGCAAGACCACGCTGCTGCGCATTCTTGGCGGTTTTGAACCCTTGACCTCGGGTATCTGCCGCATCTTCGGCGACGACGTCAGCGTCCTGCCGCCGGAAGCCCGCCCGGTCAACACCGTCTTCCAGCAATATGCCCTGTTTCCACACATGACGGTGCGCAGCAACATCGCCTTCGGCCTGGAAATGCTCGGAAAGCCCCGCGCCGAGATCGAACGCACCGTCGAGAAGATGCTCGATCTCGTCCATATGACCGAATATGCCGATCGCAAGCCTGACACGATGTCGGGCGGCCAGCGTCAGCGTGTTGCTCTTGCCCGGGCGCTTGCGCCGCAACCCAAGCTGTTACTACTCGACGAGCCCCTGTCGGCGCTCGACCTGAAACTGCGGCAGAAAATGCGGCTGGAGCTGAAATCTCTGCAGCGCGAAACCGGGATCACCTTCGTCTTCGTCACCCATGACCAGGAAGAAGCGCTAGCGATGAGCGACCGCGTCGCTGTCATCAGCAACGGCTGCCTGCAACAGGTCGGCACGCCGGAAGACATCTACGAACAACCGCAGAGCCGCTTCGTCGCCGACTTCATCGGCGAATCCAACCTGATAGACGCACGTGTAGCGCGCTTTTCCGGCTGCGAGGCCATCCTCGATATAGCAGGTTTCGATCAGGTCCATGCAGATGTTGCCCAAGACCTTGCACACGGTCAGCCGGTTTCGCTGTCGATCCGGCCGGAACGGCTGGTGCTCAGCGCCGGCGAAGGCGAGGGACGCGGATTGGCCACGGTTTTCGATCGTACCTATCTTGGCAATGCGGTCGAGTATCATCTACGCGCCGGAGACCATGCCCTGACCGCCCGCTCACCCCGCGGTGGCTTGCGCGGCCGGCAGGATTTTGCGCCCGGCGATACGGTCCACATTGCGTTCGAACCCGGCTCCATCAAGGTGCTGCTGTCATGAGCGCCCGGCCTCTTGCCCTATCCTCACGTATTCCGCCGGGCCTTGCCCGGGCGGGCCTGCTCTGGCCGTCGCTTGCCATCATCCTGCTGTTCATGGTGGCGCCGATCGGCATCATGTTCACGTACTCTTTCCTGACGGCCGCTCCTTATGGTGGCGTGGAATGGACGTTTTCCGGCGCTGCCTATACCGAGATCCTGTTCGAGCGCGATTTCCTTGATGACAGCCTGGCCTTCACGCCGGACTATCTGATCATCGTCGCCCGCTCGGTCTTCCAGGCCGCTATCGCTACCGTGCTGTGCCTGCTGATTAGTGTACCGACTGCCTATTATATCGCGACGCGTTCCGACCGCGCCAAGAACATCTGGCTGTTCCTCATCACCATTCCATACTGGGTCAACCTGCTCATCCGAACGATCGCGCTGCTGTTCGTGCTGCGCGGCGACGGGCCGGTCAATTCCGCCCTCATCGACCTCGGCTTGATCAGCCAGCCTCTGCCGCTGAGCTATAACGGTTTCGCCATCTCTCTGGGGCTGATCTATTCCTTCCTGCCGTTCATGGTGCTGCCGCTCTATTCCGCCTTCGAGCGCTTCGACTTCAGGCTTCTCGACGCGGCTTACGATCTTTATGCCAGCCGGCGCGTCGCATTCTTCCGCATCGTGCTGCCGGTCATGCGTCCGGGGTTGATCGCTGGTAGCCTGCTCGTCTTCATTCCCTCAATCGGCTCCTATCTCGCTCCGGATATTCTCGGCGGAGGCAAGACGCTGATGATTGGCAATCTGATCGGCACCCAGTTCCAGGCGGCACGCAACTGGCCGTTTGGTGCGGCGCTGTCGATGATCCTGCTCACCATCACACTGATCGTCCTTCTCTGGCTTGCCCGGCGCGCCGCGCGCCAGCAGCAGCTGAACTGAACGAGGTCCGATATGTCCACCGCCCGCATGCGCGATCTTCGTACCTTCTCAGGTTTCGGCCTCCTGTCGGTTGGCTGCGCCGTCTTTCTCTACGCACCGATCGTCTTTCTCACCCTCTATTCGTTCAACGATGGGCGCTCCGTCAGCCAGTGGACCGGCTTTTCGTTCCGCTGGTACCAAACGGTGTTTGCCAACCAGAATATCCAGACGGCGGCCGTAAACTCACTGCTGATCGCCGTCACGGCGGCGACGATCGCCACGGTGCTGGCGCTCGGTGCTGCCATCGCCACGGTCAATCGCCGGAGCAAAAGTGGCGGCGAGGGCGCCTATGTCGTGCTGACATTCCCGCTGATGGTGCCGGAGATCGTTACCGCCGTCGCGTCGCTGGTCTTCTTCGTTGCTGTCGGCATCAGTCTTGGCTTCGTCACCATTTTGCTCGCTCACATCGTCTTTTGCATCCCTTTTGCCTACCTGCCGATCAAGGCACGGCTTGAGGGCATGGACGAAACCCTGCCGTCAGCCGCCGCCGACCTCTACGCTTCGCCTGCAAAGGCGTTTGTCCGGATCACCCTGCCTCTGCTGGTGCCGGGCCTGCTGTCAGGCTGGTTGCTCGCCTTCATCATCTCGCTCGACGATTTCATTATCACCGCGCTGGTTGCAGGGCCGGGAGCAACGACGCTGCCGCTCCACATCTACGGCATGCTGCGTCTTGGCATGACGCCCGAAGTCAACGCCATCTCCACCCTGATGCTCGCTGCCTCGACCGCCTTGGTACTGCTGTCGGGGCTTTTGGGGCAGGCTGGCCGCAAGCACTGACCAGACGACATACGGACATTGAAAACAAAAGGGGAAATGATCATGAAATCGCTGACCGTCTTCACCGCCGCCCTGCTTGCCTCTGTTCTTGCCGGACCTGCCTTCGCCGCCGGCGATCTCTTCATCTACACCTGGGGCGAATACACACCGCCCGAGATGGTCGCGAAGTTCGAGAAGACCTACGACGTCAAGGTCCATATCGACACCTACGATTCTATGGAAACCATGCTCGCCAAGCTGAAATCTGGTGCGGGCGGCTATGACATCATCGTGCCTGGCCATGACACCATGACCATTCTGGTGCGGGAAAACCTGCTGGAACCGATCAATGCGGCGAATATGCCGAACTACAAGAATGTCGATGAAAAATGGCGCGATGTCTTCTGGGACAAGGGACGCGTATATTCTGCTCCGTGGGCCTGGGGCTCCACCGGCTTCGTCGTCGACCGTGCGGTCGTCAAGGGCAATGACACCTCACTGAAGATCCTGTTCGAACCGGACGACACGGTGAAGGGCAAGATCAACATGCTGCGCGATGTCAACGACGTCATCAATATGGCGTTGCGTTATCTCGGCAAGCCGCGCTGCAACGAAAACCCGGAGGATTTGAAGGCCGTGCTCGACCTGCTTTCGAGCCAGAAACCCTTCGTCAAAAGTTACAACTCCGAGACGAAGGAATTGCTGGTCTCCGGCGAGGCCGCGGTGTCGATGAGCTGGAACGGCTACGCCATGCGCGCCCGCGACGAGAAGCCGACACTCGAATATATCTATCCGAAGGAAGGCTATACCGGCTGGATGGACAATGTCGCGGTGCCAAAGGGCGCGCCGGATCTCGAGAATGCCAAGCTCTGGGTCAATTTCGTCATGGCCCCGGAAAACGCGGCGATGATTACTAATTACGCCCGTTATTCCAACGGCATCAAGGGCTCGGAAGCCTTTGTCGAAAAGGCGCTGGCGGCGGCACCCGAACTCAACCCGCCATCCGATGTCGCGGCACCTGAGTTCCTGTCCGCCTGCACACCCGCCACCACCAAACTTTACGATCGCGTCTGGACCAAGCTTCTGCGCTGACTGGCCTGTCTGCGCCAGCCGCCATTCAATGCCTTTCCCGGAGAGACCCAATGACCATCCTTCAATCCGTCACCCCGTCCCCCCTGCCGAACGAACGTTCCGCCTGGGAAAAGGACCGCGATCATGTGCTGCATCCCTACACCGATTTTTCGAGCTTCACGGCGACAGGAAGCCAGATCATCGAAAAGGCCGAGGGCATGTATGTCACCGATAGTACCGGGCGGCGGCTGCTGGATGGCATTGCCGGTCTCTGGTGCGTAAATATCGGCCACGGCCGCCGCGAAATGGCTGATGCCATCGCCCGGCAAGTGATGGATATGGACTACTACAACCCCTTCGGCGCGTCGGCCAATGTACCGGCGGCCGAGTTGGGCGCCCGGCTGGCGGACCTTTCGCCGGGCAACCTCAATCACGTCTATTATTCCTGCGGTGGCTCGACGGCGAATGACGCTGCGATCCGCATCGTGCATTTTTACTTCGCCATGCGCGGCAAGCCGGGAAAGCGCAAGATCATCTCCCGCAACAATGCCTACCACGGGGCGACCTATGTGGCTGCTGCTCTCACCGGCATTCACGGCACCAAGTACGGCTTCGCTCAGGTCGGCGAGGATTTCGTCCATCACATCTCGGCCGCCGATTGTTACGCCCGGCCGGCCGGGATGACGGAGGAGGCCTATTGCGACTTTCTGGTCGGCGAGTTCGAAATGCGCATCGACCAACTCGGCCCGCAGAATGTTGCAGCCTTCATTGCCGAGCCAATCATGGGGGCAGGCGGGGTTCTGGTCGCGCCTAAAGGGTATCACAAGCGCATGCAGGCCGTCTGCCGCCGCCACGATATTCTCTATATCGCCGATGAAGTAGTGACCGCTTTCGGCCGTCTCGGCGAGTGGTTCGCCTCCGATGCAATCTTCGAAACCCAGCCGGATATTCTGGTGTCGGCCAAGGGCATCACCTCCGGCTACATCCCGCTCGGCGCAACGCTGATTTCCGACGAGATCTACGATGTCATCAGCCGGCCGCAATGTGAGGGGGGCGTGTTCTCCATGGGGCTCACCTATTCCGGCCATCCGGTCGCCTGTGCCGCGGCACTGACCAATATCGCTATTATGGAGCGGGAAAAGCTGCTGCCGCATGCGGCAAAGACCGGTGCCTATTTCCAGCTGCGGGCGCAGTCGCTTTTGACCCATGACATCGTCGGCGATGTCCGCGGCCGCGGACTGATGCTCGGCATCGACCTCGTCGCCGACAAGGCTACCAAGCAGGCGCTTCCAGCCTGCGAGAAGGCGGCCGAAACAATCTTCCGGGGCTGCGTCGAGCGTGGCGTCATCGTCCGCCCGGTCGGTAACCGCATCATTCTCTCGCCACCGCTGATTGTCAGCGAAGCTGAGTGCGACACGATCATATCGGCAATATCGGAGGCGATCGCCGCCTTCACCGCGTCCCGTTGTGGCTGAGGAAAAAGAGAAATGACCGAAATCACCGTTGCCGCGACCCAGATGGCCTGCAGCTGGAATATCGATGAAAACATCCAGAAGGCCGAGGAACTGATCCGGCTTGCCCACGAGGATGGGGCGCAGATCATCCTATTGCAGGAGCTGTTCCAGACACCCTATTTCTGCCTGGAGCAAAACTACGCCCATCTCGATCTGGCCGCCGGTCTTGGCGAGGACCGGGCCGTCCGCCATTTCCGCGCGATCGCCAAGGAGCTCGGTGTCGTGCTGCCCATCTCCTATTTCGAGAAGGCGGGGCAGGCGCATTACAATTCGCTGGCCATCCTCGACGCAGATGGCGAGATCCTGTGGAACTATCGCAAGTCGCATATCCCACATGCTCCGGGTTATGAAGAAAAGTTCTATTTCAGCCCTGGTGACACCGGCTTCCGGGCAATCGACACGAAATATGCGCGGATCGGCTGCGGCATCTGCTGGGACCAGTGGTTTCCCGAGACCGCCAGGGTGCTGGCCCTCCAGGGGGCGGAGCTTCTGTTCTTCCCGACGGCAATCGGAGCAGAGCAAAACCATCCCGATCTCGATAGCTCCGGCCACTGGCAGCGCACGATGCAGGGCCACGCCGCCGCCAACATGGTGCCGGTCATCGCTGCCAACCGGGTGGGCCAGGAGGAGGAAGGCGGCACCAGCAGCGTGTTTTATGGCCGTTCCTTCATCGCCGATCACCTCGGCGCGATCGTTGCCGAAGCCAGCCGCACCGATGAGACCTATCTGACGGCGCGTTTCGACCTGGATGCCGTACGCGCCTATCGCCGCGCCTGGGGCATCTACCGGGACCGCAGACCTGATCTCTACAGCGCGATCCGCACCCTCGACGGCCAGACTGCAATCGGCTGAAACGATCGACATAACTGAACGCCAGAGAGAAGACGAAATCATGAAGAATCAGACACCGCGCGAAGCCGGATTCCGCATGCCTGCCGAATGGGAAACGCACAAGCGCACCTGGATGATGTGGCCGTGCCGTCGCGAAGTCTGGGACGACATCGATGCGACCCGCCGCGATTATGCGGCCGTGGCCCATGCCATCCGCGAATTCGAACCGGTGACCATGGCCGCCCGTCCGGAAGACATTGCCGATGCGCGCGCCATTCTCGATCCGTCCATCGATATCATCGAGGCGGATATCGATGACAGCTGGTCGCGTGATGCCGGTCCTTGCTTCCTGAAAAATGCCGATGGCGCAGGCGCCGGCGCGCGCTTCCGGTTCAATGCCTGGGGCGGCAAGTATTATCCGTTTAACGGCGATGCTGCCTTTTCCGGACTGGTGCTGGAGAAGGCGGAGGTCACGGCTTATGTCTCGAACCTAATTGCCGAAGGCGGCGGTGTCAGTGTCGATGGCGAAGGCACGATCATCACCACCGAGACCTGCTTCCCGAACAGCAACCGCAATCCCGACTGGAGCCGCGACGCCATCGAACGCGAGTTGCTCGACATGCTCGGCGGCGAAAAGGTGATCTGGCTGCCCGGCAATCCGATTGAAGACGAGACCGACGGCCACGTCGATGGCATCGCCGTGTTCGTCGCGCCCGGCGTGGTGCTGATGGAAAGCCCCAGCGACGAGGACAGCGACTGGAACCGCTATATCCGCCTGAACTACGAGGCAATGCAGGGCCAGACCGACGCGAAGGGTCGGCCGATCCGCATTGTCACCGTTCCCGAGGCGGTGGACGCGCCATCGAACCATCCGAAATTCTGCCGCTCCTACGTCAATTCCTACCTGGTCAATGGCGGCGTGATCATGCCGTGCTATGGCGTCGCATCCGATACGACGGTGCGGCAGATTTTTCGCACGCTGTTTCCGGACCGGCGGGTGCGGGAGGTACGGATCGATGCCATTGCCATCGGCGGCGGCGGCATCCATTGCATTACCCAGCAGGAACCGCTTTAACCCGGATCAACCGCGATAGCGCCGCATGAAGTAAGGCAAGGAATGACCGGATTTCCGTTTGGACAGATGAAATCCATCGGCGAGGCCGTGGCGGCGATCGGCAGCCCGGCCTTTCCGGCTACACTGCGCCAGCTTTGCCTCGGTGTCTATGGTTTCGACAGCCTGTTCGTCTCGGTTTTTTCCGAGGACCAGCCGCCCCTGCAGCTCTACAGCGATCTCGATCCGGAGGCGACCAGACGCACCGTCGGTCCCTATCTCGGCTTTGCCTATCTGCTCGACCCGTTCTACGGACTGTTCCGAAGCGATCCCGGCGACCGTGTCGTGAGCCTTGACGAATGCGCCCCGGACGATTTTCGCACCAGCGAATATTATCGCATGTTCTATGCGGAAACCGGCCTTCTCGATGAGGTGGTGATGCTGGTCGGCAGCACCAGGGGAACCGCCATCGCGCTGTCGCTGGGCCAAAGGCACGAAGGATGCCGGGTCGCGCCGGACGCGCGGGCACATCTGGATGCCTTGCTGCCGGTGATCTCCGAACTCTGCCGCAAGCATTGGCCGCAGCCGGCATCATCGGCCGGGCATGGCGAGCCGGCGGCCGACATCGTCTTCGACCGGCTATCACGCATGCGGGTCAGCACGCGGGAATCTGAAGTTATCCGGCTGATGCTGAAAGGTCATTCGACCAAGAGCATAGCCCGCATTCTCGGCAATAGCCCAGAAACGGTAAAGGTCCACCGCAAGCGGATCTATTCCAAGCTCGGCATCGCCTCCCAAGGCGAGCTGTTCTCGCTCCTGCTCGGTGGCGCATCCGGCTAGGCGTCAGTTCGCCGAAAACAGTCCGTCGGCATCATAGACAGGCCTACCCTGCAAAAGCGTCGCCTTGACGGTGGTCTCACCAATTTCCTCGACCGGAATATTGAAAATGTCCTGGTCGAGAACGACCAGATCCGCGAATTTGCCCGGCTCGATGCTTCCTGTCCGTTCATCCTGATTCAAGAGCTTGGCGGGATTGACGGTCAGCCATTTCACGGCGGTTTGCACATCCGGCGCCCCGTCCTTGTCGCGCTGAAGTGCTGCTTGAATCTTGACCAACGGCGAAAGCTCGTCGGCATCGAAATCGCTGCTCATTACGACCGTAGCGCCATCTCTTTCGAGCGTCCCAGCGGGCATCATATGATCGGCCCGGTCACCGATGAACTTGCGGATAAAATCTGTATACTCCGGATCGAGGGAGCTGGGCGCGAGCTGGAAATCGGCAACAATACCGGTCTGCTTGAAGCGGCCATAGTCGGCTTTGTCGAGCAGATAGATATGCGTCAGGCGATGCGGTCCCGGTTTCGCATCAGACTGCTGGATGGCATCGAGTGCAAGTCGAGCGCCACGATCGCCGGTGACATGGTAATGCAGCTTAAAACCCTTTTCCGACAGCACTTTCGAATAGCGGTTGAGCGTCGGCTCGTCGAAATAGAGGAACCCTTCGTCAAACCCGTGGTCAATGCCCGGCCCCTTTAGATAGGGCTTGAGCACGGCGCCGGTGCGCTGCTCGAGAATGCCGTCGACATAAATTTTGGCCTGGTTGAACTTCAACAACCGGCTGGGATCGTTGCTGTAGAGGCTTACCATCTTGGCAACCTGCTCTTCGAATGGCAGATCGGGATAGACATAGATTGCGTTCGAGGCCCGAACCGTCAGCGTGCCCTTCCTTTCGGCAATCTCCCAGGCCTTCAGATGTCCCTGCGGCCAGAAGCCGCCGGCGTCGCTGACGGTGGTAATGCCGTTTTCAGCCATCGTCTTCAGCGTCGGCAGCATGCTTTCATAGGCGAACTCGACATTCTCGGGCGTATCGGGAAATGCAAGATTGCGCAGTTTCTGCTGGGCATTTTCCAACACGATGCCGTTCGGCGCGCCTGTCTTTTTGTTGCGCAGGATGATTCCGCCGGGTGGATTGCCCTTGATCGTATCGTAGCCGGCCGCCTTCAGGGCAGCGCTGTTGGCCCAGGCGCCATGACCGATATCGTCGAGTATCAGGATCGGCCTGTCGCTGGATATCTCATCGAGTACTGCAACGGGGTCGTCGGTTTCATCGAGCAGATTGGTCATGCTGACGCCGGAGCCGAGGATCCACTCGCCCTTGCTCTCGCTTGCACAGTCGCGAACGGTGGCTCCAGTTTCTTCGAGCGAGGCGAAAGGCTCGAATTCACACAGGATGCTGTTTACGCCTGCCTCGACGAGATGGACGTGCGTGTCCTGGAACCCGGGCAAAAGCGTCTTGCCGCCGAGATCGACAACCCGCGCACCTTTGCCGGCTTTCGCCAGAACCGCTTCCTTGTTGCCAACTGCAATAATCACGCCGTTGCCGTCGATCGCCACCGCATCCGCAAGCGCCGCCGCCGCATTCATAGTGTGCACCTTGGCATTGGTAACGACCGTGGTTTGCGCCACTGCGTTGCCGGTGCTGCAAAGTGCCGAAGCTGCGAGCAACAGACCCGTCAGCGCCTGCAGTGATCGGTTGGTAACTCTGACCATCGAAAGGCCCCCTTCCTGACTGGCATCCTGATTAACACGTCCGCTTCCTCGATGCAGGTCAACTTTCGCACGGGCGGCCGGCACTCAGCTCTCAAGCGTCACCCAGACTGATTTCGACTGGGTGCTGTCGAGCAGCGCCTGCAGGCACTTGTCCCGCCCGTGGCCGGAAAGCTTCCAGCCTCCCCACGGCTGGCTCATATCACCGTTCATGTATCCATTGACCCAGACCATGCCACATTCGAGATCGCGGGCGATGCGGTGCGCGGTGCCAAGATTCGAAGTCCAGATTCCGGCGGCGAGGCCATAGGGGCTGCTGTTGGCAATTCTGACGGCGTCTTCCAGGCCATCATGCGGAATGATCGCACCAACAGGTCCGAAAACTTCCTCCCGGGCGATCGTCATGTGGCTCTTGACGCCGGTAAACAGGCAAGGATCCACGAAGCATGATGTCTCTGCCTTGGAGCTGCCGCCACCTAGAATAGCCGTTGCCCCCTCCGTCCTGGCGCCGTCGATATAACCCTGCACACGGGCGTGATGTGTTTTGTTGACCAGCGGCCCCATCGTTGTCGTGGGGTCCAGCGGATCGCCCGGGCGGTATTTTCGGGCGGCATGCCCCACCAGCAAATCGCAGAATTCATCGTGAATGGCCCGGTCAACCAAAATGCGCGAGCCCGCCGAGCAGACCTCTCCCTGGTTACCGAACAGCCCGCCGGCGACCTTTTCCGCCACCGCCGAAAGGTTCTCGACATCGCGTAAGACGATCTGTGGCGACTTGCCGCCAAGCTCCGCCGAAACCGCCTTGAGGTTGGAATCCGCGGCATAACGATACATCTGCCGCCCAATCCCGGTCGAACCGGTGAACGCGACCTTGTCGACCCGCATCGACAGCGCCAGGGCTTGTCCGGCGACAGCGCCACGCCCCGGCACGACGTTAAAGACCCCATCCGGTCCGCCGGCTTCAAGAAACAGCCGCCCCAGCACCAGCGCGCTCAGCGCTGTGTCCTCGGCGGGTTTTAATACCACGCTGTTTCCAGCCGCAAGCGCCGGAGCGATTTTCCAGACTGCCATCATCAGCGGGTAGTTCCAGGGTGTAATACAGCCAATGACGCCGAGCGGCTGACGCAGGATATAGTGAAGCGCATCGGTATTGGTAACAGGAACGCTGCCGGAGATCTTGTCGATGCTTTCGGCCATGAAACGCATGGTCAGCACGCTGGCGGGCACATCGATAGCGCACATTTCCGCGATCGGTTTACCCATTTCAAGCGTATCGAGAACGGCGAGCAGGTCGCAGTTTTCGGCAATCAGATCAGCAAACCGGGAGAGAATTTCGACGCGCTGCCGCAGGGCCAAGCGCGACCACGCGCCTTGACGAAAACGCTTGACGGCGGCCTCACAGGCCGCGTCGATGTCGGAGGCCGCGCCACAGGAGACCTCTGCGATGACGGCGCCTGTGGCCGGATTGATCGAGGCCAGGGTTTCGCCATTCACCGCGGCGCGAAACTGCCCATCGATCAGCAGCCGCGTTTCCGGGCGAATTGTTTCGGCGAGGCCATGCCATTTCGTGTCCGCAATCGTGCCCATGTCCAGTGTCCCAGATTGATGTGATTGGCCATCGTAGCGGGGCGGCGGCCGCACCCACAGTCACCCGCATGGGTGACTGGCGCAGCCCCTCGACGGACGGGAAAACCGCCTGAGTAATGAAAGAGACGCGCGGCGAGGAACGTTTGAACATGCAGCATTCGATCGATGGCAACAGGTTGTGGGCTCGGTTGATGGCGATGGCCGAGATCGGCGCTATCCCGGAAAACGGCTCCTGCCGGCAGTCCCTGTCGGATGAGGACGAGGCAGGACGCACCTTGTTTCTTAAGTGGTGCCTCAGCCGCGGTTATAAAATCCGCCGCGACCGCATTGGCAATCTCTTTGTCCGCCGTGCAGGCAGTCACCCTGAAGCCGCGCCAGTTCTCATTGGCAGCCATCTCGACACCCAGCCGACAGGCGGCCGGTTCGATGGGGTGCTCGGCGTGCTCGCCGGCCTCGAAGTGCTGGAAACGCTGGACGACCGAGGGGTTGAAACCACGCGCTCTATCGAGCTTTGCGTCTGGACCAACGAGGAAGGCTGCCGGTTCCAGCCTGCGATGATGGGATCTGGCGTTGCCTGCGGCAGTTTGGATCTGGAGACCGCATTGTCCGCCCGTGATATCTCCGGCATCACGCTTGCCGGCGAGATCGCGCGGCATGGCTATGACAGCCATCCGGTGCCTCGTCTCGACGAGGCAGACTGCTATATCGAACTGCATATCGAGCAGGGGCCGATCCTCGAAGCTGCCCAAAAAACCATCGGCGTCGTCACGGGCGGACAGGGTATCCGCTGGTATGAACTATCCGTGCTTGGCGAGGAAACCCATGCCGGGCCGGTGCCGATGGCGCTGCGCAAGGATCCCGTGCCGATGCTCACACAGATCATTCAGCTGGTGCAGGCGATCGGCCGGATCAACGCCGACGCCCGCTGCACCATCGGAAAGATATGTCTTTCTCCCGGCTCGATCAATGTCGTTCCGGGCTGCGCCGATATGACCGTCGATCTCAGGCATCCCGATGAGGCAGGACTGGACGACATGCACCGCCGATTGATGGACGGCTTGGAAATGATCCGGCGAGCTCATGGCGAGGTCGAGCTCCAGGTGCGCCCTATATGGCACTCGCCGGTTATCGCCTTCGATCAGCACCTGATCGAAGCGGTCAGGACAAGTGCTTCCAACCGCCAGCTACCGTTCCAACGCGTTACCTCCGGCGCTGGCCACGATGCCTTCAATCTGGCCAGACGCCTACCGGCCACGATGATCTTCATTCCCTGCCGCAAGGGCATCAGCCACAATCCCCGGGAATATGCCGAACCATACCATGTGAGCGCCGGCGCAAATGTGCTTCTGGATGTGGTGCTGGGACGTGCCGAGTGACGTTGTTATGACCACACTGGCTTCAGCAGAGACGTTACGTTGGCGTGGCGATGTCCATCCTCTGGCTTTTAAGATTCTTCGTAAAGTCGCAGAGATTCTGGCTTTTCTGGGCTATTTCCTTGAAAAGGCAGCATTGTAGTCGGTCCGGTAGGTGATGAGATATTTCTTTCTTCTCGGCAGCGGCGGCCAAAGAGGCGGCCTTTGAACAGCATCTAGCAGAACCATCGTTTCCGGTGGAAAGAGTTGTGCGAAGAGCAATCGCCCTGAAAAATCCTTGTCGTCAAACACGATCCCAAACGTACCGCGTTAACCTTTCATTAACCATTTCCTCGCTACACGAAGACAACGAAAAATTTACCAAGTTGAATGATGTGTTAACACAATCCCGGCCGATCCGTCTCAAGGGACGATCCTTCCTCGCTCTTGCTTTGACCCCTGAATTGCCGCTGGAAGACTGGCTTGTCCGGCTGGACGAGCTTGCCTCCCGTTCCGCCGGCTTTTTCCTTCGTCGGCCGATCGTGCTCGATGTCGATGGACTTGAGATCGATCGGGTGCAACTGCGCGACCTCGTCAGCCGATTGAGCGAGCGCAAGGTCAGAATCATGGGGATCGAGGGCGCGCGCTCCTCGATGCTTGGCCCGGACCTGCCCCCCGCAATGGCCGATGGACGGCCGGCTTCGGACGTCGAAGTGCCGAGCGCCGGGGAATCGGAAGCAGTCCTTCCGGCCGAAACCATCATCGCAGCCAGCCCGGCCCCGGCGAAAGCAACGCCGTCAATCGTCGTCAACCAGCCGGTTCGTTCAGGGCAATCGATTTTCTATCCCGAAGGGGATGTAACCATCGTCGGCTCGGTTGCATCCGGCGCGGAAGTGGTCGCCGGCGGATCGATCCATGTCTATGGCGCGCTTCGCGGACGAGCGATGGCCGGAACGACGGGCAATACATCGGCGCGGATCTTCTGCCGCAAGCTGGAAGCAGAATTGATCGCAATCGACGGTTTCTACCAGACCGCCGAAGACATGGATCCAAGGCTGCGCGGCAAGGCAGTCCAGATCTGGCTTGAAGGCGAGACCATCAGAGCGGAAGCGCTCAGCTGAAACGAAAAACATATTCCTGTTTGATTGGAGAGGTACATGGGCAAGGTAATCGTGGTCACGTCCGGCAAGGGCGGCGTCGGCAAGACGACTTCGACTGCAGCATTGGGCGCCGCGCTCGCGCAAAACGGCGACAAGGTCGTCGTTGTGGATTTTGATGTCGGCCTGCGCAATCTCGATCTCGTGATGGGAGCGGAAAGACGTGTGGTCTACGATCTCGTCAATGTCATCCAAGGCGACGCCAAGCTGACGCAGGCGCTGATCCGCGACAAACGCGTCGAAACACTCTACCTGCTTGCAGCCTCGCAAACCCGCGACAAGGATAACCTCACCCCCGAGGGCGTCGAAAAGGTCATTACCGCGCTCAAGGCTGCCTTCGACTGGGTAATTTGCGATAGTCCCGCAGGCATCGAGCGCGGTGCGACACTCGCCATGCGTCATGCCGACGTTGCTATCGTCGTGACCAACCCGGAGGTTTCGTCGGTGCGCGACTCCGACCGCATCATCGGCCTTCTGGATTCAAAGACCCTCAAAGCCGAAAACGGCGAACAGATCGAAAAGCACCTGCTTTTGACCCGCTACGATGCCGCTCGCGCAGAGCGCGGCGACATGCTCAAGGTCGACGACGTTCTGGAAATCCTGTCGATTCCGCTCCTTGGCATCATTCCCGAAAGCACGGATGTGCTGCGTGCGTCCAACGTCGGCGCCCCCGTGACCCTGGCAGATGGCCGCAGCGCTCCCGCGATGGCCTATTTCGATGCGACGCGCAGGCTCAAGGGCGAAACCCTGCCCATCACCATTCCCGGTGAAAAGCGCGGCCTGTTCGGCAAGATCTTCGGAAGGAAAGCGGCATGAACCTTTTCCGTTTGTTTTCCCGATCGCAATCCGCACCCGCTGCCCGCGAGCGGCTGCAAGTGCTGCTTGCGCACGAACGGGCCTCGGCCGGCGATTCGGACCTTGTCGTCAAGTTGCGTGACGAAATCCTTCGCGCCATTTCCAAACACATGGAGATCGATAGCGAAAAGGTCAGTGTAAAGCTGGAGCGCGGTGTCCAGGTCTCGACGCTCGTCGTCGATGTTGAGATCCCCTTCGATGCGACGAGGAAGGCGGCTTAAGGGCCGCCGCCCACGAATCCCCGGCGAGGGCCGGGGGATTCGTGGGAACATGCTCAAGTTAATAGCCCCTGGATTCGTAGACGGGCCCTAAAAGTCTGACTGAAAATGAGTTTAGGGAAGGCAGCCCGTTGTGACGCTTTCGGATTTGCCCGGATTCGATGATTGAGGATCACGAACAGCCGAAATGTGCCTCGGCAATGGTGGCGATGTATTTGCCGATCGGCAAAGCCGAGGTGGCCGCCGGAGATGGGGCGTTGAGGACGTGGACCGTGCGTGCCGTGCGTTCGATCAGGAAATCATGCAACAGCCGCCCGTCGCGGCTGACCGCCTGGGCGCGGATACCGGCGGGATGCGGATTGAGATCTGCCAGCTCCAACTCCGGGCAATAACGTTGGCAAAGCGCAAGGTAGCGGCGGCGGCTCAATGAGTTGGCCATCTCGCCCAGTCCATAGCGCATGTTGCTTGCCATGACGTGGCGAAAGCCAGGAAAGCGGACCATTTCCCAGAGATCCTTGGGATCGATATTGCCAAAACTGTATCCATTGCGGGCAAAGGCGAGAACGGCATTAGGACCGACCGTCACGAAGCCACCGATCATCGGCGTCAGGTGTACGCCGAGGAATGGCAATGATGGTTCCGGGATGGGATAGATGAGGTGTTCGACGATGCGGCTCTTGTCGGCGCCGAGCCGGAAATATTCGCCGCGGAAAGGCACGATCGCGATATCCTTTGCCAGGCCGCACATGCGCGCGAGACGGTCGGCATTGACGCCGGCGCAGACGATGACATGGCGGGCACTGAGCAGCATGCCGGTGTCGAGGGTGATCTCGACGCCATCGGCACGTTCATCGATGTGGGAAACCTCGACATCGGTCATGATCGTGCCACCGGCCTCGATAAGAATCTCCCCCATGCAGCGCGTGATTTCGCCGTAGTCGACGATCCCTGAAGCGGGAACGAAGAGGGCCGCGAGACCGGCAATGTGCGGTTCGCGTTCGGTCAGCTCGGCCTTGCTCACCCGATGAACCTCAAGTCCGTTGCCGGCAGCGCGCTCATGGAGCTTTTCCATGCGCGGCAACTCTTCAGGCCGGGTGGCCACGAGCATTTTGCCGCGCTGTTCGAAGCGGATGCCATGTTCCTTGCAGAACTGCATCGTCGCAGCGCTGCCTTCCCGGCAGAATTTGGCCTTCAGGCTGCCAGGCTCGTAATAAACGCCGGCATGGATGACGCCGCTGTTGCGCCCGGTCTGATGACTGGCAAGCATCGGCTCCTTTTCCAGGACGGCAATGGTCAGGCCAGGAAAACGCTGCGATAGCTGCATGGCTGTCGACAGACCGACAATACCACCGCCAACCACCACGACATCGAAATCCGCCACGCGCTCGAAGTTCATTCTGACCGTTCCCGTCGTATCCGCAGAAGGTCTTTTCTTGCTACACTCTGGCCGACTTTAATGCCAGGCGCCCCGCGTGTCGTAGATAACCTTGCCTGCAAGACGCGTGTGGCGCATCGCCTTGAACGGCTCGTGCTCGACGAGAAGGACCACGATGTCTGCCCGTTCCACCGCCTGATGCGCGCCCTCAAGGTGAAGATTATCGTATTTCGACAGCAATCCCGGCATGACGCTGACATAGGGGTCCGATACGAGGATTTCGACATCCGGCAGCGCTTTGGCGATCAGCCCGACAACGTCTATCGCAGGGCTTTCGCGCACATCGTCGACATTTGCCTTGAAGGTCAGGCCCAGGCACGCAATCGTCGGTGACCGGAACCGTTTGGCGTTTTCCACCACCTGCCCGGCGACGTGGTGCGGCCGATGATCGTTGACCTCGCGCGCCGTACGGATCAAACGTGACAATTGAGGTGCGGCGGAAACGATGAACCAGGGATCGACTGGAATGCAATGCCCGCCGACGCCCGGCCCCGGGCTGAGAATATTGACACGCGGATGCCGGTTGGCAAGGCGGATGACCTCCCAGACGTCGATATGCAGGCTTTCGCTGATCAGGGAGATTTCGTTGGCAAAGGCGATGTTGACATCGCGATAGGCATTTTCCACCAGCTTGGCCATTTCGGCGCTTGCCGCATCGGTGAGCAGGATCTCGCCCTGTGCGAACAAACGATAGATGGACGCGGCTTTTTCCGCGCATCTCGGCGTCAAGCCGCCAACGACACGGTCGTTGGTGATCATCTCGATCATGATGCGGCCGGGTAGGACGCGCTCCGGGCAATGGGCAATGAAGACGTCGGCGCCGGTTTCGCCGTCACGCGGCATCCTCAGGTCCGGGCGGAGCGCTCCGATCCAGTCGCCCACCTTCTGGGTGGTTCCGGGGGGAGACGTGGACTCCAGAACAACGATATTTCCGGACTTCAACCGTGGGGCAATCTGCTCGGCAGCCGCCTTGACGTAGGACAGATCGGCGGTCCGGTCTTCGTTGAAGGGGGTCGGCACGGCGATGATGAAGGCTTCCGCCTCCGGTGTCTCGGTTGTTGCGGTCAGCCGCCCCATTGCCACGGCACCGCTGACAGCCACGGCCAGATCGGGCTCGACGAAGGGAACCTCCCCGCGGGACAAGGCTGCGACGGTCGCCGGGTTGATGTCGACACCGATGACATCGATGCCGCGCGTCGCGATCACCACCGCGGTAGGCAACCCGATATAGCCCATGCCGAGGATGGCAACTCTGCTTTTGAACACTTCACTCATCAACAATACTCCGAAGTTGCGCGTCAGGAATCCGGGGCTTGGCGGGGGCTACGTTCCGGTTCGCACCGAATCTGAACGCGCGCGCGGGGCGGAGCATTTCGCGGGCGGTGAGCTGGATGAAGCTGGTATTTGTCTTCAGATAGCGCCACCATAGCCGCCGCGGCTCCTGCAGCAGCCTGTACGCCCATTCCATTCCGGCCTTTTGCCAGGCGACCGGCGCCCGCTTTGTCAGGCCGGCGATAATGTCGAACGAGCCGCCGACGCCATGCAGTACCGGGACGTTCAGGGACGCGCCGTAGGATCCTAGAAATATCTCCTTCTTGGGCGAGGTCATTCCCAGAAAGAGCATGTCGGCGCCGGATTCCCGAATGCCGGCTGCGATCTCGCCTGCCTCCGCGGCCTCATAATATCCGTGATGGCTATAGGCGATCCGCAGACCGGGAAAACGCTCTGCGATAACGCGCCGCATTTCCGTGAGGATTTCCGGCTTGGCGCCCAGCAGCGCAATGGACAGATCATCGCGGTGCGCGAGAAAGAGAAGCCGCGTAAAGATATCGATGCCAGCCACGCGCTCCGGCAACGGCCGGCCAAGCAGCTTGCTGGCCCAAACGATGGATTGACCATCTGCCAGCAGGAGATCGCACTCCATCAGGGAGTCACGCAGCATCGAATTCCGGTGAAGTTCGACGACCTTTGCGGCATTGAGCACGCCGAGGAGGAGGGGCCGGCGCGTCGTCAGCGCCATACGGCAGCGCTCGATGACATCATCCATGCGAAGGGCATCCATATACACGCCGTACAGAAGCTGACGTTGCCTTTGCATTTCACATCTCCTTGAGAGTCGCAGGCATGTCCCCTGCGGGGGCCGCGGCCAGTCTTGCGACCACGCCTCCTGAAAGCCACGCATACAGGAGCCACCCGAGTTCATAAGGCCGGCATTCATAGTCGATACGGCCTGGTGGGAAGAGCGTATCCAGCCCGGGGATATGCAATCCCGGCCGCAGTGCTGTCGTCACCGCGGATAGGACTCTGACCATCTTGCGCGGTTCGCGGCGCCCCACCTTGCGCCAGATCACACCCTTCTCCGATGCAACCAGCGGCGTTGAAACTTCGGGGTGTTCATCAAGCCAACGCATGCCTTTGATGATCGCTGGCGAATGATCACTGCCTCCCGCTTCCCGAAGGTCGAGCAACGCCATGGGTGCCATCGCATGCTGATGAACACTATAGACCGGATACCCCTCGACCACGCCGCCGTTGCGCGTGTCGTAATGCCACCACCATTGCCCGGCCGGCCCCTGCAGCGCACAAATTCGTTCGGCGCAAGCTTCTGCAGCCGAAAGAGCCTCAGCATTCGGCTGCGCCGCATGAAGGCGGGACAACGCCTGGATCGGGTAAACCTGATCGGCAAAACATCCGATATGCGCCCGAAACCGCCCGCTGGCCGATGCGGGCAACATATGAGGAAACAGGCCTGAAGAGGACAGCCCCGACATTAGCCGATTGGTCGCCAGGGACACCACCTCACCCGTATCGCCGAACTGCCGCGCCGCTAGGCCGGCACTGAGTGCCCACGCACAATCGACTGTCGCGACAGGTGCATCCGAAGCGAGGATCTGCACAAGCTGGCGAAACAGCGGAGCCGAATGAAATCGCCCTGCCTCCGCGGCGGCCCAGGCGGCAAGCGCGATCGCACCCATGTCTGCAGATGTCGTGGCACGAACCGCACACACATGTGCAAGATCGAACGCGGTATCGCCACCCAGTATCTGTTGCTGCGCAGCTCTGTCGATGTAAGACAGGCCGAGTGCGGCGATGGCAGTGTAGCGAAGGCTGTCCCCTTCAAGGCGTTCCGTCCAGTCCGATGTTGTTTTGACCGCTCGCAGCGTATGCCCGAAGGTTCCGCCCGTGTGCATGCGTGGCAGCCCTCGCTTCGCGATGTTCAGGAAACGGCCAGCCTGGGTGCTTGTTTTAGGCGAGACCGATTCAAGGGCCTCCAACCGGTCAAGAGAATTCGGACCGGCTTGCTCAGGAGCAAGCGCCGGCCGGCCGCCGCTGACCAATGATGTATTTCGCGCTCTCAATGGCAATGAATGTTTAAAATCAATCGGCATGGAAGCTCCTGATAACTTGCCCTCTCAACGAAAATGGCAGTTGACCAAAGGTGGCGAAGGCGTCGTGGAATTCCCATTCAAGCCGTCGGCCGCTACCGACATGCTAGAAAATCCTCGCAGATACGCCAGCGCACTCAAAGGCTTAAAGAAGCCCAATCGGCATGCCGGCAATGCTATCGGCATGCATCGATAGTATTACGCGCACCTGCCTTCATTCAGCTTTGGGATGAGCGGTGGAGCCGGACTGGCCTTGCGGCCTACCTCTCTCTGCAGTGTTTCCGCGCCGGGGCTTTTCCAATAGAAATCGTAGAACTCCCGCTCGCGGGTCACGCCGGAACTGAGGGCGCGAAATGGATGCTTCCATTCAACAAAGAAAGCCTCTGAACGGGGAGCAGATCGCGCCTGGCTCCATGGCCGCACGAAAGCTCTCCGTCGTAACGGTCACCTATAACAGCGCATCTGTGCTGCCAGGCTTGCTGGATTCTTTGCGTGAAGGCCTCGAGGGCATTGAGCAGTATGACGTGATAGTCGTCGATAACGACAGCCACGATCATTCAGTCGACCTGGCACGTGCGCATCCGATCGGCGCGACAGTTATCGCGACAGGCCATAACGGCGGCTATTCCGCTGGGATCAACGCGGCGACCGCGACAATAGATTCCTCCGCTGATTTGCTCGTTCTCAACCCGGACATCCGCTTGCAGCCGGGTTCGATCAAACGCCTATATGCAGGCTTGAGCGGGTCGTCGATTGGAATAGCAGTGCCGCAGGTTCGCGGCGAGGATGGTACCGTTGCCAAATCCATTCGCCGGGTGCCGTCGATAGCCACGGCGTGGTCTGAAGCATTGCTGGGGGGGACGCTGGCCTCCCGCATGGGTCTGGGTGAGATCGTCGCCACCTCTTCGCGGTACAAGGATGAGGGACCTATCGCGTGGGCAACTGGTGCAATCCTGCTGGTAACGGCCAATGCACGTGCAGTTGTTGGCGACTGGGATGAAAGTTTTTTCCTTTATAGTGAAGAGGTCGATTACCTTCAGCGCGTTCGAGCGGCTGGTTTGGACGTGGTCTATGTCCCGACAGCTCAAGCCATTCATATCGGCGGGGATTATCATAGCAGTGACTTTCTGACCGCACTCATGACCACCAATCGTATCAAATACTACCGCCGCCATCACGGAGCATTTGCCACGGCTGTGTTCCGCTCAGGCATCGTTGCCGGAGAAGTCATGCGCCTGGCTGTAGGGTCAGGCCGCCGTGCTGCATTAAGCGCTGCACTCGGTCGTTAAATCGGAATGGAGCTTCTCCTACCGAAGTGGTAGGCGCCGCGGCTGATGGCACTCCGTTCAATGTCTCGGGAGCATCTCCGCAAACGCGTTGAAATGCAGGCTTCCCTCCAGCCGCATGAGTGATCGGCTTTGCCGAAACAACAGATTTCCCGATCTGCGCATAACCAGCATATTGGTATGTTGCACTCGATCTCCTTCAATCATTGCAGATCCAAAGAAAACACAGCTGGTGTGTGATCATCCATGCCTTTAGGAAGGCGCTCGCCGGCGAATCGTCGCGCTGAGGCGAAAGGCTGGTCGCCGGCCCTCCGATCCCTGCCGGGTAACATACGCTCGCGAAATCGATTGCATCAGCTCCAGATAACGATCTTTCGGTTGCAAGAAATTAATTTTCAAAAATTTTTTTTGAACACCGTCAGTATTTGTCATCTCGAAGGAGCGAGAAACCTGTTGTCGGATTTTTACAAATATTTTCAGTGCGAAACCGATACCAAAGGTTGCGAACCCGGCGACTGTTGCAAATAAACCATCAGAATTTGTATTTCTTTCAACCGGCAAAAAATCATCAAATTTTTCAAAAAGAAGCGCCTTGGAAATGCTTTTTGTGGCAACACTAGGGCCGAACTCGGGCATGCCGCCTAAATATAAGCATTTGCTTTCGCTCCATTGCAGCCACTCTGAAGTTGTATTACTCATCCCTACTGTAGATCCGGCCTACCACGAAAGCGGTAGCCAGATTTACAGTCGGCAATTTGCAATTGGGGTTCAAGGGCTGAGGAGAAAGGCAATAAAACAGTGGCGAAAACACTAACAAACACAATCGAAGGTGGTTTTTTGACAGAGAATTACACTGAAGGGAAAGCTCTCGACGCGACATACCTCGACAACGAGAGCCAGTCGCATGGGGCAGCATCTCCATCCAAAGCTACGCTGAAAGGCGCTTTCGATACTTCCGATCACGGTTTTAGTGCCCTGAAAGGTTTTAGCGCGCACAACGCACGTCACACCGAAGGGACTTCCGAGCATAGATCTTTCAAGTTCGTTAACAACTCATCCGACAAAGCTGCAGACGCAGGAACTGTTGCAGGCGGCAAGGCCGGTGTCTCCGAGGCGAACAGCCAGGAGAGCACATCTGCGGCTACCAAACTTGACACCACCGTCGGCGTCGAGGAAACCCAAGACACACAGCCGGTCGCCAAGTCAGCTGCCGTCAGCAGTGACGTGACGGCGCGTGCCGCTGCTCCTGCAGAAAGTGCCGTGGCAGCTGCTACGTCGGCTTCCGGTTATCCTGACGCAACGAATACCGGTACAAAGGCCGGTGTTGCGATGACCAAGTACAACGGTACGCTCCATATCACGACGGACAATGCGGTCATCAGCAATATGGAAGTGACTGGCGACATCATCATTGATGCAAAGAACGTCACGCTCAGCAACATCAAGCTGATTTCCGGTACGCCTTACCATGCCCTCAGGGTCATGGAGAGTGCCACCGGCTTTACGCTCCAGGACAGCGAAATCGATGGTCGCGGGACAACGAACAATGCCGTTTATGGCCACGGCACATTCCTGCGCAACGACTTTCACGATGTAGAAAACGGCATGAACCTCTGGGGACCGGCTCTTGTCCAGGGCAACTACATTCACGGCCTGCGCAATACCGGTACGGACCCGCACTACGACGGCATCCAGATGACCAGCGGAAAGAACATCGACATCATTGGTAACACGATTATCAATGATCACGACCAGACTGCAGCCATCGGCATGGGCAATACGTTCGGCGATCTGTCAGACATCACCATCGACGGCAATCGCCTGGTTGGCGGTGGCTACACCGTTTATCTTGATGGTCGCAAAGGTGGCGGAACAGTCGACGACGCTTCGATCAAGATTACCAACAATCAGATCGGCGGCGGTCACTGGGGCGATTTCGCCCTATATGATGAAAAGCCTGTCGTGCATGGCAACACTGGTCTGGATACGGTCCCGCCAGTCACGCAGCCACCAGTGACTGTCCCACCGGAAACCATCCCGCCGGAAACAATTCCACCAGAAACCATCCCGCCGGCGAATTCGACGGTTCATACGGGTACGGCAGGCGACGACACTTTGCCTGTTGCCGGTAAAACCAATGCGGGCGCGGAGACCTACAAGGGCCTTGCCGGAAATGACCTGATCAAGGGCGGAGCCGGTGCCGATATCATCGACGGCGGCGCCGGAACGGATGTGGCGAGTTATGCCGGATCAACGGCTGTGAACGTCAATCTTAAGACGGGCGTTGCGTCTGGTGGACATGCTACTGGCGACAAGCTGATCAGCATCGAGAATCTGCTGGGCTCAAGCTATGGCGATACCCTGACGGGTAACGATGGCAACAATGTCCTGAACGGCGGCGCTGGTGCCGACAAGCTCGACGGTGGAGCAGGTACGGATACTGCATCCTACTTTGGTGCACAGGCTGGTGTGACCGCAAATCTCGCCGATGCGGCGGCGAACACCGGTGATGCCAAGGGCGACACCTATGTTTCGATCGAAAACCTGTCCGGCTCGAGTTACGCCGACAAGCTCTATGGCAACAGCGGCGCCAATCAGCTCACCGGCAACGCCGGAAACGACCTGCTGGATGGCGGTCGGGGCAATGATGTTCTTGACGGTGGTGACGGTAACGACACGCTCATTGGTGGCCGCGGCGCGGACGACCTGACGGGTGGTGCAGGGGCAGATACCTTTGTCTTCAAAAGTGCTGCTGACTCGACGGTCAGGTCAGCTGGACAGGACACGATTCTTGATTTCTCGGGAGTTGGTGGCGACCGGATTGATCTATCCGCGATCGATGCGAATACGAGGGCTTCTGGCGATCAGGCGTTCAGCTTCATCGGAACTTCTGGCTTCACAGGCAAGGCCGGCGAGTTGAACTACAGCAAGCAAGCTTCGGATACCTACATCTACGGCGATACCAACGGAGACAAGAAGGCCGATTTCGCCATCCATCTGGATGACGCGGTCACACTGTCGAAGGACTATTTCATGCTGTAGTGCAAAAGGGCCGCCCAGGCGGCCCCAATACTTGCTTTACATCAATTCGAATCCCAGCAAAGGCGGCGCCCATGCCGCCTTTGCGTATCCATGCTCAAGCTGTGAGGCGGACTGAACGCCGGCTTGCCGTTATCGATGCTCGCGGCATGAAGAAGGCGGATTCTTCGCTCGGTGCCGTATCGGCTTCGGACCCGACATGGGTCTTGAGGCCATGAACCGCTAACTGTCCTCCCGTTAGACCGTATCCCTTCGTCGAAGGCCGTCTGCCGGCTTCATCAGATGATCTTTAGCGCATGTCTTATGTGAACCCGTTGGTCCCTTTCCGGCAACCGATGGACATGATTTTCCAAGCGCGGCTCAACGGCGCCCCCAACGTCTGGCAGCAGCGGGTGACGAGTTCGCTGTTCAGCAATGGACACGCTACCCGACAGGCACGAAAGCTTGGTGTGGCTTATCGCGCAGAAGGCTTTGATAGCGAGCGGCGATGTTAGATCGCCTGCAACATAACACTTTACATACGCCACCATCATGTTTGAACTGCTCCACCCAACGCGTTCAAGGGATAATTTCAACCTGCCGATTTCTGTGCGAAAAGTCCTTTCTTCTGGTTAGAACCGCCCTCGTTCAATATGCTCGCGCATATGGATTCGAACTCCGCCTCAACACCGCCCGTATCGTTTCAACCGCCCCTGATCCCCGGGTGGGTCAGACCTCATGGCGAGGCGAGCGATATCGATGTGGCGTTCATGACGGGGGCGGCGCTCGGCTCGCTGGATCAACTGGTGCGATCGGAGCCTGCCTGGTCCGGCACCTGGCGCCAGCGTCTCGGGCTTAAATGTGCGGTTTCTGCCGTGCGGCTGATGGGACGGACGGAAGACGAGGCCGCGTTGCGGGATGCTGTCTTGCTGCGGCTGCCGGGTGGCGATGCGGGACCGGCCGGTAACCTTTTCTTGGCGTATAACAAGCTCTCTGCGCACCCGGCGCAGCATCTGGATCTGCCGGATGAAAAGATGCTGCGCGATACCGCGGCCCTTTTGGCGATGAAGTGGGACGACACGCTGGCGGATTTTTCACGGCTTGCCGGCGATCTGGCGCAGGACGGCCAAGCAGCCCCTTTCGCTGTTGCTGAATTGGTGACGACAGTATGCCGGCTTCGTCCGGATGCGGAAATTCTGGCCTGGTGGCTGGCGGACTGGGTTCTGGCAAAAAAGCTCAACTGGCAAAAGCCTGCGCCACTCCTGATGGCGCAGCGTTATGATCCGGCTTTCCGCGTGACCGGGGGAAGGGGACGCGTCCGGCCGGATGACGCAGCCTTTGCCCGCTCAGTTTGCCTGGCGCTGATACAGGGCGCGCGTGAAGCGTTGCGTCAGGCGGTGGAGATCAGCCGCCGAGCCGAGCATTTCCTTGCCGTGGTCCCCAAGGTGCGGACCAAGGGAGCGCAAACAGTCATTCGCCAATTGCTCGCCGAAGATGCCTTGTCGGCATCCGCAACCAACGGCAATCTTTCCCGCTGGGCAAGCCGGCGGCTGTTCGAACGGCTTGAAACATTGGGTGGCGTCCGGGAACTGTCGGGACGCCCGACCTTCCGAATTTACGGCCTGTGACCATGGCGGCACCGGACCTTGCAAAAACCGAAGGACGGAGAAGGAAAGCGGCGGAGCAGGACAAAGCCCTGTTCGACCGCGAACTGGAAGCACTGCCGCCAGCGCTGCGCTGGCGTGAATGGATGAACCGTATCGAGGCGGTGATATTCGCCTCTGCCACCCCTGTCGACCGTGCGACGCTTGCCCGTGTGGTGGGCCAGGAGTGCAATATCGATCTGATCATCGACGACATTCGCGAGGAATTGCGCGGGCGGCCGTTTGACCTGGTGGTTGTGGCGGGCGGCTGGCACCACCGGACAAAATCCGCCTATGCGCCGGCGATCCGGGCATCCGGGGCTGCAACCCAGTCGATGGCAGGGTTCAACCAGCAGGAGGCGACGGTACTGATCGCGATCAGCTACTACCAGCCGGTAACGCGCAGTGAACTGTCGGCCATGTTCGGCAAGGAAGTCAGCCGCGACACCATTGCCGGCTTGCGGCAGGCAAAGCTGATCACCTTTGGGCCGCGTAGCCCGACGCCTGGCGCGCCCTACACCTATGTCACGACGCCCGAGTTTCTATCGGCGTTCGGCTTCGACACCCTGCGCGACCTGCCGGATATCGAGATGCTTGAGGACAGCGGCCTGCTCAACCGGAAAAGGGTGGCCGATGATGCCGACATGATGGAATCGAGGTCCACCGGCGATGACGAGGATGATTGACCCCGCGGCGGCCCTTTCCATCGCCGGCAAAACCGGTTCACGATCGCCAGGCGGTCACCACGCCACCCCATTGCAAGCGGGCAGGTCCGCCGGTCGCGATCGATGAAACACAACCGTGAAAGAAGCCCCGTGAAGCCCATCCGTTTGCTGAGTTTACTATTGGGCTGCATGGCCCTGTTGCCTGCTATTGCGCAGGCGGAGTGGCAGGCCGTCGAAAACGTGCAGCCCTATTCGGTCGCTGGAAAGACCGGCGCCGAATTATACGCCTCGATCGGCGAACGGGGACCAAAGGTTGGAAATGCCGGCCGCGCCATCGCCGTTACCAATTTCAAGCTGACATGGACCCGGAAATACGAGCCGCAGGGCAATGGCTGCGTCCTGGCCGTCGCGCGGCCCAAGCTGATCATAACCTACGTATTGCCAAAACCGGCAGAACGTTTGCCAACCGCAGTTGCACGAAGCTGGGATACTTTCATTTCAGGCGTGCGCCAGCATGAACGGGTGCATGGCGACCTCATCAAGGACATGGTGAAAAAGATCGAGGCCGTTTCCGTCGGGCTGACCGCCGCTGACGATCCCAAATGCCAAAAGATTCGCGCCAATCTGACCGAACGCCTGGGTGAACTGTCACGCGCTCAACGGCAGCAGAGCCGGGATTTCGACCGGGCTGAGTTGAGCAACGGCGGCAATATCCATCAACTGGTCCTTGCCTTGATCAACGGGCAATAGAGGCGACTGGGACTAAGCCGCTGGCACTGAGTGTGCCAGCCATGCTCCCGCGCGCCTGGAAGGCCCGGCACTTCTCACCACGACAGAAAGACTTGTCCCGTCGAGGAAGCCCTTCGACGGCCCCTTGAGCGCGCGCTCACCTCAGGGCCTGACGAGCGGAGGTTATGGTTCATTTTCCTTGTTTAGCGCCGCCGCACATGGATCTCATGAAAATGAATTTCATAAAACTGACGATTTTGCGGATTTCGGTTGACGGGTCTGAAAATCTGCCTCAGTCTGAGAAAATAAATTACGATAATAATCGGGGAATACCAGTAGAATGAAAGTTGGCATCATCGGACTCGGATTCCGTCTGGGCTATCTGGGTTATGTTTTCAAAGCCATGGACGAGCGCTTCGAGATCGCGGGTTACGTCGATCCGAACCCCGCCGGTTTGCCGGGCCTTGTGGAAAACGGCGTCTCCGCCGGCACCGCCTATGCAACGCCTGAAGAGCTGATTGCCAACGAGAAGCTCGATCTCCTGATGATCGGCTCGCCCAATCATTTGCATCTCGATCATATTCGCATCGGCCTTGAGGCCGGGCTGAAGGTTTTCAGCGAAAAACCGGTCGTCACAACAGTCGAAGAGAGCATCGAACTGGCCCGGTTGATGGCGAAATTCGGTCATGAGCGGCTGATGGTTGGCCTGGTGTTGCGTTATGCGCCGATGTACCGAGACCTGCGCGCCGCCCAGGCTGCCGGCACGCTCGGCCAGATCGTTTCGATCGAAGCGTCCGAGCATATCGAACCCTATCATGGCGCATTCTTCATGCGCGACTGGCGCCGCTACGAGCGCTATTCCGGCAGTTTCATGCTGGAAAAATGCTGCCACGATCTCGACCTCTACAATGGCATTGTTGGCGCACGGCCCGAGCGGGTGGCGAGCTTCGGCGGCCGTAAGAGCTTCATCCCGGCGAACGACCCGGCCCGCGAAGGCATCAACGACCTCGAACTCTTCCACCGCAAGCCAAGCGGCTGGATGGGCTCCGACAAGGTGTTCGACAGCGACGGCGACATCATCGATTACCAGGTGGCGATCGTCGAATATGCCAATGGCGTCGGCATGAACTTCCATACCAACCTGAATGTTCCCGACCAGTTCCGCCGTTTCTGCATCATGGGCTCGCGCGGCATGGCCGAGGGCGATTTCATCCGCGGCTATTTCGATGTCCACGAGATGCTGACCGGCAAGAAGGTCGTCGAGAACAAATATGCAGCGACAGCACTGTCGCAGCACTACGGCGCTGACGAGCAGATGGCAACCGACATTATCGGCCATGTTCGCGATGGCCGGCCGCTCCCCGTCTCGACGCTCGACGCGCTGGAGGCGGGTATTCTCGCCTTGTCGATGGACGAGGCGCGCCGCAAGCGCAGCGTCGTCGATCTGCGGCCGATCTGGGATCGCTTTGACGAGGCGCTCCACACCCGCGCGGCTTAAGAAGGGCACAAGATGAACGTTCAGCGTAGTACTCTCATCTTTGCCTGGATCCTCCTGCTACCGGCAGTGCTCTACGTCACGGTGATCGTTGCCTATCCACTTCTCGATACGTTCATCCTGTCATTCACCGATGCCTCGTTGAAGAAGACAACCAACTGGGTCGGCTGGGTCAACTACGAGAAGATCTTCAACACGACATTTGCCGAGGTCATCATCCGCACCTTCGTGTGGACCTTCTTCTCGGTTGCCATAAAAATGATCATCGGCGTTTTCGGCGCTTGCATGCTGAACGCCGCCGTGCCTGGCCGGGCATTGTTCCGCGTGCTGACCATGCCGCCCTGGATCGTGCCGATGGCAATCGGCATCTTCATGTGGGGCTGGATGTACAACGGCCAGTTCGGCATGATTTCCGGCGTCCTGCAGAACTGGGGCATCATCGACGGCCCCATCGCCTTCCTCGCCCATGGTTCGACTGCCTTCTGGGCGACGATCATCACAGACGTCTGGATCGGTGTCCCCATGGTGACGCTTTACATGCTGGCCGCCATGCAGGCTGTGCCGCAGGATCTCTACGAGGCAGCGTGGACCGATGGGGCAGGGCGCTTCTATCGTTTCCGCCGCATTACCTTGCCGCTGCTCATTCCTTCGATGATCACCATGTCGATGCTGTCGCTGATATCGACGTTCAACTCGTTCGATATCATCTGGATTCTGACGCAGGGCGGGCCGAACGGCGAAACGACGACGATGATTATCGATACATACCGCACGGCAATCGGCTCGAAGAAATATGGTGAAGGTGCCGCCCGCGCTGTGCTGATCTGCATCTTCCTGTCGATTTTCTGCGTGGCCTATTTCCGCGTGACGAGCCGACTTTCTGCGGGAGAATCCAACCGATGAGCACGCAACCCGCCATGATCAACCGCTACCGCTGGTACGAGGTCATCAGCATCTATGCCGGTATCTTTCTCTTCCTGACCTTCATCCTGGCGCCGTTCGTTGAAGGGTTTCTGGTATCCCTGAAGCCGCTCGGCCTCCTGTTTTCCTCACCCTACAAGTTCTGGCCGGAAAACGGATCGTTCGCGGCCTATCGGACGATGTGGGTCAGCGTGCCGGGGTTTGCCCGCTATATCTTCAACTCGTTCTTCATCTCGATCATCGTCACGGGGATCGTCCTTATTCTGGTGATCCCGGCGTCCTATGCGTTTGCCCGCTTCCAGTTCCGTGGCAGCGGCCTTCTGCTCGGCGCATTTCTGGCGGTCAACATGTTTTCCGGCGCCGTGCTGCTCATCCCGCTTTTTCGCCTGATGCGCAGCTTCGGCGTGCTGAATACCTATTTCGCCATGATGGTACCAGGGGTCGCCTTTCTGATCCCCACGGCCATCTGGCTGTTGCGCACCTATATGATGCGCATTCCACGCGAGTTGGACGAAGCGGCCTTCGTCGATGGTGCCAGCCATTTCTATACGCTTCGCCGGGTCATCCTCCCCATCGCCATGCCCGGCATCACCGTCGTAGCGATCACGACCTTCATCGGGTCCTACGCTCAGCAATTCATCTTCGCGCTGACCTTCAACTCGAAGACCGAATACATGCCGTTGCCGGTTGGGCTGTTTGCCTATTTCGGCCGGCAGGAAGTGATCTGGAACGAATTGATGGCGGCGAGCTTCGTCGGCATCACTCCGGCCATCATCGTGATCTTCTTCCTACAGCGCTATCTCGTCAGCGGGCTGACCGCTGGCGCGGTGAAACAATAAAAGCAATCAACCACCAGAGAAACGGGAGCTTCTAACGTGTCAATTCATATCAAGACGGGGATTATCGCCCTCGCCCTACTCGGCTCGACCGCGCTCGGCGCCATGACCGCGCAGGCGGCCGACCAGGAAATCAGCTGGATCTATTGCGGCGATACCATGGACCAGGTTCACGAGAAATATATCAAGCAGTGGGAAGAAAAGAACCCGGGCTGGAAGGTTACGCCGGAAGTTGTCGGCTGGGCGCAGTGCCAGGACAAGGCGACGACGCTTGCCGTTGCCGGCACCCCGGTCGCGATGGCCTATGTTGGCTCACGCACGCTGAAGGAATTCGCCGAGAACGACCTGATCGTTCCCGTGCCGATGACTGAAGACGAGAAGAAGAGCTACTACCCGCATATCGCCGATACAGTCACGTTCGATGACAATCAGTGGGGCGTTCCCATCGCCTTCTCGACCAAGGCACTTTACTGGAACAAGGACCTGTTCAAGCAGGCTGGCCTTGATCCCGAAACACCACCGAAGACCTGGGCCGAAGAGATCGCCTTTGCCAAGCAGATCAAGGAAAAAACCGGCATTGCCGGCTACGGTCTGCCGGCCAAGACGTTCGACAACACCATGCACCAGTTCATGCATTGGGTTTACACCAACAATGGCAAGGTCATCGACGGCGACAAGATCGTCATCGACAGCCCGGAGGTTCTCGCAGCTCTCCAGGCTTACAAGGACATCACGCCATACTCGGTGGAAGGCGCCACAGCCTACGAGCAGAACGAAATGCGCGCCATCTTCCTCGATGGCAAGGTTGGCATGCTCCAGTCCGGTTCGGGCGCCGCAGTTCGCCTGAAGGACACCAAGGTCAACTGGGGCGTTGCCCCGCTGCCGCTCGGCCCGTCTGCCAAGGGCGCAGGCACTCTACTGATCACCGACAGCCTGGCAATCTTCAAGGGCTCTGGTGTCGAGGAAAAGGCAATCGAATTTGCAAAGTTCATCACGTCGCCAGGACCGCAGGGCGAATATGAATTGCAGGGCGCCGCTGGTTTGACACCACTGCGTCCGTCGCCATTGGTCGATGAATTCGTCAAGAAGGATCCCTACTGGAAGCCGTTCATCGATGGCATCACCTATGGTGGTCCTGAGCCGCTCTTCAAGGACTACAAGGGCTTCCAGAACGTGATGATCGAAATGGTCCAGGCCGTCGTCACGGGCAAGGCCGAACCGGCGGATGCCTTGAAGAAGGCCGCTGCCGATCTCGAGCAGTACAAATAAGACCATCGGACCGCGAACCATCAGCTTGGTTCGCGGTCCATTCCTTTTCTGCTACGAACGGGCCGCTTTCCACCGGCGGCCGGAGACAGTTTCTTGGGACAGCTCAATCTCAACAAGGTTCAGAAATTCTACGGCACGTTCGAGGTGCTGAAGGGCATCGAACTGGAGGTCCGCAACGGCGAATTCGTCGTTTTCGTCGGCCCATCCGGTTGCGGCAAGTCGACATTGCTGCGCATGATTGCCGGTCTCGATGAGACAAGTTCGGGCGATATCATGATCGACGGCAAGCGCGTCAACGACTTGCCACCCGTCAAGCGCGGCATCGCCATGGTGTTCCAGTCTTATGCGCTCTATCCGCACATGACCGTGTTCGAAAACATCGCCTTTCCGCTGCGCGTCGAAAAGATGCAGGAAGACAAGTTGAAGGCAAAGGTCGAGAACGCCGCGCGCATTCTCCATCTCGATCAGCGGCTGCAGCAGAAGCCTGGATTGCTATCCGGCGGCCAGCGCCAGCGCGTCGCCATTGGCCGGGCAATCGTGCGCGAGCCGAAAATCTTCCTGTTCGACGAGCCGCTTTCCAACCTCGATGCGGCGCTGCGCGCCGACATGCGGATCGAACTGGCGAAGCTGCATAAGCAGTTGAAAGCGACGATGATCTACGTCACCCACGACCAGGTCGAGGCGATGACGATGGCGGACCGGATCGTCGTGCTCAACGCCGGGGAGATTTCGCAGACCGGAGCGCCGCTTGAACTGTATCACAAACCGGCCAACATGTTCGTTGCCGGGTTCATCGGCAATCCGCGGATGAACATGCTGCCCGTTACCTGCAAGGCGGTCAGCGATGCCGGCGTCGAGATCGAATTCAAGGGTCAATCCGCAACGATCCCCGTGGCCGGCCGCGCCGATCTTGTCGGCCAGCCGCTGACACTCGGTATTCGGCCGGAACATATTCAGTTCGGTAAGTCGGATCTGTCGATGAACTTGACGCCGTCGGTCATCGAACGGCTGGGGGCACAGACTGTCGCCTACGCCGCGCTGGATGGAGAAAACGAGAACTTCTGCGCAATGCTGCCCGGCAGCGCCCCGATCCGCACCGATGAAACGGTTGCGATCGGTATAGGGACCGCCGATTGCCATCTGTTCGACGCTTCCGGCATCGCGTTGGAGCGCCGGGTAGAACTGACCGACATCGATGTCGGCCTGTTGAAAATCGCTGGCGGCTGATGGTGCGGAAAGCGGCTGTATTTCATTAAATACAAAAGGGGACGCAGTTATGCGTCCCCTTTATTTATTCTTTTGGCCGTTTCTGATGGAAAACCCTGACCGGTCGATTCAGGCTGCACCTTTTTCCAGATTATGCGGGTCCTCCACCATCGGCCAGATGTCGTGTGGCGCCCGGCGATAGGGCGTGCGGGCCGGATTGTTCGGATAGGGGGTTCCTGCCGAGCAATAGAGGATTTCGGCCGCGATCAGCGCGAAAGAAGCATAGAAGTGATTGGTCGACTTGATGACCAGCACCTTTTTTGCCGCCGGGTCGATGCCCATCACCGAGAACAGGCTCGGGTCAAAGCTCTGCGCACGAGTGGAGTTGAGGATGATGTCTATGCCATCGAGATGGATATGCGCGGCGTCGCCGAAAGGGGCGTAGCTCTCGCCAAAACGCATTTCGGCGTTGCGGACCAGCTTGACGATCTTGACAATGCCATCGATCGGGTTGCCGGTTCCCGGTGCCGACTTTGCCCCGAAGCGAAGCTGGATTTCGGCGCCTTCACCGGCAGCCATGCAGATCTGCACGGCCATCGGGTCCCAGATCGTGCCGACTGCGGTGTCTTTCGCGCCCTGGGCCAAAAGCTCGGCCAGAAGTACCGTCGCATCGCCCGCCGTGCCACCGCCAGGATTGTCCCAGACATCGGCGATCACCACCGGTCCGTCCGTTGCGGCGAGCGCTAGGGAAACGGCCTGTCTTTCGTCAATCTGCGGCATGATAAACGTGCCACGCTTGGCGAAAAGCTCAAGACCGAGTTCGCGGGCGAGGGCTGCACCTTTTTCCGGCTTACCGTCGGTAACGACGAGTAATTTCGTGCCCATTTCCGGCACGTCTCCGGCCATAAAGCCGTGGATAACGGAGATCGACAGAATCTCCGGGTCTTCCGCTTCCATCCGCATGATCTTATCGACGAACGAGCGCATCGGATCGCGCGATGTCGGATAGACATCGATCATCCGGCAATCGAACACCGACATCACCGGTTTAATACGGCCGGCAAGCGTATCGAGCGCAATACGCCAAAGATCCTCGGCGCGATCGACAAAATCCGTATGCGGGAATTCCTTGAAATAGACGAAGAAATCCGCAGCCGTCCGGCGCTTCACCGTTAGATGGCTGTGCGGGTCAAGTTCGACGCAGACGAGAATGTCCGGGCCGACAATCTCGCGGACGCGGGCGAGGAAATCACCCTCCGTATCTTCATAGCCATCGGCGACCATCGCGCCGTGCAGACCAAGTACCACGGCATCCACCGGCAGCGCCGCACGCAGTTGATCGAGGATTTCGTCGCGCAGGCTCTCATAGGTCAGGCGGTTGACGAGGCCAGCCGGATCCGCCCAAGTGGCCGTTCCTTCGATCAACTCAAAGCCCTTTTCCGCAGCGAGCCTACGGCCGACCGTGATTGGCGCCGAACAGAGCGTCGGGGTTTCCGGGTGTTCGCCGGGCGGAGCATAGAGCGACGCCTCGAAGGCGCGGCGATCGACGCAGATCGGTGAGAATGTATTGGTCTCTGTCGCCAGGACGGCGGTAAAAATGCGCAATGCGTTCGCCTCGTTCTCGCCGCTCAGGCAGCGCCCATCGGGTTGGGCAGATAGCCCGTAAAGCCGCAGATTTTCCAATGTCCGTGGTGCAGGCGGCAGTAATAGAGTGTCTGCCACTTGAGAATATCGACGCTGCCATCAGACTTTTTCAGGCTGCCATCAAATTTCTTGCGGACAAGCGCCATTTCGCCCTCGATCTCGATGTCCTCGAGCGTCGTGGTGGTGAAAATGGCGTTGCGGGTGTCTTCGGCAAAGGACTGCTGGGCAAAATCCTCTGCTTGACGCAGCCATTCATCGCGATAGGCGGCCAGTGAAGGGAAGGCGAGGCGCCATTTGTCGGGGCTAGCCTCGCGTTTTGCATCGATGCCGATGAAACCTTCCTCGACGAAATCACCGGCAACCTTCGACCAGTCGGCCGCCAGAAAAGCATCGATGTCGCGTTCGACCAGCATCTGCCAGATCGCGTGGCGGGCGGTGTCGGAAGAAGGAAAGGGATTGCGGAAGGGATCGCGCACGAAAGCTCCGTGTATTGAAATTCTTTTCATAAATGGCGTTTTTCTCTGGTCAAATTCTGCTTTCTATGGTCATTTGTCAACGGATCAAGAAAATAATTTGCAAGGACGGGACTGATGTCCATTACACGTTATGGCACCGGACAGGTGGGCGCAGGCGGCAAGCCGCTGCCATTTGCGCGCGCGGTAGAGGCGAATGGCTGGCTGCATGTCTCCGGCCAGGTTGCAATGGAAAATGGCGAAATCATCGAAGGCGGCATTATTCCGCAGACCCATAAGACGATCGCCAATTTGCTGGCTATCCTGAAGGAAGCCAATTACGAACCGGAACATATCGTTCGCGTCGGCGTCTGGCTGGATGATCCGCGCGATTTCTGGACCTTCAACAAGATCTATCAGGACTATTTCGGCGAGCATCCACCGGCACGTGCCTGCGTGCAGGCGTCGATGATGGTCGACTGCAAGGTCGAGATCGACTGCATCGCTTACAAGGAAAAGACGGCCTGAGACCAGGGCAGACGAGGAGGCGGGTGGACATCAGGTGAGAATCGTGTGCCGGATCGCAGCATTGCCGCGGTTTCAGGAAGCCTTTTCGAGGCAGCCTGGCGATTTCATTGAAAGTGCGCTCTGATGGATATTTTCTCGACGATTCAGGAAGAAAAAGGCCGGCTTTCACCGGCCGAAGGCCGCATTGCCGAAATCTTGCTGACCGACTTCGAATTTGCCGTGAACGCGTCGATCATTGAACTGGCCGGCAAGGCGGACGTGTCGCCTCCGACCGTCACACGCTTTTGCCGACGGCTCGGTTGCGATAGCTTTTCAGACTTCAAGGTGCAACTGGCGCGCACCGCCTATGTCGGCATGCGCTACCTCAAGCCGGAGCCGAAGAGCCGGGAACCGGCCGATGTGGCACAGGATGTCGTATCCAAGGCGCAGAACGCATTGTTCCTGCTGCATAGGAATTTGGATCTCGCCGCGATCGAGCAAGCCACTGCAAAATTGGCCGGGGCCAATATGATCTACGCGTTCGGCTCCGGCGGCAATTCCTCGATGATCGCCAGCGAGTTGCAAAACCGCCTGTTCCGTCTCGGATTGCGCATTACGGCAAGCTCCGATCACAGCATGCAGATGATGATGGCAGCTGCCGCCCGGCCAGGCGATGTCGTCATCGGGTCGTCATTCTCCGGGCGCAATGCCGAACTGGTTCGATCCTTCATGCTCGCCCGCGACCAGAAGGTCACCACCATCGCGCTGACACAAAGCGGCAGTCCGGTTGCCCGCGCCGCGGATATCACGGTACCGGTCGATCTGCCGGAAGGCACCAATATCTATCGCCCGACCTCGACCCGTATCGCCTATATCGCACTGCTCGATATCCTTGCCAACCTGATTGCCTACAATATGCAGCCCCAGGCGACTGTGACCTTGCGGCGCATCAAGCAGCAGCTTGTCGCGCATCGCGATGGCGACGACCGCCAGCTTCTGGGGGATTGAGTTCATCATGATCACTGGGGACCCGTTATGACTTCATCTGTTGCAATCGTAACGGGGGCCGCCGGTGACATCGGCCGGGCTATTGCGCGCCGCCTTGGCGAAGATCATGACGTCGTGCTGATGCCCGATCTGGACGGCACCGCCGTCGAAAAGGCAGCAGCAAGCCTTGGTAATCCGGCGAAGTTCGTCGCCCTGACCTGCGATATCACCGATGCGTCAAGCGTTGCAGCGATGGCAGCACGTGCGGCGGAGCTCGGCACGGTCAGGACACTGGTCAACAATGCGGGTGCCGCGCGTGCCGTCAGCCTGCATGATACGACGCCTGAAATCTGGCGCATGGACAATGCCTTGAATCTTGAGGCGGCTTTCCTTTGCTTTCGCGCTGTCGAGGATGCGTTGAAGCAAAGCCAGGGCTCGGTGATCAATATCGCCTCGGTCAACGGCACCAATGTCTTTGGCCACCCTGCCTATAGCGCCGCCAAGGCTGGCCTCCTGCACCTGACGAAGCTGATTGCCGTCGAATACGGCAAGTACGGCATTCGCGCCAATGCCGTGTCGCCTGGAACGGTGCGCACGCAGGCGTGGGAGGTCCGCGCCGCCGCCAATCCGAACGTCTTCGAGGACGCACGCCGCTGGTATCCGTTGCAGCGGATCGCCGGCCCGGATGATGTGGCCAATGCTGTCGGCTTCCTCGCCAGCCCGCTGGCCTCGGCAATCTCGGGCGTCTGTCTGCCGGTCGACTGCGGCCTGACCGCAGGACAGGCCGAGCTTGCCCGCACCTTTTCCCAATCCGAAAACTATTAGACATCAGAGGAACGGACATGCAATCGGCGTCCTATCGTCTTGAAAGTGCGTGGCATACTGACGGCGGCCCGCACGGCCGTTTCGTTTTCAGCCTGCTCAACCTGTCGGACACGGCCCTTCAAGACTTTACCATTGTCTACACCTCGCTGACGCGGGTGATCGACAAGACGGCTTGTGAAAACGCCGTCTTCGTCAAGCGCAATGCCAACTACCATGAATTCGCACCGCCGGCTGGCTTCGTGCTAGCCCCCGGAGCCTCCTGGACTTTCACGATCGGCGGGCTGCACCGCAAGGCCGTGCATTGCACCGATGGCGCGAAGTCCGCCTATCTGACGCTGGCGGACGGCCGCCATGTACCGGTCGCGGTATCCGACCTTCTGCTGGAGGGGCGGACGAGCGAGCCGCCGCCCGTGCTGCTGCCTGAAGGCAAGCTCGATCTGCCGTTCGCGCTGCAGCCATGGCCGCGCCGGATCGATGTGAAGCCCGGCGATACATTTCCTGTCTGCCTCTATCCCGCGCCCGGCGCATCGATGGAAGACCTCAAGGCGATCGATACCGTGATCGGCCTGTTCCGCCGCCTGTTCGAAGCCGACCATGCGCCACTCAGCTTGGCAGCGAACAGCCAAGGCAGGGTTCTGCATCTGACGCCGGATGCCACTCTTGCGGCAGAAGCCTATGCGTTATCCTTCTCATCGGAAGCCATCACGCTCAGCTATGGCGGAGGCGCCGGCCGGCAGTATGGTTTGACGTCGCTGGCTCAACTGCTGAACGGCGCCCGCCGCGAGCCGGGAAAATTCCGCTTTCCTATCTCCGGCACGATTTCGGATGCGCCGCGCTACGGCTGGCGTGGTTGCCATCTGGACGTTTCCCGGCAGTTTTACCCGGTCGCCGATGTCGCGCGGCTGATCGATATCCTCGCCTGGTTCAAGCTCAACATTTTCCATTGGCACCTGACCGATGACGAGGCCTGGCGACTGGAGATCAAGGCCTATCCGGAGCTAACCGCTGTCGGCGTCGTCCGCAGCCCGGATGGCCCGCTCTTGCCGCAGCTTGGCAATGGAGCGGAGCCGGTGGGCGGGTTCTACAGTCAGGATGATGTTCGCACGCTGGTTGCGCATGCGCTGACGCTCAATGTCGAGATCATCCCCGAAATCGACACCCCCGGCCACAACTCGGCAACGCTTGTGGCTCTGCGCGATCTGTCCGATGGCCAGGAAGCACCGGAAAGCTATCATTCCGTGCAGGGCTATCCAAACAATGCGCTCAATCCGGCCGTGCCATTCACCTATGAATTCCTTGGCAAGGTCCTGGACGAAATCGTCGAGCTCTTCCCGTCGGCCTATATTCATATTGGCGGCGACGAAGTGCCGAATGGGGCGTGGCTTGCCTCGCCGCTCGCGCGCAAGCTGATGGAAAAGGAAGGCATTACCGGCACGTTCGAGCTGCAGTCCTATTTCCTGAGACAGATCAAGGACATGCTGACCAAGCGCGGTAAGAAGCTGGCCGGGTGGAACGAGGTCGCCCATGGCGGCGGTGTCGACACGGCAGAAACACTGCTGATGGCCTGGGAGACGCCTGAAGTCGGCATCGAGCTAGCGCGCGAGGGCTATGACGTGGTGATGACCCCGGGGCAAGCCTATTATCTCGACATGGTGCAGGGTGAGGAATGGCAGGAGCCGGGCGCCAGCTGGGCCGGTACCGTGCCACCCGCTCACACCTACGGCTATGAGGCGGAAGGTGATTTTCCCGAGGAATTGAAAGACCGGATGAAAGGCGTGCAGGCCTGCATCTGGTGCGAGCACTACCTGTCGCGCGGTTATTTCAACCGTCTGGTCTTCCCGCGTCTTCCGGCAATCGCCGAGGCCGCATGGACACCGAAAAGTCAGAAGGACTGGTTGCGCTTCGCAGCCATCGTCCCACTCAGTCCAAAACTGTAACAACGGATATCATGGGGAAAACAATGCGCATCGCCGTTGGTGGTATTCATACCGAATGCAGCACCTATTCGCCGGTCCTGATGGCCGCCGAGGATTTCAGGGTGCTGCGCGATGCCGATCTGCTCGGTGCGGAGTATTTCAACTTCCTCGATGCCGGCGGGATCGAGCATGTGCCGCTGCTGCACGCTCGCGCCGTGCCCGGCGGTCCGGTATCGCGCAAGGCCTACGAGGGGTTCAAGGCGGAGTTTCTCGAACGGCTTCAGGCCGCCTTGCCGATCGATGGCCTCTATCTGGCCATGCATGGCGCGATCAATGTCGAGGGCATGGACGACGCCGAGGGCGACTGGATTTCCGCAGCCCGCACCGTCGTCGGGCCGGATTGCCCGGTCGCTGCGAGCTACGATCTGCACGGCAATGTCAGCCAGAGGATCATCGACCAGCTCGATATTTTCGCGGCCTATCGCACGGCTCCGCATATCGACACGCGCGAAACGATGGTTCGGGCCTGGTCGATGCTGGTCGAAACCCTGCGCACGAGCAATCGCCCGGGTGTCGCTTGGGCCAAAGTGCCAGTGCTGTTGCCCGGCGAATGCACCTCGACCGAAGACGAGCCTGCCAAGTCGATCTATCTTGGCTTGCCTGCATTCGATGCGCTGCCGGGCATTCTCGATGCCAATCTGATGATCGGTTATGTCTGGGCCGACGAACCGCGGGCAACGGCCTGCGCCGTGGTGACCGGTACAGACAAGCAGGCCGCGGCAAAGGCGGCCGAGGACATCGCACGGCAATACTGGAACGCGCGTGAAAACTTCGGCTTCGGTCCGGTGACGGGACCGCTGGAGGAGATGCTCGATATCGCAGCATCTGCGGAGACGTCGCCCGTCATTCTCGCCGATTCCGCCGATAACCCGACCGGCGGCGGGGTTGGCGACCGGGCTGATGTGCTGCGTGCGCTGATTGCCCGCAACTGGCAGGGCGCGCTTCTCGCCGGCATCACCGATCGTCCGGCGGTCGAGGCCTGCTTTGCGGCTGGGGAGGGCGCGACGCTTGCTCTCAAGATCGGCGGCAGTCTCGATCCGGCAAGCGTTCCGGCCGAGGTGACGGCAACAGTGCTTCGCCTCGATGACAGCGGCGCTGCCGCGGATCGTCAGGCCGTCGTCGGTGTTGGCGGCATCAAGATCGTGCTAGCCGCGCGCCGCCGTCCCTATCACAATATCGAGGATTTCCGGCGGCTGGGGCTTGATCCCAAGGCCGTGCGGCTGCTGGTGGTGAAGTCCGGCTATCTGTCGCCGGAACTGGCGCCGATCGCCAATCCCAACCTGATGGCACTAACCGATGGCGTCGTCAATCAGGATATCGCCAATCTGACAAGTCATCGCAGGGCAAGGCCCATCTTTCCCTTCGACCGAGACTTCGACTATGCCCCCGCGGCCGTGCTGTCGGCCCGCTGGCGGGAATGATGCCGGTTTAGCGCGTTCGGCACTTCTATTTTCCGTCCGGATGTCCGGCCGCTCTTTGACCTCCTTTCCGGTGCTCTCATCATGACATCAACGCTGCCGATCGCCTTCCGCCACCCTGTGGTCCGGCTGAGCATGATCGCGATCTTCATGTTCGGTTTCACGGGCGCTGCGACAGCGCCCTATCAGTCGGTGATCGGCATCACCGAGCTGGGCCTGAGCAATGGCTTCTATTCCGTCCTGATTTTCGCGGCCGCAGCTGTCAACGTCATCGTCAGCCTCTGGGTCGGCGTGCTCGCCGATCGCATCGGCAATTACCGGATCCTGCTGATGACCGTCATGTCGTTCGGGGTCTTTGGCTACGGCCTCGTCTATGCCGTACCGGTTCCTGCGAGCTTCGTCTTCTGCACGCTGGTCATGCTGCCGGTCTACAATTCGATGACCTCGCTGCTGTTTGCCAATGTGCGCTCCATTGCCAATGCAGAGGGCGGGCGCGATGCGGCGGCGATCAATTCCAGTGTTCGCGCCGCGATCTCGGTCGCCTGGGTTCTGGTCCCGGGCCTGGTGGCGCTGGTTCTGGTCGGGCGCGGCAGCATGCTACCCGCCTACCTGCTTGCCTGCCTTGGCTGCATTGCCAATCTGGCGCTGATCTTCTTCAAATTGCCAGCTTCAAAGGGCCCCCCGCCGGAAAGAAGTCATCGTCACTCTTATCTCGCATCCTTCGGCGAGGTCTTCGCACCCAGCGTCTTCGGCCGCCTGATGGCGATCTCGCTGATCACCTCTACCCTGCATGTCAACGCCGCAGTGCAGCCGCTGATTATCACCGGTGCAGCGCGCGGGACCGTAACGGATATTGGCGTGATTGTCGGCATCGTCGCCTTTCTGGAAGTTGTTTTCATCTTCGTCTGGGCGCGCATGCAGTTGCGCGCGGTGACGGCGCTTGCGATCAGCACGGCGCTTTATGCTGTCTACCTCACTCTGCTCGGGCTTTCCTCGGCTCCGTGGCATGTCTATGCCCTGACCCTGCTCAGCGCCTTTGCCGCCGCGGCGCTCATCAGTATCCCAATCACCTATATCCAGGATCTCATTGCCGACCGTCCGGGCCTCGGCAGTTCGTTGATCTCGGTAAACCTGTTTCTGAGCGGCGGATTGAGCGCCATCCTGTTTGCGATCGGTACCCGCTTCAGCGATTATTCCGGCACCTCGATCCTTGGTGCCTTCGCCGGCCTGATCGGCCTTGGCCTGATGCTCTATCTCGATACTCGCGGACGAACTCCAAGACCTCATTGAGGCGAGACAGGAGGCGGCATCGCCGCCTCCTGTCGATGCGATCAGCGCCCCTTGACGCGCAACGGTTTGGAGATCGTTGGTGCCGGGAACTGGCGGACGTAGAAGTCAGGAACGTTGTCTTCCATCATCAAAGGATTGGCGACCAAACTGCCGTCACTGCGACGCAGCTTGAAGGCGTTCCGCTGCGCCCACATGGCCGCGCAATGTTCGGCAGGCGTCGTCAGTACCGTCTTGATGGACTGGTTGCGGAAACTGCCCACCTGGGTCGCGCTTTGATAGCCGAACTTGTAGGAAAGGGTGCCCGATACCTTGGTGCTGACGGGACCGGCCTTGATGCCGCTTTCATAACTGATACTGATGCCGACCTCGTGGGTGAACGTATCGGTCTGCTGCTGGGACACCCCGGTTTCGACGACGACATCCATCTCGTTGTCCTTCTCGGTGCCGTTGTCGTAGAACCCCACAAGCTCGAAATTGATCCAGCGCTCCAGGACATAGAATTGCGAATGGGCAACTTTCCAGGCCAGATCATGCTGGTCGTCGACGATCGCGGTGAACGGAAGTGTTACCTTCCGGTCCCAGTCTTCATTTGAGAAGGGCTCAGGTCTGGATCGATTCGGGAGTGACGGCACGGGGGGAACGCCCGCATACACCGTCGGCGCATTGACTTTCAGCACATAGACAGCTGTACTTGCCCTCTCATGGCCCTGGCATCCAATAAACGTGTTTGGTGCAATCAGCATCTGCGTTTCGCTGACAAACATGTTCATCGGCGAAATGTTCCACGCGCTGAAATCGTCGTCGGACCCGGTGCCCGCATCATCCCAGACCCACTCATCGACGATGCCGTCTCCAACCAGATCGGCGCGCACGCACCAGACGTCCTCGACAGACGGCTCTCCATGCGAGGTGACGAAGACATCGCCGAGAGCGACATAACCGTCCGGTGGAATTGGCCGCCAGCATGCACCGTCGTCATTCGCGCCAGAGCCGGAATCATCCCATATCCATTGATAGCCGGTTGGCGCCCGAACAGCGCTGGGATCCTCGTCGGTGGCTGCGACGCACAGGGCCCAATACTTGTTGTTGGGGTCGTCGTAGCCACTGACACCAAGGCTGCCCAGCGAGCGAAAGCCGTCAAGAGGAGCCCGGGGCTTGTAGAAAGCACCGTCATAATTTCCGCCGCTGCCACTATCGTTCCAACGGTAATCGAAGAGATCGGTGAATATCAATTTCAGTGATCCGAACGTGACGGGTTCGGCTGTCGGCATTGCATGTATCGTCCGTATTGACTGTGAAATTACACTCGACATTGCAACCTCCAATAGAATTTATACAAATAACATAGGTTGCATAACTCAAAAAAACACAACTTAAAAGGTCCGTTTTTGGGCTATTCGCAACGTCCCTTTCCCTGCGCCAACGCCCGACATCCGGTTGCCTATCAACAGGGACCGCTTCCTCATGGCGCGCCGCCCCAGCATATCGTCGCGTCCACCTGATAGTGCAGCAAGGACGCCTTTTGCTTTCCCCGCGCTCAGGCGCTACCCATCGGAAAGGCAATCCCGATTTCGCGTTGAAGAGGCATGGGTGATGATCAATTTTCGGCAGTTGGAAGTGCTCAAGACCCTGCTTGCGACGGGATCGACGATCGCAACGGCGAAAAGCATGGGACTAAGCCAGTCCGGCGTCAGCCGGCTACTGGCACAGCTCGAATCCGACCTGTCGCTCAATCTGTTCGCCCGCGACAAGGGGCGGTTGATCCCGACGCCGGAGGCGACCATTCTTGCCCGCGACGCTGAGAACATCCTGCTTGGCCTCAACCGTTTCTCAGGTCTCGCCGAGGATTTGCGCAGCGGTGCCGCTGGACCCGAGGTCGTGCGCATCGGGCTGCCAAGCAGCATGTGGGAGGACTTCGCCCCGGCAATGCTGACGGATTATGCAAGGGAATTCCCCAGCGTCCGCATCGAGACCTTTTTTGAAACGACGACGGCGATCACCCGGCTGGTCGAGCAGCGGGTCATCGATTTCGGCTTCCTGCGCTATGAGGGAGAGGTGGGGCCGGCCATTGAAATGGAGCCGGTGGCAAGCGGCGTCAGCGTCTGCGTCATTCCGGAAAATCATCCGCTCGCAGAGCTACAGCAGATTACCCCGAAGGACCTGCGCAACATTCCGCTGATCCTGATCGGTCGCCAGCGGCCGACGCGCATGCTGCTCGATCAGACGTTCAAGCGGGCAGGGGTAAAACAGAACGTCAAGATCGAGACCCATACCAATAGCTCGGCCTGCGCCTATGCCGCCCACGGTCTCGGCGTCGGCATCATCAGCAGCTTTTACGCCAATCTCTACCGGCACCTGCGAATCGTCCAGCGTCCGTTCATTCCGGTATCCACGCAGGAATTCGGCCTTGCGAAACCGGCAAGCGTGCCGCCGTCGCTTGCAGCGCAGGCGTTGATGGATGCACTCAAGCGCCAGATCGCGCTATCGCAACAACCGCGTTAACTGGTTTTGGCGCTTGCATTTTTCGAATATCCAGCGCCAGGCAGGCCGATCCACATCCGCATAGGGATATGACAAAATCGCATAATATTGCGCATATTTGTCAAAACCATCATAGTCCTGCCACAAACAAGCCGGCCAACGGCAGACTTCCCGCTTCCAATCGTGTTCAGGGGAACCGATGCTCCGATTTATTCTCAATCGCCTGTTTATGGCGTTGCCAACAGTCGTGATCGTCTCGATCACGGTGTTCGCACTCATCCGCTTCATTCCCGGCGACCCGGCAGCTTTGATGCTGGGTGACATGGCTGAGCCCGCACAGATCGCCGAAATGCGTTCTGAACTCGGCCTCGACAAGTCGATGCCGGAACAATTCCTGATCTGGGGCGGCAACGTACTGACCGGCGACTTTGGCAAGTCGATCGTCACCGGTGAGCCGGTGCTGAAACTGGTGGTCTCACATTTTGCCGTCAGCGCCCAGATCGTGCTTGTCGCAGTGTTCCTGGCCAGTCTGATCGCCGTTCCGGCCGGCGTCATTGCCGCCTGGCGGCAGAACAGCCTGACCGACCTGGCGCTCGTCGGCACTGCCACCGTGCTGTTGTCAATCCCGACATTCTGGCTCGGCTTGCTGCTGCTACTGTTCTTTGGCCTGAAGCTCGGCTGGCTGCCGGTCCTCGGCTATGTCTCGATCGGCGACAATCTCGTCGGCGGCCTGCTGTATCTCGTCCTGCCAGTCATGACGCTGGTCATCCATGAGATGGGCGTGCTGATCCGCATGGCGCGCGCTTCGACGCTTGAAGTGCTCCGCCTCGATTACATCACGCATGCACGGGCAAAGGGTCTGTCTGAAAGCGCCGTCCTCTGGAAGCATGCCTTCAAGAACGCCTTCGGACCAACCTGGACGATGATCGGCCTGATCCTCGGCAACCTTTTGGGTGGCATCGCCGTCATCGAAACGGTCTTCACCATTCCCGGTCTCGGCCGGCTGATGGTCGATGCCATCTTCCAGCGCGATTATCCCGTCATTCAGGGCTGCCTGCTGTTCGTGGCGTTGTCCTATGTGCTCGTCAACCTGATCGTCGACCTGCTCTATCCTCTCTTTGATCCGCGTGTGGTGGCCGAATGAAAAACTATACATTCAACGGCCTCATCGGCGGTGTTCTGATCGCTCTTCTGCTTGCCGTCGCACTGCTCGGTCTCTTCTGGACGCCGTACGACCCGATGAAGCTCAGCTTCACCGCCCGCCTGGCAGCGCCAAGCGCCGAACATTGGCTCGGAACCGACGAGTTCGGCCGCGACGTCTTGAGCCGTATCATCGTCGGCGCCCGTGCCAGCGTCTGGATCGGTTTCCTCACGGTCTCGCTCGCAGCAATCGCCGGGACGCTGATCGGACTGGTCAGCGGTTATGCACGCGGCTGGGTCGATGCGGTGATCATGGCAATCAACAATGCGCTGCTGGCCTTTCCAGGCATCCTTCTGGCGCTCGGTCTGCTCGCCGTATTCGGCGCGAACCAGTACGGCATCATCTTTGCACTCGGTATCGCCTATACGCCGTCGATGGCCCGTGTGGTCCGCGGCGCCGTGCTGTCGCTGCGCGAACGCGAATTCATCGAAGCCTCGAAGATCATGGGCAACAGCGAACTGTTCACGATGATGCGCCATATCCTGCCCAACTGCCTGGCGCCGATCACCGTTCTTGCCACCTCGATGTTCGGCTGGGCCATCCTTTCGGAGAGTGCTCTGAGCTTTCTCGGCCTCGGCGTACCGCCACCGGCCCCCACCTGGGGCAACATGCTGGCGGCAGGCCGGCCATTCATCGAGCAGGCCGTCTGGCTCGGTCTCTTCCCCGGTCTCTGCATTGCGCTGACGCTGCTTGGCATCAACCTTCTCGGCGACGCGCTCCGTGACAAACTCGATCCCCGCATGCGAGGTCTGAAATGACACAGGAAAGACTTCTCAGCGTGCGCGATCTGTCCCTTGAGGTCGTTCATCGTGGCGTCGAGGTAGTAAAGAAAGTCAGCTTCGACATCGAGCCGGGCGAAATCTTCGGCATCGTTGGCGAAAGCGGCTCCGGCAAGTCGCTGGCGACCCGCGCGATCATCTCGCTCCTCCCTCCGGCCATCAAGGTGACGGGCGGGCAGGTGACCTTCAAGGGCCGCGACGTCCTGTCGATGAGCGAAGCGGGATTGCGTGAACTGCGCGGTGCCGAAATCGGCCTGGTGTTCCAGGAGCCGATGACTTCGCTCAACCCGTCGATGACCATCGGCTGGCAGCTGGAGGAGGGGCTGACGCTCCACACCAACATGCCACCAGCCACGCGGCGCGAGCGCATCCTTGCCATGCTTCAGCGCGTTGGAATCCGCGATCCAGAAGGCGCGCTGTCCGCCTATCCTCACGAGTTCTCCGGCGGCATGCGCCAGCGCATCATGCTTGCTTCCGTCATGTTGCTGAAGCCGGCGCTTTTGATCGCCGACGAGCCGACAACAGCACTCGACGCGGTCATCCAGCGCGACGTCATGGAACTGATGGTCGAGCTGACCAAGGCCGAGGGTACAGCAGTTCTCCTGATCAGCCATGACCTGCCGATGGTGGCACGTTACACCAGCCGCATCGTCGTGATGGAAAAAGGATCTCTGGTCGAGCAGGGGACGACCGAACAGATCCTCGAAAAGCCGCAGCATCCTTATACGCGCAAGCTGCTCTCGTCTCTGCCGATCCGGGGCGACGTCCGCACCATCGATACCGTCTCGGCACCGATGATCTCCGCACGCAACATCGTCGTCGATTATCCCGGCCGCAAATCGCTGTTCAAGAAGGCCGTACCAAAGCGGGCGTTGCACGGCGTCAACGTCGATATTCATGCGGGCGAGGTGGTCGCACTGGTTGGCGGTTCCGGTTCCGGCAAGACGACGCTTGGCCGCACCATCGCCGGGCTGGTCAACCAGAGTTCAGGCGACATCCTGTTTCAGGGACGTGAACGGTCTGCGGACTGGCGGGACTACCGTCTGAATTGCCAGATGGTCTTCCAGGATCCGTATTCGTCGCTCGATCCGCGCATGACGATCCTTGCGCTGGTCGAGGAAGCCCTGCGGCTGGTGCCGGATATCGACCGCGCCGCAAAGAAGAAGCGGGCTTATGAAACGCTGGAGGAAGTCGGGCTCGGCACTGAATATGCCCTGCGCTATCCGCATGAACTGTCCGGCGGCCAGCGCCAGCGCGTCGCCATCGCCCGCGCCATTGCCCGGCGGCCGAAATTCCTGATCGCCGACGAGCCGGTTTCAGCGCTCGACGTGACCGTCCGGGCGCAGGTGCTGACCCTCTTTTCCGATCTGCAGAAGCGCTACGGCTTCTCCTGCCTGTTCATCAGCCACGATCTCGGCGTCGTCGAGCAGGTGGCCGACCGCGTGATCGTCATGCAGGACGGCCGGATCATTGAGCAAGGCGATCGCAACACGATCTTCGACAAGCCGAAGGAGGCCTATACGCGGCGCCTTCTCTCGGCCATCCCCGCGCTCGATCTGAACGAAAATGGCGGGGTCAAACTGAAATGGCGTTTGGAGGCCTGAGATGAACACGATGACCACTTCGAGCAAGGCAGCTGAGCGGCTGAACGCGATCTGCGATGCGCAACCCTTCATCACCCGCTACTGTGTGCGTAACCTGTTGACCGGCGAAACCTTTGGCCGCGGCGCGGACGAAGAAACCCCGTCAGCCAGCACGCGAAAAACCTCGATCATGATGGCGGCCCTGAAGGCTGTTGGCGAGGGCCGCCTCGATCTCAACGAACAGATCGTCTACGAGGAGCGCTTCGCTGAAGAAGTGGCAAGCGGTATCTTCCGTTACCTGACACCTGGCATCGTCATTTCGCTGCGCGACGCGATCACCGGCATGATGGTGCTGAGCGACAATGTCTGCACCAAGATGGTGTTCGAGCGGCTGACGCTGGAAGAGGTCGATCTCTATTGCAAGACGATCGGCATGAGCGGCACCCATCACCGATTCCTGATCCCGCCTTTGGCCCTGTCGCCGGACCACGCGCTTGGTGCTGTGACGACAACAACGGCAAACGACCAGGTCATGCTCTTGCAGACCATTCTTGATGCGCAGACCTCGGCTGCCGCCGCTGCCAAGCTCGGCTGCCCGATGGAGCTTTGCCAATATGCCCTGCAGACGTTGAGGAACCAGGTCCTGCGCTACGGCATTCATTCGCGCCTGCCATTCGAAACCAAGGTGGCGAGCAAGGGCGGTCGCGGCAAGCGTGGCCGCATGGACGCGGGCGTCGTCTACCGCGAGGGCGCGCCGTTCTACATCATCGCCGCCTATACCGACCAGGTGCCGCAGGCGATGCCGGACGGGACGCCAGGATACACTATGTCACTTGAAACCATCGGCAGGCTGTCGCGCGCCTGCTGGGACGAATTCCAGTCATAACCAATCAAAAAAGAGGGTAGAACAATGAAGACAATTCTCCTGGCCAGCACCATGCTGGCAGCACTTGCCGGCACCGCCGCCGCCCGCGATATCGTCGTGGCGCAAAGCTCCGACCTGCGCAGCAACAATCCCGGCGTCAACCGCGACGGCAATACCGACAGCATTATCCTGCATATCGTCGAAGGCCTGGTCGGCTACGCCAACAATGGCGAAGTCAAGCCGCTTCTGGCCGAAAGCGTCGACATGGCGCCGGATGGCCTGAGCTACACATTCAAGCTGCGTGGTGACGTGAAGTTTCACAACGGCAAGCCGCTGACGGCCGAAGATGTCGTCTGGAACTGGAACCGCTACATGGATCCGGCAACCAAATGGACCTGCCTCAAGGATTTCGACGGCAATGGCGCGGTGCATGTCACCGGTATCAAGGCTGTCGATGCTGCGACGGTGACGATGACGCTCGAAAAGCCATCGGCCGTTTTCCTCGGCCTGATGTCGCGCCCGGAATGTGGCTACACCGGCATCATTTCACCGGATTCGGTTTCTGCCGGCGGTACGTTCGACAAGCCGATCGGAACCGGTCCATTCCAGTGGGACGAATGGAAGAAGGGCGAATACGTTCATCTGGCCAAGTATGACGGTTATGTCTCGCCGAAGAACGACGGCAAGCCGGATGGCATGGTCGGTTCGAAGCGGCCATTGGCCGATGGCGTCAAGTTCATGGTCATTCCCGATGCTTCAACCGTCAAGGCAGGCTTGCAATCGGGTGTGCTGGACACGGCTGAAATCTCCCCCGATCTCATCCCGGAATTCAAGGACAGCGAAACCACGCAGCTGATCATTGCCCGCAACAACGGCAAGAACCTGTTCTATATCCAGACCCGCGATCCCATCCTTGGCAAGCCGGCCATCCGCCGCGCCATGGCCCAGGCACTCGACCTCGATCAGCTGGTCGCCGCCGCATCGAACGGCACGGGAGAGGCGAACGGTTCGATGATCTCCTCGGACAGCGTCTATTACAGCGATGTGCAGAAGAAGCGTCTTCCCTATGATCTGGAAGCGGCCAAGAAAGAACTCGACGCCTCCGGCTACAAGGGTGAGCCGATCAGCATCATTGCCAACAAGCGCGGCAACGTGCCGAGCTTTCCGGCAGCGGTGATGGCGCAGGCGATGCTGCAGCAGATCGGGCTCAACGTTCAGATCGAGGTGATCGATTATGCCACGCAGGTCGATCGCCGCCGCTCCGGCAACTACCAGATCATCTCGCAATCCGTCTCGCCACGCCTCGACCCGGCGCTGATGTACAGCTTCTATGTCGGCGACAAGGACAAGAACGCCTCGCTGATGTGGGACGATCCGAAGGCGCGCGAACTGATGAAGGCAGCCTATGCCGAAATCGACCCGAAAAAGCGTCAGGCGATCTTCGACCAGTTCCATGAACTGATGTTGCAGGAAATGCCCGGCATCTTCCTCTACGACATGGTTGACGTCTGGGGCGCAACCAAGACGCTGAAGGGCCAGCCGGTCTGGCAGTCCAACGCCCGCCTGTGGGAAGTGTCGGTCGAGGACTAAGCGTCCATTGCGCTGCCGCGGCGGCGCGTCACCTTCTCTATCACGATGAACAGAACCGGCGGATTGCGATCCGCCGGACCGGATTTCCGACGCCGGATTTGCGTCGATGCGAGGATACCCATGCCCGACAAATCTTCCCTGCTTTCCCTGACCACTGCCATCGACGCCATGGCGCCGCAGTTTACCGCGCTCAGCGACCAGATCTGGGATTTCGCCGAGCTGAAATTCGACGAGCACCGGTCGTCGGCCCTGCTGATCGGAATGCTGGAGCAGAATGGCTTTACCGTCCGGAAGAACATCGCGGATATGGATACGGCGTTCATCGGCGAGTTCGGCAGCGGCAAACCGGTGATCGCCTTTCTCGGCGAGTTTGATGCTTTGGCGGGCATGAGCCAGATGGCGGGTGTCGATGCTCTGCAGCCATTGACAGCCGATGGCACCGGCCATGGCTGCGGCCACAATCTTCTCGGCGCCGGTTCGTTGCTGGCGGCGATTTCGCTTGCGAAGCATCTGAAGGCCGAAGGGCTGCCGGGAACCGTGCGTTATTACGGCTGCCCCGGAGAAGAAGGTGGCTCCGGCAAGACCTTCATGGTCCGCGCCGGTGCGTTCGATGATGTCGATGCGGCGCTGACCTGGCATCCAGCCCCGTTCAACGGGGTTCGGTCCACCAACAATCTGGCCGTGCTCGAAACCTATTACCGGTTCAAGGGCGTGGCGGCGCACGCTGCCAACAGCGCCCATCTCGGCCGCTCAGCACTCGATGCCGCCGAACTGATGAATGTCGGCGTCAATTTTCTGCGCGAACACATGCCGCAGGATTGCCGCGTTCACTATGCCGTCACCGATGCCGGCGGCCGGGCCGCCAATGTCGTACAAGCCAAGGCCGAAGTGCTTTACCTGATCCGCGCACCGGAAATGACGCAGGCGCTCGCCCTTGCCGAGCGGGTGGGAAAAGTCGCGCAGGGGGCTGCCACAATGACAGAAACAGAGGTCGAGGCTGTGTTTGACACGGCGTCGACAAACCTCCTCCCCAATCTGACACTCGAAAATGCTATCCATGACAATATGGTGGCGCTCGGTCCGGTTCCTTTCGATAACGATGACATCGCTTTCGCAAAAAAGATCCAGGCCACCTTTACCGACGAGGCGGTCAAGAGCAGTATCCGGCTTTACCAGATCAAGAGCGATGTCTTTTCCAAGGACAAGATCGATGGCTCAACGGCACTGCATCTCGGATTGCGCGCCTTCGAAGGTCAATCGCATTTCCGGGCAGGTTCGACCGATGTCGGTGACGTCAGCCGGGTGACCCCGACGGCACAGTGCTGGGCGCCCGCTTGGGCGATCGGCACCAATCCGCACACCTGGCAGGTGGTGGCGCAGGGCCGAAGCCCGGCGGCCCACAAGGCCATGGTACATGCGGCAAAGGTACTTGCGGCGACCGGCCTTGACCTGGCGACCTCGGAGGAGCTTCGTTTTGAGGCGAAGGCGGAATGGGACGGTAAGATGGAAGGGCAGCCCTACACCTGCCCGATACCCGCAAACGTCAAGCCGGGACAGCATTGAGCCAATAGAAACACCCGATCTTAAAAGGTCGGCGGCGTACAGGCGCTGATAATCTCGCATGCCACCGGGCCGACGCACCGGAACCGGTGAGGTCGGCGGCTTTCGAAATAATAGGCGTCGCCCGGTCCAAGGACCCGGCGTTCGTCGTCAACGGTCACTTCCAGCCGCCCGGACAGAACGATCCCGCCTTCCTCGCCATCGTGTACCAGCGGCACTTTGCCGGTATCGGCGCCGGGCTGATAACATTCCTTGAGGATCTGCAGGCTGCGGCCGAACAGGTTATCGCCGATCTGGCGATAGGAGATCGGCCCCTTGCCGATTTCCACCAGCTCGTCGGCCCGGTAGAACGCCTTCTTCGGACGGTCCGGCTCGAAGGCGAAAAACTCCGCAAGCCCGATGGGGATGCCATCCAAAATGCGTTTCAGTGCGCCGACCGACGGGTTGGAGGAATTGGACTCGATCAGCGAAATCGTCGAATTGGTCACGCCCGCCCGCTTGGCCAGTTCCCGCTGCGACAGATTGTTGAGCAGCCGCACATGGCGCAACCGGTTTCCGATATCGACCGACATGAGTTTTCCTGTTTCGCATGTTCGAAATATCCAAACTATTACAACCACCACCAAGCTTTTTCAATGACTTATGGCTCAATAGAAAAGGACTTGTTTGGGCATATGAAATCATGGCGTCATCGCACTCTCACAGGAGGTCGCCATGAACCAGCACAGCAAGCCAAACACCCCGGTACTCGACAGTTACTGGATGCCATTCACTGCCAATCGCCAATTCAAGGCGGCGCCACGCCTGCTCGCCTCGGCGGAAGGCATGTATTACACCAGCATCGACGGCCGGAAAATTCTGGATGGTACCGCAGGCCTCTGGTGCGTCAACGCCGGTCACGGCCGCCGCCAGATCGCGTCCGCCGTCGAGCGACAGCTTCTCAATCTGGACTTTGCACCGTCCTTCCAGATGGGACACCCGATCGCCTTCGACTTTGCCGAGCGGCTGGCGGAGATTGCGCCCGGCGGTCCGGATGGCAAGCTCGATCGCGTGTTCTTCACCGGCTCCGGCTCGGAATCCGTCGACACCGCCCTCAAGATTGCAATCGCCTATCAGCGGTCGATCGGGCAGGGGACGAGGACACGGTTGATCGGCCGCGAACGCGGTTATCATGGCGTCGGTTTCGGCGGCATTTCCGTCGGCGGGTTGGTCAACAATCGCCGCGTCTTCCCGCTTGTTCCCGGCACCGACCATTTGCGCCACACGCACGATCTTACGAAGAATGCGTTCGTCAAAGGACAGCCGGAGCATGGCGCCGAGCTTGCCGACGATCTTGAAAGACTGGTCGCCCTGCATGGCGCCGAAACCATCGCCGCCTGCATCGTCGAGCCGGTTGCCGGTTCCACCGGCGTCCTGATCCCGCCGAAAGGCTATCTCGAGCGGCTGCGCAAGATCTGCTCGACCCACGGCATCCTGTTGATCTTCGACGAGGTGATTACCGGCTTTGGCCGCCTCGGTGCGTCGTTTGCCACGGACTATTTTGGTGTAACACCTGACCTCGTCACCACGGCAAAGGGCTTGACCAATGGCACCATCCCGATGGGGGCCGTCTTTGCCAGCCGCAAGGTGCACGATGCGCTGATGCACGGACCGGAGGGCCAGATCGAACTGTTCCACGGCTATACCTATTCCGGCCATCCCGCAGCCTGCGCCGCCGGTATTGCAACGCTCGACATCTACCGGGACGAAGGCCTGTTGACGCGCGCCGCCGACCTGCAGGACGATTGGCATGCGGCCATGCATGCGTTGAAGGGGCTGCCGTACGTTTCGGATATCCGCACGATCGGCCTGATCGCCGGGATCGAGCTTGCCTCCCGCGATGGGGCGCCCGGCGCGCGCGCCTACGATGTCTTCGTCGATTGCTTCGAGCGCGGCCTGTTGATCCGCGTCACCGGCGATATCATCGCCTTCTCGCCGCCACTGATCGCCGAAAAATCCCATATCGAGGATATCGTTTCGATACTTGGTGATGCGCTGAAGCGGGTGAGCTAGCCGCCCCAAGCTTGAGGCACTCGGCTCTCTGTCTTAAAGATGCCGGGTGCCTGATTTCGGAAGAGCCACGTCGACAAACCGATCGGTGGTCACCGGCGAGGTGGATGATACTGCAGCCACGTCACAGTCTGCCCACGGCAATCGTAAGGCAGATACTGCAACAATCGCCGACAATTAGCCTGAGTTATTGTGCAGCAATCTGCGATCAGAGTGCGTCGCGCTGGGTGCGCAGGTTGGCGACGACGCGACGGTTCTGCACCTTGCACGAACGATCCGTGCAGTCGCGGACTTCCCGGTCGTTACCATAGCCCTTGGCCCACATGCGCCCTGGGTCGACACCCTTCGAAGTGAGATAGGCCATCGCCGCATCCGCGCGCTTCTGCGACAGCGTTTCCATTTTGGACGCTGACCCTGAATCGTCGGCAAATCCCTGCAGCTTGACCAGCCAGCGCGGGTTGCTGTTGAGCCAGGTCGCCTGGTTATCCAGCGTCGCCTTGGCGACGGAATCGAGCGCCGCCGAATCCTGCGTAAAGTAGACGCGCCGCCCGACATTGAGGATAAAATCCTCTTCACTGCCAGCTGAGACGGTTTCGAAACCGGGTGCCGGGTCGTTGGTCTGGCCGGACATCGGAACCGCAGAAGGCTCTTCGACAGAAGCAATATCGGTGGTGTTGCAGGCGGCGAGCAGCAGAAGCATGGCCGCAGCGAGAAGGTGCGGCGTGTATCCGATCTTAGCAGGCATCAAGGATATTCCTCATTCGACCGGGGTTGCGTCACTGACCTGGGGAGCCTGGTCAGCAATATGCGGCAGCACCTGCACGGCCGTTCCGATGGGGCAACGCTGATAAAGATCGATGGCATCTTCGTTGAACATGCGGATACAGCCGCTGGAGGCATCCTTGCCGATACTGCCCGGCTCCAGCGTACCGTGGAAGCGGTAGCCGGTATCGACGCCATCGCGATGCAGGTACATCGCGCGGGGGCCGAGCGGGTTCTTCGGTGATCCTCCATCGACGAATTCGGGCAATTCAGGATGGCGCTTGCGCATATCGGCTGGCGGCGTCCAGCGCGGCCACAGCGATTTCTGGTCGATCGTCGCGCGGCCAAACCACTTGAAGCCATCGCGGCCGACGCCGACGCCATAGCGGATGGCTGTTTTGTTCTCCATGATGACATAGAGAAAATGGTTACGCGTATCGACCACAACCGTGCCAATCGGCTCGCTGCTGAAATATTTGACGACCTGACGCCGCCAACGTTTGTCGATCTTGTTAAAATTGGTCGTCCGGAACGTCACACCATTATCGACGGCGGTTCCGGCAAAATAGGAGGCAGCCGCCGCAAGCGCCGGCTTCTGCACCGCCCCGGCGCCAAGTAACGCCAAGCCACCAAGCACTATATTTCTGCGTGTCGACACCATCGGCAATATCCCCCAAAGCCAATCCGCGAGATGCCAGTAAAACAGATTTTTCATTTGCTACAACAGAAAACTCTTCGAACCCGATTCTTTCAACGAGCGTCTCATCTACACCTAGGGTCTCATCGAAAACCGGATCCGTGCCCGGCGATAGGCATCCGGGATCGACAGTGCCCAGATGAAAAGACCGCCCGCATGCCGGCCGATAAAGGACTGTTCCGGCGTGGTGGTCATGTAGGTCAGGAACGAAAACAACAGGACGAACAGCGCGAATGCCAGCCCGCGGCGTGCTTCGCCGACGGCGACATGGCCGGCACCCGGCAGGATGATCGACAGAAGAAGAACGAGATAGGGATTTATCGGTTTCGACACGAGCAGCCTTCAAGCAACTTGCAAGACAGGCACACTGTCTGCTTCAGCGTAAATCGTACTCAGGCCTGCCGTCAGCACAATGGCCTGAGCGATCGTTGCAGCCGGAACCGTCTCGAGCGAAAACCGTGCCTGCCGCAAAAACATGTGCGCCGCACGCTCCCCTTGCGATGCCTGATAAACGAGCCGGGCCGCCTTGGCGGTTATCACGGCTTCCTTGACCTTCTGATCGGCAAACAGACGCTGAAAATGCCGCCCGGCGATGGCCGCCTGTTCAGCGCTCGCCTGCCCGTCGCCGCGCATCAGCAAGGACATGCTCATCTCGGGTGGGCGCATCCATTCCGCAAACCCGTGAACGAGCGAATAGTATTCCGAACCGGTGGGACGGGCGAGCGCGCCGAGTGACGGACAGTCCCGTGCAGCACGCTCGAACAACATCACCTTCAGCCAGAGCTGCGGCAGGCGGCGTGTCACCATCGTATCGGCTATCAGTTCGATCCTGACATGACGGCCATCTTCGATCCGGCCAGTGACGATTGGAAACTGATCCGCTGCAATGCTGATGCCCGGTTCGGTGAGCAGCCCATGGGCTTCGTCGAGCAACCGGCCGCGCAGTTGCATGGCCTGCCGGTGTCCGCGCATGGCGGCGCGGACGAACCAGGCGACAGCCAAAAGGGCAAAGGCGAAGAGCAGATAATAGATCGTCAACCCTGTTCCCTCCGGATACTGGACCCGCAGCCACTGATCAGGCTGCGGGTTGTGTTCAGATCAATATCCCTCCGGCCGTGGCCAGGGCATGGTGAACTGGTCGCCTCGACGCACGAACCGGTAGCGCCGGAAGTGGAACCACAGCGATGCGATGATGTAGAAACTGACCATCGCGATGAGCTGTGTCCCGTACCCCAGGAAGACGGCGACATAGGCGGTGGCGCACAGGATCAGAAGCACGATCGTCGGCAACGGATGCATCGGGTGGACGTAACCGCGCTTGATCGTGTCGAGCGGCCATTTCTTGCGAAACATCACCATGTTGAAGGTCATGAACGTGTAGCCCAGCAACCCCGACAGGATCGAGAACGTGACGACCTGGTCAAGCGGAGCGCCGAGCGCGAAGATCAAGGCAATCGGCACAAGGAAGATGATCGACCGATACGGTGTGCGATAGACCGGATGCACGGCACCGAACCAGATCGGCAGATAGCGGTCGCGGCCCATCGAGAACCAGGCGCGTGACGCATCGTTGATGCAGCCGTTTGCCGAAGCGAGCGTCGAGAACATCGTGCCGATGAACAACAGAACCATCAGCCCGCGATTGCCCGTGACACGCGCCGCATCAAACAGCGGTGTGCCGGCCTGGCCGAGATATTCCCAAGGGATAAGCCCGGAGCAGACATACCAGGTCATGGTCGCGGCAATCAGCAGCGTCATGATGCCGGCCATGGTGCCGTAGGGAAGAGAGCGGGCGGGTGAACGTACTTCCTCGGCAGCCTGGCAGGTGCCTTCGATGCCGAGATAATACCAGAGACCGAAATGCAGCGAAGCGAGAATTCCGATCCATCCATAGGGCATCGGATCGGTCGTCACCGCCGAGAAATCGAGCGGAACGCTCGACACGCCGAACTGCACCGACAGGAACAGGGCGATGATGGCCATGAAGGCGATGGCGGTGATGACGAGATTGAAGGTCAGCGTTGCCAAAACGCCGCGATAATTCAGCCATGCCAGGAACATGATGCAAAGCACGATGAACGGCTGCTGATGCAGGCCGCTATGGCCCTGCATTCCGGCCACCGTATCGAGCAGGAAGCCGATGGTGATGGCATTGGCGGCCTCGAGCATCGTATAGGCCATGACCAGGAACAGCCCGACATTGAAGGCCATCAGCGGCCCGACGATGTGCTTGGCCTGCGCATATTGGCCACCGGCGGCGGCAACCGTCGATGTCACCTCGGAATCGATCATTGCCACGCAGGTGTAAAGCAGGCCAGCCACCCAGCAGGCGATCAGACCGGCAATCATGCCGCCTTTGCCGACGGCAAAATTCCATCCCATATATTCGCCGACCAGAACGATCCCGACGCCGAGCGCCCAGATATGGGCGGGGCCAAGGACGCGCAGCAATTGCAGCCGTTCAGGCTGACCGGGAGCAGTTTTGGTGTCTACCATGTCCAGGCCCTCACAGCGTGTGACGTTCAGCTGCCGCCTCGATCTCGCCTTCGCGGGATGATGTCAGCAGCTCATTGTCATAGGTCGTATCGATGCGGATCATGTCCGACAGCATCAAAAGGGCAAAGAGCGCCGAAAGGGCCCATGCCGCATATTCCAGAATAGTCCAGATATCCATTGGAGCCCCACTATCTCTTCTTGACGCCGAAGCGTTCAGCAATGACGTCGCGATATTCCTTGTCCGACAACCGCACGACCAGCACGAAATATCCAATCACCAGGATTGCCATGACCACGAGAGCCATCCAGCTGAACGAATAATCGAAACGGGCAGTGATGATATCGTTGGCGGCGGCCGGATCGGTCACACCAAGGGCTGCCCATTGCTGCTGCTCGGTGGCATTCTGGCCAAGGGCTTCCCATGTCGGGTTGGCAATCGGGGCTGGCGTTTTCGCAGCCCCCGCGAGGCCAAGATAGAGCGGAAGGTATAGGGCGCCCACGGTTAAAACCAGAAGGGTGATAACGTCGAAAATCTGCCCGGCAAAACTCTGTTTCGGCGGTTTGTAAGCCATGATCCCCTCCTAACGCCGGCGCCGGCGCATCTCGTCGAGATGCTTGAGGTCGAGCCCGTAGATGAAGTGCTTGTCCTCGTGATAGTGCCGGAGCATCGCTACAATGGCGGCTGTGTTGAACACCAGGACCAGACCGCAGGCGGCCGTCAGGATGATACGGATGGCAGGTACGGAGATGTACGGCCAGATCGTCACCAGTGCGAACACCATCGTGCACCAGAGCACGGTTATGAAGACAATCAAGCCAGCCCTGTCGCGGGAATGCATCCGGTCGATGCGCGTCGCAAGGTGCGCGTCGGCACCCGCCTCGTGGATTATCATGCGTTCCTCCCAGAATACGCCTTCAAGTCCAATGTTGCCTTAAAGGCAAATTATTTTCCTCCAACGAATATTGCGCCCCATCCGATTGGTCAAGACAGCCATGCGCCAAAATGCCGCATTTACCAAAAAAGAAGCCGATAATGCGCGGCCGCATGCTGCTGAGCCCAGCGGTCGTGGTCCACTTAAGAAAATTAGGGTTGACTGTTTCAACTATGACAAAACGCACAGACAGGTCGGTTCAACTTGCAGGAACCGATCGGCGTATGCCTTCGCGCCACAACGCAATGACAATCCTTTGACGCTGGCTGCGGCGTTGAACTGCCGGGATGCGCCGCGTCAGACGCTGTGCAGGTAGCTCGCATATTCCAGGTCGGAAATATCGCGGTTGAACACGGCAAGTTCCTGGCGTTTGCAGGTCGAGAACATCTCGATCAGTTTCGGCTGGAAAATCCGTTTGACGATCTCGCTTTGCTCGAAGAGATCGAGAGCCGCCGGCCATGTTGCGGGAAGGGACTGCGCATCGCTGGCGTAAGTATTGCCCGCCGTTGGCGCTGGCGGCTCGGCGTGCCGGGTGATCCCGTCGATCGCCGCCCCCAGAATGGCAGCGATGGCAAGATAAGGATTGGCATCGATGCCAGCGACCCGGTGTTCAATACGGCGGGCAACAGAAGGGCCGCCAGGAATACGAATGGCGGCCGTGCGGTTTTCGTAACCCCAGGCGGCCGTGGTGGGCGCCAGGCTATCCGGGCAGAGCCTGCGAAACGAATTCAGGTGGGGCGCAAACAGAGCGGTGCAATCGGGCATGGCATCGATCAGTCCCGCCACGGCCTGCCGCATCAGAACCGTGCCTTCGGGACCGCCGTTATCGAAGACATTGCGGCCTTGCGCATCCGCGATGCTGAAATGCACATGCAAGCCGCTGCCGGAATGGGCAGGGTAGGGCTTGGCCATGAAGGTCGCAGCAAACCCGTGCTTGCGGGCCATATTGCGAACGATCTGCTTGAAGAAAACGGTATCGTCGGCCACCTTCAGAGCATCAGGACCATGCATCAGGTTGAACTCGAACTGGCTCGGCCCGCTTTCCGACGTGGCGGCATCGACGGCGACACCGCATGCGGCAGCCATCGCATAGACATCGTCGAGGAAAGGCCCGACCTCGGCCAGTTCCTCCAGCGAATAGATCGTATCCTTGGCATCCGCATGGCCGACCGGCATCCGGGTCAGCGGCTTGGCCCGCGGTGACTTGGGATCGATGAGGTAGAATTCCACTTCCGTCGCCACGACCGGAGTCAGTTGAACGGCGCGGAACCTTTCGAGGACATCGGCCAGCGTGCGGCGCGGATCACCGAAGAAGGGCTCGCCGGTTTCCATCCGCATCCACATCGGCACGAATTGCGCCTGCATTGCCGACCAGGCCAAGGGGATCGGCCCGCGCTCCGTCGGCTCGCAAATACCATCCAGATCGCCCTGATCCAGCGTCAGGGAGTTTGCAAAGACATCCGTTCCCCAGATATCGACACCGATGGACGACATCGGCATGCGGATGCCGTTCTTCAAGATTTTGCCGAGCGATGTGGCCTCGACGCGCTTGCCGCGAAAGCAGCCATTGAGATCGCATGTTGCCGCCAGAATATAGGCGCCACGCGCCGCTTCCTGTTCTGCAGGAAGGCCATGTTTTTCGTTGTTCATCATGTGCTCCGTAACGACTTCGGCATCGCGTACATGTCTGCGGTTTCCGATCGGCAACATCGGAGAAAACCGGCTGGGATGTCAACGGCACAGCGGGCCTGGAGTCACGGTAGCCTTGAGATCACATTGGAAATTGTGTGCATCTGAGCGGCATGATCTTCGGTGAAATCCGTGAGCTCGCGATCCGGCTTGACCGTAACGTACCATAATTCAACTAAACGGTTGACTATCTTCGTCGGCCGTATATATTCATCCATACGGTTGAATGAATGAGAAACTCTCGACCGCATGCTCCACGCCGGAACAACGGCGGGATTGCCTGAAAACCTGAACGTCTCGATCCCGCAGGATACGCTTGCCGGGTAGATCGAGCTTTAACCGAAGGACTGGAGACCGTTATGGACAATGATAATTTCACTGTGCGCTTTACCGTGACCCAGCCGCCGGCAGCAGCCTTTGCGGCAATCAACAATGTTCGTGGATGGTGGTCGGAGGCGATCGCAGGACCAACCGACAAGGCCGGCGGCGAATTCGATTATCACTATCAGGACATCCACCTTTGCAAGATCCGGGTCACCGAACTCGTCCCGAACAGCAAAGTCGTCTGGCTCGTGCTTACCAATTATTTCAGCTTTACGCAGGACGAAACCGAATGGACGGGTACGCAGATTGTCTTCGACATTTCCCGCACCGGTGACCGGACAGAGGTTCGCATGACCCATGAAGGTCTGGTTCCCGATTACGAATGCTACGATGCCTGCTCTGAAGGCTGGACCACGTACGTTACCAAAAGTCTGCGGGCACTCATCGAGACTGGCAAGGGGACACCCAATGTCGGCGATCCGATAACGTCGAAAGAGCGGGCATTGACAGCCTGAGGCGGCTTTGCTGACGGGTTGCCTGTGCCGGCAACATCATCCTTTGCGGCGGCGCGACATCCTCGTAGACTTGACCCGCGAACGGCTCAATCTATCCACCTAACCGGCCGCCGGAACGGCTGGCAGAAGCATCGGGTCCTTGAAACGGAGACACGCCATGCAAGCTTCTACCTATCGCTGGGTCATCGTCGCTGCCGGCGGCCTGCTCGGCTGCCTCGCCATCGGCGCGGTGTTTTCCCTGCCAGTCTTCCTTCTGCCAATCGCAAGGGACACCGGCTGGTCGGTCACCGGCATATCCAGTGCCATGACCATCGGTTTCCTTGCCATGGCGTTGGCCAGCATGGTCTGGGGCGCGCTGTCTGACCGGTGGGGGCCTCGCATTGTCGTACTGACCGGCTCCATCATCCTCACCGCCAGCCTGGCGGTCGCCAGCCGGGCCGCATCGCTTGTCGAGTTCCAACTGGTCTTCGGGCTCGTGGTCGGCGCAGCCACCGCTGCCATCTTCGCGCCGATGATGGCATGTGTCACCGGCTGGTTCGATACGCATCGCAGCCTTGCGGTCTCGCTCGTGTCCGCCGGTATGGGCATGGCGCCGATGACCATGTCGCCGCTCGCCGCCTGGCTCGTCTCCGTCTATGACTGGCGAACCTCGCTCCTCATCATCGCAGCGCTCGCCGCAGTCATCATGATCCCGGTTTCGCTTCTGGTCCGCAGCCCACCAGCACAGGAGCATGAAAGCGATGATGCCTCGGGTAGCGAGGGTCCACAATCCGGCATAACCACGGCACAGGCGCTGCGCTCGCCCCAGTTCATTGTCCTGATGCTCACCAACTTCTTTTGCTGTGCCACCCATTCAGGACCGATCTTCCACACCGTCAGCTACGCCGTCACTTGCGGCATCCCGATGATCGCCGCCGTCTCCATCTATTCCGTAGAGGGCCTGGCAGGCATGGGGGGCCGCGTCGCCTTCGGCCTGCTCGGCGACCGGTATGGCGCCAAGCGCATCCTGGTCATCGGTCTGCTCATCCAAGCTTTCGGGGCACTTGCCTACGTCTTCGTCCGTGAGCTTTCGTCTTTCTATGCGGTAGCAGCCCTGTTCGGCTTCATCTATGCGGGCGTCATGCCGCTTTATGCGGTGCTGGCGCGCGAAAATTTTCCGCAACGGATGATGGGTACCGTCATTGGTGGAACGGCCATGGCCGGAAGCCTTGGCATGGCAACTGGCCCCATTGCCGGTGGCCTCATCTACGATACGTTTGCAACCTACAGCTGGCTCTATATCGGCGCGTGGGGCATCGGCATCGGTGCCTTCCTGATCGCCATGACGTTCAAACCATTCCCGAAGACTGAACCAGTCGTGGCGTGGGACCGTCTGGCCGCGTCACCGAAGGCTCCAAACTGAGATATCCCGGCGCGCTAATCGCGAGGATCGCCGTTGTATGATGGGTAAAACGCCGCAGCCGTTCGGCTTGACTTCGAGCCGGGTTTGGCTAAACGCAGCGGCATGACGGCGAATATCGTGATCCACCTTCGGCGAGAGTCTAAACTCTCGAAAACCGGCGCCTAGCCCGAACGTTGAAGAAGCCCTGGCCTGACGTTCGGGACGGCCAGGTTCCGGACATCATCAGTCGACCACCATTGCGCATCCGTTGCAGTTCTGCGGGATTTCGATACCATCTGCGTTTGATCGCGCAACGCCCGGCAGATGGGCTGCGCAGTAACAAGCAACAGGGCATGTCTCGGCGCAGTTCAGACAGCAAAGCTCCAGGAAATTTCGTCTTGGCAAAACAGGCATCTGATAACGGCGCGCGCGCAACCATCTGCCGTGCGCTGTCCAAACTTGGCTATTGCTCCCGCACACAAGCCGAAAAGCTCGTGGCCGAACGGCGCGTGACACTCGGCGGGCGGGTTGTCACCGATATCCTGACATGGGCAGACGTTCGCACGGATCTGATCGCAGTCGACGGTGTGCGCATTGTTGCACAATCCAGCGTCTATCTCATGCTCAACAAGCCAAGGGGCATGGTGACCACGCGGGTTGATCCGGAAGGGCGGCCAACGGTCTTTGATTGCCTCGCACAGATGGACAACCCTTTCCTTTCCCCCATCGGCCGTCTGGACAAGGCCAGCGAAGGTTTGCTGCTGTTTACCAACGACACGGTGCTCGCTCAACGTCTGCTCGACCCGGCCACCCATGTCGGGAAGATTTATCATGTTCAGGTAAAGGGCATGCCGACCGATGATATGATTGCCCAGATGCACCGCGGCGTCAGCGAGGGGGGTGAAACGCTCAAAGCATCATCCGTCAGGATCCTGCGCTCGGGCGATAAAAACACTTGGCTTGAAGTCGAGTTGCGGGAGGGCCGCAATCGGCAGATCCGCAGAATGCTCAAAGGGCTTGATATCGAATGCCTTCGTTTGATCCGGGTTGCAATCGACGACATCACTCTCGGTGACTTGGAGAAAGGTAAGGCCCGTCCACTCGATCGCCACGAGATCGAGATCCTGCGGCAGCGGACGAAAACCAAGTAAAGCCGCCCCAATTGCGCAATCTGCCGCGTGCGGGGCTTCAACCACACTTCGTATCCGGCACCCTTCCTGTACGACGCCAGAAAAAAGGGCCTCCAGCATATGGAGACCCTGAGTTTTGAAGGATCAACCTCCAGAGGGAACAGTTGAAGGCGATGGACCGGGAGGAGAGCGCATCGGGAACTTCAACTGAGCCCAGTATGCTCAATGCAACGACCGTGAACAACGAATGGCATCCTGCGGCCACCGTAAAATGAAACGTTTTGCCCAAAGCCGGCCGCCAATCTGCATTTTTTTGCTCACCGTGGAAACGCAACAGCGTCCCCCGGAAATACCGCGACCGAAGTGAAAAGCTGACAAGCGCATTTCCCGGCGCATTTTTTCCCTATCTCAATGACCGGCAGTCTCGAATTTCCGCAATCCTCGCCAGGGATAGCCTGCGATTCCTTTTGTCCACTAAATTTATGGATAATAATGCTCCCTGACCGGCAGACCTCAAGATGCCGCGCCGCAAATGTGAGGATCGGATGAGCTTGCTCAGGCATTTTGACCGCCTTCAAACCATGAGGGATCAACTGGAAGCCAAGCTCGATCTGGATGATGCGGGCTTTTCCAGAATGGGTTACCGCGCGCGCCGTGATCTGTACGAGCGCATATCCGAGATTTCCCGGCAAATCTCCGCCCTGGAGCGGTCTTCCTACTTCCAGAGTTGACGGCGTCACGCGGTAAGGAGCACGCACATGACATCTACCCTGATCCTGCCTGGGTTGAACGGGTCCGACGACGGGCATTGGCAAAGGTTCTGGCTCAAGGATAACGCGGAAAGCCGTCTGGTCGAGCAAGACGACTGGAAATCCCCAAGGATCGAACTCTGGACAAAACGCCTGGAGGATGTCCTTGCTCGGGAAGGACCAGCCTATATCGTTGCACATAGTCTTGGCTGTCTGCTGGCCGCCAAATGCGCCGAGGGGCCTGCAGCAAAATTGATCAAGGGCGCGTTGTTGGTGGCGCCATGCGATCTGTCCACCACGGAAAAATTACATCCGGGCGCCATCCATTTTGGCCGGATGCCGACCCGCATTCTGCCCTTTCCGGCGATCACCGTCGGAAGCTTGAATGATATCTACATGCCGCTGGAAAACCTGTCGCTCTACAGCCGGCTCTGGAAGAGCGAGGTCCGAAATCTCGGGCAAGCTGGCCATATCAATATCGGCAGTGGCTTCGGGCGGTGGACGGGAGGCTACGAATTGCTGACCCTGCTGAAAATGAAAGCGCGATCACGCCCGCACTACGGCCTGCCCCAGACACAGGATAGCGAGGGGTGGGGGGGACAGTCGGCCAAATCCGGCATATCTCACTGAGAAAACCGGCAGGTTTGCTTGCCCCGCATCCGGGCGAGTGCTTGTCCATTCGCATGACGATCCCCCGGCCAGCACCGCGAAACCTGCTGCGGACCGGCAATCCTTCAGACCGGCACGCCACCGCAGGCAAAAAAGTAAAAAATCCGGGAAAGTCCCCCTGCAACATCGGGAGCGCTGCCTATATCCTCTCTGCGTGCAGATGATCCACGAATGATGCACGGGGATAAAAGGCCATGAGAAAAGCCGCCAACGAACCCGAACACCTTCGCGACGCGCTCGCCTCGCTGCCGGAACCGCTCGACCCGCAAGGTCTCGCCCTGCCGCACAATCGCTGGCGTGAACAGGACGATTTCTTGAAGGAGGCTCTGGACGAACCAGAGTCTGCCGCTGCCCCCATGTCTCACCCACGCATCCGCTGAAACAGGCTTGTCAATCCGAAGCAAGGAACCCAGCCATGACCGAAAAGACACCACGCGCGCGCCGTATGGCACCCTTGAGAACACCGTCCGGCCTCTCTGAAGACGCAACCCGGGATATCTCCGGCGCGATGACAGCTCTGCTTGCCGATACGTTTGCCCTTTACCTGAAGACGAAGAACTTTCACTGGCATATGTCCGGTCCGCATTTCCGCGACTATCACCTGCTGTTCGACGAACAGGCTGCCCAGATCCTGGCAATGACCGATCCGCTGGCGGAGCGCGTCCGCAAGATCGGCGGCACGACGCTGCGCTCGATCGGCCATATCAGCAGGCTTCAACGGATTTCAGACAACGATGCCGATTACGTAGATCCGCAGGACATGCTGGCCGAATTGCGCGACGACAATTCCGACCTGCTGGCCAGCATGCGCGAAACGCGCTCCCTGTGCGACGAATACGGCGATGTCGCCGGCGCAAGCCTGCTGGAAAACTGGATAGACGAAACCGAACAGCGCGTCTGGTTCCTGTTCGAAACAAGCCGCAAGGGCAATTCCTGATCGGAGCAGGCAAGAACGGTGATTGAACCGGACAATGCGGCATCGGAGGCGGCATTGTCCGGCGAGCCGGTTTCGAGGTTCGGTTTACCTGTAAAAGAACCTACTTAGAATCGGTGGAGCGGTGCGCCGTGAGTGATCACGCTACCTGGCGCCATCTTGCGCCAAGCTTCATCCCCACCATAACCATACGCGCTGCATCTTCGGCTGCCCGGGAAAGCAGTTTCGGGGCACTGAAGATCGCGTCCTCCAGCGAGCATGGCCTGCTCAGTATGGAGGCGAAAGCATCGATGCCATGCTCGAAATTGAGGCGAACGCCTTTCCCGATGGTGCCAGCGAGGGCGATGACGGGCACGCCGGCAATCTTTGCCCTGGAAGCCACTTCGGCTGGCACCTTTCCGAAGGGGGTCTGTCCGTCGAGGCTGCCCTCCGCGGTAATGACCAGATCGGCCTCCGCGATGAACCGGTCGAGCTCCAGATACTGCATGACGATGTCGTAGCGCGGGTGCAGTTTACCGCCGAGCAGGCCGAGCACAGCAGCGCCGAGCCCGCCGGAGGCACCGGACCCGGGGGCCATGCCGACATCGATGCCCGTCGCGCACCGAATGGCGGTGGCGTACGTCTCCATCGCGGTTGCGAGTAGCTCCACCTGCGCCGGTGTTGCACCCTTCTGCGGCCCGAAAATACGCGCCACTCCGCGTTCGCCGAGGAGTACATTGTGCCAATTGACGGCGGCATCGATGCGCACCCCGTCAAGGCGCGGATCGCGGCGGGTGATATCGATGGCGGCAAGGTCGGCAAGTGCTGCACCGCCACGGGGCAAGGGATTGCCTGATCCGTCAAGAAGCCTGATGCCGAGCGCTTCGGCCATGCCTGCGCCACCGTCATTGATGCCGCTGTCACCACAACCGAGCAGGATGCGGCGCGCACCTCGATCGAGTGCTGCACGCACCAGTTCGCCCACACCGTAGCTCGTCGTCAGGCAGGGATTGCGCTGATCGCGCGGCACGAGGCTGAGCCCGGCTGCGGCCGCCATTTCGATGACGGCGGTCGGCTCGTCGCTGCCACCGAGGAAGCCGAAATGCGCCTCGACGGGGTTGTTGACCGGGCCGCACACGGTCAGGTGATGCAGCGTGCCGCCGGTCGCCTTGACGAGCGCCTTGGTGAACCCCTCGCCACCATCAACCATTGGTGCCTTGATGACGGTAACGCCTGGGAAGGCGCGCAGAACGCCGCTTTCGATGCAATCCGCGGCCTGATCGGCCGACAGGCTTTCCTTGAAACCCGACGGAGCGACGAGAACTGTGAAAGACATGGGGTGTTCCTTTCTACTGTGACAACGATGTGACAGCCGAAGAACGCGACGGCCCGAAATCTATTCCGCAAAAACAAAATAAATTTAGCCGGCTAAATAAAAAGGCCGCTCATGGCGGCCTTTTCCTTTGTTTGCGCGCATCGTTCAACGCAGAGGCAAGCCCTGTAGCGGCCATATGCACGTGGCGAAAATGACAAGCAGCCCGACGAACGGCACAATCAGGAAGCCGGCGAGCCGGAACAGATCGGCTTGCCCGAAAGCCGGCGGATCCATCGCGCCGAACAAGGCCACCGGCTTGGCGGAAACCATCAGCGTCTGGCAAAATCCGCTCGCCAGTGTGACGACCATCACGAGATTGAGCGGGTCAACGCCGAGGGCTGCAAGGGGCAAAGCAAGGGCCGGAATGAGGACAGTCGCCCGCGCGGTGCGTGAGGTGATGACGAGATGGGAGAGAGCCGCCACGATGGCTGCAAACCCGATGATGAGTGAAGGCCAGGCCGCGATACTACTACCGGCCAGACCAACGACCCGCTGGGCGATAACCTGTGCCGTACCGGTCTGAAGCAGCGCCTCGCCGATGACCAGCGTGCCGGCAAGAAAGAGCAGGAGATTCCATTCCACGCCCTTAAGCGCTGCTTTCAAGGGCAAGCCGGAAACCCGCTCAGTCGCCAAGAGAAGGGCGGCGCCGATGCCGATGATCGGCATGCCGATGCCGTGCAGGGGCTGTGCGGCGAAGAGCATGATCATTGCACCAGTGACGGCAATCACGGCCCACTGCTGGCGGCTCAGCGGGGTCGGGGCCTCGTCGGCGGGGCGCGCAGCGATCGCCATCGTCCGCTCCTCGCTGGTCAAGAAAAGATGCAGCAGAACGGCGCATGCAAGCAGCGAGCACAGAAGCGAGAAAGGGCCGGCAAGTGCAATCCAACCCAGAAAATCTGGGCTTTTCTTGCCCAGGCTCTCTATCATCCCGGCAGCGACGAGATGGGCACCAGCGCCGATCAGCGATGCACCGGCAGAAAGCAGGATAACCGAAGGAAAGAGCAACGCCAGTGCCCGGTTGATCCGCGCATTGCCGATCGCCGCGGCAAGTCCCAGATAGACCGGCGCAAGGATGGCCGCGCGTGCTGAAGTCGAGGGGATGATGAAGGCGGTGGCAAAAATCAACAGCGTCAACACCCAGAACAGGCCTTGCACTGTAGCCAGCCGGGCGAGCAGCCGGCGGATAATCTGCTCAATCACGCCGACCTGGCGTAGCACGCCGGCAACGACGAAAGCCGCCAGCATCAGCCAGACAATGTCATTGCCGAGCGAGCGGTAAAGCACGTCCTCGTCGATCGCGCCGAAGACCGGCAAGAGGGCGGCCCCGGCGAGAGCCACGGGCGTATCCGGTAAGTCTAGAATGGTCCAGGCGACAATCGTTGCGACGAAGATCGCCAGTGTCAGCCGCATGCTGACGGTGAGGCCGTCGATCGCCAGGAAGATAAGCATGGCGCTGAAGACGAGCACGATCGCTGCGACAATCTGTTTGACGCGGGCAAGCGGCACGGTGCGGTCAGCAGCCAGAGACGGAACCCCACACCGGCCGGCGTGGGGTTCCAAGGGGGCGATTGCATATAGGGCCATAATCGCCCTCCTTTCGGGGTTCCAGGTTCAGTTTCAATCGTCGTCGGACGAGGAATTGGAGGAAGAATTCGAGCTCGAGTTGCTTGAGGAATTGGACGAGCTGTTCGAACTGGAGTTGCTCGACGAATTGGAACTGCTGTTGGAGTTCGAATTCGAGCTGGAATTCTGGGAAGAATTCGATGAACTGTTGGAATTGCGGTTCGAGTTCGAGTCGCTGCGCCGGTCGCCGTCGCGATCGCGGTTGTAGCGGGCGTGGCTTGCCGTGTTGCTTCCGGTCTTCTTCTGCAGGAAGCGTGTGACCGGGTCGTCGGCGATAGCTGGCGCGGGCGCAGCCGCTCCGACCACCAAGAATGCGCTTAGGATTGCGATGAACTTCTTCATGCCGTTTCTCCTTTGAGTGGCAGCCTCGTTGACTGCAGGGGAGAAACGGCGGCGGGCTATTCCTATTCCCAAGAAAACAAAAATATTTTCAATTAAACTAAGGCCTTGCATGGAGCATACAGGATAGCCAGCGCTGGCGGGCAGCGACCGCTAGCACACGGCAAACCGGTTTGAAAACTATCGCTGGGCGCGGGCGAACCGGCGATACCAGCCGTCGGAGGCAAGTGTCTTGCGCAGGATCGCCTGGCGGACGCCACCCTCCGCAGCACTTTCGCTACGGATGTCCGCGTCGAGGTCGGATGCGTCGCGCCGGAAAGGGATGACCTGGACGATCGGCGTACCGCGATCCAGCATATGCAGACCGTCTTCGCCGGTGGCAAAAAAGGGGAAATGGATTTCCGACTGGTAGGTATCGGTGTCGACGACGCCGGCGACAACCTCGAAGACACCGTTCGGCCGGTTGAGCGGCGGCACGAACAGGCAGCTCCAACCTGGCGGCGTGCGAATAGTCCAGTAATTGTGGAACTTGCAAGGTGGCAACGGCTCACGTGGATTGCCGGCGACCTGGTGGCTGGCATGGTTGCTGACAAGCGTACGGTCAAAATCCCAACCGCAATCGACCGTCTTGCCGCCATCGGAGATTTCCATGCGCACGTTTGCCGCCAGGCCGATCACCCAGCCCGCCGCCATGGCATCGAGGAAAGGCATGCAGCGTTTCACGGTCAAGCCGCTGTTGGTGGGCGAGACTTGCGCCTCATCGACAGGCGGCAGCCTGCGGAACCATTCAGGCAGCGCCGTCTTGGCGCGCACGGGAGCGGGGATTACCCCCTCATCCTCCTTGCGGCAGAGAAAGGTCAATCGGGGCTGCGGTTTCTTCAGAAGGGTCAATACCATCGCCGTTCTCCTCATCAATCGATGCGGGAACAACGGTGCCGGGATAGACTTATTCCCGGCGCTCGCAAATATTCATTCAGGGCACCAGGATCCCGCGCTCTTCCTCGAGCGACATTGGTGCGCCGGCCTCGATCGAGGAAAGATAGGAATCGATCATTTCCTGTGACGAGGCAGGCACATAGCCCACCGCCCTTGCAGATGTCAGGGCGAGCTGCGTAACCCAGGTCTGATCCTGGCGGCAGGCGATGGAGAGCGTACTCTTCGACGGCTGCTTCAATTCATACTCGCGGCAAAGGGAGCCGTTCTTGTCGCGAAAGGTGGCGATGACATGCAGCGTCTCACCGGATGTTCCGAGCGCAACATCCCGTCCAGATGCCTCGCGATCGAGCACAGCAGCTATTTGTGCGCTGGAATCCATCGTGGCCGGATCCAGATTGCGGCCCACCGTGAAACCGACAACACCTGTAATCACCGCCACGATGCTTGCCGCCAGCGGCAGGACCCAGCGGTGCTCTGTCCAACGATTGACCGGCCGGTGCTTCGGACGTAACGGCACAACGTTACTGCCCGCGGATGCCCCGTCTTTCGCCTCCTCCGCCATCCGGCGAACCGATTGCAATAGCGCCTCCGGAACCGGTTCGTCGATCAATGGCTTCAAAGCGTCGGCGACCAATTGGCGGCTTTCGAAGAATACGGCCAGCCGCTCGGCCAGAGCCTCGTCGGCTGCAAGGGCAGCTTCCAGCCGCACGCTTGTCGCTTCGTCCAGTTCGCCATCGGCGAAAGCCATCAATGTCTCGTCGTCAAAATCGTGTTCAGTCATGCAACGCCCCCCTTGGTATCGAACGAACGTTTTTCCCCGAAACTTATTCCAGTCAGTTCCGCAAGATTTTTCCGTGCCCGAGCAAGGCGGCTCATCACCGTTCCGATTGGGATGGACAGAACCTCAGCCGTATCGCGGTAACTCAGTTCCTCGACGCAAACGAGCACGAGAACTTCGCGCTGCTCATCCGGCAGCTTCTGCAGGGCGCTGGAGACTTCGCGCAAATCCATCCGCGCAAGCGATGCCGCCTCGCCGGAGGGAACCGAGACATCACGCGCTTCCTCCAGCTCGTCGTGAGGCCCTGCCGTTTTCTGGCGGCGCAGGTGATCGATCCACAGATTTCGCAGAATGCGGAACATCCATGCGTCGAACCGGCTGCCCGGTATGAAGCTGTCGGCTGCGAGTATGGCGCGCTCGCATGCCGCCTGCACGAGATCGTCCGCCAGTTCCCTCGAACGGCAGAGTGAGATCGCAAAACGCCTGAGGTTCGGCAGGAAGGCAACCAGCCGGTCCGGTACTGTCTGCATGTCATTGGTCATTCCGCTTTTTTGCACAGCGGGGAATAACCTGTCGAGTCAAACGTATTTTCAAGATAGTTTGATCGAAAATGGCTTCCCGGTCCGAGAGATTGGAATACGAAGCTGCCACAGGAGACCGGCCGTGCTGCACATCGTCAAGACAAAACCATCGCGCCTTCTCGTGGCCGCGATCACCGCCGGAGCAATGGCGGTACTACCCCTGCCGCTCAATGAAGGCGCATTCAGCGTTCCCGCCGCTTTTGCGGACGATGATGACGGTGGTGACGATGGTAATGATGGCGGCGGCGGTGGTGGTGGCCGCGGCGGCGGCAGTAACGGCCGCAGTGGAGACGGTGGCAACGCCGGATATCATCGGGGCGGGGACACCTTCCGCGACCTGCGTTCGCTCTTTCGCTGGCCTTCCCGCGAGCGCCGTGCACCCGCACGCCGTCCAATCGCGGTGCCAGAGCGTGCGAAAAACGAACTTATCGCGATTGGCCTTGAGGAAGCAGCGATCTCCGGATTGATTCAAGAGGGGTTTGCTGTGGATGATCGCACCCAGATTTCATTCATCGGCGCCGAAATGGTGCGGCTCATCGTGCCCTCGGGCATGACGCTGGCAATGGCGCGCGCCGCCGTTGCTGCCCGCAGCGCAACGGCTACCATTGACTTCAACCATTTTTACCAACCGCAATCTGGGGACGCGGCAGGCTGCGCAGGGGAGAGTTGCGCGCTCGTCCGTGAGATCGTTGGATGGCCGACCGGCGAGGCCGCCGGATGTGCGACGCCGCACCGCATCGGCCTCATCGACACCGCGATCAACGCCGATCACGTCACCCTAACCCAGACTCGGCTGGAAGTCATTCGCCTCAGCGAAGGAGAAAAGACAAAATCAGGGGCACAGCACGGGACTGCCGTCGCCGCGCTCCTGATCGGGGCTCAAGATAGCCGCGTCCCGGGTCTGCTGCCCGGCGCGGAACTTATCGCTGTGGATGCCTTTCAGCGGCACGGAAAATCTACCGATATCGCCAACATCTACGACCTCGTGCGCGCCCTGGATCTGCTTGCGAGGCGCGACGTCAAGGTCGTCAACCTGAGCTTGAGCGGACCAGAGAATGCGGTTCTCAAGAAGTCGGTGAAAGCGGCGACCGATCGCGGGATGATTCTCGTTGCTGCCGCCGGCAATGATGGTCCGAACGCCAAGCCTGTTTATCCTGCGGCTTATGACGACGTGATCGCCGTGACGGCAGTTGACAAGGGACGCAACCCTTATCGCCGGGCCGTACGCGGCGACTATATCGACATTGCCGCGCCCGGCGTCGGGGTCTGGACTGCGGCGTCCATCTCCGGTGCCCGCCAAAAGACAGGAACATCCTTCGCTGCCCCCTTTGTCACAGCCGCGGTTTCGGTTCTGATTGCAGGTGAGCCAGACATGTCTATTGAACGTCTGGAGGCAAAGATAAAACAATTTACCGATGACATTGGCAAGCCGGGAAAAGATCCGGTGTTCGGATGGGGACTTTTAAACGCGAGCAGGCTTTGTGAAGACAGCAGCGACATCAAACCATCGGCACCGTAAATCCGGCCCCAAGCGATGCATGGCAGGCCGGCGCTTGCTTCACGATGATAGGCGTGCGACGGCGCCGGGACGGGGCTGGACCGACAGATCCTCATCCGCCAGGCCACTCTCGAGGCTTTGCAGGATCGGGCAGTGGGGACGGTGATCGCCGGAGCAGGTATTGACCAGCGTTGTCAGCGTCTGGGCCATGTCCTGAAGCCCCTTGATCTTCTTGTGGAGCTCGTCGATGTGGCCCTGGGCGAGGCGCTTGACCTCGGCGCTTTGCCGGGCGTCGTCCCGCCACAGGCCGAGGAGATCGCTGATCTCGGCAACTGAAAAACCCAGATCACGTGCGCGGCGGATGAAGCGCAGCATATGGACGTCGGTGTCGGAATAATCGCGGTAGCCGGACGATTTCCGGTCTGCAGCCGGAATGAGGCCGGTCTGCTCGTAATAACGGATCATCTTGGCCGAAACCCCCGATGCTTTTGATGCCTGCCCGATGTTCATCGATGTTCTCCTTAAAATGGTACATCAGCCGGCCCCGATATAGGGCCGGCCGGTGCGATTTGTCAGTGGACCGTCTTGAACGTGCGCAACCGCAATGCGTTGCCGAGCACAAACACGCTCGACAATGCCATGGCGCCCGCGGCAAAGACCGGCGACAGCAGGATGCCATGGGCCGGATAAAGCAGGCCCGCCGCAACCGGGATCAGAGCCGTGTTGTAGGCAAACGCCCAGAACAGGTTTTGCCGGATATTGCCGATCGTCGCCTTTGACAGAGCGATCGCGTTCGGTACGCCCTGCAGGCTGCCCGACATCAGCACCACATCCGCCGCCTCGATGGCGATATCGGTCCCAGTACCGATGGCGAGCCCGACATCCGCCTCCGCCAGCGCAGGCGCGTCGTTGATGCCGTCGCCGACAAAAGCAACCTTGCCGTACTTGGCCCTGAGACGGCGAACCGCATCGACCTTGCCGTCAGGCAGCACTTCCGCCACCACCTCGTCGATCCCAAGCCGGGCCGCGATGGCGTTCGCCGTGCGGGCATTGTCGCCGGTGATCATCGCAACCTTGAGACCAAGCGCATGCAGCGCCTTGATGGCCGCAGGCGTGGCGTCCTTGACCGGGTCGGCCACGGCGATGATCGCCGCGAGCTTGCCGTCGATTGCGGCATAAAGCGGCGACTTGCCCTCATCGCCCAAACGTCCGGCAACCATGGCGAATGCTGCCACGTCATGCCCGAGTTCGACCATATAACGGTCCGCGCCGATCTCGACACGCTTGCCTTCGACCATGGCCTTGACGCCGAATCCTGTCACCGATTCGAAGTTCGACACGGCCGGCAGCGACATGCCTTCTCCGGTGGCCGCATCGACGATCGCGCTGGCGATCGGGTGTTCCGACTTGGCCTCGACGGCAGCGACGAGACGAAGGACGGTCGAACGGTCGAAACCGGCGCCCAGCTCCAGGTCGGTCAAAGCGGGCTTGCCTGCAGTCAGCGTGCCGGTCTTGTCCAGCGCCACGACCTTGGCGTCCTTGAGCAACTGGAGCGCCTCACCCTTGCGGAAGAGGACCCCGAGTTCGGCGCCACGGCCGGTTCCCACCATGATGGAGGTTGGCGTCGCCAGGCCCATCGCACACGGGCAAGCGATGATCAAAACGGCAACGGCATTGACCAGCGCGAAGGTCAGCGCGGGCGACGGGCCAAGCGTCAGCCAGGCGGCAAAGGTCAACGCCGCAATGGCGAAAACCGCCGGCACGAACCACATGGTGACCTTGTCGACCAGCGCCTGGATCGGCAGCTTTGAGCCCTGGGCCTCTTCGACCATGCGGATGATCTGCGACAGCACGGTATTGCTGCCGACCGCGGTAGCGCGGAAGGCGAACGCGCCCTTCTGGTTGACCGTGCCACCGACAACCGCACTGCCCAACGACTTTGAAACCGGGATCGGTTCGCCGGTAATCATCGACTCGTCGACATAGCTGGCACCCTCGACCACCTCGCCATCGACGGGCAGGCGTTCGCCGGGGCGAACCTCGACGATATCGCCGGAAACGACCGAACCGATCGGCAGGTCGATCGTCTTGCCATCCTTGCGGACACGCGCCGTCTTGGCTTGCAGGCCAGCCAGGCGCTTGATGGCTTCCGACGTGCGGCCCTTGGCGCGGGCTTCAAGCAGGCGCCCGAGCAGGATAAGCGTCACGATGACGGCGGCGGCCTCAAAATAGACGTTGATCGTTCCGGGCGGCAGGAACCCCGGTGCGAAGGTTGCGACCAGCGAATACCCGTAGGCTGCGAGCGAACCGACGGCCACCAGCGAATTCATGTCGGGCGCAAGGCGCCAGAGCGCTGGCAGCCCCTTGTCGTAAAACCGGATGCCCGGGATGAAGAGCACCAGCGTTGTCAGTGCGAACTGGATGTACCAGCTCCACTGCATGCCGATCGTCGATTCGATGATGCCGTGCACGCCCGGGATGAGGTGCGATCCCATCTCGATGAAGAAGATCGGCGCCGTCAGCACTGCCGCGATGGTGAAATCACGGGTCAGTTCGCGGCGCTCCGCATCCTTCTTTTCTGCACGCTCGGCATTCTCGTCCTCGCCACCCTTGCCGCCGGCCGCGCCAATGACCCTCGCCGCGTAACCGGCATCGCCGATCGCAGCAATCAGGGCCGCCGCATCGGCGGTTCCGTGGATCGTGGCACGCTCCGTCGCCAGGTTGACGACCGCCTGCGTCACCCCGGGGATCGCCTTCAGCGCGCGCTCGACACGGCCGACGCAGGATGCGCAGGTCATGCCTTCAACCGCCAATTCCGTGGGGCCGGCTGCGCCGGCAGATTTTACCGGCACGGAATAACCGGCATTTTCGATGGCTTCGACAAGCTTGCCGCGGGCAACAGCCGCGCTGGTCGTGATGCTCGCGCGTTCCGTCGCCAGGTTCACCGAGACGGTTTCAACGCCTGGAACGGCTTTGAGCGCTCTTTCGATACGGCCAACGCAAGACGCGCAGGTCATGCCCTCGATGGGGAGCGATAGCGCTGCAGATAAGACTGTTGCTCGAACGGGGGCATTCATAGCCGCCTCCTTTTCTTATTCCGAAATTCAGGTTCGGACAGAAGATGGAGCTTCCAGCCATGGGAAGGTCAATAGCAAATTTTTCCTTTTCGCGCCACTTGACCTTCCCATGGTTGGAAACCCCATCTTCAGCGTCGTCAGTCAAGCAAGGAGAATTCCAATGGAACTAAAAATTGAAAACATGACCTGTGGCGGCTGCGCCAGATCCGTCACCAAGGCGATCCAGTCCATCGACCCCGACGCCGGGATCGAGACCAATCCGGCCACACGGACGGTCAAGGTCAAGACGACCGCGACTGCGGCGGCCCTCCAGAAGGTTCTCGAAGAAGCCGGCTATCCGGCAACAGCGAACGAAACGGAAGCGGCATCATGAACAAGCTGACGCCGATCTTCATCGCAGGTTCGCTCGCGATCAGCGCCGGTCTGGTGATCACGCAAAGCCAGATGATCAAGAACGACCCGATGCGAGATCATGATATGCACGAAATGGAGATGTCCGGGGTGGATATGCCGGCCGCCGGCAAGCCATACACAAAAACCAACACAGGCCGGGCATGAGGCGAGGCCGGCAGCGGACTACATCGACCTCAAGCGTGCCATATCCAGCGCCGTCAAGATGCGTTCGATATGGCGGCCGCGCTGCTTGACGATGGCAATGATCGGCAAGGTGGCGATATCCCGAAGAGTGCTCAAGGCAAACGGAAGGCGGCTTTCAAGTGCCGCCCCCTAGCCAAGCCGGTCAGAGTGAACCGCCCCTCTTAAAACGCGAGCCGGGAGCGGAATTTAGTCGCACGCATCCCGTCGGCCGTTCGAGACCATGCCTTGCATTTCAAAAACGCGCATCCCACCATGCCAATGTGGCGCACACAAAATTCCCCACTCCCGAAACCCGGCCCGCAGAAAGCCGTTTACGTCAACCGCTGGCCATTTTGATCGAAGAAATGCAGCTTTTCGACGCTGGCACAGACGGTCAGGTTTGCGTCGGGAGCAATGGCGGCACGGCCGGGCACGCGGAAGACGATGGGGTGGCGGTTGGGCAGGATACCGTGCACGAAACTTTCCGCACCAACGAGTTCTACCGCCAGGACAGTCAGCCCAATCGAAAACTCGTTACCGGCTGCATCCGATTGAGACAATCGTAGATCCTCCGGACGGACGCCAACGGTGGCCGTACCCGCAGGTATCGCCAGTTTGCGTCCGGCGTCCGAATTCTCCAGCGGCAACAGATTCATCGAGGGGGAGCCGATAAACGTCGCCACGAACGTCGTTTGTGGTTTTTCGTAAAGTTCGATCGGAGTGCCGACCTGCTCGATCCGGCCGGCATTCAGGACGACGAGCCTGTCGGCCAGTGTCATGGCTTCCATCTGATCATGGGTCACGTAAACGCTGGTGGTGGCGAGCGCCCGTTGCAGGCGCTTGATCTCGACGCGCATCTGGACGCGCAGCTTGGCATCGAGGTTTGAGAGGGGCTCATCGAAGAGGAACGCCGCCGGTTCGCGGACGATGGCGCGGCCCATGGCGACGCGCTGCCGCTGGCCGCCGGACAATTGCCGAGGTTTGCGATCGAGAAAGGGCTCGATTTCCAGCGCCTTTGCGGCATCGGCAATACGCCGGTCGATCTCGTCTTTCGGCGTATTGCGGTTCTTCAGGCCGTAGGCGAGATTCTGACGGACCGTCATGTGCGGATAAAGCGCATAATTCTGGAACACCATGGCGATGTCGCGCTCGGATGGTTCGAGCTCGTTGACGACGCGGCCGCCGATCGAGATCGTGCCGCCGGTGATGCTTTCGAGACCGGCAATCATGCGCAGGAGTGTCGATTTCCCGCAGCCGGACGGACCGACCAGCACCACCAGTTCGCCGTCGGCGATATCAAGGGACACGCCCTGGATGGCCTCGACCGGGCCATATTTTTTGCGAACGTCGTTCAGGATGATATTGGCCATTACTTCTCCGTATCCACGAGACCTTTGACGAACCATCGCTGCATCAGCACCACCACCAGAATGGGTGGGATGATGGCGAGGATCGCCGTCACCATGACGTAATTCCAGGGTGTCGATGCGTCGGTGAAATCGACCATGCGTCGCAGGCCGATGATGATCGTGTTCATCTTGGCATCGTTGGTAACCAGCAACGGCCAGAGATACTGCGTCCAGCCGTAGATGAAGAGAATGACGAACAGCGCGGCGATATTGGTGCGCGACAACGGCAGCAGGATATCGCGCATGAAGCGGAATGGCCCGGCATTGTCGATGCGTGCCGCCTCGACCAGTTCGCCGGGGATCGTCAGGAAGAACTGACGAAACAGGAACGTCGCGGTGGCGGATGCCATCAGCGGAAGTGTCAATCCGGCATAGGTATCGATCAAACCGAGATCTACGATGACCTTGTAGGTCGGCAGGATGCGCACCTCTACCGGCAGCATCAGCGTCACGAAAATCATCCAGAAAAACGCCATGCGGAAGGGAAAGCGGAAGAAGACGATGGCGAACGCCGAGAGGAAGGAAATCACGATCTTGCCGACGGCGATCGCGATCGCCACGACGAAAGAGTTGAAGAGCAACCGTTCCAGGCTGACCCCGACGACACGCTCGACGCCGCCCGCCATGGCCTCGGTGTAGTTTTCCACCATATGGCCGCCGGGAAGCAGAGACATCGGCGGGCGGATGATCGCCTCGGAGGTCGCCGTCGAGGCGATGAACGTGTAGTAGATCGGGAAGGCAACGATGATGATCCCGAGGATCAGGATGAGGTGGCCGATCAGGTTGGCGATGGGACGTTTTTCGATCATCTCTTGCCCTCAACCATAGTGCACCCGTTTTTCGACGAAGCGGAACTGAAAGGCGGTGAGCCCGATGACGATCACCATCAGAATGACGGATTGGGCCGCCGAGGACCCGAGGTTCAGATTGACGAAGCCGTCGTTGTAAACCTTGTAGACCAGGGTTTCGGTGGCCTTGGCCGGACCGCCTCCGGTGACGGCATGGATGATGCCGAACGTGTCGAAGAAGGCATAGACCGTGTTGACGACCAGGAGAAAGAACGTGGTCGGGGCAAGCAGCGGGAAGACGATGGTCCAGAAACGCCTGCTGCCGCGCGCGCCGTCGATCGAGGCAGCCTCGATCAGTGATTTGGGGATGGCCTGCAGGCCTGCCACGAAGAACAGGAAATTGTAGCTGATCTGTTTCCAGGCGGCGGCAACCACGACCAGTGACATTGCCTGATTGCCGTTCAAAAGCGGATCCCAGGCAAAGCCGTTGCGGCGCAGAAGATAGGCGAGCGTGCCCATTGCCGGGTTGAACATGAACAGCCAGAGCATGCCGGCAACCGCGGGTGCGACCGCGTAGGGCCAGATCAGCAGCGTGCGATAGAAACCCTGACCGCGCACCACCTTGTCTGCGGCAGTGGCGAGGAGCAAGGCGACGCCCATGGAGACAAGGGCAGTCAAAAGACTGAAGACGACCGTGACCTGCAGAGCGTGAATATAGTTCGGATCGGACAGAACCGCCTTGAAGTTTGCAAGGCCAACGAACCCGCTTTTCAGGCCGAACGGATCCTGCCGGACCATGGACTGATACAGGGCCTGGCTGGCGGGCCAGAAAAAGAAGATGACTGTCAGGATGATCTGCGGCGCGATCAGCAGATAAGGCAGGATCTTGTTGGGAAACGCAACGTTGTGCAAAGGCTCTCCTCCAGCGGCGGACGGGCAGCGAGACGGCGTCCCCGCCACCCGCAAACGCATGCGGGCGACGGGTGACCGGAGGGTTAGTTACCGACGGCTTCGGTGATGGCAGCGTTCCCACGTTCGACGGCCTTGTCGAGCGCTGCCTTGGCGTCCTGCTGGCCAGCCAGCATCGCCTCGAATTCCTCATTCATGATGTCGCGAACCTGCGGCAGGTTGACGAGGCGAACACCCTTGGAATTTTCGGTGGGCGCCTTGCCCATCATCTGCAGAATCGGCGTTTCTCTGCCGGGGTTCTTGTCATAGAAACCGGATTTCTTGGTGTCTTCATAGGCAGCATTTGTCACCGGCATGTAGCCGGACACCTGATGCAGGCGGGCCTGGATCTTGGTCTGCGACAGGAAATTGAAGAACTGGGCGACGCCCTTGTATTCCTCGTCGCTCTTTCCGCCGAAGACCCAAAGGCTTGCGCCGCCTGGAATCGTGTTCTGCGGGCCATGTCCTTCGTAATAGGGAAGCTGGCCGATGCCGTATTTCACGCCGGACTTGATGATATCGCCCAGGCCGCCGGAGGATTCGGTGAGGATTGCACACTCGCCCGACATGAACAGCTGCTTGGCCTCGGATGTCCGGCCGCCGTAGCGGAAGGTTCCATCCTTGGCGAGATCGGCGATCGACTGGAAGTGCTGGACGAAGAGAGGGGAGTTGAACTCGAGCTTGACGTCATTGCCGCCAAGACCGTTTTCATGGGTGCCATAGGCAACATTGTTCCACGCGGCAAAGTTCTCGGTCTGGATCCAGGTCAGCCAGGTGGATGTAAAGCCGCAAGCAGCGGCGCCACTGGTCTTGATCTTCTTGGCAGCATCGAACACTTCCGGCCATGTCTTCGGTGGGTTGTCGGCGTCAAGCCCGGCCTTCTCAAAAATATCCTTGTTGTAGTAGAGGATCGGCGAGGATGAATTGTAGGGGAAGGACAGCATCGTGCCGTCCGGTTTCGAGTAGTAAGCCGCGATGCCGGCGAGATATTGCGACTTGTCGAACGTGTAGCCGCCCTTCTGCAGGACATCGGCTGCAGGAACGATCGCGCCTTCGGCCCCCATCATCACGCCGCTACCCGCATCGAAAACCTGAATGATCGCCGGTGCCTGCTGCGAACGGAAGGCGGCAATACCGGCATTCAGCGTTTCGGGATAGGTGCCCTTGAAGACCGGGGTAATCGTGTACTCGGCCTGGCTCTCGTTGAACTCCTTGGCCAGTTGATTGACAACTTCGTTGTTGGCGCCTGTCATCGCATGCCACCATTGCAGATCGGTTGCGGCATAGGCACTTGCCGGCAGCGCAAGCGAGAGCGCCACGAGTGCGGTCGATGTGAAAAATGAGCGTCTCATGTTTTTCCTCCCAGATGGTGACAAACGAAATACGGTGCACTTTCATCACGTTCCGCTGGCGATCCTCCTCGATCGTCATCGGCAATCAATGTAGCAACAAGCCATATTGGCATTCAGGGCGCAACCGCATTCAGGTACAGCGGTGAAAAAGATCTGTATGCCGCTGAGCCGGGAATGCGACGGCCATAGTGCCATCCAGCGCATCACATTACTTCATCACGATCGGTGCGGAAGAGCGCGGGACCTGCAGATCAGACGCGCCAATCACACGGGATTGGAAGCCGATCTGTGCCGGGTCAGCATCCGGCCTTCTCGAAACCACAGCGGCACCGCGATCAAGACGGCCGTTTCGATCTCGTCTCCCAAAGTGCGGCCGCTTCCTTACAAATCGCGTCGAAAGAAGTGGCTGTGCCTTTTCGCAGGCTCATCAGCGCTGCGGCAGCTGTCGTGATAATGGTTGTTTCCGCCACCTCGTCGCGGGCGGCCCCGGTCCAGACGGCCTCCCAATATTCCCGGCTGGAAAATCCGGTCGGCGTTTGGGTGGGGGGCGTAGGGCGCATCGGAATGATGGTATCGGCGGGCTCGCCATCTATCAGCCGGAAAAGCGTCGTTGAGCGGAAGGGTGTGAATTCGGCGAAATCCCGATTGCTGCCGATGATGCAAATATTGTCCATCCCCGCCAGCTTCGCAGCCTCCCTGTGAAGTTCCCGATGCGATGGCTTGGTGACACCAAGGAGGCTTAGGCGTGCACCGAGCGGATTGAGCAGATGGACGACGGTGCTCAGTGGCAGCCGCATTTCAAGCAGGGGATAAAGACCGACCAGCCTCTTGATCTGGGCCGACATGGCAGCCAGTGGCAGGTAGGCGATGCCTTCCCTTTTCATTGCAGTCCTTGCCTCATGCAAGGTTTGGCACACGGGAATCGCAGCCCGCTCGCAAGCCATTTCCAGCTTGCCGGAATCCTCGCCCTGACCATGATCACCATGCAGGACCACGCTGTGGCCGGCCATGACGACGAGACGGGCTGAATGAATAAACCAAGGCGCCCGTTTCAGCTTGGGCGAAATGTAGCAGGGCCAGTCTATATCCGCGAGATTTTCCATGTTCGGCGCAGCCCCTATATGCCGCCTCGCGGCTTCGACAAAGCCCGCGACCTCCGCTGCAGTCATGCCGCGATACTGAACCATCGCCAGCAACGCGCCCACCTGAACAGGGTCGCACGCGCCATCAAGGATGATGGCCAGCGCATCTGCGGCCTCGTTCTGGTTGAGTGGCCGGCTTTGGCCTGGCCCCCTGCCGATCGTCGCGATGTATTTGGCGAGGCGGCGCTCCGGAGGAGCATTGTGGCCAATGAGCGCAAGTTTGGCGGCAAAGTCTGCCGGTGTCGGTTGTCCCTCGATCATCACACTTGGGCGCAGAGCAAGCGGCGGAATCTTCAGCAGGCTCGGTTTATCCCAACCCAATGACTGCTGCGGTTGCACCATGCCGGCAGGGTGCATACCTGGCTGCATCAGATCATCGGCCTCCGCAGTAAGCGCACGGACGCGCAAGCGCATGGTCTCGGCGAAAGGCGTCGGCAGGAGGCCGTGGCCGGTGCGGATAAACAGCGGGTCGCCATAAAGGCTGCGCAATTGCGAAAGAATACGACTCATCGCCGGAGGCTGCAGACCCATGCTGGCCGCTGCCCGGCTAACTGTGCCTTCGCGCAGAAGCGCATCGAAGGCCGTCAGAAGCCGCAATTGTCCATGGCGCTCAAGCCTGTCGCCAGCCGTTGTTGACGCCGGTTCACGGCGTGAAATTACACTTTTCCGCTCCACATCTTTTCCGTTTATGTGACTGAGATGATTAGTTTGCGTTTTCTCGAATTTGGAATCATTCTAAAACAACGCGATTGACCCTCCATAGCGCCAATAACTAAGTGGACTAACTTTCTCAAGTTATTTTGGTGTGATTCAATGGTGGGGAAAATGGGGCAGGTTGACGTTCGAGGCGGCATAGCAGGGAATGGTGAAACTCAAGTAAGCGATAAGTATTCATCAATTCTTTCAGTTAGATCCGGCCGCCTGTTTCAACTCTGCATGATGGGAACAGCCCTCAGCATTCCGTCCGCAGCCTTTGCCCAGAACGCCTCGAGCAAGGCTACCGTCCTTGAACAACTTGTCGTGACCGCAAGCGGCTTCGAGCAGAACGTCAAGGAAGCACCGGCCAGCATCACCGTTGTGACACGGGAAGAGCTGGAAAAAGGTGCATTCCGTGATCTGACCGACGCCCTGCGGGAAGTGCAGGGTGTCGCCGTGACCGGCGTTGCCAACGAAAAGGACATCTTCATCCGGGGGCTGCCGGGCGCCTATACCTTGCTTCTCGTCGACGGCCGGCGCCAAAGCACGCGCGATGCGCGTACCAACGGCAATTCCGGGTTCGAACAGAGCTTCGTACCGCCGGTTTCGGCTATCGAACGTATCGAAATCGTGCGTGGGCCGATGTCATCGCTGTATGGTTCCGATGCCATGGGTGGCGTGATCAACATCATTACCCGCAAGGTTGCCGATACGTGGTCCGGATCGGTCACAACCGATGCGACGATCCAGCAGCACTCCCGTTTCGGCAATAGCGGGCAGGCCAGCTGGTATGCCAGCGGCCCTATCCTCAAAGATGTGGTCGGCATGCAGATATGGGGGCGCGGCCTGAAGCGCGGCGAAGACCAGTTCTTGAGCGGCGTCACGGCCTCAAAGGAATATGATATTTCAGGACGGCTGACCTACACCCCCAACGAAGACCATGACATCTATCTGGAGGGCGGTATAGCCAATCTACGGAGGGAGGCTTCTCCGGCGAACACGCTCTCGGCGCTGGCGAACGGCACATTCAACACCAACAAACGCGACCATTGGTCGTTAGCCCATACCGGCCGCTGGGGGCCGACCACCTCGGATTTCTCGATCTCGCAGGAATGGGCAGAGCGCACGAACTACACCTATGATCCCGTTAATGGCCGGTTCGTTGCCAACGTACGGTCACCTGAGATCCGCAACACCGTGATCGACGGCAAGTTCACCACGCCATTTGAGCTAATGGGCGATCATACGCTGGTGACGGGTGGACAATATTTCGAGGCGCAGCTCAAGGACCAGAATCCAGGACGCCGAACAGGAAAGGATGAGATGTTCTCAGCGACCCAGTGGGCGCTGTTTGGTGAAGACGAGTGGCGGATGACCGACACCTTTGCCCTGACAACGGGCCTGCGGTTGGACCATCATCAGGAATACGGTTACCATCTCAGCCCGCGGATCTACGGTGTCTGGAATGCGACGGACGAGCTGACGGTCAAGGGCGGCGTGTCCACCGGTTTCCGTGCACCGGATATTCGCACGATCGCGCCGGGTTATGCCTATACCTCCGGCGGAGCCAGGTGCACCTATGGTCCGACTGGAAATTGCAGTGTCATCATCGGCGAACCCAGTCTCAAGGCAGAATCCAGTACCAGCTACGAACTGGGTGCTCTCTGGGATAAGGGAGATGTGACACTTGGCGCAACCTATTTCTATACGAATTTCAAGGACAAGATTTCCAACGCTCCCGTATTCGACTCCGCTGGCAAGCCAGCGCGCTGGAGTGAAGACCCGAATTATCTCCTCTGGTACAACTATAACATTGATGCTGCCGTCATCCAGGGGGTCGAGCTGGCCGCGACCTGGCACGCCACCGGGGACATTGCGGTTCGCGGAAGCTACACCTACACGAAGTCCGAACAGCAAACCGGAGCCTACAAGGGCTTTCCGCTTGCCCGCACACCGGAGCATATGGCCAACCTCCGTGTCGACTGGGTGACGCCTGTCGATGGCCTTGATGCATGGGCTTCAGCCAATTATCACGGCAAGGAGACAGCGGCTGGGGATCGCATCGGCACGAATGGAAAACCTGTCACCATCGACGGTCGGCCGGGCCGCGAGTACGCCGCCTACGCGACCCTCGATATCGGTGCGAAATACGCCTTCAACGATGGTCTCACGATGAACGCGGCAATCTACAACATTCTCGACAAGCAGGTCGAACAAACCGATTTCAATACCACAATGGAAGGCCGCCGCTTCTGGCTGAGCATGACGGCTAATTTCTGACAGCAGATGATGACGTCCGAGTGGTTGCGCTTGGACAGACAGGAGAAATCAAATGATCTCTACACGTAAGAGACAGTTTCTTGCCCTTGCCCTCGCCGGTCTTCTCGCCCTTGCTGGGTTCGGACACATGGCGCAAGCGGCTAATGTGACGATCCGCCATGCAAAAGGCGAAACCACCCTTTCCTCCGTTCCGAAAAAGGTGCTCACGTTCGATCTCGCAGCGCTCGATACGCTGAATGCGCTCGGCATTGAGGTCGCCGGGGTTCCTTCAGGTCCCAAGCCCGACTATTTGGGCGCCTACAAGGACGACAAATACCTGTCGATCGGCACCCTGTTCGAGCCGGACTATGAAGCCGTGAACGCTGCGGCACCGGACCTGATCATCGTGGCCGGCCGCTCGGCTGCAAAATACGCAGAGCTCGCCAAAATCGCGCCGACGATCGATCTTACCGTCGATCCTCAAAACTATATGAAAAGCGCCCAAACCAATGTCCGCACACTGGCCGCTATCTTCAACAAGAAGACGGAAGCCACAATGCTGCTTGAAAAGCTCGACAGTTCGACGGCCGCCCTGAAGGAAAAGTCTGCCACTGCTGGCAAAGGCCTGCTGATCCTGACGACCGGCGGCAAGATGAGCGCCTATGGTCCTGGTTCGCGTTTCGGCATGCTCCACAGCGATTATGGCGTGGCGCCAGCAGCCCAGGGCCTGAAGAGCGGCAATCATGGACAGGCGATCTCCTTCGAGTTCCTCTTGGAAACCAATCCGGAATGGCTCTATGTCATCGACCGGGATTCCTCTATCGGACGTGACGGGACATCAGCAAAACAATATCTCGATAACGAGATCGTTCACCAGACCAACGCCTGGAAGAATGGACGCGTGGTCTATCTTGACGGCATGTCCTGGTATTTGGTTGGCGGCGGCATCACTGCCATGCAGAAAACGGTGAACCAGCTGACCATAGCGTTGAATCAAGATTGAGAAGCAACGTTTTGACTTGCCGCATCCTCCCTTTACGAAGGCGGATGCAATCCTTTCATTTTTTTCGTTGCAGACTCTTGAAACTTTTTGGCGCTCTCTTTCTTCTTTTCGTTCTGATGGGTGCCAGCGTCATGGTTGGTGTCAGCGAGCTGTCGCTTGTCTCGCTTTTCACCAACGGCGATGCGACGGCACAGCTATTGCTGTTCGAAAGCCGTGTGCCGCGCACCCTGGCCCTGGTTCTGGCAGGTGTCGGCATGGCTGTTTCCGGTACGATCATGCAGATGCTGGCCCGCAATCGCTTCGTCGAGCCATCAACGGCAGGAACGGTTGAATCCGCCAGCCTTGGCATCCTCGCCGTGCTGCTTCTGGCGCCGGGACTGCCCGTCTATGGCAAGATGCTCGTATCGACACTGTTTGCGCTGGCCGGCACCGGTATATTCCTGATGATTCTGCGGCAATTCCCGCTCCGCTCTGCCCTGATGGTGCCCCTGGTGGGCATCATGCTGGGTGGCGTGATCAGCGCGATTACCACATTTTTTGCCTATCGTTACGATATGATGCAATCACTGAGTGCCTGGACCACCGGCGACTTCTCATCGGTTATCAAGGGCCGTTACGAGTTGCTGTGGTTGTCGCTTGCCTTGACAATCGCCGCCTATGCCGCCGCCGACCGGTTTACGGTGATCGGCATGGGCGAACAGTTCACAACCAATCTGGGACTGACTTACATTCAGGTGGTCAGGTTCGGCCTTGTGATCGTTTCCATGGTCACGGCCTGCGTGGTGGTGACTGTCGGGATGGTACCGTTTTTGGGTTTGATCGTTCCCAATATCGTCAGCATGGCGATGGGCGACCGGTTGCGCCGGTCATTGCCTTGGATTGCGCTCACTGGTGCCGGACTTGTTCTGGTCTGCGATATTGCCGGGCGTATCGTCATAGCCCCGTTCGAAATTCCGGTTGGAACCGTTCTCGGTGTACTTGGAAGCGTGTTTTTCCTCTATCTCGTACTGAGGAAACAGTCCCGTGCCACCTAGCTTGTCCAGAAATAGAGCCTCGATCCGGTTTCTTGTCATCACGGCTACACTTTGTGTAGCCGTATGCATCTTTTTCATGACGATCGGGGTAAAGGGCAATTGGTCCTTCATCCTGCCGTTTCGCGGCGCAAAGCTTCTAGCCATGCTGTTGGTCGCCTATTCCATCGCGGTTTCGACCGTGCTGTTCCAGACCGTCAGCAACAATCGCATTCTAAGCCCCTCGATCATGGGGTTTGACGCACTTTATGCCCTGATTCAGACATGCCTCGTTTTCACCCTTGGCGCACAGGCCGTCACGGCGATTGATCCACGGCTGATGTTCGCCGTGGAATGCGCCATCATGATCTTTTTTTCCTGCTTGCTCTATCGTTGGCTGTTTTCTGGCGCCGTGAGAAGCCTCCACACGCTTATCCTTGTCGGGCTCATTTTCGGCATCCTGTTCCGCAGTTTTTCCGGTTTTTTGCAGCGCGTCATTGATCCCAACGACTTTATCGTTTTGCAGGACAGGCTTTTTGCAAGCTTCAACAGCGTCGATCCGAACCTGCTCGGAATTTCCCTTCTGATGGTCGGGGGTGCAAGCTTTTTCGCATGGCGCATATCTCCGTCTCTCGACGTCATGTCATTGGGCCGGGAGACGGCAATCAACCTGGGAGTCGACCACCGTCGTGTGACGACGATGATCCTCGTCGTCATCGCGATCCTTGTTTCGGTATCCACGGCCCTCGTTGGTCCAGTGACATTTTTCGGCCTGCTGGTGGCGAGCCTTGCCTATCAGCTCATTGCCAACGCCAAGCATCGGTTCGTGCTGCCGGCTGCGGTTCTGTTTGCGATGATCAGTCTCGTTGGCGGTCAGATGATCCTTGAACGCCTGTTTGCCTTCGACACCGCGCTTGGCATCGTCATCGAGTTTGTCGGCGGGCTGTTTTTCATTGTTTTGCTGATCCGGAAAGGTGCACGATGATCTCGATCGAGAATGCAACCAAGCGCTATGGCGAGACCATCGTTGTCAATGGTGTCAGCCTTACGCTGCCAGCCGGCGGCATAACCACAATCATCGGCCCGAACGGCGCGGGAAAATCCACGCTTCTGTCCTTGATCAGCCGGCTGCTTCCGCTCGACAGCGGTATGATAGCGATTGATGGCCTGGACATTGTCTCGGCACCCAGTGATGCCCTTGCCCGGCGCCTGTCGATATTGCGGCAGGACAATACAATGACGGCGCGGTTGACTGTGCGGGATCTGGTCGAGTTCGGCCGTTATCCCCATTCAAAGGGCCGCTTGACCGCCGCTGACGGCCGGAAAATCGAAGAAGCACTCGCCTATCTCGATCTGCAGACGCTGGCCGACCGTTTCCTGGATGAGCTGTCCGGCGGGCAACGCCAGCGTGCTTTCGTTGCGATGGTACTCTGTCAGGATACCGACTATGTTCTATTCGACGAACCACTGAACAATCTCGACATGAAACACGCCGTCACGATGATGAAGTTGCTGCAAAAGGCAGCAACCGAACTTGGCAAGACCATCGTCATCGTCCTTCACGACATCAACTTCGCCTCCTGCTATTCGGACCATATCGTCGCCATGAGCAACGGCACGGTCGCCTTCCAGGGAACCCCAGATGACATCGTTCGGCCGGATGTTCTGCAAGCGGTTTACGACACCACTTTTGACGTGCACGAACTCCACGGCAATCGCATCGTCACCTATTTCGTCTAGGCCGATAGGCCGGGAATTCATCTGCAAAGGCACGGACGAATGCGGCGTTGCCTGGATCTGCAGCGAGCAGGAGGAAATCCTCACACTGGCCAACGCGACACTGGCTTCATAACGTTGCCGGTCTGCGATCAACAATAGATCGTCCCCCCGCCCGGTCAGCGGGGGGACGGACGTAGCCATTTCAAGAGCCGCGCGCTTAGGATCGCGGATTACTTGACGTCAGTGACCGTGAGCTTGCCTTCGACCCGCTCTGCGACGAATTCGACTTTCGCGCCCTCCTTGAGCTTTCCGAGGATGGCATCGTCCTTCACACGGAACACCATGGTCATCGCCGGCATTTCGAGGTTCTTCAGTTCCTCGTGAATGAGGGTGACCTTCTTGGCCTTGACGTCGAGTTTCTTGACGGTGCCCTTGGTGAATTCAGCGGCGAACGCACCGGATGCCACGGTTGCTGCGAGCATGGCTGCAGTTGCAAGCATGATGATGGATTTCATGATCTTATCTCCTTGAGAAGGTTTATTTCTTGGCGACGGTCACATCGCCGTGCATGCCGGCGTCGTAATGCCCGGGCACAAGGCAGGCGATCTTGAACGTGCCGTCATTGGTGAATTTCCAGATGATTTCGCCGGATTTTCCGGCAGCCAGCCGGATTGCGTTCGGATCCTCGTGCTCCATCTCCGGGAATTTTTCCATCACGGCCTTGTGCTCCATGATCTTGTCTTCCTGGTCGAGCACGAATTCGTGGTCGAGTTCGCCGGCGTTCTTGATGGCAAAGACGATGGTCTGATCCTTGCGGACCTTGAACGTATTCGGCGTGAAGATCATCTTGCCGTCGTCCGTCTCCTTCATGGTGACCCGGATGGTCTGGGTGGCTTTCGCCTTCGTGCCGGGCTCGCCAACAGCCATGGCTTCACCGTGGCCACCGGCGTGTGAACCGGATGCAAGAACGGGAGAGGCGAGTGCTGCGAAAAACAGGGCGATAATTGCAGTCTTCATGATGCAGTCCTTTGGTTGCTTGATGCGAAACATTGCACGATCAGCCGTGCTTCATCGGTTTAGGGGTGATCTGCGTCTTTGCGTCTTTTGCCTTGGCCGTGTCGGGAAGCGCGCCCGTCCACTCCCAAGCCTGTGTACCGGGTGGGTTTTCGTACCAGCCGGGATCGCTGTAATCGTCGGCCGCAATGCCCTCACGGACCTTCACCACGGAGAACATTCCGCCCATTTCGATCGGCCCATGCGGCCCCCATCCCGTCATCATCGGAACGGTGTTTTCCGGAATTTCCATTTCCATTTCGCCCATGTCCGCCATGCCAGCAGTTCCCATCGGCATATATTCCGGGCGCACCTTCCTGACTTTTTCAGCAACGTCCTTCTTGTCCACGCCGATGAATGTCGGAATGTCATGGCCCATGGCGTTCATCGTGTGATGCGACTTGTGGCAGTGGATTGCCCAGTCGCCCGGATATTTGGCATCGAACTCGTAAGCCCGCATCGCTCCGACGGGGATGTCGATACTGACCTCGGGCCAGCGGGCTTCGGGCCTGACCCAGCCACCATCGGTGCAGGTGACCTCGAAGTCATATCCGTGCATGTGGATGGGGTGATTGGTCATGGTCAGATTGCCGACGCGCACCCGAACCCGGTCGTCCTTCGAGACGACGAGCGGGTCGATCCCCGGAAAGACGCGGCTGTTCCAGGCCCACAAGTTGAAGTCCGTCATTTCCATGACGCGCGGAACATAGGTGCCGGGATCGATGTCGAACGCGCTGAGCAGGAACACGAAATCCCGGTCGACGCGCATAAACTTCTCGTCCTTGGGATGGATGACGAACATCCCCATCATGCCCATGGCCATCTGGACCATTTCGTCCGAATGCGGGTGGTACATGAACGTGCCAGACTTCACGAGGTCAAACTCGTAGACGAAGGTCTTGCCAACCGGGATATGCGCCTGCGACAGACCGCCGACCCCGTCCATGCCCGACGGCAGGATCATCCCATGCCAGTGAACCGTGGTGTGTTCGGGCAGCTTGTTGGTGACGAAGATCCGGACGCGATCGCCTTCGACAGCCTCGATCGTCGGCCCCGGAGACTGGCCGTTATAGCCCCAGAGGCGCGCCGTCATTCCGTCTGCCATTTCACGCTCGACAGGTTCGGCAACAAGGTGAAACTCCTTGACGCCGTTGTTCATGCGGTGCGGCAGTGTCCAGCCGTTCAGCGTTACGACAGGGGTATAGTCCGGCCCGGAAGAGGGGCGGACCGGCGTTTGTGTCGCGGCCGTTTCCATGACCGCAGCCTCAGGCAGCCCCTTGTTGGAGGTCTGCGCCCATGCAGCGCTCGACACCAACGCGGCACCGGCACCCAGCATTTGTCTTCTATTGAACATATCTCTTGTCCTTTCTCAGTGACCGCCGCCGCCTTCAGCGGCAGCTGCCACCTCCGTTTCGCCGCTCGCTGCGCCCGCACCGCCGCCATAGATGGCAGGAGCGAGATTGGCTTCGGCCAACCAGAAGTCACGTTTTGCATTGACGGCCAGAAGGGTCGAATTGATCTTCTCGCGGCTGTCGGTGAGCAGTTCGAATGTGTTGGTGATCATGCCGTTGTAGGTGAGGAGGGATTCTTCCTCGATCTTGGTGCGAAGCGGCACGACACTGTTGCGGTAGTGCCGGGCGATATCGTAGTTGGCGCGATAGGCCTGGTAGGCGGAGCGCGCTTCGGAACGGACGTTCACAGCCTTTTCCGCAAGCAGGTTGGCAGCCCGCATATAGGCCAGCTCCGATTTGCGCATCCGGGCCTTGCCGCTGTCGAAGATCGGGATCACGAACTCGAGCTCGACATTGCCGGTGGTATCGGCACTCCTCTCGCCATCCTCCAGTTCGCGCTCCGTCTCGAAACCGGACAGGATTTCCAGATCGGTCACGTATCGCGTTGCTTCGGTCAGTTTGTATGACTTGGCAGTCCCGTCGAGATCGAGCTTGGCCATCTGCAGGTCGACACGGCGTTTCAAGGCTTCGGCCTCGATCTGATCTCGTTTGATCAGGCCTTTTGGAAGTTGCGCCAGGCGGTTGGGAATCTGGTACTCGATGTCCGAACCCCAAAGCCCCATGAGCCGGGTCAGTTCTTCCTTCGCAAGCCGGGCTTCAAGCCGCGCCTTGGCGCTCTGCCCCGCCAGTTCGGCATAGAACACATGCTCACGCGCCTGGCCGCCCTTGGTCATCGCTCCCGTTTCGCCGAGTTTCTTGGCAAGTTCCGACGCGGCATCTGCCGTCACTTGCGCCTGGTTGAGCTGGGCGACCGTCTCCCACGATGCAACGGCGCTGATCCAGGCACGCCTTGTATCTGCGGCAAGCTGCAGGGTTTGCAGGGCCGCATTGAGCTGAGCCTTGCGGAACCCGGTATCGGCGATGTCCACATTGCGTTTGTGAGTGGCGAGAGCCAACAGATTGGCGGCAATCACGCCTTCGACGGACTTGAACGCCGCCAAACCCGGCGTACCGATCCCTGTCAGCCCCACGCCAACGGTCGGATTGACGAACATTGTCGATTGCCACGCATCCGCAGCTGCGTCGCCAAGACCGGCATAAGCCGCCTGAAGACCCTTGTTGTTGAGGAGCGCAACCTGCACCGCCGTCTCGGCATCAATGCTCTTGCGCGCCAGCAGCCTTTTCACCTGGCCTGCGACGGCCTGGGCGTCCTGCTGGTTCTGAACCCAGACGGTGTTTTTTCCCGTCACTTGCGCTGTTGTGGCCGAGACGGACGAGAACCCGGCATTCTTCTGCGCATATTCCGACGCCGAGACGCACCCACCGAGGATAAGAGGCACGGCGATGGTTGCCGCGAGTTTCAGCTTGATGAAGGTCATGACGCGCCTCCCTGTGGAGCTTGAGCGCCGTTCTGGTCCCGCCACGGCTTTGGATCGACGGGGACGCGGTGGGTGTAGCTGGAAATGGGGCTATGGTAATGCTGTGGACGAACATTCGCCGGCGCACCGGCAGATTCACCCGAAGCGATGACGTCAGGAGGCAACGTGGCTGCGCAACCACTCACAAGGAGCGATAGGGCGGCCACCAGAAATTTGAGTTTCATGGTGTAATCCGAATAGGAGATATCAGCGGCGCCGCGGGCCGGTTACGCCCACATACGCACGTTCAGGCCCGTGAGGACGGGCAGGCCCTGTTCAGAGACTTGGAGGGCGGTGAAGGGAATGGAGTTCGCCGAACGACGGCTGGTCGTCGATGAATTCGCGGATCGACGACACGACCGGCCCGGCAACGGTGTCTGCGGACACGATGATAGCGAGCCCGATACAGAAGTCCTCGCAGCATTCCTGCTGCGCCGATTTCGAGGCGTCATCATCAGCCGAAACTGTCCCGCGATGATCATGCGCGCTCATTTGAACGCCGTCACCGTGCTGCATTACCGCAGACATTTGCACCGAGACACCAGGGGACGACGGATTATGCATAGCTGCATTTGCCGTCGACAGCGAATAACCGGCAAGCGACAAAACGATCGCCAGTCTAATCGCAATCAGCAATTTCCGGAATATAATCCGATACATCGCGCCCATACTTCATTGGCTGCTTGCGGCAGCCTAATCCCGGTTGGAACAAATCCCTCGGAAAATTTGTCTCGCCGAGGCGGCAACAAGAGTTTTCCGATTCGGATTATTCGTAAAGGTTACAACACTGGTAAGGTCAAGAGACACGGCGGGGCCTAATTGCAAAAACTGCGATGGGGCTCTCGTCTCAACAGCACGGTCACCCATGTACGGCGGCGCCGGCAGCCCCTGAGAGTAGACACGAGGCGAACGCAATTACCGGGCGCATAAGCCTCTCATCATAAGCAAGGCCGTCAGGCAGCGCAGATGCGAAGTCTCGAGTTTCACAGTAACTTTCCCGAAAATGCGCTTGACAAGCATCCGGTATAAAGGTCAATTCCTGTTTACCGGATACGTAATGCGCTATACCGGACAAAGGCGGGGAGGCCTTATCTTAACAGATTTATCATGTCTGGGCACGAATGCGGCCTGAGCGGAGCCGTGGCTGCAACAAAGCGCGAGCAATTCCGGATTATAGGCTCGATACAAGTTCAAATCAAAAAAAGGGGAACTTAAATGAGTGACAAGTTGACGACGACCCGTAGAACTGCGCTGAAACTGTTCGGCACAGGCGCGGCTGTTCTTGCAATGCCTTCCATTATTCGTCCACGCCCCGCTTGGGCGGAAAACGGTGTCCTTAACGTGACGACCTACGACAAGTTCCTGCCGCAGGAATTTCTCGAAAAGTTCCAGAAGGACACCGGGATCGAAGTCAGGATCCGTCTGACGGACGACCAGGGAAAGCAGTACAATCTGCTGACGGCCGAAGGCACCAACCCTTCAACCGACATGGTGACCGTGGCCGGTCATCGTTATTCTCAGTTCATCAGCTCGAAGCTGCTTCAGCCGCTCGATACCGGCAAGATTTCGAACTGGAAAAACCTCAACACCGCTTATCAGGACGCCCCCTGGGCGCGCATTGACGGCAATCTCTGGGGCCTGCCAATCCTGGCCGGTTATGAAGGCCTTGCCCGCAATGTCGACTATGTCAAGGAAGCGCCAAGCTGGGAGATCATGTTCGATCCGCAGTACAAGGGGCAGACATCCTACATCGTCAGCGACTTCATGACGATTGCCATGCAGTATCTCGGCCATGACGGCGACTTCGTCACCTATGCCGGCAAGCCGGAAATCGCCCAGAAGGCAACCAACGAAGCACGTGACCTGCTGATCAAGCACAAGGATATGGTCCGCAAGTACTATGATGCCGGTTCCGAAGTGCAGCAGATGTTCATCAATGAGGACATCTACCTTGCACATTCGTGGTCCGGCCCGGCTGCCAAGCTCATCATGGATGGCCATCCGATTCAGTTGTCGGTGCCGAAGGAAGGCACGTTCGGCTTCTGCTACACGCTCAACGTCGTCAACAACGCGCCGAATGCCGAGAACGCCTACAAGCTGCTCGATGCAATCCTGGCCAGCCCGGAGGTCGGTGCAGCCATGACCCGCCAGTCGGGTTACAGCTCGACGATGAATGGCGTTGCCGACTTGCTCAACGACCGCGAAAAACTCGCTTCGACACTGTCGCAGGAAGAAGTCGACCGCATCATCTTCTTCTCGTCGATCAACCGCGACATGAAGAACGAGATGATCGACCGCGCGACTGCAGAGGTCAAGGCGGCCTAACGAGGCCAAGCCTGCATAAGCCTTCACCTGTCCCGGAGCATTTCGATGATCTCCGGGCAGGTGGCGGCCAAGGGCCTGCAAGCCTAACAACGCGCAATGACTGACCGCCGGTTTACGGCGACACCAGTTGGGCTGCGCCAACCGAGATTGTTTGATGGTGAATAGCAACACGATAGCCGGGGATGCGGCAGGGCGCAGTGCGTCCATACCCAAGTACTCGACCGGCATAGCGCGGATCGTCAATTCCGCAATCTACCGGCACACGCTGGGGGCCGCAGTCGAGTCTCCGATCGGCCGCGTCATCCTTCTTGCCGGCGTGCCACTGATCTGGCTGATCATGCTGCATATCGGTCCAATTTATCAGATGCTGAAGATCAGTCTTCTGTCCCACTATCCGGTCCAGCCGGGCGTGGAATCGCATTTTACCCTCGACAACTATGCGATCTTTTTCCGGGAGTCGCTCTACTTTACGCCCCTGATCAAGAGCTTCATCTTTGCAACCGCCGCAACCGCCGCCACTTTGGTCGTGGTCTATCCGGTCGCCTACTATGTCGCCAAGATCGTCAAGCCGGAAGGCCGTTCCAAGGCACTGCTGCTGCTCTTGGTGCCATTCTGGGCCGGAGAACTGATCCGCACATTTTCGGTGATCATGCTTTTGGCCAATCGCGGAGCGGTCAACGTGCTGTTGCGCGAAATCGGGCTGATCGACCGGCCGATTCCGATGCTTTACACATCGTTCTCGCTCGGCTTCGGATTGGTCTACCTCATCTGCCTGTATATGCTTCTGCCACTTTACTCGGCGATCGAGAAGATTCCGGGCCAGTATCTCGATGCTGCTGCCGACCTCGGTGCCGGACCGTTCACACGCTTTCGCAGGATCATCCTGCCGCTGTCCAAGGATGGTATCGTGTCCGGGTGTTCTCTGGTGTTCCTGACCTGCATCGGCGTCTTTGCAACCCCCATGCTACTCGGCGGTCCCAACACCGTCATGTTCCCCGAAACGATCAGCGGCTTCTTCCACGGCGCAAGTGACAAATGGCCGGTGGGTGCAGCCTTCGCCTTGATCATGCTGGTAACAGCCCTGATCGCGGCCGGTATCTTCATGCGCCTCGTCGGCGGCAAGAAAGGGAGTGCGATCTGATGCGCAACATGGTTTCCGACGCTCCGCGCACAACGCTGACCGCATTCTACTGGGCCTTCATCCTCTACCTGCTGCTGCCGCTTACGCTGATGATGGCGATGAGCTTCAAGGACGCCAATTTCGTCGCTTTCCCGATCGGCGACTGGACGCTCGACTGGTACGCCAAGGTCATGCAGGACAAGCAGTTCCTGGAAGCATGCCTCTATTCGATCATGATCGCTGCTGCCTCTACGCTCGCTGCGACCACGCTCGGCACCTGGATCGCCATGCTGATCGTCGCGGATGGCATACGCGGGCGGACGATCATCTTCGCCCTTGCATGTCTACCCGCCGTCGTGCCGGGGATGATTTCGGCGATTTCGCTGCGTATCTTCATCTCGACCATCGACATGCCGACGGGAACGGCAGCCATCATTCTCGGCCACACCGTCCACGCGGTACCGTTCGTGGTGGTGATGGCTCTGACACGCCTTCGCTCCATGCCGCGCAACCTCGTCGATGCGGCGCGCGATCTTGGGGCTGACGGTGTCGTTGCCTTCTTCCGCGTCACGCTTCCCTATCTGGGACCCGCGCTGTTCGGCGGCATGATCTTCTGCGTCCTGCTGTCGATCGACGATTTTGTCCGCACCTTCTTCCTGGGCGGATACCGCCCGACGCTGCCCATGCTGATCTTTGCCAAGGTGCAAGGCGGCATGTCTCCTGAAATCAACGCAATGGCGACGATTGTCCTGGTGGTTACGGCCGCTGTCGGATTGTACGCCGAATTTATCACCCGCCGTGCGAGGACCCGCTGATGGAACCCGTCGTCCAATTCGACAATGTCAACAAGAGCTACGGCAAGCATGTCGCCGTCGATAACCTGAACCTGAGCATCGAGGCCGGCAAGTTCGTCACGCTGCTCGGACCATCCGGCTGCGGAAAATCCACCTCGCTTCGCATGCTTGGCGGCTTCGAGACGCCAACGTCCGGCCGCATCATGCTGAGTGGCAAGGACGTGACCCGGGTTCCACCCAACAAGCGCAACGTCAACATCGTGTTTCAGGACTACGCGCTGTTTCCCCATATGAGCATCGCCAAGAACATTGCCTTCGGCCTTGAGTTGAAAGGCTTCGACAATCAGCGCATCCATCGCCGGGTGTCGGAACTGCTGGAACTCGTCCAACTGCAGGATTATGCCACGCGTCTGCCGGCCGAACTGTCCGGCGGCCAGCGCCAGCGCGTCGCGCTGATGCGTGCGCTTGCGCCGGATCCGGACGTTCTGCTGCTCGACGAGCCGCTGTCTGCGCTCGATGCCAAGCTGCGCCAGCAGATGCAGATCGAACTCAAGGCGATCCAGGAGAAAACCGGCAAGACCTTCATGTTCGTGACCCACGATCAGGAAGAAGCACTGACCATGTCCGACACGATCGTGGTCATGAACAAGGGTCGCATCGAGCAGATGGGCGACCCCAATACGCTCTACGGGCGGCCCGGCTCTGTCTTCGTTGCCAATTTCATCGGCGAAACCAACCTGCTGCGCAGCACGGTGATAAGCTCGGAGGGTGACGTTGCCGCTCTGAACTGGAACGGCATCACCATTACCGCCAATCCCGGCGGGCTGACGCCCCGGCACGGCGAGCACCTCTACGTCGTTCTGCGTCCCGAGGCGATCCATTGCTCGGCTGCGGAGCCGGTCAGCGGAAACCGCGTCAAGGGCAAGATTCGCCAGCGCGTCTTCAAGGGCAACCATACCTCGCTGATGGTCGAAGTCGGAGGCGGCGCGATGCTCAACACGCTCGTGCACCCGAGCGACGTTGCCCAGCTAGGCGGCGAAGACATCTGGCTCGGCTGGAAGCCCGAAACCACGACGGTCATTCCAGACCGGCATGCCCACAATTGATAAAAAACCGCGCCCCGCATCCATTGGAATGTGGGGCAGAGACCAGCAGGGCAGTCAATGTGAACCACACGTTCCATCGACCGGCGGAGATGAACCATGACCTATAACGTACAGACACCGCTCCAATCCGCGGCGGCGAGCTTGCCGGAGCTGGAACAGCGCGTGCGCGACGATCTTGCCTGCCTGTGCTATCCGCCGGCAAACTGGGTTGTGCCGACGGCCGCTGACGGCGAGGAGAAGGTGCATGATGTCGTCGTTATCGGCGGCGGCATGTGCGGTCTGGTCGCCAGCTTTGCACTGATCGGCGCCGGCATTCAGAACATCCGCATCTTCGACCGCAACCCACAGGGCCGCGAGGGACCGTGGTTGACCTATGCCCGTATGGAGACGCTGCGTTCGCCCAAGCAGCTGACCGGTCCGGCCTATGGCATGGCATCGCTCACCTTCCGCGCCTGGTACATTGCCCAGTTCGGCAACGAGACGTGGGCAACCCTCGACAAGATTCCGCGGCCGATGTGGATGGAATACCTTTGCTGGTACCGCAAGGTACTCGCCCTGCCGGTTGAGAACGGTATCGAAGTCAAGACCATCCTGCCCGAGGGGCAGTTGATGCGGCTGACGCTGGCTGGCGAAGGAGCGCCTGAAAAATCGGTGCTCGCCCGCAAGGTGGTGATGGCCACCGGCCGCGACGGAATGGGCCATCCGAGCATTCCCGGTTTCGTTGAAGGCCTGCCGCAGAAATATTGGGCGCACTCGTCGCATGAGATCGATTTTGCCGCCCTGCGCGGCAAGCGGGTCGTCGTTGTCGGTGTCGGCGCGTCGGCAGTCGACAATGCCGCCGAGGCGCTTGAAGCAGGAGCAACCGAAGTTCGCCATCTCATCCGCCGCAAGGAAATGCCCTGCGTCAACAAGCTGATGGGTATCGGCTCGTTCGGGTTTACCGCTGCCTTTCCCCAACTGGGCGATGCCAGACGCTGGCAGATCATGAACTATTCGCTGCGCACGCAGACGCCCGCTCCCCGTGGCTCGACGATGCGTGTCAGCCGCCATCCGAACGCTTATTTCCATTTTGACGCGGCGGTCGAAAAGACGGAACTCGACGGCGATGAGATCGTCATCCAGACATCGCAGGGCAAGCCGGTTCGCGCCGACTTCCTCATCCTTGGCACCGGTTTCGGCGTCGATCCGCTGGCCCGCAAGGAACTCGACGGTTACGCCGACAAGATCCTGTTGTGGCAGGACCGCTTCACGCCACCGGCCGGTCAGGAAAATGCCGATCTGGGCAAGTTCCCCTACCTTGCCAATGACTTTACCTTCCTTGAGCGCGAGCCGGGGCAGGCGCCGTGGCTTGCCAATATTCACAGCTTCAATTCGGGCGCCACGGCAAGCCTTGGAAAGGTCAGTGGCGACATTCCTGGCATCAGCGAAGGCGCGGCATGGCTGGCACAGGAGATTGCCGCGAAACTCTATACCGAGAATTTTGACCAGTATTGGCAGCGGCTGCTCGACTACGACACACCCGAACTGCGCGGCGACGAGTGGACAGCATCGCCCTTGCCCGACAACACGCAGACCGCCGCCCGCAAGCAGGCATAAGAGGACGATAGCATGGCTGAAAACGAGGACGTGATTGCCGCGATCGCCGGTATTGACCCCGGCAGCGCGTTCGCCGAAGTGGTGGCGGGGAGGGCCGACATCGTGGCGCTGACCCAGCAAACCCACGACGGCGCTCTGACACCGGAAAATCCCGGCGGCCTATCGCATGCCGAGCGCGCGGCACTCGCCTGGCGCATAGCAAAGATCAACGATCACAAGGCTTTCGAAGACCATTTCGAAGCGATGCTGGAGAAGGCCGGCGCGCCGGACAATGCCGCCCGCCTCGCCGACATCTGGTTCGACGGTGGCAGCGACCTTCGAACGAAGGCGCTTATCCGGCATGTCGATCTGGTCGCACACGCGCCCAAGGAGGCGACGCGCCGTGACATCGAGTTGCTGCAGGAAGCCGGGATTGCCGACGCAGACATCGTGCGACTATCGGAACTTGTTGCGTTCGTCAGTTATCAGATCAGGGTCGCCGCCGGTCTGCAATTGATGCGGGAACTTGCATGAGCAACATTGTCCACGATTTTACCACCGACATCCCGGTCTGGAAGCCCTATGTGGCACCGCTTGACCTTGCCGAAGCGAGTGCCGAGCAACTTGAGGCGCTGAAGATCACGCCGTCAAATACCAAGGTTTCGGACTATGTTCTTGTGCTTGCGCATGACGTCGAAACCCTGAAACACAGATCGCCGCTGTTCAACGCGGTGATGTACAACCGCGGTGGCCTGTCGCGCGCCGAGCGTGAAATCGGAGCGGTCGGTGCGTCCATTGTCAACCGCTGCATCTACTGTGCCGCCGTTCATGCCAGCCGCTACAACCAGCTGACCAAGGATGAGGACGTCATCGCGGCGATCTTTTCCGATGGCGTCGATGCAGAGATCGATCCACGCCTGAAGGCGATCCTGACATTCGCGGTCAAGCTTTCCAAATGCCCTCCCGATGCAAACGCTGCCGATATGGCAGCACTCGTGGAGGCCGGCCTGGGCAAGGACGAGATCCTCGATCTCATCCTGTCCACATCGCTATTCGGCTGGGCCAACCGGCTCATGCACACACTTGGCGAGCCGATCACAGAGTGATTGGCCGCGACGCTTACGGGTTCGGAGAAGGGGGACAAAACATGCTTTCGATCAATCCGCCCGAAATCGGGCCACGCTTGCAGGCCTATCGAAAGGAACTCAACCTGACACTCGCGGAACTTGCCGCCATGTCCGGTGTGTCGCGTTCGATGCTGTCGGAAATAGAAAGGGGCAATGCCAATCCTACCTATGGAACGCTCTGGCACCTGACGCGCGCGCTCAAGATCGATCTCAACAGTTTGATCGGCGGCGCCAGCGAGGAACGCGGCGGTGGCTCCATCATCGATCTGCAACCCGGCAACCTGACGCCGACCATCCGCAGCGCGGACGGGAGCTGCACTCTGCAGATCCTGTCACCGGCCAATATGGTGTCGCTGATCGAATGGTATCTCCTGAGTTTTGAAGCGGAAGGGGAGCTGGCAAGCGATCCGCACGGGGCAGGCACCATCGAGCATTTGCACTGCACCACGGGTGAGATCATCGTCCGAAGTGCCGGCAGCACAATGATTGTGCGGGCGGGCGAAACGGCGCGCTATGCCGCCGATGTACCCCATTCGCTAAAGAGCGTCGGCCCGGTCGGGGCCGGTGCATTCCTGGTGGTTGCATCCGGTGATGTCGTGCCAGGCGTGCAGCGGACGTCGATACGTCCAAAATGATGACCGGCTTTTACCGGTTCAATAGATTGACGAGAAAAGGAAATTGTAATGCGGGTAGGTATTGTTGGTGCGGGGTCGATCGCCTTTGGAACGGCTGTTCTTGTTGAGCAGCAAGGGCACAAGGTGACATTGTGGTCACCATCCGGCGAACGCACCAAGGCCTTGGCCGCCGGCGCGGCGCTGACTGCAGAAGGAGCAATCAAAGGCACGTTCCATCCGGCTGTCGCAGCAAATGCAGCAGAGCTTGCCGCCGGCGCGGACGTGCTGGTCATCGCGCTCCCGGCCTATGGCCACAAGACCGTTCTCGACGCAATTGCGCCTTACGTCACGGCCGAGCAGACCGTCGTCTTCAGCTCGCACGCCTCGTTCGGCGCGCTGTACCTGTCGCGCCTGCTTGCCGAGCGCGGCGTCGTCGCCACGATTGTCGCCTGGGGAACCACGGCTGTGTCCGGCCGGCAGCTCAGCCCCACATCCGTCAATGTAAACACGATCCGCAAACAGGTTGATCTTGCAACCGTGCCTGCCTCGCGCAGCGCCGCCGGTCTCGCCGTGTGCAAGGATCTGTTCGGCGACCGTTTCCTTGATCGCGGCAGCCTGATGGCGATCGCGCTTTCCAACCTCAATCCGCAAAACCACATGGGGATCGCGCTCGGCAACATGACCCGCATGGAGCGGGGCGAAAGCTGGAGCCAGGGCCAGAACGTCACGCCAAATGTTGGGCGTCTTCTCGAGGATCTCGACCAGGAACGGATCGCCATTGCCACCAAGCTCGGTCTTGATGTGCGCAACATCTTCCAGCATTTCCATCTTTCGTTCCATGTGCCGATGAGTTCGATCTCCCAGATGAACCAGGAAATGCACGAAGCAGGCAATGGCGGCAGCGGTCCGACCACGGCCGACAGCCGTTATGTGACCGAAGATGTCCCGTTCGGTCTGGTGATGACGGCGAAGATCGGCCGCCTCGCTGGGTACCCTGCAGAATTGCATGAAGCCGGTGTGCGGATTTTCTCGGCCATGTATGGCCGCGACTTCACCGCCGAGAACGACCTTCTTACCGCCCTGCAACTGGATGCAATGTCGTTGGAGGAACTGAAAAACCTCTGCCATAACGGGTTTGCCGCCACCGCGGCCTGATCGTTGCCCCGGCCTTTGCTCTCGCGTCAGGTAAACTGCCGGACAAAGGAGCAAGGCCGGAGGAGGGGAGGGCGGTTCAGCCCTCCTCATCGTTCCCAAACGGATTTTTCAAACCGCTGTTACGCGAAAAGCGTCATCGGCTCAAACGAGGCTGCATTTGCAATGAGCAACGCATTTTTGTCCCACCTTTCCGCGGAGCTTTCCGGGCTGAAATCCGCCGGGCTTTACAAGTCGGAGCGGGTGATCGTGTCCAAGCAGGCGGGCGAGATCGAGGTTGCGTCGGGGGCGAAGGTCTTGAATTTTTGCGCCAACAACTATCTCGGGCTTGCCGACAATGCCGAGCTGATTGCGGCTGGCAAGCAGGCGCTCGATCGTTATGGCTACGGCATGGCGTCGGTCCGTTTCATCTGCGGCACCCAGGAAGAGCACAAGCAGCTGGAGGCGCGGATATCGTCGTTTCTCGGACTTGAGGACACCATCCTCTATTCGTCCTGTTTCGATGCCAATGGCGGTCTGTTCGAGACGCTGCTTGGCGAGGAAGACGCGATCATCTCCGATGCGCTCAACCACGCCTCGATCATCGACGGCGTGCGGCTGTCGAAGGCAAAACGCTTCCGCTATGCCAACAACGATATGGCGGCGCTGGAAGAAGAGCTGAAGAAAGCCGAGGGTGCGCGTTTCAAGCTGATCGCCACCGACGGCGTCTTCTCGATGGACGGCATCATCGCCAACCTGCAAGGGGTCTGCGACCTCGCCGACAAGTACGGCGGCATGGTGATGGTCGATGACAGCCATGCTGTCGGCTTCGTCGGCAAGCATGGCCGCGGCTCGGCCGAATATTGCGGCGTCGAGGGTAGGGTGGATATCATCACCGGCACGCTCGGCAAGGCGCTTGGTGGCGCCTCCGGCGGCTATACCTCGGCAAGGAAGGAAGTCGTCGAGTGGCTGCGCCAGCGCTCGCGGCCCTATCTGTTCTCCAACACGCTCGCACCCGTCATTGCGGCTGCCTCGCTGAAAGTGTTCGACCTGATCGACAATGGCGACGCGCTGCGCTCGCGGCTTGAGGCCAATGCTACGCTGTTCCGCAGCGAAATGGGCAAGCTCGGCTTCACGCTCGCCGGTGAGGGCCATCCGATCATCCCGGTGATGCTCGGCGATGCGTCGCTGGCACAGGCTTTGGCTGCCAAGATGCTGGAAAAGGGCGTCTATGTCGTCGGCTTTTCCTTCCCCGTCGTGCCGAAGGGCCAGGCCCGTATCCGCACCCAGATGTCGGCGGCACATAGCGAGGCGGACGTGCGCCGGGCGATTGCGGTGTTCGAAGAGGTTGGCAAAGAGCTGGGCGTGATTTGAGGGCGTCTTGCTCCCTCTTCTCCCCAGCGGGGAGAAGATGTCCGAAGGACAGATGAGGGGGAGCGATGCTTCGCGCGCAAGCGAGAGGCAAGTATCCGGGAATTGGAAGCGGTGCCGTGTCGGCCCCCTTATCCGCCCTACGGGCCCCTTCTCCCCGCTGGGGAGAAGAGGGGATAGCAACGCCGGCGCAACCAAAAGACCAAAAGAAGGAATGCTGAATGACAAACATGATGAAGGCGCTCGTCAAATCCAAAGCTGAAACCGGCCTGTGGATGGAGCATGTGCCGGTGCCGGTGCCCGGTCCCAACGATGTGCTGATCAAGGTGAAGAAATCGGCGATCTGCGGCACCGACGTGCATATCTG
>UCHD01000017.1 GCA_900472175.1 Hyphomicrobiales bacterium | reverse complement strand
GATCCGCTCGCGCGCCGTCAACTTGCCCTTGGCATGCTGCGCATCGATGCGCTTCTGCCCGCCGCCAAGACGCGCCTCGGCCCGGCGCGCTTCCACGGTTTCGATGATAGTGCACATGTTTCCTCCCGTCGACTTTGCCTCTCTGCTTAGCCGGAAATACGGCCGAAGGAAATCAGCGATGGTGCCGGCGAGAGGTTCCTTGGACAAAAGGACGAGTCACTGGCCGAGAGCAAATGTTCCCCGTCACGCCACCTGCCGCAAGGCCGGATCCGGGATCGGAACGGCTGCCATCAAGGCGCGGGTATAGGCATCCGCCGGATTCTCGAAGACGGAGCGGCGCGATCCCATTTCGACGATGCGGCCGGCGCGCATGACCGCGACATTATGGGACATGCGCTCGATCACCGCCATGTCGTGCGAGATCAGGAGATAGGCAAGCCCCATCGTTTCCTGCAGTTCCAGCATCAGGTCGAGCACGCGGGCGCGCACGGAAACGTCGAGGGCCGCGACGCTCTCGTCGGCGACGATCAGTTTCGGGCCGAGCGTCAGCGCCCGGGCGATGCAGATGCGCTGGCGCTGGCCGCCGGAGAATTCATGCGGGTAGCGGCTGGCGGCGTCCGGCTGCAGGCCGACCCGGCGCAGCAGCTCGGCGACGCGGTCGTCGCGTTCGCCCTTGTTGGCCAGGCCATGGATGATCAGCGGTTCGGCAATCGCGGCACCGACCGCCATGCGCGGATCAAGCGAGGCGTAGGGATCCTGAAAGATCATCTGGGCGCTGCGCCGCACCGGCCGCATCTGGCGCTGGCTGAGGCCGCCGATATTCTGACCGTCAATGACGACATCGCCGGTGAACGGGATCAGGCCGAGAACCGCCTTGCCGGTGGTGGATTTGCCCGAGCCGCTTTCGCCGACGAGGCCGAGCGTCTGGCCGGGCAGGATATCGAAGGATACCGCGCTGACGGCGGATGCGGGCGGCTTCTTGCCTGAAAGCCAGCCGGTCGACTTGCCATAGGTCACGTCCAGCCCGCGCACGGTGAGAACAGGCGTGCGATCCGGCACAGGCGTCTCAGCCACCGCCGGGGTGATACGCGGCGGCCCGTCGGTGCCGGCATGGGCGCCGAGCCGGGGGACGGCGGCCAGCAGGTCGCGGGTGTAGGGCTGCGTTGGTGCATTGAAGATCGGCAACGCACCACCCTGTTCGATGATCCGGCCGCTCTGCATGATGACGACGCGGTCGGCCATCTGGGCGACGACGCCCATGTCGTGGGTGATGAGAATGATCGAGGCGCCGAATTCCCGCTTCAGCTCGTCCATCAGCTTGAGGATCTGCGCCTGCACCGTCACGTCGAGCGCCGTCGTCGGTTCGTCGGCGATCAGCACTTTCGGACGGCAGGAGAGCGCCATGGCTATCATCACGCGCTGGCGCATGCCACCGGACAGTTCGTGCGGATATTGCTTCAGCCGTCTTGCCGGATCTGTCATGTGGACGGCATCGAGCATGCGCAGCGCCACCGCATCGGCGCTGCCGCCTTCCGATCCCTGATGTTCGCGAATGGCCTCGGTCAATTGTGCCCCGATCGTCATCACCGGATTGAGCGAGGTCATCGGTTCCTGAAACACCATGGCGACATCGCCGCCGCGAACGCCGCGCATGGCGCTGTTGGACAGACGCGACAGCTCGCGGCCTTGAAGCGCGATGCTACCGGAGGCGATCTGCAACGACGCCTTCGGCAGAAGCCCCATGATAGCGAGCGACGTCACCGATTTTCCAGAACCGCTTTCGCCGGCGATGCAGAGCGTTTCCCCAAGCTTCAGATCGAAACTGACATCATCGAGAACCCGCCTGCGGCCTTCCGGCGTGCGGGCATCGACGCAGAGCTTGTCGACGGTGAGGACGGATGGGGAAACGGGAGCAGCAGATGTCACGCGAACACGATCCTCGGGAAATAGAAGGAGACGACCCAATTCGGCATATCGACGATTTCGCTGATTCTGAGATCGCCGCAGACCGAGCAGAGCATGTAGGCATCGACGGGGTTCATGCCGTGTTCGGAGCCGAGCAGGTCGATCATCCGCATCAGCGCCTCGCGGGCACCGGTCATCAGGTCCGGGCCGATGCCGGTGGTGACTTCATAGCCCATGCCATCGAGATGGCGGGTGACGGGCTCAGTAGTGGTGAAGCGTGGACTTTGCAGACGCGCATCCTTGACCAGCTCGATCGTCGCCTCGACCTCCATCTGGCTTTCGATGGCGGTGCCGCAGACTTCGCCGTCGCCCTGGGCGGCGTGGGTATCACCGATCGAAAACAGCGCGCCGTCGACCTCGACCGGTAGATAGAGCGTCACACCCGATGTCAGGTCGCGGATATCGAGATTGCCGCCGACGCGGCGCGGCGGCACGATGGAATGCAGGCCGGGCTCGGCTGGCGCGACGCCGATCGTTCCGGCAAAGGGCTTCAGCGGCACCTTGCCGCCGGGACCGTAAAGCGACGGCGCCATGCTGTGCCGATCGTAGGACCACATATGCAGGGCCGGCTCCTTGAACTGGTCCGCGAGCAGGCCGAAGCCCGGAATATTGGCGGTCCAGCCGACACCGGACGGAATGAAGCGGCGGATCGTTACCTTGAGCGCATCGCCGGGCTTGGCGCCTTCAACATAGACCGGGCCGGTGACAGGGTTGATCTTGTTGAAATCGAGCGCCGCCAGGGTTTCGAGCGTCGATCCGGCACCCAGCTGGCCGCCGGAGGAATCCAGGCATTCAAAATGGATGGTCTCACCCGGCTTGGCGACCACAGCCGGCGGGAAATCCTTGTTCCAGCCGAAATTGTGCTGGGCGCGGTGAATGGTATGGGTGCAGGCGACGCACATGATGTTTCCTCGGATTTGGACTTTTTGCTGTGAGGCTTTGCCCCTCACCCTAACCCTCTCCCCGCAGGCGGGGAGAGGGGACTGGCTCGGAGTTTTCCGCTTGTCCTTCTCCCCGTTTGACGGGGAGAAGGTGGCCCGAAGGGCCGGATGAGGGGCGTGGCGCCCCTAGGTCTTATTCGTCCTTCACGAAGATCGCGTCGTAGTTGATGACGCGGGTCGGATCGACATAGATGTCGCCGTCGCCGCCCATGCGGGGCGACTTGGCGACGACGCGGCGTTCGTTGGTGACCGGGATCCACGGCGCATCCGCCATGATATCGGTGAAGATCTTGCCCCATTCGGCCTGACGCTCGGCGGCCTTGGCCGGGTCCGACATCGAATCGGCGGCAATCGCGCGAGCATCGAGATCCTTGTTGCAATACCAGGACCAGTTCCAGCCGCCCTGAACCGCGCCGGAGCAACCGAGAATCGGGCCGTAGAAGTTGGACGGATCCGGGAAGTCGGCGATCCAGGCCATGCCGCCCGACCAGATCATCGGTGCTTCGCCCTCGGTGCCGCCAGCGGCGATCACGTTGGCCTGCGCCAGGGCGCGAACCTCGGCCTTGACGCCGATAGCGGCGAGATCCTGCTGGATTGCCTGGGCGATGCGCGGCTGCGGATCGGTGTTGGTCGAGTAGAGCACGGTCTCAAAACCATCCGGGAAGCCAGCCTCGGCGAGCAGCGCCTTGGCTTTCTCGACGTCGAAGGCATAGCCGGTGAAGGTCTTGTCATACCCCGGCATGAGCGGCGGCAGCGGCTGGTTGGCGGCCGTGGCGCGGCCGTTGAGGATGCGGGTGATGCGCTCCTTGTTAATGGCCATGTTGAGGGCCTGGCGGACCTTCACATTGTCGAACGGGGCCACTTTGGTGTTGAGCGTGATATAGCCGGTGTGCAACTGCGCGCCATCGACAATGATCTCCGCACCTTCCGGCGAGTTCTTGATTTCAAGGAACTTGGCCGGTGGCACGCCGTCACCGGCGATATCGACTTCGCCCTTCTGCAGGCGCAGCAGCGCCACCAGCGGCTCCTGGCCGACTTCGACGGTGAACTTGTCGATATGCGGCATGTCTTTCACGAAATAATCCGGGTTGCGCTCGAACACGAGACGCTGGCCGACGGTCCATTCCTTCAAGACGAAGGTGCCCGAACCGACCGGCTTCTTGCCGAAATCGCCAGCCGCAGCCTCTACGGCTTCTTTCGGCACGACGGAGGCGAAGTTGATGGCGAGAACATGCAGGAAGGTGGCGTCGGGGCGCGACAGAGTGAAGACGACGGTCGAATCATCAGGCGTCGCTATGCCTTCAAGCGTCGGCGACGTGCCGCCGCTGACGGCATCAAACCCCTTGATGGCGCCGAAGAAGCCGGCGCCGGGGCCTTGCGTCTTCGGATCGATGGCACGCTCGATCGAATATTTGACGTCGGAGGCCACCAGTTCGCGGCCGTTGGTGAATTTTACGCCCTTGCGCAGCTTGAACGTATAGGTGAGCCCGTCGGGCGAAACGGTGAAGCTTTCGGCGAGCGACGGGATCAGGTCCGGTGTGCCCGGCGTATAGTCCATTAGCCGCGAATAAAGGCTCTTGATCATCGACCAGTTGACCCAGTCATAACCGACGGCCGGATCGAGCGTGGCGATATCGTCCTTGTAGGTGATGACAACATCGCCACCCTGTTTGATAACATCCTGCGCGAAGGCGGGCAGCGGCGTAAGCGCAAGCGCCATCGCGATTGTCGAGTGTCTAAGCCAGCGTTTGAACATTTTGAGTTCCCCTTTTTTGGTTGCTGATTTGGTTAGCGCGCACGAATGCGCGGATCGATGAGTGGCGCGATCAGGTCGGCGACGAGATTGCCGATCACGATGGCCAGCGCCGAGACCAGCGTCACGCCCATGATGATCGGGATATCGACCTGCTGGATCGCCTGCCAGGCGAGCTGGCCGATGCCCGGCCAGCCGTAGACGGCCTCGACCACGACCACGCCGCTCATGAACTGGCCGATATCGATGCCGATCATTGCGATTACAGGCAGAAGCGCATTGGGCAGCGCATGGCGAAAGACGATCCGGACGGACGACAGGCCCTTGGCGCGTGCGGTGCGGACATAATCCTGATTGAGCACGTCGATCATCGCCGAGCGGACCATGCGGGCGTACCAGCCGGCGCCGAGAATGCCGAGCGTGGTGGCGGGCAACACGACATGGGCAAACGTGCCAAAGCCGCTCATAGGGAACCAGGCGAGCGTGACCGCAAAGACATAGAGAAGCAGAAGGGCGGCGACGAATTGCGGTGCCGACACGCCGACGAAGGAGGCCATCATCACCAGCCGGTCGACCGGGCCGCCGCGGCGGACCGCAGCGATCACGCCGAGAATGAGCCCAAGCGCAACTTCGACGAAGATACCCGCCGCCATCAGGATGAGCGTCGCCGGAAGCCGGGCCGCGATCAGCGCGCCGACATCGGTCTTCTGCGCATAGGAGCGGCCGAGATTACCCTCGGTCAGGCCCACCAGATAGTTCCAGAATTGTGAGAGCAGCGGCTGGTCGAGGCCGAGTTCGTGGCGGATGTTGGCGACCGTCTGCGCCGTGGCGCTGCGCCCGGCAATCATCCGGGCGGGATCGGCGGGCAGGGCGTAGAGCAGCAGGAAGGTGATGGCCGCGACACCGAACAGGATCAGCGCCGTCTGGACGAGCCGCCGCAGGATCAGGAAAATCATCTCAGCCCCTCCCGCGCTGGGTGGGGTCGAGGATATCGCGCAGCGCATCGCCAACCAGATTGAAGGAGAGCGCGGTCAACAGGATGACGGCGCCGGGGATGAACACCAGCCACGGGGCTGCCTGGAAATAGCTCTGGCTTTCGAAGATGATATTGCCCCAAGAGGGCGTCGGCGGCTGCACGCCGATGCCGAGGAAAGAGAGTGTCGCTTCCAAAAGCACGGTGGTGGCAATGCCGAGCGTGCCCCAGACGATTGCCGTCGGCATCAGGTGCGGCAGGATGTGATGGAACAGGATACGCAGATGGCCAGCCCCCAGCGAGCGTTCCGCCAGGATGAAGTCGCGCTCAACCAAGCCGCGGGTTTCGGTATAGACGATGCGGGCCACCTGCACCCAATTGACCAGCGCGATCACCATGGCGACGATCCAGAGGCTGGGGCGCAGAAGGGCTGCAAGCACGATCGCCAGAAGCAGAGCCGGGAACGCCATCATCAGATCGGTGAAGCGCATCAGCGCATTGCCGACCAGGCCGCGCATGTAGCCCGACAGGATGCCGATCATCAGGCCGATCGTCACGGCGATGCCGTTGGCGACGAGGCCAATGATCAATGATGTGCGGGCGCCGTAGAGAAGCCTGGAAAACAGGTCGCGGCCAAGCGTATCGGTGCCGAGCAGGAATTGGGCGCTGGGTGGCAGCGGTGCGCCTTCCAGTGTCAGGCCGTCAAACATCTGTTCATCGGGGTTATAAGGAGCAATGAGCGGCGCTGCGACCGCCATGAAGATGACGAGAGCGACGATTGCCAGCCCGAACAGCGCCGACGGCTGGCGGATCATGTTTTTCAAAATGCGCATCAACCGGCCTCCGGCAGGGGCTCGACACCACCGAGGATGGAGGCTGCGACCTGCTCCATCGGCATCCGGCGCTGCATCGCGCAATTGCGCAGGATGGTATAGGCGAATTCCTCATCCACCTTGCGCACGGCAATGATGCGCTCGACGGCGGCGTGAACCAGCGGCCGTAGGCGCACGCGCTCTTCCAGATGCTTCATTTTCTCGATGACCGCCTTTCGTTCATGGTGAATGCCGAGCGCCATGACCAGAGCCGGATAAACGGCGGAGGAACCCAGCGGCTTGGCGATAATGGAGCCGGCGCCCTGTTCCATCGCCCAGGCAATCCGGCCCGGCGCTTCCGAACCAAGCAATGCCACCAGTGGTAAAGGTGCACTACCGCCGGTCCACGGCAAAAGGCCGTCCCAGCCCTGATCGGCATCGACAAGCACGAAATCCGGCAGATCGGTGGCATCAAGCGGTCGCCATTGGACCGTCACCTGAAAGCCGATGAGTTTCAGTTGGCGTGTCAGGCGTTCGGTGTTGCTGTCTTCGCGGTGCAGGACCGTTGCGCGCCAGCCGGTGAAATTCGGTGTTTCCCTCATGACACGATCCTCAACGGCGAGGGCATCCGGCTGCGGCGGTTGGTGAGATAAGGATCGGCGGCGATCGCGGGCTGAGAGGCGATAATGTCGAAACCACCTTCATCATTGATCCGGCCAAGATGGAACGGCAGCGCGGCATGGCGTGTGTCGGGATTGATTAGGAGTGGGCCCAGCACGGTCGGCATGGGCGCAGCCGAGAGCTGGCGGGTGACGGCGAGCGGGTCATCGGTCCCAGCGGTAATGATCGCGTCGGCGCAGAGCTTGACCGAGGCATAGGCGCTGGCAAAGACGCTGGATATGCGACGCCCCTTGCCGAATCGCGCAGCAACCTGCGCTTTGAACGTGGTGTTCTCGGGTGTGGCGACCGTATCAAAATAGGCGGCCGCGCAGAGTTGGCCGGTGGCAACGCCAAGGCCGATATGGGGAAGTTCGCTTTCCTGCAGGTCGCAGCTGACAACCGGGCAGTTTTCCGGGCGGAAGGCCGGATCGCGGGCGCCGAGCGCACGCATGGCCGCCAGAAAGGCATAGCTGGAGGGGCCGATGAAATTGTTGAGGATGAAGCTTGGCCGCCGCTGCTCGATATCCAGAACGATGCGCTCGACGGCAGTTTCCTCTAGCGGCAGATAGCGCTCTCCGAGCACCTCGCCGCCTGCCTCTTCGATCAGCTCACGCGCCAGCCGGTTCATTTCCCAGCCCCAGACGTAATTGGCGCCGACCAGATAGGGGCGGCGGCCGAAGCGCGGGATCAGGTAGTCGAACAGTGGCAAGAGATGCTGGTTGGGACAGCCGCCGGTATAGATGACATTGTCATTGGCCTCGAAGCCTTCATAGGGGCACATGTACCAGAGCAGGCCGTCATGCTTTTCGACGAGCGGAATGATTTCCTTGCGGGCCAGCGAGGTGATGGTGCCGACGATATGACGGCAGCCGCGATCGCGCAGCATCGAGCGGGCGCCGTCGAGGTAGGCGGTGATATCGGCATGCGGGTCGATGACGACCGGTTCGATAGCGCTGCCGTGGAGCGCGCGGATTTCCTCGATCGCAAAATCGGCGCCGTCGCGCGCGTCGCGTCCGATCTCGGCATAGGGGCCGGTCGTCGAATAGAGGATGCCAATCCGTGCCGTGTCTTTCATCGATCCGCCAAAACCAAAAGCCCCACGACGGCCGCCCCGTCATCGGGGAGCGTCATGGGGCCAAACTGCCCGTCGACCCTGAGGGTCAAGTGAAGGAAATGCTTAATCTGTTGGCAAGATTAAAATACGGGCAATGCTCCGGTGTCAAGCGTGATTCGCGTGAGGACCGTTGTCTCGCGCCCGGCCGGGGGTTTCCATATCTCTCGTGAGGACTGTGTGCGGCGCAACAATCGTGCGCGGAGCGCGTCATTTTGGCCTTCTTTGCAAATCGGTAGCGATACTCCTTGCAGTCCTGATGGATCATCCCTAACTGGCAGGTCTGAAATGTTACCGGTCACACCCTATGCGGTTCGTGCGCCGGTTAATTCGCCATTTCAGGTAGTGAGGGTACTCACGATCCCGCCTTTCAAGGCGTTGCGTTTCGGCAACACTCAAAATCCCAACAATCAATGTGACGAGATTATGACTGTAATTTTGATTGTTACAGTTGTTTGGCTATGTAATCTCGGCGTGCGGTTTCGGCCGCTGCCATTGTGGCTTGAATCGATATCTGGGGTCGGGGGACGCTGAATTTTCAGCCACGAAAACCTGTGCCCAATCGAAACTTGATTGGATCCTAAATGACTATGAAGGCTATTCTTTTTGCCTCCGCTGCGGCCTTGACCGCAGCAAACGGCGCCTATGCCGCCGATGCTATCGTTGCTGCTGAACCTGAGCCAATGGAATATGTCCGCGTCTGCGACGCGTTCGGCACTGGCTACTTCTACATCCCGGGCACGGAAACCTGCCTGAAGCTCGGCGGTTACATCCGTTTCCAGACCGACTTCGGTCGCAATGACGGCAACCGCGACAACACGTCCGACTGGAACACGTTCACCCGTGCACAGCTCGAATTCGAAGCCAAGAACGACACCGAATTCGGCACGCTGTCCAGCATGGTTGCTCTGCGTACAAACGCCCGCAATTCTTCCGGTTCGTCGAACAACAACACGTTCCTCGACCAGGGTTACATCGAAATCGCTGGCCTGCGCTTTGGTATGCAGTACAGCTGGTGGGATGACGACTTGAGCGGCGAAACCGATTCGATCGCCAGCAACGAGACCCGTCACAACGCCATCCGTTACCAGTACGAAACCGACGCCTTCAAGGCCGGTATCGCAGTAGAAGAACTGGAAGACACTGCGCGTCCGAACAACGTCGGTATCACCGGTCAGGTTTCCGGTACGGTCGGCGTTGTCACCGCTTACCTGCTCGGCGGTTATGACACCGATAGCGAAGAAGGCGCTGTCCGCGCGATCATCTATGCCGATCTCGGCCCGGGCCAGCTCGGCATCTACGGTGCGTATGCTACCGGTGCCAACTACTACTACGAAGAGTCCGAGTGGACGGTTGGTGCTCAGTACGAACTGAAGGTCAACGAAAAGTTCTCGATCACACCTGGTGTTCAGTACTTCAGCAACATCGACCTGAACGGCAACGACTTCGGTGGTGGTGATGCCTGGACCGGCGGCGTGACCGTCGACTACAAGATCACCGACGGTCTGAAGACCAAGGTGAGCCTCCAGTATCATGATGAAGACAATGGTGACGATGAAGTGTTCGGCTTCGTCCGTCTGCAGCGCGACTTCTAAGTTACGCTTCGATATCCGGCTGGCCGCGCAGGGGCGCGGCTAGCCACCGGTTCGTCACGGATTTGGCTGACCTCCGATCAGTGACGGGGACGGTCCGGTTCCCTCCGGCCGTCCCGCACGGCCGCATGGACCGTGGCTTTAGAGCGCAATCGCTCTTCCCAGTGGACACTTGCCGCCATCGATGCTTGCCAGTTCAGAGATGGCATCTTCCACCGACTTTTCCCCGAGAAGACCAAGCAGTACCTGCTCGGCGTCCTTACTGAGCTTTGCTGACCACTCGTTCATGTTGCTCGAAATGAAGCAATCGGCGGGAATATCGTCGCGTGTACCCCAGATTTTCTTGTCCGGCGTAACCGCAAGGTAAATCTCGCTCAGGTAGATCGCGCCGGCAGGCCGTCCAAGTCTATAGCCGCCCTGATAGCCTTCAGACGACACAAGAATATTTTTGTGCATCAGCGGTGCGACCAGTTTGCGCACAAGACTGGGCTTGGCATCGAGCTTCGCTGCCAGCGCATCGCTCGTCGAGCGCGTGTTATTCTTTTCATTGACGGCAACAGTAATAATAATCTGCAAAGCCGAAGAGAAGCGTGTGTCCATCATGAGAGCACATACTAATGCACGCTTTTGAAAAAACCAGATGGTTAGTGCAGACATAGTAAAACTCTCCAGCGCTTTAGCGCCAGAGGCATGGTTTTCAATACAACTGCGCCCGCCGGATTGGATCGCCAATCGTTCCGGGAGAATGCGGCCCCCGATTACATCGGGCGCCGGACATGAAGTGTATGTGGGATTGGAGAGATTCGATTTCAATAGGGGTATTCCTCATATTGAGGTCCCCTCAGTGAAAATTGTATTAGCTGTATCCGGCCTGGGAAGGTGTTCGTTCAGGCTTTGGCGAAGAAGGGGTCTTACGGCGCGATTCGACGGGGCCGTATTAGAGGCGCCCATGCCGGCTCGCCCAACCGGCGCGCTCTTGAAAGTGCTATTCCCTGAAAACAAAAAAAGCCCGGCGAACCGGGCTTTTTTGATCTTCAAAACTGCTTTGGCAGTTTCGAATATGAAATTGGTGCCCAGAAGAGGACTCGAACCTCCACACCCTTTCGAGTACCAGCACCTGAAGCTGGCGCGTCTACCAATTCCGCCATCTGGGCGACGAGCGGGGGTGTACGGGGCTGGCGCTTTTGTGTCAACAGGGTTTTTGAAGTTTTCTTGAAAATGTGCAGGAAAGTTGAGCAAACTCTTGAAGAGCAATGATTTTCCACGAAATGATTTCGCTGGAAATCCCTGAATCAAGCCGTACCGCGTTGCGCGCCAAAGGCGCGGATGCAGGCAAGCCCCTGCTTGAGCACCCGGCTTGCACGATCGACGGTTTCCGCTTCGGCATAGCAGCGCATTTCCGGGGCGTTGCCCGACGGCCGGAAGTGGACGACGCTGCGGTCCGCGAGCGTGACGCGCAATCCATCAATGTCGCTAAACGAGACCGGCTTTCCGATAGGCGCAAGAAAATTGGCCAGATTGTCCGCTCCAGACCGTAGATGGCTCATCAGGGCGGCGCTGGTCTCCAATGGAAAATTCTCGATCCGGTCGCTCAGCGCCACCGGCAGGGCAATGTCGGCAGCAAGCGACGAGAGAGGCCGCTGGCGCTGTGCGGCAAGCGAAAGCGCCGCCAGCACCGGCAGGAAGCTGTCGCGCGTTGGCAGGGCGCTGAGGGTGGCATCGTTGAGGGTGAAGTCGGTGGCAGTCAGGGTGCCGCCATTGGCTTCGAAGCCGATAATGGCGTTTTCGCCGTTGCGGACAGCCTCCAGCATGCCTTCGATGACAAATGGCGAGCCAACGCGGGTGCGCAGGATGGAAAGGCCCGGCTGGCCCTCGAGGCCGGAATTGGAGGTGACGGGCGTCACCGCGACTGCAGCACCGGTAAATTGTGCTGCGATCAGGCCCAAAAGATCGCCGCGCAACGGCTGGCCGGTTTCATCGCTGACGAGCGGACGGTCGCCGTCACCATCGGCCGAGACGATCGCGTCGAGTCCATGCTCGGTAGCCCACGCCTTGAGCAAATCGACGATTGCCGGAGAAACGGCTTCGGTATCGACGGGTATGAATTCGGCGGAGCGGCCGAGCGGCACCACGTCGGCGCCGTATCCGGTCAGCAGTTCGACAAACAGATCGCGCGCCACCGTACTGTGCTGGTAGACGCCGACCTTCAGGCCGGACAGGGCACCGGCGGGTAGGATCTTCGCGTTGCGGGTGAGGAAAAGCGCTTCCGCCTGGCGGCCGTGATCGGCAGCCGCGCCTGGCGTCGCATCGATCGGGGTGGGGTCGGCCATGAGTGCTTTTGCCTGCCTGCCGATTGCCTCCTCGTCGATCTTGGAAATTTCCCCGTCCGGGCGGTAGAACTTGATGCCGTTGCGGTCGGCGGGGATATGCGAGCCGGTAATCATCAAGGCGGCAGCGCCGATGTCCAATCCATAGAGGGCCAGAGCTGGCGTCGGTACCGTCCCGCAATCAAGGACAGTCATTCCGGCGCGGGTTAGTGCGCCGGCGCAGATCGCCGAAATTGCCGGACTGGACGCACGAAAGTCCCGGCCAAGCAGGATCGGATCGCCGGGTTTGGCTTGGCCGGACGAAAGCAGGTAATGGGCAAACGCCGTCGCATAGATGGCGGCAGCGGGACCATTGAGGTCGATGGAAGGGCCGCGCAGGCCGCTGGTACCGAATTTCAGGTTCATTCCATCCTCCGTCTCGCTGACAGGATTTGATCGTCATGCGAGTGACTTACAGGTAATATTGGCGCATTCTGCAAATTGTGAAGACCGGGACATCGATTAACGCTGAAATGGCAGTCGGATGACAAGGCCCGAATAAAACAAAAATACTGGCCGTTCTATGAAACAGGGACGCCAACCGAGTAAACCCCTTTGGGGAAGTGAGGAGCAAATGGCGGGATTTCGAAATTTCGTTATTGGCTGTGTGTTGAGCGCAGCCTCCATCATGATGCCTATGGTTCCGGCGCAGGCCGTTCCTCTGGCTGCCGCGGGCGTGAAGATCGACCGGCCGGCGGATATCCAGAGTGTTGACTATCGCCAGCGCTATCCGGGGTATCGCGGCGGCTACCGCCCCTACCGGCCATATTATGGTTACCGTCCATATCGGCCCTATTACGGCTACCGGCCTTACTATCGGCCGTACTACCGCCCGGGTGTCAACGTCTACATTGCCCCGCGTCCGATCTACCGTGACCGCTATATCCGCCGTTCCTATGGCAATTCGCATGTGAACTGGTGCCTGTCCCGGTACCGGTCCTACAATCCGGCCAGCGACCGGTTCCTGAGCTATAGCGGTGTCTACAAGGTTTGCTACTCCCCCTACCGCTGAGGCACTTCACGCGAACTGAGAACGGCGGGTGGTCCCCCGCCGTTTCTCGTTCAGGACTAGCCTGCCACGGCGCCCCAGGCCCAGAGCAGGGCGGCGTAGCGCAATGCCTTGCCTATCGTCACATAGACGAGGAAGGTGAGAAACGGCGTGCGCAGCAACCCGGCTGCGAGTGTCAGCGGGTCACCGACCACCGGTAACCAAGAGAAAAGCAGAACCGGCTGGCCGTAGCGGGCAAACAATGCCTCTGCTCTTTGGCGATTTTTCGGGTTAACCGGAAACCACCGGCGGCCCTCGAAACGCAAGAGAAAGCGGCCAAGCACGAAATTGACGACAGCCCCCAGCACATTGCCTGCCGTTGCGGCCAGAAAGAGAGCAATGAGCTGCGCATCCGGTTGCCCGGCAGCAAGAATCAGTGCGGCTTCGGAGACGCCGACCAGCAACGTGGCCGAGAGAAAGGCGGCGCTGAAAACGCCGAAAAGCAGGCCTGCGGTCAAGACATCAGGTCCGGTCTGTGTGACCGAGATCGCGCTCGGGCTCGATCACATCGCGGACACGTTGCTTCAATTCCTTCGGTCCCGGAAAACCTCCATCGCGCTTGCGTTCCCAGATCAGGATTTCGCCAACATGGATTTCAAAATTGCCGCCGGTGCCGGGAATGAGCGCGACTTCACCGAGGCTATCGCCGAAGGTGGAAAGCAGCTCCTGCGCCATCCAGGCGGCGCGCAGCAGCCAGTTGCACTGGGTGCAGTAGAGGATGGCGATGCGCGGCTTTTCTGTCATGGCGTTTTCCGTGGCGATATCTGGCTGGCGGACGTTATCCATCGACGGAGTAGGCCGCAACAGCACGCGATCAAGAATGCCTCACAAAATTGTTAACTAAATTTATCATGTTTTAGCGGGGCCTCCCTTGATTGGTGCAATTTTCGCGGCAACAGAATGCTGCGTTGCAAAATCAAGAGGAGCCAACATGACTGACCTACCATCGACCCGGCCGCCAGCCATGCTGCCCGCCCTGCAGCGGTTCTATCTGCCGCTCGATACAACGGCCGAAACATTGCTGCGCGTGGTTGCCGGCGTTCTGCTCGTCACCCACGGCTATGGCAAGATCATCAATCCCATGGGTGCCGTCGGCATGGTCGAAAGCCTGGGCTTCTACCCTGGCGTCTTCTGGTCACCGCTGCTGGCCGCGACGGAATTTTTCGGTGGCATCCTGATCGCGATTGGGCTTTTCACCCGCCCGGCATCCTTTGCCGCGATGATCGTTCTGCTGGTGACCGTGTATTTCCACGGTATCGTGAAGGCCGAAGGGCTTGGCGGGGCGGAGAAGTCCATCCTCTGGGCGGCGATCTTCTTCTTCTTTGCCATCCGCGGATCCAACACCCAGTCGGTCGACGCGAAAATCGGCAAACAGATCTGAAGCATAACAAGTCAGAGCGCCGCGGATGAAAGCATTCGCGGCGTTTTTTGTCTGGAAATTCTGGTTTGGCACCAGCCGGACAGCAAAATGGCGGCCGGAGCCGCCATTCTAAAAGTGTCTTGTCAGCCCGGAAACGCTTACAGCGTGCGGGTAATGTGCTCGACGCGGAAGCACTCGATCGTGTCTCCGGCGCGGATGTCTTCGTAGTTCTCGAAGGCCATACCGCATTCCTGGCCCATCGGCACTTCGGAAACTTCGTCCTTAAAGCGCTTGAGGGTCTTAAGCTTGCCTTCGTGGATAACGACGTTGTCGCGAACCAGGCGGACGCCTGCACCACGTTCGACCTTGCCTTCGATGACGCGGCAACCCGCGACCTTGCCGGTCTTGGTGATGTTGAACACTTCCAGGATTTCGGCATTGCCGAGGAAGGTTTCGCGGCGCTCCGGCGACAGCAGGCCCGACATCGCTGCCTTCACGTCATCCACCAGATCGTAGATGATGTTGTAGTAGCGAATCTCGATGCCGGCGCGTTCTGCAGCAGTACGGGCCTGGGCGTTGGCACGAACGTTGAAGCCGATGATGGCCGCGTTCGAGGCTTCCGCCAGCGAGATGTCGGACTCGGTGATACCACCGGCACCCGAATGCACGATGCGGGCACGGACTTCGTCGGTTCCCAGCTTGTCGAGGGCACCGGCAATGGCTTCGATCGAGCCCTGCACGTCGCCCTTGATGACCAGCGGGAATTCCTTAAGGCCGGTATTCTGCAGCGTCATCATCATCTGCTCGAGCGAACCGCGCTGGCCGGATGCACGGGCAACAGCCTTGTCGCGGGTCAGGCGCTGACGATATTCCGAGATCTCGCGGGCACGGCTTTCGTTCTCGACAACGGCGAACTTGTCACCTGCCAGCGGCGTACCGGAAAGACCGAGGATCTCGACCGGCATCGACGGAGGCGCTTCCTTGACGTGTTCACCCTTGTCGTTGACGAGGGCGCGCACGCGGCCCCACTGGTCGCCGGCAACGATGATCTGGCCAGGCTTCAAGGTACCCTTCTGAACCAGAACGGTGGCAACCGCACCGCGACCGCGATCGAGCTGGGCTTCAACGACGGTACCTTCTGCCGTGCGATTGGCATCGGCGCGCAGGTCGAGAATTTCGGACTGCAGCAGGATCGCTTCGAGCAGCTTGTCGATGCCAAGGCCGGTCTTGGCCGAGACTTCGACGTCGAGCACTTCACCGCCCATGGTTTCCACGAACACTTCGTGCTGCAGCAGCTGATTGCGCACCTTCTGCGGATCGGCTTCGTGCTTGTCGACCTTGTTGATCGCCACGATGATCGGAACGCCGGCAGCCTTTGCATGGCTGATGGATTCGATCGTCTGCGGCATGACGCTGTCGTCGGCCGCAACCACGAGGATTGCAATGTCGGTCGCCTGGGCGCCACGGGCACGCATCGCGGTAAAGGCGGCGTGACCGGGGGTGTCGATGAAGGTAATCTTGTTACCGTTCTGCTCAACCTGATAGGCGCCGATATGCTGGGTGATGCCACCAGCTTCGCCCGAAACGACATGGGTCTTGCGAATGGCGTCGAGCAGCGAGGTCTTGCCGTGGTCGACGTGACCCATGATGGTCACGATCGGCGGACGCGGCTGCATGTCGCCATCGTCGCGGGCATCGAACAGGCCTTCTTCGACGTCGGATTCCGAAACGCGCTTGACCGTGTGGCCAAATTCGCCGGCGATGAGTTCTGCGAGGTCGGCGTCGATGACGTCGCCCGGCTTCATCATCTGGCCTTCCTTCATCAGGTACTTGATCACATCCACGGCCCGTTCGGCCATGCGCTGCGACAATTCCTGAATAGTGATGGTTTCCGGCAGGATCACCTCGCGCATGACCTTTTCGCGGGTTTCCTGCATCTGGCTGCGGCGGAACTTCTCCTGGCGGCGGCGCATGGCAGCCATCGAGCGGCCGCGCGGATTGCCGTCGTCGTCGAGAGCGGCGGTCAGCGTCAGCTTGCCCTTGCGGCGTTCCTCTTCCGTCTTCGGACGGGCAGGGGCCTTGGCAGGCTCCGGACGAACGACCTTGCCGCGCACCGGTGTGGTGGCGCCACGGTTCGGGCGTGCCTCTGTCTCTTCGCCTTCAGCCTTGCGGCGGGCGGCGAGTGCCGGGGTGACTGTCGACGGTGTCGTTGCAGGCTTTGTGGCCTCGGCACGCGCCTGGTCTTCCGCCTTGCGGGCGGCGACGGCTGCTGCCTCGGCTTCAGCGGCCTTTGCCGCTTCAGCTGCGGCCTTTTCGGCTTCGCGTTCCGCGGGGGTACGGGCTGCTTCTTCAGCGGCGAGACGGGCTGCTTCGGCCTGTTCTGCCTTCAGGCGCTCGGCCTCTTCAGCTGCACGGCGTGCCTCTTCGGCGGCGCGGCGCTTGGCGTCTTCGGCATCACGGATCTGGGCTTCGGCAAGCGCGCGGCGGCGGGCGTCGATCTCACCAGCGGAAAGCTGGTTGAGAACCACACCGACCCGCGGGCGATTGTTGTTGTCCTGGCGATTGTCCTGCTGGCGCGGCTGCTGCTGTGGCTGGGCCGGACGTGCAGGCTGTTGCTGTTGTGGCACGGGCGCAGGGCGCTGAGGCTCGACAACGCGTGCGACAGGTGCCACCGGCGCTGCGACCGGAACGACCGGCTTTTCGTCTTCCGGACGCATCGGCCGCCGCTTGCGTGTCTCGACCACGACAGCCTTCGTGCGGCCGCGACCCATGTCCTGGCGAACAGTTCCCTGACTCACCCCGGAAGGCTTCAGGGTAAGCGTCTTCTTGGCTCCGCCGAATGTCTTGTCGTCGTTGTTGTCGGTCATTCCGTTCCGTTCCTAAGATCAGGGCCGGATGCGTATCACCAGACCCCGCCGTTCAATTTCTGTTTTGCAATCGCGGTTGTGCCGGCCTGCGCCGGTAACCCGCGTCATTGTGTCGGCAAGCCAGTTTCGGCGCCAACGGCTCGAGCGGGGACGGTTCCCCGGTATCTTTCGAGCATGTTTGCGCGCTTCACTACACCCTCACCCGCCTGCCCTGCAAGCGCGCAAGCATGGATAAAAGCATTCTGGCCTAAAAGCCCTTCCATTTCGGCCTCGGTGAAGAAGCGAAAAGAGGGTATTTCCTGTCCATCATCGACGACAAAGCTCATCGCCTTGCGCGCCTGGTCTATCTTCCGCACCCCGTCGGCTGCGGCATCCACCGCATGGAAGGTGGCGAGCGCCGCCAATCCACGAACGGCCTGCTCGACTTTCGAGGCGCCGGTGATGAACTGTGCCGCCTTGCGCGCCAGGTTCATCATGCCGCCAAGCTGCATCGACAACAGCCGGTCCACCTCGTCGGCAAGCTCGGGTCCGGCGATCACATCCGCCTTCTTGAGCCCGCGGGCAAACAGCTTCCTGGCGATTGCCTTTTCCAGCACCGCGCGTTCCGCCGTTACCCAGCAGCCGCGACCCGGCAGCTGCTTCTTCAAATCCGGCACCACCCGGCCATCAGGCCCGGCGACAAAGCGGATCAGCGTTTCCGGTGTTCCGCTCTGCCGTGTCACGATGCACATGCGGCCGTTCACTGCTTCACCATCGATGTCCCCCGCAGGGTCCTTGTCTTCAATCAACATGGCGATCTTCAAGCAGCATCAGCCCGGATCACGGTCAGAAAGCCTTCAGGCGTCCTGTTCCGCGCCTTCCACGACTTCGAGTGCTTCTTCTTCGCGTGCCAGGTCTTCTTCGGTGATCCAGCCGGCAGCAAGACGCGCCTGCAAGACCATGCGTTCGGCATCGACGCGGGAGATTTCGAGCTTGGAGAACAGGCCTTCAAACTTCTTCGTCTCGCCGTCCTTGCGCTCCGACCAGCCGACGAGATCGTCAGCGGCGCAGCCTGCAAAGTCTTCCATCGTCTTGATGCCGTCTTCACCGAGCGCAACCAGCATCTGGCCGGTCATGCCGTTGATCGAGCGCAGGTCGTCCGAAACGCCGAGAGCAACACGCTTGGCGTCCATTTCGGCTTCCAGGCGCTCGAGATATTCGCGGGCACGGGTCTGCAGTTCGCTGGCCGTGTCTTCGTCGAAGCCTTCGATCGAGGCGATTTCGTCCAGCTCGACATAGGCGAGCTCTTCGACTGCGGCAAAGCCTTCCGATGCCAGAACCTGGCCAACCATTTCGTCGACGTCTAGGGCTTCCATGAACAGCGCTGTGCGTTCGTTGAATTCCTTCTGGCGGCGTTCCGATTCTTCGGCTTCCGTCATGATGTCGATATCCCAGCCGGTCAGCTGCGATGCGAGACGGACGTTCTGACCGCGGCGGCCGATGGCCAGCGAGAGCTGTTCATCCGGAACTACGACTTCGATACGCTCTGCGTCTTCGTCGAGAACGACCTTGGAGACTTCGGCCGGCTGCAGCGCGTTGACGATGAACGATGCCGGATCCTGGGACCACGGAATGATATCGATCTTTTCGCCCTGCAATTCGCCGACAACGGCCTGAACGCGCGAACCACGCATACCAACGCAAGCGCCGACCGGATCGATCGACGAGTCGTTGGAGATGACGGCGATCTTGGCGCGCGAACCCGGGTCACGGGCAACCGAACGGATCTGGATGATGCCGTCGTAGATTTCCGGAACTTCCATGGTGAACAGCTTCACCATGAACTGCGGATGGGTACGCGACAGGAAAATCTGCGGGCCACGCTGTTCGCGGCGCACGTCATAGACATACGAGCGGACGCGGTCGCCGTAGCGCATGTTTTCGCGCGGGATCATTTCGTCGCGGCGGATGATGCCTTCGCCACGGCCGAGATCGACGATGACATTGCCATATTCGACGCGCTTGACGGTGCCATTGACGATTTCGCCGATGCGATCCTTGAATTCGTCGAACTGGCGGTCACGCTCGGCTTCGCGAACCTTCTGGACGATGACCTGCTTGGCCGACTGAGCGGCGATACGGCCAAAATCCATCGGCGGCAGCGGGTCGGCGATGAAGTCGCCGAGAATGGCATCCGGATTGCGGTCGCGGGCCAGTTCCAGCGGAATCTGGGTCGAGTAGTCCTCGGCAACCTCGACGACTTCAAGCAGGCGCTGAAGCCGGATTTCGCCGGTCTTGGAATTGATATCGGCGCGGATATTGCTCTCCGAACCGTAGCGCGAGCGGGCGGCCTTCTGGATCGCGTCGGCCATGGCGGCCAGAACGATTTCGCGGTCGATCACTTTTTCGCGCGCGACGGCATCCGCGATCTGCAGAAGTTCGAGCCTGTTAGCACTCACTGCCATATTAAAGTCTCCGTCTGATTGCCGGGGCCTCACTTAGAGGCGTCCCGCGCCCATGAACTCAATTGATCGGCGAATCTTCGTCTTCGAAGTTTTCATTGGCTGCCTGGGCAGCCTTCGCCTTCTTGTCTGCTGTCAGCGCATCGCGGATCAGGTCGTCCGTGAGGATCAGCCTGCCTTCGGCGAATGCTGTAAAGGGAATGATCACCTGCGGGTCTTCGCCGGGAGCCGGCTGGTCGCGTTCGATCGTAAAACCTTCGCCGTCGGCCGACAGAATCTTGCCGCGGAAACGCTTGCGGCTGTCGACCAGAACTGAGGTTTCGCACTTGATCAGATGGCCAGCCCAGCGGCTGAAATCCGACTTGCGCACCATCGGCCGGTCGATGCCCGGCGACGATACTTCAAGATGATACTCCCGGTCGACCGGATCTTCCACGTCGAGAACAGGCGAGATCGCCGTCGAGATCGCTTCGCAATCTTCCACGGTCATCGTGCCATCGAGCCGTTCGGCCATGATCTGCAGCGTCGCACCGTTCTGCGAGGATAGGCGCACGCGCACCAGTTGATATCCCATCGGAACCAGCACAGGCTCGATGATATCGGCGATGCGGCGGTCGATGCCGGTCTCGGTGACCAGGCGCGGTTCCTGTGTGTTTTCTGCCGTTGTCGTATCGGACAAACGATGCTCTCCCAAAACATCGGTAATAAAAAAGAGCGGGTCCTGACGGGCCCACTCTTCATCAACCGATCAAGAATTTGAGGGTCATATACGCTCGATTATCGGCAAATGCAAGTTATCCCGCTCTTCGGGGCGCAAAACGCGGATGCAGACCGTGAAGTGGTGAAATCCTGCCGGTGGTTGTGCTTTTGCTTGCCCGGCCGGTCATCTGGCTTAGATTGGGTGTCACAAAGACGATTCAAATACAGACAGGGTGGGAAAGCGCGTTGCCGCATCGACTATCGCCATTGGCGCCGTTCAAGCATGATACGTTCCGGGTCATCTGGGTGGCAAGTCTTGCCTCCAATTTTGGCGGGCTGATCCAGGCCGTCGGCGCCGCCTGGATGATGACCTCCATCACAGATTCGGTAAACATGGTGGCGCTGGTGCAAGCCTCGACCTCGCTGCCGATCATGCTGTTTTCGCTCATTTCCGGGGCGCTCGCCGATAATTTCGACCGCCGCCGCATCATGCTGGTCGGCCAGTGTTTCATGCTCTGTGTGTCGGCGCTCCTGACGCTCTGTGCCTATTTCGGCATTATCACGCCCTGGCTGCTGCTGCTTTTCACCTTTCTGATCGGCTGCGGGACGGCGCTCAACAATCCATCCTGGCAGGCTTCGGTCGGCGACATGGTGCCGCGCGAGGTGCTGCCGGCGGCCGTCGCACTGAACAGCATGGGGTTCAACATCACCCGCTCGGTCGGCCCCGCCATCGGCGGCGTCATCGTCGCGGCGGCCGGGGCAGCGGCCGCCTTTGCCGCCAATACGCTCAGCTATTTCGCCATCATCTATGCCCTGCTGCGCTGGCGCCGTGAGGAAACGTTGTCGACGCTGCCGCGCGAATCGATGGGCCGGGCGATTTCCGCTGGACTACGCTATGTCGCGATGTCGCCGAATATCGGCAAGGTTCTGGTGCGCGGTTTCGTCTTCGGTCTCTCCGCTAGCGCCATTCTCGCGCTTCTGCCGCTGGTCGCTCGCGATCTCGTTGCCGGCGGACCACTGACCTACGGCATTATGCTCGGTGCCTTTGGCCTTGGCGCCATCGGCGGGGCGCTGCTCAGCGCCCGGCTGCGTGAGCACCTGTCGAGCGAATGGATCGTGCGCATCGCCTTTGCCGGTTTCGCCGTCAGCAGCGTGGTGACGGCGCTCAGTCCCTACGGCTGGCTCACCAGCCTCGCACTTCTGCTGTCCGGTGCAGGCTGGGTGCTGGCACTGTCGCTGTTCAACACAACCGTGCAGCTTTCGACGCCGCGCTGGGTGGTTGGCCGCGCGCTGTCGCTCTACCAGACGACTACCTTCGGCGGCATCGCTTCGGGGAGCTGGCTTTGGGGGCAGTTGGCCGAGGGCCACGGCCCGGCAAACGCCCTGATCATTTCGGCCTGTCTGATGATCGTTGGCGCTGCCATCGGCCTGCGCCTGCCGCTGCCGGAATTCCAGTCGCTCAATCTCGATCCGCTCAACCGGTTTTCGGAGCCTCTGCTGAAGCTCGACCTCAAGCCGCGCAGCGGTCCGATCGTGGTGATGATCGATTATGAAATTGCCGATGATGACGTGCCGGATTTCCTCACCGCGATGGCCGAGCGCCGCCGTATCCGTATTCGCGATGGCGCGGGGCAATGGGGGCTGATGCGCGACCTGGAAAACCCGACCACCTGGACGGAGACCTATCACGTGCCGACCTGGGTGGAATATGTCCGCCACAACCAACGCCGCACACAGGCTGACGCAGAGATCGGCGACAGGCTGACGGCGTTGCATCGCGGTGCTGCGGCCCCCCGCGTGCACCGGATGATCGAGCGCCAGACCATCCTCCCTTACGAGTACGAGCGCTACAAGCAGCAGATGGACATGCACTGATAAGGCAGAGCCACCGTGCAGCACGCGTCATCTCGCCATAGGCCGGTGTTGCAATCCGCAACACCGGCCTTCCTGCCACCGGTTGCGCCGCCATTTTCAAAAAATTCCGGGATGACGTCGCTCGCCGGTTTAAAAATATTCATCCATATGGTTGACTATTATGTGTATTTTATATATTCAACTATTAAGGTGAATAAATGGACGAAGATGACCTGTCACGAGTTCTCAAGGCTGCCGGCGATACGACCCGGCGACGCATCCTGACGCTGCTTGTTCAGGAGGGTGCATTGAGAGTGACGGCGCTTGCTGCCCATTTCGACATGTCGCTGAATTCCGTCTCCAAACACATCAAGGTGCTGGAGGAGGCAGGGCTTGTCACCCGCCGGACCTTGGGCCGCGAGCATTTTATCGCAGCCGAGCTCGATCCGCTGAAGCTGACTGAGAACTGGTTCGCGCAATTGAAATCGATCTGGGAACTGCGCCTTGCGGCGCTGGAAAACTTACTCGTTTCAAAGGACGAAGACGATGAAAGAGCTTGAACTGACGGTGAGCCGCACAATCGCGGCATCGCGCGAAAAAGTGTTCAACGCCTGGCTTTCACCGGTGATGCTGGCAAAGTTCATGGCACCGCCCTTCGGAAGTTCGCAGCCGAGCAAAGTCAAGAATGACCCGGTGAAGGGCGGACGGTTTTCCATCGTCATGGTGACGCCCGAAAAGGAAATTCCGCATGCCGGCACCTATCTGGAGATAGATCCGCATTCGCGCCTGTCCTTTACCTGGGAATCGCCTTACTCGCTCGACGACAGCGTCGTCACCATCGATCTGGCCAAGGTCGATGCCGATACGACGGAAATCACCTTGAAGCAGGTGAAGTTCAAATCCGAGGAGGCACGCCAGGGCCACGAAGCGGGCTGGACCTCGATCCTGGACCTGCTCGAAACGAGTCTCGCCACTGCGTGATGACCAGACCGGGCGGGATCGAATTCGGTTTCGCCCGGTTTAAAATTTCCCCAACAGGTTTTTCTGCGGGAAACAGGTCGGCTCGATGCCGTTCTTCGCTTGCCATGTTCCGATCGAGCGCCGGGTCTTGTAGCCGGCGAGGCCGTCCGCCTTGCCGATATCGTAACCTTGTCCTTCCAGCCCCTTCTGCATCTTCAGAACATCCGAGCGCAGCATCTTGCCGACATCGCCGAACTCGCGCTTGAACGCGCCGCCACCCGAGGCGATCCGGTCGGCCAGATTGCCGATGAACAGGGCGTAAAGGTCGGAATTGTTGTATTCCTTGATGACGTAGAAATTCGGCGTGACGATGAATTCCGGTCCATGGCGGCCGGCTGGGACCAGCATCATGCCTTCCGCCTTGGCTTCGTTTGCCGGGAATGCTTTTCCGGATGCGCGCTCGATGCCATCGGATGCCCATTGCGAAATCGGCTTGGCCAAATCCGGCCCTTCCTGTGCGCAAGTGACATTGGCGGGGATGTAAACCTCAAAACCCCAGTCGCGGCCGCGCCGCCAGCCCTTTTTCGACAGGTAGTTGGCGATCGAGGCAAGCGTGTCCGGCGTCGATTTCCAGATGTCGCGTCGCCCGTCGCCATCGAAATCGACGGCATATTTGAGGAAGCTGGTCGGCAGGAATTGCGGCTGGCCCATGGCGCCTGCCCAGGAGCCGCGCATGTCGGCCTCTTTCACGTCACCGCTGTCGAGAATATGCAGGGCCGCGATCAGTTCGCGCTTGAACAGATCGCCACGGGTCGACATGAACGCCTTGGTGGCGAGCACATCCATAATCGGATGCGGGATTTTCGCCCGGCCGAAGCCGGATTCGCGGCCCCAGATGGCAACCACGATCGCTCCGGGAACCCCGTAGGTCTTCTCGATCCGCCGTAGCGTCGCGGCATTTTCCTTGGCAAGGGCGCGGCCGGTTGCCGCCAGGCCCTGTAGCCGCTGTTCGGAAAAATAAGCGCCGGGCGAAGAGAACTCTGCCTGGCTCTGCTTCTGCTCGCCGGGTGGCTTGGTTCCCGGCGGCACAAGGTCCGGCAGGTCCAAGTTGAGCTTCACATCGGCGAAGGCAGCCTTGAAGGCGGCGGCCGAGATGCCCGATTTCTGCGCCTGCGGCCACAGATCGGTCTGCAGCCATTGGCGGAATTGAGATTCGGTTTCCGCTTTGGAGGCGGCATGCGCGGGGATAGGCGTAAGAGCAATGAGGGTGGCTGCGATCAACGGCAGAATGTGCCGGGCTATTGGAGCATTCTTCCTCAAATCGCCGTCCTCGCCCTCAGTGCCGCTGTCAGCGTGCCTTCATCCAGATAATCCAGTTCGCCGCCGACCGGCACGCCGTGTGCCAGCCGGGTGATCTTGACACCGAGGCCGTCGAGCTGGTCGGTGATGTAATGCGCTGTCGTCTGGCCCTCGACGGTGGCGTTGACGGCGATGATCAGTTCGCGCACGCCGCCCTTGCTTACCCGCTCAACCAGACCCTTGATGTTCAGGTCGTCGGGGCCGACGCCATCGAGCGGCGACAGCGTGCCGCCAAGCACATGGTAGGCCGTGTTCATCGCACTGGCGCGTTCCAGCGCCCAGAGGTCGGAAACGTCTTCGACGACGATGATCACCGAGTTGTCGCGGCGGTCGTCGGAGCAGACGCTGCAAGGATCGATCGTATCGACATTGCCGCAGCACGAGCAGATGCGCACCTTGCGATGTGCTTCGCCCATGGCTTCGGCCAAGGGACCCAGCAGCTGGTCCTTCTTCTTGACCAGGTGAAGGGCGGCGCGCCGGGCCGAACGTGGCCCGAGCCCAGGCACCTTCGCCAGCAGCTGGATGAGTTTTTCAATTTCGGGACCGGTGACTCGCTTTGCCATGCGGGGTTTCTACTCCATATCTCAACAGAACGGAATCGCTGAAAAGAAAGTGCCGTCCATGAAAATCCTCGCCGTCTGTACCGGTAATGCCGAAATCTTGCCCGGAAAGTCCTACAGGACCGGCATCTTCAAGCATCCGGTAGAGGCAGGCATCATGATCGACCGTGAGGGATTGATCGGCGACAAGATCTGCAATCGCAAGCATCATGGCGGCATTGATCAGGCCGTCTATGCGCTGGGCTCCATCGATCTCGACTGGTGGTCGAAGGAGCTCGGCCGCGATCTGGAGCCGGGTATTTTCGGCGAGAACCTGGTGATCGACGGTGCCGATAGTCGCAAGATTTCTGTCGGCGACCGGTTTGTCACCGAGACCGTCGAGCTTGAGGTCACGTCAGCCCGCATCCCCTGCGCCACATTGGCTGGTCGCATGGACGATCCCGGCTTTGCCAAGCGCTTTGCCAGGGCAGGACGGCCAGGGTTCTATTGCCGCGTTCTCAAGGATGGTGTCGTCCAGGCAGGGGACGCCGTCACCTATCACGCCTATTCCGGTATGCCGGTGCTGATGCCGGAGTTGCTGCAGACATACGGCAAGAACCTCTCCGATGAAGACCGCGCCCGCTATATCGCGGCGCCGATCCATTACAAGCTGAGAGCCATGATCAGCGGTTGAGCCATTTGGTTTCGCGGCTCGTGACCTTAACCATCTGCTTAAGTTCCGCTTTCTTTCAACTGGGTCTCCACCTATGAGAACCCTTGTCGCGCAGGGCATTTTTCCTGGTGCGAGAGATCGATGCCTGTACAGACACAGCGAGAACACAGCGAACTTGGCAATGACAGGGGCGCCGGGATAGCTGCGTCTATGGCTGAAGCGTGGCAAGGGTTTTCCACATGAGCGGGTTCACAGGAATTGCTGGCTGCCTGGGACGAACGACCGCGATCGTTGCGGCCGCCTTCCTGATGCTGGCGGCCGATATGAGCGGCGCAGAGGCCGGACAGTGTTCCGCGTCAAGAACCTCGGGCAGTCCCGAATTTTCGCGGTTACAGCGGCAGATCGCCGCCAACCGGGCGTTCCAGGTGAAATATAGCTGTGCTGCCAGCAAAACCTTTGCCTGCCGCGAGATTGCTGTCCGCATCGCGGAAACGAGCGCCCGCCTGGCTGCTCTGTCTGGCGTTTCTCAGCAGGTTTGCGCGAAGCAGGCCGTCGCCGAGCGCGCTCCGCTTCGCCGGCGGGTTCCGGCCCGTGGCGTAATGGCAGGCTACGCTCTGCCAAGGATCAGCGCCAAGATCGAAACACGATGTGTCCGGCTCTCTGACGGCTATTCCTTTCCGACACCCAATTCCGGTTACAACACCGCCGGCGATATGGAGGCGATAGCGGCACAGTGCAAATTCATCTGCGATGATCCGGCGATGGATGTTTACAGGATAACGAGTGCTGGGAATACCGATGAGATGATTTCGGCAACGACCGGCGCGCGGTATGCCGAACTGCCGCATGCCGGAGCCTACCGGACGGCATCGCCGCTCAAGACCTGCGACATGAACCGGTTCTACAAGACAGTGCTGGCAAAGACACCGGTTACCGGTGCCGCCGTTTCAGGAACCGGGATCGTCGAGGCGCTGCAATCGGCAGAAGATGCCGTCATGGATGTGGCGCTGCTCGGCGATACCGGCCTTCGTGGCACGACGAGCTTTGTACCCGCGCCGCCGCGCAGGGTACGCATTGTCGGCGCGGCTTTTCTGCCTGAAGAATGAGGTGGTGCTGAGCGGCTAGAAAGGCAGTTTCATGCCGGGCGGGATCGGCAGGCCGGCGGTCAGTGCCTTGGTCTTTTCAGCTGTGATGGCCTCGGCCTTGTCCTTGCCGTCCTTGTGAGCGGCAACGATCAGGTCTTCGAGAATCTCGACATCGTCTTCCTTGAACAGCGACGGATCGATCTTCAGACCCTTGAGGTTGCCCTTGCCGTCCATGCGCACGGTGACGAGACCGCCGCCGGAGGAACCGTCGACTTCAAGCGCAGAAATCTCTTCCTGCATCTTTTCCATCTTGGCCTGCATTTCCTTGACCTTGCCCATCATGCCCATGATGTCGCGCATCGTCATGTCCTCTTCTGAATGTCTCGATAAATCTTAAACTAGTACTCGATATCGTCGCCGGGAAGGATGTCGCCATCTGCGGATTCGGCCGCGGCTATGGCCACCGGCTCGTTTTCCTCTTCCGGTTCCGGCCCCTTGATCCGCACGTCGGTGATCTTGGCGCCGGGAAACTTGGCGAGGATGGCGGCAACGTCCGGATCCTGGCGCGCGTCGCTGACGCGCTTTTCCTGCGCCCGCGTTTCGGCCTCAAGCAGGGTCGGTGCACCCGGCTCGCGGCTGAGGATCACCATCCAGCGGATGCCGGTCCAGTCCTCGAGTTTCTTCTGCAGTTCGGCAACCAGCGTCTTCGGGGCGTCTTCCGGCAGGTTGATTTCCAGCCGTCCGGGCTCCAGGTTCACCAGCCGCACGAAACCGCGTACCAGCGTCTTCAGCTTGATATCGCGATTGGTCCCGCAGAGCTCGGCGATGTCGCTGACGGAGCGGACCGGAACTTTAGGTTCAGCCTTCGCTACCGGTGCTTCAAGCGGCCGTTGCTCGGTCTGTCCGACAGGCATGGCCTGTGGTGGCGCGACGTCCGGCACGGCGCGCAGCATGGTTGCGCCATTGCCGGTTGCCCGCCGCGCCGGCGGCATGTCATTGCCACGCGCCTGGATGGAGTTTCCGCCAAAGGCCTGCGCGCCGCCGCCATTGCCGCCGTTCGGGGCGGAAGGTTGGCGCGGCGCGTCGCCGTTGGAAAGTTCGAGCAAGCGCCGGGCCGCATCTTCCGGCGCCGGAAGGTGGGCGGCATGGGCAAGCCGGATCAGCACCATTTCGGCAGCGCCGGCCGGGCGCGATGAACTTTCCGTCTCCGGAATACCCTTCAACAGCATCTGCCAAATGCGCGATAGCGTGGTCACAGCAATGCTGGAGGAGAATTCCGCACCCCGGGTGCGCTCGATCTCGCTCAGCGATTGATCGTTGACGGCATCGGGCACATATTTCAGCCGGGTGACGAGATGGGTGAAATCGGCGAGATCGGTCAGCACGACCGCAGGGCTGGCGCCAGCCTCATATTGCCCGGCGAATTCGTTGAGTGCCGCTGCCACATCGCCTTTGACGATATGCTGGAACAGATCGACGATGCGGGCGCGATCGGCAAGGCCAAGCATCGAGCGTACGGCTTCGACTTCGACCACGCCGCCACCATGGGCGATCGCCTGGTCGAGCAGCGACAGCCCGTCGCGCGCCGAACCTTCGGCAGCGCGGGCAATCATCGCCATGGCATCCGGATCGGCAGAAATGCCTTCCTTGCCGAGAATGGTGGTGAACAGCCCGACGAGATCGGACGCACCGATGCGGCGCAAGTCGAAGCGCTGGCAGCGCGACAGCACTGTGATCGGAACCTTGCGGATTTCGGTGGTGGCGAAGATGAATTTCACATGCTCGGGCGGCTCTTCGAGCGTCTTCAACAGGCCGTTGAAGGCCTGGGTCGAGAGCATGTGCACTTCGTCGATGATATAGACTTTATAGCGGGCCGAAACCGGGCGGTAGCGCACCTGCTCGATGATCTCGCGGATATCGTCGATACCGGTGTGAGAGGCGGCGTCCATCTCGATCACGTCGACATGGCGGCCTTCCATGATCGCCTGGCAATGCTCGCCGGGAATGCGAAGGTCGATCGTCGGCTTGTCGATCTCAGGCGTCTTGTAGTTCAGCGCGCGGGCAAGGATGCGGGCGGTGGTGGTCTTGCCGACACCGCGAACGCCGGTCAGCATATAGGCCTGCGCGATCCGGCCGGTCTCGAACGCATTGGTGAGCGTACGCACCATCGGCTCCTGGCCGACCATCAGGTCGGAGAAATCCTTCGGCCTGTATTTGCGCGCAAGCACGCGGTAGGCGGCGGGTTTTTCGGATGCCGGGATCAGATTATCTTCGCTCATCGCCCTTTTTTCCCCAAGACGGGGCCGCTTGGCTGCAAATCGTGTCCAGGAAGGACAGAAAGAAAAGGGTGGGAGGCTGGCACGATGACCCGTGCCTGGCTCGTTGGGGCTGCTTCCTTCCGGACCTGACCCGGTTGGCGAGTGGCTCGTCCACCACCAACCTCCCGGCTCTCATATCGGCAATATCGAAACCAAATGCAAGCCACGCCTTCAAAAAACTGCTATCGTTGTTGAAACAAAAGAAAAATCACTGTTCCCGGGAGACCCACTTGCCTGCCTTCGAGATTGATGAACGCCTTCAACGCGATGGATTGCTGATCACGACGCTCGGCCTTTGCCAGTTGCGGATCAACAATGACTGCCGCTGGCCGTGGCTTGTGCTCATTCCGCAGCGTGATGGCGTGTCGGAAATCTTCGATCTGACGCCGCTCGATCAGGCGATGCTGACTTTCGAAACCAACATGGTGGCAGCCGCATTGAAAAAAGCGACAGGGGCAGCGAAGATCAATGTCGGCGCTCTTGGCAATATCGTCCGTCAGCTTCATGTTCATGTCATCGCCCGCAACGAGGGTGATGCCAATTGGCCGGGGCCGGTCTGGGGCTTTGGTTCGGCTGAACCCTGGGACGACGACGCGCGCAAGGCATTCGCAGCACGGATAGTGGAAAATCTCTGACCATGACGAAATCGATCTTCGATCTGCACAGCCCGCATCCCGAGCCGAGCACGCTCGTCGCCTTTTCCGAAAATCACCTGGATAGACAATCGGAACATCGCTCCGACGATTGCGTCGAAGTGGCTTTCCGCAAGGACGGCGCGCATGTCTTTGCGTTCTCCAGCGGCAAGCTGGTGGTCAAGCATGACGAGAAGATCATCGACCCGCTGTTTGCTCCCTATGAACTGGCCGGTCTGGAGCCGGTCCTGGACGATGCCATCCTGCTCGGGTTTCTCCCCAACGGCGAGCCGCGTCTGGCGGTTCCCGTGGGCCTGACCGAAGAGACGCTGCCGGAACCCTTCAAGCTCGCCGATGGCCGCACGCTTTATCGCCAGCAGATGCTGACGGACGAGCTGCTTGGGCAGTTCGCGCAGGCCTCCAGCCTGATCAGCTGGAACGCCACCAATCGCTTTTGTGGCAAATGTGGTTCAGCGATGGAAAGCAAGGGCGGCGGCTACCGGCGCATCTGCTCGGCCTGCAGCCACATGGTGTTTCCGCGCACCGATCCCGTCGTCATCATGCTGACAATCGATCTGGAGCGCGACGTCTGTCTGCTTGGCCGCAGCCCGCATTTTCCGGAAGGCATGTATTCCTGCCTGGCCGGCTTCGTCGAGCCGGGCGAGACCATGGAAAATGCCGTCCGTCGCGAAACGCTTGAGGAATCCGGCATTCGCATCGGCCGCGTGCGCTATCATGCCTCGCAACCGTGGCCGATGCCCCATACGCTGATGATCGGCTGTTACGCCGAGGCCAAATCCCGTGACATTCACCGGGACGAGCAGGAACTGGAGGACTGCCGCTGGTTCACGCGCGCGGAAACGGCCGCGATGCTGGCGCGCAATACCGGTGTGACGCTGGCTGCCGGTGAGCTCGGGCCGCCGCCGAAAGGTGCCATTGCCCACCAGTTGATGCGCGACTGGCTGGATTGGCCGCGCTGAAACGCAATCGGCGCCCGCTGATCGCGGACGCCGGCGGTTTCAATTTTGTAACTCGAATCAGAAGTTGCGTTGCAGGCGGATCGTGCCGCCGATCGCGCTGCCCGTGCCGCGTAGGCCATCGAATTCGGTATAGTTGATTTCCGGCTGGAACTTCAGCATTTCGGTGACCATATATTCGACGTTGAAGGCCGCGGCGAATGTGCCGTCTTCCTCATAGGCAGCCTGAGCATTGAGAGACGTCTTGTCGTTGACCTTGATGGCAATCCCGCCCCACGCAGCCCAGTCACCGAGCCACGGGCCGTAATAATTCAGCCGTCGTGTGCCGCCGGGACCCTTATCATTGTCCCAATCCGACTGGTAACCGCCCATCACCCAGGCGGAAAACACATCATTAAAGGCGACATCGACACGGACCTTGCCACCGAAGGCTTCGGCGTTGGTGTCGTAGCCACCGATGAAGGCGATGCCTGTGCCTTCATTCTGGAAATAACGCAGACCGCCAATAATGTGCGGAAAGTCGTGACCGTGATATAGGCCCGTGGGTTCCGGGGCGAAACCGGTATCGTAGCTGCCCGCCCCTTCTTCCAGGCCGATCAGGGCGGAGAAGCCGGTATCGCCGCCATAGACATAGCTGACCTGGTTCGTCCGGTCGCCTGTATAGTCGATCACGTCGTCGTTGATGATGTTGCCGGCGGAATTCAGCCAGATATCATAGCGCGAATCGCCGTAGCCAGCACGAAAACCGGCAATCTGGATGAACGCGGCATTGAGATAAGTATCGACATCGTTGACGTTGTTTGCGTCGCTGCGCAGTTCGATGAAACTTTCCAGAGTTCCGTACTCTGTTTCGGACTTTGCATCCAACGTCAGCGTGCCGCGAGTAAATGCATCCCAGCCATTGCTCTCGCCCGAATAGGGGCTTTCGCCATAGTTGGAATCGAAGCGGACATAGCCGCCGATCTTCAGGCAGGTTTCGGTGCCGGGAATATAGAAATAGCCTTTTCCGAACGCATCGCAGACGCGAACATATTCCATCGGTTCCGGTTCGGCAGCAACGATCGCATCGGCGGCGCGTGCCCCGGTGGAGATCATCAAGGCGGCGGAAGAGCAGAGAAGAAGGGTCCTGATTGCCATGTATCGACCTTTGCCGCGCCCATTCGTTGCAGGCGCCTGTCGTTGCCGGGAGGGCATGGCGCGCCGCGAATCAGGTGGCGCGCAATGCGACGATCAAATGGGTTCGTCACAAAACAATCACGTTTTCGCGTTTATTTCCAGCCGCTAATTCTTGTGGGTTATCTACAAGACGAGGCGCATCGGGTGGGCTGTATAGGAGCCCAGGATCCGAACTTTTTCGGAGAAATACCGCAGTTCATCCAGGGCCTGACGTACATTCGCATCGTCTGGATGGCCCTCGATATCGGCATAAAACTGCGTGGCAATGAATTTGCCGCCCAGCTGGTAGCTTTCCAGTTTGGTCATGTTGATGCTGTTGGTGGCAAAGCCGCCGAGCGCCTTGTAGAGCGCTGCGGGGATGTTGCGGACATTGAAGACGAATGTGGTGACGATAACGTCGCTGTCCGCCAGCCGCTTGATGTTCTTCGGGTCGCGCGAGAGAACCACGAAGCGTGTCACGTTATTTTCGGTATCCTCGACATTTTCCGCAACGATCTCAAGCTTGTAGAGATCGGCGGCAAGCCTTGGGGCCAGGGCTGCCATCGTGCGGTCGCCCATTTCCGACACGAGCTTGGCAGCGCCCGCGGTATCGCCCGCCACTACCGGCTTCCAGCCGTTGGCGCGCACGATCTTGCGGCACTGGCCAAGCGCATGGATATGACTGTGCACCGTACGGATTTCATCGCGCGAGACGCCGGGAAGAACCATCAGCTGAAAGCGGATCGGCATGAAATATTCGCCGATGATGTGCAGCCGCGATTCGGGTAGCAGATGATGGATGTCGGCGACGCGGCCGGCGATCGTATTTTCGATCGGGATCATCGCTAGGTCAGCTTCGCCGTTCTCGACGGCCAGGAAGGCATCCTCGAAGGTCTGGCAGGGCAGCGGTTCCATATCCGGGAACATGTCGCGGCAGGCCATGTCGGAATTGGCGCCGTAGTCGCCCTGGAAGGAAATCCGGTTGGTCTTGGTGATCATGATGCTATCCAATCAGGCTTTGGCGGCGAGAAGGCGCCGGGCTTTTTCAAGGTCGGCCGGCGTGTCGACGCCGAGCGGCACCGATTTGACGATTTCGACATCGATGCGCATGCCGGCTTCCAATGCCCGCAACTGCTCCAGCGATTCGCGTTTTTCCAGCGTCGAAGGCGGCAGCGATACGAATTTTTCAAGCGCTGCACGCCGGTAGGCGTAGAGACCGATGTGATGATAGAGCGGACCCTTGCCGTGCGGCGCGGTGGCGCGGGTGAAATAGAGCGCCTTCAGCCGCGTCTCCGACAGCGGCGAGCCGACCACCTTGACGACGTTGGGGTTAAGTTTCTCTTCCTCGTCTTCGATCTCGACGGTCAGCGTGGCAATATCGACATCCGGGTTTTCCAGCGGCCGCAGCGCGGCGCGAATGGTCTCCGGTTCGATGGTTGGCAGATCACCCTGCACATTGATAATGATCTCTGCCTTGCCCTCCGGGTCGCTCTTCAAAAGCGCCTCATAGATGCGGTCGGAACCGGACTGATGGTCCACCCGGGTCATCACAGCCTCGAAACCGGCTGCCGTGACGGCATCTAACACCTCCTGATGATCGACGGCGACGACGATCCGGCCAGCCTTTGCATCCTTCGCCCGTAGAGCGACCTGGACGATCATCGGCAGGCCGCAGATATCTGCCAGCGGCTTGCCCGGCAGCCGCGTCGAGGCCATGCGCGCAGGGATCAGGATAAGGGTTTTGTCCAAATTGTCGCTGTTCATGCTTAGGCCTTCAAAACGCGCCGGAAAAGTGTCAAAAGGACTCAAGGCCGGGGCTTATAATGTCTGTTGCAACACAAAGCCAAAAGACATAGGTTCCGCGCGATTTCAAGATAGGCTGGCGTTTTGTTCGCGCCGGTTGCAAGGGGAGCATTTGCGGATGAACTCATATGTAAACATGGGCGTGGGTGCCTTGCTCGGTACGGTCTTTGTTTTGATGTCCGTGTCGATTGCATCGGAAGGCATCTTCCATTCGGAAGTTCCCGAGAAGGAAGGTTTCGCCATTATCGCCGAAGAGGGCGGTTCGGAAGCTGGCGCTGGCGCCACGGCAGAGGTCGAAGTCGATATCAAGCCGCTGCTGGCAACGGCCGATGCATCGGCCGGCGAGACCGTCTTCAAGAAGTGCGCAAGCTGTCACACCGTAGATAAGGGAGGGGCCAACAAGGTTGGTCCTAACCTGTGGGGTCTCGTCGAGCGTCCGATCGCTTCGCACGAAGGCTTTGCCTATTCGGCCGGCATGAAGACTTTCGCCGAAGCCAACAAGACCTGGACCTACGATCACCTGAGCTTCTTCATCGAAGCGCCGAAGAAGCATGTTCCAGGCACCGCGATGGGCTTTGCCGGTGTGAAGAAGCCGGACGAGCGCGCCAACCTGATTGCCTGGCTGCGTGAGCATGCCGACACACCTGTGGCACTACCGTCCGCAACTGCTGCTGCGGCGCCTGCCGCTGAAGGCGAAGCTGCAAAGCCGGCTGCCGAAGCTGAAGCCGCCAAGCCTGCAACGGAAGCCGAAGCTGCAAAGCCTGCGACTGAAGGCGACGCAACGAAGCCAGCCACGGAAACGGCACCCGCTCCGTAAGGATACGTCCTGAACAGCGGTGGAAGAAATCAAGCCCGGCCAATGCGCCGGGCTTTTTCGTGTTTGCATGATCTCTGGCTAAAGCAGAATATAGGCCCATGCGGAAACCGAGATGACGCCGAGCGCGGTGGTGATGGTAATCGTCGATGAGGCCAGGCCATGCCCGACATTGAAATGATTGGCGATCAGCCAGGCATTGACGCCGGTCGGAACGGATGACGTCAGTACCAGCGCTGCCGTCCAGTTGCTGTTGAGGCCAAGCAACTGGCAGGCGCCGTAGACCGTTGCCGGAAGGACGATCAGTTTCAGCGCGCTGGTGATCGAGGCAAGGCCGGTATTGCCGGCAAGACCGTATTTGTCGACCGCCATGCCGATCGAAATCAGAGCCGCCGGAGCGGCGACGCCTGCCAGCTGGTCGACGACGATCTTGACCGGCCCACCGAGCGGCATACCAATGAGATGAACCACCGCACCAAGTGCAAGCCCGATGACCAGTGGATTGCGCACCAGGTTGCGCAGGATGCCCTTGAGGAGTTTGAGCGGGCTCTGGCCGGGCTTGCCGCTGGTCTTGCGCTCGGCCCGCTCCATCAGGATCGTGCCGGCAATCATCATCACGGGCAGATGCACGGACAAGAGAATGGACAGCGCCACGACACCTTCATCGCCGACGCTGCGCGAGACCAGCGGCAGGCCGATGAAGACGGTATTGGCAAAAGCTGACGAGACGCCGGCCAGCACGCCGATGCGCGCATCCTTCTTGAAAAATAGCGTCGCTGCGAAATGCCCAAGCGTCCATGTCACGGCGACACCGGAAAAATAGGCAACCCAGAGCGGCCAGGGCGAGCCATCCTTGAAATCGGCCTCGGCGATCGTGCGAAACAGAAGAACCGGCACCGCCACCCGAAAGACGAAATCGCCAAGCGCGTCTCCCACCGATGCCTTCAGATAATTCATCCGCACGATCAGCCAGCCAAGCAGGATCAGGACGAAAATTGGCAGCACGTTCAGAAAGACATCGGACATAAGACGCAGCCTCTTGGCAAGATGAACGTCCGCCTTAGACCCATTCGCCCGGCTGTCGCAACCCGGCGCATCGTATGGGCGGGGCAAAACGCATATTTCACGCAAGGCTTATATGCCAGGGTGCTGAAGGAGGTTACCAGATGATCGAAAAATGGTGGCTGGAACCCGTCGTCCTTGAACTCGACGGGATAGGACGTTACCGCGTCGTTCGAAACACGCGCGAGGCTGCGCAGTGCCTGCTCGAAAAGTGGCCGGTACAGGATGGCACCGCCTATAGAACGGCAATCCGGACATGCTGTTGCGTGTTGCGAGGCGAGCAGCCGATGGATTATGCCCGCCAGGATTTCATCGCCGCCGCCGCCGAAGCCTTCATTCATGTCCAGCCGCGCACCTGACACTCATTCCCGCAATCGCAGGCCAGATATTCGGAACATTCAGGAAAAACTCGCGTTGTCCCTTGGGAAGGGCAATTGCTATGCACAAGCAGATTTACATTCACCAGGACGATCATCCGGACCTGACCGGTGACGAACTGGCCGCTAAAGTCTTGCGCTATATCCAGTATTCGGCGCTGATTGATGTATCGCAGCTGTCCGTGACGGCTGTCGGGCGCACTGTTGTTCTCAGCGGCTACGTGTCTTGCGAAACGGAAATTGGCTGCGTCGAGCAGGCCGCCGCAGCGGTGATTGGCGTGCATCTGATCGAGAACAAGATTGAGGTGATGCAGCAATGAGCAAGCGGTTGCGCCGCCTCTCGGCTCGAACTCGCTTTTGACCCGTGAATGCAGCCCGGAAATTTACGTAATGGTTGCGCCTAAAACAAAGCTACCGATCCGCGTTGTTCGTCAACCGGAGCCCTTTGAAAAAAGCAGAGATGTTTGTCAGGCCGGGCGGCAGGCAGCGCGTCTATTGGCTTCGTGTTTGTCCGCCTCACTCTCAATTCGACGGCGTATTCTGTGCCTGCAGCGGGTCTCTCTCGCTTTGCAGCGTGCCGCCGACGTCTCCGGGTTTCCGCTTCGGTACGGACTTCATGTTTCCGGACAGAAGATCCACAGGCGTCGCAACGGTGGTCGCAGCGACCTTGCCAACGGTGTTGACCGTGCCGGCAACCAGGGCCGTGATGCCGTCGCCGAGGCCGACATCGGAATCTGTCAGCGTCTGGCCAGTAACAAGCCGTTGACCGATCAACTGCACGATTTCGGGGCTTTCGGCGAATTTTCCGTGGTTGAGGCGGTCGGTGGATTTAACCTTGGTCAGGTCGACGACGGTGATGCCGGCTTCTTCGAGCTTGCTTCTATAGGGCTCTTCTGCGGGATTGATCTGCCCCAGCCGTTGCACGTCGCCGGAAATATAGCGCGACAGCGCCAATGCGCGATCATCCTGCGAGACGAAAATGGTGAAGTTCGGCTTGTTCTTGCCAAGCTCGGTCCATTGCCGGGAGAACACGTCGACATCGATATCCGGCGAGGCGAGGATGACGTTTTCGATCTTCTTCGGCAGGCCGCCGTCACGGATCGCCATCTGGCGGATCGATTCCATCGCCAGCCAGGTTCCCATCGAATGGGCAAGGATGGTGATATCCTTGATGTTCTTATCCTCGACCAGCCCTTTCAGTGTGTTCTCCAGCGAGGTGCGCGAATAGTTCGTGCTTTCCTTGTCGTAATTATAATCGAACACCTTGGCGCGCGACGGCCAGGTGAAAAGAACCGGGGTTACGTCAGCGCCGGAATCGTGGACGATCTGGGCAAAACGGAAGACCGAATCCTCATAGGTATTGTTGAAACCATGAATGAAGACCATCGCATGGCCGCCACTGGAATGCGTGCGCACCCACTCATGGGCCTGCTGGACAGTCGCCACGGGCTGGACGCGGACGACCGCGAAATCGGTGGCTGGATTCGGAGGCAGCTTCTTCGGCCATTGCACGGTGCCGGAAACACGCGCCGTGCTGGGGGGGATAGATACTGCAACGTCGGTGATCGAGGGGTGGACGCTGCGCTCGCCCGAAAACAGGGTGGCCGGATCGTCGGAGGGCTGCCGGCTGGTCGCCACCAGCATGTTGACGACGGAATTTCCCTTGGGCTCGGCGGCTATATTGAGGGGCTGCATCACCCCCTTGACATGGCCGCCACAAGCAGTGAGCGCCACAACAAGCGGCAGAGTGATGGCAAGGCGCCGGAAAAAGCCTTGGGATGAAGACGTGGCAGGCCTGCTGATCGATGCTGAGGTCATGGATACGCTTCCAACAAAAACACAAGATTTGATAAGGCAGCCTGCAATTCTGACGTGAAGAGAGTCCACAGTCGGCCCTCGCCGTCAAGACTGAACCAGACAACCTGGCCGCTCCTGCCTATCCATGGCACAGGTTCATATTGTATTTTTGACACAGGCGGGTGTGTCCTGTTGCCAGGACTGGTACAACGCTGGTGCTGTACTTCGGTTTTACTTTGGTCGAGTGGCCGGCTGTGCCTATTCCGACAGGCCCTGCAATCCCAACGCGGCATTCCGGCGCAGATCCGCGATCGCAATCCTTAGCTCCGGCTCTTCCCATCCCGCCGCCAGGCCGCTTTCGACCAGCTTCGCCTCAACGTCCTCCTCCGTCAGGGAGGCCTCGTTCGACAAATGTTCGAGCGCTGTTTGCAGCACTTCCTCACAGTCGAGGGCGCGTTCCGGATGACCAATGGGGCGTTTGGGGGATGCGATATAAGTCATGCTCATTTCTCCTTGGCGGTGGGGTAGGGCCGTGCTGGAAATTCGCGTTGAAAGCTGACTGTCGATTGCCTTGATGGTGTAACGCAGACGCGCGCCTGCGCAAAGCTGAACGTGATGCGATCCAGGCTCCGCGCTTGTAAACGCCAGATAGGAGACGAGCCGCTTACTGAACGCGGCCGGTTTGCTCCTCGAACTGAAATCGTCGCGGAAGCCCAGTGCAGTCAACCCGCCGGGAAAGAGCCATAACCCCGATCACGCCGTGTTTCCTCCGGGTGCCGCGAGCCCTATGCGCCGGGCTTGGCTGCTTGCCCACAAGTAGCCATCCCACCAAAAGACGTAGGCGCTGTATGGTTTCCGAGAGCTGTCCCTAATCTGTTCAGCAACCGTTTCATGATTGTTTTCCATGGTACCATTTTTGGCCCTATCAGGAGAACGAAACCAGACTTGGGTTCGGTTGCCTTTGCTGGCGAAGTCTCGCCTCCACTGGAGCCGGGTGCATGAAACTCGTCATTTTACCGGCCGCACCAGTGATACGACGCGTGGCTTGGAAGGAGCATCCAGCCATTCGATCCATTTGTCTCTTTCCTCAACCGTGTCGAAGAATCGCCAGCGTTTGTACTCGTCATCGGTGGCTTCCAGCATCTCGCCGATGGATGCCAGTTCCATGGGTAGCGGCACCTCGTTGCCATCGAAGCGGATAAAGTAAACCCCCTCGGCAGCGAGGCGAATAACCTGGCCCGTTCCGTAGCTTCCATCGGGGTCGTCGACCGTGAAGTACATGCCGGTCAAAGTGTCAAATACTGTTTTGCTCATGGATTCCGAATGCCAACCATCATAAAAATTCTCTGCCCGTGAAATTCGCCCAGACACTCGCCAAAGGCAAGGGCCTGTCTGCGGCCGGGGTCCTCGCCGCGCGGTGCTACCAGACAACTTCATTGCACTTGGAACAGCTTATCGTTGAAGTGTCCGGTGTGTCGGTCAGACTGGATGCGTAGAAACCTTTGGATATGCGATCGATTGTGAACCAGAGCCTTTCAGGGTGTTCGTGTACATCCAACGTCATTTCAGCTTCACCACCGGTGTTACAGCGGACGCAGGTTAGCTCTAATCGATAGCTCAGCGCATCCATGTTGACCTCAAAGGTATCCTCCGCGCGAGTACACGAACTCAGCGTCGCTCAGGAAACCATCGAAAGCAAGGCACCGCTTGCGCTCAATGCCAAATCTTAATCGAGGGAAATGGCGGACAGAGCGGGATTCGAACCCGCGATACGCTCTCACGTATACACACTTTCCAGGCGTGCGCCTTCAACCACTCGGCCACCTGTCCGTTTTGTCAATCGCACCGGCGGTTGGGACCGATGGATCAGAGACAAGCGCTTGCTTTCTCTTGAGCCCGTTTGGCTGAGCCAAACCGGGGTGTCGCAGGGGGAAACCTGCGGACGGCGCGATATATACCGAGGAACTCGATGGGATCAACTGATTTCTGACAGTTTTTTGACTTCTTGCGATCTGCACCAATGAAAAGGTGGGATTGCACTTCATCGAGCCTGTGCTTATTGCTTGCGATGTCCGGTCAATACGGCCGGTTTGTGGAGGCGGAATGCGGTTTTTGCTGCGGTTTGCGAGTTTTCTGGCCCTGGTCATGGGCGTTCTTGTCGCATCCGTCGATGCCATCCAGTCGGTCTCGGCATCCCAGCCGGTGTTGACGTCTTTAGCCGTGGCGCTTGCCGCCGGGGGCGGGTCAACGCAGTCGCTGGTGCAGAGCCTGGAGCGCCCGCATGCGAATGTTGCCTTTCTCGATCCGGTGATCCGCTGGTCGCTGCAGCAACCAGCCTTTGCATTCCTGCTGCTGATTGCGCTGCTGCTGTGGGTGATTGCCTACAAGCGCCCGCCGGCCGCCGGCAGGTTCTCTGCCTGAACACTTCCATGCAGGTTTTGCGCACGCAGCGCGTATTGCCGATGGACTGGTTCCATTCGGCATTCACCGCATGGCGAAAAGGACACAGCGCCAGAGAAACAAGGCGTTCGCGGGCATTTCAGTGATTGCAAACATGCCGGTTCTGGACTAACTGAAACTTGATTATAAAAAGTAGGTTTTAATTCCAGCCAGCAGCGGACGCTGTCTCCATCGAGACTCAATGACTTTTCAACCGCGCATGAACAACAGAATTTCCGGCTTCTCCGTCATTGGCGGTCTGAACCGGCGCGCGTGGAACGGGATCGTCGCCGATCTTTGGGACGTCGAATGCGCGCCGGCCGCTGGTGGGTTTTATGTCGCCGATGATCCGCGCCTATTCATCGTGCTCGATGCCAAGGGCGGCGGCCGGCGCAATATCCGGCTGCGGCAGACGCAGCAGGCTGTTGCACAAGACAGCCGCCGGCAGGTCATTTCCTACATTCCGGCCGGCATGGAGCTTTGGGCGGAAATGGTCGACGTGAGCTATGTCCGCCATCTCGATCTGCATTTCAATACCGATATCCTCAGCCGCCGGCTGATGGAAGACCTTGATGCCCGCAAGCTGGAAACGCCGCGGCTGATGTTTTCTGAGCCGCGCTTCCTGGCGCTGGCCGAACTGATCGCCGCTGAGTGCGTCAACCCGCAACCGCTGCACGATCTCTATGGCGATGGCCTTTCGGTGGCGCTGTTTGTCGACGTCATGAAGCTCGCTCCGGTGCGAACGCGCAAGCGCAGCGAACTCGCCTCCTGGCAGTTGCGCCGCTCGATCGACTATATCGAGGAAAACTGCCTGCGCGGCATCCGGCTGGAAGAGCTGGCGGCACTGACCGGCCTGTCGCAATCCTATTTCAGCCATGCCTTCAAGGCCTCGACCGGCCTGCCACCCCACCAGTGGCAGATGAAGGCCCGCATCGAGCGTGCCAAACAGCTGATGCTCAGGGGTGAATTGCCGATGAGCGTCGTTGCCGCCGAAACGGGCTTTGCCGACCAGGCACACTTTAGCCGCGTGTTCCGCAAGACCGTCGGCGCGGCACCAGCAACCTGGGCAAAAAGTCAGCGCTCTTGAGCATTTGCGCTTTGCTTGAGCATAACGCGGAATATGGACCAGAAACGTTCAAGAACCGCAGCCAGAGACAATCCGAACCGATCATAGTTGAGCTAAAGACTCCGCTTATATTCATGGACATGCCGGATCACGTGCCGCCGACGGGGCGAAGACGCCCGGTTTCAAGCTGGGGTGACGAATTCATGCAGATCAAGGGGACTGGTCTCTATCGGGTGTTGATGGCGAGCGCGGCTGTTGCGGCGATCACTGGAGTACAGCCGGCACATGCACAGGACGCGGCAACGGGCAGCGCCACGACGTTGGAGCGCCTGACAGTTGAAGGCGGCAAGGGCGGCAAGCCCAGCGACGGCGAGGCGACCGGACCGCTTGATGGCTACGTGCCGAAGGCAACGGGTACGGGATCGAAGACGGCAACGCCGATTTCGGAAATTCCGCAATCGGTGTCGATTATCGGACGCAAGGAACTGGACGATCGCGGCGTCGTCACCAAGATCGACGAGGCGCTGCGCTACACCGCCGGCGTTTCGACCGAGCCCTTCGGCAGCGACCCCGACACCGACTGGTTCTATATCCGCGGCTTCGATGCCACCCAGACCGGCGTCTTTCTTGATAGCCTGAACCTCTATTCCTACGGCTTCGGCGGTTTCCAGACGGATGCCTACATGATGGAACGTGTCGAGATCCTGAAAGGCCCGGCCTCCGTTCTCTATGGCGGCTCGAACCCCGGCGGTATCGTTGATCTGGTGCGCAAGCGCCCGCAGGCGGAGCCTGCCTATTCCACCGAGATTGGCATCAACAATTTTGGCAACGCCTTCTTCGGCTTCGATGCCAATGACAAGGTGAATGCCGATGGAACGATCACCTATCGCATCACCGGCAAGATTGCGGGCGGCGATAATTATTCGGACTTCTCCGAGGATTTGCGCGGTTTCATCATGCCGCAGATCACCTATGCGCCGGATGATGCGACGTCGCTGACCGTTTATGCGATCGCCTCGGCCTTCGACCAGACGCATGTTGGTAACGGTTTTCTGCCCTACGAGGGTACGGTGACCAATGCGCCGTTCGGCAAGATCGACCGCGACCTGTTTACCGGCGAGCCGGATCACGATTTTGGCCGCTACGACCAGCAGATGTTCGGCTACGAATTCTCCCACGAGTTCGACAATGGCTGGAAGGTCTCGCAGAACCTGCGCTACAGCCATCTCGATAAGGCCGAAGAACTGGTCTATCCCTACGCTTACACCGCAGCCTACGATCTGGCCCGTCTCGGCTTCAAGCATGATACATCGGTTGACAGTTTCAGTGTCGACAACCGGGCTGAAAAGGAATTCTCGACTGGCCCGCTCAATCATTCGCTGCTGCTCGGCCTCGATTACAAGAATTTCAAGATCGACCAGACCCAGGCTTCAGCATTTCCGGCTCCGGATCTGGATCCAACGAACCCGATTTATGGCGGTGGTTCGCTGGTTTATGGGGCTCCCTATCTCGACGGTGTTACGCGGATGAAGCAGACCGGCATTTATGCGCAGGATCAGATCCGGTTCGGCGATGGATGGCTGCTCACGCTGAACGGCCGCTACGACTATGTCGATATCGACAATGCTTCCCGGCTTGCGACAGGCTCCTACAGCACCACGGATAGCGCGGTGAGCGGCCGTGCAGGCCTTGCCTATGAGTTCGACAACGGCCTGACGCCGTATGTTTCGGCGGCCACCTTCTTCAATCCTCTGGTCGGTACGTCCTTCACGGGCGGGGCGCTTGAGCCGGAAGATGGCCATCAGATTGAAGGCGGCATCAAGTACGAGCCAACCTTTATCGATGGCCTGTTCACGGCCTCCGTCTATCATATCGTCAAGAAGAACGTGGCGCTCACCCGTCCCGATTTCCTGCAGGAACAGCTTGGCGAAGTGACCTCCACCGGTCTGGAACTGGAAGGCAAGGTCAATCTCGATCGGAACTGGAGGCTGATCGGCTCCTACACCTATAACGATCTGGAGATCACCGAAGATCTCAATCCGGCGCTGATCGGCAACCGGCCTTATCTGATCCCGGAACACCAGGCGGCTCTTTGGGTCGAGTATCTCGTGACCGATGGCGCGATGGAAGGTGTCAGCATCGGCGGTGGCCTACGCTATCAGGGCGAGTCTTTCGCCGATATGGCAAACACCGCCAAGGTTCCGGACGCGGTCGTCGCGGATGCGGCCATCCGTTACGAAAAGAACGGCTGGGGTGCTGCCCTCAACGTCACCAACCTGTTCGACAAGGAATACGTCAAGGGTTGCCAGGGCCTGTTCACCTGCGGCTACGGTGACCAGCGGACGGTGACCTTGAAGCTCAGCAAGTCCTGGTAGCGCAGGCCAGAGAGAAAATATTGAAAGCCGCGGCGCCCGGGTGCCGCGGCTTTTTCGTTTGCAGCAGGCGTGGACTGCCTGCGGACGGAGATTGCCCACCAGCCAATTTGATGATTTTGCCGGTTTTTTGAGCCATTTACCTTTTTTTACCAATTGAAAAATTTCGGGTGAATTTTGATTTGAGGCATGCAAGGATGCGCGCCAGCCAAACATCCCCAAAAGGGGAGTGGTGGTTCCGCAGACATGCTCCCGAAAGAGGAGCTTGCGGGAGGACCCAACAAGATCAATAGCAACAACAGGGCTGCACAATGAAAAAAACCCTCCTCGGTCTCTTTGCCTTTTCGATGATGTCGGCCACGGCTCTTGCTGCCGATGTCAAGCCGGCGCTCATTTTCGATCTCGGCGGCAAGTTCGACAAATCCTTCAACGAAGCAGCCTTCAACGGCGCGGAAAAATTCAAGACCGAAACCGGCATTGAATACCGCGAGTTCGAAATCAGCAACGACGCCCAGCGCGAACAGGCGCTGCGCCGCTTCGCTGGCGACGGCAACAACCCGATCGTGGTTGTCGGCTTCAACTGGGCGCCGCCGCTGGAAAAGCTGTCGGCTGAATATCCGGACACCAAGTTCGCCATCATCGACACCGTCGTTGAGAAGCCGAACGTCAAGTCGATCGTCTTCAAGGAACAGGAAGGTTCGTATCTCGTCGGCGTTCTCGCCGGTCTCGCTTCCAAGTCGAAGACTGTCAGCTTCGTCGGCGGCATGGATGTTCCGTTGATCCACAAGTTCGCCTGTGGCTACATCGGTGGCGCCAAGTCCACCGGCGCTGACGTCAAGGTGCTCGAAGCCTATACCGGCACGACGCCGGATGCCTGGAACGACCCGGTCAAGGGTGGCGAAATCGCCAAGTCGCAGATGGATCAGGGGTCTGACGTCGTCTATCACGCTGCCGGCGGTACCGGTGTTGGCGTGCTGCAGGCGGCCGCAGATGCTGGCAAGCTCGGCATCGGCGTCGATTCGAACCAGAACGGCCTTCAGCCTGGCAAGGTCCTGACCTCGATGCTGAAGCGTGTCGATGTTGCCGTCTATGAAGCCTTCAAGGCTGCCAAGGATGACAAGTTCGAGTTCGGCACGTCGAACCTCGGCCTCAAGGAAGACGGCGTCGGCTTCGCGCTCGACGACAACAACAAGGCGTTGATCACCCCGGACATGCTGACTGCGGTCGACAAGGTCAAGGCCGACATCATTGCCGGCACGGTTCAGGTTCACGACTACATGTCGGATGAAGCCTGCCCCTATTGATCCCTAGGGATTGAATGAATAAGCCGCCGGTCCTTTGGACTGGCGGCTTTTTCGTGTCATGAGGAGGGTAAGTAGCCGGCTCAGTAATGCGGCGGCCGGGTATTCGCCGGCGCTTCCAGGCTCTGCTCCTCAAGGCTGAGGAACCGCTCGGTCAGCCGGTCGAGCTTCGCCCGGACCTGCTCGACCACCGTCCATTGTTGTGTCAACTGGTCGGACAGTTCCTCGATCGTCTTTGCCTGATGCGCGATCGTTTCCTCGAGCCGGATCATGCGTTCGCTGTCATTGCTCATGGTTTTTCCTTGCGGGAAGTCATTCGTTTGCATGCCTTTCCCTATCATATCCACATGATCGATAAAGTCTGACGTACAGCAATATTGCGTTTCGCGCGGAAGTGCGTAAATCGCGCTGGACTCTCCCGAATGAACTGGGAAGAGTAGACTGGCTTTCGATTTTTTGACTTACGCGTCCGAAATTCGATGCTAAACTTATACCAATTGGTAAAAAAATCGATGCCCGGACTACCGCTCTCAAAGCGGAGAAAACCGGGCCGACTTGGGGAACATGGGTCAATATGAGCGATATTGCCATTGAGTTGCGTGGTATCGACAAGAGCTTCGGCCTTGTCCATGCCAACAAGAATATCAACCTGACCGTCCGCAAGGGCACCATTCACGGCATTATCGGTGAAAACGGCGCCGGTAAATCGACGCTGATGTCGATCCTCTACGGCTTCTATCAGGCCGACAAGGGCGATATCGTCATTGATGGCAAGACCGTGACGATCAAGGATCCGAACGCGGCGATTGCCAGCGGTATCGGCATGGTCCACCAGCATTTCATGCTGGTGGAGAATTTCACCGTGCTCGAGAATGTCATGCTCGGCGCCGAAGACAGCCAGATCCTCAATACCAGCATTTCCAAGGCCCGCGTCGAGCTGAAGCGGCTGGAAAAGGAATATGCGCTGGAGGTCAATCCGGATGCGCTGATCGAGCAATTGCCGGTCGGCCTGCAGCAGCGCGTCGAAATTCTTAAAGCCCTCTATCGTAAGGCCGATATCCTCATTCTCGATGAGCCGACCGGTGTGCTGACGCCGCCGGAAGCCGATCATCTGTTCCGCATTCTCGGCCAGCTGAAGGATCAGGGCAAGACGATCATCTTCATCACCCACAAACTGCGTGAGATCATGGCGATCACCGACGAGGTCTCCGTCATGCGCCGCGGCGAGATGGTGGCGACGTGCAAGACCAAGGAAACCTCGGTCGAGGAACTGGCCGAACTGATGGTCGGCCGCCGTGTGCTACTGCGGGTCGAAAAGGGCGCCGCCAATCCGGGTGAGGTAAAGCTCGCGGTCGAGAACCTGACAGTACGCGATAGCCGTGGTGTCACCATGGTCGACAACGTCTCCTTCAACCTGCGGGCCGGCGAAATCGTTGGTATTGCAGGCGTCGCCGGTAATGGACAGTCCGAGTTGCTGGAAGCGATTTCCGGTATCCGCAAGGCCGTCGGCGGCAAGGTTCTGCTCAATGGCCAGCCGATCGATGTCACCGCCCATGTCGATCCGCGCGACCTGCGCGACCGGGGTCTCGCGCATGTGCCGGAAGACCGCCACCATGTCGGCCTGGTGCTGAAGTTCGAAGAGGCCGAAAACGGTATCCTCGGCTATCACCACGACAAGCGTTACCTCAAGGGCGTCTTTCTCAATACCAAGGCGATCCAGGCGGATGCCGAGGAAAAGATCAAGAAATACGATATCCGGCCGCCAAATCCGCGACTGAAGACCGCCAATTTCTCCGGTGGTAACCAGCAGAAGATCGTGCTGGCGCGCGAAATGGAACGTGGCCCGGATGTGCTGATCATCGGCCAGCCGACACGCGGCGTCGATGTCGGTGCCATTGAATTCATCCACAAGCGGATCATCGAAATGCGGGACCAGGGCAAGGCTGTCCTGCTCGTCTCCGTCGAACTCGATGAAATCCGTGCCCTGTCTGATCGTATCATCGTCATGTTTGCCGGCCGTGTCGTCGGCGAGCGCGATCCGGATGCGACCGAAGGGGAACTCGGCCTGCTGATGGCCGGTGTCGAAGGCCGCAAGGAGGCCGCCGAATGAGCAATCCATACGCAAAACTGCCGGGCTGGGCCGAATACGGCCTGATCCCGTTGATCAACCTTGTCGTCGCCTTTCTGGTGGCCGGTCTCGTCGTGCTTCTGGTCGGCGAAAATCCGCTGAATGCCGCCTATCATATGATCAACGGCGCCTTCGGCCGCGGTGAATATATCGGCTTCACGCTGTATTATGCCACGACCTTCATCTTCACCGGCCTGTCTGTCGCTGTTGCCTTCCATGCCGGCCTGTTCAATATCGGCAGTGAAGGTCAGGCCTATATCGGCGGCATCGGCGTGGCGCTTGCCTGCCTTTGGCTCGATAAGACCATGCCCTGGTTTGTGGTCTTCCCGCTGGCAATCATCGGTTCGGCATTTTTTGGCGCCATGTGGGCCTTCCTGCCCGGCTGGCTGCAGGCCAAGCGCGGCAGCCACGTGGTGATCACCACCATCATGTTCAATTTCATCGCCTCCAGCCTGATGGTCTACCTGTTGACCAAGGTTCTGAAGCCTCTCGGCCAGATGGCGCCACAGACCCGCACGTTCGAGGCCGGTGGTCAGCTGCCAAAGCTGGACTGGCTGATGTCGATCTTCGGGCTCAATCTCGGCAATTCGCCGTTCAACGTCTCCTTCCTTTTGGCGCTTCTGGCTGCGTTCGGGGTCTGGGTGCTGATCTGGCGCACCAAGCTCGGCTACGAGATGCGCACCATGGGCCATAGCCCCTCGGCGGCGCGCTATGCCGGCATTGGCGAGGCGCGCATCACCGTCATCGTCATGATGATCTCGGGTGGTCTGGCCGGTATGATGGCGCTGAACCCGATCATGGGCGAGCAGTATCGCATGCAGCTGGATTTCGTGCAGGGCGCCGGCTTCGTCGGCATCGCTGTGGCGCTGATGGGGCGGTCGCATCCGGCCGGGATCATTCCGGCAGCCGTCCTGTTCGGAATGCTTTATCAGGGCGGAGCCGAAATCGCCTTCGAAATGCCGTCCATTTCGCGGGACATGATCGTCATCATCCAAGGCCTGGTCATTCTCTTTGCCGGCGCGCTCGAAAACATGTTCCGCCCGGCCATCGGCCGTGCATTTGCCGGTATCGGCCGCCGCTCCGCAGTTGCCGCGCAGACAAGGGGAGCCTGAGCCATGGATCTGTTCCACACGATCATCGCGATCCTTGAATCGACCATCCGTGTTTCCGTCCCGTTGATTTTTGCTGCCCTTGCCGGCCTGTTCACCGAGCGGGCAGGGGTGTTCGACATCGGCCTTGAAGGCAAGATGCTCGGCGCTGCCTTTGCTGCCGGTGCTGTCGCTGCCGTCACCGGCAATGTGATGATGGGCCTGATGGCTGCCGTCCTCATCTCTGTACTGTTGTCATTGGTGCACGGGTATGCCTCGATCACCCAGCGCGGCAGCCAGATTGTCTCCGGCGTCGCCATCAACTTCATCGTCGCCGGATCCACCGTCATTCTCGGCGAAGCCTGGTTCCGTCAAGGCGGCCGTACACCCGCACTGTCAGGCGATGCCCGCTTCCAGACGGTGACCTTGCCGTTTGCCGATGCAGTCAGGGACGTGCCGTTCCTCGGGCCGATCTATTCCGAGCTGTTGTCCGGTCACTTCATCCTGACCTATGTCGCCTTCGCGCTGGTTCCGTTCAGCTGGTGGGTTCTCTATCGTACCCGCTTTGGCCTGCGCCTGCGCGCTGTCGGGGAAAATCCGAGCGCTGTCGATACTGCCGGTATTTCGGTAATCTGGCTGCGTTACCGGGCCGTCATCTGTTGCGGCATTCTCTGCGGTTTCGCCGGGGCCTATCTGTCGCTGGCGATGAGCGCCGGGTTCGTCAAGGGCATGACGGCGGGCAAGGGCTATATCGCGCTGGCGGCGCTGATCTTTGCCAAGTGGCGCCCGGTCAATATCATGCTGGCTTGCCTGCTGTTCGGGTTCCTTGATGCCTTTGCCATTCGTCTGCAGGGCAATCCGTTGCCGCTGATCGGCCAGGTGCCGGTACAATTGATGCAGGCGCTGCCCTATATCCTCACAGTCATCCTGCTTGCCGGCTTCATCGGCAAAGCGATCCCGCCCAAGGCAGGCGGCATACCCTATGTGAAGGAGCGCTGACCATGGAAAACGAGCTTTTCGAGGCGGCCCGCGAGGCGATGGCGAAAGCCCATGCGCCCTATTCGAAATTCCCCGTCGGCGCCGCCATCCGCGCCGAGGATGGCCGGATTTATACCGGTGCCAATATCGAGAACCTGTCCTTTCCAGAGGGCTGGTGCGCCGAAACGACGGCGATCAGCCATATGGTCATGGCCGGACAGCGCAAGATCGTCGAAGTCGCTGTCATCGCCGAGAAGCTGGCGCTCTGCCCACCCTGCGGCGGCTGCCGCCAGCGGCTGGCTGAGTTTTCCGGCGCCAGCACCCTTATTTTTCTCTGCGATGAAACGGGTGTGAAGAAGACGTTGTCGATGTCCGATCTTCTGCCGCATTCGTTCGAAACCGAGATTCTCGGATGACGGCCGCCGCGGATATGCTGAAGGCCAGGCTTGCCGGCCTGTCGCCGCGCTACGGCATCGTGCTCGGTTCCGGCCTTGGATCGCTGGTTGAGGCGGTCACGGATCCCGTGCGGGTTTCCTATGCCGACATTCCGGGCTTCCCGGTCAGCGCTGTATCGGGGCATGCCGGCGAACTGGTGGCGGGCAGGATCGGCGGCGTCCCGGTTATCGTCCTGTCGGGGCGGGTGCATTTCTACGAGCGGGGCGATGCCAATGCGATGCGCACGCCGATCGAGACATTGAAGGCGCTCGGCGTCGAAACGTTGATCCTGACGAATTCGGCCGGATCGCTGCGCGAAGACCTGCCGCCGGGCTCGGTGATGCAGATCACCGATCACATCAATTTCTCCGGCACCAGCCCGCTGATCGGCGTCGATAGCGATGATCGTTTCGTCGGCCTGACCTCGGCTTACGATCCGGGCCTTGTCGAGCGCATGCGCGCTGCGGCGATCAAGCTGGATATTCCGCTAGGCTCCGGCGTCTACATGTGGTTCTCCGGGCCGAATTTCGAAACGCCGGCCGAAATCCGCATGGCCCGTATTCTTGGTGCGGATGCGGTTGGCATGTCGACTGTACCGGAAGTTATCCTTGCCCGGTTCTTCGGCCTCAAGGTCGCGGCTGCCTCCGTCATCACCAACTTCGGAGCGGGCATGACGGGCGGCGAACTCAGCCATCACGAGACCAAGGACATGGCTCCCATCGGTGGCAAGCGGCTGGCGTCAATCCTGGCGGAAATGATCGCGGCTTAGCACAATCGGACTTTCGCGCTCATGGCCATGCGCAAGACGGGTTTGCGCGGCCGTCTCAAGCGTATAGAACAACCGTTCGTGACTGGCCGCAGCTCCGTCACGATTGATCGCGATCTAGAAATGGACGGACCCCATGATGCTCGAAGCTTCCAATCGCCAGATAGCCGCACTAGCGCTGTCCCTGTTGGATCTCACCGACCTGACGGACGACTGCACACCCGAGGCGATTGAAAAGCTCTGCGCCTCTGCCCGCACGCCACATGGCCATACGGCAGCAATCTGCATCTGGCCGCGCTTCGTTGCCCAGGCGCGCGAAATTCTTGGGTCCAACAGCACCGTCAAGATCGCAACGGTCGTCAATTTTCCTTCGGGTGAATTACCGGTCGAAACCGTTGTCGCCGAAACGCAGCAGGCGATTGCCGATGGTGCTGACGAGATCGATCTGGTTATCCCCTACCGCGCCTTCATGGCGGGCGATGAACAGGCCGTGCGCACACTGATCTCCGCCGTGCGGAAAGCCTGCCCCGCGCCTGTCGTGCTCAAGACCATCCTTGAAACCGGCGAGTTGAAGGATCGCGGCCTGATCCGCAACGCATCCCATATCGCCATCCAGGAAGGTGCCGATTTCATCAAGACATCGACCGGCAAGGTCGCCGTCAATGCGACGCTGGAGGCCGCCGATATCATGCTGACGTGCATCCGCGAAAGCGGCCGCAAGGTTGGCTTCAAGCCGGCCGGTGGCGTGCGCACCGTTGGCGATGCCCGCCTCTATCTCAATCTGGCAGCGACGATCCACAGCCCGGACTGGCCGATGCCCTCGACGTTCCGCTTCGGTGCCTCCGGTCTGCTCGGTGACATTCTGTCGGTGCTTGACGGCCGCGAGCCCGTGGCTGGCGCAACGGCCTATTGATCATGATCCCGCAGGAGGTCATTCGCCGAAAGCGGAACGGGGAGGCGCTCGACAGAGCGGATATCGCCGGTTTCATCCGTGGCCTGACCGACGGATCGATCTCCGAAGGGCAGGTGGCGGCTTTCGCCATGGCCGTCTGGTTTTCCGGCATGAACCTTGAAGAAACGGTGGCGCTGACGCTTGCCATGCGCGACAGCGGCGATGTCCTGTCCTGGGCCGATATCGGTCGTCCTGTTGCCGACAAGCACTCGACCGGTGGTGTCGGTGACAACGTCTCCCTGATGCTAGCGCCGATCGTCGCCGCCTGCGGTCTGGCCGTGCCGATGATTTCCGGGCGCGGCCTTGGCCATACCGGCGGCACGCTCGACAAGCTGGAATCGATCCCGGGCTACGATATCAAGCCAACGGAAGCGCTGCTCCGGCGTACCGTTCAGGGGGCCGGTTGCGCCATCATCGGCCAAACGGCAGATCTCGCCCCGGCCGACCGGCGTCTCTACGCCATTCGCGACGTCACGGCGACGGTCGATTCCGTGCCACTGATCACCGCCTCGATCCTTTCCAAGAAACTGGCCGCCGGCCTGCAATCGCTGGTGCTCGACGTCAAGATCGGCAATGGCGCCTTCATGGTCGGGCTGGAGGAGGCCGAGACGCTGGCCCGCTCGCTGGTGGGTGTCGCCAATGGCGCTGGCGTCAAGACGACGGCGCTGATCACCGATATGAACGAACCCCTGGCCGATGCCGCTGGAAATGCGGTGGAAATCGAAAATTGCGTCGCTTTCCTGCGGGGAGAAAAAGCCGGAACCCGTCTCGACGCGGTGGTGATGGCCTTTGCGGCGGAGATGCTGATGACATCAGGCTTTGCGGATAACCCCGCGGAGGCCAGCGATCTCGCCCGCCGTGCGCTGGCCAGCGGTGCAGCGCTGGAGCGATTTGGCCAGATGGTCCATTTGCTGGGTGGTCCGGCTGATTTCATCGAGCGTCCGCAGGCCTACCTGGTCAAGGCACCGGTCATTCTCGCCGTCGAAGCTTTGCGTGACGGCTATCTTCAATCCTGCAATGCCCGCGATGTCGGAATGGAAGTCATTGCGCTTGGCGGCGGCCGTACAAGGCCGGACGAGGCAATCGATCATCGCGTCGGCTTCAGCGGCCTGAAGCCGTTGGGAGCCAGGGTCGAGAAGGGGGAGCCCTTCGCGTTTGTCCATGCGGCGAGCGAGGATCAGGCATTGAAGGCGCGTGCCCGGTTGCAGGAGATTTATGCGATCGGTGACGGCGCGTTGCCGGCGCGCCCGGTGATTGTTTCCAAAATCAGCGGGTAAGGTGCAGCGCTCCATTCTCGACGCGGTAGGACGAGAGCTTGTTGAGAAAGCTCATGCCGACCAGCATGCCGGATAGCGATTTGTCGGGTAGCACCATGGCCTCGACATCCCTGACTGCAATCGTGCCGATCTCGACGCGGTCCAGCGTCACGAAAGCGCCCTTGACGATGCCGTTTGCGGTATTGGCTCTGGCGTTGAAGGCGAGCGATCCCGTCGAGATGCCCAGCCTTCGCGCCGTCGATATATTGATGGCGATCATGCTGGCTCCGGTATCGACCATGCCATCCGCCTTGCGCCCGTTGATCGTGAAGGTCCCCAGGAAATGTCCTCCGGCACCTGGCTGCATGATGACGCCCTTGCTGGCGGTATATTTTGCCGGGCTGGCCTGGGTGGTCTTGGCCGGTGTGTCGGTGTCGGTCTGCGGGCGGTCAAGATAGGACGTGGCAAGGCCCGGCAGCACCATGGCGGCGGCAACGATGCCTCCGGCAAAGACAGCCATACGAACCAGCATTGATCATACTCCACACGTGAACATCCCATGCAGCTAAGCACGAAGCCCGCTAACAGGATGCAAAAAGCCGCCGGGTTTTCCGGCGGCTGCATGTCGAGTTGTAAAACTGGTTAAGGAATCGGCAAGATTCCACCCGGCCGTTCGGGCTTTACTTCGTGCCGTACATCCGGTCGCCGGCGTCACCAAGGCCCGGCACGATATAACCCTGCTCGTTCAGATGGCTGTCGATCGAGGCGGTAAAGATCGGTACGTCCGGGTGGGCGGCCTGAAAGTTCTTGATACCTTCCGGTGCGGCCAGCAGGCAGAGGAACCGCAGGTTCTTAGCGCCGCGCTCCTTCAGCTTGTCGATTGCCGCAATCGAGGAATTTCCGGTTGCCAGCATCGGATCAACGACGATGACGAGGCGTTCGGACATCGCTTCCGGTGCCTTGAAGTAATATTCGACGGCTTCCAGCGTTTCATGGTCGCGGTAGACGCCGACATGCGAGACGCGGGCGGAGGGAACCAGTTCCAGCATGCCTTCGAGCAGGCCGTTTCCGGCGCGCAGAATGGACGCGAAAACCAGCTTCTTGCCCTCAAGAACCGGCGCCTGAATGGTCTGCATCGGCGTTTCGATGGTTTCCATCGTCAGTTCGAGATCACGGGTGACCTCGTAGCAGAGCAGCGTCGAGATTTCGCGAAGCAAGCGGCGGAACCCCGCTGTCGAAGTCTCCTTCTTGCGCATGATGGTCAGCTTGTGCTGAACAAGCGGGTGATTGATGACTGTAACGCCGTCCATGGCCAAGCCCTCCTGCGGGATCTGGATTTTAAATCCTTTTTTCACGGAAAGGCGAGACGCCGCAAGGCCAGAACAGCGCTTTACGGCGTCATCCCCAGCCCGAGCAGTGCAAAGAGAGGCGGGCGGCCTCTAAAGAGAGGCGAGGAGGCGTGCGCGTGTCGGCTCGTCGACAAAGGCAGCCTCGATTGCTGTACGGGTCATGCCGTTGATCTCGCCGTCGGAAAAACCCATCACCTGCGAGGCAATCTCATATTCCTGCTTCAGCGATGTGTGGAAGAACGGCGGATCGTCGGAATTGAGCGTTACCCGGCATCCGGCCTCATGAAGCGCGCGCAATGGATGTGCGGCAAAGTCCGGAAACACCTGCAGCGACACATTGGAGCCCGGGCAGGTTTCGAGCACCACGCCTTCGTCTGTGATCCTCTTCACGAGGTTTGCATCCTCAATGGCGCGGACGCCGTGGCTGATGCGCGAGGGCCGCACATGATCGAGCGCATCGCGCACGCTGAAGGCGCCTGCCATTTCGCCGGCATGGATGGTCAGGCCAAGGCCGCAATCCCGGGCAATATCGAAGGCACGGGAGAAATCGGCGACCGTGTGCATGCGCTCGTCCCCGGCAAGGTTGAAGCCGGTAACCAGCGGATGTTCGCGCTTGGCGGCATAGAGCGCCGTGCGTTCCGCCGCTTCCGGCCCCATGTGACGGATGATGGTGATGATCATCCGGCCCTCGATGCCGGTCTTTTCCTTCGCGGCCGTGATACCGGCGGCAAGCCCGCGAATATAGGCGTCGCTGCCGATGCCGATCGTGTTGCCGTGATCGGGCGAAACGATGATCTCGCTGTAGATCGTACCCGCCGCGGCGAGCTCGGTCAGATAGGTCTCGGCCAGAAGCGCATAATCCTCCTCCGAGCGGAAAAGCTCGGCAACGGCGTCATAGCATTTCAGGAATTCGCTGAAATTGGCCCAGACATAGGCCCCGTCCTTGATGATGCCGCTGATATCGACATTGTATTTTTTCGCCATGATCAAAGCGAGTGCCGGCTGCGCGGCGCCTTCGATATGGCAATGCAGTTCGGCCTTCTTCAGATATGCGGTCACAGAAAACTTCTCCCATGCAGACCCGGGGCAAGGCCCAGATGTTTGGCGATCGTCTCTCCAATCCCGGCAAAGCTCGGCAGGACACCGATCGAGCGGGTGCGGATGCCGGGGCCGAAGACGAGGATCGGCACGCGTTCACGCGTATGATCGGTGCCGCGCCAGGTCGGATCGCAACCATGGTCGGCCGTCAGAATAACAATATCGCCGGGTTTCAGCTTGCGGTCCAGATCCGGCAGCCGCTGGTCGAAGGCTTCAAGGGCGGCGGCATAACCCGGCACGTCGCGGCGATGGCCGTAGAGCATGTCGAAATCGACGAAATTGGTGAAAACCAGATCGCCGTCCTCAGCTTCGTCCATGGCTTTCAGTGTCGCCTCGAACAGCTCCATATTGCCATTGGCCTTGATCGTGCGGCCAATGCCCTGGTGGGCGAAGATATCGGCGATCTTGCCGACGGCGTGCACGGTACGCCCGGCTTCCTTCAGGCGATCGAGCAAGGTCGGCTCCGGCGGCAGCACGGAATAGTCGCGGCGATTGCCGGTGCGGACGAAATCTTTTGGCGTGCTGCCGGTGAAAGGCCGGGCGATGACGCGGCCGATATTATAATCGTCGAGCAGGCGGCGCACGACCTGGCAGAATTCTAGGAGCCGTTCGAGGCCGAAGGAGTGCTCGTGCGCGGCGATCTGGAAGACGGAATCGGACGACGTGTAGCAGATCGGCTTGCCGGTGCGCATATGCTCTTCGCCATACCGCTCGATAATGTCCGTGCCCGGGGCATGGCAATTGCCGAGAATTCCTGGCACTCCCCCTTCGCGGCAGATCGCTTCAACCAGCTCCGCGGGGAAAGCATCGCCCTCCGTGGGGAAGTACCCCCAGTCGAATCTCACCGGTGTTCCGGCAATTTCCCAATGACCGGACGGCGTATCCTTACCGCGCGAGACTTCGCTTGCGGCGCCATAAAGCCCGAACACGCGCTCCGGCAGCGGCATGCCGGCAGGCAGGCGTTTGTTGGCGAGCTTTGCCGCATGCAGCAAGCCGAGCGCCGACATGTTGGGGAGCGTCAGTGGCCCTTCGCGCAGGCCCTCCCGGTCCCCGGCGCCGGCTGCGCAGAATTCGGCGATATGACCGAGCGTATCGGCGCCATCATCGCCAAATTCGGAAGCGTCTGGCGCTCCGCCAATGCCGAAGGAATCAAGAACGAACAGAAAGGCACGCGCCATGAACCACCCAGTATGCTGCCGGACCGACAGAACAAATACACCTTTTCATTCCACGCGATCAACGTAGAGGTGAAAGTGCGCAGAAATACTCTGAGGTCGTGCCTGTTGTAAATGGCCACCGGCCATCGGATTACAGTTCGAGCTGCGGTGGTGATGTTTTTACTTGAAGACCGGGCAATCGCTGCATTTTATCTCGGTGCCGACGCGCTGGCGGAAATAGGCGGTTTTGGAGATGTCGATGGAGTTCGCCGTGCTTTTGGAGAGCCCGGGCGCAAAGAGCAGTATTTCGTGTGGAACCACCAGTTCCGACCGCACGATGAAAGTGTTTACGGCGGAAATGTCGCTTGGCATCTTGACGGTCGAGCCCGCCTTGTACGGCGCAGCGCCCGCTTGGTCATAGGACCAAGCCACTTCGCCGAGGCCGGGAGCAGTCATCTTGATGCCGGTCATTTTCAAAGTGTATTTACCTATCCCGAAAGGGGACATGACGCTTTGGGTGACCGCTTTCATGCCGTCCAGGCTGGCTTTGTCGACGCTTGGCATCTGTGTCAGCACATCGGCCACGGTGCTGGAGGCGCGCGAGACCTTGCGGGCGACGTTGAAGCCGACCGAGATCTCGAAGCAACCGATATAAGCCATGATCAACAGGGGGGCGATGATCGCAAATTCGATTGCTCCCGTTCCCTTCCGGTCGCGCCAGAAGGCGCGGAGAGCCTCCAACTTCCAGGAAACCAATATCTTGTGGTAACGCATCGCCATCATGGCTGTTCCTCAGTAGCTTTCCGTGCGGAAAGCGGCCGTTGCCACCATCAGGTAGTCGTTCGGCATACTGCTTCCAGCCGGGCGCAGATTAGTGATGTAGGGCCGCACGAGATCGGTGATGACTTCCCAGCGATAGTAGGCGCGCACGATGGTGATGGTGGTCGGTCCGCCCGGGTCGAATTTGAAGCTGCTGGTGTCGAGATCGCCATTCTTCCGCGGTATGGTGTCGGGAATCTTGGAGAAGTCTGCGAAGCTTCGCACATCGATGAAGAGTTTTGAAGGTATCGTAGCTTCGGTTGCCGAACAGGTCATGATGACCGAAATTTCATCGCAGAAGGCTTTGCGGAATGCTTCCGGGGTGGTCTTGGCCAACGTCATCTGGCCGGTTCGTACCTTGCGGGCCATCGTATCGGTGGCGTTGGCGAGAAGCTGCTCAGCCGTGAACGCCGTGAATGTCTCAAGCGAAGCGAAAATGACCATCATGAACGGCAACGCGAGAAGCGCGAATTCAATTGCCGATGTACCGGATTTGTCTTTGAACAAACGCCGCACCAGACCGCCTTTTGGCTTCCGGGAATGGGAGCCGTCGATCCTGCCTAAAGCTGCGTCTTCACTAGGGTTGTTGAACATCTCGCCATTCCGCCATGCGCCATACGATGAGGCACATTAGGAGGCGACGGTTGATATTTCGTATGCAGCGGCGTGTATAATTTGAACGGAAACGCTTACCGGATGATAAGAATTAGTGGCAAGATCTTGCCCTACATACGCTCTATGCCGTTGCCCGCTCGTGTAGGCCCGCGATGACGCGGCTCTTCAGTTAGCGACAGCTGTCTTTTGAGTTGCGTGTTCTTCGCAATTGGGGGTGCAGGAGAGTACGGAGCGAACTGTCTGGCGGAATACGCGCACCGTATTTCCTTCGTCGATCGAGACCAGAATGCGCTCGTCGACGATGGCATTTCCGTCCGTATCGATAATCACAAGGTTCGTCGTGCCGAACGAGCGCCCCGTCAGCACGATGGTCTTGGCATCGGCTACCGTGGCATCTGCAACATCAGAATTGCCGATGATGACCTTGCTGACCGGCCGGTCGAGCTTCAGCACGCGCGCCTGATTCATGAAAACGTTCAACATCTCGTCGGCAGCGGCAGCCTGGGTCGCCGAAAACGAAATGCTGGAAGCCAGAATTGCGAAGGCCGTGGTCAGCAACCGGGCGCCGATGGCTGTGTTTTGCAAGTTCATGGCTGTGTCCTGATGATGTGAATGCCCAAGCATCCTATGGTTTGGTGAATGAAGCGTTAATTGGCATCATCGGTAGCGGCCGGGCGTATTCATTCTGCCATACACTGGGCAGGAATCTTGGCTTTCCCGAAAAATATTGCATTTTATACTTTGCGTTATTCATGTTTTCACTATCAAAGCGGGTGTCGGTCGTTAATGTATCGGTAACTCTTTTCTTTAAGCGAATTGAAATTCACGATCTGTAGGTTCTGGTCATCCGATCAACGGAAACAGTTGGCGGAAGTGCTGAACAAACAAGTGAAGTAGGAGAGATACCATGACCAAGATTTTCGCACGTTTCATGAAGGATGAGTCCGGCGCGACCGCGATCGAATACGGCTTGATCGCAGCCCTCATCTCCGTCGCCCTGATCACCGGCGCCACAGCCCTCGGCTCAGAGCTGAACACCACTTTCACCAACCTGAAGACCAAGATGGCAGACGCGAATTAAATAACGCGTTTCCCGGTTTGATTTTGAGAAAGCCGCTCCCCATGGAAGCGGCTTTTTCAATTGCGAGGTGGGGGGCGTCTAATACCGGTGCGCGCTTCAATGTTTTTTAAGTGCAGTCGCGTAGACTGACGTCAGCAATTTGGAGAGCGAGATGGCACAAGCTATTATTTTTGTAATCGTACCGCTCTGCCTGGCCATTGCTGCTATCTCCGATCTGCTGACAATGACCATTCCGAACCGGGTGCCGGCCATTCTGCTCGGCGCTTTCGTTCTGGTTGCCCCTCTCGCTGGCCTTAGCCTGCCGATGATCGGCATGCACCTCGCCGCTGGCCTGATTGTTTTCGCCGCATGTTTCACCCTTTTTGCCCTGAACATCATGGGTGGCGGTGATGCCAAGCTTTTGACGGCAAGCGCCGTCTGGTTCGGTTTGAACGCTTCGCTGATGGAATTTCTGATCTACGTGTCGTTCTTCGGCGGTCTCCTGACCCTCCTGATCTTGATGATGCGCAAGCAGGAAAATACCATCCTTGCGTCCGGGCTTCCGGTGCCGCATTTGCTGTTCACAGCCAAGAAGATTCCCTACGGCATTGCGATCGGACTGGGTGGCTTTCTTGCGTATCCATCATCGCCGCTGATGATGGCGGCACTAGCCCGCTTGCATTAATCTCTTCGTTCCATCTTGAACCAACTGCGTTCGTTGCGTGGTACACGCGGGGTGCTCCCAGCACCTTTCTGGCGCAAATTATTTGTTAACCACGAATGTAAGTGGTCTGTTAACTATAATTACACCAATTCCTGATCAATCTGCAGCGGGCATATTCTCGGGCTGCAGGGAAAGATCATGAAACCGGTGCGCGTTATTATTCTGGCAGTGGCTGTCGCATCGGCAGGGCTGGCCGGATTCCTGGCACTCAAGCTGACCAGCGGCAAGACCGTTGTCACCACAGCCGAGCCAGTGATCGAGCGCGAACCGACCGTCAATGTCCTCGTTGCCAGCAAGAGCCTGCCCGTGGGATCAAGGCTCAATCCGGATGCCGTGCACTGGATTTCCTGGCCCAAGGACGGCATCGTCGAAGGGTTGATTACCGAAGAGCTTCGCCCGAACGCAGTGAACGATCTCCAGGGCGTCGTCGTCCGCCTGCCGATTTTCAACGGTGAACCGGTGCGTCAGGAAAAGATCGCGGATTCGTCGAGCCGGATCATGTCGTCGCTGCTGCCGGCCGGCAAGCGTGCGGTCGCCACTGAAATTACCGTCGCAACCGGTGCCGGCGGCTTCATCCTGCCGAACGACCGCGTTGACGTCATTATGGTTCGCAAGGACCAGGACAATTTCCTGACGGAAACCGTTCTCAGCAATGTCCGCGTTCTCGCCATCGACCAGCAGGTCGAGGAAAAGGAAGATGGCTCGAAGTCGGTGGTTGGAACGACGGCCACGCTGGAGCTGACACCGGATCAGTCGAAGGTCATGACAGTGGCCCAGCAGATGGCGGAACGGCTGTCACTGGTGCTGCGCAGCGTCGCGGATGCACAAGAGCCGGATACGATCGGGGCAGACTATTTGCTGAGCGGCGATGGGCGTCCGTCCATCCAGGTGATCAAATCGGGCTCTATCGTCAAGAGCGATGACAGCTCATCCATGAATCAAGCGAAATGATGTGTGAGCGGGAGCGGAACGTGAAGCGGATCGGAAACAAATTTCGAAGCTCGGTCGCAGGTGGGCTGGCCTTTTGTTTGGCGTTTTCGGGCCTGCCGGCCGGAACATTCGTTGCAGAAGCGGCTTCTCAGTCGCTGGTGCGCATCGTCGATAGCGGACCCGGTGTCAAGAAAACCATCAAACTGGGGCTGAACAAGGCCGTCGTCATCGATCTGCCCACCGATGCGCACGACATCCTCGTCGCCGATCCGATGCTGGCGGATGCCGTGACGCGTACCTCGCGCCGCATCTATCTGTTCGGAAAAATGGTCGGCCAGACAAACATTTTCGTCTTCGGCCCCGGTGGTGAGGAAATCGTCAGTCTCGATCTGGAGATCGAGCGCGATATTTCCGGCCTTGAGACCAATCTCCGCCGTTTCCTGCCCGATTCCGACATCAAGGTCGAAATCATCTCGGACAACATCGTGCTGACGGGAACAGTGCGTACACCGCTTGACTCGACCCGCGTCGAAGAACTTGCCAGCGCCTTCATCAAAGGCGGTGAAGCCACAACCCGCAATATCACTGCACAGGGCAACAACGGCGATGCTGATATCTTTGCCGAGCGCCGCCAGGTTTCGCAGATCGTCAATCTTCTGAGGATTGACGGCGAAGATCAGGTGATGCTCAAGGTCACTGTAGCCGAGGTTTCGCGCCAGGTTCTCAAGCAGCTCGGCTTCAGTGGCTCGATCAAGAGCTCGACCAGCGGTAATGGTATCACCTTCCGCAACCCGGCCAATCTTGGCAACGCTGTCAATGCGTTTGCATCGCAGATTAGTGGCGCCATCGGTTCTGGCTCGATGGGCTTTACCAGCTATTTCAATGCAATGGAGCAGGCCGGTGTGATGCGGACGCTGGCAGAGCCGAGCCTGACAGCGATTTCCGGCAAGAAGGCGAGCTTCTCCGTCGGCGGTGAATACCGTCTGCCATCCGAACAGGAAATCGACGAGAAGGGTGTTCTGAAACGAACCGTTGAAACCGTCGAATATGGGATCGGACTGGATTTTACCCCGGTTGTTCTTGGCCCGGGCCGCATTAGTCTGGAGATTGCAACCGAGGTTTCGGAGCCAACGTTCGAAGGATCCGTTGTCAATGGTAATGCGGTAAACGTTCCCGGCCAGACCTATATGTCAATCCGCCGCCGCAAGGCATCAACCAGCGTCGAGTTGCCCTCCGGTGGCTCCATCGTGATCGGTGGTCTTGTCCAGGACGATATCCGCCAAGCCATGTCCGGCCTTCCCGGTGTCTCGAAAATCCCGGTCTTCGGCATGCTGTTCCGTTCGAAGGATTTTGTGCGCAACGAGACTGAGCTGGTCATCATCGCAACGCCTTACCTGGTTCAGCCGGTTGCGCGCGGTGACCTGTCGCGTCCGGATGACAATTTCAATCCGACGGACGACCTGTCCAGTGCTTTTCTCGGCGAAGTCAATCGTATCTACGGCACCCGTCAAGCCGCCCCCACCGGGCAGTATCACGGCAATGTCGGCTTCATTTACAAATAGGCGGGAGGGGACATGACAACTCACATCATCCTCAACCGCGAGATGAAAAGGCACACGATCATGCGGCCAAACACTTTTGCAGGTCCGGTCCGTCTTGCGCGCCTATTGGCGATCGGCGTCTTGCTGGTCGCCGGGACAAGCCTTGCCGGATGTGCGAGGGACAATATGTCAACGGGCGCGTTGCCCGATGATTACCGGACACGCCACCCGATCGTGATCGCCGAAGCCGAACATGCCATCGATGTTCCGGTTGGGTCCAGCGATAGGCACTTGACCAAGGGTGCGCGCGACGTCATCCGCGGCTTCGCGCAGAGCTACACCAATTCCGCGACCGGCACGGTTCAGATTTTGCTGCCGCGCGGGTCCGCCAATGCCAGCGCCGCATCTGCATTGCGCAAGGAAATCCGTGGCGCCCTCGTCGGAGCCGGGATTCCGGCGAACCGGTTGGTCGAGGTCACCTATCAGGCGGATCCCTATGGCGATGCAGCGCCGGTGCGGCTGAGCTACACGGCGATTACCGCAAAGACCGCCCCTTGCGGTAACTGGCCGAAGGATCTGGTCTCCAATACGATCGAGAACAAGAATTACGAAAATTTCGGCTGCTCCAGCCAGGCGAACCTTGCTGCGCAAATTGCCAATCCGTTGGATCTGCTCGGGCCGCGCGCGATGTCGCCGATCGATGCCGTCCAGCGCGGTAAGGTGATCAGTGACTACCGCGGGATTGACTCTGGCGGTGACGATCCTGGCACCACGATCAATTTCAACTGACGGGTCCGGCCGGTTTGACGGGATAGAACAATGAGCACGATTGACTACAAGATTGAGACCGCGTCGGGTGAACCGGATGGCTTTTCCGACGCCGTCCGCCCGAGCGACGTCGATCATCTGCGGCCACTTCCGCGCATTTCGGTCCACGCCTTCTGCGAAACCGAGGCCGTGCAGCGTGTGATGGAGCGCTGCGGTCAGGACCGGCGCATGAGCAAGGTCACGTTCAGGATCAACAGCGGTTCGATTGCCGCTGCCGCCAACATGTTCTCCTCGACGCCGACGCCAAACCTGATCATCATTGAAACATCGACGGAACCGCGCTCGCTGATGCAGGAGCTGGCACCTTTGGCTGCCGTCTGCGACCCCAGCACCAAAGTCATCATCATCGGCCGCTACAACGATATCCCGCTCTATCGCGACCTGATCCGCAACGGCATTTCCGAATATATGGTTTCGCCGGTCGCCATGTCCGATGTGCTTGGTTCCATCGCGGCGATCTTTGTCGATCCGGAGGCCGAGCCGCTCGGGCGCAGCATCGCCTTCATCGGCGCTAAGGGCGGCGTCGGTTCGTCGACGCTGGCGCACAACTGTGCCTGGGGTATTTCCAACCTGTTTTCGACCGAAGTGGTGCTGGCCGATCTCGATCTCCCTTACGGCACGGCCAACATCAATTTCGACCAGGACCCGCCACAGGGCATTTCCGAGGCAGTTTTTTCCCCGGAGCGGCTCGATGAGGTGTTTCTTGACCGGCTTTTGACGAAATGCTCCGAGCGCCTGTCACTGCTCGCAGCGCCATCGATGCTCGATCGGCCCTATGACTTCGATGCGGCCGCCTTCCAGCCGCTGATGGAAATCCTGTTGCGCAATGCTCCTGTCTCGGTGCTCGATGTGCCGCATCAATGGTCCGACTGGACCCGCACAGTGCTGGCGGAGGCCGACGAGGTGGTGATTACGGCAGTGCCGGATCTGGCCAACCTGCGCAACGCCAAGAACCTGTTCGATTCGCTGAAGAAAATCCGGCCGAATGACAAGATGCCCCATCTGGTGCTCAATCAGGTCGGACTGCCGAAACGGCCCGAAATATCGCCCAGTGATTTCTGCGATTCCCTTGAGGTCGAGCCGGTCGCCATCATTCCATTCGATGTCGTCCTGTTCGGGAATGCTGCCAATAGCGGCCGGATGATCGCCGAGATCGACAAGAAAGCGCCGACAGCCGAAACTTTCTCGCAGCTTTCCCATCTGCTGACCGGCCGGGCAACAGCCAAGAAGGCCAAGAAGGGCGGCCTTGGCAAAGTCCTCGGCATGCTTGGGCGCAAGTAACTGACAGTCAAACGGAAACCGGATTGAGCGCATGTTTGGTAAACGAGGAAACGACGGCTTCGGAAAGGGTGGATCCATCAGCCCCGCCCCGCAACCGGCTGCGTCCGTGGCGGTTGCCGAGCGCCCGCATACGCCGGTGCTTGCCGAACCTGTTCGCGAAGCGATCCCTGTCACCCGGGTGCAGCCATCCCCTCCGCCTGTCCGCAAGAAGGCTGCCCGCACCGAGGATTACTACGATACCAAGTCGCAGGTATTTTCGGCTCTGATCGACACGATCGACCTGTCGCAACTCGCCAAGCTGGACAATGAAAGCGCGCGCGAAGAAATTCGCGATATCGTCAACGACATCATCACGATCAAGAATTTCGCGATGTCGATCTCCGAGCAGGAAGAATTGCTCGAGGATATCTGCAACGACGTGCTTGGGTATGGCCCGCTTGAGCCGCTTCTCGCCCGCGATGATATCGCCGATATCATGGTCAACGGTGCGGGCCAGACCTTCATCGAAGTCAACGGCAAGACATTGGAATCGGAAGTGCGGTTCCGCGACAATGCCCAGCTCCTGTCGATCTGCCAGCGTATTGTTTCCCAGGTCGGCCGCCGTGTCGATGAATCATCACCGATCTGCGACGCTCGTCTTCCCGATGGCAGCCGTGTCAACGTTATTGCCCCGCCGCTTGCCATCGACGGTACGGCGCTGACCATTCGTAAATTCAAGAAGGACAAGCTGAAGCTCGACCAGCTGGTCAAGTTCGGTGCCATCACGCCGGAAGGGGCTGTCCTTCTCCAGATCATCGGCCGTGTCCGTTGCAATGTCGTCATCTCCGGCGGTACCGGTTCGGGCAAGACAACATTGCTGAATTGCCTGACCGGCTATATCGATCTCGAAGAACGCGTCATCACCTGCGAAGACACCGCGGAACTGCAGCTGCAGCAGCCGCATGTGGTTCGTCTCGAAACCCGCCCGCCGAACATTGAAGGCGAGGGCGAGATCACCATGCGCGATCTCATCAAGAACTGCCTGCGTATGCGGCCCGAACGCATCATCGTCGGCGAAGTCCGTGGACCGGAAGTCTTCGACCTGTTGCAGGCGATGAACACTGGTCACGACGGGTCGATGGGCACCATCCATGCCAACACACCGCGCGAATGCCTGAGCCGTATGGAATCGATGATCGCTATGGGCGGTTACACCCTTCCGGCAAAGACGGTGCGCGAGATCATCGCCGGTTCCGTCGATGTGATTATCCAGGCAGCTCGCCTGCGCGATGGTTCAAGGCGCATCACCCACGTCACCGAGGTGATCGGCATGGAAGGCGACGTCATCATCACGCAGGACCTGATGCGTTACGAGCTGGAAGGTGAAGACGCCAATGGCAGGATTATCGGCCGGCACAAATCGACAGGTATCGGCCGTCCGCATTTTTGGGATCGCGCCCGCTACTTTAACGAGGACAAACGGCTGGCCGCAACGCTCGATGCGATGGAAAAGGACTGAGGGTCTTCATGTTCGGAATAGACATCACCATTCTGGCGATCGTTGGTCTCGTCGCGCTTTCGACGGCCGGTCTTGCCTATGGCGTTCTGTTCACGCGCATCGAGACTGAAAAGAAGGCTGAGAGCCGCGTCCGCAAGGTTAAATCAGCCGAAACCGATAGGGTTGAGGTCAAGGCTGCGCGTGACCGCATGACTGAAATGTCCAAACGGCGAAAATCCGTCCAGGATTCGCTGAAGGACCTTGAGAAGAAGCAACAGGAAAAATCGGCCAAGGCAAAGCCGAGCATGAAGGTCCGGCTGGTTCAGGCCGGCTTCAAGATTTCGATCTCGCAATTCTATGTCGCCAGTGTGGTTTTCGGTGCTGTGATCAGCTTGCTGGCACTGGTTGCCGGGATGAAACTGCCGGTCATCGCCGGGATTTTTCTTATCGGTAGCGCTGGCTTCCCGCGCTGGTTCCTCGGCTTCATGATCAATCGCCGCGCCAAGGCATTCCTCAATGAATTTCCGAATGCACTCGATATCATGGTGCGCTCGATCAAATCCGGCCTGCCACTGAATGATGCCGTCCGGCTGATTGCCAGCGATGGCATGGAGCCGGTCAAGACAGAGTTCAAGCGCATCATCGAGGCGCAGCAGGTCGGCCTGAATATTCCGGAAGCCTGCGCGCGAATGATCAACACCATGCCGTTGCCCGAGGTCAATTTCTTCGCCATTGTCATCGCCATCCAGGCGCAGGCTGGCGGCAATCTCTCCGAGGCGCTTGGCAACCTGTCCAAGGTATTGCGTGAACGCAAGAAAATGAAGGCCAAGGTTCAGGCGCTGTCCATGGAAGCCAAAGCTTCGGCCTGCATTATCGGCGCGTTGCCATTCATTGTTGCGTTCCTGGTTTACACAACCTCGCCGGATTACATGATGATCCTGTTCACGGATCCGCGCGGCCATCTGATCATGGCAGTTTCAGGGGTGTGGATGTCCATCGGCATCTGGGTGATGCGCAACATGATCAACTTCGACATTTAGGAAAGGGTCCGGCATGAGCGAGGACATGATCAGTACCCTGACAAATCCGAATGTTATCGTCGCTTTTCTGGTGGCGGTCGCGGTCCTGGCGACATTCTACTCGCTCGCAGTTCCATTCCTGGAGCGGGGCAATCTGGAAAAGCGGATGAAGTCTGTCGCGACCGAGCGCGATGCAATCCGGGCGCGCGAGCGCGTGCGCCTGAATGCCGAGATCAGCGGCGGCAAGGCTTCGCTGAGGGCCCAGAACAATACGTCCGTGCGGCAAGTCGTCGAGCGGCTGAACCTTCGTAAAGCGCTTGTCGATGAAAACACGGTCAACCGGCTGAAATCGGCTGGATACCGCTCGCAAAACGCGCTCAACATGTTTCTCGTGGCCCGCTTTTGTCTGCCCTTCCTGTTTCTTGCTGTGGGCGCCTTCTATATTTTCTTTCTGGGTTACCTCGCTGAAAAACCATTCATGATGCGGGTTTTAGCGGTTATCGGGAGTGCTTATCTCGGCTTTTATGCCCCGAATATTTTTATTTCCAACGCCGTATCCAAGCGTCAGCAGTCGATCCGCAGGGCGTGGCCGAATGCACTCGATCTGCTGCTGATCTGCGTGGAATCCGGCGTTTCGATGGAACTTGCCATGCGGCGCGTCGCCGATGAAATTGCCGACCAGTCAGCTCCTCTTGCGGAAGAGCTGGTTCTCACCACGGCAGAGCTGTCATTTCTGCCAGATCGGCGCATCGCGCTGGAGAATCTCGGTATCCGGACAGGGCTCGACGACGTAAAATCAGTGGTTCAGGCCCTGATCCAGGCCGATCGGTACGGTACGCCGGTTGCTCAGGCCCTGCGTGTTCTGGCCCAGGAAAGCCGTGACCAGCGCATGAACGAGGCGGAAAAGAAGGCGGCAGCCCTGCCGCCGAAGCTCACCGTGCCGATGATTCTGTTCTTTCTGCCCGTCCTTATCGCCGTCATCCTCGGCCCGGCGGGCATCCAGGTTTCCGACAAGTTCTGATCTGGTTCCAGACACGATGGGCGATCGCCGCGCGGCTTCTCTCCTAGCGCGGCTTTTTCATTCCATCCATTTGAGTTGAGCCAATAGCGTCGTGAGCCCCGGTGTTTTGAACACCCGGCCCCCTCAGGAATTTTTGATTCTGCGCGGTTGAGACGTGTCTGCTGTTTTGCCGAAAGGCAAAGTCCGGTTTGGGCCTAGTTTGTGCCCTTGTCGTCCTTGGCGAGCTTTTGCCATGCGTTCTGCTGCGACATGATCGAGCGCAGATATTTGACATTGGCTTCGGCCTGATCAGGCGAAAGCTCCTGGCGGGCAATCTGCTCTGCCTCGGCGAAGCGTCCCTGCAGACCGACGGCAAGCGCGAGGTTCTGGCGAACGCTACTGTCGGCGCCGGGCTGGCTAACCGCTGACTTCAGATAGGTTTCGGCGGTCTTCAAGTCCTTGTTCAGCAGATAGGACATGCCGAGATTGGACAGAACCGTCGGTTCGTTCGGCTGGATGTCGAGCGCCTCGCGATAACGCTGGCGTGCCTCGCCGGCCCGGCCGAGCTGGTCGAGGATGGCGCCCTCGGCCGATTTCAGCTTCCAATCCGGGCGGTCAGGGGTCTGGGCGCGGGTTATCGTGTTCAAAGCCTGCTCAAGCTGGCCGGCGGCTGCCTGAGATTTTCCATAGGCGGCAAGGACTTCGCGGTCGGTCGGGAAATTGATAGCCACCTGCTGCATGACAGCCAGCGCCTGGTTGTTGCGGCCGGTCATACGCAGCATATTGGCATAGTTCAAACCGGCCGTGCGATCCTTCGGATTGCGCTCGTAAGCCTTGCCGATGCTTTCGGCTGCGGCCGAAAGTTCGGTTGCGTTCATCGATTGCACGGGTTTTGAAAAGTTGGCGGAGGGGATGGAGCCTGTCGTCAGTTCCTTTTTCTGCGTACCACAACTCGCCAGCGTCACTGCGAGGATGACTATTGCGGTTCCCTGCAGGAAACGGCTGCTCGAAAAAGACGTCTGCCGGTGTGAATTCATCGCCAATGCCCTCAGCATTTTACCAAGCACCGGACAAAATCCCCAACATATCGGCGCAATCTTCACTCCAGCAATAATCTGTTAACCCTAACAGAGCGTTAATCCAGTGATTCTACACCGTTCCTTCCGAAGGATTTCCATGGCCTCCTATCAATTCATCGACCGCTCGTCGCCGTTCAACACAAGCGGTGGCAAGACCCTGCCGATTTTCGCGGTCACGCCTGCCCATATCGATATCGGCGCCATTGATCCAATCGCGCTCGACTGGGCCCGCAAGGCAGGCTTCAAGGCAGAACCCGGCGCTGTCCTCCTGATCCCGTCCGAGGATGGTCATCTCGGGGGCGCGCTGTTCGGGCTTGGTACCAATCCGTCTGAAGCACCGTTCCTGACGGGTAAGCTGGCGCGGACATTGCCGGCCGGAAAATGGCATATCGAGACCGCGCCGCTGACGGCAAACAGGTTAGCCTTGGGTTACGGTCTCGGCTCCTACAGCTTCGACCGCTATAAGGCGGCGGTCAAGGAAGCCCCCACCTTGATGATCCCGGCCGATGCCGATGCCGCCGATATCAAGCGGCAGCTTGCAGGCGTCTTCCTTGCCCGCGACCTCATCAATATGCCGACCAATGACATGGGGCCGAATGCGCTGGAAGAAGCCTTCCGGGCGCTGGGAGATCATTATAAGGCCAAGGTCTCCGTCGTTTCCGGCGACGATCTGCTGAAGCAGAATTTTCCGCTGATCCACACGGTCGGCCGCGCCAGCGCCGAGGCGCCGCGGCTGCTTGAAATGCGCTGGGGCAAGAAAGGTCACCGAAAGGTGACGCTGGTCGGCAAGGGCGTCTGCTTTGACACCGGTGGCCTCGATATCAAGCCTGCGGCTTCGATGCTGTTGATGAAGAAGGATATGGGGGGCGCTGCCAATGTCATGGGGCTCGCCCTGATGATCATGGACGCCAAGCTGAAGGTCGATCTGCGCGTGCTGGTGCCGGTGGTCGAGAATTCGATCTCTGCCAATGCGTTCCGCCCGGGTGATATCTACCGTAGCCGCAAGGGCCTGACGGTGCAGATCGACAACACCGATGCAGAGGGCCGGTTGATCCTTGCGGATGCGCTCGCTTACGCAGACGAGGAAGAAACCGACCTGCTGATCGACATGGCGACGCTGACGGGTGCTGCCCGGGTAGCCCTTGGCCCGGACCTGCCGCCGTTCTACACCGATGACGAGGACCTGGCCCACGACCTGACGGAATCCAGCCTGACGGTCGATGATCCGATGTGGCGCATGCCGCTCTACAAGGGCTATGAGAAGGATATCTCGGCCCGTATCGCCGACCTGACCAACGCGCCCTCAGGCGGCATGGCGGGCTCGATCACGGCAGCCTTGTTTCTCAAGCGTTTCGTCACCAATGCCAAGAGCTGGGCGCATTTCGACATTTTCGGCTGGGCGCCGGCGGAGCGTCCGCATTCGCCCCTCGGCGGCGAGGCGCAGGCTATCCGAGCACTGTATCATTTGATCGCCAACGGCAAGAAGTGATCATTGGACACAGCTTGATATGAGCATGGCCCCTGTCCGTCCGGACCAGGGCCATGTTTCAATCAATAGATCCGAAGCGAATAGCCTATTCGTTGATCAGCCGCTTCAACAGCTCGATCTCGTGCGACAGCTTGGTGTCGCCGGTGATCAAGTCCTCGATCTTGCGCACGGCGTGCAAAACCGTGGTGTGATCGCGTCCGCCAAAACGGCGGCCGATTTCGGGGAAGGAACGGGGGGTCAGGGTCTTTGCCAGATACATGGCAATCTGGCGCGGCTTGACGATGACGCGGGTGCGGCGGTTGGACACCAGTTCCTGACGCGAGACGTTGTAGTGCTTGGCCACGACGCGCTGGATGTCTTCGATGCGGACCCGGCGCGGCTCGCCGGCATTGACCAGATGGCCGAGCAGTTCATCGACGCGCTCGATCGACAGCGTCGGCTCGAACGAGAGACGGAAGAGCAACTGGTTGAAGGCACCTTCCAGCTCGCGGCCGCTTGCGGTGATGTTGCGCGCGACATGGCTGAGAATGTTGGCGGGAATGTCGAGGGATGTATCGTCCAGGCGGGCGACCTCGAGGCGGCGCTTGAGGATTTCGAGGCGCATCTCGTAATCCGGGCCGTCCATCTCGATGGCGACGCCGCCCTGCAAGCGCGAGCGGACCCGCGGATCGAGCGATTCCAGTTCCCAGGGGGCGCGGTCGGCGGCAACGACGACCTGCTTGGCGCTATCGAGCAGCATGTTGAGAAGATGGCAGAATTCGTGCTGGATCGACTTACCCTGCAGGAACTGCATGTCGTCGATGACCAGAAGATCGATGTTGCGCAGCGTTTCCTTCAAGGACAGCGCATCATTGTCGCGGATGGCCGTTGCGAAACGCCACATGAAATATTCCGCCGTCAGATAGACGACGCGGGGTGCACGTGTGCTCTGGATCGCGGCGGTGGCGATTGCCTGCAGCAGGTGCGTCTTGCCAAGGCCGACCGTCGAATGAATGAACAGCGGGTTGAAGCGCACCGCGCCGGCGCCGGCTTCGGCAATCGTCTTTGCGGCGGCAAGAGCGACGCGGTTCGAGGAACCTTCGACGAAGCTCTCGAATGTGTAGCGTGAATCCAGCGGCGAGCCGAACAGGGGACCTGCGGCCGGCTGCTGCTTCTGCAGGTTACCGAGGGTCGCGGCGGCATGCTGGCCGAGTGTCTGCGGCGCTGAACGGCGGGAAGAGACAGGTGCGGCTGCATCGCTCTGGCTTGCCTGCGGCGCATCGTCGTGAGGGCCTGGGCGGGCGCTGCGCGTCGCGCTGCGGACGACAATCTCGACCTTCAGGATCTCGGCGTCTTCCTGCTGGAAGATAGTGGTAATCAGGTCGAGGTAACGGTTGTTGATCCAGGACTTCAGAAAAGTCGTCGGAACGGACAGCCGCACGACGCTCTTGGAAACCGATTGAAGCTTCAAGCGGCCAAACCAGCTGGCAAATACATCAGGGCCGACCTGGGCTTTCAAGCGCGCGCTGACCCGCTCGAAAAGTGCGCTCTGCATCATGTCGCCCTTTTCGCCGTTGGTACCGTCGGACTGTTTCACCGCGATCTGACGCGCATTCTCCCCGTTTTCGAATACAATCGCCGCTGTCACTGAATTACCAAGCATATTGCCGCCTTCCAATATTATTTCGCGACGCCGACATTGCTGCCGGCGTCAGCCTTTATGTCTGTTTCGAGCGGCCCTTTTTCAAAGGCATGCCGCCCAATTCAAACGCTCTCCGTACCGTAAGAGGAACCCTCATCCTCCTCTCATGGCCCGGTTTTGTGCAAAATCCGCTTGGTATCGCCAAACGCATGTCCCGCTTGCACCATTCATTCCGGTCCGGTTAGGCCTCGTGTCCTTTCCGGTCCGTCCGTTTCCGACCGGCCTTCCCGACCCTCGTTAAAAGAAGGGCAGGCCAGTTTGCCGACAATGCGTCCTCATCCGCATATAGGCCGCCATTCACGCACCGCGTGGCAAAAGCCACAATGTGCATTGTCAGGCGTATCGAGCGGTCTCAGCCGTCCACAACCAGAGGTCGCGTAGTGTCATTCCGGGCAAACATATTGCACAGCTGAAATCGCCCTGTTCTGATTGATGGAACGTTGTGGAACCACCCCGTTACAAAAGGATTAAGTGAATTTGCGCCGCCTGTTGAGAGGCTGCCTCTTCATCTTGTCCACAGGTATATCCCGTGCCTTCTGTGGAGGCATTTAGGCAGGATCGTGGCACAAGATCAATCGCGAATTTTAACACTCGGGAAGGGTCGGCCGTTGACTCTCATAGCGTGTCCTGCATGGACGCGGCCTTGGCGGAAGAGAATCGCTTTTGAATCAAGGGCTTTGAATTTTGGCTGGGAATTTAGCTGGCGAAAAACAAAAAAAATAAAAAATTTGTTGACTCGTTTTGAGCCCCGAAAGGCACCGCCAGGAGGTGGGTGAGTCTGAACCTCCTCCCACAAGCGTTTGATTTTATTTAAAAAATTCTGTCATTGCGGCGACACAATAAGTTGCACAAGGATTAACCATCAACGTGCTGGAAGTCTGAATCTGAAAAGCCCGGTCATGGACCGGGCTAAATCATTGACGATATTTTAATAAGCCGGCTTAAGCCGAAAGCGACTTTACGCGGTTCGCAAGACGCGAAACTTTGCGCGATGCCGTGTTGGCATGCAGCACGCCCTTGGTGGCGGCGCGCATCAGTTCCGGCTGAGCTGCCTTCAGGGCAGCCTGGGCGAGAACCTGGTCGCCCGAAGCGATGGCTTCTTCGACCTTGCGGATGAAGCCGCGAACGCGCGAACGGCGGGACTTGTTGACTTCCGTGCGGCGGGCGATCTTGCGGGTCGCTTTTTTCGCCGAAGTTGTATTGGCCATTTGGTGTCTCTCTTCGAAATCTGACAAAAACTCTCTACCGCCGTGCCGGGTCACTGCGACCTGTCGTCCAAGCAAGTAGGGAGCAATATCGGAAAACCTTGGAGCGGCTTTCCAAACTGTGGGCGGCATATAGCCTTAAACAGGCCTCTCGTCAACGCGCTATTTTCGAAAACGCGGCGGACCCGGTTCCTCCGCCAGCCGCGCTATCTCTGGCATTTCGGGCAATAGAAGGTCGACCGCCCGGCCTGGACGACGCGGGCAACCGTGCCGCCGCATCCCGGCGTCCGGCAAGGCTCGCCTTCGCGGTCGTAGACAGAGAACGAATGCTGGAAGTAACCCAGCGTGCCGTCTGTCTGGATATGGTCGCGCAACGATGATCCGCCAGCGGCGATAGCATCGGCAATGACGGTCCGGATCGCCTCGGTCAGGAGCACAAGCGCCGCTTTCGGCTTTCCCTTCGCATCCACCAGTGTGCCCGCGGCCCGCAGCGGCGACAGGCCGGAGCGCCACAGCGCCTCGCAGACATAGATATTGCCGAGACCAGCAATATTCTTCTGGTCGAGCAATGCCGATTTCAGCGGTTGCGCCTTGCCGGCAAAGCGTGCGGCCAGATAGACGGCGTCAAGCACGTTGCCGGTCGGCTCCTCGCCGAGATCGCGGAAGAAGGCGTGGCTCGCCAGCACGTCGCGCCGGGCAAGATCCATGAAGCCGAAACGGCGCGGGTCATTATAGATGACGCGGGCAGGGCCGTTTATGCCCTCCAGATGGAAAATGACGTGATCGTGCTTTTCGCTCTTGCCGCGCGGATGATGAAAATCGCCGGGCGTCTCGGGCACTGCGCCGTCTTCCACCCGGAAGGAGCCGGACATGCCGAGATGAGCAATAATCACGTTGCCGTCCTCAAGATCGATCAGAAGATACTTCGCCCGCCGCCCGAGCGACAGGATGCGTTGACCGGATACCAGGCTTGAAAAATCGGCCGGGAAGGGAAAGCGCAGGTCCGGACGTCGCAACTCGGCTCGCACCAGAAGCGCGCCCTCCATTGCGGGTGTCAGGCCCCGCCTGACTGTTTCCACCTCGGGAAGTTCCGGCATCTCGTCTCCTTACCATGCGCCAATTGACCGGGATCATTTGGCAATTCCATTCCCAGCGCACATATCCTATAGCAGGCCGCCACGGGCGCGAATGCCGCAGGCCGCTATCTGCCGCAGAGATAGCGTGGATGAAGCGAATTCGCTATGGTCGGCAAAACAGCGATTGAATGGAGTAGGCCTTGATGACTGGTGAGCGCACCTCTGCCGATGGCGGCATGGAAACCTCCTACGGGTTTCGCCAGGTTGGGCAGGGCGAAAAACAGGCACTCGTCAACGATGTCTTTCACAAGGTCGCCAAGCGCTACGATATCATGAACGACGTCATGTCCATGGGCCTGCACCGGGCCTGGAAGGATGCGATGATCGCCTCGCTCAATCCGCGCCGCTCCGAGGATTACAAGGTCCTCGACGTTGCCGGCGGCACCGGCGATATCGCTTTCCGCATCGTTGAGGCATCCGATCGCAAGGCGCATGCGACCGTGCTCGACATCAACGGCTCGATGCTCGGCGTCGGCGCCGAGCGCGCCGAAAAGAAGGGCCTGTCGCCGAATCTGACGTTCGTCGAAGCCAATGCCGAGGAACTGCCGTTCGAAGCCAATTCCTTCGACGCCTATACGATTGCCTTCGGCATCCGCAACGTGCCGCGCATCGACGTGGCGCTATCGGAAGCCTACCGCGTGTTGAAGCGTGGCGGCCGCCTGCTGGTTCTGGAGTTTTCCGAAGTCGAAATGCCGCTGCTCGACAAGGTCTATGATGCCTGGTCGTTCAACGCGATCCCGAAATTCGGCCAGATGATCACCGGCGAGGCCGAACCCTACCAGTATCTGGTGGAATCGATCCGGAAATTCCCCAACCAGCGCGATTTCGCCGCCATGATCACCACGGCCGGTTTTGCGCGTGTCACCTACACCAATTATACCGCCGGCATTGCCGCGCTGCATTCCGGCTGGAAGATCTGACGCATGATATCCATTCTTGTGAAGCGCTCTGAGGGGCTGCCCCGGCGCGGCGGCAGGCCGCTATGAGTACACCCGGAGCCTACCTCCGCCTTATCCGCATCGGCTGGGTGCTGGTGCGCGAAGGTGTCGTCTCGGCGCTGCCGTCGGAGGACCTGCCGGCGCTGCCGAAGGCCGCGCAGTCTTTCGCAGGCCTCTTCGCACGGCGGCGTGCCAAACAGGAGGATCGCAGCGACCGGTTGGCCCGGGCGATCGAGCGGCTTGGTCCCTCCTATGTGAAGATCGGCCAGTTTCTCGCCACCCGTCCTGATGTCGTCGGTGCCGAATTTGCTGAAGACCTGTCCTTCCTGCAGGATCGCATGGCGACGTTTCCGGTGGAGGAGGCGCGTGCCGCCGTCGAGGCCTCGCTCGGCCGTCCGGTCGCCGAACTCTATACCCAATTTGGCGATCCGATTGCCGCCGCCTCGATTGCGCAGGTTCATCCGGCCACAGTGCTGAAGGATGGCGTCGAACGGAAGGTCGCGGTCAAGGTCATCCGCCCTGGTGTGCGCCAACGGTTTGCCCATGACCTGGAAGCGATGTTCCTCGTCGCCGGCCTGCAGGAGCGCTTCCTGCCGCATACCCGCCGCCTGCGGCCGGTCGAGGTGACGAAGACGCTGGAGCAGACCACCAAGATCGAGATGGACCTTCGCCTTGAGGCCGCCGCCCTGTCGGAACTTGGCGAAAACGCCGCCGATGATCCGGGCTTCCGGGTGCCGAAGGTCGATTGGGAACGCACCGGCCGCGACGTCGTGACGATGGAGTGGATCGACGGCACCAAGATGTCGGATGTCGAGGGCCTGCGCTCAGCTGGCCACGATCTCGATGCGCTTGCAGATACGCTGATCCAGTCCTTCCTGCGCCATACGCTGCGCGACGGCTTCTTTCATGCCGACATGCACCAGGGAAACCTGTTCGTCGATCCGCAGGGCATGATTGTCGCCGTTGATTTCGGCATTGTCGGCCGGCTCGGCAAGAAGGAGCGCCGCTTCCTTGCCGAAATCCTCTATGGCTTCATCACCCGCGATTACCGTCGCGTCGCCGATGTGCATTTCGAGGCAGGCTACGTGCCGTCTCACCACAATGTCGCGAGCTTCGCCCAGGCGATCCGCGCCATCGGCGAACCGATCCATGGTCAGCCGGCTGAGACCATTTCGATGGCCAAACTGCTGACGCTGTTGTTCGAAGTCACCCACCTGTTCGACATGGAGACGCGGCCCGAGCTGGTGATGCTGCAAAAGACCATGGTCGTCGTCGAAGGCGTCGCCCGTACGCTCAATCCGCGCTTCAATATGTGGAAAGCGTCAGAGCCGGTGGTCGGCGCCTGGATCCGTGACAATCTCGGCCCCAAGCGCATTCTCGGAGACGTCAAGGAGGGGCTGCACGCCGCCCTGCGCCTTGCCGAGGCAGCCCCCGAGATCGCCGCCAAGACGGAAAAGTTTTCGCGCGACCTGACATCCATGGCCGAAAACGGGCTGCGTTTCGACGAGCAAACTGCCGAGGCCATCGGCCGTTCCGAGGCGCGTCACAGCCGGTCCGGCCGCGCGGCGCTCTGGGTGATTGCGATTACGCTGGTTGTCGTCGCCTGGAAGCTCTTCTAGCCGCCGACACGGGTCTATTCGCAGCTCTACAAAGTTTCTGCGTTCTTGAACGCGGGGGCGAACGCATCAGCGCGCCAACCCTGTTCCATCGGGAACTGTCGCGTTGTTTTCATTGTGGGATTGTCTTTCTCAAGGATGAGGCTGGCTCATCCAGCCCGGAGGAAAGACCACCATGCGTAACTTGATCATCGCTTCCGCCATTGCCACATTTGCAGCCCTTTCCTTTGCCGCGCCGTCGCAGGCGGGTGGCTATTATGGCGGTTACAATGACGGTTATTTTGGTGGTGGTTACAGCCAGCCGCAAAGGCGCCATTATTACAAGAAGACCTATTACGAGCCCACTTGCTGGATCAAGAAGATCCGCAAATACGATGATTACGGCAATCTGGTCGTCAAGCGCATCCGGGTCTGCGACTGATCCCATTGCCTCGATAAAAAAAGGTCGCGATGACAACCGGCGGTTCAATCTGCCGGTTTTTTCGTGCGGCCGTGTGTTTGCTTGCCTATGCTGCGGAAACATTGCGAAACGAAAATCGGGAAAGATTACAGAGATTTCATGCCGTTGGACTTCATTATGGCGTAGTTTCACTCTACCTGTCGCGGGAATGGCGACCCAACGCCCGATTGAATTCGAAAGAGACGTGAATGGCGGATGCCACCCGGAAAGTTGCCCCTCAGCTTGAAGAAGAGGACGCCGCCGCTGTCCAGCCGCTTCCGGCCCGCAGCAAGCGTGGGCGCACACGCAAGCGTTGGGTGATCCTTCCGGTAGTGCTTGTTGCCGCTGCCGGCTGGTACGGCTGGTCGGTCTACGGCAAGCAGGAAGCCGCCGAGGCCGTCGTCACGGAAATGCCGGTGCGCGGTGATATCGAAAACAGCGTCACGGCGTCCGGTCTCCTCAGCCCGATCAAGGACGTCGATGTCGGCGCCCAGGTGTCCGGCCAACTGAAGAGCCTCAAGGTCGAGATTGGCGATAGCGTCAAGGAAGGTCAGCTGATCGCCGAGATCGATAGCGCCTCGATCGAAACGCAGATCGAGATTGCGGAAGCCGAGCTTGCCAATCTCCAAGCCCAGATGCTCGACAAATCGGCGCAGGTGGTTCTGGCCAGCGCCACGTTGACCCGCCAGCGTGCCCTTGTCGCCGGCAACAGTGCCGCCCAGTCGGCGCTTGATGAGGCGGTCGCGGCACTGGCCGCAGCCGAGGCCAATGTCGATTCATTGAAAGCCCAGGTCCGCAAGCAACAGGCAACCTTGAAGGACGCCCGCATCAGCCTTGGCTACACCAAGATCTATGCGCCGCTGACTGGAACCATCATCAATACGTCCGCCAAGGAAGGCCAGACGCTCAATTCCAACCAGACCGCACCGACGATCGTCACCATCGGCAATCTGTCGACCATGACAGTCGAGGCCCAGGTGTCTGAAGCCGATGTCGGCAAGCTCAAGGTCGGAATGAACGCCTATTTCACGCTGCTCGGCCAGCCTGGTAAGCGCTATCCCGGCACGCTGCGCCAGATCAAACCGACGCCGGCCACCGAAAACAATGTCGTGCTCTATTACGCCCTGTTCGACGTGCCCAATCCCGATGGCGCATTGATGATGAACATGACGGCGCAGGTCTTCTTCGTCGAGTCGGCGGCGAAGGATGTGCTGACTGTGCCGGTCGCCGCCGTCCATTCTGGCAAGGATGGCACATCCGGCGAAGTGACTGTTGTTACCGCTTCCGGCGCCCATGAAACCCGCACGGTCGAAACCGGCATCCGCAATCGCGTCCGGGTCGAGATCAAGCAGGGCCTTGGCGAAAAAGACACGATCGTCGTCGGCGCGGGGTCCGGTGACAAGGCGTCGTCCGGCCGGGGCAATTCGCGGCGCGGCATGCCGCCGATGTTCTGAGGGCGCATCCGATGACGCCGCTCATTTCGCTCAAGGATATCCGCAAGACCTTCGTCAATGGCGACGTCGCCGTCGAGGTGCTGCGCGGCGTCTCGCTGGATATCCAGCCGGGCGAATTCGTCGCCATCGTCGGCGCGTCCGGTTCTGGTAAATCGACGCTGATGAACATTCTCGGCTGTCTCGACACGCCAACCGGCGGCCAATATCTGCTCGAAGGCGAAGACGTTTCGGATCTAAACGCCGACGAGCTGGCGGCACGACGCCGCCAATTGTTCGGCTTCGTGTTCCAGAGCTACAATCTGGTGCCGACGGCGACCGCGCAGGAAAATGTCGAGATACCAGCCATCTATGCCGGCATGCCCTCGCGGGAGCGGGAGGAGCGCGCCAGCATGCTGCTGCGTTCGCTGCGGCTCGGCGACCGGCTCGATCACCTGCCCAACCAGCTGTCCGGCGGCCAGCAGCAGCGGGTGTCGATCGCCCGCGCGCTGATGAACGGCGGCCAGATCATTCTGGCGGACGAGCCCACCGGCGCGCTTGACAGCCAGAGCGGCAAGGAAGTGATGGCGACGCTGCGGCAGATGAACGAAGACGGCCATACCGTCATCATCATCACGCACGCCCCGGAACTGGCCGAATCTGCCGATCGCGTCATAGAGATCAGCGACGGCCTGATCGTCGCAGACCGCATTCCCGGCAATGTCCGCCGTATCGGCCGCGCCAAGCCACTGCTTGCGGCCCGAAAGGCCGGAAAAGCTGCCATCGTCACCGATGTGGCCGAGGCTGTGCGCATGTCGTTTAGGGCGCTCAGGGCCAATCTGTTTCGCACCATCCTCACTCTGCTGGGCATCGTCATCGGCGTCAGTTCCGTTGTCGCGATGCTGGCGATCGGCACGGGAGCGCAGGATTCGGTTCTGAGCCGTATCGCCGCCATGGGCTCTGACCTCCTGGTCGTGCGCCCCAACATGTCGAATTTCCGCGGCGGGGAAGGGGGCAGCATCGTCTCGCTGATCCCGTCGGATGCCGATGCAATTCTGGAACTGCCCAATATCAGCTTCGCCGTGCCGGAAATGTCGAGCACCTTGACGGTGAGGGCCGGCAATCTCGATACCCAAACGACGGTCAACGGCACGGTGCCGCAATTCCCGGAAGCCAAGTCCTGGACGGTCGAGGACGGCGCCTTCCTCAATAAATCCGATATGGATGCCTATGCGAGCGTCGCCGTGCTGGGCCGGACCGTTGCCGACGCGCTGTTTCCCGATGGTGCCGATCCGCTCGGGCAGTATATTCTCATCAAGAATATCCCCTTTCAGGTGATCGGCGTGATGTCGAAAAAGGGTGCGAGTGCTGGCGGCAACGATCAGGACGATACGGTTCTGGTGCCGCTGTCTACCGGCAACCTGCGCCTGTTCGGGGCAAGAAACGTCCGCTCCATCACCGTGCAGGTGAAGGATGGCAGCGCCATCAATGTGACGCAGGACCAGATCCAGGCGCTGCTCGACGAGCGTCATAAGCGCGAGGACACGCAGATCATCAACATGGCGGCAATCCGCGAGACCTTCACTGAAACGTCTAACATTCTCAAGGTTTTCCTCGGCTCGATCGCTGCCATCTCGTTGCTGGTCGGCGGCATCGGGGTGATGAACATCATGCTGGTCTCCGTCACAGAGCGCACCCGCGAAATCGGCATCCGCATGGCGACGGGGGCAAGGGGCCGCGACATCCTCACCCAATTCATCGTCGAAGCGCTGGTGGTTTCGGCGCTCGGTGGCCTGATCGGTGTCGGATTGGGGCTGAGCATCGGTGCGGTGGCGCAGGCTTTCGGCATTGCCGTCAGCTTTGCGCCCGGCCCGGTCATCCTCGCCTTCGGCAGCGCCTTCCTCACCGGGCTGATCTTCGGCTACCTGCCGGCCTACAACGCCTCGCGTCTGCAGCCTGCCGTGGCCCTGGCCTCCACCTGATCAGCCGCTCCATCTGCCAGCGGTTGACGCCGCCCGCCTGATCGTTTCCACTGGTGCAAAGGCTGAAGGAGGAAACCATGCCGGATGCAGATCGCTTCATGACCCAGGCCATCGCGCTTGCCCGCGACAATGTCCGCAAGGGCGGACGGCCCTTTGGCGCCGTGCTGGTCCTCGATGGGGAAGTGTTGGCCACCGGTGTCAACGGCGTGATGGAAACGCATGATCCGACAGCCCATGCCGAACTGGTGGCCGTGCGTGCTGCGGCCATGAAGCGCGGCTCGGCCACTCTCAAGGGGGCTTCCGTCTATGCCAGCGGCCATCCATGCCCGATGTGCCTTGCCGCCATGCGGCTGGCCGGCATCACCGACATTTTCTACGCCTATTCGAATGAAGACGGTGCACCCTACGGTCTGACCTCGGCACCGCTCTATGCCGATCTGCGCAAACCGTTCGCGGATCAGCAGATGAGGTTTTCCTATCTTCCGGTGCGGCCAGAGGGAGAGGCCGATATCTATGATTTCTGGCGGGAAATGCAGCAGGGATAAGCCCGTACGCGTTGACTGCGGTTGATCCAGCCAGAGGGGTGAGATGCAAAACTATCTGTTGCGCGTGTGGGCATCGCTGTCGCTACCGGGTTTGCTGATTGGCATCCTTTTCTTTGCGGTGTCGCTGACTCCAAGCCTCATTCCCCGGCCCTATGTGCTGCAGGGCGTGCTGTCCGGCTGTTCGCTGGCGGCCGGATATGGCCTCGGCGTGTTTGGACGTTGGCTCTGGCTCTATCTGGAGCTTCCTGCCTTGCCGCCAAAGATCGAGCGTGTTGCCAAGGTTTTGGCAATTGCCGGGTGCGCCGGGATAGCGATCGCATTTCTCTGGCAGGCTGCCCGCTGGCAAAACTCCGTGCGCAGCCTGATGGGGCTCGATCCGGTGGAGACTGCCGAACCGGTCAAACTCGCACTGATCGCCCTTTTCGTTTTCATCATCCTGATTGCACTCGCTCGCCTGTTCCGGATGACGTTCGCCTTTCTCTCGCGCAGGTTCGAGCATGTAACTCCCAAGCCTATCGCCCGGCTGTTCGGCATCCTTCTGGCCGCTGCTCTGTTCTGGTCGATCGCTGATGGCTTGCTGCTTAAAGCCGGTTTGCGGCTTGCCGACTCCTCGTTCCGCGAACTGGATGCCCTGATCGACAGTGATCTGGCGCCGCCCGCAAACCCGCTGAAGACAGGCAGTTCCGCCTCGCTCGTTCCGTGGCACGATCTGGGTTTCCGCGGCCGCGAATTCGTCGCCTCCGGTCCGACGGCTGATAAGATCAGCGCCTTCCTGCACCAGCCGGCATTGGAGCCGATCCGTGTCTATGTCGGCCTGAATGCAGCGAAAACCGCCAAGGAAAGGGCGGCGCTGGCGCTTGCCGAGCTTAAGCGGACCGGCGCCTTCGAGCGCTCGACGCTGATCGTCGTGGTTCCGACCGGTACCGGCTGGGTCGATCCGGCAGCCATGGATACGGTCGAATATCTGCAGCGCGGCGATGTGGCGAGCGTCGCCCTGCAATATTCCTACCTGACCAGCTGGCTGTCACTGCTGGTCGAGCCAAGCTATGGCGCAGAGGCAGGCGAGGCGCTGTTCAAGGCAGTCTATGGCTACTGGACGACACTTCCGAAGGACAAGCGCCCAAAACTCTACCTGCATGGTCTGAGCCTCGGTGCCATGAATTCAGAGCGTTCGGCCGATCTCTTCGATGTGATCGGTGACCCCTTTCAGGGCGCGCTGTGGAGCGGACCACCCTTCGAAACCGGCGGCTGGAAATCGGTGACCGCGGGGCGCGAGCCGGGGTCTCCGGCCTGGCTGCCACGCTTCCGCGACAGTTCCGTCATCCGCTTCACGTCCCAGAAGAATGCGCTGGATATTCCGGGCGCCAAATGGGGGCCGATGCGGATCGTCTATTTGCAATATGCCAGCGATCCGGTGACTTTCTTCGATCCGCATTCCTTCTACCGCGAGCCGGACTGGATGAAGCAGCCTCGCGGGCCTGATGTCTCGCCCTATCTCGCTTGGTATCCGGTCGTCACCATGCTGCAGCTGGCCCTCGACATGGCGATGGCGACGACATCGCCCATGGGCTACGGCCATGTCTATGCACCGGAACATTATGTCGATGCCTGGGTTGCGGTCACCGATCCTCAAGGGCTTGCGCCCGGTGATGTCGAGCGCCTGAAGGACATGGTTTCGAAGCGGGATTGAGAAACCGGCGGCATCGCTGCCGCCGATCTCCGACTGTCAGGCGCTGCGTACCGGCGCGAGCAGCCTCAGCGCGTTGATTGTCACCAGCACGGTGGCGCCGGTATCGGCCAGGATCGCCGGCCAGAGCCCGGTAATGCCGGCGATGGTGGTCACCAGGAACACGGCTTTCAGGCCAAGCGCAATGGTGATGTTCTGGCGGATATTGCCCATCGTGCGTTTCGACAGGTCGATCATCTGTGCAACATCCCCGACCCTGCCGTGCAGCACGGCGGCATCGGCGGTTTCGAGCGCCACGTCGGTGCCGCCGCCCATGGCGATGCCGATATCGGCCGCCGCCAGTGCCGGCGCATCGTTGATCCCGTCGCCGACCTTGGCAACGACAAACCCCTGCTGCTTCAGTTCGCCAACGATCCTCTGCTTGTCTTCCGGCATCAGTTCAGCGCGCACCTCGATGCCGAGCTGCTTGCCGATCGCGGTGGCTGTGCGCTTGTTGTCACCGGTCAGCATGACGATTTTTACGCCCGCATCCGTCAAGGCTTTCAGCCCGGACTTTGCATCGGCACGTGGTTCGTCGCGCATGGCGATCGCACCGGCCAGCGTATCGCCGATGATCAGCACCGAGACGGTCTTGCCCTCGTCGTTGAGCGCGGTGATCTGTGCCGTCTGTTCAGCTGAGAGCGCAATGCGGTCGCCGGCTGCCTGCGGCGAGCCGAGGAAGACAGCCTTGCCGTTCACCGTCGCCGTCACGCCCTTGCCGCCCAGCGCCTTGGCATCGGACGCCGCTGGAATGGAAACCTGATCAGCTGCAGCTTTGTCGAGGATCGCCTTGGCCAGAGGATGGCTGGAGCCGGTCTCAAGAGCTGCGGCAAAGGTCAGTACGTCGGCTTCGGAATGTCCAAAAGCGAGGATATCCGTGACTTTCGGCTTGCCTTCCGTCAGCGTGCCGGTCTTGTCGAGCGCCACGGCATTGATCGTGCCCAAGGTCTCCAGCACGGCGCCACCCTTCAGCAGCAGGCCGCGGCGGGCACCGGCGGAAAGCGAGGCTGCGATGGCGGCCGGTGTCGAGATCACCAGGGCGCAGGGGCACCCGATCAGCAGGATGGCGAGGCCCTTGTAGACCCATTCGCCCCATGGACCGCCCATGAACAGCGGCGGAATGATCGCCACCAGCGCTGCGACAACCACGACGCCGGGCGTGTAATAGCGCGAGAACCGGTCGATAAAGCGCTCGGTCGGTGCCTTGGATTCCTGCGCTTCCTCCACCAGTTTGACGACGCGGGCGATGGTGTTGTCGGCAGCTGTCGCCGTGACGCGAACGCGCAACGCGGCATCACCGTTGATCGTGCCGGCAAAGACCTTTTCATCGACGCCCTTGCGCACCGGCGTACTTTCGCCGGTCACTGGCGCTTCGTCGATGGCGCTTTCACCCGACAGGATCAGGCCATCGGCAGAGATGCGGTCGCCGGGGCGAACGAGAATGGTCGCCCCGACGGCAAGGCCTTCGGCAGGTACAGATCGTGTCTGGCCGTTTTCCTCAAGCAGCGCCTCTTTCGGCACCAGTGCTGCCAGCGACTGGATGCTCTGACGCGCTTTCCCGGCGGCAACGCCTTCGAGAAGTTCACCGACGAGGAACAGGAAGACCACGGCTGCAGCCTCTTCTCCGGCATTGATGATCACAGCGCCGATCGCCGCAATCGTCATCAGCATTTCGATCGAAAATGGCGTTCCGGCCATGGCGGCCATGATGGCGCGCCGGGCAATCGGGATCAGCCCGATCAGCATGGCAATGATGAAGGCATAGGATGCGATCGACGGCACGAGATGGCCGACAGCATAGGCAACCACCAGAGCGGCACCTGAAAAGATCGTCAGCTTGCCCTTCTTGCTGGCCCACCAGGGACCATTCGTTGGTCCATGATCATGCCCGTGTAGACCTTCCATCGTGTCCTTGGCTGCGGGCTTCGAATGCTCGTGCCCCGCATGGCTCGCATGGTCGTGTCCGCTGTGATCGTGATCCGCATGATCATGACCGTTGTGGTTGCCAGGCTTGGAATGATCGTGACCGGCATGGCTATGATCGCCGTGATCGTGGCCGCAGCATGCTTGTTTGGTCTCGGCAACCGGCGCGGCCTTGCCCGCGATCTGCGAGACCGAGTAGCCTAGGCCTGAGACTTTCTTGGCAATGGCTGTGAGGTCGCTGACGGCATCATGTTTCACCGTCATGGTACCCGCTGTCACTGAAACCGAGACATCCGCGACGCCAGGCATGCGCCGGACTGCGGTGTCGATCTTGGCCGCGCAGGAGGCGCAATCCATGCCCTCCACCCGGTATCGTGTCTGTGTTGCCTCTGCCATTGTCCGCTTCCTGTGAACGTTCTTGTCAAACTCTGGCATCTTTCCTACATCCTCTAGCGACTAGAGGTGCAAGAGGGAAAATCATGAAAAAGATCACGATTGGCGAGGCTGCGCGAAAAAGTGGCGTCAAGGTTCCCACCATCCGCTATTACGAGGGCATTGGCCTTTTGCGGGAGCCAAGCCGCAGCGACGGAAATCAGCGTTCCTACGAGCCATCCGACCTTAACCGCCTGACGTTCATCCGTCATGCCCGCGAACTCGGTTTCGAGGTCGAGGCCATCCGTGCGCTGCTCAGCCTGCAGGATAATCCGCTGCAATCCTGCGCGTCTGCCGACGCCATCGCCAAGGCGCGTCTCGTCGAGGTCGAGCAACGCATTCGCAGCCTGATGGCGCTGAAGGCTGAGCTGGAAATGATGGTCGAGGGATGCGGCCACGGCCGTGTCGATCAATGCCGGGTGATCGAGGTGCTTGCCGATCACGCTGAATGCAGACATCACGGCCATTGATCGGCTCGTCACCTGACTAAGTGATATAGTAGCCCACCGCGTGCCCTCTGTATCGCGGTGGGCTGATTGCCTCGCAATGGCCCGTCGGGTAGGGTCCAGCCGAAGAGGCAGGCGCATCGCCGGCCGATAATGGAATTCGTCATGACGCTTCAGGGAAAACGTATCCTTCTCATCATGTCCGGCGGCATCGCGGCCTATAAGAGCCTTGATCTGATCCGTCGGCTGCGGGAGCGCGGCGCTTCCGTGCGTCCAGTGATGACGGCGGGAGCGCAGGCGTTCGTCACGCCGCTTGCCGTCGGTGCGCTGGCTGCAGACAAGGTATTCACGGAGCTTTTTTCCCGTGAGGATGAACAGGATGTCGGCCATATCCGGTTGGCCCGTGATTGTGACCTAATAATCATTGCGCCCGCCACTGCCGATCTAATGGCAAAGATGGCGAATGGACTTGCCGACGATCTGGCCTCGACCATTCTTTTGGCGACGGACAAGCCGGTGCTAGCAGCCCCAGCGATGAACCCGAGAATGTGGTCGCATGCGGCCACGCGCCGCAACCACGCGACCCTCGTTGCTGATGGTATCCGCTTCGTCGGCCCGGGCGCTGGCGAAATGGCGGAAAGCGGCGAAAAGGGCGAAGGCCGGATGGCTGAGCCACTGGAAATCGCCGCCGCCGCCGAGGCGCTGCTGGACACGGGTCCAAAACCATTGGCGGGCAAGAAAGCCATCGTCACATCCGGACCAACGCATGAACCGATCGATCCGGTGCGCTATATCGCCAACCGTTCGTCCGGCAAGCAAGGCCATGCCATCGCCGCAGAACTCGCCCGGCTCGGGGCCGATGTGACTCTGGTTTCCGGCCCGGTGACGATCCCGGATCCGAGGGGTGTGATGGTCGTCCACGTCGAGCGGGCCGAGGAGATGCGCGATGCCGTCATCGCGGCATTGCCGTCCGATATCGCCGTAATGGTCGCTGCCGTCGCTGACTGGCGAGTGGCAAGCGCCTCCGGCAACAAGATCAAGAAGCAGCCCGGCGAAGCGCCACCACCGCTGCTGCTCACCGAAAATCCGGATATCCTGAAAACCATCGGTCATCACGCCAAACGGCCAAAGCTGGTGGTCGGCTTTGCGGCGGAAACGCAGAATGTCGCCGAAAATGGCCGCTCAAAGCTGGAGCGCAAGGGCGCCGATTACATTCTCGCCAACGACGTGTCGCCCCATACCGGCATCATGGGCGGCGAACGCAACACGGTGAAGGTGATCGGCAAGGCGGGTGACGAGGACTGGCCGGAGATGGACAAGCAGGCGGTCGCCGCGCGGCTTGGCAAGCTGATCGCTTCACATTTTTCCTGACATCATTTGTCCCGTAATGGACGTATCGCGTGCGGCACCCGCCGTTCCGAACAGGCGCACGTCGACGCCGTTTTCACCGACGATGACAGCGGTTCCATCGGGGATTTCCACCCAGGCATTGTCGTCGTCGTTCAACGGCTCCGAGACGAGGCAATAGCCGCCGCTCGGTCCCATCGGTGCCGCATAGAGTGTCGGCGCCTTCCAGTCGGAGGCATAACGCACGGCATAGAGGTCATGACCGTCGGAGAGAGCCGCCGTGAACCGCACCAGCACCTTGCGCTCCATATGTTCTGCCAGCCGCTCGACGAAGGCCAGCGTCTCCGCAATGGCACCCAAAGGATCCTCTTCCAGGCCGAATTGCAGCGCCAGCAGGAATAGAAGTTCGCTGTCGGTCGAGCCGGTGCGGGCGGTGTAGAGATCGTTGTCGAGCATCGCTTCCATCGGCCGGCGCAGATGGTCGAAATCGCCGATCTGGCCGTTGTGCATGAAGGACCAGCGGCCATGCACGAAGGGATGGCAATTGTCGCGCCGCGTGCCGCCGCCGGTCGCAGCCCGCACATGGGCAAGAAACAGCGGCGAGCGGATCTGCCGGGCAATGCTCTTCAGATTGCAATCCGACCAGGCGGGCAGGATGTCGCGGTAGCGGCCGGGTTCCGGATGGTCGCCGTACCAGGCGACGCCAAAGCCGTCACCGTTGGTCGCCGTCTTGGCGCGGGTGGCGCAATGGGATTGCTCGATCAGCGAGTGGGCCGGCGACGACACCAGTTCTTCCAGATAGAGCGGCTCTCCGCGATAGGCTGCCCAGCGGCACATGCAGGATACTCCGGATCGCGGGGATGGCCCGCATTGATGGTTCGTTAACCATGCCGATCATCCGGCCGAACATGGTAAAAATGCGTTAACGAACGGGATCATTTCAGCATCTTGCCGGTCAAACTACCATTTTTGGGCGTTGGGGCTGTTTCCTTGGGAACGCGGTGCGGTAAGCCGGCCAGCCGGTGCCGGGATTTGCTATGCAGCCGGGGAGGCGCGAAACAGTAAGAAAAATGCAGATCTGGAATGTATGTTCTATTCTTGTGGGCAATCTTTGCATAAGGTCCTGACGGCAGCGCAAAGTAGGAAGAGACTGGGATCCATGGCCGAAACAGAAAACAGCATCGCCATTCCGCAGGATTTTGAAAGTCTCAAGACGATCATCCTGGAGCGCAAGGCGCAGCTGCCGAAACGCTTGCGTCAGGTGGCAGCCTATGCGCTGGACAATCCCGATGAGATCGCCTTCGGTACGGCGGCCAGCATCGCCACCTCGGCGGATGTCCAGCCCTCGACGCTGGTGCGCTTTGCCCAGCATTTCGGCTTCGAAGGCTTTTCCAGCCTGCAGCAGATTTTTCGCGCACGGCTGCGGGAGCGCACACCGGGCTATGACGAGCGTTTGAAAGCGCTGAGCGGCAACGACCACAGCAAGCTGGAAAGCGGCTCGATCTTCAACGGTTTCGTGGCTGCAGCACACCGATCGCTGGACAATATCGCCAGTTCGGTCGAGCCCGAGGCGTTCGAGCGCGCCGTCAATATTCTGGCCGCTGCCGAGACCATCTATCTGGTCGCCAAGCGGCGGTCCTATCCGATCTCCGGCTACATGGCCTATGCTTTCGGCAAACTGAAGGTCAAATACCAGATGGTTGGAACGGCGGCTGGCGTTGACGATGACATCCTGGCAATGGCCGGGCCGAAGGATGCAGCCTTTGCCGTCAGCTTTTCGCCCTATGCGTCTGAAAGCGTCAATCAGGCCAAGCTTCTGGCCAACCGCAAGGTGCCGGTCGTCTCCCTGACGGATTCGGCATTCTCGCCGCTCGCAGAATCCTCAAAGGTCTGGTTCGAACTCGTGGAAGCGGATCACGCCGGGTTTCGCTCGCTGTCGGCCAGCATGGCTTTTGCCATGGCCTTGACGGTCGCGGTCGCCGAAAAAAGACGGCGAAACGGCGAAGATCATTCAATGGAATGAAAATTCCATATTGACGAAATGACGGAATTTATGTTTCATAAAGGCGACACCCCACCAGCCAATAAAAATGTCGGCGCGACGCAAGCGGCCGCCGGGAGGAAGCAGTGAGCCAGATCAACGGGACGCAGGCAGACAAGCCGCTCGACCTCATCACCATCGGCCGTGCCTCGGTCGATCTTTACGGCCAGCAGATCGGAACGCGGCTGGAAGATGTTGCCAGTTTTGCCAAGTCCGTTGGCGGTTGCCCCACCAATATTTCTGTCGGCACAGCGCGCCTCGGCCTGAAGTCGGCGCTTCTGACGCGCGTCGGTAAAGAGCAGATGGGCCGCTTCATCCGCGAGCAGCTGGAGCGTGAAGGTGTCGAAACGAGAGGCATCGTTACTGATCCCGAACGCCTAACGGCGCTCGCCATTCTGGCTGTCGAAAACGAACATTCCTTCCCGCTTCTGTTCTATCGTGACAATTGTGCCGACAGCGCGCTCTGCGAAGACGATATTTCCGAAGATTTTATCCGCTCCGCCCGCGCCATCCTCGTCACCGGCACCCATTTCGCCAAGCCGCACACGGATGCCGCCCAGCGCAAGGCAATCCGCATCGCCAAGGCCAGCGGTGCCAAGGTGGTGTTCGATATCGACTATCGCCCCAACCTCTGGGGCCTTGCCGGTCATGACGCTGGTGACAACCGCTATATCGCCTCCGAAAAGGTCTCCGCGCATCTGAAAACGGTGCTTGCCGATTGCGACCTGATCGTCGGCACAGAAGAGGAAGTGCTGATCGCGTCCGGCGATAGTGATCTGCTGGCGGCGCTGAAAACCATCCGCGCCAATTCCAGGGCAACCATCGTCTTGAAGCGCGGACCGATGGGCTGCATCGTCTATGACGGGCCGATCTCCGACAATCTCGAAGACGGTATCGTTGGCAAGGGCTTTCCGATCGAGGTCTATAATGTGCTCGGTGCCGGTGACGCGTTCATGTCCGGGTTTCTGCGCGGTTGGCTGAAAGACGAGCCGCATGCCACTTCGGCCACCTGGGCCAATGCCTGCGGCGCGTTTGCCGTTTCGCGTCTCCTCTGCGCACCGGAAATTCCGACCTGGACCGAGCTGCAGTTCTTCCTCGAAAAGGGCAGCAAGGAAAAGGCACTGCGCAAGGACGAGGCGATCAACCACGTGCATTGGGCAACCACGCGCCGCCGCGAAATCCCTCAGCTGATGGCGCTTGCCATCGATCATCGCAGCCAGCTGGAAGATCTGGCCGGTGGCAATCCCGGGCTTCTAGCCCGTATTCCGGCGTTCAAGGTTCTGGCCGTCAAGGCCGCTGAGCGCATCGCCGATGGACGCCCCGGTTTCGGCATGCTGATCGATGACAAATACGGCCGCGATGCGCTCTATGCGGTCAACAAGAACTTCTGGATCGGCAAGCCGATCGAGCTTCCGGGCTCGCGTCCGCTGCAGTTCGAATTCAGCCAGGATCTCGGTAGCCGGCTCATCGATTGGCCGGTCGACCACTGCATCAAGGTGCTGAGCTTCTTCCACCCGGACGATCCAGCCGAGCTGAAAGCCACCCAGATCGCCAAGCTGCGCTCCGCCTTCGAGGCTGCGCGCAAGGTCGGCCGCGAAATCCTGATCGAGATCATCGCGGGCAAGCATGGCACGCTCGACGACAACACGATCCCGCGGGTGCTGAGTGAGCTCTATGATGCCGGTCTGAAACCCGATTGGTGGAAGCTGGAGCCGCAGGCAAGCCGCGCCGCCTGGGCAGCGATCGATGCCGTCATCGAAAAGCGCGATCCGCTCTGCCGGGGTGTTGTCCTGCTCGGCCTGGAAGCACCCTATGAAGCGCTGAAGGAAGGTTTTGCCGCGGCCCGTACGTCCAAAACCGTCAAGGGGTTTGCCGTTGGCCGGACGATCTTTGCTGAAGCCAGCAAGGCTTGGCTGGCTGGCGAGATCGACGACGAGCAGGCAATCGCCGATATGGCGGGCAGGTTCGAGGCCCTGGTCAATCTCTGGCTTGGGCTGGCGGAAACAAGGGCGGCGTGACCAGCGAACGGTGAGTTTACCTCCCCCTTGAGGGGGGAGGTCGCAGCGAGGCTGCGGGTGGGGGTGATCTGTTGGGTGTCGCAGGAGTCACCCCACCCCGGACCTGCGGTCCGACCCTCCCCCTCAAGGGGAGGGTGTGAAGTAGAAAACCGAGGCGATGTCCTCGTTCGAGGAGGAAACGATGAGCCAGAAAACCGTTCGCCTGACCATGGCGCAAGCCGTCGCGCGGTTTCTCACCAAGCAGATGACCGTGATCGATGGTGAGAAGACCCCCATCTTCGGTGGGGTCTTCGCCATTTTCGGCCATGGCAATGTCGCCGGTATCGGCGAGGCGCTGCATGGTATCAAGGATACGCTGCCGACCTACCGCGCCCAGAACGAGCAGGGCATGGCCAATGCCGCGATTGCGTTTGCCAAGGCAAGCTTCCGTCGCCGCTTCATGGCCTGCACCACCTCGATTGGCCCCGGCGCGCTCAACATGGTGACATCGGCTGCACTCGCACATGTGAACCGTCTGCCGGTCCTGCTTCTGCCCGGTGATGTCTTTGCCAATCGCCGCCCCGACCCGGTCCTGCAGCAGATCGAGGATTTTGGCGACGGTACGATGACCGTCAACGATTGCTTCCGCCCTGTCTCGCGCTATTTCGACCGCATCACGAGGCCGGAACAGATTATTCCGGCGCTGCGCCGTGCCATGCAGGTGTTGACCGATCCCGCCGATTGCGGGCCTGTCACCCTGTCGCTCTGCCAGGATGTGCAGGCGGAAGCCTATGATTATCCGGAAAGCTTCTTCGACGAAAAAGTCTGGACCACCCGCCGCCTGCATCCGGATGCCGACGAACTGGCGCATGCGATTACGGCGCTGAAGGCCGCCAAAAAGCCGGTGATCATTTCCGGTGGTGGCGTGCTCTATTCCGAAGCCAGCAAGACGCTCGCCGCCTTCGCTGAAAGACACGGCATTCCCGTTGTTGAAACCCAGGCCGGAAAGTCGTCGTTGCCGCACAGCCACCCGCTCAACATGGGTTCGGTCGGCGTCACCGGCACATCGGCTTCCAACCAGATGGCCGAGGATGCGGACGTCGTTCTCGCCGTCGGTTCGCGTCTGCAGGACTTTACCACCGGCTCCTGGTCGCTGTTCAAAAACGACAATTTGAAGATCATCGGTCTTAACACGCAGGCCTTCGATGCTGCAAAGCATGAAGCCTTGCCGCTGGTGTCCGACGCCCGCGTCGGCCTCGATGCCCTCAGCGCCGGCCTTGGCTCGCACAAGGTCGATACCGACTGGACGAAAAAGGCAACGGACGGCAAGGCGGAATGGCTGAAGGCCGCCAATAAGGCGACCGCCACGACCAATGCAGCATTGCCATCCGATGCGCAGGTCATCGGTGCGGTCCAGCGTGCCCGTAAGGAGAATACCACGCTCGTCTGCGCCGCCGGCGGTCTGCCCGGCGAACTGCACAAGCTCTGGCAGGCGGAAGCGCCCGGCAGCTACCACATGGAATATGGCTTCTCGACCATGGGCTACGAAGTGGCCGGTGGTCTCGGCGTCAAGCTCGCCAAGCCCGACAGCGACGTCATCGTCATGGTCGGCGATGGCAGCTACATGATGCTGAATGCCGAGATCGCCTCCTCGATCATGCTCGGCGCCAAGATCACCATCGTGCTGCTCGACAATGCCGGTTACGGCTGCATCAACCGGCTGCAGATGGCGACCGGCGGTGCCAACTTCAACAACCTTTTGCGCGACACCCATCACGTCACGCTGCCGGCCATCGATTTTGCCGGACACGCGGCGGCCATGGGCGCGCTCACCCGCAAGGTCGCCTCGATCAGCGAACTGGAAATCGCGCTGAAGGAAACCGCGGGCGAAAACCGCACCACTGTCATCGTCATCGATACCGATCCGCTGATCACCACGGATGAGGGCGGTCACTGGTGGGATGTGGCGGTGCCGGAAGTATCCGAGCGCTCGAAGGTCAACGAGGCCCGCAAGGGGTATGAAAAGGCACTCGCCGCCCAGCGTATCGGTTAAGCCTCACACATTTGCCAGATCATTTCGGGAAGCTCGCCATGGGCTTCCCGAACGCCGTCTCAAGGAGAATTTGCATGAAAGCCAAACTCGGCATGTCGCCCATCGCCTGGTGGAATGACGACCTTCCTGAACTCAGCGACGACGTGTCGCTCGAAGAATGCCTGCGCCAGTCGCGCGGTGCGGGCTTCACCGGCATGGAGCAAGGCCGCCGTTTTCCCAACAACCCGAAAGACATGCTACCGATCCTGCGCGCCGCTGACGTGACCTTGTGCGGCGGCTGGTTCTCCGGCACGCTGGTCAACGAGGAACTCGCGGCCAACAAGGACCGCATCGCGCCGATGATCGAGCTGTTCAAGGCCGTCAACGCGCCGTGCATCGTCTATGGCGAAGTCGGCCGCTCTATTCAAGGTGATCGCTCAAAGCCGCTCGCCACAAAGCCGCGCCTTGGCGATGACGAGATGAAGGCCTATGCGCGCCGCGTCACTGAGTTTGGCGAATGGTGCGCCGATCAGGGCATGCCGCTTTCCTATCATCATCACATGGCCGCTGTCGTGGAAACCGAGCCGGAACTCGACGCATTCATGAAAAACTCGGGCGAAGGCATTCCACTGCTCTTGGACGCCGGCCATCTGGCTTTCGCCGGTGGCGACGTGCTGCGCGCCATCGATAACCACCATGCCCGCATCAACCACGTGCATGTGAAGGATATCCGTCAGTCCGTCGTGGACGGTCTTGACCGCAGCAAGCAATCCTTCCTCGATGCAGTTGCTCTCGGCGCCTTTACTGTACCGGGCGACGGCTCGCTGGATTTCGGCGCTATCGTCAAGCGTTTCGCCGATTATGGCTATGAAGGCTGGTTCGTGGTCGAGGCCGAGCAGGATCCGCGCAAGTCGCCGCCGCAGAAGATGGCGGAGATTGGCTATGCCGAATTGATGCGCGTCATGACCGCTGCAGGCTACACGGTGGAAACCGAAGGTTTCCCCAAGGGATAATACTCTTTGGGAAGGGCTGAACCCCTCGCCAGATGTGTCCAGTCCACCAGCCCGCTTGCCGGAAACGAACCCTCCTCTCCCGTTGCGGGAGAGGATACGAAGGCCGGATGAGCCCTTGGCCGAAATTGGTGAGGGTTGATCCAAGCCAGATGAAAGCAATAGGAGAACAGCATCATGCCGAACCTGCTCGTAAAACCCAAGGGCGATCAAGGCCGCGTAACCCATGTGACGCCGGAGAGTGCAGGCTGGACCTATGTCGGCTTCGATGTGCACAGGGTGAAGGCCGGCGAGACGGTCAGCGCACCGGCCAGTGATCGCGAATCGTGCCTCGTCTGGATCAGCGGTAAGAGCGAGACCAGTGTCGATGGCCAAGATTTCGGCGTGGTGGGCGAACGTATGAGCCCGTTTGAGGGGGCGCCGCATGCGCTCTACGTTGCACCCGGCTCGGCATGGCAGATGAAGGCCATCACCGATCTCGAACTTGCAGTTTGTTCCGCACCGGGCGGCGGTGATTTCAAGACCAAGCTCATTCCTCCCGGCACCCACCCGCTGCTTCATCGCGGCAAGGGATCGAACACGCGCCACGTTACCAACATCATGCCGGAAGACGACAATTCCGCCCATTCGCTGCTGGTGGTCGAGGTGATCACGCCGAACGGCAATACGTCCTCCTATCCGTCGCACAAACACGACCAGGATAACCTGCCGGACGAAAGCTTCCTGGAAGAAACCTATTACCACCGGCTGAACCCGCCGCAGGGGTTTGCGTTCCAGCGGGTCTATACCGACGACCGTGCCTTGGACGAAGCCATGGCAGTCGAGAATGGCGATGTGACGCTGGTGCCGAAGGGCTATCACCCCTGCGCCACGATCCATGGTTATGATCTCTACTATCTCAATGTCATGGCGGGTCCGTCGCGCATCTGGAAATTCAACAATGCCAAGGAACATGTTTGGCTGTTAACCGGCGCCTGACGCGCTAGGTTCTTCCCCAACAGGGAGGAACTGAGATGCATATCGACGGACACTGTCATTGCGGCGCGATCCGCTATGAAGCGGAAATCAATCCCGACGATGTCGGAATCTGCCATTGCACCGATTGCCAGCATCTGACCGGCTCGGCCTATCGGGTAACGGTTTCCGTTCCAAAGGACGATTTCCGCATTACGGCGGGTGAGCCGAAAACCTACACAAAGACCGGTGACAATGGCCGGACGCGTTTCCAGATGTTCTGCGGCACTTGCGGCTCGCCGGTCTATACGACGGGAACCGATGAGGACGCTGATGAGATCGGCATCCGCTGGGGCAATATCACTCAGCGCCGCGCGCTTGCGCCAAGGCATCAGATCTGGTGTTCTTCGGCGATGAACTGGTTTGGCGAGCGCGATGCGCTACCAGGTCAGGAGCGCGGCTAGGCGCGGAGGACCGACGAGATGAAACTTGGCCGATTCCGGATGCGGAAATGTGCGATCGAAGGTGTCGAGGCCGTTGAAGCCGAAACGGCGCACAGCTTCGGCCGCCATACGCATGACCAGTACGGCATCGGCGTCATACTCCACGGCGCCCAGAAGTCAGCCAGCGGCCGCGGCCCGGTCGAGGCTGGCCCGGGGGATATGATCACGGTCAATCCCGGTGAAGTGCACGACGGCCATCCGATTGGTGGGGAAGGGCGTTCATGGCGGATGCTCTATTTTGATCCGGCCTTGATTGCCCAAGCCGTCCTGGATATCGGCGAAGGCCGGCCAGAGGAATTTGAGTTTACGCAGCCGGTGATAAACGGCAATCATGCTGCCCAACACCTCCTGCCTGTCTATACGGCAATGACGCAGGCCCGCGAAACACTGGCGCCGGAAACGGGCCTTCTCCAGTTGGTGGCATCGCTGATGGATCGCCAGTGTGCTTCCCGTTTTGTGCCGCCGTCCATCCGCCGGGCAAAGGCCTTGCTGGATGACAATCCAACGGCTGCCACGACGCTGGCCGACCTTGCCGCCGCAAGCGGTCTTAGCCGTTTTCAGGTGGTGCGCGCCTTCTCGCAGGCAACCGGCATGACGCCGCATGCCTATCTGGTCCAGTGCCGCATCAAAACCGTGCGGCGGATGATCGCCAGGGGCACGCCGCTCGCTGACGCCGCCTTTGTCGGCGGGTTCGCGGATCAGAGCCATATGACGCGGGCCTTCGTCCGCGCCTTTGGCATCACGCCGGGAGCCTACGCGCTGGCGAATAGCTGACTTTTTGCAATTTCGTTCAAGACTGAAGGGCCGCCGATCCGCTTATCTTCGGCTTTCCTTGAACGGAGCCTGTCGTGACCCTCGAATATCTGCTGACATCCATTATCATCATCCTGTTGCCCGGCACGGGCGTTCTCTACACGCTGGCAACCGGGCTCAACTCCGGCGCGCGCGCCAGCGTTCTCGCCGCCTTCGGCTGCACGCTCGGTATCCTGCCGCATATCGTTGCCAGCATCGCCGGGCTGGCGGCCCTGCTGCACACCAGCGCCCTGGCATTTGAAGTGATCAAATATCTCGGCGCCGCCTATCTGCTCTACATGGCCTGGACCGTGCTGCGCGATGCCGACAGCCTGCAGGTGACGGAGGAAGCCCAGCCCACCCGGCCCGGCAAGATCATCGCAACGGCGATCCTGCTCAACAGCCTCAATCCGAAACTGTCGCTGTTCTTTCTGGCCTTCCTGCCGCAATTCGTGCCGGATGGCACCGCGTCACCCACCCTGTTCATGCTGTGGCTCGCCACCGTTTTCATGGTGCTGACCTTCGTCGTCTTCGTATTCTACGGCGTCTTTGCCGCCGCAGCGCGGCGCTATGTCATCTCCCGGCCTGACGTCACCATCTGGCTGCGCCGTGGTTTTGCCGGCGCCTTCGGGTTGATGGGGCTGAAGCTGGCCCTGTCGGCGCGGTAAGGCTGACGAAGAAAACGCTCCGGAGGCGATATCCGTTTGATCTAACGGGAAAATCTCTTTATTTGAACGGGGTCGCCGCACGGTCAAAGAGTTGCGGCTCGCCAGACATTCAAAGGAGCCTGCCTCGTGTCTTCAGCGTCCTCGCCGGTATTCGGCAAGAAATACTCCGCCTTTCTCTTCGACATGGATGGAACGCTTCTAAGCTCCATCGAAGCTGCCGAACGGGTGTGGGGAAAATGGGCTGAAAGCCACGGCCTCGATGTCGCGACCTTCCTGCCGACCATGCACGGCAAGCGCGGCGTCGATACGATCCGCCAGCTCGGCCTGCCGGGTGTGGATCCGGAAGCAGAATCGGCCATCATCTGCCAGGGCGAGATCGAGGATATCGAGGGCGTGAAGCCTTTGCCGGGCGCAATCGAGTTTCTGAAAAGCCTGCCGCCGGAGCGCTGGGCAATCGTGACCTCGTCGCCGCGTGAACTCGCCAAGGTGCGCATCGCCGCCGCCGGTCTGCCGGAGCCGAAGTTCATCGTCATTGCCGAGGATGTGTCGCGCGGCAAGCCAAGCCCGGAATGCTACCTGCTCGGCGCCAAGCGCGTCGGTTTCGATGCCAAGGATTGCCTCGTGTTCGAAGATGTGGCGGCTGGCGTCATCGCCGGTGAATCGGCTGGTTCCGATGTCATGGTGATTACCGCCACGCACACGCATCCTTTCGAAACCGCGCACCAGACGATCCCGGGCTATATCGGCATCGAGGTCTCGGTCGATGAAAACGGCGATCTGACGCTGACGGATCGCCGCTGATCAGCCATCGTCAACGGTCTCCGTGCGCGAGAATGTTGACGATCGTGCCGAAGGGGTCGCGGACGTAGAAGCGCCGCACGCCCCACGGTTCGTCCGTTATCTCGTAGACGATCTCCAGGCCCAGCTGTTGGGCCTTGGAATACACGGTATCAACATCGTCCACCTCGATCGATAGCTGCGGCACCGGCGTACCGGAGCCGCCCTGGCTTGCGATGGAAACCTGCACCGCGGCCTGCTTTGCGGAAGCAAACGTTGTGATCCAGCCATGATCCATCACGAGATCGAGGCCCAGCAGTTCTCCATAAAACGCACGCCCGGCCTGCGGGTCGGCTGCCTCGATATTGGCGACGATGCGAAGAACGGCCATGGTTCAGCCCCCCGCCGTGCGGGCCTTGGCAATGGACTCATCGAGTTGCGAAATCAGTGACAGCAGAATGTCATTCGCCGGCGTCGGCACATCGGCCATACGTCCCAGGAGAGTAATGGCGCGGGTGAGCGGCGTAATTTCCATCGGCCGTCCCTGCTCGAGATCCTGCAACATCGAGGTCTTGGCATTGCCGAGACCACGGCCATGCACCATCTTCTCCTCCACCGTCTCGCTCACCCGGCAGCCAAGCCGTGCTGCCACAGCATGCACCTCCGTCATGACCTGTTTCACCAGATCGACGGCGGGACCATCCATGATTTCCGAGATACGCCCCCTCGTCAGCGCGCTGATCGGATTGAATGCCGCGTTGCCGAGAAATTTCAGCCAGATTTCGTCGCGGATACGGTCCGTCGTCTTGATCGTCCAGCCGCTGGCCTGCAGCAGACCGGCGATTGCTGCCAGTTCCGTCGACATCGTGCCTGAAGGCTCGCCGAGGTGCAGCAGGCCGCCGCTGGTCAGCCGGATATGGCCGGGCTCCAGCATCTGTGCGCCCTGATAGATCACGCCGCCGATGACGCGTTCCGGGCCGATCCGTTGCCAGACCAGGCCACCCGGATCGAGCGACTCCACCTGCCGGCCTTCGAGGCCGCTCGTCCTGTCACCGTGGAAATACCACCACGGAATGCCGTTTTGGATCATCACCACGCGGCCATCGGGTTTCAGCAAGCGGGCAATATCTTCGCTGGCCGAGGTCAGTTGATGCCCCTTGAGCGTGACGATCACCAAATCCTGCGGTCCAAGGCCGCTGGCCGTGTCGGTCGCGGCAAATTTCGCGACCAGCGGCTCGCTCTTGCCAGGTTCGTGCAGGTGCAAGCCATCATCCCGGATCGCTTGCAGATGGGCGCCGCGCGCGATGGCCGTGATCGTCGCGCCTTCAAGCAAGGGAGAGGAGGCAAGCCGGGCAGCCAGCGCGCCGCCGATGGCGCCGGCGCCGAAAACACAGATGTTGCGGAACTGGCCCGGATTGCTTGTTTCAGTCTCGTCCATGTCATTTCCTCCAGCCGTTTTCCCGATAATCATCGTTAGTAGCAATGGGTAAAGCGCGGGGCCAGCGATGAAGTCTCCCCGGCCGCCGAAAAAAGATTGGAAGCGCGCTTCGATTGCAAGGCGAATGCGCACGAACAGGTCGCTTCCAAGCGTCGACAGGGCGGAAGATGGCCGCTAAGCTCCGGCCAACCGTCTCTTTTCAGCCGGAATGCCCGATGTCCCAGAAAACCCAATCCATCACCGAACCGGCCCGCCAGATCGATGTGATCCATGAAACGGATGTGCTGGTGGTCGGTTCGGGTCCGGGTGGTCTTGCGGCGGCGTTGGCTGCTGCGCGGGCCGGTGTGTCCGTCACCCTGGTCGAGCGGTTCGGCTGCTTCGGCGGCAATATCACCGTCGTCGGCGTCGAAGGATTTGCATGGTACCGGCACGAGGCAACGGTCGAGGCAGGCGGTGTCGGCTGGGAGTTCGAGGAGCGGGCAAAGGCCATGGGCGCCGCCGTTCCCGAGAGCCAGTCGCTCAGTTATGAGCTGGATTCGGAGGGCTTCAAGCTTGTCGCCGACCGCCTGGTGGAAGAGGCCGGCATCCACGCCATGCTGCACCGTCAGTTCGTGGCACCGGTCATGGATGGCAATGTCATCAAGGGCATCATCGTTGAATCCAAGGCCGGACGGGAAGCGATCCTCGCCGCCCGCGTGATCGATGCGACCGGCGATGCCGATGTCGCCCATCGCGCCGGTGCGCCAACGTTCAAGACGCCGGTGGAGCAGATGCAGGCGGCCTCGGTGATGTTTCACCTGGCAGGCGTCGACAAGAAGGCCTTCATGGCGGGCGTCCGCTCCGATCCGCAGACCTATGGCGATTGGTCGACCGGTGAGTGGCAGATCGAAACATCGGGCAAGGAAGACCAGATGTTTTCGCCCTTCCTCGGCAAGCCGTTTGCCCAGGCGATCCGCGACGGCGTCATTCCGGCGCATCTGAATACGATTTCAGGCACCTGGGGCGCGCTACACGATACCGGCGAACTGACTTATATGAACCTCATCCATCTCGCCGGCTGCGATGGCACGGATCCGGACAGCATGACCCGTTTCGAGATCGAGGGGCGGCGCCAGTCCATGCTGGCGATTGACGCCTTGCGCCGTTACACGCCGGGCTGCGAGGGTGCGCGCCTGCGCAATTTCGGCATGAGCATCGGCATTCGCGATACCCGCAAGATCGATGCGGTCTACAACATCACCGAGAGCGACGTGCGCAACGAAGGCCGTTTCGAGGATACGATCGGCATCTATCCGGAATTCATCGATGGCTACGGCGTCCTGATCCTGCCGACGACCGGGCGCTACATGCACGTCCCCTACCGGTCGATGCTGCCGAAGGGTGTCGAAAACCTCCTGGTCGCGGGCCGCGCCATCGGCGGCGACCGCATCGCCCATGCGGCGACACGCAACATGGCCTGCTGTGCAGTCGCAGGGCAGGGTGCCGGCGTTGCTGCGGCGATTTCAGTGAAAACCGGAAGATCGCTTGACGCGATAGATGTGCTAACCGTCCAGAAAGAGCTTGAACGGCAAGGCGTGCGGATCAGGTAGAGTGAATGGATTGCGGGAGCGGCCACGATCGCCCTCTTCTCGCCAGCGGGGAGAAGTGCCGAGCGAATGCGAGGCGATGAGGGGGGCGTGCGGCACGTTTAGAACTGTGGTTCCCCCTCATCCGGCCTTGCGGGCCACCTTCCCCCCGCTGGGGAGAAGACGAACCAAGCCGAAAGCCCCGTTTATTAGGGCCGGATCAAGCCGCCTTGGCGACGTGATATTCCTTGATGGCGATCATCTTGATAGCCGGATAACGTTCTGCCTCGTAGCGCAGCGAGAACGAATCCTGCGCCAGGAACACCGGATCGCCGTCGAGGTCGCGGGCGATATCGCCGCGCCGGGCGGTGATGAACTTTTCCAGTTCCGCCGGCTGTTCTGCGGAAATCCAGCGGCAGACCGAGAAACGGGCAACGTCAAAGGAAACCGGCAGGCCATATTCCGATTGCAGCCGTTCCTTCAGAACGTCGAGCTGCAGCGCGCCGACGACGCCGACGATGGCGGGTGAGCCGTCTTCGGGCGAAAACAGCTGCACGACGCCTTCCTCGGCCATCTGCTGCAGCGCTTCCTTCAGCTTCTTCGCCTTCATCGCATCTTCCAGGCGCACGCGGCGCAGGATTTCCGGCGAAAAGTTCGGAACGCCCTGGAAGACCAGCTGTTCGCCTTCGGTCAGCGTGTCGCCGATCCTGAGCGTGCCGTGGTTGGGGATGCCGACCACGTCGCCGGCATAGGCCGTATCCGCCAGCTGCCGTTGCGACGCGAAGAAGAATTGCGGAGCCGTCAGACCCAGCTGCTTGCCGGTGCGCGCCAACCGCGCCTTCATGCCGCGCTCCAGCTTGCCGGAGCAGACCCGGGCAAAGGCAATGCGGTCGCGATGGTTCGGGTCCATGTTGGCCTGGATCTTGAAGACGAAGGCCGTCATCTTGTCGTCGGTCGCATGCACGGTGCGGATATCGGCCACCTGGTCGCGCGGCGGCGGGGCAATGTCGCCGAGCGCGTTGATCAGGTCGCGGACGCCGAAGTTCCGGAGTGCAGAGCCGAAGAACACCGGCGTCAGATGGCCTTCGAGGAAGGCCTTCTTGTTGAACGGCTTGCAGGCTTCGATGGCAAGCGACGTCTCGTCGATGAAAGCGTCGCGTTCGTTTTCCGGCAGGCGGTGCGCGGCCATTTCCGGGCCGTTGACCTTGGTGGCGATTTCCTGCGTGTCGATGCCGCGCACGGTGTTCTCGGCCAAATTGTAGGAGCCGCAGAAGGTCTTCGATCGGCCGATCGGCCAGGTCACAGGCGCGCAATCGAGCGCCAGCTTTTCCTCGACCTCATCCAGAATCTCGAAGGGATCGCGGCTCTCGCGGTCCATCTTGTTGATGAAGGTGATGATCGGGATGTCGCGCATCCGGCAGACTTCGAACAGTTTCAGCGTCCGCGGCTCGATACCCTTGGCCGCATCGATGACCATGACCGCCGCGTCGACGGCCGTCAGCGTGCGATAGGTATCGTCGGCGAAGTCTTCGTGGCCGGGCGTATCGAGAATGTTGAAAACATTGCCGTGATATTCGAAGGTCATCACCGAGGTGACGACGGAGATGCCGCGCTCGCGCTCGATCTTCATCCAGTCGGAGCGCGTCTGGATACGGTCCTTCTTCGCCTTGACTTCCCCGGCAAGCTGGATCGCGCCGCCGAACAGCAGCAGTTTTTCGGTCAGCGTGGTTTTACCCGCATCCGGGTGGGCAATAATAGCAAAGGTGCGACGGCGGGAAACCGCCTCGGCGATACTTTCGGCCATGATGTGAATCCTGTGAGTTGCCGCGTATGTAGCGATTCCGTGGATAACTTGCAATTCGCATTGGCTGTACCTGAGCCGGAATTGCTAGGGATGAAGCATGACCAATCAATCCTCGACCCGCCCCCCCCTCAATCTCGTTCGCCTGAGCCATGGCGAGGGCATCGATCTGCCGTGCTATGAGACGGAAGGTGCCGCCGGAATGGACCTTCGCGCCGCCGTCGAGGCTGACCGGCCGTTGTTCCTCGGTCCGGGCAAGCGGGCACTGGTGCCAACCGGATTCATCTTCGAAATTCCGGCAGACTACGAGGCGCAGATCCGTCCGCGTTCGGGGCTGGCGTTCAAGCACGGCATTACATGCCTCAACACGCCCGGCACGATCGACAGCGATTATCGCGGCGAAGTGAAGGTGTTGCTGATCAATCTCGGCGACGAGGATTTCCTCATCGAACGCGGCATGCGCATCGCCCAGATGGTGATTGCGCCGGTCACACAGGTGTCCGTCCGCGAAACATCCGGTGCCAGCGAAACCGCGCGCGGTGCAGGCGGCTTCGGCTCCACCGGCGTTTGATGGTTGCTGCTGAACCCAACACTGGGTTGACGTTCCGTCAGGACTATTTTGCCGATCCGGCAGCCTGGGCGGCACTGGTGGCCCTTCTGCAGGATACGTTCGGCATCGATGTCGGCATTCAGGATCGCTTCGGCGGGCCAGACCCGAGTAGCATGCCGTTTGGCTATTTCGATGAAAACGGCGTTTGCGCCGCCAATTTTTCCGCCTTTTCCATGCCGTTGATGATCGACGGCCGCCTAGTCAAGGCGGCCGGCTTTCAGTCCGGCGCGGTGCGGCCGCACTGGCGGGGCCGGGGCCTTTATCGCGACCTGATGACCCGTGCATTCGGCTGGTGTGACGAGCAGGGCTTTGAACTCGGCATTTTGCTGACAGACAAGCCCGCGATGTATGAGCCTTACGGCTTTACGGTCTTGCCGCAGCATCGGTTTGTTGGCGCTCCGCCTGCAGACATGAAGTCTGACGGCAGGTCGCGCGCACTTTCGGTCGAACGTGCCGGTGATGTCGCACTGATCCGCCAGATATTGCGCGAGAGAGTCCCTGTTTCCTCTGTGTTCGCCGTTGCCTCGCAGGCTGAAATGTTTCTGCTCAACAGTGTCTTCGATCAAGAAGTAAGACTGAGTTATCTGGAACAACACGAAGCGATTGTCGCGTGGAAGGCTGAAGGCACATCCTTCCAGCTTCTCGACATTGCCGGAAAGACGATCCCGCCGCTGTTCGCCATCCTCTCTGCGCTTGACCAACCCCTTGATAGCGTTGAGGTCTGCTTTCCGCCGGACAAGCTAGGCTGGCAAGGAGCGCCGGAACCGCTTATGTCCGATATCAGCCTGATGGTTCGCGGTAATGCTGCGGATCGCCTTTCCGCTCCGGTGATGCTGTCGCCAATAGCGGAATTCTGACGCCTACTTGCCGCCGTCGAGCGGTGGCAGCCGGCGCTTGACCGGCGATGATTTGACGATCGACGTATTGGTCTGGGACCGCTCTGCGATCTTGTCGAGGATCGTATCCAGCTGTTCCATGTCGCGCACCAGAAGCTTGGCGATAAAGCAGTCGTCGCCCGTCACCTTGTCGCATTCGACGAATTCCGGCGTCTCCTGGATCATTTTTTCGACGATATGCAGCATGCCGGGCATGGGCCGAACCCGCACGACCGCCTGCAGCGCATAACCAAGCGCTGCAGGGTTGATGGATATCGTGAAGCCAGTGATCACACCGCGATCCTCCAACCGCCGCAATCGGTCGGCGGTGCTGGGCGAGGAGAGCCCTGCCTCCTGTGCCAGGTCTTTCAACGAGATACGCGCGTTGAGGGAGAGGATGTTGAGCAGCCGCCGGTCGAGATCGTCAAGCATAAGAAATCTCCGTAAGGGTAAAGCGATAAAGTCCCTTTTATGATTAGGTTATTTTACAAGATAGCCTTCACATATTCATATATTCCGCCGTCGCCACATCATAATTTGTTGCTTTGATCAAGGGAGTGGTGTGATGGAAAAGGATATCCGGACCGGCAGTCTCGAAATGACGGCGGCCATGTTGATTTCGGGGACGATCGGCTGGCTCGTGCTGATGTCCGGCCAGCCGGTCATTGATGTTGTGTTCTGGCGTTGCCTGTTCGGGGCGCTGACTCTTCTGGCAATCTGCGCGGCGCTCGGTCATTTCCGTGCCGGTATCCTGACATGGCGATTATTCGGGCTTGCTGTCCTCGGTGGTGTCGCGATCGTCGTCAACTGGCTGCTGCTGTTCGGAGCCTATTCGCGCTCATCGATTTCGATCGCCACCATGGTCTACAACACCCAGCCCTTCATGCTCCTGGCCATCGGCGGTCTGGTTTTCCGCGAAAAAATCACCGCCACGAAGCTCGGTTGGCTCGCGGTCGCCTTTGCCGGCATGGTCGCCATCGTTCAGGCAAAACCGGCCGGTAGCTTTACCGGCGGCGATTACCTGATGGGCATTGCCATGGCTCTGGCCGCCGCGTTCTTTTACGCTCTGGCAGCCTTGGTGGCGAAACGGTTGAAGGGCACGCCACCGCATCTGATCGCGCTGATCCAGGTGGTAACCGGTCTTTTGATGCTGGCGCCGTTCGCCGGCGTGTCGGGGCTGCCCGTTGAGGCCTATCAATGGGCATTGCTGATGGCGATGGGCGCCGTGCATACCGGGCTGATGTATGTTCTCCTCTATGGCGCGATCCAGAAACTGCCGACGCATCTCACCGGCGCGCTCTCGTTTATTTACCCCGTTGCCGCGCTTGCCGTTGATCGCATCGCGTTCGGTCATCAGCTGCAACCCGCACAGCTGCTCGGCTCGGTGGCGATCCTGATCGCGGCTGCCGGCATGACATTCGGCTGGACATGGCCCCGTGCCGTGCGGCATCAGGCAAATTGAAACCACGCATACGAAAATCACACATGGAGACTGGAATGATCACGTGCTATCTGCGCTACACCATCGATCCCTACAAGCTGGCGGAATTCGAGGAATATGCCAGGCTCTGGATCCCGCTGGTCAACCGGCTGGGTGGTACGCATCACGGCTATTTCATGCCGCATGAAGGGGCGAACAATATCGCGCTCGCCCTCTTCAGTTTTCCGAGCCTTGCGGCCTATGAAGAGTATCGCGGCAAGATGGCAAAGGACGCCGAATGCCTCGCCGCCTTTGCCCTTGCCGAAAAGACCCGCTGCATCCTGAGCTATGAGCGCAGCTTCATGCGGCCGGTCTTCGAATAAATTCAGAACGTGATTTCATCCGACCGGCGCAATTCAATCGCGTGACCTCCGGCATTGAAGCCACCGAGCACGCGATTATGGTGGGCGATGATTTGCTGAAAGGTCAGTTCGCCCATATCGCCGGTCGTGTGACCGTCCGAGAGAAGGGTGACATCGTAGCCCAGCGTAATGGCGCGCCGCGCCGTAGTGTCGACGCAGAACTGCGTCTGACAGCCACCGATGAGCAGATGCGTCACCGACAGTTTGCCAAGCTCTTCTTCGAGGCTGGTCTGGAAAAAGCTGTCGCAGCTCGTCTTGTGAATGACCGTTTCGCCCAGAACCGGCGCAATCTCATGACGCAAGCCCCAGCCGTGCGACGATCGCGCCAGCGGGTCGCCGGGACCGCCGTCGTGTTGTACGAGGATGACCGGAATATGTGCGGCGCGGGCACGGGCCTGGATCGACTGCAGGCGGCCGATGGTTTCGGTCAAGGCGGCATCGATGGCCGGCTGGCGCTCGGGCGTGCCTTCGCCGTCAAGGATGGCGTTCTGGACGTCGATGATGAGGAGTGCTGTTGTCATGCTATTCTCTGGTCTGGTTTTTTAAAAGGGAAGCGGCCTTAGCGCCGGCTGTCCATAGCCATCCGCAAGGCAAGCGCGCCAAGCACGCCGCCCATCAGCCAGCGTTGCATGGAAAGCCAGGCCGGACGGCCCGCAAGGAAGGTGGCGATGGAGCCCGCCGTCAAAACGATGAGCGCGTTGACGGATAGGCTGGTGATGATCTGGATTGTCCCGAAAGTGAGCGACTGCAGAAAAACATGACCCAGCGCCGGATCGATGAACTGCGGCAGCAATGAAAGATAGAGTACGGCGATCTTCGGATTGAGCACGCTGGTCGCAAAGCCCATCAAGAACAGCCGCCTCGGCGCATCCTTTGGTAGATTGCGGACTTCGAAGGCCGATCTCCCGCCGGGACGCACTGCCTGCCAGGCGAGATATAGAAGGTAGAGCGCGCCACCAATCCGCAGCGCATCATAGGCATAAGGCACCGCAAACAGCAGCGCAGTGATGCCGAATGCAGCTGACAGCATGTAGACGAGAAATCCGAGCGCCACACCAGTCAGCGAGATCAAGCCGGCTGCCGGCCCCTGACAGAGCGAACGGGAAATCAGGTAGATCATGTTGGGCCCGGGCGTCAGCACCATGCCGAGCGCGACGAGGGCAAAGGCGGCAAGGCTTGCTGTTTCAGGCATGAACGGTGTTTCCCATCGGGATGTGCAAGGCGGATGTTCGATATGTGCTGCGCCACTGCATTAGCGGTAACTTCCTTTTCGATCAATCGCGTGCAAATTGCCAGCCTTGAGAAAACCCGCTAGATATTAGCCTTGCCTTCAGGAGCCCGACGATGAGCCTTGCCACGCTTTTTGCCTATTGCACCGCGCTGTTCATCGCCGCCGCGATCCCCGGACCCGGCATGACGGCTCTTGTCGCCCGTGCCCTCGGATCCGGTTTCCGCGAAACGTTCTTCATGGGGCTTGGCCTTGCGCTCGGCGATATCGTCTATCTGACAGGCGTTATCCTCGGGCTTGCCTTCGTGGCACAAACCTTCACCACGACCTTCATGGTGATCAAGGTTTTAGGCGCGCTCTATCTGATGTACATTGCCTACAAGCTCTGGACCGCCGGACTGCTGCCGCAGGACATCGAGGCGAAGAAAAGTGCGAGCATGGGCATGTCGTTCCTCTCGGGTTTGCTGGTGACGCTGGGCAACCCGAAGACGATGCTTTTTTACGTCGCCCTGGTGCCGACGCTGATCGACTTGCATGTGATTGGCATCAAGGAATATGCCATCCTTGTCTGTGCATCGTTCACTGTCCTGATGGCCGTGGTCATTCCGTATATCCTCTTGGCCTCGCGTGCCCGGCTGCTCCTCAAAAAGCCCCGCGCCTTGACGTCGCTCAACCGGATCGCCGCAGGTATCATCGGCACAACCGCGGCCTATATCGCCACGCGCGCCGCCTGAAAAATTCGTTCTGTAACAGCCGGTTACGCAACGGTTTTTTCCAATCGGGGCAAGGCCGCGGCAAACAGTACTCTGGCAAGCGGACGGCTTTGCCCCTATTCTCTGCGCCAACTGATGAGAAAAGGGAGAGCACCATGTCAGAACAGCGCAAACCCGGCCGCGGCCGCGTCTATTCCTCGATCACCGAGACCATTGGCGATACGCCGATCGTTCGCCTCGACAAGCTGGCCAAGGAAAACGGCGTCAAGGCCAACCTTCTCGCCAAGCTCGAATTCTTCAATCCGATCGCTTCCGTCAAGGACCGTATCGGTGTTGCGATGATCGAAACGCTGGAAGCGCAGGGCAAGATCACCCCCGGCAAGACAACGCTGGTCGAACCGACCTCCGGCAATACCGGCATCGCGCTCGCCTTTGCTGCCGCTGCAAAGGGCTACAAGCTCATCCTCACCATGCCGGAGACCATGTCGGTCGAGCGCCGCAAGATGCTGGCGCTGCTTGGTGCCGAGCTGGTGCTGACCGAAGGCCCGAAGGGCATGAAGGGCGCCATCGCCAAGGCTGAAGAACTTGCCGCGACGCTGCCCGACGCGATCATCCCGCAGCAGTTCGAAAACCCTGCCAACCCGGAAATCCACCGCAAGACGACCGCCGAGGAAATCTGGAACGACACCGACGGCAGCGTCGATATTCTCGTTTCCGGCATCGGTACCGGCGGCACGATCACCGGCGCCGGCCAGGTGCTGAAAAGCAAGAAGCCGTCGATCAAGGTCATCGCCGTCGAACCGGCGGAATCTCCGGTCCTCTCCGGTGGCGCCCCCGGCCCGCACAAAATCCAGGGCATCGGCGCGGGTTTCGCGCCTGCCATCCTCGATACCAAGATCTATGACGAGATCGTCACCGTCTCGAGCCCTGAGGCAATCGAGACCGCCCGCCACGTGGCACGGCTTGAGGGTGTCCCGGTCGGCATCTCCTCCGGTGCCGCGCTGAAGGCGGCGATCACAATCGGCCAGCGCCCGGAAAACGAAGGCAAGACCATCGTCGTGATCATCCCGTCCTTCGCCGAACGTTACCTGTCGACGGCCCTGTTTGAAGGTCTGGGCGGCTAAAGGTTTTATGCGCGGCGGCGCCGCAATCTGGCGGCGCCATCCGCAATCCCGTATCTCAGCTTGCTGCCTTTTCGATTGATCACGCAGGGACCCGGTTGCTCTGTGTGCCGAAGGTGCTGGGACAAAAGGATTGATGGCGATCAATCAGCCTCCGCTTTCACTATGCTCTTTTCAAAGAACCGGCGGCACCTCCGCTGAGGTGCTTCCTTTGCTATGATAACCTGCCCCGCATTGCCGGGGGAAATATCACGCCGCTGCCGTCAGCCGCTCGCCAGCAATCCGATAGGAAATCGCTTCGGCGAGATGAATGCGCCCGACCGTCATCTTTTCATCGAGATCGGCAAGCGTGCGGGCCACCTTCAGAACTCGGTGATAACCGCGCGCCGAAAACTTCATCTTCTCCGCCGCGTCCCGCAGCAATTGCAGTCCGCCAGCGTCGGGCTCGGCCATCTTTTCAATCATCGCAGTCGAGCAGCGGGCATTGGAAAGGATGTGCGGCATGCCGAAGGCGATGAAGCGGTCCATCTGGATGTCGCGGGCGCGCGCCACCCTGCGGGCCACAGCGGCGCTCGGCTCGGCGGGTGCGGGGCGGATCAGGTCGGCGGCCGTGACCGAAGGCACGTCGATGCGGATATCGATCCGGTCCATCAGCGGCCCGGAAATGCGGCCCTGATAATCGGAGACGCAGCGCGGGCCACGGGCGCAGCTGTGACCGGGCTCTCCCGCCATGCCGCAGCGGCAGGGGTTCATCGCGGCAACCAGCTGGATTGCGGCCGGATAGGTGACGCGGTGGTTGGCGCGGGCGATGATACATTCGGCGGTTTCGAGCGGTTGGCGGAGCGCATCGAGCACCTGCGGGGTGAATTCCGGAAATTCGTCAAGGAACAGCACGCCATTATGCGCCAGGGACGCTTCGCCGGGCTTGGCGCGCAGGCCGCCGCCGATCATCGCCGCCATGGTGGCGGAGTGGTGCGGTGTGCGGAAGGGCCGCCGGTCCGACAGCTTGCCGCCGGCCAGTTGCCCGGCGATCGAATGGATCATCGACACTTCGAGCAGTTCGGGTGGCGACAGGGGCGGCAGGATCGATGGCAGACGGGCGGCCAGCATCGACTTGCCAGAGCCGGGCGGGCCAACCATCAACAGATTATGGTTTCCGGCCGCCGCCACCTCCAGCGCTCGCTTGGCGCTTTCCTGGCCCTTGATATCAGCGAGATCCGGCATGTTGGCGGGACTGGCGCGCACGGCCGGTTCGGGGCGCGACAGCACCTGCGTGCCACGGAAATGATTGGCGAGCGCAATCAGGCTGCGCGGCGCCAGGATATCGATCTCCGATCCCGCCCAGGCGGCCTCAGCACTGCTGTCGGACGGGCAGATCAGGCCCTTGCCAAGGCCATTGGCGCCGATGGCGGCGGGCAGGGCTCCGGAGACAGCGGCGATGGTGCCATCGAGATTGAGTTCGCCGATCACCACATATCCATCCAGCGCATCGCCGGGAATGGCGCCGAGCGCCGCCATCAGGCCGAGCGCGATCGGCAGGTCGAAATGCGAGCCTTCCTTGGGAAGGTCAGCGGGGGCAAGATTGACGGTGACTTTTTTGGCGGGCAGCGACAGGCCGGAAGCGTGGAGTGCTGCCTGCACTCGCTCGCGGCTTTCGGCGACCGCCTTGTCGGGAAGGCCAACGATCTGCATGCCGACCTTGCCCGGCGCAACCATCACTTGAACATCGACAGGCACGCCTTCAATGCCTTGAAATGCAACCGTACTGACACGCGCGACCATGATTGCCCCTCTTGCCGCGAGGCAGGCCGACAACCCGCCACCACAACCTTTCTCGGTTGTAGTGTGAAATCTTGCACGAATAACGGAATAAAACAAGAACAATTATCGAACGGATTCGATGGCTTCAATCGGCAGGGTTGTGGTCCGGTTGTGGTTCGGGAACGGAACGGAACAACCGCGAACATCCGGGAGATGAAATCGGGTTGTCGTGTGCCGGGACGGATAGCCGCCCCGGCCAGCTCAATCGCTCATCAGACGCGCTTGCGCTCGATCGCGTCCCAAAGCAGCGCGGCGATATCGGCGCCGCCGAATTTCTTCACTTCGCGAAGACCGGTGGGAGACGTGACGTTGATCTCGGTCATCACGTCGCCGATCACATCGATGCCGACGAGCAGGAAGCCGCGTTCACGCAATGCCGGTCCGATGCGGGCGCAGATTTCCTTTTCGCGCGCCGTCAGGTCCGTCGGCATCGGCGTGCCGCCGGCATGCATGTTGGAGCGAGCATCGTGTTCGGCAGGCACCCGGTTGATCGCGCCGACCGGCTCGCCATCGACGAGCAGGATGCGCTTGTCGCCCTTGCGCACGGCAGGCAGGTATTCCTGCGCGATGAAGGGCTCGCGGAACATCTGGCCGAACATTTCCAAGAGCGACGACATGTTGCGGTCGTCACGGGTCGAATGGAAGACGCCGGCGCCGCCATTGCCATAAAGCGGCTTCAGGATGATATCGCCCATCTCGGCGCGGAACGAGGCAATCTCAGCGGGATCGCGGGTGATCAGCGTCTTCGGCATCAGGTCGGGAAATTCGGTGACGAAGATCTTTTCCGGCGAGTTGCGCACCCAGGCCGGATCGTTGACCACAAGCGTCTTCGGGTGGACGCGCTCAAGCAGGTGCGTCGAGGTGATATAGGCCATGTCGAAAGGCGGATCCTGGCGAAGCAGCACCACGTCCATGGTCGAGAGGTCGATGCGCTCGGCATCCCCCAATGTATAGTGGTCGCCCTTGACGTCGCGCAGGCTCATCGGTTGAACAGTGGCGATCACCTTGCCGTCGCGCAGCGATAGCTGGTTCGGCGTGTAATGGAACAGCTTGTAGCCGCGCGCCTGCGCCTCAAGGCTCATGGCAAAGGTACTGTCGCCGGCGATATTGATGCCAGAGACATGATCCATCTGGACCGCGACATTTACGATTTTCGCCATGGGACATTTCCTGTTGATCGGGGGCGTCATTGAATGAGGCTTGTCTATATCAAATCGCGTCCGGTGAACCATACAGATTTCTGCCGGGGTTTGTTTTTGGACACGCCTTCCCGTTCACGCGGCGACATGAGTATGGCACGGGTTTTGAGAGCGGGGATTTGCGGGGATGATTTTTTTGGGGGGAGCGGCGGATGGCTTCGGTGGTGCGCCATGTGCAGACGTCCGCGCCGGTTCGCCCTACCGCTCAGTCCCGCGGCACATAGATCAGATGAACCGTATTATCATCGATCAATGTGCTCGACACCAGGTGCAGCGGAGGCCGTGCCGCGTGGAAAAAAGGCTTGCCCCCACCGAGCACGAACGGCCGCACGTGCAGGTGATATTCCGCGATCCGGCCCAGCCTTGTCATAAGCCCGGCCAGTTCCGGACCGGAAACGCTCAGCGTACCGTCCGTGCGGGCCACGATGTCGCGAACCTGCGTTTCGATATCGCCGGAGATAAGCATGGCGTTCGGGCCGGCCTCGGAAAGCGTGCGTGAAACGACCCATTTTGGCATCTTGCGCCAGACTGCCGCGAACTCGCGCAGCGAAGCATCCCATTCCGGATGATCATCGTCCCAGTAGCGCATGACCTCGTACATCCGTCGGCCGTACACAGCGCCGGCATGGTTGCGGATCGTCTCGATCCAGTAATCGAAGTGCTTCTGGCTCGGGGCGGCCATGACCAGATTTCCGTCGAAGTCATCGACATAGCCATCGATGGAAACGTTCATTGCCAGAATAAGTTTGCCCATGACCGGCCCCTTCTCACAGTGGGTTCACAGATCGGACTGCTTGTAATTTGCAAGTGGTGAGATGCTATCGCACCCGTCTGCAAATCGCAAGCGGTCTGATAGGCAAGCGTTCTTGCCGCAAACGAGGCCTGCGCGGGCTGTTGCGGGACCGGCCGCAAGTTCATACCTTGTATGCTTAACCTCACAAGGAGCAGCAGATGCAGATCGACCTCGCAGGCAAGACCGCTCTGATTACCGGATCCACCGAAGGCATCGGCTACGCGATCGCCCGCCAACTCGCAAGGGCAGGCGCAGACGTGGTGATCAATGGACGCTCCGGCGAAAAGACCGCAAAGGCCGCCGAACGCTTGAAAGGCGAGGGGGCCAGGGGCACAGTCGCTGCCTTTGCAGCCGATGTCGCGACCGCTGAAGGGTGTGAAGCGCTTGTCGCCAAGGTTCCTCATGTTGACATTCTCATCAACAACGCCGGCATTTTTCAGCCGCTTGACTTTTTCGAGGCGAGCGACGCGGTGTGGGATCGCCACTGGCAGGTCAACGTCATGTCGGCCGTCCGGTTGTCGCGCGCCTACCTTCCGGGCATGCAGACCCGCGACTGGGGCCGCGTGATCTTCATCGCGTCGGAATCCGGCTTTAATATTCCGGTGGAAATGATCCATTACGGCGTGAGCAAGACTGCAGATATCGCGGTTGCCCGCGGGCTGGCCAAGCGCATGGCGGGCACTGGCGTCACGGTGAACTCGGTCCTCCCCGGTCCAACCCTGTCGGAAGGCGTCGAGGCGATGCTTGCCGAAGAGCGTGCAAAGACGGGCAAGCCGATCGAGGAGCTTGCGGCGGACTTCGTCAAGACGCATCGCGCCAGTTCGATTATTCAGCGCGCGACCAGCGTCGAAGAGGTTGCCAATCTCGTGACCTATCTCGCCTCGCCCTTGGCATCCGCGACGACCGGGGCTTCCATGCGCGTGGACGGTGGGCTGATCGACACGCTCTGAGGCGAACGCGGCATTGTTTGGAGAAATGGACCTGCCATTTGGCGCAGAAAGGCCCCCGGCGTGCTCTACACGTCGAGGGTCTTTAAGGTCAGGACAGCAAATGAACAAATCAGATTATTTTTCAGGCAAGTGACGCATATCTTTCGCCACCTGCCTTGTCGTAAACAATTAGCGGCCGCAAGCGATTGCAGAACCGGCAGCGCCGCCCAATGTTGCGCCGGCGCCAACGGCCCAGAGCTGGCCTGTCCCGGACCCGATTGCGGACCCCGCCACACCGCCCAGAACTGCGCCTCCAACCGTCCCAGCCACACAGCCGGGTGTCGCCGGGCCAGCGCCGGAATTCATGCTCGCCGTTTGGCATCCGGCCAACGCAACACATGATGCAGCGACGACGACCATAGTGGAATAACAAGACATTTCTTCCTCCTATCGTTGGTTTCGAATTTTGCCTGGCCCTGGAATTTCGACCAAGTACAGACATCGCCAAGGCCTCCAGATCAATCTCGCAGCGTTGGTCGAATAGCCTACAACTCGCAGAATTGCGGTTTTGTTCCATGTGTGGTGACAGATCAACGCTGTCCCATTTCAGGGGATGACACTCACGGAGCAGAAAGATCACGATTGGTGATTTCAGCAGGTGGTACAAACGGCCGGAATGAAGGCGCAGACAGCCCTTGGTCCGCAACGGGCCGAAATCTGCCAGGCTTCTCCGGCAGTCGCGCGCGCCGCAACGGATGCGGCGCTGCAACTCGCATACGATGGCCCGGTGTCAGGCTGCCGCGAGGATGGCCGGGTCAGCCGGCTGCTGCGATCTGCCTGACATCGAGGAAGACGTCACGAAGCCGAATAGGTCACCGTCACGCCGCGCTGGCGAAAATAGGCCTGCATCAGTTTTCTGCCCGAACGGTTGTTCTGCACCAACTTGGCCGGGTCGAAGACGGCTTCTTTCAAACCCGCCCGCGTCAACGCCGCCTTGAGATTGGCGATATGCATGTCGATATCGGCATTATCCGCCTGGAGCGATTCATAGATGCGGTTTGTTGCATCCGCTACGGTCAGTTCGCTCATGATTGTACTCCTGCTGTTGTTTGGCTGGCGCTTGCCAGAATTCTTGGCTCGACCCTATCGCGGTGAACAATGCTGAAGTCAACGGGTGACGATGGATTGGGACATCGGGTCCGCCTTCGAAGAGGTGGCATCGGGGAGGCCCGCGAGTGCCGGGCATATCCGGCCAGACGCTACGGCAGCTTCCCGTTAGACGCAGACGTTGCGGTGGCGCAGGTGCGAAGCTATGTGTTCGGCTGTATGCACGGCAATGGAGAAACGAGATTATCAAGATAATGGTTTTGCTGCACAGCGCCGCTGGCGTTGATTGGCAGTTTCCCCCCAAAGGCACAAGCCTGAAGACTTTAAGCGAAGCCGAAGAACAAGGCTTCATCCTTATCCGAGGGGAGTTTCAGAAACGCCAGTTCCGTCTGACAGAGCTGGGCTCCGAACATGCCGAGCGCGACAAGCGACGGCTTGAAGCGCGTAGGCTTTGAAACGATCTCGTCACCCTGCACTTGGTTCACAGGGCGGCGGCGAATGTCTGACTGGTCAGCGCTTCTTCGGGCCGATTACGGTTTTCCCCGCTCACATTGCCAGCCTCTCAAGGTGCTTGCTTTCGGATGCCGCGATCCGCAGGTCATTGGCGTGGAAGCCGATGGTGATCCGGCCGGCCACGCCCGGAACGGCGATTACCGCTCCATGGCGCCTTTTCCGGCGATGATCTTCGACCGGAATTTTTCAATGCGCGCCATGCGCGTTTCGGGGTTTTTGGTCGAGCTGAGATGGATGACGTAGCTTTTCTGCCGCCCCGGCGTCAGGCCCCAGAAGGCTTCTGCAAGTTCGGGATCAGAGTCCAGGGCATCAACCAGCTCATCCTGCAGCTCCAGTTCGCTCTTGTCTCTTGGCGGCTTGATGCCGGCATCGGCGTATCCCATCGCCTCCGTCAGGTAGGACCGGATAACGCCCTCCATCCGTGTGACATCCGCGCTGTCAACGAAGCGGATCATGTCGGGATGTTGCGTATTCGCGCCCTGCTTTTCGAGAACACCCTCGGGGTCTTTCATCAGCGCGGCATTGAAAAAGGTCAGGCGGAAATCACCACGAAAGGCGCCGAAGATGACGATGTTACGGCCCTGATGCATGTAACAGGGGTGGCCCCATTTTACCATTTCGACCAGCCCCGCCCCGGTACAGAGTTCGCGAAGTGCGTCCAGGCCCTGCGACCATTGCCGGGTGGAGCAGTCCGGTCCCGAAAAACGCTCGCAGCGGCCGCATCCCTTTGTGAAGTAGTCTTCTATATCCGTGATCATCATAGGGGCCATGGCATCTCTCGATTGGTTGCATCCGGGGAAGAACAAGAAGCGGTGCGTCCGGCTTAAGCCTTTGATCCACGCCACTTGGCAGCATAGGGCAAGGCGAACATGTAGAGGCCGGTGAACAGCAGCAGGAACAGCGGCGGCAGCGGTGCGTACACCACCCACGGCGGTGGCTCGCCCAGCGCCATCGCCGCAAAATTGGCAATGACGGCGAGCGTGAACAGGATCGATAGCCAACGGTGTGCCTGGCGAATCCACATGTTCGAATTCATTGAAAACTCCCGTCGTTATCCATGATGAGAACCGTTGGAGACCTTCAATCCGTCTCCGCGACAACCTGTTCGAGCTTTGCAAGGAAGGTGCGCCAGCCTGCTTTGGCACCGCCATAGGCCTGCTTCTGATCCGGCCGGAATCCCGACTGTTCCATGCGCAAATGGGTGCCTGCGGCGACGGGCGTGAGTGTGAACGTCACGACACTGTTGAGATCAAAGGCCGGATCGTCGTGCTTGAAAATCCAGGTATAGGACAGCGTTTTTTGCGGCTCGACGACGAGTACCTCGCAGTCGAGAACGCCACCCCACTCGCCACGAAGATTGAACCGGTGACCGACGGCAGGACTGAAGTCGTTGTTCATCAGCCATTCGGAGATCAGATGCGGCTGGGTAAGCGCCCGCCACAGCTTTTCCGGCGGATGGGCGATCTCGCGCTCGACGATGACGGTGCGGATTGCTGCCGATGCGATGCTCATTGATCCATCCTGTTCAGCAAATCCTCGAGCTTGTTGAACCGGCCCTGCCAGAAGCCCGTCATCCGGTCCGTCCATTCGGTCAAGGGCGCAAGAGCCTGTAGCTGGGCGCTGTACTGGGTTTGGCGGCCTTCGTGGCGATCGCTGACCAGCCCGGCCCCTTTGAGGACGGCCAGATGTTTCGACACGCCCGGCTGCGAAATGCCGGCCCGGGCAGTGAGTGTGGCAACGGTCTGATCGCCGTCGCGGCACAGGCCCTCAAAGATGGCGCGCCGCGTCGGGTCGGCAAGGGCTTTAAAAAGCGTGGCTTGATCTGGCATGACAATATATAACTCGTTGGCTATTGATTGGATTAATAGCCAACGAGTTATGGTTTCGTCAAGCGCTTTTTTAAAGAGGGGTTGAGAGGAGCGGTTGCCGCTTTCGGCTCACGCTTCCGCGATCGCCAGCATCTCTACACGCTTGCCGTCGGACGCCGCAGACGGTTGCGCCAGGCGCTTGCCGGTGTCGGCATCGAAGAAATGCAGGCGTTCCGGGGCGATGGAGAGGGATAGGGTTTCGCCGATCCCGATCTCGGGCGACAGCGAGGCCGTCAGCTTCTTGCCGTCGACGGTGCCGTGAACGAGGCGCTGGGCGCCGAGTTCCTCGATATATTCGACCTTCAGCGTCAACGCCTGTTCGCCGGTGTTGGCGATCCGCAGGTCTTCGGCGCGGATGCCGACGGTGATCGGGCCGGGAAAGGCCGCAGCGCGGCCAACGTCGAGCACCTGGCTGCCGAAATGCAGCTGATTACCTTCGCGGGTGCCGCGCAGAAGGTTCATGGCCGGAGAGCCGATGAAGCTGGCGACAAAGGTGGAGGCGGGCGTGTGATAGACGTCGAGCGGTCGGCCGATCTGCTCGATCTGGCCGCCGTTGAGGACGACGAGGCGGTCTGCCAGCGTCATGGCTTCCAGTTGGTCGTGGGTCACGTAAAGCGAGGTGGTGCCGAGGCGCTTCTGCAGCTGCTTGATCTCACCGCGCATGGAAACGCGCAGCTTGGCATCGAGGTTGGACAAGGGCTCATCGAACAGGAAGGCGGCCGGTTTGCGCACGATGGCGCGGCCCATGGCGACACGCTGGCGCTGGCCGCCGGACAAGGCGCGCGGCTTGCGGGTGAGGTACTGCTCGATTTCCAGCATGCGGGCGGCTTCGGCGACGCGGGCGTCGATCTCCGCTTTCGGCGTGCCGCGGTTTTTCAGCCCATAGGCGAGGTTGTTGTAGACGGTCATATGCGGATAGAGCGCATAGTTCTGGAACACCATGGCGATATCGCGCTCGGCCGGTTCCACGTCGTTGATCACCCGGTCGCCGATCTCGACGGTGCCCTTCGAGATTGCCTCAAGGCCCGCCACCATCCGCAAAAGCGTGGACTTGCCGCAGCCGGACGGGCCGACCAGCACGATGAACTCGCCGTCCTCGATGTCGATCGATACGGATTTCACCGCCTCGACACCGCCTGCGTAGATCTTCGAAACATTGGTGATGTTGATCGCTGCCATGGTGGTGTTCCTTTACTTGTCGCTTTCGGTGAGGCCTTTGATGAACCAGCGCTGGAAGATCATCACGATCATCACAGGCGGCACCATGGCGAGGATCGCCAGCGCAAAGGCTTCGTTATAATCGGGGATGTTGGAGCCGACCCAGACGAGCAGGATCTGCTTGATGCCGCGCACCAGCGTGAAGAAGCTTTCGTCGGTGGTCATCAGCGTCGGCCAGAGATACTGGTTCCAGCCATAGACGAACATGATGATGAAGATCGCGGCGATCATGGTCTTCGACAGCGGCACGATGACGTCGATGAAGAACTTGAACGGCCCCGCGCCGTCGATGCGGGCTGCCTCCAACAGTTCATCCGGGATCGATTTGAAAAACTGGCGGAAATAGAAAGTGCCGGTGGCGGATGCCAGCAGCGGCACGATCAGACCGCTATAGGTGTTGGTCAGCTTCAGCGTGTTCATCACTTCGTAGGACGGCAGGATGCGCACTTCGAGCGGCAAGAGCAGCGTCGTGAAGATCATCCAGAAGGTGATCGTGGCGAAGCGGAAGCGGAAATAGACCAGCGCATAGGCCGCCAGCATCGACAGGATGATCTTGCCCGCGGCAAAGCCAATGCCGAGGATCAGCGAGTTCATCATCATCCGGACGCCGGTGATCTTGCCGGTGAAGCCGCCTTCCTTGGTCAGCACCTTGGTGTAGGTGTCGACGAAATGACCGCCGGGCAGGATGCTCAGGCCATTGCGGTGGATCTCGGCGGCCTCGTGGCTGGAGGTCATCAGGGCGACGAGCAATGGCCCGACCATGAAGAAGACGCCCATCATCAGGATGACATGGTCGAAAAGTTTCGTGCGATGCATGGTCTCGCCCCCGCTCAATTATAGTGGACGCGCCGCTCGATAAAGCGGAACTGGAAGATGGTGAGCACGAAGACGATGATCATCAGGATGACCGACTGGGCCGAGGACCCGCCGAGGTCGTTGCCGCGGAAGCCGTCCATATAGACCTTGTAGACCAGCGTGATCGGGTTGTTGGCGGCCTTGTCCTTCACCATCACGTCGATGACGCCGAACGTGTCGAAGAGGGCATAGGTGGTGTTGATGATCAGCAGGAAGAAGGCGGTCGGGGCGAGCAGCGGCAGGATGACCGTCCAGAACCGGCGGAAACCGGAGCGGCAGTCCATCAGTGCTGCCTCGCGCACGGAGACCGGAATGCCCTGCAGGCCGGAGAGGAAGAAGATGAAATTGTAGGGGATCTGCTTCCACACCGAGACGACGATCATCGCGAAGGCCGTGTCGTTGTAGTTCAGCCCCACCTTCATGTCCCAGCCGAAGAAGGCGGCAACCTTCACCAGCGGGCCGATATGCTGGTCAAACATCATCATGCCCATCAGGCCGGCAACCGGCGGGGCGATGGCATAGACCCAGATGAGCAGCGTCTTGTAAGTGGCATTGCCGCGGATGACGCCATCAGCCTTGACGGCGAGAAGCAGGCCGATCGCCAGCGAAAAGAAGGTAACGAGGGCTGTAAAGACGGCGGTGAAGCGGGCGATGCCGAGATATTCGCCGGATTTCAGCACGTCGGTATAGTTGGCCAAACCGACAAAGGTCGAGCCGAAGCCGAAGGGGTCCTCGAGGTAGAAGGACGAATGGATCGCCTGTACCGAGGGCCAGTAGAAGAAGATGAAGATGATCGCCATCTGCGGCGCTAGGAACAGATAGGGCAGGAGCCGCGAGTTGAACTGCACGCGCTTTGCGTCGGTCTCTTCCGGCGGCTTGCTGGCGGATTTGTTCAGGCCCAGCATGCGCCAAAACCCGCCGGCAGCGGGGGCAGCTGATATTGCGGACAGTGCCTGGGATGTGGGCGTGTTCGTCATGAACGGGCTTTCAAAATGATCGTGCGAGGGACTTCCCTCTTCTCCCCAGCGGGGAGAAGTGCCGAGTGAAGCGAGGCGATGAGGGGGCGGTGCGGCATACTCTGAACGCGCCGAAACACCCCCTCATCCGGCCTTCGGCCACCTTCTCCCCGATGGGGAGAAGGGAACCAAATCAGCCAGCCGTCTTTGCGAAACGGGCGAGAAGTTCGTTGCCTTCCTTCTCGATCGTGTCGAAGGCGTCCTTGACGGAGACTTCGCCGGCGAAGATGCGGCCGTATTCGCGTTCCATGATTTCGCGGATCTGCGGGTAGAAGCCGAGGCGGTAGCCCTTCGACCATTCACCGGCCGGCAGCATCAGCTGCTGGATGCCGACTTCGGCAGCAGGCTTTTCCTTGTAGTAGCCTTCAGCCTTGGCCAGCTCGTAGGCAGCCTTGGTGATGGCGACGTAGCCGGTTGCCTGATGGTAGAATTTCTGGATTTCAGGCGAGGTCAGGAACTGGAAGAAGTCGGCAACGCACTTGTTTTCGGCTTCCGGCTTTCCGGCCATTGCAAAGAGCGCTGCACCGCCGATGAAGGACGAGGTGCCTGCACCCTTGATCGAACCCCAGTACGGCAGGAAGGTCGCCGAGAAAGGCATCTGGGCCGTCTTGGTCAGGCCGCCGAACGAGCCCGACGAGCCGATCCACAGAGCGGCCTTGTTTTCTTCGAACATCTTCTGGTTATCGTTCCAGCCGGCACCGTAATAGGCGAAGTAGCCTTCATCGGCCCAGGCCTTCAGCTTGTCGAACATCATGATGAGGTTCGGGTCGGTGACCTTGAGCGTCGTATCGGTGACGCTGTCGTAACCGTTGTTGTTGGTGGCGAACTGGATGTTGTTGCGCGAGAAGAAGTTCTCGGTGAACTGCCAGGTCAGCTGCGACTGGACGAGCGGGATGAAACCGGCGGCCTTCAGCTTCGGAGCGGCGGCTTCGAATTCTTCCCAGGTCTTCGGGGCTTCGACGCCGGCCTTCTTCAGGGCTTCGTCGTTGATGTACATGATCGGGGCCGACGAGTTGAACGGCATGCCGACGAACTTGCCGTCGCTATCGGCGTAGAAGTAGCGCACGCCATCGATGAACGCGTCGCGGTCGAACGTGTAGCCAGCGTTGTTGATCAGGTCTTCAGCCGGGATAACGGCGCCCTTGGCGTTGATGATCGTGGCTGCACCGGCATCGAAAACCTGCAGGATGTTCGGCTGTTCGCCCGAACGGAAAGCGGCGATGCCGGAAGCGAGCGCTTCCTCATAGGTGCCCTTGGAAACCGGGGTCAGCGCGCAGGCGGTCTGCGATGCGTTGAACTTGGTGGCGATCTCGTTGATGACTTCGCCATTGCGGCCGGCCATGCCGTGCCACCAGCTGATATTGGTCGCGGCAAACGAGGAGGTGGCGGAGAAAACCAGCGCGAGGCCGGTCATCGTGAATTTCCTGATCATTGTCGTTCCTTTCACCAGGTTTAGGGTGAGGAACCGGCTAAAGCCCTTTCATGACGTCCGCATAACGCTTTTGTGTCGGAACGATTACAACTGTGCACAGCTGTTCAAAAAGCATCGGGAAGATGCACCGGCCAATGCCATGGCGTCACGGAGATGATGTCATAGCGGATTGAAAGCGCCGCAGAATCCCTTTGTCTCGCGAGCCAGAGGTCGCTTGCAGCGCGGATGCGGCGTTGTGCAAGACCGGAAACGGCGAATACAGAATCTTCCAGCGACCGGCGGGCCTTGACCTCGATGCAGGCGATCAGATTGCCCTTGCGTGCAATGATGTCGATTTCCCCGAGCTTCGTCCGGTAGCGGAATGCGACGATGCGGTAGCCCTTGAGGAGGAGGCAAAGCGCAGCGCGATATTCCGCAAGCGATCCGCGCCGGAGCGCCTTTCGTCTTTTCTGGTCCGGCGGCTCAGGTTTCATCCCGGTCTTTGAGCTCCAGCAGCCGGTCGTAGAGATCCTTGCGGTTGAGGCCGGTCTGCTTGGCAGCCTCCGTTGCCGCCTTGCCGGTCGACATATCCTTGACGAGCTTCAAGAGGATGGCATCGACATCATCAGCCTCCGGTGCCGCCGGTGCATCCGGCGGGCCGATGACCAGCACGATCTCGCCCTTGACGGTGGCGCCTTCGTCATAAAATGCCTTGAGCTCGGCCAGCGTGCCGCGGCGGAATTCCTCGAAGGTCTTGGTGAGTTCGCGGCAGACCGAAGCGCGCCGTTCGCCGCCCAGCACATCATGGGCGGCAACGATGGCGGCTGCGATCCGGTGCGGGGATTCAAAGAACATCAGGGTTGCCGGAACGTTGGCGAGTTCGGTGAAGCGATCACGCCGCGCCTTGTCCTTTGACGGCAGGAAGCCCGCAAACAGGAAGGCATCGTTGGGAAGCCCGGACCCGACCAGGGCCGCCAGAGGCGCAGACGCGCCAGGAATGGGTACAACCCGGTGTCCTGCCTCGATGGCGATTTGGCCGAGCCGGTAGCCGGGATCAGAGACCAAGGGCGTTCCGGCGTCAGAAACAAGGGCGACGGACTTGCCCTCGTCGAGGGCCACCAAGAGCTTAGGGCCGACTTCGTTGGCATTATACTCGTGATAGGCATAGGGCCGGTTGACGATGCCGTATCGATCCAGAAGCACGCGGGTGACGCGGGTGTCTTCGCAGGCCAGCACATCGGCCCCGGCCAGTGTTTCCAGGGCACGCAAGGTAATGTCGGAGAGATTGCCGATCGGCGTTGCGACCAGGTAGAGCGCCGGTTCCAGCGGCCGGGCGGGCACCACGACATTGTGCAGCCGATAGCTTTTCTGCCGCTCGTTGGTCTGCGTTTCGCCCGATGCCTGCTTTTCCAAAACGGTATGCCCTCATGCCTTTGCCCGCCGTTCATCCGGCGCCAAGTCTTTATGGGTGAGCGGCCGCACTTCGGCAAGAGCAGCGGATTTGCGGCACCGCAAACATTACTAGTGCTCAACCACCGTTACCCCTTGCTTTTGACGGCTTGTTTCTGCCATTTTGCCCGTCCACATCTTCCCCGTCCGAAAGGGGACACTTCAAAAGTTCAAGCCGGGAGGCGCGGCCCGCCCGGCGATGGTTGAAAGCGGTAGCATCTCATGCGCATTACTCTCGAGCGGTCCAATCTCCTGAAGTCGCTGAACCACGTTCACCGTGTGGTCGAGCGTCGCAATACCATTCCGATCCTCTCGAACGTGCTTTTGCGCTCCGACGGCGCCAGCCTCGAAATGAAGGCAACCGACCTCGACCTCGAAATCACCGAAGCGACACCGGCACAGGTGGAGACACCCGGCGCAACCACGGTCCCCGCGCACCTGCTTTACGATATCGTCCGCAAGCTGCCTGACGGTTCGGAAGTGGCGCTTGCCACCAATGCCGAAGGCACGGCCATGACCGTCCAGTCCGGCCGCTCGAAGTTTTCGCTGCAATGCCTGCCGCAGTCCGATTTTCCGGATCTGACCGCCGGTGCCTTTACCCACACGTTCCGCATGAAGGCGACAGACCTGAAGATGCTGATCGATCGCACCCAGTTTGCGATCTCGACGGAAGAAACGCGCTATTATCTGAACGGCATCTATATCCACACGATCGAAAGCAAGGGCCAACTGAAGCTGCGCGCCGTTGCCACCGACGGCCATCGTCTTGCGCGCGCCGACCTCGAGGCGCCGTCGGGTTCGGAAGGCATGCCGGGCATCATCATTCCGCGCAAGACCGTCAGCGAGTTGCAGAAGCTGGTCGACAACCCGGATGTCGTTGTCACCGTCGAAGTGTCGGATGCGAAGATCCGCCTGACGATCGGCTCGATCATCATGACCTCGAAGCTGATCGATGGCACGTTCCCGGATTACCAGCGCGTCATTCCGGCCAACAACGACAAGGAACTGAAGATCGATTGCCAGTCCTTCGCCCAGGCTGTTGACCGCGTCTCGACGATTTCGTCCGAGCGCGGCCGCGCCGTCAAGCTGGCGCTGTCGGACGGACAGCTGACGCTGACTGTCAACAACCCGGATTCGGGCAGCGCGACGGAAGAGCTTCCTGTCGGCTACGACAGCGATCCGCTAGAAATCGGCTTCAACGCCAAATACTTGCTCGATATCACCGCGCAGCTTTCCGGCACGGATGCCGTTTTCATGCTGGCCGATGCCGGTTCGCCGACGCTGGTGCGCGACACGGCCGGCGATGATGCGCTTTATGTTCTGATGCCGATGCGGGTTTAGGCCCGGAGGTACTCGAGATGAAAAGCGGCCGGATTTGATCCGGCCGTTTTCGTATGCGGTTGATCCGGCGGTAAAATGCGCCGGTCCGGACCAAGCCCGTGCAGTAATTACCTCACGGGTGAAACAGCAGTTGTTAGCAGACTAATATAATGACGCGAAATGACTTGTTTTTGTCGCTGAGGACAACACATAATCATTTCGGAGTTGGAGATGCTGCGTTTGCGCCGGCGGGCATGAAGCCTTTTGGGTGCAGACGATGTTTTGCTGGAGATACGCATGAATTTTCGTCTGAAAGAGCGCATTGGCAAGAAATTCGACGAGGAAATACGCTTCTTCAAGGGCTGGCGAAGCAATATGAAGGCTGTCGGCTCGATCGTGCCGACGTCCGGAATCACTGCCCGGCGAATGGCCAGTGTCGTCAATCCGCATTCAGGTCTGCCCGTTCTTGAGCTTGGGCCTGGCACCGGCGTGATCACCAAGGCGATCCTGCAGAAGGGTGTTCAGCCGGAAAACCTGGTGTCGGTCGAATTTTCCACTGATTTCTACCAGCACCTGGTCAAGACCTATCCGGATGTCGATTTCATCAACGGCGACGCCTTCGATCTCGACAAGACGCTCGGCCCGCGCCGCGATCAGCAATTCGACAGTGTTGTTTCCGCCGTGCCGCTTTTGAACTTTCCGATGCACATGCGGGTCTCGTTGATCGACGATCTCCTGTCACGCATCCCCGTTGGCCGTCCGGTCATCCAGATTTCCTACGGTCCGCTTTCGCCCGTTGTCGCGATGCCCGATCGTTACCAGATTTCCCATTATGATTTCGTCGTCCGCAACATTCCACCGGCGCAGCTGTGGGTTTACCGCAAGACGCATTGAGGACGGTCGATGTTCGGCGTTTACATTACCCATCCGCAAATCCGGCTTGAACCGGATGTGCCGGTTCCCCGCTGGGGGCTGTCCGAGATCGGCGCCGGGCGCGCCGGAAGGACGGCGCAGCAGAGTTGGGTCAGCCAGCTTTCCCGCATCCTTTCCAGCGACGAGACCAAGGCGCTGGAAACGGCCGCGATCCTCGCGCGTTCGGGCGGCGTCGAGGTGGAAGTCCTGGAACATTCCGGCGAAAACGACCGCTCGGCTACAGGCTTTTTGGTGCCCGAGGAATTCGAGAAGGCGGCCAACTGGTTCTTCGCCAATCCAGAACAGAGTTTCCATGGCTGGGAGCGGGCAGTCGATGCCCAGAAACGGATTGTGACGGCGGTCACTTCGGTATTGGACCGGCATGATCCGGCTCAGCCGATTGCCTTTGTCGGGCATGGCGGCGTCGGCACTCTTCTGAAATGTCATCTGGCAGGCTTGCCGATTTCACGCAGCCACGATCAGCTCGCGGGTGGCGGCTGCCTCTACGCATTTTCCCTTGCGGACCGTTCCCTTGCATGCGACTGGACCGCCATGGAATTCTGGCAAGGATGGCAACAATGACTACAACCGCGCGCGACCGGCTGATCGTCGGGCTTGATATCCCAACCATCGGCGAAGCAGAGGCTATCGTCAAAGCGCTTGGCGATGACGTGCTGTTCTACAAGATTGGCTACCAGCTGGCCTTTGCTGGCGGCCTGGAGTTTGCCCGCGATCTGGCCGCAGACGGCAAGAAGATCTTCCTCGATATGAAGCTGCTCGATATCGACAACACGGTTGCCAAGGGTGTCGAGAACATCGCCAAGATGGGCATGTCGATGCTGACGCTGCACGCCTATCCGAAGGCAATGCGGGCGGCCGTCGAAGCGGCAAGAGGCTCTGATCTCTGCCTGCTTGGCGTTACCGTGCTGACATCGATGGACGAGCAGGACGTCATCGACGCCGGTTATGAATATGATCCGCATACGCTGGTGCTGCGGCGTGCCGAACAGGCCCGTGCCGCTGGCATGGGGGGCATCGTTTGCTCGGCCGAAGAGTCCGCCGCAGTCCGCAAGGTCGTTGGCCCGCAGATGGCGATCGTCACCCCGGGCATTCGCCCGGCCGGCAGCGACAAGGGCGACCAGAAACGCGTGATGACGCCGGCCGATGCCTTGCGCGCCGGTTCCAGCCATCTCGTCGTCGCCCGCCCGATCGTCAAGGCCGCCGATCCGCAGGCCGCGGCCCGCGCTATTCTCGCTGAAATGAGCGGCGTGCTCTAAGCTAACCTCAGGCCAAAGCCAGTACGCGCCGCGTCTAGCACGCCTCCTCTATCTTGACCGTTCGAGCGATTTGACGGAAGAAGCCGGAGCGATAATTCTGGCTTGCGATGAATTTAGGGAGATTGCCATGGCCAAGGGCTATTGGATTGCGCGGGTCGATGTCCGCGATGCCGAGCGTTACAAAGATTATGTTTCTGCCGCCAAGCCGGCTTTCGAGGCGTTTGGTGCAAACTTCCTGGCGCGGGGCGGCCCGTTTCAGCGTCTGGAGGGCGATGTGCGCGGCCGCAACGTGGTGATCGAATTCCCGTCGCTGCAAGCTGCGATCGATTGCTACAATTCTCCGGAGTATCAGGTCGCTGCCGGCATTCGCCAGCAATGTGCCGATGCGGAAATGGTTGTCGTCGAAGGTATCTGATGCACTGCAGCAACTGCGGCGTAAAGCGGCAGAAAAGCCTTTGCGATAAGCCTTCCCGTCGCCCGACGATTGGGCTATGTAGCTCATAGACGCCATACTGCAGATCAGGAGTGCCTGTGCCATGACTTTGTCCAATCTTCCGCCGCTCGTTACCGTTTTTGGCGGTTCCGGGTTTGTCGGCCGGCATGTCGTGCGGGCTCTGGCCAAGCGCGGCTTTCGCATTCGCGTCGCCGTTCGCCGCCCGGATCTTGCAGGTTTCCTGCAGCCCCTGGGCAATGTCGGGCAGATTTCCTTCGTTCAGGCCAACCTGCGTTACCGTAAGTCGGTCGATGCGGCGGTTCATGGTTCCGATCATGTCGTCAACTGCGTCGGCATCCTGTTCGAGACCGGCCGCAACACATTCGATTCGGTCCAGGATTTTGGCGCCCGGGCCGTTGCCGAGGCCGCACGCGGTGCTGGCGCGACATTGACGCATGTGTCCGCCATCGGGGCCGATGCCAATGCTGAATCGCTCTATGCCCGCAGCAAGGGCCGTGCCGAAAAGGCGATCCTGGAAACTGTTCCGGACGCCGTGATCCTGCGGCCATCGATCGTTTTCGGACCGGAAGACGGTTTCTTCAACAAGTTTGCCGAAATGTCGCGCTTCTCGCCGGTGCTGCCGCTCGTTGGCGGTGGCGAAACCGCGTTCCAGCCGGTCTATGTCACCGACGTTGCCGAAGCGGTTGCCAAGTCTGTCGAGGGCAAGGTCGCCAAAGGCAAGATCTACGAGATCGGTGGTCCGGAAGTCCTGACCTTCAAGAACTGTCTTGAAATCCTGATGAAGACGATCGATCGCAAGCGCACCTTGCTGCCGGTCCCCTTCGGTATCGCATCCATGATCGGTTCCATTGCATCGCTGGTGCCGTTCATCGCGCCGCCGCTGACCTCCGATCAGGTCACGCTGTTGAAGAGCGACAATGTCGTGTCCGCAAATGCGCAGACCGAAGGACGGACGTTGCAGGCATTCGGCATCGCGCCGACTTCGGTCGAGGCCGTGCTGCCATCCTATGTGGTCCGCTACCGTCCGCAGGGCCAGTATTCCCGGTCCGGCAGCGCCGCCTGATCGCGCCGCCCACAGGTTGAAAATAGACTGCAAGAGAAACCGCCGGCATCCACCGGCGGTTTCTTTTTGACCGTCGCAGAATAAAACGTTGCAGTTCTGCCTCACTTAAAAAAGCGATTGGTCTTTACCGTCGATTCAACATGTATCGATATTGATAACGACAGTTCCAGCACATACACAGCAGCCGCGCCGCATCGTTCACCCAAGGAACAACCGGCGCCGTCACATCACCTTGAGAGGCACATTTTTTATGGGCAAGTCGATCGCGATTTTCTTTGCGTGCGCGGCACTTATTATCCTGGCTGGATCCTTCGCTGCGCCGAAGACGGTCGCCAGCAATCATGGCAGCTGCGCACCAGCCTATGGCGTCGATCCTTGCACGACAGCGTCGATCGGCGCGCTCGCCGGCGAATAACAGTTTCCGCCCTTACGAGGGCGGCACAGACTATGGCGGGGGCCAGGGACCGCATGCACTCTCTTCATTGAGGTGCATGCGGTTTTTTATTGGCTTAGCCGAACAGCCAGAGGCCGATGAGGCCGGCCGTGCCGACGAGAATGCGCCAGATGGCAAACGGTGCAAACCCGCGGCTGGAGACGAAGTTCAAGAGCGAACGCACCACCAGCAGTGCGGAGACGAAGGCGGCGATGAAGCCGACAGCGATCAGTGTCGCATCGTTGAAGTCGAGCGCGGCCCGGTTCTTGTAGAGATCAAGCGTGAAGGCGCCGAGCATCGTCGGCATCGCCAGGAAGAACGAAAATTCCGCAGCGGAGCGCTTGTCGGTTCCCATCAGCAGGGCTCCGGCGATGGTGGCGCCCGAGCGGGAGGTTCCCGGGATCATTGCCAGGCACTGGAACAGGCCGATCTTGAAGGCGAGCGAGGGTGGATAATCCATGACATCGCGATATATCGGCTTCAGAGGCATGCGATCGATCGCATAGAGAATGACGCCGCCGATGATCAGCACGACGCAGATCAGCATCGGTGTTTCGAACAGGACGGTCTTGATGAAGTCATGTGCGATGGCACCGATCACGGCTGCCGGCAGGAAGGCGAGCAGGATCGACAGCACGAACCGCCTTGCCTTGGCGCTGTTGGGCAGGGCCAGCGCGATGGAGAGCAGCCGCTGGAAATAGACCAGCAGGATGGCGAGGATCGCACCGAGCTGAATGAGGACGGCAAAAGTATTGCCGGGGGACTTGAAGCCAAGGAAATGTCCGGCGAGCAGGACATGGGCGGTAGACGATACCGGAATGAATTCGGTCAGGCCTTCGATAAGGCCAAGGATAAGCGCACTGATGATCGATTGATCGGCCATGAATTAAGCTTCCCTGAAGCATTGGAGGTTAGGCTCTGGGGCCAATGAAGGGCATTGGCTGATTCGCTTGTGTTTGCGGCAGCAAGTTCCTATAGCTTTTTCTAACACACCGTGGCCAGACGAAACCGCCACGGCAAACCCATCCCCTCCCAACCGAACTGACGAAATCCGATAGCTTATGCCGACACTTTATCACCACCCGATGTCCACATCCTCCCGGTTCGTCCGCCTGATCCTGTCCGAATATGGCTATCAGACGGAACTGGCAGAAGAGCAGCCCTGGGAAAAGCGGCGGGATTTCCTGACGCTCAATCCGGCTGGCACATTGCCGGTTTATGTCGATGACAGCATGCGGGCGCTCTGTGGGGCGATGGTGATTTCGGAATATCTCGACGAGACCAACGGCGTCTTGAAGCGCGACCGGCGGCTGCTCGCTGAAGATCCCTTCCAGCGCGCTGAAATCCGCCGCCTGGTCGAGTGGTTCTTGCAGAAGATGGAAGCGGACGTGACGCGGCCTCTGGTTCGCGAGCGTATCTTCAAGCTTCAGATGACGCCGGATCAGGGCGGCGGTGCCCCGGACTCGAAGATGCTGCGCACGTCGCGTTCGAATATCCGCCAGCACCTAAAATATCTGGGATGGCTCGCGGGCTCGCGAACCTATCTGGCCGGTGACCGGCTGTCCTATGCCGATCTGGCCGCTGCGGCTGCCGTCTCGGTACTGGATTATCTCGGTGAGATCGACTGGTCGGAAGTCCCGGCCGTCAAGGACTGGTACCAGCGCCTGAAGTCGCGTCCGTCGTTCCGTCCGCTGCTGGCCGAGCGTGTGCGTGGTGTCACGCCTGTTTCCCATTACGCCGACCTCGATTTTTAAGGAGCGGTTCCGTGCCCGGCAATGCGCTCCTGGAGGAGAAGCATGACAAGCGGCGCCGGACGCTGACCAGCTTCCTAAAGGACGAAGCCCGCGACAAGGGTTTCGATGTCTGCCGGGTGACGCTGCCCGATTCCATTCCGCAGGCGCCGGAACGTCTCGCCGATTTCCTCGCCGAAGGCTATCACGGCACGATGGACTGGATGGCAGAAACGGCCGATCGCCGGGCTGATCCCCGCGTGCTCTGGAGCGACGTACGCTCCGTCGTCTTGTTCGGCATGAATTACGGGCCGGACGAAGACCCGCGCTCCACCCTCGATAAGCCGGAACGCGGCGCCATCTCCGTCTATGCCCGCAACCGCGATTACCACGATGTGATCAAGGGCAAGCTGAAAGAAGTCGCGACCCGTTTTGCCGCGCGGGCCGGCGAGGACGTCAAGGTCTTTGTCGATACGGCACCTGTGATGGAAAAGCCGCTCGCCGAGCAGGCAGGTCTTGGCTGGCAGGGTAAGCACACCAATCTCGTCAGCCGCGAATTCGGCTCGTGGCTATTTCTCGGCAGCCTGTTCACCACCGCCGATCTTTCGATCGATACGCCGGAGCGTGACCATTGCGGTTCCTGCCGCGCCTGCCTCGACGCCTGCCCGACGGACGCGTTTCCGGCACCCTACCGGATCGATGCGCGCCGCTGCATTTCCTACCTGACGATCGAGCACAAAGGCCCGATCGATCCCGCCATTCGCCCTCGGATCGGCAATCGCATCTACGGCTGCGACGATTGCCTGTCGGCCTGTCCGTGGAACAAGTTTGCCGCCGCTGCTTCCGAGATGAAACTGAAGGCGCGCGAGGATCTGAGGGAGCCGCCGCTGTCGTTTCTGCTGACGCTCGATGATCCCACCTTTCGCACGTTCTTTTCCGGCTCGCCGGTCAAGCGTATCGGTCGTGACCGGTTTGTCCGCAACTGTCTGATTGCTGCTGGAAACTCGGGGGAGACGGGCTTGGTCGATCTCTGTCGCACTCTGTCTGGAGATCCCTCGGCGGCGGTGCGGGGCATGGCGGTCTGGGCGCTGTCGCGGTTGATGACGGCTGGTGATTTCTCTGATTTTGCGGCAAGACGGCAGGGCGAGACTGATCCCGAGGTTCTCGCCGAATGGAAACTGGCAGGAGGTGTCTGATGCGTGTCTTGATCTTGGGTGCCGGGTTTTCCGGCTCGGCGATTGCCAGGGCCTTCTTGCCGTTGGCGCAATCGGTCACGGGAACGACACGGTCTGAAGACAAGCTTGCAGCGCTCAGCGCGCAAGGTATCGATGCGCTTGTCTATGACGGTGTGACGATCTCGCCGGAACTTGCTGACGTCATGAAGCAGACGACGCATCTCATCCAGTCGATCGCCCCCGGCCGGGATGGCGATCCGGTGATGCGTCCCAGCGCACCGCCGCTTGCAGGCCTGATGCCGAACCTGCAATGGGCAGCCTATCTCTCGACGGTTGGCGTCTACGGCGATCATGGCGGCGCCTGGGTGACGGAGGAGGCATCGCTGGAACCGGTCTCCGCCCGGTCCGTCGAGCGGGTTGCTGCTGAACAGGCGTGGCTGGCATTCGGTGAGGCCGCCAATATACCCGTCGCGGTGTTGCGGCTCTCCGGTATCTATGGGCCCGGCCGTAATGCTTTCTGCAATCTTGCCGCTGGAACCGCGCGCCGCCTGATCAAGGCCAATCAGGTCTTCAACCGCATCCGTGTCGAGGATATTGCCGGCTCTGCCGTCTTTCTCTCCGGCCGTTCGATTGGCGGCATCTATAATGTCACGGATCACGAGCCGGCGCCGCCGCAGGATATTGTCGCCGAAGCCGCCCGCCTGATGGGCGTTGAGCCGCCGCCGGAGATGCCCTTTGAAACCGCCGAGCTTTCACCGATGGCGCGGTCTTTCTATGGAGAGAACAAGCGTGTTTCCAATACACGGCTGCGTGATCTCGGATTCGTCTTCCGCTTCCCAGACTATCGGATTTCGCTAGCGGAATTGTGGAGTAACGGCCATTGGCGCGGCTGATATTTCAAGTAAAAGGCAGTTCGGATAGTCTATGATCTGTCTCTGATAGACCAGATGAATTGTGGCCAAATATCGTTGTATCCATGACCGTTTGGTCTAGGAAAATGACAAGAATATCTCCGTAGTGCTGCCATTTTTGTACACCTATAACGGGAATACTGGATTCTCTAGCTTCAAAATCAGCCGGATTTGGCAAATTTCAAAAAATTGAATCCTTTTTCTTGAACCGATAGATGTTCACGCCGATGTGAACGGCCTTTGGCAGACTAACGCCTGAATCCAAAGCACTTCTGCAGCTTTGTGACAGAATTTCAAAATTTCGTAATTTTAATTTTTCGGAGATTGGTAATATTTCCTAATGCAACGTTAAAGGTTGAAGCACGTTTTCGCCATTTTTCCCCATGAAAACCCAAGCCTTCGTAAGACTTAACTAAATTTCAAGCGAAGGGGTCATCTGTTTGATCAAGATGAAGATCACGTCTGCTGCTCTTGCTGCAGCTTTTGCCTTGGGGGCAACTTTTACTGCAGTGACACCAAGCCAGGCTGCACCTGGTCAGGCAAAGGCTATTCCGGCCAAGGCTGGTAATTGCGGTGGGGCATCTTGGTACGCCCTGACGTCGCGCACAGCGTCAGGCGAGCGGATGAATGCATCTTACCTCACCGCCGCGCACCGCAATCTCAAGTTCGGCACCAAGGTTGCCGTCACCAACAAGCGCAATGGCAAGACCGTCGTCGTTCGCATCAATGACCGTGGCCCCTTCATTCGCGGCCGTGTGCTCGATCTCTCCAAGGCCGCCGCTTCCCATATCGGCATGATCAACTCCGGCACCGCCAGCATCTGTTATCGCGTCGTCGGCTGACGGCAGAACAACACGCCTGTCCGGGAATTGTTCCGGATGGATTTGATACGGGTCATCCGGGCAAGGATTTCGCCTTCCGGTAATGACCATAGCCTCCCATCTGGTCAGCATTCGTCACACGCAAGCACCTCCCGGCTTGCTCTTGACGGCCATCACCGCTACCACGGCGGAAAATGGAGTTTGAAAGATGCGACTGGGTGGCAGGCTCGCCGGAGCCATTGAGGTTCTTGCCGATATCGAAACGCGCAAGCGTCCCGTGGCCGATGCCCTCAAGGATTGGGGGCTGGCCCATCGGTTTGCCGGGTCCGGCGACCGCGCCGCGATCGGCAATATCGTCTATGACGCGCTGCGCATGAAACTTTCCCACGCCTATCTGATGGACAGCGACAGCGCGACCGCGCTCGGCCATGCCGTGATGTTCCGTCAGTGGGGCGTTTCGCCAGAGCAGTTGGCCGCAGAGCTGGAAGGCGACAGGTTTGCGCCAGAACCCCTGACTGCCGAAATGGTTGCCGCCTTTGCTAGCCGCAAGCTCGAAGATGCGCCGCCGCATGTCCAAGGCGATATCCCGGAATGGGTGCAGCCGTCCTTTGAAGAAAATTTCGATGAAGACTGGCTGGAAGAGGCCCAGGCTCTGGCCGGCCGTCCGGCGCTCGACCTGCGCGTCAACACGCTGAAGGCGACGCGCGACAAGGTGTTGAAGGCGCTGGACCGCAGCGGCGTCGAGCCGGCGGCGATTGCGCGGCAAGGCATCCGAGTCAAGGCAGGCGAGGGTGCGTCGCGCCTGCCCAACGTCACCGCCGAAATCTCCTTTGAAAAGGGCTGGTTCGAGGTTCAGGACGAAGGCTCGCAGATCGTTGCCGATCTGGTCATGCCGAAGGAAAATGACCAGATCCTCGATTATTGCGCCGGTGGTGGTGGCAAGACGCTGGCGATGTCCGCAGCCATGCACAACAAGGGCCAGATCCACGCCTACGATACCGACCGCAAGCGCCTGGCCCCAATCATCGAGCGCCTGAAGCGCGCCGGAACGCGCAATGTGCAGGTCCACGACCGCCTTGAGGGCTTGAAGCCGTTTACCGGAAAGTTCGATCGTGTGCTGGTCGATGCGCCGTGCACCGGCACCGGCACCTGGCGCCGCCGCCCGGACACCAAGTGGCGGCTGACGCAGAAGAATCTTGAAGAGCGGCTGGGCCAGCAGCAGGAAGCGCTGGCCGGTGCCTCAGCCTTCGTGCGCCCCGGTGGCCATCTCATCTACGTGACCTGTTCGGTTCTGCCGGAGGAAAACGAGGCGCAGGTCTACGCGTTCTGCGAGGACAATCCCGAGTTTGAAATCCTGTCGGCCGCGGACGCCTGGGCCGATCTGTTTGGGACCGACAAGCGGCAGCCCTGGTCCGCGGACATGAAGACCGTGACGCTGACGCCGGCATCGACGGATACCGACGGCTTCTTCTTCTGCCTGATGGGCCGCAAAAGCTGAGCGCCTTGAGGGCGCTTCAGCGAGGGTTCACAACAGGTCCTGCGGCGGTTTTTCTGCCGCATCCACATTGAAAACATTCTAAACTATACACTTTGACACAAGTTTGATTTTGGTTCATGAAAACCGGGCTGAATAGCCACGTCCATCCATCGGGCCGCGCGGCTTGCGTGACCGGCGGAGCCGGGCGGTGGGGAACGCCGAATTCATTCGGACAATACCAGGAGAGGTCATGACCAAATCATTCCTTCGCAGCGCCGCGCTGGCGCTTGCCACTGCAACGTCGATGCTTGCGCTGCAGCCGGCACAGGCCGCCACCGACGCAGCCGCCGTCGTCAAGCACTATGCCGATGTCGCCCATGCAAAATTCTCGGACGCGCTATCGACCGCTGAAGCACTGAACAAGGCCGTCGATGCACTGATTGCCACGCCGAGCGATGCGACGCTGAAGGCCGCCCGCGAGGCTTGGCTCGCTGCTCGCAACCCCTATCAGGAAACCGAAGTCTATCGCTTCGGCAACCCGATCGTCGATGAATGGGAAGGCAAGGTCAACGCCTGGCCGCTGGACGAAGGCCTGATCGACTATGTCGACCCGAGCTATGGCACGGAAAGCGACGAGAATTCGCTGTTCACCGCCAATGTCATTGCCAACAAGACGATCAAGATCGACGGCAAGGATGTTGACGCGACCAACATTACGCCAGAGTTTCTGGCAGGCACCCTGCAGGAAGCCGGTGGCATCGAGGCGAACGTGGCGACTGGCTACCACGCCATCGAATTCCTGCTCTGGGGTCAGGACCTGAACGGCACCGGCCCGGGTGCCGGCAACCGTCCGTATACCGACTATGACGCCAAGGCCTGCACCAACGGCAATTGCGACCGCCGTGCCGCCTATCTGAAGGCCGCCAGCGATCTGCTCGTGTCGGACCTGAAGGAGATGGTCGCCAACTGGACGCCGGATGGCGCTGCCACCAAGAATGTCGAAGCCGATCCCAAGGCTGGCCTCGGTGCCATCCTGACCGGCATGGGCTCGCTCTCCTATGGCGAACTGGCCGGCGAGCGCATGAAGCTCGGTCTGCTTCTGCACGATCCGGAGGAAGAGCATGATTGCTTCTCCGACAACACCTACAACTCGCATCTTCATGACGCGATCGGTATCCAGTCGGCCTATATCGGCGAATATACCAAGGTCGATGGCACCAAGGTGACCGGCCCGTCGCTGTCCGAACTCGTTGCCGCCAAGGATCCGGCGCTCGACAAGGAAATGAAGGAAAAGCTGGCGGCCACCATCAACGCGATGCAGGCCATGGCCAAGCGCGGCGAAACAGTCGAGAAGTACGACCAGATGATCGGCGAAGGCAACGCTGAGGGCAATGCCGTCATTCAGGCTGCCATCGATGGCCTGGTTGCGCAGGCAAAGACGGTCGAGCGCGTCATTGCATCGCTGGAGCTTGGTACGATCGAGCTTGAAGGTTCCGACAGCCTGGATAATCCTAACGCTGTCTTCCAATGAGAAAGCAAAGGCGGGCCGCCGCTTCTCGTGAGCGGCCCGGTTTTTTCTGAATGCGTGCTTGGCCTGCCCGACGCCTGATAGTGCCGTCTGCCGTTCTGTTTTTGACAGCGGCAGGCGGTTTTTCCGTTTTTGGTGGTGCGATCCTGGCGGGGGAGCCGGAGGCCAGAACGGAAGGCCGCGCAGAGCAATTCCCGCTCCCGTCCGCCCGCGACGACTTAACCGAGCTGGACAAGAACCGTGTCGAAGCAGTCACCCGGCCAGCGACTGATTTTTCCAAGGCGGAAAAATTTGAAGCCATGTCCGGTGGGGCAGGCACATCGATCGCGTCCGTCAACCAGGACATACTCTCGCAATTCTCTGCCAACATCACCTTTGCCGAGGAAGAGAGCTTCAAGCTCGGCAATGCGCTGTTCCGCAAGCTTTGGGTCTCCTCTCCGTCTTCGACGCAGGCATCGGATGGTCTGGGGCCGCTCTACAATGCCCGTGCCTGCCAGACCTGTCATCTGAAAGACGGCCGCGGTCATCCGCCGGAGGGCTCCGATGACGCAACGTCGATGTTCCTGCGCCTTGCCCGAGCGCCAAAGACCGATGCCGAACGGGCGGCGATCGCTGCGCATGAGGTGCTGAATTTCCCCGATCCCGTCTATGGCCAGCAATTGCAGGACAGCGCCGTTCCCGGCCTGCCAGCAGAGGGCCATATGCGGATCAGCTATACGGAAATGCCGGTGACGCTGGCGGGCGGGGAAATCGTTTCCCTGCGCAAGCCGCAATATTCCATCGACAAACCCGGTTACGGGCCGCTTGACCCGGCGACCACGCTGTCACCGCGCGTGACGCAGGTGATGTCGGGCCTTGGTCTGATCGAAGCCATTCACCCGGCTGATATCATCGCCAATGCCGATCCGCAGGACGCGGATGGTGACGGCATCCGCGGAAAAATCCCTGTGGTCCGCGATCCGCAATCCGGCAAGCTGGCACTCGGCCGTTTCGGCTGGAAAGCGCAGAGCCCTACGGTGCGTCAGCAGGCAGCCGACGCGCTGGCTGGCGATATCGGCATCTCGTCGCCGGATGCTCGGCGCAATCACGGCGATTGCACACCAGCGCAGACGGCCTGTCTGGCAATGGCGGATGGCGTGCAGCCTCGTCTTGGCGATACGGAAGCGCCCGATCCCGTTCTCGGCCTCATCACATTCTACTCGGAAAACCTGGCGGTTCCGGCACGGCGAAAGGCGAGCTTTGCCGAGACGCTGGCGGGCAAGAAAGTGTTTTACGACACCGGTTGCGCTTCCTGCCATGTGCCGAAATTCGTCACCCGCCGCGATGCCGCCAACAAGGCGCATGCGTTCCAGCTGATCTGGCCCTATTCCGACTTTCTACTGCACGACATGGGCGAAGGCCTGGCCGACGGTCAGCCCGTTGGCGTCGCATCCGGCAGCGAGTGGCGCACGCCGCCACTCTGGGGCATCGGCCTGACCAAGACCGTCAGCGGCCACACGTTCTTCCTGCACGATGGTCGCGCCCGTAACCTGACGGAAGCCATCCTCTGGCATGGCGGCGAAGCAAGTAAAGCCCGCAACCGGTTTGCCGCGCTGGAAAAAGCCGATAGACAAGCCCTGATCACATTTCTGGAGTCTCTCTGATGCGCCACCGGCATATCCTGCTTCTCGGGTTGAGCCTTTTCTTCCTGCCGCTGTCCGCCATGGCAGAAGATGAGGAAGCGGCCGCGCCGCGCGCCGGGCTGCGCGTGGATGCCGTGCCGGGTGTCATGCAGAAGGCGGTCGACGATTTTATCCGGCCTGGCTATCGCGATCTGCTGGAAGGCACGGAAACGCTGGCCGAGGCCGCCCATACGCTCTGCGAAAAGCCGTCCGGTGAAACGCTCGGCGACGTGCAGATGAGTTTCGACGAAGTCGTCCAGCAATGGTCGACGATCGAGATCGTCCGTGTCGGACCGGTGATCGAAGGCAATCGGTTCGAACGCTTCCTGTTCTTCCCGGATCGCAAGAGCACTGGGCTGAAGCAGGTTCAGCGTATTCTGGCAACCAATGACGAAACGGCTACCACCGCAGAGAGCCTGAAAGGCAAGAGCGTTGCAGCCCAGGGGCTGGGGGCGCTGGAATATGTGCTTTACGGTACCGGGGCCGAAGTCCTGCCAACCGAGAAGAACGGCTTTCGCTGCCGCTATGGCGCCGCCATCGCCGATAACCTGAAAGCCGTGGCCGGTGAACTGCACGCCGAATGGGAAAAGCCGGATGGCATCCAGTCCGCCTGGAAGAACCCGGGGCCGGACAATCCCGTCTATCGTGACGGCAAGGAAGCGGCGACCGAGTTGCTGGGTATTCTCGTTCATGGCGTCGAAAGCATCAGAGATCAGCGTCTGCGGCCTTTCTATGCCGGGATCATCAAGGGCGAACCGGACAAGGGCCATCCGAAAATGGCCATCTACTGGCGCTCCGGTAACACCATGCCAGCGCTCTCGGCAAACTTTTCGGCACTGCAGGCCCTGTTCAATGCGTCCGGCATGGATGCACTGCTGCCGGACGGAAACCGCGACATGATCAGCGCGATCAATTACCTGCTGCAGGCCAATGTCGATGACCTCGATGAGATCGATCTGCCGCTTGAGGAGGCGATTGCCAACGATGAACAGCGCGGCAGGCTGAACCGTATTCTGCAGAACACCAACAACGTTCTGCAGCGGTTGAACCTCGATTTTGGCGCTGCGATCGGGCTCAGTTCGGGCTTCTCCTTTGCTGATGGCGACTGAGCAAAAAAGACTGCATTCGCCCAGCCGGCAAGCGGTTGACAACAAAAGCACATTGGCGCAATGGATCAGCCGTGTTCACCTGTGAGCACGGCCAAACAAGGATCAACGGATCATGAACCCCGACAGTCGAAGTAGAGCTTCGATTTTTTCGACCGTCCGGCCCTGATCACAAGGGTGCCTGCTGGCGGTCGATGACTTGCCAGATTGGAACCCGACATGCTGCGCATCTATTCCTGCCAGAACAATCACCTTGCCCCTATCGATGCCATCCCGGAACTGGGTGAAACCACGCCGATCGTGTGGTTCGACCTGTTCAATCCCGCGCAGGATGAAACCCGCAGCGTCGAGCAGCATCTCGGTATCGAAATCCCGACGCGCGATGAAATGCAGGAGATTGAACTCTCCGACCGCCTCTATCAGGAGGACGGCGCCGAGTTCATGACGATGACGGCCGCGACTGAACTTGATGGCGACAACCCGGTGAAGGTACCGGTGACGTTCATCCTGAAGGGCGCGACGCTGGTCACGGTGCGCCATGCGGACCCGAAACCGTTTCATCTCTATGCCGCGCGCATGCAGCGCCTGAACGGTGTTTCCTGCGACAGCGGCGAGCTGGTGATGGTCGGCCTGCTGGAGGCAATGATCGACCGGACGGCGGATGCGCTGGAGCGGATCGGCAACGAGATCGACGGCATTTCGCGCGAAGTGTTCCGCAAGAGCCATTCGAGCGTCACCAAGAAAACCCGCGACCTGCAGTCGCTGATCGAACAGATCGGCCAGAAGGGGGATTTCCTGAGCGTCATCCGCGAAAGCCTCGTCAGTGTCGGACGTCTCGTCGCCTATCATACGGCGCTGGATGGCATCGGCACGCGCAAGGCGATCAAGGAGAGCCGCCAGCGGATCAAGCTGATCCAGCGCGATGCGGCGGCGCTTGGCGATCACGCCTTGTTTCTATCGAACAAGATCAACTTCCTGCTCGATGCGACGCTGGGCTTGATCAATCTGGAGCAGAACCAGATCATCAAGATTTTCTCGGTGGCCTCCGTCGTCTTCCTTCCGCCGACGCTGGTCGCGTCGATCTACGGAATGAACTTCGATGCTATGCCGGAGCTGAAATTCTCGTTCGGTTATCCGCTGGCGCTGTTCGCGATGGTGTTGTCGGCAGTCGTGCCGTTCCTGTATTTCAAGCGGCGGGGCTGGCTTTAAGCGCGTTATTCAACCCGGTGTGTCTGGCAATTTCCCAGGTTCTCCGTCATCCTCGCCCTTGTGGCGGGGATCCAGTAGCGGCGCGTCTGCGCCGCAAGAGGCTCTTCCATGCGACTGACGTCGCATGGCTGGATTCCTGTGCTTGTCACAGGAATGACGGGAGCTAAAAAGCGCACCGGCCAATTCGGATCTTTTTGCATGGCATACCAAAACACCTCCAACCAAACTCTCATTGATCGCCGCGCCTTTCTGACAATGGCCGGTGCAACCTGGGCAGCAACCCTTGCACCACAAGCCGCCTTCGCGCTGTCACGCACGGATGCCGTCTATGCCTCCGCGTTCATGGCGCCCGATGGGTCCTACGGTGTTGCGACACTGACGGAAGAGGGCGCCATCATCGAGCGAGTGCCATTGCCCGCCCGTGCACACGGCATGACCTGGTCACCGGTGACCAACCGCGCCGTTGCCTTTGCCCGCCGCCCCGGCACCTATGCGATGATCTTTGCGCCGGACGACAGCATCGAACCGATCATTATTACCTCCGTCGAAGGCCGGCACTTTTATGGTCACGGCTGCTTTTCCGCGAATGGACGCCTGCTCTATGCGACGGAGAACGATTTCGCCGGTAATCGCGGCATGATCGGCGTCTATGACGGCACCAACGGCTTTGCCCGCATCGGCGAGTTTCCGTCCTATGGCATCGGCCCACATGACATGACCTTGTCGGCGGACGGCCATATGCTGGTGGTTGCCAATGGTGGCATCGAGACCCATCCGGATTTCGGCCGTACCAAGCTCAATCTCGACCACATGGAGCCATCGCTGGCGCTGATCGACACGGCCACCGGCGCCCTGATCGAACGTCATGCGATGCCGGATAACCTGCGCCAACTCTCGACCCGCCATGTCGATATCGACGCGGATGGAAAAGTCTGGTTTGCCTGCCAGTACGAAGGTGCCCGCAACGATCTGCCGCCGCTCGCCGGCTCCTTTGCGCGCGGAGAGGACATCCGCTTTCTTGAGTTGCCGGAAGAGACAGCGCTCGCGCTCGCCAACTATGTGGGTGCCATCGCCGTCAACCGGCGTGACGGGCTGGTTGGGCTGACGTCGCCGAAGGGGGGCGTTGAGGTGACGATCGATGCAAAGACCGGCCGGGTCGTCAGCCAGGAAAGCCTGGCCGATGCGGCGGGCATCGCCGCGTCACCCCATGGCTTCGTATCATCGTCCTATTCAGGATCGTTCGGCGAAACCAAAAGCCGGGTCGCCTGGGACCAGCATATCATCCGGATCGGCAAGCTTTGAGAGGAGAGGCGTCTCAGTGCTGCAAGAGAGAGGCCATATCCTCCCAAAGATAGGCAACCTGCTCGTAATGCCTGTCATCGAGCCAGATACTCGCCGTTTCAACCGCTTTTGCCCCCAGCCGCTCGTAGAATTTCCGGTTGGGATTGCCGGACAGGACCCAGGCGAACAGCGATTTCGCCCCTTTCTCCGCGCAGTGCCTTGCCGCCAGGCCGACAAGAGCGGTGCCGATCCCCGACCTCTGATGTTCGGCCCGGACATAGAGTGCATAGATCTCATGGATATTGTCAGGCGCGGTGCCGCGCCCCGGACCGAAATTGACAAAGCCGATGATCTCACCGGTGGAAGGTTCCACAGCGACGAGATAACAGACCCCGGGAGAACCCATCCTGCGGGCGTGACGCACGGCCTGTTCTTCGCGGGACATGCCGTCGAGAAAATCGTCTGGCAGCAAGCCACGAAACGCCGACCGCCATGTATCGACCAGAACCCCGGCGATCGCGAACAGATCATCGCCTGTGCCCGGCCTGATCTCGAAAGATATGTCGTCATCCATGAAAAGATATTGGGATTGCGGCGGCCAAATTAAAAGCCCCGCCCGGCTGGCGTTCGCCGAGGCATGCCCTATGTCATGCGGCATGAACCGTATCCTGATCTACATCCTCTTCATCGCCGTCGTTCTCGGCTGCGGCCTGCTGATCGGCATCAACAACATTCCCGGCGAATGGTATCAGTCGCTGGTCAAGCCGTCCTTCAATCCGCCCAACTGGATTTTCGCGCCGGTCTGGTCGATCCTCTATGTGATCATCGGCTTTGTCGGCGCCCGCACCTTCCTCAATCATCGCCGCACCGCCGCCATGCGCTTCTGGGTGGCGCAGATGATCTTCAATTTCGCCTGGTCGCCGCTGTTCTTCGGGTTTCGGGAGATTGCCATGGCACTGATCGTCATCATCGCGCTGCTGATCTCGATCACCGGCTTCATCGTGGTGAGCCGGAAACAGGGCGGTCTCTCCGCGCTGCTGTTTACGCCCTATCTCGCTTGGGTCGCCTTCGCCACGCTGCTCAACACATCGATTTTCCTCATGAATTGAGGCTTGTCCTTGTTTTTCCACCATGCGACTGTCGGCGCGACCCGCAACACAGGCGATAGAGAGCACACGGTGGAATTTCGCGAGCGCATCCGCAGGAGTTTTGATCGGCAGGCCGCGATGGCGACTATCGGGGCGGAGTTGACGCGGGTGGAACAGGGGTCTGTCGAGATCGAGCTTCCCTTCGACGAGAAGCTGACGCAGCAGCATGGTTTCCTGCATGCGGGCATCATTTCGGCGGCGCTCGATGCGGCCGGCACCTATGCCGCCTATTCGGTGATCGATCCCGATGCCTCGATCCTCACCATCGAGTTCAAGGTCAACCTGATGTCGCCGGGGCGCGGCGAGCGGTTCCTGTTTCGCGGCGAAGTCACCAAGCCCGGCACGACGATCATCGTTTCCGATGGCCGGGGCTATGCGATTTCACAGGATGGCCCGGCCAAGCTGATTGCATCGATGACCGGCACGATGATGGTGATCCGTGGACGCGAGGGAATTGAAGGATGACATTCGAACTGAAGCATGTGGCGGGCAAGACGCTGCTCTATGTCATGGCCGTCGATGCCGAATACGGCGTACATCTGCGCGAGCGCATCTCGCCGCTGATGACCGGCGTCGGCCCGGTCGAGGCGGCCGTGACGCTGACACGGACGCTTGCCGAGCTGGCTCATCGGGGCAGCCTGCCGGATCTTGTTGTCTCGCTTGGCTCGGCCGGTTCAGCCCGGTTGGAGCAGGCTGAGGTCTATCAGGCGACCTCGGTTGCCTATCGCGATATGGATGCCTCGCCGCTTGGCTTTGAAAAGGGCGCGACGCCGTTTCTGGATCTGCCTGTCGTGGTTGATCTGCCGCTGCGTATTCCTGGCGTCAAACAGGCGAGCCTGTCGACCGGCGCCAACATCGTCTCTGGTGCGGCTTACGAGACGATTGCTGCCGATATGGTCGAGATGGAAACCTTTGCCGTGCTGCGCGCCTGCCAGTCGTTCGGCCTGCCGCTGATCGGCCTGCGCGGCATTTCCGATGGCAAGGCCGAACTCAAGCATGTCAGCGACTGGACGGAATATCTGCACGTGATCGACGAGAAGCTGGCGAACGCTGCCGATGCACTGGAAAACGCCCTGAAAACCGGCGAAATCACCGTTTGAGGCCGCAAAATTGTCCGGGTGCAATGTAATCGTTGCGCTTGGGCGCGCCTTTATTTAAAGGCTCGCCATAGTTCCCCATCACATAAGCCCAAGCCAACGGAAGCGCGTCATGACAGCGACAGTCCATCCCGATACCGTTCTCATCGTCGATTTCGGCAGCCAGGTCACCCAGCTGATCGCCCGCCGCGTGCGCGAGACCGGCGTCTATTGCGAGATCGTGCCTTTCCAGTCGGCGGAAGAAGGCTTCAAGCGGCTGAAGCCGAAGGCGGTCATCCTGTCCGGCAGCCCGGCCTCGACGCTCGATATCGGCTCGCCGCGTGCGCCGCAGGTGATTTTCGACAGCGGCCTGCCGGTCCTTGGCATCTGCTACGGCCAGCAGACCATGTGCGAACAGCTCGGTGGCAAGGTCGAGGCCGGCCATCACCGCGAGTTCGGCCGCGCCTTCATCGAGATCGACAAGGAATGCGCGCTTTACGACGGCCTCTGGACCGTTGGGTCCCGCCATCAGGTGTGGATGAGCCATGGCGACCGCGTCACCGCGATTCCGGCCGGTTTCGATGTTGTCGCGACATCGCCGAACGCGCCGTTTGCCTTCATCGCCAATGAAGACAAGAAATTCTACGCCGTCCAGTTCCATCCGGAAGTCGTGCACACGCCGGATGGCGCGAAGCTCTTGGCTAATTTCGTTCACAAGATCGCTGGTCTCAAGGGCGACTGGTCGATGGCCGCTTACCGCGAAAAGGCCGTCACCGAAATCCGCAAGCAGGTCGGCGACAAGCGCGTCATCTGCGGCCTGTCCGGCGGCGTTGATTCATCCGTTGCGGCTCTGCTGATCCATGAAGCCGTCGGCGACCAGCTCACCTGCATCCTCGTCGACCACGGCCTGATGCGCAAGAACGAGGCGGCCGATGTCGTCGCCATGTTCAAGGAGCACTACAACCTGCACCTCGTTCATGTCGATGCATCCGACATGTTCATCAATGCGCTGGAAGGCGAAAGCGATCCGGAAACCAAGCGCAAGACCATCGGCAAGCTGTTCATCGACGTATTCGAGGCGGAAGCCAAGAAGCTCGGCGGCGCCGATTTCCTTGCCCAGGGCACGCTCTATCCGGATGTGATCGAAAGCGTCTCCTTCACCGGCGGCCCCTCGGTCACCATCAAGTCGCACCACAATGTCGGCGGCCTGCCTGCCCGCATGAACATGCAGCTGGTCGAGCCGCTGCGCGAACTGTTCAAGGACGAAGTCCGCGTTCTCGGCAAGGAACTCGGCCTGCCGGACTCGTTCATCGGTCGCCACCCGTTCCCGGGTCCGGGCCTTGCCATCCGCTGCCCGGGCGGTATCACCCGCGAAAAGCTGGAAATCCTGCGCGAAGCCGATGCCGTCTATCTCGACGAGATCCGCAAGGCTGGCCTCTACGACGCCATCTGGCAGGCATTCGCCGTGCTGTTGCCGGTCCAGACCGTCGGCGTCATGGGCGACGGCCGCACCTACGAATTCGTCTGCGCCCTTCGCGCCGTCACCTCGGTCGATGGCATGACGGCGGATTTCTACCATTACGACATGGACTTCCTCGGCCGCGCCGCCACCCGCATCATCAACGAAGTCCGCGGTATCAACCGCGTCGTCTACGACGTGACGTCAAAGCCGCCCGGCACGATCGAGTGGGAATAAAGGGACGCGGCAGAGAATAGCGCACGGTTGGCGTCGATATTTTCTGCCGTGCCGCACGCCTCTTCATAGCTCTGCTCGTGGCGTTCCTTACGTAGGTCCCACGAGCGGCCTCGCCTTTATCTTCCGAATGATGGAAAGCCGTTTCAAAGGATGAGGCGGCAATAATGTTTAGCGTGCAAAACAAAGGCGAGACGGCTGGATGCCTCATCCCGGCCCTTGCGGGCCCTTGACCGTGATGACTGATTCTCACGTCAGCCGATAAAACTCGAGGAAAACTGTCAGTTTAAATTTCAATATAAGATATTGAAATGATTGATGTTATGGTGTCGAAATTAGGTGCAAAGTGACATCTCCAGCCCAACGGATTGGTTGCGAGCGAGCTCAGTAGCTGGCAGGTGATGTCGCCGGCGACGTAGTGTGCACCCGCGGCGGGTATTATAAATATGGTAATGAGCTCATGGTTTTAGCCTCCAGGACAGCGAGCTGCCGATGACTTTTCAACCTCGCATGCAAAACGCCATCAGCGGCTTCACCGTGACATCCAGCGATTCGCGTTTATGGAGCGGCGCGAGCGTCGCCATCTGGGATGTGGAGTGTGCGCCTTCGGCAGGTGGCGCCTATCTTGGCGACGATCCGCGTCTGTTTATCGTACTCGATGCCAGAGGTGGCCCGCAGGGCATGCGCATGACGCTCGGGGACGGCCGGACGTTCGCCGGTCCTATCGACCGGCCGAGTGTTTCCTACATACCTGCCCATGTGAAGGTTGAGTTGGAGGTGGTCGATCAAACCTTCCTTCGCCACCTCGATGTTCATTTCAAGCTGGACGTTCTTCTCGGACAATTCGGAGACGACATCGATCCGGACCGTATCAACACGCCGCGTTTGATGATGGACGATCACCGTCTGGTCGGGCTCGCGAGGCTGATCGCGGAGGAGTTCACCAACCCTGAGCCCTTGCATGGCCTCTATGGGGATGGCCTGTGCCAGGCCTTGATAATCGGGGCCCTGAACATGGAAGTGCCCAGCCATCCAAAACGCAGCGGACTGACCGACTGGCAATTGTGCAGAACGTTCGATTTCATCGAGGCCAATTGCCAGCGCACCATCCGGCTGCAGGAACTGGCCGATGTCACCGGGTTGTCACCGTCCCTTTTCAGTCACGCTTTCAAGGCGACGACCGGCGTGACGCCTCACCAGTGCCAGATCAATGCAAGACTTGGAAAAGCAAAGGAATTGCTTGTTGCGGGCAAAATGCCGCTGCGGGCGATTGCTGCTGAAGCTGGTTTCACGGATCAGGCACATTTCACCCGCATTTTCCGGACGGTCGAGGGGACGACGCCGGCGCGCTGGCGTCAGGCAAAGAAGCTCTGACGGCTTCTGGCGCGGATCGCCTGACTTGCTTGTGAATTTCTCCAAGCGCGTACAAGGGCAGCAGGAAACATACAATCCACGTTCTATAAATTGACTTATTTGCTCATGTTTAAAGCGGGCTGTCGCAGGCCGGCCAGGGCAATCGGGATCAAGAAAATGAACGGTATGAACAGACAGTCGGTCACGCGTGCATGGGGGAGAGGCCTGTTGGGCAGCGTTGCGATCGCGGTCGCGACAGCCCCGGCGGCAGCACGGGACGATGTACCCGCGACCCAACTCGAGACTGTCGTCGTAAGCGGTAACGCGCGCGGTGGTGACGGGCGCGGCCCGGTCGATGGTTACGAGGCCAAGGTCACGCGCGCCGGCACCAAGACCTCGACGCCGCTGTCGAAAGTCCCACAGTCGATCAGCGTCGTCGGCGGCAAACAGATCAGGGACCAGGGGTCAACGACGGTGATGGAGGCATTGCGCTATACACCCGGCGTGCGCTCCGACATGCATGGCTCTGACCAGCGCAACGATTGGTTTCTGCTCCGCGGCTTCGTGGGCGACAATAATAGCATGTTCCTTGACGAACTGCAGTTGATGGCATCCGGGTTCGCCACGTGGAAGATGGACCCCTGGCTGCTCGAACGCGTCGAGGTGGTGCGCGGGCCTTCCTCCGTACTCTACGGTGGCAGTAATCCTGGCGGCATCGTCAACATGGTTTCGAAGCGGCCTACCGGAGACAATGGCGGCGAGGCCTTCACAACCATCAACAGCGAAGGTCATGTCACGGCTGGCGTCGATGTCGAGTCGTCCAATGAGGATGGCGGCTTTTCGGCGCGCTTCGTTGGTCTTGGTGCCAAGGGCGCAACCGAAGTCGATTTCAGCAACAACGACCGCATTGCGCTCGCCCAAAGCTTCGCCTGGAACCCGACAGATGCGACGAAGTTGGAAATCTATGCCAACTACCAGCGCATGGAAACCAACGGTCAGAATTTTCTACCCTATGCCGGGACCGTGGTCGATGCGCCGTTCGGCCGGATCCCGCGTGACTTCTTCTCCAGCGATCCCTCCGTGGATGAGCATCTTCGCCGCCAGGGCATGATCGGCTATCGCTTCGAGCACACTTTCGACAACGGTCTGACAGTGCGTCAAAACGCCCGCTATGGCAGTGTCGCGGTCGACTTCACGACGCTCTACGGCGGCGGTTGGGCGTCGCCGCCGACCAGAGACCGCGCAACGCTGGACCGCTACTGGTTCGGCAGGTATGAGCGGACGCAGCTTGGCAATATCGATACTCAGGCGGAACTTGCTCTTGCGACGGGTGCCATCGAGCACACGATCCTCGCCGGTGTCGACTATCGCATTTCCCGTCACGAGCAGGCGGGATTCTGGATGCCCGGGCCGCCGATCGACGTCCTTGCGCCCGCCTATCCCGACGCCCTCAAGCGTCCCTCGCCGGAGCGCGAAGACACGACCACGAACACTCAACTCGGCCTCTACGTCCAGGACCAGATGGAGTTCGGTGCCTGGAATGCCGTGCTTGGTGGGCGTTATGACACGGTCTGGACAGACTGGCGGACGCCCGGCGGCTCGCACACCGAAAGGAACGAGGGCGCTTTCTCCGGCCGCGCCGGACTGATGTACCATTTCGACAATGGCTTTTCCCCCTATGTCAGCGTCTCGAACTCGTTCCTGCCCGCGGTCGGGACGGATATGGTGACCGGACAGCCCTTCAAGCCCGAGACTGGGCTGCAATATGAGGCAGGAGCGAAGATCACGCCTTCGGCTTTCAGCAACGTCTCGCTCAATCTTTCCGTGTTCGACCTTACCCGCAGCAATGTCGCGACGGGCGACGGTCTTGGCAATTACCGCCAGCTCGGCGAGGTCCGCTCGCGCGGCTTCGAGGCGGAAGCGATCGCCGAACTGACCCCGTCCCTGTCCCTTATCGGCGCCTATACCTGGTATGATATGGAGATCACTGACGGCGGCCCCGAGGAGATCGGCAAATTGCCGACCGCAGTGCCGGAGCAGTTCGGCAGTCTGTGGGTGAACTACGCCTTTGCCGGCGAGAAGACCGAGGGGTTGTCAATCGCTGGCGGCGTGCGTTGGATGGGCAAATCATATGCCGACGTGAAAAACACGCTGGTGGTGCCGAGCTACACCGTCGCCGATGCCGCGCTTCGCTACGAGCGGGAGAATTTTGCAGTGGCGCTGAACGTCAACAACGTCTTCGATCAGCGGTATGTCGGAGGCTGCTCGAGTTCGACTGCATGCTACTACGGCAAGGGGCGTGAAGTGCAGCTGACGTTGAGCACGAAGTGGTGATTCTCATGCGCGGACAGCACACCGTTCTTGAGCGCAGTAGTGCGATTTTCCCCGTGACTTGAGGGGACAAGGGGGCGCCGCCCCGTCACCGACGGTCCGTTCTGTGCAGCAGAGCGGCATTACCTGAGCTGGGCGCCGACGCTAAATTTCACTGCCGCCGCCGGTGCTTGACATTTATATAAACGCGTTTAATGAACGCGTTTATATAAATCAGGAGATTTGAGATGCCACGACACTCGATGAGTGAAGAGGAGTTGGAGCGGACAAAATCGCGCATCCTGAAGGAGGCGGGGTTCATCGTCGGGCAAAGCAGCCTGGCCTCGCTATCGATGCGGACGCTCGCAGAGCGGGTTGGCCTGACGCCCGGCGCTCTGTACCGCTATTTCCCCAGCAAGAAGGAAATGCTGCACGCCTATTGGGACAGTGGGCTGAAGGAACTTAGCGAGCGGATTGTCGCGATCAGTTCCGATGAGGTCGAGCCAGTTGTCGCGATCCGCAACATGTTTGCTGCTTATGCCGAATTCTGTCTGGAAGATCCTGACCGCTTCCGGGTCATCTTCCTGGAGAGCGATCACTCGCTTGACGAGGGATATTTCCAGCAGCCCGCCCACCTTGTCCCTTACGAGCAGCTGGTGGAACGGGTGGCTGAGGCTGTTGAGGCTGGGGTCTTCCGGCCGGGTGATCCACATCTGCTCGCTCAGGCTTTGTGGTCGGCAGCACATGGAGCAATCACGCTTCTAATCACAGAGACGGGCCTGCCGCTTTCTCCGCCGCATGACCTTCTTTCCATAATCATTGACACTCTGATGCGCGGCCTTTTGGCCAAGGAACCATAGACCATGAATTTTCGAGTGCTGGTTGCCGTTGCACTAAATGCGGCGCTCCTTTCCAGCTGTTCTGAAGAGCAGACCACAGAAAAACCGCCGCGGCCGTTGCGTACCGTGACCGTGCAACCGGAGGAAATTGGCGAAACTGTCGAGCAGACGGGCGAGGTTCGCCCTCGTTCCGAAACGGCGATGAGTTTCCGGATCGGTGGCCATTTAGAGTTTCGCGCGGAAAATGGCGCATCGGTCAAAGCTGGAGACATTGTTGCCAAACTAGATCGCAGGGCCGGTGAGAACGATGTTCTAACGGCGCGTGCGCATCTTGCCACCGCGAAAGCCGAACTGGAATTGGCCCGGTTAAACGCCGAACGTACCCGTGCCCTGTTCGAAAAGAACGTGGGCTCCAAAGTGCAGATGGAGCAGGCCGAGGCGTCATTGTCCACTGCCGCAGCAAAACTGGCCGGCGCGGAAGCCGGGCTCGCCAACGCGCAGGGAATGCTATCCTATTCCGAATTGCGGGCCGCCTACGACGGCGTGATTTCAGCCGTCGGCTCCAATGCGGGCCAGGTCGTCGGCGCCGGGCAGATGGTTGTAAACCTGATTTCCGACGCAGAACGTGATGCCGTCTTCGATATACCGGCGCAATTCATGCAGATGAATGGATACGATCCGGTCGTCAGGGTGGTGCTGATTTCGGAACCGTCGATCGCGGCGGAAGGAAAAGTCCGCGAGATTACGCCTTCTGCCGACCCCTCAACCCGTACTTACCGCGTCAAGGTGGGACTGAATGCAGCCGGCAAGGTCATGCCTTTCGGTGCGGCCGTGCGGGGTTCGGTGGCGCTTGCACAGCAAACGATGATCTCCGTGCCGTCGTCAGCGGTTACGAAAGGAGAGATTGGGAGTGCCGTTTTTGTCGTTGATCGCGCCACGAACACCGTAAGGGTGCGTGAGATAAAGGTAGAGCGCTACACGGGACCTTCCGTTCTCGTCTCTGGCGGCCTTGCCGCCGGTGAACTGGTCGCAACGGCAGGCATCAGCAAACTGCGTGATGGCGAAAAGGTCATCGTCCAAGATGGGGGTGCGCAATGAGTGCGGGCACGCCCAAACGGCGCTTCAACCTTTCGGCCTGGACCCTCGAGCATCAGTCGTTCATCATCTTCCTGATGATCGCGGTGATGTTGGGTGGTGCCTGGAGTTATCAGCAGCTTCCTCGCAGCGAAGATCCACCCTTTACCATCAAGACCATGGTGGTGACGGCGGCCTGGCCGGGGGCGAACGTGACCGACACGGTCAACCTGCTGACCGACAAGATCGAGAAGAAGCTGAACGAAACACCCTATCTCGACTACACGCAGAGCTACACGCGCGCGGGTCAGGCCGTGGTGATGGTGAATCTGCGCGATGACACGCCGCCCGGCAAGGTCAACGACATCTGGTACACGATACGCAAGAAGGTCAGCGATATTGCAGCGATGCTGCCCGCGGGCGTTCAAGGTCCGTTTTTTGACGACGAGTTCAGCGATACCTACGGCATAATCTATACCTTCTCTGCCGATGGATTTTCTCCACGAGGATTGGAAGATCAGGTCGAGGCGGTACGCGCAGACATTCTGACGCTTCAAGATATCGGCAAGGTGAACATCCTCGGCGTTCAGAAAGAAGAGATCGCCATCGAGTTCTCGTCGGCCAAGCTTGCGAGCCTTGGCGTTGATCCTGCCGTCATGGTTGAGGCGATCCGGGCTCAGAATGAAGTGGCACCGACCGGCACGGTGCGGACTGACGAGGAAAAGATATCGTTGCGCGTCAGCGGCGCATTTGCCTCGGAGAACGCCCTGCATGACCTGACGGTTCCTATCGATGGCCGGTTCATCCGCCTGGATGAGGTCGCCACGATATCGCGCGGTTTGGTCGACCCGCCCGCTCCGTCACTGCGCGTCAACGGCGCCCCGGTGATAGGGCTTGCCATATCCATGGCAGAAGGCGGCAATCTCCTGTCTTTTGGCGCGGCACTGAAAGCGAAGATGAGCGCAATCGCCGAAAAACTGCCCCATGGTATTGAAGTCCAGCAGGTTGCGGATCAGACAACGGTCGTGAAAGATGCCGTTGACGGTTTCGTGAAAGTGCTGATCGAAGCCATCGTCATTGTGCTCGCTGTTTCGTTCATCACGCTTGGCACGCGTGCGGGCCTGGTGATCACTGCTTCCATTCCTCTCGTGTTGGCCATCACATTCTTTGGCATGGATATGGCCGGGATCGGACTTCAGCGTATCTCGCTGGGTGCCCTGATCATCGCGCTCGGCCTTCTTGTCGATGACGCCATGATTACCGTGGAAGCGATGGTTTCGCGGCTGGAGCATGGTGACGACAAGTCGCGCGCGGCCAGTTATGCCTTCGAAACAACGGCATTCCCGATGCTCACAGGGACGCTGGTGATGATTGCAGGCTTCATTCCCATCGGCTTCGCCGCATCGAGTGCAGGTGAATACACCTTCTCCCTCTTCATGGTGGTTTTCATTGCGCTCATCGCCTCCTGGGTCGTCGCGGTTCTGTTTTCCCCATTGCTCGGGATTTGGATTCTGCCTGACCGCATGAGCCATGGAAGCGACGGAAACGGGCGGGTGATAAAGGCTTACCGGAGAGCCCTCGATTGGTCGATAAACCATCGCTGGATCACGCTTGGCACGGCACTGTCAATTTTCCTGTTTTCGTTGTTCGGTGCAACCAAGCTCGAAGAGCAGTTCTTCCCTGCTTCCGACCGGCCCGAATTGCTCGTTGGCCTCACTCTTCCGCAGAACGCCTCTCGCGATGCAACCGAGATGCGCGCCCGTCAGGTCGAAGCGATCCTGAAAGCCGACGCGGATGTCGATCACTTCACGACCTATGTGGGGTCCGGCTCCATTCGCTTTTACTTGCCAATGGATCTGCTTCTGGACAACGACAACGTATCGGAAACCGTTGTTGTCGCGAAAGGCATTAAGGAGCGCGACGCCGTGCGCAAACGCCTGGAGCAAGCTTTCGCTTCCGATTTCGCCGACATCGTCACCCGCGTCTCGCCGCTTGAGCTCGGTCCGCCGGTTGGCTGGCCACTAAAGTACCGCGTTCTGGGCCCCGATTATGCCGAAGTACGTGGGCTCTCGCTCAAGGTCGCCAATATCCTCGGAGAGGATAGCCGTACGCGTGACATCAACATGACGGCTGGCGAGCCGCAGAAGAGTGTCACCCTCTCGGTCAACCAGGTGGAGGCTCGCTCTCTTGGGATGAGCTCCGAATCGATCGCCAGCGAGATTGCAGCGACGTTCTCCGGGACCGGCATCACGGCGGTGCGCGATGGCGACCAGCTTGTGAACGTCGTGCTAAAGGGGATCGAAGCCGACCGGGCGTCGCTTGCCACGATCGGCAACCTGACGCTGCGGACATCGACAGGAGCTTCTGTGCCGCTGCGGCAGGTGGCGACAATCGCCTACGGTCTCGAAGACCCGATCATCTGGCGTCAGGCGGGTAAGCCGATGATTGTTGTGCAATCGGATGTGGTGCAGGGCGTGCAGGCGGCGACGGTTCACCTCGCGGTCAGTGAAAAACTCGACGAGTTGCGCGCCTCCCTGCCGGCCGGCTATGCGATTGAGACAGGCGGGACGGCCGAGGAAGCCGAAAAGGGCAATTCGTCCGTGTTCGCAGTCGTTCCGGTGATGTTGCTTGTCATCGTGGCGCTGCTGATGGTTCAGCTTCAGAGTTTCAGCCGGATGGCGCTCGCGGTGCTGATGGCTCCATTCGGCGTTATCGGCGTCGTTGCTGCCATGCTTCCGACCGGGACGCCGATGGGGTTCGTGGCGCAACTTGGCGTTATCGCGTTGGTCGGCATGATCATCCGCAATGCCGTGATCCTGATCCAGGAGGTGGACGAAAACGTCAGCCATGGGAAGTCATCACTCGACGCAGTGGTGGCAGCATCAACCCACAGATCGCGCCCCATCGTCTTGACCGCCTGTGCAGCGATCCTCGGGATGATCCCCATCGCAACGCAGATCTTCTGGGGGCCTATGGCTTTCGCGATCATCGGTGGGCTGGCAAGCGCAACAATCCTCACGCTTCTTTTGCTGCCGTGCCTGATGCTGTGGCTGCTCGAAGCCGAAGAGGCCCGGAGACTTGGCGTCCAAGGCGCCGTCGTGAGGAGCGATGCCTAGCAAACTCTTCGGGCTGCATCGCGATGATGGTCCGTTTAAGTCTTGTTTCTCTGAGAAAATAGAATAACCTTCTAAAATGATCGCAGAAAAATGAATAGAATGTGGAGATGTGTCGCAACCGATAGTTGATCATTAAGTCAGATCCGGAGAAAGTGAAGTATTTCCAAAGATGCGCTGTGTTGGGAAGCAATACGGGCGGGAAGCTATGGTTACAGGGATAGAGAGGTATTTGTTTGGAATGTGCGTGACCGCTTTCCGGAGGTAGGGAGGACTTGGTTGTGCTTGACATGGATCGTGACAATCGTGGTGGCCAAGCATGCCATTGCCGGAGCCATCACGGCAAACGAAGATAGGCAGCGAAGGGGGAGGCGTTCATGCTCACGCGCGGTTTTTCTGGCAGGAAATCAGCCCAGGAATTTGTCGATCGGATTCCGCCCGGACAGCATTTGGTCGAGAATTTTCCCGTACTCAGCGCAGGCCCGGCGCCAAGGGTTGATACGGCCGAGTGGAAATTTTCGCTGAAGATCGGCCCAAAGCCGGTCAAGGCCTGGACTTGGGCGGAGTTCAACGCATTGCCGCAAAGCAAATGGGTGCGCGACATCCATTGCGTCACCACCTGGTCGAAACTCGATACGCAGTGGGAGGGCGTCACGATCGACGACATTCTGGCCGACGCCGATCTTGAGGCGCCGACGGAGTTCGTTCTCGCCCACTCGTATGACGGCTATTCAACGAATGTTCCGATCGCCGATCTTTCGGTCGGAAAGGCGATGGTGGCCACCAAGTTTGGCGGCAAGCCGCTGGAGCGCGACCATGGCGGGCCGGCGCGGTTGCTGGTTCCTCATCTCTACTTTTGGAAGTCGGCCAAGTGGGTCAATGGCCTGCAGTTCACGACCCGTGATGAAGCCGGGTTCTGGGAGCTTCGCGGCTATCATATGAGAGGAGACCCGTGGCGTGAGCAGCGATACACCAACGACTGACGGTCAATCGGCCAAAATTGAGTGGCAGTCGGCGGTCGTCAGCTCGATCGTGCGGCAAACGCCGACGATCACCAGCTATTTCTTTCGCCTGCCGCAACCCTTTGCCTATCGCGCTGGCCAGCATGTCGATGTGCGGCTGACCGCGCCCGACGGCTATTCAGCGTCGCGCAGCTATTCCATCGCTTCCTCGCCCTGCAAGATGTTCTCGGATCCGTCGGCCGAGATCGAGCTTGCCATCGAACGGCTGGAGGAGGGCGAGGTCTCTCCCTTTTTCCACGCGGTCGTTCAGGAGAATGACGAAATCGCCTTGCGCGGCCCGCTTGGGGGGCATTTCGTTTGGCCCGAAAAGCCGGCCGGCCCGATCCTGTTGATTGGCTCCGGCTCGGGCCTTGTTCCTCTCATCTCCATGCTCCGCCACGCGTGCCGGACAGACAACGATACCCCCGTTGCACTGCTTTTATCCGCGCGAACACGGGAGGATGTTCTGTATCGGGATGAACTGATTGCCTATGAGGAAAAACTTCGGCGGTTTTCGCTGCGTCTTGCCATTACTCGCGAGCCGCCGCATCGCGACAAGGATTTCGGCCGGCGCATCGATGCTGGGATGCTTGGCGAGGTGCTCGGCGATTTGCCGGCCATGCCGGCGCACGTGTTTATCTGCGGCTCGAACGGTTTTGTGAACATCGCCGCTGACGGTGCGCTCGCCGCGGGCCTGCCTGCCGCGGCAATCAAGACCGAACGCTATGGCGAGTGATGGTGTCCACCTGATTTTCTGAAAGGAATGGCTATGGTATCGGCGGTCTGGAACGGCGTGACAATCGCGCAAAGCGACAAGACGGTGCAAGTCGAGGGTAATCACTATTTTCCGCGCTCGTCGGTTCGCAGCGAATATCTGAGTGACAGCAACAAAACCTCAGTCTGCCCCTGGAAAGGACAAGCGAAATATCTGTCGCTTTCCGTTAACGGCGCGGAGAATGCCGACGCTGCCTGGTATTATCCGCAACCCAGCCCGGCCGCGGCCGAAATCAAGGATCACGTCGCCTTTTGGCGCGGCGTCCAGATTTCCTGACGGGCAAATGGGCGAGGGGCAGGCCGGGCTATGGGCTACCGTATCAAACAGCAAGGGGGGTGAGGAAAATGGATCAGGCAACCAATCTCGTCAAAGCCGTCGAGGATCTCAACGGCCGCGGCTATGTCCGGGAATTCCGGATCAAGGATGGCCAGCTTCATGACTTTACGACTGGCAAATCGATCGACGCCAGCGCCCTGCATGTCGATGTTTCGCTACGCTTCGAAAACGGCCAGGATGCGAAGGACGGATCGAGTCTCTATGCGATCACCGCGACGGGCACCGGCCACAAAGGGCTGTTGATCGACGCCTTCGACACGCTGGACAGGGAATGCGCCCGTGAATTGTTCGAGCGGTTGAGCGTGGCACGTGAAACGTTGCGCGAAGAAAATGCCACTGCGACCAGCCGTTATGGTTTGCGCAAAGTTTTCAAGGCCGAGTTCGACGGAGACCCGGAGCGTTATGTGCTGCGTATAGGGTTTCCGGACTTTCCACCCTGTCCGTTCGGCCAATCCTTTTCGGTGCTCGGTTTCGATAGCGCGGGGCAGGAATATGTCTGGCTGGTGACGAGCATATTGCGGGATGCCCGTCTGAAGAGGGTGCCGTTTCATGAAACGTTTTCCGAGGAGGAATGATACGGCCTCGCGGGGCGATCTGCCGGGTTTCGGATGAATGGAGGAATTGCAGTGAACAAGGACCATATCAAGCAGACCATGCTCGCTTTGTCCGAAGAGGAACTGGAGCATGCAACCCGGCACTATCAGCGTTTTCTGCTCGGCACCCGGCTTGATCCGACGGAGCCGATCGAAAACGATGAGGAAGCGCAGGCCCGGTTTCAGGGACAGTTGGCCGAGGCCTTCGAGCAACCCCTCCATGCGGCGGAGGACAAGATCGGGGCGATTTCGCAGCTGGATTTCGGCCCTAGGGACCGGGTTGAAGCCGGCGCCGTCGTCTCCGTCGATGGCCGCCATTTCGTGATTGGCGTCTCTACCGGAAAATTTATCTGCGAGGGGATCGAGATGATGGGCTTGTCACCCTCCGCCCCATTCTTCCAAGCCATCAAGGGTCTCAAGGCCGGCGAGATGGCCATGTTCCGGGGCCGCGATGTCGTGATCCGGGCTGTCTACTGATTGGAGTTTCATGGACCTCCACCAGATCCGCTATTTCGTGCATCTTGCCGATACGCTGAATTTCACCGAGGCCGCACGCCGCAGCGGTGTTTCGCAACCCAGCCTGACGCGCGCCGTAAGGCGGCTGGAGGAGGAGTTGGGTGGTCCCCTGCTTTATCGCGACGGCAAGAATAGCCGTCTCACTGCCCTGGGCCGTCAGGTACAGGGCGAGTTCATGCGCATGGAAAGCCTCATCAGTGGGGTACAGGAACTGGCCGCCAATTCGGTCCGCGGGCGCAAGGTTGCGTTGCGCGTCGGCGTCGCGTTGACAGTTGCGTCGGTGCGCTTGTCCCGCTTCTGGGCGCATGTGCTCACGCAATTGCCCGATGCCGAACTGCATATTTCCACACTGGGACCGGACGAAGGGGAGTTGGAGGTCCTTGCGGGAAAGTATGACGTCTGCATCCTGGCCGAGGACAGCAAGCCGCATTTCAAGCTGACGCAACAGCCGCTTTATCGCGAGAATTTGCTCCTGGCCATGTCTACCAGTCACAGATTGGCCCAACATGCCATGATCACCCCCGAGCAGATGGCCGGAGAACCCTATCTTGACCGCCTCAACTGCGAGTTCCGCACCCGGTTGATCGAGCATTTCATGTCGCGCAACGCCGTCATGCAGCCTAGAATTCAATCGTCGCGGGAGGATTGGGTGCAGCAGTTGGCAGCGGCAGGCCTGGGCGTATGCGTATTGCCCGAATACTCGGCACTCGCCTCGAATCTCGCCATTCGGCCGGTCGAGGGGCTCGATCTCTATCGCACGGTGACGCTGGTGACAGTCTCCGGTTCGGGCGTGCCGATGGAAATCCGCCAGATCGTGGCGATGGCCAAGCGTTTCGCCTGGAAAGAGGAAAGTTCACAAACTCTGCCACGCGGCGCGTATTGAAACTATAGCTGTCCTCTATTGGAATTGCGGGCACAGGATCGCCAAATATTGGTCATCGAAGAACGCTCAGGAGGACGTTTATGACCTACGGAAAAACCAAAGAGGCGCTAGGACGGCTGACGTCCGAACAGTTCCATGTGACACAGCAAAACGGCACGGAGCGCCCATTCGCCGGTGAGTACGACGATCATTTCGAGCCTGGTATCTATGTGGATATCGTCTCTGGCGAGCCGCTGTTTTCCTCGTCAGCCAAATTTAACTCCGGCTGCGGCTGGCCGGCATTTTCCAAACCCATTGTCGATGAAAACGTCAATGAGCTGCGTGATGGCAGTTATGGCATGGTCCGCACGGAAGTGCGCTCGGTCCATGGCGATAGCCATCTCGGGCATGTCTTTCCAGACGGTCCCAGCGATATGGGCGGTTTGCGCTACTGCATCAATTCGGCGTCGCTGCGATTTGTTCCCAAGGAGGACATGGAAGCAGAAGGTTATGGCGCGTTTCTCAACCAGGTAGAGGAGGCATAAATGACTGATCGCGCAATTCTCGCAGGTGGCTGCTTCTGGGGCATGCAGGATTTGATCCGCAAGCTGCACGGCGTGCTGGGCACGCGGGTCGGGTATACGGGCGGCGACGTGCCGAACGCGACCTATCGCAACCACGGCACCCATGCCGAAGGCATCGAAATCGAATTCGACCCCAACAGGATCAGCTATCGCCAGTTGCTGGAGTTCTTCTTCCAGATCCATGATCCGAGCACGAAGAACCGTCAGGGCAACGACCTGGGCAAAAGCTATCGATCGGCAATCTATTTCGTGAGCGATGAGCAGAAACAGACGGCACTCGACACGATCGCCGATGTCGACGCCTCGGGCCTTTGGCCTGGCAAGGTGGTCACGGAGGTCGAGCCTGTAGCAGATTTCTGGCAGGCCGAACCGGAGCACCAGGATTACCTGGAGCGCTATCCAAACGGCTATACCTGCCACTACCCACGGCCCAACTGGACGCTGCCGAGGCGTAGCACGGCCGCGTAGTGACTGCAGCGAGGCGTCGAGCTTCGAGCGACTGATCGAAGAGATGATGGACTTGCCCTTCCCGGCGCAGCCTTGCGGTTGCGCCGGGAAGACATTTTCATGGCAACCGGAAAGGAGCAACAAATGCGGTTCGGTGGACTTCACGAAAAGGCTCATGAATTGCGCATCGAGAAGTGGATCGATGGCGATGGCAACGGCATGGATAAGCCCCTGCGGCTGTCCGATCTGGGCGACGGATACAAGATCCTGTTCGCATTCCAGCACTGGTGCCCCGGTTGTCACAGCCGTGGCTTCCCCACACTGAAGCTGCTGCATCGGCAACTCAAGGATAAGGGCGTCGGTTTTGCCGCCATTCAGACCGTGTTCGAGGGCGCCGAGGTCAATACTGTCGACAAGCTTCGGATCAACCAGGAAAGTTACGGTTTGAGGATACCCTTTGGCCAGGATGTTCCCCCGTCTGGCGAGCGTTATCCGACTTTCATGGAGGACTACCGCTCCGGTGGGACGCCCTGGTTCACGGTGATCGATCCGCAGGGCAATGTGGTGTTTGCCGATTTCCGCCTGGATGCGGAGCGGTTTGTTGAGGCGCTGAGCGTCGAGACGGTCGATCTCGACAGATAGCGCGACAAGCTCAGACGGCTGAGGAAGCGGCGTCCGACATCGCCGCCTTTTCAGCCGCTGAACGCCGCTTCATGCGTGCCTGATACCCGTTGCATTCGGGTATGGCGGTTTTGAAGTGGCGCATTTGTCAGCCATTCCGTTTCCCGCAGGTCTAGTTCACAACAGCGTTTGAATCCGCCTTGGCAAAATGCGCCATCTGATCCGCATGCGCCTTGACGAAGGCCGGGCGGGCCGTCGCGCGGGCGACATAGGTGCGGCAGGCGGGATAGTCCGCCAGTCCGTCGAACCGGTCGACCAGGCGCAGCACATCTGCCATCAGGATATCGGCGACAGAGAAGCGTCCGGCCAGCCATTCGCGTGCCGCCAGCACCGGCTCCAGGTGCTTGAGCCGGTGCTGGTGGAGGAAACCATCAAAAAATCTCCACCCGGGTGTGCCGTCGTTATTGCCGGAGAACATCAGCAGGGACCAGGGCAGGCTCGCCATCTCGACCGAATTGAGCGCCGCAAACAGCCATTCCTTCACTGCGCTGTGCTCACGCGGGTCTCCCGGCATCAGTGCATCGCTCATTTCCGCCAGATGCAACAGGATGGCACCACTCTCGAAGATCGAGAGATCGCCATCGGTCAGCCACGGCACCTGGCCAAAGGGCTGGTGGGCGAAATGCCCAGCGTCGCGGTCACTGAACGGTACGCTCTCGACGCGATAGGGCAGGCCGGCTTCTTCCAGCGCCCAGCGCACGCGGATATCGCGCACGAAGCCGCGCGGCATATCAGGCACCCAGTCGAAGGTGGTGAGGGTCAGGTTGCTCATTGTCTCTCTCCCAGGAAAATCGGCAGCTTGTCGAGCAGGCCGCTCCAGCCTTTCTCGTGGCTTTGGCGGGCCTCCTCGTCGGGCAGGCGCTCATGGATCAGGGTCAATTCGGTGCCGGTGCCAAGCGGCTTCAGCAGGAATGTCACCAGCGATTCCCGTTCGGGCATACCGGGCCATTCCCAGGTAAAAACCAGCTTTTGCTCGGGAAGCACGTCCCGGTAGATGCCGGTGGGATTGTGTTCCTCTCCGTTCAGCAGCCGGAACAGCACGCTGAAGCGGCCGCCGGGTCGCACATCGGCTTCGGCCTTGAGCGTCGGTCCGGCGTCGGGCCCCCACCATTGCAGCATCTGTTCGGGGCGGGTGATCGCCGCCCATACCCTGGCGGGCGGGGCCTTGATCCTGCGGACGATGGTGACGCTCGGAAGGCTGTTGGTCATTGCCCGTCATCCTCTTCCACAAGCGCCACCAGCCGGTCGAGGCTGACCGTCCAGAGCCGTTCATACTGATTGAGCCACGCCATCGCGTCCTGCATCGGCCCGGTCGAGAGATTGACCGACACGGTCCGGCCGGTCTTGGTCCGGGTGATCAGCCCGGCATCCGACAGGACGTCGAGATGTTTCATCAGCCCCGGCAGCTTCAAGGAGAGAGGCCGGGCAAGATCGCTGACCGAGAGCCCCCGCTCACTCTTCAGCCGCATCAGCACTTCCCGCCGCGTCGGGTCGGCAAGTGCTGAGAACGTACGATCAATCGGGGATATCTGATACTTCACCATATAGTGAAGTATTGTCGATGTCAGAAAGGATGTCAATGTCTGCCGATATGGGGGTGACCGCTCGGCATCAGGCGCTGTTGCTGAGGGTCACCACGGTATGTATGACGGAGTTAAGCGGGCTGTTGCTGCGTCGTGCAGTGAATACCGCCGCCGCCAGCTGCGATGCCGTCAATGTTCAACTGAATGACGTCCCGGTCCGGGAACAGGTCCCGCAAGATATCGCGGGCATTGTTATCAGCCTTCCGGTCGCCAAATTCCGGGGCAATGACGGCGCCGTTGCAGACGTAGAAATTGATATAGCCGGCTGCGAACTCCTTGTTCTCATATTTGCTGCGCACGGTTGATGGCCCCTGCATCACCACCACGTCCAGCTTGCGCCCGTTGACATCAGTGGATTGCCGCAGGATGTCCAGATGGCGTTTGGTCACGGCGTAGTCATAGGAGTCCGGATCGAGATCCAGCCCGGCGACGACGACGCCCGGGTTGGCAAATCGCGCGTAGAAGTCGGTATGGCCATCAGTAATATCCATGCCGGCAATGCCCGGCAGCCAGATGACCTTTTTGATTCCGAGCAGACGGGAAAGTTCCCGTTCGCACTCTGCCTTGCTCACGCCGGGATTACGATTGGCGTTGAGCACGCAGCTTTCCGTGATGATGGCAGTGCCTTCACCATCCACCTCGATGCCGCCGCCTTCAAGCACCAGATCCGTGTCGATGAATTGGGTTTTCACCGTTTCGGCAATGAAGCCAGCGACTTCAGCGTCGTTGTCATAATCCTGTTTGCTACCCCAGCCATTGAAGTTGAAGCCGACGGCGCCCGCTTGCGCAGCCTGATTTTTGACGAACACCGGTCCGGTGTCGCGCATCCACAAATCATCGATTTCCTGCACCACCAGCGTTACCGAAGGGCCGCACAGGCGTGCCGCGATATCGTATTCCTCCTCGCGCACCAGCATCTTTACGGTCTCGCGCGCCGCAATCGCCTTGGCGATGCTGGCTAGGTTTTCTCTGGCAACGGGAAGCAGCTTGCGGCCCCAGACGTCGGTACTCGGGCCAAAAGCCATCCATGTCGCAGTATGAGGCGCCCCTTCGTCGGGCATGACCCACGTGTTGGACTGAGCCTCACCGGCTGCGTTGGCGCTGTTTGCAAATGCCTGTGCTGCAACAATGCCTCCGGAAACCAGCAGCCCCTGCTTCAAGAGATTTCGCCGTGTCATCATCATGGAATTCCTTACGTGAATAGGTGGTGTGGTGGCCGCCGGTGATCCGTGTGCGGCCAACCGTTGCAGCTAGATTGATTTGATCGGTACGCAGTGCGGGTGTGTTTCCTGCCGCGATCATGCCGCAGGCTGCTGCTGTGTGATGCAGTGGATACCGCCACCGCCGACAGCGATATTGGCGATGGGCACCTGACGCACGCGGCGGTCAAGGAAAAGCGCTTCAAACGTCTCGCGCACGAGGTCGTCACTGCGGATGCCATAGCGCGGCATGATCACGCCGCCATTGACCAGATACGAATTGACATAGGACCGGCAAAACCGGCCACCGGTAGCCTCGGCCTCAACCGCTTCCGGGATCGTGATCACCTTGATGCGCCGGCCCTTGGCGTCCGTCTGGCCTTCGAGTGCGCGTATATTGGCCCGGTTGATGGCGTGCCAGGGGGATTGCGCATCGCCGGCGCCCTCGGTCAGGACAATACCGGGCGCAACGAAGGTGGCGATGCCATCGACATGACCGTCCGTTTCGGTTTCCTCCGGATTGCCCGGCAACCAGATCACCTTTTCGCCGCCGAGCATGTCCTTCAGCTCGCGCTCGATTTCGTCTCGCGACCAGTCCGGATTGCGGTTGATGTTGGGAAAGCAGCTCTGCGTGGTGAGAATGGTGCCTTCACCGTCGACGGATATGCCGCCGCCTTCCGCGACGAGGTGCGAATTGAACCTTTCAGCGTTCGCCTGATCGAGTACGTAGCTGGCGAAGGCATCGTCCTTGTCATGCGGGTGGTATTTGCCGCCCCAGGCGTTGAACCTGAAATTGACGCCGGCACGCGCACCGCGATCGTTGACGACAAAGCAGGGGCCGGCATCGCGCGCCCAGGAATCGTCGATCTCCGTGATTGCCAGCTGGATGTCGCCGCCCAGCATTGAACGCGCCTCTGCCGCATCCTGCGGCCGTACGGCCATGGTGACGGGTTCGAATTCGCGTATGGCATGTGCGACGGCAGTATAGTCGCGCTTGGTTGCTGCTATATCGTCCCAGAACCCGGCTCTCGCCGGCCACATCATCCAGCTGCGCTCATGACGTTCCCATTCCGCCGGCATGCGGAACCCGGCTTGTTTCGGCGTAACCATGCCAAGGGTGGTTTGCATCATGGGCTCCATAATTAAAATTTCTCATCAATAGACGGCGTGGAAACACTTCGTTTTGAACTGTCCTGAGGTTAAAAGGGTTTCGATCCCGCCACAAACGCGAATTCTTCAGGTGTTTGATGAAAAATTCTCATGTGAATCCCTACCGAAGCCTACCGCCGATGGCGGCGATGTCAGGCTTTGAAGCCGCCGCCCGGCTTTCAAGCTTCTCGCTGGCGGCGCAAGAGCTGAACATGACGCAATCGGCGGTCAGCCATCAGGTCCGGGCGCTGGAGGAGCATCTCGGCCAGCCGCTGTTTATGCGCCTCAACCGGCGTGTCGAGCTGACCGATGCCGGGCGGGATTTCCAAGCCACGGTGGCTGCGGCGCTGGAAACGCTGCGGCTCGGGGTGCGCAGGCTCGGCTTCTATATCAAGCCGGGCTCGGTGGTGCTGGCGATGCCGCCATCCTTCGCCTCCGGCTGGTACATGCCACGGCTGGCAAGGCTCAAGGCCGATCACCCGGACATGGAACCATGGCTGGTGACGACCGAGGAGGAGCTGAATCTGACGGATTCTGAGGTCGATATCCTGGTGACGCAGGCATCCGATAACGGCGAAGGCCTGATGTCGGTCACCCTGTTCACCGATACGGTCTGGCCGATGTGCGCGCCTTCCCTCAGAGCCAGGATGCCCGCCGAGCCGGATGGCCGGACGTTCCTCGACTTTCCGATGCTGCATGACGAAACGGAGGACGACTGGCAGAAATGGTTTCTGGCCGGAGGGCTTGACGGCGGCGAACTCGTCCAGGGTCTCAATTTTTCCGATCCCGGCGTCATGATCGATGCAGCCGCAAGAGGCTTTGGCGTCTGCCTCGGCAGTCTCAATCTGGCGTCAGAGCGGCTGGCGAAAGGCGAACTGGTGCTTGCCGGTAGCAGGGGTATGGCCTCGGCGAGACCCTTCACACTGGTCACGCATCCCCGTAATCTGAGGCACCCGGTGGTAACGGCGCTTTGGGATTGGCTGGTGGCAGAGGCTGACCGCACGATGCCGAAGTAGGCGGTCAAACTCAGGTAAATCCGCTGGCGCGCAACGGAATAGACGATCCCCGCATCGGTGATGCCCGACCTTCAGCCGATTGCCGACGCACTCATAGCAGCAATGATTGCTGCACCGGCTCCGCAGCTCCGACGTGGACGCCTTCCAATTCCAGCATGCGGACCTTGGACGTCGCGCCGCCGGGGGCGGAAAAGCCGCCGACCTTGCCGCCGGCGGCGAGCACGCGGTGGCACGGAATGATCAGGGGCACCGGGTTTTTGGCCATCGCCTGCCCGACATCGCGGGCGGCCTGCGGCCCGGCGCCCACATCCTTGGCGAGGCTGCCATAGGTGGTGGTACGGCCCCAGCCGACGCGGCGGAGCGCATGATAAATCTGCCGGAAAAATTCGTCCTGTCCGTCGAGATCAAGCACGACATCCGAGAAGTCGATCGTCTCGCCGTCGAAATACCGCCGGACCGCAGCGATTACCGTGTCGACCGCCGGATTTGGCGCGCCGGGTTCTGCGCCCGGCACGCGGCGCAGCACGTTGCGTTCGGTTGCCTCGGCACTGCGCGTCGGCAGTTGGAACTGTGTGATACCGACATCGTTCCACGCAATGCCGCAATAGCCGCCTGCTGTTTCGAAGACGTGGTAAATCTGTGCTTTCGTTGCCATTGTTCCGTTCCTTCCATTCTCCCCCGTGGTGATGTGGGATCAAAATGCGTCATCGTCCGTCAGGCCGCCACGTCCAGGCGGTTCCGCTCCAGCGCCAGCAGGTATCGCTTGGCATCCAGCCCGCCGGCAAAACCATGCAACTGGCCATCCGAGCCGATGGCGCGGTGGCAGGGCACGATGATCGACACCGGGTTGCGGCCGTTGGCGGCTCCCATGGCGCGATACGCCTGGGGATGACCGATCTGGCGCGCAATCTCTGCATAGGTCCGGGTTTCGCCGAAGGGGATGGTCAGCAGTGCCTGCCAAACCGCCTTCTGGAACCCGGTGCCGGCCAGATCGAGCTGGACTGTAAAATCCGTCCTGACGCCCGCAAAATATTCTGCGAGCTGCTGCTCCGTTTCAAGCAGAACAGGGTGGTCCGGGCTTTCGGCTCTTTTGCCGAGCCGCACGCGTTTCGGGTTATCGTTTTCCCATAGAATGGCGGCCAACCCGTTGCCCCTGGCCACAAGCTCAAGTCTACCCACGGGCGAAGTGATGATTTTATAAACGTCGATCATGCCAATAGTTTCGCTCAGTTTTCTCCCAGCCGCCACCCGTTTCTTGCAAGGGGCATGGTACCGTCCATAGCGAATTTCCCGCCTGCGGGAGTGCCGAATTGGTGCAGGGCTCGCTTGATGCCTCCCCATCGCGTGGGAATAAATTCACAATGTTCCTGTTTTGTTCTTGATCTCATTTTCGACTCGGGTATACTAGCGGCATCCAGAAAGAGATGAGGTCTGCCATGCTTGGAAAAGCCGGGAATGAAGTTGTGCGCAGTGAACAGACATTATTTTCCTTCGGCAACGGAGGTGGCGGGAAGGCCGCCAGGCCCCGCCAGAGGCATCTCGACGACGCTGGAAAAAGCAATCTGTTTCTGGCCCTCGTGCCGGAGCGTCAGGTGGCGTTGCAGGCTGCCGATACCGGCAGGCAGATCGCCAGGCAGTACGGATTGTCGGGAAATCCGCGCCCGCATGAATTGTTGCATGTCTCGCTCAATGGCATCGGAAAATATCCGGATATGCCGGACGATGTCGTCTTTGCCGTGTCGGCGGCGATGGCGACCGTCAAGGTCCCGCCTTTCGAGGTCAATTTCGATCGTGCTCTGTATTTCGCCGGGGCAAACGCGGTCGTTCTGGCCAATGCGATCCGCAGCGAGGAAATGATGGATCTGCATGTCCAGCTTGCCAAGGAAATGTGGGCCGTGGGCCTGACCTTCACCTACAATCCGCGTTTTATGCCGCACATGACGGTGCTGTATGATGAGACACCGGTGCCGGAGCATGCGCTTGCCGAGCCTGTGCGCTGGATTGCGCGTGAATTCGTGCTGATCCGCAGCATCATCGGCAAGAGCGAATACGAATATCTCGATCGCTGGCCGCTGCTGGACTGACCATCTTTGGGGAGGTGGTGAAAAGCCGCGGGGGCTGGTCTTGCCGGACTGTGTCTGCAATCCGGTGGTTCCCCAGCCTTTGGGACGCGTTGTGCGATCGGAACGTTGCCCTGATGTTGGGCAAGCCGCAATTTCTGGCATCTTGCGTGTCTCAGGCTGAAGCCGCATAAGCCCCTGAAATCAAAAACGGGAGGCATTCATGGACATTTCTGAAATCATCATCAAGGGCGATACGCCGGGTGTCGAATGGCGGCTGCCGGTCATCCGGTTCAAGGGCCGCGATGACACGGCCCCGAAAATCTATATTCAGGCGGCCTTGCATGCCAACGAACTTCCGGGCACCGCGCTCCTGCATTTCCTCTGTGAAAAGCTGCGTCAGGCGGATGCCCATGGCACTATTCTCAGCGATATCACCATCGTTCCACAGGCCAATCCGATCGGCACCGCGCAATCGCATTTCGGCGATCTGCAGGGCCGTTTCGATCTGGGGTCGCGCACCAATTTCAACCGCGAGTTCCCGCTGATTCCTATTGGTGAGCGCGAGACGCTGATCGAGGATCTCGATCGTTATCCGGCAGTCGAGCAGCTGAAGCGGCAGTTGCTGCATATGGCGCTGGGCGCCGACCTCATGCTCGATCTGCATTGCGATGACGAGTCTGTGCAATATACCTATGTCGACGAGGCCTTCTGGCCCGAGGCTGCCGACCTGGCATCGGCGCTCGATATGGAAGCCGTGTTTCTCGCCGACGGAGAAAGCAGCGCCTTTGAAGAGGCGGTCGGCTATGCTTGGAAATATGAAACATCCGAAAAGGCAAAGCGGCTGCCGGGCCGGCTGGCGGTCACCGTCGAGCTTCGTGGCACGCGCGATGTTTATCCGGACATGGCCCGCAAGGACGCCGATGGGCTCTGGCGTTTTCTCGCCGCGCGCGGCGCCGTTGGCGGCACCGTCGCAGCGCTTGAGCCTTACAAGGGCAAGGTGACGCCGCTCGATAATATCGAGATGATCCGTGCGCCGCAGGCCGGTGCCGTGCTGTTTCACCGCACCATCGGCGATACCGTTGCTGCCGGTGATCTGCTGGCGACGATCGTCACTGCGCCGGGCATGGAAGGTGGCTCGATCGATATCCACGCGCCCCAGGCCGGCCTGGTCGCGACTCGCACGTCGCAGCGTTTCGCCCGCCGCAGGGATAATCTGATGAAAATCGCCTGTGACGAGCAGACGAAGACAGTGCGTAAGCCCGGTGCGCTTGAGGCCTAACCGCGCCGGTGATCTCTGATGGCGGTGCAACACGCTGCCTGAGCTTGTGGATGGACAATCGCCGCACCGCCGGCGGTTGTCACTGCTTTTCGATGGACTGAACTGCCGTGTTTTCCCAAATCCGCAGGTAGCGCTCTACGAAAAGCCGGTGAAAGGTGGGCGCGCAGGTGCCAGCCACGGCGTCAAAACGGCCGCCGCTCTGTCGTAACGGATCGGCGTGATGGCGGGCTGATGCGTTCAGATCAGTATATTCTCAGCTGGATATCTTCATGCTATCCCGCTTGCCTGCAATGAGGGCCTGCAATGAGGAAAAGTGCATGAGCGTGACCATTTACGGCATCAAGAACTGCGACACCATGAAGAAGGCGCGCACCTGGCTGGACGCTCAAGGGATCGCCTATGATTTCCACGATTACAAGGCATCCGGCGTTTCGCGCGAGGCGCTTGAGCGCTGGACGGCAGCCTTGGGCTGGGAGACCGTTCTGAACCGTGCCGGAACAACATTCCGCGCTTTGCCCGACGCCGATAAGCAGGATCTCAACGAAGACAAGGCGATCGCTCTGATGCTGGCCCAGCCGTCGATGATCAAGCGCCCGGTGCTGGATCACGATGAAACGTTCACCGCCGGTTTCAAGCCGGAGATTTATGCTGGCCTTTTCCAGGGATAGACCATGTCGAAGAGCACCCGGGCAACGCTTGCGCTGACGAAGGCCGCAGCCGCCTTCACCGTCCATACCTATGACTACGATCCGTCTGCCGACCGGATCGGCATGGCGGCGGCCGAGGCGTTGGGTGAGGAGCCGTGCCGTGTGTTGAAGACGCTGATGGCGGAGGTCGATGGCAAGCCGGTCTGTGTCGTCGTGCCTTCCGATCGTGAAGTCAGCATGAAGAAGCTGGCCGCGGCGTTTCAGGGCAAGTCAGCCAACATGATGAAACCGGCCGAAGCCGAGCGGCTGACTGGCTATCATGTCGGCGGTATCAGCCCGTTCGGGCAGAAGAAACATGTGCCGACAGCGATCGAGGAGGCTGCCCTTGCCGAGCCGCTGGTCTATATCAACGGCGGTCAGCGCGGCCTGCAGGTGCGTCTCGCACCGGATGATGCGCGCAAGGCCTTGAATGCGGTCGCAGCCCCTCTGATTGCCTGAGAGAAACACAATGTCAAAGATGACCGAGACGCTTTCGATCCTTGAACCCTTTCCCGGCATCTTCGCCTATTATGATGGCCGGGTGGAGGGCAAGCGGTTGCATGCCGAGGGTCCGAATTGGTTGGATGATGGCGCCTACTCTCTGGGTGTTGCCTCCTATGCCGTCGTCGATGGTGACGAGGCGCTGGTCTATGACACGCACATCTCCCTGGCACACGCGGCCGTGATCCGTACGCATATCGAGGGCCTCGGCGTCCGCACGATCCGCGTCGTACTCAGCCACTGGCACAAGGACCATATTGCCGGTACCGCCGCCTTTGCTGATTGCGAGATCATCGCCCTCACGCTGACGGCGCAGAAACTGCAGGAGAACCGCGCCAAGATTGAAGCTGCCAATCCGCCGATCGCGCCGCTGATCATGCCGACGCGGCTGTTTGATGAAAAACTGGAGCTTTTTGTCGGCCAGCGCCGTGTCGAACTGCATCATTTCGCGATCCATAGCGCGGATGGCAATGTCATCTGGCTTCCGCAGGAGAAACTGCTCCTGGCTGGCGATACGCTGGAGGATACTGTTACCTACATTGCCGAACCCCAGCAGATCGGTGCGCATATCGGCGAACTGCGGCGTCTGCGGGAATGGCCGATCGACAAGATCCTGCCAAGCCACGGTGACAAGGCCCGCATTATCGAAGGCGGATATGGCCCGGCGCTGATCGACGCAAACCGGGGCTATCTGGAGCGCCTGGTGGCCGCGGTTGCGCACGGCGAAACCGTGATCCCGCCGCTGAAGGATTTCACCGCTGCCGACATCGGGTCCGGTGCCATCCTCTATTTTCAGCCCTATGAGACGGTCCACCAGAGCAATATCGCAGCCATCACCGCTGCGATGCGATGATGGCGCCACCGCACAAATGCACCTTCAATTTCGCCACAAAGCGCACTAAGTTTTTCTCGTGATATCAATTCAGCAGACAGGTGCCCTCATGTCCTCTCCCTCCCATCAAGCCGTCGATCCCGTCAAACTGGACAAGCTCGCCGAAGTCGCCATCAAGGTTGGGCTGCGGCTCGAGCGCGGGCAGGATTTGCTGATCACAGCGCCGATTGCGGCTCTGCCGCTGGTGCGGCTGATTACCAAGCATGCCTATATCGCCGGTGCCGGGCTGGTGACGACGTTCTATTCCGATGAGGAAACGACGCTCTCACGTTATGCCCATGCCCCCGACGAGAGTTTCGACAAGGCCAGCGGCTGGCTTTACGATGGCATGGCCAAGGCTTTCAGCAGCAACACCGCGCGTCTTGCCATTTCCGGTGACAATCCGATGATGCTGGCCGCACAGGACCCGGCCAAGGTGGCACGCGCCAACAAGGCGATGTCGATGGCCTACAAGCCGGCCCTGGAGAAAATCTCCAATTTCGATATCAACTGGAACATCGTTTCCTATCCCAACCCCGCTTGGGCCAAGCAGATGTTTCCAGATGACATCGAACAGGTCGCCGTCGAAAAGCTCGCCAACGCGATCTTTGCCGCCTCCCGCGTCGATGTTGCCGATCCGATTGCCGCCTGGACGGAGCACAATGCCAACCTCGCCAAGCGTTCCAAATGGCTGAACGGCGAGCGTTTTTCCGCCCTGCATTTCACCGGCCCCGGCACGGACCTAACGGTCGGGCTGGCCGATGGTCACGAATGGCACGGCGGCGCCTCGACGGCAAAGAACGGCATTACCTGCAACCCGAACATTCCGACCGAGGAAGTCTTCACCACGCCGCATGCGCTGCGCGTCGAAGGCCATGTGTCGAGCACCAAGCCGCTGTCGCATCAGGGCACGCTGATCGACAATATTCAGGTTCGCTTCGAAGGCGGCCGGATCGTCGAGGCCAAGGCGTCGAAGGGCGAGGAGGTACTGAACAAGGTGCTGGATACGGATGAAGGCGCCCGCCGTCTGGGCGAAGTGGCGCTGGTGCCGCATTCCTCGCCGATCTCGGCCAGCGGCGTCCTGTTTTATAACACGCTGTTCGATGAAAATGCCTCCTGCCACATCGCGCTCGGTCAGTGCTATTCGAAATGCTTCCTCGACGGTGCTTCGCTCAGCCAGGAACAGATCGCCGCACAGGGCGGCAATTCCAGCTTGATTCATATCGACTGGATGATCGGCTCCGGTGAGGTCGATATCGACGGCGTTCGCGCTGACGGGGCCAAGGTTCCGGTCATGCGCAAGGGCGAATGGGCTTGACCACGCTCGGCGTCATCGGCGGGACCGGCTGGCTGGGCGGGGCTTTGCTTCGCCCCGCGCTGGCCAAAGGGTTCGTCGCTGCCGCCGATCTGGTTCTGTCGTCGCGCAGCGGCAATAGGGCAGGGTTCGAAGCCTGGCCGGATGTTCGGTTTACCACCGATAATGCTGAGCTGGCGGCCCGGTCTGATATCGTCATTCTTTCGGTGCGGCCGGAAGATGCCGGAGCGCTCGATCTTGATCTGTCCGGCAAGCTGATCATCTCGGTCATGGCGCGTTTGCCCGCGGCGGTGCTCGGTGCGCAGTTCAAAAGTGAGCGCATCATCCGCGCCATGCCGAACGCCTGCGCCGAGCAGGGCCTCTCCTTCACGCCTTGGTTTTCAACCCCCGGCGTCACGGCAGCGGACGCTGATTTCGCCGACGGCTTCTTTGCCTGCTCCGGAAGGGCGGCGAGGGTGTCCACGGAAGGCGAGCTGGATTATTTCACCGCGCTGACCGGTTCCGGTCCGGCCTTCATTGCCGCTTTTGCCGATGTGATGATCCGGGATGCGATTAAAAACGGGGTGGCACCCGATGTGGCCGACATCGCTGTCCGCCAGCTTTTTCTGGGTGCCGGGACATGGCTGGCCGGGGCTTCGGAAACACCGGCCGATACAGTTCGGGTCTTTACGAACTATGGCGGAACCACCGCCGCCGGGCTGACGGCGATGTTGTCGGCAGATATCGCCGGGCCAATCTCCAAGGGGTTGGCCGCGGCGACGGAGAAGGCGGCTAAGGGCTGACCGTTTTGGCTGCGAGCGGTGCTTGAGGACGCGGCGCCATCTGCGCCCGTTGTCCAAGCCACACGCTGACCAGCACTACGGCCATGCCAACAATCTGCAGCGGCGTCAGGTTCTGGCCAAGCACACTCCAGCCAAGCAGCGTTGCCACCAGCGGGCTGAGGAAACCGAGCGAGGCGACGGCTGCGGGTTCGAGCTTGGACAGGCCGCGAAACCACAGGAGATAGGTGAAGGCCGCTCCGATCAGCCCCAGCCACGCCATGCCGAGCACATTGGTCATGGTCGGCACTGGCAGGGCCGGCTCGGCCAACAGGGCGACTGGCACCAGCAACAGGCCTCCGGCGGTCAACTGCCACGCGGTAAAGGTAAGGCTGGGTACCGGTGGCGCCCAATGCCGTGTCAGCACCGTACCAAATGCCATGGAAACCGCGCCAGCCAGTCCGGCGATGATGCCGATCGGGTCGAGAGTTGCGCCGGGCGTGAGTACCAGCAGGCCAACACCGGCCATGCCGACGATCCCGGCGGCAATCGCCATCGTCTTTACCGACGTTCCGATCAGCATCCGCGCCAGCATGACGACGATCAGCGGCTGGATGGCGCCGACGGTTGCCGCGACCCCGCCGGGCAGGCGGTAGGCCGAGATGAACAGCATGGCCCAGAAAAACGAGAAATTGAGAGCGCCGAGGATGAAGCTGCGCGCCCACCAGATGCCCTGCGGCAATTGCCGGACGATGAGAAGCAGGATCAGGCCAGCGGGAAGCGCGCGCAGCATGGCGACCGTCAGAGGATAGCCATGCGGCAGGAATTCGGTGGTGACCACATAGGTGCTGCCCCAAATGGCGGGCGCAATCGCCGTCAAGGCGATGTCAGCGAGGGAGGAGGATTTTATCTTCATTTAAAGTATCTCGATTTCAAGATAAATTGAGAATAGCATCGATTATCTTGACGTCAAGATGAATTCTGCGTATCAAATCGTCATGAACGAAGATCACGTCGATAGAATTCTCAGCCAGTGGCGCAGGGAGCGCCCGGACCTCGATGTCGAGCCGATGGGCCTGCTCGGCAGGCTGGCGCGGCTATCCACCTATCTTGGCCGCGAGGTCGAGAAGACCTTTTCGGAGCTTGGACTGTCGTCGGCGAGTTTTGATGTGCTAGCGGCCCTGCGCCGGTCCGGCAAGCCGTATCAGCTGTCGCCGGGTGACCTTTTGGCCACCATGATGATCACGTCCGGTACGATGACCAACCGGATCGACCAGCTGGAAAAGGCAGGTTTGGTCGAGCGGCTGACCAACCCGGAGGATCGCCGCAGCGTGCTGATCACCCTGACACAGCCGGGGCTCGAACTGGTCGAACGCGCTGTTACCGCCCACGTCGCCAACCAGCACCGGTTGACGGCGCTGCTGGAGCCTGACGAGAGGACGGCGCTGGATGCGATTGCCAAAAAATATCTGGCTGCTTTCGAGTAAAACTCAACAGGCGAGGTCGGCAACCACGGCGTCGAGGATCAGCATGCCGGCCGGTGTGCAGCGCAGGCGGGAATTGCCCAAGCGTTCGATGAAGCCGTGTTCGATCAGGAATTGTTCGCGGTCGGGATCGGGCTCGCGGCCGGACAGGTCCTGCCAACGCACGAGATCGATGCCTTCCTTCAGTCGCAGGCCCATCAGCAGCAACTCGTCGGCCTGTTCTTCATAACCCAGCACTTCCTGATCGATCATGCCATGGCCATGCTCCTCGACCAGCTGCAGCCAGTCTTCCGGCTTGCGTTCGGTCGCGGTGGCGATCTTGTTGCGGCCGCGCGTCAGACGCCCATGGGCGCCTGGGCCGATACCGGCATAGTCGCCATAGCGCCAGTAGGTAAGATTATGACGGCTTTCTGCCCCGGGAGCGGCATGGTTGGATACCTCATAGGCCGGCATGCCGAAACCTTCGGTGATCTCCTGCGTCGCTTCGTAAAGCACGGCGGAATGCTCACCATCCGGGACGATCAGCTTGCCGGCCTTGTGTAGTCCGTAGAAGGGCGTGCCTTCCTCGATCGTCAACTGATAGAGCGACAGGTGATCGACGGCATAGGAAACGGCCTGCTTCAATTCCTGTTCCCAGGCTTCGACGGTCTGGTTCGGGCGGGCATAGATCAGGTCGAACGACATGCGCGGAAAGATATCGCGCGCCAGGCCGATGGCCTTCAACGCATCCTCGACATTGTGCAGGCGCCCGAGAAATTTGAGGTCCCGGTCGTTGAGCGCCTGGACACCGAGCGAAACGCGGTTGACCCCGGCGGCGCGATAGCCGCGAAAACGAGTGGCTTCGACGCTGGAGGGATTGGCCTCCATGGTGATTTCGATGCCGTCGGGCACATGCCAGAGATTGGCGATACCATCGAGAATGGCCTCGACCGTTGATGGGTTCATCAGCGATGGCGTGCCGCCACCCATGAAGATGCTGGTGACGGTGCGCGGCCCGGACATATGCCGCATCGCGGCCATTTCGGTCAGAAATGCGCTGACAAAGCGCGGCTGGTCGACTGGCTGATGCCGGACATGGCTGTTGAAATCGCAATAGGGACATTTTGCGGCACAGAAGGGCCAATGCACATAGACCCCGAAACCGGGCTCCTTGTTGTCGCCGATAGAAGAAAAAGTGGCCATTCTGTTTTGGGTCTTTCAGGCGCTGGTGCGCGACGTCGTTAAGGTCGAGTTGTCCGCATATTTAGAGACCGGAAACGCTAAACGCTATCCCGTCTCTTATACGGTTTGGTCTTTTATCTCTATGTCTGAAATCGGAGCCGGGTTGCCCCGCCTCTCTCGGCGACGCCGACATCTCCCCCACAAGGGGGGAGATTAGCCGCAGGCTTTTAGGCCTTTTGGAAAAAGAATGATCTCCCCCCTTGTGGGGGAGATGTCACGGAGTGACAGAGGGGGGGTAAATCGCCTCGAATTCGGAGCAACCAGTCAACCTGGCTCTCTTAAGCACTCAGGCACGTCTCGGCAAAAAGCTTGAACGCCCGCGCCCGGTGCGACAGCGCCTCGGCATCGCCCGGCTTCCAGCCATGCTTTTCCTCGGCGCTCATTTCGCCGAATGTGGTGTCGTAGCCGAGCGGTTGAAAGACCGGGTCATAGCCAAATCCCTGTGTGCCGCGCGGTGGCCAGACGATGTGGCCTTCCACTTCGCCGCGGAACAGTTCCACATGGCCATCCGGCCAGGCAAGGCAAAGCACCGAGACGAAGCGGCCGGTGCGCTTGTCGAAGGCGGAAGCGTCGGCTTCCTGGATGGCAGTTTCGACCTTGTGCATCGCCATGGCGAAATCGCGCGTGCCGTCAGCGGTTTCGGCCCAATTGGCGGTGTAGACGCCGGGATCGCCGTTCAGCGCATCGACGACAAGGCCGGAATCGTCCGAGAGCGCCGGCATGCCGGAGGCTTTTGCCGAGGCCAGCGCCTTGATCGTGGCGTTTTCCTCGAAGGTCGTGCCGGTCTCGTCCGGCTCGATGAAATTCAGATCGGCCGCCGACTTGGCCTCAAAGCCCATCGGGCCGATCAGGTCGCGGATTTCACGGATCTTGCCGGCATTGTGGCTGGCAACGATCAGGGTCTTGTCTTCAAGCTTGCGCATCTGCGTCTTTCTCATCCGGCGGACATTCCGCCCATTCGTTTCAGTCGATAGCCCAGAGACTGGCTTCGGCGCATTCCAGGCTGTTTCCAGCCGGATCGCGGAAGTAGAAGGATCGGGAGCCGGATGGCCAATGCACATCGTTCTCGATCGCGACGCCCGCAGCCTTCAGTTTGTCTTCCCAGGCCGCGAGCTGGCCTTTCGCGACCCGCAAGCACATATGCCCGTTTCCATGTGCCCCGTGCGGCGGAACTTGCAGGCCGTCTGCCGGCGGGGGCTTGATCGTCTCGGCCGGATTGAAGATCAGCAAAACGCCGGGGCCGCAGCGAAAGAAGATATGCCGGTTTCCTGCGCGGCTGATTTTCTCAAGACCGAGAACGGAGCCGTAAAACGCCTCCGCCTTGTCGAGATCGTCCACATAGAGCGCCGTCTCCAGAATGCCTTCAAACGGCGCGGTCATGGCTCAGCCCCCGATCGCCTGCTTCTGCAGGCCGACCAGTTCGGCAATGCCGTTCTTGGCAAGGCCTAGCAATGTACCGAATTCCTCTTCCGAGAACGGCTTGCCTTCCGCCGTGCCCTGGATCTCGACGATGCCGCCGGAGCCGGTGATGACGAAATTGGCGTCGGTTTCAGCCGCCGAGTCTTCCAGATAGTCGAGATCGATGACCGGCTGGTTGGCGAAGATACCGCAGGAGATCGCTGCGATATGGTCCTTCAGGACCTTTTCCACCTTGATCATGTTGCGGGCTTCCATCCAGGCGAGGCAATCGCGGAGCGCAATCCAGGCGCCGGTGATCGAGGCGGTGCGGGTGCCGCCATCGGCCTGGATGACGTCGCAGTCGATCGAGATCTGGCGCTCGCCCAGTGCCTGCAGGTCAACCACGGCGCGCAGCGAACGGCCGATCAGCCGCTGGATCTCCTGGGTGCGGCCGCTCTGCTTGCCAGACGCCGCCTCGCGCTTCATCCGCTCGCCGGTGGCGCGTGGCAGCATGCCGTATTCCGCCGTGACCCAGCCCTTGCCGCTGTTGCGCAGCCACGGCGGCGTCTTTTCTTCCAGGCTCGCCGTGACCAGCACATGCGTGTCGCCGAACTTTACCAGGCAGGATCCTTCTGCATGTTTGGAAACATTGCGCTCGAAGGAAACCTTGCGCATCTGGTCGGTTTTTCTGCCGGAAGGCCGCATCATGAACTCCTGTGATGTTTGTGAGCCTTCTAACCTATGTTGGAAGGAAGGGAAATCATTTGCGCCAAAAGAGTGGCTGAGGCCAAAAGGCGCTGTACGGCGGGCTTTCCAGTCAATTTCCCTTTTGCTATCCGGCCCGGGATCACTATATTTCAATTGACTTCAACAACATGGGTTTTTGCGTTCGAATGGTGCTGGATAAATCTGCAATGCGGGAAAGGCTTTCGGCGCTTGATGAGCGGTCGGGCGAAATCTTCCGCCGCATCGTGGAAAGCTATCTGGAAAGCGGCGAGCCGCTCGGATCGCGCAGCCTGTCGCGAATCCTGCCGATGTCGCTGTCGCCGGCCTCCGTTCGCAATGTGATGAGCGACCTCGAAGACCTCGGCCTGATCTATTCTCCGCATATCAGCGCCGGGCGGCTGCCGACACAGAACGGTCTGCGCTTCTTCGTCGATGCCTTCATGCAGGTGGGGGATCTCTCGCCGGAAGACCGCGCCTCGATCGACCGGCACGTGCGCCGTGCCGACCGGGACCAACCCGTAGAAACCTTGCTCACCGAAGCGAGCCAGATGCTGTCGGGCATGTCGCGCGGGGCTGGGCTGGTGATCACCGCCAAGAACGACCCGGTGCTGCGGCATGTCGAATTCGTGCGGCTGGCGCCGACCAAGGCGCTCGCCGTGCTTGTCGGTGAACACGACCAGGTGGAAAACCGCATCATCGAGCTTCCGGCCGGCGTCACCAGCTCGCAACTGACGGAAGCCGCCAATTTCCTCAACGCCCATCTGGCCGGACAGACTTTGCCCGAAGTGCGCGGCCAGCTTGAAAAGGTCAAGGAAACCGTCCGGCGCGAACTGGATACGTTGAGCCAGGATCTGGTCGAGCGTGGCCTTGCCATCTGGTCGGGCAGCGAGGCCGACGACAAGCCGACGCAACTGATCGTGCGCGGCCGTGCCAATCTTCTGGAAGGCCTCGCTGGTGCCGAGGATGTCGACCGGCTGCGCATGCTGTTTGACGATCTGGAAAAGAAGGACAGCCTGATCGAAATCCTCAACCTGGCCGAAAGCGGGCCGGGGGTGCGGATCTTCATCGGGTCGGAAAACAAGCTGTTCTCGCTGTCCGGTTCGTCGCTGATCGTCGCCCCCTACAAGGATAGCGACGACAAGATCGTCGGCGCCGTCGGCGTCATCGGCCCAACCCGGCTGAATTATTCGCGCATCGTGCCGATGGTGGACTATACTGCTCAATTGATGTCGCGTTTGTCGCGATAACCAGCCGCGAAGCGGCCGGTTTTTCCGGCAGCTTTCGATTGCACCCTTGATTTTTCGGCCTCAAAGCTCGATATCGACACCAAATCCTAGACATACTGACATTCCGGAGACCGTCATGACCGACGATATGAACAAACATGGTGCTGAAGTGAACGCGGACGAAGCCGCTGCAGCCTATGCAGAGGCCACCGATGAGCAGGTCGAGGCAGCCGTTTCCGAGCCGGATCCGTTGGAGCTTGCCAAGGCCGAAGCGGCCGACATGCGCGACCGCTACCTGCGCCTTGCCGCCGAAATGGACAACCTGCGCCGCCGCACTGCCCGCGACGTGAAGGATGCCAAGTCCTATTCCGTCGCCGGTTTTGCCCGCGACATGCTGGCCGTTTCGGACAACCTTCGCCGCGCGCTCGATGCCATTCCGGCCGAAGCCCGCGAAGCTGGTGATGTTGGTCTGAACTCCCTGATCGAGGGCGTTGAAATGACCGAACGCGCGATGCTGTCGGCGCTTGAGCGCCATGGCGTCCAGAAGCTGGAGCCGGTCGGCCAGAAGTTCGACCCGAACTTCCATCAGGCGATGTTCGAAGTTCCGAATCCGGAAGTTCCGAACAACACTGTCGTCCAGGTCGTTCAGGCCGGTTACACGATCGGCGAACGCGTCCTGCGCCCGGCCATGGTTGGCGTCGCCAAGGGTGGCCCGAAGGCGCCCGCAACAGACGAAACCCCGGCCGCCTGATTTTTACCCTCTCCTTGAGGGAAAGGGCCGGCACGCAGTGCCGGGGTGGGGTGATCTTTGTACCCCCTCATTCCCCCCAAGCTTCGCTCCGACCTCCCCCATCAAGGGGGAGGGAAAACCTGGTCACGCAGGTTTGACGTAAGGCTCTCGGGGTCTTGCGGTTACCCGTCAGATAACGGCCTCAATCAAGAACGGCCCATGGCGCGACAGCGCATGGTCGAGGAGAGAGATGAACGCCTCGCAGGAGCTGGCACGCGCCGCTTCGACGCCCATTCCCTTTGCCATCGACACCCAGTCCAGCGCCGGATTGTCGAGATCCAGCATTTTCCGGGCGTTTTCCCCAATGGTCTGAACCCCGACATTGCGCATTTCGCCATGCAGCACGGCATAGGTGCGGTTGGCGAAGACGATGGTGATAATGTCGAGATTTTCCCGCGCCTGGGTCCACAGGCCCTGAATGGTATACATCCCGCTTCCGTCAGCCTGAAGGTTCAAGACCTTGCGGTCCGGGCATGCGATCGCGGCTCCGATGGACAAGGGGATGCCGATACCGATGGCACCGCCGGTGTTCATCATGAAATCATGAGGCGCCGACTGTTGCGACAGTGAAAAGAACCGTCGCGCGGAGGTAATGGCTTCATCGCAAACGATGGCATTGTCCGGAAGTTTTTGCGCCACGATCACAGCGACTGCATCTTCCGTCAACGCTCCGCTGGGCCGCCCTTCATCCGGGAGTGTCTTTGCCAGCAGTACGGCCTGGGAGCTTTTGATTCCCAATTCATCGCGGAGTTGTTCCAGCGCCGTTTTCAGGTCCTCGCCATGATCAGCCAAGGTCAGAACCTGGCAGTCTTTGTGAACGAGCCGCCCGGGCTTGTCGGGATAAGCGAAGAAAGCCACCGGCTCCCGCGCGCCGGCGAGGACGAGAACGTCGATATCGGCCAGGACCTCCAGCGCCGCGTCGATCGGGTAGGGAATGCGGGCCGGCGCGACACGGCCGGCACCGCGCTGCATGTGAGCCACCTGAACTTCGGTGAACAGGCGCACATCGAGTGCCGCCGAAATTTGTCCGGCGATCTCGAGGGCATCAGCCTGTGCTGCCAATCCCCTGACAAGGATTGCACTCCGGCCGCGGGCTTTGCGGATCGCTTCCGTTGCACTGCGGATTGCCTCACTCTTGATGGCAGAAGGCTGGGGCCGGTTGATGACGGCCGATGCAGGCGGCCGTGCCTCGCCCCACGCCGCGTCGCCAGGAAGGATGAGGGTCGCGATACCCGGAGGCGCCAGCGAGGCCTCGATCGCGGCTTTCGTTGCCGCGGCTACGTCGTCCGGGCCTTCGATCCGCCGTACCCAGTTGGACATCGGCGCAGCCAGGCTCTCGATATCCGATGTCAGCGGCGCGTCGAGAGGAAGATGGTAGGAGGCATGGTCGCCGACGACATTGATCATGGGAATGCGGGCACGCCGGGCGTTGTGAAGGTTGGCGAGCCCGTTTGCCAATCCCGGTCCTGTGTGAAGCAGCGTCGCGGCCGGACGGCCGGTCATTCGCGCATAACCGTCGGCAGCACCCGTCACAACGCCTTCGAAAAGCCCCAGCACGCAGCGCATGTCCGGCCGGCGATCGAGAGCCGCGACAAAATGCATTTCCGACGTGCCGGGATTGGCGAAACAGACATTGACGTCATTGGCCAACAGCACGTCGCACAGAATATCAGCACCGTTCATGGTCAGCCTCCCATCCGCCCATTTCCGCGAGATCGCTCACGAACGATGAGCGCTTGATGTCTCTACCACGCTCACCGTCTCCCAACAATTTGCGTGGCAGTGCATTATCTGTCGCGACGGCCAGACTGCATAATATTACCCAAACAACTGTTTCAAGTGATCATTCAGGAACCGCCCTTCCGGATCGAGCTTGTTGCGCAGCGCCCGGAAATCCCCGGCGCGGGGATAAAGCGCCGTCACATCCTCGGCGCCGAGGAAATGTAGCTTGCCCCAATGCGGGCGGGAGCCGAACTGGCGCAGGATATCGTCGACGTCCTTGAGATAGTTCCAGTAATCCGTGCCGGGCTGGCCCGAGACCGACAGCGTGATCGAATCCTGTTCGAAGAACGGGCTGATCCAGCCGCCGTCGCCGGCGGTGAAGCGGTATTCGATCGGGTAGATGCAGGTCGGATGTTTCTCCAGCATCAGCTTGCGCACTTCCGTGCAGGCCTGCTTGCCGTATTTGACCGGCACGGCGTATTCGAGTTCGTGGAAGTTCGGCACATATTCAATCGGGTAGATTTCCGAGGAATAAGCGATCTTCTCGAAGGCGCTCTCCATCGGCGGCTGATCGGTGATGTCGATGGTTTTCATCTCGCAGACGTCGGAAAGGCTCGTCGTGGTCGAGACCGAGGATGTGTCCGGCAGGCAGTAGCAATGGCGGCTTTCCGGCACCGGGCACCAGAAGAAGCCGAAATGCCGGTGGTTGGCGGCCAGATCGTCATGTTGCTCCATGCATTCGTCAAAGGTGCAACGCCACAGCTTTTCATGCAGATTGTAGCTGTCCATCACCTGCAGGGTGATCTCGGAGATGACGCCGAGCATGCCGATGGAAACGCGGGCGGCGTTCAGCATGTCCGGTTCGCTGTCATCGATGGCAAGAATGCTGCCATCCGGCTGCACCAGCCGCATGCCGACGATCTGCGAGGCCATGTTGCCAAGCTTGATGCCAGTGCCGTGGGTTCCGGTGGTCAGCGCGCCCGCCAGCGCCTGGCTGTCGATGTCGCCCTGGTTGATCATCGACAGGCCGTTGCGCTTCAACGCCTTGCCGAGCGTGTTGATCGTCGTGCCGGCATGGACGGAGACGCGCTTGCGCGCCGTGTCGATATGGCTGATGCCCTGCAGGCCAGAGAGCGTCAGGTGTAGCCCGCTCGTCAGTGCCACCGGCGTGAACGAATGGCCCGAACCGGCACAGCGAACGTTCAAACCGTTCGAGGTTGCCTCCCGGACCATTTCGGCCAGAGCCGCCTCGCTGTCGGGCGCGCCCCGGTGCCGGACGATGCACGATTGATTTCCCACCCAGTTGCGCCAGTGGCCGCCTGCTTCCATCATGATCCCATTCTCCCCTTGATTGTTCAGACCGCCGTGAAGCAGTTGTCGACAAACAGATGCGTGCCGTTGACGAAGCTCGACTCATCACTCGCCAGGAACAGCGCGGCTTGCGCCACCTCCATCGGATCACACATCCGGCCCTGCTGGGCGGCAATTGCCGCATCGGAAACATCGACGCCATATTTGGCAAGGCCGACCAGTTCGCGCTTGCCGTGGTCGGTGGCGATGAAGCCGGGGCAGACAGCGTTTGAGCGGATACCGCGGTCGCGGAATTCCACCGCAATCGCCCGGGCGAACATGTGGCAGGCCCCCTTGGTCGTGTCGTAAAGCACCTCCATCGGCGTCGCGGCAACGGCCGAGATCGAGGAGGTCGAGACGATGCTGCCGCCACCGGCCGCCAGCATGCCGGGCAGCACGGCCTTGGTCATCAGGAACATCGAGCGCACGTTGACCGCCATCAGCCGGTCCCACTCATCCTCTTCCGTTTCCAGGAAAGGTCCGACGGCGAGAATGCCGGCATGATTGAAGAGAACGGTAATCGCTCCAAGCGCATCCTCGACGGCTTTGACAGCTGTCTTGACCTCGGAGGAAACAGAAACATCCGCCGGTGCGAAGACGGCCTGTCCACCCTCGGCGCGGATTTGGGCAGCAACCTCTTCGCCCTTGCTGCGCGGCAGGTCAACGATGCCGACGCGTGCGCCCTCGCGGGCAAAAAGCTGGGAGGCCGCAAGGCCGCATCCTCCGGCGCCTCCACTGATCAGTGCGGTCTTTCCTGAAAGCCTGCCTGCCATTGCCGTTCTCCTCGTGCTCTTGCTTTTCAAGGATTATTGTTGACGCAATGGGGGCTGTCGATATCCCATAGGGGATAGATCGCTTGACGAAGGAAAGTCCGCTTTGCTGCCAGACGAATCCCGCCAGATTGCCGCGTTGATCGATGGTCTCTCGACGCCGGGATTCGGCGAAGCGCTCGATGCCATGCTGCGGCAGGTCGCCGGTTTCGATTTGTCCGGCGTCTTCGTCTTTCCCTACGATGCCCGTCCGCTCCTGCTGCATGACGGATATACCCGGCATGTTGCACCCAAGGCCTGGGCAGCCTATCTCGGCGGCGCCTATCTGCTCGATCCGTTTTATGTCGCCTGCAACAACAGTCACCCTGCCGGCCTATGGCGGATGCGGGATCTGGCGCCGGATGAGTTTTTTGACACGCAGTTCAGCACTTCGCGGGAGGTTCATCCGTGTGTATCGACGGAGGAAGGATCGCTGGTCGAGGAAATCGGATTTCTGGTGCCGCTGGATGGCGGTGTCACGGCCACCTATTCTCTGATGCGGGTGAAGGGCCATTCGGGATTCAGCGACAGCGAGCTGGAGAACCTGCGCGCCTACGAACCGATCGTGCAGGCGGCGATCCGGTCAAGCTGGAAGCGCGAGACAAGCCGCGCATTTCCGCAGGCCGGTCAGGATGATCTGATGGAGGAAGCTTTTGGCCGGCTTTGCGCCGACCGGCTGACGCTGCAGCAGCGCAACATCGTGCGGCTTATCCTGCGCGGGCACAGCAATGCATCGATCGGTGAAAGCATCGGCATTTCGGAAGGGACGGTGCGCATTCACCGCAAGAACATCTACAAGCGCCTGGCCATTTCCAGCCAGGCGGAGCTGTTTCGCATTTTCATCGACCATCTCAATCAGCATAACCTGTATTGAGGGATCGGATCAGGCGGCGTTGGAGGCCTGATCGTCGCTGAGGAAGGCGTAGATGGCGGAGGCGGAATCGGTCGCACGCAGACGAGCGACCATTTCCGGGTCGCGCAACACGCGTGCGATCCGCGACAATGCCTTCAAATGATCGGCGCCGGCACCTTCCGGCGCGAGCAGCAGGAAGACCAGATCGACCGGCTGGTCGTCCAGCGCTTCGAAATCGACCGGTGTTTCCAGGCGCGCAAAAATGCCAACGATCGACGACAGGTGGCCAAGCTTGCCATGCGGGATGGCAATGCCGTTGCCGACACCGGTCGAGCCCAGTCGTTCGCGCTGAAGGATAACGTCGAAGATTTCCCGTTCGGGCAAATCCGTGATCTTGGATGCTTTTGCCGCCAATTCCTGAAGCAACTGCTTCTTCGAATTGGCCTTCATGGCCGGAAGTATCGCATTCTGCTGCAGCAAGCCTGCCAATGCCATTCTTTTGTCCTCGTTCGCAGGTAGAAACCGCATCGCCCGGCAAAATGCCGGACGGCGGCTCCATCCATTCTTCTCTCGGCGCTTTACCGGCGGACCGTCAACGGTCTTCCATGCGTAAACCACCAGAAAAAAAGCAGACTGTCCGGAGCCGGCTGACCGGCCCCGGACATCATCCACTTAACCCTTTATATTGGCTGCGTCGATCCAGCCAATGTTTCCATCGTTGCGTCGATAGACGATATTCAACTGTTCATTGCCAGGACTACGGAACATCAGAACGGGATCATCTGTCATGTCGAGCGCCATGACGGCGTTTGCGACAGACATTGTCTTCAGTTGTTTTGAACTCTCCGCAACGATCGTCGGTGCATAATTGTCCGGAAGCTCATCGTCTTCATCGGGCACTGAATCCATTACGGTGTAGGCTACTTCAGCAAATCCAGCATGGCCATTGCCATTGTGGTGGTCCTTGAGCTTGCGCTTGTACCGGCGGATGCGCTTGGCAATCCGCTCCGACGCTGCGTCAAATGCCGCTTGCGGGTCGTTTGCTTCGCCGCTCGCCTGCAAGGCAGCACCAGAATCGAGGTGTATCTTGCAATCGGCGCTGAAACGCGATCCAGACTTTTCCACAGTGACTTGGCTTGAATACCCTCCGTCAAAATATTTGGTTACAGCTTGTTCGATCTGGTCTTCGATCCGAAGACGAAACGTTTCGCCGATTTCCATGTGTTTACCGGATACACGCACACTCATGGAGTTTCCTCTCTTTTCGTGATTTGCGTAGCCAGTCTATTCCAACCGCATCCGTCATCCAAGCATTTCACGCACGCAAAAAAAAATTGCGTCGGAACGGCCGGGATTTGGAGGGATATGCTTAAGGCAGGCTGTATGCCGGTGCCCATTGCGGCGGCCTCATACTACCGGTTGTTGCTTGAGTCAACGAAACAGTTAAGAAATCCGGAATTTGAAGCCGAAAGTCCGCATATTGCCGGGATGTCGGGGATAACAAGGGCAGGCAATGGGTTGCCGTCGCGCGACGGCGGCTCTCAGGCCGAGACCTTGGCAAGTGCCTTCTTCTCTCTGCGGCGCTGCACGGAGGAGGCGATGTTCATCGCTTCGCGGTACTTCGCTACAGTCCTGCGGGCGATATCGACCCCCCCCTTTTTCAGGAGATCAACGATATCATCATCCGAAAGGACGGCGTCCGGGCTCTCCAGAACGATCATGTTGCGGATGCGGTGACGCACGGATTCCGCCGAGTGTCCATCGCCACCCTCGGCTGATCCGATCGAGACCGTAAAGAAGTATTTCAGCTCGAACAGCCCGCGCGGCGTCAGCATATATTTGTTCGAGGTGACGCGGCTGACTGTCGATTCATGCATCTTGATGGCATCGGCGACAGTCTTCAGGTTGAGAGGCTTCAGGTGCTCGACGCCGTTGATCAGGAAGGCGTCCTGCTGGCGGACGATCTCGGTTGCCACTTTCATGATCGTCTTGGCCCGCTGATCGAGGCTGCGGGTCAGCCAGTTGGCCGTCTGCAGGCATTCGGTCAGAAAGGCATGATCGGCGCTGTTCTTCGGCGCGTGACGGGAGACCGTCGCGTAATAGGTCTGGTTGACGAGGACGCGCGGCAGAGCGTCGGGATTGAGTTCCACCGCCCAGCTGCCGTCCTGTGCCGGGCGTACGACGATATCCGGCGTGATCGCTTCCGACGGGCTTGCCTCGAAACCGGTGCCGGGCTTCGGGTCGAGCTTGCGGATTTCGGCAAGCATGTCGATCAGGTCTTCCTCATCGACACCACAGATCCGCTTCAGGCTGGCAAAGTCGCGCCGTGCAAGCAGTTCCAGATTGTCGAGCATTGCTGCCATGGCGGGGTCGAGCCGGTTGCGTGCCTTGAGCTGGATCGCTAGGCATTCACTGAGCGAGCGGGCAAAGACGCCCGGCGGATCGAGTTGCTGCAGGCTGCCGAGCACCCGCGCCACATCCGTTGTCGCACAGCCGAGCCGTTCGGCCATCTCGGTGATATCCGCATGCAGGTAACCGGCCTCGTCGAGCTGGTCGATCAGATGCTGGGCGATCAGCAGGTCGGCCGCGCCATGCACGCTGAAGGGAACCTGCTCGTTGAGGAAATCGCGCAGCGTGACGCGGTTGGCAACGAAATCGTCGAGGTCGTAGCCATCGCTGCTTTCGCCTTCACCGCCGCCGGGCATGGATTTCCACTGGCTGAGAAGTTCCGGCGCATCGGCGCGCTGCGGCGCCGTATCGTCAGGAAAGACATTTTCGAAATTGGCATCGAGCTGTTCGCTCATCCGCTCGCCGGTCGCTGAGGTCGTGCTGTCGTAGACGTCGCCGAGCGGATCGAATGCCGCGCTGTCGGCGTTATCCCGGTCGCTGCGTTCGTCCTGGGTGATATGCAGGTCGTCCTTGCCGTGGCGGTCCGGCCCGGCGGGCGCGTCGTCATTGCTGGCGAATTCCAGCAGGGGGTTTTTCTCGACTTCGAGCTCGATGAACTGGTTCAGTTCGAAATGCGTCATCTGCAGCAGCTGGATCGACTGCATCAGTTGCGGCGTCATCGCCAGGGTCTGGCTTTGACGCAGGAAGAGGCTGGCTGAAAGTGCCATTCTGACGCAAAACTCCGCTTGATGACCGGAGCCGGCTCTCATCTTTCGAGGGGGTGAAATTGCCGGTTCTTCAACTGGCCCAAAAATTGCGTATTAATGGGGTTTGGTCAAGCGGCGGCCGGAAATAAGATGAATGAGCGGGCCGTGGGCAGTCGGTTGCTGGCATGAAAATCAGGATGGCTGCCTGCGACAGGTTGTTGAAAAGCGCCGGGTTTCGCGCCGCCGCCTTCCTTTCGCCGGTAGGTTCGCGCCTCAGAGGCTGAAGTTGTCGCCGAGATAGAGGCGGCGGACGTCCGGATTGGTGACGATATCGTTGGCCCGCCCGTGCGTCAGCACTGCGCCGGCATGGATGATGTAGGCGCGGTCGATCAGGCCCAGCGTTTCGCGGACGTTGTGGTCGGTAATCAGGACGCCGATGCCGCGCGAGGTCAGGTGGCGCACCAGCGCCTGGATGTCTGCAACGGAAATCGGATCGACGCCGGCAAACGGCTCATCGAGCAGCATGAATGTCGGGTCTGTCGCCAGTGCCCGCGCAATTTCCAGACGCCGCCGCTCGCCGCCGGAAAGGGCGACGGCCGGCGACTTGCGCAGGTGGGAAATGTTAAACTCGCTAAGCAGCTCATTGAGCTTGCTTTCACGCCGTTCGCTGTTCTTGTCATGCACTTCGAGGACCGCACGAATGTTGTCCTCGACGGTCAGGCCGCGAAAAATCGACGCTTCCTGTGGCAGATAGCCGACACCAAGGCGCGCACGGCGATACATCGGCATCGACGTGACATCGTTGCCGTTGATTTCGATCGATCCCTCGTCAACCGGCACAAGGCCGGTGATCATGTAGAAGCAGGTGGTCTTGCCGGCGCCATTGGGGCCAAGCAGGCCGACGGCTTCGCCGCGGCGCACCACGAGCGATACGCCATCGACGACCCGCCGGCCGCGATAGGCCTTCGTCAAGCCGCGTGCGATCAACGTGCCTTCATAGCGCGCCTTGTCGACGGCACGGGCAGCCGGGGCAGCCTCAGATTTGGCGCCCCGTTTGCGCTTGTGAAGAAAGGGAATATTCACGTGGGCGTCTGCATCAGTTCGTTTTCTGGGACTTCGGGTCGAGCTGAATCTGGACGCGGCCGCCGCAGGCTTGCAGCTGCGCCTCGCCCGTATCCATCTGAACGTTCAGCTGGCAGCCGGTAAAGACGTTCTTGCCCTCGGACAGAACAACCTGCTTGCCCTTCAGCACCAGTGTCTGCGCTGTCATGTTGAATTCGCCATTGTCGGCTGTCGCCTGCTGGGTTCCCGATTGCAGGAATACCTTCTGGGTGACTTCGATGCGATCGATCTCGGCATTGCCGCCGGAAATCGAGCCGCCGCCCTTCTTGTAGAAAACCACCATGTTGCCGGCCTGCAATGTCGTCGTTCCCTGAACGACCTTCACATTGCCGGTGAACATGGCCTTGCTTTCCGCATCCTTGATCTCAAGCTTGTCGCTTTCGATCTGGATCGGCTCGTCATTGGAAAGCTGCATGCCCTTCATCTTGCTCGTCGTCGCCTGGGCGGCGGCCGGAGAAAAAGAGGCGCTGGCAAAAAGGCTCAAGAGAATGAATGTTCCGGCAAGCCGAAAGGAAAAGGCTGGAGTGGCCGACATATGTGCCCCGGTTTTCTAGTTTGCGGTTTTACGGATGGTTTTGGGATCGACGACGACCTTCACCATGCCTTCAAATGTAACAATGCGTCCCTTATCCGTCATTCTCAGCGTCTGTGCAACAATGGAACCGCCGTTCATGCTGATTGCAATCGGCTTTTTGGTTTCCATCTCGCCGGCATTGATATCGAGATAGGCAGCTTCGAAATCGGCAATCAGGCCATTGTTCATGGTGATCGTGAAAGGAGCGTTCATATCCAGCGTGTTGCGGCCGCGGTCGTAGATGCCGCTGGCGGCCTCGACGGTGGCGATCAGCTTGTCGTTGACGGGCATTTCAGCATGAATCGTCTCAAGCGTGATGATATCCGGATGGACGATATCCTGCAGCGCCCGCGTCGCCTTCATCGAATAGCTGATATCCTGCTTGTTGCGCCCGGAAATTGCCGGGTTCTGCATGACGATCTTGCCGTTCTCGATGGTTGCATTCTCGATCTGCAGGTTTTCCGGCAGGAAGGCCCGCACCACGGAAACGGCAACGAAAATGGTGCCGATCAGCAGGGCGATCAGCGGCAGCATGATTTTCAGCCGTTTGACCCGGCGTGAATGGCGAGCTGCCAGGGTATAGGCGTCGGTGAGAACCGGCCCCGAATGCGGCAAGGCGCCGGAAAATTGCACGTCATTCAGCATGAAATAAACCCGTTAATCAAAATACATCGCGGCGCAAATGCGCATATGCCTTGGCTGTCAGGCGATGTGAGTGAGCGCGAATATGGAGATTTTTTTGTTCAACCACAATGTGAGGCGCGAATTTTGTTCGGGCCGGGTTACAACGGGAGCCTGCTGCGGTTATTGAATTGTGCGTTTCGCACGCGGGACCACGCGTCCCTATGCCCTTGAACAGGAGGAAAGATCATGGATCAGCTTGCCATCGCCGACCGGCGCCAACTGCGGCGGAAGCTCGGTTTCTGGCGGCTTGTGACTATTGCTCTCGTCCTTTGCGCCGGTATCGCCGCCTATTTCTATTCCGGTGCAGGCCGGATGGGCGGCCTTGGCCAGCCGCATATTGCCCGCGTTACCATTTCCGGCATCATCCAGGATGACCGCGAACTGCTGGAGCGGCTGAACACCATCGCTGAAACCGATGCGGTCAAGGCGCTGGTTGTCACCATTTCCTCGCCGGGCGGGACGACCTACGGCGGCGAAGTGCTGTTCAAGGCCATCCGCAAGGTCGCGGCCAAGAAGCCGGTCGTCTCCGATGTGCGCACACTGGCTGCCTCGGCCGGCTATATGATCGCGCTTGCCGGCGACCGTATCATTGCGGGCGACAGCTCGATCACCGGTTCCATCGGCGTGATTTTCCAGTATCCGCAGTTCAAGAACCTGATGGACAAGATCGGCGTGTCGCTGGAGGAAATCAAATCCGCGCCGCTGAAGGCCGAGCCGTCGCCGTTCCATCCGCCCAGCGACGATGCCAAGGCGGTGATCCAGGCGATGATCGACGACAGCTTCAACTGGTTTGTCGATCTCGTTGCCGATCGCCGCAAGATGCCGCGTGAAGAGGCCTTGCAGCTTGCTGACGGCCGCATCTTTACCGGCCGCCAGGCGCTGAAACTCAAGCTGATCGATGAACTCGGCGGCGAGGATGAGATCCGCGCCTTCCTTGATGGCCGCAAGGTTGGCAAGGGGCTGGATGTCATCGAGTGGAAAGCACCCAGTTCATCCTTGCCGTTCGGGATCGGATCGGCCGCTTCAGCCGTGGCCAAATCCTTGGGATATGACGCTTTTCCGTCTTTGGGCGCACTCGAAAAATTGGGTCGCGAGAAGTTGTTTCTTGACGGTCTGGTTTCCGTTTGGCAGGTTGGCGGCGACTGAAAAGACACGATGGCCTTTTGGATGCCGTTTTTGGAGGCTTGAAAACGGCATGGCAGTCCGCGCAAGAGGTGGACAAGGCCGCCCGATAGGCTTAACGCTTTAAGATCACATACAAATTCACAACAGGGGGCGACAGTGATCAAGTCAGAACTGGTGCAGATTGTTGCGGCACGCAACCCGCATCTCTATCACCGTGACGTCGAAAATATCGTCAATGCCGTTCTCGATGAGATTACAGACGCCCTGGCGGGCGGAAACCGGGTTGAATTACGCGGGTTCGGTGCGTTTTCGGTGAAAAACCGGCCTTCCCGTTCCGGCCGCAATCCGCGCACCGGCGACAGCGTGTTCGTCGAGGAAAAATGGGTTCCCTTCTTCAAGACCGGCAAGGAATTGCGCGAACGCCTTAATCCTGGCGCCGACGACGAAGATGATGAATGAGACGTCCGCCCGGCGCTTGAATGCACCGGGCAGGCGGTATGACGGAGACACGGAATGATGATGAAGAAGCTGTTGAACATCGTGGTGCTGGTTCCGGTCGCGATCATCCTGATCGTGCTGTCCGTCGCCAACCGGCAGATGGTGACTCTGGCGTTCAATCCGTTCAACCCCACCGACAGCGTCCTGTCGGCCTCGGCGCCCTTCTTCGTCTTTCTGTTTCTCGCCGTGATCCTCGGCATGATCGTCGGCTCGCTGACGACGTGGTTCACGCAGGGCAAGTATCGCAAGCGGGCGCGCAACGAAGCGCATGAAGCGGTAAAATGGCATGCGGAAGCCGACAAACACCGCGCCCGCGCCGAAACCATCGCCGCGCAGACGCTGCTGCCGGCTTCTTCCAAATAATTCCGTTCAGCTGTTTGCTGCGGCCTGTGCGGTGACGGCGGCATTGAAGTCGGCAAAGAATTGCTGGGCAAGTTTTTTGGCGCTGGAGCCGACCAGCCGCGAGCCGAGCTGTGCCAGCTTGCCGCCGATTTCCGCCTTTGCTTCGTAAACAAGAACCGTTTCGGAGCCGTCTTCCTTCAAGACAACATCCGCGCCCCCCTTGGCAAAGCCGGCAATGCCGCCCTTGCCTTCGCCGGAAATCGTATAGCTCTCGGGCGCATTGATGTTCGACAACACGACATCGCCGGAAAAGGACGCCGAAACCGGGCCGATCTTGATCTTGACGCTGGCGGAGAGTTCGGTCGGCGATGTCAGCTCCAGCGACTGACAGCCGGGGATACATTGCCTGAGAATCTCGGGATCATTCAGTGCCGCCCAGACGATATCGCGGCGGGCAGCAATACGTTCTTCGCCCTGCATCTCCATGATGATCCTCCCTGATCATGTCTGCCCAAATGTATCGCAGATCGGAAACAGCTTTGCCAAGAGAAAGAGCGGTGCTATTTGCAGCCTTTGAACACTAGCAGCTGACGGGCGAAACGGCGTGAAAGATAAAGACAGACGGCCAAAGGGCAAAACCGCACCGGCAACGTCGTCGCGCGGCGTACAGGGCCGCGCCGTACAGGCGCCGGCCAGCCGGTCATCGCAATCCAAGCCCCAGCACTCCAAACAACAGGTGATGCGCAGCGGTGAGGCTCGGCCTCCTGCCAAGGCATTCGGGGAGAGAACACCGGCAAAATCCGCGGCATCGGAACCAGCGCCACGTGCCGAGGTGCGGATCCGCACCGGCGCCAAGCCGGATGAGCGTATTCCGATCATCCTGGAGACCAAGGGTGCGCGCGATTATCACCTGATCGACAGCGGCGATGGCCTGAAGCTCGAGCAATACGGCCCTTACCGCATCGTTCGCCCCGAAGCGCAGGCGCTCTGGCCGAAAACGCTGCCGGCGCATGTCTGGGACAATGCCGATTCGATCTTCACCGGCGATACCGACGAAGACGGCATGGGGCGCTGGCGTTTCCCGCGGCAGGCGCTTGGCGAAACCTGGCCGATGCAGATCCTCGATGCCGAGTTCTACGGCCGCTTCACCGCATTTCGCCATGTCGGCGTCTTTCCGGAGCAGCTGGCCCACTGGAGCTGGATGAAGGAGCAGATCGAGACGGCGGGCCGGCCGCTGAAGGTCCTCAACCTGTTCGGCTATACCGGTGTTGCCTCGCTGATCGCCGCAAAGGCGGGCGCCGAGGTGACCCATGTCGATGCCTCGAAGAAGGCGATCGGCTGGGCGCGCGAAAACCAGGCGCTTGGCCGCAACGACCATCTGCCGATCCGCTGGATCTGCGAAGACGCGATGAAGTTCATCCAGCGCGAGGAGCGCCGTGGCAGCCGCTATGACATCATCCTCACCGATCCGCCGAAATTCGGCCGCGGTCCGAATGGTGAAGTCTGGCAGCTTTTCGATCATCTTGCCCTGATGCTGGATATCTGCCGCGAAATCCTGTCGCCGGATGCCAAGGGCCTAGTGCTGACCGCCTACTCGATCCGCGCAAGCTTCTATTCCATCCACGAGTTGATGCGTGAAACGATGCGCGGCCGCGGCGGTGCAGTAGAATCGGGCGAACTGATCCTGCGCGAAGGCGGTCTTGACGGCAACGAGCCGGGCCGTGCGCTGTCCACCTCTCTCTTTTCCCGTTGGGTGCCGAAATGAACGATTATAATCAGGGACCCCGGCGTGTCGGCCAGGTGAAGGAAGTCACCAGCCTCGCCAATCCGATCATCAAGGATATCAAGGCGCTTGCCAACAAGAAGGAGCGTGACGAAACCCGGTCCTTCATCGCCGAAGGCCTGAAGCTGGTCATCGATGCGCTCGATCTCGGCTGGACCATCAAGACGCTGGTCTATGCCAAGGCGGCCAAGGGCAAGACGCAGGTCGAGCAGGTGGCGCTGAAGACCGTGGCTACCGGCGGGCTTGTACTCGAAGTCAGCGAGAAGGTTCTGTCGGCGATCACCCGCCGCGACAATCCGCAGATGGTCGTCGGCGTCTTCGAACAGCGCTACGCCAACCTGCGGGATGTCAAACCGGCGCTGGGCGAAACCTATGTGGCGCTCGATCGCGTCCGCGATCCCGGTAATCTCGGGACCATCATCCGCACCGCCGATGCGGCAGGCGCCTCCGGCGTCATCCTCGTTGGTGAGACCACGGATCCGTTTTCGCTGGAAACGGTGCGTGCTACCATGGGGTCGGTGTTCGCCATGCCGCTTTTTCGCGCCAATGTCGCCGAGTTCGTCAAATGGCAGAAGGCTGCCGGCGTACAGCTCGCCGCCACCCATCTTGCCGGCGCCGTCGATTACCGCACCATCGACTATCGCAAGAAGCCTGTCGTCATCCTGATGGGCAACGAACAGGCAGGGTTACCGGAGGAGCTTGCCCGGGAAGCCACGGCCCTTGCCCGGATTCCGCAGCAGGGGCGGGCCGATTCCCTCAATCTGGCCATTGCCACCGGCATCATGCTGTTTGAGGCACGCCGCCATCTGCTGACGCTGGACGATAGAACCTGATGCAAAAGACTGCCCTTTTTTCGCGCCCGGTGCCGGTCGCTATCCTCATCATCGTCGCTGTGCTGCTGGATCAGGCGATCAAGGCCGCCGTCGAGCTTTGGCTGCCTTACGGCGAAAGCGTCGCCGTCCTGCCATTTCTGGCGCTGCACCGTATCTACAATTACGGTGTCGCCTTTTCGCTTTTTTCGGGCGTCGAGCGCTGGGCCATCATTGGCCTCAGAATTGTCGTCGTGGCCTTCGTCATCTGGCTGTGGCGAAAGACGCCGGCGGATCGTTTCCTCACGCATCTCGGTTACGCACTGATCATTGCGGGCGCCATCGGCAATGTGATTGACGGCCTGGTCTTTGGCTATGTCATCGACTACGTCCTGTTTCACCTGCCGACATGGTCCTTTGCCGTCTTCAACCTTGCCGACAGCTTCATCACCGTCGGTGCCGGTTTGATTATTCTCGATGAACTGCTGCATATGAAAAAGCAGGATCGTTAAAAACTTAGAGACCGACTGAAGCCAATCAAAACGCTTGTCATGCTAGGCCAAGCGTCATGAGCGACCTGTCCAACCTCAGAAAACGGATTACCACCGAGTTCAGCGCGCCGAAGCGTACGCTGAACAACCGGCATGTGTCCGATACGCCGCTGGTCAATGATCCGCATTCGCTGGAGCCGGAGGATGGCTTCAAGGGGGCGAGTGAGCGCTATCCGGCGCTGAAGCCTGCCTTGGCCGGTGCGGGGCTTCTGGGCTCTGCCGCCATTCTCGGTACCGGCATCGATGCCGGCTTCTATCTGCTTTCGGCCGGTCTGGCCGTTGCAGGTATCACCGGCGCTGCCCTTTTGCTAAAGGATTGGTACGGATCCAGCGTCAGGCCCGCTGCCGCGACGGGCCGCATCCGCGAGGAAAAGGCCAGCGACAGCCGCTGGGAGCGAAGCGAGACATCGCAGCTTCTCTCCACCATCCATGATGCGCTCGGCGATATCGCCGTCATTCGCGAACCGGGCGGCACGATCGTCCAGGCCAATTCGGTTTTTTGCCGGTTGACCGGGTGGCTGAATCCGGAAGGGCGCACCTGCGAGGCGCTCGGGATCGACTTCGAACCGGCTCCTGGGTCCAATCATTACCGTGTTCGCATCGTGACCAACACGGGTACGAAAATATTCGACTGGCATGATGTGGTTGCCCGTGAGCCGGCAAGCGGTGCCTTCATGCTGCACAGCATCGCCCGCGACGTCACCGAGGAAAGCCGGATCGCCCGCGAAAGCGAGGAAGCGCGCCGCCGCGCAGAACGGGCAAGCCAGGCGAAGTCGCGGCTGCTTGCGACCGTCAGCCACGAAATCCGCACGCCGCTCTCGGGCATTCTCGGTATGAGTCACCTGATCAGCCAGACACGGCTGACCAGCGAGCAGAAGAATTATCTGGCCGGGATGCGCGAATCGGGCCATGCGCTGGTGCAGTTGGTCGACGATCTGCTCGATTTCTCCTCGATCGAGGCCGGCCGGTTCCAGTTGCGCCCGGCGCCGGAGCCATTGCGCGAAACGATCGAGAGCGTCGTCGAGATGCTGTCGCACCGGGCGCATGAAAAGGGCATCGAGATCGGCGCCACCATCGCCGCGGATGTGCCGGGGCTGATGGATTTCGATGCGGCCCGCCTGCGTCAGGTCCTGTTCAATGTCATCGGCAATGCGGTCAAGTTCACCCATACCGGCGGTGTGCTCGTCAGAGCATCGCTCGACCACGAAACGATCGTCGTCAGCATCGAGGACAGCGGACCTGGCATGAATGCTCAGGAGCAGGCCAGGGTGTTCGACGAATTCGAGCAGGCGGGCGGCACTGCGCAGCGCGCCGGTGGCGCCGGCCTTGGGCTCGCCATCTCGCGGCGGATCATGGAGGAGTATGGCGGCGCGCTGACGCTTTCCAGCATTCCCGGCACCGGCAGCACGTTTGAAATCCGCTTCCCCGCGCTCGGCTGTGATCTTGCGACTGCCTCGCTTGCCAGAAAAGATGTGCTCGGCATGTCCCGCGTGCTGGTCATGGCGCCGGCCGGTCCTGCCTCCACGGCGCTTGCGGCAACCATCCGAACGCTCGGCGGTGTCTGCGAACGCGCCGAAACCATGGAGGATGCGCAGGCCGCTGCCGTGCGGGCGATGTCGACGGGCATGCCTTTGACCGACATCATCGTTGACCATCGCCATGCTGCCCAGTTTCGCCGGCTTTTGACGCAGATGCCTAGCCTCGAGCAGCAGAAGCTGCGCAAGACCTATCTTATCAATCCGGAAGAACGTAACGGCCGGCAGATCAATCAAATGGACGGCTACCATGCCTGGCTGATCAGGCCGCTGCGGGAAAAGTCGCTGGTCGAGGTGCTCCGCGGCCGCATGAAGGGAATGGAAGTGCGCGACGCAATCAATGATAACCGCCCGATGCTGCGCGAGGTTCCCGCCCTGCGAGACCGGCCGGCCGACGGCGGAGTACTTCTGGCTGAGGATGATCCGATCAATGCCCTCATGGTGCGTTCCGTTCTGGAGAAAGCCGGCCACACCGTTCGCGTCGTCAATGATTTCGGGGTGCTTGCCCTCACCTTGTTCGATGCGCCGGCTGTCGTCCGTATCGCGCCGGAACTGATCATCAGTGACCTGAACATGCCCGGCGGCGATGGGTTGTCGATGCTGGAGCGTCTGCGCGAGGACGAGCGCCAATCTGGCAGCAGACCCGTGCCGGTGATCTTTCTGACATCCGATACGCAACCCGATACGCGGCGGAAACTTCTGGCTGCCGGAGCAAACGCCGTGTTGTCCAAACCCGCCGATCCGAAAGCGCTGACCGCCGAACTTGATCGCCTGCTTGCTCCGTGATTTGGCTGTTTTCTTGCCGCTCTGATGTCACTATCCTGTCGCAGAAACATGGTTTAAGCCGCACAGGATTGAAGCGGCTAGGATGACGTACGATGACAATCGAGACTCTGGATCTGGTTGTGGTGGCTGAACAGCCGCAGACCCGTCTCCGGGGCGTCAATGCCCCGGCGCATGACATACTTGGCCGCATCGGCAATCTCGAGACGCGGCTTGCCCGCAATGCATCCGAAATCGATGCCGCGCAGGCTGTTCGCTACAAGGTTTTCGTCGAAGAGATGAAGGCGCAGATCCCGCAGGAGGCCGACCGCCGCAAGCGCGACGCCGATGCCTGGGATCTGGTCTGCGATCACCTTCTTGTGCTCGACACGTCGATCGAGGGTGATCCGGAAGATCAGATCGTCGGAACCTATCGCTTGCTTCGCCAGGATGTCGCGACCCGGACAGGCGGGTTTTATTCGGCTTCGGAATTTTCGGTCGGATCATTGCTGGAGCGCCATCCGGACAAGAAATTCATGGAACTCGGCCGTTCCTGCGTCCTGCCGGAATACCGCACCAAGCGCACGGTCGAACTTCTGTGGCAGGGAAACTGGGCCTATGCGTTGAAATATGGCGTCGATGCGATGTTCGGCTGCGGCTCGTTTCCGGGTGTCATTCCGGAAGAACATGCACTGGCGCTGTCTTTCCTGCATCACAACATGGTGGTGAGCGGAGAATGGGATGTTTCGGCACGGCCTGAACTGTTCCGCACCATGGACCTGATGCCGGTCGAAGCGGTCAACATGCGCAAGGCGCTTGCCGCACTGCCGCCGCTGATCAAGGGGTATATGCGTCTCGGCGCCATGGTCGGCAATGGTGCCGTGGTCGATCATGCGTTCCGTACCACCGACGTGCTGATCGTCCTGCCGATCACCAATATCTCCGGCCGTTACCTGAATTATTACGGTGCCGATGCAGGCCGTTTCGCCAGCTGAAAAGCTGCGTTGGGGTGATACTTTGTCGTCAATTCCACTTGGTTTGCATGTGAATGGACGTTTTTGATCAGTCTGCCGGTATTGCGTATCGTGTATTCGAATGAGTATTTTTTGATCAAGCCAAACATAGTGCATGAAAAAGTCCGCCCGGGTTTTCCGGGCGGACTTTTTCGTTTCAGATGCGCGCTCAGCTATTGGCGTTGTGCGCCGCCAGTGCCGCCATGTTGACGATGTCGCTGTCCTTGGCGGACATCGAGACGATCTGGACCGATTTGTCGAGGCCGACGAGCAGCGGGCCGATTACCGTCGAGCCGCCAAGCTCCTGAAGCATCTTGGTCGAGATCGAAGCCGAGTGAAACGCCGGCATGACCAGCACGTTGGCCGGACCTGACAGACGGCAGAACGGATACTGTTCCATCACCTTGGCATTCAGCGCCACATCGGCCGCCATCTCGCCGTCATAATCGAAATCGACCCGGCGCTTGTCGAGCAGCTTGACGGCTTCGCGCACCCGCTCGGAGCGTTCGCCGGAAGGATGGCCGAAGGTCGAATAGGCGAGCATTGCGACGCGCGGCACATAGCCGAGACGGCGTGCGAGGCCGGCGGCCTCTTCGGCGATATCGGCCAGTTCATCTGCAGACGGCATGTCGTGAACTGCCGTATCGGCCACCAGCACGGTGCGGCCACGGCAAAGCGCCAGCGAGACGCCGATCACCCGGTGGCCGGGTTTTTCGTCAATACAGCGGCGGACGTCCTCGAGCGCGGTGGAATAGTTGCGGGTGATCCCCGTCACCATGCCGTCGGCGTCACCCAATGCCACCATGCAGGCCGCGAAGTGATTACGGTCGTTGTTGATCAGGCGCTGTGCGTCGCGGAACAGATAGCCCTTCCGCTGCAGCCGGGCATAGAGATAGTCGGTATAGGCGGCCGTACGCTTGGAAATGCGCGCATTGACAAGCTGAATGCCCGGCCGGTCGAGATCGATACCCTCGCGCTCGGCCGTCTGGCGCATGCGGTCTTCGCGGCCGAGCAGCATGGCGGTGCCGAGTTCCTGGTTGGCATAGGCAATCGCCGAGCGCATCATCTGCACCTCTTCACCCTCGGCAAAGACGATGCGCTTGGGCTGGCGGCGAACGCGCTCATAGATGCGTTGCAGCGTCGAGGCGATCGGGTCGCGGCGAGCTGACAGCTGGCGGCCATAGGCGGCAAGGTCCGGGATCTGCTTGCGGGCGACGCCGCTTTCCATCGCAGCCTTGGCAACGGCGACCGGGATCGCCGAGATCAGCCGCGGATCGAAGGGGACGGGAATGATATATTGCGGACCAAACCGGGGGCGGTTGCCCTGATAGGCGGCAGCGACGTCATCCGGCACGTCTTCCTTGGCAAGGCTCGCAAGCGCCTGTGCGGCCGCGATCTTCATCTCTTCGTTGATGGTCGAGGCATGCACGTCGAGCGCGCCGCGGAAGATGTAGGGGAAGCCGAGAACGTTGTTGACCTGGTTCGGGTAGTCCGAGCGGCCCGTTGCCATAATTGCGTCGTCGCGGATGCGGGACACTTCCTCCGGTGTAATTTCCGGGTCGGGGTTGGCCATCGCAAAGATGATTGGCCGGTCCGCCATCGAGCGGATCATGTCTTCGGAAAACGCTCCCTTCTGGGAAAGACCGAAAACGACGTCCGCGCCATTCATGGCTTCTTCCAGCGTGCGTCGATCAGTCTTGACCGCATGCGCCGACTTCCACTGGTTCATGCCTTCGGTGCGGCCCTGGTAGATCACGCCCTTGGTATCGCAGAGAATGATGTTGGCCGGGTTGAAGCCCATCGACTTGATCAGTTCGATACACGCAATCGCAGCCGCGCCGGCACCGTTGCAGACGAGCTTGGTGGTCTTGAAATCTCGGCCGGTCAGCGTCAACGCGTTGATCAGGCCGGCGGCGGCAATGATGGCGGTGCCGTGCTGGTCGTCATGGAAGACCGGGATGTCCATGATTTCGCGCAGCTTCTGCTCGATGATGAAACATTCCGGTGCCTTGATGTCCTCCAGATTGATGCCGCCGAAGGACGGGCCGAGGAAGCGCACGCAATTGATGAACTCGTCGACATTCTCGGTATCGACCTCAAGGTCGATCGAATCGACATCGGCAAAGCGCTTGAAGAGCACCGATTTACCCTCCATCACCGGCTTGGAGGCCAGCGCGCCGAGATTGCCGAGGCCGAGAATGGCCGTGCCATTGGAGATGACCGCAACCATGTTTCCGCGGGTCGTATAGTCATAGGCCTTGGAGGGGTCAGCGGCGATCGCCTTGACCGGAACCGCGACACCGGGCGAATAAGCAAGCGACAGATCGCGCTGTGTTGCCATCGGTTTGGTCGGCGAAATCTCCAGTTTCCCGGGCCGGCCCTGCGAATGGAAATCCAGCGCTTCCTGATCCGTGACGCTGGTCGTGCTGCGACCGGGCTTGTCGTTTGCGGGCATAAGTCCTCCAACCTTTTGTGGGCGACGGCTCTCCTCAGCCGCTTTGGTGTTGTCTTCTATAAACGCGCATGGATAGTGTGGCACCACTTTTTTGGAACCAGCATGACTTTTGTAGCCGAGCCAATCACCCGTCCTCCCGAGGTTCTCACAGCCGCCCAACTGGCGACGGAAGAGAGCCGCGCCACGGCCACGCCGATGATGGAACAGTTCATCGAGATCAAGGCGAACAACCCTGATTCGATCCTGTTCTACCGGATGGGAGATTTCTACGAGCTGTTCTTCCAGGATGCAGTCGAAGCGTCGCGCGCGCTCGGGATCACGCTGACGCGGCGTGGCCAGCATCTCGGCCAGGACATTCCGATGTGCGGCGTGCCGGTTCATGCGGCCGATGATTATCTGCAAAAGCTGATCGGTCTCGGTTTCCGTGTCGCCGTCTGTGAACAGGTTGAAGACCCGGCGGAAGCTAAGAAACGCGGCGGAAAATCGGTGGTGAAGCGCGATGTCGTGCGCCTCGTCACCCCCGGCACGATCACCGAAGACAAGCTGCTCTCGCCATCGGAATCGAACTACCTGATGGCGCTTGCCCGCATTCGCGGCGGCAATGAGCCGGCCATCGCGCTTGCCTGGATCGATATTTCCACCGGCGTCTTCCGGCTGGCCGAAACGACGGAAACACGGCTGCTTGCCGATATCCTGCGCATCGAGCCGCGTGAACTGATCCTCGCCGATACGGTCTTTCATGATCCCGAGATACGCCCGGTCATCGATATTCTCGGCCGTGTCGCGGTTCCGCAACCGGCCGTGCTGTTTGACAGTGCCACGGCGGAAAACCGCGTCACCCGCTATTATGGGGTCAAGACGCTCGATGGTTTCGGCAGCTTTTCGCGCGCCGAGCTTGCCGCCGCCTCGGCAGCGATCTCCTATGTCGAAAAGACCCAGCTTGCCGAACGTCCGCCTCTGGGAGCCCCGGAGCGCGAAAGTGCGGCCTCGACGCTGTTCATTGATCCGGCTACCCGCACCAATCTCGAGCTGGTAAAAACCCAGTCCGGCGATCGCAATGGCACGCTGTTGAAGGCGCTGGATCGCACCGTGACCGGCGGTGGTGCCCGGCTGCTGGCCGAACGGCTGATGTCGCCGCTGACAGATCCGGACCGTATCAATGCCCGGCTTGATTCCATCTCTGCCCTTGCCGACCAGCCGTCGTTCTGTGGCGACCTGCGGGCGGCGCTGAAACATGTTCCGGACATGCCGCGCGCCCTGTCGCGCCTGTCGCTTGGCCGTGGCGGCCCGCGTGATCTCGGCAGCATTCTTGCCGGTTGCCAGTCTGCGGTCGAGGTGGCCGGCCTGCTTGGACGCGGCGATCTCTCAGAGGAATTGGTTGCCGCGCTGCAGGCGGTGAGGGCGCTGCCGCAGGACATGGTCCAACAACTAGCGACTATCCTCGGCGACGAATTGCCGTTGTTGAAGCGTGACGGCGGCTTTTTGCGCGATGGCGCCAGCGCCGAACTTGATGAGATGCGGGCGCTGCGCGACCAGTCCCGACGAGTAATCGCCGGCCTGCAGCTCGACTATGCCGAGGAAACCGGCATCAAGTCGCTGAAGATCAAATACAACAATGTGCTCGGCTATTTCATCGAGGTGACCCAGGGCAACGCCGGGCCGATGACCGACAGCCCCGAGGCTAAGGCGCGCTACATCCATCGCCAGACCATGGCTAATGCCATGCGCTTCACCACGACCGAACTCTCCGATCTCGAAACCAAGATCGCCAATGCCGCTGACCGGGCGTTGACCATCGAGCTTGAAGCGTTCGACCGGCTCTCGGCCATGGTTGTGGCGCAAGCCGAAGCGATCAAGGCGGCGGCGCTCGCGCTTGCGGTCGTGGACGTGTCCGCCGGTCTCGCAACCCTTGCCGAGGAGCAGGCCTATTGCCGCCCGCTGGTCGATACGTCGAAAATGTTTGCCATCGACGGCGGCCGCCACCCGGTGGTGGAGCAGGCCTTGCGCCGCCAATCGGGTGCCGCCTTCGTTGCCAACACCTGCGATCTGTCGCCGCATGACGGCGAGGGCGATGGGGCGATCTGGCTTCTGACCGGTCCCAACATGGGCGGTAAATCGACCTTCCTGCGCCAGAACGCCCTGATCGCCATCATGGCGCAGATGGGGGCCTTCGTGCCTGCAACATCCGCCCATATCGGTATCGTCGACCGGCTGTTCTCGCGCGTCGGCGCGTCGGACGATCTCGCCCGTGGCCGCTCTACCTTCATGGTCGAGATGGTCGAGACGGCCGCGATTCTCAATCAGGCGACGGACCGCTCTCTGGTCATTCTCGACGAAATCGGCCGCGGCACCGCGACATTCGACGGCCTGTCTATCGCTTGGGCGTCCGTCGAGCATCTGCATGAAGGCAACCGCTGCCGGGGCCTGTTCGCCACGCACTTTCATGAACTGACCGTTCTGTCGGAAAAGCTCGAGCGCCTATCGAACGCCACCATGCGGGTGAAGGAATGGGACGGCGAGGTCATCTTTCTGCATGAAGTCGGCCCCGGGGCTGCCGACCGTTCCTACGGCATCCAGGTCGCCCGTCTTGCCGGGCTGCCGGCGTCCGTTGTCTCCCGCGCGAAGGATGTTCTGGCAAAGCTCGAAGATGCGGACCGAAAGAATCCGGCCAGCCAGCTGATCGATGACCTGCCGCTGTTTCAGGTGGCGATCCGCCGTGAAGAGCGCGTCAAGGCAGGTCCGTCCAAGGTCGAGGAGGCTTTGAAAGACCTCAATCCCGATGATATGACGCCACGAGAGGCCATGGACGCGCTTTATGCGTTGAAGAAGCAGCTTGGTAATTCGTGATCGCTAAAGTCTTGTCCATTCTCGGGCAAAAAGGCTATAGCGCATGCACAAGCAGCGGCTCGATGAGCCCGCCGGACAGGAAGACGGTCGGCCTTTGATGACCATACATGAGACGTCATTTCCCGATATCCTGAATGTCGCGGCACTCAGGGCCAAGTGCAGTTTCATCGCTTCGGCGCATGCGGAGCATCGCGACATGATGCGCCAGGCGCTGCTGGCGGCGTTCAAGCAGGCCAATCTGGCCGGCCGCGAGAAAGCGCGTGAATTGCTGCTCCAGGACGGCAGCGGGCTGAAATGTGCCGAGCGGATTTCCTGGCTGCAGGACCAGCTGATCACGGTGCTGCACGACTTCGTCCTCAACGAGGTCTTCGACGCCGCCAATGCCCAGCCTTGGACTCGCATCGCCGTCACTGCCGTCGGCGGTTACGGCCGCGGTACGCTGGCGCCGGGATCCGATATTGATCTTCTCTTCCTGCTGCCGGTCAAGAAAGCCGTCTGGGCCGAGCCCGCCATCGAGTTCATGCTCTATATCCTGTGGGATCTTGGCTTCAAGGTCGGCCATGCGACGCGCACCATCGAGGAATGCATCCGGCTGTCGCGCGGTGACATGACCATCCGCACGGCGATCCTCGAAACCCGCTATATCTGCGGCTCGAAGGAGCTGGCCGATGAGCTGGAGGCTCGTTTCGACACCGAGATCGTCAAGAATACCGGCCCCGATTTCATTGCCGCCAAGCTCGCCGAGCGGGATGAGCGCCACCGCAAGGCCGGCGATACGCGCTACCTGGTCGAGCCGAACGTCAAGGAAGGCAAGGGCGGCCTGCGTGACATCCACACGCTGTTCTGGATCGCCAAATATTTCTACCGGGTGAAGGATTCCGCCGATCTGATCAAGCTCGGCGTGCTGTCACGCCAGGAATACGCGCTTTTTGAGAAAGCCGACGACTTCCTCTGGGCGGTGCGCTGCCACATGCACTTCCTCACCGGCAAGGCGGAAGAACGGCTGTCCTTCGATATCCAGCGCGAGATTGCCGAAAGTCTCGGTTATCATGATCATCCGGGCTTGACCGCCGTCGAGCGCTTCATGAAGCACTATTTCCTCGTCGCCAAGAGCGTCGGCGATCTCACCCGCATCTTCTGTGCGGCGCTGGAGGACCAGCAGGCCAAGCAGCTTCCGGGGTTCACCGCAGCACTCAGCCGCTTCACCCACCGCGTCCGCAAGATTGCAGGTACCCTGGAATTCGTCGATGACGGCGGCCGTATTGCGCTTGCAAGTCCGGATATTTTCAAGCGTGACCCGATAAATCTGATCCGCATCTTTCATGTGGCCGATATCAATGGACTGGAGTTCCATCCCGCCGCCCTGAAGCAGGTCACCCGGTCGCTCGGCCTGATCACCCCTGCGGTGCGCGACAATGAGGAAGCCAACCGGCTGTTCATGTCGATGCTGACCTCGCGCCGCGATCCTGAGTTGATCTTGCGCCGGATGAACGAGGCTGGCGTGCTTGGCCGCTTCATTCCGGAGTTCGGCAAGATCGTCTCGTTGATGCAGTTCAACATGTATCACCACTACACGGTCGACGAGCATCTGCTGCGCGCCGTCGATGTGCTGTCCAGGATCGATCAGGGCCGCGACGAGGAATTGCATCCGCTCGCTTTCAAGCTCATGCCCTCGATCGAGGATCGCACCGCCCTGTTCGTTGCCGTTCTTCTGCACGATGTCGCCAAGGGCCGCCCGGAAGACCATTCGACCGCCGGTGCCAAGGTTGCCCGCAAGCTCTGCCCGCGCTTCGGCATGACGGCCAAGCAGACCGAAACGGTGGCGTGGCTGATCGAGGAACACCTGACCATGTCGATGGTGGCGCAGACGCGCGACCTCAACGACCGCAAGACGATCATCGACTTTGCCGAAAAGGTCCAATCCCTCGACCGCCTGAAAATGCTGCTGATCCTGACTATCGCCGATATCCGTGCCGTCGGTCCCGGCGTCTGGAACGGCTGGAAGGGCCAGCTGCTGCGCACGCTCTATTACGAAACCGAACTGCTGTTATCAGGCGGCTTCTCCGATTTGCCGCGCAAGGAGCGCGCGGCGCATGCGGCCGACGTGCTGTTCGAGGCCTTGTCCGACTGGAGCCAGAAGGACCGCAAGACCTACACCAAGCTGCACTACCAGCCTTATCTGTTGTCGGTGCCGCTGGAAGACCAGCTGCGTCATGCCCGCTTCATCCGCGAGGCCGACAAGACCGGCCGCGCTTTGGCGACGATGGTGCGCACACATCAGTTCCACGCCATCACCGAAATCACTATATTGTCGCCTGACCATCCGCGCCTGCTGGCGGTGATTGCCGGTGCTTGTGCCGCCGCCGGTGCCAATATCGTCGATGCGCAGATCTTCACCACCTCGGATGGCCGGGCGCTCGATACGATCCTGGTCAATCGCGAGTTCCCCGACGACAATGACGAGATGCGCCGGGCGGCGAATATCGGCAAGATGATCGAGGACGTCCTGTCGGGCAAGAAGCGCCTGCCGGAGGTGATTGCCAGCCGCACGAAACACCGCAAGCGCAACAAGGCCTTCACGGTGGCGCCGGCCGTTACCATCAGCAATAGCCTGTCCAACAAGTTCACCGTCATCGAGGTCGAGTGTCTCGACCGCACCGGCCTGTTGTCGGAAGTCACGGCCGTCCTCTCCGACCTGTCGCTCGATATCGCCTCGGCGCATATCACCACGTTCGGCGAAAAGGTCATCGACACGTTCTATGTCACCGATCTTGTCGGCCAGAAGATCACCAATGAAGCGCGGCAGAGCAATATCGTTGCGCGGCTGAAGGCCGTGATGTCGGACGAGGCGGACGAGATGCGCGACCGCATGCCGTCGGGCATGATCGCGCCGCAACACACGCGCTCCGTCACGGGTGCAAAAAAATCCAAGGCAGAATCATGAGCCTCGTCAAGAAATTCATGACCGTCGGCGGCGCCACGCTCGGCAGCCGCATCTTCGGTTTCGCCCGTGAAATGCTGATGGCCGCGGCACTCGGTACTGGCCCGATGGCCGACGTGTTTTATGCGGCGTTCCGGTTCCCCAACCTTTTTCGCCGGCTCTTCGCCGAGGGCGCTTTCAATGCTGCCTTCGTGCCGCTGTTTTCCAAGGAGATCGAGGCCAACGGCATCAATGGTGCCAAGCGCTTTTCCGAAGAAGTGTTCGGTGTGCTGTTCACGGTATTGCTGCTGATCACCATCGCGATGGAACTGTCGATGCCGCTCCTGGTGCGCTTCGTCATCGCGCCGGGCTTCGCCGACGATGCCGAGAAATCAGCCCTCACGGTGCGCATGGCGATGGTGATGTTCCCCTATCTCATGTGCATGTCGCTGACCGCGATGATGAGCGGCATGCTCAATTCGCTGCACCACTTCTTTGCCGCCGCCGTTGCGCCGATTTTCCTCAACGTGGTGATGATCGGCGCTCTGTTCTATGCGCTCTATACCGGTGCCGATCCGCTGACGACCGCCTGGTATCTGTCTTGGGGTGTGCTTGTCGCGGGTATCCTGCAGCTCGCTGTCGTCTATTTCGGCGTCCTGCATGCCGGTATGAGCATCAAGCTCAAGTTCCCGCGCTTCACGCCAAACGTCAAACGCCTGCTGATTCTGGCCGTACCTGCCGCGATCACCGGCGGCATTACCCAGATCAACCAGCTGATCGGCCAGGCGATCGCCTCGGCCCAGGACGGCGCCATCGCCGCCCTCCAATATGCCGACCGGATCTACCAGCTGCCACTTGGCGTGGTCGGCATCGCCGTTGGTGTCGTGTTGCTGCCGGAACTGTCGCGGGCGCTCAAGGGCGGCAATCTGCGCGAAGCCGGAAACCTGCAGAACCGGTCCATCGAGTTCGTTCTGTTCCTGACCATTCCGGCTGCCTTCGCCCTGTGGATCCTCTCCGACGAGATCATCCGGGTGCTGTTTGAGCGCGGCGCATTCCACGCCGGAAATACCGCCGTCGTCGGCTCGATCCTTGCCATCTACGGCATCGGCCTGCCGGCTTTCGTGTTGATCAAGGCGCTGCAGCCGGGTTTTTATGCGCGCGAGGACACCAAGATGCCGATGCGGTTTTCGGCCATCGCTGTCGTGGTCAATTGTGCGCTGGCAATCACGCTGTTTCCCCGCCTCGGCGCGCCGGGCATCGCGGTTGCCGAAGCCACGGCCGGCTGGATCAGCACGGTGCTGCTGTTTGTCACGCTGCTGCGCCGCGGTCATCTCGCGTGGGAATGGGCGCTCGTGCGCCGCACCGCGCTGCTGATCGTTGCCGCGTCGATCATGGGCGGCGTTCTCTATTATCTGCGCAGCGTCTTCGCCGCCTCGCTGGCGTCAGGGTCGCCGTTCTGGACGAAACTGGGCGCGCTTGGAATTCTGATCGGGGTCTCGATGGTCGTCTACTTCGCCACCGCCTTCCTGATCGGCGGAGCGGATCTGTCTATGCTTAGGCGCAACATCAAGCGCAAGGCCGCTGCCAGCGCACCGCCGCCAGAGGATAGCTAGGCGTCGGGCTTAAGCCCGCTTTCCCGAACGGCGTTTGGCGCTGAGGAAATGACGTTTCGACTTGCCGCAATAGGCCCATTGGCGTTTCGCACCCGTATCGACATGAACGATGCCGTTGCAATACCGGCCGATGCCGCCGATACCCGGTGCCGTTCTCGCGGCGGCAAGGATCACGCTTTCCGAAACGCCGGGCACGCGAATATCCGCGGCCTGGCAGAACCGGTGCATCGAGCCGGAGCGATGGGAGCGCGGCCGGTGGCCGGAGGTGACCAGCGGCCGGCGGCCGGTCTTGGCAGCGATATGCGCCAGAATGCCCTCGAGACGTGGTGAAAAGCAGCCGGTTCTGACCGACACGGTCTGCACGGCGTAGGCCGTTGTTCTGTTGTGTACGGGAAGCTTCACTTTCCGCTCTTTGTCGTCCTTGGCTTCGGCGAGGGAAAAACCGGAAATGGCGAGCAGGCACGCAAGTGCGAGCGATAATAGATTACGCATGACAATCCCCTTGGCACGGCCCGTCAGCGTCCTTCTTTGGATCGGGGCACATGCAAATGTCGGTTCGCCGCGCCATTGATGTGCGCAGTACAGCTGAATGAGCTCGGCCTGAGAACCTGGTTGTGGTGGCGGATTGGCAAATTCATCCGAATTGCAGCAAATTTATGGAATTTTCTTCTTGTAGCTCTAAATAGCTATGCCGCATTTCGGTCTTAATCGTTAGTCTAATGTGAATATTAGAGTAAAAAATTCCAATTTGAATCTTTGGATTCAAGGTCTTGCCAGCGCGTCCGGTCATCTGGGGTTGAATTTGCCACCGGCACCGGCTGCATCCCACTTGATCATGGCTACGCCTGTGTGCATAAGCCCGCCAACAGCAACAGAGGCCGGGCCCTCCACAAGCCCGAATGAGGACACGATGTCAGAATTCAAGCCGCTCGTTTTTTCCGGCGTTCAGCCAACAGGCAATCTCCACCTCGGTAATTATCTCGGCGCGATCCGCAAATTCGTCGCTTTGCAGGAAAACAATGACTGCATCTATTGCGTCGTTGATCTGCACGCGATCACCGCGCAGTTGGTGCATGAGGACATGCCGGGCCAGATTCGCTCGATTGCCGCCGCCTTCATCGCCTCGGGCATCGATCCGAAGAAACACATCGTCTTCAACCAGTCGGCTGTGCCGCAGCATGCCGAGCTCGCCTGGATCTTCAATTGCGTCGCCCGCATCGGCTGGATGGAACGCATGACACAGTTCAAGGACAAATCCGGCGGCAAGAATGCCGAACAGATGTCGCTTGGCCTGCTTGCCTATCCGAGCCTGATGGCTGCGGACATTCTTGTCTATCGTGCTACGCACGTGCCTGTCGGTGATGATCAGAAGCAGCATCTGGAGCTTGCCCGCGATATCGCCCAGAAATTCAACATCGATTTCGGTGATCATATCCGCCGGACCGATTACGGTATCGATATCAAGGTCGGCGAAGAGCCGGTGCATGCCTATTTCCCCATGGTTGAGCCGCTGATCGGCGGCCCGGCGCCGCGCGTCATGTCGTTGCGTGATGGCACCAAGAAGATGTCAAAATCGGATGCGTCAGACCTTTCCCGCATCAACCTGATGGACGATGCCGAGACCATCTCGAAGAAGATCCGCAAGGCAAAGACCGATCCGGACGCCTTGCCAAGCGAAGCCGATGGCCTGAAGGGCCGCCCGGAAGCGGACAATCTCGTCGGCATCTATGCAGCGCTGTCGGATAAGACCAAGGCTGAGGTGCTTTCAGAGTTCGGCGGACAGCAGTTCTCGGTCTTCAAACCGGCTCTGGTTGATCTGGCAGTTACCGTTCTCGCCCCGATCTCGGGCGAAATGCGCCGCCTGATGGACGACACGACCCATATCGATGGCATCCTGCGCGATGGCGGCGAGCGGGCCAGGGCGCGGGCCGAAGTGACGATGAAACAGGTCCGGGAAATCGTCGGCTTTCTGCAATAATCCACCGCAAAAGAAACCTTGCAGCCAAAAATATCGGGTGTAAGAGTCGCGTCATGGTTTCAACACGACTCTCAAGACTGGAAGGTCACCGCCGCAAATTCATGGCGGTGATCGACGATACCCCGGAATGCGGCCGCGCCGTTCACTATGCCGGCATGCGCGCCAAGAACTCCAATGGCGGGCTCGTTCTGCTCTATGTCATTGCCGACGCCGATTTCCAGCAATGGCTAGGTGTCGAGGGTATCATGCGGGCGGAAGCCCGGGCCGAGGCCGAGGCAACGCTTGCCAAGATCGCCCAGACGGTGCGCGAAACGATCGGTATCGAGCCGGAAATGGTGATCCGCGAAGGCGGCGCAACGGATCAGATTTACAGCCTGATCGAGGAAGACCGCGATATCGCCATTCTGGTGCTGGCCGCCGGTTCGGCCAAGGATGGCCCAGGTCCACTGGTTTCGTCGATTGCCGGCAAGACAGCCGCATTCCCGATCCCGGTGACGGTGATCCCGGATCTGCTGACGGACGAGGAAATCGACGCGCTGAGCTGATCCCTGCCGTATTGGCCAGGATCAATGGAATTGATCCTGGCGCGGCTGAAACGCTGGCCCGCGCATCTTGAAGCGGCCGTCCAAACGGCTTATATTCTTTTGAATAATTCTAAACAGGCTGGTTGAACGCGATCCCGGCCGACGCGGAGTAGAGACATGTTCATCCAGACCGAAGCCACGCCGAACCCCGCCACGCTGAAATTCCTGCCGGGCAAGGTCGTGATGGAAAACGGTACGGCCGAATTCCGCGACGCGGAAGAAGCCGCAGCCGGTTCGGCGCTCGCAGCGCGCCTGTTCATGATCCCCGGCGTCACCGGGGTCTATTTCGGCTATGATTTCATCACGGTCACCAAGGAAGCGCAGGAATGGCAGCACCTGAAGCCTGCGATCCTCGGTTCGATCATGGAGCATTTCATGTCTGGCCAGCCGGTCATGGCGGTGCATACCCGCGCTGAAGAAAGCGACCAGCACGGCGAGTTCTTCGAGGAAGGCGACGAAACCATCGTTGCGACCATCAAGGAACTGTTGGAAACCCGCGTTCGCCCGGCTGTCGCCCAGGATGGCGGCGATATCACCTTCAAGGGTTTTCGCGATGGCACTGTCTTCCTCAACATGAAGGGCGCCTGCGCCGGTTGCCCGTCTTCGACGGCAACGTTGAAGCACGGCGTACAGAATCTGCTGCATCATTTCATCCCCGAAGTGCAGGCGGTCGAAGCCGTCTAAGCGAGCGATTATCCGTGCCGCTACTATCCAGAAAAGTTGAAGAAGCATGATCGTCCTGGCCATTGATACGGCTGGGACGGGCTGTTTTGCAGCCGTCTACGACAGCGCTAGCGATACGGTTCTGGCCTTGGCCGGGGCCGATATCGGCCGTGGCCATGCAGAACAACTCATGGGGTTTATCGACGAGGCGCTCGCCGCGTGTGGCAAGGCGCTTGTCGATATCGGCCGCGTCGCGGTGACCGTCGGTCCGGGCTCCTTCACCGGCATCCGCGTCGGTGTCGCCGCTGCGCGCGGCTTCGCGCTGGCACTGAACGTGCCCGCCGTTGGTGTTTCAACGCTTGCCGCGATTGCCGAAGCTGCCCGTGAAAGGCATCCGGGCCGCGCCATTCTGGCGACGATCGATGCCAAGCGCGACGAACTTTATTGCCAGAGTTTCGAAGCCGGCGGTACGCCACGCAGCGAAGCCTTGATGCTGGAAATCCCGGACGCCCAAAAGCTGTTTGCTGGTTTCGACGGCCTCATCTGTGGCACCGCCACCCGGCATTTGACGGACCAGCCGCCGGAAAACACCGCGCAAACGGACCTCACCGACATCCGTCTTGTCGCCCGTCTTGGTGCTGCGGCTGACCCGTCGCGGGGCAAACCGAGCCCGCTTTATCTGCGCGGCCCCGACGTCAAGTCGCAGGCCGGTTTTGCGGTGGCGCGAGCGTAAGATGTCGCTGACCGACTTTTTTGTCCGCAAGCCTGAATTCGAAATCTTCGCCCTGGAAACGGCCGACCTGCCGCAGGCAGCGGCCGTCCATAAATTGCGGTTCACGCATGCCTGGAGCGACGGCGAACTGCATTCGCTGCTGAACCAGGATACCGTTTTCGGCTTCATCGCCCGCCAGAACAATGCCTATACGCGGCCCTTTATTACGCAACCGCTTATCGGCGGCTTTGTCCTGTCGCGTGTGGCCGCCGGTGAAGCGGAAATCCTGACGATCGGCGTCGATCCGCGGTTTTCGCGTCTCGGTCTTGGCTGGCGTTTGATGCGGGCGGCATTGCGCGAAGCGCGCGACCAGGCGGCCGAAGCGGTTTTCCTCGAAGTCGATGAGACCAATATTGCCGCCATCGCGCTTTACAGGAAACTCGGATTTTCCAAGGTCGGCGAAAGACGCGCCTATTATCAGGATGTTAACGGCGCCAAAACTGCCGCCCTTGTCATGCGGCTCGATCTTGGTTAGCCGTAGCTGCCTTGAATCGACTGATGTGAAGCGGACCAGGAAGAGAGACGCGCTTGCGCCGCAATGCCGACAAACCAAGCAGAAATCACGATAGACGCGTCCCCTTGCGCCTGACGATGACGACGAATGGCATGCCGAGGCACTGCGCGTGATCAATTGGCTGCGCGTCACGCTGTGCATGACAATTCTCGTTCTGGCGACCGTTGTCATGGCGCCGCTGCAAATCCTGTTTCTGTGGCTGGACACGCCGCAACGGCGCACGTTGCCGCGCCTGTGGCATCGCATGGCCTGCCGCCTCGTCGGCATCCGGATCCGCGTCCATGGCACGCCGGACCGGCAGCGCCCATTGATGCTGGTGTCGAACCATGCCAGCTGGAAGGATATTCTGGTTCTCGGCTCGATCGCCGATGTGGTGTTCGTGGCCAAGTCCGACGTCAAAGCGTGGCCGGTTTTCGGTGTTCTTGCGCGGCTGCAGGCGACGATCTTCGTCGAGCGTGAGCAGAAGCGCACCACCGGCAATCAGGTCAACGAGATCGGCAAGCGTCTGGCCGATGGCGAGATCGTCGTGTTGTTTCCTGAAGGCACGACTTCCGATGGCAACCGGCTTCTGGAGATCAAGACATCGCTGTTCGGCGCCGCCGCCGCCGCCGTGCCGATGTCGCCGACGGGTGCCGTCCATGTCCAGCCTTTGGCCATCGCCTATACCGGCATTCACGGCATGCCGATGGGCCGCTATCACCGGCCGGTCGCGGCCTGGCCGGGCGATATCGCGCTGGCGCCACATCTGCTCGGTATCCTCTATGAGGGCGCTGTCGATGTCGATGTCATTTACGGCGAACAGATCACCTACACGGCAGAGAGCAATCGCAAGGTCGTCAGCCGCCAGGTCGAGAAGAGCATCCGCGAGATGCTGGCTCTCAAGCTACGTGGCCGCTGAGGCTATTGCAGCCAAGGGAAAGGGCTTCAATTTTGACCCTTGATGCTCTATGGAACCGGGCATGACACAGGAAATCGCCGTTTTATCCGCACAGCCCGACATGGCGCTCGAAAGCCCAGCCGTCCGCAAGGTCTTCGTGAAGACCTACGGCTGTCAGATGAATGTCTACGATTCCGACCGGATGACCGATGCGCTGGCCAAGGATGGCTATGTCTCGACCGATGTCATGGAAGACGCCGATCTTGTCCTGTTGAATACCTGTCATATCCGCGAGAAAGCCGCCGAGAAGGTTTATTCGGCGCTTGGGCGGCTGCGTGACCTGAAGAAGAAAAAGGCCGGAGAAGGCCGCGAGATGATGATCGGCGTTGCCGGTTGCGTCGCGCAGGCCGAAGGCGACGAAATCCTGCGCCGGGCACCCGCCGTCGATCTCGTCATCGGCCCGCAGACCTACCACCGGCTGCCCGAGGCACTTCAACGCGTCAAGCGTGGCGAGCGGGTGCTGGAAACAGACTACGCCATCGAGGACAAATTCGAGCATCTGCCGGCACCGGACAAGGCCAAGACCAGGGCGAGGGGCGTCACAGCCTTCCTGACCGTGCAGGAAGGCTGTGACAAGTTCTGCACCTTCTGTGTCGTACCCTATACGCGCGGCTCCGAAGTCTCCCGCCCAGTTGCCCAGATCGTTGCTGAAGCGCAGAAGCTGGTGGATGCCGGCGTGCGCGAAATCACTCTGCTCGGCCAGAACGTCAATGCCTGGCATGGCGTTGGCGCCGACGGTGAAAAATGGGGGCTCGGCGAACTCCTGCACCGCCTGACACGCATCGAGGGTCTTGCCCGCCTGCGGTATACCACCAGCCATCCGCGCGACATGGATGACAGCCTGATCGACGCCCATCGTGATCTGCCGCAACTGATGCCCTATCTGCACCTGCCGATCCAGTCGGGCTCCAACCGCATCCTCAAGGCGATGAACCGGCGGCATACGACGGCCGAGTACATCGCGTTGATCGCCCGCATCAAGGCGGCCCGGCCCGATCTTGCGCTCTCGGGCGATTTCATCGTCGGTTTCCCCGGCGAGACCGATGAGGATTTCGAGGACACGCTGCGCCTGGTCGAAACCGTTGGTTATGCACAGGCATTTTCATTCAAATATTCGACCCGCCCAGGAACGCCCGGCGCCGATCTTGGCGATCAGGTGCCGGAAGACGTAAAAGCCAAGCGCTTGGAAAGATTGCAGGCTTTGTTGCTAAAACAGCAAAACGAGTTTGCGCAGCAATGTATCGGCAAGACGATCGACCTGCTTCTGGAGAAGCCGGGCCGCATGCCGGGCCAGTTGATCGGCCGCTCGCCCTGGCTGCAGTCTGTGAATGTTGATGCAAACGCATCGCAAATCGGTGACATTGTTTCTGTACGAATCACTGGTGCGGGGCCTAACAGTCTGTTTGCCGAAGTGGTAAGCTGAAGGACCGTCAACTCAAGGAGCCTGACCGCTTGAACGGACACGAATTGGTTTCATCTTCGCCGCGCCAGTCGAAAACATCCGCGACAGACGTCAATCACTTCGTGCTCACATTTGAGAACAACCGGTTCGCCAGCGAGTTGTTTGGCCAGTTCGACCAGAATCTCAAATTGATTGAGCAGCGCCTGCATATCGATGCACGGCCGCGCGGCAATTCCGTCGCGATCTCCGGTGAAGTCGTCGCAACCAATCAGGCCCGCCGGGCGCTGGATTATCTCTATGGGCGCCTGCAGAACGGCAGCACCGTTGAACCCTCCGATGTCGAAGGCGCCATCCGCATGGCTGTCGCTGCCGATGACCAGCTCCAGTTGCCGACCATGGAAAAGAAAGCCAAGCTGAACCTCGCGCAAATCTCGACACGCAAGAAGACCGTTGCCGCCCGCACGCCGACGCAGGACGCCTATATGCGCGCCCTGGAACGATCCGAACTGGTGTTCGGCGTCGGCCCGGCCGGTACCGGCAAGACTTATCTCGCCGTCGCCCATGCCGCTCAGCTTCTCGAGCGCGGCGCGGTCGATCGTATCGTGCTGTCGCGCCCTGCGGTCGAGGCGGGCGAACGCCTCGGCTTCCTGCCCGGCGACATGAAGGACAAGGTCGATCCGTATCTGCGGCCACTGTACGACGCGCTCTATGACATGATGCCCGGCGACAAGGTCGAGCGGGCAATCACTGCTGGCGTTATCGAAATCGCCCCGCTCGCTTTCATGCGCGGACGCACGCTCGCCAATGCCGCCGTCATTCTCGACGAGGCACAGAACACCACGACGATGCAGATGAAGATGTTCCTGACGCGTCTCGGCGAAAACGGCCGGATGATCGTCACGGGCGATCCGAGCCAGGTCGACCTGCCGCGCGGCGTCAAGTCCGGCCTTGTCGAAGCCCTGCAGATCCTCAAGGGTGTCGAGGGCGTATCGGTTGTCCGCTTCAAGGATGTCGACGTTGTCCGCCATCCGATGGTTGCCCGTATCGTCCGCGCCTATGAGGCAACGACGGCGGTGCATGACGAAAGCGAGCAGGGCGACCGCTAAGGCGGAAGCAATCCAATCATGACGAGCCTTGATATCCAGATCAGCGTCGAGGAAGGTCCGTGGCCTTCCGAAGCGGAACTTGCGTCTCTTACTGAACGTGTGCTTGGCGCGAGCGCCGATTTCCTGAAGCGTGAAGAAAAACAGCCATTTCCCAAAATGCCACCGGAAGTGTCGCTGGTGTTTACCGATGATGCCTCCATCCGGGAAATCAACGCGGAATGGCGCGGCCAGGATAAACCGACCAATGTGCTGTCGTTTCCGGGCTTCCCGGTGACGCCGGGCAAGATGCCGGGTCCGATGCTCGGGGATATCATCCTTGCCCATGAGACGCTGGTGCGCGAGGCCGATGATCTCGGCAAGCCTTTCGATGAGCACCTGACTCATCTCCTGGTACATGGATTCCTGCATCTTTTCGGCTATGATCACATCGATGAGCGTGACGCCGAAAGAATGGAGGACCTTGAGACTCGCATTTTGGCCGGTCTTGGTTTATCTGATCCCTATGGGGACAGTGATCCCGTTTGATAGTTTGGAACAATGAGCGATTTTAGAGCGCAGCCGGCACCGGCTGTTAGAGACGAGGCGGAAGCCTCCAGTCAGGACGAGGCGGGCAGTAGTAGCACCGCCCCGAAACCTGAGAACGGCAAGTCAGGCTCCTCCTTCTGGAGCCGTGCAGCCCGGATCTGGCGTGCGGGCAATGCCTCCAGCCTTCGTGAAGACCTTACCGACGCGTTGATGACAGGTGCCGCCGACGGCGATACGGCGTTTTCGCCGGCTGAACGCGCCATGCTCAACAACATCCTGCGGTTCCGGGAAGTCCGCGTCGAGGATGTTATGGTTCCGCGCGCCGATATCGAGGCCGTGGATCTCAGCATCACCATCGGTGAACTGATGGTGATCTTCGAGGAATCCGGCCGTTCGCGCATGCCGGTCTATAGCGAAAGCCTTGATGATCCGCGCGGCATGGTTCATATCCGCGATCTGCTCTCCTATGTGACCAAGCAGGCCCGCAACAAGCGGCGCACCGGCAGCCGTTCTGCTGCAAGTGCCACGGCAACCACGGCCGAAAAGCCGGTTCGCCAGCCCAAGCCGAGTTTCGATCTCGGCCGCATTGACTTGTCGAAGACCGTCGAAGAGGCCGGCATCATCCGCCAGGTCCTGTTCGTGCCGCCATCCATGCATGCTTCGGATTTGATGCAGCGCATGCAGGCCGCCCGTATCCAGATGGCTTTGGTGATCGACGAATACGGCGGCACCGATGGCCTCGCCTCGCTCGAGGATATCGTCGAAATGGTTGTCGGTGATATCGAAGACGAGCATGACGACGAAGAAGTGATGTTCGCCAAGACGTCCGACGACGTTTTTGTCGCCGATGCCCGCGTCGAACTGGAGGAGATCGCCGCGGCGATCGGCCCGGATTTCGACGTCCGCGAGCAGCTTGAGGATGTCGACACGCTTGGTGGTCTGGTCTTTGCCTCGCTCGGCCGCATCCCGGCCCGCGGTGAGGTGGTCCAGGCGATCCCCGGCTTCGAATTCCAGGTTCTGGATGCCGACCCGCGCCGGGTGAAGCGCGTGAGGATCGTCCGCAAGCGCCCGCCCGCCCGCCGCCGCCCTGCAAAGGGTGAGGAGGATGTCGCGTTTGACGGTGCATCAGCCGCCATGCCCGAGAAATCACTGCGCGAAACCGGCTAAGCCTCGCGCTGCGGGGCTGAAACGCCGTTTCCAGGCACGACAAGCAGCCACTTTTTTGGAACACTGCCGCCACGTTGATTCGGATTGACGGTTTTTGCGCGCTGTGTGCTGCGTAAGGATCGGGTGGCGGCTTGCGCCGGTTGGGAGAAGTGAATGGAGTGGCTTGCGGGCAGGATCATGCTGTTGTCGGGAGCCCGCCGGGGTCTTGTCGCCTTCGTCGCCGGTTTGATTGCCGTTTTCGCGCTGCCGCCTTTCGGTATATTTGCAGCACCGTTTTTGTCTTTCCCCATTCTCGTCTGGCTGATCGATGGGGCTTCGGGTAATCCGGACCGTGGCCCCATCCGGCGCAGCTTTCCGGCGTTCTGGATCGGCTGGTGTTTCGGTTTCGGCTATTTCCTCGGAGGCCTGTGGTGGCTGGGCAATGCACTTCTGGTCGAAGCCGATGATTTCGCCTGGGCCGTGCCGCTGGCGGTGATCGGCGTTCCGGCGTTCCTTGCTTTCTTCTACGCTTGCGCGGCTGCATTGGCCCGTATCTTGTGGTCCGACGGCCTGGGCCGGATTGCAGCGCTCGCCTTTGCCTTTGGGCTTTTCGAGTGGTTGCGCAGTTTCGTCCTTACCGGCTTTCCCTGGAACGCGATCGGCTATGCGGCCATGCCGGTTCCGCTAATGATGCAGTCCGCCGCCGTGGTTGGTCTTGCCGGGATCAACATGCTGGCTGTGTTTGTTTTCGCAGCGCCCGCCTTGATGGGCACGCGCAAGGGCCTGCGTGCAGGATTGGGCCTTGCGGTCCTGCTGGTCGCGGCACATTTCGGTTACGGTTTTTACCGGCTGGAACAACCGTTGCCGCCGCCGGCCGATCCAGCCTTGACGGTCCGGCTTGTCCAGCCTTTGATCGATCAGTCGAAGAAGATCGACGACAACGAACGGATGACGATCTTTGAAGAGCATCTGGCGCTGACGCAGGCGGCGCCCGCGGACGGCGGCAAGCGGCCGGATATCATCGTCTGGCCGGAAACCGCGGTGCCGTTCATCCTGACTGAAAATCCCGATGCGCTGTTGAGAATTTCCGACGTGCTGCAGGACGGGCAGTTGCTCATCGCCGGCGCGGTGCGGGCGGAAGCCACTGGCACCGGCCAACCGCCGCGTTACTACAATTCGATCTATGTGATTGACGATCGCGGCCAGATTGTCGGTGCGTCCGACAAGGTCCATCTTGTTCCCTTTGGCGAATATCTGCCACTGGAGAACCTCCTGTCGGCGGCGGGCATCGATACGGTCGCCATGCCCGGCGGCTTTTCCGCTGCGGCAACGCGCACGCTGCTGACGCTGCCGGGCGGCAAGACGCTTTATCCGTTGATTTGCTATGAGGCCATTTTCCCCCGCGAAATCGGCACGGACGCGCTGCGTGCCGATGTGCTGCTCAATCTCACCAACGATGCCTGGTTTGGCAATACGCCCGGACCATACCAGCATTTCCAGCAGGCGCGTCTTCGCGCCGTAGAGACAGGTTTGCCGCTCATTCGCGATGCCAATACCGGCATATCGGCGGTCGTCAACGGACGCGGGGAAATCGTTACCGGTCTTCAGCTCGGAACAAAAGGTTTTGTGGACACACTTTTGCCGGGAAAGTTTGTATTGCTAATAAGCCTTGAGGCGCAAGAAAGAAACACAATCCTGATTGGGTGCCTTTTGTTCGGTTTGGCGGTTATTTCCCGCGCAAGTTTTATTCTGCGAGAGAATTGACCAAAAACCCCTAAAATTGCATAGTGGCAATCACCATCGATCTTCACCTATGTTCGGGGGGTTTCCGCCCCGGCTGCACAACGTAACGTGTAGTCTGCTCTCGGCAAGTGTCCAGGTTATGGAGTAGCTGAAACTTTGCTTATTAGGAAACCGTTATGATAGAAAACAAGAAGAAGCCGAACCCGATCGACATTCATGTCGGTAGCCGGATTCGTCTTCGCCGCACCATGCTGGGCATGAGCCAGGAGAAACTCGGAGAGAGCCTCGGGATCACCTTCCAGCAGATTCAGAAATATGAAAAAGGCACGAACCGGGTCGGCGCCAGCCGTCTTCAGAACATTTCAAGCATCTTGAATGTTCCGGTATCCTTCTTTTTCGAAGATGCACCGGGCGATCAGTCAACCGGTCCGTCTGGCATGGCGGAAGCCTCAAGCTCGAATTACGTCGTTGATTTCCTGTCGTCCTCGGAAGGTCTCCAGCTGAACCGCGCATTCGTCAAGATTGGCGATCCCAAGGTGCGCCGCAAGCTTGTTGACCTCGTCAAGGCGCTGGCTGCAGAGGCGGAAGCCGAGTAAGGCCGACGTCAAAGAGACAGCATGAAAGAAAGCGGCCGGACAGTGCCGCTTTTTTTGTGTCTGATGCGAGCGCCATTACCGCATCGCAGAAATGCGGCTGAAAAGCACCAAAAGCCCAGAAAATCGTTCCCTAATCGCCCATATAAAGATATATTTATGTCCTTGTGTGCTTGTCATTTCGTGGCAATATCACTAACACGGTCAAGCAGTTTTTTCATTGAGGGGACTTCCCGCATGCGCGCTAACTACCTGTTTACGAGTGAATCCGTGGCAGAAGGTCATCCGGACAAGGTCTGTGACCGTATCTCGGACGAAATTGTCGATCTTGTGTATCGTGAAGCCGCCAAGACCGGCGTTGACCCCTGGGGGGTTCGTATCGCCTGCGAAACACTGGCGACCACCAACCGCGTCATCATCGCTGGCGAAGTCCGAGTACCGGACACCCTTCTGAAGAAGGACAAGGACGGCATTATCCTGAAGGATGCTGCCGGACATCCGGTCATCAACCCGTCGAAGTTCAAGACCGCAGCCCGCAAGGCGATCCGTGAAATCGGTTATGAACAGGCTGGCTTCCACTGGAAGACCGCCAAGATCGACGTGCTGCTTCATCCGCAGTCGGCCGATATCGCCCAGGGCGTTGACAATGCTGCCGACAAGCAGGGCGACGAAGGTGCCGGCGACCAGGGCATCATGTTCGGTTACGCCTGCAAGGAAACGGCAGAACTGATGCCGGCGCCGATCTATTATTCGCATCGTATTCTTGATCTTCTGGCCGCCGCCCGCAAGAAGGGCGCTGATGAGGCTGGCCGTCTTGGCCCTGACGCCAAGAGCCAGGTCACTGTCCGCTATATCGACGGCAAGCCGTCGGAAGTCACGTCGATCGTCCTGTCGACCCAGCATCTTGATGAGGCCTGGGATTCGGCCAAGGTGCGCTCCGTCGTAGAGCCCTATATCCGCGAAGCGCTGCACGACATCGAGATTGCCGATGACTGCAACTGGTACATCAACCCGACCGGCAAGTTCGTCATCGGTGGACCAGATGGTGATGCGGGCCTGACCGGCCGCAAGATCATCGTCGACACCTACGGTGGCGCTGCCCCGCATGGTGGTGGTGCGTTCTCCGGCAAGGACACGACCAAGGTTGACCGTTCGGCCGCTTATGCCGCGCGCTACCTCGCCAAGAACGTCGTGGCCGCTGGCCTGGCAGACCGTTGCACGATCCAGATCGCCTATGCGATCGGTGTCGCTCAGCCGCTGTCGATTTATGTCGACCTGCATGGCACCGGCAAGGTCACCGAAGACCAGGTCGAAGGCGCGATCCGCAAGACGATGGACCTGTCCCCGTCGGGCATTCGCCGTCACCTCGATCTCAACAAGCCAATCTACGCCAAGACCTCGGCCTACGGCCATTTTGGCCGCAAGGCTGGCCGTGATGGCTCCTTCTCCTGGGAAAAGCTTGACCTCGTCAAGCCGCTCAAGGACGCTTTGAAGGAAGAAGCGCTGAAGGCCGCCTGATCAGGCTCTTTACGGACCTGCCGATAAAACTGTAAAGCGGATGTTTCCTGACGGAGACATCCGCTTTTATCGTGAAAGACCATTGCCATGACCGAACAGCACCGCAGCCGCTCGACCGAAGCCTTCTTCGGCCGCCGCAAGGGAAAACCCCTACGCGCGCTGCAGGCATCACATCTCGAAACTGTGCTGCCCTTGCTGCGGTTGGACCTGGCATCGCCGGCGCCTGCGGACGTGAAGACGCTGTTCAAACGTCCCGTCGGCCGGGTGCGGCTGGAAATCGGCTTTGGCGGCGGCGAACACCTGATCCATCGCGCCGCCGAAGACCCATCGACAGGTTTTATCGGCGTCGAACCCTTCGTCAATTCCATGGCAAAGCTGGTTGGTTATATCGAGGAGCGCGGCGTCGAGAACGTGCGCCTGCATGATGACGATGCAACGCAGGTGCTGGATTGGTTGCCGGAAAATTCGATCGACCAGATCGATCTTCTCTACCCCGATCCATGGCCGAAGCGGAAACACTGGAAGCGCCGCTTCGTCTCTCCGGTCAATCTCGACCGTTTTGCGTGCGTGCTGAAACCGGGCGGCATCTTCTGCTTCGCCTCGGACATCGATACCTATGTCAACTGGACGCTATCGCACTGCCACGATCACGCGGCGTTCGAATGGACGGCGGAAAATGCCTCGGACTGGCTGACGCCCTATGCCGGCTGGCCGAGCACGCGCTACGAGGCCAAGGCGCGCCGGGAAGGCCGCAAGTCGGCCTATCTCACATTCCGGCGCGTTTAAGCGCCGGAATTGTTTATCCCGCTTAATGTAAGCTGACGGTACGCAGGTCGTCTTCTGCGGCCTTGAAGAAGGTGCTGGAACGGTTGTCGGTCAAAAGGATCGGCGTGCCGTCGGCGCCGAACAGCGCCCATAGATCAAGATCGGGGTCCATATTCGGCGCTTCCGGGAAGACGCGCGACACTTCGTCCGAGCGCATCTTGCGGATATAGCCAACCTCACCGGCGCCGAGATGGGCCAGGTCGTTTTTCGACAGATGTGAGCTGACGTGTTTCAATCCCATGAGTCGTACTCCGTTGCTTTGCCGATCTCACCGCCGGGGAGGCAAAAGAAATCCGCAACACATTGATTTTCCTGTACGAAGTTCGGGGCCATTGGGAGCGGCCGGGTCCTTAGTGCAGCCGGCGCGAGCTGCCGGTTATCCTACTCTGGGACCAAAATATTAATTTTCTTTACCATACGGACAGGTTCCGGACGAATGAGGTCGACCGACAGCAGGCCGTTCTTCAGCTCCGCCTTGGAAACCTGCATTCCCTCAGCCAAAACGAACATCCGCTGGAACTGGCGGGCTGCAATGCCACGGTGCAGATAGTCGCGTTCACCGGTCTCTGACTGGCGTCCGCGGATGATCAGCTGGTTTTCCTCGGTCGTGACGTCGAGGTCGTCTTCTGAAAAACCGGCGACAGCCAGGGTGATTCGCAGGCTGTCCGGCTCATTGACCGACTCGTCCCGGCGCACCCGCTCGATATTGTAGGGGGGGTAACCGTCATTGCCCTTGGCGATGCGCTCCAGGGTCTTTTCCATCGCATCGAAACCGAGCAGAAGCGGGCTCGTGAAGGGCGTGATCCGGGTCATGTCTAGTCCTTGCAGCTCAAGCGACCGTTTTGACGGACCTGCGAGGCAGCATCCGCGAGGCCTCAATATGGTAGCTGTGCGTAGCGAGTGCAAGGCGCTTGCACTGCGCCAACAGGCAAATCATAGTCCCGCTCGCTGATTTGGAGGAGACCTGCATGGCCGAGCCGAGAAAGATTATCATCGATACCGATCCGGGGCAGGACGATGCCGCCGCGATCATGCTGGCGCTCGGCAGCCCTGGCGAGCTTGATGTGCTGGGCATTACCGCTGTCGCCGGCAATGTGCCGGTGGCGCTCACCTCGCGCAACATCCGGGTGATTTGTGAGCTGTGCAATCGCCGTGACGTCAAGGTCTATGCAGGTGCTGACAAGCCTCTGGTTCGTCAACTGGTGACAGCGGAGCACGTGCACGGCAAGACCGGCCTGGATGGCCCGGTGGTCGAAGAACCGACCATGCCGATGCAGACGCAACACGCCGTCGATTTCATCATCGAGACCCTGCTGGCCGAAGACGTGGGAACCGTGACACTCTGCACCTTGGGTGCGCTCACCAACATCGCGCTGGCGCTCAACAAGGCGCCGCAGATTGCCCCGCGCGTTCGCGAAATCGTCATGATGGGCGGCGGTTTCTTCGAGGGCGGCAACATCACGCCGGCGGCGGAGTTCAATATCTATGTCGATCCGGATGCCGCCGATATCGTTTTCAAGTCTGGCATTCCGATCGTCATGATGCCGCTTGATGTCACCCACCGGGTACTGACCTACAAGACCCGCGTTGAAAAGATCAAGGCGATCGGCTCGCCGGCGGCCGTTGCGATGGCTGAAATGCTGGAATTCTTCGAGCGCTTCGATATCGAAAAATACGGTTCCGATGGCGGCCCGCTGCACGATCCGACCGTCATCGCCTATCTCCTGCGCCCGGAGCTGTTCAAGGGCCGCGATTGCAATGTCGAGATCGAAACCAAGTCTGAGCTGACCGTTGGCATGACAGTCGTGGATTGGTGGCAGGTGACCGGCCGCAAGCACAACGCCAAGGTCATGCGCGAAGTCGACGATCAGGGTTTCTTCGATCTTCTGACGGAGCGTCTGGCCCGTCTCTGATCGGCAGCATCAACATGATACAAAAAAACGGCGCCACAAGGGCGCCGTTGGGTTGCAAATAATACTCTGGGTTTCCTGGGGGAGTTCTGCAGGGCAGTATTATTCCCGCCATTGAACCGCGACAGTTTTATTTGCCCTTATCGAGTTCGACCCGAAGAATTTTGGTGAAAATCCCATACATAAGCTGACCTTTTTTAAGGCCCTTGGAGAAATTATCCAGTCCGCGAATCATGAAGTAAACGCCCGTTAAAAAGGCAAGTAGAGCGGGTATCGTGTCATCGGCCAGACCGGGCATGGCATATATGATTGCGAGGCTGCCTCCCGCGATCTCCACAAACCCGTAAAACAAAGGGATCTTCCCTTTCAGGACAAAAAGTAAAACTGGTCCAGCCAGCGCGGGAATCGTCCATATTGTCAGAAGGTCGAAGAAGCCCAAATTGGTGAGCGCTTGGTACCCCGAATCCAATTGCGGCGGACCAAATACGATCGCTGCGATCACGAGGATCATCCAGGCAACGATAAACCAAGCCGGATCCTTGCCCATTAACGTGGTATGGGTTTGGGAATGAGTATTCTCAGACACGATGATCGTCACTTTCGCTAAGCTCAATGATTGTAAAATGGAACGCCCTGCAGGGCGCTCCAATGCGCAAAACATTTATTTCTGCTGTGCTTTCGTCTCTCAGAATTCTTCCCAGTTATCCTGGGCAAGAGCCGTGTTGCCGGAAACCTGCGGCACGGCCCGTGGCGCCGCGACACTGTAGCGGGACGGTGCGGTCTTGGCCGGCGCGCTGTAGCTCGGCGCTGATGCCTTGGCTGGCGTCCTCATCTTGTCGGCCGTGCTGCGCAGCATGTCAGCTGAAGACAGGTTCTGACGAGCGACGTGGAAGCGGGAGACCAGCGTGCTCAGCGCGCGGGCTTCCTCGTTCAATGCCATGCTGGCGGCGGTGGTTTCTTCCACCATCGCAGCGTTCTGCTGGGTCACCTGGTCCATCTGGTTGACCGCCGTGTTGATCTCCTTCAGGCCAACGGCCTGCTCGGAAGCCGAACCGGAGATCTGGCGGATCAGACCATTGATCTGCACGACCTGATCGGCGATCTTCTGCAGCGCACCGCCGGCGCGGCCAACGAGATCGACACCATCCCGAACCTGGCCGGCCGAAGTGTTGATCAATGTCTTGATCTCCTTGGCGGCATTGGCCGAACGTTGTGCCAGTTCACGCACTTCCTGGGCAACGACGGCAAATCCCTTGCCGGCATCGCCAGCGCGGGCAGCTTCGACACCGGCGTTGAGCGCCAGCAGGTTGGTCTGGAAGGCGATTTCATCGATGACGCCGATGATGCGGCTGACTTCGCCGGACGACTGCTCGATGCCCTTCATCGCGGCAATCGCCTTCTGTACCACTTCGCCGGACTGTTCGGCATCCGTGCTGGCGGTCTCGACGGACTTTGCCGCGACCTTGGCGTTGTCGGCGCTGGCATTGACCTGCGAAGTCAGCTGATCGAGTGCTGCCGCCGTTTCTTCCAGGCTTGCGGCCTGCTGTTCTGTGCGGTGCGACAGATCATTGGCGGCATTGCTGATTTCGCTGGTGCCGGTGCTAATGTTGACGACAGAGCTGTTGACCGTCTGGATCGTCTCTTCGAGGCTATCCATGGCGGAGTTGAAGTCAGTCTTCAGCTGGGCATATTCGCCGGGGAAATCGTCGGTGATACGGTAGGCGAGGTCACCGGAAGAAAGCTGCGACAGGCCCTTGGCGAGCTTGGCGACAATCTCGCGCTGGGTGGCGTTCGACTGGGCGCGTTCGGCTTCGGACTGGTTGCGCTGCAGCTCGGACGACTGGCGCTCCTGTTGCGCTTCGGTTTCCAGGCGCTTGGTATCGGCGAGGCGATGACGGAAACCTTCCAGCGCCTTGGCAACGGAACCGGTTTCATCGGTGCGGTCCTGACCAGAGATGGCGTTGGAGTAGACACCCTTGCTGAGGTTCTCGACATCGCTGACCAGTCCTGCAAGCGGCTTCTGAACGAAGCTGCGGACGGAGAGATAGAGGCCGAGAAGCACGGCGCCGAGCACGATCAGGCCACCAATGATCATCATATAGGTCTGGTCGACGACAGGTGCGTTGATGGCGCTTTGCGGTACATCGACGAGCACCACCCAGGTGGTGTTCACGTCCGGCAGGCTGAAGGGATAGACCACGCGCTCGAAGGTTTCGTTACCGTCATAGGTCAGGTCATGGATCATGCCCGGCTGTGCGGTGGACAGGGCATTCTTGACGATATCGGCGCCGACACCGTCGTATTCCTTCATCAGCAGGTCTGGGATCGGGGCGACCAGCCATTTGCCGGTCTGCGAGAGAAGCGTCACGCGGCCGGTGCCGAAGGGGCGGATATCCTTGACCTTGTTGGCAAGCGAGGAGAGCGAAACATCGACGCCGCTGGCGCCGATCAGCTTGCCGTTTGACATGACCGGATAGGCGATCGAGGACATCGAGTTGTTGTCGCCGGTCGTGCTTTCGGTGTAGGGCGGCGACATCGCGCCCTTGAGGCTCTTGGCCGCAAGTGCATACCAGTCGGCCGCATAGTCGGAATCGAAGGTCGAGAAGGAAATGCCGGTCTTGCTCTTGGTCCAGTAGGGATTCAGCGTTCCATCCTTGCTGGCGCCGAATTCCTTCTGGCCCGCAAAGTCCTTGGATTTGCCGTCGAAAGCATTCGGCTCTTCGGCAAACCAGCTACCGAACGCGAATGCGTTCTTCTCGACATTGGCCTTCAGCAGATCGACGACAGCCTTGCGGTCGAGATAGCCGCCTTCCTGGCCGCGCCCGATGATGCCGGCTGTCGAGCGGGCGGCACCGGCCAGTTCGGCAATATTGCTGGCAATATCGGATGCAATGGATTTAGCCTCGGTGCGTGCCTGGTCGAGGACGAGTGTTTCGACACGATCCTGCGTCTGGGAGATCAGCACGTAGTTGGAGGCGAGAAGGACGAGCGCAATGGTGCCGCCCGTGACCGCGATAAGCTTGGTCGCCAGCGATTTGGCCTGGAACTTGAACATGAATGTCCCCGCATGGTGAGAGGTCCGCGGGTTTGTAGCCGCGGAGTGACGCGATCTTTGGGTGGGAGATGCCCCCTCATGGAGCGCCGGATGCCAACCGGCATCGTTGGGCCGCCCATGATCCTTGGAAGGCAGCCCTTTCAGGTGTTTGATAGCGCGATATTTATTAAAATTAGAACAACGTTGGAGACCGAAATCCCGTAGTTTTCACGGGATTTCTTCCTCAGTGCCGTGGCGGCGACGTCGGCTGTTCTGATTGCGCAACGGCGCTCTGGCGGCCGCAGCCGCTCAGATTTTTGCGTCGACCTCGGCGGCCAAGGGGATGGCTGGCTGGGCACCGGGATTGAGGCAGGCCAGCGAGCCGGCAACGGCGGCACGGCGCAAAGCTGCATCGAAATCGAGACCGGCATCGAGGCTGGCGGCGAGATAGCCGCAGAACGTGTCTCCGGCGCCGACGGTATCGACCGGCTCGATCTTCAGGCCCTTGGCGCGATGGATATTGCCGCCCCGAACCGCAATGACGCCCTCAGCGCCCAGCGTTACGATGACGGTCTGGCCTGTGTCCCGCGACAGCGCCTGCATGGCGTCTTCACGCTCGGCTGCTGAAAGGCCTTCGCGTCCGGCAAGCAGCTCGAATTCCGTCTCGTTGGCAACGACGATATCCGCCATACGGCCAAGCCGGGCGGCATCTGCAGTCAAAGGCGCGATGTTGATGATCGAGGTGATGCCCTTGCTCTTTGCCGCAGCAAGCGCCTTCTCCACCGATGCCGGCGGGATTTCCAGCTGCAGCATCAGCGTATCGCCGGCGCCCATCGTCTCGACGGCGGACTGTGCATCGCCAGTGCTCACAGTGCCGTTGGCACTTGCCACCACGACAATGACGTTTTCGCCGTCGCCACCCACCAGAATATGTGCGGTGCCGGTCGGCTCGCTTACGGTTTTCGTCAGCGACATGTCGGTGCCTGCCTGTTTCAGGAGAGCCAGCGCGCCATCGGCAAAACTATCGGAGCCGACTGCGCCTGCCATGCGGACGCTGGCTCCCGCCCGCCGTGCTGCCAGGGCCTGATTGGCACCCTTGCCGCCTGCGGCGGTGGTGAAGCCGGTGCCGGTCACCGTCTCACCGGGCTTTGGCAGGCGTGCGGTGGTGGCGATCAGGTCCATGTTGATGGAGCCGAAAACTGTAATCATCTGAAGTCTCTCCCGGGGCAGTCGATTTGCGCGGGACAGTGCCCGACAGGGTCAGTCCTCGTCAACCACCCGCAGCTTCAATTGCCCCATGCGCGCATCGAAGGATTTCTGATCGGCCTTGCCGTCGGGTATCGCCCCGGCTGTTTCCAAGTCCAGTGCCTCGATGCGCGTGCCACGCTTCTTGAGCTTTTCCGAGGAGACCAGAATGTCGTCGACATCCTTCTGGGTGGTGAGGAAATGGCCATGCAGCTTGCGTACCCGGTCATCGAGCCGGGTCAGGTCTTCCATCAGCCGGATCACCTCGCCCTGGATCAGGTGCGCCTGCTCGCGCATCCTGGCATCCCTGAGAATAGCCTGGATGACCTGGATTGATAGCATCAGCAGCGACGGCGAAACGATGACGATCCGCGAGCGATGCGCCTTCTGGACGATCCCTTCGAAATGCTCGTGGATTTCGGCAAAGATCGATTCGGAGGGCACGAAGAGAAAGGCCGTTTCCTGGGTCTCGCCGGGGATCAGGTATTTCCCGGAAATATCCCGGATATGCACCTCCATGTCACGCCGGAACTGTTGTTGCGCCTGGCGGATCATCTCCGGATTTTCGGCGCCGCGAATCGCATTCCAGCCCTCGAGCGGGAATTTCGCGTCGATCACCAGATCCGGCTGGCCGTTTGGCATGCGGATGGTGCAGTCCGGCCGCGACCCGTTGGATAGCGTTGCCTGGAAGGCATAAGCCCCCATCGGCAGGCCATCGGCGATGATCGTTTCCATGCGTGACTGGCCAAAGGCACCGCGCGTCTGCTTGTTGGACAGGATGCTTTGCAGTCCGGCCATGTCCTTGGCCAGCGACTGGATATTGGTCTGCGCGGTGTCGATGACCGCCAGCCGTTCCTGCAACCGGCGCAGGTTTTCATGTGTTGCCTTGGTTTGTTCGGTAATCGAGGTGCCGAGCCGGTGCGTCATGCCGTCAATCCGCTGGCTGATCGACTGGTTAAGCTCGGATTGGCGCGCGCCGAACACATCGGCCATGGCAGCAATACGGCCCTGCATCTCCGTCTGTGCGGCGAGAAGCGCCGTCATGCGCTGCTCTGCATCAACAGCCGCCTGCCGGTCACGCCGCCTGCCGAGAACAGCCGGAATACCGGCAAACAGCAGGATGACGACAGAGCCGAACAGGCACATGCCGAGCGTGACCGTATAGGAGCCAAGGATAAACAATGGCTGATCGAGGGTGAGAATTGTCGGTTCCATTGCGGCAGGGTAGGGGGATTCGGCTTTGCTGACTAGATCAAAACAAGAACACTGGTGAATCCTCCGATACAAACTGCTGCATTCGCTGCAAAAATCTTGAAAACGAGAATTCCATCGGCGCAAAAGATCAGTTATGGGAGCCAGATGACCATCAAGCCGCTCATCATTCTTCCCGATCCCGTGTTGCGCCAGCTGTCCCAGCCGGTGGAAACAGTCGATGCCGATATTCGCCGTCTGGCGGATGACATGCTGGAGACGATGTACGACGCGCCGGGTATCGGCCTTGCGGCGATCCAGATCGGCGTCCCGCGCCAGATGCTGGTCATCGACGTCTCGAAAGAAGGCGAGGACAAGCAGCCTCTGGTCTTCATCAACCCGAAGGTCCTGACGGCGTCGGATGAGCGGTCGGTCTACGAAGAGGGCTGCCTGTCGATCCCGGATTATTATGCCGAGGTCGAGCGGCCGGCGACGATTACGGTCGAGTACATCGATCTGGAAGGAAAGAAGCTGACCGCCAAGGCCGACGGCCTTTTGGCGACCTGTCTGCAGCACGAGATCGATCATCTGAACGGCGTGCTGTTCATCGACCACATTTCCAAGCTCAAGCGCGAAATGGTGATCCGCAAGTTCACCAAGGCGGCCAAGACCCGCGGCGCCAAGGCGATCTGACGCTTCCGTTGAAAACCTGGGCCTGCGGGACTATGATATCATTGATATCATAGTGGAGGTTGCGCATGGGCGATCTGCTTCTTCGCGGAATTGACGATGCTCTGAAAATCGAGCTGCAGGAAAGTGCACGCCGCAATGGCCGCAGTCTTTCGGATGAAGCGATTGCGCAGATTCGGTCCGCCTTGGAAAAGGAGCGGCGGCGCGGCCAAACCGCGGGACAGCGTCTGCGCTCGATTCTGGGCGAGGCGACGTTTGAAGATGAGGAGTTGCGCGCCATCGAGGCGTTTCGCAAGCAGTCTGATCGTGCCCCGCCGGACTTCACATGATCGTTCTTGATACGAACGTCATTTCCGAACTTCAGGGGCGGCAGCATAGCGAGCGCATTCTGCGATGGTTGGATAGCTATGACAGTGAAGTGGTTTTTCTGACGGCCATCGCGCTGGCAGAAATTCACTTCGGTATCGCTTTGCTGGATTCGGGGGGGCGGCAAGAGAGCCTGCGTCAGACGTTCCTGCGAATTGAGAATGAGTTTTCCAGCAGGATCCTGAGTTTCTCGCAAACTGCGGCAGCACGATATGGAATCATTGCCGCCCAGCGCCAGAAGGCAGGCAAGACGATGGAAACCAAGGACGCCATGATTGCCGCGATCTGCCTGTCGCACGATGCGACGCTGGCGACGCGCAATACAAAAGACTTCGAGGGGCTTGATTTGAAGCTCGTAAACCCGTTTGAAGAGGCCTGATCAGAACGGGGAACCGCGCGCCATGCCGCTTCGCATCATCTTCATGGGAACGCCGGAGTTTTCCGTGCCGACATTGGCGGCACTGGCTGAGGCCGGTCATAAGATCGTTGCCGTCTACACCCAGCCCCCGCGTCCCGGCGGACGCCGGGGTCTCGACCTGCAGAAATCGCCGGTGCATCAGGCGGCGGAACTGCTCGGCATCGAGGTGCTGACGCCCGTCAATTTCAAGGATGCTGTGGACCGTGAGACCTTTCGCGCGTTCGATGCCGATGTTGCTGTTGTCGTGGCGTACGGGCTGCTTTTGCCGGAGGAGATTCTGACCGGTACCCGGCTTGGCTGCTACAACGGCCACGCCTCGCTTCTGCCACGCTGGCGGGGTGCAGCGCCGATCCAGCGGGCAATCATGGCCGGTGACCATGAGACCGGCATGATGGTGATGAAGATGGATAAGGGGCTTGATACCGGCGACGTGGCGCTGACCAAGGTCGTGGCGATTAGCAACGATACGACAGCTGGCGAACTGCATGACAGGTTGATGCTGGCCGGTGCGGGCCTGATGAGGGAAGCGATGGAAAAGCTTGACGGCGGCGACCTGCCGCTGACCCCTCAACCGGAGACGGGCGTTCTCTATGCCGCCAAGATCAGCAAGGCGGAGACGCGAATCGATTTTTCCAAGACAGCTACGGAAGTTCACAATCACATTCGCGGACTGTCGCCCTTTCCAGGTGCCTGGTTCGAGTTGGAGCTCAATGGCAAGCCGGAGCGGGTCAAGGTTCTCTCTTCGGTGGTCGAAACCGCCGGTGGCGAGACTGGAGTGGCGCTTTTTGACGACCTGACGATTGCCTGCGGCGATGGTTCGGTTCGGCTGACCCGGTTGCAGAAGGCTGGTGGCAAGGTATTGAACGCCGAGGATTTCCGGCGCGGTACGCCGATCCCCGCTGGTACAAGGCTTTCCTGATGCCGCGGTTTCGCATGACGATCGAGTATGATGGTTCCAATTATGTCGGCTGGCAGCGGCAGGATAACGGACCGTCGGTGCAGGGTGCGGTCGAAAAGGCGATCCTGGCTTTGACCCGCGAACCCGGTTTGATCCGTGGCGCGGGGCGTACCGATTCCGGTGTGCATGCCCGTGGCCAGGTGGCGCATGTGGATCTTTCGCGGGCCTGGGATCCGCGGACGCTGCGCAATGCGCTGAATGCCTATCTCGGCCAGGCCGGGCAGCAGGTGTCGATCATCGATGCGGCAGAAGTGCCGGATGATTTCGATGCCCGCTTTTCAGCCCTGAGACGGCATTATCTCTACCGCATCATTTCGCGGCCATCACCCTTGGCGCTGGAGGCGAAGCGCGCCTGGTGGGTGTCGAAGCCGCTCGATCATGAGGCGATGCACGCGGCCGCCCAGATGCTGGTCGGTTATCATGATTTCACCACATTCCGCTCCACCCATTGCCAGGCGAACAGCCCTTGGCGGACGCTTGACCGGTTGGACGTGACGCGGAATGGCGACGTCATCGAAATCCGGGCGACGGCGCAGAGCTTTCTGCACAATCAAATACGCTCCTTTGCCGGAACGCTGAAAATGGCGGGCGACGGCCGGTGGACGCCGGATGATGTGCGGGCGGCACTCGAGGCCAAGGACCGCAGGGCCTGCGGCCCGGTTGCGCCGCCCGACGGGCTTTATTTCATGCAGGTCGATTACTGAAGGGGTGCGGCATAGATCGGCATCAGGCCGAGCAATGGCGGCAGGGCTTCGCTCAACATCAGCGACGGCAGGATCAGCAGGGCCGAGATCGTTGATGCGAGCAGCAGCTGGTTGTTGGTCACTGTCCTCACCAGCCTGAAAACCGCCGTGAAACTGGCCAGAAGCAGGATCAGCGACAGCAGGTATGCCAGTCCCTGTCCACCCGGCATGACCAGCCGGATCGCCAGTGGAACAGCCATGGCATAGACGGTCGGGACGGCCAGCCAGTTGGTGCTGATGATGATCGGGGCGAGCAATCCGGCATAGCCGAGCGGCTTTGCCAGCACCGACACCAGCACAAGGGGTACAATCCACATTGTCACGTCGACGAGAAACAGCTTCAAAATGAAGCCAAGCCCGGTTTCTGTGCCTGGCGGCATCTGCTCCAGATAAAACAAGCGCCACGCTGCCCAGCCGACCGCCATGGCCGGAAGGCACCAGAGGAACGCGGCAAATGAACGCCAGACGCCGGTCGCGGTGATGTCGAGCCAGTCGAAGCCGCTCCTGTCACCCAGGATCAGCAGCCAGACGCCCTTCAGATAGGCACCGATTTCCTCAATCTGCGGCATGACCAAACCAGCGGCTGATGAAGGTTTCGTAGATCTGCGTCAGGGTTTCGAGATCGGCGACGGCAACACGTTCATCGACCATGTGCATGGTCTGGCCGACAAGGCCGAACTCGACTACCGGGCAGTAATCCTTGATGAAGCGCGCATCCGATGTGCCACCGGTGGTCGACAGTTTTGGCTCGCGGCCGGTGACGGCTTCGACAGCACACGACAGCGAGGCGATCAGCGCATTGTTGCGGGTGAGGAAGACGTGGCTCGGGCGTTCGCTCCAGGTAAGATCGTAGCGGACCGGCGGGCGGCCGGGGCGAAGCGGGCTTTCGGCTGCGGCCCGATCCAGCCGGGCGATGATCTCGGCCTTCAGGCTGTCGGCGTCCCAGGTGTCGTTGAAGCGGATGTTGAAGCTCGCCGATGCCTTGGACGGGATGACGTTGACCGCCTTGTTGGCGACGTCGATCGTCGTCACTTCCAGATTGGATGGCTGGAAATTGTCGGTGCCGCCATCGAAGGGTGGGTCCATCAGTGCCTGAGTCAGCGAGAGAATGCCGCGCACAGGGCTGTCGGCCAGATGCGGATAGGCGGCATGGCCCTGAACGCCGTGCACGGCAATGGTGCCGGACAGCGAGCCGCGACGGCCGATCTTGACCATGTCACCGAGCTGGTCCGGATTGGTCGGCTCGCCGACCAGGCAGGCATCCCAGCGCTCGCCCCTGGCGGCCGCCCATTCGAGCAGCTTGGTGGTGCCGTTGATCGCCGGGCCTTCCTCGTCGCCGGTGATCAGGAACGAGATAGAGCCATTGGGCGGCCCGTTGTTTTCAATGTGACGGGCGACGGCGGCGACGAAGCAGGCGATGCCGCCCTTCATATCAACGGCGCCACGGCCATACATTTCACCCCCGGCAATGTCGGCCGAAAAGGGACCATGCGTCCAGGCGCTTTCGTCACCGACCGGCACGACATCGGTATGACCGGCAAACATCAGGTGCGGCCCGCCGGTGCCCAGCCGGGCATAGAGATTTTCGATATCCGGCGTGCCCTCTTCGGTCGCCATTACCCGGTCGATGGTAAAGCCGAGCGGTTTGAGCATCGCTTCGAGCGCTGTCAGTGCGCCGCCCTCGGCAGGCGTCACGGACGGGCAGCGGATGAGGGCGGAGAGATTGGCGACGGGATCGATAGCGGTCATCAAGAAAGCCTGTTGTTTCGCGGGGCTTGGTTTAGCCGATCCATGCGGGGCTGTCACGGGGTTCCGCTTAGCGTTTGCAATGGTCGCCCCCCATCCGCTGC
>UCHD01000018.1 GCA_900472175.1 Hyphomicrobiales bacterium | reverse complement strand
GGAAATCGGCAGCCAGGAAACCGGCCTGCCCGAAGCCCGCCTGATCGGCGAGCGCGGCCGCACAACAGGCCAGTTGCGGTTGTTTGCCAGCCATATCGAAAGCGGTGACTATCTCGACCGCCGTTTCGACGCTGCCTTGCCGGATCGCCAGCCAGCCCCACGTCCAGAGATTCGCCTGATGCAGCGTCCTGTCGGCCCTGTGGCGGTGTTCGGTGCATCGAATTTCCCGTTGGCCTTCTCGACGGCAGGTGGCGATACGGCGGCGGCACTCGCAGCCGGTTGCCCTGTCGTGGTGAAGGGGCATTCCGCCCATCCGGGAACGGGTGAAATCGTTGCGCAGGCAGTTGAAGCGGCCATCCGCAGCACTGGTGTTCACCCGGGCGTCTTCTCGCTCATTCAGGGCGGTAACCGCGATGTCGGGCACGCGCTGGTGCAGCACCCGCTGATCAAGGCGGTCGGCTTTACCGGTTCGCAGGCCGGTGGCCGCGCGCTGTTCAATCTCTGCGCTGCACGGCCCGAGCCGATCCCGTTCTTCGGCGAACTCGGTTCGGTCAATCCGATGTTCCTGCTGCCTTCGGCACTTGCGGAACGAGCCGAGGCCCTGGGCCAGGGCTGGGCAGGTTCGCTGGCCATGGGCGCAGGGCAGTTCTGCACCAATCCCGGCGTTGCCGTTGTGATCGATGGTACCGATGCCGATCGCTTTGCGGCGGCTGCCGTCGAGGCTTTGGGCAAGGTTGCGCCGCAGACCATGCTGACGGATGGAATTGCCAAGGCCTATCATGACGGACAGGCAGGTTTCGCCGCCCGTAACACCGTCAAGCCGTTGCTGGTCACGGAATCGACGGGCCGTGCCGCATCCCCCAACCTGTTCGAAACAACTGGCGATCGGTTCCTGTCCGATCATGCGCTGAGCGAAGAGGTCTTCGGCCCGCTTGGCCTGCTGGTTCGCGTGGCTTCGCAGGAGGCAATGGAAAGCGTCGCGCGGACGATCGAGGGTCAGCTGACGGTGACGTTGCACATGGATGACGCCGACATCGATGCAGCGAAACAGCTGCTTCCGCTGCTGGAGCGGAAGGCTGGCCGCATCCTCGTCAACGGCTTCCCGACAGGCGTCGAGGTGGTCGATTCCATGGTTCATGGCGGCCCGTATCCGGCTTCCACCAATTTCGGAGCAACCAGCGTCGGTACCATGTCGATCCGCCGCTTCCTGCGTCCGGTGTCTTACCAGAACTTGCCGGAGGCGCTGCTTCCCAAGGACCTGCTTAAATAATCGTGCGGCCACGGCCGCATGAGGTTACCGAATCTTGCGCGCAAATCATCAAATACGAATATTTGTGTACTTTTTGTATACTCTTTGTATTTTTCTATTGATTTGCGCGCGATGAATCGAAATAGTGCGCCTGCCGCAGATCGGCGCATCAATCTAGGGAGAGAGATTAAGATGAAATTTTCGGTCCTCGCGTTCAGCCTCCTGGCTACAACCGTTCTGACCAGCCAGGCCCACGCCGATAAGCTGGACGATATCATTTCCTCGGGCACATTGCGTTGCGCCGTCGTGCTGGATTTCCCGCCGATGGGATCGCGTGACGAAAGCAACAATCCGATCGGCTTCGACGTCGATTATTGCAACGATCTGGCCAAGGCCCTCGGCGTTACCGCCGAAATCGTTGAAACTCCGTTCCCAGAGCGTATTCCTGCCCTGATGTCGGGCCGCGTCGATGTCGGTGTTGCCTCGACCTCCGACACGCTTGAGCGTGCCAAGACTGTCGGCATGACCGTTCCGTACTTCGCCTTTGAAATGGCCGTAACTGCCAACGAGAAGTCGGGCGTCAAGTCGTTTGAAGACATGAAGGGCAAGGTCGTCGGCGCCACTGCCGGCACCTATGAAGCGATTGCTCTGGAACAACAGGTCAAGGCCTGGGGCGCCGGTGAGTTCCGTCCGTACCAGACGCAGGCTGACGTATTCTTGGCGCTGAGCCAGGGCCAGCTTGATGCAACCGTTTCTACCTCGACGGTAGCGCAGGCCAACGTCAAGACCGGTAAGTTCCCCGGCATCGCTGTCGTCGGCAAGGCGCCGTTCGACATCGACTACGTCGCTCTCTTCACCAACCGCGAAGAATACGGGCTGATCAACTACCTCAACCTCTTCATCAACCAGCAGGTTCGTACCGGCCGTTATGCCGAGCTGTATGGCAAGTGGGTTGGCGGCGAGGTTCCGTCCCTTTCGGTCAACGGCGTTTACCGCTAATCAAATCGTTTCGCTGGCGGCGCGGGTAACACTCGCGCCGCTGTCCTTTTCCAGGAGATGAAACGGCAATGTTGAATTACACCTTTCATTGGAATCAGGCATTCAAAGCGCTGCCGCAGATGCTGGACGGCGCTCTCGTCACGCTGCAGATCGCGCTACTGTCTATGGTTATCGGGCTGGCACTTGCCTTGACCCTGACCGCGTTTCGCCTTTCAGGCAATCGCATCCTCAGCGGATTTGCGACCACCTGGGTCGAGATCGCGCGCAACACGCCCGCACTGTTCCAGATTTACATGGCCCATTTCGGCCTCGGCAATTTCGGCATCCATCTCAGCCCCTACACGGCACTTCTGGTCGGCATCGCGTTTAACAACGCGGGTTATTTGGCGGAAAATTTTCGCGGTGCGCTGAAAGCCATTCCAGACACCCAGACCCGTGCTGGCCGTTCGTTGGGTATGACCCCGGTTCAGGCTTTCCGGCTGATCGTCTTGCCGCAGATGCTGCGTATCGCCTTCCTGCCGGTCACCAACCAGATGGTCTGGGCAATCCTGATGACATCGCTGGGTGTCACTGTCGGCATGAACACCGATCTCGCCGGTATCACGCAGGAACTCAACGCGCGGTCCTTCCGCACCTTCGAATTCTTCGCTCTTGCTGCTGTGATCTATTACATCATCGCCAAGCTCGTGACACTCGCTGCGCGCCTGCTTGCCGCGCGCATGTTCCGCTACTGAGAGAGGTGAGAGATGTTTGATACCACCCTCACCTGGAATGACCTCGCCTTTCTGGCGCAAGGCGCGGCGATGACCCTTGCGGTCACCGCCGTGTCCGTGACCGCCGGTACCGTGCTCGGAATCATCTTCGGTGTTCTTCGTGTCCAGTTGGGTGCCGTCTGGGCCGCACCGCTGACATTCGTGCTGGATGTCTTCCGCTCGGTGCCGCTGTTGATCCAGCTCGTGCTTGGCAACGCGATCCAGGCCATTGCCAAGCTTGGCTGGGCGCCCTTCACCACGTCCTGCGTGGTGCTGTCGCTGTATACGGCGGCCTATTGTTCGGAAATCATCCGCGGTGGCATTGAAGCCGTCCCGGCAACGACCCGCCGCGCGGCCCGTTCTCTCGGCATGACCTGGTGGCAGGACATGCGCTATATCGTGGCGCCGCTTGCCACGCGTGTTTCGCTTCCTGCCTGGATCGGCCTGACGCTCGGCGTCATGAAGGATTCTGCCCTGGTGCTCTGGCTCGGCCTTATCGAGCTTCTGCGTGCCTCGCAGATTCTGGTTACCCGCCTGCAGGAGCCGCTGTTCATCCTGCTGATCTGCGGCGTAATCTACTTCGTCATCAGCTTCCCCATCGCCCGGTTTGGCGGGTATCTCGAAAAACGGTGGTCCCCCAATGATTGAAATTAAAGACGTTCGGAAATCCTTCAGCACGCTGGAGGTTTTGAAGGGGATCAACCTCACCGTGAACAAGGGCGAGGTTGTCACCATCATCGGCGGCTCCGGATCGGGCAAATCGACGCTTCTGACCTGCATCAACGGCCTGGAGCCGATCAATGCCGGGCAGATCACCATCGATGGCACGGTTGTCCATGCCAAGGATACCGATCTCAACAAGCTGCGCCGCAAAGTTGGTATCGTCTTCCAGCAATGGAACGCCTTCCCGCATCTGACGGTTCTGGAAAACGTCATGCTGGCGCCGCGCAAGGTGCTCGGCCTTTCCAAAGAAAAGGCCGAAGAGATCGCCGTCAAGCAACTGACTCATGTCGGCCTGCGCGAAAAGCTGACGGTCTATCCGAACCGCATGTCGGGCGGCCAGCAGCAGCGCATGGCGATCGCCCGGGCGCTGGCCATGTCGCCGGAATACATGCTGTTTGACGAAGTCACTTCGGCGCTTGATCCGATGCTGGTCGGCGAAGTACTCGACACGCTGAAAATGCTTGCCGAAGAAGGCATGACGATGATCTGCGTCACCCATGAGATGGCCTTCGCCCGCGATGTTTCCGATCGGGTGGCCTTCTTCCACCATGGTGTCATGGCGGAAATCGGCACGCCGGATCAGCTTTTTGGCGCCCCGCAGCATCCTGATACTCAGGCGTTTCTGGCGAGCGTTCGCTAATGACGCATCCAGACGTCATTGTTATCGGCGCCGGAGTGGTCGGGCTCTCGGCGGCGATTGCTGCCCAGGCGCGCGGGATGACGGTTACCGTGCTGGACCGTGAAGGTCCAGCAGCCGGCGCCTCCGCCGGCAATGCCGGCGCCTTTGCCTTTACGGATATCCTGCCGCTTGCCTCGCCGGGCATCCTGAAAAAAGCGCCGAAATGGCTGCTGGATCCCCTTGGACCATTGTCGGTTCCGCCGGCCTATGCGTTCAAGATTGCCCCATGGATGTTCCGCTTCTGGCGGGCGTGTTCGCCTGCGCAGGTGGAAAAGTCCACGACAGTGCAGACGGCATTGATGGACCTTTCGAGGGCCGAACTTGAGCCTTTCCTGCAGCGCACCGGCACTTTGCCCATGCTGCGCAAGGACGGCAATCTGCAGGTCTACGAAAGTCAGGCGGAGCTGAATGCCTCGCTGCCCGGATGGAAAGTCCGCGAAGCGCACGGCATCGAATTCCACCATGTCGACGCATCCCGCATGGCTGACATTCAGCCGGGGCTCGATGCGCGCTTTACCCACGGCACCTTCACACCCGGCTGGTTTTCGATCGCCGATCCCAAACTCTACACGGTTGCGCTGGCGGATTATTTCCGCAGCCAGGGTGGGGTGCTGGAGCGCGCCAATGTGACCGCGCTGCGGCCGGTCGAGGATGGTGTCGAGATCATCGCCGAAGGCGGTGAAATTCGCCGTGGATCGCAGGTCGTGCTGTCGGCAGGTGCCTTTTCCCACCGTATTGCCCGTAGCCTTGATGAGCGCATTCCGCTGGAAACCGAACGTGGCTACAACACCACGCTGCCCGCCGATGCGTTCGATCTGCGGATGCAGGTTACCTTTGGCGGTCACGGCTTTGTCGTCACGCGCCTGTCCACCGGCATCCGTGTCGGCGGCGCCGTCGAACTGGGTGGTTTGGAGCTGCCGCCGAATTTCCGCCGGTCGGAAGCCATGCTGAAGAAGGCCAAGGATTTCCTGCCCGGCCTGAAGACTGAGGGCGGCAAACAATGGTTCGGGTTCCGTCCTTCGCTGCCCGACAGCCTGCCGGCCGTCGGCCGCGCCCGGGCGACGCACCGGGTCATCCACGCCTTCGGCCACGGCCATCTTGGCCTGACGCAATCGGCCGGCACCGCCCGGTTGGTCGCCGATCTGTTGACTGGTAAGACGCCAGCCATCGACATTACATCCCTTTCGCCTCAACGCTTCTGATAAGGTCTTTCACCATGGCCACGTATACCTTTTCCTGCCTCGACGGTCATACTTGCGGAAACCCGGTCCGCCTTGTTTCCGGTGGTGGCCCGCGCCTTGAGGGCGCCAACATGCTGGAGAAGCGCGCCCACTTCCTGCGCGAATTCGACTGGATCCGCACCGGCCTGATGTTCGAACCGCGCGGCCATGACATGATGTCGGGCTCGATCCTTTATCCGCCGACCCGTCCGGACTGCGACGTCGCGGTTCTCTTCATCGAGACATCCGGTTGCCTGCCGATGTGCGGCCACGGCACCATCGGTACGATCACCATGGCGATCGAGAACGGCCTGATCATGCCGCGCGAACCCGGCAAGCTGTCGATCGATGCGCCTGCCGGCAAGGTTGATATCACCTATCGCCAGGAAGGCCGTTTCGTCGAGGAAGTTCGCCTGACCAACGTTCCCGGTTTCCTCTATGCCGAAGGCCTGACGGCCGAGGTCGAGGGGCTGGGCGAAATCGTCGTCGACGTTGCCTATGGCGGCAACTTCTACGCCATCGTCGAGCCGCAGAAGAATTTCCGCGATATGGCCGATCATACGGCGGGCGAACTCATCGGCTGGAGCCCGAAGCTGCGCGCCGCGCTGAACGAAAAATACGAGTTCGTTCATCCCGAACATCCCGAGATCCGTGGCTTGAGCCATATCCAGTGGACCGGCCAGCCGACGGATGCCACCGCTCATGCGCGCAACGCCGTGTTTTACGGCGACAAGGCCATCGATCGTTCGCCTTGTGGCACCGGCACCTCGGCGCGCATGGCGCAGCTGGCCGCCAAGGGCAAGCTCGCTGTTGGCGACGAATTCATCCACGAGTCGATCATCGGCTCGCTGTTCAAGGGGCGGGTCGAGGCAGCCACCAAGGTTGCCGACCGTGATGCTATCATCCCCTCGATTGCAGGCTGGGCCCGGATGACGGGTATCAACACGATCTTCATCGATGACCGCGATCCCTTTGCCCATGGTTTTGTCGTCAAGTGAGTGACCCGATGCACGCGAACAGCATCCTTGCCGGCACCGCTGATGGACCGGTTATCGCCTCATCGGAGCCCCTGAGCTTCTGGGGCGGTGTTTCCCCGGAAACCGGAAGCATTATCGACGTGCATCATCCCCTCCACGGGGTCTGTCTGACCGGCGGCATCCTGATGATGCCGTCGAGCCGTGGGTCCTGCACCGGATCGGGCGTACTACTTGATCTGATCCTCACCGGCCGGGCTCCGGCGGCACTGGTGTTCAGTGAGGCAGAGGACGTGCTGACGCTGGGTGCGCTGATTGCCGCTGAAATGTTCGGCAAGCCGCTTCCTGTTCTACGTCTCTCGCAAGAGAGTTTTGCCGAACTGTCGCGTGCCAAAACCGCGCGGATCACCGCCACCGCGATCGAGGCGGATGGCCTGTCGATCCCGGTTCTGCCGCCGCGCCTTGCGACACTTGACCTTAGCGATAATGACCGTGCAATGCTTGAAGGCGCGAAGGGCCAGGCGATCCAGCAGGCCATGCGGATCATCTGCGCCATGGCTGCCCAGCAGGGCGCAAGCTGTCTCACCGACGTGACACAAGGGCATATCGACGGCTGCATCTATGCCAGCCCGGCCAATCTCACTTTTGCGGAGAAAATGGCCGACATGGGGGCCAAGGTTTGCGTGCCAACCACCATGAATGCGATCTCGATCGATCATGCCAACTGGCAGGCGCAAGGTGTGCCCAGTTCTTTTGGCAATCCGGCGGCGCGCCTTGCCGATGCCTATGTCCGCATGGGTTGCCGCCCGACCTTTACCTGCTCTCCCTACCTCCTGGACAGTGCTCCGCAGGCGGGCGAAGCGATCGCCTGGGCGGAATCCAACGCGGTGATCTTCGCCAACTCGGTGCTCGGCGCCCGCACGCCAAAACATCCGGACTTCCTCGATCTGTGCATCGCGCTCACCGGACGTGCGCCGCTCTCTGGCGTCTATCTGACGGAGAACCGCAAGGCCCAGATAGTCATTGACATCGAGCTGCCCGAGAATGTCGATGACGCCTTCTGGCCGCTGATCGGTTATCTCGCCGGCCATGCAGCTCCCGATCGTATCCCGCTGCTGCGCGGCCTTGCTTCCGCTCAACCAACGGCTGACGACTTAAAGGCGCTGTGCGCTGCCTTCGGCACGACGTCGGCCGCGCCGATGTTGCATGTCGAGGGCGTAACGCCTGAAGCCGGCGATGCGGCACCCGCCGATGCGAAGCACAAAACCATCAACCGCGCTCAAATGGCAGACGCCTGGACACGGCTGAACGCAGGCCCGGAGCAGGTCGAGCTTGTTGCTATCGGTAGCCCGCATGCCTCGCTGAACGAATGTCGGGCGCTGGCTGCTGGGCTCGCCGAGCGCAAGCGCCACCCGGATGTCACCGTCATCGTCACGGCCGGCCGCCAGGTGATCACCGATGCGCGTGAGGACGGCACACTATCAAGCCTTGAACAAAGCGGCGTTAGCATCGTGCCCGATCTCTGCTGGTGTTCGATCAGCGAACCGGTTTTCCCGGTGCATACCCGCACGCTGATCACCAATTCCGGCAAATATGCCCATTATGGCCCCGGCCTCAGCAACCGCACCGTCCGCTTCGGCAGCCTGGCCGATTGCGTCGAGGCCGCTGTGAACGGCCGCGTCCCGGCGCGACTTCCCGCCTGGCTTCAGCCGCCGGTAGATTAATAGAATCGCGCTATCGGGCAACGTGCAGCCGGGCCGCAACCTCATCGACGAGGGCTGGAACCTCGATCTCGAAATCCGCCTTTATCGCATGTTGCCCGCCGCAACCAGAAGGCGGAGGACCTCTGGCATGCGGCGGGTCGGCTGCTGGAACGCCCGCCGTTCCGATCACACCTTGAGGAAGACCAGCGCCCGCAGGATTTCAGCAAAATCCTTGTGTTCGAAGGCGACGGCACGAGGACCATGGGCGCGTGCGCCCGGATACCAGCCGGCGCGGTAGGCATCGGTCGGATTGTTGAATTCGATCACGACCTCGTAATGCTCCGCCTGCGCCGGTAACGCCTGGGCGAAATCGCCGGAGAGTGCCATGGCCACGCCTTCTCGGATCAGGCGCCGCGACCATGCGGGCGAGATAGACGTTGAAGCGCGGCCCCGGCCATCCAGCGTCTCGACGGCTGCAAGGCCCGACACCATGGCCCGTGCCTCCGCGCAAATGCCTTCATCACCGGCCAGAAAAACGGAAGGAACCCCGTAGCCCGCTGCACACAGCGCATTGATGGTGAATTCGGACGCCACCTCACCGTTCAGCAACAGCCGCGAAATGCGCATGTTGGAGGTATGGGCGAGTGGATTGGCCTCGCTGCCTGCCTTGGAGTGATAACCGGTATAGATTGCGGCAGCAAAACTCTCATCGAGCCCAAACATCATGGAGTCCGGGTGGCCGGACCAGCCGCGCACGATCCGCGCATAGTCCGGCAACCGGTCGAGAATGAGGTTGCGGCCACTATCGTGGGCATCCTTGATGATCACCTCGGTCGCACCGGCGGTGCGGGCGCCCTCGCAGGCAGCGACCACTTCCGAGGTCATCAAGGCGCGGAACTCGGCCCAGTCGGGATGGGTGCGCTCGGCTTCGTCCCAATGGGCAATACCGGCGGTGCCTTCGATATCGGCGGAGATAAAGACTTTCATAGGGTGGGGTTTTCCTTCAGCCAGTCGGCAAGGGAGGGATAGATCCGGCCGTTGCGGGCCGGCGTGGCGGGGGACATGCAAAGTGCGTTCAACACGGCTTCCTGCGCCGTCTCGGCGGCGGCGCGAAAGACAATGTCGATATGGTCATCGGCGAGCCGTTCCTGTGTGGCGAACGGCGTGGCCGGATCGTGTTCCAGTGGATCGGCGGTGGTGAAACAGAGGATAACATCACCACTGCCATGCCCCCAGAAAGCGCCGAGCCGCGCAAGCCCTGCTCCACCGCGCCGGGCCACCCGCTGCAACTGGCGATCGCCAAGCGGCAGATCCGTCGCCATGACGACGATCACCGAGCCGCGCTCGGGACTGGCTGGCGCGCGCGGATCGGGACGGCGGCCGTCCGGCAGGACGAGATCACCTGCGGCGCCGAAATTGGCGAGCACCAGAGTGCCGAACATGAAATCGCGCTTACCGATACGAAGGCGCCGCGACGCCGTGCCGATACCGGCCTTGAAACCGAAGGCAGTCATGCCGGAACCGGCACCGACTGCGCCCTGCTCCACCGGATCGGCGCTGGCGGCGGCGAGCGCCGCCTCGGCATGCGCGGGGGTCACCGCCAACTCCTGAATATCATTGATGCCGCCGTCGTTGCATTCGCAGACCAGCGCATTGACTGTCGAGGTTTTTCTGCCGATGGCCGGATTGGCAGCGATGGCGCGGCGGATCAGTGCTTCCGTGCAGGCCGCGACCCCGAACGTATTGGTGAGCAGGATCGGCGTCTCGATCGTGCCGAGTTCGGCAACCTGCATCAGGCCGGCCGACTTGCCAAAACCGTTGATGACTTCGATTGCGGCGCGTGGCTTGACGCGAAAAATGTCACCCGGGTGCGGCACGATCGCCGTGACACCGGTGAAGAGCCCCTCGCCGCGCAACGAGCAATGGCCGACCGAAACGCCGGCGACGTCGGTAATGGCGTTGCCCGGCCCCGGCTCCAGCCTACCCGGCGCAATCAGTCCTAGTTCCCGTGCCGTCTTCATATCGCCCCTCCTGCCACTGCTGCCGTTCCTAAACCGGAATGCCGGCCGCTGCCAGATAGAGAGCCTGCAGTTTTCGCGTCATCGGGCCGGGTTTACCGTCGCCAATGACACTATCGCCGATACGGACGACGGGCGTGACCAAGGCCAAGCAGCATCGCCGTCTTGATATCCTGCCGGCTCCGGCGTGGATCAACCGCGATACCGGACTTTGGCTATATGTGAATCCGGTGACATGACCGGGCACGCCCGTGGTCATGTTCATCTACTGCTCACCAACAAGCCTTGTCGCACTGCCTGCCCATCAAGCGGATGTGGTGAAGCCTCTTTCATCAGCTGGACCGTGTTCGGCGTGATCAAGAATATCCAGCAACGGGAACGTGGAACGATAGAAGGCCATCCGTTGCCGCAAGTCTGGATCGGGCATGTACCGGTCAAGCACCTGCCCGGTAAATGCCTCGCCGAGACCGGCGGCAAGGCTGGCGAAATCATAGGCGGGATCACCGATATCGCAGCCGGAAAAATCTATCACGCCTGCCAGCCGGCACCCATCGACCAGGATGTTACCCGTACCAAAATCGCCATGAATCATGTGGCGCGGCAGCGTATCGCAAATTTGCAGGAAATCCTCAAAGGCCTTGCGCATCTGCCCCACCTCGGCCGCATCGATCTCTGGGAATACAAGAGTTTCAAATCGTTGCAGCACGGCGCGCCATTCGGCCGAGGGCCGCAATGTGGCAAGTGGTGTGAACTGCTCGACCGGCAGGCCATGCAACGCTCGGAGAAAGTCTGCGAGGTCGTTTGCCAGCCATCGCTGCTCCTCGGGGCTCAAGGCGCCAAGCCCTGCCAGAATAGTCCCATCAATCCTGGGGTGAATGGAAACGGCACAACCGTTCACCTCCTGGATCGCCGTTTGCGGAATTGGTACAGGGAGCGTGTTGCCGATAATCGCCAATATCTCCGACTCGCGAACGAGTTCACGCATGGCCCCAGCATGACGGGGAACGCGCAGGATAGACATGCCGAGCGCATATGCCTGACTGTTCTGACCTTCGCCGATCAGTACCGCCGGCATGTTCATCCGCAGTTCCAACGCTGCAACGATGGCCTCAACGGCAGCCTTGCTTGTCCTGCCCATGGCCGCCCCTCTATCGCATCAGATCATGCTCAAGCCGAGCTGAAATGGAGCCATACGGGATAGGCAATTCCGTCAGCAGGCGCAATGACGAGGATAGCATGACGACGTGTGGGCGGACGGAATCTATCCAACCAGCATGCCACCGATTGACTTCTCTTTTCCTGGTTGTCTCCGAAACGCTTGCGCTCAGGCGCAGGCGGCGACCTTGGCTTCCTTGATGCGGGGATAATCGTACGCATTGACTTTCGACGTCGTGTAGCCGGCGCCGACCAGGGCCTCGGCGAGCTTGATTGCCGCCGTCACCCCGTCGATGACGGGTACGCCCGTTGCATCCCGCAGCCGGTCGCAGAGGGCGGACATGCCGGCGCAGCCGAGGATGATGGCTTCTGCCCGGTCTTCACGCTTGGCCGCCTCGATCTCGCGGATCAGTAGCCGTTCCGCCTCCGCGGGATCTTCCTCCAGCCCGAGAACCGGGAGGTTGATGGCGCGGACATGGCGGCAATGGCGTTCGGCGCCGTAGTTGCTGACCAGATCCTCGATGATCGGGATGGAGCGCGGCAGGGTGGTGATGATCGAGAAGCGGCGGCTGATCGTCATGGCGACCTGCACGGCCGCCTGGCAGATGCCGATGACCGGTCCGCGCGCCACTTCGCGGGCCGCATGCAGGCCCGGATCGTCGAAACAGGCCACTACATAGGCGTCGATACCCAGGCGTTCCCCCTTGCGGATCTCCTCCAGCATGCCGGGCACGGCTGCAGCTTCGTCGGCACCGCCTTCGATGCTCACGGGCGTATCAAGCGGATTGACGGCGGAGAGGTCCGTGTCGTGCTGCTTGACGCGCAACGCGCTTGCCAGCGCCTGGGCGGTCATGGATGCCGTGGAATTGGGATTGATCAGACGGATATGCATGGAATGGAACCTTTCAGCGTCCCTCAATCGCCCTGCGGCTTGATGAAATCGGCAATTGGCGGAGCCTTCAGTACGAACTGGCGGTCCGAGGTGATGTAATTGTCGGCATGCAGACGGGCGATCGGCTGATACTGTTCAGGATCGACATAATGTCCGTCGCCATCGAGGCATTCGCGCCGGACATGCATATGAACGACCTCGCCGAGAACGAGGGTACGGCGCGGATAGTCAATCAGGCGCTCGACCCGGCACTCGAAAACACAAGGCGACTCTGCCGCGTATGCCGCCTTAATGTTGGTGCATGAGGACGCGGTAAGGCCTGCCATGGAAAGCTCGTCGACTTCGCTGTCAAAGCCAAGACCGCAAACCAGCATCTGCTGCGAAAGCGCCATGTCGACCATGTTAATGGCAAATTCCTGCGTACGGCGGATATTTGCCATCGTGTCTTTTTCTTCACCGCTCAGCTTCGGCTGGATGCCGAGCACCACGATTGCGGGATCATGCGAAAAGACGTTGAAGAAGCTCATCGGCGCCGCATTGTTGTGGCCGGCCTGTGAGCGGGTCGTCACCAACGCGATCGGCCGCGGCCCGATGAAATTGGTCAGCAAGCGGTAGCGGCTTTGCGGATCAAGCTGGGTGAAGTCGAATTCCATTGCGCCGCTCCGGTTTTATAATCTACAATATGATTTCATATTGTCTACAATCCTGCAATCAAAATCTTGTTGTTACGGTTGACTTTTTCCACCGTTTCAAGCTTGTCTAACCCCAATGGGGAGTGAATTTGATGACCGAGCCAAGCGGCCCTTCTACACAGCAGATTGTCGAGAAAGTCTGGTTGTCCATCGCCGAGCGTAGGCTTCGGCCTGGTGTCCAGCTGAAGGAGGAGCAGCTGGCGACGATTTTCAATGTCAGCCGGGCCCGCATCCGCCAGGCATTGACGGTTCTTGAACGGGATGGACTTGTCACCATCATTCCCAATCGCGGCGCTTTCATTTGCAAGCCTTCGGTTGAGGAAGCGCGGGATGTCTTCTTCGTGCGCCGGACGGTGGAACGCTGCGTCATCGAGCGGCTGTGCGTATCGGTCTCCAAGCCCAATCTGAAGCGCCTGCGCGACCATGTTGCCAAGGAGCGGATCGCCAACGCCCAGGATATCACCACCGACATTATCAAGCTCTCCGGTGGGTTTCACCTGCTGCTGGCGGAGACCGTCGGCTCCGATTTCCTGTTCACCACCATGCGGGACCTGATCTCGCGCTCCTCGCTGATCACCGCTGTCTATCGCAACACCAACCGCTTTAACTGCGGACCGGACGAACACGCCGAGATCGTCGAAGCGATTGCCAGCAACAATGTCGAGAAGGCCACCCACCTGATGGCCCACCATCTCGACCATGTGGAATCCGAACTCGACCTCAGCGAAATCCGCGACCTTTCCCACGACCTGCGCGCCGCGTTGAGCTAAGCGGCAGGCTCAGGCGCCCGCCGGTTCGTCTGTTGCAAGATGGCATGCGACGCGTGTGCCGTTTGCAAGCGCACGGACTGCCGGCACTTCTGCCGAACAGCGTGCCGTTGCAACCGGGCAGCGCGGATGGAAGGTGCAGCCGGACGGCGGCTTGAGCGGGCTCGGAACCTCGCCGCTTGCCAACTCCCGGTCACGGCGCGGCGCATCGATATTGGGAATTGTCTGCAAGAGAAGCTGTGTGTAGGGATGCCTTGGGTGCGCAAAGAGCTCTTCGGTATCGCCCTCTTCGACGATGCGTCCGAGATACATCACGGCGATGCGATCAGACATATGACGCACCACGCTCATGTCGTGGCTGATGAAAAGATAGGTCAGGCCCAATTCGTCCTGCAGCCGGCGCATGAGGTTGAGAACCTGCGCCTGCACCGAAACATCGAGCGCCGAGGTCGGCTCGTCGCAAACGAGGAATTCCGGCTCGCTCGCCAGTGCTCGGGCAATGGAGATACGCTGGCGCTGACCGCCTGAAAACTCATGCGGGAATTTTTCGCCGTCCGAGGCGGAAAGCCCGACGGTCTGCAAAAGCTCCTCGACGCGTTCGATGACCTCCGCCGGGGTCTTGCGCAGTTTCAGTTCGCGCAGGGGCTCGGCGATGATGTTTTTCACCCGCCAGCGTGGATTGAGCGATGCATAGGGATCCTGAAAGATCATCTGAGCCGAAAGTGGTGCCCCTGCCCTTCCCGGCGCAAACCTGATCTCTCCGGCGCTGGCCTTGTGCAGTCCGGTGACAAGCCGGGCTACCGTTGACTTGCCGCAGCCGCTTTCACCAACGATGCTCAGGCAACCGCCCGCAGGCACGGTGAAATCGATATCGTTGACAGCCTGCACGAACTGGCGCGGCTTGCGTTCGATCACCCGGTTGAGCCAAGGCGCCGATACGTCGAAGGTCTTGACCAGACCATTGACGGTCAGGGCCGGCTTTTTCTGAGCAGATGCGGTCATGCTGTTCCTCCCGCGTTGAGCCAGCAGGCATTGGCGCCGTCGCCAGCTGCAATAAGTTCGGGCCGTTCGCTCCGACAGCGCGGCCCGGCAGAGACACAGCGCGGATTGAAGGCGCAACCCGTCGGAATGGCGTCGAGCCGTGGCATCGAGCCGTCGATCTGGTTGAGCCTTTCGACGCGCGCGCCGAGCGATGGAATGGACGCCATCAAACCCTGCGTATAGGGGTGGCGCGGCGCATGCAGCACCTGTTCCACCGGGCCGATTTCGATGAGACGGCCGGCGTACATCACGGCAACGCGGTCCGCCGCCTCGGCAATCACGCCCATGTCGTGGGTCACCAGCATGACCGCCGTCTGCTTCTCCTTGCAGAGCCGGCGTAGCAGCGAAATGATCTGCGCCTGGATCGACACGTCGAGCGCCGTGGTTGGCTCATCGGCAATAATCAGCTTGGGGGACGCACAAAGCGCGAGCGCGATGACCACGCGCTGGCGCATGCCGCCTGAAAACTGGTGCGGATAGTGATTGATCCGCTCCTCGGGCGCCGGGATGCCAACGTCGCGCAAAAGCTGGATGGCGCGCGCCAGAGCCTCGGCCTTGCTCATCGACAGATGCAGGCGGATCGTCTCCGTCAGCTGCGAGCCAACAGTGAACAGTGGGTTGAGCGAGGTCAGCGGATCCTGGAAGATCGCGCCGATCTCCCGTCCCCTGATCTGCTCCATGGCGCGATCGTCGAGCGTGTCGATTCGGCGATTGCCGAGCCAGACTTCGCCACCGGCGATGCGGCCGGGCCGTTCAAGCAGGCCCTGGATCGCGAGACCCGTCATCGATTTCCCGGCACCGGATTCGCCGACAACGCCGAGAATTTCGCCCGCGCGGATGGAAAGGCTGACATCAGAGAGCGGCGTCACGGTGCCGCGGCGCCCGGGGAATTCGACCTTGAGATTGCGGACGTCGATGACCGCTTTTTCTGCTTCACCCATGGGTGTCCACCTCGATCGGATAGCTTGGCGAGAAAATTTCCGAAACCGCCGGATTGTTCCAGCTCCGTTCCGGATATTTGGCGATCAGCCTGTCATACTGCGCCTGTGCCTGGACGCGGGCTTTGCGCATATCGATGCCCGCAAGCTTGCGGTCGAGCATGGAAACGCGGCCATCGACGAAGACGGCACTGGTTACCTTGCCGGAGCCACCGGTTACCAGCGTGGTAATCGGGTCGATGGACGGCGCCATGATTTCATCGTCAAGATCGAAGACGGCAATATCGGCGCGGGCACCCGGTGACAGATGGCCGAGATCCGGGCGTCCCAGCGCCCGCGCACCGCCGATTGTTGCGGCATCAAAGAGGTCTGCCGAAGTCACCCGATCCGGCGCGCCGTCGTTGATGCGGCAGGTGATGAGCCCGACGAGCAGGTTCATCAGCATGTCCGCAGGCGTCGTGTCCGTGCCCATGGCGATATTGATGCCACGCTTGCGGCAGGCGGAGAAGGAATTCAGCGTGCTGCCGCCACGGCCGGAGACCAACGGACAATGCACGATCGAAACACCATTTTCAGCATAAAGGGCAAGGTCTTCGCCGGTCGCATTGGTGGCGTGCGGCGCGATCATACGGTCGCTGAGGAGACCCGCCTTCGCCAGCCAGACCGGTGCGGTGGAGCCGTGCAACATGCGGACAGTATCGACCTCCATGGCGCCCTGCGCCATGTGCAGGCGGAACTTGACGCCGAGATCGCGTGCCGCAGCGTCTGTGCGCTGCAGAAGCCCGAGCGTGGACGTTTCCACACGGTCCGGTGCCAGCATGCCGCGCACGAGATCGCCATGACGGCCAGTCTGACGTTCGATATAGCTGATCGCGTCCTTCAGTCCCTGAAAACCCCGTTCCTCATCGAAGATCGGAACGATCTGGCCGGGCTTTTCCAATACCATGCCACCCGAGCGATAGGCAGGGCTGAGATAGACCCGCAAGCCCAGTTCGCCCGCGGCATCGGCCGCAGCGTCGAATTCGGCGACCGTTTCGCCCCATTCGCGATAAAACAGCGAGGCGATGGGTGCCGCTGTGGTGATGCCGTTGAGGAGGAGTTGGCCAAAGGCAAAGCGCTTCTGGAAGGCCAGCTCTTCCTGACTGTACATTTCATAGGGGCCGGCTTCGACATAGGAGCGCGGCCAGACACGGCCCTTGGCCCAGCCGGGATGATTGTCGATACCGAGAATGGTCGTGTCGAGGTCGGACAAGGCGTCGAGGTCGATCAGGCCTGGGCTGATCAGGGCGTTGCCGAAATCGATGCGGCGGGCAACCTCTCCGGAAAAACGATGGCCGACAAAAAGGATTTCGCCGTTTTCGAAAACGACTTCGCCGTTCTGCAAGAGGCGATGGCTGCCGTCCGTGTGGCCAACCACCCAGCTTGCGGTGATGAGGGTGCGGCCTTCGGGGCGGCGGCCAAGTGCAAGGGATTGCAATGCTTCACTCATCACGGCATCTCCACCATGGCCTTGCCCTGGCGAGCGGTGACCTGACCGGCCTTGAGGACCAGTGGCCGTGGCGCGATATCGACCACCGCATGGGCCAGCGTTTCACCGGTAAGCAGCGTCAGGTCGGCATTGCAGCCAATCTGCAGGCCGTAGTTTTCAAGGCGCATGACGTCAGCGCCGCCCTGCGACACGACATGCAGGACATGAGCGAGCTCGATATCCGAACGCAGCCCGTTCTTCATGCCGATCACCTTGGCGCGGTCCAGCATATCCGGCTGGCCCCACGGACCCCAGGTATCGCGGATACCATCACAGCCGCCGCCGACACGCACGCCGGCTTCCTTCAGCCGCATGATCGATGGCACGTTGGCTGAGGGCGCGCCGGTCGTCAGGATGGCGACATCAAGCCGGGCAATTTCGTCGATCAGCTTGCCGACCCGCAGATAGTCGTTCATGCCGAGCGCAAAAGCGTGGCTGATCGCAACCTTGCCTTCCATGCCATGGGCGCGGATGCGTTCGAAAATCAGCTCCATGGTGAAGGCGCCGAGATCGGCGGCCTCATGCAGGTGGATATCGATCGGAACGCCATGCTTGACTGCAAGGGCAAAGAGGATGTCGAGCTGGCCCTTGGGGTCACGGTCGATGCCGCAGGGATCGATACCGCCGAGCACTTCGCAGCCCTGACGCAATGCCTCATCCAGAAGCTCCACGGTTCCTGGCATGACCATCACGCCGGACTGCGGGAAGGCGACAATTTCGATGTCGATAATGCCCTTCAGTTTCTCGCGGGTTTCCCAGACACCCTCGACAAGCGAAAGGCCATGGGTCGGGTCGATGTCAACATGGCTGCGGATATGGGTGCCGCCGTTGGCGGCGAGCCCGATCGCATGGCGCATTGACTGGCGGTGCGGATCCATGCCGATGGCAAGGCGGTTTTCCCGCTCAAAATCGATCCGTTCGCGCAGGATGGCGGCACGGTTGTTGACATGCCAAGGCATGCCCCAGGTGGTCTTGTCGAGATGCGTATGAGCATCGATCAGGCCGGGCACTGCGATGGCGTCGCCGCCGTCTTCAACGGCCATGCCAGGTTCGGCCTCGAACGTCCCGAAACCGGCAATCTTCCCGCCCTTGATCAGGACGTCGCAGCTTTCACCGGCCATCGGCCTGACATTGCGGAGCAACAGATCGTGCATGGAACTTACCTCAGTTTCGGATTGAGAGCATCGCGCAGCCAGTCGCCGAGCACATTGACGGTGACGACCAGCAGGCAGAGTTGAACGACGGGGAACAGGACGATCCACCAGGAACCGGAAAACAGGAACTGGTTGCCGATGCGGATCAGCGTTCCCAGCGAAGGCTGGCTTGGCGGCATGCCGATACCGAGGAAGGACAGCGTCGCCTCCGTCAAAATGGCCATCCCGAAATTGAGCGTCGCGGCGACCATGATCGGCGTCAGCGTATTCGGCAGGATATGATGCGCCATGATGCGCCGGGCCGGTACGCCAATGAGTTTGGCCGCCTGCACATAATCCTTGCCGCTCTCCACGATCGCCTGAGCGCGCACCGTCCGGGCATATTGCACCCAGGCTGAAAGCGAGATGGCAAGCACAAGCACCGCTGATGCGCCGATCTCGCGCAGGCTTTCCGGCAGCATCTGACGCACAACGGTCGAGACAAGGATGGCAATGAGGATTGTCGGAATGGACAGCGTGATATCACCGATGCGCATCAGCAGATTGTCGATGAAGCCGCCAAAATATCCGGCGATCAGGCCGGCGGTCATGCCAATGACCAGAGACAATGCGACTGAAGCGATGCCAATGACGATGGAAATGCGCGTGCCGTAGAGGATGGCCGACAGCATATCGCGGCCCTGCGTGTCCGTGCCCAGCAGATACGGCCATTCGCCGCCCTCCTGCCAGATCGGCGGCATCTCGGCCTTCCACATATCCAGCTGCGCGCCGTCATAGGGATTTTGCGGCGCGATCAGCGGCGCAAAGATCGCCGCAAGGATCAGGATTGCCAGAAGAAGAGCGCTGATTTGCGCGGACCTGCTCTGGCTGAACGACCAACAGAGGTCGCTGTTGCGAATGCGCTTGAGCAGCGAGGGACGTGCGGCTTTGGCTGCTTGCGAAAGTTCAGTGGTCATCGAACCGGCCCCGTTTCTTAACGTGCGTTGCGCAGGCGGGGATCAATCACCGCGTAGGCGATATCAACCAGCATGTTGAGGACAACGAAGATGAAGGAAATGATGCAGAGATAGGCCGCCATGACCGGGATATCGAGAAAGGTCACGGCCTGGATGAAGAGCATGCCCATGCCCGGCCACTGGAAAACGGTCTCGGTGATCAGCGCGAACGCAATCAACGATCCGACATTCATGGCCGTCATGGTTACGACCGGCATGAGACAGTTGCGCAGCGCATGGCGGAAATAGATGCGCCAGCGCGGAATACCGCGTGCCCGGGCAAATTTCACATAGTCGGAGCGCAACACTTCCAGCATTTCGGCCCGAACCAGCCGCATGACCAGCGTGATCTGGTAGAGCGACAAGGCAATCGAGGGCAGGATCAAGGCTGCCAGTCCGGACGACGTCAACAGACCTGTGGACCACCAGCCGAGCTGCACCACATCGCCGCGTCCGAAGGCGGGCGCCCAGCCCATGATCACCGAAAAGACGAGGATCAACAGAATACCGACCACGAAGCTTGGCAGCGACACCCCGACGATGGACAGGAATTGCAGGCTCTCCGTGTACCATTTGCCACGCTTGATCGCCGTCAGGATGCCGAGCGGAAGGCCGAACACCAATGAAATGAGGGTCGCGACCAGAACCAGTTCCAGGGTCGCCGGGAAGCGCTCGGCGATCAGCGGCAGCACCTTCTGGCCATTGCGGTAAGACACACCGAAGTCGCCCTGCACCGCGTTGGTGACGAAGCGGACATACTGGACCGGCAGGCTGTCGTTCAGGCCGAGACGTTCGCGCAGAGCCGCGCGATCGGCCTGAGACGTCTGCTCGCCCACCATCAGTTCGACGGGGTCGCCCGCAAGCCGGAAGATCAGAAAGGCAAGCAGGGCGACGGAGAGCATCACCAGGACTGCATTTCCAAGGCGCTTGATGATGAAGACTAACATGATGGCCTCTCCGCTTCGCACCGGCCATCGGCAGACATTGCCCCGACGGTTCGATCAATGACGTTCAGAGTCAGGGATGGCCGTTGGCGGCAAATGCAGAGGCGCTGTCGAGCAGCCTGCCCTTGAGGGTCAAGCCGCAATCCCGGCACCACCACGAGACGTACGCTCCTCACGTACAACCTCCCCTATTCTCGTCGTATTCCCATTAAGACAGTGTTTGAAAAGTTGTCAACGTAATTGTAGACAATTTTGTGCAATTAAAATGCCGTTTCCTCAACATTCTTGCCGCCGGCGTCCGTCCACACGGGGTAGCTCGGCGAAAACAATGCCTGCACCGGCGGATGCTCCCAGCTGCGATCCGGATATTTGGCGATGAGGCCTTCGAACTGTGCCTGAGCCTGTTTGCGGGCCTCGTGCATATCAAAACCGGCCAGCTTTCCCTCCAGCATGGAAAGCCTCCCATCGACAAACACGGCCTGGGTCACCTTGCCGGAGCCGCCGAGGACCAGCGTCGTGATCGGGTCGACGCTGGGCGTCATATGCGGATCGTCGAGACGGAAGACGGCGATATCAGCACGGGTGCCCGGCGCAAGCCTGCCGATGTCGGTCCGGCCGAGCGCCTTCGCGCCGCCCAGTGTCGCGGCATCGAATAGACCGGCGGACAGTACAGCATCGGACCGCTTCTCGCTGATGCGGCAGGCAACGAGGCCCATGAGCAGGTTCATCAGCATGTCGGACGGCGCCGCATCCGTTGCCATGCCGATATTGATACCGAGTTCACGGCAGGCGGCGAATGAATGCAGCATGCTGCCCATCCGCGCGGAGACCAGCGGCGAATGGGCGATGGAAACCCCGTGGGCCGCATAAAGCTCCAGATCCCGCCTGCTGGCATAGGTGGCATGCGGCGCAATCAGCCGCTCACTCAAAAGCCCGTGGGTCGCCATCCACTCTGGCCCGGTCGCGCCGTGCAGCCGTTGCATGGTCTCAAGTTCCAGCGGTCCCTGAGCCATATGCAGCCTTGCCCGGCAATCCAGGTCGCCAGCCGCCGCCATGGTCTGCCTGAGCAGTTCCAACGTGCAGGTTTCCACACGGTCCGGTGTCAGCAGGCCATTGATGAGGCCATTGTGACGTCCTTGCTGATGCTCGATGAAGGATACGGCGTCGCGCAGGCCTTTCAACCCTCTCTCCTCATCAAAGACCGGCACCATCTTTCCCGGCGCTTCCAGCACCATGCCGCCGGAGCGGTAGGCAGGACTGAGGAAAACACGAAGGCCCAGATCGCCGGCCGCATCCGCAGCCGCCTCGAACTCGGTGACGGTCTCGGCCCATTCACGGTAATAGAGCGAGGCAACCGGCGCCGCGGTGGTGATACCGTTCAGCAGCAAAAGTCCGAAGGCAAAGCGCTTCTGGAAGGCAAGTTCCTCTTCGCTATACATTTCATAGGGACCGCGCTCGACATAGGATCGCGGCCAGATGCGCCCCCTGGCCCATCCGGGCTGGTTGTCATGAACCAGCGTGTAAGTATCGAGATCCGACAGCGCATCAAGGTCGATCAAGCCGGGGCTGACAAGGGCCGCGCCAAAATCGATCCTGCGAGCGACCTCGCCGGGAAATGTGCGTCCGGCGAAAATGACGGCGCCATCCTCCATGACAATCTCGCCATTCGGCACGAGGTGATGCGTACCATCCCGCCAGGCCAGAACCCATTGTGCAGTCAAGAGGGTGCGGCCCGCCGGCCGCAGACCGAGCGTCAGCGTTCGCAAAGAATCGGATGTCATCATATGTCCTGGATCGGCTGAAAAGGCTGGATTTCAAATGAAAAGAGCGCCTCATGGGCCATGAAACGCTCTTTCCTGTCAAAACGGTCAGTGGGACGATTATTTACCCATCATGGTGTGCCAGTGGCGTGGCTTGTTGTCGGCGCGGAAATCGACGCTCTTGACGGTGCTGAGCATCGCCCAGGCAATCGGCTGCTGATGCAGAGGAATGAGCATGGTCTCATCCTTGGCGATCTTCAGGGCCGCTTCTTCAAGGGCCAGACGCTTTGTGTTGTCCGGTTCATGGGCTGCCTGGTCGACCAGTTTGTCGATTTCCGGATTTGACCAGTTGCCGTAGTTGGACACGCCCGTGGAACCCTTGCGGGTCGAAAGGACCTGCGACAACAGCGAATAGGCGTCGAGCGTCGGCTCGTTTGCCCAGCTCAGGTTGAACACGTCGGCCTTGCCGTTGGTGCGCTTCGGCGTCTGGACGGCACGCGGAGCAATATCGATCGTCGGCTGGAAACCGCCACGCTTCAGCATGTTGACGATACCCGAGCAGATATCCTCTTCATTGATGCTTTCGTCGTTCATGCACATGTACGTGAAGGCAAGGTCCTTCATGCCGGCGTCAGCCAGCAACTGCTGTGCGCGGGCCGGATCGGCCGGGCTGTAGGTATCGAGCGACTTGGCATAGCCGGAAATTTCCGGAGCGATGAGCGAACCGGAAGGCCGCGCGAGGCCACGCATCACCTTCTTGTTGATCAGATCGCGGTCGATCGAAGCCTCGAATGCCTCGCGTACGCGCAGGTCGTTGAACGGGTTCGGGCGGCCGTCTTCGAGCTTTTCCTTGCGGTTGAAGGCAACAAATACTGTGCGCAGTTCCGTGCGCTTCTTGACCGTGATGCCCGGCGAGGATTCCAGGCGCGGAAGATCCTGGATCGGGGCGGAATCGATCACGTCGATTTCACCGGAGAGAACGGCGGCAACGCGCGTTGCGGCAGACGAAATCGGCATGAACTCGATACGGTCGAGATTATGCTTCTTTTCGTCCCACCAGCCGTCATTGACGACGAGCACAGTCTTGCTGTCCGGTACGCGGCTTTCCAGCTTGAACGGGCCTGTGCCGTTGGTGTGCTGTGTGGTGTAGCCCTCGACCTTGGATGCAAAATCAGTCGGCTTCTCGCTGTTGTTAACCTTCAGCCATGTCGCGTCGAAGATGAAGATATTGGTGATGTCGTTGAGGAACAGCGATGTCGGCGCGGTCACTTCGATATCGACGGTATAATCATCGACTTTGGTGACCCCGGCAAACAGCGGAATATTGCCGCGCAGCGGTGAGGTCTCGTCAGAAGCCCGCTTGAAAGATGCGACCACGTCGTCGGCCGTAAAATCGGCGCCGTCGTGAAACTTCACGCCCTTGCGCAGGGTAAAGCGCCAGCGTTTGTCATCGACCAGCTTCCACTCGGTGGCCAGCGCCGGTTCGATCTTGAAGTCCGCATCGTAACGTACCAGGCCCTCGTAGATGTGATTGAGGAAGGCAAGGTTCGATGTGGACGGAACGGAATAGGGATCAAGCGAGAAGATATCGGCCCGTCCGCCCCAGCGAAGAGTTTCTGCGCTGGCAGGCGCAGCAATGGCAGCCGCTGTCAGCGCGGCAAGGATGAAGCTTTTCACACGGGACATGATTCCCCCCTTATTGATTGTTGACGCGCCTGCACGGCCAAGCCTTCAGGCAGAAGGGAGTATTGTTTCACCTATTTCTATTGTCAATGATATTGTTGACAATTATCGTAGCCAAAATTCGCCCATCGCTTCGACGGCGAGGGCGGCTACTGAAAACGGGAGGAAACGGGATGGGAAATTTTCTGCTGCTACACGGCACGATTGTCACGGTCGATGGCGAGCGGCGCATCATCGAAGACGGCGCATTGGCCATCGACGGCGACAGAATTGTCGATATCGGCACTTCTGAAGATCTTGAACCACGCCACATCGGCAAGACGATCATAGACTGCCGCGGCAAGCTGATCATCCCGGGGCTGATCGACGCCCATGGCCATGCGGGCCATGCTCTCATCCGCAGCATTGCCGCCGACACCAATTCAATGTGGATGCGCGTCGTCACTCCAACCTACTATCATTACGTGACGCGCGACTACTGGTATGCCGATGGTCTTGTGTCGGGGCTCGAGCGGCTTCGCGCCGGCGTGACCACGGGCGCCAGCATCATCACCTCGATGCCGCGCGCCGACGACCCGGTCTTCGCCATCAACCATGCCCGCGCCTATAGCGAAATAGGCCTGCGCGAGATCATCTGCGTCGGCCCCTCCGGCCTGCCCTGGCCGCACCCGGTGACACGCTGGGAAAGCGGCAAACCAGAACGCCGCCATATCGGCTTCGAAGAGATGATCGAGGGCAGCGAAGCTGTCATCGAGGCGCTGAACGGCACCGCCGACGGCCGCATCAGGGTTTTCCTGACCCCCTTCACGATCGTTCCTTCGGTCGAGCCATCCAACGCATCCTCTCCGGATCAGGCGGTCAAGCTGACCGAAAACGACCGCTATCAGGCGCGCCGCGTCCGCGAAACCGCCCGAAAATGGGGTGTACGCCTGCATTCCGACGCCTTTGCCGGCCAGATTCGCATGGCCTTTCAGGACAAGGAGAATGCGCTGCTGGGGCCTGACATCCACCTCCAGCACTGCTGGGGCATCTCGCACGAAGAGATGGACATTCTTGCCGAAACCGGCACACACGTTACCCACGCGCCGCCCGGACGCTCGACCCCGATCATGGAAATGATGTCCAAGGGCATCCGGGTGGCGATCACCACCGACGGCGCCGCACCCAGCCGTCATTTCGACATGCTGCAGACCGCGCGGCTGGCCCAGTTCACGCAGCATCTCATCCACAACCATGACCGCTACTTGCTGCCGCCTGGCAAAATCTTCGAGATGATCACCATCGATGCCGCCCGCGCCATCGGCATGGAGCATGAGATCGGATCCCTCGAAATCGGCAAGAAGGCAGACATCGCCATCATTGACATGCGCAAGCCGCATCTCATGCCCATGTGGATGCCGGTTCACCGGCTCGTCCATCAGGTGTTGGGAAGCGATGTTGACACCGTCATCGTCGACGGCAAACTCCTTATGGAGGGCGGTAAGGTGCTGACAGCCGATGTCGAGGCGGCAATCACCTTCGGGCAGGAGGAAGCGCTGGCGCTTGCCGCACGCGCCGGGCTGCAGGCCCACATGCACGATCCGGGCTGGGGCAAGCTGCTGCGCACCTTCGAAGAGCCCGTCATCCCGCCTCAGCCACCGGAATGCTGACCGGGTAAATAGCGCACAGGTGGCCTGCTTTGTCAGGCAATGAACATATCTTGAAGACCGGCCGATTGCATTCCCGCGACCGGTCGGTTTCGGGATGCCACTGCGGTTTGCCCGCTATTGACACCCAGCCTCATGCGCTGGCCAATTCGCGATCCCGAATTCATTCTGCCGATGCGCGACCGCCGCGCCTCAAAAAACCTCGGCGTGAGCGTCTGCCATGGCGCGTTTGAGATCGTCGATGGGCGTGTTGCCAGCCATCTTCTTTCCCTCAAGCTCCGTGGGCATTTTCCAGCCGGGATCTATCCCCTCCATATTGGGCAGTTCGTGCGCAATGCCCTTGTGACAATCAATGCACGTCGCCTTTCCTGAAAGGAGATATCGCGTATGGATTTCGGCGGCTCTTTGGGTTTGCTTCTGAAGATCCATCGCGACAGAGGAATGACAGTTACGACACTCTAGGCTGTCATTGGCTTTCATGCGGGCCCATTCGTGCTGCGCCAGTTCAAGGCGATGTTCGAGAAACTTGGAACGTGTGTTGATCGTGCCGAAGATTTTACCCCAAACTTCCTTGGAAGCCTGCATCTTGCGCGCGATCTTGTCCGTCCACTGATGCGGCACATGACAATCGGGACAGCTGGCGCGGACCCCTGAGCGGTTGGAAAAGTGGATCGTGCGCGTCAGCTCCTGGTAAACATTGTCGCGCATTTCATGGCAGGACGTGCAGAACTTTTCGGTGTTCGTCAATTCGAGCGCGGTGTTGAACGCGCCCCAGAACATCACTCCGCCGATGAAACCGCCCAATGTCAGAAAGCCGAGACCGAGCGTCCCGGCCGGCGTGATCATGATCCGCCAGGCCCAAGCGAGAAGTTTCTTGATCCATCCGATCATGGCCTCACTCGCTTCCTGCCGGTTTGAATCCCAGTTCGCTCATGTCCTTGAAGGTATTGCGCACCAGCGGTTGGGTATTGGCCTGCGGAACGTGGCATGCCGTACAGAAATACCGCCTCGGTGACACGTCGGCGATCATCTGCCCATCGCGTGTCATGTAATGCGTGACGCTGATCATCGGCGCGCCGGAATCCTGCGTGAACTCGCGCTTATGACAAGACAGACACCGGTTGGCGTTGACGGAAAGCTCGTAGCCTTCGATCGAGTGCGGAATGACCGGCGGCTGGTCGGGATAGGCGCGCATCTTGCGCTGATCGTCGACGATCCATTTCGGCAAGATCGCAGCGGCGCCTGTTTCCATCGCGGGCGTCGGGCCTTCAAGCTGCGGTACCGTCCGCGTCACCACCTGGGCGATCGCAGCCGTTGTTGCAAACAGCAACAACCCAATCAGCATGACTATCCATTCAGGCCGCCTCAAATGGCGACGGGGAGAATCTTGACCGCGCATTTTTTATAATCCGTCTGTTTGGAGATGGGATCGGTGGCGTCGAGAGTAACCTTGTTGATCAATTGGCTGGCGTCGAACCATGGGACGAAGATGACGCCCGGCGGCATGCGATTGCGGCCACGGATATCGATGCGGGACCGAATTTCGCCACGGCGCGAGACGATGCGGACCTCGGCGCCCTGGTTGATGCCCCGCTTGCGGGCATCATCCGCATTCATGAAGCAGCGCGCACCCGGAAACGCCTTGTAAAGCTCCGGCACCCGCATGGTCATCGAGCCGGAATGCCAGTGTTCGAGCACCCGGCCCGTGACCAGCCAGAAATCGAACTCCTCGTCGGGCGATTCTGCCGGCGGCTCATAGGGGACGGCGAGAATGACCGCCTTCCCGTCCGGCTGCCCATAGAATTTTACGCCTTCGCCGGGCTTGACATAGGGGTCGTAGCCCTCCCGGTAGCGCCACCGCGTCTCCTGGCCATTGACAACGGGCCAGCGCAACCCGCGCACCTCGTGATAGAGATCATAGGGTGCTAGATCATGACCGTGGCCGCGCCCGAATGTAGCGTATTCCTCGAACAGGCCTTTCTGGATATAAAACCCGGACGCCTTGGCCTCGTTGTTGTCGTACTCGCCATTGACGTCGCTGAGTGGAAACTTATCGACTTCGCCATTGCGGAACAGCACGTCGAAAAGCGTCTTGCCGCGATAGGCCGGATTGGCATCCAGCGTTTCGGGCGGCCAGACCTCGTCCGTGGTGAAGCGTTTCGAAAACTCCATCATCTGCCAGAGATCGGAGCGCGCCTCGCCGGGAGCCTGCACGAGCTGATGCCAGACATGCGTCCTGCGTTCGGCGTTGCCGTAGGCACCTTCCTTTTCCACCCACATGGCTGCAGGAAGAATGAGGTCGGCACTCATCGCGGTTATTGTCGGATAGGCATCGGAAACGACAATGAAATTATCCGGATTACGATAGCCCTGATAGGTCTCGTTGCTGGTGTTCGGCCCGGCCTGGACGTTGTTGTTGACCTGCACCCAGTAGAAATTGAGCTTGCCGTCCTTGAGCATGCGATCCTGCTGGACGGCATGATAGCCGGGTTTCTCGGGAATGATGCCGTGGGGGATATGCCAGATTTCCTCCGCATGTTTGCGATGTTCGGGATTGGTCACGACCATGTCTGCCGGCAGGCGGTGGGCAAACGTGCCAACCTCGCGCGCCGTGCCGCAAGCCGAAGGCTGGCCGGTCAGTGAAAAGGGACTGTTGCCCGGCTCGGAGATTTTCCCCGTCAGCAGATGCAGGTTGTAGACCATCTGGTTGGCCCAGACGCCGCGGACATGCTGATTGAACCCCATGGTCCAAAGCGACATGACCTTGCGGCCGGGATCGGCGTAGAGCTCGGCCAGCTGCTCGAGAAATGCCGGATCGACGCCAGTCATCTCGGCGGTCTTTTTCAGCGTGTATTCGGCGACGAATTCCTTGAATGCAGCAAAATCCATCGGCTCCGTCTTGGCCGGATCGGCCGAATTGGCGGCATTCATCTCCACGGGATTGTCGGGCCGCAGGCCGTAGCCGATATCGGTCACACCGCGGGCAAATTTGGTGTGCTGCTGGACAAAGGCCTCGTTGACGCGTCCGGTCTGGATGATGTGGTTTGCGATGTAGTTAAGAATCACAAGGTCCGTGCCCGGCTTGAAGACGACGGGAATATCGGCAAGATCCATGCTGCGGTGGGTGAAGGTCGACAGCACCGCGACGCGCACATGCGGCTGTCCGAGGCGGCGATCCGCAATGCGCGTCCATAAGATCGGATGCATCTCCGCCATGTTCGAGCCCCAAAGCACGAAGGCATCGGCATTCTCGAAATCGTCATAACAGCCCATCGGCTCGTCCATGCCGAAAGTCCGCATGAAGGCGTAAGCCGCCGACGCCATGCAATGGCGCGCGTTTGGATCGAGATTGTTGGAGCGAAGTCCGGCGCGCATCAGCTTCGTGGCGGCATAGCCTTCAAAGATCGTCCACTGCCCGGATCCGAACATGCCGACAGCCGTCGGCCCCTTGTCTTTCAGCACCTTCTTGCATTGTTCGGCCATCACGTCGAAAGCCTCGTCCCAGCTCACCGGCGTGAACTCGCCATCCTTGGCGTAGACGCCGCCGCGCTTGCGCAGAAGCGGGGTCTTCAATCGGTCCTCGCCATACATGATCTTGGAAAGAAAATAGCCTTTGATGCAGTTCAGGCCGCGGTTGACCTCCGCCTGCATGTCGCCGTGGGTGGCCACCACCTGGCCTTGCTTGACGCCAACCATGACACCGCATCCGGTTCCGCAGAAACGGCACGGCGCCTTCGACCATTTGATCTCCAGCGCACTGACGCCGCCAGGCACCGGCTGTGCGGCAGCGGGAAGCGCTATGCCTGCCGTGGCAGCGGCAATGCCGGCGGCATGGGCCTTGAGAATTTCACGCCGCGTCAGTTCTCCGGTCATCGTTCTGCGCCTCTCCCGTTTCGACATGTTCGAAAACCATGCTGGCCGCGATCACCCCCTCGAGAAGTGACATAGCCGACAAGCATTGTCCCATCATCCCCGTGCTCGTACCCTCGATGACGATGACGATCTTCCCCTGCGCATGACCGTGGATCTCCACGTTCTCCATCTCAGCCAGCACGGCAAGAACGCCGTCCGTTTTTGCAGGCAGCGTCGCGATGATCGCGCTTGAAATGTGATATGCCCCGATCGGTTCAGGCATGGGCCAGCTCCGTTTCAAGCGGCTTCGTTCCGATCGCGCCGACTGGACAGACCTGCATGCAGGCGCCGCAACCATTGCAAATCTGCTCGTTAAGCGCCGGAACAAACGGCCCGCCGAGACGCGGCTGGAACCGGATGGCCTGTTCGGGACAGCTTTCACCGCATGACTGGCAGGCAACATCCTGTTTCGCCAGACACCCATCTGCAATTGCTGCAACATGAGAGAAGCGGAAGACTGGCTCGAAGACCGGCTCTGGGCAGGCCGTCCTGCACGCGCCGCAAAAGGTACATTCCCCCAGGGAGAAATCGACCGACGGCAGGCGATCGACCAGGACGATTATCCCGGTGGGACAGTGCTCGGCGCAGAGATTGCAGCCTGTGCAGGCGGAAAGGCCACGATCCGATACGCCGGGCGGACAAATTCGATTGGCCCTTTTGGAAGAGGAGCCAAGGAACAGGCCGCGACGGGAAATAGATCCGGGTTCCATCGCCGCCTCAATGTCCAGGAGGGCCTGGCGGACCGAAAACGATCTGCCACATCCAAACGGAAAACCCGTAGCTGCCGACAATGGCGACGGCAATGATCGGCCATATGCCGAACGCGAGGGCAACAAACGTGAAAAACTCCGCCCGCCGGCGTGAAAGCGGCTGCGGATCGGCAAGGCTATGGTGAGACGGCTCCGACATCAGCACTCCCCTCAACTTGGGGTGTATGATAACAAAGGCCTCCATTAAATAAAGCGTAAAAATACTGCATTTTCACACTCAAGTTTAGCCGATTGTTATCTGGGTACCGCTCCCTCCTTCACAGAGCAGCGTCAATCATGGTGACCCAAGGCGGACTATCAGACGGGCGGCATCGGCCGCCGCAGCAGTTGATCCGTACGTTGCCGCGTTCGCGCCTTGAATTGGCCTCTCCAAACAGCCCTCCCAATGGCTCCGCGCCGGAGAACTTTCTTTCACCGCATGTTCTTGGGGCTCAGGGGTGTTGCCATATGCTCGACCAGATTGTCCAGAGCAGCATTGTTACCGATCTCGGTGCCGACAAGCATCTGGCCGCCCCGAAAGGAAGTCACTTGCACAGTCATCTTGACTCTTGTCGCGTTGCCATCAGCTTCCAATTCCGTTGTAATCAGGCTCGACATGAGCTTTCGCCCGCCGGCTTCGACGATCTCGCTGCTGACCACCAGTTCACCGGGAACAATCGATATGTAGGTCGTGCGGCCGGTATATTGCGGATTGTCTTTTGGACCACAGCGGAACCAGTCCTCGCCTCCCTCGCGAAAGTCGGCCTCATCATAGATGAATGCGGCGGCGTCGGATGGCGCACTCCAGCCTGCGCGGATCACTGGATCCGCGAACGCCGCAAACACCCGCTTCACCGGAGCCTCGCAATATCGCTCGAACACGAGCGTCTTATGTATAATTTCATAGCCCATCATCAGCTCCATCGGCCATTCCCGAATATTCCGGCGCTGCAGTCCGCTTGCAGATCGCAATCAGTTTTATCTATCAAAACCGATTGTGACGTGCAACCAACTTAACAAGGACCCGCCTTCTGCGGGAGCTGTGACATTTCGAGGCCTCTTTCTGCGTAACTGCCTGGTACACGCCATCCCGATTTTACGCCCCTATCGCCGGATCATTTCGTCCGACACGACAATGCCGCGCTGCAGCAGCATTTCTTCAACCAAACACAGACTCAAAAGGAACCGGAAATACAGCTAGACCGCATGGGCGAAGATTTAGGATGAAAGGCGGTGGTTCTTGCAGCGGATAGTCGGGGGCTCACGTCAGCCGAATTATCCATCAAACGTTGAGCTGCAAGCAACGTGACCTGGCCGGCCGGAGACATGGCTGCCCGCAGAGCTCAACCATCCTCCAAAATCGCATTGCCAAGCTGGCGCTATCCGATTCAGCACCGATAACGCGCGCACCAAATTCGAACATGCCGCCTTCGATCTTAAGGCGGGCATGTCGATACATTGAAACGCAGCACCGCACGTATGAAATTCGCATCACCTTTGGCGCCGGCTATTTTCACAGCTTGTCCGGCGCGCTTCACGCTTGAAACAGCTCCCGCTCGCGCCTGCATCTTCAAGATGCTTGATATTCAAGCAGGATTCGCAGCAAGCAGGGCCGAGCCGGCTATCAGGCCATTAAGTTCGCCGTGAAAATTTTGCATCAAAAACCACTAATAAAGAAATCTCATTTCATATTGAAGTACTAATGGAGAAAAATATATTGACCGCAAGGGAATTATACGCATTATTTGGAAAATAAATTACACCACTCAGCGGTGAACTATAAACGGGAACATACAGGTTTAGGGCATGGCGGTATTCAGTTCAGCAAGGCGCGCGGCGCGGCATACGCCAGCTGCCCGTGGATGGACAGTGCGCGATTGGCCCTTTTCGGAGCAGACGGACATGCCCATTCCTTCGGCCTCACTTGCTTCCAAGGCAAGTATCCCATCGCACGCTGCCGTCGAGATTGGGGTTCTCGCCCGTTGAAATCGCTTATCCCTCTCCATGCGGGTTTCCGGCCGGTCTCCCCAGCCCTCCCCCCACGCCGCCGTGCTGAATTCCTCCCCTTTACCTGCGGGTTGTGGATCCGCCCGTGCTGAAGCCGGCCGCAGCCGCGTGACCTGTTTGACGATCAAAGGAAAGACCCGATGACTGTGCCTTCCGAGCCCCACCGTTCCATGCTTTTCGAAACGTTCTGGACGCCGCCCGCCGGCGAAGAGGCGCCGCTCTATACGGTGCGGCTGACCAATCTCGGCGCGACGCCGCTGGCGGATTTCGTGCTTTGCTTCAGCGGCCCGGCCCGATTGCAGGCGACGGCGGAAATTCAGAACGGACGGCTGGTGCGGCGCTTTTCCAACCACAGCACAATAGCGCCCCCGGATGGCTTCGTGCTGTCGCCTGGCGCAACCTGGGAGGCGAGCAGCCGCCAACTCTCCTATCCATTGCGCCACTGGAGCGACGGCGCGCGCAATGCCTATGTGGTCACCGCCGAAGGAACGATCCTGCCGGCGCGCGTGCTGCCAACCATCTCCACGACCGCGGACAATGCACCGCGCCGCGGCACTGCCCGCGCGCCGGTCCCATTCAATCCGCTAGAGCCGCTGTCCATCCTTCCCTGGCCGAAGGACGTCCGGGGTATCGCCGGTGGGCAGGTGCCGCACGGGCTTGCCCTTGGCACTGGATCTGCAGCAGCGGTGGAGGCGGCCGACGCCTTCGCGGACATCACGGCGCGGCTTTTTCCCGGCGAAGGGTTGGTACGGGACGCGCACCAGGGCGGTTTGACAGTGCGTTTTGCCGAACGGGCAGGTGAAGCGGAGGCCTATCGCCTCGACTTTGCAGCCGATGGTGTGCTGGTCACTGCCGCCGCGTCTGCGGGCTTCCTTTACGGCCTCATCACCCTCGGTCAAATTCTCCGCGGCGCGCGGCGCCAGCCGGCGACCTTCCTCTTCCCCGTAGCGGGCACGATCGAGGATGCTCCGCGCATGGACTTTCGTGGCTGCCATCTCGACGTGGCGCGCCAGTTCTACGCGGGCGCGGAGGTCAAGCAGTTTCTTGCGGTGCTTGCCTGGAACAAGCTCAACCGCTTCCACTGGCATCTCACCGACGATGAGGCTTGGCGCATCGAGATCATTGCCTATCCGCATCTGACGGAAAAGGCCGCCTGGCGTGGGCATGGCCTGTCCGTGCCGCCGCTCTTCGGGTCCGGACCTTTCGCCACCGGCGGTTACTACACGCAGGCCGAAGTGCGCGAGATCGTGGCGCTTGCCGGCCGCTATGCCATTGCGGTCATCCCGGAAATCGATGTGCCCGGCCACAGCTTTGCCCTACTTCAGGCGCTGCCGGAACTGCGTGACCCCGATGAGACCGGCGAATATGCCTCCGTGCAGGGCATGCCGAACAATTGCCTCAACCCCGCCCAGCCGAAGGCGATCGCCTTCATGGAGACGGTGATGCGGGAACTCGCCGGGCTCTTTCCGGCCGGCATCCTGCATGTCGGCGCCGATGAAGTGCCTCTCGGGGCCTGGTCTGGTTCGCCGATGGCACTCGCCATGCTCACCAGTCTTGCCGGCGAAGATGCGGCCAGGAGCCATGCGCAGCAAAACAATATTGAGACCAACCACAACGGCGCCGATGACATCGAGGATGCGCCGACTGCCGTGCTGCAGGCCGCCTTCCTGCGGCAGGTGCACGAAAGCGTGCGGGCGCTCGGCTGCGTGACCGGCGGCTGGCAGGAGGCGGCGTATGGTGACGTGCTTGACAAGGGATCATCGTACCTGATCGGCTGGCGCGACGTGCCGGTGAGCGCCCGTCTTGCTGAGGCGGGCTATGACATGGTCGTGTCTCCGGGGCAGGCCTACTATCTCGACATGGCCCAATCCGCCGACTGGAACGAGCCCGGCGCGGGATGGGCCGGCTCCCCTTCGGCGCGCGACACTTACGATTTCGATCCGGTCCAAGGTTGGACAGTGGAGCAGCTCACGCATTTCAAGGGCATTCAGGCCTGTATCTGGAATGAATCCATGGCCGATCGTGGGGTCTTCGATCGCCTCGTCTTCCCACGCCTCTCGGCCATAGCCGAGACCGCCTGGACGCCGTGGGCACAGAAGGACTGGGACCGCTTTATCGTCAATGCGGCGCTGATGCCGAACCTCTATGGCCACTGGGCCTGACGGAGAGCGAAGCGATGCCCGATCTTCTCGTCAACCTCCATTCCCAAAAGTTCAAGGCGCTTGCCGGGCTGCCACCGGTTGCGGGCGTCGCGATCCGTGCGGCGCTGGCGCCGGAAATGGCTCTCGTCGTCGATTGGGTGCGCGAAAACTTTTCCGACAACTGGGCGAGCGAGGTGACTGTCGCCTTTTCGCGCCGTCCGGCCGCGTGTCTCATTGCGGTGTCGGAAGGACAACTCATCGGCTTTGCCTGCCATGACATCGTGGCGCGTGGCTTTTTCGGCCCGACGGGCGTGCATCCGGATGCGCGCGGCAGGGGTGTTGGCGTGGCGCTGCTTGCAGCCGCACTGTCGGCACTGAAGGCGGATGGTTATGCCTATGCGGTGATCGGCGATGCCGGGCCGGTAGATTTTTATGCACGTACGGTCGGCGCAACTCCGATCCCTGCGGAGGACAAGGGTGTCTACGAAGGCATGTTGCGCCGGCCGAAATCTGACAGAACAAGAGAGGAGTGAGTGAAATGAAATTCCATACCCTGACGGCCGTTGCGGCCCTCATGCTCGGCGCAGCGCCTGCGGCCGCCGAAACCGTCCTGACCGTGAATATCGAACCCGCGACGACGTGGGTGCGCAACTTCAACCCCTTCAACCAGACCTCCGCGCGCCAGAGCACGCTTGACTTCATTTATGAGCCGCTGGTCGTCTTCAACCAATTCGACAGCAACAAGCCGGTCTTCCGTCTTGCCGAGAGCTTCAAGCTCGCTGACGACCTGAAGAACGTCGAATTCAAGCTGCGCGCCAACCTGAAATGGTCCGATGGCCAGCCGTTGACTGCCGAGGACGTGAAGTTCAGCTTCGATCTCGTCAAAAAATTCCCCGCGCTCGATTTCGTTAGCATCTGGACGCAGATCGATGGTGTCGAAGTCGTCGATCCGCAAACCGTGCGCTTCACCATGAAGCAGCCGACCTCGATTGCCGCCGAGACGCTGGTGCAGATCCCGATCGTGCCTGCGCACGCCTGGAAGGACATTGCCGATCCCGTCACTTTCTCGAACGAGACGCCGGTCGGCAGCGGCCCGATGACGGAGATTGCCCGTTTCACTGGCCAGACCTATGACCAATGCCGCAACCCGAACTATTGGGACGCAGCGACCCTCAAGGTCGGTTGCATGCGCTTTCCGCAGCTGGCCGACAACAACCAGATCCTGACTGCGACGGTGGATGGCACGCTCGACTGGGGCGTCTCCTTCATTCCTGACATTGAGAAAGTCTATATCGCCAAGAACCCGGAGCATTTTCACTACTGGTATTCGCCGAGCAGCATGGTGGCGTTCGTCTTCAACCAGGAGAGTGCCAATGCCGACAACCGCAAGGCCTTTTCCGACCTGAAGTTCCGCCAGGCGGTATCCATGGCGCTGGATCGGCAGGGCATGGTCGATATCGCCGGCTACGGCTATCCGACGCTGAATCAGGACCCGGGCCTGATGGGTGAGCTTTACAAGGCCTGGGCCGATCCGTCGGTGACGGCCGATCTCGGCAAGTTTGCGACCTATGACGAGGCGGCAGCCACAGCCCTGCTTGACGAGGCAGGTTACGTCGACAAGGACGGCGATGGCATGCGCGACAATCCGGATGGCACCAAGATCGCCTTTTCGGTTATCGTGCCGTCGAGCTGGACCGACTGGATCGACACAGTCAACATCGCGATCGACAACATGAAGGCGGTCGGCATCGATGCGAAGATCGAGACGCCGGAAGAGGCCGTCTGGAGCCAGAATCTGATTTCCGGCAAGTTTGATGCTGCCATCAACAGCCTTCCGGCCTCCGCCTCACCCTACTACGCCTACAAGCGCGCCTTCACCGAGGCCGACAAAGGCAAGACGCGCTTCACCTCGCAGCGCTGGTTCAATGCGGATGTTGAAAAGCTGATCGGTGAGTTCACTCACACGGCCGATGCCGGAAAGCAGAAGGAAATCATGAACACGGCGCAGCGCATCGTTGCGGAGAACCTGCCGCTGATGCCGGTGTTCAACAATCCGAACTGGTACCAGTACAACACGGCCCGGTTCACAGGCTGGTCGACGAAAGAAAATCCTTTCGCCAACCCGTCGATCACCAAGAATAACCGTGCGCGTCTGCTGAACCTTCTGGCTCTCCAGCCGGTCCAGTGATCCACTTATAGAGGAGGCGGGGACCGTAACAGGCCCCGCCAGTTCCAAACAATGCCCTTTCTGCTCCGCCGCATCCTGTTCTATCTGGCTGCCTTCGTTGCTGCGGCAACGATCAATTTCTTCCTTCCCCGCCTGATGCCCGGCGATCCGGTGGCGCTGATGTTTTCCTCGGCTGCCTCGGAATTGCCGCCGGAAAGCCTGGAAGCCCTGAAGCTTACGTTCGGTTTCGTCGATGGGCCGCTCTGGAAGCAGTACCTCACCTATCTTTCTTCCATTTTCACGGGCGACCTCGGTGTCTCTGTGAAATATTTCCCGCTGCCGGTAACGGATCTGCTCGGGCGGGCACTGCTGTGGACGGTCGGCCTGGTCGGCACGGCGACGCTTGTCAGTTTCGTGCTCGGCAGCTTCCTCGGCATGGTGGCGGCCTGGCGCCGCGGCAGCCGTCTCGACGTGGTGCTCTCGGTTTCGGCGATTTTTGCCACGTCCATTCCAGCGGTCGTCACGTCGCTCGTCGCGCTGTTCGTCTTCGGCTTTACGCTCGGATGGTTCCCCACCGGTTATGCGCATGACCCGGCGCTCGACCCCTCCTTCAGCCTCGCCTTCTTCGCCAGCGTCGCCCACCACGCCATCTTGCCGCTCATCACGCTCTGCTTTGTGTTGACCGGCGGCTTCACCGTGACCATGCGTAACAACATGATCAACCTGCTTGGGCAGGATTATGTGGTGATGGCCCGCGCCAAGGGGCTTTCCGACCGGCGCGTCATGGTCTGGTATGCGGCACGCAACGCGCTGCTGCCGACAGTCTCGAGCCTTGCCATCGCGCTTGGCACCGTGCTCGGCGGCTCGCTGGTGACGGAGGTAGTGTTCAACTATCCCGGCCTCGGGAACACGCTCTACCAGGCGATCCTTGCCCGCGACTATCCGGTCATCCAAGGCCAGCTCCTCGTCATGACCGCCGCCATGCTGGTCTCCAATTTCATCGTCGATGTCAGCTATGTGCTGCTTGACCCGCGTCTAAAGAGGAGTGGCTGAGATGGGCCAGCTCTGGATCGGCCTTCGCCGCAATCGCAAGGCATTTATCGGCCTTGCCATCGTGCTCCTCATCGTGCTGGTCGCGCTCGCCGCGCCGCTCTTGACGGAGTATAACCCCGCTGCCCGCACCGGCCGCCCGCACCAGCCACCTTCGGCCGATCACATTCTCGGCACGACCCGCCTCGGGCAGGACGTTTGGGCACGTCTGATCTACGGCGCGCAGACCTCGCTTGCCGTGGGTTTTGCCGCCGGGCTTCTCATCACGGTTGTCGGCACGACACTCGGCATCGTCGCCGGCTATCGCGGCGGCAAGACGGACGAGGTGATCAGCTTTTTCACCAATATGGTGCTGGTCGTGCCGAACCTGCCGTTGCTGCTCGTCATCGCCTCCTTCGTCGGACAGGCGGGGCCGATGGTCATCGCGCTCATCCTCGGTCTGACCTCCTGGGCCTGGGGAGCGCGTGTCACGCGGGCCGAAACGCTCTCCGTCAAGCAGCGCGATTTTGTGAAAGCCGCCGAGATGATGGGCGAGCCGCAATGGCGCATCATGGCGTTCGAAATCCTTCCGAATGTCTTTTCCATCGTCGGCATCAATTTCATCGGCAGCGTCATCTTCGCGGTCATCACCGAGGCAACGCTGGAATTCCTGGGGCTCGGTGATCCGAACGTGATCTCCTGGGGCACCATGCTCTACAACGCCCAGAAGGCCTCGGCGCTATCGGTCGGCGCCTGGTGGGATATCCTCGCGCCATGCCTGGCGCTGGCGCTGCTTGGCATCGGCCTGTCGCTGCTCAATTTCGCGGTGGACGAGATCGCCAATCCGCGGCTGCGCACCGGCGGGCGTCTCGCCCGCTGGACAAGCCTTGTCAAATCCGGGGAAGGACGCCTGTGAGTAATGCTCTGCTTTCCGTCAGCAATCTGACGATCGACTATATTGGCGCAGAGACGGATTTCCGCGCGGTGGACGATGTCTCCTTCGACGTCGCGCCGGGCGAGGTCTTCGGGCTCGCGGGCGAATCGGGCTGCGGCAAGAGCACAATTGCCTTTGCCGTCAGCCGGCTGCATGCCCCGCCGGCACTGATCCGCAAGGGCAGCCAGATCCGCCTTGCCGGTCGCGATGTGCTCGGCCTTAACCGCAAGGACCTTGCCGATTTCCGCTGGCGGGAGGTGGCGATGGTGTTTCAGAGCGCCATGAACTCGCTGAACCCCGTGCTACGTATTGAAGAGCAGTTCTATGACGTGCTGCGCACCCATACGGGCTGCACGCGCAACGAGGCGCGCGACCGCACCGCCGAGATGCTGAAGCTTGTCGACATCAAGCCGGAGCGCATGCGCGATTATCCGCACCAGTTCTCTGGCGGCATGCGCCAGCGCATTGTCATTGCCATCTGCCTGGCGCTTGATCCGAAGCTCGTCGTCATGGACGAGCCGACGACAGCGCTTGACGTCGTCGTGCAGCGCGAGATCCTTCAGCGCATCGACGAACTGCGGCGCCAGCGCGGTTTCTCCGTTCTCTTCATCACCCACGACCTTGGCCTGATGGTGCAGTTCTGCGATCGCATCGGTGTGATGTTGTCGGGCAAGATGGTGGAGCAAGGGCCGTCGGAAGCGATCTTCCGTGCGCCGCAACACGATTATACGAAGAGGCTCTGGGCCTCGTTCCCCTCACTCAAGGGAGGTGTGCTCGGATGAACGCCCCGCTTCTGCGTTTTGACAATGTCAGCAAGGTCTTCGGCAGTCCGGCAGGCGGGGTGCACGCCGCGCGCGCCGTCAATTTCTCGCTCCATAGCGGGCGGGCGCTTGCCCTCGTCGGGGAATCGGGCAGCGGCAAGACGACATGCGCCCGCATGGCCATGCTCGAATACCTGCCGTCACGCGGCCAGGTCCTGTTCAAGGGCGAGCCGACGGCGGCGCGGCGCGGCCGCGATCTTGCCGCCTACCGGCAGGCCGTGCAGATGATTTTCCAGGATCCCTTCGCCTCGCTCAATCCTGCGCACACCATCGCCTATCACCTGAAGCGTACCCTGCGCCTGCATCGCCCGGATATTCGCTCGACAGAGCTTGATGCGGCGGTCGAAGAGCAGCTTGCGGGCGTCAAGCTCGACCCGGCGCTGGTCGCGCCGAAATATCCGCACGAGCTTTCCGGCGGCCAGCGCCAGCGCGTCAATATCGCCCGTGCGCTTTCGGCTAGGCCACAGATCCTCGTCGCCGACGAGCCGACCTCGATGCTGGACGTATCGGTGCGCCTCGGCGTCTTGAACCTGCTGAACGAGATGAAGACGGAGCGCAATCTCGGCCTGCTCTACATCACCCACGACATCGCCACCGCCCGCTACGTGGCGGAGGACATCGCGGTCATGTATAGCGGCCAGATCGTCGAATGGGGCGCTTGCAGCGCGGTGATCGACAATCCGCAGCATCCCTATACGAAGCTGCTGCTTTCAGCTGTGCCCGACCCCGAGCGCCGCTTCTCCGACGCTGCCTCGCGGATCGATCCAGGCGCAGTAGATGCCGTTCGCCGCATGGCGGCAAAGGACCAGAGCACAATCGTCAAGGCGGCCGAAAACCACTTCTCGCTTGCGATCTAAACCGGCGCGCCGGCGCTTGTCGGCGACCTGCGCCCGGATCAGCCACCGGCGATCGCAGCGCAACGCGCCATCGCCCAGTGCATGTCCTGCTCATCGCCTTGCAGTGCTGTTTCATAGACCTGTTGCAAGCCGATCCGCACTTGGTAGCAAGTAAGAGCGCTGGCATTGGCCGCCATCCAACGCGGTCTTCGCTCGAAATGGCTGGCCTGCGCCTTCATGCGCGCCAGCCAGGGACGCCAAGAAGATATTGGCGATGTCGTAGCGCGGATCGCCGAACATCGCCTCGCCCCAGTCGATAACCCCGGTTGTCACCGTTCCGTCAGCCAGGACGTTGTTGGATCCGAAGTCGCCGTGCACGAGTGCTCTGTCCTCCGGGCAGTGGGGCGATCCAATTTCGTGAATTATATTCTATAATTTTGATTATATAATTCTCTGGCCAGCTTGTTCATCGCGGGCAAGAGATTTATATAAACATGACTACAGAAAGGGCTGTTATGGCAATCCGGGGCCGGCCGCGCGGTTTTGACCGCGATTACGCACTTCAGCGCATCATGGAAGTGTTCTGGGCGAAGGGATACGAAGGCGCTCAGCTTAACGATTTGACAGCAGCGGTGGGGATTACCCCGCCAAGCTTCTACTCAGCCTTCGGCTCCAAAGAGGCAGCCTTTCGCGAGGCGGTGGATCTATACGTCGCAACCGCCGGGTCTCACGCCGTGCGCGCGCTCGAGGGAAGTGGAAACCTGCGCGCGGCGATTGGCGCCATGCTTGCAGGCAGTATCGACACCGCAATCGCCGCGCCACAATCCGGCGGCTGCCTGCTGATCCTCGGCGTGGTTAATTGCCAGACCGAAGTAGAGCCGCTCCGCAAACTTTTGAAAGGCATACGCAAGGATACCGAAATGCGAATCCGCCACCGCCTTGTCCGCGCCAAGGCAGACGGAGACCTTCCCCATTCGAGCGACATTCACGTTCTGGCCAACTACTACAGCGCCGTCATGCAGGGCATTTCGATGCAAGCGCGAGACGGAGCGACAAGAGCCGATCTGGTGGCTCTCATCGATCCTGCGCTGGCCGCGCTCCCAACTGAAGCAAATACAGCGAGATATCTGGAAACATGATTGAAAATCAGTCCGCGTACTCTTTTCACGACTATGCAGCGCCTGGCGGAAAGGTCGCCGTGCCTGCGGTACTGGAAGACGACGTTGCGCAGTTTCACTATGCCCCTGCGCGCCGCGCCGGCGATTTCGTCTTTCTGTCCGGCATCGTCGCCTGCAATGACCACTCGACACCGATGGACGCAGAAGGTTTTAAGGGCGAGTTGCGCCGCGTCTTCACGCTGATCGACCAGCTTCTGGGAGCATGCCAGGCCCGCATGGACCAGATTGTGGAGCTGCAGATGTTTCATGTGTTCGGCAGCGATCGGCTGGCTTTGGGCAAGGCCGACCAACTGGCGGCGATTGCAGCAGTCCGGGACGAATTCTTGCCCGCACCTTATCCGGCTTGTGTCGAGCTGGCCGTTGCCGATCTCAATCCGGATGGCGGCCTCGTGGAAATAAAAACCACCGCTTTTGCACCGATATCGCCAGGCGCCACGCTGTAGAAATCAAAAGCCCCGGCTCTTCCTAAGGCAGCCCCGTCATGAGGCGCCTGGAGCGCGGGGGTAGGGTTTCCGCCAATCCCTTTCCATTGAGAGCCCTGACGGAGCTTGCGGCCAACAAAGCAACATCAGCAGATGAAAGGTGCAGTCCGCAATTTTGTTCAAGACCGCGGTGGGCTTGAGCTGCAACCAACAGCAATCCACACCACGAAGGGCGCGATCTTGCTGACATTCGGTTATTCCTACCCCATCAAACGCCGCTTTGAAGAACTGGCGACACAGGCAATGCTTTTCGACGATATCAGCCCCGATGCCGACGTTTCCCGGCCATTGCAGGATTTCAGCCGCATAGCACATGAAAGGCTCGCAAGCAGATCGGAAGGCGATTTTCCAGAAATCCAGGCATGGCGCCGCACCTTTGCAAAAATGGGGTTGAAGCCGACGCAGTATAGGTGCGCCGCAGAGGCGCTGCTTCGCCGCTTCCGAAAGGAACAGAGCCTTCCCACGATCCATCCCCTTGTCGATCTCTGCAACGCCGTTTCCATAGCCTTCGCCATCCCTGTTGCCATCTTCGATACGGCCAAGATCCAAGGCCATCTTGAAGTCCGGCTCGCCGAGGGGAACGAAGTCTACGAAACCTTCTCCGGTGACATCGAAACCCCTGAGGCCGGCGAGGTAATTTTCGCGGATCGCGCGGGACATGCCCATGCCCGCCGCTGGTCAAATCGCCAAAGCGGCCGTTCCGTCATACGGCCGGAAACGGCCTCGGTATTGATCGTGGCGGAGGCCTTGCATGACGAGGCGACGGCCGATCTATTGCGGTTAAGGGCGGTTTTGGAAAAAGCCTTGTCCGATGTCTGGCCTCTCGGCCGCATCACCGAGGTTTTCACCCCGTGAGCGGTGGGGTCTTATCGACTCCCCGACTACCGCTTTCGCAGGAAAGTATCCCAAACATATTCGATGCGTCGTGTTTGGCACCGCCTTCACCGAGCCTTTGCAGCGCAGCTTCGCCCGGCACACGCTTCCCCCGCCCGACCAGGTCGCAGACATGTAAGGGCCCCGCTTCGCCGTCGGCAAGTTCCTCGGGGGCGACGACACCGTACTTGGCGCCGTGGCCCTTGTGCTGCATCAGCATGGACGGATAACAGGTACCAGCGGCCGGCCCGTTCCAGCGAGCGGCTTCGTAGGAAACCCACAAAGCGCGTTCCCCATCAACATTTTGGACCCGCGGCAGGCGTGACCGACAGCCTATCGAGCCGGCCTATTCCGGCTCGATGAAATGCCATGACCTCAAGGGTCAGCTGCGCTCGTCATGACGGCTTCACTGTGGAGCACGTAAGTGCCGCCGTCTTGGCGCGTAATCCGAAGACCAGCAAGCTTGCGGCAGCAGACAGCCAGACGCCAGCCGCGCCGTAGGCCATGACCCAGCCGAACCCATCCCGCAGCGCCGTCTGGATAACCGTATCAGACAGACCGTAATCCGATGACAGCATGCCGCCGGCCGAGATTTTCTCGGCGAGCATGCGCTGCTCCGCGCCGGCCATTTGCCCGGAAAGCGCGGTGCTCAACGAAGACCGCACGCCTTCGACCAGAATCAGACCCATTAGCGCGATGTTGATCGCCAGCGAGATCATCCGCGCACTGGTGTCGATGCCCGAGGCCATGCCGGCGCGCTCGGCCGCAACGGCGCCGGTCGCGACATTGGTGACGGTGGTATTGGTGAAGCCAAGGCCAATGCCGGCCAACAGGCATCCCGGCAGCATCGTCAGCCAACTGGCGTTTTCAACGCTGCTGCCGGTTTTCATCAACAGGAAGCCGAGACCGATCGTGAACAATCCGGCCGGAATGACGATGCCGGGACGGAAGTGAAGCAGCAGGCGCTCGGCAAAGGGCGGAACAATAAGCGGAGGAAGCGTGTAGGCGAGCAGAGCGATGCTTGCGGTTACGCCGTCATAGCCGAGACCCGCCTGAAACCAGATCGGCAGATAGATCATGAACGGCCAGAAGCTGATGTTCATGCCCACCGACCCGAACAGCGCTCCAGAGAAACTGCGGATTCGGAACACCGAAAAATCGAACATCGGCCGTGTGCTGATCTTTTCAGCGATGACGAAGGCGATCAGGCTGGCGATGGCAATCCCGAGGATCGACAAGGCGGCAGGGCTGGAAAAGCCCAGCTCAGGCCCCTGGGTGATGAAGTAGGCAATGCAGAAGACGGCGGCCGACAAGGTCACCATGCCGGCGATGTCGAGGCTTTCGGCACCCGGATCGCGCGATTCCTCGACGCCGGCGAGCGCCAGCGCCATTGTCACGCCCGAAAGCACGACATGAACGAGGAATACCCACTCCCAGCTCATCAGCGCTACGGTCGCGCCACCGACGATCGGGCCAAAACCCAGGCCGATGCCGAAGATGATCCCCCACCAGCTGAACGCGATCCCGCGCTGACGGCCGGACTGGAATTGGTGCGAAAGCACGGCGATCTGGCAAATGAGCATAACGCCCCCGGCCATGCCCTGGATGAACCGGGCGACGATCAATACCGATACGTCCTCTGTCAGTCCGCAAATCAGCGATGCGATGCCGAATGCGACGACGCCGGCGACGAATATGCGCTTGCGGCCGTAGCGATCGGCCAAAGTGCCGGCCGCCATCAGGACTGCCGTCACCGCAATGGTGTAGGCGTTCATGACCCATTGCAACTGTTTGAAATCTGCGCCGAGCACCTGCTCCAGCGTCGGCAGGATCGCCGGGATGCTTGAAATCTCAAGACCGAACATCAGCGAGGAAAGGCAGACGGCTGCCAATGCCAGCGCGCTGCGGCGGGTTATCGGTTGGTTCATTTTCGTAGACTTTCGATGCCATGGCGAGCATCGCGGATTTCCGTTGCCGGCCTTCCACGGTGCCCGTCGAAGTTGATCTCGCTTGGGTTCGCGGCACCATAACCGGACCTTGATCACAACTGAATTGGATGCTTATGTATTTCAGAGATAACAAAATCGGATGATTTCGATGACGACGCTGGATGTGGACGCTGTTCAGGCCTTTGTGGCGATTGCCGATTTCCAGAGCTTTACCCGGGCGGCGGAATTCCTCGGCAGCACGCAGGGCGCGATCAGCGTCAAGTTGAAGCGGCTCGAAGACCGGCTCGGCGTCAGGCTGCTCGAGCGCACGCCGCGGCAGGTCCGCCTTTCGGCACAGGGCGCCGTCTTCATCCAGGGCGCCCGCGAGTTCCTTGCCGCCCATGATCGGGCCATTGCCGGGCTTTCATCAACGCGCCGCCGGTTCGGCCTCGGCATCGCCGCCCATGTCGCCGGGCCGGAAGTCCCCACATTGCTGGCGCGCCTCTACGCCCACGATCCGGGGCTGTGCATCGAGGTGCGGCTAGAAACATCGCGAAACCTGCTAGAGGCCTTCGACCGTGGTGAACTGGATGCCGTAATCATAAGGCGCGACGAAGACCGGCGCGACGGCGAAACCCTTGGACCGGAACATTTCGGCTGGTTTGCAGCGCCCGGCTTTCAGCGTGTGCCGGGCGAACCGTTACGGTTGGCAGCCCTTGCGCCATTGTGCGGCGTACGGGATATCGCCACCCGTGCACTTGATGCGGTCGGCGTTTCCTGGGTGGAAGTGTTCGTCGGCGTGTCAACTGCGGTCAACGCGGCCGTCTCGGCGGGCCTCGCCGTTGCCCCCTTCTCCTGCCGTTTGGCGCCCTCCGATACCGTCGAGGTCAGCAAGCGGTTCGGCCTGCCGGACCTTCCGTCCTCAGAGATCGTCCTGCATTCAAGTTTGACCGATGCGCGATCAAGGAAGGCTTTGCAGACCCTTGTCGCCGCCTTCAGGGAGCGGCACACAGCGCCGGCCGAAACCACGGCGCCGGCGGAAAAGACATGGCCAAAGATCGAGCTATCCGCGTCCTGAGTGCTGCGGGGTGACAAAACCGCAGCCTCGATATTGGCGGGTGAGACTGACATCCAATCGCATCAAGCCTTGATCAGAGCCAGAAAGTCGACAACGTCTTTGGAGCGTGGCACAGGGACGAACGGGCAGCAGCGCAACCGCGCTGCTGCCCGTTCTGACGGAGGCTTTGTCAAAACTGTTTGGCCGCTTTGACGCCCGCGCCTGCTGATGTTTCGCCGCCGTCGGCGACATTGAGAAGGAGGCTCAGATCCAGCATCCAAAAGTTAGTGGTCTGCAAGGACAGACCGGCGGTCAACGATCCAAACGCCCCGGTTCCGTCGAGACCGGAGAAGCCAGCCGTCAAGCCCAGTTTCGGGGTGAGTGCCGCGCCGTTTTCTAGCGTAAAGGACCGGGCGACCTCGGCACCGAGGCTGACACGGAACTGCTCCTCATCAAACCCGTCAATATCGATTGCTGCGCCGGCATCGTTCTTGACGGCGTAGTCATCCACGCTTTCCGAGAAATAGACAATGCGCAGATTGGGCGTGAAGGTCGTATTCTCGTCGATGTTCCACTGGCCCTCGATCGAAGTATCGGCCATCCAGCGAGTGGTATCGAATGTTCCATCCCAGTACCGCGTGTCGATATCGTTGGACGAACCGCCGTATCGCAGGCTGGCGTTCCAGAAGATATTCCGGGCAACTTCGAACGAGGCGTAGGGACCGGCCAGCCAGCCATTACCGGTCAGTTCTGCATCCGCATCCGTCGGATCGGTCATCCTGTCATAGTGGAGCGACAGACCGACGAGTGCCTTTTCTGTTATCAGATAGTCCGCCCCCGCATTGATCATGGCGAAGCTGCCCCAGCGGCGGTCATTTTCATCCCGGTTGTGCGCGAGGAAAACCCCATCGATCCAGATATTGAATGGCGGCGCCATTGCCCCGCTGACGCCGTCGGCCGCGTCCCGAGCGGCCTCGATTTGATTGAGGCTGGTCGAGAAGCTCGCAGTCATTCCTTCTTGCGACGGCATCATGCGCGCAGTGACGGGATCGGTTGCCTCCATCATCTGCCGGCGCTCCAAGAGGCCCGGAACACTGATCGACGACGAAATCATGTTCTGCCGGGTCCTGACGAAATCGTGCACAAGAGTGCTGATCTCGTTGGCAACCTTATCGGCGTCATATGCCAGCTTGTACGTGACCGTGCCGATATTCGAAGGCCCAAGTGCTCCGATGAGACGGTACCCGACCTGGACTTGTCCAGAATAGGCCGGATCGGGTACGAATTTCAGATACCAACCGGCTGGCGTACCGGAAGCTCCAGCCTGTGCCAGTTCTCCACGGATAATGGTCGCAGTGCCCGCATTGGACGGTTCGACGGACACCATCTCCGCCCCAGTGAACGGCCCGCCGGTCGCGCCGCGATTGAGATAGACATTGCCCGGCGCAGATCCAGCCGGCACTTCGATGGTCAGGTTTGGAACCGTGACCACCCGAGGTGTGACTTGCAACAGAAAGGTCGCCGTTCCCGTGGCGCCGTTGCGGTCGGATACCTGAATGGTGAAATCATAGTCGCCGGAACCAGCGTCTGCGCCGAGTGGGCCACGGAGTTCGCCTGTCGAAATGTTCAGCACCATCCCTTTTGGCAGCGTGCCGGAGACAATTTTGTACAACAGAGGTCCGACGCCGCCCGTTGCAGTGATCGACTGGCTGTAATCCTCTCCGGCCATCACCTTGGTCAATGCGCCGCCGGAAGGCGTGAACACAAATTTCACGCTGGTTGACTTGACCTTCAGGGTATAGGCGGCAGAACCCGTTGCGCCGTTCGCGTCAACCGCCGCAACGGTAAAGGCGAAGTCACCGCTCGCAGCCGGTGTGCCGGTGATTGTACCTGTGGAACCGCCGATCGCCAGACCGGCCGGAAGCGTGCCGCCCGTTACGCTGTACGCGTAGGGGCCTGTACCACCAGAAGCGCTGACCGTTTGGCTGTAGCCTACATCCACCGTGCCGTCCGGCATGGCGCCAGCTGCCGGAGATAGGGCGATGACAACGGTAGGAAGAGCACGGGTAACCGTGACCGTATAGGTCTTGGCCGTGGCGCCATCCTGAGCCGTCGCCACCGTCGTGATCGTATTGGTACCGACAGCAAGCGTGATGGCGCCTGAGGCAGAACCGGAGACAACCGTCGTACCATTGACGGTTACCGTTGCAGCCGGATCCGCGACCATTGGCGTAAGGGTGATCGATGCAACGC
>UCHD01000020.1 GCA_900472175.1 Hyphomicrobiales bacterium | reverse complement strand
GTAAACAATGTGACATCACCCTTCACATATGCAGCCCCGAATTTCCGGCTCCATCGCCTGATCGTTTCATAGGATACGACAATGCCGCGCTCCAGGAGCATTTCCTCGACCAACCGCAGGCTCAACGGAAACCTGAAATAAAGCCACACCGCATGGGCGATGATCTGCGGCGGAAAACGGTGGTTCTTGTAGCTGATGGTCGGCGTGTTCATCGCGCTTGATTAGCCGTCAACCGTTAAGCCAAAAACAACGTGACAACGCCGTCTCGGGTACATGAGATGGAAGCCGTCATACAAGCGATATGCGGCGGTGTCGGCAGTCCATTATACCAGCGTTTCATACCGCATTTTTTAGTTCAGGCGATGTCGGAACATCCAGGCAGAGATTGGCATCGTGACAGCGGCAATAACGATCAAGGCTATCATGTCCGGAAGCATCTCGGTGAATTGCGCGCCCTCGAGGTAGACCTGGCGGGTGATCGAGATCGCATACTTCAGCGGGTTTATCATCGTTGCGTACTGGAGCGCCTCTGGCATGTTGTCCGTCGGGGACATCAACCCCGACAGCAGCATGAACGGCATGAGGAACATGAAGCAAAGGATCATCGCTTGCTGCATGTTGGCGGCGAGCGAAGACAGGAACAGGCCAAACCCGATTGCCGCCGCGAGAAACAGGGCCAGGCCGACATAGAGCGTCAGAAACGAGCCTGCAAAGGGTATCTGAAACCAGAACAACGCAACCAGGAGAATGGCGGACGCCTGCACGATGCCGACGATCATGGAAGGGATCGCCTTGCCGATCATGATTTCGGTCGGCGTAAACGGAGCGACCAGGAGCTGGTCGAACGTTCCTTCCTCGCGTTCGCGTGCCACAGACATCGCGGTCAGCATCATCGTCATCATCATGGTAATCGTGCCGACCAGTGACGGGATCATTGTCCAGCGCGTTTCCAGTTGCGGATTGAACCATGATCGGGTCGTGACCTGGACGCCCGGCGCCGGTAGCCCCTGACGTGAACGCCACTCGGTGGTAAAGTCGGCGATGATGCTGTTTGCATATCCCTGCGCCACGCCGCTGGTGTTTGAGTTGCGTCCGTCGGCAATCAGCTGGACCGCTGCCGGGCCACCGCTAGCAAGCTGCCGTTCGAACTCGCGTTCAACGACGATCACCAGAACTATCTTCTGATTGTTCAGCAGCGAAGCCGCCTGCTCCACCTGAACCAGCGTCCCTTGGCGCTGGAAAATTCCGGAACCCTCCAATTTCGAGATCAATTCCCTGGACGTCGCACTGCGGTCCAAATCGACGAGCGCGTATGGCACCGTATTCAAGTCATAGGTGGCCGCGTACCCGAAGATAAGGCATTGAAGGATCGGAGGAAGGACGAGGCTGGCTCGGCTCTTCGGGTCCTTCAGGATGACCAGAAGCTCCTTGCGGATCAGAGTCAGAACACGAAACAGTGAGGCCAGCATCACGCGATCCTTTTGCGGGTTAGCCTGACGGACAGGGCGAGCAACGCAACCGCCATTCCCGCGAGAACCGCAGCATTCGGCAGAATGACGCTCCAAATATTTCCCGCGAGGAACAGGGTCTGAAGCAGCTTCACGAAATAGCGCGCGGGGAAGATGTAGGTGATGGCCTGGACGGCGAATGGCATGCTCCGGGGATCATACATGAACCCGGAAAGCATCATCGCTGGCAGGAACGTGACCAGCATCGTCACCTGACTGGCGATGAACTGGTTTTTGGTCGCAGACGAGATCACCAGCCCCAGCCCAAGGGCAACCAGCAGATAGAGCATGGACACGACCGTGAGGATGGCGAGCGAGCCGCGAAGCGGAACCCCGAACAGCAGCTTGCTGCCAGCGATGCAGAGCGCAAGCCCCGCAAGGCCAAGCAGGAAATAGGGAACCGTCTTGCCCAAGAGTATCTCGAACGAGTTGACCGGCGTGACGAACAGCGCCTCAAACGTGCCGCGCTCCCATTCGCGCGCCATGACGAGCGCGGTCAACATCGAACCGATGAGTGTCATAACGAGCACGATGAGCCCCGGTACGAGGAAATAGGTACTGTCGTTTGCCTCGTTGAACCACAGTCGAGACTCGACGGTGATCAGGCCGACTGAGTTTCCGCTACGGGCCGCTTCCTTCTGCGCCCACACGCTGACAGCGCCTTGTGCGTATCCAAGGGATATCCGGGCGGTGTTGGAATCAGCGCCGTTCACGATCACCTGTACCTGCGCGTTCCCGAGTTCCAGGCTGCGGGAAAAGTCTGAAGGTACCCTGACGATGGCATTGGCTCGAGCTGACATCAGCATGTCCCGAGCCTGCGCCATCGTCTTGACGGGCATCGCGGAAAAGTAGTCCGACAATTCGAACGCGGACGCGATCCCGCGCGCGGCTGCAGAATCGTCTTCCATCACGATCACTACAGGAACATTCTTTACGTCGAGATTGATGCCGTAGCCGAAGAGAATGAGGAGCGCGATAGGCATGACGATGCCGATGCCGATGCTGCTTGGGTCGCGCAAGAGTTGCCAGCTCTCCTTTCGAACAAGCGCCCTTATTCGCCGCAGCACTGCAAACCGCCGGGTGCCGTCTTGTCCGCTCATCCCGCCGTCTCCTTGCGCTTGCCGCGCTCCTTTTCGACGATTGCAATGAACGCCTGGTCCATCGTCGGTGCCGCATCGTCATTGGTTTCGGCAAGCGCCCTGATATCGACGGGAGTACCTTCGGCGAGGTTTTTGCCCGCGTCCAGAATGATGATCCGGTCGCAATATTCGGCCTCTTCCATGAAGTGGGTTGTGACGATGATCGTCACCCCGCTTTCCGACAAGGCCGTAATTCGGCCCCAGAACTGGCGTCTCGCAAGCGGATCGGCACCACTTGTCGCCTCGTCGAGAAACAATATCTCGGGTCTGTGTAGGAGAGCCGCGGCAAGGGCGAGGCGTTGCTTGAAGCCGCCCGGCAATTGACCACTGGGCAGACCGGAGAACTGATCGAGTTCGAGCTGCTGCTTTAGCGTCCTGATGCGATCTTTTTTATCATTCCCCCTCAACCCGTATGCGCTGGCGAAGAACTCCAGGTTCTCGTCGATTGTCAGCTGCCCATAGAGCGAGAACTTCTGCGCCACATAACCGAGCTTCTGGCGCGCCTTTGCCCCGGCCGTGAGAAGATTTGCTCCGGCAACTTTCAACGTGCCGCCCGTGGCCGGAAGAAGACCGCACAGCATTTTGAACGTCGTGCTTTTGCCTGCTCCATTCGGCCCGAGCAGACCGTACACCTCACCGCGGCGAACGTCGAAGCTGACATGGTCGACGGCCGTGAAATCTCCGAAGGTCCGGACGAGATCACGAACCTCGATAACCGTCTCGGTTCCGTTGGACGTCTGATTGCTGCCAAGGGGATCGGCCGCCCGTCGTTGGTCGCTCATGATCCTGTCGAAAAGTATCATGAACGCATCTTCGAACCGCGGCTTCACCGCCTCTGCCTGCAGGCGCACCCCGTCGAGCTCCACCGATAGCTCCTGCGTCGCCGACTTGCTGACAACGCGGACGCGACCCGCTTCCGGAACGGCATCCGCAATGCCGGGCAGCGAGAAGATCCGTGCCTGAAGCGATCGTGCCGAAGCGCCGTTCAGGTCCGAAACGAGAAAACAGCAGCCCTCTGCCCTTGCGGTAATCTCATCGGGTTTTCCTTCATCCAGAACCTGCCCGGCATGCATGAGCACGGCGCGTTCGCAGCGTTCAGCCTCGTCCAGATAGGAGGTCGAAACAATGACGGAAAGCTTCTCCTCCCTGACAAGCTTGAACACGATTTCCCAGAGTTCACGCCGGGAAAGCGGATCGACGCCGACTGTCGGTTCGTCGAGAAGCAGGAGCTTCGGCGATCGGACAAGCGTGCAGGCCAGACCCAGCTTCTGTTTCATGCCGCCCGACAACTTGCCCGCCGGTCTGTCCTTGAACCGCCCAAGCTGCGTCATCTCGAACAGGCGGGGATACACCTCCTGCCGCCGTTCTCGTGTCACATCGTGCAAATCGGCATAGAGATCGAGATTTTCCTGAACACTGAGGTCTTCGTAAAGACCGAAGCGCTGCGGCATGTAGCTGATTCTGTTCTGGACATCCTGTGGATGGCTGGCGACGTCTTTGCCAATGACCTCGAGACTGCCGCTATCTGGCAGGACAAGCCCGGATGCCAGACGCAGCAATGTTGTCTTGCCGGCTCCATCCGGGCCAACAAGCGCGGTCAGCGTGCCGGAGCGGACTTGCAAGGAAATACCCGCAAGGGCCTCGATCCTTTCGCCCGTATTGCGGGTGAAGGTCTTGCGAACGTCCTTCGCAACCAACGCCATCTCACTTGCACTCATTGGAGCGCTCCTATGGCTGAACGGTCGGTTTGTTGCGGTCTTCAATGATCGGACGAACCGTCGCCGGCATGCCAAGTCTCAGGATGTTGTCAGGATCGTCGACGAAGACGCGTACTTCGTAGACAAGGCTGGTGCGAAGCTCCTCGGTCTGCACCGTTTTGGGGGTGAATTCGGCGACCGGCGAGATGAATCCTATCCAGCCTGAGAACGGGTGTCCGGGCGCAGAATCCACGGTTACCGCTGCCTTCATCCCCGGTCGTATTTGACCGAGCTGGGCTTCGGAAACGTAGGCGCGCGTCCATTTCGGGCTGATCGTCGCCAATGAAAACGCCGTCCGCGCGGGCGATGCCATTTCTCCTGGCTCTATCAGCCTGGACCTGACGACAGCATCCACGGGCGATTTCAGCTCTGCGTCCGCCAGCCGGTGACGCATAAGTGACACGTTTGCCTCTGCCGCAGCGAGCTGCGCTTCCGCTTCCTGTATATCCTCGATCCGAGACCCCGCCAGCAGGAGATTAAGCGCTTCCTGGTTTGCAGCAACCTTTGCTTCTGCAACTTTCCACGCCGCCGCCACCATCTCCAGAGATCGCTGACTGGCAACCGCTCTTAACGCGAGTTCGCTCTGGCGCTCATACTGAGCCTTGGAGTTGGCGGCGTCTGCCTTGGTAGATTCAAGATTGGCGCGTTCCTGAGCGATTTCCTCAGGGCGGCTGCCATTTTTCAGGCGGGCAAGATTGGCACGTTGTCCGGCTGCTTGCGCTTCTGCTTGCGCAACTTGAGGCTTGAGCAAGCTGGTATCGAGCCTACCAAGAACCTGATCCTTCTTGACCCCATCACCCTCCTCGACAAGGATTTCGGCAACACGCTCGCTCCCGTTGAAGGCAAGGCTAACCTGCCGGAAATCGACATTTCCGAACAGAACGAGCTCGTCGTTACCGCTATCTCGATAAAAATACCACCATGCAGCCACTGCCGCCGCGGCGGCAAAAACCAGAAGAAGCGCAACCCGTTTCATCTCGAGCACCCTTAACCTGCTGCCGCAACAACGGTGAGCGGCACTTGCAAAATTTAGATTTCAAATTACAATTTAAATTACGAAATGGTCAAGGGCGGTTATTGTGAAGCGCATTGCAGGGCAATCGAGACCGAAGGTACGCCAAGACGGCGTCAACACGAGAGCTGGTCTCCTGATCGCTGCCGGGGAGATTTTCGCGGAGCTTGGATTCGACCGTGCGACGGCCAAGGAAATCGCCACCCGCGCTCAAACCAATGCGGCAGCCGTGAACTACTACTTTGGTGGCATACAGGCCCTTTACGAAGAGGTTCTGGTTGAGGCGCATCGTCGGATTGTGAACTACAACGATCTTTCTCAGGCGCTCGCAGGTAGTCTCAACGCCGAGGATAAACTTCGCAGGCTTTTCAAACTGATGGTGGCGGCAATTAGGGCCGACACCCGAGAAGCCTGGCCAATCAAGATTATAGTCAGGGAATTGATCGCGCCTACGCTTCACATAGCCCGACTTCGTCAGGAAGAACTGGACCCGAAAAAGGCCCTTGTCATGGGTGTTGTCGCGGAGATCACAGGAGCCGCGCTCGACGACCCGCTGGTTGCACACGCTGCCTTCTCCGTGATGGCTCCGTGTTTCATGCTGATGGTTGCAGGACCCCGCCTCTCGGAGATTGTCCCTGCGCTTGGCCATCAGACGACGAGCGACGATATTTTGGTAGACAGGCTGGTTCGTTTCGCACTCGGCGGGCTGACTGAGCTGGCCAAACGCGACGGCAATGAGGACCTATACGTCTCCGAGGTTTCTCTTTCTTCGATGCCTCACGGACGGTAACAAGCGCTCGCAGTTCATCGGCCTAATCAATAATTTATCACACCTATAAAGTAGCGAAGTAGCTGTCGCGAAGCAGACTATCTACTTTTAAGAGCGCGAACCGTTGCTCTGAACGACCGTGACAAAAGCGCGAAGCTGAAGTGGCGTTGGACATATTGTGCGGTACCCATCTCCTTCCGTCTATCATCGGCCGTCAGCTTGGTGATGTCAGGTTAACCTGACATCACCGTCTCGCCATTTTAGAAGCCATTGATTGAACCCGGTGGCCAAACCAATGGGCACGGAGCCAGCTATCTCATACGCACCAACGATTGGAATGATATGCGGGCATAGGGCCACGAGTTGTCCCTCTCTCAATTCTCGTTCGATCAGAGATGGACTGGCTTGGCCAATTCCAATACCCGTCAAACATGCATCGATGGATGCCTCATCCGTATCGAAAGTGACGCTTCCGCCACAAGGCCGAAACGCGATACCCGCCGCATCGCACCAGCACCGCCACGACCATGCGTCCGCAGTATCCAGCAAGATCGGCAGATCAAGCAACGCCTCGGGATCCATCGAAGCGGCAGCTCTGCCGATCATGAGCGGAGAGCAGACGGCAACCGTCCTGTCCAGGAGAAAGGCAGACGGAAACCGAGCTTCGTCACACCCCCGTCGGTAGGCAATGGTGATATCGGGAACGTCGTTTGCACCAAGCGCGAGCGATTGGATGCTGAGATCGACACTGCGGTTCTCCATCAAATATGAGCCAAGCCTCGGAATGAGCCATCGCCGAGCTATGGTGATCGGAGCTTGTACCACCATACGAACACGGTCGGGCAGAAGCGCACGGGTGCCCGTGTCGATTGTCGAGAGAGCGGCATTGATATGCGTCAGGTATTGCTGGCCGGCGTCGGTAAGCACGATTGCGTTATGCTTGCGATTGAAGAGCTGGATACCGAGTGCATCCTCAAGGGATTTGATTTGTCGGCTGATCGCCCCGGCCGTGAGGTTCAATTCCCGCGCAGCGAGCGTCAGACTGCCCGTGCGTGCCGCAATCGAGAACGCGGGCAGTGTGCCCAACGGAGGCAGCCTGTGATCAGATTGAGAATTCCTCATGCCGGCGTGAGAATCTTTCGCTTGCAATTAACTTGACTGTATCTATCCACAATCCTCCAAACTGGCAAGAATGATCGAGGACGTGACAGGTTGAGGGACGAAATCCGGTGGCGGTTCGAACGTGTGGCGCGAGAACGCAGCATGTGTTTCTCGCAACGGCACGAGTTGGTCCCCCGTCACTGTCCTTGCTGATCAATTAAAGGGAGAGAACCATGTCATTTGATTTTGCGCTGTCGAGCCGCCGCATCGTGCTGTCTGGAATGCTCGCCGCCTGCACCACCTTGATAACCATTCCGGCGCTCGCCGGCGATGCAACGGTCAAGGTGACCGACGATCGCGGCATTGAAGTCCAGGTGCCGGCGCAGCCGAAGCGGATCGCCTCGATTTCCTATTTCGCTGATGACGTCGCGCTTGCGCTCGGTATCAAGCCAGTCGCCAGCACCTACATGGTGGATGGCCGCCCGCCCGAGTTCCTGCTCGGCCTCACCAAGGACATGGTACAGATCGGCCAGCGCGCCAAGCCGAACCTCGAACTGCTCTCCGAAGCAAAGCCGGACCTGATCGTTGCGATCCGTCGCTACACGGTGGGCAACGCACCGCAGCTTGAGAAGATTGCGCCCTATGTTGCCTGGAACATGGAATTGCTCGACGGCAGCGACAAGGAAATCGAGGCGCTGGCGAAAATCCTCGGCAGGCCGGAGCGCGGTATTGAATTGAACAAGGATTTCCGTGCGCATCTGGCGGAAATTGCAGCAAAAGCTCCGAAGGATGTTCACCCCCGCTACGCCATCATGTGGGGCGGCGAAGTGCCATTCGCGTTCCATGACGAGAACAGTTCCGCATCCATCGTCAATGCCATCGGTGGCGAAAACATCGCGGGAGCCATGACGCCGGGTGGCGAGTTCGGCGTTGACCTCAGCCTGGAGACAATGCTTGAGAAAGACCCGGAAGTCCTCTTCATTTACGATTACGGCCCGGACCGCCCGCACGAGAACAACCCGATCTGGAGCCAGCTCACCGCGGTCAAGAACAACAGGGTGTTCTACGTTGGAGACCAGTGGGTCGAGACCAATGGTCCGATTGCTCGAGAGATCGTGTTGCGCGAGGCCGCTCATTACCTCTATCCCGACACCTTCCCCAAGGTGGACGTAAAGACCGAAGCCGCGAAACTCATACCTGTTGAAGTCCAGAACTAACGAGTTGATCGCGACGATGGGCGCACGAAAATCCTCGGTGGCCATAGGCCTCATCGTCGTCACGACACTGTTCATCATTGTCGCCGGGCTTCTGCCCGGCGCGAAAATGCTGTCAGTCGAGGCTGTTTTGCAGGCCCTCTTAGCCCCTGACGGGAAGATTGAATCGATCCTTGTGTGGACACTCCGTCTGCCGAGAAGTCTCGCCGCCGCAACAGCCGGCGCGGGCCTTGCCGTCTCGGGCTATATCCTCCAGTCACTGACGCGCAACCCGCTCGCTGATCCCGGCATCACCGGCGTTACCGCCGGCGCGGTCGCTCCGATCGTCACCTGCTTCGTTTTTTTTCCGGCGGTTGCCGGACACCTCTACCCGTTTATCGGGCTGATCGGAGGCCTTGCTGCGGCAACGGTGACCTTCTGGGTCGCACGCGGAGGGACTGGTCATCCTCTGCATCTGGCACTGGGGGGTGTGAGTGTCTCGCTCTTCCTGGGTGCGATTACGATCTATGTCCTCCTGTTTGCCGGTCCGCAATCCACGGTATTGTTGTTCTGGCTGGTCGGCGGCTTCTCGGGCCGGTCGTGGGCGAATCTGCTGCAGATGTTGCCTTGGGTGTTGTCTGGTATCCTGGGAGCCTTGATCCTTTATCGGGTGATCGGAATGTTTTCTCTCGATGACCGGTCTGCCGCCGGGATGGGCGTGCAGTTGGGATTCTGGAAGCCTCTTCTTCTTATCCTTGGCATCTGCCCGGTTGCCGGGGTTGCTCCCGTCGCGGGACCGGTAGCCTTCGTTGGATTGGCCGCGCCGCATATTGCCCGTCTTCTGCGACCACGCGGCACAGGCTGGGAAATCGGACTGGCCGCCGCTATTGGATCGCTGATCGTGACGGCCGCCGACTTGATCGCCCGCACGGTCGCCATTCCCAAGGAGCTTCCGGTTGGTATCATCACAGCGCTACTCGGTGGCCCTATGTTCATCTATCTCATCCAGCGCGGCCGGCTGGATTTCAGGAGCGAGGGGCCATGATTCCAAAGGCATCTGCCATCGGACAGCTAAGCCCCTGGATTCTTCCAGCCGCAATGACGCTCGTTCTGATTTCCTTCTTGGCTGCGATATTCCTTGGGATTGTCGGCATTCCCGCACGCGACGTCCTGTCCGCTTTGAGCGGGAACGGTTCGCAGGAGGCACGCTCGATCATCCTAGACATAAGGTTGCCGAGGATCGTGACGGGAATTCTCGCGGGCGTTCAGTTCGCGTTGGCAGGCCTGCTTCTTCAGACCATCACCCGCAACCCGCTTGCCGACCCTTCGCTCATGGGGGTCTCGCAAGGGGCCACCCTGACGGTGACTATGTTCCTACTGTTCACGGTTTATCTCGCCAATCCGGACTCCCATTCCGTCAACGAGCTGCCGATCGCTTGGCTACCGGCAGCCGGGATGGTGGGTGGCATGATCGCAGGCGGCATCATCTACCTTCTGGCCTTTCGCCTTGATCTCAGCCCCCTGCGGATAACGCTCTGCGGCATCGCTGTCGGAGCCGTCCTGCATGCCGTTGCCATCGGCCTGATCGCCGGATGGGGTTCGGCGCGGATCGAAATCATCCTGGAGTGGATATCAGGCAGTCTATATGCCCGAACCTGGGATCATGCGCTCTTCCTGCTGCCATTCACGGTCGTTGGCCTCGCCACGCTTCCCCTGATCTATCGCCCAATGGTTCTTCTGCGGTTCGATGCGACCGTGGCGCGATCCTTCGGGCTTTCGTATCGAAGACAGTTTTCACTGGTTTTACTGGTGTCCTGTGCGCTGGCCGCAAGTGCGGTTGGCGCGGTCGGGCCTATCGTGTTCGTCGGCCTTATCGTGCCACATCTGGCGCGGTTTGTGGCCGGCCGGCATTTTCGTTTGGTTCTTCCACTCACCGTCGTTCTCGGCGCGATTATTGTTACGCTTGGCGATCTGATCGGCCGTCTTGCCGGTGGGGCCGAAGAGGTCCCGATCGGGGTTGTCACCGCCCTCATGGGCGTACCCGTCCTGCTTGTCCTTTTGCGCAAGGTTTCTTGAGATTTCCCCATGCCACTATCCTGCTCGCAATTGTCGGTGAATTACGGTCGCAGAAGAGCGTTGCACGGCTTTTCCCTTGCGATGGGTAAGGGCGAAATCCGCGCGCTCATCGGCCCGAACGGATCGGGAAAGAGCACGGCACTTCAGGCCCTTGCCGGGCTGATCAAACCGTCAGAAGGAAGAGCGGATATCGAAGGCATGGCGGTCGCGTCGATGTCACGCAAGGCCATCGCGAAGAAGCTGGCGTTCCTGCCGCAACAGCCGTCCGCTCCAGACGAGATGACCATTGCCCAACTCGTCAGGCAGGGCCGGTTTCCACATGTCGGGTTATTCCGCTCCTATGATCAGAAGGACGAGCAAGCAATCGAATGGGCGCTTGAAAGTACGGGGCTTGCCGGCCTTGCCGACAGGACGCTTCAGGAGCTCTCCGGCGGCGAAAGGCAGCGTGCCTGGATATCGGCGGCGCTGGCGCAGGAAGCCGGCATTCTCTTGCTCGACGAGCCGACCTCTTTTCTCGATATCGGCTACCAGGTCGAAGTTCTTGATCTGGTACACCGCCTCAGCCGGGAGCGCGGCGTCACGATCGTCATGGCGATCCACGACATCAATCAGGCCATCGCCATCAGCGATCGCATATCGCTTCTGGAAAAAGGTGAACTGCGGTTTGACGGTGATCCCAGAGAACTGGCCAAGAGCGGGCTTATCGAAAAGGCCTTCCGCGTGAAAGGCACATTCGTTGAGGTCGGACCCGGCAAACCGCCCCATTTCGACGTTGATCTTTTGAAATTGTTGGACCCGGGCGCACAAATCCCTGGCGGGGAAGCCTAGCCGCTCTCGTGCGCAGGCTTCGATCCACCACCCGACTACGTAATCATACATCATGAATCGCATCGGAGACCGCAATGAGCCAGACCGCCAAGACCATCACCACCTGGTACGTTGATCCTGACGCCGAAGACCGTATGTCGGATGGCCACGCCCCGATTTGGCGGCACCTGATCGATCTGATCGTCGAGCGCGATCTTTCCCAGAAAAGCGTGCTTGATTTTGGCTGCAATCAGGGCGGCCTGCTTCGGCATCTCTATGCAATACGCCCGTTCCGCAAGGCCCTCGGCATCGACATCGCGGAGCAGTCCGTTGCCAAGGCCGAGGCGTTTAAGGGCAATATTCCGGTGCAATACGCGGTTGGCGGAACGTTGGAGAATTGGGTCGAAGAGTTCGATATCGCCATCAGCCATGAGGTGATCTACCTTGTGGAAGACATCGAGGCCCATGCCGCCGATATCTTCAAGGCGCTCAAGCCGGGCGGTGTCTATTATGCGGTTACGGGATGTCACACCGATAATCCGCTCTGGTCGAAATGGCGCGAGCTGGTCGAAAAGCGCACCAACACCGTTGTCCAGGACAGGTCGATCACCGACTACGCGACGATCTTCGCCAAGGCTGGATTTGAGGTCTCCGCCCGGAAGCTGGGATATGACGGATTCATTTCCTTCTACCCCGATGGTTGGACTCCCGACTTTGCGGATGCACTGGATTACTACACCCAGACCAAGATCGTATTCCGTCTCGTCAAAAAATCGCTGGCCGAGCGAGGCTGATTTTGACACGGCGGAATCGATTGCTGAGCACGGATGGATCAGAACCCTCCAGGGAAAACACTAATCACGGGGGGCGCTGCAACCGCGACACAAATGTCACCACCGTATGTCCGCTTTGTGATGCTGCTCTGATCCCCAAAAACTGGATCGTTTTTGATTGGAGTTTTTCGCGCTAGATTCCTGGCTGGGAACAGGAGCGAAAGCGATGAAAGCATCGAACTTTTCGGACGCCCAGAAGGCGTTCATTCTCAAGCAGGGTGATGACGGTGTGCCTGTGGCGGAGATTTTCCGGAAAGCTGGGATCAGCCAGGCGACGTATTTCAATTGGCGCAAGAAGTATGCCGGGTGATGTCAGGTTAAGTTC
>UCHD01000021.1 GCA_900472175.1 Hyphomicrobiales bacterium | reverse complement strand
ACGCCAAACGGGGCGCTGGAGAGCGTCACATAAAATTACTCATTAGAGGCGGTTTCCAGTGCCCCGTCCGATTGAGTGCATGTGTTTCAAAACCACGGCGGACACCGCGCGGGGATGTTTCCTGCTGCCGTTCCGGTCAGCCGATAAGAGGAAAACCGGTATGCCCTATATCAAACCGCCGCCCCGCTCACCCTCATCAGAGGTCTTCCTGCGCGTATCTGCGACGGTCTGGCTTAATCATCTCCGTTGCCGTGTCCGCCGCTGCCGGCGCGATGGCCATTGTCTCGGCAAGGTGGCGGCAAGCGGATTGCTTCTATGTACCCGCCCGATGAAAACCGGGGAAACCACGGAAATGCTGGATTTTGTCGCCGATACGGTCGAATTGGCCACCCCGGAAGAGTTGGCGGCAGGCCTTGCAAATGCAAAAACCGATGAGGAGCGCGAGATGATCGCCTTCCGGCGCCGCGTGTTTCTCTATTATCATCAGGAATTGGCAAAGGCGGGGCTGGAGGAACCCTTGGGGCCACCCTTTGTCGAACGCTGATCCGTGTCAGCCCTTGAAGGCGGTGACTTCGATCTCGATCAGCATTTCCGGGCGGATCAGGTCACAGACCACCATCGTTGCGGCTGGCCGGATATCGCCAAAAGCTTCGCCGAGGATCGGGAAGACGATATCGGCAAAGGCGGCATCGGTGACGTAGTAGTGATTGCGCACCGCATCCTTGAGCGAGAAACCGGCGCCGGTCAGCGCTGCCTCGATCGTCTTCAGGCAATTGCGGGTCTGCTCTTCCACCGTCTCCGGCATGGTCATCGTCTGGTAATCGTAGCCGGTCGTGCCGGAAACGAAGCACCAGTCGCCCTGCACGACAGCCCGCGAATAACCCGCCGTCTTTTCAAACGGCGAGCCGGAAGAGATCAGTTTTCGCGGGCTTGGCATCGAGGTTCAGGCCCAGGGATGCGAAGCGGCATTGGCCTTTTCGAACGTGTCGATCGCCGTTACCTTTTCCAGCGTCAGGCCGATATCGTCGAGGCCGTTCAGCATGCAATGGCGACGGAACGCGTCGAGTTCGAAGGTGATCTTGCCGCCGTCCGGACCGGTGATTTCCTGGTTTTCAAGGTCGACCGTCAGGATGGCGTTGGAGCCGCGCGAGGCGTCATCCATCAGCTTTTCCAGGTCTTCCGGCGAAACCACGACCGGCAGGATGCCGTTCTTGAAACAGTTGTTGTAGAAGATGTCGGCAAACGAGGTCGAGATGACGCAGCGGATGCCGAAGTCGAGCAGCGCCCACGGGGCATGTTCGCGCGACGAGCCGCAACCGAAATTGTCGCCGGCAACCAGGATCTTGGCGTTCTGGTAGGCGGGCTTGTTGAGGACGAAATCCTCGTTGACCGAGCCGTCTTCGTGATAGCGGGCTTCAGCGAAAAGGCCGGTGCCGAGCCCGGTGCGCTTGATCGTCTTCAGGTAATCCTTCGGAATGATCATGTCCGTGTCGATATTGACGACGGGGAGCGGCGCGGCAACGCCGGTGAGCTTGACGAACTTGTCCATGGCTATGGCCTTCGATTTCAACGGAGCGGAAAAATTTCCGCCCAGCGTTTAGAGCAATTTCATGCCGAAATGAAGGAGAATCTTGTTCTCGGCTGGCTTAAAGGCCGCAAAGCCGCCTTTAGAGATCGATGATGGTGCCACGTCCATCGTTCCAGATGCGCGGTTCGCGGCTCTGGCGGGCCGAATTGCGGTTCACCGTGGCGCGCACCGGCTTGGGCGCCAGCCGTACTGCAATCGTCGTGCCGATCATCACCACCGAGGCGATGCCGATCAGGGCGAGGCCGAGCGATGCGGTAAACACGAAGGCCATCAGCGTGAATGCGATGCCTGCGATTGTCAGGAGGAGAGAGCGTATGCTTTGCATTGTCGTCACCTTTCGTTGCCCAGAATGTGGGTTCGCCCGCGCCGCGTTGCAAGACCTACTTCCGTATCACATGCCTGCCTTGCGAAAATGGCGAAAGCCGGGCACAAAAGCCCTCATGAATTCGCTCAACGATCGCCACCCTGCCCGCCTGCGCCGTTCGGTGCTCTGCGTGCCCGCCGACAATGCCCGCGCCCTTGCCAAGATCGCCAGCCTTGCCTGCGATGCGGTGATCTACGATCTTGAGGATGCGGTCTCCATCGACAACAAGGTTGCCGCCCGCCAGATACTGGCCGATCATCTGCAGCGGCAGCGCCGCAGCGATATCGAAGTGATCGTCCGCATCAACGATCTGAAGACACCCTTCGGTGAAAAGGATCTGGCCTTCGCCCTGACGCTGTCGCCCGATGCCATCCTTTTGCCGAAGGTCGAAAGCCCGCAGGATATCCAGGCGGTCGCCGATATCCTGTCGGAAAACGATGCGCCGGATAGTGTCCGCCTTTGGGCGATGATCGAGACGCCGCGCGGCGTGCTGAATGCGGCGGCGATTGCCGAAACCGGCCGCACCTCCGGCGGCAGGCTCGATTGTTTCGTGCCGGGGCTGAACGATCTGCGCAAGGAAACCGGCGTTCCTGCCCTGCCCGGCCGCACCTACCTCATTGCCTGGCTGATGCAGACCCTGCTTGCGGCCCGCAGCTGCGGCCTCGATATCATCGATGCCGTCTTCAACGATTTTCGGGATGTTCCGGGTTTGGAGGCGGAATGCGCCCAGGGTCGCGACATGGGCTTCGACGGCAAGATGCTGATCCACCCGGCCCAGATCGGCCCGGCCAACAGCGCCTTCGGTGTTGCCGATGCCGCTCTTGCCGAAGCCAAATCCATCATCGATGCCTTTGCGCTCCCTGAAAATAGGGATAAAGCCGTCATCAATCTCAACGGCCTGATGGTTGAGCGCCTTCATCTCGATCAAGCCCTGCGGCTCGCCGCAAAGGCCGATGCCATCACCAAAAAAGGAAAAACCTCTTGAAACTCTACCGCCTGCTGACCGCCGTCGACGACGCCACCTTCTGCCACAAGGTCACCGCCGCCCTCAACAAGGGCTGGGACCTCTACGGTTCGCCGACCTATGCCTGGAACAAGGAAGCCAAGGTGATGATGTGCGGCCAGGCCGTCATCAAGAATGTCGAGGGCAAGGAATATACCCCCGACACCAAGCTCTCCGAACACTGAGGCTTCAAGGCCGGCTGGGATGGTTTACCCCGTCTCAGCCGCCTACATGCTCGACGCTTTCCTCGATCCGCTCCATGTCGTCGTCCGACAGGCCGAAATGATGGCCGATCTCGTGGATCAGCACATGGGTGACGATGTCACCCAGCGTCTCTTCATTCTCGGCCCAATAGTCGAGGATCGGCCGGCGGTAGAGAATGATCCGGTTCGGCATCTCGCCGGTTTCCATGGTGAAGCGTTCACCAATGCCGCGCCCTTCGAACAGTCCGAGCAGATCGAACGGCGTTTCCAGCGCCATGTCCTCGAAGACGTCCTCATCCGGAAAGTCGTTGATCTCGATGGTCAGATCGGTCGCCAGCGCCCGGAATTCCTCCGGCAGGTGGCTGTAAGCCTCCAGCGCCAGGGATTCGAATGTGCTGATTGTCGGCGCGTGGCGTTCCCGCCAATCGTCGCTCTGGTCTATGCGGGCCATGGGCACTCCTTGCTTGCCCCCTGATATAGCCATTTCCCCAGTGTTTTTCGAGGGTTGAATTTGAATACCTCCTGTCAAGGAATAAATTCTTAGAGAATCCCGTTGACTCTTTCTTGAAGCTCTGGAATCTATAAGAACATAACAGGAACAATTTGAATTGGAGTGACGTCATGGTGCAGACGCCCATGACGCGCGAGCGTCTTTTTGCGCTCCGCGAAGAGGTCGCAAGGTTGGAAGGCAGCTCTGTTGCCGCCGCCAGGCAAGAGGCTTTGGCGGCAGAGAGCGGGCATTCAAGGAAGGCGGAAGACCAGCGTTTTCCGCTGGGGATAGCGGCGCTCGATCATGCTCTGGAAGGCGGATTGCCTCTCAATGGTATGTCCGAAATCCGCTCGCAGGCGATGCGCGATGCAACGGCGGCAACCGGTTTTGCATTGGCGCTTGCCGCGCTGTTGCAACGTAAATCGGAGGAAGATCGATCGCCGGTTCTGTGGATCAGCGACACGGTCACGTCGATGGAAACAGGTATTCCCTATGCGCTGGGCCTGGCGGATTTTGGGCTGAAGCCGGAGCGTTTCTTGCATGCGGCGCCGCGCGGGCTGGAAGAGGCACTCTGGCTTGCTGAAACCGCCGTCGAAAGTGGTGCCTTTTCGGTCAGCATATTGGAGGTCAAGGGCAATCCGGCCCATTTCGGCCTGACCGAAAGCCGGCGGCTGGGTTTGCGGGCAAAGGCGGCAGGCCGCCCGCTCCTCATTGTGCGCCAGTCCGGAGAGGAAGAGGCAAGCAGTGCTCCCTTCCGCTTCCTGGTTGAACCCGCGCCCGCAACAAGCCGCTTTTTGCCGGATCGATCGATGCTTGGCGGCAGCATCGGCAATCCGGTTTTCCGTCTCACCCTGGAGAAAAGCCGCAATCCGGCTCCCGTCTCCCTGCTTCTGGAGTGGAATCCTCATGACCGTCAGTTTCTCCCCGCCCGCGAGCCAGAACATGCTCGGTCTGCGCGCAAGCTCCCAGCGCATTCTGGCCCTCGCCTTCCCGCACCTGCCAACCGACCGGATCGCCCGCAGGAAGTGGGGCCTGTCCTGGCGCTTGACCGGGCGTCCTGACGCGCCTGCGATCGTCTGTTCCGGGCGGCTCAACAATGCCATGCGGCTGACGGCGCTTGACGAGGCGGCTGAAACAATCGGCCTCAGGAAAGGCCAGGGCGTGGCGGAAGCACGGGCCATGTATCCCAAGCTCGATGTCATCGAGGAAGACCTGACCGCCGACCGCCGCCTGCTCGACGGCATCGCCGACTGGTGCGACCGCTACACGCCGCTGGTGGCGCTTGACGGTTCAGATGGATTGTTCCTCGATATCACCGGCAGTTCTCATCTCTTCGGCGGCGAGCAGGCGCTGCTCAAGGACATTCTCTTGCGCCTCTTCCAGATGGGCATCGATGCGCGCGGCGCCATCTCTTCGGCGCCGGGTCTTTCCTGGGCGGCCTCCCGCTTCGGGGGCGGTGGCGTCATCGCCGAGGAGGACATGGAGCATGTGCTGGCACCCTTGCCGGTCGCTTCTCTCCGGCTGGAGGAGCAGACGGTCGTCGCACTCCAGAAGCTTGGATTGAAGCAGATTGGTGATCTCATCCTGGCACCGCGAGCGCCCCTTGCGCGGCGTTTCGGAGCGAAACTGCTGTTGCGGCTTGATCAGGCGCTTGGCCGTGATGAAGAGCCGGTGTCTCCACGCCGTCCCGTCGCCAGTCTTTCTGCCGAGCGGCGCCTGATCGATCCGATACAGGCGGAGGAGGATATCCTCTATCTGACCGGGCAGATCGCCCTGTCGCTGAAAACAAGCCTGGAAGAGCGCGGCGCCGGCGGGCGGGCTTTCGAACTCATGCTGTTTAGGGTCGATGGCCGGGTCTTTCGCATTGCGGCCGGTACTTCGCAGCCGTTGCGGGATCCGAAGCGGATCGCCGGACTGTTTTCCGAACGTCTTCAAGCCGTTCATGATGATCTGGATGCCGGCTATGGGTTTGAAATCCTGCGGCTCAACGTCATGCGGTATGAAGCTTTCGATACACCGCAGGAGGATTTTGACGGTGCCCGGCAAAAGGATATCTCTCTCGCGGGGTTTGTCGATCGCGTGTCAGCCCGCCTCGGCGCGGATTGCCTGCAGAGTTTTCAATTGTGCGAAAGCCATGTGCCGGAACGGGCGGTGGCCACGAACCCGGCCATCCATGCGCTCACACCGGACAGGAAACCGGCCGCAGGCGTTTTTCCCTGGTCCCGTAGCGAACGCCCTCTCAGGCTTTTCCGGCGGCCGGAGCTGGTAGAAGTCTCCCTGGCCGAAGTGCCAGAGGGGCCGCCGCAAAGCTTTCATTGGCGCCGCGTGACACACCGCGTCTCCCGCAGCCAAGGGCCGGAACGGCTTGCCATGGAATGGTGGATCGATGGCGCGGACGCGCAATCGCGGGATTATTTCCGGCTTGAGGACGATAGCGGTCATCGCTTCTGGCTCTACCGCGAGGGGCTATACGGCCAGTTGCCGTCACCGCGCTGGTTCATGCACGGAATTTTCGCATGAACGCCGGCCCTGCCTACTTCGAGATCGGTGCCCGGTCGAATTTTTCCTTCCTCGAAGGCGCATCGAAACCAGAGGAGATGGTGGTGCAAGCCGCGATCCTGCGCCTTTCGGGTCTCGGAATCGCCGACCGCAATTCTGTTGCCGGCGTGGTTCGCGCCCATGCACAGATCAAGGCCCTCAGGGAGGAGCACGCAAAGGCAGTTCAGGAAAATCTGACGCTCTGCGAAAAGGCAGAGGAGCAGAAGCAGCCTCTCGAAGCTGTCCCTTTTCAGCCGGGCGCCCGGCTGGTCTTTGCCGATGGTACACCGGATATTCTTGCCTACCCGCGAACGAGGAAGGGATGGGGGCATCTCTGCCGTTTGCTGAGTGCTGGAAATCTCAGGGCGCAAAAGGGGACGTGCATTCTGAACGAAGCAGACCTTATCGAATGGGGAGACGAGATAATGCTCGCCCTCATCCCCTCCCCCTCTCTCATGCGCGACGCGCGAACACGGGAAAAGTTGGAAGGCTGTCTTGCTCGCCTGAGAGAACGCTTTCGCGAGGCCTTCTTTATGGCTTTGTCGCCTGCGTATGACGGACGGGACGCGGAGGTTTTTGCGACGCTCTCCCTGCTTTCCAATCGCCATCGCGTGCCGCTGATTGCCAGTAACCAGCCACTTTATCACGACAAATCCCGCCGCCCCCTGTCGGATATCGTTACTGCCATTCGCGAACACGTGCCGATTGCCGAGGCGGGCTTCCGGCTGTCTCCTAACGCGGAACGTTACCTCAAGGATTCACGTGAAATGGCGCGGCTGTTCCGCGCCTATCCGCAGGCCATCGCCAACACGCAAACGTTCTTCAAAAACCTGTCCTTTTCGCTGGACGAACTGAAACACAATTATCCGGATGAAGGCGATGAAGGAGAAGCACCATCCGATATGCTTGAGCGCTTGACGTGGGAGGGCGCGCGGAAACGCTACCCGGAAAGCATTCCGGATAAAGTCAAAACCCAGATCGGCTACGAGCTGAAGCTTATCCGCGACAAGGACTATGCCCCCTATTTCCTGACGGTTTACAAGATCATCCAGCATGCCCGCTATGACCTGAAGATCCTGTGTCAGGGACGCGGTTCGGCAGCAAATTCCGTCATCTGCTATTGCTTGGAGATTACCGAAGTTAACCCGGAAAAAAGCACGCTTCTCTTCGACCGGTTTCTGTCGATGGACAGGGATGAGCCACCGGATATCGATGTCGATTTTGAACACGACAGGCGGGAAGAGGTCATCCAGTATATCTATAGCACCTATCAGAAGGAGCACGCCGGCCTGACCGCAGCGGTGACGAGCTACCGGGCGCGGTCTGCTGGCCGCGAGGTAGCAAAGGCCTTCGGACTGTCGGAAGATGTGCAAGCGGCTCTTGCCAGCACGGTGTGGGGCTGGTCGGCAGAGGATTTGTCTGAACGCGAGGCAAAGGCGGCAGGTCTCGATCTCTCCGACCCGGTCACCCGGAATGTTCTTCACTACGCAACACAACTCATGAGCTTTCCCCGGCACCTCACGCAGCATGTCGGCGGTTTTGTCATCACCAAGGATCGGCTTGATGAGGTCGTTCCGATCATGAACACGGCCATGCCGGGCCGATACATGGTTGAGTGGGACAAGGACGATCTCGACAATCTTCGCATTCTCAAGGTCGATATCCTGGCCTTGGGAATGCTAACCTGTCTGCGAAAAGCCTTTGAATTTCTGAGGTCTCACTATGGTGTCAGCAAGACGCTGGCGGATCTCGGCAACAAGGATCACGAGGATGGCAAGCCGGTCTATGACATGATGTGCCGGGCCGATACGATCGGAGTCTTTCAGATCGAAAGCCGGGCGCAGATGAGCATGTTGCCGCGCCTTCGTCCCCGCATATTTTATGACCTGGTCATCGAGGTTGCGATCGTCCGGCCCGGCCCTATCCAGGGAGATATGGTGCATCCCTATCTGAAGAGCCGTGGGCAGTCTCATCTTCCCGGGTTCAAGATCGATTATCCCAAGGAGGAGATGAGGCCCATTCTGGAGCGGACGTTTGGTGTGCCGCTTTTCCAGGAGCAGGCCATGCAGATTGCCATTACCGCCGCGAAGTTTTCACCCGCGAAAGCCGATCGCCTCCGCCGCTCCATGGCAACGTTCAAGCGCTCCGGGCAGGTCAACTCGTTCAAAGACGATATGGTCGATGGCATGGTCGGCAACGGATATACGCGTGATTTTGCAGAGCGTTGTTTCAAGCAGATCGAGGGTTTTGGTGAATATGGCTTTCCGGAAAGCCATGCCGCGTCCTTTGCTCTGCTCGTCTATGCGTCCTCCTGGGTTAAGGCCTATTACCCAGACGTCTTCTGCGCGGCCTTGTTGAATTCGCAGCCGATGGGCTTTTATGCGCCGTCGCAACTGGTTCGGGACGCGCGGGAACATGGGGTCACTGTGCGGCCGGTTGATGTCAATATTTCGGAGTGGGATTGCCTGTTGGAAGAGGCCGGGTTCGATCCGGATATGATTGATCAGCGGCATTTTTCGATGCGGGAAAGCATCAGGACGAAAAGAGCAGTGCGGCTTGGTTTCCGGCAGGTGAAGGGTCTTTCGGAGCCGGATATGATCGCGCTCGTCGCCAATCGCGGTGAACGTTATCTCTCCGTGCGTGATCTCTGGCTGCGGTCCGGATTGCAGAAATCCGATATCGAGCGGCTGGCGGATGCCGACGCCTTCGGCTCCATCGGGCTGTCGCGGCGGGAAGCACTCTGGGCCGTGCGGGGATTGGATACTAAAAGTGCGGCTGACAATCTGCCTTTGTTCGACCGTGCGGATCGCGCTGATCTTCGGCTGGAGCCGAAAACCCGCCTGCCGGACATGCTGCCGGGCGAACAGGTTATCGAGGATTATCGCTATCTGTCGCTCTCGCTGAAAGCGCACCCGGTTTCCTTCCTGCGCGATGAATTTGCCGGCATGGGTATCCTGCCGAACAGGAAGCTTCTGGATGTGCGGAACGGGCAGTTTGTCACTATTGCCGGGCTTGTGCTGGTTCGCCAAAGGCCGGGATCCGCCAAGGGGGTGATCTTCATGACGCTGGAAGACGAAACCGGCGTTGCCAATGCTATCGTCTGGTCCAAGACATTCGACCGGTACCGCTCCGTTGTCATGAACGCCCGGCTGGTGAAAATCAGGGGCAAGTTGCAATGTGAAAGCGGGGTCATTCACGTCGTGGCCGATCATATCGAGGATATGACGCCAATGCTGGGCCTGCTGCAGCGCGAGGCCCGCCGTTTTGGCGCATGCGAGCGCGCAGACGAAGTCCTACGCCCGACAGCCGATCATCGGCAGAAGAGACGGTCAAGCGGGATGGAAGGATTCTCGCCTGACACGCAGGCACGCAACGTCACTCGTCGCAGTGATACCGCCGAGACCGCAGCCGTCATGCCGAAAGGGCGAAATTTTCACTGACATTTGCAGTACAGGAGCATGCACATTGCTGAGCTGAGATCGGTGATTTGGATTCAGCAGATCAATTTCCACATCATTGTAACAAAAATTGTATGGAATTTTTGCCGCTCAAGAAAACTTGAATTCTGCCAAAAAGGCGCAACAGAAAGAAATATCTAATACTAAACCAATGAAAAGGCGATGTTTTTTATCAAGTTTAGAATTGATCTAATATTGTGCCGCTCATTTGCCACCTCATCTTGGAGGTCTTTTTTGTTGACACTAAATATCCGCTTTTGCTTTATGGCTTGAATTCAGTGCGTTGCGTATCACGGGCAGACGGAAATGCTGGTTTGTAGCTGCAATTTTATCACCGATAAGGACATTCAGGACACCATCATCGAGATGCTCGATGAGGACTGTTGGCAGCTTATCGTGCCTGCAAAAGTCTATCACGCGATGGAAAAGCGCGGCCGTTGCTGCGGCTGTTTCCCGAATGTCGTCGACATCATCATCCGCACCACCGAGCAATATCACGCCGGCCGCCCCTCGACGGGCGACCAGATATTTGATTTCATGACCCGCCTCAAACAATTCCATGAAGAAAACAGGAGAGCGGATCTTGAAAGGCGACAAAAAAGTCATCGAGCAGCTTAACGAAGCGCTGTATCTCGAACTCGGTGCCGTCAACCAGTATTGGGTTCACTATCGCCTGCTTGACGATTGGGGCTACACGCTTCTCGCCAAGAAGGAGCGGGCCGAATCCATCGAAGAGATGCAGCACGCGGACAAGCTTGTTTCGCGCATCATCTTCCTCGAAGGTCATCCCAACCTGCAGACGGTCGCACCGCTTCGTATTGGCCAGTCGGTCAAGGAAGTCCTGGAAGCCGATCTCGCTGGCGAATACGACGCCCGCGCAGCCTATAAGAAATCCCGCGATATCTGTCATGATGCGGGAGATTACGTGTCCATGAAGCTGTTCGAAGAACTGCTGATGGACGAGGAAGGCCATATCGACTTCCTCGAAACCCAGCTCGATCTGTTCAACAAGATCGGCGCCGAGAAATACGGCCAGCTCAACGCAGCTCCGGCCAACGAAGCCGAATAAGCCTCACTCAGCAAAACGCCCGCCCCGGTTCCGTGGCGGGCGTTTTGCTGACATCGGAAAACCAGTGGCCCGCCGGGATGTGCATGGAAGCCGTCAGCTCACGGCTCTACGCTGGAAGCCGCCTTCATATTGGACCTTGTTGTCGTTTGCCGGAAATCTCCCTGGGCGGCCGCTGGGTATTTGGGGGGGCCTCGCTACTCGCTGGCATCGACAACAGGGCACTCAAGTGCCCGACCACAGGAACTGGCGGGTTGGCACGTCAAATGATCGACGCTGTTTTCCGATCTTGACCGGCAGCTCTCTTTCGAAACGTGGACGCGCGTCTTTATCTATCGTGGCGATGCAGCCAGATGTCCGAACGCCGCCACGACATCCTCGTAAACACCGCGCTTGAACGCCACGATCAGGCCTGGCAATTCGTGCATCGGCTTCCAGGCCCATTCGTCGAATTCTGGCTCGTGGCCGCCCGGCGGCGGGTTGATGGCGATTTCGGATTCGTCGCCTTCAAAGCGGAAGGCGAACCAGCGTTGGGTCTGGCCGCGATACTTGCCCTTGAGACCGATACCGATCAGATGAGGAGGCAGGTCGTAGTTGATCCAGTCGGGTGCTTCGCCGAGTAGAGAAACGGTGGTCATGCCGGTTTCTTCGTACAGCTCGCGATAGGCGGCCTTCAGCGGATCCTCGCCCTTGTCGATGCCGCCCTGTGGCATCTGCCAGAGCTGCGCCGAGCCGTCATATTCGGAATTGCCGATCGGAATGCGCCGCCCGGCCCAGACGAGCCCTTCCCGGTTGAGCACCATGATGCCGACACAGGGGCGATACGGCAGGTCGGTGGCCTTTACCGGTTTCGATTTATCCTTGCTCATGCGCTTGCCCCTTGCCTGTCTGCCCTGCGCGCCGCACCAATGGAGTTCGCACGGCTCAATCCTACGTTATTGCTGTTGCGGATCCTTGACGAGCGCCGATACGCCGACAAATTCGATGCCGCGCGTGCTCGCCTCGTCCATCCACTGTGAAATGGCTGCGACGCTTTCATCAAAGGCTGATGCAACGCCGATCGCACCGCCGTTGCGCCGGGCGATGCGTTCGAGCTCATCGAGTTTCTTCAGGATTGCGGTGCGGTCGATCTGGTCGTCGACGACCATGTCGGCAAATCCGTGCGGTACGCCAATGGTCTCGGCCAGCGTTCCGGTCAGCGTCTGTGCCGATGTCGCGTCGTCGAGGAAAAGCAGCCCGCGCCTGCCGATGTCGCGCATAACCGGCTCCAGCGCGTCGGCATCCGACAGAAAACGCCCGCCAAGGAAATTCATGATGCCGGTATAATTGGTGATCTGCGCCAGCGAATAGTGCAGTTCCGACAGGTTTTTCTTGACGTCCAGTCCGACACGCAACGTATGTGGGCCGGGATTGTTATCCGGATAGTCAAATGGCTCGAAGGGGACCTGCAGCAGAACTTCATGGCCAGTACGGCGGGCCTCCTGCATCCAGCGCTGCAGGCTGTTTCCGGTTGCGGCAAAGGCCATGGTGACATCCGGGGAAAGCTGACGCAGTGCATTCTGCGTACCCGTCTGGCTGAGACCGAGGCCGCCGACGACCAGCGCGATACGGATACCACGGGCGCCGGACCATGGGCGCGCATATTGATCCATCGGCCTCAGGCCATCGGGGCCGGTGATTGGCAGCCGCCCTTCCGGGCTGTCTTCCAAAAGGTCGTCATTCGGGAAGGTCGCCAGGCGTGGGTCCTGCCCCTTGGTGCGGCCGACTTCGATGAAGGCAGGCCCGTCTCCATCGCGCTGCTTGGGCGAGAACTTGGTGACGACGGAGCCATTATCCGTCAGCGTTTCCTCGACATGGGCGCCCGACAGCGCGCCGCTCGTCTTCTGTTGCTTAAGCTTCGCAGTGTTCGGTTCCACCGCGGCCTTATCGCCCGGCTGCGTGGCATCAGCCACCGTCTGCGCATCCGGCGGGACGATCAGACCAGTCGGTTTCACAACGGTCCATACGGAAATACCAATCAGCGTCAGGGCACAGACGCCAAGCACGATGCGGCCGAATGTCAGGCGCGAATTTTCAGCTTTGGAGGTGCGCGTCTTGCGATTTTGACCAAGAGGAGCGTTGAGATCTGTTCCCAAGAGGGCCTCTGTCGGTCAGAGTTGTGATGACGGAAGCCTTTGGTGGCGTTCCCTTGAGAATCGAAACCGCCGCCCGGCCGGAGCCAGGCGGCGAAGAGTATCAGGCAATCCGCATTTTCAGCGGATGTTACGGCTTCAGCTCGGCCTTTTCCGGATTGGCCGGGAAGGCCGGATCCGTCTTCTTACCGCGCAGAAGGTCAAGCGCATAGTTCAGCTGCAGATCGTCCTTGGTTTCCGGTGGCACGTAAGCAACCGAGCCGGAACCTTCTTCGTTCTCACTCTGGCCCTTGATATGGCCACGCAGGCTGGACTCGCTTGTCGTTTCGACCTTGCCGAGCAGTTCCGGCGGCAGCGGCTGTTCGACCTTGATATCAGGTGAGATGCCGGTGCCCTGGATCGATTTGCCTGATGGCGTGTAATACAGCGCCGTTGTCAGACGCAGCGCGCCGGCTTCGCCGAGCGGGATGATCGTCTGGACCGAGCCCTTGCCGAACGAACGCGTGCCGAGAACGGTGGCGCGCTTCAGGTCCTGCAGGGCGCCGGCAACGATTTCCGATGCCGAAGCCGAACCGCCGTTCACGAGAACGATCACCGGTTTGCCGTCGGTCAGGTCGCCCGGTGTCGCATTGAAGCGGCGCGTTTCGTCCGGGTTGCGGCCGCGGGTCGAAACCACTTCGCCACGCTCCAGGAATGCGTCGGAGACGTTGATCGCCTGGTCAAGCAGGCCGCCCGGGTTGAGGCGCAGATCGAGCACATAGCCCTTCAGCTTGTCGGCCGGAACCTGCGCCTTGATCTTCTCGATGGCGTTCTTCAGGTCGTCATAGGTCTTTTCCGTGAAGGAGATGACGCGAACATAACCGACATCGTCTTCGGTGCGGAACTTGACAGCGCGCACAGCAATGATGTCGCGGATGATCGTCAGTTCGATCGGCTTGTCAGCCCCCTTGCGCAGGATGGTCAGCTTGATCGGCTTGCCGACCGCACCGCGCATCTTGTCGACGGCTTCCTCAAGCTTGAGGCCGCGCACGTCGGCGCCGTCGATCTTCGAAATGAAGTCGCCGGCGAGAACGCCAGCCTTGGCGGCCGGTGTATCGTCGATCGGGCTCGTCACCTTGACGAGATCGTCTTCCATGGTGACTTCGATGCCGAGACCGCCGAATTCACCCTTGGTCTGGGTGCGCATGTCTTCGGCGTCGGTCGAATTCATGTAGCTCGAATGGGGATCAAGCGATGAGAGCATGCCGTTGATGGCGTTCTCAATCAGCTTGTCGTCCTGCGGCGGTGTCACGTACTGTGCACGCACGCGCTCGAAAACGTCGCCGAAAATCGATAGTTCGCGATAGGTCGACGGATTGGCCGCGACGGCCGGGACGATGGAGGAGTATACAACGCCCGTGGCCGCTGCACCCATGAGTGCCCCGACCAGAACAAGTGACGTTCTACGAATCATTGCGTGCCTTTCCGGTGTCTGCTGCGGTCCACCATGGTCGGGAATCAACCGGTTTTCCGTCTTTCCTGAATTCAATGTAAAGCGTCGGACGTTCGGTTTCCAGCGCCAATGCAGTGGCACTGGCCACTCTTTTGTTACCCATCGTACCCAGCGGTTCGCCGGCAACGACGAACTGTCCCTGCTGCACCGTCACACCCTCCAGGCCCGATAGAACGACATGATAGCCGTCGCCGGGATTGAGGATGATCATCTGGCCGTAGCTGCGAAACGTGCCGGCAAAAACGATCCAGCCGTCCGAAGGCGCCGTCACCAAAGCCCCGGCATTGGTCGCAAGCATGATGCCCTGAAGCGAATGCCCCGTGCCGTCGGCGTCGCCGAACTTGCGCAGGATCGATCCGGCAACGGGAAGCGCGAGCTTTTTCTGCAGGTCCGAAAATGCGTATGCAGGCGCAATACGGTTTTTGTCGGGCGTCGTGCTGTTGGCCAGTTCGCGGGCCTCGTTGCGCTGTGCTTCCGACATCAACCGGCGGTTTTCCTCCTCGGCCTTGGCGGCGGCCGCTGCATCGCGAACGGAAGCGATCTCGTTCTCGATCGAGCCTATCAGTCCTTCGAGGCTGGTCGCTTGCGTGGCAAGCTGCTCGGCCTTGTGACGTTCGGAGGCAAGTTCGGTGGCGCTGCGCTGCTTGAGTTTTTCCTTTTCGGCAATCAGCATGTTCATGCGGCGCTCTTCCTCAAGCCGCGCCGTCATGTCGTCACCGAGCGCCTGTCTTTGCGCGACAATATCCTTGCGAACGCCGGCAAGGGCCTTAAGGTCCGCCGCAAGATTCTCGGTTTCGTGGCGGATGCCGGGCACGACGGCCCCCAGGAGAATGGCGCTGCGGACGGAGGCAAGCGCGTCTTCCGGCGTTACCAGTAGTGCCGGCGGGGGATTTCGTCCCATGCGCTGCAGCGCCGCCAGCACTTCCGCAAGCACGCCGCGCCGGGCTCGCAGCGAAGCATGCACGGCATCTTCCTTGGTGCGCAAGACATTCAGCTTGTCTTCGCCATCGACAATCTGCTGTTCCAGCGCTTTGCGTTTGCTGGCGGAATCGACCAGCGCTGTCCGCAGCGATTCGTTGGTTTTCTCAATCTCGGCAATGCTTGCCTGCAATTCCGCCGCGCGGTCGTTGGACAGCGTGATGGTTTTCGACAGGGCTTCCAGTTCGCCGCGGGTGCTGTCGCGCTTGAGTGTCAGGTCGGCGGCCGGATCGGCCGGGACTTGCTGCTGTTCGGGAGGAGCTTGCAAGCTCTGATCGGGAGTTTCGGGAGCCTGGGCTGCGGCGGCCGTGGCAAAAAGAACAGTGGCGGCGAAAAAGCCCGCACGAAAGCAGAGCCATCCGGTTCTTCCCGGCTGCCCTTCCCATCCCTGCCTTGCCGCACCCGTCGTCATTGCGCCGTTCGCCATCAACCGTCTATTTTAGCAAAAACCCTACGCTGATTTGGCCGTTCTCGCCAACAGCCATTCCCGGCAATTGCGGCATCGGGATGGCGATGATCGCTCACACCCGGTGATACGGATGGCCGGACAGGATTGTAACGGCGCGATAGAGCTGTTCAGCGATGAGGATACGCACCAATTGGTGCGGCCAGGTCATTTTGCCGAGGCAAATGACGGCATCGGCCTTGGCGTGAAGGGCGGGATCAAGACCGTCGGCGCCACCAATGGCAATCATGATGTCACGCTTGCCGCTGTCGCGGAAGGAGCCGATCAGGGACGCGAAGCCTTCGGAATCCAACGCCTTGCCACGTTCGTCGAGCAGGATCAGCAGGCTGGCATCCGGCAGGGATTTTTCGAGCAGGGCCGCTTCTTCCCGTTTGCGCGTATCCGCGCTCGATCCGCGGCTTTCCGGAACCTCGGTAACGCGCGAAAGCTCGAGACCGATGGCTGGGCCGGCCTTGGAAAATCGATCGAGATAGCGGGCCGCGAGGTCCTTTTCCGGGCCAGCCTTGAGGCGCCCGACAGCAAAAAGACCAACCCGCATGTCATTTCCCTAATTCTTAAGTGCGCCGGCAACGCGCCATCGTTCTATCGGACAATGGGACACATATTCTTCCCTGCCAGCGGGGCGCTGATACCAGACACCATTCTGCAAATGGCCGCAATCGATAGCCTGTCCTGCACGGCCATTGCAGGATCCAAATGTGTCACCGCTGCTCTAGCACCCTGCCGGGGCGCCAAAGGCTCAGTGCAAAGTACCGTCTTCCATATCCGGCGCGGCCCACATCTTTTCGATGTTGTAGAACTCGCGGATTTCCGGACGGAATACGTGGACGATGATGTCGCCGCCGTCGATCAGCACCCAATCGCCGGTCTCCAGACCTTCGACACGGGCATTACCCTGGCCACCATCCTTGAGGTCGGTGATCAGGTGATCGGCGATCGCCATGACATGCCTGCTCGATCGCCCTGAGACCACAACCATGTAGTCCCCAAGCGCCGATTTGCCGGCAATGTTGATGGTGACAATATCTTCTGCCTTTGAGTCCTCGAGGCTACCGAGAACCAGCTGAAGAGCACGGGCAGCGGCTTCGTCGCTGCGTTCCGGGCTTTGCGGGAAAATGCGGGTGACATTTCCCTTCGCGTGTACTGTTGTCAGGGTTTTTCCTTTCCAGGTGAACAGAACAGGCATGATGCGATTCGAATGTCGGTCGAGCCGCACCCTAAATGTAGGCACCAATACCCTAAGGTTTCAAGACATGAGAAATAAATGATGTTTATTCATTGCTTATATGCACTCATGTTTTCGCCCGCAGCGCCGTGGAGCTGAGCGGTGAGCGTGGTCCGTGAATGAAGGTCCAGGCAGGAGCCTTGCGCCAGGCGAGGCTGGCCGCATGCGCTTCGTCAACGCGTGCATAGTCAAAGGTTTTCGCCATCTTTGCGGATAGATAGGACAAGGTATCGCCCGGGCGGTCGATGACGGCGATCGGGAAGGTGCAGGCAATTTTCTGCCAGTCCTGCCAGAGATGGAAATTCTTCAGATTGTCGGCGCCCATGATCCAGACGAAATGGATGCCGCGATTCCGTTCGCGGATCTTTTCCAGCGTGCGCGCCGTATAGCTCTGGCCGAGCGATTGCTCGAACGCCGTCACCTTGATGCGCGGATCGTGGGTGATTTTTTCGCTGAGCGCGATGCGTTCGGCAAGCGGGGCGAGATGGTTGCGGCTTTTCAGCGGATTGCCGGGTGTCACCATCCACCAGAGCTGTTCCAGGCCAAGCCGGCGCAGGGCGATATCGGCGACCAGCACATGGCCATCATGCGGCGGATTGAACGAGCCGCCGAACAATCCGACGGTCATGCCATTCTCGACATGGGGCATTTTCAGGTAGAACGGATCGACGTCGCCCGGCTGCACCTTAAGGCCGGACCTGACCGGTGCCGCGCACCCTGTATTTGAACGAGGTCAGCTGCTCGACGCCGACCGGGCCGCGCGCGTGCATCTTGCCGGTGGCGATGCCGATCTCGCCGCCCATGCCGAACTCGCCGCCATCGGCAAACTGTGTCGAGGCGTTGTGCAAGAGGATGGCGGAATCTACTTCGGCGAAGAAGCGCTCGACGACGGCGGGATCTTCGGCAATGACGGCTTCCGTATGGGCCGAGGACCAGGACGAGATATGATCGATTGCGCCCGCAATACCGTCGACCAGCGTCACTGAAATGATCGCATCGAGATATTCCGTTGCCCAATCTTCCTCGGTGGCGGCAATCAATCCCGGCACCATGGCGCGAATGTCCTCGCTGGCGCGGACCTCACAGCCGGCATCGCGAAGGGCATTGATCAGCGGCAGAACGAATTTATCCTTTGCCTTGCGATCGATCAGCAAGGTTTCGGCCGAGCCGCAGATTCCGGTGCGGCGCATCTTGGCATTGACGACGATCTTTTTCGCCATGTCCAGATCGGCGGACGCATCGACATAGACGTGGCAAAGGCCTTCCAGATGGGCAAAGACCGGCACACGGGCCTCGTTCTGCACCCGGGCGACAAGGCTCTTGCCGCCGCGCGGAACGATGACGTCGATTGATCCGCCAAGGCCGGTCAGCATGGCGCCGACGGCCGAACGGTCGGCGACCGGCACCATCTGGATCGCATGCACTGGAAGCCCGGCATCCTTCAGACCCTGCACCATGCAGGCATGGATCGCCTGCGATGAATGCAGGCTGTCCGACCCGCCGCGCAGGATCACGGTATTGCCTGCCTTCAGGCAGAGCGCACCGGCATCGGCCGTGACGTTCGGCCGGCTTTCATAAATAACGCCGATGACGCCAAGCGGCGTCCGCACGCGTTCGATATGCAGGCCGTTGGGACGATCCCACTCGGCGATGACGTCTCCGACGGGATCTGGCAGTTCGGCGATCGCCCGAATGGCGTTGGCCATGTCGAGGACGCGGGTTTCCGACAAGGTCAGCCGATCGAGGAAGGACGCGGCGACGCCGGTTTCGCGGGCGTTTTCGAGGTCGAGCGCATTGGCTGCGAGAATGTCGTCCTTGTGGGCGACGATATTGCTGGCCATGCTGATGAGGGCCGCATGCTTGCGTTCGGCGGACGCCGTGGCAAGCGGGCGGCTGGCGGCGCGGGCTTGACGGCCGATCACCGCCATCAATTCCTGGATCTCTTTCTTTCGTGCATCGTCAAGCATGAGCATCGCTCCTCACCGCATCCGTCTCCCGCTTTCCGGATGCTGTCATCACCATATCGTCCCGATGCACCATCGCGGCGCGTCCGGCATAACCGAGAATAACGGCAATTTCTGCCGATTTCTTGCCGGCGATCTGACGGGCTTCATCGGCATCGTAACCGGCCAGCCCGCGGGCAATTTCGCGCCCTTCCGCACTGAGGATGGCGATCGTATCGCCCCGGCTGAACGATCCTGTTACCTGGCGAACTCCGGCTGGAAGCAGGCTTTTGCCGGAGCGGAGCGCTGTTTCGGCGCCGGTATCGATGGACAGGCTGCCAGCGGGCAGCAATTGCCCGGCAATCCAGGTCTTGCGCGCAGTGACCGGCGAACCGGACGGCGCAAACCAGGACGAGCGGGCACCTTCGCCTATAGCCGACAGCGGATGATCGACCTTGCCGGACGCAATGATCATGGCGCAGCCGGCGCCGGTGGCAATCTTCCCGGCATCGATCTTGGTGCGCATGCCGCCACGCGACAACTCGGACGCGGCCCCTCCGGCCATCGCTTCGATCTCGGGCGTGATTTCGGCGATCGTTTCAAGGAAACGGGCATCGGGATCAAGATGCGGCGGAGCCGTGTAGAGCCCGTCGATGTCGGAGAGAAGCACCAGCAGATCGGCGCCGGTCATGGTGGCGACGCGGGCCGCCAGCCGGTCATTGTCGCCATAGCGGATTTCGGTGGTGGCGACGGTGTCGTTCTCGTTGATGATCGGCACGGCGCCCATCTTCAAAAGCTGGCTGATCGTGGCACGGGCATTGAGATAACGGCGGCGCTCTTCGGTATCACCGAGCGTCAACAGGATCTGTCCGGCAACGATCTCGTCCGCCGACAGGCTTTCGGACCAGGCGCGGGCAAGCGCGATCTGGCCAACGGCGGCCGCTGCCTGGCTTTCCTCAAGCTTCAGCGCACCGGGCGCGAAATCCAGCACCGAGCGGCCGAGCGCAATGGCCCCAGAGGAGACGACGAGAACCTCGACACCTTTGGCTCTGAGTGCCGCAATGTCGGCGCACATGGCATTCAGCCATTGCTTCTTCAGCCCGGTCTTGCGATCCACAAGCAGGGCGGAGCCGATCTTGATCACAATCCGGCGGTATTTTTCCAACGGTTTGCGGTTCGGTGTCATGTCAGTCTTCGTCCACCGGGGTCTGCGCGGCGACGATGATATCGCGCAGCGCGCGCAGCGTTTCTGTCATGCCGGTGCCGACCACAGCCGACAACAGCAGCGGCGTCTGGCCGCTGGCCTTGGCCAGCGCCTTCTGTTTCTTCTTCAGTTCGGCGGGGTCGAGGATGTCGATCTGCGACAGCGCGACGATTTCCGGCTTGCCGAGCAACTCGCCGCCATAGGCTTCCAGTTCGTGCTTGACGGTCTTGTAGGCCTTGCCGACATCCTCTTCCTGCGCGGAAACAAGATGCAACAGCACGCGGGTACGCTCGACATGACCGAGGAACCGGTCGCCGAGACCGACGCCGTCATGGGCGCCTTCGATCAGGCCCGGAATATCGGCCAGGATGAATTCGCGGCCGTCGATCGTCGCTACACCGAGGTTCGGATGCAGCGTCGTGAACGGGTAGTTGGCAATCTTTGGACGCGCGCGGGTCACCGTTGCCAGGAAAGTTGATTTACCGGCATTCGGCAGACCGACCAGACCGGCATCGGCAATCAGCTTCAGCCGCAGCCAGATGGTCTTTTCCTCACCCTCAAGGCCCGGATTGGCCCAGTTCGGCGCCTGATTGGTCGACGATTTGAAATGCGTATTGCCGAAACCGCCGTTACCGCCGGCGGCCAGACGAAACCGCTGACCCTCGGCGATCATGTCGACGATCATCGTCTCAGAGTCTTCCTCGAAGATCTGGGTGCCGACCGGAACCTTCAGTGTCACGTCGGCGCCACCGGCGCCTGTGCGGTTGCGGCCCATGCCGTGAATACCGGTGCCGCCCTTGAAATGTTGCTGGAAGCGGAAATCGATCAGGGTGTTGAGGCCATTGACGGCCTCCACCCAGACATCGCCGCCACGGCCTCCGTCGCCGCCGTCCGGGCCGCCGAATTCGATGAATTTCTCGCGCCGGAACGACACAGCGCCAGCTCCGCCGTCGCCGGACCGGATATAGACTTTTGTTTCGTCAAGAAATTTCATCGCACTGCCATCTGTTTGGTGTATTTGCCGCCACAATTGCCGCCATCGATATAGGCGCATGCCCCGGAGGTCAAAGAATATCGTGAAGTTTTTGAGCTATAACATCCAGTACGGCGTCGGTCTCGACGGCCGTTTCGATCCCGAACGCATTGCCAGAAGTCTTGAAGGCGCCGATGTGATCGCGCTGCAGGAAGTGACGCGGAATTTTCATCGCAATGGCCATGCCGATCTTCCCGCCCTTTTCAGCGATCTGATGCCGCAATACTTTTCCACCTTCTGGCCCGCCTGCGAGATCGATGCCGGATCGGCGATCGAGAACGGCCGTGCCGTCGAGCACCGCTTCCAATTCGGCAACATGATCCTGTCGCGCTTCCCGATTGCCGCGACACGCCTTATTCCGCTGCCGCGGACCCGCACGATCTCGCCGATGAACCTGCAGCGCGGCGCGACCGAAGCGCTCATTATAACTCCGGCGGGTCCGTTGCGGGTTTATTCGGCCCATCTCGACCATGCCTATCCGGCCGAACGCATCGCCCAGATCGCCTATCTCAAGGAGAAGGCGGTGTCCTATTCGCGCGAAGGCGGCGCCATGACCGGTGGCAGCGATTTCGGCTTTGCCGAGCTGCCGCATCCGGACGACTTCGTGCTGATGGGCGATTTCAACATGGAACCGGAAGGGCCGGAATACTGCACGATGACCGGCTCGCGCGATGCCTATTACGGCCGCTCGCTGCGGCTGGAAAACCCGGTAGACACGCTGGCGCATCTCGGCCGGCTGACGCCCGAGAGCTACAGCTGGATCAATCCCGCCGATCATCAAAGGCGCATGCATCTCGACTATTGTTTCCTCAGTGCCAGCCTTGTGCCGCGGTTGAGACATGCCTGGATCGATACGGAGGCCGTCGGCTCGGACCACCTGCCTGTCGGCTTCGAACTGGAATAATGCCAGAGAAAAGGCCCGCGGCTTTGTTGCTGCGGGCCTTCGTTGGTTTTTATGGGGTGCGCAGCGCACCCGCCGTGATGCTGGTCTCGATATGGCTGACCATGCCGTTGCGCGCCAGCGCATAGACCTGGTTGCAGCCGGTGATCTCGAAGCCGAGCTTCTTCTGCAGCTTCAGCGATCCTGCATTGTCGGCAAAGACGCCGGAATGCAGGACGGTCGCCGGCATGCGCCGGAAGAAGCGTTCCATCGCCGCATACGCCGCCTCGCTGGCATAACCGCGGTTCCAGTAGTAGCGGTTCAGCCAGTAGCCGAGATGCCATTGGCCGTGCATGAGTTCGATGCCGACGCAGCCGATATGGACATCATCGCCGGTGGTAATCGCCAGCGTCCAGCCGGCAATCAGCCCCGAGCCCTGCCGGACCAGCCAGTCGTGAGCGTCCTGCCGGTGATACGGCACAGGCACCCGCGACAGCATGCGCGAGACCTGAAAGTCGGCAAGCGATTCCGCAACCGCATCAGCGTCGGACAGCTTGTGCGGACGCAGGATCAGCCGGGCGGTTTCGATGACGGGGCAGGGGCCGGGATCAGGGCGAGCCGCAATCTTGGGCCGTTCACGCAGGTGAGCGGTCATCTCAGACCTCCCCAGCTGCGCAACGACATCCAGGTCTTGCGGTCAAGCCGGTACCATTCAACCGACATCATGCCGCCCAGAGCCAGACTATCGACCATGCCGGAACCCTGGAACTGGAAGCCGCATTTCTGGATGACCCGCCGCGAAGCGACGTTCATGACCCGGCAGCGCGCATCGATCTGATCGATGTCGCGAGTGCGGAAGGCCATGTCGGTCAGTGCCTGCGCTGCCTCCGTGGCGTAACCCTTGTTCCAGTGCGGTTCGCCCAGCCAGTAGCCGAGTTCGGCCGTCTTGCCATCGGGATGTGGTTCGATACCGCAGCACCCCAGAAACGCGCCATTATCCGCTTTGGTAATCGCATAGACGCACTTGCCAATCGTGCCCGTCTTCGTACGGCGTACGAAATCCGCGGCATCGGCCACCGTATACGGGTGCGGCATGCGCGAAACCATGGTGGCGATATTGGCGTTGTTGGCAAGATGGGCAAGGGCGTCGATATCGTCTTCGTGTGGGGCGCGCAAAACGAGCCGGGGCGATAACAATATCGGGCAATCGGTCCTTGACCGTTGGGGCCGCAGCCGTTCCTGAGAAGATTCCAGGGAATCTTCCCGGGGAGACCGTGATTGGCTCTCCCTCAACAGTTCGCTTTGCATGTTCAGTCCTCCAAGACGTGAAAAAGGGGAGATCGGGCATCGCCCCATCTCCCCTTTTGGTCTTGGCCTGAACGGATAAGCGCCAGCCGGGTCGATGAGACGCCGGCTGTTTTAGAGCGCTACCGGCTTATTCCGCTGCTTCGGCTTTCGGCATTACAGACACGTACACGCGGCCATTGGCCTTCGTACGGTAGTTCACGTTGCCGGCCGTAAGTGCAAAAATGGTGTGGTCCTTGCCGAGGCCGACATTGGCGCCCGGATGCCACTGGGTTCCGCGCTGACGCAGAATGATGTTGCCCGGAATGACGACTTCGCCACCGAACTTCTTCACGCCGAGGCGCTTGGACTGCGAATCGCGACCGTTGCGCGAGGAACCGCCAGCTTTTTTATGTGCCATGGATGTTCTCCTTTAAACCTTGGATCCGTTGTCTCAGTTTGCGGCTTCAGCGGCAGCGTCGTCGGACTTCTTGGAAGCCTTCTTCGCCTTCGCGCCGGCAGCAGCAGCGATGTCCAGGATGCGGACAGTCGTGTTGTGCTGGCGGTGACCGCGGGTACGCTTCGAGTTCTGGCGGCGGCGCTTCTTGAAGGCGATAACCTTCTTGGCGCGGCCATGTTCCACAACTTCGGCGCTGACTACGGCACCTTCGACAAACGGAGCACCGATGGTTGCATCGGCGCCGACGCCGACCATCAGGATCTCGGTGAATTCAATCTTATCGCCTGCGGCACCTTCCAATTTTTCAATCGTCAGAACGTCGTTGGCTGCCACGCGGTACTGTTTACCGCCGGTCTTGATGACTGCGAACATTTTTTATCCTTTCATGTTCGTTCCGGCTCTTCACTCAAGGCGAGGCCGTCTTTTTCTTCAGTCGGACGATGACAAGGCCTTGTGGGTCTTGCCGGTGAAACGGGCCAATAAAAGCCCGGCGCGGTGAGGGCACGCCACACCACTTCGAGTTCGCGAATTACGGGAAGCCGGCAAAACTGTCAAGAAGAAAGGCGCGGATGAGCCTGATTTTCCTTGATCCACCCTCTTGCCATCGCCAAAAACTGCCGCTATGAACCGCGTCGCGCTACGGCGCCGACCAGCATATCCGGAGAGGTGGCAGAGTGGTCGAACGCACCGCACTCGAAATGCGGCATACCTGCAAGGGTATCGTGGGTTCAAATCCCACCCTCTCCGCCACTGGTTTCTCATTGATTCTAAAGTGAAATTCTCCGTATTTGGGTTGTCTCGACCCACGGGGATACCCAGCGAATGGTGTATCTCACCCATCGAAAAAATGGCGCCTGCTTCCAGATCGCTGTCCCCGTCGACCTTCACAGCCGATTCGGGCGAACCCGAACCGAATCCCTCTAGGCATTATCTCGGCTATGTCCGAGAGGCGGATCGCCCGTTTACTCTCCCGTCACTCCTCTCGCGTCGATGCCGCCGTGACCGTCAACGTGGTAAACCCGCTGATGGCAATGGCGGCGCGGGCGGGGAGCGGGAGGGCGCCGCAGAGGCTGCCGGTGGTGATGATGCGGCCCTTGGCCACGGTTTCCGTCAGCGCGTTGGCGAAGACCAGAAAACCGGCGACAGGGTCGTCGTTGGGGTGTTTGCCGGGGCCGGTAAACACCGTGTCGCCATTGACGGTGATGGTCAGCGGATAGGCCTGCCCGGGCTCGATCACTTTCGCTGGCAGTTCTTCGCCCAATATGTAGCCGGCATTGCCGAGACGGTCGGCGAGGAACAGCAGGGCAGGCGACTTGCTGCCGTCGTCCAGCCGGTGGCCAAGGAACTCGACGCCGGACGAGATGGTGGCGACGTGGGCGAGCAGCGTCTCGCGGGTGTAGGGCGTATCGCCAGGAGCAGCGAGATCCTTGCCGAGCACGAAGCAGATTTCCACTTCCAGCGCATCGACGGCAGGGCGCTCGAAACCCGCGGTTCCCGATTCGCTGGCATGGGTGATATGCGCCATCGGTGCCGAGACCGAGCTGCCGTCCGGACGGATCGCCACCTTGTAGCCGCCCGTCAGCCAGTTGTTCAGGGCGAGCGTCTCGCACTGCACGGCAAAGGCTTCCGTCGGCGTTGCGGGTTCGGCGAGCGATGCGGAGGTGAGACGAATACCCTGGTTATCGGCGTCTGACAGCTGGCGGGCGAGGGTGGCGGGCATGTTTGTCTCCTGGGGTATCGGCGTTGCGTACCTCCTTTCGACCACACCCGGGGCAAAAGGAAAACCCCGGAATTGTTGTTCCGGGGCTTCCTGTCACGCAACGGGGAGGGACGTTACGCGGCTTGAACTTTTTTCGACACGCGGGCCCATTCCGGGATCCAGGTGCCGTGGGCAGCGAGAAGGTCGTCGGTCAGGGACCAGATCTGGTCGAGATCGAGTTCCGCGGCCGTATGCGGATCCATCATCGCGGCATGATAGAGATGCTCGCGATTTTCGGTCATCATTGCCGCCACCGTCAGTTCCTGCACGTTGATGTTGGTGCGGATGAGGGCCGTCAGCTGCGGCGGCAGGGCGCCGATATAGGTCGGCTGGATGCCGTTTTCATCGACCAGGCACGGCACTTCGGCGGCGCAATTGTCCGGCAGCGAGGTGATGCAGCCATTGTTGCGCAGGTTGCCGTAGATGACCGAGGGTTCGCCGGTCCAGACCGAGTTCATGATCGAGGAGGCATATTCCTTCGATTGCGCCACTTCGATCTTGTCGGCCGAGCGGAATGCGGCAGCCTGACCCTTCCATTTCTCTACCTGCTCGATGCAGCGCTTCGGATATTCATCAAGCGGAATGCCGAATTTCTCGATCAGGTCCTCGCGGCCTTCCTTGATGAAATAGGGTGTGTATTCGGCGAAATGCTCCGAGCTTTCGGTAACGAAATAGCCGAGCCGGGTCAGCATCTCGTAGCGCACCTTGTTGGGGCAGCGCGGGTTCCAGGTCGGTTTCGGCGCCCGGCCCTCACGGTAGCCGCGCACCAGATCCGGATAGAGATCGCGATAGGAGCCGTCGGGCTGGCGGTGCTCGAACTTCAGGAAGAAGGCCATGTGGTTGATACCGGCCGAGCGATAGCGGATCTCCTCATAGGGAATGTCGAGATCGTGGGCCAGTTCCATCGCCGTGCCTTGCACGGAATGGCAGAGGCCGACCTGCTTGATCTTCGGGTATTTTTCGGCAATCGCCCAGGTGTTGATCGCCATCGGGTTGACGTATTGAAGCAGGATCGCCTCGGGGCAGACCTGCATCATGTCCTCGCAGATCGACCAGAGATGCGGCACGGTGCGCAGGCCGCGCATGATGCCGCCAACGCCGAGCGTATCGGCAATCGTCTGGCGCAGGCCATATTTCTTCGGCACTTCGAAATCGGTGACCGTGCAGGGCTCAAAGCCGCCGATCTGGAAGGCGACGACGACGAAATCGGCGCCATCGAGGGCCTTGCGCTGATTGGAATGCAATTCGATGGTCGCCTTGGCACCGAGCGTCGAGATCAGCTTGCTGACGACGACTTCGCTTTCCTCCAGCCGCTGCGGGTTGATATCCATCAGCGCGATCTTTGCACCGGACAAGGCCGGGCGCTGCAGCACGTCGCCGATGATGTTTTTCATGAACACGGTCGAGCCCGCGCCGATGAAGGTGATCTTGGGTTGTCTCGTCATGGATATGCCTCTTTGCTTTAAGCGGCTACGTCGAAGGCGGCGCGCACGAGCCGTTCGGTGTAGGCGGTCTTGGGATGGGTAAGCACGTCTGCGACCGGCCCCTCTTCAACGATCTTGCCATGCTGCATCACCACTACGCGGTGGCAGAGTGCGCGCACGACTTTCAGATCGTGGGAGATGAAGAGATAGCTCAGTCCTTTCTCGTCCTGCAGCTTGCGCAGCAGTTCGATGATCTGGGCCTGCACCGAGAGATCGAGGGCCGAAGTCGGCTCGTCGAGCAGGATGAATTCCGGCTCCAGCGCGACCGCACGGGCAATGGCAATGCGCTGGCGCTGGCCGCCGGAAAATTCGTGCGGGAAGCGCGACAGGATGTTGTTGGGCAGGCCGGCGCTGTTGAGCGCTTCTTTCACCCGGTCCAGCCGTTCGTTGCGGGTGGCTCCGAGCTTGTTGACGATCAGGCCTTCCTCGATAATCTGACCGACCGACATGCGCGGGTTGAGGGACGAGAACGGATCCTGGAAGACGATTTGCATACGCGAACGGAGCGGGCGCATCTGCTCGCGGCTGTTCTTTTCGATCGACTGGCCATCGAACAGGATTTCGCCGCTCTCAGCCGTCAAAAGCTTGACCAGCGCCTGGCCGAAGGTGGTTTTTCCCGAGCCGGATTCGCCGACGAGACCGAGCGTTTCGTGGCGATGTAGCTTGAGGCTGAGGCTATCGACCGCGACCAGTTCCTTCAGTTGCGGTTTGAAGAAGCCGCCATGCTTGAGCATGAAGGAAACCCGGACATTGCGGCCTTCGAGGATGGCGGCGGAATCAACCGGCATCGGATTGGCCATGCCCTTCGGCTCGGAGTTGAGTAGATGCTTCGTGTAGGGGTGCTGCGGGTTCTGAAAAAGCGCCGGCGTGGTGTTGTGTTCCTTCACCTCGCCGTTCTGCATGACGTAGACATAATCAGAGAACTGGCGCACGACGGTGAGGTCGTGGGTGATCAGGATCACCGCCATGCCGAGCGTCTTTTGCAAATCACGGATCAGGTTGAGGATCTGGGCCTGCACGGTGACGTCGAGCGCCGTCGTCGGCTCATCGGCGATCAGCACGTCGGGATTGTTGGCAAGCGCCATGGCGATCATGATGCGCTGGCGCTGGCCGCCGGAGAGCTGGTGCGGATACTGGTTGAGACGGGTTCCCGGATCGGGGATCTGCACCTGGCGGAGCAGTTCCAGCGTGCGCTCAGCCGCCTGTTTGCGATTCATTTTCTGGTGCACGCGGATCGCCTCGATAATCTGCGCGCCGATCGTATAGACCGGGTTGAGCGAGCTCATCGGCTCCTGGAAGATCATCGAAATGCGGTTACCACGCAGCGCCCGGCGCTGCCGGTCAGAGAATTTAAGCACGTTCTTGCCGTCGTACTCGATGCTGGAACGGGCAGAGACCGAGGCGCGCTTGGTGAGCAGGCCCATGATGGTTCGAGCGGTCACCGATTTTCCTGAGCCGGATTCGCCGACGACTGCGATGGTTTCGCCGCGATAAAGCTGGAAGGAGACGTTCTTGACGGCGTCGACCGAGCCACCCTCGACCTTGAACGTCACGCCGACATGTCGGGCGTCGATGATCGGTGCGCCGACGGAAGTGGCATGGTCGTGCCGTTGTTCGGGGGCAAGCAGGCTGATGTCCACGAGTGCCATGGTCGTCTCCTCAGTATGGGTCGACGGCGTCGCGCAGGCCATCGCCGAGCGCATTGAACGCAAAGACGGTGATCAGCACGAAGGCCACGGGGGAAAGGATCCAGGGGTAGGATCCGATGACGGAATAGGTGGCGGTGTCCTGCAGCATCAGTCCCCAGGACATCAGCGGCGGTTTGACCGCAAAGCCGAGGAAACCGAGGAAGGATTCGAGCAGCACCACGCTGGGGATCGCCAGCGTCACCGAGACGATCACGTGGCTCATCACATTGGGGAAAATGTGCTGGAAGATGATGCGCCGGTCTGTGGCGCCGATCGCCATCGCCGCCCGGACATAGTCGATGCGGGCAAGCGCCAGCGTCTTGCCGCGCACCTCGCGCGACATCTGCGCCCAGCCGAGCGCCGACATGACGAAGATGACGAAGGCGAGGAAGACGTTGGTCGGCGCCGTTACCGGGATCAGCGACGTCAGCGCCAGATAGAGCGGCAGCTGCGGGAAGGCGAGGACAAGCTCGACGAAGCGCTGCATCCAGGTATCGAAGCGGCCACCGAAATAGCCTGAGACCATGCCCACCGTGGTGCCGACGACCGTGACGATGAACACCACCGTCAACGCGATCATCAGCGAGACGCGCGAGCCATGGAAGATGCGCGACAGCACATCACGGCCGAACTTGTCGGTGCCGAGGAAGTTGACCGGCGTTCCGTCGGAAGCGCCGAAGAAGTGACGGTCGGTGGGGATCAGACCGAGCATACGGTAGCTGAAGCCCTTGACGAAGAAGCCGAGGTTTTTCGGGTTGGCATAGTCCGGGCCGACGATCGGCTGGAAGGTGATCGGGTCAAGCTCGGTGCCTTCGCCGATCTGGTAAGTGCGCGGCCAGACGAGGTTGCCCTCCTGATCGGTGATCGAGATCGTCTGCGGCGGCGCAAAGGCGACGCCGGTGAGCTTCGGATCGACGGGCGAGAAGAACTCGGCAAAGATCGTCATCAGCATCAGCAGGCAGACGAGGATGAGGCCGGCCATGCCGGTCCATGAGCGCTTCAGGCGGCGCCAGACCAATGCGGAATAGGTTTCGTTGTGATGGTGTGCGGCGGGGACCGGAACAGTGAGCGTGTTTTGAACATCGGCTTTCATGCGTGTGCTCCTCCACCCAGACGGACACGAGGATCGAGTAGGGCCAGCAGCATGTCGGCGATGATGTTGCCGACGATCAGCGTGGCGGAGAGGACCAGCATGAAGGTTGCGGTGACATAGACGTCGCCCACCCACATCGAGCCGACGATGGCCGGGCCGACGGTCGGCAATGCGAAGATGATGGCGGTTTCGATTTCGCCGGTCAGCATGTAGGGCAGTACGACGCCCTGATACATCACCAACGGATGCAGAGCGTTGGGCACGGCATGATGCATGATAACCTTGCGCTCGGAGAGGCCCTTGGCCCGCGCGGTCTCGACATATTGGGCGTTCAGCGTATCGAGCAGATTGCCGCGCATGACGCGCATATTGTAGGCAAGGCCGCCGAATGTGGCGATGGCGATGACCGGCCACACGTGCTTCAGAAGGTCGACGAACTTGTCCCACGACCACGGCGCGCCGCCATATTTGGCGGAGTGGAAGCTGTTGATCTCGGTGACGTTGAAATGGAACACCAGGATATAGACGATGATCAGCGCCATCAGGAAGCGCGGCACCGTCATGCCAAGAAAGGATATGCCGGAGAGCAGGGTATCGACCCACGTATATTGCCGGGTGGCGGCAAGAATGCCGAAGGTGATGCCGATAATGGAAGCGAGGATGTGGCAGACCAGCGCCAGAGCCAGCGTGCGCGGCAGGCGTTCGCCGACGACCTCGGAAACGGGCTTGTTGTAGAACAGGCTATGGCCGAAATCGCCGCGCGTGACGATACCGGTGATCCAGTTGACGTACTGGACGACCATCGGCTTATCCAGTCCGTTGGCGACCTTGTAGGCCTGCGCCTGGGCGTCAGCTTCCTCGAAGGATGCGCCGCCCTGGTTGATCATCTGCGACCGGATATAGTCGCTATAGTCGCCCGGCGGTGCCTGGATGATCGCGAAGGTCACGACGCTGAGCACGAAAAGGACGGGTATGGCTGACGCGATGCGCACAAGCAGAAATCGGAACATGGCTGTTAGGTTCTCTTGTGTGTTTTGGGGGTTTCCCAGGCCGGGTTGATGGCGCGGCCTGGGAAGCGGAGTTTATCGATCAGTTCATCGGGCCTTTTTCGCCGGGCTTGCCGGGCAGTTGCTCAGGGAACAGTTCGTAATCACCCTGCTTGTCTGCGGCGACGAACACCCGTTCGCGGATGATCGTGTCTTCCGCCCAGTTGAACATGAAGATCGGCGCACCGACCGGAATGTTCGAGAAGCGCTTGTTGACGATCAGCGCGCCTGGATATTCGGTCAGGCCGACTGAGTTGACGTTGGTAGTGGCGACCTTCTGGTACTGCTTCATCAACTCCGTGCGTTCGTCATTGTCGCTCGAGGCAATGAACTTGTTGACGATATCGACAAGCTCCTGCTCGAACGGCATCAGATCAAGCTGCCCACCTTCCGGCACGCGGTGGTTCCAGCTGGTGCGTGGACCCGTTGCGGCGAGCTGCGGGGTATTCTGCACCACGGATGACAGTTCTGCGCCATTACGCAGCACCATCCAGTCCCAGCGGCCGCCATAGTTGGCCGCGTCGCGCTGCTTGCCGTCGAGCGCGTTGAGCACTACCCGAATGCCCAGCTGTTCCATCTGGCCGACGACGCCTTCAGCGAGGTTTTTGTCGGTGCTGTAGTCGGATGTGACCAGCAGTACGACCTCGACATCCTTGCCGCCGAGCTTGTCGGCCGGGTAGTTGACGAAGCCGTTTCCGTCGGTGTCCTTCAGGCCGGCCTTTTCGAGCAGGGCCTTGGCGCCTTCGAGATCAAACGGATAATAGACGGTCGACTGGCGGTCGTAGAAGCTGGTGCCGGACGACAAGCCGCCCGGATAGATCGCGGTGAACGGACCCTTGACCAGCGATTCGCCGATCTTCTTGCGATCAACCGCCATGGTGATGGCCTTGCGGAAATCCTCATTGCGGTTGAGTTCCCGTATCGCCTGGCCGCGTTCATCCGGTTCGCCCCAGCCATTGCCGGAGAAGTTCATGTAGAGATTGTAGCCGATCAGCCGGGCACCGAACGCGAGGCGTGCCGGTGCGGTATCCTGGGCGGCGCGCTTCAGGCTTTCGACGAAGTTCTCGGGCTGCTCGAGGTTGGAGAGGTCACCGGAACCGGCAATCGCCTGTACGTCGCGGTCGGCCCAGGTCGAGAGCTTGTAGTGCAGCTCGTTGAGATAGGGCAGCTGGTTGCCGGCTTCGTCGACCTTCCAGTAATAGGGATTGCGGCGCATGACGATGATATCATCGGGGCGATATTCGACCGGGACCCAGGCGCCCATAATTGGAATGTTCATGTATTCCGGCGGGAAGCCGTTCTTGTACTGGTCGTAGGTAAAGTCCTTGGCGTATTTCGGGTGCTTGGTCTTGAGGATATGGGCCGGGCCGGGGCAGAACGTTCCGTACGCCATGGAGTAGAGATACTGGCGCGGGAAAGCTTCCTTGAAAGTCCATTCAACGGTGTTGGCGTCGATGGCTTTCAGTGTCGTGCCTTCGCCAAACGTTTCCGGCGTCGCGCCATTGAGCGGTGAGACATTGGGGTCGACGACATTGTCGTCCCAGTAGAACATCACGTCTTCGGAGGAAAAGGGAACGCCATCTGACCATTTGGCGCCTTCGATCAGGTGCATGGTCAGCTTGTGGCCATCTTCCGACCATTCCCAGCTTTTTGCGAGGTTCGGCAGCGGTTCGACGTCTTTGGCTTCGACCTGATAAAGCGGCGCCGTGCGGGTCAGGCATTCCGACATCTCGATATCGATGCCGCCCCACCCTTGGGTCTGCCCGGCGGAATAGTTCCAGCCTTCCGGGCGGCCGCCGATGACATGGCGCATCGTATCGCCATAAACGCCAACGCCATCCGGCATGTTGCCGGTCTTGAAGACCAGCGGCTCCTTCGGCAGGCGCTCGGCAACCGGCGGCAGTTTGCCGGTCTTGACGAATTTCTCGGTGACCCAATCGGGCTCCTTGTATTCCGGCAAGGCCTTGTATTCGAGGATGGAATCGCGCGGCACGTAGGTGATCTTGCCCTGTGCCGGGAAGGCCGGCTGCTCGGGCACCACGGTCGGCTCGGAAGCCATTGCCGACACGGCGAATGCCGACACGCCCAAAAGCAGCGCGCTGGTCGTTTTCAGATGGCGAAAGCTTTTCATTGTCGTTGTTTCTCCCTCATGCTTTAGACCGGCCCGGTATGGGCGGCTCTCCTCCTAAAAGCGTCCGGCATGACGGCATCCTGCCATCTGCCGGAATGGAGCGGGCAACGGATTGCCCACTCCCAGACCGGTTTCCTCCTCAAGCAAACGGGTCTTGCATGTATGTGCCGCAGCTTAGCTTGCGGCTTTCAACTTCGTTGCTTCCTTCTCGGCGCGCAATTCGTCGATCGAGCGGACTTCGCGGCGGGCAACGCCGTTCCAGTCGCGGGTCTTCACGGTTGCCTTGCTCAATCGCTCCTTGGCGGCCGGAATGGCATGGGCATATTGCGGCAGCCACTCAGCCTGCGCGACGACCATTTCATCGACCATCTGCCAGACCTCTTCCGGCGTGCAGATGGCGCCGACCAGCGGATCGTGCAGCACGGCGAGCTTCAGGAGATCGATATCGCCTGAGATGGCGGCGTGAACCGACATGCGCTGGACGTTGATCGAGGACATGCAGGTGGCGGCGCAGGCTTCCGGCAACGTGATACCGGCGACCATGTTGATGCCGAAGCGATCGACGAAGCCGGGCGATTCAATGATCGCATCCGACGGCAGGTTGGTGATGACGCCGTTGTTCTTGACGTTGAAATGGCCGCGATAGACGCGCCCGGTTTCCAGTGCTTCCAGAATATGGCTGGCGTGTTCGTTGGAACGGCGAGCCGGATCAATGGGCTTGCCGGCATCCTCTAGGAACTGCGGAAATTCGGTCTCGAACCAGTTGCGGGTTTCTGTCGAATAGCGCAGGTAGCCGCCGGTCTCGCCGTGGATCCAGTCGGACATATCGATCCAGCGGGTAATTTCCTCCGGCCGCTTGCGGTACCAGGGCAGGTACTCCGACAGGTGGCCGTTGCTCTCGGTGGAATAGACGCCGAAACGCTTCAACACATCGATACGCAGCTTTTCCTGCTGTGAAAAGACCGGATGCGCCTCAAAGGCGGCGACCAGCTCATCCTTGCCGATCTTGCGGCCCTTGACGCGGACATCGGTGAACCAGGTCTGATGGTTGATGCCGGAGCAGATGTAATCGAGTTCACCATCCTTGGCGCCGAGGATTTCCGCAATCTGTTCGGCACCGTGCTGGACGCCGTGGCAAAGACCGATGGTATCGACCTTGCCATATTCGATCGCAGCCCAGGTGTTCATCGCCATCGGGTTTGCATAGTTGAGGAATTTTGCGCCCGGCTCGGCCAGCTCGCGGATGTCCTTGCAGAAGTCGAGGATGACCGGGATGTTGCGCTGGCCATAGAGAATGCCGCCGGCGCAGATCGTATCGCCGACGCACTGGTCTACCCCATATTTCAAGGGGATGCGGATATCGTCGGCGTAAGCTGCCAGGCCGCCGACGCGGACGCAGCTGATGATGTAGCGCGCACCCGATATTGCCTCGCGGCGGTCGGTCGAGGCGGTGACCTTGGCGGGCAGGTTGTTGGAGGCGACGATCTTGTCGAGGATCGACTTGATCATGCCGAGATTGTGCTCGCTCATATCGGTGAGCGCGAATTCGACATCGCGGAACTCCGGCACGCAGAGAATGTCCGTGAAGAGTTTCTTGGTGAAGCCGACACTGCCGGCGCCGATAATGGCTATCTTGAAGCTGCTCATGCTGTCCTCGTCGCTGGTCGTTTGGCCGGGAAGAACGGACAGGGTAAAATCAATGCACCGGGCGCATTGCGATCAAACGCATTCTGCCTGCCGGTTCCCCCCGTCGATGCCGCTCCAACCCGGTCATCTTGCTTTGTTGAGGGGCATTATGCGTATAATGAAAGGGGCCGCCAGAGAGGTATTATGCTTTCATGGGTAATTCTATGCTGAAACGACTGATCGAGAATGGACCGGTGATGCGGACGGTTTCCCTGCCGCGCGGACGCCATAGCCTGCACACAATGCCGACCAGCACGGGCTATGAAATCCGCACCGACGAGACCTATGACTGGGATGGCCGCAAGCGCGGGCAGACACCGTTCACCGTGCTTCAACATACCGTCGGTGGTGCTGGAAACCTGCGCTATGAAAACCGCACCTACCGGGTGCGCGAGGGTGAGACCCTGCTGGTGCTGGTGCCGCACAATCACCGTTATTGGCTGGAGCGGAACGGACGGTGGGAGTTCTTCTGGATTTCCATGAACGGCGAGGAGGCGTTGCGCATCCACAAGGCCATTCTTGCGACGACCGGGCCGATCCTCAATCTCAAGCCGGAGACGATCGAGCGTCTTGCTGATTGCAGTCTGCGGCTGATCTCCGGTGGCGCCGAGGCCCCGGGCAGTGCGTCCGCCATCGCCTACGAGTCCGCAATGGTGCTGTATGACGATGTTTTCGGTTCACATCCCGTTCTCGGCCAGGAGTACCGGACGATGCAGCATGTCATCGATCATATCATGGCCAATCTGCAGCATCCGTTGCCTGTCGAGAAGCTTGCCGAGGTTTCCGGTCTCAGCCGTGCGCATTTCTCCCGGGTCTTTGCCGCAAGCGAAGGCATGCCGCCAGCTGAATTCGTTCTGCGCAAACGGTTACGGCGCGCCACGAAATTGCTGACCAATGCGGCGCATCTCTCTGTCAAAGAAGTGGCGATCATGGCGGGTTTCGAAGACCCGAATTATTTCGCCAAGGTGTTCCGCCGCTATTTCGGCGCCAGCCCGACGGAATTCCGCACCACGGGCATGTATTCCAGCATCGCCGCCAATGGCCACGGCGCGGCAGCGGCCGAATAATCTATTCGCTCAACGGATCAGTAGAAGAGATGCCAGGGGGTCAGAAACGCGCGGCTCAGTTCCTGATCGCGCTCCTGTTCGAATTCGGTCTGCTCTTCGCGGTTCTGGAGAACCGGCATTTCAACGCGGATGGCCTTTTCCTTTTTCGCCGGAGGCGTCAGGTAACCAAGTGTCATTCCACCGTGATAAAACATTCCGTTCTCCGCTGTTTCCGTGGACCGGTTAACGGCCGTTAACACAATCCTGACACAATTGATGAGGCTGTCAATAGTCTATGGTTTTGATGTCTTATTTGGTGTGGCTGCATTCCGGCAGCATCCAAGTTTGCCGAAATTCGTCTCTCATTGAAAAATAATATAATCTATAAATTTTATGATGATTGAAAAAACGATCCGGCTTCCCCCGCAGCGACGGGTGTTCTTTGCTTGAGACGAGGGCATTTTCCATGCGTAAATCGGCCATCATGAACGAGACGGCAAAAGAGTGGACCCGCATGAACCTCGCTTTGAGAAATTTGCTCGACCGAACCATCGCGCCACAGGGGCAGTCCTTTCCGCATGTGGCTGATGAGGATGCCTTGAAATCGGCGATGCGGCGAATGCCGGGTGGGGTCTCCGTCATTACCGCCGGCGTTGGTGACGAACGGACCGGGGCGACGGTGACGTCAGCCACCGCTCTGTCGGTCGATCCGCCAACGATGATCGTCAACATCAACCGCAGTTCGTCCAGTTGGCCTATCATCAGCCGCTACGGGCATTTCTGCGTCAATATCCTGAGCGCCGACCAGCAGGATGTCGCCGACCGGTTTGCCGGCAAGGGCGGACTGAAGGGCATCGAGCGTTATGACGGGGCCGAATGGTTCACGCTGGCAAGCGGGGCTTCTGTCCTGCGCGGTGCGTTGGCCGGTATTGATTGTGAAGTGGACGAGGTGATCGAACGCCACAGCCACGCGATCATTCTCGGCCGCGTCGTTTCCGTCGTTGCCGGTGATGGACATTCGCTGGTCTACAGCAATGGCCGCTACGGCCGGTTTTCGCTCTAAATTTTAAAGCGCAACGGACTGACCTGTTGTGGGTCTAGCGCCTGTGCGGCAAATCCCTCTGGCTGAGATTGGCCGGTCAGCAGGCTGGCTGCCAAAGCGCCAAGGGCCGGTGAGGTCAGGATACCGTAGCCGCCTTGACCGGCGAGCCAGAAGAAATCCGGCCGATCGGGTGCAAAGCCGATTACCGGCAACTTGTCGGGCGAGAAGCTACGCATGCCGGCCCAGCTTTTGGCGACGCGGCGGACCGGGATTGTGGTTGCTTCTTCGACATAATGGGCGGCCCACGCGACATCGAGTTCCTCCGGTTGCACGTCGCCGGGTTCGCATGGGGTGGCATCGGCCGGACTGGCGAAGAGCCGGCCGGCATCGGGCTTCATGTAGAAGTCTTCGTCGACTTCATTGATCTCCGGCATGTCGGAGATATCGATCCCCTCTGGAAGATCGACCGTGATGGCCGTGCGGCGATGCGGGACGATGCCGAGCGGCTTGACGCTAAAGGTTTCTGCCATCGGATCAGCCCAGCCGCCGGCCGCATTGACCACGGTTTTGGCGCGGACAGCGCCCGATGACGTTTCGATGGTCCAAGCCTGGCCATCATGGCTGGCGGACAGAACCGCGTGGCGCTCGCGGATCTCCGTGCCGTTGCGGCGCGCGCCTTTGACATAGCCCTGCAGCAGGCTTTCCACCTCGATATCCCAGAAGTTGGGATCGTAGAATGCCGCTGCGGCATAGCCGGGTTTCAGGACCGGCAGGCGCGTCAACAGGTCCTGTTCGTCCAGCATTTCCAGCTCGGGCGTAAAGCCGATTTCTGCGCGGAAAACCTCTCCCAGGCGTTTGGCTTTTTCGGCCGTGGCGATCATCACGCCGCCACGCTGCTTCAACAGCGCGATGTCTGAAAATCCATCCGGCGGGCTATCGAAGAAATCCTTGGCGATCGCTGCCAGTTGGCAGACCTCTGGCGCATTGTACCGCAGCACGAATTCGGCGGCGGAGCGGCCGGTGCTGTGATAGCCGAGCGCCGTTTCCCGCTCGAGCACGACAACAGAGCGATGGAGGCTGAGAAAATAGGCGAGCGACAGGCCGGCGATGCCGCCGCCGATGATGGCCACGTCGAATGTCTGCATGTCAGTCCGTCCTTAGCATTGCCGGCGCGGCCTCTCGTCGCGCTGCCGGACCCTAGAGGGCGCCTGATCAATGTTCAAATTTATAGTGAAGAAGCTCACTATCAGGCAGATTGATGCCTTGCGCTATGGTCCAGCGGTTCGGTGTCTGCAACATGGCGCAGGAAGGCGGCTTCGGCCGGATTGAGGATCGCGTTGGGATTGGTGATGCGGAAGACATCGGTGGTCGGCAACAGATCGTAGGGCGGCAATTGCCAGAACTCGCCCGCGGCAAGACCCGGCGCCGCCAGGTGATCCGGCACCATGCCGATGCCGATATTGGCTGATATCAGACGCAGCACTTCCTCGACATTGCAGGAGACAGCCCGCACCTGCTGGCCGAAGGAACCCATGGCGCGCACGGCGGTGATGGCATTCATATGCTGGCCACCGAGAACATCGGCGATGAACGCGATGTAGGGATCGCCGCGCAGGTCGTTCAAGGCTGCGGTCTTTGCGCCGAACAGCCGGTGGCCGCGGCCGCAATACAGCCCGTACTGTTCGCGGATATGGAAGGCCTTATCGAGGGCTTCCGGAATATTACCGTCGCACAGGCCGATGGTGGCGATGTTGCGCTCGACGGCGCTGATGACGCTGACGGTTGTTTCGACCGTGATGCTGAGTGTCACCTTCGAATAAAGATGAAAGAAGCTTTCGAGCTTGCGATCCCAGGCCGGGTTGTGCGCGTGGCTGACGGAATGAATGCTGACATGGCCGGTCACGTCGTCGCCTGCGGTTTCCAGCGCGTTCGGCAGGCGCACGACCGCTGCGAAGATATCGCGGCATTGGCGGTGCAGCTTTTCGCCCGCCTCCGTCAGATCGAAGCGGCCCGGGCGGCGGTCGATCAGCTTCTGGCCGACCGTCTGTTCCAGCCGCTTCAAAGCCATGCTGACGGCGGGCTGCTGCAACAGCAGCCGGTTTGCCGCCGCCGTGATGCTGCCTTCCTCGACCACGACGACGAAGGTGCGCAAAAGGTTCCAGTCGAGATTGTGGGCGAAGCGTTCGAGGCGATTGTCAGGCATGGCAACCCGCGGTCAGAGGGAGACGAGACCGGACGGTAACCGGTTCATGATCTCGTGGCCATCCTGCGTGATCAGCAACTGGTTTTCGATGATCATGCCGCCAACGCCATCGACATACCACGGCGTTTCAAAGGCGAGCACCATGCCCGGCTCGATGATCACATCCGATTGCCGCGACAGGAACGGCCATTCCTCGCTGCCGAGACCGGCGCCGAGCCCATGGCCGAAATGGCCACGCGTATAGCCGGGAAAGCCTGCCTTCGCCATCGCCTCGGTTGTTGCCCGGTGCACCTCGCTCATGGCGATGCCGGGTTTCAGCAATGGCAGGCCTGCGTCATAGGCAGTCTGCAGGGCATCGAACAGGCGGAACTGCAGAGCGGATGGCGTGCCGCAGACGAAGGTGCGGCCGGTGTCGGATGTATAGCCGGCAATCAAACAGCCGACATCGACCTTGATCAGATCGCCGCGCTCCACCTCGCCGCCCTTGGTCCACGGATTCTGGCCAACGGAGACATATTCCCAAAGGCCCGTCAGGTTCTGGACGTTGCGCCGCGCTACTTCCGCGCGAGCGCCGTTTTCCCAGGCGGCGGCCAGCGCATCGCGGCTGATGCCGATATCAATGGTTTCGCGCAGAGCGACGATTCCGGCCTCGGCCAGTTCGACGGCGGTCCGCAGATGGCCGATCTCGGCCGGCGATTTGATCATTTTCAACCGGCGGACAAGGTTTGAAGCATCGAGCAATTCGGCATCGGGCAAGGCGGCCGAGAGCAGCCGGAAATCGGAGACGGAAAGGCCATCGAATTCGATGCCGATGCGGCCTTCGTCCAGGCCCCTTTCGGCGAGAAGCGCCGCGGCGAGCTGGAAGCCATGGCTGGCATCGAAGGTTTCCGGACGCTCGAAGCCGGGTGCACGCCCCTGTCTTGCCCAGGCCGCTTTTATCAATTCCTCTGGCGGCTGGGCTTCCATGCCTCTGATATCACCGGTCTCCACCCAGATCGGATTGATGCTGATATCGGTGAGCGCGCTGGAGGCGCGAAATGCAGCCTCGAACAGGTCGGTGACGACAGCGGCTTCCCGAACCGCCGGATCGGCGGGAACAATGGCCGCTACGGCACCGGCACGCCGCCACATGGTGGCAACGCCTGCGGGCGCGCCGGTCGCATAGGTAAAACTTTCCGGCGAAAGCAGCAGCAACACATCAAACCCGGCGGCTTCCATCAGCTGCGATGCGCGTGTCCTGTCGAGATGTGCCATGCCGTTTCCCTGTCCTGTCGTTTCAAAGTCCAGCGGGCCGCCATTCCTGCAGCGCATGAGGCAGTGCCGCATTTTCGTTTGTGTCGCCCTGCCCGGCTTGCCATAACGGATACAAGAAGGAAAGTGACGGGAGGAAGACATGGCTGCAAGACAGGAATTCCAGTGGGATGACGCATTTCTGCTGGAGGATCAGCTTTCTGAAGATGAGCGGATGATCCGCGATACGGCCCGCGCCTACGCGCAGGACAGGCTGCAGCCCCGCGTCATCGATGCCTACCGCAACGAGACCACCGACCCTTCGATTTTCCGCGAAATGGGCGAACTCGGTCTGCTTGGCGTCACCGTCCCGGATACTTATGGTGGCGTTGGCGCGTCCTATGTGGCCTATGGTCTGGTCGCCCGCGAAGTCGAACGTGTCGACAGCGGTTATCGCTCGATGATGAGCGTCCAGTCCTCCCTCGTCATCTACCCGATCCATGCCTATGGCTCGGAAGAACAGCGCCAGAAATACCTGCCGAAGTTGATTAGCGGCGAATTCATCGGCTGCTTCGGCTTGACCGAGCCGGATGCGGGTTCCGACCCCGGCGGCATGAAGACGCGGGCGGTAAAGACCGACGGCGGTTACCGGCTGAGCGGTTCGAAGATGTGGATTTCCAACGCACCGATTGCCGATGTGTTCGTTGTCTGGGCAAAGTCCGAGGCGCATGGCAACGCCATTCGCGGCTTCGTGCTGGAAAAGGGCATGAAGGGCCTGTCGGCTCCGAAGATCGGCGGCAAGCTGTCGCTGCGGGCCTCGATCACCGGTGAAATCGTGCTGGACAATGTCGAAGTCGGCGAAGACGCTCTGCTGCCGAATGTCGAAGGCCTGAAGGGTCCGTTCGGCTGCCTCAACCGCGCCCGCTATGGCATTTCCTGGGGCGTGCTCGGCTCGGCTGAATTCTGCTGGCATGCAGCGCGGCAATACGGGCTCGATCGCAAGCAGTTCGGCAAGCCGCTGGCGCAGACGCAGTTGTTCCAGAAGAAGCTTGCCGACATGCAGACGGAAATCACCCTTGGCCTGCAGGCGTCGCTGCGCGTCGGCCAGCTGATGGATGCAGGCCGGATGGCCCCGGAAATGATCTCCATCGTCAAGCGCAACAATTGCGGCAAGGCGCTGGATATCGCCCGCGCCGCCCGTGACATGCATGGCGGCAACGGCATTTCCGAGGATTATCAGGTGATGCGCCACATGGTGAATCTCGAAACGGTCAATACCTATGAAGGCACCCATGACGTGCACGCCCTGATCCTCGGCCGCGCCCAGACCGGGCTGCAGGCCTTCTTCTGAGCGCCGGCATGGAAACGCCGCTGAAGGGCCTGAAGGTTCTCGAACTCGCCCGCATTCTGGCGGGACCCTGGATCGGCCAGACGCTTGCCGATCTCGGTGCCGATGTCATCAAGGTGGAAAGCCCAGCGGGGGATGACACCCGCACCTGGGGTCCTCCGTTCATCGAGAGCGACACCGGGGGCCATTTGGATGCCGCCTATTTCCACGCCTGCAATCGGGGCAAGCGCTCGGTCATCCTCGACTTCACCACCGAGGAAGGACAGGAGGCCGTGCGGCGGCTGGCGGCACAGTCGGATGTGCTGCTGGAAAATTTCAAGGTTGGCGGATTGGCCAAGTACGGGCTGGATTACGAAAGCCTGAGAAAGGTCAATCCGCGGCTGATCTATTGCTCCGTCACCGGCTTCGGTCAGGACGGCCCCTATGCCCACCGCGCCGGCTACGACTACATTGTTCAGGGCATGAGCGGCATCATGGACCTGACGGGGGACCCGGAGGGCGAGCCACAGAAGATCGGCGTTGCTTTTGCGGATATCTTCACCGGGCTTTACGGTGTCATCGCCATTCAGGCGGCGCTGCACATGCGTGAACGGACTGGCGTTGGCCAGCAGGTCGATATGGCATTGTTCGACAGCATGACCGGGGTGCTTGCCAACCAGGCGCTGAATTTCCTGGTTTCCGGCCAATCACCGCGCCGCCTCGGCAATGCGCATCCGAATATTGCGCCTTATCAGGTGTTTCCGGTTTCCGATGGTCACCTGATCGTTGCCGTCGGCAATGACCGGCAATTCGTCAAGTTCTGCACGCTGCTTGGTCTCGATACTCTGGCGACCGATCCGCGTTATCTCACCAATGCCAGCCGGGTAAAGCATCGCGATACGCTGACGCCGGAACTGGCAGAGCGGACGGTGACCTTCAATCGCGATACGCTGCTGACTATGCTCGAGGCGGCCGGTGTTCCCGGCGGGCCGATCAACACGGTGGCGGACGTGTTTTCCGATCCGCAGATCATCCACCGTGGCATGCGGGTCGATACGTCGCACACCGGATCTGCGTCTGGGACAGCGCCGGGCGTGCGAACACCCATTCAGTTTTCCGATGCCGAACTTGCGCTGGATCGTGGCTCTCCACGGCTTGGCGAGCATACGCATGAGGTGCTGGCCGAAATCGGGATGAAGCCTTGATGCATTGAAATGGGCATCGATCGATGATATTTTTGATGCGCATATGAGGAGTAAATCCATGCGCACAACGATTGTTCTTGATGATGAGTTGCTTGCCAAAGCTCAGGCATATACCGGGCTAACGGAAAAGTCGGCGATTGTTCGAGAAGCCCTCAAAATGTTCATCCATGTTTCGGCATCGCGACGGTTGGCTCTTTTGTCAGGGAGCCAGCCGGACCTGGAGGATATCCCTCGCCGTCGCCCTTGGGACGATGAGCAGCCATGATTTTGGCTGATACCTCTGTGTGGATACGCCATATCCGGTTCGGAGAAAGCGGATTTTCGCGCCTTCTCATGGCTGGAAACATAGTGATGCATCCTTTCGTCATGGGCGAGCTTGCTCTTGGCAGTTTGAAAGATAGGTCCGTCTTTCTTGAGCAATTGCGGCAAATGATTCAGGTGGCAGCGGCTTCAGACGACGAAGTTATGCAGCTGATCGAATCGAGAAAAATATACAACTCGGGCATTCGATATGCGGATGCTCACTTGTTGGCATCGGTCAGCTTATCGCCAGGCACTCTTTTTTGGACTTTTGATAAAAGGCTCGCGGCGGCAGCGGAAAGGCTGTCCGTATCGTACCTTTCTTCTGATGACTGACTGTTCTCTCAAATATTTCCCATGCAGAGATACTTCATCTCCAGATAGTCTTCTGCTCCGTGGCGGGAGCCTTCGCGGCCGATGCCGGATTGTTTGAGGCCGCCGAAGGGGGCGGCCTCAGACGACATGCGGCCGGTATTGATACCGATCATGCCGTATTCCAGCGCTTCGGCCACCCGCCAAACCTTTTTGAGTTCCGTTGCATAGAAGTAGGCGGCCAAACCGTAGATCGTGTCGTTGGCCTGTAGGATGACGTCTTCCATCGTCTCGAAACGGATGATCGGGGCGACCGGGCCAAAAGTTTCGTCACAGGCGACCAGCATGCTCTTGCCGACATTTGTGAGCACGGTCGGTTCAAAGAACGCGCCGGAGACGCGTTTGCCGCCGCAGAGAAGCGTTGCCCCTTTGGCGATTGCATCGTTGACATGGGCTTCGACCTTTTCGATCGCCCGGTCATCGATCAGCGGGCCGATGGTGACGCCCTTCGTAAAACCGTCGCCGACCGTAAGCTTTGCGACTTCTACCGCCAGCTTGTGAGCGAACTCGTCATGAACTCGGCTTTGCACATAGATGCGGTTGGCTGACGTGCAGGTCTGGCCTGCATTGCGGAATTTTGCCTGGATGGCACCATCGACGGCGGCGTCGATATCGGCGTCATCAAAGACGATGAAGGGCGCGCTGCCGCCGAGTTCGAGGCTGACCTTCTTGATCTGGTCGGAACATTGGCGCATCAGGATGCGGCCAACTTCTGTGGAGCCGGTGAAGCTGATTTTTCGAACTCTCGAATTGGTGCAGAGTTCCTGGCCGATCGCGTCGCCTTCCGAAGCGAGCACGAGGTTGAACACACCCTTTGGAAAGCCGGCACGAATTGCCAGCGCATGCATGGCCAAAGCCACCAACGGCGTCTGTTCGGCGGGTTTCAGGATGATGGTGCAGCCGACCGCCAGCGCCGGCGCAATTTTGCGCGCCACCATCGAGGCCGGGAAATTCCACGGTGTGATCGTGCCGACAACGCCGACCGGTTGCTTGATCACCATCATGCGGCGGTCGGTCGAAGGGGCCGGAATGGTCTCGCCGTAAACGCGCTTGGCCTCTTCCGCATACCATTCGATATAGGCGGCGGCGTGCTGAACCTCAGAGCGGGCTTCGTTGAGCGGCTTGCCCATTTCGGCCGTCAGGATCGCGGCGAGATCGTCGATATGGGCGATGACGAGATCGTACCAGCGGCGCAGGATCGTGCTGCGATCGCCGGCCGGGCGCTCGGCCCACGGAAATTGTGCCGCATAGGCATCATCGACGGCGGCGCGCGTTTCCGGGATACCCATGTCCGGCAGGGTGGCGAGCAGGGCGCCAGTCGAGGGATTATGGACGTCGAAGGTCTTTGCTGCAGGCGCCCATGGCACATTCACCAGCCCGAGCAGATGCGGATCCCTGACATGGGCGAGCAATGTCTCGGTAAAGATCATCGGAGATCCTTTCTGGCGATCCGCGCAGGTGGCGCGGGGCGGCATGTTTTGTCGCGGGGACAATGCCGATAGCCGATAAAAGCAGCCGGGTCCATTGGGCAGCGTGATGCTGCTGCCCAATGGAATATGTCATGAGGCCGACGCCTGAAATCAGGCGCGGGCTTCCAGGATCGAGGCTTCCAGAATGTCCATCGCTTCGGCGAAGACATTGTCCTGGATGGTGATCGGTGCCAGGAACCTGATGACGTTGCCGTGTACGCCGCAGGTGAGCAGGATCAGGCCCTTTTCGAGCGCTTTCAGACGCACCTTGTTGGCGAAATCGGCGCTTGGCAGGTTGGTCTTCACGTCGTTGAACTCAACGGCGTTCATGAAGCCCGGGCCGCGGATGTCGACGATCTCAGGCGCCTGTTCGCGGATTGCAGCGAGGCGCTGCTTGAGGCGGTTACCCAACTGTTCAGCGCGGTCGCAGAGCTTTTCGTCTTCAATGATGTCGAGAACGGCATGAGCAGCGGCAACGCCCATCGGGTTACCGGCATAGGTGCCGCCGAGACCGCCGGGGCCGGGGGCGTCCATGACTTCGGCGCGGCCGGTCACGGCTGCGATCGGGAAACCGCCGCCAAGACCCTTGGCCATCGTCACGAGGTCAGCGGCAACGCCATGATGTTCCATAGCGAAAAGTTTGCCGGTACGGGCAAAGCCGGTCTGCACTTCGTCGGCAATCAGAAGGATGCCGTGCTGATCACAGATCTCGCGGATCGCCTTGATGAAGGAGGTCGGCACCGGATAGAAGCCGCCTTCGCCCTGCACGGGCTCGATGATGATAGCAGCGACGCGGTTCGGATCCACGTCGGCGGCGAAAAGGCGCTTCAGCGCCGCCAGCGACTGCTCGGCGGACACGCCCTGCAGTTCAACCGGGAAGGGCACGTGGAAGACGTCGGCCGGCATCGCGCCGAAGCCGACCTTGTAAGGCACGACCTTGCCGGTCAGCGCCATGCCCATGAAGGTGCGGCCGTGAAAGCCGCCGCCGAAAGCGACGACTGCCTGGCGGCCGGTTGCGGCGCGGGCGATCTTCACTGCGTTCTCGACTGCTTCCGCGCCTGTGGTGACGAAAATTGTCTTCTTGGCGAAATCACCCGGCAGGATGGCGTTCAGCCGCTCGGCAAGCTCGACATAGTTTTCGTACGGCACGACCTGATGGCAGGTGTGGGTGAAGCGATCGAGCTGTTTCTTGACGGCCTCGATGACGCGCGGATGGCGGTGGCCGGTGTTGACGACGGCGATACCGGCGGCGAAATCGATATAACGATTGCCTTCCTTGTCCCAGATTTCGGAATTCTCGGCACGATCCGCATAGATCTGCGTGGTCATGCCCACACCGCGGGAGATGGCTGCGTTCTTGCGATCGGTCAAACTGGTCACTTGTGTCATCCTGGTTGCGTGGAACATTTATGATTGCAGAATTTACGGAAATCCTATATTTTTTCTGTAGGTTTGCAAATCAAATTTTGTGATTTGAGAAGCAGCGCAGGGAATGGATTTCTTGCCCGCGAGACAGTGTCGCGTGGGAGTTTTACCGCCTCTTGTACCAAGCTGTGCAGCACTGCGTATGGATGACTTGAAGATGTCACGGGACGGCTTATGAGTGATGTCATGAAAATACGCTACAAGGTCGCGGAAGCCGCACGGCTTGCCGGCGTCTCCGCATCGACCTTGCGTCTATGGGAGACGCAGGGTCTGGTCGTTCCAGACCGGTCGGTTACCGGTCATCGGCAGTACAGCGAAGGCGATGTCGCGCAATTGAAGCGCATCTCATGGTTTCGCGCCGAGCGTGGGCTCAATCCGGCGGCAATCCGCGAGGCGTTGGAACTGGAAGCGGGCGAACCCGACGATAACGGGCAGCCTGCCAATGGCGACGCAACGCCGCAATCGCAGGTCGGGCGTAAGCTCAGGAGCCTGCGCCATGCGGCCGGAAAGACGCTGGAGCAGGTGGCCGGTGATATCGGTATCGCTGCTTCGGTTCTGTCGACACTGGAGCGGACGTCGCAGGGTGTGTCCGTCGCTGTCCTGCATAATCTTGCCGAATATTTTTCGACGACTGTTTCGAGCCTTTCAGGCGAAGACGAGCCGGATGTGCGGGCGCTGGTGCGCTCCGGGGAATGGCGGACATGGCCGCGCACGACGCCGGGCGTGACCGTGCAGTTGTTGGCCGAAGGCCGTAACCAGATGGATTGCCACCGCTTCGTGCTGGAGCCGGGCGCTTCCAGCGAGGGGGCTTACAAGCATGAGGGCGAGGAGTTCGTCTATGTGCTGTCCGGCCGGGTGGAGTTCGTGCTGGATTCCGATCAGTTTTACGATCTGAGCCCCGGCGATTCCCTCTATTTCAACAGCCGCCGCCACCATGCCTGGTCGAACCGTCATGATGGCGAGACGGTGCTTCTGTGGATCAACACGCCACCGACCTTCTAATATTTTCCGCGGAAATTTCGACGATTGACAATCAAGCGCGCTTATACCGGCTATTGTCTCTATCTATTTCGTTTATAGCCCTTTCGGGCATACAGTTTCCACCAAGCACCGGCAAACGGTGCGCCAAAAGGGGAACTGAACGCATGAAGAAACATCTGATCGCATTGGCTCTGGCCTATGCCGCAACGCTTTCCATGACGCCCGCCAATGCCGCCGAAAAGCTTCGGATCGGCACCGAAGGCGCCTATCCTCCCTTCAATTTTGTCGATACGGCCGGCAAGCTCGGTGGCTTCGATGTCGATATCGGGCTGGCTCTGTGCGCCAAGATGCAGGTGGAATGCGAGGTTGTCGCGCAGGATTGGGATGGCATCATTCCAGGGCTGGTCGCCAAGAAATACGACATGATCATCGCCTCGATGTTCATCACCGACGAGCGCCGCAAGCAGGTCGCTTTCAGCGATCCCTACTATCTGGCGGCCATGACCCATGTGGCGGCCAAGGGGGCCGGCATCACGGCCTTCACCAACGAGGCGCTGAAGGGCAAGGTCATCGGTGCGCAATCGGGTACAACACAGGCTGAATATATTGCAGCAGTCTATCCGGATGCCGAGATCAAGCTTTATCCGACCCAGGACGAAGCCAATCTCGACATGGCCAATGGCCGTCTCGATCTGGAAGTCGGCGACATGCTGCCGATGCTCGACTGGGTCACTAAGAACAATGACGGCAAATGCTGTGAGCTGATTGGCGAGCCGATCACTGACCGCAAATTCGTTGGCGACGGCGTCGGCATTGCCCTGCGCCAGGACGACAATGACCTTCGCGAAAAGCTCAACAAGGCGCTGGCCGATATCCGCGCCGATGGCACCTACAAGACGATCAACGACAAGTATTTCACCATCGACGTCTACACGATGAAGTAAGGGGCGGCATTCGGTCTGTGGGAAGCCACCGGCCTGATCATGTCCTGCCACACTGGTGGCGGACATGATCAGGCCGGATGAATTTTCTGCGCCGCTTTTTGTCGATGATAGGTCAGTGCGGCGCGAAGGCAGAGCGCAAGCGGCTCCCGGCGGAAGTCGCCAGTTGCCGGGAAAAGCAGTGCTCGCTGCCCTTCAAAGGTAAAATCATCGGCAAAGTGGGCGCGAAAGGTGTCAATCAACGTGGTCTGGCAGTTGACGAACACAGCGCATTGATCGGGTGCCGACTTGGATGCACCCAGCCGGATGGTTGTTCCGCTTTTGCTGGCCTCGGTCAGATAGGCCGGTTCGCCCCATTTGAGGGTTTCAGTCAGCGGGCCGACGCCTTCGGTTTCCGCCGCTACGGCAAAGATGAGGTCACGAACCTGCAACAGCCGCCGTCTGACCACATCGGGGTATTGTTCAAGCGCTTGGGCAACGGCTTCGGGAACGGGTAGGCTTGTCATTCCATGCTCCTCGTTGGTGGTTGCCCAGCGCTTTACGGGGCGGTTTATTTCGTCACGTCGATGACGACGCGGCCGCGGATTTTTCCGGCAACGATATCTTCTGCCAGCTGTGGGAGGTTGGACAATGGCTCGACCGTCGTCATGGCTGCCAGCCGTTTGCGATCAAGGCTTTCCGCCAGAATGGCCCAGGCCCTGTCGCGCTCGATGTGCGGTGCCGTCACCGAATTGATGCCGAGCAGCGCCACGCCGCGCAGGATATGTGGCATAACAGTCGCTGGTAGATCGGCGCCACCGGCCAGACCGCAGGCAGCAACCGCACCACTCTGGACGGTTTGCGCCAGAATGTTGGCGAGCGTCGTGGACCCAACGGAATCGATGGCGCCTGCCCAGCGTTCCTTTTGCAAGGCGCCTCCCTTTGCCGCTAGTTCTGCACGATCTACAAAACCCGTCGCCCCGAGCGCGGACAGGTATTCGTGCGTTTCCGGCCGCCCCGTCGATGCCGTTACTCTGTAGCCGCGATTGCCCAAGAGGGCGATGGCCATCGAGCCGACGCCGCCCGCGGCACCCGTGACCAGAACTTCGCGTGTATCCGTCTTGATCTTGCCCCAGGATTCCAGTGCGTCGATCGCAAGGGCCGCCGTGTATCCGGCGGTGCCGATCGCCATGCTTTCCTCAAGCGTGAATGCATCCGGCAGACGTGTCAGCCATTCCGACTTCAGCCGCTGGAAGCGCGTATAGCCGCCCCATTCGGTTTCCGACATGCCCCAACCGTTGACGACGATCTTGTCGCCGGGCTGCCAGTCCGGATTGCGGGACTCAACGACAATACCGGAGAGATCGACTCCGGCCACCATCGGCAGGCGGCGGGCGATGCGCCCCTTGCCAGAAACGGCGAGGCCATCCTTGTAGTTGAGCGTCGAGAACTGGACCTCGACCAGCACGTCGTGCTCCGGCAGTTCGGCAAGTGTCAGCTCCCGAAAGCCAGCCACCGGCTTGCCGTCGCGATCGTCGATCACCAGTGCCCTGAAATGCTCCGCCATGGTTTTCTCCTGCCTGTTTTGCTGCAGCATGGCATGGGAAAAAAACAAAAGCCATTTCGACAAAAGGCGCGAAAGGACCGCTGCTATCCACAGGTTGGCAAACGGAGGGGGGTCTTTTGGGTTCCAAAAAAGAGGAAGAAACTCATCGATGATGTTGTTTCTTAGGTCGCACTCAAGCTATTGATTCATCGATAAATTATCGGTGAAAAGCAAAACCCAATATCGGGTGTATTTACTTTTCGCATTGTGTATTTCGTAAGGAAAAATTCCGGATATATCTGCCATGCTTGCCGCGCAGGGCAGAATTGCTTTTGCCCTCTGGCGAAATACATGGAGAAGTGCTATCTCGCCCCCGCAACAACCCTATGGAGCTTACCATGTTTTCGCAGCGCAAGCTGTCGAGCCCGTCTGATCGCGGTTTTGTCCAGATGATCTGGAACGCGATCCTTCTCGTTCAGACCCGTGAAACGACCTCGCTTATGACAGGCCGTAACCGCTAGGCAGAGACCGCGGCCGGGAATATTATCGAGGCTTTCAGCCCTTTTCCCTCCGGCCCTTCTCCCAGCGCAAGATGTCCGCCGAACAATCCGGCGATTTCTTCGACGATCGGAAGTCCCAACCCCATCCCCGGTGCTTGCCCGCGTCCGCCACGGGCAAAACGCTGGCGCACGACCTGCCGGTTTTCCGGTGGGATACCTGGGCCGTTGTCTTCCACGTCGAGCCGGACACCGTCTGTCTCTATTTCGACCCGGACCGTGACTTCCGCCCCCTTGCCAGAGTAGGCGATGGCGTTTTCAATGAGATTGCGTAGCAATTCGCCGATCAGCAGCGGCTCCGCCCGGATCAGCGCCTTGCCGTCGCCCTCGAAGCCGAGATCGATCCCCGCCTCGCCAGCACCCGGCACCCGGTCGCCGGTGATCTCCTGCGCCAGCGCCACCAGATCGATGATCTCAAGCGGCAGCGGTTGCGTCGAGCCGGCGGCGTCGATCTTTGCCATCAACAGCAATTGCGCCAGGATGCGCTCGGCATGGGCGACGGCCTCGTCACCCTTGCGGGCGGCGGCCTGTGCTTCCTCCAGCGTCGTGGCGCGGGCCGACAGCGCCAGCTGGGTGCGGATGATCGCCAGCGGAGTGCGCAGCTGGTGACTGGCATTGCCGGAAAAGTGGCGCAGCGCATCGAGCGCAGATTGCAGCCGCACCATGAAGGAATTGACGGTTTCGACCAGTCCCTCGACTTCGCTGGGCACCGATTGATCGATCGGGTGCAGATCATCGGGACTGCGTTCGGCAATGGCATCGCCCAGACGATAGAGCGGCCGCAGCGAAAAGGTCACTGCGATCCAGACGATGACGGCAGCACCAAGGATCATCATCAGCAGCCGGAAGGCCGACCGTAAAAGGATGGCCTGCGTCAGCTGCCGCCGGGCAATGGTGGTTTCCGCGACGGTGACGACGAAGGGGACGGAATTGATACCGGTCGAGGCGGATCGCTCCAGAGCTGCGACCCGGATCGGCTCGCCACGAAACTGCGCATCGGTATAAACGGCCGACTGGCCATTGAGATCGTCGACCGAGGGCAGGTTCTGGTAGCCGGTGATGAATTGGCCGGGCGGTCCGTCGACCCGGTAGAAGACGCGGTCCTGCGCGGCCGAGGTCAGCATCTCCAGCGCCACATAGGGGATATCGACCTCAAGCGACCCGTCTTCGGCGACCACGACCCGTTCGGCGATGGCCAGTGCCGAGCCGGCAAGCACCCGGTCGGAAACGATGTTCGCCGTCTTCACTGCCTCGCGATAGGTGTCGATCAGGGCCAGCGCGCCGATGACGGCGGTGGAGATCAGCAACCAGGCGAGTAATCCCCGGCGCAGCGAATAGGCGCGCCGCGCCATCAGGCGTCCGCCATCTTGTCGAGATAATAGCCGATGCCGCGCGCCGTGCGCACCGTCAGACCATGTGGACCCAGACGTTTGCGCAGCCGGCTGACATATTGCTCGATGGCATTGGCACTCAGATCATCGTCGAAAGCCGTCAGCGACTGGATGATCGCCTCCTTGGCAACCACCTTGCCGGCGCGCATGAACAGGATTTCCAAAAGGCCGAGTTCCCTCGCCGGAATATCGATGGTGATGCCATCGGCTGAAAAGGTCCGCGAGGTGAGGTCGAACGAGATCTTGCCGTAGCTGATCAGCGATGATCGCAGACCTGCCTGCCTGCGCAGGAGGACGCGGACACGGGCTTCGAACTCGCTGATGTCGAAGGGCTTGATCATGTAGTCGTCGGCGCCGAGATCGAGCCCCTTGATCTTTTCTTCCTGCGTGCCGCGCGCCGTCAGGATCAGCACCGCTGCCTTGTTTTGCCGCGCCCGCATCGAGCGCAGCACGTCGAGGCCGTCCATCTCCGGCAGGTTGAGATCGAGGATGACCAGATCGAAAGTTTCCGTGGCGGTCACCGCGTTGGCCGACGCGCCGTCATGCACAACGTCGACGGCATAGCCGCTGCCGCGCAGGATCGCGACAAGTCCTTCCGAAAGCGCCGTATTGTCCTCAACCAGTAGTATTCGCAAATCCGCTATCTCCCTGATGTCACTCTATCGGGCGTGCTGGCGCTTGTGAACGGGCCGAGGCTGCGGCAATATCGTTTTATGCGTTTCCTTCCCCTTCTCTGTCTTCTCTGTGGATTTTCAACGACGGCCGCAGCCCAGCTCACGGTGTTTCCGGCGCGTTCTGGCGATGCGGCGGCGCCGATCGTCATCGTCTATTCCTCGCTTGATGAGCCCCTGGCGCGGCCGATGATCATCGGCTTCCAGATTGCCAATCCGGATGTGGCCGTGCGCTACGAGGATATGCTGACCGGCGAAATCTACGACCGGATCGTCAAGGAGACCGATGCCGGTCAAAAGACCGCGGATTTTGCCTTTTCCTCGGCGATGGACCTGCAGGTGAAGCTCAGCAATGACGGCTACGCCCAGCGCAGCGACATGCCGATGAGCGGCCGCTGGCCGGCCTGGGCCAATTGGCGCAATACTGCCTATGCGCTGACCTTCGAACCGGCGGTTTTCGTCTATCACAAGCCGAGTTTCACCAAGGAAAAGCCGCCTTCGACGCGGGCGGAGTTCGTCGATTATCTCCAGCGCCAGGGCAGCGCCGTGTTCGGCAAGATCGGTACATACGATATCGAGCGATCCGGCGTCGGATTCCTGTTCATGGCGCGAGATCAGGAACAGTTCGGTGATATCTGGTCGGTGATCCAGGCGATGGGGGCGGCCGGGGTCAAGCTCTATTCCACCAGTTCGGCCATCCTCGAGCGGGTCTCCGATGGCCGCTTCGTGCTCGGTTACAATATTCTCGGTTCCTATGCCGCCGATTGGGCGTCGCGTCATCCGGATGTCGGCATCGTGCTGCCGCGCGATTATACCGTCGTCATGTCACGCATCGGACTGGTGCCGCAGGCGGCGGCAACGCCGGATCTCGGCCGCCGCTATCTGGAATTCTTCATGTCGAAGGAAGGCCAGACGATCATGGCGCGTGAATTGCAGATCCCCGCCGTCAGCCCCGACGTGGCCGGCACCAACACCGCCAACACCATGCGCGAGATGCTCGGTGGGCAGCTGAAGCCGGTTCCGGTCAGTCCGGGCCTGATGGTTTATCTCGATCAGGTGAAGCGGGCGCGGCTGATTGCCCGCTGGAACGAAGTTTTACGGCTCCAGTAGACGAAAACTAAAAATTAAGGGACATTAACGGAGCAAGGTCCCACCCGATGTCAGGTAAATGTCAGCTTCATATGGTGCCTTGCAGTTCTTCATTATCCGTGGAGGCGGATGATCGAGGCGTATGGGAGGAATTTCACCAGACCCGGCGTAACGGCGAGCCTAAAAGGCCGCTGCAGCTGATTCGACCGTGAGCCATCCCCGTCCGCAAAGATGAACAATATGCGCGCCATACTGAACGAGCGCGCCTGACGGAGGACTACCCTTTGAAACAGTTTTTTCTGGCATCCATTCTTGCTGGCGCTCTCGCCCTGCCGGCTGTTGCTGCTGACTACACCATCATCGCACCGGCCAACCCGGGCGGCGGCTGGGACCAGACGGCCCGCTCGATCCAGTCGGTGATGCAGGCCGAAGGCATTTCCGGCAACGTCCAGGTGCAGAACGTACCGGGCGCCGGCGGCACGATCGGCCTCGCACAGTTCGCCAGCCAGTCGGCCGGCAATGCCAATGCCCTGATCGTCGGCGGTTACGTCATGGTCGGCGCCATCCTCACCAACAAATCGCCGGTATCGCTCAACGACGTTACCCCGATCGCACGCCTGACCGGCGAATACGAAGCCATCGTCGTTCCGGCCGATTCTCCGCTGAAGTCGATGGGTGATCTCGTCGAAGCGCTGAAGAAGGATCCAGGTGCAGTATCCTGGGGCGGCGGTTCGGCTGGCGGCACGGACCATATCGCTGTTGGCCTGATTGCCAAGGCAGCCGGCGTTGACCCGACCAAGATCAACTACATCGCGTTTTCCGGCGGCGGCGAAGCCCTCGCAGCCATCCTCGGCAGCCAGGTAACGGCCGGCATTTCCGGTTACGGCGAATTCGAATCGCAGATCAAGTCCGGCACGCTTCGCCTGCTCGCCATGTCGAGCGCCGAGCGCATCCCCGGCATCGATGCCCCGACCATCAAGGAAGGTGGCCTCGACGTCGTGGTTCAGAACTGGCGCATGGTCGCTGCTGCTCCTGGCCTGACCGATGAGCAGAAGGCTGCTGTTTCGGCTGACGTCGAAAAGCTCGCCAAGTCGGCCGGCTGGCAGGAAACCTTGAAGACCAAGGGCTGGACGGACACCTACCTTGCTGGCGACGCCTTCAAGGAACAGTTGGCTAAGGACGTTTCGGCAACCGAAACCATCCTCAAGGACATTGGTTTGGTTAAATGAGCAAGGGCAACACCCCTTCGACGCAGACACGCCGCCCTGATAGGGCGGCGCTTGTCATTGCCGTCTTCCTGGCCGCTCTCGCCGGCCTGATCTTCTGGGATACGTCGCGGCTTGCGGAGATCACCAGCTATTCCGGCATCGGCCCGGCAACCATTCCATTCGTGATCGCCAGCGTGCTTCTGCTGTTGGCCGCGTGGACCGTATTCGAGGCGCTGCGCGGAGATTTTCCGGCACGGGAGCGTCAGGAATTCGGCCCGGTGATCTGGATAATCGGCGGTCTCGCTGCGCAGATGCTGACGCTGAAGCCGTTGGGTTTCTCCATCGCCACCGGTCTTCTGTTCGCAGCGACAGCGGCTGGATTCGGAAAGCGGAAGCTCTGGTTCACGATCCCGATCGGCATCGTGCTCTGTCTTGGCGTCTGGCTGGTCTTTGCCGGGTTGCTGCAACTTTCGTTGCCTGCCGGTCCGCTCGAACACCTGTTTTGGTAAGGCGCTGACATGACTACATTTGATTTCCTGCTGCAGGGCATGCTCGTTGCTGCCCAGCCGATGAATCTCCTCTACGCGCTGATTGGCGTGACGCTCGGTACCGCTGTTGGCGTTCTGCCGGGCATCGGCCCGGCGCTGACCGTGGCGCTGCTTCTGCCGGTCACCTATCGGCTGGATCCGGGTGGCTCGCTGATCATGTTCGCCGGCATCTACTATGGTGGCATGTATGGCGGCTCGACCACCTCCATCCTTCTCAACACGCCCGGCGAAAGCGCGTCGATCGTCACCGCACTCGAGGGCAACAAGATGGCCCGCAAGGGACGCGGCGGACCGGCGCTGGCAACGGCTGCCATCGGCTCGTTCGTCGCCGGCCTGATCGCGACGCTCGGCCTCGCCTTCATCGCGCCGTTCGTCGTCAAGCTGGCGCTGGTTTTTGGCCCGCGCGAGTATTTCGCCCTGATGGTTCTCGCCTTTGTCACCGTGTCTTCCGCGTTCGGGGATTCGACATTGCGTGGCCTCACCTCGCTATTCATCGGCTTTGCGCTGGCCATCATCGGCATCGACCAGCTGACTGGCCAGGCCCGCATGAGCTTCGGCGTTCCCGATCTTCTCGACGGGATCGAAGTGACGACACTGGCCGTTGCCATGTTTGCTATCGGTGAATCGCTCTATATCGCTGCGCAGGGTGATCAAGGCCCGGACAAGGTCGAGGCGGTCAAGGGTTCCGTCTGGATGACGGCCCAGGACTGGGCGCGGTCCTGGAAGGCCTGGTTGCGCGGAACGTTGATCGGCTTCCCGATCGGTGCGATGCCGGCTGGTGGTGCCGAAATTGGCACGTTCCTGTCGTATGCGGCTGAAAAGCGGCTGTCTAAGCATCCGGAAGAATTCGGCCACGGCGCAATCGAAGGCGTTGCTGGTCCGGAAGCGGCCAACAATGCCTCGGCGGCGGGTACGCTGGTGCCGCTGCTGACACTCGGTCTGCCGACTACCGCGACGGCGGCGATCATGCTGGCCGGCTTCCAGCAGTACGGCCTGCAGCCCGGTCCGCTGTTGTTTGCGACCAATCCGCAGCTCGTCTGGGGCCTGATCGCATCCCTCCTGATCGCCAACTTCATGCTGCTGGTGCTCAACCTGCCGCTGGTCGGCCTCTGGGTGAAGCTTCTGACGATCCCGAAGCCATGGCTGTACGCTGGCATCCTGTTGTTTGCGACGCTCGGCACCATCGGCGCCAATCCGTCGGTGTTCGAACTCGGCATGCTTCTGGCGTTCGGTGTTCTCGGCTACGGCATGCGCATTTTCGGTTATCCGATCGCGCCCGTCGTTGTCGGCCTGATCCTCGGACCGCTGGCCGAACAACAGCTCCGCCGCGCGCTGGCAATCAGCCAGGGCGATGTCACGGTGCTGTTCACCTCGCCGGTTGCGGCCGTGCTTCTGGTCATCGCCGCTGCTGCGCTGATCGTGCCGCTGATCCTGCGGGCACGCGGCCGTGGCCAGGTGCTTTCGCAGCTCGCTGCCAACGAAGACTGACGGTTCCTCCCAAGGTCGTCACAGCAAAGGTCCGGTTAGCTGATGTTAACCGGACCTTTTCTATTTGCATGGCTGGGATGAATTCCTGTGCATTGTAAACGGGGGTTGCAGACCGCATATTCATCTCGTCGAACAAGACACAACAACAACTTAGGAAAGTGAGTTAAAGAGATGAGTGCCCGTCAATCTGCCCGAGGCTTTTTCGGTAATGCCATCGCCATCTTTGGTGCGGCCACGGCCGCTGCCGCAGCAGTCGAAGGCAACCGCCGTCCACGCGACCGCGACCTCTATACGCTCGGTATCAACCCGGCGAACTTCCATTCCGTCAAGCGCGGCTAATTCAACCGCTGCATGAAATTAGAAAAGCCCGCCAGGCAACTGGCGGGCTTTTTGCGTTTCAGGGGCACGTTGTTTGCCGGCGAAAGCACCACGGGTTGACGGTGCTTGTGTGTTTGGGGACACTTTAGGATCCCGGGGGGATTTTGACCGGTCGCGATCGTTCCTGTTGTTGAACTCGAGATACCGCCATTGTTCGTGGTGCCAGACGTCAAGGCAAAAAAATGCCGCCCGCTTTTGACGGACGGCATTTCTGTTTGTGGACTCGGACTTGTTAGTGCGCGCCGCTCAGCTGTTCGCGGCGGTTGTGCAGAATCGATGACCAGAGCGAGATGCCGATCAGGGCTGCACCACCGAGACCGGTGATGACTTCCGGGATATGGAAGAGCGTCTGGACATACATGATCACCGACAGGATCAGGATCGCGTAGAACGCGCCGTGTTCCAGATAGCGGTATTCGGCAAGCGTTCCCTTCTCCACCAGCATGATGGTCATCGAGCGCACATACATGGCGCCGATGCCGAGGCCGATGGCGATGACGAAGAGGTTCTGCGTCAAGGCAAACGCGCCGATGACGCCGTCAAAGGAGAAGCTGGCGTCCAGCACTTCAAGGTAGATGAAGGCGCCGAGGCCGCCCTTTGCAGCGGCATTCATCGTCTGCTGCGAGGCATCGAGCAGGCCGCCGACAACTTCCACTGCAAGGAAGGTCAGAAGACCATAGATGGCGCAGTAGACGAACGTCGTGGATTCTTCACCTTCCAGCAGCGACGAGAAGATCAGGATAACAGTCAGCACGAAAGCGATCTCGATGCCCTTGATCGAGGCGAACCGGGAGAGGTTGCGCTCGAGAACGCCGATCCAGTGAACGTCCTTCTCATGGTCGAAGAAGAATTTCAGGCCAACCATCATCAGGAAGGTACCGCCGAATGCGGCGATCGGCAGATGCGCCTCGTTCATGATGCGGGCATACTCTTCCGGGCGTGCTGCTGCCAGAACCAACGCATCGATCGGTCCGATCTTTGCTGCGATAACAACAATGAGCAACGGGAAGACGATACGCATGCCGAAAACGGCGATCAGGATACCCCAGGTCAGGAACCGCTGTTGCCAGACCGGCGTCATTTCCTTGAGCTTGTTGGCGTTGACGATGGCGTTGTCGAAGGAGAGCGAGATTTCCAGCACGGCGAGAACCGTACAAATGAAGAAGACCGTGGCCATGCCGCCGATCGTTCCGGTAGTCGTCCAGCCGAGCCAGGCGCCGAGCGCAAGGCCGGCGGCGGTGACGATGAAGGACCATTTGAAATAGCTAAGTGTCGATGTCTGGGGAGCGGTTGTCATGGCCGCACCTCCGAGCCGGTGAGGCCAAGAGCCGAATAGCTGGAGAAATCCCGCATGCCCAAAACGGCATGCGAAGAACGCATGATATGGAGTGTCATTTGCTTACAATCCGCCGGCATATTTGCGGGGTGATACCGACATCGCGAGAGCGCCGTAAATTCTCGCCAGAGGGGCCCGGTATCAGGTTTGCTCAGCAGGCGTGTTAAAATGCCCTGCGCTGCCGGAGTCAAACTTTACATAGCAAGCCTTCGGCTGAGGTCAAGGGACCCGGCTGCAAAGTTCCTCACCTTTTACCGTAAGTTTAATATGCGTCCGCTGCGTGCGTGCATCCCGGTCAGTGATTTCGATCGGCGCGTCTGGCCCAGAGAGCAGATTTATCTCTCGCAACACGAGCGCATGGGCAATGCCGAACAGTTTTGAGAAGCTGCGGCTGTCATCCGCAATGCCTTGGAACACCGCGGCGACGATCCCTGCCATAATCGGCGAAAGTGCCGGATCCTGCGCCCGGAGCGCGTCGGCATATGCGAGAAATTGCGCTTCGGATATGTCTTCCGGCATCAGGCGGCGTCTTTGACCGCAGGCGCGGGGCGGAAGGACACCAGGATCGATTTCGATGTCGGCGTATCGCTCTCGTCTCCGGCGCTCGACAATGGCACGAGCACGTTGAGTTCTGGATAATAGCCGGCAACGCAGCCGCGCGGGATATCATACGGGACCAGCCGGAAATCCTTGGCGATGCGCGGCACGCCGTCGTCATGCCGGCCGATGACATCGACCCGGTCGCCAGCCTCGGCCCCGAGTTCAGCCAGATCGGCGGGGTTGACGAAAACGACGCTGCGTTCGCCGTAGACGCCGCGGTAGCGGTCATCCATGCCGTAGATCGTCGTATTGTACTGGTCGTGCGAGCGGAAGGTCTGGAGTACGAAGACGCCGTCTTGGCCGCGGGCAATCTGGTGCTCGACGGCTTTGGGAAGCGGGCCAGTCCAGAAGGTGGCGCGGCCGCCTGGCGTTTCCCATTCCCGGTTTGTCGCGGCATTGCGCAGGTGAAAGCCGCGTGGTTTGCGGACGCGCTCGTTATAGTTCTCAAAACCGGGGATGACATTGGCGATGTGATCGCGGATCAGGTCGTAGTCATCGGCAAGAGCCGCCCAATCAACCTTGGCCGAGCCGACGGTGGCGGCCGCAATGCCGGCGATGATGGCGACTTCGGAGCGCAATTCAGGCGAGGCCGGTTTGTTGATGCCGCCGGAGCCATGCACCATGCTCATCGAATCCTCGACGGTAACGATCTGGCTGACGCCCTTCGAGTTCCGGTCGATCTCGGTGCGGCCAAGGCATGGCAGGATGAAGCTGACCTCGCCGGGCATGAGATGCGAATGATTGAGCTTGGTGGCGATGTTGACGGTCAGTTTCTGGCGCGCCAGCGCCTTGGCGATGATCGGGCTGTCCGGCGTCGCGCGGGCAAAATTGCCGCCAAGACCGATAAAGGCCTTTGCGGAGCCGTCGAGCATGGCGCCGATCGCGGCGAGCACGTTATGGCCCTCCTTGCGCGGTGCCGTGAAATCGAATTCCTGTTCCAGCGCATCAAGGAACGCGGCAGGCGCCTTCTCGTTGATGCCCACCGTGCGGTCACCCTGGACGTTGGAATGGCCGCGCACCGGGCAGAGGCCAGCGCCCGGCTTGCCGATATTGCCGCGCAGCATCATGAAATTGGCGATCTCGCGGATGGTGATGACCGAATGCCGGTGCTGCGTCACGCCCATTGCCCAGGTGCAGATCACCCGTTCGGCACCGAGATAGGTGTCTGCCGCACGTTCGATCTCCAGACGGGGCAGGCCGGATTGGTCCTCGATTTCATCCCAGCCGGTCGCATCGACCGCAGAGCGATAGGCATCGAAATCGGCAGTGTGCTGTTCCAGAAAGATATGGTCGAGAACCGAAGGCTCACCGGCCGCTAGCGCTGCATCGTCAGCCGCAAAAACCGCCTTGGCCATGCCGCGCACTGCCGCCATGTCGCCGCCCAGACGCGGCTGGAAATAGTCGCTGGCAATTTCGGTTGAACCGCCGCGCAGCATTTCCAGCTTGTCCTGCGGATCGGCAAAGCGCTCCAGGCCGCGCTCGCGGACCGGATTGAAAACCGCGATCCTTGCGCCCCGCTGGGCCGCACGGCGCAGATCACCCAGCATGCGCGGATGGTTGGTGCCGGGGTTCTGGCCGATGACGAAGATGGCGTCGGCCTTTTCGAAGTCTTCCAACAAAACCGTGCCCTTGCCGACGCCTACCGCCTGTTTCATGGCGACGCCGCTGGCCTCATGGCACATGTTGGAGCAGTCAGGAAAATTGTTGGTCCCATAGAGCCGGACGAACAGCTGGTAGAGGAAGGCGGCCTCGTTCGAGGCGCGGCCGGATGTGTAGAACTCGGCGCGGTCGGGGGTATCGAAGCTGTTGAGGATGGCGCCGATCCCGGCAAAGGCGGTATCCCAGCTGACGCGGACATAGGTGTCGGTCGCGCGGTCGTAGCGCATCGGGTGGGTGAGGCGGCCCTGCTGCTCCAGCTCATAGTCGCTCCATGACTGGAGGGTCGTCACGGTGTGGGCAGCAAAGAAATCGGGTGGTGTCCGTTTGTCGGTGGCTTCCCATGCCACGGCCTTGACGCCATTCTCGCAGAATTCGAACGAGGAGCCATGGGCCGGATCGCCCCAGGCGCAGCCGGGGCAGTCAAAGCCATCGGGTTGGTTTGCCTTGAGCAGGGTTCTCGCACCCGAAATCGGCGAGCCGCTTTCCAGAAGCCGCTTGCCGCAGCTCTTCAAGGCTCCCCAGCCGCCTGCTGCCTTGGAAGGCTTGCCGAGAAAAACAGTCTTGCCCATAACGCGGAGATCCCTGGCCGTTACCGATAGAAGAAACGATGGTGAAAAATCACCTTTCGGAGGCTGTTTATGGAATTTCACTGTTTCTTCAAGGGCTCGCATCGCATGTAATGATAGGAGTTTTCTATCAATGGCGTGCCAGGATTTAAATCTGGGAGGCATCGTGTCCATTCGCCATTCCAAATGTTGATGGACCTATGCCTTTTCGCGACTGGATCGTTTGGTTGGAATGTGCGACTGGCACGCATCTTCGCCGGAACCGATGCCATGACAGCCCAAACAGTCCCGCTTGCCCATTCCCCAAACGCCGCCCGCACCGGCGTGTTGATCATGCTGCTTGGCATGTTGATGTTTTCGCTCAACGACGTGATGGGCAAGTGGCTGGTTTCGACCTATTCGGTTCCCCAGTTGATGACGATCCGTAGCATTGCGGCGCTGATCGTGCTGACGCCATTTTTCATCAAGCGTGGCTGGCGCAGCCTGGTCCAGGTCGACCGGCCATGGCTGCATGCGCTGCGCTCGCTGTTGTTCGCAATCGACGCATCCGCCTTCTATTTCGCCGTTGCCTACATGCCTCTGGCCGATGCGATGACCTATTGGCTGGCAGCACCGATCTATGTCGCGGCCGCTTCGCCGTTCCTTCTGGGCGAGAAAGTCGGCTGGCGGCGGTGGACGGCGATCCTGATCGGCTTTGCCGGGGTGATCGTTGCGCTGGAGCCGTCGTCCAAGAGTTTCTCGCTCCCGGCGCTGATTGCGCTGGTCGGCAGTGCCGCCTTTGCCTTTGCCCTGCTTCTCGGCCGGACCTTGCGCTCGACGCCGGATACGACGCTGATCTTCTGGCAGTTGAGCGGCGCGCTGATCTTCTCTCTGGTTGGCGTCGGTGCCAATACGGCAGGCTGGGCGCCGCTGGACCTGGAAGCGGTGGCCTGCCTCAGCCTGTTGGGCATCGTCGCAATGCTGGCGCATATCCTCGTCAGCCGCTCGTTGAAGCTCGCAGACGCAGCGACCGTCGTGCCGCTGCAATATACGCTGCTGTTCTGGGCGGTGGTGTTCGGCTGGGTGTTCTTCGGCGATACGCCGCGTTGGACCGTTGCCCTCGGCGCCGCGCTGATCGTCGCATCCGGCCTGTTCATCTTCTTCCGCGAACAGCAGTTGAAGCACCGGGGCAAGGTCGGGGAATAGTGTTTACGGCCGTTGGACGCCGGTTGCTGTCACATAGATCGCGTAGACCGATTGCGTCGCGGTGATGAACAGCCGGTTACGGCGCGGGCCGCCGAAGGTGAGGTTCGAGACGCCCTGCGGGATACGGATCTTGCCGAGCAGCGTACCGTCCGAGGCAAAGCAATGCACCGCGTGGCCGCCGCTGGTCCAGAGATTGCCGTTGGTATCGAGGCGAAAGCCGTCGGGGCGGCCTTCGTCGAGATGGCAGAAGACGCCGGAATTGGTCAGGCGCGTGCCTTCCACATCATAGACCCGAATATGGGCCGGCGCCGTATCGTCCGGATTGGTGCCGCTGTCGGCAACGTAGAGTTTGGTTTCGCCGGGCGAGAAGGCAAGGCCGTTCGGCTGGAGGAAATCGCTGGCGACGGCGGTCAGCGCGCCCGTCACCGGATCCAGCCGGTAGATGCTGCGTTTGTCCTGTTCCGGCGCTGATTTGTAGCCCTCATAGTCGGACAGGATGCCGTAGGTGGGGTCGCTGAACCAGATGCTGCCGTCGGAGCGGACCACGACGTCGTTGGGCGAGTTCAGCCGCTTGCCCTCAAAACTGTCGGCAAGAACGGTGATTGCGCCATCCACTTCCGTGCGGGTCACGCGGCGGGTGCCGTGTTCGCAGGAAATCAGCCGCCCCTGCCGGTCGCGGGTATGGCCGTTGGCGAAATTCGAAGGATAGCGATAGACCGAGGTGCCGCCGTCGGGCACCCAGCGCAGCATGCGCTGGTTGGGGATGTCGCTCCACAACAGTTGCTGCGCATCATCGAACCAGACCGGCCCTTCGGCCCAGCGGCAGCCGGAATAAAGCTCTTCGAGCACGGCGCTGGCAACGATTAGCGAGCGGAAGCGAGGATCGTGGATTTCGTAAAGCGATGAGCTGGGCATGGTCCGTCCCCGTCTGATGGTCTCGTTTCTCATCCACCCGGTCACGATAGGGATCGTTTCGGGAGGCTCCCTTGGAGTGAGCGTAGGATGTTGGGATCGAAACCACAAGAACGCATGGCGAAGGCTGCAAGAGCCCGGCCGATGAGGGCCGGGCCTTGCTGGATGTCACGCCGTGAAGGCTGCGTTCATCAGGGTCTGGGTGTAGTTTTCACGCGGCGCCTCGAAGATCGCGTCGGTATCGCCTTCCTCGACGATTTTGCCGTTCTTCATCACCACCACGTAGTCCGACATCGCCTTGATCACGGACAGGTCATGGCTGATGAAGATATAGGAGAGCCCATGCGTCTTCTGCAGGTCGCGCAGGAGATCGATGACCTGGCCTTGCACCGAGCGATCGAGCGCCGAGGTCGGCTCGTCGAGAATGACCACCTTTGGCTTCAGGATGATGGCGCGGGCAATGGCAATGCGCTGGCGCTGGCCGCCGGAGAATTCGTGCGGATAGCGGTTGCGCGCCGCCGGATCGAGCCGGACCTCCTTCAGTGCCTCGATGGCCCGCTTGTCGCGCTCGGCACGGCTGAGCTGTGGTTCGTGGACATAAAGGCCTTCGGTGATGATTTCTCCCACCGTTTGGCGCGGCGACAGCGAGCCGTATGGGTCCTGGAAGACCAGCTGCAGCTGCTTGCGCAGCGGCCGCATGGCGGATCGGCCGAAATCGGAGATGTTGGTTGCTCCGAACTGGTAGCGGCCGGTGCTTGGTACAAGCCGCAGAAGCGCGCGTCCGAGTGTCGATTTGCCGGATCCGGATTCGCCGACGATGCCGATGGTCTGGCCTTCCTTCAGCCGGATATTGACATTATCGACGGCGCGAAAGACGCCCGACTTCTTGCCGAACAGACCACCACCGGTGGCGTAATCGACGGCAACATTCTTGCCCTCAAGAATGATCGGCGCCTTGTCTCCGGGCGATGCCTTGCGGCCATGCGGTTCGGCTGCAAGCAGCATTTTGGTGTAATCGGCCTGCGGACGCTCGAAGATATCAGCCGTCGTCCCTGTCTCCACCACCTCGCCCCGGCGCATGACCGCGACACGGCTGGCGAAGTGTTTGACGATGCCGAGATCGTGGGTGATCAGCACCACCGCCATGCCGAACTTGGCCTGCAGCGAATTGAGCAGGTCGAGGATCTGCGCCTGGATGGTCACGTCGAGCGCCGTCGTCGGTTCGTCGGCGATCAGAATATCCGGATCGTTGGCAAGCGCCATGGCGATCATCACGCGCTGGCGCTGGCCGCCCGACATTTCATGCGGATAGCTGTCGATCCGGCGCTTGGCATCGGGAATGCCGACCAATTCCAGCAGTTCAAGCACGCGGGCGCGTGCTTGTTTGAACGTACCACCGCGATGCTGGACGATCGGTTCGGCGATCTGCCGGCCGATCGTGTAAAGCGGATCAAGCGATGTCATCGGCTCCTGGAAGATCATGGTGATCTTGGCCCCACGCACCTTGTTCAGCGCCTTCAGCGGCAGCCCGACCAGTTCCTGGCCGCGATATTTGGCCGAGCCGGTGACCCGGCCGTTGCCGGCCAAGAGGCCCATCATCCCCATCATCGTCTGGCTTTTGCCGGAGCCGGATTCGCCCACAACGGCCAGCGTTTCGCCGGCCTTGATGTCGAGATCGATGCCCTTGACCGCTTGCACGTCGCCATCCGGCGTCGTGAAGGTGACCTTGAGATCGCGCACGGCGAGAATTGTTTCCCGTGAATCATTCATATCAGCGGTCCTTCGGGTCGAGCGCGTCGCGCAGGCCGTCACCGGCGAAATTGAGCGAGAACAGGGTGAGGACGAAGAAGATCGCCGGGAAGATCAGAAGCCATGGTGCCGACTGAATGTTGTTGGCTCCCTCGGCAATCAGCGCACCCCAACTCGTCAGCGGCGCCTGAACGCCAAGGCCGAGGAAGGACAGGAAGCTTTCAAGCAGGATCACCTTCGGCACCACGACGGTGACGAAGACCACCACAGGCCCAATCGTGTTGGGAATGATGTGGCGGCGGATGATCTGCCAGTCCGTCAACCCGAGAGCCTGTGCCGCACCGATGAATTCACGCCGCTTCAGGGCAAGTGTCTGGCCGCGCACGATACGGGCCATGTCCAGCCATTCCACCGCGCCGATGACGAGGAAGATCAGGATGAACGAGCGTCCGAAGAACACAACGAGCACGACAACGAGAAAGACGAAGGGCAGCGAATAGAGGATTTCGACGAACCGCATCATGACGTTGTCGACGCGGCCGCCGATATAGCCGGAGGTGGCGCCGTAGAGCACGCCGATGCTCAAGGAGACAAGGCTGGCGAGCAGGCCGACAGCAATCGAGATCTGACCGCCGAGCATGACGCGGGCCATCAGGTCACGGCCGTTCGAATCAGTGCCGAACAGGAAATACTCGCGGGCGACCTGGCCGGTCAGCTTCAGGGTCTTGCCCTCGTCTTCCGTCGCAACGACCTGGGTGCCTTCGAACTCGTTGGCACGATCGAAATAGCGGGTGGTGCGCGGATCGATCGGTTTGTCGGAGGTGACGGTTGCCGTGAAGGTCTCGCCTTCGACGGCAAACTCTTTCAGGTCGACGCGGGCGCGACCCGCAACACCTTCCATGACATCCTGGAGGCTCGAGACATCAGGCCGTGGCTCCAGGCTCGGCGCCACCGAGACATAGGACGGAAACACCTGATCATAGGTATGGCTGATGAAGTACGGGCCGAGGAACGAGAACAGGGTGATCAGCGCCAGCATGACGCAGCCGGCCATGGCGGCGCGGTTGCGGCGAAAGCGCATGGTGGCAAGCTGGAACAGGCTTCGGCTGGCTGTTTCCGGCGGCAGTTCCGTGGTGACGATATCAGTCATGGCGAACCCTCGGATCGAGAAGGCCGTAGAGAATATCGACCAGAAGATTGAAAACGATGACGAAGATGGCGATCAACACCACGGTACCCATCACCAGCGTGTAATCGCGATTGATGGCGCCGAGCACGAAGTAACGACCAACGCCGGGGATGGTGAAGATCGTCTCGACCACGGCAGAGCCGGTGAGCAGGGCAGCGGCGGCCGGTGCCAGATAGGAAACGACCGGCAGCAGGGCGGCGCGCATCGCATGGGTGATGACGACGGTGCGGGCGGGCAGGCCGTAGGCGCGTGCAGTGCGGATATGGTCGGTGTGCAGCGCCTCGATCATCGAGCCGCGCGTCAGCCGGGCAAACACCGCCAGCTGCGGCAGCGCAAGGGCAATCATCGGCAGGATCAGGAAGCGCAGCGAACCGTCGCCCCAGCTGCCAGCCGGCAGCCATGACAGCGTGATGGCGAAGATCAGCGTCAGCACCGGGCCAACGACGAAGTTCGGCACCGTGACGCCCATGGTTGAAACCGACATGATGAGAAAGTCGAGGGCGCTATTTTGCCGGAGAGCCGCAATCGTGCCGGCAAGAACGCCGCCAACAAGCGCGAGCAAGAGCGCATAAAAGCCGAGCTCCATCGAATAGGGCAGGCCCTTGCCGATCAGTTCGGCGACGGTGTTATCCTTGTAGACGTAGCTGGGTCCGAAATCGCCGGTAACGGCGTTGCCGATGTAGGAAACATACTGGCTCCAGAGCGGCTGATCGAGATGGTAGGTGGCCATCAGGTTCGCCATCGTCTGTGGCGGCAGTGGCCGCTCGAGATTGAAGGGACCGCCAGGGGCGAACCGCATCAGGAAGAAGGAAATCGTGACGACGATGAATAGCGTCGGCACGGCGCTCGCAAGGCGGCGCAGGACAAAGGAAATCATGGCTTTACTCTCTGACCGTGACGCGCGGCAGCATCAGCCGCCGCGCGTCAGAATCCGTTACTCGGAAACGCTCAGGAAGCGGCTCAGGTGCGCGTTGACGGCGTTATCCTGCCAACCCTTCACCCTGTCGGACACCAGCCATAGGTCGGCCTGTGTCAGGAACGGCGCAATCGGCTGTTCCTTCATCAGAAGTGCCTCGGCTTCATGAAGCAACTTGGAGCGGACAGTCGGATCGATCTCCTCGTAGGACTTCTTCATCAGGGCGTCGAACTCGGGATTCTCGAAGTGGCCGTAGTTGAAGGTCTTGTTTGCAGACAGGCTCAGCGCCAGGAAGTTTTCGGCGTCTGCGTAATCGGCAACCCAGCCGGCACGGGCGACGTTGAACTTGCCGCCTTCCTGCAGGTAGGCATAGTGCGAGGAGACGTCGAGATTGACCAGCGACACCTTGGCGCCGAAGGTGTTCTTCCACATGTCGGCAACGGCGGTTGCAACACGCTCGTGGTTCGGGTTGGTGTTGTAGCGGATCTCGATATCAAGCGGCTTGCCGCCTTCACCATAACCGGCTTCCTTCATCAGCTTGAGCGCTTCGTCTTCGCGGTCGAGCTGAGACTTGTCAGCAAAATCGGCCTTGGACGGATCGCCGTAGCTGGCCATGCCCGGAGGCACCATCGAATAGGACGGCAGTTGCGAGCCCGAATAGATTTCCTTGGCCAGGAAGTCACGATCGACGGCCATCGACAGAGCACGGCGAACGCGGACGTCGCTATAGGGCTCCTGGCGGGTATCGAAGGCGTAGTAATAGGTTGCCAGCGTCGGCGACACATGGACCTGCTCGCCATGGGCCGCACGCAAGCGCTCCAGCTGGTCGGCCGAGAAATTGTAGGCCAGGTCCATTTCCTTGGCCTCGAACCGGCGCACGGATGCTGCCTGGTCGTCGATCGGGTAGAAGATCACCTTGTCGATCTTGACGTTGGCCGCATCCCAGTAGGACGCGTTCTTTTCAGTCGTCAGGCTGTCGTTCGGCGTGTGGGCAACGAGTTTGTATGCACCATTGGAGACCATGACACCCGGCTTGACGAAATCGGCGCCGTTCTTTTCAACGCTGGCCTTGGAAACCGGCAGGGCGGTCTGGTGCGCGAGAAGCTCAAGAAAGAAGGGGGTGGGGCGCTCGAGGGTGATTTCCAGCGTTTTTTCGTCGACGGCCTTCAGGCCGAGCTGGTCGACAGGCAATTCGCCCTTGTTGACCTTTTCGGCGTTCTTGATCGGGAAAAGGATGTTGGCATAACCGGCCGCAGTCTTCGGATCTTCAACGCGTTGCAGCGAGAAGACGAAGTCGCCAGCGGTGACCGGAGAGCCATCCGACCAGTTGGCATTGGCGCGCAGCTTGAAGGTGTAGACGAGCCCGTCGTCCGACAGATCCCAGCTTTCGGCAGCGCCGGGAACGATCTTGCCGGCAGCGTCATAGATCGTCAGGCCTTCGTAGAGGTCCTTCAGGATGAACTCTTCGATGTTGATCGAGGTGTGAGCCTGATCGAGCGTCTGCGGTTCGCCGGCATTGCCGCGGTGTAGGACGGTTTCGGCGAGCGCAGGGCTCGCGCCGATGAGAATCGATCCAAGCAGCATTGCTGTGCGGAAGTTGAATTTTGCCAGTGTCATTTTGTTTTCCATCCCCTTTTTTTAGGTTGTGAGGCGGCGATAGAATGCCAAATCTTTTCCAGTGGCAAGGCTCTTTATGTCGCGCCCGGTATCGCAATGTCGCTCCCGGACGGGTGATTGTAGCGCCGTGGTTGCATTTCAATCGCGCCATTTTCCGATGAAATCATTCCGCTCAGAAGAGCGCCCGAGAGAACGAAAGAGGCGGATGCGCAAGTTTGTCGACGATTTGCGGCCGTTTACGTAATATGCGTGCGCCAGAGGGTCTCTCTCGAAAGCGATCATGCACGGCGTGCTTTTCCGGCCGGCGGCCGCGGGATCCGCTGTGCACGGAATGTTCCGCGTATATGATTTCTAATTCAATTTAAGGTTGATTCCATTTGCTGGCTAAAAAAATGCAGGATAATCTGCTTTCAATGCTCAACCTGTAACGTTTCCGTATGCACGCGGCGCGTATTTCCGCCGCTGGAACGGTTGCCAAACCCGGATCATCAATTATGGTGCCCTGGAAAATCCACCCCCATTTGCCAGGAGGCCTGGTTGCGAGATCAGTTGGCTTTTGTGGGGAGTGCTTCTGCTCAAACGGAGAATAAGGTGCGCACATCATGATCAGGAATGATGGCGCCGAGACAACGGGAGACTTCTGACTATGGCATTGATCACCTTGCGGCAGCTTTTGGACCACGCCGCTGAAAACAATTACGCGCTGCCAGCGTTCAACGTGAACAATCTGGAATATATCCAGGCTGTGATGCGCGCCGCCGATGCCACGGATTCTCCGGTCATCCTGCAGGCCAGCCGTGGTGCCCGCGCCTATGCCGGCGATGCCTTCCTGCGTCATCTGATCCTCGGCGCGACCGAAGAATATCCGCATATCCCGGTTTGCCTGCATCTCGACCACGGCGACCAGCCTTCGACCTGCATCTCGGCGATCACCAACGGCTTCACCTCCGTGATGATGGACGGGTCGCTTCTGGCCGACGGCAAGTCGATCGCTTCCTATGAATACAATGTCGGCGTCACCGCCGAAGTCGTGAAGATCGCCCATGCCGCCGGTGTGTCGGTCGAAGGCGAACTCGGCTGTCTCGGCAACCTGGAAACGGGCGCCGGCGAAAAGGAAGACGGTCACGGTTTTGAAGGCAAGCTGTCACGCGAAGAACTGCTGACCGATCCCGAACAGGCCTTCGACTTCGTCGAAAAGACCGGCGTCGATGCGCTCGCCGTCGCCATCGGTACCAGCCACGGCGCCTACAAGTTCACCCGCGCACCGGATGGCGAAATCCTGTCGATCGAGACCATCGCCAAGATCCACAAGCGCCTGCCGAACACCCATATGGTCATGCATGGTTCGTCCACCGTTCCGCAGGACCTGCAGGACCTGTTCAACGAATTCGGCGGCCAGATGAAGCAGACCTGGGGCGTGCCGCTCGCCGAAATCCAGAAGGCCATTCCGCTCGGGGTTCGCAAGGTCAATATCGATACAGACCTGCGGCTCGCCTTCACCGGCGAAATCCGCAAGCATCATCTGCAGAACCCGGACAATTTCGATCCGCGCAACTACCTGAAGCCGGCGACGGCCCGCATGGTCGAAGTCTGCAAGGAGCGCTTCATTGCCTTCAATGCTGCAGGCCAGGCGTCGAAAATCCGCGTCAAGCGTCTGCCCGATATGGCAAAGGCCTATTCAAAGGCCAGCTGAGAATGCATTGTGGCGGGAACCTTTCCCGCCACATCTTTCTTTGAGGCATCTGAATGAGCTTTCCGCTGTTTGATCTGTCCGGCCGGCGTGCGCTGATCACCGGCTCCAGCCAGGGTATCGGTTTTGCCTTGGCGGAAGGTCTTGCGGCGCATGGCGCCGAGATCGTCGTCAATGGCCGGGATGTTGAAAAGGTCGAGGCGGCCGTCTCCATTCTCAGGGACAACGGCCATGTCGCCAATGCGGCTGCCTTCGATGTGACCGGCCGGGACTCAGCCGCCGAGGCGATTGCCATCATCGAAAGCGAAATCGGTGCGATCGATATCCTGATCAACAATGCAGGTATGCAGTTTCGCTCGCCGCTGGAGGATTTTCCGGCCGACAAGTGGGAGCAACTGCTAGCCACGAACATTTCCAGCGTCTTTTATGTCAGCCAGGCGGTGGCCCGGTTCATGATCGGCCGTGGCCGTGGCAAGATCGTCAATATCGCCTCGGTCCAGAGCGAACTCGCCCGTCCCGGCATCGCGCCCTATACCGCGACCAAGGGTGCCGTCAAAAACCTGACGCGCGGGATGTGCGCCGACTGGGCGCGCCACGGATTGCAGATCAACGCAATCGCGCCCGGTTATTTCCGGACGCCGCTCAATCAGGCCCTGATCGACAATCCGGAGTTTTCAGACTGGCTGGAAAAGCGTACACCCGCAGCGCGCTGGGGCAATGTCGAAGAACTGGTCGGCTCGGCTGTTTTCCTGGCGAGTAACGCGTCTTCCTTCGTGAATGGACACACACTTTATGTCGATGGTGGTATCACAACCTCTCTCTGAAAATTCCGGCCTGCCGGTCATCGTCATGGGTGTCAGCGGTTGCGGCAAGACTTCGGTTGGCGAACGGCTGGCCGCTGCCTTGAATTGCGGGTTCATCGAGGGCGACAGCCTGCATCCGCCTGCCAATATCGAGAAAATGTCGGCTGGCATCCCGCTGGATGATGACGACCGCTGGCCTTGGCTCGACATCATCGGCGGTTTGGTCGGCGATAGTGTTGCGCGTGGCGAGCGGGTTATCGTGTCCTGCTCGGCATTGAAGAAAGTCTACCGCGACCGGTTGCGGGCTGCGGCGGGTGGATGTCTCGCTTTCGTTTTCCTGGAGGGATCGCGCGTCGTTTTCGACAAGCGGATGAAGGCCCGTGCCGGCCATTTCATGCCATCGTCTCTGCTCGACAGCCAGTTCGCGGCACTGGAGCCACCGATTGGCGAACCGGGTGTCGTGACCGTCGATGTCGATCTGCCGCTTGCTGATATCGTCGAAAAGGCGCTGGCCGGACTGCAAGATTTGCCGACACGCTGAGGCGCCCTTCCGGGCAAAAGCGCTTTACAACGCTGCCTGCCTTTGATCTGTCAGACGCCAATATTGTCTGGATTTCAAGGGAAGAGGAACGATGAAACTTTTACGCTATGGGCCGCTTGACTCGGAAAAACCTGGTGTTCTCGACAAGGACGGCCAGATCCGCGACCTCAGCGGTGTGATCGCCGATATCGGCGGCGACGCGATCAGCGATATGGGCTGGGCGAAGGGTCTCGATATTGCCAGCCTGCCCGTGGTTGGTGGTAGCCCGCGGCTGGGCGCTTGCGTTGCAGGCACCGGCAAATTCATCTGCATCGGTCTGAACTATGCCGACCACGCCGCCGAAACCGGCGCCACGGTTCCGCCGGAACCGGTCATCTTCATGAAGGCGACGTCGGCAATCGTCGGCCCGAACGATGACGTGCTTATTCCGCGCGGATCGGAAGCGACGGATTGGGAAGTCGAACTCGGTGTGATCATCGGCAAGAAAGCCAAGTACGTGTCCGAATCCGATGCACTGGAGCATGTCGCCGGTTACTGCGTCATCAACGACGTGTCCGAACGCGATTTCCAGACCAAGCGTGCCGGGCAGTGGACCAAGGGCAAGTCCTGCGACACCTTTGGTCCGACCGGACCGTGGCTCGTCACCAAGGACGAAGTTGCCGATCCGCAGAATCTCAAGATGTGGCTGACGGTCAACGGCGTCAGCAAGCAGAACGGGTCGTCGAAGACCATGGTCTATGGCGTTGCGCATGTGGTCAGCTATCTCAGCCAGTTCATGACCCTGCATCCCGGCGATATCATCTCAACGGGAACACCGCCGGGCGTAGGCATGGGTTTCAAGCCGCCGCAGTATCTTAAGCACGGCGATGTCGTCGAATTGGGTATCGAGGGCTTGGGTACGCAGAAGCAGACTTTCGTCGCTGACGCTTGATTATTGCGGTTAACTTCGGTGAGGGCGCGGTGTTTCGGCACGGCGCCCTTTGTCTTGCGCTCACGTGTCAATCTTCAGCTTGACGCGATCGGCGGCGAAGCGGGTACGGGAAAATTGCACCGGCACGCCCTCCGGGTCGGCATTGATGGCGGTTGCCTCAATGACGATGGCGCCGGGCGAAAGGCGAAGCAGCGCCAGTTCCGCTGTATCGGCGTGGCGTGCGACAAGCTCGGTCGAGATACGTACATAATCCGCCAGTCCCTGTGCAGCGAAGGCCTTGGTGATCGAGCGCAATTCTTCGAACTGCTCCGCCATGGCCGGAAATCGTCCTTCCGGGAAAAAGCTGGTGGAACAGGAAACCGGACGTCCGTCGGCGCTGCTCACGAGATCAAGCTGGATGCAGGGCGCGCCGGGGGGAATTCTCAGACCGGCGGCGACTTCGCCAGCGGCCGGCAAAACCGCCCGGGCCAGAAGCTTTGCCTCGGTTTCGCGGGCCTGGCCTCCCAGCCCTTGCGAAAACCGGGTGCGCCGGGAAATGGGGAAGCTCAGCCGCTCCTTGCGCTGGATCATCGTGCCCCGGCCCTGAATGGCTTGCACCAGCCCCTCGTCGGCAAGCGCGGCGAGCGCGCTGCGCACCGTATGACGGTTGACACCGAACTGTGCGGCGAGCACAATTTCGGGTGGCACCATGCCTGTCTGGTCGTAGTCGCCATTGCTGATCGATAACCGGATAAGATCGGCGATCTGCCGCCAGAGTGCGACGCCGGTCTGACGCTCAACCGCTTTTTTAGCATTCATGTCACAAGCCCGTCATGTGGACGTTCTAAAAGCAGAACATCAAATGTATAGTTGTCTATATTAATAGACATTTCGGACGGAAGCAATGGACGCGATCAAAGAAAATACCGGCACGGCGGTGAGCGAGCGAAAGCGGGCGATGGGCCTGCTCGCCCGTGCTTCGACGGAAGAACTACAGGCAGGCTGGCTCGCCATCGAGCCCAAGCCGGAGGTGCATCCGGTGCGCGGGCCCGAGACCGGTCTCGTCATGGTGCGTGGCCGCGTCGGCGGCGGCGGTGATCCGTTCAATCTTGGTGAGGCAACCGTCAGCCGCGCTACCGTGCGTCTTGGTTCCGGCGAAATCGGCCATGGACAATTGCTCGGGAACGACCGGGAGAAGGCGCGCCTCGCTGCGATCTTCGATGCACTCTACCAGCGGCCGGAGCATCGCTTCACCGTCGACAAGCTGATCGATCAAGTGGAAGGCCGCATCGATGCGGAAGACCGCAAGCATGCCGAACAGACCGCAGCAACGCGGGTCGATTTCTTCACCATGGTCCGGGGAGACAACTGATGGGCGCTCACACCGAAATCCATGCCAGCGCCTATGCTGGCGCGTTTACCGATCCGGTCTTCCAGTCGCAGTCGGTGTTCCGCGCGCTGATGGACGCCATGGCGCGGCCGGGCACGATCACGCCGCTCGGCGCTACTGCCACGCCGCCTGCCCCGCTTGGCGCCGGTGCCGGAGCAATCGCGCTGACGCTTTGCGACGACGGCACGCCCCTATGGCTGACAAATGCCCTCATTCAATCGTCTGTTCCCGCCTGGCTGTCCTTCCACACCAGCGCGCCGGTGACGAATGTCAAGCCGGAGGCACGCTTCGTTTTCATCGAGGCTGGCGGCATTGTTCCGGGCTTCGATCAGTTTGCGCTCGGCACCCAGGAATATCCCGACCGTTCGGCCACGCTGGTGATCGAGATCGCTTCGCTGACCGGTGGACCTGAGTTTGTTGCTGCTGGCCCGGGCATCAAGGATGAAAGCATCATCGCGCCCAAAGGCCTGCCGGATATCTTCCTGACGCTCTGGGCGGAAAACCGGGGCCTGTTCCCCCGCGGCGTCGATCTGATCCTCGTTGCCGGTACGGATGTCCTGTGCCTGCCGCGCACCACAAAACTTCGCCGTCGGGAGGTCTGAACCATGTATGTTGCTGTCAAAGGTGGCGAAGCCGCTATCGCCAATGCGCACCAGCTTCTCGCCGACCGCCGCCGCGGTGACCGGTCGCTACCGGCCATCTCGATCGATCAGATCGTTGCCCAATTGGGCCTAGCGGTCGATCGCGTGATGGCGGAAGCCTCGCTCTACGATCGTGAACTCGCTGCTCTTGCCGTCCGTCAGGCGCGCGGCGACATGATCGAGGCGATCTTCATTCTGCGCGCCTATCGCACCACCTTGCCGCGGTTCGGCATGTCGGTGCCGGTCGATACGGCGAGCATGAAGATCGAGCGCCGCATTTCGGCGACCTACAAGGACCTGCCCGGCGGCCAGTTGCTCGGCCCGACATTCGACTACACCCACCGCCTGCTCGACCCGTCGCTGCTTACCGATGAGCCGGTTGCCGAACCTCTGCGCCGGACGGCGGACGAAAGTTCGATGATGCGGGTCTCGGATATTCTTGCCGGCGAAGGCCTGATCGAGGGTGACGGCCAGATGCCGGAGGATCATGTGCCGGGCGATCTGACGCGCGAGCCGCTGGAATTTCCGCTGAGCCGCGATTTGCGCCTGCAGGCTTTGGCGCGCGGCGACGAGGGATTTTTGCTGGCGCTCGCCTATTCGACCCAGCGTGGCTACGCTCGCACCCATCCCTTCGTTGGCGAGGTCCGCATCGGCGAGGTCGAAGTCGAGCTCGATATTCCCGAGCTTGGTTTTGCCGTATCGCTCGGCCCGGTCCAGGTGACCGAGTGCCAGATGGTCAACCAGTTCCAGGGTTCGGCCAAGAACCCGCCGCAGTTCACCCGCGGTTACGGCCTGGTGTTTGGCCAGAGCGAACGCAAGGCAATGGCGATGTCGCTGGTCGACCGGGCGCTGCGGGCCGAGGAGTTCGGCGAGGACATTGTCGCTCCGGCACAGGACGAGGAATTCGTCATTTCCCATTCCGACAATGTCCAGGCGACCGGCTTCGTCGAACATTTGAAACTGCCGCATTATGTCGACTTCCAGGCGGAACTCGATCTCGTCCGCCGCATGCGTGCCGAGTACGATGCACGCAACGGCGTTGAGAAAAGCGACCCCATCCGGGATGCGGCCGAATGATCGAGGACCTCTCCCACATCACCTTCGTCGTCAGCGATCTTGAGAGGATGACCGGCATTCTCCAGACGGTTTTCGGCGCGAAACAGGTCTATGCCAGTGACGAGACGCAGTTCTCGCGTTCAGCGGAAAAGTTCTTCACGATCGGTGATCTCTGGATCGCCATCATGCAGGGCGAGAGCCTCAGTGAGCGCACCTACAACCACGTCGCATTCAAGATCCGTGACGAGGATATCGACATCTATCTGGAGCGCATCCAGTCGCTCGGCCTCGACCTCATGCCGCCACGGCCGCGCGTCGAAGGTGAGGGCCGTTCGATCTATTTCCATGATGCCGACAATCATCTGTTCGAACTTCACACTGGCACGCTCGCCGAGCGGCTGGACACCTATTCCCGTTTGAAGGAGGCAGCCGAATGACTGACCTTGCCACCTACAACTTCGCTTACCTCGACGAACAGACCAAGCGGATGATCCGCCGGGCAATCCTCAAGGCAATTTCGATACCCGGCTATCAGGTTCCCTTCGCATCGCGCGAAATGCCGATGCCTTACGGCTGGGGTACCGGGGGCGTGCAGGTCACCGCGGCGATCCTCGGACCAAAGGACGTGCTGAAGGTCATCGACCAGGGCGCCGACGACACGACCAATGCCGTCTCGATCCGCGCCTTCTTCCAGAAGGTTGCCAATGTCGCGGTGACGACGAAGACCCGCGACGCGACGATTATCCAGACGCGCCATCGTATTCCCGAGGAAACGCTGACGGCCGGCCAGACGCTGGTCTATCAGGTGCCGATCCCCGAGCCGCTGCGATTCCTCGAGCCGCGCGAGACCGAAACCCGCAAGATGCATGCGCTGGAAGAATACGGCCTGATGCATGTGAAGCTTTATGAGGATATCGCCCGCAACGGCCATATCGCCACGACCTATGCTTATCCGGTCAAGGTCGAAGGCCGCTACGTCATGGATCCCTCGCCGACCCCAAAATTCGACAATCCGAAAATGCACATGTCGGAAGCGCTGCAGCTGTTTGGTGCCGGACGTGAAAAGCGTATCTACGCGGTTCCGCCCCATACCGACGTCGTCAGCCTCGATTTCGAGGATCACCCATTCGAGATCCAGCATTTCGACAAGCCCTGTGCGCTCTGTGGCGCCGAGCATGTCTACCTCGATGAAGTCGTTCTCGACGACAAGGGCGGCCGCATGTTCGTTTGCTCGGATACCGACCATTGCGAGGATCGCCGCGAGCATGGTCATGCCGGTCACCTTCTCGCCCAACAGGAGGCCGCAGAATGAGCGCCGTCCCACTTCTCAAAGTCAACGACGTGTCGAAATTCTACGGCAGCCGCATTGGATGCCGCAATGTCTCCTTCGAGCTGTGGCCAGGAGAAGTTCTTGCCATCGTTGGTGAATCCGGCTCCGGCAAGACGACGCTCCTGTCCTGTCTCTCTACCCGGTTGATGCCAAGCTCCGGCATTGTCGAATACCACATGCGCGATGGCCAATACCGCGATCTAGCCCGCATGAGTGAGGCCGAGCGGCGGTTCCTGATGCGCACCGACTGGGGTTTCGTGCACCAGAACCCGGCTGATGGCCTGCGGATGACGGTATCTGCCGGAGCCAATGTCGGCGAGCGGCTGATGGCAGTTGGCGACCGGCATTATGGCAATATCCGCGCCACGGCGGCAGACTGGCTGCGCCGCGTCGAAATCGAGGAAGATCGCATCGACGATCAGCCGCGGTCCTTCTCAGGTGGCATGCGCCAGCGTCTGCAGATCGCTCGCAATCTCGTCACGTCGCCACGCCTCGTGTTCATGGACGAGCCGACCGGAGGTCTTGATGTCTCGGTTCAGGCGCGCCTGCTCGATCTGGTGCGCGGCCTCGTCCATGACCTCGGCCTTTCGGCGATCATCGTCACCCACGATCTCGCCGTCGCCCGGCTTCTCTCGCACCGGATGATGGTGATGAAGGATGGTCTGGTGATCGAGCAAGGTCTGACTGACCGGGTACTCGACGATCCGCGCGAGCCTTACACCCAGCTCCTCGTTTCCTCGATCCTTCAGGTGTAATCATGGCCACTCCTCTCGTTGTTTCCGAAGTCGCCAAGAGCTTCACCATGCACCTGCGTGACGGTATCCGCTTGCCGGTCGTCAACGGCGTATCGTTCTCCGTCAAGAAGGGCGAATGTGTCGTGCTCGGCGGTCCGTCCGGCGTCGGCAAGAGCTCGATCCTGAAAATGCTCTACGGCAACTATGCCGTCGATGCCGGTCAGATCCTGATCGAGCATCAGGGGCGCCTGGTCGATCTCGCCCATGCCGCCCCCCGCGCAGTGCTGGAAGTCCGGCGTGATACGCTGGGTTATGTCAGTCAGTTCCTGCGCGTCGTTCCGCGCGTATCGGCGCTCGATGTCGTTGCCGAACCGCTTTTGGCGCGCGGGGTTGAGCAGGCCGCAGCGCGTGAAAAAGCAGCCGGACTGCTGGCGAAACTCAACCTGCCGCGGGAACTCTGGCAATTGCCGCCGGCCACCTTCTCGGGTGGTGAGCAGCAGCGCGTCAACATTGCCCGTGGTTTCATCACGGATCACGCGATTCTGCTGCTCGACGAGCCGACGGCATCGCTCGACGCGACCAACCGCCGTGTCGTTGTCGAGATGATAGCCGCCAAGAAGGCCGAGGGTGTTGCCCTGCTCGGTATCTTCCATGACGAGGAAGTTCGCGATGCCGTCGCCGACCGCATCCTTGATGTTTCCGCCTTCTCGCCGCGAAAGGCTGCTGCATGAGCCAGAAGCTGAGCGAAGAGCCGACGATCCATGCAACGGCAAGCGTCAACCAGTCGACGCTTGGGCGATATACGGAAATTGGCGATCGTTGCCGCCTCGATGAGGTGGAGTTCGGTGACTATTCCTATATCGAGCGCGACGGCATGATCTGGTGCGCGACGATCGGAAAATTCGCCAATCTGGCGGCATCCGTGCGCATCAATGCCACCAATCATCCGACCTGGCGGGCGACGCTGCACCATTTCACCTACCGCGCCTCGAATTATTGGCCGGATGCCGACATGGAGCAGGATTTCTTTGCCTGGCGGCGCGAAAACCGCGTGGTCATCGGCCATGATGTCTGGATCGGCCATGGCGCGACGGTGCTGCCCGGTGTCACGATTGGAAACGGTGCGGTCGTCGGTTCAGGCGCAGTGGTCTCCAAAGACGTCGAGCCATACACCATCGTCGGCGGCGTTCCGGCCAAACTGATCCGCGAACGTTTTGGCAAGGACATTGCCGGCCGTTTCGAAAAACTGGCCTGGTGGGATTGGGATCACGGCAAGCTGCGCGATGCCCTCAACGATTTCAGAATGCTCGATGCGGACGCATTCCTTACCCGTCACAATGCCTGACTTTGCGGCACCAATCCCCGCCTGTGCGGGGATTGTGGACTGTAACGAAAACGACATCAAACTGACATTCCCCCTTCATCAACCGCCATTATGGCAAGGGCCTATTGTGCCACTGCCAAAGGACGACTGCTCATGTTTCAGCTGAAGAATGTAACACGTCAGTTCGGTAAGAAAATTGCCGTCAACTCGGTTACCTTCGACATCCCGCAGGGCCAGATGGTCGGCATCATCGGCCGGTCCGGCGCGGGCAAGTCGACACTGCTCCGGATGATCAATCGTCTCAATGACGTTTCGTCGGGCTCCATCCATTTCGGCGATCTGGAAGTGTCGTCGCTGCGCGGTGCAGCACTTCGCAACTGGCAGCGCGATTGCGCCATGATCTTCCAGCAGTTCAATCTGGTGCCACGTCTCGATGTGCTCACCAACGTGCTGCTCGGCCGTCTCAACCATCGCTCGACGGTTCTCAGCGTCCTCAACATGTTCACCCGCGAAGAGCGGATCATGGCGATCGGCGCGCTGGAGCGGCTGGGCATCGAGCAGACGGCGCTGCAGCCGGCTGGCACCCTGTCCGGTGGTCAGCAACAGCGTGTCGCCATTGCCCGCGCCTTGATGCAGCAGCCGAAGATGCTGCTGGCCGACGAGCCGATCGCCTCGCTCGACCCGCTGAACGCCAAGATCGTCATGGATGCGTTGCGCGACATCAACGAGCGCGATGGCATCACCGTCGTCACCAACCTGCATACGCTGGATACGGCGCGAAATTACTGCGAGCGCATCATCGGCATGGCGCATGGGCAGGTCGTTTTCGATGGTCAGCCGCAGGAACTGACAGCTGCAGCCGTCGCTGAAATCTATGGCTCCGGCGCCGAACTCGATGAATCGATGACATCGACAAGCATCAACATTCCTGCTGCGCAGGACAATGCGAAATCCGCCGGCGTCAAACCGCTGGCACTGGCCGGGCTCTAAGGAGCGAGCCGGGATCGAAAGCCCGCGTCAAGGGCAAACCATTGCAACCGAATGTGAACCGGCGCCGCCGGGATAACAGGAGAAGACCCTTATGTTGAAGAAAGCACTTTTGAGCGCTGTTGCGCTCTTTGCCCTCGTCGGCCATGTTCAGGCTGAAGACCTCAAGGAATTCCGTGTCGGCATCATCGGTGGCGAAAACGAAGCCGACCGCCTGCGCAACTACCAGTGCCTCGGCGATCACCTGAAGACGGCGCTGAATGTCGAGAAGGTCTCGTTCTTCCCGGCTGCCGACTATGACGGCGTTATCCAGGGCCTGCTCGGCGGCACGCTCGATTACGCAGAACTCGGCGCTTCCGGCTATGCCAAGATCTTCCTCGCCAAGGCTGATGCCGTCGAGCCGATCCTGACGACCGAACAGTCCGACGGTTCGACCGGCTACTACTCGATCATGGTTGCCCGCAAGGACAAGGGCTTTACCAGCGTTGCCGATCTCAAGGGCAAGAAGCTCGGTTTTGCCGATCCGGACTCCACATCGGGCTACCTGATCCCGAGCGTGACCCTGCCGGAAACGATCGGCATGCCGGTCAAGGAATTCTTCGCTGAAACCGGTTTCGGCGGCGGCCATGAAAACCTCGTTCTTGAAGTTCTCAAGGGCACCTTCGATGCCGGCACGACCTTCGGTTCGGGCATCGGCGAGTTCAAGGACGGCTACACCTCCGGCAACCTGCACAAGATGGTTGAAAAGGGCGTTGTCGACATGAACGACCTGGTCGAGCTGTGGCGCTCGCCGCTGATCCCGAACGGCCCGATCGTCGTTCGCACCTCGATGAACAATGACATGAAGGCCAAGTTCAAGCAGTTCATGCTCGACCTGCCAAAGACCGATGCAGCCTGCTTTGCCGGCGTTATGGGCGGCGACTTCAAGGGCTTCGTCGAAGTCAATTCGGACTTCTACAAGCCGATCATCGACGCTCGCAAGTCGACCATCGGCGGCTGATACCGTCCGGATTAAAAGCGCTGGCCGGTCATCCGGTCAGCGTTTCCTTGTTTAAGCAGTCTCGGGGCATGACGCCCTTCGAGGCCTCGTGTTTGCCGGAGACTTCATGGCCACGTCAGCGCTTTCCACGACCTTGAGCGACAATGGCGCCGTGGTCGAACGCCACTGGCAGGAGCTCAATCTCCGCCGCCGCACCTATACGTTTTTGGGGCTTGCGCTGCTCGCCGTGGCGCTGTCCGGATCACTCTGGTTTGCCAATGCGACCAATGCCGGCAAGTTTTTCGACCGCCTGCCCTATTTCTTCGATTTCGTCAGCGACCTCGTGCCGCGCGATGGTGCCGAAATCGGCCGGGCGATGTTCGATCTGCCCTCGCCCTATGACGATGGCAGCCTGAAATACAATTACCCCGAAGGCCGGATGTATCTGACCGACAGCATCTATGTGCCAGAATACTTCTACAAGATGCTGGAAACGCTCAACATCGCGATCTTCTCGACCATCTTCGGCATGTTCTTCGGCTTCATCCTCTGTTTCTTTGCCGCCCGCAACCTGATGCCCAATCCCTGGGTTCGCGGCCTGGCCAGGCGCATCATGGAAATCCTGCGGGCGTTTCCGGAAGTCGTGATTGCCGGTTTCTTCCTCGCGATCCTGTCCCTCGGTCCGATCCCGGCAATGATCGCCGTTTCGATCCATACGGTCGGCGCGCTCGGCAAATTGTTCTTCGAGGTCGTCGAAAATGCCGACATGAAGCCGGATGAGGGCCTTCGGGCTGCCGGCGGCAACTGGTTCGAACGGGTCTGGTTCGGCATCGTGCCGCAGGTTTTGCCGAACTTCATGAGCTATTTCCTGCTGCGCCTCGAAATCAATGTGCGTGCCTCGACCATTATCGGTGCCGTCGGCGGCGGCGGTATCGGCGAGCCGTTGCGGCTGTCGATCAGCCAGGGCCATGAGGCCAAGACCTTGGCGATTATCATCCTGTTGTTCGCGACGATCATTGCCGTCGATCAGTTTTCCGCATGGCTGCGCCGCCGTCTCGTCGGCGATCAAGCCTTCCAGCTGGCGCAATAGGAGGCGGACCATGACCGTGAATTCGATGATGAACACCGCCCAGATGGACGCGATCGCTGCCCGTCATCCGCATCTTGTCAAAGGTTCGGCCAACAAGCGCATCCGCTCGATCCTGGTTTTCGCCGGTATTGGCCTCTACATGATCTATAGCTGGTGGTTCTTCTCGATCGGCCAGGTTTTGACCAACGCCAATTGGGGTATTGCCGGCACCTATCTGGCCGACTGGGTTTCCTATGAGGTCCGCCCCGACATTAAGATCGCCGCCGATGGTACGATGCAGGTCGTCTATCCGCGTTACTCGCCGCTCGGTCCTGACGCAAAGCCCGAATGGGTGAAGATCGAGACGAAGATGGTTGAGCGTACCATCGATGTCCCCGCCGCAGCACAACAGGCCGCTCCGAAAAAGAGTTCCAGCTTCAGCTTCATGGCGCCGAATGCAGCCGTTGGAGGCAGCGCCGACGCACGCGCCCGGACGGAAACCCGGACCGAGGAAGTCGTCAGCCGCGCCACAGTCAATTTCAACAGCACCACCAGCATCGATGTAATCGACGGCAAGGTCGCGGCCACGCACGGCGGCGAGACCCTGTTGATCGATCTTGAGCATTCCACCGGTGTGACGCCGGAAGGTGCACTGCCGGAATGGGCGACGCAGAAGCGTCCGGGCGAAAAGATCACGCTTGCCTTCGGGATGACCGGCTGGGCTGATGTCGACAAGGAAAAGATCAGCATCCACAATCGCTTTCCGGGCTGGGCAAACTTCATCTTCGATACCAATTCGCCGTTCTTCAACAAATCGCTCAGTGAAGTCGTCAGCCTGATCACCAGCGGCGACCGTATCGATCCAAGCCGTTCCAACCTCTCGCTCGCCTGGAACAACATTCTCTACAATTCCGAATGGCAGCATCTCGATGTCTGGACGAAGCTGTTGCAGACCATCGTCATGGCCTTTGTCGGCACACTGTTTGCCTCGATCATCGCTTTCCCGTTATGCTTCCTCGCCGCGCGAAACATCACTCGCAATGGTTTGCTCAACCAGATTGTAAAGCGGTTCTTCGACTTCCTGCGATCGGTGGACATGTTGATCTGGGCGCTATTTTTCACCCGCGCCTTCGGCCCCGGACCACTCGCCGGCATGTCGGCAATCTTCTTCACCGACACCGGCACGCTCGGAAAGCTCTATGCCGAAGCGCTGGAAAACATCGATGACAAGCAGCGCGAGGGCGTGAAGTCGGTCGGCGCCACGCCATTGACGGTGCAGCGCTTCGGCGTCCTGCCGCAAGTGCTGCCGGTGTTTGCCAGCCAGGCCTTGTATTTCTGGGAATCCAATACCCGTTCGGCGACCATTATTGGTGCTGTGGGCGCAGGCGGCATCGGTTTGAAACTGTGGGAAGCGATGCGGACGAATTCGGATTGGGAAAACGTCTGCTATATGGTTATCCTGATCCTCATCGTCGTCTTCATCTTTGACAGCGCCTCCAATTTTCTGCGCTCGCGTCTGATAGGCCAGAAAACACATTGAACCATGGTGGCGGATCACTGCCACGATCACGATAATGTCACGAAGAGCGCGTAGCGACAGCCTCAATTCGGCTGTTCCAACGCTCCAGCGGCATCTCTGCAGGGAATGACCAGTGCGCTACGCATTCTATATCTCGCCCGATGAAAACGCCCCGTTGACGGCTGCTGCAGAACGGTGGCTGGGCGCGAACCCGTTTACGGGTGGAATTCATGAGCTCCAGCCCGCAGGTGATTTCAGTGCCGCGGAACTGACTGCGCTAACGGCAGACCCGCGCCGCTACGGCTTTCACGGAACGCTGAAGGCGCCCTTCCTGCTAGCGCCGGGTAAAACCGAAGCGCAGCTTCTGGAGGATTTTCAGGCTTTTTCTGAGAAATGCACGCCGTTCGACATTCCGGAAATGATACTCGGCCAACTAGGCCCGTTCTTCGCCCTTGTGCCGGCTATCGATTGTCCCGAACTGCAGGCTCTGGCCGACGAGACCGTGCGGTATTTTTCTCCTTTCCGCGCGCCTCTGTCTGACGCTGATATCGCCCGCCGCAAGCCCGAAACACTCGGCTCGGTGATGCGCAGCAATCTGCTGGAATGGGGATATCCCTACGTCTTCGAGAGCTTCCGTTTTCATATGACGCTGACGGGCGCGGTGCCGGTTGAGCGGCAGGCAGCGATGCGGGCGCTGCTAGAAGAAGCCTTCGCACCCTTTATCGGCAAGCCGCTTCCGGTGACGACGCTGGCACTGTTCACCGAACCCGAACGCGGCGCGCCCTTTACAGTTCACTCGCTTTTGCCGCTTGGCGGCACGTCCAAACGAAAGATGGCATGATATGACCGTTGAAACCGTTCTCTCCAACGCCCGCATCGTCCTTGAGGACCAGATTCTCAATGGCTCGGTCCTCATCCGCGACGGCAAGATCGCCGACATCTCGGAAGGTTCCAGCCGCACTGGTGAAGATTTTGAAGGTGACTACCTTATCCCCGGTCTGGTCGAGTTGCATACCGATCATCTCGAGGCCCATTATTCGCCACGCCCCGGCGTTCGCTGGCTGAAGATGGCGGCGATCCAGGCACATGACGCGCAGGTCGTGACGTCGGGCATCACTACGGTGTTCGACTGCCTGCGCATGGGGTCAGATGAGGACGGCGGCTTCGAACAGGGCGAAATGCGCGACATGGCGAACGCCTTGGCGCAGGCGGCAAAGGAAAATCGCCTGCGTGCCGACCATCGCATTCACCTGCGCTGCGAAGTCTCGACAGACAACGTGCTTGATCATTTCGTGGAATTCGAGAACGATCCGCAGGTTGGCCTCGTCTCGCTGATGGATCATGCACCGGGTCAGCGCCAGTTCCAGACGATGGAGCAGTATACGCTCTACTATAAGACCAAGCGGGGCCTTTCCGACGAGGCGTTCGCGCTGTTCTGCGACCGCCAGCAGGCGCTGTCGGCCAAATATGCCGGACCGCATCGCACCGAGATTGCCAAGGCCTGCGCCGAGCGGGGCATCACCATTGCCAGCCATGATGACGCCACCTTGGCGCATGTCGAGGAATCCGTTGGCTTCGGCATTCGCCTTGCGGAATTCCCAACCAGCTTCGAAGCGGCCGAAGCTTCGCATGCGGCCGGCCTCAGCGTCCTGATGGGGGCTCCGAATATCGTTCGCGGCAAATCACATTCTGGTAATATTGCCGCCAAGGATCTTGCCGCACGCGGCGTCCTCGACGTGCTGTCGTCCGACTACGTGCCGTTCAGCCTGATCCATGCGCCGTTCGTTCTGGCGGATGAGTTGGAAACTGTCAGCCTGCCGCAGGCTCTGGCCATGGTTACAGCAACGCCAGCACGCACCGTCGGTCTCAACGATCGCGGCCGCATCGCCACCGGCTTGCGCGCCGACATCGTCCGGGTTCAGCGTCAGGAAGGCATCCCGGTTGTTCGGTCGGTCTGGCGCGAAGGCAAGCGGGTCGCCTGATGCACGGGCAAGGACAGATGGGCGCGATCGTCGTTGTGGTCGGCCCGAGCGGCGCTGGCAAGGACAGCGTCATCGGCTTCGTGGCGCAGCACTTTGCCGATCGCAGCGATATCGATTTCGTCCGCCGGGTCATCACCCGGCCATCGGATGCCGGTGGGGAGGATCACGAGAGCATTTCCGGAGAGGTTTTTGACAACCGCCTGTCGGCCGGTGAGTTTGCCGTGGCCTGGCAGGCCCATGGGCTGAAATACGGAATTCCCAAGGACGCGCTTGAAAAAGTGCGGGCTGGCAGGATTCTGATCGCCAATGGCAGCCGGGCGGTGCTCGGTCAGTTCCGGCAGGCCTTTCCAAGGGTCGCGATCGTCAACATCACCGCTTCGCCGCAGGTGCTGGCAAGCCGTCTCGTCGCACGCGGCCGCGAGAGCGAGCAGGATATCCTCAACCGGCTGAAGCGGCAGGTGCCGGATATTCTCGACGAGCCCGACGTGACGACGATCGATAATAGTGGGCCGCTGGAGATTGCGGGGGCGCGATTTGCGGCGCTGGTCACTGAGCTGCACGGACCAGCATCCGCCGCCGGTTAAGCTTCAAAGCGCGCTATCGAGAAAATACCATTGGTCGAGATGGGCGCGGATGACGGGCTCGATGATCGAATTCAGCAAAACGATGTCTTCGATCATGCCTTCATCAGAACTCTCCCTTTGCGCAAGAGCGAGCGGGGGGAGGGCGAAAGCCTCGAAGTTTGCCCCGTTCGTACGCACGATGTAGCCGGGGCAGATCGTGGCTCCGGTCATCCGGGCAAGCCGGACGACAAGCGCCAGATTGCCCTCCAGATGCGGTGGCCGGCCGAAGAAGGGACCGCGGATTTTGCCGGCAAAGCCCTCGTCGCAGAAGATCGAGATCACGCCGCCATTCTTGAGGATCTTGATCGCGGGACGTATTCCGTCCTTGCCTGGCGGCATCAGCCGGTATCCCAGTTTCACGCGGAGGCGGTCGGCGATCCAGGCGCGCGCGCGGCCGCTGGGCGGTGTGTAGTTGGCTGATGGCTCGAAGCCCAGTTCAACGAGTTTGGGCCCCAGGACCTCCCAGTTTCCCAGATGCAGTCCGACCATGATGACCGGACCCTTTTTCTTGGCGTCGATAATCCTCTCCAGATTGTGCCAAACAACCCGCTTGGAAAGCCGCCCGATGATCGAAAACTCGGTCATGATCCGCCCTTGGGCCTTCCAGTTGCGCCGGAGAACGGCTTCGCGTTCTTCTTCGGTAGCGTCCGGAAGCAATTGCAGCAGGTTTTGGCGTGCCTTGCGTACGGCGCCTTTGTGCCAGCGCGGAATGGCAAATGTGCCAAGCCAGGCACCAATGTTGGAGCAGGTGTCGGCGGGGAAGGCTTTCAAGCCGAAATGGGCGGCAAGATCCAGCGCGTTCTGGATGTTTCCCGTAATGTGGTAGCGAAAGGCCGTCCGCCGGCGGCCGGCATCGGCGAACAGATCCCGCAGTGGCGGCGATACCGGTTTCTGGTAAACCCAGGCCTGGCGCTTTTTCGGTTCTGCTTGCTGCTCTGCCATGGTCTCTATGTCCTCTCACGCCGATGCAGCGTCACCGGAAGGCCGCCGCGCGGTCGCAGCGTCAGCCGGCATTGCGGTTCGACCTTTGCGTCTTCCGCCACCCGCACCTTGAAGCGTTGAGCAAGGATAGCAAGACAAAGGATGGCCTCCTGGAGGCCGAACTGCAGGCCGGGGCAAACGCGCGGGCCACTGGCGAATGGAATGTAGCTGTAGGGGGTAGCCTTGCCGCCGTTCAGAAAGCGCTCCGGCTTGAAGAGATGCGCGTCAGGAAAGAAAGCCTCGGTTCTGTGCAGCAGCCACGGCACGATCAGCACCAGCGAAGCCGGCTTGACGTCGATGTCGCCGATCCGGTCGGCTTCCTTCGTCTGGCGGGCGAGGATTGGTACCGGTGGGTAGAGTCTGAGCGTTTCCTCGATCACCGCACGGCACCAGTCCAGTTGCGGAAGATCGTCGAGGGTCGGCACGCGGTCACCGCAGACGCGGGCGATTTCATCATGCAGCGATTTCTCGACCCATTGCGCCCGTGACAGCAGGTACCAGGCCCAGGTCAGTGTTGCCGCCGTCGTTTCGTGGCCAGCCATGAAGATGGTGGCCGCCTCGTTGCGGAGCGCCACCACATCGAGCTTCAGTTCCGGATTGCGCTTCTGCCGCCGAACGAGCAGTTCCACCATCGAATTGTCGTCACCGCGCCCGGCCAGATGGTCCTCGACCACCTTGTCGATGATGCCGTGAATGCGGGAAACGGACCGGCGCAGTTTGGGCGTCCGCAGTACAGGCAATCCTTCGTCGAAGCCGAGGAAATAACCGATATTGACGGAATCGATCAGTGACTGATAGCTCTCGAAGCCCTCACTGACGGCCTTGGCACCGTCTTCGCCGAGATCATTGCCAAACACGGCCCGGGAGATGATTTCTGCCGTCAGGCCTGCCATTTCGAACAGCGCGTTGACGGGTGCGCCGTCGGGAAGGGATTCCCAGCGTTCCACCAGTTCACTCGTGGTGTTTTCCATGATCTTGCCGAAGGCCGGCACACGGTTTTTATGAACGATATCGTTGACCAGCGGGCGCCGCTGCTTCCAGGTCTCGCCGTCGGATATGAACAGGCCATCACCCAAAAGGAATTCCAGTGCGCGCCGCATCTGCGGCGTCTTGCGCTCGAAATTCTCGTGGCGCTTGGCAACGACGTAACGAATCGCATCCGGCGAATTGACGACGACAATCTGCCGTCCAAAGACATTCATCGTCGTTACGCGGTCGCTATAGTCGCTTTGACGCCAGATCGATAGAAAATCCTGGCGCGCCTTGAGAAGGAGATTGATCGGACGGCCGGGCTTGCCCCTGTAATAGTCGGCATGCGCGGGTTCGAACGAATTTTGCCAGAGGTTTTCAATGATATCCGTCGATTGCCGTAAACTGGAGAACATGCCCCGGCTGCCCCTGTCTATGTCCGCTGACGGCACTGTGAATTCTGGTGGTTGCAATTACCGGATAGCAGCAATTTCGAACGGCGCAAAATTCTTTCGACAGAGAAAACCCTGCCGTCGGAAACGGCAGGGTTGAATTGTTTTTCGCGATTGCGACGGGGGGCAGGACAGTATTAACGCAGGGCCGCGCAGGCCTTGGCAATCCGGTCCAGCGCCTCGCGCAATTCCGCTTCCGAGGTGGCATAGGAAATGCGAAAAAACGGCGACAGGCCGAAGGCCGAACCCGGAACGACAGCGACATGGACATCATCGAGCAGGTAGGCGCAAAAGTCCGCGTCCGTCTCGATGCGTTTGCCACCGGGCGTCGTCTTGCCGAGTACGCCACCGCATCCGGAGAAGGTGTAGAAGGCACCTTCGGGCGTGCGGCAGTCAAGGCCGTCGATGGCGTTGAGTGCCGAAACGACCAGGTCGCGGCGGCGCTGGAAGCTTTCGGTTCGCTCTTTCAGAAAATCCTGCGGCCCGTTCAGCGCGGCAACAGAAGCTGCCTGGCTGATCGAGGACGGGCATGAGGTTGCCTGGCTCTGCACCACTGCCATCGCCTTGATCAGGTCGCTTGGCCCACCGGCATAGCCGATGCGCCAGCCGGTCATGGCATAGGCCTTGGAGACACCATTGACGGTCAGCGTCCGGTTTTTGAGGGCCGGTTCGAGGGCTGCCGGGGTGACGAACTTGAAGCCGTCATAGACGATATGCTCGTACATATCATCGACCAGCAGCCAGACATGCGGATGCTTCAAGAGCACGTCGAGCAGCGGGCGGTAGTCTTCGGCGCTATAGGCGGCACCCGACGGGTTGGATGGCGAATTGAGCATCACCCAGCGCGTCTTCGGCGTGATCGCCGCTTCGAGCTGTGCCGCCTTCAGCCGGAAGCCGGCTTCCGCGTCGCAGGCGATCAGCACAGGCTTGCCTTCGGCAATCTCGACGATGTCGGAATAGGACGTCCAGTAAGGCGTCGGGATGATCACTTCGTCGCCGGGGTTCAACGTCGCCATCATGGCGTTGAAGAGGATCTGCTTGGCGCCGGTCGCCACCGTGATTTCGTCCAGCGCGTAAGCGACGCCGTTTTCGCGGGAAAACTTGTCCCGGATTGCCTGCTTCAGCTCCGGCGTGCCGTCGAGCGCGGTATATTTGGTCTTGCCGCTCTGGATGGCATCGCAGGCCGCCTGTTTGACATGATCGGGCGTATCGAAGTCCGGTTCGCCGGCGCCCAGAATGATCACCGGCTTGCCATCGCGCTTCATGGCTTGCGCCCGGGCGCCGATCTTCAGGATCTGCGAGACGCCGATCGTGGAGATCCGCGAGGCGGGCGCAAAGCCCGCCTCCTCAACCTTGGTGTTGATGGTCATAACCGATCCTTATTCGATGTCAAAGGAGACGCCCTGTGCCAGCGGCAGGGCCTTCGAATAGTTGATCGTGTTGGTGGCGCGGCGCATGTATGCACGCCATGCGTCCGAGCCGGATTCGCGGCCGCCGCCGGTTTCCTTTTCGCCGCCGAATGCTCCGCCGATTTCAGCACCGGATGTACCGATGTTGACATTGGCGATGCCGCAGTCGGAACCGTCAGGCGACAGGAAGCGCTCGGCTTCCTGCAGGTCGAGCGTGAAGATCGATGAAGAGAGGCCAGCGCCAACTGCATTGTGATCGGCAACGGCAGCGTCGAAGTCGCTGTACTTCATGACGTAGAGGATCGGTGCGAAGGTTTCTTCTGTGACCGGACCGTCCTGCTTCGGCATTTCGACCAGGGCGGGTTTTACATAGTAGCTATTGGCATGGCCGAGATCGACGCGTTCGCCGCCGGTGACCGAGCCGCCATGGGCCTTGGCTTCGGACAGTGCCTTCTGCATGTTGTCGAAAGCCGGCTTGTCGACCAGCGGGCCGACGAGGGCGGAGGATTCCAGCGGATTGCCGACCGACACGCTCGAATAGGCCTTCTTCAGGCGCGGAACGAGCTGATCGTAGACGCTTTCATGAACGAACAGGCGGCGCAGCGTCGTGCAGCGCTGACCGGCCGTGCCCATGGCACCGAAGGCGATGGCGCGCAAAGCCATGTCGAGATCGGCCGACGGGCAGACGATGCCGCCATTGTTGCCGCCGAGTTCGAGGATGGCGCGGGCAAAGCGCTTGGCAAGGCGCGGACCGACATCGCGGCCCATGCGGGTGGAGCCGGTGGCCGAAACCAGCGGTACTTTCGGATGGTCGACCATCACTTCGCCGATGGTGCGGTCGCCGATCAGAACCTGCGTCAGGCCTTCGGGCGCATCGCCGAAGCGGGCGATGGCGCGATCAAGGATAGCTTGCGACGCAAGAGCGGTGAGCGGGGTCTTTTCCGAGGGCTTCCAGACAACGGCGTTGCCGCAGACGATGGCAAGGGCGGCATTCCAGGCCCAGACGGCAACCGGGAAGTTGAAGGCGGAGATAACGCCAATGACACCGAGCGGATGCCAGGTTTCCATCATACGGTGACCGGGACGCTCAGTGGCGATGGTCAGACCGTAAAGCTGGCGGGAGAGACCGACGGCGAAGTCACAGATGTCGATCATTTCCTGGACTTCGCCAAGGCCTTCCGAGGTGATCTTGCCGGCTTCGATCGACACCAGACGGCCGAGATCGGCCTTGTGGGCGCGCAGTTCTTCGCCGAGAAGGCGGATCAGCTCGCCGCGCTTCGGCGCCGGGACCAGACGCCAGGCGCGGAATGCCGCATCGGCCTTTTCGATCTTGGCAGCGGCTTCAGCAGCTGAAACCGTCTTCAGGCTGGCGATCTGTTCGCCGGTAACCGGCGAGAAGGAGGCCATGTCGCCGCCCGTATGGAGTTCCTTGGAGACGCCGAGCTTCTCCAGAAGGGCGGCCGTTTCCTGAACGACATTTACCGATTTCGTTGCAATGTTCATGAGCAAACTCCCGTTTTCTTGGTCGAAGGACTATCCGAAGCGCACAGCACCGAGATCCCCCGGTGAAGTGATGGCCTTGAGGCCCTTTGCCAAGTCCTTGATCTTCTGTTGCGTATAGAGGTCGTAATAGGCCTGGTTTTTGCGGCCGATGGCATGTTCGGCGCTGAAACTGCCGTTGAAATCCCGAACGGCGATGGCAAACACCCAGTCGCGCAGCCTCCGCTCGAAATCTATGTCCGATGCCGAAGCGCTATCCTTCGGCACCACGAGATTGAAATGCACGCCGCCATCGCCGATATGGCCGAAATCACAGATCGTCACCTCCGGAAAGGCTTGCGGCATATCGGCCTTCATGCGGTCGCAGAAGGCCATGATATCACCTCTGCGAAAGGAAAGATCAAAGGCGATCAGTTTTCCGGAATGCTTCACGCCTTCCGACAGTGCATGGCGCAACGACCACATTTCATGGGCGGGGCCGACGAAGGCATCGGCGAGCGGCGCCTCTTCCGTTTCCCAGATCTCGGCCAGCACCGCTTCGAGCACCGCATCGAGCGGCTGCTCGCCCTCGCGCGGCTCCCAGGTGCGGGAAATTTCGGCAAGGATCACGTAATCAGGCACGTTGCCGCCATGAAAGGGATTCTTCAGCGATGGCACATGATCGAGCGCCGCCGTGACCGAATTTTTCGAGATGCCCTCGAAGGCCGAGAGATAGGCGCCGAGCCTGTCTTCCATCGCCCGCAACAGCGGCATGACATGCGCGCCGCTGGTTGGTACCAGATAGGCGGTCGCCACCTGCTTCGGCAGCGGCTCAAGATTGACGACGCATTCGGTAATGATGCCGAAAGCGCCGGATGTGCCGATGAAGACCTGCTTCCAGTCGATGCCGGTATTGTTCTTGCGAAGCTCGGAGGTCAGGTCGAGAACCGTACCCTCTTCGTCGGCCAGAACCACCTTGATGCCCAGCGTGTTGCGGCGGACGTCGCCGTATTTCAGAAAGCGCGATCCACCGGTATTGGTGGCCAGCATGCCGCCCAATCGTGGATCGGCGCCGAGATCGATCGGGAAGAACAGGCCGTGTTTTTCGATTCTCTGGTTGACGTCCGAAAGCCGGAAACCGGCATCGGCGCGTAGCGAACGATTATCGAGATCGAGATCGAATCGCTTCGTCATCCGGTCGAGGCTGAGCACAGCTTGCGCGCCAGTTTCATCCGGCGTCGAACCGGACACAAGACCGGTATTGCCGGATTGCGGAATGAGAGTGATGCCGTTCCTGACGCAATAGGAGACTGCCGCCGACACCTCTTCGGTTGTCTGCGGACGAAGGACGATGGCGGCGCGGCCCTGATCATAGCGCGCGCCAGTCTGGTAGACCGCCACGTCGGCGCCGCCGGCGACAATGCCCTTGTCACCGAGGCGTGCGGTCAGTGCTGCGACGTGGTTCTGGTCGATCATCGTTTAAGCTTTACTCCGCTGCCTGCGCAGACGAAAGCATCTGCCTGACATCGGCAATCGAACCCTGCTCGATACCGGCATAGTGATCGAATTCGTTCAGCACCTTGGCGCCGAGATCGAGTTCGAAACGCTGCTGATTGGGGCTGGCGATGAATTCCTGCGCAGCCTCATCGCCGAGATTGGACTGGAAGATACCTGCCGCGCTGACGGGCAGGAAATCTTCGTAGACGATCGGGTCGAATTGCACGAGGCCGTCAGCAATCAGGCTATCGAGGCTCCTGGAAATATCGGCCTTTGTCTTGCGGCCCTTGGCGGTCAGCGAATAGGCGAAATAGCCGAGGCCTTCGGCGCGGATGCCGGCCCAGGTATCGGGGAAGGGGACGAAGGCGTCCGAAAGCGCCTTTTCATAATCCGCCGCATTCGAACCATCAGCCGCCGGGCGGACGATCTTGCGCGATGCGTTGAGCAGGTCATCATAAAGCGTGCGGCCCTTCGGGGTCAGCGCGATGCCGCGCTGTTCGATCTCGCCGAAGCGGGCGGTGTGCGAGCCTTCCTGCCAATCGCCTTCGGCATCCTGGAACGACACCGGTTCTTCCAGCGCTTTGAACGACGTCTGGCGCAGGAGGATGGCGCATTTACGGGTCGGCGGCCCCTCGATCGTCGCTTTCGGAGCGATCTTGTAATCGGGCATGCGGGTCTGAACGGCGTCGATATCGAGCGTGCGCGGCGTCAAGTGGTTGATGTGTGGTCCTTTGAAGGAGACCACGTCGGCAATCAGCCGGTGGGCGTCGTGCAGGCGGTGGTACATATCGGGGCTGACATTGGCCTTGTCGTGCCAGCGGAAGGTTTCCAGCGCTTCGGCCACAAAGCGTTCGGCGTCAGCCTTGTCGAGGCCGCCCTGCTTTTCCGCCTTTTCCGTCAGCGCGATGGCGCCGTCGGTGAAAATCTGGCGCTTTGACAGGATCTGTTCGGCTTCATCGCGCAGCGCTTCGTCGGCAATCAGGTCGAGGCGGAGAAGCGAGGTGAACACGCGGAACGGGTTTTTCTTCAGGGCCGCATCGCCGACCGGGCGGAAAGCCGTCGAATGAACCGGAACGCCGGCGGTCGACAAATCGTAGTAACCGACCGGCATCATGCCCATGACGGCAAAGACGCGGCGCATCATCGACAGTTCGGCGGGCGTGCCGAGCCGGATCGCACCATGACGCTCCTCGGAGATGCGCTCCAGCGAGTCCGTATCCTCAAGGCGGGCCTGCAGATCCGGATCGGCGGCGAGCGTTTCTGCATTCACCTTGCCTACCAATTCCATCAATGTGCCATAGGCCGGCACCTCGGTGCGGTACATGGCCGACATCGCCGCGGAAAAGGCCGAACGGATATGGTCGGTGGATACGAAACTATTCTCTTTCACGGCAACGCGCCTCGCAGTATGGAAGGGATAACGGTGATCATTCTCATTTCGTATCATATATGGGACGAATGGGCATTGATTGCGACGGTTATGACTATGATCATGCGAGGCTGGAATGAAGTTGAGCAGAAGACTGGTCCCTGATGTTACCACGCTGCAGGCATTCGAATGTGCCGCGCGTCACGGCAGCTTCACGCAGGCAGCCGCCGAGTTGAACCTGACCCAGAGCGCCGTCAGCCGCCAGATCAAAGATCTCGAAAGCCAGATCGGCGTGCTGTTGTTCGAGCGCGTCCGCCAGCGGGTCATTCTGTCCGACGCGGGCCAGAAATTCCTGCCGGAGGTGCGCCGGCTGCTGGTCCAATCGGAAGAGCTGATGGTGCGTGCCATGGCATCGGCCCGTTCTGAATCGACGCTTTCCGTCGCATCGCTGCCGACCTTCGGCAGCCGCTGGCTGACGCCGCGCCTGCCCGACTTTCTCAGCCAGCATCCGGGAACAGTGATCAATATCGCTTCGCGCTCGCAACCCTTCGATTTTGAAGAACAGAATTTCGATCTCGCCATTCACTATGGCCAGCCGGTCTGGGCCCACGCCACCTGCAGCTATCTCTGCAGCGAGATCATCGTGCCGGTGGCAAGCCCGGCGCTTCTGGCCCTCAACCCCATGAAGGAGCCAGGTGAACTCGAACACAAGCCGCTCTTGCATCTCGCCACCCGGCCGAAGATGTGGGCGCAGTGGTTCGAGAGCAATGGCGGCGAGATGAAGTCGGCTTATCGCGGCAATCGATTCGACCAGTTTTCCATGGTGATCGAGGCTGCCGTCGCGGGTCTCGGCTTTGCTCTGGTACCCCGCTATCTGATCGAGCAGGAGCTTGCCACCGACCGCCTGCGCGTCGTCTTCGACCGGCCGATGCACACGGAAAACAACTATTATCTGGTGGTGCCCGAGGGCAAGCTGGAAAACCCGGTCAGCCAGGCGTTCCGGGCCTGGATCGTCAAACAGGTTCCTTGATGGCAGGCGGACCATAAACGCCGCTTTGCTGCAATGCGATATTCAAGGCGGAACATTTCCGGTGCAAGTGCGTTCCGGTCTGGATGAACATCTTCAAAGATACAGGTTCGAACGATTTCCCGGAATTGGTTCAGCCGAAAAAAGTATATGCCACGCATTCTTTTGCGCGGCGTGCACGAAATCGCCCCGAACGTTGGCCGCACTTCTTGCAACATATTGGCACTGCGGCTAAAAAATGCCAATTTCTTGCACCACGCAGCCTTGATAGCGAAGCGACTGTCGGTTTCACATCTTCCAAAGCCCGTCCGGGCAGTGCCAAACTTTTTGGTTTCCCGCTTGCGCGAGACCTGACGGCTTTCGGCAGAGCGCAAGCGGACAGCTAGGATCGTGAAAGCGCAGAGCCAACCATCAGGGCAGCCGCCCATCCGGCCGGATCACGACAGCCGGACCCTTCAACACCGCTTGGATTCAGAACCCGTACCCATGCCCCTTCATAACACGCCGTCCACGCCGCAACGCGAAGCCGAGATCAAGCCGATCGACTATAACGATTCGATCCGCGCGACCTATTTCACCATCGATGAGCTTCACGAATGCGGGGCAAAACTTGCCCGCGACGGCGTTTCGACCTTGCCGGGGTTCTTTCCCTTCGAGTTTCGTCCGCGTCACCGTGAAAACGAGAACGAGATTTTTCGTGTCTACAAGGTGACGGCAACCGATGTCGAAGCCGGTGCTTCGATCACCCCGGCGGCCGAATGGCTGCTCGACAACCATTATCTGGTCGAGGAATCCATTCAGGAAGTGCGGCGTGACTTTCCGCGCAAGTTCTATCGCCAGCTGCCGACGATTTCCGTCGCCGGCACGACCATTCCGCGCACGATGGCGATGGCCTGGCTCTATGTGGCCCATACCCACAGCACCGTCTCGCGTGAAAGCCTGACCGCCATGGTCGCCGGCTTCCAGGAAAAGGAGACGTTCAAGATCGGCGAGCTTTGGGCGCTGCCGTCCATTCTGCGCTTCGTGCTGATCGAAAACCTGCGGCGCATCGCGATCCGCGTCGACCGCTCGCGCAACATGCGCAACAAGGCCAATGACGTCGCCGACCAGATCGTCCGTCTTGGCACACCGGAAAAATTCGAGTCCGTACTGGCCGAAGCCGAGCCGCTCTGCGCCGATAATACGTTTGTCGCGCAGTTGCTCTACCGCTTGCGGGACGGATCGCAGACGTCGGGCTTTGTCATTACCTGGCTGGAACGGCAGCTGGAGAAGCGCGGCAGCGACGTCGAGGAAGCGCTGGTCGCCGAGCAGAACCGGTTGTCTTCCGGCAATGCGACGATGAGCAACATCATCCGCAGCCTGCGCGAAATCGACGACAACGACTGGGCCGTGTGGTTCGAAAGCGTCAGCAAGCTGGATGAAGCCCTGCGCGACGCGTCCGACTATTCGTCACTCGATTTCGGTTCACGCAACAAATACCGCAACACCATCGAGCGGCTGGCGCGGCGGTCGGGTCATAGCGAGTTGGAAGTGACCCAGACTGCGCTTGCCATGGTCAAGGAGCAGGAAGCGGCTCCGCATGAAATTCCGCATGAGCCGAATGTCGGCGGATTCCTCGTCGGCAAGCAACGCCGCCTGCTGGAAGCCAAGATCGGTTATCGTCCGTCCATTCTCCAGACGATCATCCGGCTAGGCCGGAAGCTGGACTGGTTTGCCATTGCCGGTCCGAACATCCTGCTGACCATCCTGGCGATGATCGCCGTCTACATTTTCGTCAGCCCGATGGAAATTCCGACGGGCGCCAAGCTGATCATGCTGTTGCTGTTTGCGCTTCCCGCCTCGGAAGGTGCTGCCGGCCTGTTCAACACGCTGGTGACCCTCAGCGTCACGCCATCGCGGCTTGTCGGCTATGAATTCCTCGACGGGATTCCGGAGGATGCGCGAACCCTCGTGGTCGTGCCCTGTCTGATTTCCAAGCGCGATCATGTCGATGAACTGGTGCGCAATATCGAAGTTCACTATCTGGCCAATCCAAAGGGCGAAATCTATTTCGCGCTGGTCAGCGACTGGATCGACAGTGCAGAGGAAGAAACCGCTGCCGATCTCGATGTGCTGGAGTACGCCAAGGCCGAGATCGCAACACTCAGCGCGCGCTATGCCCATGACGGCCGCACCCGTTTCTATCTGCTCCACCGCCGCCGCCTCTACAACGAGGCCGAAGGCGCCTGGATGGGCTGGGAGCGCAAGCGCGGCAAGCTGCATGAATTGAACCTGCTGCTGCGCGGCGACAGCGATACAAGCTTCCTTGCCGGTGCCAACATGGTGCCGGACAACGTCCAGTATGTGATGACGCTCGATTCCGACACGCGCCTGATGCGCGATGCGGTGACCAAGCTGGTCGGCAAACTCTATCACCCGATCAACCGCCCGGTCGTCGATCCGGTTACCCAGAAGGTGACCGCCGGTTACGGCATTCTGCAGCCGCGCGTCACGCCGTCCTTGACCACGGGCAGCGATGCCTCGGCATTCCAGCGCATCTTCTCGGTCAACCGCGGTATCGACCCCTATGTCTTCACCGTCTCCGACGTCTATCAGGACATCGCCGGCGAAGGCACATTTACCGGCAAGGGCCTCTATCACGTCGATGCCTTCGAGGCTGCATTGAAGGGCAAGATCGAGGAGAACGCGGTTCTCAGCCACGATCTGCTCGAAGGCTCTCTGGCGCATTGCGCGCTGGTCAGCGATGTCGAACTGGTCGAGGATTTCCCGATCCGCTACGAGGTCGAGATGTCGCGCCAGCATCGCTGGGCGCGCGGCGACTGGCAGCTTCTGCCGTACATGTTCAACCTGTCCAACGGCGTCAGCATGCTCGGCCGCTGGAAGATGTACGACAATCTGCGCCGTTCGCTGATTCCGATCGCCTGGCTGATCGCCTCGGTGATGGGCTGGTATTACATGGAGCCGACGCAGGCGCTGGTCTGGCAGTTCGTGCTGATCTTCAGCCTGTTCGTCGCGCCCACCCTGTCGCTGATCTCAGGCATCATGCCGCGCCGCAACGATATCGTCGCACGCGCTCATCTGCATGCCGTTCTCTCCGAAATTCAGGCCGCCAATGCGCAGGTTGCGCTGCGCATCGTTTTCATCGCCCATTCCGCGGCGATGATGGCCGATGCCATCGTGCGCTCGATCTACCGGACCTTCGTCAGCGGCAAGCTGATGCTGGAATGGCGCACGGCTGCGCAGGTCCAGAGCTCGGCCGGCGGCAGCATTCTCGATTATTACCGGTCAATGTGGATCGCCCCGGTCCTGTCGGGCATCTCGCTGTTGTTGGCGGCAATTTCCGATACCGGCCTTCCCTTCATCGGCATTCCGTTTGCCCTGCTCTGGGCACTTTCTCCCGGCATCGCCTGGTTCGTCAGCCAGTCTGCCGAAACGGAAGACCAGCTGGTCGTGCCGGATGACGTGGTTGAAGAACTGCGCAAGATCGCCCGCCGCACCTGGCTCTATTTCGAGCAGTTCGTTACCGCCGATCAGCATTTCCTGCCGCCGGACAATTTCCAGGAAATCCCGCATCCGATCCTTGCCGAGCGCACGTCGCCGACGAATATCGGCGTCTATCTGCTGTCGGTCATGTCGGCCCGTGATTTTGGCTGGATTGGTTTCGAGGAGACCATCCGCCGCCTTGAGGAAACGGTCGCCACCATTGACCGCATGCCCAAGTATCGCGGGCATCTGTATAACTGGTACAAGACCGACACGCTGGAAACGATGGAGCCGAAATATGTCTCCGCCGTCGATAGTGGTAACCTCGCCGGCCACCTGATCGCTGTTTCCTCGATGTGCCGCGATTGGGCTGAGGCGCCGTCCGCGCATGTGCAGGGCAATCTCGATGGCATCGGCGACGTCGCCTCGATCCTGTCCGAGGTGCTGGCCGATCTGCCGGACGACCGCAAGACCGTGCGGCCGCTGCGCAGGCTGATGGAAGAGCGGATTACGGGCTTCCAGGCCGCCCTTGCTGCCGTCAAGCGCGAGCACGAATTCGCCTCCATCCGGGTGATCAATCTGGCCGTTTTGGCGCGCGACATTCACAAGCTGACCGTCAATCTCGACCACGAGGTCAAGAGTGCGCAGAGCGGCGAAGTGACGAAATGGGCGACCCTGCTCGTCAACACGTGCGAAGCGCATATTGCCGATGGGGTCTTCGACCTCGGTGCTATCGAGGCGCTGCGCCAGCGCCTGATCGTCATCCGCGACCGCGCCCGCGATATCGCCTTTACGATGGATTTCAGCTTCCTTTTCCGGCCGGAGCGGCGTCTGCTGTCGATCGGCTATCGCGTCAATTCCAACGAACTCGACGAAGCCTGCTACGATCTTCTGGCGTCGGAAGCCCGTCTCACCAGCCTGTTTGCCATCGCCAAGGGTGATCTGCCGACGGAGCACTGGTACAAGCTCGGCCGTCCGATCGTGCCAATCGGCGCGCGGGGGGCACTGATTTCGTGGTCCGGTTCGATGTTCGAATACCTGATGCCGCCGCTGGTCATGCAGGAGCGTCAGGGTGGCATTCTGAACCAGACCAACAACCTGATCGTTCAGGAGCAGATGAACCACGGCCGCCGTCTCGGCACGCCGTGGGGCATTTCGGAAGCGGCCTTCAATGCCCGCGACCACGAACTGACCTATCAGTATACCAATTTCGGTGTGCCGACGCTGGGCCTGAAGCGCGGTCTCGGCCAGAACGCCGTTATCGCACCCTATGCCTCGATCCTCGCCAGCATGTATGATCCGAAGGCCGCCATCGCCAACCTGGAGCGCCTGCGCGCCCTTGGTGCGCTCGGTGTCTACGGCTTCCATGACGCTGTCGACTTCACGCCGACCCGCGTTCCGGAAGGCAAGACCTGCGCCGTCGTGCGCAACTACTATGCCCACCATCATGGCATGTCGATTGCGGCCGTCGCCAACGTCGTCTTCAACGGCCGCCTGCGCGAGTGGTTCCATGCCGATCCGGTCATCGAAGCTGCCGAACTGCTGCTGCAGGAAAAGGCGCCGCGCGATATCCCGATCATCAACACCAAGAAGGAGCCGGAATCGCTCGGCAAGGGCCAGGAAGATCTGCTGCGCCCCGAGGTTCGCGTCATTACCAATCCGCTGGCCAAAGACCGCGAGACGGTCTTCCTGTCGAACGGCCACTATGCGGTGATGCTGACGGCGATCGGTTCGGGCTATTCCCGTTGGAATGGCCAGACCGTTGCCCGCTGGAAGGCGGATCCAACCGAAGACCGTTCCGGCACGTTCATCTTCCTGCGCGATACGACGACCGGCGACTGGTGGTCGGCGACCGCAGAGCCCCGCCGTGCAGAAGGTGAAACGACGACGACCCGCTTCGGCGATGACAAGGCCGAGTTCATCAAGAAGGTCGGCGATCTCACCAGCGAAGTCGAATGCATCGTCGCCACCGAGCATGATGCCGAAGGTCGCCGGGTGATCCTGCTCAACACCGGTACCGAGGACCGCTTCATTGAAGTGACCTCCTATGCGGAGCCGGTTCTGACCATGGATGATACCGACAGCGCCCATCCGCTGTTTGCCAAGATGTTCCTGAAGACGGAAGTCGATCCGAAGGGTGACGTCATTCGCGTCACACGCAACAAGCGCAGTCCCGGCGAGCCGGATATGCAGGTGGCGCACCTGATCGTCGACAATGCCGCAAGCACCCGTCATACCGAGGCAGAGACGGACCGCCGCCGCTTCATCGGAACGGGCCGCACGCTTGCCGAGGCGCAGGCCTTCGATACCGATGCCAAGCTTTCCGGTTCGGACGGCTATACGCTCGATCCGATCGTCTCGCTGCGTCGCGTGGTGCGCGTGCCGGCCGGCAAGAAAGTCAGTGTGATCTTCTGGACCATCGCTGCGCCGAACCGCCAGGATATCGACAAGGCCATTGATCGTTATCGCCATCCCGACAGCTTCAACCATGAGCTTATCCACGCCTGGACCCGTTCGCAGGTGCAGATGCGCCATGTCGGCGTGACTTCGCAGGAAGCCGCAAGCTTCCAGATGCTCGGCCGTTACCTGGTCTACCCGGATATGCAGCTGCGCGCCGATACCGCCACCGTGCAGGCCGGCCTTGCGCCGCAGTCGGCACTCTGGCCGCTGTCAATCTCGGGCGATTTCCCGATCTTTGCCGTTCGTATCAACGACGACATCGACCTCGGCATCGCGCGGGAAGCCTTGAGGGCGCAGGAATATCTGCGCTCGCGCGGCGTCACCGCCGATCTGGTGATCATCAACGAACGTGCCTCCTCCTATGCGCAGGACATGCAGCACACGCTGGATGCGATGGCCGAAAACCTGCGTCTGCGTGGTCTGGCAGATGGCCCGCGCCAGCACATCTTCGCCGTTCGCCGCGATATCATGGAACCGGAGACCTGGACTGCACTTCTGTCGGCGTCCCGTGCCGTGTTCCATGCCCGTAACGGCAAGATTTCCGACCAGATTTCGCGCGCCGAAAATCTGCTGGCAAAACCATCGCCGAAGGAAGACATTCCTGCGGGACCGCTGCTGGCCGTCATTCCCGAGCGTTCCGGCGTTGAAAGCGCCGAGATCAACGGTGATGGGTTGGACTTCTGGAACGGCTACGGTGGGTTCTCTGCCGATGGCCGCGAATATGTGACCCGTCTGCGGGGGGGCGAAGCGACGCCGCAGCCGTGGATCAACGTGATTTCCAACGAAGCCTTCGGTTTCCACGTTGCCGCCGAAGGTGCTGCGTTCACCTGGGGCCGCAATTCGCGAGACTACCAGCTGACGCCGTGGACCAATGATCCGGTCATCAACCGTCCCGGCGAAGCGATCTTCATCCGCGACATGGACAGCGGTGCTGTCCTGTCGCCCTACGCCGCCCTGTCCCGCCGGAAGTCGGTGCAGTTCGAGACACGGCATGGCCTGGGGTATTCCATCTTCAACAGCGTTCAAGACGGATTGGAGATTGAGGTCGGGCAGGCGGTGCATCGCACCGCCCCGGTCAAGTATCTGCGGCTGCGCGTGAACAACACATCCGGCGAAGCCCGTAGTCTCAAGGTCTACGGTTATGCGGAATGGGTGCTTGGCAACAACCGGACAAAGACGGCTCCCTTCGTTCTCTCGCATCACGACGAGGCAAGCGGCGCTGTTCTGGCGACCAATCCCTACAGCATCGACTATTCCGGCCGCACCGCCTTCCTTGCGGCCAGCGACATGCCGTCGGGCTTTACCTCCAGCCGCCGTGAGTTCCTTGGCCAGGGCGGCAGCATCTATGCCCCGCAGGCCGTGGTTGATGGTGCGGCTTTGTCAGGCTCCTTGGACGCGGATGGCGACCCTTGCGCGGCTGTCGTTGTCGATGTGACGCTGGAGGCGGGCGCTACCCGCGAACTGACGTTCTATATCGGCGATTCCGGCAATGCCGGGCAGGCGCTTGAATATCTGTCGGAGGCGCGCAAGAGCAGCTTCGACACGGTACTCGAAGCCTCCAACAGCTACTGGCAGGACTTTACCGGTGTGCTGCAGATCGAAACGCCGGACAAGGCGTTCAACAACATGGTCAATGCGTGGCTGCCCTATCAGAGTCTCGGTTGCCGAATCCTCGCACGCTCGGCCTTCTATCAGGCCAGCGGCGCCTTCGGCTTCCGTGACCAGTTGCAGGATACGCTCGCCTTCATCGTCCACCGGCCGGACCTTGCGCGGACACAGATCCTCAATGCTGCCGCGCGGCAGTTTATCGAGGGTGACGTGCTGCATTGGTGGTTGCCGAACACTGGCGCCGGGGTGCGGACGCTGATTTCCGATGACGTTGTCTGGCTTGGTCACGCCGTCCAGCACTATTGCTCGGTAACGGGAACCAAGGACATTCTCGACGAGCAGATTGCCTTCATCGAAGGCGCTGCACTGGAACCCGGCCAGCACGACAGCTTCTACCAGCCAACCGTGTCGGAGCGGCGCGCCAGCCTGTACGAACATTGCGCTCTCGCCCTTGATCTCGCCATTGCCCGCAAGGGTGAGAACGGCCTGCCGCTGATCCTCGGCGGCGACTGGAACGACGGGATGAACCGCGTCGGCATTGAAGGGCGCGGCACCAGCGTCTGGCTCGGCTGGTTCCTTGCGGCAACGCTGCGGTCGTTCCTTGTCATCGCCCGCGAGCGGCGCGATACCAAGCGGGTTTCCGCCTGGGAAGCGCATCTCGAAAGCCTCAAGAAGGCGCTGGAAACGGCCGGTTGGGATGGCACCCACTATCGCCGCGGCTACTATGACGACGGCACCCCGCTGGGCTCTGCCGAAAGCAGCGAGTGCCGGATCGATTCGATTGCCCAGTCCTGGAGTGTTCTCTCCGGCGAGGGCGATGCGGCCCGCTCGGCCGAGGCCATGGATGCCGTACTGGCAGAATTGGCTGACGGCGATCACCAGATCATCCGCCTGTTCACGCCGCCACTTTCCGGCACCGAGCAGGACCCGGGCTATATCAAGGCCTATCCGCCGGGCGTTCGTGAAAACGGCGGCCAGTATACGCATGCGGCCACCTGGGTGGTGCTGGCGCTCGCGGCGCAGAACCGGACCGAAGACGCCTGGCGCGCCTTCGAGATGCTCAATCCGGTCAATCACGCCAAGGACCGCGACAGTGCCGATCACTACCGGGTCGAACCTTATGTGGTTGCCGCCGACATCTACGGCGACGGTACCCTGACGGGGCGTGGTGGCTGGACCTGGTATACGGGTTCGGCGGCCTGGCTCTATCGTGCGGCGGTCGAAGGCATTCTCGGCATCCGCCGGCAGGGAGACAAGCTGGTCATCCAGCCGGTGCTGCCGAAGGACTGGAACGGCTTCACGGCAACGCTGACCATCGACGGCAAGGCGCATGTCATTTCCGTGACGAAAAATGCGGAAAGCGGCGAACCGATCGTCAGCATCAATAAAACTGTCACAAAAAACGCGCATGAAGGCGTTTTGTTGTAACTGCCGGCGCTCGATACGAATTGAAACCGGCTTTGCACCAGCAGGCGCAAAGCCGGTTTCGTTTTGATCGCCGGCATCGATATCGCGTCATTGGGGGCAGGGGGCACTGAACTCGGACGAGACCATACTGAATGCTTCAAAAGCTGCAATTCGAGCCGTCTGCCGATGAAAGGCAGGAGGGACAGGCCCACACCGTCCCAGCCCAGCGTGACACACGTCTCGATGTCTTTCGGGCGCTTTGCCTGCTTACCATCTTCGTCAATCACGTGCCGGGACAGTATCTCGAATACCTGACGACCAAGAATTTCGGGTTTTCGGACTCGGCCGAGGCCTTCGTGCTGATTTCGGGATTGTCCGCTGGACTTGCCTATGGCCGCAAATTCACGATTGGCAACCGGCTTGCGCTCAGCCTGAAAATCTGGCGGCGCGCGTTTACGCTCTACATCGCCCACATCATGACCAGTATCATCACGCTGGCGATTTTTGCCGGTGGGGCGCTCTATTTCGGCCGGCAGGACCTGATCGGCGAAATCAACATCAAGCCACTTGTCGATCATACCGAGCAGGGAATCGTCGCCATGGTGCTGCTTGGGCATCAGCTGGGTTACAACAACATCCTGTCGATGTATGCCGTCGTCTTCCTGTTGCTGCCGGGCATGCTCTGGCTTTACGGGCGCAGTCCGTTCCTGCTGTTCATGGCGTCGGCGGCGCTGTGGCTGGCCGCCGGTATCTTCACGATCGTGCCGATCAACTTCCTCGACGAAGGCTACTGGTTCCTCAATCCGTGGTCCTGGCAGTTCCTGTTCGTCATCGGGATGATCTGCATGATGCGGTCGCGCGCCGGGAAGCCGATTGTGCGCCACCCGGTTCTGGTGGCGATATCAGCAGGCTATGTGGTGTTGTCATTCTTCTGGGTGCTTCTGTCCTGGTGGAACCTTGATTTTTCCTATGGACTGCCGGCGGTGCTGACGGGGTTCGACAAGACTTTCCTGTCGCTGACGCGGCTGCTGCATGTGCTGGCGCTCGGTTATCTGCTGGCGGTCTTTCCGGTGTTCAGCCGGATGGCGCGGCTGCGCATCGACCATCCGCTTGTCCTGATCGGCCGCCACTCGCTGCCGGTGTTCATCTTCGGGACGATCCTGGCCATGGTCGGACAGGTGCTGCTGTTCGTAACGGGCCGTGATCCCCTCTGGGGTTCGCTCTTCGTGCTCGGAGGCATCGGGCTGCACTTCGCCTATGCCCGCTATCTCGACTGGGCTGGCGGCCTCTCCCGGCCGGCCGTGGCGAAGGCATAGAAAAGGCCCCGCTTGGGGGCCTCTTCATGTCTTGATCGCATTGTTTTATCAGGCTGCAGCGTGGCTCATGCGGACATCGTCGTCCGTCAGGATACCGCTGGCGCGCAGCAGCGACGCGAACCGGCCGTTGCTCTGGCTCAGTTCATTGAAGCCACCCATCTCGACGATCCGGCCATGATCCATGAAGATCACCAGATCTGCCTCACGCACCGTCGACAGGCGGTGAGCGATGATGAAGGTGGTGCGATCCTTGCGCAGGTTGTCGATCGCAGCCTTCACCCGGTTCTCGGTCTCGACGTCGAGCGCGCTGGTCGCCTCGTCGAGCACCAGGATCGGCGCATTCTTCAAGATGGCGCGGGCAATGGCGATACGCTGGCGTTCGCCACCGGACAGCCTGTTGCCGCGTTCGCCGACGCGGGTATCGTAGCCACCCTCGCGGCCTTCGATGAAGTCGGCGGCAGCGGCAGCCTCGGCAGCAGCCATGACTTCGACCAGCGAGGCATCTTCACGGCCCAGACGGATGTTCTCGCAGATCGACCGGTTCAGCAGGCCCGCATCCTGGAATACGGTGGCGATCGAGCGGCGCAGCGACTTGCGGGTGACGGTCGAGATATCGACGCCATCGACAAGGATCTGGCCATTGGCCGGCTCATGGACGCGCTGCAGAAGGTTGACCAGCGTCGTCTTGCCGGCACCGGTCGGGCCGACGATGGCGATCGTCTGGCCGGCCTTGGCGGTGAACGACACGTCGCGCATGCCTTCCGTCGAGTTGGCGAAGTTGAAGGAGACGTCGCGGAATTCGACTTCGCCGCGGACATTGTCCAACTCGCCGGCATCGGCAGGCTCTTCGCGTTCACGCACCGAATCTTCCAGCACGAAGAAGTCTTCGAGCTTGGCGCGGGCTTCGAAAATCTGCGTCACGAAGGCCTTCATCTGGTCGAGACGGCCGATCAGCAGGTTGGCAAAACCGATAAAGGCAATGACTTCGCCGACGCCCAGTTCGCCCCTCTGCACCAGGAAGGTGCCGATGACGAGGATAGCCATCATCGAGATGGTCGAGGCCATGCGGTTCAGCGCGCTGGCAAGCGCCCACCAGTCGAGGACCGGCAGCTGGGCGGAGATCAGCTTCTGGGTGAAATTTTTCAATTCACGTGTTTCAGCCTCGATGCGGTTATAGCTATGGACAACGGAAACGTTGCTGATCGAGTCGGAGACGTGCGAGAAAACCGTGTGATAGTGGTCCTCGACCGAGGCCTGGCCTTCCTTGGTGCGGGTCATGACGAACTTGCCGACAATCACATAGAGTACGCCGAGAGCGACGAGAACGAGCGACAGGCGAACGTCCATAGCAAAGGCTGTCGGGATCAGCAGCGTCAGCGCCACCGCAGTCGCCAGATGCTGGCGCATGAATTCAAGCCAGAGGCCGAACAGCGTTTCGCAGGCGCGCAACAGGGTGTGCAGGGCATTGGATGTGCCACGCTGGGTATGCCACGACAACGGCATGGAAATGATCCGGCCGAAGGCTTCGGTGATCAGCGTCGAGCGGCGGGTATGGGCCAGGCGGTCAGCCTCACGGGCGACAAGCACGAACGCGACCGTATTGAAGACGCCAAGGCCTGCCCACATCAAAAGCATTGGCGTGACGGTCTGTTTGGAGGAGATCGCGTCGATGATGCGGCCAAACAGAATGGGCTCGGCGATCGTGATGACGGCCAGGATGACGTTGGCGATCACGATGGCCGAAACGCGGAGCTTATGCACGGCAAGATACTGAAGCGCTCTTGCATAGACCTGGAACAATGACACTGTCTTATCCCTCTTGGGCAGTTGATTTGCGATGCAAAAAAAACAGTCTTGATTTTGCATCGCGGGGAACGGTTTCAAGAAGAAAAGGCCGCCTTGGAAGAAGTGTTCATTCTTTCAACTCTTGTTGATGGAATGAAAATTCCAAAATTGAACCTGTTTCTGCTTGCTGCGTAATTCTCTTCAGACAGGGTCACCGAAAATCATCTTTTGGCTTCGCGGCGCAAACTTGATTGTGATAAACCGTCGCGGTGGCTGGATGCCCCAAACACCTTAAGGCCTATCATTCATAGCTTGCTATTTTTCGCGCCTTGCAGTTCGTAGACGACGCGGTGTTAGGTGGTTCCATGGCTGATGCGGGGATTATCGCGTTTGCAACATGAATGGGTGCTGAACGGCACATTCATGTTGCGGCGCAATGGATGCAGTCGGAAACTGAAAGCAATTTTTGAAGGGGTCTTTATGAACATTACTTTGTTGGTGCAATTTTTGGCACTGCTGGATGAGATGCGGAGCAGGGACGAGATCGTTCAGGAGTTCGAGCGGCTTCTGGATCGTTATGGCTTTGACTTTTACGGGATTGTCCGCCAGCCGAAACCCAACGAAAACCCGCTGAGCCTCCTGCTGGCCGGCCGCTGGCCGGATGGCTGGCCGCAGATCTATATCAAGAAGAAATATGTCATCATCGATCCGACCATCCGCTACCTCGGTCACGCGCAACGCGGTTTCCGCTGGCGCGATACACTGGTCGCCTTCCGCTCCGACCCACATCGCAAGCGCATGGAGCGCATGATGGTCGAAGCGCGCAGCCACGGCCTCTATGACGGCTATATTTTCCCTGTTCACGGACGCCGGGGTCTGCTCGGAAATATGACATTGGGTGGCCGTATCGTCGATCTCAGCCCTGTCGAAATGAGCATATTCGATGCCATCGCCAAGAAGATATTCTGGCAACTGCTGGAACTGACCGATCCCTCCATTCTTGCCGAGATGGTCTCTACTGTCGATGTGCAGATGACCCGCCGTGAGATGGAGGCGTTGCATTATCTGGCAGATGGCATGACCTCGAACGAAATCAGCAAGATCCTCGATATTTCCACCCACACTGTCGACTGGTACATGAACGGCATCCAGGAGAAGTTGAAAGCAAAGAACCGCCATCACGCCGTGGCGCTGTCCTTCCGTCTAGGGCTGATTTCCTGACCGGAAATGAATTTTGCTTCGGCGTCACTCTCAAATTGAACTTCAAGTCATGAAACGCTAATAATTCTTTTCGCGGTGCAGCATTACCGCGTTTCAAGTCTTGAGGAGTCCGACTTGCCCATATCCAAAATCCTTGTCGCCAACCGTTCTGAAATTGCCATTCGCGTCTTTCGCGCTGCAAACGAACTGGGAATAAAAACGGTTGCGATATGGGCTGAGGAGGACAAACTCGCACTCCACCGGTTCAAGGCCGACGAGAGCTATCAGGTCGGCCGCGGGCCGCATCTGGCCCGCGATCTCGGGCCGATCGAGAGCTACCTGTCGATCGAGGAAGTCATCCGGGTTGCCAAGCTGTCCGGTGCCGATGCCATTCATCCCGGCTACGGTCTCCTGTCCGAAAGCCCGGAATTCGTCGATGCCTGCAAGGCGGCCGGGATCATCTTCATCGGCCCGACCGGTGACACGATGCGCCGCCTCGGCAACAAGGTGGCTGCGCGCAATCTCGCCATCGAAATCGGCGTTCCTGTCGTACCGGCAACGGAACCGCTGCCTGACGATATGACTGTTGTGGCCAAGATGGCCGAGGAGATCGGTTATCCGATCATGCTCAAGGCCTCCTGGGGTGGCGGCGGCCGCGGTATGCGGGCGATCCGTGATCCGAAGGATCTCGCCCGTGAGGTCACGGAAGCCAAGCGCGAAGCGATGGCCGCTTTCGGCAAGGACGAAGTCTATCTCGAAAAGCTGGTGGAGCGTGCCCGTCACGTCGAAAGCCAGGTTCTCGGCGATACCCATGGCAACGTCGTGCATCTGTTCGAGCGCGACTGTTCAGTCCAGCGCCGCAACCAGAAAGTCGTCGAGCGCGCACCGGCGCCGTATCTGACCGAAGCGCAGCGCGAAGAGCTGGCCAGCTACTCGACGCGCATCGCCCAGGCGACCAACTATATTGGCGCCGGTACGGTCGAATATCTGATGGATATGGATAGCGGCAAATTCTACTTCATCGAGGTCAATCCGCGCATCCAGGTCGAGCATACCGTTACCGAGGTCGTCACCGGCATCGATATCGTCAAGGCACAAATCCATATCCTCGAAGGCTTTGCCATCGGCACGCCGGAATCCGGCGTTCCGAAGCAGGAAGATATCCGCCTCAACGGTCATGCCCTTCAGTGCCGCATCACCACGGAAGATCCGGAACAGAATTTCATTCCCGACTACGGCCGCATCACCGGCTACCGTTCGGCCTCCGGTTTCGGCATCCGTCTGGACGGTGGCACAGCCTATCCGGGCGCCGTTATCACCCGCTATTACGATCCGCTGCTGGTCAAGGTGACCGCCTGGTCGCCGAGCCCACAGGAAACCATCGCCCGCATGGACCGCGCCCTGCGCGAGTTCCGTATCCGTGGCGTTGCCACCAACCTGACCTTCCTCGAAGCGATCATCACGCATCCGAAATTCAAGGATAACAGCTATACGACCCGGTTCATCGATACGACGCCGGAACTGTTCCAACAGGTCAAGCGACAGGACCGCGCCACCAAGCTTCTGACCTATCTCGCCGACGTCACTGTCAACGGCCACCCGGAAGCCAAGGGCCGGCCGAAGCCGAGCGCCGATGCTGCAAAGCCGGTCATCCCGCGCAGCCAGGGCGACATCGTCGATGGCACCAAGCAGAAGCTCGATGCACTCGGACCAAAGAAATTCGCCGAGTGGGTACGGGCCGAGAAGCGTGTGCTTTTGACCGATACGACCATGCGCGATGGCCATCAGTCGCTGCTCGCCACCCGCGTGCGCACCTATGACATCGCCCGCATCGCCGGCACCTATGCCCGCGCTTTGCCGAGCCTGTTTTCGCTCGAATGCTGGGGGGGCGCGACATTCGACGTCTCGATGCGCTTCCTGACGGAAGACCCATGGGAGCGTCTCGCCAAGGTGCGCGAGGATGCGCCGAACCTGCTGTTGCAGATGCTTCTGCGCGGCGCCAACGGCGTTGGCTACAAGAACTATCCCGACAATGTCGTCAAATATTTCGTCCGCCAGGCGGCCAAGGGCGGCATCGACGTTTTCCGTGTGTTCGACTGCCTGAACTGGGTCGACAACATGCGCGTCTCGATGGATGCGGTGGCGGAAGAGAACAAGATCTGCGAGGCGGCGATCTGCTATACCGGCGATATCCTCAACTCCGCCCGCCCGAAATACGACCTGAAATACTATACCGCGCTGGCTGCAGAGCTTGAGCGGGCCGGCGCCCACATGATCGCGCTGAAGGACATGGCCGGGCTGTTGAAGCCGGCTGCCGCCACGGTGCTGTTCAAGGCGCTGCGCGAGGCAACCGATCTGCCGATCCATTTCCACACGCATGATACGTCAGGCATTTCCGCCGCGACCGTGCTTGCGGCCGTCGATGCCGGTGTTGATGTGGTCGATGCGGCGATGGACGCTTTCTCCGGCAATACCTCGCAACCCTGCCTCGGCTCGATCGTCGAAGCCCTGCGCGGTTCCGAGCGTGATCCGGGCCTTGATCCCGAATGGATCCGCCGCATCTCTTTCTACTGGGAGGCCGTGCGCAACCAGTATGCAGCCTTCGAAAGCGATCTCAAGGGGCCGGCCTCGGAAGTCTATCTGCACGAAATGCCGGGCGGCCAGTTCACCAATCTCAAGGAACAGGCCCGTTCGCTCGGTCTTGAAACCCGCTGGCATCAGGTGGCGCAGGCCTATGCCGATGCCAACCAGATGTTCGGCGATATCGTCAAGGTAACGCCGTCGTCAAAGGTGGTTGGCGACATGGCGCTGATGATGGTTTCCCAGGACCTGACGGTTGCCGATGTCAAGAACCCGGCCAAGGATGTGTCCTTCCCGGACTCGGTCGTGTCGATGCTGAAGGGCGATCTCGGTCAGCCTCCGGGCGGATGGCCAAAGGCGCTTCAGGAAAAGGCGCTGAAGGGCGAAAAGCCCTATACCGAGCGTCCCGGTTCGCTGCTTGCCGATGCCGATCTCGACGCCGAGCGCAAGGTAATCGAGACCAAGCTGGAACGCGCCGTCAGCGATTTCGAGTTCGCCTCGTACCTGATGTACCCGAAGGTGTTCACCGATTACGCCTTGGCCGCCGAGACCTATGGGCCGGTCAGTGTCCTGCCCACGCCAGCCTATTTCTACGGCCTGACCGCCGGAGAGGAACTGTTGCCGGAGCTTGAAAAGGGCATCTCGCTGGTCGTGCAGCATCAGGCGATGAGCGAGCCGGACGAGCAGGCGATGGTCAAGGTGTTCTTCGAGATCAATGGTCAGCCGCGCCTGATCAAGGTTCCCGATCGCAACCGCGCAGCGTCGAGTACCGCACGCCGCAAGGCCGATCTCGGCAATGCCGCCCATCTCGGCGCGCCGATGCCAGGCGTCATTTCAACGGTCTCGGTGTCCGCCGGCCAGACGGTCAAGTCCGGCGACGTGCTGCTGTCCATCGAGGCGATGAAGATGGAAACGGCGCTGCACGCCGAAAAGGACGGCACGATCGCCGAAGTTCTCGTCAAGACCGGCGACCAGATCGACACCAAGGATCTTCTGATCGTCTATGGGGCTTGATGCCTCCCCATCGATGCAAAACGGCCGGGTAAAAACCCCGGCCGTGATCGGCGGTAAAGGTTTCCTCGCAGAACCTTAAGGTTTCAGCGAACGCTTCGCCATCCATTCAGCCATCATCGCGCTGCTGTCGGTGGCAAAGCGTTCGTCAAGCACTTTAGACGTGGCTATGCGGTCGGCGCGGAAATGCCGGTAGTCCTCGCGCAGCTCGCACCATGCGGCAATCAGCGTGACATCGACATAGTAAACCGTGGCGATCGGCCAGATCGTCCGTCTCGACCGGTGCTGCTGCTCGTCAATATAGGTGATATTGATCTTGCGGCACGTGCGGATGGCATTGCGCACAGCGAGCAGTTCGATCCCGTCGGGGCGGACTGTATCCCCTTCCGATACATAGAATCTCGGAGATACCAGATAGGAGCGCAACTCCTTCGGTACCGTGTGCTGAAGCTTGTTCAGCACACTCTCCGCAGCTTCCTGCAGTTTCGGATCGCGAATGCGATGCACGAGGTTGGCGCCAACCGTGATCGCCTCCACCTCCTCCATCGTAAACATCAGCGGCGGGAGGTCGAACCCCTTGCGAAGGAAGTATCCAAGCCCGGGTTCTCCCTCGATTGGGATACGGCGTGCCTGCAACGTCGCAATGTCGCGGTAGACGGTTCGGGTCGTGACTTCCAATTTTTGCGCCAGCGCAGAGGCTGTTGTGGGCTGCGTCTTTCCGCGCAATGCCTGGATGATATCAAAAAGACGATCGGCGCGGCGCACGCATGAACCTCCCAAACACCACTGACAAAACGGTGTCAGTAGCATCGGAGTACAAAGCCCCGGACGCAAGGGGGCAACAATGCAAGACGATCAAAACAAATGGCTCGGCACGCTGCTGATTATAGGGTCCGCGGTTGCCTACAGCTTGTCTGGATATTTCACCCGATTGATTACGCTCGATGTCTGGACTGTTCTGTTCTGGCGGGGAATCTTCGGTGGGCTCTTCATCGGCGCTTATGTTGCGTGGCGGTACCGGAAAGGCTTGTGGGAAGCGATCCGCGCCATCGGGGCGCCCGGCCTTTGGGTGATGATGCTGTCCACGCTCGCGACGATTTGCTTCATCAACGCGCTGCGTCTGGCTCCAGTGGCAGACGTCATGACAATTCATGCCGCAATTCCGTTCATGACTGCCATGCTCGCCCTGATCTTTACAGGGGAGCGGGAAGACTGGACGACATGGGCTGCCAGTCTCACAGCGCTGGTCGGCGTCATGATTATTGTCAATCCGCAAGCCTCCGTTGGCTATCTGACGGGCTACGGCTTCGCGACGGCGATGGCGCTATCGTATGCAGCTATGATCGTGGTCATTCGCAAGAACCGGCATGTGTCCATGCTTCCGGCTGCGTGCCTATCTGCCTTTGTCTGCGCACTTGTGGCCCTGCCATTCGCCGATCCCATGCAGGTGACGGCGGCAGCCATGTTTGATCTTGTGCTGTTCGGAACTGTCCAATTCGGGCTCGGACTGCTGTTGATGACGGTCGGGACGAGGCTGATTTCCGCAACCCGTTCCGCGCTCATAGGCAGCATGGAAAACCCGCTCGCACCGCTCTGGGTCTGGCTGGCCTTCGGGGAGCTTCCCGCTTGGGCCACCTGGGTTGGAGGCAGCTTGGTCATGGCGGCGGTCATCTTTGACGTATTGAAGAAATCGAAGCGGCAAACTGAACCGCTATCAACGCCCGCTCCACGAGCGGCCAGCGAATCCCAATAGGCGTAAGTCAGGGGTAAACCGGCCGTTCACATTGTCAGATGTCGTAATTATTGCCCGCACTCAGCGATGAGATGAACTTTTTCGTCCGATCCCGTTCGGGCGTCTGGAAGATGTTTTTCGGTGCGCCGCTCTCGACGATCAGGCCTCCGTCGAGGAACAGGACCTGATCGGCGACCTTGGAGGCGAGGCGCAGGTCGTGGGTCGCCATGATCATCGTCGTGCCTTCGGCTGCAAGCCGGTTCAGCACTTCGACGACTTCTTCCGCCAGTTCCGGATCGAGCGCCGAGGTCGGCTCGTCGCAGAGCAATACGCGCGGCGAGGGGGCAAGAGCGCGGGCGATGGCAACACGTTGCTGCTGGCCACCGGAGAGCGTCGCCGGCCAGGCATCTGCCTTGTGGGCCATGCCGACCTTTTCGAGCAATTCCTGTGCCCGAGCCTTCGCCTTCTCCTTCGGCCATTTCAGCACCGTGACCAAGCCCTCCATGACGTTTTCAATGGCGGTCTGATGCGGGAAAAGCTGGAAATTCTGGAAGACCATGCCGGTCTGGCGGCGCAGGCGCTGGATGGCGTCCCAGCCTGTCTTCTTGTTCGGCTCGAAGGTGATTTCTTCCTCGCCCAGTCGGATCGTTCCGGCGGTCGGGATTTCCAGAAGGTTGACGCAGCGCAGCATCGTGCTCTTGCCGCCGCCAGACGGGCCGACCAGCGCGGTCACGGTGCCTTCGGCAATCCGCACGCTGATATCCTTCAGGACAACGTTGTCACCGAAGCGTTTTTCGATATGGGTCAGCTCGATCATGTGCGCGCCTCCAGGTATCCGCCATAGCGGGCGAAGCGTTTTTCCAGCCGGACCTGCAGCGACGAAAGAACCGAACTCAGCGCCAGATAAAGCAGCGCCGCCTCTATATAGAGGATCAGCGGTTCATAGGTGGTGGCGACGATGCGCTGTGCTGTCTGGAACAGTTCGGGCACCGTGATGGCGGCAGCAAGCGAGGTGTCCTTCACCAGCGAAATGAACGTGTTCGACAAAGGCGGTACGGCGACACGGGCTGCCTGCGGCAGGATGGTGCGCCGCATCGCCTGGCTCCAGCTCATGCCGATCGAATAGGCGGCCTCCCACTGGCCGCGTGGTACCGATGAGATCACCGCCCGGATGATCTCGGATGTGTAGGCGCCAATGTTGAGCGTGAAGCCGATCAGGGCCGCCGGGAACGCGTCGAGCAGGATGCCGACGGCGGGCAGGCCATAGAAAATGACAAAGAGCTGGACGAGCAACGGCGTGCCGCGAATGACCCAGACGTAGAACCGCGCTACGGCAACCAGCGGCCGCGGCCCAAACAACCTGACCACGGCCGTCACCAGGCCCAGCGCCAGCCCGAATGTAAAGGAGAGCAGTGTCAGCGGAATGGTGAAGATCAGCCCGGCGCGAAGCAGCGGCCAGAGTGAATCGAGCATCAGTTGAAGCCAAGGGGGCACGGGCGGGCCTTTCAAACGACATGATCCGCCCCGGGAGCCGGAACGGATCATGACTTATAGTTCACAGAACGGCGCGGCGAAACCTGTTCACACGCACCGTTTCAATGGTTATTTCGAAACGTCGGCGCCGAAATACTTCTGCGAGATGGCCTCATAGGTGCCATCGGCCTTGATCTCGGTCAGTGCCTTGTTGATGGCTTCGAGAAGTTCAGGTTCGCCCTTGCGGACGATGATGCCGGAATAGTCGGCATTGGCCTGCTCGGCAGCGATTTTCACTGGCGCATCCGGCTTCTTCTTCTTGAAGTCGAGGAAGGACAGGCTGTCGTTGATCGTCGCATCGGCGCGGCCGGTCAAAACCAGCTGGATCGACTGGTCGAAGCCATCGGTGCCGACGAGTTCAGCACCGGAAGCCGTTGCCAGCTTGCCGAAATTGCTGGTGAGCGACTGAGCCGCGTTCTTGCCTTTCAGGTCCGGGAAATCCTTGATGTCGGCATTATCCGACTTGACGATCAGAACGGCCTTGGAGGCGATATAGGGCTCGGAGAAATCGTACTTCTTCTTGCGCTCTTCGGTGATGCCGACCTGGTTGATGACGGCGTCGTAGCGGTTGGCGTCGAGGCCGGCGATCAGCCCGTCCCACTTGCCTTCGAGGAATTCGGCCTTGACGCCCAGCTTCTTGGCGACCGCTTCGCCGATTTCGACGTCGAAGCCGACGAGCTTGCCGCTTTCGTCATGATAGGTGAACGGAGCGTAGGTGCCTTCCGTGCCGATCTTCAGCGCGCCGGCCGACTTGACGGCTTCGAGGTTTTCACCGGCCTGAGCGGTACCGAACGAAACCAGCTGGGCGAAGGCAGCAGCGGCGAGAAGTGTGGGAACCCATTTCATTTTGTTTTTCCATCTTTTTGGTCCGGCCCGTCTGCCGGTGTGGAGGGACAATCGCATACCGGCCGATCGATGACAGCGCACAAAACTTCAATTGTGCGGCGCAACAGCGAAAGGTTTTCTCAAATTCAGGCCGTTTCAACGCAAATTTGCCGCTACGGGATTAAAACCAAGGCGAGGTGCTGATTTTTGCAGCAAAAAAGCTCGTCATTTTTCGTGGGAGCTCCATAAATCGATTGAAATTGAGCGAAAACGCAGATATGCACGTTTATGCCGATTTGCACTCATTCATGCGCGATTTGATTATCCATGCAGACAGAGCTTCTTTTACGACAGAGACAAAACCTGATTCAGGATCGCTTGCGGCTATCGGGCCGCGTGCTGGCGGTTGATCTGGCGCAGGAATTCAACGTTTCCGAGGACACGATCCGCAGGGATTTGCGCGAACTGGCTGCTGCCGGTCTGTGCGAGCGGGTCTATGGTGGCGCGCTGCCGGTTGCCCCTGGTGGCACGACGCTCACCCAGCGCGTCGGCGAAGCGCCTGAGCGCAAGGCGGCGCTTGCCGCTGCCGCCATTCCTTTTATCCAAGCCGGTATGACTGTCTTCTTTGACGCGAGTTCGACCAATCTCGCGATCGCACAGGCTATACCCGCCGGACTGGAACTGACGGCGGTCACCAACACGCCGCTGATCGCTGCCGTTCTGATGGAAAATCAGGGGATCGATCTCATCGTCATCGGTGGCAAGATCGTTCCGCAGGTCGGTGCTGCGGTTGGTGCAAAGGCGCAGCGCGATGTGTCCGTATTGCGGCCGGACCTCTGCATTCTCGGCGTGTGTGGCGTCGACGTGAAGGCCGGGCTGACGGCCTTCGAGTACGAGGATGCCGAGTTCAAGCGGCTTGTCGCCCGCAACAGCGCCACCGTGCTGGCTGCCGTAACCAACGACAAGCTCGGCACATCGGCACCGCACGCAGTCATCGCGACACAGGAATGCGCGACACTGATCGTCGAACATGACGCGCCAGACAACGCGGCCATGAATTACGGCAGCCAAGGCATCGATGTCATTTACGCCGGAGGAGCAAAATCATGAGGATCGCGCATGTCGCCCTATGGACCACCGATCTTGATCGGTTGTGCCGCTTCTGGGCCGAAACGTTCGGCGCCATCGCCGGTGATCTCTATGAAAGCGCGCGGCGTCCCGGTTTTTCCTCGCGGTTTCTGTATCTGAAGGACGGGCCTTCGGTCGAGGTCATGCAGGGGCCGTGGATCCGTGGGCAGGAGGAGCAATCCGAGCGCCAGGGCTACGCGCATCTCGCTTTGTCTCTCGGCAGTCGCGAGGCTGTCGATGCCCTGGCAGCGAAGGCCGCCGCGGCGGGCATACTTCTATCACCGGCCCGCATGACGGGTGACGGTTTCTACGAAGCTGTTCTCAGCGACCCCGACGGCAATCCCATCGAAATCACGGCCTGACGCCGGTACTGAATTCTACAGGAAGAGATCATGGATCAACACACCATCAAATCGCCGCAGGCCGCCGTCCGGCAAGGCTACATGCCAAAGAGCCGCCTAGCCGTCTCGCTACTCTTCCTGATGAACGGTTTCGTTACCGGCAGCTGGGCGCCCAAAATCCCGGAATTCAAGGAAAAGCTCGGCATCAGCGAAAGCGTGCTTGGTCTGCTGATTCTCGCCTTCGGTATCGGTTCGTTGATATTGATGCCGATTGCCGGTGGCTTCATTGCCCGGATGGGGTCGCAGAAGGTGGTGAGGGTGACGGCGATCATTCTGTCGCCGCTGCTTCTGCTCCTTACGCTTCTTCCCAATGTCTGGACGGCTGTATTCGGCATGCTTCTGCTCGGCGGTTTCGTCGGCGCCATGGACGTGGCGATGAATGCCAATGCGGTCGAAGTGGAAAAGTCGATGCGCCGGGCGATCATGTCGTCCTGCCATGCCTATTGGAGCCTCGGCGGCCTGATCGGCGCTGCGAGTGGCGGCCTGATCATGGCGCATTTCGGCGTCTATGTGCATGCCATCATTGTCACACTGGTCTGCCTTTCGGTGCTGGCGGTTGCCTGGCCGATGATCCTGGCTGATCAACCACACCCCGACACCGCCAAGCAGAAGCTGCGGCTGCCGTCCAATCCGCTGCCCTGGCTGATCGGTCTGGTGGCTCTGTTTTCCATGGTGCCGGAAGGCACGGTGCTCGATTGGGGCGCACTCTATCTGCGCAATGAACTCGGGGCTTCGGTTGCGATGTCCGGCTTTGGCTTTGCCGCCTTTTCGGCGACTATGGCGATCATGCGCTTTGCCGGTGACCATGTCCGCGACCGGTTCGGTGGTGTGAAAACCCTGCGCGTCTGCACACTGACGGCGCTGGTTGGGCTCATGCTTGCTGGTCTGGCACCCAATGCGCCGCTGGCCATCCTCGGCTTCGCGCTCGCCGGTGTCGGTATTTCCAACATGGTGCCGATCGCCTTTTCCGCTGCCGGCAACATGCCGGGCCTGGCGCCGGGCATCGGTCTTTCGGTCGCCACCTTCATGGGTTATTCCGGCATGCTGTTTGCTCCGTCGCTGATCGGCTTTGTCGCCGAGCACACAGGCTTCTCGATCATCTTCACCTGCGTACCGATCCTGTTCATCGTCGTTCTGGCCCTGTCGCATCACGCTGTGCATGCCGATCCGAAGGGGCACGATTGAAACCATCCCCTCGACATCGCGCCCAAATTCCCCTTGCGACAGCCCCTAACCCTCTCCCCGCTTGCGGGGAGAGGGGGCGATGGAGTTTGCCGCTTGTTCCTTCTCCCCGCTTGCGGGGAGAAGGTGGCCGACAGGCCGGATGAGGAGCTTTGGGCGATGAGCTGATTGGCGGCCCGCAGACATCAAATCGCCGTCAATGAATGATGTTGCCGTTGACAAGGCGGCTTTCCTCATCCACCTCAGGGAAAGTCGCCGCAACAGCACGTGCAAGGGGCTTTCATGTCTTCCGCCTTCGATTATGAACCGCAACCCCGCAGGGCCTCCGTTGCCGTCGATGTTGGCGGGGTGATCGTCGGGGGCTCAGCGCCCGTGGTCGTCCAGTCGATGACCAATACCGATACGGCGGATATCGATGCGACCGTTGCGCAGGTCGCCGCCCTTCACCGGGCCGGTTCCGAACTGGTGCGCATCACCGTCGATCGCGACGAAAGCGCTGCCGCCGTGCCGAAGATTCGCGAGCGCCTCGAGCGTCTTGGTCTCGATGTGCCGCTGATTGGCGATTTCCACTATATCGGCCACAAGCTTCTGGCCGACCATCCCGCCTGCGCGGAGGCACTGGCGAAATACCGGATCAACCCCGGCAATGTCGGCTTCAAGGCCAAGAAGGACAAGCAGTTCGCCGAGATCATCGAGCGCGCCATCCAGTTCGACAAGCCGGTCCGTATCGGCGTCAACTGGGGGTCGTTGGATCAGGAACTCCTGACCAAGATGATGGATGACAATCAGGCCAACGGCTTTCCGCTAACAGCCCAGCAGGTGATGCGCGAGACCATCGTGCAGTCGGCGCTGATTTCGGCAGAGCTTGCCGAGGAGATCGGCCTGCCGCGCAACCGCATCATCCTGTCGGCCAAGGTTTCGAATGTGCAGGATTTGATCGCCTGCTATGCGATGTTGTCCACCCGCTCCGACCATGCTCTGCATTTGGGCCTGACGGAAGCGGGAATGGGCTCGAAGGGCATCGTTTCGTCTGCTGCGTCACTGGGTATTCTCATGCAGCAGGGCATCGGTGATACGATCCGCATCTCCCTGACGCCGGAGCCCGGCGGCGACCGCACCCGCGAGGTGCAGGTGGCGCAGGAATTGCTGCAGGTCATGGGCTTTCGCCAGTTCATTCCCGTTGTCGCCGCCTGTCCGGGCTGCGGACGCACCACCTCGACGGTGTTCCAGGAGCTGGCGCAGAAAATCGAAGGTGATATCCGCCGCAACATGCCGGTCTGGCGCGAAAAATATCCGGGCGTCGAAGGCCTGAAGGTCGCGGTCATGGGCTGCATCGTCAATGGCCCTGGTGAAAGCAAGCATGCCGATATCGGCATCTCGCTGCCCGGGACCGGCGAACTTCCAGCCGCGCCCGTCTATATCGATGGCAAGAAGGCGCTGACGATCCGCGGCACAAATATCGCCGGTGATTTCGAGACGCTTGTCGGTGAATATATCGAGAAGCGTTTCGGTCAGGGGCAGGCTGCAGCCGAATAGGCTATAGTTTTACTGTCAGCAGCTTCAGGCCGGCGAAGGCGAAAAAACCGGCCATGGCACCTTCGATCCAGCGGCGGGACTTCTTGTAGCCGCGGTGCACGGGCTCGATCGAAAACAGCAATGCAAACCCCATGAAGATGATGACGCCGAGCAGCATGCAGCCGCCGATCAGAATAGGCATGACCTGCGGCGCATCCTGCGGCGTGCCGAGCGAAACCAGCGTCAGCCAGGAGAAGATCGCCTTCGGGTTGGTCAGGTGAATGCCAAGACCTTTGAGGTAAAGGCGGCGAAGCGAGGGCGGCTGCTTTTCGAGCAGCACAGCTGCTTCGGTTTCCTTCCGCATCGCGGCTTTCAATGCCTTGAGCGCCAGCCAGAGCAGATAGAGCCCACCCGCGATCTTCAGGATGAAGAGCGCGTTGCCATATGTGCGGATCAGGGCCGATAGCCCGGCAGCCGCCAACATCGCCCAGGTATAGGAGCCCGTCAGAACGCCCGCCGCCAGCGCCAGTCCGCCGGCGCGGCCGCGGCTGATCGAGGTGGAGATGATCGCGACGATCGCCGGTCCGGGCGAGGCGGTGGCGATGATATAGGCGCCCCAGGCGACCATCAGTTGCGGCAGGTAGGGCAGAAGGTTTGACATGCGCAATCTCCGATGCGGCGCTTTCAAGCGCGGCAAGCCGCTATCATGCCGGGCACGGATGGAAAGAGAATGCGCATTCTTGTTGCGGTGACAATTTTGGCTGGCGGAGCGGGCGGGGTGTCGGGTCACACCCGTGCCTCATCCGCCGGGCAGAACCGTGTGGCCGTTAATGGCTGCGGTTGGCGATGAAACGGGCGGTCTCGTTGAGAATATCGGCGCGCGTGCCGAATGGCTCAAGCAGGGCGGCAGCGTCTGCGACGAGGGATGCCAGCCGGGTTTCCGCCCAGGCCTGGCCGCGCAGCGACACCAGCGTGCCCTTGCCCCGGGCCGCATCTTTGCCGGTCGCCTTGCCCATGGTTTCCGCATCCGCCGTCAGGTCCAGCAGATCGTCGGCCAGCTGGAAAGCCAGGCCAATGGTTTCGCCATAGGTTCGCATCAACCGCCGTTCATCGGCGCTGCTTCCGGCGATGATGGCACCCGCCTCGCAGGCAAAACGGATCAGCGCGCCGGTCTTCATCGCCTGCAGTGTAACGATCGCGACTTCGTCCGGTATCGATGTCTCCGCTGCCAGATCCAGTGCCTGGCCGCCTGCCATGCCGCCGATGCCGGAGGCGCGCGCCAGCGCCAGCACCAGTTCGGTCTTCTGCCGGTCCGTAAGGTTGGTCTCCGGGGCTGCAATGATGTCGAAGGCGAGTGTCAGAAGGCTGTCGCCGGCCAGGATCGCATTGGCTTCGCCATAGGCGATATGCACGGTCGGCTGGCCGCGGCGGACGTCGTCGTCGTCCATGGCCGGGAGATCGTCATGCACAAGTGAGTAGCTGTGGACACATTCAAGCGCTGCGCCGACGCGCAGGGCCGCTTGCCGGTCGCCACCGAGAAAGGCGGTGCTTTCCATGACCAGGAATGGGCGCAGGCGCTTGCCGCCGTTCAAGACCCCGTGGCGCATCGCAGCAAGGAGGGGTGCCGGCCGTGTAATTTCGTCTGCCTGCGGTTTTTCGCCGAGAATGCCGGTCAGGCAGGCCTCGATGTCTGCGGCGTTGCTCTTCAGGCGGATTTCGAAGGATGTCTCGCTCATGCGGCGCTGTTTGCCATGACTGCGCGTCTACTGGCAACGGGATTTTACCATATCGGCAACAGTAGGCGCGGCTTGCTGTGTAGTGCCGAGAAAACCATTCAAATTTAGCCGTGCTTGCTCTATGAAAATCGGATGGATTATCAGGCGGGCGTTTCAGGCGTGGACATCGTACCGGAAACTCGGGGGGAGGAAGAGGACGTGTCTTCCAGCCGTTCGCGAGGATGGGGTCAGGCCTTGCGGCGGCGCTGGCGGCAGATTGCATTGATCGCGGTCGTCGTTGTCCTGTTACCCTATGTTTTGATCGTGCTTTACGCCCCAAGCTTCATCCATCCGATCTCAACGCTGATGTTGCGCGATCTCGTGCTTTTCCGCGGTTATGACCGCCAGTGGGTCGCCTTCGAGGATATATCGCCCAATCTGGTCCGGTCGGTGATGATGTCGGAGGATGGCCAGTTCTGTATTCATGACGGTGTCGACTGGGTGCAGATGCGCGGCGTCGTCACGGATGCGCTGGAAGGCGAATCCACGCGTGGCGCCTCGACGATCCCGATGCAGACAGCCAAGAACCTGTTCCTGTGGAACGGCCGCTCCTTCATTCGCAAGGGCATGGAGTTGCCTTTGGCGCTGGCGGCGGATTTCGTCTGGAGCAAGCAGCGGATGATGGAGCTTTATCTCAATGTTGCGGAATGGGGGCCTGGGATCTACGGTGCCGAAGCGGCGGCAAAACACCATTTCGGCGTTCCCGCTGCAAAGCTGACACGGCGGCAGGCCGCACTTCTCGCCGTATCCTTGCCCAACCCGATCGAGCGGAACGCCGGCAAACCCGGCCGTGGCCTGCGCAGCCTCGCCTCGCTGATCGAGCGTCGTGCGAGCCGGTCCGGCGAATATATCAAATGCCTTTATGAGTGAGATCAGGTCTTTTCATTGGCTGTCATGGTACGGTGTCGTCTATAGCGAGTCTTAGATTACCTGGATCGGAGAAGACCGATGACCAAACTCACGCTCTATGTTGGGAACAAGAACTATTCTTCCTGGTCGTTCCGGCCCTGGCTGGCGCTGGAAGTCTGCGGTATTCCGTTCGAGGATGTGCTTATCCCCTTTGATTATCCGGCTGGTAATCCGAAATTGAAGGATATTTCTCCGACAGGTCAGGTTCCCGTTCTGCATCATGGCGATGTCCGCGTCTGGCAGTCGCTGGCGATCATCGAATATGCCGCCGAGCTTTTTCCGGATGCCGGGCTTTGGCCCAGCGATCCTGCGGAGCGGGCGGTGGCGCGGGCCTATTCGATGGAAATGCTCTCGGGTTTCCGGGCGCTGCGCAACGCCTGCCCGATGAACATCCGCCGCGAAAAGCGGGCGATCGATCTGCCGGAGGGGGTGATGGACGATGTCGAGCGGATCGAGACGATCTGGCGCGAGGCCGTGGCCCGCTCCGGTGGTCCGTTCCTGTTTGGTCGCTTTACCGCAGCCGATGCGATGTTTGCCCCGGTGGTCAACCGTTTCGAGGTTTACGACCTCACCCGCAATCCTGGCTCGCTGGAATATATGGATGCGGTCAAGACCCATCCAGCCTTCCAGAAATGGCAGGAGGCTGCGCTGAAGGAAACCTGGATCGTGCCGGAGGGCGAGGCCTGATCCATTTCTGCCGCAGCCCTTGCGAAAAAATAGCTGTGGGGACTGGTCAAACGCCTGTGGGGCATGTATAAGCCCGGCAAATTCCGAGATTGACATCTGTTTTTCCCGGCCAACGGTCTGGCCGAGAAGCAGAGTTTCGCCCGATAAGTGGAGTATGAAATGGCTGTACCTAAAAGAAAAACAAGCCCGTCCAAGCGTGGCATGCGCCGCTCCGCTGATGCGCTGAAGACACCGACCTACATCGAAGACAAGAATTCCGGCGAACTGCGCCGTCCGCACCACATCGACCTGAAGACAGGCATGTATCGCGGTCGTCAGGTTCTGACCCCGAAGGCTTCCGCTTAATCAGCGGCGCCGTCAGGCTGCATTTAAAGGGCTGGCTTTTCGCCGGCCCTTTTTGCGTTGTTCGTTTGCGAGTGGCGCGGTGCGTTTTCCTCTTTCGCCGTCATAGTTTTCCCAAACCCCTGCCCTAACTGCCAGCTGTGGCCGTTTTCTTGACGCTTGTCGCGCCGTAAGGCACATATCGATCGACACCGGGCCTTGAGAGGCCGGTGCGAAAAACTGGGAGCCGTTGCCGATGATTGCCGCCATTCCGTTGCTGATCCTGCCGTTCATTCTCTACAATCTTGGAATGATGGGCGTGCTTGGAAGCGGCGGTGTCGCAGTTTTCGAAAACACGGTTTTCTCGATGACGATGCTGTCCGGTGCCGTGTGGACGATGAGCATGGGCGATCTGATGATCGTCATTGCGCTTGTTCTGCTTTTCGTCGAAATCCTCAAGGCAACTCGCATCAGCTCCAAAGCTCTGATGGATCATCTGCTCTCGATGGTTCTGTTTATCGTCTTTCTGGTGGAATTCCTGCTGGTCGCCAATGCCGCGACCCACGTCTTCTTCATCCTGATGACGATCAGCTTCATCGACGTCATTGCCGGCTTCTCCGTGTCGATGCGCACGGCAGGACGGGATGTTTCGATCGGCCTTTGATAAAGCTCCAGGCGGCGCCGCAAGCCGCCGGATGCGGCGTGCGGCATAAGGTGTGTCAGCCCAGATTTTCCAGCTTCGTCTGCAGGGCGCGTAATTGTTCCTTCAGCTCATCGATGTCCTTGGCTTCCGCCTTGCGCGGTTCCTTGGCGGCGGGCGCTGCTGCCATGAAGGGCGAAAACATCTGCATGGCCTGATGGAAAAGGTCGGTGTTGCGCTTGACCTGTTCTTCCACCAATTGCATCGGCACGGCCAGATTCTTGCCGAGCGGCGTATCGCCAAAAGCCTTGTTGATCTGTTCGCGCATCTGCGATTGCTGGTCGGTAAACGCCTGCATCGAATGCTCAAGGTAGCTCGGCACCACCATCTGCATCTGGTCGCCATAAAACGAGATCAACTGGCGCAGGAACGAGATCGGCAAAAGCGTGTTGCCCGTCTTGGATTCCTGCTCGAAAATGATCTGTGTCAGCACCGAATGGGTGATGTCATCGCCTGACTTCGCGTCTTGGACGGTGAATTCCTCTCCCTTTTTCACCATCACCGCGAGATCGTCGAGCGTCACATAGGTGCTCGTTCCGGTATTATAGAGCCTCCGGTTGGCATATTTTTTGATTACGATCTGACCGTCGTGTTTAGCCATATGGGTCTCCTCCCATGCTCCCGTCTTTATTATGTTTTTCAGAGTACCCGTAAAAAACCGGTTCTGACAATCTCTTTGTGCGTTGCGTGGACGCAGGTGCAAAATTTTGCCTCGTGATCCGATTGGGAAACGAAACGCGCCGCGCTGCATCAAGGCGTTTGACTTGCGCCACGTCCTTTGCCAGTCTTTAGCAATTGCGAGAAAAGAACGAGGAAACATCTGATGAGCACTCCCTCCATCGTCATCGCCAGTGCGGGCCGAACCGCAGTTGGATCGTTCAACGGCTCCTTTGCCAACACTCCGGCCCATGAGCTTGGTGCCGCCGTCATCAAGGGGGTGCTGGAGCGCGCCGGTGTTGCGGCAGCCGAAGTCGATGAAGTCATCCTCGGCCAGGTCCTGTCGGCCGGAGAGGGCCAGAACCCCGCCCGCCAGGCGGCGATGAAGGCCGGTATTCCGCAGGAAGCGACGGCCTGGGGCATGAACCAGCTCTGCGGCTCGGGTTTGCGCGCCGTCGCGCTCGGCATGCAGCAGATTTCAACCGGAGACGCAAAGATCATCGTTGCCGGCGGCATGGAATCCATGTCGATGGCGCCGCATTGCGCGCACCTGCGCGGCGGCGTGAAGATGGGCGATTTCAAGATGGTCGATACCATGATCAAGGATGGCCTGACCGACGCCTTCTATGGCTACCACATGGGCACGACCGCCGAGAACGTCGCCAAGAAGTGGCAGCTGTCGCGTGAAGATCAGGACCTTTTTGCACTGGGATCGCAGAACAAGGCGGAAGCGGCGCAGAAGGCCGGACGTTTTGCCGACGAGATCATTCCCTTCATCGTCAAGGGCCGCAAGGGCGACGTTACCGTTGATCAGGACGAATATATCCGCCACGGCGCAACGCTGGATTCGATGGCGAAACTGCGCCCGGCTTTCGACAAGGAAGGCACGGTTACCGCCGCCAACGCTTCCGGCCTGAATGACGGTGCGGCAGCAACGCTGCTGATGTCCGAAGCCGAAGCCGGTCGTCGTGGCATCCAGCCGTTGGCCCGCATCGTCTCCTGGGCCACCGCCGGCGTCGATCCGCAAATCATGGGCACAGGCCCGATCCCGGCTTCCCGCAAGGCCCTGGAAAGAGCAGGCTGGTCGGTCTCTGATATCGAGCTGGTCGAGGCCAATGAGGCGTTTGCGGCGCAGGCCTGCGCCGTCAACAAGGATCTCGGCTGGGATACCTCGATCGTTAACGTCAATGGCGGCGCCATTGCCATCGGCCATCCGATCGGTGCGTCCGGTGCGCGCGTACTGAACACGCTTCTGTTCGAAATGAAGCGCCGTGGCGTCTCCAAGGGGCTGGCGACGCTGTGCATTGGCGGCGGCATGGGTGTCGCCATGTGTGTCGAACGGCTGTAACCCTCACCCGTTAATCGATCGTCCCGGCTCACCTGCCGGGACTAACTCCACGGCAAGTGCCGGAAAGCTGCGTTTGCGTCTGAGGACGCAGGCGCAAGACAAAGTGAAAGACAAAACGAAAAAACGGGGAGTGTACGGATGAGCAGAGTAGCATTGGTCACCGGTGGTTCACGCGGTATTGGCGCCGCGATATCCATCGCCTTGAAGACAGCCGGATACAAGGTTGCCGCGACTTATGCTGGCAATGACGAAAAGGCGCAGGCCTTCACCGACGTCACAGGTATCCCGACCTACAAGTGGGACGTGTCCGACTACAAGGAATGCACAAAAGGCATTGCGCGTGTCGTTGACGATCTCGGCCCGATCGAAATTTTGGTCAACAATGCCGGCATCACCCGCGATGCGATGTTTCACAAGATGACGCCCGAACAATGGGCCGAGGTGGTGGATACCAACCTCACCGGGCTGTTCAACATGACGCATCCTGTCTGGACCGGCATGCGCGATCGCAACTTCGGCCGCGTCATCAATATTTCGTCGATCAATGGCCAGAAGGGCCAGATGGGCCAGGCGAATTATTCTGCGGCGAAGGCTGGTGATCTCGGCTTTACCAAGGCACTCGCCCAGGAAGGCGCCGCCAAGGGTATCACCGTCAACGCCGTCTGCCCAGGCTACATTGGTACTGAGATGGTCCGGGCGATCCCGGAGAAGGTGCTTAATGAGCGCATTATCCCGCAAATCCCCGTCGGCCGCCTTGGCGAACCCGACGAAATCGCCCGGGTCGTCGTATTCCTGGCATCCGATGATGCGGGCTTCATCACCGGCTCGACGATTTCGGCCAATGGTGGCCAGTTCTTCGTCTGATCCTGATTGGTCATTGCAATACCGGCGGCGCCTGATGGGCGCCGTTTTGCGTTTCCGCAAAGGTTAACGCGGCGGCTTGGCGCTGTGGTCAAATCCGCAGTTATCCACTGTTTCCTATGGTTAACCATTTGATTTTCCACATGATGTAGCGGTGAACAAACCAGGAAACCAACTGTGTCTGCGATTCGTCGCCGATTCGTTCCCGCTTTGGTTGAAGTGTTAAATTCGCACCGGAAACCGGCATGGCTTCACGGTTTTGAGCTTCCGGTCGCCACGGAAGAGCCGCGTTTCATAGAGATGCAGTTGTGTCGAGCGAGAGATTTTTCAGTGACCCTGCAAACGGCAATTTGGATACCGGAATCTGGCGAAGGATCGCTGAGCGGTGTGGTTGTTTCGTCGAATTTTCTACCACATCTTGTCGGGAGGAAATCGGCTGCGTTGCGTTTCGTTGCCGTCGCATTCCTTCTTCACCTTCGGAATCGGCGTCTTTCGCGGGCAGGTTACCTGTTCAAAAACATGGACAAATTTTTCTGAAAATTCAGTTATTTGGATTCCGAATCTCAAATTCATGATTTCTTATATGCGAGCGTTCCATGCGTCCGATTTCGAGCGCTAGAGCGCAAAATCGCGATTCAGCATCTGGTGCGAATCCAGCTTACGAAATCAATATCTAGCAGTGAACAAACCCTGAATCCGTGCGAGTCTGCGTTTCGTCGCTGATTCGTTCCACCACTGTTCCGAATCCGGCAACTGAGGGGGTGGAAATGCCGGCAAAGGACACCATTTGCATGTTTCATGTTCGCGCGCCCCTTGCGTTTGTGCGTTGTCGTGGGCATGTGTTCTGCGCCGGTTGAACGGCTTGAAACGCCGTGAATGGCCTTCGCAGACTGAAAGTGCGCGGGATCGATATAGTGCCTGACCAACCGATGATCTTGAGCGGCCGCGGCGTGATCGCGGTGCTCGGCCCCACCAATACCGGCAAGACGCATTACGCGATCGAGCGCATGGTTGCGCACGAAAGCGGCGTCATCGGCCTGCCGTTGCGTCTGCTGGCGCGCGAGGTCTATACGCGCGTCGTCGAAAAGGTCGGCGCACACAATGTCGCACTGATCACCGGCGAGGAAAAAATCACACCGCATATGGCACGCTTCTCGGTTTGCACCGTCGAGGCCATGCCGCGCGAGACCAAGGCAGCCTTCGTCGCAATCGATGAAGTGCAGTTGGCGGGTGATCTGGAGCGCGGTCATATCTTTACCGACCGGCTGATGCATTTGCGCGGCCGTGTCGAGACGCTGTTGCTTGGTGCCTCCACCATGCGGCCGATCCTCGAACACCTGCTCCCCGGCATCACCGTCGTCGAGCGTCCGCGTCTGTCGCAGCTTCTTTATGCCGGCTCGAAGAAAATAACCCGCCTGCCGCAGCGGACTGCCATCGTCGCGTTCTCGGCCGAGGAAGTCTATGCGATCGCGGAGCTAATCCGCCGCCAGCGCGGCGGTGCCGCCGTCGTTCTCGGCGCGCTTTCGCCGCGCACGCGCAACGCCCAGGTGGCGCTCTATCAGGCCGGTGACGTCGAGTATCTGGTGGCGACCGATGCGATCGGCATGGGGCTCAACCTCGATGTCGACCACGTCGCGTTCGCCCAGGGCCGCAAATATGACGGCTATCAGTTCCGCGATCTCAATCCCGGGGAACTGGCACAGATTGCCGGTCGCGCCGGCCGTCACCTGCGTGACGGTACCTTTGGCGTTACCTCGCGGGTCGAGCCGTTCGACAATGAACTGGTGCACCGGATCGAATCGCATCAGTTCGATCCGGTCCGCGTGCTGCAATGGCGCTCCAAGTCGCTCAACTATGCGTCCATCCAGGCCCTGAAGAAGAGTTTGGACGCCGCTCCTGCCGTTCATGGGCTTACACGGGCCCTGCCGGCGGTGGATCAGCAGGCTTTGGACTATCTTTCGCGCTATCCGGAGGTTACCAGTGTTGCAACGACACCGGAGCGTGTAGAAAAACTCTGGGAGGCCTGTGCGCTTCCCGACTACCGGCGTATAACGCCGGCGCAGCATGCCGATCTGATTTCGACGATCTATGCCGATCTCGTCCGGCGTGGCACAGTGAATGAAGATTTCATGGCCGAACAGGTTCGCCGGGCGGACCATACGGACGGTGAAATCGACACATTGTCCGCGAGAATTGCACAAATCAGGACATGGACCTATGTGTCCAACCGTCCGGGGTGGCTTGCCGATCCGACACACTGGCAAGAAAAGACGCGGGAAATCGAAGATCGATTGTCTGACGCGTTACATGAAAGGTTGACGAAACGCTTTGTTGATCGCAGGACATCTGTGCTCATGAAGCGCCTGAGAGAGAATGCGATGTTGGAAGCTGAAATCAGTGTAAATGGCGATGTCTTCGTTGAAGGTCATCATGTGGGACAATTGGCCGGGTTCCGTTTCACGCTGGCGACAGTGGCCGACGGTCTCGACGCGCGCGCAGCGCAAGCCGCCGCACAAAAGGCGCTGGCTCTCGAGTTCGAGGCACGGGCAGCGCGGTTGCATGCGGCCGGCAACGCCGATCTGGCCTTGTCGTCGGATGGTCTCGTGCGTTGGCTCGGCGATCCCGTGGCGCGGCTGACGGCCAGCGACCATGTGATGCGTCCACGCGTGCTGTTGCTCGCCGACGAGCAACTGCAGGGCAATGCCCGCGAGCATGTGCTCGTCCGCATCGAGCGCTTCGTCAATCATCATATCTCGACGGTGTTGAAGCCGCTCGACGATCTTTCGCGCGCTGAAGATCTGGAAGGTCTCGCCAAGGGCCTGGCTTTCCAGCTGGTGGAAAACCTTGGTGTAATGTTCCGCCGCGATGTCGCCGATGACGTCAAATCGCTGGATCAGGAGGCTCGTGCCTCCATCCGCCGCCATGGCATCCGCTTCGGCGCCTACCACATCTTCATGCCGGCTCTTTTGAAGCCTGCACCGGCCGAACTCATCACGCTGCTCTGGGCGTTGAAGAATGACGGTCTCGACAAGCCCGGCTACGGCGATCTGATCCCTGTTCTGGCCGCAGGTCGCACCTCGGTGGTCACCGATCCGGCCTTCGAGCGCACCTTCTATAAGCTGGCCGGTTTCCGGTTCCTTGGAAAGCGTGCTGTGCGCATCGATATCCTCGAGCGTCTGGCGGATCTGATCCGTCCGCTGCTGCAGTGGAAGCCGGGCACGGCGGCGCGTCCGGACGGTGCTTATGATGGCCGCCGCTTCACCGCAACGACGGCCATGCTGTCGATCCTCGGCGCAACGCCGGACGATATGGAAGAAATCCTCAAGGGTCTCGGCTACCGTGCCGATGCCGTCAAGGTTGAGGATGCGGCTGCGTTCCTCGCTACGCAATCGGGATCTGCCGCACCGGCAGCCGACGCTGCTGCTTCCGATGCGCCGGCCGAGACGGCCGATCATGATGATGCGGATACAGCGGGCGAAGAAGCCCATGCTTCCGAACCAGCGCCCGAACAGGCTGCGGAGACTGTTCCCGTTGCCGCCGAAGCTGCAGGTGCCGAGCAGGCTGCGGTTGGCGAGCAGGCGGGCGATTTGGCCGAGCCAGTCGAAGCCAAGCCGGTTCTTCTGTGGCGCCCAGGTAGCCGCAACGACAATCAGCGCTCTGGTGGACGCCCGCAGGGCGATCGCCGTGGTGGCAACAACCGGGCACCGCAGGGTGAAGCCCGCCGCGAAGGTGGCGAGCCACGCCGCGAGGGTGAAGGCCGCCGTGAGGGCCGTTCCGACGACAACCGTAAGAACGGTGGCGGCGGCCGGCCGGACCGCAATCGCGGCCGTGATGGCGGCAAGCCGCAGGGTGGCCCGCGTCACGAGAAGGGCGACCGTCAGGATCGTCCCGATCGCAACGACCGCGGTGCCAAGCCGCAGGCTGCCAAGTTCGAGGCCCGTCCGCCGCGCAAGGAAAAGCCGATGGATCCGGATTCGCCTTTCGCCAAGCTCGCTGCCCTGAAGGAGCAGATGAAGAAATAAGGACCCAGTATGGGTGAAAAGCAGCCTCCGTCTCTGCCGGTTGTCCGCCAGCGTCTCGACAAATGGCTGTTCTTCACGCGTCTGCAAAAATCCCGCTCGATCGCCCAGAAGGCGATCGAGTCCGGCGATGTGCGGGTCAATGAGGCCCGTATCACCCAGCCCTCCCATGCTTTGAAAGCCGGCGATGTCGTTGTTGTGTCGCTTGACCGGCGTGACGTCACCGCGCGTTTTCTGCTTGCCGGTGCCCGGCGTGGGCCTTACGAGGAAGCCCGCCTTCTCTATGAAGATCTGACGCCCGCTGCCGTTCCCGGCGAAAAGCCGAATGCCTTCGAGCAGGCGACGCGCGAGCGTGGCAGCGGCCGGCCAACCAAGAAGGAGCGCCGCGACGTCGACAGGCTCAAGCAGGGTTGGCATCAGGAATAGAATCAGGATTAGAAAACTGTCCCGCCAGGTGGCTATTTGGCGCATGGATTATTCTTGCAAAGCCCCCGCAAAGCCTTTACCTCACGGGGTAAATGAGCAGCCGTGTCCCCGAACGGATGCGGATAAGCGGACTATCTCTGGTTCCTGTCTGCCGTCAAACGTGAGAATCGCTGGAGTACCTCATGACGTATGTCGTGACCGACAATTGCATACGCTGCAAATATACCGATTGCGTTGAAGTTTGCCCGGTGGACTGCTTCTATGAGGGCGAGAATTTTCTGGTCATTCATCCGGATGAATGCATCGACTGTGGCGTCTGCGAGCCGGAATGTCCGGCCGGGGCGATCAAGCCGGATACCGAACCGGGCCTCGACATGTGGCTGAAGGTCAACGCAGACTTCGCCACACAATGGCCAAACCTTACGGTCAAACGTGACGAGATGCCGGAAGCCAAGGAAATGGACGGCATCGAAGGCAAGTACGAGAAATACTTTTCGCCGAAGCCGGGTCAGGGTGACTGACGCAGACGCACCCGGCGGCCATGGCAGCCGGATTTTCCGGCCGCAAAAAATGGCGAAATTGGGAGAATCATGGCTTTACCATGTCCGTGTCGGACTGGTTGAGCTCGATTGCCGTTGTAAAGCAAATTATTGATTTCCGCAGTTTTTTATGATAGGGTCTAAAAACTGATCCACATCGTGGCACTTGCGTGTGCCCGAAAAACCATCACGAAAGCAAAAGAGTCCCACTGCGCGGCTGACCCCAAATACGCAACTGCAGTTGCTTGTGTGTGATCGCCCCGCAGAAGATCGATTTGATGACCGTTGGAACGGATCAGTATGGAGTCACCCGACGGTGCCCCCGTCCATCCCGGGCCTGACTGACCCGGCCCCGGCCTTTTGCCGGGAGCGTAACAGGGAGTTTTTGAAACGAATGACGACCCAGCAGAAAAAATCTTCAACACGCCATGGCTTCAAGACCGGTGAATCGATCGTTTACCCGGCCCACGGCGTTGGACAAATTGTAGCAATTGAAGACCAGGTGGTTGCGGGCATGTCGCTCGAACTGTTTGTTATCGATTTCGAAAAAGACAAGATGCGTCTCAAGGTACCGGTAGCAAAGGCCGTCTCCATCGGCATGCGCAAGCTCTCCGAAACCGATTTCGTCGAACGTGCATTGAAGGTCGTCCAGGGCAGGGCGCGCGTCAAGCGGACCATGTGGTCCCGCCGTGCGCAGGAATATGATGCCAAGATCAATTCCGGTGACCTGATCTCGATCGCCGAAGTTGTGCGTGACCTCTACCGTGCTGAAAACCAGCCGGAACAGTCCTATTCCGAACGTCAGCTTTATGAAGCAGCACTTGACCGCATGGCGCGCGAAATCGCAGCCGTGAACAAGATGTCGGAAACGGAAGCTGTCCGTCTCGTTGAAACGAACCTCAACAAGGGTCCGAAGCGCGGCAAGGCCATCGAAGAAGACGAAGCGCAGGAAGAAGCTGCGTAAGCATCCTTCGAGTAATGCTTCCATCTCAAAAGCCCTGTCAGCAATGACGGGGCTTTTTTGTATCCGGTGCGCGGAGATAGGATCGGGACACATTGTTACCTAGTGGACGCTTGGCGGGAGACTCTTTGCGCCAGCGTGGTATGCTCCTTATGGACGCCTTGCCGCGATCTGCCGGCACGGGAGGCGGAACTATAGGGAACCGGCACGGGAGGAGACAATGCCTGCTACCGTTTCTCTACATCCATTGCTCGACAAGGGCGTGCCCAGGGGCGCGTCCGGCTTTACCGGCGGTGTCCTGGTCTGCGTGTGCGCCGACAGGCCTGTACGGGTCAGGATCGAAGGCGACGTCGCCCATAACCATGCGTGCGGCTGCACAAAATGCTGGAAACCGGCCGGAGCGACCTTTTCGGTGGTCGCGGTGGTTCCGCACGACAAGATCACCGTGCTTGAAAACGGCGACAAGCTCGAAGTCGTCGACAAAACCGCGCTGATCCAGCGGCACGCCTGTAAGGCCTGCGGCGTGCACATGTATGGCCCTGTGGAGCGGGAGCATCCCTTCCAGGGACTGGACTTCATTCACCCGGAGCGGTTCGACACGGACGGCTGGTCACCGCCGGGCTTTGCCGCTTTCGTTTCGTCGATCATCGAATCCGGCACGAACCCCGCCGACATGCCGGCCATTCGTGCCCGCCTGACGGAACTCGGCCTGACGCCATCCGATTGCCTGAACAATGCCTTGATGGATTACATCGCCACCTGGACGGCGAAGAAGAGCGGCGTTCTGAAGTCCTGATCGGCAGGCCGTCGTATCATCTGTCAAAATGAAAAAGGCGCACCGATCGAGATCGCTGCGCCTTTTTCTATTGTCTGGTTCCGTCTGCTTATGCAGCGCCGCGCGACTTTTCGAAACGCTTGCGGTCGTTCGAGTCGAGATACATCTTACGCAGGCGGATGTTCTTGGGCGTCACTTCGACCAGTTCGTCGTCCTGGATCCAGGACAGCGCGCGGTCGAGCGTCATGCGGATTGGCGGGGTCAGCTTGACGGCTTCGTCCTTGCCAGAGGCGCGCATGTTGGTGAGCTTCTTACCCTTCAACACGTTGACTTCAAGATCGTTGTCACGCGTGTGGATGCCGATGATCATGCCGGCATAGACCTTTTCGCCTGCGTCGATGATCATCGGGCCGCGGTCTTCCAGGTTGAACATGGCGTAGGCGACGGATTCGCCGGCGTCGTTGGAAAGCAGAACGCCCTGAACGCGGCCGCCGATATCGCCCTTATATGGCTGATATTCGTGGAACAGACGGTTCATGATTGCCGTGCCGCGCGTGTCGGTCAGAAGTTCCGACTGGTAGCCGATCAGGCCGCGGGTCGGTGCGAAGAACTTCAGGCGAACGCGATTGCCGCCGGACGGACGAAGCTCGGCCATTTCAGCCTTACGCTCGGACATCTTCTGGACGACGATGCCGGAATGCTCTTCATCGACGTCGATGACGACTTCTTCGACTGGCTCCAGCATCTGGCCGGTGGCTTCGTCCTTGTGCATGACGACGCGCGGACGCGATACGGCAAGCTCAAAACCTTCGCGGCGCATGGTTTCGATGAGAACGGCCAGCTGCAATTCGCCACGGCCGGAAACGTAGAACGAATCCTTGCCTTCGGCTTCTTCGATCTTCAGCGCGACGTTGCCTTCAGCTTCCTTGAACAGGCGGTCACGAATGACACGGCTCGTTACCTTGTCGCCTTCGGTGCCGGCAAGCGGGCTATCGTTGACGATGAAGGACATGGTGACGGTCGGCGGGTCGATCGGCTGGGCATGCAGTGCCTCAGTAACCGACGGGTCGCAGAACGTATCGGCGACGGTGCCCTTGGACAGGCCAGCGATGGCGACAATGTCGCCGGCATGGGCTTCGTCGATCGGCGTACGCTCGATACCGCGGAAAGCGAGGATCTTCGAGATACGGCCGCTTTCGATCAGCTTGCCGTCCTGGCCGAGAACCTTGACAGACTGGTTCGGCTTGATCGAACCAGAATGGATACGGCCGGTGATGATGCGGCCGAGGAAGGGGTTGGCTTCCAGAATCGTGCCGATCATGCGGAACGCGCCGTCTTCTTCGCCAACGCTCGGCTCAGGAACGTGCTTGAGAACGAGGTCGAGAAGCGGCGCGAGGCCCTCTTCCTTCGGACCTTCAGGATTGAGGTTCATCCAGCCGTTACGGCCCGAACCGTAGAGGATCGGGAAGTCGAGCTGCTCGTCGGTCGCGTCGAGGTTGGCGAAGAGGTCGAAGACTTCGTTGATGACTTCTTCGTGGCGACCGTCCGGACGGTCGATCTTGTTGATCGCGACGATCGGGCGAAGGCCGACCTTCAGCGCCTTGGAGACGACGAACTTGGTCTGGGGCATCGGGCCTTCCGACGAGTCGACCAGAACGATCGCGCCATCCACCATCGACAGGATGCGCTCGACTTCGCCGCCGAAGTCGGCGTGGCCGGGGGTGTCGACGATGTTGATGCGGACGCCCTTCCACTCGATCGACGTGGCCTTGGCGAGAATGGTGATACCACGCTCTTTTTCCAGATCGTTCGAATCCATCATGCGCTCGGTCGTGCGCTGGTTGTCGCGGAAAGAACCCGACTGCTTCAGAAGTTCGTCGACTAGAGTGGTTTTCCCATGGTCAACGTGTGCGATGATCGCGATGTTGCGCATTTTCATGTGTGAATCTCGGAGGTTTCGGGGCGTATGTGAGGGACGCCGCATCTTCAATTGCGCGGCTCTTACAGGTTTTTTTGCATTTGCGAAAGGGGGGCGGGGCGCAAAGTCGTGCCTGGTGGCGAATCCGGACGCCGTTTCATACGGAATTTCCAACAGGATCGAGCGTGATTTGCCACAACTCGTGATCGTCCCGGTCCATCAGCCGGACGGTCATCTGTTCGGTCTGGCCGTTGATATCGACGAGGCCGAAGAACTGCAGACCGGCGGAAGGCGGCAGGTTCTGATCGATGCCGGTACCGGCGGCCTTGATGAAGCGGACGTCAGGACCGAATGTCATGTCCAGTTCCTTCGGCCCATAGGTGCCGGAATGCAGCGGCCCGGAGACGAATTCCCAGAACGGCAGGAAATCCTTGAAGGCGGCGCGGGCCGGATCGTAATGGTGAGCTGCGGTGTAATGCACGTCCGCTGTCAGCCAGACGGTATTCTGGATGCCATTGTCGCGGATGAAGGTGAGGATATCGGCGAATTCCTTCTCGCGGCCGGCTGGCGGGCCGTTATCGCCATTGGCAATCGCATCGGAGCCGCGCCGGTTGGAAAAATCGTCCCAGACCACCAGCCCAATCGGCATATCGCAGGCAATGGCCTTCCAGGTGGCTTTCGAGGCGGCCAGTTCACGCTTCAGCCAGTCCGCCTGCCGCCAGCCGAACAGCTCGTTGCCGCCGCCCTGATTGGCTTCGCGATAGGAGCGCAGATCGACGAAGAACACGTCGAGTAGACGGCCATAGGGGATCTTGCGGAAAATGCGGCCAGGCTGGGCGGGAATGGCGCGGATCGGCGTCATCTCCTGGAAAGCCTGCATCGCACGGGCGGCATAGACGGACACATCCTTGTCCGGGTAGCGGTTGTCGTCGCGCAGATCGGTCGAGGGCGACCAGTTGTTCAAAACCTCATGATCGTCCCACTGATAGAAAGTCGGGCAGGCGGCATTCAGGGCACGAACGTGCTCGTCGAGCAGATTGTATTTCCACTGGCCGCGATATTCATCGAGTGTGCGGGCGACCTCGCGTTTCTCCGGCGTCACGATCCGGTTTTTCCAGATCGTGCCGTCTCTCAAGGATATCTCGTCGGGGATCGGGTTGTCGGCATAGATCGTGTCACCGGAATGGATGAAGAAATCCGGCTCGTGCAATTGCATGGTCGAGTAGGTCTTCATGCCGGTGTCATCAATGCCCCAGCCTTGACCAGCCGTGTCGCCCGACCAGACGAAGCGCACCGAACGGCGGCGCAGCGGTGCGGTGCGAAACCGGCCGATGGCGGGCTCGGACACACTGTTGCTGTCATAGAGATCGGTCGCGGTAAAACGGTAAAAGATATCCTGATCGGGCAGCAGGTTATCGAGAGCACATTTTATCGTGAAGTCGGATCCGGGCAGCGCATCGATTGATCGCAACCGAATGGGCGCAGCAAAGCTCTCGGTCGTCGAATACTCGACAGTGATACGCGACGGCCGGTCCGCCCGCGTCCAGATCATGCCGGATTTGGTATCGACATCACCGGACTGAACGCCATGGGTGAAGGACGGTCTCCCGGAGCTTCGGGAATAGAACGGTGTGGCAAGAACCGACGTGGCGGCAAACCCGGCAGCACCTGCCGAGAGCAGGAAGGAGCGGCGGGTCAGCGTATCCTGAATATCGACCAAATCGGCCTCCAGTACCGTCTCGGGAATCACGTGAAACCCGAGCCGGACCTTTGGTGAAAGCGATGTCAGTTCGTTTACAGTTGGATGAATCTATTCCAACGGTTTGGCGACAGTTCCGTGACTACGACCCCTCACGCGTCGGAACCCGAAAGTTCCTCCGTGACCGCAAGGCCCTTCTTGGCCAGCATCGCATCCGGGCTTGGCATCTTGCCACGGAAGGCCTTGTAGGCGTCTTCCGGGTCGATCGAGCCACCAACGGAATAGATGTGGTCCTTCAGCTTGCCTGCCATCGCCGCATTGAACGCATCGCCGGTTTCCTCAAAGGCGGCGAAGGCGTCGGCATCGAGCACTTCCGACCACATGTAGGAATAGTAGCCCGCCGAATAGCCGCCGGCGAAGATGTGCTGGAAATGCGGCGAGGCGTGGCGCATGACCAGCGACTTCGGGATGCCAAGTTCGCCCAAGATCTCTGCCTGAAGCGCCATCGGATCGTCGATCGGGCCGCGGGTGTGGAATTCCATGTCGACGATCGCCGAGGAGGTGAATTCGACCGTGTTGAACCCGGCGTTGAAGGTGCGTGCGGCCAGAACCTTGTCGAGCAGGGCTTGCGGCATCGCCTCGCCGGTTTCGAAATGCACGGCATATTGCTTGAGGATCGCAGGCACCGTCAGCCAGTGTTCGTAGAGCTGCGAGGGCAGTTCGACGAAGTCGCGCGATACGGATGTGCCCGATACCGATGGATAGGTCACGTCCGACAGCATGCCGTGCAGGGCGTGGCCGAATTCGTGGAATAGCGTGCGGGCATCGTCGAGCGACAGCAGCGCCGGTTTGCCTTCCGCCGGTTTTGCGAAGTTGCAGACATTGTAAATGATCGGGATTTCACCGGTTTTTCCGTTCTTCAGCGGCAGCTTGTGCTGCGACTGGAACGCGCTCATCCAGGCGCCGGACCGCTTCGAGCTGCGAGCAAAATAGTCGCCGAGGAAGAGTGCGATGAGCGTGTTACCGGCATCGCGGATTTCGAAGACGCGCACATCCGGATGGTAGGCGGTGATGCCCTTCTTCTCGACCGCGCGAATGCCGAAGAGCCGGTTGGCAACATCGAAGCAGGCGTCGATGATCTTTTCGAGCTGCAAATAAGGCTTCAGCTCCGCCTCGGAGAAATTGAATTTTTGCGCCCGGATGCGCTCGGAATAGAAGCGCCAGTCCCAGGGCATGACGTCATGGTTCTTGCCGTCTTCGGCAATCATGTTTGCGATATCGGCTTCTTCCTCGCGGGCGCGCTTGACGGCCTTTGCCCAGACGGTGCGCAGGAGTTCGTTTACGGCAGCAGGGGTCTTTGCCATCGTGTTATCGAGCTTCATTTCGGCGAAGTTGCCGTAGCCGAGCAGTCTGGCGACCTCGCTACGCAACGCCAGCGTTTCGCGGATGACGCCGCGATTGTCTGTCTCGCCCGGATTTTCGCCGCGAGCGACCCAGGCCTTGAAAGATTGTTCGCGCAGGTCCCGGCGTTCGGAAAACGTCAGGAAGGGCTCGATGATCGAGCGCGACAGTGTCACGGCGTATTTGCCGTCTTCGCCGCCTTCACGCGCTGCCGATGCCATGGCGTCCTTGAGAAAATCCGGAAGGCCGTCGAGTTCCGGCCCATCGGACAGAATGAGCGACCAACCCTTTTCGTCGGCCAGCACGTTCTGGCCGAACCGGGTGCTGAGACCGGCGAGCTTTTCGTTGATCCCGGCCAGGGTCTCCTGTTCGGGCTTCGGTAGTTTGGCGCCGGATTTGACGAACCCCTTCCAGTGGCGCTCCAATACCCGGATTTGCTCCAGTGTGAGGCCGAGGCTTTCACGCTTCTCCCAGAGCTGGTCGATGCGCTGGAACAGCGCCGCATTCATGCCGATTTTCGAATAATGCCGTGACATCTTTGGCGAGATATCCCGCTCCAATGCCTGAATGGCGTCGTTGGTGTGGGCGCCGGCACGGTTCCAGAACAGCGACGAGACCCGCGACAGCGCATCGCCGGCGGTCTCGAGCGCGACAATGGTGTTTTCAAATGTTGGCGCGGCCGGATTCCCGGCAATTTCGTTGATCTCGGCCTCGTGTCCGGCAAGGGCCGCCTCGAAGGATGCTGCAAAATCGCTGTCGCTGACCGCCTCGAAGCGTGGCAGCCCGTTCGGGCCGTTCCAGTCGGTGATGGCGGGGTTCAGCGTGGGGCTCGACGTCATAGGCAGTCCTTTCGCATTCCGGTCTGTCCCGCCAATAGCGGGTGCTGCTTCCAGTTTTCGGCAGCGATTGTGGAAATTATCAAGATTGTCAGGTGGGCGCTGAATAGCGGCGGTTCAAGGCTTGCGCAGCCCGAGTAGTCCGGGCGCTGCATGCCAGACGGCCTGCACGGCAAAGCCCATGAACAGCACGCCAGACAGACGCACGATCGCCAGTTCATGGCGGCGGTAGAAGCGCCGCACCACGGAGGCGCCGATGATACCGATCAGAATGATATCGGCGACCAGAAAGCCGAGGAAGGAAACGGCCAGCAACGCCGGTAGCGCGTGAAAATCAAGCGCGTTGGAAGATCCGGCGAGCAGCGCCGTAAACGTCGCCAGCGCCACCGGGTAACCCTTCGGGTTGGTCAGGCCGAAGATCAGGCCACGGCGATAAGGCCGCTCGACGGTCATCAGGGGCCGGTTTTCGCCACGCGGCTTGGCTCGAAGCGCATTCCAGCCGATCCAGGCGAGATAGAAGCCGCAGAGCAGGCCGAGAATGTCGAAAACCGTACTGCCGATCGTCTTGGCGCCGACAATTGCGACCAAAGCCAGCGTAGACCAGAGCAGATCGCCTGCCAGATGCCCGCCCATGAACATCGCCCCTGCCTTGCGGCCTTGGCCTGCGCCAATACCGAGAAGAGCGAGGAATGCGGGGCCAGGAATGAGCACATAAAGAAGGGCGGCCAGAAAGGCGCCGAAAAGCAGGGTCTGCGTCATGGAATCTCCTCGCGCGTGAAGATCCATTCGACCTTGCGCGGATGATTCCGTCAAGACGCGGGCAGAGCCAAGTCAGGCCCTGCCGCGCGAAAAACAGCGAGGCTTACTTGGCCTCGGTTGCCTTCATAGCATTGTCGAGATGCGTGGAGCATTCGGTGGTCTTGCCGTCCTTCATCGCCATCTTGGCGCTGTCGACTTCTTTCATGGCCATCATCATCTGATCCTTCTTCATCGGATCGGTCATGCCCTTGGCCATCTCTTCCGTCTTCATGATCGAGGCGTCATCGCAGGCCATCATGCCGGCGGCAAAGGCCGGAGCCGAAAGGCTGGCAACGAGAATTGTGGTGGCGAAAATTGTCTTGAACATATTATCTCTCCCAATAGGCCGGGAGCGTGATTGCCCCCGCTGCGAACTCTGCACCCGGCTGGTAAACACGTTCAATTCACGCATTCGCGATGCACGCTATCGTCATAACCGGTGATTTTGATTGATATTTTTGTGATCGGTTTATTACCACTATTGAATGCCTCAACTGAGTTTCGTGTGGAACTTGCCGGCTTCTCGAGCTCTTGGTAAGTAAAGCTTACGATCACTCAGAGGCGAATGCCATGCCGGTCAGATTGGAAACCGATACGATCGGCATGTTGCTCACCGATGTGTCTCGGCTGCTGCGCGGTGCATTCGACCGCCGCATCACGGCGTCGGCCCTGGGCGTGACTCCGGGCGAGGCCCGGGCGCTGATCCAGGTGGCGGCAACCGAGGGCATCAAGCAGGCCGATATCGCGATCAGGATGGGCATCGAGCCGATGACGCTCTCCACCTATCTTGACCGCCTGGAAGGTCTGGACCTTGTCGAGCGGGTTCCCGATCCGTGCGACCGCCGGGCAAAAAATGTCGTCGTCACGGACAAGGCTGATGCGTTGCTTCTCGATATTCGCAGGGAAGTCCGCGGCCTGATGGATCAGGTGACGTTAGGGCTCGATGCGGACGGGCGCGAAGCCCTTCGTGTCAGCCTCAAGGATTTGCGTGAAAATCTGCACCAGTTGGACCGCTCTGTTTCCTCCGACAAGAAAAGTGTTTCCGAATGAGCCTGCGGATGAGCGAACGTCGGACCAGCATGCTCGGCGCCTTGCTGGCGACGCTTGGGCCGATCTCCATGTCGATCTACACCCCGGCCATGCCGGAACTGGTTCAGGCCTTCGCCACGACGGAATCGATGATCAAGCTGACGTTGTCGGTCTATTTCGGCGGCTTCTCGGTGGCCCAGCTGATCGCCGGCCCGATGTCGGATGCGTTCGGCCGCAAAAAGGCGACGCTGGCTTTCGTCGGTATCAATCTGCTTGGCAGCCTCGTTTGCGCCTTTGCGCCGACGGTCGATTGGCTGCTGGCCGGGCGGCTGATCCAGGGTATCGGCGCTTCCGTCGGCATCACTGTTGCCCGCGCCATCGTTCGGGATCAATTTACAGGCGCCGAGGCATCGCGCATCATGAACCTGATCGGCATCATGCTCGCCATCGGCCCGGCCATGGCGCCGACTCTCGGCGGCTTGGCGCTGGCTGTATTTGGCTGGCAGGCGATTTTCTTCCTGCTGATCGGGTTCGGGCTGATCGCAATTTTCGCTGTCATCGTCTTCATGCGCGAAACCACGGTGCCGGATCGCCGTCGCGCCCGGCCGGGTCCGCTTGTGTCGGCCTATGGCGAACTCATCCTCGATCCCCGTTTCGTTGCCGCCGCCATCGTACTCGGCGGCTCGGTCGGTGCTCTCTACGCGCAATCGACCATGCTGTCTTTCATCCTGATCGACAGGGTCGGCATGACGCCGACGGCTTTCGGGATCGGCATGCTGATGCAGAGCGGCTGCTATTTCTCAGGTTCGGTCTGTCTCAAGCTGACAGCGGCGAAACTCGGCGGAGAAGGATCGGTTCGTGTCGGGCTTGCCCTGTGCGCCATGGGCGGGCTGATGATTGCTCTATCCGTCCATTTCATCGAGCCGACCTATCTTTCAGTCATGCTACCGATCGCCTTTTCGGCCTTCGGCACTGCCTTCCTGACTCCGCATATGACCACGGCCGCGCTGCATTCCTTCCCGCACATTGCCGGCTCTGCATCGGCGATGATGGGTTTCATCCAGATGGCCGGCGGCTTTCTTGGCGGGCTTGCAGCGGCCCTACTCGGGACACCGTTCACCGCCTTCGGCGTGATCATCCCGGTGATGCTGTTGACCTCGGTGGCCAGCTATGTCTGGTTCCAGGCTTCGACGCGGCGTCTGGTGCTCGATACCAATAAATGAAAAAGCCCGCCTCCTTGCGGAAGCGGGCTTCTGGATCGGAAACCTCAGATCTTACTTGTCGCGGTTGCGGGCGGCCAGCGTGCGCAGGCGCAGCGCGTTCAGCTTAATGAAGCCGGCGGCGTCCTTTTGGTCGTAGGCACCCTGGTCGTCCTCGAAGGTGACCAGCTTGTCGGAGTAGAGCGACTTGTCGCTCTCGCGGCCGGTGACCATGACATTGCCCTTGTAGAGCTTCAGCGTCACTTCACCTTCGACATGCTCCTGGCTCTTGTCGATCAGCGCCTGCAGCATCTCGCGTTCCGGCGAGAACCAGAAGCCGTAATAGATCAGCTCGGCGTAGCGCGGCATGATGTCGTCCTTGAGGTGGGCCGCACCCCGGTCGAGCGTGATCGATTCAATGGCGCGGTGCGCTGCAAGCAGGATCGTGCCGCCGGGGGTCTCATAGACGCCACGCGACTTCATGCCGACGAAGCGGTTTTCGACCAGATCGAGGCGGCCGATGCCGTTGTCGCGGCCGAGTGCGTTGAGTGCGGTCAGGATCGAGGCCGGGCTCATTTCCTTGCCGTCGATCGAAACGGCGTCGCCCTTGCGGAAGCCGATCTTGACGGTGGTTGCGACATCCGGAGCCTCTTCCGGCGAGATGGTGCGCATGTAAACGTAGTTCGGGGCTTCGACAGCCGGATCTTCCAGAACCTTGCCCTCGGACGAGGAGTGCAACAGGTTGGCGTCGACGGAGAACGGCGCTTCGCCCTTCTTGTCCTTGGCGACCGGGATCTGGTGGGCTTCGGCAAACGCGAGCAGATCGGTACGGCTCTTGAACGACCAGTCGCGCCAAGGGGCGATGATCTTGATGTCGGGGTTCAGCGCGTAGGCCGAAAGCTCGAAACGAACCTGGTCGTTGCCCTTGCCGGTAGCGCCATGGGCAATTGCGTCGGCGCCGGTTTCGCGGGCGATTTCGATCAGGTGCTTGGAAATCAGCGGGCGGGCGATCGAGGTACCGAGCAGGTAGACGCCTTCATAGACGGCATTGGCGCGGAACATCGGGAAGACGAAATCCTTGACGAATTCTTCGCGCACATCGCGGATGTAGATATCCTTGATGCCCATCATCTCGGCCTTCTTGCGGGCCGGCTCGAGCTCTTCGCCCTGGCCGAGATCGGCGGTGAAGGTCACGACCTCAGCGCCGAGTTCGGTCTGCAGCCATTTCAGGATGATCGACGTGTCGAGACCGCCGGAATAGGCGAGTACGACCTTTTTCACTTGCTTTGCCATGTTTGTCTGTCCGTCTTGTCAGAGAAAACGCGGGCTTGTCCGGGAAAATGCGGGATCGCGCCCAAGAAAAATTCTGCGGCACTTTTAGCCAGAAAGTTTTCCGACACAAGCACAACAACGACGCAAGCAAGCAAAACCACTGGCAAACGGTGTGTTACAGGAGTATCAGCGTTTCTTTCCTCAACTCGTGAGCGCCCCATGGATTTCCTGCCGAGCCTGCCGACACTTCTGGCTTTCACCGCAGCAACGCTGTTGCTGGCGGCGACGCCGGGTCCCGACATGACGCTGTCGATCAGCCGGGCGCTATCGCAGGGAAAATCGGCCGCCTTCTTCATTGTCGTCGGAACCAGCCTTGGCTGCGTCGTGCACACGCTGCTGGTCGCGTTCGGTATCTCGGCGTTGATCACCGCATCGCCAACCGCCTTCATGATCCTCAAGACGGGCGGCGCTGCCTATCTGTTCTGGCTGGCGGTGCAGGCGATCCGCTACGGATCGACGTTGACCGTCAAGAAGGTCGATGACACCGGCGCATCGGCGCTGGCCAATATCTCGACGGGACTATGGGTCAACCTGCTCAACCCGAAGGTCATCATCTTCTTCATGACCTTCCTGCCGCAGTTCGTCACCGCCCATGATCCGGCCGTGACGCAAAAACTTCTGTTCCTCGGTTTCTTCTTCATCGTCGCGGCGATGCCGGTCAATGTACTCGTCATCCTGACCGCCGACGGCCTGTCCGGCTGGCTACAGCGCCGCAAGAACGTCATGCGCGGCATCGATTACACCTTTGCCGGCGTCTTTTCGATCTTTGCGGTGAAGATCCTGTTCACGCAGACGCGCTGATCAGCCGATCAACAGCGCATCGTCGTCCAGCGTCTGGCCGCGGATCTTGCGGAACATGGCGATGAGGTCTTCGACCTGCAGCGTCTTACGGCTGTCGCCGGAGACGTCGAGCACCACTTCGCCCGCATGCAGCATGATGGTGCGGTGACCGAAATCGAGCGCCTGGCGCATCGAATGGGTGACCATCAGCGCCGTCAGCTTGCGCTCGGAGACGATCTTCTGGGTGAGGTTCATGATGAACTCGGCCATGCCGGGATCGAGCGCTGCGGTATGCTCGTCGAGCAGCAGCACTTCGGAGCCCGCAAGCGTTGCCATGACCAGTGAGACCGCCTGCCGCTGGCCGCCTGAGAGCAGGTCCATGCGGTCGCGCATGCGGTTTTCGAGGCCGAGGTTCAGCTCGGCGATCCGCTCGCGAAAATGTTCGCGGCGCTTCGGACCGAGTGCGGGTGCGAGACCGCGGCTTTCGCCGCGCCGTGCGGCCAGTGCCAGGTTTTCCTCGATCGACAGGGCGCCGCAGCTGCCTGCCAGCGGATCCTGGAAGACGCGAGCGACGAGCCCGGCACGGGCGGCCGTACCCTTGCGGGTGACGTCCTGATTGCCGATGGTGACTTGGCCCGAGGTCGGGATGACGTCGCCGGCAAGAACGCCGAGTACTGTGGATTTACCGGCGCCATTGGAGCCGATGACGGTGACGAAGGTGCCTTCCTCGACCGTCAGGCTGACACCGTTCAGCGCCTGCTTCTGCAGCGGCGTTCCCTTGCCGAAGATGACCTGGATATCGTTTAGCTTGATCATGCGGCACCTCCGCGACGCAGGCGGGGAAGAACGAGGGCGAAGGTGACGAGGGCCGCCGTGACCAGATTGAGATCGGAGGCCTGCAGGCCGAGCATATCGGTCGAGAGCGCCAGCTGAATGGCGATGCGGTAGAGGATCGAGCCGAGCACGCAGCCGATCAGCGCAATCAGGATGCCACGAGCGCCGAGCAGGGTTTCGCCGATGATGACGGCGGCGAGACCGACGACGATGGTGCCGACGCCCGAGGTCACGTCGGCAAAACCGTTTGTCTGGGCAAACAGCGCGCCGCCAAGCGCCACCAGCGCATTCGACAGCGCCATGCCGAGATAGATCTGGCGGCTGGTATCGACACCTTGCGCTCTTGCCATGCGCGCATTGGCACCGGTTGCCCGCATTGCCAGCCCGGCGTCGCTTTCAAGGAAGCGCCAGACGGCGATAACCGCGACGACGACCAGAAGCCCGATGAACAGCGGACGAACGTAAAAGTCCCGCAGACCAAGGCCGAAGAAGGGCGACAGCATCGTGTCGGCGTTGATCAGCGCGACGTTCGGCTTGCCCATGACGCGCAGATTGACCGAGAACAGCGCAATCATCGTCAGGATGGATGCGAGAAGATTGAGGATGCGGAAGCGGACATTGAGGATGGCGGTGACGATGCCGGCGGCAGCCCCCGCGACCATGGCAACGCCCGAGGCGAGCCATGGATTGACGCCGGCAATGATCAGCACGGCGGTCACGGCAGCACCCAGCGGAAACGAACCGTCAACGGTCAGATCCGGAAAATCGAGCACGCGGAAGGCGAGGAACACGCCGAGGGCGACGAAGGCATAGACGAGCCCAAGCTCGACTGCTCCCCAGAAGGCAATTTGGCTCACCGCTGTCGGTCCTCTTCTCTTTTCGTCTTCAAACTCGTCCGGACGCTATAGCACTTTGAAAGTAACGCCGCCGAAACCAAGCCTGTTTTACAAATGAACCGCCCCCGTATGGAAGGAGGGCGGCTCAAAATCAATCAGATTGTGCAAATATAAGGCGGTATGGCCTTATTCGATGACGCGGGTGGCGCGGGCGAGAACGCTTTCCGGGAAGGTGACGCCCATCTTGGCGGCAGAACCCTTGTTGATGACCAGATCGGTACCGGCAGCAACCTTGACGGCGATATCGCCCGGATTTTCACCCTTCAGGATGCGAACGACGATGTCGCCGGTCTGCTTGCCGACATCCTTGTAGTTGAAGCCGAGAGCGGCAACGGCGCCACGCGAGACGGAATCCGTATCGGCGGTGAACAGCGGCAGCTTGGCTTCGACGGCGACGGCAACAGCGCCTTCGAGCGCCGAAATGATCGTGTTGTCGGTGGGCACGTAGATGACGTCGGCGCGGCCGACCAGCGCGCGGGCAGCGCCCTGAACTTCGGCGGACTTCGTGGCAGCAGATTCAACCACCGTCAGGCCGGCCTTTTCGGCTTCCGTCTTCAGGACGGCGAGCAACGATACGGAGTTCGCTTCACCGGAATTGTAGAGATAGCCGATCGACTTCACGTTCGGCAGGATTTCCTTGATCAGCGCCACATGCTCTGCAACCGGCGACAGGTCGGAAAGACCGGTGACGTTGCCGCCCGGCTTGTCCATGTCCTTGATCAGCTGGGCACCGAGCGGGTCGGAGACGGCGGTGAAGACCACCGGGATGTCACGCGTCGAGGAGACGACGGCCTGGGCCGACGGGGTCGAGATTGGCACGATGACGTTCGGCGCTTCGCCGGCGAACTGGCGAGCGATCTGGGCTGCCGTTGCCGGGTTGCCCTGTGCGGATTCGTATAGGAACTTGAGGTTCTCGCCTTCCTTGTAGCCGGCGGCAGCCAGGGTTTCCTTGACGCCATCACGCACGGCATCGAGTGCCGGATGTTCGACGATGGCGGTAACCGCAACCGTGACATCTTCCGCCCGGGCAGGCAGGGTGAGGGCGACAGTTGCCGCCAAGGCAATGAGAAGTGAGCGCATAGATGTCCTCCAAGACTGATTTTTAGGCAGTCTTAGGAAGGCTCGACACTGAAATCAATCGAATTGCAGACCAGCATCCATCAAATTTGCTGATCAATCCTCGCCGTGGTTGGCGATCATCATCGCCTCGAAGGCCATGCGGTCGACCTTGCGCATGCGCTCGGAGTCCGATTTCAGCTGGCCGCAGGCGGCGAGAATGTCGCGGCCGCGTGGGGTGCGGATCGGCGAGGCATAACCGGCAGCGTTGATGAAGTCGGCAAACTTCTCGATCTGCTCCCATTTCGAACACTGGTAGTTCGTGCCAGGCCAGGGGTTGAACGGGATGAGATTGATCTTGGCCGGAATGCCTTTCAACAGGCGCACCAGTTCCTTGGCGTCTTCCAGCGTGTCGTTGACGCCTTCGAGCATCACGTATTCGAAGGTGATGCGGCGGGCATTCGACAGGCCTGGATATTTGCGGCAGGCGTCGAGCAGTTCCTTCAGCGGATACTTCTTGTTGATCGGCACCAGCATGTCGCGCAGATCGTCCTTCACCGCGTGCAGCGAGATCGCCAGCATGACGCCGATTTCCTCGCCGGTGCGGAAGATTTCCGGGACGATGCCGGAGGTCGACAGCGTGACGCGGCGCTTCGACAGCGACAGGCCGTCGCCATCAGTTGCGATCAGCAGTGCCGTCTTGACGTTCTCGAAATTGTAAAGCGGCTCGCCCATGCCCATCATCACCATGTTGGTAACCTTGCGGCCCTCATTCGGGACGACGGTGCCAACCGGCGTATCGTGGTCCGGGAAGTCGCCCAGGCGGTCGCGGGCAAGCAGCAGCTGCGAGAGAATTTCTTCGGCCGTCAGGTTGCGCACCAGCTTCTGGGTGCCGGTGTGACAGAAGGAACAGGTGAGCGTGCAGCCGACCTGGCTGGAAACGCAAAGCGTACCGCGGCCTTCTTCAGGAATATAGACGGTTTCGATTTCCACGGGACGGCCGGCACCGCGCGGCGGAAAGCGCAGCAACCATTTGCGGGTACCATCCGTGGAAATCTGTTCTTCGACGATCTCCGGACGGGCGATGGTGAAATGCTTCTTCAGCAGCTCACGCATGTCTTTCGACACATTGGTCATGTGGTCGAAATCGGAAACGCCGCGCACGTAGAGCCAATTCCAGAGCTGGCTCGACCGCATCTTGATCTGTTTTGCCGGGACGCCGATTTCGGCCAGCGCCTTGCCCATGTCTTCGCGCGAAAGGCCGATCAGCGTCGGCTTTTCTGTCATCACGGCTGGACGGACGGGTGCCTTGACGGGGCGGTCCAGATCGAGTGTTTCAGTCGCGGCCATTCTCGCCATTTCCCATGTTTGCGATACGCAAGGCCCGTTCAAGCGCTTTTGCCTGCAACCGGTTGCGTCAATGCTGAGATCAGAGTTCGTTTGCCGCGCATCGGGAACGTCAACGATCCGCGCAGCTATCGTTGATCGGGCCTTTAGCACGGTTTTCGCCCGGCGTCACCCTCCGGCGCTTCAGGGCAGATCTGCAAAAAGGCTCTAACGCCAAAAGGCCGGATTAACCGGCCTTTCAAACTGTCAGAGGCAACGTTGCCTGATTACTTGCAGTTTTCGATCTGCTTCAGCGCAGCCGAAATGCCCGAGAGCGAATAGGAATAGGCCGTTGGTGTGCCCTTGCGCGATTTCGCAGCGACGGACATCGCCTTGCCGGTCTTCATCGCAGCCACGAGTGCCGGTTCTTCAGCAGCATTTTCCACCCAGGCGGAGTTGCCCTTGGTGAACATGGTGAAGTTCTTGGTGTCGATGGTGACGGTGACCTTGGAGGTTTCCTGCAGCGGATAGCCCATCATCGCCTGCGGTTCATAGGAGATGTTCTGGCCTGGGCGCTGCGACACGAGGAAAAACACATCGCCGTGATCGACATTGGCCGGGCTCTTTTCCTTCGGGACTGAAAGCACGTAGCAGACCTTGCCGGCGCCGGCCTGATAGGAATAGGCACCCCAGGCATTGAACTGCTGAATGCGGGTCGGCGACTGAGCCGAAGCAACGCCGGCAGTTGCCAGCACGAGTGCGATTGCGAGGTTGAGCTTTCTTACAAACATCTTGTCCTGCCGGTTTCTTGCTGCCAAAGCCCGATCAGCATCAGCCGGGCCACGCATGGTCATGATTTAATTGATTTTGACTTAATTCAGGTTACCAAACCGTCAACATTCGCCGAATTCGCTGCCTTTCCCGCTTTAATACGGAACAGGATACGACGCAAACCAGGGGTAAGTTTCAGGCTTGCTGTCAAGCGCCCGAACTCTGCAAGCCTGCTTCGATCCATGGTGTGCGAAAACCCGGAGAACGGTCGCGGCGGGAAAATGCCGAATTCCGTCTGCCTTGCACGTTTCATCTGCCAGACAATTGCCCGATCAGCCGACGCGTGCCCGGCGTTGGTTTTATGTCACAAAGAATCAGGCAAGAGTTTGACCTTTGACAAAAGCGCTATACCTGTTGTGAAATACTCCGGAAATCGGGCGGGAGGCCATCAAAAGCGGAATGAATGTTGAGGTCAGACAGCATTTCGCCGCCCTTGCCGTGGCCGTCGCACGCGATCGTGACCAAGCTGCCTTTTCGGAACTCTTCGACTTTTTCGCACCACGGCTGAAATCCTTCCTGATGCGGCAGAACGCCGGCGTCACGGAAGCGGAAGAGGTCGTGCAGGAGGTGATGGTCATTCTCTGGCAGCGGGCGCATCTTTACGACCCGGAAAAATCCTCGCTTTCGACATGGCTGTTCCGTATTGCCCGCAATCGCCGCATCGATGCAGCCCGCAGGCAGCACAACGGAACGCTTGATGCGCATGAGCCGCTGCTCTTGCCGGTTGCGCCAATGGCGCCGGATGACCAGATTGAAAACGAGGATCGCGAGCAGATCGTCCGGATCGCGCTGACGCAACTGCCCGTCGAGCAGGTTGCGCTGATCAAGATGGCGTTTTTCTTCGGTCAGTCACACTCGGAGATTTCCGCAGCCACCGGCCTGCCGCTCGGAACGGTCAAATCCCGCATCCGCCTGGCCTTCGGCAAATTGCGGACGCTGCTCGAAGCGGGCGGCGTCGATAGCGCGTATTGACGGGATGCCCGATCAGTCGGGGAGCTTGTCCTGCAGGGCCTCGTCGGCCTTGATGTAGTGCTTTTCCTTGATCTGGCCGCTGATCGCGGCAAAGGCGGCGGTCAAAACGGCAATGTCGTCGGAAAAGCCGACCATCGCCAGAACGTCGGGGATGAGATCGAACGGCATGACGAAATAGGCGAGCGCGCCGAGCAGGATGCCGCGCGTGCGCAGCGGCGTCGCCGGATCCATGGCGCAGTAATAGGCGGCAACGACGTCGCGGCTGAAGGGGATCTGCCGCATCGCCCGTTTCAGGGTCGGCCAGAACCGGCGCTCGACCTTGCGGGCCTTTGCTTCCTGCTCGCTTTCCTCGCCGGGCAGCAAAATCTCGCCGATCTTGATGTCATCCATCCTGTGTGTCCCATCCGTCATGGAAAATCATATGGTGAGCATGGACGGGATTTCAAATGTGCTGTTTCAAATGATCCGGCATACGGCCGCCCGCCGCCCGGTCCATCTTCGCTGCAAGCTTGAAATCGAGCTCAGTCAGCCCTTTCGAATCGTGGGTGGTCAGCGTCACGTCCACCTTGTTGTAGACATTGAACCATTCGGGATGGTGATTGAGTTTCTCGGCCGAAATGGCGCTTTCGGTCATGAAGCCGAAGGCTTCGACGAAGCTCTTGAAACGGAAGGTTTTCCAGATCGACAGCCCGTCCTCGGCAAGCACCCAGCCCTCCATCTTAGAAAGGTTCTCGACGACGGTTTCCTTGTCGAGCTTTTCCTGTTTCATGGCACAATCCCCTCCGGCTCTTTTGACAGCGGTATCCGATAATCCGGTTTCACAACGCGGCAGCTGCGGATAGGTTCAACCTTTTCCTCAAGCCGTTGAATAGCATGAAACCTGTCAGAATTCTCTTCGTCTGTCTTGGCAATATATGCCGCTCACCCCTGGCCGAGGGTATTTTGCGGCATGTGGCGAGTGATAGTCCCGTAGATGTTGATTCGGCCGGAACCGGCGGCTGGCATGTCGGCGACCCGCCGGATCGCCGCTCGATCGCGGTTGCGCGGACGCATAGCATCGATATCAGCCGTCAGCGTTGCCGAAAGGTCCATGCTGATGATTTCGAGGCGTTCGATCTGATCTTTGCGATGGACACCAGCAATCTTGCCAATCTGCGGGCGATGGCGCCGCTGGAGGCGCAGCACAAGCTACACCTGTTTCTCGACTATGCGTCGGGTATTCTCAGCGATGTTCCCGACCCCTACTACGAGGGGCCGGAAGGCTTTGAGACCGTCTACAACATGCTCTTTGAGGGATGCACGTTGCTGATTGGCAGGCTCGAAGAGCGCTCATAGAGCGGGAAGACTTCTTCGGTCACGTAAGGACCACCACCGACCGAGTCGCGCGACGACAAAAGCACGAAGCGTGAGACGGTGAACGGGTTGGTGTAGAAGCCGCCGCGGCCGGAGAGATAGCTGACGACATCCTCGACCCGTGAGGCCCGCAACCGGCCGAGCGTCACGTGCGGGGTGAACTTGCGCGGATCGGCGGGCAGGCCAAGCCGCTGGCAGATCCGCTCGATTTCGGCCTGAAGTGCGTAGAGTTCCGGCGGGTTGCTGACGCCGGCCCAGACCGAATGCGGTTTTTTCGATCCGAAAGCGCCGGTGCCGGTCAGCTGTAGCTGGAATTCCGGGCGTTCGATCCGGTCCAGCTTGTCGACGATCTCGTCGGCAGTGCGGTTTTCGACGTCACCGATGAAGCGAAGAGTGATGTGGTAGTTCTCCACATCGATCCAACGGGCGCCGGGAAGACCGCCACGCAACAATGAAAGGCTCATTGCGGCATTACGCGGTATCTCGAGGGCGGTGAAAAGTCTCGGCATAACGAGCTCCCCGAATCTCTTGAAGATAACCCAGCGAATCATGCTTGCCTGCTGGAAGCAATTATAATTTCGCACCTGCAATATTTATCCAACGCGATTAACAGATGCTGAACAAGTAAAGAGTTGTTGTTTGGTTGGCGTCATCCTCCAGTTGAAAGTGATTGCAGGAAACGTTCGGCTGATGGCAGAAAGCGTTCGACCATGACGGCGACACCATCACCGTTGGGATGCATGGCGTCCTCGATCTTCAGCTTGGCATCCTCGACCACACCGTCGAGGAAGAACGGATAGAGTTCGAGGCCATAGGTCTTGGCAAGCTCGGAATAGATCGGATTGAACCGTGCGGCATAGTCGGCGCCCATGTTTGGCGGCGCCAGCATTCCGGCGAGCAACACCTTGATCCCGCGTGCCTGAAGCTTTTCGATCATCGCAACAAGGTTCTTGCGGCTTTCCTCGGGCGCTATGCCACGCAAGGCGTCGTTGGCGCCGAGTTCGAGAATCACCCCCTTGGTGCCGTCCGGAACCGACCAATCGATCCGTGCCAGGCCGCCAGACGTCGTGTCGCCGGAGACGCCGGCATTGCTGATCGTCACATCGTGGCCTTTCTCACGCAGGGCCTTTTCCAGCCGGGCGGGGAAGGCGTCTTCGGCCGGCAACTGATAGCCAGCCATCAGGCTATCGCCGAATCCGACTAGGCTTACCGGTTCGGCGCGGCTGATGGCGGGCATGATCACAATTGCCGTGATCGCCAACAAAAATGTACAGAAACCTTTTATTCGCATCATTGCGCCCTTAAATCGGTAAAACTCAGCCGCTCCGGCAACCTTCATATTTTTACATATAGGACAGTTTCCCTTGGCAAAAACCATGATCGAACTGAAAAATGCGGATCTGACCCTCGGCCAGGCCGCTGCGTCCGTTCATGTGCTCAAGGGTATGGATCTGACCATTGAGGCGGGAGAGTCCGTTGGGATCGTCGGTCCGTCCGGGTCCGGCAAGTCCACGCTTTTGATGGTTCTGGCGGGTCTCGAACGTCTCGACAGCGGCGAGATCGTCATCGACGGCACGCCACTGCATGGTTTGAGCGAAGACCGGGTAGCGGAGTTCCGTGGCCGCAACATTGGCATCGTCTTCCAGTCGTTCCATCTGATTCCCAACATGACGGCGCTGGAAAATGTCGCCGTGCCGCTCGAGCTTGCCAATGTGCGTGATGCTTTCGAGATCGCCCGTCAGGAACTGATCTCTGTTGGTCTCGGAGAACGGCTGTCGCATTATCCCGGGCAATTGTCCGGCGGCGAGCAGCAGCGCGTTGCCATTGCCCGGGCGCTCGCGCCCTCGCCAAAGCTGCTGATTGCCGATGAGCCGACCGGCAATCTCGATGGTGAAACTGGAAAACAGGTCGCTGACCTGATCTTCTCCAAGCAGGCCGAGCGTGACATGACGCTGGTTCTGGTCACCCATGACACGGCACTTGCCGCCCGCTGCTCGCGCCAGGTGCGTGTCCGCTCCGGCGAGATCGTGTCCGGCTCCGGTCACGAACCATCCGTTTCCGCTTCGCTGTCCAAGGTCGCGTCCGCATGAGGGCCGCTGTGTTCGGTGGTTTCCGTCTTGGTCTCGCCTTCCGCCTTGCGCTGCGCGAAATGCGCGGCGGGTTGCGCGGCTTCTATATCTTCCTCGCCTGCGTTGCGCTTGGAACGGCGGCGATTGCGGGCGTCAATTCGTTGTCTCAGTCGATCACAAGCTCTATTGCCAGCCAAGGCCGCGAGCTTCTGGCAGGCGATATCCGTTTCGAACTGAACAACCGTGTCGCGACGGACGAGGAAAAGGCGTTCGTCGATAGCCTTGGCGCGGTGTCCGTTTCATCCGGTCTGCGCTCGATGGCCCGGCTGCCGGATGGCTCCAACCAGGCACTGGTTGAACTCAAGGCCGTCGATGGGGCGTATCCGCTTTATGGCACGTTCGAAAGCGAACCGGCGACGCCGCTTGCCGACGCGCTGATCGAAAACGACGGTGTTTACAACGCGCTGGCCGCGCCACTCCTGCTTGAGCGTCTCGGCATCAAGACCGGTGACGAGATCCTGCTCGGGACAGCGCGTATTCGGATCGCGGGCACGATCGTGCGTGAACCCGACGCTCTTTCGGACGGCTTTGGCTTTGCGCCGCGCCTGCTGATTTCGAAGCCGGCGCTTGACGCATCCGGTCTCGTGCAGACGGGAAGCCTGGTTGAACATACCTACAAGGTAAAGGTTGCCGATAGCACCAGCGTACCGGCTCTGCGCAGGCAGGCGGAGGAGAAATTCCCGCAGGCCGGATGGTCGATCCGTACCAGTCAGAATGCCGCCCCGGCATTGACGGCCAACATCACCCGCTTCTCGCAGTTTCTTACCCTTGTCGGCCTGACGGCGTTGATCGTCGGCGGCGTTGGTGTCGCCAATGCGGTGCGCTCCTATCTCGATTCCAAACGCGGTGTCATCGCCACGTTCAAATGCGTCGGCGCGCCCGCTTCGATGGTCACCACGATCTATCTCATCCAGATCCTGCTGATTGCGCTGATCGGCATCGGCATCGGTCTGGTGCTTGGAGCGCTTATCCCGTTGATCGCGGCGCAGTTCCTTGCAGGCGTCCTGCCGGTATCGACCGCGTTCCAGATCTATCCCGGCGCGCTTGGTCTTGCCGCCGTGTTTGGTCTCTTGACCTCGCTTGCTTTTGCCATCCTGCCGCTCGGCCATGCCCGCGAAGTTCCGGCAACCGCGCTGTTCCGCGAGCAAGGCTTCGAGCGCGCTCGTTTGCCGTCCTGGCCCTATCTGGTGGCCGCCGCCCTCTGCCTTGGCGCTCTTGCAGGCCTTGCCATCTTCACGGCCTATGACCGGAAGATTTCGCTGACCTTCCTCGGCGCCATCGCCTTTTCGTTTGTGGTGCTGCGCGGCGTCGCCATTCTGGTCGCCATGCTTGCCCGCCGGGCGCCGCGGGTCAGTTCGCCGGCTCTGAGGCTGGCCATCGGCAACATTCATCGTCCCGGCGCGCTGACGCCTTCGGTCGTCTTGTCGCTCGGCCTTGGTCTGGCACTTCTCGTGACGCTGGCGCTGATCGACGGCAACCTTCGCCGTGAACTGACCGGCAACCTGCCGGAACGGGCACCGAATTTCTTCTTTGTCGATATCCAGAGCGCCGAGGTCGAGGGTTTCCGTTCGCTGCTGCAGACCAGCCTGCCGGAGGGCAAGGTCATCGAGGTGCCGATGCTGCGTGGCCGCATCCTCGCTTTCAACGGCCAGGATGTGACGAAGATGAATGTACCGCCCGCCGGCCAGTGGGTGCTGCGTGGCGACCGCGGCATTACCTATGCCAAGAACAAGCCGGAAAATTCGACGTTGACGGAAGGGGACTGGTGGACACCGGATTATACCGGCGAACCGCTGGTGTCGTTTTCGTCCGAGGAGGCCGGTGAGCTGGGTCTGAAGATCGGCGATACCGTCACCGTCAACGTGCTTGGCCGTAATCTCACGGCCAAGATCGCCAATTTCCGCAAGGTCGAGTGGGAATCCCTGTCGATCAATTTCGTCATGGTGTTTTCGCCCAACACCTTTGCGGGGGCGCCCCACGCCTGGCTGGCCACCGTGATCGATCCGGGCGCGACGGCGCAGGAAGAGGCGGCCACCCTCAAAGCCGTCACCAATGCCTATCCGACGATCACCAGCGTGCGGGTCAAGGACGCGCTCGACATCATCAACGTGCTGGTCGGGCAGCTGGCAACCGCTATTCGCGCCGCTGCTGCCGTCGCCCTCGTTGCGTCCATTCTGGTGCTTGCCGGTGCGCTTGCGGCCGGCAACCGGGCGCGCACCCATGATGCCGTGGTGCTGAAGACGCTGGGCGCGACGCGCTCGACGCTGATCCGCGCCTTCTGCTACGAGTACGCCATGCTGGGTCTATCGACGGCGATCTTCGCGCTGTTCGCCGGTGGCGTCGCGGCATGGTTCGTGGTCAGCAAAATCATGAGTTTGCCGTCCTCTTTCCTGCCGGATGTGGCGCTGATCACCATGGCTGTCGCCCTGATCGTCACGGTCGGTTTCGGCCTGGCGGGCACCTGGCGTGTGCTTGGTCAGAAGGCTGCACCCGTCCTGCGCGAGCTCTGAGCGCCCAGTTAACCGTTAACGTTAGCCCCTGAAAGCCCTGAGAATCCGCTTTTCGGCTGATTCTCAGGGCTGCCGGTCTTGTGTAAGTCGTATTTCGACATCATATTCACCCTAGGCATGCTGGAGCCCCGCAGCGGCGCCTGGGTCAAGTGGCTTGCACCTTCGAGGTTGCGCCCTTGCCGCCCGACACCGTAAACTTAACCGGGGCTTTTAAAGAGGAAACAATGGCTGATCTTAGAAACTACCAAACCCGAATGTCGCCTGCCGGCGCACAGGCGGGGGCCGTAATCGACGAAGGTCTGCGCACCTATATGCTCAAGGTGTACAACCTGATGGCCCTCGGTCTGGCGATCACCGGTATCGCCGCCTACGCTGCGTTTCAGTTCGCTTTCCAAGACGGACAGCTGACGGCGTTCGGTCAGGCGATCTATGTGAGCCCGCTGAAGTGGGTCATCATGCTCGCGCCGCTGGCTCTGGTGTTCTACATGAGCTTCCGCATTAACTCGATGAGCGTATCCGCCGCGCAGACGACCTTTTGGGTCTATGCCGGTCTGATGGGTCTCTCGCTGTCGTCGATCTTCATGATCTATACCGGCCAGAGCATCACCCAGACGTTCTTCGTCACGGCTGCTTCGTTCGGTGCCCTGTCGCTCTACGGCTACACCACCAAGCGTAGCCTGTCCGGCATGGGTTCGTTCCTGATGATGGGCCTTTTCGGCCTGATCATCGCTTCGATCGTCAATATCTTCCTCGCCTCGTCGGCGCTTGATTTTGCGATCTCGGCTATCGGTGTTCTGATTTTCGCAGGCCTCACGGCTTACGATACCCAGAAGATCAAGGAAATGTACTTCGAAGAAGAAGGTGCCGAAGCCACTGGCCGCAAGGCCATCATGGGTGCGCTGACGTTGTATCTCGACTTCATCAACCTGTTCCTGTTCATGCTGCGTTTCCTCGGAAACAAGGAATAACTTGGAACTGGAATACATCTGAAAAGGCGGCTTCGGCCGCCTTTTTTGTTGTCCGGAAAACGATGGCGGGCACTCGCTTGAACGCACGAATACGATATGGCAGAGGAGAATGCCGTTTCCCAGTCAGGTCCGCCCATGCCCTTCACGCTTCGCGACGCCACCCTTTCAGACATCGCCGCGATTACCGCGATCTATCAGGACTCGGTTCTGAACGGCGTGGCCTCTTATGAGATGACGCCACCGGGCGAGCCGGAAATGGCGTCGCGATTTTCTGCGATTACCGGCAACGGCTATCCTTACATCGCTGCAGTCGATGCGGACGGCGTCCTCTTGGGTTATGCTTATGCCTCGGCATTTCGAACCCGTACCGCCTATCGTTTCCTAGTCGAGGATTCGATCTATCTGGCGCCGGAGGCGCGCGGTCAGGGAGTCGGCAAGGCGCTGCTGGCTGAATTGATCCGGCGCTGTACGCAACTCGGATTCCGCCAGATGGTCGCCGTCATCGGCGGTGCCCATCCAGCCTCCGTCGCGGTTCATCGCGCAGCCGGTTTCGAGCATGGCGGGTTGATGAAGGGCACGGGGTTCAAACACGGCCGCTGGCTCGATACGATCATCATGCAATTGCCGCTCGGCGAGGGCCTGACATCCGATCCTGAACCGGGCGTCTATCCCGATACGCTGTATCGCAGTTGAGTCAGGTCTTGATGACCTTCAGCATCTTGTCGAAAACCTTGAGTACCTGCTGCAGGTCATGACCGCGCTTGAGGATCATGCCGTGGGTATTGACGACGCTGAATGCGCCCTGCTTGGCTGATAGTTTCGGATTCTTTTCGATCCGGAAGAGTGGCATTTCACCGGAGCGTTTGAAAACTGAGAACACCGCCTTGTCGCGCAGGTGGTCCATTGCGTAATCGCGCCACTCGCCCTCGCCGACCATGCGACCATAGACCCTGAGGATCATATCAAGCTCGCGGCGATGGAAGGTGATTGGAAGTTGGTCCTGGTTGCTGCTGCGATATTCCTGCAGATTAACAACCACATCGGACGATTTCTGCCTTTCGGAACGGGTCTCGCCTTGCGGCAAATCCGGCTGATCAGTCATCGGTACTCCGGCCTTTTATTGTGACAGGACGGTTACAGTGTGCCTGAGCGTGGCCGAAATGCAAGCCGCACGGGTGCTGCAACGGGGCAAGACTTTTTTTGCCCTGCCGCATTTCAAACAAACCGGCGCCCCAATTGGCAACGAAACTCACCCGCGCCGGCACAAGGAAGTTCTTCCGGGTGTCCGGCCTGCATGTCTGTTTGGAGATTTTCTGTCTTGAACGGGTGCAGTAATGAAGCGGCTAGCCAAAGCGCCCTTCGGGCGCGGTTGCTTCAGACGCCATATTTCGCCGGCAATGGACGTTGCCGGAAAGTGTGGCCGGTTCGGTCCGGCATCTTCGAACCCTCAGCCCCAGCCCCTCGATGCTGCCGGGCCGAACCAGATTAGCCAATCAGTTGGCGCCCTTCTCCGCCATTACGGTGGCGGCGCCAACGATGGCGCCGGGCGTTTCGCTGTCCTTCATCTTCTGCAACAGCACGGCACAGCCGCCGTTTTCTCCTTCGTTGAGGATGGAGGCCGGCAGAACGAAACTGGCGGGCTTGCCGTCCCACATGCCGATGGTCTGGATGTCGCGCACGGAGTGCCAGTAGGAAATCTTCTTGCCGCTGTTTTCGCCCTTCTTGACGTCGACAAGCTGCTGCCGGTTGAAATAGACGACGACGACATTGGCCTTGCCCCTGCCTGCCCCGATCTTGATATCGATCTCATCTTTGCTGACGCTGGCGCTGACCGGAACAGCCAGGCCCCGCCCCGCCGAACTCATCGTCGAAAGGCGATTGTTGATCCCGTCAATATCGGCGCCGTTGATGTGGTCGCGGCCGTTGAGCACTGCTTGAGGCGTATAGACGCCGCTGCGGCCAAACATCTTCGCATAGGCATATTGCCGGGCAGTGTTGTCCTTCGAGGCCAAAGTGTCGGCCCAGCCAAGATAGTTCCAGTAGTCGACGTGATAGGAGAGCGCAACGACCTTGCCGTCGTCGATCAACGTCTTCAATGCCGCATCTGCCGGCGGGCAGGACGAGCAGCCCTGGCTGGTGAACAGTTCCACCACGCCTGCCGGGCTCACCGAATCCCCGGCCACAGCAGGCATCGCCATCAGGCCAAGGCCAACGGCGAGCGTGATGCGGCGAACGGTGCTTGATCCAGACATTCGGACTTCCATTTCAAGGATGGTGGGCATTACAGGGTGTCGGGCATTTCAAGGGTGTCGGCATTTCAGGCGGTAGAATTTCAGTGGTGTTGTACAGACGTACAGTCTCTATCGGCACCCTTCATACTCCGGTCCTCCGTCAACGGAAAATCACGTTGGAGTGAGGCTTGCGGTACCGGCGCTCACAAAAAAAACCGAGGCTCGTGAAAGCCCCGGCTTCGTTCATTCAAGCATCAGCGATGCATCAGGCGGCGAGGTCGCGCAGAACCGTCTGCAGGATGCCGCCATTGTTCATGTAGGTGACCTCATCGAGCGTATCGATGCGGCAGATCAGGGATACGTCCTTCACCGTGCCGTCGGCATAGGTGATCTTGGCAACGCGCTTTTCACGCGGCTGGACGTTGGCGAGACCGTCGATCGTGACGCTCTCGTCACCCTTCAGGCCGAGCGTCTCCCAGGTCGTGCCTTCCTCGAAGACGAAAGGCACGATGCCCATGCCGACGAGGTTGGAGCGGTGGATACGCTCGAAGGACTGGGCGATGACTGCCTTGACGCCAAGCAGGTTGGTGCCCTTGGCTGCCCAGTCACGCGACGAACCGTTGCCGTATTCGACACCGGCGAAGATGACCAGCGGAACACCTTCAGCCTTGTACTGCATGGCAGCGTCGTAGATCGACATCTCTTCCTTCGAAGGATAGTGGATCGTGTAGCCGCCTTCCTTGCCGTTCGGGCCCATCATGTGGTTGCGGATGCGGATATTGGCAAAGGTGCCGCGCATCATCACTTCATGGTTGCCGCGACGCGTACCGTACTGGTTGAAGTCGGCAACGCCGACGCCATGACCGATGAGGTAGGCACCGGCAGGAGAGGCTGCCTTGATCGAACCGGCCGGCGAGATGTGGTCGGTGGTGATCTTGTCGCCGAACAGGCCAAGCACGCGGGCGCCCTTGATGTCGGAGATGCCCGAACCGGTCTTGCCCATGCCGACGAAGTAAGGCGGGTTCTGGACATAGGTCGAGTTGTCATCCCAGGCATAGGTCTGGCCGGCCGGAACCTGAACCGCCTGCCAGTTGACGTCGCCCTTGAACACGTCCGCATACTTCGATGCGTAGAGTGCGCGGGTTACGTACTTCAGGATGAATTCCTGGATTTCCTGCGAGGTCGGCCAGACGTCCTTGAGGAAGACCGGCTGTCCGTCGCTGCCGATGCCGAGCGGCTCGGTGGTCAGGTCCTTCTGGACCGTACCGGCGAGGGCATAGGCGACGACCAACGGCGGCGAAGCGAGGTAGTTCGCCTGAACGTCCGGCGAGATACGGCCTTCGAAGTTACGATTGCCCGAGAGAACGCCGGACATGATCAGGCCCTTCTCGTTGATCGTCTTCGAGATCGGACCCGGCAGCGGGCCGGAGTTGCCGATGCAGGTCGTGCAGCCGAAGCCGACGAGGTTGAAGCCGAGTGCGTCGAGCGAATCCTGCAGGCCGGACTTGGCGAGATATTCACCAACAACCTGTGATCCAGGTGCGAGCGATGTCTTGACCCAAGGCGCGGTCTTCAGGCCCTTGGCAACGGCGTTGCGGGCGAGAAGGCCGGCAGCGATCAGAACCGAGGGGTTGGACGTGTTGGTGCAGGAGGTGATGGCGGCAATCGCCACGTCGCCGTGACCGATGTCGTAATCCGCGCCTTCGACAGCATAGCGCATGTCGAGTTGGCCCGGCTTCTTGTATTCGCCTTCGAGTGAAGTGGCGAAACCGGAAGCGATGTTTTCGAGCGGGATGCGGCCTTCCGGACGCTTCGGGCCGGCCATGGCAGGCACGACCTGGCCGAGATCGAGTTCCAGCGTATCGGTGAAGACGAGGTCTGCACCGTCATTGTCGCGCCACATGCCCTGCGCCTTGGAATAGGCTTCGACCAGCGCGATGCGCTGTTCTTCGCGGCCGGACATGGTGAGGTAGTTGATGGTTTCGGAATCGACCGGGAAGAAGCCGCAGGTCGCGCCATATTCCGGACCCATGTTGCCGATCGTCGCACGGTCGGCCAGCGTCATGTTGTCGAGGCCGGAGCCGTAGAATTCGACGAACTTGGAGACGACGCCCTTCTTGCGCAGCATCTGCACGACCATCAGCACGAGGTCGGTCGCGGTGACGCCTTCCTTCAGCTTGCCGGTCAGCTTGAAGCCGATAACTTCAGGCAGGAGCATGGAGACGGGCTGGCCGAGCATGGCGGCTTCCGCTTCGATGCCGCCAACGCCCCAGCCGAGGACGCCGAGACCATTGATCATGGTCGTGTGGCTGTCGGTGCCGACGCAGGTGTCCGGATAGGCGGTGATTTCGCCGTCTTCTTCCTTGGTCCAGACCGTCTGGCCGAGATATTCAAGGTTCACCTGGTGACAGATGCCAGTGCCCGGAGGAACGACGCGGAAATTCTTGAACGCCTGCTGGCCCCACTTCAGGAAGCGGTAGCGTTCGCCGTTGCGCTCGTATTCGAGTTCGACGTTGCGGGCAAAAGCCGTCGGCGTGCCGAATTCGTCGACGATGACCGAATGGTCGATGACGAGGTCGACGGGAACCAGCGGGTTGATCTTTTCCGGGTCGCCACCGAGCGAAACCATCGCGTCGCGCATGGCGGCGAGATCAACGACGGCGGGGACGCCGGTGAAGTCCTGCATCAGCACGCGGGCCGGGCGGTAGGCGATCTCGTTTTCTTCGCGGCCCTTGTTGTTGAGCCATTCGGCGACGGCAAGGATGTTCTCCTTGGTGACCGACCGGCCGTCTTCGAAGCGCAGCAGGTTCTCAAGCAGAACCTTCATCGAGTAGGGGAGCTTTGAAACGCCGGCGAGGCCGTTCGCCTCTGCCTTGGGCAGGCTGTAATAGACATAGTCTACGCCATTGACCGAGAGCGTCGACCGACAATTGAAACTGTCTAGGGATTTGGACACTGGAATACCCCGTTCCGTTAGATCGCCAAAACGTGACGCACGAACGCCCGAACGCATTTAAAGCGCGATATGGGATGCGGGTACGGCCATTTCCGCTGTCCGTACGTGGAAATCATTCCAAGTTCGGCGCTAGGATGAAATTCACGCCGACCGCTGGCGTGTTGGGGCGGTTATAGATAATTTCTCCGGAACGTGCCAGACCATCCGTCTTCAATTTGAGACAATTTTTTTGCGCTGCGACGAACGTCGTAAAAGGAATGTGAATGCCGATCCGCCTGCGTGTCGAAGGCCTCAGTGCGAAACGTGGTGAGGATCTGATTTTCCACGATATTTCGTTCATTGTTGCAGCCGGAGAAGCCTTGATTGTCACCGGTCCGAACGGATCGGGCAAGTCGACTTTGCTGCGCGTTCTGGCCGGTCTTCTGGCGCCTGAATCCGGCACTGCCCAGCTGGATGATACGGCTGCCGATATCGGTCATCCGCGCGAGCTCTGCCATTATCTCGGTCACCGCAATGCGATGAAGCGCGAGCTCACCGTCGAAGAAAATCTCTCTTTCTGGAAATCCTTCATGGGTGATTCGGTGGGCGGTTCCGGCATCGGCATCGAAGAGGCGACGGAAGCACTCGGCCTTGGCGGAATTTCACATCTGCCCTTCGGATATCTCTCGGCCGGGCAGCAACGGCGCATGGCCATGGCCAAGCTGCTGGTCGCCTATCGCCCGGTCTGGATTCTCGACGAACCGACGGCGGCACTCGATGCGGCGGCGGACCGGCTGTTTGCAGGGTTGGTGGAGCGGCATCTCAGTGCGGGCGGCATTGTAATTGCGGCGACGCATCAGCCGCTGGGAGTGTCGGCACGGGAACTGCGGATGACGGGGTTTGCTGGAGTGGGGGAAGTGGTTTGATGCCAGTGTGCGCCGTAATCACCCCCCTCTGTCACTGCGTGACATCTCCCCCACAAGGGGGGAGATCATTCTTTTCCCTCGTTAACCGTTTGCTTCCAGTCAGGAGCGCAGATGTGCGGCGGCTGATCTCCCCCCTTGTGGGGGAGATGTCGGCATCGCCGACAGAGGGGGGTAAAACTCTCCGCACGACGGGAGCCTGTGCATGATCTCCCTCTTCCTGCGTGACCTCAAACTCTCCATGCGCGCCGGCGGCGGCGCGCTGATCGGCGTCTTGTTCTTCATGACCGTTGTTGCCGTGGTGCCCTTCGCCGTCGGCCCTGATCTCAATCTTCTGTCGCGCATCGGCCCGGCGATCCTGTGGATTGGTGCGCTGCTTGCATCTCTTCTCGGTCTTGACCGGCTCTTTCAGGCAGAGCGCGAGGATGGGTCTCTGGATCTGATGCTGATGCAGGAGGCGCCGCTGGTGCTGACGGTTCTGGTGAAATGCCTGGCGCACTGGACGGCGACCGGCCTGCCGCTGGTGATTGCAGCGCCGCTGCTCGGGTTGTTCATGAACATGAGCGAAGTGGCGATCGGCGCAACCATGCTGACGCTTCTGGTCGGGACCCCTGCCATCACCTTCATCGGCGCGACCGGCGCTGCCGTGGCAGTCACCCTGCCACGCGGCGGGCTGCTGGTGTCTATCCTTGTCCTGCCGCTGGCGATCCCGGTGCTGATCTTCGGCGTCAGTGCCGCCTATGCCGCCGTTCAGGATCCGGCGCCATTCCTGCCGCCCCTTTTGATCCTGATTGCCATCACGCTGTTCTTTGCGGTCATCGGCCCCTTGGCGGCGGCCCTGGCGCTGCGGTCTGCGTCGGATTGACAAGCGTCACGCGTCCTTTGAACGCGTGACGCTCTGACGCAAATGTGATTGCTGTCCCTTCATTGAAGAGAAGCGCGTTGCACGTTAAAGAACCATCATGAGCGAAAACAGTCTGGCCATTCGAAAATTCAGCGATCTTGCCAATCCCACCCGGTTCCTGGCCTTGGCGGCACGTGTCCTGCCGTGGTTTGCCGGATTGACGGTGCTTTTGTTTGCCGTGGGGCTGTATCTGTCCTTCACCACCGAAGGCGACTATCAGCAGGGCGAGACGGTGCGTATCATGTATGTGCATGTGCCGGCTGCCTGGCTGTCGATGATGTGCTACTCGGTGATGGCGCTTTCGGCGCTCGGCACGCTGGTCTGGCGTCATCCGTTGGCCGATGTTGCGGCCCGGGCCGCCGCGCCGATCGGTGCGTCCTTTACCTTTCTGGCGCTGGTGACCGGCTCGCTCTGGGGCAAGCCGATGTGGGGCACATGGTGGGTCTGGGATGCGCGGCTGACCTCGGTCTTCGTGCTGTTTCTGATGTATCTCGGGCTGATGGCGCTCAATCGCGCCATGGATGAACCCGGCAAGGCGGCCAAGGTCTCGGCCGTGTTGATCCTCGTCGGCTTCGTGAATATTCCGATCATCAAGTTTTCGGTCGAATGGTGGAACACGCTGCACCAGCCGGCAAGCGTGCTGAGGCTCGGCGGTTCGGCAATCGATCCGGAATTCCTGCGGCCGCTTCTGGTGATGGCGGTTGCCTTCACCATGCTGTTCTTCACCCTGCATATCGCCGCGATGCGCAACGAGATCTGGCGCCGCCGGGTGACCTCGATGCGCCGCCAGGCGGCTCGCAGTGCTGGCCGGGAGGCTTGAGCCGATGATGACCCACACCGCCTATGTTCTTGCCAGTTATGGCATTGCCACCATTACCGTGTGTGCGCTCGTTCTCTGGGTCTGGACGGACGGGCGTGCCCGCCGCCGCGAATTGCGGGCGCTGGAATCGGCCGGTATCCGCCGCCGCTCGGCGCAGGCCGGAGACGTACCATGAGCCTTGAGACACCGACCACGCCTGAAGCCAGCCGGCCGGCCAAGGTGCGCATCGTCCTCGCGCTGCTGCCGCTGTTGATCTTTGCCGGACTTGCGGCGATCTTCTGGAGCCAGCTCGGGTCCGGCCGGGACATCAGTGAAATTCCTTCTGCATTGATCGGCACCAAGGCGCCGGCTCTGGACATGCCGCCGCTTGAAGGGGCGACATTCAAGGGGGCCGCGATGCCGCCGCTGACTGATGCGGCCATCAAGGGCAAGCTGACGCTGGTCAACGTCTGGGCATCCTGGTGCGTGCCGTGCCGCGAGGAAAATCCGATCATCCTGGAACTTGCCAAGGACCCACGGCTGACGGTGGTGGGGATCAACTACAAGGACCAGACCGAGAATGCGCTGCGGTTCCTCGGTGAACTCGGCAATCCCTTCGCTGCGGTCGGTGTCGATCCGCGCGGCAAGGCGGCGATCGACTGGGGCGTCTACGGTATCCCGGAATCCTATCTCGTCGATGCTTCGGGAACGATCGTCTATAAGCGTGTCGGGCCGTTTGACGACCGCAGTTTGAAGGAAGGTCTTTTCCCGGCGATCGAAAAGGCTGTGGCCGGGAAGTAGGGTTGCGGCTCGGTTGTCTTCTCCCCGGCGGGGAGAAGGTGGCCCGCAGGGCCGGATGAGGGGGGCCGAAGGCACCTTCGTCGTATGGCTCCAGCTAACTCCCGCCCCCTCATCGCCTCACTGCGTTCGGCACTTCTCCCCACGGGGGAGAAGAGGGAGATCGTGACGCGCTCACGCAATCCAAAGGTTCAACTGCAGTGGGTGCGGGGAAATATTTCCTTTCAGTCCCGGCGACCCCGTCAAATCGCCCCCTGCCACGCCTTCACCGCGTCCAGCGGATAGACCAGCATGAGGACGTTGAGCGCCAGATTATCGCGGATCAGCCAGCCGGTGAAAATCTCGAAGACGATGGCGATCGCGACCGTGACGGCGATCGGTGCGCGCCGGGCGAAGAAGAAGCCCAGCGCCATGAACACCGTGTCCATCGCCGAGTTCAGGATGCTGTCGCCGTAGTAATCGAGCGAGATGGTGGCGGTGCGATAGCGATCGATGATGATCGGGGAGTTTTCAAGGATTTCCCAGCCGGATTCGATCACCAGCGCTAGGAGCAGCTTGGCTGCGAGGGGCTTGCCGCGCAGGATCAGATGCGCCAGCCCATAGAACAGGAAACCGTGGATGATGTGCGACGGGGTGTACCAATCGGCCAGATGCTGCGAATTGCCGGGGCCATTGGCCGTTGGCTCGAACAGCTTGATGTAGCCGCAGGTACAGATCGGCGTGCGGCCCATCCAGTATTCGATGACGATTTGCGCGATGAGAACAGCGGCGCAGGCGGCAAGCCAGAAGGTGGCGGCACGCGGCGAACGGTTTTCGGCCGGTACTGCCGTCACTTCTGGGTATCCTGATCCAGCGAATGCTTCATGATGATGGGCATCTGCGACAGGGTGAACAGCACGGTGATCGGCATCGTGCCCCAGACCTTGAAGGCGACCCAGAAATCGGTCGAAAAATTACGCCAGACGACTTCATTCAGCGCGGCCAGGACCAGGAAGAAGATGCCCCAGCGGATGGTTAGCTTGCGCCAGCCTTCCTCGTCGAGCTTGAAGGCACTGTGGAAGACATAACCAAGCAGCGATTTTCCGAACAGCAGTCCGCCGAGCAGGATGACGCCGAACAGCGAATTGATGATTGTCGGCTTGATCTTGATGAACGTGTCGTTCTGCAGCCAGAGGGTGAATGCGCCCATGATGAAGACGACAATGCCGGAAATCAGCGGCATCATCGGCAGCGTGCGCGTGAGGATCCAGGAGGCGGTCAGCGCGATCGCGGTCGCGGCCATGAACAGGCCTGTGGCGATGAAGATCGGGCCACCCAGTTCGGTCAGCGCCGGAAACTCGCGTGCCAGCCATTCGCCGCGCGAATTGGCGAAGAAGAAGACCACCAGTGGCCCAAGCTCCAGCACCATTTTCAGAAGCGGGCTGATTTCCTTGCGCGGCTTGACCGCCTCGATCGATGACATAGGAACGTCCTTAAAGCGATTGTGGTGCATGCCCGATGTGAGGGCCGTCTTTCTCGTCGTCATCCTCGGGCTTGACCCGAGGATCCATCCGCAGTGCGACGTATGTTCGTCGGCATCTCAGCCCTCTGCCTGGATCCTCGGGTCAAGCCCGAGGATCCAGGCAGAGGTTAATCTCAATAACATCAGCAAAAAGGCAAAACCGGGTCAATGGGGAATTCCGGCGATGGCCTCGGCAAAATCCTCGGCCTCGAACGGTTCCAGATCGTCCACGCCCTCGCCAACGCCGATGAAATAGACCGGCAGCTTGTGCTTGGCGGAAATGGCGACGAGGATGCCGCCGCGCGCCGTGCCATCGAGCTTGGTCATGATCAGGCCGTTGACTCCAGCGACATTGCGGAAGATCTCGACCTGATTGAGCGCATTCTGACCGGTCGTGGCATCGAGCGTCTGCAGCACCGTGTGCGGCGCATCGGGATCGAGTTTGCCGAGCACGCGGACGATCTTTTCCAGCTCGGCCATCAGTTCCGTGCGGTTCTGCAGGCGGCCGGCCGTGTCGATGATCAAGACGTCGCTCTTCTTCAAACGCGCCTGTTCGAAAGCCTCGTAAGCCAGCCCGGAGGCATCGGCGCCGAGTTTCGAGGAGACGATATCGGATTTGGTACGCTCGGCCCAAATTTTAAGCTGTTCGATGGCGGCCGCCCGGAAGGTGTCGCCGGCAGCCAGCATGACCTTCAGCCCGGCACCGGAGAGCTTTGCCGCCAGCTTGCCGATGGTGGTGGTCTTGCCGGTGCCGTTGACGCCGACGACGAGAATGACGTGCGGTTTATGGTTGAGGTCGAGCTGGAGCGGCTTGGCGACGGGCGCCAGAACCTTGGTGATTTCGGCTGCCATGATGCGGGAAACGTCTTCACCGCTGACGTCCTTGCCGTAGCGTTCGGAGGCGAGCGTATCGGTGACGCGCAGTGCCGTCTCGACGCCGAGATCGGCCTGGATCAACAGGTCTTCCAGATCCTGCAGCGTCTCGTCATCCAGCTTGCGCTTGGTGAAGAGGGCGGTGATCTGTCCGGTCAGCTGCGACGATGTGCGGGCAAGGCCCTGGCGCAGGCGCTGGAACCAGGTGAGCTTCTGTTTCGGGGCTTCCGGTTCGGGCTCGATGGCGCGGCCGGTGGCAAAGCCCTTGGGGAGGATGGGGGCTTCAGCCGGCGTGTCTGAGACCGGAGAGGATTCATCCGTCTCTGCCTCGGCTGACATTTCCCCTTCAAGGGTAGAGGTTGCTGGTGGTGCGATTTCGGTAACGTCGTCGGCGTTCGAGAGCGCGGAACGTTCGCCCCCCTCTGTCGGCTGCGCCGACATCTCCCCCACAGGTGGGGAGATTGGACCCGGGGTTGGCTCCGGCGCTTCATCTGAAAGACGATCTTGAGCGGAAAGAGCGTCAGCCTCAATCTGATCTCCCCCCTTGTGGGGGAGATGTCCCGAAGGGACAGAGGGGGGTGTCGAGGTTTCCACTGTCTCAGCCGCTTCGGCTTCCGCCTCCAGCAGCGGTAGCGGGACAAGGCCGACATCGCCGATCTCTTCGGCAGCAGGCAGAATGGCCGGTGTATCGTCCACCTCTGCAGCAGAGGTTTCGTCCGCGGCCTGAAATTCCGGCGCATCGGCGCTGTCGGCGGAGGGGCCGCCAGCGGTATCCATTTCTTCCGGCAGCACCGGATCGGCGGCCAGCGGCAGGTCTTCGGTGCGGGGCTCAAGCTCGGCTTCGACCGCGCGGGCCTCATCGGGGCTGAACGTCGATTCCGCTTGGTCCATGACGGCATCGGCTGCCGGCGCCGCAGTCGGCTCGTCTTCGGCCGGCTTGTCCTTGCCGAAGGTAAAGACCTTTTTCAGAAAGCTGAGCGCCATTTGAATTCCGTAAACTCAGGCCGCGTTGGCAGCCGTCAGTTGCATGTCGAGATGCTTGCCGTTGTGACCGGTGATGACAGCCTGCACGATAGCGCGCGGCGTCAGGCCGGGGACGGCGGCAAGCGTGAAATTTTCCGTATGTGCCAAGCCATTGTTCTCGACGAGCAGGCTTTGCTGCGTTCCGATCATGCTGTCAAGATGGGCCTGATGCAGCTGAAGTCCAGTGGCGCGCAGCCGGGCGGCCCGTTCTTTCACCAGGGCGCGGTCGAGCTGCGGCATGCGGGCGGCAGGCGTGCCTTCGCGCGGCGAATAGGGAAACACATGCAGATGGGCGATATTGGCCTCTTCGGCCAGCCGCATCGCATTGGCAAACATCTCTTCGGTCTCGGTGGGGAAGCCGGCAATCATGTCGGCGCCAAAGCTCGTTTCCGGCCGCAAACGGCGCACATCTTCGATGAAGCGGAGCGCGTCCATGCGGCTATGCCGCCGCTTCATCCGCTTCAGGATCATGTCGTCGCCATGTTGCAGCGACAGGTGCAAATGCGGCATGAAGCGTGGCTCGTCGGCGATCAGGTCCATCAGGTGGCTGTCGGCCTCGATGCTGTCAATCGAGGAAAGCCGCAGGCGCAGGAGCTCCGGCACCTGCTTCAGAAGCGTCTTGGCAAGCAGGCCGAGGGTCGGGGCGCCCGGCAGGTCGCCGCCATAGCTGGTTGCGTCGACGCCGGTCAGCACGATCTCGCGGTAGCCGCCGTCCGCCAGCTTTCGCGCCTGATCGACGACGGCGCCCATTGGGACCGAGCGAGAATTGCCACGGCCATAGGGGATGATGCAGAAGGTACAACGGTGATCGCAGCCGTTCTGCACCTGGATGAAGGCGCGCACATGGCCTTCTATCAGCTTGACCATTTGAGGAGCGGTCTCGCGTACGCTAAAAATGTCGTTGACGCGCAGCTTTTCCTCGGCCGAGACGCCGAAATCGGGCAGTGACCGGTAGGAGGCGCTTTTCAGCTTTTCCTCATTGCCGAGCACGGCATCGACCTCCGGCATTCCGGCAAAGGCCTGCTTTTCCGTTTGGGCCGCACAGCCGGTGACGATGATGCGGGCATGCGGATTTTCGCGGCGGGCGCGGCGGATCGCCTGGCGGGCCTGACGCACGGCCTCGCCGGTGACGGCGCAGGTATTGACGAGAATGGCGTTGTTCAGCCCTGCCTTCTCGGCTTCCGCTCGCATCACTTCGGATTCATAGGTGTTGAGACGGCAGCCGAAGGTTATGACATCGACGCCGCTCAAAGTGCTGCGCTTCCCGTCTGCGGCTCGTCCTCACGCGACCAGAGGCCGGTAGCGGGATCGACGCTGCCCGACCATTCCCACTCGGCGGGGCCGGTCATGACGACGTGATCGTCGCGCTCGCGCCATTCGATGGTGAGGATGCCAGGCGGGGTGGCGCTGGCGACCTTGATCTCGACATTACGGCCTGTACGACCCGTGCGGGCAGCCGAGACGGCGGCGGAACAGGCAGCGGAACCGCAGGCCAGCGTCAGGCCGGCGCCACGTTCCCAGGTGCGGGTCGTCAGCGACGTGGGCGAAGTGACCTGCGCCAGCGTGATATTGGCGCGCTCGGGAAACATCGGGTGGTTTTCGAGCAGCGGGCCGAAACGTTCGAGGTCGAAGGACATGACGTCGCGATCGACCCAGAAGATCGCATGCGGATTGCCCATCGACATGACAGAGGGCGAATGCAGGACCGGGTCATCGATCGGGCCGATCTGCAGCTCGATGCGGCTGGTATCGTAGAATTCTTCCGACAGTGGAATCTTGTCCCATTCGAACACCGGCGTACCCATATCGACCGAGATCGTTCCGTCGGCATGTTCCTGCGCATTCAGGATGCCGGCGACGGTCTGAAAGGTGAAGGCCTTCTTGCCCGTCTCCGCAGCCAGCGCCTGGACGACGCAGCGCGTACCGTTGCCGCAGGCCTGCGCCTTCGAACCGTCGGAATTGAGGATGTCGATCCAGGCGTCGGTGCCTTCGGCCTTCGGATCGTGGATCGCCATGATCTGGTCGAATTGCGTGGCCGGATCGGCATTGAGCGCAATCGCCGCCTGCGGCGTCACCTTGTCCTTGCGGCCGCGCATGTCGACGACCAGGATCTTGTTGCCAAGCCCGTTCATCCTTGCGAATTCGACCGTTGTGTTCATGACGTTCATTTCCTGCGTTTGTTGCGCTGTATATGGCGGAAATGGGTTGAAATTACCAGTGGGGGATAATCTGCCGCTTGAGGGGGGAGCAGAGCGAAGCGGCGGGGTGGGGTGATTTGCGGCAGACACAATTGCCTTTCGTGTTCGCGGAGGTCGCCCCCCATCCGCTGC
>UCHD01000048.1 GCA_900472175.1 Hyphomicrobiales bacterium | reverse complement strand
TCGGTAATCGCAAAGATACGATTTGGTTCGTCGGAGGTGGTATCGGTACCCGATTAAGCCCTTTGGGGGTGGAAGCTCCTTGGAGCGTGGGGACAGGCGCCTCTCATGCGACGTTTGCTTTGGCTTCAGCCGCATTGATCGTGGGCTTCAATGACCGCGCTGTGTTTCGAAAGGCCGGCTTAATACTTGCACTCATCATTGTTGGAACGGGCTGTTCTTGGACTTCCTCTACGCCGGTTACCTAAAGCCTGGCTACGTTATCAGCTTTTTAATCGGGGCGCTCATTGCTTGGACTGGGCGTGTGCAGACCTGTGGCGCCACACGCGGGTCTGAAATAGTTGAACCATGATGCCCTCGAGCGATGTCTCGCGCCATTGGTCCCTATCCGCTATGCTAAAAATGCCGGCCAGGGCTTACGCGTCAACAAAATCCCTGCGCTTCAGGCTAAACCCCAGCGTTGCGGCGCGGGCGAGCATCAGCACCATCATTGCGGCCCACAATCCATGATTGCCCCAGATCTGCTGCAGTACATAGGCCGTCACAAGGAAGATCACGGTCGAGATGAACATGCTGTTTCGCAATTCCCTTGTGCGCATTGCGCCGATGAAAACGCCGTCGAGCATGTAGCTTGTCACCGAGACGACCGGCAATACGACCAGATAGGGAAGGAACGCGACGGCGGCCGTACGCACATCCTCCTGGTTGGTTAGAAGCGCTATGATCGACGGACCGGCGAACGCATAACAAAGCGAAAACAACAGTGCGACCAGGCCCGACCACAGGAAGGCGGCCTTGATCACGCGGGCAAGAGCGTCCCTGCGCCGCGCGCCGATGACGGAACCGACGAGGGTTTCGGTGGCATGGGCAAATCCATCCAACCCGTATGACGTGATGCCGTGGAGATTGAGAAGGACGGCGTTGGCGGCCAGAATCGCGTCGCCCTCTGCAGCACCGCTGCGGGCAAACCAGCCGAAGCAGATCAGCAGAAACAGGCTGCGCAGGAATATGTCGCGGTTGACGGCGATCAATCGTTGAAACGCCAGCCTGTCCAGCAGATCCCGCAATGCCAGCGCCGGGCGTGCGCCAAAAGGCTTGACGATCACAAGCCCGGCAATGAAGGCGGCCCATTCCGCCAGTGCCGTGCCCGCCCCAATGCCGGCGACCCCCCAATCGAAAACGAAGACCAGCGTCAGTGTTGCAACGAGATTGATCACATTCAGCGCGACCTGCAAGGCGAGTGAAACGATCACCCGCTGGCGACCCAGGAGGTAGCCGAGCAGGACGAAATTTCCAAGGGCGGCGGGGGCTGACCAGATTCGGGCGTAGGCGTAAGCCGAGGCGCTTTCATAGACGGCCGCGCTGCCGCCGAGAAATCCCAAGCCAATCTCGATGATCGGCTTTTGCAGGATAATGATGCTTGCCCCGCCAGCGGCGGCAATGAGAAGCGCTCTGAGCAGATGCAGGCGCATGAGGGCGCTATCGTTGGCACCCCAGGCCTGCGAAACCAGACCCGTTGTCGCCATCCGCAGGAAGCTGAAACTCCAGAACAGGAAATTGAACAGCACCCCGGCGAGGGCGACGCCGCCGAGATAGGACGAACCCGGCAGATGTCCCGCCACCATCGTGTCGACCAATGACAGGATCGGCTGCGCCAGGTTGGCGAGGATGATGGGGAGCGCCAGGGTCAGCATCCGGCGGTTCCAGTTTTCCTGTGGGTCGGCAGACGGCGCGATGTTCATCATTCGGAGCGCCTCGGCGGGGAGGATTTCTCGCCAGATTGAATTGACATTCCGATCTCCCCGCCGCCCGGCCGTTCCCAATTAACCTTGTCCGTCTGCCCTCGCCCGCCTTCACCAGTCCATGACGACCTTTCCGGAGTTTCCGGACCGCATGGCCTCGAAGCCGTCGCGAAAATCGTCGATGCCGATGCGGTGGGTGATGATCGGCGACAGGTCGAGGCCGCCTTGGACGAAGGCGATCATCTTGTACCAGGTCTCAAACATCTCGCGGCCATAGATGCCTTTGAGGTTGAGCATCTTGAAGATCACCTTGTTCCAGTCGATCTCGAAGCCTGTGGGCGCAATGCCGAGGATGGCGATCTTGCCGCCATTGTTCATCTTGTCGATCATGTCGCGGAAGGCGGGGGCCGCGCCCGACATTTCCAGCCCGACATCGAAGCCCTCGGTCATGCCGATCCGCTTCATCACGTCGGCGAGGTTTTCCTTCGACGCATCGACGACATAATCGATGCCCATCTTTTCGGCCAGCGCCAGCCGCACTGGATTGATATCCGTGATGACGACCTTGCGCGCGCCGGAGCGCTTGGCAACCATCGCGCCCATGATGCCGATCGGGCCGGCGCCAGTGACAAGCACATCCTCGCCCACCAGATCGAAGGAGAGTGCGGTATGCACGGCATTGCCGAACGGGTCGAAGATCGCGGCGATCTCATCCGGCACCTCGTCGGGGATGGCAACGACATTGTATTCGGGAAT
>UCHD01000050.1 GCA_900472175.1 Hyphomicrobiales bacterium | reverse complement strand
TGTTTTTGATAAACAGTCGCCTGGACCTCTTCACTGCGGCCCCGATTGCTCGGGGCGACCTTTCTCCCGAAGTTACAGGTCTATTTTGCCTAATTCCTTAGCCATGAATCTCTCGAGCACCTTAGGATTCTCTCCTCAACTACCTGTGTCGGTTTACGGTACTGGTTCTTACTGCCTGAAGTTTAGAGGTTTTTCTTGGAAGCCCTTAGGCGCACTATCTCTTTGTCCGAAGACTCCGAGTACTATCGCATTTCACCAAACTCTCCGGATTTGCCTAGAGAGCCTATAGCTAGGTGCTTTAACGAACTATTCCGTCAGTTCGCGGCGCTTTCATCACTCCGTCACCCCATCACAGCAATAAGAAGTACGGGAATATTAACCCGTTGGCCATCGACTGTCCCTTTCGGGTTCGCCTTAGGTCCAGACTAACCCACAGCTGATTAGCATAGCTGTGGAAACCTTAGTTTTTCGGTGTGCGGGTTTCTCGCCCGCATTATCGTTACTTATGCCTACATTTTCTTTTCTGACCGGTCCAGCACCCCTTACGAGATACCTTCAGCCCTGTCAGAATGCTCCCCTACCACTTTGCATTGCTGCAAAATCCATAGCTTCGGTAATATGCTTATGCCCGATTATTATCCATGCTCGTCCGCTCGACTAGTGAGCTGTTACGCACTCTTTAAATGAATGGCTGCTTCCAAGCCAACATCCTAGCTGTCTGGGCAGACAAACCTCGTTCTTTCAACTTAGCATATATTTGGGGACCTTAGCTGATGGTCTGGGTTCTTTCCCTCTCGGACTTGGACCTTAGCACCCAAGCCCTCACTGCTGTAAAACATTATATAGCATTCGGAGTTTGTCAGGAATTGGTAGGCGGTGAAGCCCCCGCATCCAATCAGTAGCTCTACCTCTATATAACTATTATCAGCGCTGCACCTAAATGCATTTCGGGGAGTACGAGCTATTTCCGAGTTTGATTGGCCTTTCACCCCTACCCACAGGTCATCCGAAGACTTTTCAACGTCAACCGGTTCGGTCCTCCACTGTGTGTTACCACAGCTTCAACCTGCCCATGGGTAGATCACACGGTTTCGCGTCTAACACTACTGACTAAAGCGCCCTATTCAGACTCGCTTT